>NZ_QUNO01000009.1 GCF_003387475.1 Kutzneria buriramensis | reverse complement strand
AACCTCATGCCCGACCGACGCGTACGAACCGCACCACGCGTGGTCAAACGAGCGATCTCCAAGTACAACGCCAAAGGCACCGTCGACCGGACTACCTACAAGGCCACCATCAGCATCGATGTCCTGGCCTCGCCCGAACCTTGACAGCTACGTGTCACGGCTAACTGAACGGCATTGGGACTAGATCGCGCCGATCCGCAGCGCGTACGCCACCGCGTGCGCGCGGTTCTGGAGGTTGTGTCGGCTGAGCAGGTCCTTCAGGATCCGCTTGATGGTGTGCTCGGAGTAGCGCAGTTCCCGGGCGATGTCCGCGTTCTCCGCGCCCTGCGCCACCAGCTTCAGCACCTCCACCTCGCGCGCGTCCAGGCCGGCGACGCCGTAACCGGTGGTCGTGATCAGCACGTGGTCGATGCGCCGCAGGTGGTCCACCAGCAGGCGGGCCACCGACGGCGGCAGAACCGAGCGACCCTCACCCGTGGTCACCAGGGCCTTGGTGATCGTCGCCAGGTCCGTGGAGCGGCGCGGCAGGAAGCTGACCACGCCGGCGTGCAGGCCGCGCAGCAGCTGTCGGCCGCCGAGCCGGTCCGCCACAAGGAGAACCGGCGAGCCCTCGGTGATGCCGGTGAGCAACTCGTCGGTCACCTCGTTGGTGATCGCCAGCAGCACCTCGCCCTGCGCCGGCTCGTCCGTCAGGCGCAGCCGCGGGTGCGCGCCGATCGCCTGCGCCACCGCCTCCTTCGTCAGCGCGTCCTCCACCGCGAGCCGCACCGGGAACACCTGTGCGGCGCGCGGGCCGATGCTGGACACGGTGGCAAGTGCGGTCGTCATCGCCGGGCGCTCCCTGTTTCTACGGTCTACGCCGGAGACCGTAGCGCCCGTTACTGACGAAAGTGTGACCGTTGTGCGCCAGTTCCATAGTGAGCAATCCTCGGTTGTCGACGCACCGGATATTGCGGCGTCAACGGCGACGCCACCAGAGGTGGTAGACGGCGAGCGCGGGGAAGCCGGTGGCGATGCCGGCGCCGATGACCGCCGTGAGCGGGGAATCGACGTCCGCGCCGGCCACCGAGATGACGACGCCGCTGGCAAGCATGGCCAGGCAGCCGGCAATCAGGGCCGCGACCGAGCTGGATGTCAGCGGCCGCAGATCGAAGAGACGGACCAGGTCGGGGTCGGTCTCGGTGAGGTCGCGCTCGATCTCGAGCAGGGACCGCGACTCGTCGTCACGCAGCGTCATGATTCCCCCTGGCCGGTGCGGTGGCAGCATCTAAATTATGGCAGGTTGGTGTGTAGGTGTCGAACATGTTTTCGACTTTGCTTCGGGGTTGGCTGTTAATGACCATGTCTTGACGGTGATCGGCAGCCGTGGCTATGGTCTGAACCACATTTCGTCTGTTTCGTCCCGCTCCCGCCCCCTTCGGCGCTCGCGACGCCGGCCTCGGGGCAACCCTGCAAGGAGTCGGCATGAACATGAACCGAAAGCTGGTCGCCGCCCTCGTGGGCGCGGTCGCGGCGCCCCTGATCGTGGTGGCCGGCCCGGCGGCGATCGCCAGCGCGCACGGATACGTCAACTCACCCGCCAGCCGGCAGGCGCAGTGCGCCCAAGGCGTCGTGAAGTGCGGCGACATCAAGTACGAGCCGCAGAGCGTGGAAGGAGCCAAGGGGCAGCGCAGCTGCAACGGCGGCGTGGCCCGGTTCGCCGAGCTCAACGACAACAGCAAGGGCTGGAAGGCGGCGCCGGTCGGCAGGTCCGTGACGTTCAACTGGACGTTCACGGCCAGGCATCGCACCACCAACTACGAGTATTACGTGGGCAACACCAAGATCGGCGACTTCAGCGGCAACAACCAGGTGCCGCCGGACAAAGTCTCCCACACCGTCAACCTCGGCAGCCGGACCGGCCACGTCACGGTGCTGGCCATCTGGAACATCGCGGACACGGCCAACGCCTTCTACTCCTGCATCGACCTGCAAGTGAAGTGATCCGGCGCGGCCCGGGCCTCCGTTGTGGACGCTCGGGCCGTCACTGCCGGCTGAGGTAGAGCTCCACGCCGTCGAGGATGCGGTCCAGACCGAAGGTCAGGCCCTGGTCGCGCGAACTGTGCCGGGCCGACGAGGCCAGCGCCGCGACGACGTGCGGGAAGCGTTCTCCGCGCCCGTCGAGGATGGTCATCCAGGTGGCGGAGATTCGCTCCTCGGAGTTGTCGGCCGTCTGCTCGACAAGACTCCTGACCTGGCTCGTCAGGGCCACGATGACGTCCATCTTCTGGCCGCCGTCCAGCGCAAGGCCGTCCACGGCGGCGAGTGCGACCTCGGCCCAGGTGAGCTCGTTCGGGCCCGTGACGCGAGGGCCGGCGGTGGCGCGGACCGACCACGGGTGGGCCTGCATGCGTTCGTTCATGGCCAGGCTCCAGGCGCGCAGCTTCGGCCGCCAGCCGTCCAGGTCGTCCAGCGGCGGCGGCGCGCCGAGCGCGGTGTCGACCATCAGTGCGACCAGCTCGTCCTTGCCGGGCACGTAGCGGTAGGTGGCCATCTTGGTCACGCCCAACGCCTCGGCCACCCGCTGCATGGTGACGGCGGCGAGCCCTTCGGCGTCGGCGAGCTCGATGCCGGCGCGTGCGAGATCGCCGACGGTGAGCGTCGGCCGCGGGCCCCGCCGAGGCCCGGCCGGCTCGCCCCACAGCAGCTCGATCACGTCCATCGCCACTCCCGCTTGCGCCCGTCGTCGAACTGTGTCTATCGTACACTGTGTCTAGCGGACACAATTAATGGGAGGCTGGAGAAATGCAGATCTTGATCTCGGGCGCGGGCGTGGCGGGACCGGCGGTGGCGACCGCATTGGGGCGGCGCGGCGTCGAGGTGACGGTGGTCGAGGCGGCGGCCAAGCTGCGGACCAGTGGCTTCGCGGTGGACTTCCGCGGCGAGACGCACATGTCGGTGCTGCGGGAGCTGGGCGTGCTCGACGAGCTGAAGGCCGTTCAGACCCACGGCGGCGCGATGCAGGCCGTGGACGAGCACGGGACGGAGATCTTCCGCTTACCGGAGGAGTTCGCGGGCGGCGACGTGGAGGTCCGGCGCAGCGACCTGTCGCGCATCCTGTACGAGCGCAGCCTGGAGCACGCGGACTACCTGTTCGGCGACACCATCACCGGGCTGACCGAGGCGGCGGACGGTGTGCGGGTCGACTTCGCGCGGGCCGAGTCGCAGACGTTCGACATGGTGATCGGCGCGGACGGCATGCACTCGGCTGTGCGGCGGCTCGCCTTCGGGCCGGAGCGCGACTACGTCAAGCACCTCGGCTACTACATCGCCGGCTGGGACCTGCCCAACGGTCACGGCTACGGCACGACCCCGATGCAGTACAACGTGCCCGGCCGGATGGCCAGCGTCAGCGCGGACTCGCGCGACCCGGATCGGGCCGGCGCGCTGTTCGTCTTCACGGGGCCGTCGGTCGACGTCGACTGGCGTGACCTGGGTCGGCAGAAGAGCATGATCGCGGACGCCTTCGGCGGGATGCGTTGGCACGTCCCGTATCTGCTGGACACGCTGCGCGACGTGGACGAGATGTACTTCGACTCGATCAGCCGGGTCCGCGTGCCGGAATGGACGAAGGGGAGGATCGCGCTGCTCGGGGACGCGGCGTGGGGCGTCACGCTCGGCGGCATGGGCGTGGGCACCGGCGTGGTCGGCGCGTACGTGCTGGCGGGGGAGTTGGCGCTGGCGCGGGGAGACCACAGGGTGGCCTTCTCGGCGTACGAACAGCGGATGCGCGCCTACGCGGGCCGCTGGCAGAAGGGCGCGAGCCCCGGCCAGTTCCTGGCGCCGTCGAACGCGGCGCTGTTGTGGCTGCGCAACGCCATGTTCCGCACTCGCGCCGTGCAGAAGATGATGGTCGCCGGTACCACCAAACTGGCCAACGACGTCGAGTTGCCGGCCTACCCGGCGGCTTGAGCCGGTCTCGGGTTCACATCCTTGACGGCCCCATCCGGCAGGTCTACTCTCCCGGGAATAGGAAGGTAACTTTCCTAAATACCGATGTGAGGCGACCTCGGTCGACTCGCCGGAAATCACTGCCGCCACAGGGATTTTCACTCAAGCGGACCGACTTCGCGGAGGGGATCCTGATGGGTGCTCGGTGGCGGTGGCCGGCGGTGCTGCTGGTCGCGCTGGTGTCTGCCTGCGGGTCGGCGCAGTCGGCGCCGGCCGGGAATCCGTTGCCGGAGCGGACGATCCCGACCCGACAGGGGCCGCCGGGCGCGGTTCTCACGCAGCGTGGCGACAACACCAGGCTGGGATGGTATGCCAACGAGACGAGACTGGACGCGGCCACCGTTTCCGGCGGCGGCTTCGGCCGGAAGCTGTCGCTGCCGGTAGACGGGAAGATCTACGCCCAACCGCTGTACTTCCCGGAGAACGGCCGTGACATCGTTGTCGCGGCAACGGAACACGGCACCGTGTACGCGTTCGACGCGACCACCGGCGCGCCGGTGTGGCAGACCTTGGTCCTCCAGCCCGGGGCCCGTCCGTTCCAGGCGGCGACCGACCACGTGGCCGCCGACCGGCTGTGCGACTCGATCACGCCGGAGGTCTCGATCACCAGCACGCCGGTGATCGACTGGTCGAGCCGGACCCTGTACGTGCTGGCCCTCGACGTCGAGTCGGGGCAGCTGACGTACCGGCTGCACGCCTTGGATCTGGCTACCGGCAAGCAGAAACGCGCGTCGGCGGTGGTGGCGGCCACCGTCGACGGCAGCGGTCTGGACGCCCGGAACCACCAGGTCGCCTTCAGCGCCAAGGACGAGCAGCAGCGGATGGGGTTGGCGCTGGTCGACGGGATCGTCTACGCGGGATTCGCCTCGTGGTGCGGACTCGCGCCGTACCACGGCTGGCTGTTCGGCTTCAGGGACGGCGACCTGACGCAGGCGGTCACGTACAACACCAGCCCCGACGACTACGCCGCCGGCCTGTGGGAGTCGCAGGCCGGCGTCACCGCCGACGAGCACGGTGACCTGCTTCTGGTCACTGGCAACGGATCCTTCAACGGCGGCCGCGATGTCGGCGACACCGTGCTGCGCCTGCGTAGGCAAGACGCAACGTTGCGGGTGGTCGACACGTTCACGCCGTACGACCAGGAGTGCCGGGCCCGGCACGACCAGGACCTCGGCTCCGGATCGCCGCTGGCCGTGCCCGGTCACGACGAACTCGTGCTGTCGTCCAAGACCGGCTCCGTGTATGTGTTGGACCGCAACCATCTCAGCGGCTACACGCCCCTGGCCGACGCGTGCAGGCACAAGGACCGCACCGACGTCGACAAGATCAAGCAGGAGCTCGCGGTCAACACGATCGACGGCGGCATGTGGGGCACCTGGGCGTACTGGCGCGGTCCCGGCGGGGAGTTCGTGTACGGCAGCGGTTCCGGCAGCAAGCTCACCCAGTGGCGGCTGGGCGCGGACGGCCGGCTCCAGCCCGCGCCGACCGCCCAGGCCCCGGAGGCTTTCGCCTTCCCCGGCGCGATTCCCGTCGTCTCCAGCGACGGATCCAAGGCCGGCACCGGAATCGTGTGGACCGTCGACGGCAGGACCGGCGCGACCCTGCGCGCCTTCGACGCGTCCGACATCGGCCACGAGCTGTGGAACAGCGACCGGGACAAGGTCCGCGACGGGCTCGACGACACCAGCGGCTTCAACCACTTCGTCGCCGCGACCGTCGCCGGCGGCGAGGTGTTCGTCGGCGACCAGAGCCACCTGGAGATCTACACAACCCTCTGACTCCGCCGCAAACCCTTGCTATCAGTGGAGGAAGTCCATGGTCAGAAGAGTACTGCTCGCCCTGCTGGCGGTGGTGATGGGCACGTCGCTCGCGGTGGCCTCGCACGCGTCCGCCGCGCCGGCCGCGCCGCACGACAGCTACCTCGTCACTCTCTACGGGTGGCCCGACAACTCCCCGCCGGGCGGTGACATCGCGTATCCGCAGATCCACCAGTCCGCCGGCGGCACCGGCACCTACGACGACCCGATCACCTTCGCCACCGACCAGAACGAACTGGCGCCGGGGACGCGGGTCTACTACCCGTACCTGAAGCGGTACTTCATCATGGAGGACGGCTGCGTCGAGTGCAGCCAGGACTGGCAGAACGGCAAGCGGCACATCGACCTCTGGGTCGGCGGCGAGGGCGGCGACTCCAACGCGGTGATCAACTGTGAGGACGCGCTCACCCAGGACTCCGGTGACGTGATCATCGATCCGGACCCGAACCAGCCCGTGGACAGCGGGTCGATCTTCAACTCCGGCGACAATTCCTGTTACCAGCCGGGGAGTTCCGCGGCAGCCAAGACCGTCAATACCGCCAAGACGGCCAAGGCCGCGCCGAAGTCGGACGACGGCAACCCGACCGCCGCGCAGCTGCTGGCCAAGACCGCCAACTGCCACCAGGTCTCCAACGGCACCTACGACGACAAGAACGGCGGCCAGACGCCGATCTGCGGCGCCAACGGGGCGTACTTCTGGACGTCGGGCATGGCCGTCGACTGCGACGGGCAGCGCACCGCCACCTGCAACGAGAACACCGACTGCTGCTTCTACGACGACACGTCGTTCCACCAGTCCGACGGCAAGCCGCTGGACGCGGCGAAGCTGCCGTACGTGGTGATCCCCCTGCCCAGCAGCCGGTGGAACTACGGCAACGCCGGCATCAAGGGCGGCGACGTGCTCGCCGTGATCTACAAGGGACACGTGGAGTACGCCGTCTTCGGTGACGAGGGGCCGGACGACAGCATCGGCGAGGCCTCCTACGCCACCGCCAAGTCGCTCGGCATCGACCCCGACCCGAAGAACGGCGGCACCTCGGACAAGGTGACCTACATCGTCTTCAAGAACTCGAAGGCGTCACCGATCGAGAACCACACCAGCGCGGTGTCGCAGGGGCGGAAGTTCGCCCAGCAGTTCATCAGCAACAACTGAGATCGGGTGCGAGCGGCGGTGGCGGCCCCGGGCGGGAGGCCGCCACCGCCCCGCGTTCAGGTCAGTTCGAGGACGAGCGCGTCGACCAGGGCGTCGGTGAACTCGCGGGTGACGGGCTCGCCGGTGACCAGGACGCGGTAGTGCACGACACCGACGAGGCGTTCCACGGCGAGGTCGACGTCCAGGTTCTCGACCAGTTCGCGGCGGGCGATGGCGCGTTCGAAGGGCAGGCGGTCGCGCGCGTGCTGGGCGGCGAGGTGGCCGTCGCGCAGGCGGGTGGCGAGCTGGGGGTCGTGCTGGGCCTGGCCGACCAGGGCGCGGTAGACGGCGCCGGCGTCGCTGGTGGTGAGGAAGTCGGCGAGCCTGGCGAGGTGCTCGCGCAGATCCGTGGCGAGGTAGCCGTGGTCGGCGGGGGTGAGGTCCTCGGCCATGTCGTCGCCGAAGGCCTCAAGCAGGATGTCCACTTTGGACGGCCACCAGCGGTAGATGGTCTGCTTGGCCACGCCGGCCCGGGCGGCGATCTTCTCGATGGTCAGGCCGGCGAAGCCGTGCTCGACGAGCAGGTCGTCGGCGGCCTCGAGGACGGCCGCGCGGGCCGCCTCGCTGCGCCCGTAGCGGTTGCCGTGGTGATCCACGCCGCACAGCGTACCGAGCATTAGACAAGACGCAACGTTGCGTCTACTCTAGCCGTCATGACAACGACCTTGCACGACCCCACGGTCCGGACACTGCTGGACGAGCTGTTCACGGAGGCGGCCCGGGACGATCAGCGCCCCGAGCGCCACCTGCCCGACGACTCGCAGGGGCGGGCGGACGCGCTCGCGGACGTCTACATGCCGATCTCGGAGGCGGGCGGCCGGCTGCTGTACGCGTTGGTCCGCGCGATCCGGCCGGCACACGTCGTCGAGTTCGGCACCTCGTACGGCATCTCCACCCTGTACCTGGCCGCCGCGGTCAAGGACAACGGCGTCGGCCACGTGTACGGCAGCGAGCTCAGTGCGACCAAGGTCACCGCTGCTCGCACAAGTCTCGCCATGGCGGGACTTGCCGATCGTGTGACGATCCTTGAAGGCGACGCCCGAGAAACCCTCGCGGCCGTGCCCGGGCCGATCGGCCTGCTGCTGCTGGACGGGTGGAAGGAGCTCAGCCTGCCGGTGCTGCACCTGCTCGAACCGCGACTGGCGTCCGGCGCGCTGGTGGTCGCCGACGACATCACCATGCCGTCCATGCGCGACTACCTCGACCACGTGCGCGACCCGGCCAACGGCTACCTCGGCGTGGAGTTCCCGGTCGAGGACGGCATGGAGATCAGCTGCCGCGTCTAGCGGCGGGAGGGGGAAGCGACACATGTGCGCCACCTGCGGCGTGCCGACCCACGTGCCCGCGCCGGCCCGCAAGTTCGCGGCGCTGCGCAACGCCGACTGCCGGACCTACCTGGTCGGCGCGGCGCTGGCGATGATGGCCGACAACATCGAGCACGTCATCACCTACTGGGTGCTGTGGGAGAAGTTCCACTCGCCGGCGCTGACCGGCTTCGAGGTGATCAGCCACTGGGTGCCGTTCCTGCTGTTCTCCGTGTACTTCGGCGGCCTGGCCGACCGGCACGACTGCCGCCGGGTCATCCAGGCGGCGCAGGTCCTGTTCATGTGCGTCTCGGTCGCCTGGGGCGTGCTGTTCCTGACCGGCAGCCTCCAGGTGTGGGAGGCCTGCCTGCTGCTGGTGCTGCACGGGTGCGCCGGCGCCATCTGGGGCCCGGGCGAGCAGCTGATGCTGCACGACTTCGTCGGTGAGGAGGAGCTGCCCAGCGCGGTCCGGCTCAACGCCACCTTCCGCAGCCTGGGGATCCTGTTCGGGCCGGTGGTCGGCTCGGTGCTCCTGCTCGGGCTCGGCCCGGTCGCCGGCATCTTCGTCAACGTGCTGTTCTACCTGCCGCTGACGCTGTTCCTGTTCCGCACCAAGTACACCGGCCACAACCGCGACGGCGGCGTGCCGCGCACCCGGCTCGGCCTGGTCGACTCGATCCGGGTGTTCCGGGACGTCCGTGGCGACCGGACCATCGTCAGCATGATCATCCTCGGCGGCCTGGGCGCGTTCTTCGTCGGAGCGTCGCTCCAGACGTCGATGCCGATCTACGCCCAGGACCTCGGCGCCGGCAACGCCGGCACGGCCTACGGCGTGCTGCTGTTCGCCAACGGCGCCGGCGGCGTGCTCGGCGGCATCCTGCTGGAGGCCACCGGGCGGATCAGACCGAGCGTGCCGGCCGCCGTGGTCAGCACCGGGATATACGGCCTGACCAGCCTGTTCTTCGCCACCACCGGGAGCTACGCGCTGGCCGTGGTCGCCCTGCTCATCGGTGGCGTGGCCAACCTGGCGTCGATGTCGATCGGGCAGACGGTGGTGCAGCTGCGGGCCAAGCCGGCCGACCGCGGGCGGGTCATCGGCGTCTACGGCGTCGCCGCCAACGGGCTGCGCGCCGGCAGCGGGTTCACCGTCGGACTCCTGGGCGCGGCGGTCGGCGTGCACTGGTCGCTGGGCCTGTCGGCGGCCGCCCTGACGGTCGGCACGGGGATCGCGGGCTGGATCGCCCTGCGCCCCCGTTGACAATTCCGAAAATCGCTCAGGGTTTATTCCCGAATCCCGGGGATATCCGCGATTGAGCTGCGCTACACCCGTTCGGCTTGCTGTATCGAGAACTGAACCGATGCGGTTCGCGAACGGGTGTTAGTGCGGCCACGACTGATTGCGGGGTGCCGGTCCCGGCCCAACACTGGACGGTCTGTCGCCCACGCCGAGGAGGCCCCGAAATGCCCAAGTTCGTCTACGCATTCGCCGAAGCCAACAAGGACATGAAGGATCTGCTCGGCGGCAAGGGCGCCAACCTCGGCGAGATGACCCGGCTCGGGCTGCCGGTGCCGCCGGGCTTCACCATCACCACCGAGGCGTGCCTGGCCTACCTGGCCGACGGCGAGTTCCCCAAGGGCCTGGCCGACGAGGTGTCCGAGCAGCTGGCCAAACTCGAGCAGTCGATGGGCAAGCGGCTCGGCGATCCGGGCGACCCGTTGCTCGTATCGGTGCGCAGCGGGGCGAAGTACTCGATGCCGGGCATGATGGAAACCGTCCTCAACGTGGGCCTCAACGACGAGTCGGTGCACGGGCTGGCACGGCAGGCCGGCGACGAGCGATTCGCGTTCGACTCCTACCGGCGGCTCATCCAGATGTTCGGCAAGACGGTGCTGGACATCGACGGCGAGCACTTCGAGGACGCGATCGACGAGGCGAAGAACGCGAAGGGCGTGACGAACGATCTCGACCTGGACGCCGACGACCTGCGGCAGCTGGTCGAGACGTACAAGAAGATCGTGCAGGAGCACGCCGGGCGGTCCTTCCCGCAGCAGCCCCGCGAGCAGATGGACCTGGCCGTGCGGGCGGTGTTCGAGTCCTGGAACACGCCGCGCGCGGTGATCTACCGGCGGCAGGAGCGCATCCCGTCCGACCTGGGCACGGCGGTCAACATCGTGGCGATGGTGTTCGGCAACATCGGCATGGACTCCGGCACGGGCGTCGCCTTCACCCGCGACCCGGCCAGCGGCGCGCAGGGCATCTACGGCGACTACCTCCAGAACGCGCAGGGTGAGGACGTGGTGGCGGGCATCCGCAACACGGTGCCGCTGCGGGACCTGGAGAAGATCGACAAGCGCTCGTACGACGAGCTGCTCCAGATCATGCAGACGCTGGAGGAGCACTACCGGGACCTGTGCGACATCGAGTTCACGATCGAGCGCGGCAAGCTGTGGATGCTCCAGACCCGGGTCGGCAAGCGCACCGCGGCGGCGGCCTTCCGGATCGCCACCCAGCTGGTGGACCAGGGCCTGATCGACATGACCGAGGCGCTCAACCGGGTCAACGGCGCGCAGCTGGCGCAGCTGATGTTCCCGCGCTTCGACGAGAAGGCGGAGCGCCGCAAGATCGCCCAGGGCATGAACGCCTCGCCCGGCGCGGCGGTCGGCAAGGTCGTGTTCGACTCGTACACGGCGGTGAAGTGGTCGCGGTCGGGCGAGAAGGTCATCCTGGTCCGCCGCGAGACCAACCCCGACGACCTCAACGGCATGATCGCGGCGTCGGGCATCCTGACCAGCCGCGGCGGCAAGACCTCGCACGCCGCGGTGGTCGCCCGCGGCATGGGCAAGACCTGTGTCTGCGGCGCCGAGGAGCTGGACGTCGACACCAAGCAGCGCATTCTCCGTGCCCCGCACGGGGTCCTGGTGCACGAGGGTGACGTGATCTCCATCGACGGCGCGACCGGCGAGGTGTTCCTCGGCGAGGTGCCGGTGGTGGACTCGCCGATCGTGCGCTACTTCGAGGGCGAGCTGGACGCCAAGTCGGACAACGCCGACGACCTGGTGCGCGCGGTGGACCGGATGATGGGCCACGCGGACGGCGTGCGGCGGATGTCCGTGCGCACCAACGCCGACACGCCCGAGGACGCCGCCCGCGCGCGACGGTTCGGCGCGCAGGGCATCGGCCTGTGCCGCACCGAGCACATGTTCCTCGGCGAGCGACGGTCCCTTGTGGAGCACCTGATCCTGGCCGACACCGACGAGGAGCGCGAGCGGCAGCTGGGCGAGCTCCTTCCGTTGCAGCGTCAGGACTTCATCGAGCTGCTGGAGGCGATGGACGGGCTGCCGGTGACGATCCGCCTGCTGGACCCGCCGCTGCACGAGTTCCTGCCGGACATCACCGAGCTGTCGGTGCGCGTCGCGGTGGCCGAGTCCCGTGGCGAGAACCGGGAGAACGACCTGCGGCTGCTCCAGGCCGTGCACCGGCTGCACGAGCAGAACCCGATGCTGGGCCTGCGTGGCGTGCGGCTCGGCGTGGTGATCCCGGGCCTGTTCCAGATGCAGGCCCGCGCGATCCTGGAGGCGGCCGCGCAGCGGATCAAGGCCGGCGGCGTGCCGCGGGTGGAGATCATGGTGCCGCTGGTGGCCAACGTGCAGGAGTTCGAGACCGTCAAGCAGGACATCATCCAGGTCGCACGCGAGGTCCGCGAGCAGGAGGCGACGCACCTGGAGTTCCTCATCGGCACCATGATCGAGCTGCCGCGGGCGGCGCTGACCGCCGACCAGATCGCCGAGTCGGCGGAGTTCTTCTCCTTCGGCACCAACGACCTCACCCAGACCACCTGGGGCTTCTCCCGGGACGACGTGGAGGCGGCGTTCTTCTCGGCGTACCTGGAGAAGGGCATCTTCGGCGTCAGCCCGTTCGAGTCGATCGACCGGGAGGGCGTCGGCGAACTGGTGCGCATCGCCGCGGAGAAGGGCCGCGCGCAGCGGCAGGGCCTGAAGCTGGGTGTCTGCGGCGAGCACGGCGGCGACCCGGACAGTGTGCAGTTCTTCGAGTCGGTCGGCCTGGACTACGTGTCGTGCTCGCCGTTCCGGGTGCCGGTGGCGCGGCTGGAGGCCGGCCGCGCCACGTCGGCCCGGCGGTCGTCCCGTTAGGACAGTGGGCTCGGGCTGCCCGTCACGCAGGTGTCGGGCAGCTCGAACCACCGCAGCCGGTCGAACTCGGGGTTGATGCTGGCGGTGGGGAAGTCCCGGCCCTCCCCGGTGAACAGCTGCTCCGCCTGGGCGAGGTACGCGGTGCGGTCCGGGCTGGTCCGCCGCGGTTCGGGGGCGGACCAGTCGAGCTGGGGATCGTCGTCCGGCGCGTCGCGGTGCGTCCAGACGCCGGAGTCGGGATCGAAACCGTAGCTGGGCAACAGCTTCCAGCCGTGTGTGGCGATCATGTCGACGGCCCGGACGATGAAGTCGAACGTCTCGTCGGACATGGCGTAGTTGAGGCTGACCCGCACCCAGCCCGGTTTGATGCCGACGTGGCCGCGCAGGATCTCCGCGCCGAACTCGCAGGAGCGCTCGTTGTCGATGTCCAGCAGCCGGTGGCCGTAGGGGCCGGCGCAGGAGCAGCCGCCGCGGACCTGGATGCCGAACAGGTCGCTGAGCAGCGCCACCACGAAGTTGAAGTGCAGCTGGCCGCCATGCGGGTGGCGGAACAGCAGCGACACGATCGGCAGCCGGGCGGCGGTGGTATTGCCCAGAACGGTGAGGTTCGGGTTGCGGGACCAGGTTGCCATCGCCTGCGAGGCGAGGGCGTGGTCGCGTTCGGCGATCACATCGGTGCCGATGGATTCCTTGAGCTGGAAGACAAGTCCGGCGCGGATGGACTCGACGATCGCCGGTGTGCCGCCTTCTTCGCGGATCTCCGGGTCGTCCTCGTAGACGTGCCGGGTGGGGCTGACGTAGGAGACCGTGCCGCCGCCCACGATCGACGGCACCTCGTTGGTGAGCAGGTCCCGTTGCACGGCAAGGATTCCCGGCGTTCCGGGGCCGCCGAGGAACTTGTGCGGGCTCATGAACACCGCGTCCATGTGGGCGTCCGGGTCGTCCGCCGGCGCCATGTCGATGGCGACGTGCGGCGCGGCGGCGGCGAAGTCCCAGAAGGCCAGGGCGTCGTGGGCGTGCAGGATCCTGGTGACCGTGCGGGTGTTGGTCAGGATGCCGGTGACGTTGCTCGCCGCCGAGAACGAGCCGATCTTCAGCGGGCGGTCGCCGTAGGTGATCAGGGCGCTGCGGAGCGCGTCGAGGTCGATGTGGCCGTCGCGGTCCTCGGGGATGACCACGATGTCCGCGACGGACTCCCGCCAGGGCAGCTCGTTCGAGTGGTGTTCGTAGGGGCCGACGAAGACGACCGGCCGGTGCTGTTCCGCGATGGTCGCGTCGATGCCGTAGCGGCGGCAGGCCTGTTCGGACAGCCGCAGGCCCAGGATGTCGATGATCTTGTTCACCGCGCCGGTGGTGCCCGAGCCACAGAAGATCACGCACGTCCGGCCGTCGCCGCCGATCGCGTGTCGGATGGTCCGGCGGGCGTTCTCCCGGAGCCGGCTGGTCCGGCGGCCGGTGGCCGAGGCCTCGGTGTGGGTGTTCGCGTACGTCGGCAGCACGCGGTCGCGGATGAAGTCCTCGATGAACGCCACGCTGCGGCCGCTGGCCGTGTAGTCGGCGTAGGTGACCAGCCGGTCGCCGTACGGGCCCGGCAGGGTGGCGGTGTCGCCGACCAGGTCGGCTCGTACCCGGGCGAGAAGCTCTTGTCTGGCGGGGCTCATCGGCGTGCACCTCGGCGTGAGTGGAACGACTTCAACAGTGATACGTCCAGATCACGCCGTGGGTTCTTTCCGTTGACGAAACGGGACAGTGTCCTGACCCGAACGACTCTGTGGTGTATCTACCACTCCGGAGCGTTGCGCGAATGGACGACCGCCTCGTCGGGCTGCGCCGGAGTCTCGTCGTCCGCACGGTCTTCTCGGTTCACGATGGCCTCATCCGAGCCAGGACGCCGGCGGCCGCCGCTCCGGCGAGGAGGATGCCGGCGGCGAGAACCAGCGCGGGTCGATACCCGTGCCGGAGCAGCGGCCCGGCGACCACCGGCCCGAGGATCTGCCCCACGGAGTACCCCGCCGTGAGCAGCGCGACGGACCGTGGGAAGTGGAGATCTGCTCCGACGGCCAGGGCGAGGGTGGCGATGCCCACGAAGGTGCCGCCGAACAAGGCGGCGGCGATCACCGCGCCGACCACGCCGCCGACAACCGCCGGCAGCGCCACTCCGACCGCCTGCACCACCAAGGCGACCGTCAGCAGCCACGGCCGCGACCAACGGCGGCCGAGCCACGCCCACAGCGCGGCCGACGGGATGGCGGCGAGCCCGACGATCACCCAGGCGCCGCTGCCGACCCAGCCGGGGGAGAGGGCGGCGACGAGGAACGTGCCGGCGATGATGTAGCCGACGCCTTCCAGGCCGTAGCTGACGAAAAGAGCCGCGAACGGGCGGGTCACCCGCGGACGATCCTCCACAGTGGACGTCGCCGCTGTGTCGTCCAGGTTCCATGCCAGCGCGGAGATCACCGCGGCCAACCCCGCTGCGACCCACCACATGACGCGCCAGTCGCCGACGCTACAGAGCACCAGGATCCCGGACAGCGCGATGCCGCCGCCGATGCCGCCGAACGCCCAACCGGGTAGGTGCCCCCGAAGGTGGTGCAGCGCGGAGCCGACGGCCGCGACGAACGTGACGGCGCTGGCGATGCCGGCGACGAAGCGCAGGACGAGCCAGATCGCCACGCTGGAGGTCACCGGCATCGCGGCCAACGCCAGCACGGTGGTCACCAGCGACGCCCGGACGACCTCGCGCCGCCGGAACACCGGCAAGGCCCCGGCGAGCGCCCCGACCAGGTACCCGAAGTAGTTGGCGGTCGCCAGCTCGGCCCCGTTCTGCGCGGACAACCCCGCCTGCGCCACCATCAGCGGCAGGATCGGCGTGAACACGAACCGCCCGATGCCCATGCTGGCGGCCAGCGCCGCGGCAGACTGTCCCACGTGCAGCCACGGGGTCCGGACAACGGTCACCACTGGTTGCGCTGCGGGTCGTTCGGGTGCGATTCCAGTTCCGTGACCTCGGCGGTCATCCACGGCCACAGCGGCAGCGAACCGAGCACGTTCTCGCGCAGGTCCCGCTCGTCCTCGGCGAGCCAGATGCCGATGCTGCGCGTCTCGCCGACCGGCCGCCACAGCCGGAACAGGTGACCGCTCGCCGTGAGCTCCCGCGCCCGCTCGTGCTCGGCGGCGCGTCGGCGGTCCACCTCGGCGGGGTCCGTGCCCTGCGGGATGGTGGTCCTGATGGTGACGATGAACTCCTTCATGCCCCACATGGTGCGCCGCTGGCCTGCCGAAATGCCATGACCGGCTGACTCCCGTGTGATAGGCGCAGCCTCCTACGATCGGGGATTTGCCGCCACAAATCTCAACACTCGAACGTGACTACAGCGATGACTTCCTGGGGGGCGGCATCGAGAAAGTCGACAAGACGTGCACCGACTGCTACCAGGTGTGGAAGTGGACGAACGCAAGCCGAGTCGGGTTCCGATGCGCCCTCGTGTTCGGTTCGCCGAACACGAGGGCGTCTTTCGTCTTTCCCGTCTGCTGGTTAGCCGATCTGGAACTTCTGGTTGTACTTGCCGGTGCAGGAGTACTGGATGATCCGCGCGCCGTCGGCCGCGCTTCCGCCCTGAACGTCGAGGCACTTGTCGGCATACGTGCGAATCTCGGAAAGTCCGGACCCGACGTTGACGATCTGGAACTTCTGGTTGTACCTGCCGGTGCAGGAGTACTGGATGATCTGCGCGCCGTCGGCCGCGCTTCCGCCCTGAACGTCGAGGCACTTGTCGGCATACGTGCGAATCTCGGAAGGCTCGGACACGCCGGGTGCGATCTGGAACTTCTGGTTGTACCTGTCGGTGCAGGAGTACTGGATGATCTGTGCGCCGTCGGCCGCGCTTCCGCCCTGAACGTCGAGGCACTTGTCGGCAAAGGTGCGAACGACGACCTCCTGAGATGGTGCCGCTGCGACGCCGACGGTCGACGCTGGTGCGGCAATGTGTGACTGCGCCGCGTTCGCGGTGCCGGTGGCGAGCAGTGACAGAGTCGCGATAGCCGTCATTGTCGCGGCAGCAAGAAAACGTTTCACGATCTTTTCCTTCTGGTCGACGTTGAGGGTGTGGCAATGACACGCCAGGAGCGCCTGGATTTCTGACTGATTGTGGCCTGTGAACCGATTTGGTCTGGTGATGTCGAGGCTTGCGGTCGCTGGCCCGTGCTCCATTGAGACATCGGTCTGCCGTGCCTCCGGTATTGACTGTCGGGGCGCGTCAAACCTGCACGGTAAGGGTCCGATCCCAGGGTCGGGCACGTTAGGTGTCGAATGTAAGGGGCTATTCCCCTGGCCCCGCCCGCCTGGGCAGGGTCGTCCAAGAGTTCCAGCAGCGCGACAGCCGGGTGTCTCACCACGCCGCACGGCAGGATGGTGTGGTGGGACAGCCCCGTCCGAGTGATCGTTTCGCTCGTGGCGGGCCAGCTACAGCGGGCCTAGGAGGAGACATGGCGGATCTGAGCAGGCCCGCGCTGAACCTGGAGCGCATCAGAAAATTCGTGGTCGTCGCCGAGGAGCTGCACTTCGGTCGGGCGGCCGAGCGGCTGCTGATCGCCGGGCCGTCCCTGTCGCAGCAGATCAAGGCGCTGGAGCGGGACCTCGGGGTGCTGCTGTTCGAGCGCGACCGCCGCTCGGTGACGCTGACGCCGGCGGGCGCGGAGCTGCTGCCGCACACCAAGGCCCTGCTGGACCGGGCCGACGACCTGAAGCGGCGGGCCGGGCGGCTGGCCGGTTCCGAGCAGGTGCGCATCGGCTACGTGAACTGGCGGCCGGCGGACCTGCGGGCCCGGGCGGCGGGCGTCGCGGACCTGATCGTCGACACGTGGGTGGTGCCGTCGCACGCGCAGGCCGCGCGGGTCGCGGACGGCAGCCTGGACCTGGGGATCTGCTGGATCCGGGACGAGGACCTCGGCCGGCTGGAGCTCCGGGCGCGCCTGCTGGGCGCTGACCGGCTGCACGCCGTGAGCGTGGGGGACGACGACCGGCCGGTGCGGGCGGCGGACGTGCTCGTGCTCGTGGACGACGACGAGAACTCCTGGTCGAGTTGGAACGTCTACGCGGAGATGTTCGCCCACGACACCGGGGCGACGGTGGTCCGGATCTCCGACGGCGGCATCACCGGCGAGGCTTTCGTCGACCACGTGCGGCGGACCCGGCGGCCGGTGCTGAACTCGCCGAAGGGGCAGGAAGTCTTGATGCCGCCGGATGTCGTGCGACGGCCGATCGTGGAGCCGACGCCGCTGTGGACGTGGTCGCTGGTGTGGCGCCGGGACGAGGTGCGGCGGGCCGTGCTCGAGACGGTCGAGGCAGTGGCGCGGGACGTCGTGTGCGAGCTGAACGGCTGGCTACCCTACGGAGATCCCTACCGCGTATCCCCGCCCCGTACTTAACTTCTTGTATGGGGTGTCCGCTGGGGGAGGTGTGGCCGGGTGGCCGCTGCGCAGGTACGGGTGCTTGGGCCGTTGGAGGTGGAGACCGGCGGCCGAACGGTCGAGTTGAGCTGGCCGCGTCTGCGGGTGCTGGTGGCGTTGTTGGTGGCGAACGCGGGCCGGGTGGTCAGCGTGGCGGCGCTGGTGGAGAGCCTGTGGGGGCAGCGGGTGTCGCCGGATGCGCACCGGACCGTGCGAACGTACATTTCCCGCCTGCGCCAGGCGTTGCCGGCGAAGGACCTGATCCTGACGCGGTCGCCCGGTTATCTGATCCAGTTGGCGCCGGACGCGATCGACGCCGTACGGTTCGAGAGGGCCGCCGCCGACGGGCGGAAGGCCTTGGCGGACGGGCATTTTCACACTGCCGCGGAGGGGCTGCGTGCGGCGCTGGCGGTGTGGCGAGACGACGCCTACGGCGAGTTCGCGGAGATCACCGCCCTCCGCATCGAAGGCGACCGCCTGAACCGGCTGCGTCTGTCGGTGGTGGAGGATCGCATCGACGCCGACCTCGGGACCGGCACGGGTGGCGAGTTGATCCCTGAGTTGGAGGGCCTGATCGTTCTGCACCCGGGGCGCGAGCGGTTATGGGGCCAGCTGATGCGGGCCCTGTACCGGGCCGGGCGCCAGAGCGACGCGCTGGCCGCGTTCCGCCGCGCCCGGGAGGCGCTGGTCGAGGAGGCCGGCGTCGAGCCGTCGCCGGTCCTGACCGCCATCCACCAGCGGATCCTGGCCCACGACCCGACCCTGTTGCCGACGACCGGGGTCAGACCGGCACAGTTGCCGCCCGCCGCGCGCGGTTTCACCGGGCGCGCAACGGAGATCGCCGCGCTGGACGCCCACCTCGCCGAGCCGGCGGCCGTGGTGATCGCCGGCTCGGCCGGCGTGGGCAAGACGGCCCTGGCGTTGCACTGGGCGCACCGGGTCGCCGAGCAATTCCCGGACGGCCAGCTGTACCTGAACCTTCGCGGCTTCGACCCGCACCTGCCGCCCGTGGCGACGGCCGAGGCGATCCGGGTCCTCCTCGACGCGTTCTCCCTTCCACCGGAACGGATTCCGGCTACCGTCGACGCGCAGGTAAGCCTTTACCGCAGCCTGGTCGCCGGCAAGCGGGCGTTGATCGTCATCGACGACGCGGCCACCTCGCAGCAGGTACGGCCGCTGCTGCCCGGTTCGGGATGCGCCACGGTGATCACCAGCCGCGACCGCCTCACCGGGCTGGTCACCGCCGACGGGGCGCTTCCGCTTGTGCTCGACCGGATCGACGCCGACCAGGCCCAGGAGTTGCTGATCGCCAGGCTCGGCCGGGATCGAGTAGCGGCCGAGCCGGACGCCGTCGACGCGATCGTCGCGAGCTGCGCCGGTCTGCCGCTGGCGTTGGCCGTCGTCGCCGCGCGCCTGGCCGGTCAACCCCGCTACCCGCTGGCTGCCGTGGCGGCGGACCTCCAGTCCGAACGCCTGGACGCCTTGGACACCGGTGACCCCGCCACTCGCATCCGTGCCCTGTTCGCCGTGTCCTACCAGCGACTCGAACCGGACGCGGCGCGGCTGTTCCGGCTGCTGGGCCTGCATCCGGGACCGCACGTCACGCCGGCCGCGGCGGCCAGCCTGGCGGCGGTGCCGCCCGCCCGGGTCCGTGTGCTGCTGGCCGAACTGGCCCGTGCGCATCTCGTCGAGGATCTCCTGCCCGGTCAGTACGTCATGCACGACCTGCTGCGTATGTACGCGGAGGAGTTGACCCACCAGCAGGACGACCGGGTGGCGGCGACTGGCCGCATGCTCGACCACTACCTGCACGGAGCCCGCGCCGCGGTCGCCGTCCTCGATCCGGCTGTCACGCTGCCGACGCTCGCCCCGCCGCCGGAATCCGTTGTCGCGCCGTCATTCGACGACCTGCGGTCGGCGATGGCCTGGCTCGGCGCGGAACATCCCGTGCTGGTGGCGCTCGTGCACCTCTCCGGTGCCGACGAATACGCCGTCGGCTTGGCCTCGACGGTCGCGAATTTCCTGACGTTCCAAGGCTACGGCCATCACCAGTCGGTCGTGCAGCACGCCGCGCTCGCCGCCGCCCAACGGCTCGGCGACACCGTCGCGCAGGCCCGGGCCCACCGCGTGCTCGGCGTCGTGCAGTTCCTCGAGTCCCGGTTCGACGACGCGCTCGCCCACCACGGCGAGGCGCTGGATCTGCTCGGCCCGTCCGGGAATCCGGTCGAGCGGGCCGACATCCACCACAGCATCGCCTTCGCCCTCAACCAGACGGGCCGGTTGTGGGAGGCGCTCGACCACGCCGAACGGGCCCTGGACCTCTACCGTGCCGCCGGACATCCGCGGCAGGCCCAGGAACTCGGCTTCGTCGGCGTGTGCCACGCCATGCTCGGCGACAACGACAAGGCCATCGACTGCGCGCACCGGTCGCTGGCCCTGCACGGGACGATCACCGACCCGTACGGGACCGCCGCGGCGCTGTGGTGCCTCGGCCACGCCCGCCACAACCTCGGCCACTACCCGGAGTCGATCGCCGCCTACCGTGAACTCGTTGCCGTGCACGGAAAGTACGGCAACCGCCAATACCTGGCCGAGTCCCTGATGCGCCTCGGCGACGTGCACGACGAGGCCGGCGAGGCCGAGCACGCCGACGAGATGTGGCAGCAGGCGTTCGAGATCTTCACCGACCTCGGGCACGCCAACGCCCACAAGGTCAAGGCCAGGTTGGCGGGCGCCCATCGCCTGCCGCCGCTGCCGGTGGTGATCGGCTGAACCCGTCGGCTGCTACCTGCGCGCCAGGTGGGCCAGCAGCGCGCGGCGGGCGGAGTGCACGTGTTCCTCGGCGGTGCGGGCCAGCACCTCCTTGTCGCCGTCGCGGATCAGCTCGGCCAGGTCGCGGTGCTCGCCGGTGACGTGCGCGAGGTACTCGTGCTGGCTCACCTCGATGCGACGCAGCTGGAACAGGTAGACCTGCGACCGGACCGCCTGCCACGCCTGGATCAGCCGACTGTTGCCGCTGGCGGCGTAGACGGCGTCGTGGAAAGCGATGTCCAGCGCCAGCAGGTGCGGGCCGCCGCGGTCGATCTCGGCGACCATCGTGGCGACGATCTCGTCCAGCGCGGCGAGCTCGTCGGAGGACGCGCGGGCCATCGCGGTCACGGCGGCCAGCCGGTCCAGCGCCGCCCGGACGGTGTAGACCTCGTCGACGTCGCGGGCGGTCACGTCGATGACAGTGGTGCCACGGTGCCAGGCGCTGTGCACCAGGCCCTCGCGTTCCAGCAGCGCCAGGCCTTCGCGCACCGATCCGCGGCTCACGTCCAGGTCGCGGGCCAGGTCAACCTCCCGCAGCGGGGCGCCGGGCGGGAAGGTGCCGTCGAAGATCGCGTCCCGGATCCGGTCAGCCGACTCCTCGGCCAGACCGCGGCGGGCGGCCCTGGGCAGGTTCATGTCCTAATGTTGACATTCGGACATCGTTCGCTCAAGGTGGGGGCATGACCCCGCGCCCCGCCTTCCACCTGGCCATTCCCGTCGACGACCTGGCCCGCGCCCGCGAGTTCTACGGCGGCGTGCTCGGGCTGGCCGAGGGCCGCTCCGCCGAGCACTGGGTGGACTGGGACTTCCACGGCCACCAGGTCGTCACGCACGTCGTCGCCGGCGCCCGCGCCGAGGCCGGCCGCAATCCGGTGGACGGGCACGACGTGCCGGTGCCGCACTTCGGGCTGGTGCTCGCCGTGGACGACTTCCACGTGCTCGCCGACAAGCTCCGCGCAGCCGGCACCGACTTCGTCATCGAGCCGTACCAGCGGTTCGCGGGGGAGCCGGGGGAGCAGTGGACGATGTTCCTGCACGACCCGGCCGGCAACGCCCTGGAGTTCAAGGCCTTCAAGGACGAATCGCAGCTCTTCGCCAAGTGACCGGCGGCATTCCCCCGCGCCGCTACGGCTCCACCCGCCGGATCATGTCCGCCAGCAGCTCGCTGGTGGTGTTCTTCGGCTTCATCTCCGCCACCGACAGCGAGGTCTCGGTGCGCTGGATGCCCTCGATCTGCCACACCTTGTCGATCAGCAGCTCGCGCAGGTGGGTGTGGTCGCGCACGCGCACCCGGACCAGCATGTCCACCCCACCCGTGACGATCATGACCTCCTCCACCTCGGGCAGCTCCGCCAGCCTGGTCATGATCAGCCCCTGCTCGAAGCCCTGCCCGGCGGTCACCGTCAGGTAGGCGATGGTCGGGTAGCCCAGCGCGCTCCAGTTCAGCCGCACCCCGTAGCCCTCGATCACGCCCTGCCGGTGCAGCCGGGCGATCCGGTCGGCCACGGCCGGCGCCGACATGCCGAGCTCGCGGGCCAGGCTGCGCTGAGAGATCCGCGCGTCCCGGCTCAGCAGCAGCAGCAGCTGGAGGTCGGTGGCGTCGAGCTGGGCCGGGTCGACGGGCGTCGCGGCGTGCTCGCCGATGCCGCCGAGCGGCTTCACCCAGTTCATCGTCACTCTCCGTCACATGTTCGGTGTCTGGACGTCCCAACCCGTGCTATGTAAGGTCGGAGACGGAACTCTCCTGGCAAATGGTAGGCGACTGTCAACCGGGGGTGGCATGTGATCGACTGGAACGCGCGCCTGTCGCGGCGCGCGCACGGCCAGCCGGACCTCATCGGCGGCATTCTCGCGCTGGCCGGGGCGCGGGATCTGATCAACTTCTCCGGGGGCTTCCCGGACCCGTCCCTGTTCGCCACGGACGTGCTCGGCGACATCGCCCGCAAGCTGATCGAGTCCGACGCCGCGGTGGCGTTGCAGTACTCGTCCAGCGAGGGCATCGCCAGCACCCGGGCGGCGCTCGCGGACCTGCTGGCCGGCACCGACGGCCGGCGGCCGGGCGACGACGAGCTGACGGTCACCAGCGGCGGCATCGACGCGATCACCCTGATCGCCAAGAGCATGCTCGACCCCGGTGACGTGGTCGTGGTCGAGGAGCCCAGCTACCTCGGCGCGGTGTCCGGCTTCGTCGCGTTCGATCCCGAGCTGAGGGGCGTTCCCCTGGACGACGACGGCCTGGACGTGGACGCGCTCGCCGCACTGCTGCGGACGCTGCCGTCACCGCCGAAACTCCTTTACACCATCCCGGATTTCCAGAACCCCAGCGGCCGCACCATGTCCGCCGAGCGGCGGGGGGCGCTGGTGGAGCTGTGCCGGCGGCACGGGATCCTGATCGTCGAGGACGTCGCCTACAGCCAACTGGGTTTCGACGACGCGCCGCGGCCGACGCTGTGGTCGCTCGGGCCGGACGTGGTCGTGCAGATCGGCACCTTCTCCAAGGTGTTCCTCCCCGGCGTGCGGCTGGGTTGGGCCGTCGGTCCGGCGGCGGTGATCGCGCAGCTGCGCATCGCCAAGCAGAACTCCGACCAGTGCGCCGGGGCGTTGGGGCAGCGGATGTTGGAGGAGTACCTGCGCGCCGGTCACCTCGACGCGCACCTGCCGCGGGCCCGCGATCTCTACCGGCGTCGCGCCGCCACGTTGACCGACGCGTTGGAGCGGCACTTCGACGGCCTCGCCACGTGGACCGTGCCGCGCGGCGGGTTCTTCAGCTGGCTGCGGGTGCCCGGCGTCGACACCGTGGCGCTCGCCGCGGCGGCCCGGGAGAGCAAGGTCGCCTTCGTGCCGGGTGCGGGATTCTTCGCCGAGCGGCGGGATGACGAGCACCTTCGGTTGTCGTACAGCAGGATCAGCGAGTCCGACATCGAGGAGGGCGTGGCCCGGCTGGCCGTCGCCGTCCGCGCGATGCGGGAGAGGCGGGCGTCATGACCAGCAGTGCGCAGCATTTCAGCACCGAGGGCGGCGGCACTCCGACCGGGGCCGGGCGGTTCGTGAACGTGAACGCCATCGAGGCGATGACTCTGGTGCCGGGACTGGACTTCCAGCCGGTGCTCGGCGAGGGGTTGCTGCTGAACTTCGCGTCGTACGAGCCGCACACCGAGGCGCCGATGCACAGTCACGCCGAGGAGCAGGTCGTCATCGTCACCGAGGGCGAGTTCGAGTTCACCATCGACGGCGTCACGCGCACCATGCGCGCCGGCGACGTCGCCGTGATCCCGCCCTGGGTGCCGCACGGCGCCCGGACGCTCGACACCACCTGTAAGGAGATCGACGTGTTCACGCCGCCCCGGTCGACCCTCGTCGACTACGCCGCCACGCAGGTCGAGCCGTCGACGGTCGAGGACTGACGTGGATCTCGGGCTGACCGGCCGCCGGGCGATCGTCACCGGCGGCTCCAAGGGGATCGGGCTGGCCGTGGCCGCCGAGCTGATCGCCGAGGGCGCGTCGGTGGCCATCTGTTCCCGTGACGAGGCCGAGCTGGCGGCGGCCGCCGCCTCGCTCGGGGCCGTGCACCGGGTCGCCGACGTCACCGACCCGGCCTCGGTGCAGTCCTTTGTGGACTTCGCCGCCGAGGCGCTGGGCGGCGTCGACATTCTCGTGAACAACGCCGGCCGGGCCCATCCCGGCGGCTTCGAGTCGCTCACCGACGAGGACTGGCGGGCCGACCTCGACGTCAAGCTGTTCTCGCAGATCCGGTGCTTCCGGGCCGCGCTGCCGCACCTGCGGGCCAGCAGCGCGCCGCGGGTGATCAACGTCAACGCGGTCTACGCGCGGCAGCCCGATCCGGCGTTCTTCGCCACCACCGTGGTCCGGGCGGCGTGCCTGAACCTCAACAAGGTGCTGGCCCAGGAGTTCGGCGCCGACGGCATTCTCGTCAACAGCGTCAACATCGGGTTCGTGGACACGCCACAGTGGGGCAACATCCACGCGCGGCGGGCCCCCGAGCAGGACCGCCGCGAGTTCCTCGACGGCCTCGCCGCCGCCGAGGTGCCGCTCGGCCGGTTCGGGCAGGTCGAGGAGGTGTCCGGCCTCGTCGCCTTCCTCGCCGGCTCCCGCGCCAGCTACATCACCGGCGCCGTGATCGACGTCGCCGGCGGCATGGGCAAGTATGTGTAGGTGCTGCTTTTCCTCGACGTCGACGGCACGCTGATCCCGTTCGGCGGCACCGGCTACGTGCTCCACCACCCGGATTCGCCCAATCCGCTGCTGGCGCGGCTCGACCCGGCGCACGGCCCCCGGCTGGCCGCCCTGCGGTGCGAACTCGTCTGGGCCACGACTTGGCTTTCCGACGCCAACGACCTCATCGCTCCCCTGCTCGGCCTGGCGCCGCTGCCGGTCGTGTCGTGGCCGGACGAGGACTCGCCGCCGGGGCTGCACTGGAAGACGCGATTCCTCGTGGAGTACGCGGCGGGCCGGCCGTTCGTGTGGCTGGACGACGAGGTCGCCGATGCCGACCGGGAGTGGGTCGCTCGGCACCATCCGGGCGATGCGTTGCTGCACAAGGTTGATCCGCGCGTCGGCCTCACCGGGGCCGACTACGCTCTGGTGGCCGACTGGACCAGCTGAGGATGCGGGACGCCACTCGGTCGGGGGCCTCGATCTGAGGCAGGTGACCGAGCCCGGGGAGGACGTCGACCGTCCACTGTGGAAGGCGGCGGGCCGCCTCGCGGGCCGAGGCGACGGAGACCAAGCGATCCTGCTCGCCGTGCACGAGCAGCACCGGCGCGGTGATGTCGTGCAGGGCCGACCACGCCTTGCGGCGGTTGCCGTTGATCGTCAGCAGCGATCGGGCGGAGGCGAGGAAGGCGTCGTCGAAGCCGGGCGTCCGCAGCTCGACCAGCTCCGCCAGCGCGGTGATCAGGCTCTCCGGCACTCGGGACGGATCCGCGCAGCACCGCACGAACGTCTCCCGCACCTCCTGGCGCGGCGTGCGGCCGCGACGGCCCAGCGCGAGGATCGTGCGGCCCAGGGGCAAAGCCAGCCGGCCCAGCAGCATTGTCGCCACCACGTCGGGGCGGGAGCGGCGGACGACCGGCAGTGCGGGGTCGATCAGCACGAGCCGTTCCACCGTCTCCGGGTGCGCGGCCGCCTGCCGCGCGGCGATCAGACCGCCCATCGAGTTGCCGATCAGCGTCACGGGGCCGCCCGCGACCTCGGCGATGAAGGTGTTGAGCAGCGCCACGTTCGCCGGGATCGTCGAGACGCGGTGATCGGGGCCGGTCAGGCCGTAGCCGAGCAGATCGGGAGCGGTCACGCGAAACCGGTCGGCCAGGCGCGGCGCGAGCAGGCTCCAGTCCAGGTGCGAACCGCCGAGACCGTGCACCAGAACCATCGGCGGCCCGTCCGGCGGCCCGCCGAAGTCCACGTAGTGGACCGGACCGTCGAGATCGGCGTACCGGCTCGTCCCGCCCCATCGGGCCACCGATGACGTCATGTCCGCCAGGATACGGCGAACCCGGTTGGCGGATGGCGGATCCGCGCGGGCCGCCTACCGTGCGGCGGATGAGAGAGCCGATTCAGTCCGAACTGCCCGATCCCGGCCTGTCGCCGCTCGACCTCGCGAAGGACGTGCTGGCCCGGATCGAGCGGGGCAACGAGTACGCGCGCCGGCGCAAGCGGGTGTTCCGGCAGAGCTCCACCGTGGTGAAGAGCCTCGGGCTCGGGATGTCGGCCGTGTCGACGGTGATCCTGGGCTTGCAGAACCTGAACTTCTGGACGGGCATCGGGTTCGTGCTGGTGGCGCTGTTGACGGTGGTGAACACGCTGGAGCCGTTCTTCGCGTGGCGGTCGCGGTGGGTCCTGATGGAGGAGACCCAGTCCCGCTTCCACACCCTGCGCGACAGCCTGTCCTTCTACCTTGCGTCGACGCCGGTGGATCAGCTGGACCAGGCCCGGATCACCGAGGCGTTCGCCGAGTACCAGCGGATCTGGGGCACGCTCGGCGAGCGGTGGCTGGAATTCCGGCGCGTTCCCGGTCAGTGAGAAAGCGCTCTCATGGATCCGTCGGATGGCGGGTTCCGAACCATCGGCCGGGTCGATAGCGTCACGTGCCGTTCGTCCCACGGTGAGAACGGCGGTCCGATGACGCGGAAACTCCTGTGCCTGGCGGTGGCCTGCCTGGCGGCGACGCTGTTCGCGCCGGCGACGGCCGAGGCGTCCTCGGCGCCGGTCACGATCGTGCCCGAGCCGTCCTCGCTGACGACACTGCCCGGCCAGACGTTCACGCTGCGGCCGTCGGCGCGGATCGTCGCGCCGGCCGGGGCCGCGGCGACGGGGGAGTACCTGGCGGGATTGCTGCGGCCGTCGACCGGATACCGCTTACCGGTGACGTCCGGCGCCGCGCTGCCCGGCGACATCCGGCTGGATCTGACCGGTCCGTCGAGCGTGGGCGACGAGGGCTACCAGCTGACCACGACTACGCCGTTGGTGGCGATCTCCGCGCACACCAGCGCCGGGCTGTTCTACGGGGTGCAGACCTTAAGGCAGCTGCTGCCGCCGAAAGTGGAGCAGCGTTCCGTCCAGAGTGGACCGTGGCAGGTGCGGGGCGTCACCGTCCGCGACACGCCCCGGTACGCCTGGCGCGGCGCGATGCTCGACGTGGCAAGGCACTTCTTCACGGTGAGCCAGGTCGAGAGCTACCTCGACGACATCTCGATGTACAAGATCAACACCCTGCACCTGCACCTGAGCGACAACGACGGCTGGCGCATCGACATCAACGGCTGGCCGCGTCTGGCCCACTACGGCGGCAGCACGGACGCGAGCCGGGGCCCGGGCGGCTTCTACAGTCAGGACGACTATCGCGAGATCGTCCGCTACGCGCAGAGCCGGCACGTGACGATCATCCCCGAGATCGACATGCCCGGGCACGTGACGGCGGCTCAGGCCTCCTACGCCCAACTCAACTGCGACGGCGTGGCCCCGCCGCTGCTCAACCCCGGCTGGAGCTCGCTGTGCGTGCCGCTGGAGGTCACGTACCAGTGGATCGACGACGTGGTCGGCCAGCTGACGGCGCTGACGCCCGGCCCGTACATCCACATCGGCGGCGATGAGGCGATCAACACCAGCGCCGCCGACTACAAGTACTTCATCGACCGCGTGCAGCAGATCGTGTTGGCACACGGGAAGAAACTGCTCGGCTGGCACCAGATCGAGGCCGGCGACCTGACGTCGACGGCCACCGTGCAGTACTGGGGCACGGCCGGCTCCACCGACGACGAGGCGCTGGCGCAAGTGGCGAAGCAGCGCGGTGACAAGCTCGTGATGTCGCCGGCCGACAAGGTGTACCTGGACATGAAGTACGACGCGTCGACGCCGATCGGGCAGGACTGGGCCGGCTACAACAGCGTCAGCGACTCCTACGACTGGGATCCGGCGACGTTCGTGCCGGGCGTGGCCGACGACGTGCTCGGCGTGGAGGCGCCGCTGTGGACCGACGTCCTCCCGACCATGAAGGACGTCCAGTACATGACGTTCCCGCGGCTGCCGGGCATCGCGGAGATCGGGTGGTCGCCAGCGTCGACGCATTCCTGGGCGGGCTACCGGGTTCGGCTGGCGGCGCAGGGGCCGCGCTGGGACGCGCTGGGCGTGACGTACTTCCGCTCGCCCGAGGTGCCCTGGGCGGGTTGATCTTGTAACTCGATTGGTGGAGGCCGGCTCGCGTTTCAGTCTCTCGGTGGTGTCCGCGCGGTAATCGTCTGGCTACTCTCTGATCAACCCTGTGGTGAGAAGGTGGCCGTGATGAACCGACGACTGCTGTGCCTGGTGGTGGCCCTCCTCGCCGAAGTCCTTTTCCTGACACCGTCGACACCGGCGGCGGCGTCGACATCGCCGCCGACGCCGGAGACGGTCGAGGCGCCCGTGACGGCGATCAGGATCGTGCCCGAGCCGTCCTCGCTCGTGGTGCTTCCCGGCCAGAGCTTCACTTTGCGGTCGCCGGCGCGGATCGTCGCGCCCGGCGGGGCGGCGGCGACGGGGGAGTACCTGGCGGGATTGCTGCGGCCGTCGACCGGTTTCGGGCTGCCGGTGACCACGGACGCCCCGCAGCCCGGTGACATCGTGCTCGCGGTGGGCAATGAGGCCAGCCTCGGCGCCGAGGGCTACCAGCTGACGGTGACCGAGCCGACGGTGGAGCTGTCGGCGCACACCACCGCCGGCCTGTTCTACGGCGTGCAGACGCTGCGCCAGCTGCTGCCGCCACGGATGGAGTACCGATCCGTCCAGAGTGGACCGTGGCGGGTTCGGGGTGTCGCTGTCCGCGACATCCCGCGCTACCCCTGGCGGGGTGCGATGCTCGACGTGGCACGGCATTTCTTCACGGTGGCGCAGGTGGAGGACTTCCTCGACGACATCTCGATGTACAAGATCAACACCCTGCACCTGCACCTGAGCGACAACGAGGGCTGGCGCCTCGAGATCAACGGCTGGCCCCGGCTGGCGCACTACGGCGGCAGCACCGACGGCAGCCGCGGGCCGGGCGGCTTCTACACCCAGGACGACTACCGGGCCATCGTGCAGTACGCCGCGACCCGGCACGTGACGATCATCCCCGAGATCGACACGCCCGCGCACAGCACCGCCGCGCTCGCCTCCTACGCCGAACTGAACTGCGACGGGGTGGCGCCGCCGCTGCTGGACCCGGGCCCGCGCACGCTGTGCGTGCCGCTGGACATCACGTACAAGTACCTCGACGACGTCATCGCGCAGGTGGCGGCGCTGACGCCCGGCGAATACATCCACGTCGGCGGCGACGAGGCGTCCAACAGCCCGGCCGAGTACGCGTTCTTCATGGACAAGATGCAGCAGATCGTGTTGTCGCACGGGAAGAAGCTCGACGGCTGGCTCCAGATCGAGACCGCGGACCTGACCTCGACGGCGGCCACGCAGTACTGGGCCGTGCGCGGATCGGCGGACAGCGAGGCGTTGGCCCGCATTGCCGCTCAACGTGGCAACAAGCTGATCATGTCGTCGCCGGACCACGCGTACCTGGACATGAAGTACGACCCGTCGACGCCGGTCGGCCAGGCCTGGGCCGGCTACGTCAGCGTCAGCGGCTCCTACGACTGGGATCCGGCGACGTTCGTGCCGGGCGTGGCCGACGCGGTGGTGGGCGTGGAGGCGCCGATGTGGACCGACCTGATCGCCTCCTACGACTACGTGCAGTTCATGGTGTTCCCGCGGCTGGCCGGAATCGCGGAGGTCGGCTGGTCGCCGGAGTCCACGCACTCCTGGGACGACTACCGGCTCCGGCTGGCGGCGCAGGGTCCGCGCTGGGATGCTCTCGGCGTCAACTACTTCCGCTCGCCCGAGGTGCCCTGGCCGGCGTGACGAACCCGGCATACTGGCGCCATGCCGAGACGAGAACGTCCGCTCGACACCGAGGACGTCCCCGCCCGCTTCGCCGCGGGTCTGCGCGAACTCCGTGCCAAGGCGGGAAATCCGCCGTACCGTGAGCTCGGCCGCCGGGCCCACTACTCGGCCGGCACCCTGTCCGACGCCGCCGCCGGCCGCAAGCTGCCCAGCCTCGCCGTAACCCTCGCGTACGTGCAGGCCTGCGGCGGCGACGCGGCCGACTGGGAGCGCCGCTGGCACGAGGCGGCGGCCACCGTCGCCACGCAGGAGCCGGCGGCCGAGGAGCCCGGCGACTCGCCATACGTCGGTCTGGCCGCCTTCACCGCGGACGACGCCGACCGGTTCTTCGGACGCGAACGACTGGTCGAGCTGTTGGCCACCCGCCTTGCTCAGCACCGATTCGTCGGCGTCTTCGGCGCGTCCGGGGCCGGCAAGTCGTCGCTGCTGCGGGCCGGTCTCATCCCGCGCCTGCCCGACCGCCGCTTCCTCGTGCTGACGCCGGGCGCGCATCCCACGCTCGACCTCCCCGACGACGAGAATCTCGTGGTCATCGTCGACCAGTTCGAGGAGATCTTCACGCTGTGCGAGGACGTCGAGGAACGCACGCGGTTCATCGACGCCCTGCTGGCGGCCGAACGCCCGTTGGTGATCGGCGTCCGCGCCGACTTCTACGGCCACTGCACGGCACACGCCGGCCTGGTCGAGGCGCTGCGGGACGCCCAGGTCGCCGTCGGCCCGATGACGGTCGACGAGCTCCGGCAGGCGATCACCCGCCCGGCGCTCGGCGCCGGCTGCACGGTCGAGGGCGCGCTGCTCGCCGAACTCGTCGTGCACTCGCACGGCCAGGTCGGCGTCCTTCCCCTGCTGTCACACGCACTTCGCGAGACCTGGCGCCGCCGCCGCGGCAACACCCTCACGCTCACGGCGTTCCAGGCCGCCGGCGGCATCGAAGGCGCCCTGGCCCACACCGCCGAGGCCCTCTACGCCGAACTCCCTCCCCAGCAACGGGATCAGCTCCGCGACCTGTTCCGGAGCCTCACCGCGCTCGGCGACGGCACCGAGGACACCAAGCGCCGCGTCCGCCGCGACGAGCTCGACACCGACGAGGAGCTGCTGGACCGGCTCGTCGACCGGCGGTTGCTGACCGTCGACGGCGACACCGTGGAGATCACCCACGAGGCGCTGATCCGGTGCTGGCCGCGGCTGGGCGACTGGCTCGCCGACAACCGGGAGGGCCGGCGGATCCACCGCCAGCTCGCCGAGGCGGCGTCCGGCTGGCTCGAGCTCGGCCGGGAGAAGGCCGCGCTGTACCGGGGAACTCGGCTCGCGGTGGCCCGCGACCGGTTGGCGGGCGACACGCTCACCGGCAAGGAGCGGGAGTTCCTCGACGCCAGCATCGAGGCCGCCGACGACGAGCAGCGGGCGAGCCGGCGACGGACCCGTCGGCTGCGACAACTCGTTGCCACGCTGACGGTTCTGCTGGTCCTCGCCGCCACCGCGACCGGATACGCCGTCAGCGCCCAGAATTCCGCCAACGACCAGCGGGACATCGCGCTGTCGCAGAAGGTCGCCGGCGAGGCGGCGTCGCTGCGCACCGCCGATCCCGCGCTCGCCGCGCAGCTGGCGCTGGCCGCGTACCGGCTCCGGGCGACGGTCGAGGCCCGCTCCAGCGTGCTGACCACCTTCGCCGCCCCGTACGCCACGAAGCTGCTCGGGCTGGCCGGCAACGTGTGGACCGTGGCGTACAGCCCGAACGGCAGGTACCTGGCCGCCGGCGGCGAGGACGAGAAGGTGCGGATCTGGGACGTCAGCGGCGCGCAGCCCAGGGTCGCCGCCGATCTCACCGGCTACGGCCAGGACGTGAACATCCTCGCGTTCAGCCCCGACGGCCGCCTCCTCGCCACCGGCAGCGACGACAACACCGTGCGACTGTGGAACGTGGTCGATCCCGGTCACCCGCAGGAGATCGCCCATGCGAAGGGGCACACCGGCGGCGTCGACGGCCTGTCGTTCAGCCGCGACGGCCGGCTGATGGCCACCGGCTCGGACGATCAGACCGCGCGCCTGTGGGACCTGTCCAACCCCGCCCACCCCGTCGAGATCGCGGTGCTGTCCGGCCACACCGACCAGGTCAACTCCGTCGCCATCAGCCCGGACGGCCGCACGCTGGCCACCGTCAGCTACGACCGCACCGGAAAGCTCTGGGACATCAGCGATCCGCACCGCCCGCGCGAGCTGCCGTCGCCGATCCGGCACGGCGACGCCATCCGGGCCGTCCGGTTCAGCCCGGACGGCAAGATCCTCGTCAGCTCCGGCAACGACAACGCCACGCGGCTGTGGGACGTCGGCGATCCCGGCAACGCCCGGCCGCTGGCCGCGATCCCGCACGGAAATCAGGCCACCGCCAGCGCTTTCACCGCCGACGGCAGGATCCTGGCGACCGGCACCGTCGACGACCTCATCGAGCTGTGGGATCTCGCCGACCCGGCCCGGCCGCAGCCGCTGACCACTCTTCCCGGCCACACGAATGCCGTGCTGGCGCTGGGTTTCAGCCCGGACGGGCGCACGCTGGCCAGCGGCAGCTGGGATCGCAGCGTCCGGCTCTGGGATCTGGGCACGCTGCCGCTGGCGGGGCACACCGGCAGCGTCAACTCGGTGGCCTTCGGCCCGGATCGGACCCTGTTCACCGCCGGCAACGACGGCACGGTCCGGACCTGGGACCCGCGGGCGACCGGCATTCCCTTACCGCGGAACGTGTTCACGGCCGACGTCAAGCCGATCCGCAAGGTCGTGGTCAATGGCGGGATCGTCGCCACCGCCGGCAACGACAACGCGACCCACCTCTGGGATGCCGGCGGGAAACACGTGGCCGCGCTGCCCGGCGGCACCGACATCGCCTTCGCCGACACGGTGTTCACGACGGCGATCAGCCCGGACGGCCGGCTGCTGGCCAGCACCGACAACGACCGTCTGGCACTGTTGCGGGACATCGGCAACCCGAGTGCGCCGACGGATCTGGGCCGGCTGACCGGTCACACCAAGACCGTTCTCGACATCGCCTTCCGCCCGGATGGGCGGGTGGTGGCGACGGCCGGCGGCGACGACTCGGTGTGGCTGTGGGACGTCTCCGATCCTCGCGCGGCCGCGCCGCTGGCGACCATCAAGGGCCACACCGACGTGGTGTACGCCGTCGCGTTCAGCCGGGACGGCCGAACGCTCGCGACCGTCAGCGGCGACAACACGGCCAAGCTGTGGGACGTCACCGACCCCCGAAATCCGCAGCAGCTCGCCGTGCTCACCGGACACGCCGGCATTGTGTACACGGTCGCGTTCAGCCCCGACGGCCGGACGCTCGTCACCGGCAGCGGCGACGACTCGGCCCGGCTGTGGGACCTCGCCGACCTGCGCGACCCCGCCCCGTACGCCGTGATCACGGGGCACCTGAAGGGCGTGCGGGGCGTGGCGCTCAGTTCGGACGGCCACACGCTGGCCACCGCCAGCAACGACGGCACTGCGCGGTTGTGGAGCACCGATCCGGAGCAGGTCGCGCGGCAGATCTGCGCCCGCGCCTACCCGGCGATCACGCCGGCAGAGTGGGCGGAGTACTTCCCGAATATTGCATACCAACCACCGTGCGGGAGCTGAGCACGCTTTCCGCCGCCCGGTAGCGCGCCGTCAGCGCGACGGTCGCCGGGTGATCACGCAGCCTGCGGTCGAAGCCGACCAGCGGCGAGCCGCGCCAGCAGGCGAGGCTCGCCGCGTACAGCTCGAACGCCCTGGTCACGTCGCCCATGCTGTACGCCGCCGCGGCGCGGCCGGCCAGCGCGGTGAACTCCAGCACGTCGATCTGGTCCCGCTCGACCCGCAGCCGGTAGCCGCCGCGGCCGACCGAGACCAGGTCGACGGTCGGCCCCAGCATCCGGCGGACCGCGTCGCCGTGCCCGCGAATCAGCCGAACGTGTGAGGACGGCGGCCGGCCGTCCCACAGCACGTCCACGATCTCGTCCCGGCTCACCTCGTTGTTCGGCTGGATCGCGACCAGCGCGAACAACGCCGCCGCCTTCGGCCGCAACAGGCCCAGCTCGCGGCTGCGGCCGTGCACGACCAGCGGCCCCAGCACGCCGATCCGCACCCGGTCGCAGGCGCGCGGCGGTGCGCCGTCCAGCACCCGTTGGATCAGCTGCCGCGACGCCATCCGCGGCGTGTTGATGTGCCCGTTCTCCCAGTAGCGGACCGCCCGTACGCTCACCCCGGCGCGCACAGCGAGTTCTCGCTGCGTCAGTCCCGCGGTCTGCCGCTGTGTGCGCAGCGAATCGCCGAACTGTCCGTCGTCCAGTGCCACCATGCCTCCCCTAGCTCGGTGCGACTGGAGAAAGCAGTAGTGCCTGGCGGCAAGTTCAGTGTCGGCATGACCTCGTCGAACGACAAAGTCCGAACAATGGCGGAACAGCGCCGGGGACGGCAGGGTTGGCATCGGCAGGGCTCACTGGAAGGACAAACGTCGATGTCGAACACGTATCGAGCCGTCGAGTACCGCGAGCACGGCGACTCCTCGGTGCTCACGCTGGGGAAGCGCGCCGTGCCCGAGCCGGGGCGCGGGCAGGTGCGGCTGGCCGTGCGGGCGGCCGGGGTCAACCCGTTCGACTGGAAGGTGCGCCGGGGCCTGTTCGGGCCGTCGATGCCGGCCTCGTTCCCGGCCGTGCCGGGCTCGGACGTCGCCGGTGTGGTCGACGCCGTCGGCCCCGAGGTGACCGAGTTCGCCGTCGGTGACGAGGTGCTCGGCGCGGCCTCCGGCTCGTACGCCGAGGTGGCGCTGGCGTCGGCTCACAACCTGGTCGCCAAGCCGGCCGGGCTGTCGTGGGCGGACGCCGCGGCTCTGAACACCGGCGTCACCACCGCGTACCGCGCGTTGGCGCTGCTCAACCTGGTCGCCGGCGAGGTGCTGCTGATCAACGGCGCGGCCGGCACCGTCGGCAGCGTCGCCGCTCAGATCGCCGTCGGTCGGGGGCTGACCGTGATCGGGACCGCCGGCCTGTCGAACCACGAGTACCTGCGGTCGCTCGGCGTCACTCCAGTGCTCTACGGCGACGGCATGATCGACCGCGTGGACGCCATCGCCCGTATCGACGCCGCGTTGGACACCGCCGGCCGCGGGGCGCTGCCCGACCTGATCGAGTTGACTGGCGGTACCGAACGGGTGATCACCATCGCCGACGGCCAGGCGGGTGAGCTGGGGGTGCGCTTCAGTTCCGGCAGCGCGGACGAGCAGGTGCCGGGCGCCCTGGCGGAGGGTGTGGCGCTGGCCGCGGCGGGGAAGCTGACGCTGCCGGTGACGACCTATCCGCTGGACGAGGCCGCGAAGGCGCAGGACGAGAGCGAGGCCGGGCACGTGCGGGGCAAGCTGGTGCTGGTGATCTGACCAGGGCCCTGGTGAGACACTGCGCTTATGATCAGTTCGCGTCAGCTGGAGTACTTCCAGGCGGTGGCCCGGGAACTGCACTTCACCCGGGCCGCCGAGGCGCTGCGGATCGCGCAGCCGGCGCTGTCCCAGCAGATCCGCAAGCTGGAGCGGCAGCTCGGGCTGGACCTGTTCGAGCGCAACAACCACAAGGTCGAGCTCACGCCGGCCGGGGCCGCCCTGCTCGGCCACGCCGAGCGCATCCTGTCCGACCTGGTCGCGGTCGAGCAGGAGATGCTCGGCTGGGCCGGCGGCGTGCGCGGCCGGATCCGGCTCGGCGCGGCCCGCGGCCTGACGGCCCGGCTGGCGCTGGTGTTCGCGGCGTTCTCCAGCACGTACCCGGCGGTGGAGATCGAACTCCAGGAGCAGAACACCCACGAGATGCTGGCCGGGCTGCACGCCGGCCGGCTGGACGTGGTGACGCTGGCGGCCCCGCCGCCGCCCGGCGACCGCGGCGTGGTGTCCCATCCGCTCGGCGCGGAGCCGATGGTGCTGGTCACGGGCCTGCACACGGAGCTGGCCGACCGGCGCGGCATCGACGTCGCCGAGCTGGACGGCGTCGACCTGATCAAGTACCCACCGGGGTCCGCGGTCGGGGACATCATCGCCGGCGCGCTGGCGGCGGCCGGCGCGGAGCCCCGGGTGCGGTTCGAGACCCGGGACTACAGCACGGCCCGCGCCCTGGTGGGCGTCGGCCTGGCGGCGGCGATCATGCCGCGGTCGGTGGCCCGGGCGCCGGGCCCGGCGGTGCAGGTGGTCGAGCTCGAGCCGGCGCCGGTGTGGACGCCCGCGCTGGCGTGGTCGGCCAACCGGCGGCCGGCCCCGGCGCTGGCCGCGTTGATCGACTTCATGGTCGGGCACCCGGACCTCGCGGTCGACGGTGATATCTCCGGCGACTGACCGTCAGCTCGATCATGTCTTGGACATCTGACCACCGTCCGGACGATCGTGGTGACATGACCGCCACACCATTGGCCCAGGCCCGAGTGCGAGGCATGGCCGAACGACTCTCACTGGACACCGGCTTCCCGCGGCTGGTCGACAACAACCTCCGCCGGCTGCGGCTCGCCGACCACGACACCGTCGTCGCCCAACGCGGCGACACCGGACCGGCCGTGCTGCTCGTGCACGCCCTTGGCCTGGACTGGCGGATGTGGGAGCCCGTGATGGACGCCCTCGCCGACGGCCGCCGCGTCTATGCGTACGACATTCGCGGGCACGGGGCCGCCGTCGGGTCGCCGAGTCCGTACACAATGGACGACACCGCGCGCGACCTGCTCGGTGTCCTCGACGGGATCGGCGTGCAGCGGGCCCACGTCGTCGGCTTGTCCTTCGGCGGCGGCATCGCGCAGTCCGCCGCGGTCCTCGCGCCAGAACGCTTCGTGTCGCTCGCGCTGCTGGCCACGACTGATCATCCGTTCGACGCTTTCGAAGGGCGGGCGCTGTCCGGCGAGGTCGACGGCATGGCCGCGCAGGTCGCCCCGTCGCTGACGCGGTGGTTCACCGCGAATGCGTTGGCCGTCAACAGCTCGAGCGTCCAGTACGCGCGGCAGCGGGTCATCGACGGCAACCCGACCGACTGGGCCGCCGGCTGGCGTGCGTTCAAGGGCCTTGACGTGCAGGGGAAACTCGCCGGGATCCCCACCCTGGTGCTCGCCGGCGAGGCCGACGCCTCCACCACGCCGGAGATCATGCGCGGCGTCGCGTCACGGATTCCCGGTGCCGTGTACCGGGAACTGCCCGGCACACCGCACATGCAGACGCTGGAACGGCCGGAGCTGGTCGCCGCGGCGCTTGCGGAGTTCCTGGGATGAGAGCCGCTTGGTACGACCGGACCGGCCCCGCCGCCGACGTCCTCGAAGTGGGGGAACTGCCCGATCCGGAGCCGGGGATCGGCGAGGTGCGGGTGCGGCTGCACGCCGCCGGCGTCAATCCCGCCGACGTGAAGCGGCGCGCCGGCGCCGGCGGGCGGTCCATGATCGGGCCTCGCGTCGTGCCCGGCGACGACGGGGCCGGCGTCGTCGACCGGGTCGGCCCGCGGGTGCCGACTGCCCGTCTGGGCACCCGGGTCTGGGTGCACTCCGCCAATCACGGGCGGCCGTGGGGGACCGCCGCCGAATACGTTGTGGTGCCGGCGGATCGTGCGGTTCCGCTGCCGGACGGTACGTCGTTCGAGGCCGGTGCGTGTCTGGGCGTGCCGGCCCTGACGGCCCATCGGGCAGTCTTTGGTGACGGTCCGGTTGCCGGAAAGACCGTTCTGGTGACCGGTGGCGCCGGGGCCGTCGCGCACTACGCCATCGAGCTCGCGAAGCACGGCGGCGCAACGGTATTGGCCACCGCGAGCACGCCCGAGAAGCAGGCGGCGGCGCTGGCGGCGGGTGCCGACGAGGTCGTCGACTACCGCCGGCCCGATGCCGCCGCGGACCTCGTCGCGCTGTCCGGAGGCGGCGTCGACAGGGTCGTGGATGTCGCTTTCGGGGCGAATCTTCCGTTGACAGCGGCCGTGATCGCCCCAAACGGGACGATCGCCGGGTATGGCTCCGACGCCGTGCCCGAGCCGACGCTTCCGTTCTATGCCCTGATGCGCCGCGGCGTCACCATTCGGCTGGTTCGGGTGTTTTCCATGCCCCCGCACGCTTTGCGGGCCGCCGCCGAGCACGTCAACCGGCTGCTCGCCGACGACGTCCTCACGCATCCGATCGCCGCTCGCCTTCCGCTCGCCGAGATCGCCGCCGCGCACGAAATGGCCGAGAACGGCCGTGCGATCGGCAAGGTGCTACTCGCCGGATGATCCCAGGTCCGGGGGTCGTCCTTAGGATCCGCGCGATCATCTTCGTTCTCGCGAGAGGCAGTTTCTCCATGCACAGACGGCGTTTAGTCGCCGGCGCGGCGGCGGCCCTGGGCCTGCTGGCCGTTGTCGCCGGACCCGCGTCGGCCGCGGGGCACGCCCCCGGCCGCAGCGTCACCGCGACGCTGATCAACCACACCACGTGCACGTTCAAGCTGACCGCCCGCTTCCCGGACGGCGACGGGCACATCACACAGGACCCGGCGCCGGTCGTCCCGCCGGGCGGCACCAGCACGTGGAAGGTCATCGGCTGGGCCACCACCGATCCCGACGCGTCGGCGGTCTACGTCTACACCGCGCAGCCCGGGTGTCCGGCCGCCGGCGAATCGCGCGGCTACCTCACCGCCAACACCGACGCCGACGGCATGTACTACCGCGACGACGCCTGCTCGGTCGACCCGGCGCCGCACCTGAAGGACTGGTTCAGCGGCGAGCAGGCGTACCACGCCACGCTGTCCATCGCCGTCACCTCGGCCACCGGCAGCCCCAACGTGGCCATGCGGCCGCTCGCCGGTTTGTGCGGGTAGGTTTGGCGGTACGACACCGCGTGCCGGGCCGGCACGCGGTGTAGCCGAACCGCGAGTGGAGTGACTGCACATGCGCAAGGGCATGGTGGACGTGCCGACCGAGGACGGCGTGGCCGATTCCTACCTGGTGGTGCCCGATGGCGGCGGTCCCGCCGTGCTCCTGTTCATGGACGCGTTCGGGCTGCGGCCGCGGATCGAGGAGATGGCCGACACCATCGCCGCGCGGGGGTACTCGGTGTTGGCGCCCAACCTGCTCTACCGCGGTGGGCGGGCCCCGCTGTTCGACATGACCGGTCTGGACGACCCGGCCAAGCGCGAGGCCCTGTTCGGGCAGATCATGCCGATGATCGCCGCCCTGGACACCGCCGCCATCACCCGTGATGCCGTTTCGTACCTGAACTTCCTCGACGCCCAGGACGGTGTCGAGGCCGGGCCGGCCGTGATCACCGGGTACTGCATGGGCGGCACCAATGCCCTGAAGGTCATCGAGGCCCTGCCGTCCCGCGTCAAGGCCATCGCTTCGTTCCACGGCGGCCGGCTGGCCACCGACCAGCCCGACAGCCCCCACCTGGCCGTCGGTTCGATCACCGGCGAGGTCTACTTCGGACACGCCGACAACGACCACTCCATGAGCGCCGATCAGATCAAGGTGCTGGAGGCCGCCCTGGACGAGGCCGGCGTGACGTACCGGTCCGAGGTCTACGAGGGCGCCGCGCACGGTTTCACCATGTCCGACACCGCCGCGTACAACGCCGCCGGCGAGCAGCGCCACTGGGAGAACCTCTTCGCCCTGCTGGAGCGCACCCGCTAGGGGGCACCCTTATGCAGGGAAGGACGCCTTACCCGCGTTGAACGAGGGTAAGGCGTCCTTCCCTGCATTGGGCGTCCACTGTGGACGGGTGGGGATTCGGCACGCGGTGCCACGCGTTTCCAGGGATTCCCCGAGTAGTGCTGTGCTCGTCTCGACTGCCCCGGCCGCTCGCGCCTACCTTTTGCCGGTCCGACAAAAGCCCTGCACCCGTTGGAGTGCTCCAGTGAAGTCCCCGGTCGCGCTACCGCGCGACGTTCGGTGATCACGCGTTTCGCGCGCATCCTCGACGAACGCGGCGGCCAACCCCGTATCCAGGGAGAGGCACCATGACAGCCGTCGCCAACACCCGTTTCGAGACCTTCCCCGCCGACCACATCACCGTCGGCCACACCGCGGACGCCCTGATCATGCGTGCCGGCTTCGCCGCCGAGGTCAACGGCATCCTCACCCGCTGCCTGCTGCGCGCCCCGATCATCCTGTCCGTCGGCCGCCACCGGGAATGGATCTTCATCACCCAGGCCCGGACCGCCATGCGCCCCGCCACGTGGGCGGACCTCGTACGGATCCAGGTCGGCTGGCTGCCCGTCGGCGCGGTGGTTCCGCTGCCGGAGGCGCCGGACGCAGGGGAGCGGCGCTGGCTTCAACGCCCGGCGCCGGGGGAGTGCCCGCCTCCGTGGAGCGCCGTGGTGTCCGCGGCCCGCTCGGCTTCGTCGGTATGCGGCTCTTGGTGACGCTGCCGGCGTGTGGGTAGTGGTCGCTCCTACCGGCTCACTGACTCCGGTGGCCCGGCCGGTGTGCGGGCTGTGGTCCTGCCTGCCGCCCCACTGACTCTGGCGACAGGTCGGCCTGCCGTTTTGCTGGCGTGCGGGCTGTGGTCGTTCCTGCCCGTCCACTGACTCCGGCGACCCGGCGGCGTCGTCACCGGTCGGCCCGTCGTGGTGGTCCCTCGTCATCGGCGGGGCCGTCAGAGCAGCCCCCGAATCAATCCAACCACGGCGGTCTGACAATTCCGGTTCGCGCCGGTCGCCGGACCTCGCCGTTCCCCGAAATGTCAGCCCCATCTGGTTGGATTGATTCGGGGGCTGCTCATTCGCCCTGGTACAGCTCCGTCAGCAGGGCGATCGCGGCGTGGGTCGCCGGGTGGGGGTCGTGGCTCCGCCAGACCAGGTGCACGGGCACCGGCGGAGCGTCCCGGACCCGGCGGTAGACGATCCCGTCGCGCCGGTACTGGGCGACGGTCGACTCCGGTGTGACGCCGACACACCGTCCGGTGGCAATGGCGGCGAGCCAGTCGTCGATGTCGTTGGTGTGCTCGAGCTTCGGACGGCGGTCCGGCGGCCAGAGCTCGGCGGTGGTGGTGCCGGTACGGCGGTCGAACACCAGGAGCCGCTCGCTGATCTCGGCGAGGGTGATGGATCGCCGCCGCGCCCACGGATCGTCGGCGGCCATCACGCAGTAGCGGGGCTCGCTGCCGACGGTGGCGTGCGCATAGCGCTGGTGGTCGATGGCGGCCCGCACGATGGCCAGGTCGCACAGGCCTTCGGCGAGGCCGCCGGTCGGGGTGTTCGTACGGACGAGCATGAGTTCGACGCCGGGGTGGCGCGCCACCCATCGGCGCTGGAACTCGGCGGTGTGCCGGCCGACGGCCGACCAGGCGTGCCCGATCCGCAGCCGGGTGTGGCCGGTCGTCGCCTCGCGCACGAGATTGTCGGCCTCGGCCAGCAGTTGGCGGGCCCGCGCCAGGACCTGCACGCCGGCGGTGGTCGGCGTGACGGACCGGCTGGTGCGGTGCAGGAGCCGGACGCCGAGCACGCGTTCCAGCGCGGACAGCGTCCGTGACACCGCCGCCTGGGACACGCCCAGCTCGATGGCGGCGTCGGTGAACGTGCCCGTGTCGACGATCGCGACCAGGCAGCGCAGCTGACGCAGTTCGAGATCCATGACTACAGCGTATAGATGGCGTGTCGGATGCATTTTGCGTATGCGAGGGCGCGGCGCAGGCTGCCGGCATGGCGAACGAACGGGTGGGGGGAATGGCGCTCATGCTGGGCAGCGCGCTGTCCAGCCAGGTCGGGGCCGCCACGGCGGCGCTGGCGTTCCCGGTGATCGGACCGGCCGGGGTGGTCGCCGTGCGGCAGTGGGTCGCCGGCGCACTGCTGCTCGCGGCCGGCCGGCCCCGATTACGGTCGTTCACCGCTCGTGAATGGCGGCCGGTGTTGGCGCTGGCCCTGGTCTTCGCGACCATGAACCTGTCCCTGTACACGGCGATCGACCGGATCGGGCTCGGCCTCGCCGTCACGCTGGAGTTCCTCGGGCCCGTGGCGGTCGCGCTCGCCGGTTCGCGGCGGCTGGTCGACGTCGGGTGCGCCCTGGTCGCGGCCCCCGCCGCCATGGTGCTGGCTCGTCCCCAACCGACCGCCGACTACCTCGGCATCGGGCTCGCGCTGCTCGCCGCCATCTGCTGGGCGTGCTACATCCTGCTCAACCGGACCGTCGGCAGTCGCCTGCCCGGCGCGCAGGGCTCCGCCGCCGCGGCGCTGGTTTCGGCGCTCGTGTACGTGCCGATCGGGCTGGTCGTGCTCTGGTTGCACCCGCCGACCGGGTATTCGCTCGGCGAGGCGCTGACCGCCGGCGTGCTGTCCTCGGCCGTGCCGTTCCTGGTCGACCTGCTCGCGCTGCGGCGGGTGCCGCCGCAGTTCTTCGGGCTGTTCATGAGCGTCAACCCCGTGCTCGCCGCACTGGTCGGCCTGGTCGTGCTGGGGCAGCGGCTGGCGTGGCTCGACTGGGTCGCGATCGGGGCGATCGCCGGCGCGATGGTGGTCGCTAGTGTGGGGTCATGGGCGTTCGGCACACGATCACGGACTCCCCGATCGGCGACCTGACGCTCGTCGCCGACGGGTCCGCGCTGGTCGGGCTGTACTTCGACGGGCACAGCCGCACGCCCCGGCTGCCCACGCTCGGGCCGCGCGACGACAGCGGTTTCGACGACGTCCGGGCCCAGCTCGCCGAGTACTTCGCCGGCACGCGGACGGAGTTCTCGGTGGAGCTGGCCCCGCGCGGGTCGTCGTACGAGCTTGAGGTGTGGGCGCAGCTGCGGAAGATCCCGTACGGCGAGACGCGGACGTACGGGCAGTTGGCGCAGGAGCTCGGCGACCCCGGCGCGGCGCAGGCCGTCGGCAATGCCAACGGCTGGAACCCGATCAGCATCATCGTGCCGTGCCACCGGGTCGTCGGCTCCGACGGCCGCCTCACCGGCTACGCCGGCGGCCTGCCCCGCAAGCGCTTCCTGCTGGCCCTGGAGGAACCCCCTCCCGAGACCACCGGCCGCCTCTTCTGACTCAACCCCCGCGAGTCGCGCTGTCAGACACACCGAATGTAGGTTTCGGGTAGATCATCTAGCCACCGGTGACCGGGGTACGTTCGGGCGATCAGCTCGGTGAGGGTCGTGCGCTGACCGTCGGTCAAGTGCGGGATGGTCGCGGCGAAATCCGTCTCGTCCTTCGGACGTGTGTGCTTGGCCTTGAAGAGCAGGACGATTTCCGGCGCCAAGTAGGGGATGCCGTCCGCGGTGCGGCGGATGATCTCGGTGTACGGCAGCCGGATCGTCTCGTTGTGGCGGCAGATCCAGGTGTCGCCGTCGTGCGGTTCGCGGAACACGTCGACCAGGTAGTTGTCCGTGGCGGGGTCGCGGAGCCACGTCTGGTGGGTGGCCGCCAACACCTCGTCGGTGGCGTTCTCCCAGATCCGTCCGCTGCTGACTGCGTCGAAGATGTAGCCGGGGAGGCGGATTTCGGGGAAGCGCGCCGCCGGGATCGCGATCTCGAGGTCCCCGTGCTCGCGGGTTTGCTTGCCGCGGAACAGATCCAGTGCCCACCCCGCCGCCACCGCCCACGGCGCGGTGACGCCCTTGAGGCGGCGGGCTACCTCGCTCGGGGTCCAGCAGGACGACCACCTGGCGTCGAGCGCCTCGATCTCGGCGGGTGACAGTACGATGCCACCTTCGGGCAGTTGCTCACTCACCGTGAAAACCTATCGGCCGTGGCCAGCGGGTTTCGGTCGGCGCCGGCGCCCGCGAAGTGCATCGCCAGGTGCACGGCGTGGTCGGCGTACTGCTCGTAGAACTGGCCGACAAGGGCCGCGTCGTGCCGGTCTGCCAGCACGAGGAACCGGTGCATTTCCGACGCTGCGGCCGAGACCGCCACCAGGTAGCCGCGGTCGCCGTAGTACAGGACGCAGGCCGCCGCCAATGTCATGCGGCGGGCGACTTCCCCCATGGCGGCGAAGCGCTGACGCAGCGGGTCTGACAGCACTGGCCGGTCGACGTGCCTGTGGACGACCTCGGCGATGTGTCTGGCCAGGTCGTGCATGCGCTCCAGTTCCGTCACCGCGGCGATCGTCTCAGGCAGCTCGCCGTGCGCCAGCCGACACCGGCCGACCAACACCGCGGTGGTCTCCGCCAGCCGGGCCGCCGGCGTCGTGGCTGTCAGAACCTGCTGCGCCGCAACGAGATCGGCCTCCACGAGGGCGCTCGTCGCCAGGTCGATGACGTCGGCGACGGACTCGCACACCTCGGTCAGCTCGACGCCGGAAACCTGCCGCATCCTCCCACGGTAGAAGCGACCCCGCCCTCAGCGGCCGCTGTTTTACGCAGGCATAGCGCCCGGTCGGCATTCCCTGACGCCGTCAAGACCGCGTAAGGATCACCCGTCCGAGTGTATGGGTCGCATTGGCGTCACGCCGTGTCGACACGGGTCTGCCTACCTTGACCGTCAACCGCGAAGGGACCCGCATGGCCGACCTGCTCTCACGCCCGTACACCCTGGAGGTCCTCGACGCCCTCGGTGCCGGCCCGCTCACCGTCCCAGCCCTCGTCCGCCTCGTGCACGCCGGCCGCCGAACCGTCCGAAACACTCTTCACACCCTCGCCGTCGAGGGTCTCGTCTCCCGGCACGACGGCGGCAGCTGGGACACCCGCCCCGCCGCCGACGCGTGCTTCGCTCTCACCGCCACCGGCCACGCCCTCGTCGACCGCCTCTGGCAACCCGACGCCTGGGTCGACCTCTGAGCCGTCCACGAGTTCGACCACCCGGAATTGACGGTGACCGTTGCGCTAAGCAACTGTTACTACATGCAACATTCTGCCGCCCATCTCGGGGACTTCCACGTCCGGCCGCGGGTCCTGTTGATCACGGCCGTCGCGCTCGCCGTCGGCGGGGCGGCGGTGGCGGCGTTCGTCCTGCTCAAGCTGATCGGCCTGATCACGAACGTGGTGTTGCGGCGGCCGTCAGGTCCTCCTGCTGCAACGTGACATGCTGCGTGATGATCATCTGTGCGGCCGACCTGACCTGCGGGTTCCTCGACCGCTGCAGGCCCACTGGGATCTCGCGCAGGCTGGTCTCCCGGACCAGCGTCATGAGCTTGATGTCGGCCGCGCTGAGCGGCCCGTAGCGGGTGTTGGTCAGCGCTGGCGCCGGCGTCGCCGGCGCGGCGGCCAGCCCGACCTGGGTGCTGCCGCAGGCGGCCGTGTACAGCGCGACGGCCGCGCCGCACGCGCCCGGAATCGCTCGTGCCTTCATGGTCACGCTCCACACCAGATCGTTGCATGATCACACTGTTGTGTACTGCCACTGTCCGGTACGCGGGGGAGAGCCGAGGGGTTCACGCTTCGGCCGTGCCCGAACTTTTCGGCGGCTAGCGTCGAAGCATGGTTACCGCGACGAGAACCGACCGGTGGCCGCTGCTGGCGGTGTGCCTGGGCTTCTTCGTGATCATGATCGACGCCACGGTCGTCACCACGGCGCTGCCGAACATCGCCAAGGACGTGGGCGCGTCGGCGAGTGGCAGCCAATGGGTGCTCGACGCCTACACGGTGCCGCTGGCCTGCCTGCTGCTGCCGGCGGGTGCCGTCGGTGACCGCCTGGGGGCACGCCGCGTGTTCCTGCTCGGGCTCGGCCTGTTCACGGCGGCATCGGCGGTCTGTGGCCTCGCTCCGACGCTGCCGGTGCTGATTGTGGCCCGCGTCGTGCAGGGCGTCGGCGCGGCGCTGACGCTGCCGACGTCCCTGGCGCTGATCAACGCGAGCTACCCGGACCGGGTGGACCGGGTGCGGGCGATCGGCGTCTGGGGTGGCCTGGGCGGCGTCGCCGCCGGCCTCGGGCCGGTGCTCGGCGGCGTGCTGACCAGCGGGGTTGGGTGGCCGCTCATCTTCTACGTCAACATCCCGATCGGCGTGTTCACGATCTTCGCCACGCGCCGGCACGTGATCGCGCCGCGGCCGGGCGGACGGATCGGCCCGGACTTCGCCGGCCTGGCGCTGAGCACGATCGCCGTTGCCGGCCTGGTGTTCGGCCTGATCCAGGGATCGGTGATCGCGTTCGTGGTGGCGGGCGTGGGCGCCGTGGCGTTCGTGATCACCGAGGCGACCGTACGGCATCCGATGCTGCCGTTGAACCTGTTCCGGGGCAAGCAGTTTCCCGGTTCGGTGGCCGTCGGCGCGGCGATCAACTTCGGCTTCTACGGCGAGTTGTTCCTGCTGGCACTGTACTTCCAGCACGTGCGTCACCTCTCGCCGCTGCTGGCCGGGCTGGCGCTGCTGCCGCAGCCGGGCGGCCTGTCGCTGGCGTCCTGGCTCGGCGGCCGGCACACCGCCCGCTACGGACCGCGTCGGGTGATGCTCATCGGCCTGCCGGCCGGGGTGCTCGGCATGCTGGCGATGACGTTCGTGGGCGCCGCGACGCCGTACTGGATGATGGTGATTCCCATGGTGGCAATAGGTTTCGGCACGGCGTACACCATGCCCGCGGGCACCGCCGCGACGATCGAGGCGTCGCCGTCGGACCTGGCCGGCACGGCGTCGGGCACCTTCAACGCCAGCCGGCAGATCGGCAGCGCGCTCGGTGTGGCGATCTTCGGCTCGCTGACGGCGGTCGACTTCGTCGCTGGCTTCCACACCAGCGTGGTGCTGGGGGCTTTGGTGTTCGCGGCTGCGGCCGTGACGACGTGGTGCACGGTGTCCAGGTAACGCACTGCACTGTGACTTCAGTGACGACCGAAAACAAGCCGCTGGGTCAAACCTTGCTCAAGTCCCATGGATTCCGGCCCGATCCGGGAGAACACTCCTGTGACACAGGCCACGGACCCGGCGTCAGGGGACACCGCGGACGGGGCCGCGGGAGGGGGCGTCATGGGGTTCAGCCTGCTCATCCTGGTGGGGATCGCGCTGCTCGTGGCCGGCATCGCGCGGCTGGCGCGGGGCGGCGCGTCGCGCCGGTCGCACCTCGGCGGCGGCGTGTTCATGTCCGGTACGGACGACGGCGGCCAGCACCACCATCACCACGGCGGATTCGGCGGCCACCACCACGGCGGTCACCACGGGGGCGGCTTCGGCGGCGGTGGTCACCATGGGGGTGGTGGCTTCGGTGGTGGCGGCGGCCACCACGGGTGACCTGATCGTGTGATCGACACGGCCGCGGCGGGCCGGGATGGCGCATCATGGGGGAATGCCGCGAATCTGGCTCCTGCCCGCCGCGGCGGCGCTCCTGCTGGTCTCGTCCTGTGCCGGCGGACCGGCGCCCGCGCCGCCGCCGTCCACCACGCCGACCGGGCCGTCCGGGGCGGCGCTGGTCGTGAAGATCGACAACGTCGCGGCGGCTCGGCCGCAGACCGGCCTGGGCGGGGCTGACGTCGTCTACGTGGAGCCGGTCGAGGGCGGCCTGACCCGGATCGCCGCCGTGTACCTGGGAAAGCTGCCGTCGGTGGTGGGGCCGGTGCGCAGCGCCCGTGAGACCGACATCGACCTGCTCGGCCAGTACGGCCGGCCGACGCTGGCGTGCTCCGGCTCGGCCCCGCAGCTGGTGCCGTTGCTGCACAAGGCCGGCCTGGACACCGGCTGCCAGAGCGCCGTGCCGGACGCCTACTTCCGTGACAGCAGCCGGCAGGCGCCCCACGATCTGTACGTGCACCCGGACAAGCTGCCGAAGGGGAGCGGCACGGTGACGCCGGAGCCGACCGGCACCGCGCCGCCCGGCGGGACGCCGACGACCAAGCGACACGAGCAGGTGGCGAACGTCGGCTTCGACTTCGAGTGGTCAGACCAGAAGTGGTCGATCTCCATGGACAACAAGCCGCTGACCACGACCGACGGCGGCCAGGTAGCGGCGGCGACGGTCATCGTCGAGCGGGTGACGACGCGCGCCGGCACGGTTCCCGGTGACGTGGCGGGAAATCCGTCGCCGGTCGCGGTCACGGTCGGCAGCGGACAGGCGACGGTGTTGCGAGACGGGCAGTCGTTCCAGGCGACCTGGTCCCGGTCGGCCGCCACGGACGCGACGATCTTCGCCGACTCGGCGGGGCGAGCGGTGCCGGCGGCCGAAGGTCCACTGTGGATCCTGCTGGAACCGGTGGCGTGACCTGTGGCCAGAGAGCAGCACGCACCCCTGCACGGTCTCGACGACATCCCGTGGGCGGAGCTGCGGCACGCGTACGGCAAGGCGACCGACATCCCGGACAAGCTGCGCGGCCTGGCCCTCAACTGGCGGATACAGGACCAGCTCGACGGGATCGAGGGCGCGCTGTTCCCGTACGACGAGGAGATGCCCTCGGCCAACGCCGCGATGGTGCCGTTCCTGGTCGAGCTGGCCACCACACCCAAGATCCGGATCCGGGCCGACATCGTGGAGATGATGGGGCGGCTGGTGATGCGCGTGAACGAGCAGTGCAACCCGAACGCGCTCGCCTGCCGAGAGGCGCTGATCGCCGAGCACGACCGGCTCCTCACGCTGCTCCGGGATCGCAGTGTCGCCGTACGCAACGAAGCCATGACGCTGCTGTGGGAGTACGCCGCGTGCACACCTCGTTCCCACGAGGTCGAGGCGGCCCTGCTCGCACGGGACGTCCGGGAGCGAGAGCTCAAGGTGCGGGTGATGTCGCGGCTGGCGGGTGCGCAGGCCGGCCGGGAGGCGGTGCTACGGCTTGCAGCCGTGCCGGTCGAGTCGATGCGCCTGGCCAACGCGCTGGCGACCCGGATCCTGCGGCCCGAATCCGTCACCCCGGAGGACCTGGTCGCCGCCGCACTTGCGCCCAGGCTTCCCCGGGAGGCCTATCGAGCGTGGAACGACGACGGGGCGCGGCTGGTCGGGACGCTAACCGCCGCGTGCGGCGAGGATTCCGTTGCCCAGCTGGAGATCATCAAGGGGCTGCTCGCCCTCGGCCCGCACGAGGTGCGGGCCGGGGCACTGGAGGCCGCCGCCGACGCGATGACCGAACGGCGGTCCGCCGCCAAGGCTCTGCTGCCGTTGCTCGGCCAGGTGATCACCGACGCCGATCCCAAGGTACGGGCCGCGGCGGCCGACCTGATGGCCTCCTACGGCGAGGCGGCGGACCTGTACTCGGACCGCCTGGCCCGGTTGCTCGACGACGAGGATCCGCAGGTCGCCGAGGCCGGCGCGTGGGCCCTGGCCCGGCAGGGCGACGAGCGGGCCGTGCCGGCGGTGATCGAGGCCGTCCAGAACGGCGGCAAGTTCAGGTCCCGGCACTTCTTCCGCTTCGGCCCCGAACTCGCCGACATGCTGAGGGAATGCGCCGCGCGCTATCCCGAGCGGATCGCGCCCGCCCTGCACGCCGCGCTCGAGCGCAGCGGTCCGGACCCCACCGAGCACCAAAAGGTGCTGTGGCGGGCCCTCGTGTGGTGCGGCCCCGCCGGGTACGGCGCGGAGGACGCGCTGATGTCGGCGCTGGCGTCGAAGAAACCGCAGCGCGCGCTCCTGGTTTTCGAAGCTGTCGGCGCCGAGGCGGCGCACCTCGGGCCGTGGATCGAGGCCTCGTCTCGGATCGCCGAGGATCCGACGCTCGCGTTGCACGCCGCGCGGGGTCCATTGCGTGGTGACCGGCGACCGGACGGTGCTGAGCGAGGTGCTGGAGACCGTCGGCGAGCCGGAGGACTGGACGCTCGCCTATCAGCTCGTGCTGGCCGCCGCGCTGCTCGATCCCGTCGACCGCGCGCCGGTGCTCGCCCGCGCCGAGAAGTGGTTGCGGGCCAACCAGCGGCGCTGGGGCCTGACGGGCACCGCCCAGATCGCCGTCGCGTGCGACCCCGATCTCGCCCTTCAGGTGCTCGACCGGGGGCTGCTCCAGCGCGAGCCGGTCCTGGTGGACACGCTCAACGCCGCCGCCGCGCTCGGGCCCGCCGCCGCGCCGCTGCGGCCGCGGATCGAGGTGTTGCTGGCTCGGGACCAGCGGTTCACCGACCTGCGCGGTGGCATGTGGACGATCCGCCTCGACGACCGGATCCGCCAGGCGGCGGCGAACGCCCTGGCGGCCATCGAGGAATGTGCCTGAAACCGAATTTCGGTGTGACGCCGGGCGGGACTCGCGGGGGTTCTGCCTCAGACGTACATTCGGTGTGTCTGTGGGCGCGACTCGCCGGGGTCAGAGCCAGCCTTTGGAGTCGGCTATGTCTATGGCTTCGGCGCGGTTCTGGGCGTTGAGCTTCTGGATGGCCGAGGACAGGTAGTTGCGGACGGTGCCGGCCGAGAGGGTGAGCTGCTTGGACAGCTCCTGGATGGTGCCGCGGTTGCGGGCGGCGGAGAGGACCTCGCGCTCGCGGTCGGTCAGCGGCGACGAGCCCTCGCGCAGCGCGGCCAGCGCCACCTCGGAGTCGATGGCCTGCTCGCCGGCGACGACCTTGCGGATGGCCTCGGCCAACGACGCGATCGGCTTGTCCTTGAGCACCAGCCCGGACACCCCGGCCTCCAGCGCCGCACGCAGATAGCCGGGCCGCCCGAAGGTGGTGACGATGATCGTCCGCACCGGGAACTCGAGGTTCTGCAACTGCCGTGCGACGGACAGCCCGTCCAGGCCGGGCATCTCGATGTCGAGCAGCACGACGTCGGGGCGCAGCTTCCGGACCAGGCCCTCGACCTCGTCGCCGCGGCCGGTCTCGCCGACCACGACCAGGTCCTCCTCCAGCGACAGCAGGCTGATCACCGCGCTGCGGAACATGGTCTGGTCCTCGGCGAGCAGGATCCGGATCTCGCTCATCACGCCTCCACCTTCAGCGGCACCTCGGCCCGCACCAGGAAACCGGACGTCGGGGAGCTGTCGGCGGCCAGGGTGCCACCCACGACGGCGAGCCGCTCGGCCATGCCGGTGGTCCCGCCCCCGCGCCGGTCGGACTGTCGCCCGACGCCGTCGTCGCAGACCTCCACCACGACCTCGTCCGCGCCGATGGAAGCGCTGATCCGGCACGTCCGCGCATGGCTGTGCTTGATCACATTGGTCACGGCCTCGCGCACCACCCACGCCAGCGCGGCGTCGATGTCGCGGGGCAGCTCCCACCGCTCGGGCACGTCGAAACGGGGGTCGATCCGGGACGCCACCAGCAGCCGACGGGCGGCGGCGAGCTCGGAGCCCAGCGACGGCTGCCGGTAGCCGGTCACGGCCTCCCGCACCTCGACCAGCGAGTCACGGACCACCGCGCGGGCGTCGGTGAGCTCGGCCCGCGCCCGGTCCATGTCGACATTCAGACAACGGTCGACCAGTTCCAGCTTCACCGACGCCAGGGCCAGCGTGTGCCCGAGGAGGTCGTGCAGGTCGCGGGCGATCCGGGTGCGCTCGTCGGCGACGGCCATCCGCGCCAGCTCCCGGCGGGTCTCCCGCAGGTCGTCCATCACGGCCACGCGCCGCCAGGCCTGCGCGCCGAACATGGCGGCCGCCCCGGCGGCGGCCCCTTCGACGAGAATCGAGGTCTGGTCGGCGTCGGCCAGGGCCGCGACGGCAGCGGCGGCGACGGCCACGACTGCCACCTTCACCACGCCGCCACGGTGCGAGGCCCCGGCACCGAAGGCGACAGCGGCGGCGAGGATCGCGACCACCCACACCTGCCCGCCGACCAGCCGCGCCGCGATGGCGGTGGCCGACATGACTGCGGCGAAGATCCACCACAGCCGGGTCGGCACCATCTGGGGGGCCTGCGAACCGGGGTACAAAGCGAGCCACGTGAACAGGCCGATGGTGATCGCCGCGCACAGCAGCGTCACCACGGCCTCCCACGCGGCGGGCCCGGTGTCCAGGTACAGCACCGCGGTGACGACGCCGCCCACGACCACGGCCAGGCTGCGGACCACCAGCCGCATCGGCCGATCGGTGTCCTGGGTCTCCATCATCACGACCTCATCGTATTGGCTCAGTTACCGGTCGCACCGTCGCGCCGCCACAGCGTCAGCACGACTCCGCCGATCACCACGGCCGACACGGCGATGGCCAGCGCGTGGATCCAGTGCACCGGCTGCCCGAGCACCACCTCCTCGGCCAGCTGGACCAGGTGGTACGTGGGCGTGAACCTGCCGATCTGCTGCACGGTCGCCGGCAGCGCCTGCGTGGGCAGCAGCACGCCGCCGAGGAAGCTCAGTCCGAACAGGACGAAGAGCTGCGCCGCGGAGGCGGCCTGGTTGTTGAAGAACTGGCCGATGATCTGCCCGAGCAGTCCGAACGGGATGGAGCCCAGCACCACGGCCACCACCAGCAGCGCCCAGTGCGAGAACGGCATGGTCACGCCGTGGACCACCGCGGCCACCACGCACACCGCGACGGTGCCGGGCAGGGTGAGCACCAGGCTCTGCACCACCTTGGCGATCATCCACGACGGGAACGACAGCGGCGTCACCAGCAGCTGCCGGATCCAGCCGCTGGCCCGCTCCTGCGCCAGCTCGGGGCCGGTGGCGTACATGGCGGAGCCGATCGCGGCGTACACCGCCATCATGATCATCAGCAGCAGGTAGACGGCCTGCGGGTCCCCGCTGGACGGGTCGCCGGCCTCCACGCCGGCCAGCACCAGGTACAGGCCGACCGGCATCGCCAGCAGGAAGCCGAGGAACTTGGCGTTGCGCAGCGTGCGCACGATCTCGAAGCGGGCGAAGGTGATCATCGGGCGTCTCCGGACGAGGTGAGGGCGAGCAGGGCGTCTTCGAGGCCGGCGCCGGAGACCTGGATGTCGCGGAGCTTGCCGTAGCGGGCGTACATCTCGGCCACGGTCGAGTCGGCGTCGTCGCACCGCAGCGCGACCTCCTGGCCGTGCACCTCGACGGACACCACACCCGGCAGCCCCTGGAGATCGTTCAGATCCGGCTCGTCGAGGACGCAGCGGACCACCCGCACGGTGGCGACGGCCTTGATCGTGGACGGCGGCCCGTCGGCGACGACGACGCCGCTGTTGAGCACCACGATCCGGTCGGCGTTCTCGTCGGCCTCGTCGAGGTAGTGCGTGGCGAAGACGACCGTCGTGCCCTCGGCGGCGACCTTCTGCACGGACCGCCAGAAGTGTTGCCGCGCCTCGACGTCCAGCGCCACCGTCGGCTCGTCCAGGAACAGCAGCTCCGGCTTGCCGGCCAGCGCCATGCCGAACCGCACGCGCTGCGCCTGCCCGCCGGACAGCGCGTCCGCGCGGCGCTTGGCGATGCCGTCCAACCCGGCCAGCCCCAGCACCTCGTCGAGGCTGCGGACGCTGCCGTAGAGGCGGCGGGACAGGTCGACGATCTCCGCGACGCGCGCCCCGGCCGGCAGCGAGCCGCGTTGCAGCATCGCGCTGACCCGGCCCTGCGACACCGCCTTCGCCGGATCCGTGCCCAGCACGGAGATCGTGCCCTCGTCGGGCTTGCGCAGCCCGAGCAGCAGGTCGACGGCCGTGGACTTGCCCGCGCCGTTGGGCCCGAGCATGGCGAGCACCTCGCCCTTGGCGACGGCGAAGTCCGTGCGGTTCAGCGCGGTGACGTCGCCGAACCGCTTGACGACGTCCCGGAAGACGATGGCATCTGCGGTCACGGCGAAAACCCTAGGAGCGGGACCGGTCGGCCCACGAGTGTCAACGTTCCGGACCTGCTCATGACGATTGTCATCCCGGCACCAGCGGCCTGCGAGCGGACGACCACCGCGCCGGCCCAGGATCTGCGTGCCCGCTAACGATCCTCGGGAGGCGGCCATGCCACCAGCGGTCCTCACCGGCCCCGTCATCGACTATGCCCACGGCGATCGGATCGAGCAAGTCCTCGTCGGTCACGCGGCGAGCCGGCCGGAGGCCCCGGCGCTGCGCTGGCACGGCCAGGTGGTCACGTACCGGCAACTGGTCGACCGGGCGTCGCAGGTGGCGGCCGGTCTGGTCGAGGCCGGCGTCGAACCCGGCGACGTGGTCACGGTGTGGCGGCGGCTGGATCCGGACCTGGTGGCGACGCTGCTCGGGGTGCTGATGGCCGGCGGTGTCTACTCCGGACTGCCGGCCGACTGGCCGATGGGTCGGGTCGTGGAGTGCGTGCGGGCCTGCGACTCGCGGGTGATCGTCAGCGATCTGCCAGCCGCCGGCACGCAGATCGCCGGCGTTCCGGTCGTGCTTCCCATGCGCGGCAACGGAATCGAGCCGGTCGGCGGCGATGCCCCGTTCTGCGTGTTCATGACCTCGGGCAGCACCGGCACGCCGAAGGCGGTCGCCTCGCCGCATCGGGGCATCATGCGCCTCGCGTACGACGATCTGCTGGCGCTGTCGGCCGAAACCGTGAGCCTGGTGCGGGCGCCGATCGCGTGGGACGGGTTCGCGGTTGAACTCTGGCTGCCGCTGCTGCTCGGCGGAACCTGCCTGCTGGGAGAGGCGGGCGCACTCTCCACTGAGGACGTTCGGAGCCTCGTCGCGCAGGGCGTGAACTACTTCTTCCTGCCGACCTCGCTGTTCGGGGCGATCGTCGAGGACGGCGTGGACAGCCTGGCCGGCGTGCGGACGCTGCTGGTCGGCGGTGAGCGCATGGCCGCCGAGCACGCCGTGAAGTGCGTCAAGGCGCACCCCGACCTGCGGCTGGTCAACGGATACGGCCCGGTCGAGGGCTGCGCGTACGTCACCGGTCACCTGGTCGGCGACGAAGGCGGCGAGATCCCGATCGGCACCGCCGCCCCGAACACCACGATCTACCTGCTGGACGAGAACCGCCGACCGGTCGCGCTGGGGGAGCGGGGCGAGATCGCCGTCGCCGGCGACAGCGTGGCCCTCGGCTACCTCGGCGACGAAGCCGCCACAGCCGAAAAGTTCCCGTCGCTGAACCTCAACGGCGAGAACGTCCGGGTCTACCTGACCGGTGACCTCGCGGAAGCCGACGACAACGGCGTGCTGCGGTTCGTGGGTCGCGCCGACCGTCAGGTCAAGCTGCGCGGGGCACGGATCGAGCTGAACGAGGTCGAGCGCGCCCTGGACGCGTTACCCGGCGTCGGAACGGCCGTGGTGGTGGGCCTCCCCAGATCCGGACCGGTCACCACCTCGCTCGCGGCCTTCTACCAGGGCCCGAACGCCGACCAGGTGCGTGCCGCGCTGGCGGAGGTGTTACCCGCGGCCTATATTCCGGACATCCTGCTGCCGGTGGACCCGATGCCGTTGACCGGCAACGGAAAGGCCGACCTCGACGCGTTGTGCGCGCTGTTACCGAGCTCCCAGTTCGAAGCCGACGGTCCATTGGGGACGGTCCTGAGAGCCGCGACCGATCTCCTCGGCTTCACCCCGCAGCCGGACGAGGACCTGTTCGCGCAAGGCGCGTCCTCGCTGACAGCGGTCCGATTGGCCAACAGAGTCAAGCGTGACCTGGCCTGCGAACTGACCGGGGCGGACGTCCTCGCCGCCCGCACCATCACCAAGCTCCTGGCGATCATCGCCGAACGGCCCCGCACCGCCGCTCCCGTCCCCACGGTCGAGCGCGACGACGGCCCCACCCGCATCCAGAGCGCCTTCCGTTTCCTCGAACAAGCCACTCCCGGCAGCGACGATCTCCTGATCCCGGTCGTCTACCGCATCCGTGGTGACGTCGACGCCAATCGTTTGCGGCAAGCGGTCCACGCCGTCGTCGCCGAGCACGATGCCTTGCGCACCAAGCTGTCCATGGATCTGCGCACCGGCAAGGTCTCCGCCACGGTCGTGCCGGCCAAGGAACTCCCGGACCTGCTGACAGTCGCCGAACCGGTCGAGTCCGAGGTGGACGCGATCGACGTCGTCACGAAGTTCACCCGGCGGCTCCCGAGGCTCGACCGCGAGGTGCCGCTCAAGGCGATCCTGCAACCCTGTGGTGCCAACGACTACGTGTTCGGCATCGCGACCCATCACGTCGCCGTGGACGGCTGGTCGCTGGAACGCCTGGCCCGCGCGATCGGCGACCGCTACCAAGGCGTTGCCGGGTCGGAGGAATCCACCAGCTACGCGCAGGTCTTCGCCGCCCAGCAGTCGGCCCCGACCGACGTCGCCGAGTGGCGGGAGCGCCTCGACGGCATCCCGGCGCCGGCGATCGGCCGCCGACTGGGCGTGATCCGACCCGGACCGGTATGCGAAGTGCCGCTGGATCTGCCTGCGCAGAAGGACATGGCCGACTGGGCGGCGCGCACCGACCGCACCCCGTTCACCGGCTACCTCGCCGCATACGCCTGCGCCCTGCACACCGTGTTCGGCATCGACGCCGTGCCGGTGAATCTCCCGGTCGTCGGCCGCACCTCGCCGGAGTCGGAGTCGGTGCTGGGCCCGTTCTCCAACAACGTGGTGATGGGCCTGCGGAACCTGGGCCAAGGTCCCGAGGCGGTCGCGGCGGCCGCCGCCGAGCAGATGCGGGCCGTGCTGGACAGCCAGCTGCTGGACTTCGACGAGGTGCTGGACGGCCTGGTGCCCAAGTCCGAGTCCTGGAACACGTTCTACCAGGTCAACTTCGTGGTGCAGGAGAACTCGCCGGCGGCGCTCGCCCTGCCGCCGGCCGCGGTCGAGCACAGGCGCATCCCACCCCGCGCGTCGACCATGAAGCTGCGAATGGAGCTGTTCCTGGCCGGCGAGCCGCACGGCGTGCTCGCCTACCGAACCGACTGTGTGCGAGACGAGGAAGCGCGCGGGATCGCCGAAGCCTGGTCGGCGGGTATCAGCGCGCTGCTGAGAGCGGAGCCGCGAAATGTATGACGTGATCGTCGTCGGCGCCCGCTGCGCCGGCTCGCCCACCGCGATGTTGTTCGCCCGCGCCGGATACCGCGTCCTGCTGCTGGACAAGGCCCGTTTCCCGAGGGACACGCTGTCCACGCACTACCTGCACCAGCCGGCCGTCGCCCGGCTGGCGAGTTGGGGCCTGCTGGACGCCGTCACCGCGTCGAATTGCCCGCCCATCGACCTGGCCCGGCACAAGGTCGCCGATGTCGTGCTGGAGGGCTGCTCGCTCCCGGTCGACGGGCACAGATCCGCCTACGCGCCGCGAAGATTCGTGCTCGACCCGATCCTCGCCGCCGGCGCGGTCGCCGCCGGGGTCGAGTTCCGTGAGAACTGCACGGTGGAAGACCTGCTGTTCGAGGACAACCGGGTGGTCGGCGTCCGCTGCCGCACCAGGTCCGGGACCGTCGCCGAGGAACGCGCCACGCTCGTGGTCGGCGCGGACGGCATGAGATCCCTGGTCGCCACCAAGGTCGCCGCCCCGTTCACCATCAGCCACCCGCTGATGTCCTGCACGTACTACAGCTACTGGGAGGGCGTGCCCTCCTGTTTCGAACTGTTCGAGGGCAACGACCGCTGGGTCGGCGCGCTGCCCACCAACGACGGTCTCACGCTGATCAGCACCTATTTCCCACAGTCCGCATTCGACCGGGTCAGGGCCGACGCGCAGACCGCCTACCTGGCCAACATCCGCGCGACCACGCCGGAGCTGTACGAGCGGATGCTCGGCGGCCGGCAGGCCGAGCGCCTCTACGGCACCGGCGACCAGCAGAACTACTTCCGCCGCGCGGCCGGCCCCGGCTGGGCCCTGGTCGGCGATGCCGGCCACCACAAGGACTCCATCACCGCCCGCGGCATCTCCGACGCGTTTCTCCAGGCGGAGCTGTTGGTCTCCGTCATCGGCAGCAGGCTCGGCGACCACCAGGCGCTCGAACGCTTCGGCGCGGAGCGCGACGCCAAGCTGCTCGGCATCTACCACAGCACGCTGCTCGCCGCCGGCCTGTCGATCGCGCCGGACCGGCTCGCGCTGCTGCGGGCGATCTCGACGCGACAGCAACTCGTCGACGGCTACTTCGCCACCGTCGCCGGCGCGTGCGAGATCGACGACTTCTACACCATGCCCGAACTGGCAGAGGTGCTCGCGGTCTGACGGCCCGGCCCGGCCGCACCTGGTAGAAGTGGTGCGGGACTTCGGGGAGGCCGGCGTTGAGCAAGATCGACACGAATCCTGACCACTTACGGCGCTCGGGCGGCAAGCTGTCCGAGTTCGGCGAGAAGATCGCCCAGGGTGGTCAGAAGCTGGAGACCGCCGGGCAGGACCTGGTGCAGCACGCCAGCGGCGACCGGTCCGGCGTCGGCGCGGTGGTGGCCAAGGCGATGGGCCGCGGCGTGGAGATCACCGGCAAGGTGTTCAAGGAGGGCGGCCGGGTCGCCGGCAAGGCGGGGGAGAACCTCGGCAAGACCGGTGACCTGCACGAGGAGGCCGACCTCAAGGGCCGCGACGGCCTGCTCAGGCATCATCCCGAGGACAGGACGAAGAAGCTCCCCGGCTCCGGCGGCGAGGAGGCGCCGAAGTCGGTCGGCGCGGGCGGCAAGGGTGGCAAGGACAAGGAGCCGGCGAAGCTGCCGGGCGCCGGCGGCGATGCAACGCCGAAGACGGTGGGCGCGGGCGGCGGAGGCAAGGACAAGGCGCCGCCGAACATTCCGCCCACCGGCAAGAACCGCCCGCGGCAGCCGACCGACAACTCGCTGCCCGGCGGCAAGAAGAAGTGCCTGACCGACCCGGTGGACGCGGCGACCGGAACTGTGATCATCCGGCAACGCGACGTGACCCTGCCGGACCTGGTGTTCGAGCGCACCTATCTCTCCTCCTACACCGCCGGCGGCTGGTTCGGCCCGTCGTGGCCGTCCACGGTGGACCAGCGGGTGGAGGTGGACCGGGACGGTGTCTGCTACTTCGCGCCGGACGGCATGATCCTGTGCTACCCGCATCCCGCGCCCGGCGCGGACGTGGTGCCGATCTCCGGCCCGCGCTGGCCGCTGGCCACCGACACCGGCGAGGGCGACTACCGGATCACCGTGCCGGAGACCGGCCGCCAGCTGCACTTCACCGGCCCGATGGACGCCGGTGTGGTGCGGATCGGCGCCGTCACCGACAACGACGGCAACCGCATCGATTTCGACTATTTCGACGGCGTTCCGGTCGGCATCCGGCACTCGGCCGGCTACCGGATCGGCCTGCGCGTCGAGGAGAGCCGCGTCACCGAGCTGCATGTGCTCGGCGACGACATGGACGTCCTGGTGATGCGCTACGGCTACGATGACCGCGGCCGGCTCACGACGCTCACCAACTCCTCCGGCCAGTCGACGCGGTTCGCCTACGCCGACGGCAGGCTCAGCGGTTGGGACGACCGCAACGGCACCTGGTACCGGTACGTCTACGACGCCGACGGCCGCTGCGCGCAGACCGTCGGCTCGGGCGGGTTCCTCGACTCGCGCTTCCAGTACGGCGAGCGCAGCACCACCTTCACCGATGCGCTGGGCCACAGCACGACCTACGAGTTCACCGATGCCGGGCAGGTCGCCCGCGAGACGGATCAGCTCGGCCGGACCACGACGTTCGACTGGGACCGGCACCACCGCCTGCTGTCGCGCACCGACCCGCTCGGCCGCACCACCCGGTTCGAGTACGGCAACGACGACGACCCGACCGCCGTGATCCGCCCGGACGGCAGCCGGGTGACGCTGACCCGCGAGGCCGACGGCGGGCTGACCATCGAGGTCGACGGCTGGCGGCGCACCTACGAGCCCGGCGCCGCACCGGATCCGCTGACCGACCCGATCGGCGTCGGCGGCGTCAAGGAGCTTGCGGCGACGCCCGCCGCCGGCCCGCCGAATCGGTCCACTGTGGACCTGTTCGGGCGGCCGATGTTCACCAGCGACCGGCGGACCCGGTTCGGCTGGACCGTCGAGGGCAAGCCGGCGTGGCGCGCCGGACCCGCCGGCGGCGAACGCTGGTCGTACGACGGCGAGGGCAACGAGTTGGAGCACGTCGACGTGCTCGGGCGGGTCACCAGGCGCGAGTACGGGCCGTTCGACCAGCTCACCGCCGAGGTGGACGAGACCGGCGCCCGCACCACCTTCAAGTACGACAACGAGTTGCGCCTGAGCGAGGTCACCGGCCCGCACGGCCGGACCTGGCGCTACCACCACGACGCCGCCGGCCGGCTGCTGCACGAGACCGACTTCGACGGCCGCCGCTTCCAGTACGACTACGACGCCGCCGGCCAGCTGATCCGGTCGGTCAACGGCGCCGACGAGGTCGTCGAGTACGGCTACGACGCGCTGGGGGCCGTCGTCGAGCGGCGCACCCCGACCGAGACCACCCGCTACCGCTACGACCCGGTCGGCCGGCTTGTCGAGGCCGCCAGCGACGACGCCGTCGTGCGGGTGGAGCGCGACGACCAGGGCCGCGTCGTCGCGCACACCGTCAACGACCGCACGGTCTCCTTCGCCTACGACCCGGAGGACCGCTGGATCCGGCGGCAAACCCCGGCCGGCGTGGCCAGCGAGTGGACCTTCGACGCCGACGGCAACCCCACAACGCTGACCACCAGCGAACACACCACTGCATTCGCCTACGATTCGGGCCGCGAAACCACCCGAATCGTCGACGACACCGTCACGGTCCGGCAGTCCTACGATGCCGACCATCGGCTGACCGGCCAAGCCGTCGAGGTCGCCAACCGACCGGTGCACGCACGGGCCTACGACTACCGAGCCGACGGCAAGCTCGTCGGAACCCGCGATGCCGCCGGCCCGACGCGGTACGACCTGGACGCCGCCGGCCGCGTCACCGAGGTCGCCGCGCCCGACCACGTCGAGCGCTACCGCTACGACATCGCCGGCGACCTGATCGACGCCAACGGCGTCACCCTGCGGTACAACGGAAACACGCTGGTCAGTGCCGGTGATGAGCAGTTCGAGCACGACGCCCAGGGCCGGCTGGTGACGCGCCGCCGGGGCGCCGACACCTGGCGCTACACCTGGGACGCGCTGGACCGCATGACCGGCGTGACCACCCCCGCCGGCACAACCTGGACCTACCGCTACGACCCACTGGGCCGGCGCATCGCCAAGGAAGGGCCCGACGAACGAGTCGAATTCGTCTGGGACGGCACGGTTCTGGTCGAGCAGACCCGAATCGACGCGACTGGCCGGCGGGTCACCACGTGGCACCACCACCCCGACGACGACCGACCGGTGATCCAGCAGGAACAGGATCGGTCCTACACGATCGTCGCCGATCACATCGGATCGCCGACCCGCCTCGTCGACGAGAACGGCCTGGCCTGGCAGGCCACCACCACGCTCTGGGGCGCCGGCCCGCAAGGCCCCACACCGCTGCGTTTCCCCGGCCAGTACCGCGACGACGAGACCGGCCTGCACTACAACGTCTTCCGGTACTACGACCCGACCACCGGCCGTTACCTCAGCCAGGACCCGCTCGGCCTGGAACCCGCCCCCAACCCGGCCGCGTACGTCGCGAACCCGCTGGCGGCAACGGATCCGCTGGGCCTCACCCCCGACGAGGGCTGCGGCACCGGCGACGCCGCCCAGACCGGCAAGAAGCGCCCGCGGCCGGCCGACGACGCGGACAACGCCGCCGCCACCGGATCCAACAAGAAACCCAAGACGTACAAGGCCGGCGACATCGTCAACGACGACCTCCAGCACGATGCCGTCACCAAGCACAAGGAGAACCTCGCCGACCCGGAGGCCACCTCCAAGGACAAGAAGAACTCCTCCGAGGCGATGGGCGAGGCCGGCGCGGTCGACTACCTCAAGAAGACGACGGGCAACGACGACATCGGCATGACCACCGCCAGCCGGACCAATCCGCTGGATCCGGAGAAGTACAAGATGGAGGCGGGCAAGCCGTGGCCGGACGCGGTGGCGTTCAACGGCGCCAACGTGTCCGACGTCGTGCACTGGGACGGCAAGAACCTGCACGTGGTGGAGGCCAAGGGCGGCACCTCCGAGCTGACCGGCGGCGACGTCGACGGCCGGGTGCAGAAGTACGACCACACCACCGGCGAGCTGCGGCCGTACAAGGACCGGGTGGACAACCCCATGCGCATGGACCAGGGCAGCCAGCGCTACCTGACCGACGTCGCGCACTCCATGACCCACTCCAAGATCCCCGACGGCCGCAACCACATCGGCCAGACCATCCTCGACGCCCAGGCGAACGGCACCGTCAAGTACACGCCGGTGGGCACCGCGATCAACCCGCAGGACCACGCTGTGGTCAAGGTCAAGCACGGCTACGGTGAACAGCACTGAACCCGACGCACTGGACGGATCCGATGAGCTACACGCTGGCGTTCTACACGGCCCCGCTCGACGAGCTGACCGCGCGGCTCGAGGAGCAGGGCGACAAGGGTGACACCGAGGTCGTCGCCAAGCGCGCGGTGGAGTTCCTCCGCGAGCTCGGCGCTCCGGTCGACGCCGTGGACCACAGCTCCGCCGGCGGCGAGTGGTTCCGCGACCACTTCGTGGACGAGGTGCTCGGCGGCCTGATCGGCCGGGACACCGCCGCCCACCTGGTGGAACGGCCGCTGGCCGGCACCCAGTGGTCCGGCTACCCGTCGATGGGCTGGCTGACCCGGGACGAGGTGGCCGCCGCCGTCGCCGCGCTGGACGAGGCCGGCGACGAGCCGCTGGCCGACGCGGACGACCCGGAATCGGAGGAGATGCTGGAGCTGGTGAACGACATCCTGCACATGGCCGCGGAAACCGGCCAGGACGTCGTCACCGTGTACTCGTGACCCGGTCGACGACCCGCAGCACCTGACCGGGGCCGTCCTCCTCGGCGAGTTTCGCCGCCACCGCCTTGGCGTTGGCCCGGAGGTCGGCGTCGGTCATCGCGGTCGTGATGGCGGCCGCGAGACCGTCGACGGTCAGCTTCTTGAACGGCACGGTGGCCGCGCTGGCGCCGAGCATGTCCAGGCGGCGGGCCCAGAACGCCTGGTCGCCGGCGTACGGGATGGCGACCGCCGGAACCCCGGCGCGCAGGCCGGCCCCGGTGGTGCCGGCGCCGCAGGCGTGCGCGACCGCGCCGACGCGGTCGAACAGCCAGTCGTGCGGGACCTCGCCGATCGTGATGACGTCGTCGGTGGCGACGTCCAGGTTGGCCCAGCCGGCCTGCACGATGCCGCGCACGCCGGCCTTGTGCAGGGCCAGCGCGACCAGCGCGGACACCCGTTCGGCCTCCGCCTTCGGCATCGGCAGGCTGCCGAAGCCGATGTACATCGGCGGGGGACCGGCGTCCAGGAAGCGTGCCAGTTCGGCCGGCGGCTCCCAGTTCAGCGGCCGCGGCGGCCACCAGTAGCCGGTCACGTCGATCCCGGGCCGCCAGTCGTCGGGCCGCGGCACGACCGTCGGCGAGAACCCGTGCAGAATGGGCCATCCGGCCTCGGTTCGCCTGCGGCGCAACGTCCTCGCCGAGACCTTGGGCAAACCGAGCTGTGCACGGAAATGCGCCACCGTGTTGTTGTAGACGCGATCGATGACGCCGGCCCCGAATCGGCCGGCCATGCGGTTGATCGCCGGGCCGCCCGACCACGTGCCCATCAGCGCGGGCGGGAACGCCCCCGTGGTGGACATCGGCTGGAGCCGGATCCCGATGCTGGGAATGCCCCGCGCCTCGGCCAGCGGATGCCCGGCCAGTTCGGCGAACGGCGACAGCAGCAGGACGTCCGCCGGCTCGTCCTTCAGTGCGATGAGAAGATTCTCGCCGGCCAGGCGCATGCCCTTGGGGGACATGAACTCCATCAGCTGCTTGGCCGGATTCTCGATCTCTTCGAACGCGGACAGGTCCGCCGTGGTCGTGCCGACCTCGTGCGGCACGAAACGCAGCCCGCAGCCGGTGATGAGGTCTTCGAAGATGGTCATCGCGGACAGCGTCACGTCGTGTCCGGCGTCTTGCAGTCGGGTGCCGATCGCGATCAGCGGCGCGGTGTCGCCCCGCGAGCCGACCGCTGTGATCACCACCTTGGCCATGATCTACCCCCTTCTTGTTGCTCTGTCGAACAGAGCGACCAACTCCTCCGCGTAGCCGTCGAGGTCGAACTCCGGATTGAGCATCACTTCCATGATCGGGCCGTTGATCACGGCGCCGCGGATCGCCGTCGCGGTCCGCTCCACGTCGAAGTCGCAGAACTCCCCGGATTCCTGCCCCTGCCGCAGAATCGTGGCCACGTCGAGTTTCGTGAAGCCCGCCATCAGCTCCGGATCGATCGACAGGCTGTTGACCAGGTCGCCGTCGGCGGTCCGATAGCTCATGCCGATGTCCATCACCGCGGCGTACTGGGTGCGGTGCGTGCGCAGGAAGAACGCGTTGGCCAGGATGTAGGTCCGCAGCTTGCCGGCGGCGGTCCGCTCCAGCTCCAACTCGGGCACGATCGCGTCGATCGCCTCCCGGTACGCGTGGTTGATGATCGCCTGCACCAGTTCGTCCTTGCTGGCGAAGTGGTACAGCACGACGCTCATCGCCACGCCCACCCGCTCCGCGATCTTGCGGATGGAGGCCTTGGCGTATCCGATCTCGGCGATGACGTCGATCGCGGCCTGCGTGATCTGGGTCCGCCGGGCGGTCTCGGTGAACGTCCTGCCGTCGTTCGATCGCACGATCTAAGATTAGATCGATCGATCGAACAGCGTCAACGGCTACGAGACGTAGCCATCCGGACGGACCAACAGCGCGCCCTGGCGCTGGTCGGCGAGGAGTTCGACGCGGACCGGCCACTCGCCGTGATGGAAGACCGTGGGCGTCGGGGTGAACAGCGTGAACCATTCACCGACGGCATCGAGCGTGGAGCGGCCGTCGGCGAGCGGCAGGTGCGGCATGCGGTGGCCCGGCTCGGTCGTGGGGGTGTACTCGGCGCCGGGGTCCTCGGTGGTCACGTAATCGACGCCCAGGACCAGGCCCATCTGCGCGAAATACCGCTCCGACCAGGGGAGCTCGCCGTCCTGTCGCTGCTGGGCCCGCCGCAGCTGGTGGGCGTTGGCGACCGCCTGCCGGAGCGTCAGGTGGGCGACGGGCTTGCGCTCCGACTCGTACGTGTCGAGCAGGCTCGGTTCGGCCCAGCCGTGGAGCACCCCGGCGAGCTTCCAGCACAGGTTGTGCACGGCGGCGAGGCCGGTGTTCATGCCGAGGCCGCCGAGTCCGGGGACCGTGTGCGCGGCGTCGCCGGCCAGGAAGACCCGGCCCCGGCGAAGATGTGAGGCGACGAACCCGGTCGACACGAACTGCTGCACCCGCAGGACCTTCACCGCCACATCGACCCCGATGGCGTCGGTGACGAGGCTCTTCCAGTCGCCTGGCTCCGCCGGCGTGGGCACGAACCAGGCCCAGCCGCCCTCGGGGTAGATCGGCGCGAACATGCCGGTGGCGGTGAAGTACACGCCGGCGGGCTGCTCGGCCGCCCACTGCCGGAGGTCGGCGTCGAACACGACGGTGGTCATGCGGGCCATCGCGCCCGGGCCGTCGATGTCGATGCCGAGCAGTTGGCGCACGGTGGAATTCGCGCCGTCGGCGGCGATCACGTAGCGGGCGCGGACCTCGCCGGTGCTGAGGTGCGCGACCACGCCGTCGTCCTCTTCGGACAGTGCGACCAGCTCCACCCCGAACCCCACGGGAGTGTCGGCCGCCGCGAGCAGCGTCGGCTCCAGGCGGTCCTGCGAGGTCACCACGCCGTACTCGGGGCTGTCGGGGATCGGGGCGTGCACGCCGATCATCGCCGCTGAGCCGAGGTCCGGGTCGAACAGCCGGTCCCGGAAGCGGACCCGGCCGAACTCCGGCGGGAACGCCCGGTCGCGGACGGTGGCGGCGATGCCCAACTGCCGGAAGATCTCCATCGAGCGCACGTTGACCAGCCGGGAGCGGGGGAACGGCGACAGCTCCCGGTGCTTCTCGACCAGCAGCGTGCGGACGCCCCAGCGGGCGAGCAGGGCCCGGGCGGTGAGCCCGACCGGCCCGCCGCCGGCGATCAGGACGTCCACCTCGTCGGTCATGACCAGCACGGTCGCGCACCGGCCGGTCGGCCGCAACGTACGATCGGGCAGACCGCCCGTAAGAGGTAAACGTGCTACGGTTATTTCAGACCTGCGAACCGGGAGATGATCACATGCGTGCCGTTCGGTACGAGCGCTTCGGCGACTACGACGTCCTCGACCTGGCCACCGTGCCCGACCCGACGCCGCCGGCCGGCTGGGCCCTGGTCCGGGTGACCCTGGCCGGCGTCAGCCCGCTGGAGAACACCGCCCGCCAGGGCAAGCTGCCGGCCGGCGCGGTCAAGCCCTTCCCGGTGATCCCCGGCTTCGGCGGCGTCGGCGTCCTCGTGTCGCCCGGCGACTCGCCGATGGCCGCCGGCGCCCGGGTGGCGCTGAGCGGCGGCCGGTACGGGCTCGGCGTCGACGGCACGTGGGCAGAGCTGGTGGCCGTCGACCCGCAGCACCTCGTGCCGATCCCGGACGGCGTCGACGACACCGCGGCCGCCGCCCTGATCACCGGCGCCGGGTACTCGACGGCGCTGCTGGCGTTGACCGAGCTGGCCGATTTCCGGGCCGGGCAAACGGTTCTCGCGCCGGGCGTGGGCGGCGCGGTCGGGCAGGGCGGCGTCGAGGTCGCCCGCGTGCTGGGCGCGTCGCTGGCGATCACCACCGCCACGTCGAGCGCCAAGGCCTTGCGCGGCCGTGAGGCCGGCTACGAGGTCATCGACCTGTCCCAGGAATCGTTGCGGGACGGCGTCGCGCGGCTGACCGACGGCAAGGGCGTCGACGCCGTGCTGGACGGCGTCGGCGGCGCGATCACCGGCGAGGCGATCGGTTCCCTTGCCCTCAACGGAACGCTGGTCAGCGTCGGCTATGCCGCCGGCACGACCGCCACCGTCGATGTGACCGACTTCATCTGGAAGCGGGCCCACGTGCGCGGCTTCAGCTTCGGCCTGTTCACCCCGGAAGAGGTCGCCGCCATCGACGCCAGACTGCTGGACCTGTTGGCCCACAAGGAGATCACCCCCGTCGTCGACCGGGTTTTCCCGCTCGCCGAGGCCGCCGCCGCGCAGCGCCACCTCATCGAGGGCGGTCCCTTCGGGCGGGTCCTGCTCGCCGTGTAATTGCTTTGACGCAGTGTCGTGGCGTGGGACAGGATTGCGCCACACCACGAACCGAGGGAGCCAGTGATGACCAGCATGCGACAGCGCGGGACTCAGTCCGCCAGCGTTGTGTCGTGCTCATCCAGCGGCTCCTGACCCGGACTTCTCCCGGGAGCCCCCCGTCGGGGCGGCTTTCGTGTTCTCACGCCATTGTCGCGACGCTCGTCTCCGCCGCCTCTCAGTCGCGGCCGACGCGAGCAGTGGGTCCGGCCGCCCCCTGCTGTGTGGGGCGGGCCGGACCCGTCCAAGCGATGCCCGTTGGTCCAGTCGGCAGGACGCCGGACTCTGATTCCGGAAGCCGAGGTTCGAATCCTCCACGGGCAGCGGAAGTTCCTGGAGGGCTGGCCGAGTGGCAAGGCACCGGATTGCTAATCCGTGGTCCGGGACTCACATCCCGGCGCGCGTTCGATCCGCGCGCTCTCCGCTTCTTGCGTTCCACAATGGAGGATTGGCCGAGTGGTAAGGCAGCCGTCTCGAAAACGGTGGTCGGCGCGAGAGCGTCGCGTGGGTTCGATCCCTACATCCTCCGCCCGTTGACACCGACGTGGTGGGCGAGGTTTCCCGCCCACCACGGTCCGGTCACGCCCAGGGGCCGGTGACCTCCCAGGTGGTGTCGTCCGCCCACAGGTTCGGGGTGTCCCAGGGATTGGTGCCGCCGCCGTCACGCGCGATGTAGACGGTCGCGTTGTAGTGGCGGATGTAGTAGCCGGGGTAGTTGTAGGACTGGAAAGACGTGTACGAGCCGGAGTTGCCGGCAGCCGGGCAGAAGGTGGCGTCGTTGGCCATCAACGCGCTGCCGTCGAAGGGCTGCCGGTGCAGCTGGTAGTTGGAATGGCGCAGGTAGTCGCCCGGGTAGTTCTTGGACTCGAACGAGACGCAGGAGCTGTTGGCCAGGCCGGGACGGATTATCCAGGTGGCGTCGTTCTTGTCCAAAGTGGAGCTCGACCCGGAGATCACCGACGTGACGGCGTCGCCGTTGGCGTGTCGGATGTACCGCGTGGTGCAACAGGCGGTGGTGGCCCGCAGCGAGATCGACGATCCGGGGTTGAGCGTGCCGCCGGGAACGCCGTTGGAGCCGCCGTAGCCGACGGACACGATGTTCGCCTGCACGGCGTTGTCGGCAGCATCGCTCGGCACGCCGGCCGTCATGACGCCCTCGAAGAACGAGCCGACGTCGGCGTTGCTGTTGTCGCCGCCGGTGCCGAGGACGATCGCGCCCTCCTGGTGCATGGGGGAGTAGCCGCTCTTGACCGTCGGCTCGGAGCCGGAGTATGTGGTGGTGAGGCTGCCGGTCTGGGAGTTGCCGCGCTTCAACGCGAAGTGGTTCTGGCCGTTGTTGTTCAACATCGCGGTGACGTACGGGATCGCGCCCGGACCGGGATCGGAGGCCTGGGTGCCGGTGTTCGACTGGTACAGCCCGTTCTCGAGGTCGGCCGCCACCCACGGGCCGCCGCCGTTGCAGCCGCCGAACTCGCAGCGCAGGCCCAGGTAGACGGCGTCCATGTGCCCGTTGCCGGTGTCCTGGTTGTTGGTTTCCGCGTTGCCGTAGTCGAAGCAACAGCCGCCGTTGACGTGCGTGGGCGAGGCGACCATGTACATGCCCTCGGGCTGGCCGTTCACCGCGACACCGGAGGTGTGGTTGTTCCGGTAGCCCATGCCGGAGGAGATCTCCAGCCCGTACGCCGTGTGCCCGCCGACGCTGACCGGCAGGGCGTTGGCCGGCGCGCCGACATCCGCCGCGCCCGCGCCGCCGGCGGCCTCGATGGTGAGGTCGTTGTGGCGCGGCGACTGGTCGTAGATCTGGTTGATGATGCACGTGGCGTTGAGGCAGAAGGAATCCTGCGCGGCGGCGTTGGCCACGCCGCCGGGGGAGAGCAGGCCGATGTCGGCCAGCGCCCCGTCGGACCGTTTCACCTGGTAGAGGGGGCCGTTGTAGGAGGAGTAGAGGGCGCGGACGGTGCTGTGCGCGGCGACGCAGGGGGTGCCGGCCGCGCCGTAGATGTCGCAGGGGAGCGAACCGGCGGCCTGGGCCGGCGCGGCGACCAGGAAGCTCAGCGCCAGGCCGATCAACCCGGCGAGGGACAACAGGCGTTTCATGGCAGGGGTTTCTCCTGTTCAGCTTGCCGGCATCAGCCGCCAGAGGTGATCGGCCGTGCCGTTGTCGTGGAACTGAACGACTGACGCGCTGTCCTGGGCCGACATGCCGGCCACGCCGAGCAGCAGCCCGCTGTTGGCGTCGCGGATCTGGAACTGGCCGCCGCCGGTGTCGATCAGACTCCACAGGTGGTCGGGGGTCCCGTTGTCGTGGAACTGGACCACCTGGGCGCTGTCCTGTGTGGACATGTTCGCGACACCGAGCAGCAGCCCGCTGTTGACGTTCCGGATCTTGTACTGGCCGCCGCCGGCCGACACCAGCTGCCAGAGGTGATCGGCGGTGCCGTTGTCGTGGAACTGAACCACCGGCGCGCTGTCCTGAGTGGACATGTTCGACACGCCCATCAGCAGGCCGCTGTTGACGTTCTGGATCTGGAGGACGGGCGGGCTCCACACCTCCAGCTCCGACAGTCCCCAGCCGGTGCCGCCGCCCCGGTTCGGCGCGACCACCCGCAGTCTGGACGTGGTCAGCGCGGGGAAGGTGATCTCGGTGCGGGCGTTGGCCGCCGGCGTCGAGTGGCTTTGCCCCGGCACGCTGGCCCATCCGTCGCCGGTGTCGTACTGGAGGTCGTAGGAGGTGGGGACGCGAACGCCGCCGCCGTCGTCGTAGAACCAGAGCTGGACGTCGCTCACCGACACCTTGCGCTGGAAGTCGACGCCGTAGGAGTCGCTGGCGTTGGGGGAGGCGTAGCTGGTCCAGCGGCTGTTCTCCGGGATGCCCTCCCGGTAGACGATGCCGTCGATCGCGTTCCACGGGTTGTCATACGGCGAGGTGTAGGACGCAAACGGTTGCGGGCCATAGCCGAAGCGCTGCCCGTTGGCGGCGATGTCGACGGAACCGTTGGCAGGCCGGGTGATCGCCGGCCCGACCGGGACGGTGAGAGACTCGAGCGTCGGCCGGGAGGCGACCTGGGCGCCGTCGATGTAGACGTGCAGACCGGCGCCCTGGCCGTAGCGAGACCCGGTGCGGTCCCACAGCACGGTGACGTTGTGCCCGTGATACGGCGTGTTCTCCAGCGCGAAGTAGTCCCAGCTCGCCGGGGCCAGCGGCTTGACCACCAGCGAGTTGCCGGCTTGTCCCCGCAGCCCGATGAGGCCGGAGATGACGTTGTCGTTGAAGGTGGAGTGGTTGTAGTCCTCGCTGTGGTCGTACGAGTCGTAGATCCAGCTCGGCTGGTCGGGGTCGTGCGCCTCGGCGACGTACGGCTGCCCGTTGCGGTACTGGGTGGCGGCGTAGGTGTGCAGCACGGACACGTAGTCGCCGTTGGAGATCACCGGCTGCGGCGGATAGTCGTCGAGCAGGTTCGCCAGCCCCGTAAGCGTTTGCGACGTCTCGTACGGCCAGGACGGCCCGTCCCAGCGGCAGCACTGGCCGGCGTCATGCATGAACCACTGGCTGCGCCGCTCGGTGGTGGTCGGCCCGTACGCGGCGGCGAAACCGTTGGGATCCTTCAACTGCGCGAAGGCGCTGGTGTCCGAAGCCGCCGGCATGTCGAACATCCAGGGCACGAACCCCATCTCCTCGCGGGTGTCCAGCAACGTGCTGCTGCCGCGGGGCAGGTCGTAGAAGAACTGCCGCGAGGGGTCCCAGAGGTGGGCCTGCACGGCGCTGCGAAGCCCGGCGGCCCGGCCGGCGAAGTCCGTCGCGGTGGCGGAATCCCCGGTCAGGGCGGCGATCCGGGCGATGGCGGTCGCGTCGCCGTACTGGTAGGCGTTGATGGTCGGCCGGAATCCCGCGCCGCCGTGGTAGGGGTCGCTGGACTCGTAGGACGAGGGCGAGAACTCGGTGGCGTCCCACACCGGCACCTGCCAGTACAGACCCAAACCGGCGTCGAAATGGTTGGCCCAACCGTCGTACTGGCGGATCAGCGCCTGTTTCTCGGCGCCGGTGAACCCCAGGTCGCCGGCGGCCAGAAACTGCTGCCAGACCGCGCTCGCGGCCCAGAAGCTGTACTCGTGCGCCCAGTCGCCGGTGTCCGGGTTGACGGCGTCCGTGCGGGGCTTGGCGAACTGCCCGGGACCGTTGAGCCAGTAGTCGATGTCGTCACGGGTGTACTGCTGGTCCCGCAGCCAGCGGCCCTCGGTGATCTGGTGTCCGGCCGCCGCCACCACACCGCCGTACGGGGCGCCGTAGCTCACCGGCTGGAGGAACTCGTTGGACAGCCAGCCGTACTCCGGGCCGGTGTAGACGAGGTGTTCCTTGTACGTCTGCCAGCGGTAGTAGTAGACGTCCTGGATCTGCCGGTCCGGCACCTCCAGGAACGGGATGTTGGCCTCGTACCAACCGGGATCGTCGGCCGAGCCCAGCAGCGCGGCGTGGTTGAGGAAGGATGTCCCGCCCGTCGCCGGGGCCTGGCTGCCGACGGCGGAGGCAGCCGACCCGGCGACGAGCGCTGCCGCCAGCGCGGCAACAACCCAGCGGGACACGTCAGTGCTTTCCGGGCAGCGCCAGCAGCGAGAAGATGCCGCCGACGACCGGACGCGCCTGGAATCCTGCCTGCCGTGCGGAAATGGTGTCGTACCAGTCGGTGAACGGCACGCGGCTGGCGCTGGTCGTGACGAAGTTGTACACGCCTTCGATCAACGCGTCCCGCACCTGCGGATGGTCGTGCTGCCAGGCGGCGGTCCACAGCACCCAGTCAGCCTTGGTGTAGGAGTGCCGCGGGTCCAACGGCACGCCGAACTGGTTGCGGTGGGCCAGATACCAGGCGCCCTCCTCGGCCGTCACGGCGGCGGGCACCAGGTTCAGACCGAGCAGCGCGTCGGCGAAACCGTTGTACTTCAGGCTCCACGTGCCGGGACGGTCGTAGGCGAGCTTGAGCTGGCCGGTGGTGTCGGTCGCCTTCGTCTGCCACTGCGCGATGTAGTCACGGGCGACGGCGAGATAGCGGGCGGCATCGGCGGAATTACCGGCGGCGGTGGCGAGTTTGCTCATCGCGCCGATCGCGACGATGCCCTTGAGCGCGAGGTTGGAGCTGTGCGCGATGAAGCCGGTGAAGTCGTCGGTCTGGTTCTGGTAGCCGGGATCCAGCGCGTTGTCGACGAGGTAGTCGGCCCACTGCTTGAGGATCGCGTAGTGCCCGGTCACGCCTGAGGCGGCGGCCATGATGAGCGCGTTGGCCGACTCCTCGACCGGCATGTCCTCCTCGTTGCCGTCGTTGTGGCCGCTGGCGTTCGGGTAGCTGGAGCCGAGGTCGTGCTCGGCGAAGGCCTTGGGCCAGCCGCCGGTCTCGGCGTAGTCCAGCACCGGCTCCAGCAGCAGGCGCAGGTACTGCGGGTCCAGGTAGGCGAAGACCGGCATCGCCGGGTACAGCACGTCGATCGTGGACACGTTGCCGTCGCTGGAGATCTCCTTGAGGAACGCCCACGGCTTGCCGTCGCGCACCACGAGTTCCGTGCCGGCGTAGGCCTGACGCAGCGCCAGCGCGCACAGGGCGGCGTACTTGTCGCCGCCGGCCCGCCGCGCGTCGCCGGTCACGCGGTCGTCCAACCGGTCCGACCGCTGCGTGGCCGCCGGGAAGTCGGTGTGGAAGTCGGCGATCATCTGTTGGGAGGAAGGCCAGTAGGAGGTCCACAGTGGACTCAGAGGCGTGCCGAGGTAGCTCACCGCCGGCGTGCGGATGTGCCCCACCGACACCACGAACGGTTCCGACGGACCGCGCACGGAGCCGAGGTCCAGGTTGAGCCCGAACACCGGCCATCTGTCGCTGATCCGGCGCGGTTGAGCCGAATCCGACGCGCCGCTCAGTGCTCCGTTGCCGGCCGCGGCCTGCCGTACGACCGTGTCCTGGCCGATCTGCCAGGTCAGACCGGCCCGCTCGGGAGTGCTCCAGGCGACGGTGCCCCACGAGGCCATGTCGCCGTTCTCCGCGAGCACGCCGGGATTGGTCGGGCTGACCGACAGCGTCCGCACCCCCAGGGTGGACGCCGAATTCCAGCCGACCAGCGTGTTCGAGTCGCCGTGCGCCCACTCGGCGCTGATCTCCAGGTAGAGCGAGACCTTGTGGGCCGCCCCGTCCAGGCTCCGGACCTGGGCCGACACATAGGAGAGCGGCGCCGACTGCCGGCGCAGGTCACCGGGCTCGATGGGGGACAGGAACGTCACCGCCAGCTCGATTCCCCCCGCGTGCAGGGTGAATCGAGACTTCGTCGGCGTCACGGTGACGTCGGTCTGGATCATCCCGCGCAGCTCGACCCCGCCGTCGGGCAGCCCCGGCTGGCCCATGAAGACGTAGGACACGCCGTCGATCCGCGCGAGGCCGGTCATGGCGGTGGTGCGCCCGGTCCAGAAGCCGGCCCATTCCCCGGCCAGGTAGTCGCCGGCGAGCCAGGTGCTCAGGTACGGCGACCGGACCGCGAGCGGCGTCGCCGGCGGCCGGACCGGGTGCGCGGCCGAGGGCGAAGTCGCCGTTGCGACCTCCGCCGAGGCATCCGGTGTCAGCAGGGAGGACGCGGCGACGGTGAGGCCGGCGGCGCCGCCGAACCGGAACAGGTCGCGGCGGCCGAGAACGGGGTCGCCGAGGAAGGGGGTGTCGGGCACAAGGGTCTCCCGAAGTCGCTGGAGGGGAAAGGGGACACCACGTGGCGATCTGGTTTTACATCGTTGGCACAACGTTGTAAACCCCAGGTGTCCGGAACCGGACAGGGCCACTCGCAAGTGGCGCTCAGAACCGGGGCAGGCTGCTCTCGCGGATCTCCAGCGTGAACGGCGTCTGGATCTCCTCCGGCACGAACTCCGCGTCCGTCCCACCGGTCCGCCGCCGCACCAGGTCGACCGCCGTCCGGGCGATCGCCAGCTTGTCCGGGGCGACGCTGGTCAGCGAGGGCCGGCTGTACGCGCCCTCCTCGGTGTTGTCGAAGCCCACCACGGCGATGTCCTCCGGCACGCGCAGGCCCCGCTCGGCGATGGACCGCAGCGCGCCGACGGCGAGCAGGTCGTTGAAGCAGAACACCGCGTCCGGGGGTTCCGGCAGGGCGAGGAGCTGCGCCATGGCCTCGGCGCCGTTCTGCCGGTGGTAGCGCAGCGCCTCCCGCACGAGCTCGGGCCGCTGCGGCAGCCCGGCCGCGGCCAGGGCCTCGTGGTAGCCGGCGAGTCGCAGCGCCGCCGTGCCCCGGTGCGGGTGCGCGCCGATCGCCGCGATGCGTCGGCGGCCGATCGCCACCAGGTGTCCGACAGCGGTCCGCGCGGCCAGCACGTTGTCGATGGCGACGTGGTCGATACGCACGTCGACCGAGTGCTCGCCGATCATCACCAGCGGCACGCCGGGGTCCAGTTCGGCGAAGTCCTCGGCGTGCAGGGCCTCCGGGCTGATCACCGCGGCGTCGATCATGTGCGGCCCGAGCGCGGTGAGCACCGCCCGCTCCGCCTCCCGCGTGGCCATGGTCTGCTCGATGAGCACGTTCCAGCCCTGCTCGCGGCCGGCGGTGATGACCAGGCTGGCCAGCTCGCCGAAGTACGGAATGCCCAGCTCGGGGACGACCAGGGCGATGAAGCCGGTGCGGCCCCGGCGCAGGTTGCGCGCTCCGATGTTTGGCCGGTAGCCGGTGGCGGCCAGGGCCTCCTCGACGCGGCGCCGATTCTCCGGTTTGACGAACTCGTATCCGTTGACGACGTTGGACGCGGTCTTGATCGACACGCCGGCCAACCGGGCCACGTCTCTGAGCGTCACGGCCATTCACATGCCCCTGTCATCCGACCTGTGCGCCGACGACGATACGCGGCGGGGCGGGCCGTTCGGGCGAGCCACGCGCCACTTCGCCGAGACCTGTTTACATCGTTGTGCCAACGATGTAAAAATCCGGCGGTCGAGAGAGCGTGACCCGGATCACCGCCAGGACCCGGTAACGACGTCCCGCGAACCCAGGAGCGTTCCATGGCTTCGACCGCCCGCCGTACGGCCGTGTTGGCCGTGTCCACCACCGCCGCCGTGTCGCTCGCCCTGACCGGCTGCGCACGCTCCGAGTCGCAGAACTCCGCGCCCGCCGGCGGCGGGCCGGCCGCCTCGGCCGCCGCGTCCCAGGCCGCGGGCCCGACCTGCTCGATCGACCAGGCCGGCTACCCCAAGATCGACCCCAGGTCGGCGGTGATCGGCTTCTCCCAGTCGGAGAAGGAGGACAACCCGTTCCGCATCGCCGAGACCCAGTCCATCAAGGACCAGGCGGCCAAGCTGGGCATCGCGAGCGACCACCTGCTCACCACCAACGCCCAGAGCGACCTGAACAAGCAGATCAGCGACATCAAGTCGCTGCTGGACCGGGGCGCGCAGCTGCTGATCGTGGCCCCGCTCAACTCCGACGGCCTCCAGCCGGCGTTCGACGCGGCCAAGGCCAAGAAGGTGCCGGTGGTGACCATCGACCGCAAGGTCACCTCGACCCCGTGCACCGACTACCTGACCTTCATCGGCTCCAACTTCGTGCAGCAGGGCCAGCGGGCCGCCGCGGAGATGGTGCGGGTGACCGGCGGCACCGGCAAGGTCGCGATCCTGCTCGGTTCCTCCGGCAACAACGTCACGACCGACCGCACGCAGGGCTTCAAGGACGGCATCGCCTCGGCCAAGGGGCTGTCGGTGGTCGCCGAGCAGACCGGCGACTTCGACCGGTCCAAGGGCCAGACCGTGATGGAGCAGCTGATCCAGAGCAACCCGGACATCACCGCCGTCTACGCCGAGAACGACGAGATGGGCATCGGCGCGGCCAACGCGCTCAAGGCCGCCGGCAAGCAGCCCGGCAAGGACGTCAAGATCGTCTCGGTGGACGGCACGCGCAACGCCGTGCAGCTGATCGCCAACGGCGGCTACAACGCCGTGATCGAGTCCAACCCGCGCTTCGGGCCGCTGGCCTTCCAGGTGCTGACCGACTTCGAGGGCGGCAAGCCGGTGGCGCAGAACGTGGTGATCTCCGACAGCCAGTACGACGAGACCAACGCGGCGCAGAAGGTCGCGGATGCGTACTGACGCCGTCGTGCTCGAGGCCTTCGGCGCCAGCTTGCACTTCGCCGGCGTCAAGGCCCTCGACTTCGTCACCTTCTCCCTGCACGCCGGCGAGGTGCACGCGTTGGTCGGCGAGAACGGCGCCGGCAAGTCCACGCTGATCAAGGTGCTGACCGGCGTGTACCAGCCGGACGAGGGCGCGCTCACCCATCGCGGCAAGCCGGTGGTGTTCCACCGGCCGGTGCAGGCGCAGCAGGCCGGCATCTCCACCATCTACCAGGAGGTCAACCTCGTCCCGCTGATGAGCGTGGCGGCCAACGTGTTCCTCGGGCGGCAGCCGCGCAACCGGCTCGGCCTGGTCGACACCAACCGCATGAACGCCATGGCGGCGGAGGTGCTCGCCGAGTACGGCATCGAGGAGGACGTCCGGCGGCCGCTGGGCGAGCTGGCCGTCGGCGCGCAGCAGATGGTGGCGCTGGCCCGCGCGGTGTCCGCCGACGCGGACGTGGTGATCATGGACGAGCCCACGTCCTCGCTGGAGCCGCGCGAGGTGGAGACGCTGTTCGGGGTGATCGAGACCTTGCACCGCAAGGGGATCGCCATCGTCTACGTCAGCCACCGGATGGACGAGCTGTACCGGATCTGCGACCGCGTGACCGTGCTGCGCGACGGCCGCCTGGTGCACACCGGCCCGCTGGCCGACCTGCCCCGCATCGAGCTGGTGTCGATGATGCTGGGTCGGGAGGTCGGGGACATCCGCGCGCACGGCGCGACCGGCTTCGGCGCGGAGCATCACGCCTCCAAGGAACCCTTGCTGCGCGCGGAGAACCTCGTCAGCGGACGTCGGCTCGCCGGGGTGAGCCTGGACGTCCGGCCCGGCGAGGTGGTGGGACTCGCCGGACTGCTCGGCTCCGGCCGCACCGAGACCGTGCGGGCGATCCTGGGCGACCTGCCGCTGGACGGCGGGACGATCACCGTCGCCGGCACGGTGGTGCCGTCCGGGAGCGTGCCGGCGGCGATGCGCGCCGGCATCAGCATGCTGGCCGAGGACCGCAAATCCGACGGCATCATCCCGAACCTGTCCGTGCGGGAGAACATCGTGCTGGCCGCGCTGCCCCGGTTGTCCCGGTTCGGGCTGGTCAGCCGGGCCAAGCAGGACCGGATCGTGCGGACCTTCATGGAACGCCTGCGCATCAAGGCGTCCAGCCCGGACCAGAAGGTCGCCGAGCTGTCCGGCGGCAACCAGCAGAAGGTGCTGCTGGCCCGATGGCTCTGCACACAGCCGAAACTGTTGCTGCTGGACGAGCCGACGCGCGGCATCGACGTCGGCGCGAAGGCGGAGGTGCAGGCCCTGATCGACGAACTCGCCGCGGAGGGGCTCGCGGTGCTGCTGGTGTCGTCGGACATGGAAGAGCTGATCGACGGCGCGGACCGGCTGGTGGTGCTGCGGGACGGCGTCGCCATCGGCGAACTGGCCGGCGATCAGGTGACCGAGGACAACGTGCTGGCGGCGATCGCCGCCGAAGGGAGCCGTTGATGGCGGTGACGACGGCTCGGCCGACCGTCGACCGGACGCGGGTGGCGGGTTGGCTGCAGGACTACGGCGTGTATCTCGCGGTGGCCGTGCTGCTGGTGTTCAACGTGGCCTTCACGGCGAACTTCCTGTCGGTGGCCAACTTCCGCACCCAGCTCGTCGAGGCCGCGCCGGTGTGCATCGTCGCGCTGGGCATGGCGCTGGTGATCGGCACCGAGGGCGTGGACCTGTCGGTCGGCGCGGTGATGGCGTTGTCGGCCGCGCTGGTGCCGCTCTACCTCGGCTACAACGCCCTGACGGCAGTGATCGTCGCCGTCGTCGCCGGGCTGGCGTGTGGCGTGTTCAACGGATTCCTGGTGGCCTACCTGGGAATCCAACCGATCGTCGCCACGCTGGCGTTGCTGGTCGGCGGCCGCGGCTTGGCGCTGGTCATCGCGCACGGGCAGCTGGTGCAGCTCTACAACCCGACCTTCCTGTCACTGGGCAGCGGCGACCTGCTGGGGATCCCGATCAGCGTGGTGGTCGCCGCGGTGCTGGCCGTTGCGGCGGGACTTCTCGTGCAGCGCACGACTTTCGGCCGCCGGATCGTGGCCATCGGCGGCAACCGCGCCGCGAGCCGGCTCGCCGGCCTGCCTGTGCGGCGGGTGCTCGTCGGCGTGTATGCGATATGTGGTGTGCTGGCGGCGATAGCCGGCGTGCTGGCGACGTCGCGGCTGAGCGCGAGCGACCCCGCCAATGTCGGCCTGCTGATGGAGCTTTCCGCGATCACCGCCGTGGTCGTCGGCGGAACTCCGTTGACCGGCGGGCGGATCCGCGTGCTCGGCACCGTGATGGGCGCGCTGCTGATGCAGCTCGTGCGGGCCACCCTGATCAAGCACAACCTGCCGGACTCGACCGCGCAGATGGTCCAGGCGGCGATCATCGTCGCGGCGGTCTACGCGGCACGCGAGCGGAGCAGGCGGTGACACGGCGTCGCGCCTTTGCCGCGCGTTCCGCGCGGGGCGAGGCCCCTCGGGCCCGCTGCCTTCGCTTGCTGGATTCCGATCGTCCGCATCAAGCTTTCGGATGGGTGCTTCGGGTGGCGGGCGATCGAAATCCAGCAACCGTTCCAGGCAGCGGCGGGGCCTCGCGAAGGTGGAGCATCGGATGATTACTGTGGACCGTCCAACCCGGACTCGTTCCGTGGCGTCGAAGCAGCTGTTCGCCACGGTGCTGCAACGCCAGGGTGCGGCCGTGGTGTTGGTGCTCGTGGTCGCGGTGTCCTGGCTGACGTTCCCGAACTTCGGTACTGTGGACAACCTGCGCGACCTCGCCTTGCAGAGCTCGTTCCTGGCGGTGATCGCGCTCGGCATGACGTTCGTGATCATCACCGGCGGCATCGACCTGTCCGTCGGATCCGTGTACGCGCTGGGCGGCGTGCTGGCGGCTTACGGCTCGCAGTGGGGCTTCTTCGGCGCGTTGCTGCTGCCGCTGGTCGCCTGTGGACTGATCGGGTTGATCAACGGGTTCCTGGTGGCCAAGACCGGCATGGCGCCGTTCATCGTCACGCTGGCGACGCTGCTGTTCGCCCGCGGCCTGCTGCTGGCGATTTCCCACGAGGGCTCGACGACGTACAAGATCGCGGCGGATTCGGCGTTCCTCACGCTCGGTCGCGGCACGTTCCTGGGCATCGGCTATCCCGTCTACATCGCCGCGATCCTGTTCGTCGTCGGCGGCATCGTGCTGCGGCGCACCGCCTTCGGCGACACGGTGTTCGCCACCGGCGGCGCGGAGAACTCGGCGCTGCTGATGGGGTTGCCGGTGGCGCGCACCAAGATGGCCGTCTACACGATGAGCGGCGTGCTGGCCGGCTTCGCCGGGGCGCTCACCGCGGCGTACCTGGAATCGGGCGTCACGGTGATCGGCGTCGGCACCGAGCTGGACGCCATCTCCGTGGTGGTGATCGGCGGCACGCTGCTGACCGGCGGCGCCGGCAGCGTGCTCGGGACCGTGGTCGGCGTGCTGCTGCGGGACGTGATCCAGAACATCATCAACCAGATCGGCACCCTCGACAGCAACTACCAGGCGGTGGTCAGCGGCGGCTTCCTGCTGGCGGTCGTGGTCGTGCAGCGGGTGCTGGCTCGCAACCGGGAGCGCCGATAGTCCGGATCGTGGGACCGGGTGGCAGCGGTCGCCGGTCGCGGCGCACGATTGCCGTGGATCTCACAGCAAAGGCCGGTGCATTGACTGACTTCTCGGTGCTCGACAACCCCGTCCTGTCCGCGCTGACGGGACCGCACGCCCGGTTCGCCGAGCGGCATGGACAGGTGCTGCGGTACCCGGCCGAGATCGGGCCGTTCCTCGCGCTGCCGGACCGGCCCGACGAGACCACCTGGCGGGACCTGGCGGAGTTCGCCGGGCCCGGCGCCGAGGTCGTCGTCACCGCCGGCACGGTCGCACCGCCGGCCGACTGGGAGGTCCTGGCGGAGTTTCAGGCCGTCCAGATGATCGACGACGGCGTCGTCGCCGCGCCCGACGACGAGGCCGTCCGGTTGGGCCCGGACGACGTGCCGGAGATGCTCGACCTGGTGAAACGCACGGAGCCCGGCCCGTTCCGGGAGCGGACCATCGAGCTGGGCACGTACCTGGGCATTCGCCGGGACGGCAAGCTGGCCGCGATGGCGGGGGAGCGGATGCGGCCGCCGGGGTGGACCGAGATCAGCGCCGTGTGCACCGATCCGGCGTTTCGCGGGCAGGGCCTGGGCGGCCGGCTGGTGCGGGCGGTCGCCGCTGTGATCAGGGAGCGCGGCGACACCCCGTTCCTGCACGCCACCGCCACCAACCCGGCGGTCGGCCTGTACGAGTCGTTGGGCTTCCGCGTGCACCGGCGGCCGGTCTTCGTGGCGACCCGCGTGCCCTGCCTGGAGCCGGCCTAGCCTTCGAGCCGGTTCAGCCAGATCGTCAGCACCTCCTCCAGCCGGCCGGCCTCGTCGGCGGACAGGGCCTCGAGCAGCCGCCGCTCGTTGTGCATGTGGGCGGTGAAGGCCTGGTCGATGAGCTCCCGCCCGGCCGGCGTCAGCGCCACCACCCGGCCGCGGCCGTCGATGGTGCTGGGGCGGCGGGTGACCAGGCCGGCGTTCTCCAGCCGGTCCAGGCGCTTGGTCATCGCTCCCGTCGTGACCATGGTGAAGGCGGCCAGCTCGCCGGGGGCGCGTTCGTAGGGGTCGCCGACGCGGCGGAGCGTGGCCAGCACGTCGAACTCGCCCTCACTGAGGCCGAACCGCCGGTAGACGGCGTTGAGCTGGTCGGTCAGCAGCACACCGACCCGGTGCAGGCGGCCGATCACGCCCTGCGGGCCGACGTCGACGTCCGGGCGCTCGCGCCGCCATTCCGCCTGGATCCGTGCCACGTGGTCCATGGTTGGAGGATACCTTCCATGGAAGCTATCGTTAGCTTCCATGGAAGGTAATTTGCGGTGGAGCCTGGTCACGGCGGTCGCGCCGATCGCGTGGGGCACCAACTACTTCGTCACCCACGAGCACCTGCCCGCCGGCTTCCCGCTGTGGGGCGGGGTGCTGCGGGCCTTACCCGCCGGCTTGCTGCTGCTCGCGGTGCGCCGCCGGCGGCCGCACGGGTCGTGGTGGTGGAAGTCGCTGCTGCTCGGGGCGTTGAACACCAGCGTCTTCTTCACCCTGATCTACGTCTCCGCGCAGCTGCTGCCGACCAGCCTGGCGGCGATGATCATGGCCACCTCGCCGGTCGTGCTGATGCTGCTGGCGTGGCTGCTGACGGCCGAACGCCCAGGTGCCGGTGCCCTTGCCGGAGCGGCGATCGGCATCGGCGGGGCGTGCCTGATGCTGCTCACCGCGGCCGCGCGGATCGACTTCCTCGGCGTGTTCGCGTCCGTCGGGGCGATGCTGCTGTCCTCGGTCGGGTACATCCTGGCCAAGCGGTGGGCCGGCGAGGTCGACGTGCTGGCGTCCACGTCCTGGCAGCTCACGTTCGGCGGGCTGCTGCTCGTGCCGCCGGCGCTGCTGGTCGAGGGGCCGCCGCCGGCGCTGGGTTCGGAAGGTCTTATTGCCTTCGCTTACGTCACCGTCGTCGCCACCGCGGTCGCCTTCGCCGCCTGGTTCGCCGGCCTCAAGCACCTGCCCGCCGGCACCGTCGGGCTCCTCGGCCTGCTCAATCCCGTCACCGGCGTGCTGCTCGGCACCCTCGCCGCCGGCGACAGCCTGACCGTGCGCCAGCTGCTCGGCATCGCGTTGGTGCTGGTCGGGCTGCTGCTGGGGCAGCCGCGGCTGCGACCAAGACGGATCCTGTCCTGGTCGCGGTTACGCTCGTCGACGTGACCTCTCCGTCGGCGCGGCTGATGCGGCTGGTGTCCGTGCTGGCCAGCCGCCCGTCGTGGACGAACCGCGAGCTGGCCGAGCACCTGAGCGTGACCGAGCGGACCGTGCGGCGGGACGTCGCCAAGCTGCGGGAGCTCGGCTACGGCATCGACTCCGATCCGGGGCCGTGGGGCGGATACCGGCTGGGCCAAGGCAGCGCGGTGCCGCCGCTGCCGCTGGACGACGAGGAGACCCTCGCGGTGGTCGTCGCGCTGCGGGAGGCCGCCCTCACCGGCGTGCTCGGCGGCGACCAGGCCGCGCTCACCGCCCTGGCCAAGCTGCAACGCCTGCTGCCCAACCGGATCGCCGCGCGGCTGGAGGGTTTCACCGACGCCGTCGTGCACACCCCTCGCGTGGCTTTGGAGCCCGTTTCCGCCACCGTGCTGCTTTCCCTGGCCGGCGCGTGCCGGGCGGGGGACAACCTCCGACTGTCCTATCGGGACCGCCTCGGCCGGGAGTCCGTGCGCGAGGTGTCGCCGTACCGGCTCGTGCGCACCCGAAACCGTTGGTACCTGGTCGCTTTCGACATGTCGAGGTCGGACTGGCGGATCTTCCGCGCCGACCGTGTCGTCGAGGCCCATCGCACCGGCCGCCCCGCCGTGATCACCGATCCGCCGGACGCCGGCCGTCTCGTGTCGGAGATGCTGATCAGCGACTACCCGGTGTACGCCCGGGTGCGTATCCCCGCCGGCCTGGACGAGGCCCGCCGGCTGGTGCCGCCCGGGGCCGGCCTGCACGAGCCCGACGGCGCCGATGCCACCGTGATCACGCTCGGCGGCGTCGACCTCGACGAGTTGGCGGTCCGCCTGATCCGCCTCGGCACGCCCCTTCGCGTACTGGAACCGGTGGAGCTCAACGACGTGCTCCGCATGCGCCTGCGCGACTTGCTGGACTGAGAGGCAGCCCACTTGACCGAGTGAACAGGTCTGTCTAGTCTCGACCAGGGATTGAACAGACCTGTCTACTCAGCTTCGGAGTGTGCGTCATGACCCAGGCCATCACCCGGACCGTCGGCCAGCACCGCGTCGCCGAGGTCGCGCGGTCGGGGACCAGACGGCGGCCCGGCACGGCGGCGCTGCTGCTGCTCGCCTCGCTGGTGGTGTCGCTGCTGTCGGCGTCCAGCGCACCGACCCCCATCTACGCCATCTACCAGGCGGAATGGGGCTTCTCGCCGATCACCACGACGATCATCTTCGGCATCTACGCCGTGTCCGTCCTGGTGTCGCTGCTGACCCTGGGCAAGCTGTCCGACCACGTCGGCCGCAAGCCGGTGCTGGTGGTGTCGCTGCTGGTCCAGGCGGGCACGATGATCATCCTGGCGACGGCCGGCGGCGTGCCGGCGCTGCTGGTCGCCCGGGCGATCCAGGGCGTGGCGACCGGCGCCGCGATCGGGGCGATCGGCGCGGCCATGCTCGACATCGACGCCAAGCGCGGCCAGCTGACCAACGCCCTCACGCCCGGCATCGGCACCGGAACCGGCGCGCTGCTCTCGGCGCTGCTGGTGACGTTCCTGCCGGCGCCCACCCAACTTGTCTACTACGTGCTGCTGGCGGTGTTCCTGTTGCAGGCGCTGGGAGTCGTCTTCATGCCGGAGACGGTGACGCGCGCCCCCGGCGCGCTGGCCAGCCTCAAGCCGGAGATCAGCCTGCCGCGCAACGTCCGTGCGCACATGCTTGCTGCGGCCCCGGTGCTGTTGGCGGCGTGGTCGCTTGCCGGCCTCTACGGCGCGCTCAGCCCGGCCCTGCTGGGCAAGCTGTTGGGCCACAACAACACCGTGCTCGCCGGGGTGCTGATGTTCGCCTTCGCCGGCGTCTCCACCGCCCTGGTGATCACGTTGCAGAAGATGACGCCGTTCGCGGTGATGCTGACCGGCGTGAGCGCCCTGTTCGTCGGGGTTGCGGTCACGCTGGTCGCCCTCGGCGCCGGTTCGGTCGTGCTGTTCTTCGTCGGCACGGTGATCGCCGGCGCGGGCTTCGGCGGCGGCTTCCAGGGCGGCATCCGGATCGTCGTGCCGCAGGTCGCGCCGCACCAGCGGGCCGGCGTGCTGTCGCTGCTGTACGTGGTGTCGTACGTGGGGCTGGGCGTTCCCGCGGTGGCGGCCGGTTTCCTGGCCGTGCACGGCCTCGGCCTCGTCGGCGCGGCCCAGGTCTACGGTGTGGCCGTCATGGTGCTGTCGCTGCTGGCGCTGGCCGCCCTGGTCCGGGCGCGCCGCAACCCCGCCGCGGTAAACTGAACAGACCTGTCTGGTGCGAAGGAGTGGATGTCAATGGCGACGACCACGGGCAAGCTGTCCGCGCGTGAGCGTCTGCTGGCCGCTGCCGACGAGCTGTTCTACAACGAGGGCGTGCGCTCGGTCGGCATCGACCGCGTGATCGAGCACGCCGGCGTCGCGAAGGCCTCGCTGTACAACACGTTCGGCAGCAAGGACGAGCTGATCCGGGCGTACCTCAAGGGCCGGCAGGACCTGGTGGCGCGGCACGTGATGGCCGCGGTGGACGCCGCCGGCACGCCGCGGGAGAAGGTGCTGGCCGTGTTCGACGGGCAGACCGCGATGTACGCCGAGGCCGGCTACCAGGGCTGCGCCTTCCACCGGGCCAACGCCGAGGCCCACCCCGGCGACCGGATCGACCTGGCCACCAAGGAGTACCGGGCTTGGGTGCGGGAGCTGTTCACCGACCTGGCCGTGCGGGCCGGCGCCGCCGACCCGGCCGCACTGGCGACCCAACTGCACATGATCTTCGACGGCAACGGCATGGCCACCCGTAGCGACCGCGGCCCGGGCAGCACTCCCTTTGCCAAAACTGCGGCCGGCGCGCTGCTGGACGCCGCGCTCTAAGTCTCGAAGAACCGGCGGGGGACGTCGACCAGCATCGTGTCGATCTGCCGCTGTGTGATCCCGTGGGCCAGCACCCACGGGATCACCTCGTCGTGCAGGTGCGTGTAGTGCCACTGCGGCAGCGCCGCCGCCCGCGCCGCCGGCTGGATCCAGTCGATGTAGCAGCAAGCGTCATGTGACAGCACCATCCGCTCCGCGTAGCCGCGCCGGACCATCTCCACCAGCGTCTGCGCGCGGGCCTCGAACGTGGTGCCCAGGTTCAGGCCGAAACGGTCCATACCCAGCACGAAACCGGCGTCCGCGAGCTGGCTCAGGTGATCGGCGTCGGTGGTGTCCCCGCTGTGCCCCAACACGATTCGCGCCGGATCGACGCCCTCCTCGTCGCACATGATCCGCTTGACGTGCCAGCCGGTCTTCGTGCCGGGATGCGTGTGCACGGTGATCGGCACGCCGGTTTCCCGGTGCGCCTTGGCGATCGCCCGCATCACCCGCTCCACGCCCGGGGTGGGGCCCGGCTCGTCGATGGCGCACTTGAGCATGCCGGCGTTGCCGGCGCGGACGTCGTCGATGAACATGTCCGCCATGGGATCCGGGTCGCGGTACCAGAAGTACGTGGGAAGCTCGTGGTAGGTGTAGATCCCGGTCGCCGCCACGATGTTCAGCGGCACCTGCTTCGCGACCCGTCGGATTCGCGGCAGGCAGCGGCCCAGGCCGACCACCGTCGGATCGACGATCGTGCGGATTCCCGTGTCGTACAGCGCTTTCAGCTTCGTGACGGCGTCGGCGACGCGCTCGTCCTCGTCGCCCCATTCGCTCGGGAAGTTGGCCTGCACGTCGGCGGTCAGCACGAAGATGTGCTCGTGCATCAGGGTCGGCCCGAGCTGGTCGCTGTCGACGGGGCCGCGGACGGTCTGCACCTGAGACATGGTCACTCCTGTCGGCGGAGGTAGAACCAGTTCTAGGTTCGCAGCTGAGCGGGCTGCTCGCACCGTCTGATGGTCGCGCGGTCACGGCCCGGTCGGCCATTGTCGCGCCGTGATCAGCAGGACCGGGCGCGGTCCCAGACCCCTTCCTGGTTCGCGCCGGGGATCGCGTTGTAGTTCCACCACTTCGCCACCCACAGCGAGCCGTTCCAGGACACCATCGCGCCGCCGTCGTAGGCCGTGTCCCACTGCCAGGTCGACACGACACACCGCCGCGTCGGCGTTGTCGTCGTGGTCTGGACCGTGGTCTGAGGCGGCGGCGTCGTCCGAAGGGTCGTGGTCGTCCGCCGCGTCGTGGTCGTAGTAGTCACCGGCGGCGGAGCCTGCGTCGTCGTCTGGACCGTCGTGGTGGTGGTCGTTGTCGTCGTCGCAATCGTCGTCGTGATCGTCGTCGACTGCGCCAGCGGCTGGGCCGTGGTCGGCGACGGCACCGGTTCCGCCACCGGGTCCGGCTCGGACACGTTGGTCACCAGGAAGATCAGCAGCGAGCACGCCAGGGCGCCGGCCGTGGACGCCCACACCAGCAGCCGGTCCCCACGATGCCCGTCGCCGCCGGGCGGCACGGAGTCGAATGGTTCGAACGGTTCCATCGCCGCGGCAGCTTACGCCCCGAGTTTCCCGCCGCCACACCGGACTCGCCGGGCCCTTTGCCCAGCTTGCCGGCCCGTCAGTGTCGGTCATCCAATCGTCGGATCAGCTGCCGCGCTTCCTCCCGGCACACCTCGCTCCAGCGGGCGAGGTAGCACGCCGCCTTCCGCCGCACGTGCCACGGCACCCCGTCGTCGTTCGCCACCGTCCGCACGACCGCGGCCGCCCCGTCCGTCGACTCCGGCCGCAGCCGTACCGCCGCATCCGCGCACCGCACCCGCACCACCGGCCCGTGGCGCCCGTCCTTCGCCATGACCATCAACTCGAGGGCGGCTTCCTGGGGGCGGATATCGCCAAGGGATAGTAGAACTCTCAACCTCAGCAAGGGCTTGTCCGTCGACAGCAGTGAGCGCAGCACCGCGAGCACCTCCCGTCGCGTGTTCGGCGAGACGTCCCCCAGCACTTCCGCCGCTCGCGCCCGAGCGCTGACCGGCAGTTGCTCGTCGTGGGCCATTTCCCGCAGCGAGTCGACCGCTGCCTCCCGGCCTTCGCGGCCGCGAGCGGCAAGGTCCTCCGCCGCGCGCCAGCGCAACGCGGGCCGTTCCCGAGGGTCGGCGGCAATCGCGCGAAGTAGCCGGAAGTTCGCCGCCCGATCGTCATGACGGTACTCGAGTAGGTAGCCAGACGCGCGGCGGCGCACGACGGAGGTCATGGCTTCGTTGTCACGCAAGGCGCGCAGTGCCGTCACGCCGTCGGTCGGCGGGAGTTTGGAGAGGGCCTCACTCCGTACCCGCCATGACGAAGTGGCGTCGTCGGCTACCTCGCGCAAAAGCGTCACCAACGACGGCGGCGTCCTGGGGAGTGCCGACAACACCGTATCGGCGGCGATTCGTCGCGTACGCAGCGGCAGCGACGTGTCCAGCGCGACCCGCTCGGTCTCGGCCAGCACCTCTCGACCTCGTGCGGTGCGGAGCTTTATCAGCGTCGTCGTCGCACGGTTCGGGAGGGAGGATCGGCGCATGTCTTCCAGGTAGGCGGTCATCTCCGGCACCGTGCGGATGTCCAGTCGCGCCAAGGCCAGCGCGGCGTCGATGCGCGCGGTCGGGCTGAACTCCGGCGCGGTCATGACCTCGCGGATCTCGGCGGTTGCCTCGTCGACCAGCGGCACCGCGCCCCACCGATCCGATTGGGGTAGTCGACGCGTGATCCGCTGCGTACGGTCGGCGAGGCGATTGCGTTCCACGTGCGTGCGCAGTCCTCGGGGCAGGGCATCGCGCAGCGACCGATAGTGGGCGTGGTTGGTGGACTCCTCGGCCGCTGCGGCCAGGAAGTAGAAGCGCAGGCCGGAACGTTCCGGGTCAATTCGACGGCAGGTGTCGACAATCAGCCGGCGCTCGCCCGGCGTGAGCAGACTGTTATCGATCAGGCGTTGGAGCAGAGCGAGCACGGACGGGATCGACGAGCGGTCCAATTGCGTCTGGTCTTTGGCGACGTTGCACCGTTCGACGATCTTCAGGCGCTCGTCGGTCAGCAAGGCGGTCATTTCATCGAGGGCACGCCCGGCCGCGGCCGGCTCGATGGCAGTGAGATTCCGGAGGGACAACGTGTAGGCGGTGGGTCGGCTGTGGCTGTCCGTGAGCTGCCGGTGGACTTCGGCGAGAGCCTCGGCCCGGTGCTCCGGGTGGCGCTTGTGCAGATAACGCGCGCTCCAGCGGCGGACACGGCCGTCAACGTCGGGACTAGTGAGCACGATCCGCAGCCTCGGTACCAGGTCGACGCCACACTGGGCCAACTGGTCCACAGTAGCGGTCCAGCTGTATTCAGGCACGTAACCATGCTGGGCGAGCACGTCGTTCGCGACCGCCGGCGCGGCCGCCGGGTCGATAGCGAGCAGCATGCGTTGGGCGAACAAGCGGTCGGCGATGTCGTCGGCGTGGTCGACGATCGTGTGCAGCGCCTGGATGACCTCGGGTCCGTCGGCGAAGCCGATCTGCTCGAGCCCCTGCACTATCGAACACAGTCGACTGATGTCGGCGCGTGGATCACCGAGCAGCTCGTACAAGACGCCGGCGAGATCCCGACGGAGCGCGAGGCTGGTGAGGCTTGCCTGAAGCGCCAGGTAGACGAAATTGAAATCCATGACCGTGACAGACCGGAACAAGGGGCCCAGCTCTGCCATTGCGCGCCGGTAGAACCGGGTTCCCAGCAAGAACAGCGCGAACAGCGCCATCTGTCGCTCCTGGAGGGACCGATCCTCCGCCTGGGCCACCCCGATGAGAGCACCTGCGAGCACGTCGCGATCGCGATCGGATTCCGCGAACGACCGTGCGTGGACCAACCAGACGTGCACTTGGACGCCTGGTTCGCCGAACAGCCTCAGGAAGGTCGCCCATCCTTCCGCGCGGCAGTGTGGCTCCACGTCCAACCGCCGGTCCCAGGCCTCGGCGGCCGCGTTGGGCTCGGTGGCGGTGTCGGCGATGGTTCTCATGTGGGCGGCGACCTCGGCGTGGAACTCGGGCCCGGCGTCGATCAGCGGGGTCGCCGCCTGGCAGCGCCGCTCCGGCGGCGCGGCGGGATCGACGAGCAGTGCGCGCAACCGCCGGATTGCCGCCGAGCGGTCTGGTTCCGGCAAGGCGGCGAGCTGCCCGAGTGCGGTGATGTGCTCGGGCGCGTTCGGCGACGTTTCGTCGACGATCGCCCACAACCCCTGGGCGACCTCGGACAGATGCTCGGGCCCGTGCTTGCCCAACGCGCCCAGCGCCGTGATCACCTGCGCCGCGGATGCCGAGGGGTTCGCGATCAGCGCCCGCAACAGTCGCTTCGACTCGTCGCGGAACGTCGGCCCGAAGTCGGCGAGTGCAGCGGCCGTGTCGCCTTCGTCGCTGACGTCGAAGTCGGGTTCGTCGAACATCGCCAGCACGATGTCGCCGGCGGCCTGTCGATACTGAGGCCCCAACCGACCGAGCACCTTGGCCGCCGAGATCCGGTCGACCCGGGTCCGCCGGAGATCACCGGTCACCGCGGCGAGTGCGCTAGCGGCCTCTTCGACGTAGGTGGGGCCCAGGGAAGCGATGCCCAGAGCGGCGTCCCCGCGAAAGTTCTCGTTGTGCACCGGGTCGTGCAGCACGACTCGGAACGCCTCGATCGCCCGGGTGTGGAACTCGGCGCCGATCTCGATCAGGCCGTTCGCCGCCTCGACCGTGATCGTCGGCGCCGCGGCCGGGTCGTCGAGCCGGCACGTCAGGGCCGCGACCGCGAAATCGCGGGCATCGCCGTCGAAGGTGGCCAGCAGCACGGCGGCGGTGCGGTAGTTGTCACCGGTGCCGTTCGGGTCGTCGAGGATGGTACGGAGTCCTCGCTCAGCCGCCCCGCGTTCGGCGGTTCCGCTTTCCGATAGCGCCTCGGCGGCGGTGAGGCGCTCGTCGATGTCGGCGTCCTCGTTTTCGACGAGCTTGAGCAGGAACTGGAGCGCCTCGGCCTCGTGCTCGCCGCGTACCCGCTCAGCCAGCGCCGATGCGGACGTGGTCCGTGCCGATGTCGGCAGGCTCTCGTCACGCAGGACGCCGGTGAGCCAGCCGGCCAAGCCGGGATGCTGGGTGGCTCGGCAGGCGTAGTAGAGGATGTCACTGGCGCGGTAGTTGTCAGTGGCGGCCCAATCCCGGACGGTGACAAGGAAAGCGTCGACGACATCGGTGCTGGCCGGCATTCGCCCGGCCAGCAGGCGGGCCATCAGCAGGTGCTGGTCGGCGCCGCCGACGTGCAGGGATCGCAGCGGTGCGTCAGCCTGGTCGGGGTGCAGGCGGGTGTAGTGCAGGGCGACGGCCCGGGCGTGGCGGCCGCGGTCGCCGGCCTGGGCGGTGTGCAGGAGACGCGCGAACTTCTCGTGATCGGCGTCGAACACCGCCGGCAGCTCGCGGGCGGCGGCGGTGGCGGCGAGGTGCTCGGCGAAGCTGTGGTGCAGGAACACCATGTCGTCGCCGCGGATCACCAGCGGGCCGGCGGCGACGAGGAACTCGGTGAGCCGGTCGGGCCAGCCGATCGGCAGGTCAGACGGTTCGACGTGGTCGCGGATCCACTGTCGGGCGGCGGTGACCAGGGACGAGTCGGTCTCGGCCCTCTCGACGCCGAGACGCTCGAGTAGGCGCACCCGGTGCGGCTCGAAGGGACTGTCGGCGGGCCGGCTGGCGCGGAGGAAGGAGAAGTAGGCCTCGTAGAGCTCGTACTGGTTGTCCGGCAGGGGAAGGTCGATGCGCTGCTGGAACACGATCGCGGCGATGGTGGCCAGCAGCGGCACCCGGACCATGTCCTCCAGGTGCGCGGCGCGGATCTGGCGCAGGAGGCGGTCGGCCAGCTCGGGGCCTTCGGCGGCGAACCAGTTGGTCGCGAAGCGGCGCAGCGCCTCGTCGTCGAAGGACTGGAGCTCGTACCGGACCGCGCCGATCCGGTGCAACGGCGCGAGCACCGCGCCCTCGATCGGACGGGTCGTCAGCACGACCCGGTACGGGGACTGCGCGGCGGCGAGAACCTGCACGAGCCGGTCGCGGTCATCGCCGTCCGCGACCTCGTCGAGGCCGTCGACCAGCAGCAGCCACCGACAGCCGTTGACACGGTCGGACAGCACGCCGGCGGAGACGGGCTTGTGCAGGAGGGCCCCGTAGTCGGCGCGGACGCTGTCGGCGAGCGCGTCGGCGAACGGCATGTGCAGCCGGGCGGCGAGGGCCCGTGCCGTCAGGCGCAGCGGGAAGACCGGTTCCGACAGGGGATCGGCGGCGCCGTCGAGCCAGCGGGCCGCGGCTTCGGCCGCGAGTCGCAGCGACAGCGTGGACTTGCCCTGACCGGCTCCGCCGGTGACGACGAGGTGGTCGGCGAGGTCCAACGCTTCCCGGACGGTGCGGGCCGGCGGCCGCACGGCGATCCGCACCTTGGGCGGTCCGAGCACTTCGACGAGTTGGCCGTGGCCGTCCAGGATCGGCGTCGGTCGCGTCGGCTCGGCCTGTGACGTGTCGACGCCGCTGCCCAGGTCCTGGCGCACGTACACGTCGGCGAGCGCGGGGCGGCGGGCGCCGGGCAGCATCCGGGGCAGCTCCTGAGCGGCCTGCACCTGGGCGCGGAGCAGCGACCACACGCCGTCCATCGGCTTTTTCGGTTCGGGGACTCCGATGTGCACGTCGCCGTGGATGATGTTGGCCTGCACGCCGTGGTTCTCGGCGGCGTTGGTGAAGTCGACCGGGGTTGGCTGATCGTCGTCGTGCGCCACCCGGAGATACTGCCGCAGGGCAAGGAAACCCTGGGCCGTCTCGACCCGAATGGACGAAGGTGTCCCGCAGATCCGGGACTAGCGCAGGCCGTGCAGGACCTGGTGGACGGCGGCGTCGAGGATGCGGCGGTTGGCGAGCTCGTCGGCGCCGAGCATGGGGCTGGCGGCGGTGACGACGCCCTGGATGAGGCGGGCGCGGAGCTCGGGGTGGTCGACGTCGAGGTCGGCGAGGGCGTCGACGAGCGGGGCGAACAGGCGGGCGTGCTCGGCCATGATCCGCTCCTGGGCGGCGGGCCCGAGGGCGTGGCCGGCGAGCACGACGGCGGCGGAGTGGCGGCCGTCGGTGAGCATGCGCAGCTGGGTCCGGACGAAGGCGGCGATCCGGTCGGCGGGGTCGGCGTGCCGGGCGACCTCGGCCTCGAGCTCGGCGATCCAGCGCGGGAGCTCGTCCTCGACCATCGCCGCTACGAGGTCGTCGCGGGACCGGAAGTACTCGTAGAGGCTGGGCCGGGACAGGCCGACCTGGGCGGCGAGCGCGGTGAGGGTCAGCGCGTCGGGCCCCGCCTCGGCGACGAGCACCCGCGCGGCCTCCAGCAGCGCGCGCAGGCGCTGGGCGCGGTGTTCGGCCACGGTGGGCGCGCTGATCTTCGGCACGGGACCCAGTCTAGCGGTTGTTGCCAACGTCACGTCGGGAAGCGTCCCGAAGGTTCCCGACGGTGTGTTGGAATAGTTGCCGACAAGGTGTCGGAAAGAGGTGTGGGATGCGGTTTCTCGCCTGGCGGGAGGTGCGGCACTCGCCGGTCAGGTTCGGCCTGATCGCGGGCCTGGTCGCGCTGACGGCCTTCCTGGTGTTCGTGCTGACCGGCCTGACGGTCGGCCTCGGCGCGGCGGACGTCTCCGGCCTGGAGAAGCTGCCGGTCGACGGGATCGTGTACGCGAAAGGCGCGGCCAGCGACCTGTCCCGGAGCGGCCTGCCGGCCGGTGACCGAGCGCTGATCGCCAAGGTCGACGGCGTCGAGGACGTGCAGCCGATCGGATTCACCATGGCCGACCTGACGGAGGGCCAGAACAGCGTGTCGGCGGCGCTGCTGGCGATGGACCCGACGGCGCCGTTCGGGCCGAAGCGCGACGGCGTAGTGCTGGACAACCAGGCCCGTGGCAAGGGCCTGAACCCCGGCGACACGGTGCGAGCGCAGCCGGGAAACGTGGCGCTGAAGATCGCCGGCTTCGCGGATCTGGGCAGCATCCAGCACGCGGCGGTGGCCTACCTGCCGCTGGCGGACTGGCAGCGGCTGCGCAACGCCGAGGGCGTGAGCGCCTTCGCCGTGACGACGCGGAGCGACGCGGCGTTGGCGGCGATCGAGCAGGCCGTGCCGGACACGGAGCCGGTCACCAAGGCGGCCGCGATCAACGCGGTTCCGGGCTACCAGGCGGAAACCGGCACCATCGGCATGATCCGAGCCTTCCTCTACGCCGGCGCCGCGCTCCTGATCGGTGTCGTGTTCTGGATCCTCACGCTGCAGAAGGAAGGCCCGCTCGCCGTGTTGCGGGCGACGGGTGCGTCAAGGCGGCTGCTGATCGGTGCGTACGTGGCGCAGGTGCTGGCGACGGCCCTCGCGGGCGTGCTCGTCGGCGCGGTGGCCGGCGTGGCGATGGGCGTGGTGATGCCGCCGACGGTGTTCGTGCTGCCGCCCGGCGAGGTCGCCGCCGCCGGCGCGTTGCTGCTGGCGGTCGCGCTGGTCGGCGCGGCGGCGTCGATCCGCCGCCTGTTCACCGTGGATCCGTTGCTGAGCCTGGGAAGGACCGCCTGATCATGACCGCCACCCTGAACGACATCCGCCACGGCTACGGCGACGTCGAAGTCCTGCACGGCGTCGACCTCGACCTGCCGGCCGGCGAACTCGTCGCGCTGCTGGGCCCGAGCGGCTCGGGAAAGACCACGCTGCTGGCCATCGCCGGCGGCCTGCTCACCCCGACCGGCGGGACCGTGCACATCAACGAGGCGCCGCTCTACGTGGACGGAAAGGTCGACAGAAAGGCCGCCGGCGACACCGCCTACGTCCTCCAGGCGTCGTCCCTGATCGGGTTCCTCACCGTGCGCGACAACCTGCTGGTGCGGGACATCACCGCCGGCCGGCGCACCACCGATGCCGACCGAGAACGAGCCGCCGACCTTCTCGACGCCGTTGACCTGCGCAGCAAGGCCGATCGCTATCCGTCCCAACTCTCCGGCGGCGAACGTCAACGCGCGGCCGTCGCGGCGGCGCTCTACACGCAGGCGCCGGTGATTCTCGCCGACGAGCCGACGGCCGCACTCGACCGCCATCGAGGCCGCGCGGTGATGGAACTGCTCGCCCGGCACGCCCACGAGCGCAACGCCGCCGTTCTGGTGTGCACCCATGACGAACGTGCCCTCGACCTGGCCGACCGCGTCCTACGCATCGAGGACGGCCGGTTGGGCTGAGGCTAGCCCTGCCACTCCCAGGAAAGGCGGGGCGAATCCATCGTGCGGGCCGCGGCCGCAGGCTGTCACGTGGAGGCCGCAGGGTGCGGCCGACACGAACGAGAGGTACGAGATGCCCGCGAATCTCGGCGGAACCATCACCCCGGTCGAGGGGCCGACCCTCACCCGGATCGGCTACGGCGCGATGCAACTGGCGGGGCCGCACGTGTTCGGGCCGCCGAAGGACCATGACGCGGCCGTCGCGGTGTTGCAGGCGGCCGTGGCCGCCGGCGTCACGCACATCGACACCGCCGACTTCTACGGTCCCGCCGTCACGAACGAGCTGATCCGGGAGGCGCTGCACCCGTACCCGGAGAAGCTGCACATCGTCACGAAGGTCGGCGCTCGCCGTTCGGCCGACGGCGCGTGGGTACCGTCGCTGCATCCGGCCGACGTGAAGGCGCAGGTGTACGACAACCTGCGCAATCTGGGCCTGGACGTGCTGGATGTGGTGAACCTGCGGGTCGCCGGCCACGACGAGTCCGACGACGAGCCGCTGTCGGACCAGTTCGCCGCGCTGGCCGAGCTCCGCGACCAGGGCCTGATCCGGCACCTCGGGCTGAGCGGCGTGTCGCTCAAGCAGCTGGCCGAGGCCCAGTCGATCGCCCCGGTGGTGACCGTGCAGAACCTGTACAACATCGCCGACCGTCGTCACGAGGCGGTGCTGGCGCAGTGCGAGCGCGAGAACATCGCCTTCGTGCCGTTCTTCCCGCTGGGCGGGTTCAGCCCGATCCAGTCGGACGCCCTGACTGCCGTCGCCACCCGCGCCGGCGCTTCCCGGCAGCAGGTCGCCCTGGCCTGGCTGCTCCAGCGCTCGCCGTCGATCGCCTTGATCCCCGGCACGTCGTCGGTGGCTCACCTGAACGAGAACCTCGCGGTGGCCGAGCTGTCGCTGCCCGCCGAGGTCGTCGCCGAGCTCGACGCGATCGGTGGCTAGGCTCCCGACCCGCTCCCCGTATCCTTCCGCACCGTGCCCGAGGACTTCCACGACTTCGCCATCGCCGCGGCCGGCGCCAGTGGTGCGCTGATCGGCCTGCTGTTCGTCGCCGTGTCGGTGTTCCCCGAGCGCGGCCAGCGGACGGAGACGCGCATCGAGTACCAGACCCGCGCCTCGACGGCCCTGGTCGTGTTCACCAACGCCCTGGTGATGTCCCTCGCCTTCCTGGTGCCGGGCACGTCCGTCGGCGGCTGGGCGGTCGGCGCGAGCACCATCCTGGCGATATTCACGCTGGCGATCGCCCGCGTCGTGGTGACCGCGGCGCTGCGCGGCAACGGCCACTGGTCGGCGTTGAGCCTGGTCGCGGTGCTGCTCGGGGTGGCCGGCTTCCAGTTCTGGGCGGGCGTTCGCCTCCTGGCCGGCGACACCGACGCCCTCCCGATCCTGGACTACGTGATCATCGGCGAGTTCGCGATCGGCATCGCCCGGTCCTGGCAGCTGGTGAACATGCACGACACCGGTCTGCTCTCCTCGCTGACGATGCTCGCCCGCGGCCTGCCGGACGAGGAGGAGGCCAAACCGTCCTAAGTGGACGCCGCGAACCGAACCACGAAGCGCCGTTGCCACGGCGTCTCCACCGCCCGACGGTGATACCCCTCGCGGACGTACGAGACGGCCTGGTCGCCGGGCACGCCGTCCAGCACGGCGAGGCACGCCAGGGCCGTGCCGGTACGGCCGAAGCCGCCGCCGCAGGCGATCTCCACCCGCTCACGCGACGCCCGCTCCAACGCCTCGGCAGCGGCCTGCCGGAAGCCGGAACGGTCGGTCGGCAGCCAGAAGTCGGGCCAGCGGATCCATCGGCTGTCCCACGGCATCGTGCCGGGGTCGGAACCCCGCAGGTAGAGGCCGAACCGGGGCTCCGGTCCCGGCGGCAGCGGATTGCGCAGGCCACGGCCGCGGACGAGCCGTCCGGACGGCAGTCGAAGCACCCCGCCGACCCCCTCCTCCCACGTCACAGCCGTCCCCCCATCTGCGGAAAAGCGGGCGACCGGCGCTGCTAGCCTGGGCGGAAACTGCCGACCCGTGCGCTGGAGACCGAGACCCGATGCTTGACCGTGCCGTCATCGACGCGTTGTTCCCCGCCGACCTGCCCGAACCGGCGGAACTGGAGCAACGCTACCCCGAGCGGCAGCTGCCCGCGGGCGCCCTGGTCACGCGGATCGGGCCCTCGCCGACGGGTTGGCTGCACATCGGCGCGCTGTACGTGGCGATGATCAACCGGGACATCGCGCACCGCACCGGCGGCCGCTACCTGCTGCGCATCGAGGACACGGACCAGGCCCGCGAGCTGGCGGGCGCGGTCGACCAGTTCCAGCGGGCCTTCGACTACTTCGGGCTGCCGGCCGACGAGTTCGACGGCGTCGGCGACTACGGGCCGTACAAGCAGTCGGAGCGCGAGGCGATCTACCTGACCTACGCGCGGGAGCTGCTGCGCGAGGGCAAGGCGTACCTGTGCTTCGCCACCGAGGACGAGCTGGCCGACATCCGCCGCCGGCAGGACGCCAGCAAGATCCCGCCCGGCTACTACGGCGGCTGGGCGATCTGGCGCGACCGGGACGACGCGGACGTGCAGGCCAAGCTGGACGAGGGCGCGCCCTACGTGATCCGGTTCCGCTCGCCGGGCGAGGTCAACGGCCGGGCCGTGTTCACCGACGCCATCCGCGGCCGGCTGGAGCACGAGGACAACCGCAACGACGTGGTCATCGTCAAGTCGTCGGCCAATGCCGTGCGGCTGCCCACCTACCACTTCGCGCACGCGGTCGACGACCACCTGATGCGGGTCAACCTGGTGATCCGGGCCGAGGAGTGGATCTCCTCGGTGCCCACCCACCTCCAGCTGTTCGCGGCGCTCGGCTTCGAGCAGCCGACCTACGCGCACATCGCGCCGCTGATGAAGCAGATCTCCGGCGGCAAGCGCAAGCTGTCCAAGCGCAAGGACCCGGAGGCCTCCGTCGACTTCTACGTCGCCGAGGGCTATCCGGCCGCCGCGATGCTGTACTACCTGCGCGGCCTGGCCAACGGGCGGCTGGCCGAGCTGCCGCTGGCCGAGGCGCTGGAGGCGCCGATCGAGCTGGCCGAGTTCGGCGTCGCCGGCCCGCTGGTCGACCTGGTCAAGCTGGACGACATCAGCGCCGACCACATCGCCACGCTGAGCGGCCCCGAGATCCTCGCCGCGGTGCGGGTGTGGGCCGCCGACCACGACGCCGACCTGGTGCCGGTCATCGACGCCAACCCGGAGCTGGCGCTGGCGGCGCTGGCGGTGGAGCGCGAGGGCGTCGAGAACCCGCGCAAGGACCTGCGCAAGTGGTCGGATTTCCGCACCGCCTACGGCTTCTTCTTCCCGGAGCTGTTCACCCTCGTCACCGCCGACGACGAGCGCATCCAGGGCGTCGACCCGGCCCTGATCCGCGCCTTCGCCGCCGACTTCGTGGCCGGCTACCAGCACCTGGACGACGGGCAGGAGTGGTTCGGGCAGATCCGCGACCTGGCCACCAAGCACGGCTTCGCGCCGAACGCCAAGGAGTACAAGAAGAACCCGGACGCCTACCCCGGCTCGATCCGCGAGGCGTCGCAGATCATCCGGGTGGCGCTGACCGGCTCCACCCGCAGCCCCGATCTGTTCGCGGTGGCGCGGACCCTGGGCGCCGACGAGGTGCTGCGCCGGGTGGGCGCCGTCGCTGGCTGAAACCCGTCGGGTATTGGCGAGGCGGATCCTTCTGGGGTGCGGCGGACGCGAATAGCGTTCGCCGCACCTACTTTTTCGTCGCCTGAAGGGACCTCCGCCGATGCTGGTGCAGGTTGTGCTGTTCGACGGCTTCGACCCGCTCGATGTCGTCGCCCCGTACGAGATTCTCGGCACTGCCATGACAGCCGAGCTCGTGTCCGCCGAAGGGCCTCGTGACGTGCCCAGCGGCAACGGTCTGCTGTCGCTGCGGGCAGTGTCCCGGTTGGACCCGACTAGTGCCGACATCGTTGTGGTGCCAGGGGCTTTGGGGCCGCTGCCCGACGGCATCCCGACGATTCTCGCCGCCACGCTGAGCACTCCGTTGCCCGCGCTGCTGGCCGAGGCCATGTCCCGGCCGGAATGCACTGTCGCCACCGTCTGCGGCGGTTCGATGATCCTCGGCATGGCCGGCCTGATCGAGGGCCGTCACGCGACCACGCACCGGCTCGGGCTGGATGCGTTGGCGGCCAACGGGGTTCAGGTGGTCGGTACCCGCGTCGTCGATGACGGCGATCTCGTCAGCTCGTCGTCCGTGACGTGCGGCATCGACCTCGCGCTGTACCTGCTGGAACGCGAACTCGGCCCCGAGGTCGCCCTCGAGACCGAGCGGATGATCGCGCACGAGCGCCGGGGGACCGTGTGGCGCGCCGCCTGGGAACTCAGCCGCCGAGGCTGAACTTCTCGGCGTGGACCTGGCGGTCCGGCACCTTCAGGGCCCGCATGCTGGACAGCACCGCGTTGGTCATGGCGGCGGGGCCGCAGACGAACACGTCCCGGGCCCAGACGTCGGGCACCATGTAGCGCAGGGCCTCCGGGCTGAACTGGCCATTGGAAGGTCCACTGAGGACCCGAACGACCGGGGCAAGGTTGCGGATCTCGTTGAGCAGCACGGCATCCCGCTCGTCACGGACCCGGTACAGCACCACGACGTGGCCGCGGATCTCCTCCAGCAGGGCGCGGATCGGGGTGACGCCGACGCCGCCGGCGATGAGCAGGGCGTGCGGGTGGACCTGGTTGGCGGTGGTAAAAGCGCCGTACGGGCCCTCGGCGTAGACGCGGGTGCCGGGCTTGAGGTCGCGCAGCGCGGCGCTGGCGGTGCCGACGGCCTTGGCGGTCAGCCGCAGGTACCGGCCGTCCGGCGCGGCCGACAGCGAGAACGGGTTGGCACGGTGCCACATTCCCTTGGCGAGGAAGCGCCACACGAAGAACTGGCCCGCTCGAGCCGGAAGTTCGTGCAGGTTGCGGCCGGAGATGTAGACGGATGCGACGTTCGGCGACTCCGCCACCACGCCGGCGACGCGCAGCTGGTAGCGGCGGTTGCGCAGCAGCGGGCGGATCAGCCGGCCGGTGATCAGCACGCCGATCGCCGTGCCCCACAACAGGATCCAGTAGATGCGGCCGCCGGTGGACGCGAGTGTCGTGCCGGAGATGAACTGGTGCGTGAACGCCAGGCCGACGATCGCGTACGTCAGCAGGTGGATCGCGTGCCACGTCTCGTACGGCAACCGCTTGCGCGCCACCTTCGCCGACGTCGCGCCGACCACGACCACCAGCAGGAAGGCGATGATCGCCAGGAACACGCCGGTGAAGTTGTCCGAGAGCACGAAAACCTCGGAGATCACGTCATGGGCGTCGTGTTCGGCGTAACCGGCCACGATCAGCACCACGTGCGCCAGCAGTGCCCACATCAGACTCATGCCGGTCCACCGGTGGTAGGCGGTCAGCCGGTCCATGCCCAACCGCTCGTCCAGCCACGGCAGGCGCGCGATGAGCAGGAACTGGCAGGCCATCAGCAGGCCCGCCACCAAACCCGCGACCCTTCCCAGCGTGATCAGCGGGTTTGGCGACGTGCCCGTGACCACCACCAGCGCGGCGACGATGAGCACGTTCACGCCGAGCCCCAGCAACAGCGCGAGCCGCGCGATGTGGCGCCGGTCCGTCGTCCGCGGTGCCTGGACCGTACGGTTCTGGATGGTGGTCACGGGATCCTCCAATCGGTACGCCCCCACACACGAGCGTCACCGGTCCCGTGGTTCACCACCCCGCCAAGATTTTTTCGGACACGGCCGTCAGGACAGCAGGGCCTGCGCGACCGCGCGGCCGGAGGAGCCGCTGACGCCGGGGCCGGGCCAGGTGGCGGCGCCGATCAGGTAGAGGCCCGGCACGGTGGTGGCGTAGCCGCCGCCGTGGGCGGGAATCGGTCGCTGTGTGAAGCCCTGCGACAGCGCGTTGTGCCCGGAGGCGTGATCGCCGGGGCCGAGGTTGGGGTTGCGCCGGGCGAGGTCGGCGGGGGTGAGGATGTGCCGCGCCAGCACGAGGTCGTCCAGGCCCTTGAGGTGCCCGGCGGCCTCGGCGACGACACGGTCGGCGAAGGCCTCGGCGACCGACGAGGTCCAGGTGCCGTCGGCGGTGATGGCGTCGGCGGCATCGCCCAGAGGTGCCAGGGGGACATCCAGGACCTGGATGCGTACGACGGCATGGCCGGCGGGGGCGCGGCCCGGGTCGACGGCGGTGGGCTCATGCCAGGAGAGCGTCGGATGCTCGGGCAAGTAGCCGGCCTCGGCCTGGTGCACGGACCGGAGCAGCGCGTCGACACCGCGGCCGAGGTTGTGGCAACCGCCCTGGTCAAGGCGCGAATCGGCGAACCGCGGGCGGGCCGACAGCGCGAGGTTGAGCTGGAAGCAGCCGCGCCGGAACTGGTAGCGGGCGGCCTGCGCGCGGACGGCGCCGCTGACCTCGGGCGCGTCGCGGAGGAGGTTGCCGTAGAGGTCGCCGGGGGTGGTACTGGCGATCACGGCCGTCGTGGCGGTGACAACCTCGCCGTCAGCGGTCCGTACGCCGACGGCCCGGCCGTCAGCGGTGAGAACGGCGTCGACACGGACGCCCGTGCGGATCTCGCCGCCGTGCTCGGCGACCAAGGCGGCCAGGGTCTCGGCGAGTTTGCCGCTGCCGCCGACGGGTTGCGGGTTGCCGCCGGGCAGGATGAGCCCGAACAGCGCCACCCACAGCGCGCCGATCGCGTCCTGCGGCCCGATGCCGACGTGCAGCAGCCACGGAAGCAGCGCCGTCCGCATTTCCTCCGTACGAAAGCGTTCCAGCACGAGCTCATGGCCGCTGCCGGTCAGCAGCGAGGCGAAGGGCAGCGCGGACGTCCGGTCGCGGTCCAGGCCCTGGAGCAGCGGCGCGGCCGCCGGCGACGTCAGGTCCATGCCCAGCAGCGGCATCAGCGACTCAAGGTGCGGCGTCAGGTCGCCGAGCAGCCCCGACCAGCCCAGGCCCTCGCCCAGCCGGTCCAACTCGGCCTGAAGCTCCGACGGATCGGTGGCGATGACCGCGCTTCGACCGTCCGGAAGGGACGATCCGCTGCTTACTCCACTTTGGACGTACTGAAGACCGTGTCGGCCGAGGTCGTCGCGCAGCTCGGCGAACGCGGGGCCGCCGGCGAAGATGGGGTGCAGCGCGGAGTACGTGTCGTGCACGAACCCGGGCAGCGTGAGCTCCTCGCTGCGCACCGCGCCACCGGGCCGGTCGCCCTGCTCCAGCAGGCACACGCTGCGCCCGGCCCTGGCCAGGTAGGCGGCCGCGACCAGCGCATTGTGCCCGGCCCCCACGAAAATCACATCGAATGACGCCATGACCGGAGGCTAGGACCGGGTTCGGCGGGCGGCCAGGCGAATTCCGGTCAGTGGACTATTGCCCTGCGGCCATCCGCCCGGTGATCCGAGCCGCGGTGGCCCGGGTGGCGTCAACCAGTGCGGGCGACGGCTGGGAGCCGTGAACCAGGGTCGTGATCGCTGCGGTCGCACCGCCGCTCAGTCGGATCGGCACCGCCACGCACGACAAACCCCGCAGCACGCCGCCCGCGTCGATACATGGCCGGCCGTGCATCAGCGCCCGGGCCTGCGCGGTGCCGTCGGGAAGGGACTCGCCGGGCTCCGCGCTGACGCCGAGCGGCCGCTGGGCGTCGATCATGTCCAGGCACACGGCGTCGCCGCCGATCCTGATCGTCAACGTGACCCCTGCGCCCGTGCGGGCCGCCAGCTCCGCGACCGGCCGCGCGGCGGCAGTGCGCAGCTGCCGCTCGACCCGGCCGCCGGCGGTGAAATTGAGCAGGCCGGCGCCCAGCCGGTACCGGCTGCCGTCGCGCCGAACCGCGCCGACGGCGACCAGCTGGCCCAGCAGGCGATGCACGGTCGGTCGCGGGATGCCGGTGGCGGCGGCCAGGTCCAGCAGCCGCGCCGGCTCCTGCTCCCGCACCTCGTCCAGCACCGCGAACGCCGCCTCGACCACGCCCCGACCTGCCTCCATGCACCCAGCATGACGTGCGGATACGGGGTCGGGGCGGCGAGTGTCGCGGATTCGCGCCATCACTGTCCGAACGACCGAAACGGTCACGAAACGTTGTTACGGTGGGAGTCGGCCGGTCACAGGGAGGAACCGCGGTGACGGAACGGAATCGGGTCACGCCGACGGGGGAGATCGAGGCGTTCCCGTTGCGCGGGGCGTGGACGGGCAACCGCGGGATCATCCACGCCGGGCGGGAGATCGTCCGGTTCCACGCGAGCGACCTGTGGATCACGTGCGCGTTGGAGTTCCGGGGCCGGTGGCGGGAACAGTGGCTGCCGAACCGGTGGACGCACCTGTACTTCCACGACGAGGCGGTGTCGTTCGCGGCGGGCCACCGGCCGTGCGGGGAATGCCGACACGGGAGTTACACGGCATATCGGGACGCCTGGGCGGAAGCGGCCGGAAACAGACCGTCGGCCAAGGAGATGAACCACCAGCTGCACGGGGAGCGGATCATCCGCGGCACGCACACCAGGCGGCACCACCGGATGCGCTGGAACGACCTGCCGACGGGAACTTTCGTCCACAAGGACGGGAATCCGATGCTCGTTCTGGGTGACGAGCTGGTGCTGTGGACCAGACAGGGGTACCAGAACCGCACCAAGGCACCGAAACAGGGCACGGCAACGGTGATCACGCCGCCGTCGACGGTCACGGTGCTCAAGGCCGGATACCCGGTGCAGCTCGACCCGAAATTGCGTTGAGGCGACGGGGAAAGCGGAGTAGCACTGGGGCCCGTGCGCAAACTGGGAGCAGTCCTTGCCGCGGCGCTGGTGGTCACGCTGGCCCCGGCAGCGAGCGCGGAAACGCCGTCGCCGCAGGTGATCGGGCCGGTGACGGGCGGCCACTTCGGCATCCCGTTCACCTCGTCGCCGGTGCCGATGCCGGGCTACACGGAGCAGGAGTTCTTCTTCGGCGGCACGGCGACGGGTTACGTCCAACAGGGCACGTGGACGGATGACGGCCGCTGGGACGTGACGCCGGCGGAGCAGGCCCCGTACGAGACCCGAATGCTGGTGCGGCGACCGACCGATCCACACAGGTTCAACGGCACGGTGGTCGTGGAATGGCTCAACGTCACCGCTGGCATCGACGTCGATCCGGATTTCCAGTACTACAACGCGGAACTGCTCCGTGCCGGCTACGCCTGGGTGGGCATCTCGGCGCAGGCGGTCGGCGTCACGGCGCTCCAGCACATCGACCCGGCCCGCTACGGCACGCTGAGCCACCCGGGCGACACCTTCTCGTACGACATCTTCTCGCAGGCGGCGGAGGCGCTGAAGCATCCCGGCGGTGTCGATCCGCTGGGCGGCCTCAAGCCGAAAGCCCTGATCGCGGACGGTGAATCCCAGTCGTCCCTGCGAATGGTCACCTACGCCAACGCGATCCAGCCCCGACAGCACCTCTACGACGGCTTCCTGGTGCACAGCCGGCGCGCGGTCGTCGCGCCGATCTCCCAGGCGCCGCAGGCGGATCAGCCGGGGCTGTCGACCTGGACCCGGACCGACCTGGACGTGCCGGTGCTGACCGTGCAGACCGAGACCGACGTGCTGGCGCCCGTGGACTACTTCCCGGCGACCCAGCCGGACAATCCGGAGTTCCGGCTGTGGGAGATCCCCGGTACCTCGCACCTGGACGCGCACCAGCAGCAGCTGGGGGAGATCGAGATCAAGCGGTTCCTCCCGGACGCCCCGTTCCCGCAGTGCGCGCTCCCGGCGAACGACGGCCAGGAGCGGTACCTGATGAACTCGGCGCTGGCCCGTCTCGACGCCTGGGTCCGCTACGGCATCGCGCCGCCGAAGGCCGACCGGATCGCCATCGCCGGCGACCCGCCGGCCATGCTGCGTGACCAGTACGGCAACGCGCTGGGCGGTATCCGCACGCCGGCCCTGCAAGCGCCGGCGTCGACCCTCACCGGTACCGGAAACACCGGCAGCAGCCCGTTCTGCGCGCTGTGGGGCACGACGACGCCGTTCACCGCCCAACAGCTCCAGCAGCTGTACCCCACGCACGGCGACTACCCGGCCGCTGTGACGAAGGCCGCGGCGAAGGACACGCTGGACGGATTCCTGCTGCCGCTCGACGCGGCCCTGATCGTGCAGGACGCCGCCCACTAACATCGCGGCCTGTGATCACCGTGGCCACCTGGAACGTGCTGCACCGCGTCCACGCCGACAACTGGGCCGAGGACGTCGTCGGCCAGTGGCCGGACGAGTCGAAGCGGATCAAGGCCGTCGCCGACCGGGTGGCGGAGCTGGAGGAGCAGGTCGTCGCGCTGCAAGAGGTCAGCGGCGACCTGCTCTGGGCGCTGAAGGTCATCCCGAACCGGACGGTGCACGCCATGCGCTATCCGCGAACGCCCAGCGCGCGGCGGGTGCCGTCGCCGCTCTACGACTCGCGCGAATACCTGGTGCTGCTGGTGAACGGCCCGAGCGAGGAGATCGACTGGGATCCGTTCCCCAACGACGCCGGCAAGGGCGCGCTGGCGGTCGAGGTGCAGGGCCACACGATCGTCGCCACCCACGTGAGCTGGGGCGACACCAAGCGCCCTACGCAGCTGGCCTTGCTCCGGGAGTACGAGCCGGCGGTGCTGCTCGGCGACTTCAACGCCGACGGCGCCACCGTGCTGCGTGACCTCGGGCCGGGCTACGAGCTGGCCGAGCTGCCGTGGGGAGCCACGACCCGGCACGACCAGACCATCGACCACGTGATCACCAACGGCGTCACCGCCACCGAGGCGAGGGTGCTCGAGGCGGACGGCCTGTCCGACCACCGGCCGGTGCGCGCGACGATCAACTGGTGACGGGGAACCGCTCGTTGCCCAGCACGTTCAGCAGCTGGAGCTTCTCGTGCCCCTCGCTGCGCGGGGGAGCGGTCAGCACGAGCAGCGCCTGGGACTGGTCCTCGGTGAACAGGACCTGGCAGTCGACCTCGATCGGACCCAGCTCGGGGTGCAGCAGCGTCTTGTGGTCGGCGAACCGCTTGGCGACCTCCTGCCGTTCCCACAGCTCGGCGAACTCGGCGCTGAGCTTGCACAGCACGGCGACCAGCTCGCCGGCCCGGGACTTCGGCCCCAGCTGCCCGTAGACGACGCGCAGGTTGGCGACCAGCGCGCGGCTGTGGTGCGGCCGGTAGTCCTCGGGGTACACGACGCGCTGCTCGGGGTCGGTGAACCAGCGGTAGATCTCGCTGCGGGCGTGCCCGGTGTACCTGGTGAGATCGCCGAACAGGGCCTTGGCCATGCGGTTCTGGACCAGCGTCTCGGCGAGGTCGGAGATGATCAACGCGGGGGTGTCGTCGAGCCGGTCCAGCACGCGCAGCAGCGCCGGGGCGACGTGCGGGGCGGCGGAGACCGACGACGGCGCGTTGCGGCCGGCGACCCGGAACAGGTAGTCCCGCTCGTCGGTGGACAGCCGCAGCGCCCGGGCCAGCGACGCCAGCATCTGCTCGCTGGGCTGCGGCCCCCGCTCCTGCTCCAGCCGCGTGTAGTAGTCGGTGGACATCGCCGCGAGAGTGGCGACCTCCTCCCGGCGCAGCCCCCGCGTGCGCCGCCGGGCGCCGGCCGGCAGCCCGATGTCCTCGGGTTGCAGGGCCTCGCGTCGGGTGCGCAGGAAGGCGGCGAGTGCGGCTCGATCCATACGTTGAAGTATCCGACCCGGCTGCGACGCCAGCCAGGGATCGCCGATCCCCCGATGAGTGCTCTCTGCACACGTCCCGGAAGACCGGCCAGGCTCTGTGCCATGGACATCACCGGAAACACCGTCTTCATCCCCGGCGGGACCAGCGGCATCGGCCTCGCCCTGGCGCTGGCCCTGACGGAGCGCGGCAACAAGGTCATCGTCGGCGGGCGCCGCGTCGCCGTGCTGGAGCGGATCGCCGCCGACCACCCGGAGATCGACACCGTCCCGATCGACACCGCCGACCCCGGCAGCATCGAGACGGCGGCCAAGGAGGTGCTGGCCCGGCACCCCGAGCTGAACGTGCTGCTGACGATGGCCGGCATCATGACCGCCGAGGACTGGCACCGCCCGGAGGGCTTCCTCGCCTCCGCCGAGGCCGTGGTCACCACCAACCTGCTCGGCCCGATCCGCCTGATCGCGGCGTTCGTCGAGCACCTCCAGACCCGCCCGGACGCCACCATCGTCACCGTCTCCTCGGGCCTGGCGTTCACGCCGCTGAAGGTCACGCCCAGCTACAACGCGTCCAAGGCGGCGATCCACATGCTCAGCGAGTCGCTGCGCCTCCAGCTCGCCGACACGTCGGTGAAGGTGGTGGAGCTGGTGCCGCCGTCGGTGCGGACGCCGCTGATGCCGGGGCAGGAGACCAACGAGCACGCGATGCCGCTGGAGGAGTTCGTCGACGAGGTCATGACGCTGATCGAGACGCAGCCGGACGCCAAGGAGATCCAGGTCGAGCGGGTGAAGTTCCTCCGCTACGGCGAGGCCCGGGGCGACTACGACCAGGTCGTGGCGGCGCTCAACCACTCCGACCCGCACGGCAAGTGACAAGCCGGCCGGCGGCGCGAAAACCCCCGCGCGCCGCCGGCGCCTTCGTGCCAGAATCCGCCCAATGCAACGATTTCACGGCCGGGACGGCCTCGAACTGGCGTACCGGGAACTGGGGGAGGGGCGACCCGTGGTGCTGCTCCACGGCGTGATGGGCCTGGGATCGCAGTGGATCGACCAGGGCCCGGCGAGGGCGATCGCCGAGCGCGGCTACCGGGTGATCCTGCCCGACCTGCGCGGTCACGGTGACAGCGCCCGCCCGCACGATCCGGCGTGCTATCCGCCGGACGTGCTCGCCGAGGACGGCCTGGCCCTGATCGAGCACCTGGGCCTGGACGACTACGACCTCGGCGGCTACTCGCTGGGCGGCCGCGTGGTGCTGCGGATGCTGGTCCGCGGCGCTCGGCCTCGGCGGGCCATCATCGCAGGTCAGGGCCTTGACGCGCTGGACGCGGCGACCGGCCGGACCGGCGGCATCCGGGCCACGCTGACCGCGATCGCCGAGGGCGGCGAACTCGACGGCGGCCAGCGGCGGACGGCGTACTGGCTCGAGCAGCTCGGCGGCGACCCGCTGGCCCTGCGCAACGTCCCGGACACGCACGTGGCCACGCCGATCGAGGACCTGGCCGCGATCGACGTCCCCACGCTGGTGATCTTCGGTGCGGACGACCGGGAGCGGGCCTCGGCCGACAAGCTGGCCGAGGCGCTGCCCAACGGCCGTTACCTGAGCCTCGCCGGCGACCACTGGGGCGCCTGGACGAACCCGGAGTTCGGCGCCGCGATCCTGGACTTCCTCAGCGAATCCAGTCCAGCGGGTCGGTGAGCACCAGCTCGCGGCGGCCATAGGTGGCGAGCAGGCCGTGCGGGCCGCGCACCGCCGACCCGAAGTCGGTGTACGGGGTGGAGTCGCCGGCCAGGCTGGGGAAGAAGTCGCTGGTCGGGCCGGCGGGATGGCCGTCGACGGCGACGCTGCGCCAGGACATGTCGCCGAGGTCCACCACGTGGGTGAGGCCGTTGGAGGTGTGCCAGAGGACGTGGTGGTCGGGCAGCAGGAGCACGTCCAGGTCCAGGCTGTCGTCGACGTCCTCGTCCGGCTCGATCGCCCGCCAGGCCAGCCGACGCAGCTCCTCGCCGTGCGGCCAGGCCACCTTGACCAGGGCCTCCTCGTTTCCGTAGACGAACCAGTCGCCGCCGAACACCGGCGGCCCGGCCTCGTACTCGGTGGGCAGCTCGACCCGCGTGAGGTCGTCGTCGAACAGCCAGCTGACCGGGTCGCTGACGCCGCCGTCGGCGAACCAGAGCACCATCCGGTGGTCGCTGGGATGCGGCTCCAGCAGGGCGCTCGCGCCTTCCAGCGGGTCGGGGAAGCTCGTGCTCCGCAGCATCCGGTTGCCCCGATCCCGCAGCTCGACGGTGAATTCCGCCGGGGACCGGTGCACCACCCAGAGGGTGTCGCCGGACCAGGCGCAGTGGTCGATGTCCGGCAAGGGCGTGCTGGCGTGCTCGCCGCGCGGATCGCCCACCGACAGCGCGCCGTCGGCGTGCCAGGCCCAGGTGGCGCCGTCGCGGCTGAGGTCGTTGGTGGGACCGACATCCAGCTCGTCGACGATGCCGAGCTCGCCGTCGAGGACGGTGGCGTGGCCGTCCCGGTCGACGGCCACGAATCCGCCGGCCCACGGCCGGGTGTGGTAGCCCTCGCCGGGCAGGGTGCGGCTGGCGCGGACCGGCACGATTCCCATGTCCTAAGAGGCTACGGGCTGGCGTCGGCTGATCAAGCGCCCGCGGCGCTTGGCGAGTCGCAGGAACAGGATCGCCGGCACGCCGCAGACGATGACGGCGACGATGCTCGCCTCGGGGCCGAACTGGCCGCCGGTGAGCAGCTCCGGTCCGGTGGTGGCGGCGCGGAGCAGGCCGACCGCCGGGCCCGCGCCGGAACCGGAGACGGAGGTGCCGAAGATGCCGCCCTCCGCCAGGTTCCACGCCATGTGGAAGCCGATGACCAGCCACAGCGAGCGGGTCGCGGCGTAGGCGGCGCCGGTCAGCAGGCCGGCCTCGATGGCGATGGCCAGCGCGCCGATGACGGTGCCGTGCGGGTTGACCACGTGCACGCCGCCGAACACGAGGCCGGAGATCACGATCGCCCAGTAGGTGCCGGTCTTCTCCTCCAGGATCCGGTACAGCGCGCCGCGGAACACCAGTTCCTCGCCGACGGCGACGGTCCACATCAGGCCGAGTGCGTTGAGCATGCCGAAGACCGAGCCGTAGCCGAGCACGTGGTAGCCGCCGAACAGCGCGATCACGGCGAGCGTGGCTACGAACAGGCCGAACCCCAGCAGCACTCCCTTGCCCAGCCCGGGCAACGCGTCGGCGAGGGCGAGCTCGGCCGGGGTGCGCCGGTGCTCCAACCAGCGCACGAGGCCGACGTACACCAGCAGCACGAGGCAGCCGATGACCAGGCCGACCACCAGGCCCACGATCGGCACGTCGTCGACGGTCGAGATGATCGCCTCGGCGACGATGTCGGCGATCAGCAGCAGCACGAACATCACGGGCAGTCGGATCCAGGCCGACACGGGTTTTTCCGCCATGCGCCAACGGTATTGCCGACGCGTGATCGAGATCGTCCCCTTGGCGGGGACAATCCGGCGTCCCCCGCGAGAGCTACACGCTGACCAGGCCGGAGCGGTAGGCCAGCACCACGATCTGCACCCGGTCGCGGAGATCCAGCTTGGTCAGGATGCGTGAGACGTAGGTCTTCACGGTCTCCGCGCCGATCACCAGCCGCTCGGCGATCTCGGCGTTGGACAGGCCCTCGGCGATGAGCACGGCCACCTCCCGCTCGCGGGCGGTCAGCGCGGTGACCGGCTCGGCCGCCGGCCGGATCCGGTCGGCGAACCGGCCGATCAGGGCGCGCGTGACGGCCGGCGACAGCAGGGATTCGCCGCGCGCGACCGTCCGCACACCGTCGACCAGTTCCGGCGGCGGGGCGTCCTTGAGCAGGAAGCCGCTCGCGCCGGCCTTCAGCGCCTCGTAGACGTACTGGTCGACGTTGAACGTGGTGACGACGAGGATCTTCATCGGGTCCGACGCCGCGGGGCCGGCCAACTGGCGGGTGGCCTCGATGCCGTCCAGCCGCGGCATTCGGATGTCCATCACGACGACGTCCGGCCGCAGCTCGCGGGCCTTGGCGACCGCCTCCTCGCCGTCCGCCGCCTCGCCGACGACTGCCATGTCCGGCTGGGCGTTGAAGATCGTCACGTAGCCGGCGCGCACCAGCGCCTGGTCCTCGCAGATCAGCATCCGGATCACGGCGTTCCTCCGGTGGGGATGCGGGCCCTGACCACGAACCGCCCGTTGTCCTCGACGGCGTCGAGCTCGCCGCCGACCTTCGCCACCCGGTCCCGCAGCCCGGCGAGGCCCCGCCCGCCGCCCTGCGCCTCGGGATGCGTGCGGGACCCCTCGGTGGCGACCTCGACGTCCAGCCGGTCCGGCGAGTATCCAATGAGGACGGTGGTGGGGTTGCCGGCGGCGTACTTCACCGCGTTGGTCAGGGCTTCCTGCACGACACGGTATGCGGCCAGCTCCGAGCCGGCGGGTAGCGGCACACGGTCGCCGTCCTCGATCAGCTCCACCGGCTGGCCGCCGGCCCGGGTCTGCTCGACCAGGTCCCGCACGGTGCCGGGGGAGCCGGTCGCCTCCAGCACGTCCAGCAGGTGGCGTAATTCCTTCAACGCCAACCTGCCGGAGCCGCTGATCGCCGTCAACGCCGGATCCTTCTCCGGCAGGAACTGCGCGGCGTCGGCCTGCACCACCATGGCGGTCACGTGGTGCGTGACGACGTCGTGCAGCTCCCGGGCGATCCGCGCCCGCTCGTTCACGGCGGCCGCCGCCTCGGCCAACCGCTGCCGCTCGGCCTCGTCGGCGCGCCGCCGCCGGACGTAGGCGCCGAGCAGCCAACACGCCGCCAGTGCCAGGTAGAACGCGAAGTGGTCGGGGAACCGGTCGGGCGAGCCCAGCTCGTGCAGGACGACCGACATCGCGAGGTAGCCGGCGGTCGCGACGACCGCCACCAGCACCCGATGCCGTTGCTGGTGCGCGCCGACGCCGTACAGCGCGAGATACAGACCGGCGGCGGCGAGCGTCTGCGGGTAGCCGAACGACGCGTACGCCGCGAAGGAAATCCCTGACACGGCAAGGCAAAGCGCCGGCCAGCGGGTCCGGAACGCCAGCGGCGCGGTCTGCCCCAGCACCAGGACGACGGCGAGCGCGTCGGCGGGGCGGGTCGGGAGATCGCCGAACTCGCCGCCGAGGGTCTGCAGCGGCGGGATGAACGCCAGCGCCGTGAGGCCGAGGGCGAGTTCATGATCCCGCGGACGCAACACCCTCGGCAGCGGCATGCGCGGAAGGCTACTTCACCGCCCTGACGTGGTGGAGGAAAGGCCGGTGCTCGCCGGACGTGACGGCAGTGAAGCCTGCCTCGCCGACCATCGGCGCGATCCGCTCGACCGGGTTGGCGCTCATCGCCTCGCCGGTCATCGCGCCGATCAGGTGCCGGGCGACGCGGCCGCGCGGCGGCGGGAAGTCCGCGACCAGCAGCCGGCCGCCGGGCCTGAGCACCCGGTGCATCTCGGCGAACGCGGCGGCGCGGACCGGCTCGGGGATGTGGTGCACGGCGAAGCTGGACACCACCACGTCGAACGATTCGTCCGGCAGGTCGAGGCTTTCCGCCCGGCCGACCCGGAACTCGCAGTCGTCGGCGCCGCGTAACCGTTGGGCCAGCTGGATCATCGACTCCGCCGGGTCGACACCGACGGTGTGTGCGCCTTTCCGTGCCGCCAGGGCGGTGAGGTAGCCGGGGCCGCAGCCGATGTCGAGCACGCGCTCGCCCGGGCGGATGTCGGCGAGCGTGACGAGCCGGCCGTAGAGGCGTCGGCGGTTCAACACGAGTGCGGTCAGCGCTTCGTAGCCGCGGGCCCGGCCGATCACGCCGGGCGCCTGGTGACCGTGCAGGAGGTGCTGGAGGACCATGACCGTCTCCTTAACTTAGTGGTGACTAAGTTAGAAGCTTAGTCGCGACTAAGTTGGCTGGCAAGGTGGCTACGATCGGCGGGTGACCACCAAGCGCACCCGCATGAGCGCCGAGCAGCGCCGCGAGTCGATCCTCGCGGCGGCCACCGAGGTGTTCGTCGAGTTCGGCTACCTGCGGGGGAAGACCGCCGTCGTGGCGGCCCGGCTGGGCGTCAGCGAGCCGGTGGTGTTCCAGAACTTCGGCACGAAGTCGGCGCTGTTCGCGGCCGTGGTGCGGCGCGCCGCCGACCAGGTCTGCGGCGAGCTCGACGCGCTGGCCGACCTGCCGGCGGCCAAGGTGCTCGCGATGTTCCTGGATCCGGGGCATCTGGCCCACGTGCACGACGCCGGCAACGTCGGCTCGCTGTTCGCCGAGGCCGCGAGCGTCGTCGACGATCCCGAGGTCGAGGCGGCCGCCCGGGACGCCACGCAGCGGTTCGCGACGACCCTCACCGGCATCCTCGCCCGCGGCCGTGACGCCGGCGAGCTCGGCCCGCACCTCGACCCCGAGGCCGGCGCCTGGTGGCTGCTGTCTCTCGTTGCCTCGCAACGGTTTCGGCGCGCCACCGCGCCCGACGCCGCGGGCATCGAGGCCCGCCTGGCGCGGGCGACGCAGCAGTACCTGGGCTCAGCGACGGGCGACTAGCTCCACCGCCGGGCTGTTGTGACGGCGTTCCCTCGTCGTCAGCCGGACGGTGCTGAAGCCGGCCTGCTCCGCCTCCTCGCGGAGCCGGTCCGGCTCGACGTCGAGGACGTGCCGGTGGACGGTGATCACCAGCCGTCCACCGGGCTTGAGCACCCGGCGCAGCTCCGCGAAGCCGGCTCCGCGGTCCCAGAGCATGACGTTGTTGACGGAGATCGCCACGTCGACGCTGCCCTCGGGGCACCCCGTGCGCTCCGCGCCGCCGGCCCGCAGCTCGACGTTGAACCGTCGGCACCGGGCCGTGGCCATCGCCCGCATCGCGTCCGACGGGTCGACGCCGACCACGTGACCGCCCGGCGACACCGCCTCGGCCGCCAGCTCCACGCCGATGCCCGGCCCGTGGCCGACGACCAGCACCTGCTCGCCCCTGGTCAGCGCCGCCAGCTCGATCGCGTCCCGCTCCTGCTGGCGGTTCGCGCGGGCCATGATCGCGCCACCCAGCCGACCGAGCACGCCGCGAGGGTGGCCGAACGCGGCGTCCAGGAGACCGTTCATCCCCCCAGGGCACCACGAAACCCGCGGCGGCGCATCAGCCCACCACGTCCGGTGCGAAGTAGTCACGCAACAGGGCGATCCGGCCGTCGCGGAGCCGGAAGATCTGGACCAGCGAGACGGTGACCCCGGTGTCGAACACGGTGTCGATCTCGGCCATGAACACGTCCGGGTCGGCGGTGTCGTGCAGCACGAGCCGCGTCTTCTCGGCGTCGACGGCGCCGTCCGGGCCGGTCGCCCGCGCGTAGTACGCGGCCATGGCGGCGCGAATCGCCTCCCGGCCTTCGAGCCGGTTCGGGAAGGCGTGGCCCGGCGGCACCAGCGGCGCCTCGTACACGCCGTCCTCGGTGAACAGCTCGGCCAGCGCGTCGGCGTCGTGCGACATGGCGCCGGCCCGCAGATACCGTCCGAAGATCTCCCGCACGGTGGTGCCCTCCTGTGGTCCCGCTCCGGGGTGTGTCGTACGGCTCGTCGGCGAGCCTGATCCACTTCGTCCGGGCAGACTGTGCCCGTGGAGAAAGTGGCACAGCACCGTACCGGCATGGCGGCCCTGGCGGTGACCGCGCTCGGCGTCGTCTTCGGCGACATCGGCACCAGCCCGCTGTACTCGTTGCAGACGGTGTTCGCCATCGACGGCGGCGCGATCCGCCCGGTGGCGTCCGACGTGTACGGCGTCATCTCGCTGGTGTTCTGGGCGGTGCTCATCATCGTCTCGGTGAAGTACGTCGGCTTCGTGATGCGCGCCGACAACGACGGCGAGGGCGGCATCATGGCGCTGGCCGCGCTGATCCGCCGCCGCGTCACTGGGCGGGCCAAGATGGTGGCCACGGCCGTGCTGTTCGGGGTGATCGGCGCGTCCCTGTTCTTCGGCGACAGCGTGATCACGCCGGCGATCTCGGTGCTGTCCGCGGTCGAGGGCATCGAGGTGGTGTCGCCGGAGATCAAGGAGGCCGTGCTGCCGATCGGCGTCACCATCCTGGTGGTGCTGTTCCTCGTGCAGCGCTTCGGCACGCACCGGGTCGGGCGGCTGTTCGGGCCGGTCATGCTGCTCTGGTTCGCGGTGATCGCCCTGCTCGGGCTGCCGTGGATCGTGGCCAAGCCGGGCATCCTGCTGGCGCTGTCGCCGACCTCGGCGGCGGCGTTCTTCGTGGACCGGCCGCTGCTGGCGTTCGTCGCGATGGGCGCGGTGGTGCTGGCCATCACCGGCGCCGAGGCGCTGTACGCCGACATGGGCCACTTCGGACGGCCGGCGATCAGCCGGGCCTGGTTCTTCGTGGTGTTCCCGGCGCTGACCCTGAACTACCTCGGGCAGGGGGCGCTGATCCTCAGCCGCCCGGACTCCGTCGCGAACCCGTTCTTCATCATGGCGCCGGGCTGGGCGCAGATCCCGCTGATCGTGCTCGCCACCGCGGCGACGGTGATCGCCTCACAGTCGGTGATCTCCGGGGCGTTCTCCATGTCGCGGCAGGCGGTGCAGCTCGGGTTCCTGCCGCACCTGACCGTCAGGCACACCTCGCGCGAGGAGAGCGGCCAGATCTACGTGCCGGCCATCAACTGGCTGCTGCTGGCCGGCGTGCTGATCCTGACCGTGACGTTCGGGTCCTCCCAGTCGCTGGCCACGGCCTACGGGCTGGCGGTCACCGGCACCCTGCTGCTGACGACGGCGCTGTTCCTGGTGCTGGCCTCCGCCGCGTGGCACTGGAAGTGGTGGCAGGTCGCCCTGGTCGGGGTGGTGTTCGGCGGGCTGGAGCTGGTCTTCCTCGCCGGCAACCTGACCAAGGTCGTGCACGGCGGCTGGCTGCCGCTGCTGCTCGGGGCGCTGGTCGTGACGGTGATGCTCACGTGGCAGCGCGGCCGGCGGGTGGTGACCCGGCGCCGCGACGAGATCGAGGGCTCCATGGCGGAGTTCGTGGACGAGCTGCGGGACAGCGGGACGGTCCGGGTGCCGGGCGTCGCCGTGTTCCCGCACCCGTCCAAGCAGACGGTTCCGTTGGCGCTGCGGGCGAACTTCGAGTTCAACGGGGTGGTGCACGAGCACGTCGTGATCGTGACGGTGGTGCCGGAGAACGTGCCGCACGTGTCCCGAAACGAGCGGCTGACCGTGGACTCCCTCGACCACACCGACGACGGCATCGTGCACCTGACCGTTCGCTTCGGCTTCCAGGACGACCAGAACATCCCGGCGGCGCTGCGCGACGCCTTCATGCTGACCTCCGAGCTGGAGGTCGACGCGGACCGCGCCTTCTACTACCTCTCCCGGGTGAACATCGAACTCGGATCCGGCGACGGGCTGCCGAAGTGGCAGAAGCTGCTGTTCATCGGGCTGGCCCACAACGCGGCGAATCCGGCCGTGTACTTCCGGTTGCCGGTGGAGCGGACCGTGGTCATGGGCACCCGGGTCGAGCTGTAACGACACAGCCGTTTTCGGGGATATCTGGTCGAGGCGGAGTCCGGTCTGCCGCACAATTGAGTGAGACAGGTTCCGCGGCCCCGGCCGCGGCGGCCAAGGGGGGCAAGACGAGAGTGCAACGTTTGGCGACGACGCTGACAGTGGTGGTGTCGCTGGGAATGATCGGGCCGGTGGCCAGAGCCGACACGCCACCGGCGCAGGCCGTGGTGGACGTCGTCGCCCACGAGGACGACGACACGCTCTTCCTGAGCCCGGACCTGATCACCCAGATCACCCGCAACATCGACACCACGACCGTCTACATCACGGCCGGGGAGAACGCGCCGGGCGCCACGCAGAGCCCGGAGCTGTACGCGACCTCCCGGCAGGTCGGCGTGCTCAGCGCGTACGCGACCATGGCCGGCGTGACGGGCTGCGCCGTCGGCGCGGCGGGCGCGAGCGGCTGCTGGACCCTGACCACCCAGACGTTCGCCAACCACCAGGTCCAGCAGTACTCCCTGACGTCGCGGCCCAACGTCCGGGTGATCTTCCTGAACCTGCCGGAGAACGCCGACACGCGGTACAACAGCGGCGGGACCCTGGCCAAGCTCTGGGCCAGCACCATCCCCAACACCAACACGCTCGCGGTGAGCGCGGCCCCGGTGCAGAACTACACCCGCGGCCAGCTCATCGACGTGCTGAACGCCGTGATGACGGCGTACTCGGCGACGGTCGTGCGGGCCCAGGACCCGGCGCCCGACCTCCAGCTGCGGCCCGACCACGAGGACCACACGCCCGCCTCGCTGTTCGCGGGGGCGGCGGAGGCCGCCTACAGCGCCACCAAGCCGCGGGTGATGCTGGAGGACTACCACGACTACAACATCGCCGACCTGGCGATCAACATGAACGCGGCGCAGCAGGCGGCCAAGAAGAACATCTTCGAGAACCAGTACATGCCCAACGACGTCTTCGTGCAGTACGGCGCCGCCTTCAACGACACGTACGCGAAGTGGGAGCAGCGCGAGTACGAGCGCGACCCGCGCGGCACCAACTGGGTCACCACCGACGGCGCCAACAACATCCACGCGTTCGTGGTCCAGGGCGGCAGCCTGTACGAGTGGGTCGAGCATCCGGACGGCACCTGGGCGGCGCCGATCAACCACGGCAACCCCGGCGCCCCGCTGGCCAACGGCGTGTTCGTCGCCCACGACCAGGACGGCCGCATGGAGGTGTTCGGCCAGCGCCTGGACAGCTACAACATCATCTCGCTCTATCAGAGCGGCAGCAGCTGGTCCTGGGCCGACGTGGGCAACCCCAACACCGGATCGGACGCCGCCCAGCGGGTCAGCACGCCGGCGGTGACCACCAACGGCGACGGCCGCCTCCAGATCTTCGTCCGCAACGGCAACGGCGGCATCTGCTCCAAGTGGCAGGTGGCGATCAACGGCGGGTTCGTCGGCAGCTGGGGCGACATGGGCGGCACCAACGCGCAGGGCCAGCCGTCGGCGCTGATGACCAACGACGGCCGCATCGAGCTGTTCGCGCCGACGGTGACCGGCATCCTGCACTGGTACCAGCCCACCGCCAACGGCGGCTTCAACACCGACACCACCTTCCCGCAGGCCGCGGCGGCCAGCGGGCTGACCGTGGCGAAGGACCAGGACGGCCGGTTCGAGCTGCTCACGCGCCAGGCCGGCACCGCCAACGTGACGACGACGTACCAGGTCAGCGTCGGCGGCAGCTGGGCCGGTCCGGGCGCCTTCGGCGGCCAGGGCGGCATCGGCAACATCACCGTCGTGACGGACACGTCGGGTCGGGTGCTGGCGGCCGAGCACAACGCCAACGGCGGCATCAGCTTCTCGGAGCAGACGGCCCCGAACAACGCCTTCGGCGGCTGGACCGACATCAGCGGCGTCGCCGTCGACGACGCGGCGGGCATCACCGGCCCCAACGGCCGTACCCAGCTGATGGCCGTCAACTACGACGGCAAGCTGTACTACTCGCAGCAGGGGACGAACAACGCGTTCGCCGCCTGGCAGCCGGCGGGCTGATCCATCGCGCTGAGAGGGCCCCGGACGACGGTCGTCGTCCGGGGCCCTCGTCCTACTTGGACACCGTGAACTGGTCCACGGCCGTGCCGTCCTCGGTCAGCGCCCGCACGGTCATCTTCGCCGGCGTGGTGCCCGTCGCGGCGGCCACGTTCACCGACACCAGGCAGTAGCCCGTGTACCGCACCCGCGACCAGGTGACGTTGACGATGTGGTCCTTGCCGCTCTCGTCGGAGATCTGCATCGGCACCGGCTTGTCGTTGCTCGTCTCGTGCCCCATGTAGGTGTCGGAAGCCGGGAACGTGTACACGCCGCCACCGCCGCCGCCCGCGACCACGTACGTGGTGCCGTCCTTCGCCGGCGTCACCGTGTCGCCCGAGGCCAGCTTCCTCGTCGCCTTGCCGGCCCGGATCGGGTCCGTGCGCTCGTAGATGTGGTTGTGTCCATTGAGGACCAGATCCACCTTGTACGTGTCGAACAGCGGTGTCCACTGCTGCTGCGCGCCGAGCTCCGCGCCGTTGGAGTGGCAGGTGGAGTACGCGCACTGGTGGAAGTAGACGACGATGAAGTCGACGGTCTTGTCGGCCCGCATCGCGGCGAGCGTCGCCTTCAGCCAGGCGAGCTGCTTTCCCTTGGTGTAGTTGAGGTTCGTCGCGGTGTTGTAGCAGATGTCGTTGCCGTCCAGGCTGACCAGGCCGACGTTCTGGTACCGCCACGAGTAGATGCCGGTGGATCCGCCCCAGGCGTTGTCCGGCATGGTGAACCGGGCCCGCACGCCGCCGTAGCCGTCGGCCGCGTACCACGGCTCCATCTCGTGGTTGCCGATCGCCATCATCCACGGGATCTGGGCGGACGCCGACTCGTTCTGCGCGAAGAACTGGTCCCACACCCGGGCGTCGTACGCGTCGGTGGTGTCGCCGCCGCCGTCGCGGTTGGCGTAGCTGAGGTCGCCCATGTGCAGGTGGAAGGCCGGCGCCAGGCTGGAGATCAGGCCGGTGGTCGCCGTCGCGTTGTAGCCGACGCCCTGGTCGCCGAACGCGGTGAAGCCGAAGGCCGCGGGCCGGCCCACCGCCGGCGCGGTGTGGAACGTGGCCACGCCCTCCAGCGTGCCGGCGGGGTCGAAACCCTGGTGCCCCACCACGTAGAAGTAGGTCGTGTCCGGCACCAGCTGATCCAGCCGGGCGTGCAGGTAGTACTGCGTCACGGTCTTCGGCTTGACCAGCGGCTCGTCCTCCAGCGGCTTCTGCCAGGACAGCTGGCTGGTCAGCGTGCGCACCTCGGGGGTGATGGGCTGGCCCAGATCGGTCGGGCTCAGTCCGATGCGGACGAACGGCGCGGTGACCGCCGCCGGCACCTGCCAGGACACCACGACCTGCTGCGACGGATCCACGCCGAACGCGATGTGCCGCCCGAACGGCCGCACCGCCGCGCCGGCGACCTTTTCCGTTGCGGCGGAACCGGTCGCGGGTAACACCCCGCCCACGGCCAGTGCCGCGCCGCCGACGGCGCCCGCGCGGAACAGCGACCGGCGCGAGTAGCGAGCCGTGTACAGCTCATGTTGCTCGGCCAACGTGAGGTGAACTCCAGGTGTCTCTGGCATGTCAATAAGTTAGGAAAGTTTCCTATTTAGTGTCAAGGGTCACACCGGGTGCGTTCTTCCTGTTCAGGACGGGTGGAGCTGCCCGGAACCGGTGTCGAAACCGGCCGGAAGGTCACGCCGCGTCCCACTACGAGGAACGGTCGAGCCAGCCGATGCCTTCCGCCAGCACGGCCGGCAGCGGCGTCGCGTCGGGGTACCAGCGCGCCTCGTACTCCCAGACCAGCCAGCCGTCGTAGCCGGCGTCGAGCAGCGCGTCGACCGTGGTTTCGAGCGGCAGCGTGCCGGCGCCGAGACGGACCGGGGTGAGGTCGTCGACGGCGTCCTTCACTTGCACGTAGCCCAGACGCGGCCACAGCAGGTTCAGTGCGTCGGCCGGGGCGTCGCCGCCGAGGTGCGTGTGCAGGACGTCCCAGATGGCGCCGACGGCGGGGGAGTCGACCAGATCGAGCAGCTCGGCGACGGCTTGCGCGTTCCGGTGCGAGTCGTGGGTCTCGACCAGGATCCGCACACCGTTCGCGGCGGCCGTAGGGGCGATCGCGCTCAGACGCCGCACCGCTTCGGCGGTCGCGCCGCCGGGGAACACTCGCACCGCGGGGATGCCGAGGTCGGCGGCCAGCGCGATGTGCCGGACCACGTCGTCGATCACCGGCGCGTCGTCGCCGGGCTGCCCGATCCTCACGTACGAGGCGAGCCCCAGCGGCTCGATGCCGGTCTGCTGGAATCTGCGCACCACCGCGCGGCGGTCCGTCAGACCCAGGTCGGGGCGGACCGGCTCGTCCTCGGCGCACCGCAGCTCGACCCCCTGGCAGCCGGCCTCCGCGGCCAGCGCGAGCACGGCGTCGAGGGACGCGCCCGGCAGCCCGAGCGTCGAGAACCCGTATCGGACCACGTCGGGGGACGGTAATCGGTTGCCATCCCGCGGTCAACGACACCGTCGACGGCGCGGTGAGATAGTGTGAATTCGGTTTCATCGGGCGACGAGGGACGGGGCGATGGCCCGCAGCGGCAGTGGCACTCCGAAGGCGACGGTCAGCGACGTGGCGCGGCAGGCGGGCGTCTCGCCGGCGACCGTGTCGCGGGTGCTCAGCGGCAACCACCCCGTCGCCGGCGCCACCCGGACCAAGGTGCTACGCGCCATCCGCGAGCTGGACTACGTCGTCAACGCGCACGCGCGGGCGCTGTCCGGCGGCCAGCCCAAGACCGTGGCGATCATCCTCACCGACGTCTCCGCGCCGTTCTTCAACACCGTCGCCCGCGGCATCGAGCGGCAGGCCGCGCTGGAGCAGCGGCTGTGCCTGATCTCCTCCACCGACGGGGATCCCGACCGCGAGCTGGCCATCGTGACCATGCTGCGGGAGCAGAACACCGGGGCCGTGTGCCTGATCGGCGGCGTGCTCGACACGCCCGAGTACCGCGAGCGGATGGCGACCCTCGCGCATGCCCTGCACAGCGCCGATTCCCGGCTGGTCCTGTGTGGACGGCCGTCGCCCGGCCCCGACCTTCCCGTCACGGTCGTGGAGTACGACAACGAGGGCGGGGCGTTCGCCGCCACCAGCCACCTGCTGTCCAACGGGCACCGGCGGATCGTGTTCCTCGGCGGGGTCGAGGGCAACACCACCACCAACGAGCGCCTCGCCGGCGTGAAGCGGGCTATGTCGGCGTACGGGCTGTCCATGCCGCCCGAGCTCATCGTCCCCGGCGCGCTGATCCGGCGCTTCGGTTACCAGGCCACGCAACGGTTGCTGGCCGACGGCGTCGAGTTCACCGCCATCTTCGGCTGCGACGACCTCGTCGCCGCCGGCGCCGTCGCGGCGCTGCGCGACGCCGGCGTGGACGTGCCGCGGGAGGTGTCGGTCATCGGCTACGACGACCTCAGCCCGGCCGAGGACGTCCACCCCGCGCTGACCACCGTGCACATCCCGCACGACGAGTTGGGGCGGACAGCGCTGCGCCTTGCCCTGCACCGCGACGACCCCGACGCGCCGGAGCAGCACGTGGTCCTGGGCACCCACATCGTCGTGCGGCGGTCCGTCGCACCCCGGCTGCCTCAGCCGTAGAGCGCGCCGGCGACGAGCAGTGCCAGTCCGAGGACGCCGGCCACCACGCGGATCACGTGCACGGCGGCCCAGCGGTCGCGGTGCCGGCGCCAGTCGGCCGGCAGCGTGGTCGTCGACCAGGACTTGATCCGGACGGCGATCGGCACCTCGACGGCGACCGTGACGGTCAGCGCCACCGCGAACAGCGCCGCCCCGGCCAGTGTCGCCGCGAACGTCGTCGGCTGGTTGCCGTACGACAGCACGAGTGTCGGCGCCGTCGACAGGAGTGCGGCCGGCATCAGGACGGTCATCAGCGGCGCGAGGTTGAGGTTGAGTCGGTGGCCGATGGCCAGGAATGCCGCCGGCTCGAATGTCGCGAGCGAGCGGGTCAGTCCGATCCACGGTCCCCAGAACACGCCCATGACCAGGGCGTTCAGCACGATGCTCAGCAACTCGGCGGCCTTCATGCGGGCGAACTTTACAGTCACTGAAAGTTGATAGCAACAGCAAAGTTACAGCCACTGAACTATGCTGGCGACATGATCACCGTGGATTGGACCGACCCCGGCGGCGAGGGGCTGCGTGAGCGCAAGAAGCGGCAGACCCGGCAGCTGCTCACCGACACCGCCACCGAGATGTTCCTCGACCGCGGCTTCGACGCCGTGCGGGTCGCCGAGGTCGCCGCCGCCTGCGGAGTGTCGGAGAAAACCGTCTACAACTACTTCCCGACCAAGGAATCCCTGGTCGTCGACCATCCCGACACCGCCATCGCCACCCTCCGTCCGGCCCTCGCCTCGGCGAAGTCCCCAGTGGACGCGGTCCTCACCGTCCTTGCCGGCGAGCTGCGCGCCGTCGCCTCCTGGCTTGCCTCGCAGCCTGACGCCGTCGAGCGGTTTGCCCGCTTCGCCGCCCTGATCGACGCCACCCCTCCGCTGCGCGCGTACCAACGGGAGATGGCCGGCCGGCTCGTCGGCGTCATCGCCGAGGCCATCGCCGCTCGCGCCGGCGTGCCCTCAGACGATCCCGAACCGCAGATAGTCGCCATCGCGCTGGTCGGCCTATGGCGAGTGCAGTTCGCCGCCCTGGCCCGCTATGTCGACGGCCGCCCGGCGTCCGAGCTCGTCGACGCAGTCACCGCGGATGTCCGCCGGGCCGCCGACCTGCTTGTCGGCGGCCTCGGCGGGTGTGATCAGCTCGGCATCACCCGGTCGTAGCGGTCCCTCAGGTCCACCAGTCGCCCCGACTCGGCGCGTGCGCCCCCAGGGCTGACGTCGCGATTGTCCATCGGCGCGTCGGCCGCCGGCTCCGGCGGTGCTTCGCCGCCCGCACGTTCGAGGACGACCATCGCCGTCGCGATGAAGCCCTCCGTCAGTCCGCGCAGGATCAGGTGCGTCGAGCGTTGGTAGCGATCCGCCAGCGCGTGCACGAATCGTTCGAACGTCGGCAGGTTGATGGCCCACTCGTCGGTGACAGACGGCTCGATGCCGCACGGCAGGTCCACCACCGGCTCCATCGCCTTGGCCGTCCGGACGAACAGCAGTCCGACCCCGTTCGACGGGTTCCAGAGCGTGCGGTCGCCCAACTCGAAATACTGGCTCATGTGATCAACTCCCCCCGGTGCGCGTTCGAGGGTAGTGCGTTTCTCCCCGATCGCCGGCACGGATTGCCGCGCCGCCTTGACCGGCTAAGTCTCGTTATGCAACTCTGACGGCGTGACGGACTGGCACAAGACCGCGTGCAGCCTCTGCTACGTCAACTGCGGCATCGAGGTGCAGACGGAGGGCAGGGCGATCACGCGCGTCCGCGGCGACCGGGAGAACCCGAGGTCGCGGGGGTATCTGTGCCAGAAGGCGCAGCGGCTGACCTGGTACGGCGATCACGGCGACCGACTGACGACGCCGCTTCGCCGCCGCGAGGACGGCACGCACGAGGCGGTGAGCTGGGAGACGGCGCTGGGGGAGATCGCGGCGAAGCTGCGGTCGGTGCGGGACGAGGACCTCGCCGCGAACCGGCCGGGGTCGCTGGCGTACGTGGGCGGCGGCGGCCAGGGCAACCACTCCGGCGGCGGGTACGGCCTCGCGCTGCGGAACTGGATGAACTCGAAGCGGTTCTTCGGCGCGCTGTCGCAGGAGAAGACCGGCGACTTCTGGGTCAACGGCAAGATGTTCGGCGGCCAGACCAACCACACCGCCGAAGGCGTCGACGAGTGCGACCTGCTGCTGGTGATCGGCTGCAACCCGTGGCTGGCCAACGGGTTCAACCGGGCCCGCAGCGCCGTCAACGACATCAAGAACGACCCGGCGCGCCGGATGATCGTGGTGGATCCGCGGCGCACGGAAACGGCCGAGGTCGCGGACGTGCACCTGCCGCTGCGCCCGGGCACCGACGCCTACCTGCTCGGCGCGATGCTGGCCCTGATCGTGCAGCGCGGCGGCCAGGACGAGGCGTTCCTGGCGCAGCACACCGGGGGCTTCGACGAGGTCGCGGCCTCGCTGCGCAAGATTCCCGTGGACGAGTGGATCGCGCACGCCGAGGTGGACCGCGCCGACGTCGACCAGGCGGTGGATCTGATTCTCGCCGCCGAGGCGATGACCGTGCGTGTGGAGCTGGGCATCCAGCAGGGGCGCAACTCGACGCTGAACAGCTACCTGGAGAAGCTGCTCTACCTGGTGACCGGCAATTTCGGCCGGCCCGGCACCAACGCGCTGCACACGTGGCTGATGCCGCTGTGGAGCGAATCCCGCGGCGACCGCTCGGAGATCACCGGCTTCGAGTACATCGGCGGCATGCTGCCGCTGAACACGCTGGCCGAGGAGATCCTCGCCGATCATCCGCACCGGGCGCGGGTGCTGTGGGTGGAATCCTCCAATCCCGCCAACACCGCCGCCGACACCCTGGCCACCGAGCGGGCGATCCGCGCCGCGGAGCTGTCCGTGGTGATCGACGTGGCCTACACCGAGACCGCCGCGCTCGCCGATTACGTGCTGCCGGCCGCGTCCCAACACGAGAAGTGGGAATTCACGTTCTTCGACTTCGAGTTCCCCACCAACTACTTCCACCTGCGGCCGCCGCTGTTCGAGCCGCTGCCGGGCACCCTCGTCGAGGCGGAGATCTACGCGCGCCTGTTCGAGGAACTCGGCGTCATGCCGGACATCGAGCCGTTGCGGAACGTCGACCCGGCACACCTGCTGAAGGCGGCAGCGCCTTTGCTGCAAGAGAATCCGGCGATCGCGCCGGTGCTGCTGTACCGGACGCTCGGCGCCACGCTGCCCAACGGGGCCGCGTCGGTGGCCGTGCTGTGGCCGGCCTGCCTGACCCTCGTCAAGCGGATGTCCGTTGCCGTGCAACGGGCTTTGGAAACGGACCTCGAGGGGCCGGCGCTGGCGGCCGAGCTGTTCGACCGGATTCTCCGCAGCCCCAGCGGTCTGGCCTTCACCAAGCACGAGTACGACGAGGTCTGGCAGCTCATGCGGCACGACCGCGTGCACTTGGCCGTGCCGGAACTGCTGTCGTGGCTGGAAAAGCTCGACCCGGCGCGGGACCGTCCCGACCCCGAGTACCCGCTGTCGCTGATCAACGGCCAGCGCCGCCGGCACAACGCCAACCAGATCCTGCGGCCGCCGAGCTGGCGGCGCACCGATCAGGAGGGCGCGCTGCACGTCCGTACCGACGACCTGGCCGCCATCGGCGCCGCCGAAGGCGACTGGGTGGCCGTCGTGACGCGCGTCGGCCGCATCGTCGTCCGCGCCGAGATCGACGACTCCCTCCGTAAGGCCCAGGTCGCGTTGCCGCACGGTTTCGGCATGTCCGTGCCCGACGGCCACGGCGGCCGCGTCTGGCACGGCCCGCGCATCAACCTCATCACCGACGCCCACGACCGCGACCCGATCGCCGGCACTCCGCACCACAAGGACATGCCTGTGCGCCTGGAACCCGCCATTCCCGACGAGATCGAGGCGGCGGAACGGGATGCGGCGGTGATCCGGGAGCTGATCGCTAGCGGCGCGTGAGGTGTCGGTGCACCGTGCACCGGCGACGGGAGCAGCCGTTGGTGCGGTCGACGAACGCCGCCGCGCAGACCTCGCAGCGTTTGAGCCGACGCCAGCCGTCGACGACCACCAGCAGGGCGAGCCCGAGAGCGGCGGTGGCGAGGTCGCCGTCGGCGGCGAGGCGCCACGGATTCCGTTGCAGACGAAGGGAACCGGTCAAGGCGGCGTTGAGCCGCGCCGCCGCCGCCCGCTCGTCGGGCAGGGCGGCGGCGACGTCGGCCAGGAACCCCCGCGCCAGCAGCGCTTCCGCGACGGTCAGGGCCGGTTCGAGCAGCCGGAAGGGCGGCACGTGGGTACTCACTCGACGTCCACGGCGACTCCCATGGATCGGGCGGTGCCCGCGACGATGCGCATGGCGACCGCGACGTCGGTCGTGTTGAGGTCGGGCAGCTTGCGCTGGGCGACGGTGCGGAGCTGGGCGGCGCTGAGCCGGCCGGCGGTCACGTGGCCGGGGCGGGCGGATCCCTTGCCGCCCAACGCCTTGCGGATCAGGTGAGACGTCGGCGGCGTCTTGAGGCGCAGCTCGAACGACCGGTCGTCGGCGACGCTGACGACGACCGGCACGATGTCGCCCCGCTGGTCCGCGGTGGCCTGGTCGTAGCTCCGCTTGACCTCGACCAGGTTGACGCCGGTCTGGCCCAGCATCTTGCCGAGGTCCATCATGGCGGCGTTGCCGCCCTCCAGGTGCAGCGTGACCTGGTGCGTCTGCTTCTTCGAGCGTGCCATGCCGGCAGACGGTAGGAACTGACGTAACTGGAGAGTCAACGCCATTTGCGGGCGCCGCCGGCTTGTGCCAGCATTGTGTCGACCACTTGATACAAAGTCGAGGGACGACACATGATCGGCTTGGCACACCTGGTAGTGATGTTCGGCTTCCTGGTGGTGGGCATCGCCCTGCTGCTGGTGGTGCTGTGGCCCACGGCCCGCAGCGGCCCGCGGCTGCTGCGCAACTGGGGCGTGGCGCAGGCCACCCAGGAGCAGGGCCGTCTCGCGCGGCTCTACCTGCTCGAGCGCCGCGTGCTGTACGTGGTGTTCCTCGTGCTGGCGGTCCCGCTGGACCTGCTGACCTCCCTGTACTCGGGCCGCGCGTACTTCTCCTACGTGGGCTGGCTGCTCTTCGCGCTGCTGGCGGCGGAGGCGATCGCGGTGCTGCGGCCGGTGCGCGGCCAGGTCCGGGTGGCCACACTGGCCCGGCGACGCGTCGGCGACGTGCTGCCGCGCTGGATGATGGCGGCGCACCTGGTGATGGTCGTGGCGGCGGCGGCCGTCATGACGGTCGTGGGCGTCGAGGGGAATCTGCCGGACGCGTGGGTCGCGGTGGCGGAAGTCGTCGCCAGCGCGGCGGCGGTCTACGCCGCGGCGTGGTGCGCGGTGGCGCGGCCGGCCCGCAGCGACGCGGAGCTCGACCGGGCGCTCCGCCTGCGCAGCGCCCGGGTGCCGATCGGTCTCGGCACGATGTTCGCGGCGACCGTGCTCGGGGCCGCGCTGAGCATCCTCGGCGACTGGCAGCACAGCGCGGACCTGGGGGTGATCGCCCTGTTCGTGCAGGGAATCGGCCTGGTGCTGTGGGGTGTGATGGTCAGCGTGTCGGCGTTCTGGATGGGTTTCCGCGGCCAGGTGCCCGCCGGCAATGGCTGATCCCGCCGCCCAGATCGTGGTGGAGCCGGAGAGCGGCGTCGCCCCGTGGCGGCAGGTGCGGGACCAGATCGCGGCGCGGATCGGCTCCGGCGAACTGCCGGTCGGGGCGAAGCTGCCGACCATCCGGCAGCTCGCCCGGGATCTGGGCCTGGCCGCCGGCACGGTGGCGCGGGCCTATCGCGAGCTGGAGGCCGCCGGCGTGTTGCAGACCGCACGCCGGCAGGGGACCGTTGTGGCGCAACGGATCGCGCACGATCACGCGGCCGAGCAGTTGCGGGTCGCGGCGGCGAACTACGTGACCGCCGTGCAGGCGCTAGGTTATGACGAGGAGGCGGCGGTCGCCGCTGTGCGGGCACAGTTCAAGGGGGAACGATGATTCTGGTCACGGGTGCCAGCGGGAACGTGGGGACCGCGCTGGTGCGACGACTTCGTGCCGATGGTGTGCCGGTCCTCGCCGGAAGCCGCCATCCGGGGCCGGACGGCGTCGCGCTGGATCTGGCCAAGCCCGAGACGCTGGTGCTGGACGGCGTCGACACCGTCTTCCTGCTGGCCGCAACGGGACCGGATCAGACGCAGCACGAGTTGAACATGGTGCGGGCCGCCCGGGAGGCCGGGGCGCGGATCGTGAAACTCTCGGTCTGGCGCGCGGACGAGGGGCTCTCGCCGATCGCCCGCTCGCACCGCCCGGTCGAGGAGGCGCTGGACGGGCTGCGCTGGACGGTGCTGCGGCCGAACTTCTACCTCCAGAACTTCCTGCGCCAGCCGGGTATCCGCGCGGAGGGCCGGTTCGGCACGCCGCTGATCACGGCGCCGGTCAGTTTCGTCGACGCCAACGACATCGCCGAGGTCGCCGCGCACGTGCTCACCACCGACGGCCACGACGGGCGCGTCTACGACATCACCGGCCCGGAGGCGCTGACGTACGAGGAGGCCGCCGCCGTGTTCACGGAAGTTCTCGGCCGGCCGGTGCGGTACGAGGGCTGGGACGACGAGCAGGCGCGGGCGGTGATGCTGGGCCGGGGCATGCCCGAGTTCTACGTCGAGGCCCTGATCGAGGTGGCCCGGGCCTACCGGCACGGCGGCGCGGAGACCGTGACGAACACGGTCAAGGAGCTCACCGGCCGGGACGCCACCGGGCTGGCGGAGTTCATCCGCCGGCACCGGGACGTCTTCGGCTGACGGTCACAGGTCGTCGAGGAAGTCGAGGAAGCGCTGCCAGAGCCCGGGTGGCGGTGGGTTCGGCTGTCGGTGCGGGAGCGCCCGACGTCTCCGGCACAGGTCGCAGTTGCAGGAGGTCGGCCGCGCCGGGCAGATCAGCGAGTGCGCGAAGGCATTGCCGGTGGCGGTCTGGCCGCAGTGGCTGCATGTCCACGTGAGCTTGGCAGGCACGGGGGTCCGGGTGGTCAGCGAGAGGTCGAGCCCACCGCGACCGGTCAGCAGCACATTGCCGCCGGCGACGGTCTGGAACGGGTCCTTGGCGGTGAACAGGGCCTGCCGGCCGCTGCCGAACGCCGCCGCCGAGTACGTCCCGTTCGGCACCGACACCTGCACCCGGTCGCCGATCCGGGTCGGCACGACCAAGCCGCTGCGGCTCTGCGTGAACTGGTGGCCGGACAGCACCACGCTGACCGGGTCGCCGGTGCGCAGACCGGCCCGCTGCGCGGCGGCGGTCAGTGGGGTGTTGATCGACAACCGGCCGCCGGAGGTGTTGCTGGCCAGGGCGGACAGCCGCACCGGCGTCGCTTGGGCGGTGAAGGCCTGCGCGGGCGCACCGCTGCCGTTGAAGATCAGGTCACGCCGGTTGTAGAAGTACTCGAAGCCCCAGACGAGGAACTCCGCTCCAGGGCCGATCAGCGACGCCACGAACGACGCGGCGGAGCTGACCGCCTTCCGGCGCTCGTCGTCGGTCAACCGCCAACTCTGGGACTGCTCGGCCGCCATTCCGTCCTCCTGGTCCGTTTTGCCCTAGGAGGTGTCGCGGCGGCGTCTGATACGTGACGGCCCTGGGGGGTGTCCCGTGGATCGTGGTCGATGAGAGTCGGGATCGAGGTGGTTCCCTGGCGGCGCTGCGAAAACGGCCTCATACCGGGCGTATTTGCACGTTTTCGCTGTGTCGTCAGGGGCCGCGGCGGCGCGGCTATCGCGGTCGTGATTCACGGGACATCCCCTAGTCCACGCAGGGGATGCCGCCGCCGGTGACGGCCCCGCCCTGCGGCCCTTCGGTCGGGATGGCCACCGAGGTCGGCGTCGACGGCGGCGGCGCGGCGCCGCCGGCCAGGCCGGCCGGCCACGCGAAGTCCTTGCCGAGGTAGACGGCCACGTGGTGGGCGGAGGCGACGCTGCTGGCGACGAGCTTGGCGTTGCCCAGCAGGGTCGCCAGCGTGGTGGCGTCGTCCTTGGCCGCGCTGCCGTAGTAGATCACCGTGGTCGGCTGGTCGTCGACGGTGGTCTTCTCGCCGGGCGTGAAGCCGACGGCCCCCAGCGCGTCGGACAGCCTCTTCGCGGTGCCGTCCGGCGCACCGGCGTTGCGAATGTCCACAGTGGACCCCTGGCCCTTGACGGGCGGCGGCGCGGGCCTGGTGGTCGTCGGGGCGGGCGCGCTGGAGGTCGCGGCCGGCGGGTTGAACAGGGTGTGCACGACGGCCTGCACGTAGGGCACGTCGATGACGTTGATGTCCGAGCCGTCGGAGTCCTGGCTGTAGCTCTTGATCGGCAGCGTGTGGAACTCGATGTTGCCCGAGGTCAGCGCGGACGCCTGCTGCGCGAAGGCCAGCAGGTCCCAGTCCTTGTCGATGACGACGTCCTTGGACGCGACGGTGATCAGGTCCTGCATCTGGCCCAGGCTGCCGAACACGCCCTTGGTCTTGAGCTTGGTCGTGACGGCGGCCAGGAAGGCCTGCTGCCGGTGGGTACGGTCCAGGTCGTTGTTGGGCAGATTGTCCCGCTGCCGCACGAACGCCAGCGCCTGTGCGCCGTCGAGATGCTGCGGTCCGGCCCGGAAGTTCGCGCCGGCGTTGGTGTCGGAGGTGGCGTGGTTGAGGCAGACGTCGATGCCGTCGAGCTGCGTGGCCAGGTCGTAGAAGCCGGCCAGGCTGACCTCCGCGAAGTGGTCGATCGTGATGTCCAGCAGGTGCGACACGTTGAGGATGGTGGACTTGCGGCCGGCCTCCCGGCTCTGCTGCTCCAAAGTGGACTGATTCCGCTCGCCCTGGGCGTAGAGCTCCTCCTGCTTCTGCTCCTTGGCCAGCCCGTACGCCTCCTTGAGCTTGCCGGTGTGCTGGCCCAGCGGGTCGTCGACGAAGGTCACCTCGTCGTCGCGCGGCACCGACACCGCCATCGCCCGGCTGCCGTCGTTGGGCACGTGGATGACGATCATCGTGTTGGTGTTGTAGCCGCCGCGGGTGCCGTCCCCGGCGTGCAGCGCGTCCTGGACTGCCTGAGGCAGCGGGTTGCCGTCCCGGTCCAGCCGGGTGGTCAGCCCCATGACCAGGATGTTCTGCGCGCCGTCCTTGGACTTCGGCGAGTCCGCGCCGAGCGCCGAGGACGATCCCAGGCCCTGGAGCTGCCGGTAGGTGCCCCACGCCACGCCCACGCTCGCCAGCACCGCGACCGAGGCGACGGCCGCCACGGTCTTGCCGACCACGACGGCAACACGATTCCCCATGCTGTCCCTACGCCGAACCGGACCGGCGGGTTGCATGTGACGGCCGTCACGTCAACGTCCTGTCATGTTCTCGGCGGCCCGCTCGTCAAGGAGGTGTCAGATCGAAAAGCCTTTGAGGGAGCGACATCATGACGGCTCGCATGACCAACCCGGCCCGACTGCTGCCCGGCGTCCAGCCGGCGGTGCAGGACATGTTCAAGGCGATGCACCAGGGCGGTGTGCCGCAGTCCACGCTGGAGCTGGTGCACCTGCGGATCAGCCAGATCAACGGCTGCGGCTACTGCGTCGACTCGGGCGTGACCGCCGCCGAGAAGTCCGGCGACAGCGCGGCCATCGGCCGGCTGCTGCGGGTGGCGGCGTGGCGGGAGACCGACATCTTCACCGACGCCGAGCGCGCGGCGCTGGCGCTGGCCGAGGAGGCGACCCGGATGGCCGACAACCCGGACGCGGTGTCGGACGAGGTGTGGGAGAACGCCGCGAAGCACTTCGACGAGAAGGCCCTGGCCGCGGTCATCCTGATGACCGCGCTCACGAACTTCTTCAACCGTCTCAACGTCACGATCCGGCAGCCCGCCGGCGCCGCGCACTGAGTCAGCGGCCGAACACGCCATCGGCGAAGGCGAGCAGGTAGGGCAGCGTCGCGCGGGCGGTGTGCCAGGTGTGGTTGAAACCGTGCTCGACGCGGACGACCACACGCTGGCCACGGGCCCGCAGCGCGGCGGCCACCCGGTCGGCCGACGCGCAGTCGGTGGGTGCGCCGGAACCGGCGGTGAGCATCACCGAAACCGGTTGGGGGAACGGCATTGTGGGGATGTAGTTCCGGGGAGTGTTGGCGGACACCAGCTTCCGGTCGCCGCCGAGCAGGGGTTCGTTGCCGTCCAAGGTGTCGTACGGCAACGTGATCAGCAGCGCGCCGAACGCGTCGAGATGGTGCAGGCCGATGTTCAGCGCCGCGAAGGCTCCGCCGGACATGCCGCCCAGGGCGCGGTGACCGCGGTCGGAGACGGTGCGGTAGCGGTGATCGACGGCGGTGACCACCGTGTGCGCGAGATACGTCTCCAACCGCGGGCCGTTCGGGATGTCGAGGCCGTCCCAGGACTTGCCGGGGTTGCCGGCGGTGAGATCGACGCTCACCACGATCATCGGCCCGACGCTCTTGTACTGGTTGAGCAGGCGCAGGGTGCCGGCCGCGTCGCCGGCGGCCAGCCAGTCCTCGGGACCGCCGTAGGGGTAGCCGTGCACGAGGTACACCACGGGATAGCGGCGCGTCTCGTGGGCGTACCCCGGGGGTAACAGCACGAAGGTCCGCCCGGCGGGCACGCCGTTGCCCGGATCGGGCAGGTCGAACCGGTCGACGGTCGGCGCGTTCGGGTCGCTGGGGGCGGTGTCGATGGCCACCCGCTGCGGGTCGACCTGGCCGCCGTCGATGGACCTGCCGAGGGAGTCGAACGGCCAGCCGCCGCGTTGCAGCAGCAGGGCGAAGTCGTGCCGGGTGCGGACGTAGCCGACGTAGGAGTTGAGGCCGGTGACGCCGGCCAGCAGCGCCAGGCACAGGGTGAGGGCGATGCCGATCCGGCGGCGCGCCTTGCGGCGGCGGAACACGATCGTGAGCACGAGCGCGGTCAGGGCCAGTGCGGTGAGGATGATCCAGATCCAGGGGGATTCCAGCGGGCCGGTCGCCCGGGCGTGGTCCGCCACCTCGTCCGGGACGGTCGGGCTGTCCATACCGTCCATGCTCCGGAGGCGCGGGGCGGCCGGCATCGGCGGACCGGCCCCCGTGGCCAGCCGACCGGCTGGACCGCGGCAGCCGGTCGGCGGGGGTGGGTCGGATGTCGGCGCCGGCCGGCTCGGGCCACACTGGACACATGATTCGGGTGGTCGTCGTGGACGACGAGGAGCTGGTGCGGTCGGGATTCCGGCTCATCCTGCAGGCCGCCGGCGACATCGAGGTGGTCGCCACCGCGACCGGCGGGCAGGCGGTGCGGGAGATCGGCCTGCACGGGCCCGACGTCGTGCTGCTCGACATCCGGATGCCGGACGTGGACGGCCTCACCGTGCTGCGGGAGGTGCGGGGCCTGCGCAACCCGCCCGTGGTGGCGATGCTCACGACGTTCGACTCAGACGAGTACATCGCCGCCGCGCTGCGCTCCGGCGCGGCCGGGTTCATCCTCAAGGACACCGGCCCCGACCAGCTGGCCCAGGTCGTGCGGACGCTGGCCGCCGGCGGGGTCGTGCTGTCGCCCAAGGTCACCCGCACCGTCGTCGACGGCTACCTGTCCGGCGGCGGCGTGGAGGCCGCGGCGCAGGTGGACAAGCTGACCGAGCGGGAGCGGGCGGTGCTGGTGCTGATCGCCGACGGACTGTCCAATTCGGACATCGGGACGCGGATCCACGTCAGCGTCGGCACGGTGAAGGATCACGTGAGCGCGATCCTGACGAAGCTGGGCGTGGGCAGCCGGGTGCAGGCCGCGCTGGTGGCGCAGCGGGCCGGGCTGATCCCGTGAGGCTTCGGCACCTGGCGGAGGCCGGGCTGCTGGCGGTCGCGGCCGTCGACGCCTGGTTGAACGCGACCACCGACTGGGACACGATCCTGTACGCGGTGGTGGCCGTGGTGGTGCTGGTCGTGCGGCGGCGCTGGCCGGTGCCGGTGTTCCTGCTGACCCTGCCGGCCCTGGTGGTGTCGGGGTCCGTCGTCGCGACGCTGATCGCACTGTACGCGGTGGCGATTCGGTACGTGAACCGGCCGCTGCTGGTGGCGTGCGGGCTGCTGGCGGCGACCGCTTACCTGTTCCCCGGATTGGATTTCGACCTGGTGACGTCCGATGCGGTGCTCGGGGTGATCTACGCGACGATGACCGCCGCGGCGCCGCTGTTCCTTGGGCAGTTCGTGCGCAGTCAGCGCGAACTGGCGCTGCGGCTGGAGGATGTCCGGCAGGCGCGGGAGCATGAGCGGGAGCTGGACGCCCAGGCCGTGCTGGCCAAGGAACGCAACCAGCTCGCCCGCGAGATGCACGACGTCGTGTCGCACCAGGTTTCGTTGATCGCGGTGCAGGCCGGGGCGCTTCAGGTCAGCACCGTCGATCCGGGCGCGCGGGACGCCGCGGAGAACATCCGCCGGCTGTCCGTGAACACCTTGGATGAGCTCCGGCACATGGTGAACCTCTTGCGGGCCAATGGAAGCGCCGCGACCGAGCTGACGCCGCAGCCGACGCTGTCCGACCTCGACCGTTTGGTATCGGGCAGCGGCATCGAGGCGCGGCTGGCGGGGGAGGTCCCGGCGGGGATGGACGCGCCGGCGCAGCGGACCATTTATCGCACGATCCAGGAGGCGTTGACCAACGTCCGCAAGCACGCCCCCGGCGGCGTCGCGACGGTCGAGTTCGAGCGTTCGGACGGCGATGTGGTGGTGACCGTGACCAACACCGCGCCGTCACGACCCGTGCTGGCCCTGCCGTCCGCGCGGCACGGGCTCGTCGGCCTCCAGGAACGCGCCGCGCTGCTCGGTGGCACCGTGACCGCCGGGCCGACGGCCGACGGCGGGTTCCGGCTCGTGCTGCGGGTGCCGGTCAGCTGAACCCGTGATGGGGAATCCCCAGCACCGCGTGGTCCGCGAAGCCCAGCGCCTCGTCCACCAGGGCCTTCAGGTGGTCGCTGGTGATCCGGTACACCATGCGGCGGCCGTCGCGGCGGGCCTGCACCAGCCCCGCGAGCCGCAGCCGGCCCAGGTGCTGCGACACCGACGACCGTGACGCCTCCACCTGCTCGGTGAGCGTGCTCACGTCCCGCTCGCCCGCGCCGAGCAGCCACAGCAGGTGCAGCCGGGTCGGATCGGCCAGGTGACGCAGCACATCGGCGGCGATGCCGAGCCGCTCGCCGTCCACCTGCTGGTGCGACCCACTTGCACCTGCCACGTTATTGTGCGCGCACATGGTTGCATATTGCTCCTGACCAGCGCATCCTGGCAACAGACGAGAGGAGGGTGCCATGTCGGAGCAGCACCGCCACGGCCATGGTCACGGCCACGAAACCGCTGGTCACGACCATGGCGCCGCCGGCCGCGACAGTCACGGCCACGCTCACGCCGACCCCGACCCTGACCCCGACCACGCTGACCCCGGCCACGCCGGCAACCGCGCCGGTCACCGCCACAACGAGACCGGCCACGCCGACCCCGGCCACGCCGGCAACCGCGCCGGTCACCGCCACAACGAGACCGGCCACGCCGACCCCGGCCACGCCGGCAACCGCGCCGGTCACCGCCACAACGAGACCGGCCACGCCGACACTCGCCATGCCGGTACCGGCCACAGTCATGCCCACGCCGACCCCGGCCACACCGGTCATGGCCACGGTCACAACCACGCCGGTCACCGCAACCCCCTTCGTTCCCTCCTGCACCTCTTCACCCCGCACAGCCACGACAGCGCCGACCGGGTCGACACCGCCCTCGAAACCAGCCGCCAGGGCATCCGCACCCTCGTCTGGTCCTTCGTCGCCCTCTTCGTCACCGCCCTGGCCCAGCTCGCCGTCGTCGCGGCGACGAGCTCCGTGGCCCTGCTCGGCGACACGATCCACAACTTCGCCGACGCCCTGACCGCGCTGCCGCTGGGCGTCGCCTTCCTGCTCGGCCGCCGCGCCGCCACCCGCCGCTACACCTACGGCCTCGGTCGCGCGGAGGACCTCGCCGGCGTCGTGGTGGTGCTGATCATCGCCGCCTCCGCCGTGATCGCGGCGTGGCAGGCGGTCGACCGCCTGCTCCACCCGCACCCGGTCGGCAACCTCTGGATCCTCGCCGCCGCCGGCGTGATCGGCTTCCTGGGCAACGAGTTCGTCGCCCGCTACCGCATCACCGTCGGCCGCCGCATCGGCTCGGCCGCCCTCGTCGCGGACGGCCTGCACGCCCGCACCGACGGCTTCACCTCCCTCGCGGTCGTCGTCAGCGCGATCGGAGCGGCCCTCGGTTTCGCCATCGCCGACCCGATCATCGGCCTCGCCATCACCGTCGCGATCCTGCTGGTCCTCCGCGACGCCGCCCGCGAGGTCTTCCGCCGCCTCATGGACGCGGTCGACCCGGCGACCATCGACCTCGCGGAACGGACCGCCGGCGGCATTCCCGACGTGCTGTCCGTGAACGACCTGCGAATGCGCTGGATCGGCCACACCCTGCGCGCGGAACTCGCCGTTGTCGTGGACGCCGGTTTGACGGTGGAGCAGGCCCATCGCATTGCCCACGATGTCGAGCACGAACTGGTGCACGCCGTTCCCCGCCTCGCGGCCGCCACCGTGCACACCGAGCCGGCCGCCCGCGCCGCCGACGCCCACGAGACGCTCGCCCATCACCGTTGATAATCGGTTCCTGGCAATTCACGTCCCGTTAGTCCGTGACTCGTGAAGATGATTCGGATACCCGTGACCGTTCTACCGTCGGTGTCGTCGTGACGGACTCGTTACCGGTCGGGCGGGAGAAGTCACGGGTCTTCCGCGTGGGTGAACAACCAGCGCGCCGCCAGCGGTCTTCCAGCGTCCATTCCTAGCATCCGGCCCGTCGGGAACCCGCATGTCACATGGGAGGTGTGTCCGAAATGCTCGGTTTTATCGACCTGTTGAGCCTCTTGTGTCCGGTTTGGGCGGGTCACGGTGTGGTCCGCTGCGACGAGTGCGGAGCCCCCGTCGAATACTGCTCGCAGCGCGTGCTGGACGCATTACGGTCGGCGGTGGTCACGTCGGAACGGGGACCAAATCCCCGGAGTTCTTGACAGTGGTCGGCGCGGTGCTAGCGTATCGAGCTATTAACGGGTAAATGGATTGGTTATTCGTTTCGGGGCTCGGATCGAGGCAATCCGGGACGGTCGGAACGAACGGTCGGGGGCCGGTTTTCCGGTCGACGACAGATCGGCGGGCCGCCGCGCCCGTCACCCAACTTCCCGTGGCCGGCGATGGGGGGAAGCCTCGCCGGCGACGGGCTCATGAGCGAATCGTCCTGGGGGCGCTTGTGTTCTTCCGTGTGTTAGGCCCGATCGAGGTCACCGACGGCGCCGTCGACCTCACGCCGTCCGCGCCGAAACTACGCGAGGTGCTGGCACTGCTGGTGCTGCACGCCAACCGCCTGGTCCGCACCAACGAGTTCATCGATGAGCTGTGGCGCGGCAATCCGCCGGTCAGCGCCGCGGCCACGCTCCAGACCTACATCTACAAGCTGCGCAAGCTCGGCCCGTTCCGGGACTGCGACGGCGCGGGCGGCTACCTGCTCACCAAGCCGGGTGGCTACCAGGTGAACATTCCGGCGGACGCCATCGATCTGCACGTGTTCGAGCGGCTGCTGCGCCGCGCCGAGGACATTATGGACACCGACCCGCAGCAGGCGTCCGATGTGCTCAGTGAGGCGCTGGACCTGTGGCGGGGCCCGACGCTGGCCGACGTCGAACTCGGCGAGGCGCTGACGGCCTACGCGCACCTGCTGGAGGAGCAGCGGCTGCGGGCCGTGCAGCTGCGCGTCGAGGCGGACCTGAAGCTGGGCCGGCACGCGGAACTGGTCAGCAAGCTGCGCGAGCTGACCGCGATCCACCTGTTCCACGAGGGATTCCACTCCAGCCTGATGCTCGCCCTCTACCGGTCGGGCCGCTGCTTCGAGGCGCTGGAGGTGTACCGCCGGCTGCGCGAGAACATGATCGACGAGCTGGGCCTGGAGCCCTCGCCGGCGCTGCGCCAGCTGCAACGGGCGATGATCAACTCGGATCCGGCGCTCGACCGCCGTCCCCAGGCGCCGGCGCGGACCGCGCCGCTGTGCAGCCCCGCCCAGCTGCCGCCGACGATCTTCGAGTTCACCGGCCGCGGCCCGGAACTGTCCCTCATGGAGCGTCTGCTCACCGAGGCGGGCGATCGCCGCAGCGCCGTCCGCATGGTGCGGATCGCCGGCATGGCCGGCGTCGGCAAGACCGAGCTCGCGGTGGAGGCCGCGCACCGCGCCGCCGACCACTTCCCCGGCGGGCAGCTCGTCGCCAACCTGCGCGGCAGCACGGCGACGCCGCGCGAGCCGGGCGAGGTGCTCGGCGAGTTCCTGCACGCCACCGGCTTCCCGATGGACCGGGTGCCGGCCTCGGTGGAGGAACGCGCGAAGCTGTTCCGGTCGTGGAGTGCCGCCAACCCGGTGCTGGTGCTGTTGGACGATGCCGCGTCGGCGGCGCAGGTGATGCCCCTGCTGCCGGCCAACTCCCGCAGCGCCGTCGTCATCACCAGCCGGGGCCGCCTGACCGGCCTGGGCGGCACCGTCCAGATCGACCTCGCGCCGCTGCCGATGGAGGACGCGGTCAAGCTCCTGTGCCGCACCATGGGCCTGGACCGGACGCCCGGCGACCGCGCGCCGGAACGCCTGGCGATGCTGTGTGGACGGTTGCCGCTGGCGATTCGCTGCGTGGGCTCGCGGTTGGCGATGTCCGGTCCGCACGCCGTCACCACCCTCGCCGACCGGGCCGAGCAGGCCGGCCGCCTGCTCGAAGTCCTTCAGGCGGACGAGATCCGGCAGCGGCTGGCCAGCCACTACGACCGGCTCACCGAGGTCGGCCGCAGCACGTTCCGGTCGCTGGGTCTGCTGCCCGCCCGCTTCGCCACCAGCCACGCCTGCCAGCTGCTCACCTGCGCGGACTGGGAGGTCGAGATGGCGATGCGGGAGCTGGTCGGTCAGAGCCTGCTGCGTCGTCTCGACGGCGATCACGAGGATCCCGTCTACGTGCAGCACGAGCTGGTGCGGTCCTTCGCCCGCGAGTGCTACGAGGCACAGACGGCCGATCAGGGCCTGGTGTCGCTGAGCTGACACCCGTGCCGAACCCTGCTGGCCAGCGCCCCCATGGTCAGCAGGGTCACGGCGACCAGCACCAGCTGCTCGGCCACGTGGCCCATGTTTCCCTTGTACAGCATCAACATCGGCCCGAACCAGCAGTACGTCACCACCGCGCCGGCCGGCAGCGCGAACCGGTGCCGCTCACCCCAACCCGGGCGGCGAGCCCATCGCGAGAACAACACCAGCGAACCGGCCAGCAGCGCCAGCATTCCCAGTAGGACGATCCAGGCCGGCGGATCCGTGATCAGCTTCAGCACCTGGAACGCGCTCGAGGCGAGGAAAGCCGTAACGCCGACCGTGAAGGCACTGGGGGCCAACCGTTCCGACGGCAGTGGCTCCGGTGACGGCCGCGCACCCAGCGCCACCAACACGATCGCGGTGACGACGGCGGCTTCCAGCTGTCCCGGCGACGCCCGGAAGCCGGCGATCCGGTAGTTGATCATCCATGTCGCCGCGGCGCCGAGCAGGAACGCGATGCCGACCAGCAGCAGGCCCGTGCGGCCCAGCCAGGGCTTCGCCCGACGGTGCGGGAACAGGGTTTCCGTCAACGCCACGGGAACCAGCACGCTCCACACGGCGTCCAGCACCACCATGAACACCACCACGATCGGCGACGTGCCCAGCGCCGGCACGAAACCGTAGGCGAGCCACTGCGGTGACCCCGCGAAGTGCGGGTTGAACAGGGACTGGTCGAGCAGCCCCTCCTCGACCACGCCGATCGCCAGCGCCAGGAACACCAGCCCCGGCCAACCGCCGCCGCGGCGCACCACCAGTTCCCGGGCCAGCACGGCCCAACATCCGTTCAGGCAGACGAATCCCAGCAGCGCCGGGAAAGCGTCCAGCGCGATGTCGCCGGAGACGTACTCGGCGATCACCGGGGCGAGCACGGACAGCACGACCGCGGGCGCGAACCTGCGCATCGGAGAACTTCCTTCCGGCAAGCGACCGGCCTCCGGCGAGCCGGAGGCCGGTCGCTCGGGCCACGGTCGGTGAGGGGGAGTGCCGTGGCCGTCGAGGCGGAAGTCAGCGCACGCGCTTGTCCTTCTTGCCGCCCTTGCCGGTGATCCACGACAGCAGCTCGCCGGCGGCGCCGTCGGCGGGGGAGGTGCCGCGCTTGACGGAGTCCTTGCCGGCCACCCACGACAGCAGGCCGCCGACCGCGGAGTTGACGGCCGATTCGCGGCCGCGACGGTCGATCTTCTCGTCCTTAGCCATTTCACGTCCTCCTTCGTCGTGACACCAACGCTAGTCAGGCCGCGTGCCGGTCAGTAGTGAATGCCGTACGCACATCCTGATGACGTTTGTCATGTGGCCACGGGCACGCCGGCGCCGATCCGCTGCCGGTCGGCGGCGAACTCCCGGATGGTCGCCGCCATGTAGTCGATCATCTCGTCGGTGATGCCCGGGAACACGCCGATCCAGCAGGTCCGCTCGGTGACGATGTCGCTGTTGGCCAGCGCGCCGGCGACCCGCCAGTTCTTGCCCCGGTAGGCGGGCTGGCGGGTGAGGTTGCCGGCGAACAACAGCCGGGTGCCGATCCGCCGCGATTCCAGGTGCGCGGTGAACTCGTCGCGGGTGAAACCGGCGTCGGGCAGCACCGTGATGGCGAAACCGAACCAGCTCGGGTCGCTGCGGGGCGTGGCCTCGGGCAACAGGATGCCGTCCACGTCGGATAGCGCTCTCCGCAGTCGGTCCCAGTTGCGCCGCCGGGCCGCGCCGAACGCCGGCAGCTTGTCCAGCTGGCTCAGGCCCAGCGACGCCTGGAGGTCGGTGGTCTTCAGGTTGTAGCCGACCTCGGAGAACGTGTACTTGTGGTCGTAGCCGTGCGGCAGGCCGCCCAGCTGCCAGTCGAACCGCTTGAGGCACTTGTCGTCCTCGCCCGGCTCGCACCAGCAGTCCCGGCCCCAGTCCCGGAACGTCTCCACCAGCCGGGCCAGCAGCAGGCTGTTGGTCACCACGCAGCCGCCCTCGCCCATGGTGAGGTGGTGGGCCGGGTAGAAGCTGACCGTGGACAGGTCGCCGAAGGTGCCCGTGACCTGGCCGTCGTACGTGCTGCCGACGGCGTCGCAGTTGTCCTCGATCAGCCAGAGCCCGTGCTCGTCGCAGAACGCCTTCACCGCGGCGACGTCGAACGGGTTGCCCAGCGCGTGCGCCAGCACCACGGCCTTCGTGCGGTTGGAGAGCGCTCCCTCGAGCAGTTCCGGCTGCACGTTGTAGGTGCCCAGCTGCACGTCCACGAACACCGGCACCAGGCCGTTCTGCAGGATGGGGTTGACCGTGGTGGGGAACCCGGTCGCCACCGTGATCACCTCGTCGCCCGGCTGGAGCCGCCGGCGGCCCACCGCCGGCGCGGTCAGGGCGCTGAGCGCCAGCAGGTTGGCCGACGACCCCGAGTTGCACAGGTGCGCCTTGCGCGCGCCCAGCAGCTTCGCGAATCTCGACTCGAACGTGCGCGCGCTCGGGCCCGCCGCGATCCGCAGGTCCATCGCGGCGCCCACGAGCGCGGCGACGTCGTCGTCGTCGAGCACGGCCCCGGTGGACTTGATCCACGTCACGCCCGGCTCGAAGCCGGTGTCGCCGGCGCGCCGCCGGTGATAGTCCCGCACTTGCTCGATGAGCAGCTCTCTGGCCTGCTGCGCCATGGATCCTCGCCTCCGCAAGTCGACGGCAGCGAGTCTGCGGCCCGGGCCTGGAAGGCGGATCGAAGGACCGTGGACACCGGGCGTCCAGCGCGTTACCAGCGGCGGCCGGCAGCATCGCCGGCATGGCCGAGACCGATGTGGTGGTGGACTTCCCGGTGCCGACCGACCGCGTGCTGGGCGTGCCGGACCTGATGGCGGGCACGCCCGACCGGCGGCCGGTGTGCCGCGTGCGGCTGCCCACCGGCGACGAGGCGTGGCTGGTCATCGGGCACGACGAGGTGCGGACCGTGTTGACGGACAACAGGTTCAGCCGGGCGGCCGCGTGCCGGGAGGGCGCGCCGCGCATGCGGCCGCTGCCGCCGGACCGCTCGACGATCCTGGCGATGGACCCGCCGCAGCACACCCGCTTGCACCGCCTGGTGATCCGCGCCTTCACCGCGCGCCGCGTCGCCTCGCTGCGGCCGTACATCCAGCGCGTGACCGACGATCTGCTCGATCAGGTCGCCGAGTCCCCCGTGGACATCGTGTCGGCGCTGGCGCTGCCGCTGCCGATCGCGGTGATCTGCGAGCTGCTGGGCGTGCCGTTCGAGGACCGGGCCCGCTTCGGGCGGTGGACGGACGTGATGCTGAGCCTGTCCGGGCACTCGCCGGAGTCCATTCGGGACGCCCGGAGCTCGCTGAACCGCTATCTGGCCGGGCTGGTGGCGCACAAGCACGGGGCCACCACCGACGACCTGCTCACCGACCTGGTCAACGCCCGGGACATCGACGGGGCGCTGAGCGACGAGGAGCTGGTGGTGTTCGGCGCGACCCTGTTGATCGCCGGCTACCACACCACGGCCAGCGCGATCACCAGCGGCGTGCTGACGTTGCTGCGAAACCCGGACCGGATGGCCGAGTTGGTGGCGCGGCCGGAGCTGATCCGCGAGACCGCGCAGGAGGTGCTGCGGTTCTCGGCGGCGCCGGTGACCGGCGGCAATCTGCGGGTGGTGACTGAGGACGTGGAGCTCGGCGGGGTGCTGATCCGCGCCGGCGAGGCCGTGCTGCCGTCGACGGTCGGCGCGAACCGGGATCCGGGTGTGTTCACCGACCCCGACGAGTTCCGGCCCGCTCGGACGGAGCCGAACCTGGCGTTCGGGGCCGGCGCGCACTACTGCATCGGCGCCCAGCTCGCCCGGGCCGAGCTGGAGATCGCCCTGGGAGCGCTGTTCGCGCGGTTCGGCGTGCTGCGGCTGGCGGTGCCCGAGTCGTCGTTGACCACGACCGGATCGGTGATCCGCAACCTCACCAGCCTGCCGGTGAGCTTCTAAGGAGCCTTGATGCCTTCCGTTGTCTTCCGCCGGGTCCGGGTGTTCGACGGGGAGCGGCGCCTGCCGGTGTGCTCGGTCGTCGTGACCGACGGGGTGATCACGACCATCGGGTCGGACGAGCCGGCCGGGGCCGAGATCGTCGACGGCGAGGGCCGGATGACGCTGCTGCCCGGTCTGATCGACGCCCACTTCCACCTGCTGGGCGAGGATTCGCTGCGGCAGGCGATCACCTTCGGCACCACGACCGTGCTCAGCATGGGCGACGATCCGGCGGAGGTCGCGCGGCTGCGGTCGTCCGGCGAGCCGATCGCGGACATCCGGTCGGCGGGCGTGTCCGCGAAGGCGCCGGGCAGCCGGGGCACGACGGCGGCGGGGGCGGCGGTTCCGTTCGTCACGGGGCCGGAGGACGCGGAACGCTTCGTGGCGGCGCGGATCGCCGACGGCTCCGACTACATCAAGATCCGCTACGACGACGGCGACCTGCTCAGCGCGGCGGCGGGGCACACGCTTCCCTTCGTCAGCAAGGAGACGATGGCGGCGATCGTGGCGGAGTCGCATCGGCGCGGGCTGAAGACGATGGTGCACATCGGCACCCTGCAGGCCGCGCACGACGCCTTGGACGCCGGGGTCGACGGGCTGGCACACGTGTTCGTGGACCGGGTGCCGGATGCGTCGATTGCGTTGCGGGCCAAGGAGCTGGGCACGTTCGTGGTGCCGACGCTGAACGTGTTCGAGCTGATCTCCGGCGGTTCGGCCTGGCGGAGCGGCCTGGCCGCCGACTCGCGGATCGCCCCGTACCTGCGGCCCGAGGATCTCGCCGTCGCCGAGTACGACGGGCACGCCGGCTGCCTGCCGGTCGACACCGAGGCGGCCGCGGCGGCGGTGCGGGCGTTCCGGGAGGCGGGCGTTCCACTGCTGGCCGGGTCCGATCCGACGATGTACCTGCATGGCGTGGCGTTGTGGCGCGAGCTGGAACTCCTCGTCCAGGCGGGGCTCTCTGGCGTCGAGGCGTTGGCCGCCGCGACCTCCGTGCCGGCGGATGCCTTCGGCCTGGTCGACCGTGGGCGCATCGCCGCGGGGCTGCGGGCGGATCTCATGCTGGTGGACGGTGACCCGACCGCCGATGTGTCCTGTTTGGTCGATCTCGTCGGCGTGTGGAAGGGCGGCGAGCGGATCGAGCGCCGGCGGCCGTCGGTGGAGTCGATAGAGGTTGTCGGCACCGCTTTCGCGGCCGGGCGTGGCAGCGGATTTCTAGCCGAGACGGTCCGTGGCGACTTCGTTCTGGTCGCGCCGGATGGGCCGGCATTGGTCCACTACGAGCGTCTCAACGACCAGTGGGGATATCCATGGCGTCGTGTTGGCGCGCTGCCGTTCGAGGCGGTCGGCGGGGCGGTGGCGGTGATCCCTGGCGCGGTAGAGGTGGTGGCGCGGTCGGCCGACGGGCTGTTGCTGACGTACCGGCTGGGCGCCGGCGACGCCGTGACGATCGGTGATGCCACCGGCGATCCCGCCGTGCACGGTTCGAACATGCTGGTGCCGTGCGGGGAAGCGCTGGCGCACTACCGCCGGCTCGCCGTCGGTTGGCGCAAGGCCGCCGAGCTGCCGATCTCCGCCGCCGGTGTCGCGCTCTCGGGTGACGAGTTAGCCGTCCGGACGAACGCCGGTGAACTGGCATTCGGTAGGCTGGACGGATCGTTGACGCTGATCGGCTCGGCGGACGGAGACCCCACTCTGGTCGGGGACGACCTGGTCGTGCCGTACGACGGCCGGCTCGTGCACTACCACCGCGAGGCGGGGGAGTGGCGACAGGCGGGGTTGCTGCCCGGTGGCCGGGGGCGGCCGGTGTCCGTCGCGATGATCGCCAGCACCTTCGGGAACCTGGAGCTGGTGGCGCGGACCGCCGACGGCGTGCTGCTGCCGTACTACCGGGACCGGGACAAGGCCAGCTGGGCCGGCCTGCCCGTGCTGGCCGACGGCTCGCGGGTGTTCGGCGACCTGGGGATCTGGGAAGCCGTTGCCCGCAAGCGGTTCGACCAGCAGCAGGCGAGCCGGTCAGCTGCCCCAGACGCGGCGGAAAAGGTCGCGCAGCACTGACCGTGGGAGCAGACGCGTGAGGCCGAGCGCCGCCTGATAGGTGGCGCCCGGAATGCAGATCGGCACGCCCGCGTGCACCGCGGCAAGCCCTTGCGCGGCCACGTCTTCCCGCTCCAGCCAGGCGAACTCCGGCAGCGTGAAGCTCTTCGGGCCGCCCTTCGCGACCCCGTTGCCGCGCTTGGTGAATCCCGGCACCACGGTCGTGACGTGCACGTTCGTGCCGGCCAGCTCACACGCCAGTGTGTCGCCGAAGGAGCTCAGAAACGCCTTGGTGGCGGCATAAGTCGCGCCGTGGGGCTGCGGCCAGTACGCGGCGATCGACGACACCGTGAGCACGCCACCGTGATCACGCGCGACCATGCCGGGCAGCGCGGCGCGGGTCAGCCGCAGCGGCGCGATCACGTTCAGCGCCACCTTGACCTCCTCGCCGGCCGGATCCTGCTGGTGGAACGGCCGCGGCGGCCGGGATCCCGCGCCGGCGTTGTTCACCAGCAGCTCGATCGGCCGCTCCGGATCGGCCAGCCGCCGCGCCACCCGTTCGAGATCGCCGTCCACGGTCAGGTCGGCGGCGATCACCTCGACGTGCACGCCGTGCCGCTCCGCCAGGCCGGCGGCCAGCTTCTCCATCGGCTCGGCCCGGCGGGCCACCAGCACCAGGTCACAGCCGACCGCCGCCAGCTGGCGGGCGAAGATCTCGCCGATGCCGCCGGACGCGCCGGTGACCAGGGCCGAACGGTAAGTCGCCTTCACGGTGTCCTCCTTCTCCGGTGCACGCAGGATCTCCGGCGCCGGTGGTCGGCCGGTCGCAGCGCGCTCGCCCGTCCCGTTTCGACCGATCGTCGACCGGGCCGGTCGACACTGGTGTCGCTGCGAGTTCTTCGACCACTTCGGGGTGAGAGATGGACCGACGACTGGGACCAGGCCGGCTCGGCGGCCTGCGACAGCACGACGGCGCCCGGTTCGCGCGCTCGGCGGAGGCGACCGGGTCGCTGATCTCCGACGAGGAGGTCGTCGCGTGGCTGCGCCGCCGCAAGGTCGTGAACCAGTTCGCGGTGGACCGGATCGCGTTCGGCGAGCTGGACAAGTGGTCGTTCGCCGCGTCCACCGGCGATCTCGCGCACGACAGCGGCCGGTTCTTCGCCATCCAGGGCCTGACCGTGACGAGCCAGTTCGGGCCCGTGCACGCCTGGCAGCAGCCGATCATCAACCAGCCCGAGAACGGCCTGCTGGGCCTGCTCGTGCGGGAGATCGACGGCGTGCCGCACTTCCTCGTGCAGGCCAAGATGGAGCCCGGCAACCCGCACACCATCGAGCTCAGCCCGACCGTGCAGGCCACCCGCAGCAACTTCACCCGGGTGCACCAGGGCGCGAAGATCCGCTACTTCGAGCACTTCGCCGGGCCGGGCCGCGGGCGGGTGATCACCGACGTGCTCCAGTCCGAGCAGGGCGACAGCTTCTACCACAAGCGGAACCGGAACATGGTCGTCGAGGTCACCGGGGACGTCGAGGAGCACGAGGACTTCCGCTGGCTGACCCTGGCCCAGATCAACCGTTTCCTGGCCAGGGACAGCACCGTCAACATGGACATCCGCACGGTGCTGTCCACGCTGCCGATGTCCACCGAGGACGACGATCAGTCCACTCTGCGCACCGCCCTGTCGGTGAATGTCCCGGCGCGGTACGGTTTCGACGAGCTGCTGAGCTGGCTCACCGGCTTGAAGTGCCACTACGAGATGACCGCCGAGCGGATGCCGCTGCGCGAGGTCGCCGACTGGAAGCGCACCGAGTACGAGATCTCCCACGTGGAGGGCAAGTTCTTCAGCGTGGTCGCGGTCTCCGTGCAGGCCGAGACGCGCGAGGTCGTCAGCTGGACGCAGCCGATGCTCACCCCGGCGCGGCCGGGCATCGCCGCGTTCGTGATGCGGCACATCGACGGCGTGCCGCACATTCTGGTGCAGGGCAAGCCACAGCCGGGCCTGTTCGACTTCTTCGAGGTCGCCCCGACCGTCCACTGCGTCAATGCGGACTACCGCAACCTGCCGCGGTCGGTGTGGCCGCCGTACCTGGAGTACGTCCTCGAGGCGCCGGCGCGCTACAGCGTCCTGCACTCCGAGGAGGGTGGCCGGTTCCTGAACCGGGAGAACCGGTACATGATCGTCGAGGCCGGTGACGACTTCCCCGACGACGAGGGCAAGAACTACCGGTGGGTGACGCCGTACCAGCTCCGCAAGCTCGCGTCCCTGAGCAACTGCGTCAACGTGGAGGCACGGACCCTGCTGACCTGCCTGGCCTCGCTGTGGTGAACCTCGGCGTGCTGGGGTGCGCCGACATCGCGTGGCGCATGGTGTTGCCGGCGGTGGAGCGCGCCTCGGGGATTCGGGTTGCCGCCGTTGCCAGTCGGGATGCGGACAAGGCTGGCAAGTTCGCTCGGCGGTTCGAGTGTGACGCCGTTGTCGGCTATGAGTCCTTGCTCGAACGGTCCGATGTGGACGCCGTCTACATACCGTTGCCGAACGCCCTGCACGTGCCGTGGGCGGTCGAGGCGGTCAAGGCCGGCAAGCATTTGCTGGTGGAGAAGCCCCTGGCGCCGTCGCTGGCCGAGGCTCGATCGCTGGTGGAGCTGGCTGAGACGTGCGGTGTGGTCGTGGTGGAGGGATTCATGTTCCTGCACCACAGTCAGCACCGGGCCGTCGCCGAGGTTGTCGCCAGCGGGCGGATCGGTGCGGTGCGGGAGTTCTCCGCGGTGTTCGGCATTCCTGGCCTGCCGGCGGACAACATCCGGTATTCTTCGTCTCTTGGCGGCGGCGCGCTGCTCGACCTCGGCGTTTATCCGTTGCGGGCGGCCCAGTTCTTCCTTGGTGACGTCTCGGTGGCGGGCGCCGTGTCCACTGTGGATGGCGTCGATGTCGGCGGTGCGGTTCTTGTCGAAGGTGACGGTCGAATCGGCCGGCTGGCGTATGGGATGCAGCACGGTTACCAGTGCTCGTACTCGCTGTGGGGTTCGCACGGGCGGATCACCGTCGACCGTGCGTTCACCACGCCGGCCGGGATGGCCCCGAACGTGTTGGTGGAGCAGCCCAGTGGGAATTCGCGGCTGGAACTGCCCGCGGACGACCAGTTCCGCAACATGGTCGAGGACTTCGCCCGTGTCGTCCGCACCGGCGAGCATGCCCATGGCGAAGTCCTCCGCCAAGCCGCGTTGGTGTCAGCCGTTCAGGAATTCTCGGATCGCCGGTGACACGCGGCGGTCGAACATCGTCGTCACGTGATCGCCCCGCTCGATCATCAGCAGCTGTGCTTGTGCGATGCCGGCCGCGGTGGCGCGGGCGAATTCGGCCGGGATGATCTCGTCCCTGCCGCCGGCGATCAGCAGCGTTGGCGCGCTGACTTCGCCGAGGCGGTCGGTGACGTCCCAGTCCTGGATGGCTTCGACCAATGAGGTTTCACCCTGCGCCCGCTTGCCCCTGGCGCCGAACGCGTACGCCGCGAACGTCAGCAACCGCAGTGGTCCCCGCGTGACCAGCCCGCTCGCCGCCCACGGATCGCGGCGGCCTCGCTGCTCGGCTCGGATCAGGTTCAGGAGTCGTTCTCTGCCGTGATCGCCCGGGCGGCTCGCGATCGTGCAGAGGATCAGGCGTCGCACCACGTCCGGGTGGTCGATGGCCAGTTGCAGGGCGGTCGCCCCGCCGCCGGAGGTTCCCATCACGTCCACCGGCCCGTTGAACCGCCCCCGCAGCGCCTCCGCGTGCCAGCCGGCCAGGTCGGGGAGCGTTGTGTTCGCCGGTACCGTGACCGGCCGGTTGATCACGTGCACCCGGCGCTTGTAGCCGGCTGCCAGGATGTTCGCGAAGAACGCCGTCGTGGATGGGACCTTGACCGACAGGTCCGCGCCGGTGCCCAGACCCGGCAGGGTCACCAGCGGCTCGCCCTGGCCCACCGCCGCCACGCTGAGCCCGTCGTTCAGTCGCTCCCCACGCATGTCGCCCCCTCTCTGGTGTGGTCAGTATGGGAGCGGGTGGGCCGTGGGCGCGCAGAATTGGGCGAGGCTTGATGTCGAGTCCGGGCTCCGTCGAGTGCCCGAACTCCCGCCCGATCGCGCTCGAATCACCGTCGTTGACAGCTGGTGCGCGTGGTGGCTGCCGATAGTGGGGACGTCATGTAGTCGACAGGGGAGAAGTCAGCCGTGTCGAAGATCGAATCAAGGACCATGCGGATCGCGGCAGTCGCCGTGTCACTCGGCGCCGCGACCGCGCTCGTGACGGCCGCGCCGGCGTCCGCCGCGACGCAGCCGCGTCACGGCGCCGTCGTCGCCGCGCCCGCGGACTTCCAGCAGGAGTTCGTGTTCAACTGGAACTCGAGCCTGGAGGTGAACAAGCTCTACAGCACCCCCGCCGGCACGCTCGTGTTCCAGTCCGACGGGAACCTCGTCGTCTACTCGCAGGCCGGCGTCGCCCTGTGGGACTCCCGCACCCAGTTCCTCGGCAAGTCCGCCGTCTTCCAGAGCGACGGCAACTTCGTCATCTACGACGGCTTCGGCCGTGGGGTCTGGGAGTCGGCTACCACGGGCTCCGGTGCTCAGCTCAAGTTCCAGAGCGACGGCAACCTCGTCCTCTACGACCTCGCGGGCCATGCCATCTGGTCCACGGGTACCGGTCACAGCAACTAGCAGGCTCGGGTCTGGGGTTGAGCGGGCGCCCGTCCGTGCGGCGGATTTCCGTCGGCGGACAGGCGTGTGCGCGGGTTGTGGTGCGCGACCTGGGCCAGGGCGGCGACGGAGTCGAAGACATCGGGTTGAGACTCGTGCTCGGCACGGAGGGTGAGGGCGCGGGCGGTGAGGGAGTCGTCGGTGATCAACCGTTTGACGGCGGTGGCGACGGCCTCGGGGTCCCGCTGCTCGACCATGGTGGACAGGGTGAGCCCGGCGCCGTAGGCGGCGATCTGGTCGCCGTTGGCGTACTGGTCGGCGATGACGGGCAGCACGAGCTGGGGGAGGCCGGCGGCGATGGACGTGAGCAGGCAGCCGGCGCCGCCGTGGTGGACGATGGCGGTGCAGTGGTGCAGGAACATGTGCAAGGGCACCATGTCGACGACCCGGATGCTGGCGGGCAGGGGGCCGAGCAGGTCGAGGTTGGCGGCGTTGACGGCGGCGATGACGTCGACGTCGAGCTGGGCGAGGGCCAGCAGGGCGTTGCGGAAGCCGGGGGCGCCGCCGAGGGTGAGGGCCTCGGTGCCGGGGCAGACGCAGACGGTGGGCCGGGACGGGGGAACCAGGGTCCACGGCGGCACGACTCCGACGCCGTTGTCCTGGACGTAGCGGACGGGCATGCCGGGGGCGACACCGGGAAGTTGCAGGCTGGGCGGGCACGGGTCGAGGACCAGCGCCGGTTCCAGAGAGCCCAGGCGGGCAAGGGCCTCGGACTCGGTGATCGTCCCGTACGGGTCGGTCGCCCAGCGGTGGCGGACCGTGGGCACGCCGAGCTCGGCGGCGGCGATGCGGGCGGCGAAGTCCAGGGGGTCGTAGACGACGACATCGGGACGCCAGGCGCGGGTGAAGTCCAGCACCTCGTCGAGGACCTCCTCGGCGTAGGCGACGTAGTGATGGGCGACGCCGACCAGGTGCTCGGGACCGTCGGACCGACCCCACATCTCCTGCACGGACGAGCCGGCGGGCAGGGCCTTGAGGATGCCCCCGACGACATCCACCGGCTGTCCCACGGGAAAGGCGGGGATGTGCCGGGACAGGATGCCGGGCACGACGTTGGGCCGTCCGACGGCGACGATGTCATGGCCGGCGGAACGCAGCGCGGCGGCCAGTGGGGCGATGGAGCGGGCGTGACCGGCCATCGGCGGCAGCCCGAACAGGACGCGCATCAGCGGACCTCCGGCCCAGGACGGAAACCAGTGGGGCTGATCATCGGCGTGCCTCCTCGACGAAGGCCGCCAGCTGGGCCGCAACGGCGACGGGGGACGGCCGGCGACGGGTTTCCGCCGCCAACTCCACAGCGGCCTCGCGATAGGTGGCCTGGCCCAGGACCTTCTGCACCCGATCCGCGATGACGGACGAATCCCGCTGCTCCTCGGCGAACTCCAGCAGGTGCCCGGCGCCGACGCGTTCGATGGCGTCGCCGTACTCGAAACCGTCGGGCTGGGCCAGCACGAGCTGCGGGCAGCCGGCCTCCAGGGCGGAGAACGAGCTCCCGCTGCCGCCGTGGTGCACGACGAGGTCACAGGTGTGCAGGAACATGCCGATGGGAACGGAGTCGATGAGCTCCACATTGGGTGGTAGCGAGGGGAACATCGACTGGTACTGGGCGGGCACCGTGGCGAGCACGTCGATGTCGAAGTCGCCGAGAGCGGCCAGGGTGGCGGTGAGGGTGCCGGCGGAGCCGAGTTGCAGGCTGTCGTTGCCGAAAGTCACACAGACCCGGCTCCGAGAAGCCGGAGACAACACCCAGGACGGAACGTCCGCAGCGCCGTTGAACGGTACGTAACGCATGGGCCAGCCGGGACGGACATCCGGCAGTTGCAGGCTGGTCGGGCACGGGTCGATCACCACGGCCGGCGAAACTCCAGCAAGGTCGAAGCGGGCGAGAGTGTCGACGAGGCCCTCGACGGCACCCGCGTTGTACGCCGTCAGGTGATCGACGCCCCAACGGTGTTGCACGGACGGAACGCCCAGCACGGCGGCGACGACGCGGCCGGTGAGCTCCATGGGTTCGTACACAACGACATCGGGCCGCCAGGCACGGGCGAAGGCCAGCAGCTCGTCGACATTGCGACCGGCCATCGCGCCCAGGCGGCGGCCGGTGGCGTGGTGCCGTTCGGCGCTGGGACGGCCGTGGAACTGGTCGACGTACGCCTTGGTGTCCTTGGGCATACGTTTGCGCATCGAGGCGATGGGATCGACGATCTCGCCGAACGGAACCGACCAGAGGCCGACGGACTGGGCCCACTTGGTCATGTTGGGCGCGCTCGCGACGGCGACGTCGTGACCGCCGGCGCGCAGCGCCCACGCCAGCGGCACCATCGGACGCAAGTGGCCGGGACTGACCAGACTGGTGAACAGCACGCGCATGCGACCCAGCATCGGGGCCGTGCCTGGCATCTCGCTGGAAGCGCGCTCGTCCAGGTCGGTTCCAGAACCCTGCGAGCCGAGACCGAAAAACTCGGGGCCGACCGTATGTCCGACCCAGGAGGTCTCGTGGAGCGCACGTCCGTGCTCGTCGTCGGTGGGGGCCTGGTCGGCCTGTCCGCCGCCGTGTTTCTCGCCCACCAAGGCGTCGACGTGGTGCTGGCCGAGCGCCGGCCGACCACCTCGCTGCACCCCAAGGCCCGAGGACTGAACATCCGCACCATGGAGCTGTACCGGCAGGTCGGCCTGGAGGACGCGATCCGCGGCACCGACTCGGCGCGGACGCTGGCCGCCAACAACGGTTTCGCGGTGCTGGAGTCGCTGTCCGGCAAGGAACTTGCGCCGTTCCGGCAGGAGTACATGTCCGGTGGCGCGGAGGTCAGCCCGACCGGCTGGTGCCTGTGTGACCAGGACGAGGTGGAGCCGCTGCTGGCCAAGCGAGCGGTCGAGCTGGGCGCCGACATCCGGTTCGGCACCGAGGTGCTGGACGTCGTCGAGGACGAGAGTGGCGCGGTGGCGACACTTTCGACTGGCCAGATCCGTGCGGACTGCCTGATCGTCGCGGACGGCGCGCACAGCCGGCTGCGGGAGCGTTGGGGCATCACGAGTTCGGGCCCGGGCACCCTGAGCCGGACGATCAGCGTGTACTTCAAGGCCGATCTCCGGGAGGCGCTCGGCGATCGCCGGTTCATCCTTGCCTACGTGAACAATGCCGAGGTCCGCGCCGCGCTGGCGCCGGTGGACAACGCCCACCGCTGGCTGCTGCACGTGCCGTACTTCCCGGACAAGGGCCAGTCGCCGGAGCAGTTCGACGAGCGGCGCTGCGCGGAGCTGGTTCGCGCCGCGGCCGGCATCCCGGACCTGGACGTGGAAATCGTGCAGGTCCTGGAGTGGGAGGCGGCGGGCCGGGTCGCGGACACATATCGGCACGGCCGGGCGTTCCTGGCCGGCGACGCGGCGCACGTGATGCCGCCCAGCGGCGCTTTCGGCTCCAACACGGGCATCCAGGACGTGCACAACCTCGCCTGGCGGCTGGCGCTGGTCACCAAGGGTGCCGATCCCAAGCTGCTCGACGGCTACGAGGCCGAGCGCAGGCCGGTGGGCGTCCACACCATGCAGCAAGCGGTTGCGCGGTCCAAGGACCGACCGCGGGTGGGCCGTGAGGAAGAGGCGAACGCCGCCGCCACGATCGTGCCGGATCACCTGGTGCAGCTGGGATACACCTATCCGGACGGCGATTTCCGAGAGCCGGACGGTCAACCCGGTGGTCGGGTGCCGCACGTCTGGATCGGCGACAATGTGTCCACAGTGGATGCTACCGAGTTCCAGCTGGTGAGCACCAAGCAGTGGCCGGAGATCGAGGGCGTGAAGCGCGTCAAGGCCGACCCGGGGTTCGCGGAGTCGGTGCTGATCCGGCCGGACGGCTTCGTGGCCTGGACGTCGGCCGGGTCGTCGCACGACCCGGCCGACGCGCTCCGGAAGATTCTCAACGGCGGGTGAGCAGGAAGACCTTGGCGTGCGCGGGACGCGCCGGGGACGGGAGCTGTTCGATGTCGAACGAGTGGCCGAACAGCTCCCGCTCCTCACCGGGCCGCATCACGGTGTGCAGCAACGCGGACATCCGCCCCCGCGCCACCAGCGGCAGATCCCGCTTGCGGGCGCTGAAGCACCACAGGAAGTACAGCGAACCGGGCCGGCTCAGGCGCTGCACCGTCCGGGCCATCAACCGCCGCTGCGGCCGCCGGGCGTCGTCGATGGTGCTGTAGTCGATCAGCAGGTCGAACGGCCCGGTCAGGTCGGGGATCTGCGACGCGGTCAGGTCGCCGTGCACGAACCGGCAGCGGTCCGCCACGCCCTCGTCCGCGGCACGCTTCTCGGCCCGCTCCAACGCGATCGGCGTGAAGTCCACGCCCACCACGTCATACCCCAGCTTGGCCAGGTAGACGGTGGTCGCGCCGGTGCCGCAGCCCAGGTCCAGCACCCGCGGATGCGTCTTCGGGCTGACCCGGCCGCCCTCCACCAGGTCGATGACCTCCTGCCCGACGCCGTACCGCTCCCACGGCGCGCCCTTCTCGTACAGGCGCGTGTACAGCCACGGTCGCATCTTTCCTCCCTTTCACCAGGTCACGGGCAGTTCGGCGGGGCCGCGCTGCATGCCGCCCAGCTGCCAACGAATCTCCGCGGCCGGCACGGCCAACCGCAGGCCCGGCAACCGTTCCCGCAGCGCCTCCAGCGTGAGCCGCAGCTCGGCCCGGGCCAGCTGCGCGCCGAGGCAGCGGTGAATGCCGTGCCCGAACGCCACGTGCGGGTTGTCGGCGCGGTCGATCACCAGCCGGTCGGCGTCGGCGAACACCGTCTCGTCACGGTTGGCCGACACCAGCGCCGGCAGCACGGCCTCGCCGGCCCTGATCAGCACCCCGCCCAGCGACACGTCCTCGGTGGCGATGCGGACGGTGCCGCCGCTGGCCGGCATCGGGCAGTACCGCAGCAGCTCCTCCACGGCCGTCGGCAGCAACTCGGCGGTGAGGCGTTGCCAGTTCGAGGGCTCGTGCAGCAGGGCGAAGACGGAGCCGGCGATCTGGTGCGAGGTGGGGGAGTAGCCCGCCATCAGCAGCGTCACTCCGAAGGCGACGATCTCGCCGTCGGTCAGCTTGTCGTCGTCACCGGCCGCAACGAGCCCGCTGAGCAGGTCCTCGCCGGGATGAAGCCGCCGCTCGGCCACCGCGTCGCCGAGATACCAGCGCAGCTCGGCCCCGGCCCGCTCGACATCCGCCGCGCCATGAGCACCGGCGCTCAGATACGTCCGGGCCCGGTCGCGAAACCAGTCGTGATCGGCCGAGGGCAGCCCCAGCAGGGCGCAGATGACCCGCATCGGCACCGGCTCGGACACGTGCTGCACAAGATCGCCGGCTGTGCCGGACTTGACCAGTTCGTCGATCCCGTCGGCGATGAAACCCCTGATCACGGGGCTCAGCGCGGTCACCCGGCCGGTGGTGAAGGCCGACACGGCCAGTCGTCGCAGGCGGGTGTGCTGAGGCGGGTCCGTCGTGGTGACGGCGTCCTGCTCCAGCGACGCCAGCCTCGCCCGCGGCGCCCGGGCGCGGGCCGCCAGGGCGCGGCTGAACCGGGGATCGGCCAGCAACGCCTTGTTGTCCTCGTACCGCGTGACCAGCCAGCCCTCGTCGCCGGACGGCAAGTTCACGCGGACGACCGGCTCCTCCTGCCGCAACCGCAGAAACTGCTCGGCCGGCCGCCATCCGACGGCCGGCGCGAGCGGGTAGCGCAACCCCTCCATCACGCGTTCAGGGTCGCCAGCGACAGCTGGGAGATGCACCGCATGTTGGCCTTCTCGAACTCCGCCAGGAAGTCGGCCTCGGTCTCCACGTGCCGCTCCTCGGCCAGGAACGGCGCCAGCTTGCGCTCCATCTCCGGCCGCTGGCCGCGAGTGGCCATGTAGCGGGCGACGTCGGCGACCTCGCCGTCGTACTGCACGACCCGGAACATGTTGCCGCCGTGGACGAACAGCGCGATGCCGGCCAGAACCCCGGTCTCCTGCTGGTCGTTCCCGCGCAGCACCGGGCGGGCCTCGCCCTGCACCTGGCCGAACAGCTCGGCCAACTGGTCCTCGCAGCCCGGCTTGATCCGGTACCGCAGCGCCAGCAGGGTGGTGCCCACCGCGCCCGGGATCTGGCGCTGCATCAGGCAACGCATGGCGGAGTTGCGCATGTGCTGGGTGAAGGCGGCCACGTCGCGGGTGTCGCGCTGCTCCAACAGGTACGGCGCGATCTTGCGCTCTGCCTCCTGCACGCCCTCCTGGCGGCCCATGTGCGCGCCGATGCGGCGGATGTCGCCCTCGTACTCGATGACGCGGATCATGGCGGTGTCCTGGATGAACACGCCGGTGGCGAGCAGCCTGCCGGCCACCTCGCCGTCCTCGCCGAGGATCTCGGCCGAGTCCACCCGGCGGAAGTTGCGCGGCGAGAAGATCTCGGCGATCTCCTCCTCGTGACCCGGCTTGATCCCGTAGCTGATGGCCGACAACGGCATGGTGGGCGCTCCTTGTTCGTCAGAGGGGTAGCACGGTGGCCAGGCAGGTCACCAGCAGCGCGACCGCGGCGGCCGCGGTGCGGATCAGGTGGTAGCCGCGCCACTTCGGGCGCGGGTCAGTCCACTCCGGACCGATCGCGTCCGGGTCGAGGCCGACGAGGGTGCGGTTGATCGGCACGTTGCACAGGTGCGAGACGCCCTGCACGGCCACCATCGCGACGAACGCCAGCGCCCACAGCCCGCGCGCCGGGCCGTCCCGCAGGACGGCCAGCGCCAGGTCGGCGAGCGTGCCGGCGTTCACGATCAGCGGCATCGCCGGGTGATACCCCTTGCCCAGCAGCCGATGCACGGTGACGTACTGGCCGGGCGGCAGCGCGAACAGCGTCGGCAGCACGCTCACCGCGATCGCGAAGAAGACCCCGCAGACCAGCCCGGTGGACAGCAGTGCGACCAGTTGCAACGCCTCGGCCATCGCCCCTCCCAGGAAGTCGGTCGCGCACACCTTCGCGACCGGGACTGGAGACGGCATCGAAGACGGCTGACCGGCGCCCCGACCACCGAGGCACCAGCCGGCTGCGATCGACGCTGCCTACCGTCCGTCCCATGCAGACAGGTGTGTACGGCAAACGAGTGCTCGTCACTGGCGGCACCGCCGGCATCGGGCGGACCACCACGCTGGCACTGGCCCGGGCCGGCGCGCGGGTCGTCGCCTGCCACCGTTCGCCCGGCGACAACGCGGACAGCCTCGCCCGTGAGCTGAAGGAGCTCGGCGAGGGGCACCACGTGATCCGGGCCGATGTGACCGTGAAGTCCGAGGTGGCCGAGCTGGTCGAGGCCTGCGCCGAGCGGCTCGGCGGCCTGGACGTGCTGGTGAACAACGTCGGCGTGGACGGCCATGCGCCGTTCGGCCGGCTGCCCGAGGACGAGTGGCACCGTGTGCTGGACCACAACGTGACTTCCGCCTACCTGGTCACGCAGGCGGCGCTGGAAGTGTTGACGGACGGTGGATCCGTGGTGAACGTCGGCTCCTCGGTTGCGCTGCGCGGTCGCCCCGCCGGCGTGCACTACTCGGCGTCGAAGGCGGCGCTGATCGGCTTCACCCGCGCGCTGTGCAAGGAAGTCGGCGCGCGCCGGATCCGCGTCAACACCGTCGCTCCCGGCGTGACCGAGACCGAGCCCGGCGGCGGGCTGCCGCCGCAGGTGCTGGAGCGGATCGTCGCGATGACGCCGCTCGGCCGGATCTGCCAGCCGGAGGACGTCGCCGAGGCGGTGCTGTTCCTGGCCGGCGATCAGTCGAAGTTCATCAGCGGTGTCACGCTCAACGTGGATGGGGGAGTCTGATGCCCGCACGCAAGGTCTCGGTCGTCGGGCTCGGCGGCATGGGCTCCGGCCTCGCGCACGCGTTGGTGGCCAAGGGTTTCCCGGTCACGGTGTTCAACCGGACCGCCGCGAAGGCCGCACCTCTCGCGGAGGCTGGTGCCACGGTGGTGGATTCCGCCGCTGCGGCGGCGAAGGACGCCGAGGTCGTGCTGCTGAGCCTGAGCGACGAGAAGGCCGTCGAGGAGGTGCTGTTCGGGGAGATGGCTCCCGTGTTGGCGCCGGGAACCACCGTCGTGGACACCTCCACGGTTTCCGTTGCCTACGCCCAGGAAGCGGCCAGGCGGCTGGACGGCCTGGGGCTCAAGCGGGTCGAGGCCTGCGTGATCGGCAACCCGATGATGGCCAAGGCCGGGCAGCTGCGGGTCTTCGCCGCCGGTCGAGAGTCCGATGTGGATGAAGTCAACGACGTGCTCGAAGCGTTCACGCAAGAGGTCCGCTATCTCGGCCCGCCCGGGCACGCCACCACGCTCAAGCTCGCCTTCAACCTGTTGCTGGGCCTGCAAACCGCCGCGCTGGCCGAGACGGTCCAGTTCGCCGAGGGCGTCGGCCTGGACCGGGTGATGCTGCTGGACGCCCTGGACAACAGCGGCTGGCGTTCCCCGGTCCTGAGCTTCCGCAGCCAGTTCATGAAGACCGGCGACTACACGCCCGCCGGCTTCCGGACGGTGTTGATGCACAAGGACATCAAGCTGGCGCAGGACGCGGTGGCGGTCCCGCTTCCGTTGACGGGACTGGCCGCGCGGCGCTACGAGGCCGCGATCGCCGCCGGCCGCGGCGACGAGGACGCCGCCGTCGTAGCCGACGTGCGGACCAGCGATCTACCAGGCCAGTTCTAGCCCGCTCGAACACCCTGACACCACTGGGAATTCACCGAGAGGAGCACGTGCGGTGGCTCGTACCCTGATCGTGGCTCGAATGGAACCCTCCGAGGCCGATGCCGTCGCGCGCATCTTCGCCGAGTCGGACGAGACCGAGCTGCCCCACCGGATCGGCGTCACCCGACGCACCCTGTTCCGCTTCCACGACCTGTACTTCCACCTGGTCGAGGCGGACGACGACATCACGCCGAACCTCTACCAGGCCCGCAAGTCCGAGCTGTACCAGGACATCAACACCAAGCTGGCCGCGCACATCCGGCCCTACGACCCGAACTGGAAAGAGCCGAAGGACGCCATGGCGCAGTCGTTCTACAGCTGGGTCCCCGGGGGTGCCGAATGAGCAAGGTCGCCTACGACCAGGTCGCGCCGAACACCAGGCGCGGCGGCGATCTCCGGGTCATGCTGAGCCCCAAGACCTGCGGCAGCACCGCCGGCTTCATGGGCTCGCTGGTGCTGAACCCGGGCGAGTGGGTCAGCGAGCACTACCACCCGTACTCCGAGGAGTACCTGTACGTGGTGTCCGGGCGGCTGGAGATGCGGCTCGGCGGGCCGGACGGCGAGCGGATCGAGCTTGGACCGGACGACGCCCTGATGGTGCCGAAGAACGTGGCGCACCGGCTGGAGAACAACGGCGACGAGCCGGCCCGCGCGGTGTTCCAGCTGGCGCCGCTCGCGCCGCGGCCGGAGCTGGGCCACGTGGACACCGAGGAGCCGCCGCGGCCGGCCGAACCGGGCGTGCAGGTGGGCGGGACCACATGACCCGCAGGCGCGTGGTGGTGACGGGCGTCGGCGTGATGGCGCCCGGTCGTGCCGGCGCCGCGGCCTTCTGGGAGATGATCACGCAGGGGCGCACCGCGACCCGCCGGATCAGCCTGTTCGACCCCCAGGGTCTGCGCTCGCAGATCGCCGCCGAGTGCGACTTCCGGCCCGCCCGGCACGGCCTCACCACCGATCAGGTGCAGCGGCTGGACCGGGCCGTGCTGCTCGCCCTGGCCGCCGCCCGCGAGGCCGTCGACTCCAGCGGCATCGACCTGGACGCGCTGCCGCCCGAGCAGGTCGGCGTCACGATGGGCAGCGCCGTCGGCTGCACCACCGGCCTGGAGGAGCAGTACGTCGCGCTGTCCGACGCCGGCCGCCGCTGGCTGGTCGACGCGGTCGCGCCGGAATTCCTGTACGGCCACATGGTGCCCAGCACGATCGCGTGTGAAGTGGCCTACCAGGTAGGCGCCGAGGGGCCGGTGAACCTGATCTCCACCGGCTGCACGTCCGGGCTGGACTCGGTGGGGCACGCCGTCGGTCTGATCGCCGAGGGCAGTGCCGAGGTGATGGTGGCCGGCGCGTCGGACGCGCCGATCTCGCCGATCACCATGGCCTGCTTCGACGCGATCAAGGCGACCTCCCCGGACAACGACGATCCGGAGCACGCCTCCCGCCCGTTCGACCTGACCCGCCGCGGCTTCGTGATGGGTGAGGGCGCCGCGGTGTTCGTGCTGGAGGAGTACGAGCGGGCACGGGCGCGTGGCGCGGTGATCCTGGCCGAGATCGCCGGATTCGCCAGCCGCAGCAACGCCTTCCACATGACCGGGCTCAAGCCGGACGGCCGGGAGATGGCCGAGGCCATCCGGGTCGCGCTGGACCGGGCCCGGCTGAACCCGACCGACATCGACTACATCAACGCGCACGGCTCCGGCACCAAACAGAACGACCGGCACGAGACCGCCGCGTTCAAGGCCAGCCTCGGCGAGCACGCGTACCGGACTCCCGTCAGTTCCATCAAGTCCATGGTGGGGCACTCGCTGGGCGCGATCGGGTCCATCGAGATCGCGGCCTGCGTGCTGGCGCTGACCAACGACGTGGTGCCGCCGACGGCCAACCTCCAGGTGTCCGACCCGCAATGCGACCTGGACTATGTGCCGTTGCAGGCCAGGGAACGCAAGCTTGACGCCGTGCTGACGGTCGGCAGCGGCTTCGGCGGTTTCCAGAGCGCGATGGTGCTGGCAGGAGTGAGCTGATGAGCGACAGGACCGTGTTCACGGGTATCGGCGTGGTGGCTCCGACCGGGCTCGGCACCGAGGCGCACTGGGAGGCGGTGCTGGCCGGCAAGTCCGGCCTGGACCGGATCTCCCGCTTCGACACCGACGGCTACCCGGTCAAGGTGGGCGGCGAGGTGTCGGACTTCGCGGTCGGCGACCACCTGTCCAGCCGGATCTCGGTGCAGACCGACCACTGGACGCACATGGGCCTGGTGGCCGCCGACCTGGCGCTGGCCGACGCCGGCGTCACACCGTCCGAAATGGACGAATACGAGCTGGCGGTGATCACTGCCAGCTCCTCCGGCGGCACCGAGTTCGGCCAGCGCGAGATCGAACGGCTGTGGAGCAAGGGCAGCGACCACGTCGGCGTCTACCAGTCGGTGGCGTGGTTCTACGCGGCCACCACCGGCCAGATCTCCATCCGGCACGGCATGCGCGGACCCTGCGGCGTCGTGGTGTCCGAACAGGCCGGCGGCCTGGACGCGATCGCCCAGGCGCGGCGGGCGCTGAGCGAGACCAGCCAGGTCGTCGTCACCGGCGGCACCGACGCCTCGCTCTGCCCGTACGGACTGGTGGCGCAGATGAGCTCCGGCCTGCTTTCCACTGTGGACGATCCCTTGAGGGCCTATCTCCCGTTCGACCGCAACGCCAACGGGCACGTCCCCGGCGAGGGCGGCGCGATCCTCATCGCCGAACGCGGCGAATCGGCGGCAGCCCGAGGAGCCCAGGTCTACGGCGAACTGCTCGGCCACGCGGCGACCTTCGACCCCGTCCCGGGTTCCGGCCGTCCGCCTGCGCTCAAGCGGGCGATCGAGAAGGCGCTGGCCGACGCCCGCGTCGCGCCGCAGGACATCGACGTGGTGTTCGCCGACGCCGCCGGCCGGCCGGACGCCGACCTGGCCGAAAGTGCCGCCCTGGCTGCGGTGTTCGGCCCGCACGGGGTGTCGGTCACCGCGCCCAAGACGCTGACCGGCCGCCTCTACGGCGGCGGCAGCTCGCTCGACGTCGCCACCGCGCTGCTGGCGCTGCGGGACGGCGTGATACCGCCGACGGTCGGCGTCGAGGACGTCGACCCGAGGCACCGGATCGACCTGGTCGGCGACCAGCCCCGCGAGCTCCCGTTGCGCCGGGCGCTGGTGGTGGCCAGGGGTTATGGCGGTTTCAACGCCGCGGTCGTGCTCGGCGCGGCCCAGAGACGATGAAGATGGCGACGATGAAGATGGCGACGATGAAGGGAGCGACAATGGCCGGGTTCGGCATCGGTGAGCTCAGGACGATCATGCGCGGTTCGGCCGGCAGTGCGGAGGGCGTCGACCTGGACGGCGAGATCGCCGCCGTGCCCTTCGCGGAGCTGGGCTACGACTCGCTGGCGGTGCTGGAGATGATGTCGGAGGTGCAGCGGCGCTACGGCGTGGTCATCGACGAGAACGTCGTGTTCGACCTGGAGACCCCGCAGGACGCCATCGACCACGTGAACTCGCTGGCCGTGGGGGTCTGACCGTGGCCGGGCACACCGACAACACCGTCGTCATCGCCGCGCCGCTGGCCGTGGTGTGGGAGAAGACGAACGACATCGACTCGTGGCCGACGCTGTTCAGCGAGTACGCCAAGGCCGAGGTGATCGAGCACCGCGGCGACGCCGTCCGGTTCCGGCTGACCATGCACCCGGACGCCAACGGCGTGTCGTGGAGCTGGGTCTCCGACCGCACGCCCGATCCGGCGCGGCACGTCGTGCACTCGCACCGGGTCGAGCCGGGCAACTTCACGTACATGATGATCCACTGGGCCTATCGCGAGGTGGACGGCGGCACCGAGATGCGGTGGGTGCAGGACTTCGAGATGAAGCCGACCGCGCCGATCACGTCCGAGGCGATGGCCGAGCGGATGAACGCCAACACGAAGGTGCAGATGGCGCGGATCAAGGAGCAGATCGAGGCTGGTGTGGCGGGATGACCGCGGCGCTGGTCGCGGTGGTGCTGGTGGCCAACGGGCTCGCCGCCGGGGTGCTCATGGGCACCGTGCTCGGTGGCGTCCCGCTGCTGCTGGCGCTGCCTCCGTCCCGATACGTGCACGCGCACGCCTTCTTCGCCACCCGGTACGACCCGTTCATGCCGGCCTGTCTGTTGCTGACGGTGCTCGGCGACGTGGTGCTGACCTTCGTCACCGGCGGCGTGGTCACCGCGCTGGCGGCGGCGTTCGCGCTGGTCACGGTGATCATCTCGCTGACCCGGAACGTGCCGATCAACAAGTGGGTGCGGTCCCTGGACCCGGACGACCTGCCCGGAGACTTCGACGACCCGCGCACCAGGTGGAAGCGGTCCAACGACGCCCGCACCGCCTGCGCGGTGGCCGCCCTGCTGTGCAACGTCGTCGCCGTGGCGACGATGATCGCTTGACTCTCAACCCGCTTGAGACCGCATAGTGGCCGGTGTGAACGAGCTCTATCCCATCGGGGACGTGGCCCGCCGCACCGGCCTCAGCGTGAGCGCCATCAGGTTCTACGCGGACGCCGGCGTCGTCACGCCGACCGAGCACACCGACGGCGGTTTCCGCCGCTACGACGTCCACGCCATCGCCCGGCTGGAGGTCGTGCGCACGCTGCGCGAGCTCGGCGCCGGCCTGGACGACATCCGGGACGTGCTGTCGTCGAAGAAGACACTCGCCGAACTCGCCGCCGCCCATCTCGAACTCGTCGAGCAGCAGCTGCGGCAGTTCGGCGCGCGGCGGGCCGTGCTCCGGACCATCGTCCGTCAACACACCACAACAGAACAGGTGAGCCTCATGCACAAGCTCGTGTCGATGTCCGACGACGACCGGGACCGGCTCATCACCGAGTTCTGGGATTTCGTCACCGAGGGCCTGGACATCGATCCCGGCTATGTCGAGCGGCTGCGCAACCAGCGGCCGCACCTTCCCGACGAGCCGTCCACCGAGCAGCTCGAGGCGTGGATCGAGCTCGCCGACCTGGTGCGGGACGAGGACTTCCGGACCGCGATGCGGGACTACTACCACCGCGCCTTCAACAACGAGAAGGGCCGTCTGATGGCCACGCCGGAGATGGTGGCGCGGGCCGAGCGGCAGCGGACCCTCTACCTGGAGGCACGGGCGGCGCAGCAGGCCGGCGTGCCCGCGGACTCCCCGCAGGCGCGGGACATCGCCGAACGCACGGCCGCCGCCCGGGCCGAGATGATCGCCGCCATGACCGGGGAGCACGACGTCGAGAAGATGCGACGCAGCATGGTCGACTACGACCCGAGCAAGATGGTGGAGGTGCGGGCCAAGATGACCGGGCTGCCGCTGTCGGTCAGGTACCTCACCCTGGTGGCGACGATCAACGGCACACCCAGGCCGGATCCGGAGAAGGCGGCGGCCGTCCAGAAGTGGATGGCCGCCGCCCTGCGGCGTTAGACCGTCGCTTGGAGACGGCCGACGGTCCGGTACACCTCCAGGCAGTCCTCGTACCGCGGCATCCGTCCCGAATCCCGCACCGACGCGAACGACGGCGCCGTGCTGTCCCGTTCCGACAGGATCGGCTCGGCGCCGCCGAGCATCCCGCGCCAGTCGATGCCGAGGTCGGGGTCGAGCGGGTGCACGCCGAACTCGTTGCCCGCGTCGTACGTCGCCGAGCACAGGTAGAACGCGGTGGTCTGGTCCTCCAGAGAGGCGATGCCGTGGCCGACGCCCTCGGGCAGGTAGACGATCCGGTAGTGCTCGGTGTCCAACCGGACCGTGTCGTGCCGGCCGAAGGTGGGGGAGCCGGGGCGGGTGTCGACGATGACGTCGATCATCGTGCCGGCCAGGCAGCACACGTACTTCGCCTGCCCGACCAGGCCGGTGAAGTGTACGCCCCGCACCACGTTCTTGTGATTGACGGTGGAATTGACCTGGGCCACCGGCAGGCGCCGGCCGAGCGCCTCCTCCCACCACTCCTGGCGCAGGATCTCGAAGAACGCGCCGCGGTGGTCGGGCAGCACGGTCGGGGTGAACTCGAGTGCGCCGGCGACCGCCAGCTCGCGAACCTTCATCGCAACTCCAATCGGATCCGGTCGATCTCGGCGTGCCAGCGGGCCACCAACCGGGCAGCCAGCTCGTCGGACACCACGTCGGTGCGGTAGCGGAAGGTCCCGGTGCGGCGGCACGGCCACAGCTCCATCGTCATGGCGACGGTGGAGCGGTCCTCGTCCAGCAGCAGCCGCTCCACCCGCATGCCGGGCAGCCCGCGCTCGGACAACCCCGCGTCCTGCACGGAGAACCGCGCCTGGCTGAAGCCCAGCCAGCCCGTCAGCGGCGAGCGCAGCTTCCGGAACAGGTCCTCCTGCGACACCGTCGGCCGGGACAGCGCCGTCCCGAGCTGGTCGGCGGCCGCGCTCACCAGACGATCTACGGCGGTGAAGCCGAAAAGCTGGCTCTCCGCGAAACAGCCGATCACGTCGTCGGCGTCGGCGGTACGTCGTCCCGCCACCGGCACCGCCAGAGCTGTCGCCGGCACGTCGAGTTCGGCCATCAGCGCGCCGGCGTAGGCGGCCATGAACACCGCGGTCGCGGTGGCGCCCACAGTTGCGGCGGCGGTCTCGGCGGCGTCGGTGAGCTCCGTGGGGAGCGGGATCTCCAGCTGCCGCGTCGCGCCGGCGGTGGACTTCGCGACCTTGGGCAGCGGCAACGGTTCGATGCCCCGGAGCCGGTTCGCCCAGTACGCGATCGCCTCTTGCTGCTCACCCGGCGACACGGAGGCGTCCTGTCGCCGGGCGGTCTCGATGAAACTGGTCGGGGGCGCCAGCGCACCCGAATTCTCGTACGCCACCGCGAGATCGGACAGGAACACCTGCACCGACCAGCCGTCGAAGCCGACGTGGTGGAAGGAGCAGGCGAGCAGGTGGTCGTCGTCGGCCAGGGGGATCAGCAGCGTGCGCGCCGGGATCTCGCGATCCAGGTGGAACCGCCGGGACAGAAATTCCCTGGCGGTGGCCATGGCCTTGTCGACATCCATTGTGGACGTGACGTCCAGCAGTGCCGACAGGTCCTCCGGCGGTGCGATGTCACACTGCGAGCGGCCGCGCTCGACCGGGAAGTAGGTGCGGAGCGCCTCGTGCCGGGCGACCACCGCGCGCACGGCGGCCTGGAGCCGGGCGCGGTTGAGCGGCCCGTGCAGGCGGAGCAGCAGCGGGGTGAGCGCCTCGGCGGAGCCGGGGGCGATCCGGTCGTGGAACCAGTGCTGAAGTTGTTGCCGCGCCGGCTTGATCGGCCCGGGCCAGGTCGACGCGGCGGTGGGATGCGTCGCCGTCGGCACCGGTGGGGCGGTCGCCAGCGCGTCCGCGACCGCCCGGGGCGTGCGCAGCCGAATCACGTCGGCCGGCGGCAGCTGCTTGCCGAGGCGTTTGGCCAGCCGGTTCACGAGCCGGATCGCCGTCATCGAGGTGGCGCCGATGTCGAACAGGTCCCGCTCCGGTGTGGGCGCGATGCCCAGCAGCGCAAGGGATTCCTCGATCACCGCCCGCAGCGGGCCATCTGCCTCGACCGTGGTGTCGCCGGTGCGGTCCCAGAAGTCCCGCAGCCGCTCGGCCAGTGCCCTCTGGTCCACCTTGCCGTTGTCCGTCAACGGAAGCTCGTCCATCCGGCGGACGATGTCCGGCACGAACGCCGCCGGCAGGGCGGCCCGCACCGCGGCACGGACGTCCGGCGCGTCGGCGAAGGCGGTGTAGCAGGCGGCAAGCCACTGCACGGTGGGTGAATCCGGCGGCAACGGCAGGACGGCCGCGGCGGTGACGCCCGGCAGCGCCTCGATCACCCGCTCCACCTCGGCCGGCTCGACCCGGTTTCCCCGGATCTTGATCTGCCGGTCGGCCCGGCCGACGAACACGAGTTCGCCGTCCACGACCCGGGCCAGATCGCCGGTCAGGTACACGCGTTCGCCGTCGACGACCCGGAACTTCTCGGCGGTGGCCGCCGGGTTGCCGACGTACTCCAGCGCCAGCCCGTCGCCGGCGGTCGCCAGTTGGCCGACCTCGCCGTCGGGCACGAGGTTCAGGTGCTCGTCGAGCAGGTAGACGGTGGTGTTGGCGACCGGCCTACCGATCGGCACGTCCGAACCGGCGGCGCGGGGACCGGGCTCGACGACATGCGCGGTGGCGGCGATCGCCGTCTCGACCGGACCGTACGCGTGCACCAGCCGCAGGTCGGGAAAGCGTTCCAGCGCGGACGACATGTGGATCGCCGACGCGCGTTCGCCGCCGGAGACGATGGTCCGGATCTTCGCCAGGCAGTCGAGGTCGTCCTCCACCACGCCGTTGAACAGCGCGGCCGGCGGCGCGAGCGTGTTCACGCCTCGATCGCACGCCATGCGGATGTCCTGTGCGGTGAGATGGGCACCCTCGAACAGCAGGCAAGCGCCGCCGGACATGAGCGGGAGCCACAGTTCCAGCGCGAAAACGTCCCAACTGGACGGTGCCGCCTGCAACGTCACGGTCTGCCGGTCGAAGGCGTGCGCCGGGTCGCCGACCATGCGGGTCAGCGCCTTGTGCGGCGCTACGGCCGCCTTGGGACGTCCCGAGCTCCCGGACGTCATGAACACGCAGCACGGATCATCGACGCTGCCACCTACCGCCGGCGGCTCGCCCGTCAGCGAGTCCACTGTGGCCACTCGGCACCCGGGATCGAATGCCGAATCCGTGACACACAAAGAGACGTCCGCCAACCGAACCACCTCGGCGGCGCGAGCCTGCGGCCACTCCAGCGGAATCCCGCTGTAGGCCGCACCGCAGCGCAGCACCGCCAGCATCGTCGCGACCATCGGCAATCCGCGCGGCAACCGAACGGCGACGGTGCCTCCGGGTCGCACGCCCGCAGCGGCCAGGCCACCGGCGATCGTCGCCGACGTGGCGGCCAGTTCGGCGTAGCTGACCTCGCCCGTGGCCGTCAGCAGCGCCGTCGCGGCGGGCCGGGCGGCGGCGTGCCCGAGCACCAGCGCCTCCACCCGTTGTCCGTCGGTGCAGGCCACCCGGGGCCCGGACAGTTTCGATGTCACGGCTGGATGGTCCGTGCCACGACTGGCAATCGGCTGGTCGCCCGGTGGAGCCCGGCCCGTCTACGTGTCGTCGATCGGACTGCGAGACGGGCTCGCCAGGCTGCGGTGCGGACAGCCCAACGCAAGGAGAGACGATGAGCCTGGGACTGGAAGGCAAGAACGTACTGGTGACCGGCGGCAGCCGGGGCATCGGCCGCGGGATCGTGCACGCGCTGGCCACCGCCGGCGCCAACGTCGCGGCCGTCTACCGCACCCGCAGCGAGGCCGTCGACCAGCTGGAGCGCGAGCTCAAGGAGATCGGCGGCAAGTCCACGCTGATCCAGGCCGACGTGTCGGACTCGGCCGCCGTGGAGCAGATGTTCGCCGAGTACGCCGAGTTCGCCGACACCGTCGACGTGCTGGTGAACAACGCCGGCACCATCTCGCACATCCCGTTCCAGGAGCTGACCGAGGCCGAGTGGCGGCGGGTGCTGGACACCAACCTCACCGCGCCGTTCCTGGTGTCGCAGCGGGCGATCCCGCTGATCCCGGCCGGCGGCTCGATCATCAACATCGGCTCCAAGCTGGCCCGCGTCGGCCTGCCGCTGCGCACGCACTACATCGCCAGCAAGGCCGGCATGGAGGGGCTCAACCGGTCGCTGGCCAAGGAGCTGGGCCCCAAGCAGATCCGGGTCAACCTGGTCGCGCCGGGCGTGATCGAGACCGAGGCCGTGACCGACCCGAAGGTGCTGGCCGCGATGCGCGAGAAGTACAGCAACCTCACGGCGCTGGGCCGCCTCGGCCAGACCGACGACGTCGCCGGCGTCGTGCTGTTCCTGGCCAGCGACCTGTCCAAGTACATGACCGGCGAGATCGTCACGGTGGACGGGGGCATCTGAGCATGACCACCACTTTCCGCGTGATGCTTCGGATCGAGACGCACCCGGGCGCTGGGCCGGACTTCGAGCGGGTGTGGCTGGAGGTCGGCACCTCGGTCACCGACCACCCGGCCAACCGCGGCCAGTGGCTCCAGCGCAGCACCGAGGAGGACGGCGTCTACTACATCATCAGTGACTGGACCGACGAGCCCGGCTTCCGCGAGTTCGAGCACAGCGACGGGCACGTGGCGCACCGGCAGAAGCTGCACCCCTACCGGTCCGGCGGCTCGATGGCGACCATGACCGTCGTGCACCACCTGCCGGCGGTGGCGGCGTGAACAAGGTGCGCGTGATCCTGTTTCTGAAGTCGCCGGAGGGCGGCGAGGTGCGTCAGGCCTACCACCAGATCAGCACCGAGCTGTCGGCCACGCCGGGCATGTTGGGCAACGAGCTGCTGCACTCGGTGCTGGAGGGCGATTCGTTCGCGGTGCTCAGCGAGTGGCAGGACATCGCCGCGTTCCAGGCGTGGGAGCAGGGGCCGTCGCACCAGAGCAAGACCTCGCCGCTGCGCCCGTATCAGGATCGCGGCAACGGCCGGCACTACGGCATCTACGAAGTCGTCGCGTCCTACTGAGGCGGTGGATCCGTTGCGGGTGCTGGTGACCGCGAACGCGGCCAGTTCGCACTACTACTGCATGGTGCCGTTCGCGTGGGCGCTGCGGGCCGCCGGGCATGAGGTCCGGGTCGCGGTGCCGCCGCGGCTGGCCGACGCCGTGCGGGAGAGCGGCTTGGTGGCGTGGCCGCTGGGGGAGGACCTCGACCTGGGGCCGATTCCCCGCAGCGGCGCGACCGCGGTCGCCGGCACCACCGGCGACGCCGCCCGGGCCCGGATGGCGCAGACCGGCGGCCGGTTCATCCAGCACGCCGGTGCCATGGCCGGTGAGTTGCTCGCGGCTTGTCGGCAGTGGCGGCCGGATCTGGTCGTGCACGAGCCGACCGCCGTGGCGGGGCCGCTGGTGGCCAGCGCCCTGGACGTGCCGTCGGTGTGTCACCGATGGGGCGTGGACGTCGGCCGGGCGGTGATCGAGGCGGCTGTGCCGGCATTGCGACAGCTGTATTTGGCATACAATATCAGATACAAGGGTGTGGACTCGGACTTCGTGGTGGACCCCTGCCCACCGTCGCTCCAGGACCCGTCGGTCCCGCCGGGCGAACATGTTCGTTACGTGAGCTACGGCGGTGGCGGCCGGGTGCCACCACGCATCCCGTTCGTGCCCGGGCGGCCCCGCGTGGTGCTGACGATGGGCACCATCGCCGGGGCTCTCGGCGGCATGGACGTGGTACGGGGCCTGATGGACGTGCTGCTCGGCATGGGGATGCAGGTCGTCATCGCGGTCCTCGCCGAGCAGCGTGCCGAGCTGGGGTACGTGCCCGAGGGCGCCGTCGCGCTGGCGTCGTACCCCTTGGAGGACCTGATCGCCGACGCCGACCTCGTCGCCCACCACGGCGGTGCCGGCACCACCATGACCTGTGTCGCCCATGGCGTGCCGCAGCTCGTCGTGCCGTACGTCGGCGACAGCTTCGTGACGGCCGCGCGAGTCGAGGCCGCCGGCGCGGGCCTGCGAGTGCCAATCCGCGACTGCTCACCCGAACGGATCGAGGCCGCGGTCCAGGACCTGTCGGCAAACACCGGCTACCGCGAGGCGGCCGACCGGCTGCGCCGGGAGATGCGGTCCGCGCCGACCGTCGCCGAGGTCGCGGAAAATGTGCCGAAGTGGGTGTCGAGCTATCGAGAAGGGGAACGGACGTGGACAACGAGTGCCTGCGCAGGCTGATCGTCGCCGCCGGCGGCGGAGTGGCCGACGCGGAGATCGCCGTCAAGGAGATCGGGCCGGATGCCGTCGTGCCCGTGCTGCTGCGGGAGCTGCTGGAGCGGGCCGACTTCGGCGGCGTCGACACCACCGCCACCGTCCTGTTCGAGCTGGACGACCAGTGCTGGACGATCACCGCCGCCGGCTTCGCCCCCGGGCGCACCGACTGCGAGGTCACCGTCCGGCAGGAGCTGTGGGATCTGCTGCGGGGCGTCTTCGGGCCGGCCGCTGCCCGTACGAACTGCACGCGCAGCATCCGCTGGCCCGACAGCCCCGCGGTGGGCCGTGACTCCGCCGGCCGCTTCGGTCAGGTCGCGCACTTCCTGCACCGCCTGCTGGCCGGCAGCACCGCCGCGCCCGTCGACCTGACCGAGCTGATCCTGCGCTTCGGCTCCGACAAGTGGGGCTTCCACCACTACACCGGCCACTACGCCCGGTTCTTCGAGCCGCTGCGGGACCTGCCGTTGACCGTGCTGGAGCTCGGCATCGGCGGCTACGGCTCACCCACCTCCGGCGGCGGCTCGCTGAAGGCGTGGCAGCGTTACTTCCACCGGGGCCTGGTGTTCGGCGTCGACATCGTCGACAAGAGCCCGCTCGACGGCCAGCGCCGCACCACCCGTCGCGGCGACCAGAGCGACAAGGCGTTTCTGGACGCCCTCATCGCCGAGACCGGCGCCCCCGACATCGTCATCGATGACGGCAGCCACCGCTGCGACCACGTCATCGCCTCCTTCCAGCACCTCTTTCCTCGCCTGGCCCCCGGCGGCATCTACGTCGTCGAGGACACGCAGACCTCGTACTGGGAGTCCTTCGGCGGCAGCGCATCGCGACTGTCCGATGTGGATACCTCCATGGGGTATTTCAAGTCGCTGCTGGACGGCTTGAACCACAGCGAGTTCGACCCCGACGACTTCACGTCCACCGGCTTCGAGAAGCAGATCGCCGGCATGTCCTTCTTCCACAACCTGGTCTTCGTGCAGAAGGCCGTCAACGACGAGGGCAGCCTGCCGGGCTTCGTCGCCGGAAAACCCATCGCATAGCGAAAGGGGCCGCCCCCAGGGCGGCCCCTTTTCCGTCAGTACCTCTTTATCGCGTCGACCAATTCGCCGGCCACCGCTCGCGGCGACGGCCGGGCAGCGTTCTCCTCGGCCAACCCCCAAGCGGTCTTCCCATATCCGGGCTCGTTCAACAGAGCCGTCACGGACTCGCGAAGCAGCTCCACGTCCCGCTGCTCATCCGGATCCTCGATGCTGATGCCGGCGCCGATCCGGTGCAGCGCGTCGGCGTGGTCGTAGCCGTCGATCAGCTGCGGCAGCACCAGATGCGACTTGCCCGCCACCACAGTGGACATCGTGCTACCCGAACCACCGTGGTGGATAACGAGATCACAGGTGTCGGCGTACAGGCTCAGCGGCAGCGACGAGACCCGCACCTCGCCGGTGCCGAGCTGGTCCCGGTCCTCTTCCCGCATGGCGACGACGATCTCCACGTCCAGTCCGCGCAGCGCCTCGACGACCCGGTCCAGCAGGCTGGCGCCGGCGACCGCGACGGTCATCGTGCCCAGCGTGACCAACACCCGGGGCCGTGCCGGCCGGCGCAGAACCCAGTCCGGCACCACGGCAGCCCCGTTGTCCGGCACGTACCGCATCGGCATCCCCGGTGACACGCCGGCATCCTGTAGGCTCGGCGGGCACGGATCCACGATCCGGTACGGCAGCAGTTCCTCGACGGTCACGCCCAGCCGTGCGCACGTGTCCGCCAGACCCTCCGCCGCGCCACGGTCGTAGGCGTCGAACGTCTCGATGCCCCAACGGTGTCGGATGATCGGGACGCCCAGCGCGGCGGCCGCCAACCGGCCGGTGAGCTCCATCGGCTCGTGCACGACGGCGTCCGGCCGCCAGTCGCGGGCGAACTCCAGCAGGCCGTGCACGTACGCCGAGGCCCAGCGGGAGACGCCGCGGCCGATGCGGAAGTACTTGTCCTCGTCGACCCGGCCGCCGGTCCGGGCGCCGGGCTCGCGCCGGTCCCGGACCTGCCCGACGGGGTCGAGCGCCTCGCCGACCGGCCGCGCGGACAGGCCGGCGGCCTGCGGCCACTGGACCATGTTGGGCGGGCAGGTGACGACCACGTCGTGCCCGTCGGCCCGCAACGCCCAGGCCAGCGGCACCATCGGGCGCAGGTGGCCCGGCGAGATCAGCGTGGTGAACAGCAGTCGCATGCGCCCACTGTCCGGCCCGCCGGTCGAAGCCCGCTGGAACTCAGCGCTTCGAACCCTGGCGGGAGCGCAGCGTCAGGTGCACGGCGAAGAACAGGACCACGCCGACGATGGCCACCACGGGCAGCGCGTCCTTGGCCACCAGGTAGGTGATCAGCAGCGCGATCAGGTAGATGACGGTGGAGATGGTCTTGCCGACCGCGTTCATGGTTCCTCCTCGGAAGCTCCTTGTCGGCAACGACCCTAGGATCCGCGGCGGCCCGGCCGGCAGTGTCGAGCTTCCGGACCCCCGCATGACGGTTGTCATGTCCCAGTCGGCGTCCAGCGGCTTGCGAGAGGCGGCCAGCAGCATTTCGGCCACAAGTCCGGCGAGCAGAAAGGTCGATACCGCCATGACTCTCGGTGCCGTGGTCCCCGTCTACAACCGCCGGGCGAACCTGGAGATTCTCCTTGCCAGCCTGGAGAAACAGACCGACGACGATTTCGTGCTGGTGGTCGTGGACGACGGCTGCACGGACGGCACGGACCAGCTGCTGGAGCAGGCGGCGTCGTCGCCGTTCTGGCAGGACCGGCTGCGCGTGGTGAAGGCCGGCCCGCACCAGGGCATCCGGATCGGACGGGCGCGCAACATCGGCGCCGCCAACCTGCCCGCCGGCGTGACCTCGATGGTGATGCTGGACAGCGACCTGGTGCTCCAGCCCGAGGCCTTCGCCATGATCAGCGAGCTGACCCGCAGCCACCCGGACTCGGTGCTGCTCGGGCCGGTGCACTGGCTGCCGCGGCTGGAGCACGACGAGGTGCGCGCCGAGGTCGACGCCGGCCGGATCGCGGAGCTGCGTGACTCGGCGCTGATCCTGGACAGCGAGGCCCCGGTGCCGATGCCCGACCAGGACGAGGGCACGCTGGTCGGCCCGGAGATCCGGTTCAGCCTGTTCGGCGGCGTCGCGCCGGTCGACCCGGAGGAGCCGGTCGCGGTCCGCCCGTACTGGGTGATCCCGCCGAACTCGGTGTGGCCCGTGGGCACGTTCTGGCAGCTCGGCGGCTTCGACGAGGAGCTGCACGGCTACGGCGAGCACGACTTCGCGCTGGGCGTGCGGATGGAGCAGGCCGGCGTGTACGTGCTGGCCCGGCCCGAGCTGTGGGCGCTGCACCTGTGGCACCCCAAGGACACGACCTCGTCGAACCGCCAGCCGGTCGATCTCGCCGCGAAGGTCGAGGAGCACGGCATGGCCGCCCAGGTGTTCATGATGGTGCGCCGCGGCGAGTGGAACCTCGACGCCGTCACGTCATGACCGGCGTCCTCACGCAGCTGGCGGCCAATCCGTATCCGCTGTACGCCCAGCTGCGCAAGCTCCCGAATCCGGGCCCGAACCTGGTGTCGCACGCCGAGGTCCGGGAGGCCCTCAACCACCCGGACCTGGTGGTGGACAAGCTGAACGACCTGCGCCGCGTGCTGCCGGCCGAGCTGGCAGACGGCGCGCTCGCCCGGACGCTGCGGTCGATCCTGGCGTTCCAGGAGGGCGACGGGCATCGGCGGCTGCGCCGCGTGCTGGCGAAGCGACTGGTGGGCAAGCAGATCGACGGCCAGCGGGACACCATCGAGCGGTTCACCGCCGAGCTGCTCGACGAGGTCGGCGGCGAGGGCGATGTCGTTCGCGAACTCGCGTACCCCTTGCCGGCCAGAGTGATCTCGAACCTGCTCGGCATCGAGTGGTCCCATGTGGACAAGCTCCTGGCCTGGTCCGACACACTGGTGCGGATCATGTCGGCCGGCACGATCGAGCCGGCGACGGCCGTGGTGTGGGAACAGCAGATGGCGGACATGCGGGACCTGGTCTCCCAGCTGTGTTCGGACCGTCGGCGCGAGCCGCGGGACGACCTGATCAGCTCGCTGCTGGAGATGGGCGACGAGACGCTGAGCTTCGACGAGCTGGCGGCGAACGTGCTCTTCATGGTCACCGCCGGCCACGAGACGTCCACCGACCTGTTGGCCAGCGGGATCCTCACGCTGCTGCGGCATCCCTCGCAGCTCGCCGCGCTCCGCGCCGATCCGAGTCTGATCGACGGCGCGGTGGAAGAGGTGTTCCGGTACGAGAGCCCGCTGCAGAACGTGGGCCGCGTGCCGCGCGTGGACGTCACGATCGGCGGTCGCGTGCTGCGCGAGGGCCGGCTGGTGAACCTCCTGATCGGCGCGGCCAACCGCGACCCGGCGGTGTTCGAGGACCCGGACACCTTCGACATCACCAGGGATCCCAATCCGCACCTGGGTTTCGGCTTCGGCGCGCACTTCTGCCTCGGCGCCGGCCTGGCCCGGCTGGAGGCGCGCGTGGCGCTGCCGATGGTGCTGGCGCGGTTCCCCCGCCTGGAACTCGCCGAGCACGACGTGCCGTGGCGGTCCGCGCCCGGCTTCCGTGGCCCGGCCCGCGTTCCGGTGCGGTGGACATGAAGGGGGCATTCGCGTGCGGGTACTGATCACCTCCAACGCCGCGCACGGGCACTTCTACCAGCTCGTGCCCTACGGCTGGGCGCTGCGCGCCGCCGGCCACGAGGTGCTGGTCGCGGTCGCGCCGACGTTCTGCTCGGTGGTGAAGGAGACCGGGCTGGCCGGCGTCGCCGTCGGGCGGGAACTGCTGCCGGGGGAGTGGCCGCAGCCCGCGCCGGACGCCGGCCGTGAGGAGAAGCTGGTCCTCGCCGCCGGTCGCGGCTGGTCGCTGGCGGCGGCCCATGCCGCCGACGACCTGGCCGCGCTGGCCCGGGACTGGCGTCCGGACCTGGTGCTGCACGAGAGCCTGGACTACACCGGGCCCTTCGTCGCCGCGCTCACCGGCGTGCCGGCGGTGTCCGTGCGATGCGTGCTACACCTGCCCTCGGCTGTCGCCGAGGTGGCATCTGAGCAGCTCAGGCCGTTGTATGAGCGCTTTCACATCTCGCCGGCGCCGCCGCTGATGGAGCTGGACCCGGTGCCGCCGAGCCTTCAGCTGCTCGACGCCACCCCGACGACGCCCGTCGCTTACGTCCCGTTCACCGGGTCCCGGCCGGCCCCGCGCTGGTGTTACGAGCCGTTGAGCCGCAAGCGGGTCGTGCTGACGCTGGGGTCGATCCACAACCCGCGCGCCAAGCAGGTGCTGGAATCGGTCGCCGCCGTGGTGGGGGAGTTCGACGTCGAACTCGTGGTCGCCGTCGGGCAGCTGGCGGCCAAGCCCAGGCTGCCCGAAGGGTCGATCGTCGCGGCGTGGCTGCCGCTGAGCGAGGTCGTGCCGCGTTCCGACCTGTTCATCAGCCAAGGCGGGCTCGGTGGGACGCTGACTGCCGCCCGCGCCGGCGTGCCGCAGCTGATGTTGCCGCAGATGGGGGAGCAGTACCGCACCGCCGGCCGGATCCACGACACCGGCGTCGGCATCAACCTCGACGTCGCCGAACCGTCGTCGGAGGAGCTGAAGACCGCACTGGCGGATCTCCTCACGGAGCCGAAGTACCGCGAGGCGGCGGCCTGGATGCGGGACGAGTTGCTGGCGCAGCCGGAACCGGCCGCCGTGGTCGGCATGCTTGAGGGGGTCGCGTGAAGCTCCGTCTGGACGATCTCGCGCTGTTCGGCGGCAGACCGGCGTTCCCGGCGCCCGTGCACATCGGCGTGCCGAACATCGGCGACCGCAAGCGTTTCCTCAAGTCCGTCAACGACATTCTCGACCGCCGCTACCTGAGCAACCGGGGCCCGGTGGCCCGCGAGTTCGAGCGCCAGGTCGCCGAGCTGGTCGAGGTGGAGCACTGCGTCGCCACCTGCAACGCGACCGCCGCGCTCCAGCTGGCGATCCGCGCCGCCGGGCTGACCGGCGAGGTGATCGTGCCGTCGTTCACCTTCCCGGCCACGCCGCATTCCGTGCACTGGCTGGGATTGACGCCGGTGTTCTGTGATGTGGACCCGTCCGGCAACATCGACGTCGACCGGTTGGGCAGCGTGTTGACCCGGCGGGCCAGTGGCATCATGGCGGTGCACCTGTGGGGCCGGCCGTGCAATGTGGACCGCCTCGCCGAGTTCGCCGCAGCCCACGGCCTGAAGCTGCTCTACGACTCGGCGCACGCCTTCGGGTGCAGCGCCGGCGGCCGGATGATCGGCGGCTTCGGCGACGCGGAGGTGTTCTCCTTCCATGCCACCAAGGTCGTCAACTCGTTCGAGGGAGGGGCGCTCGTCACCAACGACGACTCGCTCGCCGAGCGGGCCCGCTCGCTGTCGAACTTCGGCATCGTCTCCGAGTCGGAGGTGGCCGAGCCCGGCACCAACGCGAAGATGAGCGAGGTCGCCGCCGCGATGGGGCTGGCGTCGCTGGCCGCGATGCCGGCGTTCGTGGCCCGCAACCGTGAGAACCATGAGGCGTACCAGGCGGAGCTGGCCGGCGTTCCCGGGCTTCGGGTGCTGGACTTCGACCACCGCGAGCGCAACAACTACCAGTACGTCGTGCTGGACGTGGACGTCGCGATCGCCGGCGTGAGCCGGGACGTGCTGACGGATGCGTTGCGCGCGGAGAACATCATGGGGCGCCGGTATTTCACGCCGGGCTGCCACCGGACCGCGGCATACCGCGACCGCGTGCACGCCCCGATGCCGGGCACCGAGGAGCTCGCCGAACGCCTGGTCGTGCTGCCGAGCGGAACCGCGACGACGCCGCGGGACATCGCCGTGCTGTGCCAGGTGGTCCGGTTCGTCGTCAGCCATGCGGCCGAGGTCGCCGCGTCCATGTCGGATCAGGTGAGAGCTGGAGTGGAGGCGTTGTGACGCAAGCAGAAGCGGCGGTTGCGGTGCGGGACACCGCCGCCGCGCGGCCCGCCATCGAGGTGGCCGGGCTGGTCAAGACGTACGGCAGGGACGTGCGGGCGCTGGACGGCCTGAGCTTCGCCGCCGAGCCGGGCAAGGTGTTCGGCCTGCTCGGCCCGAACGGCGCCGGCAAGTCCACCACCGTCAAGATCCTCACCACACTGTCCATTCCGGATTCGGGAACCGCTCGGGTGGCCGGCTTCGACGTGCTGGCCGAGGCGAGCGAGGTGCGGCGGGCGATCGGCGTGGTGGCCCAGCGCACCGCCGTGGACCAGATGGCCACCGGCATCGAGAACCTGGCGATGATGGCCCGTATCCACGGGCTGCGCGGCCGCGAGCTGCGTACCCGGGTCGACGAGCAGGTGGAGCGGTTCGGGCTGGGGGAGAAGGCGAAGCTCACGCCGTACAACTACTCCGGCGGCCAGCGCCGCCGGCTGGACCTGGCGATGGGGCTGGTGCACCGGCCGCGGGTGCTGTTCCTGGACGAGCCGACGACCGGGCTGGACCCGGAGGCGCGGATCGGCCTGTGGGACGAGATCCGCACGCTGACCCGTGAGGACGGCCTTACGGTGCTGCTCACCACGCACTACCTGGAGGAGGCCGACCTGCTGGCGAACCAGCTGGCGATCGTCGACCGCGGCCGGGTGGTGGCCAGCGGCACGCCGGCCGAGCTCAAGGGCGAGCTGCGCGGCGACGCCGTCCACATCGGACTCGACAGCGCGGAGGCGGCCGTTCGAGCGGCTGCCCAGCTGGCCGACGAGGACGTCTGGGACGTGCAGGCCGAGGACGCGGTGGTGCACCTGCGAACCGCCGACGGCGCCCGGGCCCTGCCTCGGCTGCTGTCCACTGTAGACGGCGTCGTGTCGGCGACCGTCAACCGTCCGTCGCTGGACGACGTGTACCTGCGGCACACCGGACGCGCCTTCCGGCGCGGCAACGCGGAAGGAGAGGCCTCGTGACTCTGGCCAGTGCGGTCTGGCTCAGCTCGGCCAGGCACATCCGGGGCGTGGTCCGCTCGCCGTGGACCACGATCATCTCGCTGGTGCAGCCGATCGTGTGGCTGCTGATCTTCGGCTCGCTGTTCAGCGCGGTCAGCCGGATCCCGGGCTTCACCGGCGGCATGTACCTGGCGTTCCTGACGCCCGGCGTGCTGGCCATGACCGGGCTCTACGCCGGCGGCTGGAACGGCATGTACACGATCATCGACATCGACAACGGGCTGCTGGACCGGCTGCTGGCCTCGCCCATGCAGCGGTTGGCGATCCTGCTCGGACCGCTGGCGCAGCAGGCGGTTGTCGTGCTGGCACAGAGCATCCTGATCCTCTGCCTGGCGTGGGTGAAGGGCGTGTCCTTCGCCGGCGGCGTGCCGGGGTATCTGGTGATGCTGGTGTCGGTGGCGCTGCTGAGCTGCCTGATCGGGGCGTTGTCCAATGCGCTGGCGGTGATCGTGCGGAAGATCAATGTACTGGTGGTCGCCGTGCAGTTCCTGGTGCTGCCGTTGACCTTCACCTCCTCCGCGTACATGCAGCTGAACCTCGCCCCGGGCTGGATCCAGGCCGTGTCGAAGGTGAATCCGCTGAACTGGTCGGTAGAGGCCGCCCGGGAGGCCCTGGGGGCCTCGCCGGACTGGGGTCAGATCGGCCTGTATCTCGGGATGTTGTCGGTGTTGCTGGGTTTCGCCCTCTGGGTGGCGACCCGGGCTTTCCGTTCGTACTTACGATCGCAGTGAGGTGACCTGATGAGACGCGCCGACACCGTGCATGGCCTGTTCGCCGACTGCGCGCGGCGGTGGCCCGACGCCACCGCCATCGTGCACGGCGACCGCCGGCTCACCTACCGTGAGCTGGCCGCGCTGTCCGAGGACTACGCCGCGGAGCTAGCCGCGCGCGGTGTCGGGCCCGGCGAACACGTCGCCGTTGTGATGAAACGTGATCCCGAGATGGTCGCCGCACTACTGGCGATCATGATGCGGGGCGCGGTGTACGCCGGCATCGATCCGCGCTGGCCGCGCGAGCGCTCGGCGTCCCTGGTTCGACGGCTGCACGCGCGTCTCGTCGTGTCTCCTTTGGACGGTTGGGACGTTCCGTCCTGGACGCCTGGCGCTTCTTCGGGCCGCTCGGTGCCGCCGGTCGCCGTGTCCAGGGACGACCCGGCGCACATCTTCTTCACGTCCGGCTCCACCGGCGAGCCGAAGGGCGTTGTGGTGGCGCATCGCGGCACCGTGCGGTTGTACGACGACTGCGCGTTCGGCGACTTCGGCCCGGGCGCGGTGCAGACCCAGACCATGCCGACCCACTGGGACGGCTCGCTGCTGGACCTGTGGAGCGCCTTGCTGTCCGGCGGAACCTCGGTCTTCGTCGACGACGTGCTGCTGCCGTCCCTGGTGCGAGATCTGGTCTCCGCGCACGGGTTGAACACGCTGTGCCTGCCGACCGCCGTGTTCAACCTGTTGGTGGACGAGGGGGTGGACGCGTTCGAGGGCATTCGGTACGCGTTCATCGTGGGGGAGAAGGCTTCCGACGCGCACTGCCGGCGCCTGCTGGAGCGCTTTCCGACGATGACCCTGACCAACGCCTACGGCCCCGTGGAATCGGCCGGCATCGTCTCCTACCGCCGGGTGTCCATTGAGGACACCAGGGCTGATGTCCCGATCGGTGTGCCGGTGACCGACAGCGACGTGCACGTCTTCGATGGCACGCGGCCGTGTGCGCCGGGCCAGGTCGGTGAACTGTGCCTGTCCGGCGACGGCCTCGCCCTCGGCTACCTCGACGATCCCGAGCTGACCGCCCGCCAGTTCGTCACCTTGGAGACGGCCGGCGGCCCGCAGCTGGTGTACCGCACCGGCGATCTCGGCTACGTCACCGCCGACGGCGTGCTGCACTACGTGGCGCGCAACGACCTGCAGGTCAAGGTGCGTGGGCACCGGATCGAGCCTGGCGAGATCGAGCGTGTCGCCGAGCAGGTGCCCGGGATCCGGCAGGCCGTCGTCGTGCCGATCAAGGGACCCGACGGCGCTTACACCGATCTCCGGCTCAGCTTTGTCGCTGTCGAGGTGTCCCCGTCGGCGTTGAGGTCCTCGCTGGCCTCGCGCCTCCCCGCTTACCTGATACCGCGCCAGATCGAGCGCCTCGACGCGATTCCCTTGACCCGCAACGGCAAGGTCGACCGCAAGGCGCTCGCCGGCGGCCCGTCGCGGATCGCCGTGGAGATCGTCACCGACAACACTCGGTCCCTGGTCGCCTCCACCTGCGCCCAAGTCCTGGGCATCCCGGACATCTCCGCCGACACCTCGCTCGCCCTGCTCGGCGCCAATTCCCTCGAGCTGGCGCGGATCTGTACGCGCCTGGTCACCGCCACCGGCGTCACCTTGCCGCTCTCGCAGCTCTACCGCACCCCTCGCGTCGCCGACCTCGCCGCGTGGATCGACTCCGCCGCTCGCCGGCCCGTCGTCGTCTCGCGTTCCAACCGCTTCCCGCTCACCGCCGGCCAGGCCACGTACGTCGACAGCAACGACATTCTCATGCTCACCTGGTGGGTTGACGGTCCGCTCGATGTCGAGGCCCTGGAGACGGCGCTGAACGACGTGCACCTTCGGCATCAGACCCTGCATGCCCGCTACCAGCGCACGTCCGTGACCGTCGGCGATCCCGGCTGCGTCGAGTTCGCCACCCTGCCCGCTACCCCCGACGCCGAGGCCGCCGTCCTCAGCCTCACCAAGCACCTGCACGAGCCCCTGTCGCTGGCCGCCGGCCGCGTCTGGCGTGCTTTGACCGTTTCCGACGGATCTCGCACCGCCTTCGGCATCGCCGTGCACCACATCGCTTACGACGGCCACTCCCGCTCGTTGCTGCTCAACGACCTCGCCACCGCGTACGCGTCACGGGTTCGCGGCGTCGCTCCCGTATGGACCGTTCCCGCGCCCACTCTCGCCGAGGTCTCCGCCGCGCATCGCAGCCACCTCGGCGCCACCGACCTCGCCGCCCAGCGCCGCTACTGGCGTTCCCAGCTCTCCGACCTCCCCGCGTGCCTCGACATCCCCGCCGGTCATTCCGTCGGCCCCGCCCTGCTCCACAGCTTTCCTCCCCTCGCCGCCGGCACCTTCCCCGAGCTGGTCGCCGCCGTCGCTGACGCCCTGCGGTCGTTCGTCAAGGACGTCGCCCTACTCGCCCCCGTCTCCGTCCGCGGCAACCCCGTGCTCGACGCCGCCATCACCTACCGCGCCAACCCCCTCTGCCTGCGCCTCCAGCCGGGATCCGAGGCCCGGACCGTCGCCGACGCCCTCGCCGCCCAGGACCTAGCCTTCACCGAGGTCGCCATGACCACTCCGGGCCTGGCCCCCGTGCTCGGCACCCTGCCGGTCCTACTCGTCCAGGACGACGACCGCACCCCGCTGCGCCTCACCGGCTGCGCCACCGAGCCCATCGACGACGTTGGCGCGCTGGAGATGGCCTGCCCCCTGCTCATCGAGGTCGTCCCCAATCATGAACTCCGCATCGGCATCCGTACCGATCTCCTGCCGGCGGAGCTCATCGACGACCTCGCCGCGCGACTGGGGCTTGTCGAGGACTGACCCTTGAGCTCAGGTTCACGCGCCGTTCATCCGCATCGCCTACTACTTCTACGGCTCTGTAGAGGAACCGGTGACGGGAGTGGGCGAATGCGGAGAACGGTGTTACTGGCCGCCTCGATGGCGGGACTGCTGGGCGCGACGGCGGTGGGGCCGGCCTCGGCGGCGGCGCCGGACCACCACGTGCTGCTGATCTCGGTGGACGGCCTGCACGCGACCGACCTGGCCTGGTACGTCCGCCAGCACCCGGCCTCGGCGCTGGCGCGGCTGGTGCACGGCGGAATCGACTACAGCCATGCGAAAACGCCGGTTCCGTCCGATTCGTTCCCGGGTATGGTCGGCCAGCTCACGGGCGGAAATCCCGCCACCACGGGCATCTACTACGACGACACGTTCAACCACGCGTTGCTGCCGGCCGGCACCACCGAGTGCAAGGGCGCCACGCCCGGCGCGGAGGTCGACCTCACCGAGGACCTGGACAAGGACAAGACGGCGCTGGACGCCGGCCAGGGCCTCGCCGGCCTGCCGAACTCGATCCTCGGCATGACCGGCACGCCGCAGACGCTGATCCAGGCGTCGAAGCTGCCGGTCGACCCGGCGACCTGCAAGCCGGTGCTGCCCAACCAGTACCTCAAGGTCAACACCGTCTTCGAGGTGGCCCGCTCGGCCGGCCTGCGCACCGCGTGGTCGGACAAGCATGCCGCCTACGACATCCTGGACGGCCCGTCCGGCGACGGCGTGCAGGACCTGTTCACGCCGGAGATCAACTCGAACTTCGGCGCCGGCGACTGGACCACCGACAACACCGCGACCCGCCAGTACGACCACTACAAGGTGCTGGCCGTGCGCAACGAGATCGACGGCTACGACCACTCCGGCACGACCAGGGTCGGCACGCCGGCGGTCTTCGGCATGAACTTCCAGACGGTGTCCACCGCGCAGAAGCTGCCGGCCGGCGGCTACAACGCGGACGGCACGCCCGGCCCGCTGCTGTCCAGCGCACTGGACTCCGTGAATTCCGAGATCGGTTCCCTGACAACGGAACTGGCCAAGCAGCACCTCGCCGACCGGACCACGGTGATCCTCTCGGCCAAGCACGGCCAGTCGCCGACCGACCCGAACGCGCTGACCCGCATCGCCGACGGCCCGATCCTGGACGGCCTGAACGCGGCGTGGAAGGCGGCCCACCCCGGCAGCGGCGACCTCGTGGCGTTCTCCACCGACGACGACGCGATGCTGTTGTGGCTCAACGACCGCTCCGCCGCCGCGTTCCAGTTCGCCAAGGACTACCTGCTCGCGCAGAACGGCACCGGCAACGGGATCACCGGCGCCGCCAAGCCGTTCACCGCGTCCGGCCTGGCCGAGGTCCACACCGGACAGTCGTACTTCCACACGGCCGCCAATGACCCGCGGGTGCCGGACCTGATGGGCGTCGCCCAGTACGGCGTGGTCTACACCGGCAAGAAGTCGAAGATCGCCGAGCACGGCGGGGCCGCGCCCGACGACCGCGACGTCGCGCTGGTGGTCTCCGGGGCGGGCGTGCACGGACACCGCACGGTGGACGCGAGCGTCGAAACCACCCAGATCGCGCCGAGCATCCTGGCGCTGCTTTGCCTCGACCCCAACGCGTTGCGGGCGGTCCGGGCCGAGCACACGCAGGTCCTGCCGGGCCTGCGCTAGCGGTCAGCCGCCGGGCACGATGCCCTCGGCCGGGCGCCAGGGCGCGCTGGAGAGCATCTCCACGTGAACGGGGCCGCAGTGGCAGCCGGAACACAGGTTCTCGGCTGCCACCGGCGCCTCACAGGGGAATCCGCCGTGGCTGTAGTAGGAGAACAGATCCCCTTCGGCGTCGGTCACGTGCGTCACCTGGAAGACGTCGTCCGAGTGCTCGCCGCACCGGGCGCAGGTGAACCGATACCTTTCGACGACTCGCTCCGAGAACATGCTGCCCCACCTCTCATGGTTGAGACGCGCAGCGCTGGTGAGTCGATTCTACGACCGCGGCCCAAACCCGCCGGGTGTCGAATCTAGACTGTGCGGATGGGGCATTGGGGGTACGAGTACTGCCAGGTCTATCTCCGGGGACCGGTGCCGGCGGTGGCGGATCTGCCGTCCGCGCCGGGCGTGGCGGTGGAGCCGCACCACAACAACCGGCGCCTCGAGCGGCTCGGCGACGACTTCCCCAACTGGCCGACCCTCGTCGACGTGTACGCCGACGGGCAGGAGGGCCAACAGGCGATCGTCGGCCTGGTGACGGCGCTGTTGCGGCAGATGTGGGCCGCCGGCGTGCCGGCGGTGGCGGCGTGCGACTTCGAGGACGAGTTGCCCGAGCCCGAATGGTGACGCCTGGCAGACTGGCGCGATGGCGACCCTGGTGGCGTTCCACGCGCATCCCGACGACGAGGCCCTGCTGACCGGCGGCACGCTGGCCCGCGCGGCGGCCGAGGGACACCGCGTGGTGATCGTCGTCGCGACGGACTCGATGGTCGCCGCCGACGAGGGCCAGCCACGGCGGATGGCCGAACTGCGCGCGAGCGCCCAGGTGCTGGGCGCGCACCGGGTCGAGCACCTCGGCTACGCCGACAGCGGGCACGGGCCGGTGCTCTACCCCGACCCGCCGGACCGCCAGCGCTTCGCCCGCGCCGACGTCGAGGAGGCGGCCGGACGGCTGGCCGAGCTGCTCCGGGAGGAGAACGCCGACCTCCTGCTCAGCTACGACGTCAATGGCGGCTACCGGCACCGCGACCACATCAAGGTGCACGTCGTCGGCAAGCGGGCGGCCGAGCTGGCCGGCGGGGTCCGGGTGCTGGAGGCGACGATGCCGCGCGATCTCGTGGTGCGGGTGAGCACGGTGATCCGCAAGCTCCGGCTGCCCTTCCGCTACGACCCCGAGGACCTGGCCACCGCGTACAGCCCGTCGTCGGCCATCACCCACCGGATCCCCGTGCGGCAGTTCGCCGCGCAGAAGCAGGCCGCGCTGGCCATGCACCGGTCGCAGGTCTACGGCAGCGGGCGGATGTCCGCGATCATGCGGGTGCTGGTGCGCGTGCCCAGCGGCGTGTTCGGGCTGCTGTTCGGTTACGAGTGGTTCATCGAGGAGAGCTGACGCAGGGACGACCGGCGGGCGTCAGACGAGTGCCGGCTGGAGCTCGTCGCGGCGGCGCAGGTGGGGGAGCAGGGCGTAGACGACCCAGCCGATGACGGCCAGGCCCAGCCAGGTGATGGCGCGGTAGAAGAGGACGATCGCGCCGGCCGGGGCGGCGGCGATGCCGGCGCTGAGCAGCACGCCGAGCAGGCCCGTCTCGGCGAGGCCCGCGCCGCCGGGCAGGATCTGGAGGGCGATGCTGCCCTGCACGATCAGGAAGCCGACGACCAGCGCGGCCCACGGGATGTCGACGTCCACGCTGAGGACGCTGGCGACCAGCGTCACGAAGTCCAGGACCCAGCTCAACAGGGCCACTGCGACCAGGGCCAGCCATTGCCGCCCGCTGGGGCGCAGCGAAGCCACGTTCTCGGACAGCGCCAGCGCCGACGACTCGGCGCGGTTCGCCCACTTACGAGGAGCGATCCGCAGCACCGCGTGGACCCCGCGCCGGAGCACTGCCGGATGCGTGAGCAGCTGCCACGACCCGGCGGTGCCGAGACCGACGATCAACGCGATGGGGACCGCCACGCCGGACGGGATCTCGCCGGCAATGGCCAGCCCCAGTGAGCCGATGACGATCAGCGTGACGGTGGTGATCAGGCCGGCCATCAGCACCGACCAGGCCGCGACCGGCCCGTTCACGCCGCGCCTGCGCAGCTGGGTGATGCCGTAACCCAGCGACCCCGCGCCGCCGACCACCGGCACCGTCGTCGAGACCGCGTTCTGCGCGAAGTTGATGCCCTGAACCGTGCTCGCCGGCACGTCGACGCCGCCGACGACCAGCAGCTGCCGGTGCAGCTCTCCGTACGCCGCGAGCGCCCCGGCGCCGCTCAGCACCGCCACCAGCAGCCAACCCCACTGCACGTGGTCGACGTGCACGCCGGTGTCGGTGAACTGGGCGACCATACCGGGGATCCGCCACGCCACCCACCCCAGCGCGGCCCCGACGACGGCCCAGTGCAGCACCGCACGCCACGGGAAGACGAACGGCCGGTGTTCGTGAGTCCACTCGATAGCCGCCATCGCCGCCTCCCTCGTCCACCCAGGTCAACGGCACCGTCCGTGAACGAATTTCCGGAAGGTCGGCGATGTGGCCAGCGTCTCTCCGACCGCGCCGGACGGGGCGACGAAGCGGGTACCGGGGGCGATCGCGTTGGTCGCTGAAATGGTTCCGATGACGTTCATGTGAGTCGGCGCGTTCGGAATGAGTGAGTGGCAGCTCCATGGCCCCTTCCGGACGGCCCATGGAGGGCGCGACACTGGCGAGGGTTGACCGTTGGCGTAAAGGGCGAAGGAACCGGTTCGCGCCTTTGGGTGGGACGCGACTGGCCGGACGACTGCACTGTTGCGACCAGGCCGTGGTTTTCCTTGGAGAGGCGTTCACAACTGCGTGAAGGAACGAGGAGGAACATGTCCGTTCAGGTGTCGTGTGCGGGAATGGTTGATCCTGTTAATGCGGTCAACAAGTCGAACGTCCAGTCCGCGGTCGTGGAGGGGAGGACGCTGGAACTCCGTCAGGGGGACATCAGTGGTGTGCAGCACGCATGGGCACGTCTGACCAGTGCGCACGACGGCGACGTCGTGTGGCTCGAAATCTCCGGTGACGGAGGCAAGACCTGGATACAGTGCGACAGGCGTACCATTCAGGCGGGAGGGCGGAACTATACCGACGCCCAACGAACGACCAACGACGTTCGGGTGTGCATGCGGGCTGTGACACAACTGTCGGGGGTGAGGTATCAGACCGCTGCATGGTGTTAGTGCGTCAGGTCGGTAATTCTTTGACCTCGCGATTCGTTGTGGCCCCGGATCAATAACCGGGACGTCGGATCCGTGGCGAATGCTTGAGGTGATCTCGCCAAGATTGGGATGCTGCCTGTGCTGATCTCGCAGTCGGGACTCAACTGAAATCGTAATTTCAGTTGAGTCCCGAGTTGCAAGACGTGCTCAGCAGGCGCCGTTGTCCTGCCAGATGTTCCAGGCGATCGCCGACCCCGGCGTCACGCCGGTCGACCAGTAGGTCGCGGTCCACTTGTGCCCGTTGTAGGAGACGACGTTGCCCGGCACGTAGGAGGTGTTCGCGTTCCACGCGGCGATCCCGTTGCACCCCGTCGGCGGGGTGGTCGTGGTGGTCGTCGTTGTCGTGGTGGTGGTCGGCGGCGTGGTGCCGCCCCCGCCGTTGAAGCCGTCGAAGATCTTGCTGAAGTCCAGTTTGGACTGACTGATGTTGGTGCACGACGGCAGGCCGCTCACGCCGCCGCCGCACGGCTGGTCGCGGTCGACCGACCAGAACGCGAGCCGGCCGATCCCGTTGGCATTGGCGAAGTTCACCACGGTGTGCGCGTCGTTCTCGCTGAACACCTCGGCGGCGTCGTCGTTCTGGCCGATCATCGGCGTGATGCCGATGTTGCCGTAGGTGTCCGACGGCCAGAGGCCGCGGGCGACGTTCAGCGTGGCGGTGGCGGCCTGGGTGGCGTACGACCCCATCTGCGGGTTGCTGTCCCAGGAGCCGTAGTAGTCCATGGTCATGATGTTGATCAGGTCGATGCGCGCGCCGTCGTTCTTGGCGGACTGGAGGAAGGTCTGCCCGTTGTTGTCGGGACCGTTGGGCAGCACCGGAATCGTCACCGACACCACGAGCCCGGGGTTGGCGCTCTCCAGGTTCTTGATCGCCGCGAAGCGGTTGTTGATCGAGGTCGGGTCGGCGATCGACGCACCCTCCACGTCGAAGTCGATGTGGTTGACGTGCAGGGTGTTTATCACCGACTGGTACGCCGCGGTGAGCGAGCTGGTGTTGGTGCAGGACTGCGCCAGCTCGACGCCGCCGGCGCCGCCGAAGGACACGATCGCCTGCGCGCCGGACGACACCGCCGCGCTGATCTCACCGTTCACCGTGGGGTCGTTGCTGACGGGCAGCGTGTCACCCCAGATCGGGGTGCAGCCGCTGCCGATCACGAACGCGGCGGTGAACGCCTTGAGGCCGGCGCCGCTGATCGCGGCGTTCAGCATCGGCTCCTGGTTGTTGGTCATGTCCACGTACGGCGCGACGCCGAAGCCCGTTGCCGCCGGTGTGGCGACGGTGTTGTTGGCTGCGCCGGCATAGCCGACCAAACCGACGGTGAGCAACAGCCCGGCAGCCGCCGCCGGCCAGGCCGCCTTGGGACGTAAGAGTTTCATCGTTGCCTCGCAGGGGTGTCAGTACCGAACGATGATCTTGGTGAAGTCGTAGGCGGCCTGCGTGATGTTGCTGCAGGTGCCGGGCGCCCAGTTCTCGGGCACGCCCGCCGGGCACTGGAAGTCCCGGTTGACCGACCAGTAGGAGAACCAGGCGGGATGGTTCGCCTGCGCGAAGGACAGCAGCTGGGTGAAGGTGTCCTGGGTGAACAGCTCGCTGGGCTGGTCGCTGTGCCCGTTCATCAGCTGGAGGCCCAGGTGCGCCCACGCGGTGGCGGTGCTCCAGCCGTAGATGGAGGCCAGCTGCGAGGCCGCTGTGGTGGCGATGTTCTCGGTCTGCGCCACCTCGGTGCCGCTGGTGAGGCCGGTGTCGAAGTCCATGATGTTGACGATGTCCAGCCGCGCGCCGGCGGCGACCGCGGCGCGGATCTCGTCCGTGCCGCTGCCCGGGAAGCCGACGGTGGTCATCGGAATCGTCAGCGACACCACCAGGTTCGGATTGTTGCGCTCCAGGGTGGCGATGGCCCCGAAGCGGACGGCGGTGTTGGCGTCCAGAGCGCCGTTCTCGTAGTCGAAGTCGACGTGCTTGAGCTGGTACTTGGTGATCACTTGCTGGTAGGCGGCGGCCAGTGCGGCCGCGCTGCCGCAGGTGGTGCCGAGCTCGGTGCCGTTGTAGCCGCCGAAGGAGACGGCCGCGTCGCCGCCGGCCGCGCGAATGGCGTTGATCTGCCCGGCCACCGCGGTGTCGTTGCTGACGAGCTGGGTGCTGCTGCCGTCCCACGCCGGCGTGCAGCCGCCAGAGTCCAGCACGAAGGCGAGGTTGAACTCCTTCTCGCCCGAGCCGGCGACGATGGCGCTGATCGACGGCGGGTTGTTGTCCAGCGGCATCAGGTAGACCGGGTGGGTCCAGCCGGTGTTCGGCGGCGGCGTGACCGTGGTGGTCGTCGTGGTGGTGTCGGTGGTGCTCGTCGGCGGCGTGCCGGCCGGGCCGGTGAGGCTGACGTCGTCGGCGTAGTAGGCGGGTTGGCCGTACCAGCCGTGCACGAACACCGTGACGCTCGTGGTCGACGCGCCGGTGGTGAAGGTGGTGCTGAGTTGTTGGTACGACGGCGCGGACGCGGTCCAGGTGCTGGCGTTGACGCCGGTTCCGGTGGCGCCCAGGTAGACGTAGGAGCCCTGGACGAACGCGGTCAGGGTGTACGCGCTGTTCGGAGCGACGCTGATCGTCTGCGTGCACTGGGCGTCGGCGGCGCTGGACGGCGTGCCGGAGAGCGCCTTCGTGCCGGCGTGCACCGGCGAGGACACCACGGTCGCGGTGCCGGCGTCGCAGGTCCAGCCGGTGAGGCCGGATTCGAAGCCGGGATCGGCGACGAGGTTGGTGGCCGCGGTGGCATTCGGCGCGGCGGTGGTCAGCAGGGCGGCGGTGAGCAGGGCGGTCATCGCGGCCGCGAGGGCCGCCGCGATGCCGAGGCGGGTGCGTGACAGGGACGGCATGTGTTCCCTCCAACGGCGGCGGTGGAGTACCACCCCGAAAGTGGACTAGACCACCGACCGCCGTCAAGGGCTGTCAACTGTGAACGCCCTGCGCGGGCGGACCACCGGTCGCGGTGGTCCGCCCTGGTATTGCGTGGTAGCTCAGCGGATTGACCGAATCGTCACTATCCATAGTGGACTTTCTAGGGCAGGGTCCACCGCTGGTTGGCGCCGCCGTTGCAGTCCCAGATGATCAGCTGCGAGCCGTTGTCGGTGGAGGCGCCGGGGTCGTCGAGGCACTTGCCGGAGGCCACGCTCACCAGCGAGCCGTTCGCGCCGCCGGTCCACTTCTGGTTGGCGGCCCCGTTGCACGTCCAGAGTTCGACGTGCGTGCCGTTGGCGGTCGCGCCGCCGGTGACGTCCAGGCAGAGGCCGGCGGTGCGCAGCGTGCGGTCCGGCATCACGGTCCACTGCTGTGCGCCGGTTCCGTTGCAGTCCCACAGATCCACGGTCGCGCCGGGCGTGGTGGAGGAGTTGTAGTCGTCAAGGCACTTGCCCGCGAGCCCGGACGGCACCGCCACGACCTGCTGGTAGGACTGCTGGCGGATCAGGGCCGCGATCAGGGCGTGGCCGGGGAAGTCCGTCAGCACCACGCCGACGTGGTTCGTGGCACCACTGTTGAGGAAGTCGACGGCGCGCGGGTTCACCGCGCCGGCGACGTCGGCCGGGCCCGCCCCGAGCGGCGTGCAGTTCGCGGAGAGGTAGGTCGTGTACATCGCGTTCGAGGCGTTGGCCTTGACCATGTTGGCCTGCGCCTCGCCCCACTTGGAGTCGGTGTTGCACTGCGTCCAGTCGTTCTCGACGTACTGGTTGTAGTCCCCGGTCGTCAGCTGGGTCAGGCCGTAGCCGCCGTAGATTCCGCCGCGCGGGCCGGTGAACGTCGTCAGCACGATGTGCCCGCGGGCCTGGCCGAGGGTCGGCATGTCGGCGGTGCTGTTGCCGGTCACCGTGGGTGCGTAGAACAGGCCGGGGTAGCGGGAAACGTAGCCGTCGAAGATCCGGGTGCGGTCGGCCTGGGTGATGTTGGACGGGTCGTCGGCGCAGTGCCCGACCGAGCTGCTGCCACTGCCGCCCTCGGTGGAGTCGCCGTCGCATTCGCCGTGCAGGTCCATCAGCACGGTCTCGCCCGGGTGCGCGGACAGGAAGTTGCGGGCGTGCGTCAGGACGTCGTCGAAGTTGGCGTTCTGGTAGACGTCCGTGTGGTGGATGGCGAAGGCGGTGTCGTTGTTCACCACCCGCACCCGGATGTCGATCGCCCGCACGCCGGCGTTGAGCTGGGCGTCGAGCGTGGCGCCGCTGTCGCCGTGATCCTCCTGGGCCTCGTACGCCCACGGCGCCCAGCCGCCGTGGATGGCCATCGTGTCGTGCGTGCCGGGGATGGTGAGGGCGTTTATGCCGGTCTGGGCGGGCAGGCCGGCCATCCAGTCGGGGTGGCTCTCGACGGTGAGGCTGTTGAAGGCGTCCGACGAGGTGGTCGGCTGCGCGGAAGCGGTGCCGGCGGTGGTTGCCAGCGTCGTGAGCGTCGTCAGCAGGAGCAGGGACGTGGACAGCACGGCCACGGCGGTATGCCGCATGGTCTTCCTCCACGGGTTCGGTCCACAAACGACCCGAACCGTGGACTGGATCACCCGTGGTGTCAAGGAAAACGGCGCGAGTTGTCAGTTCTGGACATTCGGGCGTCCGCGGAGGCGGTCCAGCGGGTCGGCGATGTCCGTGACGGACGACGGGAGGGTGGTCGGGGAGCTCAGGCCCCAGCTCGGCTGCTGTCTTCGGTTCGAGCGAGGCCGGCGTGTGGTGGTGTGGGCGGCGGGTACGGGTCTTTGGGCCGGGGGCGCGTTGTTGGCGGTGTGGTTCGAGGGTTTGAGTGTGGTGGCGGCATTGGATTTGCGGTTTATTTGGGGGCGGCTGGGTGGTGTTTTTCTGGGCGTTTGTGGTGAGGGTGGCGGTGTTTTTGTGATGCTGGGGTTCTGGGTGGTTCTGGGGGAGGGTGTGGCCCTTTTTAGGGTGGCGTGGTTCGGGTCGATTTGGTGTGGAGCCTCTGGACGATGGCCTTCGAGGAGCCTTTCCGGGGCAGGCTACGCCTGCCCCTCGCGCGGAAAGCTTAGGCCATCGTCCACCTCCACACAAAATCGACCCGAGGCGGTAGTTTCCGGTGGTGTGCTGGCGAATTTTCGGTTCGCTGTGGAATTGTCAAGGAATGTGGGGGTGGTATTGGGGTGGTTGGGTGGTGGGAATGGGGTCGTGGGGGGTGGCCCGGTTTGGCGGTGGGGTGGCTGGCCGGTGGCTTGGCGGGGCGGTGGCGCGGTGGCGCGGTGGTCCGGCGGGGCGGTGGTGCGGTGGTCCGGCGGGCCGGGTCCGGCTGGGCGGAGGTTGGGTGGCGCGGAGATCCGGCGGGCTGGAGCCCGGCTGGGTGGGGTCCGGCTGGGCGGAGGTCGGGCGGGGTGGTGGCCCCCGGTGGGGCGATAGGGCTGGTCCGAGGGGGCGGCGGCCCCGATGGGGGTGGCTGGCCGGTGTGTGTGGGTCTGTGGCCCGGTGGGGCGGAGGTCTGGTGGGGCGATGGGGGCGGCTTGCTGGTGTGTGGGGCTTTGGGCCGCCGGGCCGGTCAGTAGTTGTGGGGTGTGGTGGTGTAGGTGCGGCCGTGTGGGGTGGTCCAGTGCAGGGTGCCGTCGTTGTCGACGGTGGCTTTGTGGGTGTCGTGTTTGAGGTGGTGGTGGCGGGTGCAGAGGCCTTTGAGGTTGGGGAGTGTGGTGTGGCCTTTTGGCCAGGGGGTGACGTGGTCGCCTTCTTGGATGGGTCGGGTGCAGCCCGGTGCGGAGCACACACTGCCGGCGCGGACGCCGACGAGTTCTTTGAGGCGGCGGCCGGGGCGGTAGGTGTGTTTGCCGATGGTGTCGGCGTGGTCGTGTTCGTCGAGCAGGATCGCCCGCCAGATGCCGTCCATGGCGAGTTCGCGAGCCGTGTCCGCTGAGATGGGGCCGTAGCCGTCGAGTAGGGCGGGGTCTTCGGTCAACCCCATCAGGGTCTCCATCGAGATGGTGACGTGGACCTGGACATCGCGCTTCCCAACGTTGCCCAGGAACCGGTCCAGGAAGGCATCGGCGCGTTTCTGGTCGGTGGTGCGATCGTCCTTCGGGAGGTCTTTGGCGTCGGCGCAGAGCAGGTCGTGGATCATGCGGGCGTCGACGGCGGGCAGCACGGCGGTGAGGTGGGCCATGCCGTCCGGGAGTGGCCGGATCTCCACGCGACGGTCGGACTTGGCTTTCTGGTGGCGTTGTTCGTAGCCGGTGGGGTCGGCTTGCGCGACCAGGGCGGTGGTCCGCCGGCTCAACTGGGAGTGGGTGAGTCCTGGGGCGATGTCGAGCAGGGTGTCTTCGACCTCGGCGATGAGTGCCACGGACGGCAGGTTGCGGACCCGATCGCGGACCGCTTCGAGCCGGCGCAGGTCCAGGCGCCCCTGCCGCAACTGGTTCATCAGGCGGGGCAGGGTCTGCAGGTCCTGGGTCAACTCCTTGCGGCGGGCCACGGTCTGCTCGGGTTCGGTGATGGCCATGGCCAGCTCGGCGGTGTCCTCGACACCCCGCAGAACAGTCAACTCCACGTAGTCGGCGAAGGCCTTGATCTTGCGGGCGAGAATGGTGACGGTGACCCGTTCGTCGGCGGAAAGGGCGTCCAGATCGAGCCCCGCGAGGAGATCGAGCATGGCCCCGCTGGGCTCCGCTCTCTCCAACTCTCGGGTGAGTTTCATACCTCTAAGAATACTCGCCTACAAGATCCAACTCGAATCACCAACGGGTGAATCGAGTTTCATGCATAATCGCCGGCGACCGCCGTGAACAACGCGACCGGCAACGAACGGCTTGAGTGGGGATTTTGTGTGGAGGGGGACGATGGCTTAAGCTTGTCGGCGTGAGGGGCAGGCGTAGCCTGCCCCGGAGATGCCCCTCAAAGCCGTCGTCCAGAGGCTCCACACAAAATCCCCGCGTAGGCAACGACGAGAATTCCGTCAAGGCGCCAAAGTGAAACCCGGAACATCTGGCCGCCAGTCGAGACAACGGGAAGACGCCCTCACGACGCCCCCGGACAACCTCCACGGAGGCACCGCCCCGAACCAGCACCCCAGGACCACCATAACCGGCGGGAGTGACCGGCTACGGCGGTCACCCGAAACTGGTCGGCAAAGGTGACCGGTGGGAGTGACTGGCTATGGCAGTCAACAGAAGCCTCCCACCAGCGCAAGGCCACCCCCACTCGGCCCCCAACCCCAGCCCCCAACCCCGCTACGACGTCGGCGCGATCACCACCGCCGTCCCCGTCGCCGGCTGAATGTCCGCGATGTCGTTGAAGAACATCTGGGTGCTGCACAGCCGCCCAGCAATCGGCACGCCCACGCACGCCACCCCGTGACTGAGGTCCTCCGCCGAATTGATCCCCAGCGCGATCACGAATCCGGGTGGTCCCAGCGTGATGACGGGACCGCCGCTGTCGCCCTGCCCGATACCCTCCGACCCGTCCCGCGTCCGGGCCTTGATCTCCTGGATGTTCACGCCGTTGATGTTGACGGTGGCATGGCTGAGGATCTGGATGTTGCACCGCGGCCCGGAGAACGCCCCGAGCTGGCAGATCATCTCCCCGGCCAGCGTCCGCCGGGCGCCGGAGATGCCCAGCAAAGACTCCCCGAGCCCCTGCCCGGACGGATCCGGCCCACCGTTGTAGATGTCCGGTTCGGCCGACGACGTCGACACCAGCTCCACGTCACGCTGCGGCACCGTCAACGGAGTGGTGCCGATCGCCTGACCACCGGCCGTCTGCCACTGGGCGCCGACCACGCCGCAGTGTCCGGCGGTCAGCAGAAACCGCTGCCCGAACGGGTTCGCCACCGTGAACCCGGACGAGCACTCCAACCCCTCGGACGCGTTGACGATCGCCGCCCCGCCGTTGTACGGGGCGGTGTCGTTGAACCGGCCGAAATCGGGCACCGGCGCGGAGCCCCAGACCACCGACGTGTCCACCGCGCTGACGACCGGCGAACTGGCGGTGCCCTCCCGCGTCACCGTCAGATCGAGGCCGCTGGCGTCCGGCCGCGCGGCCGCCACGACGACGGTGCCGCCGTCGACCCGCCCGCCGACAAGACGGTTCGCCTCGGCGTCGAGCTGTGCCTGCGAGTACCGGGCGGCGCGGACGACCAGCTCGCCGTCTCCGCCCAGCTCCCTCTTCGCCCGCTGCACAGCCGTCGTCATGGCCGGGGTCGCCGCCCCGTGCCAGTAGAGGACGACCTGCCGGTTCTCTGGCGAGATCGACACGCCGGCGTAATGCGCCCGATCCCCGCGCAGCGCGGAGTCGACGGCGGAGCCGGCGTCGGCGAGGGGAACCTGTTGTCGCATCAGCTGTTGATCGGACGGGCTCAGCCGGCTCAGCAGCGCCGAGTACGGCGTGCCGGCCGCGGCCGCCTGCACGGGAACGGCCACTGCCGCGGCGGCAACCGCCACGGCCGCGAGCCATCGAAGTCTTCGCTGCATGGACACCTCCGATGAGGAAAGGGCTTTCACCATCCGAATCCTCGCCGCGCCAACGGCAACGCCGGCACCATCGGCCGGACGGTCGCGGGTGCCGGCCGACTGGACGGTCGCACCCGGTCCGGTCGGACGATGTCGAGACCCATGAGCCGGTCGATACTGGGCATCGATCGCTTGGGGAGGTCGAGTGGCGGCCGGACGCGCCATGTGGGACCAGGTGCAGCACGCGCTCACCGTGCTGACGGGGACGGCCATGCTGATAGCGGCGCCGATCGACACGGCGGGGCCGTTCGCGTCGATCGCCGTGCTGGCGACCCTGCACTGGTGGTACCGGCGAACTGGCCGGGAAGCGTTGCGCACCAGGGAAACCGGCGCGGCGGTGCGCTACCTGGTCGGCGCCGTCCCGCTGACGGTGCTGATGTTCACCGCGTCCCCGCTGGGCGCCATCATGCTTCTCCTGCTGTACCCGCACGTCTGGACGCTGTTGCCGGCCCGTCAAGCCATGGCCGCGACCACCCTGACGATGACCATGGTGTCTCTGATCTTCGTCTGGCACCTCGGCCTGAACGAGAACTCGGTCGTCGCGTCGCTGGCGGCCGCCCTCGGTGGGATGATCCTCGCACTGGCCATCGCCACCTGGATACGCACGGTCCTGGACCGCAACCGCACCCAGGCCGCGACCGTCGCCGAGCTGCTCGCCACCCGCGCCGAACTGGCCGCGGCCAACCGCGAACGGGGTGCGCTGGTGGAACGGGAGCGGCTGGCCGGCGAGATCCACGACACCCTCGCCCAGGGGTTCACCAGCATCCTGCTGCTGCTCGACGCGGCCGACGTGGACCTCGACACCGACGCCCCACAGGCTCGGCTGCGACTGTCGCAGGCGCGTGTCACCGCTCGCCGGAACCTGGCCGAGGCGCGCTGCCTGGTGGCCACGATGACGCCGCCGGACCTGGCCGCCGCCTCGCTGGCCGATGCGCTACGCGAGGTGGTGACCCGATTCGGCCGGGAAGCCGCGGTGGCAACGGAATTCGAGGTCGCAGGAGATCCCCGTTCGCTGCCAACGGCGGCGCAGGTGGTGCTGCTGCGTGCGGTGCAGGAGTGCCTTGCCAACGTGCGCAAGCACGCCGAGGCGTCGAAGGTCCGGGTGTGCCTGCGGCTGGACGACGACCGGGTGGAGGTCTCCGTATGTGACGACGGTCGGGGATTCCGCAATGCCGAAGGAGGTTTCGGCCTCGACGGGATACGGCGGCGAGCCCGTGAGGCCGGCGGCCGCTGCACCGTCACCAGCGAACCGGGAGAGGGTACCGCCGTCGTGGTCGAGCTGCCGTGTTGATCACCGTGCTGATCGTCGACGACCATCCCGTTGTGCGGGAAGGGGTTCGCGCGCTGCTGGCCGCCGAGCCCGACCTGGAGGTGGTCGGCGACTGTGGCAGCGGCGCCGATGCCGTAGCGGTGGCCGGCGATCTCGCGCCGGATGTCGTGCTGATGGACGTGCGGATGCCCGACCTCGGCGGTGCGGAGGCGACGAAACGCATCGTCGCCACCACCGACGCCAAGGTTCTCATGCTCACCACCTACGACAACGACGCCGACGTCCTCGCCGCGGTGGCCGCCGGCGCGGTTGGCTACCTGCTCAAGGACAGCCCGCGCGACGTGCTCGTCGCCGGCGTCCGCGCTACGGCCCGCGGCGAAACCGTGCTGTCGCCGACCGTCGCGTCCCGGCTGGTCAACCGCATGCGACGACCCGAACCGGTTCCCCTGACCGCGCGCGAACTCGACGTCCTTCGCTGTGTAGCACGTGGACTGTCCAATCCGGACATCGGGCGGGCGCTGTTCATCAGCGAGACCACCGTGAAGAGCCACCTGGTCAGGATCTTCGACAAGCTTGAGGTGTCGGACCGCACCGCCGCGGTCACCGTCGCCATCGGCCGCGGACTGCTGCCTGTCACCTAGGTACTCGTCAATTGTCAACGAAGATCCTTGTGAACCAACGGTTCCCGGCATCCGTGGCGGTCCTGTCGGCGACATCCGGTCGCCGCGCATGGAGGACAAGGTCCCATGTTCAGACGTGCACTGCCGAGCATGCTGGCCCTGGCCGTCGGTATCACGCTCACCACCGGCGGAGTGGCCGCAGCGGAACAGTCCCAACCCCAGACCGTCTTCTACGCCGCCACGCTGGCCGGCGCCAACGAGGTCCCGGCCGCCGATCCGGCCGACCAGGCCTCGGCGATCGTCAGCGTCACCGGCACCACCGTGTGCTTCGCGGAGCGCTGGTCGCACCTGACCACGCCCACCGCGTCGCACATCCACGCCGGCGCCACGGGCGCCGCCGGGCCGGTGAAGATTCCCTTCTACGCCGGCATGGTGCCGGCGAGCATCTCCGCGCTGACCGGTTGCACCACGTCCGACGCCGCCACGCTGGACGCGATCGCCGCCAACCCGGCCGGCTTCTACGTCAACATCCACACCCCGTTGTTCCCGGCCGGCGCGGCGCGGGGTCAGCTGGCCAAGCTGCACCATTCCGTTGACATGCAACAGTTCATGGCCCACCCCAACCTCGCCGCCCTGGCCCGTGGTTCCAACGAGGTGCCGACGCCGGGCTCGCCGACCGGCGTGGCCATCGGCCTGTTCGACGTCGGCGCGAACACGGTCGGCTTCGCACTGCACTGGCAGGGCATCGCCTCGCCGTTCGCGGCGCACATCCACTCCGGGGTCGCCGGCGCCCCCGGCCCGGTCGTCGTGCCCTTCTTCGCCACGGCCACCCAGGCCGGGTTGCCCGCGACCCTCACCGGCGTCGCCGGCTCGGTAACCGCCGATCCCGCCCTGCTGACCCAGGTCCGGCAGAACCCGTCGGCGTACTACTTCAACATGCACACCGCCGCGTTCCCGGCCGGCGTCGCCCGAGGCCAGCTGGTGATCGTGATCTAGACGTGCAGGCCGTGTGTCGGGGACGCCGCCCCCGGCGCACGGTGCCAGTGCGGATCGCGGCCGGTCAGCGCCAGCACGCGGTGCAGCGCCGGGGCGTCGGCCGGCACGGCGACCTCCGGGCCGAACATGCCCATCTGCCGGCCCAGCTCCGCCGTCTTGGCCAGCTCGACCTCCACGTACTCCGCGACGTCGGTGTCCACGGTCAGGTCCCGGCCGGCCGCACGGGCGAGGTCCCAGCCGTGCACCACGAGTTCGCCGGCGATCATCCCCCCGACCAGGTCGGCCGGCATCTCCATCTCGCTCCCCATCCTGGTCGACCCCTCCCAGGCCGCCGGGTCGCCCCAGGCCTTCACGGTGGCGTTGACCGACTCGGCCAGCGCCGCGGCCCAGTCGCCGGCGGTGAGATCGGTGCCCTCCGCCGGCGGCCGCACGTCCTGCTTGCTCCCCGCGCCGGCCAGCGTCGGCCCCCAGATCAGCAGGTGGTTGACCAGTTGGCGGACGGTGTACTCGGTGCACGGCGTGGGGTCGTCCGGGTGCCCCGCGAGCGAGGGGATCAGGTCCAGCAGCGGTGCGGCAGCGCGTTCGATCAGCATGGACGTAGTCAACCGTCCGCCGGCTCGGCGGTATTGAACAAACGCGACACGCAACCGATGGTTGCGCATTCGACCCCTGTGAGCCTAAAGTGCAACCATCGGTTGCGGATGCGAGGAGCGGGCATGGAACGCGGGACCGTCGAGCGGGAGATCCACATCGAGGCCACGCCGGAGGTGGTCTTCGAGGTCATCACGCAGCCGGAGCACCTGGCCGTCTGGTGGGGCGTGGACGCGCGGTTCGACGACGGCACGATGTCCTGGCGCGGCTCGGGGACGGTCGTGCGGGTCCAGGTCGTGGAGGCCGTCGCCCCCAAACGGTTCGTGTTCCGCTGGTGCCAGCCCGAGGGCGAGGCGCCGACCCCGGCGAACTCGTTCCTGGTGACGTTCGAACTGTCGCCGGCCGCCGGCGGCACCACGCTGCGGCTGACCGAGGAGGGCTTCCGCGAGGTCGGCTGGGAGGCGGCGGTGCTGGAGGAGAACTACCGCTCGCACAGCATCGGCTGGGACAAGCACCTCGCCGAGCTGCGGACGTACGCGGCGCGGTCATGACCGTCGACGACGAGCTGTGGGCGGCCCTCGGCGACCCGACCCGCCGCCACCTGATGGACCACCTGCTGGCCGCCGGCACTGGCACCGCGACCAGCCTGAGCGACCGGCTGCCGGTCACGCGGCAGGCCGTGGCCAAGCACCTCGGCGTGCTGGAGCGTGCCGAGCTGGTGGTGTCGCACAAGGACGGCCGCGAGGTGCGCTACGTCGTCAACGAGGCGCAGTTCGCCCGGGCCGTGGAGCAGTTGGCGATGGTCGGCGCGGCCTGGGACGCCCGGCTGCGGCGCATCAAGACGATCGCGGAGACGATCCAACAGCAGCGAAAGGAATCGGGACGATGACCGACTACCAGAAGACGATCACGGTCCAGGCCGGGCCGGACGTGGTGTTCGACGCCCTCACCACCACCGACGGCCTGACGGCGTGGTGGACCACGGCGACCGGATCCGGCGAGGCCGGCGGCGAGCTGGCGTTCAGCTTCAACCAGCCGCAGCCGTGCGTGATGCGGGTCGACCGGGCCGACCGCCCGACCTCGGTGCGGTGGACCGTGACCGACTGCCCGTTCCTCACCGACTGGGTCGGCACGCGGCCGACGTTCGACATCGTCCCGCTCGACGGCGGCGCGTCGGAGCTGCGGTTCCGTCATCATGGTCTGACGGAGGAGCTGGACTGCATCACCGACTGCACCAGCGGTTGGAACCACTTCATGGAGAGCCTGCGCCGGTATGTCGAAGTCGGACGGGGAATGCCCAACGGCAGCAAGGAAGACCTCGCCCGCCGCGGCTGAGCGGGACGAGCGGGAGCTGCGCGGCGCGTGGCGGCGGTTCCAGACCCACGACTTCCCGCAGCCGTCCCCGGACCTCGCCGCCTACGTCGACCACTACTGGGTGGTCAGCTGGTCCTACGCGGAGCCGTACCGGCAGAAGATCGTGCCGTACCCGCGGGTGAACCTGACCGTCGCCGACGACGGAACGGCCGTCGTCACTGGCGTGGCCAGCTCGTACGGGATCCGCGTGCTGGAGGGTGACCGGAAGGTGTTGGGCGTGGCGTTCCGCCCCGGCGGCTTCCGTCCGTTCCTGAAAGGCTCGGTCGCCACGATCACCGATCGCGTCGTCCCTGCGGCCGACATCTTCGGCGCGGACGTCTTCGCCCCGGATGTTCTCAGCGTGGACACCGTCGAGGACGTGCTCAGACGCCACCTGCCCGCCGAGCCCGATCCCCGGGCCGAGGAGGCCGCCGACATCGTGGCTCTGATCGCCGCCAAGCCGGAGATCACCCGGGTGGACGAGTTGGTGACGATGCGGTCCACGACCATCCGTCAATTGCAGCGGCTGTTCGCCGAATACGTGGGCATCAATCCGAAATGGGTGATCCGGCGCTACCGGTTGCACGAGGTCACCGAGCGGTTGGCCAAGGGCGCGGTGATCGACTGGGCGGGCCTGGCCGCCGAGCTGGGGTACGCCGATCAGGCGCATTTCGTGCGGGATTTCACCAAGATGTTCGGTGAATCGCCCACGCAATATGCCTTGCGGTACTGAGATAGCGTGCTGGGGACACCACAAGGGGGGATGCATGGGCGGCCGCTTCCAGTCGTTGCGGGAACCGGTTTTCCGGCAGTGGTTCTTCAGCTCGGTGCTGTCCGCCTCGGGCACCATGACGCAGGGCGTCGCGGTGTCGGTGCTGGTGTACCGGCTCACCGACAGCGGCATCGCCGTCGGCTGGATGACGACCTGCACCTTCGTGCCGCTGTTCCTGTTCGGCTCCTACGCCGGCGCGCTGGTGGACCGGATCGGGCCGCGGCGGGTCCTGCTCGTCACGCAGACCCTCCTGGCGACGCTGTCCGGGCTGCTCGCCGTACTCACCGCCACCGGCGCCGAGCAGATGTGGATGCTGTACGCGATCGCGGCGATTTCGGGCACGGTGAGCGCGGCCGACGCGTCGGCGCGGCAGGTGTACGTGATCGACCTGGTCGGAGCCGACCGGGTGAGCAACGCGGTGGCGTTGAACGAGATCGTGGTGAACGGCTCGCGGATCCTCGGCCCGGCGATCGGCGGCGCGGCGCTCGGGCTGTGGGGCGTCTGGGCGTGTTGCGCGCTGAACGCGGCGTCGTTCCTGCCGCCGCTGATCGTGGTGCTGCGGCACAAGACGAAGACCGTCACCCATCCGCACACCCAGAAGATCGGCGGACTCCGTTACGTCTGGCGGAATCCGACGATCCGGGTCTGCGTGCTGCTGGCGGCGGCCTCGGGCATGCTTTTCTCCCTCAACGTGCCGCTGACGCCCTTCACCACGGCCATCTTCCACCTCGACGGCACGGGTTTCGGCCTGATGATGGCAACTTTCGGCATCGGCTCGCTTCCCGGCGTGCTGTTGGCGGCGGCCGGTCCGAGCCGGCCGAGCGGCCTCCGCGTGGCGGTGCTGGCCGTCGCGACGGGCGTGGCGATCCTGGCAACCGCTTACGCCCCAACGGTGACGCTGGCGTTCGTGGGTGTCGCGGTGACGGGGTGCGCCTCGATCTGGTTCATTTCGCTGGCGAACACGCTGGTGCAGCTGGAATCCGACCCGGGCATGCGGGGCAGGGTGATGGCCGTGTGGGGCATGGCGCTGCCGGGATTCTCGGTGGTCACGGGCCCGTTCATCGGGTGGGTCGGCGGTGTGACCGACGCGCGGCTCGGGTTCGGGGTCGCCGGCATCGCGATGATCCTCGCGGCCGCGACGGGGTGGCGCGGACTCGCCCGGCCCACTGCGCGGACACCGGTCACCAGCGGCGCATCGCGTGCCTGATCAGGGTGTAGTGAGCAACGGACAGGTGATCGGCGACGCCGTCTCCTCGTGCGGACTGATGATCGCCCTCTACTACGGACTGACCGGCATCACGGCGGCCCGAGTGCACCGGCGGTCGTGGCGGGCGGTGCTGCCGGCGATCGGCGGGCTGGTGCTGTTCGGGGCCGGCATGTGGAGCCTGCGCAACGACTGGGATCCGGCCAACAGCGCCACCTCGTGGACGCTGCCGTTCCCGCCGCACCGGCAGATCGGCGGCATCTTCGTCATCGGCGTCGGCGCGCTGCTGGTCGGTCAGGCCGTGACGCCGGCGTTCTTCCGCCGGTCCGGAGCCAGCCCGGCGAGGTAGGCCCGGCAGGTGGCGCGCATCCGCTCCACCGTCATGTTCCGCGACCCGAGCAGCACCTGGATGGCCAACCCGTCGATCATCGCGACGACGGTGTTGGCCACCAGCACGGGATCCCCGTCCTCGATCAGCCCCTGGTCCTGCGCGTCCCGGACCAGGGCGACGACGGTGTGCCGCCAGTCGCCGTAGATGCTCTCGTTGAGCTCCTGGAGCTCCGGCTCACGCAGGCCGTGCACCCACAGTTCCGCCCACACGCGCCACGCCGCGACGCTCTCGGGGTCCAACGGCGCGTACGACTCCACCAGCTGCACCAGCAGCTCCAGCGGGTCGCCGCCGCTGGCGAGCACGGCGGCGCGGCGCTCGAGCGAGTGTCGGAAGTTGTGCTCGAACGCCGCGTGCAGCAGCGCCTGCTTGCTGGCGAAGTAGTAGTGGATGATCCCGGAGCTGACGCCCGCTCGCTTCGCGACGTCGGTCAGCCGCAGGTCGTGGATGCCGGACTCGGCGATCACCGCGCAGGTCGCGCTCAGGATCTGCGCCTTGCGTTCGGCCTCGACGCTGGGACGCGGCACGGTCACTCCTCCCCGCGGGTGTGACCCTGAGTATAGATAACTGGCCCGTCAGCCGAGGTTGCGGGAGATCACCAGACGCATGATGTCGGACGTGCCCTCCTCGATCTCCTCCAGCTTCACGTCCCGCATCCACTGCTCCACCGGGTACTCCCGCGAGTAGCCCCAGCCGCCTAGCGTCTGCACGGCCGCCCAGGTGACGAACATGGCCGTCTCGGAGGCGGTCAGCTTGGCCATCGCGGCCAGGCCGGTGACCCGGTGGCCGGCGTCGATCCGGCGGGCCGCGTGGTGCACCAGCAATCGTGCGGACTCGATGCGGGTGGCCATGTCGGCCAGCCGGAACGCGACCGCCTGGTGCTCGATGATCGGCTTGCCGAACTGCCGACGGGTCTTGGCGTAGTCGTGCGCGAACTCGTACGCGGCGCGCGCCGCGCCGACCGCCGCCGCGCCGAGCACCACCCGTGAGATGTCGAAGGTGCCCATCAGGCCGTGGAAGCCGCGGCCCTCCTCGCCGAGCCGGTCGTGCTCCGGCACGAACACGTCGTCGAAGAAGATCTCGCGGCAGACGATGGCCCGTTGCCCCATCTTGCGCATCGGCTCGCCGAACCGCAGGCCCGGCGTTTCCTTTTGCAGCAGGAACGCCGACACCCCGGCACTACGCAGGCTCGTGTCGGTCTTCGCGAACACCACGTAGTACTGCGCCGTGCCGGCGTTGGAGATCCACGCCTTCTGGCCGCTGAGCACGTAGCCGCCCTCGACCCGGCGGGCGCTGGTGATCATGGACGCGGCGTCCGAGCCGGCGTCCGGCTCGGTGGTGGCCAGCGCCGTCATCGGGGCATTCGGGCCGGCCAGTGGCGTGAGCCAGCGGCGCTTCTGCTCCTCGGTGCCCAGCACCAGGATCGGGTCGGCGAAGAACCCGTTGGAGCACACCAGGTTGCCGATGCCCGGGTCGCCCCAGCACAGCTCCTCCTGCACCAGGCACTGCGTGAAGACGTCGGTGAAGCCGCCTCCGCCGTACTCCTCGGGCAGCATGAAGTCCGTGATGCCGACCTCGGCCGCCTTGGCGAACAGGTCCACCGGCGTCACCACGTCCGCCTCGTCGACCTCGCGCGCCCGCGGGCGGATCTCCCGCGCGGCGAAGTCCCGGCACAGCTTGATGATCTGCTGCTGCTCGTCGGTCAGGGGCCAGGCCGGGAAATGGATGGTCATGCGCGCTCCTGACGTGCGGTGGGGATGATGAGGGCGTCGACGGCGATGGGGCCGTCGGGACCGACCCGGACGGGGTTCAGCTCCAGCTCGCCGACCAGCGGCGAGGCGGCGACCAGCACCGACACGCGGTGCACCAGCTCGGCCAGGCCGTCGATGTCCACGGGCGGGCGGCCGCGCCAGCCGTGCAGCAACTTCGCGCAGCGCAGGCGTTCGAGCATGTTCCTCGCCGTGGCGGGGGAGACCGGTGCCAGTTCGGTGGCGATGTCCTGGTGCAGCTCGGTTTCGGTGCCGCCGGCGCCGACCACGACCAGCGGGCCGAAGTCCGGGTCGCGGCGGATGCCGATGAGGATCTCGACGGTGTCCGGGCGCGTGTCCTGCTCCTCGACGACGTACTCGCCGGGGCCGAGCCTGGCGACCATCTCGTCGTAGGCATCGGCCAATGTGGACAGTCCCATTCGGACGCCGCCGGCGTCGCTCTTGTGCTCCAGCCAGTTGGCCTTGAGGACGTAGGGAGGGGTGAGGTCTGTGGTGAGGTCCTCGCGGCTGCGGACGAGGAATCCCTTGGGGAAGGGGACTTCTGTCAGCAGCTGGCGGGTGGCCCAGTAGCCGTCGGAAAGGGTGCCGATAGGGTGTGCCTGGTAGGGGAGTGGTGGTTCGGTGGACCTTGTGAACGTGGCGAGGCCCTTCAGTGCGGAGAGGGCTGCCTCGATGCGGTCGTAGGTCGGCACGCCGGCGGCCCACAGCGCGTGGGCGGTGGCGCTGTCCGGGCCCATCGAGTGCACGATCACCGGTTTGGACCGGGCGGCGTCGCCGATTCGTTGCGCGGTGGCGACTTCGAGGTCACCGAGGGTCGGGATGTCCATGCCGTAGCGGCCGAAGTAGCCGGTGAGCACGGCCGCGTCGATGTCGTCGGAACGCAGTGTTGCCTCGACGATCCGGGCGTAGTTGGCGATGTCCTGCTCGCCGGCGCCGGCGAGGTCGATGGGGTTGTCGATCGCCGCGCCGGCCGGCAGGGTAACGCCGATGTCGTGGGAGAAGTGTGGCACCGCAAGGGTGTTGGCGTGCGCCACGTCCGCCGCGATGCCGCATTGGCCGCCGCTGTCGCCGATGATCGCCACCCGATTGCCGCGTGGGGGCTTGGTGGTCAGGACCGCCCGCGCGACGTCGATCAGCTCGGCCGGGGTGCTGACGCGGGCGACACCGGCGGCGCGGCAGGCGGCGTCGACGACGTCCAGGTTCGACGTGAGGGATCCGGTGTGCGATCGGGCGAGGCGGCTGCTCGCGGCGCTGCCGCCGACGGTGAGCAGGAGGGTCGGCTTGCCGGCCTCGCGCAGCGCCCGCAACGTGTCCAGCAGCGCCGGGCCGTCGGTGAAGTTCTCCAGGTACAGCGCGACGACGCCAACGGACGCATGATCTTTCAGGTCATCGGCCAGTTCGTTGGCCGTCACGTCGCTGGCGTTGCCGAGGGAGATGAACCGGGAGATGCCCAGGCCGTGGCGCGCGCCGAGCAGCGCCAGCTCGGAGCCGACCTGGCCGCTCTGGGAGAGGATCGCCAGTGGGCCTGGGGTGAAGGTGCCCCAGGCGAGGCGGAGGTCGGTCGCCGTGTCGACGAGGCCGAGGCTGTTCGTGCCGATGAGGCGTGCGCCGGCTTCTCTGATCCGCCGGGCGAGCTCTGGCTCGTTCGCGACGCCGGCCGTGATGCCCAGGAATCCCTTGACGCCGAGTTCGAGGCCTTCGTCGACGACTCGTGGCACGTGTTCGGCCGGCACGCACAGCGCGACCAGCTCGGGAGGTGTTTCGAGGGCTCGCAGGCTGGTGGCGCAGGGCTGGCCGCAGACCGTGCCGCCGTTGCGGTTGACCAGGTCGACGCGGCGGCGATGCGCCCCCGTCAGGGCGCCCGCGGCCAGCCAGTAGCCCCACTTGGACCGGTTGTCCGACGCGCCGACCACCGCCACCGAGGCGGGGTCCCGGAAGGGGGTGAGGTCCATGCCGCGGCGCTCCGCTCCGATAGATAACTGGCTGACCAATCAGTTATCCTGGGCGGGGTCGGGCGGGTTGTCAACGGGGGTCCTCCCGACGGGTTCCGTCCCGGACGACGGAGCTAGGCGCGGGCCAGGGCGGCCAGCTGGTCGATGGCGTCCTGGCTGGCGAGGCTCTCGGCGGTGCCCACCAGCAGCTGCTGGCCGGGAGCGTCCTCCACGCCGAAGGTCTGGTACGTGAGCTCCACTCGCCCCACCCGCGGGTGCGCGAAAACCTTGTACGGGCGGCCAAGACCGGAAGCCGGTGCATCCGCCCACAGCGAGCGGAACTCGGCGGAGCCGGCGGAAAGCTCGGCCACGACGGCGGCGATGGTCGGCTCGGACGGGAAGCGGTCGGCGTTGAGGCGGAGGGCGTGCACGGTGGCGCTGACGACGAAGGGCCACTCGACGAACACGGCCCGCGCCGCCGGGTGGGTGAACAGGATCCGCGGCAGGCTCCGCTCGTCGCCGAAGGGGGCCAGCAGGGCGTCGGCGATACGGTTGGCGGCCAGGACGTCGAGCGCGGGACCCAGCACGAACGCGGCCGCACGGGGGAAGGCGTCGAGGAGCTGCCGCAGCGCGGGATGCACGGACAGGCCGGCGCTGGACGGCTCGAGACCGGCGCGGTCCGACCGCAGGAACTCGTTGTCCGGGGACGTCATCCCGGCGATGGTACTCAGAACATCGGCTTGCGGCCGATCGCCCCGAACGCGCAGCTGCGCTCGGGATGGTCGTCGACGTCCTCGGGCGTCTCGGGCCGCCACTGGGGCACGTACACGACGCCGGGCTCGACCAGTTCCAGGCCCTTGAACAGCGCGGTGAACTGCGCCCGGTCGCGCGCGGTGAAAGGACTGTCGGTCTCCTCGTACAGGCGGATCACGTCGTCGCCACGCCGCCCGGCGGGTTCCTTGGTGCCCTGGGAGATCACGATGTAGCTGCCGGGGGCGAGGGCGCCGCGGTAACCGGCCACGATGGACTGGGCCTCGGCGTCGTCGGGCACGAAGTGCAGCACGGCCGACAGCAGCACAGCCACCGGCTGGGACAGGTCCAGCATCTTGGTGACGGCGTCGCTGTGCAGCACGTCCCACGGTCGCCGCATGTCGGCCCGCAGGGCGACGGCGTGATCGTCGCCCTCCAGCATCAGGCCGGCGTGCGCGATGGCGACGGCATCCCGGTCCACGTAGACGACCCGCGAGTCGCCGGTCACCGACTGGGCGATCTCGTGCACGTTGCCGGCGCTGGGAATGCCGGAACCCAGGTCGAGGAACTGCGTGACGCCGACGTCCAGCAGGAAGTGCACGGCCCGCCGCAGGAAGTGCCGCGACGTGCGCAGGATCAGCGGCAGGTCGGGCAGCGCCTGCGCGGCCCGGTGCGCGAACGCCCGGTCGACGGCGAGGTTGTGATGGCCGCCGAGGAAGTAGTCGTAGACACGGGCCGCACTGGGCACGTCCGGATCGAGCCCGGTCGGCATCCACGCTGAATCGTGCACGAATGACCTCCCGTAGCCCACAGTTTGTGCGGACGCCCGAATCGCCGCGGGAATACTAGTACAGCCTCACGCGGTCGCGGTGACAACGAGGGTCGGCGGTTTGCGGAGATAATCGCCGAAGTGGCCCACATCGGCGGTCGGCGAGCACACGGGATCCCACCACTCGACCCGTCGGAAGCCGGCCGCGCGCAAGGCCAGCTCCTGCGTGGAGCGCGTCCAGAAGCGCGGCGTGACGTCGATGCGGCCGCCCAGGAACTCGGAGCGCAGTCGGACCGGATCTCCGTCACGAAGTTCATCCGAAGGGGCTATCAAGTCGAATCCGTAACGCCGGTAGTAGCCCGGTTCGGTGGCGAAATCGGGATTGATGGTCACGGTGACGAACCTCTTTCCCGTTCCCGCCAGGGCCGACCGGGCGGTGGCGCACATGGCGGTGAGCGCGGCGACGGTTTCGGCGTACGGCAGCAGGTGCACGGCGAGCACGACATCGAAGTCACCGGAAACCGGCCGCCCCGCGTCCTGGCGGACGAAGGTCGCGCCGGAGGGGTCCGCGGCCTCGCGCCGGCGGGCGTGCTCGATCATGCCGGCGGCGGCGTCCACCCCGACCACCGGCCGCGCGCCGAGGCCGGCGAGCCACCGGGTGTAGGAGCCGGCGCCGCAGCCGAGATCCAGCGCCGCCGACCCGGTCACGTCGCCGAGCGCCACCCGCACCGAGTGCTGTTCCACGTCCCGCCGGTACGGCCACACGTCGAAGCTGCGCTCGTACAGGTATGCCAAGTGATCGAACTCGCTCGTCGTCATGGCCGTCCTCACCACGTGACCGGCAGCTGGATCGGGCGGGTGAACATCCGGTTCGGGTCCCACGGCAGCTCCCGCTCGCTGACGGCCAGGTCCAGCGTCGGGAAGCGGTGGAACAGCGCGGAGATCGCCTCCTGCAACACCACCCGCGCCAGCTGCGAGCCGAGGCAGTAGTGCGGGCCCGCGCCGAACGTGGCCGAGCCGTCGGTGGCGCGGTGGATGTTGAACCGCTCGGGATTGCGGTAGTGCCGGGGATCCCAGGTGACGGCCTGCATCGGCACCACGACGGCGTCGCCGCGGCGGATCATCGTGCCGTGCACCTCGACGTCCTCGCGGGCGATGCGCGGGAAACCCAGGCCGCCGTTGTGGAAGTAGCGCAGGATCTCCTCGACGGCCTTGGGCCACAACTGCGGATCGGCCAGGCATTCGGCGAGTTGCTTGCGGTGCAACATGAGGATCATCGGACCGGTGGTCAGCGGCGCGACCAGCGGGTCGAACGACGTGACGAAGACCAGGAACACCGTGCCGAACATCTCCGACTCGGTGATCACGCCGGCCGAGGCCGCCGCGAGGAGCTCATGCACGGGGGAGTCCGGCGCCGGATCGGCGCGGTGCGCGGCGATCAGCTTGGCGATGAACCGCTTGGCGGCGTCGGTCTCCTTCTGCACGGCGTCCGGCGTCGACGACAGGTCCAGGCTCATCGGGTACGTCTGGCGGCACTCCCGCGCCAGCTCCGCCGGCACGCCCATCAGTTCGCCCATGGCGTCCAGCGGCAGCGTCGCGGAGTACGACTCGACCAGGTCGGTGGGATTGGGACCGTCGGCCATCACGTCCAGCAGCCGGTCGGCGTGCCGGGCGATCAGCGGCCGGTGCCGCTGCACGGCGCGGCGCGTGAACCAACCGCTGAGCACCTGCCGCACGCGCCCGTGCTGCGGCGGGTCCAGGTTGAAGATCGCGTCGTCGACGGAGGTGAGGTCCTCGCCGACCATGCGGGGCGAGCCGCGCTCGGCGAGGTCGCGGCTGAACCGGTTGTCCGCCAACACCTGCGCGACATCGTCCTTGCGGGTCAGCATCCAGGCGGTGATCCCGCTGGGCAGCCGCACCGGGCACACCGGCTTGTTCCGCTGAGCCCATCGGGTGAGCGGCGGCAGCGCGCCGGTGTCACCGAGAGGGAACGGGTAGCGCAGCGGAAGTTCCGGTTCGCCCATGATTGTTCTCCTCCTCGGTGACAACTGCCCAGGACTGTCCGGGTTCCGCGGTGAGAATGCAGTCACCGCTCGCGATCGCGGTGACGAGTGGAGTGGGACGGTGGTACACGAATACGCTCTCGGTCGCGCCGAACAGGCTCGGACCGTGGATGAACAGCGGAATTTCGGCAATCACGTAGCGTACCGCGATGTCGATATCTGCGGCGTCGATCTCGCGGCCGCCGGCGGCGGCGTTGCGCACGACTTCGCCGGTCATGTCCCGGCAGGCGCGGCGAATGCGTGAATCGGTGAGATAGGCCCGGCGCGAATGGATCAGCGCGGCCCGATAGGTGGCGTTCGCGTGCAGTCTAGTCCAGCTCGTCACATGCCGCGCGGCGTCGGGAACGCCCAGGTCGGCCAGGGCTTGGACGGCTGGATTGCGCACCTGGCGGCAGGCCCGGCGGGCGCGCCGCACGGCCTGCGTCGGCGGTTGCCCGGCGGCCACGAGTGTGTACGCGGCCTCGAATCCGGGGAGGATCACGTCGATGGATCTGAAACGCGGTTGCAGCCAGTAAATCAGCTTCCGGATGTATTCCGGCGTGTACCGGCCGTTCATCGGACTCAGGCCGACGAGAACATGGTCCCGGCTCGTGGCGGGCGATAACCGCGTGAACGTGAACACGATGAAGCCCCTCCCTCACACCCGTGCGGCAAGTTGCCGACGGACTCGACGAGACGGACAAGCGCGCACTTTGCACAGCCACATCTGCAAAATTCGGCACAAGTCTATGTCGCGTTCGTCCACGGCGAACAGGGCTAGTTCGTGTGAATGAACAATCACGCCGCGCGATGGGGGGTCGGCCGTACGGGTGATGCGCAACCCGGTCGAGGGATGGGTGAAGCTCGTCTGCGTGGGTCGGCCGGGGCGCCCGAGGGTGTCCCGGCCGACCTCACCACCTGGTCATACCGCGAATACTCGAACCTTTCGGGTGAACCTCAGGAGCGACTCAGCGTCCAGGTGCCCTGCACGGAGCTGCCCGGCGGCGGCGTGATCACCAGCTGCGTCGGGGAGCACTTGAACCCGCCGGGGCCGAGCAGCGGCTGGCTGGAGATGCCGCCGCCGAGCCCGGACGCCAGCCCTTCGCCCAGCGCCAGCACGTCCGACACCGGCTTGTGGTCGAACAGGGTGAACTGGATCGGGCTGGTGGCGCCGGCCGTGACGGTGACGTTGCCGAATTCACCGTGCGCGTCGCCCCAGTTGCCGGTTGTCACGTTCGGCGGCGGCAGCGTGATGTGCCCGGTGCTGACGCCGCCGAACACGATGTCGACGGTCATGTCCTGCACGTGCCCGACGATCGGCTGCATCGGGTTGAAGTCGACCGCGACGGCGCCCTTGGCGTCGATGGTGAGCTTCACGCCCGCGCCGCCGTGCTCGGTCAGGCCGGCGCCGGCCGCGATGTCGAACGCCACGCTGGTCCACGTGCCGACCAGGCAGCCCTTCGCCGGCCGCTTGCAGAAGTCGTCCAGGCTCATCCCGGTGACCGAGACGGCGGTGGCCTTGGCGCCGCCGCTGATGCCCAGATAGCCGGTGCCGGCGGCGATCGGCGGCAGCTGCGTGCCGGCCCCCGGGCTGCCCTCGGGGCAGGTGCAGCCGCCCTGCTTGGCGCAGAACTCGGCGCCGTCGAGGTCCGCGAACTGGTGGTCGTGGCCGTCCGCGGCCCCGAACATGCCCCTCGTCGCCGCGTCCCCGGCGAAGCCGACCACATCGGACTGGATGTTCAGTTCGACCAGGTCCACGCCCGTCACCGGGGCCGCCGCCTTCGCGGTCTGGCCGTTCGCCAGGTCGACGTGGGCCGCCGCGGGCTTGGTGTCCGGCACGCCGTAACCCGTGATGTCCCAGGGCTTTCCGGGATGCCGGCCCTTCGCGTGGCCCGGCCCCCAGACGCCGACGAAGTCGTCACCCGCGCCGGACGCCTGCCACGCCGCGGCGTTGCCGCCGCTGATGCCGGCGGCGACCATCGGGTCGATCTTGCTCCAGACGTCGACGCCGGAGTCCGCCAGCTGCGCGTAGAAGCCCAGGGCGTCGTAGCTCCGCTTGTACAGCGAGGTCTTGTTCAGGTCGAGATAGGCGCCCCACCACTTGGTGGCCACCGGGTCGGCGCCGTTCAGCGCGGTCTGGACCCAGATCGGGATGCCCTCCACCAGCCACGGCGCGATGTCGTCGTAGGCGGCGCCGAACTTGTCGTACAGGAAGCAGTGCATCGCCTCGTGGATGAGGAACGACTTCCGGTCGTGGTCGCTGAACTGCGCGTCGTTGGCCGCCGGGTTGACGTGGATCGTGCAGCCGTCCGGGTTCTGGCCGTTGGCGGTCTTGTTCGCCTTGCACGCCCACGTGTACATCAGCGCCGGCGTGCCGTTGTCGTGGTCCTCCAGTTGCTTGGTGTTCACCGTGAGGAAGACGTGCATCTTCATGGTCCGGCCCAGATGTGACGCTATGTCCGAGATGGCCGAGTCCAGCTGCTGCCGCCACGGCCCGGCGTCCGGCGAATCCGCCTTCACACAGGCGATGTTCGGGTCCGGCGTGCCGGGCCCGGTGATCGCGGCGGCCGGGTTGACACCGTCGGTGAGCGCGTGCCGCACCGCGTCCTGCTGAGCCGCCGTCAGCTCCGCCCAGTGCACCATGACCCACGACACCGCAAGGGATCCGGACACGGGCTGGGCCTTCGGGCCGGGCGGCGTCGGCACGTCCGGCAGCGGCGCGACCGCCAGCGAGAACGCGGCGAGCGCGGTCGCCTTGTCCACCGTGCCGTCCGGCTTCACCTGCTGGAGCACGAGATCGTACGCGGACGGCTGCGCCGGCGCCGCCTGATTCTGTTGCTGGCCGCCGGAACACGCCGCCAGCAGCGCGGCCGCCGCGACGAAGATCACGGCACTTCGTAGGTGTCGCAAGGAGAAACGCCCCTCAGTGAGCACAGTGGATCAGTCGGAAACTACCCGTGATCCACTGCGGCGACCATGCACCTTGGGGCAGGCTCAGGGGCGGCAGGCGCGGACCGGGGTCCGCACCTGCCGCGGTCGGTCAGGTGGTGGTCACGGCCAGCCGCCACACGGTGTCGGGACCGGTCTTGACCAGCCACGCCATCGTGGACGCGAGCGACAGCGGGATGTCGCCGCCGTATTCCGTCAGCCCGTCCGACGACCGCGCGCAGCCGGAGCCGACCAGCGTGGTTTCGCCGGACGCCAGCTCCAGGTCGTCGCCGAGGCAGAACCAGTGCACCGACACGGTTTTCGCGTTGGCGACCCGGTTGGTGAGGTCCACCTGCTTCGCGCCGACGCCGGAGTACTCGAACACCACGTGCGCGCCGGCGGGCGTCGGGTCCGGCAGCGATGGCGGCCCGGGAGGCGGGGGAGTCGCGCCGCACGCGGCCAGGAGCAGCGCGGCTCCGACGACCGCTGTCACTCGCGTCCGCATGTCAGGAGTGGGCGAGCATCGGCGTGAGCGCAGGCAGCGCCGCCGAGCCGGAGCGGAGCACCTTGTACACGCAGCCGCCGGTGTAGCCGGCCACCTGCCAGTGCATGCTGTAGCCCTGCGAACCCAGCGCCAGCCAACCGGTCTTCTGGCTGCTTGGGACGGTCCAGCTGCCGCCGAGCGTCACCGTGGTCGTCTTGCTCCAGCTGATGCTGCTGCTGACGGTCGCCTGGGCCGAGGCGATGATGGCGTCGATGTCGCCGGACGCCGAACCGCCGACGGTGCCGGTCCAGGTGGTGCCGGCCGCCGCGTTGATCGACAGCGTCACACCGGACTGGCCGTAGACCTTCTTCGCCGCGTCCGGCACGAACGCCCCGACCGCGTTGGACACCGAGTACGTGTTGTCGGGCGGGCAGCCGTTCGGGTGCTCGGTGGCCGCCGACGCGATCGGCGCGAGCGCCCCCAGCAGCAGCGCCGTCATGCCCAGGACAAGATGAGTTCTCATGGATTCCCCAAAGGATGATTTGCCCGGAAAGGCGGGTTTCTACCCCCGATGGGCAAAACGCTAAGGCCGGGACCGAATAGCCCGCCAGCCTTTGCGCGGAACCGCAAACCCGCAGGTCGCGGCGGGGTTAGGATGCCGCCCGGCATGGCGGGGCGGGAATGGTCCGTTCGGAGGATCGAGTGGCGCTGCGAATCCATTTCACGGCCGAGGACCTGGCGCGCACGAGCGTGGCCGCCGGCCCGGATCCCATGTGGGAGATCCTGCTCAGCGGATTCCGGCTGCGGGAGGCGGACATCGCCCTGGAGCACCGCCAGTGGCTGCGCGAGGTGCGGGCCCGTCGCCGGCTCGGCCCGAGCCTGCGGCTGCTGTCGGTGCTGACGCCGCTGCGCCACTACATCCCGGACTTCCTCACGCCGGACGAGGGACGGGACGGCTTCGAGGCCGGGCTGGAGGCGCTCGCGTCGACACCCCGGCGGCGGCTGCGGCGGGAGGTCCTCCACCTCGCGCGGACGTCCCGCGTCCCGGACTGGATCCGGCCGCTCGCCGACGGCGATGTCACGTACCTCGAGCAACTGTGCGCCGAGGTGCGGATGCTGCACGAGGACGCCATCGCGCCGTACCAGGAGATCATGCGGGGCAACGCCGACACCGACCGCTCGATCCGGGCCAGGGCGATGCTCTCCGACGGTGTCGAGGGCCTGTTCCGGAGCTTCGGCCCGCAGGTGCAGTGGGAGGCGCCGGTGCTGACTGTGCATTTCGCCCTCGACCGGGACCTCTACCTGAACGGCCGCGGGCTGCGGCTGGTGCCGGCCCACTTCAGCCGGCACACTCTCGACGCCCTGGCCGACCCCGAACTGGCGCCGGTGCTGGTGTACCCGGTCGATCTGCACAGCCGGTGGACCCAGCTGTCCACCAGCAAGCGCGGGTCGCTGGACGCCCTGATGGGCGCGACCCGCGCCGCCGTGATGGACGCCGTCGAGGACGGCGCCACCACCACCGAACTGGCGCGCCGGCTGGGCACCTCGCTGTCGGCCGTCAGCCGGCACACCGGCGTGCTCCGCGACGCGGGCCTGATCAGCACCCGCCGTCGCGGCGCCGCCGTGCTGCACACCCTCACACCGCTCGGGCGGCAGCTACTGGACCGTCAGCTCTGAGCCTCGGCCCGCTTCGGCAGCTTCCACCCCGGGCGGACGAAGTGGCACGTGTAGCCGTTGGGGTAGCGCAGCAGGTAGTCCTGGTGCTCCGGCTCCGCCTCCCAGAACGGGCCCGCCGGCTGCACCTCCGTGACCACCTTGCCCGGCCACAGCCCGGACGCGTCCACGTCCGCGATCGTGTCCTCGGCCACCCGGCGCTGCTCGTCGCTGGTGTAGTAGATGGCCGACCGGTAGCTCAGCCCGATGTCGTTGCCCTGCCGGTTCTTCGTGCTCGGGTCGTGCACCTGGAAGAAGAACTCCAGCAGGTCCCGGAAGCTCGTCGCCGTCGGGTCGAAGACGATCTCGACCGCCTCGGCGTGCGTGCCGTGGTTGCGGTAGGTCGCGTTGGGCGTGTCGCCGCCGGTGTACCCGACCCTGGTGGACAGCACCCCGGGCTGGCGGCGGATCAGGTCCTGCATGCCCCAGAAGCAGCCACCGGCCAGCACCGCGGTCTCGGTCGTGTTGCTCATCGCTCCCTCTCTGATCTCGTGCCTACGGTCGATACAACACCGGTCAGGCCGGTTTTGGTCCCCGCTGTGACGTGCGTCCGGTCCAGCGTAAGCAGTACGTAATGCCTGTGGTTCACAGCCGGACCCCGTCGAGCTGTCGCCGGACCCGGTCGGCGTCCTGATCGCGCCCCTGCGCCCGGAACATCTCGAGTGCCTTCCGCCAGACCGAACGAGCCTGCTCGTGTCCGCCGAGGGCGGCGTGCGAGTGGCCGATTCTGTCGAGCACGGTGGCGGTGTGGGGGACGTCGCCCATCTCGACGAGCCCCGGCACCACCTCGCGGTGCAGCACGGCGCTGGGCACATCCATTAGCGGATCCCCGCGCCACAGCGCCAGCGCCTCGTCCAGCAGCGCTCCCGACTCCGGCTTGTCGGCTGCCCGGGCGGACTGCCCCAAGGAACGGAACCGGTGCACGTCGAGGCGATATCCGGCGGCCGTGCCGACCAACGGGCGCGGTTCGGCATCGACCTGAAGGATGCGCCGCAGTCGGAGCACATGGTTCTGAAGCGTGTTGCGGCGCTGGGCGGGGGTTGGTCGTCCCACAGACACGCGATCAGCCGCTCCACCGCGACCGGCTCGCCAGCCGCGAGCAGGATCCGCTGTTTCGGGGCGGCGACGGGCACCGGCGCCCCGTCGTGCCGAACGTCCAACGGCCCCAGCAGTCGGAGCTGGCCATCCTTCAGGCACGTCCGGATTCCCCCGTGTGATCAGGCTCTGCGGTCGGTGTGTCGCCGAGCGACGGGACCCGCTAGGCGCCCTTCTCGAAGAAGTCGATCAGGAGGTCGGTGGTGCGGCGCGGGCAGTCCAACGGTATCCAGTGGCCGGCGTCCTCGATCCGCTCGTACCGGAACGTGCCGGAGACGTGCGCGGCCGAGCCGGTCATCTGGTCCTCGGTGAGGAAGCGATCGTTGCTGCTCCAGACACCCAGCACGGGAACGGGGATCTTCGGCAGCGGGCGCATCGGCTCGACCAGGGACTCCGGTGGCGACCACGCGCGGTAGAGGCTGAGGGCGGGCGTGACCATGCCGGGTCGGCGGAGGCTGTCGAGAACCTCGTCGACGTCGGGGTGCTCGGAGAGGAACTCCCGCAGGTTGCGGGCGTCGTCCTGGAGCAGCCACTGCTCGGCGACGTCGAACTGGAACAGCAGCGCGTACCAGCCGAGCTGGCGCTGCCGCCAGCCGGCGGCGCGGTAGGCGGCGGGATGGCCGGTGGACAGGCAGGCGAGGCTGGTGACCCGCTCCGGCCGGGTCGCGGCGAACACCCAGGAGAGCACGCTGCCCCAGTCGTGGCCGACGAGGTGCGCCTGCGGCACGTCGAGCCGGTCGAGCACGCCCTCGAGGTCGCCGACGAGCTTGTCGGGGCGGTACTCGTCGACGTCCGCCGGCATGTCGGAGCGGCCGAAACCGCGTAGGTCGAGGGTGATCACCCGATAGCCGGCGGCGGCCAGTTCGGGCACCTGTTCCCGCCAGAGCAGCGACGTGTCGGGGAATCCGTGGACCAGGAGCACGGCCGGGCCGGAGCCCCTCTCCTCGACGTGCAGCTCTATGTCGTTGACGGGAAGGCGCACGGCCGCATTGTCGCAGCTCGCGCCGGATCGGGTGGATCTTGCGACCCGGCGGACCTCAGGACTTGCCCCAGCCGTCGGCGAGCAGACCGAAAATCCGGTCCAGCGCGGCGCCGGGATCGGCGTGGCCGCGGGCGAGGCCGACGGCTTCCAGCGCGAAGTGGGCCAGCGCCTGGCAGGCGGCGTCGTCGGGAGGAAGTCCGGATTCGTCCGCGATGGCGCCGGCAAGGCGGACTTCGTGGCGTAGCCACATCCGGCGGGCGTGCTCCTGGAGCGCGGGGGTCTCGCGGACGAGCCGGAGGAAGTCGGCGAATCGGGGCTGCGCGCCCAGCCCGGCCTGCTCGGCGCGGAGGAACCGGTGCAGCGCGGCGGGAATCGACAGCCCGGCGGGCCGGTCGCGCACGACGGCGACGAGCGTGGCCTCGCGGTTGGCGTCGTCGTCGAAGACGAGCGCCTCCTTGCCGTCGGGGAAGTGCTTGAACAGCGTGGTCACGGACACGTCGGCGGCGTCGGCGATCTCGCGCACGCCGACGGCGTCGTAGCCGCGGGCCAGGAACAGCTCCAGCGCGGCGTCGGCCAGCGCCTGCCGGGTCGCGGCCTTCTTGCGCTCGCGGCGCCCCACGGTCTCGGTCACGCCCCCGAGCATACTGGAACCGGTATGAAAGTTGAGCGGTTGCACTTTTGTAGCGGTTGCACCTACGCTGGCGGCACACCGATCGAGAGGGGAAGACCATGGAGATCGCGGTCATCGGAGCCGGGCCGGCGGGGCTGACCTGCGCGCTCGCGCTTCAGAAGCACGGCATCGACGTCACGGTGTACGACGCCGACGCCTCCCTGGACGCCCGCGACGAGGGCGGCACCCTGGACCTGCACGCCGACTCCGGCCAGATCGCGCTGGAGGACGTCGGACTGCTGGCCGAGTTCACCGAGTTGGCACGGCCGGAGAGCCAGGCCAACCGCCGCCTCGACCATCACGGCACCGTGCTGAAGGAGTTCGTGCCGACAGGCGACGACAACGCGGCGCCGGAGATCGACCGAGGCCAGCTGCGCGCGCTGCTCGCCTCGCACGTGCGATCCGTTCGCTGGGGCCACAAACTGGTGTCCGTCGCCGCCGGCTGTCTCGAATTCGCCAACGGCACCAGCGTTTCCGCCGATCTGGTGGTCGGCGCGGACGGCGCGTGGTCGCGGGTGCGCACGGTGGTCAGCGACGCGACGCCGGTCTACAGCGGGGTGACGCACGTCGAGGTCCGCTTCGACGACGTCGACCGCCGACACCCGGAGATCGCCGAGCTCGTCGGCCCCGGCCACATGTTCGCCAACAACGGCGCCGGCCGGGCGATCATCTTGCAGCGCAACAGCAATGGCCACATCCGTGGCTACATCGGCCTGCGGGTCGGGCTGGGGGAGCCGATCGACCTGCGGACGGCGTTCGACGACTGGGCCGAGCCGTTCCAACGGGTCATCCGCGAGGGATCGGCCTTCATCAACCGCCCGCTCCACGTGCTGCCGGCGCCGCTGACCTGGCCGCACACGCCCGGCGTCACGCTGCTCGGCGACGCCGCGCACCTGATGTCGCCGTTCGGCGGCAACGGCGCGAACCTCGCGATGTTGGACGGCGCCGAGCTCGGCCGGGCGATCGCCGAGGAGCGGGACCTGGACGTGGCGATCCGCCGGTACGAGAAGGACATGCTGCCGCGGTCGGGGGAGCTGGCGGTGGCGGCCAACCAGGCGCTCGACCGGTTCTACAGCACCGGTTCGCACATCCCGGATCACCAGCTCGAACACGACCGCTACCGGGCGGCGGCGGCCGAGTACCGGAGTCGTCAGTCGAGCTGACCCGGCTGGTAGTCGGCGGGCAGCCGGTAGATCCACTCACGCGGATCGGCGTACGCCTGCTCGAGGCCGTCGTGATAGCTGTGATACCCCAGGCAGTACAGGCCGTGAGTCGGGTCGTAGGTGTTGTACGCGAGGATCGCGGCGCGCTTGACCGCCATGTCGGCGTCGGGAATGCGCAGGATGCGGTCGGCGGTCACGGTGTCGCGCTGTGCCTGGGTGTCGAGGTCGCCGTAGATGTGGATGTAGGTGAACAGTGAGTCCGGCGGCCGGACGGCGTACGCGGCGTCGGAGATCGCCTTGTGCGTGGCCTGCCGGTCCAGCCATCCGGCCGGAAAGCGGTGCGCTGCGCCGGGATGGCGCCGGACCAGGGCGCGGAGCCGGTCGGTCACGGTGGCCACGAACTGGTCGTAGGTCTGGCCGTTGATGTAGATCTCCGGCACGGCCCAGTTGATCACCTGGTCGACGCCCATCGCCCGCGCCGATTGGTAGAACTCGGCGGTGCGGCCGGCGACCACCTCGGGGGTGTCGGTGTTGTCGGGGCCTTCGTTCCAGCCCAACGCGTGGTAGTGGCCGGGGAACGAGCAGCGGGCCCCGAGCTGGGTGTCGTCGCCCTCGTTCATCAGCTCGGCGATTGCCCCGTTCTGGCCCTGGGTGACCAGCACGAGGTAGACCGGGCGGCCGGCGGCCTGGGCGGCGCGGATCTGCCCGGCGTAGCCGAGCGCCTCGTCGTCCTGGTGCGGTGAGTAGAAGAAGACCGGCGGCCTGGTGGCCGCGGCAGTGGCGGGGGACCGGCCGGGCAGGATCGCGCCGCCCGCCGCTGCTGCGGCGACGGCGAGGGCGCGGCGGCGGGACAGTGTCAAGTCTGGTCGCACGAGGGCTCCTCCTGGAGAACTGTCGGTATGGGCACCGGGACAGACCGTCACCGGTCTCGAACGACACGGGGCTGTCCCGGGCCTGTCCTGTGATGGCGGTCACCACGAACTTGTTCGTAACGAACATGTTCGTTACCGTGGATCGCATGACACAGACACTGTTCGCACTGCATGGAGGCCCGGGGCGGCGCATGGTGCAGCCGATCGTGGACCGCTTCGGGGGCACCCATCGGGTGCTCGCGCCGACCCACGCCGGCTGGGACGGCACGCCCCGGCCCGACTGGTACGAGGGCGTGGACGACCTCGCCATCGAGTACCTGGACCTGGTGGAGGACGGGGACATCGAGGACGTGGTGCTGGTCGCCACCTCGTTCGGCGGCTGGGTCGCCGCCGAGATGGCGATCCGCGACCGCGGCCGGCGGATCTCCGGCCTGGTGCTGATCGACGTGATCGGCCCGCAGATCCCGGGGCTGCCGATCGCCACGCCCGCCGCCGACGACCCGAGGTTGCCGAAGGAGGTGCGCGACAACTTCGCGGTGCTGGCGCACTACACGGCACGTCATCCGTTGGGCGACCCGCGGCTGCCGCGTCGCGTGGCGCGCCTGACCGTGCCGACCCTGTTCGTCTGGGGCGAGGACGACCAGGTCGCGAGCCTCGACTACGGCCGCGCCTATGCGGCGAACTTCCCGAAGGCGGAGTTCGTGACGCTGCCGGGCATCGGGCACGCGCCGCTGATGCAGGCCCAGGAGCGCACGCTGGACCTCATCGCCGATTTTCTCCGTTCGTGACGAACATGTTCGTCACGAACGCGTCCGTTAGGCTCGCGCTCATGACGGACAAGACCTACAACCGGCGGGAACGCCCGGCCAAGCCGGCCCTCACCCGCGACGGCATCGTGGCCACCGCGCTGGCGGTGATGCGCGCCGACGGCATGGACAAGGTGACCATGCGCCGGCTGGCCAAGGAGCTCGACACCGGTCCGGCCTCGCTCTACGTGTACGTGAAGGACACCGAGGAGCTGCACGCCGCCATGCTCGACGAGCTGCTCGGCGAGGTCGACCTCGACCCCGGTGACGCCCCGAGCTGGCGGGGACGGCTGCACAAGGTCATCACCTCCTATCAGCAGGTGCTGTACGACCACCCCAGCCTGGCCCGGGTCGCGCTGGTCACCCGGCTCAGCGGCCCGAACTACCTGGCCGTGATCGAGGCGGTGCTGGCCCGGCTCGCCGAGGGCGGCATGCCCCGGGCGCAGGCCGCGTGGGCGGTCGACATGCTGCTGCTGATCTCCACCGCCAGCGCCGTCGAGCAGGGCACCCGCGCCGAACACCCCGACGCCTCGGCCGCCGACCACGACCTGATGCTGCGCGCGGTTCGAGACGCCGATCCGGAGAGCCACCCCAACATCGTTGCGCACGCCGAGGAGCTGACGGCCGGTCCCGCGTCGAAGCGGGCGCGCTGGATGTTCAACGTCCTGCTCAACGGCGCGCTCGACACCTCCCTACCGTGAAGGAGATCCGCCATGAAGGTGACCATTGTCGGCGGCGGGCTCGGCGGGCTGACGCTCGCCCGGGTCCTGCACGTCAACGGCGTCGACGCCACCGTGTACGAGCTCGACGCGTCGCCGACCGCCCGCGACCAGGGCGGCACGCTCGACATGCACGAGGAGTCCGGCCAGCGGGCGCTGCGCGCCGCCGGCCTGTACGACGAGTTCCGCGCCGTCGCCCGGGACGAGGGCGAGGCGATGCGCCTGTTGGACGGCAAGGGTTTCGTGTACCACGAGGACGTTCCCGACGAGCCCGGCGGCCGGCCCGAGGTCGACCGCAGCGAGCTCAAGCGGATCCTCGTCCAGTCGCTGCCGGTCGACACGGTTCGCTGGGGTACCAAGGTTGTCGGCGTCGATCCGGCCGTCATCACGCTGGCCGACGGCACCACCGTCGAGTCCGACCTGATCGTCGGCGCGGACGGCGCGTGGTCCAAGGTCCGGCCGCTGCTGTCGGACGCCCGTCCGGTCTACTCCGGGCTGTCCTTCGTCGAGGCGCATCTGTCCGATGTGGACGCCAAGTATCCGGGCTCCGCGGCTTTTGTCGGCCCCGGAACGATGTTCGCCCTCGCCGACGGCAAGGGCGTGATCGCCCAGCGCAACGGCGACGGTCGCATCCGGGTCTACATCGCCATGCGGGCCGCGGACGAGAACTGGGTCGCCGCCGACGTCGTCGACCCCGCCGATCCCGTGCAGACCCGGCTTCGGCTGCTGGAGATCTTCGATGACTTCGCCGAGCCGCTGCGCGCCCTGATCGCCGACGGCGACGACGTCTTCGTGCCGCGGCCCATCCACGCCCTGCCCGTCGGCCACCACTGGTCCCGCGTCCCCGGCGTCACGCTGCTCGGCGACGCCGCCCACCTGATGTCCCCGTTCGCCGGCGAGGGCGCCAACCTCGCCATGCTCGACGGCGCCGAGCTCGCGCTGGCCCTGACCTCGCACGACGACGTCGAGCAGGCGCTCACCGCCTACGAGGCCGCCATGTTCCCCCGCGCCGAGGCGGCCGCCCGGGAGTCGGCGACCAACCTCGTCGTGTGCTTCGAGCCCGACGGCCCCGCCCGGCTCCTCGCCCGGATGGCCGGCTGACCTCAGGAGATCAGCCAGCCGCCGTCCACGTTGAGCTCATGGGCGTTCATGCCGCCGTTGCGCAGCAGGAACTCCGTGGCGTCGGCCACCTCCGCCATGGTGACCAGCCGTCCGACCGGCGTGCGGGCCACCGCCGGGTGCGTGTCCTTCTGGGCGATCCACTTAGGACTGTCACCGACCACGCCGGAGTGCAGCGCGTTCACCCGGACCGGCGCGAGCTCCCGGACGAGCGTGCGCATGAGGCCGGCGACGCCGGCGTTGATCGTGGTGACCATCGTCGAACCGGGGTAGGGGCGCTCCTTGGCCAGGCCGCCGAACAGCACCACCGAGGCGTCCGGGCCGAACCGGCCGTGCAGCACGCGCACGGTCTCGGCGTAGCCGACGAGCTTGATCGTCGCCGAGTTGATCGCGTCGGCGATGTCGAAGGCGGCGATGGTCTGCTGGGTCTGCTCGATCGCGGTGATCACCAGGTGGTCCACCTCGCCGACCTCGGCCAGCGCCGCCTCGATCGTGGTGGGGGCGGCCAGGTCCAGCGCGATGCCGGTGGTCGCGCCGCCGATCTCGGCGGCCACGCCCTGCGCGCGGCCCTTGTCCCGGCTGGTGATCACCACGGTCTCGCCGCGCCCGGCGGCTCGCTCGGCCAGCAGCCGGCCGATGCCGTGGCTGCCGCCGACGACTACGTTCGTTCCCATTCGAACATCCTGGCACGCGCTTTCCCGCCGGTCGCCGGCGTTGGCCGAAGGGGCAGAGTTCAGGCTTCTTCCTCCGCGGCGGCATTGAGCGCGTCCATCGCCTCGGCCAGCTGGGTGAGGGCGTGGGTGTCGAGACGTTTGAGCAGCCGGCGCTTGGTGGCACGGCCGGCGTCGCGGATCTCGGCGAGGGTGGCGGATCCCTTGTCGGTCAGGTAGATCCGGCGGATGCGGCGGTCGTGCGGGTCGACCGCGCGGCGGATGAGGTGGCGGGCGGCCAGCCGGTGCGTGATGCCGGTGACCGCGGCGAGGCCGACGCCGAGCGCGTGGGCCAGGTCCTGGCCGGACGCGCCGTCCCGGTACGACAGGATCAGCAGCACGGTGAGCTGCCGCATGGTCAGGTCCGTCGCCTGGAGCGGGCTCGCGGCGCCGCCGGCCGTCAGCCGCAGGAACTCGTCCTCGGCGTGCTCGATCCGGGCGATCAGCCGGTCTCTTTCCTCCACGAAAACCTCCCGTCGATAGTTTACGGCATGCATACTGTTCACATCATGTGAAGTATTTGGGACTCGGGGAGGGTGCCATGACGGACGTGACGGTGCTGGTCGTCGGGGGCGGGCCGGTCGGGTTGTTCCTGGCCGCGGAGCTGCGGCTGGCCGGCGTGACGCCGCTGGTAGTGGAGCGGACGGCGGCGCCGGGACAGGGCAAGGGCGACGACGACCGGGGGTTGTCGGCGCGCACCGTGCAGACCCTGGACCTGCGCGGACTGGGCGATCTCGTGCGGGCCATGACCGAGGCGGCGCTGCGCCGGCTCGCCGGCTTCAGCGAGCGGACGGCGGCCGAGGATCCCCGCGACCTCGCCGAACTGCTGGCGGCGCTGGGCATGGCCGATTTCAAGGGCGACTTCGCGATGCTGCCGTTGATCGATCGCGACGGCCGGCTCGCGGATCTCGCGCCGCCGCTGATGGTCATGCAGGGCGAGTTCGAGCGGCTGCTCGCGGAGCGGGTCGCCGACCTCGGCGTCGAGGTGCGCCGCGGCGTGGAGGTCGTCGACGTCGAGGCGTCGGAATTCGGCGTCACGGCCGTGTTGGCCGACGGCGGGCGGACCACCGCCGACTGGCTCGTCGGCTGCGACGGCGGCCGCAGCGTCGTCCGCCGGCGCGCCGGCTTCGACTTTCCCGGCACGGAACCGTCGATGCTGGCCAGGGGCGCCGTCGCCACGTACGCCGAACTGCCCTTCGAGCCCGGTATTCACCGCCTGCCCGGCGGCATCCTCGCCGCTTCGCCCGCGCCCGGGCCGTCCATGACCATCGAGTTCGATCCCGCGCCGTTCGACCGGGAGTCACCGCTCACCGCCGACGAGTTCGAGACCAGCCTGCGGCGGGTCAGCGGTCGGGACATCGCCGTCACGGAGATCGCGGAGCCGATGCGGATCACCGACAATGCCCGCCAGACCTCGACGTATCGGCGCGGTCGGGTGCTGCTCGCCGGCGACGCCGCGCACGTGCATTCCCCGATCGGCGGTCAGGGCCTCAACCTCGGCATCCAGGACGCCGCCAACCTCGGCTGGAAGCTCGCCCTCGTCGCCCGCGGACTGGCCGGCGCCGAGTTGCTCGACACCTACACCGCCGAGCGGCATCCCGTTGGCGCGCAGGTGCTTCGCGACAGTCGGGCCGAGAGCGCCCTGCTGCGCACCGATCCCCACACCGAGGCCCTTCGCGGCGTCCTCGGCGACGTGCTGCAATCCGCGGAGGCCGCCCGTACCCTGCTCGAACTGAACCACGGGCTGCGGATCCGTTACGGCTCAGCGGAAAACCCGCTGATCGGGACCTTCGCCACCGACGTGAAGCTGCTCGACGGCCGCGGCCGCTATCTCGGTCCCGATACGGATGTCGTTGCCGCGTGGGCGGATCGAGTGGACGCTGAGCAGGTGTCGGGGGAGGGGCGGTTGGTTCGCCCCGACGGCTACATCGCCTGGGCCGGCGGGGACCCCGACGAGTTGCGGACGGCCCTCGCGCGGTGGTTCGGCTCCATGTGACAACTGCACGAAACCGGATTTCGGTGTGACGCTGAGCGGGACTCGCGGGGGTGTCTGATCTAGTGTCGGGGGAGTTCAGCGGATCTTGGTGACCGGAGGGGGCGATGCTGGGATGACGGCAGGACGGCCGATGCCCACACAGGACGACGTGATCGGATACTTCGACACGCTGTCGAACTGGGGGCGGTGGGGCGAGGACGACGAGCTCGGCACGCTGAACCACATCACCGACGACGTGCGGCTGGCGGCGGCGCGGGCCGTGCGCCACGGCCGGAGCGTGTCGTGCGCGTGGGAGTTTGCCGCACCGGACGAAATGGAGCGATCGACGACGGCGTGCCCGTGCGCCGCCGACATGCCGGGTGCCGAAGGCATGCCAGCGCCGTTCCACAACGACCGGCGTTGGGGCTTCTCGCACGAACGGCTCGGCTTCATGTTCCACGGCAACACCGTCACCCATGTCGACTCGCCGTGCCACATCTTCTGGGACGGCAAGATGTACAACGGGCGGCCGCACTCGTTGGTCGACTCTGCGACGGGATCGGCGTGGGCGGCCGTCACGGCGGCGGCGAACGGGATCATCACACGCGGAGTCCTGCTCGACATCGCGGCGGTCCGCGATGTGCCATGGCTGGAGCCGGGGCAGGGTGTGTTCCCCGAGGATCTCGAGGAGGCCGAGCGTCGCCAGGGCGTGCGGGTACGGCCCGGCGATGCGGTGCTGTTGCGGACCGGTTACGGCCGCTCCCGGCACGAGGCCGGCGCGTCCGGGAACTTCACGCAGGCCGGCTGGCACGCGTCCTGCCTGCCGTGGCTGCATGATCGCCAGGTCTCGCTGATCGGCGCCGACACGCCCCAGGATGTTCAGCCGTCGGGGTACGACGACGTGTTGATGCCGGTGCACGCCGTGGGTCTGGTTGCGATGGGTCTGTGGCTGCTCGACAACTGCGACCTGGAGGCGTGCTTGGCGACGGCCACCGAGCTCGGTCAGTGGGACTTCCAGTTCGCCGTCGCGCCGGTCCGCTTCGCCGGCACCTCCGGCAGCCCCGTCAACCCGATCGCCACCTTCTGACCCGAAACGTGCATTCGGTGTGTCTGAGAGCGCGACTCGCCGGGGTATCCAGGACTGTCGGGGGTCGTGGCTAGGCTCGATTTGGGGCTGCTCAGCGCTGTTGATCTACCTGAAACCTACATTCGCCCTGTCTGAGAGCGCGACTCGCCGGGGTTGGCATAGGTGTGCATGGCGGTGGTGACGGAGTCGAGGAAGGTGTGGACGGTGGCGGCCTCGGCGGGGGTGAGGCGGGAGACGATGGCGTCGATCTCGGTGAGCAGGGGAGCGAGGGCGGCGTGCACCTCCTCACGGGCGTGATCGGTGGCGTGCAGGACGACCCGCCGGCCGTCCGACGGGTCGGCCGAGCGGCGTAGGTGACCGGCGGCCACGAGCCGGTCCACCAGCACCGTCGCGGACGCGGAGCGGATGCCGAGCCGCGCGCCGAGCTCCACCGGCCCGAGCGGGTCGACAGCCGACACCACATGGTCCACGGCCTGCACGTCGGTGAGCCGCACGCCCATCCGCCGCGCCACCGCGCTCTGCATCTCCCGCCCCGCCTGCAACATCCGGCGCAGGGCCAGGCCGATCCGCTCGTCTCGCACCCGGTCGATGATAGCTAGGAAATCTAGGTACCATGGCGACATGGCTAGAACTTCTAGCGACCCTGCGGTCGTCGTCGGCGCTGGTCCGGGCGGCATGATGCTGGCGTACCTGCTCGGGCGCGCCGGCGTCCCGGTCACGCTGCTCGAGTCGCACAAGGACTTCGACCGGGACTTCCGTGGCGACTCGCTGCACCCCTACACGCTGGAGCTGCTGGACCGGCTCGGCCTGGCGGACAAGCTCCTCGAACTCCCGCACGAGAGGGCCAGGCAGTTCCGCCTGCACACGCCCACCGGCTCCGTGACCACGGCCGACTACAGTCGCCTGCCCACGCGGTTCAACTACGTCGCGCTCATGCCGCAGGCGAGATTCCTCGACTTCATGGCGGACGAGTTCCGGGCGCTGCCCGGCTGCGAGCTCCGCACCGGCAGCAAGGTCACCGAACTCCGGCGCGAGAACGGCCGGATCGTCGGCGTCCAGGACATCGAGGCGGGCGTGGTGATCGGCGCGGACGGCCGCTACTCGCGCCTGCGTCGGCTCGCGGACCTGCCGGCGGAGTCGCTGGGAGCGCGGACGGACCTGGTCTGGTTCCGCCTGCCGCACAAGGAAAGCGACCCTCCGGACGCTGACGTCGACCTGTTCTTCGGCCGTGACCACTACGTCGGCCTGCTCACTGGCACGCAGGGCTGGCAGCTCGGCTACAGCGTCCCCAAGGGCGGCTACGCCCAGGCCCGCGCCGATGGTGTCGAACCGATTCGGGCTTTCCTCGATGAGCACGTGCCGTGGCTGGCCGACCGCACGCACCTGCTGACCGACTTCGCCCAGACCACCTTGCTGTCCGTGGACATCTCGCGGGTTCGGCAGTGGTGGCGGCCGGGGCTGCTGCTGGTCGGTGACGCCGCACACGTGATCTCGCCGGTGGGCGGCAACGGCATCCTGATGGCGATCCAGGACGCCGTCGCCGCGGCCAATCACCTCGTGCCGGCCCTGCGCAACGGCCCGGTACGCGACGAGGTGCTGGCCGCAGTCCAGGCCGAACGCGAGCCGGCGATCAGAATCGTGCAGAACGACCAAGTGCGCATCGAGACGCGGGCGGCCCGCGCCCGCGAACTGGGCCGCCCGCTCGTGCCGGCCAGGCTGCTACGGCTGATAACCGCGCTGCCGGGCGTCCGAAAGCGAGCCGCCCGCGCGAACGCGTACGGTCCGAATGCGCCGGTCCTCGGCACGTAACTGCTAAATGTGAGCGGCGCGCGACTATCGGCGGGTGGCCGGCCGCCACATGGCCGCCCTACCTTGGGCCCGCGCGCACTCCGGCGGCACCGGTGCCCCCTGCTCATTGGTGACCAAACGAACGGAGAGACGGCTCATGATCCCTGCCCGTCATCGCTGCCTGACCATCGCCGGTCTGCTCGTCGCCGGCATGGCCCTGGCGGTTCCGACCGCGAACGCCCAGCCGTCACAGGCGCGGCAAGCGGTGCAGTTAGGTGTCAACGCCAAGTCCCTGCTCGGCGACCACACCATCGGTTCCTACTACGACAAGACCACGAAGCGGCTGGTCGTCACCGTCACCGACGACGCCGCGGCCGCGAAGGTCCGCGCGCTGGGCGCCGTGCCGGCCAAGGTGCCCTACCGCGCGTCCGAACTCGCCGCCGTGACGGCACAACTCGGACAGAAGGCACGGATTCCCGGCACCGCCTGGCGAATCGACGTGCACACCGGCCAGGTGCTCGTGACCGCCGACTCGACCGTCACCGGCGCCAGGCTCGCGGCGCTGACCAGCGCCGTCAAGGAGTACGGCGGCAAGGCGCGGCTGAAGACCACCGCCGGCAAGCTGCGCCCGCTGATCGCCGGCGGCGACGCCATCTGGGGCCAGGGACTCCGCTGTTCCCTGGGCTTCAACGTGCACGACTCCAACGGCAACCCGGCGATCCTCACCGCCGGCCACTGCGGCGTCGCCACCAACGACTGGTGGGCCGACCAGGGCGACAACGAGCACATCGCCACCACCGCCCAGGCCAACTTCCCCGGCACCGACTACTCGTACGCCGTCTTCGACCAGGGCGTCGACGCGCCGAGCGCGGTCAACACCGGCCAGCAGATCGACCGGGCCGGCGACGCGACGGTCGGCGAGTCGGTGACGCGCAGCGGCTCCACCAGCGGCGTGCACACCGGCACGGTGACCGGTCTCGACGCCACCGTGAACTACGAGGAGGGCAGCGTCAGCGGCCTGATCGACACCGACGTCTGCGCCGAGCCCGGTGACAGCGGCGGCTCGATGTACGACGGGGACACCGCGCTCGGGCTGACCTCCGGCGGCAGCGGCGACTGCGAGTCCGGCGGCGAGACGTTCTTCCAGCCGGTGCCGGCCGCGCTCGGCGCGTACGGCCTGAGCCTGCCCTGACCTCGTCCTTCAACGATTCCTGCATCGGCCCCCAATCCGGGCCGCCGAGCCTGGTTCGCGTAACGCTCCGATCAGAGGGGAACACCTCATGCGAACCAGATTGGCGATCACGGTGCTGGCGGCGCTGGCCGCGATGTTCGGCCTGGCCGGCCTCGCGAACGCGGCGACCACGCCCGCGCCCCAGCACGTGGCCGTGCAGGGCACGCTGATCGTGCCGGACGGCCCGGGTCACGCGCACTCGCTGGCCATCCCCGCCGGCGCGGACGCGGTGGCCCGGCCGGACGGCCTGGTGTGCATCGCGCACCCGATCAACGCGTGCGGCTTCGTGTTCAGCAAGAGCCTGACCGAGACGATCTACACGTACGCCATCAAGAACGGGGTGAACGCGGCCGCCGCGTTCTGCGTGTCGCAGCTGAACGCGCACGGCTTCGGCTGGCTCAGCTTCGTCTGCAACGCGGCGGCCGACTACGTGAAGAAGCTGACCGATCCGAGGGGCTCGTGCCTGTTCGTGGGCGCGGCCGGCATCACGCCGATCGCGGTGTACACGCACGACTCCTGCTTCTGACCGACGCCGGGCGCCGTCGAGGGGTGACGCCCAGCCCGACCCGGTTCCGCCGATGACTTCCCTCCCCGGGCGAGTTGGGGAATAGTCCTGGGGCAGTCGGCGGAACCGGGTTGGGGGCTGTGCATGGAGTTCCACGTCCTCGGACCGGTGGAATTCGTGGTGGCGGGCCGGGTGGTGCCGACGGGGCACCCCCGGCAGCGCTGCGTACTGGCGGTGCTGCTGGCCGAGGCCAACCGGACGGTGCTGACCGAGCAGCTGATCGACCGGGTGTGGGGCGAGGATCCGCCGAACCGGGTGCGCAACGTGCTGTCGGGGTACATCACCCGGCTGCGGACGGTGATCGCCGGCCCCGGCGTCGCGCTGGAGCGATGTCCCGGCGGCTACGCCGTTTCCGTCGATCCGGACCTGGTGGACATGCACCGGTTCCGCGACCTCGTCGGACGCGCGCGGCTGGCCGAGGATCCGGCGCTGCTGACCGAGGCCCTGGGCCTGTGGCGCGGGCCGGCGTTCGCGGACACGTCCTCGCGGTGGCTGGCCAACCTCGCGGCGACCCTGGAAACCGAGCGGATGGCGGCGACGCTGCTGCGCAACGACATCGCGTTACGCGCCGGCGGGCACGCGGAGTTGTTGGCCGAGTTGAGGGAACTCGCCGCCGCGCAACCGTTGGATGAACGGGTCACCCGGCAGCTGATGACCGCGCTGTACCGCTGCGGGCAGCAGGCCGACGCCCTCGCCGCGTACGCGACGACGCGGGCGTTGCTCAAGGACGAGCTGGGGCTGGATCCGAGCCCGGAACTCCAGACGCTGCAACGACAGATCCTCGGCAACGACCCGGCGCTGATGGTCCGGACGCCGAAGGCCGCCACCCGGCCGGTGCCGCGCCAGCTTCCCGCGGTGACCTCGGATTTCGCCGGCCGGGACGGGGAAATCGCCCAGCTGGACGCCGTTCGGGAGACGCCGGTGCTGGCGATCGATGGCGCTGCCGGCATGGGCAAGACCGCCCTGGCGATCCACTGGGGCCGGCGCGTCGCGTCACGATTCCCTGACGGACAACTGTTCGTGAACCTGCGCGGCTACTCGCCGGGCCCGCCGCTGCACCCGCTGAGCGCGTTGTCGCAGTTCCTGCGGGCGCTGGGTGTTCCGCCGGATCAGCTGCCGCTGGACGTCGACGAGGCCGCCGCCCTGTATCGCAGCGTGCTGGCCGATCGGCGCGTGCTGGTCGTGCTCGACGACGCCAGGGGGCCGGAGCAGGTGCGGCCGCTGCTGCCGGGCAATCCCGCCTGCGGCGTGGTGATCACCAGTCGCAACCGCCTCGGTGGGCTCGTCGCTCGCGACGGCGCGTGGCGGCTCACGTTGGACGTGCTGTCGCCATCGACGGCCGTCGGTCTGCTGGGCAAACTCCTTGGCGTGCAACGGGTATCGGCCGAGCCTACCGCCGTCGACGAGCTCGTCGAGCTGTGCGTGCGGCTGCCGCTGGCGTTACGGATCGCCGCCGCGAACCTCGCGAACTACTCGCAACGGCGGATCGCCGACTACGTCAAGCAGCTGCGCCTCGGCAACCGGCTGGACGCGCTGCAGGTCGACGGCGATCAGGAGGCGGCCGTGCGCGCCGCGTTCGAGTTGTCCTATGCCACCCTCAAACCCGGGGCCCAGCTGCTGTTCCGGCGGATCGGCCTGCTGCCCGGCCCGGATCTCACCGCGGCCGGCGTCGCCGCCGTCGCCGGCGAATCGGTGGAATCCACCGCGCGGCTGCTGGAAGTCCTCGCCGCGGCGCACCTCGTCGAGGCCGCCGGCGACGACCGCTACCGCTGCCACGACCTGCTCAAGCTGTTCGCCGCCGAGCTGGTCGAGGGCGATCCCGACCGCGAGGCCGCGATGGGCCGGCTCGCCGCGTACTACCTGGAGGCAACGGAATCCGCCGCTGCCGTCCTGTATCCGCAGATCCTGCGGCTGCCCGGCCGTGCCGGCTACCGCGAGCGGTTCGGCGCGCCCGCCGACGCGTTGGCCTGGCTCGACGCCGAACGGGCCAACCTGGTCGCCCTGGTGTCGCATGCGGCCTCGGCGGGGCCGCCTTCCCTTGCGTGGCAATTGTCCGATGCGCTGCGCGGCTACTTCTGGCTCCGCCGCTACGCCGGCGACTGGCTCGGCGTCGCCCGCACGGCACTCGCGGCCGCCGAAGGGGATCCGCTCGCGCAGGCGTCCGCGCAGCTCAGCATCGCCGACGTGCACTGGAGTGTCGGTCGGCACGCCGAGGCGATCGCCGGCTACGCGGCGGCCCTCGACTTGGCGCGGCACGCCGACTGGACCGAGGGGCAGGCCACCATCCTCGGCAACCTCGCCAGCGTCAACGTCGAACGGGGTGAGCTGGATCTGGCCCGTCAGCACTACTCGACAGCGCTGGCCATGCACCACGACAAGGGCCGCCGGGCGGCGACGCTGAGCAACCTCGGCAACGTGGACTGGGAACAGGGCGCGCTGGCCGACGCCGAGGCCCACTTCACGGAGGCCCTCGAACTGCACGAATCGCTGGTCGCACGGGCCAATTCGCTGCTCAACCTCGGCTGCGTGCGGCACGACATGGGCCTGCTGGACGCCGCGATGACCGACCTGACCGACGCCGTCCGGCTGTCCCGCGAGGTCGGCGACGGCGCCGACGAGGCGACCGCGCTCGTCAGCATCGCCGCGGTGCAACGGGATCGGGGCCGGCTCACGGAGGCGTTCGACGAGGCGCGGGCCGCGCTCGTGCTGGCCCAGCGGATCGGCGGCCGGCGGATCGAGGCCAGCGCCGTCAACGTGCTCGGGTCCATCTGCCAGCGGCTCGGCCGGCACCGCGAGGCCATCGGCCACCACGAGGTCGCCCTGGAACTCGCCGCCCTGACCGGCGACCGACGCGCCGAGACCGAGGCGTTGATCGGCCTCGCCGACGCCTCGCTCGGCCTCGACCGTGCGGTGTCGGCTCTGGAGCACTGTGCGGGAGCACTGGCGGCCGCCGAGCGAGCGGGGTACCGCCTGCTCGCCGGCCACGCCCACGCCGTGTTGGCGGACGTCCACCGGCGGCTCGGCGATCACTCGGCGGCCGCCGCCCAGGCCGACCGCGCGGCCGAGATCTTCGTCTCGACCGGCGGCCGGCTCTGGCTCCCCCGGTTGGGTCGGTGACTGACCCCCGTCAGACCAGCCCGTGACCGTGCCGTGTCGGCGTCGGCGTGCCGGTCGGCGCGGGAATCCCGCTGGCCGACACCTGCGTCACCGTGATTCCCCCCGCGACGGCCGCCGCCACCAGCGCCAGGGCGACCATCAGCCTGCTCACCATCTCGTGCCTCCCCTTGTCGGTTGACGTTCAGAGCGTGACCGCCGGGGATTGAGGAAAGATTGAGGACGGGTACGATCGGCGGCCGTCATGGTGGGAAGTGGACAGCGGTCGGCGGTGGCGGAGTTCGGGTTCAGCAACCCGGACCGACCCCGGCTGGGCCTGGAAGTGGTCGACTTCGCCAAGCTCGCCGCTCGGCTGCCGGCCTCGACGCTGTCCACAGTGCACCGAACCGACTTCCACCAGCTGTTCCTGATCACCGGCGGCACCGGCGCGGCGATGGTCGATTTTGTCGAACACGAGTGCGTGCCGGGCACGCTGGTGTCCGTCAGCCCGGGCCGGGTGCTGCGGCTGCCCCGGCCGACCGGAGGGGGCCGGCTGGAAGCGCTGATGGTGCTGTTCACGGACACGTTCCCGCACCGCCCGGAGGCGGTCCGCCCGCTGCTGAGCCCGTTCGGGCCGGTGGCGTGGACGGTGCCGGAGCCGGACCGCACGGACCTGACCAGGGCGGTCCGCGAGCTGATGACGGAGTACCAGCGGGCGGTCGACCGGGGCGAGCCGATCACCGTCGACCTGCTGCGCCAGCTGCTCGGGGCCCTGTTGCTGCGCATCGCGAGGCTGCCGGCGGACGGTCGGCCGGCGGCGCAGGACGAGACGTACACCCGATTCCAGCACGAGCTGGAGCGGTCGTTCGCGACCACCCGCAGCGCCGCCGACTACGCGGCGAAGGTCGGCTACTCGCTTCGCACGCTCAACCGGGTCTGCGAGGCCGCCGCCGGGCGTTCGGCCAAGGCGCTGGTCGACGCACGGGTGGCGCTGGAGGCGAAGCGCCTGCTCGTGCATACCGACCTGCCGGCGGCGGCGATCGGCGACCGGCTCGGCTTCACCGAACCGACCAACTTCGGCAAGTTCTTCCAGCGCGAGACCGGCGAGACGCCCGGCGCGTTCCGCGACCGGGAACGGGTCACGGCCGCAGGGCGCTGACGATCAGCTCCAGCAGCCGGTCGGCCTGGCGCTCGCCGGCCGGGCCGGGCGGGACCCGCCACAAAGCGCCCATCATCAGCAGCAGGTCGTCGGGGTCGACGCCGGGGCGGATGCTGCCGTCGGCCACGCCGGCGTCCAGCAGCGCGGTGATGCCCGCGATGACCGGGCCGTGCGACTCGGTGGTCATGGCGTCGTGCACGGCCCCGGTCAGCGCCTCGCCCAGGCCGCGCTTGATCTTCAGGTACGCGGCGAGCCGGCGGCTCCACTGCCGGAAGGCGTCCAGTGGCGGCTCGGTCCGCAGCAGCTCGGACGTGCGGGCGGCGAGCCCCTGCACCTCGGTCCGGAACACCTCGAGCACCAGCGACTCGCGGTTGGGGAAGTGCCGGTAGAGCGTGCCGGGGCCGACGCCGGCGCGCTTGGCGATGGAGTTCAGCGAGGCGTCGCCGTCCTCGGTCAGCGCCTCCCGCGCGACGGCCAGGATGCGCTCGCGGTTCTGCGCGGCGTCGCTCCGCAGCGCCATGTTCTCGCCACCTTTCGCGGAGACCTCTCCGTATCGACTTCTCAGGGTAATGTCCGCCCGGCGTGTAGACGACGGCGGCGCGGCTCCGACCAGCCGATGACGGAGCCGATACCGAGGGAGCGAAGTCCATGAAGTACCTCTTGATGATCTACGGCAACCAGGAGAAGTGGGAGTCGCTGCCGCAGGACCAGTGGCAGGAAGTGATCGCCAAGCAGGACGCGTTCAACCAGCGCTACCGCGACACCGGCGAGCTGCTCGGCGCGTACGGGCTGGGCGACGCCACCGAGGCCAAGCTGATCCGCCGGGTGAAGGGCGCGCCCGTGGTGACCGACGGGCCGTACCTGGAGACCAAGGAGTACATGGCCAGCTTCTACCTGCTGGACGTGGTCGACGAGGCCCGGGCCCGGGAGATCGCCGCCGACATGCCGTCGGCCGACGTGGACCCGGTCGAGCTGTGGCCGGTGCCGCACGTGGGGTTCTGATGTGACCTGCGTCTCACCTGGTCGGGTCGGTGGGACGCGGGCCATGCCCGCGGACAAGCACGGGTGTGACCTCGCTGATGGACGTTGACGAGGACGCCGACCGCCGAGAGGTGTTCGCGCGCCTCTTCGACGAGCACGCCCGCCCGCTGCGCGGCTACCTCGCCGGCCGGGTCGGCTCGCACACCGCCGACGACCTCGTCGCCGAGACGTTCCTGGTGGCCCTGCGCCGGTGGGAGACCTTCGACCCGGCGCAGGCCCCGGTGCGCGGCTGGCTGTACGGCATCGCCACCAACCTGCTGCGCAACCACCTGCGCCAGGAGATCAGGGGCTACCGGGCGACCGCCCGGGCCGCAGCCGCGACCGAGCAGGAGCCGCACGACACCAGGGCCGCGGAGCGAGTCGACGCCGAGAACGCCACTCGGTCGCTCGCCGCGGCTCTTGCCGCGCTCGGGCAGCAGGAACGGGACGTGCTGCTGCTGACGTCGTGGGCGGGACTGACGCCGGCCGAGGTCGCGGCGGCGACCGGCGTGCCGGCGAGCACGGTTCGTTCCCAGTTGCAGCGGGTGCGGGAGAAGTTGCGGGCTCGGCTGGAGGAGGGGAGCGGCCGATGACCGGGGACCGTCTCGATCAGGCACTGGACCTGCTGCACCAGGCGGAGCGGACCGCCGAGCCGGACCTGGCCGCGATCCGCGCGAAGGTGCTGGCGGCGGCGGATCGACCGTCACGGCAGATGGCAGGGGCCGCCGTGCGACGACGGCGGTGGCTGGCAGGGGCTGCCGGGCGGCAGCGGCCCGTGTTGTGGCTCGCAGGGGCCGCGGCGCTGGTGCTGCTGGTGGGGTCGCAGGTGGTGTCGCCCTCGGCGCCGCCTGCGACCCGTTCCTCGACTGTTGCGCCTGGCCCTGTGCCGAGGATCTCGCTGGCGTCGGCGACGGAGTTCCTCAACGGCGCGGCGGACCTCCAGGTCCACGCGGTGGATCAGCCGCTCATGCCGGGACAATACCGTTACGTGGCAACGCATTCGTACGACTCGGTGAGCCAGCAGCTGGACCTGTCGGGTGGCTACTCCTACCTGGTCGAGCACCGGCAGCAGGTGTGGATCCCGGCCGATCCGACGCGGCAGTGGGTGATGCGCCGGGAGACGCCGCCGACCACGCCGAAGTGGCTGGGCGGCAGCATTCCGGAGTCGCAGGCGTCGCCGCCGACGCCGACGAAGACCGACAGCGGCGAGTGGCGGGCGGACTGCGGGGCGTTCTTCCCCAGCCTGGACGGGAAGCGGCCGTGCGAGGACCCGACGGACTCGGGCAGCGCGGCGTTCTACCAGCAGCTGCCGCGCGATCCGACGCAGCTGGTGGCGTTCATGGCTGCTCGAACCCGTGGCCACGGATCGACGCCGCTGGCGGAATTCCGTTACGCGACAAACGTGTTGCTCGACGGCGTGATGCCGGCGGAGCTGCGCGCGTCCTGGTACCGGGCGATGGCGATGATCCCGGGCGTGGCGATCACCGCGGATCAGGCCACTGTGGACGGACGGGCGGGCGTCGCGATCGGGCTCTCGGACGCCGAGGAGCACGACGACGTGATCATCGACGGCGGCAGTGGCGAGTTCCTCGGCCTGCGGCAGCTCGTCGGCGAGCACTCGCAGGACTTCCCCTGGCTGCGGCCGGGCACGCTGATCGAGAGCAGCTCGGTCAGCACCAAGATCGTGAACGGCGTCGGCTGAGAGGGTGTTCGCCATCAAGAGGACGGTGTTTGCGCTGGTTGGCGCCCTGATGCTGGCGGGCTGCGCGCAGCCGGCGGCGAAACCGGCGGTCGAGTCGCAAGCGGAGCCGGCAGTTGACGCGGTGGCGGCCGGCAAGGCCTTGGAGGACGCGAGGCATCCGGCCGGCGCATCGCAACTTCCCAGCGGCCGCAGGGATTATCGGAACCCGGCCGACGTCGCCGCGGACATCCGGCAGATCGCCAAGGCCCGGCCGGACATCGTGCGGGTGGAGTCGTTGCCGCACAAGACGGTGCTGGGCAAGGACGTGCCGGCGGTGGAGATCTCGCACCACGTGTCGGCGTCGGACGGCAAGCCGGTGTTCCTGCTGATGGGCGGCATCCACTCCAACGAGTGGCCGGGCGTCGAGGTGGCGACGGAGTTCGCGATGGACCTCGCCGAACACGACGGCCGCGACCGGCGGATCACGGCGCTGCTGGACCGGGTGCGGGTGATCGTCGTGCCGGTGGTGAACCCCGACGGCTACGACGTCTCCCGCGGCGGGGACATCGCCGCGAAACGCAAGAACTGCGAGGTCACGCCGGCGACCCGGGCGCAGTGCGCGGCGGCCAAGGACCCCGAGACCGGCTACGACACCGGCGGCGTCGACCTGAACCGGAACTTCGCGGTGAACTTCGGCGGCGTCGGCTCCGGCGCCAATCCCGACGACGGCGACTACCACGGGCCGGCGGCGTTTTCCGAGCCGGAGAGCCGGAACATCCGCGACCTCGTCGACGGCCACCAGGTCACGGTGGAGATCGGCCTGCACACCTACGGGGACATGAACCTGCACCCGCCCGGCCAGAACGCGGCGCCGTTGACCCCGGACGAGGCGGTGTACGCGCAGATCGGCGCGGCGATGGCCGACGCCAACGGCTATCCGAACAAGCTGAGCCGCGACCTGTACGAGACGAGCGGCACGGCCGAGGAGTGGGCGTACCACACGACCGGCAGCCTCGGGTTCGAGACCGAGCTGGCGGGCGACGACAACCACGGGCCGTGGGAGGACAGCGTGCCCGGCCAGTACCTCGGCACCAGCAAGTACGTGAGCGGGAAGGCGCACGGCGGCGAGCGCGAGGCATTGCTGCGGGACGTCGAGGCGGCGGGGAACGCCCAGTACCACGCTCGGATCACCGGAAACGTCGCCGCGGGCACGAAGCTGGTGTTGACGAAGCCCGGCACGCAGCTGAGTACGACGTTGACCGCCGCAGGCGGGGCGTTCACGTGGGACGTGAACCCGTCGATCCGGCCGGGCGTGGACGGCCGGAACGTCGAGGAGAGCTGGACGGTGAGCTGCCCCGGCCGTTCCGTGCCGGTGACGGTCGGCCGGGGCGAGTCCCGGGCGGTTGACCTGAGCGGGTGTCAGTCCAGATAGCCGCCCAGTATAAGCAGCTCAGACGCTGTGCTTAGCCGCTTCGTTCGAGGTCGCGGCGGAGCGTCACTGCGGCACTATCTTGGATTGAGATCCCTTCGATGCCTCGGGCACACCGAGCTGATCGAGGGGATTTCATCATGAGTGCGCGACGCCTCACACGCATCCTGGACGCCATCGAGCGGGCCAGCGACCGGCATCTACCGATGGCCAGCTTCGTCGTCGCCGCTGTCGTCCTAATCGTGTGTAGCCTCTGCCTCGCCGGCTCGACCTGGCCGCCGCTGCCGCAGCCCGAAGGGTCGGCACCCTCGATCACCCTCACCCCTGACGACCCTGCTGCGTCGGCGCCCGTGCCCGCGCAGGTGCTCGACCGGTGACCCTGGCGACCACCGCCAGTGTCGATCGGGCTACCGGGCCAATTCGGCCCACCGGCGACCGACGGCGAGCAGCACGCCCCGCGCGTCATCGCCGGTGACCGCGACCGACCACAAGCTGTCCGTCAGCCGCTCGTAGACGGCGACCTGTTCCGGATCGGTCTCTCGGTCTTCGCCGGTCACCTTCTCGGCACTCACGACGTCGTCGACGATCCAGAAGCCGTGCGGCAGTAGGTGTGGCACCGGCCGGTACGCCGGCAGCAGCCCGACGCGGACGCCAGTCAAGCTCGTCGCCGACACGAGCCGGTCAACCTGGGCGGCCATCTGCGCCGGCGTGCACACGGGATGCATCAGCGCGGCCTCGGCGATCAAGATCTCGATCGTCTTCGACGAGTCGTAGAGCACGTGCTGCCGCTGCATCCTTACCGCGATCGCCTCGTCGATGTCACCAGCGGGAATCTCAAGGAGTGCGGCCTGCGAGACGAAGATGGCCGGCGCGTAGTCAGGGGTCTGAAGGACGCCGGGCACCGCCATGAGGTCGACGATGCGAATCGTCGATGCCGTCTGCTCGTCGACGAGGTCCTGCCGCTGGCGGTCGCGGTGGCCGGCGCGCAACTGGCGCCGCCAGGCGAGCTGCTTCAGCCGCAGCGTGCGGAGGTCCTGCCTAAGCCGCTCAGCCTCGACGTCCGGCACCGCGAGCGCGCCGAGGATGTCGAGCAGGTCCGAGTCGGTGACGGTCTGCCTACCACGCTCGATCTTGCTGACCTTCGACGGGTGCCAGCCAAGTCGGCTGGCCAGGTCCTTGCCGTCGAGGCCGCCCTGTTCGCGCAGGCGGCGCAGCACGTCGCCGAACTCAAGCCGGGCGGCCTCGAAGTTGGTCACGGTCCCCTCGATCAAGCTCTCGCGCGTCGGTACTCCCTGAATCGCTCGGCATGATCCCATGCCGTTGCTCGAATTGCGCGGAAGGTGGCCATGTCGGCGGCCGAGTCGAGCAACCGTGCACCGATGACCTGGCCACCGTCGAAGTCGAGCACCGCGACCTGGCGGTCGTCGAGGATGTAGAAGTCCTGACCACCGAGCTCGAGATCGGCGGCGGCGGCCGCCGGCAACACGCGGATGTCTTCGCCGGCGGCGATGGCGGGCTCGGTGATGACGTCGAGCTGCCACCGCAGGTAGTCGGTCAGCGGGTCGGTCAGCACACGGACGCGCTCGAACCGCTTGCCAGCTCTGCCTTGCTCGGCGATCCATGCCGGCCAGTCGGCAAACCAGGTGAGCGTCGGGGCCGGGTCGCCGTCAGCGAGCCACTGGGCCACCAACTCGCCCTCGTCCGGCTCGTCGTACCAGCCCTGGATCTCCAACCGCCACGCCGAGCGCTCGAAGCCGGTAACCAGCGCTTGGAACCCCGAGCGGTCAAGCCGCTCGGTCATCAGGCCAGCCCGCGGATCCGGTCGACCAGTGCTGCCGGGATCTCGACGGCGGTCTCGTGGTCGGGCAGCCCGCGCTCGGCGAGGGCCATCAGCGCTTCGGAATCCTCAATACGCCAGCCCTGCACGACATAGGTGCCGCGGTCAGTAGCGAAGAACGACGGACAGCCGCTCTTACCGGACTCGGTGGCAAGGTGGGTCAGCTTCACGGGCGTACTCCTCTTTTCGGCGGCCTCCGCCGCATGTCCTCACCATTCAACTTGCTCGGCGGGCGCGCGAGCCGTCCGCCAATCGGGTGGACATGCTCATTAGATTGCTCGGATTGCTTGTCTAGATGCTCGGGATGGCGCAAGGTGAGCGCCTGGCCGGATTCCATGCCGGCCTGGCAATTGGCTGATCGGAGCCCCTAGCGCAGCTGTCGGTAAGGGCCTCAATTCGACGAGGGAGGCAGGTGTGGACCACCCGATCCTTGGCGTGGCCATCCTCGTTGCGCCGTTTCTTGCCCGGCCGGTATGGCTCGCTTTCAAGCGGCTGTACTGGTCCGAGCGGGTACAGGAGTGCGTTCTCCGGCTGACAGGTGAGTCCCGCCTGTGCCCGACGGCATGGGGGTCCACCATCTCCCGTCGCAGGCTCGCAACGCCTCGTGTGGTTGCGGGAGCCCTGGCCGGCGCCACCCCCGGCACCCGCCGGATGCTGGCCGGGGTCTCAGCTCCGCCGGCGCGCGTCATCCCCGGTGCGCGCGCTGGCGGGATCTACGTCCGCCCCGACGACGCACTGTCATCCGTGCCCCCCAGCGTCGGGGCGGACACCCAACTCACGGCGGCGGCGAGCGGACCCGACCTCGCCGCCGCCGTGGACCAGCCGGCAGGTGCGCCGTGACCGGACGTACGCCCGAACAGATCGCCGCCGGCGCACGCTGCATCTACCACGCGGACATCGTCCAGGTGATGGTGTCCCTCGGCGACGTCGACGGCGCCCACGCCTACCTCAGCAAGATCGAGCAGGCCGAGGGCGAGCAGCTCGTGCGCAACGTGACGGACCTGATCGCCCTACGGCTCGGCCTGATACCGCCCGAGATGCTGCCAGGGAAGGACGGATGACATGGGTGTGCTGACCCATGATCTCCGTTGCCAGTGCGGCGGGATCGACCCCCCACCGGCCCACCGGCGACGAGGGAAGCCCCCGACAAGTAGCAGGAGCACACAGTGAAGATGATCGCGATTGTCGTGATCCGGCGGGATTCCCCGGCGCCCCAGCTGTTCGAGGCGTACCCAGCCGAGGCCATCGGCAACAACCCGAATGACGAGGCGGTTCGTGTGAGCCTGGCCGAGGCGCTGGGCCACGGCGACACCATCTCGGCCACCGTGGTGACGATCGGCGTGCCGGACGCGCCGCTGATCGCCCGGATGCAGGACTGGCTGTCGCTACCGGCCGCCGTCGCCGACTGACCCCGGGACACGCCGAATGGCCCCGCGCTCCCGGAGGGGAGAGCACGGGGCCAGGTGTTTGTAACGCAGGTGGCTATGGCCGCGACCTACGGCGACTGTCCATGAGAGGGGAGAAAGAGCACATGATCCGCGTGTTGCGGGTAGTGGCTGGTCTGGCGGTCGTTGGCGCCCTGGCGGCCTGCGGGGTGCCGTCGGCAAGCACAACCGCGGCGATGAGCTCCACCACGACCAGCCCACCATCTACCGCCGCCACCGACGCCACGGGGTTGCGGGATGCCGACCGGGCCCCAGCGTCAGACCAATCCACGTACTCGACGCTGTACGGCCAGATCACCTCGCATTGCGCAGATGGCCAAGCAATCGCATTCTCGATCAGCACCGCTGTGACCGTGCTCAACAAGTCCGGGGCACAGACGACAAACCTGGCATTCATGCGCGGACTCCTGCAGCAGCTCGGTACGGCAACGAAGGTGAGCTGCACTGACGCCATCGTCAGCTACCAAAGCCAGCTGCACTCGTCGCTTGGGACAACACCTTCGACGCCCTCGGTGTTGCTCACAACGGTCCCCGTCGGGCCGTCGCTGCCGCCCAGCGGCTGCACGGGCTTGAAGTGGCCACAGCCCGTACCGGCCGGGCTGGTCGGCGCCAACCTGAGCGATGCCAGCAACGCGCTGATGTGCTTTACGGTGTCCGCCATCGCGCCGGACGGACACGACGTCATGAACGACCCGGCCAACCAGGCAGGGCAGTGGGTCGTCACGAGCGTCAACCCACCAGCAGGCACAGCCGTAGCCGCGAACACCACCATCACGATGCACGTGGCGGCGAAGTGAGCGAACATGCCGCAAGGCCCCCGCGCTCCACTGTGGAGCACGGGGGCCTTGTGCTGTGCGCTGGAAGTGGTCAGCTGGAAGCGCCGGCCGGCGGCGTGCTCGCTGGCGGCGGCACGATCGCGACCGGGATCGTGCGCGGGTAGGTCGGGGTCTGCGTCGAGCCGGTCAGCAGGCGCGTCAGCCACGTGGGCAGCAGCGTCTCGATGCGCTGCACGACGGCCTTGTAGACGGCGAGCACGAGCGGCACCAGCACCAGAGCGCCCAGACCGGACAGCGGTGCGGCGAGGTCGTGCGCGGCGGGGATGAGCGTGATCAGGTAGGCGATCAGCGCCGACCACGCCGCCGGCACGACGTTGCGGATCCACGCGGTGAGCTTGTCGGACATTGGTCAGGCCTCTCAGTTCGTGGTGGCCGGCGCGTCCGGCACCAGCTGGAGTTCGTAGTGGCCGGTGCTCGGGTTGAGCGTGGCCTGGGCCGGCTGTCCGTTCACCTCGACGGTGACCGTTGCGGCCAGCTTCTTGGCGTCGCGGTCGAACCTGGTGACGAGGTCCTGCCACCGCCCCTGCGCGCCGGCGTCGTCCGTGCCGTCGGTCAGGTTGGAGTAGCTCTCCGCGTCGCGGACGGTCTTCGGCAGTGGCAGGCCGATGAAGTCGCCGGACTCCAGCAGCAGCCCGGACGCCTCGTTGCCTTTCGCGTCGACGTAGCGCATCCAGTTGCCCATGATGTTCTCCTCCTCGATGGGAGCCGGGGTGTTGGGGTCGACGCCCGGCCAGTACTCGGCGACGATCGACTCGTCGTAGGGGCCGCGGTCGATCCATTGGTGGGCGACCGCGCCGGCCGGGATGACCGGGTTGCCGTCGGCGTCGACGGGGTCGGGGTAGCCGGCGATCCAGTAGTGCGGCGCCGGCTCGCCGGCGGCGGCGAACGCGGCGCGCACGGTCGACCAGGCCGAATACGAGCAGTAGACGGTGGGGTCGACGCCGGCGGCGCGGCGCATCCGCACCCAGCCAGGGCACTGGGCCGGTGTGGCGTCGCCGGTCTCGCAGTCCAGCACCACGCCGGCGTTCGTGGTGGCGAACACTGCGATCGGCACATGCACGGCGTGCGGGAACCGGGCCCAGTCCGCCGCAGGCCAGGCGTAGCGGCCGTCGACGTAGCCGGCGACCAGGCCGGCGTTGGCGGGGATCGCCGCGGCGTTGACCGAGTCGTACATCGTGCGCACAGCGGGCCTCCTCAGTGATGGGTGGTCAGCGCGGTGATCAGCCAGGTCAGGAACGAGCCGGCGCCGGCGGAGGCGAGCGAGGCCATGAGCATCTGTCGGCCGTTGCGCTGGTGTCCCTGCTCGCCGACCAGGCCGGCCTTGATGCCGCGGATGTCGGCCTCGGTCTGCCCGATCCGCACGTCGTGCTTGGCGAGCGTCTCGCCATGGCCGCCGACCTGGTTGGCGATGGCGTCCAATTTGGCCTCGACCCGGCCGAATGCGTGCTCGACGCCGAACTCTGCGCTCACGTGATCAACCCCCGAACCCACTTGCTCGCCTCGTAGTCGGCCGCGGCGGCGGTGTGCACCCCGCCGTGCCCGCGATGATGAAAAGCGCACAGCCACACGAGATTGGCCGCGGTCTCGATCCATGCCCCGACCTCGTCCGGGTTGCCGATGCCCGGATACAGGTGCTCCAACCGCGCCAGATCCACGCCCTGTTGCAGCGAGAACTCGACGTGGGTGTGGTGCAGCTCCAGGCCCCCACGGCACTCCGAGGTGTCGCCGGTTTCGACGGCGAACGCGCACTGCGCGGTCGCCTTGGTGCGGCGGCGAAACTCGTCGAAGTCGCGGTAGTGCGGGTCGCCCTCCCGGGGCGGGTGCGCGGGGTAGTGCATGAGGTAGTGGCGTGTGGTCGCCTGGTCGTGGGCGTGCACCACCGGGTGCGTGTCAGCCATGTCGGCCTCTCGAGGTCGGGGCCGTGTGGCCGTCAGCGTGGGAACAAGCGAGGGGTCCGCGCGTTCTGGTCGACCGCGGACCACGTGAGGCGTTAGTACGGGGCGTCCCAGCGGGCGCTGAGGTAGGTCCCCGCGGGGGCGGCGGACAATAGGTTCAGGCTGCCGCCGGACGTCTGATAGACGTAGCCGTAGATCGTCGCGCCCACGGCGAGGTGTTCGTAGGCGGTGACCTGCAAATAGATGTTGTCTGCGGGCGAGCCAAAGTAGTCGTTCTTGGCGACGCTGTTGGTGTTCTCGGTGGTGCCGTTGATCATGATGCCGAGGTTGCGTTCGGTCAGTGTTCCGCTGGCCCAGCTGGTCTGCAGCAAAATCGCGTACCAGCCGGCCGTGCGGACCGTGAGGAACGTCGGATTGGACACCACCCACATGTTGTCCGTGTTCGCGCTCGCGGCGTTCCAGCTCGGGATGGTGAGGGTGTTTCCGGCGATCGACTGGTTGGCGTTGAGCGCCACCTTGACCAACGGCTTGGACGACACGCCCGAGGCGGCGGTCTTGCCGGTGGTCAGCTGACACAGGGCGTCGATGTTGGTGCCGTAGTTGTTCAGGTCTCCCTGATGCGGGATGTTGCCATCCACAAAGGACGTCAGGGCGGTCATCGCGACCATGCGTTGCTCCTAGTAGATGATCGCGTTGGACCCCAACGCTCCGTATGTCGCGTCACCCAGAACCCACGCGCGGGGAACGAAAACCGGGCTCATCTCGAAATCCGTCTGCCACGTCAACGACTTCGCGCTGATCTTGTGGTTCAGCGACTCGATGTAGTGGTCGCCGGTCATGGTCACGCCAGCGCTGGTGCGACGGGTGACCGTGTGCCGCTGGGAGATCTCCGCGCCGAGCACCGCTGGCCACGCGTTGGGCCGCGTCACCGGATTCAGCGCCGACGGCGTGACCGACAGGGTTTTCACGCGCAGCTTGGTCTTGCCGTACCGCGTGGTGTAGAACATCGCGGCCTGCTGCAAATCGAAGTCGTTGGTGCACTGGACCGTCTTCTGCACGATCCGTTGCCCGTAGGGCGGATTCACCACCGGCGGGTTCGGGTAGACCAGCGGTGTCGTCGAGTCGGGCCGGGACAGCGTGGCGCCCGAGTAGGTGTAATTCGGGTCGAACCCGTAGGTGAGCGGCACGTACGGAATCTCCCCGGAGTCGGCGTGCTCGCCGAACACATACAGCGGCGTTTGGCTCTTGTAGCGGGCGGTGCGGTCCTCCCAGGTGGGCAGGCCGTTGCCGGTCGCGTAGAACTGGCCGTTCTCGGTGTCGGTGATCTCCTGGATCACGTCCAACATGTACCGGCCGTTGTAGGAGAAGTCGTTGGCCAGCGCCAGGTAGCCGTTGCCGGAGTTCTGCCAGTTGGCGGCCGACCAGTTCGCTGTGAGTAAGCGGAACACGCGCGCGCCGGAGATCTCGCCGGCGTAGCCGATGCCACGCTGGTAGTGGTTGTTCCGGTTGCCTGAGCTGATGTCGCGGGTGTAGACGGCCATGCGGGACACCGAGACCTGTGACTGCGGGTCGCCGTAGCCCGTGAACGCCGTGAAGAAGGCGAACAGGTAGCCGATCTGCCGCACGCCCATTGAGATGCCGAAGTCAGCCTCGGTGCCGTCCACCGTGAGCGCAAGGCCGGTGCCGTTGGCGTAGAAGGTCAGGGCGTAGTAGTGCCATTGGCCGTCCGGGTAGCCTGACACCAGGCCGGTGACGTTGCTGATGTTGATCAGCGCGTTCGTCGAGGATGCCGGGTCCACGACGTGGAACTGGAGTTTTCCGGCGTTGGTCTCGATGTCGAGGTAGGACCCGCTGACGGTGCCGGCGATCGGGTCGATGGCCTCGGTCAGCCCCATGAAGTTGTTGACACCACTGGAGTTGCGGGCCCAGATCTCGACGGTCGCGCCGGTGGTCGACAGGGAGATCGGCCGGTTCGTGATTTCGAACAGCGTCTGGTTGCCGGTGACCACGCCACCGCCGGCGGGCGGAGTGGCGGCGTTGCGCTGGTTGAGCGTCAGCGCCTTGGTGCCGTCGAGGTTGGTGTCGCTGCCCCACTGCAGGCTGCCATTGGACGAGTTGGGCAGCTCCACCGGGATGGCGCCGGTCATGCCGGTGCCGACGTCGGCGGTGGTCATCGACGCGGTGTTGTCGAACGGGATCGACACCAGCGGGCTGTCGCCGGCGACGGTGGCCGCGTACGACTGCACGATGGGGGTGCGGGACAGGATCGCGAGCGCGTCGACGCATTCGATCTTGCGGATGCCGCGCTGGCCGCCCTTGTCCCAGTCCTGTGGCCACTGCTCGACGTAGCCGGAGAACAGCCGGTAGCGGCGCGGCCCGCTGGCGGTGTAGGCGCTGGCGGTCGCGCCGAACTCGTACTGCACGCCGTCGAGGTAGTAGGTCGGGGTGGTGGCGACCGCGCCGGCGACGGTCAGCGTGGTGATGCAGTCGGCCGCGGTGAACGTGACCGTCAGCCGGGTCCACACGCCCGGGGTGCTCGCGGTCGCCGAGGTCATGGTCGCGCCGGACTGGTCGGGGACGCGCAGCTGCACGGTGGCGGTGCCGGTCAGGTAGACCTGCACGCCGATGGTGTGCACCATGCCCGGCACGGTGTCCAACGGCACCGTGGGCCAGGCGCCCGAGCTGGCCGAGCCCTGGGTGACCAGCAGGCTGTGCGTGCCGACCCAGGCCTGCGCCGTGCTCAGCGCCAGCGTGGTGCCGCCGCCGGCGGTGAAGCTGCCGACCTGCGACTCGAACGACGAGTCGTAGTTGGCGAACACCGTGCTGTTGTAGAGGTTCCCGGTCAACGGCCAGTACGCGTAAATGCCGATGCACCGGTAGGAGTCGATCGTGTTCCCGCCGGTGTTGAACGGGCTCGCCGTGTTGGCCGGGTTGATCATCTCCAGCGGGTCGATCACCGAGACCGTGGCGGTTCCGGCCTCCATGGTGTTCAGCTCGAACTGCCGCCCGCGCTTGATGGTGATCTCGTCGACGACCATCTGCCGGTTCGGGGCCATCAGCGACATCCGGCTCGCCCCGACCAGGTTCGGCGGCCCCTGGGTGCAGTCGACTTCCACCGACACCACCGGCCAGTTCGGGTTCGGCAGCACGCCCATCAGGCCAACCCCCCGCTCAACCCGTTGGTGCTGTTGCGCTGGAAGTAGGTCAGCACCCATGTCTGGAAGTCGGCGAACAGCTGCCGCTCCGCGATCAGCGAGCCCTGCACCTGCGGCGCGTAGACGATCGTCACGCCGCCCGCGCCGGCCCCGCCGCCGGCGCTGATCGTCCGGCCGCCGGCGGCCGCGCCGTCGGCCAGCTCGGTGGCCAGCTGCAGATCCGCCGAGGGGGCGACGCGGCCGGCGATCATGTCGCGCGAGAGCACGTACTCGCCGCCGTGCACGACCGCCAGCTGCGCCTGCCCCGGCGAGCCGGGAACCCAGCCGCCCTCGGCGAACCCGAGCATGTGTCCCACGCTGCCGACGGCGTTGCCGATGCCGCTCGCGGCGTTGGCCACGCCGTGGATCGCCGACATGATGCCGCCGATCACATTGCCGATGGCGTCCGCGACCGGGCGGATGATGTTGTCGTAGACCCACTGCAGCGCGGCGCCGACCGCGTGGATCTGGGCCTCGAACATGTCGCGGAACGGGCCGATCACGTGGTCGCCCAGCCACGAGAACGCCGCGCCGATTCCGTCGAGGGCCGGCTTGATCCCGTTGTCGTACAACCACATCGCGACGGTCTGCACGAGCCGGAACTGCAGGATCCACAGGTCGATGTAGGGCTTGACGAAGGTCTCATACAGCCACCGGAACGCCGCGCCGATCGGCTGGAACACGTTGGAGTCCAGCCAGTTCCAGACCGTGCCGGCGACCTCCTGGATCCCGGACCAGACCTGGTCCCAGTGGTTGTACAGCCACACGCCGGCGGCGACGAGCAGCCCGACCGCAAGCACGATGCCGCCGGTGGCAAGCAGCATCGCCGCGTTGGCCGCGATCCACGCGGCCGCGGTCGTCGCGGCCGACACGACGGCACTGCCGGCCGCCGCGGCGTAGGTCGCGATGCGGGCGGCCAGCCACCGCGCGCCCGAGGCGAGCTGGTCGGCCACGATCGCAGCGTTGCCGGCCGCCCACGCCGCGGCGGCCTTTGCCGCGGAGGTGACCGCGCCGGCGGCAGCAGCCGCGCTGGCGGCCGCCCTGGCCGCCAGCCACCGCACGCCGCTGCTGATCTGGTCGGCCAGGATCACGCCGTTCCAGTAGATCCACCGGCCGGCGGCGCCGGCGGCCTGCGTGGTGGCCGCGGCGGCGGCACCGGAATACTGGGCGATCTTCTGGCCCAGCCAGATCGTGCCCTGCACGATGTCGCGGGCCATCGCCGCCTGGCTGGTGGCGAATCCCTTGAGGGTGCTCAACGTCCACAGGCTGATGGCGGTGACCAGCACGCCGCCGATCACGCCGGCCAGCACCAGCGCGGTGGTCGAGTGCTGCGAGAGCCACTTGGCGACGTCGGCGAACATGCCGACCGCCTGCGAGGCGACCGGCAGCAGCTTCTGTCCGATCGAGATACCTAGGGCCTCCATGGATCCGTTGGCCTGGCTCAGTTTCTGATTGAGCGTGCCCTGGATCTCGTCCCATCCGTTGACGTCCGAGCCTGCGCCCTTGGCCGCGTCGCCGACGGTCTTGACGTTCTGCTGGAACGTGGCCATGTGGTCGCCGGTCAGCATCAGCGCGGTCGTCAACCCGGTGCTGCCGCCGAGCATCTTCTCCAGCGCGGCGTTGTAGGTCTGGGCCTCAGGGCTGCCCGATCGGAGCTGCTGGTTGAACGCCTTGGCGTTGGTCTCGGTGGTGGCGAACTGCGACGCGAGCGCGGCCTGGTCGACCGGCAATCCCTTGAGCGCCTTGCGCCAGTCGTTGACGCTGATCTGGCCGTCGGCGAACTGCTTTGCCAACCCCTGCAGCGACTTCGGCATCTTGTCGATCATCGCCTGGGCGTCGGCGGCCGCCGCCTTGCTCTGGTTGAACGCGTTCATCAAGACCTGACCCGACGGGCCCATATGGTCAGTGATCGCCTTGGTCAGCATCTCCAGCGTGCCGGTCAGGCCGTTCTTGCCGAGGTTCTGCGCGACGTCGTTGGAGTTGAGGCCCAGCTGGGCCATTTCCTTGATCGCCTGTTGGTTGGGGGCCTGCAGCGCGCCGATAGTGTTGTTCAGGTCCTGGGCGGACTGCTGGGCGGACATGCCCTGCGCGGTCATGGTGGCGATCGCGCCGCCGACCTGATCGAAGCTCAGCTTCGCGGCGGCCGCGGTGGGCAGCACCGCCGAGAGGCTGCCCGAGAGATCTTCCATGGTCATCTTGCCGGCGCCGACCGCGGCGATCATTTGGTTGGTCATCTCGACCGACTTGCGGCCGGCCTGGTCGGCCTGCACGCCGTAGGCGTTCAGGCCCGAGGTGACCGCGTTGGCGACCGTCGCCAAGTCGGCGTTCTCCGCCTTCGCGCCCTCGGCGGCCGACTTCAGCACGTCCAGGCCGGCCTTGCCGTGGAACCCGGCGGATTCCACGGTGTACATGCCGGCTTCCAGCTCCTTGGTGCTGTCACCGACGTCGCCGGCGAGCTTGAGCACGCCGTCGCCGACCATCTGCAGGTTGTCCTTCGACTCGCCGGCCGAGGTCGCGAGCCGAGTCTGGGAGGACTCGAAATCGGCGGCCATGCCGACGAACTTGACGCCGGCGGCGACCGCGGCGCCGCCGACCACCGCGAGCGCCGCCCCGCCGACCGCGGCGGCCTTCTGCGCCGAGCTGGCACCGTCGGTGTTCGCCTTCTCGACCTTCTTGATCCAGCCGATGGCGCCCTGCATCGCCGTCGCGAGGCCACCGATGACGCCGGTGACCTCGACGCCGACCTTCTCGATGCCCACTACAGGCCACCACGGCGCTTGAGCGCGGCGTCCAGCGCCGACTCGTAGATGCCGACCAGACCGTCCTCGGCCGCCTTCACGCCGGGCTCAAAGTACGGGTAGCGCTGTTCGAGACGCCCCTTCTTGAGATTGTTCTCGTTCAGCCGGGAACCGCCGACACCCACCCACGCGGTGGTGGTGTTGCCGAGGGTCACCGGCCTGCTGCCGCCCACACCCTTGCGGAGGCGGCCGGTGAACACCCCGGGTCCGCCGCCACGCGGGCTGTGCTCGGGACCGCCGAGATTGACCGGGGTGGCGTAGACCCGGGAACGGCCACGGTGGTTCCACCGCGGCTTGCCGCCCATGTTGGCGCGGACCTTGGCCACGATCTTCCGCTCGACCGTGCGGATGGCCGAGGCCACCGCCCGGTTCGCGCGCAGCGGGATCGCGTTGAACTCCTTGATCGCGTCCTCGGCCCCGCTGATCACCGTCGAGATGCCGATCACCACACACCCCCCGTTCTCGTGTGGTCAGGCCGGATAGCGCGCCCGTTCCCGGCGCGCGTCCAGCTCGCGGTAGATGTCGTCGATGGCCAGCAGCCAGTCGTTGAGCCCCGCCGGTTGGTCATCGAGGCTGCCCGGCCGCGGGAACCGGCCGAACATCCGGCACAGCCGATAGATCCGCCAGGGCTCCATGGGCAGCAGGCACTCCGGATACGAACGACCCTCGATCAGGTGCAGCCGGAGCCGGCTCAGCTGTCGAAAGGGGTGTTCCCCGCCTCCGGCGGCGTCGGCGCCGTGAGGTTGGGGCTCAGCAGCGGCTCCAGGGCCTTGCACGCGGCCAGCAGCTTGTCGTAGGCCGTCCCGGGGATCTCCGCCAGGCCCTCGGCGGTCTTGGGGTACTCGAACGGCCAGTCCTCGACCAGCGCCAGGATGACCGCATCCTGCTGCTGCTCCATGTACTCGGGGTGCTCGGTCATGACGATCCGCCCGATGGTGCGGGTCGTCTGCTCGTCGACGTCGGACAGATCGATGTCGGCGGGGATGTCGCCGCGTGTGCGGAGCTCCTCGACGAAGATCTGCGAGGCGAGGTTGGCTCGCTGCACGCGCCGGCGCAGCTTCTCCGGCACGTCCTCCGGGTCGCGCAACGTCGCCGTGCCGTGCTTGCCCAGGTCCACAGTGGTCTTGCTCACGGGGTTATTCCTTGCTGTGTAGAGGAAACCGGCCCTACTTGTAGGTGCCGGGGGTGATGGCGTTCTGCAGCGTGACCGCGATCGGCGACGCCCCGCCGGACGGCCCGACGTCTGTGGTGTTGAACCGGCCCTTGAACGTGACGTCCAGCTGCACCCACTTCTTGCCGCGGGCGATCGCCACCGCGGTGTAGGCGGCCTTGCTCAGGTGGAACTTGACCTGCCGGGCGTTGACACCAGTGCCGAACGCGTAGTTCAGGTCGAGGGAGGGCTGCGAGTTGTTGATGAAGTTCAGGTACTGGACCTCATCCTCGACCGTGATCGTCATCTTGCCGTCCGTCGACACCATGCCGCCCCAGATCTGCCGCGGCGCCTGGGTGCCGTCGACGGCCTGGATGCCCTCGGCCTCCCGCTTGACCGTCAGTTCCATCGACTCGACGATGTTGGTCGAGACTCCGCCGAGGGTGACCGCGCCGCTGTAGGCGGCGATCGCCCGCTCGGCCGAGTAGGACGCCGTCGGCGCGGACACCACGGTCTCGGGCAGTCCCATGCACTTGGCCGAATATGTGAGCAGCCCGGCGGCTTCGGCCTTGAGCCCGAACTCGGTGAAGATGATCCCGGGGTACTGGCGGGCCGCCGGACCGTAGGCGTCGGTGATCGCGTACGACGGGGGCTGCCCGGTGCCGGAGTTGAGCACCGAGGCCACCGTGGTGAACGGGCCGGCGGTGTTGATCGCGGTGATCGGGACGCCCGCCAGGTGCGCGTACTTCAGCGCCGGAACCGGGATGGTGAAGGGGCCGGCGCCGGTCGGCGCGCCCGAGGTGGTCACGACCTCCGAGAGCAGACCGGTGTCGATCTGAATCAGGGTGCTGGCCGGGATGGACACCGAGCTGGGGATCGAGGTCGCGCCGACCGCCGAGCCGCCGGTGCCGACCGTGCCGGTCGGGGCGATCGTCGAGCCGGAGTAGGAGACGTCGCCGAGCACGCCTACGATCGGGAACCCCACGATGTCCGGGTAGGCGTTGCCGTCCCAGTCGATCGAGGTGTCATAGGGGCCGGGGATGAAGTCCTGGTCTTCACCCATCCACCCGCGCCAGCTCTTGTCCTCCAACATCTTGAGGTTGGGCTTGGGCTTGGGCTCGCCGTTGAGCGCGACGAAGCTCGTGGCGGTGCCGCCGGTGCCGTAGGTCGTCTCCTTGACGATGCCGACCTTGGTGAACAACGGGGGGTAGGGCATCAGGTGGTCTCCTTGCCGCTGCGGCGCGCACCACGGGTGTTCGCCTGCTCCGAGGTGGACTGTCCGTCGACGACGCCGGCCTGCGCCGCGCCGGCCGCGCCGGCCGGCTCGACCACGCTGCCGGCGGGCGCCTGGCCCTTGTCGACGAGTTGCGCGTCGGCCTGGTGCTCGTCGACGGGCGCGGTGGCCGGTTCGCAGGCGAGGCGTTCGGTCAGCGGGGTGTCCGGGTCGACCTCGACCCACCGGCCGTCGCCCGGATCGTCGGCGAGCTCGCGGACGTCGTCGGGGTAGGCCAGCAGGCCCAGATCGGGGTAGTGGCGGCCGGGGTCGCCGAGGTAGCGCAGACGCATCAGGGACGCTCCTGGGGGTCGGTGGTGATGCCGAGGTGGTCGTGCAGCGCCTGCACGTCCTGGGACAGCCAGCGGTGCCGGCGGGTCAGGTCGCGGTGCTGGGCGCGTGCCTCCCGCAGCACCAGCGTGGACACCAGCGCCGAGATCAGGTTGGTGTAGTTCCCGCCGACCAACTCGAAGCTGGTGTTCTGGGTGAACGTCAGCAGGCACACGCCGAGCACGATCAGCCCGTAGATGTGCAGCGGGCTGATGTCGAACGCGACGATCGCCTCGAACAGCCTGTTCTGCAACCGTTTCAGCACGTGGCCCCCCTTTACTGGATCGCCTCGAAGTGGATGAGCAGCTCGGCCACCGCGAGGCGGCCTTTGCCCTCGGGCTCCCAGTCGGAGTCGTACGAGGCCTGTTGCGGGTAGGACCACAGCACCAGCCCGCCGATCGACGGATCGGTACGCACGGCGGCCTCGACCGCGTCGACCAGGTCGCAGGTGCGGTTCCACACGACCAGTTCCTCGTCGCCGCCGCGGAACACCTCGACGGTCACCTGGATCTGGTAGGACTCGTCGAGCCAGCCGGCGCCGCCCGAGCCGACCATGTGGCTGGGCTTGGTCGTGCGGTGGGCGTTGCCGACCCACACGATGTCCGACGGGTTGTAGGTGCCCGGTTTTCCCAGTGACACCAACAGGTCCGTGCCGGTGATGGTGGTCTGCAGCTGGGTGAACAGCGCCGGCCGGACGGCCTTGACGCTGCTGGGCGGGATCACCGGCATCAGGCCACCCCCGGCGGCCGGCGTTGCGGCTGCAGCAGCTCGACCACCCGGTCGGGGACGGCGAACCCGGTCGGCACGTGTCCGTCGCCGCCGTCGCCGCCGCCGCGGGTAGGCCGGCGTCCCTGCTGGGTGAGCTGCCACCAGTGGCGGAGCAGTTCCAGCGTGCCCAGCCGGATGTTGTACGCCACGGTGGTCAGGCCGGCGGTGTAGGACACCTTGATGTTTTTGTCGCCGATCGCGAACCGCGCGGCCTGGCCGCCGAACGTTCTGCGCAGCAGCTGCCCGGTGGTGTAGTCCACCGTGAACGCGAACGCGTTCATCTGCGCGCCCAAGGGTTGCTCGGTGAGCAGGAACGCGGACAGGCCGTAGTACTCGTACACAGACTGGATCGAGATGACCGGCTGATGTGAGAGCACCACGGTTTCGCTCGCGCCGTTGAAGTACTCGACATAGGTCTTGGGCATCACGGTGCCGACGAGGTCCTCGACGATCGGCTCGGCCGCGAGGATGAACCCCTGCAGCTCGTCGTCCTGGCTGGTGTCGTTCAGCGGCATGTTCAGGTGCGCCTTGACCGAGGGCAGGTCGACCATCAGTTCGATCGCCGAGGCGCGCGTCTGGAACTGGCCCTCGCTGGCCCAGGAGAACCCCGACCCGGTCGCGGTCCACCGATAGAGGTAGACGCCGGTCTGCGCCACGGCCGGCACCACCGCGGTGTACGAGCCGGTGCCCTGGTTGCTGACCGCCGGCGTCTGGGTGGTGCCGTCCGGATTGGTCACCGTCAGCGTCACGGTGGTGGCATTCGCCGGCGTGCCGGAGTCGTTGACCACGCTCGCGGCCAGCGGCACGTCCTGCCCCTGGAAGAAGATGTACGCCACGTCGCCCCCTTGCCGGTTCTAGTGGCCGTAGCGGCGTGCGCGCCGGCGGCCGGTGTGGTGGGCGCGGTGCGTCGCGCCGATGCGCTTGTGGTGGCCCTTGACGCCCTTGTGCGGGTGGTGCAGACCGTGCCGGCGGTGCACGACGCGGTGGCCGGCGACGTGTCGCCGGCGGTGGGTCAAGGGCCGGTGCAGGCCCTTGCGGCGGGGCTTGTGCGAGCCGACGTGATGGTGGTGCACCCCGGGCCGGTGGGTGCGGTGGCCGGCGCGGGCAGCGGTGCGGTGTCCGGTGTGGTGGGACACGTGCCGCACGTGCTGCTGGCGGCGCAGGTGGTTGCCCTTGGCGGCGTGCCGCACGTGCCGGGCGTGGGTGACCTGGCCGGCCCGTGCGTGGTGGTGGGCGTGGCTGTGGCGGCCGTGGGCGTGGTGGTGCGAGTGGCCGCCGTGGTGCCCGGACCGGCGGCCGCCGGCGATGTGCCGGCGGGTGGTGACGTGCCAGTGGGCCTGGTGTTGGCTACGCACATGCCGCAGGTGCCGGCGCAGCGGGTTGTCGGTGGTGACTGCTGCGCCGGCCACCGCGTCAGGCCACCGGCGCCGGCGGGACGACCGTCTCGGGCGCGCCCGGTGCCCGGGTGGTGCGCTTGCGGCTCGCGCCGTAGTAGCCGAGGTCGGTCAGGTCGTTCTCGAGCCGGCGCAGCCGCTGCACCTCCGGCTGGGCCTCGAACACCGCCCGGACCTGCTCCGGGTCCTTGACGTCGTACAGCTTGATGCCCGAGACGAAGTCGGTCTCGGCGACCGCCAGCGCGCGAGGCAGGTCCGGGGAGATCCGGTCCAGCTCGGCCCGGACGTCCTTGGCGCGGTCCTTCATGCCCGCCCGCTCGTAGCCGGCCAGCTCCTCGACGAGACCGGCGGCGTAGTTCTCCAGTCGCATGTCGACTGTCCTTCCTGGTCAGATGGCGTTCGACGTGGCGTCGAGCACCGCGAAGGTGAACGAGGGGCTGGTGCCGCCGATCGTCCAGGTGATCTGCATGTAGGGGGCGCGGACCGGCACGTTCTTGACGACGTTGCCGACCGCGTTGACGGAGGCGAACGCGTCCGCGCTGCCGTCGTTGTTGCCGAAGTTCACGCCGTCGTCGGACCACTGGACGCCCAGTACCAGCGTCGGGGAGGTGCCCGACGCCGCGGTGACTTCCAGCTCCAGCTCGACGGTCGACGGGCCGGATCCGATCGGGATCGCGCCCGAGGCGCCGGTGACGGTGCGTGCCGCCGAGGCGACGATGGTTGCGGCCATGTGCTGACTCTCCTTGCCAGGTAAGGGGGTCCGGCGGCCCGACCCCGCAGACGGGCCGCCGGACGGTGGGGGGTGGTCAGAACACGGGGGTGACCGCGCCGGTGCCGGTGATGCTGGCGATGCTCTGCGGGTAGCGGCCCGGCTGGAACGACGCGTAGTTGTACAGCCGCACGAACACGCTCATGTTCTGCGCGTAGGTCTGGGCGAACGCCTCGGCCTTGATTTGGCCCTCCCACAGCCACAGGTCGTCCATCTTGGCGGCCACGATCTCGTCCTGGTTGGTGCCCGCGCCCAGGTTGACCGGCAGCAGCGGGTCGACGTAGACCGGCAGACCCAGCATCGACCCGACCAGGCCCTGGGAGACCTGCTCGTCGAGGTTGGCCAGCACATTGAGCGGTCCGCCGGCGAGCGGCACGACCAGCGGCCGGCCCTGGCTGTCGGACTGCGTCTCGGCCCAGGCCCACCGGCGCGGGTGCATCAGGATCGCCGTCGGCGGCAGGAACCGCGAGGTGTGAATGAGCTGGATCCCGTTGCCCAGCTTCGAGTACAGGCCGCCGGCGCCGCCCAGCGCCGGCGTGGCCTGCGTCCAGGCCACCGACTGGGTGCCCGACAGGGTCAGGATCCCGGTCATGGTGCCGCCGGTGCCCGAACCGGAGATCACCTGCGTGTTCAACTGCTTCGCGTAATCCGCGGCGAGATCACTCAGAACGATCTCGTCGATGTTCAGCGGTGACTGCTCGATCAGCTGAAGCGCCACCACCTGGCCGCCGGCGATCGTGACGACCGGGCTGGACACCGAACCGGTGGTCAGGTCGGTCTGCTGCACGCCGGTGTTCTGGGAGGCCTGCGGCGCGGTCGCGGTACCGGTCAGGATCTTCGGGATGTTGATCTGGTCGGTGCCCATCGGCAGCTCGGAGGCGTGGCACAGGTTCGCCGTGATCCGTCCCGGGCGGACGAACTTGATGAACTCCTGCTCCAGCCACAGCGGCGGAACGAGCTCGCCGCCGGCGCCGCCGGTGGTGGAGATCGCGCGCTGCTCGGGCAGCTGCCCGTCCTGGACTGCCAGCCGCTCCAGCGCGTCGGCGCGCATCTTGTTGTTGCGCTGCAACCGCTCGTGCGCGTCACGGTCGCCCTTCTGGCGGGCGTTCCACATGTCGCGGATGAACGAGCGGCCGTGCGGGCCCTTGCGGTAGACCTCGGGCTCGCGGATGACCTGGGTGCCGCCGACCACGCGGCGGGACACCTCGGCGGCCTGCTCGTCGCGCACGACCAGGTCGGACAGCTCGGCGACTCGCTCGTCGATCTCGCCGATCTCCGCGGCGATCGCGTCGAACGTCTCGCGCTCCTGCTGGGTGAGGTCGCGCTCTTCGGCGACCGGCGTGCGCAGTAGTTCGTCGAGCTTGCCTCGCTTCTCGGCACGCCGCTCGACGAGGGTCTGGACCAGTGTCCTGGACATTCCAGGCTCCCCTCTCTGGGATTGGTTGCTCGCGGTGTGCCTGCACGCGGGTTCGGGTGGTGGCCGAGGTGGTGCCCCAGGTGGTGCCCGCCCCATGAACTCGAGGGAGCGGGTCCGGCGTGGGGTCCGGCGTCGGCTCCGGCGCGGCCGCCGGGCAGGCCAAATACCCCGCGCCGCTATCGGCGGCCGGGGAAGTTGTCAGGGGTGTGTGCTAGGCGCCCAGACCGATGGCCTGGGCGCGGGCGAGGTACAGGCCAAGGTTCCCGCGGCCGGCCGGCGCGGCCTCGGCCTCGGCGGCGGCCGCCGCCGGCGCGAACTCGGCGGCCAGGCGCTCGTAGACCTCGCGCCGGTCGCGCTCGTCGAGCTGGGCCAGGCGGGCGCCGAGCTCGCGGGCGTTGAGATGGGCGCCGGCGGTGGCCGGGTTCGCGCCGTAGTTCACGACGCTGACGTCGCCCTTGTTCAGGTTCACTTCCAGCACGTCACGCTGCTCGAAGTCCGGGCTCCACTGCGACCGGACGATCCAGAACGCGAACGACATCTCGTCCATGTCGCCGCGCTGCATCGCCGAGCGCAGCGTCTGCACCGGCGGCGACGCCGGGTCCAGGTCGGCCTCGGTGTACAGGCCGGTGTCGTCCTCGGACAGCCGCAGCGTGCCGGACTTGGTGCGGGCCAGCGTGGTGCCGCCGTGGTTGATCAGGAACGGGACGTCCGCGCCGTCGTTGAGCGTCTTCTTGAACGCGCCGGCGCGCATGACCTCGGTGAACGGGCCCAGCCAGTCGTACATCTCGTAGGGGGTCTCGGTCACCGAGGCGTAGCCGGTGAACGCGAGCGTCTCTCCGCCAGTGCCGTCGGGCTTGGCGCGGAGCTCGACACCCCGGAACGGCATCGACCGCCGCTCGACGACGCGCGGCGTCTCCGCGCGCTGGCTCAGATCGGTGGTCATCACGGCTCCATTCCGGACTCTGCCGCCGACTTCGGGGTCGCAGACCCAGGGTCGACCGCGGGGGTGTCGGTGTGCGCCGAGTTGAGCGGCGCGAACGGGTCGGCGCCCTTGCCACCCGGCAACGGCGGCATGTCTTCCTTCGCGCGGATCTCGTCGATGGTCAGCGCGGCGATGTTGCGGGCCTGCGTGTACACCGCGAACCGGCCCGCAGTGTCCGTCCGAAGTAGAGCGTCCAGGTTGAACTTGGACACCTGCGGCCGCGGCAACATCGCGCTCCACGCGTCCTCGAACCCGCCCACCCAGTCGGACAACGTGTACTTGAGGAACCCCAGGCTCTGCTGCTCGATGCCGGTGCCCCAGCTGGTGGTGCGGTCGACCTGGCCGAGCATGTGCGGGGGCACCCCGAACACCATGGCCATGTCGAGGTTTTGCGCGGCCCGCGTGCCGAGGAACTGGGCGTCCTCGGGGCTGATCGAGATTGGCTTGAACGTCGCGCCACCGGTGAGGATTCCCAGGGTGTGCGAGTTGGACAGGCCGGCGTGCCGGCTCTCCATGCGCTCCTTGAGCTGCCGCGCGCGGTCGTTGTCCAGGTCGCCGGGCACCTCGACGATGCCGGACATGTGGCTGCCGCGCCCGAAGAACCTGGCGCCGAACTCCTGTGCGGCCAGGCCGAGCCCGATCGCCTCGCGTAGCGCGGTGATCACCGACATGCCCACCGGCGACTCGGGCATACACATGCCAACCAGGTGGACCATGTTCTCCGCCGGCACATCCTGGCGGTTGATCTTGAAGGTCTTGCCGCCGTCGTCGTCCAGGCCGACACCGACCCGGTCGGGGTGCAGCACCTGCATCCGGACCGGCCGCAGCAGGTAGTCCCGTGCGGTGATCAGCGCGTAGGCGTTGCCACGCAACAACAGGCTGACCATCATCTGCGCGAACCCCTTGCGACGACTCGGGAATCGCACGTTGTTCGCGCCGCCGAACGGATCGGAAACGATGATCGGGGGCGGCTCGATGGTCTTGCGGATCTGGTAGCCGTCGACGTCCATCATCCGTACCGCGTCCAGCGGCAGCCCGGCCAGCGCGGTGGACAGGATCCGGACGCACGCCCACACCGCGCCGAGCTGCATCGCGGTGTCCTCGGTGACCGGCACCCCGGATGAGGTGTAGGCCGCCAGCGAGCCGTTGGACGGGATCGCCCACGGGTCGCCGGCGCCCGAGGGCAGGTAGACGCGCTGCTCGCCGGCCGGCCGGGAGAACGCGCGGCGGACGATCGTCACGACGTGGCCACCCCAGCCGGCTCGGCTGCCGGCGCGGCCGGCTTACGCCGCAGCCAGCCGCCCAGCGTCGCCCAGGGGATCCGGGCCCAGACGGCCGCCGGCGACGGCACGATCGCGCCGTCGAGGGCCTGCCCGATCAGCAGCAGCGCACAGCCGGCCACGACCAGCCCGAGCCATGGCGCGATCAGCCAGCCGGCCGCGACGAACGCGGCCAGACCGGCGAGCTCGACGACGGTCGACAGCACGGTGCCGCGCCGGCGGCCGGCCGCGGTCGTCGGGTCCTCGTCCATGGCCACCCCTTTCCGCTTCCCTTATGCGCCGGCGTCGAGCGCGGCGGCGGTGTGTTCGTCGAGGTCGGCGACGTGCTCGCGGCGGATGAGCGAGGCCTTGATGCCGCCGAAGAGCACCCCGACCTCGTGACCGGGGACCCAGGCGCTGAACCACTCCCGCAGCCGCGCCGCCTGCTCCATGTCGATCTCAGCCGGGACGGTCACGATGAACACGTCCCCCGGACGGGCCTGCACCCGCGCGAGCTCGGCGAGCTCGACGACCGCCGGCGCCGGCTCGGCCCCGACCGGCCGCAGCAGCGCGATCACGTCGGCCTGCTGCGCGTCCAGGTCAACGTCGACGAGCTCCAGCGTCGCCCGCGTGTAGTCGCCGGCGGCCGCCGTCCAGGTCACCCGGGTGACGTTGGTCAGCGGCACGTCGTCGACGAGGACCTGGACCTGATCGGCGGCCAGGCCCTCGCTGACGATCCGAACTCGAGGGCCAGCGCCGCTCGGTGTGCTGCTCACGGCTACTGGCCTTCGCGGTAGCGCGCGAGCACGGCGTCGGGGCTGTTGTCCGGCGCCGGCGCGGTCGGGCCGGCCGCCGGCCGGGACCAGGTGCCCGGCACGGTTCCCTCGACACGCGAGGTCGCCCAGAAAGTGCAGTTCCCGTCGAGGAACACCTGCAGATTCGACGTCGTCACGCTCGGGTCGAACGTGCGCACCACCATCGCCGGGTAGACGTCGCCGGCGAGCACCTGGTTGCGGAGCACGCCGCCGGTGTCGCGCGGCAGCTGGGCGGCGATCGCGGAGACGTCGCCGTCACTGAGCTTGTAGTTCACGATGCTCGGCGGCGGGGTTGCGGGGTTGGGGGTCATCGGGGATTCCCTTCTACAGCTCGTCCCAGGCAATGAAGTTCACCTCGGGCTTGCGTTCGGGAACCTGGCACGCACGGTCCAGGCCCATGATCGCGCACACCCCGAGGTCGATCTTGTTGGGACTGTTCTTGGTTGCCTTGGCGACTTGGCCGCCGCGGCTGGACATCTTCAGCACGGCGTTGCCGATGTGCCGCTTGAGCCGGGCGTCACCGGACTGCGTGAACGACCGGTTCGTGACACCTTCGTAGAACCGTTGCGTGGCCGGGATCATCCGCGCCGGCGACTGCGGGTACTCCACGACGGGCAGGCCCTCGCCTTCGAGGATCTGGTAGGAGCGAGCGAACCGTGCCGGGTCGACGACGATCTCGCGGACCTGCCATCGCTTGCACGCCGCCCGGATCGTGTCCTCGACTTCCAGGATCGGCACCGTCCAGTCCGGATCGAAGTCCGGGGTTCCCTCGGCCGGCTTCTCCCACAACGCCACAACGTCGATGTGCGGCTTGGTCGGGACTTCCAGCAGCGCGCCGGCGCGGTCGACGGTCCTCGGGCAGCCGACCACGGTCAGGCCGGTGGAGTCGTTGTTGTACGAGCCGTCGAAAGCCAGCACGACCTCGTCGCCGTCGGCGATCACCCGCTCGGTGTCGATCAGCCGGTCCCAGGCGCCATCCGGCAGCCAGGGCAACATGCTGTTGACCCAGATGTTCAATCTCTTGGTCTGGAAATCGGCCTGCGGCATCTTCTTGCAGGCCGCGTCCATCTTGTCCGCGTGCAGGAAGTCACCCAGCGCGGGGTTGGCCGCCGCCCAGAACCGCGGGTCGCGGTGGTTGAATCCGCGCTGGTGCTGGTTGGTGGCGTAGATCCGGGCGCCGTAGCGGGCGTCAGAGACCTCGCCGGTGCGGATCTGCTCGGCGTAGTCGTGCTGGGCCTTGCACACCGAGGTCTTGCCGGTCGTGTCGGTCATCACGCCGAACGTGGAGATCGCGACGATCAGGGGCTGCTCGCGGGTGTCGGAGCCCTGGTTCATCACGTTCCACAGTTCCCAGTTGGGCTGTGCGTGCAGCTCGTCGAACAGCACCCGTGACGGGTTGAGACCCTCCTTGGTGAACGCCTCAGATGACAGTGCCTTGTAGACGCTCCCGCCGGCGGGGTACTCGATGGCGTCCTTGTAGCACTTGAACAGGCCGCCCTGCTTGGCGTCCAGGTCCGCGCTGGCCTCGACGGCCTTGCGGACCTCGCCGAACACGATCTTGGCCTGGTCCTTGTCCGCGGCGCACGAGTAGACCTCGGCGCCGGGCTCGTCCAGCAGCCCGTCGATGGCCAGGCCGGACCCGAGCAACGACTTGCTGTTCTTTCTGGGCAACAGGACCAGGTACGTCCAGTAGACGCGCCGGCCGTGCTCGTCCAGGCGCAGCATGTCGCAGACCAGGTCGCCCTGCCACATCCGCAACCGCATCGGCTGGCCCGCCAGCGGGCCCTTGGTCAGCCGGATGTAGGTCTGGATCAGGTCGCAGGTGAACAGGCCATCGGTGGTGGTCTCGTTCCACCGGGTCTGTGCCGGCTCCCACAGTTCCGGCCCGCGTGGGAGCCGGGCCGGCCACCGCGGCGGCGAACCGCGCGGCAGCCGGACCCCGTCACCGATGTCAGTTGCCGCTCGCAGGCCGCTTCGGGCGGGCAGCACGCTGGGCAGTGCCACCGCGTTGACCGCGGGCCTCCGCGCGCCGGGCGAGGAGCTCTTCGAGCGGCGTCGCGCCGCGCTTGCCGACCTTGATGCCGAGCCGGCCGCCGTCGGAGGGGTTGAACCCACAGAGCCCCTCCCACTTCGTGATCTGCACTTCCAGCGTGCGCAGCATCGACACGGCCGGGTGCGCGACCAGGCCGCCGCGCTGGCCCTTCACGAACGGGCCGTCCTCGTCCAGCGCCGACCGCAGGTGGGCCTCTTCGACGTAGGCGCGGCACAGCCGGACGATGATGTGCCGGTCGCGCTGCATCGACAGCCAGGTCTTGCCCTGCGTCCACAGCTCGCGCCACGCGGTGGCGCCGATGTCGGCCTCGCAGATCTCGCAGCGCGGCAGCGGTGCCTCGCCGGGCGGCGGCCGCCACCGCGCGGCGTCCGGGGAATCCAGGCCGGACTCGTCCTCGTCGAGCGGACTGGTCCGGGCGAACGAGCACAGCGTCGCCTTGTCCGAGGTGACCAGGTCGGCCGGCGGATCCGGCACACCCTCGGCGGTGGGCAGCTCGACGACCGTCTCGGGCAGCTTGCGGCCGCCGGAGTCGCGGCCAGCCGAGCGGCCGACGGCCGCCTTCTGCTCGACCGGCTTGGGTGGGCGTCCGCCTGGCATGGCCACCCCCCGGATCTCTTGGGCCACCGGTTCGGCCACGCTTGACCGAGGGTCCATTGTGGACGATTGCGGTCGGTGATCAGCTCCGCTGTGATCAAAAATTGGTGATCTAGCGGGAGTTTTGAGCGTGCACGCGCGAGGCGGGCGGCCGGGTCCGGGCTAGTGGATCATCGCGAGATATACCCACCCCCGGTATGCGGCACGGGGGGTGCCCACCCGCAGTGTGTCACACCGCGTCACCGGTGCCGTCGAGGGGCGCCGTAGCCGGCGTGTCGCGGGCTGTCGGCCCGCCGGGGGCCGGCTCGCTGGCCGCCGGCGCGGGCTGGCTGGCCGGCCGGCTCGGCCTGGCCGTCGGCCTGGCGCTCACGCTTGGCCGAGTTGCAGGACCGGCACAGCACGGCGAGGTTGTGCTGCTCGTTGCTGCCGCCGGCGGCCAGCGGCACGATGTGGTCGGCCGTGAGGTCGGTGGCCTGGTGGGCCGGCCGCTGCCAGCCGGGGCACCAATCGCCGGAGCGGCCGCGGTGCTCGGCCACAATCTGGCCGGCCAGACGTTGGTAGGCCGCGTCGTAGCCCCGCTCGGTGGCCGAGCCTCGACCGGCGTCGTGCGCACGGTCCCATCGAGCCTGGCAGGAATCGCACCGGGATCTATTGCGGTGCAACGCCGAGCAGTCCAAACATGGCCGGAGGGGCACGGACCGCACCTCCTAGCCCTGGCATTCGACATCGACCAGGCCGAGGGTGATCGAGCCTCGGCCTGGTCGAGCGATCCCGGATAGGGGTAAGCGGCCGGGCCCTTCCTTGGGGAGATCGAGGGGGACGGCCGGCGGCCAGGGCGTGTACGCCTGGGCCGTCCGGACACTGCATCGGCACTTCCGCCGGCCGCTCGATGGGCAGAGCTCACGCCCACCGAAAGCGTTGCACCCCACTGACCTGCACGTCAAGCACGGTGATCATCCTCGGCGCGTCGGTCCAGGTAGGACGTGATCTCGTCCAGGTCGTATCCGTCGTCGGTGCGGGTGATGTGCCCGCGGAACACCCACGAGCGCAACGTCGCCGCCGCGATGGCGTAGCCGGACTGGCGCAGGGCCAGCAACGCCAACGCGGCCGGGACGCGCCGCGCCGCGGGCTCTGCGGCGCTCACGCCGCCCACTCCATCCGGTAGTCGGCGTGGTCGGCGTAGACCGCACCAAGGATCCGCACCGCGTTCTCGTACGCCCCGAGCCTGATCTTCAGCGCGGCCTCAAGGGGTGTTCCCTCGGCGGCGGCCAGGGCCCTCCGCGTCGCGACGTAGTGCTCGACGACGCGCCGCTTCGCCATGACCTCGCGCAACTCGCGATCAGGATCATGGCGTGCCATATGCGCCGCCGCACCGGGCATTCGGCAGCTGTCGGCGACCGGCTCGGGCGTGATCTTGAACGGGCCCACCTTGCCGGAGAAGGTCTGGACACCCCAGCTGGGTGTGGCTTCCCAGCGCTGATTCGGCACGTCCAGGGCGATGTCGGCATCTTCCTTGTATCGGAGGTTAAGGAACTCGATCAGCTCGTCCACTGGCCCTCCGCGTGCCGGTCGATCCGGTTCTTGATCACTTTCGCGAACTCCGCGCTATCTGGTCGGCGACGCCGGCCGCCGTGCTGAGCGCGTCGCCGCCACCGCCGCCGAGCTGCCAGAGGAGCTCGGCGAATCCCACGCCGTGGATGGGGTGCACGGCGTCGAGGTAGACCGCGACCGGCAGCGCCCACATGCCGGCGAGGTCGAACAAGTGCTCACCATCGGCGGCGTGGTAGCTGATCGTGCCGTCAGGATTGTCGGTACGCCGCCAGCTCGGCGCGGCGCGGCCGGCGGTGCGCAGGACTTCCGATCCGGCGGCGATGCGTTTCTGAGCATCGGCTCGACCGAGGCGTGTCGGCTTGGGCATGGCCTGATCCTGCACTCGCGCGGTGCCGTTCACCACCGCGCGCGTCACGATCCCGCCGGCAGGTCGAACTGGACATCGGGCAGTTCCAGCACAGGCCGCACCAGCACGAGCTGCTGGTCGACGTCCGCGGTGGACGCGCCGGTGTCCGGGTCGCGGCTGGGCCAGCCGGCCTCGACGACGGTGTGCGGGTCGCCGGCGACGAGCACCTCTGCGCCGACCGCCAGCGGCGCGTGCAGCCGCGCCTCGGCCAACTGCTCGCCGGTGTCGGCGTGCACGACCCGGATGTTGGCGTGCGGGGCGTCGTTGAGCACCGCCAGGTAGTGCTGCACCTCGATCCGGTGCGGTGGCCGGGTCTGGATGGTCAGCGTGGCCCTCGCGCCGTCGTCGGCGACCTGCACGCCGGTCAGCGTGTGCTCGTAGCGGTGGTCGAGGCCCTGGACCCGGACCTGACGGCCGATGTGCTCGCTGAACGAGGTGGGCAGGAACAAGCCGTGCGGCGGGGTGATGGTGATGGTGGTTTCGGTCGTGACGATCACGAGGATTTCCGTTCTGTGCGTCGGGTTTGGGAGCGCCAGAGCCGGACCAGGTCCAGCCCGACGTAGATCCGGCGGCAGTCGTTGCACTGCGCCGCGGTGTGCGAGTCGCCGTTCGTCTGGTCGATCCACTGGTACTCGTAGACGCGGCCGCGGCAGCCGCGGGTGGTGCGGCCGAGGTCGATGGTGTTGATGCAGGTGGCGACCTGCTCGCGCTGCTCGTCGACGAGCCGGCGCAACTGGTCGTGCAGCTCGCGCAGGTCGTCGTCGATCTCGGCGATGTCGTCCAGGCCGGCGATCTCGACCAGGTACTCGCGCAGCCACGCGACGTCTCCGTGAAACCAGCCCGGCGGCTGGCTGGGCCAGCGAAGCTGCTCCCAGGCCGCCTGCGCGATGCCGTGCACGCTGGCCGCGATCGACCGGTTCGGATCCTCCTCGGTGGGAACCGTGCGCCAGTCCAGCGCCGCGATCACGTCGAGGTTGATCGGCGGCCGCGAGGTGTAGCCCGGCGAGTGCACGTGATCCCCGCGCACCTGCGGCGTGGGGTCCAGGGTGGGCAGCCAGATCTCCAGATCGGACAGCCGGCCGAGGATGCGTCCGTGGCAGCGGAAGCAGATGTTCATCTCGGGCTCGGCCGCGCGCTGCCGGTCCGGTGTGGAGCAGATCAGGCACAGCGGGCTCATGGCAGCCAGCCGCGCTCGTATGGTGTGGACTCCTCGACGGTGTCGACGAGCACGATCGGGATGCCCGTCAGCCACGCCGCCGGGTTGAGCTCCGGATTGGGCGACTCGGGTGGGAAGCGGGCACGAACGGCGTCGAGTTGCTGCTGGGTCAGCTTGATCTGGTCGAAGTACGGCGCGTCGAACACGTGCAGGATCTCGGCCAGGTGCACCAGCTGCTCGTACAGGTCGCCGGCGGCGGCCGGCGTGGGCAGCAGCGGTTCGGGATCGGCCCGCACGACCGTGAACGGCAAATCCCCCTTGTGGCAGGTGGTGCACAGCACTGTGCCGACGCCTTCCGGCTCGCGTGCGGCCACGTTGCGGCCACAGCCGGAGCACGTGCGCCCGTACCAGCTCATCGGCACCTCGCCGGAGTCCAGCGCGCGCCGGCGGCCGCGGTATGCAACGCGAATTCGTAGCGCCGGCCGAAGAACATGCGGTACGACCGAAAATCGGCCTTACGGGCCTCGGTGATGCGCACCAGCGGCCGCGCCGGCGCCAGCACGGCCGGCTGGCCGGCGTGGTCGTAGCCGAACGCGTCCACGGCCACGTCGAGCCGGGCGGGCAGCGTCCGGACCATCTGCCGCGGCGCCGACAGCCACGGCATGACCGTGCCGCCGGGCGCCGGCACCAGCGGGATGAACCGCGAGACGCCGGCGTCGCCGTAGCGAACGGCCGCCTGGTCCATGGCCCAGTCGAGGAAGGTCCGGGGTGCGGGGTGTCGGGTCATCGCCGTGTGCTCCTTCGGGTAGTGCGCGGGGAACGGCACCAGCGGTCCGCGTGCGGACACGAGACCTTGTGGTGCCGGTACAGCGACAGGCCGCGGTCGCGGGCGCCGGCGGCCTGGTTGACGCCGAGCACGCCGGCGCGCAGGTGGTCGCGCTCGACGGTCAGCAGCACGTTGCCGTCGGCGACCGGGTCGGCGTCGACGGGCATGAGCCGGTCGCCGTCGGTGCGGGCCCACAGGATCGGCGCGCGGCAGTGGCTGCACGGCCGCTGGTGGTGGTCGAGCCGCTCGGGCTCCATCGCGTCGACGACCTTCCGGGCTGGTGCTGGCGGTGCGGGGTGGGGGACGCCGGCCGCGCGGTCGGCGTCACGTAGGCGGTTGCCGTGGGCGGGTGGGCCGGTCAGCAGCTGGCCGTCGGCCCGCACGCACGGCTCGCCGACGGGCTGCCGGCAGGTGGGGTCGGGGCAGGGCACGGTCAGGGCGTGCTGCTGGTCCATCCACCACTGCAGCGAGGGCTCGGTGCGCTGGGTGCGGGTCACGGCGGCACCTCCGGGGGCTGGTCAGGTGGCGGGGGGTTGCTGGTGGCGGACTTGCGGTAGGTGGGCGGGTTGGCCGCGGTGCGGGGGGTGGTGGCTGGTCCGATGACCTGGCGTCGTCCTGCTGGGCCGGCGTCTCCTGCCCGTAGATCAGGTGATGTGCGGCCCCCCGACCCATCCCTTCCCCTCCCAGGAGGCAGGGCAGCTCCGGTCGCATCGGCCGATGCCGTGCTGGTGGCATCTGGCTGGTCGGGCCGGTTTTCGGCATGGCTGCGCCCCGGTGCGGGGTCATGATCGGATCGGTCGGTGATCGCGTTCGGATCACCGGTCGGATCGGAGATCGGATCGCCGATCGGATCGCGCGATATCGGCGTGATCGGATCGGCGATCGCGGGGTGATCCGGCGGCCACTCGCGGGCGATCGTGGCGGGGTCGGTGCCCTTGGCCCACCCGTTCTCCGGGACGCTGCCGGGCACCGGCGGGGGCAGCAGCGCCAGGCCAGCCGCCTCCGGCGTGCGAGCGTCCTTCTTGGCGCTGTTGCAGGGGGTGCAGGCGACGACGAGGTTGGCCGCGCCGCCGGCGATCGTCGGGTCGACGTGGTCGATGGACAGCCGGCTCGGGCCCTTCTTGTCCTGCCAGGGCACGACGATGCCGCAGTAGCGGCACGCGTTGCCGTCGCGCTGGCGGACCGCGTGGCGCAGGTCGAGGTCGCCCAGCTCGCGCCGCTTGGCGCGGTGCACGGTGTTCTCGCCCTTGGACGGGTTGTGGACCAGCCAGTCGTGGACCCAGTAGCCGCCCATCTCCTCGGTCCACTCGTGGCCGATCAGGCAGTCGCAGTCCGAGCCGTCGCCGTAGACGTGCACCAGCGGCGCGCGGCCGTTGGCCTTGACGGTGGTGACCAGCTTGAGCTCGGCGGCGGTCAGCTCCTGCTGCACGACCCAGTCGGGCACCCAGCCGTTGGTGGGCTGCTCAGCGCAGTAGGCCCACACCATCCACAGGCCGCCGCGGGCACTCTTGCCGATCGCGCGCAGCTTGGCGTTGCCGCGGGCCTTGTCGTCGATCTTGCCCCATGGCAAGTCACACCCCCAGGTGGTGCAGCAGCACGGGATGCGTGCTGCCGTGGTTGTCGCTTAAGGAGATGAGCGCGACCGGCCCGAGTGGACGGCTCATGATCACCTCCGGTATGTGGATGGGCGGCCGGTGCCGCGACAGGGGTCAGCGGCGCCGGCCGCCCGGCTTGGGTTGCGGCTACGGCTTCAGGTGACGGGCAGGTGGGTGTGCAGCACGCCGGCGACGGTGGCCACCGCGTGCCGCTCGACCGGGATGCCCTCGATCTCGACCTCGGCCCAGTTGTCGAGCGGGTCCCACGTCGCCGCCAACGCCTCGACGACCTCGCGGGCGGCGTCGCACGGCGGACAGCCGCGGCCATGCACGTCCGGCAGCGGCGTGGCCTTGCGCTTGGGCCTGGTCATCGTGGTCACCTCCGGATCGGGGGTGGTGGCCGGTGCCGCCGGGAGAGGTCGGCACCGACCACCAGGTCAGGACAGCGGCTCGTCGGCGACGGCGGCCGCCGTCGTATGCCACTCGCGCAGCGCGGCCGCGGTGCGGCGCATGGCCGACACGTGTGTTCGCTGGTAGCCGGCGACGATGGCGTCGACGTCGGCCTGCGCGAGACCGAGCCACTGCGTGATCCGGCTTGGCGACGCGCCGCCGACGACCGGGTCCAGATAGGACGTCTCGCCGGTGTCGTCGAGGTAGCGCAACCCGATCAGCGTGAGCGTGGGTACCTGCTCGTGCAGCTCGGCCAGCGCTGTGGCCAGCGCCTGCCACTGGCTGATCAGGTTCCCGGCGTGCGAGGCGAGCTGGGAGGCCCGCTGCTGAAGAGCGTCCATCGTCGGCTCGTTCACAGCCCCACCACCTCGGCCGACGGCTGCTCCGGCGTTTCGGCGAGCTCGGGCCGGATCGGGCCCAGCAGCTCCTGCACCCGGGCCTGCAGCGCTGCCAGTTCCTCGCGTGCGGAGCTGCCGTCATGGTCCACGGTGGACCAGTGCCGGGTCAGCTCCTGATAGGCGGCCATCTCGCTGTCCAAACCGCTACCGAGCCAGTCGCACATCACACACCGCCAGCCGTGCTTGCCGGTGTCCTTGGCCTGAAACACCTCGCCGACGTGGTCGAGGGCCTGCTCCAACAGCCCATTCACGTTGCGCAGCTGGCGCACCTCGACGGCCATCAGCTCCATCTCGTTGACCAGCCGGTCCCGCTCGCCGGTCACCCGGTCAAGGTCGTTGACGGCCTGGTCCCGCTGCGAGGTCACCGCGCGCATGACCCGCACGTCCAGCAGCGCCGCCGCCTCGCCGGGCACGTCCATCTCCGCCGGCGCAGCGTCGTCGGCCAGCGCGGCCTGCATCGCCTCGTGCTCCCGCATGAAACGCTCGGCCAGCTCGCCGAGCTGGTCCGGCGTCGCATCGGCGATCCGCTCGTCGCGCAGCACCGCGGCCATGCTGTCCAAGCCGGCCATGGCGGTGCGGACCGCCGCGATCCGGGCGCGCGCGGCCGCCAGGTCGGCCACCAGCCGGTCGATGGCCTGGGTCAGTTGCAGCTTGGTCTTGCGCAACCACCGCACGTCGCCGGCCAGCTGCGCCAGCTCGGGCTGCACCTCGGCCATCGCCGCGCGCGTCCAATCCACGCACCGCTGGCACGGCTCGCCCGGGTCGTGGTGCATCTCCTGGTGCACACGGCGCGCGACGCGGTGCCACACGTCGCTAGCGGTCGCTGCCGGCGCGGGCAGCAGGCCGCCGTCGATCAGGCCGCGCGTCGCGGCCTGCAGCCGCTCGGCGGCCAGCTCCAGTTCGACGCGCAGGGCCTCGCCCTCCGGGTGCGGCGCCGCGGTCACGTGTCCGGTGTGGACGGTCGGGTCGGTCAACATGCTGATCTCCAGTGCGGGCAAGAGGATCGGGACTGGCCGCACACGCAACAGCGGCCGTGCAACTCGGTGACGGTGGCGATGGGGCTCGGGCTCGGCGCGGGAACCGCCGGCGGCGGCGCGGGCTGGCGGTGGCTGAGGCGCCGCACGAGCCACAGGTACAGCCAGCTCATGGCGCGTCCTCCCGCCGGTGCCGGCCGACCAGTTCGGGCGCGCGATGCAGGCGGCACGGGCGCGGCGAGTCCAGACACGTGCACGCCGGCGTGGCCGCGGCCACGGTGCGCAGATGCCGCGCGCACCAGGTGATCGCCGCGGCGACCACCAACGCCGCGCACACCTGCGCGGTGACCACGCCGGCGATCGGCCCGAACCGGTCATGGATTGCGAACGCCGGCGCGGCCACCGCGCAGCACGCGATGATCAGCCACGCCGCGAACGCGACCAGGCTCAACACCGCGTGCAGCACGCCGTCCACAGTGGATGCCCGGTCAGCCACGACCGCCCCCGATCAGCCGATCCTCGGCCGCCAGCGCGGCGGCCGCGCGGCTCACCGCGCCCTCGGTCAGCGGTTGCTCGCCGCGCACGATCGCCAACGATTCGGCCTTCGCCGCGCCGATCACCGTCACCATCTGCCAGGCGGCCGCGACCGTCAGGCCGCACCGTGCGGCGGCCCGCGCGATCTCCGCCATGCCCACCCCGAACGGAACCGACACGGCCGGCGGCTCCGCGTTCTCCTCGATGAGGGCCATCAGCCGATCACCGCCCCGACCAGCAGGCCGACCGCGACCATCGCCGCGTACAGGCCCACGAACACGCGATTCGGGTGCTTCACGCGGCCACCCCCGTCCGCTGCAAGATCTGCAGCCGCCGCAGCCGGTGCACCGACAACCGCGCCTCGACGTTGCCCGGGGTCTCGGTCAGCAACTCCCGCTCGGCCGGCGTGTAGAAGGCCGTCCAGGCCCGCACGGGCACACCGTGATACCGACCCCACACATCCACGGACACGTAGTCGTCGTAAGGGCGATGGGCGATCCGGGGCTCGTCGAGCAGGTAGAACCAGGCCAGCAACTGTTCGGCGGAGTCCTCACCGTGGACCAGGTGGGCGCTGACCGCGTCGTCCGCTCCGGACAGACTCACGAAGCGGCCCACGGTCCGGCGTCCCTCCAGGGCCGCCATGACCGACAGCAGGTTCTCCAACAGCACCGCGTTCACTGCGCACCACCGGCCTCGAAGCGACCGCGGGTCTCGGCGGCCCGGTCGCGCCAGTACTCGGCGGCGTGCAACGCCAATCCGCCCAGCAACTCGTCGTGCGGGTACAGGGCATCGGCCAGCTGGTCACACACGACGGCGATCTCGTCCTCGATCTCCGCGACCGCCGTGTCACTGGCCGCCGACGCGCGCCGGGCCAGCAACTCAAGGTGGCGGTGGCGCAACTCGGCCGGCACCACTCCGTTCGGCCCGGTCACCGCACACCGCCGACCCGGCGCAGGTGCACCTCAGTCAGCGCGCGACGGACCGCGGCGGCCTGGTCGTGCCAGCGCCACTGTCCGGCCACCATCTGTCCGGTCTCGACGATCGCCGGCAACGGCACGCCGCCGTCGCGGAGGTTCAGGATCACGTACTGGTGCGCGCGGCGCGGGGTGAGGATCACCGTCACGTGCTCGCCGCCGGCGAGCTCGCGGTGGGCCAGCAGCACCTCGCCGGCGATGTCGTGGATCTCGAACTGGGCGCGCGCCAGCACCGCGGCCGCGCCTGCCGGCGTCAGCGGCCGCCGCGAGCGGGTGCACAGCCGGCGTGCGGGCCGGCGGGCCCGCGCGACGCCCGTGATCGACGGGGGCTGTGGCGGACGGGCCGATCTCGTACTCTGGTGGGCAGTGGTCATCGGAGCCTCGAATTCGTTGGTCACGTGGACCGCCCGGGTGAGAGCCGGGCGGTCCAGCTTTGTGTTGGGGGAGAAGGGGTTACGACCTGTCGGGGTCGGTCGACGGCCACTCGGTGAGCCAGTCGTCGACGACCTGCTGCAGCGCCGGATGGCGCTGGGTGCGTTCGGCATCGGTCTCGTCGCTCTCGGGCCGCCGGTGACGGCCGGTAGGCTGGGAATCGGTCACGGAGGTCAGCACTCCTGTGGTCACGCGGGTCGTCCGGTGGCTGCCGGGCGGCCCGCTCTTGTTTGCGCTAGGCGGGCTTCTTGCGGGCGGCGCGGGCGACGGACGACCGGAGGGCCAACCCCGTGAAGTAGGCCCGGCGGGCGCTGGCGGCGCGCTTGGCGCGCTCGGCGGGGGTGAGCTCGCCGTTGGGGTCGACCTGCTTCTCGAACCGGTCAAGGAACTTCTTGCGCGCGATCGCGGTGCGCTCGGTCCGGTCGCCGGTTTTCGCCCACATGGAGTGGGCGCCGGCTTGGGCGCGCATCCGACGCTGCTCCGGCGTCATGCGTCGCCGTCCGTGTCGTCGTCCGTACGGATCAGCTGCTCGCGCTCCGTGGCGCTCATGAGCCCGAGGGCTTCGCAGATCCGGACGAACACAGGCGGACTGACCAACGTGCGACGACCGATCTCGATGTGGCTGATGTAGCCGGAGGTGACGTTCGCCTTCTCGGCGAGGGACTCCTGTGTCTCGCCGCAGAGTTGACGCCGCCGGCGGAGCACGTCGCGGGCGATGGCGACGTTGGCGGTTGTCGTGATCATAGCGGGGAACGTACAGCCTCATACTGCAATAGACAACCTCAGACTGCGTGACACGTCAGTAACGGTAGGACATACTGGTTCATACGGGATCAGACTGGAATCATCGGGGGCATGGACGTGAACAGTCAGAAGCCGCTGACGCTTGCGGAGCTGATCGCACCTCGACGGAAGGCGCTACGGCTGAGCCAGCCACGCGCCGCCGACCTGGCCGGCGTCCATCGCCAGACCTGGATCACCTGGGAGAAGGGGCGCGTTCGCCCGGAGGAGTACAACTACGCCGGCATTGAACAAGCCCTTCAGCTGCCGGCCGGCACCGTCGCCGATGTGCTCGCCGGTCTCGTCACGACTGCACCCGATCTTCCGGCGCCCGCGCGAGCGGAGGTCGTACGCACGCGAACCCGCATCCTCAGTGCGACGCCCGAGGAGCTGGTGGCGCTGCGGCAGGACGTCGAGGAGGTCATGGGGCGCGAGGTCGCCGACGAATTCCTACGCCGTGCGCTCGCGCTACGGGAGCCGCCGCCCCCGGGTGGGCCCGGTAATCAGCGCAGGGACCGCACCGTTAGCTAGTCCATTCGAGCGATATATGCGCCATTCCTCCAACTCACGGCCTAAGTCGTTAACACTGCGTTGTCTTCGTGACGATTCAACCATTACACGATGACCCGCATGGGTGGCTCGGGTCGATAGGAGGAGCGGCGTGGCTCTTAGGGGTGGAGTTCTGTCGGTCGCGCTTGTTTTGACGGTCGTCTACGGCTACGGATTCACGTACGACCTGATGGCGGATCCGTCGCGGCCGATGTTGGCGTGGACTGATCTCGTTCGATCGCTGTGGATCATCTCGTGCGTCGTCGCGGGCGACCTTCTAGTGCGAGATGCGATCGAGAGAAAGAGACGCCGGGCGCAGGCGGCGCTGATTGCTGTCGGGATCGAACCCGACACGGGATGTGTTCGCACTCTGCGGCCAGTGGACTGATTGCCGAGAATGCCGGACCCGATCCCCCGGTCATCGGGTCCGGCATTCACGCGTTTGGGCTACAGGTCACCCAGATTGAGTCCACGCGCTTCATCAATCGCCCGCTCGTTCCGGGTGAATTTGGTGTAGCGGAGGAGCATGTCCGGCCGGGCCCAGCCAGCGACCGCCATCAGGCCACCCTCGCTGCCGCCGGCGGCCAGCCAGTTGGTTGCCCCGGTGGCTCTGAGTCTGTGCGGGTGGAAGTCGGGGATGCCGGCCATCTCGGCCCGCCGGGTCAGCGCGACGTACAGCCCGTAGTAGCCGAACCCCTTGCCGCGGGCGCCGAGCCAGAGATCGTTCGTGCCGGCTAGTCGGTGCGTGCGCCGCATCCGCAGGTAGCGGTCCAGTGCGACGCCGGTCTTAGCGCCGAACGGGACCAGTCGGCCCTTGCCGCCCTTGCCTCGGCGGATCACCGCGAGGCCACGCTTGAGGTCCGTGTCGGAGACCGTCATGTTGAGAGCTTCATCGCTTCGGCACATGGTCTCGGCCATCGTCCGTGCCAGCGCCTCGTCCCGGCGGTCCCGAAACTCCTTGCCTTTGCAAGCCGCGAAGAAGGCGATCAGCTGCTCGTCGGTCAGCGGCTCGATGACCTTTTCATCCAGCTTTGGTCGTTTCAGGCCGAGCAGTTCGTCCCGGTCGATCTCGCCCTCGTCGGCCAGCCACTTCGAGAACTGCCGCACCGCGAGCTGCCGTGACACCGCGGTCGAGCCTTCGGCGCCGGCCTCGATCAGGTCGGCGACGAACTGGTTGACCACCGGTTTGGTCAGCGTCGGCTCAACCCTCGCCTCCGCGCTCCAGACGAGGAACCGGCGCACCCCGTCGCGGTAGTTTTTTACCGTCTGTTTGCTCTTGCGCTCCGCGCGCAGGTGCAGCAGCCACGAATCCAGCAGCTCGGTCAGGTCTTCAGCGGTAAGGGTGTCCGCAGTACTGGTCGCGGTCCGCCGGGCGGTGTCCTTGGCGGATACGGGGTCGGAGGACATGGGTCGATATCTTGACTGGCAGCGCTGAGCTTGTCTAGATTGATGGCCCTGACCCGCAGAAGTGCAGGTCAGAGGCATCGATGGTGTGGGATCTCAATCCAGGTAGCCGCCCATGGTCTTGAAGTAGTCGGCGGCGGCCAGTTCGGCGCCGTCGGCGGTGCGGACGCGTTCGATCACCAGGCCGGGCGAGGTGCCGCGGCGGGCGTCGGGACCGGCGACGATCACCACGCCGTCGCCCTCGCGGATGAAGATCCGGCCCGGCGTCCCGCCGTAGTGGCCCGTCGAGACGGACGCCTTGACCACGCGCAGCTCCTCGCCGCGGTGGTGGGTGAAGGCGTTGGGGTACGGGTTGGACTGGGCGCGCACGAGCCGTTCGATGTCGTACGGCGACTGCGTCCAGTCGATCCGGCTGTCCCGCTTGGCCCGCTTGTGGAAGAAGCTGGCCTTGGACCGGTCCTGCGGCACCGGGGTGAAGCCGGTCTCGATCAGCTCGATCGCCTCGGCGGTGATCGGCGCGATCAAGTCGACGGTGCGATGGAAGAGATCGGTCGCCGTGTCGGTCGGGCCGACCGCGACCGCCCGTTGCAGCACGATGTCGCCGGCGTCGAGCTCGGCGTCCATCATGTGCGCGGTCACGCCGACCTCTGGCTCGTCGTTGAGCAGGGCCCAGATGATGGGGGAGAAGCCGGCGTAGGCCGGCAGCAGCGAGTCGTGGATGTTGAGGGTGCCGTGCCGGGGCAGGTCGAAGATCTGCGGCGGCAGCCAGGTGCGCCAGTTGTTGGCCACGATCAGGTCCAGGTCGGCCGCCGCGAGATCGGCCAGCAGCTCCGCGTCGTCGGGCCGGTCCCGCAGCAGCACCCGGATGCCGTTGCTCGCCGCGAGGTCGGCGACGGAGTCCGCCCAGATGCGCTCGTAGGCGTGGTCGCTCTGCGGGTGCGTGACCACCAGGGCGACGTCGTGACCGGCGTCGATCAGGGCCCGCAGGGTGCGGTGACCCCAGGTCTGGTAGCCGAACATGGCGACGCGCATGCGGGGTGCCTCCCGTGGTCGGTGATCAGGTGAGTGCAGCCTAACTTAGGTTAGGCTGTGCTGAGTCGACCGGAGGGTGGCTGGTCCATCGGGAACTGTCCGGCCATGAACCGGTCCCACCACCGGTTGGGCAGGAGGCGGTAGAGCAACGGCATCAACCGGGGCGCGACGCCGATCTTGTACCGGGTTCGCGGCCGGCGCGCGGTGACCGCCCTGACCACGAGCGCGGCCACGTCCTCCGGCTTGGACACGACGCGGGAGCCCTCGCGGAAGAATCGCTCCATCTGCTTGTGGGTGTTGTGTCGGAAGGCGGTGTACGGGCCGTCGGTCGCCGGCCAGGTGGAGGTCTCCGTGCCGGCGAAGTTCGTGAGCACGCCGCCCGGTTCCATCAGCACCACGTCGACGCCGAACCGGCGCACCTCGTAGCGCAGCGAGTCGGCCATGTTCTCCAGCGCCCACTTGGTCATGCCGTATGCGCTCGCGCCGGGCGTGCCGATCAGCCCGGCGGCCGATCCCATGGTGACGATCCGGCCGCGGCCGGCGGCGCGCATCGCGGGTAACACCAGCTGGCACATCCGTAACGGGCCGAACACGTTGGTCTCGAACTGTCGGCGCACGTCGTCCAGCCGCACCTCCTCGAGTGGACCGCCCTGGGCGTAGCCGGCGTTGTTGACCAGTGTGCCGACCGAGCCGTGCTCGGCCTCCACCGCTTCGACCGCGGCGATCCTGGACTGCTCGTCGGTGACATCGAGCGGCAGCACTCGGCAGCCGGCATCGGCCAATGCGTCCAGTGACTCGGGCCGGCGCGCCGTCGCCCACACGGTCAAGCCTCGTTGGGCCAGGGCTAATGCGGTGGCTCTGCCGATGCCCGACGAACATCCGGTGATCAGCACCGGTTCCATGGCTACCCCCTCACGTGAGACACCACTGTCTCACTGTGAGACATCGGCGTCAACTCGGGTAGCGTGTGGGGGTGGGCATTCTGCGCGACCGGGCCGCGGCCGGCATCCTCGACGTCGCCGCCACGGTGCTGGCGGAGCGCGGCGACGCGGCGAGCATGGCCGACGTGGCGGACTCGGCCGGCGTCGGTCGGGCGACGCTCTACCGCTACTTCCCGAACCGCGAGTCGCTGATGCGCGCGCTCACGGAGGTCGCGCTGGACGATCTCGGCGAACGGGTCGAGAACGCCGAGCTGACGACGGTTTCGTTCGAGGAGGGCATCGCCCGGCTGGCCCGCGCGACGGCGGCGGCCAACGGCAAGTACCTCGCGCTGTTCCGCAGCGGCGGCAAGCACATCGACCCGGCCGAGTTGGACCGCCGCATCCGGCGGCCCATTCGCGAGTTCTTCGAACGGGCCGCCGCCGAGGGCGCGGTGCGCCCGGACCTGCCGCCGGAGCTACTGATGCAGACCTTCGTCGGCCTGCTCGACTCCGTGCTGCGAATGTCCCTTGTGGACCGACTCGGCGTCGAAGGCGCCGCCGCCGCGGTCAGCACGATCTTCCTGCGCGGTGCCGTCAGCGAATGAGGCTCAGCCGCCGCAGGTCCGCGGCGTACTTGCGGATCAACTCCTCGGTGATGTGGGGGATGTCCTTGTCGGGTCCGATCTTCGCGGCCTGCACGGCGGCCTGGAAGCGGTCGACCGGGACGCCGGCGCCGTTGACGGGCTCGGCGGGCGTGGCGAAGGCGTGCAGCAGCGGCAGGAGGGAGTGCTGGCGCTGCCGCTCCGGCAGGGCGCGGATCGCACGTTCGAAGCGGGTGAACCACGCCCCGTAGTCGTCGACGCGGACGATGGTGTGGCCGGCGGCGATCAGCCAGTCCACGAACACGTCCAGCGAGATGCCGTCGGCATGGGGGTTGAGCACGTTGAACGTGTGGAACCCGCTGGTCGCCTGCTCGCCGAGCGTGGTGACGGCCTCGGCGGTGAAGTCCACCGGCAGCCCGTCGTAGTGCGCCGCGGAGTCGGCGCGGTAGAAAGACTTCGGTGCGACGCCGGTGGCGAGGACGCTGAGCAGCAAGCGAGTGAACATGTCCGGCACGTTCAGCTGTCCACGGTAGCGGCTGTGCGCGAGGATCATGTCGGAGCGGAACACCGCCACCGGCAGCCCGCACAGGTCATGGGCCTCGCGAAGCAGAACCTCGCCGGCCCACTTGCTGGTGGCGTAGCCATTGGCGTAGTCGTCGCCGAGTTCCCGAACGGTGCTGGTGACGCGGATGTCGGCGTCCTCGTCGGCGATCGACGCCTGCCCGTCGATGACGGCGACCGTCGACAGGTAGGTGACGGGCTTGAGCTTGGTGGTCAGGGCGAGACGGATCAGCTCGGCGGTGCCGACCACGTTCGGCCCGAACAACTGCTCGTAGGGCAGCACGTGGTTGACCAGCGCGGCGGGATGGCTGATCAGGTCGACGGTGTCGGCGAGGCGTTGCCACATCTCGTTGTCCAGGCCCAGGTTCGGCTCGCCGATGTCGCCGGCGAGGACCTCCAGGTGCGGGCTAAGGTCACGGAAGTGTTGCAGCAGCTCGGGATCGCCGCTGTCGAAGACGCTCTCCAGGCGCTGGTACGCGGCGTCGGCGTCGCGGCCCCGGACGACGCAGATCAGCTTGCCGCCGACCGGCGCTAGGCGTTCCAACCACTCCAGGCACAGGAACCGGCCGAGATAGCCGTTGGCGCCGGTCAGTAGCACCGTCCTGATTGGACCGTCAGGAAGGCTCAGAGAGACTGCGGTTGCCAACGTGCCGGCGTCGATGAACTTGGGCAGCGTCAGATCGGACGCGCGGGCTGGGCCGGTGCCGTGCACGGTGGCGACAGTCGGTGTGGTGACGCCGGACGCGAGCGCGGACTCGATGTGCTCGGCGAGTCGCCGCAGCGTGCCGGCCGGCCCGATGACCGTGCCGACCGGCACGTCGACGTCGAAGATCTCCCTGAGCAGGGTGGAAAACGTCAGCGCGGACAGCGAATCGCCGCCGAGATCGGTGAAGTGGCTGTCCGGGGCGGGGGAGTGGCTCAGCACGGCCTGTGCGGCGCGCAGCACGGCGTCGAGCACCGGCTGTTCGCGGCCGGCCCGCCGCAGCGCGTCCACCTCGCTCGTCTCACGGTCGGCGAGCTCCTGGTACAGCGCCTCCAGCGCGGCCCCGTAGCGGTCCTTCAGCCGTGGCCGCATCAGCTTCCGCAAGTCGGTGAGCAGGCCGTTCGCCGTGGTGAAGGGCTCGTCCACGAGTAGGAAGTCGCGCGGGACCTCGTACGAGTTCAGGCCGGCGTCGCGGGCGATCCGGTGCAGCGATTCGGCAATCGCCGGCTTGGTCGCGTCCTCGGCCGGCACGATCACCGCGAGCAGGTAGGCGCGCTCGCTGCTGCCGTACACGTAGATCTGGCGGATCAGCGGGCTGGCGACGAACAGAGCCTCCAGTTTGGACACTGCCACGAACTCGCCCTGCGACAGCTTGAGCACGTTCTTGCGGCGGTCCACGTACACGAGGTGATCCGGCGCGATCTCGGCCATGATGTCGCCGGTGCGGTAGTAGCCGTCCTCGTCGAAGACCTCCGCCGTGACATCGGGCCGCTTGTAGTAGCCGGGGGTGAGCGTCGCGGACCGCAGCAGCAGTTCGCCGCGCGGATGCGGCGTGTCGGTGTGGTAGTAGCCCAGTTCGGGCACGTCGTCGAGCTTGTAGTCCAGGACCGGAGGGCGGGACACCCTGCCGTCCATGAGGATCTCGCCGGCCTCGGTGGAGCCGAAGCCGTCGATCGGCGCGAAGCCGAGGCGGGACCCCATGAACTCGGCGATCTCCGCGGACAGCGGCGCCGATCCGGTCATCGCCCACAGCATGCGGCCGCCCAGGAGGCGGGCGTCGTCGTGGCGGTGGCGCTGGTAGAGCATGTCGCAGACGCGTGGCACGAGCATCGCCTCGGTCGGCCGGGCCAGCTCGAAGTCCTCGAACAGCGTGGAGAGGTCGCTGCGGGCGGTGAAGTAGCACGTGCCGCCGCGGATCAGCGACTTGACCACCATTATGCGGCCGGCAACGTGGTTGAGCGGCATGTAGTTGAGGCCGATGGAGGGCATCGTCTGGCGGCTGATCTGGAACACGCCCCGCCAGAGCGTGCCGACCAGCCAGGACGGGTACATCGCGCCCTTCGGCGTGCCGGTGCTGCCGGAGGTGTACACCAGCAGGGCAAGTTCGTCCGGCTCCCAACCGTGCGCGGGGACCGGCGGCAGCTGACGGCCGTTTTCGACCACAGTGGACAGTGTGTCGAGGGCGATTCCCTTTGCGGCCAGCTGCTGCCGTGCCGCCTCGAACTTCTCACGCTCGTCGTCCACCTCGGGGTGGTAGTCGAACACCACGATCCGTCGCAGCGAGGCGCTGTCCTCGGTGGCGCCGATGGCGACGTCCACGAGCGCGATGCTGGTCGCCATCAGCACGGGCTCGGTCTCCGCGATGATCGGCTTCAGACTGGCGGCCGTCGCGCTGTTCTGCAACGGCACGGACAGCGCGCCGCTGCGGATGCACGCCAGGTCGATGGTCACGTAGTCGCCGCTGGTGAAGCCCAGCGAGCACACCACGTCCCCGGGCTTGAGGGTCTGTCGCCACTCGGTGCTGATCGCGGCGGCGCGTTCCCAGAGCTCGCCGTAGGTCACGGTGTCGAAGCGCGGCAGCAGGCGGCGCGTGGCTCGGCCGGTCGCGGGATCCGTCACGGTCTCCGCGGCTCGGTCGCCCAGCGCCGGGCGGTCCGAGTAGCCGCTCATCACCAGCTCGACCTGCCGGTCCAGCGACAGCCCCGGCTCGCGGAGCGCCGCCGTGATCGCGTCATCCGGCCTCGCGTCCCGCACCTGCGGGTCCCTGGCGTACAGCTCCGCCTCGCGGTCGTCCGTCGACATGAGACGCACCTTCCCCAGTTAGATGCCTTACGCGAAGTATTCGTATACCTGGGGTGTCCATTCGTCTACACGGAGCAACTGTGAGCAGGAACGCGTGGTATCTGCACGCGCACTGGTGGTAATATGCCCAGCTCTTGCCGGGTGCCCGAAACCTACATTCGCCGTGCCTGTGCTTGTGCCGCGCGTTCCGCGCGGGGCGAGGTCGCTTCCAAGCCGGCCTCTTCCCTTGTCTCAGCTCGATCGATGAGAAGATTCGATCGAGCTGAGCCCGCGGTCCAGAGGCCGGCGCGACCTCGCGCGCGACTCGCGGAGGTTGGCGGAGACTTCGGCGGCTTCGGGGGCGCCCAGGCGGGTGTAGATGTCCAGGGCGAGTTGCCAGTGGTCGTGGGCGTCCTTCGCCTTGCCGCGGGTGGCGAGAACGTGGGCGATGCCGTCGTGGGCGCGGGCCTGCGTCTGGAGTTCGCCGAGGGTGACGGCGACGGCCAGGGCTTCGCGGTGGGCGTCGGCGGCGGCGTCGAGGTCGTCGCGCCGGCGCAGGGTCTCGCCGAGATTGTTGAGGGTGCGGGCGAGCAGGTAGTTGTTGCCGGACTTGCGGGCGAGGTCGATGGCCGGTCGGTGGTGCTCCAACGCCTGCGCGCAGTCCCCGATGTGACGGTAGGCGGCGCCGACGTTGTCCAGGGCGTGGCCCTCGATCTCGGCGTGCCCGAGCCGTCGACCGATGGCCAGCGCCTGCTGGTAGTGGTCGAGCGCGGTGCGGTGATCGGCGATGCGCTCGTAGACGTTGCCGATGTTGTTGAGGCTGCTGGCCTCGCCGACGAGGTCGCCGATCTCGCGGGCGATCGCGAGCGCGTTCTGCTTGTGCGCCAAGGCTTCGTCGTAGCGGCCGAGGTACTCGGTGACATTGCCGAGGTTGTCCAGCGCGCGGGCCTGGCCGGGGCGGTCGCCGACCTCGGCCGCCACCCGCGCCGCCTGGCCGAAGCGGCCCAGGGCCTCCTCGTACCGACCGAGGTGCTCGTCGACCAGGCCGATGTTGTTCAAGGCCCGTGCCTCGATCGTGCGATCACCGTTGTCGCGGGCGACTTCCAGCGCCTGGAGGTACCGGTCCAGGGCCTGCTGCGGCCGGTCGATCCGCCAGAAGATCACCCCGAGGTTGCACAGAATCGCGGCGCGGACCTCGGGCTCGGCTCGCCGCGCCGCGGCCGCGTGCAGCACCAGGGCCTCGTGGTAGTAGCCGCCGTTGTCGAGATACCGGTGCAGGATCGCGGACAGCTGGCCGACCTGGCACGCAGAGGCGTGCGGGGCCACGGCGATCAGGTTGGCACGCTCGGCATCCAGCCACGCGGTCGCGGCGTCGATGTCGTGGAAAACCGGTGATTCCGACCCCGGCGGCGTGACCCGCGGGCGTCTGTCCTTTTCGTACTCGACGGCCACATCCATGGCCAGCGAGGCGGTGTAGACGTAGTGGTCGATCAGCCGGGTCGTCGCCGCGTCGCTCTCCGGCGGCGTGACCAGCTCGCGGGCGTAGGTGCGGAGCAGGTCGTGCATCCGGTACCGGCCGTCCTGCTCATCGAGCAGATGCCCGCTGACGAGCGTGGCCAGCATGTCCGGATCGCCGTCGACCAGGGCGCCGGCGGCGTACCGGTCGAGGTCCCGGCCCGGATGCAGCCCGAGCAACCGGAACGCGTTCGCCGCCGGCACCGACAACTGTTGGTACGACCAGGAGAACACCGCCCGCACGGCGGTCATGGGATCGCCGCCGGCCGCGAGCAGATCGAGCTTGCGGGTCTGAAGCCCGAGCTCCGCGACGAGGTCGCCGAGCGTGCCGCCGCGACGGGAGATCGCCAGCTCGGCGGCCACCCGCAGCGCGAGCGGTAGCCGGGCGCACTGCTCGGCCAGTGCCCGCGCCGCATCCGGCTCGTCATCGACCCGGGGCCCGATGAGGTGCCGCAGAAGGTCGATCGCGGCGTCCATGGGCAACAGCCCCAGGTCCAGGCGGCGCGCGCCGTCGCGGGCGACGAGCCCGGCCAGCGAGTCGCGGCTGGTCACGACGACGCGACTCGACGAGCCGCCGGGCAGCAGCGGCCGGACCTGCTCGGCGGACTCGGCGTTGTCCAGCAGCACCAGGACCCGCCGGTCGGCGAGCTCGGTGCGGTAGCGCGCGGCCAGGGCGTCGAGCTCGGTGGGGCGTTCCTCGGCGGAGACGCCGAGGCTGCGCAGGAAACCGTCGAGCACCGCGACCGGATCCAGCGGCGGCTGCGGCCCGAAGCCGCGAAGATCGACGTAAAGGCAGCCGTCGGGGTAATCGGCCGTCGCGCCGTGGGCCCACCGCAGGGCGAGGGCGGTTTTCCCGACACCGGCCGTGCCGCTGATCGCCGACACGATCACCGGCCCGGTGTCGGCGGCCAACGCCGCCAGCTCCGCGTCCCGGCCGACGAAGATCGACGGATCTCGCGGCAGCTGCCGGGGTCTCGGTCGGGCACGCAGTCGCACCGGCGGCCCGCCGAGCTGGTCGCCGCGCAGCATGCGCTGGTGCAGCTCCCGGATCGCCGATCCCGGCTGGACGCCGAGTTCGTTGTCCAGCAACGCATGCAGCCGCTGGTACGCGCCCAACGCCTCCGCCTGCCGCCCGACGGCGTACAGGCTGGTCATGAGCTGGCCCCACAGCCGCTCGCGCAGCGGGTACTGCTCGACCAGGCCGGCGAGCTCGACCGCGAGCCGGTCGTGCTGGCCGATCGCCAGCCGGGCCTCCACCCAGTCCTCGATGGCCTCGATCCGTTGCGCCGCAAGCCGTTCCACCTCGTTCCGGAACTCGTCCGGCACGGCGAGACCGTCCAGCACCGGCCCCCGCCACAACTCGACCGCCCGTCGCAGATGGTCGGCCGCGATCTCGGGATGACCGCCGGTGAGCTCGCGCCGGCCCGTCTCGAACAGGCCGTCGAAGCGGAGCGCGTCGAGCTGATCGGCGGTCACGCGCAGGGTGTAGCGGCCCTGCCGGGACTCGATGCACGGGCCGCTGCCGTCGGCCGTGCGCAACAGGCCGCGCAGCTCGGCGACGTGGGTGCGGAGGTTGGACGACGCCGACGCGGGCGGGCGGCCGTTCCACAGGCAGTCGGTGAGCCGGCCGATCGGCATCGCGGCGTTCGGGCGAAGGGCCAGTACTCCCAGCACCAGACCGGTCATCCGGCGGCGCGGCGCCACCGTGCCGTGTGCGCTGTGGATGCGCAGCGGACCCAGCACGCCCAATTCCATCGCGCCCCCGCCGATGTGCGCCCGTGTGTGCGGTGGCGGCAAATCATACGCCCCGGCGGGATTGCCTTGCCGCTACGGAGAGGTGGACAGATGCGAAGATCACGATGGCTGGCCGCGGCCGCGATCGCCGGCTGCCTGATCGCCGGGGCCACGACGGCCACGGCGGCCGCCGCGCCGGCCGGTTCCGGCTGTGCGAGCGCCCGCGGCGCGGTGGTGCCGACCGCGGCGGACGCCGCCGCGTCGTCGAACGGGATGCTTGCCGAGGCGCTGCACCGGCACGTCACCTGGCTGACGACCCTGAGGTGCACGGCGACCGGCATCCGGCACGACCCGAAGGTCGTCAACGACCTGGTGTCGTCGAACTGGTCGGGCTACCAGGTCACCCAGCACGCCAACTACGCGCAGGCCGGCTGGACCGTGCCGACGGTGACCGCGCCGGTGCCCGGCTACTCGACCAGGGGCTACTACTCCTCGACGTGGGCCGGCATCGGCGGCGGCTTCAACGCCGGCTCCGGAGCGCTCATCCAGGCCGGCACGACGCAGGACGTGGCGGCCAACGGGGCGACCACGTACTACGCCTGGTACGAGATCGTGGGCGGCACCGGGGACACCGGCAGCGAGCAGAGGATCAACAACCTGCCGGTGCACCCCGGTGACTTCGTCGGCGGCGTCGGCCTGTACACCGCGAGCGGAGCCCAGGCCGGCGTCTGCAACTTCACGATCAACACGTGCATCAGCGTGCCGCTGGCGTCCTCGCCAGCCGGCACGACGGCCGAGTGGATCGTGGAAGCGCCGTACTCGGGCGGGATTCTGCCGCTGGCCAACTTCCACAGCGTCACGTTCGCGGGCGCGTGCTGGGCGCCGGTGTATGTGCAGGGCGGGTCGTGCTCGTCGATCGCGGCGGGCGGTCCCCAGGCGATCACCCTCCAGGCGTATGTGCTCGGCGGGTACCAGAACCTGGCGATACCCGGACCGTTGACGGCCGACGGCGGCGGCTTCACCGATTCGTACTACCAGCCGCGCCAGCAGCCGCCGCCCTGCGGTGGCCCCGGCCAGCCGCGCTGCCCGTGATTCCTTGGCGGGGCGCGCTCGGCGTGCCCCGCCTCCTTGTCAGAGTCCCTCGACGAACTCCGTGAGCCGGCGTGCCAACAGGTCCGGCGCCTCGAGCTGGATGGCGTGCCCGATGCCGTCGAACACCTCGACCGGCAGGTCGAGCTTGCGGAGGTAGTCGAGGGACACCAGCTGGTCCTCGGCCCCGTGCAGGACGAGCAGCGGCTGGGAGAGGTTGGCGATGACCTCGACCTCGTCGACGAACCGGCCCTCGGCGACGCTGGCGCCGAGGCCCGTGCGCGCGCCGGGATCGGTGGCGAGGATGTCCGGCACGAGCACGTCCGGCGACACCGCAGAGTCGGGGGCGAGCATGGACTTCGCGTACGCCAGGGCTTCCTCGGGGCTGATCTCGCCCTGGAAGCCGGTGTTGAAGGCCGGGTTCGGCAGGAATCCCTCGGCGAGCGAGGCGGCCGTCTCGATCGGTGGCGTACCGAAGATCACGAATCCGGCGGCCCGCGTGAGCGCGTTCGCGGCGTGCAGGGTGATGTGGCCGCCGAGGCTCCAGCCGACGACAACGACGTCCTCGTTCTTCTGTAGAAACTCTGCCAGCGCCGACGCATGGGCGGGGACCGAGTAGTCGTCGGCGGGTCTCGACCCGCCATGGCCGGGCAGATCCAGGGCGAGGCAATGGAACCGTTGGCCGAAGGGTCCGTCGAGCAGACCCTGCCAGGTGCTTGACGAGGACGAGTTTCCGTGCAGGAACACGACCGTGCGGCCGGTGCCGGCGCTGCTTCGGAACGCGAGTTCGGTGCTCATACCTCAGGCTAGTCAGTGCTGGCGCGCAGACGCTCCAACACTGCGCGAATATCCGGCCGCCGTGCCGATCCCATCCGGGTCAGGGCGTAGATCTTCCTCGTCACCGGCACGGCCAGTGGGTGCAGGCTGACGGGTTCGTGGCCGTCGGGGATGGCCATGCGCGGCACCAGGGCGACACCCGCGCCGGCGGCGACGAGGGCGACCAGCACGGCGAAGTCCGATGCCTCGGCGACGATGTCCGGCACGAAACCGGCGGCGCCGCAGGCGCGCTGGATCATCTCGTGGCAGGAGAACTCCTTGGTCGGCGCGAGCCACCGTTCGTCGGCGAACCGGGTCAGCCGGACCTTCTGGCCTTCCACAAGGTGTTTCTGCGCGGCAGTTTTCGGCGACACCGCGAACAGCACGGGTTCCTCGAGGAGTTCGTGCACCTCGCAGTTGGCCGGCGTCGGCCGCGGCAGCAGGGTGTAGCTGTGCACGATGGCGATGTCGATGGTCTGGTGCAGCAGGGAAGTCGCCGCGTCCGGCTCGGCGTCGACGAGGCGCAGCTGCACGCCGGGCACGTCCGTCCAGATAGGAGCGACGAGGGTGCGCGCGGCGGTGGCGAAGGCGGCGATGCGGACTGTGCCGGAGCCGTTGGCCTTCAACGCCGCCAGCGCGGACTCGGCAGCGCTGACGTCGCCGAGGATGATGTCGGCGTGCGACACCAGCAGCCGGCCGGCCGCGGTGAGCACCACGTTCCGACCGCGTTTCTCCAGCAGCGGCACGCCGGCCTCGCGTTCCAGCACGGCCAGCTGCTGCGACACCGCCGGGCCCGTGAGCTGCAACGCATCGGCGGTGGCGGCCACCGTGCCCTGCTGCGCGAGTTCGTGCAGCAACTTCAGCCTGCGCACGTCAATCATAAACTGACCCTAACCGATTTCAGTGGAAAGACTAAATAGACCTTCTGGGTTTCGGCTCCCAGACTAGGGGCCGTGCGCAACCTCAAAGCCCCGCTCGCGATCGCCGCCACCGTTGTGCTGTGGGCGTCGGCGTTCCCGGCGGTCCGCGTCGGCCTCCAGGGATACGGCCCGTTCGGCCTGTCGTTCCTCCGTCTCGCCGTGGCGTCCGTGACGCTGCTGCTGGCCGCGCCGCTGCTCGGCGTGCGGCTGCCGCGGCGACGGGACCTCCCGCTGATCGCGCTGTGCGGGTTCACCGGCATGACCGCGTACCAATTGCTGCTGAACTGGGGCGAGTTGCACGTGGCCGCCGGCACCGCCAGCCTGCTCGTGGCGCCCGCGCCCGTGTTCAGCGCCGGGCTCGCCGCTGTTTGGCTCGGTGAGCGGCTCACCGGCCGTAAGATCATCGGCAGCGTGATCGCTTTGGCCGGCTCGGCATTGATCGCCCTGTCCGGCGGCAGCGTGCAGTACTCGACCTCCGCCTGGGTGCTGCTCGCCGCCGCGGCCGTCCAGGGCATGTATCACTTCGCCAGCAAGCCGTTGCTGCTCAGGTATTCCGGGCTCGAGGTCGCCTGCTACGCGATCTGGGCCGGCACTGCGTTTTCGCTGCCGCTCGCGCCGGAGGCTGTCGCCGGTGTCGCGCGGGCACCGATCGACGCCACCATTGCCGTGGTATTCCTCGCCTTGCTGCCGTCAGTCGTCGGCTTTGTGTTGTGGGGCTACGGCGTCGCTCGTTACAGCGTCACCGTGGCCACAGCTGCGCTGTATCTGGTTCCGGTTGTCGCGCTGGCGGTGTCGTTCGTGTGGCTGGGCGAGGTGCCGCAACCGACCGAACTCCTCGGCGGCGCCGTCAGCATCGCCGGCGTCCTGCTGATCGCTCAGGCCACGTCAGGCACGATCGAATCGCCGCCGGCGGGCACGGACCCGCGGGGAAGCGTGCGGCCTGCGAAGAAGTTCCGGCAGCTCCGATAGATGAGCAGCATGAGCGGCACGCCGATGACGATGGCGAGCACGCCGATCACGGCGACGCCGCCGATGCCGAACACGGTGGTCGAGCCGCTGTCGGGCTGCGCGTAGTAGACGACCGCCATGATCAGGACCAGCACGAAGAACAGGCCGCCGACCAGCGGCAGCAGCCCGCGCAGGGCGAAGTTGCGGACGCTGGTGAACAGGGTGCGGCGGAACACCCAGACGCAGGCGAGCGCGGTCATGGCGTATTCGGTGCCGATGGTGAGGCCGATGGCGCTGACGGAGTCGGCGAGCACATCGTCACTCCAGAGCGACAAGAGCACGTACAGGACGAAGGACACGATGCCGAATGCCCAGGTCGAGACGGTGGGGGTGAGGTAGCGCGGGTGCACCTTGCCGAAGGCCGAGGGCAGCGCGCCGTGCACGGCCATGGACAGGGTGGTCCGGGCGGACGGCATGATGGTGGCCTGGCTGCTGGCGGCGGCGCTGGTCAGCACCGAGATGATCAGCAGCACGCCCATGATCTTGCCGAAGGCGCCGCCGCCGAACACCGCCGAGCCGAGGCCGGCCAGCACGTCCGAGGAGTTGTCGGGGTTGCCGAGGCCGATGCCGTCCTTGCCGACGCCGGCGAAGGCCAGCGCGGCGATGGCGACGACCACGTAGTTCAGCACCAGCAGCAGGGTCGACAGCACGGCCGCCTTGCCCGGGCCGTGCCGTGGGTCGGCCGACTCCTCGTTGACGGAGATCGAGCTGTCCCAACCCCAGTACAGGAACACGGCGGGCAGCGTGGCGGCGACGAAGGCGCCGAGCCCGATCCCGGACGGCCACAGCCAGCTCCACTGCGGCGCCGAGGCCTGCGGCCCGGCCGTGCCGTTGAACACCCGGACCAGCGCGACCACCGCGAAGATCACGAGGACGGTCAGCTCGACCGCCAGCAGGATCCACTGCATCCGGGCCGAGACCTCGATGCCCCGGTAGCAGATCCAGCACAGCAGGACCAGCCAGAGCAGGCCGACCGCCAGGGTGGCGTACTTGTTGTCCGCCAACGAGTCCAGGCCGAACAGCAGGAGTGTGTACTTGCCGGAGATGGCGGACTGGCTGGACATCGCCAGCAGCTGCGCGACCGTCACCACCCAGCCGACCATCCAGCCGGTGCGGCTGCCGAAGGCCCGGGTGGACCAGGTGAAGTTCGTGCCGCAGTCGGGTTCGGCGGAGTTCAGCTCGCGGTAGGCGAGGGCGACGAACAGCACCGGCACGAAGGCCCACAGCACGAAGCCGGCCGCCTTGAAGCCGGTGCCGCCGACCACGAGCAGGCCGAGCGTGGCGGCGATGGAGTAGGCGGGTGCGGTCGAGGCCGTCCCGATCACCACCGAGGACACCATACCGAGCGCTCCGGTGCGCAGGCCCTTGCCGTCGGCGGAAGGGGGCACCGCGCGCGCGACTACTTCGGTCATGTCTGCCTCCGGGACGTGGTGAACGGGGTCGAGCGTTCCGGAATGCCGAACACACTCTGCGAGCTCTGCGAGCCGGGGGAGAAGATACGTCACGGAGGGTGCCCGGCGCGATCGGGCGGCGACTTTTGTGGCGAGGAGCGCGATCTGCCCGGAGGATGCGGGCATGGACGACTACCTGCGGCCGAGGTGGGACGGGACGCCCGGGCGGCTCGAGGTCTGGTACACGACGCTGACCGATCCTGTCAGCGGGACCGGAGTGTGGCTGCACCACGAGCTCATCGCGCCGTCCGGCGGTGGCCAGGCGTTCGCGTGGGGGTGGGCGGCGGTGTTTCCCGTCGACGGCCCGGTGGTGAGCGGGCGCTTCGGTGATCTGCCTTTTTGGGGTGGCGACGGGTTTCGGGCCGGGGACGTTCTGGTGGCCGGGGAGCGGTTGGCGGGCAGCGCCGAGGGTCTCAGCTGGGATCTGGGCGTGAGCGGCGGTGGACGTCCGATGTTCACGTTCCCGGAATGGGCTTGGCGGCGGGAAGTGCTGCCGACCGCGCACATGGTGGTGGCGCCGGGGGCTCGGTTCGACGGCGAGATGCGGTGGGGAGATTCAGTTCTTCGGATTGCCGATGGAGTCGGGGCGACGGCACGTATTTACGGGCACGGGAACGCGTTGCGGTGGATTTGGCTGCACGCGGATCTGGGTGGCGGAGATGTGTTGGAGGTTGTTGGCGGGGTGTCTGGACGGCCGGTGCTGCGGTGGCTGCCGCCGCTGACGTTCGTGCGGTTGCGGGTGGGTGGGGAGGACTGGATACCGGGGCTGTTGCCCGTGATGCGGGCGCGGATCGGGTGGTCGCGGTGGTCGGTGTGGGGGAGTGGGCGCGGAATTCGAGTGCGGGTGGACGTGGAGTTGGTGGAGGGGCGGGTGCTGGCCGTGCCGTATCGGGAGCCGGACGGGCGGAGGGGGGCGGTGTGCCGGAACTCGGAACGGGCGAATGCGGTGGTGCGGGTGGAGCGGAAGGAGCGGGGAGGGTGGTGGCGGGTTAGGCGGTGGGAGGTGGAGGGGACAGCACATGCGGAGGTTGGTGGGTAGGGGGTGATGGTGCTGGGGGTGCGATTGGTGATGGCGGTGGGGTGCGTGGGGGTTTCGGGTGTTGATGGTGGTGCTGGGGGTTGGGCGTGGTGATGGTGGTTGGGGTGGGCTGCAAGGGGTTTGGAGTGGTGATGGCGCTCAGGGTGGGATGCCGGGGTTCGGAGTGGCGATAATGGTGGGGGCGTTGGGGATGGGAGTCGCGGGGTGGCCGGGTTTGGGGGTGGGGTGGCTGGGTGGGGTCCGGCGGGGCGGAGGTTGGGTGGCGCGGTGGTCCGGCGGGGCGGAGGTTGGGTGGCGCGGTGGTCCGGCGGGCTGGGGTCAGGCTGGGTGGGGTCCGGCGGGGCGGTGGGGTGGCCCGACGGGGTGGCCACGATTGAGGCGGCTTGCTGGTGTGTGGGGCTTTGGGCCGCCGGGCCGGTCAGTAGTTGTGGGGTGTGGTGGTGTAGGTGCGGCCGTGTGGGGTGGTCCAGTGCAGGGTGCCGTCGTTGTCGACGGTGGCTTTGTGGGTGTCGTGTTTGAGGTGGTGGTGGCGGGTGCAGAGGCCTTTGAGGTTGGGGAGTGTGGTGTGGCCTTTGGGCCAGGGGGTGACGTGGTCGCCTTCTTGGATGGGTCGGGTGCAGCCGGGGGCGGAGCAGACGTTGCCGGCGCGGACGCCGACGAGTTCTTTGAGGCGTTGGCCTGGTCGGTAGGTGTGTTTGCCGATGGTGTCGGCTTGGTCGTGTTCGTCGAGCAGGATCGCCCGCCAGATGCCGTCCATGGCCAACTCTCGGGCGGTGTCGGCGGTGATGGGGCCGTAGCCCTCGAGTAGGGCGGGGTCTTCGGTCAACCCCATCAAGGTCTCCATCGAGATGGTGACGTGCACCCGCACGTCACGTTCCTTGGCCTGGCCGAGGAACCGGTCGAGGAAGGCATCCGCTCGTTTCTGGTCGGTGGTGCGCTCGTCGGTGGGGAGGTCTTTGGCGTCGGCGCAGAGCAGGTCGTGGATCATGCGGGCCTCGACGGCGGGCAGCACGGCGGTGAGGTGGGCCATGCCGTCCGGGAGCGGCCGGATCTCCACGCGACGCTCGGCTTTGGCTTTCTGGTGGCGTTGTTCGTAGCCGGTGGGGTCGGCTTGCGCGACCAGCGCGGTGGTCCGCCGGCTGAGCTGGGAGTGGGTCAACCCGGGAGCCGCCTCAACTAGCGTGTCTTCGACCTCGGCGATGAGCGCCACGGACGGCAGGTTGCGGACCCGATCACGGACCGCTTCGAGCCGGCGCAGGTCCAGGCGCCCCTGCCGCAACTGGTCCATCAGGCGGGGCAGGGTCCGCAGATCCTGGGTCAACTCCTTGCGGCGGGCCACGGTCTGCTCGGGTTCGGTGATGGCCATCGCCAACTCGGCGGTGTCCTCGACACCCCGCAGCACGGCCAACTCTACATAGTCGGCGAAGGCCTTGATCTTGCGGGCGAGAATGGTGACGGTGACCCGCTGGTCATCCGAAAGGGCGTCGAACTCGAGACCCGCGAGGAGGTTGAACAGGGCCCCACTGGGCTCCGCTTTTTCCAACTCTCGGGTGAGTTTCATACCTCTAAGAATACCGACCTGCAAGATCCAATTCGAATCCCTAACGGGTGAACCTGTTTCATGCATAATTGCCGCCGACTACCCCGTGCGACGTGCACGGTGGCGAAAAAGATTGAGTGGGGATTTTGTGTGGAGGGGGACGATGGCTTAAGCTTGTCGGCGTGAGGGGCAGGCGTAGCCTGCCCCGGAAGTGCCCCTCGAAGCCATCGTCCAGAGGCTCCACACAAAATCCCCGCGTAGGCAACGAACAACCCCCGAGTAGGCAACAAAAGCCTCCGCAAAGGCAACCCAAACGGCAATCCCCACGGATTGTCGACGGCGACTCCGTGGAGCCGACAAACCCCCGGCGAAGGCAACATCCCCCGGAGTCGCCAAAACAGCCCCGAGGCAACGAATAACCCCCGAAACCGCACTCCCCGCCACCACGGAAACAGACAAACCCGACAACCCCTTGCAGTCGTCTGTCCGTAGCGCCGTATGCTCGGCTCCGTACACCCCCCGTCCAGCGAGAGCGTTGGTCACCCTTGGTCAAGGTGGAATTGCTCGGCACCGTCCGGGCATGGTCCGACACCGGCGAGATCTCCTTGGGGCCGCCGCGCCAGCGGGCGGTGTTCGCCATGCTGGCGGCGAGCGTCAACACGGTGGTCTCCCGCAGCGAACTGGTCGACGGCATCTGGGGCGAGGATCCCCCGGCCAGCGCGGACGGCAGCATCTTCACCTACATCTCCGACCTCCGCCGAGCCCTCGAGCCGAACCGCCCGAACCGAGCCCCGAGCCAGCTCTTGGAGTCCTCGGGCGGCGGCTACGTCCTCCGCCTGCCGGCCGAGGACGTCGACCTCACCCGGTTCGAAATGCTCCGCCAGCAGGCCACCACCCTGACCGGCACGGCAGCCGTCCGCACCCTCGACGCCGCCCTGGCGCTCTGGCCCACCGACGAAGACGCCCTCGGCGGCATCCCCGGCCCCTACGCGGAAAGACGCCGCGCCAGTCTCGCCGAACTCCGCCTCGCCACCCGGGTCCACCGCGTCGAGACGATGATCGAAATGGGCGCGGACGTCCTGGACGAACTGACCCGGCTGACCGAGGCCTACCCGCTGCGGGAACGCCTCCGCGCGCTGCTCATGACCGCCTTGTGGCGCGGCGGCCGCCGCGCCGAGGCCCTCGAGGTCTACGACGACGCGAGCAAGCTCCTCTCCGACGAGTTGGGCATCGAACCGAGCCCGCCCCTGACCCGCCTCTACGAGCGGATCAAGGCAAACGAACCGCCGCAGCGCCCCGCGCGCACCGTCCCGGCCCGAGCGAGCCACCACATCCGCATCCCGGACGGATTCGTCAGCCGCGAGGCGGAAATCGCCCGCATGCAGGCCATGGTCGCGCAGGCCGCCGCCGGCAGCGGCGGCATCATCTGGATCGAGGGCGAGCCCGGTATCGGCAAGTCCTCGCTACTCGCGGCCGGCCTGAAGGGTGCCGAAGGACAGGGCTGCCAGCTCGGCTGGGCGGTCGCCGACGAGCTGGGGCAACGCTTCCCGCTGCGAACCATCCTCGACTGTCTGGACGTCGACGGCCGCTCCGCCGACCCGCGCCGCGCCGAACTCGCGGCCACCCTGCACGGTCCGGCGAACGCCCTCCTGCCCGGTGTGGACCCGGTGACCGCCGCCGTCGACCGCCTGCTGGCCTTCGTCGAGACGCTCACCGAAGACGCCCCGCTGCTGCTCGTGGTGGACGATCTGCAATGGGCCGATGAGACGAGTCTGCTGGTATGGCACCGACTCTGCCGCGCCACGACCCGCCTCCCGCTCCTCCTCACGGGCAGCGCCCGCACCCTGCCCCGCCGCCCGCACGTGGCGGAGGTGCGCCGAGCGGCCGAGGCGGACAACGGTTACATCGTCGCCCTCGAACCCCTGACGGAATCCGCGGTGCAGGACATCGTCCGCGAATCCGTCGGCGCGCCACCCGGCCCCGAGCTGGCCAACCTGACCGCCCGCGCCGGCGGCAACCCCCTCTACGTGCGCGAGCTCCTCGACGCCCTTGACCGCGAACACGCGATCACCGTCGCCGACGGCAGCGCCGAGATCCAGCACCAGACCGCCGTCACCGCACCGGGTTCGCTCGTCGCCGCCCTGACCCGACGTCTCAGCTTCCTGTCCACAGGCGCGAAGGAGGCCCTGCAATGGGCCTCGCTGCTCGGCGGCGAGTTCGTCCTCGACGACCTGGCCATCGTCAGCGACCGCCCGGTCCCCGACCTCATGACCCTCCTCGACGAGGCGATCACCGGCAAGGTCCTCGTCCACAACGGGTCGTACCTGGCGTTCCGGCACGGCCTGATCCGGCAGGCACTGTACGAGGGCACGCCGAACGCCGTCCGCCTCGCCCTGCACAACCATGCCGCGCAGGCGCTCGCCAAGGCGGGCGCCCCGCGCGAGCAGGTCGCCGAGCAGCTGCTGGCGGTGCCCGGCGCGGTCGAGAACTGGGTCGTCACCTGGTTGCAGGACAACGCTTCCGTGCTCGGCCAGCGGGCCCCGCAGATCACCATGGACCTGATCCGCCGCGCCCTGGCCACGCCGACGATCACCACGGCCGCGCGAACGGCCCTGACCGCGGAGCTCGCGATGCTGTCCTTCGGTCTCGGCGGCACGCCGGAAGCCGAGGTGCGCTACGTGATCGGCCGCACCGACGACGTCGAGCGGCTGTCCGAGATGCGGTCGATCCTTGCCCACGTGCTGTGCCGGCGTGGCGAGGGCGCCGCCGCGGTGGAGATGCTGCGGGAGTCCATCGAGGGCCCGAACGTGCCGGAGCACTGGAAGGCGCGGCACGAGGTGCTGACCGCGACCGCCGAGCGGACCGGCAACCACGACCTCACGGCGACGGAGGCGAGCGCCCGCCGGGCGGTCAAGCGTGGCCAGGAGTGCGGGGACGCGTTCGCCACCGCGCACGGCCTCCAGGAGCTGTGGGTCGTGCACTCCGTACGGCGCGAGCACGCGGCGGCCATCACCGTCGCGGACCAGGCGATCGCCACCGTCGCCGGCGATCCCGAGCTGGTCGGGCTGCGGCTGAGCGTTCTGGACAACCGCCTGTTCAGCCTCCAGAACCTGGACCGGCTCGCCGAGGTCGACGAGACCCTGGACTTCGCGCGCGAGCTCGGCCGCCAGCACGCCGTGCCGACCGAGCTGCACGTGCCCGCCGCCGTGCACCACTACTGGGTCGGCCGCTGGGACGAGACGCTGGCCGACCTCGACGGCGTGGCCCAGGACAGCCCGGAGATGACCTTCTACGGCCTGCGCGAAAGCACCGTCACGCTGCTTCTCCTGCACGGAATCGCCGCGCTCATCGCGCTTCGCCGGGCCGACGACGATGCCGCCCTCGCGCACCTCCAGGCCGCCGCCGAACTGCCCGTCGCCAGCCCGGCGGAGCGGGAGAACTGCGACTTCCTCGTTGCGGCGCAAGCGGTTGCGGCGGAACAGGAAGGTCGCATCGATGAGGCGATCTCGCTGCTCACGCCCAACCTCAAGGCCGACTACTCGCAGATGACCCTGCGCCACCAGTGGTTGCCGGACCTGGCGCGGCTCGCGGTGCAGCGTGGCGACCTCGACACCGCCCGTGCCGCGGCGGAACAGTGTGACGACGAGGCCAGCCGCGAGCAGCATCCCGCGCGCGCGTTCGCGGCGTCGCTGCGCTGCCGGGCTCTCGTCACCGGCGATCCCACGCCCGCTCGGCAGGCCGCCGATCACTACCGGCGCTTCGGGCGTGCGGTCGAACTCGGTCAGGCGCTTGAGGATCTGGCCGTCCTGCACGCCGCCCAGGGTGAGCTAGCGCAGGCTCAGGCCGCTCTCGACGAGGCCATCGCCGTGTACGGGACTTTCGGCGCGCGGTGGGACATCGAACGGGCCACCGAGCGGGCCGGCGCCCACGGCGTTCGACCGAAGTAACCGCACCGACGTGGCGACCGTCTGCCGCGCCAGGTGCAGGGGAGTGGCGCCGGTGCGGTCGGATTCCTCCAGCAGGGCGCGGACCCGGTCGCCGATGGCGGCGACCTCGGCGCGCACCCGGGTGTCATCCCAGCCGGCGCGCCGCCCGTGCACGCGGATCGCGCCGCCGGCGGTGCCGACGAAGTCGGGCACGTACGTGATGCCGCGGTCGGCCAGGGTTTCGGCGTCGCGCGGGGCGACCAGCAGGTCGTTGGCCGTGCCGATCACGATCCGCGAGTTCAGCACCTCGGCGGCGTCGGCGTCGATCACCGCGGACTCCACGCACAGGACGTCCGACGGCGTGATGACGACTTCGTTCGGCCGACCGATCAGCACGTGCGCGCCCCGGGCGGCCAGCAACCGCGCCATGTCGCCGCTGGTCCGGCTGGCGCCTTGCACCACAATGCGGACGCCCGCGAGGTCGCCGCCGATCAGGTAGCCGACGGACGCTTCGATGGCGGCGACCAGCCCGGCCGCCGTGGACGACATCGGGTCGTCCTGCGTGCACGTCACCTCGGCGCCGCCGCTGCCCACGTCCAGCATGTCCTGGCTGGTGGTGCCGAAGTCGTAGCCCGGCACGTACGCGCCGTCGAGGCGGCGGACGAACTCCCCGAACCGGCGCATCAGCGCCGAGCGCCCGACCGGCCGGCCCGGGTCGAGGATGACGGACTTCGCGCCCCCATAGGGCAGTCCGGCGAAGGCGAGCTTGCTGGTGGCCGCCGCCGCGAGCCGCTTGGCCTCGGCCGTGCCGGCGTCCAGATGCGGGTAGCGGCCCATGCGCACGCCGCCGAGACCCGGACCCAGCGCGGGATCGTCGATCGCGATCACCGCCCGCAGGCCGACGCGCTCGTCGCGACAATGCACCACCCACTCGCCGTCGAAGGCATCGCAGTGCGCCTGCATCTTTCCTCTCGCTTCCCCGACCGGCCGCCGAGCCATTCCCCGGCCGGATTCCCCGTGGGTGGTGAATTTAGGTTCGCCGAGATCACGCAACGTGTCAACTTCCTTGTGGCAAAGGAATATCAGGTCAGATGTGGCCGGCCCTGCGCGGTTGTGCAGACCGGACCGTAGTGAACCGGGTGGGGTGCGCAACGGGACCTGTGGATTCCACGAAACGGTCCCGTTGGAGTTCTCGGTTCCCTGCATGACCGACTCACCTGCGGTGACCCATTCTGGTGAGGTGGACGGAGAGGCATTGCCCCACATCGCGCTCGGCACGCGGCGAATGTCCGGTCACTTCGACGGTGTCGTGGTGCGCGATCGGGACGCCGCGGCGGCCTCGCGGCTCATGAGGGCGGCGCGGCTGCTGGGCGTGGACCTGTTCGACACCTCGCCCGTGCACGCCCGCGGTTTCGCCGAAGCCGACCTCGGCCGCGCCCACGGCGCGGCCGCCGCTCGGATCTGGACCAAGGTCGGCACGGACGTCGGCGGCGTGCTGCCTCGGCCCGACTACAGCATCGCCGGCATGCTCGCCACGCTGCGCAATTCCTGCCGGCGGCTGCGGCGGCCGTCGGTGGAGTGCGTCTTCGTGCACCATCCACCCGCGGACGTGCTGGCCTCGCTGGACTGGCTGCGGCTGCACGAGCTGGCGTTGCTGTCGGAGTTGACGAGCGAGGTCGGCGTCTCGATCCGCGCCGACGACGAGGCCGATCTGCTGCTGGACCTGCCCACGCCGATGCCCGTCATGGTCCCGGCCGCCACCCTGCACCGCCGGCCGCACCTCGCGGCGTCGCTGTCCGATGCCGGGCACCGGCTCGTCGTCAGCGAGCTGTTCGCCGGCGGCGCCGCGCTCAAGGGCATTCCGGCCGAGCGCCGAATCCGTCTGATCAGGCACGTTTTCGGGGTTACGGTGTCCCGACATCGGCCGTGGGCGGTTGTGCTTTCACCGCGGACGCCGAGACAGCTCGACGAATACGCCGGCTGTGTTCGTCAGGTGAACGGAAAACGGGCCGGGTTGCCGGTTCGCACCGGTTCGGACCTGGAGAATCGGCGTGTCTCGTCTACCCTGACCGCGACGCGGCGGTGGTGACGAGGAAGGCTGACCCGGATGGCGACGGACGACTGGCAGTTCGTCGTCGACCTGTGCGAGTCGATGGCCGCCGATCTGCCCCTGCTGGTCGCGCAGACCGTCGACCGGATCAGACAGGAGAAGCCGGATTACCTGGTGATCGATCGGGCGCAGCACGAAATAGGCGTGGCGCGGCAGTACCGAGGATTGCTCGACGGGCTGATCGCGCACCGCGCGCCGTCGCGTGAGGAGATCGAACACGCCCGTGCGCTCGGCCGTCAGCGGGCCCGTGAGGGCCTGCCGCTGGAGGCGATGCTCGGCGCGTTCCACGTCGGCTACCGCGAGATGTGGGACGCGCTGCTGAGCCGGGCTGACGCCCGTGGGCCGGAGATCTCGGCGCAGTTGGTGCGGGTGGTGGGGACGGTGTGGACGTGGGTGCAGCAGGCCAGTAGCGCCGCCGCCGACGCCTACGGCGAGGCCGTCCGCGCCGAGGAGTCGGCGCAGCTCAGTCTCACCTACCGGTTCCTGGAGGCGCTGGTCACCGGCGTGTCCGGGCACGGCAGCGTCACGCAGCTGGCGCAGGCGCTGGCGTTCGACCCCGTCGCCGCGTTCCAGGCCTTCTGCTCGCCGGCCGAGCTGTGGTCCGACGAGGACCTCACCGAACTGCGCCGGCAGCTCAACCGGCGGCGAGGCACCCTGCGGTGCGCCAATCGCGGCACGGTGATGATCGCCGTGGCGCAACGCGTTCCCGCCGACGCCGTCGTGCACGCCATGCGGGCGCGAAATCCGCAGCCACCGATCGGAATCGGCTTGGTGCGCAAGGGATTGTCCGGCGCCGCGGCCAGCATCGTCGACGCCCGGGACGTGCTGCCCTGCGCCGCGGACGGCGGCGGTGTCGTCGACTTCCGCGCCGGCTGGCTGCTCGCCACCGTGCGCCCGCACTCCGACCGGCTGGCGGTGCTGCTCCAGTCCTGCCGCGAGCCGGCGGTCAATCATCCCGAGCTCGCCCGCACCGTGCAGTCCTTTGCCGACAACGGTTTGTCGCTGACGGCGACCGGTCGCGCCCTGCACGTGCACGCCAACACCGTGCGGTACCGGCTCGATCGGTGGCGCGACCTCACCGGCTGGGACGTGCGCACCTGGAACGGGCTGTCGGCGAGCATGATCGGCCTCGGCCTGTACGAGCCGAGCGCCTAGCCCTCACCACGCGCCGACCTCGCGGAGGGTGATCTCCCGCCCGGCGAACTGCCGGTGGAACGCGCGCAGCAGCCGTTCCGAGGAGAAACCGTTGTCCGCCAGCGACAGCGGCAGGTTCGCGGCCAGCGCCTCGACCAGTCCCACGATGTCCTCGTCGGTCTGGTGCAGGGTCAGCGCGATGCGGATGCCGGCGCGGTTGAGCGGCACCGCCGGGTGGATCGCGGTGTTGGTGAAGTAGCCGACCTTCTGCAACCGGCTGGCGAGGTCGATCGTCGAGTCGGTGTTCCCCGCCGCCACGTAACGGATCGGCGTGATGCCGGCGTCCACCAGGGGAATGCCCTGCCGGGCGGCCTCGGCGTTGAACAGCTCGATCTTGCCGACGATCCGGCGCTGGCGGTCGCGGATCTCGTCGTCGAGGTGCAGGCGCGTGGAGGCGACGACGGCGGCCAGCATCGGCGGCTGGAGCGGGCCGGAGAACATCATCGGCCAGCCGATCGTGCGCACCTCGTGCCGCAATGCCTCCGTCGGGAACGTCATGACCCCGCCGGCCGCGCCGAAGGACTTGTTCAGCGAGCCGGTGACGACCGTGCGGGCCAGGGCGGCGGGGCTCATCCGCTCCAGCGCGTGGCCGCGACCGTGACGACCCGTCCAGGACACGGAATGCGCGTCGTCGATGACCATCCACAGGTGGTCGTGACGTTCCACGAGGGCCGCGAGTTCGCGCAGCGGCGCGATGTCCCCGAACATGCTGTACAGGCCGTCGCCGAGGAACCAGACCCGCCGGCCCGCGTGCTCGATGACCTTGCGCTCCAACACTTCCAGGTTGCCGTGCGGGATCACCTCGGTCGGCGTGCCCTGCGCGCGGACGATCGTCGCCGCGGCCTGCACGCTGCGATGCGCCTGCGCGTCCACCAGCATCACGTCCCCGTCCTTGATCAGCGTCGTGATCACGGACATGTTCGCCATGCTGGTGTTGGCGGCGATCGCCGTCGGCCGCCCGAGCATCTCGCTCAACAGGCGCTCCGCCTGCCGGTAGTCGGGGGCGGACAGGTACGCCCTGGTCGAGGAGAACTGCGTGCCGTAGCGCCGGACGGCGTCGATGACGGCCCCGGTGAGCGCGGGATGCGTCTCCAGCCCCAGGTACCCGCACGAGCCGAAGTTCACCAGCCGCCGGCCGTCGACCGTCACGGTCCGGCCGTCCAGCCGCTCGTCCTCGGCGTGCGCCTGGATCAGCCCGAGCGGTTGGGCCTTGAGCAGCGCCGGCTCGAACAGCGTGAACGGATCGGTGCGGGTCATGCGAATCCCCCTCGGGTGCGGCCCCGATTATCGACAGGCGGCGTTCCCGGTCGCCATGGGAATGTGCCCCCAGATGTCTGGGAGTGCGAGGAGATCCGCGCGCGTGAGTGGCTCACTCCGCGTCCGGCGCCCAGTGAGCCACTCATGTGCAGTGGGGGACTAGCGGATCACGTCGCCGGCGGGCGTGGACGGACCGCCGGCGATGATCACCACGTCACCGGCAGCGACACCAGGCCGCCGGCGATGGACCCCTTGCGGATGTCCAGTTCGGACGGTTCCACCGCCAGCCGCAGCCCCGGCACCCGGCGGAACAGCGTCGACAGGGCGATCCGCAGCTCGGTGCGGGCCAGGGCGGCCCCGATGCAGAAGTGGATGCCGTGCCCGAACGCGAGGTGGATGTTGGGGCTGCGGGTGGGATCGAACTCCCCGGGGTCGGTGAACACCGACGGGTCCCGGTTGGCCGCGCCGGAGGCCAGCAGCACGGCGTCGCCGCGCTTGATCGTCACGCCCTCGACCTCGACGTCCTCATGGGCGTAGCGGAGCAGTCCCAGGTCGCCGGACGAGGTCATGCGCAGCACTTCCTCCACCGTGGCCTGCGCCTGGCCGTCGGGGTCCGCGGCGAAGCGGTCCCGGCGCGCCAGGTCGGACAGCAGGAACACCACGCCCATGTCGATGCGGGTCATGGTGGTCTCGTGCCCGGCGAACAGCAGGCCGGCGCCGAGCCGGGCCAACTCGTCGTCGTCGAAGTCGGGGTCGTCGGCCTGGGCCTTGACCAGGTCGCTGAGCACGTCCGCCTGCGGGTCGGCGCGCTTCACCTCGGCCAGCCGGCGGATGTAGGCCTGCAGGTCGTCCAACGCCTCCTGCGCCTTGTCGCCGATGTCCATCCGGCCGAGCCGGGTCGACACGTCGTGGAAGTACTCGCGGTCCTCGTACGGGACGCCGAGCAGCTCGCAGATCACCAGCACGGGCAGCGGGAACGACAGCAGCGCGTGCAGGTCGACCGGCTGGTCGGGGGCGGCGTCGTGGGTGGCGATCAGCTCGTCGATCCGGGCGTCGACCAGCTCCTGGACGTGGCCGCTGAGCCGGCGCATCCGGCCGGCCGAGAACGCCGGCACCAGCAGCGCCCGCATCCGGTCGTGGGTGGCCTTCTCGGTCTCGAACTCGCCGGTCGGGCCGCTGATGATGGCCGCGTCGGTGACCCGGGACGCCTGCTCCGGCGCGGGGTGCGAGCGGCCCAGGCGCGGGTCGGCGAACAGCTGGCGGGCCTGCTCGAAGCGGGTGATCAGCCAGGCCGGGTCGCCGGCCGGCGTGAGCACCTCGACGGGCGCGGTCTCCCGGTGCAGCACCGCGTACAGCGGCGCTATGTCCATCACGGTGGGCCGGCCGAACGGTAGGCGCGGCCGGGAGTCGGTGCTGGTCATCAGTCCTCCAGTGGTAAAGCGGCGCGGGAGCGCAGGGTGGCGATCCACCTTTCCTCGGCGTGTGAGCGGGCCAGTGCCTCGTCCAGCACGATCCGCGCCCAGCTCGCCGGCTCGACCGTGGTGAGCAGCTCCTGGAGGCGGCCCCGACGGCACAGCAGCGCGCGGCAGCGGGCGTCGAGGATCGCGGCCCGCTCGGCCGGGGTGAGCCGGTCGAAGTGGGCCAGCCGGGCCATGAACTCGGCGTCGTCGGACGCCAGCTCGTCGGGCAGCTCGGCCAGCATGTCGTGCAGCATCTCGACGCCGACCGGGGTGATCTCGTACACGTGCCGGGTCGGCCGGCCGCGTTGCGGCTGCGCCGAACGCGTCACCGCGCCGGCCTCGGTGAACCGCCGCAGCGTCGGGTACAGGGAGTTGTTGGACAGCGCCGTCCCCAGGTCCTGCTCGACGCGGTGGCGGAGTTCGTAGCCGTGGGCCGGCTGTCGGGCGAGGTTGGCCAGCATCACGATCTCCACCCACACATATGTCACGCTAACCTATGGCGGCCGTCGCCCGATGTGGGCCGAACAGGTGAGTTAGGCTCGGCGAATGACCGACCCGATCACGGAGATCCCCGCCGTCGTCGACCGGCTGCGCGCCGCGTTCCGTGACGGCCGGACCAAGCCGTCGGCGTGGCGGCGCGAGCAGCTCGTCGCGCTGCGGACCATGTTGCGGGAGCAGGAAAGCGCGTTCCTCGACGCGCTGCACGCCGACCTCCGCAAGAACGCGGCCGAGGCCCGGCGCACCGAGCTCGACTTCGTCTGCAACGAGGTCGACCACACCCTGGCGCACCTGGAGTCCTGGATCGCGCCGGAGGACGCGCCGCTGCCGGACAAGCTGCTGCCCGGGCGCGGCTCGGTCGTGCGGGAACCGCTCGGGCTGGTCCTGGTCATCGGGCCGTGGAACTACCCGCTGCAACTGGTGCTCGCGCCGCTGGTCGGGGCGCTCGCCGCCGGCAATGGCGTCGTGCTCAAGCCGAGCGAGCTGGCCCCGGAGACGGCCGCCGCGATCGCCCGGTTCGTGCCGCGGTACCTCGACCCGGACGGCGTCGCCGTCGTCGAGGGCGCGATCCCCGAGACCACCGCGTTGCTGGAGCAGCGGTTCGACCACATCTTCTACACCGGCAACGGGGTCGTCGGCCGGATCGTGATGACCGCCGCGGCCAAGCACCTCACGCCGGTGACGCTCGAACTCGGCGGGAAGAGCCCTGTGATCGTCGACTCGGACGTCGACCTGGCCGTCGTCGCGGAGCGCATCGTCAACGGCAAGTTCCTCAACGCCGGCCAGACCTGCGTCGCGCCGGACTACGTGCTCGCGGTCGGCGACACCGCCGCGAAGCTCGAACCGCTGCTGGCCGAGGCGCTGCACGCCAAGTTCGGCGACGACCCCGCCGACAGCCCGGCGTACGGGCGGATCATCAACCACCGGCACTTCGACCGGCTCAGCGGGCTGCTCGCCGGCGGGCGGGTGGTGACCGGCGGCCAGACCGACCGGGACGCCAAGTACATCGCGCCCACCGTGCTTGCTGACGTCCAGCCGGACGCGCCGGTGATGGCCGAGGAGATCTTCGGGCCGATCCTGCCGGTGATCGCCGTGCCCGACCTTGACGCCGCCATCGCCTTCGTCACCGCCCGGGACAAGCCGCTGGCGCTGTACGCCTTCACCGAGTCGGACCAGTCCAAGCGGCGCATCCTCGACGAGACGTCGTCCGGCGCCGTCGGCTTCGGTCTGCCAGTGGTGCACCTGACCGCGCCGGATCTGCCGTTCGGAGGGGTGGGGGAGAGCGGCATGGGCCGCTACCACGGGAAGTACTCCATCGACACGTTCAGCCACCTCAAGGCGGTGCTGGACAAGCCGCTCTGACCAGCGGTCCGAACCCCGTCTGATCCGGATCTGAACGGGGTGCGCGAGGGTTGTCCGGTCGGGACCCCGTCCCGGCGACAGTTGGGGGAGGGGGTGTCGGGCCGGCGGCCCGGAACGCCGCCGGCCCGACACGGGCCGCCCATTGGGGCCGCCCGGGGTGCCCCGGAGTCCGTGTTCGCGGGCCTCCGCCCGCGCCCCGGAATTCGCTAGGGTCGAACCCGGAGGATTGTCGGCGGCGGGGGGACCATGCGAGCGCTGGGCGTTGTGGTGTTGGTGGCGGTGATGTTGCCGGCGGGTGTCGCGTACGCCGACAACGCGCCGACGACGGTGGCCGGGCTGATCGGCCGCTACATCGATCTGAGCCACCAGGCCGAGAAGGTCAACGAGCAGCTGCTCAAGGCGCAGGAGCAGGCCCAGTCGTTACGGCAGCAGGCGGCGACGGCGGACGCGGCCTTCAGGGCGGCGGACGCGAAGTGGCAGCAGGCGGTGCGGCAGGCCGACCAGTTGGTGGCCGACCGCAAGCAGCGAGCCGACCTGCTCAAGGCGATCGCACCCGCCAACAGCGTCTCCGCACTGCTGACCAGCGCCAGTGCCGACGACATCAACACGGCGTCGATCGTCGCCGGATTCGCGCACGACGCCGATGACGCCGTGAAGGCGGCCACGGCGCAGACGCTGGCCCAGACGTCCCAGGCGCGAGAGGCGGCCGAGAAGGAGCAGGCGGCAGCGTCCAAGGCGGCCGCGGCGGCAACGGCGATCGAGAACAAGGTCGGCGCGCAGCGAGCCGACCTGGACCAACGGGTGACGGCGGTGCGGGCGGCCCTGAACGCGCTGCCGCCGGACGAGGTCTCCCTGATGCAGAGCGGCGCCACCGCGCCGAACGTGATGCTGCCGCCGGGCACGGTCGGCGCGGCGCTGAGGTTCGCCATCGCGCAGCTGGGCAAGCCGTACGAATGGGGCGGCAACGGGCCGATCGCGTACGACTGCTCGGGGCTGGTGCAGCAGGCGTACCGCGCCGCCGGGGTGGAGCTGCCGCGGGTCGCCGCGGACCAGGCGCTGGTCGGCCAGCAGGTCTCGCGGGCCGATGTGAAGGCCGGCGACCTCATCTACTTCTACCAGCCGGTCCAGCACGTCGCGATGGCCGTGGACCACAACCAGGCCGTGCAGGCGGCGACCTTCGGCGAGCCGATCAAGATCAGCCCCATCGACGCCATCGGCCCCATCACGGTCATCCGGCGGCTCGTCACGAACTGACCCCGCGCCGGCCTGTGATGGAATGGGGCCAGGCGTGGGAAGGAGTTCGTGCACAAATGACCGCCGACAACCGGGCCGACCTGGACTCGTACCGGCGAGCACTGCAACTGGCGGTGCTCCGCGCGGCCGACGAGTTCCGCCGCCTGGCCGAGGCGCTGGACGTCGCCGCCAACGACGTCGACAGCCTCGACCGCGCGGCCCGGCTGCACCCGTCGGTGGACCTCGCCCGCGCGGTCGTCATGCGGATCCAGGCCGCCGGCTCGCAGGTCGACTACGACACGCTGCTGCGCACCGCCGCCGACCTCGACACCTATCTGGTCGGCGGGCAGCCGGCCCCGCCGCCGGAGATGGCCAGCGGCGCGATGCGCACGCCGTCGCTGCGGATGCCGCGCCGCGAACAGGCGCCCGAGCCGCAGCGGTCGCAGCGCATGTCCCGGCGCGCCGCGGCCGCCGAGCCGCCGGCCCCGGCCGCGCCGCCCAACGCGGCCACGCCGAACACGTTGTGGGTGGACGACGATCCGCAGCGGGTCCGGTACGTCTGGATCGGCGCGGTCGACGCCGCCGCCAACCGCGCCGACTGCTGGGCCTGGTACGACGACACCAACGTGCGCTTGCGCCGTAACGACATTCCGGCCGTCCAGTTCCAGCTCAGCGGGTCGAAGTACCGGCGGGCCGACGAGCAGGAGACCCGGCGCGCCGCGCAGATCATCGCTGCCCTGCGCGGCGCCGGTGTGGACGTGTCGATGATGAAGGCGCTGCTCGGCTACGCCCCTAAGCCCTGACGGCTACTGCCACCACTGCTGGTTCCAGGGACCGCAGTCCCAGAGCTGGACCCTCGTGCCGTTGCCGCCGCCGTTGGTGTCGGCGTCGAGGCACTTCTGGAACCGCTGGTTGTAGATGGATCCGTCGCTGCGGAGCACCCACCACTGCTGGTTCCACGGTCCGCAGTCCCACAGCTGGACCGCCGTGCCGTTGCCGCCGCCGTTGGTGTCAGCATCCAGGCACTTCTGGAACCGCATGTTGTACAGCGAGCCGTCCGGCCGCACGTCCCAGTCCTGCTGGTTCCAGGGACCGCAGTCCCAGAGCTGGACCCTCGTGCCGTTGCCGCCGCCGTTGGTGTCGGCGTCCAGGCACTTCTGGAACCGCACGTTGGCGAAGTGCCGCACCGCCTGCGGCGTCGCCGGCGCCGCCTCCGCGACGGCGCCGCCGACCAGCAGCAGCGCCAGCGCGGCGACGACCACGCGAATCGCCCGTTTCATGCCTTCCCCCAATCCTTGACCGATAGCTGCCGAATATCTCGGCATGCCACGATTTTGGGGGCAGTCCGTCACCGGTCTGTCACGGAGGGTGTGCACGAAAGGTCAGTCCCAGGGCATTGCCTCGGCGATGTCGGTGCGGTACCGGATGCCGGCGAAGTGCACGCCGGCGATGCCGCGGTAGGCGTTGGCCCGCGCCTCGGCGCGGGTGGCGCCGCGGCCGGTGAAGTGCAGGCATTTGCCGCCGTCGGTGGCGAGGGTGCCGTCGGCCAGGGTTCGGGCGGCGCCGTAGAAGACGCGGCAGGTCTCGGGCGTGAGGGTGTCGAGGCCGGTGATGGGGTAGCCGCGGCCGACGGTGCCGTACGGCCAGCCCTGGTAGCCGGGGGTCGGGCCCTGGGTGGCGGCGACGTCGACGAAGTGCTCGTCGCTGATGGTCAGCGGCTGCACCCGGCCGTCGAGCAGGGCGGTGCAGGTGGCGCCGAAGTCGCTGGTGATGCGCGGCAGCACCACCTCGGCCTCGGGGTCGCCCATCCGGGCGTTGATCTCGATGAGGTACAGCTGGTCCCCGACCAGCATGCAGTCCAGGTAGATGAAGCCGAAGTAGTCGAGGCCCTCGCCGGCGATGGCGGTCATCAGCGGCCGCATCATCTGCCGTTCGAACCGCTTGACGTCGGTGTAGGTCTCGTACGGGGCGGGGGAGAACGCGCCCATGCCGCCGCACATCGGGCCCTGGTTGCCGTCCTCGGACCGCGGGTAGTCGACGGCGCTGGGCAGCAGCAGGTAGTTGTCGCCGCCGACGAGCGCGAAGTACAGCAACTCCTTGCCGTCCAGGAATTCCTCGATGACGACGCGGTCGCCGCCGGATCCGAAGTCCCGGCTCACCATGAGCCGCTCCACGGCGGCGACCGCGTCCCGCACGGTGTGGCAGACGAAGACCCCGTTGCCCTGGCACGACGTGTCGCCCTTGATCACGATGGGCGCGCCGACCTCGCGGATGTGGTCGATGGCCTCGTCGGCGTCGTCGAACGTGCGGTGGGCGGCGGTCTTGATGCCGTACTTGGCGCACAGCCGCTTGGTGTAGTCCTTGCTGGTCTCCAGCATCGCGGCGCGCTCGGTCGGGCTGATCACCGGGAAACCGGCCTCCAGGAAGCGGTCGGAGTAGCCGGCGGCCAGCGCGCGCGGGTGGCCGACGAGCACGAGGTCGGCACTGACGTCCCTGGCGTACTGGACCATCGGCGCCGGGTCGTCGAAGGCCAGCTGCGGCTGGCTGACGATGCGGTCCTGCTTGATCGCCTCGCAGCCGGGCAGGTAGTGCACGGTGACGCCGGGATCGGTGCGCACGAACAGGTCGGCGATGGCGTGGCCGCGGCCGCTGTAGTCGACGACGATGACGTTGTCCATGTCACAGCCTTTCCAGGAGAAGATCCGCCGGCGGCGGCACCGGGACGGGACGGCGCTCGTGCCGCCACCGGGCCAGCAGTCCGAGGCACACCAACACGGTCACACCGACGATCCCGATCAGCGTCAGCGCGGACGGGTGCAGCCGGCTGTCGGGCAGTTGCAGCAGGAACGCGAACACCGGCGACAAGGTGTCCAGCAGCGCCACGGTTATCGGCTCCACGTAACGGATGCCGACCTGGCCGAGCCATGCCGGCAGAGCGACGCCGATGATGGCGATCACCGCGCTCGGCAGCAGCGCCGGGCCGACGGTGGCGCCCGTGCCGGTGCCGCCGACCAGCGCCCAGCACAACGCCGCCAACAGCACGTAGCGGACGGTCACCGTGGCGGCGGCGCTCGCGCCGGCGTCGCTGAGCCGCTTGGCGTAGATCACGCTGCCGACGCAGCCGAGCCCGCACACGACGGCCAGCGCGAAGCCGAGCAGCGCCTGGCCGGGATCGGTGTGCTGGAGGCCGCTGAGGCCGGCGGTCGAGCTCCAGAGCAGCATGCCGATCAGGCCCAGGATGCCCAGGGCGACAAGGAGTTCGCTGCGCAGTGTCCGGCTTCCCCGGCGCAGCAACGGTTCGGCCAGCGCGGTCAAAGCCGGCCCGAGGGCAAAGGCGATCTCGTTGGCCACGGCCGGTTCGAGGTACTTCAGGGAGTACAGCAGCGACAGCCACGTGATCGCGGTCAGCACGTTCAGCGCCAGCACGTCCCACGCGTTCGTCCACATCAGACGGAACACTTCGCCTATGCCGTGCCGGGCCGCGGTGAGCGCGCCGACGCCGAGGGTGGCAATGGTGAAAGAGATCGCCGCCACGGTGACGGGGGACAGCGCCTGCACGTAGTCGCCCGCGTACACGTCGACGGCGCCGGCCAGAACCGCATAGGCCAGCAGTGGCGGCAGGCCACGTGCGGTGTCGGACATCAGGTATCGCTCCTTACTCAAAGGATTCCGCCAGCGCGGCGCCGATGATGTCGGCCAGCGCGGCGACCTGCTCGCCCCGATCCCCGACGTAGAGCCGGAGGAACGGCGGCTCGCCGTCGAAGGCGTCGGCGGCGGACACCCGCGGTGCGCCGTAGCCGAAGCTGGGGCCCTTGGTCAGGTGCACGCCTTCCGCCGCGGCACGGGTCAGAATCCGGTGGAACAGCTCGTCCCACGAGGCGCGCGTGTTGCGGGCCGGATCGTGGCACGTGAAGGTCACGCAGCCGCCGGTGTGCCGCAGGCCTGCGGCCGCCGTCGCGTCCGGGTGGCCCGGCAGGCAGGGGTGGTGCACCCGGCCGGCTACGCGCACGCGGGGGTCGGCGTGCAGCAGCATGGCCATCCGCAGGGCATTGGCCGCGATGCGGGCCATTCGCCGTCGGTAGCTGGCCGGGTGGTATCGGGGGAACAGCTCCGTGCCGTGCCGGTAGAGGATCGTGCCGGTGTTGCGGCGCTGCCGGGCGAAGGCGTCGCGCAGCCCGACCGGGTACGCCACCAGGCCCGCCATGCCGGAATCCAGGCCCAGCTGGGCGTACTTGGAACAGCTTTCGTAGTACAGGACTTCCACGCGGTCGTCGCTGGTCAGCAGCTCCGGCGGCAACCCGGCCGACACCATGGTGCCGTCGATCACGACGGTCGTCCGCTCGCGCACAACCGCGCGCAATCCCGCTAGCAGCGCGGGAATGTCGACCATGCGCTGCGCAGCCGTGTTGGCGATCGGGTCCACGAACACACAGCGCGGCTGGAGGCGTTCGGCGTCGGCCAGCAGGGTGGCCACGTCGTAGTCGTCCGACTGCTTGACCCGCACGAACGGCAGCGTGCCGAGCTGTTCGCCGGCCTCGAAGTACAGGTACGGCGCGGTGAGCACGATGTCGCCGGGGCGCAGGCGTTTCCGGAGGAGGAAAGACTCGATCAGGCTGTACGCCGCGACGCCGGAGGAGGTGGCGCTCACGGCGTGCGTGTCGGGGGAGAGGTCGAGCATGGCCAGCAGCTGCGACTCGACGCGGTGCAGCGCGTGGTGCTCGTACCGCTCGTAGTTGACGGTGGGCGAGTTCTGCGCCCGGATGGCGAAGAACTGCACTGCGTGAGCCTGCGCGTAGGACGGCGAACACCACTCCATCGCGCCCCGCGTGTACGCCAGCGTGGCCAAACCGAAGCGCAGCACGGATTCCGCCAGCGCGAGGCAGTCCGGGCCGGGAGCGTGCGCCAGGCGGCAGGCCTGGGTGTCCACGCGGGTCGCGGCGACCAGGGCGGCGTGCGCGAGGTCGGACAGCAGTTCGTCGGCCACCAGCAGGTGTTCCCGCCGGCAGTACTGGAGGTACTCGTCGAGCTCGTGGTGCACGAGGTGCAGCTCGGCCGAGCAGCGGGCCAGGTGGTCGGCGAGGTCGACGCCGCGCTCGGCCGCGACCGTGTCCACAGTGGAATGCCATGGCGGGGGCGGGTCGGCTACGCGGAGCCCGGCGAACGCGTGCTCTGACACGGCTTCTCCAGCATTCGACGTGGGGACAGGGGGTTCGGGGTCGAATGCTAGGCGGGGGTCGGCGGCGCGGGGAAGCGCTCGCCGGTGGCCGTCCTGCCGGCGGGACGGCGGCCGGCCGGCACTGCCGACCGGCGGCAACTTGTTGCTACGGTCCGCCGCATGGAAATCGTCCCCGTCGACCTGCCGGGCATGACGCACACCGGGAACTTCACCGATTCCCTGCTCGTCAAGTCCGCCGAGTCGCTGCTGTTCGTCAGTGGGCAGATCCCGGAGACGCCGGACGGCGACATCCCCGAGGACTTCGCCGGCCAGTGCCGGGTGGCCTGGCAGAACCTGGTGTCCGTGCTGGAGGCCAACAAGCTGGGCATCGAGAACCTGGTCAAGGTCACCGTGTACCTGTCCAGCCGCCGCTACCGCGAGATCAACAAGCGCATCCGCAGCGAGTTCCTCGGCGACCACCGCTGCGCGATCGTCGTGCTGGTCGCGGACATGTGGGACGAGCCGCTGCTGCTCACCATCGACGCGATCGCCGCCGCCTGAAGGGAACCTGCCCATGGTCTCCGCCGAGTCGGAAGCCCCGCCGGCGCGACTGTCCACCGTCAGATCGTCCTCTGGGCACCGGGTGCTGGTGCTGGGCTGGTGGCAGGACGTCGCGGCCGTCCTGGACCGCTACGGCTGCGAGGTCACCTTCGCCATGAGCGGCGCTGACGTCGCCGAGGCGGCGCGGCAAGGGTTCACCGGCACGGTCGTCCCGGTCGGCGATCCGACCAAAGTGGACGATGTGCTCGCCGGCCTGGCGCGGGAAGGCCTGCAACCGCAGGGCTTCGACGTCATCTGCTCCGAGCACGAGCCGTGTATCGTGCCGGCCGCGATCCTCGCCACCGTGGCGGACCGCCCCGGCATGTCGGTGGGTTCGGCGTTGGCGCTGCGGGACAAGTTCGTGCAGAAGGCGGCCGTCCGCGAGGCCGGCGTGCCGGTCGCGGGCTGCCGGGTCGTGCCCGACGCCGACGGCCTGGCCGAGGTGCCGCTGCCGTTCGTGGTCAAGCCGACCGCCGGCTCCTGCACCCAGTTCACGTACCCGGTTCACGACGAGTCCGACCGCGCGTGGGTCCGTCAGAAACTGGACACTGTGCCGGGGCCGTGGCTGGTCGAGGAGTTCATGACCGGCGGCGAGCTGCACCTGGACGGCGTGGTGCGCGACGGCGTGGTGCTGTTCCTCAGCGTGTCCCGCTACCTGGACAACGTCATCGACATCCGGCTCGGCGGACTGGTCGGCTCCGTGATCCTCGATCCGGTGCGGTACGGGGACGTCTACCGCGAGGCCCATGAGTTGATGACCGGCTCGCTGCGGGCCATCGGCCACCGCGACGGCGTCTTCCACGCCGAGGCGTTCGAGCAGGCCGAGCGGCTGGTGTTCAGCGAGTGCGCCGGGCGCATCGGCGGCGGCATGGTGCTGGACTCGATCCGCGCCAAGTTCGGCGTCGACCTGTACGACGAGTGGGCGCGATCGGTGCTGGCCCAGCCCTCCGGGCTCCCCGCCGACACTGTGCACGTGGACCCGCGGCCGTTCGGCTGGGTGCACCTGCTCGCGCCGGCTGGCCTCGCCCGATCCGTGCCGTCCACCGAGGACCTCTGCCGGCGGCCCGATGTCGTTGTCGGCGAGGCGATCCTCAAGCCCGGCGACAGGGTGCCGGACTCGAAGTCCGCCTCCAATATCCGGGCCGGCCGGGTCACGATGACCGGCACGGACGAGGAAAGCTGCGCCGCCAATCTCCGTGCCCTGGTCGACTGGTTCCACGACCAGGTGGTCGTCAGCTGACCAGCAGGCAGGCCTGCTGGAACCGCTCGCCCTCGTGCGGGGCTCGCACCATCCGGGCCACCTCGGCGAAACCGGCCCGGCGCAACAGGTCCGCGAGGGTGTCGGGCGACCATCGGTAGGCGAGGGTGACCTTGTGGTCGAACTCCTGCGGCAGCGGGTCGTCGCCGGCGAAGAACCCGAGCAGCAGGTGGCCGCCCGGCGCCAGCACCCGCCGGAACTCGGCGAACACGGCCGGCAGCAGCCGGGGTGGCAGGTGGATGACGGAGTAGAAGGCCAGAATGCCGCCGAGAACTCCGTCGGCGAGGTCCAGGGCGGTCATCGATCCCTCCTCGAACCTCAGATCGGGATGCGCCTCCCGGGCCAGCGCGATCATGGACGGGGACAGGTCGATGCCGAAGGCGGTGAGGCCCAGTGAGTGCAGGTGGGCCGTCACCTGGCCGGGACCGCAGCCGATGTCCGCGACCGGTCCGGTCACGAGTTCCGCGAACGCGGCGAGCAGCGCCCGTTCCATCGGGAGCGTGGCGAGCATGTCGCTGAAGAGTTCGGCGTAGACAGGTGCGACGGCGTCGTAGGCGGCCCTGGTGTCGTCCACGACGGTCAACCCTAGAGGGGTGGCCGCGACCAGCCCGAAGCTGGTCGCGGCCACCCGGATCGAGGTCACCTGTGGTAGAGCTCCGCGATGAGGAACGCCAGGTCGAGGGCCTGGCTGCGGTTCAGCCGCGGGTCGCACGTGGTCTCGTACCGCAGCGGCAGGTCGTCGTTGGTGGTGCCGGCCCCGACGCACTCGGTGACGTCCTCGCCGGTGACCTCGATGTGCACGCCGCCGGGCACGGTGCCCAGCGCGCGGTGCACCTCGAAGAAGCCGGTGACCTCGTCGACGACGTCGTCGAACAGGCGCGTCTTGTGGCCGCTGGGCGCGGAGATGGTGTTGCCGTGCATGGGATCGCACTGCCACACCACCTGCGCGCCGGACGCGGACACCTTCTCCACCAGGGTGGGCAGCAGGTCGCGGACCTTGCCCGCGCCCATCCGGGTGGTGAACGTGAGCCGGCCGGGCTCGCGGTCCGGGTCGAGCCGGTCGATCAGCGCCAGCGCCTCGTCGGCGGTGCAGGTGGGGCCGAGCTTGACGCCGATCGGGTTGCGCAGCTTGGCGAAGAACTCGACGTGCGCCCCGTCGAGCTGGCGGGTGCGCTCGCCGATCCACACCATGTGCGCGGACAGGTCGTAGAGCTCGCCGGTGATCACGTCAGGGCGGGTGAGCGCGTCCTCGTAGTCCAGCAGCAGCGCCTCGTGGCTGGTGAAGAACTCGACCGAGCGGGCCGCCTCGCTGTCGATGCCGAAGCCGCGGCTGAACTGGAGCGCCTTGTCGATGTCCCGGGCCAGCCGCTCGTAGCGGCGGCCGGACGGCGACAGCTCGACGTGGTCCTGGTTCCAGGTCTGGAGCTGCCGCAGGTCGGCGTACCCGCTGGAGATGAGCGCGCGGATCACGTTCAGGGTCGCCGACGAGGTGTGGTACGCCCGCTTGAGGCGCTCGGGGTCCGGGGTCCGCGCGTGCGGGGTGAACTCGAACCCGTTCACGGAGTCGCCCCGGTAGCTGGGCAGCGTCACGCCGTCGATGGTCTCGGTGGGCTTGGAGCGCGGCTTGGCGTACTGGCCGGCCATCCGCCCCACCTTGACCACCGGCATGGACGCCGCGTACGTCAGCACCAGCGACATCTGGAGCAGGGTCTTGAACTTGTTGCGGATCTGCTCGACCGAGACGCCGCCGAAGGTCTCCGCGCAGTCGCCGCCCTGGAGCAGGAAGGCCTCGCCGCGGGCCACCGCTGCCATGCGCTCGCGTAACTGGTCGCATTCGCTGGCGAACACCAGTGGCGGGTACGACCGGAGCTCGTCGAGCACGTTGCGCAGGGCCACCGGGTCCGGCCACTCGGGCTGCTGCGCCGCCGGCAGGCTGCGCCACGTCCGCCGCACGGAGAGATCGGTGATGGTCATGACTGGTCCGTCCTTAGCTGGCGTGGGTGCAGGGATCAGGCGGGCTTGCGCACGAGCGCGGCGACCACGTTGTTGATCAGGGTCAGGCCGACCCCGCCGGTCGCGGACATGATCGACTCCGGGTGGAACTGGACCGCGGCGAACGCGCGGGTCCGGTGGGTAACGGCCATGACCACGCCGTCCTTGGTCGCGGCCACGACGTCCAGGCCGCCGGACACCGCGCCCGGCGCGGCGTACAGCGAGTGGTAGCGGCCGACGGCGAACTCCGCCGGGAGGCCGTCGAACAGCGGGCTGTCCGCGGTTACCCGGACCATCGACTGCTTGCCGTGCACCGGACGGTCCAGGATGCTCAGCGTGCCCTCGTAGTGCTCGACGATCCCTTGCAGGCCAAGGCAGACGCCGAAGACGGGGATGCCCAGCGACTCGGCCCGGTCGATGGTGGCGGACAGGTCGAAGTCGGCCGGCCGGCCCGGGCCGGGGGACAGCACCACCAGGTCCGGCCGCTCGGCGTCGATCATGTCCAGGTGGCTGCCGGCCCGGTAGGTCACCACCTCGGCGCCGGTCTGCCGCAGGTAGTCGGCCAGGCAGTGCACGAACGAGTCGCGGTGGTCCACCAGCAGGAAGCGCAGGCCCGCGCCCGGCTTGTCCACTTCGGACGGCGGCGGCGCGGCGGCGGCCGGGTCGTCCAGCACCCGCAGCAGGGCCTTGGCCTTCAGCTCGGTCTCGGCCTCCTCGGCGGCCGGGTCGGAGTCGTACAGCAGGGTCGCGCCGGCCCGTACCGAGGCGACGCCGTGGTGGATCTGCATGGTGCGCAGGGTCAGCACCGTGTCGAGGGTGCCGTCGAAGCCGATGCGGCCGACCGCGCCGCCGTACCACCGCCGCGGCGAGCGCTCGGTCTGCTCGATGAACTCCACCGCCGCCAGCTTCGGCGCGCCCGTCACCGTGACGGCCCACAGGTGGGCGAGGAAGGCGTCCAGCGCATCGCGGTCCGGCCGCAGCCGGCCCTCCACGTGGTCCACGGTGTGGATCAGCGCCGAGTACATCTCGATCTTGCGGCGGGCGGTCACCCGGACCGTGCCCGGCACGCACACCCGGGCCTTGTCGTTGCGGTCCACGTCCGTGCACATGGTCAGCTCGGACTCGTCCTTGGCCGAGTTGAGCAGCTCCTTGATGCGGTCGGCGTCCTGGAGCGCGTCCTTGCCGCGGGCGATGGTGCCGCTGATCGGCGAGGTCCGCACGAGCAGGCCGCCGTCGCGGTCCCGGACGACGCCGACGAACATCTCCGGCGACGCGCCGACCAGGTACTCGCCGTCGCCGAGGTTGGCCAGCAGGCTGTGCGGGGCGGGGTTGGTGTCGCGCAGCCGCCGGAACAGCTCGGCCGGCGAGCTCGTGCAGGGGCGGCGGAAGACCTGGCTGGGCACCACCTCGAACAGCTCGCCGTTGCGGAACATCGGCATCGCCTTCTCGACCACCGCGGCGTACTCGCCGGTCCGGTGGTCGCGGGCGTCCGACGGCTCGCCGGGCACGAACTCGCGGGACTCGGTGGCGCCGTCGCACCAGGCGGTGCTGCGGCCGTCGACCACGAATTCGTAGCAGTGCCGGACCGCCTCGTCGCGGGCGAAGTCCATCTCCACGATCTCGTCCGGCAGGTGCAGCACCAGGTCGCGGTGGTCGGCCGCGCGCCGCTGCGCCAACGGGATCGGGTCCACCTCGAAGATCAGGTCGTAGCCGAACGCGCCGTACAGGCCGAGCAGCTCGTCCGGCGAGGACATGCCGGCCACCACGGCCCGCAGCGCCCGGAACACGCCGGCGTAGCGGGTGCGGTCCTCCTCGGCGAACACGCCGGGATGGGCGGCGACGGCGCCGGCGAACTCGGCGTCGGTGTCGGCATCGAACTCCAGCATCTCGGCGACGCCGGCGCGCAGCGCCGGCAGCAGGATCCGGCCGCGCTCGTTGAGCGCCCGCACCGCGAGCCGGCCGCCGCCGACCGTCACCTCGACCGGCGGGTCGGTGTAGCCGATCGCGTAATCGTCCCCCCGGAAGATCAGCATGCCGCGACGGCTGTCCAGCGACCGCTCCAGCACGGCCCGCGCCCCGACCGCGGTGCCGACCAGGTCGGTCGATCTGGCGACCCGGACGCCGACCGGGGTGGCCCACCACTCGGCGCGACCCAGGCCGACTTCGTCCAGTACGGACATCACACAGCTCCCCTCAGAACCCCAGACGACTTCGAGAAAAGGTGTCCCCGCCGCCGCCTCGACGGCGGGGACACCGGGTGTGACGGTCAGGCGTGGGCGCGGATGCCCTGCGGCAGCTTGAAGAACCCGTGCGGGTCGAAGTGCCGCTTCACCGCGGACAGGCGCGGCAGGTTCGAGCCGTAGTAGGCGTTGGCGTAGTCGGACAGCTCGATGTCCGGGTAGTTCACGTAGGTGTGGCCGTTGGAGTACTTGTCGATGGCGTTGAAGCCGCCGCGCGCCCAGTTCACGGCCGCGGTGTTGTCGTCGGCGGTCGGGTTGGGCAGCACGAGGCCGGCGGTGAACACGGAGAACAGCTGGGCCTTGCGGTGCACGTACGCGGTGTCGCCGGGGGCCGGGTTGCTGGCGTTGCCGCCCAGGGCGAGGAAGCCCAGCCAGCGGTACTGGCCGGTGCGGCGGTCGGCGTCAAAGGCCTCGGCGATCTCGGCGAAGCCGGTCTCGGGGATGGCCTGGTCGAACATGCGGGTCCGGTTCAGCACGAACGCCTGCCGCGGCAGGATGGCCTCCGGGTCGGTGCCCAGCAGGTGGCACTGCTCCACCGAGTCGTTCTCGCAGCCGAACTGCCGCATCAGGGCCTGCTGGTAGGACAGCTGGTCGACCACGCGGGTGGCCGGCGCGCTGCCGACCAGGCTCACCAGCTGGTTGAGGTCGGCGTCCAGCGCGGCGGCGTCGCCGAAGTGCACACCCGTGACGATGACGACCGGCTTGGCGCCGGGGTCGGCGTTGTTGAGCAGGATGCCGGCCCGCGGTGCGAGGTCCAGGGAGGCGTTGGCCGACCACTCCTGGAAGCTGTGCAGCACGTGGTCGGCGATCGGGAACGGCCAGGTCAGCGTCCAGTAGCCGACGTGGGTGATGTTGGTCGGGTTCATCTCGAAGTCCACGACCACGCCGAAGTTGCCGCCGCCGCCACCGCGCAGCGCCCAGTAGAGGTCGGCGTTCTCGTGCTCCGACGCCGTGACCAGGCGGCCGTCGGCCAGCACGACCTTGGCCGACAGCAGGCGGTCGCAGGCCGGCCCGTACTTGCGGAACTGCCAACCCATGCCGCCGCCGGTGACGAAGCCGCCGGGGCAGACCGTGGCGCAGAAGCCGGCCGGCACGGACAGGCCGTGCGGGGCGATGGTGCTGGCCACGTCCACGGCCTGCGCGCCGGGGCCCAGGTGCACCGAGTTCCGGCCGATCTTCACGTGGTTGATCGTCGACACGTCGATGACCAGGCCCTCGGACGTGGACCAGCCGAGGAAGTTGTGGCCGCCGCTGCGCACCGCGCTGGCGAGGTTGTTGTCCTGCGCGAACTTGATGCAGGTGGCGACGTCACGGGGATCGGTGCACTGGGCGACGGCCTGCGGGTAGATGCTGTCGAACTGGGCCGCGGCCAGCTTGCGGGCCTCGTCGTACGGGGCGTCGCTGGGCAGCAGCAGCCGGCCGTGCAGGTTCGCGCGCAGCCGGTCCCACTTCGCGGCGGACAGCGAGGACGGCCAGGGCGACGCGCTTGCGGCCGCTCCGACCGCGAGTCCGGCGGCGGCGATGGCCGCCGTGCCGGCGCCTGCGCGCAGGAAAGACCTTCGATCCATGATGGCACCAGAACTTTCTCTTCGTTGTGGGTGGTCAGGCGGATCGGCGGAGCTCCGACCGGCGCAGCTTCCCGTTGTGGGTGTGGGGAAGCTCGGTCACGAACTCGATGGAGCGCGGGTACTTGTAGGGGGCGATCTGCTGCTTCACGAAGTCCTGGAGCTCGTGCGCGGTCTGCTCGGTGGTCGGCACGCCGGAGGCGAGCACCACGTAGGCCTTGACGATCGCGCCGCGCGCCTCGTCGGGGACGCCCACCACGCCGCACTCCACGACGTCGGCGTGCCGGGCCAGCGCCTCCTCGACCTCCGGAGCGGCGATGTTGTAGCCGGAGGACACGATCAGGTCGTCGGACCGCGCCTGATACCAGAAGTAGCCGTCCTCGTCCCGGATGTACGTGTCGCCGGTGACGTTCCAGCCGCCCTGCACGTACGTCAGCTGCCGGTCGTCGTTGAGGTAGCGGCAACCCGTCGGACCGCGCACCGCGAGCCGACCCGCAGTGCCAGGTTCCACCGGATTCCCGTCCTGGTCAAGGATTGTCGCCTGGTAACCGGGCACCGGACGGCCGGTTGCGCCGGGCCGGATGCCACTGTCGCATTCGGACACGAACACGTGCAGCATCTCGGTGGAGCCGATGCCGTCGATCAGCCGGTGGCCGGTGGCCTCGCGGAAGGCGTGCCACGTCTGGCCGGACAGCGCCTCGCCGGCGGACACGCAGCGGCGCAGCGAGCTGAAGTCGAAGTCGTCGATGCGGTTGAGGGCGGAGCGGTAGGCGGTGGGGGCGCTGAACAGTATGCTGGCGTTGAGTTCCCGCAGCCGGCCGAACAGCTCGTCGGGGGAGGGCTTCTCCATCAGCACGGTCGACGCGCCGGCGCGCAGCGGGAAGACCAGCAGGCCGCCGAGGCCGAAGGTGAAGGCCAGCGAGGGGCTGCCCGCGAACACGTCGTCCGGGCCGGGCTTGAGGATGTGCTCGGAGAACGTGTCGGCGATGGCCAGCACGTCCCGGTGGAAGTGCATGGTGGCCTTGGGCTTGCCGGTGGTTCCGGAGGTGAAGCCGATCAGCGCCACGTCGTCGGCGGCGGTCAGCACGGCCGGGAACTCCGCGGGCTTGTCCACCGCGTACCAGGCCAGCTCCGCGTCGGCGCCGGTGCCGTAGGTGATCGTCCGGACGTTCTCCAGGCCGGCCCGCTCCAGCTCGGTGACGTACCGCTCGTCGCACAGCACGAGGTCGACGTCGGCCATCTCCGCGCAGGTGCGCAGCTCGCCGGCCCGCAGCATCGGGGAGGTGGTCACCGCGACCGCGCCCACCTTGAGCGCGGCCAGCCAGCACGCCGCCAGCCAGGGGGAGTTGGGGCCGCGCAGGAGGATCCGGTTGCCGGAGACGACGCCGAGGTCGTCCACCAGCACCCAGGAGATCCGGTTGGCCAGGTCGGCCAGCTGCGCGTACGTCCACATCGTGCCGACGCCGTCGTACAGGCAGGGCCGGCTGCCGCCGAGCCGCTTGATCGTGTGGTCCAGCAGCGACTCCGCGCTGTTGAGCCGGATCGGGTAGCGCAGCTTGGGCAGGTCGAACACCATCGTCGGCCAGAGTTCGGCCGGCGGCAGGCCCCGGCGGCTGAAGGTGTCGACGTGCGCCGACTTGGACAGCACCGCCGACCCCGGCGGCCACAGGGATGACGTGGTCATCGTTCCTCCTTTGTGGACCCGCGGGAAGTTGCCACGCTCGCGGCGGTCATCCGCGCGGTGCAGATGCGGCGGCCGTTCTCGTCGGTGAGCACGATCTCGTAGCTGGCCAGGCGGCGGCCGAGGTGCACGGCGGTGGCGACGCCGGTGACGCGGCCGCCCCGGGCCGGGGCGTGGTGCGTGGCGTTGATCTCGGCGCCGACGGCGATCCGGTCGTACTGTCCGAAGTGGAGACACGCGCCGACGGAAGCCAGGGTCTCGGCCAGCACGCAGGAGGCGCCGCCGTGCAGCACGCCGAACGGCTGGGTGTTGCCGGCCACCGGGATGCTGCCGACGACCCGCTGCGGCGTCGCCTCCAGCACCTCGATGCCCATCGCCGTCTCGAGTTCGCCGGCCGGCACCATCGTGAGCTCAGGCATTGACGCCCTCCTCCTGGAGCCGCCGGATCAGCTCCGGGCGGCGGATCTTCCAGGTGGCGGTCATCGGCAGCTCGTCGAAGCGCATCTGCCTGGGGGCGGCCAGCGGCATGTCCGCGGTCGCGGCGGCCCAGCGCTCGGGGTCGAGCGGGACGTCGTCACGGGTGCACACCACCGGCAGCGCCTTGCCGTCGGCGTCGGCGACGATGACGATCTCGCGCAGTTCGGGCAGCGCGGACATCAGCTCGTCCTCCAGCTCCAGGGTGCTGTCGGTGGCGTCGATCTGGTCGATCTCGCGGTCCAGCAGGTGCACCCGGCGCAGCCGGTCGGTGAAGCCGACGTCGCCCATCCGCCACCAGCCGTCGGTGAGCTGGTCGCGGAACCGGATGTCCTCGCCGAGGTAGGTGATCGCCCGGGTGCGGCTGCGGACCTCGATGTAGCCGACCTGGCCGGGCTTGCAGCGGTTGCCGTCGGCGTCGACCACGCGCAGCCTGATGGTGCCCGGCAGCGCCCAGCCGACGCAGCGGCCGTCCATTGTGGCCAGACTGCGCCTGGTGATCCAGGTGCCGGTCACCGGGCCGGTCTCGGTCTGGCCGTAGAGCTGGAAGAACAGCGGGCGGGCCCGCTTCGAGGCGCCGAGCAGGGTCTCGACGGTCCGCGGGTGGACGGCGTCGAAGGTGGCGCTGTAGTAGCGGACGTTGGACAGCGGCTGGCCCTCGGCGTCGGCCAGCACCTCCCAGGCCACGAACGTGTTGGGCTGGGTCTCGATCACGCCGGGGCGGTGCGCGGCGAACATCGGGCCGACCACGTCGGTGTCGGTGCTCACGGAGATCAGCAGCGGCTTGCCGTAGGACATGCCCATGTGCAGGGCACTGTAGAAGCGGGCGTGCACGAAGCTGATGCACAGCGCGACGCTCTCGCGGCGCCAGGTGCGGCCGGCCACCAGCTTCTGCACCCGCAGCCGCTGCCACAGCGCGTCCGGCGTCTGCACGACCAGCTTGGGCAGGCCGGTGGTGCCGGAAGTGTGCGAGATGAACGCCGGCTCGGTCGGCTCCGGGACCACCGGCTCCGGCTCGGGCGCGCTGTTGTACCAGTTCAGCGACAGGGTGCCGGGCAGTTGGTCGCCGGCGGACAGCAGCACCTTGCTGGCGGCCGTCAGGTCCAGCGGCACGGCCTCCAGTTTGGCGCGGTCGGTGATCAGCGCCGGCTCGCCCATGCGGCGTAACAGCTGGTTGACGGTCGGGCCGTCCAGCATCGGCGACAGCAGCGCCGGCACCGCGCCGATCCGCTGCACGGCCCCGGCCAGCAGCGCGATGTCGAAGTTGTTGGTCTTGTAGATGGCGACGCGGTCGCCGCGGCGGATACCGGCGCCGTGCAGCTTCGCGGCCAGGCGGCGCACGTGGTCGGCCAGCGCCTGCACGGTCAGGCTCGTCCCGTCCTCGGGGGCCAGTTGGAGCGGCTGGTCGAGGTGCACGGGGGCGTCGCCGTGGGCGCGGGCCGCCTCGTCGAACATCAGGCCGATGTAGAAGCCCTTGGAGGCCATAGCAAACACACCTGCTCTCTGGTGGAGGGGAGGAAGCGGACACACGTCGGCCCGACAAGAAAATGGGAGAAATGGTTTCTACAGATCGAAGTCGAGGGTGACGTCGTCGGTCTCGGCGGTGGAGCGGCAGGTCAGGACCTGTCCGGCGGCCACCTCGGCGGCGCTCAGCGCCCAGTTCCCGGTCATTTCCGTCCGGCCGTGCAACACCTTGGCGCGGCACGTGCCGCACACGCCGGTGCTGCACGAGAAAGGCACCTCGGGGCGGGCGGCGCGGGCCGCCTGCAACAGGTTCTGGCCCTTGGCGACGGGCACGGTCGAGGCCCGGCCCTCCAGCATCACGGTGAGGACGCCGCTCGCCGCCTCCGTGGACACGCGCGGCGGCGGGGCCTCGCCGACGTAGAACAGTTCACTGTGGACGGACTCGGGATCCACGCCCAGCGCCGTCAGCATGTCCTGGGTGCCCGTGACCAGGCCGACCGGCCCGCACAGGAACCACTCGTCGATCATGTCCATCGGGAAGACCCGGCTGCCGACCTTGGCCAGCGTCTCGGCGTCGAGGCGGCCGCGGTCCAGGCCCTCGCGCTGGTCCTCGCCGGAGAACGCGTACACCAGCTGGAACCGGGCGCCGTAGCGGTCCTTGAGGTCGGCGAGCTCGTCGACGAACATCGTCGAGCGGGCGAACCGGTTGCCGTACACCACGGTGAACGTGCTCTGCGGCTCCACCGCCAGCACCGACGCCACCAGCGACAGCACCGGCGTGATGCCGGAGCCGGCGACGACCGCGCCGTAGTGGCGGCGGCGCTCGGCACGCACGGCGGTGGTGAAGGAACCCAGGGGCGCCAGCACATCCAGCGTGTCGCCGGCGGCCAGCGAGGTGCAGGCGTACGTGGAGAAGACGCCGTCGGGCACGGCCCGGACGCCGATGCGCAGCACGCCTTCGTCGCTCAGGTCGGACGGCGTGGAGCACAGCGAGTACGACCGGCGGACTTCCTCGTCGGCGATGGTCGCCCGCACGGTCACGTGCTGGCCGGGTACGAAGTCGAAGGTCGGCCGCAGTTCCACCGGCACCCGCAGCGAGACCACGACCGCGGACCCGTCGTCGCAGGCCGGCAGCACCGACGCGACCTTGAGCTGGTGGAAGGCGACCCGCGAGCGCGGTCGGCTGGGTTCGGCGATGACGCTCATCAGTGCTCCTTCATCTGCTCGAAGGGTTCGCGGCAGCTGTTGCAGCGCCACAGGGACTTGCAGGCGGTGGAACCGAAACGGCTGACCTCGTCGGTGTCGGCCGCCCCGCACCGGGGACAGCGCGGCTTCGGCGGCGACAACACCATCAGCGGCAGCAACACCCGGCCCTCGGCCCGGCACGCCGGCGGCGTGATCCCGGCGCCGACGAGCTTCGCGCGGGCCTCGTCCGACAGCCAGTCCGTCGTCCACGCCGGCGACAGCACCGTGCGGACCTCGACGTCCGGGAAGCCGGCGTCCCTTGCCGCGGCGGCGATGTCGGACCGGATGAGGTCCATCGCCGGGCAGCCCACGTAGGTCGGCGTCACGGTCACCGTGGGGCGGCTGCCTTCGGCGTCGACGTCCCGGACGATGCCCAGCTCCTCGACCGTCAGCACGCGGATCTCCGGATCCCGCACGGTGGCGACGGCGGCGCGTAAGCGGGCGGTGGCGTTCACCAGCTCACCCCCTCGTGCGCCCGGTGCAGCGACTGCATCTCGCCGACCAGGTAGCCGAAGTGCTCGGTGTGCAGGCCGTCGCGGCCGCCGGTCGGAGCCCAGTCGTCGACCGGCCGCTCCAGCGTCGCCTCGGCCAGCACCGGCTCGACGATGCCCAGCCACCGCTCCCGCAGGCCCGCCGGGTCGAAGCCGTAGCCCCGCCACACCGAGTCCGACGCGAACAGCTCATGCGTGTACGGCCAGAGCTCGTCCACCGCCGTCTGCATCCGCCGCTTCGACTCCTCGGTGCCGTCGCCCAGGCGAACGGTCCAGGCGCAGGCGTGCGACAGGTGGTAGGCCACCTCCTTCACCGACTTCGCGGCGATGGCGGCCAGCGTCTCGTCGTCACCGGCGCTGAGCTCCTCGTACAGCAGGCGCTGGTAGGCGCTGAAGAACAGCAGCTTCACCATGGTGGCGGCGAAGTCGGTGTCCGGCTGCTCCACCAGCAGCGCGCTGGTGAACTCGTGCTCGTCGCGCCGGTACGCCAGCAGATCCTCGTCCCGCCCCTGGCCCTCCAGCTCGCCCGCGTACGTCAGCAGCGCGCGGGCCTGGCCGAGCAGATCCAGGGCGATGTTGGCCAGTGCCACGTCTTCCTCCAACTGCGGAGCCCAGGTGGCCAGCGCGGCCATGCGCTGCGCGGCGACGAGGGCGTCGTCGCCGAGCCGGAGCACATAGGCCACCGCCTTCTCGTTCACAGCCGTTCAGCTCCTTCCGGCATCCGGTAGTAGGACGGGAGGCGGTAGACCTTGTCCATCGCCGGGTCGAACAGGGGGTCCTTCTCGTCCGGGCTGCTGGCGCCGATCGCGTCGGTCGGCACCACCCAGATGGAGACGCCCTCGCCGCGCCGCGTGTACAGGTCGCGGGCGTGCTGGAGGGCCATCGTCGTGTCGGCCGCCCGCAGGCTGCCGACGTGCAGGTGGCCCAGGCCGCGGCGGGCGCGGATGAAGACCTCCCACAGCGGCCACTCGGTCTGGCTCATGCCGCGTCCTCCCTGCTGTGCTTGGCGGCGTGCGCGGCGGCCGCCGCGCGGACCCATTCGCCCTGCTCGTGTGCCTGCCGGCGGCGGGCCAGCCGCTGCCGGTTGCACGGGCCGTTGCCGGCCACCACCCGCTTGAGCTCCTCGTAGTCGGGCGGCGTGAAGTCGTAGTGGCCGCGCTCGGAGTTCCAGGCGAGAGCCGGATCCGGGAGCGTGAGGCCGAGGATCTCCGCCTGCGGCACGGTGATGTCCACGAAGCGCTGGCGCAGCTCGTCGTTGGTGAACCGCTTGATCCGCCAGGCCATGGACTTCTCGCTGTGCGTGGAGTCGCGGTGCGGCGGGCCGAACATCGCCAGCGCCGGACCCCACCACCGGTTCACCGCCTCCTGGGCCATGGTGTGCTGCGCCGGCGAGCCCTGGGACAGCGTCCACAGCAGGTCGAACCCCTGCCGGTGGTGGAAGCTCTCCTCCTTGCACACCCGCACCATCGCGCGGGCGTACGGGCCGTAGGACGACCGGCACAGCGGCACCTGGTTGACCACGGCGGCGCCGTCGGTGAGCCAGGCCAGCGCGCCCACGTCGCCCCAGGTCAGCGTGGGGTAGTTGATGAAGTTGAGGTACTTCTGCTTGCCGTCGTGCAGCGCGGTCAGCAGCGACTCGCGATTCGCGCCGAGGCTTTCCGCGACGGAGTACAGATAGAGCCCGTGGCCGGCCTCGTCCTGCACCTTGGCCAACAGGATGGCCTTGCGCTTCAGGCTCGGCGCCCGGGTGATCCAATTCGATTCCGGCTGCATTCCGACGATTTCGGAATGCGCGTGCTGCGCGATCTGGCGAATGAGCGATTCGCGGTATCCCGCCGGGACCCAGTCCCGGGGCTCGATCTTCGCGTCCGCCGCGATCACGGCCTCGAAGTGCGCGAGAAGGTCGGCCTCCTCGCCGCCGGCCGGGGCCGCGGCGCCGGCCGGCCCGCGCTGGTCGAGCAGGCTCTCGGCCGCCTCGACCTCGGCGAGCAGCTCGGCGGCGCCGGGGATGAACGCCGGCTGGCTGGCGCGTGGGTCCACTGCCCGTCTCCATTCGGTGAATGTGCCGACTTGAACTTTCCGATGGAAAAACTGTAAATCGGCCGGCGGGACAGGAGAAGGTGTCCAACAGCAAGTTGACAGCGCATTAGCCGTCGTCGGCATGAACTTGCCAACGCGGGTCTGACCGGGGGTATCAAAACAAACCGACCGCCCCGCATTCCATTGTGGAATGCGGGGTCGGTCGGTTCGGGATTACGGAACTACGCGTCCGCGAAGGCGGCGAAACCGGCCCGCCAGGAGGCGAATCGGGGCGCCCAGCCGAGTTCGGACCGGGCCTTCGAGCTGTCCGCGCCGCGCTCCCAGCCGGCGTGGCCGGTCGTCGGCTCCGGCGCGGGCAGGCCCAGCGCCTTCGCGAAGACGGGAACCCACTCGTGACCGGTGGCCGGTTCGTCGTCGCAGACGTTGACCACGCCGCTGGGCCAGGACAGTGCCAGCACCGCCGCCCGCGCCGCGTCCGAGACCTCCACGAACGAGCTGATCCCGTCGGTCGCCTTGAGCGTGCCGGATTCCAGCTGCTTGGCCATCAACGCGCCCGGCGCATACCAGGTGCCGGGGCCGTACAACGTGCCGTACCGGAGAACGACGTGCTCGGGGATCTCCGTGACGGCCTGCTCCAGCGCGAGCACGCCGTTGATGCTGATCGAGCGGGGTTCCGGGGCGGTCACGTCGAGCGAGACGTCCTCGGTGGCCGGCTTGTCGCCCGCCTCGTACGCCCAGGAGATGGACTGGGCGACGATCCGCCGCACGCCCGCCGCCTTGGCCGCGTCGACCAGGTTGCGGGTGCCGGTCTCGCGGATCCGGGCGTTGTCCGCGGACGAGCCGCCCGACAGCGCCGTGAGCTGGTGGATCACGGCGTCCGGCGCCGCGTCCCGGACCGCCGCGAACACCGCGTCCCGGTCGAACACGTCCAGCTCGACCGCCCCGGCGCCCTGCGCGTGCAGCGTGTCCAGGCCCTCCGTGGTGCGGGAGGTGCCGATCACCTCGTGGCCCGCCTCGATGAGCATGGGCACGAGGACCCGGCCGATGGCGCCGCTGGCGCCTGCGACGAAGACCCGCATGGGGGATGCACTCCTTTCGGTCACTTGGTCAGCTCCGGCGAGGGAGCCTTGGTGCGGTCGGTCAGCCAGAGGATGCCGGTGAGCGCGAAGAGCACGCCGCCCGCCACGCAGACGCCGATCCAGCCGAACCGGGTGTAGAGGGTCACCGCGAGCGCGCCGCCGAGCGACCCGCCCACGAAGTAGGACGTCATGTACGCCGTGGTCACGCGGGACTTCACCGAGGGGCCGTAGGCGTAGATCCGGCCCTGGTTGATCACGTGCAGGCCCTGCACGCCGATGTCCAGCACGACGATGCCGATCACCAGCAGCGGCAGCATCTCCGCGCCGCCGCCCAGCAGCAGCCAGCTCGCGCCCAGCACCAGCGCGAACACGCCGGTCGCGGCGTGCGCCATGCCCTTGTCCTGCAACCGCCCGGCCGCCTGCGCGCACAGCACGCCGGCCGCGCCGATCAGGCCGAAGGAGCCGATGGTCGCCGTGGAGAACGAATAGGGCGGGCCGGCCAGCAGGAACGGCAGTGACGTCCACAGCAGCTGGAAGCTGGCGAACCCGAGCGCACCTATCATCATGCGGCGGCGCAGAAACGGCTCGTCGCGCACGAGACGGGTGATGGAGGTGAGCAGTTGGGGATACGTCAGGCCGCGCGCGACCGGCGGATCCGGCAGCGCCAGCCGCAGCACCACGGCCAACACCACCTCCACCAGCGCCGCGATCCCGAACACGGCGTGCCAGCCGGCGATCTCCTCCAGCGCGCCGGACACCGTCCGGGCCAGCAGGACGCCCAGCAGCAGGCCGGTCATCAGCGAGCCGACGACCCGGCCGCGCTGGCCGTCGCCGGCCAGGGTGGCCGCCAGCGGCATCAGGACGTTGACCGCGACGCTGGACAGGCCCACCAGGGCGAGCGTGATCAGCAGCATCGTCGGACTGTTGGCGACCGCGGTCAGGGCCAGCGCCACGGCGCTGGCGCACAGCAGCACCACCACGAGGCGGCGCTTGGCCATCAGGTCACCCAATGGGACCAGCAGCACCAGACCGGCCGCGTAGCCCAGCTGGGTGGTGGTCACGCTCAGGCCGACGACTCCCGTCGGGGCCCTGAACGAGGCGGCGAGGTCGGGCAGCAGCGGCTGCACGTAGTAGATGTTGGCCACGATGAGGCCGCACGCCAGCGCCATCAACAGGGTCAGCCGCGGCGACACTCCCGACACGTCCGCCCTCGCGCTCCGGTCACGCCGGGCGTCGGCGTTCGCTGACAAGGGTTGAGTGCTCATGGGGAAAGCGTAGGAACGGCGGGCGCCGAGAGCGTGGTCCATTGCCGAGGGTGGACATTGGGCCATTTCTCACTCGGGGGCCATTTCGACTGGGGAGGATCGTTGCGATGACCACGGCCGGCGAGGAAGTCAGACTCGAGCTGCTGATCGACCTGCCGCCGGACGGCTCGCGTCGTAAGGCGGTGGAGGACGCGTTGCGGGCGGCGATCGGGGACGGCCGGCTGCCGGCCGGCACGCGGCTGCCGTCCACTCGGGACCTGTCCGTACAGCTCGGGTTGTCACGGGGCACCGTCAACGCGGCGTACACGCAGCTGACCGCCGAGGGGTGGCTGACGGCGCTGACCGGTTCCGGCACTCGCGTGGCGGACCAGGCCACGTTGATGGCCCCGGCGCCGCCTCGTGATCCGTTGGCGGCGTGGGTGCCTACGCACGACCTGGCGCCGGGGCGTCCGGACATCTCCAGCTTCCCGCGGCGGCCGTGGGCGAAGGCGTTGCGCGAGGCGGTGTCCGAGGCGCCGACGGAGGCGTTCGGGTATGGCGATCCGCGTGGGCGTATCGAGCTGCGGTCCACGTTGTCGGCTTATCTGGGGCGGGTGCGTGGGGTGCATGTGGCCCCGGAGCACCTGGTGATCTGCTCGGGGTTCTCGCAGGCGTTGGCGCTGCTCATGGACGTGTTCGCCGAGGAGGGCACGCGGCTGGTCGGCGTGGAGAACCCCGCGATGGCCGATCACGTCGCGACGGTTTCGCGGCGGCATTCCGTTGTGGACATTCCCGTGGACGGGGACGGGCTGCGGGTCGACGACCTGGAACGCAGCGGGGCCTCGGCGGTCGTCTGCACGCCGGCGCATCAGTTCCCGCTGGGGGTCGGGTTGTCGGTTGCGCGGCGGGCCCAGTTGCAGGCGTGGTCGCGGCAGGTGGACGGGTGGGTCGTCGAGGACGACTACGACGGGGAGTTCCGGTACGAGGGGAGGACGCTGCCTGCTTTGCAGAACCGGAACCCCGGGCACACCGTGTATGTCGGGTCCACCAGCAAGACGCTCGGGCCGGCCGTGCGGCTGGGGTGGGTGGCCTGTCCCGGCGGGCTACTGCCGGCGCTGGTGGAGGCGAAGCGGTTGGCCGATCGGCAGACCAGTCCGTTGGAGCAGTTGGCCTTGGCGTCGTTGATCGACAGTGGGGAGTACGACCGGTACCTGCAGGCTGCGCGGCGGTCGTATCGGGGACGGCGAGATCGGTTGCTGGCGGCGGTGGGGGAGCGGTTGCCGGGAGTGCGGGTGGTCGGGGTTGAGGCGGGGTTGCACGCGATTCTGGAGCTGCCGGCGGGGGCGCCGGGGGAGCGTGAGATCGTGGCGTTCCTGCGGGACCGGTCGGTGCGGGTGCATCCTTTCGGGAACTACGTGCGGGGCGGCGACGGCGTAGGTGAGCGGACGCGAATCGTGCTGGGGTATGCGACGCCGGCCGCGCATGGGTATTCGTCGGCGGTTGCGGCGTTGGTGGAGGGGTTGGGCGTGCTGTTGCGGGGAGTGTGATCGGTCGTGTTCCTGCTGCGACCGCCCAAGTGTCGGCGGTCGCAGCTGTTTCGGGATGTCGCCTTGGTTCGTTGGGTTGCAGCCGGCCGCCGATGGTTGTGCCTTCGGTGCGTGGGGCGACCCGCCTCGCCCTTCCCGTCTTCAGTTCCGGCAGTGCTTGCGGCCGGCGACTGTGCCTTTGGTGCGTTCAGTGCCCGCCCACCCGCCCCGCCCTCCGTCCCGGCACTGCTCACCGCCACGCTTGACGCAGGCGCGAGAGGTTGGGGCGGCAGGTTACGTCGGAAAGCGCTTACCGAAATGTCTAGTGAGGATTACTCGAACCTGTATTTTCCGGCGCAGCAAGGAAAAGTGTCTCGCCGGCGCGGTAGAAGACCGTGTGTCGTTGGTGGCGCAGGTCCAAACTCACTTCCACGTCACCAAGAAGGAAGCGCTACAGATCGTCGCCCACGTGCAACTCTTTGGTCGCGAGGCAGTTCGAGACGCGGCGCGGGCCGGCGAGCTCGACGCCGACCGGCTCACGGTCCTGAACGAAACCCTTGCCCAAGTGCCGGTGCTGGACCGCGATGAGGTCGAGGCGGAGTTGCTCGCCGCTTTGCTCAGCCCGCTGGCGAAGCCGACGGCTGACGACAGGCGTACTACCCCGCAGCGGCAGGGCGACGCCTTCGTGGACATCGTCGAACTGGCCGCCGGGAGTGAGAAGCTGCCGGTGGAGGGTGGGGAACGGCCGCATCTGACGGTGACGATGTCGGTGCGGGAAGTCATGAGCCTGGTGAGCGCCGGCCGGCTCGAAGGCGGCGAGCCCATCGACTCCGTGTCCGGGCGGGCGGATCGGCTGTGACAGCAATGTCACACGGGTGATCCTCGGCGGTAACTCCGCTGAGTATCTGCCGGAGGTCACGAAGCGTCCCGAATGCCATGTGGAAGGCGCTGGTCGTACGGGACAAGGGGTGCGCGTTCCCGAGCTGCCATCGCCGACCGAGGCGATGTCACGCCCGCCACGTGATCCACTGGGCGGACGATGGGCCCACCGAGCTCGACAACCTGGTACAGGTGTGCTCCATGTGCCACCGGATGGGCCACCATGCGGACTGGACGGTGGAGATCGTCGACGGGCTGCCGGTGTTCACGCCACCGCCGGCCCGTGACCGAGGGTGATCACGGGCCGGGCGGCGGAAGACTAGTCCCGTGCCAGTCCCAGTTGCGTAGCACGTACGCCGGCCTGGAAACGGGAGTTCGCCTTCATGTGGTGCATCAGCTCCGCCACGTACCTCCGATAGGTTCGGACCGACAGCCCCAGCTTCCGGGCGGCGGCCTCGTCGGTGTAGCCCAGACACAGCAGCCGCAGCACGCGGGCGGCGGTGCTGTCCTCCGGCCAGCGCAGACTCTCGTCGGGCATGTCCGCCAGCGCGATGGCATGGCTCCAGATGGTGTTGTAGAACGCCTGAAGCGCCCGCACCACGTCACCGTCGCGCACGGCGATCAGCCGCCGGTCCTCGTCCTCGCCGACGGCGGCCACCGCGCCGAGGGCGCCGTCGAGGATGGCGGTGGTCGGCAGCGTGTACGGATGCACCCGGATGTGGGCGCTGCGCTCGGACAGCGTCCGCACGCTCGCCATGTTCTCGTCGTCCACCAGCGCGTCGCGGGGAATCAGGATCCGGACCATGCCCCGGTGCTCGAGCAGCCCGGAGTGCAGCCGCTCCAACACGGGAAAACGCTCGGTCACCGGCCAGGCCGCATAACTGATCTGGGCGACGACGGTGCGGTGGCCGGCCTGCTGCAGCAGCCGGGACACCATCGCCTCCACCGCGTCCTGATCGGGCCCGCCGGCGGCGGAGCTGGTCGCGGCCAGCTCCGCGGCGCCGATCTTGGCCACGATCTCGACCAGGTTGTCCACGTGGTGGCGCAGGGCGTTGACGATCAGCGCGGAGTGCTGCGGCGTCTCGGGAGCAGTGGTGCGCACGATCCCTACCTCCGCGTTCTGAAGAGCTTTCCCTGTTCTGTCAATGAGTCACCGTCACTCCGCGGCGTCGGCCCCGCCGTCGCCGCCGCCCACGCTCTCGCCGCCGTTCAGCGCCCCGCCGTCGAGCACCTTGCCGGCCGCCTGGTCCAGCGCCTCCACCACCCACCGCGAGAAACCGCTGCTGGAGTTGCGCGCGGCCTCCCGCCAGCGCTCCAGGTTGCCCTGCGGCACCCGCATCCGCGGGATGTAGGTGGCGTCGGCCATCGTCTGCCAGTCCTGCTCGTCCCGCCCCCGCAGGTTCCGCCGCAGCTGGTTGCGCGACCAGCCGAACTGCTCGGCCCGGTCCAGCCACAGGTCCTGCTGCTCGATCGGCAGCGACGCGACCTCGGCGTGGTGCTGGAAGCTCAGCCGCTCACGCCGGCGCGTGATGTCGAACTTCCGCGCGATCCACGCGTAGTTGCGCAGGGTCTGGTAGTCCAGCCCGGCCTCCTGGGTGGCGATGCGGTACCGGTCGCCGTAGCGCTCCTGGCCGTGGATCAGCCAGTCCCCCAGGCACCAGGCCGACGAGTCGGCGATGCGGAACAGCTTGGGGCCGGCCTGCTTCCACTCCTCGAAGCTCAGGCCGGCCGGTAACCGCAGGCCCACGCGGGTGGTCAGGATCTGGTTGTCCCGGGCGGGCCGCGGGAACGCGGCAGCCGGCCGGACTGCGGTGCTCGGACGTGTCAACGTGTGCACGGTTCTCCCCTGTCCCTTGTTGACGGACGGCACGGCGTGCGCCGCCACGCGGGCGGGGCGACGCACGGGAATCGGGATCACGGCAGCGCCCGCGCGGGGCGCATGGATCCGGTTCCCTGCGCAAAATAAAACCGGTCGCCCCGTTTTTTGTCAACGGTGTGGTGCTGGTGTGACCCGGATCACATAACTGGGAGAAATCGATTGTGCACGGTGCGTGTCTATGGGTCCGAACGGCCGTCGATTGGCCCGCCGGCCGGCTCGGCCCGATGTCCGCTACCGGTCGCGGTCAGGGAAAACCCGGGCAAGCTGCGTGGTGTGTAAGGGTATGGCGCTGAACGGCCCAACTCGGCACCATAGGGGCGACGTTCGTCGTACCGGGGGAGTCGCTGTGATGCACGCCATCTGTTGGGGACCCCGTTTCGACCCTTGGACGGTTTACGACGATGGAGTGAAGCGCAGCAAGAGGCCCACAAAAAACCTTGCGGTCGGTTTTTTTTCACCACAGGATTTGGGCCGCCAGCGTCGATTTGGGATGGGGAGGAATCGAACGCATGAACACCGTCATGGCCACTGCTCCCTTGGGAGCCGGCCCGAACCGGAACGTCACCGACCAGCAGTTGTCCTTCAGCAGCGTCGTGCCGAAGCACCTGGTGCACCGGCGCGCGCTGTCCGAGGTGGTCCTCACCGACTGGGCCGCCGTCGGGACCGACAGCTTCCTCTGCGCCGCGCAGTGGTCGCGCAGCCACAGCCTCTACCGGGTCCGCCACGGGCTGCACGATGCCCTGCTGATGGCGGAAACCCTTAGGCAGTCGGGAATACTCCTGTCGCACACCGAGCTCGACGTGCCACTGGACCACCGGTTCCTGATCGACCGGATCGCGTGGCTCGCCCACCCGTACGGCCTGGCGTGCGTCGGCGCGCCGGTCGACGTGGTCGGGCAGGTCGACGTGACCCGGCAGGGGAGCCAACGCGGCGCCGTCCGGCGCATGCAGTTCGACGTCGTCTTCACCCGCGACGGCAAGCGGATCGGCACCGGCACCGCGTGGGCCCGCAGCGTCGGCCCGCGCGTGTACGAGCGGCTGCGTGCCGGTCGCATCGCGCCGCCGGAGGGCCCGCTGGCCACCCCGCAGCCGCTGAACCCGGCCGTGGTGGGCGTGCACGACCCGGACGACGTGGTGCTCGGCGCGCCGGTGGACGGCCAGGGCTGGCCGCTGCGCGTGCTGACCACCCACCCGGTGCTCTTCGACCACCCGGTCGACCACGTGCCGGGCATGCTCGTCATGGAGGGCATGCGGCAGGCTGGCCGGGCGCTGCTGGGCTGGCGCGACGCGCAGCCCTTCGAGTGCGACGTGACGTTCGAGCGGTTCGTGGAGTTCGACAGCCCCTGCTTCGTCAAGGCGCGGGTGCTGCGGAAGTCCTCCGTCGCCGACACCGCCACGCTGGCGGTGGAGGCGGTGCAGGACGGCCACGTGGCCGCGCTGGGCACCGTCGAGATGACGAACACCGCCCCGGTTCGCTGAGCCGGGGCGGTGTCGCTAGGGCGTGTGTGGAGGCGCGCCCTAGCCGTTGGACTCGGCGAGGCTCGCGATCCGGCGGAAGTGCGGGAGTTTGCGGGGCGTCACCAGCGAAGGCAGCAAGATCTCCCACATGTCCTGCACCCGCCGCAGCAGGTCGTCGCGGCCGGTGAACACCTCCGAGAGGAGCTGGACCCCGGTGAACGCGCCGACCACGAACCGGGCGAGGGCGGCGGTGTCGATGTTCGTGCGGACATCGCCCTCCTCGACGGCCCGGTCCATCAGCTGCTCGATGACGCCGACCCACTCGCGGTACGGGTCGGCCTGGAGCACGCCGAAGGTGCCCTGCTCCAGCGTGAGCCGGATGCCGGCGCGCACGACCACGTCGTCGAGCAACTGGGTGGCCAGGCCGATGGACAGCCTGATGATCGACTCGAGGCCCTGGCCCTCGTGCTGGAGCCAGTCGCGGGAGGGCTGCACCGACAGCATGTGCTGCTCCTCGACGACGGCCTTGGCCAGGTCCTCCTTCGAGCTGAAGTGGAAGTACAGGGCGCCCTTGGTGACGCCGCTCTGCGCGATGACGTCGCTCAGGGTGGTGGCGGCGTACCCGTACCGGTCGAAGACCTCGGCGGCGCCGCGCAGGATCGACGCGCGTGTGACCTCCGCACGAACTTGTTTGGGCACAGCGCACCTTCCCGTCACCGTCGGGCCGTCCGGTAAACATACCGGTCGGTTGGTTTAATATGAATACCTCACGTTACCACAGACCGGCCGTCGGTTACCCCCAGTCGCGATTCCGCGCTGAGCGAGGGGCTCCGGCGCACCGGTCCACCGTGCTCGTGACCGGAGCCACCGGCTTCGTCGGCGGTGCCGTGCTCGCCGCACTGGGATCCCGGGCGGACCTCCGCCCGCGGGCCCTGGTGCGACGGCCCACGCCCCGATTGTCCGCCGCCGGAGTGGATGTGGTCATCGGCGACCTGTCCGCGCCCGGCTCACTCCTGGCGGCCTGCGCCGGCGTGCGGACCGTGATCCACGCGGCGTCCTACGTCGGGTCCGACCCGCACCGGTGCTGGACGGTCAACACGCACGGCACCGCCGCGCTGGTGCGCGCCGCCGAAGAGGCCGGCGTGGAGCGGATCGTCTACGTCAGCACGGCGTCGGTGTACGGGCTGGGTCCGCACCGGGCGCTGGAGCCCGACGCCGTGCGGTGCCGCCCGAACTCCGCTGCCAGCGCGAGCCGGCTGGCCGCCGAGCACGCGGTGCGCGCGGCCGGCGGCTGTGTCCTCAGACCACATCTGATCTACGGCCCCGGGGACCGGTGGTTCGTCCCCGGCCTCGTCGCGCTGGTGCGCCAGTTCGGCGACTGGCTCGACAGTGACAGCCCATGTCTCTCCACAGTGTCTGTCGCAGCCCTCGCGCGCGCCGCTGTCGCGCTGCAAGACCTGCCCGCGTCCGAGCTCGCGCCGGGCGCCGTGCTGCACGTGAATCATCCGGTCCCCGCCAGGATACGCACGATGATCGAAACCGTGTCCGAGGGGCTCGGTCTGTCCGTCCGCAACGGTCCCACCGATCTCCGGCTGGCCCGGGCCGCGCTGGTGAAGCGCGGCGGAAACCCGCACCATCTCGACATGCTGTCGCGCGATCACTGGTACGCGTCGACCGATGTGTGGCGGCTCACCGGCGCCGATCCCGGGCCGTGGTTCCCGACCGGGTTCGCCGGCTGCGCCGCGTGGTACCGGCGCGAACTGGTGGGTTCGTGACCGGTTCACAGGTCCAGCACGAGGTTCGGCGATTCCGCCCGGGACACGCAGATCATCATCAGGTCGCCGGCCGCGCGCTCCTCCGCGGTCAGCAACGTGCACCGGTGCTGCGGGGTTCCGCCCAGCACCACCGTCTCGCACGTGCCGCACGTGCCCTGCTCGCACGAGGCCAGCACCGGAATTCCCGCTGCCCGCACGGCGTCCAGCACGGACGTGCCGGCCGGCACGTGCACGGTGACACCCGACCGTTCCAGCACGACATCGAACGGGGCGTCCGGTTCTGTAGGGGCGACTGCGGAAAACCGCTCCACGTGCAGCGAGCCGGTGGGCCAGGTGGCGCAGCGCTCCTCGACGGCCGCGAGCAGCCCGGCCGGCCCGCACGAGTACACCAGCGTGTCCGGCGCGGCCGTGCCGAGCAGATCGTCCACATCGATCAGTCCGCGTTCCTCCTGCGGCACCAACTCGACGCGGTCGCCGTAGCGGGCGAGCTCGTCGCGGAAGGCCATCGACTCCGCGCTGCGGCCGCCGTAGACCAGGCGCCAGTCCGCCCCGGCGGCGTGCGCGGCCTCGACCATCGGCAGGATCGGCGTGACGCCGATGCCGCCGGCGACGAACAGGTACGCCGGCGATGGTTGCAGCGCGAAGTGGTTGCGCGGGCCCCGAACCCGGACGGTGACGCCCACGTCAAGTTTGTCGTGCACGTACGCGGAACCGCCGCGGCCGTCCGGCTCGCGCAGCACCGCGACCCGCCACGAGGAGCGGTCCGCCGGCGACGAGCAGAGCGAGTACTGGCGCTCCAGGCCCGGCGCGAGCAGCAGGTCCACGTGCGCCCCCGGCGACCACGCCGGCAGCACGCCGCCGTCCGCCCGGGCCAGGTCGAGGGCGACCACGTCGGCCGCGACCGTCGACCGCCCGGCCACCACCATGTCGAATTCCGCTTCCCGGTCCACACCCGACTCCTTTCCTTGTGGGGACGACAAAACGGTCGCCGGCGGTCGCCGGCGACCGTCCCGTGCCGACGTCAGGACAGCAGGCGGCGCATCATGTCCCGCGCGGCGAGACCGCCGGCGTCGATGGCCACGCTCAGCTCCTGGGTGCCCGGCGGCTCGGTCGCCACGACCTGCTCCAGCACGGTCAGCGCGTCCAGGTCCTGCTGCACGACGTCCTGGTTCATGGCCAGCAGGAAGTCGCCGACGCTGTCGTCGTCGAGCGCGAAGTCCCGCACCACGGCCCAGAAGTCCCAGGTGCTGTGTTCGGTCTCCGGGGTCAGGCCGTGCAGGATCTTCACGTGCGCGGCGCCGCTGTCGTCGCCGTTCGGGCCGGGCTCCACGCCGTGCGGCGCGACCCGGACGTTGTTGACCCAGAACGACGGCGGCTCGAAGTACACGTCCTGCCAGCGGTCGATCGGCGACTTGAAGCCGGTGGACTTGGCGTAGAACGGCGGGCACTCGACCGCCGACATGTGCCGGGAGAACCGCACCAGGTGGTTCTCCTCGTCCACAGTGGTCGTGAACGGGGTCCGCGCGATCTCCGGCGTGCCGATCAGGCCGGCGTGCAGGTAGGTCTCGTGGGACAGGTCCATCAGGTTGTCCATCAGCAGGCTGTGCCGGAACGGCGAGTAGGTCAGGTCCCGCACCGCGCCCCAGGCCGGGTCGTCCAGCCAGTGTGCGTCCGGCACGGCCGAGAGGTCGGGCTCCTGGTCGCCGATCCAGATCCAGATCCAGCTGTGCCGCTCCACCAGGCTGTAGCGCGGAACCCTTGCGGTGCGCGGGATCCGGTCCTGGCCCGGCACGAACGTGCAGGCGCCGGCGCAGTCGAACTTGAAGCCGTGGTAGCCGCACTCGACCTCGTCCTCGACCAGCTTGCCCAGCGACAGCGGATAGCGGCGGTGCACGCACCGGTCGGCCAGCGCGACCGGCTCGCCCGCCGCCGTCCGGTAGAACACCACCGGCTCGTTGCAGATCGTCCTGGCCAGCAGCGACCGCCCCACCTCGTGGCTCCACGCGGCGACGTACCAGTGGTTCTGCGGAAACGCGCTCATCGAAATCCTCTCGGTGTGCTCGCGACAACGCGCACGCAAAACGTCGGATGCGTTGACGGCGTGCGGATTCACCCCAGGAGTCGGGGCGGAAGAGTAGACAACGTCGGAGTCTACGAACGCGTCGGGGACTGTCAAGGCCGCCGTCGCGTCCCGCCGGGAGGGACACGGACTTCCTTGACACGCTTGCACTTCGCTGACGTACTGTCGCTTCGACACGCAGCGCCGCCAGAGCCCATCCGCCCCGCGAGACCGCTGCCTGCATCTGGCGCCACCGCGCCGAAACCCATGGCCCGCCGCCGAAACACCACCCGTGTGCCGCGGCGGCGCCGTGCCTTTCTCGCTGCCACAAGGAAAGGGTGACGACTCGTGACTCCTGGAAAGAGCCTGCGCCTGCGGCGGCTGGTCGACGCGCGCTCCGGCCGGACCCTGCTGGTGCCGCTCGACCACTCCCTCGGCGACGGCCCGATCGCCTCCGCCGACGGCGTGCGCGACCTGGTCGAGACGCTCGCCGCCAACGGCGCCGACGCGGTGCTGGTGCACAAGGGCCGCGTCCGCTTCCTGCCCACCGACCAGGTCGGCGACCTCGCCCTGGTGGTGCACCTCAACGGCAGCACCCGGCACGCGCCCGACAGCAACGACAAGGTGATCGTCGGCGAGGTGGCCGAGGCCGTCGAACTCGGCGCGGACGCCGTCAGCGTCCACATCAACATGGGCTCGGCCACCGAGGCGACCCAGCTGTCCGACCTCGGCCGGGTCGCCGCCGAGTGCGCCCGGTGGGGCGTGCCGCTGCTGGCGATGGTGTACCCGCGCGGCCCGCGCATCACCGAGCCGACCGATCCCGAGTTGGTCGCGCACGCCGCCAACCTGGCCGCCGACCTCGGCGCAGACCTGGTCAAGACCCCCTACACCGGCGACGTGGTCAGCATGGCCGAGGTCGTCCGGTCCTGCCCCATCCCGATCCTCACCGCGGGCGGCGCCCGCGTCGGCGACGACCAGCAGCTGCTGGCCACCGTCGAGGACGTGCTCGCCTCGGGCGCGATCGGCCTGGCCATCGGCCGCAACGTGTTCGAGTCCCCGGACGCCGCCAAGACCACCCGGCTGCTGGCCGACGCCGTGCACGCCGACCGCCACCTGACCTCGATCCCGAATCTGCCGAGCCGGCCAGAAGCCGCGCTGGGCTGACCGCGCTGATCCCCTTGGCCCTGATTCCCCCTGGTCCACACACCGACAGGAGACAACACCGTGAAGCTCGCGTGGATCGACACCCGTGCCCTTGGCGACCTGGCCGCCGCCGTGATCGAGGAGGCGGTGCACATCGGCGTGGACGGCTTCGTCTCGGACAACCCGGCGCTGCTGTCGATCGTGCCGCCGTCACGGCGCAAGGTCGCCCTCGTCCTGCCGGAGACGCCCAAGACCGTCGCCGACGACCTCGCCGAGATCGCCGACCTGCTGCTGCTCGACCACACCCTGGTCGGCCAGTTCACGCCCGCCCGTCCCGAGGCCAAGACCGGCGTGTTCGTCGCCGTCACCGGCGAGGAGACGCTGTCCATCGCCTGCGAGTGGGCCGCCAAGTCGGAGTGGACCCTGGTCGAGTTCCTCCAGGACCCCAGCAAGATCCCGCTGGAGATCCTGCTCGGCGCCACCGACAAGGCCGAGGGCACACTGATCAGCTTCGTCACCGACCTCGCCGACGCCACCGTCACCCTGGGCGTGCTGGAGCGCGGCCCGGACGGCGTGCTGCTCGCGCCGACCACCGTCGGCGACGCCTCCGAGCTGGTGCGGATCTGCGCCGGCGGCACCGAGAAGCTGGAGCTCCAGGAGCTGACCATCACCGGCCTGACCCACCTGGGCCTGGGCGACCGGGTGTGCGTCGACACCTGCTCGCACTTCAAGCAGAACGAGGGCATCCTGGTCGGCTCCTACGCCACCGGCATGATCCTGATCTCCAGCGAGACGCACCCGCTGCCGTACATGCCGACCCGGCCGTTCCGGGTCAACGCGGCCGGCCTGCACTCGTACTGCGTCGGCCCGAACAACCGCACCCGGTACCTGGCCGAGCTGCGCTCGGGTTCGGAGATCTTCGGCGTCGACACCGACGGCAACACCCGGGTGATCACCGTCGGCCGGATCAAGATGGAGACCCGCCCGATGCTGCTGATCGAGGCGGTGTCGCCGACCGGCGGCAAGGTCAACGTCATCGCCCAGGACGACTGGCACGTGCGGGCGCTGGGCCCGGGCGGCAGCGTGCACAACATCACCGAGCTCAAGGCCGGCGACAAGATCCTCGGCTACACGCCCACCGACCAGCGCCACGTCGGCTACCCGATCCGAGAGTTCCTGTACGAGCAGTGATTTTGCCGCCCGTTCCGGGCGGGGCGAGGCCGCTCCTAAGCCGCCGCCTTCCCTTGCCCTGGAAAAAACCGCTGGAAAGACGCGGTTTTTTCCAGGGCGGCGGTCCAGGCGCCGGCGCGGCCTCGCGGACCTGTCGGTGGAGGATAGGACATCGATCATGGGCTTGATCGTTCAGAAGTACGGCGGGACCTCCGTCGCCGACGCGGAGCTGCTCGGGGGCGTCGCCGACCGGGTGCGCCAGACCCGGCAGGAGGGCCACCAGGTGGTGGTCGTCGTGTCCGCCATGGGCAGGTCCACCGACGACCTGCTCGCGCTGGCCGGCCGGCTGTCCGGCGACCCTGCCCACCGCGAGCTGGACGCCCTGGTCAGCACCGGGGAGTCCGTCTCGGCGGCGGCGCTGGCCATCGCCCTGGGCCACCGCGGCGTGCCGGCCGAGTCGATGTCCGGCGAACGGGCCGGCATCGTCACCGACGGCCGGCACGGCAACGCCCGCATCGTGCACGTCGACCCGAGCCGCATGCGGCAGCTGCTGGACCGGGGCGTCGTGCCGGTGGTGGCGGGATTCCAGGGCGAGTCCTGTGAGGACGGTTCGCGCACCACGTTGGGGCGCGGCGGTTCGGACACCACGGCGGTCGCGGTCGCCGCGGCGCTGGGGGCGGACGTGTGCGAGATCTGCACGGACGTCAACGGGGTGTACACCGCAGATCCCCGGTTCGTGACCGGCGCCCGCAAGCTCGACGTCCTCTCGTACGAGGAGATGATCGAGCTGTCGGCAGCGGGCGCGAAGGTGCTGGCGCTGTCGTCGATGGAGTACGCGCGCCGGCACCAGGTCCCGGTGCACCTGCGGTCCAGCACGCGCTCGGACGTCACCGGCACCTGGGTCGGGCCCTCGACCCGGCCGTCGGCCCATGCCGGGCTGCCGGCCGACCCGGGCCAGCCGCCGGTGACCGGCGTGGCGCACCAGTCGGGGCTGGTGCGCTGCACCGTCAGCGACGTGACCCAGCAGGGCGCGGCGGTGATCGGCGCGACCCTGGGCGAGACCGCGGCCCGGGTCGACATGTTCCGGTACGGCTGGACGGACGTCGCCGGCGACCGCCGCAACCTGTCGTTCGTGATCCCCGAGGCGGACCTGGCCAAGGTGTCGTCGTCGCTGTCCACAGTGGACACCAGTCGGAGTTCGGGCGAGTGGCGGTGGACACCGCCGCTCGGCAAGCTCTCGGTGGTCGGGCTGGGCATCGGCGACCACCCGCAGATCCTGCCGTCGGTGCTGGACGTGCTCGGCTCGCTCGACGTGTCCGTCGGCGAGGTGGTGGTGTGCCCGGCGCGGATCTCCGTGCTGTGCGCGGAGGAACGGCTCTCCGACGCGGTCGTCGCCGTGCACGAGCAGTTCATAACGACCGAGGTAGAGGTGCGGGAGGACCGGGTCCTGTCGTACTGGCAAGGAGAGTGAGCGTGACTGCGACAACTGACCGGGCGGTGGGCGTCCCGCTCACCGCCCGGATCGAGCGGCTGCCCCTGCGGGCCCTGGCGCCGCTGCTGCTCGGGATCCTCGGACCCGGCTTCTTCGTCAACTTCTACGACAGCTTCGACATCAACGTGTCGTTCATCCAGACCTGCGGCCAGTTGCAGGCCGGGTGCACGCCGCAGAACGCGTCGAGCTGGCTCGGGCTGCCGGTGCTGCTCAGCCTGGTCGGGTACACGCTGGGCGCGCTGGTGATCGCCCCGCAGTCCGACCGGTTCGGCCGGCGGGCGACGCTGCTGGTGACGATGCTGATCACCAGCCTCGGCGCGCTGGGCACGCTGCTGGCCGGCAACTACGAGACGTTCGTGCTGGCCCGGCTGCTCACCGGCATCGGGATCGGCGCCGACCTGGCGGTGGTCAACACGTACATCGGCGAGGTGGCGCCGAGCCGGTCGCGGGCGCGCTACGCGTCGGCGACGTTCGTGATGTCGACGCTGGGCGCGTTGACGGCGACGTGGCTCGGACTGCTGCTCACCACCGAGCCGGCGCCGTGGCCGTCCGGGCTGCCGGTCGCGCTGGCCGGCGGCGCGTTCGACAGCGGCTGGCGGTGGATGTACGCGATCGCGGTGCTGCTGGGCATCGGCGGTTTCCTGCTGCGGCTGCGCCTGCCAGAGTCGCCGCGGTGGCTGCTCGGCAAGGGGCGGGGGAGCGACGCCGACGCGATCGTCAGCCGGGTCGAGGCCCAGGCCCTGCGCCACGGCCCGCTGCCGGAGCCGGCTGCCGGCGCTGACGAGGTTGTCGGCGGCAAGCAGGCGCACCGGGAACTGTTCGGCAACCCGTTGTACCGGCGGCGGGCCGGGCTGCTGCTGGCCATCTGGTTCATCGGCTACATCACCGTGTACGGGTTCGCGGCCGGCTTCAGCGTGCTGCTGACCGGTCTCGGCCACCCGCCGGCCGAGGCGGCGATGATCTGCGCCGTCGGCAGCCTGGGCTTCTTCACCCAGGGCCTGGTGTCCGCCCGCTTCTCGGAGCGGCTGGAACGCCGGCACTGGCTGCCCGTCGCCGCGCTGGTGACGGTGGCCGGCGCGGCCGTGGTGGCCGCCGGCGGCGGCAGCCTGACCGTGGCGTTCATCGGGGCGTTCCTCATCTTCTTCGGCTTCAACGCGTGGATCCCGCCGACCTACGCGCTGTCCGCGGAGAGCTTCCCCACCCGGGCCCGGTCCACCGGCTTCGGCCTCGTGGACGGCATCGGCCACCTGGGCGGGGGAGTGGGCCTGCTGGCCATCGCCCCGCTGATCCCCCACCTCAACACCCTCGCCGCCCTGGGCCTGATGTCCAGCTTCCTCATCGTGGCGGCGATCCTCGCGCAGTTCACCCCGCGCACCCGCAACCGCCCCCTGGAGGAAGTCTCCCCGTAGAACCCCCGCGAGTCGCGCTCTCGGACCCATCGAATGCACGTCTCGGACACACCCCCGCGAGTCCCGCCTGGCGTCACACCGAATGTCGGTTTCGTGCAGAACTGAGCCTCGGAGCTCGTTTCTGCCTGAAACCTACATTCGGTGTGTCTGTGAGCGCGACTCGCGGGGGTCAGTCGTCGGCGAGTGTGGTGAGTTTGGCTTTGGTGAGGTCGTCGGCCGGGAGGCGGACGACCACCTGGAGCTCGGGGGTGTCGGCGACGATGAGCTTGGACTGACGCAGCGCCAGGCGGCCGACGCGGGGGTGCTCGAACTCCTTGCGTACGGGCTGGTAGCCGGCCACGTCGTGCCGCTCCCACCACGTGGCGAAGTCCGGGGCCGTGCCGGCGAGCTCGGTGATGATCTCCGCGAAGCGGGGGTCGGTGGGATGCTCGTCGGCTGCCATCCGGAACTGCGCCAGCACCGGCGTCGCCTGCTGCTCCCACTCGACGAACAGCTCGTGCGCCGGCGGCCAGCAGAAGATGAGCCACAGCATGTTGCGACGATCCGGCGGCAGCGCGGCGAAGTCCGTCAGCAGCGCGGCCTCGGCCCAGTTCCAGCCGACGATGTCCCAGTGCCGGTCCAGCACGAACGCGGGGCAGGGGTTCAGCGCCTCCACCACGTCCAGCACGTGCTGGCCGGGCTGCGGGCAGCCGGGCATGAGGTCCCCGGCCGGCGGCAGCTCGCCGGCGAGCCGGTACAGGTGCGCGCGTTCCGGGTCGGACAGCCGCAGCGTCCTTGACAGCGCGGCGAGCACCTGGGCGGACACGTTGATGTCCCGGCCCTGCTCGAGCCACGTGAACCAGGTGAGGCTGACGCCCGACAGCGCGGCCACCTCTTCCCTCCGCAGCCCGGGCGTGCGCCGCTGGCCGTGCTCGGGCAGGCCGACGGCGGCCGGTGAGGTGCGTTCGCGCCGGGAGCGGATGAAGGCCCCCAGGGCCCGCTGATTGGCGTCGCCCACGCTCGGATTCGTCGTCGCCATGGTATTACCCACGGTACCAGGACGTTTTCTTCCCTGGTGACCGAACCGCGCCGCTGGCCACCATGGTCGCATCCCGTCATCGGCATGCGAATTGAGGATGATCATGGTGGAAATGGCCCAGAAGGAGGAGGCCGCCGTCGGCGTGCCGCGGGCCTTCGTGCTGGCGTGCTTCCTGAGCAACTTCGACCGGTTCGCGATCACGCCGATGCTGCTCGTGATCGCCGCCGGGCTCCAGGTCCCGCTGGCCTCGGTGGTGTTGACCGCCAGCGGCTACTTCTTCGCGTACGGACTGGCCCAGCCGGTGTGGGGCATGCTGTCGGACCGCTACGGCCGGATGCGCGTCATCCGCCTGACGCTGGCCCTCACGGCGGTGTGCGGCGCGCTGTCGGCGTTCGCCCCGAACGTGGCAACCCTGGTCGTGCTGCGGGTGGCCACCGGCGCGTTCTTCGGCGCCATCGTGCCGACCTCCCTCACCTACGTGGGTGACACCGTTCCCGTGCAGACCCGGCAGCGCGCCCTGTCCGACCTCCAGCTGGCGCTGGCGATCGGCACCGCACTGGCCACTGTGGTCGCCGGCGGCATCGCGCAGCTCATCAGCTGGCGCGTGATGTTCGCGCTGCCGGCCGTGCTGGCCGCCGTGCTGGTCGTCTGGCTGCGCAACATGCCCGAGCCGGCGAAGGCACAGGCCGCGCGTGGCCCCGCCCAGCAGTTGGCGACGGTGTTCAAGCAGCGCTGGTCGTGGCTGGTGATGGCGCTCGGCCTGGTCGAGGGCGCGGTTCTGCTGGGGTGCTTCACGTTCCTCGCGCCGGCACTGGAACACGAGGGTCTGACGTCGATCGGCGCCGGCACCGTCACCGCCCTCTACGGCGTCGGCACGCTCGTGTTCTCCCGCGTCCTCAAGCGGGTCGCGCTGCGGGCCGCGTGGCAGCTTCTTGTCACCGGCGGCATCATGGTGACGGTCGGTTTCGCCGCATGCGCGATTTCCCAGTCGGTGGTGGGCATCGGCATCGCGGCCGTTCTTCTCGGCGGCGGCTGGGCGTTCATGCATTCCTCCCTCCAGACGTGGGCGACGACGCTGGCGCCGGCCGCCCGCGGCACCGCCGTCTCGCTGTTCGTGGCGGCGCTTTTCGTAGGCAGCGCAATCGGTTCGGCGCTCGGCGGCCCGCTGGCCGACAGCGGCTCGTACGGACCGCTGTTCGCCCTGGCCGCGCTGGTCGCGGTGCCGCTCACGGTGGTCGGCGGCGTCGCTCGTCGTCGATACGTGCCGCCCCAAGGGTGATCGGTTGGCGGTCTCGCCGGCGAGACCGCCAACCGCACGGACTCTGTTCTGCGGCCGACGAAGTGCTACCGTCGATTTGCGACCGAGAGATTCGCGTAACACTCGGTTTCGCAATTCGAGCTTCCTGTGGAGTTGGCCGAGGAGAACCGTCGTGGCTGATTCACGTTCTCTTGTCGATTGTCTGGCCGAACACGCGTGGCGGCGGCCGGATTCCGTCGCCCTGGTGGCCGGCGAGCGCCGGGTGACCTACCGCGAGCTCGCCGGCATGGCCGCCGCCGCGAGGCGCCGGATCGCCCGACTGGGCCTGCACGTGGACTCCGCCGTCGGGATCCACGCGGCGAAGACGCCGGAGACGATCGCCCTGCTGACGGCGTGTCTGTTGGCTGGGCGGCGGTTCCTGGTGCCGTCCACCGAGCTCGGCACGCACACGCTGGGCACGCTGTTCGAGCGCGCCGGCTGCGTCGCGGTGCTGTCCGCGACGCCGTTGGAGCGGCACGTCCACGAGGGCTGGCCGCCGGTCACCGTCGTCAACTGCGCCGCCGAAGACCAGGTGGCCCAGGTGGTGCCCGGGTCGCGCCGCGGCGTCTCGTTCATGCTGACCACGTCCGGCTCCACCGGCGTGCCCAAGATCGTGCCGCTTGGCATGTCCGAAGTGGACCGCTTCACCGACTGGGCGGTCGACCGGTTCGGCATCGAGCCGGGCACCCGGGTGCTGAACTACGCGCCGCTGAACTTCGACTTGTGCCTGCTGGACGTCTGGGCGACGCTGAAGGCTGGCGGCACGGTGGTGCTGGTGGCGCCCGAGAAGGCCACCAACGGCCGCTACCTGTCCGACCTGCTCCACGAGCACGAGATCGAGCTCGTGCAGTCGGTGCCGATGTTCTTCCGGCTGGTCGCCGACGCCGCCGACGGGGATTTTCCCGCCGTGCGGCAGGTGATCCTCACCGGGGACGCGATGCCGGCGCGACTGCTGCCGGCGCTGCCGCGGCTGTTCCCCAACGCCCGTGTCACCAACGTCTACGGCTGCACCGAGACCAACGACAGCTTCCTGTACGACCTGCCGGCGCACATCGACGAGGACACGGCCCTGCCGATCGGCCGGCCGCTACCCGGCGTCGACGTGCTGCTGGTGGACGGGGACGGCGTCGTGCACGATGGCCCCGCCACCGGGGAACTGCTGGTGCACACGCCGTTCCAGACCGAGGGCTACCTGGGTGGCCCCGGGCAGACCGAGAAGTTCGTTCGTCACCAAGGGATCCGCTACTTCCGCACCGGCGACCTGGTCTCCAGGGACGCCGGCGGCACGTACACCCTGATGGGGCGCAACGACTTCCAGGTCAAGGTCCGGGGCACCCGGGTGAACCTCCAGGAGATCGAGCACGTCCTGCTCGACCACGGCCGCGTGCTGGAGGCCGCCGTGGTCGGCCTGCCCGACGAGCTCGCCGGGCTGCGGGTGCACGCGGTGATCCGCTGCGACGAGCCGGTCAGCAGCCTCGCCCTGCGCGAGCACTGCCGGCTGCGGCTGCCCCGGGTCGCCATTCCGTCGGCCATCCACGTCGTGGACTCGCCACTGCCCACCACGTCGACCGGCAAGGTCGACCGCCGGGCGATCAGCAGCATGCTCGCACACACAGGAGTCAAGGCATGAGTGACGCCATTGCCATCAAGCGGTTCATCGTCGCGGAGTTCGCGCCCGACGCCCGCCCCGAGGACATCGACGACGACTACGACCTGCTGGCCAACGGGGTGATCGACAGCCTCGGCCTGCTGCGGGTGGTCGACTGGCTGTCCCAGCGCTTCGACGTCGCCGTCGACGACGTCGAGATCTCCGAGGACCAGTTCGTTTCCGTGGCGGCCATGTGCCGCTTCGTCGAGCAGTACGCCACCGGCCGTCCCGTGGTCGCGGCGCAAGCGCAGAGAGGTGAGTGACATGATCGTTCGCAGGCTGGCCGACGTCGAGGGCATCGAGTGGGGCAACGGCCTGAGCCGGCGCTTCCTGGTCGAGGACGACGGCATGGGCTACACCATCACCGACACCCTGGTCCGCGCCGGGACCCGCTCGCCGCTGGAGTACCGCAAGCACCTGGAGGCCTGCTACTGCATCGCCGGCAGCGGCCTGGTGATCGACTCGCAGGGCAACGAGCACCCGATCGAGCCCGGCACCATGTACGCGCTCAACGAGAACGACGCGCACCACCTGATCGCCTCGCCGGTCGAGGACCTGCGGCTGGTGTGCGTGTTCACGCCGGCGCTGCAGGGCCACGAGGCACACGACTTCTCCGAGCTGGAGTTCTCCCACTACTGAGGACACGACCATGCGAGAGTGGACCGACGATCAGCGCGCGCTGCGCGAGCACTACGCCGGCGTCGTCGCGGCGTGGGGCGAGGACCATATCCGGCGCGACCAGGACGGCGAGTTCCCGCAGGAGATCTGGAAGCTCGTCGCCGAGTCGGGCCTGCTCGGGCTGCCGTTCGACCCGGAGTGGGGCGGGCAGGGCCAGGACCTGCTGACCGTGATGCACGTGCTGGAGGAGCTCGGCCTGAGCTGCCGCGACGGCGGGCTGAACTTCTCCATCGCCACCCACCTGGTGAGCACCGGGATCCCGTTGCAGCGGTTCGGCTCCTCCCAGCTCAAGGCCCGCTACCTGACCAGGATCTGCGACGGGTCGGCGATCGGCGCGCACGCGATCACCGAGCCGCGCGGCGGGTCGGACGTGGCCGGCATGGTCACCACGGCCCGCCAGGACGGCGACGCGTTTGTCCTCAGTGGACAGAAGTCGTTCGTCAGCTGCGGGCCGGTCGCGGACCTGTTCGTGGTGTACGCCCGCACCCAGCAGGGCGCGGGGCCGTTCGGCATCACCGCGTTCCTGGTGGAGCGGGCGACGCCGGGGCTGACGGTCGGGCCGTCGGCGGACAAGATGGGCCTGCGCACCTCGCCGTTCGGCGAGCTGCTGCTGGACGGGTGCGTGGTGCCGCGGCAGAACGTGCTCGGTCAGGTGGGCAACGGGTTCTTCGTGCTGGACTACGTGATGAAGTGGGAGATCCTGTGCTCCTTCGTCATCACCCTGGGCGCGATGCGCAACCGGCTGGCCCGGTGCGTGGAGTACGCCCGCACCCGCACCCAGTTCGGTCGCAAGATCGGCGGCTACCAGCTGGTGGCGGACATGATCGTGGACATGAAGATCGGGGTCGAGACCAGCAGCCGCTGGCTCTACGACACCGCGGAGCGGTTCCTGGCCGGCGCCAGCGTGATGCAGGAGATCGCCATCACCAAGCTCCTGGTCAGCGAGGCCAACCTGCGCTCGGCGACCAACGCCGTGCGGATCTTCGGGGGGCGCGGGTATCTCACCGAGTACGGCGTCGAGAAGGAGTTGCGCGACGCCGTCGGCGGAACGATCTATTCGGGCACCTCGGAGATCCAGCGCGACAAGATCGCGCGGATGCTCGGCGTGGCCTGACAAGTGGGGAGGTGGCAGACATGACCGTGGAGGCGACGACCAACCGGCTGCTGTCGGTGACGGAGTTCCTCGACCACGACAGCGACGAGGTCCAGGGCTTCGTCGACCGGGCCCTGAACGGCCGCTGGGGCACGCCGACCGAGAACGCGATCGCGCTCTACTACGCGGTGCGGGACGGCATCTTCTACGAGGTGTACGGGGCGGACCTGAGCCGCCACGGCGTGCGCGCCAGCTCGATCATCAGCACCGGGCGGGGATTCTGCGTGCACAAGTCCATCGTGTACGTGGCCGTGTGCCGCGCGGCCGGCATTCCCGCCCGGCTGGTGTTCACCGACGTGCGCAACCACCTCGCGTCGCCGCGGCTGCGCGAGCTGGTCGGCGGCGACGTGTTCCGGTTCCACGCGCTGGCCTCGGTGTTCCTGGACCACCGGTGGGTGCGGGCGACGCCGGTGTTCAACCGGACCCTGTGCCGGCTGTACAACATCGCACCGCTGGAGTTCTACGGCACCTCGGACAGCGTGTACCACCCGTACGACCGGTCCGGGCGGCGGTACATGGAATTCCTGCACGAGCACGGGGAGTTCGACGACTTCCCGTATGAGCTGGTGGTCGAGGGGATCCGCGAGGCGCACCCGCGCCTGTTCGCCAGCCAGTACGGGCTCACCGACGGCTCGCTGGTCGCGGAGTCCGACTCCGAACCGGCGCACTGAGGGGGTTTGGGTGTCCCAGCAAGTGAAGTTCACGCTCGGTGCGGACGAGTACCCGCACACCTGGTACAACATCGTCGCCGACCTGCCGGGCGGCGCGGCCCCCGCGCTGAACCCGGCCACCGGCGAGCCGCTGACGCCCGACCAGATGGCCGCCACCATGCCGGCCGAGCTGATCGAGCAGGAGCTCAGCACCGAGCGGGAGTTCGAGATTCCCGGTGCGGTGCGCGAACTGTACGCCCGGTGGCGGCCGACGCCGCTGTTCCGGGCGCGGGCCCTGGAGAAGGCGCTGGAGACCCCGGCGCGGCTCTACTACAAGTACGAGGGCACCAGCCCGACCGGCAGCCACAAGCCCAACACCGCGCTCGCCCAGGCGTACTACCACAAGCTGGCGGGCAAGCGCGGGCTGGTCACCGAGACCGGCGCCGGTCAGTGGGGCACGGCGATCTCGATGGCGGCGCAGCTGTTCGGCATGGACGCGTTGGTGTTCATGGTGAAGGTCAGCTACGAGCAGAAGCCGTACCGGCGGGCGTTCATGCAGACCTACGGCGCCCGGTGCATCGCCAGCCCCAGCATCGAGACGGCCGCCGGTCGCGCGGTGCTGGCGGAGGACCCGGACAGCCCCGGCAGCCTCGGCATCGCGACCTCGGAGGCGCTGGCCGCCGCCGCGGCCGATCCGACGCTGGGCTACACCGTCGGCAGCGCGTTGAACCACGTGTTGGCGCACCAGACCGTCATCGGGCAGGAGGCCATCGCGCAGATGGCGCTGGCCGACGACTACCCGGACGTCGTCGTCGGCTGCGCCGGCGGCGGCAGCAACCTGGCCGGGCTGGCGTTCCCGTTCATCGGCGAGGGCCTGCGCGGCGGGCGCAAGGCCCGGGTGGTGGCGGTGGAGCCGGCGGCGTGCCCGACGTTGACCCGTGGGCGCATCGCGTACGACTTCGCCGACATCGGGCGCCTTTCGCCGCTGGTGCGGATGCATACCCTGGGACACACCTTCGTGCCGCCGGGTTTCCACGCCGGCGGGCTGCGGGCGCACGGCATCGGCCCGCTGATCACGCGGTGCCTGGAGGAGAACGTCATGGAGGCCATCGCGGTCGCCCAGACGGACTGCTTCGCCGCCGGTGTGCAGTTCGCCCGCACCGAGGGCATCCTGCCCGCGCCCGAGTCCACCCACGCGGTGCTCGGCGCGGTTCGGGAGGCGTTGCGGTGCCGTGAAGAGGGCGTGTCCCGGTCCATCCTGTTCGGACTGTCCGGTCACGGTCACTTCGACCTCGCCGCGTACCAGCAGTACTTCGCCGGCGAGCTGACCGACGAGTCGCTGTCGGACGAGGCGCTGGAGCGGTCGCTGGCCGCGCTGCCCGAGCTCGTGAACGTCTAGGAGTTTCGCACCATGCCAAGCACTGTCCGGCTCTGCGCCGTGGTCGACGCGCACGCCAGCGGCCGCTTCCTGCCGGCGGCCCTGCGCGCGCAGGGGATCGAGTGGGTGCATGTCCTGTCGCAGCACCCGATGGACGCCCTGGCCGTGGCGCATACCGGAGCGACGGAGATCCGGCACGACGGCGACGTGGCCCGCACCGTCGGCCGGCTCCGGGAGCTCGGCGTGGACCTGGTGGTGGCCGGTTGCGAGTCGGGGGTCGAGCTGGCCGACGAGTTGTCGGCCGCGCTCGGCACTCCCGGCAACGGGATGACGCGACCGCGCTGCCGCCGGGACAAGTTCGAGATGGTCGCCGCGTTGCGCGATGCCGGACTCGCGCACGTGGCGACCTTCGCCTCGTCGTCGGAGGCGTCGGTCGTGTGCTGGGCGGTGGCCCAGGAGAGCTGGCCGATCGTGCTCAAGCCGCGGTCCAGCGCCGGCACCGACAACGTGTACTTCTGTTCCTCCATAGCGGAAGTTCGCGCGGCCTTCCGTCGGATCATGGCGTCTTCCGACCTTTTCGGACTGTCGAACGGTTCCGTGCTGGCGCAACGGTTCCTAGTCGGTGACGAGTACTTCGTCAACACGGTCAGCGTCGAGGGCCGCCATCACGTCGTTGAGGTTTGGCGTTACCACAAGCGGGACGTCGGCAACGGCCGTCGCGTCTACGACTACGAACACCCCGTGCCCGCTTCGGATCCGGCTGCTGTTTCCGTTGCCGCGTACACACTTCAGGTGCTGGACGCCCTGGAGGTGCGCAACGGTTCCTCGCACACCGAGGTGATGCTGACCTCGTCCGGACCTGTGCTGGTGGAGTCCGCCGCTCGTCCAGGTGGCTCGCACCTGCCGGAGGTCGTGTCGGAGTGCCTGGGCACCAACCAGATCGAGGTCCTCGCGCGGGCCATCGCCCGTCCGGACGAACTCGTTGACACGTACCAGATTCGCCGCCATCTCCGGTACGTGTCGCTGATCAACCCCCGTGACGGCGTCGCGCCTTCCGAGGAGCGACTGGCGGCAGTGCGTGCCCTGCCGTCGTTTCACAAGGTGCTGCTGACCATTCCGGCCGGGCTCTCCATGCCGCCCACCGTGGACCTGATGGGGTCGCCCGGTTACGTCTACCTGATGTCCGACGATCCCGAGCGGATCGAGGCCGACTACCACGCGCTGCGCCGGCTGGAGGATGCCGGCCTGTACGACACTCCGGTCGTCGAGGCCGGGTCGGGAAGGGTGTGAAATCCAGATGTCCATGTCACGCTACGGGATCGACGCGCCGGGCACCGTCCGCCGGCTCTCCGCCCAGGCGCTCGCCGGCCTTGTCGTCGGCGCCGTCACGCTCGGCGTCTTCGACGGCCTCGTCGCCTTCGCCATCGAGGCCTTCGCCCTGGCCTACGCCGTCGTCACCGGCTCCGAGGCCGCGCTTCGCTTCTACACCAGCACCCGCGGCAAGGAGAAGCTGTTCGCCGCCGAGATCGCTGCCGCCGGCCTGTCCGCCGACGCCGATGTGCTGGACCTCGGCCCCGGCACCGGCCAGCTGCTCGCCGTCCTCGGCCGTCGGCTGCCCGGCAAGGGCCGCATCGTCGGCATCGACCTCTGGCGGCAGGTCGACCAGTCGGGCAACGCGTTGCGCACCACCGAGGCCAACATGCGGGCCGAGGGGCTGGCCGAGCGCGTCGAGCTCGTCACCGGCGACTTCCAGCAGCTGCCCTTCCCCGACGCCTCGTTCGACCTGGTCTCCGCCACCCTCGCCATCCACAATCTCGGCGACCGCGAGGCCCAGATCCGCACCCTCCGCGAGGCCGCCCGCGTCCTGCGCCCCGGCGGCCGCCTTCTGATCATCGACATCTCCTCGATGCTCGGCTACGCCGGCGTGCTGGAGCACTTCCCCGAGTTCGAGTCCGTCGAGATCGCCCCCGCCCGCGGCCTCTACCCCCGCCTGTCCGTCGTCCGGGCGCAGCGCCGCAAGACCCTGCACCTCGTCACCAACTGACACACTGGACCCCGTGACGGGGGACTCCCACAACGACATCAGCGGCGTGCACCTCGGTCGCGGGGGCACGGCCCAATCGCACTACAAGGACCAGGTCCGGCGCATCGCCCCGGCGACCCTGCACGACCGCGGCCGTGAGTTGGCGGAACTGGCGCGCTTCTGCACCGCCCCGGCCGTCCCGTCGCCGTACCAGTGGTGGCAGGCCCCCGCATGGGCCGGCAAGTCCGCGCTGCTGGCGACCTTCGTCCTGCACCCGCCCCCCGGCGTGCGGGTGGTGTCGTTCTTCATCACCGCCCGCTTCGCCGACCAGAACGACCGGGGAGCTTTCCTCTCCGTGGTCGTCGAGCAGCTCGCCGACCTGCTCCGGCAGCCGTTGCCGCAGGTCAGCGGCCCGACCGTCGAGACACATCTGCTGGGCATGTTCAGGCAGGCCACCCACGACTGCGCGAGCCGTGGCCAACGCCTGGTCCTCGTGGTCGACGGGCTCGACGAGGACCGAGGTAGCGACACCCACAGCATCGCCGCCCTGCTGCCCGAGGATCCGGAGCCAGGCATGCGGATCATCGTCGCAGGCCGGCCCCATCCGCCCATTCCCGAGGACGTCTCCGATCACCATCCCCTCCGCGACCCCGCCGTGGTTCGTGTGCTTGACCGCTCGCCGCAGGCCGCCGTCGAACGACGCGGGGCCGAACGGGCCCTCAAGCGGCTGCTCGGCGGCGACGACCGTGACAAGGCCTTGCTCGGACTCGTCGTGGCCGCCGGCGGCGGCCTCAGCGCCGCCGACCTCGCGCAGCTGATCTCACCCTCGGGTGACGTCCAACCGTGGGAGGTCGCCGACCACCTGCGCACCGTCGCCGGCCGGGCCTTCAGCAGCCGCCTCAGCACCGACGGTGGCGACCCCGAATCCGCGCTGTACATCCTCGCCCACGAGGAACTCCAGGTCGGCGCCGTGAAGTTCCTCGGCCCCAAGCGGCTCGGTGAACTCCGCGACCAGGTGTGCCGCTGGGCCGACAGCCAGGATTGGTCCGCCGACACCCCCGACTACCTCGTGCGTGGCTACTTCCGCCTGCTCCAGGCCATCGACGACTTACCCCGCATGGTGGCTCTGGCCACCGACCTGAATCGTCAGAACTGGCTGCGCGACCGCACCGGCGGTGACGCTGTCGCCCTGTCGCAGATCGCCTCGTGCAGGGAGACGGTGCTCGACGCCGACGAACCAGACCTGCTGACTGCAGTCTGCCTGGCCATGCACCACGACCGTCTCACCGAGCGCAACCGGCACGTCCCCGGCGACCTGCCCGGCATCTTCGCCAAGCTGGGACGGTTGGCCCGAGCCGACGCCCTGGCCCGCTGCCTGACCGATCGCACGCAGCGGGACGTGGCCCTTCTGACGGTGGCGCGGGCGGCGTTGGCGGCCGACGACGTCGAACGAGCCGTGGACCTCGTCGCCGCGATCGAGGACACGTACTTCCGCGACTCGGGCCTCATCGAGCTCTCGACCGCCAAAGCCAGGCGGGCTGGCGCCCCCGTCGCTCGCGCGACGGAGGAGGTGATGACCTTCTCAGGGGTGCGCGCGCGGAGGGCTGCGCGGCCGCGGCCGCCGGATCGGTCGGACACTCCGGAAGACCTGGACGAACGCCTGGCTTCGGCGAACGCGATCGCCGACCGCCGCCAGCGGTCGAGCGCGCTGTACGAGTTGGTGAGACTGGCGCTGCGACTGGGCGAGTTCGACGGCGCGATTGCGATCGTGGCGATGTGCGAAGACCGGGTCTACAGGAAAGTCGGTCGGCAAGTGGTCGTATCCGCGTTGGTGGGGAAGGGTGAACTCGATCGTGCCGAGGAGTTGGCGCGCACGGCCGACTGTACGTCGGACCAGGTCGAACTGCTCGCCATGGTGGCGCGCCGTGCGGTCGAGTCCGACGCTCGCCGGACCGCTGCGATTGCCAGCCGAGTCGAATCGCTCGCCCGCTCCGACGACGACCCAGTCACGCGTTCGTCAGCGTTGGCGGAGGCCGTGCGGATGTTTGTCGCGGCCGGCGAGTTCGGACGGGCCGAGGCGCTCCTCAGTGACATCACTATCGCGGAATCGCGGGTGTCCGCGTTGGTCGCGATAATGCAGGGGGACTCGTCTCGTGCGTCGGAGTTCATCGAGGCGGCGACGTCGGCGTTGGAATTGATCACTAACGGATTCTGGCGGGATCGTGCGTCGGTCCAGTTGTGCGAGGGATTGGCCGCAGTCGGCCGGCTTCGGCTCGCGGCGGATGTGGCCCACAAGATCGGCGAGGCGTACGAGAAGAAGAAGGCGTTCCGGGCCGTCGTGGCGGCCGCGCTGGCAACCGGTGACATCCCGACGGCGACGGGCTATGCGAACGAGATCGAAGACGTGTCCGCGCGAGCCGACCTGGTGACTGACGTGGCCGTGCGGTGCGTCAAATCCGGACGCATGGAGGACGCCGAGCGACTGGCCGAGAACGCGCTGCGGCTGGCCGGCTCGGTTACCGACTCAGGAGCGGCCTACGATCGGATTGCGACGTTGGTCGGTGAGATCGCATTGTTCGCCGAGTCAGATCTCGTTGTGGCGCTGGAGGAACGGCTATCCGCAACGGCAGGCTTCTGGCATGCCAGCGCCGTGACCGTCTTGTCGTGGCACCTGGAGGCGAAGTCGCGGAGACTCGAACCGCGGGACCAGGCGATGGTGGACAAGGACGACGTGGCAAGAGCGGTCGCTCACGACACCGGTCGCGCCGCGCTTCTCGCCGCCGCGATCCTGAATCCGTTTGACCGCGCGTCAGCGCTCACGACGGTCGCCAAGGCGATCGCGACCTCGGGCGACATCGGGCGGGCCGAAGCCGTCGCGACCCGAATCGACATGCCCTTTCACCGCCAGGCCGCCCTGCTCGCGATTGTGGAGGCCGCCGCCCCGACCGACATTCGCGAGGCGCGGGTGCTGGCCAATCTGATCACCTGCGCGGACCTTCGAGCGATGGCGCTGGCCGCGTTGATCAAGGCCGACAGCGACCTTGCAGGTGAGCTCATCGGTCAGTTCGAGCCCCTCGCCGACATGGCAGGGCAACCACGCCGCCAGATGTCGATCCTCATCGCACTGGCGGACGCCACGGCCGCCGCGGGCGATGTCGACCGCGCCGAGGACCTCGTCCGCCAGATCGATCCGGCCGCCTGCTCGTTGGCCGACGAGGATCGGCTCATCACGGCCATCGGCCAGGTTGCGGCACGGCACGTCCTCGGCGGGCGGTACGAGCGGGCGGGTGACCTGATGGCGTCCTTGCCCAACCCTCGCAACGAGGATCGGGCGCGGGCGGCGGCGGCCCGGGAGGTGGCGGCGGCTGGTCTGGTTGACCAGGCACGGGTGATCGCAGTGGACATTCACAACGCCAGGACGCGTCGCTGGGCCCTTCGCGACATCCCAAGTGTGGCCGCCGCAGCGGGCCATGTCGACGCGGCGGAGCCCGTTGCGCGGGCCTTGACCGACAGGTGGCAGGCCGACGCGATGATCGCGCTGGCGAGGACGGTGGCGCGGTTGGGGGATCTGGACCGGGCGGAGAGGCTGGCGCGGTCGGCGAGTGACCGGTCCGAGGACGTCGTCACGGCGTTGCTCGGGATCGCCGAGTTCGCCCCGGGTCGGGTCCGGCGGCTGCTGGCGACGACGCTGCGGCTCGGCCACTGGTCGCGGTCGGTGCGGGAGCTGACCCGGATGGATCCGGCGTTGGTGGCCGCCGTGACCGAGGAATACCTCGGGTTGTTGGACGGGCACAACCCGTCAGCTTCGGCTCACCGGATCGGATAAGCGGGCAGTTCTGTCGGGTGATTCGATCGGGGCGGGTTGCCGGGGATCGGGGCAGCCGTAGACTCCGCCTCGGGTGGGGAATTCGGAGGAAAGCCGATGTATCTGCGGTCGTCGACAATTGAAACGGTGCCGCAGGACGACGTGACGACGTCGACTTATCGGTCGGCGGAAGTGGGGCCGATCGCGATCGGCGAGGTGTGGATGGGCGGGGAACTGCGCCTGGATTGCGACGACGTGGGCACCGGGTTCTTCATCCACCTACCCATCGCGGGCCGCTTCGAGTCACGGCACCGGGGCGTCGACATGATGGTGAACAACATGTCCACGGCGGTGTACCTGCCGGGCGGGGGACCGTTCCACGGGCGGTGGCCGGCGGGGTATCGGGCGCTGTGCGTACGGGTGGACCTGTCGGCGGTGGAGCGGGCCGTCGCCCGGCTGGGTGGCCGGAGGCGCTTCGACCCGGTGATGAACACCCGCGACGGCTACGGCCGCAGCTGGGCGAACCTGCTGCTGTCGGTGAACCGTCAGCTGGCGGCGGGGGACAGCCTGCTGTCGCAGCCGCTGGTGGCGGCGCCGTTGGCGGACAGCATGCTCAACGGCTTCGTGCTGGCGGCGACGCAGTCGCAGGAGGTGCCGCTGGCGACGGCACGGCCCGCATCGGTACGGGCGGCGATCGACGTGATCGAGTCGGACCCGTTGGCCCCGCTGACGTTGTCGGAGCTGGCGGAGCGGTGCGGGGTCGGTCCCCGCGCCTTGCAGAAGGCATTCCAGCAGCACCTGGGCATGTCGCCGATGGAGTACGTCCGCGACATCCGGCTGCGGCGCGCGCACGAGGAGCTGCGCGCGGCGGATCCGTACGTGGAATCGGTGGCGTCGGTGGCGCGCCGCTGGGGCTTCGCCCACCTCGGTCGATTCGCCGCGGCGCACGAGGCGAAATACGGGCAGAAGCCGCTGAGTACGCTTCGCGGCTAACGGAATTCGCATCGCGGACAGACCCGGGCGGGATCCGCGATTCCCTGTTAGCGTTCGAATTGCACAGTTCGTTACGGGAAAAGCGGGAAAACCATCATGAGCAACGAACCCCTTGCCGACGTGCGGGACATGTACATGGCGCACATCATGTTCCGCCGCGAGATCGGTCTCGCCGCGGACCTCGTCCGCGGTGCGGCCGGCGACGTCGAACGCGCGGCGATCGTCGCCGACCACCTCACGCTGGTGGACAGCGTCCTCGAGCACCACCACCAGGGCGAGGACAAGCACATCTGGCCCAAGCTGCTGGAGCGGGCGAGCGAGGCCGGCCCGATCGTGCAGGTGATGGAGGAGCAGCACGGGGCGATCGACAAGCTCGTGGACGAGCTGCGCGCCGAGCTGGCCCAGTGGCGCGTCACCGCCGACCCGGGGCTGGGCGCGGCGGTGGCCGACACCGTGAAGGAGCTGCACACCCGGCTGGTCGAGCACCTCGCCACCGAGGAGGCCGAGGCGCTGCCGCTGATCGAGCGGCACATCACCGCCGCCGAGTGGGCCGCGATGATCGCCGACGGCGCGCAGGACGTGCCGCCGGAGCAGATGGCACTGATGTTCGGCCTGATGTCGTACGAGGCGGACGCCGACACCGTCCGGGACATCATCGCGACGCTGCCGCCGGAGGTCGGCTCGGTCATCGGTGACGCCTCCGCGCAGGCCTTCGCGGCGTACGCCCAGCGAGTGCACGGCACGGTGACACCGGCACGCATCGGCGGATCGCAATGAGGGTGCGGTTCGGGGCGGTGCTCCACCAGAGCGCCGCCCGCCCGCAGGACGTCGTCGGCCTGGCGGAGCTGGTCGGGCTGGACGTCGTGGCGCTGTCGGACCACCCGTACTGGCCGCACCGCCTGGACACCGTCACGCTGCTGTCGACCATCGTGGCCCGGACCCGGCGCGTCACGGTGCTGTCCAACCCGATGAACCTGCCGTTGCGGCCGCCGGCCGTGCCGGCCCGCACCGCGGCGTCGCTGGACATCCTCAGCGGCGGGCGGTTCGAGCTGGGGCTGGGGAGCGGCAGGAGATCGGCATCTGGCTCGGCGCGTACCGACCGCGCATGCTCGGGGTGGTCGGCGCGATCGGCGACGGCTGGATCCCGAGCTCGCCGTTCCTGCCGCCGGAGGCCCTGCCGGCGGCCGACCGCATCGGACGACCCGGAGTTCATCCGTCGGTTCGCCGACGAGGTCGCGCCCGCCGTCCGGGACCTCGTGGCCAAGGCGTGAGGGGAGTCGGCCGGGCGCCGGGACCGGCCGACTCTCAGACCCGCCGCGCCTTCCAGATCTCCTCGACGGGCCACTGCCGGGACCAGCCCGCCGGCGCGTAGCCGAAGGCCGAGTCGGCCGCGCCCTCGGGGGCGAAGATCTCGATCATGTCCTCGATCTCGAAGCCGCTGCGGCGCAGCAGCCGGATCATGTCGCCGTGCCCGAGGTGGAAGTCGACGGAGCCTTCGGGCCAGGGCGTCCGGTGCAGGCCGAGCTGGGGGCGCAGCATGCGCTCGGTCGGCGGCTCGTTCTCGTCGTCCGGCGCGCACAGCACCGACACCACGCTGTTGCACAGGAAGGCCAGGCGCCCGCCGGGACGGAGGAGCCGCGCGGCCTCGGGGATCCAAACGTAGGGATCGCACCAGATCGCCGCGCCGTATTCGCTGACAGCCAGGTCGAACGAGGCCGACGCGTACGGCACCTGCTCGGCATTGCCGTGCAGCAACGGGAAATGCAGGTCGTGCTCGTCCTGGAGCCGCCGCGCCGTCGCCAGCTGCCGCTCCGAGTTGTCGATGCCGACCGGCTTCGCGCCGCGCCGGGCCAGCCAGGCGCTGACGTACGCCGTGCCGCAGCCGAGCTCGATGGTGTCCATGCCGTCCACCTCGTCCGGCAGCAGCGGGGCCTCGCGCTGCGGGACGTGGAAGACGCCCCAGGTCGGCTCGTCCTGGGCCCACGACCGCTCGCCGGCCGCCACCCAGCGGTCGGCGGTCGCGTCCCAGTACTCGCGGTTGGCGCGCACGTGCTCGGGTAGTTCGATGCCGGTCATGACGCCATGACAGCGCGGCGACCGCCGCCGGTCAACCGGGTTTTCCCGGCAAAACAGTCCTCTACCAGCGGTATTGCATCTTCGGGCAGGAGGTCAGAGCCACCGGCCGAGTGACGGGGCCTCGGCCGTGCGGCCGGTGAGCCAGGCGGCGAGGCCGGGCAGGTTGCCGTGGGTGTTCTGCTTGGCGACGGCGTCGGCCACCAGCGCGGCGGTGAGATCGTTCGGCAGGTCGGCGAATCCGGCGCCGGCGTCCAGGTCGACGGCGTGCACGGCGACCTCCCGCGCCCGCATCCACGGGATCTCCACCGCCAGCACGGTCCGTCCCTGCGCGGTGATCACCTTGTGCGACCACACCTCCGCCGGCAGCGCGTCGAAATCGGCGGCGAGCCGGTCCGCCGAATGCGTCACCAGCGCGCGCAGGGTGGCGGCCGGCAGCACAGCGCTGGCCTCGATCTCGGCGGCCCGCTGCTCGGGGTTGGCGTACATCCGGTTCTCCACGCCGGTCTCGGCCCAGCTCACCAGCCGGCGCAGCGCCTCGGCGTTGTGGTGAACGTGCGCCACCACGTGCCGCCGCGACCAACCCGGCAGCAGGCTCGGGGCGTCGAGCTCGGCGTCGGCGAGGCCGTCCAGGGTGGCCAGGAACAGCTTCGTGCCGACGTCCGTCCACTCGCGACTCTTCATGCGGTTCTCGCGACGTTCTCCAGGCGGCCGATGCCGTCGATCTCGGTGACGAGCACGTCGCCGTCCGCGAGGTAGCGGGCGGGCGTGCGAGCGTGGCCGACGCCGCCGGGCGTGCCGGTGGCGATCACGTCTCCGGGCCGCAGGGTGGCGATCGTGGAGATGTACCGCACCAGCGTCACCGGGTCGAAGACCAGGTCGGACGTGTCGGTCTTCTGCATCACCTCGCCGTTGACGGAACACGTCATCACCAGCCGCGGCCGCACCCCGCCGGGCAGCTCGTCCGGCGTCACCAGCACCGGCCCGATCGGCGTGGTCGACTCGAAGGTCTTGCCCTGCAACCACTCCTTGGTCCGGTACTGCCAATCCCGCATGGTGACGTCGTTGAGCACGGTGAACCCGGCAATGGCCTCGGCCGCCTCCTCCTCGGACGCGCGGCGCACGGTCCTGCCGATCACCACCGCGAGCTCGGCCTCCCAGTCCACCGCGGTCGACTCCGGCGCCAGCGCGATCGTGTCGCGGGGCCCGATCAGCGCGTCGGCGAACTTCGCGAACAGCGTGGGGTGTTCGGGCAGTTCGCGGCCCATCTCGAGAATGTGGTTGCGGTAGTTCAATCCCACACAGAAGAGCTTGCCCGGGCGCGGCACGACCGGCGCCAACTCGTGACGCGGCACCAGATCGCCGGCCTCCCAGGCGGACGACGCCAGCAACGCGCCGACATCGGGCGCGCCGAGGTCGACGTAGCCGGCTTCGGTGACCTCGACGGCTCGCGTGCCGCCGTCGGGCATGCGGACGGTGGCGAGTTTCACGGCTGGTCCTCCCGGGTGCGGTGCAGGTTCAGGCGTTCGAGGATCGGGGCGTCGCTGAAGCGGAACAGGTCCAGGCCGCGGTCGGTGGCCATGGTCAGCGGCTGCCAGGACGGCACGACGAACAGGTCGCCGCGCTCGACCGTCCAGCGCCGGTCTGCGACGGTGATCGCCCCGGCGCCGTCGAACACCTGGTACACCGACGATCCCGCTTCCCGGCGGCTCGCGGTGGCGGTGTCCGGAGCGAGGCGGTGGAACTCGGTGCGGATGGTCGGCAGCACGTCGTCGCCGGTGGTCGGGTTGGCGTAGCGGACGGCGGCATGCCCCGGCTCGACGGTGGCCTTGACGCCCTCGGCCTCCAGCGCCAGCTGGTCAGCCAGCGCGCGATCGGTGTGTTCCCAACGATATGCCAGCAGCGGCGTGGCGGGCGTGGGGGAGAGGTGCGTCAGCGGCCGGAGCCCCGGGTGGCCCCACAGCCGCTCGGAACGGGACCGGTCCGGCGCCTCGCGGGTGTCGACCTCGGCCGGGCCGGTCTCGAAGAACGTGGCGCCCGCGAAGTGCTGGAACGGGATGTCCAGGCCGTCGATCCACGCCATCGGGCGGTCGGAGACGTTGTGGTGGCCGTGCCAGTGCCAGCCGGCCTGCGGCAGGAAGTCGCCGCGCCGCATGGCCACCGGGTCGCCGTCCACCACCGTCCACACGCCCTCGCCCTCGACGACGAACCGGAACGCGTTCTGGGTGTGGCGGTGCACCGGCGCGTCCTCGCGCGGGTTGAGGTACTGGATCGCCGCCCACAGCGTCGGCGTGGCGAACGGTGCGCCGTCGAGGCCGGGATTGGCCAGCGCGATCGCCCGGCGCTCGCCGCCGCGGCCGACCGGCACCAGCTCGCCGGCCCGCTCGGCCAGCGGCAGCAGCGTCTGCCACCGCCACAGGTGCGGTTGCGCCCGGGAACGGGGTTCGGGCGGCATCAGGTCGCCGATCTCCGTCCACAGTGGAATGAGACGCTCCGACGCGAAGCCGCGATACAGGTCGGCCAGGTCCGTCTCGAGCGTCGTCATGACTTCATGGTGCTGATTTTCCTCCCGTGGGGATAGGGTTTTCTGCTGTGAGGAACAAGCCGCCGTACTCCATCGCCTCGGTCGATCACGCCCTGCAACTCGCCGCGTTGTTGCAGCAGGAGGGCGTGTTGCGGGTCACCGATGCCGCCGAACGGCTGGGAGTGTCGGTGTCCACCGCGCATCGCCTGCTGACCATGTTGGTGTACCGGGATTTCGCCGTGCAGGACGAGGACCGCCGCTACCGGCCCGGCGCAGTGCTCCGTCCGGCGGAAACCGCCCCGGTCGCGCCGCTGCACCGGGTCGCGTTGCCGCACATGGAAAGGCTGCGCGAGGCCACCGGCGAGACGATCAACCTGACGGTGCTGGTCGGCGCCGAGGCCCGGATCGTCGCCACGGTGGAATCCGCGCGGGTGCTTCGCGTCGGCGACCGGGTCGGACGGACGCTGCCGGCCGAGGACAGCTCCGGCGGCCGAGCCATGCTCGCCGCCTTGCCGCCCCGCGAGGTCGCCGCGCGCTACCCGCAGGCCGATCTCGACCGGCTGCGTCGCGACCTCGCGGTGGTGCGCCGGCGCGGGTATGCCGTCAACGACCAGCAGACCGAGGCCGGCCTCACGGCGATCGGCCGGGCGGTCGTCGACGCGAACGGCGTGCCGGTGGCCGCGCTGGCCATCGCCATGCCGGCGATCCGCTTCGACCGCTCCGCCCTCGCGGACTGGGTCACCGCGCTTTCCATTGCCACCAAGGGCATCGCCGACGATCTGGGCTAGCCCAGCCGGGCGGCGATGTCCGCCCGCAGCGCCTTCTTGTCGATCTTGCCGACCTTGGTGGTGAGCAGTTCCGCCACCAGCACGAGGTGTTCGGGCCGTTTGAACCGCGCCACCCCCGCGTGCTCCATGGACTCCTGGATCTGCGTCAGCGTCACCGTCGCGCCGGGACGCGGCACGACGTAGACGCAGACCCGTTCGCCGAGGTCGGGGTCGGGCATGGCGACCGCGGCGACCTGCGCGACCGACGGCAGTTGGTAGACGAGGTTCTCCACCTCCTCGGCGGAGATCTTCTCACCGCCCCGGTTGATCATGTCCTTGTCCCGGCCCTCGACGATGAGATACCCGCCCGGGGTACGGCGGCAGATGTCGCCGGAGCGGTACCAGCCGTCCGCGGTGAAGGCCTTGGCGTTGTGCTCCGGGGCCCTGTAGTAGCCGCGCGGCGTGTACGGGCCGCGGGTGAGCAGCGATCCCGGCTCGCCGTCGGGGACGTCCCGGTCGAACTCGTCGACCAGCCGCACCTCGTCGGCCGGGCTCACCGGCCGGCCCTGCGTGGTGTGGATGATCTCGGCGGGGTCGTCGAGACGGGTGAAGTTGAGCAGCCCCTCGGCCATGCCGAACACCTGTTGCAGGGTGGCGCCGAGGGTGTCGGTGATCCGGGCCGCGAGCTGGTCGGCCAGCCGTGCGCCGCCGACCTCGAGCACGCGCAGGGTGGTGAGCTGGGCGTTGCCGTGCTGGTGGGCGTGATCGAGCCAGCGGCCGGCGACCGCGGGCACGAGGGCGGTGTGGGTGACGCCCTCGGCGGCGATCGTCTCGAACGCGCGGACCGGCTCCGGTGACGGCAGCGTGACGACGCGGCCGCCGGCCAGCAGGGTGCCGAGGATGCCGGGGCAGGCGAGCGGGAAGTTGTGCCCCGCCGGCAGACCGATCAGGTACACCGTGTCCGCGTCCACGCCGGCGACCTCCGCGCTGGCACGGGCGTTGTAGGCGTAGTCGTCGTGCGTGCGGGCGATCAACTTCGGCAAACCGGTGGTGCCGCCGGAAAGCAGGAACACCGCGACGTCGCGGCTGTCGATCGCCAGCCCGCCCAGCCGTCCGGCCGAGGCCCCCGGCGCGCACAGCGCCCGCAGGTCGACGCTGCCGGGTTCCGCCTCGCCGGCTACCAACACCCGCCACGGCCCCGGCACGTCGGCGGCCAGCTCGTGAGCGAGCCGCTGGTGGTCGAAGTCCCGCAGCCGGTCGGGCACGGCGATCGCGGTGGCCTCGGAATGCCGCGCCAGGTAGGACAGTTCCGCCCGGCGATGCGCGGGCAGCGCCATCACCGGCACGATGCCCGTACGCAGGCAGGCCATCGTCAGCACGACGAATTCCCAGCCGTTGCCCAGTTGCACGACGATCCGGTCACCAGGCCGGAGACCGAGGTCGAGCAGCCGTTCGCCGCAGGCGTCGGCACGGTCGGCGAGCTCGGCGTGCGTGAACCGGATACCGGCCACCGGGTCGATCAGCGCCGGTGCTTCCGGGTGGAGGGCGGCCGCCTGCCGCAGCAGGGTGCCGAGCGGGACGCCCGCCCAGTAGCCGGCGGCGACGTACTCGCGGGCGACGTCCTCCGGCCAGGGCACGGTGTGGTCGATCATGCCGGCACCCCGACGAGATCCGCCCGGCCGGACAGGATGGTGGTGACCGCGCGGTCGCGATCGGCGTCGGGCATGACGAGCAGCGCCGGCACGTGTTCGTGCAGCCGGGCCTGTTCGCACAACAGGGTCCGGGTCAGCGGCGTGCCGCCGTGCACGGCGACGAGCACCGGCTCGGCGGCGGCGAGCTCGGCCAACGTCTCGAAGCAGCGGAGGAGCCCGGCCTCGGTGTCCGGCGCGGCAATGCTTGCGCCCCAAGGCGTTGGGAGCGGCGTCGAAACCAGCGGCAGGTCGAGGTCGGCCAGCCGGACGAGTCGGTTCGGCGAGCGCCAGCCGCGATGCTCGAACGGCGTGTCCAGCGGCGGCGCGCCGTGCCGGCTCTCCCACGCCCGGTGGGTCGACACCACGAACTCCAAGTCCCGTTTGGACAGTCGTGAGTCGGTGATGCTGCGCGACAGGAAGTGGTACGCGAACTGCCACGGCTCGAACTCGGTGTGGTACCGGCCGAAGTGCTCCCACCACGCCAGGCTCGGCCGCGCCGACTGCTGGATCTTCTGCACCGACGGCTGCGCGGCGGCCTCGTACGCGGCCAGTGCCTGAGGCAGGTCTCCGGTGGCGGCAAGGGCATTGGCGAGCGCGACGGCGTCCTCCATGGCCATCTTCGTGCCCGAACCCACCGAGAAGTGCGCGGTGTGCACCGCGTCGCCGAGGAACGCGACCGGTACCGGCTCCAGGGTGTGCCAGCGGCGGGTCCGGCGGGTGCGGAAGTTGCCCCACCGCGAGTTGTTGACCAGCAGCCGCCGCCCGTCGATCTGCTCGGCGAACAGCTTCTCCAGGTAGGCCTTGCTGATCAGGTCGCTCTCGCCGGGCGGGCGGCCGGTGTCGAACTCGTCGAGGCCGGCCCGCCGCCAGGACTCCTCGTCGGTCTCCACGATGAACGTCGACATCTGGTCGGAGATCGGGTACGCGTGCACCGCGAACACCCCGTCCGGGCCGCGCTCGTGCACGAAGGTCAGCCCGTCGAAGACGTGGTCGGTGCCGAACCAGATGAACTTCGCGGTGGCCGTGTCGACGCCGGTGTCCAGGCCGGCGGCCAGCTGCTCGCGGATCCGGGAGCCGGCGCCGTCGGCGGCGACGACCAGGTCGTACCCGGCCAGGTCGGCCAGGCTCACCTCGTGGGCGAACCGCAGCTGCGCGCCGGCCTCGCGGGCTCGTTGCTGGAGCAGGCCGAGCAGGGTGCGGCGGACGATGGCCGCCATGCCGTTGCCGCCGCAGCGGATGCGCTCACCCTTGAGCCGGACCTCGATGGTGTCCCAGTGCCGGCCGTGCTCGGCCAGCGCCTCGCGCACCACCGGGTCCGCCGCGTGGATGGCCTCCAGCGTCCGGTCGGAGAAGACCACGCCGAAGCCGAAGGTGTCGTCGGCCCGGTTGCGCTCGAAGACGGTGACCTCGATCGACGGATCGGCGCGCCGGATCAGCGTGGCGAAGAACAGTCCACCGGGCCCACCGCCCGCGACAGCGATACGCATCGACGCTCCTCAGTTCGGCGGAACACTGTCGAAAGTACAACGCTCTCGCGACGGCCGTCCAGAATTCGTTATTGTTCCTGGCTGGCCAGCAGGGCGTCGACGCAGGCCTCCGCCGGGCGTCGGAGCAGGCTGTGCGCCTCCAGGAACACCTCGTGCGCCTCGCGGCCGACCCAGTCGGCCGGCAGCAGTTCGTACGGCAGGTCGGGATCGCGGAACGGGATCTGCCGATAATCGTGCACCAGCGTCATGCGTTCGACGAGGGCCGCGGCGCCGTGCAGTTCGCCGGCCCGGTAGGCGGCCAGCCGCGGCTCGTAGGTCAGCAGCAGCTCGGCGTACTCGCCGTCGAGTCCGGGCAGGTCCCAGGCCCGGGCGGCGATGTCCCGGTCCGCCGCCTGTCCCGCCGAGCGGGACGAGAACACGTCGATGGTGACCGCCGGATCGTCCGCGAACGCCGACCGCACCTGTTCGCTGCGGTCGTGCGGGCTCAGCCAGACGCCCGGCGACAGCGGGCCGAAGCCCCGCCAGGCCAGCTGCTTGCGCAGTTGCTCGCGGGTGCCGCGGCTGGTCTCCGCCACCTGGTAGATCACCATGTGCCACATGCCGTCCCACGGCTCGGTGACCCGGCCGAAGATCCGCTCGCGGCCCTCGTCGAGCATCTCCCAGGCGGCCTCGGTCAGCGAGTAGACGGTCTCGCGGCCCTGCCGTTCGGCGTCGAGCCAGCCCTCCTTGCGCAGCCGGGTCACCGCGACCCTGGTCGTCGCCTCCGGCACCGCGAAACACTCCATCAGCGCCACCAGGGCGCGGAGCCGCACCGCGCCGCCCCGATAGCGCAGGTAGTCGCCGAACAGGTCGAACACCAGTGACCGGGCCCTCATCGCGTCATGGTACAGCCCAGCGACGGCCGTCGGCGAACTGTGTCGGTGGCGCGGACTGTTGCTCGCCCCGGCACGAATCGTCACTCGGTGCCGCGGCGCCCGGCCGAGGATGGCGTCGTACCACCAGCCACGACCTCCGGGAAGATCGATGTCCGACAATCCGACGTTCGGCGGCCGCCTGCTCATCGGAGCCGGCGGCTCCGGCGCCGTCGCCCTCCTGCCCGTGTTCCTGTCCGCGCTGCGGGCGGAGTTCACCGGCACCGTCACAGTTCTCATGACACACACCGCCACGACGTTCCTGCCGGCGTCCACCATGGGCCTGTTCGCCGACCAGGTCGTCACCGGCGACGATCCCCGGACCTGGGCCCGGGACAACCACGTCACCCTGGCCGAGGACCACGATCTGTACGTGGTGCTGCCGGCCACCGCGAACCTGCTGGCGGCCGCGGCCACCGGCGCGGCGCCGAACCTCGTCGCCACGACGGTGCTGGAAAGCGCCTCCCCGGTCGCGTTCTTCCCGGTGATGTCGGCGCAGATGTGGGCCAAACCGGCCGTCCAGCGCAACGTCGCCCAGCTCCGGTCGGACGGGCACGAGGTGATCGATCCCGGCGTGGGGCCGCGTTACGACGTGGGGCTGGCGAGGGTCGTCTCCGGGCCCACGCCGCCGGCGCCGCCGCAGTTCGTGGCGAAGGTCAGGGAACTGCTGCGGTAGCAGCCCGGAGTGTCGCCGGTGACCCGCTGGAACGCGCGGTGCAGCTGCGTCGTGCCGGCGAATCCCGACTCGGCGGCGACCGCGGCGAGGGAGCGGCGCGGGTTGGACAGCAACATCTGCTGAGCCCGTTCCACCCGGTATCGGCGTAGCAGCGACGTGAACGGCTCGTCGTCGGCCAGGGCGCGGAACAGCGTGCGCCGCGAGATCCCGCAGGCCGCCGCCACTGCCGCGGCGTCCAGCCCTGGATCGGACGCGTGTCGGCGCATGAACCGCCGCACGCGTTCGCGGGTGATCGCGAGCTGCGGGCCGTCGGTCCGCCCGGCCGCCCAGCCCAGCGCCGTGTCCAGCAGGCCAACCGCGTGCGGTGCCAGCTCCCGCGCCGCCACCGGATCCGTCCGATCCAGGCCCAGCAGGAAGTCTGTCACCAGCCGGCCCGGCCCGTCGCCGCCGAGCGCCACCGCCGTCGCGCCGGTGAGCGTGCGGCGGGGCAGCATCGACACCGGCACTCGCACGACCAGCTGCTCGAATTCTCCCTCGAAGTCCAATTTGTACGGTTTCGAGCTGTCGACGAACGTCAACGAGCCCGGCTCCAGCACTGTCCGCCGGTCGTCCTGCACCAGCCGTCCGCGCCCGCTGAGCTGGATGTTCGCCAGCAGGTGATGCTCCCGCTCGCGAGCGATGTACGCCGGCGTGCGGGCGACCTGCTGGGCGTGCGAGGTCAGCCGCACGAAGCTCATTCCCGCCACCTCGGTCTGCCGGGCCAGGCCGGCGAACCCCGCCCGGTCGACCGGCCGCACCGCGACCTCCACGAACGTCGCGCAGATCAGGTCCCGCCAGTACGCGGCGGCATCCCCGTGCTCGACGTCGGAAGTGGACAGTGTGACTGCGGTTTCCACCGTCGCCACACTACGTGCGGAGAGCGGTTACCTCCGCGCGACGGACCGGACGGGCAAACCTGGCGGGTCTGTCAGCCCTGGTAGGGCAGCCGCGACGCGGCCTTGTCGGCCAGCTCCTCCGGGCCGACCATGGTGATCATGTCGACGCCGGGCGCGCACACCATGAACGCCACGAACACGCTCCGCCGATCCGACAGCAGGTTGGCCGCCTGGTAGTGGATGACGTCGCCGCCGGGCTCTGAGAACGCGTCGCCGGCACTCAGTTTGTACGGGGCCTCGCCCTCCAGCTCGAACAGGATCTCGCCCTCCAGCACGTAGCCGAAGACCGGTCCGGAGTGCCGGTGCGGGCCGAGGCCGGGGTCGCCCGGCGGCAGCTCGATCTGCCGCACCATCACGTCCGAACCCGGCGGGAACTGCGGCGTCGGCACCGTGAGCAGCGGCGTAACGGTCTGGTTGGTGATCACAGACGTCATGCCTCGACACTATCGGCTGACCGGCCGCTGTCCATGCGCCAACCGGTGCTCCTTGCCCCCGCGAGTCGCGCTCACAGACACACCGAAATGCGGTTTCAGGCAGAAACGAGCCGCAAGTCTCAAATCTGCCCGAAACCGCATTTCGCTATCGCGCTGAGCGCGACACGCGGGGGTTGGCCCGGGTGACGGCGAGCAGGGCGCCGGCGATCGTGATCACCGCGCCGATGACCTGGACCAAGGTGAAGGATTCGCCGAGGAACAGCACCGACGAGACGGTGCCGAAGACCGGCACCGAGAACATGGTGATCGTCGCGGTGACGGGGCTGACCGTGCGCAACGCCCGGTAATAGAAGAGGTAGGCGACCGCGGTCGGCCCGACGGCGAGGAAGACGACATTGGCCCAAGTGGACGTGCGAACCGTGGACCAGTCCGCTGTGGACAGTGTCGGGATCGCCGTGATGACCAGAGCCAGTGCCCCGACGCCGGTGGCGTAGGTGGTGGCGCGCAGCGGTTCCATGCCGCTCAGCACCCTCTTCGACGCGATGCTGTAGCCGGCCCAACACGCCGCCGCGACCAGGTAGATGAGGTCGCCGAACAGGCGGGACCCAGTGAAGGTGCCGGTCCCGATGCCGACGAAGAACACCACCGCCCCGGCGACACCCAGCACGAGCCCGACGACCCGCGGCGGCGAGGCGCCCTCGCGGCCCGTCAGCAGGAAGACGACGGTCGTCAGCACCGGGCTCAGCACCGGCACGATGACGCTGCCGTCGATGGCCGGGGCCAGTGAAATGCCCCAGAAGAAGAAAAAGTTGTACGCGAAGACGCCGATCAGACCGACCAGGCCGGCGAGAAACAGGTCCCGCCAGGAAAAGCGTCCTGAACCGGGACGCAGACACAGCAGCAGCACGAGGATGACGGCGCCGCCGCCGAAGCGCAGCATCGCCGCCACGTCGTGCGGCAGCTGCCCCACGACCACCTTGGAACTGGTGAACGCGGACCCGAACAGGACCATGGTGACGAGTAGGTACAGGTACGGACCGGCTTCGCGCGGATTGTCGACGGTGGACACAAATCACATGGTCGCCCACCGCCAGGGCACCGTCTTGTACGTTCTAAACATGGTCGGCGAATCCGCGGTCAGCGCGTGGCGTCCCGACGTCCCTGGTGTCGCCGAGGTCTTCCACGCCCATTTCGTGCAGCACGCGTACCCCGTGCACACGCATACCGTGTGGACGCTGCTGATCCTGGACGACGGTGTGCTGCGGTTCGACCTGGATCGGCACGACCACGGCACGCTCCGGTCGCAGGTCGTGCTGCTGCCGCCGCACGTCCCGCACGACGGCCGGACCGCCGGGCCGCAGGGGTTCCGCAAGCGCGTGATCTACCTGGCCGAAGACACGATCGACGCCGAGCTGATCGGGCCGGCCACCGACCGCCCGAACCTGGCCGATTCGCTGCTGTGGGACCGGATCGGCCGCCTGCACGGGTCGCTGGCGCGGCCGGGGGAGACCCTCGAGGCGGAGAGCCGGCTGGCGCTGATCGTCGACCGGCTCGGCACGCACCTGCGCCGCCGGCCCGTCGCGGTGACGCCGCCGCCGCGCGGCGTGGCCGACGACCTGCACGACCTGCTGGACGAGCGGTTGACCACCGGCCTGACCCTCGACGAGGCCGCCCGCCAGTTGGGCGTGCACCCGGCGCACCTGGTTCGGGCGTTCACGAAACGCTTCGCGATCCCGCCGCACCTCTACGTGACCGGGCGGCGCGTGGAGATGGCCCGCCGGCTGCTGCTGTCCGGAATGCCGGCCGGGGCGGTCGCCGGCGAGGTCGGCTTCTACGACCAATCGCACCTGACCCGGCACTTCAAGCGGATGCTCGGCGTGACACCGAGCCGCTACGCGCGTCGGGATTGACCGCCGAACCCGGCGAGCAGGGCGTCCAGGCCGAGCCGCCAGCGCCGGTTGACCGAGTGCCTCGACCCGCCGAGCCGCTGGGCGCCCTCGGCGGCGGCCATGCCCTCGACGAACACGAAGAACACCAGCGCGATGTCGACCGGATCGCCGGCGAGCAGGCCGAGGTCGGCGGCGGCGCGGACGTGCCGGACGAAGACCTTGCGCACCCGGACGCCGGCCTTGACCTCGTCGGCGGTGGGGTCGAAGTCGGCGAACGGCCTGGCGAACATGATCTGGGCCAGCGCCGGGTGGGCGAGGATGAACCGGCGGAAGGTGTCGGCGATCCGCCGCAGCGCCTCGATCGGGTCCGCGGCCGGCGGCAGCGCCTCCAGGTCGTCGGCCAGCACCGCGAAGCCGTGGAAGAACACCTCTCGCACGATGCCGGCCTTGTCGCCGAACACCTCGTAGATCGCCGGCAGGGAGGCGCCGGCGCGACCGGCGACGGTCCGGGTGGTCAGCCCGGCCACGCCCTCCTCGGCGAGCACGGCCAGGGCGGCGGCCAGCGCGCGCTCCCGCAGGGCGTCGGTGCGTTGCTTGAGCCGAGGCATCCGGCATGATAGCACGGGCGTTACGTAACGATGATACGGAACGACGTTAGGCCGGCAGGGTATAAAGGAGCGGTGACCGCCGAAGTCCTCAAGGTCCTGCGCGACCGCAGGCAGCACGCAAGCACCCCGGGCCACCGCGACGACGGCCACCGCGTCGCGCTGGTGATCGAGGGCGGCAGCTCTCGCGGCGCGTACTCGAGCGGCATGACGATCGCCATCGAGCGGCTGGGGCTGCTGCCGGCGTTCGACGCCGTCTACGGCAGCTCGGCCGGGTCGCTGAACGCGGCGTGGCTGCTGTGCGGGCGCGCCGAGAAGACGCAGCACGCGTGGTGGGACCGCGAGATCATGGGCACCACGATCAGCCTGCGGCGCGCGCTGCGCCGGCAGCCGGTGGTGGACACGCGCTACCTCGTGCACACCGTCTACACCCAGGTCATGCCGATGGGGTTCCAGGAGATCCTGGACAACCCGGTCGAGTTCCACCCGATCGCCACCGACGCCATCACCGGGCGCGCCGTCGACCTGCACGACCGGATCCACGACCAGGCCACCGTGCAGCAGGCGCTGCGGGCGTCGACCGCGATGCCGATCCTGGCCGGCGACCCGATCATGATCGACGGCCACCCGTACGTCGACGCCGGGCTGAGCGAGGCGGTCCCGATCAGGTCCGCCCTCGCGCAGGGCGCCACGCACGTCGTCGCGCTGCGCACCAAGCGTGCGGACGAGACGTCGTCGGCGCCCTCGCGCATCGAGCGGATGGTGGCGTCGCGGTGGTTCGCCCGGCACGCCCCCGGCACCATCGATTCCTGGCTGCGCAACGATGTCTTCCGGGCGGAGGAGGAGCTGGTGCTGGAAACGCACCCGGCGACGCTTCAGATCCGGCCGCCGATCGGCAGCGCCGACATCGGCCGCACGGCGCGGCGCCTGGACGTCCTGCGCGCCGCCGTCGACATCGGTCGGGAGGCGGCGCTGACCGCGCTGGCCGGCTGCGTCGCCGCCCGAGGCAACGAAGAACCCGTCGGCTGAGTCACTGGCCGAGGGGCCAGTCGCGGGGGAGCGGCACCCGCAGCGCGGCGGCATCGACCGGCGTGTGCTCGGCCGCGGCGCGCAGTCGGCCGTCCCGCGCGACGATCGAACCGGCGCGCAGCATCGAGGAAACCAGTTCCGCCGCGAGATCCTCCCGGCGCAGCAGCCGGGACGCGTCGGCGAACCAGGCGCGAGCGAGCAGGTAGGGCTCGACGTCGTCGACCGGAATGCCGCCACGAATCATCAACGCGTACGCGAAAATCCGCCGCGCGCCGTACCAGACCGCGCCGTCGGGATCATCGACCAGGCGCTGAGCCCGCCGAACCGCGTCGGCCAGGGCCGATCCGGTGTCGTTCGGGATCTTTCCGTGCGACGGCAGCAGGGTTCGAGGCGCGAGATCCACCAGCCGCTGCAAGGACTTCAGCGCCGTGCTGGCGGCGTCGGGCCCGTCCAGCGCGAGGTTCACCCAGCCGACGTCGTAGTCCGACAAGGCGTCCCCGACCACCAGCAGCCGTTCGTCCGGTTGCCACAGCGCGATATGCCCGGTCGTGTGCCCCGGCGTGCCGACGACTTCCCAGTCGGTGTCGCCGAGCCGCACGACCTGCCCGTCCGCCAGGCTGAAGTCCACTGTGTACGGTGCGACGGGCTGGTCGAGGTACTCGGCGACGCAGCAGCCCGGATCGCGGCGCGCCACGGCCTCGGCATCCGGGGCGCTGGCAGCGATTCCGGCACCGCCGGCCTGCAACAGCGCGTTCCCGCCGACGTGATCGGAATGCCAGTGCGTGTTCACGACCAGCGCGAGCCGATCCGTCTGCGCGCGCACCCACTCGGCCGTCTCGGCGGCGTGGCCCACGAAGCCGCTGTCCACCAGCGTCGGCTGCCGCCCGGCCAGGAACAGCAGGTTGACGTCCGGGAACGGCCGCTGTCGCCAGGTCAGCCAGGACGGTAGCGCCGGCTCGCGGGTTCGCGCCATGCCTCGACGGTACCTCGAATTAGTCGGACGTCATACTGTTGGATGTCAAACCACTGAGGACGTAGGCACGAAGCGGTCAGTCGACGTGTTTGGACCAGGCCGCCGAGCGGCGTGCCGACAGGTAGGTGGCCCGTGGCGGGGCGGCCGCCGGCTTGGGCTTGATCTCACCGGCGGCGCGCTCCAGGACGATCTCCCGCAGCCGCTCGAAGTCCTCGTCGTAGCGGTACCGGCTGAGGACGGTGCGGCGGATTCCGGTGCGCATCAACCCGGAGCGGAGCCACGAGGCGTGGCAGACCGGGGTATCGGCGGCCGAGCCGTCGGTGAGGTCGAACCACACTTCCTCACCGACGAACTCGTCGAAGGCGCCGTTGCAGGTCACGGTGTCGACGGTGGCGATGGTGTCCCACGGCAGCAGCCGGGTCGACATCGGAAACCGGAGCAGGACGCCGTCCTCGCCGACGTACACGTTGACCAGGCGAAAGCGGAGCACCACGGCGAACATGACCGCCGGCATCGGGGTGATCGCGCCGACCCCGACCGGCAGGTCGGACCGGAGCCCGGTCAGCGCGACGACGCCGATCACGGCCGGCACCAGGGCCACGCCCGCCATCAGCAGCGTCGCCATCTGGTCGGCCCAGCTGAGTCGGAAGGCCGGCGTCCACCTGCGTCTCATGGTGCCTGTGACGCTACGCCCGGTTCGCCGGTTCCGTGCGGGTTCAGCGGTATCCGGCCGCCACGATGTTCGCCTGCACCGAGTTCTCGGTGGCGTCCGAGGGGTAGCCGGAGGTCATGACGCCCTCGTAGAAGGTGCCGGCGGAGCCCTTGCTGTTGTCGCCGCCGATGCCGAGGATGATCGCGCCTTCCTTGTGCATCGGGTTGTAGCCGGAGACATTCGGCCGCTGTCCGCTGTAGAACGTCGAAACGCCGCCGGACTGGGCATTTCCGCCGCGAATCGCCCACTTGCCGGGGCCGCCCTTGACCACGGCGGTCAGATAACGGTGGTTGACCGTCGGGTCATTGGCGTTGTAGTGCTGGTTCACGCCCGAGAACAGGCCGTTCTCCAGGTCGGCCATGATCCACGGCCCGTTGCCGGCGCCGTAGCCCCAGACCTTGATGTTGCCGAAGTAGATGGCCTCCATGTGCCCGTTGCCGGTGTCGTTGTTGCTGGTCTCGGCGTTGCCGTAGTCGAAGCAGCAGCCGCCGTTGTAGTGGGTGCCGTCGAAGATCGCGTACATGCCCTGGGCTGCGTCGCCGGTCGCGATGCCCGAGGTGCGGTCGTTGCGGTAGCCGGTGCCCGGCGCGACGTACACGCCGTACGCCTTGTGGCCGCCGACGGTGGTCGGCGCGGCGGTGGCGTTGGCGAGGTTGTCGGGCCCGCCGGCCGCGCCGCCGCCGGGCGCCTGGGTGAGGTTGTTGCCGCGGCCGGACTGGTCGTAGACCACGGTGATCACGCAGCTCGTGTTGGCGCAGAAGGAATCCTGTGCGGCCGCGTTGGCGACGCCGCCGCGCGACAGCGGGCCGATGTTGGCGGTGTGGCCGTCCGAGTTGCGCCGCACCTGGTACAGCGAGCCGTTGTAGCCGGCGTAGAGGGCGCGGGTGGTGCTGTGCGCGGCGACGCAGGGGGTGCCGCCGGCGGCGTAGATGTCGCACGGTCCCTGGGAGGCGGCCGTGGCGGCGGGCGCCGTCCCGACGGCGGTGGCGACGGCGAGCGCTGCTGTCGCGCCGGCGGCCCAGAGAGCCTGTCGGACACGAGGCATGGTGAGCTCCTTTGCTCCGCATGGCAGGGGGAATCGCGGCGCGAGGACTGTGTTAGCGCTAACACAATTAATCACGCTAATCGCGTGCTCGATCTCCGACGGGGGTTCGCTCCGCGACGCACATCACTATCGCGCCGGCCGGATTGTGTTGTCAAGGCGGGGTTCCGGGCCATTGTTGGCAGACATGGGAAGTGTGTTCGACACATTCGACGAGCAGGTTTGTCGACCCCGTGCTTGTGCGTTGTCCCCGCTCTCGTCTACTTTCGGTCGCCATCGGCCAGATTCGACGGCAAGGAGCCGCAACGTGGTGACGATCATCGACGTCGCGAGGGCGGCCGGGGTGGCGCCCAGCACGGTGTCGTACGTCCTCAACGGGAAGCGGCCGATCTCCGTCGAGACCCGGCGGCAGGTGGAGCAGTGCATCCGCGATCTCGGCTACCGCCCGTCCAACCGGCGGACGCCGTCGCCGCGGCACCGGACCAATGTGCTGGGGCTGCTTGCGCCACTACGTGTTGACGTGAACATGCCGGCCCTGACCCGGTTCGTCGGCGCGACCATGGCCGCGGCGCGGGTCCGTGACCACGATCTGTTGGTGCTCACGCATGACACCGGCGTGGCCGGGCTGCGGCGGGCGATGTCGATCGCTGTCACCGACGCCCTGATCGTGCTGGATGTGCACGACGCCGATCCCCGCGTGCCGGCGCTGTTGACACTGGACCGGCCGGCCGTGCTGGTCGGGGCCGCCGGCCGCCCGACCGGCCTGCCCGGCGTCGACCTCGACTTCGCTCGGGCGGCCGAGCGCACCGTCGCCCACCTGGCGGGTCTGGGACACCGGTCCGTGGGTCTGGTGGGGTCGCCGCTGTCGTCCTATGTCCGGGAGGTCGATCACGCCCGCCGGTTCACCCGCGCGTTCGAGACCGTCGCCGGCCGGCGGGGCCTGCGCACGCGGTGGCGCGCCTGCGGCGAATCCGTCGAGGCGATCCGCAGCTGCCTGGACGCGCTGTTCGCCGAGGACCCGACGATCACGGCGCTGGTGGTGGAGAACGAGACCGTGCTGCCGGACGTGCTGGAGCAGGTGCGCTGGCGCGGCCGCCGCGTGCCCGAGGACATCTCGGTTGTCGCGGTGGGACACGACGACATCGCCGACCGGCCGCCACTGCGCGTCACGTCGGTGGCGCTGCCGACCGCCGAGCTCGGGCGGCTGGCCGTCGACACGGCCCTGCGTCAGCTCGACACGGCTCCGCCGCCGGAGACCAGGCTGCTCGCGCCGGATCTCACCGTCCGGGAGAGCACGGCGCCCGCGCCGATGACATCGTCGTGTGCAGGATGTTAGCGTTCACACGCTGATCGTCGACATCCTGGAGTGCCCGTGGAACGCAACTGGGCGGGCAACCGCGTGTACGCGGCCGAGCGGATCCTGCGTCCGCGCACACCCGACGAGGTGTGCGAAATGGTCGCCGCCACGGCGCGGATCAAGCCCCTGGGCACCCGGCACTGCTTCAACGACATCGCCGACTTCGAGGGCGGCGCGCAGATCGACATCTCCGGCCTTGCGACGTCGATGGAGATCGACTCGGCCGCGTCGACGGTCACCGTCGGTGGCGCGACGCGCTACGGCGAACTGGCCCCCGTCCTGCATGCCGAGGGATTCGCGCTGGCCAACCTGGCGTCGCTGCCGCACTGCACGATCGCCGGCAGCGTCGCGACCGGCACGCACGGTTCCGGCCGCCGCAACCAGGGCCTCGCGTCGGCGGTGTCCCGGATCGAGCTGGTCACCGCGGACGGTCAGCTGCGCGCCTACACCCGGGGCGACCGGGACTTCGCCGGTGTCGTGGTGAATGTCGGCGCGCTGGGGGTCGTCACACGGCTGGACCTGGACCTCGTGCCGGCCTTCGAGGTGCGGCAGAACGTCTTCGACGGCCTGCCCTGGGACGCGCTGCTCACGCGGTTCGACGACATCCAGGACGCCGCCTACAGCGTCAGCGCCTTCACCAACTGGGCCAACGACACTGTCGACCAGGTGTGGCTGAAGAGCGTCGGCGAACCAAGGACGGATCTCTTCGGCGCGCGGCCGGCCCACGGTCCCCGACACCCGGCGCATGCCGCCGGCGTTCCCGCCGACAACTGCACCGAGCAGTTGGGCGTCCCGGGACCGTGGCACGAGCGGCTGCCGCACTTCCGTCTCGGCTTCACGCCGAGCACCGGCGACGAGCTCCAGTCCGAGTACTTCGTGCCCTACCGCCACGCCGCCGAGGCGTTCGAGGCCCTGCGCGAGCTCGGCCCGCGCATCGCGCCGCTGGTGCTGTGCTCCGAGATCCGCACTATCGCCGGCGACGACCTCTGGCTGAGCCCGGCGCACGGCGGCGACCGGGTCGCGCTGCACTTCACGTGGCATCCGCGCCAGGACGAGGTCGAGGCGCTGCTGCCGGCGATCGAGGAGCGGCTGGCGCCGTTCGGCGTTCGGGCGCACTGGGGCAAGCTGTTCCACCACAGCCCGACCGACGAGGCCTGGCCGGCGCTCGGCCGGTTCCGGGAGCTCCGGAACCGGCTCGACCCGAACGGCGCGTTCCGCAGTCCATACGTGACAAGGAATATCGGCTGACCTGTGGGTGGGCGCCGGCGGCCTGGAGGCGGCACAAGCCGCCGGCGCCCGGCTCTCAGCCGGCCCAGGGGGCCGCGCGCAGCCAGCTGGTGTCGTCGGTCCAGCCCGCCGCCGTGTCGCCGACGCGAGGACCGCCATTCGCGCCGATGTAGACGTTTCCGGCGTATTGCCGCAGGTAATGGTCCTCATAGGCGTACGCCTGCCAGGAAATGCCCTGGCCGTTGTGACCGGTCGTCGCGCAGAACGTGGCGTCCTCGGCGAACAGCCCCGACTTGTCGTTCTGGTTCAACACCACCTGGAAGTTGTAGTGCCGCAGGTAGTAACCGGGGAAGTTGACCGCCTCGAAGGAATAGCAGGAATCGTCGGCCAGACCCGGCACCAGATCGAACGTCGCGTCCTGGAGATCCGTCGGCGGGTTGCTCGCCGTGATCGGCGAGGTCTTGGCGACGTAGTTCTGGTGCCGCAGGAAGTTCCCGTTGTCGGCCTGCCACGAGCTGTGGCCCAGCGGCACCGAGATGTCGCTGCGCCACCAGGGCTCACCGACGGTGAAACCGTCGCCGCAGCTGTCCAGCCGGAGACCGCCGTCGTGGTAGCTCAGGTACCGGCCCGGCTCGTCGTACGAGCGGAAGGACACCCCGGTGGTGGCCTGCACCGCGCAGAAGGTCGCGGCCTGCTTGCCACCACTGGCCCCCAGCAGGATCCGATCGCCCTGGTGCCGAAGGTACTGGCCGGGATTCGCCCGTGACTCCAGGGAGTAGCAGTTGGCGTCGGCCAGGCCGGGGCGCAGCAGGAAGGTGGCGTTGAGCTTGTCGGCGTCCGAGGAGGAAGCCGACACGGCGTTCGTGGTGCCGACACCGTTGGCCACGGCGACGGACCGGTCGGTGGCCCCGGGCGTCGTGACGTGCAGCGACAGCCCCCGGTTGACGTTCAGCACCGGGACCATCGGCGCGGACGTCTCCACTTTCAGCGCCACCACGGAGTTCGCCGGGAACGTGTAGCCGAAAGACTTGGACGCGGCGAAGGTGCTGGTCGCCGGGGCGATGGCATTCGGCGCGGTGATGGAGTTGCGCGCGTTCGGGTCGCCGGTCAGCACCGTCGCCGTCCCCTTTGGACGGATGGAAGTCGTGCCGTTGAGGGCGACCTGGGTGGTGACGGGGGAGCCGGTCGGGTTGGCGACGGTGATGTAGACGGTGCCCGACTTGGTGCGGGTCACCACCTCGTTCAGGCCGGTTCCGGTGAAGGAGGACTGCACCACGTAGTCGCCGGTGTTGTTGCCGAAGATGTGCTGCACCCAGTACGAGGGCGAACCGTACGAAGTGGACGCGTCGAACGCGATCTCGTTGGTGGGCCACTGGAAGCTGCTCACGTCGGCCAGCGCGGGCGCGTACGACGCGCCGATCACCACGTCGGCGTTGCGCACCATGCCGGTCATGAAGCCGGCCTCGCTGACCGCGCCGGCCAGGGTGCCGGTCGGATTGTCGTTGGTGCCGTTGGTGGTCGCGTACTCGCCGACCAGGTGCTTGGGCCCGTTGCGGGACGTGCCGTCGTAGGCGTGCGCGGCGTTGGTGAAGTACGAGGTGTCGCCGCTGTAGTAGTGGTCGTCGATGACGTCGACCTGGCTGCTGGTCACCGTGGCCGTGGCGATGAGTTGCAGCTGCGGGTAGGCGGCCTTGATCGCGTCACGGAACATGGGAAAGCGGTAGGAGTTGTAGCTGCCGGTGCCGTCGAACCAGTCCTCGTTGCCGATCTCCACGTAGTGCAGGTCGTACGGCGCGGGATGGCCGTCGGCGGCCCGCTTCGCGCCCCACGGGGTGTCCGCGCCCCCGATCACGTACTGGATCTCGTCCAGCGCGTCCTGCACGTACGGTGCGAGCTGGTCCCGCGGCACCACGGTGTGGTTGAGCGTGTAGCCCGCGAAGACCGCCAGCAGCGGCTGCGCCCCGGTCTGCTCGGCCATGTCGAGGTAGCCCTTGAGCCCCACCTGGTCGGTGGACCAGTAGCCCCAGGCGTCGTCCTGGTGGCCGGGGCGGTTCTCGATCGCGCCGATCGACTTCTTCCAGTCGAAGTACGTCGACAGCGTGTTGCCCTCGAGGTAGTTCCCGCCGGGGACGCGGAAGAAGCCGGGCTTGGTCGCGGCCAGCTGGGTCATCAGGTCCGAGCGCAGGCCGGAGTCGTGGTACGTCGGCGGCCGGCACGTGACGACGTCGAAGTACAGCGAGGATCCCGCGCCGACGCCGTCAGCGGCGATCACGAACCGGTTCGCCGTGAACACCGGCGTGTTCCGGTCGGTCGTCATGGTGACGCTGTACTTCGTCCACTTCGAGCCGACGGAGCGGACGGTGGCCTTGGCGTACACCGTCCCGGTGGTGCTCTCCAGGTCGACGGTCAGGCCGCCGTGGAAGGCGCCGTCGGACTTGGCGAAGAAGGTGGCGGTATAGGTGGTCGACGGCCGCAGGCCGATGCCGTAGAAGCCGTCGTTGGCGACGCCGACGCGCTGGCCGCGGGCGTTGGCCGTGATGGACAACTTCAGCGAGTTGCCGTTGGCGGCGTTGAGCGGCTGCGTGGTGTCGAGCGCGACCGCGCCGGCCCCCCCGCCGGCCGTGACGGCCGACCAGTCGCCGATGCCGTTCTCCTTCATGGTGCTGTTGCGCACCATGTTCGCCCCGAGGCCGCCCTCGACCGAGTGGTTGATGTCCTCGACGATGTCGCCGAACTGCGTCTTGTTCACGCTGGTCGTCGTGCGGTTCACGTCGGCCGACAGCGTGGGCCCGTCGGCGGCCGCCGCGGAGGCCGTGGTCATGCCCGCGCCTAAGAGTGTTAGCGCCAACACTGTGGCGATCAAACGTGGCCTCTGCACTGAGGACTCCCGAGATGGCGTAGAGGTGCGAAGAATCGATGAAGACGGCGATGTGACCGCCGCCACGCGCCCGGTGGCTGACCGTAGGACCAGGTCAACGCCTGTGCAATGGCCCCGGCGGGCTTCGTTGCCGAGCCGTTACCGGCCCGCTCGCCCGTCGATGCCGCCATCGAACCGTTACCTGCCGGTCATTGACCGAGTCGTTGTTATCGCTAACACTGTGCACCTCGATGAACCGCACATGACGGTGAGGCGACGGGAGCTGACGCAGGTGGCACGCACGTCCTCGACAGACGACGGTCGCAGGGTCTCGGGTGGTCCGGGCATGCGGCAGGCGAGCCTGACCGATGTCGCCGAGCTCGCCGGGGTCTCGCACATGACGGTGTCCCGGGTGATCAACGGCACCGGACCGGTGCGGCCCGAGACCCGCGCCCGCGTGCAGGCCGCGATCCAGGAGTTGGACTACCGGCCCAACTCCGCCGCGCGCACGCTGGCCACCGGCAAGTCCGAGACGCTGGGCGTCGTCGCCCTGGACTCCACCCTGTACGGGCCGGCCAGCATGCTGTACGGCATCGAGCACGCCGCCCGCGAGGCCGGTTACGCCATCACGATCTCCAGCGTCAGCCGCCCGCAGCGACAGTCCATTTCGGACGCCGTCGAGGTGCTGCGCCGACAGGCCGTGGAGGGCATCCTGGTGATCGCCCCGCACGTGGCCGCCGGTCGCGCGCTCGAGTTCACGCCCCGGGACGTGCCGCTGGTCGCCGTCGGCGCGGCCGAGTCGGCGCCGGTCCCGGTCGTCACGGTCGACCAGCACGACGGCGCCCGCCGCGCCACCGAGCACCTGCTGGCGCTGGGGCACCGCACGGTGTGGCACATCGCCGGCCCGGAGGACTGGCTGGAGGCCCGCGCCCGCGAGCAGAGCTGGCGTGAAACCCTTGAGGCGCACGGCATCGAGGCGCCGACGGTGTTACGCGGCGACTGGAGCCCGCGCTCCGGCTACGAAGCCGGCCGGGCCCTGATCGCCGGCGGCGACGTGACCGCCGTGTTCGTCGCCAACGACCAGATGGCACTGGGCATGCTGCGGGCCTTCACCGAGGCCGGCGTGACCGTGCCCCACGACGTGCACGTCGTCGGCTTCGACGACGTGCCGGAGGCCGCCTACTTCAGCCCGCCGCTGACCACGGTCCGCCAGGACTTCATCGAGGTCGGCCGGCAGGCGTTCGAGTTGCTGCTGCTACGGCTGCGCGACGAGGCCGAGGGAGTACGGCGGTTGATCACACCGGAGCTCGTCGTCAGGGAGAGCACCGGCCCCCGATAACGGGCGGGACGGCCCGGCTAGCCGCCACCCGGCCCCGTCGAATGTTAACGCTAACGGATCGGATCAACGGTGATCGAGGAGTGAACGTGTCGCGTAGCAGAGTGGCGTTACTGGTGGCCGCCGTGGTCGGCCTGACCGTGCTGACCGGCTGCGGCGGCGGCACCGCCGCGAGTGGCAGCGGAGGGGGCGGCGCCATCACGCTGGGCTTCGCCCAGGTCGGCGCGGAGAGCGGTTGGCGGACGGCCAACACCAAGTCCATCCAGAGCTCGGCCAAGGACGCCGGCATCACGCTGAAGTTCTCCGACGCGCAGCAGAAGCAGGCCAACCAGATCCAGGCCATCCGCTCCTACATCCAGCAGAAGGTCAGCGTGATCGCCTTCTCGCCGGTGGTCGAGACCGGCTGGGACACCGTGCTCAAGGAGGCCAAGACCGCCGGCATCCCGGTGATCCTCACCGACCGCGCGGTCGACTCGAAGGACACCACGCTGTACAAGAGCTTCCTCGGCTCCGACTTCGTCAACGAGGGCAAGGAAGCCGGCGACTGGGTGGCCAAGCAGTACGCGTCGGCCACCGGCCCGGTGAACATCGCCGTGCTGGAGGGCACCACCGGTTCCGCGCCGGCCAACGACCGCTCCAAGGGCTTCAACGACGTCATCAAGGCCGACTCGAAGTTCAAGGTCGTGGCCTCGCAGGACGGCGACTTCACCCGCGCCCAGGGCAAGCAGGTGATGGAGTCCTTCCTCAAGTCGCAGAGCAAGATCGACGTGCTGTTCGCGCAGAACGACGACATGGGCCTCGGCGCGCTCGACGCCATCCAGGCCGCCGGCCTCACCCCGGGCAAGGACATCAAGATCGTCACGGTCGACGCCACCCACGACGGCATGCAGGCGCTGGCCGACGGCAAGTTCAACTACGTCGTCGAGTGCAACCCGCTGCTCGGTCCGCAGCTGATGGACCTGGTCAAGAAGGTCGCCGCCGGCCAGAGCGTGCCGAACCGGATCCTCACCAAGGAGACCGCGTTCGACCAGGACGCCGCCAAGGCCGCGCTGCCCAGCCGGCAGTACTGATCGTCAGCCCGCGTTCACCCCTGAGAACGGCGATGCGATGAACGACACCGCAGAGATCCTCCGGATGACCGGCATCCGCAAGCGGTTCCCCGGCGTCACCGCCCTGGACGGCGTCGACTTCCGGCTCTTCCCCGGCGAGGTGCACGCCCTGATGGGGGAGAACGGCGCCGGCAAGTCGACCCTGATCAAGGTGCTCACCGGGGTCGAGGGCGTGGACGCGGGCTCGATCGAACTGGCCGGGGCCGCCGTCGCCTTCGCCGGCCCCGACCAGGCCCAGCTCGCCGGCGTCAGCACGGTGTACCAGGAGGTGAACCTGTGCCCGAACCTGTCGGTCGCGGAGAACATCCTGCTGGGCCGTGAACCCCGCCGGTTCGGCCGGATCCAGTGGTCCCGCATGCGCAAGCGGGCCGAGGAGCTGCTGGCCCGGCTCGACCTGCGCATCGACGTGTCGGCCGAGCTGGGCACGCTGTCGATCGCCGTGCAGCAGATGGTGGCGATCGCCCGGGCGCTGGACGTCGAGGCCCGCGTGCTGGTGCTCGACGAGCCGACCTCCAGCCTGGACGCGCGTGAGGTCGAGCAGCTGATGGCCGTGCTGCGGGCGCTGCGCGCGGACGGCATGGCCATCCTGTTCGTGTCGCACTTCATCGACCAGGTGTTCGCCATCGCCGACCGGATGACCGTGCTGCGCAACGGAAAGCTGGTCGGCGAGTACCGGACGTCGGAGATCACCCAGGTCGAGCTGGTGACGAAGATGATCGGCAAGGAGCTCGCCGCGCTGGACGAGGTGTCGGAGCGCTCCGCCGCGACCGGTCCCGAGCTCGTCGCCACCGACGGTCTCGCCCGCGCCGGCGGCATCGAGCCGTTCTCGCTGACGATCCGGCGCGGCGAGGTCGTCGGCCTCGCCGGGCTGCTCGGCTCCGGCCGCACCGAGCTGGCGCGCCTGCTGTTCGGCGCCGACCACGCCGATCACGGCACCGTCGACATCGACGGCCGGCGGGTGCAGCTGCGGTCGCCGCGGGTCGCGATGAACCAGGGCGTGGCCTTCTGTTCGGAGAACCGCAAGACCGAGGGCCTGATCGCCGAGCTGACCATCCGCGAGAACATCGCGCTGGCCGTGCAGGCCGGCCGCGGCTGGCTGCGGCCGCTGTCCCGGCGACGCCAGCTGGAGCTGGCCGCGCAGTACATCGAGGCCCTCGACATCCGGCCGGCCGACCCCGAGGCCGTCGTCGGCACGCTGTCCGGCGGCAACCAGCAGAAGGTGCTGCTGGCCCGATGGCTGGCCACCCAGCCGCGGCTGCTGATCCTGGACGAACCCACCCGGGGTATCGACGTCGGCGCCAAGGCCGAGATCCAGCGGCTGGTGGCGACGTTGTCGGCGGACGGCATGGCGGTGCTGTTCGTGTCGGCCGAGCTGGAGGAGGTGCTGCGGTTGAGCCATCACGTGGCGGTGCTGCGGGACCGGAAGGTCGTGGCCCAGCTGGCCAACGAGGGGCTCACGCCCGAGGACATCATGGCGACCATCGCGGACGGAGGCCGCTCGTGATCAGGAACCTTGCCACCGATCGCGGCCGCGGGCCGGCCGCCCTCACCAAACACCGCCTGTTCTGGCCGGCCGCCGCTCTGATCGCCCTGCTGCTGGGCAATCTCATCGTCTCGCCGCGGTTCTTCGCCGTGGAGATCCGCGACGGCCACCTCTACGGCAACCTGATCGACATCCTGCGCAACGGCTCGCCGCTGATCCTGATCGCGGTGGGCATGACGCTGGTGATCGCCACCCGCGGCATCGACCTGTCGGTCGGCGCGGTGGTGGCGGTCAGCGGCGCGGTGGCGTGCGTGGAGCTGGGCAGCACCAGCATCCTGCTCGCCATCGGCGCGGCGCTCGGCCTGTGCCTGGTGCTCGGCGCGTGGAACGGCTGGCTGGTCGCGGGCCTGAAGATCCAGCCGATCGTGGCGACGCTGATCCTCATGGTCGCCGGGCGCGGGCTGGCGCAGCTGATCACCGGCGGCCAGATCGTCACCGTCCAGAACGGGCCGTTCCTGGCGATCGCCGGCGGCTACCTGCTGACGCTGCCGCTGTCGTTCCTGATCGCGATGGCCGTCTACGCGTTGACCTCGTTGGTGGTCCGGCGATCCGCGCTGGGCCTGCTGCTGGAGTCGGTCGGCGGCAACCCGGAGGCGAGCCGCCTGTCGGGGCTGCGCTCCGGCCGGCTGATCTGGCTCTGCTACGTGTTCAGCGCGCTGTGCGCGGGCGTCGCCGGCCTGATCATCAGCTCCAACGTGACCGGGGCCGACGGCAACAACGCCGGCCTGTGGATCGAGCTGGACGCCATCCTGGCCGTGGTCATCGGCGGCACGCAGCTGACCGGCGGGCGATTCTCGTTGGGCGGCACGGTGATCGGCGCGCTGCTCATCCAGACGTTGACGACGACCGTGTACGCGCTGGGCATCCCGTCGCAGGAAACGCTGCTGTTCAAGGCGGTCGTGGTGACGGTGGTGTGCCTCGTGCAGTCGCCGGCCTTCCGCGCCAAGCTGGTCAAGCGCCGACGACGGCCCGAGTCGCCGGCGGTCGCCGCCCAGCCGGAGAAGGTGGAGGTGGCCTCATGACCGCGTTGACCGTGCGCCTGCGGACCTACCGGCCGCAGCGCCGCTACCTGCCGGTGCTCGCCGCCCTCGCGCTGCTGGTCGGCGCGTACGGCTTCGGCGCCGTGCGGTACCCCGCCTTCGGCTCCGGCCAGGTCGTGCTGGACATCTTCATCGACCACGCCTTCCTGCTGGTGGTGGCCGTCGGGGCGACGTTCGTGATCCTGACCGGCGGCATCGACCTGTCGGTCGGCTCGGTCGCGGCACTGTCCACAATGGCCTCCGCCGACCTGTTGCAGCACAAGGGCTGGCCGGCCTACGCGGTGATCCCGGTCGTGCTGGCGCTCGGCGCGCTGCTCGGCTTCCTGATGGGCCTGGTGATCCACTACTTCGAGATCCAGCCGTTCATCGTGACGCTGGCGGGCATGTTCCTGGCCCGCGGCCTGTGCTACACGATCAGCACCGAGTCCATCTCCATCGACAACCCCACCTACACCGCCATGGCCCAGACGCCGATCACGCTCGGGGCCGGCCTGCACGTGTCGCCGAGCGTGGTGATCGCGCTGGTCGTGGTGGCGATCGCCTGGTACGTCCTGCACTTCACCCGCTTCGGCCGCACGGTGTACGCGGTCGGCGGCGGCGAGCGGTCGGCGCTGCTGATGGGGCTCAAGGTGGCCCGCACCAAGGTTTCCGTCTACACGATCAGCGGCCTGTGCTCGGCGCTGGGCGGGGTGCTGATGGCGTTCTACACGCTGTCGGCCGACCCGCTCGGCGCCGTGGGCATGGAGCTGGACGCGATCGCGGCGGTGGTCATCGGCGGCACCATCCTCACCGGCGGCTCCGGCTACGTGCTCGGCACCGTGCTGGGGGTGCTCGTGCTCGGCATCATCCAGACCCTGATCACCTTCGACGGCACGCTGAGCTCCTGGTGGACCCGGATCGTGATCGGCGTCCTGCTGTTCGTGTTCATCGCGCTCCAGCGGCTGATCGCCCGCCGCGCCCGCTGACCTGCGGATCTGAGGGAGGAAAGAACGCCTTGGCGGATATGTTAGCGCTAACGGAACCGCTCGTGGTCGGCGTGGACTTCGGCACGCTGTCCGGCCGGGCCGTCGTCGTGCGCGTGCGGGACGGCGCCGAACTGGGCAGCGCGGTCTTCGAGTACCCGCACGCCGTCGTGGAAGACGCGCTGCACGGCCGGCAACTGCCGCCGGACTGGGCATTGCAGGTGCCGTCGGACTACGTCGACGTGCTCCGCAACGCCGTGCCGAACGCCCTCGAGGCCGCGGGCGTCTCGGGCGAGAACGTGATCGGCATCGGCACGGACTTCACCGCCTGCACGATGATTCCGGTCACCGCGGACGGAACTCCCTTATGCGAGCTCACGGAATTCCACGCCGAGCCGCACGCGTACGTGAAGCTGTGGAAGCACCACGCGGCGCAGGGGCAGGCCGACCGCATCACCGACCTGGCCCGCATTCGGGGCGAGAAGTGGCTCGCCCGCTACGGGGGCCTGATCTCCTCGGAGTGGGAGTTCGCCAAGGGCTTGCAGATCCTCGAGGAAGCGCCCGAGGTGTACGCCGCGATGTGGCGGTTCGTCGAGGCGGCGGACTGGATCGTCTGGCAGCTCACCGGGAACTACGTCCGCAACGCCTGCACCGCCGGCTACAAGGGCATCCACCAGGACGGCGCCTACCCGAGCGCGGACTACCTCCGTGAGCTCAACCCCCGCTTCGAACGCTTCGTCACCGACAAGCTGGCGCATCCGCTGGGGCAGCTGGGCGACGCCGCCGGCCGGCTCACCGCAGAGGCCGCTGCGTGGACCGGCCTGCCGGCCGGCATCGCGGTCTCCGTCGGCAATGTCGACGCGCACGTGACGGCCCCGGCCGCGCAGGCGGTCGAGCCGGGGCAGCTGGTCGCGATCATGGGCACCTCCACCTGCCACGTGATGAACGGCGCCGAGCTGCGCGAGGTGCCGGGCATGTGCGGCGTCGTCGAGGGCGGCATCGTGCCGGGCCTGTGGGGTTACGAGGCCGGCCAGAGCGGCGTCGGCGACATCTTCGGCTGGTTCGTCGATCACGGCGTCCCGCCGGAATACCACGACCGGGCCCGGGAACTCGGCGTCTCCGTGCACGAGCTCCTCACGGGACTGGCGGCGCAGCAGGAGGTCGGCGAGCACGGGCTGATCGCCCTCGACTGGCACAGCGGCAACCGCTCGGTGCTCGTCGACCACGAGCTGTCCGGGCTGGTCGTCGGCCAGACGCTCGCCACCCGCGCCGAGGACACGTACCGCGCGCTGCTGGAGGCGACCGCGTTCGGCACCAGGGTCATCGTCGACACGTTCATCGACGCCCAGGTGCCGGTGACGGAGTTCGTCGTCGCCGGCGGCCTGATCCGCAACCCGCTGCTGATGCAGATCTACGCCGACGTGCTGGACATGCCGCTGTCGGTGATCGGCTCCAGCAACGGCCCCGCGCTCGGCTCGGCGATCCACGCCGCCGTCGCCGCGGGCGCGTACCCGGACATCCGCGCGGCCGCGGCGGCCATGGGATCGGTGGAGCGTGACGTGTACCTGCCGATCCCGGCCAATGTCGCCGGCTACGAGGAGCTGTTCACCGAGTACCTGACCCTGCACGACTACTTCGGGCGCGGGGTGAACGAGGTCATGCGGCGGCTCAAGGAGCGCCGCAGGAATGCCAGGAAGGGACGGGACCAGTGACGTCCGTCGGCGCCGATGTGCGCGACACCATCACCAGGCTGCGCCGGACCGTCGCCGACCTGCACGGCGAACTCACCCGTAACGGCCTGGTGATCTGGACCGCCGGCAACGTGTCCGCGCGTGTCCCCGACCGAGACCTGATGGTGATCAAGCCGTCGGGTGTGTCCTACGACGAGCTCAGCGAGCACACGATGGTCGTCACCGACCTGAAGGGCGAGCTCGTCGAGGGGGAACTGGCGCCGTCCTCGGACACCGCCGCGCACGCCTACGTCTACCGGCACATGCCCGAGGTCGGCGGCGTGGTGCACACCCATTCCACATACGCCACGGCGTGGGCGGCCCGCGGCGAGCCGATTCCCTGCGTGCTGACGATGATCGCGGACGAGTTCGGCGGCGAGATCCCGGTCGGGCCGTTCGCGCTGATCGGCGACGACTCGATCGGCCGGGGCATCGTCGAAACGCTGCGGACGAGCCGCTCGCCGGCGGTGCTGATGCGCAACCACGGCCCGTTCACGGTCGGCAAGGACGCCCGCGCCGCGGTGAAGGCGGCCGTGATGGTCGAGGACGTGGCCCGGACCGTCCACATCGCACACCAGCTCGGCGAGCTTCCCCCGCTGCGCGGCGAGGACATCGACCGCCTGCACCACCGCTACCAGAACGTCTACGGCCAGAACGTCATTGGACAGTCCCAGGAGAACCGCACATGACCGCGAGCAAGCCGAAACTGTGGTTCCTCACCGGCAGCCAGCACCTCTACGGCGAGGACACGCTGCGCCAGGTCGCCGCCCAGTCCGAGCAGGTGCAACAGCTGCTCACCGCGTCCGGCCGGATCCCGGCGGAAATCATCGGCAAGCCGGTGCTGACCGACGCGGCCGCGATCCGCCGGCTGATGCTGGAGGCCAACGGCGACCCGGACTGCGTCGGCGTGATCGCGTGGATGCACACGTTCTCGCCGGCCAAGATGTGGATCAGCGGCCTGGACGCGCTGCGCAAGCCGTTGCTGCACCTGCACACCCAGCTGCACCGGACGCTGCCGTGGGCGACCATCGACATGGACTTCATGAACCTCAACCAGGCCGCGCACGGCGACCGCGAGTTCGGGTTCGTGCAGACCAGGATCGGCGTCGCGCGCAAGACGGTGGCCGGACATGCCACCGACGAGCGGCTGCTGGGCCGGGTCGAGGACTGGACGCGCGCGGCGATCGGCCTGTCGCATCTGCGAAACCTCCGGCTGGCCCGGTTCGGCGACAACATGCGCGACGTCGCCGTGACCGAGGGCGACAAGGTCGAGGCCGAGCTGCGGTTCGGCGTCTCGGTCAACACGTACGGCGTCAACGACCTGGTGTCCGTGGTCGACTCGGCATCCGACAACGATGTCGACGAAGTGGTCGCCGAGTACGTCGCCTCCTACGCGGTAGCGCCGGAACTCGCCCCCGGCGGCGATCGTCACGACTCCCTGCGCTACGCCGCGCGGATCGAGGTGGGGCTGCGGCAGTTCCTCACCGAGGGCGGCTTCGGCGCGTTCACCACGAACTTCGAGGACCTGGGCGGGCTGCGCCAGCTGCCGGGTATCGCCGTGCAGCGGCTGATGGCCGACGGTTACGGCTTCGGCGGCGAGGGCGACTGGAAGACCTCGACGCTGCTCGCGGCGATCAAGGCGATGGGCCGGGGCACCGGGCTCGGCTCGTCGTTCATGGAGGACTACACCTACCACTTCGGCCCGGGCGAGCCGAAGATCCTCGGCGCGCACATGCTCGAGGTCTGCCCGAGCATCGCCGCCGACAGGCCGTCCTGCGAGGTCCACCCGCTGGGCATCGGCGGCCGCGAGGACCCCGTGCGGCTCGTGTTCGACGCGGCGGCCGGCCCCGCGACGGTCATCGGCCTCGTCGACATGGGCGACCGATTCCGGTTCGTGGCCAACGAGGTCGAGGTGACCGCGCCGGACGAGCCGCTGCCGAGGCTGCCGGTGGCCCGCGCGGTCTGGCGGCCGGCGCCGTCGCTGGCGGAGTCCGCCGAGGCGTGGCTGATGGCCGGCGGCCCGCACCACACGGTGCTCACGCAGGCCGTCGGCGCGGAGACGCTGCGGGACTTCAGCAACATGCTCAACACCGAGTTGCTCGTGATCGACAGGAACAGCACCACCGCCGACTTCGGCGACCGAATCCGCTGGAACCAGGCGTACTACCGCCTGGCCCAGGGGTTCTGACCAATTCAGGAGTGCACATGCGATTTCCCCGTTGGGCGGCGGCCGGCGTCGCCCTCACGCTCGGCGCGGCCCTGACCGCCTGCGGTTCCGCGGTGAAGACCGTGGACCAGGCGCTCACCCCCGGCTCCAACGCCGGCGCGCTGGTCGGCGTGACCATGCCGACCAAGTCGTCGGAGCGCTGGATCCACGACGGCGACAACATCAAGGGCGCGCTGGAGAAGCTCGGCTACAAGGTCGACCTCCAGTACGCCGAGAACGACATCCCCACCCAGGCCAACCAGATCGAGAACCAGATCACCAAGGGCGCCAAGGCGCTGATCGTGGCCTCCATCGACGGCACCGCCCTGACCACCCAGCTCCAGGACGCCGCCGACCGGCACATCCCGGTGATCTCCTACGACCGCCTGATCCGCAACACGTCCAATGTGGACTACTACGCCACCTTCGACAACTTCAAGGTCGGCGTGGAGCAGGCCAACTCCCTGCTCACCGGGCTGAAGCTGAAGAAGGCCGACGGCAGCGACGACGCCAGCGTCACCGGGCCGTTCAACATCGAGCTGTTCGCCGGCTCGCCGGACGACAACAACGCCACCTTCTTCTTCAACGGCGCGATGTCCGTGCTCAAGCCGTACCTGGACAAGGGCACGCTGGTGGTCAAGAGCGGCCAGACCGACTTCGCCACCTGCGCCATCCTCCGCTGGGACCCGGCCACCGCGCAGAAGCGCATGGAGGACCTGCTCACCAAGACCTACAACGCCACCACCAAGGTCGCCGGCGTGCTCTCGCCGTACGACGGGCTGTCCATCGGCATCCTGTCCGCGCTCAAGAGCAACGGCTACGGCACCGCCGGCCAGCCCTACCCGGTGGTCACCGGGCAGGACGCCGAGGTCGCGTCGGTCAAGTCGATCATCGCGGGGGAGCAGTACTCCACGGTGTTCAAGGACACCCGCCAGCTGGCCAAGACCGCGGTGGACATGGCGCAGGCGCTGCTCACCGGCGGCAAGCCGCAGGTCAACAACACCAAGGACTACGACAACGGCAAGAAGGTCGTGCCGTCCTACCTGCTCCAGCCGGTGGTCGTCACCAAGGACAACTACCAGGCGGCGCTGGTCGACTCCGGCTACTACACCGCCGGCCAGCTGAAGTAGTCGCCATGGTCGACTCCATCCTGACGATGACCGGCATCGGCAAGTCGTTCCCGGGCGTGCGGGCGCTGGCCGACGTGAGCCTGACCGTGCGCCGCGGCGAGATCCACGCCATCTGCGGCGAGAACGGCGCCGGCAAGTCCACGCTGATGAAGGTGCTGTCGGGGGTGTACCCGCACGGCTCGTACGACGGCGAGTTCACCTTCGACGGCCAGGCCTGCGAGTTCGGCGGCATCCGGGACAGCGAGCACCGCGGCATCGTGATCATCCACCAGGAGCTCGCGCTCTGCCCGCAGCTGTCGATCGCGGAGAACATCTTCCTCGGCAACGAGCAGACCGCCCGCGGGCTGATCGACTGGAACCGCACCAACCACCGGGCGGCCGAGCTGCTGGACCGGGTGGGGCTGCGGGAGCCGGCGGTCACGCCGATCAGCGAGCTCGGCGTGGGCAAGCAGCAGCTGGTGGAGATCGCCAAGGCGCTGTCCAAGAAGGTCAGGCTGCTGATCCTGGACGAGCCGACCGCGGCGCTGGGCGAGGAGGACTCCCGGCACCTGCTGGACCTGCTGCGGGGTCTGCGCGAGGACGGCGTCACGTGCGTGATCGTCTCGCACAAGCTCAACGAGATCATGGCGATCGCCGACTCGATCACCATTCTCCGCGACGGCCGCACGATCGAGACGCTGGACGTGCGCGCCGACGACGTCAGCGAGGACCGGATCATCGCCGGGATGGTCGGCCGGGACCTGGAGCACCGCTTCCCGCCGCACGAGCCGAAGATCGGCGCGGAGGCGCTGCGCATCGAGGACTGGACGGTGCACAGCCCGACCCGGCCGGAGCACAAGGTGGTCGACGCGGCCAGCCTCGTGCTCCGGCGCGGGGAGATCGTCGGACTGGCGGGCCTGATGGGCGCCGGCCGGACGGAGCTCGCGATGAGCGTGTTCGGCCGGTCCTACGGTCGCGACATCTCGGGCCGACTTGTCAAGGACGGCAAGGAGATCCACGCGCGGACGGTGCGCGAGGCGATCGGCCACGGCATCGCCTACGTCACCGAGGACCGCAAGCGCTACGGCCTCAACCTGATCGAGGACGTCAAGCGCAACATCTCCGCGGCGGGCCTGGGCAAGCTGGCCCGCCGCGGCTGGGTCAACGAGAACGAGGAGCACCAGGTCGCGGGGAAGTTCCGGCGCAGCATGAACATCAAGGTGCCGACCGTGGACACGGTCACCGGCACGCTGTCCGGCGGCAACCAGCAGAAGGTCGTGCTGTCCAAGTGGATCTTCACGGATCCGGACGTGCTGATCCTCGACGAGCCGACCCGCGGCATCGACGTGGGCGCCAAGTACGAGATCTACTCGATCATCAACGGGCTGGCCGACGAGGGCAAGGCGGTGCTGGTCGTCTCCTCGGAGCTGCCGGAGCTGCTCGGCCTGTGCGACCGGATCTACACGCTGGCCGCCGGCCGGATCACCGGCGAGCTGAGCCGGGCCGAGGCGACCCAGGAGCGCCTGATGCAGCACATGACCAGGAACCAGGAGCACATCCCATGAGCAGCACCGTCGAGACCCGGCGGGTCAGCGGCCGGATCGACCAGCCGCCGCGCCGGTTCTCCTTCAACCCCAGGCAGAGCGGCATCTACGTGGCGTTCGTGCTGATCGTCGCGCTGTTCACGGTGCTGACCGGCGGCACGATGCTCCAGCCGGAGAACATCTCCAACATCATCGTGCAGAACTCGTACGTGCTGATCCTGGCGATCGGCATGATCCTGATCATCATCGCCGGCCACATCGACCTGTCCGCCGGCTCCGTGGTCGCGGTGACCGGCGCCGTGTCGGCGGTGCTGATGGTCAACCTGAACATGCCGTGGCTGCTGGCGCTGCTGGTCACGCTGGTGGTCGGCGCGCTGATCGGGGCGTGGCAGGGGTACTGGATCGCCTACTTCGGCATCCCGGCGTTCATCGTGACGCTGGCCGGCATGCTGGTGTTCCGCGCGCTCACCCTGACCGTGCTGGGCAACCAGGGCATCGGCCCGTTCCCGGACCCGATCCGCACGCTGTCCAACGGCTTCACCGACGGCTACCTCGGCAACGTCGGCCTCGGCCCGCTGGGCGGCGCGGACATCGTGAGCCTGCTGGTGGGTGTGCTGGTCGTCGCCGGCATCGCCCTCTCGCAGTGGCGCACCCGCCGGGGTCGGCAGCACTACCTCCAGGAGGTGGACCCGCTGCCGGTGTTCCTGCTCAAGATCGGCGGCTCGGGCGTGGTCGTGCTGGCCGTGGTGGTGCAGCTGGCGCGGTTCAAGAACATCCCGTGGGTGCTGGTGCTGCTGGCGGCGCTGGTGCTGTTCTACTCGCTGCTGACCACGCGGGCGGTGTTCGGCCGTCGCATCTACGCCATCGGCGGCAACCTCCAGGCCGCGACGCTGTCCGGCGTCAAGGTGAAGTCGGTGGTGTTCTGGATCTTCGTGAACATGGGCGTGCTGTCGGCGCTGGCCGGGGTGATCTTCGCCGGCCGGCTCAACCAGGCCGGGCCGACCGCGGGCACCTCGTTCGAGCTGGACGCCATCGCGGCCGCCTTCATCGGCGGCGCGGCCGTGCAGGGCGGCGTGGGCAAGGTGGTCGGCGCGATCACCGGCGGCCTGATCATGGCCGTGATCAACAACGGCATGTCGCTGATCGGCGCGCCCAGCGAGCAGGTGATGCTGGTGAAGGGCCTGGTGCTGCTCGCGGCCGTCGCCTACGACATCTGGACCAAACGCCGCGCGACGCGCTGAGCGTGTCGAAACGGCGCGGGCGGCTTCGACCAGGAGGTGAAGGTAAGCCCGACCTCTGGAGGAACCGTGACGAACGTGACCGGCCGCCCGCCCGTCGTCGACCTGGCCACCTGGCAGGCCGCCCGCGACGAGCTGCTGCTCCGCGAGAAGGCCCACACCCGTGAGGGCGACGCCATCGCCGCAGCCCGCCGCCGGCTGCCGATGGTGGAGTTCGACGGCAAGGTCGAGGTGGTCGGGCCGGACGGGCCGGTCCCGTTCCTGGACCTGTTCCAGGGCCGGGACGAGCTCGTCGTCTACAAGCACATGTGGTGGGACGGCGCGCCGCACCAGGGCCAGTGCGAGGGCTGCACCGCCATCGCCTGGCACCTGCCGGACGCCGCCTACCTCCGCGCCCGCGGCGTGTCCTACGCCGTGCTGACCACGGGCCGCTGGGCCGAGGTGGCGGCGTTCGTGGAGTTCATGGGCTATACCGAGCCCTGGTACTCGGTGCGCGGCCTGGACGGCCCTGCCGGCGGCGCCATGGGCGCGCTGACGGTCTACCTGCGCGACGGTGACCGAGTGTTCCTCACGTACTCCACGACGGGACGCGGCGTCGAGGGCGTCTACTCGTCCCTCGGGCTGCTCGACATGACGCCCTACGGCCGCGGCGAGGCGTGGCAGGACACCCCTGAGGGCTGGCCCGAGGGGCAGGCCCCGGGCTGGTTCTGGCGCTCGGCCGCGGACGGGACCGCCACGTGGGGCCCGACCAGCCGTCCGGTGCCGCAGTGGACCCGGCCCGGGGCTACTCCCGAGGAGTCCCTGGGCCGTTAGACATCTTGACGAAATTTGTCCAAGGTGTCAGCCTGCTCGCCGTGACCCACGACCGCAGCGGGCCGGTGCTCGACGCCGCTCTCGCCGTCTTCTGCCAGTACGGCTACGCCAAGACGACGATGAGCGACGTCGCCCGGGCCGCCGGCATCTCCCGGGCCGCCCTCTACCTGCACTTCTCCACCAAGGAGGAGCTCTTCCGCGCCGGCTCCCGCCGCGCCCACGCCCAGGCTCTGGCCGCGGCGGACGCCGCCCTCGCCACCCCGCGACACGTGATCACCCGCGTCGATCGGGCGATGTCCGCCTACATCACAGAGCTGACGGCCCCCACTGCCGCCAGCCCGCACAGCGGCGAACTCCTCGACGCCGGCCTGTCCGTCACCGCCGACATCGTCGCCGAGTCCAACCACGCCCTGCTCGACAGGCTGGCCACCGCCCTGGACACCGCCGCGGCCGCCGGCGAAATCCAGCTGGACGTGCCCGGCATCGAGCTGGCCCAGGTGCTCGTCGCCGCCGCCGAAGGCCTGAAACGGGCCATCCCGGACGCGCGGACCTGGCGTGACCGCCGAGCCCTGTTCTTCCGACTGGTCGAGGCGGCCCTCCGATGATCACGACGACCACCTCCGGCCGTGTCCGAGGCCGCCAGGACAACGGAATCGCCGTCTTCAAGGGCATTCCGTACGCCCAACCGCCCCAAGGCGAACTGCGCTTCCAGCTGCCGGTGCCGCCGAGCCCCTGGGACGGCATCCGGGACTGCACGGAATTCGCCTCCGCCGCACCGCAACTCCCGGCGGCCCCGGGCGTGCCGCCGATCTGGCAGCCCGCCGACGGCCTGGACTGCCTCACGCTCAACGTCTGGACCCCCGACCTCGCCGGCAGATCGCCGGTCATGGTCTGGATCCACGGCGGGCTGTGGAAACTCGGCGGGACCCGTATGCCGCAGTACGAGGCGACGACGCTCGCCCGATCCGGCGTCGTGGTCGTCACCGTCAACTACCGCGTCGGCTTCGAGGGCTTCGGCCACCTGCCCGACACACCCGACAACCGCGGCCTCCGCGACCAGATCGCCGCCCTGGACTGGGTGCGGGCGAACATCGCGTCCTTCGGCGGCGATCCCGCCAACGTGACGGCCTTCGGCCAGTCCGCCGGCGCCGCCTCCGTCGCGCTGCTGACCGCCACGGGCCTGTTCCATCGTGCGATCGCCCAGAGCATCCCCGCCGGCATCCGTACCCAGGCCGAGGCCGCCGCCGTCACGACGACGATCGCCGCCGCCGCCGGCGTCCAGCCCACCCGCGACGCACTCGCCGCCCTGCCGCCGGAAGCGATCCTCCAAGTGCAGGACATGCCGCTGCGCGGCCGCGACGCCGGGCTCACCGCCTTCGCACCCGTCATCGACGGCGACCTGGTCACGGGGCCGACGATCACCGCCAACCCCGACGTCGACCTCGTCTGCGGCTACACCCACGACGAGTACCTCAACCAGGGCCCGCCACTACCGCCGGACGTCGACCTGGCCGTAGTCGCCCAAGCCATCGGCCTGACACCGCAAGCCGCCGACGACTACCGGCGCGCCTATCCCGACGCCGACCTCGTCACCACCATGCTTTCCGACGCCCTCGTCCGCGTCCCGACCCTCGAGGTCGCCGAGGCGCACGCCGCCGCCGGCGGACGGACCTGGCTGTACGACCTCGCCTGGCCCGGACCGGCCGGTCACGGCGTCGACGTCCCGCTCGTCTTCGGCGACCCCGGGACCCGTTTCGCCGCACGGGTCCTCGGCACGCCGACGCCACCCGGCTTCGACGACCTGTCGGCGCGGATCCGCCGCGCCTGGACGGGATTCGCCGCCTCCGGCGATCCCGGCTGGCCGGCCTACGACGTCGCCGACCGCCGGACCCGGATCTGGGACGTCCCGGTGCGCGACGTGCCCGACCCGCTCGCCGCCTCCCGCCGGATCCGGTTCAGGGCTGAGTGATCCTCAGCGCCGCCGTCCGCTGGTCCAGGATCCTGGTGTCCTGCTGGATCCGCACGGTGACCTGGAGCTGCGTCGCGGCGCAACTGCCCGGCACCGTGTAGGTGACGGCGGAGTGGAAGTCGCCATACGGGCCGAGGGTCGCCTTCTGGAGCAGCGGATCGAGGACCGGGCAGCCGACCGGGATGCCGCCGTCCGCCCCAACGAACCGGCCCGTCCACGTTGCCGTCACCACTTCGGGGCCGGGCGTGCAGTTCTGGAGGGAGAGGTTCGCCGCGGACGCGCCGCCCGGCGCGACCGTCGGCGGCGTGAACGCCAACCCGGTGATCCGGACGATTTGCGTGCACGTCGGCGGAACCGGCCCCGCCGCCAGGGCGTTGGCCGGCGCGGCCACCAGTGCGAGCGCCGCGAGAACCATGCCTGCCACCAGTCGCACCGTGATCCTCCTCAGGTCGGCCGGCGGTCAGGATGGCGCGGCGACGCCAGCACGGACAACCGCCGTCACGACCAACGAACGCGCGGCGCAAGGGAGATCACCGATCGGCGGACAGGGTGCAATGGAACCGTTTGGCCGCCGGCGATCCGGGAATGCTCGGGCATGAGCACGGACCACGGCGGCTTCCAACTCGCGGCCTCGCAGAAGGTCACGCTGGTGGTCGGCGTGCTCAATCTCGCCGCGGCCGCGCTGCACGTGCTGCCGCTCAGCCCGGTCCAGCACTGGGCCCAGCTGGCGACCGGCGCCGCCGGTCTGCTGATGGCCCGCAGTCCGGACCGGGCCCGGCTGTTCGGGATGCTGCTCGTGGTCGGCTACGGCGCAATGCTGGCGTGGGACCTGGAGACCGCCACGTCGTTCGGCGCCTGGCTGCCGGTCCGGATGATCGCCTCCGGCGTCGCCATCGAGGTGGCGGCGGTCAGGACGGGCGGACGATCTGCTGGAGCGCCCAGTGGTTCCCGTCCGGATCGTCGAAGAACACGAAGCGACCCCAGGCCTGGTCCTCGACCTCGCTGACCGGCGCGCCGCGTTTCACCAGCTCGGCGTGCACCTCGTCGGCGTCGGCGACGACGGCCTGGAGGCCCTTGACCGTGCCGGGCTCGGCGGTCGTGAGGCCCTTGCCGAAGGCGATCGAGCAGGCCGAGCCGGGCGGGGTCAGCTGGACGAAGCGGATCTCCTCGCTGACGGTGTGGTCGTGGTCGAGGTTGAAGCCGATCTTGTCCACGTAGAAGTCGCGCGCCCGGTCGACGTCGGTGACCGGGATGATGACCAGTTCGAGCTTGATGTCCATGGCGACCATGCTAGGCGTCATTGCGGACAGATTCGGTCCTCGATGTGCGCGGCGATATCGGCCTGTTTACGATCGAGCCTCGTGATTCGCGTGCGGAGTGCCGCCTGGCTGCTGGCCGCGCTGATGCTGGCAGCCTGCGGCGGTGTGCCGCAGACATCCGAGACACCGTCGGTTTCCAACGGCCCGAGCGACCGGCTGCCCGGCTTCCCCGACGCCCCGGCCACGCCCCCGGTGACGCCGCCGCAGACCGTCGACCAGGTCCAGCAGTTCGTCGGCGGCGTGTTCACCGACGCGCAGGCCCAGTGGACCAAGGTGTTCGCGGCGGCGGGCGTCGGCTACCGGCCGGCCAGGATGGTGCTGTTCACCTCGGCCGTGCGGAGCGGCTGCGGGCCGCAGACCTCCGCGGTCGGGCCGTTCTACTGCCCGGCCGACGACACCGTGTACCTGGACGTCACGTTCTTCGACGAGATGAGCAAGCGGTTCGGCGTTTCGGGCGACTTCGCGATGGCCTATGTGGTCGCCCACGAGGTGGGCCACCACATCCAGAACGTCACCGGCGTGAACGCCGCCGTCGCCAAGGCCGAGCGGGCCCAGCCGTCCGCCGCCAACACCCTGTCGGTGATGACCGAGCTCCAGGCCGACTGCTATGCCGGCGTGTGGGCGCACTCCACGTACCGCCGGGGGCTGCTCGAACCCGGCGACATCGAGGAGGCCCTCAAGACCGCGGCCGCCATCGGCGACGACTTCCAGCAGAAGGCCGCCACCGGATCCGTGCGACCAGAGGAGTGGACGCACGGCTCGTCGGCGCAGCGCCAGCAGTGGCTGACCGCCGGCTACCAGTCCGGCCAGCCCGGCTCCTGCGACACCTTCGCCAAGGGCGTGTAACGCGGCCGCCGCGAAGTCGGCAACTAGCTGTGTGAGCCGCGGCCGGTGGCCCAGAGGGGAGGTCGCCGGCCGCCGGTCTACCCGGTGAACGGGATTTCCCCGATGTTGTGAGGGGTGGGGGTGCGCCCAGGATTCAACCCGACGCGACGCCGAACCGGTTGGGGGATCGTTGAGCGTGCGGGCTGCCGCAGTGACTCGAAGTGCGGACTTCGCGGAGCAGGGTGACGGGTGGCGCGCCGCGCTGACCCGGGTCGACACCCTGTCCGACCGTGAACTGGAGGTGTTCGACCTGCTGGCCGAGGGGTTGTCGAACCGGACGCTGGCGCAGCGCCTGGGCGTCACCGAGCGGACGGCCAAGGCCCACGTGGCCCGGATCCTGCTGAAACTGGGGCTGGAGTCGCGGCTGCAGGCGGGCCTGATCGCGCTGTCCCTGGCCACGACGCTGGACGTGCCCGCGCCCCGGCTGCCTATGATGACTGTTCATCGAAGCGAACAGTCGACCAGTGGAGCGAACGTGGCCGAGCCCGAGGACCACGCGGCGAAGGCGCCGCTTGACCTGGTGTCGGTCGCGCTGCGCCGGGAGCGCACCCGCGCGGGCCTGTCGCTGGCCGAGGTCGCCCGCCGGGCCGGCATCGCCAAGTCCACGCTGTCCCAGCTGGAGTCGGGCACGGGCAACCCGAGCCTGGAGACCCTGTGGGCGCTGTGCGTCGCGCTGAACGTGCCGTTCTCCCGGCTGCTGGAGCCGCCGCGGCCGGTGGTGCAGGTGATCCGCGCCGGTGAGGGGCCCCGCGTGTCGTCCGGCGAGGCCGACTACCAGGCGACGCTGCTCGCGACGTGCCCGCCGAACGCCCGCCGCGACATCTACCGCATCGCCGCCGAGCCCGGCGCGCCGCGCGCCTCCGACCCGCACATGCCGGGCGTGGTGGAGCACGTCGTGATCAGCGCCGGTCGCGCGCTGGTGGGGCTCAGCGAGGACCCGGTGGAGCTGGGGCCGGGGGACTGCATCTCGTACCCGGGCGACCGCCCGCACGTGTTCCGCGCGCTGGAGCCGAAGACCTGGGCCGTCCTGGTCACCGAGCACACGTGATCTCGTGCATCCAGCCGTGCCGATCGGGCCGCGTGCCGGCCTGGATTCCTTGAAGCTCCTCGCGCAGCCTCACCGTCACCGGTCCCGGCGCGGGGATGCGGAATTCGCCGTCGACGCCGACGGCGCGGTCGACCGGCGTGATCATCGATGACGTGCCGCAGGAGAACGTCTCGGTGAGCGCGCCGGATTCCGCGTCCTTGCGCCATTGTTCGACGCTCACGCCCTCTTCGGCGGCTGGGTGTCCGAGGTCGGCGGCGAGCGTGAGCAGCGAGTCGCGGGTGACGCCGGCGAGCAGCGTGCCGGTCAGCCTCGGCGTGACCAGCTTCGAGCCGTAGACGAAGAACATGTTGCTGGTGCCCATTTCCTCGATCCAGCGGCGCTCCACCGGGTCCAGCCACACGACCTGGTCGCAGCCGTGCTCGCGGGCCTGCTGCTGCACGAGGATCGTGCCGGCGTAGTTGCCGCCGCACTTGGCCGCGCCCGTGCCGCCGGGCGCGGCCCGGCAGTGCTCCGTCGACACCCACACCGACACCGGCTTGCCGCCGAAGTAGCTGCCGACCGGCGAGGCGATCAGCACGAACAGGTAGGCGTTCGACGGCCCGTGCAGGCCCAGCGACGGCTGGGTGGCGATCATGAACGGCCGCAGGTAGAGGCTGCGGCCCTCGCCGTGCGGGACCCAGTCCCGATCGGCGCCGACCAGCAGGTCCACCGCCTGCATGAAGACGTCCACCGGCAGTTCCGGCATGGCCATCCGCGCCGCCGACCGGTTGAGGCGCTCGGCGTTGGCCCGCGGGCGGAACGTCACGATCGAGCCGTCGGCCCGCCGGAACGCCTTCATGCCCTCGAAGATCTCCTGGCCGTAGTGGAAGACCTGCGCCGACGGCTCCAAGGCCAAGGGGCCGTAGGGTTCCAGCCGGGCGTCGTGCCAACCGCTCGACCATTTGACGGTCACCATGTGGTCGGTGAACACCTGCCCGAACACCGGATCCGCCAACAGGCGCTCACGTTCCCGCGCCGGCCGTCGCTCGGCCGGGATCGTGCTGAAAGTGATCATCCGATCGCCTCCACGACCCGCGCCGCCCGGCATCGCTGGGCCTGCGCGCCCAGCCCACCGACCTCGGCCTCGACCAGATCGCCGGGCCGCAGGTACGGCTCGTCCGGGCGGCCCAGTGCGACGCCGCCAGGGGAGCCCGTCAGCACCACGTCGCCGGGATTGAGCACCATGAACTGGCTGAGGTACCAGATCAGGTGGTGCACGTCGAAGACCATGTCCGCGGTGCTGGCCTGCTGCATCAGCCGGCCGTTCACCCGGCACGTCAGCGCCAGCGAACCGGAATCGCCGGCCTCGTCCGGCGTCACCAGGTACGGCCCGAGCGGGGTGAACGACTCGAAGGACTTGCCCTTCAACCACTGCCCGCCGCGCTCCAGCAGCCAGCCGCGCTCGGAGACGTCGTTTGCGGTGCAGAACCCCGCGATGTGCTCGGCGGCTCGGGTGCTGTCGGGGAGGTACTTGGCCTTCCGGCCGATCACCACCGCCAGCTCGACCTCCCAGTCGGTCTTGTCGCCGCCGGGCGGGATCACCAGATCGTCGTACGGACCGACCATTGTGGACGGTGCCTTGCTGGCCACGATAGGCTCGTCCGGCAGCGCCATGCCGGCATCCGCGGCGTGCGACCGGTAGTTCAGGCCGATGGACACCAGGTGCCCGCCCGGCCGCACCGGTGGCCCGACCCGGGTGGTGCGGGGATCCACCACGGGCAGGCCGTCGGTCGGCCCGAGCTCGCGCAGGAAGTCCGGGTCCAGCGCGGCGCCGGTCCAGTCCGGCACCCACGCCGACACGTCCCGCACCACGCCGTCCCGATCCTCGACACAGGGCCGTTCCTCGCCGGGACGGCCCATCCGCAGCAGTCGCATGCTCAGCCTTCCTCGAGATACTTCTCGAAGAACGCCGTCTCGGCGTCCGTCAGCCGCCGGGGGCGGTTCTTCACGTAGTCGAACGGCGCCATCACGGTCCTGGCGGTGGCGTAGACGTGGTCGTCGTCGCGGACGGTGTAACCGATGGAGACGGTCGCCGTCTCCAGCCGGGTCACCCACATCTCGATGTCCACCGGCGCCAGCCGGTGCACCAGCCGCCACTTGTAGTCGATCTCGTGCCGCACCACCACCGACCCGTCGCGGAAGAAGGCGTCGCCGTCGGCCGGGGCCATCAGGTAGATGAAGTCCACCCGCGCTTCCTCCAGGTAGCGGAGGAAGACGACGTTGTTGACGATGCCGTAGACGTCCATGTCGGCCCACCGCAGCGGGCACCGGTACACGTGTCGCGCCACGATCAGGTCCCGACCGTCTGCTGGAACGCCGCGAGGTAGTCGTCGGCGGCGATCGGCGCCCGCAGCAGTTCCGGCGTCAGCCCGAAGCCGTCGATCAGGGTGTTCACGTGCGGCAGGATCTGAGCGCACTGCGCGTCGATCACGGCCGGCAGGCGCTCGACCTGTTCGGCGGTCATCGCGCCACGGGCCAGGTACAGCCCGGCGTCGCGCTGGATCTCGGTGAGCCCGTACAACGCCGCCAGCGGACGCAGGATCTCCGATCCCGTCTTGAGGAGCTGCTCCAACGCGATCCGGACGCCGCGGACTCGGGCCATCGCCAGCGCCGGGTTGATGGCGTTGTTCCAGCCGGCGAAGTAGCCGGTCTCGGCGGCCATCGCCGTCCGTGCGGCGGCGCGCAGGGTGTGTTCGCGGTAGCGCAGGAGTTCCACGTGCCGGACGGGATCCGCGATGTCCCGGTCGTGCGGCCAGGGCACTGCCGGCTCCGGGGCGTCGTCCCTGCGGGCGAGCATCTGGCCGGCCGTGGTGGCCAGCAGCACCTGGCTGTCGCCCTCGGCGGTGACCAGGCCCTGCAACAGCGAGCCGTAGTCCGCGATCCGGTTGACGCTGAATATCCCCTGCGCCCCACAGCGTTCGCGGCACACCGCGACGACGTCCGTCATCTCCCAGGTGGACAGCGCCTTGGTGATGGAGATCAGGTCGTTCAGCTCGGGGTTCTCGCCGGCGAGGAACTCCCGCTTGGCGTGGTTGAGCAGGAACGTCATCGCGTACACCTTGGCCAGCGCCGTGAACAGCGCGAGCTGGTGGCTGCGGTAGGCGAGGATGGGAACGTCGTCGCGGCCGGGCGCGTTGGTGAGGCGATTCGCCGCGTAGCGCAGGGCGATGTACACGCTGGCCTTGCCCGCGCCGACCGCGGCGCTGGACACGCACAGCCGGCCCGGCAGGATGCGGCTCATCGCCCTCAGGAAGCGCTTGCGCCGATTGCCGCCGGTCGCGCGGAAGGTGCCGTCCTCGTCGAATGTCGCCATATCGCCGAGCAGCAGGTTCTTGCGAGGGATCCGGACGTGGTCGAACCAGGTGAGGCCGTTGTCCAGGCCCTGCACCGGCTTCTCCGGGCACGGCACCGCCCGGATGCCCTCACACAGTCCATTGTGGTCGCTGATCCGGACCAGGAACGGGAAGACGCCCTGCTCCTCGCCGTCGGCCCGCAGCCGCGCCATCACCACGGCGATCTTCGGGATGTCCCGGAAACCGCTGTAGGACATGTACTTCTGCGCCGCCGCGTCCGGGGTGTTCAGCACGAACGTCTCCGTCTCGCGGTCGTACACCGCCTCGGTGCGCAGCGCCGCCACGTTGTTGCCGTAGCCGAGCTCGGTCGCCATGTACGGCCCGAAGGAGGAGAGACCGTCCAGCTCGGCGATCATGTCCTGGAGGTCCGGGCGGTCCAGGCCGTGGTCGAACACCGTGCCCAGACACAGGTTGTAGTGCACCATCAGCAGCGAGAACGTCGACACGTCCAGCAGCGACGGCCACTCCGCGAGCGCGAACAGCCGGCGCGGGTCGCGCAGGATGTCCAGCGGCCGGGCCAGCTTGCCGTGCAGGTGCCGGCAGCGCTCGTAGGCCAGCCGGCCGGCCTCGGGCAGGCTCAGGCCCTCGCGCGGGTCGAAGATCTCGTCCAGCAGCGCAGCGCGGACGTCCTGGTGCGCCTCGTCGTACGTGCCGTCGTGGACCAGCCGGAGGAGCTCGGCGGCCGGGGTCATCGGTTCTCCTTGGTCGATGGGGTGGTTCACGCGGCGAGCAGCAGGGCGGTGTTCTGGCCGCCGAAACCGAAGGAATTGCTCAGCGCCACGTCGATCCGGCCGGTTCGGGCCGCCTTGAACACGAGGTCGATGTCGGCCACCGGGTCGGGGTCGGTGAGGTTCGCCGTCGGCGGCACGACCCCGTGCCGCACGGCCAGCGCCGCGAATGCGGCCTCGATGGCGCCGGCGGCGCCGAGTGGGTGCCCCGTGACGCCCTTGGTCGAGCTCACCGGCACGTCGGCGCCGATCAGGTCGCGGATCACCGCCGATTCCACCCGGTCGTTCATCGGGGTAGAGGTGCCGTGCGCATTGACGTAGCCGACGTCGCGGCCGGTCAGCCCGGCATCGGCCAGCGCCGCCTGGACCGCCAGCCGGGCCCCACGCCCCTCCGGATGCGGCGCGGTCGCGTGGTGGGCGTCGGCCGACGCGCCGTAGCCGATCACCCGCGCCAGCGTGTCCGCACCGCGTGCCCGGGCGTGTTCCTCGGACTCCAGCACCACCACGCCGGCGCCTTCGCCCAGCACGAAGCCGTCCCGCGCCACGTCGAACGGGCGCGATGCCGTCTCCGGATCGGCGTTCCGCGACAGCGCCCGCATCCGGGCGAAGGCGGCCGAGTAGAACGGCGTCACCGGGGCCTCGGCGCCGCCGGCGATCACGATGTCGGCGGTGCCCAGGCGCAACATGTCCCGCCCGATGCCGATCGCCGTCGCGCCGGACGCGCACGCGGTGCACGGCGCCAGGCAGGGGCCCGTGGCGCCGAACTCGATCGCCACCTGGCCGGCGGCCATGTTGAGCAGCCCCATCGGCAGCGTCAGCGGCGACACCGTCGACGGTCCGCCCTCCAACAGCTCGCGGTGCTGCTGCTCGAGAGAGGCCGTGCCGCCCGCCCCCGAGCCGATCACCACCGCCACCCGGGAGCCTTCCCAGCCCGACGGGTCGAGGCCGGCCTGCCGCAATGCCTCCTGCGCCGCCGCGAGGGCGAAACGCGTGTAGCGGTCGAACTTCCAGGCGTTGTCGGCGGCGAAATCCGGCACCCGACACGAGATCCGCACCGGCAGACCGTCGAGCTCGGGGTCGACCGCCGCGGTGCCCTGTCCCGCCACCACCCGGTCCCAGTTCGCCGGCACGCCGACGCCGGCGGAGGTGACGAGCCCGATCCCGGTGATCGCCGCCGCGAAACCCGTCATCAGACCTTCTCCGCCAGCTTCTCGTCGAGCTTGTCCACGACCTCGCCGATCACCGACAGCTCCGCCATCTCGTCGTCGGAGATGTCCACGGCGAACGCCTTGTTCAGCGCGGTGCCGAACTCGATCTGGGACAGCGAGTCGAGGTTGATGTCGTCGAAGGACGACTCCCGGCTGACCTCGGCCGGATCGATGTCGAACCGCTTGGCCAGCACCGCGACGACGGATTCGAAGGTGGTACCCACAGCGTTGTCTCCTCCTCAGTGCACGGTCTCGACCGGGACGTCCGGCCAGACCAGCGTCGTCGACCCCCAGGACAGGCCGGCGCCGAACGCCGACAGCAGCACGCGATCGCCGGCCCGCAGCTGACCCCGGTCGACGCAGTCGTTGAGCAGCAGGGGGATCGAGGCCGCCAGCGTGTTGCCGACCCGGTCGATGTTGACCGCGACCTTCTCCTGCGGCAGCCCCAGCTCCTCGGCGACGGCTTGCACGATCCGCACGTTGGCCTGGTGGCCGACGAACAGATCGACGTCCGCCACCGCCCAGTCGGCGTCCTTGAGCGCCCGCCGCGACGAGGCGCTCATCCGCTCGACGGCTTGCGTGTACAACGGTCGACCCGCCATCTGGAGGTACCACTCGTTGGTCGGCACCTCGGCGAAGCCCAGCCCGACCGCCGACCGCTGCCGCGACCCGCCGGCCGGAATCGCCAGCAGGTCGGCGCGGGCGCCGTCGCTGCCGAGGTCGAATCCGCCCAGCGCACCGGGTTCCTCCGGCTCGCCCCTTCGGAGCACCACCGCCCCCGCCCCGTCGCCGAAGATCGGCGCGGTGTTGCGGTCGTCCGGGTCGACGAGGGTGGTGAACGCCTCCGCGCCGATGAACAACACGCTGTCGGCGACGCCGGTGGCGATCAGGCCGTTGCAGGTGGCCAGACCGTACAGGAAGCCGCTGCACGCGGACGTCAGGTCGAAGGCCGCCACGGTGTCCAGGCCCAGCAGGTGCGCCACCTCCGGCGCGACCGCCGGACAGAGCCGGTCGAACGACGTCGTCGCCAGCACCACCGCGTCGACCGTCGTCCTTTCGGCCGACCGCAGCGCCCGCTTGCCGGCCTCCACCGCGAGGTCCCTTGTGGACGCTCCATCGGCCACCTTGCGCCGCTCGCGGATGCCCGTGCGAGCCACGATCCACTCGTCCGAAGTGTCCAATGTGGAGCACAGGTCGTCGTTGGTGACGACCGTCGGCGGCAGATAGCCGCCGATACCGGTGAGCACCCCCAGCATTGTCGGTCCTCTCCACGTCCTCGCTGCTTGGGTTCGATCACACCAGCGCCGGCCCGGCCGGTTCAATTGGCCCTAAGGGCAACGGCCAACGGCCATGATTGATGCTCACGCCGCGGCGAAATAGGGTCGGACGCATGGGCGTGACGTTTCCGGAGCTCGACCGAATCCTCCCCGCCGGCCGCGTGGTCACCGACCCGGACGTGATCGTCCGCTATGCGCGCGACGAGGCCGCCGCTGCCCCGTATGCCACGCCGGCCGCCGTCGTTCGGCCGCGCTGCACCGCCGAAGTTGCCGCGCTGGTAGAGTTCTGCGCCGTCCGGGGCATCCCGATCGTCGCTCGCGGCGCGGGAACTGGCCTGTCCGGCGGGGCCAACGCCGTTTCCGGTTGCTTGGTCGTGTCGTTCGAGTCGATGAACCAGATCGTCGACATCGATCCCTTGGAACGCCTCGCCGTCGTGCAGCCCGGTGTCGTCAACGCCGATCTGCGCGCGGCCTGTGCGGTGCAGGGCCTGTGGTATCCGCCCGATCCGGCCAGCGCCCCGTGGTCCACCATCGGCGGCAACGTCGCCACCAACGCCGGCGGCGTGTGCTGCGTGAAGTACGGCGTCACGCGCGATTACGTGCTCGGCATGGAGGTCGTCTCCGGTCGCGGCGAGGTTGTGCGCCTCGGTCGCCGTACCGCCAAGGGCGTCGCCGGCTACGACCTGTCCGGCCTGATGGTCGGCTCGGAGGGCACCCTGGGCCTGGTCACCGAGATCACGCTTCGCCTCCGCGGCGCTCGACCGCCGGAGAGCACCATCGTCGGGTACTTCGATGACCTGCCCATCGCCGGCCGGGCCGTTGCCGCCGTCACCGCGTCCGGCGTCGTGCCCAGTGCGCTGGAGCTCGTCGACCGCTTCTGCCTGCGCGCCGTCGACGAGTGGAAGAACATGGGTCTTTCGGACACCGGCAACGTGCTGCTGCTCGCCCGTTCCGACGTTCCCGGCGAGGCCGACACCCTGCTCGAGTGCTTCGCCTCCGCCGGCGCCACCTGGCAAGCCCGCTCCACCGACGAGGCCGAGGCCGACGCCCTGTTCGCCGCCCGGCGGCTGGTGTATCCGGCCCTGGAGCGGCTCGGCCCAGTGCTCACTGAGGACGTCTGCGTGCCGCGCACCCTCGTGCCGCGCATGTTCGAGGCCATCGAGGGTATTGCTGAGTCATGTGGTGTTCGCATCGCCAGTCTCGCCCACGCCGGTGACGGCAACCTTCACCCCATGATTGTCCTCCCGCCGGGCGACACCGACACCGCCCGCCGCGGTCACGCCGCCATGGAGCGTATCGTCGATGCCGCTCTCGCTCTCGGCGGCACCGTCACCGGCGAGCACGGCGTCGGCCTGTTGAAGATGCGCGGCCTGGCCGACGAGGTCAGCCCGGCCGTGCTGGACATGCACCGCCGGGTCAAGGACGCCCTCGACCCGGCCGGCATCTTCAACCCCGGCAAGGTCTTTCGCCCGAACCGGTGATGGTGATGCCGGGCGTCCGCAGGAAGGATCATGGCCATGATGTGGATATCGGTGCAGAGCCGGGAATGCAGCCCCGCGGTGCTGGAGCGCCTGGCCGGTTCGACGTTGTATCCGGAGCGTCCCATCGGCGCCGCGATCCTCGCCGCCCTGCACCGCCCCGGCGGTTCCGTGATCTGCGTTTCCGCGCCCGCCATGGAGGACATGGCCGCCCAGATCGCGTACTTCGGCCGTCTCGCCGGCCACCCGTCTGTCGGCGACCGCGTCACCGTGTTGTCCATTGCGGACCGTTCTCCCCGCTGGCTCAGCGAGAAGCTCCTGGACGCGACCCATCCCGACGCCATCGCCGCCCGTTCTTTCCTGCACGACGCCGTCGCCCGCGAACGCGCCGCCGGCCGCGAAGTGCTCCTGTCGTACTTCGAACCGTCCGAGCCCTTGGAACGCCTGGCTTCCTCGCTGGGCGTCATCCCGGAACAGGCCCCTTCCTGGTCCATCCCTTTGGGCACCAAGGCCGCCAGCCGCTCATTGTTCTCGTCGCTGGGCGTCCCCGTCGCTCGGGCCACCCCTCTCGTCCGCTCCCTCCCCGACCTGGCCGCCGCCCTCGTTCCTCTGGTGCAGTCCGGCATCCACCGTTTCGTCTTGAAGCTGGACTCCACCGCCTACGCCGCCGGCATGGGCAACGCCCTCCTCGACCTTCCGGACGTCGCTTCGGCCGCCGACGTCGAGGCCCTCCTACCCAGCGCCCAGGTCATCGACACCACTCTCGCCTGGCCCGCCTTCGCCGACCTGGTGGCCGAGGCCGGCATCCTCGCCGAGGAGTTCCTGACCGGCGACGACTTCGCCAGCCCCAGCTTCCAGGGCCGTTTCACCGCCGACGGTCCCGTCGCCGTCTCCACCCACGAACAGGTCCTGGCCCCCAACGGCCAGACCTACACCGGCTCTCGCTTCCCGGCGGACGCTTCGTACCGATCCACCGTCATGGACCTGGGCCTCCGCGTAGGCACCGCCTTGGCCGCCCAGGGCATCCACCGCGGCGACTACGGCGTCGACTTCATAGCGGTCCTTCGTTCCGGCAGCTGGCACCTTTTCGGCTGCGAGATCAATCTCCGCGCCACCGGCACCCGCCACGGCTTCGACATGGTCAGTCATCTCCTCGGCGTCACCCCCGACCCCTCCGGCGACTTCCGCGTCGGCCCCTCCCGCCGCGTCTACCTAGCCTCCGACAGCATCGCCTCAGACCGCTACATCGGCCTCCGTCCCCACACACTCATCGACGCCGTCGAACGTTCCCCGCTCCACTTCGACCCCGTCCGCAAACGCGGCGTCGCCCTGCACCTGCTCAGCACCCTCCCCGCCTACGGCAAGTTCGGCGCCGTCTGCATCGCCGAGTCCGTGCCGGAGGCCGAGGCCATGCAGGACGCCCTGCGTTCCCTGGCCGCCGACCTGGCCCAGCCCACCGCCGACCGACGGCAGGGCGCCTGCTAACCCGATCTGAGTTCGGCAGGTGGCGTGAAGACCGGTTGTCGGTCGATGATCTTCACGGTCCATTTCGAGTGGTGGATCATGCGGTGGTGCGTGCTGCAGAGCAGTACGAGGTTGTCGAGGCTGGTCCATCCGCCGTCGGCCCAGTGGGTTACGTGGTGTGCGTGGCATTGCCTAGGTCTGCGATGACATCCCGGGAAGGCGCAGCCTTTGTCCCTGATGATGAGTGCTCGCCGGATGGTGTTGGGGATGGTGCGGGTGCTGCGTCCGATGTTGATGGGTGCGGAGTTGTTGTCGATGATCATGCGGTAGGTGGTGCTGTCGCAGGCGATGCGGCGGGCTGATTCGGCGTCGATGGGGTCGCCGCCTTGGATCTCGGCCATGCCGATGTGCTGGAGGAATTCTGTCGCGTTCATGGTGATGGCGAGGTGGGGGCGTTCGCCGCCTTCGTCGGGCAGCTTGTCGCTACCGGCCGCGAGCTCGATGATCTCGGTGAAGGCGTCGCCCTGTCGCTGCGGGGTGGTGCGGGTGTCGTCGGCCGTGGGCTTGGCCAGCGGACTGATCAGTGCGGCGAGGAGTGCGCCGCTCTCCTGGTCGATGGTGCCTCGGAAGGCGACGGATCCGTCAGGGCGGCTGCCGTAGTGGAACTCGCGTTTCGGCTGTGCGAGGTCGTCTTTGGGTTCTGGTCCGTCCTGGTCGAGCAGGACGAGGATTCGTTTGGCGGCTAGGCGGAACTGGTGGATCGGGAGGTGGGTGTTGTGGAGCAGTTCGGCTTCGACTTTGTCGCGGTCCAGGATCGGTGCTTGGGCTAGGGTTTCGTTCAGAACGGTGAGCTGGTCGGCGTCGATTTTGCCGGCGCGGGCAGCGTCCCGGACTGCGTCCCTGCCGAAGAGTTGTGCGTGGGCGACGATCTGTAACGCGTCTTTCTTGGTGACGCGCAACTGAGTCTGGACCTGCGCGACCAACGACACCCGGTCTTCCTTGGAGCGCCCGGTGCGGTTCCACAGCTCCGCGACCATCTCGACCAAGCGCGTGTAGGCGGCGCGGCGGAGGTCTTGGGCTTCACTACAGGCGTGCCAGAGCGACGTGTCGTCCATCCGCCATGCGGCGGTGGGATCCCAGGTCGCTTCCATGCTCCTATTCTACCGCTCTGACCAGCAGTTTTGCCTTGCCGTCCCGAGGAATACCCGTTCGAGTGAGGCAATGGAAAGCGCTTTCCCCAACCTGTCGGCGTCCCTGACTTCCTCACCCGTCCAAAGCCCTCTGTAGAAGCAACCACCTACGGAGCAGGCCGCAAACCACCTGGCGTGCGCCCCGCCTGAAATGAGCGAACTGGGCAACTATCACGCAGGCCCGCAACCACGGTCCGGGGTGGCGGTGGGGAACATGGTTGGTGGTGAGGGATGGGGCGGGTGGGCGGGAAGCCCACGCACTACGGCCTGAGGGGGTGGTGGCGCGGGCGGTCGGTGGTGGAGATTCGTGGGGCGGGTGGGGAGTTCGCGCGCTGCGGCCTGAGGGGGCGGTGGCGCGGGCGGTCGGGGGTGGAGATTCGTGGGGCGGGTGGGGAGCTCGCGCGCTGGGGTCTGAGGGGGTGGTGGCGCGGGCGGTCGGTGGTGGAGATTCGTGGGGCGGGTGGGGAGTTCGCGCGCTGCGGCCTGAGGGGGTGGTGGCGCGGCCGGTCGGTGGTGAAGATTCGTGAGGCGGGCGGGGGAGTCCACGCACTACGGCCCGTAGGGGATGGCGGCGCGGACGGTTGGCAATGGGGGTTAGGGCGGATGGGTGGGAAGCCCACGCACCATGGCCGAACCCGTGGAGACGCGGACGGCGGCCGGTGAAGAGTGGCATGGTGCGCCGGGGGTGATGTTGGAGGCGGGGACAGTCATTCGATCACGAGCTCCTTCTCCAGCTCCCGGATCGCCTCCCGGTCGGCTCGGGTCTGCTCAGCACTCTCATGCGCCAGCACGATGTACCCCATGGTCATGCTCGTCCACAGGTCCGTACTCGCCTCCACCCGGTCGCCGCTCCGAACCACCTGCACCGGCGAGTGGTAGCTCTCCAGCGATTTAGCCCGGTCGAAGATCTCGGCGTTCCGCACCACCCCCGACGAATGCGCGATCAGGAACACCGCCAGGTAGTGTTGACGCAGATCGAAACCGGCGGGCAGCCGATCACCCCGTCCGGCGCAGACGTCCACGATGCGGGTGACCTGACTTTCCCCGGTCGCCATCAACGTGATCGCCGGACTCCCGACCCCGGACAGCCGAGGGTTGATCTCCACCAACCGGGGCCCGTCCTCGGTCATCATGATCTCGGTGTGAGCGGCCCAGTTCCGCAAACCGACGGCGTCCAACGCGGCCAAGGCGTACTCGATCAACGATCCATACGCAGCGGTGTCGTAAGGCAGCCACTCCATGCTCTCGTACACGGCCATGCCCTCGCCGCGCCGAACCTTGCGGTACTCCAACATGTTCGTGACGGAATGCCGACCGTTCACGCTGACGGTGTCCACCACGAATTCCGTGCCGGTGACGTACTCCTGCACCAGCACCTGATCGTTGAACACCCCGAGCTTGTCCCGACGATCCAGCAGCGCGGCGAACTGCTCCCGCCAGCCGACCCCGCCCGCCGCCAGGCTCACGCCGACGGTGCCACCGCTGGCCGGGGGCTTGATGACCAGGTCCCGACCGGTGAGCCCCTCGCGCAGAATCCACGCGGCGACCTCGTCGGCGTCACGGGTGCAGATCTGGCGGATGACCGGCAAGCCGGCAGCAGCGAGCGCCTGGTGCATCAGGTACTTGTTCTGACGGGCGGGCAGCAGTTCGGGCACATTCGCGGCATCCAGGCCCAGCGCCCCGGTGAGCTGCTCGGCGATGTGCAGCGATCGCTCGGCGCCGGGAATCACCGCGATGGGGCCGAGCGCGGCGAGACGGTCGACGGTGCCGTCGAAGTCGCCGAGATGGTTGACGACGGCGTCGTAGTCGTCGAGGTGCAGGGTGGGACGCGCGGCGGCGTGCTCCCGGCCGGGGGGATAGGTGACGGCAACGGGACTGAACCCGGCCGAGCGCAGGGCGGGGCCAAGCAGAGCGGCCGAACTGTACGGCTCAAGAACGGCGACGACGGGCTTGCCCATGACGAAAATCCTCTGATCAGAAGGAAACGAGGTCTTCAACGCGACGCACCCGACCACCGGCGATGACCGGTACGGCGGCAAGAACCGCGCATCCGCCGGTCACCAGCCACACGGCCGAGCTTGACACCTGCCACAGCACGGTGCCCACGACCGGCCCGACGGCGCAGCCGAGCTGCTGGGCGGCGGTGGCGAAGGAGATGTAGTGCGTACGGAGATCGGCCGGCGCGACGAGGCCGGGATAGGCCAGCATCGACGGCGCGGCAACCGTTTCGCCGAGCGTCCAGGCCAACGTCGCCACCACCAGCATCGGCACGCCGCCGGGCACGAGGTACAGCATCTCGCCGACGCCCAGCAGCGCCATACCCAAAGCCATCGGCAACCAGGTCGGCAGCGACTGCGTCCACCGCGACACCAGTACTTCCAGCGTGATCACGACAAAACCGTTGACGGCCAACAGAAGCGCGTACACCGACGCCGGCTGCCCGATGCCGGTCACGAAGAGTGGCAGGGCTGCGGACGCCTGCACGTAGGCGACGGCAACCAGGAACAACGCGGCAGCCACCACCATGAACCGGGTGTCGCCCCACACCCGCCGGCCACCGCCACGCGACGCACGCACAGGAGCCACAGAAGGCCCCGCCGCCGGCAGGAACACAACGGCGATCAGACAGAACGCCAGCGTCGTCACGGCGTCGGCATAGAAGAGCAGGTCGTACGAGTACTGCACGATCACCGCCGCCAGCAGCGAACCGAGGGTCACGCCGAGGTTGAACGCCAGGCGTTGCACGGCGAACACCATCACCTGCTGGTTGGCCGGGGTCAGCTCGACCAGCCACGCGGTCGCGGCCGGCAGTCCGACCCGGGTCGCGAACCCGATGGCGGCGGCGATCGCCAATGCTGCAACGGGCAGGAAGACCAACGCCACCGTCAGCACCGCCGCCGCGCCGAGCGAGCCGGCGATGGTCGCGCGGCGGCCGAACCGGGCGCAGACCGTGCCGCCCATGGCGCTGCCGATCACCCGACCGATCATCAACGCCGCGAGCGCAAGGCTGGCCTGCCACGGGGAAACCCCGCGATGCACGAGGAACAGCACCAGGAAGGCGTTCAGGAAGGACGTCAGGTTGTTCACGAACACGCCGACGACGAGCAGCCGAGCGGTGCCGGTCATCGACCGGAGCGTGCCGGTGACGGTGGCGCTCACAGCGGCACGCCCGTCACGTCGAAGAACCGCCCCGGATCCGCCACGGCCGCCCGTGCCTCCGACACCGTGTCCGCGACGGCGATCACGCAGCCCAAGCGGGCGATCTCCTTGGGCGGCAGCCGAAGCACGCGGCCGGGCCGTACGGCGAGGTGCGCGGTGTGCACCGGTCCGGTCACCAGCTCCCGCCGCACACGACAAGAGGTGACCTCCATGTCGTGGTCGGGCACGGCGAACCGGATCGACGCCGCGCCGGCACGATCACGTGTGACCTCAGCCGGCATCACGCCGGCGGCGACGTCCGCGGCGGCCAGCGACTCGTCGTAGCCGGAGGCGAGGTGCCCCAGGCGGGGAATCAGGTCGCCGCCCATCCGCGGGTTGATCTCGACCACGCAGAACCCGCGAGGCGTCAGCTTCAGTTCCGTGTGGGTCACGCCGTAACGGAATCCGACGGCGGCGTGGCTGCGCGTCAGCGCGTCCAGCAGCACCGGATCGGACAGCAGCGGGTCGGCGGCGTCGACGTCGTGGCCCTGCTCGTCGAACTCGAACGGCGGCTTCCCGCCCAGCAGCTTGTGCGCGACGACGATCGGCTGGCACCTGCCGTCGTAGAACACGCAGTCCACGGCGATCTCGGGCCCGTCGAGGAACTCCTCGACGATCACGTGCCGCTCGAACCGCTCCACACCGGGCAGCGACGCGCCGGCGGTGAGCACATAGGCCGCGGCGAGCTCGTCGGCATTCGACGCCTTGCGCACGCCGACGCTGCCGGCGAGGTTGCGCGGCTTGACCACCACCGGATAGCCAATGGCGGCGGCCACGCTCAGTGCCTCCGGCAGCGTGGACACGGCCGTCGACAGCGGCTGCGGCAGCCCGGCGTCCCGGATCGCCGCGCGGGTGGCGCTCTTGTCACGGCAGCGGGCCACGGCGTCCGGATCCCAGGTCTTGAACCCGAGTTCCACACTGATGGAAGCCGCGGATTCCACGAATCGCTCGTCGTAACAGAAAACGCCCGCGACCTCGTGGTCGAGGGCGACCTCGTGGGCGGTGGCCGCCAGCCTGTCCCGCTGCGCGCAGTCGACCAGCGTGTGCGACTCGATGAACGGCGTCTCCCAGGTGGGCGGCGTCGCGTTGAGCAGCCACAACCGGTACCGCCGGGACACCGATTCGAAGATGTAGGCGCGAAAGTCCGCCCCGGCGCTGCCCACCATGAGCAGCAGCGGCTTGTCCTGGGCCACCGGATGTTCCCCCGTCTCGGCACGGCAGCGTCCATCAGATCGAACGCGGCGACGCGTATAGTGAACGCGTCCGGAATCGTTTGTCAAGCCGAACGACCAGTAGTGCAGAACGAACGACGCCGAACGGCGTAAGCCCCCGTCCGACCCGGTGTCGGATCGGCAACGGCGGCGCGGTTCGCCAGCGAAACCGGCGGCGTGGTCGTAGCGTCACGGACGTACTGCTTCGGGAGGGGAGTGGCTGTGATCGAAGCCGTGGGCCTGACCAAACGCTACGGCCCGACGCTGGCGGTGGACGACCTGTCGTTCACCGTGCGACCGGGCGTGGTCACCGGCTTTCTCGGGCCGAACGGCGCGGGCAAGTCGACCACGATGCGACTGATCCTCGGTTTGGACCGGCCGACCAGCGGCGTCGTGCGCATCGACGGCAAGACCTACCACGAGCTGGACCGTCCACTGCGGACGGTCGGCGCGCTGCTGGACGCGAAGTGGGTGCACCCCAACCGGTCCGCCTACGCGCATCTGCTCTGGATGGCCCGGTCCAACGGGCTGCCCAAGCGCCGTGTCCAGGAGGTGCTGGACCTGGTCGGCCTCACCGCGGCCGCGAAGCGGCGGGCCGGCGCGTACTCGCTGGGCATGTCGCAGCGGCTGGGCATCGCCTCGGCGCTGCTGGGCGACCCGCAGGTGCTGCTGTTCGACGAGCCGGTGAACGGCCTGGACCCCGAGGGCATCGTCTGGATCCGGACGTTCATGCAGAGCCTGGCCGCGCAGGGTCGCACGGTGCTGGTGTCCAGCCACCTGCTGTCCGAGATGGCCGTCACCGCCGAGGAACTCGTGGTGATCGGCCGGGGCCGCCTGATCACGCAGTGCACCACCGCCGAGTTCATCGAGCGGTCCTCGGCCGCCACCGTGTTCGTCCGCAGCCCGCAGCTGTCGAAGCTGGAACCGGCCCTGGCGGAGAAGGGGTTCACCGTCGAGACCGACGGCGAGGGCCTGAAGGTCAGCGGGGCCAGCACCGAGGAGGTCGGCGACGTCGCCGCGGCCGTGGGCGCCGTGGTGCACGAGCTGACCGCCAAGCGCGCGTCGCTCGAACAGGCCTTCATGGCGCTGACCGAGGACGCGGTGGAGTACCAGACCGGCCACGACGTCGTCACCGAAGGGGCGTGACCCGATGGCGCTGCTCGCCGTGGAGCGCATCAAGCTGTTCTCCACCCGGTCGCCCTGGTGGTGCATGCTGCTGGCGCTGGGGCTGACCCTGGGCTTCACCGGCCTGATCGTGGCCAACGCCGGGGGCGTGTTCGTGCTCTCGGTCGCCACCACGCAGGTCGCCTACAACTTCGGCCTGATGGTGATCATGGTGATGGCCGCCCTGGCCATCACCACCGAGTACCGGTTCGGCACCATCCGCGCGACCTTCCAGGCCGTGCCGAAACGCACCGCCGTGCTGGTCAGCAAGACCGTGGTGGTCGCGCTGCTGGCCGGCGTCGTCGGCGAGATCATCGCCTTCGGCTGTTGGGGCCTGTCGCGGCTGATCAAGCCGGACGCGAGCCTGGCCATCCAGACCGCCGACGACTGGCGCAACGTCGCCGGCGTGGGCCTGGTCTACGTGGTCGGTGCCATCCTGGCGCTGGGCGTCGGGCTGCTGATCCGGCAGACCGCCGGCGCGGTGGCCGTGATCCTGGTGTGGTCGCTGCTGGTGGAGAGCCTGGTCGGGCTGATCCCGACAGTGGGCGTGAAGATCCAGGCCTGGCTGCCGTTCAACGTCGCGAGCCATTTCCTGCACGGCGATCAGCAGCTCGTCGCCGGCGGGCAGGGGGCGTCCGGCATCCACTACCAGATGGGCGTGTGGGTCTCGATGCTGTACTTCGCCGGCGTCGCGGTCGCGCTGCTGGCGGCCGGGATCGTGGCGGCGAACGTCCGGGACGCCTGACGTCGTCGGGGCATCGCGTGCGGCGCCCCGACGAACGGTCCTATTTGGACGAACGGTACCCGCCGCGCCGAAACTCCTCGACCAGCGTCGGCCGGCTCGGGCGCCAGTGCAGTTCGGTCTGCGCCCGGTGGCGGCGGCCTGGTCGAGGAGCAGGACCTCGGCGAAGTAGTCGCCGAGCCGCGCCCGCGCCTGCGCGTCGGAACCGGCGACCGCGCCGGCTGCGCCGACCGCGTCCGCCGCCGCCTCGTCCAGCTCCGCGCTCGTCGCTTCGGCGGGGCTCGCGGTGTGCACGGCCCCGTCGGGGTCGCTCAGCGCCTTCACCAGCGCGACCTGGTCGTGGAAGTCGACGACCGGCGTGGTCCGGCTGATCACGCGGCTGCCGTGGGCGATCGACACCCAGCTCCGGCGGGACGCCGACGTCAGCATGGTCGAGTACATGGCGATGGCCATGCTGGCCGAGGCGCCGCACTGGACGCTGCGGACGAGCCGGCTGGCCGAGAACACCGGCACCTCGCTGTCCCACCTGGTCACGCGGTTGGAGTCGCGGGGCCACGCCCGGCGCGAGCCCGACCCCGCCGCCGGCCGCTTCACCAACGCCATCCTGCTGCCCGCCGGCCTGCGCAAGCTGGAGTCGGCCGCGCCCGGTCGCGCCGCCTACGTCCGGCGGCTCGTGGTCGACGACCTCACCGCCGAACACCTGCGCCTGCTCTGCCGGGAAGCCGAGCGGATCCTCCAGCGCACCGATTCACCCGCCCGCTGACCTGCGGCGGCCGGGGCTCGGATCTACAGTCGCCACGTGAACCCGCCCGGGGTTCTGCTCGTGTGTCAAGCGGGGCCGGAACACGCGTAGTGGAGGACCGTCATGGGATTGGTGCTGCGGATCGTCGTCGCGGTGGCGCTGCTGGGTTCGGCCGCCATCCACTTCTTCCTCTTCAGGCAGGGATACCCGGGCATCGTGACCCCGCTTTTCCTGCTCAACGCCATCGGCGGGCTGGTGCTGGCGATCGCCGTGCTGGCCTGGCGGCACTGGCTGCCGGCGCTGGGCGCGCTCGGCTTCGGCGTGCTGACCCTGGGCTCGTACACGCTGGCCGCGACCGTCGGCTTCCTCGGCCAGCACGACCAGTTCAACAGCCAGCCCGAGTACTGGGGCGTGATCACCGAGGCGGTGTGCATCATCGGCGGCATCGCGCTGCTGGCCATGCGCAACCGCGCGGCCGTGGGGTCCGCCGCGCGCTGACTAGACTCGGGCGGTGCCTGAACTTCCCGAGGTCGAGTCGGCCCGGTCGGTCATCGAGCGGGCGGCGCTCGGGCGGTTGATCGTCGAGGTCGACGACTCCGACGGCTATGTGACGCGCCCGCACAGCCCCGGCGAGATCCGTGCCGCGGTCATCGGGCGTCGCCTGGTGGCCGCGCACCGCCGGGGCAAGAGCCTGTGGTGCGACACCTCGGACGGGCCGGCGCTGGGCATCCACCTGGGCATGTCGGGGAAGATCGTCATCGCCGACGCCGACGGCGGCGAGATCGACGGCGGTGACTACTGGGAGGGGCGCCGCGTCGCCGGCGACTACCGGTGGTCGCGGTTCTCCCTCACGTTCGACGACGGCGGCCGGATGATGCTGGTCGACCCCCGGCGGCTCGGGCGGATCACCCTGGACCCGCCGGTGGACCGCCTCGGGCCGGACGCCGCCACCATCACGCCCGGCGCGTTCCGGGCGGCCCTGGCCACGGGCACCGCGCCGGTCAAGGCCCGGCTCCTCGACCAGCACGCCGTCGCCGGCATCGGCAACCTGCTCGCGGACGAGATCCTGTGGCGGGCCCGGGTCCATCCGGCCAAGCCGGTGGACGAGCTCGAGCCCGATGAGGTGGGCAAGGTCCTGCGCGCCACCCGTGCCGCGGTGAAGGCGGCGCTGGCCGGCGGCGGGGTGCACACGCTCACCGTCATCCCGTTCCGGCGGGCGGGCGCGCTGTGTCCTCGCGACCGTGCGCCGATGGCCCGCGGCACCGTCGGCGGCCGCACGACGTGGTGGTGCAGCGGCGAGCAGGTGCGCTGACTCAGTGGTGCTTGCCCTTGCCCGGGGGCGGCCCGTGGTCGTTGTTCTTGGCCTGACCGGGCGGAACCTGACTGGGCGGAACCTGGTCCGTCGGATCCTGAGGCTGTACGACGACCGTGGCGGGGGTGGTCGTCGTGCTGGTGGAAGTGGTCGTCGTCGGAGGCGACGTGGTGGAGGTCGAAGCCGGGGGAGGGGCGGTGGTCTCCGCGGTCGGTTCCACGGGCCACAGCGCCAAAGCGAACGCGCCGCCGGCCGCGAGGACCGCCCCGATCAGCACCGCGCCCATGGGGCGCCGACGAGGCTGCGGCAGCGGGATCGTCGCCAGTTCGACGGCGTCGAGCCGGGCGAAGCGCTCCGCGCACTCCACCGCCGACGGCCGCCGCGCGGGGTCCTTGTGGGTCATGTCGGCCAGCAGCAGCGCCACGGGGCCCGGCAGCCCGTCCGGGATCTCCGGATCACGCGTGAGCCGGGCCAGCGCCGCCTCGGCCTGGCTGCCCTGGTACTCCTGCCGACCGGTGAGGCACTGGAGCAGCACCAGGCCCAGGGAGTACACGTCGGAGGCCGGCGTCGCCGGCTGGCCGCGGACCTGCTCCGGCGCCAGGTAGGCGGCGGTGCCGACGATCTCGCCGGAGCGGGTGATGCTGTCCCCGCCGATCAGCCGGGCCAGCCCGAAATCCGCCAGATAGGGCTCGCCGTCCAGGCCGATCAGGATGTTCGACGGCTTGATGTCCCGGTGCACGATGCCGCGCGCGTGCACGTACGCCAGCGTCGGCAGCAGCCGGCCGGCCAGCGCCGCCATCCTGTCCACGGTGAGCCGCTCGCGGTCCAGCGCCGCGTGCAGGGTCGGGCCGTCCACCAGCCGCATCACCAGGTACCGGCTGTCCCGGAACTGACCCGCGTCGTACACCACGACCAGGCCCGGGTGCGACAGGCCGGCGAGCAGCCGGGCCTCGTCGTCGAACCGCCGGCGGTCGAGCGCGTTGGACGTCCCGGTGAACCGCTTGATCGCCACCGGCCGCTCCAGCCGCAGGTCGTACGCCCGGTACACCTCGGCCATGCCGCCGCAGCCGAGCAGCGCGCCGATGCGGTAGCGGTGGGACAGCAGTGGTCGCTCGCTGGTCGCGTCGAACGGGTCACCGTCCACGTATCGGCCTCCCCCGTGCTCGGGAACGCCACTGGGTACCCGAATCCCGCGAGAATCTACACGTCCGGCCGTGACCGAGTGTCAAGGATCCAGCGCAAAGCGGTGACCAGCGTGTGTCCGGCGGCGCGGACCGCGGTCGCCTCGGTCAGCGGCAGGTAGGGCAGGCGCAGCGGCCAGCGGGCCCAGGCGGGCAGCATCGCCACCGACGACGCCGCCAGCACCGCGTACGCCGGTCGCGCCGGCAGCGGCAGGGGAGCGTTGAGCAGCAGGAACCTGGCCGCGGCGCGGGCCTGCGGGGTTCCCGCCAGCTCGGGCCGGAAACCGGCCAGCCTGGACGTCAGCTCGGCCCGGGTCCGCGGCGGGTCCGGCACGCCGAGCTCCGTCCCGATTCGCGCCATGTCGGCGACGTAGCCGTCGGCGCCGGCCTCGTCCAGCGGCTCCGCGCCGTAACGCTGGTGGCAGCGCAGGAAGCTGTCCACCTCGGCGACGTGCACCCACTCCAGCAGGTGCGGATCCCCGGCGGCGTAAGGGCGGCCGTCGGGCGCGGTGCCCCGTACGCGCCGGTGCACGGCCTTCACGATGGCCACCGCCCGCTCGGCGTCGTCGGCGGTGCCGTAGGTGGTGGTGGCCATGAAGGCGCTGGTCCGTTGCAGCCGTCCCCACGGGTCGCCGCGGTAGTCGGAGTGCGCGGCGACGGCGGCCATGGCCAGCGGATGAAGTGATTGCAGCAGCAACGCCCGCAGGCCGCCGATGAACACCGCCGCGTCGCCGTGCACGACCCGGATCGGCCGGTCCGGCGCGAACCAGCGCGGCCCGGGCGTGTCCATGATCCGGTGGTGCATCTCGGCGGCGTTGGGCCCGGCGACCTTGCCCGACAGCCCGGCGGCGAGCCAGAGCCGGACCTTCGTCAACTCCCTGTCGAGAACCTCCACAACCGGTCATTGTCCGCCGATCCGGCCGGATTTGCTCACCCTGCGACGAGTTCCGCCGCCCGCTCCGCGATGGCCATCACGGTCGCGTTGGTGTTGGCTCCGATGACCGACGGCATCACGGACGCGTCGGCCACCGTGAGGTCGACGCCATCCGGCGGTACGGAACAGGAGCCGGCAATTCGTGCCGACGGCTCGTGCCCGATCGGCGAGGGATCCTCATGCCGATCCGGACACCGTGGACCGACGCCTACGCCTGCGCCGCCCGGCCGGTCACGATCGGTTCGAGCAGCCGGCGCGGCTGGATCATCGCCTCGGAAACCGGGTCCAGCTCGGCGGCCGACGGCGCGAAGCCGGGGCCGGCCTCGATGCGGATGTCCGGCACGGGAACGAGTTCGCCGCAGATCTGGCACTTGTTGTCCGCGCCGATCAGGCCGTTGTCGGCGTCGTGCCGCAGGGCGCGCTTGACGCCGGCCGGCGAGTACGACTCGTCGCCCCAGTGCATCATCGCCCGCACGACCGGCCACAGCGCGATGCCGCGATCGGTGAGCTTGTACTCGACGAGGCCGGCGGCGTCCTCCTCCCGTACCAGCACTCCCTCCCGTACCAGGGTCTTGAGCCGGGCCGTCAGCACGGCGCGCGGAATCCCGAGCTGGGTGGCGAAGTCGCCGAACCGGCGGACGCCGTGGAACGCGTCGCGGACGATCAGCAGCGTCCAGCGCTCGCCGACCACCTCCAACGCCCGGGTCAGCGAGCAGTTGCGCTCCGCGTACGTGTTCGGCAGCACCATGTTCCCAGCCTACCCGAACAGTTCAGTCACTGTACTGCCACCATTTCCCCATGTCGGCGGCGATGTCCGCGGCCTGGCTCGCGCCGACGGCCGCGGCGGCGTCGATGAGGCCGGGATCGAGGAGATCGGTGACGACCCGGAAGAACGGCGTCGGGGTGACGATCCGCACGCTGTGCCCGCGCTCGACGAGGACCGCCTCCTCGCGGGCGAGATCATCGCCGGCCAGTGCCGTCGCGACGAGCACGTTGCCGGGTACGTCGATCAGGTCGGCGTTGGTGCCGGAACGCACACCGCCGTCCACCCAGAACTCGTCGCCCAGGGCGACCGGCGGGGCGACGCCGGGCGCGGCCGTCGAGGACGCCACCGCGACGGCGAGCGGGATGCCGTCGGCCGCCGACCAGAGATGCGCGAGACCGGTGCCGCCGTTCACCGACGCCACCCGCAGACTCGGCGGCCAGGGGTCGTCGGGCAGGTCGGCCTGCCACATCGCCTGTGCTTGCTCGGCGGAGATCGGCGGGAACGCCTGGGCCGCCGCCTTGGCGATGCTCACCGCGGGCTCGGTCTTCGCCAGTGCGCGGCCCATCAGGCTTCGGTCGCCGTGGCCGGACTTGGCGTTGCCGGCGTGCCATGCGGCGCGTCGGCGCATCCGGTCAGGCACGGTCGCCAGATCGCCGGGGCGCATGGTCAGCCAGGCGCCCACCAGGGAGCCGGCGGAGGTGCCCAGCACCACGTCGGATTCGGCCAGCGGGAGGCCGGCGGACACCAGCCCGTGCAGCAGCGCCGCCGTCCACGCGGCGCCGACGGGCCCGCCGCCGCCCAGTACCAGAGCGTTCATGTTCCTGCCTCACCTCGAATAGTTCGGTCATTGAACCACTTGTGCTACGGTTGGTTCAATCACTGAACTGAGACGAGGAGGTTCGGCATGACGTCCGTGCTCGTCACCGGGGCGTCCCGGGGCATCGGCCGCGCCATCGCCGTCGAGTTGGCCGACCGGGGTCATCGCGTCGTGGCCACCGCCCGCCGCCCGGAGGCGCTGGCCGACCTGCCCGTCGATCAGCGGCTGGCGCTCGACGTGACCGACCAGGCCGGCGTCGACGCCGCCGTCCGGGCCGCCGGTGAGATCGACGTGCTGGTCAGCAACGCCGGCGCCACCGTCCGCGCGCCGCTGGAGAGCGTGCCGCTGGCGGCCGTCGAGGAACTGTTCCGGCTCAACACCTTCGGCGCGCTGCGTGTAGTCCAGGGCCTGCTGCCGGCGATGCGCCAGCGGGGTTCCGGGCGGCTGGTGTTCGTATCCAGCATCCAGGGGCGGATGGTGTTGCCGATCATCGCCCCGTACGGCGCGAGCAAGTGGGCGCTGGAGGCGATCGCCGAGGGACTGGCGTTGGAGGCCGGACACTTCGGCGTGAAGGTGAGCATCGTTCAACCCGGGGCCGTCGCCACTGACGGTGCCGCCGAGGCCCAGTCGTTCTTCGCCGATGACGATCCCTACCTGCCGCTGTACCGGCAGCTCGGCGCGCTGCGCGGCGAGGCCGTGACGCCGGAGGAGGTGGCGGCCGTCGTGGCGGACACGGTCGAACATCCCGAACCGCCGCTGCGGGTGCCGGCCGGCGCCCCGGCGGAGCGGGCGTTGAAGGCCCGCAAGGAAGCCCCGGATTCCGTCCCCTACCTGCCCGTGGAACTGGAGTGGTGATGAGCGACGACAGGCTGTTCCTGGTGACCGGCGCGACCGGCAAGACCGGCGGTGCGACGGTCGACGTCCTGCTGGAGCGCGGGTATCGCGTACGGGCGGTGGCGCATCGGGAGGACGAGCGGTCCCAGCGGCTGACCGCCGCCGGCGCCGAGGTGGTCTACACGGACCTGCTCGACCTCGACGGCGTCAGCGCCGCGATGCGCGGGGTGTCCGGCGCCTACCTGTGCTACCCGATCCGGCCGGGCCTGGCCGATGCCACGATGATCTTCGCCCAGGCGGCGACCGAGGCCGGCGTCCGGTCAGTGGTCAACATGTCGCAGATCTCCGCCCGCCGGGAGGCCGGCAGCAAGGCCGCGCGGCAGCACTGGCTGTGCGAGCGGCTCCTCGACCGCACCGACCTGCTCGTCACCCACGTGCGGCCGACGTTCTTCGCCGAGTGGCTGACGACCTGGTGGGAGCTGCGGGACGGCGAGGGCTACCTCCGGCTGCCGTTCGGCGACGGCCGGCACGCGCCGATCGCCTCCGTCGACCAGGCGTACGTGATCGCTTCGGTGCTGACCGACCCCGCGCCGCACGACCGCGCCGCCTACACCCTGCACGGCCCGGTGGAATCGGATCATCACGACATCGCCCGGACGATGTCCGCCACGCTGGGCATCCCGGTGCACTACGAGCCGATCAGCGTCGAGGAGTTCGCCGCGGCCATGACCCGCCGCGGCCTCCCCACGCACCTGGTGCAGCACCTCGGCAACGTCGCCGTCGACTACCAGCACGGCGTGTTCGCCGGCACCAACGACGTCGTGGAGAAGGTCGGCGACCGGATCCCGCAGTCGGTGGAGCAGTTCGTCGCGGCCAACCGCTCCGCGTTCGACGCCAGCGGCCCGTACTTCGTCCCGGCCTGAGGCGCCGTCAGACCCGCAGCTTGGTCGGCGTGATGACGATCGCGGTGGTGAAGATCGCGGCGAACTGCTCGGGGGTCTCGAACATGGCCGCCATGCGCTCGGTGTACTTCGCGAGGTAGGCGGGCTCCTTGTCCGGGGCGGGCTGGTCGTGGACCTGTGCCGCGGTGCCCTCGATGCGGACGACGTTGCGGCCGATGTCGGTGACGTCGAGGGTGAGGCTGACCCTGGGGTTGGCCGCGATGTTGCGCAGCTTCGGGTTGCCGGCGCGGCTGTAGACCAGGACGGTGCCGTCCTCGCGGACCAGGAACCACACCGGGACGCTGGTCGGCTGCCCGTCCGGCCGGACGGTGGTCAGCCAGGCGATCAGGTTGCTGCGCAGCCGGGCATCGACCCGCTCGCGGTCGGCGGGCGAGAGGTGCGAGGTGAGTTCCACGGCGTCCGTCCTGGTGGTGTCGATCGGTCCTGCCGACCCTAACCGGTGGGTCTGACAGTTCCGGCCGAACACTAAGTCAAGGTCAAACGACACACAGCCGCCCCCGTACTCGTGGCAGTCTGGAAGGGAGGCAGGGGGTGGCGCGATGACGCTCGTCGAGGCGGACAGACGGGGGCGCGGGCTCGCGGGGCTGGCCGGGACGACGCCCGGCGTCCTGGGCGGGTTCGCGCTGGTCCTGATCCTGGTGGCGTTGCTGGCCGGCGCGCTGACGGGCCTCGGCGTGCAGAGTCGCGTGCAGGCGGTGGATGACCTCGCCGCACGCACGGGGCCACTGAGCGTGGCGGCGGAGCAGATCTACCGATCGCTGTCGGACGCGGACGCCACGGCGACCGGCGCCTTCCTGTCCGGCGGCCTGGAACCGACCGCGACCCGTCGACGGTACGAAGCGGACATCGCGCAGGCGTCCGGAACGCTGGCGGTCGCCGTGGCGGCGCGGGATCCGGGCGATGTCACGGCTTCCGGCAGCACGCTGGCGACGTTGTCCGAGCAGCTGCCGGTGTACGCGGGCCTCGTGGAGACGGCGCGGGCGGACAACCAGCAGGGGCTGCCGCTCGGCGCGGCCTATCAGCGGGAGGCGTCCACGCTGATGCGGACGCGCCTGTTACCCGCGGCGCAGGACCTGTACCGCACCGAAACCGGGCAGGTCACCGACGACCAGGACGGCGCGGGCTCCTTCCCGATCCTCGAACTTCTGCTGGGGCTGGCGGTTCTGGGCCTGCTCGTCGCGGCGCAGATCACCTTGTACCGCCGGACGAATCGCGTGTTCAACGTGGGCCTGCTGGGCGCGACGGCGGCGGCGTTGGTGGCCCTGCTGTGGGTGATGGTCGCCGGCATCGCGGTGATGGGGGACATCAGCGCGAGCCAGCGCGACGGCTCGGCACAGGTGGACACGTTGGCGGCGGCCAGGATCGCCACGCTGGCCGCACGGTCGGACGAGACGCTGACGCTGGTCGCCCGCGGCGCCGGCCAGGCGTACCAGACGGACTACACGCAGGTGGACAAGCATCTCGGCGACCTGCTCGCCAAGGCCGGCACACAGGCCACCGACGACAAGGTCCGGGCGAAGATCGACGCGGCCAGGAGCGACCACGCGGCGTGGACCGCCGCGCACGCAAAGCTGCGCAAGGCCGACGATTCCGGCGACTACGGCGGCGCGGTGACGGTCGCGATCGGCACCGGCACGGACAGTGCCGCGACGGCCTTCGACAAGCTCGACGGCGACCTGCGGGACGCCATCGACCAGACCAGGGCGGCCTTCAACCAGAAGGTGGCCGACGCCGGCGGCGCGCTCAACGGGGTCGTCGTGGTGGTGGCGGTGCTGTCGGTGCTGACGGCCGCCGGCGCGGGGGCCGGCATCTGGCGACGACTCAGGGACTACCGATGAAACGCGCGCTCGTGGTACTCGCCGCCGCACTGACGTTGTCCGGCTGCGCCTCGGTCTCCACCACCGTGATCCCGACCGTGCCGGCGCAGGAGCCGTTGCCGGGCAACGCGAGCGTGGGGGCCGCGCCGCCCGCCGCGGCCGCCGAGCAGTGCACCGATCCGGTGGCCAGCCTGCGGCCGCCCAACCCGTTGCCGGCGCCCGGTCAGATGCCGGCCGGGTCGACGATGGCGAAGATCGCCCAGCGCGGCCGGCTGATCGTCGGCGTCGACCAGAACACGTTCCACATGGGCTTCCGTGACCCGGCCACGGGCCAGATCCAGGGCTTCGACATCGACATGGCGCGGGCCGTCGCGCAGGCCCTGCTCGGTGACCCGAACGCGGTCCAGCTCAAGGTCCTCACGTCCGACCAGCGGATCCCGGCGCTCCAGAACGGCGACGTGGACATCGTGGTGCGGACCATGACCATCACCTGCGACCGGCTCAAGCAGGTCGGCTTCTCCGCCGTCTACTACGACGCCAAGCAGCGGATCCTGGTCAAGCAGAACTCGACGATCGACGGCCCGGCCGCGCTCGGCGGCAAGAAGGTGTGCGCCACCAAGGGATCCACCTCGCTGGCGGCCGTCGCGGCGCTGCCGGCCAAGCCGGTGCCCGTGTCGGTGTCGGACTGGACCGACTGCCTGGTCATGCTCCAGCAGGGTCAGGTGGACGCCGTGTCGACCGACGACGTGATCCTCGCGGGCATGGCGGCGCAGGACCAGTACACGAAGGTCGTCGGCGCGCCGCTGGCCGACGAGCCCTACGGCATGGCGATTCCCTTGCAGAACCAGGACTTCGTCCGGTTCGTCAACGGGGTGCTGCAGAACGTCGAGTCCAACGGCACGTGGACCGCGTCCTACCAGCGCTGGCTGGGCAGCCTGCTGCCCGGCGCCACGCCCGCGCCGCCGACGCCGCAGTACCGGGACTGATGGCCCATGCTCACCGTCGACGACGTGGATCACGCGCTAGAACGGCTCGGCGCGGACAGCGACCGGATCGCCCAGGCGCTGGTGGCCATGGAGGATCGCCCCGGCCATCAGCTGCTGGCCGGCGGCGCGCTGACCGGCGTCACCGAGCAGCGCTGGGGTGTGGCCGGCCTCGCGCTCGGTGGGCTGTGGGACGACTTCTCGACGCACCGCACGCTGCTCGAACAGGCCCGTGCGGTGCGAGCCCGCCGGTCCCGGCCCGGCGACGCCGAACTGACGGAGCTGACCGCGCAGATCGGCAAGCTCTCGAGCCTGTCGGCGCTGATGGACACGGCCTGCACCATGGTGACGGAGCTGCTCGACGCCGTAGAGGCGGCCTGGCGCAAGGGGATCGACGAGCTCGACCCGCTCGACACCGACCTCCGTGCCGCCCGGACGTTCGCGGAGTCGCTCGGCGTCGAGGAGCCCGACCTCGACCGGATCGCCGACGAGCTCACCAGGGTCCGCAACCGTCTCGCCGCCGATCCACTGGCCGCCCCCGCCCCGGGACGCGAGCTCACGGAGCGGATCGCCGCCGTGCAGACGGACCTGACGGCGCTGGCCGCGGCCCGGGATTCCCTGACGGAGCAGCTGGAACGGCTCGGCGCCCTGATCGACGAGATCGCCGAGGTGGGCACGAAGATCCGGGCCGCGCACGTGACGGTGCTGGAGAAGATCGCCTCGCCGGGGCTGGCCCCGCTGACGGATCCGGTGCCGGCGCTGCGGTCCCGGCTCGCCGGCCTGCCAACGCTTTCCGGGCAGCTGCGGGAACTCGCGACCGCCCTGGACGACCTCCGCGGCGACGCCGGCGAGGCCCTGGCCGACTCCCGGGACCGGCTGGCCTCGGCCACCGGGCTGCTCGACCGGCGGCTCGAACTGCGGGGCCGGCTCGACGCCTACCACGCCAAGGCCAGGACCCTCGGGTACGCCGAGGACCTGGATCTCCTTGCGGTGCACCGGGAAGCCCGCGTCCTGCTGTACACGATCCCGTGCGACCTGGCGGCCGCCACCCGGGCGGTCAAGCGGTACCAGGAAGCGCTCCAGGCTCGACGGGAGGGGCGATGACGTCCTGCGCACGCGCCGGCTGTGGCGGCACGATCGACGAAGACGGCTTCTGCGACACGTGCGGCCTGGCCGCGACAACCTCGGCCCCGACGCCGGTGTCGACGCGGTCCACGGCGACAGGGACGTTGACCTCGTGGAGCACGCCGACGGGCGCCACCACGTCGTCGCGATCCACGCACAGCTCGACCCGGTCGCGCACACGGGAACGCCTCGGCGAGGGCGTGGTGGAGATCCCGAGCGTGCCTCGCCGCGATCCCCGCGACGCCGTGCTGGTCGACCCCACCGTGCCGGAGAGCAAACGGTTCTGCAGCAGCTGCGGGGAGAAGGTGGGGCGGGGCAGGGACGATCGGCCCGGCCGCACCGAGGGCTTCTGCCCCAAATGCGGGCACCAGTTCTCGTTCGTGCCGAAGCTCGCGCAGGGCGAGCTGGTGCAGGGCCAGTACGAGGTGCTCGGCTGCCTCGCGCACGGCGGCCTGGGCTGGATCTACCTGGCGTTGGACCACGCGGTCGCCGACCGCTGGGTGGTGCTCAAGGGCCTGCTCGACTCCGGCGACGCGGACGCGATGGCCGCGGCGGTCGCCGAGACGCGGTTCCTGGCCGAGGTGGAGCACCCGACCATCGTGCGGATCTTCAACTTCGTGGAGCACAGCGGCACCGGCTACATCGTGATGGAGTACGTCGGCGGCACCTCGATCAAGGACGTGATCAAGCAGCTGCGCGAGGCCGGCGACCCGACCGCGTGCCTGCCGCTCACCCAGGCCATCGCCTACACGCTGAAGGTGCTGCCGGCATTGGGGCACCTGCACGACAGCGGCCTGGTGTACTGCGATTTCAAGCCGGACAACGCGATCCACGGCGGCGACCAGCTCAAGCTGATCGACCTCGGCGCGGTGCGGCACGTGGACGACCAGGTGAGCCCGATCTACGGCACGGTCGGCTACCAGGCGCCGGAGGTCGGCAAGGAGCTGCCCTCGCCGTCCTCGGACCTCTACACCGTCGGCCGCTCGCTGGCCGTGATGACCTTCCCGTTCGACTTCCACAACGCCTACCAGGAGTCCCTGCCGAGCGCGGGCACCGTTCCGCTGCTGGCCGAGCAGGAGTCGTTCCACCGCCTGCTGTTGCGGGCCACGCATCGCGATCCGGCGCTGCGGTTCGCCTCCGCCGGCGAGATGCGTGAGCAGCTGGAGGGCGTGTTCCGCGAGGTGGCGGCGTCCGAGGACGGCGAGCCGCGACCCGGGTTGTCCGTGGAGTTCACGGCCGAACGGCGCAGCTTCGGCGTGTCCGGGCCGCCGTCCGCCGCCGAGATCGCCGCGGCGCTGCCGGTGTCCAAAGTGGACGCCGACGATCCTGGAACGGTGTTCCTGGCGGGAATCACCCTCACCGACCCGGCGGCGCTGGCCGAGGAGCTGGCCGACGCCGAGGTGAAGGGTGTCGAGGTCGGACTGCGGCTGGCGCGGGCCCGTGTCGAACTCGGCGACATCGACGGTGCCAGGAAGGCCCTCGACGCCATCGAGATCGAGCCCGGCGACTGGCGCGTGGAATGGCATCGGGGCCTGGCGTCACTCGCCGGCAACCAGCCGGCGTTGGCCCGCGCGTCGTTCGAGGCGGTCTACGGCCTGGTTCCCGGCGAGATCGCGCCGAAGCTGGCCATCGGCGCCTGTGCCGAACTCGCCGGCGACAACGCCGCCGCGGACCGCTACTACCGGCTCGCCTGGCGCACCGATCGCAGCTTCCTCAGCGCGGCCTTCGGCCTCGCACGGGTGCTGATGGCCGACGGCCGCCGGGCCGAGGCGGTGGACGTGCTGGAGTCGGTGCCGGAGACGTCCAGCCACTACCTGGTGGCGCAGCTGGCGGCCGTTCGCGGGCGCATCGCGACGGACAAACTGTCCGAAGTGGACCTGGTGCTGGCCGGAAACCGTTTGTCGGGGCTGGAACTGGACGACGTGCGGCGGACGAACGCCGAACGTGAGCTGCTGGAGGCCGCCTACGAGTGGTCGCGCACCGGCACGGGCAGCGGCACCGTGCTGGGCCGGCGGCTCGTGACGGAAGACCTGAGGCGGGGGATGGAGGGCTGCTACCTGGCGCTGGCCCGGCAGTCGTCCACCCGGCTCGACCGCATCGCCTGGGTGGACCGGGCCAACCAGATTAGGCCGAGAACATGGTTCTGACGCACTGCCCGGCATGTGGCGACGAGATCGGGCCGGCGGACCGCTACTGCGAGGGCTGCGGCGCGGGCATCCGGCTGCGCCGGACCCCGCCGGACGCCGTGGCCGGGCGGGATCGCGCCGAGTACGAACTCGGCCTCGTCGCCGGTGTGAGCGATCGCGGCTCGCTCCGTGCCCGCAACGAGGACGCGATGGCGTTCGCGGTGGTCGGCCCGCAGGAGGCGCCGGAGGCCGTCGTCGCGGTGGTCTGTGACGGCGTCGGATCCACCGAACATGCCGACGCCGCAGCACAAGCGGCCGCCGATGCGGCCGTCGCCGCGCTGGTCGACGGTGTCGACGACGGATCGGACGCCGCCGCCGCGACGCACCGCGCTGCCGCCGAGGCGTACGCGGCCGTGCGAGGCATGGGCGATCCGTTGACGAGCGCGCCGTCCTGCACCTTCGTCTCCGCGGTGGCTACGAAGAACGCCATCACCGTCGGCTGGATCGGCGACAGCCGCGCGTACTGGGTCGCCGAGTCCGGCAGCCGGTTGCTGACGAAAGACGACGCCGACCCCGTCGCCGGCGCGCTGACCCGCTGGGTGGGCGCGGACGCGATACAGGGCCCGCCGAGCGTCGTGGTGGTGCCCGCCGAGGAGCCCGGCCGGCTCGTGGTGTGCAGCGACGGGTTGTGGAACTACCTGCCCACCGCGGAGGAACTGGCCGCCGAGGTGTCCGGCGGTCCGCCGCTGACGGTCGCCGCCGAGCTGACCGCGGTCGCCCTGCGCCGCGGTGGCCACGACAACATCACCGTTGTGGTGCTGCCGTATCCGTTCGAGGAGCGCGCATGAACGAGTTCCAGGTCGAGGTCTACCAGAACGAGTACCTGCCCCAGGGGGCGGCCGAGGTCAACGCGATCGTAACGGTCACCGCGACCGGCGGCGACGCTGGGCCGACCTCTTCCGGGCAGGTGACGGACGAACCCGCCGCAGAGGTGATCATCGTCGACTGCTCTGGCTCGATGGACTGGCCGTCGACCAAGCTGGCGGCGGCCAAGCAGGCGACCGCCGCCGCCATCGACGCGCTGCGCGACGGCGTGCTGTTCGCGGTCATCGCCGGCACGCACACCGCGTCCGTCGTCTTCCCGTACGAGGGCGGCCTGGCCCGCGCCGACGCGGAGTCGCGGAAGGCGGCCAAGTTCGCGCTGAAACGGCTTGTCGCGGACGGCGGCACGGCGATGGGGGAGTGGCTGCGGCTGGCGTCCAGGCTGTTCGCCGGCAGGGCGAGCGGGCTGCGGCACGCGATCCTGCTGACCGACGGCCGCAACGAGCACGAGCCGCCCGAGAAGCTGGCCCGGATCCTGGAGAAGGTGACCGGCGAGTTCGTGTGCGACTGCCGGGGCGTGGGCACCGACTGGGAGGTCGGCGAGCTGCGGCGGATCTCCGAGACGATGCTCGGCTCGGTGGACATCGTGGCCGAGCCGGCGGGGCTGGAGGCCGACTTCAAGGCGATGACCGCGGCGTCGATGGGCAAGAAGCTGGCGGACGTGGCGCTGCGGCTGTGGACTCCGCAGGGCGCGACCGTGAAGTTCGTCAAACAGGTGGAGCCGACGCTGCTCGACCTCACAGCGCGGCGCACCGAGTCCGGGCCGCGCAGCGGCGACTACCCGACCGGCTCGTGGGGTTCGGAGAGCCGGGACTACCACGTGTGCATCCAGGTCGCGCCGGCCGCGGTCGGCGACAAGATGCTGGCCGGGCGGGTCAGCCTGGTGTCGGCCGGCGGCGATCAGCTGGGCTCGCGCGGGCAGGTGCTGGCCGTCTGGACCGACGACACCGTGCTGTCGACCAAGATCAGCCCCGAGGTGGCGCACTACACCGGGCAGGCCGAACTCGCCGCCGCCATCGAGGAGGGCCTCCAGGCGCAGCGCAGCGGCGACGTCGAGACCGCCACCGCCAAGCTCGGCCGGGCGGTGGCGCTCGCGCACGAGTCGGGGCACGAGGACACTGCGAAGCTGCTGGCCAACGTCGTCGACGTGGTCGACCCGGTGCACGGCACGATCCGGCTCAAGCGCGGGGTGAGCGCCGTGGACGCGATGACCCTGGAGAGCCGGTCCCAGGTGACCAAGCGCGTCGGCCGGGCTGCCGGCTCCTCCGAGGAGGCCGACTGATGCCGGTGTGCGCGAACGGCCACGACTCGGCCGACGACGAGTTCTGCGAGGTCTGCGGCCTGGCGTTCTCCTCCGCCGCGGCGCCGGCGCCGGCTCCCGCGCCGGTCGCCGGTGACTGCCCGTCCTGCGGGGCGCCGCTGGACGGGCGGTTCTGCGAGGAGTGCGGCGCCGATTCCCTTGCCGTGCCCACGTCGTCCCCGGCGGCCCCGGTGACGACGACCTGGTCGGTGGTGGTCAGCGCCGATCGCCGGTACTTCGAGGACGTGCGGGCCGAGGGCGGTCCGGACGCCGACACCGTCGGCTTCCCGCCGTTCTGCCCGGAGCGGCGGTTCTCGCTGCGGGGACAGCAGATGTCCATCGGGCGGCGCAGCCGCAGCCGGGGGATCGAGCCCGACATCGACCTGATCGGGCCGCCCGAGGACCCGGGCGTGTCGCGCCTGCACGCGCTGCTGGTCCCCGGCGAGAGCGGCTGGTCCGTGGTGGACATGGAGTCGGCCAACGGGACGTACCTGAACTACTCGCGCGACGGCCTGAAGTCCGGCGTGCCGCATCCGCTGCGCGACGGCGACCGCGTGCACGTCGGCGCGTGGACGACCCTCACCGTCCGGGGCGATTGATCCGGGGCGGCTGATCCCGGACGCCCCCGCCGGGCGTCCGGGATTCCTGCGTCGATTCAGCACGTCTTCCAGGCGAAGTGATATGTCGTGGTGATGCCGCCGTCGGTCGAGAACATGGCGACAAAACTCGTCTTCGTCGGATCGGACGTTCCCAGGCCGGCCCTCAGTTCGGTGTTAATGTTGAAATTGCGCTCCTCTCCGCACGGGGCGTAGACAAGGCTCGCGACATCGGTCGTGTCGGTCGTCTGCCAATCGTCATCGAGCGGCGTCGTCAACTTATGGGTCACCGCCGCGGTCTGCGGCATGCCCTGGAAGTAGTAGTTCGCCTTCTCCTGTCCGGTGGCGCCGGGCTCCAGATGGGCGAATCCCCGGTAATCGGCCTCGGCGATCGCGTAGGTGAAGCCCTGCGGCACGTGCACACGCAGGTTGAGCTGGCAGTTCTTGATGAAGTCGGTCGGCGACGCGCCCGGTCCGACCTTGGCCATGAAGTTGCTGTAGGTCACCGTGAACGAGGTGTTGTCGTCCGACACGGCCACCGCCGCCGTATGGGCGGGACAACCCGATCCGTTCACCGTGGCCACATCGATGACGATCTTGTCCGGCGGCGGCGGCGAACTCCAGTCGTGCGGCGCCATGGTGAGCGCGGACAACAGCGCGCCGACAGCGGCAATTGTGGTGAGCATGAATTCCTTCCCCCGACGCGAGATAGAATGGCGAGCGGATCTCACCTTATCTTGACAACGCTTTCCCGCCACCGACTGAACGGCGTAAACGCATTCATTCCGGGATCATCCGACGTTAGGTGTTTCTTTGCGCGGCCGATTGCCGCCCGGTCAGCGGATGCGCGTCGGCCGGGCCGGGTGGGATGTTGGGCGCGGCGAGAGGGGTGCAGATGGAGGCTGTCCGGTACCCGTTCGGCGAGGCCGTGGCCCTGGAGCCGCATCCGCGGTTCGCCGAGCTGCGCGAGAGCGAGCCGCCGCTGCGGGTGACGATGCCGTTCGGCGGCGACGCCTGGCTGGTCACCCGTTACGAGCAGGCGAAGTTCGTGCTGTCCGACCCTCGGTTCTCGCGGGCCGCGGCGGCCGGCGCGGACGTGCCGCGCTCGCGGCCGGGCTTCGAACCGCCGGGCAACCTGCTGGCCATGGACCCGCCGGCGCACGGCCGGATCCGGACCCTCGTGGCGAAGGCCTTCACGGCCCGCCGCGTCGAGCTGTTGCAGCCACGCGTCCAGCAGATCGTGGACACGCTCCTGGACGGGCTGACGCCGCCGATCGACCTCGCCGAGACCGTGGCGTGGGAGCTGCCGGTGCAGGTGATCTGCGAGCTGCTCGGCGTCTCGATCGACCAGCGGCGGCTGGTGCGCAGCGGCACCGAGGCGATCGTGTCGGTGGGCAACGGCGTCACGCCGGAGGACGTCGCGGCGGCGCGCAACCAGCTGGCCGGGCTGCTGAACACGTTGATCGCCCAGCGTCGGGTGGAGCCGGCCGACGACCTGCTGACCGCGCTGGTCGCCGCCCGCGACGAGGGCGACAGGCTCTCGGACAACGAGCTGCTGATGCTCGGCATCGCACTGCTGGCCGGCGGCCACGAGACCACCGCCAACCAGATCGGCAGCTTCGTGTTCCAGCTGCTGTCGGCCCGAGACCGCTGGGAAGCGCTCGTGCGCGAGCCGGCGCTGATCCCGTCGGCGGTCGAGGAGCTACTGCGCCTCACCCCGCTGGCCTCCGTCGCCGACCTGCCGCGCATCGCCAAGGAGGACCTTGAGCTCGGCGGTCAGGTCATCCGGGCCGGCGAGGCCGTGCTCGTGCAGCTGGACTCCGCCAACCGCGACCGGACCATGTTCGCCGACGCCGAGGACCTCGACTTCGGGCGCGAAGCCAACCACCACCTGTCGTTCGGGTTCGGGGTGCACCACTGCCTCGGCGCGCCGCTGGCCCGGCTGGAGCTGCGCGTCGTGCTGGACACGCTCGTCCGCCGGCTGCCCGGCCTGCGCCTCGCGGTGCCGGCCGGCGACGTCAAGTGGCGCACCGGCCGGCTGATGCGGGGCGTGCTGGCGTTGCCCGTCACCTGGTAGCCATGCGAAGCAACTCCGGATCGTGCGCGTTGACGAGCAGCAGGTCCGGGGTCTGACGCAGCTCGGCCAGCCGCCGGTGGTTGGCACGGACCTTGGCCCAGTCATGGGCGACGCCGCGTTCCAGCGCGGCGACGGCGAGCGGCGCCTTGCCGCCGACGAGCTGGTTGCGGTGGAAGAAGGCGTCGCCGGCGTGGAACACCCAGCGGTCGCCGGCGTCCACCGCGACGGCGGCGTGGCCCCGCGTGTGCCCGGGCAGGGCGATGAGCACGATGCCCGGCCAGAGCTCCTCGGCCCCGGCGAAGCCCCGCCACGGCTCGCCGGCCTCGGGGGAGTGCTCGACCATGATCGGGCCGTGATCCCGTTGGGAAGAAAGGTATCGCCGACTCTCGACGAACCCCGCCGGGCTGTGGACGGCGAGGCTCTCGGCCGCGGTGAGGTGCACCTGGGCCCACGGGAAGTCCGCGAGGCCGCCGGTGTGGTCGGAGTCGAAGTGGGTGAGCACGATGTGCCGGACGTCGCGTGGGTCGAAGCCGAGTTCCTTGACCTGGGCGATCGCCGCTTCGTCCCGGTCGAAGGCGGGCCGGACGTAGCGCCGCCCGGGACCGAAGCGGCCGGCCGGGTCGGTGGCGTCCCGCAGGCCGAGGCCGCTGTCGACGAGGACGAGACCGTCCGGGGCCTCGACCAGCATGACGTGGCAGACCAGCCCCTCGGGCGTCGCCCAGGGCCGCATGGTGCCGCAGTTGAGGTGGTGGATCTTCATCGGCCGAGCTCCGGCGCTGTCGTGTCGGTCAGCCGCCGGTCGGGCTCGCCGCCGGCCATGCCCAGCGCCCCCGCGACGACCCGGCCGAGCGTGAGCAGGTCGGCCGGATTGCGCTTGTCCAGGCCCGCGACCAGCTGCTTGAGGATGGTCAGCTGGTCGAAGTAGATGCGCTCGGCGACCAGGTTCTCGTGCTCGTCGAAGACGAAGTAGGCGGTCATCCGGGTGCGGTGCTTCGAGCCGGTCGGCGGGATCTTGCCGAGCGGGCCGCGGTGCGTGCCGGTCAGCCAGAACTCGACGATCACGGCGTCGTGCGCGTGGCGCAGGGCGATGATCTCGTGGTTCTGGTCGGGGAAGGCCACTCGCGTGTCGTGGTAGTAGCCGCGGACCTCGCCGTCGCCGTCGTGCACGGTCATCTGGGCGATCAGCTCGTAGCGGGGGTGCGGGAACGTCGCCAGCGTGGCGTCCCAGTCCTGGCGCACCTCGTCGTGGAAGTGGTCCAGCACCAGCTTCTCGCGGGCGCGCAGCACGTCGTCGGGCGGCAGGGCGAAGCGGGACATGGCGACCCCTTTAATCCACGGTGTGGGTTTCACTGCACGTTATACCCACACCGTGGATTTCTTCAAGGGTGTCCGGCACGATGGGGCCCATGACCACCGCACGCCGGGGCCGGCCGCCCAAGGGGGAGTCCCAGCTGTCCCGCGACGCCATCGTCCGGGCGACCCTGCGGGTCATCGACGCCGACGGGGTCGCCGCCGTGAGCATGCGGGCGGTCGGGCGGGTGCTCGGCGTGGACGCCAAGAGCCTGTACAACCACGTCGATGGCAAGGACGGGCTGCTCGACGCCGTCACCGAGCACGTGCTGGGCGGGATGGTGCTACCTGGGCGGACCGGCGACGTGCGCGCCGACCTGCGGGCCATCGCGTACGCGTTCCGTGAGCCGGCCCTGGCCCATCCCGAGGCCGCCGCGCTGGTGCTGACCCGCCAGCTCGGCTCCCTTGAGGCGCTGGCCCCCGTCGAGGCGGTGCTGGCCGTGCTGCGCGACGCCGGCTGCCCCGCCGAGGAGTCCGTGCACCTGCTGCGGATGCTCGTCGCCACCCTCGTCGGGGCGCTGCTGCGCGAGGTCAACGCCGGGCCGACGTACGGCACCACCGACCTCGCCGGCATCGCTCAGCGCCGGGCGGTTCTTGCGGGCAGCGGCCTGCCAGCGGTGGCCTCGGCCGCGCCGTACCTGGCCCGGTTCGACGGCGCCGCCGAGTACGAGTTCGCCGTGGACCTCGCACTCGACGCGCTCGTCGCGCGGATCGACGTCAGGCGATCCCCGCGTCGATGAGCTGCTGCCAGATGACGCCCTGGTCGGCCGTCTCGACGCCGAGCTTGTCCGCCTTGGCCAGCTTGCTCGCCCCCACCTCCGCCCCGGTGATCAGCAGGTCGGTGTTGGC
>NZ_QUNO01000008.1 GCF_003387475.1 Kutzneria buriramensis | reverse complement strand
AGAGTTTGAGATTGATCATGGTGGCGTCACCGTGAGACAACCGAGAACGCCCAGGTCGGACAAGATCGACATGTCACGAGCGACGAGACCCTACAAGTACATCTCCGGCCCACTGGTGATCAGGTCGACCATCGCCTGCGGATCCATCGGACCCGTGAGCATCCGGGATATCGACGCGAAGGCGGCCCGTTCGTAGTTGCCGGTCGCGAAGTGCCGCATGGCGCCGAGGAAGTCGAACTCGCGCTGCATCCGCCGCTGTGCCGGGCCGATGCGGCGGGCGAGGTCGTCGACGAGCGGGGTGGCGTTCGTGCCGACGAAGCAGCCGCCGACCTCGGCGCGACGCTCCGAGCTGCCGATGCGGACCTGCGACCACATCTCCTCGGGCACCTCGGCCTGCCACTGCTGCCAGGCCTCGAGGATCGCCGACTGCCGGTCGGGGGTGTAGTCGAGGGACCAGACCGTCAGCGGCTCGGCCGGGACGGTCCGGAAGGTGAACGATGTGATGACGCCGAAGTTGCCGCCGCCGGCCCCGCGCAGGGCCCAGAACAGCTCGGGTTCCTGCGTATCGGAGACGGTATGCAAAGCACCGTCGGCCGTCACGATGGTCGCGGCGACGAGTTGGTCGCTACTGAGTCCGCATTTGCGGCCCAGGACGCCAATACCGCCGCCCAGGGTGAGGCCCGCGACGCCCACCGACGGGCAGGTGCCGGCCGACAGCATTCGGCCGGCCCGCCCGATTTCGCTGTAGACGCCGGCCATTCGCGCTCCGGCGCCGACAACGGCTGTGCCGTCGTCCCGCACCTCGACGGTGTCCAACCGGGACACGTCGACGATCAGGCCGCCGTCCGGTGTGGAATAGCCGGCGTAGCTGTGGCCGCCGCTGCGCGCCGCGACCGGGTTCCCTTGCGTGCGCGCGAATTCCACGCAGCGCTGGACGTCCGCGGGCGTTTCGCACAGCGCGATCGCCGCCGGGCGGCGGTGGTCGTAGAGGGACAGGAAAACACGCTTGGCTTGCGCGTAGTCGGCGTCCGCCGGCTGGAGGAGTCGACCGGCAAGCCCCCGGGCCAAGTCGTCCACCCGATCACGTTACTTGCGGCGGAACGTGACCCCCAAGTCCTTTCGCAGGTACACCTCGATGAACACACGCAGATACGGGTCTTCCTCCATCTGCGTGAACACCTCCACCAACGCGGGGTCAACCTGCTCGGTGAGCAGCACGATTCGCCACAGGTTCAGCGGCTGTTCCTCGGTGCCCGCCACCGAGTGCTCCACGTGGAAGATCGGCTGCGCGGTGGTGCCGGTGACGGTGCGGCCGTCCGGCGTGACGAAGCCGGTGTCGCCGACGAAGAACGCCCGCTGGTTGTCGTGGTCGAGGCGGACGTGCTCGATGATCGTGCCGAAGCGCTCCGGATCGGCCCAGATCCGCTGGTCCGAGATGCGGGTGAAGTCCTCGAGCGCACCATGCCGGGTGCTGGGGAACTTCTCCGCGCCGGGGGCGACGACGGTCGGGATGTAGACGTCCGGGGCGGCCGCCTTGCGGGACTCCATGTCCCACAACATGGTTCGGGTGAACGTCAGCTCGCGGTCCAGCTCGTAGCGGTCGGCGAGGACCTGGTTGACGTCCACCGGCGGCAGGTCGATCGCGGTGACGCCGGGCCGGTTCCAGGCGTCGGCCAGGATCTTCTCGTGGTCCACGTCAGGCCAGCCAGGCACGGACGACGTCCCAGGCGGGGTGGGCGGGGTCGATGACGTCGAAGTGGTTGGCATCGTGCACCTCCGTGAACTCGGCGGACGGGTGGTCGGCGTACTTCTTCGGGACGACGTCGTCGGCGTCCCCCAGGACTTGCAGCAGCGGGACGGTCAGCGGCTGCGCCGCCCGCGCGTAGCGGTCGGGCACCTCGGCGCGGTGACCGCCCAGGATCAGCGGCGCGATGCCGTCGCCGACCAGGCCGGCGATCACCGCCGCCAGCTCCGGGCGTTGCGTCCCCGGCGCGCCGGCGGGCGGCGGGGCGGTCGGGTCCGCCAGCACCGTGCCGAACTTGTCGGCGTCGGCCGCCGCGAGGTCGAGGACGCCCGCCAGCGAGACGGCCTTCTGCACCTGCACCTTGCCGTCGGTGCGACCGGCCAGCCAGGCCGCCAGCTGTCCCCCGGCCGAGTGACCGACGACCTGCACGCGGCTCGTGTCCAGCGCCAGATCCAGGCCGTCGAGCAGGTCGACCGCCGCCTCGACGTCGTCGAAGGTGCCCGGCCAGCCGCCGCCGTCCTCGCCGATCCGGCGGTACTCGATGTTCCACACCGCGTATCCGTCCCCGACCAGGGCGTCGGCCAGCGGGGTCGTCTGGCGGCGATCCCACATCGCCGTCCAGAAGCCGCCGTGGATCAGCACGATCACCGGGAACGGGCCGTCGCCCTCCGGCAGGTAGAGCTCGCCGACCTGCGAGGGGTGCGGACCGTAGGCGATCGTCCGGACTGGGCGGTAGCCGTCCTCCGCGTCGTCGTAGCGGACGCCGCGGTCCGAGCTCACCAGCGTGTCGATGGTGGCGAAGAAGGCCGCGATCTCCGGCTGGTTCGCGCCCTTGGCGCGGGACTCGTCCCAAGCCGTGTCGTCGATCCACTCCACGAGGTCCAGCCACTTGTCGTCGGCCACGCGGATCAGCTTCGCGGTCACGAAGCCCCGCCGGTCGCGGCGGAAGGCGTCCACCATGCCCGGCCGCGCGGCCAGCATCGCGGCGGTGTTCTCCGGCTTCACGGTGAAGGTGGTCAGTTCGGTGACGGACATCGGCTCCTCCTCGACGCTGCTGACCCGAGGATAGTCACTAATCTTGACTATCCTCAACCGTGACCACCCGGCGGTGGCTAGGATCACGCGCATGGCACTTCCCGAGGGACTGCTGGACCTCCTGCGCAAGCCCAGCCCGTGTTTCGTCGCCACCATCAACCCCGACGGCTCGCCGCAGCTGACGCAGACGTGGGTGGACACCGACGGCACGCACGTGCTCGTCAACACCGTGGAGGGCTTCCAGAAGGTGCGCAACATGCGCCGGGACCCCCGGGTGTCGCTCAACGTCACCGATCCCGACAACACGTTCCGCTACTACCGGGTCCGGGGGCGGGTCGTGTCCATCACCGCCGAGGGCGGCGCCGACCACATCGACGTGCTGGCGAAGCGCTACACCGGCCGCCCCTACGCCTGGTACGGCGGCCGCGAACAGGTCCGTCTCATCGTCGCCATCGAGGCCGAGCACGTTGGCACGATGGGCTGACGCCTTTTTCGCCACATGCGCTTCCTACTTGCGCCCAGATGCCACATAGGAAGCGCATGTGGCATATCCACGTGTTTCGGTGTGTCGGTGAGCGCGACTCGCCGAGGTGGAGTAGGCAGGACCGCGTGGATCCGGTTCGGGCGTTGGAACAGGTCGCGTTCGAACTGGAGCGCGCCGGCGAGCCCAGCTACCGGGTCCGGGCGTTCCGCAAGGCCGCCGAGGTCATCGCCGCCGTGCCTGTCGACAGGGTGGCGCACATGGTGCGCATGGGCACCCTCACCAAGCTGCCCGGCATCGGCAAGTCCACCGCCGGTGTCATCGCCAACGCCGTTCGGGGCGAGCCCATCTCGTACCTCGAGAAGGCCGCCCAGACCGCCGGCCCCGACCTGTCCGGCGGGGCCGCGCTGCGGGCGTCGCTGCGGGGCGACTGCCACACCCATTCCGACTGGTCCGACGGCGGCAGTCCCCCCGACGTCATGGCCCGCGCCGCCCGGGACCTCGGGCACGAGTGGATCGCCCTCACCGACCATTCGCCCCGTCTCACCGTCGCCAACGGCCTGACCGCCGAGCGTCTGCACCGTCAACTCGACGTCGTCGCCGAGGTGAACGCGTCGATGGCCCCGTTCCGGGTGTTGACCGGCATCGAGGTCGACATCCTGCTCGACGGCTCCCTCGACCAGTCCCCCGACCTGCTCGACCGCCTGGACGTCGTCGTCGCCAGCGTCCACTCCAAGCTCCGGATGCCCGCCGTCGAGATGACCCCTCGGCTCTTGGCTGCCGTCGCCAACCCCCACGTCACCGTCCTCGGCCACTGCACCGGCCGCCTCGTCACTGGCCGCGGCCGCCCCGAGTCCGAGTTCGACGCCGAGGCCGTCTTCGCCGCCTGCCGCGACCACAACGTCGCCGTCGAGATCAACTCCCGCCCCGAGCGCCTCGACCCACCCCTGCGGCTGCTCCGCCTCGCCGCCGACCTCGGCTGCCTGTTCGCCATCGACACCGACGCCCATGCCCCCGGCCAGCTCACCTGGCAACCCCTCGGCTGCGCCCGCGCCGAGCAGGTCGGCATCACCGCGGACCGCGTCATCAACACCTGGCCGGCGGACGAACTCCTGGCGTGGTCCCGACGCCGCTAGCCGGAAGGAACGACCAGCGTCACTTCTTCGCGTTCGAATCGAAGACGAACTCCCTGATGAAGAAGACCCCGATGACGATGCCGAGGATCACGAGCGCGCCGCCGCCCAGCCACAGGAGATTCACCAGGGTCTGATCATCGCCCTCACGCGGTCGGTAGCTCGTGATGCAGTTGGGGGCACAGGCCTCCTGAATGCTCGTCCCCCACCAGATCAGGCCGGCGCCCGCAGCCCAAACCAGACAGACCACCACAACGCCGAGGACTATGCCGCAGCCACGTCCGCTCTGCTTGCTCTCGTTCGACACCGCACCCCTACCGCGATCGTGACTCACCGTCGCTCGAGCCGCCACCGTAGCCCGCCGACGGCTCGGCCTAGACCGGAATGAGCCGAGAGACGAGGGTGCCCAGCTGCCTGGCGTTGCGGCACTCGTGCATCTCGACGACGGTCGCGTAGTCGTGGGCGGCGGAGTCGCCGGTGTTCCAGAGGTCGCGGCGTTCGGGGTTGAGCCAGAAGGCGCGGCGGGCGGGGGCGAGGAGCCGGGCGAGGGTGTCGAGGCGGGGGTCGCCGTTGTTGTTGCGGGCGTCGCCGAGGATCAACACCGACGTCTTGGGGCCGATGGCGTCGGCGTAGCGGTCGGCGAACTCGTCGAGGGAGCGGCCGTAGTCGGAGTGGCCGTCCCAACGGATGACGGAGGCCTCGCCGAGAATCCGGGCGCCGAGGGCGGAGGGGTCGGCGACGCCGGTGGTGACGAGGTGGGTGACCTCGTCCATCCCGTCGACGAAGGCGAAGACGCGAACCTTGCTGAACTGGTCGCGAAGGGCCTGGACGAGCAGCATGGTGAAGTTGGCGAAGGACGCCACGGAGCCGGACATGTCGCAGAGCAGCACTATCTCGGGACGGCCGGGGCGGTGGCGGCGGAAGACGGGCCGCATGGGGACGCCGCCGGTGGACAGGGAACGCCGAAGGGTGCGGCGGAGGTCGATCTGGCCACGGGCGGCGCGGCGGCGACGGGCGGCCAGCCGGGTCGCCAGTTTTCGGGCCAGCGGTTGGACCATGCGACGCATCTCGGCGACCTGGGCCCGACCGGCTTGCAGGAAATCGAGCTGGTCGGGGGTCGGCGGCACGGCGCTGCGAGAAAGCCGTTCCCGGCCACGGAGTTCGGCGACCCGGCGCAGCGCCTCGCCGCGGACGAACTCGCGAAAGCGTTCTATCCGACGGCGAATCTCGCCACGGTCGAGACGCTCGGTGAAGCCGGGACGGGCCTGCATGGCCGAAAGGACCCGCACGAGCAGGGTCTGCGGCTGCACGCGGTCGAGGGTCTGGTGCGCCGACCACCCGCCGACGCCGGAACTGCCTTGCCCGTACTGGCCGAAGGCGTCCACGGCGAGGCCGGCCAGTTGCAGCAACATCTCCTCGTCGTCGGAAGCCAGCGCGGCGACGAGGCGGTCGTTGAGCTCGTCGAGGGTGACGTGCTCGTGCCTGGCCTGCTCGGGAACGCCTACACCCAAAGGAAAGAACAGGTCGAAGGTGGAGTCGAACACCGCCCGCTGACCGTCCCGGCGGATCAGGCACGCGGCCAGGCCCTCACGGGTGCGCTCGCGGTCACCGAGCCCGAGCACCTCCAGCGCCGCGGCGGCGTCGACGGTCTCCCCCGGCCCGGCCTGAATCCCCTTGGCGCGCAACGCCTGCACGAATTCGGTGAGCCGGTCGGAGACACTCACAGCTTGTCCAGTTCCAGCCGCTGCCCGGCCTTCACCATGTCGTCCTGGTGCTTGAGGATCACGCCCAGGCTGTCCCGCACCAGCTCCTCGCTGAGCCCCGTGGCGCCGAGCTCCAGCAGGGTCCGCGCCCAGTCGATGGTCTCGGCGACCGACGGCGACTTGCGAAGTTCCATGCCCCGCAAGGCGTTGATGACCCGCACGATCGACGTCGTGAGCGTCTCGTCGATGCCGGGCACCCGCGCCAGCACGATCCGCTTCTCCAGGTCCTCGTCGGGAAAGTCGATGTGCAGGAACAGACACCGCCGCCGCAGCGCCTCGGACAGCTCCCGGGTCGCGTTGGACGTCAGCACGGCGAACGGCCGCTGGGTGGCGGTGATGGTGCCCAGCTCCGGCACGGTGACCTGGAAGTCGCCGAGCACCTCCAGCAGGAGCCCCTCCACCTCGACGTCGGCCTTGTCGGTCTCGTCGATCAGCAGCACGGTCGGCTCGTCGCCGCGGATCGCGGTGAGCAGCGGCCGGGCCAGCAGGAACTCCTCGCTGAAGATGTCGTTGCGGGTCTCCTCCCACGTCTCGTCCCGCCCGGCGGTGATCCGCAGCAGCTGCTTGGCGTGGTTCCACTCGTACAGCGCCCGCGACTCGTCCACGCCCTCGTAGCACTGCAGCCGCACCAGCCGCGACCCGGTGACCTGGGCGACGGCCTTGGCCAGCTCGGTCTTGCCGACGCCGGCGGGCCCCTCCACCAGCAGCGGCTTGCCGAGCCGGTCGGCCAGGAACACGGTCGTGGCGACCGCGTTCGAGGCCAGGTAGCCCGACTCGGCCAGCCGCGCGGCCACCTCGTCGACGGACGTGAAGAACCCGGTCACTCGTGCCCTCTTCTCAGCGCTGCGAAGTCCCTCCGGTAGATGAACTTAGCTGCTCCAGCTCCTCGTCGACACGGGCCTGGTGCTCGGCGAGGTCGGCCGCGGCCTGCCGGGGCCGCCACCGCCCGACCATCACGAAGATCAACGGCAGGAACGCGACCTCGCCGCCGACGCACACCCACCACCAGTTCTGCCACTGCCCGGGCGTCGCGGCGGCGGCCTGCTGCACCTCGGCGGCGTGGGCCTGGAGGAAGGCGAGATCCTCCTTCGGCACGGCCGCGGCGGCCTTGAGCCGTTGCAGCGCGGTGGCCTGGTCGACGTTCTGGGCCTGCATGATCTCGGCGACGGCCTTGGTGCCGGCCTCGGCATCGGTCGGGTTCCTGCCCAGCGCCGCCAGGGTCGTGGGATCGACGACGCCGATGGTCTTGATCTCCGCGTCGTACTTGGCGGCGATGGTGGCGACCTCGGTGCCGTACTGCACGAGCGGCGTCATGGACGTGACCACGAACGGCAGCGCGAAGATCGACAACGCGACGACGGCCCGGATGGTCCAGCCCCACACCGCGAGGCCGGTGGCGGTGAGCGCGGGGTTGATCCGCTCGACGGTCTCGGTGAAGCTCGCCATCCACGGCGCGTAGGCGACGGCCATGAACACGGCCAGCACGCTGATGATCCAGACGAAGGTGTAGTAGCCGGTGTCGGGCACGGTCGCGCGGGTCAGGAACACGATGGTCATCACGATCGCGCCCAGCGCGCCGACCAGCATGAAGGGCTTGCGCACGCGCAGCCGGTCGGAGATCACGCCGACCACGATCAGCGACAGCGCGTCGATGCCCCAGAACCAGTTCCCGATGCCGTTGGCCTGGGCCAGGCTGAAGCCGTAGATGGTGGTGAAGTAGATGGTGAAGAAGCCGACCGCGGTGTAGTAGATGATCAGGAACACCGAGATCGCGAAGGCCGAGCCGATCACCCGCACGGTCATCATCTGCCGCCACGGCCGCTCGATGGCCTTCTCCACGTCGATGCCGGCGGCGCGCGCCTCGATCAGCGCCCGGTCCCGCATGCTGACCATGAGCTGGTCGCGCAGGTTCGGCGACAGCTCGCGCAGGCTGAACAGGGCGATCGCGAACACGACGAGCCCGACGATGCCGCAGATGACGAACTGGGACTGCCAGGCCGGCAGCGCGGTGATCGTGTTGCTGGAGACCTCGGACAGCACGAGGCTGCCGACCACGGGCCCGAGCGTCCAGAAGCCCATCGCGGAGGCGCGGCCGAGTTGCGGCGAGAAGTCCCGCACCAGCGCCGGCGTGGCCACGAGGATGATGCCCTCGACGAAGCTGACCAGCGCGAACAGCACGCCGAAGGTGAACTGGTCGGGGGCGTTGGGCAGGCCGAACAGGGTGAGCAGGCCGGTCACGCCGAGGCCGTAGGCGACGAGGTTGGCGCGGCCCCATCTGTCGGCGAGGCCGGCCAGCAGCGACGAGAAGGCGCCGATGGCGTTGCCCACCACCGAGATGTAGACGTAGTACGGGAAGGTCATGTGGTACTGCGCGATGATCGCCGGGGCGACCGCGCCGGGCACGTACAGCTCGTAGTACAGCACCACGGTCGCGGCGACGACGATCGCCAGGTACCAGAGGCGTTGGCGGGTCTCGGGGTAGTGGTCGAGTCGGCGCTGCCACAGCACACTCATGACGCCTCCTTCGGACTACGTTGTCCGCAGCGATATCGTGTGTCACAGGTCACAAGTACGCGGACGTACTTTAGGGATTGGCGGACGGTGGTTCAAGAGGGCTCCCTGGCCAGACGACACAATGACGCCCCCGGTCTGCCCCGGGGGCGGTCGAGCCTGCCCGCCGACGAGGTGCGGGCCAAGCAGCGCGAGCGACTCCTGCACGCGACCGTCGCCGCCGTCGCGGCCGCCGGCTACCACAACATCACCGTCGCCGACATCGTCCGCGGCGCGCGGGTCTCCAAGGCCGCCTTCTACGCCCACTTCCGGGACAAGGAGGACTGCTTCCTCGCCACCACCGCGTACGGCGGGAACCTGATGGTGGACGCCATCGTCGGCGCGACCCGGTCGCTGCCCGCCGGCGCGCCGGCGGCGGAGATCCTGCGCGTGGCCTGCCGGACCTTCCTGCGGTTCCTCGCCGACGAGCCTGCGTTCGCGCGAGTGTTCTACGTCGATATGCCGACCGCCGGGGCGGGGGCCGTCGACCGGCTGGACGCCGCGCAGCACCGGTTCGCCGAGCTGAACCGCACGTGGCACCGGCACGCGCTCAGCCGCCACCCGGACTGGCCGACGGTGCCGTACGACGCGTACCTGGCGCTCGCCGGCGCCACCACGGAGCTGGTCAGCGTGCGGGTCCGGCACGACCGGGCCGCGGAGCTGCCGGCGCTGGAGGACACGCTCGTCGCCCTGCACCTCGCCGTCCTCGCCGGCCGCACCTGGGGTGCCTGAGACTGACATTCGTTGTGTCCGACAGCGCGACTCGCGGGGGTTGGATACTGGCGGGGTGAGTGATCAGTGGCATCAGGGGTTGCGGCACGTTCGCGGGGCGGAGCTGTCGGGGGACACCGGGCAGACCGGGGGCATGACGCGGTTGGAGGCGATCTCCGGCAAGACGGTCGGCTCCGGCAAGGTGTGGATGGGTGAGACGCACGTGGCGCCGGCGACGAACTCGGGCGACCACCACCACGGCGAGGCCGAGACCGCCATCTACGTGAAGTCGGGCCACCCCGTGTTCGTCTTCGCCGACGGCGACGATGAGGTGCGGCTGGAGACCTCGCCCGGCGACTACGTGTTCGTGCCGCCGTACGTGCCGCACCGCGAGGAGAACCCCGGCGACGAGCCGGCGGTGGTGATCATCGCGCGGAGCAGCCAGGAGGGCATCGTGGTGAACCTGCCGAGCCTGTGGCCGGACCGCGCGTGATCGATGAGAACCTGGTCCGGGCCCTGCTGCGGGACCAACACCCGGACCTCGCCGAGCTGGCGCTCCGACCGGGCCCCAAGGGGTGGGACAACGAGATGTGGCGGCTCGGCGAGACGCTGGCCGTCCGCCTGCCGCACGCCACCGAGCGCGCGTCGGAGTTGCTGCTGAAGGAATTCCGCCTGCTGCCGGCGCTGGACCTGCCGCTCCCGATCCCGACGCCAATACGGTTGGGTGAGCCGTCCGCACGTTTCCCGAAGCACTGGACGGTCGTGGAGTGGGTGCCGGGCGAGCCGGCGGACCGCTCGCCGATCACCCGGCACGAGGCGGCCGACACCCTCGCCGCGTTCCTGAAGGTGTTGCACCAGAAGGCGCCCGCCGACGCGCCGACGCACACCTTCGCCCCGCCGGACTGGACCGGAACGCCGGTCTGGCTGCACGGCGACCTGCACCCGGCGAACGTGGTGACCGAGAACGGGAATCTCGCCGGCATCATCGATTTCGGGGAGTTCTGCGGCGGCGACCCGGCGATCGACCTCTCGGCGGCATGGGTGCTGCTGCCGCCCGGCTCCGCCGGACGGTTCTTCGCGGCCTACGGCAGCGTGGACGACGCGACGATCGCCCGCGCTCGGGCCTGGGCGACCCGAAAGGCGCAGGCGCTGATCGAGGTCGGCCAGGCCGGCGACGAGGGACGCCCCGGTGGCAAACCGACCTGGGGACCGGCCGGCCGGCGCGCGCAGGAGGCGCTGGCGTGGGCGTGACCGAGTTCGGCGAGCGGCTGGCCGCGCTGGGCTGGGTGACCGACCTGATGGTGGCGGGCTCGCTGGCGACCGGCGACTACGTGCCGGGCATCAGCGACATCGACCTGGTGGCGTTGACGGACGGCCCGGTCGGCGCGGACCTGCAGGCGGCGCTGACGGAAATCCACCTGGCCGAAGATCCCGCGCTCAAGCTGGGCTGTGTCTACGTGAATGCGGCGCAGGTGAGCGACGTCGCCCTGAAGCACCCGACCTGGACCCACCAGCGGCTGATCCAGCGCATCCTTTCCGGCGTCAACCGGGCGGAACTGGTGCGCCACGGCTATGCCGTCTTCGGGCGCGAACCGCGCGATGTCATGCCGCCCATGAGTGACGACGACGTGCGCGAGGCGGGCCGGGCTGAGCTGACGGGCTACTGGGCGTGGGCGGTGTGGCGGCCACGACTGTGGCTGGATCCGGAGTTCGCGGATCTCAGCCTCACGTCGATGGCCCGCGGCCGCCACGCCATCGCCACCGGCACGCTGCTCACCAAGAGCGCGGCGATCGAGCAGGCCGCCGCGCCGGCGTGGCTGATCGAGCAGCTCCGAGCGCGGCGAGGCGGCAACCCAGCCACCTCGCCGCGGCTACGGACGGCGGTGATCGCCTGGCTCGACGCCCAACGGACAACCCGGCGGGCAGCCGCCAACTAGGCCCGCTCGTACGGAGTCTTCTCCCCCGCCTCCACCGCGAATGCCAGCCGGTTGCCGGCGGGCGGCAATGGGCAGGTGGCGAAGTCGGTGAACGCGCACGGCAGGTTCTTGGCGCGGTTGAAGTCCAGGCGCACGCTACGGCCGTCGGTCGGCTTGCCGATGGAGAGCGACCGGTTGGCGGCGTACGTGCTGACGCCGCTGGTGGCGTCGGTGAACAGGACCTCGAGGTCGTCGGTCTTGCCGTTGAAGGCGGTCAGCGTGTGCTCCACGCCGTCCCGCAGGAAGCGGACGACACCCGGGGCGGTGTAGACGTGGCTCAGGCCCTCCACGACCGCGCCGACCGTCGTCGGCCGGGGCTCGTCGAACGGCTCGAACACGCCGTCGAAGACGTACGCCTCATCCGGTTCGAAGGCCGGCACGCCGCGGAAGTCGCGCAGCACGGTCGCCTTCGGGTCGTGCACGCGGATCAGGTAGCCGGAGCGGCGGGCGACCTCGATCTCCACGTCGCCAGCGACCACCCGCACGCCGGGGCCGCTGTTGATCAGCTCCAGCCGCAGCGTCTCGGTGACCGGGCTGCCGTCGTACGAGGCCTCCGCGCCCTGCGGGTCGAAGTACGCGGCCTCCTCGTCCTGCCACCACCGACCGGGCAGCCCGGGATACTCCCGAGGGCTGTCCTCCAGCCAGTCCAGCGAGACCAGAGCCAGCCAGCCGTACGGGTCGGCCAGCGTCCGCTCGCGTTCCGTGTGCCAATCCTGCCACTCACCGGCGAAAGTCATACCTCAGTGAACACGTCGATCACCGGCGGCATTTCCGGTCTCACCAGGTGGACACGGGAATCAGGTCGGGGTCGGGCATGTCCGGGTCGAACGGGAACATCGGCCGCTCGATGCCCCGGTGCCCGAGCCGGAGCAGGTCCTGGTCGACGCCGCCGGGCGTGAGCGCCAGCAGCCAGTCGGCGGCCATCTCGTACAGTTCCGGCTCCAGATACCCGATCTTGACGACGACCAGGTCCGCGGTCCGCGGCGACAGACCCAGCCGCGTGAAGTCGGCCTCCAGGTGATACGCCTTGCGTCGCTCCGTGACGATGACCCGCAGCCCGCCGACAGCCAGCACCACGGCCGTACCGGCGACCGGGTCGTCCGAGTCGACGGCCTCCACGATCGCGGTCAGCGGCACCGGCCCGCATGGCCCGGCGTCGATCCGCCCGCCGACCTCCACCTCGACCTTGTTCCCGATGCCGGCCCGCACGGCGGCGGCCGTCGCGACAGGGTCGAAGATGGCGGCGTAGATGCCGTCGACGGACATCTTCAGCAGTTCGTTCAGGCTCCAGGACGTGTCCCCCGCGCCGCCGGCGGTGGGATTGTCGCCGGAGTCGCTGATGAAGAACGGCCTGGAGGGGCTCGCGACCGCCTTTGCGACGCACTCGTGCAGGGTTCCAGTGGGGGCGACGAAAGCGAAGTCGTGGCGGGCGTTCCAATAGGCGCGGGCGAGCCGCTCGGCCTGCGCGGTGATCACCTCGCGGTCGTCACCGGTCACGACGATCGCCGCCTGGCAGCGGGGTTCGTCGGCCCAGGCGTAGCCGACCCAGATCGCGGCGTCCAGCACCCCGGGCAGGGCCTCGACTTCGTCCACCAGGGCGTAGATGCTCTTGGCCGGCTCGATGCGGGTGCTGGTCTTCTCGCCGGGCAGCAGCACCGGCACCTGCACCCACGCCTTGAGCGGCTTTCCTCCGTGGCGCAGGCGTTTCACCAGGTTGCGGGCGGCCCGCTCGCGCGTGTCCCAGTTGTCGGTGTGCGGCGCCTTGCGGTAGCAGGTGATCAGGTCCAGGGCGCGGGCGAGCCGGCGCGAGACGTTGCCGTGCAGGTCCATCGACGCGGAGACCAGCACGTCCGGGCCGATGATCGCGCGGATGCCCTCGATGAGGTCGGCCTCCACGTCGACGCGGCCCAGCACGCTCATCGCGCCGTGGATGTCGAAGAACAGGCCGTCGAGCGGGCCGGCCTCTCGCAGCCGGGCGTAGATCTCCTCCGACAGCGCGGTGTACGTCTCCTCGGTGACGGCCCCGCCGGGCATCGACACGGCGTGCAGCAGCGGGACCCACTCGACGTCCTCATCGAGAAACGCGTACCTGGCCAACAGATCGTCGCCCCGGGTAACGGTGAAATCGTCCACAGTGGTCCGATGCGGCGAGAACGTGCTGGATTCGATGGCGATGCCGGCGATCCCGATGCGCGTCAACGGGCTTCCTCCCTGATTGCCTCGTCCAGAACGGATTCCATGGCCAGTGAGCCGGCGCCCAACAGTCCCGAGTCGGCCCCGCCGTACACGATGTCGATACGGAGCCGGCGCGTGGCGAGCGGCAGGCAGCGCTCGTACAGCGCGCCACGCACGGCGGCGACGAACGCCTCGCAACCGGCCAGCGCGCCGCCGAGCAGCACCCCGTCGGGGTTGGCGAAGTTGACCACGGTCGCCAGCACCTCGCCCAGCAGCCCGCCGGCCCGCCGCACCGCGGTGATCACCCGGGCGTCCGCATCCTCAGTGGCGGCAAGGACATCGGCGGTGCTGGCCAGACCGAGCTGCGCCACCAGCGCCGCACCGCTGGCCACCGTCTCCAGGCAGCCGTGATTGCCGCAGGTGCACGGCCGGTCGCCGCCGGCCGTGATCCGCACGTGGCTGATGTCGCCGGCGGCGCCGTCCCGGCCGCGATGCAGCCGGCCCTCGACGACGAGTCCGGAGCCGATGCCCGTGCCGGCCTTGACCACCACCAGGGTGTCCCCCGGCGCACCCCGCCGGGCCTGCCCCAGCGCCATCAGATTGGCGTCGTTGTCGATCACCACCGGCTGCTCGAAATGCCGCTGCAACGCCTCCTGCGCCGGAAACCCGCGCCAGCCCGGCATTCGGGACGGCAGCGTCACCGTGCCGGCGACGACGTCGACCGGCCCGGGCAGCCCGACGCCGACGCCGAGCCACCGTCCGGGCTCGTCGCCGGCCAGGTCGTGCACGGCGGCGGCGATCTCCGCGAGCAGCAGCGACGGATCCGTGTCGATGTCGATCGGCAGCTCGTGCGTGCGGATCAGCGAGCCGGTCATGTCCATCGGGCCGAGGCGCACGTGGTGGGAGCCGATGTCGATGGTCCAGACGTGCCCGAAGTCGGAGTTCACGGTGAGCAGCCGCGGCCGCCGGCCGCCGTGCGACCGCCCCTCGCCCTGTTCGACGAGAACGCCGGCGTTCAGCAGCGTCTGCACCCGAAGGGCCACAGTGGACGGTGGCAGCCCCAGCCCGGCGGCGAGCTCGTTGCGGGACGCGGCACGACCGGCCGCGACCAGCTCCACCACCCTCGCGGCGCTCGCCTCAAGCCCATGCATCGCCGATCCCCTCAGCGTTGACACATTTCTGGTGTAAGTGTCGACAACCTCCGGTCGCCGGCGGTTCACCCGTTGGCCGATCTGAGTATAGTCAAGCGAAAAATCGCAGCAAGCGAACTTGCAACAGATTTGTTGGAAGTGAGGCGGGATGCGACGAGGGCTCGGTCGGCTGGCCGCGGTCGTCTGCTGTCTGCTGCTGGCGGCCTGCGCCGGCGGCCGGGCGCGGCACGGCGGCTCGAACACCGTGAGCTTCGCGCTGCCGCCGTCCGCGACCCCGAACTGGATCCTGCCGCTGGCGATCCCGGGCTACACCGCCAGCTACAACGGCGTCATCCAGTCGGCCCTGTTCGTGCCGCTCTACGCCTACGACGGATCGTCCGGCGCGGTCGGCATGGACCAGCAGGCGAGCGCCGCGAATCCGCCCGTGTACGCGGCCGACGGCAAGTCCGTCACGATCACACTGAAGCCGCTGACCTGGTCCGACGGCGCGCCCGTGACCAGCGAGGACGTCCAGTTCTACCTGGATCTGATCCGCGCGGCCAAGGACGACTGGGGCGCGTACACCAAGGGCCTGATGCCGGACAACGTCACCGGCTTCCACATCGTGGACGACCACACGTTCACACTCACCCTGGACAAGACGTACAACCCCGGCTGGTTCACTGCCAACCAGCTGACGCTGATCACCCCGCTGCCGCGCCAGGCGTGGGCGCACGACCCCGATCCGCGCAAGACGTTCGACTACCTGGTGGCACAGGCCAAGAATCTCGGCGGCTACAACACCGATCCACTGTGGAAGGTCGTGGACGGCCCGTATGCGCTGGAGTCCTTCTCCCCCACCGGACAGGTCACGCTGGCCAAGAACCCGAGCTACACCGGCCAGGACGGCTCACACCTGGACAAGATCACCTTCCTGACCTTCACCAGCTCCGCGGCCGAGTACAACGTGCTGCTCGCCGGCGGCGTCGACTACGGCTACGTGCCGACGACGAACCTGGGGCAGCGGCCCAAGTTGGAGTCGATGGGCTACAAGGTGCAGCCGTGGAACGGCTGGTCCATCACCTACATCCCCTACAACTTCAACAATCCCGCGCTGGGCAAGGCCTTCCAGCAGCTCTACCTCCGGCAGGCGATCCAGCACGCGGTGGACCAGAAGGCCATCTCGCAGGTGATCTGGCGCGGCACCGCCAGCCCCGGCTACGGCCCGGTGCCGCAGGACAACGACCCCACTTTCTTATCGCCGCAGCAGAAGACCAATCCCTACCCGTTCGACCTCGACACGTCACGAAGACTGTTGTCGGACCACGGTTGGCGGCCCGATCCCGACGGGATCCTGGCCTGCCGCGAACCCGACGAGTGCGGGCCGGGCATCGCCGCTGGCACCCGGCTGTCCATGACGCTGCTGACCGAATCCGGCTCCGACGAGACCGACGGCACCATGCAGGAGCTGAAGTCCGAGCTGTCGAAGGTCGGCATCGAGCTGCGGATCAACGCCCAGCCGCTGAACACCGTGCTGGCCAACGGGACCACGTGCGAGCCGACCAGCCCGGCCTGCGCCTGGCAGCTGTCCTACTTCGGCACCCAGGGCAGCTGGTACTTCCCGGCCTACCCCAGCGGCGAGCAGCTGTTCGCGACCGACGCCGGCGTGAACTTCGGCAACTACCGGGACAAGCCGACCGACGACCTGATCAACGCCTCCACGCTGGCCACCTCGCCGCAGTCCATGGTGGACTACAGCGCCCGACTGGCGCAGCAGCTGCCGGTGATCTGGATGCCGAACCCGCCGTACCAGGTGTCGGCGATCGACGCCTCGCTGCACGGCGTGGTGCAGGATCCGATGGCCGGGTTACAACCCCAACGCTGGTATCGGTGACCGCCATGACTCGATTCCTCGCCCGCCGCCTGCTGTTGGCCCTGATCGTCGTCTTCCTGGTCACGGTGGTGACGTTCGTGATCCTGCACCTGCTGCCCGGCGGCCCGGCGCGGGGCGTGCTCGGCGTCAAGGCCACCCAGGCGCAGATCGACGCCTTCAACCGGGCCGAGGGCTTCGACCAGTCGATTCCGTTGCAGTACTGGGATTATCTTGTCCGCCTCGTGCACGGCGACCTCGGCACGTCGTACACGCTCAACACCGATGTCAGCACGCTGCTCGGCGAACGGCTGCCGAAAACCCTGCTACTGACGGCAACTTCGACGCTGCTGGGCATCCTCGTGGCGCTGCCGCTGGGTGTGTGGCAGGCAGTCCGGCGCGGGCGTGCGAGCGACGTCGTCACCACCGGGCTGGCGTTCGTGCTGTACGCGACGCCGGTGTTCTTCCTGTCACTGGTACTGATCATCCTGTTCGCGCAGGTGCTGCCGATCTTCCCGGCCCAGGCGGCGCAGGGCGACGACATCGCTTCCCTGTTGTCCCAGCCGGCGTCGCTGGTGTTGCCGGTGCTCGCCGGCACGGGCGTCACGGCCGTCGCCTACAGCCGGTACATGCGCTCGTCCACAGTGGATAACCTCGCCGAGGACTACGTGCGCACGGCCCGGGCCAAGGGCACGCCGGAGCGGACGATCCTGTGGCGGCACGTCTGGCCGAACTCGCTCACCTCGGTCGTGTCGATGATCGGCTACTCGGTGCCGGTGGTGTTCAGCGGTTCGCTGGTGGTGGAGTCGATGTTCAACTACCCCGGCGTCGGCCTGCTGTTCTGGACCGCCGCCCGCAACGCGGACTTCCCCGTGCTGCTCGGCGTCGTCCTGGTGATCGCAGTGACCACGGTGCTCGGCTCGCTGCTGGCGGACGTGGTCCAGCTGCTCATAGATCCACGGGTTCGGGTGCCGGGAGTGAAGTCATGACCACCATCGCGCTTCCCACCCGTTTCGCCGTGGGCAGCAACCGTCTCGCCACGGCCGGCGCGGTGATCCTCGGGCTGGTCGTGCTGTTCTGCCTCGCCGGGCCGCTCGCCTACCACTCCGACCAGGTGCACACCGCCCTCGACGCGGCGCGGCTCTCCCCGGGCCAGCAGGGACATCCGCTCGGCACGGACGACCTCGGCTACGACGTGCTGGGCCGGCTGATGGTCGCCGGCCGGACGTCGCTGGCGATCGGCGTGCTGGCCGGCCTGCTGGCGACGGCGATCGGCGCGGTCTGGGGCGCGCTCGCCGGCTACGCGGGCGGCTGGCTGGACGCGGTGCTGATGCGGATCGTCGACACCGGCGTGGCCATCCCGGCGTTGTTCCTGCTGCTGGTGGCGGCCACGCTCGTCACCCCGTCGATCCCGGTGCTGTCGCTGGTGATCGGCGGCGTGTCGTGGCTGGTGCCGGCGCGGCTGATGCGCGCGGAGGCGGCGACACTGCGGGAACGCGACTTCGTCAAGGCGATCACGGTGATGGGCGCGGGCCGGCTGCGTGTGGTGTTCGGGCACCTGCTGCCCAACGCGGTCGGCACGCTGGTGGTCGCCGGCACCTTCCAGATCGCGGACGCGATCCTGCTGGTGGCGTACGTGAGTTTCCTCGGCCTCGGCGTGCCGCCGCCGGCGACCGACTGGGGCGCGATGCTCAGCAAGAGCATCACGTACACCTATGACGGCGCGTGGTGGCTGATCCTGCCGCCCGGCATCGCGATCGTGCTGGTGGTCTGCGCGATCAACTTCGTCGGCGACGGGCTGCGCGACGCGTTCGCGGCGAGGGGGCGGGCATGAGTGTGCTGGAGATCACCGATCTGCGGGTCAGCTACGGCACCGCCGTCGCCGTGGACGGTCTGTCGGTCACAGTGGCCAGGGGCGAGATCGTGGCCCTGGTCGGCGAGTCCGGCTCCGGCAAGAGCACTGTCGCGCTGGCGGCGCTCGGTCTGCTCCCTCGCTCCGCCCACGTCGACGGCACGATCACGGTGGCGGGCAAGAATGTTCGCGAGGCCACCGGCGAGGAGCTGCGGCAGCTGCGCGGGCGCGACGCCGGCATGGTGTTCCAGGAGCCGATGACCGCGCTGAACCCGTTGCACACCATCGAGTTCCAGGTCGCCGAGGCGATCCGCAACCACGATCCCGAGCCGCGACGGCACAAGCACTACCGCGACCGCTGCGTCCAGCTGCTCGAACGGGTCGGCGTGCCGGACGCGTCCAAGCGGCTCAAGCAGTACCCGCACCAGCTGTCCGGCGGCCTGCGGCAGCGAGCGCTGATCGCCATCGCGATCGCCGCCGGGCCGGGGCTGATCCTCGCCGACGAGCCGACCACCTCGCTCGATGTGACCGTGCAGCAACAGATCCTCGACCTGCTGCGGGACATCCGCGACACCGAGGGCACCGGCACACTGCTGATCACGCACAACCTCGGCGTGGTCGCGGACATCGCCGACCGGGTCCTGGTGCTGCGCAACGGCAAGGTCGTCGAGGAGGCCGACACCGACGCGCTGTTCGCCAACCCGCGGCACGCCTACACCCGGCAGCTGCTGGCCGCCGTGCCCCGCCTCGGCGACACCCCGCACGACGAAGAGCCCGAGCGTGACCGAACCGTGTTGGCGCTCAGGGACATCACCGTCGAGTACCACGGCCGCAAGGTGGTCGACGGCGTGTCCCTCAGCGTCGGCCCGGGCGAATTCGTCGGCCTGGTCGGCGAATCCGGCTCCGGCAAGACGACTCTCGCCCAGTGCGCCCTCGGCCTGGTGACGCCGCGCGGCGGCACGGTCGACGTCTTCGGCGGCAAGCTGACCCACAAGGCCCGCCGCCGCCTGGGTGTCGTGTTCCAGGATCCGGCGTCCTCCCTGGACCCCACGAAGACCGTCGAGCAGACGATCGCCGAGCCGATGGTGATCCACACGCGCACGAGCCGGGCCGAACGCCGGCGTCGGGTCAGGGAACTGATGGACGCCGTCGAGCTGCCGCAGGCGCTGCTCGACCGGCGCGGGCACGAGCTCTCCGGCGGCCAGCGGCAGCGGGTCGGCCTGGCGCGCGCGGTGGTGCTCGGCCCGGACCTGCTGATCGCCGACGAGCCGACCAGCGCGCTGGACGTCTCCGTGCAGGCGGCGGTGCTGGATGTGCTGGAGCGGCTCCACCAGGAGTTCGGCTTCGGCTGCCTGTTCATCAGCCACGACCTCGCGGTGGTGGACCGCGTCTGTTCCCGGGTGGCCGTGCTGCGCGGCGGGCAGCTCGTCGAGCAGGGGCCGTGCGCGACGGTGCTGCACACCCCCGAACACCCGTACACGCGGGCGCTGCTGCTCGCCTCCCCCGTACCGGATCCGGCCGCGCAGCGCGATCGCCGGCGGCTCGCGACGGCGTGAAACCCTAGAATTTCCGGACAATACGGACCAGATCCTGGCTCGAACGGGCACAATTGCCGGTGCCCAGCGCACCTCAGCGCCACACGCACCGGACCACCCGCGCATGCTGATCCGGCTGTCCACTGCGGGGAGGGACCGGATGAGCATCACGATCGGGGTCGTGCTGCATCCCAGGAATCGCCAGGTGTTCGCGGCCGCCGCCGCCGACATCGCGGACCTGACGCTGCGCTGCGCCGAGTACACGCACGACGGCGAGGTGCCGGACGCGGTCGCCGAGCTGCTGCGCGAGCCCGTGGACGGCCTGTTGCTCGGCCGGCCCCCTTACGACGCCTGCCGGCACCTGCTGCCCGAGGACCTACCCGTCACGGTGTTGCGGCCGGCGGCGCTGGCGCTGGCGCTGGCGTTCTCCACCGCGCAGGCCAAGCACCTGCGGCCGCCCGTCTCCATCGACAGTTTCGATCACGACGCCATCGCGGAGGTCACCGCAGCGCTCAACGTGAAGTCGACTCAGGTGACAGCGCTGCCGTATCAACCGGGCCAGCCCACGAGCGAGGTCGTCGACCACCACCTGCGCACGGTGAAGCGGGCCGGCTACGTGATCAGCGCACGGTGCGAGGTGGCCAGCCGGCTGCGCGGCAAGCTGCCGGTGGTGCAGACGCAGACCATCCCGTCGGCGGTCCGCGCCGAGCTCTACGACCTGCGGCAACGCATCCGGGCCCGGCGCGCGGACGAGTTCCGGTTCGCGGCCGGCGTGTTCCTGGTGGCCGCGCCGAGCGGCGACCGGGACGCCGACCGCGCCCGGATCGGCCTGATGAACCTCCTGGTGAACACCCCGGAGTTCGCCGACGCGCTGATCGAGAACCGGGGCCGGCGCGGGCTGCTCGTGCTGGCGCACAAGGCCCTGTTCGACGAGGTCACCCACGACTGGGCGACGGTGCCGGTGCTGGACCGCGCCGACGAGGAGCTGGGCATCCGGGTCGCGGCCGGCTTCGGCATCGGCGGTTCGGCCCGCACGTGCGTCACGCTGGCGGAGCGGGCCGCGGTGCGCGCGGAGGCGGAGGGGCGGCCGTCGGGATACCTCATCGAGCACAGCGGCATGGTGGTCGGGCCGATGAGCCGCGACGGCCGGCCGGCCGAGTTCACCGTCCGGGACCATGGCCCGCGGCTCGAAAACCTTGCCCGATCGGTCGGACTGAGCCCGGCGACGCTGTCCCGGCTGGTGTCGGTGGAACGCCGGCAGCAGGGCCGCACGCTGGCGCCCAGCGAGCTCGCCAACGCGCTGGGCATCACCGATCCGAGTGGCCGTCGGCTGCTGCGCAAGCTGCTCGCCGGCGGGCTGGTGCGGCCGGACGGCAGCGCGCAGACCCATCGGAAGGGCCGACCGACCACGCTGTACCGGCTGTGCATCGAAACGAACCTGGATACATAAATCGGAAACCGTTGACCGCGCCCGCGGCGGCGTTGCATGCTGCCAGGCGAGTGTCGATTAACGGACCATTTCCGAGCGCGAGGGACAGCCGTGAATCCGACTGTGGCCGAGGTGCGCGACGGCGTCAACCACCTGCCGGTCAACCGGCCGGATCCCGTGCGCCATATGGAGGTTTCGGCGTGAAGCGGCCGTCGCCCCGACTGGGCCGAACCTGGCTCGGCGTGAACTTCTGGTCCCGGGCCGGCGGTCCGCTGATGTGGCGCTATTATGACCCGAAATTGGTACGGGACGAGCTGGCCACACTCGCCCGGCACGGGCTCACCGTGACCAGGACGTTCTGTTACTGGCCGGATTTCCACCCGGAACCGGACCGTGTCGACGAGGCCATGGTCGACAAATTCGCCGACTTTCTTGACGCGCATGTGGAATTCGGACTGACGTCCGTGCCGACCTTCCTGGTCGGCCACATGTCCGGCCAGAACTGGGATCCGGCCTGGCGGCACGGTCGCGACCTGTACGCGGACGTGGAGATGGTGAGCCGGCAGGCGTGGTTCATCGAGCGGATCACGCGCCGCTTCCACGACCACCCCGCCGTCACCGGCTGGCTGATCAGCAACGAGATGCCCAGCTACGGCCGCCGCCGCGGCGACCCGCCGGCGCCGCGCGAACACGTGACGGCGTGGGCGCAGTTGATGGTGCAGGCGGTGCGGGCCGGCGGTGCGAACCAGCCGGTGTCGATCGGCGACGGCGCGTGGGGCATCGAGATCACCGGTCGGGAGAATGGCTTTTCCGTGCGAGAACTGGCTGAGTTCACCGATTTCACCGGTCCCCACGTCTACCCCACCGACTCCGATCCCGTGCGGCAGAACCTGAACGCCGCGTTCCTGTGCGAACTGGCCGCGGTCGGCGGCAATCCGGTGGTGTTGGAGGAGTTCGGTCTGTCGTCGGACTGGGCGTCCGAGGAGAACACCGCCGCCTACTACCGTCAGGTGCTGCACACCACGCTGCTCGCCGGGGCGACGGGCTGGTTGGCGTGGAACAACACCGACTTCGACGGTCTGGCCGACCAGGACCCGTACCGGCACCATCCGTTCGAGATGCATTTCGGCGTGACGGACTCGGCCGGGCGGCCGAAGGCGGCGTTGCGGGAACTGCGAAAGTTCGCCTCCGTTCTGTCCGAAGTGGACTTCGATCGGGTTCGCCGTGCGGACACCGACGTCGCACTGGTGGTGTCGTCCTATTTGGAGCGTGGTTATCCCGTCACCGTGTCCGAGGACGACCGTCGACTGGTGTTCGACTCGTTGCGACAGGCCTACGTCGCCGCCCGCGAGGCCGATCTCGCGCCGGGCCTCACCCGGGAGGAGGACGGCATCGCCGATGACGCCCTGCTGTACCTGCTGCCGTCGACCCGTCAGCTGATGGCGCCGACGTTCCGCCGGCTCGGGGAGCTCGCGCGCGACGGGGCGACCGTGTACCTCTCGTACTGCTCGGGCACCCACGGCGGCAACCGGGGACCGTGGTTCGCCGGGCTGGACGAGTTCTTCGGGGTACGGCAGGAACTCCGGTACGGGCTGGTCGCCCCCATCCTCGAGGACATCGTCGCGATGCGCTTCGTCGAGGACTTCGGCTACCTGCGGGCCGACCAGGTGCTGCGCTTCCAGGCCGCCGGCAACGAGCACGGCCGCGCGTTCCTTCCGGTCACGCCGACCACCGCCGAGGTGCTCGCCATCGACGACTACGGGCGGCCGTTCCTGCTGCGCAACCGGGTCGGCGACGGGTGGGCGGTGCTGTGCACGTACCCGTTGGAGTACATGGCCTCCTGCCAGGCCGACGTCAACCCGGAGGCCACCTACCGGCTGTACCAGGCGCTCGCGGCGGCCGCCGGCGTGCGGCGGGAGGCCACTGTGGACGATCCACTGGTCTTCGCCGACGTGCTGGTGCACGAGGACGGCCGGCGGTTCCGAGTGCTGGTCAGCCAGCACGACGGGGCCGTCGAGGTGTCTCCGATCGGGCGTACGGTGGCCGACAAGGGGACGCGCTGACCGGTCGGCTACAGTCATCGGCCATGAACACGCTGGTGTGGCTGGTGTTCGGCCTCGGCTGGGTCGGGGTGTTCCTCGTCAGCTTCCTGATCGACCGCCGCCGCCTGCGCAACGGCGTGTACCTCGTGCTGGCGCTGTTCTTCCTCGGCTTCGCGGCGTTGGGCGCGGCCAGCCGGGTGTCGCCCTGGCTGGCCGTGATCCCGTTGCTGCTCCTGGGCATCGCCGTACCACTGAGCACCGTCGCGCTGACCGTGTTCCTGTTCGTCAACGGCGTCACCATGGTCCGGCGCGAGGGGCTGAAGCCGTCCTCGATCCTCACCCTGCTGGCCGGCGCCGTGATCGTCGGCTTCTTCGCGCTGGCGCTGTCCGCGTTCGGCACGCAGAACCGGATTCTCGCCGCGCTGGTGCTCAGCGTCGGCGGCGTGCTGTTCTACATCTCGTTCGTGTTCTGCTGTTTCCTCGCCTATTCGGTGTTCTACGGCCGTATCCGGCAGCGCCGGGACGTGGACTTCGTGGTGGTGCTCGGTGCCGGCCTGATCCGCGGCGAGGTGTCGCGGCTGCTGGCCGGGCGGCTGGACCGCGGGCGGCAGGTGTGGGAGCGGGTGCGCGGCCGCGGCGGCGACCCGATGCTGATCACCTCCGGCGGGCAGGGCTCCGACGAGCCGGTGTCCGAGGCCCGGGCCATGGCCGACTACCTGATCGCCGGCGGCGTGCCGGAGGGGGCCGTGCTGCTGGAGGACCGGTCCACGACGACCCTGGAGAACCTCACCTTCAGCCGGCAGATCATGCTGGCCCACAAGCCCGACTACCGCTGCACCATCGTCACGAGCAACTATCACGTGCTGCGCGCGGCGCTGTTCGCCCGGCGGGCCAAGGTCAACGGCCAGGTGATCGGCGCGCCCACCGCCCGCTACTTCTGGCCGAACGCGTTCCTGCGTGAATTCGTCGCCGTGCTGGTCGACCATCGGGTGAAGAACATCGTGTTCTGCCTGATGTTCGGGGCGGTCGGGGTGCTGGGACTGGTGAAATGAATCCGTCACTTCGGTGTGACGCTGGACGGGACTCGCGGGGGTTCTGCCTCAGGCTTACATTCGTTCTGGCTGACTGTGTTTGATTTCTGGGCGAACTCGCGGGGGACTTTGGGGCGTTCGGGTGGGCCTGAGGAGAATGCACCTTGGGGCATGGCCCAGTATCTGCCGCCATGCGAGGTCTACGAGTAATTCCCCTGTTGCTGGCGGTCGGGGTCGTTGTCGCGGGCTGCGGCGGCGGGTCCACGTCGGCCGACGGCCCGGTCGTGCCCGGCCCCGGCGACATCACGTCCGGGGCGACGATGGACGCCTGCCAGTACCTGACCCAGTCCGACGCGGAGACGATGCTCGGCGCGGCCACCGGCCCCGGCCAGCTCAAGCACGTCAACGACCAGGACGCCGTCTGCGACTACGCGCCGAAGAACAGCCCGAAGATCGGGCAAGGCGTGGTGCTCACCGTCTACAAGGGCGACTTCGTCGGCCAGGAGCTGGACAACTTCAAGCAGCAGTACAAGGACGCGCAGCCGGTCGACGGCCTCGGCTTCAAGGCGCTGCGGAGCACGGCCTACGCCGCGTTCGGCGCGCAGGGCGACAAGCGCAGCTGCGAGCTGCTGCTCACCGGTAAGAAGCCGGCCGACCAGGACGCATTCGCCAAGCAGGCGGCCGCGGCCTGCGCACGGGCACTGAAGGGATGAGCCTTTGACATAGCGATCACTATCCGAGTAGCGTTCGTTATGTGACCAGGCTGACCAGGGCGGAGGCCAAGGCGCGCACCCGTGAGCGGCTGCTGGACGCGGCGGCCCGGGTGTTCGCGCAGAAGGGCCTGGCCGGCGCGTCGGTGGACGAGATCGCCGAGGCGGCCGGCTACTCGATCGGGGCGGTGTACTCGAACTTCGGCGGCAAGGAGCAGCTGTTCGTCGAGCTGCTCCAGGAGAGAGCCAACGACCGGGTCAACCGCGCCGCCGAGATCATCGCCGAGGCCGAGCCGGCCGAGGCCAACGGCGCGCTGGGCCGACTGCTGGTCGAGGTGGCCGACAAGGACGCCGACTTCGCGCCGCTGCAAGCCGAGTTCTGGCTGTACGCGGTGCGCAACCCAGAGCTGATGGAGACCTACGCCGAACGCATGCGCGAGCCCCGCCGGCTGCTCACCGACCTGGTCGCCCGGTCGGTGCCGGACGCCGAGCGGGCCGGCGAGCTGTCCTCGATCGTGATCGCGCTGTTCCAGGGGCTGGTGCGGATGCGCCGGGTGGACCCGGACAGCGTGCCCGACGAGCTGTTCGGCCGGGCCCTGCGCTGGCTGTTCACCGGCGCCGAGGCTGACGAGGAGCAACCATGACCGCACCGTCCCTGCTCGCGCTGATCGACCCGACGCTCCGGCAGGACCCGTACCCGACCTACCGGCAGTGGCGGGAGACCGCGCCGATCTCGGGCGGCCCGACGAGCGATGGTGGGGTGCAGCCCCTGGTCGTGACCCGGCAGCAGGACTGCTCGAACGTGCTGCGGGACGTCACGTTCGGGCACGCCGAGGCCGACCAGACCGGGCCGCTGAACAGCACCCCGCCGCCGCAGCGCAGCTTCCTCGGCATGAACCCGCCCGACCACACCCGGCTGCGCGGCCTGGTGTCCAAGGCGTTCACCCGGCGGGTGGTGGAGCGGCTCGCGCCGATGATCGAGCAGACCACCCGCGAGCTGATCGACTCGGCGCTGAGACGATCGAATCTGGGCGAGACCGTCAACTTCATGGACGTGATCGCCCGCCCGCTGCCGGTGGCGGTGATCAGCGAGCTGTTCGACGTGCCCGTGGACGAGCGGGACCTGATCGTCGCCTGGTCGCACGACATGGCCCGCGGCCTCGACCCCGACTTCCTCATCCCCGACGGCGTGCGGGAACGGCAGTTCCAGGCGCGCGAGGAGTTCCGGCAGTACATGCTGGCGCTGGCCGACAAGCGCCGCGACAACCCCGGCGAGGACCTGCTGTCCGGGCTGGTGCAGGTGCAGGACGCCGGCGACGTGCTGTCCGAGTCCGAGCTGCTGACCACCTGCATCCTGCTGCTGATCGCCGGGCACGAGACCACCGTCAACCTGATCGGCAACGGCACGCTGGCGCTGCTGCGCAACCCGTCGGAGCTGGCCCGGCTGCGGGCCGAGCCGGCGCTGGCCGAGCGGGCCGTCGAGGAGTTCCTGAGGTACGACCCGCCGGTGCAGTTCACCGCGCGGATCGCCTTGCAGGACACCAAGGTCGGCGAGTTCGACGCGCCCGCCGGCAGCGCCGCGATCCTGCTGTTCGGGGCGGCCAACCGGGATCCCGAGGTGTGCGCCGACCCGGACCGGCTGGACATCACCCGCGAGCCGTCGCGGCACCTGGCGTTCGGCCACGGCCCGCACTTCTGCCTGGGGGCGCCGCTGGCCCGGCTGGAGGGCCGGATCATGTTCGAGGCGCTGGCCGGCCTGGACGTGCTGGAGCTGGCCGGCGAGCCGACCTACAACGACAACATCATCCTGCGGGGCATGAGGGAGCTGCCGGTCCGGCTAGCCTGACGGGATGGTGTTCACGCTGAGCGCGCCGCTGTCCGGGGACGCCGCCGTAGGGCGGGTCCTGGTCACCGGCGCGGCGGGGCGCATCGGGTCGGGGTTCCTGCGGCACGCCGCCGACCGCTACGTGCTGCGGGCCACCGACACCCGCCCCGTCGACGCCGAGGACTTCGTGCCGGCGGATCTCACCGATCCCGCGGCCCTCGCCCGGGCCTGCGAGGACGTCGACACCGTCGTGCACCTGGGCGCCGATCCGCGGCTGGAGGCCGACTGGGAGTCGTTGCTGCCCAACAACATCGTCGGCTGCCGCAACCTGTTCGAGGCCGCATCGGAGGCCGGCGTGCGACGCGTGGTGTTCGCGTCGTCGGTGCACGCCGTGTCCGGATATCCGGCCGGCAAACAGGTTTCCGCCGACGACCCGGTGAATCCCGGCAACCTGTACGGGGTGACCAAGGCGTTCGGCGAGGCGCTGGGCCGGTACTACGCCGAGCAGCGTGGCATGTCGGTGATCGCCCTGCGCATCGGGGCGTTCTACGTGGGCGACCAGGTGCCGGGGCCCAACCCGCACAACGACTTCCTCCACACCGCGGCGGCGGACCTGTACCGGATCATGGTGCGGGCGATCGAGGTTCGCGGCGTGCGGTTCGCGGTGGTGAACGCCATCAGCGACCAGGTCGGCGGCCGCCTCGACGTCACCGCCACCCACGACCTGCTGGGGTGATGCCACATGCGCTTCCTACTTGGCACCTGGCGCCAAGTAGGAAGCGCATGTGGCGAAAAAGGCGGGTTAGAGGCTGCGGGCCAACCGGTCGGCCAGCACCTTGGTGAACTTGGCGGGGTCGGGGAGGTCGCCGCCCTCGGCCAGCAGCGCCATGCCGTACAGCAGCTCCGCCGTCTCCCCCAGCTCGGTCTCGTGCCCGCCGGCGGCGAAGGCCGTCCGCATCCCGGTGACCAGCGCGTGCGAGGGGTTGAGCTCCAGCACCCGCTTGACCTCCGGCACCGGCTGCCCCATCGCCCGGTACATCTTTTCCAGCGTGGGCGTCAGGTCGCCGGCCTCGCCGACCAGGCATGCCGGCGAGGTGGTGAGCCGCGACGACAGCCGAACCTGCTTGACGCTGTCCAGGTTCGACGACAGCCAGGTCAGCAGCGGCTCGAAGTCGCCGGCCTCCTCGGGCTTGTCGGCGTCGAGGTCGACCTCGCCCTTGGCCACGGACTGGAACTTCTTGCCCCGGTACTCGTCGGTCGAGTCGACCCACATCTCGTCGATGGCGTCGGTGAGGATGAGCACCTCGAGACCCTTGGCGCGGAACGCCTCCAGGTGCGGGGAGCTCTCCACGATGGCCCGGGACGCGCCGGTCATGTAGTAGATGTGCTCCTGGCCCTCGGGCAGCCGCTCCACGTAGTCGGCCAGCGTGGTCGGCTTCTCCGCGTCATGCGTCGACGCGAAGGAGGCGATGTCCAGGATGGTCTCGCGGTTCTCCGAGTCCGACAGCAGGCCCTCCTTGACGGCGGGCCCGAACTCGGTCCAGAAGGTGGCGTACTTCTCCGGCGCGTCGGCCATCATCGTCTTCACGGTGGACAGCACGCGCTTGACCAGCCGCCGCCGCATGAGCTGGATCTGCCGGTCCTGCTGGAGGATCTCCCGCGACACGTTCAGCGACAGGTCCTGCGCGTCCACGACCCCCTTGACGAAGCGCAGGTACTCCGGCATCAGCGCCTCGCAGTCGTCCATGATGAACACCCGCTTGACGTACAGCTGCACGCCGCGCTTGCGCTCCCGCATGAACAGGTCGAACGGCGCCTTGGACGGCAGGAACAGCAGCGCCTGGTACTCGAAGGTGCCCTCGGCCTTGACGTGCACGGTCTCCAGCGGGTCGTGCCAGTCCCGGCTGATGTGCTTGTAGAACTCGGTGTACTCCTCGGCGGGCACCTCGTCCTTGGACCGTGCCCACAGCGCCTTGCCCGAGTTGACGGTCTCGAACTCGCGGGTGGTCTTGTCCTCGACGGTCCGCTCCACCTCGAGCCGCACCGGCCAGGTGATGAAGTCCGAGTACCGGGTGACGATCTCCCGCAGCTTCCACTCGGCGGTGTAGTCGTACAGGTGGTCCTCGGTGTCCTCGGGCTTGAGCTTGAGGGTCACCGAGGTGCCCTGCGGGGCGTCCTCGACGGTCTCGATGGTGTACGTGCCCTCGCCCGCGGACTCCCAGCGGGTGCCGGCGGCCTCGCCGGCCCGGCGGGTGAGCAGCGTGACGTGGTCGGCGACCATGAACGACGAGTAGAAGCCGACGCCGAACTGGCCGATCAGGTCCTGGCTGGCGGCGGCGTCCTTGGACTCCTTCATCTTGCGCAGGAACTCGGCGGTGCCGGACTTGGCGATGGTGCCGATCAGGGCGACCACCTCGTCCCGGGACATGCCGATGCCGTTGTCCCGGACGGTCAGGGTGCGCTCGACCCGGTCGGCGACCAGCTCGATGCGCAGGTCCGAGGTGTCGGCGGCGAGGTCCTTGTCGCGGTAGGTCTCCAGGCGCAGCTTGTCCAGCGCGTCGGAGGCGTTGGAGATCAGCTCGCGCAGGAAGGTGTCCTTGTTCGAGTAGATCGAGTGCACCATGAGCTGGAGCAGCTGGCGCGCCTCGGCCTGGAACTCGAGCGTCTCGACTGGCGTGTTCACCGGAATCCTTTCGCTGTTCGCACCGGCGGCCCGGCGTCGAGCACCGGGCCACCGAACAATGCAGGATACCGGGCTAGCCGACGGCCACGGTGGCGGTTCGGGTCACCTGGTTCGCACCGGCGGCGACGACGGTGACGGTGACCTGGTAGCTGCCGGCGGGCGTGCCGGGCGGCGGGGTCAGCGCCACGGTCTGCTGGACCGGCAGGGTGTCGGAACGGAGCAGCAGCGCACCGGGGCGGACGGTCCAGCCACCCGAGGCCGACACGGCCACCGGCAGCGTGCCCGGGGCCTGCCCGAGCACGTCCACGTCCAGCCCCCGGATCGAGGCGTCCACATGCCGACGGGTGTCCGGACCGGCGTGGTTGATCGACGGCGGCTCGTCCGACGGCCGCGTGGCCCAGGCCGACGGACTCGACCCGACGGCGACCCGCAGGGCGCCGCCGCCGGCCACGGCGTCCCAGCTCAGCCAGCTCGCCGAGACGCCGCGGCCGCCCAGCGCCACGCTCTGCACGTAGCGGTTCGCATCCGTGACCCCGGGTGCGGAGATCGTCAGCACGTGCTGTCCGACGTGGACGGCGGCGGTCGGGAACTGCGGGCTGGACAGGGCCAGGAAGTCGCCGCCGCTGGTCGTCGGGTACAGGCCCAGCGAGGAGAACACGTACCAGGCGGACATGGTGCCGAGGTCGTCGTTGCCGGTCATGCCGTCGGGGCCGTTGGTGAACAGGGTCATCGCCGCCCGCACCACGGTCGCGGTCTTCGACGGCGCGCCGGCCCACAGGTACAGGTACGGCGCCAACAGATCCGGCTCGTTGTTGGGGTTGTAGGTCGGCTTGCTGTAGTAGTCGTACGGGCTGGAGATCCAGTCGTCGTGGACCGTTCTCACGGGATCCGCCAGCAGATGCGGGTACGCGAAGAATGCGTCCAGCCGGCGCTCGGCGGTCGGCCGGCCGCCCATCAGCTGCACCAGCCCGGACGGATCCTGCGGCGCCAGCCACTGGTACTGGTACGCGCCGCCCTCGTGGAACTGGTGATCGGCGGCGACCGGGTCGTACGGCGTCAACCAGGTGCCGTCGACCGTGCGCGGCCGGAACTGGGCGCCGTCCCACAGGTTCCGGTACCACTGCCCGCGCGCGGCGAACATCCGCGCGTCGGCGGCGTGCCCGAGGCCCTGGGCCATCAGCGCCAGCGCGGCGTCGGCCAGCGCGTACTCCTGGGTCGCCGACGCCGGGTGGTCGCAGTCGTTGTCGCCGCCCTTGTCGGCGCAGTCGGTTCCCCGCTTGAGCCCGGACGGGATGTAGCCGCGGTCGGCGTAGAACGGTTCGCCGGTGCGGCCGTTGTACTGCGAATCGGCCGGCGGCAGGCCTGTGGCGTTGGCGCGCAGCAACGCGTACGCCTCCTGCTCGTGACCGCGTAGCAAGCCTTTGCTCCACGCCTCGACCAGGAACGGCGTCACCGGGTCGCCGGTCATGATGTTGGTCTCGCTGTTGGCCAGCGCCCACCGCGGCAGCCAGCCGCCGTCGCGGCCGGCGGCCACCAGCGACAGCGCGACGTCCCGTGCCACGTCGGAGTGGAGCAGCTCCAGCAACTGGTTCTGCGGCCGGTAGGTGTCCCACAGCGAGAAGTTCTGGTAGGGCGTGTAGTCCGCCGCCCTGTGCACCTTGCCGTCGAAGCCGGCATAGCCGCCGTCCACGTCGCCGGCCAGGTTCGGGTGCAGCTGCGCGTGGTACAAAGCCGTGTAGAAAGCCGTTTCTCGGTCCTGGCTCCCACCCGCGACGCCAATGGTGTTCAGATACCTGAACCACGTGTCGTGCAGCGCGGTTCGAGTTTTGTCGAAGTCGTAGGAACTTCCGGTCTCCTGGACGAGATTCGCCCGCGCGCCGGCCGGGCCCGTGTAGGAGAGCCCGACCTTCACCACAACGTCATGCCGGGTGGAGACGTCGAACGTGACCCACGCTCCGTTGCCGCCGCTGCCGGCGGCGTCCGTCGCGCCGGGCGTCGGGGTGCTGCCGCGCCAGGCGCCGTAGGACGTGAAGGGCCGGGAGAAGCTGGCCGTGAAGTAGACGGTGTGCTGATCATGCCCGGCGCAGAAGCCGCCGTCGTGCACGCGTCCCTCGACCGTGTGGTCGTCGACGATGTGGACCTCTGAGTCGAGCACGGACTGGTTGGCCTGACCCGTGTTGAACAGGACGTTGGCCGCCGCGGTGGCCGGGAACGTGTAGCGCTGCCAACCGGTCCGCGCCGTCGCCGTCACTTCCGCGTTAACGCCGTAGGACGACAGTCCGACCCGGTAGTAACCGGGTGTGGCCTGCTCGTTCGCGTGCGAATAGGCGGACGCGTACCTGGCCGGATCGACCGTGGTCACCGCGCCGGTGGTCGGCATGAGCGGCAGCTCGCCCATCACGCCGCAGCCCACGCCGGACAGATGGGTCTGGCTGAAGCCGTAAATTGCCGTCTGGTCGTAGTCGTAGCCGCCCTGGCCGCCGGTGTCCGGGCTGACCTGGACCATGCCGAACGGCGCCGACGCGCCGGGGAACGTGTTGCCGGAGTTCTCGGTGCCCACGAACGGGTTCACCAGTGTCGTCGGATCGGATGGCGCCGCGCCGGCCACGGAACCCGTTGTGACCGTGACAAAGCCCGCGACCAGCGCCGAAACCGCCAGTGCCGAAAGGAACCGCATCGCGGCCCACCCCCCACGGTAGCGATCTGGTTACCCGATGCACTAGACCAATGCCCGTCGGCGGTGTCAAACGAACTGTCCGCTGCTGTCGAAGGAGATGCGCCGTTTGAGTGAAGATCTACATGGCCGACTCCGCAAGCGCCCGCGGAAGCGACTACGGTGTCTGACCGACCGCCGTCGAGTGGAGGCGTCATGATCACGGACGCGCGTCCCGACGGCAGGCGTTGGATGGGTGTCGGCCAATCCAGCACCACCGAATCGAGGACCGCGGCGGCCCAGGCCGCTCGCGCCGCCCTGACCGGGGCGGAGCCCAAGCTGCTCATCGTGTTCTCGGCGATCGAGCACGACCCCACGCACGTGCGGGCTGGAGTGCGCGACGTGGTGGGCGACGACGTGCCCGTCATCGGGTGCACGACCCGCGGCGAGATCGCCCCGGGCGGGGCCACCGACGGCACGGTCGTGGTCGCCGCGCTCGGCGGACCCGGCTTCGCGGCGACGGTCGCCGCCGCGGAGGACGTGACCGGGCGGCAGCGCGACGCGGGGGTGGAGCTGGGTCGCAGCGTCACCGAGATCCCGGGCCTGCCGCACCGGGTGCTGCTGTTGCTGACCGACGGCCTGGTCCGAGAACAGGAGCAAATCCTGCGCGGCTGCTACAGCGTGCTGGGCGCGAGCGTGCCGCTGTTCGGCGGATCCGGCGCGGACGGCTGGCGGATGAAGCAGGCCTACCTGATCGCCGGTGACCGCGTGCTGACCAACGCGGTGGTGACCGCCACGATCCACTCGGAGGCGCCGCTGTCGGTGGGCGTGCGGCACGGCTTCCGCACCGTCGGCGAGCCGATGATCGTCACCGGCAGCCGGGACGGGCGCATCCAGACCGTGGACGACCGGCCGGCGCTGGACGTCTACCTGGAGCGGCTGGGCGCGCCGCCGGAGGCCTACACCGACAAGGACGCGTGCGTGCGGTTCGTGCTGCCCCGGCCGCTGGGCCTCCAGCGCCGCAACGGCGTGGACGCCCGCAACGTCAGCACCCAGATCGACCTGGACGACCGGTCGCTGGGCGGCGGCGGCAACTTCGACCACGGCGGCCTGGTGTGGGCCATGACCGGCGACGAGCAGTCGATCCTGGCCGCCACCGACGCGGCCTGCCAGGAGGCGCTGGCCGGGCTCGGCGACCACGAGCCGGTCGGGCTGCTGACGATCAGCTGCGCCGCGCTGCGGGCCGTGCTGGACGACGACGCCGTGCAGCGGGACAAGGCGCGGCTGGCCAAGTGGGCCGAGTCGGCGCCGTTCGCCGGCTTCTACGCGTACGGCGAGATCGCGCGGGCCCGCGGCATCCACGGCTTCCACAACCAGACCCTCGCCGTGCTGGCCCTCGGCTGAGATGACCAACATCGGCGGCGCTTACCACGACGGCCAGCAACTGTTGGAGCTGCTGGCCGTGGTCTCGGAGTGCCTGGACGAGGAGTCGGCGGCCCGGGCCGCCGCGGAGCGGGCCGCGCAGGCCCTGGACGCCGAGGTCGCCGCGGTGGTGATCGACGACGAGGTGGCGGCCGTGGTCGGCTTCCCGGTGGGCCGCGTGCCGGCGGCGGACCTGGTCGCCGTGGCGCGCCGCGAGCTGGACAAGGTCGACGTGCCCGGGGTGGGCTGCTGCCGGGCGATCGCCGCCGACTGGGGCGGCGGCCGGCCCGGACACCTGGTGCTGGCCCGCGGCGGCGAGCCCGGCTTCTCGGTGGAGGAGCGCAACGTCGTGCGGGGCATGGCCCGGCTGCTGGAGCTGGCGCTGACCATGCTGCGGACGCTGGAGGCCGAGCACGAGATGCGGGAGCGCAGCGAGCGGCAGGCGGCGGAGAACGCCGAGCTGCTGGCGTCGCTGCAACAGCGGCAGCGGCTGCTGGAGCACCTGTTCGACGTGCAGCGGGCGATCTCCCGGCGGCGGCCGCTCCCCCAGGTGCTGGACATGATCGCCGGCGCCGCGCGGCAGCTGCTCGGGGACGGCGCGGTCGGGCTGTGGCTGCGCGACGACTCCGACCCGCAGCAGATCACCCTGGTCGCCGGGGCCGGGCTCGCCGTCGACACCGAGCTGGAGACGCCGTCCATGCCGCTGGCCGAGGCCGGCACCGTCGGCGCGGCCATCCTGTCCGGCGGCGTGGTCGTGTGCGAGGACGACTCCAGCGACGGCCTCGCCGCGATGGCCGCGCCCGTGCACGACAGCGGCACCATCACCGGCGGGCTGGTGGTCACCGCCGAGCGTTCCGGGCGGTCCTACGCGCCGCCCGAGGTGCAGATGCTCCAGTCGTTCGCCGAGCACGTCAGCCTGGCCCTGACCGACGCCAACACCGTGGACCGCATGCACCAGGCGTTCCACGACTCGGTGACCGGGCTGGCCAGCCGCAGCCTGTTCCTGGACCGGCTCGCGCACCAGCTGGAGCTCACCGGGCACGGCGGCGGCCGGGTGGCGCTGCTGTTCATCGACCTCGACCGGTTCAAGGCCATCAACGACACGCTCGGTCACGCCGCCGGTGACACGCTGCTGACCATCACCGCCGACCGGATCGTCGCCCAGCTGCGCGACAGCGACGTCGCCGCCCGCTTCGGCGGCGACGAGTTCGCCGTGATGCTGCAGAACGTGTCCAGCGCCGGCGACGCCGCCAAGGTCGCCGACCGCATCCTGCGCGGCCTGCACGAGCCGATGCGCATCGCCGGCCGGCAGTTGCAGGTCAACGCCAGCATCGGCATCGCCCTGAGCACGCACGGCATGGCCGACCCGGCGGCGCTGGTCCGCCGGGCCGACATCGCCATGTACCGGGCCAAGCGCAACGGCCGCGGCCGCTACGACGTGTTCGCCGACGAGATGCTGCTGGCCTTCACCGACGGCGAGACCCAGCCGGCACCTTGATGCAGGGAAGGACGCCTTACCCTCGTTCGACGCGGGTAAGGCGTCCTTCCCTGCATCGGAGCCGTCAGCCGTGCAGGACCTCCAGGCCGACCATGAACATCCCCAGCAGCAGCGCGATCACCGACAGCAGCACGCCGACGGCGGCCATCGGCTTGCCGCGGCGGCGTCCGGTCAGGGCGGCGATGCCGAGGACGAGACCGCCCAGCGCGAACGGGAACGGCAGATAGTGCCGGATGCCGGCCTCGACGATCGGCAACAGCCACACCACGCACCCGAACGCCCCGAGCACGAGCGCGACGATCGCGGTCCCGGGCCCACCCGTCGGCCGGGTGGGACCCGGGACCTGCGTCTGCCATGGCTGCGGTTGAGTCATGGGATGCAAGTTAGTCGACCATGTGGCGGCACGGCAGAGCCGCCGGCCGGGTGGTCACGGTGCTCCTCAGCCGTCGGAACGCTTGCGGTGCAGGCTGAACTTCTCGAACACCGACAGGTCGCCGTGGGGCTTGTTGATGTTGTAGTACGTCACGTGCATGGTCGTGGTGTCGCCCGGCCAGCGGCCCGGGTCCACCGTGAACGCGGCGAAGCCGTACGGGTGGTCGAGGTCGCGGACCGCGCTCCACACCGCCTCCTCCTTGACGTACGTGGCGGTCCGCTTGCCGTTGGAGCCCGGCGTCGCCGACACGGCGGTGATCACCTTGCCGGTGCCGTCCTTGAAGAAGGAACCGTTGGTGGTGCCGGAAACCCCGCCGCCTCCCAGGATCATGTGCACGGTGCCGTGCGTGGCGTCGATGTTGTCGGTGGCCGAGGACACCGGGTTCGGGGTGAGCGTCTCGCTGCCGGAGACCACGCCGTGCACCGCGAGCGAGCGCTCGTAGTCGTGCTCGTGCCCGCACAGCACCAGGTCCACGCCGTACTTGTCGAACAGCGGCCCGTACTTCTGGCGCAGCCCGAGGTCGGCGCCGTTGGCGTCGGAGGTGCTGATCATCACCTGGTGCATGGCGACGACGACCCAGTCGATGTCGCGGGACTTGCGCGCCGCGGCGAGGGTCTTCTCCAGCCAGGCCAGCTGGCGGCCGCCGGAGTAGCCGCTGATGTAGACGTCGCCGCCGTCCTGGAGGCAGTTGTCGTCGTTCTGGAGCACGATCACCCGCACCGAGCCGGCGGTGAACGCGTACCAGAGGCCGGCCATCTCCGGGTCGGACTCGGTCGACGGCAGCTGGAAGTACGCCTGGAAGGCGGCCAGGCCGATGGGGCCGTTCTGCTTCTCGATCTCGTGGTTGCCGGCGGCCGGCATCCACGGCCGGAACCGCGCCGAGCGGGTGTTGTTGGTGAAGAAGTTGTTCCAGGTGCGGACCCGGTCCACGTCCAGGTTGGCGTAGCACAGGTCGCCGTTGAGCAGGTGGAACAGCGGGGCCACGGTCTCGATGCCGGTGACGATGTCCTTGGTGGCCGGCGTGGAGTTGGCGTCCAGGCCGACGCTGCCGTTGCTGGCCCAGGTGACCTGCGGCGCGCTCTGGTCGCCGAAGCTGGTGAAGGTGAACGGCATCCGGCCCGAGGGAGCGGTGCGGAAGGTCCCGGCGTCCGGGGTCGCGCCGTCGTGCTGCGCCGCGTACATGTACTGGGTGTTGGGGCGCAAGCGGTTCAGCTCGGCGTGGTGGATGTGGACGGTGCGGCCCGAGGTGCCGTCCACATAGGTCTTGGTGTCGGCGTCCACGCAGCCGCCGAAGCCGCCCTCCAGCGTGCCGTAGACGACGCGGGGCTTGCGCACCGAGCCCTCGGTGATCCAGGAGACGACCATCTGGCGGGCCGGGTCGGCGCCGAACTGGAGGTGCAGGCCCTGCACGGGCGTGGCGCCGTTGCCGACGCTGGGCACGAACGCGGGGGTCGCGGCCTCGGCGGCGGTGCTGCCGATCAGCGGGGCCGCGGCTGCGGTCGCGCCGAGCAGGCCCAGCGCTCCTCTTCGGCTGACGGTGCGCTTGGTGGTGTCGGACATCGGGACTCCTCGGCTCGGGATCGCGAGGAACCTAGGCCGATGGAGCGACCATGCCGTGAACTGGATCTGTCCTGGTGATGAATCAGACCGCCCGATCCTCAGCCGCTCGGCCCGAACCTCTCGACGCGGATGTCCTCCGTGGGGACCCCGATGTCCAGCAGCAGCATGCTTGCCGCCTCGGCGAAAGCGGCCGATCCGCAGACGTAGCAGATGGCGCCGGGAGTGTAGAGGGGCACGAGTTCCTGCGCGGTCAGCCGACTGCCCTTGCGCCCGCGGAAATCCTCGCGGGTCACGGCGATCAGGGCGTCGGCGGCCACGAGTTCGTTGGCGTACGGGAGGTCTGCCATCGTGCGGACGGAGGCCGCCACGCGAAAGTTGTCGGGATTGTGCCGCAGCATGGAGATCATCGGCACGATCCCGGAGCCGCCGCCGATGCCGAGCGCCGGCAGGTCGCCGTTCCACGCGAACCAGCCGCCGATCGGGCCGCGCACCTCCAGCTCGTCGCCCGGCTCGACGATGTCGGCGAGGTAGGTGGAGACCTCGCCGTCGTCGAGGCGTTCCACGAACAGCTCCAGCAACGGGTCGGCCGGGGCCGAGGCCACCGAGTACGAGCGCTGCGCCCGGTAGCCGTCCTCGGCCGTCAGCCGGACCACGTAGTGCTGGCCGGGCAGGTGCCGCACGCGGTCCGGCACGTCGAGTCGGAGGGTGACGCTGTGCGGCGTGTCGTGGCCGATCGCCACGACCTTCGCGTACCGCCAGCCGCGCGGGTCAGTCACCCTGATACCTCTGCTCCCGCCACGGGTCGCCCAGGTCGTGGTAGCCGTTGCGCTCCCAGAAGCCCTGCACGTCGTGGTCGAGCAGGGTCAGCTTGGTGATCCACTTCGCGCTCTTCCAGAAGTACAGGTGCGGCACCAGCAGGCGGACCGGGCCGCCGTGCTCACGCGGCAGCGGCTTGCCCTCGTGCGTCCAGACCAGCCACGCCTTGCCGTTGCTGATGTGCTCCAGCGGCAGGTTCGTGGTGTAGCCGGTGGTGGACGTGGCCAGCACGTGCGTGGCCGCCGGCAGCGGCTCGACCTGGTCCAGCAACAGGTCCAGGCTCACGCCGCCGAAGCGGGTGTCGAACTTGGACCAGGTCGTCACGCAGTGGATGTCGCCGCGGTATTCCTCCTGCGGCAGGCGGTGCAGCTCGTCCCACGTCCACTTGCCGGGCCGGCGGACCTGGCCGTCGATGGTCATGGTCCAGCGGTCGGTGTGCACCCGCGGCGTGACCTCCGCGGTCAGCACCGGGAAGTCGCGGCCGATGTCGTACTGGCCCGGCGGCAGCCGGAGGCTCCCGGTGGGCCGGCGCTGGCCGACGAAGCCCCGCGTCGGTCGACTCATGGCGGCAGTATGCCCGCACGTGCTTCATACGACAACAATCGCGCCGGACAAACGCCGACGGCCCGCGCCGGAAAACGGCGCGGACTCGTCGCGAATCCCGCTTATGCGGAGGTGTTCTGGTGGACCTGCATGTAACGCACGATACCGACGATGACGGCGAGCACCGCCACGCATCCGCACACCACCATGATTGCCGTGCCGATGCCGGTCATGGACGAGGCGGTCGTGCAGGTCGCCCGATAGGACGACGAAAGGGCCTGCTCGGCCTTGTGGAACAGGGTCGAGCAGGACTGCACGTCGGCGGCGTACTTGGCGTGCAGAATGAGGCCGATCACCAGTCCGACGACGGACGTGACCAGGACGCCCACGACCCATTTGGCGTAGCGGTCGGTCATGAGTTCACCATCCTCGCGAATTCGATCACGATTGCGGACCACGATGTCCGCGACTTGTGATGACTCTTCGCCGGAATATCGCCGCACGTTTCGACGATCACCAATTCACCGCGCCATTACACTCGATCGAGTGAGCGACGCTAACGGCCTTCCCACCGCCGACGACCACCAGGCGGACAGGCCCCGCGCCCCGACTCCGGAAGTCGAGGATCGCTCATGCGGCCAGCGCGTAGCCGAGGAACACCGCGCCCAGCCCGGCGATGAGGCTGATGAGCACGTTCATGACCGCGTACAGGTAGGCCCGCTGCTCCACGAGCCGCAGGGTCTCGTAGCTGAAGGTGCTGTACGTGGTGAGGGCCCCGCAGAAACCGCTGCCCACCAACGCGGCGACGCCGCTCGGTAGCGAAGTTCCCAGGCCGGCAAGGAAACCCAGCACGAGACAGCCGACGACGTTCACCGTCATGGTGCCCCACGGGAAGATGGAGTCGTGCCGGATCTGCACGGCGCGATCGGTGAGGTACCGCATCGGCGCGCCGACGACCGCGCCCAGGAAGACCAGGACCAGGGTCACGCCGACACCCCCGCCGGCCGGCGTGTCAGCAACCGCATCAGCACCACGCCGGCGAGCACGGCGAGCATCGCTCCGGCGAGGGTGCCGAACAGATACAGCAGGCCGAGCGGCACCTCGCCGGGACTGAGCAGCGCCCGCGTCTCGACGGCGTACGTGGAGAACGTGGTGAAACCGCCGAGAATGCCGACGCCGAGGAACGGCCGCAGCAGCGGCCGCTGTCCCCATCGGATCATCAGCACACCGATGAGGAAGCAGCCCACCACGTTGATGACGAACGTGCCGAGCGGGAAATGCCCGGGCGTGGTCGGCAGCCACTGGGCGATGCCGAAGCGGGCCAGGGCGCCGAGACCGCCGCCGAGCGCGATCACCGCCAGGACACCGCCGTGCGTGCGGGCGAGTTCGCGCCGCTGCGCCGGGACGTGGACGTCGACATCGGGGTCGACCGACACACAGGCCTCCTACAAGAACCCGAAACGGACAGGATCCAGTAGGGACTGTTGGCGGCAGTGCTGCCACGGTTTCCCCGAGTCCGGGCCGGCGAGCCCCACCACCGGTCCGAGCCAGCATAAACCCCGCCGGCCCCGGGTAGCCCGACGGGGAGGAGGTGCGCCATGCCACAGGCCTGGAGCGACAAAAGGGAACGCCAGTACGAGCACATCAAGGAGTCGCAGCTGGAGCGCGGCACCGGCGAGGACCGCGCCGAGGAGATCGCCGCCCGCACGGTGAACAAGAACCGGGCGCAGCAGGGCGAGTCCCGCACGGCGAGCCGGTCGTCGACCGAGGACGTCTCGCCGCAGCACCGGGGCGGCAAGCGGTCGCACTCAGGCCCCGGCGGCCCGACCCGTGACCAGCTCTACAACGAGGCCCGGCAGCGCAACATCAAGGGCCGCTCCAAGATGACCAAGAAGCAGCTGGCCAACGCGCTGGGGCGGTGACCTACAGCGACGCCAGCGCGGTCTGGACGGTGTCGCGGATGTCGAAACCGGCGTCCAGCCCGGTGATCTCCAGCGGACGCAGCACGACCCGGCTGTCGGCGACCAGCCGCAGCGCCACGCCGCCCTGACGGGCCTGCTCGGCGACGGCGGCCAGCATGGCCAGGCCGGCGGACGCGAGGAAGGTGAGCCCACCGAGGTTCACCACCACACCGCCGGCCCCGCCGCCGACGGCGCGGTCCAGCTCGAGGGTCGCCGCCGGCACGGTCTGCATGTCCAGCTCGCCGGCCAGGTGGACGACGGCCACGCCGTCGACCAGCTCGGTCTCGGCGGTGAAGGCGCCGGTGTTCTCGGGCACGTACTCTCCCAATCCTCGGACTGACGCCGCAGCCTACGGCACGGTCAGCTCTCGCCGTGCGCGCGCTCTCCCGGCGGCTTCTCGCCGTTCCACTTCTCGCCCTGCCACTTCTCGCCCAACCATTTCTGCATGGTGTCCAGGAGGTCGTCCGCGTCCACGGGCTTGGTGACGTAGTCGTTGGCACCCGAGGCGAGGCTCTTCTCCCGGTCGCCCTGCATGGCCTTGGCCGTCACGGCGATGATCGGCAGCTGTGCGAACTGGGGCATGGCCCGCACCGCGGCGGTGGTGGCGTAGCCGTCCATCTCCGGCATCATCACGTCCATCAGGATCAGGTCGATGGCCTCGTTGGCCAGCAGCACCTCGATTCCCTTGCGGCCGTTGGGGGCGTGCACCACCGTCATGCCGTACGTCTCGAGCATGCCGACGATGGCGAACACGTTGCGGACGTCGTCGTCGATCACCAGCACCTTGCGCCCGCGCAGGCCCTCGTGCTCGTGTTCCTGGCTGGACAGCTGCTGCAACAGCCGCTGCCGCAAGGTGTCGACGCTGTCGACGAGCTCGACCGACCGGTTGCGCACGTGCGACTGGAGCAGCCGGTCCTGCGCCGGCGTGAGCGGCCGCGAGAGATGCGCGAACACCGGCAGCGCAAGCAGGTCCGGGTGGTCGGCCAGCCGCTTGAGGAACGTCAGCGACATCGCCTCGGGCAGGTTGAGGTCGACGACCACGGCCTGGTGCGGGGCGGCCAGCAGCGCGGTGACGGCGTCGTCGGGCGTGGCGGCGACGGTGACGTGCGGATCGCCGAGGGTCACCGCGACCTGCCGGGCCAGCGTGGACAGCTCGTCGCCGCCGGCCTCCAGGACCAGCACCCGTCGGCGCGCGTCCGGCACGGCCGGCTCGACCGCCGGCGCCGGCTCGGCGATCTCGGGCTCGACCGGCAGGTGCAGGGTGAAGGTGCTGCCGACGCCGAGCTCGCTCTCCGCCTTGATCTCGCCGCCGAGCAGGTAGGCCACCTCGCGGCTGATGGACAGCCCCAGCCCGGTGCCGCCGTAGCGGCGGCTGGTGGTGCCGTCGGCCTGCTGGAACGCGCCGAAGATCGTCTCCAGGTTGTCCGGCGCGATGCCGATGCCGGTGTCGGACACGACGAACGCCACGCTGTCGCCGTCCAGCCGCACGGCCAGGTTGACCCGGCCGGTCTCGGTGAACTTGACGGCGTTGGACAGCAGGTTGCGCAGCACCTGCCGCAGCCGCGGCTCGTCGGTGACCAGGTACTCGGGCACGTCCGGGGCCACCTGCACGCCGAAGCCGAGGCCCTTCTCCACGGTCAGCGGCTGGAAGGTGGCCCGCACGTACTCCAGCAGCTGCGGCAGCGGGAACCGCTCCGGGTGGATGTCCATCTTGCCGGCCTCGACCTTGGACAGGTCGAGGATGTCGTCGATCAGCTGGAGCAGGTCGGTGCCGGCGGAGTGGATCACGTTGGCGAACTCGACCTGCTTGGGCGTCAGGTTGCGGGTCGGGTTCTGGGCCAGCAATCGGGCCAGGATGAGCAGGCTGTTCAGCGGCGTGCGCAGCTCGTGGGACATGTTGGCCAGGAACTCGGACTTGTACTTGGACGTCAGCGCCAGCTGCTGGGCGCGTTCCTCCAGCTCCTGCCGGGCCTGCTCGATCTCGAAGTTCTTGACCTCGATGTCGCGGTTCTGCCGGGCCAGCTCGGCGTTGGAGCGGCGCAGCTCGCCCTGCTGCTCCTGGAGCTGCTCGGAGCGGGCCCGCAGCTCCTGGGTGAGCCGCTGCGACTCGGCCAGCAGCGAGTCGGTGCGGGCGTTGGCGATGATCGTGTTGACGTTGACGCCGATGGTCTCCATCAGCTGTTCGAGGAAGTCCCGCTGGATGGGCGTGAACCGCCCGAAGGAGGCCAGCTCGATGACGCCGAGCGCCTGGTCCTCGAACACGATCGGCAGCACGATCAGGGTGGCCGGCGCGGCCGAGCCGAGGCTGGACTCGATGCGCACGTAGTCGGCGGGCGTCCGGTCGACCAGGATCGCCTTCTTGGTGCGGGCCACCTGCCCGACCAGCGACTGGCCGAGGTGGAACTCCGTTGGCACGGTGGCGGCCCCGTGGGAGTCGACACTGTGGCCGTAGCCGGCGACCAGCCGCAGGATGTCGCCGTCGTCGCCGGCCAGGAAGAACGTGCCGAGCTGGGCGCCGACCAGCGGCGTCAGCTCGTTCATGATCAGCTCGGCCACGGTGCGCAGCTCGCGGTGGCCCTGCATGAGACCGGAGAACCGGGCCAGGTTGGTGTTGAGCCAGTCCTGGTCCTCGTTGGCCCGGGTGGTCTCGCGCAGCGACCGCACCATGGCGTTGATGTTGTCCTTGAGCTCGGCGACCTCGCCCTGCGCCTCGACCGAGATGGACCGGGTCAGGTCGCCGGTGGCGACCGCGCTGGTCACCTCGGCGATGGCCCGCACCTGCCGGGTCAGGTTCCCGGCCAGCTCGTTCACGTTCTCGGTGAGCCGCTTCCAGGTGCCGGACACGCCCTCGACCTCGGCCTGGCCGCCGAGGCGCCCCTCGCTGCCGACCTCGCGGGCCACGCGGGTGACCTCGGCCGCGAACGAGGACAGCGTGTCGACCATCGTGTTGATGGTCGTCTTCAGCTCCAGGATCTCGCCGCGGGCGTCGACGTCGATCTTCTTGGACAGGTCGCCGCTGGCCACCGCGGTGGTCACCTGGGCGATGTTGCGCACCTGGGAGGTCAGGTTGCCGGCCATGAAGTTGACGTTGTCGGTGAGGTCCTTCCAGGTGCCGGCGACGCCCGGGACCCGGGCCTGGCCGCCCAGCATGCCCTCGGTGCCGACCTCGCGGGCCACGCGGGTCACCTCGTCGGCGAAGGCCGACAGCGTGTCGACCATGGTGTTGATGGTGTCGGCGAGGCCGGCGACCTCGCCCTTGGCCTCGACCCGGATCCGCTTGGTCAGGTCGCCCTGGGCGACCGCGGTGGCCACCTGGGCGATGGACCGCACCTGGCCGGTCAGGTTGGACGCCATCACGTTGACGTTGTCGGTGAGGTCCTTCCACGTGCCCGACACGCCCCGCACGATGGCCTGGCCGCCCAGGTCGCCCTGGGTGCCGACGTCGCGGGCCACCCGCGTCACCTCGTCGGCGAACGCGGAGAGCTGGTCGACCATCGTGTTGATGGTGTCCTTGAGCTCGAGGATCTCGCCGCGGGCGTCGACGGTGATCTTCTGCGTCAGGTCGCCCTTCGCGACGGCGGTGGTCACCTGGGCGATGTTGCGGACCTGGTCGGTCAGGTTGCCGGCCATGAAGTTCACCGACGTGGTGAGGTCCTTCCAGGTGCCGGACACGCCCTTGACGTCGGCCTGGCCGCCCAGCTTGCCGTCGGTGCCGACCTCGCGGGCCACCCGGGTCACCTCGTCGGCGAACGACGACAGCTGGTCCACCATCGTGTTGACGGTGTTCTTCAGCTCCAGGATCTCGCCCTTGACGTCCACGGTGATCTTCTGGGTCAGGTCGCCGCGGGCGACCGCCGTGGTCACCTGGGCGATGGACCGCACCTGGGAGGTCAGGTTGCCGGCCATGAAGTTCACCGACGTGGTGAGCGCCCGCCAGGTGCCGCCGACGCCGGGGACCTGGGCCTGGCCGCCGAGGATGCCGTCGGTGCCGACCTCCCGCGCCACGCGGGTCACCTCGTCGGCGAAGGAGGACAGCTGGTCCACCATCGTGTTGATGGTGTTCTTCAGCTCGAGGATCTCGCCGCGGGCGTCGACGGTGATCTTCTGCGTCAGGTCGCCCTTCGCGACGGCGGTGGTCACCTGGGCGATGTTGCGGACCTGGTCGGTCAGGTTGCCGGCCATGAAGTTCACCGAGGTGGTGAGGTCGCGCCAGGTGCCGGCGACGCCGGGCACGGTGGCCTGACCGCCCAGCCGGCCCTCGCTGCCCACCTCGCGGGCCACCCGGGTCACCTCGTCGGCGAACGACGACAGCTGGTCCACCATCGTGTTGATGGTGTTCTTGAGGGCGAGCATCTCGCCCTTGACGTCGACGGTGATCTTCTGCGTCAGGTCGCCCTTGGCCACCGCGGTGGCGACCTCGGCGATGTCGCGGACCTGGCCGGTCAGGTTGCCGGCCATCGCGTTCACCGAGTCGGTGAGGTCCTTCCAGGTGCCCGACACGCCCGGCACCACGGCCTGGCCGCCGAGCTTGCCGTCGGTGCCGACCTCGCGGGCCACCCGGGTGACCTCGGAGGTGAACAGGGCGAGCTGGTCGACCATGCCGTTGAAGACGTCGGACATCTCGTCCATGAGCACGTCGTCCACCCGCGGCAGCCGGGTGCTGAAATCGCCGTCGCGCACCGCCTTGAGGCCCTGGAGCAGCTGCTGGAGCCGCTCGTTCTGCACGGCCTTGCCCTCCACGACCATCCATCCGCTCCCGCTGCTCTCGGTCCCCGGAGATCCATCCTGGCACGCGGGCATAACGGCCAGGCGACTTCTACACTCGGCCGGTGTCCGACCTCGAACGCCTGGCCCGGCTGGTCGCCCATCAGCGCGACCAGCTGGCGCAGCTCCGGGCGCGGGCGGCCGCGGACGCCGTCCTCGAACAGGCCAAAGGCCGGCTGGTGGAGCGGGTCGGGGGCAGCCTCGCGCACGCCGCCGAGCACCTGCACACGCTGGCCGACAGCGTCGGGCTGACGCCGCTGGAGATGGCCGCGGAGCTGATGGAGACGGCCCCGCCGCCGCTACGGGGCGACATCCCCGTGCTGAACAAGCGCTTGGCCGAGACCCGCGCCGACACCGCCCGGGACGGCGACGCCCTGGCCGACGCGGTGTTCACCGAGGCACTGCTGCCCACCGGCGCGGTGGCGCTGGCGATCTGGCGGCTGGATCCGGACGGCACGCTCCGGCTGGTCGGCTCGCGGGGCCTGGGCCCGGCGGAGGCCGCCCGGTGGCGCCTGCTGCCGCCCCAGTTCGCCACCAACGCCCGTACGGCGATCGCGGAGCAGCGGCAGCTCTGGCTGCGCTCCGGCGTGTCGGATCCGGCCCTGTCGCCGGCGGTGGGGCGCTGGTCGGGCGGGGCCCGCGCGGTGCTGCCGATCCGCAACAGCCGGGCCGTGCTGGGCGCGATGGAGGTCTGCTGGCCGAACTCGCGCCGTGACTTCACCCCGGGCCAGCGGACCGAGCTGGTCGCGCTGGCCGACCTGTGCGCGAGCACCCTGACCGACGCCGACGGCGAGCAGTCCTGGCTGCTCGGGCTGCTGGACAGCCTGGTCGACGCGGTGCTGACGGCCCGCCCCGAGCTGGTCGACGGCGAGGTCGCCGACTTCGTGGTGGACCACGTCGGCGACGGCTGGCCGCTGCCGCCGGCGGACATGGTCGGCGAGCGGCTGCTGGCGCTGTTCCCGTTCGCGGCGAAGGCCGACGGCCTGTTCGAGCGGGCCGTGCGCGTGCTGGCGACCGGCGTCAGCGAGGAGTTCCTGGACGAGGAGCGCCAGGTCCGGGTCGCCCGCCTGTACGACGGCGTGGCGATCAGCTGGCGGCGGCGCAACGACGCCGAACTGGCCGAGAACGCGCTGCGCGCCGGCGGCCTCGGCGGCTGGGAGGAAAGCCTGGTCACCGGCAAGGTGACGTGGACGCCGAAGACGGTGGAGCTGCTGGGCGTCCGGCACGCCGCGCCACTGCGGGAACTGGCCGCCGAGCTGGGGCCGGACGGCGAGTCGACGATGGACCGCCTGCTGCACACCGTGATCAACGCCGGGCGGCCGGCGACGGCCGTGTTCAAGATGCCGGACCGCCAGCTGCGGCTGTTCGCCGAGCCGGTGCTGGGCGCCGCCGAGGAGGTGGTGACGCTGCGTGGGGCGTGGCAGGACGTGACGGCCGAGTACCACACGGAATTCGCGCTGGAGGTGACCGCCGAGCACGCCGACGAGCAGCAGCAGCTGGCGATCCAGCTCCAGCACGCGATCATCCCGCCGACCGCGCAGCTGCCGGAGACCGAGGGCCTGGAGATCGCCGTCCGCTACCAGCCGGCGGCCACCCAGCACCTGGTCGGCGGCGACTGGTACGACGCCGTCACGCTGCCGTCCGGGCAGCTGCTGCTGGTGGTCGGGGACATCGCCGGGCACGGGATTCCCGTGGTCACGGGCATGATCTCGATGCGCAACGCGCTGCGCGGGCTGGCCATGACCGGCGCGCCGCCGGCGCAGCTGCTGGCCTGGCTGAACACCAGCGCCGCCGCGCTGCCGGAGCGGATCAGCGGGACCGTGCTGTGCGGGGTGTACGACCCGCCGACCGCGACCCTGGTGTGGGCGCGGGCGGGGCATCTGCCGCCGCTGCTGGTGCGGGACGGTGAGGCCTCGCTGCTGCCGCTGGCCGCCGGTCCGCTGCTCGGGGCGTTCAGCTCGCCCACGTACGAGGAGCAGATCCTGCGCCTGGCCCCCGGCGACCGGCTGGTGCTGTTCACCGACGGCCTGGTCGAGCGGGCCAACCTGGACATCGACGAATGCCTGGACGATCTCGTGGCCACCGCCGCGCACACCGTCGAGGGCATCGAGCACTACGCCGACCGGCTACTGGCGCACGTGGGCGCCAACGCGCGGGACGACACCTGCCTGCTCGCGCTCCGCGTCCGCTGACCGGATCGCGTCCTGCGGGCTGGCGAAGACGGGGAACATCGTCGTCAGGCCGGTCAGCTCCAGCGGCAGCAGGGTGGCCCGCCGGGTCGCGACCAGGCACATGCCGATGTTCTTGGCGGACGCCGCGCGCTGCGCCTCGATCAGCACCGACAGTCCGGCGGAGCCCAGGAAGTCCACCTCCCTCAGGTCCAGCACCAGGAGCCGGGGCTCGTCGCGCAACGCGTCCAGGATCTTCGCGGATGTGGCCGTCTGCGTGCCGACGTCTAGTTCGCCGGACAGGGCCAACGTCAGTACGTCGTCACTCACGTTCTGCCGTCCTCGGGTCGCCTCGTCCATCACATCGGAGCAGGTCTACCCGACCGCCTGCCTGGCCAAACCGGGAGTGGCACGCCCCTCAGTGGTTCGGGATGCCCACCGCGTCGGCGAGCATCGGCCGCAGGGTCCGGCTGTACACGTAGTTCAGGTGGTGGACGTCGAAGTAGACCGCCACGTCGCCGACCGCGGCGTAGCACTGCCGCTGGTCGCAGAAGTAGTCGGTGAGGTCGACGTACTTGATCTTCGGATCATGCGCCGCGTCGGCGGCGGCCCGCAGCGGGTCCGCCGGCTGCGCGGCGGCCCGGGGGCGCGCGCAGGCCATCTCGGGATCCCTGGCGTAGTCGGCCACGCAGCCGACCGGCCGCACCTGGTCGTTCAGCGGCGGGTCGCCCAGCACGACCACCTCGGACCCGGCCGCCGCCAACGGCTTCCAATAGGCCTGGAAACCCTCGGCGAACTGGTCGGACTTCGGCCGGCCGCTGCCGTCGTCCACGTTCTCGATCCGTGCGTACGCGGAGGTGAAGACGTAGGCCGGATGGTCCTTCCTGACGGTGTCGACCATCGAGGCGCCCCAGTCCATGCAGGGCTGGTCGTCCTTGACCTTCACCTTGGCGAACGGGCAGGCGTCCAGATAGGCGCCCTTGAGGATCCACTTGTTCGCCGAGGCCAGGTCGACCAGCGCCGCTTCCCACTGCTGCGCATGGGAATCGCCGACGACCCAGACAACCGTCGGGTTGGGTGCGCCCTTGCTGTAGTCGCAGACCCGATCCGTCCGCACCATGTGCGCCGAGGTGTTCCCGGACGTCTGGGTGCAGCCCGACGCCAGCTTGAAGTACGCGTTGGGCTCGCCCATGTCCACGGTCTTCGCCGGCCCGAACGGATCCGCGCAGTTCGCCCCGGGAGCCAGCGCCGCGGCGCCGTAGCAGGGCCGGATCGCCTCGTTGCGCAGGTTCGCCTCGGCCTGGGCGACGTGCCGGTCGTAGGTCCAGCTCAGGCCGGTCGAGACCAGGGCGATCGCGACCATGCCCGCCGCCATGCCGAGGAACGTGAACCCGCTGCCGCCACGGAACAACGGCAAGGTGCGGCCGCGGTCCTCGACCATGACCTTGGACACGTGGGCGAGCACCACGGCGACCACCAGCACCGCGCAGCGCTGGGTGAAGCTCAGCACACCGCCGTCGACGTTCTCCTTGAACGCGAACGGCGCCAGCAGGAGCAGCGGCCAGTGCCACAGGTACAGCGAGTAGCTGATCCGGCCGAGGAACTGCGCCGGCGGGAACGCCCAGAACCGGGACTCCCAGCGCGCGAGGATCACCAACCCGGTGCCCAGCACGGGAATCAGCGCCATCACGCCGGGGAACTCGGTGGTGTGGTCGAACAGGAACACCGAGCCGAGGATCATCGCCAGGCCCAGCCCGGCCAGCAGGCCGGAGGCGACCTTGGGCAGCACGGTTCGCGTCGTGGCCGACGCGATCAGCGCGCCGACGGCGAACTCCCACACCCGGACCGGGGTGACGAAGTAGGCCTGGCTCTTCTCCACGGCCGTGAAGTACGCGCTGTAGGCCAGCGAGGCCGCGCCCACCACCGCGATGCCGGCCACGCACGCCGGCCGCTTGCGCAGCGCGAACAGTGCCATCAGCAGCAGCGGCCAGACCAGGTAGAACTGCTCCTCCACCGCCAGCGACCAGTAGTGCTGGGCGAGGGTCGCGGCGTCGGACATCGCCGAGTAGTCGACGGATTTCGCCGCCAGCACCCAGTTCTCCGCGTACAGGGCGCTCGCCAGCAGCTCCTGGGCGTTGTCCAGCCAGCGCGGGTAGGGCATCAGGAAGTACGCGCCGGCCAGGCTGCACAGGATGACCGCGAAGGCCGCCGGCAGCAGCCGCCGGACGCGGCGGGCGTAGAACCGCCCGAGTCGGACCCGCCCGTCGCGGACCAACTCGCGGCCGAGATGCGCGGTGATGAGGAACCCCGAGATGACGAAGAAGACGTCGACGCCGACATAGCCGCCCGCGAACCGCCCCGGCCACAGGTGCGTCAGCACCACCGCCATCACCGCGATCGCCCGCAGGGCCTGGATGTCGCCGCGGAAACGGTCCTCCCGCGAATCCCCCGGCGCGACCACCGGCAACTCGACGGTGCGCTCCTCCGCCGCCTCCACGATCGCCAACTCGTTCCCTCCCGGACGGTGGGGAGTGAACGAACACGGGTGGACGCCTGCGAATCACCGCAGGCTCCCTCCCCGAAACCTGCGTGACCTCGTCAGCGGCGGAGCGTAGCACCTGCGAGGGCAGTCAGTTCGCCATTAACCGCGATGGCATTCGGCCCAATCGGGCGCCGCCGATCCCGCTCGTGACGACGCACGCCCGCGCCGACATGCGTTTCACCACAAAGCCGCGATGGCATCGCCGCGATCGGCCGCCGCCGATCCCGCTCGTGACGACGCACGCCCGCGCCGACCGGTTCATCCGGTCGGCGCGGGGGCGTGTCGCCTTTTCTCGGCCGCGTCCGCGGTTCGTCCGTCGGCGCCGCGTCCGGGCGTGGTTCAGGTCACTTGCCGGTGATGGCGTCCTTCGCCTTCTCGGCGGCTTCCTTGACCTTCTCGCCGGCCTGCTTCAGGCCGCCCTTGGCCTGGTCCGCCTTGCCCTCGGCCTGCCACTGCTCGTTGTCGGTGGCCTTGCCGAGGCCCTCCTTGGCCTTGCCCACAACCTCGTCGGTCTTGCCTTCCATCTTGCGCTCGGTGCTCATCTCAACTCCTCCTGTAGTCCGTCAGGGTCGACTCGTCACCAGCGGTACCAGCGTCCGCCGCCCTCGGCCGTGCGCACCGCGAAGCCGAGCAGCCAGACAACGAGCACGATGCCCGCGATGATCCACAGGGCGTGCAGGGCGAAGCCGGCACCACCCAGAATGATCGCCAATAACAGCACCGCCAGGATGATTCCCATCAGACTCTCCTGTTCGCCGGGGAAGTTGACTCTCGAATACCCGGCGAGACGATCGCTAAACCCTGTGCCCCAAAGACTCCGTTATGCGCTGGGCGCGATTCATCTCACGTCCGTGCAACAGGCCGTAGGTGTAGGCGTTGTCGCCGTCCAAGTGGGACTGCACACCTATCGCCCGCAGTTCCTCCCGCGCCACAATGGAATCCTGATGCACGCCGAGCCTCTTCTGGAGTTCGTTCATGCGGCGGGCCAGTTTCTTCTTGTCCAGCGCCTCCGCGGCGTAGCGGGCCCGCTTCGCGGCCTTGCGCACGTCGTGCAGGGTGCCCCGGGCCCGGTCCACGTCGCGCCACGCCCGGTCCACCCGCTCGGCCGTCTTGCGCAGCCGCCGTTTCGCCTTGGCCGGCCTGACGGCCAGGGCGTCGAGCCGGTTCAGGAGCGTGAAGTACCGCTTGCTCCGCAAGGCTTCCAGCACCTGCGCGCGGGCCGTCTGCTGCCGGGGCGCGAAGGTCTCGGTGAGCCGCTGCCGCACGTTGCCGATGACCAGCTCGTCCGGGAGGGCATCGACCTCCTGCGCGAGGTGGTTGTGCAACACCTCCAGATCGCGGGCCTCGCCCAGCACGCCGCCCAGCCAGCGCAGTTCCTCCCGCAGCGAGCGGGATCCCTTGTACGCCTGGAGAACGCTGCGGATCCGCCGGCTGGCGACCCGCATCCGGTGCACCGAATCCTCGCCGTCCTGCCGAACCCGCGCGTCCTGACGGATGATCTCCGCCACCTGCTTCCGGACGTATGCGGTGATCCGATTGGGCGGCTTCGGCATCTTGGGCAGGCGATCGCCCAGCAGCCGCATCAGCTTCGGCGGCGAGGCCGAGGGCTTGCCCAGCCGGCTCTCGACGGCGTCGAACACGTCGGAGCCGCCGGCCACCAGCTCGACCTCGACCTCACGCCAGGTCATGACCTCCGCGGACTCCCCCAGCGTCTGCGCCACCACGTCGTCCTGCACCACCTCGGCGGCGACCTCGCCGTCCCGGCCGAGCAGCTCCCAGCGCCGGCGCTTGGTCCGGATGTGCGCGACCGGCGCCAGCGGCTCGCCCCGCGTCAGCCCCAGGACCAGGTCGGCCAGCTCCTTGGGCACCCGCTTGGCGTCCTTGACGCGGATCTCGTCGCGGGAGTCCCCGCCGAGCGGCAGCTTCAGGTGCCAGCCCGCGTCGTCGCCGCCCGTACGCCGACGCAGCGTCACGCCCCGTCGGGCCAGCGCGAGGTCGGCCGTGTCGTGGTAGACCGCCTCCAGCAGCAGGTCCTCCCCGCCGCCGACGACCGTCACCCCCTTCACGCCGGCGAGCAGCCCGACCTCGGTGTCCGTCGGCTCGTACTTCCGCTCAGTCTCCCTCACCCGCGTAGCCATGGTGTCCGGTTACCACGGAACCCGGCCCCTATGCATCGGATGCGAGCTCGACCAGGTCGGCGGCGATGCCGTCGAGGTGCCGGGTCTCGCCGATCGAGGCGAACCAGTCCCACAGCTCCAGGGCGTGATAGATCGTGTACAGGCGCAGCCGCCCGTCCGGCTCGGCGCCGTAGCCGGCCAGCAGGGCGGTCAGCTTGGCGGCGTCGCCGCGCGTGGCGTAGTAGTCGGCCTTGGCCAGATCCAGCCACGGATCGCCGGCGAGAGCGTTCTCGATGTCCACCAGCCCGGTGAGCTCGCCGTCCTCGACCAGGACGTTGCCCTCGTGCACGTCGTTGTGGCACAGCACCGGCGCTTCGCAGCTCGCGAAGAGGTCGGCGTGCGCGGCGACGTAGTGCTGCACGAGGTCGTGCAGCACGGGATCGCCCTGGAGTTCCCGGAACTCGCGGAGCTTCTTGGCGAACTGGCGGCCCATGTAGGCGGTGTTGTCCGGCACGGGGTCGAGCACGTGCGTGGTGACGTAACCGAAGCCGGGCTGGGGAATCGCGTGGATGGCGGCGAGCATGCCGCCCAGTTGGCGGTACACCGCGGCCACGTCGTCGACCGGCGTCTCGGACAGCGGCGTGCCGGGAAGCCTTGTCATCACGGTGAAAGCCTTGCCGATCAGCTCGGTGTCGGGCTCGACGCGCAGCACCGCCGGCACCGGTTGGATGCCGTGCTCGGCCAGCAAGCGGTAGACGTGCGCCTCCTTGGCCTGTTTCCACCGCCACTTCTCGTCGTAAACCTTGACGATCACGGCGCGGTCGCCGGCCCGGAGCTCGTAGACGGAGCTCAGCTGGCCGCCGGTGCGGGGCACCACCGCCGTGACGACGGCGCCGGGCCACACCAGGCCGGCCTGGAGGAGGTCCACCATGCCAGCCACTGTGGCACGGACTTTCCGCGCGCGGCGAGCGAATATCACCGCAGGGTCGGGACTCCCCCGTTCGGCAGCCACTCGACCGTCGCCCCGGCGTGCCAACCCGCGGCTATCCCGGCGAGCCGGTCGGCGTTGACCGGCGTTCGCCCCAGCCCGATCGCGTACCTCCCCGGCGCGAACGGCCGCGGCCAGCCGTGCACGTCCGGCATGTCTGCCTCTTCGAGCAGAGTGAGCAGCGCACGCATTCTCCCCCGCAGCCGACCCTCGTCGCTCGCGGTGACGACCGCCCAGGCCGCGTGCCGTCGATGCATCGGCGGCGTGGCCAACAGGTGCGGCCACGGATCGCTCGACGTGGAGGCGATTTCCCAGGCCCGGTAGAGCTCGTGGGTCAGGAGGTCAAGCATGCCCGGGCCGACCTGCTCGGTGCACGACCGGATCGGCTCGGACGGCGTCATGACCGTGACCGGGCCGTAGGACGCGTGATCACCGCGCAGCGCCACGGCGTTGCGCCAGTCCCAGGCCGCCCAGTGAGCGAAGAAGTCCACCGGCTCCGCCGACCCGACACACGCCGCCAGCACCGCCCAGGCGATGCTGGGCAAGCCGCCGAAGGGCGCGGAGTCCAGCCCGCGGGCCTTCGCCCACGCCTTGACCAGCCGCGACAACGTCGCATTCCGGCCACTGATCGCGTTGGCATCGGTCACCGCGCTCAGGGCGATCGAGGCCGCCGATCCGAGCTCCGCGCGACGGAGGACCGCCTCGGCCGGGTCGATCGCGCCGGTCTCGACCAACACGAGGTCCACGCTGCGGCCGTCGAGCCGCATCCGCACGCCCGGCACCCGCGCGCCGGTCACCGGGCGGACATCGGTGGCACCGGGAACGTCCACCTCGACCCGTCCGGGGACCGCGGCGACCAGGTCCACGTCGGCATCGGCCAGGGCGTTGCCCATCCGGTGCGAGCCGACGAGGTGCACCACACCCAGCGGCAGCGCGGTGCCGACTCGGTCCACAATGGAGTCAACCGGCACGGAGGGCCCGGTGGTGACCTGACTGTCGTCGGGTACCCACTCGACGGCGCCGCTGCCGAGGGCGACCCGGGCCCGCACCCGCATCGGCTCGTCGCCGCGCCGGGACAGCACGACGAGCTCACCGACAGCGGTGTCCATGGGCGACAGTCGGGCGGCGCACTCCGCCGCAACCGTTTGCGCGTCCTTGCCACGACCCAAGGTGAGGTGCGGGGTGAAGCCCTCGGCCCGTTCCCGGCAGCCGGGGAACGGCCGCGCGACGGCGTCCCGCAGCGCGGTCCATTCCAGGGCGACGGGATCCAGCCAGATGGTGGCATCATCCCGATGGCCGAACGTGTGCACGCCGTCGAGCCGCACGGCGAACGGCGGCACCTCGGCGGCGGCCGCGGCGAGCAGCGGCACGGCCCGGTCGAACTCCGACTCCGGCACGAAGCCGAAGAGCACGTTCACGTGCGGCGGCCAGCGGTCGGCCTGCGGGTCGTGCCGGCGACGCAGGGCCTCCACCGCGGCCACGTCGACCGGTGGCAGCCAGGCGACGGCGGTACGCGCGGTCGCCGGGACGTCGAGCAGGGTCCCGTCCTCCTTGCCCACCAACAGTTCGGCCTCGACGCCGTAGTGATCCGAGACGGGCTCGTCACGCAGCGAAGCGTGGGCGACTCGGAGACCACGGACCAGCACCCGGTCGAGCCGAGCCGCGCGCCCGGTCAGTGACGACACCGCCGCCAGCGGATTCGACAGCGGGTCGAAGGTCGGCGTCTGGTCGGCCGACCCGTGGGCCTCGGTCCAGGCGTCCGCCAGGCGCAGGACATCGGCCGGGGTTTCGGTGCCGTCGTTGAAGTCGCCGAGCAGCACCACCGGGCAGTCCACATCGGACAGGCCCTCGTCGACGGCGGCCAGCTCGGCGACCCGCCGCTCGGCGCCCTGTTCGTGGTGATCGCTGGTCAGGTGCGTGGTCGCCACGGCGACCGGACCGCCGGCCGTCTCCACCACGAAGGCGACGACGCCCTTGTGCGGGCTCAGCACGTGGCCGCCGGCCTCCCGGACCGGCACCCTGCTGAGCAGCAGCAACCCGGTGGCGTCCACTTCCCGGCCGACGACCTCGCTGACGGTGTAGCCGCCGCGCACCCATGGCGCAGCGAGCAGCAACGTCAGCAGGGCCGCCTCGACCTCCTGCAACGCGATGACATCGGCGTCGGCGCGCTCCAGCTCATCGAGCAGCCGCGGGCGGCGGCCGGACGTGTCGATCCGGTCGCTGTCGTAGCGGTCCCAGAGCGTGTTCCACGTCAGCACCCGCAGCCGGCTGTCGCCGTACCGTCCATCTTGGACACTGCTCACCGGCGACCAGGCCAGGCCGTCCCACGCGTACGGGGCCTTGGCGGTGAAGAACGGGGCCCGCAGCCGCCGCGGGTCCAGCACGCGGCCGGCGTCGGACTCGTCGATACGGTCCACGCCCGTCGCCCGGTCCCACACCAGCTCGCCGTCGGCCTCCACGAACACGATGCGGTGCCACGGAATCTCGCCGCCCGGCTCGTACGACGCCAGCGGCAGCCGCTTCGGCGGCCGCCCGCGCATGCCGATGCCCAGCACGAAGCGAGCCGGGTCGAACCGCGGGTCCCAGCGCACCCGGTGGTAGATCTCCTCGCTGGTCCGCATCATCCCTCCTCGCGGCCGACTGCCCCGGCGACATCTTCGACCCTACCGGAGGGGCCGACGTACCAGGTCCGGTGCGCCTCGCCGGGGTACGGCGGCGAGAACCGTTCCAGCTGAGCGGAAAGCACCTCCGGCGGAACCGCGTGCGTGCGAGCCCCGTTGCGCCGGAACAACTCCTCCTCCGGCACCAGCAGCACCGCGTTGGTGTGCAACGCGTTCCGTTTGGCCGCCACCGACTGGATCATGCCTCGCTGCCGCCGGTTCAACGACGTCGCGTCCCACACCACCGTGCGCCGGCCGGTCAGCGCCCGCTCCAGCTGTCGGGCGGCGATGTGGAAGATGGCGTTGTTGTCGCTCTGGTCCTCGCGGGAGCCGCGCGCCTCGCGCAGGGCGTCCAGCGACACGACCTCGTCCACCTTGAGCGAGTCCGCGAAGTGGCTCTTGCCGCTGCCGGACGGCCCGATCATGGCTATCAGGCGGGGAAAGTCGCCGGAGCGCCAGCGCCAGGTCAGCGGAATCGCCTCCGCCGCCGTGGAGATCCGGCACCGCGCCTCGGCCCAGCACCTGTCCGCCACGTTCTCGTCGAGGCCCTGCATGCGCAGCGCCGACTTCAGCGGATCGAACGGCTGCTCGCCGAACAGCCCGGCCTCCTCGGCATGCAGCGCCGACCAGTCGACCTCCTGGTTGCCGGGCTGAGCAGCCGCCGCGACCGCGTGCAATACACCGAGATCGGCCGCCAGCGCCAGCCGGGTGAGCCCGGTCCGGCGCTCGTCGTCCGGGAACGGGGCCAGCAGCCGCCCGTACAGACCGATGAGGTCGGCGACCTGCCGGGTCAACCGCATGCCCAGCGGCGCAACGAGGTCCGCGGCAACGCGGCGACGCGGGTGCCAGCGCAGCAGCATCGCCAGCACGCCGGCCAGCCGGGCGTCTCCCCTGCGCCCCAACAAATCCAGCCGACCGGCGATGTCGCCGAGGTCCCCGCCCTCCGGGAACCCCACTGCGGCAAGCAGACCCGCCACGTCCGGCTCCATGCCGGCGCGCACGTCCCACAGCGCCGCCTGGGGGCCGCGGCCGTTGGCCGTCACCGGGCCGAGCATCCAGTGCTGATCGGTCTGCACGTGCCCGGTGCGCACCCACTTCGCCACACTGTGCCGGAAGTCCGCCGCTGCGAACCCCTCGGCGACGCGAACGACGTAACCCTCCCGCCGGGTCGGGTCGAGCTTGATCCGCCGCAGCACCCGTTCGTCGAAAATCCCGCGCCACAAGACCTTCGGCACCGGCATGCCCAGCCGCGACGCGAACCGCACGGTGGCGTCCCACGACAGGCAGCGGTCCTCCGCCCACACGGAGAAGGCGTAGAACCAGCTGTCCAGGTCGTCGTAGGCCAGCGAGTGGCGGGCGTACATGTTCTCGCCGCACACCCGCCAACCGGCCGGGATCTCGCTTGACACGTTGCCGTGCAACGACTTCACCCACGCCCGCGACGGGTGGTGCGCCGAGTCCAGGGACCGGGCGTGCAACCCGTCGCGGTACAGCGTGGTGTTCTCGCCGTCCAGCTTCTCCGTCACGACGACCTCGCGGCCCGCCAGCCCCGACAGGTCGGTGGTACGGACGTCGTCGGCCGTCGCGCCCGGCGACCACGGCAGGTGCGGCGTGCGCGGATAGTGGACTCTCATGGCCCGAAGTCCTTGCGCTTGATCTTCGCCCGCCGGCCGTCCGGGTGGTGGAACACGATGCCCTCGGGCGGACGGCCCGGCGCGTACGCACTGTCCACAGTGGCCAGAAACGCCCGCAGCCCGGCGAAGTCCCGTGGCACGTCGGCGTACACCGGCACGCTCAGGTTGAACGGCACGCAGACATGCGCCGCCAGCCCGAGCGGATTGCCCTGCACGCGCGGCCCGATCGCCTCGCACGAGTGCTCGCCGTCCGGCCACGCCGACACGTCGGTGCCGTCGGCCGCGGCCGTGATCCACTTGTCCTCGGCGCCGGCGTCGACGTACCAGCCGTCGACGATGCCGCGCTGCTTCTGCTCCCGGCTGGGATTGCGTCGCTTCTCGACCCGGACGAGCGTGCCGCACCGCACGGTCAGCCGGACGTTGGTGCCGTCCAGCTTCTCCGTCGCCGCGCCCACGCCGTCGAACACCCACCCGCAGTCGGCGCGCGGGCGGTCGACGACGTGGAAGCGGCCGTCCCGCTCGAAGATCGTCGGGATCTTCTCCATGTCGCCCACCCCTCTCGTCCGGTGCCGTTGATCAGGTTGGCACACGGGGGCGGGCGACGCCCGTCAATATCGTCAGACCACCTTGAAACCCGGCGACAGCGCAAGGTTCGCCAGCTGGTCGTCGGTCAGCGGCGGCTGCGCCAACCCCGGCAGGCCGGCCCCGTAGACGCTCGAACTGTGCACCACACCCACCACCGTGCCGTCGGCGTACCGGTACACCGCGGCGGCGCCGAGGCGGGTGTCGTCGGGATGCGAGACAAGCGCGACCGACTTTCCGCCGACCTGCTTGAGCGTGCAGGCCGCGCCGTGGGTCAGGTTCTGCGCGGCCGCACAGACGTCAATCGGCAGCCCGTTGCCCGGGCCGAACACCTGGACGTCCACCTCGCCGACGCCGGGCTGCCCCGGGCGCGCCACCGGCTCACGGGCCCGGTAGATCCACTGCTTGGACGGCCCCGCCTGGATCTCCTCGTGCCGGCGCGGGTCGAACTTGGCCCCCGTCAACTGCTGACCGCTCGCCGGCACTAGGCCCGACGGCAGCGCAGCCGGGACAGCGGCCAGCAGATTCTTGCCTCGGGCGTACTCCGGGCTGCCCACCGGCGCGTTGTCGGACTCCCCGCCGGTCAGCGGCGGCGCGGAGGTGTGAGTGTTCGAAGGCGGGCTCGGCTCGGCCGTCCCCTCCCATGGGTGCGAGTTCAGTGTGACCGCTCCCGCCACCAGCGCGACGACCACCGCACCCACGCCGATGCCGGCCAGGTTCGCGCGGCGACGGCGTTGCGCCCGGTGCGCCCTGGTCAACGCCGAGTTCGCGGTCACCGGACGCGGCGGCACGACCTCGGCCATCGCGTCCCGCAGCGCACCCCGCAGCTCCTGCTCGTTCACGCTCCCCTCCTTCGGCTCAGCGGCGCTTCCCCCAGCAGTGCGCGCAGGGCCTGCAGCCCGCGCGCGGCCTGGCTCTTGACCGTGCCCTCCGAGCACTCCAGCGCCCGGGCCGTGTCCTCGATCGACATGTCCTCCCAGTAGCGCAGCACGAGCACCGCCCGTTGCCCCGGCGGCACCTTGGCCAGCGCGGCCAGCAGCACCATCCGGTCCTCCGGCGGCGACCAGCCCCGTTCAGGCGACTCGGCGTGTTCCGCCGTCACGTGCTCGCGTCGGAACCAGCCCAGTCGCCGCTCGGACAGGAACGCGCGGACCAGCACCTTGCGCGCGTAGCCGTCGAGCGCGTCCCGATCGGTCAGCCGCGGCCAGGACCGGTAGAGCTTGGTGAACGTCACCTGCGTCAGGTCCTCGGCACGGTGCCAGTCGCCGCACAGCAGGTACGCGGTGCGTTGCAGGCTGTCGGCCTTGGCCGTGACGAACTGCGCGAACGCGATGTCGCGATCGGCCATTTCCCCTCCGTGTCGTCGGCTCTGCCAGTGAACACGCCCATGGCCGCCGGCCGGGTTGCAGCGGAGCGGAAAAGTGTCCCAATGGTCTAGACCTTGCCGCACCGGATGCGCCAAGATCGCCGCCATGACTTTCAGAACCCTCGTGGCCAGATCCCTGTTGGCCAGCGTCGCCTGTGCCGTGTCGGCGGCCGGCCTGATCGCGGTCGGCGGCGCGACGGCGCAGGCCGCATCGCTGCCGTGCAACCTGGGCAGCAACGGCAGCAGCGCCTCCGTGACCTGCTACAGCGGCTCGCACTACACCTGGCGGCTCGTCGTGGACTGCCTGGACACCAGCAACATCCAGTGGCCGCGAACCGTCTACACGATCACCCGCGACTACCACACAGGCGACGGCACCGACAGCGCCACCTGTTCCGGCAACCTCAAGGCCAGCGCCCGCATCGAAGCGAAGTGACGCCGCTGCCGGCCGCCGCCACGGCCGGCAGTCGACGGCACGGTCGGGCACGTGTTCACGGCCGCCGGTATTCCCGGCTGACCGTTGGGGAACGATACGCGTCCTGAACCCGACCTGATAACGCTCACATTCCGCCCCGGCTGCTTACGGTGATCAACGAGAATCCACCGTGAGAGGGGCAATTCGAGTTGAGACGTGCGCTGTCCGCCGCCGCGATCGTCGCGTCGGCCGTGATCACGATGGGCGGTGCGACCGCCGCCGCCACGCCGGTTCCCCATGACGCCCTCGCGTGGGGCGCCTGTTCGGACACCACGCTGGCCAACGCCGGCGCGCAGTGCGCCACGCTCCAGGTTCCGCTCGACCACGCGAATCCCGGCGGCGCGAAGGTCACCCTCGCGCTGTCGAAGGTGGCGCACAACGCTTCCGACCCGTACCAGGGCATGATGCTGACCGCGCCGGACCCGCTGTCCGGGGCCGGCTACGAGTCCTCGCTGCTGGGGCAGCAGGTGCCCGGCGGCGGCAGCTACGACTGGATCGGCATCGCCCGCCGCGGCGTGGCGCCGAGCGTGCCGGCGCTGTCGTGCGTGCCGGGCTACGAGGCGTTCAACCGGCCCGGCTACGCGCCGACCGCACCGGCCAACGAGGTCGGCCGGCTGAACCGGGTCCAGAACTACGCGGACGCCTGCCAGCAGGCGCAGCCGGATCTGTTGCAGCACATGAAGACCACCGACGTCGCCGCCGACCTGGACGACGTGCGGCTCGCGCTGGGCGGCCTCCAGGTCGGCATGTACGCCCAGTCGTACGGCACCTACGTCGCCGAGGTGTACGCCACGCTGCACCCGCTGGCCGTGCGGCGGATGGTGCTGGACAGCCCGATCAACCCGGACGAGGTCTGGTACCGGGCGGCGTCGCTGGACCAGAACGCCAACCTGGAGCGGAACTTCCAGCTCTGGTTCGACTGGGTGGCGGCCAACGACGCCGCCTTCCACCTGGGCACGACCCGGGCGGCGATCCAGCAGGTCTGGAACGACCAGCTGGCCAAAATCACCGCGGCCCCGGCCGACGGCCTGATCGGGCCGGACGAGTTCACCGACATCTTCACGCTGGCGCCGTACTTCCAGGCGTTCTGGCCGACGCTCGGCGGGCTGCTCTCCGCCTACGTGCACACCGGCGATCCCTCGACGCTGATCGGACTGTTCCAGCAGTTCTACCAGCGCGGCGGCAGCGACAACATCTACGCGGCGCAGATGGCCGAGCTCTGCACGGACGCGCCGTGGCCGTCGTCCTTCGCGCAGTGGAAGTCCGACGCGGCGGCCAGCGCCACGCAGGCGCCGGACATGGCCTGGGGCAACATGTGGTTCCTCTCGCCGTGCCGCGTCTGGCACGCCAAGGCGGGCAACCCGGTGCCGGTGCTCGGTTACGCCGTGGGCAGCGTCTTGTTGCTCCAGAACAGCCTTGACGGCGTCGCCCCGCCGTCCGGTAGCGCGGCCCTTCGCCAGCGCTACCCGCGTTCGGCGCTGCTGACCGTGAACGGCGGCATCACGCACGGTGTCACACCGACCGCGGACACATGTGTGAACACCGTGCTGGGCAACTACCTCGGCACCGGAACGTTGCCGCCGCGGAAGACCGCCGGCGGTTCGGACGCGGAGTGCGCGGCGCCGCCGGCGCCACCCGCGAGCTGAGCCGGAGTTACGGACGCCGCCCCGACTTTCGAGTGGGGGCGGCGTTTTTCCGCGCCACCCTCGCTGGTCTAGACCAAATCTGTCAAGGGTGAACGCTTCGCGAGACGATCATCAGCTGTCACCATGGTCGGGCGCCGCCACGAATCACGTCATTACCCCTGCGATGACTGTGAGGAATCAATGGCGAACCTCTCGAAGCTCGGCCGCGCGGCCGGCATCTCCGGACTCGTGCTGGCCGGCGTGCTGGTGGCCGCCCCGCTCGCCTCCGCCGGCACCGAGCCGCTCACCGCCCCACCAATCGGCTTCAGCGGGCCGTCCGCGACCTGCACGCAGAAGAGCACCCTGGCCGGCACCCACCTGTCCGACAAGCAGATCGCGCAGTACGCGCGCAACGCCGGCCTGCACGGCAACGGCCTGGTCATCTCGATCGCCGTGGCGCTGGCGGAGAGCCAGGGCTGGACCAAGGCGGTGCTGATCAACACCGATTGCAGCCACGACCGCGGCGTGTGGCAGATCAACTCCCGCTGGCACGGCGAGGTCTCCGACGCCCAGGCGTTCAACCCGGCCACCTGCGCCCAGGCGGCGGCCCGGATCTCGTCCAACGGCAGCGACTGGTCGCCGTGGACGACCTACATCAACGGGGCGTACCAGCAGTACATGTCCCGGGCGCGCACGGCCGCCAGCCAGGTCGGCGGCTGATCACAGCGACCAGGTGACGGTCCGCGTCGGGTCGGGGGCATAGCAGCGCCCCGACCCGACGCGGACCGTGTCCCCCAGCAGGCGGGCGAACGCCGCGTCCCGGCCGCCACATGAGTTCGGAAGTCACATCGTGACGGGGCGGAGCACCGAGATCAGTTCGGGGCTGTCCGGCGCGAAGGGCTGGCGCTGCCAGCCGCCGTACCGGGCCTCGATCTCCAGCCCCGCCTCGGCGATCAGCTCGTCCAGGCGTTCGGTGGCGAGAAACCGCAGCTGACCGGCGTCGGCGCGCCGCCAGTCGTCGGCGACGATGTTCTCCACCACGTCGACGACGTCGCCGACGATCGGCCGCACCTCGTAGAAGACCTTGGCGGTCTGGCCCTCGTACTCGAATTCGTAGCTCATGTCCGGCCACCGCTCCCACTCCCTGACCAGGGCGTTTCGCGTCTCGAACACGAACCGGCCGGCGGCCCTGCGCACCCCGCGCAGGGTGGCCAGCACGTCCTCGTCGGTGAGCAGGCACTGGAACGCGTGGCCGGTCATCACCGCGAGCTCGAAGCCCGTTTCCGAGACCGTGGACATGTCCCCCGGCAGCCACTCGATCCCGTCGTGGACCTTGGCCTGCGCCAGCATGTCCGGGTCCGGGTCGACGCCGACCAGCCGCCCGCGATGGCCCTTGGCCCGCGCCTGCGACAGCAGGGTCCCCGTCCCGCATCCCACGTCCAGCACGGAGTCCGCGGCCAGCACCAGGTCCAGGTAGAACCGGTCGTCCGACCGCCCGGTCCACGGGTTCATCGCGTTGTACAGCTCGGCAGCATCCGGCACATCCCGAGGCTAAGGCCCCCGGCAACCTATTTGTTCAGCCAGACCGGCTTCGACGAGCCGCGCGGCACCAGCGGCACCGCGTACCGGCCCGGCGTCCGCGACATCCGCACCTGCTCGGTCACGCCCTGGTACTCGCCCAGCGGAGTGTCCACAGTGAACGTTTCCGGGTCCAGATACCGGTGCCGCTCGGCGCTTCCCGCCGTTTCCGCCGCGTAGGACTTGTCGAACACGCCCATGCTGAGGATCCACAGTGCCGCCCTCGTCAGCGACACGTGCACTCGGTAGCTGCCGCCTTGCACGGCCCGCCGGGCCAGGGCCTCGGCCGCGCCGGCGGCCATGAGCCAGGACACGATGTAGTCGTTGACGACGAGGATCGGCGGCAGCGCGGGCTTCGTGCCGTCGCCCTCCAGGTTCATCATGCCGACGAGGCTGCCGGCGGTCTGGTCGAAGCCGACCCGGCCCGCCCACGGGCCGCGTTCCCCGTTCAGGGACGCCGTCACGTGCACGATGCCCGGCCGCGCCTGCGCCGCCTGCTCGGCGGAGACGCCGATCTGCTCCAGGTAGCCGGGCCTTCGGTTGGCGTAGAACACATCGGCGTCTTGAAGGAGGCCCGCGACCAGCGCCTGGTCCTGGTAGGGGTCGATCGTCGCCGACCGCGTGCCGACGTTCGCGGTGATGTAGGTGACGTCGTGCTCCAACTCGTTGACCCGCCACAGGTTCAGCACGTCGGCCCCGTGCAGCGCGAGCGCACGGCCGGCCCCGGCGCCGGCGATCACGTGCCCCATGCCGAGCGCGCGGATCCCCGCCAACGGCTGATCGATCTGCTGCAGCTCGCCGTTGCCGAGCGGTTCGGGCTCGGAGTCGCCGATCCGGGTGATCTCGATCAGCGGCAGGTCGGTGATGCCCGTGTCCTCGGCGAGGAACTCGTTGGTGGAGCGCAGCATCGGCAGCACGACGCCGGCCTCGATGGCCGCCGCCTCCAGCTCGCGTGCGTCCCATTTGGACACCGCCTGCGCCACCCGCTCGGCATCGTCCGGCACGTCCAGCAGCTTCTGCGCGGCGACCTTGATCTTCGGGTACGGGTTGAGCGGCATCACCCAGCGGTCGTCGGCGGTGCGGTAGAAGCCGAACCCGAAGGCGTTGGTGGGATTGGCCGCCGTGACCGGCACGTGGCCGTTGAGCCTCTCCCACTTGCGGTCGTAGAACGGGCAGAGCCGGTGCGGGGTGACCCGCAGGTCGACGGAGATGTCCTGGCCGTCGCCGCCGCGCAGCCGCCACAGCTTGGCCATCGCGGCCGACTTGGCGACCAGCGCGATCGCGGCCGCGCCGCCGAGGCGCAGGGTGCTCGGCACGACCGGGTCCGCGCCGACGAAGGTGATCTCGCCGCCGGTGTCCTCCGGGCTCATGCCGATGCCGGCCAGCACATCGGCGAGTTCGGCGTGCGGGTCGAACTCGTCGGTGGTCAGCGGATTCGCGACCGCCCCAGCAACCTTGTCAGCCAGAACCTTGTCAGCTAGCGACATCCCCAGTCTCCTCGCTCAGCAGCTTCTGCACCTCCTCGATCGTAGGCGCGGAAGCCGGTCCCCGTCGGGTGACGGCGATCGCTGCCGCCGCGTTCGCCCGTTTCGCCGCCTCTGTCGCCGGCAGCCCCGCCGCCAGACCGGCGATGAACACCCCGGTGTGCGCGTCGCCGGCCCCGTTGGTGTCCACCGCCTGTGCCGGAAAGCCCGGCACCGTCGTCACGCCGTCGGTGGTGGCCAGCACGCAGCCGCCCGCGCCGATGCGCACGATCGCGTTGCGCCGCCTCATGGCGCTGGCTGCCGTGGCCGGATCGTCCTCGCCGGTCAGCAGTCGGGCCTCGCGCTCGTTGCAGCTGATCCAGTCGGCCCGGTCGAGCACCGGTTTCAGCACGCTCTCCGGGATCTCCGCGGCAAGCGGCCCCGGATCCAGCACGACGGCGATTCCGGGATCCACTGTGGACAGCCACGAGCACACAGCCGGGCCGTTCACCGGCAGCGCGAGCCCGTAGCCCGAGACGTAGACGATGTCGTCCGGGAACAGCCGAATCCGCGCCAGGTCGTTGACGCGCAGCTGCCCCTCGGCACCGAAGGTGGTCGCAAACGTTCGCTCGCCGTCGGCGTCCACCAGCGCCACGGTCACGCCGGTGTCCATAGTGGACATCTTCGGCTGCAGGACATCGATCCGCTCCTGCGCCAAACGTTTGCGGGCCAGGTCGCCGAACGCCCCGACGCCGTGCATGCCGCCGTACGCGGCGGTCAGGCCCTGCCGTGCGGCCGCCACGAGCACGTTGAAGCCGCCGCCGACCTCGGTGCCGCCGTCGGCCGCGACCACGTCGCCGCCGCGTTCGGGCAGGTGCGGCACGTACATCACGATGTCGACGATCACCTGCCCGACGTGCACCAGGCGGCTCATCCGCGCAGCGCCAGCAGTTCCGCGGTCAGACCGGCCAACGGGAGGTCGTTGACCGCGTGGATCGTGCGCACCGCCTCGTCGGGGAACGCGTCGTCGCCGTGGCACGCGCCGGCGATCGCGCCGGCCATCGCCGCGATCGTGTCGCAGTCGCCGCCGAGCGACGCGGCAAGCAGGCCGGCCCGCCACGGATCGTCGGGATGCACCGCCAGCACGGCAAAAGCCGCCGGCACGGACTCCTGGGTGGCCACGCTCGTGCCGACCAGCCGGTAGATCGTCTCGGCGGCCTCGCCCGGCGGCAACCCCTCCACGAGCTCACTGGCCCAGGCCAGCCGCGTGCCGACATCGCCGGCGGCAACCCAGTTTCCCCTGCCGGAAGCCAATCTCGCGGCCTCGGCCGCGACCTTCGTCGCCTCGCGGACATCCGCGCCGGCGATGCCGGCGCTCACCGCCGCCGCGACCGCCGCGGCGCCGGCCAGCGCGACGCCGGTGTTGTGCGTGACCCAACTCGCCTCGACCACGGCGTCCACAAGGGACGGTAGGTCGTCGGCGTCGTACGCGATGCCGACAGGGGTGATTCGCATCGCGGCCCCGTTGGTCGTGCCGAAGCGGCCGGCGCGTTCCAGGCTCTCGCCCGCCGCGACCGCGCTCACCGCGGCCTTCGTCGACGGTCCGAGCAGGTCCAGCGAGCCCCGCCGGCGCATGTCCTCTTCCCACGCGAGGAGATCCGCGGCGAGCCGGCGCGGGTCGACGTGGCCGTCACCGGCGATCAGCAGCCCGGCCACCAGCACCGCCTGCTCGGTGTCGTCGGTGATCGAGCCGGCGGCCATGCCCGGCGCGATCGGCTGGTCGTCCGGGCCGGGTTCGAAGCCGGTGAGCACCCCGTACCGGGACTGGATGGCCTCCCGGGGCATCGACTGGGTCGGCATGCCGAGCGCGTCGCCGATGGCCAGTCCGGTGAACGCGGCCAGCGCGCGGCTCACTCCGCGCCACCGAAGCGCAGGTGCAGCCGGAACCGGTCCGGGTCGAGCAGGCTCTCCGTGTGCTCCACGAAGATGCCGTTGCGATCCCGGCACAACCGGCGGGCGCGTAGGAAGCGCTCCCCCGGCGCGCGCGAGAGCACCGCCGCCTCCACCTCCGTGATCTGCCCCAACTCGACCCACTCCTCCCCCTGTTCGGGCAGCAGCCCCTCGGCGCGCAACACGTCGTACAGCGAACCGTCCAGACCGGACCCGGGCAGGTCGCGCAGCCGGCCACGGGCCGCGACCCTGGTGCACTCGAACGAGATCGCCGGGCCGCCGACGATCGACCGGACCCGGTCCACGGCGACGAACTCGTCGCTCTCGACGCCGCACCGCTCGGCCAGGTCGGGATCGCCGACCAGCTCCAGCCGGATCACCTCGACGGCGGTGTGCACACCCTGCTCGGCCAGCGCCCGCGTCCAGCCGATCCGGTCGTCCAGCGGGCGGCCGTCGAAGGTGACGAAGGATCCCTTGCCGGAGTGGGTGGCGATCAGGCCGCGGCTGCCCAGTTCGGCCAGCGCCTGCCGGATCGTGTTGCGGCTGACGGCGAACCGGTTGGCCAGCACGTGCTCGCCGGGCAGCCGCGCGCCGCGCGGCAGCCGACCGCGGCGGATGTCCTTGGCGAGCTGGTCGGCGATCTGCTCGTACTTCAGGCGCAGCACGACAACACCTCGTCCAGGCTCTTGACCTCGATGTGCGGCGAGTAGCCGCGGGCGATCGCCAGCGCCCGTTCGTGCGCCTCGTCGTCCATGCCGGCGCAGGCGTCCGCGACGATCCACGTCACCACACCGGCGTCCGCCGCGGCCAACGCCGTCGACAGCACGCAGCAGTCCGTCGCCACACCGGCCAGCACCAGCACATCCGCGTCGCCGACCCGCCGGGCCAGCGCCGGTCCCCACTTGCCGAAGGTGATCTCGTCCACTGTGGCCCCGTGAAAGCCGTCCACCAGCTGGTAGATCTCGGCGTGCGGCGGTTGCAGCGCGAACGGCCAGCGCTGGTAGTACAGCCGCCACGCGCCCACCGGCTTGGCCGGCGCGACGAACCGCGTGAACGTGACGTCCCGGAACGCCGCGACCAGCTTCTGGACCGGTTCGACGATGTCCGCGAAGCCCGGCGTGCACCACTGGCTGGCCGGGTCCGCGAACACGTTCTGCATGTCGATCACGGCCAGGTGCGACCTCATACGGTCACCAGCTCCTGCGCCCGCACCCGGGACCGCTGCGACGCCCAGGTGACGACGAAGGCGATCACCAGCGCCGCCAGCACGCCCAGGTTCGCCGCCGCCCATGACCCGTCGCGGCCGCCGAGGCCCAGCGGGCCGAGGAGATATCCCTGCCAGGACAACCAGTCCGCGTACGTGTTGGTGACCAGGCCCCAACCGACCACAGTGGACACCAGCACGACGCCGACCGCCAGCCAGCGGACGCTGCCGTAGCGGCCCTTCGGGTCGTACAGGTCGGCCTCGGCGTAGCCGCCGCGGCGGGAGGCGATGTCCGCCAGCATCACGCCGCACCAGGCGGCGATCGGTGTGCCCAGGGTGATCAGGAAGCCCTGGAACGGCCCGAGGAAGTCGTCCGCGAAGAAGGCCACGTAGATGGTGCCGAGGATGATGATCGTGCCGTCGATCAGGGCGGCCGCGAAGCGCGGCGCCTTCAGGCCGGCGGCCAGCAGCGCGAGGCCGGAGGAGTAGATGTTCAGCACCGCGCCGCCGACCAGGCCGAGCACCGCCACGATCACGAACGGCACGAGGTACCAGGTGGGCAGCACGCTGGCCAGCGCGCCGATCGGGTCGGCGGCGATGGCCTTGTTCAGGTCCGGCGACGAGCCGGCCAGCAGCAGGCCCATGATCAGCAGCACCACCGGGGCCAGCGCCGAGCCGAACGTGGTCCAGCCGATCACCGCGCGGCTGGACGTGCTCCGCGGCAGGTAGCGGGAGTAGTCCGCGGCCGCGTTCACCCAGCCCAGGCCGAAGCCGGTCATCAGGAACACCAGCGCGCCGATCACGCTCGCCGTCGAGCCGGCCGGGATCGCCGAGACCTTGGCCCAGTCGATGTGCGGGATCACGAAGGCGATGAACACCGCCGTCAGCACCGCCGTGACGATCGTGATGACGGTCTGCATGCGCATGATCAGGTCGAAGCCCATCACGCCGCCGCCGATGGTCAGCACGGCGACCACCACCAGCGCGATGATCTTCACGGGCGCGCCGCCGCCCCAGCCCAGCTGCGTGAACACCGTCGCCGTGGCCAGCGTGGCCAGCACCGTCAGCACGGTCTCCCAGCCGACGGTCAGCACCCAGGAGATCGCCGTCGCGACCCAGTTGCCGCGCACACCGAACGCCGCCCGGCTCAGGATCATCGTCGGGGCCGAGCCGCGCTTGCCCGCCACCGCGACGAAGCCGCAGAGCAGGAACGAGAACACGATGCCGACCAGGCCGGCGATCGCCGCCTGCCAGAACGAGATGCCGAAGCCGAGCGTGAACGAGCCGTAGCTCAGGCCCAGCACCGACACGTTGGCCCCGAACCAGGGCCAGAACAGCTGTCTCGGCGTGCCCTTGCGCTCGTCGTCGCCGATCACGTTGATGCCGTTGGCCTCCACCTGGAGCGGGGCGACCGAGTCTCCACCGGGCATCGGCTGACTCCTCTGATCCTGTCCAGACCTGTCCAGTCGCCCGGACCCTACGCCCACCCCCGCCGACCGGCAACAGGCATCCTCGGCCGGCGGACCATTGCCCCTCTCCGGACCGGAGATCAATCCCTTTCGACCGCTTGACACCGATTGCGGCAAGATGGCCCGTGTCGAAACAAGGGGGGACCTCGAACCGGTTCGTCATGTCCCTTTCCGCCGCGGCGGCCGTCGGCGCGCTGGCGGCGTGCAGCCCGGCCCCCGCTCCGACGCGGCCGGCCGCCACCACGACCACCACGGCGTCCAACAACCCGTTCACGTTCGAGTACCGGGTCGAGGCGCTCGACGGAAAGCCCGACCTCGGCCGGCTGACCTACAGCTACCTAGACCCGAGCACCGGCCGGTCGACCGACGTCGCCGCGAACACCGCGCTGCCGTGGTCGAAGACGTTCACCGTAACGAGCCTGCGCCTCGACAAAATCGGGATCACCCTGCACCACAACAACACCGACAACCAGGTGCGGTGCACGATCCTGATGGACGGCGACGTGGTCGTGCGGGCCACCGCCAAGCCGCAGGGCGCCGACACCTGCCACATCGGTCCGTGAGAGGCCACCGGATGCAGGGAAGGACGCCTTACCCGCGTTGGACGAGGGTAAGGCGTCCTTCCCTGCATAGAGCGGGGGTCAGGAGAGGGCGCGGCGGATGGCGGCGACGGACTCCGCCGACATCCGCTGGCTGACGGCGGCGGTCGCCACCAGCTCGGAACCGTGGAAGGTGCCCGGGAACAGGTGCAGCTCGGTCGGCACGCCGGCCTGGATGAGCCGGGTCGCATAGGCCAGGCCCTCGTCGCGCAGCGGATCGAACTCACACACCGACACGTACGCCGGCGGCAGACCCGACAGGTCCTCGGCACGTGACGGAGCGGCGTACTGGTCGGCCAGCTGACCGCCGAGGTAGTACTTCCAGCTGAGCACCGCGTTGGGCCGGTTCCACATCGGCGTGTCCACGAACCGGGTCATCGACGGCGTCTCCAGCCGGTCGTCCAGCTCCGGAATCGCCAGGAACTGGAAGCACACCGCCGGCCCGCCCCGGTCCCGCGCCAGCAGCGCGAGGGCGGCGGCCAGTCCACCGCCGGCGCTGACGCCCCCGATGCCGATACGGGAGGAGTCGACGCCGAGCTCGGACGCCTTGGCGGCGGTCCACTCCAACGCCGCGTAGCAGTCCTCCAACCCGGCCGGATACGGATGCTCCGGCGCCAACCGGTAGTCGACCGACACCACGACCGCGGCGGCCTCGGCGGCGATCCGGGTCGCGATCGGCACGTCCTGGTCCAGGTCGCCGACGACGAAGCCGCCGCCGTGAATGCTGACGAAACCCGGCAGCGGCCCGGGGACACCGGTCGGCGTATAGACACGGACCCGCACCTCCGGGGCTCCGGCCGGGCCGGGGATGAGCCGCTCCTCGACGGTCACCGGCGTCGCCGGCTCGTACGTCGGCATCTGGAACGACTGCGCCCGCACCTGCGGGTCGTTCATCATCGCCCGGATCGCCGGCATGTTCTCGAGGCTGATCGCCGGCAGCATCGGCAGCCACTGCTGGAGCTCGGGGTCGATCGCGTACGTCATGACTTTCCTCCTTGCAGGCCACGGCGAACGGCGTCGACGCGCTCGGCGGCCATGCGCTTGCTGACGGCGGCGCTGACCACCGCACTGGAGCCGTGGAAGGTGCCCGGGAAGTGGTGCAGCTCGGTCGGCACGCCGGCCTGGATGAGCCGGGTCGCATAGAGCAGGCCCTCGTCCCGCAGCGGATCGAACTCGCACACCGACACGTACGCCGGCGGCAAGCCCGACAAATCAGAGGCACGTGACGGAGCCGCGTACTGGTCGGCCGGCGAACCGCCGAGGTAGTACTTCCAGCTGAGCACCGCGTTGGGCCGGTTCCACATCGGCGTGTCCACGAACCGGGTCATCGACGGCGTCTCGAGCCGGTCGTCCAGCTCGGGAATCCCGAGGTACTGGAACGCCACCGCCGGCCCGCCGCGGTCACGGGCGAGCAGTGCGAGGCCGGCGGTCAGGCCGCCGCCGGCGCTGGAGCCGCCGATGGCGATGCGCGCCGGGTCGACGCCGAGCTCGGACGCCTTGGCGGCGGTCCACTCCAGCGCCGCGTAGCAGTCCTCCAACCCCGCCGGATACGGGTGCTCCGGAGCCAACCGGTAGTCCACCGACACCACGACCGCGCCGATCTCGTCGGCGATCTCGAAGCAGCCGGGGGCGTCGATGTCGAGGTCGCCGAGCACGAACCCACCGCCGTGGATGGAGACGAAGGCAGGCCGCGGGCCGGCGACGCTCGTCGGCGTGTAGACGCGGACCCGCACCTCGGGGGCGCCGGCCGGGCCGGGAATGAGCTTCTCCTCGACGGTGACCGGGTTCTTCGGCTCGTACGCCAGGAACCGCCCGGCCATCTCGGCCATCCGCCCGCGGGCGGCGTCGACGTCCTCGATGGTCAAGCCCTGGGGCAGCATCGCCAGCCACGGGAGCAGTTCGGGATCGAAGGCGTAGGTCATGACATGAAGCCTGCCGTGGCGGCGCGGCCCGTGCACCCGCCACATGTCGCCGGAACAAATGGCCTGACCCGCCAACTGGCTGGCCGATAGCCTCGCCCGATGGGGGTCGTTCTGCTGCTCGTCGGCTTGATCGTGTCCAGGGTCGGCGACAACGTCGCGGTGTTCGGCCTGGTGCTGGACGCCGCGCACCGCCCCGAGCCGTGGGCGGTGGCGCTGGTGTACCTGGCCGGCATGCTGCCGCCGGCGCTGCTGGCCAAGTGGCTGGGGCGGCAGGCGGACCGGCTGGATCCGCGCCGGACCTGGCTGGCCTGCCTGGTCGTGCAGGCGGCGACCTTCACCCTGGCCGGGGTGGTGAACGACTTCCCGCTGCGGGTGCTGGCGGTGGCCGTCGGCGCGACGATGGGCACGCTCGGCGGCTCGGTCGGCTTCAAGCTGCTCAACGCCACCGCCGGCGAGGACCGGGTGTCGTGGGTGAACGGCGTCGCGACGGCGTCGAACTCGCTGTCCAACATCATCGGCCCGGCGCTGGGCGGCCTCGTCTACGCGGTCGCCGGCAGCACGCCGCTGCTGCTCGGCGACGGCCTGTCGTTCCTGGTCCTGGCGGGCATCGCGGTCGCCACGACGCCGCCCGTGCCGAGGCCGCGGCGGAAGGGCCCGGGCGATCCGCTCGTGCTGACGCCGCTGCTGCGCCTGCTGGCCCCGGTGATGGCGGCGATCATCCTCGGCGTCTGCCTCGAAGGCGTCGCCGGCATCTTCTACCTGCGTGAGGTCCTGCACGGCAACGACATCGCGTACGGCCTGCTGCTCGCGTGCTGGCCGGTCGGCAGCCTCGCGGGCGCGCTGCTGACCGGCCGCCGGCGGTTCGCCGCGCACCGGCCGCTGTTGCTGCTGCTCGGCGGCCTGACCTGCGCGCTGGGCATCCTGCTGGCCGGCGCGATCCCGTTCGCCCCGGCCATCGCGGCGGCGTTCGTGCTGGGCGGCCTCGGCAACGGCACGGTCAGCACGACGGTCCGCCTGCTGATCCACGAGCAGGTCCCGGAGACCCAGCAGGGGCAGGCCTGGGCGCGGTGGTCGGGCGTGGCCAACGCCTGTTCGCTCGTCGCGTACTTCGCGGGCACGCCCTGGGGCGAGCTGCCGCCGCAGGCGATCGTGATCATCTCCGGCGCGTTCCCCACGGCGGTCGCGGTCGTCGGCCTGATTCTCTTCGCCCGGCGGCGCACGCCGGTACTGTCGACGCCGTGAAGGGCCTGCTGCTGCGACTGTCCGCGTTGGATTCCGACGCGGCCAGCGCGGTGCGGGTGATCAGCTTCTTCGACGTGCTGGTGGCCCAGCACGCCGGCCTGGAGCGGCTGGTGGCCAGCACGGCGCAGCTGGCGGAATGCCCGGCCGGCCTGAGCGTGCCGGAGACCGGCGTCTGGCTGCGTGCGGATGCCGCCGGCGTGTCGCTGGCCGAGGCCCCGCCGCCGGCCGTGAGCCGCGAGCTGGACGGCGGCGGCCGGGTGTGGCTGGAGCGGGCGGGCGAGCCGCTGCCGCTGGACGAGATCGTGCTGGAGCGGTTCGCGATCGCGGCGTCCGTGCTGCTGAACGAGACGCGGGCCCGGTTGTCCGGTCTGGACGATCCGGCGCTGCTGGAGCTGGCGGTCAGCGCGTCGGCCGGCGACGCCGAGCGGTCGCGGGCGCTGCACCTGCTGGGTTTCTCCCCGCTCACGCCGATCCGCGTGCTGGCGACGCCGCACGCCCTGCCGGATCCCCCGGGCCCGCAGGCGGCGATCGGCAGCCAGCACGCGGTGCTGGCGCCGGCCGAAACGATCGTCCCAACCGGACACACGATCGGCGTCGGCCCGATGGTGCCGGCCATGCGGGCCCCGGAGTCGTGGCGGGCGGCGACGGTGGCGGTGCGGTTCGCGGCGCCGGGCGTGATCGACACCGTCGAATGGGACAGCCTCGGCGCGCTCGGGCCGATCGCCCAGCGGCTGCCCGCGGACGGGGTCGGCGACGTCCCTGACCTCGCGGCGCTGGACCGGCTCGCCGCCGAGCCGGGCGGCCAGGACACCCTCGACCTGCTCACCGCGGTCGTCGCGACGGACTCGGTGCGCAAGGCGGCGGCGCTGGTGCACCGGCACCACAGCTCGGTCGCCGGCCGGCTGGCCCGCGCCGAGGCGACGCTCGGTTTCGACGTGCACTCCCCCGGCGGCCGCTTCCGCCTGACCCTCGCTTTGGCGCTGCGCCGGCTCCGGGATTCCTGACACACAACCCGTTCGGGGGTACAAACCGACGGTCCCGCTTCCCACTGTGATCAACTTTGCGCCGCTCGGGTTAAGAGCCTTGGGCCTGCCGACGGGACGGTCCTCACGCTGCGTGTAGTAGCTTTCCCAGCACTGTGGGCACGGGGAGAGGGCGCGTTGGTGGCTGACTCGACGGATCACGACTACTCGACGGGGGCCGCCGGCATCGTGCCGGCCGATGAGCGCCGGTCCCCGTACCACTTCGTCGCGCTGTGGGTGACGCTCGCCGCCGGCTTCACCTATCTGTTCCTGGGTTTCCAGTACCACGACGCCGGCTACTCACTGCTCCAGGCGGTCGCCGCCGGCGCGATCGGCGCGGTGGCGTACTTCCTGTACGCGCTGCCGGCGGCCTACCTGGGCTCCACCACCGGCCAGACGCACGCCCTGCTCACCCGCTCCATCCTCGGCAAGATCGGCTCCGCGCTGGTCAGCCTGCTGCTGATCGGCGTGGCCGCGGGCTGGACGGCGTTCGCGTTCAACCTGCTGGCGACGCTGTTCGACGGCCTGTACGGCTGGGGCCACGTGGTGGTGATCAGCGTCGTGCTGGCGGTGCTCGGCATCGCCAACAACCTGTTCGGCTTCAAGGGAATCACCGCGTTCGCCCGCTGGGTGGCCGCGCCGCTGATGATCGTCTGGGTGCTGTACCTCGTGGTCAAGGGCATCGGCACCATCCCGGACGACGCCCTGAACGCCCGCCCCAAGCCGACCTCCGAGTTGCCGTTCCTGACCGGTGTCGGGGTCGCGATCGGCTCGGTGATGTGGGGCAACGAGCCCGACACCTGGCGCTACGGCAAGCCGAAGTTCCTGTGGCCGGCGCCGGCGTTCGGCATCGCCTTCGCGGTGGGCCTGGTGCTGTTCGTGGCCGGCGGCTGGATGATGGCTCAGCTGTCCGGGGCCGGCCAGTACGACTTCGGGCCGGCGTTCCACTACACCGTCGAGTACTCGCTGTTCGGGGCGCTGTGGCTGGGCGGCATCGTGGCCACGGTGCTGATCGTCGCGATCAACGACGGCAACTACTACGAGATGGTCAACGGCGGCCAGAACGTGCTCGGCACCGTCCCGGGCTGGAAGCGCTGGCACACCTGCCTGCTGATGGCGGTGATCGCCGCGGTGTTCACCTGGCAGTTCCCGGACGTGCAGAACGGCTTCTACACGGTGGCCAGCTGGTCGTCGATCGCGCTGCCGAGCACCACCGTCGTGATGTGCGTGGACCAGTTCCTGCTGCGCCGGCGGCGGGTGGACGAGATCCCGACCTGGCGCGAGTCGGCGCTGGCGAACTGGCCCGGGCTGGTCGCGGTGGTGCTGGCGGTCGCGTTCGGCGCGTGGGGCCTGGGCCTGCTGCCGGGTCAGGACGCCGCGCCGAGCGCCGGCATCGTGCCGGTCGAGACCTGGCTGCTGGCCGGGTTGATCTACGCTGCACTGGCCGCCGTCGCCGCTCGGACGCCGAACGCCGCGGTCGTGCTGGGCTTCAGCCGGCGGCTCCGACAGCCGACTGAGCCCATCACCGAGGAGACCCCGCAGCGATGACCGCATCGGCACGCGAACTGCTGACGAAGGCCAGGACCGAACTGGCACCGGGCGAGCACGAGAACCGCCTGGTGCCGCTGATCGCCGAGGGCAAGGCCTCGCGCACGGCGATCGCCGCGCTGGCCGCCGAGCAGCACCGGATCATCGTCAGCGACTGGCGCAGCTTCCTGGTGCTGGCCTCGCGGTGCGCCGACCCCGCCGCCGGCGCCTTCTTCTCCGGGCTGGCCGCCGGCGAGGGGCTGGCGCTGGACAACCTGCGCAAGTTCGCCGCCGCCTCGGGCCTGGACGAGCAGGCGCTGGCCGACTACAAGCCGATGGCCGGCTGCCAGGCGTATCCGTCCTATCTGGCCTGGCTGGCGCTCAACGGCGAGCCGACCGACGTGACCCTGGCCGTGGTGGCCAACTTCTCGGCCTGGGGCAACTACTGCCAGGCGGTCGCCACCGGCCTGCGCCAGCACTACGGCTTCGACGACGAGGGATGCTCGTTCTTCGACTTCTTCGCCGCCCCCGCCCCGGACGGCGACGAGCCGGCGATCGCCGCCGTGCAGGCCGGCCTGGACGCCGGCCGCGGCACCGAGGCCGCCTTCGAGTACGGCCGGCTCATCCAGAGCTACGAGCTGATGTTCTGGAACACCCTGGCCGAGCTGGCCTGACCGGAGCCGCGTGTGACCGTCACTCCCCTCTTGTGACGGTCACACGGCTCCCGAGGTCCGACGCGTCACCCGATTGCACCAGAATGCCATCTCAACCCCAGAACGATGCATACCGGTGGAACCCGCCTGATCGCAGCTTAGAGGAGATCCACTCCATGTCAACCACGATGCCGCCATGCCGGGGCCGCCGAGGCAATCTGGTACAACGGGAGCGGGACGGGGGGTGAGAGGTGGCGGAGCACGAGCGGACGTTCGCCGAGGTGCTGGAGGAGCTCTGCCGGTCGCCGCGCCCCGACGGCCGCCCGCACACCAACGTGGAGATCGCCGCCGCGGTCGGCGTCGGCCACTCCTACATCGGCCAGCTGCGCAGCGGCAAGAAGGTCAACCCGTCGCTGACGCTGGTGCTCGCGCTGGCCGAGCACTTCGGCGTGCACCCCAGGCACTTCGTCGGCGGCGACCGCGAGCGCACGCCGGGCTCGCTGCCGGTGACCCCGTTCGCCGAGCGGCTCACCCAGCTGTGCGAGCTCGTGCACCCGCTGGGCAAGCCGCCGCTCGGGCCGACGGAGATCATCGGCCGGATCCGCGAGCACGGCGAGCGGATCGACTGCGGCCCGTGGACGATGTCCCCGCACACGCTGGCCGACTACCGCAGTGGCGCCAACGCCGACCCGTCGCTGATCCACCTGCTGGCGCTGGCCAAGGCGTTCGGCACCCGGCCCGCCTACTTCCTCGACGAGGAGTACGCCGGCAACGTCGTCAAGGAACTCAAGGAGCTGGCCCTGGTGGCGAGCCTGGGCCTGCACACCGTGGTGCTGCGGGCCAGCGAGCAGGACATCTCCCGCGAAACGCTGATGACCGCGCTGGCCAACGCCTTCGACTACACCGACCGGGAGACGCGCGGTGACGACGGTGCTGGTCCGGACCGCGACGGAGGCCGCTGACGGCATGCGACGACGGGCTATCCGCAAGCTCTGCGCCGACTTCGTGAAGGGCCTCGACCTCGGGGCGGCCGACACCGTCGACGACGTGTACCGCAAACTGTGCGACGCCGTCGCGGCCCGTCTCGGCCAGCCGGTCAGCTACCGGGTGGCGCCGCTGGCCGACGGCATCACCGGCATGTGGGCCACCGACGTCACCGGCGCGCACGCGATCATCTTGTCGCCGGTGCGCAGCCCGCTGCACCAGCTCACGATCATGCTGCACGAGATCGGGCACATCCTGTGCGGGCACCAGCCCGTGAAGCTGATGTCGCCGGAATCCCTGCGGGCGCTCTACCCGAACCTCTCGCCGGAGACACTGCGGCTGATGGCCATCAATCGGACCACAGTGGACAGTGTCGACGAGGCCGACGCCGAGGAGGTCGGCGGGCGGCTGTTCGACGAGCTGACCGCGCAGCTGGAGGACCGGATCCACGCGATGGGGCTGGACCTGTCCGACACCGACAGCCGGCTCGTGCGCACGTACTACATGTTCGGCTTCTCCCCCGGCGACCTCGGATGACGTTCGGTTTCATCGGCATGGTCCTGTGCGCCACGGCGATCGTGCTCTACAAGCTGCCGGCGTTGGTGAAGGCCCCCAAGGAGGGCCGACGGACGCTGTTGCCGCTGTGCCTCGGCGCCGGCTGCACCGCGTTCTCGTTCGTGCTGCACGTGCCGAGCGTCGCCGACGGCCTGGATGCCGCGCTCGGCGTGCCCAACACCAGCACCCTGGTCATCTACACTCTCGCGCTGGGCATGCTGGCCTGCGCGCAGGTGATGGTCGCCAACTGGGTGCTGCCGTGGGACAAGGCCCGGCGGCGCACCATCCGCGTGCTGTGCGGGCTGGCGATCATCCTGGCGCTGCTGTGGGCGATCTTCGCCACGACGCCGAGACTGCCGCAGTCGCACCACTTCTACGTCGACTTCGCGACCAATCCGCACATCGCGACGCTGCTGGTGTTCTTCAACCTCACCTACCTGGCCGGCGCGCTGTCGTTCGCGTTCCGCTCCTTCCACGGCGCGACCGTGGTGCCCCGGGACAAGGTCTGGCTGCGCTGGGCGCTGGTGCTGTGCGGGACCGCGCCGGTGTTCATGGCCCTGGCCACCGTGCTCATCCTGATGTCGATCGTCGGCGCCTGGTACCGCGTGGACCTCACGTTCTGGGGCGGCGTCGTCGCACCGGTCGTCACCATGCTCGGCATGCCGGGGTTCATCGTCGCGGTCAGCATCGCCCAGTGGGGGCCGCGGATCCCTTCGCTGCACCAGCGCATCGCCGGCGGCGTGGCCGGCATCGTCGCGTTCCACCGGCTGCGGCCGCTGTGGCGGATGCTCCGGCCGATCGAGCCCGCCGCCGTGCACCCCCACCGCGGCCTGCGCGACCGGTTCAGCACGCGGCGTCGGCTGCGCTGGCGGATGGTCGAAATCTCGGACTGGATGTGGCGGCTGAACCGCTACCGCGATCCGGCGCTGGCGGCGGCCGTCGAGCGGCGTGGCCGGGCGTCCGGGCTGTCGGACCGGGCCATCGCCGCCGCCCAGGAGGCCGCCCACCTCACGGTCGCCCTCGCCGCCTGGACCGCGCGGACGTCGCCGCCCACCGACCCCGTCCCGACGCCGGTGTCGACGTTCGAGACCTTCGACATCGACGACGAGCGGCAGTGGCTGGTCGCCGTCGCCGCCGCGCTGAGCAGCCCCGTCGTGACGGCAGCCGTCACCGAGGAAGCGTTGGTCTAGCTCAGCTCCACTGCTCGGGGGTCAGCTCGGTGGGCTTCTTCAGGTCGCCGACCTGGCCCCGGCGCAGCAGGTCCAGGAACAGGTCCACGACGTCCGGGTCGAACTGGGTGCCGCGGCCCTGCCGGAGCTGCTCGGCGGCGGCGTCCACGGTCAGCGCCGGCTGGTACGGCCGGTCGACGAGCATCGCCGCCCACGAGTCGCACACCGACAGCACCCGGGCCTCGACGCGGATCCCGTTGCCCACCAACCGGGACGGGTAGCCGGTGCCGTCGTAGCGCTCGTGGTGCTGGCGGATGATGTCGGCCACCACGCCGAAGCCGGGCACCATCCGGGCCAGCCGGTAGCCGTACTCGGGGTGCTGGCGGACCAGCCGCCACTCGTCCTCGGTGAGCGCAGTCGGCTTGGTCAGCACCGCCTCCGGGATGACGATCTTGCCGATGTCGTGCAGCCGGCCGGCCAGCTCGGCGTTGCGGGCGGTGGCCTCGTCCTGGCCGAGCGCGGTGACGAGGGTGAGCGCCCACCGGCTGATGGCCAGGCTGTGCTCGTTGGCGTGCAGCAGGGCGTCGACCTCGTCGGCGACGTGACTGAGGTAGTCGATCATCGCGGTGTGGTCGGTGACCACGGCGGTGCTGGTCGCCACGGCCTCGCCGACGACCACCTGGTCCCGGCCGCGCGCCTTGGCCACGTACATGGCGCGGTCGGCGGTGGCGACGAGCTCGTTCGGGCTGTCCCCGTGCAGCGGGAAGCACGCCGCGCCGACCGACACCGTCACGGCGATCCAGGTGTCCTCGGACAACGCCACCGGGCTGCTGGCCACCCGCATGCGCAGGCGTTCGGCGATGGTGGACAGCTCGCTCAGCGCCGCCTCCGGCACCAGCAGCGCGAACTCCTCGCCGCCGTAGCGGGCGAGCACGTCGCCGCCGCGGGCGGCGCCGCGCAGCCGGGCGGCGATCTCGATCAGCGCCTGGTCGCCTGCGGGGTGTCCGTAGCGGTCGTTGATGGACTTGAAGTGATCGACGTCCACGATGAACACGGCCAGGGAGCCGCCGGCCCGCCGCGCCCGCGCCACCTCGATCGGCAGCTGCGCCTCGAAGAACCGCCGGGTGTGCAGGCCGGTCAAGGCGTCGGTGATGGCCAGCCGGCGCTGGTCGGACACCAGCCCGGCAAGTCGAGCGATCGTCAGGCCGAACAGCAGCGCGCAGGCGAGCGCGATCACCGGGATGTCGCGCAGGTCGCCGCGCGCGCTCTGGACGTACAGCGTGACCGGGGCGATCAGCGCCGCCCCGGTCAGCGCGGCGATGCGCGCCGGCCCGATGCCGGCGTCCCGCACCGGGGACGGATCTGTGAGTCGAGCCATCGTCGGATGCAGCGCGGCGGCGCCCAGCGCCAGGTTGCCGGCCAGCCAGATGGCGTCCAGGAAGTTGCCGGTCTCGTAGGTGCCGGCCAGCTGCTGCGCCACGTACATGGTGTCGGCGGCGACGAAGGCCAGCATGTTGAACGTCAGCAGCCAGAACGAGCCCGGCCGGCGGCCGCCGCCCAGGATCAGCCGCAGCGCCACCGTGAGCATCAGCAGGTCGAGGACCGGGTACGCGAGGGAGAACGCCTTCACCACGACCGGCGCGTCCAGCCGGGCGTTGGGGGCGATCAGGTAGACCCAGGACAGCATCGCGGCGCCGACGCTGATCACGGCCGCGTCGATCACGCCGGGCAGGTCGCGGCCGGGCGTGCGGCGGCGGATCAACATCATCAGGCCGGCGACCACGAGCGGGTAGTGCGCGACGTAGAGCGGGTCGGCGACGCCCGGGTAGTCGAGGTTGCCGAACGCGTAGTGCGCGACGTAGAAGCTGGTGTCGGCGGCGGCGTAGACGACCTGGCTCAGGCCCAGCAGCAGCCACGGCAGCCGGGGCCGCGGCCGGTGGCGGAAGACGCCGTACAGCACCATCACGGCCGCGGACGCGCTGAGCAGGCAGTAGAGGGTGATTCTGATGCCGGCGCCGGCCCCCACCGGCGGCACGAGGTAGTAGGCGAACATCACCACTGCGCCTGCCGACAGATAACCGATCCACAACCGGTCGTTCTCGGTACGCGGACCCCTCGCGCCCATACAAGCACCCTCTCATCCGGAATTGGCCGACGGATCAGTCACCGTGTCCATCCCGATCTCGTAGCGCTCAGGATAGGGGATAACGGTGGGACGGCCGTGCCAAACACCGGTGACGAAAGAGCACAACGCATTTCCGAGGGTTAGACAGCTTGTGCGAAAGGGCGGGGCCGGTGTGGGTTGACGAAGCCGCCGCGCATGTCAACCCACACCGGGGTCTATCCGCTCCCTGGGGCGTACCCTGGTTGCTGAAACACACAGTAAACGTTTTCAATGACGGTGTCCAGTGCGAGTGAGGAGGCAACGGATGTTGCGCAGTCAACGGTGGTACGAGGGCGACGGGGTGCGCGCTTTCAGCCACCGGACCCGGACCCGCCAGCTGGGCATCGGCGGCCCCGAGCACCTGGGCAAACCCGTCATCGCGATCGTCAACACGTGGACCGAGCTCAACCCCTGCCACAGCCACCTGCGGGAACGCGCCGAGGCGGTCAAGCGGGGCGTCTGGCAGGCCGGCGGCTACCCGGTCGAGCTGCCGGCCGGCTCGATGGGCGGCGAGACGTTCCAGAAGCCCACCGCGATGCTGTACCGCAACCTGCTGTCGATGGAGACCGAGGAGCTGCTGCGCTCCTACCCGGTCGACGGCGCGGTGCTGATGGGCGGCTGCGACAAGACCACGCCGGCGCTGCTGATGGGCGCGGCGAGCATGGACCTGCCGGCGATCTTCGTGCCGGCCGGGCCGATGCTGCGCGGAAACTGGCGCGGCCAGGTGCTCGGCAGCGGCAGCGACATGTGGAAGTACTGGGACGACCGCCGCGCCGGCCTGGTCGACGACCGGCAGTGGGGCGAGCTCGAGGAGGGCCTGGCCCGCTCCCCCGGCCACTGCATGACCATGGGCACGGCGTCCACGATGACGTCGGTGGCCGAGGTGCTCGGCATGACGCTGCCGGGCGCGGCGTCCATCCCCGCCGTGGACTCCGGCCACGAGCGGATGGCCGCCGCCAGCGGCATGCGGATCGTCGAAATGGTCAGGGAGGACCTGAAACCCTCGGACATCCTGGACGAGCGGTCCTATCGGGACGCGATCACCACCGTGCTGGCGCTGGGCGGCTCCACCAACGCCGTCATCCACCTGGTGGCGATGGCCAACCGCAGCGGCGTGAAGATCACTCCCGATGACTTCGACGAGGCCTCCCGCACCGTGCCGGTGCTGGCCGACATCCGGCCCAGCGGCCGGTTCCTGATGGAGGACTTCTACTACGCCGGAGGTCTGCGCGGCCTGCTCGCCCGGCTGCGCGACCGGCTGCACCTGGACCGCCCGACGGCGTCCGGCGCGACGTTCGGCGAAACCCTGGACGGCGCGGAAGTCTTCAACGACGAGGTGATCCGGCCGCTGGACAACCCGCTCGCCGCCGACGGCGGACTCGCCGTGCTGCGCGGCAACCTGGCCCCGGACGGGGCCGTGATCAAGCCGATCGCCGCCCGCCCGGAGCTGCTCAGCCACACCGGCCCGGCGATCGTCTTCGACGGTTACGGCGACCTCCAGCGCCGCATCGACGACGAGGACCTGGACGTCACCGCCGATTCCGTGCTGGTGCTGCGCGGCGCCGGGCCGCTGGGCGGCCCGGGCATACCGGAGCACGGAATGCTGCCCATCCCGAAAAAGCTGCTGCGCGCGGGCGTGCGCGATGTGGTACGGATTTCCGACGCGCGAATGAGCGGCACCAGTTACGGGACTTGCGTATTGCATGTTGCACCGGAGTCGCACGCGGGTGGCCCGCTGGCATTGCTCCGAAACGGTGACATGGTCACTCTGGACGTCCCGAAACGGCTTTTGCACATGCATGTGGACGACGCCGAACTGGCCCGCCGGCGGGCCGCCTGGACGCCCCCGCCGCCGCGCTACACCCGGGGCTACGGGGCCATGTTCAGCCGGCACATCCAGCAGGCCGACCTCGGCTGCGACTTCGACTTCCTCGCCGAACCGGGTCGCACGCCGGAACCCGACGCGACCTGAGCCGAAGATCCCGTACAGTTCCGGTTGCCCAGGAAGGCAGGTGCATGTCGGTGGCGGTGACCATCCGCGATGTCGCGCGGCAGGCCCAGGTGTCGGTCGCCACGGTGTCGCGCGCGCTCACATCGCCCGACCTGGTCCGCGCGACCACCAGGGAACGGGTGCTCGCGGTCGCGGCCGATCTGGGCTACCAGCCCAATCTCGCGGCCCGCGGTCTGATCACCGGCAAGACCGGCAACATCGGCATCGTGGTGCCCGACCTGAACAACCCGTTCTTCACCGGGGTGCTCAAGGGCGTGCAGAACCAGGCCCGGCTGGCCAGCCACGCGGTGTTCGTCGCCGACAGCGACGAGGACCCGGCGGCCGAGGAGCAGCTGGTACGCGCGATGGCCAAGCAGGTCGACGGCGTCATCCTGTGCTCGCCGGGCATCGACGAGCAGCAGGTGCGGGAGCTGGCCGAGTCCACCACCCTGGTGCTGCTGAACCGGCGCATGCGCGGGGTGCCGGCGGCGCTGATGAACTCCGGCTCCGGGCTGCGGCAGGTGATCGACCACCTGGTGGCGCTGGGGCATCACCGGATCGCCTATCTGAACGGGCCGCGCACCTCGTGGTCCAACAAGGAGCGTCGCCGCGGGCTGCGGATCGCCGTGCAGCGCCACGATGTCGACCTGGTGGACATGGGCCCGTTCCCGCCGCGCTACGAGGGCGGCCTCCAGGCGGCCGATCTCGCGATGGCCGAGAACGTCACGGCGATCGTGGCGTACAACGACATCATGGCGCTGGGTGTGCTGGCGCGGCTGCGGGATCGCGGCGTGCGCGTGCCGGACGACGTGTCGCTGACCGGCTTCGACGACCTCATGTTCGGGGCGCTGTGCCAGCCGCCGCTGACCACGGTGGCGATGCCGGTGGTGCCGGCCGGGCGGCTCGCGGTGGACCTGTTGCTGGACCGACTGGCCAACCGGGACGCCGAGGTGCGGCAGGACGAGCTGGACACCCAGCTCATCGTGCGCGCGACCACGGCGCCGCCGGCGTAGTCCCGCTACGGCTTGGGCAACGCACAACCGGCGAGGTTGAGGTTGACCGTGCTGCCGGTCATGCAGCCGGCCAGCAGGTAGGTCTCCTCGCCGTAGTTCGTTCCCTCGTGGACGGTGACGTTGCCGTTCTGGTCGACCTCACAAGGGTTGTCCAGCGTGCACTGCTCGCCGTTCTCGTTGCCGGTGTTGTTGATGCCGATGAGCTTGCCGCTCGGGTCCTCGATCGGCGAGCCCGAGGTGCCGCCGATGGTGTTGCAGGTGGACGTGTAGCGGATCGAGTCCTTCCAGGTCCAGTCGGACTCCTTGAGCCGGTACACGAACCCGTCGATGTTGCAGCTGTAGATCTTCTTCCAGTACCCGGAGACGACCTTGATCGCCGTGCCGGCGGTCGGGTGCGCCGAGGAGATCTCCAGCGGGCTGATGTTGTACCGCGACTTGATCGCGTCGTAGGTGGTGTTGAGCTGGTACAGCGTCATGTCGGTGTCGGTCATGGTCGCGTAGGCGACCTTGGTGGCCCGCAGCGTGCCCAGGTTGCCGCCGCTCGGGCTCAGCAGGGTGAACGACCGGCTGGACGACTTGTTGACCAGAACCTGGCCGGGGTTGAGGAAACCGCCCTCGTAACAGTGGCCGTTGGTCAGCACCAGGGCCGCGCCGGAGGTCGGGGCGCCGGCCAGTTTGACCAGGGAGCCGGAGCAGTTGCTGAGAGCGACGGTGCCGGAGAAGTCGATCGCGGACGGGGCGGCGGTGGCCGCCGGAGCCGTCAGCGCCGTGGACACGAGCAGGGCGCCGATCAAGGTGCCCAGCCGTGACATTCGCCTGGGATTGCGCATGGCAGGGATTCCTTCCGTGGCAGCAGGACAGGTGACACGGTGTAGCAGTCGAAGACACAGTTGACCGGTTCGGCACACGGGTCGGTACCCGCCGAAAGTCGGACGTTTCACCCAGGCCAGTGACGGTTAACGCCGTTCAGACGGCCATTCGGCGGCAACTACCCGCAGTAGTGCCATCTTGTAGGATTGTTGAACAAGACCTACGCTTCCGGGACCCCCATCCCGTGAAGGAGGTCACATGGTCGTCCTCATCGGCGTCGCCCTGGTGGTGCTCGGCTTCGCGCTGCGGCTCAACCCGATGCTGGTCGTCACCGTCTCCGGCATCGTCACGGCCCTGCTCGGCGGCCTCAATCCGGTCGCCATCCTGGACACCTTCGGCACCGGCTTCGCGAGCAACCGCTCCGTCACCATCTACGTCATCACACTGCCGGCCATCGGACTGCTCGAACGCTACGGCCTCCAGCAGCAGGCCGCACGGCTGATCGGCAAGCTCCGCGCGCTGACCACCGGCCGGCTGCTCGCGGCGTACATGCTGATCCGCCAGGGCACCTCCGCGCTCGGCCTGACCGGCATGTGCGGCCCCGCCCAGACCGTGCGCCCGCTCATCTCCCCCATGGCGCTGGCCGCCGCGCTGCGCCGGCACGGGGAACTGTCGGACGCTCAGATCGAACGGGTGAAGGCGTTCTCCGCGAGTTCGGACACCGTCGGCCTGTTCTTCGGCGAGGACATCTTCCTCGCCGTGGGCTCGATTCTGCTGATCACCAGCCTCGTCGACTCCACCTACCACCTCAAGCTCGACCCACTCCAGATCGCGGTGTGGGCCATCCCGACCGCCGTGTGCGCATACCTCATCCACGGCGCCCGCCTGCTGTGGCTGGACCGCACCCTCGCCCGCACGACCGTGGAGGTGGCCGCGCGATGATCGACGCCGAGTGGCTCTACTGGCTGTGCGGCCTGTTCTTCCTCGTCGGCGCGGGTTTCAGCTACCGCCGCGCGCAGTACGGCGGCGCCGCGTTCTGGGCGCTGCTGGGGCTCTCCTTCTGCTACTCGACCTTCGTCGTGCACAAGACGGCCGCGGCGTGGCCGCTGGGCGTCGCGGTGATCGTCATCGCCGGGCTGGCCGGCTTCGGCGCCCTGGGCAAGGCCGAGATCGCCACCACCTCGCAGGCCGAGCGGATCAACGCCGCGAACGTGTTGCGCGGCAAGCTCTTCGTGCCGGCGCTGATGATCCCGCTGGTGGCGCTGATCTTCGGCACCATGCTCGCGTCGGTCACCGTCGGCGGGAAACCGTTGCTGGCCAGCGGAACCGCGACACTGACCGGGCTCGGCGTGGGCGCGATCGTCGCCGGCGTCGTCGGCCTGGTGATGCTGCGGCCGGCCGGCGGCCTCAAGCTGAGCCTGCCGCTGACCGAGGGCACCCGGCTGCTCCACTCCATCGGCTGGGCCGTGGTGCTGCCGCAGATGCTCGCCGTGCTGGGGCTGGTGTTCGCCACCTCCGGCGTCGGCACGGCCGTGGGCACGATCGTCTCCGGCGTGCTGCCCAAGGGATCGCTGCTGCTGGCCGTGATCGTCTACTGCCTGGGCATGGCGCTGTTCACCATCATCATGGGCAACGCGTTCGCCGCGTTCCCGGTGATGACCGCCGCGGTCGGCTGGCCGGTGCTGATCCAGGGCTTCCACGGCAACCCGGCGATCGTATTCGCGGTGGGCATGCTCGCCGGCTTCTGTGGCACGCTGTGCACACCGATGGCGGCGAACTTCAACATCGTGCCGGCGGTGCTGCTGGAGATGAAGGACCGGTACGGGCCCATCAAGGCGCAGCTGCCGACGGCGGGGCCGCTGCTGGTGTGCAACATAGCGATCATGTACCTGATGGGATTCTGATGAGCACGGTGCTGCTGACCGGTTTCGAGCCGTTCGCCGGGGACGACGCCAACCCGTCGTGGGACGCGGTGTCCCTGGTGGAGGTGTCCGGCGCGGAACTGGTCACGCAGCTCCTGCCCTGCGTGTTCGACGAGTCGATCGCCGTGCTGCGGCAGGCGGTCGTGGCGCACCGGCCGGACCTGGTGATCGCGGTCGGGCTGGCCGGCGGCCGGGACGTGATCACGCCGGAGCGGGTGGCGATCAACCTGAACGACGCGCGGATCCCCGACAACAGCGGCCGGTCGCCGGTCGACGAGCCGATCGTCGACGGCGGCCCGGCCGCGTACTTCACCGGTCTGCCGATCAAGGCCGGGGTGGCGGCGATGCGGGCCGCCGGCGTGCCGGCCGCCGTGTCGCACACCGCCGGCACCTTCGTCTGCAACCACGTGTTCTACGGGCTGATGCACCTGATCGCCACCGAGAGGCCGGGGATGCGCGGCGGCTTCGTGCACGTGCCGTACAGCGCGGAGATGACCGCCGCCGCCGGGGCTTCCCGGCCCTCGCTGCCGGTGGAGACCATCGCCGCCGGGCTGGCGGTGTTCGTGGAGACCTGCCTGAAAACCTCCGATGACCTTCGGGTCTCCGCCGGCACCCTGCACTGACGGCTGTCAAGTAGTCTTTCGACGTCTTGCGCCCTTTTGTCGAGTCCTTGTGTGATGGGAAGCACCGCCCGTCTCGACAAGGAGGTCCGATGACTGGGCTGTTTCGGCTGGCGTCGTTACGGCGGACTCGGTTACGGCTGGCGGCGATCGGTGCAGCGGCGGCCACCCTGTTGGCCGGCGCGACCCTGGTCACCGCCCCGACCGCGGTGGCGCTGGACAACGGTCTGGCGCGCACCCCGCAGATGGGGTTCAACAACTGGAACGCCACGCACTGCAGCGGCGACTTCAACGAGACCATGGTCAAGGGCATCGCCGACCTGTTCGTCTCGTCCGGGCTGAAGGCCGCCGGCTACCAGTACGTCAACCTCGACGACTGCTGGGCGCTGCCCACGCGGGACGCCGACGGCGACCTGGTGCCCGATCCGGCGCGTTTTCCCGACGGCATCAAGGCTCTCGCTGACTACGTGCACTCGAAGGGCCTAAAGTTCGGGCTGTATTCCAGCGCCGGCACCAAAACCTGCAACTCCGCCGGTTTCCCCGGCGGCCTCGGGCACGAGAAGCAGGACGCCGCGCTGTGGGCGTCGTGGGGCGTGGACTACCTCAAGTACGACAACTGCAACAACGCCGGCAGCACCACCACCCAGCAGTACATCGACCGGTACAGCGCGATGCGCGACGCGCTCGCCGCGACCGGCCGCCCGATCCTGTACAGCCTGTGCGAATGGGGCGTCAACAACCCCTGGATGTGGGGCGCGCCGGTCGGCAACTCGTGGCGCACCACCGGCGACATCAGCGACAAGTACAGCTCGATGCTGTCCATCTTCAAGAAGAACGTGGTGCTGGCGCCGTACGCCGGGCCGGGACACTGGAACGACCCGGACATGCTGGAGGTCGGCAACGGCGGCATGACCGACACGGAGTACCGCAGCCACTTCAGCCTCTGGTCGATCATGGCCGCGCCGCTGCTGATCGGCAGCGACATCCGCAAGGCGACGCCGGCGACGATGAGCATCCTGACGAACAAGGACGTCATCGCTATCGACCAGGATCCGTTGGGAGTTCAGGGAACTGAACTGTCCAATGCGAACGGTCTGCACGTGCTGACCAAGCCGCTGTCCAACGGCGACCGCGCGGTGGCCCTGTTCAACGAGAACGCCACCGCGGCCGCGATCAGCACCACCGCCGCGGCCGTCGGCCTGCCGAAGGCGTTCGGGTACCAGCTGGACGACCTGTGGTCGCACAAGACCACCGAGACCGCCGGCACGATCTCCGCGGTGGTTCCGGCGCACGGCACCGTGATGTATCGCGTGCACGCGGGCGGTTCGTGGTGGGCGTACCCGCCGGCCGTGCACACCAACGCCTCGCTGCCGGTCCCCTACCCCGGCGCGCCGTCGCTGGTCACGCCCGGCACTTCGGCCACCGTCACGACCGACACCACCAACGACGGCGTGCTGCCGGGCCTGTTCGGCGAGGTCAAGGTCACCGGTCCGGACGGCTGGGGCGTGCAGGCCTTGTCGCCCACGCACTATCCGCTGCTTCCCCCGGGGCAGGGGATTTCCGGCCGATGGTCCGTCTCCGTCCCCGCCGGCACGCCACCCGGCAGCTATCCGTTGCACGTCAGCACCGTCTACTACCCCGGTAAGTCCACCGTGGACTACGACCTGGTCGTCTCCGTGGCCACGCCGCTGGCTTCCGGCACCACCCTGCTCGGGGACGATCCGTGGCTGTCGGCCGACAACGGCTACGGGCCGGTGGAACGCAACACCAGCAACGGCGAGTCCAAGGCCGGCGACGGGCATCCCATCAAGCTCGGCGGCGTCACCTACGCCAAGGGCCTCGGCACCAACGCCCCCAGCACCATCACCTACTACCTGGCCGGCCACTGCTCCACCGTCGACAGCACCGTCGGTCTCGACGACGAGAAGACCGGCTCCGGCTCCGTCACCTTCGAGATCTGGGCCGACGGTAGGAAGGTGGCCGACACCGGTCTGATCAAACGAGGCGATCCCGCGCAGACCCTGCACGCCGACGTCACCGGCGCCAGCCTGCTCCGCCTGATCGTCACCGACGGCGGCGACGGCAACACCAACGACCACGCCGACTGGGCCCAAGCCCAAACCACCTGCGCCTAACCCCAACCCCCGCGAGAAACACCCACCACCAACCCCCGCGAGTCGCGCTTACAGACACACCGAAATGCGGTTTCGGGCAGAAACGAGCCCTGAATCTCAGATCTGCCCGAAACCTGCATTCGGTGTGTCCCAGAGCGCGACTCGCGGGGGTTTGGCCCGCCGGTGGTGACGGTCCTTACCGAGCGGCTCGTCAGGGCGCCGGCGGTGGCCAGGACGGTGATGGTCGCACCGACGAGCAGGGTCGGCCGGGTTCCGAACAACGCCGCCGCCGGCGCGGCCACGGCCGTGCCCAGCGGGATCGCCACGAACGAGCCGACGGCGTCGTACGCGTACACCCGAGCCAGCCGGTCCGCCGGCACGCGCTCCTGCAACGAGACGTCCCACGCGATGCCGGCCTGCTCCATGGTGAAACCGGTCAGCGTCAACGCCAGCACCATCGCCACCGTCCCCGGCGCGACGGCCAGCACCACCAGCGGCACCGCCTCCGCGAACACCAGCGTCACCCCGTACGCCAACGCCCGCCGCGGCATCCACCTCGCCGCGAGCAGCCCGCCGGCCACCGCCCCGACGGTCTCCGCCGCGAGCGCCAGGCCCCATCCGGTCCGCCCGAACGTGGCGTCGGCGATCGCCGGCCCGAGCACCATCAACCCGCCGGCGTTGATCGCGTTGATGAACAGGAACTGCACCACGATCACCCACACCCAGGTGCGGCCGGTGAACTCCGTCCACCCCTCGCGCAGATCGGCCAGCGCGTGCGACGGCTCGCGCACGGGATCGGGCACCCGCAGCCGCGTGAAGCACAGCGCCGCCACCACGAAGCTCAAGGCGTCCACGGCGATGCACCAACCGGGACCGATCACGGCGACCAGGCCGGCGCCGACCGAACCGCCGAGGATCATCGCGAAGTTCTGCGTCATCCGAGTGACGGTGTTGGCCGCACGCAACGAATCCGCCGGCACCGTCTGCGGTGTCAGCGCGCTGGACGCCGGGCGGAAGACGGCCGCCAGCGCGCCGTTGGCCACGCTGAGCGCGATCAACAGCGGCACGGACGCCCATCCCGTCAGCACCGCGAACGCCATCAGCGCCTGGAATATTCCCGCGCCGAGACTGGAACCCTGCAACACCAGTGCTCGCGGCAGCCGGTCGGCCAGCACCCCGCCGGCCAGCAGCACGGCCACGTTCGCCACCGACCGCGCCGCCACCACCACGCCGATGTCGGCCGGCGACCCGGTCAGGTCCAGCACGGCGAACGCCACGGCGAACGGCGCCATGGCGTTGCCGATCAGGCTGACCGAGCGGCCGGCCGTGAGCCAGCGGAAGTCGCGGTGACGCAACAGATCGGCGAACATCCGGTGAGCATGTCAGCCGATGCGAACGCAGAGCGACCGGTTTTCCACAGCCCGAATTCCCCTACAGGCAGGAGTACACCGCGGCGATGAGCGCCATCTTGCGGGGGTCGTCGGCGATCACGTTGCCCATCAGGTTCATCACGTAGCCGATGGACAGGTCGGCCTCCGGATCGGCCAGCCCGAACGAGCCGCCGAAGCCGTCATGGCCGACGGCGCGCGGATTCGGTCCGTAGTGGCCGTCCTCGCCGGACAACCACACGCCCAGCGCGATCTCCGACTCCCGGCCGCCGAGCCCGGCGTCGCCGATCACCAGGTCGACGCAGGCACCCTGCCCCTCCCGGGCGTGCTCCGCCTGCGCGGCGCTGAGCAGCCGTTGTCCGCCGGCGACACCACCGTGCGCGTACGCCCCGTACAACGTCTCCACCCCACGGGCGGTCGCATGGCCGTTGGCCGCCGGGATCTCCGCCGCCCGCCAGAACTCGGCGTTGCCCTGGTCCGGGCCCACTACCGGATTTGTCAGCACGGCCAGTGCCACGGGATTGAGCTGGGCGAACATGGCCTGGAACGCCGCCGGGTCCGGGGGCGGCGGCTGCACGAGGGTGGCCACCCGGTCGTCGTCCGCCGGGGACAGTCCGATCCGGAAGTCGGCCCCTGCCCGATCGGCCAGCTCACGGTGGACGAAATCCCGCACCGACGTTCCGGTGACCCGCCGGATCAGTTCGCCGACAAGGAAACCGTAGGTGAGCGCGTGGTAGCCGGACACGGTCCCGGGCTCCCACCACGGCCGGGTGTCCGCCAGCCGAGTGATCATCAAGTTCCAGTCGGCCAACTCCTCGGCCGTGGTCGGTTCACGGAACGCGGCCAGCCCGGCACGGTGCGACAACACGTGTCGGACCAGCCCGTCAGAAGTGAACTCCGGCCAGTACTTGCGGACAGGGGCATCCGGGTCGAGCAGTCCCCGGTCCACCAGCACGTGAAACGCCAGCGCGACCACGCCTTTGGTGGTGGACCAGACGTTCACGACGGTGTCGGCCAACCAGGGTCTCGATCTTTCCGGGTCGCGGTGGCCACCCCAGAGATCGATCACCACCCGGTCTCCCACACGCACCGAAATTGCCGCTCCGAGCTGGGAACCGTCGGCGAACTGCGCGGCCAGCACGTCCCGTACCGGGGCGAAGGCGGGGTCGCAGGTGCCGTCCACGTCGAGGGCTGCCATATCAACCACATCCCTGGTTCTATCGGCTGGGGCTGTTGATGGCACAACAACATACCGACCGGTTGGTCTGGGCTCAAGGGGTGGCGGGGCTCACACGGCCGTCGGCGTGATCGATGGCCCGAAAAGGTCTCATGGTGTTGATTCAGGTTGCGAAGATCCGCGCAGTGGATCACCGTATGGGGACACCGGCCGTCGGCGGGCCCACCGGGGCACCGGATCTCGGCGCACCACGACCGGCGCTCGACACTGCTACTCCGCAAGCACCACCGGAGGACCCCGTGGTCGACACGCCTGCCCGGCCGAGTTGGACTACACCCCTGCCGCCACCGCCCACCCCTGCCGGCCCCGACGTCGCGGCGCTGCACAAGAAGGCGGGCGGCGAGAACTTCACGGTCGCATCCCTCCTGCTGCCGCCGCGCGTCCGGCGCCGGCTGCTGTCCGTCTACGCCTTCGCGCGCCTGGTCGACGACATCGGCGACGAGGCCCCCGGCGACCGGAACGCCCTGCTGGACAAGGTCGAACGCGACATCGACCGGATCTACGCCGGCTACGTCGCGACCGACCCGCTGTGGGCGGAGCTGACCGTCACCGTGCACGAGTGCGGCATCCCGCGCACCCCGTTGGACCGATTGGTGCAGGCCAACCGCCGCGACCAAGAGGTGAAGCGCTACCGCACATTCGACGACCTGCTCGGTTACTGCGAGCTGTCGGCCAACACCATCGGGCATCTCGTGCTGCACGTGTTCGACGCGATGTCACCGGAACGCGAGGCCCTGTCCGACAAGGTGTGCTCAGCGCTGCAAGTGCTGGAGCACCTCCAGGACGTCGGCGAGGACTACCGGAACGGCCGCATCTACCTGCCCGCCGAGGACCTCGAGCGGTTCGGCGTCAAGGAAGAGGATCTGGCCGCCAGCAAGGCGAATCGGGAGGTGCGAGCCCTGATCTCGTTCGAGACCCAGCGCACGCTGCGGCTGCTGGACTCCGGCGCCGCCATCGTCGGCACGCTGTCCGGGCTGGCGCGGCTGGCCGTCGCCGGCTACGTCGCCGGCGGCCGGGCGACCGCCGCCGCGATCGTCAACGCACGTTTCGACGTGCTGACAACCACGCCACGGCCATGTAAATTCCGCACGATCGCCGAACTCGTGCGATCCCTCGGCGGTGGCCGGTGACCACCGTCGCGCTGTCCATCGAGGCCGCCTACGACCACTGCGAACGCATCACGGGCGAGCAGGCCAAGAACTTCTCCTACGGGATCAGGCTGCTGCCGCCGCTCAAGCGCCGCGCGCTGTCCGCCGTCTACGCCTTCGCCCGCCTCGTCGACGACATCGGCGACGGCGACGCGCCGGCCACCGAACGCCTCGCCGGCCTCAACGAAGTTCGTGAAAGGTTGCACAATCTCGCCGACCACAAGGACGATCCGGTCGCCGTCGCCCTGGGCGACGCGACGCTGCGGTTCGGCCTGCCGCTGGGCGCCTTCGACGAGCTGATCGACGGCTGCCAGGCCGACGTGCTCGGCACCGCGTACGAGAGCTTCGAGGACCTTCGGCACTACTGCCGCTGCGTGGCCGGCTCGATCGGACGGTTGTCGCTGGCCGTGTTCGGCAGCCCCGATCAGGCCCGCGACTCCGAGTTGGCCGACGCGCTGGGCGTGGCGCTGCAGCTCACCAACATCCTGCGGGACGTGCTGGAGGACCGCCGCAACGGCCGGATCTACCTGCCCGCCGAGGATCTGCGCCGGTTCGGCTGCACCCTCGACCTCGACGCCGACGGCAACCTCGTCGACGACGAGGACGCGTTGTCGGCGCTGCTGGCCTACCAGGGCGCGCGGGCCGAGGAGTGGTACACGATCGGCCTGCGCCTGCTGCCGCGGCTGGACGGCCGCAGCCGGGCCTGCTGCGCCGCGATGGCCGGCATCTACCACCGGCTGCTGGCCCGCATGATGACCCGCCCGTGGCTGGTGCGAAGTTCCCGGACATCGTTGCCGGACTGGGAGAAGGTCCTGGTGGCGGCGCGTTCCCTGGCCGGGTCGCGGCCGTGACCGCGCGGGTGGTTGTCGTGGGCGGCGGCTTGGCCGGCCTCACCGCCGCCTGCGAACTGGCCGACCGCGGCCTGGACGTCACCCTGCTGGAGGCCCGCCCGCGCCTGGGCGGCGTCACCTTCTCCTTCACCCGCGGCGATCTCGTCGTCGACAACGGGCAGCACGTGCTGCTGCGGTGCTACACCGCTTACCTCGATTTCCTGCGCAGACTCGGCGTTGCTCACCACATCGACATGCAGCGCCGGATGCGCATCCCGGTGCAGGGCGCCGACGGCACGCTGGGTTCCTTGTCCCGCACGGCTTTGCCGGCCCCCCTGCACCTGCTGGGCTCGCTGGCCACGTACAAGCTGCTGTCGCCGGCGGACCGGCTGCGCGCCGCGCGGGCGGTGCCGGCCATGCGGCGGCTCGACCCGGCCGATCCCCGGTTGGACGAGCAGAGCCTGGGTGACTGGTTGCGCGTGCACGGCCAGAACGACGCCACCATCGCCGCACTGTGGAACCTGATCACGGTCGCGGCGCTGAACTGCGACGCCGACGAGGCGTCGCTGGCGTTGGCGGCCAAGGTGTTCCGCACGGGCCTGCTGGACCGCAGCGAGAACTGCGACATCGGCGTGCCGGCCGTGCCGCTGTCCCGGCTGCACGGCGATCCCGCCATGGAGTACCTGCGTGCACGCGGCACACAGGTGCGGCTGCGCGCGGCGGTCAAGGAGATTCGCCGTGACGGCAACGGGTTCGAGGTGGTGACCGCCGACGAGACGGTGCCCGCGGACGCGGTGGTGGTGGCCGCGCCGGCCGACGCCGCCGCCAAGCTGCTGCCCGACGTCGTCACCGAGGACCTCGGCCACTCGCCCATCTTCAACGTGCACGTGGTCTTCCCGCGGCGCGTGACCGACCTGCCGTTCGTCGCGGTGGTCGGCTCGCCGGTGCAGTGGGTGTTCGACCGGACCGAGGTGTCGGGGGTGACGCAGGGCCAGTACCTGGCCGTGTCGGTCTCCGCCGCCGCGGACTGGATCGACCAGCCGGTGCAGGAGCTGCGGGAGCTCTTCCTGCCGGAGATCAGCCGGGTGCTGCCCGGCGCCGCCGGGCAGGTTCCCACCGATTTTTTCGTCACCAAGGAGCGGACGGCCACGTTCCGGCAGCAGCCGGGCAGCGGCCGCAGGCGCGCGCACCAGCGGACCGGCACGCCCGGTCTGGTGCTGGCCGGTGCGTGGACCGCGACGGGGTGGCCAGACACAATGGAGGGCGCCGTGCGCAGCGGACAGAACGCGGTCAGGTTGTTGATGGAGCAACTCCCCGCCCCGGTGAGCGAGGTGGCCCGATGACCTCGACGCTGCCACGCCCGGTGACCACCGCCGCCGACCTGGTGCAGCCGGCGATGCGGCTCGCGGTCGACACCCTCAACCCGTCCGTCCGGCACGTGGTGAGCTACCACCTCGGCTGGCTCGACCCGGCCGGCAATCCCACGAAGAGCAGCGGTGGCAAGGCATTGCGCCCCGCGCTGGCGCTGCTGTCGGCGCAGGCCGCGGGCGGTACCGCCGAACAGGGCGTGCCCGGCGCTGTCGCGGTGCAGTTCGTGCACGACTTCTCGCTGCTGCACGACGACGTGATGGACGGCGATATCGAGCGCCGGCACCGTCCCACCGCGTGGAAGCTGTTCGGCGTGCCGGCGGCGATCCTGGCCGGCGACGCGCTGCTGACGCTGGCCGTGGAGGTCCTGCAACCGACCGGGTCGCCGGCCGCCATCGACAGCGTGACGCTGGCGGTGCAGGACCTGATCGCCGGGCAGAGCGCCGACCTGGAGTTCGAGCGCCGCCGGGACGTGTCGCTGCACGAGTGCATCGAGATGGCCAACGGCAAGACCAGCGCCCTGATGCGGTGCGCCGCGTCCATCGGCGCCATCCTGGCCGGTGCCCCGGCGGAGCGCGTGGAGCTGTTGGCGCGCTTCGGCATGCACCTCGGGCTGGCGTTCCAGCTGGTGGACGACCTGCTCGGGATCTGGGGCGCGCCGGAGGTGACCGGCAAGGCGGTGCTGGCGGATCTGAAGGTGCGCAAGAAGTCCCTGCCGGTCGTCGCCGCGCTGACGTCCGGCACCGCGGCCGGCGACGAGCTCGCGGAGCGGTACCTGGTCGACGGCACGCCCGCCGACGAGGAGCTGCCCGAGTTCGCGCGGCTGATCGAGCAGGCCGGCGGCCTGGCCTGGGCCGAGGCCGAGGCCGACCGGCAGGTGCGCGCCGCCGGCGAATGTCTCGACGCCGTCGGCGCTCCTTCTGATGTTCGGGAGGCTCTGTGGCAGATCACGCACTTCGTGGCCAACAGGGATCAATGAAGGCGCCATCGGTGAGCGACGACGTAATTGCCCTGGCAAGGCAGAAGGCCATCGACCACCTGGTGTCGTTGCAGGACAGCGACGGCTGGTGGAAGGGCGAGCTGGAAACCAACGTCACGATGGACGCCGAGGACCTGCTCATGCGGCAGTTCCTCGGCATCCGGGAGCCGGTCGGCACGGCGGAGACCGCCGCCTGGATCCGGTCCCAGCAGCGCGAGGACGGCACCTGGGCCACGTTCTACGGCGGCCCGGGCGAGCTGTCCACGACCGTCGAGGCCTACACCGCGTTGAAGGTGGCCGGCGACTCCCCCGACGCCGACCACATGGTGCGGGCCCGGCAGTTCATCCTGGACAACGGCGGCATCGAGAAGACTCGGGTGTTCACCCGGATCTGGCTGGCGCTGTTCGGGGAATGGTCGTGGGACCGGCTGCCGGTGCTGCCGCCGGAGATGATCCTGCTGCCGAAGTGGTTCCCGCTCAACATCTACGACTGGGGCTGTTGGGCCCGGCAGACGGTGGTGCCGCTGACCATCGTCGGGTCGATGCGTCCGCAGCGGCCCCTGGGCGTCTCGGTGTCGGAGCTGAAGACCGGCCGGCCGGACGAGCCGTTCGAACCGGCGCTGAGTTGGGCCGGTTTCTTCCAGCGCCTGGACAAAGTGCTGCACCTGCACGCCAGACTGCCGATCAAACCGCTGCGCGAATACTCCATTCGCAAGGCCATGAAGTGGATCCTGGAGCGCCAGGAGGCCGACGGCGGCTGGGGCGGCATTCAGCCGCCATGGGTCTATTCCATTCTAGCGCTGCACCTCCGCGGTTATCCGCTGGATCATCCGGTGCTGCGCAAGGCCCTTGCCGGCCTGGAATCGTTCACCATCAAGGAGGACGGAATCCGTCGGCTGGAGGCGTGCCAGTCGCCGGTGTGGGACACGGCGCTGGCCGTCACCGCGCTGCTGGACGCCGGCATGCCGCCCGACGACCCGGTGCTCAAGGGCGCGGGAAACTGGCTGCTGGACGAGGAAGTCACCGTGCGCGGCGACTGGGCCGTGCGGCGGCCGTCGCTGCCGCCCGGCGGCTGGGCGTTCGAGTTCGAGAACGACAACTACCCGGACGTCGACGACACCGCCGAGATCGTGCTGGCGCTGCGGCGGATGCTGCCGGCCGACGAGCCGGCGGTGCGGCGGGCCGTCGAGTGGACCATCGGCATGCAGTCCCGGGACGGCGGCTGGGCCGCGTTCGACGCCGACAACACCCGCCGGCTGGCCGAGAAGCTGCCGTTCTGCGACTTCGGGGCCGTGATCGACCCGCCGTCCGCGGACGTCACCGCGCACGTGGTGGAGATGCTGGCCCACGAGGGTCTTTCCGCCTTGCAGCCGGCGCGCCGGGGCATCAAGTGGCTGCTGGACAACCAGGAGGCCGACGGCTCGTGGTTCGGCCGCTGGGGCGCGAACCACATCTACGGCACCGGGGCCGTGGTTCCGGCGCTGATCGCCGCCGGGCTGCCGACCGTGCATCCCGCGATCCGGCGCTCCGTGAAGTGGTTGGAGCGGCACCAGAACGCCGACGGCGGCTGGGGCGAGGACCTCCGGTCCTATCGGGACAAGTCGTGGGTCGGCCGAGGTGACTCGACGGCGTCGCAGACGGCGTGGGCGCTGCTCGCGCTGCTGGCCGCCGGCGAGCGCGGGGCCGTGACCGAGCGGGGCATCCGCTGGCTAGTCGCCACCCAGCGCGACGACGGCACGTGGGACGAGCCGCAGTTCACCGGCACCGGCTTCCCCGGCGACTTCTACATCAACTACCACCTGTACCGGCTGGTCTTCCCGCTCACGGCGCTGGGTCGGTATCTCGATGGCTGATCTCGTCGTCGCCACCGCGCTGCGGATCGAGCGGTTCGCGCTGCGGCGCGGGCTGCCCGACGTGCCGGTGATCGCCGTCGGGATGGGCATCCGGCACCCGTCCCGGTTGTCGGTGCCGCCGGGCGCGGCCCTGGTCGTCGCCGGCGTGGCCGGCGCGGTCGTGGCCGGGCTGGAGCCAGGCGATCTGGTGGTCGACGACCGTGATCTGGCGTTATCGCTGCGCGGCAACGGTTTCACCGTGCACCACGGGGTGATCGCCGACAGCGACCACGTCGTCGGATCGGCCGAGCGGGCCGAACTGGCCCGCACCGGCGCGCTGGCCGTGGACATGGAGTCCGCCGGTCTGCTCGCTCTGGCCGGCGACCGCCCGCACGCCGTCGTGCGGGCGATCGTCGACACGCCGTCCCGGGCTTTGCTGCGCCCGGCAACCCTCGGCGGCGGCATCGCGGCGCTGCGCCGCCTCGCCGCTATCGGCCCGGTGCTGCGGCACTGGGCGGAGTCGAAAGTGAAAGAGGTACGACAGTGAACATGCCGTTGCACCAGAGCCTGCGGATCGCCGGCTACCTGCTCGGGCAGAAGCTGCGCCGGCGCGAGAAGTTCCCGCTCATCGTGGAGCTGGAGCCGCTGTTCGCCTGCAACCTCAAGTGCGCGGGCTGCGGCAAGATCCAGCAGCCGCACGACCTGCTGCGCCAGCGCATGCCGGTGGAGCGGGCGATCAACGCCATCGAGGAGTGCGGCGCGCCGATGGTCTCCATCGCCGGCGGCGAGCCGCTGATGCACCCGCAGATCGACGAGATCGTCAACGAGCTGGTCCGGCGCAAGAAGTACGTGTTCCTGTGCACCAACGCCGTGCTGCTGCGCAAGCGCATCGACAAGTTCGACTTCAAGCCGTCCAAGTACTTCGCGTTCGCCGTGCACATCGACGGGCTCAAGGAGCGCCACGACCAGTCGGTGGCCAAGGACGGCGTGTTCGACGAGGCGGTGGAGGCGGTCAAGGAGCTCAAGAAGCGCGGGTTCCGGGTCACCACCAACACCACGTTCTTCAACACCGACACGCCGCAGAGCGTCATCGAGGTGCTCGACTACCTCAACGACGACCTCCAGGTCAGCGAGATGATGATCTCGCCGGCGTACGCCTACGACAAGGCGCCCGACCAGGAGCACTTCCTGGGCGTGCAGGAGACCCGGGAGCTGTTCCGCAAGGCGTTCGCCGACGGCCGGCGCCGGCGCTGGCGCCTCAACCACTCCCCGCTGTTCCTGGACTTCCTGGAAGGCAAGATCGACTTCTCCTGCACCGCGTGGGGCATCCCGTCCTACTCGCTGCTGGGCTGGCAGAAGCCGTGCTACCTGATGTCCGACGGGTACGCCAAGACGTACAAGGAGCTCATCGAGGAGACCGACTGGGACGCCTACGGCCGGGGCAAGGACCCGCGCTGCGCCAACTGCATGGCGCACTGCGGCTACGAGCCCACCGCCGTGTTGGCCACCATGGGGTCGCTCAAGCAGTCGATCCGCGCCGCAGTCGGTCGCTGACGAAGTAGGCGAAGGTCGCCGCGATGCCGATACCCAGTAGGAGTATCGGCATCCAGGCGGCGGCCAGCGCCGCGCCGATGAAGACCACCGTGGCCAGCGTGGTCGGCAGGAAGCGGCGGTCGTTGCGCAGGATGCTGTACAGGTGGGCGCGCACCGGCTTGGCCAGCCGGCCGAGCAGGCGGCCCACCATCACCAGCCACATCAGCACCAGCAGGCCGGCGACCACCTCCGGGAACGTCCGGCCGCCCTCGTAGGTGATCGCCACGAGGGCGACGCCGACGAACACCATCTGCGCCGCCAGCCGGGTGCTGCGCAGGACCCGCCGGCACACCAGGTCGATGTTGTCCCGGGCCACCTGGAGCCGCGGGTTCTCCGCCAGGGCGGCCGCGAACCCCGCCGTCGCCGCCTCCAGCTTGTTGCCGCGCAGCTCGATCGTCGCCAGGTTGTTGCGGGCCGCCGCGTTCTCCGGGTCGAGCCGCAGCGCCTCGCGGTAGTTGCGCTCCGCCGCCACCAGGTTGCCCATCGAGCCCAGCAGGACGCCCCTGGTCAGGTGCGTCTCCGACTGCAACGGGGCCAGCTCCACCGCCCGGTCCGCCGCCAGCGCCGCCTCGCCGTGGAACTGCTTCAGCGGCATCATCGCCGTCACCAGGACCACGTACTGCTGCCACTGGTTCGGCGCCAGCCGCACCGCTTCTCGCGCCGTCCGGACCGCGTCCGCGTGCCAGCCCAGCTTGTGCTGCGCAAGCGCTTGCAGCCGGTGACCCCACTCACTGTCCGGATTGGACGCCAGCGCCTGGGTCGACGCGTGCAGCATCGCCTTGATGTCGCCCGTCTTCTGTTCGCACTGGGCCAGCAGGCACCAGGCCTCCGTCGAGGCCGGATCGTCCGCCAGGGCCTTCGCCAGCTCGGCCTTGGCCTGGTCGTGACGGCCCAGATCGATCAGCGTCCGGGCGCGGGCGATGGTGTCCATTCAGGCCAGCCGGTGCTTCTTCAGGTACGCGAGGAGTTCGTCGTACACTCCGCCTTCGTTCGCGAACATCGCCACGTTACGCGCGGCGGCGAACCAGGGCCCGGTTGAGGGTTTTACGTCCCGCAGAGCCGATTCCAGGTCCCCCATGCCAATCATCCGGGTCTGTCCACTTCGTACCGAATCCAGCAGCGCCCGCTCCGCCGCCGCGTCGCAGGCGTGCGCCAGATCCGCCCCCGAATACCCTTCCGTCCGCTTCGCCAGCTTCGCGACGTCGATCCCGTCCGCGTGTCGATCCCTCAGGTGGTACCTGAGGATCGCTTCCCGCGCCTCCCCGTCCGGCGGCAGCACCAGGAGCGTCCGGTCGAACCGCCCCGGCCGGCGCAGCGCCGTGTCCACGTCCCACGGGTGGTTCGTCGCCGCCAGCACGAACACCCCGTCGTTGCTGTTGTGGACGTCGTCCAGCTCCACCAGCAACTGGTTCACCGTGCCCCGCATCGCCGACGACCGCAGCTGGCTCCGCTTCTGCCCCAGCGCGTCCACCTCGTCCAGGAACAGCACACAAGGCGCGTTGCGGCGGGCCGTCTCGAACATCGCGTGCAGGTTCCGTTCCGACTGCCCGATGTACATGTCCAGGACGTCCGACAACGTCACCGAGACGAACTTCGCCCCCAATTCCCCCGCCACCGCCTTCGCGATGAACGTCTTCCCACACCCCGGCGGCCCATACAGCATCAGCCCGCCCCGTGTGTCCTTCTTGTACAGCCTCCGCAGTTCCGGATTCCTCATCGGCGCCAGAAACGCCGCTTCCAGCCGCTCCTTCACCGCCTTCAAGCCACCCACGTCCTTCAACGTGATCCGGCCCTCTTCGACGTCGAGGAACCCCAGTTCCTCCTCCGCGGCGGCCCAGTCGAACACCGGCTCCGGCTCAGCCTTCGGCTCGGGGTCCCCCACCCGCTCCGGTCCCGCCTTCGGCTCGGGATCCCCAGCCAGGTCCGAGTCGGGTTCCGCCTTCGGCTCGGACTCCCCGCGTGTCGGCTCCACCCTCGACTCAGACTCCGGCTGCGCCGGCTCCGCCACCCGCTCCGAGTCCACCTTTGCCGCGGACTCGGGCCCCACCGGCCCGGCCACCGTCTCCGGCCTCAGCGCTTCGACCTGCCGCGACTCCCCCGGCGTGCCCAATGCCCGGTTCAGCACATCCCTGGCCGGCCCCGACGTCGGCTCGTACCCCAGCGCCGTCGCCGCCTGCTCCGCCGCCCCGTCGCGGTCCCCCACCACCAGCAGCTGCTCCGCCAGATGCAGGCGTAACGTCACGTCCCCCGGCACCGCCTCAACCGCCGCACGCAAGCTCCGGATCAACGGCGTCTCCGACAACGGGCCCTCCCCTACACCAGGTTCCCGCCAGTCTATCCCGCCGATCACCGCAAGGGTTTCCCCCGATCACGGCGCAACACCCGAACGCCCCATTTCGTCGGGTGCGTCACGAACAGCAATCTTCGCGCTACTCCGAGCACGCTTCGGACTGCGGGAAATCTCAAGCGAGAAGTGATCAGGACCGCCCGGTCGACGGCAAAGAAGTGCCGGCATGACCGTGTGGCCGACAATCTCAACTGTCGGCCACACGCTCACAGCTCTAGGGCCATCAGTCGTCACGGTTCAACCGAATCAGATCACGAGAGATCTCCAAAGTCAGCTATGGATTCTCCCATAATCCCACAGTACTCGCCAACGACCGACTTGACGGCAGCCAGCAGCCGAACATAGTACACCTCAACATCCTCATGCCGAGCCGCACCGAACGCCCGTTCATAATTCTTCCACGCATCGTATATCGACTTGGAAAGCTCACCACTCCAGGCACGGATCGCGGAGAGCTCCGCAGGACCCTTGCCGCCGCCGGCCCCATTTCCGTACCACACGTTGAAACGCGCGTATGCGGCCAAGTAAAGACCGACAGCTTCGGTGATGTCGTTACCGACGATGTCGTTGGAAAGCACCGACACCGCGAGATTGACGACAAGAACCTTCGTCGGCCCCGCCAGCTCGCTCGGTCCGTGCCACACCGGAGGACCATCCGGGTCGAAGAAGTCTCGCATGGCAGCCATCCTAGATCACCGAAACTCCACTCGAAACACACCCACGCTCAGCCACCGTACCCGGTCTCGAATACCCCCTTGTTGATATTCCACAGCCACGTCATACCCTCGCTCGTCGTGTAAGGAGCATCGCTGTAGCCGCCGGCCCGAAGCACACTGCACACGTAGGCGACACAACTGTTCGTCTCAAGATCGTAGCGGCCGACGTTCGGCTTCCTCAGCTGAATTTTGACGAAGTCACGCGCCATTTCAGGGTCCTTCAGCTCCATTCGGAACGTCATGGTGTCCGGGTGCAGAGTGCCCGAGAACGGACGAACCTTCGCAATGTTCGTACCCACAAGTTCCGAGTGAATATTGAAGGGTTCTCCCTCGACGTTGCCCGAGATTTGAATGGACGCGTGCCCCGGTTCCAGGTGAACCAGCGCAGTACCGGAAGTCTCGGGGCAGTTGTGAACGAGCAGAGCCTCCGTACCGGTCATAATCCGATACGTGTGGACCTGATCAACTGTCAAGTTGTAGGTCCGTATGGATCCGTTATAGCGGTGGCTAGCCTCAACCGCCGCGCGTCCACCGTCCTGCGTGTCGAGCTGGTCGCCGATGCGGAGGTCACCCGCCGAAGTCCACGAGTGCGTGGTCGCATCCCAGAACAGGTGGTAGGCGGTCACCGTGATGGTGCTCGTGCCCGACGACGTCTGGACGGTCAGGTCGACGAAGTCGCTGTCGCCGTCGGTGACGTGCGTGGCCATGACGGCGTGGGTCTGCACCTTGCCGGTGTCGGGGTCCTTGTTGGTGATCCGGTCACCGACGCGGACGTCCTGGATCGGCTTGGTGGAACCGTCGGCCATGAGAACGGCGGTGCCGGCGGCGAAGCTGTTGCAGCCATCGGACTTGGCCGGACTCTGCTCGGGAGCGGCTTCGGGAGCGGCTTCGGGGGCGGGCTCGGGTTCGGAGGCGGAGGAGCCGCCGCCTCCGCCGCTGTCCTCGCCGGCAGCGGCGCCGGCGCCTTCGAGGGAACTGGCATCGCCGGCGGCTTCCTCAGCTATGTCGGCTGCGGCAAGGCCGGCGGCACCAGCGGCTGCTGCTGCGCCGATCAGTTCACCACCAGCAGCGACGGCGGCTCCGATCAGCATGCCGGTACCGCCCCACAGCGCACCCTCGGTCGCACCTGCGGCGACAAAGACAAGGCAGGTGCCTGCGGTCGCGATGGCGCAGGCGACGGTCGCCGCGACGGCCACCACAGTGACCACCGCGATGAAGACCGTCATTTGCTTTTCGATCTGGCAGCCGACGTCGTACCAACTGCACTCGGAGCGCTCGGGCTGCGGGGCGACGTTTTGTGTCGGCGTGGTGGTCGGTTGGTTTCCGCCAGCACCCTTCTGCCCGTGCGACGCGTCGTACGCGCCCTGGTTCCACGTGTCGTGATACGTGCCCGTCGCGTTGTTGTAGGTCTCGCAGGAGCTGCCGTCGTCGGTGCACCCTGCCCTCCCCGTCGTCGCCAGACCGCTCGGGTCGGACCCGGAGATCGGCGTGTTCTTGGCGTACGAATAGCCGTTCATCGCCTGCGGATCGCCGGTATCCAGCAAGGGGTCGGCCTGGGTGAAGCGGCCGGTGGTGGAGTCGTAGCCACGAGCGCCGAGCTGGGTCAGGCCGCTGGTGTCCTGGACGCCGTTCACGAAGCCGTGACGGTCGGGCCACGTGCCGACGACACCGCGGGCGTCACCGAACGGATCCTGACGACGCTGGGTGACAGCAAGGTCACCAGCATTCACGGAGGCGTAAGTGGTGCCCTGGTGATCGGCGAGGCACCAACTGAGCCCGGTCACCGAGCCACGCTCGGCGACCTTCTGGCCGTTGAAGGTGTAGGTACGGATACCGGTCGGGAAGCGGCTTCCGGGGGCCAGGTGCAGCTCCAGGTCACCGATCGACAGGGTGGTGCCGGTCGAGTCCCGAGTGATCAGGCGGTGCCCGCCGGCGTCGTTGACGTACGGGCAATGCGCATCACCTGCCGGCATTGCGCCGAGGAATCGGGCTGGGACGCGGCCGCCTACTGCGGCCGGACGGGCTCGGCGGGACCGGTGGCGAGCGCCAGGCGCACCAGGTCGAGGTCCAGCCTCGGCACGCTGAGTTCGAAGTCGCCCTGGCCGGTGGACAGCAGGCACTTGGCGAAGTGGCCGAAGACGGGCACCCTGCCGCCGGTCTCGTGCAGCTCGAACGGGCCGGTCAGCTGCATCGGCCCGCCGGGACCACGCCAGGTGACCGGCTCCCCCTGCGTCAGGATCAGCCGTCCGCCGGCCACCGCGCCCCGCCCGCCGATGTCCTCGATTCGCTGGAGCAGCGCCGAAACCGTGAACCCGACGCCGTTGCGGAAGTCCTCGAGGTCGCGCTCCGGCCTGGCCTTCCGGAGCAGCAGCCGGTTCAGCAGGGTGTTCGTCCCCATCGATCGACGCACGCGCGCAGACACCATCCACTCCGTCTCACGGATTTCCCCCCTTGCGCGAGCGCGCAAAGCTCCAGCAGAGGCTGCAGGAGCGTGACCCGTCGGCGGAAGCGACCGAACAGCGCAATCCTGCCAACGATACGGACATTTACGGCGATCAGCCGAAGCGGCGCTGGAGGGTGCGGACCATAGCGGGGAAGGCGCCGTTGAGACGGGCGGGGAAGCGGAGCCAGGAGGGGACGAAGATCTCGGCACGGTTGTGTTCGACGGCGGCGACGAGGGCCTCGGCGACGGCGACGGGAGGGATGGGGCGTGGGCGGCGGCGGGTGTACGGGGCGCCCCGGCGCTCGAAGAACGGGGTGTCGATCACGCCGGGATGGACGACGGTGACGCCGATGGGGCGGGATTCGAGGCGGAGGGCGTCGGCGAAAGCCTTGAGGGCGGCCTTGGTGGCGGAGTAGACGGCCTCGTCGGCCACGCCCATGGCGCCGGCGATGGACGAGACGAGCACGACGTGCCCACGGTCGCGGGCGATCATGCCGGGGAGGACGGCGCGCACCAACTCCAGCTGGGACACCAGGTTCAGACCCACGAGCTCGGTGATCTTGGCGGCGGGCATGGCGGCGAAAGGGCCGGCGTAGCCGAGACCGGCGTTGCACACGAGGAGGTCGACGTCGCCGGCCCAGGACACGAGGGGCTCGACGCCATCGACAAGATCACAGGCGAACGACGAGGGCCCGGTGATGGTGCGACTCGTACGGAGCACGGTGGCGCCCTTGGCGGCGAGGACGTCGGCGGTGGCGGCGCCGATCCCGGACGAAGCGCCGGTGACAAGGGCACGCATCCCGGTCACCGCTGACATTCGGCCTCCTTGGCGGCGGCCTGCGGGGCCCGCCGACTCAGCACGAAGACGCCGCCGGACAGGGCGGCCAGCGCGAGGACCTGCCCGACGATGGGGCCCGGCCCGCTGCGCAATGCCTCGCCGAGCCACATGATGCCGATGCCGATGCCGACGAGCGGGTCGAGGATGGTGATCACGGCGAGGGCGGGCGCCAATGCCCGTTCCGCCTGAAAGGCGTTCTGGCTCAACAGGAATCCGACGGGACCACACACGGCGACGGCGTAGATCGGCCAGTGGGTGAGCATGACGAGGATGCCCTGCGACAGCTCCTCGGCGGCGAGCTTGGCCAGCCCGGCGCTGACGCCGTAGAGCACGCCGGCGGCCACGGCCAGCGCCAGCGCCCGGGTGTTGCCGGGACGATGTGCCGCCACGGCAAGGCAGATCGCCAGAATAGCGGCCAGGCCGATGGCGAGCGGCAGCACCGCGCCGAGGGTCATCTCCTGGCTGTCGCCGGTCGGCTGGGCGACCAGGAGAAACGCGGCGAGGCCGGCGACGCACAGCCCGGCGCCGAGCAACACGACCCGGTCGAAGGAACCGGAGAACAGCACCCCGAACAGCAGACCGGTGACGAGCAGGGGTTGCACTAACACCAGCGGCCCGGTGGTGAGGGCGACCCACTGCAATATGACGCCGAAAGCGTTGGCCACCAAGGACAACAGCCACACCCGCTGCTGCGCGAGGTCGACGAGCAGCCCCGGCTGCAACGCGTCCCGCTGCCGCACCTGCTGCGTCGCCCGGTGCTGCAACGCGCTGGTGAGGCCGAAGAAGGCGGCACCCCCGACGGCGGCGGGGACGGCGACCAACAGGTTCATGGCGTCCTGCCCGAGAACTCCCGCAACGCGTCGTCCATCCGCGAAGCGAGCGCCGGCCCGTCGGCCGCGCCGCCGCTGGTCACGCAGACGGTCACATGTCGTCCCCAGGTCAACGCGCCCCACGCGATGGGGACGCCCTCGGCGAGTGGGAGGACCGCGTACGCGGCCTCGATCACCTCGCCGCCCAACGTGACCTTCCACCGCGGCCCCGGAATCACGGACGCGATGGCACCGAACCACCGCGACTGGTACACCAGCCGCGCCAACAGCCGGTGCGCGGGCGCCGGCAGCAACCCGATCAGCCGCACGACGAAATTCGCCGCCTCGGGCGCGCCGGACTCGACGCCATCCCTCACCGCCTCACGCACAAGCTCCAGGCACCGCAACGGATCCGTCTCCCGAACGGGCAGGTCGACGGACACCGCCCCGGTCCAGTTGCCGGCGGCGCGCAGGGTGTCGGTGCCACGCAGCGACCACGGCACCATCACCCGCAGCTGATCCCCTTGATACGCAAGGGCAAACATCGCCAGCAGCAACTCCGTCGGCGTCGCGCCGAGAGCACGGGCGGTGGCGCGAACCTCGGCGCCGGGCAGCTTGACCAAGCCATGCCGACGAGTCGACCCGAACTTGCGGCCACGCGGCACGGAACCGGCACGCGCCAGCGCGAGCAAACCCTTGAGCCGCAACCGAGGCAGCTTGTGGCTGACCTGATGCCCGGCGGGACTGGTCCACGCCCGCCCCTTGCCGTCGGTGCCGGCCAACAGCCCCCGGAGCACGGCAACGCCGTCACCGAGGGCGTGGTGCAGCTTGAACAGCACCGCCGGCGTCTCCCCGCGCACGATCAACGCCACCGCGGTCGCGCCGACCGGCAGCGGCTCGGCGTAGAAGGTGTCCACGGCGTCCCGCAACGGAATGTCCACTTCGGACACCAGCGCCTTGGTGTCCACGGACTCGTCCTGTTCCCACCGCGGCCGCCGCAGCCACGACCCTGGATCGACGTGCCCGCGCACGCCGTGCATGGCGTCCAGCATGCCGGCGACGTCGGCGACGGTGACGTCACCGGACATCTCCAGCACAGAGCCGACATGCTGCGGCACCTGTGGCGTCGTGATGTGCACGAACAGCGAGTCCTCGGCGGACAGCACCCGCCCGAGCCGCTCGGGACGCGTCGAGTTCAGCGCGACCAGGCCATCCTCGACCAGCCGCTCGGCGGCCTGCTTCAGCGCCAGCCGCTCCATCGCGGCCAGCCGCGGCTGGTCGCGGACGGCCGCCGCCAGCTCGCCGTCCCGTTCGCACACCACGGCGATGCCGGCGTCGGCCATGAGCCGCGCGTTGGCCCGCCCGTGAGCCGCGATCGGCCGGTGCATCAGCACCGGCCGACCGACCGCGAGGGCTTCCAGCGAGGTGGCGCCGCCGGCATTGGTGACCACCACGTCCGCGGCCACCATGAGCGTCGACATCTGGTCGGTCCACCCGAGCACCCGAACCCGCGAATCGTCGCCGATCGCGGCCCCGATCCGGGCCCGCAACCGCTCGTTGCGCCCGCAGACCACCACGACCACGCCGTCCGGGTTGCCGACCAGCAGCTCCTTGACGGTGTCCTCGGACCGGCCGAAACCCAGCGACCCGCAGGCCACCAGCGAGACGAACTTGTCCTGGGGCAGCTCCAACTCGACGCGCGCGGCCGCGCGATCACCCGGTTGGAAGACCTCGTCGGCGGTCGGCGCGGAGATCGCCACCGTCGCGCCGGGCGCGCTGCGCGCCGCCACCGGCACGGCGACCTCGTGCATCACCAGGTTGAGGTCGATGCCCTGGTACACCCAGAACGGGTGCGGCGCGAAGTCCGACACCCACGCGCCGATCGGCGCCTCCAGCCCGCGGTGCCGGCGCAGCCAGTCCAGGCCGGCGGTGCCGAGCGGGTAGGTGGACAGGACCAGGTCCGGCTGGATCCGGTCGATCTGGGTGGCCAGCCGCCGGCCGGCCCATTCGCCGACGAACCGCTTGGACGCCTTCGCGAACCACCGGTGGCGCCACACCGAGTCGTAGAAGAACTCGTACAGCCAGGGGGTTCGCTCCACGTTGGTGACGTAGATCCGGCGGAACGCCGGCCCCACGCCCCGGCCCATCACGTCGAGCGTGTCCAGCCAGTGTGTCGTCGCGTCGGGCCACAGCCGGCCGGCGGCCGCGCGGAGCGCACGGCCGGTGGCGTTGTGGCCCTCACCCATGTCGGCGGACAGAATCAGGATCCGTCGTGGCGTCGCCGAGTCCAGCACAGTGATCAGCTTGACTCACCCGGGCCCGCCGCGCCACACGACTTATCGGATGATGTCGATCTCCGGTCACGCTACCGGGTGACCATCTGGTGACCGACCGTGATTACACTGCCGCCCATGGGGTCTGTCCGGGATGTGACGCGGGATCTGCTGCGGAGTTGGGGCTGCACAACGGTGTTCGGCAACCCCGGTTCCACCGAGCTGCCGTTCCTGGCGGACTGGCCGGACGACTTCCGCTACGTGCTGGGGCTGCACGAATCGTCGGTGGTCGCGATGGCCGACGGGTACGCCCAGTTCAGCGGCCGGCCGGCCGTGGTCAACCTGCACTCGTCCGGCGGTGTCGGCCACGGCCTGGGCAGCCTGGTGACGGCGTTCCGCAACCGCACGCCGCTGCTGGTGATCGCCGGCCAGCAGGCGCGGTCGCTGCTCAACGGGGAACCGTTCCTGGGTGCGATCGACGCGCCGGAGTTCCCCCGTCCGTACGTGAAGTGGAGCGCCCAGCCGGCGCGGGCGGCGGACGTGCCGGCGGCACTGGCACGAGCGCTGCACATGGCCACTCAGCCGCCACAGGGTCCCGTTTTCGTGTCAGTGCCGGTGGACGACTGGGACCAGCCCGGAGTTGACGTTCCGTCACGTCCGCAGGTCACCGGCTTCGCGCCCGACCGGGACGCCGTCGCGGCGCTCGCGGCGGCCCTGGACGCCAGCGAGCGGCCGGCGATCGTGTTCGGGGCGTCGGTGGACGCGGACGACGCCGTCGAGGACGCCATCACGCTGGCCGAGCGCACCAACGCGGCGGTGTGGGCGTCGCCGATGTCGTCGCGCTGTTCCTTCCCCGAGGACCATCCGCTGTTCGCGGGCTTCCTGCCGCCGGCCGACCGGCAGCTGCGGCTGACGTTGCAGGCCTACGACCGCGTGCTGGTCATCGGCGCGCCCGCGTTCGTCTACCACGTCGAAACCCCTGCCGACGGGCCGGAACTGCCGCCGCTGCACCTCGTGCACGACGACCCGACAGCCCTGTCCTGGGCGCCGGCCGGCGCCGGGCTGTTGTCGACACCCGGACGGGCGATTCGCGCCCTGAACGCCCTGGTGGCGCCGGCTTCCCGGCCCGCACCGTCACCTCGGCCGCAAGCGGCGGCCCCGGCGGCGACGGTGCCGATGACCGGCGCGTACGTGCTGGCCGCGGTGCGGCGGGCACTGCCGGCCGACGGCGTGATCGTCGAGGAGGTCCCGAGCCACCGCAACGACCTGCGCGAACACCTGCCGATCACGGCGCGTGGCCGAGGGTTCTTCACCATCGCCAGCGGCGTGCTCGGCTACGGGCTGCCCGGCGCGGTCGGCGTGTCGCTGGCCGCCCCGGAGCGGCCGGTGATCGCGGTCGTCGGCGACGGCTCGGCGATGTACGGCATCCAGGCGCTGTGGACCGCCGCCAAGGAGCACGCGCCGGTGACGTTCGTCGTGCTGGACAACACCCAGTACGGGGCGCTGCGGTCGATGGCCGACAGCGCCGGCGTGGCCAAGGTGCCCGGCGTCGACCTGGGCGGGCTGGACTTCTGCGCGCTGGCCGCGGGCATGGGGTGCCGGTCACGTCTGGTGGAGCATCCGTCGGAACTGGACGAGGCGCTGGCCGCCGCCGTTCGGTCCACCGAGCCCGCTGTCCTGCATGTTCGGGTCGATCCGGGGTACTCGCCACTGTATTAGCGGCCCGTGTTACCTTGGATCGTATCCCCGAACTGGCTGGTCAAGCGCCCGGTCGTGGGCATTTTTCACGAAGGAGCGCAGTGTCGGACGTGCAGACCAAGCGAGGGTTCTGGGCCCGCGTCGCTGACTCCTTCCTGCCCAGGTCGACCGAGGACGCGCCGACGCTGGCGGTGCCGGCGTGGCTGCGCCGGGCGACGCCGTGGGTGATCGTCGCGGTGATCGCCTGGTTCGTGGTGTGCAGCCTGATCTGGCCGGTCGGCATGTGGTTCCAGGTCGACCTGGAGGTGTACCGGGCCGGCGGGCTGACCGTGCTGGACGGGCGCTCGCTGTACGACCACCCGCTGGTGGCCAGCCTCATGTTCACGTACACGCCGTTCGCGGCGATCATCTTCGCGCCGCTGGCGCTGCTGCCGCTGGGCACCATCACCACCACCGTGTACACGATCATCACCGTGCTCCTGCTGCTGTTCGCGGTGGCGCGGTGCTGGCGGTGGCTGGGGTTCAAGCGGGACCGCGCGGTGGTGGGCGTCGTGCTGCTGTGCACCGCCCTGGCGCTGATGTTCGAGCCGGTGCGGACCACGCTGTACCTGGGCCAGATCAACGTGCTGCTGCTGGCGATCGTCGTCGGCGACCTACTGCGCACCCGCAAGTCGTCCTGGACCGGTGTCGGCGTGGGTATCGCCGCCGGCATCAAGCTGACGCCGCTGGTGTTCATCCCGTACCTGCTGCTGACCAGGCAGTTCAAGGCCGCCGGCGTGGCGATGGCCAGCTTCGTGGGCACCATCGCGCTGGGGTTCGTCCTCAAGCCGAAGGACGCGTACAGCTACTGGATCGGCGGCAAGTTCGGCGAGGTCTCCCGGGTTGGTGACGTGTGGTCCCCCGGCAACCAGACGCTGCGCGGCTTCCTCGCCCGGCTGGTGTCGCCGCCCGAAGCCACCCAGAACATCTGGGTCGTCGGGGCCGCGGTCATCGGCGTGCTCGGCTTCGCCGCCGCCGTCGTCGCCCACCGCCGCGGCGAGGAGCTGCTCGCCGTCAGCGTCGTCGGGCTGCTGTCCACCGCGGTGTCGCCGTACTCGTGGTCGCACCACTGGGTGTGGTTCGTGCCGCTGTTCATCTTCGCGCTGCACCGGGCCCTGACCACCCGCAAGGCGTCCATGTGGGTGCTCACCGCGTACGTGTTCATCACCGCGTTCGCGTGGCCGGTGGGCTTCCCCGTGCACGATCCGGGGGCGCGGGCCGCCACCGGCATCTGGGCCATCGACTGGGCCGGCGACGTCGTCACCCGCAACGAGTACGTCATCTGCTTCCTGGTGACGGCCGTGTTCACGCTGGTGCATCTGCGCCGGTCGAAGGCCGTGGCGTCAGCCGACGGGGTGATCGACAACCTCGATCGGCGTGCCCAGCCGGTAAAGTAGCGGTCAAGCCCGGCACACGGGCCGCGAGGCGCTGGCCCGCGAAGGGTTCGGATAGCCCATGGCATTCGAACCCTTTGGGGCACAACCATGTTCGCGGTTCCCGGCCGGCTTCCCGACGGCACTCGCGTCGTCACCACCATCCGCCACGACCGGCGCGCGCGGATGGCCACCATCCGCCTCGCCGACATCCCGCCGTTCACCGTCGTCGTGCGCGGCCAGCACCTCGCCGACCTGAGCGAGGCCCTCCGCGAGGGCGACAGCCTCGGCGTGCCCTGCCGGCACGCCGTGCACGGCGACTGGCTGCTCGGCGTGCACCCGCACCAGTGGTGGGTCAACCCGCACGCCGCGCGCCTGCCGATGGAGCTCTACCTGCTGCTGCCCGACGATCAGCAGCTGGTGGTCGTGTTCACGCCGGAGGAAGTCGACCAGCTGCTGTTCGCACTGCCGGACCTCGAGCTTCTCGGAGCCGACCAGTGAGCACGTACGCGGTCATCGTCGAACGCGCCGATGACGGTGGTTACGGCGCGTGGTCTCCCGACCTGCCCGGCTGTGTGGCCCTGGGCGATACCCCCCGAGGAGACCTTGCAGGAAATGCGGGAAGCCATCCGCAGCCACCTTCAGGTCATGCGCGAATCGGGCGAAGCGATGCCCCGCCCGAGCACCGTCGTCGCCACCACCGTCGAAGCAGCCTGACTCCTTGGCCCTGTCGGTCCCGATTTCTGCCTGAAACCTACATTCGTTCTGTCTGTGAGCGCGACTCGCCGGGGTGGGGGTTGACCAGGTCGATTAGGGGAGGGCGGGCGTCGCAGTGTGAGACACCCGGCCGCGGAGCTCCATGGCGGTGCGGACGCGGGATTCGGCCAGGGACCTGGCGGCGGCGTGGGTGGTGACATCGGTGCTGGCGGCCACCTCCACGACGGTGGTGGCGTTGGCGCGGAGCTTGCTGGAGATGGTGGCGTAGATGGCGGCGGGGTCGGGGCGGAAGGCGGAGTGTCGGGCGTCCATGGCGAAGGCCGCGGCGACGACCCCGCCGGCGTTGGCGATGAAGTCGGGCAGCACGGTGATGCCCCGGGCGGCCAACACCTCCTGGGCCGCCGAGGACGTAGGCATGTTGGCGCCCTCGACGACGACCGAGGCGGTGATCCGGCCGGCGAGGGAGTCGTCGATGACGTCCTGCAACGCGCACGGAACCAGCACGTCGGTGGGCACCAGCAACTCCGCGCCGAGGGCCAGCTGCGAACCACCGGAGTACTCCACGACGGCCGCGTCACCGGGCACCGCCAGCAGGCGATCGACGTCCAACCCGGCGGGATCGTGCACGGCGCCCAGAGCGGAGGAAACGGCGACGACGGTGGCGCCGAGCTCGGCGTAGCGACGAGCGGCGGCGCGGCCGACGGCGCCGAAGCCCTGGATGGCGACCCGCTTGCCGGACAGCGGCACCACGGCGTCGGTGGCCTCGGCGACGCCGTAGCCGGTGACGCCGAGCTCGTCGTACGGCACCCCGCCCAGCTCGGCGGGGGTGCCGACGGCGGCGCCGCGGTCCCGGAGTTCGTCCTGCACGATGGCGGCGTCCCGCTCCGTCAGTCCCATGTCGAGGCCGACGACGTACTCGGACGGGATCTCGTTGGACAGCAGCCGAACGAACGCCCGCAGCGCGGCCTCCTTGTCCGGCGACGACGGGTCGAACCGGATGCCGGCCTTGGCCCCGCCGAAGAACAGGTCGACGCCGGCCCACTTCCACGTCATGACCCGCGCCAGCCGCGCCACCTCACCGACGGTCAGCGTGGCGCTCATCCGCGTCCCGCCCTTGCCCATGCCCCGCGCGGTGTTGTCGATCACCAGCACCCCGCGCATGCCGGTCCGCGTGTCGGACACGCAGACGACCTTCTCCGGGCCCCACTCGTCCATCAGCTCGAACATGGCCCCACGCTAGCGACATGCAGGAGGAAAAGGCCTCTGGGATCCAAGGACCAGCAATGCTGCACCTCGCCACCAACAGCCCGTGGGCTCCCGGAGTTGGCGGACGACCGGTGGGTTGGCCAAGGTAGACGTCATGCAGCACAAGTGCGTCTCCGTCGTCGCCGGCGCCCCCGACCAGCGGGCCAGCAGCGTCGTCCGCTCCCACAACCCCGCCGACCTCGACGACGTGGTGGCGGAGGTGTCCCTGGCCGGCCCGGAGACCTTCGTCGACGCGGCGCGGGCCGCCCGCGGGGCGCAGGCCGACTGGGCGGCTATCCCCGCCCCGGTCCGCGGCCAGGTCATCGCCCGGCTGGGCCGCCTGGTCGAGGCCAACAAGGAGGCCCTGGCCCGGCTGATCACCCGCGAGATCGGCAAGCCGTACGCGGAGTCGCTGGGCGAGGTGCAGGAGATCGTCGACACCTGCGACTTCTTTCTCGGCGAGGGCCGCCGCCTCTACGGCCAGACGGTGCCGAGCGAGATGCCGGACAAGCAGCTGTTCACCTTCCGCGTGCCGGTCGGCGTGACGGCGATCATCACGGCCGCGAACTTCCCGGCGGCGGTGCCGTCCTGGTACCTCGTGCCGGCGCTGCTGTGCGGCAACACCGTGGTGTGGAAGCCGGCGGAGCTCTCCGCGGCGGTCGGCCAGGCGCTGGCCGAGCTGATCTGGCACGCCGGCGTGCCGCTGGGCGTCCTCAACCTCGTGCAGGCCGACGGCAAGGCGACCTTCGCCGGCCTGGAGCAGGCACTCTCCGCCGGCGTGGTGGACAAGGTCGGCTTCACCGGCTCGACCGAGGTCGGTCGGGCGATCAGCGAGCTGTGCGGGCGCTACCTGCAGGCCCCGTGCCTCGAGCTCGGCGGCAAGAACCCGCTGGTCGTGATGGCCGACGCCGACCTGGACCTGGCCGTCGAGGGCGCCCTGTTCAGCGGCTTCGGCTCCGCCGGCCAGCGCTGCACGTCGCTGGGCACGGTGTTCGTGCAGCGCGAGGTGCACGACGAGTTCCTGCGCCGCTTCACCGCGGCGGTGGAGAGCGCGGTCATCGGCGACCCGAGCCAGGGCGTCCTGTACGGCCCGCTGATCGACGTCCGCTACGCGGAGCGCTTCGAACGGTACCTGGAGCTGGTCCGGCCGCACCACCTCGTGCACGGCTCGACCGGCATCGGCCGGATCACGGATGCCAATCCCCGCAAGGGTTTCGTCGGCCAGGCCGACCGAGGGGTCTATGTGCACCCGATGATCGTGGACGGCATCACCGCGCAGGACGAGCTGTACCGCACCGAGACCTTCGGCCCGCTGGTCGGCGTCGGCACCTTCGACACCTTCGACGAGGCGGTCGAACTCGCGAACGGCCACGGGTACGGCCTGTCGGCGGCGATCTACACCACCAATGCCAGCAACGCATTCCGGTTCCGCGAGCGCTGCCGGGCCGGCATGGTGAGCGTGAACAACTCGACCTCGGGCGCGGAGGCTCATCTGCCGTTCGGCGGAAACGGCTTGTCCGGCAACGGAAGCCGGCAGTCCGGCGTGTGGGTGCTGGACCAGTTCACCCGCTGGCAGTCGATGAACTGGGACTACGCCGGCAAGCTCCAGAAGGCGCAGATGGACATGGTCGAGCTGCCGGCCGCCGAGCTCGACTTCCGGCTGGAGGATTGATGGACCCGATCGATCTCCTCGGCGTCGCCGACGGCTTCTCCGACGAGGAGCGGCTGATCCGGGACACGGTAAGGGACTTCGTCGACGCGAAGGTGCGGCCCAACGTCGGCCGCTGGTTCGCCGACGGCACGTTCCCCCGCGAGCTGGCGCCGGAACTGGGCGAGTTGGGCCTGTTCGGCATGCACCTGCAGGGCTACGGCTGCGCCGGCGCCAGCGCGACGGCGTACGGCATCGCGTGCATGGAGCTGGAGGCCGTGGACAGCGGGCTGCGCAGCTTCGTCTCCGTGCAGGGATCCCTTGCCATGACGGCGATCCACAAGTTCGGCTCGGAGGACCAGAAGCAGCAGTGGCTGCCGAAGATGGCCACCGGCGAGGTGATCGGCTGCTTCGGCCTGACCGAGCCGGACTTCGGCAGCAACCCGGCCGGCATGCGCACCACCGCCCGTGAGGTCAACGGTGAATGGATCCTCAACGGCAGCAAGCTGTGGATCACCAACGGCGGCATCGCGGACGTCGCCGTCGTCTGGGCGCGCACCGAGGACCGCATCCGCGGCTTCCTGGTTCCCCGTGGCACCAAGGGTTTCACCACCCGGGACATCAAGGACAAGTTGTCGCTACGGGCATCCGTGACGTCGGAGCTGATCCTGGAGGACTGCGTCCTGCCGGCCGACGCGGTGCTGCCGGAGAGCCGCGGTGTCGGCGCTCCCCTGTCGTGCCTGAACGAGGCGAGGTTCGGCATCCTGTGGGGCGCGGTCGGCGCGGCCCGCGACTGCTACGCGACGGCCCTGGACTACGCCAAGACGCGCGTGCAGTTCGACCGGCCGATCGCCGGCTTCCAGCTCACCCAGGAGAAGCTGGTGGGCATGGTGCTGGAGCTGGAGAAGGCGTTCCTCGCCGCGGTGCACATCGGACGGCTCAAGGACGCCGGCAAGTGCCGGGCCGAGCACGTCAGCTTCGGCAAGCTGAACAACGTGCGGGCCGCGCTGGACATCGCCCGCACGGCGCGGACGATCCTGGCCGCCAGCGGCATCACCACCGAGTACTCGGTGCTGCGGCACGCGAACAACCTGGAGTCGGTGCTGACCTACGAGGGCACCAGCGAGATCCACACACTGGTGCTCGGCCAGGCCATCACCGGGATCGGTGCGTACCGTTGACGGAGCAGGTCGACGAGCACTTCGTCGCGTCGGTACGGGCGCTGGCGCCCGGCCGGCGGCCGCTGGCGCCGGTCGGGCCGCAGCTGCTGGAGCTGTTCGACGCGCAGCTCGGCAGCCGGCACCTGGACCTCGCCGCGCGCGAGTTCCGGGCACGCGGCCTGGGCTACTACACCATCGGCTCGTCCGGTCACGAGGGCAACGCGGCCGTGGCGGCGGCGTTGCGGCCCACCGATCCGGCGCTGCTGCACTACCGCTCCGGCGCGTTCTACCTGGAACGGATGCGGCAGCTCGGCCGCAACGGGCTGTTGGATGTGCTGCTGGGCATGATGGCCGCCACCGATGAGCCGATCGCCGGCGGCCGGCACAAGGTGTTCGGCCATCACGACGCGGCGATCATCCCCCAGACGTCCACGATCGCCTCGCATCTGCCCCGCGCGCTGGGCGTCGCGTTCGCCATCGACCGCGCCCGCAAGCTCGGCGTGCCGTCGAAATGGGCGCCGGACGCGATCACCGTGTGCAGCTTCGGCGATGCCTCCGCCAACCATTCGACGGCGGCCGGTTCGATCAACGCTGCCGTCTACACGGCCTATCAAGGGCTGCCCGTGCCGTTGCTGTTCGTCTGCGAGGACAACGGTCTCGGCATCAGCGTGCCGACGCCGCAGGGCTGGATCGCCACCGCGTACGGCTCGCGGCCGGGGCTGCGCTACTTCCACGCCAGCGGTTTCGACCTCGTGCAGACGCGCGAGGTCGCCACGGAGGCGGCGGAATACGTGCGGCGGCACCGGAAGCCGGCGTTCCTGCACCTGTCCACCGTGCGGCTCATGGGACACGCCGGTTCGGACGCCGAGGTGGCGTACCGGAGCAGTGCCGACATCATCGATGGCCTGGCGCGGGATCCGGTGCTGGGCACCGCGGAAACCCTGGTGGCCGCCGGGATCCTGACGCCCGCCGACGTGCTCGAGCGGTACGAGGCGAAGCGCCAGGAGGTCCGAGAGCTGGCCGAGGACGCGTCCGGACGGCCGCAGTTGGACAGTGCGAAGGCGGTCATGGCGCCGCTGGCTCCACGCCGGCCCGCCCTCGTCGCGTCCCGCATCGAACCGCTCACCTGGGACGAACCGGCGACGTTCGCGCAAGCCGTCAACCGGACCCTCGCGCAGCTGCTGGGCCGGCACCCGGGGCTGTGCGTGTTCGGCGAGGACGTCGCGCGCAAGGGCGGCGTCTACGGCGTCACCCGGGGCCTGCAGAAGCTGGCCGGGGCCGGTCGGGTGTTCGACACCCTGCTCGACGAGCAGTCCGTGCTGGGGCTGGGCCTCGGGCTCGGCGTCTCCGGCCTGCTGCCCGTCGCCGAGATCCAGTACCTGGCGTACCTGCACAATGCCGTCGACCAGCTCCGCGGCGAGGGCGCGTCGCTGCCGTTCTTCTCGCAGGGGCAGTACCGGAACCCGATGGTCGTGCGGATCGCCGGCTACGCGTACCAGAAGGGATTCGGCGGCCATTTCCACAACGACAACGCCGTCGCGGCGCTGCGGGACATCCCCGGGCTGGTGATCGCCTCTCCGTCCCGGCCGGACGACGCCGCCGCCATGCTGCGCACCTGCGTCACCGCCGCCGACGTCGACGGCACGCTGTCGGTGTTCCTGGAACCCATTGCGCTGTACCACACCCGCGACCTGCATTCCGAGGGCGACGGCGGCTGGCTCGCGCCCGCGCCGACCGAGCACGTGCCGATCGGCCGCGGGCGCACCCACGGCGACGGCACGGACCTCACCCTGGTCAGCTTCGGCAACGGCGTCCGGATGAGCCTGCGCGTAGCCCGTCGGCTGGCCGCCGACGGAATCTCCTGCCGCGTGCTCGACTTGCGCTGGCTCGCCCCGCTGCCGGTCGAGGATCTGCTCCGCGAGGCCGCCGCGACCGGCCGCGTGCTCGTCGTCGACGAGACCCGCCGCACCGGCGGCGTCGCCGAGGGCGTCATCACCGCGCTGGGCGACGAAGGTTTCACCGGGATCGTCCAACGGGTGGCGAGCGAGGACAGCTTCATCCCGCTCGGTGATGCGGCGCGCACCGTCCTGTTGTCCGAGGACGACATCCATGACGCCGCAACTTCCCTTGCCGCACAACCATTGCACACGTTCTAGTTGCGAGTGGTTCATCCGGACGGACCGGAGTGTGAGGGGTGACACCCGGACCGGATTGCCCCACTTGGGGGTGATGGTCGCCAACAGGCCCGTCGAGGCCTTACCATGACTCGCCGCGATGCGCAGCGCATCGTGACCACCCAAGCGGCGAACGGGTCGACGCACACACTGACCCGAGAATGGTAGGTACGTAGCGGAATGGGACAGAGCCTCGCCGTCATGGCGCCGCAGCCGACAGAAACGGTCGACACGGCGACACCTCCGCCGACAGCGGTGGAGCTGACCGGGGCGATAGCCCGTATCCGCGAGTACCTCGAGCGGGAGAAGCCCGCCACCCCGTGTCTGGTCATCGACCTGGCGACGATCCGCGAGCGCTACCAGCAGCTCGCGGCGGCCTTCGACGGCGCGGGGCTGTACTACGCCGTCAAGGCCAATCCGGCGCGGGAAGTGGTGCGCCTCCTGGTGGAGCTGGGCGCGCGCTTCGACGTCGCCAGCCCGCCGGAGATCGACCTGTGCCTGGCCGAGGGCGCCCGTCCGGAGCACATCTCGTACGGCAACACGATCAAGAAGCGAGCCGACATCGGCTACGCCTACGCACGCGGTGTGCGGCTGTTCACCACGGACAGCGACACGGACCTGGAGACCATCGCCGAGATGGCCCCGGGCGCGTCGGTGTTCTGCCGGATCGTGCTGGCCGACACCGGTTCGCTGACGCCGTTCGGCCACAAGTTCGGCTGCGCCCCGGACCTGGCCACCCGACTCCTCGCGCGGGCCCCGGAACTGGGCCTGACGCCGGCGGGTGTGTCTTTCCACGTCGGCTCGCAGCAGCTGGATCCGCGCGCCTGGGACGCGGCGATCGAGCAGGCCGGGGAGATCACCGCGAAGCTCGCGGCCGAGGGCGTCGAGCTGGGCATGCTCAACATCGGCGGCGGCCTGCCCGGCAACTACACACGCCCCGCGCCGCCGCTGGCCGACTTCGCCACGGCGATCACCGCTTCCGTGGAAAGGCATTTCGCCGCGCCGCCGCGGCTGGTGCTGGAGCCGGGCCGGTTCCTGGTCTCCGACGCCGGCCTGCTGCGCTCCGAGGTGGTGCTGGTCTCCCGCAAGTCCACTGTGGACGACAAGCGCTGGGTGTACCTGGACGTGGGCCGGTACAACGGCTTGGCGGAGACTGAGAACGAGTACATCACCTATCTGCTGGCCACGCCACGCCAGGAGAATTCGGGCAGCGAAGGTGAGACCGGACCGGTCTATCTCGCCGGTCCGACCTGCGACGGCGACGATGTGCTGTACCAGCACAACGTCTACCGCCTGCCGATGAGTCTGCGACCCGGCGACGCGCTGGACTTCCTCAATACCGGCGCCTACACGGCGAGCTACTCCTCCATAGCGTTCAACGGTTTCGCGCCGCTGCCCACGCACTGCATCTGAGCAGCGACGACCCCTTTTTGCGTGCAGACCTCGCCGGAGGTCTGTTCTCACCTGGAACAGTAGGGAGTGATAGATGACCGGAGTACTGGGCTCGGTGCAGACCGTCGGGTCGTTCACCGGACAGCACGTCCTCGCCGAGATGGAAGGCATCGACGCCGACCTCCTCAACGACGAGGCCCTGTTGCGCGACATCCTGACCAGCGTGCTCGACCAGGCCGGGGCGACCGTGTTGGACGTGACCTCCAAGCGGTTCGAGCCGCAGGGAGTGACCGTGCTGGCGCTGCTGTCGGAGTCGCACGCCTCGCTGCACACCTACCCAGAGATCGGGTCGGTCTTCGTCGACGTCTTCACCTGCGGCCACCGGGCCAAACCCGAGGTCGCGGTGCAGCTGCTCGCCGAGGCGCTGCGCACCCCCGTCGTGCACGCGAAGACCATCCGCCGCGGCAAGGACGACTGACTTCCCTTGCCAGACAAGCAGATTGTGAGAAGCAAGTGACCACGATGGAACGAACCAGCCAGATCCACGAGCCGGTGGGCCACGGCCTGACCCGGGTCTGGGACCTGCACGAGGTGCTTTTTGAGGGCGACACCGCCTTCCAGCACGTCGTCATCGCCCGCACCGAGCAGGGCGTGTCGCTGTTCTGCGACAACGACCGGCAGAGCACCGAGTTCAGCCAGCTGACCTATCACGAGGCGCTGATGGTGCCGGCGCTGCTGCTGGCCGACAAGGTGGAGTCGGTGCTGGTGGTCGGCTCCAGCGAGGGCGTCGTGTGCCAGATGGCCGTGGCCGCGGGCGCGACCCGCGTCGACCACGTGGACATCGACACCCAGGCCGTGAAGCTCTGCGCCGAGCACCTGCCGTACGGCTACACCACCGAGGAGCTCGCCCGCGCCGAGCGCGGCGACGGCCCGGTGCGCGTGCACTACGCCGACGGCTGGCAGTACCTGGTGGACGCGGCCAACGGCGACCAGCGGTACGACATCGTGCTGGTCGACCTGCCCGACGAGCGGGAGGAGGAGGCGCAGCACAACCGCCTGTACGGCGTGGAGTTCCTGACCATGTGCAAGGCCGTCCTCGCCCCGGGCGGCGTGGTCGTCACGCAGGCCGGCTGCCAGACCATGTGGCGCAACCAGACTTTGCTCACGTCGTGGCGGCGGTTCACCGAGGTGTTCGGCACCACCGCGTACTACGGCTCGGACGAGCACGAGTGGGCCTACCTGTTCGGCCGGGCGGACGAGGTCGCGGACCCGACCGCCCTGATGCAGTCCCGGCTGCCGGCCAGCGGCTACCGCCCGGTCTCCATCGACGCCGAGGCCCTCGCCGGCAACTCGGTGCCCCCCTACCGGGTCCGCCACCAGTCCTGACGACAACCCCCGCGAGTCGCGCTCTGGGAACCACCGAATGCAGGTTTCAGGCACATGTGCCTGAAACCTGCATTCGGTGTGCCTGAGCGCGCGACTCGCGGGGGGTTTCAGGCGGCCAGTGCGGGTTCAGGGGCCGTCACCCGGCGGCGGGTGGCGAGCATGAGCAGTGACAGCACGGCGGCGCCGCAGCTGAGGATGCCGGCGATGTACCAGGCGAGGTCGTAGTTGCCGAGCTGGTCCCGCACGATGCCGGCGGCCACGGCGGCGAAGGCGGCGCCGACCTGGTGCGAGGCGAACACCCAGCCGAACACGATGGGCCCGGTGCTGACCCCGTAGTACTTCCGGCACAGCGCCACGGTCGGCGGCACGGTGGCGACCCAGTCCAGGCCGTAGAACACGATGAACACCAGCATGCTGGGGTGGGTGGTGCCGGCGAACAGGCTGGGCAGCGCGAACAGGGACAGCCCGCGCAGGCCGTAGTACGCGCCGAGCAGCACCCGCGAGTCGAGGCGGTCGGTCAGCCAGCCGGAGAAGATGGTGCCGACGATGTCGAACACGCCGACCAGGGCCAGCAGCGACGCGGCGGCGGTCTCCCCCATGCCGTGATCCATCGCGGCCGGGATGAAGTGGGTGCCGACGAGCCCGTTGGTGGTGGCCCCGCAGATGGCGAAACCGGCGGCGAGCAGCCAGAAGTTACGGGTGCGCGCGGCGGCGAACAGCACCTCGACGGCCCGTCGACCGGCGCTGACGGTGATCACCGGCCGTACCGACGGCTTGGTGGCGCCGAGAGCCAGCAGCCCGACGTCCTCGGGACGGTCCCGCAGCAGCCATGCCACCAGCGGCACCACGACCAGCGCGGCCCCGGCGACGGTCAGCGCCGCCGCCCGCCAGCCGACGTTGCCGGCGATGGACGCCAGCACCGGCAGGAACACCAGCTGGCCGGCCGCGCTGCCGGCGGTGAGCACGCCGGTGACGACGCCCCGGTGCTTGACGAACCACGCGCTGGTCACGGTGGCCACGAACGCCAGTGCCATGGAGCCGGTGCCCAGACCGACGAGCACTCCCCAACACAGGATGAGCTCCCAGCTGGACGTCATGAACACGGTCAGCCCGCTGCCGGCGGCCACCACCAGCAGCGCGACGGACACCACCCGCCGGATGCCGAAGCGTTCCATCAGCGCGGCCGCGAACGGTGAAGTGAGCCCGAACAGGGCGAGGTTGACGGAGACGGCGGCCGAGATGGTGCCCATCGACCAGCCGAACTCGTCGTGCAGGGGATTCATCAGCACGCCCGGCGTCGCGCGGAATCCGGCCGCGCCGACCAGCGCGACGAAGGTGACGGCGGCGACCAGCCAGGCCCGATGCAGCTTGAACACGAGGAGCAATGCTGGTCGACGGCGACCACTCTTTCGAGTGGCCCGGGGGTCACTATGTGCAAGAATCGGGCCATGCTGATAGAGAAGGCGGCGACGCATCGGGTGGTGGTCCTCGCGCTGGACGGCGTCGTGGCCTTCGACATGAGCATCGCGTCCCGGGTGTTCACCTCGGCGTCGCTGGCCTCGGGCCGGCCGCTGTACGAGACGCTGACCTGCACGCTCGACGGCGGCCCGGTCCGCACGACCGCCGGCTTCAGCCTGCTCCCCGACCACGGCCCGGAGATCCTCGCGACCGCCGACACGCTGGTCATCCCCGGCCCGTACGAGGGCCCGCTGATGGAGACGCGCGTGCTGCCGCCGGAGCTCAAGGCGGCTCTGGACACCGTGCCGGCGCACACCCGCTGGGTGTCGATCTGCACGGGCGCGTTCGTGCTCGCGGCCGCCGGCCTGCTGGACGGCCGCACCGCGACCACCCACTGGATCCACGCCGACGACCTCGCCGAACTGCACCCGAACGTGCGCGTCAACCCGGACGTGCTGTTCGTCGACGACGGCAAGGTGCTGACCTCGGCCGGCGCTGCCGCCGGCATCGACCTGTGCCTGCACATCGTCCGCACCGACCACGGCAGCGAGGTCGCCAACCACGCGGCGCGTCGGGTGGTCGTGCCGGCATGGCGGGACGGCGGGCAGCGGCAATTCATCGAACGGCCGGTGCCGCAGGTCGCCGACGCCGGCACGTCGGCGACCCGCCAGTGGATGTCCGAGCACCTGGACCAGCCGGTCGACCTGCGCCGGCTGGCCGGGCACGCCCAGATGAGCGTGCGCACCTTCACCCGCCGGTTCCGCGAGGAGACCGGCCTCAGCCCCGGCCAGTGGCTGCTGCGCGAGCGCGTGGAACGGGCCCGGCAGCTGCTGGAGTCCACCGACCTGTCGGTCGAGCGGATCGCCCGCGACGCCGGCTTCGGCACCACCGCCTCGCTGCGCCAGCACCTGTCAGCGGCTGTGGGTGTCTCACCGTTGGCCTACCGAAAGAGCTTCACTTGCCAGCGTCCTATTTGAATGGGTCCTGCCCGACCGGCCTGATCACGATCTCGTTGACGTCCACAGTGGACGGCTGGGCCAGCGCGTAGAGCACCGCCCGGGCGATGTCGGCGGGCTCCAGCTTCGGATCGGCCTTGCGGTCGGCCGGGATCGCCTCGGTGTCGACCAGGCCCGGCTGGATGATCGTCACGCGCACGCCGGTGCCGACGCATTCGGCGCGGATCGCCTGCGCCAGGCCGGTGACGGCCCACTTCGTCGCCGAGTACAGGCTGCCGGGCCGCACGCCGCGGCCGGACGCGGAGCCGGTGAGCACCAGGTGCCCGCCGCTGCGGACCAGCGCCGGCAGCGCGGCGCGGGCGGTGTAGGCGGGGCCGCACACATTGGTGACGACCATTTCCCGCCACCGCGAAGGATCCTCGCCGCCGGTCCCGAGAAACGAGGTGCCCACACTGCTGCCGGCGTTGGCGAACACGGCGTCGAGGCGGCCGAACGTCGCCTCGACGTGCTCCACCGCACCGCTGACCGAGTCCCAGTCGCCGACGTCACACGGCAGGGCCAGCACCCGGTCGGGGCCGCCGAGGGAAGCGGCGAAGTCGGTCAGCCGGTCGACGCCGCGGGCGGTCAGGACCAGGCGGTATCCCGCCCGCGCGGCGGCGGCCGCGGTGGCGGCGCCCAGCCCGCTGGAGCCGCCGGTGATCAGCAGCACTGGATCGTTCATGAAGCCCACCCTAGAGGTTCACCCCACTGGCGAAATTACCCCCAGGGGGTATGCTCGCCGCATGTTCATCGTGGATGCGTTGGCCATGGCGGGCTCCATGACGTGGGAGATACTCTGGGCGCTGATCCTGGGTTTCGCCCTGTCGGCGGTGGTACAGGCGGTGGTGCGACGGTCCACTGTGGTCAGACTGCTCGGCGACGACTCGCCCCGGTCGCTGACCATCGCGGCCGGCCTCGGCGCCGCGTCCTCCTCGTGCTCGTACGCCGCGGTCGCGCTGGCCCGCGCCCTGTTCCGCAAGGGCGCGAACTTCACCGCCGCGATGGCGTTCGAGATCGCCTCCACCAACCTGGTGGTGGAGCTGGGCGTGATCCTGGCGCTGCTGCTGGGCTGGCAGTTCACGGTGGCCGAGTTCGTCGGCGGCCCGATCATGATCGTGCTGCTCGCCCTGCTGTTCCGGCTGTTCCTGCGCTCGCAGCTCGTCGCCAAGGCGCGCGAGCAGGCCGACAAGGGCATCGCCGGCTCGATGGAGGGCCACGCGGCGATGGACATGTCGCTCAACGGCCGGAAGTTGTTGTCCCGTGAGGGTTTCACCGCGGTCTCGCACGTGTTCGTGATGGAGTGGGCGGCGATCCTGCGGGACCTGGTCATCGGCCTGCTGATCGCCGGGGCGGTCGCGGCCTGGGTGCCCGACGACTTCTGGCGCGGCTTCTTCCTGGCCGGGCACCCGGTGCTGAGCGCGATCTGGGGGCCGATCATCGGCCCGGTGGTGGCGATCCTCAGCTTCGTCTGCTCCATCGGCAACGTGCCGCTGGCGGCGGTGCTGTGGACCGGCGGCATCAGCTTCGGCGGCGTGGTCGCGTTCGTCTTCGCGGACCTGATGATCCTGCCGATCCTCACCATCTACCGGAAGTACTACGGCACCCGGATGGCGCTGCTGGTGTTCGGCACCTTCTATGCCGCCGCGGTCGGCGCCGGTTACCTGGTGGAGCTGCTGTTCGGCGTCACCGGCCTGACCCCGACCGACCGCTCGGCGCGGGTGGTCGAGGCCGGCATCTCGTGGAACTACACGACATGGCTGAACATCGTGTTCCTGGCGCTCGGGGCGGTGCTGGTGGTCCGGTTCTTCCGCAGCGGCGGCCGGGACATGCTGCGCATGATGGGCGGCGCGCCCGACGACCACGCCGATCACCACCACATGTGACCTCCGTCGGTCCCGGGATTACCCCGCGGTAGGGCGGCGTTGCACGTTGACGTGACCGACGTGCCTCTCTCCGTGCTCGACCTCGCCCCCGTGTCGCAGGGCTCGACCAGCGCCCAGGCGCTCCAGAACACCCTCGACCTGGCCCGCCACGCCGAACGCCTCGGCTATCACCGGTACTGGCTGGCCGAGCACCACAACATGCCGGGCATCGCCAGCTCGGCGCCGGCGGTGCTGATCGGCCAGGTGGCCGCGGCGACGAGCACGATCCGGGTCGGCTCCGGCGGCGTCATGCTGCCCAACCACCCGCCGCTGGTGGTGGCCGAGCAGTTCGGCACGCTGGAGGCGTTCCACCCCGGCCGCATCGACCTGGGCATCGGCCGCGCGCCCGGCACCGACGGCGTCACCGCGCAGGCGCTGCGCCGCAGCACCGCGCCGCTGTCCGCGGACGACTTCCCGCAGCAGCTGGCCGAGCTGCTGCACTACTTCGAGCAGCCGACGGCCGACCAGAAGGTCATCGCCGTGAACGCGCCCGGCAACCAGCCTCCGCTGTGGCTGCTGGGGTCGTCCGGCTACAGCGCGCAGGTGGCCGGTCTGATGGGCATTCCGTTCGCGTTCGCCCACCACTTCAGCGCCGAGAACACCCTGCCGGCGCTCGCCCTCTACCGCGACGCCTTCCGGCCGTCGGCCGTGCTGGACAAGCCGTACGCGATGGTCGCCGCCGCGGTCGTCGCCGCCGATGACGACGAGCACGCCCGGTACCTGGCCGGGCCGAGCGGGCTGTCGTTCCTGCGGCTGCGCAGCGGCAAGCCGGGGCTCTTCCCGTCGCCGGAGGAGGCGGCCGCCTACGAGTACAGCGACCTGGAGCGGTTGTTCATCGAGGACCGGGCCCGGTCGATGATCATCGGCGGCCCGGACACGGTGGCGAAGGGCGTCGAGGAGCTGCTGGAGAAGACCCAGGCCGACGAGCTGATGGTCACCACCATGCTGCACGACCACAACGACCGGCTGCGCTCTTACGAATTGCTGACAAAAGCCGTTCGCGGTTCGTAAGCGCCGATCGGATTGCCCCGCCCCCCGACAGCGCGATGGGATTGAACTTCCAGAAGTCCTTTCGCGTAATCCCGGGGGTGCGCATGACGCTCGGATGGGGCGCGGTCGCCGGGCTGGTGGCCGCGCTGCCGGTCGGCGTGCTGATGGCCACGCAGCACATGGTGGCGGGATTCCCCGGCTGGCTCACGTTCGTCGCATATGCGCTGGTCATCGGCGTGGTGCTGGGGGCCGTCGCGCGCGGCGCGCGGCAGGGCCTGGCGATGACCGCCTCGGCCGGCGTCCTGCTCGGCACCCTCGGCTGGCTCGTGTACTCGCTGACGGTGGAGCCGCTGGTGCACGGCCAGCTGCCGACCTGGTCGGCGGCGTCCGCCGCGCGCACGTATCCGGAGCTCGTCGGCGACATCCTGCACGGCGGGCTCACCGGATTCCTGCTGCATTTCCTGGCCGGCGCCTGGGCGTTGAAGGAACGCGTCCGACAGTGGCCCGAGCAGCGCGCGCGGATTGTCGTGGTGGGCGGCGGGTTCGCCGGCGTGAGCGCCGCGCAGCGGTTCGAGAAGCTGGTGCTGCGCGGGGCGAAGCTCGATGTGACGCTGGTCAGCGACTCCAACTTCCTGCTGTTCACGCCGATGCTCGCGGAGGTCGCGTCCGGGGCCCTGGAGCCGGCGCACATCAGCGCCCCGATCCGCTCCGCCGCCGCGCACACCACTTTCCTCTACGGCCGCGTCGACCGGATCGATCCGGCGGTGCGCGAGGTCGTGCTGGATTCCGGGGAATCCCTGCGCTACGACCATCTCGTGCTCGCCGTCGGCTCCGTGCCGCACACGTTCGGGCTGCCCGGCATCGACGAGCACTCGTTCCCGTTGAAGAATCTCGCCGACGCCATCGAGCTGCGCAACCACGTGCTGCTCATGCTGGAGGCCGCCGACCGGGAGACCGATCCGCGCACCCGCCGCGAGCTGCTGACGTTTGTCGTGGCCGGCGCGGGATTCGCCGGCACCGAGACCGTCGCCGAGCTGTTCGACCTCGTGCACGGCGTGTCGCACTACTACCCCGGGATCGCCCCCGACGAGCCGCGGTTCGTGCTGGTGCACGCCGGCGAGCGGATCCTGCCCGAGCTGGGGCCAGAGCTCGCGGCGTATTCGATGGAACGCCTGGCGGCGCGGGGAATCGAGCACCGGCTGAACATGCGGGTCACCGAGGCCGCCGAGGACCTGGTGCGGTTGGGGAACGACGAGCTGATCCCCACCCGCACGTTCGTGTGGACCGCCGGCAACAAGCCCACGCCGCTGATCCCCGACCTCGCCACCGACACCTCGCTGCGGGCCATCGGGTTGGAGGACGTGTGGGCCGTCGGCGACTGCGCGCGGATCCCCGATCCGTTGCGGGAAGGCGAGTTCTACCCGCCCACCGCGCAACATGCTCTCCGCCAGGGCAAGGCCGTCGCCGACAACGTCGCTCTCGTTGTCGCCGGCCGTTCGCCGCTGGAGTTCCGGTTCCGGACCGTGGGCGTGCTGGTGGCGTTGGGGCATCGGACCGCCGCCGCCGAGATCCGGGGCCGGCGGTTCGCCGGGCTCGTGGCGTGGCTGCTGTGGCGGGGGATCTACCTGTCCAAGCTGCCTGGAGTGGAGAAGCGACTGCGGGTGCTGTTCGACTGGACGCTGGATCTGGTGTTCCCCCGGGACATCGTGGTCACGTCGGCCGCGCCGCGCCGCTCGAAGGTGAGGGCACGATGAGCGAGCTCGACGCGCCGGCCACTGGTATCAGTGAAGAGAAGGCTGGCAGCCCCGTTCCGGCTCCGGCCGAGGCCGACCCGGTCGCGCCGATCCCGGCCGGGTCGATGCGGGCCCGCGACGCCATGATCTCCGGCGCGCTGGCCGGGCTCGCCGGCGGCGCGGCTTTCGGCGCCACCATGGCGATCCAGGGCCAGCTGGCCACCGCCGCCTCCATCGTGCACACCGACAACGTGGTCGTGGGTCTGGCCGTGCACATGGTGATCGCCACGATCCTCGGCGCCGGATTCGGGCTGCTGCTGATGGCCCGGCAGCGGCCGCGAGCCGGCGAGACCGTGTTCTGGGGCCTGATCTACGGCGCGTTCTGGTGGTTCCTCGGCCCGCAAACCTTGTTGCCGCTGCTGCTCGGCAAGCCGGTTGCCTGGAACCTTGCCGGCGCGCAGGCGTTGCTCCCCAGTCTGATGGGGCATCTGCTGTACGGGGCCGTCACCGGCATCGCGTTCGTTGTGCTCCAGCAGGACACGGATCCGTTGTGGCACCGGCCGTCCCGCTCCGAGATCCTGCGCGGGCTGGTCGCCGGTCTGGCCATCGGGCTGGCGCTCGGTCTGCCGTGGGAGGGGCTCATCGCCGGCGCCGGCTACGCGCTGCTGTTCTCGCCGGAAAGCACCGGGCCCGCCCTCATCCGCGGCACCGTCTACGGTTTCGCGTGGTGGGTCTTCGCCGCGCTGACGGTGGAACCGTTGCTGTTCGACGTAACCCTCGACTGGTCGCAGAAGTCCGCCGCCGCGGATGCCCACCTCATGCCGGCGTACGTGCTGCTCGGGGCCGGCGTCGCGGTGCTGTACACATGGCTCGGGCTGCTGGCGAAGGTGCTGTTCACCGACGACATCCGGCTCGTGCGCGCCGACGCCGCCGGCCGGCGCGGGCTGCTGGCGCTCGGCTACGGCGCCCTGTCCGGCCTCGCCGGCGGCCTGGTGTTCACCGTGGTGATGGTCGCCGTCGGCGAATTCCCTCTGGTGGCAAGGATGATCGGCTCCCAGTCCCCCGTCGCCGGGTTCGTCGTGCACATGGTGATCGCCCAGATCCTCGGCGTCTCCTACGCCGTGCTGTTCCGCCGCCGCAGCTTCGACCTGACGTCCGGCATCGGCTGGGGCCTGTCGTACGGCTTCTTCTGGTGGGTGCTGGGCAATCTGACCCTGCTGCCGCTGTTCACCGGCACCCCCACCGACTGGAGCGCCGCCGGCATCGCCGCCGGATTCCCTTCCCTCGTCGGACATCTCGCCTACGGCGCGGCGCTGGGCGCCGTCTACCACCGGCTCGAGGCGCGCGCCAACCCGTGGTGGCAGACCCGCAGCAAGGCCGCCGCCGAACGCGCCGTCGCCCGCCGCGACCAGATCCGCGGCGCCGCCCCCGCCATGTGGGTCTTCACGGTGTTGATCGCCCTGATCATCCCCCTCCTCGTGGGCGCCTCTTGATGTCACATGCTGTCCCCCAGGGCCTGGCACCCCCGCGGTAGAAACAACCCGCAAAGCTCCGCTTTGACGAGGCCCGTCAAGCATTCGAGGGGTTGTTCTCGGTTCGACCTCGAACTGCCGAGAGGTCTTCGGAGAAGATTCCGAATTCCTGCCGTCGGCAGCAGCCCACCATCGAGTGTGATGCGATCGAGTGATTCGACCGGGAAGCGATGAGTGAATCCGAACGGAGTAAGCCCGAATCTCGCATGCGCTTCCTGGCTGGGCTTCTGCGGGTCCGACGAACTCCGGCACCGACGGAACCTTGATTCCGCGGCATTGCCCCGTCGGCATGGCCACAATGCGTCACTGTCGTGTCCGATTTCGACGACCCGCTTGACACGTCGGGATTAGCGATAGCAGCGCGCCGTTGCGCCGATCGGCGGTCCACAGCATTGAACGAGGTGGAAGGCTATTGAACGAGAGGGAAAACTCTTTGGCCACACCGCGACATGGGGTCGAGATGACACTGCGGTTGCATTTCACCGCCGACGATCTGGCGCGTACCCGAATCGCCACCCATCCGCACCCGACCTGGGAACTGGTTCTCAGCCTGGATGCCCTGCGCCACCGCCACGTCCCGTCCAGGCACGCGCTGTGGCGAACGCCGGCGCTGGAGCGCCTGAACCGCACCCCGCCCAGCCGCCGACACCTCGCCGTGCTGACCGAGCTGAAACCGTTGCACGGCCCCTTCCCGGACTTCCTCACGCCGTACCAGGACACCGACGACTTCACCGCCGTGCTGGACACCGTGCTCAGCACCCCGGCCAGGCGGCTGGCCATCGAGCTGACGTCGCCCTTTCTCGACCGAACGCCGTCGGCCGAGATCGGCCGGCTCGCCGCCGGCGATCTCGACGCGGTGCGCGCGCTGCGGGACGCGATGTCCTGGTACCACGACCTGGTCCTGGCCCCGCACTGGTCCGGCATCGACCGGGCGGTCCGCAACGACCGAACCGTGCGGACCCAGGACATCGCGGCCACAGGTGTCGAGGGACTGCTCAACAACCTGTCGGGCTGCTTTCGATGGGCCCCACCCGTCCTGCACGCCGACTTTCCCCATGACCGCGAGATCCAGTTGCGCGGGCGCGGCGTGACGTTCATCCCCTCGTACTTCTGCTGGGGCACTCCGGTGCCCTTCGTCGACCCCGAACTCCCCCCGGTGCTGGTCTACCCCATCACCGACGCCTCCGTCAGGGCCGACGATCCGACCGCGCTGGCCAGCCTCCTCGGCGGCACCCGAGCACAGGTCCTGTGTGCACTGCGCGTGCCGCGCTCCACCACCGACCTGGCCAGGTGCATTCACGCCTCACCTGCCGCCGCCAGCAAGCACGCCACCGTGCTGCGCCAGGCCGGCCTCATCTGCAGCGTCCGGCGCGGCAACGTCGTACGTCACGTCGTGACCCCTCTGGGCGAACAACTGCTGGACACCTGCCACCAACAGATCACCAACGGCACGCTGTTCCGCCCGGCCTCCGGGGACCGGCGGTGGCTGTCGGGGGCGTGACCGCGCGTCCGCGCCACACGGCTCAGGAACTGACATCCAGCCCGCGCGGGTCCTGCCGCCTTGCCGGGTGACCGCTTCTCGCCAACGAGTTTTCCATCTCGTTCAACGTTGTCGACCACCGATCGGCCACGCGCCAGTCTGTTGTGGTCGGTCCCGGTGGCAGCGGGGAGCACCGGGGCCGGCGCACCTGACGGCGTGTCACTTCTGACATGCCTGTCGCGCGTCTGGTTCCGGTGCATCCGGGGGGTGCCGGAACCAGACGTGACAGAAGTTCATGTTCGTTGGTTGGAGTGCGCTCCCGACGACATCGCTCATCGCGGCGGCCGCCGTGACTCGGCCGCGGTGACAAGCAGCAGGCCTGCCCGCAGAGCGCTGCGAACTTCCTGCAGGTACCAGGTGGTGGACCAGGTCCTGCCGCGAGCCTCCGGCGGTGTGCCGACCGTTTCGACGCTCAGCTGATGCGGTAGACCCAACACTCGAACGGCATCGAAGTGTTGGTACAGCGCATACAGGTGCGTTGTCACCACCAGCAGTCGCGTTTTCGGGGGGAACATCAGTGTGCGGGCAGCCTGCTCGTAGGTGTCGGCGGTGTTCGCGGCCCGCCGCTCGGGCTGGCTGCTGAGGGCAGCGAACACGTGCAGCTCTGGTTTGCCGACCCGCCACGCGTGCAGCTGTGCCAGGCGTGGCGTCGCTGTCCGATCGCCGTCCACCTGGATCGTCCACGCCCGTTCGGACCGGAACTCCCGCGTGGCCAACTCCAGCAGCAGGTCCACTTCGGTGGTAGCGCTCGTCGCGAACCGGGTGGTCGCCGTGAGTTCGTCCGTCCGCAGGTCACGGAACGAGCCGAGCATGCAGACGCCGGCAGTCTCGATGGCGCCCTCCACCAGGAGCCTGACCAGGTACATGGTTCGCCGGCGGCATCCTGCTGCCAGGCCACCGAGCACGAGCACCCAGTCGTAGCGGCTTTCCTGTGGTGGCGCCGGGTCGCGGAGGCCGAGCTGCTCGACCGCAGCCATGGCGCGCTCACGGTCGAAGTCGGCGTCGTCCTGGATGTCCAGCCGGCCGGCGCCCCGACGTTGGTCCCACACGGCGGAGAACTCGACCAATGCCCGCAGAATCTCCGGCAGTTCTCCCGCCGGCCAGCTGCCGCCGAACTGCTCGACCAAGGCGCGCAGCGCCGGGTTGCCGATGAACTCGCGCACCCGGCCGATCGGGTCGTCGCCCGGCGCAAACGTGAGCGGCTGGGACGCCATAGCCGAGTCCTCTCCTCTCGTCCGACAAGGATGCGGCTTGCCGCGTGAGCGTGGCGCAGCCGCGCGGCCCGCGCTACGGCCTGACGGGTGTTTCGCGGTCGCCCCGTTGCCGGTCCACTTGTGGCCGCCGAGTTTTCCGCCTGGTTCAAGGTCGTCGACTCGGATCGGGCACAACAGCATTCTGGTGTCGCTGATTCCGGAGACGATCTCCGGCAGCACAGCGGAAAACGTGTCGATCCGAGGAGCCGAACCGTGTCCACCACCATGCCGGCGCGTGTGAGCATCTCTCGACGTGAGTTGGCGATGCTCCACGCCGTCGCCGCCGGCCGCGCCGAGACCACCGGCAGCCGCGAACCCGACCTGTTCATCGACGGTCTGGCCTGCTGCGACCAGAGCGCCGCCCGCCACCTCGCGCATGCCGGCCTCGTACGCGCCACCGGCCCCGCGACGGCGGCACAGCGCGTTCCTGCCGAACTCACCACTCCCGGCCGCGTCCTGATCGCCACCCTGGCGAGCAGCCCGACCGGCAGCCCGCCGCGTGCGACGGCGCAGAGGTGACGCTCGCTAGCGCACGGTGCGGGGGCGGACGGCGTTGGCGCGATCGACGAGAGCGACCCGTTCCGTCACCGAGCTGGCCAGCCGGGCCAACGTCCGGTAGCACTCCTCCAGCCCGAACCGCAGCCCGCGCTCGGTGAGCTCCACCCCCAGCACGGTGCTCACGCCGTGGTCGCCGCCGGGCTTGCCGGCGAGCACCCAGTCGAAGGCGGTGCCCAGCACGTCGGCGGCGAGCTTGGTGCGCTTCTGCACGTCCAGCACGAGCCGGTCCAGCCGGTTGCCCGCCTCGACGAGGTCGGCGACGGTGAGCTCGGCCGGCCGCCGGTCGCGGATCCGGACCTTCAGCGCCCCGATCTGCGCGGACAGGTACTGGCTGGAGCTGTCGGGCACGGAGTCGAGGATCTCCACGGCCCACGACCGGTGCCCCTGCGCGAGCCGCGTCCGGGCCAGCCCGAAGGCGGCGCTGACGTAGCCGTGGTCGGTCCGCCACACCAGCTCGTAGTACCGCGCGGCGGCGCCGTGATCGCCGCACAGTTCGGCGCTGACGGCCAAGGCCAGCTTGGCTGCGGGCTCGCCGGGCAGGATGTCGTAGACGGCGTCGAAGGCGACCTTGGCTTCCTTCGGCTTGGTCTGCGCGATCGCGACGAGCCCCCGGTACCAGCTGACCCGCCAGTCCCCCGGCACGTCCTCGGCCGCATCGTCCAACGCGGACGTCGCCGCCGACAGGTCCTCCAGGTCGATCAGCGCCCGGGCCCGCCGCAGCAGCACCTCGGGCGTCACCGTCGGGGCGTTGTCCAGGCTCTGGATCATCGCCACGGGATCGACACCGGTGACGGTGGCGAGGAAGCCGGCGGACGGGTCGCCGGCGTCGACCTGTGGCACGGGCAGCCCGACGGCGACCTCGTGCGGCTCGGGGGCCAGCAGCTCGTCACGGGGCCCGAACGGCCGGCGCTCGGTGCTGAACATGCGGGACAGCCGAGGCGGCGGCTGCTCGCCGCCCAGCGCCACGACCTCACGCAGCACGCCCACCAGCTGCTCGGCCATGTCTTCGGCGGAGTGGAACCGCTGCTCGGGCTGGTCGTGCGTGGCGCGCAGCAGGAACCGGTGGTAGGACTCGAAGATCTCGAACAGCGGCACCTCGTCCGGCCCCGGCAGCGAGTGCTTGCGCGTGCTGCGGTACTCCGGGAACTCGAAGCTCAGCACGGCCATCATCCGGCCGACGGTGTACAGGTCGGACGCGATGGACGGTCCGCGCCGGCCCAGCTCGGGCGCGCTGTAGCCGGCGGTGAAGAACAGCGGGCTCTCGTAGTCGTCCATCCGCCGCACGGCCCCGAGATCCAGCAGCTTGAGCTGCTCGTCGGTCTGGATCACGTTGTCCGGCTTGAGATCGCAGTACAGCAGGCCGATGCCGTGCAGATACCCCAGCGCGGGCAGGATCTCCAGCCCGTAGGCGAGCACCTGCGGCAGCGGCATCGGCTCGATCCGGCGGTCCGGCCGCCGCCGGGCCAGGGCCAGCTCGCGCAGCGAGTTGCCGCCGACGTACTCCATCACGATGTAGCCGATCATCGTGCCGGTCACCGGATCGGGATGCTGCACGAAGTTGTAGATCCGCACGATGTTCGGGTGCTCGACCTCGGCCAGGAACCGGCGCTCGGCCACCGCGGCGGCCATCGCGGCCGGGTCGCCGGTGTCGATCAGGCCCTTGAGCACCACCCAGCGGTCGTTCACGTTGTGGTCGCGGGCCAGGTAGATCCAGCCGAGGCCGCCGTACGCGAGGCAGCCCAGCACCTCGTACTGGCCGCCGAGCACCTCGCCCGGCCGCAGTTTGGGCACGAACGAGAACGGCGTCCCGCAGCGCGGGCACACCCCCTCGGTCAGGCCGGGCACGCCGTCGTCGCCGCGCCCGACGCGGGACCCGCAGTGCGAGCAGAACCGCTTGTTCTCCGCCACCACCGGGTCGTCCAGCACCGCGGTCGCCGGGTCCCGGTACGGCACCCGCGGCACCTCCACCAGCCCGGCGCCCAGGCCGCCGCGGCCGATGGACGGCCCGGTGAAGGGTCTGGAGCCCTGGCTGGACGGCCGCCACACCTCGTCGGTGTGCCCGGTCGGCGCCAGCCCGGCGGCGGTGGGATCCCACTGTTCGGTCGGCATGGCTCAGTCCTGATAACGCGCGGTCGGCGGCTGGGGCACCGGGCCGAGCCGGTCGCCCAGCCAGTGCTTGTAGTCGGCGGTCCAGGTGCCGTCGGCGCGGATCTTCTCCAGCACGGCGTTGATGAACCGGACGAAGTCGGTGTCGGTCCTGGGCACCGCCAGCCCGTACGGCTCGGCGGCGAAGGTCGGCCCCACCACCTTGGTGTACGGGTCCTGGGCGGCCAGCCCGGCCAGGATGGTGTCGTCGGTGGACGTGGCGTCGACCTGCCCCTGCTGCATCAGCACCAGGCAGTCGGTCCAGTTGTCCACGGACACCAGCTGTGGATGCGAGGACACCTCGGCCAGCGCCTCCAGCGAGGTGGATCCCTTGGTGGCGCACACCTTCTTGCCGGCCAGGCCGCCGATGTCGGCGACGGTGGAGTTGCTGTCGACCAGCACCCGCTGCCCGGCCGAGAAGTACACGGTGGAGAAGGCGACCTGCTGGGCCCGCGCGCAGTCGATGGTGAAGGTGCGGGCCACGATGTCGACCTGCCCCTGTTGCAGCGCCGGGATCCGGTCGGCGGAGGTGATCGCCTTGAACTGGATCCGGTTCGGGTCGCCGAACAGCGCCTCCGACACGGCGTGCAGCATGTCGATGTCGAAGCCCTCGACCTGGCCGCTGACCGGGTCGCGGAAGCCCATCGGGTAGGTGTTCTGGTCGACGCCGGCGATCAGCCGGCCGCGCTGGACGATCCGGTCCATGGTGGAGTTCGTCGGCATCTGGCCGGGCGGCGGCAGCGGGCCGCTCGGGCGCAGGCTGGCCGTGGCGTCGCAGGAGGTGTCCGGCGCGCTGCTGGTCGTCGGCGCGGGCGAGCCGGCGACGCCGGGCGGCTGCGGCATGGCCGCCGAGGGCGAGCTGTCCCGCGGCACGGCCAGGCCTGATCCACACCCCGCCAGCGCCAACGCCAGCGCGGTGACCAGGACCGCCGCCTTCACCAGTACTCCCTCAACCGTTCCCAGATCCCGAGACCCGAGGCTACGCCGATCACGACCGCGAGGACGATCAAGCCGGGCCGCAGCAGCGTCAGCGACGCGTCGGCCGCCGAGGCCTCCTGGTTGAACGCGGCGCGGGCGCTGTCCAATGCGGACACCAGGTTCTTGTCCAGGTCGGCGAACAGGGTGCCGCTGCTGCTGGCGCTCGTGCCGATGCTGTCCTGCACGGCCTGGCCGTACTGACCGGCGTTGTCGGCGTCACGGATGCGGCGGTGCACGGTCAGCCACGCCTGCTGCGCCTGGATCGCGTTGTCCAGCATCGACCGCACGGCCGGGTCCTTGGTCATCGCCCGCGCCTGCCCGAGCAGGCCCTCGTTTCCGTCGCGGCCGCCGAGCCGGTTGGCCGCCGTCAGATAGTCGGTCTGGTAGCTCTGGCCGTTGCCGCGCACGACCAGCGTCAGCGTCTCGTCCGCCCGCGCCTGCACGGCCGCGAACCGGGCCTGCACCAGCACCGCGACCTGGTCGGAACCGTCCCGTTCGGCGCTGTCCAGGTGCAGCGTCACCGCGGTCATCGCGGCCGACGTCCACAGCAGTGCGACCGCCGCCGCCACGCTGGCCACCAGCAGGCCGGTGTTGATCAGGCGATTGGTCGTGCGCAGCAGGTGCCACTGCACGGCGAACAGCAGCCCGAAGGTGATCAGCAGCAGCACCACTTCCCCGATCGGGAAGGTCGTCGCCGTGTCCTGCTCCGCGGTGAGCCGGGCGTTCTCCGCCTTGTACAGCTGCTCGGCGGCCGGCAGCAGTGTGGACCGCATCAGGCCGGACGCCTCGCGCAGATAGGCCGCGCCGACCGGGAAACCCTGCCGGTTGTTGGCGCGGGCGGTCTCCACCAGTCCGGTGTAGATCGGCAGCTGGCTGGACAAGGTCTCCAGCGGATTGCCGGCGGTCTGGGTGCCGGCCTCCAGCGTCAGCGCGGAGGTCGCCTGCGCGATGTCGGCCAGGTACTGCTGCCGGGTCGCCGCCGGCTCGATGCCGCCGGCCAGAAAGGCGCTCGACGCCGTGGCGTCCGCGTCCTGGAGCGCGCGGTAGATGTCCTGGGCCGCCACGCTCAGCGGCTCCGCGCTGGTGGCCAGGTCGCGGACCTCGTCGCTCTTGCCCTGCACGCCGGTCGAGGTGACCAGGCCGACCACGATGGACAGCAACACCAGCCCGGCGGCGATGCCGGTCAGCCGACCGGGCGTGGACCGTCCGAACTTGCGCGCGAAGCGCCAGAGCCGCACGGGCGCGCGGGGCACCGCGGCCGCTCGGGTGATCACACCGGCCATCGGCGATCACCCCTTCCCGCTCCGCATGTTGACTATCGATCGTGTGGTCCGCTCGCGCTACCCGAATCGCTGGACGGGCCCCACATGTCTGCCCCTCGATGTGGTCCGGCTCACCTGGTTGGCGCAGGGCCCTGCCCCATTAACGAACCCGATTGGTCTAGATACGGGACAATGGCCGGCATGACCACTGACGTGCTGCGCTACGCGGCGTTCACGACCACGCCCGCCGGCGGCAACCCCGCCGGCGTGGTGCTGGACGCCACCGGCCTGGACGACGCCGACCAGCAGAAGATCGCCGCCGAGGTCGGGTACTCGGAGACGGCCTTCGTCACCGGGACGGACGACGGGTACCGGGTGCGCTACTTCAGCCCGCTCGCCGAGGTGGCGTTCTGCGGGCACGCCACCATCGCCACCGCGGTGGCGCTGGCGGGTCGGGACGGTCACGGACAGTTGCTCTTCCACACGCAGGCCGGTGAGATCCCCGTCACCACCACGATCGGTGACGACGGCGTCACGCGGGCGAGCCTCACGAGCGTGCCGACCTCGTCCCGGGAGGCCACCCCGGAGGAGATCGCCGAGACGCTGGTCGCGCTGCGCTGGTCCACGGCCGACCTCGACAGCCAGCACGTGCCGCACGTCGCCTTCGCCGGCAACCACCACCTGGTGCTGGTGCCGTCCACCCGGGCGCGGCTGGCGTCGCTGAACTACGACTTCGACGGCCTCACCACGCTGATGACCCGGTTCGGCTGGACCACCGTGCAGCTCATCTGGCCGGAGAGCGACACCGTCTGGCACTCGCGCAACCCGTTCCCGGTCGGCGGCGTGATCGAGGACCCCGCCACCGGCGCGGCGGCCGCGGCCTTCGGCGGCTACCTGCTGGCCACCGAGCGCGTCACCGAGCCCGTGCGGCTGACCATCCACCAGGGCGAGGACATGGGCCGCCCCAGCACGCTGACCGTCGACCTCGACCCGGCCGACCCGCGGGTCACCGTCAGCGGGGCGGCGACGCCGATCGTCTAGAGGGGCTCGCGGTAGCGGACGAACTCGTTGCGCCGCCGGAATCCCACGCTCTCGTACAGGTCGTAGGACCGATGCGGATTGGCCGTCCCGGTGTACAGCCGGGCGGTCACCGCGCCGTGCTCGCGCAGGCAGCGCAGGCCGTCCAGCAGCACCGCTCGGCCGAGCCCGCGACGCCGGTATTCAGTTCGCACACTCAGTTCCTGAATCTCACCCACCTTTCCTTTCACCGCGCACAAGGCAACGCCGACCAGCTGCGCGCCCTCCCAGACGCCCCGCCAACACGTCGGATCCACTCCGGGATGAAGTCGGCGTCGGCGTAGGAGTCGACGACCGTCTTCCAGGCGGCGTGGTTGTCGCTCGGGCCGATTGGTCAGAACCGAAACGTCCTGTCGTCCGACAGCTGCCCGAGGTCGGCCAGTTCCAACTCCACCAGGCTGAACACCCGGTGGTAGCCGACATCCAGCAGCAACGCCGTCGCCTCCACTTCGGAGGCGCCGCGCTCGCGCCGAGCACCGCGGTTCCCTGCTGTGCCACCAGTTCCCGGATGCGGCCCTCGGCCCGCACGAGCAGGCCCGAGCCGACGCCCCGCCCTCGGTAATCGGGCCGCAGGAATCCACGGTGCAGGTACAGGCACGTGCCGTCCCGCTGGACAGACGCCAACCGCGCTGCCGCCATCGCGTCGTGGTCATCGCCGCACCGACAGGGCCGGAACGCGTATCCCCCCGGTCGCGTCTATTCGCCTAACACCTTCGACAGGAAGATCCGGCTCACGCCGTCGCCGCTGGGCACCTCGCCGAAGACCTGCCAGCCGTGCTTCACGTAGAAGCCGGGCGCCTGGAAGTTGATCGTGTACACCACGCCCGCCGTGCAGCCCCGCCGCACCGCCTCGGCCTCGCCCGCGCGCATGAGCCGGCTGCCCAGGCCCGAGCCGCGGTGCTCGGGCGGGAGGTGAAGGAGGTCGACGAACCACAAACCGAGGGATGTTCGCCCCGTGAGTCCGCCGACCACGTCGCCGGTGCCCGGGTCGCGGGCCAGCACCGCCAACGTTCTCCGGTCGGTCGCACCGGTCTTGGCCAGGTTGAACTCGTCCAACCCGGACGCGATAGCCGCCACGTGCGCCGGATCCGGCTCGTCCGTGACGACGATGTCGAGAGTCGTCTCTGCCATGTCCTCGAACGTAGCGAGGAGGTCTGACAGTTTCATGGCGCCGCCTTCGGCGTCGCGGCTCGGCCCCTCGGTGGCCGACGCCTCGCCCTTGCCGGATTTCGATCAGCCGCATCGGGCTCGGTGGTGGGTGCGGTGGGTGGCGGCCGATCGAAGTCCAGCAACCGTGCGAAGCGCCGGCGGGGCCTCACCGTTCAGATGCCCTGCCAGGAGGGCTTGGTGCGGTAGGTGGAGCGGTAGTAGTCGGCCAGCTTGAGCCGGCTCGCCGCCGCCTCGTCCAGGATGACGGTGGCGTGCGGGTGCAGTTGCAGCACCGACGCCGGCACGATGGCCGCCAGCGGGCCCTCGACGGCCAGCGCGACCGCCTCGGCCTTGGACTCGCCGGTGGCCAGCAGGACCAGGTGGCGAGCCTCCATGATGGTGCCGATGCCCTGGGTCAGCACGTGCTGCGGCACGTCGTCGAGGCTGTCGAAGAACCGGGCGTTGTCCACGCGGGTCTGCTCGGTGAGGGTCTTGACCCGGGTGCGGGAGGCGAACGAGGAGATCGGCTCGTTGAAGCCGATGTGGCCGTCGGTGCCGATGCCCAGCAGCTGGAAGTCGACGCCGCCGGCGTTCTTCAGCGTCGCCTCGTACGCCGCGCAGGCCGCCACCACGTCCTCGGCGGAGCCGTCCGGTCCCATGAACCGGTCGTCGGAGATGCCGAGGCGGTCCAGCACCTCGCGGCGGACCACCTCGCGGTAGGACTCGGGGTGGCCGACGGGCAGGCCCACGTACTCGTCGAGCTGGCAGATCCGCGCCCGGTCGAGGCTCAGGCCGCGGTCCCGGCGGCGCTGGAGGGCCTCGTAGACGGGCAGCGGGGTGGAACCGGTGGCGACGCCGATCAGCGCGTCGGGCTTGCGGTCGAGCAGGTCGGCGACGGCGCCGGCGGCCAGCTCGCCCTGCGCCGCCGCGTCCGGCACGATCACGATCTCCATCTGAGGCCCCCGACGGGTCGGTCCAATGGTTCAGACCAATGCTAGCGGGAGGCGGGCGTCAGGAGAACGTGCGGGGCGACACGTTCACGGTTGGTTTCCCCGATTGACCAGGTCAGTCGCGGGTGATGTGGTCCAGCGCCTCGGCGATCGTCTGATCGAGCGGGCGGATCGTGTCCACGACGAGCGCCTCCCCCCGCCAGTCGGGGAACGTGCCCTGGCGCCGGCGGATGTTCGCCCAGTCGCCGGCCTCGTGCCAGCCGGGGATGCCGCGGCTGCGGCCCTCGACCCTGGCCTTGTGCACGTCGGGATCGGAGCAGACCACGTGCACCACCCGGAAACCCGCGCCCGCGAGGCTGCGCCAGCGGTTCCTCGTCGCGACCTCCTCCGTCGGGTGGTCGAGGATCGCCGACCGGCCGACGTTCAGCTGCCTGAACGCGAGCGTCGTCAGCAGCTCCTCGGCGATGCCGAACTGGTCGCGGAAGTGCCTGCCGCCGAACGGGGTCAGCGCGCCCAGCAGCCAATCCGTCGCGAAGACCGGGATGCCCAGCTCCGCCCCGACCGCCTCCGCGAGGGTGCTCTTGCCACTTCCCGGCAGGCCGGAGAACACCACAAGCTTCGCTTTTGTCCGGTTCGACGTGTGGTCGGCGAACTCCTGCGGCAGCCTCGGCGTCAGCCCCTGCGGCACCAGGCCCTGCACCCACGTGCTCACGATCCGGTGCGGCTCGGCCGCCTCCACCTTGCACGTCACCACGTCGATCTCCCCGTCGTGACGGCGAATCCTCGCCCTGGCGACGGTGTCGTCGACGTCCAGGCCCTGGACCGTGACCGGGGCGTAGATCTCGGACCGGTGGCGGGTGATGGTGACGTACTGCTGCGGGATGACCATCGCCGTGAACGCCGGAGCCAGCACGTCGGCGGCGTCCTCGCCCCAGCCGTCCGTACCGTCGAGGCCGGCGAGGATCCATTCCAGGCGTTCCAGCGCCGGGCTGTTCCCGTACCTGATCACCCGGCCGATCGTAGAAGGGACGGAACCGGGTGTGAGACGCTTTCCGCCGTGGGGGAACGGGGTCGTCGCTGGCGCACCGCCGGCATGACGGTTTTCGCCATCATCGACTGGGCGGTGCGCATCGTCGTGCTGGGCCAGGCCATCCGGTGGTACGGGTCGCTCGCCGGCCTCGGCACCGGCGTGGTGCTGCTCCTGGCGTCGGAGAGCTGCTGGCGCCTCATCAGCGGCGAGTGGGGCAACCTCTGGCCAACCAGGATGGTCATCGCCCTGGTGGCGCGTCGGCGGGGTCGCCGGTCGGCGGGATGAGGGCCAGCAGCCGCCGGGCCCGCTGGGCGAACAGCCAGGTGCCGGTGCGGTGGCCGATGGCGATGGCGTCGTGGGCGGTGAAGAACGCGGACTCGGCCCGGCCCAGCTGGATGTGCGAGTCGGTCTGGTCGAGCAGGGCCTGGGCGTGCAGGTTCTGCTCGTTCTTGGCGATGGCCAGCCGCAGCGCCTGGTCGTGGTGGCCGAGGCCGGCCACGGTGTAGCCGACGCGGACCTCGATGGTGCCCAGCGAGCTGAGCGAGCCGATCTCGGTCCGGGAGTCGCCGGTCTCGCGCGCGAGGGTGAGCGCCGCGACGGCGAGGGTGCGGGCCAGCGGCAGGTCGCCGAGGTCGCGGTGCACCTCGGCGAGCAGCCGCAGGGTCTCGGCCTCGTTGCGGCGGTCGCCGATGTCGCGGTGCACGGTCAGCGCCTCGTCCAGCAGCGCCTTGGCCCGGCGCAGACCGGCGGGATCCCCGACGGTCCGGGCGCGTTCGGCGTGGGCGGCGCCGAGGTTGGCCAGGGTGACGGCCTCGCCGGCCCGCCGGCGCGCCTTGCGGTGCAGGACAAGGGCTTCGGCCAGCTGGTCGATGGTGTCGTCCACCCGGCCGGCCATCCAGTGGAAGCCGGCGAGGTTGTTCAGCGCGACGGCCTGGCACTGGATCCACCCGGCCTCGCCGGCGAGCTGGGCGGCGCGGGCGCTGTGCTCGGCGGACCGCTGGGCCCGGCCGGGCAGCGAGGACAACATGCCGAGCTGGAGCTCGGCCATGGCCCGCTCCATCGCCCCGCCGCCGGCGTGCGCGGCGACCCCGCCTGCCTCGGCGATGGACCGCCAGCCGAGGGCGTCCATCCGCATTGCGAAGTAGCCGCCGGACAGGTGCGCGATCTCCCAGGCGATGCCGTGGCGGCCGACGGTGTTCAGCCGGTTCACCAGCGCCAGCACGTTCGCTGCCTCGGCGTCCATCCACGCGAACGCCGCGGCCGCGTCGGCGAATCCCTCGCCGCCCGGTCGGATTCCCGGCGTGCGCAAGAGGAACGGATACAGTGCGTCGGAGACGTCGGTGACGCGGAGCCGGTAGTGCTCGGCCAGGCGCAGCAGCGCCGCATCCCGGTCGGCAACGTCCTCTTCGGACAGTTCGGCGGCGTAACTGCGCAGCAGGTCGTGCATTCGGTACCGCCCCGGCGACGGCTCGGCGACAAGATGCCGCGCCACCAACGTATCCAGGTCATCGGGGGCTCCGAGCAGCGCGGTGACGGCGGCGGTGCCGATGTCCGGACCAGGCACCACGCCCAGCAGCCGGAAGGCCCGCCGCCGTGCCGCCGACAGGACGTCGACGGAGAGCCGGAAAGTCGCGCGGACGGCGGTGCTCGCCTCCCCCTTGACGGCCAGTCCGGTCAAGGGGTTCGCGGCCAGCCGCGCCACGTGGTCGCCGATGCGCAGGCGGGGGCTGGTGGCCAAATTGGCGGCGGCGATGCGCAGCGCCAGCGGGAGGCGACCACACAGCCGCCCGAGTTCCGCCGCGGCGTCCGGTTCGTCGCCGACGCGGTCGACGCCGATCGTCTCGGTCAGGACGGCGGTGGCCTCCTCGGCGGTCAACTCGTCCAGCCGCACCAGCCGTGCGCCTTCCCGAGCAACGAGCCCGCCCAGCTCGCTGCGGCTGGTCACGAGCGCGAGCGAGCCGTGTCCGCCCGGCAGCAGCGGCCGCACCTGCTCGGTGTCGGCGGCGTTGTCCAACACGACCAGGACCGGGCGCTGCGAGAGTTGGCTGCGGTAGAGCGCGGCCGCCTGCGCCTCGTCGTCCGGCATCCGGTTGGCCGGCACGCCGAGACCGCGCAACAGGTGCGCCAGGGCCTCCCGCGGCAGCAGCGGCCGGTCGACGCTGTGGCCGCGGAGATCGATGTACAGCTGACCGCCGTAAAACCGCTCTCCAACGCGATTTCCCCAACGCACGGCCAATGCCGTCTTGCCGATGCCTCCCATGCCGGTGATCACCGCCACCGGCGCCTTCGCTGCCAACACCGCGTCGAGCTGACGCAGATGCTCATGCCGGCCGACGAAGGACGACGCGTCGACCGGTAGCTGGCGGGGCGTCGTCACTGCCGAAGTCGACGACGGAGGCGGCAGATGTCCCCGTACCACCCGCAGATGCGCCGCGCGCAGCTCGGCTCCGGGCGCGACGCCGAGCTCCTCGTCCAGGCACGTCCGCAGCCGTTCGAACACGTCCAGCGCCGCGGCCTGCTGCCCGTCGCCGGCGAGCGCGACCATCAGCCGGGCGGCGAGACCCTCGTGCAAGGGATGTTCGGCACAAACCGTGCGCAACGCGGACACGACATCTCCCGGATGTCCCAACGCGAACGCCACATCCGCCCACTCCGCGACGATCGTGACCCGCAGCCGCGTCACCGCCGCCACCGCCGGATGGTCGAGCAGCCGTGGCTCGCCACCGGCCAGCACCGGTCCGCGCCAGCAGGACCACGCCTCCCGATAGAGCTGCCACGCCGGTTCCGCGGCCTGGTCGGCCCACGCCTGTCGCGCGCGGGCGGCCAGATCCCGGCATTCGGCCAGATCCAGACCATCCGACTCCACCGCGAGCTGATAGCCGCCGCCGACGTGCCGCAGTACCCGCCACGGCGGCCCGGGCTCCAGCAATCGGCGCAGCTGAGCCACATACGTCTGCACGAGCTGCGCTCCGGTCGCCGGCGGCCGCTCGCTCCACAGCAGATCGACGATCTCCCCGACGCCGATCGTGTGGCCGGCCTGGATCGCCAACAGGCTCAGCAGCAGCCGTTGCATCGCGGACGGCACCGGGCGCTCGACGTCGTCATGCCACACGCGCAGCGGGCCGAGCACGCCGATCCGCAGCCGAGTCTGCCCGGAAGACTCTTCTTCGGTTGCCCCGCCGAGCCTTTCCACGAGCTCGTCGACGCCGACGCCGAGCGCATCCGCGAGCCGGCGCAGCGAATCGGCCCGCGGCCGGGTCACCCCGCCGCTCTCCAGATAGCGCACCGCGCGGACGCTGATGCCCGCCCGCGCCGCCAGTTCCCGCTGGTTGAGGCCGGCCGCCAACCGCAGCAGTCGCAGCGAGGCCCCACCATCCACCATGCGACTCTCCCGCCCGGGCCGGCAACCGCCACATTCTCCCCGCGACACGGCCCGCGCGGCGAATCTGCCATCACGTCAACGATTGCCGCCCGGAGTTGCCGCTTCTTGCCGCCCACGGGTCGTGACCAGCGCCGTTGCCGCCGCGCCCGCGCTACAGCGGGCGGCCCGGCGGCCCTGCCTAGCGTCTTGGCCGTCACCACGAACCCGGGGAGGAACCCTTGAACATCAAGCACATCCGGCGAGTCGCCGCCGGCGTGATCGCCGCGGCCGCCACGACGCTGGCCGCCTTCGGCACCGTCGGCACCGCGAACGCGGCGCCCGCCCTGTCCGTCAGCCACGGCACCACGGCGTACTGGATCGCGCCGACGCCCGACTCGATGGCGATGGCCGTCGCCGACTCCGAAACCTGGCCCGGCGCGCCGGTCATCCAGTGGTACAACACCGGCGGCAACGAACAGAAGTGGTATTTCGACGGCGTCTACGACCCGTACGGCACCTACCTGGGGTTCCTGCTGCGCAACAAGAACAGCGGCCTGTGCCTGGACACCGACGGCGTCGCCGGGCACGGCCTGGTCCAGCAGTACTGCGACGCGAACAGCCACCCCACCGAGATCTTCAACAACTACCCGAACTACGACGTGTTCGGCATCCTGATCAGCTGGCGCTACCAGAACCGGCAGACCGGCCTGTGGCTGGACGACTACGGGCGCGGCCTCAACCCCGGCAACGTCATCGACCTGTGGTACCAGAACTACAACGACAACCAGGACTTCTTCCTGACGCAGGCGCCCTGACCTAGTCGAAGCGGACGAACCCGCGCAGCGTGCCCGGCCCGAAGTCGCGGATCTCGGCGTAGCCGAGGGCTTCGTAGAAGGCACGCTGCGCGGGTTCGTCGTCGGTGAGCAGCACCTTCTGCCGTACGGACCGGTACCGGTCGAGCACCGCCCGCACCAGCGCGCCGCCGATGCCCCGGCGCTGGGCGTCGGGGTGAACGAGCACGTCCTGGAGGTAGCAGATGGTGGCATCATCCGAAACGGCGCGGGCGAGGCCGACGAGCCGGCCGGTCCGGCGCGCGGTGACCACGTAGGACGAGCCGGCCACGCCGGCGGCCAGCAGCTCAGGCTTGTCGGTGTACACCGTCCAGCCGACGGCCCCGTACAGTTCCAGCAGCTCCGCCAGCGGGATATCGGTCTCCGGACCGACCACGAATTCGTCCACGCGGAAGAGCGTACGCATTCGCCGCTTGACACACGGTGGACAATGAAAAATCGGCGTACCCTCCGGAAATACTGGAGGTCTCGCCGATGTAATTTCATCTTAGGGGCTGCGAGGGGCATGTGTCAACTCAGGGGTACGAGGACGAATTGTGGTCCGAGCGCGACTACGTGGCGGACCTCTACGAGCGCCTGGACGCCGAGCGCGAGCGGGTGCGGGCCGGTCACCGGTCCGCGCTGCTGGGCACCGGCGGCACCCTGCTGGAACGCGACGACGAGGTCCGGGCGCTGGCGCGGGAGGCGAAGCGGCTGGACGTGGCCGACAACGGGCTCTGCTTCGGCCGATTGGACACCCTTTCGGGCGACATCGCCTACATCGGCCGGCTCGGCATTTTCGACGAGGACCGCGACTACGAGCCTTTGCTGCTGGACTGGCGCGCCCCGGCGGCGCGCCCGTTCTACGTGGCGACCGGCGCGAATCCCGAGAACATGCGCCGGCGCCGCCAGTTCCACACCCGCGGCCGGCGGATCGTCGATTTCACCGACGAGGTGTTCGGCCGGCCCGGCGACGGCGAGCGCGGCGACGCGGCGCTGCTCGCGGCGGTCAACGCCCCGCGCGGCCCGGGCATGCGCGACATCGTGGCCACCATCCAGGCCGAGCAGGACGCCATCATCCGCCTCGACCATCCGGGCGTGCTGGTGATCGAGGGCGGCCCCGGCACCGGCAAGACCGTCGTGGCGCTGCACCGCGTCGCGTACCTGCTCTACACCCAGCGCGAACGCATGGAGCGGCACGGCGTCCTGGTGGTCGGCCCCAATCCGTCCTTCCTGAACCACATCGGCCGCGTGCTGCCGTCGCTGGGTGAGTCGGACGTGGTGTTCGTGACCACCGGCGACCTCGTGCCGGGCCTGCACGTCACCGCCGAGGATTCCCCCGAGGTGACCAGGCTCAAGGGCTCCCTGACGATGCTCGACGTGCTCAAGGCGGCCGTCACCGACCGCCAGCGGCTGCCCGAGGAGCCGGTGCAGATCGCGCTGGCCGACACCACCGTGCGGATCGACGCCCCGATCGCCGAGTGGGCCCAGGAGGAGGCGCGGGCCAGCGGCCTGCCGCACAACGAGGCCCGCAAGGTGTTCATCGACATCGTCACCTACGTGCTCACCGAGCGGGCTCTCGGCAAGATCGGCCGCGGCTGGCTGACCAGGGCCGACGGCGTCGAGTGGGAACGCATGCGGAAGGACCTGCTCAAAGAGCTCAGCGTCGACGAGACGTTCAACGACACGATCGACGCGCTCTGGCCGGTCCTCACGCCGGGTTCCCTGCTGGGGTCGCTCTACGCGTCGCCGGAACGCCTCCGCGCGGCCGGCGCGGACGCGTCGCTGTTCCGATCCCAGGGCGACGCGTGGACGGTGGCGGACGTGCCGCTGCTCGACGAGCTGGTCGACCTGCTGGGTCGTGACGAGGCGGCCGAGCGGGCCGCGAAGCTGGCCGCCGAGCAGGAACGCAGCGTCGAGGAGCGGTTCGCCGCCGCCGCGATCAGCCAGCTCACCGGCCGCGCGGACTCGATGGACGACGAGGACCACCTGTACGCGTCGGACCTGATCAACGCCGGGGAGCTGGCCGAGCGCTTCGTCGAGCGGGACACCCGCGACCTGGTCGAACGGGCCTCGGCGGACCGGGACTGGACGTATCGGCACGTGGTCGTGGACGAGGCCCAGGAACTGTCCGAAATGGACTGGCGGGTGCTGATGCGGCGCTGCCCCGGCCGGTCCTTCACGGTGGTCGGCGACCTCGCCCAGCGCCGGTCGGCGGCCGGCGCGAGGACGTGGGCGCACATGCTGGAGCCGTACGTGGCCGACCGCTGGGTGTACCGGTCGCTGTCGGTCAACTACCGCACCCCGGCGGAGATCATGGCCATCGCCGCCGCAGTGCTGGCCGAGTTCGCACCCACCGTCCAGCCGCCGGAGTCGGTGCGCGCCAACGGCTTCCGGCCGTGGGCGCGGCGGGTCGCCGCGGACGAACTTCCCGACGCCATCGGGGAGTTCGTCCGGGACGAGGCCGGCCGCGAGGGCACCAGCGTGGTGATCGGGCCGCCCGGCGTGCCGGGCACGGTGCCGGCGTCGGAGACCAAGGGCCTGGAGTTCGACGCCGTGCTCGTCGTCGAGCCGGAACGGATCCTCGCCGACGGCCCACGCGGCGCGGCCGAGCTCTACGTGGCTCTCACCCGCGCCACGCAGCGGCTCGGCGTCCTGCACCTGGGTCCGCTGCCCACGGCGCTGGCCGGGCTCGATCAGTCCTGACGCGGGCGAGCCGTTGTGCCGCGGACTTCGCCCGCGGCACAACGGCTTTCACCGTGGGGACAGCACCGCTCGCCAGGCCTGTGCCACCACGTTCGTCAGGTCGAAGGTGGCCCGTTCCAGCACCTCGATCCGCCAGTCGCGGAACGCCTCCCGGATCTCCCGTTCACTGATCCGGCGCGGTCCCCACTCCCCCGGCTGCTCGTCGCTGAAGCACAGCAGGTGGTATCGGCCGCCGTCGGCGATCGCGTCACCCAGCGACGCCACGTACCGCACGCGATCCGCGTCGTCGAAGACGTGGAACAGCGCACTGTCCACAATGGTCTCGAACCGTTGGCCGAGGGCGCCGAGATCCACGGCGTTCGCCACCTCGAAGCGGGCCGTCAGACCACGTTCGGCCGCCTTGGCCCGGGCGAGCTCGATGGCCTCCGGCGAAGTGTCCACACCGGTCGCCGCCAGCCCGAGGCTCGCCGCCAGCAGCGCGTGTTCCCCCGTGCCGCAACCGATGTCCAGCACCGCTCCGGTGAACTCGCCGGCATGGGCCTGGATCACCGGCTGCGGCCGCCCGATGTCCCACGGCGGTCGTTCCGCGTAGTACACGGCGAAGTCCTCGGGGCGGCGCGGCTGTCTGACGGGGTTCTCGGTCACGTACCGATGATGCGTCCCTCGACCGCGCGGCGGTAGATGTTCGATCGGTACACCGTGACGAATCCGAGTCTTTCGTACAGGTCGAATGCCCTTGTCGCACTTGACGTGTTGACCCCGAGTCCGATCGAAGGCCGCCCCAGCACCGAATTGGCCGCGATGGCGGTGGAGAGCAACGCCGCGGCTACTCCCCGCTTGCGGTGCTCCGGTCGCACCCCGAGCCACTTCACCCAGCCCTCGTTCGTGTCCTCGGCCGGTGCCGTCGACAGCAGCACGCCGGCGCGCTCGTCATCCGCCTCGGCCACCAGACACTCCTCGAGGACCAGGCCCGGCGTCGCCGCGTAGTCGACGTCATCGGCGAAGGCGGTGCGCAGAACGTCGTTGCAGGCAGGCAATTCCTCGGCGGTCGCCGCGCGAACCCGGTAGCCGGCGGCGGGTTCCGGCCGTTCGTCGCCGGTCAACGGGCGGCTCATGCGCGCCTGCTGGCGTTCCAGCTCGAACCCGGCGCCGGTGAGCACCTTGACGTACTGCTCTTCGCTCGGAATCGCCCCCGCCCGGACGATCACCGGCCCCTCGACCCGCTCAGCGATCCCGGCCAGCAGCAGATCGATCAGCACCTCCTGCACGGGGGCGTCCTCGCCGGGACGGGCGTAGGCCTCGCAGAACCACCCCGGCATCTCGACGAAACCCCAGCCCACCAACCGGCCTCCGGCGTCCCGCACCAGCCAGCGGTCGTTGTCCGGCCCGGCCAGCACGCCGGCCACCTCGTGCTCCTCCACGTCCGGATAGCCGAGGGCGGCGATGTCGCTGGCACGGACCAGGTCCAGGATCTCCGCCACGTCCGTCGGCGCGGGGCGTTCGGTCCGATATCCGTCGGGAAGTCGCATGCGGCCAGTCAAACCTCGCCCGCTCGCCACAGTCCATCCAAATTACCCCTTAGGGCAGGCCGCGGACCGCGAACGAGCTGTCAGCGCGCAGGCGGGCGGCGTCCTGGCCGGGCGGCGCACCGAACAGTTCGCGGTACTCGCGGCTGAACTGGGTGGGGCTGTCGTAGCCGACGAGGTGGCCGACGCCGGCGACGTCGCCGGGGCGCGCGACCAGCAGCGACCGCGCCTCCTGGAGCCGGATGAGCTTGCGGAACTGGATCGGGCTCATCGTGGTGACCGCGCGGAAGTGCCGGTGGAAGGCGGATTCGCTCATGCCGGCCAGCCGCGCCAGGTCGGCGACCCTGATCGGCTCGGCGTAGTTCTGCCGGATCCAGCGGATCGCCCGGCCGACCAGGGAGAGCCCGCTGTCGGCGAGCCCAATCTGGCGGACCGACGCGCCGTGCGGGCCGGTGAGCAGCCGCCACAGGATCTCCTGCTCGTACAGCGGCGCGAGCACCCGCGCGTCCTCCGGGTGGTCCAGCAGGCGGAGCAGCCGGAGCACGGCGTCCAGCAACTCCGGTCCGGCCTTGCCGGTCGCGATCGCCGGGGCCGCCCGCCGGTCGGTGGGCGCGGCCAGCAGCAGCGGGGCGATGGCGGCCGGGCGCAGCACCATGCCCACGCCCAGCGCCGGAAAATCCCGGCTGACGTCGAAGAAGTGGCCGCTGACCGGGACCTCGGCGCTCACCACCAGGCAGTCGCCGGCACGGTACTCGTGCACCTCGTCGCCGAGCAGCAAACGCTTGCCACCCTGCGCCAGCACCACCAGCAACGGTTCGGTGAGGTCGTGGTGCTCCTCAGTACTGTCCACACTGGACACCAGCAGGCCGTCGATCGGCGTTTCCATGCTCGGCCGGGCATGCTTGGCGATCAGCTCGCGGATCTCGTCCAGCACCATGCCTCCCATGGCAGCACCTGCCGGCCGTCGTGGCAACCCGATCCGGGCGTCAGCGGCAGGATCGGGCAAGAGGTCGGCTGGATCTTTCTACCGCCGGCGCCGGGTCGCGAGGTTCGATGAAGAGGTCAACGAAACCAGTCATCGGGGAGCCGTTCACATGCCGCTCGACCACTACGTCACCCTCGGCCGCTCCGGGCTGCGGGTCAGCCCGTTCGCGCTCGGCGCGATGACCTTCGGCGCCGACCCCGGCTCCGCCGGCTGCGACGTCGAGGAGTCCGAGAAGATCCTGTCCGCCTACCTCGACCTGGGCGGGAACTTCATCGACACCGCCAACTTCTACAGCAACGGGCACTCGGAGAAGATCCTCGGCGACTACTTCGCCGCGCGGCCGGGCCGCCGCCAGCACGTGGTGCTGGCGTCGAAGTTCTTCGGCAACATGTTTCCCGGCGACCCCAACGGCGGCGGCGCCGGCCGGGCGTCGATCATCGCCCAGCTGCACGAGAGCCTGCGCCGGCTGAACACCGACTACCTGGACCTGTACTGGCTGCACAACTGGGACCGCAACACGCCGATCGAGGAGACCCTGCGCACGCTGGACGACCTGGTGCGCGCCGGCAAGATCCGGTACGTCGGCTTCTCGAACACGCCCGCATGGGTGACCGCCCAGGCGCAGACCACCGCGCTGCTGCGAGGCTGGACGCCGATCATCGCGTTGCAGGTCGAGTACTCGCTGCTGGCGCGGACCGTCGAGGGCGAGCTCGCGCCGCTCGCGCTGGACCAGGGCATGGCGCTGACCCCGTGGAGCCCGCTGAAGAACGGCTTCCTGTCGGGGAAGTACAGCCGGGGCGCGATGGTGTCCGACTCCGAACGCGTCGCCTACGTCGGCGGTCCCACCGAGGAGGAGTTCGACGTCATCGAGGCCGTCGCCGGCATCGCCCGTGAACTGGAGACCACCTCCGGCGCCGTGTCGCTGGCCTGGCTTCGCGCCCGTCAGGGCACCGTGGTGCCGATCGTCGGCGCGCGGCGGGTGGAGCACCTCGTCGACAACCTCGCCGGGCTGCGGATCGAATTGTCGCCCGAGCAGCTCCGTGTGCTGGACGAGGTTTCCGCGCCGGTGCTCGACTACCCGGCACCGATGCACGGCGCGCAGCGGGCGATGCTCCAGTTCGCCGGGACCACTGTGGACGGTGAGGAGTCCACGGTGTACCCGCCGCTGCTCGCCACCGACGTCCGCTACTAGTACCGGTCGTCCAGGTAGGCGTTTGCCACCGCCGCGTCGATGTCGGCCGGCACCGGCACGACACAGCTGGCCGCGTCGACCCGGCCGGTGGCGACGGCCGCCAGACACCTGGTCTGCAAGGCGAATCCGAGATCCATCGACTCGATGGAGTTGCCCAGGGCCCGCGGGCCGGCGAGGTTGAACATGTGCCCGCGGGCCAGCAGATGGATCCGGCGGCCGTCCGCCAGCTCCAGGGTCGCGAGGTCGTCCTCGTACTCCTGGACCGCCCCGGCTGCTTCGAGCAGACCGGCAGCTTCGATCTCGAACGGGAAGTGCCCGGCATTGGCCAGGATCACGCCGTCCCGCAGCAGCGGCAGGTCCGCCGCGGTGAGCACGTCCCGTGCACCGGTGACGGTGATGATCAAGTTCGCGCCGGCGATGGCCTTGTCGCGGGACGGGGTCTCGAAGCCGTCCAGGTGCGCGCGCAGCCGCGTGACGGGATCGGCCTCGACCACGGTGACCTTCGCGTGCGCACCGCGGAAGTTGTCCGCCACGCCGCGGCCGCACGCGCCGTAGCCGAACACCGTCACGCGTTCGCCGGTGGTGGCGCGATTCGTCATGCGTAGGAACGATTCCAGCGTGCTCTGCCCGACCGCGCGCTCGTTCTCGGCGAACTGCTTGATCGGGCTGTCGTTGATCACCAGCACCGGCAGGTTGAGCCGGTCGCGCAGCGGCGCCAGGCGCATCCGGCCCGAGGTGGTCTCCTCGGTGCCGCCGAGCAGCCCCGGGTACGGGTCGTCGAGGTACTGCGCGAACAGGTCGCCGCCGTTGTCGAGGATCAGGTCGGGCCGCGCCGCCAGCACCTGCCGCTGGTATTCGCGGTGCTCGTCCTGGTCCTTCGTCGGCTCGCCGATCACCGTGACACCCTCGGCCCACAGCGCTCCGACCGCCGCCGGCTGCGTGGAGTTCAGGTTGCCCGTCGCCACCACCTGCGCGCCGCCGGCGCGCAGCGTCGTCAGCAGCGCGACCGTCTTGGCCTCGATGTGGATGCCGGTGCCGATCGTCTTGCCCTCGAACGGTCGGGTCCGGGCGAATTCGTCGCGGATCGCCCGCAGCAGCCGGCAGTGCTCACGCGTCCAGTCGATCCGGGTAGCCGTCGTCATTGGCGAGTCCTCACCGTGGGTACTACGTAGTACGTGGCAAGCTAGCCGCGCCGGGGACGAGCCGTCAAGGGAGGACACGCGTGACCAGGCGCAGGTCCGTGACCAGCGTCGATGTCGCCCGCGCGGCCGGCGTCTCGCAGACGACCGTGTCGCTGGTGTTCTCCGGCCGGGCCGCCGGTCGGGTCTCCGACCGCACCCGCGCGCTGGTCGAGCAGACCGCCGCCGCCCTCGGCTACGTGCCCAGCGGGCCCGCCCGAGTCCTTCGCGGCGGCCGGCCGCAGGTGCTCGCGCTCGCCGTGCCCGACGTGCGCAACCCGTACTTCGGGCGGGTGCTGCTCGGGGCGGAGCAGGCCGCCCGCGACGCCGACATGGCCGTGCTGCTCGTCGACACCGTGTCCGACCGGGACTGGGCCGACCGGCTCGTCGAGATGAGCAAGATCGGCATGTTCGCCGGCGCCGTAGTCTACGCCGAGCCCGTCGCCGTCACCTCGCGGCTGGCCGAGGACGTCGACAACGTCGTCTTCGTCGAATGCCCCGACCCCGCCGGTCGGTCCGCCGTCGACATCGACATCCCCGCCGCCATGCGCGCCGTCGTCACGCATCTGCACGACCTCGGCCACCGGCGCATCGGGCATGCCCAGGCCGACATGCACCGGCGCACCTTCCAGCTGCGCGAGCAGTTCCTCACCAGCGAGCTGGCGCGTCACGGCATCCGCCTGCGCCCCGACTGGCGCTACCGCTCCCCGTTCGACATCGACGAGGCCACCCTCCGCGCCGTCGAATTCCTGCGCCGCACCGACGTGACCGCGCTCTTCTGCGACGACGACATCCTCGTCGCCGCCCTCTACCGAGCCTGCGCCCGGCTCGACATCGCCGTTCCCACCCAGCTTTCCCTCGTCGGCTTCAACGACGTCGACCTCGCCCGCTACCTCTCCCCCGAGGCCACCTCCGTCGCCATCCCCGCCGAGGAGCTCGGCCGCCTCGCCGTGCAGGCCCTGCTCGCCGACATGAACGGCGCCGACCCCACCCAGGTCACCGCTCCGCTCACGCTCACCATCCGCGACTCCACCGCCCGGGCCCGATAATCGCTGTCTGCGGCCGTCTTTCGCGCTTACCCTCCCTCGCCGTGACGCTTGTCCGCGACGCCCATCCCGAACTCATCGCCGAACTGGCCGAGCTACTGCGGGCCGAGGGCGAATTCTCCCTGGCCGTCTCCGTGCTGTTCGTCCCGCTCGTCGCCTATTGCGACTGTGGGGACGATTTCTGCCGGAGCATCTACACCGCCGAACACCCGCCCGGCACCCCTTACGGCTACGGCCACCGCATGATCGCACTGCTGCCCGAGGAAGGCATGCTCAACATCGACGTCGTCCACGACCGGATCATGCACATCGAGGTCCTGTTCCGGGAGCGGTGAGCGGCCAACAAGCAACCACCGACAATTCCCGCGGGCCAGCGGCACGCTCTACGCTACTGTCTAGACGCAACGTTGCGTCTAGACAGCGAAGGAGTCACTGTCTAGACGCAACGTTGCGTCTAGACAGCGAAGGAGTCACTGTGTCCGCCACTGCCCGCCACGCCCTGATCGTCGGAGCCTCCCGAGGGCTGGGTCTCGCCCTCACCGACGAGTTCCTCCGACGGGGCTGGCACGTCACCGCCACGACCCGGGGCACCGTGCTGCCCGGGAAGGAGCGACTGACGGTCGAATCTCTGGACATGACCAGCCCGGCAGAGCTGGCCGGGTTAGCCGAGCGGCTGGCCGACCGTCGGCTGGACCTGTTGTTCGTCAACGCCGCGATCGACCAGGGCGACCTGCCGATCACGGAGGTCCCGACCGACATGTTCACCGAGGTGATGATCACCAACGCGCTGAGCCCGTTGAGGACGCTGGAAGCCCTGCGCGGACTGGTCGCACCGGGCGGAACCGTGGCGGTCATGTCGTCCGAGCAGGGCAGCATCGCCGGCAACACCGAGCCGGGCTACGAGCTGTACAAGGCGAGCAAGGCCGCCCTCAACCAGCTGATGCGCAGCTACGCCACGCGCCACGCCGACGACGGCCACACGAAGCTGCTCATCGACCCGGGCCACAACCGGACCCGGCTGGGCGGCCCGGACGCCCCGCTCGACCCGGACGAGACCATGCCGCTGGTGGTCGACGTCCTCGAGGCCCAGGCCGGCGCGGACGGCCTCCAGTTCCTGGACCGCTACGGCAAGACGGTCCCGTGGTGATCAGCGGCCGTTCAAGCGGAGCGTCGTGACGGCGCGGACAGTCGCGTAACCCCGCCATTCCATTGCGGCCGCCGGGGAGTAGCTGGAGAAGTCGACGGCCCAGCCGCCGTCGGGTTGTTGGCCGTTCGCGACACGGTCGAGGTCGGCGACGACGGCGTCCGGATCGAGCAGACCGCGCACCGGACGGCCGGGTTCGGGCGCGAAGTCGAGCAGGTGCAGCGTTTCGCCCTCGGCACCGCCGACGACGGGCATCGCCCCGTCCGCGGGCACGAAGCGGCCGAGGTGACGCAGCAGCTCGTGCGCCTCGGGATGGGTGTCCGTGGCGGCGTCGAGGAGCTGGAGGGCGAACGACAGGACATACGCGAACGGGGGCTCGTTCATGTCCTGGATCGCCCCGAAGCAGTACTTCGTCGCTGTCGCGAGCCAAGGGTGATTCCTCGCGCGCTCGTCCCGGCGAGCAACCCGATGCGCCTGGGCGGCAACGGCTGCGGTGATCTGCAACGAGGACGTGTGCGGGTCGGCCTGAACCCAGAACGGTGCGCACGCGGTGGGATCGGCGACGGGCAGCGCGAACGGCAACCCGCCGTCGTCCAGGGTGATCGAGAGGAGCCAGTCGAGCAGGGCGACGGTGTGGGGTGAAGCCGAAGCGTCCGCGATCGCCTCCAACGCGTGCAGCGCACCGCCGGGTTGGCTCTCGGGCGCGCGGAGATCGGGTTCGAGACCCCACCCGTAACCGCCGTCCGCATTGCAGTACGCGTCGACCGCCGCCAGCACACCGGCACTGTCCGAAGCGAATCGCCGGCGGTCGAGGATGCGCGCGTGGGCCGCCATGAACGATGTGGCGCGGCCGAGGTCGAAGGTCATACATGCACCCTGCCACGGCCGCGCCCGCGCCGTATTGAAGGATTCGGACACCGTGGCGGCGCCGTGTCAGGGCCGTGTCAGCCGCCCCGCTGACAGTGGTTCCCATGACAGAGCCAGCGATCACGGCCTCCGGGTTGCGGAAGGCCTACAAGGACAAGACGGTGCTCGACGGCATCGACCTGAACGTCGCCGCCGGCACGGTGTTCTCCCTGCTCGGCCCGAACGGGGCCGGCAAGACGACCACGGTGAACGTGCTCACCACGTTGATCACGGCCGATGGCGGCGCCGTCCGCGTCGCGGGGCACGACGTGGCGACCAACCCCAACGCGGTACGGGCGGCGATCGGCGTCACCGGCCAGTTCGCGGCGGTGGACGAACTGCTGACGGGCCGCGAGAACCTGCAGCTGATGGTCGACCTGAACCGGAAGGCCGGCAAGCGCAGCGTCGAGGAGCTGCTCGAACGGTTCGACCTGGTCGACGCGGCGCGCAAGCCGGCGTCCACCTACTCCGGGGGCATGCGCCGCAAGCTCGACCTGGCGATGACGCTGGTCGGCAAGCCGCGGATCATCTTCCTCGACGAGCCGACCACCGGCCTGGACCCGCGCAGCCGCCGCACCATGTGGACGATCATCCGCGACCTGGTCTCCGACGGCGTGACGATCTTCCTCACCACCCAGTACCTGGAGGAGGCCGACCAGCTCGCGGACCGGATCGCGGTGCTGGACCAGGGCCGCCTGGTCGCTCAGGGCACGCCGGACGAGCTCAAGCGCCGCATCCCCGGCACACACGTCCGGCTCCGCTTCGCCACCGCCGCGGACCTCGACTCGGCCGCTCGGATCATCGCCGGCAGCACGCGCGACGACGAGGCCCTGACGCTGCGGGTGCCCAGCGACGGCGGCACGAAGTCGTTGCGGGGCCTGCTGGACCGCCTCGACGAGCACTCGCTCGACGCGGACGGGTTCGCCGTCCACACGCCCGATCTCGATGACGTCTTCCTGGCCCTGACCGGCCACACCACGGAGGTGCTCGCGAAATGAAGTCCCACTCGACGGTGATGCTGCGCCGCAACTTCAAGCACATCGCCCGGAATCCCACCTCGGTGTTCAACGCGGTCCTGATGCCGGTCGTGGTCATGCTGATGTTCGTCTACCTCCTGGGCGGCGCGTTCAACGTGGGCGTCGACTACGTCGACTACGCCACCCCGGGCATGCTGCTGCTGGCCGTCTGCTACGGCCTGGGATCCGTTGCCACAGCAGTGAATTCCGACATGACCAAGGGCATCATCAACCGCTTCAAGGTGATGGACGTGTCCCGCGACGCGGTGCTGACCGGGCACGTCGTCGCCAGCCTGCTCACGAATCTAGTTGCCATGGCGGCAATCGTGGGCGTCGCGTTCCTGCTGGGCTTCCACCCGGCGGCGAGTCCGCTCGACTGGCTCGCCGTGATCGGCATGGTGGCGCTGCTGGGTTTCACGACGGGCTGGTTCACGGTCGCCCTCGGCCTGGCGGCGAAGTCCCCGGAGACCGCCGGCCTGGCCTCGGTGCCGCTGGTCATGCTGCCGTTCTTCAGCAGCGCGATCGTGCCGGCGGACAAGATGGGGCAGGGCGTCCGGCAGTTCGCCGAGTACCAGCCGTTCACGCCGATCATCGAGACGCTGCGCGGCCTGCTCAACGGCGCCCCGGCCACGAGCGACGTGATCGCCGCCCTGGCCTGGTGCGTGGGGATCGCGCTGGTCGGCTACCTCTGGGCGTCCTCGACGTTCAAGAAGCGAGCGTGACCGCCACCAGCTCGGGCCAGGCCGCCCGCTCCCCCTCGCCAGTCGCCTCGGTGAACTTCGTGTCACCGAGGCGATTTCGCGTCGCCTGCCCGATCCGGGCCACGTCCGGCTGGGAGAGATCCGGCAGCCCGCGCACGGCGGCGCTGGCCGCGAGCAGCCGCGCGGCCTGCTCGTGCTGGTCGCGGCGCAGCGCCAGATCGGCGATGCCCACGAGCACCCGGGCGATCTGGACGGAGTTGCCGGCCCGGGACGCGGCCTCCAGCGCCGCGGCATGGTGCGCACGGGCCTCGTCCAGGTCCTCGGCCAGGTAGCCCAGCAGCTCCTCGATCACCGACCGCGAGTTTCCCTGCTCCGCCTTGGCCCCCAACACCTTCGTCGCGACGTCGAGGTGCCGCCGCGCCTGCTCGTTGTCGCCGCCCCACCGCGCGAGCTCCGCCTTGGCCAGCGCAAGTTCGGCCAACGCGTCCGGCCAGGCGACGCGTTCCGCGTACCGCTGCGCCTCGGCCATGGCGGCCGCGCTCGACTCCGGATCGCCGGCCAGCCAGGAGAACTGGGCCTGTTCCGCCCGCCATGACACGATGTCCTCGAAGGCTCCGGTCTCCGTGACGACCGCGATCGCCTGCTCGTAGTACGCACACGCGCCGGCGAAGTCGCCGCGCATGGCGATGCGATGGGCCAACTCGTTGAGGGCGAAGGAGATTCCCCACCGCTCGCCGATCGCGCGGAACTCGTCGAGCGCCTGCTCCAGGTATGCGTCCGCATCCCGCCCGCCGTCGCCGAGCAGGATCCTGATCTTGCCGGAGTGCAGCCGGCCGAGGGCCCGCACCCACGGATCCTCGTCGACCAGCAACGGTTCCCACGCGGTCAGGGCCCCATCCGGTTCCAGCAGCCGGATCAGCGACGGCACGACTCTCGGCGCGGGATGGCGGCTCTGGACGCGCCGGCCGACATCAGAAGCCTTGCGGATCCATTCCTGCGCCTCGAACTGGTCGCTCCGGCCGGACACCACGAACATCGTGACGTAGGCGTAGACCACGGCCACGATCTCGTCGGGGACCTCGCCCGGCAGCGCCACCGCCGCCATGATCAGCTCGTTGCCCTCGGCCTTGTGGCCGCCGAGCCACCAATACCAGCCGGCGGCCGCGGCGAGCCGCATCGCCGGCTCGGCCTCGCCGGCGGCGAGCGCGCCGCGCATGGCGGCGCCGATGTTGTCGTGCTCGGACTCAAGCACCGCAAGCCATTCCAGCTGCTGGGCGCGGCGGAGATGTGGCTCGGCGGTCTCGGCAAGCTCCGTGAAGTACGCGAGATGCGCCCGGCGCGTCAGCTCCTCCTCGCCCGCCTCGGCCAGCCGCTGCTGCGCGTATTCCTTGATGGTGCCGAGCATCCGGTACCGCGGAGCGTCGTCGCCGTAGGTGACCACCAGCGATTTCTCGGTCAAGGCCGTCAACAGCTCGAGCACGTCGTCGGCGTCGCACACCCGCTCGGCCGCCTCCAGGCTCGCGCCGCCGGCGAACGCCGACAGCCGGCGCAGCACGATCCGTTCGTCGTCGCTGAGCAGCTCCCAGCTCCAGTCGATCACCGCGCGCAACGTGCGGTGCCGCGGCAGCGAGGTGCGGCTGCCGCCGGTCAGCAGGCGGAACCGGTCGTCGAGCCGATTGGCCAGCTGCTCCAAGGACATGGTGCGCAGCCGGGCCGCCGCGAGCTCGATCGCGAGCGGCATCCCGTCCAGCGCACGGCAGACCCGCGCCATGGTGCGGGCGTCAGCGACGAAGTCCTTGCGCACGGCGGCGGCTCGGTCCCGGAGCAGCCGGACGGCCGGCACGGCCTCGATCTCGGCTGGATCGGCGTCCTCCAACGGCAGCATCAGCGGCGCGACCGGCCACAGCGCCTCGCCGGTGATGCCCAGCGGTTCCCGGCTCGTGGCAAGGATCCGCAGCCGCCGGCACTCGCCGAGCACCCGGTGCGCGAACTCCGCCGCCGGCTCGATCACGTGCTCGCAGTTGTCCAGGATCAGCAGCGCCTCGCGCTCGCGCAGGGCGGCGATGACCCGGTCCGTCGGCTCCGCGTCCGGGGCGTCGCCCAGCAGCGCGTCGCGCAACTTCAGCGCGCCGAGTGTCGCCTGCGCCACATCGCCGTCGGCGCTGATGGCCGCGAGCTCGATCACCCAGGCCCCGTCGGGCAGGTCGTCGAGCATCGTGCGTACGGTTTCCGTGGCCAGCCTGGTCTTTCCCGCGCCGCCGGGGCCGATCAGCGTGGTGAGCCGGTGCTCGGCGACGAGACCGCGGACCGTGGCGACGTCGTCGTCCTTGCCGACGTAGCTGGTCAGCTCGGCGCGCAGGTTGGTCCGCCGGGTCTCCTCCCGCCGCCCGAGCTCGCCCCGCAGCAACGCGACGTGCAGTTCGGACAGTTCCGGCGAGGGGTCGACACCCAGCGTGTCGGCCAGGGTTTCCCTGGTCCGCTGGTACACGAGCAGCGCCTCGTTGCCGCGGCCGGCCGCGGCCAGCGCCCGCATCAGCGCGGCGACCAGCCGTTCGCGCACCGGATTCGCGGCCACCAGATCGGTGAGCTCGCCGACGACCTTCGCCCCGTGACCGAGGCCGATCTCCGCGTCGAAGCGGTCCTCCATCGCGGTCAGGCGCAGGCCCTCCAGCCGGGTGACCGCCGCGTCGAACGCCTCGCTGTCCTGCAATCCGACGTCCTGCATGGCCGAGCCCCGCCACAAAGCGAGGGCCGCACGCAGCCGCCCCAGATCGTCGGCGTCGCCGATGAGCCGCTCGAACCGGACGGCGTCGACGGCGTCGGGATCGACCGTCAGCCGGTAGCCGGTCGGCAGACCCTCGACCGGCAGCACCTTCCGCAGCCGGGAAACCAGGCGCTGCAAGGCATTCGCCGCGTCCGACGGCGGGTTCTCACCCCAGATCCAGTCGATCAGCGCCGTCTTCGACACGACGTGGCCCGGTTCGAGCGCGAGGGCGGCCAGCAGCCCACGCAGCCGGGCGCCCGGCACGTCGACCGGCGCGCCGTCGTCCGTACGCACCTCGAACGGCCCCAGTATCCCGATCTGCACCGGGCCGATTTTGCCATGGTCAGCCCGCCGGGGCGGCCGGTTCGGAGCCGGTGTCAGGGCCGTGACAGCCGCGTGTCAGCCGTCCCGGCGATGGTCGTACCAACACCACCGCGACCGAAGGAAATCCGATGACCGACATCGTTCAGGGCCTGCCGATGGATCGCGACGCGGGCCCGTTCGCGCCGCCCAGCGCCATCACCCGGCTGCGCGCGGACCGGCCGGTCAGCCCGCTGGCCTTCCCCGACGGCCACCAGGGCTGGCTGGTCACCGGCTACGAGGCGGTGCGCCAGATGATGGCCGACACCCGGTTCAGCTCGCGCCAGGACCTCGGCGTCGTGCACGTGCCGTACGAGACCCCCGGTATGCCGGTGGCGACCGAGCCGTCGCCGCAGATCCCGGGCCTGTTCATCGCCATGGACCCGCCGGACCACGGCCGGCTGCGGCGCAAGCTCATCGGCGCGTTCACCGTGAAGCGGATGCGGGCGCTGGAGGAGCACATCGCCGAGATCGTCGAGCGGCAGCTGGACGAGCTGGCTCGGCTGGCCCCGCCGGTCGACCTGGTCAAGCACTTCGCGCTGCCGGTGCCGTCGCTGGTGATCTGCGAGCTGCTCGGCGTGCCCTACGCCGACCGGGACACCTTCCAGCTCAACTCCGCGCAGTTCCTGGTCCGGGAGCAGACCGTGGAGGAGAAGATGGGCGCCTACGGGGCGATGACCTCGTACCTGGCGCAGCTGGTGATCGGCAAGCGGGCCGAGCCGGGCGAGGACATCCTGTCCGACCTGGCCCGTGACGAGGACCTGAGCATCGAGGAGCTGGTCGGCATCGCCTTCCTGCTGCTGCTCGCCGGGCACGAGACCACCGCCAACATGCTGTCGCTGGGCACCTTCGCGCTGTTGGAGAACCCGGACCAGCTGGCCGAGCTGCGCGCGGACCCGGAGCTGATGCCCGACGCCGTCGAGGAGCTCATGCGCTACCTGTCCGTGGCGGACATCTTCTACCGCTACGCCAGCGAGGACCTCGAACTCGGCGGCGAGACCATCGCTGCGGGATCCACCGTCGTGGTGTCGCTGCTGGCCGCCAACCGCGACCCCGAGCGTTTCGAGAACCCGGAGCGCCTGGCCATCCACCGCAAGGCGCGCGGTCACGTGTCGTTCGGGCATGGCGTGCACCAGTGCCTGGGCCAGCAGCTGGCGCGGATCGAGATGCGGGCCGGCTTCGACGGGCTGCTGCGGCGGTTCCCGTCGCTGCGGCTGGCCGTTCCCGCCGACGAGGTGAAGCTGCGGACCGACATGAACATCTACGGCGTGCACGAGCTGCCGGTCACCTGGACTCCGTGAAGATCTCCAGCGCCACGTCCGGTTGGAAGGCGGCCACGATGCGGACAGCCGGCTGCCGGAGTGCCTCCACGGCATGGTCCCGGCAGGCCGGCACCACATCGTGACCAGTCCTGAACAGCGCCACCACCGCCCTTTGTGGACAGTCCGGTGTGGCACAGGCCTTGGCCTCACGGTTGATCAGTTCACCGTTGGTGGCGGCGTACGCGTCGGCGGTGAGCGCGGCCAGCAGCCCGATCTCACGGGCGTCGCTGGGATCGTTCATCGCCACGGCGTGTGCGTCGATCAGCAGCGCGTCGACCTCGGCGCTTTCCATCCGGGTCCGCATGTTCGTCAGCCACGGCGAGTCCTGGGCGATGTCCAGCACCGCCGTGGCGCAGTCCAGGAACTGGTCGCGGTGATCGTGCCACCACAGGAGCTTCCGCTGCCCCTGGGTGGCCAGCCCCGCCAGCCCGGGCCACTTGCGCCGCGCCCCCTGCCTGGTCATTCCGGCCGCGGCGCCGATCTCGGGGTAGTCGGCTCCGTGTTCGGCCGCCGACAGCGCCGCGGACGCCGCCAGCTGCTCGGCGCTGTCCCGGATCGCGAGCAGCGACGTCAGCGTGGCCAGCCACAACTGCCGTCCGTCGGCCTCCAGGCCCACGGTTTCCCCGGCCGTCGACGAGGCCAGCCGGTCGACGGCGGCGGCCAGATCGGCGCGTTGCTCGTTGGACAGATCCCGCACCGGCGACTCCTTGACAACAAGTGTTTACGACTCCCACCATGGTCCGCCTCGACAACATCTGTTGTCAACAAGGGGGAGGACGCATGAGGCTGTTGGTATTCGGTGGCACGTCGTTCGTCGGGCGGGCGATCGTCGAGGACGCCGTTGGCCGGGGACACCTCGTCACGACGGTCAATCGCGGGCTGACCGGCGCGGACGTGGCCGGCGTCGAGGCGCTGCGGGGCGACCGGTCCACCGAACTGGGGGTGCTCGCCGGCCGGACCTTCGACGCGGTGGTCGACCCGAGCGGGCAGGTGCCGCTCCAGGTGCTGCGCACCGCGTGGGCGAAGTACGCGCCGTTCTACGCGTTCGTCTCGACCACGGCCGTCTACCGGGCACTCGATGCCGCGGGGACGGACGAGTCGGCGGCGACGTGGCCCGGCGTGGCCGACGAGGACGGCGATCCCGCCGACCTGACCACGCTCGGGCCGCGCAAGCGGGGGTGCGAGCTGGCGGTCGAGCAGACGTACGGGTCGCAGGGCCTGATCGCCCGCGCCGGCATGATCGTCGGCCCGCACGACAACGTGGGGCAACTGCCGTGGTGGCTGGGAAGAATCGCCGTCGGCGGCCCGTTCATCGCCCCCGGTGACCCCGGCCGTGGCCTGCAACTGATCGACGCCCGCGACCTCGCCGCCTTCGTGCTGGACCAGGTCGAGGCGCGGCGGGGCGGCGTGCACAACGTCGTGCCGGACGGGCCGAACACCACCATGGGCCGACTGCTCGACGACTGCGTGCGGGCCACCGGTTCTGATGCCGAAGCGATGTGGATGGACGAGGGATTCCTGCTGGCGCAAGGCGTTCAGCCCTGGGCCGAGCTGCCGCTGTGGATTCCCGGCGGCGGCGCATTCTGGTCGGTGTCGGGCGCCAGTGCTAAAGCGGCGGGGTTGCGGCTCCGGCCGTTCGCGGAGACGGTTCGGGACACGTGGGAGTGGCTGCGCTCGGGCGGTGAAGTCCGGGCCGTGGCCGGCGCGCATCCGTTCGGGATCTCGAAGGAGAAGGAGCAGAAGGTGCTGGCGGCCTGGGAATCTGCCTAGAACCGAACTTCGGTGTGACGCTGGGCGGGACTCGCGGGGGTCTGCCTGAAACCTACATTCGGGGTGTCCGAGAGCGCGACTCGCCGGGGTTAAGACACGCGGATGCGGTGGGCTAGGGCGGTGTAGCGGCGGCCGGTGGAGGGGGTGCGGACGGCCTGCTGGATGGCGCGCCGGGAGCCGACGAGGACCACCAGCTTCTTGGCGCGGGTGACGGCGGTGTAGAGCAGGTTGCGCTGGAGCATCATCCAGGCGCTGGTGGTGATCGGGATGACCACGCACGGGTATTCGCTGCCCTGCGACCGGTGGATGGTGATGGCGTAGGCGTGCACGAGCTCGTCCAGCTCCCCGAACTCGTAGTCGACGTCCTCGTCCTCGTCGGTCCGCACGGTCAGCGTCTGCTCCTCCACCGACAGCGCCGTCACCACGCCGACCGTGCCGTTGAACACGCCGGCCACGCCCTTGTCGTAGTTGTTCCGGATCTGCGTGACCTTGTCGCCGACACGAAAGATCCGCCCGCCGAACCGCCGTTCCGGCAGTGACGGCTTGGACGGGGTCAAGGCCTCCTGCAACAGCGTGTTCAACGCGCCGGCCCCGGCCGGACCCCGGTGCATGGGCGCCAACACCTGCACGTCCCGGCGCGGGTCGAGGCCGAACTTGCGCGGGATCCGGTTGGCCACCACGTCGACCGTCAGCGCAGCGACGGCATCGGTGTCGTCCTGGGCGAACAGGAAGAAGTCCGGCAGCCCGTCCGTCACCGGCTGCCGCCCGGAGTTGATCAGGTGCGCATTGGTGACGACGCCCGACTGCTGCGCCTGCCGGAAGATCTGGGTCAGCCGCACCCGCGGCACCGGCTCGGCCGCCAGCAGGTCCCGCAGCACCTCGCCGGCCCCGACGCTGGGCAGCTGGTCGACGTCGCCCACCAGCAGCACGTGCGCCCCCGGCGGCACCGCCTTGAGCAACTTGTTGGCCAGCAACAGATCCAGCATCGACACCTCGTCGACGACGAGCAGATCCACGTCCAGCGGCCGGTCCCGGTCGTACGCCGCGTCGCCGCCGGGCTTGAGCTCCAGCATCCGGTGCACGGTCGCGGCGTCCACGCCGGTCAGCTCGGCCAGCCGCTTGGCCGCCCGCCCGGTCGGCGCGGCCAGCATCACCTTGGCGTTCTTGGCCTTGGCCAGCATCACGATCGACCGCACGGTGAAACTCTTGCCGCAGCCCGGCCCCCCGGTCAGCACCGCCACCTTCTCGGTCAGCGCCAACCGGACCGCCTGCTCCTGCTCGGGCGCCAACGTGGTGCCGGTCGACCGCCGCAGCCAGTCCAGCGCCCGGTCCCAGTCCACCGAGCCGAACGCGTCCATTCTGTCCACATCGGACCGCAGCAGCCGGGTCAGCTGCCCCGCCAGCGAGATCTCCGCGCGGTGGAAGGGAACCAGGTAGATCGCCGCCGGGTCGCCCTCGAAGATCTCCTCCCGGACAACCCCTTCCTCAGCAACGAGCTCGCGCAGGCAGTCGGTCACCAGCACACTGGAGACCGACAGGATCTCCACCGCCTTGGCGATCAGCTCGTCCTGCGGCAGGAAGCAGTTGCCGTCGTCGGAGGCCTGCGACAGCGTGTACTGGATGCCGGCCTTCACCCGCTGCGGGCTGTCGTGCGGAATGCCGACGGCCTGCGCCAGCGTGTCGGCGGTCTTGAAGCCGATGCCCCACACGTCCGCGGCCAGCTTGTACGGCTCCTCCTTGACCACCCGGATCGAGTCGTCCCGGTAGGTCTTGTAGATCCGCACCCCCAGCGACGTCGACACGCCGACCTCCTGGAGGAACAGCATGACCTCCTTGATGGCCTTCTGTTCCTCCCAGGCGCCGGCGATCAGCTTGGTGCGCTTGGGGCCCAGCCCCGGCACCTCGATCAGCCGCCCGACATCGGTCTCGATGACGTCCAGCGCGGTCAGCCCGAAGTGCTCCACGATCCGGTCCGCGATGCGCGGCCCGATGCCCTTGACCAGCCCCGATCCCAGGTACCGGCGGATGCCCTGCACGGTCGCCGGCAGCACGGTGCTGTACGAGTCGACCAGGAACTGCTTGCCGTACTGGGGATGGCTGCCCCAGCGGCCGCGCAGCCGGAGGCTCTCCCCCGGCTGCGCGCCCAGCAGCGATCCGACGACGGTGAGCAGGTCACCGGCGCCGCGGCCGGTGTCGACCTTGGCGACGGTGTACCCGGTCTCCTCGTTGGCGTAGGTGATCCGCTCGAGCGACCCCTCGACCACCGCGTAGCCGAGGGAGTCGGCGGTCATCGGTCAGGCCCAGCCCGGCATCGGGTAGCCCGCCAGCAGCTCGGCGATCTCGGCGGCGGTGGCGTCCACCACGGACTCGTCGCCGTCGGCGGCGGCCGTCACGACCCGGTCGATCCACGCCGCCAGCTGCGGCATCTGCTCGACGCCGAGGCCGCGGGTGGTGATCGCGGCGGTGCCCAGCCGGATGCCGGAGGGGTCGAACGGCTTACGCGGGTCGAACGGCACCGTGTTGTAGTTGAGCTCGATGCCGGCCCGGTCCAGCGCCTTGGCCGCCGGCTTGCCGGCGACGTTCTTGGACGTCAGGTCGATCAGCAGCAGGTGGTTGTCGGTGCCGCCGGAGACCAGGTCGAAACCGCGCTCCGCCAACGCCTCCGCCAGCGCCTTGGCGTTGGCCACCACGTTGTGCGCGTACGTCCGGAAGTCCTCGGTGCCGGCTTCCTTGAGCGCCACCGCGATGCCGGCCGTGGTGTGGTTGTGCGGGCCGCCCTGAAGGCCCGGGAACACGGCCTTGTCCAGCGCGGAGGCGTGCTCGGCGTCGGACATCAGCATCGCGCCGCGCGGGCCGCGCAGCGTCTTGTGCGTGGTCGTGGAGATCACGTTGGCGTGGCCGACCGGCGACGGGTGCGCGCCGCCGGCGATCAGGCCGGCGATGTGCGCGATGTCCGCGGCCAGCACGGCGCCGACCTCGCGGGCGATCTCGGCGAACGCCGGGAAGTCGATGGTGCGCGGGATCGCGGTGCCGCCGCAGAAGATCACCTTCGGCCGCTCGGCCAGCGCCAGGTCGCGCACCTCGTCCATGTCGACGCGGCCGGTCTCCTTGGTCACGCCGTAGCGGACGGCGTTGAACCACTTGCCGGTGGCCGACACGGTCCAGCCGTGGGTCAGGTGGCCGCCCGACGGCAGGCCCATGCCCATCACGGTCTCACCGGGCTTGAGGAACGCCAGGTAGATGGCCAGGTTGGCCGGCGAGCCGGAGTACGGCTGCACGTTGGCGTGCTCGACGCCGAACACGTCCTTGGCCCGCTGCACGGCGAGCAGCTCGATCGGGTCGATGAACTGCTGGCCCTCGTAGTAGCGCTTGCCGGCGTAGCCCTCGGAGTACTTGTTGGTCAGCACGGTGCCGGTGGCCTCGAGCACGGCGGTGGAGACGTAGTTCTCGGAGGCGATCAGGCGGATCTTGTCGTGCTGCCGCCTGGCCTCGGACTCGACCAGTCCGGCCAGCTCGGGGTCGGTGGCGGTCAGGGCGTGGAGTGCGGGCTGATGCATCGTCAAACTCCCGAGTCAATGCGGTTGTGGCAGCTGACACCCAGGCGCGCGACGCCACCGTTTCCCCGTCGCTCCCCGGTGGTCGATTCCACCCCTACACGCCAGTCGCGACCCTGGACGATCCTAACCGCATCCCCCACCGCTCCCAGGGGGGCGTCCCCGGTCCAGCCTACCGTCCCCGAGCCCGGATCGATCTTGCTGGCGGGGCGGCTGTGGACAAGTTGGGGCCTGTGGACAACTCAGATGGGCGGCACCATGCCGGTCAGCCGACCGTTGGTGTCGCAGACGTGGCAGGTGCGGTTGGCCGTGGCGGTGCGGCCGACGCCGCCGAGCACGGCGAGCACCGGGATCGGCACCTCGCCGATGCCACCGCACTGGTGGCACACGGTGTACATCTTCTCGGCCACCGAGTCCGCGACGAACTCGGCCTCCTCATCGTCTCCGGTCACCAGCGCACCATACGGTCCGGCCGGACCCGGCCGGACCGCAGGTACCGTTTCCGCAGGTCAGGCCGCCGGCGTGACCGTCACGGCGTCGACGACGAACACCAGCGTCTCGTTGCCCTTGATGCCCTGGTTGCCGTCGGGCCCGTAGCCCTCGTTCGGCGGCACGATGAGCAGCCGGCGGCCGCCCTGCTTGAGCCCGACCAGGCCGTCGTTCCAGCCCTGGATGACCGAGGCCTGACCGACCGGCTGCACGGTGAACGGCTGGAGCGGCGGGTGCGCCCAGGACGAGTCGGCCTCCTGCTTGTCCGACCAGGTCACCAGGTCGTAGTACACGGCGGCGGCGTCGCCGGCCTTGACCGCCGCGCCGGTGCCCGGCGTGAGGTCCTTGGTGAGCAGCGTGGTCGGCGGCGTGCAGCTGTCCGGGATGGTGATCGTCGGCTTCGCGCCGAACGCCCCGCCGACCTGCACGTCATCGGCCGTGCAGGCCTTCTTCGGAGTGTTCGACGTCGAGGGCTGGCCGCCCGCGGACGACGAACTGCCGCAGGCGGCCGCCCCGAGCAGGGTGGCGAGGATCAGGGCCGCGAGGCCGGCTTTGCGCATGGCACGCGAGCCTAACGGGCCCCCTTCCGGGGCCCGCCAAGCAGGTGTGGTTCGCGCGGGATCAGGCGTTCGGGACGACCCACTGGGTGTCGACGACGAACACCAGCGTCTCGTTGGGCTTCACGCCCTGCGCGCCCTTGTCGCCGTAGCCCTGGCTCGGCGGCACGATCACCAGCCGCCGCGAGCCCTGCGGGACGTCCACCAGGCCGGCGGCCAGGCCCTTGACGACGGGCCCGTACTTGGCGTCGCTCGGCATCACGGTGATCGGCTTCACCGGCGTGTGCGCCCAGGAGGAGTCCACGTCCTGCTTGGTCGACCAGGCGACGAGGTCGAAGAACACCTTGACGGTCGCGCCGGGGCCGGGCTTGGTGTTGCCGTCGCCGGGCACGAGGTCGCGGGTGAGCAGCGAGGTCGGCGGCGCGCAGTTGTCCGGGATGGTGACCTTCGGCTTGGCGTTGAGCCCGCCGGTGACCTTCACGTCCTTCGCGGCGCAGGGCGGCCTGGGGTCGTTCGTGGTGGTGGGGGCCGCGCTCGTCGACGAGTTCGGCTGGGTGGCCGCCACCGTCTCGGGCCGGGCGCCGCAGGCGACTGCTCCGAGCAGGGTGACGAGAACAAGGGCCGTGAGGCCGGCTCTGCGCATAACTGACAAGCGTAATTGGCGCGGTCACGTTACGGGCCCGAGTTGGACAAGCCCATCGCGTTACCTGTTCGTGATCTACCGGCAGGTATCCCCGCCGGGCCGTCCCGTCCCTGATTACCAGGACGAGGGAGCGGAGGAGGCAATGGTGGGAGGCCCGCGGCACGGACCGGGAACGCCACCGACCGACATGGGTGACGGGGACACCGACAACCGCTACGAACAGATCGCCGGCCTGCTGGAGGCCGCCCGCGCCGACCCGCGGGGCGGCATGGACCCGCTGATCACCGAGCTGACGCCGCTGCTCTGGCACGTGGCGCGGGCGCAGGGCCTGGACGCGGCCGTCTGCGCCGACGTGGTGCAGACCACCTGGCTGAACCTGCTGCGGTCGCTGGCCGACATCCACACCCCGGCCGCGCTGACCGCGTGGCTGGTGACCGCCACCAAGCGGGAGGCGTGGCGGGCCAAGGACGCGTACCGCGGCGAGACGCTCACCGGCGACGACGCGTTCGCCGACCTGCTGGACGCCGGCCCCGGCCCGGTGGAGCAGGCGCTGGTCGCCGACCAGCGCCGCCGCCTGTGGAAGGCCGTCGACCAGCTGTCCACCCGCTGCCAGCAGCTGCTGCGGGTGGTCGCGTTCACGCCCCGCCCGGACTACGGCCTGGTCGCGACCCGACTGGGCATGCCGCGCGGCAGCATCGGCCCCACCCGCGGCCGGTGCCTGGCGAAGCTGCGCGAGCTCTTGATCTCCGACCCGGAAGGAGAGTGGGGATGACGACGCTACGACCGGCCGGCGCCGACGACCCGATCGACGAGCTGGACCTGCGCATACTGGCCGCGGTGCGGGACCTGTGGACGGCCGCCGACCCGCCGCCGGCCGACCTGGTCGACCGCTGCCGCTGCGCGGTCGCCCTGTCCGGCCTGCGCTTCGCGCCGAAGTCCGTGGCGGTGTGCCGGCAGCGCACCGGCTCCGAGGACGTCGGCCGCATCACCTTCGACAGCGACTCGCTGACCATCAGCCTCAGCGTCGGCGTCAACCGGGACGGCACGGTGCGGATGGACGGGCGGCTGTCCCCGCCCGGCAGCCACGACGTGGAGCTGCGCACCCCGGACCAGCGGCTGTGCACCCGCAGCGACGTGCACGGCCGGTTCACCATCAACGGCCTGCGCCACGGCCCGGCCCACCTGGTCGTGAGCGCCACGGACGTGTCACTCACCACGCCGTCGATCACCCTCTGACGGATCACGTCGACGCACCGGTCGGATCGCGAGGCCGCGCCGGTGCTTGGCCCGGTTGCCAGATTTCGAGCGCCGCCGCACAAAGCGGCCCCACCACTGAGCCGACGCGGCGCTCGAAATCTGGCAAGGGACAGGCACCGCCTTCGAGCGGCCGAGCCCCGCGCGGAACGCGCGGCAAAAACTCAGAAGGGCAGGCCGAAGACCGGCAGGCCCACCACGGCGTCCGCGGCCAGTGCCACGAACACCAGCATCAGATACGTGTTGGAGAGGTGGAAGAGCTTCATGGGATTGCCTTCCTGGCCCCGCTTCACCTCATTGTGCAAACGGTGGGCGAACGCCAGGAACCACGCGCCGAACACGACGGCGAACACTCCGTAGATCCAACTGGTCGCGGGCAGCAGCAACAGCGACAGCCCGACCATCGCCCACGAGTAGGCGACGATCTGCCGCGAAACCTGCTCGCGGGTGGCGACCACCGGCAGCATCGGCACGTTCACCGCGGCGTAGTCGTCCTTGAACTTCATTGCCAGCGCCCAGAAATGCGGCGGCGTCCAGCAGAAGATCACCCCGAACATGACCAGCGGCTGCCAGCCGACGGTGCCGGTGACGGCGGACCAGCCGATCACCACCGGCATGCAGCCGGCGGCGCCGCCCCACACGATGTTCTGCGCCGTGCGGCGCTTGAGCACCATCGTGTAGACGAGGACGTAGAACATGATCGTGGCCACGGCCAGCACCGCGGACAGCAGGTTCGTGGTCAGCCACAGGAACGCGAACGAGGCGACGCCCAGGGCCAGCCCGAACACCAGCGCGTTGCGGACCGGCACGTCGTGCTTGGCCAGCGGGCGCGCCTTGGTGCGCTTCATCACCGCGTCGATGTCGGCGTCCCAGACGCAGTTGAGCGCGTTGGCGCTGCCGGCGGCCATGGTGCCGCCGAGCAGGGTGGCCAGCACCAGCCACACCGACGGAATTCCACGCTGTGCGAGCAACATCGCTGGGATCGTCGTCACCAGCAGCAGTTCGATCACGCGCGGTTTCATCAGGGCCACATAGGCCTTGACCACGGCGAGCGCTGAGCGACCGGGTGTGGTGGTGGCGTCGACGGCGGTGCTGCCAGGCATTCCCTTGGCGGGGCTCACCGGCGGCATCTCGCTCCTCGAATCGGGCAGTTGACGAAGAATGTGGACCGGCGGGCGGGTCTTGCCAGTCAGGTGAATCGTAACCGCGTGCCACCGACGCGCTCGGGAGGGGTCGTTGCGAGGTCCGTCACGACCCGTACGGCCACGTTGAGATCACATATCCGACCCGTCCGGACTAGGCTTGCGGCCGACGATCGAAGCGAGCGGGAAGGGCTGAGAACGGGCGGCTCACGGGATCGATTCAGACACCGTCGACCAGCGCCGTCCGGCCCCTTTCCGCCTGACGTGAAGAGTGGGAGCTCAGGTCCGTGTCCGACACCGACGAAGTCACCCGGCTGACCACCGCCCATCTGCCCCAGGACTGGACCGAGCTGGACAAGCGCGCGGTTGACACGGTCCGGGTGCTGGCGGCCGACGCGGTGCAGAAGGCCGGCAACGGCCACCCCGGCACCGCGATGAGCCTGGCGCCGACCGCCTACACCCTGTTCCAGAGGGTCATGCGGCACGACCCGACCGACCCGCACTGGCTGGGCCGCGACCGGTTCGTGCTGTCCGCCGGCCACTCCAGCCTGACCCTGTACCTCCAGCTGTTCCTCGCCGGCTACGGCCTGGAGCTCGACGACATCAAGGCGCTGCGGACCTGGGGCTCCAAGACCCCGGGCCACCCCGAGGTGCACCACACCGCCGGCGTCGAGATCACCACCGGCCCGCTGGGCAGCGGCCTGGCCTCCGCGGTCGGCATGGCGTTCGCGGCCCGCCGCGAGCGCGGCCTGTTCGACCCGGACGCCGCGCCCGGGCAGAGCCCGTTCGACCACCACATCTACGTGATCGCGTCCGACGGCGACATCGAGGAGGGCGTCACCTCCGAGGCGTGTTCGCTGGCCGGCACCCAGCAACTCGGCAACCTCGTGCTGATCTACGACGACAACAAGATCTCCATCGAGGACGACACCACCATCGCGCTGTCGGAGGACACCGGCAAGCGCTACGAGGCCTACGGCTGGCACGTGCAGCACGTGGACAGCGGCGAGAACGTGCAGGGCCTGCTGGAGGCCATCGAGGCGGCCAAGGCGGAGACCTCCCGCCCGTCGATCATCGTGTTGCGCACGATCATCGGCTTCCCGGCGCCGACCAAGATGAACTCCGGCAAGGCGCACGGCGCGGCGCTGGGCGCCGAGGAGATCGTCGAGATCAAGAAGATCCTCGGCTTCGATCCCGAGGTCGCCTTCCCGGTCGAGGACGAGGTGCTGGCGCACGCCCGCAAGGCGGTCGAGCGCGGCAACGCGGCGCACGTGGAGTGGCAGAAGTCCTTCGACGTGTGGGCCGCCGCCAACCCGCAGCACAAGGCGCTGCTGGACCGGCTGACCGCGCGCGAGCTGCCGACCGGCTGGGCCGAGAAGCTGCCGACCTGGACGCCGGACCCGAAGGGCGTGTCCACCCGCAAGGCCTCCAGCGAGGTGCTGTCCGCGCTGGGCGAGGTGCTGCCGGAGCTGTGGGGCGGCTCGGCCGACCTGGCCGAGAGCAACCTCACCACGATCAAGGGCGCGGACTCGTTCGGCCCGACGTCGATCTCCACCAAGGAGTGGAAGGCCAACCCGTACGGCCGGACGCTGCACTTCGGCATCCGCGAGCACGCGATGGGCATGATCCTCAACGGCATCGCCCTGCACGGCCCGACCCGCCCCTACGGCGGCACCTTCCTCGTCTTCAGCGACTACATGCGGCCGGCGGTCCGGCTCGCCGCGCTGATGGGCATCCCGGTCACCTACGTGTGGACGCACGACTCGGTCGGCCTGGGCGAGGACGGCCCGACGCACCAGCCGGTCGAGCACTACGCGGCGCTGCGCGCGATCCCGGGCCTGGCGTTCGTCCGCCCCGGCGACGCCAACGAGACCACCGCGGCCTGGAAGGCGCTGGTGGCCCGGCACGACCACCCGACCGGCCTGGCCCTGACCCGGCAGAACCTGCCGGTGCTGGAGGGCACGGACGCCGACGGCGTGGCCAAGGGCGGCTACGTGCTGGCCGACGCCGGCAACGGCGAGCCGCAGGTGGTGATCATCGCCACCGGCTCCGAGCTCCAGCTGGCGGTCGACGCGCGGAAGGTCCTCGAGGCCGAGGGCGTTGCAACCCGTGTGGTGTCCATGCCGTGCGTCGAGTGGTTCGACGAGCAGGACCAGTCCTACCGGGACCAGGTGCTCCCGCCGTCCGTGAAGGCACGCGTGACGGTCGAGGCGGGCATCGCCCAGCCGTGGTACCGCTTCGCCGGGGACGCGGGTGAGATCGTCTCGCTCGAGCACTTCGGGGCATCAGCTGACTATCAGACGTTGTTCCGCGAGTTCGGCTTCACGACCGACAAGGTCGTCGACGCCGCACGCCGAAGCATCGCCAAGGTGGAGGGAAAGTAGAGATGAGCGCCAACAATCTGGCCGCGCTCAGCGAGGCCGGCGTGTCGATCTGGCTCGACGACCTGTCGCGGAGCCGGCTCACCAGTGGCAACCTGGTGTCGTTGATCAAGGACAAGCACGTCGTGGGGGTCACCACCAACCCGACGATCTTCGCCAACGCGCTGTCCGACGGCGAGGCCTACGACGCGCAGGTGCGCGAGCTGGCCGCCCGCGGCGCCGACGTGGACGCGGTCGTGCGCGAGCTGACCACGACCGACGTGCGCAACGCCTGCGACGTGTTCCGCGAGACCTGGCAGGCCTCCGGCGGCAAGGACGGCCGGGTGTCCATCGAGGTCGAGCCCAAGCTGGCGCACGACACCGACGGCACCGTCGCGCAGGCACTGGAGCTGTGGAAGGCGGTCGACCGCCCGAACCTGATGGTGAAGATCCCGGCCACCGTCGAGGGCCTGCCGGCGATCACCCGCACGCTGGCCGAGGGCGTCAGCGTGAACGTGACGCTGATCTTCTCGGTGCAGCGCTACCTGGACGTCATGGACGCCTTCATCGCCGGCATCGAGCAGGCGAAGGCCAACGGCCACGACATCTCCGGCATCCAGTCGGTCGCCTCCTTCTTCGTGTCCCGTGTGGACACCGAGGTGGACAAGCGCCTCAAGGCCATCGGCACGCCGGAGGCCGAGGCGCTGCTGGGCGAGGCCGCGATCGCCAACGCCCGCCTGGCCTACGCCGCCTACGTCGGCGCGTTCAGCACGCCGCGCTGGCAGGAGCTGGCCGCCGAGGGCGCGCACGCGCAGCGTCCACTGTGGGCGTCCACCGGCGTGAAGGACCCGGCCTACTCCGACACCCGCTACGTCGACGAGCTCGTGGTCGACAACGTGGTGAACACCATGCCGGAGAAGACCCTGGACGCGGTGGCCGACCACGCGAACCTGCGCGGCGACACGGTGTCCGGCACCGAGGAGCAGGCGCAGGAGTCGTTCGACGCGCTGGAGCAGGCCGGCATCGACATCGACGACGTCTACGACGTGCTCGAGAGCGAGGGCGTCGAGAAGTTCGACAAGTCCTGGGCCGAGCTGCTCGTGACGGTGCAGGCCCAGCTGGACAAGGCGAAGGGCTGAGGATCACTGTGGGGATTTCCGTCGACATCGTCCACGACGGACTCGCCGAGCAGGCGCGTCCGCTGGTGGACCAGCTGATCGCGGACAAGGTCGCCTCCAAGCTGGCCGCGCAGGACCCGACGCTGTGGGGCCCGGACGCCGAGCCCGAGTCGTCGATCCGGCTCTCGTGGACCACGCTGCACGAGTCGTCCCGGCCGCTGGTCGGCGAGATCGAGGCGCTGTCGGCCGAGCTGGCCGGCGAGGGCATCGACCGGATCGTGCTGGCCGGCATGGGCGGCTCCTCGCTGGCGCCGGAGGTGATCACCGCGACCGCGGGTGTGCCGCTGGTCGTGCTGGACACCACCGACCCCGGCCAGGTGGCCGACGCGCTGGCCGGGGACCTGACCCGGACCGCGATCGTCGTCTCCTCCAAGTCCGGCGGCACCGTCGAGACCGACAGCCACCGCCGCATCTTCGAGAAGGCCTTCACCGAGGCCGGCATCGACGCGAAGAGCCGCATCATCGTGGTCACCGACCCGGGCTCGCCGCTGCAGAAGCTGGCCGAGGACGCGGGCTACCGCAAGGTCTTCACCGCCGACCCGCACGTCGGCGGCCGCTACTCGGCGCTGACCGCGTTCGGCCTGGTGCCGGCCGGCCTGGCCGGCGCGGACATCAACACGCTGCTCAACGACGCCGCCGCGGCGTTCGAGCTGGTGTCCCGCGACGACGAGAACAACCCGGCGCTGTGGCTGGGTGCGGCGTGGGGCGCGGCGCACGCGCAGGGCGCCGAGAAGGTCATCCTGGCCGACACCGGCTCCGGCGTGAAGGGCTTCCCCGACTGGGCGGAGCAGCTGATCGCCGAGTCCACCGGCAAGCAGGGCACCGGCCTGCTGCCGGTGGCCGTGGAGAACGCGGACGCGCCGGGCTTCGTGACCGCCGGCACCGACGCGACTCCGATCGCCATCGGCCCGGACGTGGACGCGGCGTTCATGAGCACCGCCGGCGAGCTCGGCGGCCTGTTCCTGCTGTGGGAGTTCGCCACCGCGATCGCCGGCCGCCTGATCGGCATCAACCCGTTCGACCAGCCCGACGTGGAAGCGGCCAAGGTCGCGGCGCGCTCGCTTCTCGACAAGCCCGTCGGTGGTGACGAGGCCGCCCCGGCGCTCACCGTCGGCTCGATCGAGGTGCACGAGAGCGGCGAGTGGCTGCCGGCCACGGCGACCACGCTGGCCGATGTTCTGAACGCATTCCTAGCCGCCGCGCCCGATCATGGTTACGTGGCCGTGCAGGCGTACCTGGACCGACTCGACGACGCCTCCGCCGCCGTGCTGCGGCCGGCCGTCGCGCGGGCCAGCCGGCTCCAGACCACGTTCGGCTGGGGCCCGCGGTTCCTGCACTCCACCGGCCAGTACCACAAGGGCGGCCACCAGAACGGCGTCTTCTTGCAGATCACCGGCGCGGTGGAGCAGGACCTCGACGTGCCGGACCGCCCGTACACGCTGGGCGTGCTCCAGCACGCGCAGGCCCTCGGCGACGGTTCGGTGCTCGCCGACCACGGCCGGCCGGTGCTGCGCCTGCACCTGACGGACCGGGCCGCCGGCCTGGTCGAGCTGGCCAAGGCCGTTCAGGAGGTCAAGAGGTGAGCAGCTGGCGCAATCCGCTGCGGGACGAGCGCGACAAGCGGCTGCCGCGGATCGCCGGGCCGTGCGGCCTGGTGATCTTCGGCGTGACCGGCGACCTGTCGCGCAAGAAGCTGATGCCCGCGATCTACGACCTGGCCAACCGGGGGCTGCTGCCGCCGGGCTTCGCGCTGACCGGTTTCGCCCGGCGGGACTGGGCCAACGAGGACTTCGGCGAGGTCGTGCACCAGGCCGTCAAGGACCACGCCCGCACGCCGTACCGGCCCGAGGTCTGGAACCAGCTGTCCGAGGGCATCCGGTTCGTGCAGGGCACCTTCGACGACGACAACGCGTTCGACAACCTGGCCAAGACGGTCCGGGAGCTCGACGAGCAGCGCGGCACGGGTGGCAACCACGCGTTCTACCTGTCCATCCCGCCGAGCGCGTTCCCGGTGGTGACCAAGCAGCTGGCCCGGGCCGGGCTGGCCGAGCAGGACGCCGAGCAGTGGCGCCGGGTCGTCATCGAGAAGCCGTTCGGGCACGACCTGAAGTCGGCCAAGGAGCTCAACAACGTCGTCAACGACGTGTTCCCCGAGGACTCGGTGTTCCGCATCGACCACTACCTCGGCAAGGAGACGGTGCAGAACATCCTGGCGCTGCGCTTCGCCAACCAGATGTTCGAGCCGATCTGGAACGCCAACTACGTGGACCACGTGCAGATCACCATGGCCGAGGACATCGGCCTGGGCGGTCGCGCCGGCTACTACGACGGCATCGGCGCGGCGCGCGACGTGATCCAGAACCACCTGCTCCAGCTGATGGCGCTGACCGCGATGGAGGAGCCGGTCTCCTTCCACCCGCGGGCGCTGCGCGCCGAGAAGATCAAGGTGCTGTCGGCGGCGCGGGTTCCCACGCCGTACGACGAGACCTGCGCGCGCGGCCAGTACGTCGGCGGGTGGCAGGGCGGCCAGAAGGTGCCCGGCCTGCTGGAGGAGGGCGGCTTCGCCAAGGACTCCAAGACCGAGACCTACGCCGCCATCACGCTGGAGATCAACACCCGGCGCTGGGCGGGCGTGCCGTTCTACCTGCGCCACGGCAAGCGGCTGGGCCGCAAGGTCACCGAGATCGCGGTGGTCTTCAAGCGGGCTCCGCACCTGCCGTTCGACTCCACGGCCACCGAGGAGCTGGGGCAGAACGCCCTGGTCATCCGGGTGCAGCCGGACGAGGGCGTGACCATGCGGTTCGGCTCCAAGGTGCCGGGCAACGCCATGGAGGTCCGAGACGTCACGATGGACTTCGGCTACGGCCATGCCTTCACCGAGTCCTCGCCCGAGGCCTACGAGCGGCTCATCCTGGACGTGCTGCTCGGCGAGCCGTCGCTGTTCCCGATGAACGAAGAGGTCGAGCTGTCCTGGGAGATCCTGGACCCGGTGCTCTACAACTGGGCCAAGCAGGGCATGCCGGAGAGCTACGCCCCCGGCAGCTGGGGTCCGCCCTCGGCCGACCAGATGCTCACCCGCACCGGTCGTCATTGGAGGCGCCCGTGATCATCGACCTGCCGTCCACCACGACCGCACAGGTCAACAGCAAGCTGGTGGAGGTCCGCGAGACCGGCGGGGCCGTGGCCCTGGGCCGCGTGCTGACGCTGGTGATCGTCACCGACGACAGCGCGAAGACCGAGGACGCCATCCAGGCCGCCAACGAGGCCAGCCGCGAGCACCCGTGCCGGGTGATCGTGCTGGCCCGCGGCGCCCGCAAGGCCGCCGCGCGGCTGGACGCCCAGATCCGGGTCGGCGGCGACGCCGGCGCGAGCGACGTCATCGTGTTGCGGCTCTACGGGCCGCTGGCCGACCAGGCGGCGAGCTGCGTGGTGCCGCTGCTGCTGCCGGACGCGCCGGTGGTGGCGTGGTGGCCGTCGGAGGCGCCCGAGGTGCCGGCCGAGGACGCGATCGGGCAGCTGGCCACCCGCCGGATCACCGACTCCGCCGCCGAGAAGAACCCGATCAAGGCGCTGGAGGCCCGCCGAAAGTCCTATGTGGACGGCGACACCGATCTGGCCTGGACGCGGTTGACCAACTGGCGGGCGCAGCTGGCCTCGGCGCTGGACCTGCCGCCGTACGAGAAGGTCACGCAGGCCGCCGTCGTAGGCGAGGCCGACTCGCCGTCCTCGGAGCTGCTGGCCGGCTGGTTCGCCTCGCGGCTGAACGTGCCGGTGAGCCGGGCCAAGGCCACCACCGGCGAGGGCATCGTCCAGGTGACGTTGACCCGCCGGTCCGGGGCCGTCGACCTGCTCCGGCCGGACGGCAAGACCGGCACCCTCACCCAGCCCGGGCAGCCCGACCGCCGGATCGCGCTGCAACGGCGTTCGGTGAAGGACTGTCTGGCCGAGGAGCTGCGGCGGCTGGACCCGGACGAGATCTACGAGGCCGCGCTGAAGGCGGTCCCGAAGGTCGCCAAGGGTCGGCCCGGCGGGGCGCCGGCGGCGAAGCCTGCCGCCAAGCCGGCGGCGAAGCCCGCCGCCAAGGCCAAGGTTCCGGAGGCCAAGGAGGCCGCTCCGGCCGCCGAGGCCAAGCCGAAGCGGGCGGCGGCGAAGAAGGCACCGGCGAAGGCCGACTCGTGACCGATGTGGTGGTGCACAGCGGCGGCGACCTCCTGGCCGCCGCCGCTGCGGCACGCCTGATCACCAGTCTCGTGGACGCCCAGGCCGCGCGCGGTGTCGCGTCGCTCGTGCTGACCGGCGGGCGGACCGGCAATGCCGTCATGGCGCACGTCCGGGACAGTCCCGCCCGCGAGGCCGTCGACTGGTCTCGGGTGGACCTGTACTGGGGCGATGAGCGTTTCCTGCCGGCCGGCCATCCCGACCGGAACGAGACGCAGGCTCGGGAGGCGCTGCTCGACCACATCGAGCTCGATCCCGCTCGGGTGCACGTCATGGAGCCGTCCGACGGCCGTTTCGGCGACGACCCGGATGCCGCCGCCGCCGACTACGCCCGCGTGCTCGGCTCCACGGTGCCGGCGTTCGACGTGTTCCTGCTGGGCGTCGGCGAGGAGGGGCACACCGCCTCGATCTTCCCCGACTCCCCCGCCGTGCACGAGAACTCGCTGGCGGTCGTCGCCGTCCGCGACTGCCCCAAGCCCCCGCCGACCCGGGTTTCCCTTACCCTGCCGGCGATCCGCCACGCCCAGGAGGTGTGGCTGATGACCACCGGCGAGGCCAAGGCCGACCCGGTGGCCCGGGCCCTGGCCGGGGCCACCGAGGTCGAGATCCCCGCCGCCGGCGCCCGCGGACTCCGCCGCACCCTCTGGCTGCTGGACGCGGCCGCCGCCGCAAAGATCTCCTGAAGGCAGATGGCCCCGGCTCAACGGCCGGGGCCATCTTCCCACTCTGTCCTCCGGGCCGCGGCTAAGCTCCCGCCGTGGAGACCGACCTGCCGCTGCCCGACGGCCGCACCCTGCACGTCTACGACACCGGCTCGGGCACGCCCGTGTTCTGGCATCACGGCACGCCCCAGATCGGCGCCGTGCCCACGCCTCTCCTTGCGCTGCAAGGGATCCGCTGGCTGTCCTACGACCGTCCCGGCTACGGCGGCTCGACGGACTCCCCCGGCCGCACCGTCGGCTCGGCCGCCGCCGACATCGCCGCGATCGCGGATTCCCTTGGCGTCACGCGCTTTTCCGTGCTGGGTCACTCCGGCGGGGCCAACCACGCCCTGGCCTGCGCCGCCCTGCTGCCGGATCGGGTCACCCGCTGCGTCTCCGCCGCCGCGCTCGCCCCGTTCGAGCCGACGGACCTGGACTGGTGGGCCGGCATGGTCGCCCCCGAGGAGCTGCGCGCCTCCGTGGTCGGCCGCGAGGCTCTGGCCGCCCAGCTCGCCGAGGGCCTGTTCGACGAGAACTCCTTCACCGCCGCCGACCATGCCGCCGTCTCCGGCGGCGCCTGGTCCGACCTCGGCCGCAACTCCGACCTCGCCACCGCCAACGGCCTCGGCGGCATGATCGACGACGACCTCGCCTACGTCGTCCCGTGGGGCTTCTCCGTCGAGGACATCCGTTGTCCCACGCTGCTCCTGCACGGCGTCGAGGACCGGGTGATTCCGTTCTCCCACGGCGGATGGCTCGCCAAGCACATCCCCGGCGCGACGCTGCGACCGTCCCCTTCGGACGGTCACATCTCCGTGCTGGACCGGATCCTCGACGTGGTGGAATGGCTGCATGACTGAGACCGCCCTGCTGGTCATGGACGTGCAGCGCTCGATGGTGTCGCGCTTCGGCTCCGACCCCGACTACCTGCCGCGCCTGCGCCAGGCCATCGCCCACGCCCGGGCCACCGACGTGCTCGTCGGCCACGTCGCCGTCGGCTTCCGCCCCGGGCACCCCGAGGTCAGCCCGGCCAACGCCACCTTCGGCCGGATGATCGGCACCGACGCCTTCACCCCCGCCGACCCCGGCGCCGAGATCCACCCCGACATCGCCCCCGCCCCCGGCGACCCCGTCTTCACCAAGAAGCGGGTCAGCGCCTTCGCCGGCACCGACCTCGACCTCGTGCTGCGCTCCTCCGGCATCCGTCACCTCGTGCTCGCCGGCATCGCCACCAGCGGCTGCGTGCTGTCCACCGTGCGCCAGGCCTTCGACCTCGACTACCGGCTCACCGTGCTGTCCGACGGCTGCCTCGACGCCGACCCCGAGGTGCACCGCGTGCTCACCACCGCCGTCTTCCCCGGCCAGGCCGACGTCGTCACCATCGCCGACTGGACCTCGTGACCAAGGTCCTCGTCACCGGCATGTCCGGCACCGGCAAGTCGTCGGCCCTCCGCGCCCTCGCCGCCCGCGGGCACCGCACCGTCGACACCGATTCGTCGCGCTGGAGCCGTTGGGAGGGCAGCGACTGGATCTGGCACGAGGACGCCATGACCGAGCTGCTGCACGCTCCCGGCGTGCTGTTCGTCGCCGGTTGCAAGTCCAACCAGGGCCGCTTCTACCCCCTGTTCGACTACATCGTCCTGCTCAGCGCCCCAGCGCCGGTGCTCATGGCCCGCATCGCCGCCCGCACCGACAACCCGTACGGCAAGTCCCCCGAAGACCGCGCCGAGATCCTCGCCAACCTGGCGGCGGTGGAACCCTTGCTGCGGGCCACCTGCACCCTGGAGATCGACGCTGCGGCGCCGTTGGAGGAGATTGTCTGCGAACTGGAAGCCCTGGTCTAGCCGGCGATGTTGCCCCGTGCCCGCTCAGCCAGCAGGGGGAGCCCGTTGTCCGCGAACAACTCCGCCGCCTCGCGCCAGCACTCGTCGGCTTCCTCCACATTTCCCATGCGGTGCAACGACACCGCCATGACACAGAGCGGCTCGGCAACGGCGTCCACCAGGTAGCTCGACGCACGGCCGATCGCAATCGCCCGCCGACACACGTCGACGGCCTTCCGGTCATCACCGAGGCCCTGCCAGGCGATAGCCAACTGACGCATCGCCAGGGCCTCGCCGATCACGTCCCGCACGTGTCGCCGCAGCGCCAAGCCTTTTTCGCTGTGACGCCGAGCCTCTTCATATCGTCCGAGCCCGTTGAGCGCCGCCGCCGTGACGTCCCTAGCCACGGCTTCCCAACGACTGTTGTCGGTGCCGCACATCGCCGCAAACCCTCGCCGCGCGCATTTCAGGCCTTCCAAGAACTCGCCGCGTTGATTGTGCAGGTGGGCAGAATTCATCACCACAATGCCCGCGAGCAGCGGAGTGCCCAGCTCGGCCGCCAACTCACTGGCCCGATCGTTCGCGGCAGCAGCGTCAGCCCACCGCCTGAAGGGAGAAAGGTCCTCCGTCAGGCTGATACAGAACCAGAACTCTGCGAGACGATCGCGCCGGCGACAGGCGGCACGTCGGGCAAGTTCGTGCACCTCGATCGCGTCTTCCAATTCACTTCGCATGAACAGAAACCGCAGGCCGTCCGCCAGTCGCATCACCTGCTCGTCGAGCTCATATCGCACCACCACATGCAGGAGTGCGATTAGATTGACCCGCTCCGTGTCGAGCCAGGCCAAGGCCTCACCGATTTCAGCGATCGGCGGCCCTGCGAATGGCTCCCTAAATGGGAGCCGAAAACGTCCTGGGAAGGCCACCCGATCGCATTCCCAAGCCACTCGGGCGTACCAGGTCGCCAGCCCGGCCAACGCTTTTCTCCGTACCTCCGGCGCATCGCAGCGCTCCGCGAGCTCCGCCGCGTACGCCCGCAACAGGTCGTGGCAGCGATAACGGTCTCGCGCCACCGGTTCGGTCAGGTGCGCGGCCGCCAATGCCTCGACGAGCCGACGCGCCTGCGGCAAATCCAGCCCAGCCACTGCGGCGGCGGCCGGCACGCTGAACTCGGGACCGGCATGCAAACCCAGGCGGCGAAACAGAACCGCCTGGTCGTCGGGCAGTCGTTGGTACGACCAGCCGAGCACCGCACGAACCGCGGACCGCTCGTCACTGTCGCTGCTGAGCACGTCCAGGCGACTCCGCTCGTCACCCAGCTCCGCGACGATCCCCGTCACGCTGTTGTACGGCGACGCGGCGACCCGACTCGCCGCGATGCGCAGTGCCAACGGCAATCGCCCGCACAGCTGGACGAGCGCCGTCACCGCCGCCGCCTCCTCTGCGGCGCGTTCCGACCCCACGATGCGCGTGACCAACTCCACCGCCTCGGCGTCCGACAGGAGGTCGACGGTCAACCGATGCGCGGACTCGGTGACGACGAGGCCGTGCATGCTGTCCCGACTGGTCACGACCACCATCGCCCCCTGCTCACCGGGCAGCAGCGGCCGCACCTGCTCGGCGCTGCCGGCGTTGTCCAGGACGATCAGCACCCGACGCCCCGCGAGCAGCGAACGGAACCGGGCCGACTTGGCCTCGACGCCGACCGGAATCCGGTCGGCGGCGACGCCGAGCGCCCGCAGGAAGCCATCAAGCACTTCCTCGGCGGGCGCGGGCGCGCCGGGTCCGTAGCCGCGTAGGTTCGCGAACAGCGTGCCGTCGGGAAAGCGGTGCTGAACCCGGTGCGCCCAGGTCACGGCGAGCATCGTCTTGCCGATGCCGGCCGCGCCGTCCATCGCGGTGATGACGACGGTGTCGCTCGGGACCAGTGCGTCCAACGCCGCCAGCTGGGCGGACCGACCGGTGAACTGCCCGATCGCCAGCGGCAGCTGTCGAGGCCGCTCGACGGCCTCGGCGACACCGTGCAGGGACCCGACCTGGACCACGTTCCCGAGCACCGTGCCGCTGAGGTCGTTGCGTACGTTCGGCGACTCAGCCACGCCAGCAGTCTGCGACGGCGATGCGGGTGGCGGGCCGGACCACCCAGTCGAATCACCCGCACGGAGCACTCAAGGCGACCGTCACGTTTGGACGGTGGAGGGCAGCGAACTGCCCTCCACCGCAGGGGAATCAGCCGGTGATGGCGGTCAGCGCGCCGTAGTAGCCGCGGTGCCCGCTGGCGTTCGGGTGGTACGACTCGTTGAGCTTGTCCCACTGGAGGCTGGTCATCCACACCGAGTTGCCGGAGCAGATCTCGTGGCCGGCGAACACCGTGCGGGCGTCCACGAAACTGAACCCGGCGTTGGCGGCGGCGGTCTGGATGATGCCGTCGAGCACGTCGGCGGCGTTGTTCAGTGCGGAGCGCTTGGTGTCGCTGAGCCCGAAGATGCAGTTGCCGCCGATCTTGTACATGCGCGGGTAGCCCATCACGACCACCTGCGCGGACGGGGCCTTGGCGCGGATGCCGGCGTACAGGTTGGCCAGGGACCCCGGCAGCACCGAGCGGCCGGTGGCGATGGCGTTGTTGACGGCGTTGATGCAGGTGGAGTCGGGCAGGTTGAGGATGCACGTCTCCAGCGTGTCGACGAAGCCGACGTCGTTGCCGCCGACCTGCACGCTGACCAGCGTGGTGTCGGGGGTCAGGCCGGCCGCCGCCTGGTTGACGACGTCGGCCACCAACGCGCCGGAGCAGGACTCCTCGACGTACGTGGTGGACGGGTGCGCGGCGGCCCACAGGCGGCTGTACTCCAGCGGCCCGCGGCGACACGCGTCGTTGGGATTGTCGTACGTGTAGGTGCCGACGCCGGTGGCGTACGAATCGCCGAGGGCGACGTATCTGCCGCCGGCGGCCGGGGCGGCGAAGGCCGTGGCGGGTAACAGGATCGCGAACAGGGGGGCGAGCAACAGGGCCAGACGACGCATGGATGTCTCCGTTTTCGAAGGCATAGCGGACCGGGCTGACGCGATCACTACGAGTAGCAGCTGGAACGTGACTCCGGTAGGCCCGCCGGTATCGTTCACACGCTGGTCAGCGCCCCGTCAGCCAGCACGGCGTGCACGCCCCACACCGGGTTGGCCACTTGCGTCACGCGCAGATCCAGCACTGGGCTGGCCAACGCGAGGGCAGTCGTCCGATCGACGCCGTAGCGCGCCCCCATCCAGTCCAACATCGCGCTCAGCGCCTGCGCCGACGCCTCGTTCAGGTCCGAATCAAAGCCGAAAGTCACTGCGCCGGCCGGTGTGCGGGCATGCGCCGTCCGGATCGGGGGATCTTCGACCAGATCCAGCACCAGCCGGCTGGTCATGCCGCACTCGATCGCCGTCCCCGACACCTCGCCGTCGCCCTGCGCCCCATGGCCGTCGCCGAGGCACAGCAACGCTTCCGGCACCGTGACCGGCAGATACAGCGTCGAGCCGGCCACCAGCTCGCGGCAGTCGATGTTGCCCCCGCACGGGCGCGGCGGCAACGTCGAGTGCCGGCCCGGCTCGTCCGGCGGCACGCCGATCACGCCCAGGAACGGCGACAGCGCCACCTGAAACCCGAGGTTGTTGACGGCGCGGCCGTCCTTGATCGTCCAGTGCAGCCGCACGGGCTCGCCCGGCACCACGCCCAGCCGCCGGTTGAGCGAGTTGTCCCGCACCGCCGCCACGGTCACGCCCCAGTCGTCCGGCCGCAACGACTCCAGCCGCACCGCCAGCATCATCCCGGGCTCGGCGCCGCGCACCGCGATCGGGCCCGTCAGGCAGTGCCCCTGGGAGTCCCGGATAAGCCTCGGGCCGTGCTCGTCCTCGCCCAGATGCCCGTACGCGTTGAGGCTGCGGACGATCAGCGTGTCGCCGGGGTCGACCGTCAGGACCGGCGGCCGGTCCCGGTCGAAGTAGTCGACGACGGTGTCGGCGGTGGGATCGAGACGGAGTTCGGCCACCACCTCATCGTGCCTCCCCGATCACCGTCCGGCACACCACAATTGGATCACTTACCTCGGTGACGGTCTTCGCCGCGTCGGCGGCAGCCGCCGCGAAGCGCCCGTCGCGAAGCACCAACTCCACCGCGCCGCGAATGTCCGCCACGGACGGTGGACGGACGATGACGGCACTGCCCTGGCGGGCGGCGCGGTTGGCGAGCTCCCATTGGTCGCCACCGCCGGGCACTGCGACGACAGGAACGCCGGCGAGCAATGCCTTGGCCAGCAAGCCATGCCCAGCGCCGCACACCACGACGGAGGCCTGCCGCAGCAGGTCGTCCTGGCCGCCGGCGCCGGCCCTCGCCCACGGCGGCAGCCCGTCTCCAGGCGGCTGGAAGGTGGAGACGGCGGCCTGCACGCCCAGATCATCAAGCGCCGCAAGGGTTGTGGCCAGCAGGTCGGCGGCTCCACCGGTCGCCGTGGACGGCGCGACGATCACCAGCGGCTCCTCCCCCGGCGGCGGCACGAGTCCGGTCGGCATCGGATCCCACAGCAGCGGGCCGATCACGTGCGCGTTCGACGGCCAGTCCGGGCGGGGCACCTCCAGTGCCGGCAGGGTGGCGATCAACCGTGCCGCAGGCCCGGGATCCGTTGCCGGCAAACCGATTCCGACCCGGGCGGCCGTACGTTGCTGATCACCTTGTCGCAGCGAACGGGCGGTGGCGAGGCGCAGCACGGCGTCACGCAGGCGACCACGAACGCCGACGCCGGGAGCAAGGCCGCTGCCGATCGGCGGCAGGCCGCGAGACGGCTGGTAGAGCGGATGCGGCGACAGCTCGACCCACGGCAGCCCGGACAGCTCGGCCGCCATGCCGCCACAGGTCGCCAGCACGTCCGAGACGACCAGGTCGGGCCGCACGGCCGCGAGGCTCGGCACGAGGTCCCGCGCCAGCTCGGCGGCCTGCCCGTACAGCCAACGCCCGATGTCGGCCTCGTGCCGCAACGCCAGCCACGGCAGTTCGGGCACCTGCACCCCGGCGGCGACCGCGGCGTCGCGCCACCGATCGTCGGTGAACAGGAACGGCTCGTCGCCGGCCGCGGCGAACCGCAGGCACAGCGCGACCGCGGGGAAGACGTGACCGGCATCCGGCCCAGCGACGACGGCCACTCGCACGTGCAGCAGACTCCCACACGAAAACCGTTTGCCGCGCGGCCACGCCGCTCACGAGACTGCGGAGCACCATGAGGAAACCACTGTTCTGCGGCACGGACCTGGCCGAACGGATCGAACGCGTCGAGGCGGAACTGGTCGCCAAGGCGAGCGCGGCGGCCCGCACCCGCCCCGGCGGCCGGGATGGCTTCGTCCGGCCGATCGCCGGCGGCATCGCCAGCTACGCCGAGGCCGGCTCCCCGTTCAACAAGGTGGCGGGCCTCGGCTTCGCCGGCGTCCCGGCCGCGGACGAGCTGGCCGAGGTCGAGAAGGCGTTCCACGAGCTCGGCGCGCCCGTCGGCGTCGAGCTGCCGAACCTCGCCGATCCGGCCGTCGGCGAACTGCTGACCGGCCGCGGCTACCGTCTCTCGTTCTACGAGAACGTCCTCGGCGCAGCGCTGGACGGTCTGAGCGTGCCCGAGCCGCCGCCCGGCATCGAGGTCCGGCTCCGCCGGGACGACGAGCGGGATGCCACCCTCGACCTGCTGATGGAGGCCATCGACGAGCCCGACACCCAGGGCAACGCCGCCGAGGAGGACTTCCCCCGCGACGTGCTGCGCAACGCCGTCAACGACATGGAGACCGCCGCCGACACCCTCCGCTACCTCGCCCTGATCGACGGCGTCCCGATCGGCACCGGCGCCGTTCGCATGAGCGAAGGCATCGCCCACTTCGCCGGCGCCGCCACGGTTCCGGCCTACCGCCGCCGCGGCGTCCAGTCCGCGCTGATCGCCGCGCGCCTGACCGGCGCGCTCGAAGCCGGCTGCGACATCGCCACCGTCACGACCGGCCCCGGCACCAAGTCGCAGCAGAACCTCCAGGGCCGCGGCTTCGACCTGCTCTACACCCGGGCGATCCTGCTACTCGCCCCATGAGTTCCGCACGTCGAGCTCGGACAACCGGCAGGTCTCCAGCCGGGCGGGGTCGTCGCCGTCGAGGATGACGTCCAGGATCACCGCCAGTGAGTCACCCAACACCGGCATGTCGCTCCGGCTCCCGGCCAGCCGGCATCGGCGGGCCTGACCGGCCACCTCCAGCGGCAGGTCTGCCGGCTCGAACCGGCACAGCACCCAATGGAAGCCCTGGGAGCCGAACACCATCGCGATGTGCCGCCCGTCGGCCAGTTCGACAAAACCGGCGAGCCCTGGCCGGGCGTCCACGTCGTAGGCCCTGCGGTATTCGGCCAACGGCACGATCCGCCATCGGCCGTCCACGGCGGTGGCCGAGCCGATCCGCTCGTAGAGCTCGACGACCTCGGCGGACGCGGTCCACAGGCGGGCCTCGACTGGCGGCCGGACCGCCGGGGTGGTCTCGTGCTCGCGGAGGATCCGGTCCAGCACCGGGCCCATCTCCGGGGTCGCCTCGGTGACGTACCAGCCGGCGATCGGCTTCAGTTCCCAGTTGGGGCTCTGGGTGACGCCGACCAGGCCGGCATGCAGCGCAACCGACTTGTTCTCGCGGGCCACCGGGTTGTTGATCCGCACCACCGCCTGGGACAGGGTGGCCGGCACGTAGTCGGTCCGGATCGACGGGCAGTCGGCCCCGCCGTGTCGGTCGACGACCACATTGCGCGGCTCGCCGATCGGCAGGTCGAGCAGGGGATTCGGGTTGTCGGCGACGCCGTTGTAGCGGAGGTAGGGGTAGAACCGCGCGATCCAGCCGGTGATCAGTTTCCCGCCGTAGGCGTCGGCCGGGTTGTAGATGCGCTGCCAGAACCAGAGGTTCGGGTCGCCGTCGGCCGCCCGCACGAACTCGTCGGCGATCGGCGCCAGCGACCGGACCCACTTCTCCAGCCCAAACTCGGGCAGCCGGTCCATTTTCGACCGGATCTTGCGCCAGTCCTCGACCGTGCCGGTCAGCGTGATCCTCGGGATGCCGCAGACGAACTTCAGCCAGTACGAGAAGTACGGCGAGTAGCCGTCGAGCAGCACTATCCGGCCGGCCGTCCGCTCCACGCTCGTGCTGGTGGTGAAGTCGCACTCGAACAGGTCGGCCCCCGCGGCCCGGCTGGCCACCTCCTTGCCGAACTCCTCGATCAGGTCATGCCAGACCTCGGGGTCGGCCGGCAGGCTGGGCACCGACAGCGTGAGTGCCTCCCGGCCGGCATGCCCGACCAGCTTCGGCCGCAGCTCCTCGGCGTTGAGCCGGACGTGCTGGGCGACGCCCTGGGCGATGGTCAGCCAGATCGCGTCCGGCGACAGCACCAGCGTCCGGTGGTCCGCGAACGCCCGGGACACCGCGTCGAGCAGCGGGTGCACGCCGTCCGGCTCGATCAGCGGCGTGTCCGGGTCACCGCCGAGCGCCAGCACGTCGTCGTAGACGTCGGCCAGGCGCCGGGTGGGCAGCGGCTCGGTCGGCGGCCGCACGTCGTCGACGCGGAAAGTCGTCACGAAAAAACTCTAGGGTGGTGTCGATCGCGGTGATCCCCCGTTCGACGCAGTGGTGACAACACGGGTTGCGCTGAGAGGAAACGGCCATGGGCTACGCGGACGTGAACGGCCTGCACATGTACTACGAGCGGCACGGCGAGGCCGGCGCCCCGCTGGTCCTGCTGCACGGCGGCTTGCTGACCATCGACCTGAACTTCGCCGGCCTGATCCCCACGCTGGCGCAGCGCCACCAGGTGATCGGCGTCGAACTCCAGGGCCACGGCCGAACCGCCGACATCGACCGGTCGATCACCCCTGCGGCCCTGGCCGGCGACGTCGTCGCGCTGCTGGACCACCTCGCCATCGACCGGGCGCACGTGCTCGGACACAGCATGGGCGCGGCGGTCGCGCTCGAACTGGCCGTGAGCCACCCGGACCGGCTGCTCTCGATGGTGCCGATCTCGGCCAGCGTGCGGACGGACGGCATGCACGAGGACCTGATGGACCCGTCCAAGCACGCCACGTCGACGCGGATGCCGACGGCCGAGGACTTCGCCGCCATGCGGGACGCCTACCAGCGCCTGTCGCCGCACCCCGAGAACTTCGAGAAGTTCATGGCGACGCTGTCCGCGTCCAACGCCGACCTCCAGGGCTGGAGCGACAACCAACTGGCCGGCATCACCGCGCCGACCCTGCTGGTGATGGGCGACCACGACTTCGTCACCATCGAGCACGGCGGCCTCATGAAGCAGCTGATCCCCGGCTCGCACCTCGCGGTGCTGCCGAACACCACCCACATGACGGTCACCCGCCGCGCCGACCTGCTGCTGCCGATCCTCGCCGACTTCCTTGACTAAAGCCGACTAGAACTGGCCGAACCGGAACTTGTCCAGCACGCGCCGCTCCCGCTTGGTGGGCCGGCCGGCTCCCCGCTCGCGGCGGGCAACCGGGATCGCGGCCTCCGGCGGGGGCGCGGGCGTGCGGTCGATGAAGCACGTCGCGGCGTCCGCGGCGCCTACCCGCTTCTGGATCACCCGCACGACCTCGACGACCTTCGTCTTGTCGCCGACCCGGGCGCGCACCTCGTCACCGGGCGACACGGTGGTCGCCGGCTTCGCGGGCTTGTCGTTCACGCGCACGTGACCGCCCCGGCACGCCGCCGCGGCGTCCGGGCGGGTCTTCGTCAGCCGGACCGCCCAGAGCCAGCGGTCCACTCGGGTGGACTCCACCTCCCCACTATGTCATCGGCCCGCAACGGTTTTCGAGTCGTCCCAGCGCCCCGTCAGGTGCCGCGCGACCAGCGCCGCGTGTGACAGCGGCGTGGCCAGGTTCGCGACGTCGCCGTTCGTCGTGTAGTCCAGCAGCACCAACGGCCGCTCGGCGCCGAGCTCACGTAACTCCTCCAGCACGTCCGACACGCAGTTGTCCAGCACCCACCGGTAGGCCGGCAGGTAGATCCGCCGCCGCGCGGTCTCGTAGTCCAGCAGCCCGCTCCCCCGCAGCCCGTCCCGATGTCCCAGCACCGGCCCGAACCTGCGGACCGTCCTCTTGAGACCGGACATCCTCGCGACAGTCAGCTTCGACACGTCCACGTCCGCCTCGGCGAAGACCTTGAGCGCCTGCCAGATGCCCTCGACGGACGTCCCGACCTCGCCCGGCGACAGCGGCACCGGGATGCCGCCGTGCGGGTAGAACGGGCTCAGCCGCACCCACGGTTCCGGCCCGCGCGAGGTCACGTCCACCACTGCCACGTCCGCCGGGAACGGGGTTCTCCGCCGCTTGCTCGCCACCTCAACGATCACCCGGACATGGTGCCGAAGGGGCCCGACAGCGTGTTAAGAATGTCTGACATCGTGTCTGAGATTCTTTACATTCGATGCCGTCGAGGGAGGGCAGAGCCGTGGCGTACGAAGAGAAGCGCGCGTGGATCATGCTGGTGGTGTCGGTGGCCGCCTACGCGGCCTACGCCGTGCTGGTACTGAGCAGATCGGGCCCCGGGCCGCTGACCGCGGCGCCGTACGCGGCCACGCTGCTGTGGATCACCGGCGGGTCGATCGTGGCGACGATCGTGCTGAACATCGCGGTGTCGATCGCGTCGCCGCGGGACAGCAAGCGGGACCAGCGCGACCGGGAGATCGGGCGGTTCGGCGACCGGATCGGCCAGTCGTTCGTGGTGGTCGGCGGCGTGCTGGCGATGTTCCTGGCCATCTTCCGGCTGGACCAGTTCTGGATCGCCAATGCCATCTACCTGGCGTTCACGCTGTCGGCGGTGCTGGGCTCGGTGGCCCGGATCGTCGGCTACCGCCGGGGGTTCCAGACGTGGTGAAGCCGACCAGGGTGACCAACTCGATCCGGGCGCTGCGCTTCGCCGCGGGCGAGATGACGCAGGCCGAGCTGGGCGACCGGATCGGCGTCACCCGGCAGACCGTGATCGCGATCGAGCAGGGCCGGTACTCGCCCTCGCTGGAGGTGGCGTTCCAGATCGCCCGCGTGTTCGGCGTCCCGCTCGACGACGTTTTCCAGTACCCGGAAGGAGAATCCCCATGAAGGCGATCGTCCGCGACGGCTACGGCCCGCTGGACGTGCTGCGGTTCGACGACGTCGAGCGGCCCGCGCCCGGCCCCGGACAGGTGCTGGTACGGGTCCGCGCCGCCGGCGTCGACCCGAGCATCTGGCACCTCACCAGCGGCGAGCCGTACCTGATCCGGTTGATGGGCTACGGTTTACGCAGACCCAAAAGACCCGTGCCCGGGCTCGATCTTGCCGGTGTCATCGAGGAAATCGGCCCCGGTGTCACCGAATTCCGTCCCGGTGACGAGGTTTTCGGCACCGCCAACGGTTCGTTCGCCGAGTACGCCGTCACCGCGGCCACCCGGGTCGTGCCGAAGCCGTCGAACCTGACCTTCGAGCAGGCCGCCGCCGTTCCGGTGTCGGCATGCACTGCCCTACAAGGACTTCGCACCGTCCACCCCGGACAGCGTGCTCTGGTCATCGGCGCCGGCGGCGGGGTCGGCACCTACGCGGTGCAGTTGGCCAAGGCTCTCGGCGCGCACGTCACCGGTCTGTGCAGCACCGCCAAGACCGAGCTGGTCCGATCCCTCGGCGCGGACGACGTCGTCGACTACAAGCGGGAACCGCTCACCGGCCGGTACGACGTCATCCTCGACACCGCCGGCGACCGGCCGCTTTCCCAGCTACGCCAACACCTCACGCCCAAGGGCACCCTGATCATCGTCGGCGGCGAGGGCGGCGGCCGGTTCGTCGGCGGCGTCGCCCGAACCCTGCGCGCGGCCCTCCTCTCCCCCTTCGTCGGCCAGCAACTCCGCGGCCTGTTCGCCACCGCGCGAGCCGAAGACCTGCGCGAGCTGCGCCGGCTGATCGAGGACGGCGCCGTCACGCCCGCCGTCGACCGCACTTTCCCGCTCAGCGACGCCGTTGCCGCCATCCGCCACGTGCGGTCCGGGCAGGCCCGCGGCAAGGTCGTCGTCACGCCGTAGCCCGTGCTACGGTTCGCACGGCGTGGCCCACGCCCAACCTCCACGAGCCGGCCCCAGCCCGGCTCCCCGCGGAGGCAAAGGGACTTCCTGTCTCGGGTCGTCGTCCGAAGCCGTCCGTTCCGGGCGCGTGCGTCGCTGGGGGATCGCCGGTCCGGGACGTGGAAGGCCGAGACGTGACCGCCAGAGGGAACTTCAAGCGCCGGGTCCGGGCCCGAGCGGCCAGGACCGGGCAGTCCTACACGACCGCGCTTCGGCACTTCCGTCGGACATCGGGAGACGAGATGCCGAAGACGAAGACCCTGCGGCTCGCGGCGGCGCGCACCACGCTGCGCCAGGATCCGCGGGACGCCGAACTGCTGCGGGAGAGCGGGCGGGAGATCCGCCGGCTGATGCGTGACGCCTACGCGGCGGGCGCGCGGCTGGTGGTGTTCCCGGAGGGCGCCACCTGCTCCCCGCACAAGCGGATCATGTCGGCGGACCCGAACCGCGTGGGTCCGGCCGACTGGGGCCTGGTCGAGTGGGACGTGCTGCGCGACGAGCTGGGCCGGATCGCCGACCTGGCCCGGGAGCTGGGGCTGTGGACGGTGGTCGGCGCCGTGCACCGGCTGACGCCGCCGAACCGCCCGCACAACAGCCTGTACGTGCTGTCCGACAAGGGCGAGGTCGTCACCCGCTACGACGAGCGGATGCTGTCCAACACCAAGGTCAGCTTCATGTACACGCCGGGATCGGCGCCGGTGACCTTCGAGGTCGACGGCGTGCGGATCGGGCTGGCGCTGGGCATGGAGGCGCACTTCCCGGAGCTGTTCCTGGAGTACGAGCGCCTCGACGTGGACGTCGTGCTGTTCGCGACCGCCGCCCCGACCGAGGTGTTCGCCACCGAGGCGCAGGCCCATGCCGCGACCAACAGCTACTGGGTCGGCTACGCCGCCGACACCTCGGCCGGCGTCCTCTCGCCGGCCGGCGAGTGGCTGGCCCGCACCGGCGACGAGCCGATCGCCGTCGCGGACATCGACGGCAACGCGGAGAACCTGGCCCGGCCGTGGCGGCGCACCGCCCGCGACGGCGTCTACGAGCCGCACCTCATCCGCGACGACCCGCGCAGCGAGGACAGGGCCGGCTTCTAGCCGGGTTGGAGACGCCCGTCGCCGGTCAGCGTGGCGGGCGTCTCCCACCACGTCACGGTGCCGCACGCACCGTCAACGGAGTGCTGCACCGGGGCGAAGTCACGGCGCACGGTCAAACCCGACCCGTCGGTGACGGTGAGCCGCATCGTCGCCGACGGGTCGGCCCTGGCCGGGATCATCAACTGCACGGGGCGTTTCGCGTCGGCCTTGGTGACGGACTGGCAGCGTTCGCCGACACAGGCATGCAGCGTGTCGCCGGGATGGGTCGCGAACCAGGCCGCGGCGTTCAACCCGATGCCGGGCGACGGAATCATCGGCAGGTTGCAGCGCCCGCAGGCCACGAGGAACAGGAGGGGTACGAGCAGCAGCACCGACCTCATCCCACAATGTCACCATGGATCCCGCGCTGGCGAAGGCGATTGACGACGTCGAGGCGACGTTCGCCGGCTACCCACGGCGGGCGGTACTGGAGGGCTGCCCGCACTGTGTCGGCGATGTCCGGGTCGAGGACCACGACCTGTTCTCCCTGACGATCCGGTTGGGCAACACCGTCGGCGCCGAGGCCGACGTGAAGGCCCTCCTGCCGACGCTGCTCCGGAACCTCGTCACCGGCGACGAACTCGACCCAAGCATCGTCCTCGGCAAGGTCGCGCCCAGCTGGCCCGAGCACGAGCGGCAGGCGGTCGCGCGTTTCCTGGACGTGGTCTGGCGGCAGCTACTGGCGGATTTCCCGCCGAACCTGGGCGCGTTCCACGACGTGCCGACCTTCCTGCGGGCGGTGCCCAATCCGGACCGTTTCCTCGAATCGTGGCCACCGGGTTCGGCGCCGGACCGGCATCTGGCGGCTTACGTCCTGACGACAACCGACGACTGGGCTCATCGGAGCGAGGTTCGCGACCGGCTGTTGACGGCGTTCGAGCGCGACCAGGACGAGCCGTGGGCCGACGAATTCGCGGTGGCGTACGACTTCGTCTGACTCAGTCGGCCAGCCGGTGCAGGACCACGATGCCGCCGTAGGCCGGCTGGTCCGCGCGCTGATCGTCGCCGGTGGTGTACTCGTCCAGCAGCGCCATCAGCCGACGGTCGAGCTCCGCCGCATCCGAGGCCGACAGGTGGAGCGCGAATCGGACGAAGGTCCGCACCGACTCGGGACCGGCGGCCCGTAGCTCGTGCTGTAGCGCCTCGACAGGCGCGAACGCGGCGTCCGCGCCGGTGCCGGGCTGGTCGTCGAGCCACCACGAGCGCGCCTTCGACCGGTACGGCTTCTCCAACGCCCCGCTGTCGCCGCTGCGCACCGGTGCCTGCTCCAGCAGCCCGGCGGCGACCAGCTGCCGCACGTGGTACAGCACCGTGCCGGGATCCCGGTCGAGCCGCTCGGCCAGCTGCTTGTTGGTCAGCTCCTGCTGCCAGCACAGCCGCAGGATGCGCAGCCGCAGCGGATGGGCCAGGGCCTTCGCCTCACGGTCGGAGGCGTCACGATGCGGCAGAGCCATGGTGGACAGCCTACATCGATGGAGTTTTCCCCATCGATGGGAGATACTCCATCGGTGACCCCGTACTGGCGACTGTGGATTTCGGACGGGTTGTCGAACCTGGCCGACGGCGTGCTCAAGGTGGCCGTGCCGCTGATCGCGGCCGGCCTGACCCGCTCCCCCACGCTGATCGCCGGCCTGGGCGTGGCGTTCACACTGCCTTGGCTGGTGTGCGCGCTGCCGGCGGGCGCGCTGGTCGACCGGCTGGACCGCAAGCGGGCGATGCTGGTCGCCAACGCGATCCGGGGCGCCCTGCTGATCGTGCTGCTGGGCGCCCCCTCCATCTGGGCGCTCTACGCGGTCGCGCTCTGTGTCGGCGTCACGGAGACGATCTACGACACGTCGGCGCAGTCGATCGTGCCGCAGCTCGTCGGCCGCGATCAGCTGCCGCGAGCCAACGGCCGCCTGTACGCGGTCGAGCTGATGGCCAACGAGTTCGCCGGGCCGCCGCTGGCCGGGCTGCTCGTCGGCCTTGCCACCATGGCCGCATTCGGTGCGCCAATCGCACTCTGGGCCGCCTCCGTGGCCGTCCTCGCGACGCTGCCCGGCCGCTACCGGGTCGAACGATCCGAGCCCAGCACGATCAGGGCCGACATCGCCGAGGGTCTGCGGTTCCTGTGGCGGCATCCGGTGCTGCGCACGTTCACCGTCTCGGTCGGCCTGTTCAACCTCGCCACCAGCGCCGCGTTCACGATGCTCGTGCTCTACGCGGTCGCCCCGAAGGGCCCGATGGGTCTGTCCGAGCAGGCCTACGGCGTGTTGCTCACCGGCACGGCCGTGGGCAGCCTGGTCGGCTCGGTGCTGGCCGAACGGATCGAGCGCGCGCTGGGCCGGTCCCGGGCGCTGTGGATCTCCTATCTGGTCGGTGCTGTGACCATCGCGACGCCGACCGTGACCACCGATCCGGTCGCCGTCGGCATCGCGCTGTTCACCAGCGGTGTCGGCGTAATGGTGACCAACATCGTGATGGTGTCGCTGCGCCAGCGCCTCACACCGGACCACCTGCTCGGCCGGCTCAACAGCGCGCACCGGCTCGTCGGCTGGGGCACGAAACCGCTGGGTGCTGCGCTCGGCGGAGTTCTGGCCGACCTGCTGGGCCTGCGGCCGGTGTTCGCGGTGGTCGCGCTGCTGCCGCTGCTCGCCCTGCCGGGCCTGATCCGGTTGGCCGGTGACACTCCGGACTCGGTTGACCGGATCTGACAACCGCCGAAGGTCTGGTCTTTTCGGCTGGCTCTGAACACCGTTAACAGGTATCTCGGTCGATACGGCGTGTGACGAAACGTGCTAGCCTCCCGGCAAATCCGCAGGTCAGTGGATACATGGGGTGACGGGACGAGCACCCGGCGTGTGCATCTGCACACAAGTTTCGGACGGCGCGTCCCGAACGAGTGTTAGGACTGTCTAAGAGCACAAGACTCACTCGCCCTGCCCGAGGAGGACGGAGCCGTGCCGAACCGGCCGCGCCACGCCGTGAACGGTCCCGACATGCCCCCGGTCGGTGTGCCGGCCCAGCGCGACAACGACGACAGGATCTGGCCCGGCGAGCCGATGAGCGGCGCCGAAGCGGCCGACCTCGTCAGCACCGTCCTGCACGAGCCGGCGCCCACCCGCGAGCTCCGCGACCGCGCGGTGCGCTTCCTGCGCCGCCACAGCGGCCCGCTCAGCGACGTCGGCGCCATCGCGCTGGGGCTGCTGGACGTGCTGCTGGTGGTCCCCAAGGACGCCGAGCTCTACTCGTACATCCTGTCCGGCGTCGCCTGCCTCGCGCTGGTGCTGCGCCGCCGCTTCCCGTTCCTCGTGCTGCTGGCCACGGTGCCCGGCTACCTCGCCGGCTGGTCCCAGCTCGCCGGCATGATCGGGCTCTACACGCTGGCCAAGAAGCAGGCCTGGCGCTGGCAGACGATGGCCGGCGCGGTGCTGATGATGCTGTGCCGGTTCGTGGTGTGGCCGCTCGACGAGTTCTTCGCCCAGGACTGGGCGCACCAGGTGGAGAACCTGCTGTGGGCCGTGGTCGACGCCGGCATGCCGCTGGCGCTGGGCCTGCTCGTCACCACCCGCAAGGAGCTGGTCCGCCGGGTCACCGAGCTCGCCGCCACCCGCGAGCGCAAGCAGCAGCTACAGGCCGAGGCCATCCGCCTGGAGGAACGCACCCGGCTGGCCCGCGAGATGCACGACGTGGTGTCGCACCAGGTCACCCTCATCGCCATGCAGGCCGGCGCGCTCAAGATGACCGTGACCGACGCCGAGTCGCGCGAGATCGCCAACACCATCCGCCGGCTGTCCACCAAGACGCTGGAGGAGCTGCGCCAGCTCGTGGGTGTGCTGCGCACCGCCGGCGACGACGACGGCCGCCCCGACCTGACCGACCTGCGCCGCCTGGTCTCCGACTGCGGCCTGGCCGTCACGCTCAACGTCGACGGCGACATCGAGGCGATCCCCGCCCCGGTGTCGGCCGCCGCGTACCGGACCGTGCAAGAAGCACTGACCAATGTGGGAAAGCACGCCCCGTCGGCCGCCGTGTCCGTGCTCGTCCAGCTGGGCGAGGACGAGCTGGTGGTGCGGGTGCGCAACGGACGGCCCCGAGGACAGCGGACCCCTGCCCTGCCCTCTGGCGGCCATGGCCTGGTCGGACTCTCCGAACGGGCCGAGCTGCTGGGAGGCAGCTGTCACGCCGAGCCGAGTCGGGACGGTGGGTTCGTGGTGACCTCACGGTTCCCGCTCGCCCTGCCCGGGGTGGCGGCGCCGCAGGCTCCCCAGCACGCGTAGAAGGCGGTTGGGAGGGACGCCGGCGCGGGTATCCCTCCCAACCTCCGCCGCTACGAGCAGCAAAAGCCGCCTTGCCCTCGAATTCGGGAGCAAGGCGGCTTTTCGCGTTCACATCGGATCGCGCTGAGGGTGCTAGAACTCGCCCTCGCGCTGGGCCCGGAGCTTGGCCAGCGCCTCGGCCAGGATCGCCTCGCCGTCCGCGTCGGAGCGCCGCTCCTTCACGTACGCCAGATGCGTCTTGTACGGCTCGTTGCGCGGTGGCGCCGGCGGGGCCTTCTCATCCCGCCCGGCGGGCAGCCCGCACCGCGGGCAGTCCCACGACTCCGGCTCCTCGGCCTCCAGGGCGAACGACGGGCGGGACTCGTGGCCGTTGGCGCACCAGTACGACACCCGATGCCGGGGCGCGGACTCGCCGCGCTCCGACTCGCCCATCGGGCCCGATCCGACTCGGGTACCGCGGATCGCGTTACCGCCAGTCATCGACCCTCACACTCCCACAGGACGTGGTTGAACAACCCCAGTTGGACGCGGTGCTCAGCCGAGCTTGGCCAGCAGGCCGATGCCGAGAATGGCGATCACCCAGATCGCGGCGACGAACAGGGTGATCCGGTCCAGGTTCTTCTCGACCACACTGGAACCGGACAGGCTCGACTGCATGCCGCCGCCGAACAGCGAGGACAGACCGCCACCCCGGCCGCGGTGCAGCAGCACCAGCAGGATCAGCAGCAGGCTGGCGACGATCAACAGGATCTGCAGGAACAGGTTCATCTCACCCTCGCTGTAAGGCGTATAGACGCTACAGGTTACCTGTTCCGGCCCCGGCTTCGGAGCACGGTCCGGAAAGGCGCGGTCACGGAAAACGCACCGGGGCCCCGCCGCGCCAGCGCCGGGGCCCCGACCTGCGACAACGATCTACGGCAGCGGCCCGCCGGCCGCGAGCGCGCACAGCTTGGCGAACTCGTCGCCGTCCAGGCTCGCCCCGCCGACCAGGCCGCCGTCGATGTCGGGCTGCTTCACCAGGTCGGCGATGCTGCCGGACTTCACCGAGCCGCCGTAGAGCACGCGGACGGTGTCGGCGACCTCCTGGCCGTACTTCTCGGCGATGGCGGCCCGGATCGACCCGCAGACCTCCTGCGCGTCCGACGGGGTGGCCACCTTGCCGGTGCCGATCGCCCACACCGGCTCGTAGGCGATCACCACCTTCGCCACCTGCTCGGCCTTGAGGCCCTTCAGGCCGGCGATCAGCTGGGTGTTGCAGTGCTCCAGGTGGCCGTCGGCCTCCCGGACCTCCAGCTTCTCGCCGACGCACAGGATCGGCGTGAGCCCGTGCTTGAGCGCGGCCTTGACCTTGCGGTTGACCAGCTCGTCGTCCTCGTTGTGGTACTCGCGCCGCTCGGAGTGCCCGACCACCACGTAGGTGCAGCCCAGCTTGGCCAGCTGCGCCCCGGACACGTCGCCGGTGTAGGCGCCCGAGTCGTGCTGGGACAGGTCCTGCGCGCCGTACTTGAGCAGCAGCTTGTCCCCGTCGACCAGGGTCTGCACGCTGCGCAGCGAGATGAACGGCGGCAGCACCGCCACCTCGACCTTGGCGAAGTACTTCTCCGGCAGCGAGAAGGCGATCTTCTGGGTCAGGGCGATGGCCTCGAGGTGGTTGAGGTTCATCTTCCAGTTGCCCGCGATCAGCGGAAGCCGTGCCATCTCAGTCCTCCAACACCTTCACGCCCGGGAGCTCCTTGCCCTCCAGGTACTCCAGCGACGCGCCGCCGCCGGTGGAGATGTGCGAGAAGCCGTCCTCGGGCAGACCCAGCTGGCGCACGGCCGCGGCCGAGTCGCCGCCGCCGACCACGGTGAACGCGTCGGAGGCGACCAGCGCCTGCGCGACGGCACGGGTGCCGCCGGCGAATGCCGCGAACTCGAACACGCCCATCGGCCCGTTCCAGAACACCGTCTTCGCGTCCGCGAGCTTGCTCGCGAACAGCTCGCGGGTCTTCGGGCCGATGTCCAGGCCCTCGCGGTCGGCCGGGATCGCGTCGGTGGGCACGACCTCGTACGGCGCGTCCTCGGCGAAGGTCGTCGCGGCCAGCACGTCGACCGGCAGCACCAGCTCGACGCCGCGCTTCTCGGCCTCGGCCAGGAAGCCCCTGACCTGGTCGAGCTGGTCGGCCTGGAGCAGCGAGTTGCCGACCTCGTGGCCCTGGGCCTTGAGGAAGGTGTACGCCATGCCGCCGCCGATGAGCAGCCGGTCGACCTTGGTCAGCAGGTTCGCGATGACGCCGAGCTTGTCGGACACCTTCGCGCCGCCGAGGACGACGACATACGGCCGAGCGGTGTCTTCGGTGAGCTTGCGCAGCACCTCGACCTCGGCCAGCACCAGGCCGCCGGCGTAGTGCGGCAGCTTGGCGGCCACGTCGTAGACCGACGCCTGCTTGCGGTGCACGACACCGAAGCCGTCGGAGACGAAGGCGGCCTTGTCGCCGACCAGCGACACCAGGTCGTCGGCGAGCGCCTCGCGCTCGGCGGCGTCCTTGCTGGTCTCGCGCGGGTCGAACCGGATGTTCTCCAGCAGCGCCACACCGCCGTCGGTGAGCGCCCCGACCACGGACCGGGCCGAGTCGCCGACGACGTCGGCGGCGAGCGCGACCTCGGCGCCCAGCAGCTCGCCCAGCCGGGCGGCGGCGGGGGCGAGCGAGTACTTGGCGTCCGGCTCGCCCTTGGGGCGGCCCAGGTGGGCGGTGACGACGACCCGCGCGCCGGCCTCGCTGAGGCGCTTGGCGGTGGGCAGGAACGCCCGGATGCGGCCGTCGTCAGTGATCTTGTCGCCGTCCAGCGGGACGTTGAGGTCGGCACGCACCAAGACGTGCCGACCCTGCACGCCCTCGGCGATCAGGTCGTCGAGAGTCTTCACTTGCGGTTGCCCTCTCAGAGCTTCGAGGCGACCAGCGCGACCAGGTCGGCGAGGCGGTTGGAGTAGCCCCACTCGTTGTCGTACCAGCCGACGACCTTGACCTGGTTGCCGATGACCTTGGTCAGCGGCGCGTCGTAGATGCAGGACGCCGGGTCGGTGACGATGTCCGCGGACACGATCGGGTCCTCGTTGTAGCGCAGGTACTTCGACAGCGCGCCCTCGGCGGCGGCCTTGTACGCGGCGTTGACCTCGTCCACGGTGACCTCGCGGCCGACGGTGACGGTCAGGTCGGTGGCCGAGCCGGTCGGCACCGGCACGCGCAGCGCGTAGCCGTCCAGCTTGCCCTTCAGCTCCGGCAGCACCAGGCCGATCGCCTTGGCGGCGCCGGTGGAGGTCGGCACGATGTTCAGCGCGGCGGCGCGGGCGCGGCGCAGGTCCTTGTGCGGCGCGTCCTGGAGGTTCTGGTCCTGCGTGTAGGCGTGGATGGTGGTCATCAGGCCACGCTCGATGGTGAACGCGTCGTGCAGCACCTTGGCCAGCGGGGCGAGGCAGTTGGTGGTGCAGGAGGCGTTCGAGATGACGGTCTGCGAGCCGTCGTACTGGTCGTCGTTGGCGCCGAGCACCACGGTCAGGTCCTCGCCCTTGGCCGGGGCGGAGATGATGACCTTCTTGGCGCCGCCCTCGTCGACGTGCTTGCGGGCGGCCGCGGCGTCGGTGAAGAAGCCGGTCGACTCGACCACGACGTCCACGCCGAGGTCCTTCCAGGGCAGCTTGCCCGGGTCGCGCTCGGCCAGCGCCTTGATGACCGTGCCGTCGACCTGGATGCCCTCGTCGTGCAGCGCCACCTCACCCGGGAAGCGGCCCAGGATGGAGTCGTACTTCAGCAGGTGCGCCATGGTCGCGACGTCACCCAGGTCGTTGAAGGCCACGATCTCGATGTCGTGCCCGCTGGCCTTGACCGCCCTGAAGAAGTTGCGGCCGATGCGGCCGAAGCCGTTGACACCTACGCGAACCGTCACGGTGTGTCTCCTCGAAACTCGAACCGGTCGAATGCCGGAGCCCAGTAGATGCGGCGACGCTGCCTGCCGGCAACACTAGCGTTACGAAGTAGCGCTGGTCACAGTGGTATGGCAGCTTTCTTGATCGAGCCAGCCGAGGCTGCTCCGTTCGGGCTAGGCGGCCCTCTTTATTGGTCCAGACCATGCCCCTCGCTTCGCGCCGGATCCGATGTCCGGGGCCACATGTGCGTCAAATGCGACCGTCATCAACGGCGGTGGTTCTGGACGACACCGCCGTTGATGACGTGAGCCTGGACACCGTAGTTCTCGCCGGCGTTCATGACGCTCGTCACCGGGCCCGGCCGCGTGGCATCCGTCTCCTCGACCGGTGCAGAAGCCTGCGGGAGGTCCTCGGCGATGAAGGCGGCCAGAGTACGGGCGTCGAAACCCGGCACCGCGACCCAGGCGCGAGCGGTGAACTCCTTGTTGGTCACGGCCAGCTCGGCGAAGTCCGTCGGCCGCGCGTGCCTGGCCCAGTCGTGACGGAAGACGCTCTGGTAGACGGCGTCGGAGACGATGATCGCGGTGCTCATCGAGCCGTCCGGCCGCTCGGCCATGCAGCGGCGGGCCAGCGCCTTGAACGCGGGCGCCTCCAGCAGCCGGGCGCGGGCGATGTTGGACGGGTGGAAGCCCTGCCCGTCGGGCAGCGGCCCCACCTCGACGGCCAGCCGCAGCCGCAGCTCCAGCTTGTTCCACTTGTTGTGCTCGGCGACGATCGGGGCCAGCGCGGGCCCCAGGTCGACGGCCTGCCCCAGCAGCGCGCTCGGGAAGGCGTAGAGCCAGCCGTCGCCGGTGTACTGCGCGTCCACGGCGTCGTCGCGCGGCACGCCCGCGGCGTCCATGCCGCCGGCCAGCAGCGTCTCGAGCACGGTCGTGACCTGCGGCAGCAGGTGCGGGGCGGTGCTGGCGGACTCGATCACATCCACGCCCAGCAGCGTGCGGAATTCGGCGGCGGTGGTCACGTGGAGGCCTCCAACTGGCTCAGGGTCAGCACGCACGTGTGGAGTCTCGCGGCGCGAAGTCCTCCGGTCTCCCGGAAAACCGGGAGACATCGCCGCGACCCGGCCGCCAGTCCGGGTCGGCGAGGCAGCGCTCCAGCAGCTGCGGGTCGGGCAGCAGGTAGCTGCGCCGCCCCGTCTCCAGCAGCCGGTCGCCGCGCAGCTGCTTGAGCACGTGGTCGACCGTCTTGGCCGACGCCGTCACGAACTGCGCGATCTCCAGCTGGGTCAGGCCCTTCACCCGCAACCCGCCGCCGGCCGCCGGCTCGCCGCTGGACAGCGCCCAGCTCAGCAGCTGCCGCGCCACCCGCACCGACACCTCGAACGACGCGTGCAGCCGCTGCCGCTGATCGGCCTGGAACAGCCGGGTGCTCAGCACGTCGCTGACGAACGCGAACAGGGACGGATGCTCCCGCAACAGGTTCCGGAAGGTGTGCGCCTCCACGTGCAGCGCGACGCCCGGGGTCCGGGCGATCACGTCCGCGCTGCGCGGCCGGTCGCCCATCACCCCCATCTCCCCCATCAGCTCGCCCGCGCCGTAGAAGCCCAGGATCGAGTCGGCCCCGTTCGCGCCGTGCAGCACCACCTTGACCTTGCCGGACTCGATCAGCAGCACCTCGTCGCTCGGCGCGCCCTCGGCGATCAGCACGTCGCCCCGGCGGAACGGCCTGGTCCGACCCGCGTTCCGGAGCAGGGCGCGGACCTGATCGGCTAACCGGTCCTCGGTCATGTCACGTTCCCCTCAGCGACGAGCGCAGCCATGGTCGCGGCACCGGCGCTCGGCAGCAAGGTCTGGATCGGGTGGCAGCCGACTGTTTGCCGGGGCAAGGACCGGGGAGCGGCGGGCCCGCTCAGACGTCGGCCTCCTCGGCCTCCAGCATCTCCGGCGTCACGGCCGACTCGGTGTCGGGCACGCCCATCTCGTGCGCCCGCTTGTCGGCCATGGCCAGCAGGCGGCGGATCCGGCCGGCGACGGCGTCCTTGGTCATCGGCGGCTCGGACAGCTGTCCCAGCTCCTCCAGCGACGCCTGCCGGTTGCTCAGCCGCAGCCGGCCGGCGGTGACCAGGTGGTTCGGCGCGGACGGGCCGAGGATGTCCAGCGCCCGCTCCACGCGGGCGGCCGCGGCGACGGCGGCGCGGGCGGACCGGCGCAGGTTGGCGTCGTCGAAGTTGGCCAGGCGGTTGGCGGTGGCCCGGACCTCGCGGCGCATCCGCCGCTCCTCCCACGCCATCACGGAGTCGTGCGCGCCCAACCGGGTCAGCAGGGCGCCGATGGCGTCGCCGTCCCGGACGACGACGCGGTCGGCGCCGCGCACCTCCCGGGACTTGGCCTGGATGCCCATCCGCCGGGCGGCGCCGACCAGCGCCAGCGCGGCCTCCGGGCCCGGGCAGGTCACCTCCAGCGCGCTGGAGCGCCCCGGTTCCGTCAGCGAGCCGTGGGCCAGGAAGGCGCCGCGCCAGGCCGCCTCGGAGTCGCAGGTGCCGCCGGACACCACCGGCGCCGGCAACCCCCGCACGGGCCGGCCGCGCGGGTCCAGCAGCCCGGTCTGGCGGGCCAGGCCCTCGCCGTCCTTGACCACCCGCACCACCCACCGGGTGCCCTTGCGCAGCCCGCCAGAGGTCAGCACGTGCACGTCCGAGTGGTGCCCGAACAGGTCGTGGATCTCCTTGCGCAGCCGGCGCGCGGCCGCGCCGGTGTCCAGCTCGGCCTCCACGACGACCCGCCCGGCGACGATGTGCAGCCCGCCGGCGAACCGCAGCAGCGAGGAGACCTCGGCCCGACGGCAACAGGTCTTGGCCACGGCCAGCCGGCTCAGCTCGTCCTTGACCGCGCCGGTCATCGCCACGGGTGGTGCCCTCCGCTTCTACTCACACTCGGTCGTGCAGTCCGTGCAGTTGCAGCGCGTCCCGGAGGCTCAGCGCCAGCGCCGCCGGATCGTGCCGGTCGGCGGCGCCGCCGGCCGTCACGGTCGACAGGTGCGCGGTCGCCCCCAGGGAGGCCGCCGCAGTGCGCAGCCGCTCCGGGGTCGGCACCGAGTCCACGTCGGCCACCACGGCGTCCACCCGCAGTCTCGGTGCGTGTTGGCAGAGTACGTCCAAGTGGCGTTCGGGGGAGAAACCGGCGGTCTCACCTGGTTGGGGGACCAGGTTTAGGACGACGACCTTGCACGCCGCCGTGTCCACCAACGCCTCGTGCAGCTCCGGCACGAGCAGGTGCGGCAGCACGCTGGTGAACCAAGATCCAGGTCCGAGCAGCACGACGTCCGCGTCGAGCACCGCCTGGACGGCCTGCGGGCACGCCGTCGGCGGACCGTTGCGGTCGGCCCGCAACCGGATCCGCTGTACCTGACCGGGTGTGGTGGCGACCGCCACCTGTCCCCTGATCCGGCGAACGGCGGTGACGTCCTCGTCGAGTCCCGTGACGTCCGCCTCGATGTCCAGCGGAACATTGCACATCGGTAACACCCGGCCGCGCAGGCCCATCAGCCGCGCCACCTCGTCCAGCACCGCGACCGGATCGCCGAGCGTCTCCAGCAGGCCGGCGATCAGCAGGTTGCCCACGGCGTGCCCGGCCAGCGCCCCGTTGCCGCCGAACCGGTGCTGGAACACCTCGCTCCACATCCGGCCGGCGTCGTCCTCGGCGGCCAGCGCGGCCAGCGCCTTGCGCAGGTCGCCGGGCGGCAGCAGGCCGAGCTCGCGGCGGAGGCGGCCGGAGGATCCGCCGTCGTCGGCGACGGTCACCACGGCCGTCACGTCCGGCGTCAGCAGTCGAAGGGCACGCAGCGTCGCCTGCAATCCGTGGCCGCCGCCGAGGGCGACGGCTCGCAGGGGCTGGTCATGCGCGCCGGCGGGCTGCACGGGGATCACTCGCGACCCAGGTCCCGGTGCACGACCTTCACCGTCATCCCGTCCTCCGTCGACAGCAGTCCTGAAAGTTCTTCGGATATTGCCACGCTCCGGTGCTTACCACCGGTGCAGCCCACCGCCAACGTCAGGTAGCGCTTTCCCTCCCGCCGGTAGCCGGCGCCGATCAGCTTGAGCAGCTCGTGGTAGCGGTCCAGGAACTCCTCCGCGCCCTCCTGGCTCAGCACGTAGTTGCGCACGTCCGCGTCCAGGCCGGTCTGCTCGCGCAGCTCCGGGATCCAGAACGGGTTGGGCAGGAAGCGCACGTCCATCACCAGGTCGGCGTCCATCGGCAGGCCGTACTTGTAGCCGAAGGAGAGCACCGTGACCCGGGTGCGGGCGCTGGTCTCCGAGCCGAACGTGTCCTCGATCTTGGCCCGCAGCTGGTGCACGGACAGCGCGCTGGTGTCCAGCACCAGGTCGGCCGCCTCGCGCAGCGGGGTCAGCAGCATCCGCTCGGCGGCGATGCCGTCGGCCAGCCGGCCGTCACCCTGCATCGGGTGGCCTCGGCGGACCGACTCGAAGCGGCGCACCAGCACGTCGTCGGTGGCCTCCAGGAACAGCACGCGGGGCTTGTAGCCGCGGGCGTCCAGGTCCTTGATGATCGCGGCCAGGTCGTCGGTGAAGGCGCGGCTGCGGACGTCCATCACCACGGCGACGCGGGTGATCGCGCCGCGGGCCTGCGCCCCCAGCTCCACCATGGTGGCGATCAGCTCCGGCGGCAGGTTGTCCACGACGAACCAGCCCAGGTCCTCCAGGCACTTCGCGGCGGTGCTGCGGCCGGCGCCGGACAGCCCCGTCACGACGGCGACTTCGATACCCGACTTGCTGTTGGCGGGTGCACTCACGAGCGCACCTCGCTGGCGCTCGGCGCGCTCGCGAGTGCAAGCACTACTGCGCTCAATGGTGCGTTCGCAAGCTCACTCACTACTTTTCCCTTTCCTTCCCGGCACTCGCCAGGGTGGCGTGCACGGCTTCGGCGGTGCGCCGGCCGACGCCGGGCACCCCGCTGATCTCATCCACGGTGGCCTCACGCAGCTTGCGCACCGACCCGAAGTGCTTGAGCAGCGCGGCCTTGCGGGTCTGCCCCAGGCCCGGCACCTGGTCCAGCTCCGAGGTCGTCATCCGCTGGCCGCGCTTCTGCCGGTGGTAGGAGATCGCGAAGCGGTGAGCCTCGTCCCGCACGCGCTGCAACAGGTACAGCGCCTCGCTGGTGCGGGGCAGAATCACCGGATCGGGTTCACCGGGGACCCACACCTCCTCCAGGCGCTTGGCCAGGCCGATCACCGCGACGTCGGTGACGCCGAGCTCGGCCAGCACGTCCGCGGCGACGGCGACCTGCGGCGCGCCGCCGTCCACCACCAACAGGTTCGGCGGATACGCGAACTTACGCGGGCGACCGGTCTCCGGATCGATGCCGGGACGGTCCGGATCCACCGCGCCGGCGGCCTCCTGCTGGTAGCGCGCGAACCGGCGGCGGACCACCTCGGCGATCGAGCCCACGTCGCCGCCCTCCGCGCCCTCGCGGATCGCGAACCGGCGGTACTCCGACTTGCGGGCCAGGCCGTCCTCGAAGACCACCAGCGACGCCACCACGTCCGTGCCCTGCACGTGGCTGACGTCCGTGCACTCGATGCGCAGCGGCGCGGTGTCCAGGCCGAGCGCGTCCTGGAGCTCCTGCAACGCCGCCGACCGGGCCGTCAGGTCGCCCGCGCGGCGCAGCTTGTGCTGGGCGAACGCCTCCTTGGCGTTGCGCTGCACCGTTTCCATCAGCGCGCGCTTGTCGCCGCGCTGCGGGATGCGCAGCTGCACGCGGGAACCTCGCAACCCGGACAACCAGTCGGTGATCGCCTCCGCGTCGTCCGGCAGCTCCGGCACCAGCACCTCGCGCGGCACCGCGCTGCCCGTCTGCTCGGCGTCTTCGGCCATGTCGGCCTGGTCGCCGTAGAACTGGCTGAGGAACTGGTCCACCAGGCCGGCGGTGTCGGTCTCCTCGACCTTGTCCACCACCCAGCCGCGCTGGCCTCGAACCCGGCCGCCGCGCACGTGGAACACCTGGACCGCAGCCTCCAGCTCGTCCTGCGCGAACGCCACCACGTCCGCATCGGTGCCGTCGCCGAGCACGACCGCCTGCTTCTCCAGCGCCATCCGCGCCGCGTTCAGGTCGTCGCGCAGTCGCGCCGCCCGCTCGAACTCCAGCTCCTCCGACGCCGCCAGCATCTCCCGTTCGAGCCGCTTGATCAGGCCGTCCGTCTTGCCCGCGAGGAAGTCGCAGAAGTCCTCGACGATCTCCCGGTGTTCGTCCGCGGTCACCTTGCCCACGCACGGGGCCGAGCACTTGTCGATATAGCCCAGCAGGCAGGGGCGGCCGATCTGGCCGTGCCGCTTGAACACGCCGTTCGAGCACGTCCGCGCCGGGAACACCCGCAGCAACAGGTCCAGCGTCTCCCGGATGGCCCACGCGTGCGAGTACGGGCCGAAGTAGCGCACGCCCTTGCGCCGGGGGCCGCGATACACGTGCAGGCGCGGGAATTCCTCGTGCAGCGTCACCGCCAGCACCGGGTACGACTTGTCGTCGCGGTAGCGGACGTTGAAGCGGGGGTCGAACTCCTTGATCCAGGAGTACTCCAGCTGGAGCGCCTCGACCTCGGTCGCCACCACCGTCCACTCGACGCTGGCCGCCGTCGTCACCATCTGCGCGGTGCGCGGATGCAGCGTCGTCACGTCGGCGAAGTACGAGGACAGGCGACTGCGGAGGCTCTTGGCCTTGCCGACGTAGATCACCCGGCGGTGCTGGTCGCGGAACTTGTACACGCCAGGGTTGTCGGGGATCGTGCCTGGTGCTGGGCGATAGGTCGACGGGTCGGCCACCCGTCAAGACTACGGCCGTGGTCCGACAGTTCCCGCACGCGGTCGGCGACCGCGTGCGGGCGGGCCGTCAGGCCAGGACGACGGCGGCGCCGTTGACCTTCACGTCGACGGCGGTCAGGCCGGTCGTCGCGGGGCCGCGCTTGAGGGCGCCGGTGCTGGCGTCGAACTGGCTGCCGTGGCCGGGGCAGGTGATGGTGCCGCCCTGCGGCGTGCCGACGGTGACGCCCTGGTGCGGGCACGCCGCGCTGAACGCCTTCACCTGGCCGGCGCTGGGCTGGACGAGCAGCAGCTTGCCGGTGCCACCGGGCTCGTCGACCAGCGTGCCGCCGCCGACCGGGACGTCGGCCAGCTTCGCGACCTCGGTGCCGGCTGCGGCCTTCGGCTGGTTGTTGTTCGCGGGGCCCGACGCGTCGCTGGTGGACGCGCTGCTGCACGCCGTCGTGACCGCGCCGCCGGCGACCAGGGCGGCGACCAGGCCGCAGAGCACCTGGCGGCGGTTCGGGTTGGCGATGACCTCGGGCGTAGTCAAGACAAGCCTCCGTGCGAGCGTGGTGGGGAAGACACAGTCCACCAGATACACGTGGATGTCAGGTCAGGGGTTCATCCGCATTGGCTGTGAAATCGCCTGGAATGGCAACCTCGGGAGTTCCTCAGAAATTCGCTGGACGCCATCGGAAAACTGTCCGTTGTGACGGATCAGCGCGTGCTCGTCCTGAATGGCCCGGCCGGAATCGGAAAGTCGACGGTGGCCCGCGAACTGGCCGCCCGCACGGCGAACGGAGCGTGGATCGAGGGGGACGCGCTGAAGGCGTTCGTCGTCACGCGCGACCGGCATCGGCCGCGCGGCCTGTCGTTCCGGGTGGCCGGCGCGGCGACCGGCGTGTATCTCGACGCCGGATTCGAGCTGGTGGTGTTCGACTTCGTGTTTCACGACGCCGACATGGTCGAGCAGTTCTCGCGCACGCTGCCGGCGGGCGCGGACCTGCACGTGGTGACGCTGTGGGCCGATCTCGCGACGGTGACGGCGCGCGAGAAGGGCCGCCCGGGCCGCGAGCCGCTGCGCGAGATGGTCGCGGTGCACTGGCGCAAGGTCCGGGACAACCTGTTCGAGCTGGGTGCCGTGGTGTCGGCCGACGGCCCGGTCGCCGACGTCGTGCTCGCGGTGGAACGCGCCGTCGACGGCCGGGTCGGCGCCTACCCGCGCCCCGAACGCGGGTAGGCGCCGATTCCCCGCGACAGGGTCAGTTGGCCGCGCTGGCGATCGTCCTGGCCACGGCCAGCACGGCGGTGAACGGCGGCAGCCAGTGCCGGCTGAAGGAGGGGGCGTTGGCCCACCGCACCCGCCCGTACGGCGTCATGGTGGGCGGCAGCACGATGCTGCTGGGCGAGCGCACGAACCGGATCTCGGACGGGGTGCGCAGCTGCGCCGGCAGCAGGGCGACCAGCTCGGCCAGGAACACCCAGTTCTCCTGCGGGCTGGGGATGACCAGCGTCGGCCCGGCGAGCATGCGGGCCCGCAGCTCGGCGAGCACGGCGGAGCCGATGCGGGCCGGCATCACGAGCGCGGTGGTGGTCGGCCCGAGCGGCAGCAGGACGCCCTGCTCGGTCACGTTGACCCGCCAGCCGAGCATCCGGTAGTTGGCGACGACCTCGCCAAGGGTCCGGCCGAAGCTGCCCTCCGGCGGCTGCGGCGGCTGCACGACGGCCTGCGGGGCTCGTGGCGGCTGGGTCGAGGTACGCATGGCGGACGTCCTCCCGGGTCGGGCGGTCGCTGCGGCGTTGGCCGGCGGGTTCGTCGCCGGGCGCCCTGGTGTCCGTGCAGCGTGCGCCGACCCGCCGGGCCTCCGCCAAACCGCACCCGGATGGGTTCTATCCGGCCGCTGCATCACCGGTCCGGATGAAGGGCAGGCGATTTCATGCATGAGGTGAATAGACACGCTCTCACCAGCGATTACACTGTGAACACGCTCAGTGACGGGGGCGAGGTGCCATGGAACCGGTGAGGTTACGGCAGGCCAGCACCGGACGAACATGTCCGTGTGGCGCCCGCATCGCGGCGGACAACTCCGACCGCCTGTGCACCGCCTGCCGCCGCGCCGGCCGGGCCGGCGGCTTCGGCCCGCCCCAGCTGGCGGACGGCTTCTGGGACCACCCGGCGCTCGCCGAGGCGTTCGCCGACCAGGACATGGGCGCGCTGATCGGCGCGTACCGGCACCACCCCCAGCACCCGCACCGGATCACCCAGGACCGGATGGCGGGCTGGCTCGGCATCAGCCAGGCGCAGCTGTCCCGGTACGAGAACGGGGAGAACCCGATCGACCGGATCGACAAGCTGCGCGCCTTCGCCGAGGTGCTCGGGGTGCCGCCCGAACGCCTCTGGTTCGACCGCACGGGCCCTCCCCGACCCCGTGACCCCGAGGGCTCATCGGCCCAGGACGTCTTCTCGCCGTCCTGGGACGCGCTGAGCACTGCCCGGTCCGCCGAAGAGGTGACGAGGAGCGACTTGACTCTCAGCAGAAGGGCGGCGCTGACCGCAGGCGCCGCGATAGCGGTAGGACCCTCTCTCGTCGAACCGATGCAGCACTGGCTGACGCCGCTGCAGCCGCTGGCCAAATGGGCGGCCGGCGGCGCGATCAGCGGCGACGAGCTGGCGGCGATGCGCACGGTCGTCGACGGACTGCGCGGCTGGTCGGGCGGCGGCGGTGTCGCCCGCAAGGCGGTGCTCGGGCAGCTCAACGAGCTGGCCGAGCGGCTGCGCAGGGCGCCGGACTCGCCCAACACGCAGCAGGCGTTCCAGGTGGGCGCGGAGCTGGCCAAGATGGCGGCGAGCATGTCGTTCGACGCCGGCCTGCACGACTCGGCGCAGCGCTACTACGTGCTCGCGGTGCGGATGTCCAAGGCCAGCCGCAACGAGCCGTTCGGCGCGCTGTGCCTGGCCTCGATGGCCCGGCAGATGTTCGACCTCGGACGCCCCGAGGACGGGCTGGAGCTGGTGCAGCTCGGCCAGTACGGCACCCGCCGCACGGCCACGCCCGGGCTGCGGGCGCTGCTGCACACCCGCGAGGCGTGGGCGTACGCGCTGCTCGGCCGGGTCAACGAGTTCCACCGGGCGGTCGGGCACGCGCAGGAGTGCTTCGCCGCGCGGGACGGGGCGAGCGAGCCGCGCTGGAACGCGTCGTTCGACGAGGCGGAGATGGAGGGGGTGATCGGCGCCCGGCTGCGCGACCTGGCGCGGCACGATCCCACCCAGGCCCCGCTGGCCGAGCGGCACATCCGCCGGGCGCTGGCGCTGCGCGACCCGTCCAAGGTGCGCAGCCGGGTGTTCGACGTGATCGGCCTGGCCCGCACGCGGCTGGCCACCGGCGAGCCGGAGGCGGCGTGCGAGCTGATCCAGTCCGTGCTGCCGATGGTGGTGCGGCTGCGGTCCGGCCGGGTGCGCCGCAAGCTGCAGGATTTCGTGACGGAATCGGCGCACTACCGCCAGATCAATGCCGTCCGCGAGGTCCAGGATGCGATCAGGGCCGTCAGAACGGCCTGACCGATGGTGTGAAAGGACCATTCCTGACATCGAACGTCAGGAATGGTCCTTTCCAAACAATCAGGACTTGGGCTGGGTGGTGGCGTCGCGATAGGCGGCGGCGTCCTTGTACAGGGCGCGAAGGGCCCGCATGGCGGTCACCGCGCGGGCGCCGTCGGCGGACTGCACGGCCATCACGGACACGTACTCGTCGGCGGGCAGCTCCAGCCGGGCCCAGGCGGCGCCGTCGGGGAAGCTGAGCCCCCGCACGTCGCTCCACCGGTACCGGGTCGAGCCCAGCAGGTTGCGGACCTCGATCCACTCCCGCTGCGCCCGCACCCGCGGCCGGGTCAGGAGCAGCACGCCGCCAGCCAGCAGCACGCCGACCATGGCCATGGCGACCTGGTCGGACAGCTCGAAGTACGCCCCGGTGGGGGTGTTGCGCAGCAGAATGGCGATCACCACGAACACCGTGATCAGCCCGATCGCCACCGGCACCGCGACGAGACGGACCCGCTTCGGACGGAAGGTGACGGTGTCGCTCACACCAATCCCCTGTCCGTCCACGGCCGGTTGATGTTGCGGATCTGCACGGCGGTGTCCAGCGCGGCGACGCAGGCCTCGAAGCCCTTGTCCTCCGCCGAGGACGGCATACCGCAGCGGTCCAGCGCCTGCTGCTCGGTGTCGCAGGTGAGCACGCCGTTGCCGATGGGCGTGGACTCGTCCAGCGACACCCGGGTCAGACCGGCGGTCACGGCGTCGCACACGTACTCGAAGTGCGGCGTGCCGCCGCGGATGACCACGCCCAGCGCGACGACGGCGTCGTGGTGCCGGGCCAGCGCCTGGCACACGACCGGCAGCTCGACGGCCCCGGCCACCCGCACCACGGTCGGCTCCTTGACGCCCGCCTTGGCCGCGGCGACCAGCGCGCGGTCCAGCAGGTTGTCGGTGATCACCGGATGCCATCGGGTGGCCACCACCGCCAGCCGCAGGTCCTCACACCACTGCGGCACCGGGATGGAAGGCCGACCGTCGCCACTCATCGCTGCGCTCCGTCGCTCTCGCTGTCACTCGCGGACTCGTACTGCTCAAGATGATGCAGGTCGTGTCCCATGCGGTCGCGCTTGGTCCGCAGATAACGCAGGTTCTCCGGGTTCGGCCACACCGGCAGCGGCACCCGGTCGACCACCTTCAGGCCGTATCCCTCCAGGCCGACGCGCTTGTCGGGGTTGTTGGTGAGCAGCCGCATGGACTTGATGCCCAGGTCCACGAGGATCTGCGCGCCGGTGCCGTAGTCGCGGGCGTCGGCGGGCAGGCCCTGCGCCAGGTTGGCGTCCACGGTGTCCGCGCCGTTGTCCTGCAACTGATACGCCTGAAGCTTGTGCAGCAGGCCGATGCCGCGGCCCTCGTGCCCACGCATGTACAGCACGACGCCGCGGCCCTCGGCGGCGACGGCCTCCAGCGCGGCGTCCAGCTGCGGACCGCAGTCGCAGCGCAGCGAGCCGAACACGTCGCCGGTGAGGCACTCGGAGTGCACGCGCACCAGCACGTCCTCGCCGTCGCCGAGCTCGCCCCGGACCAGCGCGATGTGCTCGATGCCGTCCAGCGTGGAGTCGTAGCCGACGGCCGTGAACTCGCCGTGGGCGGTGGGGATGCGCGCGTCGGCGACCCGGATCACGTGCCGCTCGTTGCGGCGGCGGTACGCGATCAGGTCCGCGATGGTGATCATCTGGAGGTCGTGCTCCGCCGCGAACACGGTCAGCTCGTCGCGGCGGGCCATGTCGCCCTCGTCCTTCTGGCTGACGATCTCGCACAGCACGCCGGCGGGCGCCAGGCCGGCCATCTTGGCCAGGTCCACGGCGGCCTCGGTGTGGCCGGCGCGGCGCAGCACGCCGCCCTCGCGGGCGCGCAGCGGCACCACGTGGCCGGGCCGGTTGAAGTCGCCGGCGACGGAGGTGGGGTCGGCCAGCAGCCGGATGGTGTGCGCCCGGTCGGCGGCGGAGATGCCGGTGCTGACGCCCTGCTTGGCGTCCACGGTGACGGTGTACGCGGTGCCGCGGGCGTCCTGGTTGGTGTGGAACATCGGCGGCAGGTCCAGCCGGTCGCACACCGACTCGGGCAGCGGCACGCAGATGTAGCCGGAGGTGTACCGCACCATGAAGGCGATCAGCTCCGGCGTCGCCTTCTCCGCCGCGAAGATCAGGTCGCCCTCGTTCTCGCGGTCCTCGTCGTCCACCACGACCACGGCCTTGCCGGCCGCGATGTCGGCGATGGCCTGCTCGATCGCCGACTCGGTGCTGATCGGGTTGCTCACCGGACCTCCTCGTGCGCGCTCAGCGCGGCCAGGTGCGGCGTGGCCAGCCGCTCCACGTACTTGGCGAGCACGTCCACCTCGATGTTGACGCGGTCGCCGGGCCGGCGCCGGCCGAGCGTGGTGACCTCCAGCGTGGTGGGGATCAGCGCCACGGCGAAGCTCTCGTCGGTGACGTCCACGACCGTCAGCGAGATGCCGTCGACCGTCACGGAGCCCTTCTGCACCAGGTAGCGGGACAGCGAGGCCGGGATCGCGAACCGGGTCAGGCCGCCGTCGTTGTGCTCGAGCAGCAGGCCGACGCCGTCCACGTGGCCCTGCACGATGTGGCCGCCGAGGCGCTGGCCGGCGGCCATCGCGCGCTCCAGGTTGACCACGTCGCCCTCGTGGATCTTGTCCAGGCTGGACCGCTGGAGCGTCTCGTCGACCACGTCCACGGTGAAGGTGCCGTCGCCGGTCTCGACCACGGTCAGGCACACGCCGTTCACGGCGATGGAGTCGCCGTGCTTGGCATCCGATGTCACCAGCGGACCGCGCACTGTCAGGCGCGCGGCGTTGGGCAGCTGCTCCACGGCGACTATCTCGCCCAGTTCCTCCACGATCCCGGTGAACACGGGGTCTCCCTCTACTCGGGTTTGACCGGTACCGCGGAGATCCGCACGTCCGGTCCGCTCATGGTGACGTCTTCGATGCCGAAAGGCAGCGCCTGGGTGATGGTGTTCACGCCGGCGTCCAGCAGCGCGGCCGGGCCGGCGCCCAGCAGCATCGGCGCTATGTAAACGAGGGCGCGGTCGACGCGGTGCGCCCGGAGGAACGCGCCCGCCAGCCGCGGACCACCCTCCAGCAACACGTCCACGACACCCCGTTCGACCAGTGCGGCCAACACCTCGTCCGGGTCGTGGCTACGCACGTGCAGCGTCTCCGCCGCGTCGTCCAACACGCGGGCGGTCGGGTCTATTTCGCTCGTGCCGACGACCACGCGCAGCGGCTGCCGCGCGGAGAGGGTGCCGTCGTCCTCACGGGCGGTGAGCTGCGGGTCGTCGGTGCGTACGGTGCCGGTGCCGGCGACGATGGCGTCGACCTTGCGGCGGATGTCGTGTACTTCCTGGCGGGACATCGGGGAGCTGATCCAGCGGCTCGTGCCGTCCGCCGCGGCGACGCGGCCGTCCAGGCTCGCCGCGTACTTCCACGTCACGTGCGGACGCCCCGTGCGCGCGTAGTGCAGCCACGCGCGCAGCGGCCCGCGCTCCACGTCCTCGCCGAGCAGGCCGCCCTCCACCTCGACGCCCGACGCGCGCAGCACGTCGGCGCCGCCTGCCGCTCGGGGGTTGGGGTCCGCGACCGCGTAGTACACCTTCTCGATGCCGGCGGCGAGCAGCGCCTGCGTGCACGGCGGCGTGCGGCCGTAGTGCGAGCACGGCTCCAGCGTCACGTACGCCGTGCCGCCCTTGGCCCGCTCCCCCGCCTCGCGCAGCGCCATGACCTCGGCGTGCGGGCCGCCCGGCGGCTGGGTGGAGCCGATGCCGGCGATGGTGCCGTCGGCGGCCACGATCGCCGCGCCCACCGGCGGGTTCGGGCTGGTGTTGCCCCGGGCCCGCTCGCTGGCCGCGATCGCCGCGCGCATCGCCTCTTGGGGAGTCATCGCACGGCCTTGGCCCGGAGCCGGCGGACCGCCTCGGCCGGGTCCTTCGCCCCGTACACCGCCGAGCCGGCGACGAAGCAGTCCACGCCCGCGTCGGCCGCCTGCTCGATCGTGTCGTCGTTGATGCCGCCGTCGATCTCCACCAGCAGCGTCAGGTGGCCGGTGTCGACCAGGCGGCGGGCGGTGCGGACCTTGTCCAGGACCTCCGGCATGAACGACTGGCCGCCGAAGCCAGGCTCCACCGACATCACCAGCAGCGTGTCGTAGTGCTTGAGCACGTCCACGTACGGTTCGAGCGGCGTGCCCGGTTTGACCGAGAGGCCGGCTTTCGCGCCGGCCGCCCGCAGGTTCTTGGCCAGCGCCACCGGGTCCTTGGCCGCCTCCACGTGCACCGTCACGTTGTAGGAGCCGGCCTCCGCGTAGCCGACGGCCCAGCGGTCCGGGTCGTCGATCATCAGGTGGCAGTCGAGCGGGATGTCGGTGGCCTTGCGGATCGCCTGCACCACCGGCAGGCCCAGGGTCAGATTGGGCACGAAGTGGCCGTCCATGACGTCCACGTGCAGCCAGTCCGCGCCGGCGACGGCGTCGGCCTCCTCACCCAGCCGGGCGAAGTCGGCGGACAGGATGCTCGGGGCGATCAGCGGCGACTGTGACACGAGGCCGAGTCTAGTTGTCGGAACCGCATGGATTAGGCCCCGCGCCGCGCCCCCGAATAGGCCGTAGGTCACACCGGCCGCCGTATCAGTCCGGCAGCTCGTGGAAGTGGATCGGCGAATTCGGCAGAAAGCCGATCCGCTCGTATACCGGCCGACCGGCCTCGGTGGCGTGCAGCGTGGCCCGGGTCAGGCCGGTGGCCCTGGCCCCCTCGTGCATCGCCTTCCGCGTGACGGCCTCGCCGTAGCCTGCTGCTGCCAGGACGGCTCGGTGGCGACCAGGACCACGAACAGGCAGCCGTCGGTCGGCACGCTCCCCGCGACCGCCACCGGCTCGCCGGGCCAGGTAGGCGAACACGTCGTTCTTCCACAGGCCGGACCCGAGCAGCCCGTCGCGGCCGTCCGCCAGTTCGAAGCCGTAGGCCCGCGAGTTGATGTCGGCGTAGGCCCGCAGCTGGTCCTCGGTGGTGACGCGCTCGAACGTCAGGTGCGGATGGGTCGGCTCGGGCAGCGGCAGCAGGTCGCCGGCCATGCCCGTGCCGGGGAAGGCGTGGTCGAGGCCCGCCCGCTTGGCCGCGACGGCGAGGGCGTCGCGCGCGGCGTCATCGAGCAGGTCCTCGAACAGCCACAGGAATCCCGGCAGCTCCTTGGCACGCATGGTCTCCGCCGCCGCGTGCAGGCGCTCCTCCAGGAGATCCGGGTCGGCGCCGACGTCGGTCAGCGTGACGCAGTTCCAGAACGCGAAGCGGAGCGCAGGAGGAAGGCTCGGCTTTCCGGCCGGGCCGCCGACCGGATGACGGGCACGATCTGCATCAACGCCCGAGCGGCCGGCGCAGAATGGCGCAGAACATGGCATCCGTGCCGTGCCTGTGCGGCCACAGCTGCACGTGCGGACCGTCGCCCAGCTCCGGCACGTCGGGAAAGAATTCCCTGGTGTCCAAAGGCTCCGCCAGTCCCTTCCGGACGATGTCCGACGTGACGCCGATGGTCTCCCGCAGGTGCGGCGAGCAGACCACGTACGCGACGATCCCGCCCGGGCGCACCAGCTTCAGCGCGGACTGGAGCAGCTCGCGCTGGAGCTTGGTCAGGTCGGCGACGTCGTCGGGCTTGCGGCGCGAGCGCGCCTCCGGCCGGCGGCGCAGCGCGCCGAGGCCGGTGCACGGGGCGTCGACCAGCACGCGGTCGAAACCGCCCTCGGGCAGCCCGCTTTCGCGGCCGTCCGCGACGTGCACGGTGATGTCGAGGCCGGTCGTGGACTTGCGGACCAGGTCGGCGCGGTGCGGGGCCTTCTCGACGGCGTCGAGGGTCGCGCCGGACAGGCGGGCCAGCGCCGCCAGCAGAGCAGCCTTGCCACCGGGGCCGGCGCACAGGTCCAGCCACCGCTCGTCGGGGCCATCCAGGGGCGCGCGGGTCAGGGCCAGGGCGCAGAGCTGGCTGCCCTCGTCCTGAACGCCGGCCAGCCGCTCCTTCACGGGCTCCAGGTCGCCGGGGTCGCCCGAGCCGGGCTCCAGGTGCACCCCGTACGGCGAATAGGGCGCGACGTCGCCGCCCACGATCGCCGCGAGCTCCTCGTTGCTGATCTCCCCCGGCCGGGCGCACAGGTGCACCGCCGGCCGGGCGTCGTCGGCGCGCAGCGCGGCGGCGAGGTCGTCTCCCTTGTCCCCCAAGGCATCGGCGAACGCCTGGGCGATCCACTTCGGGTGGGCGTTGGCGAACGCCAGGTGGCCGACCGGGTCCTCCGGGGCCAGCTGCTTCACCCACGCCTGCTCGTCCTGCTCGCCGACCCGCCGCAGCACGGCGTTCACGAAGCCCGCCGGCCCCGAGCCGTGCACCCCGCGCACCAGGTCCACAGTGGACGCCACCGCCGCGTGCGAGGGAATCCTCGTGCGCAGCAACTGGTACGCGCCCAGCCGCATCGCGTCCAGGAACGGCCCGTCTATTTCGGACAGTGGCCGGTCCGAGCAGGCGGCGATGATCTCGTCGAGCATGCCCCGCGCCCGCGCCGCCCCGTAGGCCAACTCGGTGGCCAGGGCCGCGTCGCGGCCGCTGATCCGCCGCTCCCGCAGCAACTTCGGCAGCACCAGGTTCGCGTAGGCGTCGCGCTCGCGGATCGCCTTCAGCGTGTCCCACGCCGCCTGGCGCGCCGGGTCGTCCTCCGGCGGGCGGCGCGGACCGGTGCGCCGGGCCGGCGGGTGTTGGCGCTGCGGCCGGGACGGACGCCTGCTCGGTCCGCCGCTTCGCTCCGTCACGCCAACCGCTCCCCTGCCTCGATCCTCGTGCCGCGCGCCCAGTCGGTCGCGGCCATCCGCTTCTTGCCCTGCGCCTGCACCTCGCCCAGCTGCACCGCCGCCGTCGAGGTGCCGACCAGCACGCGCTTGCGCTCCACCCGCAGCTCACCGGGGGCCAGACCATCCACATCGGACAGCCGCACCGGCCCCAGCTTGAGGCGCTCACCGCGGAACACCGCCCAGGCGCCGGGTTCCGGCGTCACCGCGCGGGCCAGCCGGTCCACCGCCCGCGCCGGGGCGGCGAAGTCCAGGTGCGCGTCGTCCACGGTGATCTTGCCCGCGTAGCTGACACCCTCGGCCGCCGGCTGCTCGCGCGCCTCCAGCGTGCCGTCCTCGATGCCGTCCAGGGTCGCGACCAGCAGGTCCGCGCCGGCCACCGCGAGCCGGTCCAGCAGCTCACCGGACGTCTCGTGCTCGCCGACCTCGACCGTCAGCGTGCCGAACACCGGGCCCGCGTCCAACTCCTTGACGATGCGGAAGGTGCTCGCGCCGGTGATCTCGTCGCCGGCCCGCACCGCCGCCTGGACGGGGGCCGCGCCGCGCCAGGCCGGCAGCAGCGAGAAGTGCAGGTTCACCCAGCCGTGCGACGGCACGTCCAGCGTCCGCTGCGGCAGCAACGCCCCGTAGGCGACCACCGGGCAGCAGTCCGGGCCGATCTCCCGCAGCCGGTCCAGGAACTCCGGCGCGCCCGCCTTCGCCGGCGTCAGCACCTCGATCCCGTGCTCGTCGGCCAGCGCGCCGACGGGTGACCGCACCAGGTGCCGGCCGCGGCCCGCCGGGGCGTCCGGCCTGGTCACGACCGCCGCCACCTCGTGCCGTTCGGACGCGATCAGGGCCCGCAGCGACGGCAGCGCCACCTCCGGCGTGCCCGCGAAGACCAGGCGCATCAGCGGCCACCGCCGAACAGGCTGTGCGGGCTCTGCTTGATCGTGGGGACCGCGCCCGCGAACCACTCCGCCTCGCGGATGGCCTTCATGGCCTCCTTGCGGGTCTGCGCGTCCAGGCGGTCCAGGAACATCACGCCGTCCAGGTGGTCCGTCTCGTGCTGGATGCACCGGGCCAGCAGCTCGCTGCCCTCGATCTCGACCGGCTCGCCGTGCATGTTCCAGCCCTTGGCCACCACGTGCAGGTGCCGCCTGCAGTCCCAGGACATGCCCGGGATCGACAGACAGCCCTCCGGGCCGTCCTGCATCTCCTCACCCACCACGTCGAAGGTGGGGTTGACCAGGTGTCCCTCGAAGCCGTCGCAGTGGTAGGTGAACACCCGCAGGCCCACGCCCAGCTGCGGCGCGGCCAGGCCGGCGCCGCCCTTGTCCTCCATGGTCTCCCACAGGTCGGCGACCAGGCCGCGGAGTTCCTTGTCGAAGTCGGCGACCTCGGCGGCGCGGGTGCGCAGCACCGGGTCCCCGAACAGGCGGATGGGCTGGACGGTCACTGGTCTCCCTGGGCTGGACGGGCCTTGCCGGTCCAGTCTAGGAGATCAGTGCTCTGCGTAGTCGGCCCCCAGGAACAGCACGGTCGCCATGGCCACGACGAAGTGCCCGGTGAACTTCGCGGCGGTGAGCAGGGCCGACAACAGGTGCGCCGGCCAGCGGACGGCGATGGTGTTCGGGGTGGCGATCAGCGTGGTCATCGGATGCTCCTCGTGTCGATCGTGACACCAGGTTCGCGCTGGTCACCGTCATCCCGCGTCGCCGTCGGGTCGCATTCCGCGGCTCATACCCGAGGATGAGTCACAGCAACTCCAGCGGGTCCATGCGGACGCGGACGGGGTCGGGGTCCTTGCGGGCGGTCCGCACGCGGACGGCGGCGGCGACGGCGTCGGCGAGGGCGCGGCCCTCGGCGCGGGAGGTGCGGACGAGGGCCCGCTCCTTGTCCTCGCCGAGCGGCACGGGGCCGAGGATCTCGCCGGTGGCGGGCAGGCGGAGCTCGTCGAGCACGGCGGCGACGGCGTCGGGCACGCCGTCGATGGTGGCCATCCGCACGGCGGGCGGGAAGCCCAGCTCGGTACGGCCGGAGAGCTCGAGGTTGGCGTGCCACACGGGGTCCCACCGGACGAGCGCCTGCACAGTGGGCAGGCCGGACTCGGCGGTGACGACGACGCGGCCGCCCTGCGCGGCGGGCACGACCATGCCGGCGGCGGTCATCCACAGCCGCAGCGCCTCCTCGGTGGCACGGAGGTCGGCCCGGCCGAGGATGGCCCAGCCGTCGAGGAGCAGTGCCGCGCCGTAGCCGCCGACGGCGTACGGCTCGGCACCGGGGGTGGCGACGACGAGGGCTGGCGCGGCAGGCACCTCGGCGAGCACGTCGCCGGCGCCTGAGGTCCGTACGACGAAGCCCGGGAAGGCACGGCCGAGCTCCTCAGCGGTGCGCTTGGAGCCGACGACCACAGCGCGCAGCCGGCGCGAACCGCAGGCGGTGCACCGGAACATGACCTCCACGGCGCCGCACCACCGGCATTCGGCGGGGCGCGGGGCACCGTCGTCACTGCCGCCGGGAAGCGCCAGCGGCCCGGCGCACTTGCGGCACTGCGCCCGTACGCGGCAGTTGGCGCACGCGAGCGCCGGCACGTAGCCACGGCGGGGCACCTGCACGAGGACCGGCCGCCCCGCCTTCAGCGCCTCGCGTGCGGCGTCGAAGGCGATGGCCGGCAGGCGGGCGGTGCGCGCGGCCTCGTCACGTGCGAGCTGGGTGTCGGTCTCGCCGATGGCGACGACCCGTGGCGCGGCAGCGCGCAGCTGCTCGCGCGCGGCGACGATCTCCGGCGCCCAGCCGGTGTCGACCAGCAGCTGCGCCTCGGCGGTGCGCGCGAAGGCGGCGACCAGCAGCGAGGCGCCGGCCATGTGCGCCCGCTGCACCAGCACGTCGCGTACGTGCGGATACGGCGCGAGCTGCTCGGCGTGGCCGCTGTCACCGTCGTCCCACACGACGAACAGCCCCGGATCGGCGACCGGCGCGAACGCAGCCGCCTTCGTGCCGACGACCACGCGCACGGTGCCTCGCAGCACCGACAGCCACCGCTTGTACCGCTCCCCCGGCCCGAGGTCGGCCGACAATGCGACAACTCCGTCGATCAGTGCGCTACACGCCGCGAAAACGCGATTCACGTCGCGGTAATCGGGCACCACGATGACGACGCCCTTACCTGTGGAGGCGACCGTCGCCGCGACCTCGGCGAGTCGCGCGGGCCAGTCCTCGCCCGGCAGCGCCTGCCACACGGCGTTCGCGGACCGGCCGTTGCCGAGGGCGTCGAGGTAGGCGGGTCCGCGCGTGTACCGCTGCCAGCCTTGCGCCGCCGGGCGGCTCGGCGGCGGCACGAGGTCGTCGGCGGCGCGGGATTCGGCGCGGGCGTGCCGGGGCGGGATCGCCAGGCGCAGCACGTTGGCGAGGGATCCGACGTACCGGTCGGCGACGGCGCGGGCCAGGCCGTGGATCTCCGGGGTCAGCACGACCTCGGGCGACACCACCCGTTCGATGTACTTGATCTTGTCGGCGACCTCGGTGTGCTCCACCCGTTCGAGCAGGAAGCCGTCGGTCAGCTTGCCCCGGAACCGCACCCGCACCCGCACCCCCGGCCGGGCGTCGGCGTCGCACTCGGCGGGGATCCGGTAGTCGAAGGGGAAGTCCAGGTGGTACGGCAGCGGCACGTCGACGCTGACGCGCGCGACCGCGGCGGAGGCGGCCGGGCGCCGCTCACCGCGCCGGACGTTCCCGCTGGTGGTCACGCTAGGAGGTCTACCAGAGCAGCCCCTGCCGATGCCGTGAAGGGGGCATTCCTGGCATTGAACGCCAGGAATGCCCCCTTCCGAGCACTGTCCGAAAACGACATTCGGTGTGCCTGAGAGCGCGACTCGCGGGGGTTGTTACACGTGCTTCCAGGTGCAGGTGAAGGCATTGCCGCCGGAGAGGCCGGAGACGGCGTCCTTGGTGGTGCCGCCGCTGGCCTGGGTGATCGGGTCGTAGCTGAGGTTGCCGATGTTCTGGCCGTTGGCGGTGGCGTTGGTGAAGCTCACACTGCCGAAGTCGGCCAGCGGCAGGGTGCCGTTGCTGTCGGACGGCGCCTCGGCGATGATCTCGGCGCTGGCCAGCTTGGCGGCGGAGTAGGTCTTGGTGACGGTGTGGCTCCAGCCGCGGGTGGTGTCGGCGATCTTCAGGGTGAACTTGCCGCCGGTGGTCTCCGTGACCGAGGCCGTGAAGTGGTCGCCGGGGCGCACCGTGTCGCTGAAGTTGACCGGGTAGGCCGGGTACATCTCGTACCAGGCGTAGTACTCGGCCTGGCCGTTGATGTAGTCGACCTCGGTGCCGAGCTGTTCGACGGAGTTGCTGCCGTCGCCGTCGATGCCGACCCAGAAGCTGGAGTAGGCGTCCTGGGAGGTGGCCTTCACGGCGGGCTGCACCCAACTGGCGGACACGCTGGTGAACTTGCCGCCGGTCACGGCGTAGCCGGCCCAGTTGCCGCTGGTGCTGTGCGACAGGCCGTGGTTGAGCGGCAGGTTGATGTGGTGCGGCGCCGGCGCCGCGACGGCGGCGGGGGTGGCGAGGCCGATCACGGCGAGCGGGGCGATCACGGCGATGGCTAAACGCAGACGCGTGGTCACGACGGGTCTCCTCGGGCAGGGGTCACACTGCCCAGCCACGCTAGGTTCGCCGAAACCCGTCGGTGAAGGGGGGAAACCCCTTGGCACGAACCCTTGATTCAGTCAGACCACCGCAAAGCGAACCAAAGTTCCATGCGCCGCTGGGCATCGGACAGGTCGATGGCCAGCTCCCGCGCCACCACGCCGATCCGGTGCCGCACGCTGTTGCGGTGCACGCCGAGTTCGGCGGCGGTGCGGTCCCAGTTGCCGTTGCACGCCAACCAGGTGCGCAAGGTCGTCACGAGTTCGGGCCGCTGTGCCAACGGTTCCAGCAACGACGTGGCGAACCGGGCGGCGGCGGCCGGATCGACCAGCGCGGCGACGCCGTCTGCGCCGGTCACGGGCCGGCCGATGGCGACCGCGCGTTCCAGCATCCGCTCCGCCTCCCGGTCGGCGGACGGCAGATCGCCCACGCCCACCGGGGAACTCACCGCGAGCAGCCAGCCGGCCTCTTGCGCCGCAACGACATCCGGCGAAGTCGTGACCACGGCACGCAATCGGCCGCCTTCGACGTCGACCAGCGCGGTGCCCAGGTCGAAATCCTTGCCGGCACGGGACTTCCGACGGCCGCGCACGACCCGGTAGCCGGTGAAGTCGTCCTCGCCGACCAACATCTTCGTGACCGAACGACCGTCGGCCCGCTCGGCCAAGGCCAGCAGCGCCAAGGCAACGGCGATGACCGCCCGGTCCGCGACGGAGAACGGCGCCGCGGCCCCCACCACGAGAACCTCCCCGGGCTCGACGGGGTAGGCCACGACGTGCGACGACCCGATCTCGGTGGACGCGCTGCGCGGACCGCTGCCGGTCCGCACGCGCGCCGCCAGCTCGAAGACCGCCGGATCCACACCGTCGACACCGACCTGCGCGAGCACGCCGTCGGCACCGACCAGCACGCACCACCAGTCGGCGAGCCCCGCCAACTCCCCCACCACGGCCCGTACGGGATTCGGCCGAAGTGCGGCACGGGTGAGCGTCGCCTGCGCCTCGGACAGCCACCGGAGCTCAGCGTGCTCCGCCTCCGCCAGCGCGACGCTGACTGCCTGGCTCACGGCGAGGAACGGCGTCGACGGCGGCAGCGCCAGCAGCGGCAGCCCGTGTCGTGTACACGCCTCAACCAATCGGGCGGGTACTTCGTCGTAAACGGGCGTGATGCCGAACCCCAGCGCCTGCACGCCGGCGGTGACCAGTCCGCGCACGTACGCGTCGACGTCCTCGGGGAAGTTCACGCCCGCGGTCAGCAGCAGCTCCCCGCCCAGCAGGTACGGCACGGGGTCGCGCAGCTCGCTGACGTGCGCCCACCGGATCGGGCGATCCAACTGGTCCGAGCCGGTGAGCACGACCAGGCCCAGCGCCGGCCGGCCCACCAGCGCGCCGAGCGGAACGGTGGACGTTCTACCCAATGCCATGGCTGGAGATTGTGCACTTCGACCAGAGGGCCCGCACGCCGCCGCTTCCTAGGGTGACCTCAACGGGAACAACGACTCGCTGGAGCGTCCGCATGACCCCGATCGGCCCGATCGACTCGTCCGTGGTTCCCCGCTTCGCGGGGCCGGCGACGTTCGCGCGGCTCCCCCGCATCGACCAGGTGGGCAGGGCGGACGTCGCCGTGGTCGGCGTCCCGTTCGACTCGGGGGTGTCCTACCGCCCCGGCGCGCGGTTCGGCCCGTCGGCGATTCGGGAGGCCAGCCGCCTGCTGCGGCCGTACCATCCGGGCCTGGACGTGTCGCCGTTCGAGCGGGCACAGGTGGTGGACGCCGGCGACATCCCGGCCAACCCGATGGACATCCCGGCGGCGATCGAGACCGTGCAGCGCGAGGCCACGGAGCTGCTGACCGGCGGCGCACGGCTGGTGACGATCGGCGGCGACCACACGATCGCGTTGCCGCTGCTCCGGGCCGTGGCGCAGCGACACGGACCGGTGGCGCTGCTGCATTTCGACGCGCACCTGGACACCTGGGACTCGTACTTCGGGGCGTCCTACACGCACGGCACGCCGTTCCGCCGGGCCGTCGAGGAGGGCGTGCTGGACACCTCGGCGCTGTGTCACGTCGGCATCCGGGGACCGCTCTACGACCGCGGCGACCTGACCGGCGACAAGGAGCTCGGCTTCGGCATCGTGACCTCGGCGGATGTGCTGCGGCGCGGCGTGGACGAGGTGATCGGCGGCCTCCGGGAGCGCATCGGCGACCGCCCCCTGTACGTGTCGATCGACATCGACGTGCTGGATCCGGCGCACGCCCCCGGGACGGGCACGCCCGAGGCCGGCGGGATGACCAGTCGGGAGCTGCTGGAGATCCTGCGCGGTCTGGCCGGCACGAACCTGGTGTCGGCGGACGTGGTCGAGGTCGCCCCGGCCTACGACCACGCGGAGATCACCTCGATCGCCGCCTCGCACGTGGCCTACGACCTGGTGTCGCTGCTGGCCATGGGGGTGTCCACGTGACGTGTCAAGGAGTCCTGCCATGAGCGCGTCTCGTCTTCGTCCCGGCGCGAACCACCCAGCATTGGGGATCGAGACCGACATCGGGGACTTTCTGTCCGAAGTTGTCAAACACACTGCCGCGCGGGAGCGAGTCGCACCGGACACCGCCGGCCGGCCGGCGCGGTCGAACGGGCAGATTCTGGTGTTGGAGCGCTCCACTCCGGCCACCACAAGGGAAGCGCCGTCCGACGACGCGCCGAGTCACCGGCGCATGAGAATTCTCGACCATCGGTCCTGGTCAGCCCGTGAGCCACGAACAGGCGACGTGCGCACGACACGGGGTTCGAGCGGCCTCGACCGGACATTCCCGGCGGACACCGGCATCGCGCGAAATCGGCCGGCCCTGGCCGTGTCCGGGCACTCCGAACCGGCCACCGCGGCTCGGCTCGCGCTGCGCGTCACCGGGCCGATCGTGGATGATGGAGCGTATGGGATTCACCGCGAGTTCGGCGTGTCGGCGACCCTGGGCAGCCCGGCCGGGCCGGCGTCCGACATGATCAACTCGTTGGCGGTGGACGGCCCCGTGGTCGTCGCCCCGCCGGCGGTGTTCAGGATGTTCGCGCCGACCCACCAGGAGGTGCAATGGCGCACAACGTGATCAACGGCGAGCGGCTGTCCGGAGTGGACGGTCTGCGGGCCGGCGTGGTCGACCCGTCGACCGGCGAGGTCAGCGACAGCGCGCCGATCTCCGGACCGTCCGATGTGGACAACGCGGTGCGCGCCGCCGCGGCGGCGTTCCGGAGCTGGCGGCGCAGCACGCCCGGCGACCGGTCGCACGCGCTGCTGGGACTGGCCGCGGCCGTCGAGGACAACGCCAAGCGGCTGGCCGACGCCGAGTGCGCCGAGACCGGCAAGCAGTGGCACGTGGTGCTGGACGAGGAGATCCCGGCCAGTGTGGACGCCCTGCGGTTCTTCGCCGGCGCCGCGCGCAATCTGGAGGGTCGGGCCGCCGGCGAGTACGCGGCCGGCCTGACCTCGACGATCCGCCGCGAGCCGGTCGGCGTGTGCGCGCAGATCACGCCGTGGAACTACCCGCTGATGATGGCCGTCTGGAAGATCGCGCCCGCGGTGGCCGCCGGGAACACGACCGTCGTGAAGCCGGCGGAGACGACCCCGACCAGCACGGTGCTGCTAGCGGAGCTGGCCGGCGAGTACCTGCCGGCCGGCGTGGTCAACGTGATCTGCGGCGACCGCGAGACCGGGCGGCTACTGGTCGAGCATCCCGTGCCGGCGCTGGTGTCGATCACCGGGTCGACCCGGGCGGGCATGCAGGTGGCGGCCGGCGCCGCGGCGACCTTGAAGCGGACCCACCTCGAACTGGGCGGGAACGCTCCCGTCATCGTGTTCGACGACGTCGACGTCGACGACGTCGCCGAGAAGATCGTGGCCGCCGCGTTCTACAACGCCGGCCAGGACTGCACGGCCGCCAGCCGCGTGCTGGTGCACGCCGACGTGCACGACGAGCTGGTCACCGCGCTGACCAAGATCGCCTCCGCCCGGCGCACCGGGTTCGGGCCGCGCGAGGCGGCCGACTTCGGGCCGCTCAACAGCCAGGCCCAGCTCGACCGGGTCACCGGCCTGATCTCGCGGCTGCCCGCCCACGCCGTCGTGCACTGCGGCGGGCACCGCGTCGGCGACCAGGGCTTCTTCTTCGCGCCGACCGTCATCTCCCACCTGCGCCAGGACGACGAGATCGTGCAGGAGGAGATCTTCGCCCCGGTGATCACCGTGCAGTCGTTCTCGTCCGAGCAGGAGGCCGTCGAGCTGGCCAACGGCGTGCCCTACGGCCTGGCGTCGTCGGTGTGGAGCGAGAGCCACCGGCGCGTGCTGCGGGTCAGCGGCGAGCTGGACTTCGGGTGCGTGTGGGTGAACACGCACGGGCCGCTGGTGTCCGAGATGCCGCACGGCGGGTTCAAGATGTCCGGCTACGGGAAGGACCTGTCCGGATACGGGTTCGACGACTACACCCGGGTGAAGCACGTGATGAGCGCCCACTAGACCTCTAGCAAACCGTACGTTCGTACTGCTACCTTGCCGGCATGACCGACGCCACCACGCGCTTCGGCGGCTACGCCGACGAGTACGACCGGGTTCGCCCCCGCCCACCGGCCGACCTGGCCGACCTGATCCGGCAGTGGGCCGGCGCCGACCGACCGGATGTGGTCGACATCGGCGCCGGCACCGGGCTGTCCACCGCGCTCTGGCCGGACGCGCTCGGTGTCGAGCCCGACCCCGGCATGCGCGCCGTCGCCGCCGCGCGGGGGCTTCGCGTCGCCGAGGGCACCGCCGAGGCCACCGGCCTGCCCGACCGGTGCGCCGATGTCGTCACCGCCAGCCAGGCCCTGCACTGGTTCGACCCGGATCGCACCTTCCCCGAGATTGCCCGCATCCTGCGCCCCGGCGGGGTTTTCGCCGCGTACGACTGCGACTGGCCGCCGGCGGTAGACGCCGAGACACACTCCACCTACCTGGAGGTCGAGGGCCACTACCGGGATCTCGAGGTGCGGCACGGGGTCCGCCCCGCCTACGCCGCCAAGACCGACCACGTCGCCCGGCTCCGCGACTCCGGCCTCTTCCGGCACGTCACCGAGCTTGCCGTGCACGCCAAGGATTCCGGCGACGGCCACCGCTTCGTCGACATCCTCCGCAGCCAGGGCGGCATCGTCGCGCTGCTCGAACGCGGCGTCTCCGAGGAGGAGATCGGCCTCACCCGCCTGCGCGAGGTCGCGCTCCGCCGGATCCCCGAGCCGCGAACGTGGTGGTGGACGTACCGGGTGCGGCTCGCCGTCGTGTGAGCCGGGCTAGACGATGTCCGTGGCCGGATCCGGTTCGGACTCGACCAGGTCCGCCGGCTTGGCCTCCGCGAGCCGGACGTACTTCACCGCCATCGTCTCGATCATCGCGCCGCGGATGAGGACCCGGCTGTACTCCGCCGGCACGGCCGTGAGGCCGCCCCCGCCGGTCTTGCTGAACAGCGGCGGCCCCAGCACCAGTTCGCGGTCGGCCAGCGGCAGGTCGGTGGTGAAGTTCAGGACGGTGCCGGCGTAGACGATGCCGCCGGACAGCCGGAGCCGCACGTACGCGTGGTGGCCGGCCGGGATGTCCCGGCGGAACAACGCCGTCCACGCGCTGACCGGCCGGATCGCCGCGCCGCCGCGGCTGGTGAGCCGCCAGTGCACCAGCACCGCCGCACCGTGCGCCAGCACCGATTCCGCGGCCAGCGCGCCGACCACCGACGGCCAGTGCTCGGCGGCGTAGGTCCCGTTCGGGTCGAGCAGCCCCTTCGGATCCGGCAGCAGGCCCGGGAACACCGCGCCCACCGCCGTCAGCACGGCCAGCGCCGCGACCGTGAATCCGAGGCTGGCCAGCACGATTCGGCTCGTCTCGTGGAACGCCGACTCCGGCGCGCCGGTGCGGCGGCGCAGCGCCAGCAGGTCGAACAGCAGGCCCGGGGAGACGAGCAGCAGGAACAGGACGACCGTGAGCCAGGTGCTGGGAACCATCAGCCTTCGAAGTCCCCCGGTGGTTCGAACACTCCGTCGGCCGAGATGCGGTCGACAATGTCCGCGCTGTCCAGTGAATCGAGGTACTGGGGCTGTCCCTGGTCGGATGTCCGGCCGCCGCCGTACTTCGGTCCGGGCGGCAGGACACCGCTGCCGCCAGGCCCGAGACCGCCCATGCCGTCCGGTCGCCGGGCGCCGCTCGTTCCAGACGCCTGGTCGGCGGCGCGAGCCGAACCGCCCAGCTCGGCGAATGGCGGGTGCGCACCAACACCCGCACCACCGCCGAACCCGATGCTCAGGGAACTGGGAAGTGCCGCGCCGCCCAGCGTGCCCGGCGCAGGAGTGACAGGGGCGGGAAGAGGTGGCGCGGTCGTCGCCTCGGGCTCGTCCGGCGGCTCGACCCGGTCATCGTCCGGCACAGCGTCTCCCTCCGATCAGCGCGCATTCTCCCGCACCGCCGGGACCGTCCGCAGCCGAACGGTGACGGTCAGCCCTCGAAGTCGGTGGGCGGGGGCTGGTCCGGGTCGGCCGTGGTCACGGCGCCGGAGATGGTGTCCAGGTACTTCGGCGGCGGGCCGGTTTCGGTATCGGGCAGGGATACCGGTTCGCCCAGGGGAATGCAGGGGTCCGACGCCCTGCGCGGCTCGTCTTGTTCGCCCGGCACGACGAGCCAGCTCGGCCAGCCCTCACGTGCGAACGGGCCGCGATCGTCCAGCGGAGGCACCGGGAAGCCCTCCGGCGGCGTCGGCAGCTCCGAATCGTCGGGCATCAGTCGTTCCCCCTCGCGTACACCCGATACGAGATGACCCGCTCGTGCTCGACCGGCTCGTCGGGATCGGCCTCCCACTCTGCCAGCAACCGCTCGGCCACGGCCTGCAACGGGGAAAGATCCTGACCCGGCAGCCAGGCGTACGGATGGCCGGCGGCGTCGACGGCGACCTGGCGCGGGGTGTCGAACTGGGGGAAGGCGACCTCGACGACTTCGCCCGCCCCCAACACCGAATCCACGTCCTCGTACCCCGTCGGCCCGTGGACGTGGTGGGCACCGGCAATGCCCAGGCGCTGGCCCTCCTCGAAGACGGCGTCACGCAGCGGTGCCAACGCCGAGGCGAACATCCGGCCGCCGAGGGTGACCGCGACGGCCCCGCCGGGACGAACGACCCGCCGGGCCTCCGACAACGCCAACCGCCAGTCGGAGACGTGGTGCAGGACCCGAGCCAGGTGCACGCCGCCGACCGACGCCGAGGCGAACGGCAGGGCGCAGGCGTCGCCGAGCACGAACGGGAAATCGGATGCCAGCGGCCCGCGGAGATCGACGGCGTCGAGCAGGACCAGGGGACCGCCCAACCCAGCAGCCACCGAGCCGACGCCGCAGCCGACGTCCAGCGCCACCCCGGGCAGGAACGAGCGAAGCCGCCCGTAGAGATCACGGGCGGCTTCGCCAGGCATCGGCATCACGTCGGCGACACCGCGAGGTCGCGCCGGTGCCTGGACCGCGGGCACTTGTCGATCGAGTCAGTCCATCGATCGACAAGTGCCAAGGGAAGGCACCGGCTCACGAGCGACCTCGCCCGCCGAGGCACTCGGCGCGTGAACGCAGCAGACTCACGCGCCGGAGGCGGACTTCAGGGCCTCGGCGCGGTCGGTGCGCTCCCACGGCAGGTCCAGGTCCGGCCGGCCGAAGTGGCCGTACGCGGCGGTCGGCGCGTAGATCGGCCGCAGCAGGTCCAGGTCCCGGATGATGGCGGCCGGGCGGAGGTCGAAGACCTCGCTGATGGCCTGCTGGATCTTGGCGGGGTCGACGGTCTCGGTGCCGAAGGTCTCGACGAACAGACCGACCGGCGCGGCCTTGCCGATGGCGTACGCGACCTGGACCTCGGTCCGGGTGGCGAGGCCGGCGGCCACGACGTTCTTGGCGACCCAGCGCATGGCGTACGCGGCGGAGCGGTCGACCTTCGACGGGTCCTTGCCGGAGAAGGCGCCGCCGCCGTGGCGGGCCATGCCGCCGTAGGTGTCGACGATGATCTTGCGGCCGGTCAGGCCGGCGTCGCCCATGGGGCCGCCGATGACGAAGCGGCCGGTCGGGTTGACGAACAGCCGCACGCTCTCGGTGTCGAGGTTGAGCTCGGCCAGCTCGGGCAGCACGACCTGCTCCCGCACGTCGACCGCCAGCATCTTCTCCAGGTCGATGCCGTCGGCGTGCTGCGAGGACACGACCACGGTGTCCAGCCGCACCGGCTGGTCGCCGGCGTACTCGATGGTGACCTGGGTCTTGCCGTCGGGACGCAGGTACGGCAGCGCGCCGTTCTTGCGGACCGCGGTCAGCCGGCGGGACAGCCGGTGCGCCAGCGCGATCGGCAGCGGCATCAGCTCGGGGGTGTCGGTGGTGGCGTACCCGAACATCAGGCCCTGGTCGCCGGCGCCCTGGCGGGCGATCTCGTCCTCGGCGGACTCGACCCGCGACTCGTACGCGGTGTCCACGCCCTGGGCGATGTCCGGGGACTGCGACCCGATGGCCACGTTCACGCCGCACGAGTTGCCGTCGAAGCCCTTGGCCGACGAGTCGTAGCCGATCTCGAGGATCTTCTCCCGCACGATGGTCGGGATGTCGGCGTACGCCTCGGTGGTGACCTCGCCGGCCACGTGCACCTGGCCGGTGGTGATCAACGTCTCGACCGCGACGCGGCTGCGCGGGTCCTTGGACAGCAGCCCGTCGAGAATGGAGTCGCTGATCGCGTCACAGATCTTGTCGGGGTGTCCCTCGGTGACCGACTCAGAGGTGAACAGCCTCCGGCTGTGTTGGCTCACGGCACTCCTCACAGATGTTCCTGGCGGACTACTAGACGCTCGCGCAGGCGTCTATCGCTCCCACCGTACCGGCCGCTACCTCGGATCCGTTTCAAGTCCCGAGCAAGGGCACGACGGCATCCCACACAGTGGCCGCCAGCTGGGACTTCGACCCGTGCGGGATGGGATGTTCGTCACCCTCCGCGGTCAGCAGCCAGCCGGCGTTGTCCTCCTGCTCGAACGCCAGGCCGTCGCCGACGGCGTTGACGACCAGCAGGTCGACGCCCTTGCGGGCGAGCTTGGCCCGGCCGTGGTGCAGCACGTCGCCGGCCTCGTCGCCGGTCTCCGCGGCGAAGCCGACCACCACCTGACCTGCGGAACGCGCCTTGACGAGCTCGACGAGGATGTCCGGGTTGACCGCCAGCCGGATCGCCTCGGGGTCCCGGTCGCCCTTCTTGATCTTGGACGCGGCCAGCTCGACGGGCCGGAAGTCGGCCACGGCGGCGGCCATCACCACCACGTCGGCGTCGCGACTCTCCGTGTGCATGGCGTCCCGCAGCTCGAGCGCGGACCCCACCCGCACCACCCTTGCGCCGGCGGGATCGGCCAGGTCGGCCGTGTGCCCGGCGACCAGGGTGACGTCGGCGCCGCGCTGGGCGGCGACCCGGGCCAGCGCGTAGCCCTGCTTGCCGGACGAGCGGTTGCCCAGGTAGCGCACGGGGTCGAGCGCCTCGCGAGTGCCGCCGGCGGAGATGACCACCCGCCGGCCTTCCAGGTCGCGGGGCAGCGCCGACGGCGCGGCCAGCAGGAGGCGGGCCAGCTCGACGATCTCGGCCGGCTCGGGCAGCCGGCCCTTGCCGGTGTCCTTGCCGGTCAGCCTCCCGCTGGCGGGCTCGGCCACGACCACGCCGCGGGACCGCAGCGTGGCGACGTTGGCCTGGGTGGCCGGGTGCTCCCACATCTCGGTGTGCATCGCCGGCACCATCAGGACCGGGCAGCGCGCGGTCAGCAGCGTGCCGGTGAGCAGGTCGTCGGCCATCCCGTGGGCGGCCCGGGCCAGCAGGTCCGCGGTGGCGGGGGCGACGACGACCAGGTCGGCGGTCTGCCCGATCTTGACGTGCGGCACCGCCGGGACGTCGGTGAACACCCCGGTGGCGACCGGCTGGCCGGACAGCGCCTCGAAGGTGGCCGCGCCGACGAAGTTCAGCGCGGCCTCGGTCGGCACCACGCGCACCTTGTGACCGGACTCGGTCAGGCGGCGCAGCACCTCACAGGCCTTGTAGGCGGCGATGCCGCCGCCTACTCCCAGAACGACGTTGGGAACGTCGTTCACTCGCCCTCGGTGTGCTCGAGCATGCCGGAGTGGATCTCGCGCAGCGCGATCGACAGCGGCTTCTCGCGCGGGCCGGGCTCGACCAGCGGGCCGACGTACTCGAGCAGGCCCTCGCCCAGCTGGGCGTAGTAGTCGTTGATCTGCCGCGCCCGCTTGGCCGAGTAGATCACCAGCGCGTACTTCGAGCTGACCTGCTCCAGCAGGTCGTCGATCGGCGGGTTGGTGATGCCCTCCGGCACGGAGGCGGGCTCGCCGACGGCGGACAGGTGGCTCGGGATGGTCAAGACAACGCTCCTGGAGGTAGTCACGGCTCGCTGGACACACGCTCGGTGGGCGAGCCGACCACCAAGGTTAGCAACTCACGGGCGACGGCGCGCACGTCGGTGTTCACCAGCACCACGTCGAACTCGTCGGCGGCGGCCAGCTCCTCCTCGGCCACCTTGAGCCGGTGCGCCACGACCGCCGGATCCTCGGTGCCCCGGCCGGTCAGCCGGGCCACCAGGACCTCCCACGTCGGCGGTTTCAGCAGCACCAGCAGCGCCTCGGGCATGGCCCGCCGCACCTGGCGGGCGCCCTGCACCTCGATCTCGAGGATCGCTGGAGTTCCCCGCTCCAGCGCGGCCTCGACGGGCCGGCGCGGCGTGCCGTAGCAGTTGCCGGCGTACTCGGCGTGCTCCAGCAGCTCGCCGGCGTCGACCATGCGGTCGTACTCGGCCCGGTCCACGAAGTGGTAGTGCTCGCCGTCCACCTCGCCGGGGCGAGGCTTCCGGGTGGTGACGGAAACGCTGTAGTACACCTCCGTGCCCAGTCCGCGCAGCTCCTCGAGCACGCTGGACTTGCCCACCCCGGAGGGGCCGGCGAGCACGGTGAGGCGGGGTCGGGCACGCGTGCCCGACCCCTTCTCGGCCGTCTTGGTCACTCGCCGCCGAACTCGGTCAGCAGGGCCTTGCGCTGGCGGTCGCCGAGACCACGCAGACGGCGGCTGGTCGCGATCTCCAGCCGCTCCATGATCTGCGCCGCCCGGACCTTGCCGACGCCGGGCAGGGACTCCAGGAGCGCGGAGACCTTCATCTTGCCGAGGACCTCGTCGGTGTCGGCGGCGGTCAGCACGTCCTTCAGGTTCGTGCCGCCACGCTTGAGGCGCTCCTTGAGCTCGGCCCGGGCGCGACGAGCGGCAGCCGCCTTCTCCAGCGCTGCGGCCCGCTGCTCCTCGGTCAGCTGGGGAAGGGCCACGATCTCCTCCGTGGTGTGGGTGTTCTTCAGTGGGATCGGTGTCGCGACCGTACCGATCGAGCATCGCCCGGTACAACGTGGGTCCCCGTGGTGACAACGCAACCAATGCGGTGACACTCCCCCACCCGGTCGGGTGCATCTCGACCTAAGCGGCCGTCACGACGTGAAGGAAGTAGTACCAAGGGGCCCCGACAGCCTGATCACCGCCACCGGTGATGTGCACGCGGGGCCCCGTGTGCTATGCACGACCAGCGGGGTTCCAAGATCAACTCACGGAATCGCCTGCCGTGTCAGCGGATTCCCCCAGCTCGCGGACGGATTCCCTGGTCGCGACGGCGGCGGCGCGCAGCGCCGCCACGTCGGGCCCGTGCCGCAGCACGTCGCGGGACGAACTGGGCAACACCTGGCCGGAAATGCCGCCGAAAAGTCGGCGCAGGTCGGCGACGGTGCCGCCCTGCGCGCCCAGCCCGGGCGCCAGCACGGGGCCGTTCAGCCGGGACAGGTCCAGGCCCGTCTCGCCGACGGTGGCGCCGATGACGACACCCACATGGCCCAGTGGAAGGGCCCCGCGATTGCGCTCCGCGGCCGAATCCACCATCGACTGCGCGATGGAAACACCCTCCGGAGTGCGCGCCCGCTGCACGGACGGCCCTTCTTTGTTGGATGTCAAGGCGAGAACGAAAACTCCGCGACCGGTTTTGGCACTCAGCTCCAAAGCCGGGTCCAAACTTCCGAATCCGAGATACGGCGAGAGGGTCACGGCGTCGCCGGCCAGCGGCGAGTCGTCGGCCAGAAACGCCGTCGCGTAGGCGGCCATGGTGGAGCCGATGTCGCCCCGCTTGGCGTCCACGATCACCAGCGCGCCGGCCGCCCGGGCCTCGGCGATCGTGCGCTCCAGCACCGCCACACCTCGCGAGCCGAAGGCCTCGAAGAAGGCGGCCTGCGGCTTGACCAGGGCCACCTCGGCGGCGAAGGCCTCCACGCAGGTCAGCGCGAACCGCTCCAGGCCGTCGACGTCGACCGGCAGGCCCCAGTCGGCCAGCAGGCCCGGGTGCGGGTCGATGCCGGCCACCAGCGGCCCGGCGGCGGCCACCTTGGCCGCCAGCCGGGCCCCGAAAAGCTCGCTCATGCTTTCGCACCCTTCAGCGCCGCCTGGAGGCCCTGGAGGCTCCGCACGCCGATGTCACCCCGGATGAGGGCCTCGATGCCGTGTACGGCCGCGGCAGCCCCGGAAACGGTGGTGATGCACGGGATGTCCCGCGCGACCGCGGCGGTGCGGATCTCGTAGCCGTCCACGCGGGGACCGTGGTTGCCGTACGGCGTGTTCATGATCATGTCGACCTCGCCGGCGAGGATCTTCTCCACGATGTTGCCCTCGCCCTCGAAGTGCTTGCGCACGACCGTGCAGGCCACCCCGTTGCGCCGCAGCACCTCGGCGGTGCCGGTGGTCGCCAGGATTTCGAAGCCCAGGTCGGCCAGCCGCTTGACCGGGAACACCATGGCCCGCTTGTCCCGGTTGGCCACCGACACGAACACCCGGCCCTTGGTCGGCAGCGACCCGTACGAGGCGGTCTGGGACTTCGCGAAGGCCTTGCCGAACGAGAAGTCCACGCCCATCACCTCGCCGGTGGACTTCATCTCCGGCCCGAGCAGCGAGTCCACGCCCTTGCCCTCCGGCGTACGGAACCGGTGGAACGGCAGCACCGCCTCCTTGACCGCCACCGGCGAGTCGTCCGGCATCTGCGCGCCGTCGCCGGTCGCCGGCAGCACACCCTCCTCGCGCAGCTGCGCGATGGTCGCGCCCAGCGCGATCCGAGCGGCGGCCTTGGCCAGCGGCACGGCGGTCGCCTTGGACACGAACGGCACCGTGCGCGAGGCACGCGGGTTGGCCTCCAGGACGTACAGGATGTCGTCCTTGAGCGCGTACTGCACGTTCAGCAGTCCGCGAACACCGACGCCGTGCGCGATGGCCTCGGTGGAGCGGCGCACCGCCTCCAGGTCGCTGCGGCCCAGCGTTATCGGCGGCAGCGCGCACGAGGAGTCCCCGGAGTGGATGCCGGCCTCCTCGATGTGCTCCATGACGCCGCCGATGTAGACCTGCTCGCCGTCGCACAGCGCGTCCACGTCGATCTCGATCGCGTCGTCGAGGAACCGGTCGACCAGCACCGGGTGCTCCGGCGACACCTCGGTGGCCCGCGCGATGTAGCCGGCCAGCGTGTCCTCGTCGTAGACGATCTCCATGCCGCGGCCGCCCAGCACGTAGGAGGGACGGACCAGCACCGGGTAGCCGATCTCGTCGGCGATCCGCTTGGCCTGCGGGAACGAGGTCGCGGTGCCGTACTTCGGCGCCGGCAGGCCGGCGGCGGTCAGCACCTCGCCGAACGCGCCGCGGTCCTCGGCCAGGTGGATGGCCCCCGGGGAGGTGCCCACCACCGGCACGCCGGCGTCCTCCAAGCGCTGCGCGAGGCCGAGCGGGGTCTGCCCGCCCAGCTGCACGATCACGCCGGCGACCGTGCCGGACTCCCGCTCGGAGTGCACGACCTCCAGCACGTCCTCGAACGTCAGCGGCTCGAAGTACAGGCGGTCGGAGGTGTCGTAGTCGGTGGACACCGTCTCCGGGTTGCAGTTGACCATCACGGTCTCGAACCCGGCCCGCCGCAGCTCCATCGCCGCGTGCACACAGGAGTAGTCGAACTCGATGCCCTGCCCGATGCGGTTGGGCCCCGAACCCAGGATCAGCACCTTCGGCCGCTCCCGCTGCGGGGCCACCTCGGTCTCCGCCGCCGGATCGGACTCGTAGGCGGAGTAGTGGTACGGCGTGAGCGCCGCGAACTCGGCGGCGCAGGTGTCCACGGTCTTGAACACCGGCCGGACGCCGAGCCGGTGCCGCAGCGTGCGGACGCCGTCCTCGCCGGCCAGCTCCGGCCGCAGCGCGGCGATCTGCCGGTCGGACAGGCCCGCCCGCTTCGCCCGGCGCAGCAGCGTCTCGTCCAGCACCGCCGCGTCGACGATCTCCTCGCGAAGCTCGCCCAGCGCGAGGATCTGGTCGATGAACCACGGGTCGATGCCCGACGCCTCGTGCACCTGCTCCACGGTCGCGCCCAGGCGCAGCGCCCGCTCCACGGTGTAGAGGCGGCCGTCGTGCCCCTTCTTCAGCGCCTCGAGCGTGTCGTCGAGGGTCACGCCGTCGGGATCGGGACGGGTCCAGAACCCGGCGGCCTTGGTCTCCATCGACCGCAGCGCCTTGTTCAGGGCCTCGCTGAAGTTGCGGCCGATGGACATCGCCTCGCCGACGGACTTCATGGTGGTGGTCAGCGTCGGGTCCGCGCCGGGGAACTTCTCGAACGCGAACCGCGGCACCTTCACCACCACGTAGTCCAGCGTCGGCTCGAACGAGGCCGGCGTCTCGCCGGTGATGTCGTTGCGGATCTCGTCCAGCGTGTAGCCGATGGCCAGCTTGGCGGCGATCTTGGCGATCGGGAAGCCGGTCGCCTTGGACGCCAGCGCGGAGGACCGCGACACCCGCGGGTTCATCTCGATGACGACCATGCGGCCGGTCTGCGGGTGGATGGCGAACTGGATGTTGCAGCCGCCGGTCTCCACGCCCACCGCGCGCAGCACGTCGATGCCGACGTCGCGCATGTGCTGGTACTCGCGGTCGGTCAGGGTCATCGCCGGCGCGACCGTCACCGAGTCGCCGGTGTGCACGCCCATCGGGTCGATGTTCTCGATCGAGCAGATGACCACCACGTTGTCGCTGCGGTCGCGCATCAGCTCGAGCTCGTACTCCTTCCAGCCCAGCACGCTCTCCTCGATCAGCACCTCGGTGACCGGGGACTCGTCCAGGCCGAGCGAGGCCAGCCGCTCCAGCTCGTCGGGGGTGTGCGCCATGCCCGAGCCCAGGCCGCCCATGGTGAACGACGGCCGGATGACCACCGGCAGGCCCAGCTCCTCGACGGTGGCGCGGACCTCGTCCATCGACTTGCAGACCCGGCTGCGCGGCGTCTCGGCGCCGACCGAGGCACAGATGTCCTTGAACAGCTGACGGTCCTCGCCGCGCTGGATCGCGCCGATGTCCGCGCCGATCAGCTCGACGTTGTACTTCTCCAGCACGCCGGCCTCGTGCAGCGCGACGGCGGTGTTCAGCGCGGTCTGGCCGCCGAGCGTGGCCAGGATGGCCTGGATCGGGCGGCCCAGCGACTGCTCCTCGGCGATCACCTTCTCCACGAACTCGGCCGTGATCGGCTCGATGTAGGTGGCGTCGGCGAACTCCGGGTCGGTCATGATCGTCGCCGGGTTGGAGTTGACCAGACTGACCCGCAGGCCCTCCTCGCGCAGCACCCGGCACGCCTGCGTGCCCGAGTAGTCGAACTCGCAGGCCTGGCCGATCACGATCGGGCCGGAGCCGATCACCAGGACGTGGGAGATGTCGGTCCTCTTCGGCATCAGCGGGCCTCACTCATCAGCTGGCAGAACTCGTCGAACAGGGCCGCGGCGTCGTGCGGGCCGGCGGCGGCCTCCGGGTGGTACTGCACGGAGAACGCCGGCGCCTCCAGGCAGCGCAGGCCCTCCACCGTGCCGTCGTTGGGGCAGTAGTGGCTCACCGTGGCCTGGCCGAACGGGGTGTCGAAGCGCTCCCCCGGCTCACCCTCCAGCGCGAAGCCGTGGTTCTGCGCGGTGATCGCGACCCGGCCGGTGGCGGTGTCGATCACCGGCACGTTGATGCCGCGGTGGCCGTACTGGAGCTTGTAGGTGCCGCGGCCCAGCGCCCGCCCGAGGATCTGGTTGCCGAAGCAGATGCCGAACAGCGGGATCCGCCGCTCCAACACGCCCCGGGTCAGCGCCACGCCGTGCTCCTGGGTGGCCGGGTCGCCCGGGCCGTTGGACAGGAACACGCCGTCCGCCTCGACCGCCAGCACGTCGTCCAAGCTGGAGTTCAGCGGCAGCACGTGCACCTCGATGCCGCGGGCGGCCATCATCCGCGGGGTGTTGGACTTGATGCCCAGGTCCAGCGCGGCGACCCGGAACCGCCGCTCACCCTCGGCCGGCACCACGTAGGGCTGCGCGGTGGTCACGTCCCCGGCCAGGTCGGCGCCCTTCATCTGCGGCGACGCCGTGACCCGGCCCAGCATCGTGTCCACATCGGACAGCGCGTCGCCGGAGAACACGCCGGCGCGCATGGCGCCGCGCTCCCGGATGTGCCGGGTCAGCGTGCGCGTGTCCACGCCGGCGATACCCACGACGCCCTGGCGCACCAGCTCGTCGTCCAGCGACCGGGTGGCCCGCCAGTTCGACGGGCGTCGCGCCGGATCCCGCACCACGTAACCGGAAACCCAGATCCGCGACGACTCGTCGTCCTCGTCGTTCCAGCCGGTGTTGCCGATCTGCGGCGCCGTCTGCACCACGATCTGCCCGTGGTAGGACGGGTCGGTCAGCGTCTCCTGGTAGCCGGTCATGCCCGTGCAGAACACGACCTCGCCCAGGGTCGCGCCGAGCGCCCCGTACGCCTCACCGCGGAAGACCCGACCGTCCTCGACGACCAACGCCGCCTGTTCGCGAGCGCTCACTGCGCGCCACCTCCAACGCCTGCCATGGACCGCAGCGCGGTCACCCACTCCTGGTAGTGCTCCTTCTCGTCGGCGCGGAACCCGCTGTCCAGCAGCTGGTTCTCGACCTGCCACCGCACGATGAGCAGGCCGTCGCCGAGCATCACCTTGCCGGCCAGGCCCTGGCCGACGTGCGCGTCCCGCACCGCGTCGCGCGGGATCCAGACCGGGGTCGCGCCCACCCGGTCGATCAGCAATCCCTTGTCGTGCAGGTGAAGCGTCGCCTCCGAGCGGAAGCCGACGTCGCCGACCGCGACCCGGTCCTGCCAGCTCTCGTCGGTCGTCGTGCTGACGTACACGCCGGTCGCCTCGGGCAGCAGCTCGTCGCCGAGTTCGGTCGGCGCGGCCGGCAGCGCCGGCAGCGTCTCGGCCTGCCGGCGGGCCTTGTTCCGCCAGCCCCACCACATCGCGGCGATGCACAGCAGGAAGAACGCCAGCACGATGAGCACCAACAACACCCTGGTCATCGCTGGACCTTCCCGTCGGCGGCGGTGACCCGTCCGCGCAGCATCGTCGTGCGCACCACGGCCGGCAACTCCATGCCCTCGAACGGGGTGTTGCCGGCGATGCTGGCCAGCTCCGTGCCCCGCACCGTCCACCGGGCATCGGGGTCGACCAGCGTGAGCGTCGCCGGCTCGCCGACGGCCAGCGGCCGGCCCTGGTCGGGGAGGCCGGCGATCTCCGCCGGCTTCTCGCTCATCACGCGGGCGACGCCGCGCCAGTCCAGCAGGCCGGGCCGCACCAGCGTCTCCACCACGATGGACAGTGCCGTCTGGAGGCCCAGCATGCCCGGGCGGGCCGCCGACCACTCGCAGTCCTTGTCCTGCGGGGCATGCGGCGCGTGGTCCGTGGCGACGCAGTCGACGACGCCCTCGGCCAGCGCCTCCCGCAGCACCTGCACGTCGGATTCGGTGCGCAGCGGCGGATTCACCTTGTTCACCGGGTCGTACGTGGCGAGGCGCTCGTCGGTGAGCAGCAGGTGGTGCGGCGTCACCTCGGCGGACACCTTGGTGCCGCGCTCCTTCGCCCACCGCAGCACGTCGACCGTGCCGGCGGTGGAGACGTGGCAGACGTGCAGCCGCGCGCCGGTCTGCTTGGCCAGCAGGCAATCCCGGGCGACGATCGACTCCTCGGCCGCCGCCGGCCAGCCCGCCAGACCCAGCCGCGCCGCGCGCTCGCCCTCGTGGGCCTGCGCGTCGACGGTGAGCCGCGGCTCCTCCGCGTGCTGCGCGATCACGCCGTCCAGCGCCTTGGTGTACTCCAGCGCCCGGCGCATGACGAGCGGGTCGGCGACGCAGTGGCCGTCGTCGGAGAAGACCCGCACGTCGGCCTGGCTGCGGGCCATCGTGCCGAGCTCGGCGAGCTTCTCGCCCTTGAGGCCGACGGTGACCGCGCCGACCGGGTGCACGTCGACCAGGCCGACCTCGCGGCCGCGCCGCCAGATGTGCTCCACGATCACGGCGTTGTCCGCGACCGGGTCGGTGTTGGCCATGGCGAACACCGCCGTGTAGCCGCCCAGCGCCGCCGCGGCCGAGCCGGTGGCGATCGTCTCGGTGTCCTCACGGCCCGGTTCGCGCAGGTGCGTGTGCAGGTCGACGAAGCCCGGCAGGGCAACGAGGCCGTCGGCGTCCAGCACCTCCACATCGGTCAGGTCCTGGGTGCTCGCGGCGTCCAGCCAGGGGCCGATCTCGGCGATCACGCCGTCGCGCACCAGGATGTCGACCGGGTCGCCCTCGCCGTAGAGCCGGACTCCCTTGATCAGCATCATGCGGCTTCTTCCTCCCCCGCGAGCAGGTGGTACAGCACCGCCATGCGGACGTGCACCCCGTTGCGGACTTGCTCGGTGATGGCGGCGCGCGGCGAGTCCGCGACGGCCGCCGCGATCTCCATGCCGCGCAGCATGGGCCCGGGATGCAGCACGACGGCGTGCTCGGGCAGCAGCGTGAACCGGCGCTCGCTGAGGCCGTAGGCGATCGAGTACTCCCGTGCCGACGGGAAGAAGCCGCCGTGCATGCGCTCGGCCTGCACCCGCAGCATCATCACGGCGTCCAGCGCCGGCAGCTCGGCGTCCAGGTCGTGCGAGACGGACACCGGCCAGCTGTCGACACCTGTCGGCAGCAGGGTCGGCGGCGCGACCAGCACCACCTCCGCGCCCAGCGCCGTCAGCAGGTGCACGTTGGAGCGGGCGACCCGGCTGTGCAGCACGTCGCCGACGATCGCGATGCGCTTGCCGGCGATCGTGCCCAGGCGCTCCCGCAGCGTGGCCGCGTCGAGCAGGGCCTGCGTCGGGTGCTCGTGCATGCCGTCGCCGGCGTTGACCACGCCGGTGCCGGTGCCCTCCAGCCAGCCGGCCAGGCGGTGCGCCGCGCCAGAGGCCGGGTGGCGGACGATCACCAGGTCGGCGCCGGCCGCGGACAGCGTCAGGGCGGTGTCGCGCAGCGACTCGCCCTTGCCGACCGAGGAGCCGCCGGCCGACACGTTGATCACGTCGGCGCTCATCCACTTGCCCGCGACCTCGAAGGAGACCCGGGTGCGGGTGGAGTTCTCGTAGAACATCGTGACCACGGTCCGGCCGCGCAGCGTGGGCAGCTTGCGGACCTCGCGGCCGAGCAGCGTGCGCTTGAGCGTGTCGGCGGTGTCGAGCACCGCGGTGGCCTGCGCCGGGTCCAGGCCGTCGGTGGAGAGCAGGTGTTTCACTGGTCAGCTTCCCGTCGCAGGTACACGCCGTCGCGCCCGTCCAGCTCGGTGAGGCAGACGTGCACCTCCTCGGCGCGGGAGGTCGGCACGTTCTTGCCCACGTAGTCGGCGCGGATCGGCAGCTCGCGGTGGCCGCGGTCGACCAGCACGGCCAGCTGCACCGCGGCCGGGCGGCCGGCGTCGCGCAGGGCGTCCAGGGCGGCGCGGATGGTGCGGCCGGAGAACAGCACGTCGTCGACCAGCACGACCAGGCAGTCGTCGATGCCGCCCTCGGGCAGCGTGGTCGACTCCAGCGGCCGGTTCGGCCGCCGCCGCAGGTCGTCGCGGTAGAGGGTGATGTCGAGCGCGCCGACCGGGACGGCCGCGTCGCTGAACTCGGCGATCAGCTCGGCCAGCCGGCGGGCCAGCGGCGCGCCCCTGCTGGGGATGCCGAGCAGGACGACGGGCCGGTGCCCCTCGCTGCCGAGCGAGGTCTTCTCGATGATCTGATGGGCCATTCGGGCGATGGTGCGCGCGACATCGCCGGCCGAGAGCAGCTCGCGCTCGGCCGGGTCCGTCGCGCCACGAACACGCGGCGCCACGGGTGGACCTCCTTCCCCGCCTCACCGGACGGGTCCTTAAAGGACGTCGGATCGCCCGGCGTTTGCCGAGCTCAGGGCCCACGGTACCAGCCACGCTCTGTAGCCCTTCCGGGTGGTTGGACCCCCTTCCACGGATGACGCAGCGAAGTCAGCTTGACCTGGTGACGACAGCGAGCGACCATTACTCTGCGTATTGATCTCAGGCTTCCCGCGGCGATGACTACCGGCCGACGGGGCGAATGAACGGAGAACCGCCACATGGGCGATTACGCCAAGGCGCTGGGGGCCAAGCTCCGCGCCATCCGCCAGCAGCAGGGATTGTCACTGCATGGCGTCGAGCAGAAGTCCGGCGGTCGGTGGAAGGCGGTTGTCGTCGGCTCCTACGAGCGCGGCGACCGGGCGGTCACCGTGCAGAAGCTGGCCGAGCTGGCGGACTTCTACGGCGTGCCGGTGGCCGAACTGCTGCCCGAGGGCCGCGTGCCGTCCGGCGCGGAGCCGGCGACCAAGATCGTGATCAACCTGGAGCGGCTGCAACAGCTGCCCGCGGAGAAGGTCGGACCGCTGGCCCGCTACGCCGCCACCATCCAGAGCCAGCGCGGCGACTACAACGGCAAGGTGCTCTCCATCCGCACCGAGGACCTGCGGTCGCTGGCCATCATCTACGACATGACCCCGGGCGAGCTCACCGAGCAGCTCATCGACTGGGGCGTCCTGCCGCCTGAGGCCCGTCCTTCAAAGGAGGACTGAGACACGCCGCGCGTACCGCGCGGGGCGGGTTCGCTCTGAAGCCGGTGCCTTCCCTTGTCTCATGTCGATCGATGAACAGACTCGATCGACATGAGCCCGCGGTCCAGGCACCGGCGTGAACCCGCAAACAGCCTGGGGACAATCGCGAAGGCCGCCCCACCTGGACAATCCAGGTGGGGCGGCCTTCAAGATTTGACCGACTCCTACAGCGCGGCCCGCAGGTGCACCGCGATCCGGGCGATGCTGTCCAGCACACCGTTGACGAAGCGCGGCGAGTCGTCCGTGGACAGCTGCTTGGCCAGCTCGACGGCCTCGCTGATGGCCACCGCGTCGTCGACGTCGGCGGCCCACAGCAGCTCGTACACGCCCAGCCGCAGCACCGCGCGGTCCACCGCCGGCATCCGGGCCAGGGTCCAGCCCTCGGCGTGCTCGGAGATCAGCTCGTCGATCCGCACCCGGTTCGCCGTGACGCCCTCGACCAGGGCGATCGTGTAGTCGTTGACCGGCGGCACGTCGGGCGAGCCGACCCGCTCGGACAGCAGGCTCACGGCGTCCGCGCCGCGCAGGTCCGCCTCGTACAGGACGTCGACCGCGCGTTTGCGGTACTTGCTGCGGGCACCCATCAGTTGTTGATCCGGCCCAGGTAGCGGCCGTCGCGGGTGTCGACCTTGACCTTCTCGCCGGTGGTCACGAACAGCGGCACCTGGATCTCGGCGCCGGTCTCCAGGGTGGCGGGCTTGGTGCCGCCGGTGGAGCGGTCGCCCTGCAGGCCCGGGTCGGTGTGCTGGATGACCAGCTCGACCGAGGTGGGGAGCTCGATGAACAGCGGCACGCCCTCGTGCACGGCGACCACCGCCTCGGTGTTCTCCAGCATGTAGTTGGCCGCGTCGCCGACGGTGGCCGCCGGGATGGTCATCTGGTCGTACGTGTCGCCGTCCATGAACACGAAGTCGGCGCCGTCCTTGTACAGGTAGGTCATGCCGCGCTTGTCGACCGTGGCCGTGTCCACCTTGGTGCCGGCGTTGAAGGTCCGGTCGACCACCTTGCCGGTGAGCACGTGCTTGAGGGTGGTGCGCACGAACGCGCCGCCCTTGCCGGGCTTGACGTGCTGGAACGCGACGACGGTCCACAGCCCGTTGTCCAGGCTGAGCACGAGGCCGTTCTTGAGGTCGTTGGTGGTGGCCACGGTCTGGAGTCTCCTGTAGTCGCGGACGGGCCGCAGTCGCGGACCGGTGGGTTCGGGTCGTGCCGTCAGACGACCACGAGTTCCTTCGTGGTCAGGGTGAGCAACTCGGGCGCGTTCTCGCGCACGACGAGGGTGTCCTCGATGCGGACGCCGCCCCGCCCGGGAATGTAGACGCCGGGCTCGACAGTGACCGCCATGCCGGCGGCAAGTGTACCGGCCCCGGCCCTGGACAGTGCCGGAGCCTCGTGGATCTCCAGGCCGACGCCGTGTCCCAGACCGTGCATGAACTGCTCGGCGCGGCCGGCGGCGGCGATCACCGAGCGGGCCGCGTCGTCCACGTCGGCCAGCGCCGTGCCGGGGGTCAGGGCCTGCCGGCCGGCCGCCTGCGCGGCGGCGACGAGCTCGTAGATCTCGGTCTGCCAGTCCGCCGGCCGGCCGAGCACGACCGTGCGGGTCATGTCCGAGTGGTAGCCGTCGACCAGCGCGCCGAAGTCCATCTTCACGAGGTCGCCGGCCTTGAGCGGGGCGTCGGTCGGCTCGTGGTGCGGGATCGCCGAGTGCTCGCCGGCGGCGACGATCGTGGCGAAGGCGGGCCCGGACGCCCCCTGGTCCAGCATGCCGTTGTCCAGGTCGCGGGCCACTTCGCGCTCGGTGCGGCCGGGGCGCAGGCCGCCGTGCTCGATCAGCGACGCCAGCGCGCGGTCGGCCGCCGCGCACGCCATCCGCAGCGCCTCGACCTCCGTCTCGTCCTTGATCAACCGCAGCCTCGCGATGAGCCCCGGGGCCCGGGTCAGCTCCCGGTTCGCCGCCTCCTGGAGCTCGGTCAGGCCGTCCACCGTGACGTGGTCGCTCTCGAAGCCGACGCGGCCTTCGCTGCGCGAGGCGAGCGAAAGGCCGCATTCGCGCTCGACCACCCGCTCCACATCCGGCACCTGGCTCGCCGACTGCGTGTCGTACCGACCGTCCGTGCAGAACACCGCGCCGTCCCCGGTGACCAGCAGCGCAGCGTTCGAGCCGGTGAACCCGGTGAGATAGCGCACGTTGAGCAGGTTCGTCACCAGCAGCGCGTCCAGGCCGCCGGCGCGGAGCAGCCGGCGCAGCGCTTCCCGTCTCCTGCCGTGCACCTCAGCCATGCCGACCAGCCTATTGCCAGCCGGCTCGTGCCGGGGGCCGAGATCAGGCCGCCCGGGCCGCAATGATCGGATCCGGCGGCGCGGCGAGCACCGATTCCACCGGCAGCACTTCCCAGTGGTCGATCTCCATCGGATCGGGCCGGAATCGCGCCAACAATTCCGCACGGCCAGATGGCACGGCCCCGATCAGCGATTCCCGTGTTGTCCGCGGCACCTCCCGTAGCGGCGTGTGGACATCCGACTCCTCGGCCGACTCCCGCCGGATCGTCTCCACGCGCGACTTCCGGAAAACCGTCATACAAGCCGATGTCGGCCGATCGAAATGGCCGAAGCCCGCTGACCGGTCGCGCCGATGCGCTTACGGCCGCGGACTGGGCATCGCCCGCCAGAACCGGGCGGGCTACCCGAAACCTACATTTCGGTGTGACGCTGGGCGGAACTCGCGGGTGTGCCTGAAACCTGCATTCGGTGTGCCCCTGGGCGCGACTCGCCGGGGTTAGGGTGGGGGGATGCGGGCTTGGGTGGTGCGCGGGGTCGTGCTGGCGCTGGTGCACGCGGCGGTGCAGACGGGCGAGGCGTGGGTGCGCGCGGGGAACCCGGAGGCGGTGAGCTGGCTGCGGCCGGTGGCCCTGGGTGTGCTGGTCGCGGTCGCGGTGGTGTGGGCGGGCATCGACGGCTGGCGCTCGGGGTTGGTGGCCGGCGGCGACAGTGATGGGGATGGCAGCATCGGGCGGCCCCGCTACGGGATGGTGTGGTTCAAGGCGGCGATCCTCGCGGGGCCGGTGGGCGGCATGCTGGGCGTGATCGGCCAGGGCGTGTTCGTGGACGACACGGGCGTCGAGGCGCTGCCGGTGGCGATCACCGGCGGGGCTGCGTTCATCGCGCTGCTGGTGCTGGTCCCCGCCGGTGTCGGTCTACTGATCGGTCACCTGGTCACCCCAGCAGCGGATTCAGCACCTGCCACGCCTCCCACGCCCGAGTCACCCCGTACTGGCCGATGAACCGCAGCGCGGCCCGCACGTCGTCGGGCGACGCGCCGCCGCGCAGGGCGCGGTCGACGTGGATGCGGAAGGTGTCGCCGAGCGTCCGGTAGTGCACGTCGACGCTCATGCTGACGAGCCCGCGCTCCCGCTCGGTCAGCGTGCCGAGGCCGGCTCGCATCCGGGACTGGAGATCGAAGTACTCGGCGAAGTGCGGATCCATCGCCTCCAGCCGCTCCCGGACGACGGCCGGCAGCGGTGAGCCGGAACCGGTGAGCACGGCCTCGTCGAGCAACGGGGCCGAGCTCGGCTCCTCCACGAACGCGGCGAGCGCCTCGAAGCCGGCGACGGCGGCGGCGTAGCCGATGTCGTACGAGACGAACCGCAGCACGTCCCGCAGGTCCTCGACGGTGACGCCGGCGTTCAGGCCGGCCCGGACGTGCGCCTCGAAGGCCAGCCCGAGGCTGCCCTGGCAGATGTCGGCGACCACGTTCAGGAAGGTCTTCTCCCGGTCGGTGAGCTCCGGGATCGCCCGCGCGTGCCCGACGCTGGCCAACGTCATCTGCGCGAACACGGGGTCGAGCTGCCGGAGCCGGTCCCCGACGGTCAACGCTGAGGTCATCGTTCCTCCCCTTAACCAAAGCCGGACGAAATAGCACTACAGCTGTAGCGCTACAACCGTAGCGCTAAGCCCGTCCGGATACAATCGCCGGATCATGGAGACGGGGTCACGGAAGCCGAACGCGCGAGGTCGCGGCGAGCAGCTGCGCGCGGAGATCGTCACGGCCGCATGCGCGATGCTGGACGAACTGGGCGACGACGAGGCACTCTCGCTGCGGGCTGTCGCCCGCGAGGTGAAGATCGCCGCCACCTCGGTCTACCTGCACTTCCCCGACCGCGACTCGCTCGTCCTCGCGGTGATGGCGCACTTCAACGAGCAGATGCTCGACGCCGGCCGCCGCGGCGAGGCGGCGCAGTCGAGCGCGCCGGCGAAGCTGCGGGGGCTGATCCACGGCCTGGCCAACCACGCGCTGAAGTACCCGGGCCTGTTCAAGGTGATGCACGAGAGCAAGGTCAACCGGGTCATCGGCATGCCGTTCAAGCAGGCGCTCGGCCAGGCCACGGTGGCCGCCGTGCAGCGCTGCATCGACGAGGGCAGCGCCACCCCCGGCGACGCCGCCGTGATCGCGACCGACCTGCGCGCGGCCGTCACCGGCATGCTGTCGCTGCGGATCAACGAGCCGGACCTGCCGTGGCCCCCGGTCGACCAGCAGATCGATCGCTTTCTGACAAAGCTGGTCGGGCTGTCAGTTCCCGCGGAACGCTGACAGGTCGCCGCCCTTCGGGCGGGCGTCCCACTCGGCGTCACTCACCTCGGTGACGTGGGCCGAATCGGCTTCTACTGCGGGTGGTCCCGCCGGCCACAGCGTGCCACCCGCCACGAACGCGTACGGCCGGTCCGGCGCGTGCAGCACCTCGGCGCCGGCCTTGATCGTCGCGGCCACCGGCAGCGAGTCCACCCCCGGCACCGGCTTGTCCAACACCCGCAGGGCGAGCTGCTCGGCCACCGACCGCCGCTCGATCCGCACGAGCTTGCCGTCGACGACCATTTCCACGGTCCGGTCCGGCGCGGGCATCGCGATGCCCGCCGTCGTCGCCGGCGTCCGGCAGCCGCCGACGCCGGTCAGGTCCAGGCCGAACGAGCTGATGTCCGTCGGACCACCGCCGCCGTCGCGGGTGGCGCGCAGCAGGTCGACCGGCACCCGCTCGCACGCGTCGTCGGGCGAGACCGGCGCGTGCCCGTCCACGCGGCGCACCAGCCCCGGACCTTCGTTCCATTTCCCCGCCACCACGACATCGGCGTACGGACGCGTGGTGAAGTCCTTGTCCCAGAACGAGATCGCGGTACCCTGCCCGACCTCGTGCCCGATGGCGAAGGCGTTCAGCGCGTCCACCCACATCCAGTCGGCGCTGAACGCGTCGGCGACGGATAACGAACGCTTGGCATTGGTGCCCTTGACCGACACGAAACCGTTCGGTGTCAACGCCTGCGCGCCGGTGGCGAACGTGGGATCCGGCGACCGCAACACGAACTGCCCGCTGCCGACGTCATTCGCCGCCGCGCCCGTGGTGTCGGTGAACATCAGGTAGAACCAGCCGTCGAGGTGCAGCACGGACGGTTGGCCGGCGCCGTAGGTGTTGCCGGGCCGCAGCACGTCCTTCGACGGCGTCACGATCGGGTTCGCGGCGGAACGCTGCCAGTGCAGGCCGTCCGGGCTGGTCGCCACGCCGATCGAGTTGCCGTACGGGGCGTCGCCGGCCGCGCCCGTGTAGTACAGGTAGTAGGTCCCGTTCACCCGGATCACCGACGGGTCGCAGGTGTGCACGGCGTCGAAGCCGCCGCCCGAGCCGCCGAAAACCGGTGCGCCATCGGGAAAGGGACCCTTCAGGGCGGCCGCCGCGGACGTCAGCACGTCGTCGCCGGAGACCCCGCCACCGGGCAGCTGGCTGCACCACCAGACCCGGTACCGGCCGCCGTCGAGCAGCACCGACGGCACGTAGTTGTACGGCGCGACCGACCCGCCGGAAACCACCGGGCCGAGGGACTGGCGCGCACGGTCGGTGCTCAGCGGCGACTCGTGGGCGTCGGCGGGCGCCTGTCCCTGCACGGCCGTGGGGGTGGCGATCGGTGGCTTCGGCGTGCCCTCGGCGGTGCTACAGGCCGTCAACGGGACGACGGCCGCCAGGCAGCTCGCGATGGCCCTGAGGCTTCTCGGCATGCCGGGACGACCTCCACGATCGGGTGACGGCAACCCGGGCAGTCTAGGGAATGCCGTCACCCGTGCGGGTCACCGCTGCCCGGCGAGCCACCGAAGTGCGAGAACGTACCCGTCCACGCCGAGACCGACGATCACGCCGTCGGCCACCGCCGAGATGACGCTGTGGTGCCGGAACTCCTCGCGCTTGTGCACGTTGCTGATGTGCACCTCGACCAGCTTCGAGGTCAGCTGCGAGCAGGCGTCCCGGATGGCGATCGAGTAGTGCGTCCAGGCGGCGCCGTTGAGCACCACCGGAATGCCCTCGTCGGCGGCCTCGTGCAGCCAGCCGATCATCACGCCCTCGGTGTCGGTCTGGCGCACCTCGACGTCCAGCCCGAGTTCCTTGCCCGCGCCCACGCACAGCTCCACCAGGTCCGCGTGGGTGGTGCTGCCGTAGATCAGCGGCTCGCGCGCGCCGAGCCGGCCGAGGTTGGGGCCGTTGAGAACGAGAACCTTGCTCACAGTCCCACCTCACTAGCGCTCGGCGGGTCTGCGACCCAGCCCTCTGTGCTCATTGGTGCCCTCGCAAGCTCGGTCACAGCAACACCTTTCCGCCCGACGAGTCCTGCTCGCCGGCGATGACCGAATAGGCGGCGGCGATCAGGCTCGGGTCCGGGCCCTCCAGCCGGCCCGGCTTGGCCAGCCCGTCCAGCACGACGAACCGCAGCACGCCGGCGCGAGTCTTCTTGTCGTTGCGCATGCCCTCCATGAGCTGCGGCAACGCGCCCGGCTCGTAGTTCACCGGCAGGCCCAGCGACGTCAGCACGGAGCGGTGCCGGTCGGCGGTGGCGTCGTCCAGCCGGCCGGCCAGCCGGGCCAGCTCGGCGGCGAACACCAGGCCCACGCTGACCGCCGCGCCGTGACGCCAGCGGTAGCGCTCACGGCGCTCGATGGCGTGGCCCAGGGTGTGGCCGTAGTTCAGGAACTCCCGCAGCCCGGCCTCGCGCAGGTCGCTGGACACCACGTCGGCCTTGTACTGGATGGCCCGGGTGACCAGCTCGCCGATCACGTCGCCGGTCGGGTCCACGGCGGCCTTCGGGTCGGCCTCGATCAGCTCCAGGATCCGCGGGTCGGACAGGAAGCCGGCCTTCACGACCTCGGCCATGCCGGCGACGAGTTCGTTGGGCGGCAACGTCTCCAGCGTCGCCAGGTCGACCAGCACCGCGGTCGGCTCGTGGAACACGCCGACCAGGTTCTTGCCGGCGTCGGTGTTGATGCCGGCCTTGCCGCCGACCGCCGCGTCCACCATGCCCAGCAGCGTGGTCGGCACGTGCACGACCTTCACGCCGCGCAGCCACGTGCCGGCGACGAAGCCGGCCAGGTCGGTCACCGCGCCGCCGCCCAGGCCGATCACCGCGCCGGTGCGGTCCAGGCCGATGCGGCCCAGCACCTCCCACGCGAAGCCGGCGACCGCGAGCGCCTTGCCGTCCTCGGCGTCGGGGATCTCCACCCGGTGCGCGTCGATGCCGGCCCGCTCCAGCTCCTCGCGGACCGCCTCGGCGGTCGCGGTCAGCGTCGGCTGGTGCAGGATCGCCACCGTGGGCACGCCCTTGAGCGTGTCGACCAGGTCGCCGAGCAGGCCGCGGCCGACGATCACGTCGTACGGGCGCTCGGCCGCCACGTGGATGCGGGTCGGCTCGGACATCAGTTCCCTTCCAACGCCGCCACGATCTCGTCCACGAGACCCGGCGGTTCCTGCTTGTCGGTGTCGATCTCGACGGTGGCGACCTCGCGGTACAGCGGCAGCCGCGCGTCCAGCAGCGCCTTGAACGTGGACCGCGGGTTCACGCCGGCCAGCAGCGGGCGCGCGGTGGACAGGCCGGTGCGGCGCACGCCCTCGGCCATGCCGACGTTGAGGAACACCACCGTGTGCTCGGCCAGCAGTTTGCGGGTGGCGTCGGCGAGCACCGCGCCGCCGCCCAGCGCGAGCACGCCGTCGTGCTCGTCGAGCGCGTGCGCCACCGCCTCGGCCTCGATGCGCCGGAACTCGGGCTCGCCGTCCTGGGTGAAGATGTCGGAGATCGACTTGCCGGCGAGCTCGACGATGTCGGCGTCCACGTCCCGGAACGACACGCCCAGGCGCTCCGCCAGCAGCTCGCCGACGGTGGTCTTGCCCGCGCCCGGCGGGCCGATCACCACGGCGCGGGGGCTCACCAGCGGTCCTGGAGCGACTTCAGGTAGCCCTCGACGTTGTGCCGGGTCTCCGACAGCGAGTCGCCGCCGAACTTCTCCAGCAGCGCGTCGGCCAGCACCAGCGCCACCACGGACTCCACGACCACGCCCGCGCGGGGCACCGCGCAGATGTCGGAGCGCTGGTGGATGGCCACCGCCGGCTCGCCCGTGACGACGTCGACGGTGGCCAGCGCGCGCGGCACCGTGGAGATCGGCTTCATCGCGACGCGCACCCGCAACGGCTCGCCGTTGGTGATGCCGCCCTCCAGGCCGCCGGCGCGGTTGGACCGCCGCGTCACGCCGGACACGCCGGGGCCGCGGTCGATCTCGTCGTGGGCCTGGCTGCCGCGGCGGTGGGCGGTGACGAAGCCGTCGCCGATCTCGACGCCCTTCATCGCCTGGATGCCCATCAGCGCGCCGGCCAGCCGCGCGTCCAGGCGCCGGTCCCAGTGCACGTGCGAGCCGAGGCCCGGCGGCAGGCCGTAGACGATGGCCTCGATGACGCCGCCGAGCGTGTCGCCGTCCTTCTTGGCCGCCTCGACCTCGGCGACCATGGCCTCGGTGCCGGCGGCGTCGAACGCGCGCACCGGGTTCTCGTCGATGGCGGCGAGGTCCTCGGGCCTGGGCAGCGGCGCGTCGGGCGAGCACTCGGCGGCGCCGATGGACACCACGTGGCTCACGATCTCGGCGTTGAGCACCTGGCGCAGCAGGTTGCGGGCGACGGTGCCCAGCGCGACCCGCTCGGCGGTCTCCCGGGCGCTGGCGCGCTCCAGGACCGGCCGGGCCTCGGTGAAGCCGTACTTCTGCATGCCGGGCAGGTCGGCGTGGCCGGGCCGGGGCCGGGTCAGCGGCGCGTTGCGCGCGGAGCCCTCCAGCTCGGCCGGGTCGACCGGGTCCGCCGCCATGACCTTTTCCCACTTCGGCCACTCGGCGTTGTCGATGTGCACGGCGATCGGCCCGCCCTGGGTCAGGCCGTGTCGCACGCCGCCCAGGAACTCGACCTTGTCGGTCTCGAAGTCCATCCGGGGGCTGCGGCCGAAGCCCAGCCGCCTGCGGGCGAGGTGGGTGGTCAGGTCGTCGGTGGTCACGGACACCCCGGCGATCATGCCCTCGAGGACACCCACCAACGCGGGTCCGTGCGATTCTCCAGCGGTGATCCAGCGCAGCACGGATGGATCCTTTCACATCCTGCCGGCGGGACGGGTCGCACGTCGGCGGCCACTTTCGGGCCCATCCGCTGTGACCCAGGTCACATGTTTCGTCCACAAAGGACGGTGGCCCTCCCCTGGCGGCGGGAGGGCCGGGCCACCCTCAGCGCTGCCAGGTGAACAGCGCGTCGCCGGCCTCCACCGGACCGAACTCGCGGACGTCCACGAGGCTCTCGGCGGTGGCGTCCAGCGCCACCACCGGGCAGATCGGCGACTTGCCGCCCTCCTGTACGGCGGCCGGGTCCCAGCCGATCACCGGCTGACCCGCCCGGACCGCGTCGCCCTTGGCCACGTGCAGCGTGAAGCCCTCGCCCTGGAGCTTCACGGTGTCGATGCCCAGGTGCACCAGCACCGCCGCGCCCTCCGCGGTCGCGACCACGAACGCGTGCGGGTGCAGGGTGACGATCGTTCCGTCCACGGGGGACACCGCGTCACCGGCGGTCAACTCGGGGTGCACGGCCACGCCCGGACCGACCATCGCCTCGGCGAAGACCGGGTCCGGCACCTCGGTGATCGGCGCGAGAACACCCTTGACCGGGCTCAGAACCCGCGTGGTCATCGAGCCACCTCGCTGACGCTCGGAGCCTCGCCGACGCGGCTCTCTGTGCTGAATGGTTCGCTCGCAAGCTCGCTCACAACAGATCCTCGATGTCCGAGGCGATGGTGTCCGCCTCCGGGCCGACGATGATCTGGACCACCGAACCGGCGCGGATGACGCCGTGCGCGCCGATCGCCTTGAGCGCGGCCTCGTCCACCTTGGACCCGTCCTCCAGCTCGCAGCGCAGCCGCGTGATGCACGGCTCGATCTCGATGATGTTGTCAGGACCACCGATCGCGGCGAGGATCTTCGCCGCCCTGTCGTCTGCCATCTCGTCGCCTGCTCTCACTAGTCGGTTGTGGACGAGCCGTCCGCCAGTCGTACGCGAGTCGGCCGGATGGTGGCCGCCCGTGGCACGAGTTCGTAACGGCGGTTGACACCCGGTCGCCCGGCGGCGCACCCTCTCCGCACCACTGGTCTAGACCGGAACGTACCAATGTTCGCGGCGAGGATCGACAGGTGGGGCCGAATCGAGACGAATCCAGGGGAGGTGCCATGGCCGTGTTCGAGGGCGCGTCGGGCACCCCGGACCGGATCGTCGACGGACCGAAGCCCAAGCACGCCCAGCTGCGGGAAATCCTGCGCAAGCTGGCCCAACAGGACCTCCCGCCCGGCTCGCCGATCCCGTCCGAGCGCGATCTCGCCGAACAGTACGGCGTGTCGCGTCTCACGGTCCGGGCGGCGGTCGGACAGCTCGTCGCGGAGGGACTTCTGGCCAGGGCGCGTGGCCGCGGCACGTTCACCGCGCAGCGCCGGATGGAGGCCCAGCTCTACCTGGAGTCCTTCACCGACGACATGCGGCGACGGGGACACGAGCCCGGCACCGAGGTCCTCTCACACTCCCGGGACGTGCCGCCGCCGGCCGCGGCGACCGCCCTGGGGCTGGAGCCGAACGAACCGGCGTACCGGCTGTTCCGGCTTCGCCGGGCCGACGGCACGCCGCTGGCGGTCGAACGCGGGTGGTACAACCCGCGCCGGCTGCCCGGCCTGCTCGACCTGGACCTCACCCGCTCGCTGTACACGCTGATGGCCGAGCACTTCGGTGTTCAGCTCAGCCACGGGCGGCAGACGGTCTGGGCCGAGGCGGCCGACCGCGACACCGCTCGACTGCTGGGGGTGCGCACCGGTTCGCCGGTGCTGGTGTTCCGACGGATCTCGACCGCCGACGGCGAGTCCATCGAGGACATGACGTCCTGGTACCGGGGCGACCTCTACCAGGTAACCATGCAATTGGACCGGGGCGACCCGGGTTCCGGTCCGCTTTCCGCCCACGGAGGAAACCGATGAGTGCCAGCGCCCCCACGGTGGCCGGCGGCAACAAGGGTCTGGCGGGGCTACAGCGCCTCGGCCGGAGCCTGATGCTGCCGATCGCCACGCTGCCCGCGGCCGGCCTGCTGCTGCGGCTCGGTCAGGACGACCTGCTCGGCAGTTTCAAGAACGACTTCATGCAGAAGGTCGCGGCGATCTTCACCGCGGCGGGCGGCGGCCTGTTCAACTACCTGCCGCTGCTGTTCGCGGTGGGCATCGCGGTCGGCTTCGCCCGCAAGGGCGACGGCTCCACCGCGGTCGCGGCCGTCGTCGGTTTCGTCGTGTTCACCCAGGTGATCCAGGTCTTCGCGCCGGTCGTGGCCAAGAAGGCGGGCGACCCGCCGATCGCGCCCGGCGGCTGGCCCTACGGCGTGCTCGCCGGCATCGTGGTCGGCATCGTGTCCGCCCTGATGTGGCAGCGCTTCTACCGCACGAAGCTCCCTCCGTACCTGGCCTTCTTCGGCGGCCGCCGGTTCGTGCCGATCATCAACTCGCTGGTGATGATCGTGCTGGGCATCATCTTCGGCCTGCTGTTCCCGCTGTTCAACGCGGGCCTCACCGCGTTCGGCAACTTCGTGTCGAACAACCCGGTCGTCGGCGGCGGCATCTACGGCGTGGTCAACCGGCTGCTCATCCCGTTCGGCCTGCACAACGTCGTCAACTCCGTGGTGTGGTTCCTGACCGGCCACTTCACCGGCGCCGACGGCAAGGAGTACACCGGCGACCTGACCCGGTTCTTCCACGGCGACCCGACCGCCGGCGGCTACATGACCGGCTTCTTCCCGATCTTCATGTTCGCCCTGCCCGCGGCCGCGCTGGCCATCTGGCAGACCGCGAAGCCGTCCCAGAAGAAGATCGTCGGCGGCATCATGATCTCCGCCGCGCTGACCGCGTTCCTGACCGGCATCACCGAGCCGATCGAGTTCTCGTTCATGTTCGTCGCGTGGCCGCTGTACCTCATCCACGCGGTGCTGACCGGCAGCTCGCTGGCCATCGTCAACGCTCTGGGCATCCACGACGGCTTCTCCTTCTCCGCCGGCGGTATCGACTTCGCACTGAACTGGGGCATCGCCCAGAAGCCCTGGTTGTTGCTCATCATCGGCGTCATCTACGGCGTCATCTACTACTTCGTGTTCCGCTTCGTCATCACCAAGTGGAACCTGCGCACGCCGGGTCGTGAGGACGACGCCGACGAGCAGCTGGAGGGCGGTGGCGCGGTCGCCGAGACCAAGCCCCGCAGCCGGGCGTCCGACTAGGACACTCATCTCCAGGGTCCGCCACACCGCTAGAGAGGAAAGACCGATGCCGGAACTTCGGGTCACCGTGGCCAGCAAGGTGGGATTGCACGCGCGGCCGGCCGCCCTGCTGGCCAAGGCGGCCGCCGGGCAGACCGTGTCCGTCGCCATCCGCAAGGAGGGCGGCGAGCAGGTCGACGCGGCCAGCGTCCTGGGCCTGATGACGCTGGGCGCGATGCACGGTGACGAGGTGATCCTCTCCGCCGAAGGCGCCGGCGCGGACGCCGCGCTCGCGGCGGTCGCCGAGGTCATCTCCACCGACCTCGACTGAGTTTTTGCCGCGCGTTCCGCGCGGGAGCGAGGCCGCCGCCAAGCCGGTTCCTTCCCTTGGCTCATGTCGATCGATGGGAAGACTCGATCGACATGAGCCCGCCGTCCAGGCACCGGCGCGGCCTCGCGGCTCTGCCCAGCACCAAAGGAAGTCCCCCGTCCGGCTTGTATCGGGCGGGGGACTTCCTTCGCCGGCGGCAGCTCTCACCGTCGAAAAGAGATCCCCGCTCGGCTGGTGCCGGGCGGGGATCTCCGTTGTGCCGTCCGTCCTCAGTGGAGCAACGGCGACAGCGCCGAGATGAGGGCGTGGTCGTTCGAGTCCTGGCTGATCTCCCACGCCATCGCGCCGCGCAGGCCGGCGGCCTTGATCAGCGCTGTGCGCTCGCCGATCGACTTCGGGTCGCTGTAGGCGATGACCGTCGGAACCGTTGCCGTGTAAGGCGTGGCACAGGTGCCGTCGGCGTTGAACGCGCCGCACAGGTTGTGCGCGCCGGCGGGGTTGAACAGCCACGGCTCACCGGCCTGGGCGTCCCAGTTCCGGGTGTAGCCGTTGGCCCCCACGATGTTCGCCGTGTCGACGAGGTCGTGGTAGGTCGGCTGCGGCTTGGTGTCCCAGGCCAGGCTGTTGGGGTCCTGGCCGCTGTTGTCCGACTTCGCGTACAGCGTGCCGGCCCGCAGATATTCGTTGCCGTAGAACGGAACGCCGACGACGATCTTGTTCGCCGGCACGCCCTTGGCCAGGTAGTACACGACGGTGCCGACCGTGTTCCAGGTCGGGTCCTTCGCGTTCGGGTCGCGGGAGTCCCGGGTGAACAGCGTGTCCGGGCCGGCGATGTTGCCGCCGGGCACGTTGTAGTCGTACGTCATGACGTTGACCCAGCTCATCGGCTGGATCGCGGCCGGCAGCTCCCAGTACTGGCCGGCCGTGGCGGTGGCCGGCAGCGCCGCGGTCAGCAGGTGGTCCGGGCCGAGCTGGCGGCGGAGCTCCTGCATCAGCAGCGTGGCGTTGTGCCTGTCGGCGGGGCCGTAGTCGACGTTGCCGCCGGCCAGCTGGGTCGGGTACTCCCAGTCGATGTCGATGCCGTCGAACACGCCCTTGGCCGCACCCGGGGCCAGGCCCGGGATGTCGCCGTTGATGAACGTGTCCACACAGGACTTCACGAAGTCCTGGCGGCGCTGGGCGGTCGCGGCCACGTCGGCGAACCACGTCGACTTGGTCCAGCCGCCGATGGAGATCTCGACCTTCAGGCCGGGGTGCGCCTTCTTCAGCTTGAGCAGCTGGTTGAAGTTGCCGAACAGCGGCTGCCCGGCGACGTCGGCGACGCCGTCCACCGAGGTGGCCGCGTCGATCGGCCGCTGGTAGTCGGCCCACGGGTCAAGCACGCTGCACCCGACAGCGCCGGTGGCCTTGTCGAAGGTCGGCGCGGCGAACGCGTACTGGATGACGTTGAGCTTGTCGGCCGGGATGTCCTTGACGTTGTAACCGCGTCCGTAGACGTCCCAGTCGGCGAAGTAGGCCGACACGACGCGGCCGTCGTCGTGTCGGTAGCTCGGGGTCGCGGCCGTCGCCGGAACCGCCAGCAACGGGCCGGCCAACGCGATGACGGCCGCCGCGATGGCGACCCGGCCTCTGGTGCGGGGCATGCGCAGCTCCCTGTGTGGTCTACACCAATTGGTGGCCACACCCTCCGCCCGGCGATCACCGGTGTCAAGAGGCCGTATGGGCCGGAAGCCAACCGTCCCAAGGGAGTTGCCCGCATTACTGGCATTGTGGTCACTACCCGCGACCGACGTGTGACAGCCCGCGTCTGCCTGAGACCTACATTCGCTGTGTCTGAGAGCGCGACTCGCGGGGGTTTTCTAGACGGGCCGGGGGTTTTAGACGGGTAACGGTAATTCGGTGGCGGTGGCGTCGCGCAGGGCGGTGCGCATGGCTTCGCGAGGGGCGTCCTGGCCGGTGAACCAGCGGACCTGGGCGAAGGCCTGGTGCAGCAGCATGTCCAGGCCGGTGACGACGCGCGTGCCGCGCTCCTGCGCCGCCTGGGCCAACGGCGTGGGCCACGGGTGATAGATGACGTCGAAGACGCAGCCGGCCCGGACGATGTCGGCCACCGCCGACTCGATCGCCGCCGGCGGCACGGTGCTCACCACCAGGTCCGCTCCCCCGCACAGCGCGGCGAAGTCCGCCTCGTCCCACCGGACCAGGTCCACCTGGACGCCGACGCGCCCGGCGCAGGCCAGCGCCTCGCCGGCCCGGGCCGGATCCCGCACGACGATCGTCGCCGACGGGATCGCCAGCTCCTCCAACGCGGTCAGCGCGGCGGTCGCGGTGCCGCCGGCCCCGAGCACCACCGCCCGGCCGCCGGACGGCACACCGCCGGCGGCGTTCAGCGACCCGACCACGCCCTGCACGTCGGTGCAGTCGGCGAGCCAGCCGCCCTCCGGCCGCGGCACGAGCGTGTTGGCGGCCCCCACGAGCTCGGCGACCCGGGTGACCTCCGACGCGTACGCCAGCGCCGCGCGCTTGCCCGGCATCGTCACGGCGAGCCCGGCCCACTCCGGCCCCAGGTCGTCCACCAGCGCCGGCAGCTCGTCGGCCTCGCACCTGATCCGGTCGAACGTCCAGTCCGCGAGCCCCAGCTCGCGGTAGGCGGCGCCGTGCAGGACCGGGGACAGCGAATGCTCGATCGGCGACCCGAGGACCGCCGCCCGCCGCGAACCCATCTCTAGAACACTCCCGCCGCGTGTGCCTTGGCAACGTTGGCGTCCTGGTCGGCCTGGGTCACGCCGAAGCAGGAGTTGCCGTCCTTGTCGCATTTGACGAAGAACAGCCAGGGGCCGTCGGCCGGCTTGACCGCGGCGGTCAGCGCTTCCTGGCTGGGTGACGAGATCGGCGTGGGCATCAGGCCGGTGTTGAGATACGTGTTGTACGGCCCCGGCTTGGCCCGGTCGGCGTCGGACGTGGCCAGCAGCGGCTGGTCGAGCACGTAGTTGATGGTCGAGTCGTCGCCCATCGGGATGCCCCGGGCCAGCCGGTTGTAGATCACCCGCGACACCTTGGCGAAGTCGGACGTGATCGCCTCGCGCTCGATCAGCGACGCGGCCACCAGCACCTGGTACGGCGTCAGGCCGGTGTCCTGCGAGGTCTGCGGCAGCGTGCTCAGCTTGGCCGCGGACTGCGACAGCACCGACTTCAGCAGCGTCGTCGCGTCGGTGCCCGGCCGCACGTCGTACACGCCGGAGATGATCAGGCCTTCCAGCCGATTCGCCGGGAGAGCCTTCTGCACCGACGGCACCGCCCAGTCCGGAATGCCGAGCTTGGTCGGGTCGGCGGTCTGCGCCGCCTTGTGCAGGTCGTTCGCGGACACGCAGCTCTTGGTGCCGTTCAGCGTCACGCAGCTGGCCGCGGCCAGCTGCGACAGGATCCCGGGCTTGGTCGTGTTGTCCGGGTTCTTGGTGTCGTCGAGCTGGGTGCCGGCCTTGATCTGCACATTGCCGACGCGGCTGGCCGGCGCGACCAGCCGGGTCACCGCCGCGTCACCGGACATGTGCGTCTTCATCACGTAGTAGCCGGGCTGCACGTTGCCGACCTCGGCGTTGCCGGCCGAGGCGTTCAGAAACGCCCGCACCGTGCGGATCACGTCCATCGACAGCAGCGTGTCGGCGATGTCCCGGGTGGTGGCGCCGTTGTCGACCTGGACGAGCACGTCCTGGTCGCCGTCGCCGGAGTAGTTGCCGTACGCGCCGATGCCGAGGTACGAGCCGGCCCCGTAGTACGCGCCCCAGCCGCCGCCGATCAGCACCACCAGCACGATCGCCAGCAGCACCAGCTTGCGGCGCGGCTTGCGCTTCTTGCGCGAACCGGTCTCCTCGTCGCCTTCGAACAGGTCGAAGTCGTCACCGTCCTCGGCGACCTCGCTGGAGACCTCGTCGTTCACGTCGTTCACGGCCTGCCCTCCCTGGCGAGTGCGGCGGCCCGCGCGTCCAGCCACGCCTGGAGGATCTCCACGGCGGCGGCCTGGTCGACGACGGCGCGCTGCCGCCGACCGCGCACGCCGGCGTCGGCGAGCACCCTGGTCGCGGTGACCGTCGTCAGCCTCTCATCCGCAAGACGCACCGGCATGTCGAGGCGTTCAGCCAGCTGCGCGGCGAACTCGGTGGCGATCTCGGCGGCGGTGCCGTGCCTGCCGGCCAGCGTGCGCGGCAGTCCGACGACGACCTCCACCACCTCGTGCTCGCCGGCCAGCCCTGCCAGCGCCTCCACGCTGCCCTCGCGCGGCAGCGTGACCAGCGGCGACGCCAGCATCGGCGACGGATCGCTCAGCGCGACACCGACCCGTACCGACCCGACGTCGACGCCTAGACGGCGGCCCGGCCCCGGGGAGAACTCGGGGCCGGACCGCCGCGCCTTGTCCTTGCTACGAGCCACGGGCACTCCTCGCTAGGCGCTCGTCGGCCCGCGGCAGAGGCCGCAGTGCTTGAAGGTGAGCTCGCAAGCTCGCTCACTTCCGGATCTCGGCCCGCAGGGCGGCGATGGCGTCCGGGATGCCGCCCGGCTGGGTGCCACCGCCCTGGGCGAGGTCCGGCTTGCCGCCGCCGCGGCCGCCGATGGCCGGACCGAACACCGGCACCAGCTTGCCGGCGGCCAGGCCCTTGTCGCGGCCGGCGGCCGTGGTGGCGACCACGAAGCTGACCTTGTCGTCGGCGGCCGAGAACAGGGCCACCACGCCCGGCTTGTCGCCGAGGCGGCCGCGCACGTCCACGGCCAGGGCGCGCAGGTCGTTGCCGGAGACGCCGTCGGGAGCGGCGGCGGCCACCAGGAACGTGCCGCCCAGGTTCTCGGCGCCGTCGGCCAGGGCGCCGGCCGAGGACAGCAGCTGGGCGCCGCGCAGGCGCTCCAGCTCCTTCTCGGCGGCGCGCAGCCGCTCCACGGTCTGCCCGATGCGCTCGGGCAGCTCCTCGGGACGGGCCTTGAACTGCTCGGCCAGCTGCGACACCAGCACGTGCTCGCGGGCCAGGAAGCGGTAGGCGTCCAGGCCGACCAGGGCCTCCACGCGCCGCACGCCGGAGCCGATGGAGGCCTCCGACAGCAGCTTGATCACGCCGATCTCGCCGGAGCGGCCGACGTGCGTGCCGCCGCACAGCTCCTTGGAGTAGTCGCCGATGGTGACCACCCGGACCTGGTCGCCGTACTTCTCGCCGAACAGGGCCATGGCGCCGGACTTGCGGGCGGCGTCCATGGTCATGATCTCGGCCTGCACGTCGTAGTCGTGCAGCAGCACGTCGTTGACCTCGTCCTCGACGTCGGCGAGCACACTGGCCGGCACGGCCCCGCCCGGCGAGGTGAAGTCGAAGCGCAGCCGGCCCGGGGCGTTGAGCGAACCGGCCTGGGCGGCCGTCTCGCCGATGGCCTTGCGAACGCCGGCGTGCACCAGGTGGGTGGCCGAGTGCGAGCGAGCGATGGCGGTGCGCCGCGAGACGTCCACGTCGGCCTGCACGGCGGCGTCGAGCAGGATCTCGCCGGAGACGACCTTGCCGCGGTGCACGGTCAGGCCCGGCACCGGCGACTGCACGTCGTGCACCTCGACCACGGCGCCGTCGGTGACGATCCGGCCGGAGTCGGCCTGCTGGCCGCCGCCCTCGGCGTAGAACGGGGTGCGGTCCAGCACGACCTCGACCTCGGCGCCGGCCGGAGCGGCCGGCACGGCCACGCCGCCGACGAGCAGGCCGACCACGCGGGCCTCGCTGCCCAGCTGGTCGTAGCCGAGGAAGTCGGTGCGCCCGTGGTCCTCCAGCACGGCCCGGTAGGCCGAGGCGTCGCCGTGGCCGGTCTTGCGGGCGGCGGCGTCGGCCTTGGCGCGCTGCCGCTGCTCGGTCATGAGCCGGCGGAAGCCCTCCTCGTCGACCTTCAGGCCCTGCTCGGCGGCCATCTCCAGGGTCAGGTCGATCGGGAAGCCGTACGTGTCGTGCAGCTGGAAGGCCCTGTCGCCGGACAGCGTGGTGCCGCCGGCCGACCGGGTCTCGTCGGCGGCCGTCTCGAACATCTTCGAGCCGGTGGTCAGCGTGGCGAGGAAGGCGTCCTCCTCGGCCCGGACCACGGCGTCGACCCGCTCGAAGCTGGCCACCAGGTCGGGGTAGGACTCGCCCATCTCGTCCCGCACGACGGCGGCGAAGGTGCCCAGCACCGGCTCGGTGATGCCGAGCAGGCGGGAGGAGCGCACGATCCGGCGCAGCAGGCGGCGCAGCACGTAGCCGCGGCCCTCGTTGCCGGGGCTGACGCCGTCGTTGACGATCATCGTGCCGCTGCGGGCGTGGTCGGCGATGACGCGGAACCGGACGTCGTCGACCTCGTTGTCGCCGTAGCGCTTGCCGGACAGCTCCTCGGCCTTGGTGATGACGGCGCGGATCAGGTCCGTCTCGTAGACGTTCTCCACGTTCTGGAGCAGCATGGCCACCCGCTCGACGCCCATGCCGGTGTCGATGTTCTTGGCCGGCAGCTCGCCGATCGGCTTGTGCCCGTACTTGGGGCTCTGCTCGCCGCGGACGTCCTGCATGAAGACCAGGTTCCAGATCTCCAGGTACCGGTCCTCGTCGGCGACCGGGCCGCCGTCCTTGCCGTGCTCGGGGCCGCGGTCGTAGTAGATCTCCGAGCAGGGGCCGCCGGGGCCGGGAACGCCCATGTCCCAGTAGTTGTCCAGGCCGTCGCGGCGCTGGATGCGCTCGGCCGGCAGGCCGGCGATCTTCTCCCAGAGCTCGATGGCCTCGTCGTCGTCCTGGTAGACGGTGACCCAGATGCGGTTCGGGTCGAAGCCGTAGCCGCCCTCGTCCTGGGACTTGGTGATCAGCTCCCAGGCCAGCGTGATGGCGCCTTCCTTGAAGTAGTCGCCGAAGGAGAAGTTGCCGGCCATCTGGAAGAACGTGTTGTGCCGGGTGGTCTTGCCGACCTCGTCGATGTCCGGCGTGCGGACGACCTTCTGCACGCTGGTGGCGCGCTTGTACGGGGCCGGGGCCTCGCCGAGGAAGTACGGCTTGAACGGCACCATGCCGGCGTTGACGAACAGCAGCGTCGGGTCGTCGAGGATGAGCGAGGCACTGGGCACGACCGTGTGGCCGTTGCGCTCGAAGTGCTCGCGGAAGCGCTTGATGATCTCGTGGGTCTGCACGGCTCGAGTTCCTTGCGTGGTCAGGTGAAGGTGGGCGCGGTACGGCGAGCGGGAACTAGTTGCCGCCCGCCCTGCGCGCTCGCGCCTCGGCGCTACGCGAGTAGCTGTAGCCGGTCTTCTCCTGCACCTCGCGGGCCAGCTCGTCCTCGCGCTCGCTCATGCCGGCCCGCACATCGGCCCCGAAGGTGCCGATGGCGCCGGCCATCTCGCGCATGGCGTCGCCGAGGTTCTCGGCGACGCCGGCGGGGGTGGCCTTGAAGGTCATACCAGCGACTTTACGCGTCACCACGACGCCGGCGGCGACGCCGACGCCCAGCCAGAACAGCCGTCGCATCATCGCCTCCCGCGCCTGGGTCGCCGCTTGTCCTTGCCCGCCGCCTTGGCGCGGCGAGCCCTCACAGCTTTGCTGATCCCGTAGGAAAGCGCAGCCGCTTTCACCAGCGGGCCGCCCAGCGTGGCGGTGAACAGCGAGGTGAGCGCGGAGACGTTGCCGCTGACCGCGCGGGCGTTCGCGGTGATGCCGTCCACCCGCTCCAGCTGGGTGTTGACGTGGGTCAGCGTCGTGTTGGCCTCGACGAACAGCGGCTCGCTGTTCTCGTGCGCCTTGCGGATCGCCCTGGTCGCCTCGTCCAGCGTGCGGCCGAGCTTGACCAGCACGATCAGCAGCACGATCACCACCGCCAGCACGACGACGACGGCGGCCACCACCAGCGCGGTGATCCACTCCGGTGACACGGATCCTCCTAGCGGAACATGGGAAGAAGGTCACCTTATCGCCCGGCCGTTTGGCCACCCGCGCCGACTGTGCTTATCGCCGCGCGTTCCGCGCGGGGCTCGGCCGCTCGATCCGGCGCCTTCGCTTGCCGGATTTCGAACGCCGCATCGGCTCAGCAATGGGGCGCTTAAGTGGCGGCCTTCGAAATCCGCCAACCACTCCAGGCACCGGCGCGGCCTCGCGCAGTGCCGATCAAGCCGTCGCCAGCAGGCGTGGCGTGCTGGCGTGGAAGCCGGTGGGGGCGACGCGGCCGGCGCAGCGGCTGGAGCCGGTGTGCTCCGCCGACTCCCGACCGACCGTCACCTCGTAAACCCCGAACGGGCACCGAACTGTCACCGTACGGGTGTCGTCCTCGTTCAACCGCTCACCGGTGGCGACGGCGTCGTCCAGCCCGCGCAGGCCGGCGTGCCGGCGGACGGCGATCTCGGCGTACTGGGTCCACTGGGTGGGTGACGCGGTCCGGCCGCGCAGCTGCTCCAGCTGCACCTGGCCCTTCAGCGCGTCCTTGGCGACGAGCACGGCCTCGGCCGGGGTGAGCTGCCCGTGCAGGAAGCCGTCGGGCACGACGAGCAGGTTGCCGGCCCAGCGGTCGCCGCCGACGTGGCTGACCTCCCACGACAGTCCCGGATGGTTCTCCGCCAGCGCGGCCGCGACCGGCCGGCCCAGCACGGCGCAGCACATGTCCTTGGCGCCGTGGGTGCAGGCGAGGAACAGCGGCGAGGTGACGTTCTCGCCGTGGCCGGGCCGTCCCTCGACGACGGCGTCCAGGTCGATGTCGGCGAGCTCCGAGAGGTCGGAGACGAAGAGGCGCTCCAGCCAGCGGGCGCCCGGCACCCCGCTGGCCACGAACACGGTTCGGGGTGCCCGCGCGGACCGCTGGTGCCGGCCCGGCGCGCGGATGAGCAGCGGACGCAGGCCACGGGCCCGCAGCTGCTCCATCCGCCCGGCCGGGAACGCCTCGTCCAGCACGGTCTCCAGCGCGTCGGCCGGCCACGGCCCGGGCTGCTCGATCAGCAGCCAGGACGTCATCAGGGCCGCGGTTCCGGCCGGGTTGCCGCCGAGAAGCCTGGTCACGAAGGCACAGCCCCGTGAAGCATCCTCGGAAGTTACCTTAGGCATACCTAATCTTACACAGCTAGCGCGGGGACAGCACCCCGTGCTTCACCAGTTCTCCGAGCAGCGCCCGGACGGTCTTCCGATCCAGCGTCGGCGCGGCCACCTCGACCAACGTCTTGATGGACAGCGGCTGCGCCGGCAGCAACGCGGTCAGGACGGGCTCCGCCGCGGCCGCGAAGACCAGGCGTTTCCCGGCCGCGGCCAGCGCGATCGTGCCGTCTCCAGGCTCCAGGACGGCCCTCGGCACGACCAGCAGCACCTCTTCCTCGTCGCCCTCCGGCAGCAGGCCGGGGGTCGCCGTGAACGGCAGGCCGAGCCGGCTGTGCGCGGGCGCCTGCGCGTCGCGGTCGGTGAGGAAGCGGTCCACCACGTCGTCGGTCAGCCGCGCGACGAGCTGCTCGCGGAGCTGTTTCGCGCGTGTCGCCCGGTCCTCGGCGGTCCCGAAGCGCGGCAGATCCTCGCGGAACAGCTGGTCCACGCGCAGCTGGTCGGCCAGCCACGCCACCAGGTCGACGCCGGTCGCCCGGTTGAAGCCGATGGTCAGATGCAGCGACTGCTCCCCCACCGCCGACACGTCGTGCCAGTGGCCGCGCGGCAGGTACAGCACGTCGCCGTCTTCCAGCATGAAGTCGTCGATCGGCTCGCCCTCGGGGCGCTGCGGCAGTTCGATGTCGCGCATCAGCGGGAACGGCCGGCTCACGCCGTGGATGCGCCAGCGCTTGCGGCCGGCGATCTGGATGATGAACGCGTCGTGGTCGTCCCAGTGCACGTCGAAGCCGTGCGTGGTGCCCCAGCCGGCGTACAGGTTGACCTGGATCTTCTCCCGCAGGTCGTGTTCCAGCGTCGCGGCCAGGTCGCCGACCGGCTCGAACATCTCCTGCACGGAGTCGAGCACCAGGGTCGCGCCGTCGCGCAGCTTCTCCGACAGCGGGGCGTTGAGCAGCCTCGGCACCTGCCCGTTGCGGCGGGTGTCCACCATCTCGGTGTAGGTGTGCACGGGCACCACCGCGCCGTCGTGGGCCAGCCGCAGGCGCGGGAAGTCCAGACGGTGCTGGCGCAGCGCGCGGTTGAGGTCCGTCCAGGGCAGCAGCCGCGCGAACCGGCCGGCCTGGCCGGCGAACCGGCGGTGCGTCCGGCCCTGCACCGAGGTGAAGAACTGGCTGACCTCGACCGGTGCGACGAGGTCAGCCAGGGTGGGAATGCCGGTCACTCAGTCGTTGCCGTCGTTGTCGGCAACGGCCCCGTTGGCCTTGCCGCGGTCGACCGCGGCGTCGATCTTCTCGACGCTGATCAGCAGGCCGCTTTCCTGGTCCATCGGAACCTCCTGGTTAGGGGACCCTGACTCGCCCACCGTACGTGCTGCCAACCGGCCCGGTCATCGGTCAAATGAGTGGTGCGGCGGTCACGCGGGGTCAGTGGTTCACGTCCACTACCAGGCGATTCGGCCCCGTGAGGGTGAACATGTGGACGGGCGCGCGGTGGCGCAGACCGAGGCCGACGGTGACCACGCCCTCGAAGTCGCCGATGAGCGCGACGGCGCGGACGTTGGCCAGCTGCGGCGTGGTGAACATCTGCGGGCCGGTGTAGGTGAGGTTGCCGTCGGCGTCGTGCGCGGCCGCGCCGGTCATCGTGACCTGGACGAACGCGTTGCCCGGCAGGGAAACCGGCATGCCGCTCGGGTCGCGGACGAGTTGCGCGACGTACTTGACGTTCTGGGTGGCCGGCAGGGCGGTCAGGTCGAACACGATGCGGTCGTAGCCGGGGTGGGCGCCGACGCGGATGTTGGTCAGCTCGGCGGTGGGCTGGGCGTTCGCCGACGGCACGAAGGCGAACAGGGCCAGCAGAGCGAGTAGGGCGGCGACGAGAGGTCTGTGTCTTTTCACGGTGACTCCCGACAAAGTGGGCAATCGATGGGGAGTGGACGTGACGATCTCGGGTCGCGTTGCCTGCTCGGGTAAAGACTTGGTGTCGTCACGGCGACGGTGTCGTCACGGCCTTGCGCGCCAGGTCGAGGGCGATGTCCAGGGCGTCGGCGGCCGGCGCCTCGATGTCCGGCGCGACGCCGACGGCCTCCCAGTTGGTGCCGGACTCGGGGTTGATCGAGCGCGCGTGTGGGACGGTGGCGTAGAGGTGCTCGGCGACCTCGTGCCAGTCCGTCGGGTGCGCGCCGCCGCGGGTGGTCTCGCCGATGACCGTCCCACGGCCGGTCTGCTGGAGGTTGTAGGCGAGCTCCTCGCCGCCGGAGAACGTCATGGCGCTGGTGAGCACCCAGACCGGCTTCTCGCCGCCGAAACGCCGGCCCGGCACGTACGGCGGGGTCCAGAACTGCACGGTCACGTCGTCCGGACGGAAGTAGATGTCGTTGACGTGCTTGGACTCGTCGAACAGGTAGGCGCACAGCAGCGACACCATCGCCGGGTCGCCGCCGCGGCAGCGGCGCAGGTCGATGATCAGCGCGTCGGTGTCGGCGAGCAGCGTCATCGCGGCGGCCGCGAAGTCGCCGTGCGTCCCGGCCTGGCGCAGCCGCGTGTTCTCGAGGTAGCCGATGTTGCCGTCGAGGATCTCGACCTTGTCGAAGCCGTGCTGCTTGGTGACCGCCGGCGGGGCCGGGATCTCGTACAGCAGGCGCAGGTGCTTGTCGCCGTTGACCGACTGGAGATCCTCGGTGACCGCCGCGGCGAACGCGGCGACGTCGGTGAGGTGCTCGTAGTCGTTGCGCCGCAACACTTCCGCCACCTTCTCGGCGACGTCGGGGAACACGTAGTTCTCGGTGATCAGCGGGATGACGGCGTCGATCAACTCACGGCGGGTGGTCATCCCGCCACGCTAGTCTCGCGGCGGGACGACCGTCGTCGTTTTCGCTACAGGTCCCCGATGTCGCCGCCGAGGTCGAGCCCGAGCCCGGCGCGCAGGCCGGTGTCGCGCTCGATCACGAAGCGGTCGATCTCCTGGCCGTGGTTGGTCACGCAGCGCACGGTGATCGTCGACCTGCCGCCGAAGAAGCCCGGCTTGACGTCCAGGGCGATGAAGGCGTAGCCGGTGTAGCGGACCCGGGACCAGGTGACGGTCTCGGTGACCTTCTGGCCGCCGGCCGTCCAGTAGTACGAGGGGACTTCGCGCTGCGACACCTCGTGGCCGGCGTAGCTGTCCGGCGCCGGGAAGGCGTACAGGCTGCGGCCGGCAGACCCGCAGGTCGCGTAGACGGTGCCGTCGCGCTCGGGCCGAACGGTCCCGCCGATCGGCACCTCGGTGCCGACCCTGCCGCCCCGGAGTGCGTCGCTGCGCTCGTAGACGTGGTTGTGGCCGTTGATCACCAGGTCGACCTTGTACCGGTCGAACAGCGGCACCCACTGCTCGCGGACGCCGCCCTCTGAGGCGTGGTTCTTCGTCGTGGAGTACGCGCAGTGGTGGAAGAAGACCACGACGAAGTCCACGTCCGGCTGGGATCGCAGGAAGGCCAGGCGGCGCTTGAGCCAGGCGGTCTGGCTGCCCTGGCTGTAGCCCAGGTTGTGCGGGATCTCGTGCGAGACGTCGTTGGCGTCCAAGGAGATCACGCCGACGTTGCCGTAGATGAAGGAGTACGTGGTCGGGCAGGAGGCCGGGCCGTTGCCGGGAAAGTCCCAGCGCGCGGTCTGGCCGCCGTAGCCGTGATCTCCGTACAGGGCTTCCATGTCGTGGTTGCCGGTGGCGACCATCCACGGCACCTTCGACGCGACCGGCTCGATCTGCGTCAGGTAGGCGTCCCAGACCTTCGGGTCGAAGGTGTCGTGCGTGGCGTCCGGCTTGCTGGCGATGGGGTTGCCGGCGCCGTTCGGGTCGGCGTAGGCGATGTCGCCGCCGAGCAGGTGGAACACCGGGTTCTGTTGCGCCACAACGCCGTTCTCCGCCAGCGCGTCCGTGCTGACGCCCTGGTCGCCGAACGCGGTGAAGGTGAACGGGCGGGTCGGCAGCCAGCGCGCCGGGGCGGTGCGGAAGGTGGACAGCGCGCCGCCCTCGTAACCCTCGTGGCCGACGGTGTAGTAGTAGCTCTGGCCGGGACGCAGCCCGCACAGCTCCGCGTGCAGGTAGTACTGGTCGTACGGCGCGATCACGCCGGGAACCTCGGAGTGCAGCGCCCTGACCTCGGCGGGAATGCGCTGCGACAGGTGCTTCGGGTCGGTGCCGACGCGCACGAACGGCTTGCGCACCGGGGCCGGCACCTGCCAGCCGACCCGCATCTCGGTGCGCGGGTTGCGGCCGAACGCCAGGTGGCGCGCGGTCGGCGTGACGCTGTCGCCCGCGGCGTAGGCGATGCCGGGCAGGAAGGTCGGGCCGGCCGCGACGGCGGCGCCGACCAGCAGGCCACCGCGCAGCACGCTGCGGCGGCTGCGAAGGTAGTCCTGCTGCTCGGCCATGGAAAGGCGGTTCGCCAGCGCCTCCGGCACTCCGGTTCTGGGGATCTCCATGGGCGCTCATGCTTGGTAACGCACATGTACAACAGGAGGCGACAAAGTGAACGAACAGGGGCAATTCGGACAGGTTTCCCCTTTGTCGCGAACGGCTATCCTTCCGATCTCATGATCAGGGACTTCTTCGCGGGCATCGGCCTGCTGCTGCGGGGCTTCGGGATCGTGTTCCGGACGCCCCGGCTCCTGCTGCTCGGCGCGCTGCCGGCGGTGGTCGCCGGCGGGCTGCTGCTGGCGCTGGCGATCACCCTCGGCATCGTCGCGCCTGACCTGGTCACGTGGGCGACGCCGTTCGCCGACGGCTGGGACGCCACCTACCGCGAGCTGTTCCGGGACCTCATCGAGGTCGCCCTGGTGGTCGGGCTGGTCTTCCTGGGGCTGCTGGTGTTCGCGGCCGCCACGCTGGCCATCGGCGCTCCGTTCTACGAGTCGATCGCCCGCCGGGTCGAGAACCAGGTCGGCGGCGTGCCGGCCGAGGCCGACAACTCGTGGTGGACCGACACCCTGGACAACGCCAAGGTCGTCGGGGCCTCCGCGCTGCTGGCGATCCCGCTTTTCCTGATCGACCTGGTGCCGGTCTTCGGCGAGACCGCCGGCCCGGTGATCGGCATCTGCGTCAACGCGTGGCTGTTCGGGCTGGAGCTCGCCGTCGTGCCCTTCGCGCGGCGGGGCTTACCGCTGGAGGCCCGCCGGCACCTGCTCGGACAGCGCCGAGCCCTCGCCTTCGGCTTCGCCCTCCCGGCGTATCTCCTGTGCTTGGTGCCGTTGCTGGCCATCATCGTCATGCCGGCGGCAACCGCCGGCGGCACCCTCCTTGCCCACAGACTCCTCACCGAGCAGGCCGACCCCCGCGAGTCGCGCTCTCAGGCACCTCGAATGTAAGTCTCAGGCAGACCCCCGCGAGTCCCGCCCGGCGTCACACCGCAATGCGCTGTGGGGCAGAAGCGGGCTCCGAGTCGCAGTTCTGCACGAAACCTACATTCGGTGTGTCTGTGAGCGCGACTCGCCGGGGTTCACTCCTGGCCGCGGATTAGCTTGCGGAGCTTGGGGACGCGTTCGGAGAGGGCGCGTTCGTTGCCGCGGGTGGTGGGGGTGTAGTAGTCCCGGCCGATCAGGTCGTCGGGCGGGTACTGCTGCGTCACGACGCCCTCCGGCACGTCGTGCGGATACCGGTAGCCCTGGGCGTTGCCGAGCTTCTTCGCGCCCGCGTAGTGGCCGTCCCGCAGGTGCGCCGGCACCGTGCCGGCGGCGCCCTTGCGCACGTCCGCCAGCGCCGAGTCGATGGCGACGATGGTGGAGTTGGACTTGGGGGCGGTGGCGAGGTGGATCGCCGCCTGGGCCAGGTTGATCCGCGCCTCCGGCATGCCGATCAGCTGCACGGCCTGCGCCGCCGCCACGCACACCTGGATCGCCGTCGGGTCGGCCATGCCGACGTCCTCGCTGGCGTGCACGACGAGCCGGCGGGCGATGAACCGCGGGTCCTCCCCCGCCTCGATCATCCGGGCCAGATAGTGCAGCGTCGCGTCCACATCGGAGCCGCGGATGGACTTGATGAACGCGCTGATCACGTCGTAGTGCTGGTCGCCGTCACGGTCGTAGCGCACCGCCGCCTTGTCGACCGTCGCCTCCAGCGTGGCCAGGTCGATCACCTCCGCGCCGGTCGACGCCGCCGACTCGGCCGCCGCCTCCAACGCGGTCAGCGCCCGCCGGGCGTCGCCGCCGGCCAGCCGGACCAGATGCTCCTCCGCCTCCGGCGACAGCGTCGGCGAGCCGTTCAGGCCGCGCTCGTCCGTCACGGCCCGGCGGACGACCTCCCGCACGTCCTCGTCCGTGAGGGATTTCAGTTGCAGCACAAGGGATCGGGACAACAGCGGCGAGACCACCGAGAAGAACGGGTTCTCCGTGGTCGCCGCGACCAGCAGCACGATCCGGTCCTCCACCGCGCCCAGCAGGGCGTCCTGCTGCGTCTTGGAGAAGCGGTGCACCTCGTCGATGAACAGCACCGTCGCCTCGCCGCTGCGGCCCAGCCGCCGGCGCGCGTCGTTGATCACCTCGCGGACTTCCTTCACGCCCGCCGACAGCGCCGACAGCGCGACGAACCGGCGGCCGGTCGCCTGCGACACCAGCGTCGCCAGGGTGGTCTTGCCGGTGCCCGGCGGGCCGTACAGCATCACCGAGGCCGGCGCGGCGCCCTCCACCAGGCGGCGCAGCGGCGCGCCCGGGCCGAGCAGGTGCCCCTGGCCCACGACCTCGTCCAGCGACCGCGGGCGCATCCGCACCGCCAGCGGCGCGTTGGCCGCCAGCTGCGCCTTGCTCCGCTCCTCGACGTCGGCGCCGAACAGCCCGCCGTCGTACAAACCGTCGCTCATAGGTTCGACGTTACAACGCGCGCGCGTGTGAGATACTCGTTACCCGTGCCGTCAGCTTCCGTTCATCCGCGCGTCGTGCTGCTGGCCGGGCCCTCGGGTTCCGGCAAGTCCACCCTCGCCGCCCGCCTGGGCTGGCCGGTGCTGCGACTGGACGACTTCTACCGCGAGGGCACCGATCCGCTGCTGCCCCGCGACGCCGCCGGCCGGGTCGACTGGGACGACGACAACGCCTGGAACGCCGCCGACGCGCTGGCCGCCGTGGTCGAGTTGGCCACCACCGGCGAGGTCGCCGCGCCCGTCTACGTGCTCGGCGAGGACCGCCGGGTCGGCTGCCGCCGCGTCGAGCTCGGCGACTCGCCGCTGTTCTTCGCCGAGGGCCTGTTCGCCGACCGGCTCGTCGCCGGCTGCCGCGACGCCGGCGTGCTGGCCGACGCCCTCGTGCTCGCACCGTCCGCCGCCGCCACCTTCGTCCGCCGGCTCGTCCGGGACGTCGCCGAGGCCCGCAAGCCGCTGCCGCTGCTGCTGCGCCGGGGCATGCGGCTGTGGCGGGAGCAACCGTCCGTGGTGCGCCGCTGCCTCGACGCCGGCATGCGCCGCACCACCCCCGAACTGGCCGCCGCCGAACTGGCGGAGATCGCCACCGCCACCACTCCGTACGCCGCTTGACCTCCAGCACGGTCGAGGGCCTAGCGTCCGGGCCGTGATCGATGTCGACGGCTATCTCTCCCGAATCGGCGCCACCCGGCCGGCTGCCACCACCATCGACGGCCTGCGTGACCTCCAACGTCGGCATCTGGCGGCGGTTCCGTTCGAGAACCTGAGCGTCCATCTGCGGGAGCCGATCCGGCTGGAGTCGGAAGCCTTGGTGGACAAGGTGGTTCGGCGGCGTCGGGGCGGCATCTGCTACGAGCTCAACGGCGCGTTCGCCGCGTTGCTCACCGCGCTCGGCTACCGGGTGGAACTGCTGTCGGCACAGGTGTTCTCCGCGGACGGGGAGCCCGGACCGCCGGCCGACCACCTGGCGTTGCGGGTCGAGCTGGAGGAGCCGTGGCTGGTCGACGTCGGCTTCGGCCGCTTCAGCCGATTCCCGGTGAGCCTGACCGAGCGGGGCCCGCAGCACGACCCGGACGGCGAGTTCAAGATCGTCGAGGGCGACCTGGGCGTGCTCGACGTGTGGTGCGACGGCAGGGCCCAGTACCGCTTGGAGCCGACCCCGCGCCGCCTCAGCGACTTCGGACCGACCTGTTGGTATCACCAGACATCACCGGACTCGCCCTTCACCCGCAAGCTGACCTGCTCGCTGCCGACGCCGACCGGCCGCGTCACCTTGTCCGGCAGCAAGCTGATCCGCACCGACGGCAATCACCGGGTCGAGCGCGAGCTGACCGACGCCGAGGCGCTGGCCACCTACCGCGCTGTCTTCGGCATCACGCTCGACCAGCTGCCGACGAAGGCGTCCTTCTAGGAGGGAATCACCGCCACTGCGGTGATCTCCACCAGCTGTCCGGTGTAGCCGAGGAAGCTCACGCCCAGCAGCGTCGAGCTGTGCGGCCCGACCGTCAGCCCGGACGCCGTGACGACCTCCCAAACGGTGCTGAGATCCGAGGTCTGCTCGGCAACCACGTACACGGTGGTGTTGACGACGTGCTCGAGGTCGGTGCCGGCCTGGCGGAGCTGCTCGGACAGGTTGGTCAGCACCTGCTCGGCCTGACGGACGCGGTCGCCGGGCCCGACGAGGTTGCCGGCCGGGTCGAGCGGCACGCCGCCGGCGGTGAAGACGAGGCGCTCCCCCGCCTCGACGACGACGCTGTGGGAGTAGCTGGGCGGCGGGAACAGTGCGGGGGCGACGCGGTGGGTGGCCATCCGCCGTTCCTACCGTAAACGACCACCGACCACTGAACGGTTTTCAGATGTTGCGGTCCGGCCAGTACGGCAGACGCAGCACCTTCTTGAGGATCTTGCCGGTGGCGTTGCGCGGCATCTCCTCGACGATGTCGATGGTCCGCGGCACCTTGTAGCCGGCGAGCCGCTCCCGGGCGAAGGCGACCAGCTTCTCGGGGTCGACGACCTGCCCGTCGGCGGCCTGCACGACGGCCTTGACGGACTCGCCCCAGTGGTCGTCGGGCACGCCGATGACGGCGACGTCGGCGACGGACGGGTGCTCGGCGAGCACCCGCTCCACCTCGGGCGAGTACACGTTCTCGCCGCCGGTGATGATCATGTCCTTGACCCGGTCCACGATGTACACGTACCCGCACTCGTCGCGCCGGCCGATGTCGCCGGTGCGCAGCCAGCCGTCGGCGGTGATCGTCTCGGCGGTGGCCTCCGGCTGCCCGAGGTAGCCGACCATGGTCTGCGGTGTGCGGAACCAGAGCTCGCCGACCTCGGCGTCCTCCAGCAGCGCGGGGTCGACGATCCGGAGCTCGGCGCCGTCGAAGGGCCGGCCGGCGGAGGTGAGCCGCTCGGCGTGGTCGGGGTCGCGGTGGTCCTCGGGGCTGAGCACGGTGATCGCGCCGGCCATCTCGGTCATGCCGTACACCTGCACGAACTCGGTGTCGGGACACGCGGCCATGGCCGCCCGCAGCAGCGGCAGCGGCATCGGCGACGCCCCGTAGATCAGCCGCTTGAGCCGCCCGAACGCGGCGATGGCTGGCTGCCCGGCGGCCATCACGCCGGCGACGACGGCGGGCACCAGGAAGGCATGGGTGCAGCCCTGTGCGATGGCCCCGAGCAGCGCGGGACCGGTGGGCTCGCGCAGCAGCGTGGACGGAACGCCCTCGAGAAAGCCGGACAGGGCGTAGCAGGAGCCGCCGACGTGGAACAGCGGCATCGCGACCAGGCTGCGCGAACCGGCGTCGATGGGCAGCGCGGCCTGGCTGTTGCGGGCATGGGCGAGCACGTTGGCGTGGCTGAGCAGCACGCCCTTGGGCCGCCCGGTGGTGCCGGAGCTGTACATGACCAACGCGGGATCGCCGGGAGCCGCCTCGGGCTGGATGCCGACGGGCTCGGCCTCGCCGATCAGGCTCTCGTACTCGCTGAGCAGCACGGTGGTGGGCAGGTCGGCGATGCCGGCGACGCCGGGCAGCAGGTCGTCGGCGACGAACAGCACCCGGGCGCCGGAGTCGCGCACGACGTAGTCGAGCTCGTCGGGGGCGAGCCGCCAGTTGAAGATGGCGGTGGCCGCGCCGAGCGAGCCGGCGCCGAGCACGACCTCCAGGCACGAGAGGTTGTTCCGGTCGAGGTAGGCGACCCGGTCGCCGGGCCCGACGCCGGCGGTCCGCAGCGCGCCGGCGACGCGGCGGATTCGGTCCCGCCACTGCGACCAGGTGTGGCTGACGCCCTCGTAGCTGATCGCCTCGGCGTCGGGCGTGGCCTCTGCCCAGTGCTCGACGAGATCGGGAAGCAGCCGCGCCTGTGCAGTCATGACGTGACTTTCGCACCGCCGCAACGCCGAGGCAATCACCTGGAGTCGGGATACCGGAAACCCTCGCCCGATTACCCGAACGGCGAGTGGTCGGGTGCGCACACCGTTCCGACAGCGGGCAGGTGCACCCGGAAGAAGTAGGCGTTCACGGCGTCGTCGATGCACTGGCTGTGACCGAGCGAGCCGTGCCCGAACGAGTCGAGCGTCAGCAGCCGGGCGTTCCCGAGATCCCTGGCGGTGCGCTGCGCGCCGTCGTACGGGGTCTCGGGATCGCCCTGCCTGTTGCCGACCAGCAGCACGGTGTGCGCGGTGTGGCGGTCCCACGGGCCGGCGTAGCGGTCGGCATCCTCGGACGGGAACCGCACGCAGGGCAGCGACAGGTAGGTGAAGAACGGCCCGAAGCCCCGCGCGCGGAGATCCGTCGCGGCGGCGTAGCGCGGCCACACCGACGGATCGGACGGGTTGGTGGCATCGGCGCACTGGGTCGCGCCGCCGGCGAGGAGGTTGTCGGCGGGGGTCGTGATCGGCGTGGATTCCGCTTGCACGGCAACGGCATCGGAGGTGCCCAGCGCTTGCAGGAAGCGTGCGAGCACCGGGGAGTTGTCGGCGTCGGTCAGGTACTCGATGGTCCGCACGATGGCGTCCTGGTAGCGAATCGTGACGGGCTGCCCGTTGTCGGGGTCGGTGATCGTCACGGGCCCGGCGGCGAGCCGGTCCAGCACACGGTCGAACTTGGCGGACAGGTCGCCGCCGGGCTCCCGGAAGGCGCAGCGCGCGTCGGCGGCACAGGCCGTGAGGAAGGAGTGCAGCGCCTGCTCGGTGCCGAGGTCGGCGGCGAGCCGCACGCTGAACGGCACGTTCGCGTCGGCCGGGTGGTAGCCGGTGAACCAGTTCACCGGATCGTCGACGGCGTCGAGCACGACGGCCCGCACCCGGTCCGGGAACAGGTTGGCGTACGTCTCCCCCAGCACCGTGCCGTACGACAGGCCGTAGTACGACAGCGTCGATTCGCCGACGGCGGCCCGCAGCCGGTCGAGGTCCCGGGCGACGTTCGCCGTGGACATGTGGTTGATCAGCGGTCCGGCGTTCTGCCCACACCACTGGTCGATGGTCAGCGCGTCGGCGATCTGCCGTTGGGCCTGGTCCGGGGTGGTCGGGAACTGGCCGGCGACCCGTTGCAGCACGGCCAGCTGGTCGGGCGAGGCGAAGCAGTGCAGGGGCGTGCTCGCCCCCACCCCGCGCGGGTCGAAGCCGACGAGGTCGAACCGCTGGTGCAGCGCGGCCGTCAGCACGGGCGGGATCCGCCCGGGATTGCCCGGGCCGCCGGGGTTGTAGAAGATCGTGCCGATCTTGTGGGCCTGGTCGGCGGCCGGCAAGCGCCCGACAGCCATCTGGATCTGCGCTCCGTCGGGATCCGGGTAGGACATGGGCACGGTCAGGTCCGCGCACTGGTAGTCGGCGAGCGGCAGCGCGCCGGCCGGCACCGGGGTGTCGGCCGGACACGCTTGCCAGGTCAGGTGTTGCCGCGTCGCCTGTGCGTCGGTCGGGATCATGACGGCCGCCAACGCGGCGGCCGTCACCGCCGCCAGGACACGTTTAGCGTTACGGGACATGGGTTTCAGCCTGGCCGGATCGGACGGCGAAGGCATTGGCCCCAGAACCCCGGTCGGGGTGGGGCTAGGCCCCCAGTTCGCCGAGGAGACGCCAGGTGCGCTCCTGGTCCTCGGCCGCGGCGAAGGCGCTGGACACCACGACTTCCGTCGCACCGGCGTCGAAGTGCTCGCGGATCGCAGCCGCGACAAGCCTTTCATCGCCGATGGCGGCGAGCTCGACTCCGCTGGTGAAGCCACCGAGCCGCAGAACCCTTTGGTAGGAAGGGAACTGGTCCAGGAAGGCGATCTGCTTGGCGGCGCGTTCCCGCGTCGCGTCGACGTCGGCGGTGACGGCGGCGTTGATCATCGCGACGACTCGGGGCGCGGGTCGCCCGGCGGCGGCGCGCTCCAGCGGCGGCACGATGTGCTCGGCCAGCACCTTCGGCCCGGCGAGCAGCGGCAGCGTGCCGTCGGCGAGCTCACCGGTGACCCGCAGGGCCTGCGGGCCCATGGCGGCCACCAGGATCGGCGTCGGGGACGCGCCGGGCAGCGCCGCCGGCATCGGGGTGACGGCGGTGATCAACTCGCCGCGGTGATCGCTCCCACCGGTGTCGAGATACTGCCGCAGCGCTGTGAGGAACTCCCGCAGCAGCGCGATCGGTCGGTCGGCCCGGACGCCGAAGGTCGCCTCCACCAGCGGTCCGGCGCCGAGGCCGAGCCCGAGGTGGAAGCGACCGCCGGTGGCCGCCTGCGCGGTCTGCGCCTGCGCGCCGACCAGCAGCGGATGCCGTCCGTAGACCGGGATCGCCGACGTGCCGACGTGCAGCCCCGGCACCTCGCGGCCGACCGTGGCCGCCAGCGCCGCCGCGTCGTAGTCGAACCGCTGCCCGAACCACGCCGACCGCACGCCGGCGGCGGCCGCCTTCCTCGCCTTGTCGACGATCGCGTCGACGTAGTTGTCCACCCCTGCCGGAGCCTGCAACGAGATTCCGATGCCCATGGGGTCGACCGTAGCAGATACGGACCGGCGGTCCGCCTCCGTTCAGAGCAGCCGGGCCAGCGCCGCGAGGACCAGCTCCGCGCGCTCCTGACGGGCGTTGTGCCCCATCAACCCGATGCGCCACACGGATTGCGCGTACGCCCCCGCGCCGGCGCCGATCTCGATGTCGTACTCGGTGAGCAGGCGGTGCCGGACCTTCGCCGAGTCGACGCCGTCCGGCACCTTCACGGTGGTCAGCTCCGGCAGGCGGTGGTTCTCCGCCGCGAACAGCTCGAGCCCGAGCTCCTGGAGGCCGGTCTGGAGGCGCTCGCCGGCGGCGCGGTGACGTTCGAAGACGGCGTCCAGACCCTCCTCCAGGACGCGGCCGAGGCCGGCGTGCAGGGAGGCGATCATCGCGGTGGGGGCAGTGTGGTGGTAGGTGCGGCCGCCGGTCGCGTTGCCGGAGACGTAGTCGCCGATGAGGCCCAGGTCGAGGTACCACGTGGGCGGCGTGGGATTGCGGTGCCGCCAGGCGCGTTCGGACACCGTGAACGGGGCGAGACCGGGGGCGACGCCGATGCACTTCTGGGTGCCGGCGTAGCCGATGTCGATGCCCCACTCGTCGGCGGCGACCTCGATGCCGGCGAGCGAGGTGACGCAGTCGGCGATGAGCAGGGCGTCGGGGTTGCGGTCGTGCACGGCCCGGCCGAGGGCGGCGATGTCGGAGCGGACGCCGGTGGAGGTCTCGGCGTGCACGGCGGCGACGATGTCGGGATCGGGGTGCGCGTCGAGGATCTTGTCAGTGTCGACGGGCTGGCCCCACGTGTGCTCCACCGGAATGACGGTGGCGCCGTAGCGGGTGGCGACGTCGACCATGCGCTGACCGAACAGGCCGTTGACGGCGACGACCGCAGTGGTTCGCCCCGGGTGCACGGCGTTGGCGAAGGCCGCCTCCATGCCGATGGAGCCGGTGCCGGACAGCGGCAGCGTGCGGCGGTTCGTCGTGCCCCACACGGTCCGGAGGCGGTCGCACGTCTCGTCCAGGACCCGGAGGAATTCGGGGTCCAGGTGGCCGAGCAGCGGGGCGGCCAGGGCGGCGGTGGCCTCCGGGTACGGGTTGCAGGGGCCAGGGCCCAGCAGGATGCGGTCGATCAGCGACATGGGGTGGACAGTAGTCAGAAGCCGGCCAGGCCGTTGGGGGTTCCCACGCCGGTTGGCCCGTCCCAGCCCTTGCCGGCCATGCAGAGCTGGGACTGGCAGGCGTGCGGCGGCCCGTTCTGGCCGAGGGTGACGTCGGTGAAGGCGCCGGCGGGGGCGGCGTACAGGGTGTTGGGGCCGTCGACCCGGGAGGTGTGGCCGGCGCGGGCGTACATGGCGGCGATGATCGGGGCGGCGGCGCTGGTGCCGCCGGCGACGAACCAGCCGCCGACGTCGTACGAGTTGTAGACGGCGACGCCGGTGCCGGGGTCGGAGACGGCGGAGACGTCGGTGGTGGCGCGGTGGCCGGCGCACAGGGCGGCGACGGCGGCGGGTTGGCCGTGCGCGGCGGGGAGGTCGGTCTCGCAGCTGCTGCCGGCGCCGTCCCACGAGGTGGCAGTGAAACCGTTGCCCGACATGTACAACGCCGTGCCGCCGACGGCGATGACACCGGGCAGGTTCTGCGGCCAGTAGCCGTGCACGCTGCCCTCGTAGCCGGAATCTCCTGACGACGCCACGAAAGCGATGCCGGGATGGGCGAACACGGTGCTGACGGAGCCGGCGTTGATGTCCTTGGTGGACGGATAGCCGAAGCTCATGCTGACGGCCGAGGCGCCCAGGCGGGTGGCGACGTCGACGGCGCGGGCGATGTCCGGCACCGACTGGGCGGAGCCGTGCGCGGACGTCAGGTAGAAGTCGCGGGTGGGGGCCTGCACCAGGGCGATCTTGCACGAGGGGCAGGCGGCGGAGACCATCTCCACGTCCAGGGCGGTCTCGACGGACAGCTCCTTCTCCAGGTCGGAGCCGTCCGGCACGATCGGCGGCCCGCCCTGGTAGTCGACGACCTCGAGGCAGCCGTTCGCCTTGGTGCACGGGGAGAGCTTGAACCGGCTCCGGTACGTGGCGAGGTCGGACTCCAGCGCGGGATAGCCGCCGCCGTCGATGATCGCGACGGTGCCGGCCACTCCCACCGACGCGTCGGGCAGGTGGTAGGCGGACGCGAGTTCGCCGGCCGAGTACCCGATGGGAATGGTGGTGGCGAGCGGCGTCTTGGAGCCCGGCGAGACGGTGACGACCTCGGAATCGCAGACGTCACAGGTGGGGACCACGCCGTGGCTCTCCAGCAGGGTCCCGTTCGTCACGAGCTGGTGCAGCGATGTCGTGTCGGGCTGGACGTAGGGCGCGAGCAGCAGCAGAGCGGCGGCCGCCGCCTTTATCCCGATCACCTGTGACCTCCCGAACACCGTGCGTGACCTCATCCTGCGGACAACCGCCCGGCTCCGCGCTTCCAATCCATCCGTGTATCCGATACATTTTTGTATCGTGACGACACCGAAGCGGGTGACGAAGCGCCGCGGCGAGACCCGCCAGCGGCTGCTCGACGCGGCGCTGGAGGTGTTCGCCGAGCAGGGCTTCGGCCGCTCCACGGTGGAGCAGGTGTGCGACCGCGCCGGCTACACGCGCGGCGCCTTCTACTCGAACTTCGCCTCGCTGGACGACCTGTTCCTGGCCATGTGGGAGCAGCGGTCGACGGAGCTGATCGACGGCCTGCGCGAGGCGCTCGCCACGATGGACACGGCCCGCGTCAAGGACGTTCGCGGCGTGGTGGAGCTGGTGACGCCGGCGGTGCCGGTGCACGACCGCTGGTACCGCATCACCGCCGAGTTCACCGCCCACGCGCTGCGCAACCCGGCCCTGCGCAGCGTCATGAAGACCCGGGAGGAGGCCATCGGCGGGGCGATCACCCCGGTGGTCGCCGCCCTGCTGGCCAAGATCGGCCGAGAAACACCCGATCAGGTGGCGTTGGGGCAGGCGCTGGTCGCCGTGCACGACGGCACTGCGGTGCAATGCCTGCTGGAACCGGACAACCCCGCCGTGTGGCGGCGCCGCGCCGACCTGTTCGAACGGGTCCTCACGGCCTACAGCATCGAAACCGGAGGACGGACATGACATTCGAGCCGGACGTCATCGTGGTCGGCGCGGGCCTGGCCGGCCTGGTCGCCACGCACGAGCTGGTGCTGGCCGGCCGCCGCGTGCTGGTGCTCGACCAGGAGAACCGCAACAACCTGGGCGGCCAGGCGTTCTGGTCGCTGGGCGGGCTGTTCTTCGTGGACAGCCCGGAGCAGCGCCGGATGGGCGTCAAGGACTCCTACGAGCTGGCCTGGCAGGACTGGCAAGGCTCCGCCGGCTTCGACCGCGACCAGGAGGATCACTGGGGCCGGCAGTGGGCGCAGGCCTACGTCCGCTTCGCGGCCGGCGAGAAGCGCCAGTACCTGCACGACCTGGGCCTGCGGGTGACGCCGCTGGTGGGCTGGGCCGAGCGCGGCGGCGGCCCGGCCGACGGCCACGGCAACTCGGTGCCCCGCTTCCACCTGACCTGGGGCACCGGGCCCGAGGTGGTGCGGGTGTTCCAGGAACCCGTGCTGAACGGGGAGAAGCGCGGCCTGGTCGAGTTCGCGTTCCGGCACCAGGTGGACGAGATCGTCGTCGAGGACGGCGCGGCGGTCGGCGTGCGCGGCACCGTGCTGGAGGAGACCGACCTGGAGCGCGGCAAGGCCTCCTCGCGGACCAAGGTGGGCGACTTCGAGTTCCGGGCCCGGGCGGTCGTCGTGACCTCCGGCGGCATCGGGCACAACCACGAGCTGATCCGCAAGAACTGGCCGACCGACCGGATGGGCCCGGCCCCGCGGACGATGATCTCCGGCGTGCCGGCGCACGTGGACGGCCGCATGATCGCGATCAGCGAGGCGGCCGGCGCGAACATCGTCAACCGCGACCGGATGTGGAACTACACCGAGGGCATCCACAACTGGAACCCGATCTGGCCCGACCACGCCATCCGGATCATCCCCGGCCCGTCCTCGCTGTGGTTCGACGCGACCGGCAGGCGGCTGCCCTCGCCCAACTTCCCGGGCTTCGACACCAACGGCACGATGAAGGCCATCCTGGCCACCGGCCACGACTACTCGTGGTTCGTGCTGACGCAGTCGATCATCGAGAAGGAGTTCGCGCTGTCGGGCTCCGAGCAGAACCCGGACATCACCGGCAAGGACCTCAAGCTCACCCTGACCGGCCGGCTGGGCAAGGGCGCGCCTGGCCCGGTGGAGGCGTTCAAGGAGCACGGCGTCGACTTCGTCGTCTCGGACAACCTGCGCGACCTGGTGGACGGCATGAACAAGCTGTCCCGCGGCCCGCAGATCGCCCACGACGAGCTGGAGCGGCAGATCAAGGCCCGCGACCGCGAGGTCCGCAACGCCTACTCCAAGGACCTCCAGCTGATGGCCGTCGGCAACGCCCGCCGCTACCTCGGCGACAAGCTGGCCCGGGTGGCATCGCCGCACCGCATCCTCGACCCGGCGCACGGCCCGCTGATCGCGGTCCGGCTGAACATCCTCACCCGCAAGACGCTCGGCGGCCTCCAGACCAATCTCGACTCGCAGGTGATCCGGCCGGACGGTTCGGCGTTCCCCGGCCTGTACGCGGCGGGCGAGGTGGCCGGATTCGGCGGCGGCGGTGTGCACGGTTACAACGCCCTGGAGGGCACATTCCTGGGCGGCTGCATCTTTTCCGGCCGGGCCGCCGGCCGGGCGCTGGGGAAAAAGCTGACCTGACGTGAGACAATTGCGGCGGGCGATATGAATCATATCGCCCGCCGCAATTCATCGGTGAATCAGAATCCGGCGAGGCCGTTCGGCACCCCGACGCCGGTCGGCGCGTCCCAGCCCTTCTGCGCGACGCAGAGGGCGGGCGTCGCGGTCGGGCAGACGTGCGCCGGGGCGTTCTGGCCCAGGGTCACGTCGGTGAACGCGCCTGCGGGCGCGGTGTAGAGGGTGTTCGGGCCCATCACCTGGGAGGTGTGGCCGCCCCTCGCGTACAGGCCGGCGACGAACGGCGAGGACGCACTGGTCCCGCCGACCACGATCCAGTTGAGGGGCTGGCCGGTGAACGGCGCGTACGTCTCGTAGACGGCGACGCCGGTGTTCGGGTCGGCGACCGCGGCCACGTCGGAGGACGCGCGGTGGCCGCCGCAGTTGGCGCTCACCGACGGCGGCGCGCCGATCGCCGCCGGCAGGTCGGTCTCGCAGCCGCTGCCGGCCCCGCCCCACACGATGTCGGTGAAGCTGTCGCCGTTCTGGAGCAGCGACGTGCCGCCGACGGAGACCACCCACGGCAGGTTCTGCGGCCAGCCGGTGTGCACGTTGCCCTCGTAGCCGCCGTCGCCGGAGGACGCGAGGACCGCCATGCCCGGGTGGAACAGGTCGCGGCCGGCCTGCCCGAACTCGACGTCGGTGTCGCTCGGGTACTGGTAGCTCATGCTGACCGCCGAGGCGCCCAGCGCGCCGGCGGTGTTCACCGCGGTGCCGAAGTCGGCCATCGCGGCGTCGAGGTGGGCCTTGTCGCCGTTGAGCGCGTCCTCGATGGGCAGCTGGAGCTCGACCAGCTTGCACGACGGGCAGGCCGCGGACGCCATGTCGACGTCGAGGGCGGTCTCCACCGCGACCTCTTCTTCGTACAGGTTGTCCGGGAACGTGGTGGCCGGCGGCAGCGCGGGGCCGCCGTGCATGTCGGCCGTCTTCAGGCAACCGCTTGCCACCGTGCAGGCCGGCAGGCCGTACTGGGCGCGGTAGGCGTTGACGTCGGCTTCCAGGTTGGGGTACGCGCCGGCGTCGATGATCGCGATGGTGCCGGTGGCGCCGGCCGCGGCGGCGGGCAGGTGGTAGGCGGCGGCGAGGTCGTCGGCGCCGTAGCCGGCCGGAACCGTGGTCGACAGGGGTGTCTTCGACCCGGGTGCGGCGGTGACCACCTGCGCCTGACAGAACGCGCAGGCCTTCGTGGTGCCGTGCGACTTCAGCAGGGTGCCGTTGTGCACCTGGGCGCGCAGCGACTGGACCTGGGGTGTGACGACGTGCGGGTTGCCGGCCGCGGTGGCGGCAGGCGCGAATGCGGTCAGCGCGGCCACCACGGCCGCGCCCACGCCGAGCAGGGCAGATCTGGTGAACGATCCCGACACAAGTCCTCCTGAAATGGAAGAACATGGACCAACATCGGGAGCGTACCCATAGAAATGCGACCGTGACGGTTACTAACTATTCACGGAATTCTCTTGTGAATAATTACCCCAAGTGGCCCACGACGAATGTCGTGAATCGCCGATTACCGTCCGGTAGAGGACCGTGAAGGCATAAGGAACCAGATCCGAACCACGTCGCCAAAGCCAGGGAATGCCCTTGAACACCAGCCACGCCACGTGCTGCCAGGCGGCGATCGTGGCGCCGCCGGCGCACACCATGCTCACCGGCTCCGCGACCGCGCAGCCCGCCAGCTCCAGCTCGTCGGCGAAGCCCTGCGCCAGCATCCGGTGCCCCAGCTCGGACGGGTGCAGCCGGTCCACGCTCCACGCCGACAGGTCGTAGGCGCCGGGCAGCGTGTCCAGGTCGACGCAGCCGATACCGCGGGCCAGCACCACGGAGCGGATCACCGCGTTCAGCTCGTCCACCCGGCGACGCAGCGCCCGCCGCAGCGAGGCCGGCAGCCGGAACACCCGGGCGTGATCGTGATAGCTGGCCAGCACCACCACCGCGCCCACGTCCAGCAGCTTGCCCACCACGTGGTCGAGGTCGGCGCGCAGCTGCTCGGGATCGAAGTCGGAACGCATGGTGTCGTTCATGCCGGCGACCACCACCACCGCGTCCGGGCGCAGCGCCGCCGCCAGCGGCAGCTGCTCGTGCCGCACCGTGCCGATCCGGGCCCCCGTGCGGGACAGGTTCGTCAGATCGCAGCCACCGAGCGCGTCCGCCAGCAGCGGACCGAACCCGCGCCAGCGACCCCCCGGCAGCGGATCACCGAGACCGACACTCGTCGAGTCCCCCAGGACGACGAGCCGCCCGACCACGCGGGGGGCGGGCACGCTCTCCGACACAGCCTGCTGAACCGTCACCCGTCCACGATCACCCGCGGACAATCACTCCCGGTGATGGTCACATGGCGGGCGGAGGACGGGCGGACGAACAGTGCTGTTTGGCGCCGCCTCCGAGGAGCCGCGAGGCCCCGCCGGTGCTTCGCACGGCCGGGGGCGAGGCACCGGCCCCGAAGGGGCCGAGCCCCCGCCCGGAACGGGCGGCAAGAACTCAGCTGAAGGCCGGGAACAGCGGGAGGTGCGCCGCCTCCGCGCCGAACTGGGCGGCGATCGCGGTGGCCACCTGCTCGGCGTGCTCGGCGAGCGCGGGCTGCTTGGCGCGGGCGGCGTCGTCACGCAGCCGCTGCCACCGCGCGTGCAGGGCGCTGCTGCGCCGGGGCGAGGCGAGGCGGTTGGTGATCGGCCCGTCCGGCACGCCCGGCCGCGGCAGGTACATCCACGTCGACAGCCACACCCACAGCAGCTGGCCGTGCAGCAGCTTGGGCATGAGCACGTCGTCGTCGTCCAGGTCGGGGAACACCGGGCTGACCTCGGCCCGCCAGGCCGCGACCATCGCCTCGGTCATGCCGTTGGGCAGCCGGAACGAACAGCCGCACAGCGGAAAAGGGATGCGCAGCGCGGCGGCGTCCAGCGCCACGTCCCGCACGCACCCACCCTCGAAGTCCAGGACCCGCAGGCCCTTGCCGGTGATCAGGTTGTTGTCCGCGCAGGCGTCGGACGGGCTGAACGCCCGGTGCTGGGCGCTGCTCAGCAGCCGGCCGCCCTCGTGGGCAAGGGCCAACGCCTCGTCGCCGACGCTCACGCCGAGCACCTCGCGCAGCAGGTCCGGCAGCTCGGCCAGCGCCACCTTGGCCCGGCGCGCCACGGGATCCTGGCCCGGCCGGCCGCCGAGCCGGCGGGTCAGCGCGTCGAAGTCGGCCTCGCGGCCGGCGGTCGTGGCGTGCAGCCGGCCCAGCGCGCGGGCCCACGCCAGCAGCGCGCGCTCGGCGCCGCGGGCGTCATGCTCCAGCAGCTTGTCGGCCAGCGTCGGGGCGCGGCCCAGGTCCTCGAGCACGATCAGCCGCTTGGCGCCGTCGTGCGCGATCAGCTCGGGGCACATCCGGTCGTCGCCGCCCAGCGCCGTGAAGAGCTGGTAGCTGACGGCCTCGTGCGGAAAGGGGTCCACCAGCTCGCCGATCGGCGGCTCGGTGTAGCTCTTGACGACCAGCGTCTTCGGCAGCGAGAACGGCGTCGAGGCCACCCGCACCCGCAGCACGGTGGCCTTGCCGCTGCCGCGAAGGTCCTCGGGGTCCGCCAGTCTGATCGACGCCCCGAAACGCCTCGTGAGCACTGATTCGGCGGCCGCGACGGTCGCCAGGACCTCGTTGTCCGCTGCCCCGGCGGCGTTGGCGGGGCCAGCGGTGGTCTCCACGCTCATCCCTTCCGACCCTACTCCTTCGAGTGCACAGCACGTCCACACGATCGGCACAATCGACTACCCGGAGCAGTCGGCTGCGCTGTCATGTTCGAGCATCACCGCGCTGGAATACGGCTTGGTAACGGGCTAATGCCGTCGGGGGACACCTGAACGGGTATCCCCCGACGGAGGCGGGTTCACGCCTTGGCCGACTCACCCTTCGGGGTGGGCTTGGCGTCCACGCCGGCCTCCTTGCGCTGCTGCGCGGTGATCGGCGCGGGCGCGGCGGTCAGCGGGTCGTAGCCGCCGCCGGACTTCGGGAACGCGATCACCTCGCGGATCGAGCTCTCGCCGGCCAGCAACATGACGATGCGGTCCCAGCCGAAGGCGATGCCGCCGTGCGGCGGGGCGCCGTACTTGAAGGCCTCCAGCAGGAAGCCGAACTTCTCCTCGGCCTCGGCCTCGCCGAGACCCATGATCGCGAACACCCGCTTCTGCACGTCCGGGCGGTGGATACGGATGGAGCCGCCGCCGATCTCGTTGCCGTTGCAGACGATGTCGTAGGCGTAGGCCAGGGCCTTGCCCGGGTCCTCCTCGAACCGGTCGATCCACTCCGGCGTGGGCGAGGTGAAGGCGTGGTGCACCGCGGTCCACTTGCCGCTGCCCACCGCCACGTCGTCGCCGATCTTGTCCACGGACTCGAACAGCGGCGCATCCACCACCCAGACGAAGGACCAGGCGGACTCGTCGATCAGGCCGACGCGGCGGCCGATCTCCAGCCGGGCCGCGCCCAGCAGCGCGCGGGCGTCCGACGGGTCGCCGGCGGCGAAGAAGATGCAGTCGCCGGCGTTGGCGCCGACGGCCTTGGCCAGGCCCTCGCGCTCGGTGTCGGACAGGTTCTTGGCCACCGGGCCGCCGAGCGTGCCGTCCTCGGCGACGAGCACGTACGCGAGGCCCTTGGCGCCGCGCTGCTTGGCCCAGTCCTGCCACGCGTCCAGGGTGCGGCGGGGCTGGTCGGCGCCGCCGGGCATGACCACCGCGCCCACGTACGGGGCCTTGAACACGCGGAACGGCGTGTCCTGGAAGTACTCGGTGAGCTCGGTCAGCTCCAGGCCGAAGCGCAGGTCCGGCTTGTCGGTGCCGTAGCGGGCCATCGCGTCCGCGTAGGTCATGCGGGCGATCGGGCCCTCGATCGTGTGACCGGCCAGCTCGCTCCACAGCGCCTTGACCACGGCCTCGCCGAGCTCGATCACGTCGTCCTGCTCGACGAAGCTCATCTCGATGTCGAGCTGGGTGAACTCGGGCTGCCGGTCGGCGCGGAAGTCCTCGTCCCGGTAGCAGCGGGCGATCTGGTAGTAGCGCTCCATGCCGGCCACCATCAGCAGCTGCTTGAACAGCTGGGGCGACTGCGGCAGCGCGTACCAGGAGCCGGGCTGCAGCCGCGCCGGCACCAGGAAGTCGCGGGCGCCCTCGGGCGTGGACCGGGTCAGCGTCGGCGTCTCGATCTCGACGAAGTCGCGGTCGTCCAGCACGCGGCGGGCGATCCGGCTGGCCTGGCTGCGCATCCGGATGGCCTTGGCCGGGCCGGAGCGGCGCAGGTCGAGGTAGCGGTGGCGCAGCCGCGCCTCCTCGCCGACCTCCAGGTTGTCGTCGAGCTGGAACGGCAGCGGCGCGGCCTCGGAGAGCACCTCGAACTCGGTGACCGTGACCTCGATCTGGCCGGTGGCGATGTCCGGGTTGTCGTTGCCCTCGGGGCGGCGCACGACCTCGCCGGTGACCTTGAGGCAGTACTCGGCGCGCAGCCGGTGCGCGCGCTCGGCCATCTCGCCCTCGCGGAACACGACCTGGGCCACGCCGGAGGCGTCGCGCAGGTCGATGAAGATGACGCCGCCGTGATCGCGCCGGCGCGCCACCCACCCGGTCAGGGTGACGGACTGCCCGGCCTGCTCGGCCCGGAGCGTCCCGGCCTCGTGCGTGCGCATCACGGGTACAGCTCTCCTCGGATTCATTGGACGGACTTGCCAGGTGGTCGATACAGCCACCCGACAGGTTAGCCAACCTCGCCGAACACGTTTCTGGCGGTGCCGTTGACGCAAGTGGTCCAGACCACCTACCGTGATGGCCAGCACACGCTTTGTCCCTTTTCCACGGGTCCAGCCCAGGGTTTGCCGCCGCCGCCCGAACGCCGGATCCGTTCCTGCACCCGAGGGAGCAACAGCATGGCCACTCTGACCAGGCGGCGGGTCGCGGCGGGCGCCGCGGCGCTCGCGGGCTTGCTCGCCACCGCACTGATGGGCACCCCCGCCTCCACGGCGGCCCCCGCTGCCCCGGCGGCCGGCACCACGATGGTCGGCTACTTCACCAACTGGGGCATCTACGACCGCGCCTACCAGGTGAAGAACCTGGAGACCAGCGCCACCGCCGGCAAGCTGAACGTGATCAACTACGCGTTCGGCAGCCCGGCCGGCGGCAAGTGCGCGCTGACCGACGCCTACGCCGACTACCAGAAGGTGTTCGACGCCGGCAGCAGCGTGAACGGCAAGGCCGACGCCGGGCCGCTGTACGGCAACTTCAACCAGCTGCGTGAGCTGAAGGCCAAGCACCCCGGCCTGAAGGTGGTCTTCTCCATCGGCGGCTGGACGCTGTCCGACGGCTTCACCCAGGCCGCCAAGAACCCGGCCGCCTTCGCGTCGTCCTGCTACAGCATGATCAAGGACCCGCGGTGGGCCGACGTGTTCGACGGCATCGACATCGACTGGGAGTACCCGAACGCCTGCGGCCTGGGCTGCGACACCAGCGGCGCGGCGGCGTTCAAGAACGTGCTGTCCGCCGTGCGGTCCAAGTTCGGCTCCGGGGCCCTGGTCACCGCGGCGATCACCGCCGACGGGACCAGCGGCGGCAAGATCGACGCCGCCGACTACGCCGGCGCCGCGCAGTACGTCAACTGGTACAACGTGATGACCTACGACTACTTCGGCGCCTGGGCCCCGACCGGGCCGACCGCCCCGAACGCGCCGCTGAACTCCTACACCGGCATCCCCACCGCCGGCTTCTACGCCGACGCGGCCATCCAGAAGCTCAAGAGCAAGGGCGTCGCGTCGTCGAAGATGTTGCTGGGCATCGGTTTCTACGGCCGCGGCTGGACCGGCGTCACGCAGGCCACGCCCGGCGGCAAGGCCACCGGCGCCGCGCCCGGCAAGTACGAGGCCGGCATCCAGGACTACAAGCTGCTCAAGACGTCCTGCCCGGCCACCGGCACGGTCGCCGGCACCGCGTACGCCAAGTGCGGCAGCCAGTGGTGGAGCTACGACACGCCGGCCACCGTCAAGGGCAAGATGAGCTACGCCAAGTCCCAGGGCCTGGGCGGCGCGTTCTTCTGGTCCGCCGACGGCGACACCAGCAACGGCGAGCTCGCCGCCGCCATGCGTGGCGGCCTCGGCTGACGCCACCTCTATGCAGGGAAGGACGCCTTACCTTCGTCCAGCGAGGGTAAGGCGTCCTTCCCTGCATTCGGGGTTCACTCTTCCGTGGGAAAAAGGATCGGGCTGAGCAGGTAGCGGGTCCGGCCGTCGGCCGGCTCCTGGCGCAGCCGCGGGACGATCACCTCGCGCAGCTCGGCGATGAACTCCTCCAGCTCTGGACGGCTCAGCCAGACCGAGTGCTGTCGGAAGCCGACGAGGTCGGCCGTCGGATCGGCGGCGTCCCGGTCGAGGTACGCCGTGAACTCGGCAAGCAGGGTCGCGAGCGCGAGGTCGAAGCCGCGGCGATAGTCGTCCTTGCTCAGGTCCTCGGTGTTGATCACCGCGTTGCGCAGCCGGTAGGTCCGCTCCACCGCGCCGCGCACCCGCCGCTCGGCCGCCACTTCCAGCACCTCGCCGGCGGCGAGCGCATCGACGTGCCGGTACACCATCGCCTTCGAGACGTCCGGCAGCACCTCGCACAGCTGCCCCGTGGTCAGCTCCCGCCCGCGCAGGGCGTGCACGATCCGCATCCGCACCGGGTGGGCCAGCAGTTCCAACATGGCTGCAATGTTCTCACATCATGCTACCGTTCGCATATGTTGAGAACGGTAGTGGAGCTGGCGTCGGCGGGCCGATTCGAGGAGCTGACCGAGTTGTTCGCGCCCGAGCTGCGGGCGGCGGTGTCGGCGGACACCCTGCGGTTCGGCTGGACCGCGGAGGTCGGCGAGGTGCGGTCGGTCGGCGAGCCGGTGGAACTCGGCCCGAACCGGTTCGCGGTGCTGCTCAACGGAAGCGTCGAACTGCGCATGTCCTTCGACGACGAGGGCCGGCTGAACGGGCTACGCCTGGCGTCGCCGGAGGTGCGGTGGCAGCCGCCGTCGTACGCGAAGCCGGAGCTGTTCGCCGAGCGGGAGGTCGCGGTCGGGACCCAGGCCGGCACGTTGACGTTGCCGTACAACGGAAGCGACGTGGGCGTGGTGCTGCTGAGCGGCGCCGGGCTTTTCGACCGGGACGGGACCGCCGGCCCGACGAAGATCCTCAAGGATCTCGCTTGGGGGTTGGGCAGCCGGGGCATCGCGTCGGTCCGTTTCGACAAGCCCGCCGACGCGCCGACCCTGGTCGAGGAGTACCTGCCGGCCGCGGTCGCGGGCGTGGAACTCCTTGCCGAACACGTGGATCGCGTGTACGTGGCCGGTCACAGCGCCGGCGGCAAGATCGCGCCGAAAGTCGCCCAGTGGGCGCCGGCCGTGGCGGGCCTGGTGCTGCTGGCCGCCGACACGTCCCCGATGCCGGAGGCCGCGCTGCGGGTGGCCACCCACCTCGGCGTCGAGGTCGAGGCGATGACCCGGCTGGCCGCGCGGGCCGCCGACCCCGACCTCACCGCCGACACCCCGGCGAGCGAACTGCCCTTCGGCCTGCCGGCGACGTATTGGTTGCAGCTCAGGGAATACGACCAGGTGGCGACCGCCATCGAGGCCGACCGGCCGATGCTGGTGCTCCAGGGCGGCCGCGACTACCAGGTGACCGTCGACGACGACCTGCCGGGCTGGCGGCGGGTGCCGCGCGCCGAGATCCGGGTCTACCCCGACGCCGACCACATGTTCTTCTCCCCCAACGGATCCCACGTCGACGAGACCGTCATCGACGACATCGCTCAGTTCACCCTGCGCCGAGCGTAGGTTCGCAGCGACTCCAGCAGCAGTTCGACGAACTCGGGCAGCCGGTCCGCCGCGAGGTCGTGCGGACCGGCCAGGGCGACGGCACCGACGACAAGGCCCTGTTCCCACACGGGAGCGGCGACGGAGGCGATGCCGCGGAGCATCGGGCCGCTGTCGCCGAGCGTATAGCCGGCTTCGCGGACGCGGCTGAGCTCGGTGAGCACGGCCAGCGCGCCGGCGCGGTCGTCGGGGAACTGGGCGGCGACGATCTCGTGCCGCTCACGGTCGGGCATGAACGCCAGCAGGACCCGCCCTACTGCCGTCTCGGGCAACGGGGTCCGCAGTTGCTGCACGGTCAGGTAGTTGAAGGGATCGTCGGTGCCGGCCCAGTCGGCGTACACGGAGGTGTCGCCGGTACGCACGGCCAGCACCGCGCTCAGCCCCGTACGATCGGCCAACTCCACCAGGTCGGCGTGGTTGACGGTCGAGACGAGCCGCTGGCCGGAGCGCATGGCCAGCAGGTACGGGGCGGCGCCGAGGCGGAAGCGCTTGTCGTCCTCCTCCAGGTAGCCGACGGCGACGAGGCCGTTGACGAGCTTCTGCACGGATGACACGGGTGCGTGCAGTCGTAGCGCCAGCTGCGTCAAAGTCAGCCCTGATCGCTCGGTGACCACCGCCTCCAGGATCTCCGCGATCCGGTCCACCGCCCGGTGGTGCGGGCGAAGCTCCGCCACGAGCACCTCCTTACCTATATGGATAGAACGGTATCACATTGCGTAACTCGCAGCCCGGGAGCAAAGTAGTTCATGTAAGGCAAACAACTGAGACAAGTGATTTTGGGGAAGGCGGAGAGCATGGGGGCTCTGGACGGCATCAGGGTGATCGACCTCGCGACGGTGGTCATGGGTCCGTACGCCACACAGATCCTCGGCGACCTGGGCGCCGACGTGATCAAGGTGGAGCCGCCGGCCGGCGACATGAGCCGGCTGGCCGCCCCGTACCGCAACGAGGGCATGGGCTCGCTGGCCCTCAACGTCAACCGCAACAAGCGAGCGGTCTCGATCGACCTGAAGAACCCGCGCGGCAAGGATCTCTTCCTCGACCTGGTCAAGACCGCCGACGTGCTGGTGACCAACATGCGACCGGGCGCGCTGCACCGGCTGGGCCTGGACTACGAGCAGCTGGCCGAGGTCAACCCGGGCCTCATCTACTGCAACGCGCAGGGCTTCCGCAGCGACTCGTCGCTGGCCGACCGCGCCGCCTACGACGAGATCGTGCAGGCCGCGTCCGGCACCGCCGACCTGATGCGCCGCGCCACCGGCACACCGACGTACATGCCGACGATCCTCGGCGACAAGGTCAGCGGCCTGACGATCGTCTACGCCGTGCTGGCGGCCCTGGTGCACAAGCAGCGCACCGGCGAGGGCCAGCGCGTCGAGGTCCCGATGACCGACACGATGCTCGCGTTCAACCTGGTCGAGCACCTCGCCGGCCGCACCTTCGAGCCGGCCGCCGGCCTGCTGGGCTTCTCGCGCAGCCTCTCCCCCGGCCACCGCGCCGTGCGCACGAAGGACGGCTGGGCGTGCATCCTGCCCTACAGCCGCCGCAACATCGACGACTTCTTCACCGAGGTCGGCCACACCGAGGCGCTGCACGACCCGCGGTTCGCCGACTCGGCCAGCCTCGCGGCCAACTTCGAGGCGTTCTACGACCTGATCGAGAAGTTCGCCGCGCAGCGGACAACGGACGAGTGGGCGGCCGCCTGCGCCCGGCTGAGCATCCCCTTCGCCCCGGTGCTCGACCTCGACGACGTCACCGAGGACCCGTACGTCACCGAGGTCGGCCTGCTGGAGTGCGCCGAGCACCCCACCGAAGGCACCTATCGGGTGATCGGTTCCCCCGTGCAGTTCTCGGCCACGCCTGCGAGTGTGCGGAGGCACGCGCCGCGACTGGGGCAGGACAACGACGAGGTGCTCGGCGAGCTCGGGTACTCCGCGGATGAGCTTCGTGAGCTGGCCGACGCCGGCGTCACGGTGAGGAGGTAGTGGTGAAGGCATCGGAAGTGGCCCGCCGGCTCGCGACCCCGCTGACCGCCCCGGCCTGGGCGCCGGTCCGGTCCCGGTTCACCGACCGCGAGTACCTGAACATCGTGTACCGCACGGATCCCGAGGCGCTGCGGGCGGTCGTGCCCGAGCCGCTCGAGTTCGACGAACCGCTGGTGCGGTTCGAGGTGATGAAGATGGGCGACAGCACCAGCTTCGGCCCGTACACCGAGTCCGGCCAGGTGATCCCGGTCCGGTTCGGTGAGGAGCGCGGCGAGTACCTGCACGCGATGTACCTGGACAACACGGCCGCGACGGTGGCCGGCCGGGAGATCAGCGCGTACCCGAAGACGGCCGGCTCGCCCCGGCTGTTCGCCGAGGCCGGCGCGCTGGTAGGGACTCTGGACGTCGGCACGCAGCGGGTTGCCACGGGAACCATGGGGTACAAGCACTACGCCATGGATCTGGACGAGGCCCGCGCCGAGCTCACGCTGCCCACGTACATGGTGAAGATCGTGCCCGGCTACGAGCGCGAGCCGCGGGTCTGCGAGCTGGTCCGCACCCAGATCACCGACATCACGGTCAAGGCGGCCTGGACCGGACCGGCCCGGTTGCAGCTGTTCCAGCACGTGCTGGCCCCGCTGGCCGACCTGCCGGTGCTGGAAGTGATCTCCGCCAGCCACATCGTCACCGACCTCACGCTTTCCGGCATCACGCCGGTGTTCGACTACCTCAGGGAGCGCTGACATGAAGATCGCAGTTGTCGGCGCCGGCACCATCGGCCTGTCCTGGACGACCCTGATGCTGGCCAAGGGACACACCGTCCGCGTCACGGATCCCCGTCCGGACCTGGCTGAAGCCGTACGCGACGCCGTGCACGAGTTCGTCCCGACCGTGCCGGGTTTCGCCGGCGAGGCCGAGGAACTCCTGTCCCGCCTGGAGATCGCCGGCTCGGTCGAGGAGGCCGTCGGCGGTGTGCATGCGGTGCAGGAGAACGGCCCGGAACGCCTGGAGTTCAAGCAGGAGCTGTTCGCCGCCATCGAGAAGGCCGCGCCGGCCGAGGCGCTGATCCTGTCCTCCACCTCCGGCCTCACGCCGTCGTCGATGTCGGCCAGGATGGCCGATCCGGGGCGGCTCGTGGTGGGGCACCCGTTCAACCCGCCGCACCTGATCCCGCTGGTGGAACTCGTCGGCGCGTCGGAGCGGGAAGTGGCTCGGGCCAAGGAGTTCTACCTGTCGCTGGGCAAGGTTCCGGTGGTGGTCCACAAGGAGGTCCGCGGCCACGTCGCGAACCGCTTGCAGCGCGTGCTGTTCGAGGAGTGTGTGAACCTCGTCGAGCAGGGCGTGGTGTCCATGACCGAGCTGGACGACATCGTCACCAACTCGGTCGGCGTGCGGTGGGCGACGGTGGGGCCGTTCCTGGCCTTCCACCTCGGCGGCGGCCCCGGCGGGCTGCGGCACATGATGTCCCACCTCATGCCTTACGTCCCGGCGGAGGTGCAGGAACGGCTGGCCGACCAGGCCGAGGCCGTCTATCCGTTGGCATCCAACGAAGAACGAGCCGCGCGGCGGGACCGCCAGCAGCTCGAGATCATCAGTTCCAAGGAGCGTGACGACGATGTCCGGTGACTTCTACGACTTCCAGAACCTCCTCACCGACGAGGAGAAGGCGATCGTCGAGAGGACGCGGGAGTTCCTCCGCGCCGAGGTCGCGCCGATCGCCAACGAGTCCTGGGCCAACGCCGAGTTCCCGCACCAGATCGTGAAGGGCTTCGCCGAGCTGGACATCGCCGGCCTGGCCTACCGCGGCGCGCGCAGCCTGCTGACCGGCTTCCTGGCCATGGAGATGAACCGCGTCGACCCGTCCATCGCGACGTTCTTCGGCGTCCACAGTGGACTCGCCATGGGCAGCGTCAACCGCTGCGGCTCCGACGAGCAGAAGGAGCGCTGGCTGCCGGCGATGGCGCGGATGGAGAAGATCGGCGCGTTCGCGCTGACCGAGCCGAACGGCGGCTCCGACGTCGCCGGCGGCCTCCAGACCACGGCCCGGCGTGACGGCGACACCTGGGTCCTCAACGGCGCCAAGCGCTGGATCGGCAACGCCACGTTCGCCGACCTGGTGGTGGTGTGGGCGCGGGACGAGGCCGACAACAAGGTCAAGGGTTTCGTGGTGGAGAAGGGAACCCCTGGTTTCGTCGCGACCAAGATCGAGCACAAGATGGCGCTGCGCACCGTGCAGAACGCCGACATCACCCTCACCGACTGCCGTGTGCCGGAGGCGAATCGGCTCCAGAAGGCACACGGATTCCGTGACACCGCGGACATTCTGCGGCAGACCCGCGGCGGCGTGGCCTGGCAGTCCGTCGGCGTGATGATGGGCGCCTACGACCTCGCGCTGGCGTACGCCAAGGAGCGGGTGCAGTTCGGCAAGCCGATCGCCGGCTTCCAGCTCGTGCAGGACCTGCTGGTGAAGATGCTCGGCAACGTCACCGCCTCGCTGGGCATGGTCGTGCGACTGGCCCAGCTCCAGGACGAGGGCGTGTACCGGGACGAGCACTCGTCGCTGGCCAAGGCCTTCTGCACCTCTCGGATGCGCGAGGCCGTCGGCTGGGCGCGGGAGATCCTCGGCGGCAACGGGATCGTGCTCGACTACAACGTCGGCCGGTTCGTGGCCGACGCCGAGGCCGTCTACTCCTACGAGGGCACGCGGGAGATCAACTCGCTGGTGACCGGGCGGGCGATCACCGGGCTGAGCGCCTTCGTGTAACGGACGTTCACGCTGCCGGGCGCAGCGGCGGCATCCACAGCCGCTCGCGGCCCGGCAGCACCAGTCGCACCAGCGCGGCCACCAGCACCGGCAGGCCCGTGTCGTCCGGCCAGGCCAGCCGGCTCACCGTCTTGAGTGCCCACTCGCGGTGCCGGTCGTCGCCGGTGGCTTCGGCCATGTCGAGAAGAAACTCCACGTTCTCCACCACGCCGTGGCAGGAGGCGGTGGCCATCGTCCACTGATCGGCCCGCACCGCCGCCGCCGCGGCGTCCGCGACCTTGCGGTAGCGCTCGTCGCCGGTGGCCAGCCAGGCCCGGACCAGGAAGCTGCCGACGCCGGCCGCGTCGCCGCACCAGCCGCCGAGCGGGATGCTCTCCCCCGGCCCCGCCGGCCAGCGCGCCGCCGTCCGGTCCCACATCGCCGCGTCGCACAGCTCGTCCGCGACGCGCATCGCCTTGAGGTGCGCGTGCCGGTCGTCGGTCACCAGCGCGTGGTCCAGCAGGAACGCCGCGATGCCGGCGATGCCGTGGCCGAAGCCGTACTTGCCGCGGTCGATCTCCTGGTGGCGGGCGCATTCCGCGGCCTTCGCGAGGAACTCGTCGGCGCCGGTGACGCGCCAGGCGTGCAGCAGCGTCAGGCCGGCGCCGGCCGAGCCGTCGCAGACGTCCGGGTTCGTGCTCAGCACCGGAATCTCGCCGGCCAGCTTGGCCGCCCGCACCATCAGCTTGGGGTCCGCGAGCGCGTGGGCCGCGTCCAGCAGCGCCCACACCGCCCCCGACTGACCGAAGTGGAGCCCCGGCAGCACCATGGACTCGCGTTCGCACCGCTTCGCCGTGTGCTTGGCCGCCGTGCGCACCGCCGCCGGCAGCCGGCCGTCACGGGGCAGCGCCGCCACCAGCGCGCCCAGCGCCGAGGCGCTGTGGCGGCGGGGATTCATCCGGTGCAGCAGCTGGCCGATGCCGTCGTCGAGCAGCCGGTCGCCGGGCACGCCCTCCGGGTGCACCGCGCCCGCAGCCACCGACCCGGTCGACATCACCGGCGCTCCCCCCTCCCCGGCACGCGAAAAGCCCACGACCCGTCCACAATTGCATCCGGTGATCGTCCGGCCGAAGGTCCGGAGCCCATTGTCCCGGGACGGCTGCCCCATCGAACACCCGCCGGCAGAACCGTGAAAATCATTCTTGTTTCATCGGGTCAACTGATCTGGCTGAGCAGTTTGCCGACCGCGTCGACCTGCTCGCGGATGGTGGTGAGCGCCGCGGCGCACGGGCCCGCGTTGGGGCCGTTGGTGGCCGGGTTAGCGTTGTTCACGCCGGGATTCTGGGTGCCGACTCCGCACTGCCGCTTCTCGTAGTCGGCGACGGCGGCCTGCATCTTGTCCACGGTGGCCTTGATGGCGTCGGTCTGCTTGGCGCCGGCGGTCTCCGAGGTGACGCTGTTGCCGAAGTTGGCGACCTCGGTGGTGTACCGCTCGCATTCCGGATACACCGTCGCCGGGCTCACGGTCTGGCACTGGTCGGCCTGCAACGCGGAGACCTTCACGGTGAGGTCCTGGACGCGGGGCCCGAACTTCGCGACCGGCGGCCCGCTCGGGCCGGCCTCGTGGGAACACCCCGCGACGGCGAGGAGCACGACGGGCACGAGCAGCACACGCAGGTTGACCACGACCTCCAGCGTAGAACAGGCCACGATCCGACCGAACAGCGGGCAAGTGGTGCTCAACCGAGACAGGAGGCCGGAAATTCCCGCCGGATACGTGAATCGCCAATGGGGCAGGAAACGTCGACCCTAGGGTCAGAACTGGCGAACGGCCAGCGTGCGGCGGGTAGTTTCGGCGGCGAAACGATCGGTGTGTTCATTCTGCGAGGCCCCACCATGGAATCCAGCACCAATGCCTGCCGCGCCGCGCTGGCCCCGAACGGCCGCCGGCCCAGACTCGGCCGGGCCAAGCACACGGGCTCCCTCGCGGTCGGTTTCACCTTCCAGCGCGACGCCGCCCCACAACCGGCGCCGGACGCCTGGCTGATCCTTCGTCCGGGTGAGATTCTCTTGTACAGCAGGGACATCGCCTTCGACGTGGTGGCGCAGGCGGCGGCCAGCCGGATGATCGCCGAGGAGCTGCGCCTGGACGAGGCGACGGTACGGTTCAGCTCGGGCCAGGCGCTGCACAACGTCGGCCTGCCGTGCGGGATCGCGCTGCGCCGGGCGGCCGGGTCGGCGTACTGGGGGCTGCAACGGAACGCAGCGGCGCTGCTGGAGGTGCCGACCCGGGCTCTCGCCTCGGACAACGGCCGGTTCCGGGTGCGCGGCGGGTTGCGCCGGGTGACCTACGCGCAGCTGCTGGACACGACGACCACCGTGCTGTCGCTGGACAACCGCGTGCCGCTGGTCTCCGATCACGACTACCTCGCCGACTACGTCGCCCCGGCGGCGGGCGTGCTCAGCAGCACGTCCTTCTCGACGCAGGGAACGGGCCGGTTCTCCGGCTTCCTGCGGGACGAGATCCGCCGGGGCGACGAGCCGCCCACGCTCGGCCTGCCGGCCTGACTCAGGTCAACGGCGTCAGCTGGCCGGGCAGGAACGGCGGCAGCTGGCCGGTCGCGTCCTCGTAACCCTTGACGGCGCCGTCGAAGGCGCCGCCCGCCGCGCCACCGACGGCCGCGCCGGCGAGCTGCCCGCCGGCCGTGCCGACCGCGGTGCCGATGGCCGTGCCGATCGGGGCGGCCGGCGGGGCGATCGCGCCACCGATGGCGCCGCCGATCGCACCGCCCGCGGCCCCGCCGACCGCGCCGCCGACGGCCTTGCCGATGTCGCTGCCGGGCTTGGCCGTGCCGGTCGCGGTGCCGGTGACGCCACCGATGCCGCCGTCCACCGCGCCGCCCAGGCCGCCGCCGGCGGTGGAGCCCAGCACGGACCCGGTCTGCTGGCCGAACTGCTCGCCGGCCTTCTGCCCGGAGCCGTCCTTCACGCCGAAGATGCCGTCCGCGACCGCGCCGACGGTGCCGCCGGCGAAGCCGCCGATGCCGGAGCCCAGCTGCTCGCCGGCGGTGATGCCGGCGTCGGTGAAGTCGGTCGGCTCGGCGGCGCTCGCCGTCGCCGTGCCGACCAGTGGCAGGAGCATGACGGCCGCGACCACGCCGCCGCCGACCGCGACGGACAGCGCCGACGGCCGGACCAGACTGTGACGACCCATGGGAATTCCTCTCTCGCAACGCCGGAATTGCCTGGACCGTAGCCACTTCCGGGCCGGTCGGCGGGGGCGCTGTGAGTCAGTTCATCCCGGTAATCGAGGACTTGTCACCTGCGTGCGCAACCAGATCCGAACCAACTGTCCGCGCGGATCAAGAGGATACCTCCCTGAGGTATGCCCGTGCCGTCTCCGGATCGATGAGCCAGGGCTCGTAGTCGGTGGGATCGTTGAACAACTGCGCGAACCGGTGCGCGACCCGCGGATTCTCCTGCGCCGCCTCCAGGGTCTCCATCACGTGCGGAGGCGGCGGCGCGAGCAGGTCGTTGTTGAACCGGGTGGAGTGCCGGGCGTAGTCCCAGTACCGCTCGAAACACGCCGCCATGAACTCCGCGTCGTACGGGAGGTCGCCGTGCTCGAGAATCGCCTCCTGGTAGGCGCGGGCGCAGTGCACGGCGTTGTTCGCGCCCTGCCCGCCGATCGGGTCGTTGGTGACCGCGGTGTCGCCCATGGCCAGCACGCGCTCGCCGGTCGGCAGCGTGCCGACGGCGTGCCGGACGATCGGCGTGATCCGGCCGGCCAGGAAGTCCTGCGGGCCGTCGGTCTCCGCGTCCTCGGCCAGCCCGGTCAGCCACGGGAAGAAGGCGCGCAGCTGGTCCTGGCACAGCTTGAGGTGCTGGTCGGCGTCGGTGACGCCGTCGAAGACGTCCATCGGACCGCCCGGGATCGCCGAGAAGTAGATGCTCAGCTTGATCCCGGTCGCGGTGAGCAGCGGCAACGCGAAGAACTCGCCGATCTCCGGCGCCAGCCCGAACGAGACGCCCTGGTAGAAGTCGTTCGGCTGGGTCACGTAGTGCGCGGTGATCGCGCGCTGCGGCTCCCGGTACGGCGAGCGCGAGTCGTCACGCGGGAAGGTGCTGTCGAACTGCGGCCCGCGCCCGGCGGCGACGAGCACCAGGTCGGCCGTGCGGGCGTAGCCGGCGAGGTCCTCCGGCGTGGCCCGGGCGATCCGCAGGTCACCGCCGCGCGCGACGAATTCCGTCAGCCAGAAGGACATCTTGAGCCGCTGGTCGACGGACTGCGCGGGATCGTCCAACGGCGACACCCAGGAGATGAACGGCTCGGCGTCGCCGGGCAGGCCGGCGCCGAAGCCGATGCCGACCACCGGCGGCACCTCGTCCTCCCAGTGGTTGAGCCCGAGCGCCCGCTCGTGCCGCAGCGCCGGCTCGAAAACGCATTGGCTGGACAGGATCCGCCCGTCCCGGATCTGCTCGGCGGTCCGCTCCGACACCACCGTCACCCGGTAGCCCTCGCCCAGCAGTCCCAGCGCCAGCAGCAGGCCGGCCTGCCCGGCCCCGACGATCACGATGTGCCGCAAGACTCTCCCCAATCCGCCCAGTGCAGGCCAGCCTAGGCCGAATTCGGGGCGGCGGGAGCGCCCTTTAGGGTGCCCTGATGAGCGAGGAGCCGTTACCGACCGCGCTGGCCGAGGTCAGCCGGGTCGAGTTCCCGTACGACAGCGACGACGACGTCGACTTCGAGCCCTACCAGCAGTTCATGCCGGTCGAGGAGAACGCGTTCTGGATTCCCCTCTGGACCGGCACGGACCTGCTGGATCCCAACGACTTCCGGGTGTTCGGGCAGGACGGCAGCGGCGGCTACGCGATCCTGTGGCTGGCGGCCGAGGACGAGCCGCTCACCGCGCAGCCGGTGGTGTTCATGGGTTCCGAGGGCGACCACGGGGTGATCGCCAGCGACCTGGGCGACTTCCTCTGGCTGCTCGCCGACGGCTCCGGCCCGTACGAGGCGGTCGCGGAGCCGGACCGGCCGTCGCGGCCCAACGCGGAGCTGACCGCCATCGCCGAGCGCCACGCACCGCAGGCGCGGAAGTCGGCGGCCGAGGTGATCGCGCTGGCGCGGGAGCGGTTCCCGCACTTCGAGCGGCTCATCGCCGAATCACTGGGCTGACCGGTAGGCCTGGCCGATCTGAGTGGGGACGCCGCCGGCCTGGTAGAGACCGGTGTCGTCCCCCTGCGAGGGCAGCGCGAACCAGGCGTACCGCTCCAGGTACGGCAGCGAGTCCAGCATGGCCGCCGCGTTCGTGACGAAGGCCGACTGCTGGGCCTGGGTCGGGAACTTCGGCGCGCCGCCGAAGTTGATCAACGCGAACTCGGTGAGCCAGACGGGTTTGTGGTACCGGTTGTAGACGGCCTGGATGTAGCTGCGCAGCTGGCCGACGGCGGCGGCGCTGAAGTCGTTGCCGTACCAGTGCAGCGTGATGAAGTCGACCCGGTAGCCGCGACCGGTCGCGCCGGTCATGAACTGGTCGAGCCAGCCGCCGGCGGTGTCGCCGCCGTAGGCGACGGCCGGGCTGCCCAGGCGCATCCCCGTCGCCTGGAGCTGCGGCCAGAGGTCCAACGCCTGCGCCGGCGTCATGTTCGACTGCTGGGCCATGTCCGGCTCGTTGAAGCCCAGCAGCACGCTGCCCTGGCCCTTGACCTGCGCCAATGTGGTCGCGGTGACGGACTTCGCGCCCCAGATCATCGGCACGTACTCGACGCCGGCCGGGGCGGGAATGGTGTTGTTGTTGGAATCCCAGTTGTAGAACCAGGTCGCGCCGACGTCCTTCAATGACGCGGTGGCGCCGTCGAAAGCCCAGGTGCTGACGCCCTTGCGGCCGGACGTCTGCGCCGGCTTCTGCTGCTGCGGCACCGCTTTGGTCGTCTCCGCCGGCTTGGCGGAAGTCGTGGTCGTGGTTGTCGGCGCGACGGTGGTGGTCGTCTTGGACGTCACCGTTGACGTGACGGTGGTGATCGGCGCGGCCACGGCGACCGGTTCCGGCTCGGCGTGCTTGGGGATCAGGACCGCCGCCACGACCGCCGCCACCGCGGCAGCCGCCACCAACGGCTTCGTCGCGGCGTGCTGCCACCACCTTTTCCGCAGCATCGCCGGCGCGGCCGGCGGCAGCGTGCCGAAGCTCGGCGGGATCGGGACCAGCGGAATGCCGAGCAGCAGGCGCTCGGCCGGCATCAGGTCGTCACGTAGGCAGAACCGGCAGTCGCGTATGTGCCGGACCATTCGCTTGCGCCACAACGGACTCGGCCGGCGGTCCCAGTCGCCGGCCAGCTGCGCCAGATCCGGGCACCGCTGCCGCAGCGCCCGAACCACCAGGCGGGCGGCGTCCAGCTTGGCCTTCATCCGCTGCACGCGGACGGCCGTGTGCTGCGGCGTCAGCCCCAGGCCGGCGGCGACCTCCGCCCGGGTCAGCCGGCCCGCCGCCTCCAGCCACCACAGCGACAGCAGCTCGCGCTCGTCCTCCTCCAGCCAGCGCGTCGCATCCGCGAGATCCTTGCGCTGGTCGACCAGGTGCAGCCGGTCGATCGTCAGGTCGGCGAAGTCCGCGCCCGGGTCGGCGATGTCGTCCACCGGCGGGAAACCCTCGCCGCTGCCGTGCCGCTTGCGGACCTCGCGCAGGGCCGTGACCACCAGCCAGGACCGGAAGTTCGCCGGGTCGCGCAGCTCCGGCAGGCCGTCCAGGACCGCCAGCATCGTGTCCTGCACGACGTCGTCCACGTCCGGGTGGCCGACCATGGCCCGGCCGACGATGTTGTAGACCAGCGGCAGATAGGTCGCCACCAGCTCGTCGAGGGCATCCGCGCGCCCCTTGCGCGCGGCGATGACCAGGTCCCATTCGTCGCTCATCGCACTCCCGGCCGCGAGACGGAATCAGACCGCATGCTCGCACTACGCCGGGAGGTGATCCATGTGTTCAACTCCACTGGCCGCATGACCAGCGGATAACCGTTTTTCGAGCTCAGAGAATGTGCCGGAAGGCGGCGTCGGCGACGCTGGCGGGCACCTCGTGGCCGCCGGAGAACTCACGGTAGTCGACGCGGTAGCCGACGATCCGCAGCGCCGGCACGATCCGGCGGCTGGTGGCCTCGATCGGCAGCACTCCGTCGTCCCGGCCGTGCGAGACGAACACGTTCGGCCGGCCGGCGCGGGCGCCCGGCGCCACGAATCCCGGTGAGAAGGCGATGACGTCCTCGAACAGCGTGCCGTTGACCAGGCCGAGCGACAGCGCGTACGAGCCGCCGTCGGAGAAGCCCGCGATCGCGGCCGTCTTGATCTCGAAGTGCTCGAACAGGTCGGCCAGCGTCCGGTCCAGCGACTCCACGTCCGGCCCGAAGTTGCCGTGGATCGCGTCCCAGCTGCGGGCCAGCGACTTCGGCGCGTAGACCAGCGCGTTCCGGTCCCGCATGACCTTGAGCGCCCGCTCCGGCGTCGAGCCCGCGCCGTGCAGCAGCACCACCAGCGGCACCGGCCCGTCCGGCAGGTCGGCGGGCACGTGCGCGAGTCCGTCACCGAACTCGTGCGTGCCCGCCGCCAGCCGCTCGCGGGTGGCTGTCCCCGGCCGTGCGGCCAGTTCGCCGAGCCGCCACCCCGTACCCAGCTGCGCCGTCGTGCCCATGACCCACCCTCCCGCCTTGTACGACCCTTGTCGTACGTAACCGCGGCGGCGCGGGATGGATTCCCGAGGTGGACGATTAGGCAGGGGATGCTTTCCTGCCCGCGCGGCTACGCTGCCGGTTCGCACGAGTCGCTCGGCCCCGCCGCTGCCTGGAGCGGTTGCTGGATTTCGATCGCCCGCCACCCGACGCACCACGTCGAAACCCGACGCGGGCGATCGAAATCCAGCAAGCGAAGGCAGCGGGTCCGAGGGGCCGAGCCGCGACGCCGAAGGCGGCGCCACTAATACGCCGAGCCGCGACGCCGGAGGCGGCGCCATCAATACGACTTGGGGAGGCCCAAGGTGTGCTGCGCCACGTAGTTCAGGATCATCTCCCGGCTCACCGGGGCGATGCGCCCCAGCCGGCTCGCGCCGAGCAGCGCCCCGAGGCCGTACTCGGTGGCGAGGCCGTTGCCGCCGTGCGACTGGATCGCCTGGTCGACGGTCGTGGTGGCGGCCTCGGCGGCGGCGTACTTGGCCATGTTGGCGGCCTCGCCGGCGCCCTTGTCGTCGCCGCTGTCGTACAGCGCGGCCGCCTTCTGCGTCATCAGCCGGGCCAGCTCCACCTGGATCGCGCACTGCGCCAGCGGGTGGGAGAGGCCCTGGTGGGCGCCGATAGGGGCGTCCCACACCTTGCGCGTCTTGACGTACTCGGTGGCCCGGCGCAGCGCGTTGCGGGCGACGCCGGTGGAGAACGAGGCGGCCATGATGCGCTCGGGGTTGAGGCCGGCGAACAGCTGCCCGATGCCGGCGTCGGGCGCGCCGACCAGGGCGTCGGCCGGCAGGTGGACCTCGTCGAAGAACAGCGTGAACTGCTTCTCCGGGGACACGATGTCCATCTCGATGGGCTGGAACTCGAAGCCGGCGGCGTCGGTCGGCACGATCATCAGCGACGGCAGCAGCCGCTGGCCCTTGGAGTCCACGTGCCGGGCGACGACCAGCACGGCGTCCGCCTCGTCGACGCCGGAGATGTAGGTTTTGCGGCCGTTGAGGACCCACTCGTCGCCCTCGCGGCGAATGGAGGTGGCCAGCTTGTGCGAGTTGGAGCCGGCGTCGGGCTCGGTGATCGCGAACGCCATCTTGGTGGTGCCGTCGGCGAAACCGGGCAGCCAGCGCCGCTTCTGCTCGTCGGTGCCGAAGCGGGCGATGATCGTGGCGCAGATGGCCGGCGACACGACCATCATCAGCAGCGGGCTGCCGGCCGCGGCCAGTTCCTCGCAGACGGCCGCGAGGTCGCCGATGCCGCCGCCACCGCCGCCGAACTCCTCCGGCACGGCGACGCCGAGGTAGCCGAGCTTGCCGGCCTCGGACCACAGCTCGGTGGTCTTCTCGCCGGCCCGCGCCTTGGCGGTGAAGTACTCCCAGCCGTACTTCGACCCGAAGTCGAACGCGGCCTTGCGCAGCGCCTGCCGCTCCTCGCTCTCCACGAAACTCATGCCTGCTCACCCTCCACGACCGCGAGCACGGCGCCCGCCTCGACCTGCTGACCTGCCTGCACGAGCACCTCGGCGACGGTGCCGCCGGCGGCGGCCACCACCCGGTGCTCCATCTTCATCGCCTCCAGCACGAGCAGCTCCGCGCCGGCCTCGACCGCGTCGCCCGGGGTCACGGACACCCGCACCACGGTGCCCGGCATCGGGGCGACCGTCGCGCCGTCGGCGATCTTGTCGGTGGGGTCGGGGAAGCGCGGGACCAGCGTCAACGCCAGCGGACCGACGTACACGGTGTCGCCGTAGCGGGTAACCTCGTAGCGCTGCCTTATACCGCCGACGTCCAGCACGACCTCGTTTTCGCTGGCCTTGACCAGCTCGACGCCCTCGGGCTCGACGAGCTTTCCGTCGCGGTCGAAGCGATACGTCACCTCGGCCTGCTCGAAGGCGGTCTTCTGCGGCTGGGACGGGATGTTCCGCCATCCCAGGGGGAACCTGCCACTCCTGCCGTGAGCCAGCGCGACGGCCGCCGCCAGCGCGTGGCGGTCCACATCGGACACCAGCGGCGTCGACAACACGTCCAGGCCGACCCGGTCCAGGAAGCCGGTGTCGGTGTCGCCAGCGAGGAACTCCCTGCTGCGCAACACGTTCACCAACAGGTCACGGTTGGTCAGCACGCCGTGGATCTTGGCTGAGTCCAGCGCGGCGGACAGTCGCCGCGCGGCGGCGGCCCGGTCCGGACCCCAGGCGATGACCTTGGCCAGCATCGGGTCGTAGTGCACGCCGACGACCGACCCGTCCTCGACGCCGCTGTCCAGCCGCAGCCCGAACTCCCGCGGCACGGCGAACTCGGCGTCCACATCGGACAGTGCGAACCGGTGCAGGGTGCCGCTCTGCGGCCGCCAGTCGTGCGCCGGGTCCTCGGCGTAGAGGCGGACCTCGATGGCATGGCCGGTGGGCGATGGGCGGTCCGCCGGCAACTGGGCACCCTCAGCGATGGCCAGTTGCCAGCGAACCAGGTCGATACCGTACACGCACTCGGTCACCGGGTGTTCCACCTGGAGCCGGGTGTTGACCTCCAGGAAGTGGATGCTCCCCTTGGCGGACAGCAGGAACTCCACGGTGCCCGCGCCGACGTAGCTGATCGACCGCGCGGCGGCGACCGCCGCGTCGAACAGCCGCGCCCGGATCTCCGGTGTGACGGCGGGGCTCGGCGTCTCCTCGACGATCTTCTGGTGCCGCCGCTGAATGGAGCATTCCCGCTCCCCCAACGCCCACACCGTGCCGTGCGAGTCGGCGAGAATCTGCACCTCGACGTGCCGCGCGCCCTCCAGCAGCGGCTCGCAGAACACCGTGCCGTCGCCGAACGCGGACTCGGCCTCGCGACGGGCCGCAGTGACTTCCTCACGCAACGTGGACAATTCGCGCACGATCCGCATGCCGCGGCCGCCGCCGCCGGCCGATGCCTTGATCAGCACCGGCAGGTCGTCCTCGGTCACCGTCTCCGGGTCGAGTTCGGCCAGCACCGGCACGCCGTCGGCGGCGACGCGCTTCTTCGCCGCCACCTTGGACCCCATCGCCTCGATGGACTCCGGCGACGGACCGACCCAGGTCAAACCGGCGGCCAGCACCGCCCGCGCGAAGCCGGCGTTCTCCGACAGGAAGCCGTAACCGGGGTGCACCGCGTCCGCGCCGGTCGCCTTCGCGGCGGCGATCAGCGCGTCGACGCGCAGGTACGTCTCGGACGGCGCCGCGCCTGGCAGCCGCACGGCGTGGTCGGCCTCGGCGACGAACGGGGCGTCGGCGTCCGGGTCGGAGAACACGGCGACCGGCGAGATGCCGGCCAGCCGGCAGGACCGGAAGACCCGGCGGGCGATCTCGCCCCGGTTGGCCACCAGCAGTCGAGTGATCATGGCCCTCACATCCGGAAGACGCCGAAGCCCTCGGCGCCCTTGACGTCGTTGCTGTGCACCGCGGACAGGCACAGGCCCAGCACGGTTCGGGTGTCCCGCGGGTCGATCACGCCGTCGTCGTACAGGCGGCCGGACAGGAACTGTGCCAGCGACTGCGACTCGATCTGGCCCTCGACCATCTGCCGCATGGCGGCGTCGTGCTCGTCGTTGTACGGCTGGCCCTTCGCCGCGGCGGCCTGCCTGGCGACGATGGACAGCACGCCGGCCAACTGCGCCGGCCCCATCACCGCCGACTTGGCGTTCGGCCAGGTGAACAGGAACCGGGGCGCGTAGGCGCGTCCGCACATGCCGTAGTTGCCGGCCCCGTAGGACGCGCCCATCACCACGGTCAGGTGCGGTACCTTGGAGTTGGACACCGCGTTGATCATCATCGAGCCGTGTTTGATGATGCCGGCCTGCTCGTAGGACGCGCCGACCATGTAGCCGGTGGTGTTCTGGAGGAACAGCAGGGGCGTGTCGGCGCGGTTGGCGAGCTGGATGAACTGCGTCGCCTTCTGCGCCTCCTCGCTGAACAGCACGCCGCGGGCGTTGGCCAGGATGCCGATGGGGTAGCCGTGCAGGCTGGCCCAGCCGGTGACCAGGCTGTCGCCGTAGCGCGGCTTGAACTCGTCGAAGTCGGAGTCGTCGACGATGCGCGCGATGACTTCCCTGGGGTCGAAGGGAATCCGCAGGTCCGTCGGCACCAGGCCGAGCAGTTCCTCGGCGTCGTGACGGGGCCCGCGGACGTCGGCCTTCGGCTCCGGCCCGCGCTTGCGCCAGTTCAGGCGGGCCACCACGCGGCGGATGTTGCGGATCGCGTCGACTTCGTCGGCCGCGACGTAGTCGGCCAGGCCCGAGACCTTGCCGTGCATGTCCGCGCCGCCCAGGGCCTCGTCCTCGGCCTCCTCGCCGGTGGCCATCTTGACCAGCGGCGGGCCGCCCAGGAACACCTTGGAGCGCTCCTTGACCATGATCACGTAGTCGGACATGCCCGGCACGTACGCGCCGCCGGCCGTGGCGTTGCCGAACACCGCCGTGACGGTGGGGATGCCGGCCGCCGACAACCGGGTGAGGTCGCGGAACATCTGGCCGCCGGGGATGAAGATCTCGGCCTGGCTGGGCAGGTCCGCGCCGCCGGACTCGACCAGGCTGATCACCGGCAGCCGGTTGGCCAGCGCGATGTCGTTGGCCCGCAGCGTCTTGCGCAGAGTCCACGGGTTGCTCGCGCCGCCGCGCACCGTCGGGTCGTTGGCCACGATCAGGCACTCGACGCCCTCGACCACGCCGATGCCGGTGACCACGCTCGCGCCGACCTGGTAGTCACTGCCCCACGCGGCCAGCGCGGAGAACTCCAGGAACGGCGCGTCCTGGTCGACCACCAGCTCGATACGCTCGCGGGCCAGCAGCTTGCCGCGCTTGCGGTGCCGCTCCACGTACTTCGGGCCGCCGCCGGCCAGCGCCTTGGCGTGCTCGGCGTCCAGCTCGGCCAGCTTGGCCAGCAGCGCCTCGCGATTGGCCTTGTGTTCCGGGCTGGTCGCGTCCACGGTGGACTTCAGTGCTGTCATCAGGCGAATCCCATCCTGCGCGCGGCCAGCTCGGCCATCACCTCGCGGGCGCCGCCGCCGATGCTGAGGATGCGCGCGTCCCGGTAGTGTCGTTCCACTTCGGACTCCCGCAGGTAGCCGGCGCCGCCGTGCAGCTGCACGGCCTCGTTCACGACGAAGTCGCAGGCGTCGGTGCTGGCGTTCTTGGCCATCGACACCTCGGCGATGACCTCCTCGCCGGCCGCCACCTTCACCGCGACCTCGCGGGTGTAGGCGCGGGCCAGCGCGGTGCGCTGGGTCATCTCGACCAGCTTGTGCCGCACCACTTGGCGGCTGATCAGCGGCCGGTCGAAGGTGACGCGGTTGCGGACGTAGTCCACGGCCAGGTCGAGGCAGCGCTGCGCGGTCGCGTACGCCTGCACGGCCAGCGACAGCCGCTCGACCTGGAACTGCTGCATGAGCTGTGGGAAGCCGCCGTTCTCGGGGCCGACCAGGTTGACCACCGGCACCCGGGCATCCGAAAAGGACAGTTCGGCGGTGTCGGAGCAGTGCCAGCCCATCTTCTCCAGCTTGCGGCTGGCGGTGAAGCCGGGCGTGCCGCGCTCGATCACCAGCAGGCTCACGCCCTGGTAGCCGGCCTCGCCGGTCCGCACGGCCGTGGTGACGAAGTCCGCGCGCGTGCCGGAGGTGATGAACATCTTGCTGCCGTTGACGATGTAGTGGTCGCCGTCGCGAACCGCCTTCGTCCTCAGCGAGGCCACGTCCGAACCGCCGTCGGGCTCGGTGACCGCCAGCGAGCCGATCTTCTCGCCGGCCAGCGCCGGCTTGACGAACCGCTCGATGTGGTCGGCGTCGCCGGCGGCGACGATGTGTGGAATGGCGATGCCGTGCGTCATGAGGCCCGCGATCAGCCCGGACGAGCCGCCGGCCTGGATCATCTCCTCCGTCACCACAACGGTGTCGAGCAGGTCGCCGCCGCTGCCGCCGATCTTCTCGTCGAAGCCGATGCCGAGCAGGCCGACCTCGGCCGCCCTGCGGTGCAGCGCTCTCGGCAGCTCGCCGTCGCGCTCCCACTGGTCCAAATTGGGGCGGACCTCGCGCTCGACGAACGCGCGCACGGTGTCGCGCAGCTGTCGGCGTTCCGGGGTGTCCCAGGGACTCACACGCTCACCTCGACCGATCGGAGCCACTCCCCCAGCGCCTTTGCCTGGGGATCGAACCGGGTGCTGGCCGCGACGCCCTCGCCGAGCAGGCCGCGGACCATGAAGTTGACCGCCCTGAGGTTGGGCAGCGGATACCGCTGCACCGTCAGGTCTTTCAGCTCCGGCAGCAGCTCCTTGAGCAACTTGGTGCTCAACGTCTGCGACAGCCAGGCGTAGTCCTCGTCGGTACGGGCCCAGACGCCGAGGTTGGCGTCGCCGCCCTTGTCACCGGACCGCGCCCCGAACCGCTCGCCGATGCGGAACCGCTCGGTGGCAACGGGTTCACCGTCGGGCTCGACGCTCTTCGGTGCTGCCGCCGGCATGGTCTGCGGCGGCGGTGTCACCTCGACACGCCGATCGTCCGGCAACACGACCGTGTGCGCAATCGCTTGCTGTGAGAGGAAAGCCGCCGAGAACACCCCGAACGGCGTGGCATCGCTCGGCGGCGCGGTGACGTGGAATCCGGGGTAGGAGGCCAGCGCCAGCTCCACCGCCGCCTGCGAGAACACTCGTCCCGATCGCTTGCCGTCAGCGTCCTTGATCGTCACGTGCAGGAACGCACTGGCCGCTTCCTCAGTGCGCGGCTCGTCCTGCGCCACCGTGCCCAGGCTCCACGTCACGCCGTCGGCGCCGATCCGCTCGGTGAGCTGGCGCTTCACCAGGTCCGCCTTGGCCTGCACGTCCAGTCCACACAGGACGAACGTCATCGAGTTGCGGAAGCCCCCCAGCCGGTTCAGGGACACCTTCACGTCCGGCGGCGGAGGTGTGCCCTTGACTCCGCTGATGCCGACCCGGTCCGGGCCCAGTTGCGTCAGCTCGATGGTGTCGAAGCGGCTGACCACGTCCGGGCCGAGGTAGTCCGGGCCGCCGATCTCGTACAGCAGCTGGGCCGTCACGGTCTCCGTGGTCACCGCGCCGCCGGTGCCGGCGTGCTTGGTGATCACCGCCGAGCCGTCGGCCTCGATCTCCGCGATCGGGAAGCCGGCGTGCAGCAGGTCTGGAATCTCGGTGAAGAAGGCGAAGTTGCCGCCGGTCGCCTGCGCGCCGCACTCGATCACGTGCCCGGCGACGGTGGCCCCCGCGAGCCGGTCCCAGTCGTCGCGGGCCCAGCCGTAGTGCGCCGCCGCCGGTCCGACGATCAGCGACGCGTCCGTCACCCGTCCCGTGACCACGACGTCCGCGCCCGCGTTCAGCGCCTCGACAATGCCCCAGCAGCCCAGATAGGCGTTCGCCGTCAGGAATCCGTCGAACTTCGACCGCACGTCGTCACCCTCGACGTGCGCCACCGTCACGGTGATGTTCAGCCGGTCGGCCAGCTCGCGGATCGCCGCCGCCAGCCCCGCCGGGTTCAGCCCGCCGGCGTTGGTGACGATCTTGACGCCGCGCTCGACCGCCGTTGCGAGCGTGCCCTCCAGCTGGCGCAGGAAGGTCTTCGCGTAGCCCTTGGTCGGATCCTTCATCAGGTCGCGGCCGAGGATGAGCATGGTCAGCTCGGCCAGGTAGTCGCCGGTCAGCACGTCCAGCGGGCCACCCTCGAGCATCTCCCGCACCGCGTCGAAGCGGTCCCCGTAGAACCCGGAGGCATTGCCGATTCGCAGCGTTGAATTCCTTTGGGTCATGAGAACTCCCCCGGCTTCCGCCCCGCACCAGGCAATCCCGCGAACGCCTGCGCCACCCGTGCGAACTGCTCCGCCACCGGGCCGACCACCGTCAGGTCGAGGTCGTCGCGGTGCCGGCGCTGCGTGACCAGGTAGCAGAAGTCCAGCGCCGGCCCGGTGATCCGGTTTGCCGCGCCCTCGTCGTTCCACGTCCACGTCTCGCCGCCGGGTCCGGTCAGCTCGACCCGGATCGGCTCGGTCGGCGCCGGCAGCCCGTTGACCTGGAAGGCGAATCCCGCCGCCCGCACGCCGATGTGCGCCACGTGCCTGAGCCGGGCCGTCGGCTCGCGGCGGACGCCGAGCGCGTCGGCGATGTCCGTGCCGTGGGCCCAGGTCTCCATGATCCGGGCCGTCGCCATCGACGCCGGCGCCATCGGCGGGCCGAACCAGGGCAGCTTCTGTCCACTCGGGACGCCTCCAAGCGCTTGCGCCAGCTCGGTTCTCCCCTGTCGCCACTGCGCCAGCAGCTCCGCCGGGTCCCGCCGCGACCACTCCTCGGCCGCCTCGTCGACGAAGCCCGTCGGATTCGCCTGCGCCCGCTTCACCGTCTCCGCGAAGGCGTCCTCGTCGGTCGCCGCCAGCGCCGCCTGCCGATCCGTCCACGCCAGGTGCGCCACCTCGTGCGCGATCGTCCAGCCCGGCGCCGGCACCGCCGTCGCCCACCGGTCCTCCGGCAGGTCCGCCACCAGCTCGTCGGCGCTCGCGCTCTCCGCGACCAGATCCGCCAGCAGGGCGGAGATGTCCGTCATGACTGCTCCTTCAACACGCTGTCGAGCATCGACGCCCATTGCCGGACGATCCGGGCCCGCCGCCGCGAGTCGTCCGTCAGCTGGTTGGCCAGCGCCAGGCCGCGGGCGAGGTCCAGCGTCGCCTGCACCGTCTCGCGCACTCCCGGCCGCTTCTCGTCCGCGCCGAGCAGCTCCACCGTCAGCCGGTGGCACTGCCGTCCCAGCCGGGCCTCCAGTTCCACCACCACCGGCTTGAGCTCCGGATCCGTCCTCGCCGCCACCCACAGCTCCAGCGCCGCCGTGAACATCGGGCTGGCGAAGAAGTCCACCACCAGCTCCACCACCGCCTGGGTGCGGTCCGCCGCCTTCGCCACCAGCTCCGACTGCCGCAGCAACTGCTCCGCGCTCTCGTGGCCGACGTACTCCACCGCCGCCGTCACCAGCTCGTTGCGTGTGCGGAAGTGGTGCAACTGCGCGCCGCGCGACACCCCCGCCCGCTCCGCCACCAGCGTCGTCGTGGTGCCCGACCACCCGTTCTCCACCAGGCAGTCGACCGTCGCCTCCATCAGCTTGCGCCTGGTCTCGCGGCTGCGGTCGGCCTGGCGCTGCCGCGTCAGCTCCGGTGCCATGCGCCGAGTCTTCCGCCCAACTAACAAACAGTCAAGACTGATTGTTAGTTGGGCGGAGGTTCGTGTCGATCGGGATGCGCCCCGTTCGTGTAGGGGGTGAGAATCCGCCCCAAGGAGGCACCGCCATGAAGAACTACCTGCTCAGCGTGTACCAGCCGGACGGCCCGATCCCCGGTCCCGAGGTGCTGGGGCCCATCGTCGAGGCGCTCGGCCGGCTCAACGAGGAGATGCGGGCGGCCGGGGCCTGGGTGTTCGACGGCGGCCTGTTCCCGCCGGAGACGGCGACGGTCATCAAGGTCACCGGCGGCGAGGTGGGCATGACCGACGGCCCGTACGTGGAGGGCAAGGAGCACCTCGGCGGCTTCACCATCGTGCGGGCGCCCGATCTGGACGCGGCGCTGGAGTGGGGGCGCAAACTGGCCGCCGCGACCACGCTGCCGATCGAGGTTCGTCCGTTCCAGTGAACGTGGAGAACGTGGAGCAGGTCTTCGCCCAGGAGTACGGACGCGCGGTCGCCGTCCTGGTCCGCGTGTTCGGCGACATCGACATCGCCGAGGAGGCGGTCCAGGAGGCGTTCGCGACGGCGGTGCGCAAGTGGCCGGAGACCGGTCCACCGCCGAGCCCGGCCGGCTGGATCATCACCACCGCCCGCAACGCGGCCATCGACCGGCTGCGCCGCGAGTCGTCACGGCACGACAAGCACGCGCAGGCGGCGCTGCTGCACGCCGACGACCATGTGGAGGAGGGACCCGTGCGCGACGAGCGGCTCCGGCTGATCTTCACCTGCTGCCACCCGGCGCTGGCCCCGGCGGCACGGGTGGCGCTGACGCTCCGGCTCCTCGGCGGCCTGACCACCGTGGAGATCGCGCGGGCGTTCCTCGTGCCGGAGAAGACCATGGCGCAGCGGCTCGTGCGGGCGAAGGCGAAGATCCGCGACGCCGGCATCCCCTACCGCGTGCCGCGCGACGCCGACCTGCCCGACCGGCTCAAGACGGTGCTGGCGGTGCTGTACCTGATCTTCACCGAGGGCCACACGGCCAGCACCGGCGACGCCCTGACCCGCGACGACCTGTGCACGGAGGCGATCCGGCTGGGTCGCGTGCTGGCGGAGCTGATGCCCGACGAGCCGGAGGTCTGGGGGCTGCTGGCGCTGATGCTGCTGGTGCAGTCCCGCCGCGACGCCCGTACGACCACCGCCGGCGATCTCGTGCTGCTGGCGGACCAGGACCGGTCACGGTGGGACGCCGACCTGATCGCCGAGGGGCAGGGCATCGTGCGGCGATGCCTGGGCTGGCGGCGACCCGGCCCGTACCAGATCCAGGCGGCGATCAACGCCGTGCACAGCGATCCGCCGACCGACTGGGACCAGATCGTCCGGCTCTACGACCAGTTGCTGCACTTCACGCCCACGCCGGTGGTGGCGCTGCACCGGGCCGTCGCCGTCGCCGAGGTGTCCGGGCCCGCGGCGGCGCTGGCCCTCGTCGACGAGCTGGACCTGCCGTCGTACCACGTGTTCCACCTCGTACGGGCGGACCTGCTGCGGCGGCTGAACCGTCTCGACGAGGCGGCCGTCGCCTACGAGAAGGCCATCGAGCTGACGGAAAACGCGGCGGAGCGGGCGTTCCTGACGCGGCGGCGTCAGGAGCTGAGCGCCTGACGGAGCTTCGAGATCTCCGCCGCCCACGCGCCGCCGTCCGCCTCGGCCCACAGCTCGGCCAGCTCGGAGTCGTCGCCGAGCACCCGGACCAGCGCCTGCTCGGCGAGTTCGCCCAGGTCGTCGTGCTCGCCGCCGGCGACGAGGGCCGCCGCCGCGACCGCGATCGACGCGACGCCACCGTCCAGGTAGTCCTCCTCGTCGGCCGCGGCCGTCAGCGCGGCGACCAGCGACTCTCGACGGTCGCCCTCGTCCAGCCCGTCGAGCTCGTCGACGAAGTCCGCCGCGTCGTCGTTGTCGAACGGACCCGGACCCCATGCGCCCACGTGTTCTCCTTGATCATCCGATGGTGAGCAGCCCCCGAACGAATCCAACCAGGGACCCCTGACAATCCGAACGATCAAGCGGCGCGGTCGGTTCAGTCGGTGATCTCGGACAGCGCGGCCGGCCGGCGGCTGAGCACCGCCCACAGCACCCAGCCGACGCCGATCACCAGCACCAGGCTGATCAGCCGGTACAGGATCACGCCGGCGATGGCGTCGTCGACGGGGGTGCCACCGGCGGTCAGGCCCAGCGCGAGCGCGCCGTCGACGACGCCGAGGCCGCCGGGCACCAGCGGCACGCTGGCCGCGGCCATGCCGGCGGTGTACGCGATGAAGATCTGCGCGATGGTCAGGCCCTGCGCGCCGGCGGCGAGGCAGCACAGGCCGAAGCACACCGCGTCCAGCAGCCAGTTGCCGGCGGCGAAGGCCATCGCCACCCGCAGGTCCCGAGTGGACATCCGGATCACCGACAGCTGCTCGACGGCGCCGCCGACCAGCCGCGTGCCGCGCTCCACGGACCGCCCGGTGAGGCGGGCAAAACCCGTCAATACCTTGCCGCACAACCAGAGCAGCCAATTCGGGTGCTGCACGAACGTACGCAGGCAGACGGCGAGGCCGATCGCCACGACGACGTCACCGGCCAGCGCCGGCCAGCCGTGGCCGCGGGCCAGCACACCGCCGACGGCGCCGATGAGGATCAGGGTTCCGGTGGACAGCGTGCCGCTGACGGCGACCGCCCAGGACGCCACCGCCGGCGTCGCCCCGAACCGGCGCATCTGCGAGAAGTTGAACGCCGTCGAGAAGACGGGACCACCCGGCAGAGTGACGCTCAGCGAGTGGGCGGCATAAGCGAGGGCGACGGCGCGCTGGATCGGCACCAGCGTGCCGGCGGACCGCAGGAGCCGGCGCTGCATGCGGGCGAAAAGGCCCATGGAGCCCAGATCGGCGACAACCGCGAGGCCGAGCAGCGGCCAGTTCGGGGTGCGGAGATGAGCGAGGGCGGAGGCGAGAGAAGGCGCTCCGTACCAGAGTTCGACGGCGAGCAGGGCGATCGCGAGACCGGTGGCCACGATCTTGATTCGGCGCACCGCGGTCATGCGGCGATGGTAGTTCGAGCCCAGCTCGGCGGCCGGGCGGCGTCACCAGGTTTCAGCTGGCCACGGCGTGGCGGACGAGCAGGGCGCGGTCATCGGACCGGCCGACCAGGTCCGCAGTCAGAAAGTCCTCAACTGGCCACGGCGTGGCGGACGAGCAGCGAGCCCGGGGCACGGTCATCGGACCGGCCGACCAGGTCCGACGTCAGAAAGTCCTCAACTGGCCACGGCGTGGTGGACGAGCAGCGAGCCCGGGGTGCGGTCGTCGGGCAGGCCGACCAGCTCGGACAGCACCTCCGCGGCGGTGCCGGCGGAGCGCCAGGTGATGCGGCTCGGGGTGAGGTAGTTGGTCTCCTCGCCGGGCATCCGGCTGGCCACCACGTCGTCCTCGCCACGCAGCCACACCACGTCGATGACGTTGTGGTGGGCGCGCACGCCGATCACCGCGACCACGTGTCCCTCGGGGTTGCGAGGGTGCATGAACCGGAATCCTCGGTCGACCAGTTCGCTGAGCAGCCGGTCGGTGGAGCTGGGTGCCTCGGTCGAGGAAGTCATCGATACTCGCCATCCTTCGCGCCGGCCACGAACGCGGCGGTCTCGGCTCGGGTGTGGACCAGCGCCGGGCCGGCCGGGAAGCGGGGGGCGCACGTCGCGACCGGCGGGGTGAACCCGACCGCCGGCCCCAGGCGTCCGGCGGACACGCCGTCGCGGATCGCGGTGTCCATGCTCCCACCTCCAGACCTGCATTCGAGCTTGCAGCTGCACGTGCATCTGAGCGTTGGGTCACATTAGCACGGCCACATGCACGTGCATCTGAACACGTCGCAAGTTGGGCCGGTGGGGTGATCTTCGGGTCGGGGCCTAAAGGGCGTCCATGACCTCGTTGAGCGACCGCCGCGTGCGCTCGGGCGTCTCGGCGTCGACCATCAGCCGGTCCACCACCCGGCTGTACTGCTCGATCTCCTGGCGCTTGTCCAGATAGAGCGCCCCGGTCAGGTGTTCGATGTAGACCAGGTTGGGCAGCTCGGGCTCGGCGAAGCGCAGCATTGTGAACGATCCCTCGGCCGCGTACCCGCTCAGATCGAACGGAACCACCTGGATGGTGATGTTCGGCCGCTTGGTGTACTCGATCAGCCGCTTGAGCTGGGCCCGCATCACCTCCTTGCCGCCGATCGGCCGGTGCAGCACCGACTCGTCCAGCACCGCCCACAGCCGCGGCGAGTTCGCCCTGGTCAGCAGCTCCTGCCGCTTCATGCGCAGCCGCACCCGCCGCTCGACGACGTCGCTGGCCGCCTCGGGCCGGCCGCGGGTGGCGATGGCCCGCGCGTAGTCCTCGGTCTGCAACAGGCCCGGCACGAACTGCGCCTCGTAGGTCTGGATGCGGGACGCGGACTCCTCCAGGCCGACGTAGTCCTGGAACCAGTCGGGCATCAGGTCGGTGTAGCGGTGCCACCAGCCGGGCTCGTTGGACCGCTTCACCATGTCCAGGAAAACCTCGCGCTCGCGGGGATCGTCCACCCCGTACAGCGACAGTAGGTCGGCCACGTCGCGCTCCTTGAAGCTGACGCGGCCCAGCTCGAGCCGGCTGATCTTGGACTCGGAGCCGCGGATCGCGTAGCCCGCGTCGGCGCGGGTGATCTCCGCCGCCTCCCGCAGCCGTCGCAGCTGGGAACCGAGCACGATGCGCCGTGCGGTCGGCCCAGCACCGTGTTCAACCGAGCGGCCGTTACCACTTTCGGATGAATTGGTGGGGTCAATCGCGGCCATTACGGCTCCTCCCATACGCCCTCTGCACCCGGATCCGCCCGGCTTTCCGGCCCCTCCCCAGGTGCTTCCATCAGGGCCTTTTGCCGGCGAACCCGACTACTCAACGTACACCGACCAGGGTACGAGCCGACAGCGCACCGCCGTTTACCGCAGTGCCCGCGCACCAATAGGCTTACTCGCTCGGTCGGAGGAGCCACCCTGACGGTCTGCGAGGCGGAGATGCCTGTTCCCAAAGCCCCCGTGCACATCGACACGACCAAGGCCAGCATTGCCCGGGTCTACGACGCGTTTCTCAACGGGAAGGACAACTACGAGATCGACCGGGAGGTGTTCCGGCGGGTCAAGTCGGTCGCCCCGGAGGCCGCGCTGCTGGCCTACGACAACCGGGCGTTCCTGATCCGTGCGACCCGCTTCATCGCCAGCCAGACCAACATCGCCCAGTACCTGGACTGCGGCTCCGGCCTGCCCACGGCCGAGAACACCCACCAGGTGGCGCAGCGCATCAACCCGGAGTCCAAGGTCGTCTACGTGGACAACGACCCGGTGGTGATCGCGCACGGCCGCGCGCTGCTGGAGGAGAACGACCAGACGCACTTCAGCGCGGCGGACATCTTCGAGCCCGAGCAGGTGCTCCAGGACGAGGTCGTCCGCAAGTACATCGACTTCAACGAGCCGCTGGCCCTGTTCCACATGGGCACGATCCACCACTACGACGGCGCTAGGTCGCCGCAGGACATCATGCAGACCTACATCGATGCCCTGCCGTCGGGTTCGTACGTCGGCATCAGCCACTTCTACGACCCGCAGACCGACGAGTACAGCGAGCTCGCCCGCCGCATGGAGGACGTGTTCGTGCACAGCCCGATGGGCAGCGGCGTGTTCCGCACCCGGGCGCAGATCGAGGGCCTGTTCCCGGGCCTGGAGATGGTCCAGCCGGGCGTCGTGGAGTGCGCGCGGTGGTGGCCGGACGGCCCGGAGCTCAAGCCGCTGGACCCGGTGCAGTACTGCATCGTCGGCGGCATCGCCCGCAAGCCGTAGTCACAACAGAGTGAGCTGCTCCTGGTCGACTCGGTGGACAGGGGCCACCGAGTCGACCGGCAGCGCACCAGATGGCCAGGTCGCGTCGTCCTCCGCGCCGGGCACGCCGGTGGCGGCGTCCCTCGCGACCTTTGGCTCGAGACCGTGCTTGCGCACCAACGGTTTCACGAGTTCCGCGAGCCGCCGCCGGTAGCGGCGGTCCGCGTAGCTGTTGTTGCCGTAGAGCTGGCGATAGCCAGGGATCAATGACGGGTGTTCCCGTTTCAGCCACTGCGCAAACCACTCCCGGGCGCCCGGCCGCAGATGCAGGGCCAGCACGGTCACGCCGGTGGCGCCGGCCTCGGCGATCGCGCCGAGCAGGTCGTCCAGCTGCTGCGCCGAATCGGTGAGCCCGGGCAGCACCGGCGCGATGAACACACCGCACGGCAGGCCCGCGTCGGTGACCCGCCGCACCAGTTCCAGCCGCGCCTGCGGGCTCGGCGTGCCGGGCTCCAGGGTGTGGTGGACCTCCTTGTCCAGCAACGCGATCGACACCCCCAGCCCGACCGGCACCCGCTTGCTCGCCTCCACCAGCAGCGGAATGTCCCGGGACATCGTGGTGCCCTTGGTGAGAATGGAGAACGGGGTGCCGGAATCGGCCAGCGCCCGGATGATGCCGGGCATCAGCTGGTAGCGGCCCTCGGCCCGCTGATAGGGGTCGGTGTTGGTGCCCATCGCGACGTGCTCACGAGTCCAGCGCGGCGAGGAGAGCTTGGCGCGCAACACTTCCGCGGCATTGACCTTCACCACGACCTGACTGTCGAAGTCGTGCCCGGAATCCAGATCCAGATAGGTGTGCGTATTGCGGGCGAAACAGTTGTGGTCCGCGCAAGGACACACACCCGTTTGGGGCCAGAATCACACCGCGCATCTGCGGCGTTCAGGCGTGCGCCGCGCACAGTTTCGCTTATCCCCCAACGGGTTGCGGACAAGGATCCGGGTCGGGTTGATGCCCAACGATGATCCATCCGTTGGTGGTGTTGGCGAGCACGAAGGCACCCAACTTCGGGCCTCCACTGACGTCGACCGCGCAAGAGTAGACGGTGGCCGATGACGCCCCGACCAGGTGCACCGCGCTCAACGGCACGCTGAGACCAGCGTAAGCATCGCCGTTCGTGACCTTCGTGGCTGCTGCCCGCACTGCGTCGTCACACGTCGCAGCCCCGGCCCCTATGTCATGGGCGAACTGTGCGCGCCCTTGGTCTGTGAACAGGTCGGGGCACACCTTGCCGGGATCTCCGGCAGCAATCGCCGCATATACCGACGTGACCGCGTAGACCGGATTTGCGGGCCCGCGTAGTGGCACGCCAGCACCAGGCGGAACCCCGTTGTCCCCATTGTCTGCGGGGGCAAAGACCGTGTCCGCGAAGTAGTACCCACCACCGACCAGCGCCATCACAGCTATACCGATCGGTAGCAGCACCCGCCCCCTACGGACTCGTTCCACGCCGTCCACGGTAGCCGCAGTTACAGCGCTGGGCTTGTCTACCTGCGAAATCAGCGAGCGTCGATCGCGGTCGCGGGGCACAGTGGAGGGACGGCAACACCTGACCACCTCCCGGCTGAGCCGGTAGCGCACCGTCGGCTAAAGGTGCCATCCCGGCGTGATTCCGCCATGGCGCTAATCGTAGTGGCGGCGTTGTTGGTGCCTTTCGCTGGCTGGTCGTGGTGGCAGCCCGCAATCATCGTCGGCGGCTGGCTAGTGGCACGGCTGGCGCGCATAGATCGGTTACTGCGCGGGTGGGATGCGTATGCGGCGGGCGTGGTCGCGACGGGATGGCTGGCCAACGATGCCGGACCCTGGGCATGCGCCCTAGCATTCGGCGCGGCCGCTGTGGCGATCGCCGTAATCCACCTGCTCCGAACGCGGCGGCTGAGCGCGTTCGTGGTCACGCTCTGTGCAGCCGGCCTCATCGCTGGCATAGCCGGCGGCTTGGGCTACGACATCCAACAACGCAACACCGCCGAGCAGCAGCGCCAGCAAGCCGAGCAGCAACAACGATTCGAGGCTGCCGATGCGTTGCCCCACACGCCAAACGAGGTGCTTTTGGCCCTCGTCGGCGCGATCGCCAAGAACGCCCCTTTGCGGGGCTGCCCTCTGTTCTCACCCACGGCCGCCGCGCAGTTCGCAAACTCGATCGGTGCGCCGAACTGCGCAACGGCAGTCGGCCAGCTAGCAACGCGCGTCACTGACCACGACCGGTACAACTCACCCTTTGTCCCGGGGAGTGCCCTGTCTGCGAGTGGCGGCGAACATGTTGTGGCTGACGGATGCGAACTGGACTGGTCCGGAGTACTCGGTGATCGGGATGCGCCGCCCCCCGGCCCTCGGGTCGGCCGCCTCGAACTGGAACGCCAGCAACAGATCGGATACCTCATCGTCAGCTACACGGCATGCCAGCGGTAGAAGCTGGTCCAGACCCGTGATCTCGATCGGCCGCAGCACCTTCCGATGGCTGGCGAGCGTCCGCCCGTCGACACACGGCGGCAAGGAGCCAGCCCCTAGCGAGCGTGGTTACCGTGTGAAGCGGAGCCAACCTTCCAGGACCATATCGGCGACCTCACGGAGCGGACGGTCGGTGACGAACGCGTGCGCCCGCAACCGCTGATACGCCGGCGTCAGCCCGGTTCCCAACTGCGTCGACACGACACCCACAGCCTGGTGAACGCGGGCCCACTGCTGAGCCAACGAGCCCGCGAGCATGCCGTCCAGGTGATGTCCAGATGATTCATCGTCCGTACCCCCCAACAGCGCCGCCAAGGCGTAGTCGGCGAACACACGCCCGTCGGCGACCTCGTCGGCGCTCAGCGGCAGCGGACGGACGCGGTAGAGCTCCAGCACCCCGACTGTCACCTCGCCCATGACCAGCGGAAAGGCGAACACGGCCTGCACACCCAACGGCGCCAGCTGCGATACCAGCACCGGCCAGCGCTCCCGACAGCTGCGACGGGTCAGGTCGCCGACCAGCACCTCCTCGCCCGTGACCAATGCCTGCACACCTGGCCCCCGGCCGACGGTGACCTCCAGTTCCACCGCACGTTCGCCGACGCCGGTCGCGTAGACCGGCTCGGCCGCGCCCAGATCCCCGGCAGTGCAGAAGCTCACCCCGTCAACGCCCACCACTTGGGCGCAGGCCCGGCAGATGTGTCTGATCCCAACCGGCACCCCCTCGGCGGCGGCCTGCCTGCCGATCGCGGCGGCAATCGCGGCATACCGATCGCTGTGCACGTGCTCAGCGGGGCCAGGGAGTCGTGCTCTGCGCGGCAGCCCCACGCAACCGCGTGCACAAGCGCCGCAGCGTCTGGGTGGGCACCTGGTGTCGCCCCCTTTCGGTGAGGAACCAACCAATCGTGCGGCCGACAGCAGCCACCGGGCGAGGGCCCTTCGGCACTGTAGAGCACAGCTGAACGGCATGAAACGCCGGAAGCCCTGCGGCCGCAAGTGTGTGGCGGTGGTGTCGTGCTGCTGCAACTATCCCGCCGACGTGAAGCCCTTGCCAGGGAAGGAGTCTGGCGCGTAGACCGACTTCCGGTACCCACCACCGTCAGGAAGTTCCCACCAGACCACGTCTGGGAACACCAACCATCGTCCACCTTGCTTCGGCGATTGGGTCGACACTTCCACGAACACCTTGGCCGCCGTGATGTCCAACTCCAACACGGGGCGTGTGTCCCAGGGGTTCCCGGCCATCGTCATCACTCTCTGTTCAGCACCCTTACCCGACACGCCACCGGAAGGCGGGTTCTGCGGCCGCTTCCCCAGCCGCAGAACCCGCCTCCCTCAGAGTCGTCCCAGACGGTTCGGAGGCTGCCGAGACGACCCTCACCCACGTGTGACGCCAGCGGGGGTGGCGGAGGTGTCACACAAGGGGTAATACTCGCACACATGTTCGATGAGCACCAAGTAAGGGCAGGTCAGGACCGGTTGACAGACGTCAACGACACCATGATCACAACGCGCCCGGTCAATCCGCCCGTACCGTGCAGGGTGCACTCACAGACGATGGTCCCGCTTGCGGCGGTGGGGTGGGGTGGAAGCTGCGCCCTGTTCATCCGAGCCAACGGGATCGACGCAGGCACCGAGCTGGCGGCGTTGCTGCTGGACGAGGGGCTCACGAACCAAGGTGTACACCTAGCGCGCGTGTCGACCACGTTGGTCAACACCAAGCAAGAGCCCGTGTGGGACGTAACCGCGCCAGTGCCATTCAAGGCACTCACGGGCCTACCGGCAGGGTACAAACCGTTGCAGTAGAAGGGAAACAGGACGCCCCCGTGTTCGGCGTACCGAACGCGGGGGCGTATCAAGCCAAGGAGCCTAGCTCCGCCTGCCGTTCGTCCACTTCCATACCTGGAAGCAGTCGGTGCAGGTCTTGGTAACGTCCTCGGTGCCATCCCCAGGAAAGTTGTAGCTGTAGTCACAGTTCGAGTGTTGACACCGTTTGGGGGCAAACCCTTCTGCGGCCATATCGCGTTGCGCATCCCGCCGCGCCTGCCCCGGCTTATCACGCGCCACTACGCGCGCCCCCACAGCGGGAAAACCGCCCACCACCGCCCACCACTACTAGAACCCCGTTCGCGTGCCCGATCGCTGCTCGCTGTGTGCGTTCACCCGCAGCGCCGCCCGGCTCCGCTGATCGGCGTTGGCCTCCAGCCCCTCCCACGCCTCACAGCACAGCGCCAACCGGTCCTCGATCAGCCCCAACACGTGACGGCGGGTCACCGCCCACGACACGAACTCCTCCGGGTCGTCCGGCTCGCCGTCCATCTCCAGCAGACACGCCAGCAGATCCCCCGCCGACATGCCCGCCAGTTCCTCCGCGTTCGCCGGTTCTTCGCCTTGCAGGTGCGGATACTGGCCGTCCAGCCGAGTGTTCAACGTGTCCAGTTCACCGATGAACATCGACCGCACACGCCTCGTCGTCGCTCCCAGACCCGAGGCCACGAACGACAAGTAACACCACCACTGCACCCGAGCCGTCGACGTTCCGGCGGGAACGTAGTCGCTGTCCATCAACATCATCAGCAGATCCAGCGCGTCCACACGCCGCCGCGCTGACCTCATTCCGGCCTCCACCATGTCCGCCTTACGCTGCCCGCTCACTCGCCCTTCACCTTCCGTTCCTGAGCGCGCGCCGGCAGCGCCTCCCGCTCGTCCACCAGCGTGATCCACACCCGCTTGCCCATCGCCGAGGCCAGCCGCGTCAACGCCGCCACCGACGGCAGCGCCGTGCCCTCCTCCAGCCGCGTCAACAACGACCGCGACGTGCCGGAGTAGCAGGTGAGCAGCCACCGCGACCATCCCAACCCCTCGCGCACCTCCCGCACCTCCGTGCCGAGGGTGCCGGCCAACTCCGCCAACGGATCCGTTGCGGGGGCATCGACTTCATCCTTGGCCAGTCCGCACATCGCACCCACCGACGATGCCGGCCAGACGGCAGACCACGCCGACCGCTGCGTCACTGCCCTCTCTCCGTTCCCCCGAGGATCTCCGACCAGGACACGCACTGCTGGACGGGGACCTCCGGATCCGCCATTTCCGTTGCCCGCGCACCGATCTTCTCGGCCAGATCCAGCGCCGCCGCCCGCGACAGATCCACCACGACCCCGCTGGACGCCACCGGAACCCGGACCCGCAGCCGCCGACGATCCGGCGAGTACTCGAACACCACACCGGCCAAGTTCTCCACCGGCACCCGTGCATCAACACCGGGCACGGCGACCTGTGGTGCCAGATGATCACGAGCCATCACTGATCACCCCCGGGTCCCGTACCGTCCACAATGTCGTCCATCTCCTCACCCGTTTCCGCCACCGGCCACGTCGTCGCCAATGCCTCCAGTCCTGCATCGGCCAGAACTTCCACGGTGGACTGTTGACTCTTGTTGTCGCTCATGGCTGATCACCTCGCTCAGGCAAACGCCGCTCCCATTCGCGAGCCTGCGTGTCGAACGCTTGAGCCGCAGTGGTGACCGCAGCCACCACCCACCACGGCAAGCCATCCACCCGCGTGAAAACTCGCCACGCCGCCGCCACCTCTCGCGAGGCACGCACCATGTCCGCCACAACAACGGCGTTCACCCGACCAGAACCGGCGACCTTGTTTGCCTGCTCGTAATAGCGGTAGACGCCCTCCCATCGCGTCACCATCGACTCAGGCACGTTCACCACCGCCGACCTCCTTACGGCGAATAATCCCAATGCATCCACGATCCCACTTCCTGGCTGACATATCGTTCGGCTAGTAGAGGTCGAAAGGTCTCCATTCGATACAAGTAGGCCGAGTACGTGTCTCGATCCACTCGACCAGAGCTCTCCGAGCGTCCACGATCGGTATGGCGGCGGTCCGAGGAAATACAGCCCCGGTACTGCCGTTGAAGATCAAGAAGACTTCCGGTAGCGGCCGCCTCGGGTTGAACGAGTTGAAAATTGGGTGCTGCGGATCGTCGTGGTCCATATAGTTGAGAGCCGCGTAGCCCGCTGACGGCGAAGCGCTGACACGCATCTGACTATTGGGGTAAGGACCTTCTTTGCTGCTGTAAAACTCCACATCACCGACAGCGAGCGTGGATTCCCAGTTGGCGTGCTCAACACTAAGAATCTCCTCTATCAAGGCGCGAGATTCAGCCAAGCCGCGGGACACCCTTGCCAAGCCCGTGGTAAGCGACGCTGTGACAATCATGTGTGCCGGTCGTCAACCGAACCGGCATTCGCCAACTCCATTTAGACTCTTCCTTCACGTCTCGTCAGGCCACGTCAAGCTAATTGCAGATATTGATGGTTTCGGCGACTAGAGCGAAGGTCTATATCGATCTGAGCATGGGCTATGTCGCAGCCGGAATATGCCGAGGTCGGGACGCCGGCCCGGCGCCCCGACTTCACCCCACTGGTGGGCACTCGCGACGCTATGTACGCTGGTCAGTGGGGATGTCGGCGGGAGGCGCGGAGATCACATGGGTTCACTCGGCCACCAGGGGGAACAGCAGTCCGCTACATCAGGCGGCGGACGTCTGTGCCAGGGCTGCGGGGCGCACCTCGCGGCCGACAACACCGCGCGCCTATGCGGCCGATGCCTCAGGGAGCAGCGTGACCAGCTGCGGACCCCACCTGCCCAGCTCAGGGACGAGTTTTTTGAGACCCCCGAATTTCGCGCCGCGTTTGATAGCCAGCATATCGGAAGGGTATTTCGGGCGTACAGAAATCACCCGCGACACCTTCAATTGTTCGGCAAGGCGCTGAACCAGGAGCTACTCGGCCGTTGGCTCGGTCTGACACAGGCGCAGGTGAGCAAGCTCGAAAACGGCAAACCTGAGCAAAACCTCGACACACTACGCAACTACGCAAGGGCGCTTCACCTTCCACAGCACATGCTGTGGTTTGACTTTCCAGGGCAAAGCAGGTTGCGAATCCCAGGCCAGCAAACAGGCCCAAAAGATGGTGCCGTAGTAGTCGCTCAGAGCAGAGATGAAATCCTTGTCGCAAACACCGGCATGGATACGCTCGAACTGATCCAGCGCGTACGGTCGTCCTCAATCAATCCGGCCACGCTGGACGCACTAAGAATTACGGTCGAGCAGCTGTGTTGCGACTACGCCCACAGGGATGCCCGCGAACTAATGGACACCAGCAGGGATTGGCTGAGCAAGGTAACAGACTTGCTTGACAATCGCCTCACCCTTGCCCAGCATCGCGACATACTGAACGAGGCGGGCATGTTGGCGCTTCTCGTCGGGTGCCTTGAGTACGACCTGGGGGATGCGCGCTCGGCCGAGGCAACACGACGCATGGCCCTTGAACTGGGCAGGGAGTCCGGCGAGATGGCAATTGTGGGATGGGGCTACGAGATGCTTTCGTGGTTCCACCTGACCGCCGGAAATTATCGCGCGGCGATTTCGGCAGCAGAGACGGGCGCTACACTCGCACCCTCACAATCGGTGGCCGTACAGCTTTACGGGCAACAGGCGAAAGCCTATGCACGAATGGGCATGCCGCGCGAGGTTCACACAGCACTTGAGAGTGGACGCGAGCTACTCGATAAACTTCCTTATCCGGAACGACCCGAGAACCACTTCGTTGTCGACCCGGACAAGTGGGACTTCTACGCGATGGACACCTATCGAATCGTTGGCGAGGATCAGCTAGCGAAGCGGAACGCAGAAGAGGTGATCCGACGTAGCGTGACCCCGGACGGTGTCGTCACCTCTCCAATGAGGAGCCAGGAAGCGCAGCTTACCCTTGCCGTGATTGCCGCCCGCAAGGGCGACATCGAAGCGGCGAACACGATGGGCATCGCGGCGCTACAGAGCAACCGCCAGAGCCTCCCCTCGCTAATCATGGTGGGCAGTGAGCTAGCGCATGAGCTTGAGACCTACGGGCCCAACGCTGGCAGCGAGTTCCGCGCTCTACTGCGTGAGATTATCGCCGGGCACTAGATCAACAACGCCGCCGAGCAGCACACTTGGCTGGCGCTTCAAGTTGAAGCGTAGATCAACATCCCCACCAAGCATATACGGGCTGCGATATTCTTTTTGAGAATATCGTCGCCTCTTAACGTGCGCTCAACCTGGGGTATTCCTACTCCGACATCACGGTATTCTCTGCGCGACATAGTGGTTACCGCCGTCCGGCGGCTTACTTGATGGCAACGGCCCGCAAATCGACGGGCCGGAACCGTCAAGCAAGGGATAATCACAATGAAGTTTTCGCGTTCTGACCTGATTTCTATTGCCCAAGTAGCGGCGCTGGCCGGTCGCAGCGAAGCCAGCGTGCGCCGCGCCATCCGGCTCGGATGGCTGCCGGTGGTTCGGCGGAGGGGCCGCCTGATGGTCCCCGTTTGTATCATCGCGCATCTGGCGGACCGCCCGGTCGGGGGTGCGTCCCGATGAACGATCAGCATTTCGCAGACGTCGCGGCCGAGCTGGACGACTACGCCGCCGTCTCGGAAGACGCACTGGAGCACGCCGTCCGTTACCAGGGCGCGTGTGGCTGGCTGGCCACCAGCGGCGGCACGCCGGAGTGGACCGGCGACGACGGCGCGGATCGGGAGCTCGCTGCGCCGATCTGCGCCGGGTGCCCCGTGCAGCGGGAGTGTTTGGAGTGGGAGTTTCGGACCCACGGTTACGCGATCGGGAGCGTGTGGGGCCCGTTGAGCGCTGCCGGCCGTCGCGCGGTGTACCTGCACTGGCGTGACCGGCGCGACGACGCCGGACGGGCGGGTGGTCGGTCATGACCACGATCAGCTTGAGCCCGGTGGAAATCATGGCCGGTGTCGGCGCGCTGCTGGTGTTGCTACTGGTCTGGCGGACCGGTGCCCGCCGCGCAAAAGCGGCGGCGGATGCGGCGCGGTCGGGGGCGCGGTTGGTGTCGCTGTTCGGGCGGGTGCTGTTCACCGCCGGTCTGATCGGCGGGGTTCAGTGGGTTGTGCTCACCCATGGCCCGGAGTTGTGGTTGGTGCTCACGGTGTTGGGTCTGCCGGCGTTGTTCGCGTCGTACACGATCACCAAGGCGTTGACCGTGACCACGCACGACATGCCGCGCCGTCGGGGCGGTGGTCGCCGATGACCGAGACACAGCAGGGCCGGCGGCCGGTATCGGCCGCCGGTGGGGCCGAACCGGTCGAGCACGTCGCCGCCGAGGTGGACCGGCTGTGCTGGACCGGGATCCTGTTGGGTTTGGCGTTCACGATGGCCAACGTGCAGCAGTTCGCCGCGAACGGCGCATTGGTGTGGTCGCTGCCGTGGTGGACGGCGTGGCTGTTGGACCCGATGGTGTCGCTGGTCCTGTTGGCGATTCTGCGGGCGGAGCAGGTGACCGCCCGGTACCGGGTGCGGACCGGCGGGTGGGTGCGGGCGGCCAAGTGGTTCACGCTCGCGGCCACGTACGTGATGAACACGTGGCAGGCGTTCACGGCCTGTTCCCCCGCGCTGGTGGTACTGCATTCGGTGCCGCCGCTGGTGGTGTTCGTCGCGGCCGAGGCAGTCACCGACTTGCGGGACAAGTTGGGGCAGGCGATCGCGGCAGCGTTCATGAACGCCCCCATGCCGCCATCGGTGCCGGCCGCCGCCGAGGTGCCGGTACCGGCCGAGACTGAGTCGGTGCCGGCGGTGCGGCGGACGTCGTTCGGGGACTACCTGACGGCGGCCCGTGCCGCGTGGACGCCGGACGTGGTGGTGACGCCCGCGTGGGTGCGGGAGGCCACCGGCTGTTCTCGGGGCCTCTCGTCACGCTTGGCGGCCGCGTTGCGGGCTGAGGCGGCCGTGAACGGGGCGGAGGCCGCCCAGTGACCACGTCGCAAGAGAAGGGCGGTACGGCCGCCGCGAACGCGCTTCCGGTGGCGGCGCGGACCCAGGATGTCGAACGGTTCGGGCCGGTCTATGACGGGGAGCTGGTGGACGAGAATCCGCCCGCGCCGCGCCCGACGTTCACGCGGCGGTTCATGAACTGGTGGCAGCGTTCACGACACGTGCCGGCCGTATTCAAGAGCAAGCACGCCGCGCGGCAAGGCGGCAAGGACGCCGTGGTGTGGCTACTGCGCTGCCCGTGGCGGTTCGTCGGCGCGGTCACCCGGGGCCTGGTCGTCGCGTTGCGCGGTTGGCGTCGATGGGTTCGCGTACACGACTACCGCGACGCCGCCGAGCAGGCCGAGAAGCTGTCGGACAAGTTCGTGGAGATCCGCGCACTGACGTTGTTCCGGTGGAAGGTCACCGGCGCGGTGATCGCGGCCGCAGCGGTCGCGCTGCTGGTCGCCGATCTGATGTTCGGTGATCGTGCACTGTGGGTCGCCAGTGCTGTGACGGCTGTGGCGTTGGCGATCGCTGGGCGACGTAAGGACGGTTCTCCCGGGCGCAAACCGGTGTTGTCCGGGCCGCGCACGCTGACGTGGACGATGGACCCGCAGGTGTTGGTAGACGCGTTCCGTGACGCCAAGCTGATCGGCAAGGACGAGTCACTTCGGTTGGTGGAACGGGCCGCCCGGGTCGGCGACGGATGGGCGATCACTGTCGACCTGCCGGCGACCCGCAAAGCGGCGGACGTGATCAAGCATCGGGACGCGTTGGCGTCGGCGTTGGCGGTAGATGAGGTTCAGCTGATCGCCGAGCGGGTGCGGGGTCGGGGCGGCCACGCGGGTCGGGTTTCCTTGTGGGTAGCCGATGAGGACCCGTATTCGGGTCCGCCGTTGCGGTCGCCGTTGGTGGATGTGGAGTGGTGGGACGTGTGGCGCCCGGTCCCGTTTGGGCGGGACGCCCGTGGGCGCCGCATTGATCTTCCTATCGTGTGGACGTCGCTTCTGGTGGGTGCGATTCCTAGGCAGGGCAAGACATTCGCGACCCGCAACGCGGTGGCCGGCCTGGTGTTGGACCCGTACACGCGGCTGTACCTGTTCGACGGGAAGGGCGGAAAGGACTGGGAAGCAGCGGAGCAGGTGGCGTACCGGTTCGTGTGCGGGGACGAGTTGGAGCACGCGGAAGTGTTGCGGGACAACTTGATTGGGTTGGTGGCGGAGGTTCAGGCTCGGTTCGCCCGAATGGCCACTTTGGACGATGAGCTGTGCCCGGAGTCGAAGATCACGCCGACGATCTCGCGGGATGTCCACTTGGGAATGCCGGTTACCGCGGTAGTCATCGATGAGGTGCAGGTTTTCCTGGAAAACCCTACGCCGCAACGGGTTGGCGGTAAGAAGATGACTCTCGGGGAGTACATCGCGGACCTGTTGACCTACCTCGCACGCAAGGGCCCGGCAGCCGGCATCGTGGTGATCCTGGCGACGCAACGACCGGACTCGACCACGATCCCGTCCCGGTTGCGGGCGGTGCTGGGGTCGCGGTTGGCGTTGCGGGTGATGGACTGGCGGGACTCGAACATCGTGCTCGGGGAGCAGATGAACACCCGAGGTTACGACGCCTCGACCCTGCTGCCCTCGCACAAGGGCGTAGGCATCCTGCGACCGGACGGCGAGACCGACGCCGGTGCCGAGGTGCTCGCTATGACGGTGCGCACCTACTACATGCCAAATGCGCAATGGCGGGAGGTCTGCGCCCGGGGTCGGGCGTTGCGGGAGGTTGCCGGCACGTTGGCCGGTCAGGCCGTCGGCGACTTCACGACGCAGGCGATCGACGCGGCGGCCGTGGTCAAGGCGCTGGGGGCCGGTGGCGCAGTCGAGACCGGCGCACCGGCCGACGACCCGGCGTTGCCGGAACCGTTGGCGTCGGTCGTGGAGTATCTCGGAGAGGAGATCGACGAACGGGAGTTCGTGCCGACCGCCGAACTGGTCGAGGCGCTCAGCGCTGAGCCGACGTCGTTCGGCCGGCAGATGCGGGAACTGGGGTGCCAGTCAGCGCGCGACTACGCACCTCAAGACGACGGGACGGAACGGCGGGTGCGTGGCTACCACACAGCCGCCATCCGGGCGGCGGTTGCGGCAGCTCGCGCCCCTGCTGGCGACTACGGGGCCGGTGACGACGATGGCAGGTAGCCCCGGCAACCCGTCCGGTGCCGCCACGCAACCCGTCCCAAACCGGCCCGCAACCCGTCCACCCGTCCCAAGTGGCACGGACGGGTCTTCACAACCTCTGAGCTGCGAAAACACGGTCCGGGACGGGTGGTCAGGTAGACCACCAACCCGTCCATCCGTCCCCGAACCGGGGCGAACTAGGCCGCCTGCGACAGAAGCCCGCACGCCGTCACAGCCGACCACCACAGACACGCACGGGAGTGCCGACCATGCCTCAGCCGAACCGACCAGCCCTACTGACACGGCAGAGCCGTCGGACGGAAACCAGGTATCCGAGCCTCGGCCGCGCACCTCCACGCGACGGTCTCAGCCGCCCGCACAGCGACTGGCACGCCACCCGAGGGGTAACACGCCGGGCGACGCATCCGAACGCCCTGCGGCCAAGTCAGAGAGGCCCAGTGCGTTGCCGCCGCAGCGGCGGTCGTCGACAGCGACACAGCAGGATCTTTGGACCGACAGATTTCTTGACAGACTAGAAGCTAGAGGATTCTTCGATGAAGCCAAGTCGAGAGACATTCGAACAATTTTCGAGTAGGTCATACAAAAAGGCCCTCGACTGTTACAGTCGAGGGCCTTTTTGTATGACCTACTTGGCATCCTCCGGAAAGACCAGCTGATCGGGATGAAACCTCACACCGTTACCTCCGGCGGGCTTGACGCCAACAACCGGAAAGAACCGCCGAATAGTGTCGCGCTGCTTACCAACATCCTTAGAATTCAAGAATGCATCTGCGTCATCTATAGGCAGCGGCTTAGGCTTCACCTTCTGCTCTTTCTTCAGAGAAGCGATTTTCGCTTGAGCATCCTGACGAATATCGGCGAGAGTGACGATGTCGATCGCGTCATCCTTGAAAGCCTTCACCGCGTCGTCAATCTTACGCTGTTGGCGACGTATCTCATCCCCGGTCGTATCTACAACTTTCTCAACCACAACAGGCAGGCGCTTAATTGCCCTGTAAGTCAGATCTAGAAAAAAGGACTCTAGCGCGCGAGCACTTCTAGAGACCCTTCCGCAACCACCGCGCGAAATCTGGCAATGGTAGTTAGGAATAACAACCTTAGATCCATCTTTGCGCTTCTTACCGCTAGGCTTCCATCCGTGTGACATCCTAGTGCCACATTCAGCACAGACGAGAATCCCCGCCAAAAGATATTTTGGCCCATGATCGGCCGAAAACGACTTGTTTTTCGCCAGTATCGCGGCAACTTCGTAGTGCTCGTCCTCGGTAAATATCCGTGGCCATTCACCCCTGGCGACAACTTCTCCCTTGGGGATAACTTTCCCTTCAATTTCAATGTCTCGCGTAAATACGCGCAATCCAGCATAGGCAGGGTTCCGCAACAGCCTACCCAAGTCCGCAACAAGGTAGGGTTTGCCGTTCGGCTTAACGATACCCTGCTCTTTCATTTCTTTGACAATTCCCGACAATGACCGTCCAGCAACCACCTTTGCGCGAGCACGCCGAAGCATCTTAGCTTCTTCCCAATCTATTGCGGTATACCCGCGCGTGTAACCAATCCGCTTTACACGACTAGCCGGGGGCATACCTTGGATAGCCCGGAATTCCTTCCGACCTCGCTGCCGATGACCAATAATCTTAGCCTCAGAACGCGCCAAAACGGCCATAATGCCGGTCGTCAGGTCATCTTTAATTTCACGGCCATCCGAAGAAAAAGTCCGAACCTTAGACAGCTCGGTGATTACATGGTACTCCTCAAGAACGGAGGACTCCCTACGACTGAGCCTGTCCTGATCTCGCACAATAATGAAGCGTCCAGACAACGCGCCAGACATAACATCCGACATGAGGTGGTCATAGCCTGGACGCTCGATATCTTTCGAGCCTGACTTATCGTCATCGTAGTAGACGCCTTCAATGCCCACCGATGTGTCAAGCCGCAGACCCGCCCCTCGTGCATACTGCAAACATCGGAGTACCTGGGTGGCGAAGTCGTCTCCAATGGACTTGCGGAAATAGAACACGCAAGGCTGGCGGGACATGTCGCCATCAACCAGGTAGGCCCTGTCCCCCGACAGGGCCTCAGGGAAGATGTCCTCTGTCCTCTTCGGACGCTGGCTGCTGCTGGTCATCTCGACTCCCGTCCCACCCTGACGGTACCGCGTCAGGTGTGTGTCCTGGGAGTGAACACGAGCAATTGTGGCTGACGATTCCGTCGGCGATGAAATCGCCGGTGCCGGTGGTGATGTCGTAGAGGCGACGGCCGTCCAGGCGCTCGATGCTCGTCACGGTCAGGTTCGCGGCCGGCACGAGCTCGCCGTCCACGGCGAGCCGGCTGGCCATCGCCGGGTCGACCGTCTGCCGGAAACGCAGCCGCTCGGCCAGATCCGCGTGCAGCACGACCGCCCGCCGGTTCTCGGTGACGCTGTGCTCGAAGTCGAGTTCCTTGAGCGCCAGGCTGATCGCGTCCAGCAGCCGCGCGTCGCGGGTGAAAATCCTGACCACGCCGTCGGAAACGCTGCCGCGGGCGTCGAAGATGCCGGCCAGCAGGCCCTTGTGCCAGTCCAGGCCGGGGGCCAGCGGCAACTCGTCGGGCACGGCCGAGGTGCCCAGCTCGGACAGGTAGCGTTCGGTGCGGTCGATGCCCTCGGCCCCGGCCAGCGCCACGCGGAAGCCCTGCGTGCCACCACCCTGGACCATGCCGCAGAGATAACCCCGTTGGTAGCTCTCGGTTTCCTCCGGCGGTAAGGCGAAAGCCCCGGTTCCGACCAGCTCCGTGCCGACCGTCAGGTGTGGCCGCATCGGGCCGGTGACGTGCCGCCAGCCGTCCGCGGTGAGGAAACGGTGGTCGCCGCTGGCGACGATCTCCGTGCCGTCGTGCAGGGTGATCCGGTAGGCGCGCTTGGCGGTGCGCCAGTGCGCCAGCACCTTCGTGCGCACGTACCGCCGCTCGCCGCCGACCACGTTCGTGCCGACGATGTCGTCGCCGACCTCCAGGCGCGCCAACGTTTTCGTGCTGCCGTCGGCCAGCAGCACAGGCGTTTCCCCGTCCAGGCAGTAGACACAGCCGTGCGTGCAGCCGCGATAGGGGTTGACCGTCCAGCTGAACGGCATGGGCGAGCCGCCCGGCACCCGGTTGAGCACGCTCTTGGCCCGCACCTCATGGAAGACCACGCCCGCGAACTCCGGCGAGCGCACCGACCTGACAAGTCCAGACAGTCCCAGCAGCGCCGGTTCGTCCCGGTCCACCCGTTGCTCGTCCCATCGCACCCCAGCAGTCGAACACATGTTCGATCGAACGTCAACCGAATCGGCGTTCGGAGCAACCGATCAGGTGGTTGCGGAGTCAGCCAGGACGTGGATGACCGCACCCGCGTTGGCCCCGAGACCGAGACCGGTCAGGATGTGGCGGTGAGCCATGGGCACGGGCACAACCACGGACCGGCGGCGCCGGCGTCGGCACGCGTACGCCGGCTGGTGGTCGGCCTGCTGCTGCCGCTCGCCGTGCTGACGATCGTCGGCGCCGTGCTGCTGTATCCCTGGGGCAAGCACACCGCCGCCGGCAACGCCGTGGACGGGCCCGCCATCACCGAGCACGCCGTCGTCACGAAGGTCGTGGCCAGCAACTGCGGCGGCGGTGGCAACGGCGGCGGCGCCAAGCAGTGCGAGTCCGTCACCGTGCAGCTGGACAACCAGGCGACCATCACCGAGCCGATGCCGATCGAGCCGTCCACGCCGCGGTTCTCCGTCGGCGACAAGGTGGTGCTCGGCTACAACGGCGGCGACCCGAACGACCCCGGCTCGTACCAGCTGCTCGACTTCCAGCGCGGATTCCCGTTGGCACTGCTGGGGGTGCTGTTCGCCGCCGCGGTGCTCATCCTCGGCCGGATGCAGGGCCTGAAGGCGCTCGGCGCGCTGGTGCTCACCTTCGTGGTGATCGTCCTTTTCGTACTGCCCGCGATGCTCGCCGGAAAGGACCCGCTGTCGGTCGGCGTCGTCGGGGCCGCGCTGATCATGTTCATGGTGCTGTACCTGACCCACGGCCTGTCCGCGCGCACGTCCACCGCCGTGGTCGGCACGCTGGTCAGCCTCGGCCTGATCGGCGTGCTCGGCTGGCTGTTCTCCGCCGTCGCCAACCTCACCGGCCTCGACGAGGACACCGCCAACCTGATCACCGTGCTCGGCCACGGCATCGACGCCCGCGGGCTGCTGCTGGCCGGCATCGTCATCGGCTCCGTCGGCGTGCTGGACGACGTCACCGTCACGCAGACCAGCGCGGTGTGGGAGTTGCGGCGGGCCAATCCCAAGCTCGGCTGGCGCGAGCTCTATGCCGCCGGCCTGCGCATCGGCCGCGACCACATGTCGTCGTCGGTCAACACCCTCGTGATGGCCTACGCCGGCGCCGCCCTGCCGCTGCTGCTCGCCTACGCCGCCAGCGGCCGGGGCGTCTCCGACGTCCTCACCGCCGAGACCGTCGCCCAGGAGCTCGTGCGGACCCTGGTCGGCAGCATCGGCCTCGTCGCGTCCGTGCCGATCACCACGGTCCTGGCGGCGCTGATCGCCCGCCAGGAGAAGATCCCCGTCCCGGAGATCGTCGAGCCGGAACCCGAGCCGGAGCCGGCAGACCCGGCGCCGGTCCGCAAGCGCGTCGACCAGGACGAGATGCCCACCGAGCAGTTCCGGGGCGTCGCCGAGCAGGAACCGACTCGCCGCCAGCGTCCGCCGGAGAACGGCCGGCGCCGCGAGCCGTCGACACAGCGCCGGCCCGACGAAGCCCGGCGCCGCGAACCACCGCCACGCCGAGAACAACCGCACCGTGAGCCACCCGCTCAGCAACCACGTCGCGAGCCGCAGCCCCGGCAACGCCAGGAGCCGCCGCGCCGGCAGCCGCCGCCCGACGTCCGCGAGCAGCACACGCAGGTGTCGCCGCGCCGCGGGCAGCTTCCTCCCCCACAGCCCCGGCAACGCCGGTCACCGATTCCCCCGGAGCCGCCGCGCTACCGCGGCCCCGAGCTGCCAGGCGGCCATCCCTCCGCCCCGCCGGATCTCCGACGCCCGATCACGCCGCCGGAGATCGCCGCCGACGACCCGCCTCGGCACTGACGCGATCAGACGGGCGGCTGGCAGACCACGAGCCGGCGCATGAGATGTGCGTTGTCCCGGTTGGCCGACGCTCGCCGACGGGCTCTCCGTGCCGACTCCGAGGAGGAGGCGGTCACGATCGCCAACGAGTCGGAATACGGCCTCGTGTGCGGCATCTCCACCGGCGACATGGCACGGGCGTTCCGCGTCGCCCGCCGGATCGAGAGTTCAGCTCGGCCAAGATGATCCGGTATCCGTCGGGACTCGGCGCGACGCGCTCGTGGCGCGCCGCCACCGACGTCGTCGGAGCCGAGTGCGATGGCGGTTCGGGAGTCAGGTGAGCTTCTTCGCCATGTCCTCGGCGGCCGTGATCACGACGTCCGGGCGGTCGACGGGAATGTCGTGGGAGCTGTTCTGTGCGACGACCAGGTTCCGGTTCGGCGCGGCGGCGGCGAAGTGTGCCTGGGCGTCGCGCCACAGCTGCGCGTCGTCGGGCGTGTCGAACGGCGTCTTGGCCGACACGATGACGGTGGCCGGGATCGAGGTCGGCCAGGACAGCTGGTGGTAGGCGCGGTGCACGTCGCCGTAGTCGCTCGCGACGGCCAGGAGTTGGCGGGTCTGCTTGGTGGACGGCTGCTTCTTCAGCTCGTCGACCTGTTCCTGGTTAGCGGCCTCGATCCTGGCCACTTCGGCGTCTGTGTACAAGTCGGGCAGACTGGCGTCCACCAGCACGGCGCCCGTGACCCAGTGCGGATTCTTGTTCACGAAACAGGTGGCGATCTCACCGGCGAGCGAGTGGGAAACCAGTATGACGTCGTGGGTGGCGCCCAGTTGGGTGAGGCCGGCTTCCAGGTCCGACACCGCGTCCTGCGCCTTCCACGGTCCGGACACCTCGTCGCTGGCACCCGACCCGGCGCGATCGTAGGTGATGATCTCCGCCCCCGTGTCGTGGGCCAGTTTGGGCGCGATGTCCCTCCAGTAGGAGGAATCGAGGCCGCCGCCGGCGTCCAGCACGATCGCCGGAAGGTGACCCGGCGTGAGATGGAACGCCAGCTTGTGGCCGTTGTTGGAGACCGTCCGGAGGGTGGGATCGGGGGCTGCCGCGGGCGAACCCGTCGTACTGGGCGCGGTCGAGGACGCCGTGGCCGGCGGGCTCACCGAGTCCGCGTCGCACGCGGCGAGGGAGCCGAGGAGAACCGTGCCGGCGGCGAGGGCCGCCGCGCCGCGGCGAACGCATCGGGGACGGGAGGCGTTTTCGGTCATGCCGGAACCCTATTTTCATTTCCAGGGCACGATCGATGGTGCTGCCCCTCATACCCGGAGTGGGTCCAGGCCCACCACGGACCATTTTTGGATTGCGAGTCGGCATTTCGTGCATTGTTCGACACCCTGAACTTCGTCACCGACGCGGTACGAGCCCGCGCGGTGGCACAGGCCGTCACCGGCCGGGTGGTCTCCCTCGCGTTCCTGCCACGCCGGTTCCGCTCGGGGTGCCCGTCGCGTTCGGGGCCGGCCCGATGCCCAACGCCGGCACGGGCGCTTACCGACGTTCTGGTCGTCAACGCCCACCACGTGGCCTTGACGCACATCGACGCCGTCGCACCCGAGGCGGTGGACGTGAGGTCTTCGGTCCTCGGATGCGACGGGCTGTCGGTGGTGACGTCAGTGTGCTTGGGCGGGTGAGGATGTGTGCGGCTGGCCGCCGTGGGTGTGGAGGTTGGCGGCGGCCACGAGCGCGGAGATTCCGGAGACGATGCTGAACAGTCCGAAGACCTGGGCGAGGACCACGGCGCCGACGTCCGGTCGGAACGCCAGGACCACGGCGAAGGCGAGCGACACCAGGCCCGTCAATGCGAGCATTGCTCGCTGGCCGGCGGTTTCGCCGCGGCCGAAAGCCAGGACGACTTCAGCGATCCCGGCGATGAACGCCCAGACCGCGACCATGATGACGAGGACCAACGCCGTGAGGCCGGGCCAGACGATGGCCAGGACACCTGCGGCGATGTTGATCACGGCGAGCAGCAGGCGTCCGACAACCGGCCCAGCGCGGCGGGACGCGGTCATGAGGGCCAGTTCCATACCGGCGTTGAGGAACGCGTACACGGCGAACATCAGGACGAACGCGCCGATCGTGATGCCCGGCCAGGCAACCGCGACGATGCCGATGACGATGGCGAGGATGCCTCTCCACATGAGGCCTGTGCTGGTGCTGAATCTCATCTTCTCCTCCATGCCGAACAAGGATCAGGGAGGTCGATGCGTGCGTGTTCGATCAGAACGAAGCCGAGGTCAGTGCTGCGCGGCGAGTTCGTCGGCCTCGACCCGACTGACGGCGGCCTCGATGATGGCGTATTCGGCCTGGTCGAGGGCGTAGAGCGCGAAGTCGACCGCGACGACGGCGTCCTGCTCGGCGTCGTCCGCGCGGTGCTCGGCCCGCCGGATGTCCCGCTCGACCTTGTGTTGTCGGGCCTTGGCCCGCATGTCGGCGAAGTGGCCGTCCAGGGTGGTCCGCAGCTCGACCCACTTCGTCTCGACATCCGTGCGTGCCTTCGCCATGCGCTCGCCGACATCGGCATTCTGGTCGTCGACCGCGGACTTCAACGTGTCCAGCCGCGCCCGCAGTCGTTCCCGATCCTGCGTTACGGCGGCGTCGACGACGTCCTCGGTCCTCTTCGCACGTACGGACAGCTCTCCGAGTTCATCCGAGAGTCGGTTCATCACAGAATTCTCCTTCCCAGCGGTCCTTTCCGTCACTGGTCTTATTCCACTGTGGACGTTGATCGCCTCGCGTCGGCGTTGTCACGCCTACCATCGACCCACCCGCACCCGGCTGTGCAGAGCCGAAAGTCCCAGAGACCTGAGGGCCAATGCCCGCCCTCGCTGTGGCGGCGACCTCATGTCGGCCAGCACGGCCTCGTCGTCCAGCGCGCAGCGCGGTGGCGATGGCCGGTGGCGCCCCGCTCGGGGTGCTGCGCCTGCCACCCGTCCGCTGCCGGCTTCGCCCACGGGCTGCCCCCGCTGGCCGCGAACAGGTGGAGTCGGCGGTCGGACGGGGCGACTGATCCAGCCCGTCTCGATCCCACGCCGGACTTTCGGCCTCTGGTAGGCGGTTCGTTGGCCCCTGGCGGCCGGCGTTGCGGGATGCAAGCCTCGCGCAACGCACTGTTGGTGGGCATCGCCGGTCGCGGGAGGTGCGTGTCGGTGACAACGGCAGGGACGAGCGGGCCACACGACCGGGTCACCCGCGAGTCGGAGCAGGGCGGCTTGTGGCGACGCCCTCGTCACGACCGAGCGCCGATACCACCGTGGCGGGTGGAGGGACTCGACGACGGGCACGGGCAGCAGCTGCTGGTCGGCTTCGGCCCGACGTTGCTGTTCATCGGTCTGATGGTGTGGCTGTGGCGGCGCGCCGGGGCCGGCGGCGGCTTGGATATTCCGCGGGGCCACGCGCTGGGCTTGACGTTCCGGGCGCCGGAGGCCGACCGGTACAACTACCCCAGCCGCTACCTGCGCGGACGTATCGTCGAGGCGCGGGCGCGGCGCGGCCGCGCCGCCGAAGAGGTCGTGTATGCCGATGTGACCACCCGCGCCGAGAGCGACCTCGACCAGGTCAGCAACCTCGCCCGGCAGATGGTCGGCCGGTGGGGGATGTCCGAGGCGATCGACCCCCGGACCGTACTGCCCCCACCCGGGCAGCAATCGCCGCTGGGGATCGATGGCGTCGCCCCGGCCACCAGGGAACTGGTCGACCAGGAGGTCCGCGACATCGTCGAGGAGTGCCACCACGAGGCCGTGGCCACTCTGACCGAACACCGCGAGCAGTTGGACGCCCTCGCCCGCACTCTGCTCGACCGGGAAACCCTCAACGAGGACGAGGCGTACGCCGCGGCCGGTATCACCCGCGAGAACGCGCCGGCGGCCCGGGCACGCGGCGAGGCTCCAGGCACGTCACGGGCCCCGGGAATGCCGCCGGTCGCCGCGGCTGTGCCTTCGGACGACCACGGATCGGTCCGGCGATGACCATTCCAAGGAGGCACAGGCACCCGTGAGCGCGCGTGGCCGTGAGCCGACCCACCGTCCGGCGGTGCTCGTCGTGAATACCCGCTCGGGCGGCGGAAAGGTCAGCAGGTTTCGGTTGATCGAGCGGGCCGAGCGGCTGGGGGCGCAGGTCACGGTGATCGGCGAGGGGCAGAGCGCGTCGTCACTCGCTCAGGCGGCGATCGAGCAGGGGGCGGAGGTGCTGGGGGTGGCGGGCGGCGACGGGACCGTGTCTGCGGTCGCGGCCGTGGCCGCTGCCACCGGCCACCCGTTGCTGGTGATCCCGGCGGGGACCCGCAATCACTTCGCCCGCGACCTCGGCCTGGACATCAGGAACCCGGCGCGGGCGTTGCCAGCCCTGCTGCACGCGGATTCCGCTCGAGTCGACCTGGGCGTGGTCGGTTCGCGCGTCTTCGTCAACAACGTCTCGTTTGGAATTTACGCCGAGGCGCTGCTGGAGCCCGGGTACCGCGAAGCCAAGGCACGCACCTTGGCGTCGATCGCGCCTGCGTACATCGAGGGGCAGCACCGGGTCGAGGCGACCGTGGACACGCCGTGGGAAGCGATCGACTTCCCCCAGGTGGTCCTGGTGTCCAACAATCCCTACCAGCTGTCCCCGCCGCGACGCGTCGGCTGCCGGTTCGCCCTGGACACGGGGCTGCTCGGTGCTCTGGTGATCAAGCGTCCGCCCGAGCCGCCGGACCTGCTGCCGACCCTGCACCGGGCGCTGCGGCAGCAGGCAGGCGCGGACCCGGCCGAGACCGGAGTGATCACCTGGTCGGCGCCGCAGGTCGTGCTGCACGGCGCGGTCCCTCGCCTGCCGGCCGGAATCGACGGTGAGCCGATCGAGCTCTCGCTGCCCGTCCGGTGCGAGATTCGGCCAGGGGCGCTGCGGGTGCTGGTGCCGAAACGACGCACCGGAGTCCGAAGAAGGCTCACGCGACCGGCCGACTTCGGTGTCGGTGGCTGAGGGCCAACCGGGGGAGGTGATGGGTCGTGGGCGGTGATCGCATCTCGTCCAAGCAGGTCTTTCGATGGGCCGCGGCGGGCACGCTCGGTGTGCTGGTGGTGTTCGTCTGCGCGTACGCCATGTACGTCGTGCGCGACATCCTGCTCCTCGTCCTGGTCGCGCTCTTCCTGGCGATCAGCCTCGATCCGGTGGTGCGGTGGCTGACCCGGCGGAAGATTCCCCGTGCGGCAGCCGTGGCGATCGTGTTCGTCGTGGCCATCGCGCTCACCGCCGCGTTCATCTGGTCGACAGTTCCGCCGCTCGTCGAACAAGGTGACCGGCTCGTCCACGATTTCCCGGCCTACCTGCGCAGGCTGTCGGACAACTCGACCGCCGTCCGCGAAGTCATCGACCGGTACCAACTCGGCGAGCGGCTCGGTTCCCTGATCTCCGGTGTGTCCGCGACCCTGGCGAACGGGGCGGTGGGGTTCTTCCAGGGCTTCGTCGGCACCCTCGGGTCCACGGTCACGGTGCTCGTGCTGACGATCTACTTCAGCGCCGACATGCCCCGCATCCGCGACAGGTTGGTTCAGCTGGCGCCTCGTCCCCGGCGCCGGCGGGTCGCCGCCATCGTCGAGGTCATGGTGGACAAGGTCGGCAGCTACATGATCGGAAACCTGTTCATCTCGGCGATCGCGGGCACCGCTGCCTTCGTCTGCCTGGTCGTGCTGGGGGTGCCGTTCGCGCTGCCGTTGGCCGTCTCAGTGGCGGTCCTGGACCTGGTTCCGATGGTCGGTGCGACGCTCGGCGCGGTGATCTGTGTCCTGGTCGCGTTGTTCACCGTCGGACTGTGGCCGGGCGCGGTCCTGCTGGTGGTGTTCTTCATCGTCTACCAGCAGGTGGAGAACTACGTGCTGACACCCCGGGTGTTCCGCGGAACTGTCAACATGCCCGCGGGCGCGGTGTTGCTGGTCGCGCTGATCGGTGCCTCGCTGCTCGGCCTGGTCGGAGCGGTGATGGCGATACCGGTCGCGGCGACGGTGAAGGTGGCCCTGTCCTCGGTGGTGCCCGGAGTCGGCGACGAGGGAGCGAAGTGAGCGGGCCACCACGCCGCCTGCGATCGGGGCGTCCACCCTGCCCCGGGTGACCACGACCACCGCGTGGCTGTTCGCCCGGTCGAGCCCGGCGCAGCACACCCAGCGCGGTGGCATCAGCTGTACGAGTCGGACACGACCTCGACCGACGGTCGGACGGCGGGCGCGCAGCCGGCGGGGGCGGCCGAGACCCCCGCCTGCGCGCTCGAAGCGATCGGTGCGGCGACGATCAGCCGTGCCTTCACTTGCCGCCCAGGGCCCTTTCCTCCGGCTTGATCGTGTCGGCCTTGAGGTGCACCAGCGACGTGTAGCCGGCGGCCTCCAGCCGGCCGAGCTGCGCACCGAACTTGCCGGAGCGGGGCTGCACGGCGGCGGTCCGGCCGCCCTCACGCACGTCACGGGCGACGCGCAGGGCGGTGGCCAGCGGCACGTCGGACTCGAACAGGACGACGACGCTGTCCTGGCGGGGCAGCTCGCCGAGCATGTCGACGATCCGCTCGAAGCCGATGGAGAAGCCGCACGCGGGCACGTCCTTGCCCAGCGACCGGCCGATGAGCCGGTCGTAGCGGCCGCCACCGGCCAGCGAGTAGGACACCGAGGGGTGGCCGACCTCGAAGATCTGCCCGGTGTAGTAGCCCATGCCGCGCACCAGCGTCGGGTCGAACTCCCAGGTGAGCCCGGACAGCTCGTCCAGGCAGCCGGCGACGGTGCCCAGGTCGGCGACAACGTTCTCGTCCAGCGACGGCACGGTGTCCGAGAGGGTGTCCGCGACCTTGTCGGCGGCCAGCCCGGTCAGGCCCTCGATCAGCTCGCGGGCGGCGTCCACCGCCTCGGCCGGCAGGTCACGGCCGGTGAGCTCGGCGCGCACGCCGTCCCACCCGATCTTGTCGAGCTTGTCCAGGCCGATGAAGAACGTGGACCAGGACGACTCGTCCAGCCCGACGGCGGCGGCCAGCGCGGACAGGTAGCGGCGGTCGGACAGCCGCACGGAGGTGCCGGACAGCCCGACTCCGGCCAGCGCCGCCGCGGTCGCCTCGATCAGCTCGACCTCGGCCAGCACCGACGGCTCGCCGATCATGTCGATGTCGCACTGGTAGAACTGCCGGTAGCGGCCCTTGGCCGGCCGCTCGGCCCGCCAGACCGGCCCGAACTGGAAGGCCCGGAACGGTGTCGGCAGCACCGCCTGGTTGTTGCCGTAGAACCGGGTCAGCGGCACCGTCAGGTCGAAGCGCAGGCCGAGGTCGATCAGCTCGGACAGCGGCGTGTCGGCCTCGACCACGTTCGGCAGGCCGCGGCGCAGCACCTGGAACAGCAGCTTCTCGTTCTCGCCGCCCTGGCCGCCGGTGAGCCGGTTGATGTCCTCCAGCGCCGGCGTCTCGATGCGCTGGTAGCCGAAGCGGTGGTAGACCTCCGTGATCGTCGCGAGCACGTGGTCACGGGTGGCCACGGCCGACGGGAGCAGGTCACGGGTGCCCCTCGCGGGGCTGTTGTCCATCTTCACGGTGTCGGTCCTCAGCGAGTGGTTTACGAGTCGAGCGTGGCCACGAAGCGGGTCACGGCGTCGGTCTGGATGCGTTGGGCCAGCTTGCCGCCGGGCACGGCCGCGGCCAACTGATATAGCGGACGGCCGGGCGCGCCCTCGCCGCGCGCCTCGGCGCGCAGCTGGGCCACCAGCAGCTCGGCGAACACCAGCAGGCCGGGCTCGCCCGCGCCGGACAGGCCGTCGGCGAGCTTGCGCAGCGCCAGCACGCCCAGTTCGCGGCCGGCGGCGGCAGCGTACGTGGCGAGGGCGATGTTGATCGTCCGGCCCTTCGGCGCGCCGGTGACGAGCAACCCGATCGTGCGGGTGCCCCGCACGTCCGTGATCATCACGTCCACGCCGGTGAGGCCGTGCAGGTCCACGGTCCGGGTGCCCAGCGCCCGCACCGACACCGCCGAGCCCTCCAGCCACACCCGGCGGCGGGCCTCCACCACGGCCAGCAGGATCAGCGGCACCGCCACCACGACGGCGGCGATCCCGCCGGCGACCAGGCCGCCGAGCAGCGCGACGACCTCGCCGATCACCAGGCCCAGCACGAGGGCCGCGACCACGACGAAGCGGGCGCGCCTGCGCACCACCGCCACGTCCAGCAGGTCAAGCGGGATGCGCTCGGGCACGCGGTCACATCCCCCGTCGCGGCGCGGCCGGCCGATCGTCGAGACCGACCAGGAACGGATTGCCGGCGCGCTCCCGGCCGATCGTGCTGCTGGGCCCGTGACCCGGCAGCACCACGGTGTCGTCCGGCAGGGTCAACACCTTGTGCCGCAACGACTCCAGCATCGCGGCGTGATCACCGCCGGGCAGGTCGGTGCGGCCGATCGAGCCGGCGAACAGGGTGTCGCCGGACAGCACCAGCCGGCCGCCCTCCCCCGTGCCGGCGCGGAACATCACCGAACCGCCGGTGTGGCCGGGGGTGTGGTCCACGAGCAGGCTCAGGCCGGCCAGGTCCAGCGTCACGCCGTCGGCCAGCTCGCGGACCTCGGACGGCTCGCGCATCGCCAGCTGGCCGCCGAAGAACGCGGCCGTCTCCCGGCTGACGCCCTTGAGCGGGTCGGACAGCATGTCCCGGTCGTCCGGGTGGATCCAGGCCGGCACGTCGTTGCCGTCGCACACCGGCGTGACCGAGAACGCATGATCGAAGTGGCCGTGCGTGAGCAGCACCGCGACCGGTGACAGCCGGTGCTTGCGCAGCGCCTCGGCGATCGGCTCGACGGCGTCCTGACCAGGGTCGACGACGACGCACGCCTCGCCCTCGCCGGACGCGAGCAGGTAGCAGTTGGCCTGGAGGGCGCCGGTCGGGAACCCGACGACGAGCACGGGCGGAACCTCCATCTGCGGGCGGATCGACCAGGGGATCCTACCGGGCGGGGGGCACCACACAGCGGTCACACCCCGTCGTCCTACACTCGCGGCAGTCTTGTCGTCACTGAACCCGGGGAGAGCGCAGGTGCCGAGCAACGAACAGCGCCGCGAGGCCGCGAAGCGGAAGTTGGAGCGGCAGCTCGTTCGTCGAGCTCAGCGGGCACGCCGGCGCCGCATCACCAGCGTGTCGGTGACGGCCGCGGTGGTGATCCTGGTCGCCGGCGGCGTGTGGTGGATGGTGACCTACTCGGGCAACACCTCCAGCGCCGCCGACCAGTCGTCGAGCACCACGCCGACCACGACGGCGCCGATCACCATCCCCACCAAGCTGGCCCCCGCGCCGAAGCGGCCCACGCCGCTGCCGGCCACGGAGAACTGCACGTACACCAAGAGCGGTGACGCGGCCAAGCCGAACAACCTGCCCAACGGCGCCAACATCTCCAGCCAGGGCACGGTGTCGGTGACGCTGAAGACCAACGACGGCGACATCCCGCTGACGCTGGACCGCTCGCTAGCGCCGTGCGCGGTGAACAGCTTCGTCAGCCTGTCCACCCAGGGCTACTACGACAACACCAGCTGCCACCGGCTCAGCACGCAGGGCCTCCAGATGCTCCAGTGCGGCGACCCGAAGGGCGACGGCTCCGGCGGCCCCGGCTACAAGTTCGACGACGAGGTGTGGACGGGCCTGACCTACGGCCGCGGCTACCTCGCGATGGCCAACTCCGGCCCGAACACCAACGGCAGCCAGTTCTTCCTGGTGTACGGCGACGCGCAGCTGGACCCGAGCTACACGGTGTTCGGCACCATCTCCGAGGCCGGCCTGAAGGTGATCGACGACATCGCCCGCGCCGGCGACGACGGCGCCTTCGCCCAGGTCGGCGGCGGTCACCCGAACAAGAAGGTGACCATCACCAAGGCCCAGGTCGCGGCCTGATCGGCACGGAGAAAGGGACCTCGCCGTCCGGCGGGGTCCCTTTTTCGCGTCTGGTTCAGGAGGCCGAGGTGACCCGGTAGACGTCGTAGACGCCCTCGACACCACGGACCACCTTGAGCACGTGGCCGAGGTGCTTGGGGTCGCCCATCTCGAACGAGAAACGGCTCACCGCCACCCGGTCCTTGGACGTCTGCACCGACGCCGACAGGATGTTGACCTTCTCGTCGGCCAGCACCTTGGTGATGTCGGACAGCAGCCGGTGCCGGTCCAGCGCCTCCACCTGGATGGCCACCAGGAACAGCGAGGACGAGTTCGGCGCCCACTCCACGTCCACGAGACGTTCCGGCGAGGCCAGCAGCTCGGTGGCGTTGGTGCAGTCGGTGCGGTGCACGGACACGCCGCCGCCGCGGGTCACGAAGCCCATGATGTCGTCGCCGGGCACCGGGGTGCAGCAGCGGGCCAGCTTCACCCAGACGTCGCTGGCGTCCTTGACGACCACGCCCGGGTCGCCGGGCGCGCGCCGCCGGACGGCGGTGGACGGGGTGGAGCGCTCGGCCAGCTCCTCCTCCGCGTGGTCGACGCCGCCGAGCAGCGCCACCAGCCGCTGCACCAGGTGCCGGCCGGAGACCTGCCCCTCGCCGACCGCCCGGTACAGCGCGCTCACGTCGGCCAGCCGCAGCTCCCGGGCCAGCGCGCCCATCGAGTCGGCGGTGACCAGCCGCTGGATCGGCAGCCCGACCCGGCGCACCTCCTTGGCGATCGACTCCTTGCCGGCCTCGATCGCCTCCTCGCGGCGCTCCTTGGCGAACCACTGCTTGATCTTGGCGCGGGCCCGCGGCGAGGCGGCGAAGGCCAGCCAGTCCCGGCTCGGCCCGGCGCCCTCGGCCTTCGAGGTGAAGATCTCGACGACCTCGCCGTTCTCCAGCTTGCGCTCCAGCGCCACCAGCCGGCCGTTCACCCGCGCGCCGATGCAGCGGTTGCCGACCTCGGTGTGCACGGCGTAGGCGAAGTCCACCGGCGTCGAGCCGGCCGGCAGCGTCTCCACGTCGCCCTTGGGCGTGAAGACGAAGATCTCGCGGGCGGCCAGGTCGTAGCGCAGGGCCTCGAGGAACTCGCCGGGGTCGGCGGCCTCCCGCTGCCAGTCCAGCAGCTGCCGCATCCAGGCCATCTCGTCGACCTCGACGCCGCGGCCGGAGTGCGTCCCCTTGGTCTCCTTGTACCGCCAGTGCGCGGCGATGCCGTACTCGGCGGTGCGGTGCATGTCGTGGGTGCGGATCTGCACCTCGAGCGGCTTGCCGTCCGGGCCGATCACGGTGGTGTGCAGCGACTGGTACACGCCGAACCGGGGCTGCGCGATGTAGTCCTTGAACCGGCCGGGCATCGGCTGCCAGAGCGCGTGCACCACGCCCATCGCGGCGTAGCAGTCGCGCACGTCGTCCACCATGATGCGCACACCGACCAGGTCGTGGATGTCGTCGAAGTCGCGGCCCCGCACGATCATCTTCTGGTTGATCGAGTAGTAGTGCTTGGGCCGGCCCTCGACCTTGGCCGTGATGCGCGAGGACTCCAGCTGGCTGTTCAGCTCGTCGACGACCTTGCGCAGGTAGGTGTCGCGGGACGGGGCGCGGTTGGCCACCAGCCGCACGATCTCGTCGTACTTCTTGGGCTGGAGGATGGCGAAGGCCAGGTCCTCCAGCTCCCACTTCACGGTGGCCATGCCCAGCCGGTGGGCCAGCGGGGCCAGCACCTCGAGCGTCTCGCGGGCCTTGCGGGCCTGCTTCTCCGGCGGCAGGAAGCGCATCGTGCGCATGTTGTGCAGCCGGTCCGCGAGCTTGATCACCAGGACGCGGGGGTCGCGGGCCATCGCGATGACCATCTTGCGGATGGTCTCGGCCTCGGCCGCCGCGCCCAGCTTGACCTTGTCCAGCTTGGTGACGCCGTCGACCAGGTGCGCCACCTCGTCGCCGAAGTCCTCGCTGAGCAGGTCCAGCGAGTAGTCGGTGTCCTCCACGGTGTCGTGCAGCAGCGCCGCGACCAGCGTGGTGGTGTCCATGCCCAGCTCGGCGAGGATGGTGGCGACGGCCAGCGGGTGCGTGATGTACGGGTCGCCGGACTTGCGCCGCTGACTGCGGTGCTTCTCCTCGGCGACGTCGTAGGCGTACTGGAGCAGGCCCAGGTCGGCCTTCGGGTGCAGCTCCCGGTGCACCGCGGCCAGCGGCTCCAGCACCTGCTTGACGGGGGCCGCACGCTGCGCGGTGATGCGGCGGGCCAGGCGCGCGCGAACCCTACGCGTCGCCGAGGGTGGCCGTGCGGTCACCGGCTGTGGCGATGCTGTGGGTTCGACGTCTTGGCTCAACCACACTCCCGGTGCTGCTCGGGTGGACCGTTGTTGCACCGAGGATAACTCTGGATCGAGCCGGACGATTCCACACCGCGACAAGCGTGCCGCTCGACACGGTGAACGCCGGATCGACTTCGCCCGCACTAGTCACCGCAGGTCGCTCCCCTGAACCGAACCAACCCCCGCGAGTCGCGCTCTGGAGCACACCGAATGCAGGTTTCGGGCACATGTGCCCGAAACCTGCATTCGGTGTGTCTGAGAGCGCGACTCGCGGGGGTTCAGGCCGTCAGGAGAGCGGTGATGTCCAGGCCGGGGAGGCGGTCGCGGGCCTTCAGGGCGGCCAGCTCCAGGATCACGGACACGCCGGCCACCACGCCGCCGGCGTGCTCGACCAACTCCTGGGTGGCCGCGACGGTGCCGCCGGTGGCGAGCACGTCGTCCACGATGACCACCCGCTCGCCGGACCGGATGGTGTCCTCCGGAAGCTCCAGGGTGGCGGTGCCGTACTCCAGCGAGTAGCTGACCCGGTGCCGCACGACCGGCAGCTTGCCGGGCTTGCGCACGGTCGCCAGGCCCAGGCCGGCGGCATAGGCCACCGCGGCGCCGAGGATGAAGCCGCGCGCCTCGATGCCGACGACGGCGTCGGTGCCCGCCGGCAGCCCGGCGACCAGCGCGTCGGTCAGGACGCGGAAGGCCGCCGGGTCGGCGAGCACCGGGCTGATGTCACGGAACAGCACGCCGGGCTCGGGGAAGTCGGGGACCTCCCGGATGAGCCCGAGCGCGCCGTCGATTGTGGTGCTCAGTGCCGCCTCTTCCCCGTGGGACGACCGCTCTTGCCGGACGGCCGGGCCTTGGGCGTGCGCGACGGCGTGCTGGCCGCGGCGGCCATCGCCTTCTCCTTGCGCACCTCGGCCGCGAGCGCCTCGTCGTCGCTCGGGTCGAAGTCCTCGCCGTCCGGCGCCGCGTCCTGGACGTCGACGCCCTGGGCCGCGGCCTCGGCCGCCTTGCGGGCCAGGTTGGCGCGCCGGTGCGCGACCCGCTCGGCCTGCTGCTTGTACTTCGGGTCGCGCATCTTCAGGTCCACCACCAGCGGGGTGGCCAGGAAGATCGACGACACCGCGCCGACGAGCATGCCGGTGAGCTGGATCAGGGCCAGGTCCTGGAGCGTGCCCACGCCCAGCAGCACCACGCCGACGATCAGCAGGCCGAGCACCGGCAGCAGCGCGATCAGCGAGGTGTTGATGGAGCGCATCAGGGTCTGGTTGACCGCCAGGTTGGCGGCCTCGCCATAGGTGCGCCGGGTCAGCTTGAGCAGGCCGCGGGTGTTCTCCCGGACCTTGTCGAACACGACCACGGTGTCGTACAGCGAGAAGCCCAGGATGGTGAGGAAGCCGATCACCGTCGCCGGGGTGACCTCGAAGCCGATCACCGAGTACACGCCGGCGGTGATGATCAGGTCGTTGGCCAGCGAGGCCAGCGCGGCCAGCGCCATCGCCCGCTCGAAGTAGAACGCCAGGAAGATGGTCACCAGCACCAGGAACACCGCGAGCGCGATGAGCGCCTTCTGCGAGATCTCCCCGCCCCAGGACGAGCTGACCGCGCTGTCGCTGATCGACTGCTGGTTGGGCTGGCCGTTCGTGCCGAGCGGCTTGAACTTGGCGAACAGCGCTTCCTTGAGCTTGACGACCTGGGTGCCGTCCAGCGGCACCGACCGCAGCTGGATCGTCTCCGACGGGCCGGAGCCGACCGTCTGCGCCTGCTCGGCGTCGTGGCCCACGGACTGCTTGTAGACCGCGAGCACGTCGTCCACGGTGGCATTGCCGGTCTGGCCCTTCACCGGCATCTGGATCTGGGTGCCGCCGGTGAACTCGATGCCGTAGTTGAAGCCCTTGATGGCCATCGAGCCCAGGCAGATCGCGATGATCACGGCGAACGCGATGTACCAGCGCTTGCGCTTGCCGATGATGTCGAACGCGCCGGTGCCGACGTACAGGTTGTGCAGTACGCCGTGCTTCGGGGTCACGGGAGTCGACACGTCACGCCTCCTTCACGGCGGGGTTGGCCGCACGCTCGGCGGCGCGCAGCTCCACGCCGGCCTGCTGCACGGCCCCGAGGCCGGAGAAGGACGGCTTGGACAGGGTCTTCGAACGGGACGCCAGCGCCACCAGCGGGTGCGTCACCAGGAAGACCACGAACAGGTCGATCACGGTGGACATGCCGGTGGTGAACGCGAAGCCGCGGACGTCGCCGACCGCGAGCGTGTACAGCACGGCGGCCGCGAGGAAGCTGACGCCGTCCGCGGACAGGATCGTTCGCCGCGCCCGGACCCACGCCCTCGGCACCGCGGACCGGAAGGTGCGGCCCTCCCGCACCTCGTCCTTCATGCGTTCGAAGAACACCACGAAGGAGTCGGCGGTGATACCGATGGCGATGATGAAGCCGGCGATGCCGGGCAGGTCCAGGCTGTAGTTGATCCACCGGCCGAACAGCACCAGCACCGCGTACACGGTCAGGCCGGAGCAGACCAGCGAGAGCAGCGTCAGCACGCCCAGCGCCCGGTAGTAGAAGAGGCAGTACACGATGACCAGCAGCAGGCCGATGCCGCCGGCCAGCAGGCCCGCCTGCATCGAGGACAGGCCCAGCGTCGCCGACACCGTCTGGTTCTCCGACATCTGGAAGGACAGCGGCAGCGAGCCGTAGCTCAGCGCGTTGGCCAGGTCCTTGGCGGACTTCTGGGTGAACGAGCCGCTGATCTCGGTGTTGCCGATGATCTGCTGGTTGATGGTCGGCGCGGACTGCACCTGGCCGTCCAGCGTGAACGCGGCCTGGTCCTGCACGTGCGCACCGGTGTAGCTGGCCCAGGTCTTGGCGCCGTCCGGCTTGAAGGTCAGCGTCACGATGTACTGGGCCTGCTGCTGGTCGAAGCCCGACTGCGCGGTCGCGATCTGGCTGCCGTCCAGGAACGACGGGCCGAGCACGTACTTGGCCGTGTGCGCCTTGTCGCAGGTGACCAGCGGCTTGGTCGGGTCGTCGTAGCCGAGCAGCGGGTCCTTGGCGTTGCAGTCGGTCGCGGCGAGCGCCGCCGTCAGCGCGTTCGGGTCGGTCCCCACGGCCGGGTTCTGCCGCACCGCCTTCGCCTGCTGGATCGCCTTGACCTGAGCCGGGTCCGCCACGCCGGGGATGCTGCTCTGCGTGGTCGGCGCCGGCGTCGTGGTGGACGACGCGGCCGTGGACGACGGCGGGTTGGTGGTCGTCGTCTGCGCGGCGGCCTTCATCGGCACCGGCATGCCCTGCGGCTTCGCCGAGGTCGACGTGGCCGGCGGGTTCGAGGTGCTGCTCGGTGTGCCCGAGCCGCTCGGCTTGGCCGTGTTGCTGGACGACGGCTTGCCCGAGCTGCTGCTCGGCGGCGTGACCGGCACGACCATCGACTGGCCGGACTGCGGGTCCTTCAGCACGGGACGGAAGCGCAGCACCGCCGGCTCGCCCACCGACTTCAGCTGGTCGCCGTCGTTGCCTGGCGCGGTGATCACCAGGTTCGCGCCGTCCTGCACGATCTCGGCGCCGGTGACGCCGTTGCCGTTGACGCGGTCGGACAGGATCTGCTTGGCCAGGGTGAGGGAGTCCTGTGCCGGCGGCTTGCCGTCCGGGGAGATCGCGGTCAGCGTGACCCTGGTGCCCCCCTGGAGGTCGATGCCGAGTTTGGGAGTCGGCTGTCCATTCCCGGTGAAGAACACCAAGGCATAGAGCACGACCACGATGAGGGCGAAGACACCCAGGTAACGCACTGGGCGGATCTGCCCGGCCGGAGGTGCCACGGTCGGTCGGTCTCCTCGTGCTGATAGTCGTTGTCGGTGTGCCCCGACGGCCCGGTCGGTCGCAGGGGGTGCCCTCACATGGCGGTCAGAGTGCGGGCAAGGGCGCAGCGTACTCCTCGCCGTGTGAGGCGCGCGTCACTGTGCGAGGTCGCCCCTGCTCGGACGACCTCGCCTCGGCCGGACGGCTCAGCCCTTGCTCTTGCTCTCCAGAGGAGGCGCGACCTCGGCGTTGCTCTCCGGCTCGCCGGCCACGGGCTCGTCCTGCACGTCCTCGACCTCATCGACGTCCGAGTCGACCGTCGGGTTCACCTTCTCGCGGACCGCGGCGCGCAGCCACGTCGTCACCACGCCCGGCGCGATCTCGATGTCGATGTGGGTGTCCGAGTCGACGTTCGCAACGTTGCCGAACAGGCCCGAGGTCGTCATCACCCGGTCGCCGACCTCCAGCGAGGTCTGAAGCTTCTGCTGCTCGGCCACCGCCTTGCGCTGCCGGCGGCTGCCGAAGAACAGCATGCCACCCACCAGCACGATGAGCAGGGGAAGCAGCAGGTTCGACGCGTCCATCATTCTCCGTTTCATTGCGCCGCGTGCCGCGGCGGGGTGAGGCCGCTCCTAGGCCGGTCTCTTCCCTTGTCTCATGTCGATCGATGGAAAGACTCGATCGACATGAGCCCGCGGTCCAGAGACCGGCGCGGCCTCACAGGCTTGCCATGTCACTTGGCGTGTGCCTACAGCAGTCTGCCACACGGCTTATCGCCCATACCCCGTGGCAGGGGCCTCGCCCGGCGCTTCCGGCGGCGGTGTCAGACCCATGTGGTACCAGGCGGCCGCCGTCGCGACGCGGCCTCGCGGCGTGCGGGCGAGCAGGCCGGCGCGGACCAGGAACGGCTCGCAGACCTCCTCCACGGTGGTGGGCTCCTCCCCCACCGCGACGGCCAGCGTGGTCACCCCCACCGGACCCCCGTGGAAGCTCTTGACCAGCGCGTTCAGCACCGCCCGGTCCAACCGGTCCAGACCCAGGTCGTCCACGTCGTAGACGGCCAGCGCGGCGCGGGCGACCTCGGTGCTGATCACGCCGCCGGCGCGCACCTCGGCGTAGTCGCGGACGCGGCGCAGCAGCCGGTTGGCGATACGGGGTGTGCCCCGCGAGCGGCCGGCGATCTCGGCGGCGCCGTCACCCGGCAGGTCGATGCCCAGGATCGAGGCCGATCGGTGCAGCACCTGCTCCAGCTCCGCCGGCGAGTAGAACTCCATGTGCCCGGTGAAGCCGAACCGGTCGCGCAGCGGGCCGGTCAGCGAGCCGGACCGGGTGGTCGCGCCGACCAGCGTGAACGGCGCGATCTCCAGCGGGATGCTGGTGGCGCCGGGGCCCTTGCCGACGACGACGTCGACGCGGAAGTCCTCCATCGCCAGGTACAGCATCTCTTCCGCCGGCCGCGCGATGCGATGGATCTCGTCGATGAACAGGACGTCGCCCTCGACCAGGTTGGACAGCATCGCGGCGAGATCGCCGGCGCGCTCCAGCGCCGGGCCGGAGGTGATCCGGACGGCCGCGCCCAGCTCGGCGGCGATGATCATGGACAGGCTGGTCTTGCCCAGGCCGGGCGGGCCGGACAGCAGCACATGGTCCGGCGGCTGGCCGCGCATCTGCGCGCTGCGCAGCACCAGTTCCAGCTGCTCACGGACCCGCGGCTGGCCGACGAACTCCGACATCCGGCTCGGCCGCAGCGTCGCCTCGACGTCACGCTCGGTCGGCTCGGCCAGCGCCGACAGCGGGCCGTGCTCGTCGAATTCGCTCATCGCTTACGCCCCAACGATGTCAGCGCCTGCCGGAGCACTGCCGCGGTGTCGCGGGCACCGTCCTTGGCCAGCACCGCGTCCACCGCCTGCTCCGCCGCCTTCGCCGCGAAGCCCAGGCCCAGCAACGCCTCCGTGACCTGCGCGCGCACCAGCTCGGCGTCCGCGCTGACCTCCGGGCCCGGGGTGCCGCTGGTCAGCGCGCCGACCTTGTCGCGCAGCTCGACGATCAGCCGCTGCGCGCCCTTGGTGCCGATGCCCGGCACCTGCGTCAGCATCGCGGTGTTGCCCTCGGACAGCGCCGCCCGCAGCTTGTCCGGTTCCAGCACCGCCAGCGTCGCCAGCGCGATCTTCGGGCCGATGCCCGACACCGTCAGCAGCAGGCCGAACAGCTGGCGCGCGTCGGGGTCGGTGAAGCCGAACAGGGTGAGCGAGTCCTCACGCACGATCAGCGCCGTGAACAGCTGCGCCTCGTCGCCGCGGCGCAGGCCGGCCAGGGTCGTCGGCGTCGCCAGCACCGCGAAGCCGACGCCGCCGACCTCGATGACGGCATGGTCCAGGCCGATGGACAGCACCGGTCCACGTACCGACGAGATCACCGTGCTGCTCCCCTGTTCGCGGCCTCGGCCAGCCGGGCCTTGTGTCGTCGTTGCAGTTCGGCGGCGCGGGCCTCCGCCTGCGCCAGCCGGGCCTTGAGCGGGGCCCGCCACAGGTGGCAGATACCCAGTGCCAGCGCGTCGGCGGCGTCCGCCGGCTTCGGCGCCTCGGCCAGCCCCAACAGGCGCGTCACCATGGCCGTGACCTGCGCCTTGTCCGCCGTGCCGGACCCGGTGACCGCCGCCTTGACCTCGCTCGGCGTGTGGAACTCCACCGGCAGGCCGCGCTTGGCCGCCAGCAGCGCCACCACGCCGCCGGCCTGCGCCGTGCCCATCGCCGTGCGGACGTTGTGCTGGCTGAACACCCGCTCGATCGCCACCACCTCGGGGCGGTGCCGGTCCAGCCAGTCCTCCACCACCTCGGACAGCTGGAGCAGGCGGCGCGCGAGGTCGTCGTCCGCCGGGGTGCGGGCCACGCCCACGTCCACGCAGCGCACCGTCCGACCCGGTCCGCCGTCGACCACGCCGAGCCCACAGCGGGTCAGCCCAGGGTCGACGCCCAGCACCCGCACCTGTCCCGCCTCCGGAGTATCCGCCGAACACCCGTTCGAGACGCGACACTACCGGTCGTGGTGATCGCGGCCGACACCAACACGCCGTTGTGCAGGGAAGGACGCCTTACCCGCTTTGGATGCAGGTAAGGCGTCCTTCCCTGCATTCAGCGGACCGAATCACGCGCCGTCGATGCCCGGCCGCCACGACTCGGGGCGGCCGCTGGCCGTCAGCACCGGCTGCCACTGCGCGAAGCCCTGCGGCGCCTTGGGATGCCACGGCCAGTACCCGCCCTCGGACGGCACGATCAGCTGCACGGCGGGGAAATCACCGGTGGGGTGCAACAGGAAGGCGCTGCCGAAGAACTCCGGGTACCAGCCCTTCGCCACCCGCTCCACGGTGATCGGCACGCCGTTGAAGAACTGGCGGTACAGCTGCCCCGGCTGGAACCGCACGCCCTGGCGCGCCTCGTTCACGTACGCGGTGACGAGGACTCGGCCCAGTTCCAACGGAAGCCCGATCACCACGGCCTCGGCGACGCCGAAGCGCCGCCAGGCGCCGACCGTGAAGCAGTACGGCGCGCCGTTCTGGTCGCCGGCCACCTCCACCACCGCGTTGCCGTGGTCCTCCGCCTGCCTGAGCAGCCATTGGCGCAGGTCACGATCTTCTTGCGAGAGGTTGTTCATCGCGGAGTGAGGTGGCACGGCGCCATTCTGCACAGAAAACCCGTCAAGACAAAGTGTTGCCCGGCAACACTCGTTGCCGGGCAACAGAAAGCTGTTAACGTCAGGCGTCCACCTCGGCCATGACCTCGTCGCTCACGTCGAAGTTGGCGAAGACGTTCTGCACGTCGTCGCAGTCCTCCAGCGCGTCGATCAGCTTGAACATCTTGCGTGCGCCGTCGGCCTCCAGCTGCACCGTCATGGACGGCAGGAAGTTCGCCTCGGCCGACTCGTAGTCGTAGCCGGCCTCCTGGAGCGCCTTGCGCACCGGGATCAGGTCGCCGGCCTCGGACACGATCTCGAAGCTCTCGCCGAGGTCGTTGACCTCCTCCGCGCCCGCGTCCAGCACGGCCATCAGCACGTCGTCCTCGGACACGTCGTTCTTCGGCATGAGCACGACGCCCTTGCGGGAGAACAGGTAGGCCACCGAGCCCGGGTCGGCCATGCTGCCGCCGTTGCGGGTCATCGCGGTGCGCACCTCGGAGGCCGCCCGGTTGCGGTTGTCGGTCAGGCACTCGATCAGCACGGCCACGCCGTTCGGGCCGTAGCCCTCGTACATGATCGTCTGCCAGTCGGCGCCGCCGGCCTCCTCGCCGCCGCCGCGCTTGCGGGCGCGCTCGATGTTGTCCAGCGGCACCGAGTTCTTGCGGGCCTTCTGGATCGCGTCGAACAGCGTGGGGTTGCCGTCGGGGTCGCTGCCCCCGGTCCGCGCGGCGACCTCGATGTTCTTGATCAGCCGCGCGAACAGCTTGCCACGCTTGGCGTCGATCGCGGCCTTCTTGTGCTTGGTAGTCGCCCACTTGGAGTGGCCGCTCATGAAACTTCCTCCGTCAGACTCGACGACTCGACGACCGTTCCCACGCCTCAGGCCGCGCGGACAGTCTCCACGAACAGGCGGTGCACGCGCTCGTCGCCGGTGAGCTCGGGATGGAACGCGGTCGCGAGCACGGACCCCTGCCGAACTGCGACGATCCTACCGGCGGCGGCGCCGTTGGCCGGTATGTCCGGCACCCGGGCGAGGACCTCGACGCCCTCGCCGACCGACTCCACCCAGGGGGCGCGGATGAACACCGCGTGCACCGGGCCGCCGTCGACCCCGGCGACCGGCAGCTCGCACTCGAACGAGTCGACCTGCCGGCCGAAGGCGTTGCGCCGGACCACCATGTCCACGGCGGCGAGCTGCTGCTGGTCGGGACGGCCGTCCACGACCGTCCCGGCCAGCAGGATCATGCCGGCGCACGAGCCGTACGCGGGCAGGCCGTCGGCCAGCCGCTTGCGCAACGGTTCGAGCAGTTCGAAGGTCTCCAGCAGCCTGCTCATGGTGGTCGACTCGCCGCCGGGCAGCACGATGCCGTCGACCTCGGCGAGCTCCTCCGGCCTGCGCACCGGCCGGGCGATGACGTCGCACTCGGCCAGCGACACGAGGTGCTCGCGAACGTCGCCCTGCAGGGCGAGCACGCCGATGACGGGCTGGGCGGGCACGGGTGAGCGACCTCCTGGACGGGCAGTACCTGTACCTCCAGCTTATTGACCGGCGACGGGGACCGCGCTGGAGGGGTCGACCTGGGCCGCCGGCTGCCGCCGCCGGACCAGCCACCAGCCGGCCGCGAGCACCACGACGATGCCGGGGATGGAGAAGAAGGCGACCTGCTCGGCGCCGCCGGCGAAGCCCATCATCACCACGATCAGCGCCAGGAATCCGAGCGTCAGCCAGCCGGTCCAGGGCGCGCCGGGCATCCGGTAGGCCGGCCGCTCGACCTCGCCCCGGAGCGCCTTCTGGCGGAGTCGCATCTGACAGAAGACCAGCGTGGCCCAGGTGGCGACGACGCCGAGCGAGGCGATCGCGGTGGCGATGTCGAACGCGGCGGTCGCGCCCTTGAACTGGTTGAGCGCGACGCCGGCGACGTAGACGACCGAGGTGAACAGGATGCCGCCGTAGGGGACGTGGCGGCTGCTCATCTTGCCGGCGAAGGCCGGGGCCTCCTTCTTGTCGGCCAGCGACCGCAGCACGCGACCGGTCGAGTAGAGGCCGGAGTTGCAGGACGACAGGGCCGCGGTGAGCACGATCGCGTTCATGACGTCGCCGACCCACGGCAGGCCCAGCGCGCTGAACACCGTGACGAACGGGCTGGTGGTGGAGCTGTACATCACCGAGGGCAGCAGCATCGCCAGCAGCGTGACCGAGCCGACGTAGAAGATCGCGATGCGCCAGATCACGCCGTTGATGGCCTTGGGCATGACCTTGTGCGGGTCCTTGGTCTCGCCGGCCGCGATGCCGACCAGCTCGATCGCCGAGTACGCGAAGATCACCGCTTGCAGCGCGATCAGGGCGACGCCGATGCCGTGCGGGAAGAAGCCGCCGTCCGCGACCAGGTTGGCCGGGCCGGCGGCGTGGCCGGCGATGTTCGTGGACGAGACCACCAGGCCGATGCCGACCAGCAGGAACACCACGATCGCGGTCACCTTGAGCACGGAGAACCAGAACTCCAGCTCGCCGAACAGCTTCACCGACACCAGGTTGATCGTCAGCAGCGCGGCCAACGCGATCAGCGCGGTGATCCAGGTCGGCAGGTTCGGCAGCCAGCGCTGCACGTAGATGCCGACGGCGGTGATCTCCGCGACGCCGGTCATGGCCCAGTTCAGCCAGTACATCCAGCCCGATGCGAAGCCGGCCCAGGGGCCGATGAACTCGCGGGCATAGGTGACGAAGCTGCCGGAGGTGGCCCGGTAGAGCACCAGTTCGCCCAGCGCCCGCATGACGAAGAAGGCGGCCAGGCCGCACAGCGCGTACGAGATGATCAGGCCGGGGCCGGCGGCGTGCAGGCGGCCGCCGGCGCCGAGAAAGAGGCCGACGCCGATGGCGCCGCCCATCGCGATCATCTGCACCTGACGATTGCCGAGGGCCTTGGAGTAGCCCTCGCCGTCACGGGAAGAATCCACGGAAACGGTCCCTTCAATACTGCGAAAAGGCGCGGAACCGCCCCCGGCTCCGGCGCTGGAGAACTCGACCACGGGCGAACCCGTTGAGGTCGGGACTCTAGACAGCGGTCGAAGCGGACCTCTATTCCGTTTGAGCAAGCCTTGATGTGACGAGCGCCACCGTTTAAGCGACGCCAAAGAGTCGCAGCGCCGCCGTCGTGCCGGCGGCCAGCACCACGACCAGCACGAACGGCACCTTTCGCCAGGCCGCGACGCCGCCGACGAATACGCCCGCGATCAGCGCCCAGCCGCCGAATTTACCGGCGGGTACGAAGGCGTTGACCGCCACGAGGGCAAGAAGGAGTGCCGTCGCGGCCATTGACAGCAGCATTTGCACGCGCGTCGGCACGGTGATCCGATTACGCAGTTGCGGGCCGGCGAAGCGAATACCGTACGTGCCCAGGGCCAGCGCGAGGACGACTCCCAGCGTCATGCCGCCACCGCCTTCTTGCCCGTGGGAAGTGCCGCCAGGACACCGAATGCGGCCAGCACGACGGGAATTCCCGGCGGCAGGAACGGCGTCGTGGCGACGGCGATCGCGGCGCCAAGGACGGCGACTCGCAGCGTTCGGCGGTCCTTCAGCGCCGGGAGGATGAGCGCGAACATCGCCGCCGGGAACGCCGCGTCCATGCCGAAGCGGCTCGGGTCACCGATGACCTGCCCGATCAGGGCGCCCACCAGCGTGCCGGCGTTCCAGGTGAGGAAGAGGGCGAGGCCGCAGGTCCAGAACGCCGCCCGGGCCCTCGCGCGGTCGCCCTGTCCTGTTGAGCGCTGCGCCATCGCGAAGGCCACCGACTCGTCGATCAGGATGTGGGTGCCGACGATCCGGCGGCCGAGTCTGTCGCCGAGCACGTCGCCGATGGCCAGGCCAAACGGCAGGTGCCGGGCGTTGAGCAGCAGGCCGGCCAGCACCGCCGCGATCGGGCTGCCGCCGGCGGCCACGATGCCCACCACCATGAACTGCGAGCCGCCCGCGAAGATCAGCAGCGACATCGCGCAGACCAGGGCCACCGGGATGTGCGCCGCCACCGCGATCGCCCCGAACGACGCGCCGGTGACGAACGCCGTCAGGGCGATGGGCGACACGTTGCGTAACAGCGCCGGATCAACCGTTCGCCAGATCGAACGAACCATAGCCCACACTGAACACGCACCCCCGACCCCACGTCAACCCAGATATCCCATGACCCGACGTCACCCCCGCGAGTCGCGCTCTCGCGCACACTGAATGCAGGTCTCAGACCCCCGCGAGTCCCGCCCAGCGTCACACCGAAAGTCGGTTCCGCGCAGAACTGAGACCCGCGCCTCGTTCTGCCTGAAACCGTATTTCGGTGTGTCTGTGAGCGCGACTCGCGGGGGTTGCACGGGGGCGGGGGGCGTCGATAGCTTTGCGGGGGAGCCGAGAGGCGCTGCGACGGACGAGGTCCGCCACGCTCGGCTCCGTGTGAACGTCACAAGGGCGCCTCCCCAAGCGGGAGGCGCCCTTCACTGTCAGGGCCCTCCCCGCGAAGCGTGCGGAGGAAACCGAATGAGCACGAAACTGAGGCAGGTCAACGGGGTCGACTTCGCGGTGGCGGATCTGTCGCTGGCCGAGGCGGGGCGGCACCAGATCCGCCTGGCCGAGCTGGAGATGCCGGGCCTGATGGCGCTGCGCGAGGAGTTCGGCGACAGCAGGCCGCTGACCGGCGCGCGGATCGCGGGCTCGCTACACATGACGGTGCAGACGGCGGTGCTGATCGAGACGCTGGTGCACCTGGGGGCTCGGGTGCGCTGGGCCTCGTGCAACATCTTCTCCACGCAGGACGAGGCCGCCGCGGCGGTGGTCGTGGGCCGTGACGGCACGGTCGACGCGCCGGCGGGGACCTCGGTCTTCGCCTGGAAGGGCGAGTCGCTCCAGGAGTACTGGTGGTGCGCGGACCAGCTGTTCACCTTCCCCGACGGCGACGGCCCGAACATGATCGTGGACGACGGCGGCGACGCGACGGTGTTGGTGCACAAGGGAGTCGAGTTCGAGACGGCCGGCGCGGTGCCCACGGCGACCGCGGAGGACGGCGAGGAGTACGGCATCCTGCTGGCCACCGTCGCGGCGAGCATCGCCCGCGACGCCAAGCGGTTCACGCGCATCGCGGAGCGGATGCGCGGCGTCACCGAGGAGACGACGGCCGGCGTGAACCGGCTGTACCGCCTGGCCGCCGACGGGGAGCTGCTGTTCCCGGCGATCAACGTGAACGACTCGGTGACGAAGTCCAAGTTCGACAACAAGTACGGCATCCGACACTCGCTCGCCGACGGCCTGAACCGCGCCACCGACGTGATGCTCGGCGGCAAGCTCGCGGTCGTCTGCGGCTACGGCGACGTCGGCAAGGGCGCGGCGGACGCGCTGCGCGGCCAGGGCGCACGGGTCGTGGTGACCGAGGTCGACCCGATCTGCGCGCTCCAGGCGTCGATGGAGGGCCTGGAGGTCGTGCACCTGGACGACGTGGTGCACAAGGGCGACATCTTCATCACCACCACCGGCAACCGCGACATCATCATGACCGAGCACATGGCCCGGATGAAGCACAACGCGATCGTCGGCAACGTCGGCCACTTCGACAACGAGATCGACATGGCCGGGCTGGCGCGGGTGCCGGGCATCCACAAGATCGAGATCAAGCCTCAGGTGCACGAGTGGGTGTTCCCGGACGGGCACTCGATCATCGTGCTGTCCGAGGGCCGCCTGATGAACCTGGGCAACGCCACCGGCCACCCGAGCTTCGTCATGTCGAACTCGTTCTCCAACCAGGTGATCGCCCAGATCGAACTGTTCACCAAGCCCGGCGATTACGAGCGCGAGGTCTACCGCCTGCCCAAGCATCTGGACGAGAAGGTGGCGCGGCTGCACCTGGACGCGCTGGGCGTGCGGCTGACCGAGCTGACCAAGGAGCAGGCGGCCTACATCGGCGTGGATGTCACGGGTCCGTACAAGCCGGAGCACTACCGCTACTGATACAGTCGCCTCACCGCCGCGCTTGAAAACGTTTACAGAACGTTCATTGGAGTAGGCGATGAGGAAACTCCTGACCGCGCTGGCCGTCGCCGGCGCGTCCCTGACGGGAGTGGTCCTGACTGCGGCGCAAGCGACGCCGCAGGCGGACCCGACCGCCGGTCTCAAGCAGTACAGCGACACGTTCAAGGTGCAGCACCCGTACAACCTGCCCGAGTCCGCCCGCTTCTCCACGACGGCGGGCCCGGAGTACAACGCCTGGATCATGAAGGGCGACAAGCCCTTCTCGCAGGGATCGGGCACCGGACCGCGCACCGAGATGCGGTGGGGCACGAACTGGTCGCAGACCGAGCACCAGTGGTCCGCCGACGTGCTGATCGACTCCGGCACCGAGGGCGCCTGCATCATGCAGGTCAAGGGCTCCACCGGCGGCGAGGCCGTGTACATCAACGTGCACAACAACGGCGGCCTCTACAACAGCGTCGACAAGACCCCGATCGCCACCGGCATGTGGGGCAAGTGGTTCCACCTGAACACGGACTTCAACCCGGCCAACGGGTCCTTCCGGGTGTGGATCAACGGCAACCAGGTGCTGTCCGGCCACTACAGCGCCCCGGCCAGCAAGGTCTGGTACTTCAAGAACGGCGTCTACAACACCACCGGCGCCAAGGCCGAGGCCCACTTCAAGAACATCACGTTCTGGGCCAAATGAGATGCAGGGAAGGACGCCTTACCTGCATCGAACGAGGGTAAGGCGTCCTTCCCTGCATGAGGAAGGTCACTGGTGGCGGCTGCGGGAGAGGAAGGCCGTCACGCCGCGCTGGAAGTCCTCATAGGACACCGCCGGCCCGCTGGCGAAGCTGTCGGCGGCGGCCCGGGTGGGCGACAGTCCAACGCTGACGGCCTGTTTCGCGGCGACCAACGCAGCGCGGGGCTGGGCGGCCACGGCGGCCACCAGCTCCGCGGTCGCGGCCGCCAGCTCCGCCGCCGGCACGCGCCGGTTGACCAGCCCAGCGGCGACGGCCTGCTCGGCGTCGAGCAACCGACCCGTGTACAGCAGCTCCCGCGCCAGGCCGTGCCCGGCGAGCAGCGCCAACCGGGCGGCGAATGCGGGGCTGACGAGGATGCCCAGCCGTGCGATGGGCATGCCGATCCGGGCGTCGGCGGCGAACACCCGGAGGTCGCAGGCCAGGGCCAGCTGGCAGCCCGCGCCGGCGGCGACGCCGCTGACCTGGGCGATCACCGGCGTCGGGCACTCCTCGATCGCGGTGCAGGCGGCCTCCATGGCGGCGAATGCCTCCTCCACGTCGTCGGGCGCGGCGTGCACCCACTCGCGGAGGTCGGAGCCGGCGCTGAAGGTGCTGCCGCTGCCCCGCACGACGATCACGCGGATCTCCTCGTCCAGGGCCAGTTCCCGGAACGCCAACTCCAGCGCGCGCCAGTCGTCGTGGCCGAGGGCGTTGGCGCTGCCGCCGGAACCGAGCACCACTTCGGCGCCGCGCCCGTGGCTGCGGACGGTGACGTTCGCGGACACCGCACCTCCTACCGTCAACTGTGTATCCCTAGTCCACCACGGCCGCCGGGTCTAGCGTCGTACGCACCCTCAACGGCGAGGTGGTGACCCCATGTACACCCCTGTCCTGGCCCCGATCGCCGGTTCGCTCACCCTGTCCGCCCTGCTCGCGGCGCTGCCGCTGGTGCTGCTGTTCGTGCTGCTGGGCGTGTTCCGGATGCGGGCGTGGCTGGCGGCGGCGATCTCGCTCGCGGCCAGCGTGCTGGTCGCGGTGCTCGGCTATCCGATGCCGGTCGGCCCGGCCCTGCTCGCGGCGTCGGAAGGCGCGGCGTTCGGCTTCTTCCCGATCCTGTGGATCGTGGTCAACGCGATCTGGATCTACAACATGACCGTCCACACCGGACACTTCGACGTGCTGCGGCGGTCCTTCGCGCGGGTCAGCGACGACCAGCGGATCCAGGGCGTGATCGTGGCCTTCTGCTTCGGCGCATTGCTGGAAGCGCTTGCCGGCTTCGGCACGCCGGTCGCGGTGACCAGCGTGATGCTGGTGGCGCTGGGTTTCCAGCCGATGAAGGCGGCCACCGTCGCGCTGGTGGCCAACACCGCTCCGGTGGCGTTCGGCGCGCTCGCGGTGCCGATCACCACCCTGGCCACGGTGAGCGGCCTGCCGCTGCACGACCTGGCGTCGATGGTCGGCCGGCAGACACCGGTGCTGGCGCTGTTCGTGCCGATGGTGCTGGTCGGCATCATCGACGGCCGGCGCGGCGTGCGCGAGACGCTGCCGGCGACGCTGGCCTGCGGCGTCACGTTCGCGGTCGCCCAGTACGCGGTGTCGAACTTCTTCACCGCTCCCCTGACCGACATCGTGGCGTCGCTGGTCAGCGCGCTGGCGGTGGTGCTCGTGGTGCGCGGTCGCCGCAGCACCGCCGAGAACGGCGACAGCCGGGCCGAGATCGTCCGCGCCTATGCCCCGTACGTGATCATCATCGTGGTCTTCGCGCTGGCCCAGGTTCCGGCGATCAAGAACGCCCTGACCGGCGTCACCGTGACGTTCAACTGGCCGGGCCTGCACCTGGCGACCGCGAGCGGCAAGACGTCCACGCTGCCGGCCTTCAAGTTCGACTGGCTCGACGCCGCCGGCAGCCTGCTGGTGATCGCCGGCCTGCTCACCATCCCGGTGATCGGGATCAGTCCTGGCGCCGCGCTACGCACCTACGGCAGGACCTACCGGCAGCTGGCGACCGCGATCGTCACGGTGATGGCCGTGCTCGCGCTGGCGTACGTGATGAACGCCAGCGGCCAGACCGCCACGCTCGGCACCTGGATGTCCAACGCCGGCGGACTTTTCGCGCTGCTGTCGCCGGTGCTCGGCTGGCTCGGCGTCGCCGTGACGGGCTCGGACACCTCGTCGAATTCCCTGTTCGGCGCGCTGCAAGTGACCGCCGCCCAGCATGCCGGCCTCAGTCCGACGCTGATGGCCGCCGCCAACTCCTCCGGCGGCGTGCTGGGCAAGATGATCAGCCCGCAGAACCTGGCGATCGCCGCCGGCGCCGTCGGCCTGGCCGGCCGCGAGGGCGACCTGTTCCGCCGGGTGTTCCTGTGGAGCCTGCTGCTCCTGGCGATCATGTGCGTGCTGGTCGTGCTGCAGTCGACGCCCGTGCTGGGGTGGATGGTGGTGTGAGCCCGCCGCCACCAGCACGAGATCGCCGGTGGCGGCGCCGTCCAGCACGCCCGCGTCGGCGATCAGCAGCAGGGCGTCGAACACCGAGCCGAACGTCGCGACCAGCCGCCGCGTGAATCCCAGGCCAGGGTCGTCCACCAGGTTCGCGAGGTACGTGCGGGGTCCGGGCAGCACCCGGTCGACGTCGCGGGCGAACTCGACCGTCCCAATGCCGAGGGCATGTGCCCCGACTCGAACGCGTCCAGCACGATCAGGTCGGCCGACGCGTCGGCTCGGGCGGCCAGGCCGGCGCGGCCGTCCGCGATCTCCACGGTCAGTCCCGGCACCGACGCCGTGTCCAGCTTCGGCGCCAAGAGATCCACCAGCAGGTCGTCCGGCTCGTACACCACCTGCGAGGAACCCGGCCGCCGCGACGCGATGTACCACGGCAACGTGCACGCCGCCCCGCCGATGTGCACTGCCGTCACCGGTCCCGGCGGCAGGCAGTCCACCACGTCGCCGATCCGCCGCATCACGTCGAACGCCAACAGCGAGGGATCATCGATGTCCACATAGGACTGCGGCACACCGTCCACCGTCACCAGCCAGGCGTCGGCCCGGCGGTGTCCCGGAGCAACACGGCATCGCCGAACCGAGCGGCACGGGACCCGCCCGGCCGGGTCGCGCTCACCGGACCACCCGCACCCCGACGACTTCCATCAGGCCGGCCAGCGGGACCTCGGCCCGGGTCTGCTCGGGGCTGACGGCGTAGCCGTCGCGACGCAGCAGCGTGAGCAGGCGGTCGGCCAGCGGCATCACCATGTGCCGGCCCCAGCACCGCTCGTTGGCGTGGCCGAACGGCAGGTAGCCGGGGTGCGTCTCCGGGTCGAGGTCGCGCCAGCGCGCGGGCCGGAACTCGTCGGGAGCATCCCACAGGGCGGGGTCGCGGTGGCTGAGCAGCGGAAGCAGCAGCACGTCGTCGTCGGCGCCGATGCGCGCGTCGATGGCCGGAAACTCGGGCGAGGCCCGCCGCAGCACGTTCCATGACGGCGGCAGCAGGCGCAGCGCCTCCAGCAGGAGATGCTCGTTGGGCACGTCGTCGTCGAACGGCGACCCGAGCCAGAGGGCGCCGGTGACCAGGGCGGCCACCGTGAAGCAGACCGGCGCCGCGACCCGGCGGTAGAGGCCCATCGCGCGCCGGCGCTGCTGGTAGCTCGAGGCGTTGGCGAACAGGCCCGCGACCGTGGAGGCCGGATCGGTCGGCCGCAGCCGCCCCGGCAGCGCCGCGCCGGTGACGATGACGGTCCAGGTGAGCTTGGGCGTCAGCTCCAGGTTGCGGTCCACCAGCACCTTGAGCCGGTACGGGTCGACGCCGAACACCAGGTCCCGCAGGTAGTTGTGCCCGACCAGCGGCCACTGGCCGGACAGGTCGACCTCGTCCTCGAGCGGCTTCTTCAGGGCCGACCGGACGTCGGCGCCGACCGCCTGCATGAGCGCGGCCGCCTCGCGGCGCGGAATGGATCGCCCGTTCAGGGGCTTGAACGTCGGCCGTTCCCTTTCATCGGCCGGCCGCGCGCGCATCAGTTCATCCATGAGAGCAGGGCCGGCCACCCCGACGGTGTCCCGGTCGAGTCGAACAAGATCCCGCCCGCAATAATCGCGTAACAATGCGGCGATTCGCGGCGCGAACTCGGCCACCCGGGAAATGCGGGCGGTTTCGGAAATACTCATGAGACACCCCCAGCGTGGCGGGCCGGCGCCCCGGCACGGACTGGAGCGCCGGCCCGGCTTGTCGGCCGACTACCAGCTCAGCGGCTTAGTACCAGAGGTACCAGGCGTACTGCTTGAGGCTCTGGCGACCGGTCAGCTTGCTCTTCAGGAAGAACGCGAGCTTCATGACAGCACCTCCATCGGGAATCCATCAACCGGGTGTCTTCGGACCCCAGTGGCCGGTTTTTCGCGGCCCGTCCAGGTCTACCAACCCGATCACTCAATCGGCAATGGGCGGGTATGAACGTGCACCCACCGACGGTCAACAGGGGAAAGCAGCGCCGCGACGCCGGGCGAATAAATGGATCATTTAACAGTCAACCGCCTGAAACACCGTGAACACACGGACGGGCCCGCCCGGCACACGCCGGACGGGCCCGTCGGAGTCGGGCGTCGCCTCACCAGCCGCGGCTGGCCAGCTTCTGGGACTCGGGCAGCTCGGTGATGTTGATGCCGACCATGGCCTCGCCGAGGCCGCGGGAGACCTTGGCGATCACGTCGGGGTCGTCGTGGAAGGTGGTGGCCTTGACGATGGCCTCGGCGCGCTTGGCCGGGTCGCCGGACTTGAAGATGCCGGAGCCGACGAACACGCCCTCGGCACCCAGCTGCATCATCATCGCGGCGTCGGCCGGCGTGGCGATGCCGCCGGCGGTGAACAGCACGACGGGCAGCTTGCCGGTGGCGGCGATCTCCTTGACCAGCTCGTACGGCGCGCGCAGCTCCTTGGCGGCGGCGTAGAGCTCGGCCTCGTCCAGCACGGTCAGCCGGCGGATGTCGGCACGGATCTGGCGCATGTGCCGGGTGGCCTCGACGACGTTGCCGGTGCCGGCCTCGCCCTTGGAGCGGATCATGGCCGCGCCCTCGGCGATGCGGCGCAGCGCCTCGCCCAGGTTGGTCGCACCGCACACGAACGGCACGGTGAAGGGCCACTTGTCGATGTGGTTGGCCTCGTCGGCCGGGGTGAGCACCTCGGACTCGTCGATGTAGTCGACGCCGAGCGACTGGAGCACCTGGGCCTCGACGAAGTGGCCGATGCGGGCCTTGGCCATCACCGGGATGGACACGGCGTTGACGATGCCGTCGATCATGTCCGGGTCGCTCATCCGGGCGACACCGCCCTCGACGCGGATGTCGGCCGGCACGCGCTCCAGCGCCATGACGGCGACGGCGCCGGCGTCCTCGGCGATCTTGGCCTGCTCCGGGGTGACCACGTCCATGATCACACCGCCCTTGAGCATCTCGGCCATGCCGCGCTTGACCCGCGCGGTGCCGGTGGCGGGAGTGGGCTCGATGTTCACCGTGCCGACCTTTCGGGAACGTGGGATGAGTACGTCTCCCATGCTAGGTCGGACGTGGCCTTGTGTTTGAGGCCAATCTGACACAATTTCGGAAGGCCACTCGGCCGGCGGGCTTGTCCGACCAGCGGTTCGGGTGTGAGATCGAACACATCGAGGTGTACTCCAGGCCAACTCGGTTCGTTCAGGAGGTGACCCCATGGGGTCCAAGAACACCGACAACACCACTTCCGGCGGCGCGGTCGCTGTAGCCGACCCGGCCAAGGTCCGCAATGTCGTGCTGGTCGGCCCGTCGGGGGCCGGCAAGACCACGCTCACCGAGGCGCTGCTGACCGCCTCGGGCGTGCTGACCCGGGCCGGGTCCGTCACCGAGGGCACGACCGTGTGCGACCACGATCCCGCCGCCCAGCGCCAGCAGCGCTCGGTGGGCCTCGCGGTGGCGCCGCTGGTCCACCAGGACGTCAAGATCAACCTCATCGACACGCCCGGCTACATGGACTTCGTCGGCGAGCTGCGGGCCGGCCTGCGGGCCGCGGACGCCGCGATCTTCGTGGTCAGCGCGGCCGAGGGCGTGGACGCGATGAGCATGGCGCTGTGGGAGGAGTGCGCGGCCGTCGGCATGCCGCGCGGGGTCGTGATCGCCCGGCTCGACCACCACCGCGCCGACTTCGACGCCGAGCTCGCGTCCTGTCAGGAGGCGTTCGGCGCCGGCGTGCTGCCGCTCTACCTGCCGGTCCCCGGCTCCAGCAACACCAAGCTGGTCGGGCTGATCACCCAGAGCGTCTTCGACTACTCGAACGGCTACCCGCCGACCGTCCAGCAGCCCGACGGCGATCTCGCGGACCTCATCGCCGACCACCGCAACGCGCTCATCGAGGGCGTCATCGCCGAGAGCGAGGACGAGACCCTGATGGAGCGCTACCTCGGCGGCGAGGAGATCGACCAGGACGTGCTCATCGCCGACCTGGAGACCGCGGTCAGCCGCGGCTCGTTCTACCCGGTCGTGCCGGCCTGCGCCCTCACCGGCCTCGGGCTGGCCGAGATCCTGGACGGCATCGTGCGCGCCTTCCCGTCGCCGCTCGAGCACCCGCTGCCGTCGGTCACCGACCCGGTCGGCGGCGTCGTCCTGGAGATCAGCACCGACCCGGACGGTCCGCTCGCGGCCGAGGTGGTGCGCACCGCTGTCGACTCGTACGTCGGTCGGGTGTCGCTCGTCCGGGTGTTTTCCGGGACGCTGCGGCCGGAACGGGCCGTGCACGTGTCCGGCCACGGCATGAGCGACCGCGGGCACGAGGACCACGACGAGGACGAACGCGTCGCGCACATCTACTCGCCGCTCGGGGCGAGCCTGCGCGAGGTGCCGTTCTGCGTGGCCGGCGACCTGTGCGCGCTGACCAAGCTCGGCTCGGCGGAGACCGGTGACACCGTGTCCAGCCCCGACCAGCCGCTGCTCATGTCGCCGTGGCTGATGCCGGAGCCGCTGCTGCCGGTCGCGATCATCGCCCGCAAACGCAGCGACGAGGACACCCTGGCGCGCAACCTCGCGCGGCTCGTCGCCGGCGATCCCACGCTGCGGCTCGAACGCAACACCGAGACACACCAGATGGTGTTGTGGTGCATGGGCGAGGCGCACGCGGACGTCGTGCTGGCGCGGCTGCGCGCCGGCGGCGCCGAGGTCGAGACCGAGGACGTGCGGGTGCCGCTGCGGGAGACCTTCGCCAAGCCCGCCAAGGGACACGGCCGGCACGTGAAGCAGTCCGGCGGGCATGGCCAGTATGCCGTCTGCGACCTGGAGGTGGAGCCGCTGCCGCGCGGATCCGGCTTCGAGTTCGTCGACCGGGTCGTCGGCGGCGCGGTGCCGCACCAGTTCATCCCCAGCGTGGAGAAGGGGGTTCGGGCGCAGCTGGAGAAGGGCCTGCACGGCGACCACCCGTGCGTCGATGTGCGCGTGACCCTGGTGGACGGCAAGGCGCACAGCGTCGACTCGTCCGACGCGGCGTTCCAGACCGCCGGCGCGCTGGCGTTGAAGGAGGCCGCCGCGAACAGCCGGATGTCGCTGCTGGAGCCGATGGACGAGGTGAGCATCCGACTGCCCGACGACTATCTGGGCGCGGTGCTGGGCGACCTGTCCAGCCGGCGGGCCCGGGTGCTGGGCACGGAGGCGGACATCACGCCCGGGCGGACGCTGATCCGCGCCGAGGTGCCCGCGACCGAGCTGGTGCGGTACGCCGTGGAGCTGCGGTCGCTGGCGTCGGGCACCGCGACGTTCACCCGGCACTTCGCGCGGTACGACCCGTTGCCGGACAACCTGGCGGCGAAGGCCTGAGGTGGTGATGCGGCCGGTGCCTCAGCGCACCGGCCGCACCGTGCCGTCCCATTGCGTGGCAAGAAGTTCGTCGAGCAACGGGCCCAGCTGAGCGGGGTAGATCAGCTCGTCGGAACCGGCCAGCTCCTGGGTGGTCCACCACCGGTGGCCGGTGACGGTGTCGTTCTCCAGCTGGGTGAAGCCGGACGTGTCGATGGCGTTCGCGCTGGTGTGCACCAGGAAGAACCACTCCTCGCCGAGGAACCACCGGCCGTCGAAGCAGAAGGTGACGCGGCGCAGCCAGACCGGACCCGTCAGATCGTCCTGCTCGCAGCGGATTCCGGTCTCCTCCACCAGTTCCCGGACGGCCGCCTCCTTGAGCGCCTCGCCCTTCTCGATGCCGCCGCCCGGTGTGAACCACCACTGCTCGGTGTTGTTCGGCGGCGGATTGCCGCCGCGGAACAGGAGAACGCGGCCGCGGTCGTCCACCAGCAGGATGCGCGCCGACGCCCGTGGCACCAGCGCCTGCTCGCCGCTCTCCGGCGCCACCGGCTCCGCGATCTCGAAGTAACTCGGCAGCGGCGCCCGCCCGGCCAGCCGCAGCCAGCGGACGGGTCGCCTGCGCCGCAAGGCAAGCGTGTCGCGGACGGCGTCGTTGTGGACGCGGCGGGCCAGCACCAGCCGGTGCTCCGCGTCCGCCAGCTCCGTCGCGATCTCCGCCGGCAGCGTCGTGCGGTCCAGCTCCCCCAGCAGGCGGCTCACCTCGTTCTCCGCTGCCTCGCGGTCCGCCCGCGGCGCCTTCTCCGCCTCCTCGGTGGCGTGCTGGAGCTTCGGACTCGCCAGCCGGGCCAGCAGCGCCCGCCGCGCCAGCGCCGCGTCCAACGCCGCCCACGCCGCGTCCGTCCGGATGTGCAACCGGTCCAGCCGACTGGTCAGGCCCAGCGTCCTCGCCACGAGGACCGCCGCCACCAGCAACAGCGCTGCCCCCTCGACGATCACCCCTCGACCCTACCCCGGCGAGTCGCGCTCGCAGCCAGGGCGAATGTTGGTTTCAGGCAGGTCGGACCACGGCGTGGGCAGTGTCGAACAGGGCCCAGCCGTCGAGCTCGGTGGTGCGGTTGGCGAACGGGTCCCAGCCGGTGGCGATTGCCTGGTCGAGGAAAGCGCGGACCACCCCGGGCTGGTTGAGGTTGAGACCCCGGCCATCGGCGTGCCGCACCGCGCCGGCGTGGACGAGCCAGCCGTCCCGGACGAGATTGCCGTTGCCGACGGCGAAGGTGACGTGGAGCCGGCCCTGGCAACCCTCGCGGCGGATCACCAGGATCTCGCGGCAGGTCTTGTCCCGCTCCAGCGCATCTTCCAGGGGCTCGTGGGCGTGGCCGACGTGCCAGCGGTAGTAGTCCGTGGCGATGCCGAGCCGGCGGGGTTTGCGGTGCGGCATCTGCCTGAAACCTACATTCGGTGTGTCTGTGAGCGTGACTCGCGGGGGTTGGCCGAGGTGGCGGCTTCGTAGACGCGGAGGACCTGGTCGGCTACGAGGGACCAGTCGAAGGCTAGGGCGCGGGCGGAGCCGGCGAAAGCGAGTTCCAGGCGGCGGACGGGGTCGGACAGGACGGCGTCGAGGCGGGCGGCCAGGGCGACGGGGTCGCCGGGCGGGGCGAAGAGGGCGGCGGGGCCGAGGACCCGGCGGAAGGCGTCGAGGTCGCTGGCGACGACGGCGGCGCCGGCGCTCATGGCCTCGGCGAGCACGATGCCGAAGCTCTCGCCGCCGGTGTTGGGGGCGCACACGACGTCGACGGACCGCAGCAAGGCAGCCTTGGTGGTGTCGGTGACCTCGCCCAGGACCTCAACGTGAGGGCAGGCGGCGCGCAGCGCCGAGGCGTCGCCGCGGCCGGCGACGAGCAGGCGCAGGTCGGGGTAGCGGGGAGCCAGCAGCCGGATGGCCTCGACCAGCACCGACATGCCCTTGCGCGGCTCGTCGTACCGGCCGACGAAACCGATGGTGCCGCCGGCCCGCGGATACCCGGGCAGCGGCGCGGCGTCGGCGAAGAACCGGACGTCGACACCGTTGGGGATCTCGACGGCGTCGCCGCCGAGGTGTTCGACCTGCACCCGCCGCGCCGGCTCGGACACGGCGATCCGAGCGGTGATCTTCTCCAGCCGCGGCCGCAGCACCCCCTGCACGGCCAGCAGGATCAGGGACCGGTTGAACGACGTGTGGAAGGTCGCGACGATCGGCCCGCCGCCGGAAGCCAACGCCAGGAACGACAGGCTGGGCGCGATGGGCTCGTGGACGTGCAGGACGTCGAACGCCCCAGCTCGCAGCCACCGCCGCACCCGCACGTACGCCCCCGGTCCGAAGGCCAGCCGCGCGACGGAGCCGTTGTACGGAATGGGCAGCGCACGCCCCTCCGGCGCGAGCACCGACACGTCGTGCCCCAGACCCCGCAACGCTGCCGCCAGCCCGGCGACATGCGCCTGAACCCCGCCCGGCACAGCGAGCGAATACGGGCACACCAGGCCGATTCTCACCGATCAGTCTTCATTCTGGGCGGGCTCCTCCGCGAGCCACAGCCGTTGCAGCATGTGCCAGTCCTCGGGATGCGCGGCGATGTCGGCCGCGAACACGTCGGCCAGCGCCTGCGTGGCGGCCCCGATGCCCTCGATCCCGTTCACCTTGACGGGCGGGTGCACGCGCAGCCCCCACCCGGTCTCGGTGAACCAGGTGCCGACGGGCAACAGCGTCGCGCCGGTGGTGGCGGCGAGATACGCCGGCCCGGCCGGCATACGAGTGGTGCCACCGAAAAACGTGACGGGCACGCCGTTGGCGGTGAGGTCCCGGTCCGCGAACAGACACACGACGCCGCCGGCCCGCAGGCGCTGCGCCAGGTGTTCGGTGGGCCTGATCTCGCCGCCGGCCGACGGCACGACGTCGAAGCCCAGCCGTTCCCGGGCCCGCGTGAAGCTCCGGTACAGCGACTCGGGCCGCAGCCGCTGCACGACCACACTGACCTGACGGCTGTGTCCGAGCAGCCACACGCCCGCCAGGTCCCAGCTGCCGCAGTGCGGCAGCGCCAGGATCACGCCGTTGCCCTCGGCGCACGCGGCGTGCAGGTTCTCCTGCCCGGTGGCGGTGCGCTCGACCGCCTGGTGCACGGCGTCGACGTCGTCGGGCCGGAGCCGGAAGGTCTCGCACCAGTAGCGGGCGTAGGACCGCATCCCCCGCGCGACCAGGTCGTCCAGCTCGGCGGCGCCGGCCCGCGGCACGACCCGGGCCAGGTTCCGGCGTAACTGCTCGACCCCGGGCCCGCCCCGCCGGGTCGCGAGGTCCGCGCCCCACTGGAACGCCCCGACGGCGACCTGTTCGGGGGCGAGCCGGGCCAGCGCCCAGCCGGCACGGAAGGCGGCGGTGACGAGCAGGCCCTTCACCCGGCCTGCTCCTTGGCCGACCGGTGCACGGCGATCAGCCGCTGCCCGACCGTGACCAGCGCCAGCAGGGCCAGGATCCACAGCGCGACGTCCAGCGCGTACGGGACGCCGAGGCCGGTGAGGCCGGTGCCGACCAACGCCAGCACGATGCGCTCGGCCCGTTCGACCAGGCCGCCGTCGGCCGACAGGCCGGTGGCCTCGGCGCGCGCCTTCACGTACGAGATGACCTGGGCGCCGACCAGCGCGATCAACGCGGCGGCGCCGCCGTTCCTGTCGCCGGCGACGGCCAGGCACCACCAGGCGATGGCCCCGAGCAGCGCGCCGTCGGCGATCCGGTCGCAGCTGGCGTCGAGCACCGCGCCGAACCGCGTGCCGGCGCCGCTGGCCCGCGCCACGGCACCGTCAAGCAGGTCGAACAGCACGAAGAAGGTGATCACGACGGTGCCGGCGAACAGCTGGCCCCGGGGGATGAACCAGAGCGCGCCGAGCACGGTGCCCGCGGTGCCGACGACCGTGACCGCGTTGGGGGTGACACCCAGACGCAGCAGCCACGTCCCGACGGGGTCGGTGACGCGGGAGACGGAGGCGCGAGCGAAGATGTTCAGCATGGGGCGGCGGAGGCACCTACCTGCACTTCAGGACCGGATACGCCCAGCCTAACCAGCGCCCCCTGGCCGGCCGCCAGCGACACCCCCGCGTCTCATTCGTCACACGGGTCGCTGGGGCAGCCCTTGCTGGCCTGGGCGACGATCGCCGCGGAGATCTCACCCAGCTGCTTCACCTGATCGGTGGATAGCCCGTCGAACAGCACGGTGCGCACCTCGTTGACGTGCCCGGGGGCGGCCGCCCGGACCACGCCCATGCCGTCCTCGGTGAGGCTGGCGAACGCGCCGCGCTTGTCGGTGGGGCACGAGCGGCGGGTCACCCAGCCGTTCTCCTCCAGCCGGGCGATGGCGTGCGAGAGGCGGCTGCGGGAGGACTTGGTGAACTCGGCGAGCTCGCTCATGCGCAGCTCGCGGCCGGTAGCCTCGGACAGTGCGACGAGGATCTCATAGTAGGTGGTGGGCATGCCGGAATCGCGCTGGAGCTGACGGTCCAGGGACTCGCCGACCAGCTTGGTCGCGGTCTGGTAGGCCCGCCACACCTCCTGCTCGGACTCGGACAACCAGCGCGGCTCAGTCATAGTCACCATGGTACCTGTTGTTGAGCTCTCAACCTCAGTGCTAGTCTCCGGTTGAGAGTTCAACCAATGCTCATGGAGGACCGAGAGATGACTGCCGCAACCCAGATCCCCGGATACGTCGCCGGCACCTGGAACATCGACCCGGTGCACTCGGATGTCGCGTTCATCGTGCGTCACCTCGGCGTGTCCAAGGTGCGCGGTCGCTTCAACACCGTGTCCGGCACGATCGTCACCGGCGAGGACCCGTCGACGTCCACGGTGACCGCGACGATCCAGGCCGACAGCATCGACACCAAGAACGAGCAGCGCGACGGCCACGTGAAGTCGCCCGACTTCCTGCACGTCGAGGAGCACGAGCACCTGAGCTTCACCTCCACCGCCGTGCGCATCGACGGCGAGGAGATCGAGATCGACGGCGACCTCACCCTGCACGGCGTGACCAAGCCGGTGACCCTGACCGGCGAGTTGGGCGGCTTCGGCGAGGGCCCGAACGGCAAGGTGCTGGGCGTGTCCGCCACCACCGAGATCAAGCGCTCCGACTTCGGCGTCGGCGGCAACATCCCGGCCGCCGTGGTCAGCGACAAGATCAAGGTCGAGCTGGACGTCGAGGCCCAGCTCCAGGCCTGAGTCCCGACCCCCGCGAGTCGCGCTGACAGCCAGGACGAATGTGGGTTGGTGCAGAACCGAGCCTTCGGGATCGGTTCTGCACGGTTCCCGCATTCGTTCTGGTGCTGGGCGCGACTCGCGCTATTTGGGCCAGGCCTTGGACAGCAGGGCCCAGGTCTCGCCCAGGAGTTGGGGGATGGTGCGGGTCTGGCCGATGACGGGCATGAAGTTGGCGTCGCCGCCCCAGCGGGGCACCACGTGCTGGTGCAGGTGGGCGGCGATGCCGGCGCCGGCGACGGCGCCCTGGTTCATGCCGATGTTGAAGCCGTGCGGGGCGGAGACGCTGCGCACCACCCGCATCGCGGTCTGGGTGTACTCCCCCAGCTCCACGGTCTCCGCCGCGTTCAGGTCGGTGTAGTCGGCGACGTGCCGGTACGGCACCACCATCAGGTGCCCCGCGTTGTACGGGTACAGGTTCAGCACGGCGTACACCAGCTGCCCCCGCGCCAGGATCAGCGCCTGCTCGTCGGGCAGGTTCACGATGGCGCAGAACGGGCAGCCCGCCGGGTGGTCGTCGGCGGGCTTGTTCTCCCCCTGGATGTAGGCCATCCGGTGCGGGGTCCACAGCCGCTGGAGCGCGTCCGGGACCCCGACACCGTCCTGCCGAACCCGCTCATCGGTCACGCGGTGGCCACCGTGAAGGTCTCCGCGCTGGGCGAGGCGTTCTCGCGGCGGGCGATCCAGTCCACGACCGACTCCACCGCCTGCTCCACCGGCACGCCGTTGACCTGGGTGCCGTCGCGGAACCGGAACGACACCGCGCCGGCCTCCACGTCCTTCTGCCCGGCCACCAGCATGAACGGCACCTTCTGCATGGTGTGGTTGCGGATCTTCTTCTGCATCCGGTCGTCGGAGGCGTCGACCTCGACCCGCACGCCGCGCGCCCGCAGCGCCTTGGTGACCTGCATCAGGTGGTCGACGTGCTCGTCGGCGATCGGGATGCCGACCGCCTGCACCGGGGCCAGCCAGGCCGGGAACGCGCCCGCGTAGTGCTCGGTGAGCACGCCGAAGAACCGCTCGATGGAGCCGAACAGCGCGCGGTGGATCATGACCGGCCGCTGGCGGCTGCCGTCGGCCGCGGTGTACTCCAGCTCGAACCGCTCGGGCAGGTTGAAGTCGACCTGGATGGTGGACATCTGCCAGGTGCGGCCCAGCGCGTCCTTGGCCTGCACGGAGATCTTCGGGCCGTAGAAGGCGGCGCCGCCCGGGTCCGGCACCAGCTCCAGGCCGGAGTCGTCGGCGGCCTCGCGCAGCGCGTTGGTCGCCCGCTCCCACACCTCGTCCGAGCCGACGTACTTCTCGTCGTTGCGGGTGGACAGCTCCAGGTAGAAGTCGTCGAGGCCGTAGTCGCGCAGCAGGTTCAGCACGAACGTCAGCAGCGACTTCAGCTCGTCCTGGAGCTGGTCGGGGGTGCAGAAGATGTGCGCGTCGTCCTGCGTCATGCCGCGCACGCGGGTCAGGCCGTGGATCACGCCGGACTTCTCGTACCGGTACACCGTGCCGAACTCGAACATGCGCAGCGGCAGCTCGCGGTAGGACCGGCCGCGCGACCGGAAGATCAGGTCGTGGAACGGGCAGTTCATCGGCTTGAGGTAGTAGTCCTGGCCGGGCTTGCGGACCTTGCCGTCCTCGTCGAGCTCGGCGTCCAGGTGCATGGCCGGGTACATGCCGTCGCGGTACCAGTCCAGGTGGCCGGACGTCTCGAACAGCGTGCCCTTGGTGATGTGCGGCGAGTAGACGAACTCGTAGCCCTCTTCCTCGTGCCGGCGGCGCGAGTAGTCCTCCATGGCCCGGCGCACGATGCCGCCGCGCGGGTGGAAGACGGCCAGGCCCGAGCCGATCTCGTCGGGGAAGCTGAACAGGTCGAGCTCGGTGCCCAGGCGGCGGTGGTCGCGGCGCTCGGCCTCGGCGATCATCTCCAGGTGCGCGTCCAGCGCCTCCTGCGACTCCCACGCCGTGCCGTAGACCCGCTGCAGCTGCGGGTTCTTCTCGCTGCCGCGCCAGTAGGCGGCGGCCGAGCGCATCAGCTTGAACGCCGGGATGTGCTTGGTGGTCGGCACGTGCGGGCCGCGGCACAGGTCGCCCCACACCCGGTCGTTGGTGCGCGGGTCGAGGTTGTCGTAGATGGTCAGCTCGCCCGCGCCGACCTCCATCACCTCGGACGTGTCGACAGTGTCGATGCTCGCCCCCGCAAGCGGGTCATCGGGCGCCTTGAGGTCAACAAGTTCGAGCTTGAACGGCTCGTCCTTGAGCTCGGCCTTGGCCGCGTCGACGGAGTCGACGACCCGGCGCGAGAACCGCTGCGAGCCCTTGATGATCTGCTTCATGCGCTTCTCGAGCGCGTCCAGGTCCTCGGGCGTGAACGGCTTGTCGACCTGGAAGTCGTAGTAGAAGCCGTCCTTGATCGGCGGGCCGATGCCGAGCTTGGCCTCCGGGAACGCCTGCTGCACGGCCTGCGCCAGCACGTGCGCGGCGGAGTGCCGGATGACGCTGCGGCCGTCGTCGGTGTCGGCGGCGACGGCCTCCACCTCGACGTCGGCCTCGGGCGCCCAGGACAGGTCGCGCAGGCGGCCGTCGGCGTCGCGGACCACGACGATCGCGTCGGATCCCTTGCCGGGCAGGCCGGCCTCGCGGACCGCCGTGCCCGCCGTCGTCCCGGCCGGCACCGTCACGCGGGGTGCTGTTCCTGGGCCTGAGGGACGCGGCTGCGACACAGTGACTCCTCTATCTGGGACACGTCTAGCTGGGGACACGCTCTACACGGGGTACGTCGGCCTCCCATCGTATCCAGCGGACACCTGACTGTTCGCCGTAGCCCTCGGCAGCGCGCACAGGGGCAGCGTGACCGCCGCCAGCACCGCCGCCGTGATCCCGCCGGTGGCGACAATCACCAGGTCGGCGCGGCTGGTCTCGGCCACTACCACGAATCCCGCGAGCACGGCGGCGATCGGCGCGCAGGCCGCCGTGACCGCCGCCCAGCGCGGCGGCCGGGCGTCGGTGAGGGCCGCCGCGAAGGCCCCGCAGAGAGCCAATGCCCCGATCGTGTCACTGAGCCGGTGCCAGCCCAGTTCGATGGTCGTGGCGGCGACGAAGGACGTGAACACGGCGCCGAGCACCAGCGCCACCGGCCGCAGATCCTGCGGCAGCACGAGGACGGCCGCCAGCACGATCGCGGCGCACGCCGTGACGTGGCCGCCGGGGAAGCTGTTGGCGATGTAGCCCGGTCGGGACAGCAACGCCAGCTTCAGCACCAGCCCGGCCGAGATCGTGCCGGCCAGCAGCACGGCCGCCGAGACGGTCTGCCGCCAGCGGCGCTGGACCGCCCCGGTCACCAGCACCGCCACGATGCCGAGCGCGATCAGCTTGGGGCTGTTGGCCGCCAGCGTGCCGCCGGTGTTGACCGGCATCAGCGCGGCGTCCTCCAGGGTCCGGCCGGTCGACCAGAGCACGAACACCGCGTAGGCGAGCGCCAGCCCGACCACGTTTCCCCCCACCGCCAGCAGCCTCATGTGATCGACACTGCCCGTGTCCTGTGTGCGAACTGTGCGTGTCTGGTCATGATTTCGCTACGACTTCGACAGGTTGCGCTCAGCGGGAGCACAGGGGGCTCGCACAGTCTGGTGTCAGCAGGACCGCACACCCCAGGAGCAGGCCAGATGTCCGAGCCGAACACCCCAGAAGAGCAGCCGACCGAGCAGCACCCGCGGCCGGTGGCCGGCCCCGAGGCGCACCAGCAGCAGACCCCGCCGCAGCAGCCCGCCGCCGACCAGCCGACCACGGCCGAGCCGACGGCCGCGGAACAGCCGGTCGCGGCGCAGCCGACCGAGGCCCAGGCGGCGCAGCAGCCGACCGCCGAGGCGCCGCCGCAGGCCGCGTTCGCGGCCGAGGCACCACAACAGCCGGGCCAGCCGCAGCCGGGTCAGCCGGGGGCGACCTACGCTCCCCCGCCCGGCGCGCCGCAACCGCAGGTGATCTACGTCCAGAAGCCGCCCGGCAAGTTCGCCACCTTCGCCCGCAACCGGGTCACGCAGGTGGTCGCGGCGCTGGTGGTCGGACTGATCGTGGGCGGCGGCGTCGGCGGCATCATCGGCGCGCACCACGTCGGCGGCGGCCCCGGCATGCACCGGCCCTATCACCAGTACGGCAACGGCCCGAACGGCCCCCAGAACGGATTCGGCCGGGGTGGCTTCGGCCCCGGGCCAGGCCAGCAGCAGGGCTAGTTACACCTGTTAACTAGTATCGGGGCATGAGTGACACCAAGACCGTTCGCATCGGGGTGCTCGGCGCGGCGCGCATCGCGCCGAACGCCCTGATCGCGCCGGCCCGGGGCAACGCCGAGGCCGAGGTCGTCGCGGTGGCGGCCCGGGACCGCGCCCGGGCCGCCGAGTACGCGCGGAAGCACGGCATCGCCAAGGTGCACGGCGGCTACGAGGAACTGCTCGCCGACCCGGACATCGACGCCGTCTACAACCCGCTGCCCAACGGCCTGCACGCGCAGTGGACGCTCGCCGCGCTGGCGGCCGGCAAGCACGTGCTGTGCGAGAAGCCCTTCACCAGCAACGCCACCGAAGCCGCCACTGTCGCCGAGGCGGCGGACAACAGCGGCCTCGTCGTGATGGAGGCCTTCCACTACCGCTACCACCCGCTCGCGCAGCGGGTGGTAGACATCGTGGCCAGCGGCGAGGTCGGCAAGCTCAAGCACGTCCAGGCGGCGCTGTGCTTCCCGCTGCCGAAGTTCTCCGACATCCGCTACAACCGCGAACTCGCCGGCGGCGCGATGATGGACGCCGGCTGCTACGCGTTGCACATGGTCCGGCTGCTGGGCGGCGACGAGCCGGACGTCGTGTCGGCGCACGCGAAGTTGCACAAGCCCGATGTGGACCGGGCGATGAAGGCGGACCTGGTGTTCCCCAAGGGGCACACGGGCTCACTCACCGCGTCGCTGTGGTCGGCGGACCTCCTCAAGATCACCGCCTCCGCGATCGGCGACAAGGGCCGCCTGGACGTGTTCAACTTCGTTGCGCCGCAGGCCTATCACCGGCTGACCGTCCGCACCGCCGACGGCAAGCGCGTGGAGCGGCTGTCGAAGCGGCCGTCCTACAGCTATCAGCTGGACGCCTTCTGCGCGGCCGTGCTGCGCGGCGAGCCGGTGCTCACGCCACCGTCGGATTCGATCAAGAACATGACCGTCATCGACGAGATCTACCGCAAGGCCGGGCTGTCCCCCAGATAGCGCCACCAAACTCTTGGGTTGCGCACGCCTTCGCCTCAGGTTCCTCATATGTATGGGCTTCACAGTTGAACCATGACCGAGACGCCCCGCAGCCCAGAGTCCCCGGTGTACACCGACGACACGCCGACGCCGCCGACCGGCTTCCAGAACCCGCTGTTCGCGACGCAGCCGCCCCGCAAGGCCCGCAAGGGAACCGCCGTCCTGGTGGGCGCCGCGGTGCTGGCCGCGGTGGTCGGCGGCGGCACCGGCGCGTGGATCACCACGTCCGTCGCCTCACCGTCCACTGTGGTCAGCTCGCTGAACACGCCGGCGACCGGCACCCCCGCGTCCAACAACACCACCGGCTCGGTGAGCTCGGTGGCCGCCAGCGGGCTGCCGTCGGTCGTGCAGATCACCGGCCAGAACGACATCGGCTCGGGCGTGGTGATCAGCTCCGACGGCCTGATCCTCACCAACAACCACGTGGTGTCCTCCGGCGGCACGTTCACCGTCACCCTCAACGACGGTAGCCGGCACCAGGCGTCCGTCGTCGGCACCGATCCCACGACCGACCTCGCCGTGCTCAAGGTGCAGGGCGTCAGCGGCCTGAAGACGGTGACGTTCGCGGACTCCTCCCAGGTGAAGGTCGGCGACCAGGTGGTGGCCATCGGTTCCCCCGAAGGGTTGCAGGGCACCGTCACCTCCGGCGTGGTCAGCGCGCTCAACCGCAGCATCTCCGCCGGCGACCAGAACGGCAGCCCGTACACGCAGCAGGGCGGGTCGAAGACGTCGTACCGAGGCATGATCCAGACCGACGCGCCCATCAACCCGGGGAATTCCGGCGGCGCCCTGTTCAACATGCAGGGCCAGCTCATCGGCATCAACACCGCGATCTACTCGCCGTCGCAGGGCAGCGTCGGCATCGGCTTCGCCATCTCGAGCAACCAGGCCAAGTCGGTGGCGCAGAAGTTGGTGGCAAACGGCAATTAGCGACTCGCGGGCCGTCGACCACCTATGCTCTGGCCGATGAGCGACGTCGATGCGCTGTCCGACCGGTACGCCGGCGAACTCGCCGCGGCCGATCCGTGCCTGGCCGCCATGATGGGAATCGCCGGGCACGACGGCGAGCTGACCGACTACAGCCCCGACGGCTTCGCGGCGCGGCACGAGCTGGCCGAACGGACCCTTGCGGAGCTGACCGCCACGCCCGTGCGCACCGACGCCGAGCGCCGCGCCGCCGCCGTGCTGCGGGATCGGTTGGAGATCGACCTGGCCCGCTCGGTCGCCGGCTGCGTGGACGCCGACCTCAACACCATCGACAGCCCGCCGCAGCGTTTGCGGCAGGCCATCGAGGTCCTGGACCAGGGCGAACGCACCGTCGAGGCGGACCTGCGGTCGCGGCTGGCGGGCATCCCGGAGGCGTTGGCGGGGCTGCGGGTGTCGCTGGAACGGGGCCGTCAGCAGGGGCGACTGTCCGCCCTCCGGCAGGTCGTGAACTGCGCCCGGCAGAGCAAGGAATTCGCCGACTACCTGGACACTCTGCCTCCCGGGTACCGGGCCGAGACCGAGCGCGCCGGGGCCGCGCTGCTGGATTTCGCCTCGTACCTGACCGAGACCCTGGCGCCGGCCGCGCCGCTGCGCGACGCCGTCGGAGCCGAGCGCTATGCCCTGGAGGCACGTCACTTCCTCGGCAGCGAGATCGATCTTTTGGAGACGTACGACTGGGGCTGGCAGGAGCTGGCCCGGCTGGAAGCGCAGATGCGGGAGGTCGGCGCGGAGATCGCGCCCGGCGAGCCGCTGCCCGCCGTGCTGGCCGCGCTGGACGCCGACCCCGCGCACCGGGTGCGCGGCGCCGACCGGTTCCGGGCGTGGATCCAGGAGCTGGCCGACAAGGCGATCGCCGACCTCGACGGCACCCACTTCGACATCCCGGAACCGTTGCGACGCCTGGACTGCCGGGTGCCGAGCTCCAACACCGGCATCTACTACCTGGCGCCCGCCGAGGACCTGAGCCGGCCCGGCACCGTGTGGTACTCCCTCACCGAGGAGGAGCCGGTGACGTGGGCGGCGCCGTCGGTGATGTTCCACGAGGGCGCGCCCGGCCACCACCTCCAGCTGGGCCTGAACGTGCTGAACACCGGCACGCTCAACCGGTTCCAGCGGATGAGCGCCGAGCTGCACGTGGGGCACAGCGAGGGCTGGGGCCTGTACGCGGAGCGGCTGATGGACGAGCTCGGCTACTACGAGCTGCCGGCGCACCGGATGGGCATGCTCGCCGGCGGCCAGCAGCTGCGGGCGGCGCGGGTGATCGTCGACATCGGCCTGCACCTGGAGCTGGACATCCCGCGGGGCGTGGGTTTCCACGACGGCGAGCGCTGGACGCCGGAGCTGGCCGTGGAGTTCGTGCTGGGGCGGTCGGGCTCCATCGGCGGCGAGGAGTTCGCACGGTTCCAGGTGGACCGCTACCTCGGGCTGCCCGGGCAGGCGATCGCGTACAAGGTGGGGGAACGGGCGTGGCTGGCGGCGCGGGAGGCGGCGCAGGCGCGTCAGGGTTCCCGCTTCGGCCTGCGCACGTTCCACCACACCGCGCTGGACCTCGGGCCGATGGGCCTGGATCTGCTCACCACGGAGCTGGAGCGGCTGCTGGTCTGACGGATTCCCGGCGTCGCGAGGCCGCGCCGGTGCCTGGAGCGGTTGGCGGATTTCGATCGCCGCCACCGACGAACCCACCGGGAAACCGATGCGGCGCTCGAAATCCGGCAAGCGAAGGCACCGGATCAGAGCGGCCGAGCCCCGCGCGGAACGCGCGGCAAAGGCTCAGTGAAATAGGTGCCGGGAGTCGTGCCGGTGACGCGGCGGAAGGCGGCGACGAAGGCGCTGGGCGTGGCGTAGCCGACGCGGCGGGCGACGGTGGCGACGGGCATGCCGGCGGCCAGCAGCGGCAGGGAGGCCAGCAGCCGGACCTGGGTGCGCCAGGTGCCGAAGGTCATGCCGGTCTCGGCGACAAAGGCCCGCGCCAGGGTCCGGGCGGAGGCGCCGACGAGCCGTCCCCACGCGGCGAGTTCCCGGTCGTCGGCTGGATCCTCGGTCAACGCCAGGGCGATCCGCGACAGCCGCGCGGACACGGAGGGCACGTGGATGGTGGAGACCGGCACGGGCACGAGCAGGTCCCGCAGCACGGCCTCGGCCCGCCGCCGCGGCGCGGTCTCCAGCGTGAGATCCGCGAGGTACCGGATGAGTTCCGCCAGCAGCGGCCCGACGGCGACGACGGTCGGCTCGCCCCAGTGCCGGCCGCCGAAGTACACGCTGTGCATGGACGAGGTGCTGGCGGCGCCGGTGCGGTGCACGGTGCCGGCCGGGATCCACAGCGCCCGGCTGGGCGGCAGCACCCAGGTGGCGTCGCCGACCTGCACGGTGAGCATGCCCTCGGCCGCCCAGGCGAACTGGTGGTCGGGGTGCAGGTGCCAGTCGAACCACTCCCCCTTGGGCATGGTCACGCTGAGCACCATGATGGCGTGTCCGTCTGAAGACATCGGCTGTCACTCTACTCGGTAGCGGACAGCGGGCGGGGGTCCTACCGTCGACGACATGCCGATGAATCTGATGCACCGGAGGATCTGCGCGTCACGGGACTGGGCCCGGCAGGTCCGCGAGCAGAAGCTGCCGTGGTCGCTCGCGGGCGTCGAACTCGGCGCGGACCTGCTGGAGATCGGCCCCGGATTCGGGGCCACGACACGGGTTCTGGTGGACATGGCGCCGAACGTCACCGCGGTCGAGGTGGACGAGAAATCGGCGCGGGACCTGCGCGCGGAGTTCGACGGCAGGGCGACGATCCTGCACGGCGACGGCAGCCGGCTGTCGTTGCCGGACAACGACTTCAGCTCGGTGGTGTGCTTCACGATGCTGCACCACGTGCCGACCCGGCAGATGCAGGACGGCATCTTCGCGGAGGCGTTCCGGGTGCTGCGGCCCGGCGGCGTGTTCGCGGGCAGCGACAGCCGGCTGAGCCTGCGGTTCCGGCTGCTGCACATCGGCGACACGATGAACGTCGTCGACCCGGACGAGCTGCCGGAACGCCTGCGCCGAGCCGGGTTCGAGGACGTGGAAGTCACGGTCAAGGAGGGCGTGTTCAAGTTCCGCGCCACTAAATCGGTCGCGCCGTCGCGTTAGTACGCAGTAGCGTACGAATGTGCATCGCGACGAGAACGTCCGCCGGATCCGGTCCGGCGTGGTCCGGCTGTCCCGCCGGCTGCGCGCGGAGCGGCCGGCGGACGCGCTCGCGCCGACCAAGATCAGCGTGCTGGCCCAGCTCTACCGCAACGGTCGGATGTCCGCGGGCGACCTGGCCGACCTGGAGCGGCTCCAGCCGCAGTCGCTGACCCGGACGCTGGCGGCGCTGGAGGCGGACGGCCTGATCGTGCGCCGGCCGGACGAGCTGGACCGCCGGCAGCATCTCATCGGCATCACCGAGGCCGGCCTGGCCGCGCTGTCGGAGGACATGCAGGCCCGGGAACGCTGGCTGGCCAAGGCGATGGACATCCACCTCACCCCGTCCGAGCGCCGGCTGCTGGCCGACGCCGCGGACCTGATGGATCGGCTCGCCGATGACTGACAACTGGATCCGCCGCCTGCTGCCGTTCCTGAAGATCCAGCGCCGCAGCCTGCTGCTGACGTTCACCGCCGCGCTGGCCGGCGCCGGCCTGGCCGCGGTGACGCCGCTGCTGGAGCGGCACATCGTCGACGACGTGATCCTGACGCACAGATCCGCGCTGTTACCGTGGCTGCTGGCGCTGATCGCGGTCGGCGTGCTGGCCTTTGCGGCGTCAAGGATCCGTCGCTATCGCGCGGCCAAGGTGGTGCTGGAGGTCCAGTACCAGATCCGCAACGCGGTGCACGAACAGTTGCAGCGCCTGGACATCGGCAGCCACCAGGCGATGCCGACCGGGCAGCTGGTGTCACGGATCGCCACGGACGCCGGCGTGATGGTGCGGGTGCTGTCGTATCTGCCGGCGCTGAGCAGCAATGTGCTGCTGATCGTGGTGTCGCTGATCGTGATGGTCGTGCTGTCGCCGCTGCTGGCGGTGATCAGCGCGCTGGTGGTGCCGGCGCTGGTCGTGGTCGTGTACCGGATGCGGCGGCAGGTGCGACCGGCCACTTGGGACAGTCAGCAGCGCGGCGCGGAGGTGACGCAGACCGTCAACCAGACCGTGTCCGGAATCCGCGTGGTCAAGGCGTTCGGCCAGGAGGACCACGAGCTCGACCGGTTCATCGAGGCCAGCCAGCAACTCTACGGCGCGCGCATCCGCTCGGTGCGGCTGATCGCCAAGTACCAGCCGCTGCTGCAGGCGATTCCGGCGATCGGGCAGGTGCTGCTGCTGGCGCTGGGCGGCTGGCTCGCGCTGCACGGCAACATCACCGTCGGCACGTTCCTGGCCTTCGCCACGTATCTGTCGCAGGTGATCGGCCCGGCGCAGATGTTCGCGGCGATGATCAGCGCCACCCAGCGCGCCGGCATCTCCGCGCGGCGGATCTTCGACCTGCTGGACTCGATGCCGGCCGTCACGGACAAGCCGGACGCCACACCGCTGCCGCCGGTCAAGGGCGACATCGCCATCACCGACGCCAAGTTCGGCTACCTGAGCTCGGAGCCGGTGCTCGACGGCTTCACCCTGCGCGTGGAACCGGGCGAAACCGTTGCCCTGGTGGGCACTTCCGGCTCCGGCAAGTCGACGGTGGCCATGCTGCTGGCCCGATTCCACGACGTGCAGGGCGGCAGCGTCGAGATCGACGGCGTCGACGTCCGCGACGTGACCGTGGATTCCTTGCGCGGCCAGGTCGGCATGGTGTTCGAGGAGAGCTTCCTGTTCTCCGACACCGTTCGGGCCAACATCGGCTACGGCCGGCCGGACGCCACCGACAAGGAGATCGAGGCGGCGGCCCGGGCGGCCGAGGCGCACGAGTTCATCCTGGCGCTGCCGGAGGGGTACCGGACGCAGGTCGGCGAGCGCGGGCTGACGCTGTCCGGCGGGCAGCGGCAACGAATCGCGCTGGCCCGGGCCCTGCTGACCGACCCGAGGATCCTGGTGCTGGACGACGCCACGAGCGCGGTGGACGCCCGGATCGAGGAGGGCATCCACGCCACCCTGCGCCGGGTGATGGTCGACCGCACCACGCTGCTCATAGCGCACCGGCGTTCGACGCTGCGCCTGGCGAGCCGGATCGCTGTGGTGGACAAGGGACGTGTTGTCGCGCAAGGCAGTCACGACGAACTGATGGCGGAAAGTCCGCTCTACCGGCGGCTGCTGGCCGGCACCGACGAGGACATCGACATCGAGATCACCGACGGCGTCACGGAAGACGCCTGGCAGGCCGAGGGCGGCAAGCGCAGGCAACTGGCGATCATGGAGACGCCGGCCGAGATGGCCAAGGGCATCGCCGCGCTGCCGCCGGTCAAGGACCGGGCGGACATCGACACCGCCGACGACGAGCCGCACTTCTCCTTCCGGCGCTTCGTCTGGCGGCACCGCGCGGCGCTCGGCCTCGGCCTGTTCCTGGTGCTGCTGGACGCCGTCGCCACGGCCGCCGGCCCGTACTTCTCCCGTGAGGGCATCGACAACGGCGTGGTCAACGGCTCGGTCGCCGCGCTGATGCTGTCGGCCGGCGTCTTCCTCGCGGTGGTGCTCGGCGACCTCGCCGTGTCGGTGGCGATGACGCAGGTCAACGGCCGCACCGGCGAGCGGCTGCTGATGGCGCTGAAGGTCCGGGTCTTCAAGCGGCTGCTGAGGCTGCCGGTCTCGTTCTACGACCGGGAGATGATCGGCCAGGTCATGACCCGCATGACCACCGACACCGACTCGTTCTCCTCGTTGCTCCAGAACGGCCTGCTCCAGGCCGCGGCCAGCGTCCTGACGTTCGCCGGCGTGCTGACGGCGATGGCCGTGATGAACATCGAGCTGACCGGCGTCGCCGCGCTCGTGCTGATCCCGTTCGTCCTGGCCACGACCCTGTTCCGGCGGCTGGCCAAGGGCAGCTACGTGCAGGCGCGGGAGCGGATCTCGGACGTCAACGCGGGTCTGCAGGAGAGCCTGTCCGGGGTGCGGGAGTCGCAGGCGTTCGGGCAGCAGGGGCGGCGGCAGACCGAGTTCAAGCGGCTCACCCGCGGCTACCTGGACGCGCGGATGAAGGCACAGCGGCTGATCTCCGCCTACTTCCCGTTCCTGGAGTTCCTGTCCGACCTCGGCGCGGCGCTGGTGCTCGGCGCGGGCTACTTCCTCATCGCCCGGGGCGAGCTGACGGCCGGCGAGCTGATCGCGTTCGTGCTCTACCTCGGCCTGTTCTTCGCGCCGGTGCAGCAGCTGTCCGGTGTCTTCGACGACTGGCAGCAGGCCCAGGTGTCCATGCAGCGGATCAACGACCTGCTGGCCGAGCCGGATCTCACGCCGACCGCCGCGAGGCCGATCCATCCCGGCCGGCTCGCCGGCCGGATCGCCCTGGACGACGTGTGGTTCCGCTACCCGGGCGTGGACACGGACGTGCTGCGGGGCATGAATCTCGTGGTGGAGCCGGGGGAAACGGTCGCGCTGATCGGCGAGACCGGCGCCGGGAAGTCCACCGTGGTCAAGATGCTGGCCCGGTTCTACGACCCGGACCGGGGTTCCATCAGCATCGACGGCACCGACCTGCGCAAGCTGGAGCCGCAGGAGTTCCGGCGGCAGCTCGGTTACGTGCCGCAGGAGGCGTTCCTGTTCCCGGGCACGATCCGGGACAACATCGCCTACGGCCGGCCGGACGCCACCGACGCGGAGGTCGAGGCGGCGGCGCGGGCGATCGGCGCGCACGAGTTCGTGGCCAAGCTGCCGGGCGGGTATCTGCACGAGATCGGCGAGCGGGGCGGCTCGCTGTCGGCCGGGCAGCGGCAGCTGCTCTGCCTGGCGCGGGCCCAACTGGTCGATCCGGTGCTGCTGTTGCTGGACGAGGCGACCGCGAACCTCGACCTGGCAACGGAATCGGTGGTCTCCGCCGCGATGTCCACGCTGGCGGCCGGCCGCACCACGATCCTGATCGCGCACCGGTTGCAGACCGCGCGCGGTGCGGACCGGATCGCGGTGATGGACGCCGGGCAGGTGGTCGCCGTCGGCACGCACGAGCAGCTGCTCGCCGACAGCGACCACTACGCCCGGTTGTGGGCAGCGTTCGCCGTCACACCAGCGTCGCGTCCAGCGTGATCGTGGTGCCGGCCAGCGCCTTGCTGACCGGGCAGGTGTCCTTGGCGGTCTGGGCGAGCTCGGCGAACTTCGCCGCGTCCAGGCCGGGCACGCTGGCGTTGACCGTGACCGCGATGCCGGTGATGGCGAAGCCGCCGGCCGGGTCCGGGCCGAGGGTGACCTCGGCGCTGACGTCGATCGAGTCCGCGGTCAGGCCGGCGGCCCCGAGCACGCCGGACAGGTTCATGGCCAGGCAGGAGCTGTGCGCGGCGGCGATCAGCTCCTCCGGCGACGTCTGCCCGTCCGGGTTGCCGGTGCGCGTCGGGAACGACACGTCGAACTGGCCGGCGTTCGACGAGTCGAACGTGACGGTTCCCTTGCCGGCCTGGAGCCCGCCCTCCCAGTGGGTGGTGGCGTCGCGACTGGGCATTTCGGTGCCTCCTCGATGATGGGTACACCGGGAACACTAGTGCACACTTTAGTTGTGTGCAAGGTTTCAGTGGATGAGGACTTCCGCGCCCGGCCGGAGCAGCGGGAACACCTCGTCGATGGACGGATCGGTCAGGCGCACGCAGCCGTTGCTGCCCGGCTGCGCCAGGACGGGCTCGCCGCCGTGCACCGCGATGCCGGTCGTGGTGATGTAGCTGGGGTGGTAGAGGTTGCCCAGCGGGCCGTACTCCCAGAAGTTGATCTGGTAGTAGACGTGGAAGTCGCCCAGCGGCGTGACCCGGTCGCCGACGTTGTCACCGGTGCAGGCGTCGTAGATCTTGCCGACCTTGCCGTCGGTGACGACATAGGCCACCTGGCGGGCGATGTCGACCTCGAGGTGCGTGCCGGGCGTGGCGTGTTGAGGGGTGATCGCCTTCGGCGCGCGCAGCGCCGCAGCGGTGGCGTCGTCCACCACACCGGTGCGAGGTAAGCCGTTCACCTTCTGGAACGCCACAATGGCGTGTTTCGTCTCGTCGTCGACCTGGCCGGTCACCGCGCGGGCCTGGTAGCCGAGATCGCCGAGGATCTTCTGCACCTCGGACACCGTCGGCGGCGTCGACTTGGGCGGCGCGGTCGTGGTCGTTGTGGTGGACGTCACGGTTTCCGCCGCTGGCAGAGGTTGGGACTGCGCCTGCCCACAGGCCGCCGCCAATACCACGACGGACCCTGCGACCAGCACTTTTGCGGTTCTCGACATGTACTCGGACCCCTTGAGCGAACGAATCGGCGTCACTGGGGATTGGCACGAGTGTCCCCCGGCGCAACTTCCGGTGCCACTCGCTCGTCGGAACGACCGTGGAGGACACGGAAGCGCTCTACCGGGACCACGTGCACGCGTTGCTGGGCTACGCCGTGCGCCGGCTGGGCGATCCCACCGAGGCCGCCGACGTGGTGGCGGCGGTGTTCCTCGCGGTGTTGGAACGGCCCGGCGGCTTCGATCCCAGCCGCGGCACGGCCCGGTCCTGGCTGTTCGGCATCGCCGCGCACGTGATCGCGTCGCGCGGCCGGCGGCGGGGCGCGGAGTACCGTGCCTTGCAACGGGTCTACGGTCGTCGCACACTGGCCGCCGACGATCTGGCCGAACTGGAGGCACGCGTGGACGCAGCCAACGCCGCGACCGCCGTGCTGGCCGGCCTCGACGACCTGCCGCCGGCCGAGCGGGAGCTGTTCCTGTTGGTGAGCCTGGACGAGCTGACGCCGGCCGAGGCCGCCGCGGTGCTCGGCATCACGCCGTCGGCCGCCCGGATGCGGCTGGCCCGCGCGCGGCGGAAGTTGGCGCCGCTGGCCGAGAAGGGCTCGCCGTGCCAGACCTGACCCCGTTCGAGGAGCGGATGCTCGCCGGCCTGCGCCGTGTCGAGCCCGCTCGACGTCGACGATGGCTGCCTGTCGCGCTCACGGCCGCCGCGGCGGCGGGATTGCTTGTGCTGACGGTGGTTCGACCGCCGGTGCAGTCGCCGACCGATGTCCGTGAGGCGAGCGCGCCGCCGGCGATCCGGCATCTGCGCTGGCTCAGCCCGCACGCGACCGCCGCCGGTCCGTGGGCCGAGGAGGTGTGGATCGACGACGTCCATCACACCGTGCGCCTGAAATCGCCGGACTTCGACCGGACGTTCGCCGACGTGCCCGAGCCGATCGCGCTGGACCGGCCGGGCATGCCCGCCGAGTTCGCCGCCATGTCGCCGGACGTGCTCGCCGCCGACCAGCACACCATCGTCGCCGACCTGCCGCGCACGGCCGACGCGCTGGGCGCGGCCGTCGAACGGGTCGCCAAGCAGACCGGGCGGTACGACGCCGAAGTGCTGACCGATCTCCTCAGCAAACCAGGGCTCGGCGCGGACTTCCGGCAGCTGGTGGTGAACCTGCTGCTGCGGACGCCCGGCGTCGGCCTGCTGGCCGCGCCGGCCCAGGACTTCAGCGGCCGCTCGGGCAGCGACTACACGGCCGACGTCGGCCCGGGCGCGCTGTCGTTCATCATCGACATGAACACGAACACGTTGCTGTCGATGAACAAGATGACGATCGTCAACCAGTAGCGTCCAGGGTCCACTGCTGGCCGGCGCCGACCGTCAGCTGCACGCCGTCCACAGTGGACGCCGCCGTCAATCCCCCGCCCTGGTTGGCGATCGAGCCGTCGGTGAGGCTCCACTGCTGGGCTTGAGACCCGTTGCAGGTGCGTTGGGTCACGGCGGCGGCCGAGGCGTCCAGGCACTTTCCGCTGTTCACCGAGGTGATCGTGCCGTTGGCCTGCACGGTCCAGCGCTGGTTGGCGTCGCCGGTGGTGTGGTACTGGATCACGCTCGCACCGTCCGAAGTGGACGCACCGGCGACGTCGGCGGCGGAGCCGGAGTTGGTCGACTGGATGACGTAGTTGCGGCCCGGCACGGCGGTTGTGGGCTGGCTGAACGTGAACGTCGTGATGCTGCGGGCGGGGAGTGTGGCGGTCATGGTGCTGCCGCTGACGGTGGGAAGCGTTACGAGGGCAAGGTCCTCGGTGGCGGACGTGCGGTAGGCGCCGGTGGGCGTGAGCTGGCCGTTGGTGGCGCCGAAGTGCAGCGGGAAGCTGGTGGCGGAGGTGTTGTCGTTGATCGCCACTACCGTCCACGTGCCGCCGGACTCGAAGGCCACCGGCCAGACGTTCGACGGCATGCCGGTGATCGGGAACCGCACGGCGTTGGGGCGCACGAACCGGCTGAAGTTGGCCAGCGCCCAGAACCGCTTCGTGAGATAGAGGTTCTGGTTGCCGTCGGTGGCGTAGTTCGGGTCGTAGTAGATCAGGCCGTCGTTCCAGCCCTGCGAGTTCTTCGTGGTCGGACAGCTCGGCACGGCCACCGGGTCGCAGCCCAGCACCGGCGACAGCGCCGTCCACCAGTCGAACTGGGCGTCGTTGGCCTCGGTCAGGTCCTGGTGGATCAGGTCGGCCATGCGCAGGCCGCCGTCGATCGTGGGGTCGAAGCCCTGGCCGTAGCCGCCGCCATTGGAGCAGCAGATCTCCGTGGCCCACAACGGTTTGCCGTAGTTCTTGGCGCTGGAGCGCAGCACGTTGAGGGTGGCGTTGGTCGGGAAGTCGTAGGTGTGGTGGGCCAGCGCCACCAGGTAGCGCTGGGTGTTCGCGTCGCCGGCCCAGGACGGCAGCTCGAAGATGTCCTGCAACGCCCAGCTCGTCTCGTCGGCGAGGACCTGCGCCTGGGAGCCCGCGTCGGCCAGCGCCGCGCCGACCGCCCGCACGATCGCACCGCGTTGGCCGGTGCCGACGGACATGCCCTCCTGGCCGCAGTCGCCGAAGTTGTTGTCCGGCTCGTTCATGGGGCTGACCTGCGAGAACGTCACGCCCTGCTGCTGGAAGTGGGTGACGACGTCGGCCAGGTACTTCCCGTAGGCCGCCTCGTCGCCGCCGGTCAGGGAGCCGCCGCAGCTCTTGCCGTTGGTGGTCCACACCGGCGGCGCGCTGTTCACGAACGCCTGGAGGTCCGGCAGGCCGTGCTGGGCCGCCGCCTGTACGAAGGCGGTGCCGCCCGGGTCCTTCGACCAGTCGTAGACCCCGGGGCTGACCAGGGCGGTCTGCGGCGCGCGGGCCGGGTTGGAGACGCCGACCCCGCCACCGCCCACGTTGTAGCGGTAGACGCTGAGGTCCAGTCCTGCGGGCCCGAACAACAGGTCGCTCACCCGCTGCCTGGCCGCCGGGGCAAAGTTGGCGAGATCGTTCACCCACCAGGCGCCGGACGCGCCGAAGCCCTGCACCGACTGCGCCGGGGTGCCCGACACCTCCGCGGCCGCCTGCGGCGCCGCCACCGCGGGGGCCGCCATCGCCGTCATGACCAGCGCCGTTGCCAGGATCACCGTCCGCATGCCGTTGACGGTAGGGAGTGATCGGCACGCGTCGGTAGGGCCGGTCGTTGCCAGTTGACGACGCCGCTGTCCAGAAGCGCGGCCGCCCGGGTGTGGTCACTATGAGCCGTATGGACTACGCGGATGCTCGACGTCGGGCTGGACGGGCCGGTCGACGCCCTACCCCGCGAGTCGCGCCTAGCGACAGAGCGAATGTAGGTTTCGGGCAGAACCGAGATCTGAGTCTCGTTTCTGCCCGAAACCTACATTCGGTGTGTCCCAGAGCGCGACTCGCGGGGGATTAGACGGCGACGGGGACGGGGGTGGGCTTGGGGGCGCGGCGGATGCGCTCGCGGCCGATGAGGACCTTGGCCAGCGGGCTGCGGATGACGATCTCCACGAAGATCAGGGAGGTGACCACCGCGAAGGCGTAGGCGGCCAGCGTCAGGTACAGGCCCTGGGGGATGTGGTTCGGGAACCACATGTCGAACTTGTTGAGGAACACCCACAGCATCGCCGGGTGCACCAGGAAGACGCCGAACGAGCGCTGCGAGGCGGCGGCGACGATGCGCTGCGAGCGGCTGCCGGTCTCCTGCCGGGCGGCCCAGCGCGAGCCGGTCAGGTACATGGCCAGCACGACGAAGGCGTACCAGGGCAGCATCTCCGGCTGGAGCACGCCGGTCGCGTCGCCGGGGGCGTGGCCGTACGCGATGTTGACGCCGTACCAGGTCAAAGCGAACGCCGACGACAGGCCCAGGCCCCACCAGATCAGCTTGGCGTGCGAGGTGATCCACGCCTGGAACGCCTCGTAGTGGAAGGCGGCGAGGCAGCCGGCGAGCAGGAAGAACTGGTACGAGAAGACGATGGTGCCGTCGTTGGTCCACAGCTGCCCCAGCGTCGAATCCGGGTCGGACGGCGCGGGCAGGTAGGTCTCGGCCAGCGAGATGCCCACCTGGAGGATCGCCGAACCGATCAGGATCTTCTTGTGGTGCCGCACGGTGGCCTTGAGCACGGCCAGCACGAACGGGAACAGGATGTAGAACTGGAGCGACACCAGCAGGAAGTACAGGTGGTACCAGCCGACTCCCTTGTAGATGCAGCCCCACAGGTAGTCGAGGAACTGCGCGACCGGCAGGTCGGGCTGGCCGACCTGCTGGATGATGCCGAAGTAGAACGCCGTCCAGATCACGTACGGGATGCCGACGAGCGCCATCCGCCGCCGCCAGAAGGTGCCACTGGCCAGCGGGCGCTTGCGGTACGTGTAGACGAGGACGAAGCCGGTGAGGAAGAAGAACACGGACCGCGTGTAGTGCAGCAGCGCCAGCACGCCGTAGGCGGTGACGTTCGCGCCGTCGTTGGTGTACGTGATGACGTGCACCATGATCACGCTGGCGAAGGTCAGCACCCGAACCAGGTCCACCTGGTTGAGGTGTCCCTTGCCCGCCTTGCCCGGGGCCTTCGCCTGGGTCGCGGCGGGGAGCACTTGAACGCTCATCGGGCCCGTCCTCCCTCTCCCACTCGTGATCGGTGACTAGCTTGCAACCTCGACCTGAGAGTGGGTTAAGGATGGGTGTCCCGTTGCCTGTCGATAACCAATTGACGGTGTCGACGGCGGTCCGACCGGCTCACCCATGATCCGCATAGATCCCTTCCGACCAGGGGATTCACCGCCGGCCCGCGGCCGCGAGCCGGACAGGTGACCTTCAGCATCTCGACAGCTGACGCCCAGGTTTCCCGATCGGAACCACGCCGTGCGGCCGTCCTGGGTTCACCGTAGCGAACCGGATCAGCGACACAACCGGGTGACCACCGCGGCCGCGTACGCGTGCAGCCCGAGGCCCTGGCCCCATGGCTGAATGCGGTCGTCACGAATGACGGAGTACCCGAACGGCACGAGTTGTAACACCGTGCCGGCGCTCGTCCTGGTGACTGTGCCGTCTTTCGTCACGTACGGGTGCAGCCCGGACAGCGCTCGCCAGGCCGCCGGGCGCAAAAGCTCAGGTGAGACACCCAGCGTGGCCGCCCGGAACAGGGCGGCGGCGATCCCGGCTGTGGCGGAGGTCTCGACGATTCCGCGCGTTTCCGGGTGTCCGTCGACCAGCACGTCCCACACGCCGTGGGCGGGCTGGGTGTCGGCCAGCGCGGTCAACTGCGCCGCGAGCCGTTCACGTATGCGATCAAGGCTCGGGTCGGCGGCCAGGATCTCGACGCCGGCAAGCGCCGTCCAGGCGTTGGCCCGGCCCCAGAAGCACCAGATCGTCTCGCCGCGATGCGAGCCGTGCGCGAACAGGCCGCTCGCCGGGTCCTGGAGCACGTCGGCGTGGGCGAGCCACTGCCGTGCGGCTTCGCCGACGAGGTCGGGCCGGTCCAGCGCCCGTCCGCAGTGGACGAGGAACGTGCCGGCCATGAAGGCGGTGTCCGCCCACACGCCACCGGGCCAGTGCTCCAGCGGGCCGGGGCCGGTCCGAGCGGCCAGCCAGTCCGCGAGTTGCTCGCACGCCGCCGCGTACCGGCGCTCCCCCGTCTCGCGATAGAGCCAGGCGCAGGCCGCGCCGGGAATGATCGAATTGACGTGATCGGGCGCTATGCCCTGAGACAGATGGCGATCGACGAAGTCGACCACGAAGGGCGGCAGGTCGTCGCCGACCGCCTCGGCCAGCCGCAGCATCCCCAGCAGCACCACGCCCTCGCCCCAGAACCACCGGCGCAGGCCCATGTCCTCGGACCGCGCCGCGATCCGCCGCCCGGTGTCCGCGAGTTCGTCAACCGTCAAAACCGACGGATCCACCGGCGGCAGGAGCGGGGCGGCCTGCTCGGCCGACGTCGGATCGAGTCCCGTCACGGCCCCTCCCAGTCCAGCGACAGATCCCGGTACCGCACGCCGTCCGACCAGAACTCCGGCTCGGCCGGGTCGGGGTCGCCGACCACGCACACCCAGGCCGTGCCGGGCCCGTGGGGGCGCAGCTCCTGGTACGCGTCCGGGCCGGTGGTGACGATCCGCGCGCCGCCCTCGCAGGCCAGCGCCACGATCCCGCCGCCGCGCCGGCCGATCGTCCACACGCCCCGCTGCTCCCACCAGTCCAGCGTGGACAGCGGGAACCAGGCGTGCGTGTAGCCCATCGGATCGTCCGGCGGGATCCGGTACAGGGCCAGCACGACGTCCCGGAACTGCCGCGCCCGGGGCAGGATCCGGTTGCCGGCCCAGGCGTTGGGCCGCGCCGAGGAGCTGGTGGACGAGTTCGGCGCGTGCGTGACATAGATCTGTGTCTCCGGACCGAGGGTCGCGCCCCAGATGTGTTCCTGGAGACCGGGCAGGCCCGACCGGTAATCCTCCACTGTGGACAACATCACATCGGCCGTCTTGTACACCACGACGTCCGAGCCGTACGGCCGCGAGAGCAGGTCGTGCTCGAAGCGGTACTCCCCCGACGAGCTCACCGTCACCAGCTCCTGCGACGCAGGCGCGGCGGGGATCTCGTACCTCGAAGCGGTCGCCAACGCCGTGGCCGGCAACACGGCCGCGTTCAGGGCCCCCACGCCGTAGCAGAGCCACAGGATCGGCGCGGTCTCCTCGAACCGGGACGACCGCACGGTGTTCACGTACGACCGGCCGTGCGCCGCCCCGTTGACGCCACGCCACGAGGTGACCGAAAGGCCCGTCAGGATGCGATCCAGCAGCTCCCGGGCGTCCGCCACGAGCGCGGCATCGGCGGCGAGTTCCACAATGGACACCAGCGCCAGCGCGTCGATCGCCAGGTAGGCGTTGGAGTTGAACTCGCTGAAGCCGCCGGCCAGCCGCCGCGTGATCCACTCCGCCGCCAGCGCACGACCGTGCTCGGCGTGCGCCGAACCGGTCCAGCCGGTGTTGCCGAACGTCTCGTCCGGGAACAGCTCCCCCGCCAGCATCTCCGCGGTGTGCCAGACCAGCTGGTGGTTCTCGGTGAAGTAGCACATCGCGTCCAGGCCGGGCTGGTCGATCCAGTACTTGAAGCCCAGCAGCGCGGCCCGCACCTCGTCGCGCAGCCCCGGTTCCCAGTCCTCGACCCGGTGCAGCAGCGTGAGCAGGCCGACCGCCTCGAAGTCGGCGCAGTCCGCCCGGTTGGCGATCATCCACAGCGACCGCTCCAGCGCCGCGGCCCGCACCCGCCCGCCGGCCAGTTCGGTCGCCACGCTCGGCGTCGTCGCCCGCACGTGGGCGAGCAGCTCCGCACGCCACTGCTCAGGCGGGCCAACGGGTTCCGGCCGGTACAGCGGCGGCAGCACCGCCACCGGGAACTCCCGGAACACCGGCGACCGGTCGTCGTCCACCGACACCCGCAGCACGACCTCGCCGCTGGCCAGCATCGACGCCGACCCGACGGCCCCGGCCGCGTCCTCGCCCAGGCGAACCGTCGCCCGGCCGTCGGTCAACGTCACGACCTCGCGCCCGACGCGGAGCCGCGCACCCTCGGGGCCGGTCAGCGTCACCTCGCCGTTGGTCGTGCCCCAGGTCGGCGTGCCGACGGCGTTCAGCACCCGCTCCGCCTCCGCGGCGACCCACTCGTCCGCGCCGGGGCTGGGAATCACCACCCGCACCGGCAGCCCGCCGACGCGCAGCCGCACCACCTGCCGGCACTCGCGGAAGCCCACCTGCCAGGACGTGATCACGACCTGCGAGATCCCCGACGGCAGCCAGACCCGGACCTCGTGCTCGGCCGGCTCCATGTACGTGACGGTGTCCGCGTGCAGCAGGAGTTCACCGTTGACGTGCAGCAACACCGGGCCGGTGCTGGTGACCCGCAGCGTCCGCCACTCGGCCTGGTCGACCTCGAAGGCGGTGCCGGCGACGGCGGTGCGGTACGTCGGCGTGAAGCAGAATTCGCTCCAATCGACCAAACCGTCCATTCCGGTATGAATGCGACGAAAGTCTGGCCCCTCAACAACGTCCGGCGGTGGCTGGTCGGTGGGCAGCGGCCGGGCCAGATAGAGCCGGCGCTTGAGCGGGGCGACGTCCGGACCGTTCGTGAGCACCCATCGGCCGTCGGCGCCCCAGGGCGATCCCGTGGCGGCCAAAGGGAGATCCGAGTCGGGCACCGGTGCGGCCAGCACCGGCCGCACCACCCAATCCCGTACCGATCCCGTTACTGACAGTCTATGTGTGGTGCGTCCGTTCGGCGGCACACGAGGGATTCTGTCCGACTAGGACGAACACTGAGTGACGAGAGCACCAACACTGGCCGACCGCCGTGACAGGGCCCTTAGGATTCCCCACGATAGGAACCGCCGATCACCAGGAGCGATGACGTGCGCACACCCCGTCCCCTGCTGGCGGCGATCGCGGTGGTCGGCGTCGGCGCGGTCGTGGCGGTGGCGGTGTGGCGCCCCTGGGAGGGTTCCGCCGATGCGGCCGCCGGACCGCCGCAGATCACCGTGTCCCGCAGCCAGTGCGGACAGGGCTGGACCGACGCGAAGACCGGCCGCCAGACCTTCACGCTGCACAACACCGGGGACGCGGCCGCCGAGGTCGACCTGATCGAGCTGGGCAGCAACAAGGTGTACGGCGAGCTGGAGGGCCTCGGCCCGAACACCAGCGCGCCGATGGACGTGCAGCTCGGCGCCGGCAGGTACGCGTTCCGCTGCCTCATCGAGGACACCGACGCCATCACCGGCCCGAGTGTCACCCTCACCGGCGACGCCAAGGGCGGTCCGGCGGCGGTCGCCGTCACCAAGAACGACATGCTGCCGCTGGTGAAGCAGTACGAGGCCGCGGTCGCCGCCGGCGTCGCCGACCTCGCGGCCAAGACCGACAAGCTCAAGGGCGACGTCGACGGGGGCAACCTCGACGCGGCCCGCGCCGACTGGCTGCCGGCGCACCTGGCGTACAACTCGCTCGGCGCGGCATACGGCGCGTTCGGCGACTTCGCGGACAAGATCGACGGCTCCGACGTGGGCTTCCACGCGCTGGAGAAGGGCCTGTGGCACAACGCTTCCGCCGCCGACCTGGCGCCGGTCGCCGCCCAGCTCGCCGACGCCGTGCACGGGCTTCAGGCCGACCTGCCCAACGAACAGGTGGATCCGAACGATCTCGGGCTGCGCGCCCACGAGATCATGGAGAACGCCCTCCAGTTCGAGCTGACCGGCGAGCACGACCAGGGCAGCGGCACCACCCTGAACACCGCGCTGGCCAACCTCGACGGCACCGCCAAGGTGCTGGCGATCCTGGACCCGGTGCTCAAGCCCCGCTACCCCGACCTGCCCCAGGTGCAGAAGTGGTCGGACCGGGTGCGGGCGCTGCTCACCGCGCACCAGAACGTCCCGGTGGCCACCCTCGACCGGGCCACCCGGGAACAGCTCGACGGCGCCGTCGGCGAACTGCTGGAGAAGCTCGCGCCGGTCGCCGCCATCTGCGAAGTACGGAGAGATTCATGACGGGCGTCGGACGCCGTTCCTTCCTGCGCGGCGCACTCGTCGGCGCGGGCGCGGCGGCGGTGACCGGTCTGTCGGTGTCCGCCGACGCGGATCCCAGCGCAGCGTCGACTTCCTCTGGCATCGCATTCCACGGCGTGCACCAGGCCGGCATCGACACCCCGCCGCAGAAGCAGGCGATCTTCGCCTCGTTCGACGTGATCGCCGCGGACAAGGCCGAGCTGACCCAACTGCTCCAGACGCTGACCGACCGGGCCCGGCTGCTCACCGCCGGCGGCGCGCTGCCGCCGCTGGGCATCACCGCGCCGCCGGCCGACTCCGGCGTGCTCGGCCCGGACATGCCCGGCGACGACCTCACCGTCACCGTCGGCCTCGGGGCGTCGCTGTTCGACGACCGGTACGGCATCTCCGACCGCAAGCCGGCCAAGCTCACCGCGATGAGGGAATTCCCCAACGACACCCTGGATCCCGCGCTGTGCCACGGGGATCTGAGCCTCCAGCTGTGCGCCACCGAGACCGACACCGTGCTGCACGCGCTGCGCGACATCGCCCGGCACACCCGCGGCGGGATGCAGCTGCGGTGGCGCGTCGACGGTTTCCAGAACCCGCCGCGGCCGTCGGGCACGCAGCGGAACCTGCTGGGATTCAAGGACGGCATCGTCAAGCCGCTGCCGTCCGACCACGACAAGCTGGTCTGGGTCGGCAAGGGCGGCAACGAGCCGGCGTGGACCGAGGGCGGCAGCTACCAGGTGCTGCGCCAGATCCGGATGCTGGTCGAGTTCTGGGACCGGGTGTCCGTGAGCGAGCAGGAGAACATGGTCGGCCGCCGGCGGGACTCCGGCGCGCCGCTGGACGGCAACGTCGAGACCGACATCCCCGACTACGCCGCCGATCCCACCGGCGGGGCGATCCCGCTGACCAGCCACATCCGCAAGGCCAACCCCCGCACCGCCGAGACCGCGGACAGCCAGCCGCTGCGCCGCGGCTACAACTACGACAAGGGCACCGACTCCGTCGGCGACCTGGACATGGGGCTGCTGTTCTGCGCGTACCAGCAGGACATCGCCCGGCAGTTCGAGGCCGTGCAGACCCGGCTGGCCGACGAGCCCCTCGTCGACTACATCCGGCCGGTCGGCGGCGGTTATTTCTTCGCGCTTCCCGGTGTTAGGGACAGCAACGACCACTTCGGCCGGTCGTTGCTCGCATGAGTCACTCAGGAGGAGAAGGCATGCGTGCAAGACGCCGTGTCCTGGCCACGGCCGCCGTGGCCGCGACGGGCCTGTTGCTGGCCGCCTGCGGCGCCGGCGACACGAACCAGGTGGTTCCCGCCGCCGAGTCGTACAACCTGGTCCACCCGACCACGCCGATCCAGCACGTGGTGGTGATCTTCGGCGAGAACATCTCGTTCGACCACTACTTCGGCACGTACCCGAACGCGGCGAACACCGACGGCACGCCGTTCAAGGCGGCCCCGGGCACGCCCCACGTGAACGGGCTGTCCAAGCAGCTGCTGACGAACAACCCCAACGCCTACGACCCGAAGCGGCTCACGCCGTCGCAGGCGCTGACCTGCGACCAGAACCACGGCTACGGGCCGGAGCAGAAGGCCGTCAACGGCGGCAAGGACGACAAGTTCGTCGAGAACACCGAGACCGACAAGTGCACCGGCCAGCCCGTGCTGTTCGGCGAGCCCGGTCTGGTGATGGACTACTACGACGGCAACACCGTCACCGCGCTGTGGAACTACGCCCAGCACTACACGCTGAGCGACAACTCGTTCGACACGGTGTACGGGCCCTCCACCCCCGGCGCGCTCAACCTGATCTCCGGCCAGACCCACGGCGGCCAGGCGTTCAACCCGAAGACGGGCCAGCCGACCACGGACGCGTACGCGGTGCAGTCGCCGGACTCCAACGGCATCGGGACCATCACCAACGACCCCGACCCGTACTACGACGACTGCTCCAACAACAACGGCAAGTCGACGAACAACCTCGCCGTCATGCACGGCCGCAACATCGGTGACCTGCTCAACCAGAAGCACGTGACCTGGGGCTGGTTCCAGGGCGGCTTCGCGCCGACCAGCCAGGCCAACGGCAAGGCCGTCTGCGGCGCGCAGCACGCCAACATCGGCGGCAACGCGTCGAACGACTACAGCCCGCACCACGCGCCGTTCCAGTACTACCAGTCGACGGCCAACCCGCACCACCTGCCGCCGACCTCGGTGAACATGATCGGCCGCACCGACCAGGCCAACCACCAGTACGACACCTCGGACTTCGACAAGGCGCTGGCGGCGGGCAACCTGCCGTCGGTCAGCTTCCTGAAGGCGGGCGAGTACCAGGACGGCCACGCCGGCTACTCCGACCCGCTGGACGAGCAGGCGTTCATCGTCAAGGAGATCAACCAGCTCCAGAAGTCCAAGGAGTGGTCGTCGACCGCGGTCATCCTGGCCTACGACGACTCCGACGGCTGGTACGACCACGTCACGCCGCCGAGCGTGAACGGCTCCAAGGACGCCGCGCTCGACCAGGCCGCGCTGTGCGGCAAGAAGCAGGTCGCCGGCGGCTACGCCGACCGCTGCGGCTACGGCCCGCGCCTGCCGCTGCTGGTGGTCTCGCCGTACGCGAAGACCAACCACGTCGACCACACCCTGACCGACCAGTCCTCGATCCTGAAGTTCATCGAGGAGAACTGGCGGACCGGCCAGATCGGCGACCACTCGTTCGACCAGCGCGCCGGCAGCCTGTGCGACATGTTCAACTTCTGGCAGCGCCCGAGCGACAAGAAGGTCATCCTGGACCCGAAGACCGGGGCCGTGGTCTCCAACCACTGATCTTCCAGGTTCGAAGGGCCCCTTCCCGGGCGTTCACCGCCCGGGAAAGGGGCCCTTCATTCGCTTTCACAGCACGGCGAAGGCGCGAACGCAGTACTCGTCCGAATCGGCCGAAACCTCCCGGCCGGCGAGGGTGCCGGTGCCGACGAGCTCGCGAATGCGGGCCGTGAGGAAGCCTCCGGCGGCGGCCTTGAAATTGCCGGCCGCATCGACGGTGGCGACGTCATATCCGCACGTCTCACCGCCATCGGGGTCTCGAAAGTAGACCCGCACGGTGTGGGCGTCGAGCGTCAGGAAGCCGACGGGGTGGATGATCTGAGCCCCCACCGAGGGAGGCTCCGCGCTCGGGCGACGAAGCGTGGGCGCAACGGAGCCGAATACCGCGTCGCGCAGCATCACCGGATGGTTCTCGTCGTCATCATAGAAGGAATCGGCGTCAAAAATTCGAATTCCACGGCTGTCGACGTTCTGCTCGCGGATCGCGCCGCACGCCAGCGAACTCATCGCCCGTCGAAGCACGGCGACGTGCCGATAGTGGTCGATCTGCTCGCCGGCCCGGTCAAGCAGCGGACAGTCGATTCCGGCGATAGTGGACAGATCGTTGCCGTCGAAGACGAACACCCGCGCCGTGGACACACGTGGACGCACAACCCCGGCCACCGCGTGCGCAGCTCCGGCCAGCGGCGTCGAGATGAACTCCACCAGCCTCTCGACCAGCGTCCAATAAAGCGCGTCCAAAAAGGGTGAGAGCGCCTCGTTTTCCTCCATCTGATCAGTGTCGTCTCAGAGCCGCTCGGCCAGCTTGGCCGCGCCGAGGGCGCCGTCGGTGGCGGTGCGGGCGATCAGCCCGAAGCGGTCCCGCAGCCCGCCGGCCACCATGTCGCTCAACGGCCCGTCGGCGACCAGCAACCCGCCGGCGAGCACCGCCTTGCGGTAGCCACCGCCGACGGGATCGAGCGCGGCGATCGACGCCAGCAGCAGCTCCGCCGCCTCCGTGACGATCTCGGCCGCCACCGAGTCCTCCCGGTACAGCCCCGTCACCAACGGGGCCAACGCCGCCAGCCGCACCGGCGGTTCCCCGTAGACGGCGGCCTCGAGCGAGGTCACGTCCGGCTCGGCGGCCAGCGCGTAGCAGACGACGTCGCAGAGCTTGGTGGGACGGCCGCGTCCGTCCAGCATCCGCAGCACGGACCGCACCGCCTGCCGTCCGATCCAGAAGCCGGAGCCCTCGTCGCCGAGCAGCCAACCGTTGCCGTCGACGTGTCGCTTGATCCGCCAGTCCCCCAGCTCGGCGGCGGCCGCCCCGGTGCCGGACAGCACCAGCACGCCGTCGGGCACGTCGCTGCCGGCGGCGAAGGCCACCTCCACGTCGCTGACCACACGGGGTACCACCATGCCCAGGTCACGGGCCATCCGCGCGACCTCGTCGAGCAGCGGACGCCCGGAGGTGGGCCCGCCGGCGAGTCCGATGACCGCGGCGGTGACGCGGGCGGCAGAATGGTCGCCGAGAGCCTGTCGGAGCGCGGCGGCGAGCTGTTGGCCCGCGTGCTCCACGCCGTGGGCTATCGGGTTGGCGCCGGCGGCACGGCCGGTGCCCAGCACCTCGCCGTTCCCGTCGACGAGCACGGCCCTGGTCGAGGTGCCTCCGGCATCGATGCCCACCAGCATGGAATAGAAGAGTAGACGGCCCGGTTCCCCGGTCGTCAGACCCACGAGTCGGGGGGATCATGGATTCGTCCTGGATGTTCATGCGCGGCGCGATGGCCAGGGCCGACGCGCCCAGTCAGGTGCGCCGCGGCACCATGCGCCGCGTGCTGGAGTTCGCCCGGCCGCACTGGGGCAAGCTGGGGGTGTTCCTCGGCCTCACGGTGGTGGACGCGTTCCTCGCGGTGAGCACGCCGGTGCTGGCCGGCCGGGTGGTGGACGCGATCATCAACAAGGCCGCGCTGGGCGTGGTGATCGGCCTGGCGGCGCTGATCGCGCTGGTCGCGGTGGTCAGCGCCGGCACCAGCCTGGTGGAGCGCTGGCAGTCGTCCCGGATCGGCGAGGGCCTGATCTACGACCTGCGCCGGGCCGTCTTCGAGCACGTGCAGCGCATGCCGGTCGCCTTCTTCACCCGCACCCGGACCGGCGCCCTGGTCAGCCGGTTGAACAACGACGTGATCGGCGCGCAGCGGGCGTTCACGTCCTCGCTGTCAGGATTGGTCACGAACCTGATCCAGCTGGCGCTGTCGCTGGCCGTGATGCTGACGCTGTCCTGGCAGGTCACGCTGCTGGCGCTGGTGCTGCTGCCGGCGTTCCTGCTGCCGGCGCGGCGGATGGGCGCGCGGATGGCCGGGCTGGAGCGGGAGGCCGCCGGGCTGAACGCGTCCATGACCAACCAGATGACCGAGCGGTTCTCCGCGCCGGGCGCGACGCTGGTGAAGCTGTTCGGCCGCCCCCGGGCCGAGGCCGCGGAGTTCGGTGACAAGGCGCAGCGGGTGCGCGACATCGGCGTGCGGACCGCGATGGCGGCGCGCTGGTTCCTCACCGGCATGTCGCTGCTGCCGACCATGGCGCAGGCCCTGGTGTACGGCGTCGGCGGCTACCTGGCGCTGACCGGCCAGCTCGCCGCCGGCACCGTGGTGTCGCTGGCGCTGCTGCTGACCCGCCTCTACACGCCGCTGACCGCGCTCGCGAACGCCAGGGTGGACATCATGACCGCGCTGGTGTCGTTCGAGCGGGTCTTCGAGGTGCTGGACGTCCGCCCGATGATCGTCGAGGCCGATCGCACGATCCCGCTGGCCGCCGGCCCGGTGTCGGTCGAGTTCGACGACGTCCGGTTCGCCTATCCGGCGGCCGACCAGGTGTCGCTGGCCTCGCTGGAGTCGGTGGCCAACCTGGACACCCGCGGCGGCCAGGAAGTGTTGCACGGCATCAGCTTCCGCGCCGAGGCCGGCCAGCTGGTGGCGCTGGTGGGCTCGTCGGGCGCCGGCAAGTCGACCATCGCCTCGCTGGTCCCCCGGCTCTACGACGTCGTCTCCGGCGCGGTCCGACTGTCCGATGTGGACGTCCGCGAGCTGTCGTTCGACGACGTCCGCGGGGCGGTGGGCGTGGTGACCCAGGACGGGCACCTGTTCCACGACAGCATCGAGGCCAACCTCCGGTACGCGCGGCCCGACGCCAGCGACGAGGAGCTGTGGGACGCCATCGAGCGGGCCCGGCTCGGCGAGCTGATCCGCAGCCTGCCCGACGGCCTGGAGACGGTGGTCGGCGAGCGCGGTTACCGGCTGTCCGGCGGCGAGCGCCAGCGGCTGACCATCGCGCGGCTGCTGCTGGCCCGGCCTCGCGTCGTGATCCTCGACGAGGCGACCGCGCACCTCGACTCGGAGTCCGAGGTCGCCGTGCAGGCCGCGCTCACCGAGGCGTTGCAGGGCCGGACCGCGCTGGTCATCGCGCACCGGCTGTCCACCATCCGCGCCGCCGACCAGATCCTCGTCGTCGAGGACGGGCAGGTGGTCGAGCGGGGCACGCACACCGAGCTGATGGCGGCGAACGGCCGGTACGCGGAGTTGCACAACACGCAGTTCCGCGAGGAGCCCAGCCCGGCCTAGGAGGGTTAGGGTGTCGCGCGTGGAACTCAAGCTGGAGCTGGTAATGCTCGGGGTCACCGACGTCGACCGGGCGAAGGCCTTCTACGCCGACAAGTGCGGCTTCGCCGTGCACGTGGACCACCGGGCGGGTGAGAACTTCCGCGTCGTGCAGATGGACCCGCCGGGGTCGGCCTGCTCGATCACGTTCGGCGTCGGCGTCAGCGACGCGACGCCGGGCGCGACCAAGGGCCTGCACCTGGTCGTCTCGGACATCACCGCGGTCCGCGACGAGCTGGCGGCGCGCGGCCTGGAGATCAGCGAAGTCCGGCACATGAAGGACGGCGTGTGGGGTCCGGGCGCCGACCCGGACCACACCGACTACAACTCGTTCGCGGACTTCGCCGACCCCGACGGCAACACGTGGGTGGTGCAGGAGAAGGGGTATGCGGCTCAGTCGTCCAACGCCGAGTAGACGCCGTTCCAGAAGTCCAGGTACAGCTTGGAGTTCAGCGGGAAGGCGGAGCGCTGGGTCATCAGCAGCGCGGTGAGCTCCTCGGCCGGGTCGTTGTGCCACGAGGTGCCCAGGCCGCCGTCCCAGCCGTACCGGCCGGGCGTGGCCCAGATCTGGTCGCGCCCGGTGACGACGCTGACGCCGAAGCCCCAGCCGCGGTGCTCGAAGGCGCCGGGCCAGAAGCCGTCGCGGGCGTGCTGCTCGGGCGTGAGGTGGTCGGCGGTCATCGTGCGCACCGACGGCCGCGACAGGATCGGCTTTCCGTTGCGCAGCAACATGGTCGCGAACGCCAGGTAGTCGTCGGCGGTCGACACCAGGCCGCCGCCGCCCGCCTCGAACGCCGGCGGCCGGCTCCACTGGCCGTCGACCGGGTCGTACACGCTGCCGTCCTCGCCGTAGCTGACGGGCAGCCGGCCGAGGTGCTCGACCGGCACGTGGAAGCCGGTGTCGATCATGCCGAGCGGCTCGAACAGGTGCTCCCGCATCGCCTCGCCGAGGGACTTCCCGGTGGCGCGGGCCAGCAGGATGCCCAGCACCTCGGCCGACACGTGGTAGATCCACCGCTCCCCCGGCTGGCACAGCAGCGGCAGCGTGGCGAACCGCCGCAGCCACTCGTCCGGGGCCGGCGGCTCCGCCGGCTGCGGCGGGCCGTCACCCAGCCCGAGCTTGAGTTCCGCCGCCGCGGCCTGCACGGGATAGGTGCCGGGCGGGGCGTAGATCGCGCCGAAACCCATCCGGAACGTCAGGAGGTCCCGCAGCGTGATCGGGCGGTTGGCCGGCACGGTGTCGTCGAGCGGGGCTCGCATCGAAGTCAGGACGCGGCGGTCGGCCAGCTCGGGCAGCAGTTCGTCGACGCGGTCGTCCAGCCTGAGGACGCCCTGCTCGACGAGCACCATGGCCAGCGCGGCGGTGACCGGCTTGGTCATGGAGGTGATCCGGAAGATCGTGTCCCGGCGGACGTCCCCGATCACCTCCACGTGCGTCTCGCCGCGGCGGCGGACCACCGCCACCAGGCCGGGACACGTCCCGTCGTCGACGTGCCGGGCCAGGGTGTCGTGCAGGCGGGTCAATCCCTTGCTGGACAAGCTCATCGGGTGAACTCCCCGATCCACCGGTCGTCCTGGTGGCCGATGGAGACCGCCTTGACACCGTCCACCGCGAAGCCGTCCAACTGGCTGCGCGTGAACCGCCACGGCGGGCCGTCCGCGACCGTGCCCTCCTCGCGGGACATCATCACCACGAACAGCGTGCCGCCGGGCGCGAGCAGGCTGGCGACGGCGGCGGTGGCCTGCTCGCGCACCGACTCGGGCAGCGCCTGCACGGTGAAGATCTCGACGACGAAGTCGAAGGCCTGCAACCACTTCTCCGGCAGATCGAACAGGTCCGCCACCTGGAAGTCGACGCCCGGGTGCCGCTGCTTCGCGACCTCGATCGCCGTCTCCGAGACGTCGAAACCGGTGGTGTCGAAGCCGAGGCCGTGGAGGTAGCCGGCGTCCACGCCGAGGCCGCAGCCCACCACCAGGCCGCGCCTGCCGTCCCCGGACTTGCCCTCCAGGTACTCGACCAGCTTCGGGTGCGGTTGCTGCCGGTTCCACGGCATCTCGATGTCGCCGCGCGCGCCCTCGCTGTAGAGCCGGTCGAACCACGCCGTCGGCTCGCCGACGGCGATCGCCTGTGCCGCAAGGTGATCGCCACGGAGATCCCAGTCCGCCGTCGCCTGGTCGGCGATCCCGGCGATCACCGCGTCCCAGGCGCGGGGCGGCAGCTCGTGGCCGACCTGCGGCAGCGTCAGCAGCCGGGCGCCGGGGATCGCGGCGGCAAGCGCCTTGCCGTGTTCCAGCGGGAACAGCGGGTCCTCGTCGCCGTGAACGACCAGCGTGGAGGCGGAGATCTCGCCCAGCCGGTGGATCCACGGCTCGATGCGCTCCGTCGAATGCGCGTTGTTGATGGCGTCGATGTTCTTGGTCCGCGCGTACACCTCGATCATGAGCTCGCGGGTGGCGGTCTCGTCGAACGGGACGGACTTGGCCGACATCGCCCGGATCGCCGCCACGGACCGCTCCACCGGGTCCGCCGGCTGCTCGGCCGCGAAGTGGGCGCGGAACTCGGCCGTCGGCGGCGGCAGGTCCGGGGCGCCCGAGCTGGTCGCGATCAACGTCAGCGAGGCCACCCGGTCGGCGTGTTCGAGGCCGATGTACTGGGCGATCGCGCCGCCCATCGAGATGCCGACGATGTGCCCGCGCCGCGCGCCGAAGTGGTCCAGCAGCGCCACCGCGTCCTCGGCGAGGTCGCGGAAGGTGTAGTCCGGCTTGCCCACCGGGTAGGTCGTGGACTGGCCCGTGTCGCGCATGTCGTAGCGGATGACCTGGCCCACCTGCTCGGCCAGGCGCCGGCAGAACTCCGGCTGCCAGAAGTCCTTCGAGCTCGCCGAACCCGACAGCAGCAGCACCGGCGGCCGGCCCGGCTCACCGAAGGTGTCCGCCTCGATCTCGACGCCGTTGACGTGAACGATCATGTTTCCCCCTTGTCGGCCTTCGACCCTATCGCGTGACCTCCGCCACCGCCCGTCGAACACTTGTTCGATCCCGTGCTAGACTAGCCCCCGAGGCCCGGCGAGCCGTGAGGGGAAGTCACGGCTCACCGGGCCTCCCTCGTGCGCTCCACCTCGGTCCCAGCAGGATGTCCCCGTGGACATCGACACCGGCAACCTCCGCGAGCTCGCGCGCGTCATCGCGTCCCACCTGCACGCCAACGGCTTTCCCGCCGAGGGCGGCGCCAACCGCCAGGTGCTGGCCCTCGCCGAGGAGTGCGGGGAGTTCGTCGGCGCCTACCGCCGCTGGTCCGGCCAGGCCCGTCGCTCCGGCACCGCCGAGGAGATGCACGCCGAACTCGCCGACGTGGTGATCACCGCCTTCGTCGCCGCCGAGGAGCTGGGCATCGACCTGGACAAGGTCATCACCGACAAGGCCGGCGTGGTCCTCACCCGCGGCTGGCGAACCCCGTGACATCCGTGTCAGCCACCGACAGGCCTGACACCCGTCGCAACCCCACGCCGGCCACCGGTCGCGACCTCAGCGTCAGACCGCCGAAGACCGACCCCCGCGACCCTCGCACCCGTCCACCAGCGGCTGGCACCTGGTGACACTTCCGTCAGTCACTGACCACTGCCACGACCATCACACCGTTCGCCGTCTCCGCGACCTCCGGCCGGTCGGCAGCCAAGGCCGCCACCCCGTGGCCTCGCGTCAGTCACTGACAAGTTCGGCACCCGCCGCCACACTCCACAGCACGCCGACGCCCCGACACAAAACTGAAGGATTTCCACATTTCGTCACAGCGCCGCGACGCCGGAAAGTTGAATGTGAGACAACTCGAGCGGGGAGGGTGACTCACCCCCAGCGGGCCACCCTCCGCCAGCTCGTTTTCATCCATGAAACGCTTTTCTGCGATTTCCACGCAAGTGTAACCCAGCGTCGGTCGGCCTACTACCGACGATCGTCGCACCACCCACACCCTGGGACGATGCCCGATCCGGCAACCCTGTCGACACCGCGCCGGAATCCGCGACGCCGTTTCCCTACCACCGACAATTCGCCAGGTCGAGGCCCTATTTCCCGCACCCCACCCGGCGATCCGGTCAAGGCCGCCGCACGGTATTTCCGTCACACGCCAAAAGAGGAATCACCGTTCCGCCCGGGCACGACAGTGCGGGCAGGGCCTGGGCGGCTGCCGGCACTGCCGGGACCACGGCTCGGGCGCATGCGACCCGCTCCAGGCAGAGATCGGAGACTCGCACGATCGAACCTCCCACGGGGCGGCAGGCGACCACCGACACGGCGGCAACCCACTGTTCAGCGGACGCCACAGGGGCGTAGGCGACCGTCGACAGCGCCTCTCCGCGGTCCCCGATCGCCTTACGACTGGCGGGCCTTGGCGCGGGCGCGGTGGGCGCGGAGGTTCTCGAGGTTGCCGCAGACCTTGGTCTCGTGCCACACGCCGCTGTTGTTCTTGGAGCGGTCGTAGAAGGCGACCTGGCAGCGGGGGTTGCGACACACCTTGAGCCGCCGCCAGGTGTCGGCGCGCTGCGAGGTGAGCATCTCGATCAGCACGAGGGAGGAAACCAGGCGCGCGCCGGTGCCGCGCGGCTCGATGGCGACACGGCCGTCGGCGTCGAGCCGGAGGGTGGCGGTCTCGTGGGTAGGGACGGCGCCACCGCCGAGGGCGGCCTTGACGTCGGAGCGGAGGCCGCGGAGCTGGTCGAGGTCGCGGACGGTGAGCGTGACGGGAGGCGCGGGCTGGCCGGTCTCGATGGCCCAGGTGGCCAGGGCGCCGTCGAGCCAACGCTGGGCGTCGCCGAGGTCGGCCAGCAGGTCGGGCTCGGGCGGCCGGCCGGCCGGGATGGTGTTCAGCAGGTCGTGCACGAAGCCCAGGCCGGCCGGCGCGAGCTCCATCGCGTAACGTCCGCTCGCCATGCGACCACCTCTCGACGTGAAATAATCATCAATACTACAGTTCTTACGCCCTGTTGTGCCGACGGCGAACCGAACGGCGGTGGCGGCGAATACGCGCGCAGAATCGCCGTCATGGCGACGATCACGGAGCAACGGGGGCCGTCCACGTGGCGCGGCGACGAGATCACGGGCTGGCAGCTCCCGCTGTCCTCAACCGACAAAACAGAACTGCTGGCGGCCGTGGACGCGTCCACCGGAATCGACGCCAAGGACATCACCAGAGGGAACTTCCCCCTGCCCGGCCTGGCCACAACGCTGGCGGAGCTGTCGACGGAACTGCTGCACGGGCGCGGATTCGCACTGTTGCAAGGAGTTCCAACCGAAGGCCTCGAACCGGAGCAGGCCGAGCGGCTAGCGGTGGGCATCGGCGCGCACGTGGGAACCGTGATGCCGCAAGGATCATCGGTGCTCGAACATGTTCGGGACCGCGGTGTCGACCCGGCGGCGGCGACCAGCCGGAGCTTCCAGCACAGCGGCAAGCTCGGCTTCCATTCCGACCCATACGATTTCGTGGCACTGCTGTGCCTGCGGCCGGCGCTGTCCGGCGGACTCAGCACGATCGTCAGCTCTCCGGCCGTGCACAACGAAATCCTGCGGGGTCATCCCGAACTGGCCGAGGCACTGTACGAACCGTGGTGGCGCGACCGCCGAACCGGCGACGGCCCGGACAGCTTCTACACCGAGCCGGTCTACACCCTGACCCCCGACGGCCGGCTCCGCACCAACTACGGCCCCGACTACATCCGCTCCGCCCAGCGCGGCGAGCACGTGCCGCCGCTGACCGAGACCCAGCAGGCGGCCATGGGCGCCCTCGACCGCATCACCAACGATCCCCGGCTCGTGCTGGGCATGGATCTACGGCCCGGTGACATGCAGTTCCTCAACAACCACGTCACCATGCACAGCCGCACCGCCTTCCGGGACCACCCCGATCCGGCGCTGCGCCGCGACCTGATTCGCCTGTGGCTGGCGGCATGACCTCGAATCAGCCGGCCAGGTCCTCAGGCAGCGGCAATCCCAGCGCAGCAAGGAAACGGGCCGTCTTCACCTCGACGAAGACCTCGGCGTCGTCCAGCTCCGCACCGATCTCGGCGGCGTCGACGTCCTCGTCGGCGGAGATGTCCTCGGCGAGGTAACCCGCCAGCTCCTGCTGCTTGGCCGCCACCTCGGCGTCGGAAGCGGACGAGCGCAACCGCCACCAAGCGGCCAGCCCGGCGGCCTCCCGTGCGACGTCCGTCGGCGCGGAGGCGGCGTCGTCCTCGAAATAACTCCGAGGCGTGAAGCCGAGATAGGCGACGCCGCTGCCCGGCCCAGCCGGCCGGTACACGATCGTGGCGATGTCGCTGTCGTGGATGTCCACCAGCAGCGACGGTTCGCCGACGCGCTTCTCCGCACCCGGCTCGGTCAGCCACGCGCTGCCGTCGAAGACGAACGTCCCGAAGAACCCCATCGGCGCAGATTACCGTGCGGGGGAACCCCGGCTCCCCCGCACGGCAAACGGTCACGGATAGTCGTTCACGAAGACCGGCTGACCGATCTTGGTGGTGTCGGCCGGCCCGCCCACGCCGTTCACGACGTGGTCGATGGTGCCGGCGCTGAGGTTGACGGTCATGATGTGGTGCAGCCTCACCCCGGGCGTGTTCGGGGCCTCGAAGCCGTTCGCGGTGTGGATCGACGGGTTGTTCTGGTTGAACACGTACACCCCGGCGCCGTAGAGGTGGTGCGTCTTGACCTTGTCGCCCACCTTGTAACCGCCGTAGCCCAGCACGCTGCCGTTCATCCAGTCCGCCTGCGTCGGCGGGTCGTACGGCAGCTCGTTCTGGTACATGATCGTGGTGCCGTCGTTGCCGTTCCAGACGGTGTTGTACGTCTGGAAGTGCTCCACGAACATGCCGGTCGCGGTGACGTGATCGCCGTTGATGACCGCGCCCACGCGCCCGATGTTGGTGTTCCAGCGCTGGGTGTCGGTGAGGTTCTCCACGCCGTGGTCGGCGCGCCACACCCAGGTGTTGTCGATGATCACGTTGTCGCTGTTGACCTGCAACGCGGTGTCGGCGCTGCCGACGTGCGGGCCGCCCACCCGGAAGTACACATCGGACAGTGTGGTCGGGTCGTTCGCCGAGCTGAAGCCGAAGCCGTGCTGCTGGCCGACGCGCAGCAGCACCGGCGCCTTCTGCGCCCCGGCGTCGAAGGTGACGCCGGCGACGATCACGCCCGGCACGCTGGCGATGTCCAGCGGGATGGCACCGTGGTCGGAGGTGAGCGTGGCCTGGCCGAGCCCCAGCACGACGGTGTCGGGCCGGAACACGTGGATGCTCTGGGCGATGTCGTACACGCCCGGCGTGAGCAGTAGGTTCTTGCCCAGCAACAGTTCCGCGTTGATCAGCCACACCGGGTCGCCCGGCTTGGCCACGAAGAAGTCGGACAGCGGCACGGTGCGGCCGGGCGTCGTGCCGTTGGCCCAGGTGACGCCCTTGCTGTTGTGCTGCACGGACGGCACGCGCACGTTGTAGTCGCCGCGCGAGTCGACGAACAGGTACGACTTCTCGCGGCTGGCCGGCGTGGTGTCGAGCGTGGTGTACGGCGGATTCGGGAAGCCGGTCTCGGCCGGGGCGCCGACGACGCCGGAGAACACCTGGTTCCACACGCCGTTGGACCAGCCGGCGATCTCGCTGTTGCGGATCAGCCACTGCTGCTGCGAGCCGTTGACGACCGACGGCAGCTTGGAGTCGGCGATGAAGCCGCCGCTGGCGTACTGCGGGCCGGCGGTGCAGTAGTCCATCAGCGAGAGCCCGCCGCCGGTGATGTTCACCCTGCGGATGGACGCGGCCTGGGACACCGCCCAGAAGTCGGCGCTGGCGCGGCAGCCGTCCTGGCCGGTCGCGTTGACGTCGAGCGTGAGGTTGCCGACGGTGCGCCAGAAGTTGACCAGCGCCAGGCAGTTGCTGGTGCCCCCGCCGGCCAGGCAGCGGTTGTACGCCTCGATCTTGCCGTTGATCACGACGTCGTTGGGCGACGCGCCGAGGCCGGCGACCTCGGTGTAGTAGCCGACCTTGATCTGCAACGGCTGGGTGGCCGTGCCGTACGTGCCGGGCTTGAACAGGAACGCGAAGCGCTGCGTGCCCATCTCGTTGTCGACCTGTTGCGCGTTGGCCGCGTCCAGCTTGGCCTGGATCTGGCTGACCGGCATGCTCGGGTCGAACACCGTGACGTTCGCACCGAGGTCGGCGGCGCCGGGGTGGTACTGCGGCGCGGGGGCCGCCGTCGCCGCGGCCGGTGCGGCCGCCACCAGCGCGAGGCCGAGCACCAGCGCCCGGCCGAGTCTTCGGGCCGTGATCATGAGTTTCGTCCTGTCGTCTGCGGGACTGTCATTGGCCTGCCTGTCGTTCCGGACGACCGGGTCCACTCTGTGAGAGCGCTCTCGCGAACCCGGGTTGGCTAGTTCTACCCCGTGGATCGGTCCAGCGCTACGGTCCGCGGCGTTTTCCGGTGCGGACGGCCCGCCTGCGACGTTCGAGTGACCTCGGACCGCGGGCGGCCCGCGGCCGCTAGGGTCTGGGGCCGGCAAACCGACCGCGAGCGCCCCGGAGGACCAGGTGACCGACCTGCTGACCGCCAAGATCAGCCACGGCTTCGACCATCTGGACGTGGACGGCGACGGCCTGCTCACCGAGCACGACCACGTGCTGTACGGGCAGCGGGTGGCGGCGTCGCTGGGGCTCAGGCCCGGCACGGCCGGCGAGCGCCGGATCATCGACGCCTACCTGGCGATCTGGCGGAACCTGCACCTGCCGCACATCCCCGACGGCGGCACGGCGATCACCAAGGAGCACTTCGTGTCGTCCACCCGCACGCTGGCCGGGAACCCGGCGGCCGCGGCGGCGACGGTCGGCGCGCTGGCGGAGGCGTTCCTCGCGATCGCCGACACCGACGAGGACGGCCGGGTCGGGCCGAAGGAGTTCTTCCTGTTCCAGCGCGGGCACTTCCCCGGCATGACCGAGGAGTCGGCCGATCAGGCGTTCGGCCACCTGGACGCGGACGGCGACGGATACCTGTCGGCCGACGAGTTCGTGCGGGCGATCGTCGAGTTCTGGTCCAGCTCCGACCCGGCGGCGCCGGGCAACTGGTGGATGGGCGAGCCGCACTTCCTCGACTGAATTCTCCGCTCAGAGCCGCGAGACCTGGTAGTGCCGGATCTTCTCGCCCTCGACGACCAGGCTCAGCAGCACGTTCAGCGGGGGCCGGTCGGTGAATCCGAATTCGACGGCCATGTAGCCGAGGACCAGGTTCTCGCCGAGACGGCGCGTTTCCACGATCTCGTACGCGGCGGTCATGCCCAGCGGCTGGGAATCGTAGTACTCGGCGACTCCCTTCGGGCCGACCGTGTACGGGTGCAGCCCCTGGAAAATGGCGTCCTCGGTGAAGTTCTCGGCCACCCGCTCCGGATCGTGCGCGTCGACCGCGTCCTTCCACCGGTCCAGGACCGTCGTCAGGATCCGCTCGCCCGAATCGATTTCCGCTGCGCTCATCTTCAGTGCCCCGCGCTCTGGCCGCCGTCGACGTGCAGGACCTCGCCAGTGACGAACCGATTGTTCTCCAGGTACAGAATGGCGTCCACGACCTCGTCGATCTCGCCCAGCCTACCGACCGGGTGCAACGCCGCCAGGAACTCGTGCGTCTCCGGCGCGTGCATCGGCGTGCGGATGACGCCCAGCGACACCGTGTTGACCCGCACGTTCCGGCTCGCGTACTCCACGGCCAGGGACTTCGTCACCGCGTTCAGGCCGCCCTTGGTCAGCGACGCCAGCGCCGACGGGACCTGCGTCAGCGCGTGGTCGACCAGCGTCGTGGACACCGACACCACGTGCCCGCCGCCCTGCTCGACCATCGCCGCCACCGCGCCGCGGGAGATGTCGAAGAATCCGCGCAGGTTGATGCCGGTCACCGCGTCGTAGTCCTCGTCGTTGTAGTCCGTGAACGGCTTCGCGACGAAGATTCCGGCATTGTTGACCAGGGTGTCGATACGCCCGAAGCGCGCCAGCGTCTCGTGCACGACCCGCACACCCTCACCCTTTCGGGAAAGGTCGGCCTGGATCGTGAACACCTCCGGATCGTCCGATTCCTCGATACTCCGGGAAACCGCAACCACGCGGTATCCCAGCTTTCGATACGCCACCACCAGACCCTCGCCGATACCCTGCGATGCACCCGTGACAATGGCGACCCGTTGCGTTGTAGTCATAGTTCGATGGTGCTCCGACAAGCGAGCGGTTGCCACGACCGCTTTCCTCCCCTGTGGTAGGCCGCGCCTACCAGTACAGTCCGGCCATGCCTCAGCCTCGCAAGGACCTCAGCGGCTCCCGGTTCGACCGCGTCGACCTGTCCGGATCCGAGTTCCGCAACGTCGACATGTCCGGCGTGCGGTTCCGGGGCATCCTGATGCGCGACGCCTCGCTGCGCGGGCTCGAGATGCAGAACGTCGAGCTCAACGGCGAGTTCGTCAACGTCACGGTGAACGGCGTGGACATCGGCCCGTTGGTCGAGGCCGAACTGAACCGCCGCCACCCCGAGCGCGCCAAGATGCGGCCGACCGACCCCGACGGCTTCCGCGAGGCATGGGACGTCGTGGAACGGCTCTGGGACGGCACCCTGCAGCGCGCCCGCACGCTGGATCCATTGCTGCTGCACGAATCCGTCGGCGGCGAGTGGTCGTTCACCGAGACGCTGCGGCACCTGGCGTTCGCCACCGACAGCTGGATCCGGCGGTGCATCCTCGGCGATCCCGCGCCGTGGCACGAGCTGAGCCTGCCGTGGGACGAGATGCCCGACACGCCCGGCGTGCCGCGCGACCGGGCGGCGCGGCCGTCGCTGGACGAGGTGCTGGAGCTGCGGCGGGACCGGATGGCCACCATGCGCCGGGTCGTTGACGGCCTGACGGACGAGTTCCTGTGCAGCGACACCACTCCCGTCGAGGGGCCCGGCTGGCCGCCGGCGGTCAGCTTCCCGGTGCGGGAGTGCCTGCTGGTCATCCTCAACGAGGAGTGGGAGCACCGCCTGTACGCGGAGCGGGACCTGAATGAGCTATTCCGGAAGGAGAACGTCCGGAATGGGTCGTAACGTGGGCCGCATGCCCGACGAACTGCTCACCGAACCGCCGGTCGCCGGCAGCGAGTTGGACACGCTGCTCGGCACGCTCGAACGCAACCGCAGGACGCTGGCCTGGAAGTGCGCCGACCTGGACGCCGCCGCGATGGCGACGAGGATCGGCAGGTCGGCGATCACGCTGGGCGGGCTGCTTCGGCACCTCACCCGCTGCGAGGCGTCGTCGTTCGTGTGGAAACTGAACGGCGGCCCCGGAATCACCGCGGCGGAGTGGGACTCCGACTGGGAGTGGACCGCCGACAGCGACGTGGACAAGACATGGCGGGACTGGGAGGAGGCGATGGCCCGGTCGCGCAAGCTGGTCGCCGAGGCGCTGGCCGACGGCGGCCTCGACCGGGCCAAGGGGCACGAGTTCCCCGGCTGGGGCACGCCGAGCCTGCGCCGGATCCTCACCGACATGATCGAGGAGTACGCGCGGCACCTCGGCCACGCCGACCTGATCCGGGAGGCGATCGACGGTCGGGTGGGCGAGGACGCGCCGTGATGGAGCTGCGTTTCAGCGGCGAGGTCTGGTACTGGCGGGGGCCGTCGCCGTTCTACTTCGTGACGGTGCCGGAGCCGCAGTGCCGGGACCTCCGGGAGGTGTCCGCGGCCCTGACCTACGGCTGGGGCTGCCTGCCGGTGACCGTGACGCTGGGCGACAGCACGTGGAAGACGTCCATGTTTCCCAAGGACGGCGGCTACATCGTGCCGGTGAAGGCGAAGGTGCGCCGCGCCGAGGACATCGACGAGGGCATGGTCGTGGATCTCCGGCTAGCGGTCGACGCCCACTGACGGCTTGAGCACGTCCTCGCACCACTGGCGGAAACTGGTCGGCGTGGTGGATTCCGCGGTGCGGGGCTCGGCGTCGTCAAGGCCGTCCCGCTTGGCCATCATCATGTCGTAGAAGCCGTGGACCATCGCGTCGGACATGCCGGACGCCTTGGCCCGGGCCAGAAAGGCGTCGGGCGGCACCTCCTCGTGCCGGACGGGCCGGCCGAGCACGTCGGCCATGATCGCCGCCATGTCGTTGCCGGACAGGTCTTCCGGGCCGAGCACGGCGACGCGGCCCTGCCCGGTCCAGGTGTCGTCGAGCAGCAGCCGGGCGGCCGTGGCGGCGATGTCCTTGGTGGCACAGGTGGGATGCTTGGCGTCGCCGGGGAACGGTGAGCGGTACACGCCTTCGTTGACGATCTCCGGAATGTCGCGGAGGACGTTGTCCATGAAGCCGGGCAGGGCGAGTTCCCGGAAGGGCACGCCGGTGTCGGCGATCAGGTCGCACATCGCGAACGAGGCGGTGACGAGGCCGGCGCGGTGCTCCATCGGCGTGCCGCGGCCGGTCGCCGAGACGGCGACGACGCGCTGGGTGGTCAGCTTTTCGGCCGCCGGGCGGGTGAATTCGCGGTAGGCGGCGTCGAGGGTCTCGGTGCGGGGGTTGGGCGGCGCGAGCCAGAAGACGGCGTCCGCGCCGTCGAACGCGGTGGCGACGACGTCTCGGTCGCCGTGCGTGCCGGCCACGACCTCGACCCGGTCCCGCACGTCCGCGGGGAGGCGGGCCGGGTCGCGCACGATCACCCTGACCTTGGCGTTTTCGTCGAGAAGGTGCTGCACGAGCTGGCCGCCGATGGCGCCGGTGGGTGTGGTCACAACGATCATGGCTCTCAGTGAAGTCGGGTTCCGACCTAAACGGAATGACCAATCCGGTTCACATTGATACCCTGACGGTATGGGTGAGCCGCACAACTGACGGTCCCGAAACGCGCCTGCGTTCCGGGACCGTTCCAAACACCGCTAGATCAGCAGTCGATCTTCAGCGAGTAGATGTGATGCTTGATGCTCGGCGCGGCCGTCCTGAGATTCGACACGCGTTCGCCCGCCGGCAGCACATATCGCGCCCCACGGAATCGAACCTTCTCGTACAGGGTGACAGTGCAGTCGGTGTTGTTGTAGACCGACTCGGCGCTCGTGAAGAAAACTTCATGCTCCGGCTCGTCCGTCAGGTCGGGGTCGGTCACCCTGGTGAAACTCAGGTCGCCGAAGAGCTCCTCCTCGGAGTACGCGCACACGGCGTTGTCAGGACAGACCCCCGGAGGTTGGCGCAGGGAGTTGGCCGCCACGGCCGAACTCTCCCCCGCCAGGGCGAGGCCGGCCGCGAGAACGCCGGAAATGATCAGTGCCATACCGCGAAACGTGCCATTCATTAGACCACCCTTTCGCTCGAATCCCTTTCCGTTGACAGGACCCTGAATTCGCGGGCGCACGTGAGCGCGCCACAGGTCCCAATGGATTGCGTGCGCTATCCTGTTCGCCTCCCGCGAACAGCTTCCGCAGATTTCGCCTGTATTCAGTGATACTCGGACAACCGGCGGACGCAAGAGGCCAGCCGGCCGGCCTCGGCCGCGCAGCCCCCGGGTGGTCGTGGACGTCCGCGAGGCCGCGCCCAGCTGTGCTGCCCGGCGGCGTCGCACGGCAGGATGGGAGTGGCGGAGCAGCCGCGCGTGCACGAGTGATCGTTTCGCCCGTGCCGGCTGGCCGCGACGGGTCCAGGAGGGGCTGTGACGGATTACAGCAGGCCGACGCTCGATCTGGAGCGCGTGCGGAAGTTCGTGGTCGTCGCCGAGGAGTTGCACTTCGGGCGGGCGGCCGAGCGGCTCGGCATGGCGCAGCCGCCGCTGTCCCGCGCGATCCGCGACCTCGAGCGGCAGCTCGGCGTGCAGCTGTTGGAGCGCACCACGCGGCAGGTCGCGCTCACGCGTGCCGGCGAGGTCCTGCTCCGTGACGGCCGGGCCGCGCTGGACGCCGTCGCGGCCGCCGGTCGCCGCGCGCAGCATGCCGGCCGGGCCGAGCCGGGGCTGCGGCTCGCGCTCAAGGCGGACTACGACGCCGGGCTGCTGCCGCAGATCTTGGCTCTGTACGAGGAAGATGAGGCCGCTGTGCCGGTTTCCGTGCAGCTCGGCGGGCGCAACGACCAGGCGCCGGCGCTGCGGGAGGGGCGGGCCGACGTGGCGTTGATCCCGGTGGGTTTCGACGACCACGATCTGGACTTCGAGCCGCTGGTGACCGAGCCCCGGCTGGTCGCGCTGGCCGCCTCAGATCCGTTGGCGGCCAGGGAAAGTCTGTGTGTGGGCGATCTGGAGGGGTTGCCGCGGCCGGAGGATTTCGATCCCTCGGCGCGGTTGGATCTCGCGCAGATCTTCAGCCTCGTGGAGCTCGGGAGACTGGTGTGGTTCCCGCCCGTTTCGGTGGCACTTCGTCATGCGCGGCCGGGGATCGCCTACCGGCCGGTGGTGGACCTCGAACCCACCACGTTGACCGTCGCCTGGCCGCGGGAGGCGCGTTCGGCCGCGGTGGCGGCGTTTGTGCGGGCGGCCGGGACGGTGGCGAAGGCCGACCTGCGGGCGGCCACGGGCTAGGCTGGCGCGCATGTCCGACCGTCTTGACGTCGACGAGCTGGCCGCCGCGTTGCAGGACGGCATCGGCCTGCTGGCGCGGCGGCTGCGCCAGGCCCCGACGCCGGGCGAGCTGACCCTGCCGGAGCGGTCCGCACTGTCGCGTTTGGACCGTGGTGGGCCGGCGACGTCGGCGGAACTGGCGCGTGCGGAGCAGATCACGCCGCAGGCGATGGCGACGACGCTCGGCGGCTTGGAGCAGCGGGGGCTGGTGCGGCGGCACAACGACCCGCACGACGGGCGGCGGATCATCATGTCGCTGACGGAGGACGGGCGGGAGATGTTGCGGCGCAAGCGGGCGGCCCGCGCGCGACAGCTGGCGGCGACGCTCGCAACTGGATTCACGGGCGACGAGCTGGCGGCGCTGGCGGTCGCGGCGCCGCTGCTGGAACGGCTCGCGGAACGGATCTAGGGCGTCAGGACGATCTTGCCGAGGTTGGCGCGGGCCTCGATGACACGGTGCGCCTCGGCTGCGTCGGTGAGGTCGAGGACGGCGTGGACGGCCGGCCTGAGCTTCCCCTGCACGTTCAGGTCCCACAGTTCCCGGCGGTGCCGGGCGTAGACCTCGGGACGGCGCGAGGCGAAGTGCGCCATGGCGAAACCGATCACGCTGCGGGCGTGGAAACGCAGCTCGTTGACGTCGACGGGCTCGCCGGCGGCGTTGAAGCTCACGAACCGGCCGAACGGCGCCAGCAGTGGCAGGGTCGCGGTCTGGGCCTGGCCGCCCACCCCGTCCAGCACGATGTCGACGGGATCGGTGTCGGGCTTGTCGTAGCGAATGACCTCGTTCGCGCCGATTTCGCGGACGAAGGCGGCCTTCGTGTCATCGCCGACCGCGGCCACCACCCGGCTCGCGCCGAAGGCCTGCGCCAGCTGGACGGCGAGATGGCCGACCCCACCGGCGGCCGCGGTGACCAGCACGCTCTCCCCCGGCCGCATGGCCGCCGCCCACAGGGTGCCGAGCGCGACCTGGCCGCCACGGACCAGCGCGACCGCCGCGGCGTCGTCGACCTCGTCCGGAACGGGCGCGGCGAAGGGCGTCGCCACGGTCGCGAACTCGGCGTATGCGCCGGTGAAGGCCAGGCCGGCGACCCGCTGGCCGATCTCCCAGCCCGTGACGTCCGGGCCGGTCGCCGCGACGCGGCCCACGACGTCGCCGCCCGGCACCTCGCCGTTCGTCCCCTTCAGACGCACCACCGGCAGGCTGACGCCGATCGCGTCCACCTCGATCAGCAGTTCGCCCTGCCCCGGCGTCGGCCGCGGCGCCTCCTCCAGCTCCAGCCCGTGCTGGCGACAGGCGATTCGACGCACGTCCCCACCCCCTTCAACACTGTTCAACTTCAACGGCGTTGAACTTTGCGGCATACTGGTGCCTCACGTCAACTGGAGGTGCCGTGCGGATCAACCGCGAGCAGGTGCTCACCGCCGCGCTCGACCTGCTCGACGAGGTCGGCCTCGACCACCTCACGATGCGGCGGCTGGCCACCGCGCTGGGCGTCCAGAACGGGGCCACGTACTGGCATTTCCGCAGCAAGCAGGCCCTGTTGGAGGCGATGGCCGACGCCATGCTCGCCGGCGTTGCGACCGTCGCGCCGGGCCCGTGGGACGTCCGCGTGGCGGAGCTCGCGACCCGCCTCCGCCGCGCCCTCCTCGCCCGCCGCGACGGCGCGCGCGTCTTCTCCGGCGTCTTCTTCCCCCTGCCCAACGCCCTCGCCTACGGCGACGCCCTCATCGGCTCGCTGCTGGACGCCGGCCTCTCCCCCCGCGACGCCGCCTGGACCGCCGACACCATCACGTACCACGTCGTCGCGCACACCATCGAGCACCAGCTCGCGGCGTCCACTCCGGACACGGGCCGCCTCGCCGCCGCCGTCGATCCCTCGGCGCACCCCCACCTGCACGCCGCCCTCCCCCACGTGCCCTCGCCCCACCCCGACGAACACTTCCAGCACGGCCTCAACCTCATCCTCGCCGGCACCAAAGTTGCCGTTGCGGGCGGATCCGGTCACGTCGCCAGCATCCAACGGTGAGAGTGCTCGGACCTGGGCGTGCGTGGTGACGATCGCCGCCGGCCTGCCTTACCTTGTGCTGAAAGGGATCTGGCTGGCCGGGATGCCGGTCGGGGCCAGCACGCCGGGCGGCGCGGCGGAGCTCCTCGACACCCGGCACCTGCTCGGCGACGTGATCACCGTTGGCGTGCCGATCGGCCTCGTCGCGCAGGCCCTGGCCGGCGGGTCGCCCGCGCCCGCCGACAGCGGGCTCCAGGGCTGGGTGTGCGCCTGTGTCGACGGCGGATTCGTGGCGCAGGGACTGGCTTTGCTGGTCGCCTTCGTCGGTTACGCCCGTGAGCGCTGGCGATTCGTCGTCGGTGACGCCAGGCCACCGGGCATCGCCTCGGCGGTGGCCATTGTGTACGGCGTCGCGATGGTGTTGTGGTCCATCGGCGGCGAAGCCCGGGGCGGCCCGGGCGGCTTCGAGACCGTGACGCAGCGGAGGTTCCTCGCCGCGACCGGTCGTCGCCGGCCTGGTCCTCGGCGGCTCGGCGCTGCGGGCCTGTGGGCCGGCCGAGGCCGGCCCACCAGCCCCCGTCAGCCCTGCTGGAAGTCCTCGAACTCGACGACCTGGCGCACCTCGACCTCGATCTCGGTGAACAGGGCGGCGTACTCCTCGGCGTAGGCGACGGCCTGCTCGCGGCTCTCGGCGTTGATCAGCGCGAAGCCGCCGATGACCTCCTTGGCCTCGGTGAACGGGCCGTCGGTGGCGGTCGTCGCGCCGCTGCTGGTCTTGCGCACCAGCGCGCCCTTCGCCGACGGGTGCACGCCCTCCGCGGTGATCAGGATGCCGCGGGCGGTCCAGTCCCCGATCTTGGCGCCCATCTTCTCGATGAACTCCGGGCTGGGGTTCCACGCCTCGGGCAGGCTCTCGTCCATCCGGTGCATCATGAGAAACCGCATGACCAGCTCCCTCACGTCTCGAGGCCGATCCCTGTGACCGGCCTTCACCAGGGCGTCGAACGGATCCGCGCCGGATCGACACGTCCCCTGGACGAGATCTCATCAGACGACGCGCTGTAGCGGCCGGGCGCCACCGCCGATGATGGGGTGGGAGGTGGGCACTGTGGGGGATCGTGTGCCGTCGTTGCAGGAGCTGATCCGACGCCGTCAGGCCGGCGGATTCGTCGGGCGCGTCGAGCAGTTGGCCCAGTTCAAGGCCAATCTGGCGCTGCCGGACGAGCTCCGCCGGTTCGTGTTCTCGGTGCACGGCTCGGCCGGCGTCGGCAAGACGTTCCTGGTGCGGCAGTTCGTGCGGATGGCCCGTGACCGCGAGGTGCTCACCGGGTACGTCGACGAGTCCGCGTACGACGTGTTCACCGCCGTCGAGGCGGTGGTCGCCGACCTCGCCGGCCAGGGCGGGCGGTGCCGGGAGTTCCCCGGGCTGCTGGAGGAGTACCGGCAGCGGCGGCACGAGCTGGAGTCCGACCCGGCCGTGCCCGAGGAGGTGTCGTCGGCCCTGACCCGCACCGTCGCGCGGGTGGGCCTTCGCGTCGCCGGCGACATCCCCGTGGTCGGGGCGGTCGCCAAGGAGATCGACGGCGACACCGTCGCCCGGCAGCTCGACCGGGCGCGGGCATTCCTCGGCCGCAAGTTCCGCAGCCAGGAGGACGTGCGGCTGATCCTCACCCCCGTCGAGGTGCTGACCTCGGCGTTCGTCCGGGACCTGAGCGCCATCGCCGCCAGCCGGCCCATCGCGCTGTTCTTCGACACGTACGAGCGCACCGGGTCGTTCCTCGACGCGTGGCTGCTGGACCTGCTCGCCGGTCGGTACGGGGCGCTGCCCGGCAACCTGATCTTCGTCGTCGCCGGTCAGCGGCCGCTGGACGCCAACCGGTGGGGCGAGTACCTGCCCGTACGGACCGACTTCCCGCTGGAGATCTTCACCGACGCCGAGGCCCGGCAGCTGCTCGCCACCCATGGCGTGACCGATCCCCAGGTCGTCGAGGTCATCCTCGAGCTGTCCGGCCGCCTGCCGGTCTGGGTGGCCACGCTCGTCAGCACCCGCCCCGACAGCGCCGACGACGTCGGCGACCCCAGTGGCAGCGCCGTCGAGCGGTTCCTCAAGTGGGAGACCGACCCCCTGCGCCGCGCCGCCGCCCGCCACGGCGCCCTCCCCCGTCAGGTCGACCGCGACGTGCTGGCGGTCGTCGACCCCGACGCCGACCACTTCGACTGGCTCACCCGCCTGCCGTTCGTCGTCGAACACGCCACCAGCTACCGCTACCACGACGTCGTCCGCACCGCGATGCTCCGCGTCCTGCGCCGTGACTCTCCCACCGAGTGGCAACGCCTGCACCGAGCATTGGCCGAGCACTACGGCGCGGCCAAAGACGCGCTCGGTCTGACCCGACGGGACAATGTCGAATCCAAGGCGTGGCAACTACTCGCGTTGGAAGAGCGATACCACGACCTCTGCGGCCGAACGACCGCCGCGTTGCCCGCAGCACTCTGCGCGCTGGTCGACGCGATCGGCTGGAATTCCTCGTTGGTCCCGTCATGGCTCCAGACGATCAAGCAGGCCGGCAGGGACGCGGGCAGCATGGAGATCACCGCCCGGGCGGAGGAACTGGGCGATGGGAAGGACTTGGTCGACCTGCTCACGCAGCTGCTCGCCGGCCCCGGACTCGACCTCGAGCATCGGATGATCGCGCTGGCCGAACGCGGCAGTGAGTACCGCGAAGGCGACAGATGCGAGGACTCCGTCAGGGACCTGTCCGCGGCGGTCGCCATTCACGCCGCCAACGCATTTGAACTCAAACACTCCTGGGTCTTCGGCTACCGCGGCGAGACGTACCAGAAAATGAAACGGTTCGACGAAGCGATCGCAGACTTCAACAAGGCGGTCGAACTCAATCCAAAATATCAATGGGCGTTCGCCATGCGCGGCGAAACGTATCGAATAATGAAGCGATTCGACGACGCCATTGCCGACTTCAACAAGGCCGTCGAACTCAATCCAAAATATGGCTGGGCGTACGGCAGCCGCGGTCAGGCATATCAGGCGACGGGACGGAACGATGAAGCCATCGCCGACTTCACCAGGGCCATTGAATGCACCCCAAACTATGCATGGGCCTTCGCCATGCGCGGCGAGACGTACCGGTTAATGAAACGCTACAACGAAGCATTAACCGATTTCGACAAGGCAATCGAACATGACCCCATGTTCGCCTGGCCCGTCGTCGGCCGCGGCGTCACACACCGATCGCTCGAGCGACACGAGGAAGCCATCGCAGAATTCACCAGAGCAATCGAGTTGTTCCCCGAATACTCCTGGGCTTTCGTCGAGCGCGGCGAAACATACCATAAAACCACGCGCACCGCCGAAGCGATTGCCGATTTCACCAAGGCCATCGAGCTGACCCCCGACTACTACAGAGCCTTCGTCCGCCGCGGTCGCACCTACGGATGGCTCGGAAGGCACGAAGAAGCACTGGCCGACTTCAACAAGGCCATCGAACTCGCACCTGAGTCGTCGTGGGCGATCACCAGTCGTGGATGGACACTGCGACAAATGGGACAGTACGTCAGAGCGCTGGCCGACTTCAATGGCGCCATCGAACTAAACCCCGACTACGCCTGGGCCATCTCGGGCCGCGGCCAGGTGCACAGGCTGATGAACCAACACCACGAAGCGTTGACCGATTTGAACCGAGCCATCGAGCTCAATCCTTCGGACGGGTTTGCGAGTTACGAATCGGGGCTCGCTCTACAGGGACTCGACCGCCCAGATGAGGCGAAACGCCGAATCCGCAGCGCGATCGAGCACGATCGAGAAACTCTCAGAAATAATCCGAGGGCAACATATCAGGCCTTCAACATCGCCGTTTATCTCATCGCCCTCGGGGAGACGATGGAAGGACGGACTCAGCTCGAACAGAACTTGCGGCAAGGCGTTTCCACCCATGCCGTCCGAGTGGCCATCGGCGACTTCCGGGAGCTGGAGGAGTTCAGCGGGCAGGACCTGAGCGAGTTCATCGAGCTGCTGACGTCGTATCTGTGACACGGCGGAACAGGGCCGTCCACAGGAAGGGGACGCCGAACTGTGGGGAGTCGGCGGGCTGCTCGCGCATGGGCCGTATCTCCACCTCCGCCAGGTCGGCGAAGATGTGACGGAGGGAGTCGGGGGTGTAGCCGACGCCGCCGTCCAGGGTGAGAGTGCGATAGAAGTCGGCATCGGGACGGCTGGAGCCCTCGTCGGTGGTGAAACAGGTGAGGGCGAGGTGGCCGCCGGGGGCGAGGGCCCGGGCGACCAGGGCGAGGTAGCTGATCCGGCGGTGCGGCGGCAGGTGGTGGAAGCAGCCGGAGTCGTAGATCAGGTCGTACGTGCCGTCGACGGCGAAGACGTCGCCGCAGCGGAAGTGGACCTCGACGCCGGCCTCGCGGGCGCGGGAGGAGGCCCAGGAGATGGCCTCGGGCGACAGGTCGACGGCATCGACGGTGAAACCGGCGCGAGCGAGGTGGAGGGCGTTGCGACCGGGACCGCAGCCGACGTCCAGGGCCCGGCCGGGCCGGATGAGGCCGCGGTCGAGGTAGGAGACGAGGTTCTCGTCGGGTTTCAGGGCGAAGAACGGCACGGGGCGCGAGCGGTCGGCGTAGAAGCGGTCCCACCAGCCGGCGTCGGTGGTGTCGAACAAGCCGTCCAGCAGGCGCAGCAGGTCCTCGACGGAACGCACGTCCCGGTCCATGGAATCCCCCTCGCGAAGCCCCTTGATCTTATCATTTCCGCTGGTTGGATGGGGTGTGTGAGCGGATTCGCGATAGTCGGGACGGGCTGGCGGGCGGAGTACTTCTGGCGGCTGGCGGCGGAGCTGGACGGCCTGGACTGCACGGGCGTGGTGTCCCGGAGCAAGGACGGCCTCCCGGTGCCGGTGTACCGCACGCTGGACGAATGCCTGGCGACGAAGCCGGACTTCGTGGTGACGGCGACGCCCTGGGCGGTGACGCCGTCGCTGGTGGCGGAGCTGGCGGAGCGAGGTGTGCCGGTGTTGGCGGAGACACCGCCGGCGCCGGATCTGCTGGGGCTGCGGGAGTTGTGGGCGAAGGTGGGCCCGGGCAAGGCGCAGGTGGCGGAGCAGTACAGCCGGATGCCGGCGCACGCGGCGAGGGTGGCGTTGGTGCACAAAGGGGTGCTCGGCGAGCCGAAGCGAGTGGACGTCTCCTCCACGCACCAGTACCACGCGGTGTCGCTGATCCGGACGTTGCTGGGTGTCGGGCGCGGTCGGGCGGACGTGCGGGCGGTGCGGACGATCGCGCGGCTGGCGGATCCGTTGAGCCGCGACGGTTGGGCGGAGCCGGCAGAGATCAAGGACGCGACCACGACGATCGCGACCATCGAGTTCGACGGCGGCGGGCTCGGCCTGTACGACTTCACCGACAACCAGTGGCACAACCAGCTGCTGATGCGGCGACTCCTGGTCCGCGGCACGCTGGGTGAGTTGCGGGACAACGAGGTCGTGCGGTTGACGGCGCCGAAGACCATTGTCCGCACGGAGATCGTGCGCCGGCAGACCGGCTACGACCTCGACCTGGACGGCTACGACACCGACCACATCACCTTCGGCGACGAGGTGCTGTACCGCAACCCGTACCAGGGGAAGCGGTGGAACGACGAGGAGATCGCCATCGCCACCCTGTTGCAGGACATGGGGAACTGGGTGCGCGGCGACGGCCCGGAGCCGTACCCCCTGGCCGACGGCATCCAGGACCACCGCATCGCACTGGCGATCGAGGAGGCCGCCGACAGCGGTCTCCCCGTCCGAGTAGACGACGAACCCTGGCACTAACCCCCGCGAGTCGCGCTCACAGACATACCGAATGTACGTTTCAGGCAGAACTGAGATCCCGAGGCTCGTTTCTGCACGAAACCTACATTCAGTGTGTCGCTGAGCGCGACTCGCGGGGGTTCAGTAGACGTTGTGGAGGAGTTCCAGGACTTCGGGCTCGGTGGGGAGGCGGGGGGTGTTCTTGGTGACGGCGTCGGCCACGGCGGCGGCGGCCATGGACGGGAGGAGGTCCGTCGTGGCGCCGAGATCCCGCAGCGGGCGCCGGACGTCCACCACGCCGCAGAGGAACTGCACGGAGTCGATGGCGGCATCGGCGGCGGGCTCGACGCCCATGGCCCGGGCGGCCTCGGCGTACGCGTCGGCGGCCTCGGTGAGGCTGAACCGCATGACGTCCTCGAACACGGCGGCCAGCGCGATGCCGTGGGGCGTGCCGGTGTGGGCGGTGATGGCGTGCCCGATGCCGTGCACGAGACCGAGGCCGGAGATGGTCAGGGCCCGCCCGGCAAGGTGGGCGCCGAGCATGAGCTGGGACCGGGCCTCCAGGTCGGAGCCGTCCCGGTACGCGGTGGGCAGCCACCGGCTGACCAGGCTCACGGCCTGGAAGGCGTACGCCCGCGAGAACGCATTGGCGCCACGGGAAGCCAGCGACTCGACGCCGTGCACGAGGGCGTCGATACCGGTCGCGGCGGTGACCCGAGCCGGCAGGCAAAGCGTCAGCTCCGGGTCCAGCACGGCGATCCGCGGCCGCACCGACGAGTGTCCGATGTAGACCTTGCGGCAGGCATGGGCGTCCTCGATGACACCGAACCCGTTGGTCTCCGCGCCGGTGCCGGACGTCGTCGGCACGGCGATCAGCGGCAGTCCCGGCGCGGCGTCCCACAGGCTGTCGGCGTCGGCGGCGACCGAGGAGGCGTTGCCCACCAACAAGGAGATGCCCTTGGCGGCGTCGAGGGGAGAGCCGCCGCCAAGGGCGATGATCACCGCGGAGCCGAACTCGCGGGCACCCGCCGCACCCCGGTCGATCTCCACAGTGGACGGATTGGGGCTGATGTCCTCGTACACGGCGGTTTCCACGCCGGCGGGGTCGAGCACCTTCACCACGCGATCCACGATGCCGGCGGCCCGCAGCCCTCGGTCGGTGACGACAAACGCACGGGAGAAGCCGAGGTCCGCCACGAACTCGGGCAGCCGCTGCACGACACCGGGGCCGAACTCCACCCGAGCGGTGGGCTCGATGCTCAGACTGCCGACACCAGACACGGCGCGCCTCCCTCCGTGAGCCGGAACTCCTTGCCGGCAAGGGTTTCGTACAGCCGGACGGGACTCATCTCGCCGGCCAGGTCGCCGTACTGCGCCCGCGCCCGCCGGTAGATCTGCTCCACCAGCGCGGACAGCTCGGTGGACACGCCGAGGTCCCGCCCGAGGTCCACAGCCAGCCCGAGATCCTTGCACGCCAAGGCCATCGCGAAGGAGTCGTCGTAGTCGCCGTCGTTGAGCACGCACAACACGTCGCTGTCGAGGAAGTGGGACGCGGCCGGGCTGGCCAACAGCGAATCGCGCAGCACGCTGAGGTTGACGCCGGCCTTGACGCCCATCGCCAGCACCTCGGAGGTGGCGACCAGGTGGCAGAACCACAGCAGGTTGATCATGAGCTTCACGGTGTAGCCGGCGCCGAGGCCACCGACGTGCAGGACCTTCGACGGGTCGCCCATGACATGGAACAACGGCCGGGCGCGCTCGAAGTCCTCGGCCGCGCCGCCGACGAAGATCTGCAACATGCCGGCCTCGGCGCCGCGAGCCATGCCGCTGACCGGGGCGTCCAGCCGGCGGATGCCGACGTGCTCGGCGGCCGCCGGCGTGGAGGTGGACATGTCGATCCACAGCGCGCCTTCCGGCAGCGCGGCGGCGGCGCCGGCCCGCAGCATGACGTCCTCGACGACGCGCGGCGTCGGCACCATGGTGATGAAAACGTCGGCCGCGGCGGCGCATTCGGCCGGCGTGGCGGCCCAGGTCGCGCCCAGCGCGAGGTGTTCGGCGGCAGCCTTCTGGCGCACGTCGTGCACGGTCACCTGATACCCAGCCAGGATCAGGTGCCGGGCCATGTGTCGCCCCATGTTGCCCAGGCCGACGAAGCCGATTCTCATCTGCGAGCCTCTCAGGTCAGGTCGATCCAGGTGGTCTTGACGGCGGTGTAGGCGTCCAGTGCGTGCAGGGACTTGTCCCGGCCCGCGCCGGTTGCCTTGAAACCGCCGAACGGTGTGATCACGTCGCTGGCGTCGAAGGTGTTGACCCACACGGTGCCGGCGCGCAGCCGCCGTGCGACCTTGTGCGCCACCGAAATGTCCCGGGTCCACACCGACGCGGCCAGCCCGAAGTCGGTGTCGTTGGCCAGCCGGGTGCCCTCCTCGGCGTCCCCGTCGAAGCCGATCACGGCCAGCACCGGGCCGAAGACCTCCTCGCGGGCCACGGTGTCCGAATTGGACACGTCGGCGAGCACGGTCGGCGCCATGTAGTTGCCGTCCAGCACATCCCCGCCGAGCACGACCTTTGCTCCCTGCGCGACCCCGGTGCGCACGTAGCCGAGAACCTTGGCCAGCTGGGCGGAATCGACGATCGGTCCCATCACGGTGTCCGGATCGAGCGGGTCGCCGACCTTGAACGTGTCCCGCGTGACCTTGACGATCTCGTCGATCAGCTCGTCCCGCACCGAGTTGTGCACGATCACCCGCGAGCCCGCGTTGCAGGTCTGGCCGGCGTTGTAGAAGATGCCCCAGGCGATCGCCGACGCCGCCGCCGACAGGTCCGCGTCCGGCAGCACCAGCTGGGGCGATTTGCCGCCGGCCTCGACCGCGACCTGCTTGCCGTTGGACTCCCCCGCGTACACCTGGAACAGCCGCGCCACCTCGGCGGAGCCGGTGAACGCGATCTTGTCCACGTCCGGGTGCCGCCCCAGCGCCTGCCCGGCGACCTCGCCCAGGCCCGGCACCACGTTGAGCACTCCGTCCGGCAGCCCGGCCTCGGTTGCCAAGCGGGACAACACAAGCGCCGCCAGCGACGTCTGCTCGGCCGGCTTGAGCACCACCGAGTTGCCGGTCGCGATGGCCGGCGCGAGCTTCCAGGACGCGATCAGCAGCGCGTAGTTCCACGGCACCACCGCGCCGATCACGCCCAGCGGCTCGCGGGTGATCAATGCCAGCGCGTCGCGAGGCGCCGGCGCGATCTCGTCGTACGTCTTGTCGATCGCCTCGGCGTACCAGGTGATCGTCTCCGCCGCCTTGGTCACGTCCACGCGGATGGCCTCGCCGATCGGCTTGCCCATCTCCAGCGTGTCCAGCAGCGCCAGCTCCTCGGCGTTCTCCATGATCAGCGAGGACCAACGCAGCATGATCCGCTTGCGCTCCTTGGGCGGCAGCTCCCGCCACACCCCGCTGTCGAACGCCGCCCGCGCGGCGCGCACCGCCTCGTCGACATCCTCCTTGCCGCAGGCGGAAACGCTGGCCACCACGCTGCCGTCACGCGGCGACACGCTGTCGAACGTCCGCCCGGACCGGGCGTCGACGAACCGGCCGGCGATGTGCGGGCGGGTCTCCGGCTCGATCTTCGCGGCGGCGGTCAGCCAGTACTCGTGGTTCATCCGATCCTCCAGCGCCGCACGGCGTCCTCGTCCAGCTCGATGCCCAACCCCGGAGTCTGCGGCACTTCCAGCTCGCCCGCACGGTTGACCATGACCGGTTCGGCCAGCATGAAGTCGCGGCGCTGCGGGGTCCAGCCCGGCGGGTCGAACGGGAACTCGAAGTACGGGCCGCCGCCGACCCCCGCCGCGACGTGCAGGTTCGCCAGCACGCCGATGCCGTTGGTCCAGCTGTGCGGGGTGAACTGCCGGTGCTTGAGCTGGGCCAGCTCGGCCAGCGTGCGGGCGCGGTGCATGCCGATCGCCAGCACCACGTCCATCTGGTAGATGTCCAGCACGTCGTGCTCCAGGTAGCGGAGCAGCTCGGGCAGCGAATGCTGCATCTCCCCCGCCGCGATGCGCACACCGGGATTCTCCGCGCGCAGCACCTTGAAGCCGTCGAGATCGTTGTAAGGCAACGGCTCCTCGACCCAGAACACGTCGTGTTCGGCCAGCCGGCGGACGATCCTGCGCGTGGTGACCAGGTCGGAGGCGGTCGCGGTGTCGCCGGCCATCCGCCAGGACTGGTTGAGGTCCACCATGATCTCGAAGCCAGGGCCCAGCGCTTCCCGCACGGCGGCGACCGTGGCGATGCCGTCCTCGACGCGGTCGCGGTCGATCCGGATCTTCATCGCCCGGAAGCCGAGCTCCCTGGCGTGCAGCGCGACCTCGACACGCTCGGCCGGCGGCTTGAGCTCGGCCGACGACGCGTACGCGGGCACGGCCCGGGCGGCGTTGCCCAGCAGGGTGGCGACCGGCAGGCGCGCGACCTTGCCGATGATGTCCCACAGCGCGACCTCCAGCGGCCAGTAGTAGCCGCCGTGGAAGTTGGCCGTCTCGATCGCTTTGACGTGCCGGACGATGTCCAGCGGGTCCTGGCCGAGGAAGAGGTCCCTGAACGCGTCGAAGCCGTCCATGGTGTCGCCGGAGCCGATGCCGGTGACGCCCTCGTCGGTGTGCACGCGCACGATCGTGGCGTCGAAGCTGGTCCGCGGCTCGGGGTCCCAGGCCGCGCGCAGCGGCGGGTCGAGCTGGAGTCGCAGGCGGTCCAGCGTGATGTCGGTGATCTTCATCGGCTGTCCCCGGGGTTGTAGAACGGGTTGTACGCGCCTTGTTCGGCGGCCTGGAGCACGTCCTGGACGGTCGGCGTGCCGTCGATGGCCGCCTTGATCGCGCCGTGCGCGGCGTCCCGCTGGTTGCGGTACGACTCGTCCAGGTCGTCGACCGCCGGATTCACCCAGACCGCCGCGATGATCAGCAGGTCGTCGGGGTCTTGCAGCAGGTTCTTCGCGACGGCGTCGGCCACGCCCTGCGCCAGTCCCGCCTGCGCCGAGCCCCAGATCGCCCGCTCGTGCAGCTCGCCGGCCGGCGCGGCCTTGCTGACGAACAGCGTGAACGGCTTCACCGGCACCGACGGCCGCAGCACCGTCATGAACGGCACGTGGCCGGCGCTGGGCGTGGCCAGCGCGGTCGCCCACGCGGCCGCCACCGGGCCGTCCTTGCGGCCGAGCACGATGTTGGTGTGCGCGGCATTCGCGCCGTCGCCGACAAATGATTCGCCGATGAGAATCATGAATCCGAATTTAGGTCGCGGCGGTTCGCCGGGCAAGGAATCGCAACGACGGTTGCGCTCCCGACAACTCGGCTTAGTCTGACCGGATGGAACGCCACCAGGGCCACGGGCTGCGCCGGGACATCGAGCTGCTGGAGGCGCTCGGCTCCGCCGAGGCCCAGCGCGCCGGCGGGCTCGGCGTGGTGCGGCTGGGGCAGCTGGTCGGCCGGGAGAAGAGCCAGGTGTCGCGGGCGCTGCGGGCGCTGGCCGAGGAGGGACTGGTCGAGCGGGACCCCGACACCCTCGAGTACCGGCTCGGCTGGCGGCTGTTCGCGCTGGTCGCGCGGTCCGGGGAGAACCGGCTGGTGCGGGTCGCGGACCCGATCATGCGCGGGCTGTCCACCGACCTGGAGGAGACCGTGCACCTGTGCGTGCTGCGGGACCGGCAGGTGCTGACTCTGCTATCCGTGTCCGGGCACTCGTTCCGTGCTCACGGGTGGGAGGGGCGCGGCGTGCCCGTGCCGTGCACGTCCGCCGGGCGGGTGCTGCTGCTCGACTCCACCCCCGACGACCTGTACGTGCGCTTTCCCGCCGGCGTGGACCTGTCGGCCGGGCACCCGAACTCGACGGTGCGGACGCTGTCGGATCTGTGGGCGCGGATCCAGGAGGTCCGGCGCGACGGGTACGCGCGGGTGCGGGAGGAGTTCGAGGACGCCCTGGTCGGGGTGTCCGCGCCGATCCGGGACTTCCGGGGGCGGGTGGTGGCGGCGCTGAACGTGTCGGCGCCGGCGGAGCGGCTCGGTGCGCGGTTGGACGAGGCGGGGCGGGTGACGGCGGCGGCCGCGGCGACGGTGTCGGCGCACCTCGGGTGGGAGGGGCGGCCGGTGCGGCAGGCCCAGGCGCGGTTGACCTGAGGCCGGTTGTCCACAGGGGCCGAGTTGTCCACAGGCGACCCCGGTTCAAGATCGACAAAGCATCGCCGCGGGTAGGATGGGCTCGGGGCGGCCACCCCGGGAGTGGTGGGGGATGAAACCCGGTACCGGTTGCCCTGATCGCAACTCAGGTGTCGAATTCGTGCGATTCCTTGTTCGTATAGTTTTCCGGGTCGACAATTCCGGCCCATGGACGTGGACGGAATCGCCAAGGCCTCGGGAAGCGGTGACCTATTCATCGGCGGCCGGTGGCGCCCGGCCGCCGACGGGCGGACCTATCCGGTGTCCGATCCGGCGACGGGGACCGTGATCCGCGAGGTCTCCGCCGCCGGCCCGGCCGACTCGGCGGCGGCGGTCGACGCGGCGGCCGAGGCCCTGGACGGCTGGCGGTCGACGGCGCCGCGCCGCCGGTCCGAGATCCTGCACGACATGTTCGCGGCGATGCGGGACCACGCCGGCGAACTCGCCCGGCTGATCACCCTGGAGAACGGCAAGGCCCTCCGCGACGCCAGAGCCGAGGTGTTCTACGCGGCGGAGTTCTTCCGCTGGTTCGCGGAGGAGGCCGTCCGGATCGGGTCCAGCTTCGGCGACGCGCCGGCGGGCGGCTTCCGGCACCTGGTCCGCCGGCAACCCGTTGGCGTGACGGCATTCGTGACGCCCTGGAACTTCCCGGCGGCGATGGCCACCCGCAAGATCGCCCCGGCGCTCGCCGCCGGCTGCCCGGTGGTGCTCAAGCCGGCGCCGGACACGCCGCTGACCGCGCTGGCGGTCGCGGGCCTGCTGGCCGAGGTCGGTCTGCCGGATGGTGTATGCAATGTGCTGCCGACCGATCGCGCCGCCGAGGTGGCCGACGTCTGGTTCCGGGACGACCGGGTGCGCAAGTTCTCGTTCACGGGATCGACGGCGACCGGCCGCGTCCTGCTGCGGCAGGCCGCCGACCACGTCGTGAACGTGACGATGGAGCTCGGCGGCAACGCCCCGTTCATCGTCTGCCCGGACGCCGACGTCGACGCCGCCGTGCGTGGCGCGATGGACGCCAAGATGCGCGGCGGCGGCGAGGTGTGCATCGCCGCCAACCGCTTCTACGTGCACGAGGACGTCGCCGAGGAGTTCACCGCCAAGTTCGGCGCGGCGATGGCGTCCGTCCACATCGGCGCCGGCCTGGACGAGGGCGTGACGCTCGGGCCGATGGTGAACGAGGCGGCGGTGACCAAGATCCAGGGCCTCGTCGACGACGCTCTGGACAAGGGCGCGAAGATCGCCGCCCAGGGGCCGACGCCGGAAGGCCCCGGCTGGTACTTCCCGGCGACCGTGCTCACCGATGTGCCCGACGACGCCGAGATGCTGCACACCGAGGTGTTCGGGCCGGTGGCGCCGATCGTGACGTACCGGGACGAGGACGAGATGCTGGCCCGGGCCAACGACTCCGAGCACGGCCTGGCGTCCTATGTGTACTCCGGCAGCCTATCGCGCGGGCTGCGGATCTCCGACCGGCTGGAGGCCGGCATGGTCGGGCTGAACCGGGGGCTGATCTCCGACCCCGCCGCCCCGTTCGGCGGCGTGAAGCAGTCGGGACTGGGGAGAGAGGGCGGGCGCGAGGGCATCGACGCCTTCCTCGAGACGAAGTACATCGCTGTCGACTGGCCGAACATCCCCTGACAGAACAGGATCTCCAAGATGGCAACGAAGCCCGACAGATCCACCGCGAGCGTCCGCTTCCGGCTCACCCTGGCCACCCAGGTCGGCGAGGGCATCGACGGGTACATCCTGGGCGGCCTGGGCGCGGTGGTGCCGGCCGTGACGACCGCGCTGAACATGTCCGCGTGGATGGTCGGGCTGATCGGCTCGTCCGCGCTGGTCGGCATCTTCGTCGGCGGCCCGCTGTTCGGCTGGTTCGCCGACCGCTACGGCCGGCGCATCGTGTTCCTCACCGACATGCTGATCTTCCTGGTCGGCTCGATCGCGCAGTTCTTCGTGCAGGACGCGTGGCAGCTGTTCATCATCCGGCTGCTGATGGGCATCGCGATCGGCGGCGAGTACGCGATCGGCGCGCCGCTGCTGTCCGAGTACGCGCCGAAGGCCAACCGCGGCCGGCTGCTGGCCAGCCTCGAGGTCAGCTGGTACGTCGGATACATGGTGGCCTTCGCGGTCGGCTACGCGCTGGTCGACGTGCCCGACGGCTGGCGCTGGACGTTGGCCAGCAGCACCGTGATCGCGGTGGCCTGCGTGTCGCTGCGGGGCGGCATCCCGGAGTCCGCGCGGTGGCTGCTGAGCAAGGGCCGGCGGGCCGAGGCGCAGGCGCTGATCGAGCGTTTCGACATGGACGTCGACGTGGACGCCGAGGTGGCGGATGCCGAGCCCCGCAACAGTCTGCGGGCGCTGTTCACCCGGGAACACCTGCGCAGCACCATCTTCGCCAGCACCTTCTGGGCCGCGCTCGTGCTGCCGTACTTCGCGATCAGCACCTTCTACCCGCAGGTCCTCGGCGCGCTCGGACTCGGCGACGACGCGCTGGCGGGTTCCTTGGCCAGCAACGGTTTCGCGGTGCTGGGCGTCGCCGTCGGCTGCCTGCTGGTGGAGCGGATCGGCCGGCGCAGGCTGCTCATCCCGCCGTTCTGGATCACCGCCGTGGCGCTGGCCGTCGTCGGGATCTGGCCGAACGCGCCGATCGCCGTCGTGGTGATCTGCTTCCTGGTGTTCTCGTTCCTCAACGCCGCCTCCAGCGCGCTCACCGCCGTGTACCCCCTGGAGGTGTTCCCCACGTCCATCCGCACCACCGGCGTCGGCTTCGCCACCGCGATGAGCCGGGTCGGCGCGGCGATCGGCACCTTCCTGCTGCCCATCGCGCTGACCTACGTCGGCGTCGGGTTCACCCTGTTGATCGGCGCCGCCGTGCTGGCGCTGGGCGGTGTGGTGTCGCAGTTCCTGGCGCCGGAGACCACCGGGCTCGACCTCAGCCACGCGGTGCGCGCCGCGCACAAGGCGACCGTCAGCGCCAGTTGACGCCCTCGGCGATGAGGATCTTGCGGAGCTGGCCCGTGCCGAGGTCGACGCCCTCGGCGCGGACCGCCTCCGCCAGGGTTTCCAGCGTCCACCGGCCGCGGCGGGCGAACGCGACGATCCGGTCGCGGTCGTCCTCGGTCACGTTGGAACGCCGCCCCGAGCCCGGCTGCGCCATCAGTCCCGGCACGCCGTGCTCGTCGAAGGCCGTCAGCCAGCGCTTCACCGTGTGTGGGGTCAGTCCCGCCCGCGCCGCGATCGACGTCACCGACTCTCCGCGCCAGGCCGCCAGCACCAGTTGGGCGCGGCGGGCCCACGCGTTGGTGCCCGCGCCGTCGGCCAGCGACCGCACCGCGTGCTCCTCCCAGGCTCCCACCGGCGGCCTCATGGCATCCGGGCCTCCTCTCCCGGACACACCGTAACCCCGCGGTGCCGTTCGATAGGGTCTGCCGTCATGGGGGCGGACGTCCGGTTGGTGGAGATCACCGATGAGAACCGGGAAGCGGTGTGCGCGCTGCGGGTGCACCCGTCGCAGGAGCGGTTCGTCGGGTCGGTGCCGAGTTCGCTGGCCGACGCCGCCAAGACGCCGGAGGCGGAACCCTGGTATCGGGCGGTGTGCGCGGGCGACGAGCCGGTGGGCTTCGTGATGCTGAGCTGGAACGTGCCGCCGGGGCGACCGGGGATCATCGGCCCGTACTTCCTGTGGCGCCTGCTGATCGACGGCCGGCACCAGGGCCGCGGTTACGGCCGGGCGGCGCTCGACGCGGTGGTGGAGCTGATTCGGGCCGACGGCGCGGCAGAGCTGCTGACGAGCCACCAGCCGGACGGGGACGGGCCGGGGCCGTTCTACCACAAGTACGGGTTCGAGCCGACCGGCGAGGTGGACAACGGGGAGCCGGTGCTGCGGCTGAGGCTGACCACCCGGCCGGGTATGCGCACCACCCCGCCGCGACCGGTCGACGTGGCGGCGGTGTTCCCTGAGCTGGCGGCGTATCGGAGGGACGCCGTCCGACTGCATCCACGCCGCGGCAGGCCGAGCGCGTGGGAGAGCTCGATGGGCGGGCCGATGGTGTGGCCGGCCGAGCCGTGGCCGCACTGCGCCACCCACGAGGCTCCGCTGGTTCCGATTCTCCAGATCTTCGAGCGGCAGGTGCCGGAGCTGCCGTTCCCCCACGGCACGGATGTGTTGCAGGTGCTGTGGTGCGCGTTCGACCATCCCGACACCTGGACGGTCCGTACGGAGATCTTCTGGCGTGACAGCGCCGGGCTCGGACCTGTGACACCACCGATGCCGCTCTGGGCCGACGAGGACTATCTGCCGGCTCCGTGCGTCCTGCACCCGGAGCGGGTCGTCGACTATCCGAGCTGGGACCTGCCCAGCGCCGTCTGGGATGTCCTCGAACCGCGACTCACCCAGCTCGAGATGGAGACCGGCTGGTCCTACCAGCACCATCTGTCGGTGTCGCCCGGCGTCAAGGTCGGCGGCTACCCGACGTGGACGCAGGAGGCGGATTGGCCCGGCTGCCCCGGCTGCTCCAACCCCATGGCGCATCTGCTGACGGTCGGCAGCGCGGAATTCGACGGCGGGAGCTGGCAGACCTGGCTCCCGGTCGAGGACACGCCGGCCTCGGGCACCGTGCTGGACCTGGATCTGCCCGCCCGGACGGCAAGCCAGTCCGCACCGGGTCTCATGCTCGGGGACATGGGCGGTGTCTACCTGTTCGAGTGCCTCACCTGCCCGGACCGGCCGTTCGAGCAGCGCTTCGACTGCTCTTGATTCGACGAGGGGGTTGACCGGATATGCCTGACAGGCGGACGTTCCTGCGCGGCGCCGCGGTCGCCGGGATGGCGGCGGTGCCGCTGCTCGGGTCGGCCGGCACGGCGTCGGCCGCGACCTGGACCAAGCGGCTGACCGGCGCGGATCTGGACACCAACAGCCGCTGGCAGGTCGCGGGCACCGATCTCGGCATTCCGTACGTGCTGGAGAACGGCTCCATCGGTTACCTGTTCGGCGACACGTTCGGCGGCCCCTGGCCGGAGGACGGCATCGACTGGCGAGCCCCGGTGATGCTGCGCTCGAACATCCATCCCGGCGCGGCCGGCGGCGTCGTGTTCGACAGCGCCGCGAAGGTCGCGGGCAGTGGGCGGGCGCCGGAGCTGATGGTCAACGGACACCGCGGGGTGGGCATCGACGGCGTCTGGGAGGTGACCGTCATTCCCAACGACGGCATCAGCTTCCCGGAGACGGGGCGTCAGATCATCTCGTACATGAGCATCCAGAACTGGGATTCCGCCGGCCCGAACGGTCCACAGTGGAAGTCCAACTACGCCGGCCTGGCCTCCTCGGACAACGGAAACGACTTCACGCGGACCACCCTGAAGTGGCAGAACACCGCCGACAACACGGACCCGTTCCAGATGTGGACCATGCAGCGGGACGGCGACTACGTCTACATCTTCTCGGTGCGGTCGGGCCGCCAGGACGGGCCGATGATGCTGCGCCGGGTGCTGTGGTGGCAGTTGTTCCACCCCGACGCGTACGAGGGTTGGGGCTGGAACGGCACGGCCTGGTCCTGGGGCCGTGGCCCCGCGTGCACCGCCATCCTGTCCGGCCGTTTCGGCGAGCCCTCGGTCCGGAAGCTGAGCGACGGCACCTGGGTGATGGCGTACCTGAACTGCGTCACCGGTTGCATCGTCACGCGCACCGCCACCGGCCCGGACCGCGTGTGGTCGGACGAGAAGGTGCAGGTGTTCCCATGGCAGGAACCCGGGCTGTACGGCGGTTTCATCCACCCCTGGTCGACGTCGCAGCCGAACGGCTTGCACCTGATGGTGTCCAAGTGGACCCATGACCAGAACGGGCATTCCACCGCGTATCACATGAGCCAGTACGTCGGCAGCGTGTGATCTCACCGCTGAAGCAGCACGGGCTTGAGCACCTCCCCGGACTCGGCCGCCGTGAAGGCCTCGCCGATGCGGTCGAACGGGAAGTACGTCACGAGCTCGTCGAAGGGGAACCGCCCCTGCCGGTACAGGTCGATCAGGGAACCGATGAGGCCGACGCTGCGCCCCTCGCCGCCGAGAATGCCGATGACGCGCTTCCCCCACAACAAGCCGAGATGGTCGAACTGGACCTCGGCGCCGGCCGGCGCGCCGCCGATCAGGGCACAAGTCCCCCGCATGCCAACGGAATCCACGGCCTGCCGGCACACCGCCACAACGCCGGTGCATTCGAGGCCGAAGTCGGCGGGACCGCCGCAGATCTCGTGCACGGCGGCGACGGGATCGGTCTCCAAGGCGTTCACGGTGTCGGTGGCGCCGAAACGCGACGCCAAGGCGAGTCGGGAAGCGTGCCGGTCGACGGCGATGATCCTGGTGGCGCCGGTGTTCCGAGCGGCCATCACGGCGGCAAGTCCTACGGAGCCGGCGCCGAAGACGACCAGGCTGGCGCCGACAGAAGGGCGGAGCACGTTGAGAACCGCCCCGGCGCCGGTGGACAGGCCACAAGCCAAGGGGCCCAACAGCTCCAACGGCAGTGAAGGATCAACGGGGACGAGCCCGCGACAGGGCACGACGGCGTGGGACGCGAAGGAGGACTGGCCGAAGAAGTGGCTGGCCAGAACCGAACCGTCCGGCATCCGCAGCGCGGTCGAACCGTCGGCACGTCCACCGCCGACGAGAAGGTCGCTCAACCGCAGGCAATACCGGGGCTGACCGTCGAGACAGTTGCGACAGGAACCGCACCACGGCCAGCCCAGCACCACATGATCACCCTCGCGGATGCCCTCGACGTTGGGGCCGACGGCCTCGACGACACCGGCGCCTTCGTGGCCCAGGACACCGGGCAGGGGGAACGGGAGGTCTCCGTGACGCGTGATGGAATCGGTGTGGCAGATGCCGGTCGCCACGATCCGCACCCGCACCTCACCCCAGCGCGGCTCCCCGAGCAGGACTTCCTGCGGCACGAACTGCCCGTGTCGCCCCTCCACGACGGCAGCGGTGATCTTCATCGTGCCGCCTTTCCGCAGCGGGCCAACAAGGTTGCCGCGTCGTACGGCACGGACAGTGCCCGGTCCGACAGATCGCCGGGAATGCGCGGATGCCCCTGGTTGACGCGGATCAGGCGAGCGCCGGACGTGCCGCGCACGATGGCCTCGGCGGGCCGGCGAATCACGGTCGGCGTGCTGAGGCCGGCGCCGATCTCCAGCACCACCAGGCCGCCACTTGCCGCACGATCTTCCAGCCATTTCGCGAGCCGCCGACCGGTCGCGACGTAGGGGTCCTCGATGAACTCGGGGCCCTTGCGCACGTTGAGGAACACCCGGCCACCACAGTTGGGGCAGGTGGGCGGGCTGGTGACGGTGCCGGATTCCGGGTCGTACGTGGCCAGGGCGGCCTCGACGATCGGACGGCTGGCCCAGGTCTGCCGCGTGCACGGGAGTTCGCACTGGTACCGGGCGTAGTCGCCCTGCGGCGTCCAGATTCGCTCCCGCGAGAAGCCGTTCCGCTCGAACAGGCCGTCCACATTGGACGTCATGACGAAGTGGTCGCGGCCTCCGACGATCTCCCGCAGCTGCTGGTAGACCGGATTGGCGCCGGGGCCGAAACGGATGTCGTCGACGTGGACGGACCAGTACCCCCACAGCAGCGGCTGCGGCAGCGGCAGCCCGATCAGCTGGTAGCGGGCGCGCAGCCCGGCCTTGTGCAGTGCGGGAAAGAGCTCGGCGAACCGGGCGGCGTCGCCGTAGTCGTAGCCGGCGGCGGCCGAGAGGCCGGCCCCGGCGGCGACGAGCACGTGCTCGGCCTCGTCCAGCCACCGCCGGCAGGTGTCGATCAGCGGGTCCATGCGGTCAGGTGCTCCAGGTAGGCGGCGTGGTCGTGCGCGCCGAAGGTGTCGAAGACAACACGGTCGAAGCGGCCCGGATGGGCGTCCAGCCAATCGACCACAGTGGACAGTGCGACGCCGGCGGCCCGGTCGACGGGAAAGCCGAACACGCCGGTGCTGATCCCGCAGAACGCGATGGTGCGGATCGGCGAGAACTCGGCGGCCAGGTCCAGGCAGGCCCGGTAGCACGAGGCCAGGGCCCGATCGTGCGCAACCGTGACGGCGTCGTGCACGATCGGCCCCACGGTGTGCAGGACGTACCGGGCCGGCAGGTGGTAGCCGCGGGTGATCTTCGCGGACCCGGTCGGCTCCGGCGCGTCGGCGATCTCCAGGCAGGCCGCCCGCAGCCGGGGCCCGGCGACGGTGTGGATCGCGTTGTCGACGCAGCCGTGCATCGGCAGGAAGCAGCCGAGCAGCGAACTGTTGGCCGCGTTGACGATCGCGTCGGCGGCCAGCGTGGTGATGTCGCCGCGCCACACCGAGATCCCGGGCAGCGCGACCGGAAGCCGCAACGGATCGACCACCGGTCGCAGCCGGTTTTCCCCGCTCAGCAAGGCATCCAGTAGCTCGATGACGGAGGAGGGAACTGTCTCGCGGACGGTCAGGGCGGCGCGAAGGACCGAGCGTGGCGACGAATCCCACTCCACACCGAGTCGCCGCAACGCTTCCTCGGTCAGGGCGTCGAACCGGTCCGGTGACGCGGCCGGGACGGCCGGACGAAACGGCTCGTCCAGCCGGAGTGAGCCCGGCATGACGTCAGAACAGACCGTTGCGGTGGGGCAGCTCGGCCGGGATGGGCGCGATCACGTCCCAGTGCTCGACGATCTTGTCGTCCTGCACGCGGAACAGGTCCCAGTACGCCACCGGCTGGCCGAACTCGCCCTCGGACTGCACGAGCACCAGGTCGCCGTCGGCGACGATCCGGTGGATCGTCTTGTACACCAGGTTCTTGCCCTGCTTGGCCCACTCGGCGGCGGCCGCGCCGAAGCCGTCGAGGCCGTCGGCGGCCTCCGGGTTGTGCTGGTGGTAGGTCTCGGTGGAGATGTAGTCGGTCAGCACCGAGTAGTCGGCGTCCTGCAACACCTTCTGCGCGAAGCCGGCGACGACGGCCCGGCTGCGCTCGGTCCGGCCGGACGCGTAGGGCGTGGCCGGGCCGTCGGTCTGGGAGCGACCACTGGCCGTCTGCTCCACCAGAGGCGTCAGGGCGTCCCAATGCTCGGCGAGCTTGCCGTTCTCGACCCGGAACAGGTCGAAGGCGACCAGCGGCGTCGGGCCGAAGCCGTGGTAGACGCCGTGCAGGGCGACCAGGTCGCCGTCGGCGATCACGCGGGCCAGCTCGTAGCGGAAACCGCTGGGCAGGTTCGACACCAGGCTGCGCAGGCCCTCGGGGCCGTCGGCGGCGAGCGCGCTGTGCTGACGGTAGTCCGGCGCCACCCAGCGGTCCACGGCGGCCGGGTCCTTGTCGCCGAACAGTTCGCCGGCGGCCTGAAGCACGAGATCCTTGTTGCTCACGGGAGTGTCCTCGTCGGTCGGGACGGCGGGCCTTGTCGCCCGCCGATCACCGCTCAACCTTCTCCCCAACGCAGCCGCCGAACCAGGTCGGAATCACGCCCCGGCATGGTCAGAAGTGGACATCCCCACCGGCGACGTCTTGTTCTCGGCCACCCAGCGCTCGAAGTCGGCGGACCCGACCGGCGGCGGCAGGTGGCCGTCGATGGTCCAGAAGTCCGTCGGCGTGTTGTCGACGTGGATCTCCGAGCTGAGGCCGCGCTCGGTCAGGAACGCCGCCAGCCAGCCGTTCAGCGTGCCCATCCAGCGCCGCTGCCGCTCGGGATCGGTGTTCTGGTAGGCGATCTGGTCGATCCAGATCCGCACGAACCGCTCGGCCGGCTCGCCGCCGACGAAGAACTGGTCCGGCTCGTACTCGTGGAAGGCCACGCTCACGTAGAACCTGGGCAGCCCGGCCCGGCCGTGGTAAAGCTCGGTGACACGGGCGGAGAACGCTTTCCGGTCGGCGGCGTCATACACGCCCCGGGGGTAGTGGACATGCCACATCGGCATGGTACGGCTCCTGTTCCGTGGTTACGGCAGGCTCGGGTACAGCACCCGCAGGTCCTGCGCGAGCCCCTGCTTGATCCGCCGGCTGGTCTCGTCGGCGACGATCTCGTAGTCGCCGGTGATCAGCCCGGCGACGGCCTTGTCCACGACGGACTCGGCCGTCACCTTGGGCCGGTCGATGTGCGCGACCATGTCGGTGTCGACGAAGCCGACGTGCAGGCCGACGACGCGGACCTTGCGCGGCGCGAGCTCCAGACGCAGCGAGTTCGTCAGCGACCACAGGGCGGCCTTGGACGCGCAGTACGCGCCGGCGCCGGGCGCGCTGGTCCAGGAGAACATCGACAGCATGTTCAGGATCGCGCCGCCGCCGTTGCCCTCGATCACGCCGGCGAACGCGCGGATCATCGCCAGCGTGCCGAAGAAGTTGGTGTCCAGGTCGGCGCGGACGTCGGCGAGGTCGCCGGTCAGCAGCGACGCCTCGGTGAGCACGCCGGCGTTGTTGATGAGGAGGTTCACGTCCGGCGCGGCCGCGGCGGCGGCCGCCACATCGTCCGGATCGGCGATGTCCAGCCGCAGCGGGGTCACGCCCGGGCGGACTTCGACGGGCTTGCGCGCGCCGGCGTAGACCTTGGCGCCATGCGCCAGCAGCTTGTCGACATACAGCTTGCCCAGGCCGCGATTGGCGCCGGTGACCAACGCGGTCGCGTGGCTCAGATCCATTACCGCTCCTCCAAGACCTGCTCGAACAGGGCCCGGGCGGCGGCCTCGGGGCCTGCGCCCGGCCGGGTGCCGCGCTGGGCCAACATGCCTTCGACGATCAGTTGCAGCCGGTCGGCCGCGCCGGCGCCGTCGGGGTGCCCCAGCGCGGAGAGTTCGATCATCAGGAAGTCGCGCATCCGCTCGTAGTGGAGGCGGGTGCGGACGTGCACGGGGTGCTCGGGATCGGGCAGGCCCAGGTCGGCGGCGACGAACCGGCAGCCGCGGAAGTACGTCTGCGCCGACCGGTCGAGGTAGAAGTCGAGGAACGCCAGCAGCCGGGCGCGCGGGTCCGTGCCGGCCCGGTCCATCCGCTCGGCGATCATGTCGAGGTCGGCCCGCGACGCCTCGCCGATGGTCTCGGCCAGCAGGTTGTCCTTGCCGCCGAAGTGCTGGTAGACGGACCGGCGGGCGACGTCCGCGGTCCGGAGGATGGCGTCCAGCCCGACGCCGACGCCCTCGGTGTAGCTCAGCGTCGAGGTCGCGGCCAGCAGCCGCTCCCGGGGTCCCGGTCTGGTCATTCTCGGTCACCACCCGTGGTAGATCGACCGGTCTATCTATACCCCGATCGGTGTCCACTGACAAGCGGTGATGCCCGACACGCATGGGCCGGTGCGATACGGGCCTTGGACGTGCCGGTTCCCGACGACGCAGGCTGAAGGCATGACGAAACCCGCGCTCGGACCGGTGGGCGCGCTGCTGCCGGTCTCCTTCACCGAGTTGCCGCCGATCGACCTCCAGCGCGAGGCGGTCCGGCGGCTCGAACGCGCCGGTTACGGCGCCGCCTGGACGAACGAGGTGATCGGCGGCAAGGACGCCCTCGTGCAGCTGGCGGTGCTGCTCGCCGAGACCGAGCGGATGGTGTTCGGCACCGGCATCGCCAACATCTGGGCCCGGCACCCGCAGACCATGCACGGGGCGGCGACCGTGCTGGCGCAAGCGTTTCCGGGGCGGCTGGTGCTGGGCCTGGGCGTCGGATACCCCGAGCAGGCGGCCAGCGCCGGCCTGGAGTTCGGCAAACCGCTGGCCACCATGCGGGACTACTACGGGCGGATGACGGCCGAGAGCCGGCCGCCCGCGCCGGACGTGCGCTACCCGAGGATCATCGCCGCCAACGGGCCGAAGATGCTGGCGCTGGCGGCCGAGATCGCCGACGGGGCTCTGCCGGCGTGGCAGCCGCCGACATTCACCGCGCAGGCACGGGCGGCCCTCGGCCCGGACAAGCTGCTGGTCGTGGGATTGCCCGTGACGGACGACGTCGCCGTGCAGGTGCGGGAGCACCTGGACGCCGGGGCGGACCACGTCGAGCTGACGCTGCCCATCGGCACGGACTTCGCGACCGGGATCGATCAGCTGGTGGAGCTGGCGCCGGCGGTGCTGGGCTGAGGCGTCCTGATCAGCTTGGCCACCAGGGGAATCGCCAGCAGCACCAGCACGCCGACCTCCGCCAGCAGGGACAACAGCGCCTGCGGGGCCGGGTCGAGGCCGCGCTCGATGAACGTCCCGATGCCGACGGTGCGTGACAGGGCGAATCCGACCAACGCACCGGCGGCCAGCCCGGCGGCGGCGAGCCTGAGCAGGAACACGTTGCCCAGCAGCAACAGGAGGGCGATGGCGAAGGAGCCGCTGGCCTGGAGCAGGAATGCCGGCCCGACAAGGGGAATCGCGCGATAGCCGTGCAGGTACAGGTCGGCGTGGATGTAGCCGCTGGCGGCCAGCAGGACGGCGGCTGCGTATCGGGTCATGCGAGCTTCACGTCCTTCACGGCGAGGCCCGGGGTTCCGGGCCGGTAGGCGACCTCGCGGATGCCGAGGGCGTCGGCGAGCTTGCCGGCGGGCAGGGTGACCGGCGTCGGCGCGGGCCCGACGCCCGGCTTGGGCAGCGGATACGCCGTGGTGGTGGCGCTGTGGAAGGTGATGTTCCCCTCGGTCTTGGTGAACAGCTGGTGCACGTGCCCGTTCAGGCAGGTCACCGAGGAGAAGCGGCGCAGGTACGACAGCGCCTGCACGGCGTCGTCGGTGCCCCAGCCCCACGCGGGATACATTGCGAACAAAGGGATGTGGCTGAAAACCACGATCGGCGTGTCCGAGGACAGCTTAGCGACGTCGGAGCGGATGAAGTCCAGCTGGTCCGGGCCGAGGTGCCCGAGCTTCTCCAGGCTCAACGTGTTGACCAGGGCCAGGAAGTGCACGCCCTTCATGTCGAAGCTGTACCAGCCGTCGCCGGCGGTGCCCGCGCCGAAGGCGGCCCGGTACTTCTGGCCGGCGTCGTCGACGGAGTCGTGCTCGCCGGGCACCGTCAGCGTGTGCCCGGTGTTCAGCTTGCTCATCATCTGCTTGACCTGGTCGAACTGGGCCGGCGTGGACAGGTGGCTGAGATCGCCGGTGTGCATGACGAAGTCGGGCCGGAACGGCAGCGCGTTGACCTGGTCGATGGCGTGCTCGAAGGACTGCTCGACGGCGGTGTTGGCCGGCCCCTTGAAGCCGATGTGGCTGTCGCTGACCTGCACGAACCGCAGCGCGTGCGGGTCGGCGAGCGGGTCCGGGGCGGCGGCCTGGGCCGGGTCCGAGATGTGGCTGATGACCTCGCCGCCGGCCACCGTCAGCACCACCGCGGCGCCGAACCACGCGGTGTGGCGCAGCAGCTGCCGCCGGGTCATGCCGTGTTCTTCGTCCACAGTGGAGTCGCTCACGGCGTCACCGTCACGGTGGCGGTCATGAACGGGTGGATGGTGCACAGGTACGAGAACGTGCCGGGCACGGTGAACGTGTACTGGTAGGTGTCGCCCTGGTTGAGCGGCTTCGAGTTGAGCGGGCCGGCCTTGCCGTCGCTGGTGACGGTGTGCGGGTCCTGGTCGGAGTTGGTCCAGGTGACCGTGGTGCCGGCCTTGACGGTGATCACCGCCGGGTCGAAGGCGAAGTTCTTGATGGCCACAGTGTTCGTGGCGACCGCCGCGTCCGCTGTGGACTGCGTGGTGGTCGGCATGGACATGCCGGTCATCGACTGGCTGGGCGCCGTCGGTGTCTGGGCCGGGCTGCACGCGGCGAGCGCGACGACCGCCATGCCGACCACCACGATCCCCCTCGCCCCTTGAAGTTTCCTCATGCCAAGGGATACGGGGCGGGGTTACGCCGGCGGCGGCACGAACACCTCGACCCGGCCGGCGTTCTCCCGCACCAGGATGTGCGGCAGCGGCGGCGGGGCGACCGGGAGTTCGTGCGTCGACAGCGAACCGTCCACATTGAACGACGTGCGGTGGCACGGGCAGTTCAGCTGCCGCGCCGGGGCGTCCAGCCGCAGCCGGCAGCCGAGGTGGGTGCAGATGGCCGACACGGCGCTCACCTGTCCCCCGCTGCGCCGCAGAAAACCCGTCACCGCGCCGAGGTCGAACGCCTGCACGGCGCCGTCCGGCAGGTCCGTGGAGGCGACGACCGCACGCCACTCCCCGTTGTCCGGCACCAGGTTCTGTTCCTTCGGCGCGGCCGCCGTCAGGCCGTCCGTGAGCACGTGATCGAGACCCGCCCCGACCGCTGTTGCCGCGGCGGCCGCGGCGCCGATCTTGACGAATCGCCGCCGGTTGCTCCCGGGCTTCTCCCCCGACAGCTCGCCCGCCAGCCGATCCCGCAGCCCCTCGACGAAGTCCTCGGACGGCTCGCCGTCGTCGTCGGCGCTGTTGAGCAGGATCGCCGCCCGCACCTCGGCGGCCTCCTCCTCGCTCGCCTTGAACGGGCGGGGCTTGCGCTGCCGCAGCAGATCCTCGACATACCGCCAAACCGGAGTGTTCACGACAGCATCCCTTCCGCTACCGCCGCGGCCTGCCGAAGCGCCCGGTGTTGCAGCACCTTCGCGTTGCCGATCGTTATCCCCAGTTCGGCGGCGGCCTCCCGGATCGAGCAGGCGCCGAGGAAGCGCAGCTCCAGGATCCGCCGATAGCGTTCGGGCAGCGCGGCGAGGATCGCCGCCGCCCGCGCCGGCGCGCTCGGGTCGCCCGACGCCGGCTCCGGCGTCGAGATGCCCAGCTCCTCGTCCAGCGTCGTGACCTCCCGGCCGAGCGTGCGCCGCCAGTAGTCCGCGAGCACCGTGCGCGCCGTCGCCAGCAGGTAGGACCGGACCTCGCCGATGGTCGCGGTGACCCGCAGCGGCTTGAGCGCCGTCAGGAACACCTCCGTGGTGAGATCCTCCGCGTCCGGCCGGTTGCCGACCTTGGCGTACATCAGTTTGTGGATCCGGCCGACGTTGTCGCGGTAGACCGCTTCCCAGTCGGCGTAGACCTCCTCGCCCACCAGGTGCAGCCCCCTCGGCTCCGCCCGCTGCTCACGCCGTGCACGCTCGCCCACGCGACACCATCCTCCACCCGTCCCGTGAACAAGTACGGAGGCGGGTTACGCGAGCAGCCCGTGCAGCAGCAGATCGATCAGGCGGACGGCCAGGTCGCGCCGGTTCTCGCTGGTCGCGATGAGGCTGATGCCGCCCAGGGCCAGCAGCACGTCGTCGGCGTCGACCCCGGGCCGGACCTCGACGGTGATCAGCGAGGCGATGGCCCCGGCCAACATCGCCCGGGTCTCCAGCCGCTCACCCTCGTCGGTCAGCACCACCCGCAGCACGTCGCCCATGCCGTACTTGGTCGCCATGAAGTCGATGAACCGCTCCATCCACGTCCGCAGGGCCTCGACCGGCGGCAGCTCCGCCGCCAGGTCCGGGGCCGCGTCGCACAGGCGCCGCACCTCGTGGCGGTAGGTCGCCTCGATCAGCAGCTCCTTGGACGGGAACCGCCGGTAGAGGGTGCCGATGCCGACCCCGGCCTCGCGGGCGATGTCCTTGACCGAGGCGTTCGCGCCGTCCCGGCCGAAGGCCGCGGCCGCCGCGACCAGCAGGCGGTCCTCGTTGCGCTGCGCGTCCGCCCGCAGCTTGCGGCGCTGTTCCGGCACCGTGTCCCTTCCCGGCTCCGCCTAACCGGAACGGAGTCCGGATACAGTCTAGGCCGATTCTGACCAAGGTTCGAAGGCGTGACGGACCTGAACGCGGCCGGGCGCATGGTGGAGGCGGCCTCGGCCTGGCTGGACAGTCTGGACGACGAGCAGCGCGCCGCCGGCGCCTGGCCGTGGCCGGCGGAGGAGGAAAGACACCGCTGGTTCTACACGCCGACCGACCACGGCGGTCTGCCGCTGACCCGGATGCGGCCGGCGCAGCAGCAGCTGGCGATGCGGCTGGTCGCCACCGGCCTGTCGACGGCGGGTTTCGTGACGGCGTCGACGATCATGGGCCTGGAGAACGTGCTCGACCGGCTGGAGGGCTGGCGGGTGGACTGGGGCCGGGAGCGCGGCCGCGACCCGCAGCTGTACTACCTGCGGGTCTTCGGCACGCCGACGCTGCGCGGCCCCTGGTCGTGGCGGTTCGGCGGGCACCACGTGTCGGTGCAGCACCTGGTCGCGGACGGTGAGGTGCAGGCCAGCACGCCGTGCTTCCTGGGCGCCGACCCGGCGGCGTCGCCGCTGCTCGGCGGCCATCTGCTGCGGCCGCTGGGGGCGGTGGAGGACCTCGGGCGGGACCTGGTTCGCTCGCTGAACGACGAGCTGGCCGCACGGGCGGTGATCAGCTCGGTGGCGCCGGTGGACATCGTCACCGGCAACCGGGCCCGGGTCGGGGACGGCGACACCGCGATGCGGCTGCCGGACGTGTGGCGCGGGCGGTTCACCGAGCCGCGGCTGGCCGACTCGGTGGAGGAGATCCAGCGCCGGGCCGAGGCCAACGCCGGGATGCAGCCCCGGCACCACGAGGAGGTGTCGCTGACGGCCGCGCCGAAGGGGGTGCCGGCGGCGGACCTGTCACCGGAGCAGCGGGAACAGGTGCGAGCCCTGCTCATGGTGTTCCTCGGGCGGGTGCCGGACGAGCTGGCCGCGCGGGAGGCGGCGAAGTTCGCCGGCGACCGGCTGCTCGACGTGCACTTCGCGTGGGCGGGCGGGGTCGAGCCCGGGCAGCCGCACTACTACCGGCTGCAGGGTCCGCGGCTGCTCGCCGAGTACGACAACACGCAGCGGAACGTGAACCACGTGCATTCGGTGTGGCGGGACCCCGAGGGCGACTTCGGCGACGACGTCCTGGCCCGGCACCTGGCCGAGCACCACTCGGCATAGGGCCGCACGGGTGGCGCATGGAGGGACGCCACCCGTGCGGGTCACTTCGCGCGGGCGGCGGCGGTCGTGGGTCCGCCACCGCCCGCGCCGGCGCGGATCACGCCTTGCGGTCGGCTGCGAGCCAGGCCGCGAGGCGGGTCTGCGCCAGACGGGCGTCCGGACCGGGCAGCAGGGCGGTCTGCCCCGGACGGCCGCCGAAGAACAGGGCGTCGGCGTCGGCGACCACCTTGCGGGGGTCCTGACGCCACTCGAGCACGGTGCGGATCCACACGTCCACCGGCATCGGCTCGGGGCCGGCGACCTCGAAGATGCCGTTGAACGGCTCGCCGGCCGCGGTGCGCGCGACGGCGGTGGACACGTCGTCGGCGGCCATCGGCTGGGCGCTGACGTGCGGCAGCCGGACCTCGCCGTCGACGGTGCAGGTGTCGGCGATGGAACCGGCGAACTCGAAGAACTGGGTGGCGCGCACGATGGTGTGCGGCAGCTCGGAGTTCCGGATCAGCTGCTCCTGGGCGACCTTGGCCCGGTAGTAGCCGACCTCGGCCTCCCGGTCGGTGCCGACGATGGACAGCGCCACGTAGTGCCCGACGCCGGCGTCCTTGGCCGCGGCGATGAGGTTGGTGGTGGACGTGGTGAAGAAGTTCATCACGTCGTCGTCGGCGAACGACGGCGAGTTGGAGACGTCCACCAGCACGTCCGCGCCCTGGAGCGCCTCCTTGAGCCCCTCGCCGGTCAGCGTGTTCACGCCGGTGCTGGGCGCGGCCGGCACCGCCTCGTGGCCGTGTTCGTTCAGCTTCTTCACGGCGTTCGAGCCGATCAGGCCGGTGCCCCCGATGACCACGATCTTCATGGTTGTCCCTTCCCGCTTCTCGCGTTGCTCACCAGTCAAGACCGGGCAGCCGTCTCATGTGTGACAGGTTCGCCGCCACCGACGAAGGCGTCCCGCGGATGTTCCACCGACGCCAGCGAGACGATGTCCCGTCCGAACAGCGCGGCGGTCAGCCAGACGGCGAGCACCCGCACCTTGCGTTCCCAGGTCGGCACGGCGAGCACGTGGTAGCCGCGGTGCATCAGCCACGCCGGCAACCCCTTGATCGTGATCTTCTTGTACTGGAAGATGCCGCGGCCGATGCCCAGCGTGGCAACGGATCCGAGGCCGTGGTGCGCGTACGGCCTCACCTTGCGGCCCCGCAGCGACGCGGCGATGTTGCGGGCCAACAGCTTTCCTTGCCGGACGGCGTGCTGCGCGTTCGGCACGGTGTATCCGCCGTGGACGACATCCGGCACGGCGGCGTCGTCGCCGGCGGCCCAGGCGTCCGGCACGGCCTCCACGTCCGTCCCGACTCGCAGATCGGCCCGAACGACGACCAGCCCGCGCTCGGTGATCGGCAGGTCGGTGTGCTTGCGCACCACGGGATTGGCGTCGTTGCCGGCGGTCCAGACGATCAGCTCCGTGTCGAACTCGACGCCGTTCGACAGCACCACGTGACCGTCCACAGCGGACTTGACGACCGTGTTCAGGTGAACCTCGCCGCCGCGACCCTCGAGCGACCGCACCACCCAGCGCCCCGCTTCCGGCGACACCTCGGGCAGAATGCGGTCCGACGCCTCGACGAGGTGGAACCGCAGCTCGTCACGGGTGATCTCCGGGTACTTCTTGAGCAGTGCCGTCGCCAGCGACAGCAGCTCGCCGAAGCCCTCCACGCCGGAGAAGCCGCCGCCGACGAACGTGACGGTGAGCAGTCTCTGCCGCATCGCCCCCGGCGGCAGCACGGCGGCCCGGTCGAAGGAGGTCAGGAGGCTGTCGCGGACGGCCACCGCCTCTTCGACGTGCTTCAACCCGATCGCCCGCTCGACGATGCCGGGCACCGGGAACCGTCGCGTCACCGCGCCCGCGGTGACCACGATCAGGTCGTAGCCGACCTCGAAGGCGTCTCCGTCCGGCGGCTGCACGGTCACCGACCGCCGCGCGTGGTCGACCACCGTCACCCGCCCGGCGATGATCTTCGCGCGGCGCAGGTGCCGGCGCATGGACACCGCGGCGTGCCGTGCCTCGATCGAGCCGGCCAGCACCTCCGGCAGGAACGGCTGGTAGGTCAGGTACGGCCGGGGGTCGACGACGACCAGCTCGGCCTCGCCCGGCCGCAATCGTTTGCCCAGCTTCCAGGCGGCGTAGAAGCCCGCATACCCGCCGCCCACGATCAGGATGCGCTTCATACCAGGTGGACAACACAGCCACCCGGGGTGTGACAACGGCGGGCCGGGAACGTGACCGGCGTCTCCGTCACAGATCCGGGGCCTGCCCGGTCATGACTGTCGTAGGAGTCCACGCCCCGGAAGGCGGTCAGGCAGTGAGCATGACACACGATGATCCGAGCATCTTCCGCCCCGGCGGCCCGCCGCCGAAGCTGGAGGTGGTCTCGACCGTGGCGGGCGTCCCGCAGATCCACGAGAAGGCCGAGGCGATGACGATCCTGGTCACGCTGCCACCCGGTAGCCCCGGCGCGGTGCCGCACCGCCACCCCGGCCCCGCCTACGGCTACGTCCTCAAGGGGGCGCTGCGGTTCGAGCTGGAGGGCGAGCCGGAGCGGGTGGTCAGGCCCGGCGAGACGTTCTGGGAGCCGGGCGGCGACGTCATCCACTACCAGGACGCCAACGCCCTGGACGACGAGGAGTCGATGTTCGTCGTCACCATGTTCTGCGTGCCCGGTCAGCCGATGCTGATCCCGGTGCCCGAGGAGGAACTCGAGGCGCGCAAGGACCGGCGCGCACCGCGGCCGTGAAAACGCTGCGGCGCAAGGCGGATCAGCCCAACGGATGATCCGTCGGGACGGGGAAGGCGGCCGGGTGGGCGTACGCTGCGAGAGCGGTGCGCCACCCGGCCCAGCCGCGTTCCGACGGCGAAGGGGAGCGGGAAGCATGGGCACGACCGGCGCCTCGACCCTGGACGACGCGGCCGCGGTGTTCGCGGCGGTGCGGCCCCGTCTCTTCGGCATCGCCTACCGCATGCTGGGTAGCGCGGTCGACGCCGAGGACCTGTTGCAGGAAGTGTGGGTGCGGTGGCAGACCTGCGACCGGTCGGTGGTGGAGAACCCGGCCGCGTACCTGGCCACCACGACCACCCGGCTGGCCATCAACGCCACGCAGACCGCTTACGCCAGAAGGGAAAGCTACGTCGGGCCGTGGCTGCCGGAGCCGGTGGACACCTCGGCCGACCCGGCTCTGGGCGCCGAGCGCGCCGCCGCGCTGGAGCTGGCGGTGTTGCTGCTGCTGGAAAAGCTCACGCCGACCGAGCGCGCCGCGTACGTGCTGCGGGAGGCGTTCGACTATCCGTACAGCCAGATCGCCGAGATCGTGCAGACGACCGAGGTCACCGCGCGGCAGTACGTGAGCCGGGCGCGCAAGCACCTCGCCGCCGAGCGTCGCGCGCCGGTCGATCCGACCGAGCAGCGGCGGCTGCTGGCCGCGTTCGTCGCGGCGGCGCAGGCCGGCGACCTGTCCGCGCTGGAGGACCTGCTCGCGGCCGACGTGGTCAACTACGCCGACGGCGGTGGCGTGGCCCGCGCGGCGAAGGTCGTGGTCACCGGCGTCACCACCGTGGCGAAGCTGGTCGCGGCCTGGGGCAGCGGCACGTTCTGGGACGGCATCGAGGTCGCGACGACGGTCGTCAACGGTGTGTACGCGATGACGATGCGGCGGGGCGGCGAGCTGATCGGCGTGGTCACGGTGGCCGGCTCGGCCGGCCGCATCGACGAGGTGATGTGGATGGTCAACCCGGGCAAGCTCACGGCGGTGTGACCATCCACAGTGGACGTCACAGCCAGCGCAGGGCGGCGTCGGCCATGTCGTCGGGGGTGGAGTTGAAGGCGATGGCGGCGTTCGGCGCGTGCCGGCGGACCAGGTTCACCACCCGCTCGAACAGCTCCACCAGCGGCTCGTCCTTGCGGATGCCGCCGCCGATCACCACGCAGGCGTACTCGCCGCCGGCCAGCGCCGCGACGATCGCCGCCTCCGGCTCGTCGTCCGGCGCGACCAGGCACATGTCCGCCGGCACGCCGAGTTCGTCGAACCTGCGGCGGCCGCGCGCGATCGCAGCCACCACCGGTTCGGGGTCGTAGCCGGGAATCCGCACCGGATCGAGCCCGATCACGAGCACCCGCGCCATGCGGCGAGGGTACCGCTACACCTCGGCCAGACGGGCCCGAATCCGCGCCGCCTCCGGCGCGTCGAGCTCCTCGAAGATCTCCAGGGCCGCCCGCCAGCGCTCGCCGGCGTCGTCGCGCCCCAGGGCCTCGGCGGTCTCCGCGAGGCCGGCCAGCGACCGCGCCTCCTCGAGCCGGTCGCCGGTCTGGACGAACAGTTCCAGCGCGGCGGCGTAGTCGGCGTGCGCCGCCGCCAGGTCGCCGATGCCGTGCCGCGCCTTGGCCAGCCCGTGACGTGAGTACGACTCACCGGACCGGTCGCCGGCGGCATGGAACAGCGCCAGTGACCGCTCGTAGAAGCCGACCGCGGTGTGGTGATCGCCCTGGCGCACGGCGAGTTCGCCGAAGCCGTCCAGCACCGACGCCTCGCCGATCGAGTAGTCGAGCTCCCGGAACACGGCGAGCGACTGGTCGAAGTACGCGACCGCCTGCGGGTACCGGTCGCGGTTCATCTCGGCGTCGCCGAGACTGTTCAGCACGAACCCCTCCATCGTGCGGGCGCCGACCTGGCGGTACAGCGGCAGCGCGGTGGTGAAGTACTCGACGGCCACGTCGTAGCGGCGGCGGTACTGGGTCTCGATCATGCCGAGGTTCGCCCACACCCGGGCCTGCCCGAGCACGTCCCCCGTCTCCTGCAACAGGTCCAGCGCGCGGCGCAGGAACGTGCCGGCCTCGTCGGGCCGGCCCAGCCGCCGGTGCGCGCTGGCGATGCTGATCAGCGCCGCCGCCTCGGCGGTCTTGTCCCCCGCCTCGCCGGCGGCCCGCGCCGCGTTCCGGTACAGGGCGAGCGATTCCACGCCGTGGCCGCCCACGTCGAGGTAGCGGAACAGCACCGTCGCCAAGCCGCTGGCGTGGTCGACGCCGGCGTGCGCGGAGACCGCGACGAAGTTGGCCCGCTCGCTGTCCAGCCAGGCCCGGGCGACGTCGGGATCGGCCAGCTCGGGGCCGGTCGCCGGCTTCGGCAGGCTCGGCCGGTTGTCGCGCTCGGCCGGGAACACGGTGTCCATCGCGGTCGCGGCGGCGTGCAGGTAGTGGTCGTACAGCCTGGTCAGGGCCTCGTCGCGCTCGGTCGCCAGCTCCACGGCGTACGCCCGCAGCAGGTCGTGCATGCCGTACCGATCGGGCGGCACCTGGATCACCAGGTGGGCGGCGGCGAGCGCGTCCAGCAGCCCGCGGGCGGCCGCCGGCGTCGTGTCGGCGAGCGCGGCGGCGGCGTGCACGTCGGCGTCGGCCCCCGGATGCAGGCCCATCAGCCGGAACATCCGCGCCTGGTCCTCGTCCAGCTGCTGGTACGACCAGGAGAACACCGCCCGCACGGAGGTCAGCGGGTCGCCGTCGGCGTCGAGCAGGTCCAGCCGCCGCTGCCGGTCCGCCAGCTCCTCGGCCAGCTCCGCCAGCGGCACCTTCGGCCGGCTGACGGCCAGCTCCGCCACCACACGCAGGGCCAGCGGCAGCCGCGCGCACAGATCGGCCAGCTGCGCGGCGGCCGCCGCCTCCGCGTCGACGCGGGGCCCGATCAACGCGCGCAGCAGCGTCGCCGATTCCTTCTCCGACAGGGTGTCCAGGTTGACCCGCCGCGCCCCGTCCCGGGCGACGAGGCCGGCGAGCCGGTCCCGGCTGGTCACCAGCAGCACCGATCCCGGCGCGCCCGGCAGCAGCGGGCGGACCTGGTCGACGCTGCCGGCGTTGTCGGCTACCACCAGCATCCGGCGGCCCGCCATCAGGCTCCGGTACCGCACGGCCCGCTCCGCGGTGTCGACGGGGATCTGGGCGCCGGCCAGGCCCAGCGCGCGGAGGAAGCCGGCCAGCGCGTCGCCGGCGGAAACCGGCTGCTCGAGGTCGTAGCCGCGCAGGTTCACGTAGAGCTGGCCGTCCGGGAAGCGGTCGGCCACGCGGCGGCCCCAGTGGATCGCCAGGGCCGTCTTGCCGACGCCGGCCGTGCCGTCGATCGCGGAGATCACCACCGCGCCCTCGGCGGCCGCGTCCAGCAGGGTCGTCAGCGTCCGCAGCTCGTGCTGACGGCCGGTGAAGTTCAGCACGTCGGAGGGCAGCTGGCGAGGCACCGCCCGCTGGTCGACGGAGCCGGCCAGCACCTGCTCGTGCAGGGCACGCAGCTCGGGGCCCGGTTCGACGCCGAGCTCGTCCCGCAGCGTGCGGCGGGCCCGCTGGTAGGCCTCCAGCGCCTCGGCCTGCTCACCGGCGGCGGCCAGCGCGCGCATCAGCTGGGCGTGCAGCCGCTCACGCAGCGGGTGGCGCTCGATCAGCTCCCGGAGCTCCGGCACCAGCTGGCGGTCGCCGCCGCGTTGGAGGTCGGCCTCCACGCGGTCCTCGACGGCGTGCAGGCGCAACCGCTCCAGCCGGGGCACCTCGCGTTCCCGCAGCAGCTCCGACGGCACGTCCACCAACGGCGTCCCGCGCCACAGGGCCAGCGCCCGGGCCAGCACGTCGGCGGCGGTCTCCCACTCGCCGTTGCGCGTGGCCTCGGCGCCCCGGCGGCACAGGTCCTCGAACTCCAGCAGGTCGGTGTCGGCCCGCCACACGTAGCCCGGCCCCTGGGTGACCAGCCGCTCCGCCAGCTCCGGGGTGAGCGCCTGGCGCAGTCGGGTGACGTAGACGCGGATGCTGCGGGTCGCGCCGGCCGGTGGCGCGCCGTCCCAGACGAGTTCGGCCAGCTCATCGACCGTGACGATCTGGTTCGCGCGCACCGCGAGCGAGGCCAGCAACGCCCGCGGCCTGCCGCCGGTGATCGTCAACGCCGCCCCGCTGCCGTCGACGACAAGCAGCGGCCCCAGAACCCCGACGCGCACGCAAACCCCTCCTCGCGCCACCAGAATACGCATTTCGTCGCTCGACCACGCGGACACGGGCTACAGTTGCGTCATGACCTTCGCCGTGTGCCTGAACTGGTGGCGTCCCGCATAAGGGACGGCTCCTTCACGCGCACGCGTGCCGTCCGGATGGACGGCAGGTCTCCCCTCCTCGGCGGGGTGGTGTCCGTTCATCGGGCGTGACCACCTCGATCCGTTGGGAGAGAACAATGTTGGCGAACCAGATCCAGGCGGACCCGGCCCGCTTCCGCGTGCTCACCGGCGACCGGCCGACCGGGCCGCTGCACCTCGGGCACCTGTTCGGCACGCTCCAGAACCGGGTGCGGCTCCAGGACATGGGCGTCGAGCTGTTCGTGATCGTCGCCGACTACCAGGTGCTGACCGACCGGGACGTGGCCGACCGGCTGCGGGAGACCGTGGAGGGCCTGGTGCTGGACTATCTGGCGGTCGGCATCGACCCGGAGCGTGCCACCGTGTTCACGCACAGTGCGGTGCCGGCGCTCAACCAGCTGCTGCTGCCGTTCCTGAGCCTGGTGTCGGTGCCGGAGCTGAGCCGGAACCCGACCGTCAAGGACGAGATCGCGCACTCCCGGCAGTCCTCGGTGAGCGGCCTGATGTACACCTACCCGGTGCACCAGGCGGCGGACATCCTGTTCTGCAAGGGAAACCTGGTGCCGGTGGGCCGGGATCAGCTGCCGCACGTGGAGATCACCCGTACTGTGGCGCGCCGGTTCAACGAGCGCTACGGGCCGGTCTTCCCCGAGCCGGAGGCGTTGTTGTCGGCGGCGCCGGTGCTGCTCGGCACGGACGGCCAGAAGATGAGCAAGAGTCGGCAGAACGCGATCAGCCTCGGCGCGACGGCAGACGAGACGGCGCGTCTACTCAAGGGCGCCCGCACCGACGCGGACCGGCACATCACGTACGACCCGGTGAACCGGCCCGAGGTGTCGAGCCTGGTGCTGCTGGCGGCGCTGTGCTCGGACCGTGCACCGGAGGAGGTCGCGGCGGAGATCGGGGACGGCGGCGCGGCGGCGCTCAAGCGGACCGTCACGGAGGCGGTGAACGAGTTCCTGGCGCCGATGCGGGCCCGTCGGGCGGCCTACGGCGCCGACCTGGCGTACGTGCGCAAGATCGTCCAGGTCGGCAACGAGCGGGCCAACGCGATCGCGGACCGGACGTTGGCCGAGGTCAGGGCGGCGATGGGGATGGACTACTAGACGATGCCGGGCAGGCCGCTCGACTCGAAGGTCTCCAGGTCGCAGCGGGCCCTGCGGGTCTGCTCGTGCTCGGGGCCCAGCGCGCGGGCCATGTCCGCGACCACCTCGCGCAGCAGCCGGACCGCCTCGGCCCGATCACCGTCCGCGCCGACGTTGACCGCCAGGAGCCTGGTGGTGACCAGCGTCTGCTGGTGGTCGGGCCCGAGCGTCCGGGTCAGGTCGGCGATCAGCCGCTGGAACATGGCCGTGGCCGCCGACCGGTCGCCGCGCTCGCCCAGGTTGAACGCCAGGTGACCGGTCGCCTTCAACGTCAGCTCGTGGTCCGGGCCCAGCACCCGGGCCAGGTCCGGCACCACCTCGCGCAGCAGGCGCACCGCCCCCTCGCGGTCCCCGCCGTCGCCGACGCACACCGCGAGCCGGTGCCGCGCCGTCAACGTCTGCCGGTGGTCGGGGCCCAGCAAGCGCGTCAGATCCGGGATCAGCTCCGAGTACAGCCCGATCGCGAGCGCCCGGTCGCCGCCGGCCTCGGTGAAGCGGCGCCGCGCGACCAGTATCGGCTCGTCCTCGGTCATCTGTTCTCGTCCCCCTGAGGTGCGTGTGGTCCAAACCTTATCGCCGCGGCTCCAGCGCCGCCGCGATCGCCGGCTCCACGGTCTCGTGCTCGAAGGTGAACCCGTGCCGCAACAGGGCTTCCGGCATCGCCCGCTGGCCGGTCAGCGCGCCGGCGTCGGCCAGCTCGCCGACCATCAACCGTAGCAGGCCGGCCGGGTACACCCACGGCGTCGGCCGGCGCAGCGACTTGCCGACGGCACGGGTCATTTCGGCGTTCGTGACCGGATTCGGGCCGGAAAGGTTGAGCGGGCCACGGATCTCGTCGTGCTCCAGTGCGAAGTGGATGGCCGCCACCTCGTCGTGCAGGGAGATCCAGGACAGGTACTGGCGACCGTCGCCGATCCGGCCGCCGGCGCCCCACGCCACCATCGGACGCAGCTGGCCCAGCAGACCGCCCGTGGGCGAGAGCACGATTCCCGTGCGCAGCAAGACAACCCGCGCGCCGGCGTCCACCGCCGGGCCGGTCGCCTCCTCGCGGTCACGGTCCATTTCGGCCAGGAAACCGTCGCCGGCCGGCGCGGACTCGGCGACCGGGCTGTCGCCGGTGTTTCCGTAGTAGGCGACCGAGGAACTGTTCAGCAGCGCGGGAACTCCCGTCGCGGCGACCGCCTCCGCCAGCACGCGGGTCGGCGCCACGCGGCTGTCGTACAGCTCGGTCTTGAACGCCGGCGTCCAGCGCTTCTCGGTGGTGTCGACGGCGCACAGGTTGATCACCGCGTCGACGCCGTCCAGCGTGGCCCTGTCCAGCACGCCGGCGGCCGGGTCCCACGGCCGCTCGTCGGCCGCCTTCGGGGCGCGGCGCACCAGGCGCAGCACCTCGTGGCCGGCCGCGCGGAGCACGGGGGTCAGGGCGGTTCCGATCACGCCGGATGCCCCGGCGACGACAACGCGCATCAGTGTTCTCCGGCTCAGCCGCGCACGGCGGCGATCAGGGCGTCCAGGGTCCGGCCGACGGGCTTCGCGCCGCCGGTCCGCGTCCACTCGTCCACGGCATTGTTCAGGCAGGCCAGCGCGGCGAAGGCGATCGCCCGGGCCTTGAGCGGGCGCAGGTTGAGCGGCCCGTCCAGCCGCTGGGTGAGGTTCGGCGCCAGGCCGTCCACCCAGCGGGCCTGCTTGGCCAGCAGCGCCGGCAGCAGGCTGGGGGCGTCGATGAGCATCGTGGCGATCGCCAGGTTGGTCTCCGGGTCGGCGGCGAGTTCCTCGATGTGGTGCTTGAGGGCGTGCCGCACCGCCGTCCAGGCCGACTCCGTCGTCGGCCGGGCCTCGAGCGCGTCGGCGATCTTCACGCCGACCTCGTCCAGGTGCCCGACGACCATGTCCTCCTTGGTCGGGAAGTACCGGAACACGCTGCGCGCCGACATGCCGACCGACTCGGCGACGTGGTCCACGGTCGTCCGCTCGTACCCGTTCGCCACGAACAGCGCCATCGCGGCCTCGGCGATCCGCGCCCGCACCGCTTGGCGGGTCAGCTCCCGCAGCGCCGAATTCCTCCGGGTGTCCGCCACGGGGCCAGCATAGCGTCTCCCACTGACGGACTTGTCAGTCACTGACACGCATTGCGAATGCGTCCGGCATCACGACGTGACCGGGCCTCGGCGCCCGACCGTCGAGGCGATCGTTTCGACGGCCGGGTACCGGTACATGGACACACGCCGGCCCGATTCGCCGCCACGCTGCACGGTCCCGGCGAGGACCCGTGGTGGATCTACGCCTGTGCCGGCATGTTCGAGTCCATCCGGCGGGGACGGCGGGCCCCGGAAGCCCATTAGCGTCACCGTCCCGTGACGCCGTCGACCAGCTCCCGCAGGATGTCGGCGTGTCCCGCGTGCCGGGCGGTCTCCTCGATCAGGTGGGTCAGCGTCCACCGCCGTGACGGCCTCGACCGGCCGCGCCTGGGCCCCGGCTCGGCGAGGTCGTCCCAGGACGCGATCTCACGGTTCGCCTCGGCGATGGTTTCCTTGTAGGCAGCCAGAATCGTGCCGACAGTGTCGCCCGGAGCGGCGTGGAACGTGGCCTGCCAGTCGGTCACGTGATGGCCCAGCAGCCAGTGCCGCTCCACGTACGTGAGGTGCTTGACCAGCCCGAGCAGATTCGTGCCGGACGGCACGCCGGCGGCCTTGGCCCTCGCCTCCGGCACCCCGTCGACCTTGGCCGCGAGGCCGTCGCGGAGGTAGTCGAGGAACCCGACGAGCACGTCCCGCTCGCCGGTGCCGGTCGAGGGTGGCCTTGCGTCGTGTCTGCCGCTCATGCGCACGACGATCGCAGCGGGCCACCTCGATCGGCACGTGAAGTTGCCGGAGCAGCAAACGTTCAGAGGCTGTGGGCGGCGATGTCGCCGTACGAGGTGGTCGCGTGGATGTCCAGCTCGGCGGCGCCGTCGGTGTTGCGCAGGGCGTTGCTGATCCGGCCGTAGGAGGTGCCCG
>NZ_QUNO01000007.1 GCF_003387475.1 Kutzneria buriramensis | reverse complement strand
GGCTTCACATCTACAATCACCACCGCGGCCACACCGCACTCGCGGGTCTCCCACCCGCCAGCCGCGTTCCCAACCTCACGGATCAGTACAGCTAGCCCAAGTGCTCGCGCAGGAACTCGACGGTCAGCCCAATCACCTGCTCCGTGTACCAGGGCAGTGCCTCGTCCGGCCGGCCCAGCAGCACCGCTACGTCGCCGTGCGTCGCCCCGTCGAGCACGTAACGGCTGCTGTCCACGCCAGCTGCACGCAGCGCGTTGTGCAGCGTCAGCGTCTGTGACGGTGAGATGATGCCGTCGGCGCTGCCGTGCCAGATCTGGAACGGCGGCGCGTCTGCGGTGATGTGGCTCAGCGGGCTCGCGTCCAGCACCTTGTCGTGCACGGTCCTGCCGGTTCCCGGCCCGTGCAGGTACAGCGCCAGCGGGTGGCCGGCACCGTCCAGGGCCGCCTGGGTCTCGGCGTCGAAGTCCTCGGCGATGGTGGCGAAGTCGACGGCGCCGAACTTGTTCACCACCGCCCGCACGCCGGTCGCCGGATCGAGCCCGGCCATCGTGACCAGGTAGCCGCCGGCCGACTCGCCCAGCAGGCCGACGCTGTCGCCGTCGAAGCCGTACTTGTCGGCGTTGGCCCGCAGGAAGGCCACAGCGTCGCGGACGTCGGCGACGCCGTCGGCGTAGGTCGCGCCGGTCAACACCGAGCGGTACTCGATGCTGGCCACGGCGAAGCCGGCCTCGGCCAGCGCGGTGCGCAGTCGCAACCCGTTGGCCTTGTCCACAAAGACGAATCCGCCGCCGGTGACGTAGACGACCAGCGGCTTGCGGCCGGGGCCGGCGGGCACCTTGAGGTCCAACCGCAGCTCGCCGCCGGCGCGCTGGGCGAACGGCAGGTCCAGGTGTTCGGCGATGTCCACGCCCCGGACCGCGATCTGCGGCTCCAGCGGCGCCGGCAACACCGTGCTGGTGCTGGTGTCGCTCGGCGCGATGCTGGTGGCTTCCCTGATCTGCGGGCGCTGTTCCACCATCAGACGTGCTCCCTAGTTCGCGAAGAAGAGTCGGGCCGGGTTGTCCACGAGGATCTGCCGCCGGGCGGCGTCGTCGGCCCAGTCGGCCAGCAGGTTGAGCAGCTCCCCGGTGTCCCGCTGGCCGTTGGGCAGATGCGGCCAGTCCGAGCCCCACACCAGCCGGTCGGGACGGGCCGCCACCAGCGCCCGGCCGAGCGGGCCGACGCTGGACAGCGGCTTGCCGCCGGCCACCCGGTACGGCCCGGACAGTTTGACATAGCACGAGCCACCGTCCACAACGGACAACAGCCGGTCGGCGTCCTTGGCGGTCAGGCCGTCGGACTCCTTCAGGTAGCCCATGTGATCGATGACCACTGTGTCCTCGAAGTCGGCCAGGAACGGGAGCAGCGCGCGGACGACCGGGCCGGGGCTGTAGAACTGGAGGTGCCAGCCGCGCGGCCGGGTGCGCTCGGCGACCGTCCGGATGTGCGCGATGATGTCGTCGAGCGGCTGGTCGGCGCGGGAGAACAGGTCCAGCCGGATCGCCCGGACACCGGCCTCGTGATAGCCGTTCAGCACCTCGTCGGACACGTCGTCCTCGACCTGCACCACGCCTCGCAACCGGGTCGGATCCGAGGCCAGGACGTCGAGCAGCAGGCGGTTGTCGGTGCCGTAGTAGGTGGGCTGCACCAGCACCGCCCGGTCGATGCCCAGCCAGTCCAGCACCTGCCGGTACTGTCGGAGAGTCGCGTCGGGGAAGGTGTACAGCGGGTCCGGCACGTGCGTGTAGCCGGGTTCGAAGACGTGGAAGTGCGCGTCGCAGCTGCCGGCGGGCACGGTGAACGCCGGCTTGGCATTGGTGTCGGCGGGGCGCATCGGCAGCGTCTGCGCGAAGGCGGGCCTCATCGTCACTCCTTCGTCGTGCTTGACGCGGCCGCGAGCGCGGCCCGGTACAGCAGTGCGGAATCGGCGCCGGTCATCACCAGCGGGCAGACTCCCAGCGGCGCCAAGGATCGGTACACCTTGTCGTCGCCGACACCGCCGACCATCAGCAGCTTGTCGTGGCGGCGACACGCCTTCGCCAGCACGGCGACGGCCTCGGCCAGCCGAGGGTCGTCGTACCGGCCAGGCGCGCCGATCTCGGCGGTGAAGTCGTTGGCGCCGAAGGCGATCAGGTCGACACCGTCGACAGCCGCGATGGCGTCGGCGTTGGCGACGCCGGTCGGGGTCTCGATCAGGATCTGCACCACGACCTGGTCGTCCAGCTCGGGGTTCAGCTCACGGGCCGGCGTCGGCCGCATGCCCAGCTGCGGCACCATCGCCGTCTGGGAACGCTGGCCGCGCGGCGCGAAACGGCAGGCCCTGGCCACCGTGCGGGCCTCGTCGGCAGTCTCGACCCGTGGAGCGACGATGCCGTGCGCGCCGCCGTCGAGCAGCCGGCCGATCATGCCGTACTCGCGTTCGGGGACCCGGACGAACGCCGCCATGCCCAGCGCGTCCGCGGTGACGCACAGCATCGCCGCCACGTCGACCGACATCGAGCTGTGCTCGAGGTCGACCAGCACGGCGTGATGGCCGGTCGAGTGGGCGATGTGGACGATGTCCGGCGTCCGGGCCGACCGTAGCCCCATCATCAGCGTGAGCTCGCCGGCGCGCAGCCGCTCCAGGAGATCGATGGCCATACGCCGAGTACAGCGAGCCGCCGCGTGACAATCAAGTAAGTCGGCGTTACTGTTTGCCACCTCCAGCGTAAGAGGGTGTGACGCATGCTCGACGTCCGGAAACTCATCATGCTGCGGGCCGTAGCGGCCGAGGGGTCCATCGCCGCCGCCGGTCGGGCCCTCCAGTACACGCGGTCGGCGGTGTCCCAGCAGCTCACCGCCCTCGAGGCGGAGGCAGGCGCGGCGCTGGTCGACCGGGCCGGCAACCGCGTGACGCTCACCCCCAAGGGCCGGGCGCTGGTCGAGCACGCCGAGCGCATCCTGGTGGAGATGCGGGCGGCCGAGGCGATTCTGGCCGGCGCCGACGCCGAGGTCGCCGGGCTGCTCCGGGTTGGCATCCCGTTCCGGGAGGGGCCGCAGCTGATGAGCCGCGCCCTCACCGAGGTCCGGCGCCGCTTTCCCGCGATTGAGGTGCGGCTGGCCAGCACCACCGACGAGACCGCACCGGACGCGGTCCGGCGCGACCAGCTGGACCTGGCGATCCTGTCCCGCTACGGCAACACGCACGGCCCGACCGCGCCCGGGCTGAGGGAATGGGTGCTCGGGCACGACCCGCTGCGGCTGTGTGTGCCGGAGGGGCATCCGCTGGCCAACCGGCCCAGCTGCGAGATGGACCAGCTGCGGGACGAGTCGTGGGTGATGTGCCCGGGCACGCCGCTGGGCCGGCTGGTGGCCAGCATGTGCGCGCTGGCCGGCTTCCAGCCCCGGGTGGCCGCGACCGTGGACGACGTCGGCACCGCGCTGGGCCTCGTCGGCATGGCGTGGGGCGTGACCGTCGCCCCCGAGCTGACGCCGGCCCTGCGGGACGAGCGCGTCGCGCGGCTGCCGATCGCCGGCGTCGACACCGTCCGACACAACATGCTCGTCGTCCGCGACGGCGATCATCTCTCGCCGCGGGTAGCCGCGGTGATAGCGGCGGTCCGGGCCGTGGCCGCCGAGCTGCCGGGCGGGGAGGCCACCGGTGGGCGTCAATCAGCCTGACGGTGAGGGAGACCAGTCGTAACGCCGGCTTCGTTGCCTGACCGGCGGCCGGGCGGCTGTACTGGCCGCATGCTGACCGAATGGTGTCGTATCCCCACGTCCGGCGCGCGGGCGGTGGCGCCGTTCGAAGTCGAAGGGCACTCGCTGGTGGCGATTCCGCAGCTGGCCTACGACGTGCCGGGGCAGCCGCCGCACATGAACGGCGGCGACAGCGACACCGAGATGCTGATCCTGCGCCGCACCGCCGACGGCTACGAGCCGTTCCAGACGGTGCCCGCGCCCGGCGGCGAGGACGCCGAGTTCTTCCGCATCGGCGACCGGTCGTTCCTGGCCACCGCCAGCATCCGCACCGGCCACGGCCCGTACCACTTCGACGCCGAGTCCACCGTGTACGAATGGACCGGCTCGGAGTTCGCCGCCTTCCAACGGTTCCCGACCTTCGCGGCCAAGCAGTGGCGGCACTTCGTGATCGGCGACGACCACTTCCTGGCGCTGGCCCAGGGCGTCGACCCGCCGGGGGTCGACCTGCCCAACGTGCCATCGCACATCTTCCGCTGGGACGGCACGGTCTTCCGGCCGTTCCAGGACATCCCGTCGCGGTGGGCCTACAACTGGCACCACTTCACCTTGGACGGCAACGACTTCCTGGCCCACGCCGACCACATCGGACCGTCGCGGCTGTACCGGTGGGCCGGGCGGGAGTTCGTCGCGCACCAGGACCTGGCCGAGCAGCACGGTCGGGCCTTCGCCACGTTCCACGCCGACGGCGACGACTTCCTGCTGGTCGGGTGCATCGCCAGCCCGTCGCGGCTGCTGCGCTGGGACAACGGGAAGTTCGTCGAGCGCGACGTGCTGGACGGCCTTGGAACCCGCGAATTCGCCGTGCACTTCCCTTACGTGGTGCGGGTGAACTTCATTCTCGGCACACCGGCCGCACCGACCACCGCCCTCACCTCTCAGCTCTACCGCTGGCAGCAGGGAAAGCTGACCCAGGTGGCGGAGTTCCCCACCTCCGGCGGCACCGATGTGGCCGTGCTGGCCGATGCCGGCGGCGCACTGGTGGCGGTGTCGAACTCGCTGAGCGCCGACGTCCGGTTCCGCACCGACACCGTCATCTACCGACTCCGGAGCGCCTGACATGTACGAGGATCCCGATCTGGTGCGCCTGTTCACCACCTACACCTCGCACCCCGAGGGCATCGGCCGCCGGCTGACCCGCTCCTACGCCGAGCGCACCCGGGATCTCCCGCTGCTGGTCGCCACCGGCGCCGACTTCGCGCTCTACCCCGGCGGCGGCCGGCCTCCGGTGGTCGAGGGCTATCGGCTCTCTCCGCGTGGTTTCAAGGAGTTGACCGGCGTCTCGCACCTCGGCCCGGCCGTGGCCAGCCTGGTGCACATGCGCACCAGCCTGTGCGACGACGGCTGGCGCGCCCAGGCCGAGCGGCTGCTGACCGAGACCAAGAACGCCCGTGCGGCCAACACGTATGCGCTGTGGCGCGACCAGATCCGCGTCGAGGCCTACCGCGGACGCGAGCGGGAGATCGCCGACATGATCGACTACGCCTGCGCCGCCACCGCCCGCTACCTCACCGCCGCGCTGGCCGACGAGGAATACCTCAACGCCGAGACCCTGCGGGCCGACTACCTCGACGGCGGCCCGGTGCCGGTCAACCACGTCATGGTCGCCACGTTCTTCCTGGCCGGCCTGGACATCAGCTTCCGCATCGGGCGGTGGCTGCGGGCCCAGGACATCGACTGGCAGCGGGCCATGGTCCTGATCGCCGGGCGGCAGGGCCGCGCCACCGCCGGCGTCACGTGGACGACCAGCAGCGTCGCCACCATGATCCTCGGCACCGCCGACGGCCAGCTGCCGTTGGAGCGCCTCTATCTCGCCCCGCACGCGCCGACCTTCGCCACGCCGGTGGACGGCGACCTGTCCGAATGCGTCGCCCTGGAACCGGAACTGCGGGGTATCTGGTGCTCGACCCGCGCCACCGTGGAGCTCGGCGAGCTCATGTTCGCCGGCCATCCCCGCTACTCCCCCGCCGGCGTGCGCTTTCCCGACGTCAGCGACCCGGCGGTCACCGAGGTCAGCGAGATGCCGGTCGTGCACTCGGCCGACGACATGCGGGCCCTGGTCACCCGGCTTCGGGTCGTGCTGGAGGATCCCCGGCAGCTGCTGTCCGGCGCGGTGATCGATCTCGCCGTCGAGGCCCTCGGCGCCGCGGACTGGGATCCCACGCGCGTCGTCGTGCCGGGGCTGACCGGCGTGCGTTACCCGACCGACTAGCGCCGAGCAGACCGGGCCCGTCTCGCCTTCCGCAGCTGTCGCCAACCTGCCGATACCGACCAAATCGGACGGTGCCGCAGTAGGGTCGGCGCATCGACAACCGAGCCCCTGCACGCGTTGCCGTGACGACCGACATCGGTCCCGGCGGCCATCGGCAACGCCATCTTCCACGCCACCGGCCGCCGTGTCCGGGACCTACCCATATCCCAGGACAACCTCTCGTAGTCCGCCGAGACAAGCGCGATCCGCTCGGCGGCATGCCGGGCGCATGTCGCATTGGCGCTCGAAACGCCGCTAACCGACCAGCTCGGCTGCCGGCTCTGCGCGGAACGTGCGGCGGTAGGCGTGCGGGGACACCCCGAGTTCGGCGTTCATGTGCTGGCGCAATGACGTGGCGGTGGCGAAGCCGACGTCGGCGGCGATCTGGTCGACCGACAATGTGCTGGACTCCAACAGGTGCCGGGCCCGATGCAGGCGCTGCTGGATGATCCACCGGTGCGGCGGCAGGCCCGTCTCGTCGCGGAACCGCCGGGCGAAGGTGCGAGGGCTCATGTGCACCAAGTCCGCCAGCTCGGGAACGCTCAGCGGCGCGGCCATGTGCTCCAGCGCCCACTGGCGGGCCGGTGCGGTGGAGGAGGCAGGATCGTCGGGCACGGGCCGGTCGATGTACTGGGCCTGGCCGCCGTCACGGAACGGCGGCACCACGCAACGACGCGCGGCGCGGTTGGCGACCTCGCTGCCCAGGTCCGAGCGGATCAGGTGCAGGCACAGGTCCACTCCGGACGCAGCGCCGGCCGAGGTCAGAACGTCGCCGTCCTCGATGAACAGCACGTCTTCGTCCAAGCGGATGTGCGGGAACCAGGTGCGGAACTGCTCGGCCGCCTCCCAGTGCGTGGTGGCGCGGCGACGGTCGAGCAGACCGGCGGCGGCCAGGACGAAAGCGCCGGTGCAGATCGAGGCCACCCGGGTGCCGGGCCGGATCTGCCGCATCGCGGTGGCCACTGGTTCGGACAAGCGGGGTCCGAGGCGGGACGGATGCGTCGGGGCGATGATGACCGTGCCGGCGGACTCCACGATTTCCGGACCGTGCGCCGGCGTGATGGCGAAGCCGGCGTTCGTCTCGATGGGACCGCCGTCCACCGAGCAGGTCCGCACCTCGTAAGCACCGCCGGCCGCCCCGAACACGCGGGCCGGGATGCCCAGCTCGAAGGGGAACACCCCGTCGAGCGCGAGCACGGCGATCTGGTGCGGGAACGCTCCGTCGGACAGCATGGCAGAATTCTATCGGAAGCTGACCAATCTGCCATGGTCGACAGGTCTGCGCTGGTCGCAGCATTGATCACATGACCGACACCATGCAGACCATCAGCCAGGACCGGCTCGGCGGGCCCGAGGTCCTCACGCCCGCCACGGCCCCCGTTCCGACGCCCGGGGTCAGCCAGATCCTCGTCCGGGTGCACGCCGCCGGCGTGAACCCGATCGACGCCACCAACCGCAAGACCGGCATGTTCCTGGGCGAGCCGCCGTTCACGCTCGGCTGGGACGTCTCCGGCACCGTGGCGGGCGTCGGCCTCGGCGTCAGCGTGCACCAGGTCGGTGACGAGGTCTTCGGCATGCTGCCCTTCCCCAGCGGACACGGGGCGTACGCGGAGTACGTCGTCGTCCCGGCCCGCCTGTTCGTGCCCAAGCCCGACGCGCTCACGCACATCGAGGCGGCGTCGCTGCCGCTGGCCGGGCTGACCGCCTGGCAGGCGCTGGCCGAGACCGCGCACGTCACCGCCGGCAGCCGGGTGCTGGTCAACGGCGCGGCCGGCGGCGTCGGCCACCTCGCCGTGCAGATCGCCAAGGCGCTCGGCGCGCACGTCACCGCCGTGGTGTCCGCCCCCAATGTCGACTTCGCCCGGGCACTCGGCGCCGACGACGTGATCGACCGCGCCACCACCGACTACACCAAGACGGTCCGGAATCTGGACGTCGTGCTGGACACCACTGGTGGGGACCCGCTGCCGGCCTTCGACTCCCTCAAGGTCGGCGGCGTCTTCGTCACCCTCGCACCCCCGGTGCTGGGTCCGGCCAGGGCCGAAGCCGAGCGCCGGCGCATCCGCAGCGCGACGCTGCTCGTCGAGGCCGACCGGGTCGGCATGAACGCCCTCGTCGACCTCGTGGCCGGCAAGCAACTGACGCCCGTGGTCGGCGCGACGTTCCCGTTGGCCGAGGCGGGCGCCGCCCAGAGCACCCAGCCCGCTCGCGGCAAGACCGTGCTTGTCGTCAGTTGATCGTTACTTCCCAATCCCAGAAGGAGTTTCTGCCGTGAATGCGCCCCTGACCGGGACCGTCGCGCTGGTGACCGGCGCGAGCAGCGGCATCGGCGCCGCGATCGCCCGCGGCCTGGCCGCGGACGGCGCGGCCGTCGCACTGGTCGCCCGCCGCGTCGACCGACTGAAGTCGCTCGCCGACGAACTGCCCCTCGCACTGGCCGTGGGAGCCGATGTCACCGATGCCACGCAGGCAGCCAATGCCGTCGCACGCGCGGCCACCGAATGGGGACGGCTGGACATCGTGGTCAACAACGCCGGCCTGATGCTGGCCGGCCCGGTCGCCGACGCGCCTGACGGTGAGTGGGAACGGATGCTCTCGGTCAACCTCAACGGCACACTGAACATCGTCAGGGCCGCGCTGCCGCACCTGCGACGAGCCGGCACCATCGGGCCGCGCGACGTGGCGGACCTCGTCACCATCAGCTCGACCTCGGGCCGGCTCGCCCGGTCCGGCAACGCCGTCTACAGCCTGACCAAGTTCGGCGTGAACGGCTTCTCCGAGGCGTTGCGGCAGGAGATGGTGCCGCACCGGGTGCGGGTTGGCGAGGTGGCGCCGGGCATCGTCGACACCGAGATGGCCACCCACACGCGCGACGGCGTCCGTGAGGCGTTCCTGGGCCAGGTCGCCGAGGTGACGTTGATGCAGCCCTCGGACATCGCCGACGCGGTGCGGTACATGGTGACCCGTGGCCGCCGCGTCGCGGTCAACGAGATGCTTGTTCGTGCCGCCGAGCAGACCTGGTGACGGCACCGACGCTGCTGGCGCACGGCTTTCTCAACGACACCACCCGTGCGGGACGAGTTCGTGCTCGCACTTGGCGACACGGTGCCTCGCTACAGGTGGACCCTGCCGAGATCAGGCGCACGTCTCTGACGAGTTGAGCCTGGCCCGCTTCGCCGAGGAGGTGACCGGCGTCGTCGACGGGATCGACGGACCGGTCGTCCTCGTCGGGCAGAGCATGGGCGCACAAGTGGACAGCGGCGTCCTGGTCTCCCCCGTGCCGCTGCACGGCACCCGCCTTCCGGACGACGACATCGCCCACACCCGCGCCTCCGCAGGAAACCTGACGTGCAGCGCATAATCCGCCAGGATCTGTCACCGGATTTGAGCGCGCCGGCGCTCGATCATCCGGCGCGCTGCGGCATGCGCGTCGCCGCGTCGACGGTGTCCCGGTACATCGACACCTGGAACGACGGGCTTCCGCAGGCACCGGACGTCACCGCCGACCGGTGGGGCATCCTGACGTAAAGCATCCATCATTCGCTCGTTTAACGGCAACACGGCGCCGCGGCGACACTTGCACAATCAGAGACGACGTCCGCAAGGTGATGGATGTAGCATCCACCGTCGAACTCCAACAACCCAGACGGATGATCCAAATGGCATATTCGCCAACTCCAAGCCTTCTGGGAGCGCTTCCAGATCGAAGGTGTGAGCCACTCTTGGACAAGCTGGCCTCAGCGGGCGGCGTTCAGATGCCGAAAAGATACCCTATACCCGCATCGCCAACCATGATCAAAGAGCTACGACAATAGACCCCTTTACTTTGACAAGTAGACTTGGACGCGAGCTTGGAGAACGGGCACGAGCACACCGTTGACCCTGGATTCAACTGGGGGTCAAGGGGTCGCAGGTTCAAATCCTGTCGTCCCGACGGTCAGCGGAGCCCCGCCGATCTCGCCGAAAGGCCAGGTCAGCGGGGCTTCGTGCTGTTGTCACCGCGCCGACACCATGATCAACCCAACACGCCTCCTGGGGACCATTTGGGGACCAAGGCCTCGACGAGCGTGCGCCACGCCCCAAAGCAGCCGCCTGCGCGGTCATCCAACTCGCGGAGCCATGCACCACCGCCGGCACACATCACCGCCAGACCCAATCGCGGGGCAGGCCAACCGTCGCCCCCAATAACAGACGGTCAGCTCATGAACGAGGAAAAGACTCACTGAGTTGATCAGCACCTTTACCTGCCGCTTCGGGTGCGACGGGGCGAGGATCACCGTGTTTGTCCCGCAGCTGTCCCGCGCGCACGACGACGTCGTGCGCGCGGGCCGCAGCTGCCGTAAGCGTCTTACGGCAGCTGCGGCCCGAACCGCCAGCCTGTCGATCGTCTGCAGCGACGACCGAGTCGTCCAGCGCCGCCGCAACGAAATCTGGGGCCCATGTGAAAGCACTCGACGGCGACCGGCGACGGTGCGGAAGCTGCGGAAATTCCCGCTCGCCGTGGCGATAAATCGCCCACGACAACACTCCCCCGTGGGGTATGACCGCCCGACGGAGGGCAGGCAGCCGCACCGGGGAAGTGCACCCAACCGAACGTGGAGCTACCCAAAGCCCACAGCGAGTCATGCATCAAGAATGGCCGACGGCGAAACGAGCAACTCGACGAGCAGCCCATGTCACACTCTTCCACCTCCTGACGATGTCCCTGCGAGCCTACGAGACATGCCAGGGGAGCGACTATGCAGAACGATCGGGAAACGGCAGGTCAGCATGTCGGCTTCGAGCCCCTGATGGGTGCCGAGCCCGCGACGGTTCCGCCATCGGTCGCCATCGAACTGCGTGTTACACCCAGGCCGAGCGACGCGCCCGCATACGCCATGGTGTTCTGGAACTGTCCAACCTCGTGGTGACGGCAGCCATCCCGGCGTGCGCGGCGTTCGAGGTCGACAGCCGAATCATCGCAGTGCTTGGCTCCCTGATAGTTGCAGCCAACGGCGCCAGGCAGCTGTTCGGCTGGAAGGAGGCATGGGCCAACCGGAAGGCCGTCAGGAACGGAATCGAGCACGAACTGGCTTTGTACGCCATCAAGACCTGGCCGTACAACGACGAAGATGCAGCGCGCCGGCTCGTCGAGAACGTGGAGCAGATTTGCGCGTTGGAGCGGGAGCAAAGACAAGCTCGCGTCCTGGCGTACGATCCAACCCAAGGCGGTACGAGCGGAAAGCGCGCAAACCAAACTGGCCACCGGCAGCGCCCGCTCTGGGCGTGAGATCGGCCGAAACTTCACACAGCGGTCGCGTGGACCAGCAGAGTGCCGACTTCCCCGTCAGCTGGCCCGGGGATGACCGAGGCTGTGGCGGTGAAGCCCGTGTCGGCGAGCATCTTCTCCCACTGGTCGGCCGGATAGTTCCACTTGCTCACGGCCGGGCCGGCGATGACGCCCGCCTCCGTGGCGGGCAGCTGGGAGAACGCGAGCACACCGCCAGGGCGAAGCCGGTCACGTACCGCGGGAAGCAGGATCGCAGGGTCGGTGAACCAGACAGCGCCGAAGATTGAGTACATGACGTCGAAGACCTCATCTTTCTCAGCGAGGTAGGCGACGGCGTCGGCGGTGACGAACTCCAGCCCCGGCAGGTGCCCCCACTCCGCCACGGCAGTGCTCGTCCGGCTGGGCGCGAGGTCCACGCCCGTGCAGTTCCCCCCCAATGTAGCCAGGTGCGCGAGATTCGCGCCGCTGCCCGAACCCAGCTCCAGCACCCGTCGTCCGGCCAAGTCGCCGAGCACCGACTCGTCGGGGCCGTGGTCGGGGTACTGAGTCCAGTTCAGCCACGTGCTCGCGCCAGCCGCGTTGACGGCGCGCCGGGGCCGAGAGTTGCTCGCATAACGCTCCCACACCTCGACCGCACTCACGGAGGCATCCTTCCCCACATCAATGGCACTGGCCTCGTCCCCTGGGGGCGAGGCCAGCGATCGTAGCGTCGGACTACTTCTTACCGCCCGGGCTGTCCGAGCAGCCGGCGTAGCACTGGGTGCACTCGACCTCCAGGGCACCCCACAACCCGGCGTCGAGCGCGAACCCCTCAGCCCGGATCGCGTCGATGGTCTGCCGGAGCACCTGGGGCTGGCTCGCCCGTTCCTCGGGCAGGTGCGGCACGTGGTGCAAATAGCGGCCCGCGTGGCGCAGGCAGAACTCCCAGTAGCTGGGGGTGTCGAGCACGAAGGAGTGCACGCCCTTGTCCACGGCAGGCGCCGGTCCCATCGGCACCGTCGGGTTGCCCGCCGCGGTGACGAGGTAGGCCACGGTCTGGCCGAACGTCCGCTCAGCCAGGTCCCAGTCCATGTCGTGGTCGCGCATGATCAGACGAACCTCGCGCTCCCAGACCTCCGGCGACACGCAGATACGAGGGTCGCGCAGCTCCACTGCGGCAGCGGTCATGGCAGTTCTCCCATCGATCGGTGTTGGTGTGGGCGCGGATGGCGCCGGTGGGTGCCGCGTCGTGTCGGGGGCAGTTCGACGCGGCACCCACCAGCGAACCGGCCGTCGGCGGCAAGGAGGCGAGCTCGCCGACAGCCGCGCAGCACCGGGGATCCAGTGCAAGACGAGCGTGGCGGCGTGGTTACGGCACCGGCCAGAGCGTGGGATGTAGGTCCAGCGGCACCAGGTAGCCGACCGGTACTCCGGCGGCCTGGAGGTGTCGGGCCGCGGCGTCGAATCCGGTGCACGGCCAGCCTTGTCGCGAGCACATCGGGCACGTGGTGGGCTGGTCGGGCGTGGGTAGGTGCGCGGTCAGTTGCTCGATCGCTTCGGCGACGCGGCCGGCGGGGCTGTCGGTCGCGATGACCATGGCGGTGACCTCCCGCAACCAGCCCATGGGATTAGGCCGAGATCGGGTTGGAGTGGCGTGGTAGCCGACGGCGACCGTCGCGCAGGTCCGCGACGAGGTCGTCGTAACCGATGGACAGCTCGCTGACGTGCTGGAGCAGGCTGGCGGCGAGGTCGGCGCTGCCCGGGTCTTCGCTGTCTTTGACGAGGTTCACTGCGTCCAGGTGCCGACCAGTCGGTCGACCAGTCGGCCGAGCGACTCGGTGTGCACGGCGGCGTGGCGGTTTGCCGGCAGCACTGCGCACGCCCATCGATCAATACGGTCGAGGAGCACTACCCGGCCGGTGTCGGCGGCGGCGATCGCGCGGGCCGCGATGGCCAACGCATGGTCGTCGGCCGCTGGGTCGCACGCCAGCTGCTGCGCTTCGACGCGACTGCGGTGCAGGGCGGCGAACGCCACCGCCGCCTTCAGCAGCGGGTGCGGGTTGCTCTGGGCGGCGGTGACGGCGCAGGTCCGCAGAACCACGGACGGACGGGGGACGCCGATGGTCTCGTCGGCGGCCCGCGCCGTGTGTGGTCGATCGTCAGCGGCTACCGCCGTCGGAGTGTTCGTGCTGGTCATCGCCGCCACCTCCGTTACTGTGAGAGCTGGGTCACGTCGCTGTCGGTCACGAAACCAGCAGCGACAGGTGGCCATCAACGCGGACATGCGGCACGGGTGCGGCAGGCATGCGGCATCCGCCGCCGTGACCAGCGGCGATCCGATCGGGTGAACCCCGTAGCGGGAGGCGTGCGAGATGGCAGGCGGACACGAGCTGTTCGAGCGTCGCCGGGCCTTGGGCCTGTCCCAGCAGGACATCGCCGACGCGCTCGAGGTCGAGCGGTCCACGGTCGGACGGTGGGAGGGCGGGAAGAACTCGCCGGCCTTGCACCTGCGGCCCCGACTCGCGAAGCTGTTGAAGATCACGCAGTCCGAGCTCGCCATCATGCTCGCTCGGTGCACCAGCAACCAGCCCGCCGCGCAGCGGCCCGACCTCGCGGAGAATGACGACATGGCCTTGTACCGCCGTGATCTGCTTCGCGTGTTTAGCCTCGCCGCCGCCCTGCTCGCGCTGCCCGCACACGACCTGGCCGACCTCGACGACGCTGACGACCTCGACGGGTACGCGCTGCTCAACAGCCGCCTGTGGCAGACCTTCACGCTGACCTCCGCCAAGGCCACGATGCGGGCCGTGGTCGAGGAGCAGCTGCGGGTGCTCACCGCTCAGTTGTCCCAGTCGCGTGGCCCGTCCGCGCACCAGCGGCTGTGCGCGCTGGCCGGGGATCTGTTCCAGCTGGCTGGTGAGATCCACTTTGACGCCAGCGACTACACCACCGCCGCCCACTGCTACGCCCTGGCCGCCGAGGCAAGCAAGGCCGCCTCCGCCTACGACCAGTGGGCCTGCGCCTTGACCCGCCACGCCTTCATCTCCGTCTACGAACGGAACTTCGCCAACGCCGAACCGATGCTCGACGCGGCCGCCGGTCTGGCCCGCCGCGGGGATTCCCAGCTGTCGACCCGCTACTGGGTCGCCGCCGTCCAGGCCGAGACCTTCGCCGGCCAGGGCAACCTCGCCGCCTGCCAACGCGCCCTCGACCGCGCCGAAGGAGTCCTGGCGTTGCACGGTCCAGTGCACAACGGCGGCTGGTTGCGCTTCGACGGCTCCCGGCTGGCCGAAGAACGCGGCACCTGCTTCGCTACGCTCGGCCGGCTCGACCTCGCCGAGTCCGCCCTCACCGACGCCCTCCAGCAGAACCTGTCTCCTCGCCGCCGCGCCGGCGTGCTGAGCGATTTGGCCGTCATCGGCGCCCGCCGCCGCGACCCCGACCAGGTCCTCATCCACGCCGCCCCGGTGCTCCAGCAGGCCCGCACGACCAAGTCCGGCGTGGTCTCCAGCAAGCTCCGCGGCTTGCAGCCCCACCTCACGCCGATGCTGGCCAACACGAAGATCGCCCAGCTGAACGCCGGCATCGACGACCTGGTCGGCTCGTCGAGAAACCGGTGACGACAAGGAGGACCGTGGACGAGGACCAGCTCATCGCGGGTGGCCGGGTGTTCCGCGAGGCATGGATCGCCGGCGTCCGCAAGCACTTCCCCGGCGAGCCCAAGCCCGGCTACGTCGCCTCGTGGGAGGACACCGCGGACTGGGAGAAGGCCGCCGCTGTTGTCGTCTACGAGCAGGTCCGGACGTTTCTCGGGGTCACCGCCGGTGCCGCCGCCAAGCTCAGCCGCACACAGAAGGGGCAGTTCGTCGCGGCGTGCTGGACGGGGCAGGTCTACCAGCACTTCGCCGACCCCAAGCCGTCCTACGTCGCCGAGTGGAACGCCCTACCCGAGTGGTGGCAGGAGACGGACGCCGACGTCTTCGAACACATCGAGAACAACGCTGGCCAGGAATAGACGACCGATCCCTTAAGCCCCAGTTGGAGGCGCTGGCGACCGCGGACGCGTTCGGCGCGTTCGGCCTGGACTGCCGGCAAGCGTTGTGGGCGGCTGGTGCCGCCGCCCGGACCGCCCGGACCGACTGTTGGGCACCACGGTGGGCACCGACGCGCCGATGCTGCCCGGCATGGACGAGATCGAGACCGCCGTCGCCGACGTGTGGGCGACCGGGATCACCCCCGATAGCCACCCCATCCAGTTCCTGCGTCCGCGCCTCAACAGGCTGGGGTCATCCCGATCGCCTGGCTGTCCACTCTGGAACATGGTGAGCGCGTGGTGGTCGGTGGCGCGGTCACCCATCGGCAGCGGCCGGCGATGGCCGGCGGGATCGCGTTCCTCAACCTGGAGGACAAGACTGGCAGGCTCAACGTCGTGTGCTGTGCCGTTCGGAAATCCATCCCTGCTGGTCAAGCGGCATACCTGTACTCGTTGATCAAGCCGCCGAGTACCCGAGTGCGAAGGAGGTGATCAGCCTTCGTGCCGGCTGTGGGTACCGGGTGCTGCTGGGCGAGGGGCGGTAGTTGGTCGCGCGCCTGATGCGGTCGATGACCGTTATAGTGCTGAGCGTAGATCTCCAGGATCTGTCGGGCGTGGGCCAGGTTCCAGATCAGTACGTGGTCAAGGACCTCGCGCCGCAGTGTCCCGATGACGCGTTCGCAATGAGCGTTTGCCCGTGGAGCACGAGGCGGCGTCCTGATGATCTCCACGTCCTCGGCCGCAAAGACAGCATCGAAGGACTCGGTGTATTTCGCGTCCCGGTCACGAATCAGGAAGCGCAGTGACCCCATCTGCACGCCCAACTCGATGGCGAGGTTTCTGGCCTGCTGCGTGACCCAGGCCCCGGTTGGATGCGCGGTTACTCCCGCGATGCGCAGTCTGCGTGTGCCGTGTTCGAGTAAGACCAGGGCGTATACCAGGCGCAGGTCCACCAGATCAATGTGGACGAAGTCGCAGGCGATGACGCCCTTGGCCTGTGCGGCCAGGAATTCCCGCCACGTCGGCCCGACACGACGCGGAGCGGGATCGACCCCGGCCGCGGTGAGGATCTCCCAGACCGTCGTGGTGCCGAGCGGGTGCCCAAGGCGGGCCAACTCGCCCTGGATACGTCGGCACCCCCAGCGCGGGTTGTCCCGAGCCAACCGCAGCACCACCGCCCTGACCGCACTTGCGGTCGATGGCCTGCCGGCCACCGTCCGGCGTCGGCTGTAGTCCCACTTGCGGGCGACCAGTCGGCGGTGCCAGGCAAGCAGGGTCCCGGGCGTCACCAGGAACACGCGTGCCCACTGCTCTCGACGGATCAGCGCGGACAGCGCCGCGAACCACACCCGGTCCGCTGGCTCGTACCGCACCGGCCGCGTCAGTTGCCGGCGCAGCACGGCGTTCTCGTGCCGCAGTACGAGAAGTTCCGCGTCCTTGGCCGTGTCCCGCCGCAGCAGCACCGCCGGGACCGCAAGCAGGCTCCGCGCCACCTGGTACACCAGTGAAACGATCATTCAGACAGCGTTCCAGCCGTGCGAGATGGCGCGCTTGCCACCTCCGACCAGCAGCGACGACTTCCCGAACGGCACACGGTACGACAACGGTGCGCGCGGTGCTCGCCGATCCGAGGGTCGGCTCGAACCCCACCCGGCCGGGTTGCCCCAGCTTGCGGCCCGGTGCGGCCCGTCCGGCGCCGGCGCCACCGGGCGTGTTCATTCAGATGGACCCGCCACAACACGGCGCGTATCGGCGAATGCTGGCCGGCGAGTCCGGCAGGTGGCCGCCCTCGCACCGAGGATTCACGACGTCGTGGACCAGGTCCCGCACGCCGATCACGAGTTCTTCCATCGCTGCCCGCTCAGGCCATGGCTGGGCGCCCAGGTCGCCGAGCGGTTCCGCGAGGCCGCCGAACGCCTTGCCGGCGTGGTGCTCGTGGTGACGGGCATCGTGCTGGCCCTCGAGGAACTGCCCGGCTGACCCTGCTGCTCGGCGGTCAGTCGCGGATGCGGTCGTAGAGCTGGCAGAGCGCGCCGGTCTCGGTGGCCTTCGACGAGGTCAACGCCCAGGACGTGCCGCCGAGGCCGTCGGTGAACAGCCGCTCGCCGCCGCCCACCAGCTCCGGGCACAGCGTGATGCTCAGCCGGTCCACCTCGTCGGCGTCGAGCAGTTGCCGGATGACGCTGGTGCTGGCCAGCACGATGATGTCACCGCCGTCCTCCTGGCGCAGGTGCTTGACGACGGTGGCCGGGTCGGCCGTCGCGAGGCGGGCGTTGTCCCACTCCAGCGCGTCGAGCGTGCGGGAGAAGACGACCTTGTCGACCTCGTTGAGCCAGCGGGAGAAGGTCCGGTCGTGGGGGTGGGCGTTCTCGTCCCCGGCGACGGCGGGCCAGAAGCCGCCGAACCCCTGGTAGTTCTTGCGTCCCAGCAGCGCGGTGGTGGCGGGCGCGGTGACCTCGACCATGTGCGCCCGTGCGCCCTCGCTGATGGCGTGCGGCACGATCCAGCTCATGTCGTACTCGCCGCCGGGGCCGCTGATCCGGCCGTCGAGGGAGAGGCTGATGTTGGCGACGACGGTGCGCCCCTTGCTGGCGGTCATTTCGGCCTTCTTCCGTGTGGGTGACAACGACCCGCTTATGGTGTCCTCGCCGGTGGCCGGGTGTCGTCATCAGACCTGACGACTTCGGGCCCGGGCTGAGTGAGGGGGTGGTGATGCGGGGACCGATGGTCGGTCGGGCGGCCGAGGCCGAGGCGGTGCGTTCGGCGTACGAGCGGACGCTGGCCGGCCAGCGTGCGGTGGTCCTGGTCAGCGGCGAGGCCGGCATCGGAAAGTCCCGGCTGCTGTCCACCGTCGTGGCGACCCTGCCGGACGATCCGCTGGTCCTGTCCGGCGGCTGCCTCGAACTCGGCTCGGAGGGGGCGCCGTACTTGCCGTTCGTGGCCGTCCTGCGCGATCTCATCCGCCACGTCGGCCGCGATCAGGTGACCGGGCTTCTACCGCTGGACGGGACCGCCCTGGGTGACCTGCTGCCCGCCCTCGGACCGGCACCGCTCCGATACGGGCGCACGCGGCTCCTGGAGGAGATGCTGACGCTGGTCACCGAGGTCGCGCGGGCGCAGCCGGTGGTGCTGGTCGTGGAAGACCTGCACTGGGCCGACGCGTCCAGCCGCGAGTTGTTCGCCTACTTGGCTCGGAATCTGACCGGAAATGTGCTGCTGATCGGCTCGCTGCGGACCGGGGAGCTGTCGGCAGGCCACCCGAACCGGCAACTGCTCGCCGAGCTCGGCCGCCGCGCCGAGGTAACCCGGATCGACCTCGGACCGCTGACGCACCACGACGTCGCGCAACTGCTCGCCGCCGTCGACGGCGGACCGCCGGACCCGGTGCGCAGCGCGCGCATCCACCAGCGCAGCGGCGGCAACCCGCTGTTCGCCGAGGCGCTGAGTTCCGGCGAAACGGCGCCGGCCGGCGACCTCCGGGCGCTGCTGCTCGAGCGGATCACGCGGCTGCCCGACGCCGCCCGCGAGGCGCTGGCCGTGCTGGCCGTAGCCGGCGCCGGGTTGACCGACGAGTTCCTGGCCGACGCCGGCCTCGTCGAGGTGCAGGTGGCGGTGTCCAATCTGGTCGGACGTGATCTGGTGGTCGTGGCCAGGGACGGGTACCGCATCCGGCACGACCTGATCCGGGAGGCGGTCTACGCGTCGGTCCTGCCGGCCCGGCGCAGGCGGCTGCACGCCCAGTACGCCGAAGCGCTCGCCGCGCAGGCCTCGGGCATGGTGACGGACACCGTCGCCATGGCGGAGCATTGGACGGCCGCCGGTGAGATGGGCCGCGCGCTGCCGGCGGCGTGGCACGCGGCCGAGCTGGCCGCGCACCAGAACGCGTTCGATGAGCAGCTCCACCTGCTCGAACTGATCCTGGTCCACTGGACTGAGGTTCCCGATCCGGCCGATGCCGTCGGGGCTGACCGCACGACGGTGTTGGAACACGCGGCGGAGGCGGCGCTCGCGGCCGGCAGGTCGGCCAGCGGGATCCGCCACAGCACGGCCGCCCTCGGCGGGCTCGACCCGGCGACGCATCCGCAGCGAACGGCCCGGCTGCTCGGCCTGCGCGGCCAACTGCGCACCCGGGTCGACGGCACCGGGGCCGACGACCTGGAGCAGGCGGTCGAGCTACTGCCTCCCGGCGCGTCGGACGCGTTGCGCGGCTGGCTGGTGGCCGCCCTCGGTTTCGTCTGCGTCGGGGCCTACCGCCTCGACGACAGCCGGCGCTACGCCGAGGAGGCCTTGGCCATCGCGACCCGGCTCGGCGACGACAGCCTGCGGGCTCGTGCCCTGCTGGTCTCGGCCGCGCTCGACGGTGCCGCCGGGCGCATCGAGCCGGCCCGCCGCTCGTTCGCCGACTCCCGACGTCTCGCCGAAACGGCCGGCGACGAGCACACCTTCCTGACGACCTTCCAGTGGGAAGCGGACCTGGTCGAGACGACCGGCCACTACGAGGAGGCGGCAGCCCTCGCCCACGAAGGGCGGCTCGCCGCCGAGCGGTTGGGCCTGGCCAGATCCCGCGGCAGCATGCTCGCCGTGGCGCAGGCCGTTCCCCTGCTGCTCCTCGGCCGGTGGGACGAGGCCGTGCAGGTCGTCGAGGACACCCTCCAGCTGGAGCCGCCGCCGCTCTACGGGGCGTTCCTGCGCCTCGTGGCCGCGGACATCGCCCGCCGCCGTGGCCAAACCGGCCGGTTCGAGGCGTTGCTGCGGGGTCTCACCGAGTTCGCCCAGCGCGCGCAGGCGGCGTCCGAGGCCGTCGCCGGCATCGTCGTTCAGCGCGTCGCGTGGGCGCTCGACTCCGGCGAGGCGGACCTGGCCGATCGCATCGTGCGAGACCACCTGCACTCTGCATGGCCAGCTCGCGAGACCATGCGGCTGCTGTTGCTCGGCGCCCGGGCCCAGCGGGCGCGCCGCGCCGCAGCCCCGCGCAACCGGCGGCTAGCCGCAGAGTGCGCCGCACGGCTCGCCGAATTGTCCCGCCTCGGTGACACCGCGCCGGCCAACGCCGAAACGCGTGCCTACCGACTCACTCTGCGGGCCCTGACAGTGGCCGACGCTCTGTCCACATGGGACGAAGCCGCCGCCGCATGGCGTGACCTGGGCGACCCTTACGAGACCGCGACCACCCTCACCGACGCCGCCGCCACGGCGCTCGCATCGAACAACCGCCCCGGAGCCGCCGCCCGGCTACGAGAGGCCCAAGCTTTGGCCGCCGACCTCGCCGCCGCACCGCTATTGGCCCGCATCGACGACCTCACCTCTCGCGGCCGACTCGCCGAGCCCCCGAATACCCCGCCACTCAACGACTTTGGCCTGACCCGCCGGGAGCTCGACGTGTTGCGCGTGGTGGCCCGCGGCCGCTCGAACGCCCAGATCGCCGAGGAACTGTTCATCAGCACCAACACCGTCGCCACCCACGTCGCCCGCATCCTCGGCAAGCTCGACGCCACCACCCGCACCGAAGCTGTCACCCGAGCCCGCGAAACCGGCATCCTCGATGCCTGAATACCAGTGCCGCCCAAGCGTTTCACCCGGAACTCGGCCGACCAAATATGGAGTTGCGATCTCTACGGCACCGTTCATCGGGTCCTCAAGCTCCTCGTAGGGTGTGAGTCAAGGCCCCGCCGGGTGGTGACGCAGCCGGCAGGGCCGCTTTCACAACGGCCGGTCTGTCCGGGCACGTCGCATCCCGCCGACGCGTTCGGGAAGTGCTAGGGCGAGATATGGACTTCGACTCCGCGCGGGCTCGCTACATGCCGAACCCCGCTCCGTGCGGAAGGCACGTCGCACGGACGAACACGGGCTCACGAATGAACTCCACGGCTAGGCGCGGCTCCGCATGAGCCCACACGATGACCAGCGCTCGGCTGATCAAGTGACAACCGGCGCTCGACAACCAGGCGTCTCGCAAGAGACTGCTGGTCGGACCCGTTCCCATCTGTTGTGACCCCCGCCCAGGCCGCGTAGGGGCCCGCGCTGGAGGCCGCCCGCAGCGTCTCGGCGGGCGGCGCCGAAGACGTTGACTTCCCTCTGGTGGCGGGCCTCGTCCATGGGCACGTCCTCGACGGCGCCGTAGGAGCCGTAGCCGGCGTTGTTGACCAGCACGTCGAGCCGGCCGGTGTCGGCGACGATCTTCTCGACGCCGGTCCGCATCGACGCGTCGTCCGTGACATCCATCGACAACGCGCGGCTACCGGCCACATCGGACAGTCGTTCTGCGCGCCTGGCGGCGCCGTAGACGGTGTAGCCGAGGGTGTGCAGCTTGGTGGCGACCGCTTCGCCGATACCCGACGACGCTCCGGTGACCGGCGCGGTCTTCACGACCGTCACGTCAGTTGTTCGCGGGCTCGTAGTTCGCGGGCACGCCGGTGGCACGGCGCATGAATGCGTCGAAGGCGCGGTTGGGCAGCGTGTTGTGCAGGAAGATCATGGGCTTGGCGCCGAAGCCGACGGCGTAACGGGTCTTGGGTCGGCGCGCCCGGACGGACTTGACGATGGTCTTGGCGATCAAGTCGGGCGACGACAGGCGGCGTTCGTTGGCCTCCGAGCTGAGCGAGTCGGCCACGGCGTTGCCCTGCGGGGCGTACGGGCCGGTGCCGGAGACGGTGCGGACCTTCTGCGCGGCGATGCCGCCCCACTCGGACCTGACGCCACCCGGTTCGATCACCACGACGTCGATCCCGAAGGGCTTGACCTCCATGCGCAGGCAGTCGCTGAGCGCCTCCAGCGCGAACTTCGTGGCGTGGTACCAGGCTCCCAGCGAGGTGTAGATGCGGCCGCCCATCGAGGTGATGTTGACGATGGTTCCCGAGCGCTGGGCCCGCATGTGTGGCAGGACCAGCTGGGTCAGCCGCGCCGCGCCGAACACGTTGACCTCGAACTGTTCCCTGGCCTCCTGCAGGGGTACGTCCTCGACGGCGCCGTAGGAACCGTAGCCGGCGTTGTTGACCAGGACGTCGAGGCGGCCGGTGTCGGCGATGATCTTCTCGACGCCGTCCCGCATGGAGGTGTCGTCGGTGACGTCCATGGCCAGCAGTTGGATCCCCTGCTTGGTCAGGTGTTGCATGCGCTGCACACGCCGCGCCGCGCCGTAGACGGTGTAACCGGCCTTGCGCAGCTTGAGCGCGGTGGCCTCGCCGATCCCCGACGAAGCTCCGGTGACGAGTGCGACCTTGGTGGCCATGGCGGTGATCCTTCCGGTGTACGTGGTGACCTTGCGTCGTCAACGCTAGAAGTGGATCTGCGACCTGGCACTAGCGCGGCGCGCCAACTCACTTGCGTATGACGCCACCTTTCGATGGCGCACTCCGCGAGAGACGTGGCGTCATCTGTTAGTGACAGGGCACCCGCCGGCCTTTACCCTCACGGCGTGAGCACCGGACGATTCACCCTGGATCCCAGCATCAAAGCGCTGCTGAAGGACCTCGGCGTGTCACCCACCCGGGTGCTCCGGCGCGCCCAGCTGCCTGCTGACCTGTTCGGCCGCGGCCCGGTCGAGCTCCCACCGGAGGAGTACTTCCGGCTGTGGGAGGCACTCGACGCCGAGAGCGGCGATCCGGACCTGGCTGTCGCGATCGGCCGGTCGATCTCGGTCGAGATGTTCACCCCGCCGATCTTCGCCGCCCTGTGCAGCCCCGACCTGCGGACCGCCGCCCAGCGCATCGCCACCTACAAGCCCCTCATCGGGCCCCTGCACCTGCAGCTCGACAACGGCGACGAAGGCTTGACGATCAGCTTCAGGTGGCCGCCGGACATGCCCCCGCCGCCCCTGCTGGCCGCCGCCGAGACGGTGTTCTGGGTCGCCATGGCCAGGATCGCGACCCGCCACGACATCAGGCCGGTCCGGGCCACCGATCCCTGGATCCCTGCCGAGCATGCCGGCCTCGACGAGTACCTCGGCGTAGACGTCCACAATGGACCGGCACACGCGATCACCTTCGCGCCCGCCGACGCGGACCGCCCGTTCCTCACCGAGAACGAGCAACTCTGGCGGTTCTTCGCCCCGGAACTCCGCAAACGCCTGTCCGACCTGCAGGCGACAGCCAGCATCGCCGAGCGTGTCCGTGCCGCGCTGCACGAAACACTTCCCGCCGGCGGCAGTTCCATGGCCGCGGTCACCCGGCATCTCGCCGTCAGCAACCGCACCCTGCAACGACAACTGAAACTCGAAGGAACCAGCTTCCAGGAAATCCTCGCCACGACCCGCGAAGACCTGGCCCGCCACTACCTCGGCAACAGCACCATTCGCACGCCCGAAATCGCCTACCTGCTCGGCTACGACGACACCAACTCCTTCTACCGCGCCTTCCGCACCTGGACCGGAACCACCCCCGACGCCATCCGAACCGCAGCCTTAGCCGGAGCCTGAACAGACCTGTCGCGGAAGCAACTCGGGTTGTGGGAGCTGGAGCTGCGAGGCGCCGCCGTCAACGGCCAGTTCGGCTCCGGTGGTGGAAACGCGCGAAGGTCCACTCAGGAAACCGCGCCCGTCCCGGACCCGCCGGACTGATGGAACCGAGCAAGTTCCGATAGCCGGGATTACCGATATCGTCAAGGAAACGCAGGGGCGCCAGGTCGCATCAGTTTCTCGTCGACACGGGGCTGGGCGGCGAAGTCGAAGTCCGACAGCGTCCAGGGATCAGGCAGGCGAACCGCAGCCGTCCGGCCAGCCGCCGTTCCTCGGTGGCGTTGACCTCGATCTCCAGCAGTCGTTCGAGCGCGGCGGTCATGGACAGGTTCTCGTGCCGGATTTCGTCGGGCACCCTCGGCAGCGCTTCGGCGGCGTTGTCGAGTTCAAGGCAGGACAAGTGGGCACGAAGTTGTTGGTAGCGGCGAACTTCGCTCATCTGTGGCACTGTTTTGTTGGCACAAGCCGCGATGGCCGGCGAGCCGGTCGGGCTGCCCAACGACGAACTGGTCTGCTTCGTCATGCTGGCCGGCCAATTCTCCGTGCGGCAACCCGCCGGTGGCAGCAGAAACAGCACGACGGTCCAGCTCGTGTTCGACGCCGCTACCGGCAATCTCCTGCTGTGGGGAGTTCCCGACGCTCAGAGCTGGTTTCAGAATGACTTTGCCATGGTGCGGTAGCAGATCAGCACGCATGCCAGGTGCAGGAGACCAGGATGAAGGTCGGCGCGGCGTTCGTACCGGGTGTGCAGCGTCGAGGACCTCTGTCTGACGCTCGGCCGCTGGTACCGGTATGCCCCATCGCCCGCGCCTGCGGCGGGTTTCTCCGGTGTGGCCACTGCGGCGAAGGAGAGGCGCGCCCGGTACGTCGAGGGCTTCCTGCTTGGCGACGAGGACCATGTTCAGCCCGCAGCATGGGCGGCGAGAGGTGGAGAGGTGGTCGCCGGACCGGCCGGCCTGGCCTACCTCGGCGTGCCGCTCACCGAGCGGTTCCGGAAGCTTGTGTGCAAGTGGTGTCGGCGATGGGTAAGAAAGACGGGTCCTGGCGCAGATTGTGTGATCAACTTGTTCGATGGGCGCTCGCCTGAACTGTGTGATCATGGTCGGGGTGTGATCAACACGGTCTTGGTGTGGTTCTGCCGCATCTGGCCAGCGTGCTGGTGGAGCGGGTGGACCACCGCCCGCCGGAGGTCCTGGTCCGGGCGCGTCCCAGGGCGAACAGCGCGGTGTGCCGGGCATGCGGAGGTGTGTCGTCGCGAGCGCACAGCCGATATCACCGACGGGTCGCCGACGCCGCGATCGCCGGCCGACCCGTCGGGCTCAAGCTGGAGGTCCGCCGGTTCTTTGCGGCAACCACGACTGCGCGACCAGGACATTCGCCGAGCAGATCGACGGTGTGACCACGCCCTACGCGCGGCGGAGTCCACTGTTGCCACCTGCCAGCGGCATGGGACCACCACGTTGCCAGTCGTGGGACCACCGACAGCAGTGCAGAAGTGGAACAGGTTATCGCGCTGGCGCTTGGCAAGCGCCGGGTTCCCTCAACGACCGATCAGCGGCATTTGTACGGTGGAGACCCGCCGTGACGCCTGCACGTTCGTGAACCTCGCAGCGGCTGTCATCGAGGTGCCCAGACGGTTCACCCACGACTGTTGATCAGGGCGGCGAGGTCGGGATGGCCGTTGTAGGCGGCGATGCCGGCCGGTGTCGCCGCCCAGCGGTCCTCCCGCAGGGTCACCGAGGCACCGCGATCGAGCATCAGCTCGACGGCGGCTCGGTGACCGGTCGCGGCGGCGGCGTGCAGTGCGGTGAGGTTGTACGCGAAGCTGGCATCCGGGTCGACTCCGGCGTCGAGCAGCGCGGCTAGCACGTCGGTCCGGCCGACCCCGGCCGCAATGAACAGGTCGTTCACGCGGACACCGGCCGCCACCAGCGCAGCCGCCGAGCGGGGCCGGCCGAAGCTGATCGCGGTGACGATCGGCCGGTCGCCGGGGCCGCCGTCGATCCGGGCACCGCCGGCCGCCAGCACCTGCACCAGCTCCCCGTCCAAACCGGCATCACGGGGGAATACGCTGGTCAGCACGAGGACGAGGGTGGTGTCAGCGGCACCGTAGATCTGGCACTCGGCATCGGGGTCAGCGCCGCGGGCAAGGAGCAACTGGGCGACGGCGGGCGCGTTCGGCGGGGTGCGCTGGCGTGGGTCCTCAGTCCCGTTGGCCCCGCAGTAGTGCAACAACGTGGCCCGGTGCGGCCGGGAAGAGCGGGCCCGGACCAGCGAGGGATGGTGGTCGAGCAGGTCCCGCAGGTCGGCGAGCCGGCCGAACGCCACCGCGTCGGCGGCCCGCTCGAACCGCTGGTGCTCCTCGCTCACCGCCCCAGTGTGCCCGAGCATGCCGCTTGCCGCCGAGTCCCGTTCCGTACGTTCGTCGACTCACGATCCGAGGGCAGCCAGGTTCTTCATTTGCCCGAGGTGCTCGGTCATCTCCTCGTTCAACGCGGCTTCCAGCACGCCCGCTCGTCGGCATCACCGGACATTCGATTGCCATCGTCATGATCGGTCCACACAGCAGGTCTGGAACATGTTCTCTCGGTGAATCACCTGCTGTCGGTGGTCCCACAACGGTGGCAAACGACAGGAAGAAGGGTCTCGTGCTCACGCTGCGGCGGGTGTTCGTGCACCCCACCGCCCGCGCCCAGGCCGCCGCCACCGCACGAGAACGCAAACTTGACTTGGTGCGAGCCAGGTAGTCGATGTGGAAGTTCACCGCGGCCCGGGTCAGGTCGCGGCAGGACTCTGGACCGGCTCGCGGAGCGCCGTTGACCAGCTGTTTCTGCGTTCGGACGTCGAGTTCGGCGAGTGCCGGCCCAAACCCATCGGCCATCTGGCCGGACGGGCGCCGATGACTTTCGCGTCGCGATCGCCTCTGTATGGGTAGGAGGTGGTTGATGATGAGCTCACCAGAGCAGCCCATAACCACGGCGGTAGTCACCGGAGCCAGCCGTGGTTTCGGCGCGGCGATCGCCGCCGCGCTGGTCAACCGGGGTCACCGGGTCGTCGGCGTGGCGCGCAGCGCTGAGGCGCTGGCGGACCTGCGCCGGGAACTGGGTGCCATGTTCGTCCCGACGGTCGCCGACGCGACCGACGCGGAGACCGCCCGCACCCTGATCGAGCACCACCAGCCCACACTGCTCGTCCTCAACGCGGGCGCGACACCCGCCGTCAGGCCCGTGCACGAACAGTCCTGGGAATCGTTCAGCCGCAACTGGCAGGTTGACACCCAACACGCATTCCACTGGATCCGCGCGGCGCTGCGACACCCGCTGGCGCCCAACAGCCTGGTGGTGGCGATGTCCAGCGGCGCCGCACTGCGCGGCTCACCGCTGAGCGGCGGATACGCGGGTGCGAAAGCGATGATCCGATTCCTCGCCTCGTATGCCGCGGACGAATCCCGGCGTGCCGCCCTCGCTATCCGTTTCGCCGCCGTGCTGCCGCAAATCACGCCGGCCACCGAACTCGGCGCCGCCGGTGTCGCCGCCTACGCCGAGCGCCAGGGAATCGACACCGCCACATTCGCAGCAGCACTCGAACCGCTACTCACGCCGGCCATCGTCGGTGCCGAGATCGCGCGACTGTGCGAGGACACCGGCAACCTGGACGAGCCGCGAGAGTACCAGCTCACCGGGCACGGACTTCACGCGCTGGCGTGAATCACAAGAAAGAGGAAACATGTTGCTGGAAAACAAGAACGTCGTCGTCTACGGCGCGGGCGGAGCGGTCGGCGGCGCGGTCGCCCGCCGATTCGCCCACGAAGGCGCCAGGGTCTTCCTGACCGGGCGGACTCTCGACACCGTCAGGACCGTCGCCAAGGAAATCGCCGCCGCGGGCGGAGCCGTCGAGGCCGCCGTGGTCGACGCCTTGGACGAGAAGTCCGTCACCGAACACCTCGACGCCGTCGTGGTCGACGGCGGCAGCATCGACGTGTCGTTCAACGCGATCGGAATCTCCCCGCGGGGGCTGCAGGGAATCCCGCTCACCGACCTGCCGGTCGACAACTTCATGCTGCCGATCACGACATACACCCAGGCCCACTTCGTGACCGCGAAATCCGCCGCGCGGCACATGATCTCCAAGGGATCGGGAGTGATCATGATGCACACACCCGAACCCGCCCGGGTGAGCCTGCCCCTGGTCGGCGGCATGAGTGTCGGCTGGGCGGCGATGGAAGCGCTCAACCGCGCGATGTCCGCCGAATGGGCCCAGCACGGCGTCCGCTCGATCTGCCTGCGCACCACCGGCATGGTCGACACACCGGTCATCGACGTCGTGTACGGGCTGCACGCCGACGCGATGGGCATCACCAAGGACCAGTTCACCGCCGCCGCCAGCGCGATGACCCACCGCAAGCGCCCCACCGAACTGGTTGAACTCGCCGCGGTCGCGGCATTCCTGGCCTCCGACCAGGCATCCGCGATGACCGGCACCGTTGCCAACCTGACCGGCGGACTCATCGTCGACTGATCGCCCGGCCTCCATAACGGCGGCCGGGGCGGCCCCAACAGAGGAGCAAAGCAGTGAACGACCTACTCACTAGCGTGGTCGCCGCGCACGGTGGTTTGGAGCGGTGGAACCGGATCCGGGCGATCCGCGTCGACGCCGCCATCACCGGGGCCTTCTGGCAGGTCAAGGGAAAGGCTGACGCGCTGAAGGAGGTCCGCTTCGAGGTGGACACGACACGGCAGCGGCTGACCATGGACTTCGTCGGTCAGAACCGTCGGTCGCTCTTCCAGCCCGACCGGGTCGTCCTGCAGCAACCCGTCGGCACGGTTGTCGACGCGCGCGACGATCCGGAGCGGTCGTTCGATGGCCACCAGTTCCAGACGCCGTGGGATGACCTACATCTCGCGTACTTCACCGGTGAAGCACTGTGGACGTACCTGACCGCGCCGTTCCTGTTCACTTGGCCGGGGTTCGTCTGCGAAGAGATCGCGCCCGTCGAGGCCGACGGTGAAACCTGGCGGCGGCTGAACGTGACCTTCCCCGACCACATCAAGACCCACACCCGCAAACAGGTGTTCTGCTTCGGCCCGGACGGGCTGCTGCGCCGCCACGACTTCACCATCGACATCGTCGATCCGAGCACCGAGTCACAGCTTGACGCCGCCGACTACCGCGACATCGACGGCATCATCATCCCAGCCACCCGACGGGCCTACGCCCCGATGGGCGACGACCAGATCGTCATGGTCGCTATCGACATGGCCGACATCACCGCCAGTTGAGCCGAATTCCCTGCCACACAAGGACATCGCGATGAACAGCACGCACCGAGCTTGGGCTGTTGCGCCAGTGGAACGGCAAGCCGCGCGCCTGCGGCTGTTGGCGAAGGAGCAAGACCTGACCCGCGCCCGGGACGCCGTGGCCGCTGACCGCATGCGGATGCCGTGGCTGAAGGTCGAGCAAGCCGCCCATCCCGCGCATCTCAACGCCGGCGACACCACGACGGCCCGACCGAGCCACCCAGTCAGCCCCGCACCACCGACCCAGGGCGCGGATCATGCACAGTATGACTGAGTCTCAGACCGGCAACGAGGACTTCGGACGGCTGAGCGAACCGTTCCGACGCGAGCTGCTCGCGTACTGCTACCGCCTGCTCGGGTCGGTCGATGAGGCCGAAGAAGTGGTTCAGGACGTCTATCTCGACGCCTGGCGGGGATATGACCGGTTCAAGGGCCAATCATCATTGCGTACCTGGCTCTACCGCATCGCGACCCGGGCGTGTTTCAAGGCGCTGGAAAAGAGCAGGCGCAGGCCGCTGCCCGCCGATCTCGGCTCCCCCGAGGCAGATCCGGAGGCCAGGCTGGTCGAGCCGACCTCGCAGGTGCCGTGGCTTCAGCCGATGCCCGACCTCCTGTTCACCGCCTCGCCGACCGACCCGGCAACCGTCGTGGTGCAACGGCAGAGCATGCGGCTCGCTCTGATCGGGGCACTCCAACAGCTGCCACCGCGACAGCGAGCCGTGCTGATCCTGCGCGACGTGTTGCAGTGGCGGACCACCGAGGTCGCGGAACTGCTGCAGATGACGGGAGCGGCCGTCAACAGCGCGCTGCAGCGAGCGCGCGCCCAGGTCCCGCTCAGCGAGGACGGCCTGAGCGAACCCACAGAACAAGCGCAGCGAGCCCTGCTTGACCGCTACGTCACCGCCTTCGAAACCGCGGATGTCGATCAACTCGTCGCGGTGCTGACCGAAGACGCGCGATGGGAAATGCCGCCGATCGCGACCTGGTTCGAAGGCCGCGACACCATCGTGGCTTTCCTGCTCAGGCAGATGCGGATAATCGGTCCAGTCAAAGTGGTCGCGACCTCCGCCAATGGACAGCCCGCGTTCGCGGTGTACGCCCGCGGCCACGACGGTGTGCACCGTCCACACGCGCTGCACGTAGTGACGGTCACCGCCGAGGGCGTCAGCCGGATCGTGGCGTTCCACGGCTCCGGGCTGTTTCCGCTGTTCGGACTCTGACCAGGCAACGCATGGCCGAACAGGGAAACACCGACAAGCACGACGCCGCGCTGCACGCACAGCTGCGGTTGTTCTGCGAACTCATGCTCGGTTCAGCCGACGCCGCCGACTGTATGATTCAGCAGATTTACAGTTGTGCATTCGACTACCATGACGGGCAGGAGAATTGGCCGCCGGAACGCTCACAGCTGTTCCGTATCGCAGCCACCCTTTGCGGCGTCCGCCAACAAGGCCGGCACGCCGGCGAAGGCCAGTGTGAATAGGAGATCGACCAGATCTTCACACGAACAGGAGAATCATGCAAATCGGAGTTATCGGTGCCACCGGCACTATCGGCAGCCGAATCGTCACGGAGGCACTCGACCGCCGGCACCAGGTCACGGCGTTCAGTCGCGACGTCTCTGGTATTCAGGACAATCGTGCGGACATCCGATGGAAGAACGTCGATGCCACCGATGCCGGTGGTATCGCCGCGGTCCTACCCGGACTCGACGTCCTGATCAGTGCATTTGGCGCGGGCAACGCCGCCAGCGACCCCGCTGATGCCGTGGCACGGGCAATCGCCAACCCCGGCATCTACGCACGGACGGCCACGGCGCTGCCGACCGCACTGGAAAGCCGTTCTCAGATCCGGCTCATCGTCGTCGGCGGCGCCGCTAGTCTCGAAGTCAAGCCCGGCCTGGTGTTCGCCGACTCCGACGCGCTGCTCAATGCCGCGATCGACGGCTTCGGCCTGCCAAGGGAATATGCTGCGGCCATGCGCGGCCACAGGGACGCGCTGAACCTCTATCGCACCTCCAATCGGCGCTGGACCTACCTCAGTCCAGCCGTGGAAATCGCCCCGGGCGAACGCACCGGCCGTTTCCGGGTCGGCGGCGACCAACCCGTCCTGGATGCCGAGGGTCGCAGTCGCATATCCGCCGAAGATGCAGCCGTCGCCGTTCTCGACGAAGTCGAGCTTCCGCGTTTCGTGCAGCGCCGCTTCACCGTCGGCTACTGAACGCGGGGTGATCGCGCGGCGTTGTGGCACACAACTTCGCCGGCTGACGCTCGCCCCTCGCCTGTTCAGTTGAGGGATGATCGCTCGGCCGACGGAACAGGCCCGGCGACGAAACCGGCTAACGAGAAGTCGGCATGCCCAGGAGATACCCGTTGGGGTGCAAGTCGTCTCATCGAAGTTGGCCCGTCTCACCGAACCTGTGCGACGACGTGGCCCTGTGATGCGCGCTCATGCCGACTGTCGGATGCGGGTGCGGCAACCACCGGGACGACGCAGGTGGCGGCCGGAGCCGGGTGGCCCGGCTCGTCACCGTGGGAAGTCCAGCCGCGGCTGACGGTCCAGCAACGCGTCCAGGGCCACGTGCCGCTGGAGGCGGGACAGCGTCGCGGGCGGGGCGCCGGCCCGCTTGATGTGCACGCGAAACTCCGGGTCCGGCGCCAGTCCGTGCCGCTCCAGGTAGTAGAGGGTCGCGTCCGGCCAGACCCACGTGCCGTCGCTGCAGTAACCCGTTGGCACTGGAATCCGCGGCCCCCAACCACATCGCCAACGTCAGGCGGCTCGTCGTCGAACCACTGGGAGACGACTTCCTGACCGTGGGCGCCGCCGCCGAACGCATCGTACGGATCCTGGGACTGCCCACCTGACCTTCACAATGCTGCTACCGACGGGCGACAACGCATCAATCAGGTCGCGACGCCGGCGAGCTGTCGACGGTCAGGCGGCGGAGCGCTCGGCCGCGGGGCGGCGACGCCGGCCCGGGGTGGCGATGGCCGGTGGACGGTACTCCTGGTCGAGACGACCGATGTCGGTGCCGGGCGGGACGATCTCGTCGATGCGGTCGAGGATGTCGTCGGAGAGGGCGACGTCGACGCCGGCGAGCAGGTCGTCGAGGTGGGCCATGGTGCGGGGCCCGAGCAACGCGCTGGTGACGCCGGGATGCGCGATGACAAAAGCCATCGCCAGGTGGGTCATGGGCAGGCCGGCCTCGGCGGCGACCGGGATGAGCTGCTCGACGACGTCCAGGCGCCGCTGGTCGTTGAGGTGCTGGAACATGTGCGCACGGCGCAGGTCGTTGGGACCGTCCTTGCGGACGCGACCGGTGAGCAGGCCCTGGCCCAGCGGGCCCCAGACCAGCGTGCCCATGCCGTAGCGCTGAGCCACCGGCAGCACCTCACGTTCGACGCCGCGGTTGAGCAGGGAGTAGGCGGGCTGCTCGGTGTGCGGCCGGGCCAGGCCGCGCCGCTCGGCGACCCACTGGGCCTCCACGATGTCGGACGCGGGCAGCCCGGAGGTGCCGATGGCGCGGACCTTGCCGCAGCGGATCAGGTCGGTCAGCGCGGACAGGGTCTCCTCGAAGTCGGTGTCCGGGTCCGGGCGGTGCAGTTGGTACAGGTCGATGTGATCGGTTTGCAGGCGGCGCAGGGAGTTCTCCACCGCCGTGACGATCCAGCGCCGGGAGGCGCCCTGGTGGTTGGGGTCCTGCCCGGTGGGGCGGCTGAACTTGGTGGCGAGCACGACGTCGTCGCGGCGGCCCTTGAGGGCCCGGCCGACGACCTCCTCCGAGTCGCCGTAGACGTCGGCGGTGTCGACGAAGTTGATGCCGGCGTCCAGGGCGCGGTGGATGACGCGGGCCGCGTCGTCGGGATCGGGGTTGCCGACGGCGGTGGCGAACATGAGTGCGCCGAGGGCGTAGGGGCTGACCTTGATGCCGGTGCGGCCGAGCGTTCGGTACTGCATGGCGCGACTCCCGAGTGGCGGGCGGCATCCCGCGGGGATGCCCTACCCTGAAGGTAAGCGGAAAGCTGTTCCGGAACTATACGGAATGGCTTTCCGGTTACGCAAGCGAGGTGGAGCAGTGACCCAGGACATCAGCCCGAGCGGGCGACGCCGGCGGGCCGACGCCCAGCGCAACACCGAAGCCCTGCTCGAAGCCGCGCGTAAGGTCTTCGCGACCTCCGGCGTGGACGCGCCGGCCAAGGAGATCACCGACCTGGCCGGCGTCGGGATCGGCACGCTGTACCGGCACTTCCCACAGCGCTCGGACCTGGTGAAGGCGGTCGTGCGCAGTGGCATCGACTCGGTGGCCGAGACCGGGCCGGCGCTCAGCGCCGAGCACGAGCCGGTGGTGGCGCTGGCGAAGTGGGTCGAGCGGTTCGGCGAGCTGCTGCACACCAAGCGGGGGCTCGCGTCGGCGCTGCACTCGGGCGACCCGGCCTTCCAGGGTCTGCCCGAGTACTTCATGGCCCGCCTCGGCCCCACGCTCCAGTCCTTGCTCGACGCCGCGGCCGCCGACGGCTCCATCCGCGACGACGTCGCCGCCGAGGATCTGCTGCGTGCCATCGCGTCGCTCTGTCAGCCCGTGCCCGACCGGGGCGTCGACCACAGCCGACAGATGGTCGGGCTGCTCATCGACGGCCTCCGCTACGGCGGCCGTCGGCCCGGGTGAGTCAGTCCGGCACGCCGGCGAGATCGGGCTGCTTGGGCCCGTGCGGGACGTCGCACGACTCCTCGCCGGTGCGCAGGCAGCCGCGCCACGATGGCCAGCCCGACCTGCGGCAGCCGTCATGGTGGGGCCCCTCGGGCAGATGAACCTCCCGCCGGCCAGGACTACTCTGGGGGCACGAGTCCGAGTCGTCGGAGGTATGCCTTCGGGCCGTGCCGGCGTACTGAGTCGCTTGCTCAGTCGTGTACAGATGAACGCGCCCAGATTCCTGCCGCCTCAAGCAATGTCCCCGACGCGTTACTTGGTCCCGTTGAACCTGGGTCTCGCAGGCAGCTCCGGACGAGGAGCTTGCTTGGCACCATCCGCTCATGCCGATCAGCGGGTATGACTCCTCGGCTGCCTGTTGCTGTCGAGCGGCGGGCTCGCCGATCCTACGGACGGACGGCTCGGGCTCTACGTTTGGAAGGTGAGGCAAGCTCGACCGTTGTGCTGCTCTACCGATGTGTTTCGGTGTTGGGTGGTGTGGTGAAGAGGCGGTCGAGTTGGTGGTCGATCAGGGTGACGGACTGCTCGTTCCCGTGATGCTGCTGGTTGCCGGAATCGTGTCACGGACCTTGATCTCGGATCTGGCGGCCCGCGCGCGGCCACCGGTCGCCGACTGGGCAGTTCGCGCGTCCGGCTTGTCGTTTCCCTCGGGGCACACCACCGGTGCGACACCGGCGGCCGGTGTGGCCGTTTTCGTGCTGGCCCGGCGCTTCCCCACCCGGTACCGGTTGATCGTCGTGGCGGGGAGCCGCCGCTGTCGGATTCAGCCGGGCCTATCTGGGTGTCCATTGGCCCTCGGACGTGTTCGGCGGTGTGGCTTTCCGCAGCGCGGGTCGGCAGGCGCGGGTGAGCCGCTCCTGTCCGCGTGTCCACTGCGGACAGCGATGGGCAGTGGACCAACCACGACGGGCATGTGCGCCGTTCGGCGGAACATCCGTGCGCGTACATGAATCCTGGTCACGGTTCTGAATCGGGTGTGATGCTGGTGGGTCTAAGGGGTCCGCCGCGTGAGACGGTCGACTGCCGCCGCAGGAGGAGGGCCAATGCGAATCGGGTTCATCGGACTGGGGATCATGGGCGGCCCGATGGCGGCCAACCTGGTCAAGGCCGGCCACGCCGTCACCGGCCACAACCGGAGCCGGGCGGCCGTTCAACGCCTCGTCGCGGCGGGTGGCGGGGCGGCGTCGACCGTCGCCGACGCCGTGCGCGACGCCGACGTGATCATCACGATGCTGCCGGACTCACCGGACGTCGAGCAGGTCGCACTGGGCGAGATCTTGCCGGCCGCACAGCCTGACGCCCTCTACATCGACATGAGCACCGTGCGTCCGCAGACCTCCGTCGCCGTCGCCCACACGTTCGCCGCGCGCGGCATCCGCACCCTGGACGCGCCCGTGTCCGGCGGCGAGCAGGGGGCGATCGACGCCACACTGTCGATCATGGTCGGCGGCTCGCCCGAAGCCTTCGGGCGAGCCCGTCCGGTGCTCGACGCGCTGGGCACCACCATCGAACACGTCGGCCCGGACGGCGCCGGGCAGACCGTCAAGGCGGCCAACCAACTCGTCGTGGCCGGCACCATCGAACTGGTCGCCGAGGCCATCGTGCTGCTCGACGCGACGGGCGTGGACGTGGAAGCCGGGCTTCGGGTGCTGGGCGGCGGCCTCGCCGGCAACCGGATCATCGACCGACGCGCCGAGTCGATGCTCGCCCGCCGGTACGAGCCCGGCTTCCGCGTCGACCTGCACCACAAGGACCTCGGCATCGGGCTGGAAGTCGCGCGGGACGCGGGAGTCGTCGTGCCGCTGGGCGCGGTGGTCGCCCAGTTGATGGCCGCCGTACGCGCGCGAGGCGACGGCGCGCTGGACCACACGGCGCTGCTGAAACTGGTTGAGGCGCTGTCCGGGCGGACGCGATGAGTGCCCTGCGCCGTCGCCTCCTGGCCGGCGATGCCGTGTTCGGCACGTTCCTCGGTCTGGGATCGGCGCTGGCGGCGGAGGTGTGCGCGCTGGCCGGGTTCGACTGGCTGTTGGTGGATCTGGAACACGGCGGTGGCGACGCCAGCGCGTTCCTGCCGCAGCAGTTGGCGGCCCAGGCTCATGGCGTGCCGGTGCTGGTGCGGGTGGAGTCCGGCGAGCGCATCCGCGCCGGCCGCGCCCTCGACCTCGGCGCGGCCGGCGTGATGGTGCCGCGCCTGGATTCGGCGGCCGAGGCGAGACAGGCCGTGCGGCACATGTGGTACCCGCCGTCGGGCGATCGCGGTGTGGCGACCTACAACCGGGCGTGCGGATTCGGTCTGCGGCCGGAGATGCTGGACGCCGAACCGGGCCTGTGCGTCATCCAGGTGGAGAGCCGGGACGCCATCGCGCAGATCGAGGAGATCGCCGCGGTGGACGGCATAGACGTGCTCTTCGTCGGCCCGCGCGATCTCTCCCATGACCTCGGCGTTCCCGGCGACACCTCCGCGCCGGTGTTCCGCAATGCCCTGAAACGCGTTCTCGCGACCGGGATTCCGGCCGGCATCCTGGCGCCCGACGCGGTCACCGCCCGACGCTATGCCGACGAGGGCTTCCGATTCGTCGGTGTCGGCTCGGACGCCTCGCTGCTCGCGACCTCGGGACGACGGGCCGTGCAGGCGCTCGGCGTGAACAATCGGGCGCACAGCGAGCCGGTGTCATTTCCTAAATCCTGACCGCCACTCCCACGCGTCGCTGATCGCGAGGTCTTGCGACGACGGTGCGGCGTGACGCGCTAATCGCGCGTGACGGGGCAGCACCGGCTCACGCCCGGTGGCCCGCAGGCCGGTGCCGCCGGCTTTCCCCTGCTGGACGGGGCTCGACGGCCAGCCGAATCGACCCACGGAATCGTCGCCCACTCCCCCGGCCTCAAATTCCAGTCCGATCAGCCAAGTCCTGCGACATTTCATCGTATGTAAACTTTCCTGCCAATTCGCACAACGTTCATAATTGTGAAAATCACCGCCGTCGGCCGTCCGTTTTGGGCGCAGTATCGATCCGTCGGCGTTTACGTTCATGAACATTGTTGACATTCTTGAATGCGATCGATTGTGCGCGCTACTGTCCGCTCGGTCCGGATAACACCGGGCCACGCACAGCTGGTCACCGCCGCCCCGCTGGTCGCACCGCGGCCGGAGGTACTGCCACTCCGCGCGCAAGGATTCAGATGAATCGTCTACTCTCCTGCCTGTATTCGCGATTGGGGTGTGCCGTCGCCGTCGTCGTCGGCATACTGGTCGTCGCCTCGATGTCGGCCGCGTCCCCGAACACCACCCTCGCGGCAGCCTCGTCCCCTGCCTGGACAGGAACCTTCGACAACTTCCACACGTCCAGTTGGAACAGTTCCTGGGGCCTGACGTCCGACAGCGCCCAGTGCAAGGGCGCCACCAGCACCGCGCCCTGCAACTGGGGCTACAACAATCTGCAACCGGTCAGCGACCCCACCGCCCCGGGTGGCGGCCAGGCGCTGAAGGTGACCTACCCGGCCCCCAGCGGCCCACCGAGTTGCGGCTGCGGGCTCGGCGGCGGGCAGTTCTACCAGGACCTCGCCAGCAACGGGCAGTCCGTGCTGGCCACCAGCCCGACCCTGGACCTGAAGTACTACTACAAGTTCCCCGTGGGGTTCGACTTCGGCAAGAAGACCGCGGGCAAGATGCCCGGTCTCTACGGCGGGCAGCCCGGCTGTGAGAGCGGCGGCCAGCACTGCGGCACCGGCTGGTCTACCCGATACATGTGGCGGGGCGGCAGTTCGAGCGCGCCCAAGGGCGAGCTGTACTTCTACACCGCGTCCGGCAGCGGCTTCGGGGCGGATCTGTGCCTGGGCAACTGGACGTTCCCGGCCGACGGCAACTGGCACTCGATCGAGCAGTTGGTCAACGTCAAGACCGGTCAGATCAGCATCTGGAGCGACGGCGGGACGACACCGGTCTGCCAGACCACCCAGCCGCTGCCGGGCGCCTTCTCCGGCGTGTTCTTCTCGACCTTCCACGGTGGACACGACACGTCGTGGAGCCCGACGCACACCACGACCGACGAGTTCGCGGACTTCACGCTGGATCCCAACCCGCAGAACGGGACCGTCCCGTCGACGCCCGCGACCCCGACCAACGCGGTCGTCACCGGCACCACCAGTTCCAGCATCAGCCTGTCCTGGACCGAACCGTCCAGTCAGGACCCGGCCGCGTCCTACCGGATCTACGAGGGATCGACGGTGGTGGCCAGCCCGACGTCGACTGCCGCCACGATCACGGGGCTCCCGGCCGGGAGCAGCCACACCTACACGGTGAGCGCCGTCGACAGCGCCAGCCACGAGTCCGGCCGCAGCGCTCCGGTCACCGGCAGCACCTCCGGCGGCACTCCGACACCGGCCACTCCGGTCGGTCTGACGGTCACCGGCACCACCAGCTCCAGCATCAGCCTGTCCTGGGCCGAACCGTCAAACGCTGATTCGGCGGTGTCGTACAAGGTGTACGACGGCTCGACGGTGGTCGTGAGTCCGACCACGACCACCGCCACGATCACCGGGCTCGCGCCCGGCACCAGCCACACCTACACCGTCACGGCGGTGGACGCGGCGGGCACCCAATCGCCGCCCAGCGGCTCGGCCACCGGCACCACAACGGGCGGCGGTGGCGGCAACGCACTGACCGTCGCCATCGCCAAGACCAAGGACTGGGGAAGCGGCTACACCGACCAGGCGACCATCACCAACCACTCCGGCGCCGCGGTCACCGGGTGGAACGTCCAGTTCGACCTCGACCCGAGCATGAACATCGAGACCGTGTCGAACGCGACCCTGACCACGAACGGCAACCACCAGACCCTGACCAACACCAGCTCCGACGCCACCATCCCCAACGACGGCAACGCCACCGTCACCTTCAGCGGCGACTACGGCAGCGCGTACGTCGCACCCACGAACGTGACCGTCAACGGCCAAGGCGGCGGCAATCCGACGCCCGCGACACCCAAGGGACTGACCGTGGCCGGCACGACCACGTCCACGATCTCTATTTCCTGGACCGAGCCGTCGGGCAGCGACCCAGCGGTGTCGTACGACGTCTTCGAGGGGCAGACGCTCGTCACGACATCAAGTTCCACCTCGGCGACCGTGACCGGCCTGGCCGCCGGCAGCAGTCACACCTACACCATTGCCGCCGTGGACGCGGCCGGCAATCTGTCCCCGAACAGCGCACCGGTGACCGCGTCCACCCAATCCGGTTCGAACGGTCCCGCGACACCCACCGGGCTGGCCGTGACCGGCACGACCACCTCGAGCATCTCGTTGTCCTGGACCGAGCCGTCGGGCAGCGACCCGGCAGCGTCATACAAGGTCTACGAGGGCGGCAATCTCGTCACCACCGCCACGACGACCTCGGCGACGGTGACCGGCCTGGCCCCGGGCAGCAGTCACACATACGTGGTGACCGCCGTGGACGGTGCCGGGGTCGAGTCCGGGCCCAGCGGACCGGTCAGCGCCACCACGCAGTCGTCCGGCGGCACGGCGTTCAGCCAGACGGAGATCGACAGCGCGGTAGCGGCCGCGCCGATCGCCTTCGCCAAGCCGATCTCAGCGGTGCCGCGGCCGGGCACCAACCCGGTCGTCATCGGTTCGGCCAAGGTGCTGGAGTACTTGGCCCTGGTGGACAAGCAGCAGCCGGGCGCCAAGTCGACCGGCGGGACCACAGTGGACAGCGCGTTGCTCGGTCAGGTGCGGCACCTGATCGCCGGCGGCAACGAGCCCGACGCGGACGGCGGCCTGGAGGGCTGGGCGCACGCACCGGTCGCCCAGGGCCTGCTGCTGCTCAAGAACGGTCCCGCGTGGGGCGAGCTGACCTCCACGGAGCAGAACAAGGTGTCCCTGCTCGAGGCGGCGATGGGGTACGCGGGCAACTACACGTACAACGATGCCAACAACTTCTCATCGGGCATCTGCGGGTTCGGCAACTTCGCCAAGGGCAACAACCCCAACTACCGGGACGGTTATGTCGACGTCGAAGCCGCCGCGATCCAGTTCTTCGGCGCGTCCGCCTGGGACTCGATGCTGACCGGATTCGACGACGCCACCGAGGCGTCGCAGTTGAACGCCGCCGGCCTGACCAACGCCGGAGGCTGCTTCGCGACCGTCGGGACCGCCGCGAACTCCGCGATCAGGCGGGCGTTCGTCTACAGTGGAGTGCACAGCTCCGACCTCATGGGCCTGTGGAACACCCTCGCGGCTGCCACCTTCGATCAGACGGTGACCAGCGTGAACGGGCCTGCCCACATCGCCGACGGCACAACCAGCCCGGTCCAGGGCAAGCTCGGCATGGGGCACGAGTTCAATTCCACGGACTCTCAAGGGCTGCGCAGCTCCGCGCTGTACACGTTCGAGGGCTGGATGAACGTGACCGGCGACCGGCTGGCCATGACGGCGCTGGGCGGCTTCAGCTGCTCGGCGGCCACCGCGGCGGCACGCTACGACGTCGGCAGCACGGACCTGATCTACAAGCTGCACCACGGCTACGTCAGCCACGCCCTCAACCAGAACAACATACTGGTCGACGACCACGGTGATCCGGCGACCGACGGCCCGAACGTCAAGGGCTACCAGTACGACCTGGACGCCTACCACGTCCTGATCGCCAACCAGGGCTGCTGATCGGCGTGTGGGGCGCCACACCCGTGGTGCCCCACACGGCGCAGAGGCCACCGAGCATCGCGGTCCACGGCTCATCGGCGTTCTTGTCGGACCGGTGTGAGGCGGCGGATGCGACCAAGCAGGATCTGCATGCCGGCCTCGAAAGCGGACTCAGGGATGGCGTCCCGACGGAACGGGAAGGTTGGCCAGTGGCACGTGGTGCTGTCCGGCGTGCATGTCCCGGTCATGCAGGCTGCCCTGCACCACGGGCCTGGGGAAGGACACCTTGACCACCCGCAGCCGCGGCAGCCGGAATATCTGCACCGACTCGACCGCGACGTGGTAAAGGCGGGCGATCAGATCCGGGGTGATGAGCGCGTCAGCGACGCGGTAGCCCGCGTCGTCGGGCATGAACACGTCGAGGGTGAGCCAGAACGGGCCGGCGTTCTTCGCCCGAACCTCCAACGCCAGGTCGTCCAGCGTCGTCGGGATGTGCGTCGGGTCAGGCATGGGCGGGCTCCGTCAGGTGGGTGCGGAACAGTTCCGTCGGGCTGTCGACGTCGACCACGTGGTTGAGCACGAACTCGTACGCCGCGCCGCGGTCGGTGTGGGCCGGCGAGGTGGCCAGAGCGAACGAGGGCAGGTAGTGCATGCTCGGCAGGGGAAGGTGGAGCAGCAGCGGGTTGGCGAGCTTGGAGATCGCGGTCGCGATCTGCTGCTCACGTGCGGACACCAGCAGCATGACCCCCACCTCGCGTGGGGTTGCCGTGTCCGGGTCGAGGTCGCCGAGTACGGCGTTGTGGCCGTAGAGACGGAGATCGACGTCCCAGGAGCCGGCTGTGAGGCCGAGCACGGTGGCCACTCGTTCGGTCAGCGTTTCGATCAGCAGCGCAGCCCATTCGTCGAGCGAACCGAGGATGCGCGGGTCACGGATGCCGGCGAAGGAGACCGTCTCGTATCCGGTGATGGCCGCGCCTTCCAGCTTGATCGTGTGCTGGTCGGCGGGTTCGAAACGGGAGCCTTCCACCCGGACGGTGCGGTCGTCGAGCGCGATGTAGCGGGCGTCCGTGACCTCGATGGCCCCGGCTGGTTCACGCATCGTGTTGGGGTTGGCAGTCTCGTACAGCATGTGCGCTGCCACCGAGGTCGGTGTGCACGCGGCAGTCGGATCCAAGGGCTCGATCGTGAAGCCGGTCTCGTCCACACGGGCGAACACGCCGCCGGAGCGCGGGTTGGTGGTGCATTGCCCACCGCACTCGACGATCTTGGCCATGTGCCAGGTCGGACCCGCTGGCATGCCGCGCATGAGGGGGACCGCGGCGGACAGAGCGGTGTCGGTGGCCCGCCCGGCCAGCACCACGTCCGCGCCGGCGTGCAACGCCTGCACGATCGGCTCGTGCCCCATCGCGCCCACGATGTGCTCGCACCGCTGCAAGGTCGCGGCGTCGAGCGGGCCGCTGGGCGCCAGCGGATGGATACGGCCTTCGTGCAGCCTGGGCAGCAACTGCTCGGCCCGCAGTTCGCTGAAGATCTGCGCCACCCGGACGTCGAGTCCGGCCTCGACGCAGACCGTGCGGACGATGTCGGCAACCCACCGCACACCCGCGTCGGTTCCGCTGGTGCCGCACGAGCCGACGACCAGCGGAATTCCGGCGTCGTTCGCGGCGTGCAGCAGCAGCCGCAGGTCTCGCCGCACCGCGGCCTCGGTGGTCTTGGCCTGGCCTGCGCCCAGATAGTAGGGGCCCGAGTCGGTGGACCCGCCGTCCACTGCGATGACGTCGGCGCCGAGGGAGATGCCGCGGGTGATGGTCGCGGGCGGAAAGCCCGCGCCGAGCATCCCCGTGGGGACCAACACACCCACGCTGCGCGGCCGATTGACTGGTTTCGACATGAGGTTCTCCTGTGGTCGAGCAGGGCTCGGGTCTCAGTTCGCGGCCTCGGGCACGCCGACCTGCCGCTTCGTCACGTACACCACCGCGGCGACGATCGCGACCAGGCCCACGAGCGTCACCGGACCGGTGCCGAGACCGAGACCGCCGTCGGAAGTGGGGCCGGCGAACCAGTCCGCGTAGGAGGCGCCCAGCGGCCGGGTGACGATGTAGGCCAGCCAGAAGGCCGCGATCGCGTTCAGCCCCAAGGCGCGGTGCGCGATGGCCGGCAGTGCGATGGCCACGGCGAAGATGCCGACCGAGGCCAGGAACCCCAGCTGCATCGTCTTGGCGGTCAGGTCGCCGACGGCGGTGCCCAGGGCGAACGTGGCCAGAACCGTCGCCCAATAGAACGATTCCCGCCGACGCGTGACGATGGTGTGGATGGACAGGGTGCGTTCGCTCGCGTACCACGCCGCGAACAGCACGGCCACGGCCAGCGAGTACACGATGGTCAACGTCAGATACGGCACACCGAGTCCCACATGGACGACATCGGCGACCATGGTGCCGAACACGCTGACCATGCCGGCGGCCGACCAGTAGACCCAGGGGATGTAGCGGCGCGCGCGGAACTGGGCGATGAGCGCCGAGACCAGGCCGATGAGGCCGGTCGAGATCGCGACCAGCGGAGCGAATTGGTGGAACAGGTAGTCCGACGCGGTCTCACCGACGCCGGTGGTGAGCACTTTGATCACCCAGAACGACGCGGTGATCTCGGGAACCTTCGTCGCGACCCGCTCGAGTTGCGCGGCACGGGGCATCAGGCACTCCATGAGGTCCGATCGGATGTGCCGCAAGCCTGCGCCGCGGTGGCTTACAGAACGCTTTCCGCCGGCTCGGCCGAGGGAAGGACCACGACGACGCGGGCGCCGCCGCCGGGTGCGTCGGTCACGGCGATCGTGCCGCCGTGCGCGCGGGTGATCTCGCGGGCGATGGCGAGGCCGAGGCCCGTCGAACTGCTGGCCCGGTCGCGGCTGGAGTCCAGCCGGACGAACCTGTCGAACACCCGATCCCGGTCGGCGACGGGGATTCCCAGCCCGTCGTCGTCGACGTGTACGCGGATGTGACCGTCGGTGCGGTCGCAGGCGATCTCGACGCGGTGCGCGGCGTAGCGGGTGGCGTTGTCGATGACGTTGCGGAACAACCGTTGCAGTTGGCTGGGGTCGCCGCGGGTGACCAGTCCGGGCGTGGTGTGCACGGCGATCTCGACGCGGTGCGGCGCGACCGTGGTGTGGATGCCGTCGAGCAACTTGCCGATGTCGACCGGTTGACGGTGGGTGACCAGTTGCCGCTCGTCGGCCTTGGCGAGGGCGAGCAGTTGGTGCAGGAGGTCGTCGAGTCGAGCCGTCTGGTCGGCCGCCCGTGCCGCGATCGTCGGCCACGGCGCCGTGTCCGGATGCGCCAGCCCCACCTCCAGGGTGGTGCGGATGACCGCGAGGGGGCTGCGCAGCTCGTGAGAGGCGTCGGAGACGAATCGCCGTTGCCGGCGGGCGGCATCGTCGAGCCGGCCGAGCATGTCGTTCATGGTGTGGGCCAGCCGGCCGACCTCGTCGTCGGTGTCCGGCTGCGGGACTCTGAGGGTCAGGTCGGCGGAGGTGATCTCGGTGACGGCGCGGCGGATCCGCTCCACCGGGGCCAGCGCCCGGCCGACTATCAGCCACACCGCCACCGCGGCCAGCGCCAGCGTGACCGGGATGCCCAGCAGCAGCCGGCTGGCCGCCTCGGTGTCGAGCATGCTGAGCAGACCCGTCGACGTGGCGGCGACGATCGTGACGGGCGCGGCGTGCACGGTGGTCGGCACTGCCACGACTCGAATGTCGGTGGGCAGGACGGCGTCGGCGGCCTTCTGCCGCACGGGTTGCGACGATCCGGCCGGCAACCGGTACACGGCGTCGGCGCCGGTCAGGCCGCGGCTGGCGGCGAGCACTCGCCCGTCGGCGGCGAGGACCTGCGCCTCGGCGTGGGTGTCCAGCGTGGACGGTGGGAGTGGGACCGGCCATGTGCCATCGGCGCCGGCCTGCGCGATCTGCGTGGCGTAGGTTTGCAACTGGCCGTCGATGTTCGCGCGCAGGGACTCGCGCTGCAACAGGTACAGCAGCGCGACGCCGAGCATGACGGCTGCGGTGATGCCCAGGCTGGCCACGACGGTGACGCGGGCCCGCAGGGTCCGGGCGCCGAACCGGCGGCGCCTGGGGCCGTCCGGTCGTGCGGGAGTGCTCACCGGGGCTCGGCCGCGATGAGGTATCCCTCGCCGCGCACGGTCTGGATGGTGGCAGGCCCGCCCGGCGGGTCGATCTTGCGGCGCAGCCGGTGGATGTGCACCTCCACCGCGGCCGGGCCGCCGTCGTAGGCGGCGTCCCAGCAGTGGTGGAGCAGTTCCGTCTTGGACACCACGCGCCCCCGCCGGCGCATCAGGTACTCCAGGACGGCCACCTCGCGGCTGGTCAGCTCGACGGGCACGCCGTCACGGGTGACGGTGCGGCTGGCCGGGTCGAGGGTGAGGCCGGCGGCGCTGAGCGCGGCCGGCCTCGCGGGCAGTCCGCGCCGGGTGAGCGCGCGCAGGTTCGCGAGCAGGACGGGATAGGCGAAGGGCTTGGCCAGGTAGCAGTCGGCGCCGTTGTCGAGCCCCTCGGCGTGGTCGAGGTCGTCGTCCATGGCCGTGAGCATGAGGATCGGGGTCCAGATGTCCTGGTCGCGCAGCCGCCGGCAGACCTGGTAGCCGTCCAGGCGTGGGAGCATGACGTCCAGGACGATCGCGTCATGGGCGGTCTCCTGCGCCTTCCACAGGCCGTCCTCGCCGTCGGCGGCGACATCCACGGTGTAGCCCTCGGCCCGCAGGCCCCAGGTCAGTGAGGCCACCATGTCGGGGTCGTCCTCGACTACCAGGATGCGCACGAGTCCAGCCTCCCATATCCGGCGCGACTCGCTCAGATCTCGTCGAGCCGCTGGTTGTTGGTGCGTGGGCCCAGCCACCGCGCCACGATGGCCATCACCACCAGCAGTACCGCGCAGCCGAGGTAGAGGCCGCTGGCGCCGGCGGCGGACAACAGTGCGATGGCTCCGAACGGCAGCAGTGCGCTGATGAGCCTGGACGCGGCGTAGGGCATGCCGATGGCGGTGCTGCGGTTGGCGGTGTGGAACAGTTCGCACTGGTAGATGTGCACGGCGTTGGACTGGACGATGGTGCTGACCGTGGTGGCGACGCCGGCGGTGATGATCACGCCCGTGACGGTCCCGAGCCCGAACACGACGCCGGAGGCGGCGGCGGCCAGTGTCGAGGCGATGACCAGGGTCCTGCGCTCGAACCGTTCGGTCAGGTACACGCTCGCCAGCGAGCCCAGCGGGTAGCCGGCGGCCGTCAGCGCCGAGTAGGTCAGCGAGTGCGCCAGGTCGAATCCCTTGGCCAGCAACACGATCGGCGCGATCGAGGCGAACGCGTAGAAGCCGATCGGGGTGAAGATCCACATCAGCCACATCAGCACCGAGCGGCGTCGGTACCGGCCCGGGTCCGGGCGCGTGGCGGCCGGCGGGACGGGAGCGGGATCGTCGAGCGGGGCCCCGGTCTCCCGCTCGATCGCCGTGACGACGCGATCGGCCTCGGCGAGCCTGCCGGTGGTGGCCAGCCAGCGGGGCGATTCGGGGAGGCGCCGGCGGGACAGCCACGCCACCAGGCCGCCACCGGCGGCAAGGATCAGCAGCCAACGCCAGCCGGCCAGGCCGAGGATGGTCCCGGTGGCGGATTTGGCCAGAATGCCGGCGACCGGCGCGGCGGTCAGTCCGAAGGTGTAACTCCAGGCGATGTACCGGCCACGTCGCCTTGCCGGCAGCAACTCGGACAGGTAAGTGTCGACCAGGGTCAGTTCGGCGCCCAACCCGATTCCGGTGAGCACGCGCAGCACGAGGAACACCGTCAGGTTCGGAGACAAGGCGGCCGCGAGCGACAGTGCGGCGTAGGCGATCAGGTTGACCTGGAACATCCTGCGGCGGCCGAATCGGTCGGCCAGCGGCGCGAGCGTCAGCGACCCGATCATCTCGCCGAGGAACGCCGACCCGACGATCATCGACTTGTCCGCCGCGGTCAGTGTCCATTGGGTGTTCAGCAGGACGCCGAAGAAGCTGCCGAGTGCGACCTCGAAGAAGCTGAAGAACGCGCCGAGCCCGATCAGCAGCACCATCCTGCGGTGCCAGCGGGACAGCGGCAGCCGGTCCAGCCGGTCGGCGATCGCCGAGGGCGATGCGATGTCGTTGTGCATGACGGGCTCCTGTCCTGGCCGTGGGATCAGTGGCGGACGCGACGCAGGGACAGCAACTTCTCGACGCTGAAGTCGGCGGAGCGCGACCACTCGATCACGTCCTGTTCGTCGCCGCGGATCAGTCGCGCCTTCGCGATCACGTCGGGCACGGCGCCCGGGGGGATGCCCAGGACGCCGTGTTCGTCGCCGTGCAGGAGGTCGCCCGGGCGGATCGTCATGCCGGCGACGGTGACCTCGCCGCCGACGTGGGTCAGGCGCATGTGGGCGCGGCCGACGCACAGGCCGGCCGCGTGCACGGAGTACGGAAACCGGCTCAGTTCCCTGACGTCTCGGACCCGGCCGTTGGTGATGAGGCCGGCGATGCCCAGTGCCGCAAGAAGACTGCCATTGACTTCACCCAGGAACGCGCCCGCACCGGCTGGGGTGTCGCAGTCCTGCAGGACGACGACAACAGGGCCGTCCGTCGTCGAGATCGCCTGGTGCAGGCGCGAGACGGGAATGCCGTCGTCACCGGGTTCCCGCGCGACCATTCGCGCGGTGACGGCTCGCCCGACCATCGGCGTGGTCCCGGTGATACGGGACAGGGAGCCGTCGGTGTGGCCGAGCGTGTTCGGTCGCAGCCGCAGCGCGTCCACGGCGTTGCTCAAAGCCGGCGTGTCCCACGCGGCGAGTGCGGCGATGTGGTCTGTCACGGTGTGCTCCTTGTCGGTTCAGACCTCGATGGCGTGCTTGGTTTCCATCGGCGCCGACACGGGCGGCCGGACCCGCAGCAGTCGCGCGAGCCCCTCGGGCAGCCACCAGTTCCAGCGGCCCATGACCGCCACGAGGGCGGGCACGAGCAGGGTTCGCACGACCAGGGCGTCGACGAGAATCCCGACGCCGAGGCCGGTGGCGATCATCTCGACGACGACGTCCGGTGCGGCGGACAGCGAGGCGAAGGAGATGCCCAGGATCACCGCCGCGCAGGTGATCAGGCGTCCGGTGCGGGCCAGCGCGCCGACGATCGCCTCCCGGGTCGATCCGGTCCGGTCGTACTCCTCACGCATGCGGGCGAGGAGAAAGACCTCGTAGTCCATGGACAGACCGAACAGGAACGCGAACGACACGATCGGAATCCAGTTGCGGATCGAGCCGGTGGCCGACACGCCGTAGAGCAGGTCGCAGCCCAGGCCGTCCTGCCAGAACAGCACCAGGAATCCGAAGGACGCGCCGAGTGAGACCATGTTGACCGCGACCGCCTTGACGGCCAGCACGGCCGAGCGGAATTCCCTGGCCAGCAACAGGAATGTCAGCAGCGCGATGGCACCGAGCATGAGCGGGAAGTTGCCGTAGACCGCGCTGGTGAAATCGGAGTTCTGCGCGGTGTTGCCGCCCACCTCGACGCCACCGGGGACACCGGACAGCGCGGCGCGCAGCCGCGCGACGGTCGCAACGCCGGTTGAGGTGTTGCCTTCGTCGATCGGGATCACACTGATCAGGGCGTCGTTGCCGCGGCGGAACGACGGCGTCGCCGGCGCGAGCACCGCGTACACGCCGGGTGTCGTCGCGGCGATGGACGCGGCCTGGTCGGCGGCAGCCGATCCACCGTGGGTGAACAGCTGGATCGGGAAGACGACACCGCTGGGCACCCCGACGCCCTCCAACTGGTGCAGCGTCTGGGCCGCCGTCCCGGTGCCGCCCAACGAGTTCGCGCGTGGCTGCCCGGTGTTCATCGCCAGTGAGGGGGCGGCCAGCCCCAGCACGATGACCAGTCCGGCGATGCCCGCGAGCCAGCGGCGGCGCACGATCACGCCGGCCCAACGCTGCCAGCCCCGGCTCAACGTCGTCGACCCCCGCCACACGCGGCGCTTGTCCAGAGCCGGGCCGACCGTCGCGAGGATGACCGGCAGCAGGGTGACGGACGCGGTGATCGCGACGAGCGGAATCAGCATGCCGCCCAGACCGATGCTGCGCAGGAACGGCACCGGCAGCCCCACCAGCGCGAGCAGACCGATCGCGACGGTCAGTCCGCTGAGCACGACCGCACGGCCGGCGGTGGGGCTCGCGGCGAGGATCGCCTCCTCGTACGACTTGCCGGCCTCGCGCTCCTCCCGCCAACGGGTGACCAGCAGCAGCGAGTAGTCCACGATGACGCCCAGCCCCATCACCGCGACGAGGTACTCGACCAAGAAACTGACATCGGTCACCTGCTCAAGTCCGAGGATCAGCAGGAACGTGGCCAGGATCGACGGGATCGCGATCAGCAGCGGCACGATCGCGATCGCCGAGCCGTAGACGAACAGCAGCACCACGAGCGCGCCGACGGCCCCGATCCCGGTCTCGACCAGCACACTGGGACCGCCGGAACTTGCGCCGGTGGTCTGGATCTGCTCGAACCCGGTCACCGAGACGGTGACGCCGGGCGGCGCCGCCGCCTTCAGCGCCGGCTCGATGCCGTCCATGACCCCAGCCCCGGACGGGAGGTCGGGGTTGGGCATGTCGAACACCGCCCACGTGGTCCGGCCGTCGACGGAGATCAGCGCCGGGTTCGCGGTGTTCGCGTAGTCCGCCACGGCCAGGTGCCCCGCGCGGTTCGCCGCGGCGAAAGTCCTGGCCGCGATGTCCCGCCCGGCGGCGGTGTCCATGCCCTGCCCGGCGGGCAACGTGAGCACGCCGATGCTGGGCTGCTCATTGCCGTCGATGCCGAGGGTCTGCAGCAGGTGCAGATTGGTGTCGTAGCCGGCCATGCCCGGCGTCGCGAAGGAGTGGGTCAGCCGGTCGACGGCCGGACCGGTGCTCAGTGCGCCGAGCACGGCGAGGACCAGCCATGCCAGGATGACGAAGCCCTTGTGGCGCAGGCAGAATCGGGTCACGGTATGCACGGCATCAGGCCCCAGACGGTACGTGTTGTCAAGTGCGCGCCCAGTCTGGCCGGCCGTTGCTTACAGCCGGCTTTCAACGCTGAGCGGGCCACCGCGGGCGCATCGTGGTCGACGACGCCGGACACCCGGCGACCGACGGCCGAACGTCAAGGGCGACGTACAGGCCCATCCGACCCGGCCTGACCTGGCGCGGACTGTCGATCCTTGCTCGGCCTTGACGAATCGGCCGGCGGACGCCATCTTTGAACATGTGTTCAGAACAGATGTTCAAACGTCGGTTCACTCGGGTACGCGGTGCTCGGACACGAAAGACGTGGCGATCGTCGGCGGGGGCCTCGCCGGCCTCGCGACCGCGCTGAGGTTGCAGGCGCAGGGGTTGTCCACGGTCGTCTTCGAGGCGCACGGGCATGTGGGCGGATGCGCCGGCTACTGGACCCATCGTGGCTTCTCCTTCGACGTCGGCGCGACGACGCTGGTCGACTTCGAGCCCGGTGGCGTCGGCGGAGAACTGCTCGACACCATCGGAGCCCCACCGGTTCGGGGCGAACAACTCCAGGGCTACCAGGCGTGGCTGCCGGACCGGAAAGTCACCCTCAGCCGCGATCCCGCGGCCTGGCATGCGGAGCGGCTGCACGCCTTCGGCGACGACCCGGCGCACCGCGATTTCTGGCACTTGCTCGACCGGCTCGCCGAGGTCTTCTGGCGGGCGAGTCGCGACGGCATCAGGGTGCCGCTGCGCAGTGTCCGGGACGTCGCGCACGACGTGCGCATTGTCGGCGTGCGGGGCCTGCCGTTGGCCAGGTTCCTGACCGTGACCCTGGGCGAGGCGTTGCGCCGCTACGGGCTGCGCGGTGACCGCGCCCTGGCGGGATTGCTCGGCATGCTCGTCGAAGACACCGTGCACAGCGTCGTGGACCGCGCGCCGCTGATCAACTCGGCGTTGGGGGTGACGATCCGCGGCGCCGGCCTGACCCGGCACGAGGGCGGCATGCACGGCTTCTGGCGGGACCTGGTCAGGCACTACCGCAGCCTTGCCGGCGAACTGCGCACCGGAAGCCCGGTGTCACGTGTCCACGGCGAGCCGGGCGCCTTCGTGGTGCGGGGCCCGCGTGGGGAACGCACAGCGCGCCAGGTTGTGCTCGCGGTGCCGGCACCCACAGCGGCACGAATCTGCGCGGACCAGCCGGTGGCCCGCCGGCTGCACCGCTACCTGCGCCGGGACCGGAACGCCTGCGGAGGCGCGATCATCGCGTTCCTGGGCGTACCCGACGCCGAGGTCGACGGCCAGCGGCTGACCCACCATCAGTTGCTGCACTCATATGACAAACCGTTGGGGGACGGCAACAACATGTTCGTCTCCGTGTCCGCGCCCGGCGACCTGCACAGCGCGCCCCGCGGCCATCGCGCGGTCATGATCTCCACGCACACCGAGCTGTCCGAATGGGCCGATCTACGCGGCGAGGAATACGCCCTGCGCAAGAAGGAGATCGGCGCACGCCTGATCGAACTCTCCCGTCGCGTCTACCCCGCCCTGGGGCAGCGTGCGGTGGTGTCCGACGTGGGCACGCCCAGAACGTTCGAACGCTTCGCCTTCCGTCCGGGCGGCGCGGTCGGCGGGGTGCGGCAGAACATCCGCAACTCCAACCAGTTCGCCATCCCCCACGACCTCGGCGGGCGGGGAATGTGGCTGGTCGGCGACACCACCTGGCCCGGCCTGGGCACGGTCGCGTGCGTGCTCGGCAGCCGCATCGTCGCCGACGGCGTTCGCCGGGACCACCGGAGGATCCGATGACTCTGCCCACGCTGGCCGAACTCGGCGCCGACCTGCTCGTGACCACGCGACGGCAGCGCGTCGTCGCGTTGGCTCGACCGTTCGTCGGGGTGGCGTGCTTCGCGCTCCTGGCCTGGCTGGGCTGGTGGTGGCCGACCCCGCTGGTCGTCTTCGGGATCTTCGTCGCGGTCGTGACGGTGACGCACGACGTCGTGCATCGGACGCTCGGCCTCTCAGAGACCGCGTCGAACCGCTGGCTCTTCGTGCTGGGCCTGGTGCTGCTGGAGAGCGGGCACTCCTACCGGATCAGCCATCGCCAGCACCACGAGCTGTTTCCCAGCCCCGAGGATCCCGAGGGATACCCGGCCGAACTGTCGTTTGTGGGTGCGCTCTGCTACGGCCCGGTGTTCCTGGTGCGGCTGTGGATGTGGTCGTTCCGGCGTGCGCGGCGCCGCGATCGGGCCTGGCTCGCGGTCGAGGCGCTGGCGCCGGTTTCCGCCGTCGTGGCGGGCGTGCTGCTGTGGCCGGCGACTCCTGGCGTCCTGGTCTATGCGATCATGGCGATCGTCGGCAGCTGGGTCTACCCGCTGCTGACCGTCTATCTGCCGCACCACGGCTACGGCACGGAGCCGTTGACCCAGACCAGAACCCTGCGAGGCCGCATCATTCCCGCGATCTTCCTGGAACTGACCTACCACCTCGAACACCACCTCTACCCGCAGGTGCCCAGTCATCACCTGGCCGAGCTGAGCCGCCGGCTCGATCCCTATTTGACTCATGCCGGCGTGCGTCCGGTGGTCGTGCCGTGACGAGTGCGCGATCCGAGGCGCGTGACCGCATCCTCCGGGCCACGGTGTCCGCCCTGGGCGTGCACGGGTACGCCGGCACGACCGCCCGCTCGATCGCGACGCTGGGCGGCTTCGCGCCGGGGGTGATCTATTACCACTTCACGGATCTGGACGAGTTGCTGGTCGCCACCGCGGCGTACGCGAGCGCGGCGCGGGAGGCCCAGTACCGGGCGGCGATGACCGGCGTGACCAGTGCCGCCGCCATGGTGCGGCTGGTGCGTTCGCTGTACGCGGAGGACACCGAATCCGGACATGTCCAGGCGGTGCAGGAGTTGGTCACCGCGGCGCGTCCCGGCACGGCGTTGGCCGTAGCGGTCGCCGAGCAGACCCGTCGCTGGGAAGACCTGGCCGAGGAGGTGCTGCGAACGCTGTTGCGGGGCAAACCGCTGGCGCGGCTGGTCGATGCGCGGGTGGTGGGGCGGGCGGCGGTGGCGTACTTCCTGGGTACCCAGGCGCTGACGCACATCGAGCAGGACCCCACCCGCTCGCAGGAAGCGTTCCAGCAGGCCGAGCGGCTGGCAGCGATCTTCGACAAGCTGCCCCGACGCAAGCGGGCACGGGCGACGAAGTAGGAACACGCTCGGCGCCGCGGAGACACCGACCATGAACGCCAAGCCGCTCCAGCTGAACAGTCCGAGAGTGGCCTGGACGGTTCCGGGGATGCTCACCGCGGGACCACCCAGCAGCGACCCTCGCCGCCATCGGCGATTTCGTCGACACCGTCGCCAAGCCCGGCACGAAGACCTGATCGCCCGAGCGGCCACCGGTCAGTCGTCGGCCCACGCGTCGGACGCGAAGGCCCGTTCGATCTCGGCCTGGGGCACGGCCGGTCCGGGCACTTCGATGGGGCCGTTGCCGGCCAGGCCGTTGAGGAAGTTCGCGACCTGCCGGGCGGCCAGCCGTGGCCAGCCGGGATTGTGCGGCAACGGGCGGGTGATCATCGCGCTGAACACGATGACGTCGGTGGCGTTGACCGGCGCCCGGATGCCGTGCTCGGCCCGTCCGCGTTCGATGAACCGCTCCAGACGCCGGTCGATCGCCTGCCGCGCCGCAGTGGCTTCGGCACTGACCAGGGGCGGCGCGCCGTGCAGCGGCAACACGAGCTGGTCGCCGACGGCCAACGCCCGGGTCAGGAACTCGCCGACCGAGTCCAGCCCGGACAAGCCGAGCGGCTCCACTTCGTCGAGGATGCGGTTGAGAATGCCGTAGGCGCGCAACTGCAAGGCATACAACAGCGCGTCGCGGTCGGCGAAGCTGCGGTAGAGCGTGGCGACGCCGACACCGGCGCGGGCGGCGATCGCGGCCAGCGGCACGGTGTGGCCCTCGCGCAGCGCGATCGGGGCGGCCACGGCGAGCAGCCGCTCCCGGTTCTCCTCAGCGTCGCGCCGAACCTGCGGGGTTTCGCAAGTCAGCCACCGGTGCTGACCAGTAGTTTTACGCGGCGCGTTCGTACCTGGTGATCAAGCCTCCGAGGAGCCGCCGTCGTTTGATCCGCTGGAAGTTGAGGTTCGTCACCGGGTCGGTCGGCCGAGGAGGGGCGGAGCTTGCGGGACCGGTGCGGCCGTCGACCGTTGTAATGCCGGACGTACTCGGCGAGCATGGTGTCCAGATGCCGCCGGTTCAGGACCAGCATGCGGTCAGTGAGCTCGGATCTGACCGTGCGTACGAACCGTTCGGCATAGCAGTTCGCCGCCTGCTGTCCCTGCCGGCGATCCCAGCACGGGTCTCCCAGGGTGGGAAGTCGACCGGCAGTTGCCGCCAGGAGCAGCCCGAGCGGACCACGTACAAGATCGCGTCGACGATGTCGCGACGTGGGTGTTTCTCCCGGCGTCCGTCTTGGGGATGTGCTGTCGGTGGTGGTAGCAGGGGCTCCATCACTGCCCACTCGGCGTCGGTCAGGTCCGAGGGGTACCGGTGGTCGCGTGCCATCTGATCGACTTTGCCGGAGGTCAGTGGCACTGGGGAGCGGACAGGATCTCAAACACCTTCCTACTCTGGTCACACATCGAACCTGAGACGATGCACCAGAGCCTGGTAGAGCAGATGCGTGCCGGCTCCGCTCTAACGCCCGCCGAACACCGTGCCCGAGCAGAAGTGTCGCCGTTATCGTTGACCGGTGATCGGCAACCTTGAGACGTTCCAGGACGAGCTGGCCGCCAGCGGGTTTCCGCCGCTGGTCAACAAGCTGGCCGGGGCCAGCTTCCGGGGCCGGATCGCCACCCGCGACCTCGGGCCGCTGCGGCTGGTCTCCCTCGACACGCCCGAGAGCTCCTGCATCGGGCGGGAGCGCGACGCCTCCGACGGCGAGAACCTGGCGGTCAAGGTGATGACCCGGGGCCGGACGCGGATCGAGCAAGGGCGCGGCGACGCCGAACTTGGGCCGACCGACCTGGTGCTGCTCGATCCCACGCGTACGCTCCGGTTCGAGAGCACCGCCGCGGCGCACGTCACCATCCTGGTTCCGCGCCGGGAGCTTCGGATCCGGCCCGCGCAGATCGACCAGCTCATCGGCGTACGCATTGACGGCAGCTACGGCCCAGGCGCTCTCGTCTCCGTACTGGCCCGGGAGTCGGCGCGGTCGGCGACCGAGTTCCGCGAGGCGGAGGCGCTGCGGTCGGCGGCGGCCGTCGTCGAACTGATCGCGGTCGCGCTGGAGGCCCGGCTCGGCGACGAACAACCGGCCCCGGACGAGTGGCTGCGGGACCGGATCACCGGCTACATCGAGGCCCGGCTGGCCGATCCCGATCTGTCCCCGCCCGGCATCGCCGCGGCCCACTACATCTCAGTACGCCGGCTGCACAAGCTGTTCGAGGACCAGCCGCTCACCGTCGCGGCCCTGATCCGCCGTCGCCGCCTGGAGCGCTGCCGAGCCGAGCTGACCGGAAGCGGACGCACTGTCACCGCTGTGGCCGCCCGGTGGGGATTCTCCGATCCCACCCATTTCAGCAAGCTCTTCAAGGCGACGTACGGCTACAACGCCCGCGCACTGGTAACCAGCAACCGTGCACAGACGACCAAGACGCGCACAGCCTGCCCGGGAAAGGATGGTGGTGACCAAGGCAGGCAATAGCAATAGGAGAAGTCGTGGCGAAGGTAAACATCGTCCGCCCCGGTGAGGGCGAGATCCTCGGCAGCGGGGCACAGCAGATCCGTATCCTGGAGAACGGCGAGCACACCGGCCACCGGCTGGGGTTCGCCGAGGTCACCATTCCGCCAGGCACCCCGAGCCCGTTGCAGCATCGCCACGCCCAGCATGACGAGGGCTTCTACGTGCTGGCGGGAACTTTCCGGTTCACCGTCGGCGAGGACCAATACGACGCCGGGCCGGGCACCTGGGTCATCGTGCCGACCGGGGCGCCGCACACGTTCGCCAACGTCGGCGACGAGAACGCGGTCATGCTGAACACCTTCACGCCGGACCTGTATGTGCAGTACTTCCGCGACTTCAAGGCCATGATCGATTCCGGGCAGCCGGTCAATGCCGAGACCATGAAACCGCTCTGGAAGAACTACGCCACCGAGATCTCGAACGAATACGCCTCGTGAAGCGCCTTCAATACGACCGCTACGGCGGCCCGGAGGTGATGCGGCTCGCTGAGTTCGAGCCACCACGCCCGGGTCCGGATGAGGTTCTCGTACGCGTCCGAGGGGCGGCTTCCAACGCGCTGGACTGGAAGATGCGCAACGGCGAGATGAAGCTGATGACCGGCCGCTCCTTTCCCCGGGCGATGGGGCACGACTTCGCCGGAGTCGCCGAGGCGGTCGGCGCCGGCGTCACCCGCCTGAAGGCCGGCGACGCGGTACTCGGCCCGGCTCGGTTCCGGCAGGCGGGGGCGTTCGGCGAGATGGTGACGGCCCCGGAGAAGGCGGTCGTGCTCAAACCGGTGGACCTTTCGTGCGAGCAGGCCGCCGCCCTGCCGACCGTGGGCGTGACCGCCTACCAGGCCGCGGCGGAAATCCGGCCCGGGCAGGCGGTCTTCGTCAACGGGTGCCTGGGCGGTGTGGGCCGGGCCGCCGCCCAGTTCGCCCGGGCGCGGGGAGCCTCGGTCGCCGGCAGCTGCCGCAACCCAGCGACCGACGAGGCCCGCGAGTTCGGCGTCGAACCGGTCGTGGGTTTCGGCTTCGACCCGGCCGCCCTCGCGGAACGGTTCGATCTCGTCCTCGACACGCCCGGCATGCTTCCCTTCGCCGCGGCCCGAACGCTGCTGAAGCCCGGCGGAACCATCGTCGACATCGTCCCAACCCCGGCCAAAATGATCAGAAGCGCACTGCCCGGCCCGTTCCGGGCGATGATGGGCCGGCCGGTGACCGGCGACCTGGAGGAGGTGGCCCGGACCCTGCGCCTGCCCATCGCCCGTACGGTCCCGTTGGCCGAGGCGATTCCCGCCCTGACGGCGCTGGAGTGCGAGCAGCGTCCGAAGGGCGGCAACTGGTCATCGCCATGGCCGGAAGCTAAGCCGGGCCGAGCTAAGGGTGTCTCGTGACTTTTCTTGGTAGTGACCACTGACCGACTCGCGGTCAGCCCGTGAGGGGGAGGTTGTGCAGGTGGGCGATGCCCGAGGCGGTGTCCGCCAGGGTGCTGGCCGCGCGTCGGTAGTCCCGCAGGATTTTCCAGCACTTCACCCGCGCCAGCGCGTGTTCGACGCGGGCGCGGACCTTGCGGTGGATGGCGTTGAGATCTTCCTGCCAGTTGGTCAGTGTGCCGTCGGCGGGTTTGCGGTGGGGCATGATCACGTCGGGGTTGCCCTGGTAGCCGCCGTCAGCCATCACCGGGCGGCCGGCCAGTTTCTGGTCGATGCCGGAGGTGCGGTAGACGGTGCAGTCGTTGCGGTTGCCCGGTTATGGGTCGCCGGTGGCGATGACCAGACGGGTGTCGGCGTCGATGGCGACCTGCACGTTGGCGGAGTAGCTGTAATTCTTGCTGGGTGCGGCCAGTCGGTGGTCACGAGTGGGGACCAAGGTTCCGTCGACGATGGCGACCTGGTCGATCCGGCGGCACCGGACCGGGGGCAGTGCCAGTAGCGGGTCGAGGGTGTCGATCACGCGATGGGCGGCGGAGTGCGAGACGCCGAACAGCGGTCCGATCTGGCGCATCGTGAGGTTGGTGCGCCAGTAGGCGGCGACCAGTAGCACGCGGTCGGCTAGGGCGGCCGTCGGCGATCTCGTCCCCGCCGCGCTGGGCCACGACGCGCACGAGCTAGCGGAACTGGCCGGGCTGTAGGCCGGTGAACGGCGTGATCCACTCCGGGCGTTATGCCGTGATCACCTGCATCCCACCACGATTAACGATCACGGCGTCGCGTCTGCCATCGGGTTATGAGAAGCCCTTAGGACGGGTCCAGCTGACGTCGGGTTCGGCGCCAGGCGGTCAGCGCGACCACGGCGCACACGATGGCGAGCAGCAAGGCAGCCCCAGCCGCGATCCGAAGGTTCCGCAAGCCATTCCGGCAAGCCGACACAGCCTGGTATTGCTCGGCAGACATGAAAACGTACGCCGATGGCGTGGTCTCAGGTGCGCCGCCCGACCGAAGTGACTGATACTCGGCCGACTCCGCCAGTGCTGTGCCGCAGGACAACGTTGTTGGCGCACTGTGCCCGCGGTCAAGCGGCACGGTCATGGGGACGAGACCGAGTACCGCTGTCGCCACGAGCAACGCGGCACCGACGACCAGAGAAACGCGAGCAACCCCCATTCAGCACTCCTTTGACGTGGCCACTCGCGAGCAGGTCCAGCAGCGATGGGGCGAACCATGACTGGCGCCAAGGCAATCGTACTGGGCAGCGTCGCCGGCTGCCCGGGCGCGGATGGGGGTCGTTGCGCAGCGCGCTGAGCATGCCATCGAGGTGCGGCGGCATCCCCCGGCAGTGACGGCGCGGACCTGTCCTCTTTTCGTCCATCACATCAGCGCGGTCGCGCGGGCGACGAGGCGCGGCATGCCTAGCCGGACGGCGGCGGCGTGGGCCTCCCGAGCGTGCCGCTGGGCTTCGGCATGATCGCCACGTTGCCGAAGCAGCCGGGCGAGCTGGCAGCGGGAATCGGCGGCGCACGCGTCCAACCCGGCCTCAGTGTTCACGGCGACGGCGGTGCTCATGTGGTCGATGGCGTCGTCGATGCGGCCGCACACAGCGGCGGTGAGACCGAGAATGTGCCGCGCCGAGCCGCTGGTCAGCATCACGCCGGCACCGGCGGTGATGTGCAGGTCGGCGTGCGGCAGCAGCTCCCGGTACACGGCGTCGGCAGTCATGACGTCGCCGAGCGCGGCGGCGACCCCTCCATACTGGGCGAGGACCAGCACCGTGAACCAGGCTGGCTTGGGCACCTCGGCCAGAGGCGGCAGCCCACGGTAGATCTCACGCGCCCGGTCGAGGTCCCCGACCTCGACACTGACCGCAGCCAGCGCGATCCGGGCCATGATCCGCCAGCCGAAGCCCCGGTCCAGCACGTCCTCCGGGACCGCCCCGGGCGCGATGTCGGTGGAGATGCCGATGAACGCCCGGCCCATCGCGATCACCGCGATGCCGTACGGGTTCCGCCCGCGTTCGGCGAGCCGGGCCGCCTCGGCCAGGTGCCGCTCGGCCTCGGTGAACCGGCCGCGTCCCTGGAGTACACCGGCCCGGCTGCGGTGCAGATGCAAGCGGTCGACCGGGCGGTTGAGCCGGGCAACCACCGGTTCGAGCAAGTCCAGTTCCAGATCGGCCTCGGGCACGCGGCCCAACTGCATCAGGGCGTCGAACCGCCACAGATGCCCCCACACGGCGGTCCAACTGCCGATGCGGCCGGCGAGGCCGATCATGCGGGTGCCTAGGGCGAGCCGTTCGTGGTTGCCGTCCGGGCCTGAGTTCACATGCTGCCGGGCCCACAGCGTGGCCGCCAGAGCCTCCGGCGAGCCCAGTCTTTCCGCCATCGCCAACGCGGCGTCGACGGCACACACGGCGGCGTTCTCGTCGCCGGCCGAGAACGTGATCGTCGCCCACAGTGTGAGCAGCCGGGCGCGCAGCACGCTGTCGCCTTCGGGCAGCTCGGCCTGCGCCTGCTCGCACCACGGCATGACAGTGTCCAGCCAGGCCGGATCCATCTGCCAGGTCGGATCCGCCCGTTCGAGCCGGCCCAGCGCGGCGCGTGCCAACCCGGTGGCATCACCGGTGGCCCGGGCCAGCTCCGCCGCCTGCGCGCGGGCCTGGCGGGCAGATTCGTCGTCGTAGTACTGGTAGTGGACGGTCGCCTTCCCGATCAGCAGATTCACGTCGGGTCCGCCGTTGGCGCGGATCGCCTCGTCGTAGAGGCGGACGGCGTCTTCGTAGGCCAGTTGGGACACCGCCTGTTCGGCGGCCCGCACCGCGGCGGCGGTGGCGGCCGCCGCGTCGCCCAGAGGCAATGCGGCGAGGCGGTGGTGGGCGATCTGAGCGGGATGGCCGTTGCGGGCCTCGAGATCCTCCGCTGCCCGCAGGTGGATCCGCGCCCGGTCCGCGGCGGCGAGGTCCAGCGCAAGGCAGTCCCGCACGAGGTCGTGCGCGAACCGGTAACCCGGGTCCACCACCGAGGCGGCGACGGCCTCGTCGAGTGCGTTCAGCGCCTCCTCGATGGTCGCGTCGGACACGGCGGCGAGCGCCACCGGGTCGATGTCGGTCGATAGTACGGACGCGGTGGTGAGCAGCCCTCGGCAGGATGGGGACAGCACGCTCAGGTACTGGTGGATCGCGTCCCGGGCGCCGGTCGGCACGGCGTTCGGATCAGTACGGCGAAGGCGGCCGATTTCCCTGACGAACAAAGGATTCCCGCCGGTGCGGCGGGCCACCGTCGCGGCCTCGTCCGGCTCGCACGGCCGGCCGAGTTCTGCCGTCAACTGCTCGGCGACCTCCGCCGTGGACAGGCCGGTCAGTTCGAGCCGGCGGGCCCCGGGAAGCCGGGTGACCTCGGCCAGGACGGCGACGCCACGGGGGATCTGGCGCAGTTCGTACGGGCGGAACGCCCCGACCAGCAGCAGTCGGGCGTGCACGCTCCGGGCGAGGTGGCCGAACAGCAGGAGCGAGGCCGGGTCGGCCCAGTGCAGGTCGTCGATCACGATCACCAGACCGTCGGCAGCCATCCGCGTGACGAACTCGGTGACCTGGTCGAACAGCGCGAACCGCTCCTCGGCTGTCGCGGGCCGCAGTTCGGTGGCGCGACCGGCGAACCGGTGCAGCTCCGGCACGATCCGGGCGATCTTGTCGGCGGCGTCGCCCAGCGTGTCGGCGGCCACGGTCGGCTCCACGCCGGCCAGCCATTGGCGGAAGACCTGCCGCCACGGCCAGTACGCCGGCGCACCCTCGTCGCCGACCCCGTTGCCGCGCAACACCTTGCCGGCCTTGGAAAAGGAGTCCAGCAGCGTGCTCTTGCCGATGCCGGCCGGACCCTCCAGCAGCACGACCGTGGTCTGGCGGGACATCGCCTTGGCCCGCCATTCGGCCAGCTGCGCCAGCTCGCGACGGCGACCGACGAACATGCTCCCGGACCCCAACCGCGGGCTGGACCGAGCCGAAGCGGCCCGTGAAGGGCGGGCGAGCGCGGCATCGGCATTGAGAATGGCCATCTCCAGCTGCCGCAGCTCGACGCCCGCGTCGATGCCGAGTTCGTCGGCGAGATGCTTGCGGGCACGGCGGAAGACCTCCAGCGCCTGGCCGGGCTGCCCGCCCCGGTACAGCGCGAGCATCAACTGCCCGATCAGCCGTTCGCGGGTCGGGTGAGCGTCGACCAAGCCAATCAATTCGTCGACAACCTCGCCGTGCCGACCGACCCGCAACAGCGCATCGAGACGGTCCTCGATGGCGACCAGGCGCGCCTCAAACAGTCCTGCGCCGAGCCGGTGCTGGGTAAACTCGGAGGCGGTGTCGACGAGCATCGGACCACGCCACAGCGCGAGCGCCTCGTCAATGAGCGCCACTCGACCCAGATCGTCGTTGGTCTGCCGGGCCTGCGTGAGCAGCGCGGTGAAACGGTGGAGGTCGATCGACAGCGGATCGGCGCGCAGTAGATACCCGGCGCCGTGCGTCTCCAGCGTCATCTGGCCACCGGTATCCGCCAGCACGGACCGTAGACCGGACACGTTCACCTGGATGGCATGCACCGCAGACTGGGGCGGCGAAGACGGCCACACCAACTCGACCAGGCGGCCAACCGCCACCACGCGGTTGACCTCGCACGCGAGTAACGCGAGCACCAGCCGCCGCTGGCGCGGTCCGAGCGCCAGCGGCCGGCCGCGCAGGCGAACCTCCATGGCCCCAAGTAGCCGAATTTCCACGCGGCCCTCCAAGTGAACCTGCGGGCACAAGAGTGCCGCCGGCACCGTGGGATACCTGTGATGTGAGCGGGCTCTGAGTGGACTCGGACCGCGCGCCGCCAGTGTGGTGTTCACGCCGTCGAGGAACACTGCGGAACGGGATCCTACAGGCAGTGGAATCGCAAGGCCTCGGCATAGCGTTATGTCCGTTCTATTCACGCCGGGTCGAGTCGGAGGGTCTCGGGGGTCCTGGTGGCGTCCCGGACGTGGTGGCGTGCAGGCGGCTGTGATGCCGGCGTGCCCGGCCGTTTTGGAGGATCCCGATGGCGAGCAGATCGTGGCTGCCAGGCGATCTGGCTGTGGCCGTCAGGGCGCTTCAGGCGCATCCTGTGAAATGCGCGGGGCGCGCGGGCGTGGCCAGCATGCTGGGTTCTGGCCGGCGAGGAGGAATGCATGGAAAGCGCGCCGAGCAGGACGGCGATGTTTGCGGCCGTGTCGCGTGGATTGTTTCGCCTGGAGACGGCGTCGCCGTGGGTACTGGACGATGTGCTGGCCCTGGTGCTTGTCGGCCCGGTATGGCAGCAGCTGCGAGACCAGTTCGATCCGCTGTTCCCCCGCCCGGTCCGCCGCGAGTCCCGCGCGGCTGTCTGCACCCGCAGCCGGTACGCCGAGGACCGGCTGGCAGCCGGTGCCTTCACGCAGTACGTGATTCTCGGCGCGGGACTTGACTCGTTCGCGTGGCGACGGCCGGATCTGCTCGGCGAGCTGACGGTGTTCGAGGTTGATCACCCTGCCTCCCAGGCCTGGAAGCTCGAGCGGGTCAGGGAGCTCGGCCTGCCGCTCAGCGCCTCGCAGGTGTTCGTGCCGGCTGATTTCGAGGCCGGACCGGTTCAGGATGTTCTGGGCGCGGCCGGGTTCGACTGGGCGCAGCCGGCGATGTTCTGCTGGACGGGCGTCGCCCCCTACCTGACGGCACCGGCGATCGAGTCGACGTTGCGCACGATCGCGGCGGCTGCTCCCGGGTCTGAGGTGGTGTTCTCCTACCGGGCCGAGGACTGTGTGCTCGACGACGCGGGGACGGAATTCGCCCGGATCTACACGCCGATCGCGGCTGCTGCCGGCGAGCCTCTTCAGCCTGGCTGGCCGGTATCCGAGATCGAGAGGCTGGTCAGCCGGTGCGGGCTGAAGGTCGTGGACCACCCCGCACGTGCAGACCTCCAGCAGCGGTACTTCGCCGGCCGTACCGATGGCCTGCGGCCCTCTACCTTCGAGACCCTGGTGGCCGCGCGGGTCACCTGAGCGAGCGCAGGCCACGCCGGCACCGTCACCGTCTGCGAGGGCCAGGCGGTGACGGTACGGCAGAGGAGTACAGCAACCTCCAGGGCCTCGGCGTGGTCGCCTCGTGTCCGTTTTGCTCATGCTGGGCGCAGTCCGAGGGTGTCGACGGGAAGCCTTGGTGGTACGGGTCATTACCGGCCCGTACCACCATCGAAGTTCGATCTTCTTTAGATCATGACCAGCGACGAGCCACTTCTACCTGCCTACACCAGGGTGCCCACGCTCCGCGCGCGACAGCTACGCTCTTCCGGCGTCGTGTCCCACGGTGATGGGAAGTTCTGCAACCGCCATCCCTGCGGCGATGTGCGCATGGCGCGATGTGCGCCCCCGCACGCGATCCGGGCAGTGTTGACGGTGTTCGGGGCGTACCTGTCCGCCTTGTACGGCACACACGACTGGTTCCGCGTCCTGATCCCGGCCGCCGTCCTCGGGCTCGGGGCGGCCGGGATCTGTGTCGCGGTCCGAGCCGGCCGGCCCGCCTTCCACCGGCCTAAGCTTGTTCTTTATCGTCCGGGTGGGTTCGCGCTGGTCCGGCAGGGTGAGAGTTGATCAGCCGACCTCATGGGACGGCGTCGTCGTGTCGATGTGTGTTCGGCCGGGGAACCGCAACGATCACGAAGGAGCCGCAGTGGGCAATGTCGCCCTGCTCGGGGCCGGTGTCGATGCCCGGACCGTGTTGTCCGGGTTCCGGCAGCCGCGCAGTCAGTCGCCGTCGTGGTGCGTAAGGGAACGCCCGGCGCACCGAAGCGAGCACGGCCAGCGGAAGGCAGACGAACGCGACGATGCTTGCGGTTCGGTGCGCCATCCCGGCTGCGTCCATGGTCGGGTCGATCCTGTGCGTGCCGAAAACTACGTCCATGCAGGTCAAGCAGCAAACCCAAATCCGGAGACAACTCCACCGTGACGGTCTCGTAGGTCTGCAGGAGCAGGAGCGAAACAGGAGCGACGTACCTACGGCAACGGCATCAATCCCCCATCATCCGCCGTCAACAGACCCACAGCACGCAGGAGATTCTCTGTTTCCGCAGGTCAGCGCGTCATTCGGGCACGACTGGGGTCAAGGGGTCGCAGGTTCAAATCCTGTCGTCCCGACGGTCGAAGTAGCAGGTCAGAGGCCCTGCCACCATCACAGGTGGCAGGGCCTCTGCCTTGCTGAGTGACTATCTGCGTGACTACGGCCTCGGCTTGCCCGGGAAGATCCGGTCCATCGCCGTCGCCCCCTCCTCCATCACCGGCTTGATCTGGTGGCGGTAGACCGCCTCCGTCACCGCCGTGCCGCTGTGGCCCACCAGCCTGTGGGGTTCCAAAAGTCAGCCACCGGCTCTGACCAGTAGCTTTACGCGGCTTGCTCGTACTCGTTGATCAGGCCTCCCAGGAGCCGCTGTCGCTTGATCCACTGGGAGTTGAGGGGCGCCGCCGGGTGGGTCGGCCGTGATGGGCGAAGTTCGCGGGACCGGTGCGGCCGTCGACCGTTGTAGTGCCGGACGTAATCGGCGAGCACGGCGCGCAGATGCCGCTGGCTCAGGATCAGCATGCGGTCGGTGAGCTCGGATCTGACGGTGCGCACGAACCGTTCCGCGTAGCAGTTCGCCCGTGGGCAACGCGGCGGGATCTTCACCGTCGTGATGCCCACGTCGGTCAGGACGGCGTCGAACGAGGCCGTGAACTGGCCTGCCCGGTCGCAGACGAGGAACCTGAACTCGTCGACTCGGTCACCGAGGTCTATCACGAGGTTGCGGACCTGCTGGGTGGTCCACGTGCCGTCCGGACTGGTTGTCGTGCCGAGGATGTGGACGTAGCGGCTGCCGACTTCCAGCACGAAGAACACGTAGATCCGCTTGAGGGTGAGCGCGCAGTCGACGTGAAAGAAGTCACACGCCAGTATCGTCGAGGCTTGCGTGCACAGGAACTGTCGCCAGGATGTGTCGGTGTGCCGGTCCGGAGCGGGAGGTATGCGCGCTCGTTTCAGGATCCGTCGGATGGTGGAGGCGCTGACCTGGTGGCCGAGCTTGAGTAGCTCGCCTTGAATCCTTTTGTAGCCCCAGTTGTGGTTCTCGGTGGCCATGCGTTCGATCAGTCTCGTGATCGCGTCGTCGATGGGCGGACGGCCGACGCGGTGTGGGTAGGTCCACTTCGCGGCTACCAGGCGCCGATGCCAGCGCAGGATCGTGCCCGGGGTGACCAGCCGGTGTAGCCGGAGCCCTGTGGGCAGCAGCCGGACCAGCGCGGCGAACACAGCCCGGTCGGCCCAGTCCAGGCGCGGTTTCGGGTTGCTTCTGCGCAGCACGGTGACTTCGTGGCGGAGCACCAGTAACTCGGCGTTTTTGGATGCTGACGAGCGGCTGAGCAGCACCAGCAGTCCCGCACGCCGAAGGAAGATCAGGTAGAGCAGACGCACCGCCACGACCGGCGATCATGCCGTGTCCGCTGATCGTGCCTGTCGTCGCAGGTCGGATGCGTGGGCCGACTTCTGGGACCCCACAGCCGAACAGGTTAAACTCAAGCTAGGTGCAATGCCCGGGACCTCTCGGCTGCTTGATCATCGTCAAGAGCCGAACGGCCCTACCACCGTGAGGCCGGTCGGCGATGCCGACCGGCCTCGGGCCTTGTCAGACCTGCTCCCAGAGCCACCGTTGCTGTTCGTCGCCGCTGATGCAGTGATACACCTGAACCCTGTCGCCGTCGGTGCTCGGGCTGTGGGTCGCGTCGGTCTGGGCGTCCAGGCAGAGGCCACCGTTGCCGTTGCGGATGGTGGCGTCGCCGTTGACGTAGTAGGTCCACTGCTGTTGTGCGTCACCTGCCAGGCAGTGCCACATCTGGACCTTGTCGCCGTCGTTCCATGGCCGACCGCCGGCGTCGTTCTCCGCGTCCAGGCAGAGCAGCCCGTTGTTGTTCCGGATGGTGCCGTCGCTGTAGAAGGCCCACTGCTGCTGCAGATCGGCGCCGATGCAGTGCCACATCTGGACCTTGTCGCCGTCGTTCCACGGTTGGCCGCCGGCGTCGTTCTCCGCGTCGAGACAGTGACCGCCATTGGCGCTGTGGAGGTAGTATACGGGGGACACGAGGGGCTTGGCCGGTGCCGCGTCGGCGGTGGCCGCCAGCGTCGGGACCAGCGTGACCGCCACCGCGGCGGCCGCGGCCATCGTTCGAATCCGCACGTGAACTCCTTGAGGTCGAAGAGACAGCGAGCAGTGCAGCGAAAGCTACGGGCAGATGAAGTAGTGGCCGCTGGACTCGTTGGTTCCGTCGTTACCACTGGTCAACGACACGTACTTGTCCGAGCCGGGAAGTTCGATGACGGTGTTGTCATTGCTTCCGAAAGCCACGGCCCACACGGAAGTCGGTCCGCTGACGTTGGCGGCGCAGTTGCTGTCGGACCAGCTCGACCACGGGTAGTCGAATGTCGTGTTGGTGTAGTAGTTGCGCCCGCCGGAACACGGGCCGTAGGAGTGCCCGCACTCGTAGGTACCGGAGTTGGCACCCCCGGCCGCGTTGTAGAGACCGAACGTGACCAGGGCATTCGCGCACTGAACCGGCTGGTTGGTGTTCATGTTCTGGCAGAACACCTCGGCTTGGTCCTTGGCGTAGGTGCCAGGACCGCTGTTGCTCTCGTAGACCCCGGTGAGGATGTCGATGCACACCACCCCCTCGGTGGTGCCGTCATTTCCGATCACCGTGCACTGATGCGCTTCCTGTCCGGTGCCGGTCATGCCGGAGTGCAGGATCGGCAGCGCCGCCGCGCTGGCGTTGGTCGTGGTCGCGAACGTCAGGGTCGCCACCGCGAGCACCGTGACGCCCAACAATCTGCGCAAATATCTCGTTCCCAGTCCCATGGGTTCCCCTCTGGTGGTCGTTCCCTGGGCAGGTGGTGCACCAGGGCTTGCTGTGGGCGCGGCGGAGCAGGGATCGCCGACGGGCCCGGGTGGTGGCGCCGATCGCCGCGTCACGCCGCGACGAGGATGGCGAGGCGGTCAGGGGCCGCGAATCGTGTGCGGTGGAGCTTGATCACATGGGTTTCGTGATCGCCGAGAGGTGAGTCCTCCGCCACGGTTGCGGTGGACTCGCCGTATCGGGCCGCCCACCGGGACGGCGTGCGGCCACACTGCCGGTCCACGCATACGGACCGCTTACCAGTGGCTTACAAGATCATGTGCGTGGCCGGCGGGCTTCGGGGGGAGTCGTGGATGTCGTCGTGCTCGGTCCGCTGCGGATCTGTGACGACCACGGTGTCACCCGCCCGGTGCCGACCGGTCGCGGCGGTGTGCTGCTGGCGGCGCTGATCGTCCACGCCGGCACAGTGGTGTCGGTGGACCCGCTGGCCGACTACGTCTGGAATCACGATCCGCCCCGGCAGGTGCGCGCCGCGCTGCAGACCATGCTCACCCGGCTGCGCCAGGTCGTCGGCGCTTCCGTCGCGCCGCGGATCCGGACTGCCGCGCCGGGCTATGTGTTCGATCTCCGGGCTGATGAGTTGGACCTGCGCCGGTTCGAGACGCTGTGCGAGCGCGGGTACGCCGCTTACGCGGCGGCCGACTGGGATCGTGCCGCCAGCCACTTCGCCGACGCACTGGAGCTGTGGCAGGGCGAGCCACTGGCCGGCGTCGAATCGGACCGGCTGCGCCTGAGGGTGGCGGGCGTGGCGCTCGGCTCCGCTGCCCTGGCGGCTGAGGTGGCGGTGGCGATGCCGCCGAGTGCTCCAAGGCCGGCGAGCGCGACTGCCGCCAGTGTGACGCGAAGTCTCCGCATGAAATGGGTCCCTTTCTTGTGATGGTGGCTCCAGTGGTCCGTCACTGTCGTTTGGTGTGGCCGATGGCGCCTGACTAGAGTGGTCAGGTCGTGTGAGATCTCTGCGATATCCGTGTGAGATCGCCTGCTACCGGCGGGGGCGAGTGTCGGGGCTCGCCGTCTTGGCGAGGGGGCGTCGGTGTGGTTCGCGGTTCTCGGCCCGTTGCGGGTCGTCGCCGAGGATGTGCAAGAACCGTCGCTGGTGTCGGCGGGTCGGCTGCGGGCGCTGTTGGCGGCGCTGCTGTGGCATGCGGGCCAGCCGGTGCCGGTCGACGAGTTGAGCGAGATCGTGTGGGACCGCAACCCGCCGGCGGGGGCGCCGGCGGCGGTACGCGGCCTGATCGTGCGACTGCGCCGGGCGCTCGGGCCCGAGGCGGGGGCGCGGATCCGCACGCGTGCCCCCGGCTACCTGATCGAGGCGTCCGCCGACGAAGTGGACGCCTCGTGGTTCGAGGTGCTCTGCCAGGACGTGGGTGTGGCCATCCGCGCCGACGACTGGGCCAGGGCCTCGACCGCAGCCGGCCAGGCGCTGGCCCTGTGGCGCGGCACGCCCCTGACCGATGTGCCTAGCCAGACGCTACGCGACGCGTGGGCGCCACACCTCGATCAGCAACGCGTGCAGATGCTGGAATGGAGGGCCGAGGCCGAGCTGCGCCTGGGACGGCATGACCGGCTGATCCCGCATCTGCGGACCCTGATCGCCGAACACCCATTGCGCGAGCGTTTCCACGTGCAGCTGATGCTCGCCCTGTACCGTGGCGGGCGCCAGGCCGAGGCTCTGATGGTCTATCAAGACGCACGCCAGGTGCTGATAGACCAGTTGGGTATCGAGCCCGGACCCGAGCTTCGGCAGCTTCACGAGCGTGTTCTGGCCGGGGATGCCGATCTGCTTACGTCGCCGCGTTCGGCGAGCATGTCGCCGCTGGCCGGTCAGTCCGTGGTGCCGCGACAGTTGCCGGCCGACGTACGGCATTTCGTCGGCCGCGCAGATGAGCTCAAGGTGCTGTCCGAGCTGCTGAGTCAGGCCTCTGAAAGCGGGGCGGCGGTGACCTCGGTGATCGGCGGCACTGCGGGCATCGGCAAGACGGCGCTCGTGGTGCACTGGGCGCATCAGAACGCCGACCGTTTCCCCGACGGGCAGCTGTATGTCAACCTGCGCGGCTTCGATCCGTCCGGCGCGCCGGTGGCGCCGGCTACGGCGGTGCGCGGGTTCCTGGAGGCGCTCGGCGTGCCCGCGCGGCTGGTCCCGGCCCGTCCCGACGATCAGGCCGCGCTGTACCGCTCGCAGCTGGCCGAGCGGCGGATGCTGGTGCTGCTGGACAATGCGCGGGATGTCGAGCACGTGCGGCCGCTGCTGCCCGGCGCGCCCGGCTGCCTGGTGCTGGTCACCAGCCGCGACCGGCTCGGCGGCCTCGTCGCCCTGAACGGCGCCGTGCCGGTGACCCTGGATCTGTTCACCGAGCAGGAGGCCAGGATCCTGCTCATCCACCGCTTCGGACACGAGCGCGTTCTCGCCGATGAGCGGGCGGCCGGCGAGCTGATCGAGGCGTGCGCGCGTCTGCCGCTGGCCCTGAACATCGCCGCCGCCCACGCCGCCCTGCGTCCGACACGTCCGCTGCCGGATCTCGTGGACGAACTGCGCGACACCCGCCGGCGCCTGGACGCCCTCGCCGTCGGCGAGGCCGCGGCGGACGTGCGCGCCGTATTCTCCTGGTCGTACCAGACCCTCAGCCCGCCGGCGGCTCGCCTGTTCCGGCTGCTGGGCCTGAACCCGGGGCCGGACGTCAGCCTGCCGGCGGCGGCCGGACTAGCGGCCCTCGACGCCGACCGCGCCCGCCGGGCCCTCGGCGAACTGACACACGCTCAGCTGATGACCGAGCACACGCCCGGCCGGTACACCAGCCACGACCTGCTGCGCGCCTACGCGGCCGAACAGGCCGACACCCATGACAGCCCGGCCGAGCGGCACGAGGCGTTACGCCGGCTGTGTGACTTCTACGCCGACACCGCCCACACCGCCGACCGCCTGCTGGACCCCCACCGTGCGCTCATCCAACTTCTCCCGCCCACCCCGCGCGTCCCGGGCGTCGACCCGTTGATCGACGCGTCGGCAGCGGCAGCATGGCTGGGGGCCGAGCACGCCAACCTGCTGGCCGCCCAGCAGGTCGCCGCCGCGCAGGCGTGGCATCCCACGGTGTGGCAGCTCGCCTGGGCCCTGAGCACGTTCCACGACCGGCGAGCCCGCCGCCACGACGCGCTCGCGGTGTGGCAGGCCGCGACGGAAGCCGCCGCGCACCTGCCCGACCCGGTCACCCTCATCCGCGCCCACCGTCTGCTCGGTGTCGCGTACGCCGGCCTCGAACACCACGACGAGGCGATCGCCCACCTCGACCGGGCCCTGACCCTGGCCACCACGACGATCGGCGGCGAACCTGTCGAGCAGGCCCACACCCACCGCCAGCTCGCCAGAGCCTGGGCGCGACGAGGACACGACCAGCGGGCGCTGGAGCATGCCATGCGCGCGTTGGACCTGTATCGGACCCTCGACCAGCCGGTGCCGGAGGCCTACGCGCTCAACGCAGTGGGCTGGTACGCCGCGCGCCTCGGCGACTACGACACCGCTCGCACCTACTGTCAGGCCGCCGTGACCCTGCACCGACACCACGACAACCCCGATGGCCTCGCCGCCGCCCTGGACAGCCTGGGCTACATCGAGCACCACACCGGCCACTACCAGCGAGCCGTCGATTTCTATGAACAGGCCCTCACCCTGAACCGCCGCCTCGGCAACACGTTCTTCTCCGCCGATATCCTCGCCGCCCTCGGACACCCTCACGTCGCCCTCGGCCGCCGTGAACCAGCCCGCACCGCCTGGCAGCAGGCGCTCGACCTCTACCGCGATCAGGACCGGACCCAGGAGGCCGACCGCATCCGACGGCAGCTCGACACGCTCGGCCACCTCACATGAGACTGCGTCACACCACGCGCCGCCGCCGGCCAGGGCTTCGCCGAACTCGGTGCCATCCTCGACCCGGCCGTCTTCGTGCCCGGCGGCCACGAGAAGGCCATCAGCATCGAAAAGTCGTCGCTGCAGCTTAGGAGGCGTAGCGGTACTCGTTGATGACCCCCCGCGAGGACGCGGGTGCGTACCAGCCCTGCGGGCCTCGAAGTCCCGGACGGGACAGGGGTGCTCTTGGGCGTCGGGTGGCCGCTGGTCTCGGGACCGGTGTGGTCGATGCCTGTTGTGGTGCTCCTGGTATTCGGCGAGGACCTGTTCGGCGTGGGCCTCGTTCATGATGAGAGCGTGGTCGAGGACCTCTCGGCGGATGGTGCCGATCACTCGCTCGCAGTGGGCAATCATGCGCGGAGCCTGAGGCGCACTGAGCAGCACCTTCATCTCGTCTGCTTCGAAGACAGCGTCGAAGGAGGCGGTGTACTTGCTGTCTCGGTCGCGGAGGAGGAAGCGGAGGGACTCGACACGGCTATCCAGGTCGTTGGCGAGGTCATGGGCCTGTTGGGTCGCCCACTGCGCGGTCGGGTGCGCGGTGACGCCGGTGATGTGGAGCGTGCGGATGTGATGCTCGAGGAACGCCAGCGCGTACAGCCGTCTGCCGGTGATCGTGTCCACATGGAAGAAGTCCGCAGCGATGATCCCCTCGGCCTGGGCGGTGAGGAACTCACGCCAACTGGGGCCGGTGCGGCGCGGAGCGGGGTCGATACCGGCTGCATTCAGGATCTTCCAGACCGTAGACGGTGCGATCCGATGCCCCAGCCAGGCCAGTTCGCCCTGGATTCTGCGGTGGCCCCACCGTGGGTTTTCCCGTGCCAAGCGCAGCGTCAACTTCTTGAGCCCGGCCACAGTAGGTGGGCGGCCGGTGCGTTGGCGTCGGGCGGTGTAGTCCACTTCCTGGCGACCAGTCTGCGATGCCAGGTCGGCAGCGTCCCCGGGGCGACCGGGAAGACACTGCGCCAGCGGTGGCGCGGCAGTAGCGACGACAGCGCGGCCAGCCAGAGCCGATCCGCGGGTTCGTAGCGGCTTGGACCGTTGAACTGTCGTCGCAGCACCGCATTCTCGTGCCGCAGCACGAGCAGTTCGGCCTTGGTGGCGGTGTCCCTACGCAGCAGTACCGCCGGTACGGACAGCAGCGCGCGCGTTGCTCGATACAGTATCGAAACGATCATCGGGGCAGCATCTCAGCTGCCACCGGGGGGCTGTGCACGCAGGCTTCCACCTGCGACGATGACTTTGCGAGCCCCAAAGCATCGCATGCCGGTGTGCAGGCGTCGGAGAACGTCTGCGTATGCGTCCGGGAAGTGCAGGTCAGGCGCCACGACCTCGTAGTAAGTCCACAAGGTCACGGCGAAGCCGTCGCGTTCGTAGACCCGCGGCGCAATCCGGGGTTCCAGCGCGGCGACCGGGCTCGCGGTTCCAGCGAGTTGCATAGCGAGTTCGACCTCAAGCGCAGCTACCTCTTGCCCCACCAGTGCTACTCGGGCGAACACGCCGCACGGCAGCAGGTGTAGGGCGAGTTTGTTCGAATTGTGAATCACGACTGCGTCGTCGACCCGCAGACGCAGCTCTCCCGCCAGTGCTGTTGCCGCGGTCGTCGCACGCGAAACGATCTCCGCTTCCACGAGGTGGATCCTTGCACGTGCTCGCTCGTCGGCGTGAGCGGACACCACTGCGCGGCTCCCGTGGCATGAGCGAGCGTTGTGGTTAACCGTCCATCGCTCTGAGGCTGGGTGCGCCGGAGGTCTTTCAGGCACTCAGCCTCCAGGTTCCTATGCCCCTCTGGCGCGTCGCGCGGAGCTGCCAATCTGTCTCACAGCGCCAAGCCCGGTGGGTCGCGTGCTCTGTGAGCGGGCCGACGGCGAGTTCACGGTGCTCAGCCCCATCCGGTGAACCGTTTGCCGGGCGCAGGGGACGGGCGACCTCGTGCCTAACGATGTCGCTCGACCACGGCTGTGCGATGAATCGTTTTCGGATCGGTTTCGGATAGCGGGCCCATGCCTGTTGCTCGGCGCCGAAGGCGCCGATGAGCTGGCCGGCGCCAGCCAGCCTGCTATCGCTTCCGCCGGCATGAGGACGTGCACCAGGCGCTGGCGCACGTCCTCGGCCGTCAAACCACCCTGAAGGGGAGAATCGCTGATGACCGTGTTCCCCCGGCTGCTGGGCGCGGTGACCGCGGCATACGGCGTCGGCCTGATCGCTTGGCCAGCACTGTTGGCCAAGCCGTGCGACCTCGCCGACGCCGTCTGCCTCGGGCTGGGTTGCCGGACCAGCGGGCGCGGCAGAAAGCCGCCGCCGTGGCCGGACTCTGGGGAACGCTGTGCGCCGCCAGCGCACTCACCACAGGGTCTGCCAACTGAGCGGGTGAGGTCCTCGGCGGTCGCGGTAGGTCGGCGGCGGCGATGTTCCGCGATGGATGTCAGGTTCCCTCGTCGGCGGCGCTCGGGGATGGCCCAGTGTCGCCCGTCGGTCCTCGACGTACGGGCGACACCGCCGTGTCAGAACAGCTGACCGCGTGCCGCGCCACCTGGGAACTGCGCGCTGTGCAGGTTGGCGTAGTACTGCAACGGATGCCGGGCGATGTCCGCGACCAGCGCGGGGTCCACTCCGGTCGCGGCGCCGGCGACGGCGAACACGCCGGCGGGCACGGCGCTGGCGATCAGTGGCACTACCACCGGGCCGTTCTGCCCGAACACACCCTTGTGAATGTGAGCGAGCGTCGGCTGGAGGTTGTTCCACGCGAAGGCGAAACCGACGGACGTGCCACCGGGCTGGATGAAGGCGACGGCGTTCGCCCTGGGGTCGCCGACCGGCGGCTGCCCGGGGACCTGGACTTCCTGGTGGCCGGTGAGAAACGCGTGCAGGCCGCCGCCCTGCAGCAGCTGGAGCAGGTCGGAAGAACCGTGCAGCGGGGCCAACTGTCCGCGCACCGCACCGCCGGGGAACTGGGCGGTGTGCAGGTTGAGATAGAAACCGGACGGGTTGGTCCGTAGCCCGTCGGCAGTGGCCTGATCGGTGATGGTGACTGCGCCCGCGGCGGCAGTGACGCTGGCCGGCATGGGCGTCGTGAACAGCGGCACCTTCACGTCGCCGTTGACGCCGGCCGCCCCCTGGTGGATGTGCCCCAGGGTCGGCGCGCTGATTCCCTTCCACGAGAAGGCGAACGTCACCTTGTCGCCCTGGATCTCCACCAGTCCGGTGGCGCTGCCCCGCGGGTCACCGACCGGCGGCTTGCCCGCGACCGGCACCTCGTTGGCCCCGCTCAGCTGTGCCGCCAGGAACACCGGTCGTTGCCTGGACCGGTCGATCGCGGACGACAGCGACGGGACCGGTGTCGGCGGCGCCTTGCTGTCGGTCATGCCGGGCATGTCCATGCCGGGCATTCCCGGCATCGGGTCCGCGGCGGCCGCCGCCGCGCCGAGCAGGCCGAGACCGGCGGTCAACGCCGTGAGCGCCAGGATGCGCACTCGCATGATGTGTCCTTTCAGGACGGACCTGAGGAGTTGATTCGACACCAACACGAACTCCGGCGCGTACCGGTTCATCCGAGTTCGTAGTGAACCGAAGCCACCGACCGTCCGTGTGTGTCACGAATCCACGATCGACCTCATCAGGGAGCAATCATGCGCGCTCGTCTCGCCCTGCTCGGCGTTGTCCTGCTCAGCGGCCTCGCGGCCTGCGGCACGTCGCCCACCAGCACTGCGGCGGGCCCGACGCCGGGAGACGCGGTCGGCGTGCGGGTCGGGCAGTCCAGTCTGGGGCCGATCCTCACGGACCTGTCGGGTAGAACGCTCTACGCGTTCACCAACGACCAAACGGGCAACAGCGCCTGCGCGAAAGACTGTCTGGCCAGTTGGCCCGCGTTGGTCTCCGACAAGGCGTTCACGCCGGGCGACGGCGTGGACGGGAAGCTGTTGTCGGAGACCAAACGAACGGACGGCGTCGAACAAGCCAAGTACGGCTCGTGGCTGCTCTACTACTACGTCGGCGACCAGGGGCCCGGCGACGTCGACGGCCAGAACGTCGACAACGCGTGGTTCGTCGTCGGAGCCGACGGCAAACTCATCAAGAAGACGCCGTGAACCAAGGTGTCCCATGTGGGATCGAGCCGGCCGATCAGGTGATCGGTTCGTCCTGCCGAAAGTGTTGGGACGCCAACGGTCTAGGGCGTGTCTGACAAACATCTTGGTGGGTGCTGGGATCCTGATCGTCATGACACGGTTCCAGCTGTTGTCTGACGAGCAGTGGGCGTTGATCGAGGACCTGTTACCGGCGCGGACGCATCGGCAGGGCAGGCCGTTCGCCGACGCGCGGTCGATGATCGAAGGCATCATCTGCCGCTACCGGTGCGGGATCGCCTGGCGGGACGTGCCCGCGGTGTTCGGGCCGTGGCAGACGATCTGGACCTGGCACCGTCGGCTGTCGGCCGCCGGCACGTGGGATGTGCTGCTGTCCCGCCTGCTGGCGGTGGCTGATGCGGCCGGGCAGGTCGACTGGTCGGTGTCGGTGGACTCCACGATCGCCCGGGCCCACTAGCACGCCACTGCCATCACCCGGGACGTAGGGGGCTGGGTCGAACTACACGAATCCGCTGACTGAGCCGCCTGATCACGCGCTGGGACGTTCACGGGGCGGGTGGACCACCAAGATCCATCATCTGGTGGACGGGCACGGTCGGCCGTTGGCGGTGCTGATCGACCCCGGACAGGCCGGCGATGCCCCGGTGTTTCCGTATCTGATGGGGCATCTGCGGGTTCCTCGTCTGGGTCGAGGCCGGGCGCGGACCCGGCCGGACCGGGTACGGGGTGACAAAGCGTATTCGTCGCGGGCGATCCGGGCTCATCTGCGCTCGCGTGGGATTCGTGCGGTCATCCCGGAGCCGGCCGACCAGGCCGGACACCGAGTTCGTCGGGGGTCTAGGGGTGGCCGACCACCGGCGTTCGATGCGGCGGACTATCGGGGCCGCAATGTGATCGAGCATGGCTTCGCTGTCCTCAAGCAGTGGCGGGGTATCGCCACCCGGTACGACAAGCTTGCTGTGGTCTACCGGGCGGCGATCGTCCTGCACGCCGTGGTCACGTGGACCAAAGCTTTGTCAGACACGCCCTAGGCCGGTAGCTGGCGGAGCGCCGACAGCCACACGGTGGTCGGGTTCACCCGGTCCGGGAAACGCGCGAGAACCTGGTCGAAGAAGGAGAGCCGAGTCGGCTCGCCGGCCAGGATCTCCGCCGCCGCGAGCAGGTACTGCCGAGTCTCGTCGATGATCACCGGACTGTTGCCGCGGCCGGCGTTCTCGTCCTTGTGACCGGCGACCACGGAACGCGGTTCCAGCGACTCGACGACGTCGATGGCGCGCAGCCACGCCTCCAAGCCGCCGTCGGCGGATTCCCCGAGGTACTGGTGCACATTGTCGTAGATGACGTCGCCCGCGACGACGAGGCCGAGCGACGGCACGTGCAGCACCGTGGACTGATCGGTGTCGCTGTGACCGACTTCCACGGCGCGCAGCTCGTGCCCGTCGACGGTGAGCCCGCCGTCGGGAAGCGGCCGGGCGGTCACCCGGGTGTCGGGGAGCTGGCCGGGAAAGAGGCTGGCGAACAAGGCGCTCGGCTGCCCGCCAGGCGTTCCCTTGTGCATCTCCGCAATGACGCCGTCGGTGGCGTACGGCACAGCGTTCGGAAAGCGTTCGAGCAGCGTGCTGGTGCCGTACCAGTGATCCCCGTGGCCGTGAGTGGAATAGATAGCCGTCAGCGGACGCTCGAAGGCCGCCACCCACTCGGCCAGAGACTCCGCCTGATAGGCGGCGAGCGGCGGGTCGACCAGGACGGCCTCGGTGTCGCCGTAGATGAGCGTGCTGGCCATCGGCGACCAGTGCGGCACCTCGCCGCGCGGCGACTGCACGGGTGACGGAGTCGGCAACTCCGCCATGTCGGAAACGCGTACCGCGTACCGAAGTGCCTGCCGTGCCATGGCTACTCCTCGCACTGGACGGATCGACGGACCTCGCTGCCACTACCCTGACATAACCATACACCTTTTAGCTATGTCGATGGTGCGTCCAGCAGAGTCCGACGATGAACATCACGAGCCGCCTCGGACGGAGTGCCCAGGCCGGAAGTCGGGAGCCTGCGGGGCCAGGAACTTGCTGTGGTCGTTCGCCCCGTTCCGCAGAAGCCGGCCCGCGGCGCCTCCCACACCCGAGCCCGCCGGTCACCGGCCCGCTCCCGACACCCGCAAGTCCGCACACGGTCACGCCGAATGCACGGATCCGTTTCATGCACTCCACGCGACGGCATGAGGTCGTCCTCCACGTCGAAGGCCGCCAACCGTCACTGCGACATTGTTGTACTGCGCCACCAGACCCTGCCTGCCGGTGACCGTGCGGACCAGGACCGTCTGGTCCAGCACCGGACTCTCGATCGCCACCAGGAGCATCGGACCGTGTTCTCCAGGTCACGCACGGTCAAAAGTCGATGTCGCTCTCCTCCACCGTGGCCGGGCCGTGCAACGGCAGCAGGCCCCGCGCAGGCTGCGACGGGAGGATCGCGTGTTGGCCCATGACGTTGACGTGGCGGTCCAAACGCCGACCGGGCGTGAGTTCAGGCCTTCCAGGTGTGTTTCGGGCTCTCGACGTAGCGGCGGAACTCCTCGGCCATGTCGAAGCCCGCGCTCGTGGCGCGCCGCTGCTGCTGCAGGCCGTCCATCGTGGCAACACGGCGGCGGTGCGCCAGGTCGTGAGGCTGTCGTAGTGGTTGAGGATCCACTCGTGTGCGGGGTGCGCGGGGTCCAGGGCTTCCGCCGAAGGGTGACGAAGAGCCGCACCATCGACGGCCGGGCGGCGTTACGGGCGACAGGCTCAGGAACCGACAACCGGCCCCGGTGCTGCAGATCAGCGAGAAGGGTGTGGAAGGTACGCTGAGCCGGCTGTTCCAGCGGACCGGCTACCGGTCCAGGGTGGAACTCGCGACCGCGCGACTGACGGGCGCGTATCCAGCCTGACGTCGGGCGGCAGGAACAACCCCATCACGGTCGCGGCGTCGCGAGCGAGACGCAGCTCGGTGATCCGCCACTCGTCGAGCAGCATCGTAGCCAGCGTGGACAGCAGGTCGCTGTCCTCATCGCCGACGGCGGCGATCGCGACGCAGATCGACACGTGGTCGCCGTCCCAGTCCACGCCGTATGGAAACTGCAGCACGGCGACGGCCGTCCGCCGCACGTGCCGGCGAGCGGTGGCGCTGCCGTGTGGAAGGGCCGTGCCCTGGCCGACGAAGGTCGACACCGTGCACTCGCGCTCGTGCATCGCCGCGACGTACCGCTGTTCGACGGCGCCCACCTCCACCAACACCGCGCCGCACTGGTCGATCGCGTCGGCCTTGTCCCTCGCGGCCAGGCCCAGACGGATCGTGTCGACGGTCAGAACTCCTTTGTCAGCAAGCAAGAAGCACCCCGTCCCTGATCGCATGGGCCAACCGGGCGAACACGGGGTCGCCGAGGAAGAGTCGAAATCCGAGCACTGCCTTATCCGGCACGTTCGATGTCGAAGATCCGTAGCACGTCGAGTGCTCGGAACCGGGCGATCTGCGCGGCCTGCATGGCAGGTTCCTTCCGTGATCGGCAGGTATGCCACAGATCTTGCAGGCCTGTCTCGGGATCACGGTCGTTCGCTGTGTCCTGGGATTGACAGACCCACCCTCGCTACCAGCCGGCACGGTATGTTGGCCCGGCGAGCCAGTACTCCGCCGAGCTTGCCGAACACCTCATGATCGGCGACATGGCTACGGACCCTCAAGCTCACCCGGCCACCGCATCTGCGGCGTTTGTCCGTCTCCTGCGTCTGCGCGGCAACCTAGAACCGCACTCCGAAACCGTGTCCGCTACGGACTCGACGTGCAGCACGTTCGCCTGACGACGGGTGAGTTCGTCATAGCTGTAGGCCAGCGCGCCAGCGGCCCTGTCGGTGTGCAGGCGCTGGACAGGGCCTCGCCCGCAGAAACATCGCATCGTTGTTGATCGACCAGGCGCCGTAGCCGTTCACCGGCTCCCGCGGCGACGGCATTGGCGTCAGTGGCGAGCAGGCCGGAGCATCACGACCGCCGTACGCGTCACGCGCCCGCACCGGCGGTGTCGAGCAAGCCCGCCAGCAGTTGGAGTCGTTCATCGTCCGGGCCGCCCGGCTCGACGGTGTAGACGATCAGCACGGGCCCAGAGGCGCCCGGCATCGGGTAGGCGTCCCAGTCCAGGTTCAACTCCCCCACCAGGCGATGACAGACGCGCATCCGACCTCGAGTGGTGTCCTGCACGTCGTGGCGGGCCCACAATGTCGCGAACTCGTCGCTGCGCACCGCCAGTTCACCCACCAGTTCCACCGCGCGGGGATGACCTGGTTCGGCGGCGACCTGAGCCCGCAGCATCCCGGTCAGCTCGGCCACCGAGGCCGCCCGCTCCGGACACGCCTGATCGGCCTCCGGGCCCAGCAACAACGCCAACAGATTTCGCTCGACCCACGGCAGATCGGTGAACGCGCCCAGCAGGGCACCCGCCAGCGGATTCCAGGCCAGCACGTCCAGAAAGCGGCCGACGACCAAGGCCGGCGAGGTTGTCGTGTGCAGCAGCCGTAGCGTGGACGCCGGCACTTCCTCCGGCGGGTACGAGCGTGCGGGGCGGGGCGGTGTACGCGCGGCCGCGGCGAGGCTGTGCAGGTGCCGGGACTCCTCGGCAGAGAAGTTCAGCGCCCGGGCGATGGCGTCCAGCACCTGCTCAGAGGGCCGCACGTCACGGCCCTGCTCCATGCGCTGGTAATAGTCCGTGCTCACCCCGGCCAGCAGGGCCAACTCCTCCCGGCGCAGCCCCGCGACGCGTCGCCGCGGACCCGGTTCCAATCCGACATCCTGCGGCCGCACCCGGGTTCGCCGGGTCCGCAGGAAATCGGCGAGCGCGCGGCGGGGGTCGTCGGTCACCGGGCCAGTATGCCCGAGCGGCGCCCCACGACGGTGGGTCTGGCAGACCTAGGGACAAGGCGAACCAACCATTACATCTCGAGCAGGACTCAGGATCGGTGCCACCCCAGCCGGATCGCGGAAGGAACCCCCGGATGAAGGCCGCACAGATCACCAGCTTCGGTACCCCGGATGTCCTGCGGGTCAGCGAGATCGACCGACCCGCGCCCGGCACCGGCGAGGTCCTGGTGGCGGTCGAGGCCTCCAGCGTGAACGGACACGACGCACTCGTGCGCACAGGTCGGGTAAAGGTGGTGTCGGGCAGCACATTCCCCATCGGGACCGGCCTGGACTTCGCCGGTGTCGTGGTCGGCATGGGCCCAGGTGTGCAGGGCTGCCGCGCGGGTGACCGGGTGTGGGGCATGGTGCATCCCCGGAAGCGGCACACCGTGGCTGGGGCGGCCGAGTACGTCGTGGTTCCCGCCGGCCGCATCAGCCCCGCCCCGACCGGGGTCACGGCGGTGGAGGCGGCGTCCCTGGTCGTCGCGGGCAGCACCGCGTTGATCGCGCTACGCGACTGTGTCGGACTGGCCGACGGTGAGCGGGTCCTGGTCCGTGGCGCGGCCGGCGGTGTCGGCACCGCGGCCGTGCAGCTGGCTCATGCGATGGGCGGTCGCGTCACCGCGCTGGCCCGTGGCCGTCATGCCACGGCACTACGTGACTTGGGGGCCGATGAGGTCCTCGACTACGGCAGCACCACCTCGGACCAGATCGGACCGTTCGACGTCATCGTCGACACGGTCGGCTCCGAGTTGCGCTGCTACCGCAGCAGGCTGGACGAGGGCGGCCGGATGGTCACCGTCGGACTGTCGGTCCGTGCCCTGGCCGCGATCGCGGCGTCGGCGGTGCACGGTTCCCGACGCATCCGCGCGTTCAGCGCCAATCCCGACTCCGCCCTGTTGAGTGACCTGGCCGCCCACGTCACCTCCGGTGCGCTCCTGCCAGTGGTGCACAGCGTGTTCCCGCTGACCGACATCGCCGCCGCGCACACGGCCTTCGAGCGCGGCGGTGTCGTGGGCAAGCACGTTGTGACCATCACCGACTGAGGCATCCAAACGGACACGCAGTGATCGATTGCGTGGGGCTGCCAGGAAATGTCGCCGCGGGCTGGTCGGCATTGATGAAGGGCGCCGCGCGGCGATGACGAGGCAGGATCTCGGTGGTCTTGGGGGCACTGGGCTCACGGTGGGCGCCGCGGTCTTGTGGAGCACCGACGATTCCACCGAGTTGTTGGCTGACAGTCCACTCAGCGCGCCCGCAGTTGGTGGTTGGCGGTCGTTGCTCGGAGGGCTCGTGCTCTGCTCTCATGGCCAGTCCCTGAGCGGTGGTCCGGCGCCGTGTCCAGCCTTCCAGGTTCTGGCGCGAGGTGCTGGGCTACGTCCATCCCAGTCCGCCCGGAGTCGATCTGCCCGCCGACGCCGACCCACTGGCCGCGTGGGACGACTTCCTCGCAGAGATCGGCGTGCCGGAGGACCAGCGCAACACCAGATCGGCCCTCGAGGACCCGACCGGGCACGGCCCGCGGCTGTTCTTCCAACAGGTGCCGGAGGACAAAGTCGCCAAGAACCGCGTCCACCTCGACATCCGGGCCGCTCCCGGCCTCCGGGGAGAGGAGCGAATGGCAGCGCTGGAGGCCGAGTGCGACCGGCTCGTCGCACTGGGAGCGACCCGGGTACGTCGCTACGAACCCGCTCCCCCGATGGGCACCGGCTTCATCGTGATGACCGACCCCGAGGGCAACGAGTTCTGTCTGGACTGACGCAGCCAGCCGAAGTCACCTACGCCACGGCCGGGGCATCCGGCGGTGACGAGCCGCTCCAGCGGCGGGTGAGCGCGAGCAGGCTCGCGGAACTCCAGGCGAGCTCGCACCGGATCGCGCCGGCGACACCTCGTCGAGGCGCTCGAAGGGTCCACCCGAACGGCGACAGGCCTCCTTACGGCCGTGTCGACCGCGCAGTGGGCCCTCGAGCATCCTCACAACGCTGTCGAACTGCCGCCGGAGGAATCCGGCACGCATTGGATTCCCTCGCCACCAATGAGCGCTCATCGGTGCGGGTGAGCGTCGGCCGCGACGACTCGGCGAGCGTGTGCGGTCTGCGGTATCTGCCACGCCACGGCCAGCCGTGATGAGCGCACCCGGATGCCCTCACCGAAGAATTCGCAGAACTTCATGATCAGCGGATCCCACTTGAGCGGGTCGATGTGCTGCGTGTCCGGAACGACGAGCCGCTCGTCCACATGTGCGCGCACCACCCGGACGGTGTGCGCGGTGATCTCGTTGTCGCGGTCGAACGGCGTGCCCGACACCAGTTCGCATTCCAACTGTATCGGGCATTCGGCCACGACCGGTGCGGCGACCAGATCGGCGGCCAGCGGGGTGAGGCGCGCGGCCCCGAATTTGTCCGGCTCGTACCGGTAGCCCTTCTCGATGCGGTGCGGTGTCCTCACTGGCGACCCGGTCAGCAGAGCGAGCCGGTCGACCTTGTCCACGAGATCCGAGGACGGCAGGTTCAGCACGCACTCGCGCTCCCGCAACAGGTTTTGGGTGGTTTGCGAGGCGGTGTTCATGCCGAGCATGCACTGCTGGCCCAGCCACCACGCCGACGACATGGGCGCGAGATTCGCCGTTCCATCAGCGTTGCGCGTGCTGATCAGCACAACTGGCGTGCCGAAGTAGAGGACTTTGAGGTCAACGTTGTGGTGCACGTCCCCATCGTGCTGGACCGTCGGAGCCCGATGCCGGCGGAAAACAGACGTGACGCTGCCGGGCCTCGTCCACCCATCGGCCAGCGGACGTGTCGCGCACGCTCGACCAGCGGCGTCAGAGTGCGCACGCGCGGCCGTCACCGTAGCTGGGACCGTGCGGTGGGAGCTAGCCGGAGGTGTTGTGGTGGGGCGCTGAGCCGTTGTGACAGGTCCGGTAGCACTTTCTGGTGCCACCGCGTGGACTGGGCCAGTTGTCGCTCGTGTTCCCGGCGTTGGGCGGTGTTGGTGAAGGCAGCTAGCCAGACGAAGACGTTCTCCCCTTCGCGGACTGGCAGGGTGGGGAAGGTGTTCTCCGCGGTCTTGGTGGCGAAGTACGCCAGCGGCGTTGCCCCCGTGGCGGCCATTACCGGCGCCACGCCGTCCTCGAAGAAGCTGAGGAAGTCCTCGTCGAGCGCGGTGTCGCGGGCGTAGATGGTCACCGCGATCCGGGACTCCGGCGGCGTGTCCGCGCCCGCAGGGGGGCGTGGGGACATCGGCGTGAAGCCGGAGTGGGGCCGGGCCGGGCTCAGCAACAGGGCGTTGCTGGTGTCGAGCATGGTGGCCCTGGCCGCGGCGCGGTGTTCCCGCCAGGCAACTCCCTCGACGTAGAACGCGGTCAGCGAGTCGCGTCGGACGTCCATGTCAGGGAAAGCGCGGATCCACACGAATCGATCCGGTTCGTCCTCGTCGCGGAACTGGCCGATGACGCGGATCCCCACCTCCTCCTGGGTCTCCACGAACTCGCGGTCGAACAGGTCGATCAACACGTCTCGCTGCCCAGGGCGCAGGGTGTACTGCCGGAGCTCGACGACGTTCATGGGCCTCACGGCCGAGGACAATGCCAATCACGGTGTGGTGGTGACGAGTGGCAGGACTGCCCGTATCCGCAAAATTCCTGCCGTAGGCTGGGGGCATGGGCACCGGGCCGGTCGCGCTGGCAGTGATCGACGACATGCCGCTTTTCGAGTTGGCGATCGCCTGTGAGGTGTTCGGCCCGAACCGGACCGACCTGGCCGACCCCTGGTATGAACTGCGGCACGGCGAACCCGTCGGGCACCCGCGGCGAGTTCGGGTTCTGGCAGCGCACCGATCATGCACCGACCGAGTGCACTCGTCTGGTGACGCGGAAGCCGCCGACGCCACCGAAAAGACCGTTACGCTACATCGTCCAGCGACGTGCACACCCATTAACGCGAAGTCAAGTCCGAGAAGTTCGGTGCTGGATCTGCGCTGCCGATGGAGAAAGCTCCAGGGACATCCGTGGATCTCGGCGATCTACCAGCCATTGCTGGACAAGCAGCTCCGGACGGCCCTCGCGGAGCACTCGGATGTCGAAATGCGATTGGGGCACCGGCTCACCCGGTTGATACAGGACGACGAAGGCTGGTGCTACCCCAGCGCAGGCGCTGACGACGTCACCGGGCAGGAGCGTGCAGCTGACGCAGCCCGTCGACGATCAGCTCCAGCCCGAAGGTGAACTCGTCTTCCAGCGGAACCGGCAACGAGTCCGCGACCGCGAGCGTGGCCGGGAACTCCGCGGACGGCAGGTCGTGGAAGTGCGCCGAGACCCGCGCTTGCTCGGCGTCGTTCCCGGTTCCGGTGAGCTGGATGGCGAAGCCCAGGACGTACCGCGAGAGGGTGGCATAGGCCCGCGCCGCGACGCTCGGGGAGAGGCCGCCATCGAGCAGGACGGCCAGGCACCGTTCCCGGAGCACCATGGCGTTCGGCCCGGTGGGGGTCTGCTCGATCAACAGGGGTGCGAGCTTCCGGTGCTTGCCCAGCGTGTCGAACATCGCCTGGGCGACGGCCTGGCAGGCCTGGTCCCAGCCCAGCTCCGCCAGTGCCCGCGAGTCGAGGTCGACCTCACCGAAGACGCGGTCGATGACCTGGGTGATCAAGGTCGCCCGGTTGCCGAAGTGACGGTAGAGCGTGGCCGTGCCGGATTCGAGCCGCTGGGCGAGGGTCCGCATGGACAGCGCCTCGGCGCCCTCCTCGTCGACGAGCTGCAGCGCCGCGGCGAGGATCCGGTCCAACGGGACGGCAGGACGGCCCCGCGATCGTCGTGCGGACGCGGTGACTTCGGCTGACAGGGAGGATCTCGACACCCCGAAAGTATGACCACAGGTTGACACCCGGCACAATAACGGCAACACTGTTGCCATTATGAAGAGCGCCCACACGCAGTCAGTTTCGGTCGACGGCCTGCGCGTTCACTACGAACGCGCAGGTCAAGGGCCTGCGGTGGTGCTGTTGCACGGCAGCGGGTCGTCGTTGGAGGGCTTCGAGCGGGTCGCAACACTGTTGTCGGCGTCCTACGACGTGATCCGCCCGGACCTGCCCGGATTCGGGCGGACGGGACCACGTCCCGACCGCGACTACCGCGTCCGGACCTACGCGGGAACCATCGCCCGGTTCATGACCGCCCTGCAAGTACCGCGCTTCGCCGTGGTCGGTAACTCGCTGGGCGGCAACATCGCGTGGAACCTGGCCCTGGACGCCTCCGAGCGGGTGGACGCGCTGGTCCTGGTCAACGCCACCGGCTACCCGGAGAAGACGTTGCCCGCCGGGTTGCGGCTGGCCCGGAACCCGCTGCTGCGCCCCCTGCTGCGGCGATGGCTGCCGCGCAGCGCGACCGAACGCGGGCTGCGGGAAGCCGTCGGCGCGAACTCGGCGATCGTGGACGACGCGATGGTCGACCGGGTGCACGCGCTGACCAACCGGCCGGGGAACCGGTCGGCGTTCGTCGACTTCGCCAACACCGACCAGCCGGACCGCAGCGCTGACATCCCGAAGATCGCGGTACCGACGCTGGTCCTGCGCAGCGCCGGCGTCGACGGTCAGCACTTCGCCCGCGACATCCCGGGCGCCGTCGAGCGCGTCCACGCCGACGGCGGCCACCTCCTGCCGGAAGAAGACCCGGAGTGGGTGGCCACGGCGATCAAGGAGTTCCTGCGATGAAGTACTTCGTCGCCTCCTATGAGGACCGCCGGCTCGACGCCGCCACCAGGCGGACCCTGCGCGGCAGCTTTGTCACCCTGTCCGACGGGGTGACGCACTACGAGCTGACCGGCCCCGAGAACGGTGCCCTCGTCGTCCTCGTAGGCGGAATCACGATCCCCTTGTTCTATTGGGACGGCCTCGCGGCCCGTTTACACGCCCGCGGCCTGCGCACGCTCGCCTACAGCGCCTACGGGCGCGGTTACTCCGACCGCATCCGGGACCGCTACGACGAAGCGTTGTTCGTCCGGCAGCTGGCCGAGCTCACCGCCGCGCTGAGCCTCACCGGTCCGCACCACTTGGCCGGCACCTCGATGGGCGCTCTGGTCGCGATGGCCGCCACCAACCAGTCCCCCGCATCGGTCGCCACGCTCACGATCGTCGGACCGGCCGGGCTGGGTGCGCGGCCGCTGCCCCAGCGGTTGCTGCGCAACGACGTCGTCGCCGGATTCATCGTCCGGCGCTTCGGCCGCAAGCTCCTGGAAGACCACCTCGGGCACAACGTCCGCGACCCCGCCCTCTCCGCCCAGCTGGTCGCGATGGTGCAGGACGCCTACCGCTACGAAGGTTCCCTGTACGCGTTCTTCCAGACTCTGAAGGACTTTCCGCTGTACGAGCGGCAGGACCTGTTCCGCAGCACGGGCAAGCTGGGCCTGCCGATCCTGCTGGTGTGGGGCGACGACGACCAGGTCACCCCGATCACCCACCTCGACACCGTCCACGAGCTGCTGCGCCCGCGGCAGACCCACGTGATCACCGAATGCGGCCACATGGCCCCCTACGAACGGCCGGACGACGTCGGCGACCTGCTCGCGTCGTTCACCGCTCCCCACCCGGAACGGCTTGAACCATGAACGAAACCCTTGACGTCCTGATCGCCGGCGCCGGCCCGGCCGGCACCACCCTCGCCATCGACCTGGCCCGCCGCGGCCTGGCCGTCCGGATCGTCGACAAGGCCCCGCACTCCTTCGAAGGCTCCCGCGCCAAAGGCATCCAGCCGCGGACCCTGGAGGTGTTCGACGACCTCGGCGTGCTCGACGACATCCTCGCCGGCAGCAGCGACTACCCCCGCCTGGGTATTCACCTGGGTCCGCTTGCCGTGCCGTGGCGGATGTTCCGCAACCGCGACCGCACCACCGACGTCCCGTACCCGAACACGCGGCTGATGCCCCAGTACCGCACCGACAGCGTGCTGCACGACCGCCTCGAGCAACTCGGCGGCAAGGTCGAATACGGCCGCGAACTCACCGGGTTCGACCAGGATGACACGTCGGTCACCGCGACCGTGCTCGGCGACGACGGCCCCGAACGGATCACCGCCCGCTACCTCGTGGGCGCCGACGGCGGGGCCAGCGCCGTCCGCAAACACCTCGAGCTGGGGTTCCTCGGCGAGACCGACGACCAGGACCGGATATTGATCGTCGACGCCGTCACCACCGGCCTGTCCCGCGACCGCTGGCACGTGTGGCCGGGAGCAAAGGGCCGGTTCACCGGCGCCTGCCCGCTACCGCACACCGACGTGTACCAGTGGATGATCCGGCTTGCCCCGGACGAGGAACCGCCCGAGGGCGAAGAAGCGATCACCCGGCGGATCCAGGCCCACACCCGCAACCGGCACATCGCCGTGCGCGACATCCAGTGGCGGTCGGTGTTCCGGCCCAACATCCGCCTGGTCGAGGCCTACCGCCGCGGCCGGGTCTTCCTCGCCGGCGACGCCGCCCACGTGCACACCCCCGCCGGCGCCCAAGGCCTCAACACCGGCATCCAGGACGCCTACAACCTCGGCTGGAAGCTCGCCCAGGTCCTCGCCGGAGCCGACCCGCGGCTGCTGGACAGCTACGAAGCCGAACGCCTGCCGATCGCCGCCGGCGTGCTCGGCCTGTCCACGAAGAAGTACGAAGGCCTCGCCAAGCTCGACCCGTCGAGCCTGCGCCGCGGCAAGGACGAACAACAGCTGTCGCTGACCTACCACGACGGCCCGCTCGCCCCGGCCGGAGCCGACCGCACGACGACGCTGCAGGTCGGCGACCGGGCACCGGACGCCGACCTGGGCGGCTCGCGGCTGTTCGACACCTTCCGGGGGCCGCACTTCACCCTGGTCGCGTACGGCCCGCAGGCCGCCGCGGCGAGCGACGAACTCGGCTGGCCCGCCGCGGGAGCGCCGCTGCGGCGGATCACCGTCGACGGACCAGGCAGCTTCCGCCGCAGCTACGGGATCGAGGGGGACACGCTGCTGCTCGTCCGGCCCGACGGCTACCTCGGACACATCGCGACCCGCGACTTCCTCGCCTCGACCCGCACCGCCGTGCGCACCCTGACTCCCGAGGTGGCCGGATGAACCGCGTCCTGCTGCACGGTGCGCAGGTCATCGCCATGGCACCGCACCGGCCCGACACAACGAACGCGCCGACATCCTGATCGACGGCGACACCATCGCCGCCGTCGGCGCAGGACTCGTCGGTCGACCAGATCGCGGCCACACACGTGACGAGCGTCGCGGCTGTCCCACTGGCGTGGCTGACGGCCCAGCCCCACATCGCCGCCCCGCTCGCCAGCGCCGCAATCCCGGACAGCTCACCGGTCTGCTCAACGTCGCAGATGTGCGGCTTACCGGCGAGGAACTGCGTCAGCTCACCGAAGCCAGTTCAGTGATCCCGTGACCTGCCACCACCAGGAGCAGCACATGACCTTGCTTTCCGTCCTCGGCGGGCTGACCGTCGCCGCGACCGTGGCGGCCACCGCGCGCGGCATAGCCGCACGTCGTCGCGCGCTCGCCCCTGTGGCGCCTAGACTTCGGCACCCGCTGCTCTATCTGCCGCTGAGCGTCACCAACACCACCGCCCTGGCCATCGCCCGCCGCCGGAACCTCCCGGGCGGCACCCTTCGCCCCGGCGTGCGGTGCGACACCCACACAGTGCCAGTCCCGGCCAGCGGCGCACCGGTGACCGTACTGAGCTACCAGACCCCGGATCGCAGCACGCCCAGCGCAGCCCTGCTGTGGATACACGGTGGCGGCACCATCATCGGCGCCGCAGACATGGCCCATGGCTGGTGCAGCCGGGTCGCGGCTGAGCTCGGCATTCTCGTGATCAGCGTCGACTACCGCCTGGCTCCGGAAAACCCCTATCCCGCCGGCCTGGACGACTGCTACCACGCGCTGCGCTGGCTGCACGACCACGCCGAGGACCTCGGCGTCCACCCAGACCGCATCGCCGTCGGCGGCGAGAGCGCCGGTGGCGGCCTGGCCGCCACCCTCGCCCAGCGCGCCACCGACACGGGCGTGCCGGTCGCCTTCCAGGCACTCGTGTATCCCATGCTGGACGACCGCACCGTCCTGCGGCCCACGCCCAGCATCCCGTTCCTGCCGCCCTGGACCTACAAATCGAACCGCTTCGGCTGGACCTGCTACCTCGGCCGCCCACCCGCGTACGCCGATGATCGCCCCTACATCGCGGCCGCCCGCCGCAGTAACCTCACCGGACTGCCAGCGGCCTGGATCGGCGTCGGTGACCTCGATCTCTTCCACACCGAAGACATCGACTACGCCCACCGGCTCAACCAGGCCGGGGTCGCCTGCGAACTCGTCGAGGTCCCCGGCATGTACCACAGCGCCGACCTGCTGCGCGGGAATGCCGCCAGCATGATCGGCTTCCGCGCCAGCCTGATCAACGCCCTCAAGACCGCCCTCGTCCAGCCACATCGCGGCGACCTGCCGGTCAACTGATCAACCGCTCCCACGGACGCCACCGGTGTCAGAATCGCGAAACAAACAGGTGCCGGACAGCAGAATTTTGTTGCGACGCCTGTGGGAGGCGACCGCCGAACTGTTGGAACGCGCCGGCATGTCGCGTTGGTACGCACCGCCCGGACAACGTCGCAGCCAGCCGGTAGGTCGCCGGCCTATGCGGTCTGATCCGCAAAGTCTTCGATCTGCACGGCGTGGATGGCGATCGATCGCCTGCGTGGTGGTGTCTGGGGGGCGGTGTTGGAGACGTCTGCGCCGGGAAACTACACCCGTTGCGGGCCAACGCCTCGTTGTCCACATCTTAGGTGCGGGAGGTCGTTGTGGCGTGAGTGCGGCACTGTGGCAGCAGGTCGTGGCGCGTGAGGTATCGACAGCACGGTTTCGGCGTTCGGTCGGTGTCCGGATTTGGCTCGCGGCGTGACGCTGCGGCCTATGCCACCGGATTGGAGGTGGATCTACGCCGGCGGGTGTGGATCGATCCGGCCGACAGCGCGGTTGCGGTAGTCGAGTGGACAGGGCGACGGTTCCGGTCGCTGGATCTGGATCCGCGAACGATCTCCAGGTCGCCGGCCGGGATGTCCTTGGTCCACGGCGCGATCAGCGGGTACAGCCGGTCCAGACTGTGGAAGTCGTCGCCGGTCTCCCCCGGCAGCAGCCGGGATTCCCAGCGATAGCGCGTCTTCCCGAAGCGCATGTAGGTCGCGGCTCGGCGCGCGTCGCAGACCTGGTGCACGCCTTCCCACTGGCCGAGGTCGGCGGTGGTGGCGATGTCGACCACGAGCCAGCGCCGGTCGAACTTCAGGTCGGCCAGCGTCGCGCCGATCGCCGTCCGGGTGAGACTGTTGGCGCCGTCGCAGCCTAGGACGTGCTCCGCGTGGATCGTCTCGCGCGCATCGGTGCCGCGGTCGGTCATCTCGACCCGCGCGCCAGTCTCGTCCTGCGCGATGCCAGTGACCTCGGTGTTGCCGCGCAGCGTGAAGCCGTCGAGCCCGGCCAAGCCGGTGCAGGGCAACTGTTCCAGGTCGGGTTGGTCGAACATGTTCGCCTCCGGGTAGCCGTGGCGGCCGGGGAACGGCGGAACTCGGCCAGCACCCGCAGGTCCGGGTCGAGTAGTCGCAGCCCGTGGCAGGGCCGGGAGAGGGCAGCGAACTCCCCGGCCAGCCCGATCGGGCCCGCCCCGACGATGACGACGGGCACCTTTACCGCGACACCCCGAGGGCCACGAGGTAGCCGGCGACGAGCACTGCGCAGACAATCGCTGGGACGAGGTCGCGGCCTCGGTCGTGGTTGCGCATGTGCGTGATGACGGCGCCGGCGAGCAGGAGGAGCAGGCCGGTGCCGGCCAGCGCGCCGAGGACCGGCACGGCCAAGCCGAGCAGGAGCCCGGCGGCTCCGGCGATCTGCAACGCACCGATGCCACGGTAGGCGGTGACGGAGAACCCGATGTGCGCAGCGCGTTCCCGCATGGGCGCAAGCGCGAACAGGCTGGCCGCGCCGGAGAGAAGGAAGACAACCGCCACGAGGGCGGACAGGACGATCAGGACGGTCATGAGTTTCCTTGAAATGTCAGGCGGGTGGGCACGGTGTAGCGGGCGAGGGTCGCCGCCACCTTCGGTTCGTCCACTTCGGACGGAAGGGTGACGGCGGCGAGCACGGTTCCGCCCTCGATCACCGCGTCGACGGTCACACCGTCGAACGCACCGGCGCCTCCGGAAGCGATTTTCGGATACACCGTATCCGTAATGTGTGGCACGGTCAAGGATCCGGCCGGCACGCCGCCCGGTCAGTCGCGGGCTTCGCCAGTCCGGGCCGCCTCCGGGCCGCTGATGGTCAGCCGCAACCCGAATTCGAACTCGTCCCCATCCTCCACGGTCACCGTCGGCGACGGTGACCGTGGCGGGGAACCGGTCCAGGTTCAGTCGGTGTAGCCGGGCGGACACGGCGGTGTCCTCGCAGCGCTGGGCGGCGGCGTCCTGGTTCGGTTGCGCGAAGCCGAGGAAGTGCCGGGCCAGGGTGATGGAGGCCCGTGCCGCCAGTGCGGGCTAGAACCCCGCGGCGAGCAGGAGTACCAGGGCGCGCTCGCGGTGCAGCATGGCGTGGGAGCCGACAGGGACGCGCTCGCCGATCAGCGGGGCCGCGTTGCGGCGCCTGCACAGCACCCCGAACATCGCGATGGCCGATGCGCCGCACGCGTCCTGCCAGGCCGCCACCTATCCCGGGTCGACGTCGATCTCGCCGAAGATGCGGTCGACCACCTGCACGAGCAGGTCCGCGCGGCTTTCGAAGTACCGGCACAGCGTCGCCGTGCTCGACTCCAGCGCCGGGTCAAGGAGCGCCGGGACAGCGCGTCGACGCCTTCTTCATCGAGGATCGTCGCCGGCGCCGCCGCGACGATCTGCTTGCGGGGCAGCGCCGGGCGGCCTGGGCGGGTCGGCCGGCCGAGGTCGCGCCGCAGCTGTTCGGGGATGGTGACACGCGTCAAGTGCGTCCAGGATTGACCGCACCGACAATATCGGCTACAACGTAGCCATAAATTGTTCCTGCCGAGTGGCCGCCGCGGCGGGCCGAGCGAGGAGTCGCATGCGAGCCGGTCCAGTCGGTCGATCGCGACCGGTGACGTCGCGCCGGACGGCGTTCCGGATCGTCGCGGCGGCCTTCGCCGTGACGATGTCCGGCACCACCATGCCCACTCCGCTGTACCCGCTCTACCAGCGCGCAATGGGCTTCTCGACGCTCACCACGACCGTGGTCTTCGCCGCCTACGCGGTCGGCGTCCTGACCGCGCTCCTGCTCGTCGGCCGCGCGTCGGACGTGATCGGGCGACGGCGCACCCTGCTGCCCGGCCTGGCCTGCGCCGCGTCGAGCGCGATCCTGTTCCTGGTCGCCGACGACGTCGGGACGCTGATCGCGGCGCGACTGCTGTCCGGGCTGTCGGCGGGCATCTTCACCGGCACCGCGACGGCCACACTCGTCGACTTCGACGACGACCGTGGCCGGGCGACGCTGGTCGCGGCGGTGGCCAACATGGGCGGGCTCGGCGCGGGACCGCTCGTGTCCGGTCTCCTGGCGCAGTACGCACCCGCCCCGCTGTGCCTGCCCTTCCTGGTCCACCTGCTGCTGGTCGTCGCGGTGGGCTGGGGCATCCGGGCGATACCCGAGCCCGTCACCGCCCGCAGCCCGCGCGAACTGCGCATCGCGCGCCTGTCGGTGCCCACTGCGATGCGGGCGACCTTCGTCGGGGCCGCGGTCGCCGGTTTCGCCAGTTTCGCCGTGCTGGGCCTGTTCACCGCCGTGACACCGCTGTTCCTGCGCACCCTGCTCGCCGTCCCCGACCCCGCGCCGGCCGGCCTCCTGGTCTGCTGGCTGCTCGTGGCGTCGACCTTCGGCCAGGCCGTCCTGGTCCCGCGGCTGCGCGAGCGCGCACTGCCGGTGGGATCGGGCACCCTGGCCCTCGGCGCGCTGGTACTCGCGGGAGCCCTCGCGGTCGGGTCGCTCACTCTCCTGCTCGTCGCCACGACCCTCGCCGGGCTCGGCCAGGGCACCACCTTCCGCGCCACGCTCGCGCTGCTGACCGCGGCAAGCCCACCCGACCGACGCGCCGAGATCGCGTCCAGCTTCTTCGTCGTCGCCTACGTCGCCATCTCCGCGCCAGTCGTGGGAGAGGGCCTGGCAGCGCAGCTGGTCGGCCTGCGCACGGCAGGCGTGGGATTCGGCGCGGCCGTCGCCGTGCTCGCCGCCGTCGCGACGGCGACGGCTCGCTTCCGGCCTACGGCGCCTCCCGCACCCTGAACGTTTCCCAGCTCCACCACAACAGCCACGAAGTCACAGAGGAGAAGCCATGCGCACCGTCGAGGCACACGCTGCGCCACCGTGGACGGCGGGATGATCGACGGCCCGATGGGCGCGGTGTTCACGAAGTCCCTAACCGCACCGTCGACAAGTCGCTGAAGAAGCTCGAAACCCTCGCTCGCTGAGCGGTTCACGCCGCCCCGCCACTACGTCACCGAAATCCTCCGCACCCGTCCGGGCGTCGTCCACCGTGCCGTGGAACGCGCCGGATCCCACCTGAGAAGGCGACGGCCAGAATCATGGACACCACAAGACCTCAGCAAGATCAGCAGCTGCGCTCCGCGATCAAGGTGCCAGAAGTGACCGCCGTGTTCTGGGTCACCAAAGTACTCACCACCGGCATGGGCGAAACCGCATCGGACTACCTGTTCCTGAACCTGGACCCGGTGCTCGCCCTGGCCATCGGCGTCGTCGGACTCGTCGTTGCCCTGGTACTGCAGTTCCGGGCACGCCGGTACGTGCCGTGGATCTACTGGTTCGCCGTGGTCATGGTCGCCGTATTCGGCACCATGGCCGCCGATGTGGCGCGCTACGGACTCGGAGTGCCGTTCCTCGCGTCGGCCACGTTCTTCCTCGCCCTGCTCGCCGTGATCTTCATCTGGTGGTACACCTGGGAAAAGACCCTGTCGATCCACGGCATCCACACGCCTCGCCGCGAGCGGTTCTACTGGGCCACAGTGCTGGTCACCTTCGCCCTCGGCACCGCGACCGGCGACCTGACGGCCACGACGCTGCACCTGGGCTACCTTGCCTCGGGCGTGCTGTTCGCCGTCGTGATCGCCGTGCCGCTGGTGGCCCACCGCTGGTTCCGACTCAACTCGATCCTCGCGTTCTGGTTCGCCTATATCATCACCCGGCCACTCGGAGCGTCCTTTTCGGACTGGCTCGCCCTGCCCGCCGCGACCGACGGACCGCACTGGGGCACCGGTCCGGTCACCCTGGCGCTGACCGCCTCGATCGTCGCACTCGTGGGCTACCTCAACGCGATCGATCGAAAGGCCGCAAAGCCCTGACACCGGGGCAACCGAGCAGCGTCATCAACCGTCCACTTGGGACAGATAAAAAAAGATCGCCCCCGGTCCTGGTTTTCCCAGGTCAGGAGGCGTATCCAATGTATTCAACAATTGTGGAGCTGAGAAGACTCGAACCACTGACCCTCACATGCTAGTGCGACCCGCGACCACTGTAGACAGCGCACCTGACCTGCGGGAACAGAGAATCGCCACGTCAAACCCGTTGCGGTCACTGCACTTGAGTGCCCTACAACGCTGTTCAGTGTAGGTTCAACACACATCCCTGCTCCAGTTCTGCTCCATCACGTTCAGTGTGAACGCCCAGCATCCTGCGGAACATGCCTTGTGCCAAGGCATACTCCGACCGCAGCATCGAAGTGACTCGCAACGTGTCGAACTTCGGGGAGGTCGTCGTAGCTGCACAACACCGCACGAGTTGACGGTGCACACGCGCTACCGGCTGACAAAAGCCAACAGTCACACCGATGGCCGCGGTCGGCGCACGCATCTGGTCTCCATCGCGGACATACTCCGTGGCCTCCGGCTCCCGCATGTTCATGACGAGCGAACCTGGCGCCAATCGGCGATGACGATGTGTCGGAGGTCCGTGCTGTGGCGGCGACCCTGACTAGCCGGCGAACCGACGTCCCGCTACGTCGTCGCGTCACACTGAGACGCAGGGAGGACTACTTGCCTTCACGACTGGAGAGCGAGCCTGCTTCTTCTACTTCTGCGGAAGGCTTCCCGAGGAGGTGTTCGAGCAAGGTCATGTCTTGATGACAGTCAGCCAACGTCGTGGCGAGCTGCGCACAGGCCCCCTTGATCGCCAGCCTGGCGTGATTGCGTTGGGCGGTCAGCACGGCGAGTAGCAGGCCAGTCAGCGCCGCCGTCCCGTTGAAGACTTGCAGTTGAGCCATTGTGCGCACCACACCAAGCCCGGTGAACGGGCCGGACCGCTCTGCCGCGGCGAGGGTTGCCATCGTCGTCACGATCAGTACGCACACGCTGGCCCCTGCCAGCTCGAAACGACACGCGGCCCAGATCAGGACCGGGAAGACGAGGAAGAACCAATGTCCAGGGATCCTCGTCGCGCACGCCATCACAACCAGGGCGCTCACCAGCAGTGCCACAGCTTCCGCCCACCACCGACAGGACCGAACGTCGAGCGGCGCCCGTACGGCGCGCGCGGCGAGCACGAACGGCACCACGATGAGCACCCCGATCGCGTCCCCCGTCCACCACACCCACCATGTCGACCAGAGTTGACTCGCCTGTACCGAGCCTGCGGTAACCAACATGGCGCTGCCCACGGTCGCGCTGATCAGCATCCCGGCGAAGGCCCCCAAGAACACCAGGCAGAGCGCGTCTCGCATCCGACGTAGGTCGATGCTGAACCGCACTCGCGCGAGCAACAGACAGGCAACCACGGGGGCAAGCGTGTTCCCCAGGGCAATCACCGCGATGACCGGAACCGACGGACCGACCGGAATATTGACCAGGAACGCCCCGAGCGTGATCCCCGGCCACACCCGAAGACCCCACAGCAACAGGAATACCAGGGCGACCCCGGTCGGCGGCCACAGGGGGCTGACCTGGCCGCGCACGATTGCCGACAGGAGTCCGAGTTCGCCGGCGACGTAGTAGCAGGCGGCGACCGCGAAAATCCGTGCCCCGGGCCGGACACCGGGTAGAGCGCCAACACGATCTTTCCCCGCACGCACCAGCGCAATCATGTGGCCAGTGTGCGGTCCACACCACAGCCCGAACAACACGCTCCCGGCCGTTAACTTGGCGAAACAACGCCGCAGACGTCAACAGGACAACCGAACAGGTTTGAGGCGGACCGCTTCACTCGACTGGCGCGCGCATCGACGGCCGTGCAACGAGCCCGCGCCGAGCGCCAGCGCAGGGCGGCGAGGTGTTCACGGCCGCCTGATTGTAAGGGTTCGCCGTGTTTCCCCTTTCCCGCCAGGACATCCGGTGCGGCACTCTGACAGGCGCCGGCCGGCAGCGCTGAACGCCGCAGCTGTTGCCGGGCGGTCCGAGTGCGAACCGGCAACAGGTGGCCTCTCGTGCCCTCGCAGACAGGGAGGCCTCTCGTGAAGAGCGCAGCACGTTTGAAACCGCGGCACCTCATCCTCGAGAGACCGACTGTTCCCGCTTCTCGCGGGTTACCGGCCTGGCCACAGTGCGTGGAGCGGCGCTAGGCTGACGATGGTCCCTGGCACCCCTCCCCCCTGGTGCCAGGGACCGCCTCATACATGGTGTCGCGGCATCACCGAGACTACGGAGCAGCCACCGGGCGACACCGACTTGCGGGCACCGGGCCCATGCCGAGGATCTGCAGCCAGTCCAGGCCGGCACTGTACTGCGCAGCGCCTCGAGAACCACCAGCGTGACCCGGTACGCGGACAGGACGCCCACGGGGATCATCCACAGTTGGAGCGTGCTCTACCGCCCCACGTCGCTCGCGCGGGGCGTACGCGGCGATCTAGCAAAGACGCTCGGGAAACGCGTTCTGCGGGCTGATTAACCACTCATCGAGCCGGGCAGCCTTGGCCGCGCGCCTTCAGCAGCGAGGGCAAAGGTCCAGAAGCGGGTGCACGATGGCCGGTACGGATGCGACATGCGACGACAACTCGTTCACTCTGGACCTGAACGACCACTAGCTCCACCCTTGGTACAGCTGCGGCAGCGGTGCGGACAGACACTCGCCCACCTGAACAAGACCCACCTCGGTGACGTGCTGTTGGTGGCGGTGGAGTTGGTCACCAACGCATACGACCACGGGGGCGGAGCGCGGCAGGTTCGACTCAAGCATTCCCCCGAGCCGGGTCGCGTACGCATCGAAGTAGACGACAACAACACCAAGCATCCGCGCATCAGCCCTGGCCACGTCGATCAAGTGCGAGGACGTGGTCTGATCATCCTGGACCAACTGGCTGATGAGTGGGGCGTGCGAGACGAACCCGGAGTCGGCGGCAAATGCGTGTGGGCGGTGATCTCGTGCTCAGGAGCCGATCGAGCGCCGACCACGGATACCGACATCACCAAAAAAGGATCAGGATGAAGACGTCCTGGCCGTTGCGACATCGAACCGCCCTCCGCCGCCGAACAGGGTGGGGTAGAAGGCGAAGCGGTCACCAAACCGGCCAGCACGCCGAGGCAGGACGCGACTGGCATGACGCACCCCTTCCAGTTCCTCGGTGTCCAGCCGCCGGACCAGGCCGGTCTTCACGGACGCACGGCCCGCCGGATGCTGCGGAAGGTGGCGTACGCGTTGGGCAGATCGGTGAACCGGGTCGCCAAGACCTGACCGATCGGCGATGGTCGGCGGCGGGTGCGGACCTCTCAGGTTCTGCCCGCGGAAGCGCCGTCGGGCAGCAGTGTCTGCCAGGCCGCCGCACGGGCCGTGACCGCGCCGGTGCACCGCGCAGCCGCTCGCCCCGTACCCAACGTGGTGCCGGAGACAACCGATCACCCCGGCGCGGCGAACAGACAGTGCCGGGCCTACCGTGGAGGCGTGGTTTCCTCGACGCGTCCGGCAGCCCCGCGATGGGCATTGCTGGCCGCGCTCGTGTTCGGGCTGCTCTGCATGCACAGCCTGGTCGCCCACGACCCGGCGCACGCATCCCCCGCGTCGGTGACGACGGCTGACGCCTCGGGGCAGGCCATGCCGGCGGCGGACTCGCCGTGCTGCCCGGACCACGGCAACTCCCCCGGGCACGATCACGACATGATGCATCTGTGCCTGGCCGTACTGGTCGCACTCGCTGGCTTGGTCATCGGGTGGCTGCTGTGGCGACGAGGACAAACCGAAACCGAACGCCACGACCGGCAGTCGACAGCCGCTCAGCTCAGTCGAGCGCCTCCACACAGATATGTCTCCGGCGATCTCCTCGCCTCCCTGTGTGTCCTGCGGCTGTGACAGGACCAGTGCCGCGCGCCCGAATGTGAAGTGGCGCGCCGCACATCCAGTCCCAGCACGCACGACCACTTGAGAACGTGAGGACCTATCGTGACCAGCAAGAACCTGGTTAGGACGGCACTGGCCGTCCTGGCTCTCGGCGCCGTGCTCACCGCGTGCGGCGGCACCACCACCAGCGGCATGGCGGGCATGACCAGCACGACCGCGTCCGCCACCCAGCAAAGTAATCACAACAACGCCGACGTCGCCTTCGCCCAGCAGATGATCCCGCACCACCAGCAGGCTCTCGCCATGGCCAAGCTGGTGTCCGGCCGGACCACCAACGCCAAGGTCACCGCCCTCGCCGGCCGGATCCAGAAGGCCCAGGACCCCCAGATCCAGCAAATGACCGCCTGGCTGAACCAATGGGGCGCGGCACCGGCGACCACGAGCATGGGCGCTATGCCGGGTATGAGCAGCACGTCGGCCATGCCGGGCATGGGCGACGGCCGGCCGATGCCCGGCATGATGAGCGACGCCGACATGGCCAAGCTGCAGACCGTCAAGGGCGGCGACTTCGACACGATGTGGCTGCAGATGATGGTCCAACACCACCAGGGCGCCATCGACATGGCCAAGACCGAGCTCGCCCAGGGCAGTAGCACCGACGCCAAGACGCTGGCCCAGAAGATCATCGACGGGCAGCAGGCCGAGATCACCGAGATGAAGGGCCTACTCGGCCAGAGCTGATCCTCGCTGGATGGGGTGGGTGCGTCGAGTCCTGACGCACCCACCCCCATCCGCGGATGTGCCGTCGAACCAGTGACCACGTCGTCAACGGGAAGGCCGCAGGCCGGCCGTGGTCACCTTCACGAGTCGGCGTACGGCGGCTTGCGAGGGCAGCCCGCTGGCGGCGCCGAGGGCGTGTAGGCAGTAGGCGGCCAGCTCGGCCGGCTCGATGTCGTCACGGACCTCGCCGGCCGCGGCGGCCTCGGCGAGAAGGCTCGCGGTCACGTCGAGCAGTTGCCGCTGCGCGTGCACCATCTGCTCGCCGTGGTGCAGCAGCGCCGAGATGTCGGGGTTGTGGCGGCCACGGTTGTGGGCGATGAACGCGTAGAACTCCAGCGCCGCGTCGAGCCGCCCCCCGGGCGCGCCCGCCTGGTCCCGGATCTCGGTGAGACGCCGCAGATGGTCGGCGACGTGGCGTTCGTGCCACGCGACCAGGATCGCCTCGACATCGGGAAAGTACTTGTACAGGGTGGCGCGCCCGATGCCGGCCCGTTCGGCGATGCGGGACATCGTCACCGCCGTCAGCCCCTGCTCGGCCACCAGGGCCGCGGCGGTGTCCAGGATCGCCTCCCGCACCGCCGCGCGGTGCGCGTCGACCGTTTCCGTCCACAGCTTCGGCACCCGCCCAGCATACAGACCGCCCATGTCGGGACACACTGTATTGACAGAGACACATTGTCTCGATAACTATCTCCCCATGCCCACCACGCCTCCTCATCGCGGTGTCACGGCGCCCGACGACCGCTACGCCAGCCCGCCGCCCTGGGACATCGGCCGTCCCCAGCCGGCGTTTCTCGCCCTGGCCGAGGCGGGCGCGATCCGCGGCCGGGTGCTCGACGTCGGCTGCGGCACCGGCGAGCACGCGCTGATGGCCGCCGGCCTCGGCCTGGATGCCACCGGCGTCGACCTGGCCGCGAACGCGCTGCGCACCGCCGAGCAGAAGGCGCGCGACCGTGGCCGCTCGGCACGATTCCTGCGCCACGACGCCCGCCGGCTCGGCGAACTGGGCGAGCGGTTCGACACGGTGCTCGACTGCGGGTTGTTCCGCATCTTCGCCGACGCCGACCGTGCGGACTATGTGGACAGTCTTCGGTCGGCGCTGTCGCCGGGCGGCCGGTACTTCATTCTCGGCTTCAGCGAGGAGCAGCCCGGCGACCGGGGACCTCACCGGCTGACGCACTCCGACATCACGGCCGCGTTCACCGACGGGTGGCAGATCGACACCCTGAAACCGGCCACCATCGAGATCACCACCGACTCCGACGGCGTCCGCGCCTGGTTCGCGACCCTCACCCGACGCTGACCACCGGACAAGGACATCGCAATGCCGACCGCCACCGCGCACATCCCGACCGCGCGAGCCGGCCGCTACCTCGGCCAACTCTGCGGACATCTCAACCAGATGGGCCGGATGCGGCACCGAATGCCCCGCGCCCACGACGGCCAGCCGCCCGCCGTGACACACGTGGAGTGGTCAGACACGGCGGGAACGATCCGCTTCGCCGAGGGCACATGCACCCTTCAGGCCACCGCGGACATGTTGACGGTTCGGGCGGAAGCCGACGACGAGGACGCGCTGCGGCGACTCCAGGACGGCATGACTCGGCGGCTGGAAACGATCGGCAGGCGCGACCGGCTCACCGTGCGCTGGCAGTCCGGCACGACGCCCGAAGCCACCACCATGGCTCAGCAGCCTCGGCGGCACGGGCGCACGCTGCTGATCGTCGTGGTCGCCGCGCTGGCCATCGCCGCACATCTCGGGTTGCTCGGCGGCGCGCTGGCGTCCTCGGCGTGGGCGAGTTGGGGTGCCGACGTCGTCCTGGCGATCATCCTGCTGAAGGTCATCGCGGTGGCCGCGCACGTGGCCCTGGGGCGAACGGCCTTTCGTCACCGCCGGGCGATCCGTCGCCGCGGCAACATCCACGACGGGGCGGACAACATCGCCAACCCACGGCCGCAGGCCCCGACCGCGACGGAAGGTGACCGGTGAGGACGCGGCCCTCTGAACCTTGGGCGCAGCCGCGGACAAATCGGCTCCGAACGGTCAGATCGCCACATTTCCGATTCCTCGACACCGGCGCCCGCCGATGCGAACGACCAGCAAAGTGAATATGGCGATAACCGGCCCTCAAAACTTCTACACGGCTGTAGTCGCAGCGGTAGGTCACTCCCACCATACGGAGCAGTGGTCGTCCGACCACACGTCGGTGCCTCTGGTGTGAGGAGTGTCGATGATCAGATGGAAGAGGTGGGTGGCGAGCGTCGCTGTCCTCGGCTTGTCGGTGGTCGGAACCGCGCTGGCCACGGACGCGGACGCCGGCGTCCAGCCCGCGACCGGCGTCGGCTCGTGCACGCTGAAGAACTGGAACCCCAACACTGATCCCGACGACGCCAAGGACCTGCCCGAGGGCGACCGTCCGCAGTCCTACAAGCCCGATGACTACAACTGCGACGGGGCGAGTTTCGCCAAGCCGGGCGTGGAGTTCACGAAGTTCCCGCAGCCCAAGGACTTCCGCGTCACCAATCATCAGACGCAGCGGTCGATCCGTGGCTGTACGTCACTGGTGTGCACCGAAACCGTGCAGCAGCCGACCCAGGCCATCAACCCCACCTCGCCGTATTTCCCGCCGTTCACCCACTTCGTGATCATCGTGCGGGAGAACCACACCTTCGACGACTACCTCGGCGACTGCGCCACCACCATCCAGGCCGGCTGCAACGGCGCGGTGCAGGGCACCAACCACATCAGCCAGGTGCCAGACCTGCACGCGCTGGCCAAGCAGTACTCCTTGATGGACTCCTACAGCACCGGAACCCAACCACCCAGCGGCCCCAACCACTGGTGGCTGTTCTCCGCCCAGTCCGCCTCCAGCTCCCAGCAGCAGTCCTACCCCGCCGGCACCGGCACCGAGTTCGACCGCTTCCTCAACGGCACGAGCGGACCCGCCGGCGAAGGCACCAACCCGTGCACCAGCCAGACCGGGTCGGGCACCGGCACTCCCCCGGTCACCTTCGTCACCAACGGCGACATCTACTGGATGGTCAGCACCGGCAGCGGCTACTGGCGCAACCCCGCCACCGGCAACGCCGAGGTGCTGCCGGCCAACCGCCCCGGCACGAACATCCCCGAGGAACTGCACGCCAACGAGTACGCGTGCAGCGGCCAGAACATCTCCGACACCACCATCGCCAACGACTACCTCAACTACGTCTCCACCAACGGCCTGCCGACCTACTCCTACGTCGAACTGTTCAACGACCACCCCGGCACCTACCAGGACATCGCGACCAACGACGCCGAGACCAACCAGGTCGTGTCCTCGATCATGGGCAACGCGGCCTACAAGGACAACACGCTCATCGCGGTCACCGAGGACGACACGCAGAACGGCAACAACGGCCCCGACCACGTCAGCAACACCTACCGGGTGCCGACCGTCATGATCGCGTCGCCGACCTACATGAAGCAGCACTACATCACGCACGTCGCATACACCACCAGCAACGTGCTCGCGGCGATGGAACGCGTCGCGAACAACGTGCACCCGGGCATCCTCGACCCCAACGACAGCCTCGGCCTGTCCACCTTCCCCATGACCACCGCGGACCAGTCGGCTCTGGGCGATCCGCTGGAAGACCTGTGGTTACAGGGCGCAACACCGCTCTCGGCCACCGCCGCCGCGTCGCCGACAACCGGCAACGCCCCGCTGAGCGTGAACTTCACCGGCTCGGCCACCGGCGGCACCGCCCCCTATTCATACAGCTGGAACTTCGGCGACGGAACAACCAACACCACCCAGAACCCCAGCCACACCTATAACTCCGCCGGCACTTACACCGCGACGCTCACCGTCACCGACAGCGCGTCACCAGCACACACCGCGACCGCCAACGCGACCGTCACGGTCGCCAGCACCGGCAGTCCGCTGACCGCCACCGCCGCGGCATCGCCGACCTCCGGCCAGATCCCCGTCAACGTCGGCTTCACCGGCGCCGCGTCCGGCGGGGCGCCGCCGTACTCGTACAGCTGGAACTTCGGCGACGGAACGACCAGCACAGCCCAGAACCCCAGCCACACCTACAACAACGTCGGCACCTACACCGCGACCCTGACCGTCACCGACAGCGCGTCACCTGCGAAAACCGCCTCGTCCAGCGTCACCATCACCGCCGATCCGGTGGCTGGCACGGCACCGGGCGCGCCGACCGGTCTGACCGCGACCGGCGGCAACGGCCAGGTTTCACTGAACTGGCAGGCGCCGGCCAACAACGGCGGTGTCAACATCACCTCGTACAAGGTGTATCGCGGCACGGCCAGCGGCGGCGAGACGCTGCTGACCAGCGGCGGCTGCGGCAACGTCGGTGTCGTGCTGTCCTGCACGGACACCGGTCTGACCAACGGACAGGTCTACTACTACAAGGTCAGCGCGGTGAACGCGATAGGCGAGGGCGCTCAGAGCGCCGAGGCGTCGGCGACACCGACCGGAAGTTCCTGCCCGCCAACGCAGTTGCTCGGCAATCCCGGCTTCGAGACCGGCACCGCGTCGCCGTGGTCGGCGAGCACCGGTGTGGTGACCAACAACAGCACCGAACCACCGCACAGCGGATCGTGGGACGCCTGGCTGGACGGTTACGGCAAGGCGCACACCGACACCCTGTCGCAGTCGATCACTCTGCCCACCGGGTGCAGCAACTACAACTTCAGTTTCTGGCTGCATGTCGACACGGCCGAGACTGGCAGCACCGCCTATGACAAGCTGACAGTCCAGGTGCTCAACAGCGCGGGCAGCGTGCTGTCCACCCTGCACACGTACTCCAACCTCGATCACAACACCGGCTACGCGCAGCACAGTTTCAGCCTGGCGCCCTACGCCGGGCAGAAGATCACGCTGAAATTCACCGGCACCGAGGACTACGAGTTCCAGACCTCGTTCGTCATCGACGACTCCGCGGTCAGCGTGAGCTGATCACCGTGTGAAGCGGATGTGGCCGACCAGGTCGGCCACATCCGCGCTCAGCTGCGGCGGCCAACTCGGCATGGCAATGCGTTCGCAATTCGATCTTTCGGGCGCCGCCGAGGACCTAGAGAACGCCGTCGCCGAGTACCAGGATCACTACAACAGACATCGACCACACCGATCCCGAGGCCAACTGCCACCCGACGTCCAGGAGCAACCCTGTGCCGTCCAGGACTTCGAGGCCCGCAGGCTGGTACGGACCCGGGTGCTCGCGGGAGTCATCCACGAGTACCGATACGCATCCTGACCTGCAGCGCCGACTTTTCGAGCCCCACAGGGTGCCAGCCAAGTTCCCTGTCCCGGGCGCGACCTCCCGCAGGTGGTCTGTGCTGGTGGAGGCACACCTTCGCTGGCCTCGATGAGAGCGGGCGAACAGGTCATCGACGTCGGTGACCGTGAAGTACCACATCAACTTGTCTCGGCTAAACCTTTGGGAATCCGGCGTAGCCGGCCAAGTTCCTCCTCAGGGAACACAGGAGCGACCATCGCGTGCCTCATGCTAGGGCGGGGTCCTCCGCGGGTCAGCGGCTACGGCAGGCCGCTTGACGTCACCGGCACCGACGCGTCACCGCGACGCTTAAGCCAATTGGCGGTATTCGGTGTTCGGAGCTCCAACTACCCACACCACATTCGGGTTATTCGGAACAGCCCATTGAGTCAGGCCTTTTGAAGGAACACGGTCTTCGCCCGACAGGCCGCGCAAATAGCCTTCTCGCGTCAACCTTAAGCCTCGGAACCGCCGGTGCGGCTCGTCGACGAATTGCGACAGCGAGGGGTTGACCGCCCATTCGGGCTCCGCGTCAATCTGCGACGTGCGGCCGGTCACTGTCCACGGACTTGGCCTGAGACATAACGCGAAAGCGCGCCAGTCATGGTAGTCGCAGCGAAGGGGCGCGGGCGTCACGCTGCAGAAACATACATTTGATTGGTCAAACACATATTCGGGCAACCGTGGCGCACTCTAGCCAGTGACCGACCAATGAAGAGGGCCACATGGATGGCCCCTTGTGTTCGTCATCCTGCGCGCCTATCCCTGAGGATAGCCCCTTACGACAGTATGAGTTGGGGCGTTTTAATGGGGACAGCACTTGGGGGCATGGACGTGTCCATTCGCTGGACACAGACAGGTGTCCAGACCTGAACTGGATGTCTTAATCCAGAGTTCGACGGTATTCGATCAATCGTCGTCCCACTTGCGCATACCCAAACAAGCTGACAAGGACTGGGTTGCACCTATCAGTTTGGGGATTCGACATTCACGCGCGTGGATTTCGATCAGGTGCGACTCCTGGTCCCCGTCGCGGTTCACCTCGACCGTCACCGGCGCGACCTGCCACAACCTCATCACCGGGCCGCCAACGAACCACCAACAGCAAAGAGTGACCATCGCAACCATGCCAGACGGTCGACCGACATGAATTCGGCGTCGCCGCACTGGACATAGGCGTTATTGCCGGAGAAGCAGGTGTCAAGTGTCAGCGTCAACCTGACACAAGGTATTCAATCGACAGGAGAACCTGAATGCGAGTCAATTCACGGCGAAACAGGACAGCCGTCGTGGTGACATGCTGCCTCGCCGGACTGTTCGGCGGGGGCATCGGTGTCGCGCAGGCGTCGCCGCCTGGGGTGATCATGCCCGGTTCGGTCGCGGACGCGGTGACCTCGGCGGGTCCCGCAGTGGGTGACGTGCCGCCAGCGCAGAGCCTGACCGTTCAGTTGTGGCTCAAGGGAAACGAGACCGCAGCGACCGCCTTCGCGGACGCGGTCAGCAACCCGAAGAGTGTGAGCTTCCACAAGTATCTCAGCCCCAGCGCGTACACGGCAAAGTTCGGCGTAAGCGCGGCGAGGGCCAGCGCAGTCTCCTCATGGCTGAGCCAGCAGGGTTTCACCGACATCAAGCCAGACCCGCAGCGCTCATACATTCAGGCGACCGCGCCGACCTCAACCGTGCAGAACGCCTTCCACGTGCAGATGAAGCAGTTCCGCGTCGCTGGCCAGTCGAACCCGGTCTCCTCCAACGACCGCGACATCACCCTGCCCGCGTCGATCGCCGGTGACGTGATCGGCGTCAGCGGCTTGGACAACATCCGGCCCAAGACTGCGCTGGCTACAGTCAAGCCCACCGCGGCGCAGATCAGGGCCAAAGCCGACAACTGCTCCAACTACTACGGCCAGAACGTCCAGACCGGCCTGCCCGCCATCGACGGCAACACCAGCTTCCCTACCTACATCTGCGGCTACAACGGCAGCCAGCTGCGCGCCGCGTACGGCATGGCCGACGCCAACACCGGCACGGGCGTCACCGTCGCCTACATCGAGATCGGTACGCCGTACAAGATGTTCCAGACCCTGACCAAGTGGGCCGCAGCCGGCGGTCTGCCCTCCCCCAAGCCGCAGAACTATTCGGAGCTGTCGCTGGGCGCCGGCAACGCCTGCGGCAACGGTTTCGACATCGAGGAGCAGTTGGACATCGAGTCCAGCTACGCCATGGCGCCCGACCAACATCAATTGCTCGTCGGCGCGGACAGCTGCAACACCCAGACCGGTGGTGTGCAGGGTCTGTTCGACGCGGAAAACGCCGTCCTGGACGGCGACGGCAGCCGGCCACTCGCGTCGGCGACTTCGAACTCCTGGGGACTGGGCCCTGATGGCGTCCCCGTTACGCTGGTCAACGTCATGCACTCGATCCTGTTGCGTGCGGCTGGTGAAGGCGTCGGTATGTACTTCGCGTCCGGTGACAGGCCAGGTGTGGATGTCCCGTCGTCCGACCCGTACGCGACCGCGGTCGGTGGCACCACCCTCGGCCTCGACGCGAAAACCAACCGTCTGTTCGAGACTGGCTGGTCGGACGACGTACACATCGTCAACGGCGACGGTACCTACACCGACCGGGGCATCGGCGCCGCTGCCGGCGGTGGCGCCAGCCTGCTGTGGAAAGAGCCCGACTACCAGAGGAAAGTCGTGCCCGACTCGATGACCTCGCCAGGCGCGGGCAACCAAAGCCCCGGCCCGTCCCGGGTCGTGCCGGACATCGGAGCGCTCGCCGACCCGACCACCGGCATGGCTGTGGCCACCACTGAGCCGGGAAAGAACGGTGGCGCGGACACCTACACCGTCTTCCCAGTGGGAGGCACCAGCCTGTCCACCCCGCTGGTCGCCGGCATCGTGGCAGCCGCCGACCAGGGCCAGCCCGCTAGCTCGGGGTTCATCAACCCGTTGCTGTACTCCCTGGCCGGCAGCAGCGCACTGGCCGATCCGTTGCCCATCACCTCGGCAACACCCGCCGCGTACCAGGGCGTCTACGTCCCGAAGAATGAGGCGGTTCCCGAAGTTCCGCCCACAGTGTGGACCTTCGACGACCAGGACACGGCGTCCACCAATCAGGTCACTGCCGCGGGTTACGACACCATGACCGGTGTCGGCACACCGAACGGCCAGAGCTTCATCACCGCATTGCGCAAGCACTGACACGGCGTTGTTGTCGCGGTGCCGGTTCACCCGAACCGGCACCGCTTCGCGTGCGGTGCTGAGCCGGTGCTCGTGGTGGTCTGGCTGGTGCGGATGGAACGGGAACGGACGTTGACGGACGTGGCGAACATGAACGATCTGGGGGGCGTCTGACAGTTCGCCGAGCACGAGAGGCGAATGCCGCGCGGAGGCAACTGCCGCAGGACGCACCGTAGTAGGAGATTCTTGGGCTCGCCAAGCGCGGCGCGGATCCGGTCCATCCCCCGCGCGGTGTTCACGGTGGTGAGGTGGGCCAGCGGTGGTGCCCGTCTGGCAGCTCCGTCGCCTGACTGAAGTAGAGGATCGTCAACAAGGCGAAGATGATTGCCTGGATCAGACCGACGAACACGTCGAAGAGCTTCCACACCACGTTCGGCGCCCACAGGAAGTAGGGTGGGAACATCATGATCAGGGACACCATCACGGTCCTGCCAAACACGTTGCCTTGCCGAACATTCGCAGGGACAACGAGACCGGCTTGGCGAGCTCCTCGACAATGTTGATCGGAGCGAGGAACGCGACGTGGCTCTCCGCCGACCGGACCAGGTGGCCGCTGGCGCCGCGCCAACGGACGCCGGCGACGTTGAACCACGGGTGAAGTTCACGTCCGAGACAGGCGGCGGATTCAGGTCATGCCGGCCGAACTGCACCGGCAGCACGTCCAGCCAATTGGCGACCAGGACGTCGACGAATAGCGACATCGCCAACGGCGCGACGTACGGCGCGACCTTCAAACCGATGATGCTGTCGACCTGCTGGCGCACTGCGGCGGTGATCGTCTCGAAGAACAGCTGCACGCCGCTGGGCACGCCTGCGGTGATCTCCGCCCGCAGCACCAGCGCCAGGGCGATGAGGACCGCGGCGGTGACGGGGCTGGCCAGCAGCGTGTCGCCATTGGACGTCAGAACAGCTCGAAGCGGAGTACCGAGGATGAAAGGTCGAGGTGATCATGGAGGTTGAGATTGGATCACCAGGCCGGTCTCGGTGACGAACGCGTCGATCAGCGCCGGCCTGTACTGCGTGGACTTCAGCCGGCTCCGTACGATCCCGGCGAGTTGATCGATGCCGCAGGCGGCGAGGTTGCCCATACCGCGTTTGACGTGCGACCACACGCCCTCGGCCGGGTTCAACTCCGGCGCGTAGGACGGCAGTTGAACCACGGTCAGCCAGTCGTGGTCATCGACGAACCGGCGTATCGCGGCGCTGACGTGGTGATTCAGGTTGTCCCAAACCAAGATGAGCGGTGCGCGTAGCTCGGCGTGCACCGCGCACAGCAGCCGCATGTAGTCGGCCTTGCTGGGCTTGATCCGTTTTGACGGCCGAGCAGCACCAGCCAACAGGCCCACAAGCCTGAGGAAGATCAGGTAGACCAGACGCAGCGCCATGGCTGGAGTCATGCCCCGCCTGTCACGTATCCGCTACAGGTTGAATACGTGGGCCGACTTCTGAACCCCACAGGTTGTCTCACAGGTTGTCACCCAAGATCATTCTCAATTCTTGACATTTCTTCAGCGGAGGCCGGGACCCGGCCCATCGGGCGAACTCGTGGCCTGGTTTTTTTGGGGGGCTCCTACTCGTGGTCGAGTGCGTCGAGTTGTCGCTGCACCCGTTCGGCATCGGCAATGCGCCCCTGCTGCCGATACAGCTCCAGGGCTTCCCGCCACACCGTGCGGGCCTGCTCGTGTTGGCCGAGAGCGGCATGCGGGTGCCCCAGGCCATCGAGGGTGTCGGCGGCTTCGTAGGTGTCGCCGAGGCTGCGGAACAGATCGAGGGCGTGCTGGTAGCGGTCGATGGCCTGGCGGTGGTGGCCGGTGTGGTGATCGGTATAGCCCAGGCTGTTCAGGGTGAGCGCCTCGCCCTCGGGGTCGTCGTGGTGGTGCAGGGCGAGGGCAGCCTGGCAATGGGCGCGGGCGGTGTCGTAGTGGCCCAGACAGGCGGCGAACCAGCCCACCCCGTTGAGCGCACGGGCTTCCCACACCGGATTGTTGAGGGCGCGAAAGAGGTCGAGGGCCCGGGTGGCGTGGTCCAGGGCCCGTCGGTCGTCCCCGCGCCGCTCCCACACGACCGCGAGCAGGTGGTGGGTGTGGGCCTGTTCGGTGGAGTCAGGGTGGTGTTCGGCCAGGGCGAGGGCCTGGTGCAGGTGCCCGACCGCTTCCTCGTGCTGCCCCAGTTCGGCGTAGGCGACGCCGAGGCGCCGGTGGGCGAGGGAGCGAGTGGCAGGGTCGCACAGGTGTTCGGCGGCGTCCACCGCAGCCCGGCACACGGCGTACTGGTCGTGGAGGCGTCCCCGCCGGAGGTGGAAGCTGGTCAGGGTCCAGGCCAGCTGCCACACCGCGCCGTGCCAGGCGTGAGTGATGGCGGTCTCTTGGGCGGCCAGCAGGTTGGCGTGTTCAGTGGCGAACCAGGCCATCGCCGCCGGGGCGTCGGGCAAGGGGTGGGGGTGGGTGCCGGGGGCAGGCGGGTCGAGCCGGATGCCCGGTCGGTGGGGATCCAGGAGGCGGTCGGCGGTGTGGGCGGTGTGGATGTAGAAATCGAGGACCCGTCGCAGCGCCGCCTCCCGCACGTCCTCGGGCTGGTCGTGGTGGGCTTGGCCGGCGGCATACAGGCGGACTAGGTCGTGCATCCGGTAGCGGCCCGGGACCTGTTGCTGGATCAGGGAGACCCGCTCCAAGGCCCGCAGCGCGGCCCTGGCCTGGTTGGGCGACAGCGTGGTGAGGCTGGCGGCGGAGGGCAGGCTGATGTCCGGGCCGGGGGCGATGCCCAGCAGCCCAAAGACCCGCGCCTGCTCGGTGGTGAGGGTTCGGTAGGACCAGGACAGCACCGCGGGCAGGCTGGCGGACGGCACGTCCTCATCCAGGGCACCCAGCCGGGTACTGGCATCACGCAACTCGGAGGCCAGCACGGCCAGCGGAAAGTCGGGGTGGGTTTGGGCGCGGCCGGCGAGGATGCTCAGCGCCAACGGTAGCCCTGCGCAGCAGGCCAGCAACTCCGCGGTGGCCTCCGGCTCGCCGGCCAGCCGATCCGCGCCCAGCCGGTACGCGAGCAGGTCACGAGCCGTCGGCTCGTCGAGCACGTCCAGGGGCAGGGGGCGGGCGCCGTGGGTGGAGATCAGACCGGTCAGCTGGTTGCGGCTGGTGACCACCACCGTGCAGGTGGGGCTACCAGGCAACAGCGAGGCGACCTGGGCGGCGTCGACGGCGTTGTCCAGCAGGATCAGCATCCGCTTGCCGGCCACCAGGCTGCGGTACAACGCGGCCTGAGCATCCAGGTCGACCGGCATCGCGCCGGAGTCCACGCCGAGGGCGTCCAGGAGACCGCGCACCGCGGCCTCCGTCGGCATCGGCTCGCCTGTGGGGTCGAAGCCGCGCAGGTTCACGTACAGCTGCCCGTCGGGGAACCGGTCGAGGTGCTGGTGGGCCCAGTGCAGAGCCAGCCCGGTCTTGCCGATCCCACCCGCCCCACCGATGGCGGAGATCACTACCGTCGCCCCCGCCTCTGAGCCGGCGTCCAGGGCTTGGGTGAGCGCGGCCAGCTCGCTGGTACGTCCGGTGAAGCATCGTGGTGGCGCCGGCAACTGGTGCGGCACCGGCGGTCGGCGGTGGCTGGCCGTGCCGTGTGTCGGGCTGGCCAGGTGCGGGTCGGCGGTCAGGACCTGTTGGTACAGCTGTTGTAGTGGCGCGCTGGGATCGGTACCGAGTTCCTCGGCTAGTCGTTGGCGGCTGTGATGGTAGTGCTGCAGGGCGTCGGCCTGCCGGCCGGACCGGTACAGGGCGAGCATCAGTTGGCCGGCCAGGCGTTCATCCAGTGGGTGCTGCGCGGCGCGGGTGGCCAGTGCGGGCAGCAGTTCGGTGTGCCGGCCGCAGCGCAGCGCGGTGTCGGTGTGGTCGAGTTCGGCGGCCCTCCGCTCGGCGTCCAGGGTCGCGCGGAGGCCTGCCAGCCAGGGGGTGTCCAGGTCGGCGAAGGCCTCTGCCCGCCATAGGCCGAGGGCTTGGTCAAACAATGCCAGGGCTTGCTGGTCGTCCGGGCTCGCGCGGGCGCGGGTGACCAGGTGGCGGAAACGGTGCAGGTCCACCGCTGCCTCGTCGACGCTCAGCAGGTAGCCGCCGCCGCAGCGGGTGATCGTCACCCCGGTACCGGCTAGGGTTTTCCGGAGGCGGGACAGGTAGGTGTAGAGCACCTCGCGGTGGCGCTGCGGCGGGTCGTGCCCCCAGACCCGGTCCACCAGCTGCTCGACCGGCATGGGGTGATTGGCTTGCACCAGCAGCGTGACCAGTACGCACCGCTGCTGCGCGGGACCGAGCTCGACGGGGCGGCCGTCGCTGGAGGCCGTCACCGGGCCGAGTACTCGGAACTCCTCCGCCATAGGCGGCTCCCTAGGTGTCATGCAACTCCCGCGTATCCCCGGGCCCTGGTCGTGGGCGCAGCGGTCCTGACCTGCCGCATCAAGGTTCTCGCCAAGGTGTGGTCAGGGGTGTCGGCGCATCGTGGTTCCGGCGGCGGCCCGACTGGCGGAGGGGATCGGTCGGGCCGTGGAAGCCGACACCACGACCGTGGTACGGCACCCACTAAATGCAACGGGGCGCAGGATTCGCATGACACATGATCTCGCACGGCTACTCGCAGTACTCGCTTCGCTCGGTCAGGGATCGCTCGGTGAGGATCCAACCGAGCAAGGCTCTCCTTACTCTGGTGTACCTGGAGTTTCGCCGCATCGGTGGCGACAAGCCGACACCGGCGTCAACACGCCCCCGCGGCTGCCGCGGCGGGCATCCAGCGGTGTATGCGATGTAGTCGAGTCGATGTATGGGGAGAGAGTCCGTCATGGCGAGACCCGAGAAGCCTATTAATGCTTTCGGCCAGCCATCGCGGTGGCTTGAATCGTGGTGACATCAGCGAAGCCGAGGGGACACAAAAGAATGACAGCCACAGACGCGGGTGCCGACACGGTGGCAGCGGCCTCGTCCGCAGCGGAAATCCTGGCCCGCGCAAACGCCATCGCGCCGCTGCTGCGCGAGCACGCGGCCGAGGTCGAGCGCGAGCGGCGTTTGCCGGCAAGCGTGGTCGAAATGTTGCGCACACGATGTGCCAGCACGTCGTCGCGCAGGACCGCATCCTGCAGTCGGCGGGTGCCTATCTGTTGGGCGGCACGCCGTCGTTCGCGCTGTCGCTCGGCATCACCGGGGCGACGGGCCGCGAGAAGAGTTGATTCCGGCCGCCGCGCCTACCGCGGCCCAGTGACGTTCGGCATACAGCCACAAGGATCTCGGCGAGCCAGCCGACCTAACAATCAGGTGGAAATGTGATCAAGCAAGATGTCGATGTTCTGATGATCAGTGCGGGACCGTCGAACCTGGCGCTCGCCGTCGCGATCGAGGAGTCCGGGGTGCCGGAGCTGGCCACGAACACCCTGGTGCTGGAGCAGTGTCCGGACGTCAAGTGGCAGCGAAGCCTGCTCCTGCAGTGGGTGCGCAGCCAGGTGTCGTTCCTCAAGGACCTGGTGACCCTGCGAAACCCGCAGAGCCGGTTCTCGTTCCTGAACTACCTTCACGAGCAGGCGGAACTGGACGCGAACCTGGTCAGCTCCGCCATCAACTTCCGCGCCGATCCGAGCGCCGCGCTCGACGCGCTGCCGCTGGACCGGATCGCGTACGTGCACGTAGCCGGCGGCGAGTTACGGGACGGGGTGTGGCACGACACGCACACCGCGCCGGTGCCCGAACCCATCCTGGCGCTGCTGACCGAACTCGCCCACCGAACGTCGCTGCCCGCCGTGATGCTGGAGCGCGACGGCAACTATCCCACCGCCGCAACGCTTTCCGCCGAACTGGCCACCATCAGAACCGCCGCCGGCCGAGAGCCACCCAACACCGGTCCGCCCGCGGCCCTACCGCGCAACCTGGTCCGCCTCCCGTCGCGGCCGGAGCCGTCCGTCGCGCCGGCTGTTCGGTCGGAACTGGCGGCGATGCAGGCCCGGCTGGCCGAAGCGTTGGTAGGGCTGACCGAGCCGCCGCCGGACTTCGACGCCCACCGAGTCGGTGTCGCCCGATCCGCGTTGGGCCGCAAGCGATCTCGCGCAGTCGCCCGCCATGCGCCCGCCCTCGCCGCCAAGCTCGGCGATCGCCTCGGCCCGCTGTTCGCCGACTGCGCCGAATCCTGGCCCAAACCACCCGGCGGCGCGTCCGCCAACGTCGCCGCCTTCGTCTCCTACCTCGGAACGTCGCTCAAGACGTGGTGATGGCGCCGACCATGCGGGCGGGGCGGCGACGAGCGAGCGGTGGCCGGCGCAGCGGGTCGACGACGTGCGGGAATGGACCACGCAGAACGGGCCGTTGCATTGACCGGGTGAATAGAAATACGGTGAACCCGCCAGCATGCTGATGCCCCTAAGGGCGTATTCCATCGCGAACGGTGTCGAGACGTTCCCGCCTGGATCAGAATCAGACGATGACATTCCTGTTGTGTGCCGGCGCCGCTGCGGTCATGCTCACGGGCACGGCGGCCGTCTCCAGACCCTCAGGCAGGCCGACCGACACCATCGCCCAGCCACGCGCCATGGCGCTGCGCATTGCGACGGGCCGCTGAGGGTTGCTGGCACCGGCACTGCCCGGCCCGCCGCACCCATCGGTGCCGGCATCATCGGGAATCCATTCCGTCGACGGCGGAAACTGCGGGCCGGCTCGAATTCACCGACTTCGATCAGCCGATCGTGCCGTGGGGGCAGAGGAGCACGAATGTCGCATGGTGTGATCCCCACCCAGTTCGTGGCCAGGGATCGGGAAAAGGAGCGTGCGTCAGCCGCCGTGGTGAGCGGACGGGGGGCGGCGATTGTCGGCCCGACCGGCGTGGGTAAGACGGCATTGTTGACCGCCATAGCCGACCGGCTCGACCCGACGCGCTACGCCGTGATCCGCATGGTGGCCACGGAAGCTGGCCGCGAGCTGCCGTTCGGCGTCTTCGGCGCCATGTTCGACGGCGACGGCCGACCGGACCGGCTGTTGCCGGAGCTCGTCCGGCGGGCCGGCACGCGGACGCCAGTGCTGGTTGTCGACGACGCGCATCACCTCGACAACTGGTCGGCGACGAAGGCACTGACGCTGGCAAGCCACCCGGGCGTGCGGCTGCTGGTCACCGCCCGGCTGGACGCGGCGATGCCGGATGCCGTCGTGGCGCTGTGGAAGGACGGCTACCTCCGCCGGCTGGACCTGTCCGCGTTCGACGTCGGCGGCACCGCCGAACTGGCGGGCGGGATGGTCGGCGGCGAGGTGGCCATGCCGACGGTGCAGCTGCTGCACCAGTGGACCGGCGGCAACCCGCTGTACCTGACCGAGCTCATACGATTCGCCGAATCGACCGGGCGACTGGTGCAGCGGGACGGCCTGTGGTGGTGGCGCGGCCCGTTGGCCGTGCCGCCCCGGTTGGTCGAGCTGTTCGACCGGCGCCTGCGCGAGGTGCCCGACGGGCAGACCGACGCGCTGGACGCGGTAGCGCTGGGCGAGCCGCTTTCCCTGACAGCGCTGGAGAGCATGGCCTCCGACGGGGTAGAGGCGTTGGACGACAAGGGCATGCTGCACACAACCGATCTGAACGGGGAGATCGTGGTGCGGCTGGAGCAACCACTGTTCGCGGCGTTGCTCCGCAGCCGCCTTCCCCGGCTACGCCGCCGGCGACTGGCCGCGCACCTGCTCGCGGTGACCGACCCGGCCGCGGTCGACCTGGTGACCAGGGCGCGCTGGCAACTGGACGCCGGCGGCCCGGTCGACACCCGGCTGCTCATCCACGCCGCCGACGCGAGCTACCAGGACGATCCGGAGCTGGCCCAACGGCTCGCTCGGCGCGCCATGGAGAACTCCGACGCCGCCGCCGTGCCACTCGCCAATGCGCTGGTGGAACTGGGCGATCCGGCCGGGGCCCGGCAGATGCTCGAGCAGGCGCGTGACGCGGCGGGCACTCAGGGCGGCCGGCTTCGCGTCAGTCTCGCCCTGGCCGCGCACCGATGCTGGGTGGACCGCGATCCAGCCGGCGCACACCAGGACCTGACAAGCCTGCGCGCCGTGACAAGAGCTCGCGCGGGTCGGGCCGCGCTGGATGGGCTCGACGCGCTAGTGCTGCTGTTCGGGAGGCACACCACGCACGCGCTGCGACGCGCCGAGCAGGTGCTGACCGGTTCGCCCGAGTCCGTGCCGGCCAGGCTGGCGCTGGGCGCCGCCCTCGCCCTGACCGGACAGACCACTGCCGCACGGGCGACCTTGGCCCAGCTTGGGACGCAACAGCGCTCCCAGGTGGCTTACGCGACCGGCGCGGCCGCTGCCGTGCTCGGCTTCATCGACCAGTGGCGCGACCACGACGCGCCGATACCGCACAGCGCACCGGGATCCGGCCAGCTGCCGGTCGGGATGCGGACCGCCGGGCGTCCGCTGTTCGACTGGCCGTTGCTCGCCGGCCACCAGCGGTGGCTCAGTGGCGACCGCGCGGGCGCCATCGCCCGGCTCCGCGAGGCGGTGGTCCAACAGTCCGGCGGGCAGCGCCTGTTCCATACCGAGGCCCGATGCTGGCTGGCCATCTGCCTCGCCGAGTACGGTGAACCGGATGCGGCCGCGCAGGTGCTCGGCACCGGCCGGCCCGATCGCGTCGCCGTCATTCCCGGCCTGACCTTCCGTGCCGCGGCGGCGATCGCGGTCGCCCGCGGCCAGCGGGAGGCCGCGTTGACGGCGATCGAGGACGCGACCCGCGACGCAAGGGAAGCCGGCTGCCTGGCGATCGAGGCGGAGTACTTGGCCTACACCATGGAACTCACCCGCCACCGGGCGCCGAGCCATGTGACCAACCGGCTCGCCACCGTCACTCGTGGCATCGACGCGGCCCGCCTCGTCGCGGTCGCCGAGGCCGCCTTGTCGTTGCACCGCGGCGATGCGGCGGAACTGATCGACCACGCGACCCGGCTCGACGCGCTCGACCTGCCCTGGCGGGCCTGGCAGCTGGTCGACCCGGCCGCACCGTCCGCGCCGGACGGTCCTCGGGCGGCAGCGCTGGTCAGCCGCCTGCGACGGCGGATCGCGGCGCCGGCCGCGGCGCCAGCCGAGCTCACCGCGCGGGAAATCGAGGTCGCCTCACTGGCCGGCAGCGGACTGACCGACCGGGAGATCTCCCGCCGCCTGAACATCTCCGTCCGCACCGTGCAGAGCCACTTGTCGCGGATCTACCACAAGATCGGAGTGCATTCCCGCCGCGACCTCCCCTTCGGCCGCTGACGTGTACGCCGCGGCATGCAGCGCGTACATGTGCGCGTACCGACCGTCCCGGGCGATGAGCTCGGCGTGCGTCCCGACTTCGACGAGCTCGCCCTTGTCCAGCAACACGATCAGGTCCGCCTCGCGCACGGTGGTGAATCGGTGCGACACGATCACCGTGATCACTGCTCGGGTCGGGCCGGCCGCGAGCAGCCGGCGCAACAGCTCGGCCTCACTGTCCGGATCGAGGCTGGCCGCGGGCTCGTCGAGCAGCACGAGCGCGGGTTCGGTCCGCATCCGCGCTCGGGCCAGCGCCAGCTTCTGCCACTGACCGGCGGACAGATCGGTGCCACCCGGCAGGGTCCGCCCGAGCTGAGTGTCCACACCGGACGGGAGGCCGGCGACGACGTCGGCTGCGCCGGCCGCGGCAAGGGCGCCGGCCACCGCGTCCGGGTCGCCCAGCTTGGTGAGGTCGCCGACACCCACCGTCTCGCCGGCCGAGAACTCGAAGCGGCAGAAGTCCTGGAAGCACGCGGCGATGTCGCGCCGCCACAGCTGCGGCGGGGTGTCGGCCAGATTCCGGCCGGCAAGGGTGATCGAGCCGGACGACGGCGGGTACAGGCCGGCGAGCAGTGCGACCAGGGTGGACTTTCCGGCGCCGTTGTCGCCTACCACCGCGACCGTGGAGCCGGCCGGCAGCCTCAGGTCGATAGGCCCCAACGCGGGTACCGGCCGACCGGGGTAGCTGAAGCTGACCCCGTGCAGCACGAGATCACCCCGGCTGGGACGGTCCGTTTCCCTGCTTTCGTCGGCATCCTCGGCGTACCGCACCAGCCGCAGGTAGAGCCCGATGGTGTCCAGCGTGCGCCGAAGCCAGCCGAACAGCCAACCCAAACCCGTGGTGGCGATGACGAGCCGGGTGCCGAGCAGCACGACGAGCACCGCCTGCCCCGCGGACGCGGTGCCGTCGATCACCGCTCGGGCCACCAGGAACAGTCCGCTGACCAGGCCGATGCTGTACAGCAGCCAGCCGGCCGCGACGGCGAGCGCACCCTTCAGCCGCGCCGCCTCCCTCGGCCCACTCGCCGCGGCGAACGCGGCCCGATGCCGGGCGCCGATCTCGCCGGACAGCCGGTACAGCCGCAACTCTCGGGCGGCGGCCGGATCGGTCGCGAGCGAGAACATCGACCGGCGCAGCCGGTCGGTCTCGGCGCCGGCCTGCTCGGCCGTGCTGACCAGCCGCGACTGCCACCGGATGGCGAAGGCGAGCGGCACGACGAACAGCGGCAGCAGCGCGAGCACCGGGTTCGCCAGCGCCAGCAGCCCCGCGGACCCGACGAACCTGGCCATCAGGTTGACGTTCTCGACGAACGCGGACAGCGCGCCGCCGAGCTGACCGCGCCGCTGCCGGACCAGTTCGGCGGCATCGAGGAACTCCGCGTCCTGAAAGTGATCGATGTGCGCCCGGCCGGCGCAGACGGTGATCAGCCGCCGGTCGAACTCCAGCGCGACCCGCTGCTCGAGCACCAGCCGCAGGTCCGTGGCAACGCTGGTGATCTGGTGCGCCGCAATGGTGATCACCACGAGCAGCAACGCGCCGGCGACCGCCTGGCCGAGCTGTCTCCCGGTGGCGCCGTCGACCATCCACTGAATGCCGATGGGCTGCCCGCCCGCGAGGATGTTGATCAGCGGCGTCAGCGTGAGCACCAGCACCGCGCGCGGCGGATCCACCCGAATCGCGGTGCCCACCAGTACCCGGACGGCGGCGAGGCTAGTGCGCACGGCGGGTTCCTCCCTTCGCGGCGAACGGCTCGGACTGGATGCGGAACATCCGCGCGTACCGGCCGCCCGCGGCCAGCAGTTCCTCGTGGGTGCCGTACTCGCTGATCCGTCCCGATCGCACGACGGCGATCCGATCGGCGAGGCGGACGGTGGCGAAGCGGTGGGACACCAGGATCGTGGTGATGCCTGCGGTGATCTCCAGGAATCGGGCGTACAGGTCGTGCTCGGCCTGGACATCCAGGTGCGCGGTCGGCTCGTCGAGAACGAGCACCTGGGCGCCTTGGCGCACAGCGAACAGCGCGCGGCTCAACGCGAGCCGCTGCCACTGCCCACCGGACAGCTCCGTGCCGTCGGTGTATTCGGCGCTGAGCCGAGCGTCCCAGCCGTCGGCCAGGTCGGCCTCCACGCCGAGGAAGCCACCGAGTCGAGCCGCCTCGGCCACCCGCTCGTCGGTGGGCGGCGCCTCGACGCGGCCGAAACCGATGTTGTCCCGGATCGAGAACGGATAGTGCACGAAGTCCTGGAACACCATGGCGAGCTGCCGCCGCCAGGAGGCCGGCTCGTAGTCGCCGAGCGGATATCCGTCGACCAGGACCTGGCCGCTGTCCGGTGTGTACAGTCCGGCCAGCAGCTTGGTGATCGTGCTCTTGCCGGCGCCGTTGTCGCCGACGATGGCCAGCGACGACCCCGCCGGTATCACCAGATCAAGCCCGTCGAGCACCGCGGGCCGGTCGCCGGGATAGGCGAACCGCACCCGCTCGAACCGGATCTCGGCGCGGGGCGATCCCTCGGCGTCGCGCGAGCCGCCGGTCGCCGCCACGCCGAGTCCGGAGACCGCCACCGCAGCGGGCACGGAGGCGCTCGAGATGTGCAGCATCCAGACCAGGTCGCCGGTGTACCCGAACGCCCACAACCCCAGCATCGCCTGCAACGCCTCGGCGAGCTGGTCGGCCGGCAGGTCGCCGTGGGCCGCGGCGAAGCCCAGCGGCAGCAGCACAGCCGCGTGGGCGATCAGCACCAGCAGGATCGCGATGCTGTGCAGGCGCCAGTTCGTCGTGGCCCGGCGCAGCTGGACCATGCCGTCCCACCACGCGGCGGTGAACCGTTCCAGGATCCACGAGTGCATCCCGAACAGCCGCACCTCCTTGGCCGCCGGCGCGGTGACCGCCAGGTCGCGCAGGTAGGCCGCGCGCCGGAGCTCAGCGGTCTGCGCGCCGTGCGCGGACACCGAGCGCTCGACCTCACGCTGCTGCCAGTGTCCGGTGATCGCCCAGGCCGCACCGAGCACCACCGACATCCACCAGTGCCCGGCGACGGCAAGAACCACACCGGACCCGACCGCACCCAACCGCAGCGGCACGAGCCCCGCCAGTGCGATCACCGCCTGCCCTGGTGGGTATCCGCCGAGCCCGATCGCGCGGGCGCGCTCGATCTGATCGGCCACCGCGGAGTCGTCCAGGTGCGCGACGCCGGCCGGGCGCATCGCGCCCTCCACCGTCCGCTGGGTCATCGCGCCGTCGACGGCGGTGCCCAATCGGGCGGACGTCATCGCCCGGATGGGATCGAACACGACGTCGGACAGCAGCACGCAGGAGAATAACGTGAGGCCGAGCAGCACGCCCGGCATCGCGGACGGCCCACCGCCGGTCAGCGCGGCCACAAGCTGCCCGGCGGCCAGCGGGAGCAGCACGCTCGCGGCGACCTGCACGGCGATGAGCATGATCAGCGCAGCCGTGAGGCCGCCGGATATCCGCGGCAACTGCCGGACGAGCGTCAACACCGCACTGCCACTGCTTGTTGCCATGCTCCACCCGTTTCATCGACTCGGACTGTCCACAGACGACACGGTGGTCGCCTCGCTGTCGGAGGCGACCACCGTGTCACCGGTTGTCGATCAGCGGGTGCCGCCGAGGGTCGTCGGAGGGAAAGCCATGATGTCTCACCACCTTTCGTCCGTGGCGCTGAACAGCACGCCCGTTTCGAAGCTAGGCCGCCGCGGGCCACCGGACATCGGTACCGCACTACCCAAAGCCCGACGGGAATACCTAGCCGACCGCCGCAACGCCGTCCCGCGCGGTGCGTACCGAGCGCGGACTTTGCGTACCCGCATACCGACGCACGCGCGGCGTGCTGTTCTTACCGTGCGTGTCATGGAACTCATCGATGGTCCGAACGTCATGGTCTGGGACATGACCTACGCATGTCCCTTGCGCTGCACCCATTGCTTCACCGAGTCGGGGCGACGCGCTCCGCAGGTCATCGGTCGCGACGACGCGCTCCGCATCACCGATGCGATCATTTCCCTCCAGCCGCACATGATCTCGCTGTGCGGCGGCGAACCGACCGCGCTGCGACACCTCGCCGAGGTCGCCGAGCGGTTCGCCGAGGGTGGGGTGAACGTGTTCGTCTACACCAGCGGCTGGAACCTCCAGCCAACGCTGCTCTCCGCTCTCGCCGACGTGGTCACCAAGATCGTCGTCAGCGTCGACGGCCCGAATCCGGCGGTGCACGACGCCATCCGCGGCCGGGCTGGGTCCTTCGACCGCGCGATGAAATCCCTCGCGATGATCGACGCCGAGGCCGGACGCCGCGTCGACGCCGGCGAGAAGCCCCTGCGGTTCGGCATCGACTGCGTCGTCATCCGCAGCAACGTCGACCACCTCGAGGAGTTCTGCACCGAGGTGGCCCCCCGGTTCCCGCACCTCGAGTCGCTGCAATTCGGCGCCGTCATTCCCTCCGGCCTGGCCAGCACGGAGTCGTTCGTCGAGCACGAGCTCCCCAGCGACGACCAGGTCGCCGAGCTGGTCTCGGATGAGATGCGCAGCCGCCTACAGCACGCCGCCCCGGCCACCGTCGAGGTCGAAACCACCGAGAACTTCGGCGTCCAGATCCATCCGACCTTCATCTCCGAGACCCCGAGCTACCGTCCGCTCGAGATCGAGCCCGACGGCGGCGTCCGGGCCATGCCCGTCTACGAGGGCATCGTCGGAAACTTGCTCGAGGAGGACGCGGCCGTCCTCTGGCGGCGGGCCCGCGCCCGCTGGGACGATCCCTTCGTGCTCGACACCCTCAGGAGCATCCACACCCGTCGGGACTGGGCCGTCGCGACTCGTGCCATCGACTACCACTTCGGTTCCGACGAGGACCGCGCCCGGATCGACAAGCGCCCGCCGCACACCCCGCTGCCGGTCGTCGCCGCGAGCTAGTGGCTCGTATCGCTTCACCGGTCCGGTAATTGCCCTTCGCCGCGCCCGCTGGCGGTCCAGTCCACCGAGGACGAACACACCAGGGCCGTCCCGCGCACCCGGCGCGAACGACCAGCGGGCCGGCGCGGGACGAGCGCGGACACAGCTCGCTACCCGAGGACGTGCCGTCAGCTTGTCCCTTCCTACGCGGTCGGTTCCCGACGGGTAGGCATGGTCCCGGGCGCCGGCCGGCACTCGGCCAGCAGTGCGCGTACGACGTCGGCGTCGGGTGGTGGAGGCCTTCGAGGATAGGCACGCTTGGCGATTGCGCAGTAGGCACCTGGCGACGGATGCCCCACAGCCCGCTGTGACGCCAGCGGCACATCTCCATGCCGGGCGACGGCGTCGCCTCCTCCTCGCCCATCACCCAGGCCGCGCAAGCTCAGTCATCCGCCACAGCGCGTCCCGCTTGAATGGTCCGCGTGGACTGGAGTCTTGCATCGATGGTGATGAAGCACTACCCGCCGGGGCCAAACCCGGGGTTCACGCCGCGCACTCGAGGGCTGATTCCCGGTTCAGTGGATCCTGCAGCTGGATCCGGCGGCAGTTGGCCGGCAGCAGCGGGTGGTGGTCGTGAAGGCTCACCCAGGTCGTTGCCGGCTGAGACGCAACAGATCAGTGCTGGTCGCTGAGAGTCATGTCGACGCGGTGGAGCAGGTGCCGCCAGTCCACTCTCACCTTCTACAACCGCTGACCTTCGCGTTCAATCAGGCGGCGCTGGTAGCCGGCGGCGGCCACGGCGCAAGTCCGTAGATACCCCACAGTGAGCTTGCACCTCACGTCGCTGACTGCTGCGTCCTTCTCGGCGGGCGAGGGCGGCGGCAGTTCGGCGCCGGCAGGAACGGGCAGTCCTCGTCCCAGCAATGTCCTGTCACGCGCCGGCGCCAACGGGCCAGGGTAGGCATAGCCCTTGGTCCGCATGCACTCACTCCACGCACGGTTTGCACCGACCACGTGTCCGTCTCGGTACACCTCGGTCATCGCCTGGGAGCGGAGGCCCTGTATGTACGCGAAGTCGTCATTGGCCAGGCTGATGTCGAGCGCGTCGAAGGCCTGCCGGCAGCCTCGGAACCAAAACCGCGGCGCTGGCGGTGCTGGTCCGTGACGAGGAACCCGCAGCACAGCCGATCAAGCCGCCCAAGAAGGCGCCAGCGCCGAAACCGGTGAAGCGATACATCCCACGCCACGAGAAGTTTGATCAGCTGGTCGCCGCTGCCGTAGGCCGTGACCTGGTTGCCACGCAACGGGTTCCGGAGTCGATCAGGCCGATCGTGCTGCGGTATTGTCGAGCCCGGATCGGCCAACTGGACCGGTCATTCGCCTTTGCGGTCTGCGGCTACTTGTTGAATGGCGGTACGACCGATGCCCGGCCAGGCAAGGTCGAGATAGTAGCTGTGTGAGATTCGGCCAGAGCGGACACGACTCCGCATCAGGCATGCAGGTGCCGGCGGAGGAAGTCACGCCAGGTCAGCTCGAATGAGCGGGCCAGTGCCGAGGTGGCCGCGAATCGGTCCCAGGCATGGAACGCTCGGGCGTAGAGGTGCAGGTTGACCGGGACGCCGGCGGCGAGCAGTCGGCGCGCGAAGTCGATGCCCTCGTCGCGCAGCACGTCGAGTTGGGCGGCGGCGATGAAGGTGTCGGGCAGGCCGGCCAGGTCGGTGGCGCGTCCAGGTGCGCAGTACGGGTGCACGTCCTGCGTGCCGCGGCGGTCGCCGAGCACGGCGGCCCAGGCGAGCTGGCAATCCCGGCGCGTGAAGACCACTTCGGCGGCGGTCTCCGTGCTCGACGGCGTCTGAATGCGGTCGTCGAGCATGGGATAGAGCAGCGACAGCAGGCGTGGCCGCGGATCGTGCCGGTCGCGCACCATGAGCGCGGTGGCCGCGGCCGGCGCCCCACCGCCACTGGCGCCGGCCAGCCCGATCCGGTCCGGATCTATCCGGTGCTCGGCCGCGTGCCGGGTGAGATGGGTGTAGGCGAGGTAGCCGTCCTCGGCGGCACCGGGTGCCGGGGTCTCCGGCGCCAGCCGATAGACGACGGCGGCGAGGACGCAGTCGAGCTCCAGGGCCAGTCCAGTGTGATACGCGTCGTCACCGTGGGCGTCATCGCCGAGGACCTGCGCCCCGGCATGGAACCAGAGCAGGGCGGGGCGCGTGCGGTCGGCGTCGGACGGGCGGTACAGGACGACTTCGAGTTCGGTCCCGTCGGTCCGTGGGATCCGCAGCGTCTGGATAGCGATGCGGGGGTCCGGCGGGGTCGCGGGCCGCTGCGCGGTCGCCGCCCGCAGTTGTGCGCGCAGGCCGGGGATGTCGGAGAGGTCTAGCAGGGTGCCGTTCGCGGCCTTGGGCATCGCGGCGAAGGCGGCGGCGAGTTCGGGATCGAGAGCGTCGGTGGCGCCAGGCATGGAAAGTCCTTTCAGAACAGGGAAGGCTGGCCGCTGCCGGCGGTGACGCCGCCGTCGACGGGCAGGATCGTGCCGGTGATGAAGCGCGCTTCGTCGGAGGCCAGGAAGCTCACCGCGGCGGCGATGTCGGCCGGGGTGCTGAAGCCGCGCAGCGCCCGTCGCTGGTTGAAGCGCTCGATCAGGTCCGAGTGGGTCGTCGCGAGTTCCGCCGGCCCGGTCAGCGAGGGGGCGACGGTGTTCACCCGGATGCCGAACTGTCCGAGGTCGAAGGCGAGTCCGCGGGTGAGGTTCACGACCGCGCCCTTGGCGGCGTTGTAGGCGGCGAGCCGCCGGTCGCCGCCGAGCCCGGAGGCCGAGGCGATCTGCACGATGCTGCCGCGGCTGGCTTTCAGGTGCGGCAGGGCCGCTTGCGCGCCGAAGAAGCAGCTGTCGACGTCGGTGCTCATGATCAGCCGCCAGTCGGCGAGGGTGGTCTCCGCGAACTCCTTGCCGAGTCCGACGCCGGCGTTGGAGACCAGGACGTCGATGCCGCCGAACCGGGCGGCGCCGGCGTCGATCATCGCCTGGACCTGGTCCTGGTTGGTGACGTCGGTGGCGACGGGGAGCGCTCGGTCCGTGCCGAGCTCGGCCGCCAGGGCTGTGAGCCGGTCCTGGCGTCGGGCCGCGAGCACGAGGTTGGCCCCTTCGGCGGCGAACCGCCGGGTGATGCCGTCGCCGATGCCGGAACTGGCGCCGGTGACGACGACCGTTCGGCCGGCGAAGCGTTGTTCCATGAGATGACTCTCTTTTCGTCAGTTACTGACACAAATAGGTGTCAGTAACTGACGATACGATGGGTCAGTGACTGACGCAAGATTGCGTCAGTCACTGACGATCGACTAGGGTGGGCTCGTGCCACGCAATGCCGACGAGGTGCGGCTGCGGCTCCAGGAGGCCGCGCTTGAGCTGTATCTGGATCAGGGCTACGACAAGACCACGGCCGGCGACATCGCCGCCCGCGCCGGGGTCACCGAGCGGACCTTCTTCCGCCACTTCGTCGACAAGCGCGAGGTCTTCTTCGACGGCCAGACCCAGCTGTGCGAGCTGCTGACCGCCGCGGTCGCCGCGGTGCCGGCCGGCACCAAACCGCTCCCCACCCTGCGGGCCGCGTTCCACCAGGCCGTGCCGCTGATCGAGCACAACCGGCCGATCACCGAGCGACGACATCCGGTCATCGCGGCGACCCCGGCGTTGCGGGAGCGGGCGCTGGCCAAGAACGCGGCCCTGGTCGACGCGCTCACCGACGCCCTCCGCGCCCGCGGTGTCGCCGAGCAGCTCGCGGCGTTGTGCGCGCAGATCGGCATGGACACGTATTCGATCGCGATCCGCCGGTGGGGAGCCGACCGCACCGACGATCTCCACATCCACCTCGACCAGGCCTTCACCGATCTGAGACTCGCCGCGAACGCCCTGAGGTGAGGCCAGATCGGGCTCCTGGCTGACGGAGACGACGGCCTCGGACACAACGAAACGCGGCACGGCTCCGCTCCGGTCCGCGGGCCTGCTAATAGGCATGAGCGATCAGGTGGGGCAGCCCGCCCGGCGGTGGCCCTGGGCATGACTGGACCGTCGACCACATCGCCGAGCACACCACTGCTTCCTCGGTGACGACGGAACTCGTGCCGTCACGGTGTCAACGCCGAGGCGTCGAGCAGATCTTCCGGCGGCACCCACAGCGGGGCACCGTCCCGCTCGGGCTGGAGCCAACGGCGGCGTTCGGCCGTTTCCCGGGCCAGGTGGAGGAACTGCTGGACGGCTTCCGACTGCTCACCGTCGCGCCACGCAAGGGACCACGGATACACGGGCCGGAGTTCCTCCGGCCGATGGATCGGCATGCCCATGCCCGCATAGCGGTGGGCGTAGGAGTCGAATTCGAGCACGTAGGCCTCGTCGCGGGCGCGGGCGACAGCGGCGTGACAGTGGTCGAAGGTGCCGGGGTTGCCCAGCCACCGCAACACCAGGCCGGTGTGCTGCTCCAGCGAGCTGAGGTAGCGGCCGTGCGTGTTGTAGAGCGCCGAGCCGGGTGGATCCCCGAAGACCTCGATGGGGCGCTCATGCAGTGAGGCGGCGGGACGGGGTGAGTCTCCGGGCCGTCCCACCAGCCAGAACGGCTCCAGCCGGAGCAACGCGTGCCGCCACCCCGTCGGGTGGTCGGTTCTCATCGCCGCGGTCACCCGGATGATCGCGACGTCGAGCTGGTCGGCCAGCAGCGCGGCCAACTGCCGGGTGCTGTCCATCGAGCTCTCCACGACCCTCACGTCGGGGAACCGCTCGCGAAAGGCGTCCGCGATGACGCGGCCGCTGTCCAGGCTGAAGATGTGGGCGATACGCACGCGATCGGGCTCCAGCCCGCGCTGCATCCGGTCCGCGAGGGCCAGCAGCTGCCTGGCCTGTTCCAGGAAGTGCTCACCCCGCCGCGTGAGGGCGACATGGCGGCTGTCGCGCAGCAGCAGCTGACCGCCGAGGTGGTCCTCCAGCTTGCGGATCTGCTTGGACAACGCCGGCTGGCTGATGAACAGCCGGGCCGCGGCCCGGCCGAAGTGCAGCTCGTCGGCGACCGTGACGAAGTAGCGCACCAGCCTGAGGTCGAGATCCATCCGGTCCTCCCGGCATGACCGTAGGGCGGGACCGGCAACGATGCCAGGGCGGTTATCGATCGCGGCGGAACGGGTCTTGGACGGCCGGGCCGCCGCCGGTGTTGTCTTCCCACCAACAAGCCCGGCGGAGCGGAGGAGCGTCATGTCGGACAACAGACCACCGGTCGTGTTCATCCACGGCCTGTGGCTGCACGCGACCAGCTGGCAGCCCTGGATCGACCACTTCGACGCGGCCGGCTACTCCGCCGTCGCGCCGGGCTGGCCGCACGAGCCCGATACCGTCGAAGGAGCCCGGGAACACCCGGAGGCGGTCGCGGACACCACCATCGACCAGGCCACCGAGCACTTCGCCTCGATCATCGCCGGCCTCGACGCGACGCCGGTGATCATCGGCCACTCCTTCGGTGGCCTGATCACGGAGAAGCTGCTCGGCCAGGGCATCGGGCGCGCCGGCGTCGCGATCGACCCGGCCCAGATCAAGGGCGTCCTCCCGCTGCCGCTGGCCCAGCTGCGCGCCGGGCTGCCGGCGCTGGGCAATCCGGCCAACCTGCATCGAGCCGTCACCTTGACCGAGCAGGAGTTCCGCTTCGGCTTCGGCAACGCGCTGACCGAGCAGGAGTCGGCCGGCATCTACCGGCGGTGGGTCGTGCCGGCGCCGGCCCGTCCGCTGTTCCAGGCGGCGGCCGCGAACTTCGTGCTGCACTCGCAGGCGCAGGTCGACACCCGCCGCGCCGATCGCGGACCGCTGCTGCTGATCTCCGGGACCGCCGACCACACCGTGCCCGACGTCGTCACCCGCTCCACGCTCAAGCAGTACCGGGACTCCACCGCGGTCACCGAGTTCACGCAGTTCGAAGGCCGCGGCCACTCCCTGACGGTCGACAGCGGCTGGCGCGACGTCGCCGACGTCGTCCTCGACTGGCTGCACACCCACGGCATCTAGGGAGACCACATGGATCTCGGACTCGACGGCAAGGTCGCCGTGGTCACCGGCGCCAGCAAGGGCATCGGCCTGGCCATCGCCGCCGCGCTCGTCGCCGAGGGCGCCCACGTCATCGCCGGCGCCCGGTCCAGCAGCCCGGAGCTGGACGCGCTCACCGAGGACGGCAGGGCGCGCGCCGTCGCTGTCGACCTCGGCACCGTCGACGGCCCCGGGCGGCTCGTGGACGCGGCGCTGGCCGACCGCGGCCGCATCGACATCCTGATCAACAACGTCGGCTCGGTGACGCCGAGAACGACCGGATTCCTGCTCGTCACCGACGACCAGTGGGCACACTCGATCACCCTCAACTTCCTGGCCGCGGTGCGCACGACCCGTGCCGCGCTGCCGGCGATGCTGACCGCCGGCCGGGGCAGTGTCGTCAACACCGCCTCGGTCAACGCCACCCTGCCCGACCCCACCGTGATCGACTACGGCGCGGCGAAGGCCGCACTGGTCAACCTCACCAAGGCGCTGTCCAAGGAGTTCGGCCCGCACGGCATCCGGGTCAACTCCATCAGCCCCGGTCCGGTCGCCACCGACCTCTGGCTGGGCGCCGGGGGCGTGGCCGAGGCCATCGCCGCCACCGCCGGCGCCACCGCCGGTTCGGTCGCCGACGCGGCGGCCGCCCAGGCGGTCACCGGCCGTTTCACCAGGCCTGAGGAGGTCGCCGACCTCGCGCTGTTCCTGGCCAGCGACCACGTCGCTGGCAACGTCACCGGCGCGAACGTGACGATCGACGGCGGATTCACCACCGAAACCCACTGACGGCCTCCGTTCGCGACGGTGTCCGTCGACCGCTCGCCCTTCGCCCTTCGGCTACTTGTCGAATGGCGGTACGACCGATGCCCGGCCAGGGCGGGATTGTTGCCGATGCCTGAGTAGGTGAACGTGGCACCGGTGTCGGTGAGCGCCCGGCCGAGGGCGTCGTAGGTGTAGGACTGGGTGCCCTGCGACGTCATCTCGCCGAAAGCGTCCGATGTGGACCGTGTGGTGCCGGACGTGTTGGACTGCGAGGACATGACGCCCCGCGCGGCGTACGTCCGGTCTGCGGCCCGCGGGCTGTCGTGTGCGTGTGCTGCCGGCCATGGCCAAACCATCGACCTCGGGGCGGGGTTTGCTCAACTGGTGGGCGGTCTGCGCGGCGTCGAGGCCGTAGAGGGTGAGACGCTGGCGGCAAGGTCGCGCCGCCGGGTGTCAATACAATTCCCAGCGAAATATGACACCGGCCACTAGTGGTCGTGCCCAGCAGGTGTGCCGGCCGGTTCCCAGCGCGTACGGTCTCGCGACGTGACCGAGCAACCAGAGATCTCAAGGCGGACTGTTCCCGTGGATCGGTTGCAGAGAGGTGATCACTCGTGTACGGCCTTCACCGACGACGAGGCCCACTGGCAGGTACTGACCGCCTACACCCGGACCGGTCTGGCCGAGGGCGAGAAGGTCCTGATCATCCTGGACCCCCATGATCTCAGCGACGACGAGGTCGTGGCACGCATGGACTGCGGCACCGGCCGTGTGGAAGCCGCCTGGGACAGTGGCCAGCTGGTGTTGACACGCAGTCCGTCCTTCTTCGACTTCCCGGACGGCCGTTTCGACAAGCAGCGACAGGCTAAAACCTTTGAGAAGGAGATTGAGCGCGCCCGTGAGGAGGGCTGGTCGGGGTTACGAAACGCGGGCGACATGGGATGGGTGCTGGAGCAGGGCCTGAGCGACGATGAGGTGGTGGACTACGAATCCTCCGTGGAGTCGTTGTTCGCGGATGGTCGCTTCACCGCGATCTGCTGGTACGACCAGCGGCGGTTCAGCGACTATCTGGTGGCCGCGGCGTGCGAGGTCCACCCGCTTCGAGTGTTGGAACGTCTCGACGCGATCGACGTCGTGCGGACCACGAAGGGTGGACGGATCGCCGGTGCGGCGGAGCTGCCCACCCGTGAGAAGTTCACGGAAGCCCTGCGCGCGGCGCTGGAGCGACCGGAAAGCCGTGGCCCCTTCCATTTCGAGCTGGATCTGACCGATCTGACCTTCATGGAGGCGCACTGCGCCTGGCAGCTGATCAACCTCGCCGGCTCGCTGCCCGAGGGCAGCAAGGTCACCGTCAGCTGCGGGCCGCTGGTCGAACTGGTCCTTCGGGGACTCGGCGTCGACACCGTGTCGCAGTTGGAGCTCAAGGTGGAGGAATTTGAATGAGCGAAGGTCATCTCCTGCACCTCGACTTCGGTCGTGCCGATCTTCCGCTGATGCGGCTCCTGGTGGCCGAGTGTCTGTTGCGGGTCGGGGTGAACGAACGGGTACGGCGAACGTTTCTCCAGGCGGCGCTGGAGATCGCGTGCAACGCGGTGATCCAGAGTGGCGGCTCGGCCAACCTCGTGGTGCGCTTGGCGGACGGGACACTGCGGTGCGAGGTCACCGACCAAAGCACCGGCCCGCATCGCCTGCTGTCACAGGGCCCGCCCACCGGAGGAAACCACGGCTTGCGGCTGGCCGAGGCGCTCACCGGGCGGCTCGAACTGTGCCCCGGACCCGGAGGCCGGGGCACTACCGCGGCTGTGGCCGTTCGCCTGGCGGATCTGTCGAAGTGAGCCAGACGGCCACCTGGGTGCGGTTGGTCAACCCCAGCTTGACCAGGATGCGCTGCACATGGCCCTCGGCGGTGCGCTGCGCGATCACGAGGGCGCTGGCGATCTGCTTGTCCGTCAGGCCCTGGGCGACCAGCTCGGCGACTTGCCTCTCGCGCGGCGTCAGCCCACTGGATGCCGCCCTGGCCGTTGTCTCCTGTGGTGCGCCCCGAGATGGGGCCTCAGACCGCTCCTGCAAAGAGTAGGCGACGGCCTCGTCCGTCGAGAGTGTGAGGCCGCGCTGGAAAGCCCGCTCGAAACCGCGGTCGCCCAGGGTCTTGCGGGCCCGCCGCTCGCTCACCCGGATCCGCCCCGTCTGCTGTTGTGCTGTCGACTGACCCCGGCTGATGCGGTGCCAGATCTTGTCGGACGCGCCCAGCAGTACGGCGGCGCGCTCGGCGGCGCCTTGGCCGATGGCGATCGCGGCCAGCACGTCGAGGGTCCTGCTGAGTCCCTGCGGTGAATGGACTACGTACTCGAGCCGTAGGCAGTCGCGGGCGTGTGTGGTGGCGCTGTCGAATTCTCCCATCGCCCAATACGCCATGGCGAGTGTGCGCAGCAGGTACGACCGGGCCCACTGCTCGCCGTACGCCTCGCAGACGGCGAGGGCCTCGGCGCACAGCTGCACGGCCCGTTCGGGACTGCTCCGGAAGACGAGCGAGCAGGCGAGCTCGACCCGGCCGAGCACGGCGAAACTCATCAGGTCGCTCCGATCGGACACGATATCGGCGAGCGAGATGACGGGCGGGTCCGCCTGCTCGGGCACCGGTCGACCGGAGCGGTCATCGGCCTGGAGCACGGCTGCCGACCGGCTGTGGATCAGCGATACCACACCGCTCGCCCACTGCGCCTTGGCCGGGGCGCCGCGCGGCTTCACGCCTTCGCACAGGGCCAGGTTCCGCAGCCAGTGCCGTACCTCAAAACGCAGCACGCAGCAGCTCCAGTAGAACCACAGGGTCCCGACCAGCTTCAGGCCGAGCCGGGCCTCGCCGGGAGTGGTGAGACAGAAGTCGAAGGCCGCGCGGAGATTGTCCTGCTCGGCCCGCAGATGGGCGATGATCTCCAGCTGGCGCGGGCCGAACCACTGCCTCTCGTACTCCTCGGCCAGGCGCAGATAGTAGTCCCGAAGCCGGCCACGGACAGTGGGCGCCTTGCCGAGCTCGTTCAGCTTCTCCAGACCGTAGTCCCGCAGCGAGCTCAGCAGCCGATACCGGATGCTGCTGCCATCAGCCACCGCGACCAGTATGGACTTGTCCACCAGTTCGCTGACCACATCGAGCACGTCAACACGCTCGACATCCTCCCCAGCACACACCGCTTCCGCCGCACTCAGGTCAGCGCTGCCGGCGAACACCGAGAGCAGCGCCCAGACCAACTGCTCCCGCGGGGTGCACAGGTCGTAACTCCAGTCCACGGTCGAACGCAGCGTCTGATGGCGGGGCAGCGCGGCGCGATTCCCGCCCGCGAGCAGCCGGTAACGGTCGTCCAGCCGCTCGACCAGCTGGTCGACCTGTAAGATCCGCATCTGCACGGCGGCCAGCTCGATCGCGAGCGGCAGTCCGTCCAGCCGGCTGCACAGCCGGGCCACGGCCTCCAGGTTCTCCGCGGTGATCGCGAAGCCGGGGACAACGGCAGCCGCGCGATTGGCGAACAGTTCCAGGGCCGGGAAGCGTTTGGCGGCGGCCACGCCCCGGGCCAGTTCCTCACGTTTCGGGACTGGCAGGGGCTGTACCTCCAGCAGGTACTCCCCAAGCAGACACAGTCGGTGCCGGCTGGTGGCCACAACTCGTACCTCTACCGCCTGCGTCAGGACCGTGCCCACAAGTCGCACGCAGGCGTCAAGCAGATGCTCGCAGTTGTCCAGCACCAGCAGCAGTTGCTGCTCCCGCAGGTGCTCGACGAGAACAGCCAACGGGTCTCTGTCCGTCTCGTCGCGGATCCCCAGTACGTCGGCGACCGCATACGGCACGAGCGCCTGGTCCTGAAGCGGGGCCAGCGATACCAGCCACACCCCGTCGGCAAAAGCCCGCAGGAGTTGTTCCGCCACACGCACCGCCAGCCGGGTCTTGCCGACCCCGCCGACGCCGGTCAGCGTCAGCAGCCGGCTGACCGACAGAATCCGCTTCGCCTCCGCCACCTCGTGCCGCCGGCCCACGAAACTGGTTGTCTCCGCGGGAAGGCAGGCCGCGCCCCGCGACCCGGATCCGCCCATGACCGGTCACGCCTTTCGAGTTGGAAGCTTCACTTCGTCGACCAGATGCAAATCCTGACCACGCCGGACACGCGGCGAAACAACAAGTGACGGCGCATTGTCGTCAACGTCGTTTTCCGCCAGTGACTGAACGCGGTCCCGGTTCAACGAGGTTGTCGGTTGAGCCTGTGGGTGCCGAAAATGTCAGGCGCATGGTTTGAGCTGGGAGTATTCGTGGATGGCACCGCCGAGCCGATCGACTCGGATGATCTTGGCACTGGATGGGGCGCGTTCAGGTTCGGTGGCATCACCTGGGGCCATCTGGTGCGGGGAACAGTGCGGGCGGGCGGTGTTGTAGTGGTCGACGTACTCGGCGTGGGGGCGTTGTAGATCAAGAGTTTGTCGAGGCACGCGCGCCGACATGACCCGACCCAGCGTTCCATCATCGAGTTTGCTCGAGGAGCCCGGACCGGTGCGAGTAGGATCGTGGCGCCCAGCGCGCGAAAGATCTCGTCAAAGCCCCGGGTGAACTTCGTGTCCCGGTCGCGCAGCACGAACCTGGTCCGTTGGGCGAGTTCCTCGTGATCCATGAACAGGTTGCGAGCCTGTTGGGCGGTCCAGGCGGCGGTGGGGTGTGCGGTGACGCCCAGCAGGTACACGCGGCGGGGTGACGTGCTCGATGGCGACCAGGGCATAGAGTCTGGCGGTGGTGATCGTGTCGCAGTGGAAGAAGTCCAGTGCCACGATCCCGGCGGCTTGAGCTCGGAGGAACTCGCGCCAGGTGGGGCCCGATCGTCGCGGGGCGGGGTCGATCCCGGCCTTCTTCAGGATCTCCCACACCGTGGACGGCGCCGCTGCACAGCCCAGGCGGTGTAGCTCACCGTGGATCCCGCGATAGGCCCAATTCGTGTTCTCGTGGGCGAGCCGTACGGCTGGGCGTCCAGCGCGGCGTGGCTGGGTCCAGCGGCGTGCGACCAAATCGCGATGCCATCGCAGCAGCGTCGCGGGAGTGACCGGCAGGTGGGAACGTCTGGTCTTGGACAGCAGGCGAGTGAGTGCCGCCAGCAGGGCCCGATCCGCCCACGTGCGCGGCGGTCGCGGTGTGCTTCGACGTAAGACCGCGTTCTCGTGCCGCAGAACGAGTATCTCGATGTTCTTGTCCACGTCGGATATCGCGAGTAGCGCGATCCACGACGCGAGCCGGCAGAGCATCAGGTACAGCAGGCGCAACACCATGAGACACGATCATGCCGGGCCGCGTGCTCGACGTTCTTCGAGTTCAGACGCGTTGCGCCACTTTTTCGGCACCCACAGGGTTACGAGGAGATACAGGGCGCGATCCCGGCCGCCGCGGCCGGCGACGCCGTGTTCGCCGCGGCGATGGCCGGTCGGATGATGGACATCATCGCCGCAGCGGCGTGGGCCGATGTCGCGACGCAGCACGGCTTGTCCCTACGAGAACGCGAGGTGCTGGTCCTGTCGGCGGCCGGCAGCGGCACGAGCGACATCGCTCGCCGTCTCCACCTGAGCGTCAAGATTGTCCGCAACCGCGTCTCAGCGGTGCTGGCCAAGCTCGGTATGCCCGATCGGGCCTGGGCGATCGCGTGGGCGCGATCGGCAGGGCTGGGGCCGCCCGAGGACGGTCGCTGATCGGGCACGTGGGGACGTGCGCCCAATGTACTGGTAGGCACGGGAGTTGGAACGTGTGGAATTGAGACCCCTCGCACGTGACCTGCTGTCGCTCTGCTCTGGGCAAGCCCGATGCCGGAAACATGGCTCCAGCGGAAACCAAGGTGACAGCCTGCGCCGGGAATCCATACTGTCGGCCGCATGACCAGCGATTCCAGCTCCCTCACGTGGCGGCCGCTCACCCCCGAGGACGCGCAGACGTCGGCCGACCTCCTCAACGCTATGGAGACCGTCGACAAACTCGGCGAGTTCTACCTTGCGGAGGACACCTTCCAGGAGCTGGTCGACCCCTACCTGGACCTGGAGCGCGCGAGCCTCGCCGCCTTCGACGGCGACGTGATGGTCGGCTTCATGAAGGCGAGCTACAAGCCGGCCACGGAAGAAGTCCACCGGGTCCTCATCGAGGGCGGGGTCCACCCCGACTACCGCCGCCGCGGTATCGGCACGGCACTCATGCAAGCCGGGGTGGCGGCGGTGAAGGCACAACACACGCGGCAGCACCCGACGGTGAAACTCGTGATCGTCGTCCAGAAGGCCGAACACATCACGGGCGCTGCCGAGTTGTTCCGCTCCCGGGGTTTCGCGCCGGTCTTCTACTCCCAGCACTTGGTGCACCCGCTCGGTGCTGCGATTCCCGACTCGGCGGTCCCCGACGGACTGCGGGTCGAGCCTTGGTCGGAGCAGAACGACGAGGAGTTCCGGATGATCCGGAACGAGGCGTTCAAGGACGCGGGGGTGGCGGAGATGCCCGTGGACAACTGGAAGAACAGGATGATCAATAACGCGTTCCAGCCCGACGTCAGCTTCCTGCTCCGGGACGTGGCGAACGGTGCTGCGGCGGGCATGCTTTTGACCAAGTACTGGGAGGGCGACGTGGTGATCACCGGAGTTCGCGAGGCGCGCTTCGTCCTCATCGGCACGCTCCGGGACTACCGGAGGCGGGGCGTCGCCGGGGCGTTGATCGGGCACGCGCTGCGGGCTGCCGCCGATCAGGGCTTCGACCAGGTACGCGTGAGCGTGGACTATGAGAACCCCGTCGAGACGTTCGGGATCTACGAGAAGGCCGGATTCGCGCCCGCGCTGCGTCACATGCGCTGGGCACTGGAGGGCTGAACGTCCCCGAGCCGTGCTCGCCGCCACGGGCATCGACACTCCGTCAACAACGTGATCCACGTCGTGCCACCTCCGCTGCCTAGCCGGGCCGGGTGTTGCCGGCGTCGTGGGTACATCGTGTGGCGCGGTCGAGGCTGATTCCGAGCATCCGTGTGAGGACGGGGCGGGCATCTCGGCGGCCATCTCCATCAGCGCGGTGTTACGGCCGAGGGTGGGCGAGATGCCGAGCTCAAGCAGTCGCGTCGGCATGTCACTGCGGGCAATCGACCGCTCGGGGCGGGTGCCGGGATAGAGCCAGACAAGCATCGTCAGGAGCGGTCGCCGGCGCACGCGGCGGTCCCCGACCAGCCTCCTGAGCAGTTCTCCGAGCGCTGTCGGAAGCAGGATCGGTGCCTCGCCGAGACGCAGTTCCACGCCAGCGTCAGTAATGGCGACGTGCTTGATTGTCAGCTGCGTGATGTGCACGACGCGTTGGGCGTAGAGCAGGACGATCAACCCTCGACACGGTCGGCCAACGGACCTCGCGATCAAGCATTTGGATCTGACACTGGGGCATCCTTGCTGGTCAGGAGGCCCCAGTGTTAACGATCACCAGCAGTTTCATACCGACATCACCTGCACCGTGTGCTGGGGTCGGGGTCGCTGCGCACGCCGGTGCCGGTGTCGTGGACGCTTCGTTGTATGCCAACGCATCAAAGGTCGCCGGGTTGACGAACGGCGGAATCGTGAGGCTGGCTGGCACCGGATACTTTCACCTGCAGGCTAGCGATCCGTAAGGATCTGGCGACGCATGCGGACATGCAGGTGAAGTGGTGGCGGGGCTTTCGGTTCTGCCATCCGCTGGTGTCCGCGCTGCTGGCGCCGGCTTGGCGATCGCGATCAACGAGGCGGCCCCAGCACCGACCGGGTGGGAATGGGTTCTCGCCGTTGGCCTGCTGGTCGTGCTCACGGTTGGGCTGGAGGCGTGGCAACTGGCAGTCTGCCCGGTGGTCCGCCGGACATGCCTCCGGAGGAGTTGGGGCGGATCGAGGTGGAATCGCGGTGGGACGACGCGTTCCCGCGTCTTCACCCCACCTCGAATCCGCCTGTCCAAGCCCGAGTAGCAAGCTGGTCATGTGGTCCAATGGCCGCTTTTACTATCCCCAAGGCGCGCCCAGGGGAAATCCCCTTTTTCTGCTATTTCGACACAAGCCGTTACGTCGGCCCTCACTGCTGAGCTGAAGGATCGGGCCGCAGTACGTGTCGTTTTTGACGTGGGCACCGCCTCGTCCGAGAGTGGCGGCAGGGCGGCACGTGCTGTGGCCGACCGGGAGGTCAGATCGTGGGCGGTGTACGGGCGAGTCGTTCGCGCAGGCGAGCCGCGAGTTCCGCCTCGTCGGCCGCGACCAGCCGGTAGTCCCGCACGACGACGCGCCCGCCGACGACCACGTGTTTCGGCCGTCGCCCCGGCGAAGCCCACAGGAGTCCCGCGATCGGATCGTGCACGCCGGCGTCGGCGACGCCGGAAACGTCCCACAGGCACAAGTCTCCGGCCGACCCCGCCCCCAGATGCCCGAGCTCGGGTCGTCCCAGCCCCACGGCGGAACCCGCAGTGGCCATCCCGAGCACGGTGCGCGCGGGAAGCTGCGACCCCACAAGACCGGAGACCTGGAGGGCGAGCCGGGCATCGGCGAGCAGGTGCCCGGCGTCGTTGCTTCCCCCGCCGCTCGTCCCCAGGCCGACGACGACGCCGGCCTCGATCAGCGCGGCCACCGGCGCGACGCCCCAGCCCATGGGCAGGTCGCATCCCGGCGCGTGCGTCGCGGTCACCCCCGCCTGCGCGAGAAGGCGGATCTCTCCCGGCGTGATGTCACACAGGTGGGCCACGGTGACGTCCGGTTCCAGCCAGCCCCATTCGTCGAGGAGTCGCAGTGGCCTGCGCCCATAGCGCTCGATGGCGATCGCGGTGTCGACCTGCTCGTTGGCCTGGGTCCGGCGGCGCAGGCCGTGGCGGGCCGCGACCGCGCCGAGCGCCGCGAAGGTCTCCCGCGCATCGGAATGGACGCCGGCGGGACCGACCGCGAGCTGAAGCATGCCGTCCGGCGAGACCCCGCCGGCGCCCCCGGGAACGAGCGCGGTCACGATGGCCTCGGCGGACTCGCCCGCCCACTCCGGATCGTCCCGCGCCGAACCGCGCACGAAGACGAGCCGGGCGCCCAGAGACCGGACGGCCTCGGCCGTCGCGCGCGCGAGGGCGACCGTGTCCGCGATCGCGGCGCCGTGCGGCCAGTTCAGATGGTGGTCCGCGATGGTCGTGACCCCGCACAGGAGACTTTCGGCGGCGCCCACCGAGGCGGCCATGGCGTAGGCCTCCGGGTCGTGGCCCACTCGCCCGTAGGCGGCGGCCATCGCGGGTAGCCACTCGGCCATCGGCACGCCCCGCGTTCCGGGCAATGTGCGGAACGCGCTCTGCAGGAGGTGGTGGTGGGCGTTCACGAGTCCCGGCGTCACCACGCATCCGGAGGCGTCGAGCACCCTGTCGTGCGGGGAACCGTCGTCGAGTGTGAGATCCCCACTGTCCTCTGTGGACGAATCGACGAGAATGCGATCGGCGCCCTTGATCGTCAGCATCGGTCCCTTTCACAGCTCGAGAACGAGTCGGTCACCGCACGAGCGCGAGACACAGATCATCATGGTGCGGTTCGCGGACTGCTCGTCCTCGCTCAGGATCGTGTCCCGGTGCTCGGCCGTGCCGTCGAGGATCGCGGTCTCGCACGTACCGCACGTGCCCTCGCGGCACGAGGAGAGCACGAGAATCCCGGCGTCCTCGACGACGTCGAGAATGGACCGTCCCGGCGGCACCGACAGGGTCTGCCCCGACAGCGCGAGCTCCACCTCGAAGCCGGCATCTGCCGTCGCCGGAACCACCTTCGGCGCGAAGCGCTCGACGTGCAGGGACCCCTGCGGCCACGCCCGCATCGCCGCTTCGACGGCATCCACGAGCCCCGTCGGCCCGCAGCAGTACACGACGGTTCCCGCCGCGGGAACGCCCAGGAGCCGGCCGGCGTCGAGCCGGGAGCCCTCGGCACTCACCCGCAGCTCGACCTTCCCGGGATGGCTCCGCACGAGTTCGTCGGCGAACGCCATCGACACCCGCGTGCGCCCCGCGTACACCAACCGCCACGGCGTGCCGCTCGCCTCGGCCGACTCGATCATGGGCAGGATCGGGGTGATGCCGATGCCGCCGGCGATGAAGAGCGCGGGGACCTCCGGCTGGAACTCGAAGTGGCTGACCGGTCCGCGGGCCCGCAGCGACATCCCGGTCTCAAGGACATTGTGGACATATGCCGATCCCCCGCGGCCCGCCTCGGCACGCCGCACGGCGATCCGCCATGCGTCGGCGTCCAACGCCCCGCAGAGCGAGTACTGGCGCTCATCCCCCGTCGGGAGCACGAGGTCGATGTGCGCTCCCGGCCGCCACGCGGGCAGGCGGCCGCCGCCGGCGGCCACGAGGTCCAGGACGACGACGCCGTCCGCGGCCGGAGTCTTCGCGGCGACGACGATGTCGTGCTCGGCGTGGCGCGACGGAGTGGTCATGCGTTGTCCAGGGGCTTCTGCTTCACCACGACGAGGTGGAACGGCGATCCGTCGGGCGAGCACCACCGGTGTGCCGTGTCGCCCGGATAGTAGACGGAGTCTCCCGCGCCGAGCCGGACCGTCCCGTCCGTCTCGAGGTCCAGCAGGAGCGCCCCGCTCACGACGTAGACGAACTCGTCCTCGGCGTGCCGGAAGTAGTCCCCGAACTCGGTGTTGGTCCCGGTCCACTCGATCGGGTCGAACGCCCGCCTGCCCCGCGTGAGCAGCCTGACCTCGCCGTTGGGGAGCTGGTTGCGGGCGCCCTCGCCGGCCCGGAGCACGTCGGGCCGCCCGATCTGGGCGTCCGGCAGACCCGGAGCACCGGCGGCGATGAGCTCGACCTGGGTCGTGCCGAGGGCCTTCGCGATGCGGTCGAGCGAAACCATGCTCGGCCGGGTGTGCCCGCGCTCCAACTGGCTGAGGAACGGGTGCGAGAGTCCCGTACGCCCGGCCAGTTGGACGAGTGTGAGGCCACGGGACCGGCGCAGCTCGCGGATGCGCGCGCCGACCCGCTCGGCCTGCTCGTCGACGACGCGTGAGGACGCGCGGTCGGCTTCCTTCACGGTGACCGCCACCGCCCCGCCGAGCCACGAGGGCAACACAAAGAGCACGGGACTTTACACATGGGAAACCTCGGCTCCGTACCGTCAGCGATGTTGATGCGATCAACATTCGCAGCATCCCCGCGGTTCCGCAACACCCGAGACCGGAGACACACATGGCGAACTCGCTGCCTCGCCCGCTCGCCGCGGTGCGCAACGCGACGCTGCCCGACGGGCGCGTCGTGGACGTCTCGATCGCCTCGGGCGTGGTCAGCGACATCACCGCCGCCGGCGGGACCCGGCCCACCCGTATGCCCGAGGCCACGCTCGACCTGAGTGGCTGGCTGTTGCTTCCCGCACCGGCCGAGCCCCACGCGCATCTCGACAAGGCTCGGAGTTTCGACGCCATCGCCCCGTCTCCGGGCGATCTCGGCTCCGCGATCGACGCGTGGCGGTTGCACACCTCGGCGATGACCGTCGAGTCGATCGTCGAGCGCGCCCGGGCGCAGGCCCTGGCCATGCTCGCCGCGGGCACCACGGCGATCCGTTCCCATGTCGACGTCCTCAGCGACGACTGTGCGGGCACCGAGGACGTGACGCGCGGAGCCCGTGCCCTCGCACAGGTCCGGGACGAACTCGCGGGCCTCATGGACATCCAGCTCGTGGCGCTCGCCGGGCCGCGCTGCCCCGACCACCACGTGGAAGCGGCCCTCGACGTCGGCGTCGACCTCGTCGGCGGCGCTCCGCACCTCGCTCCCGATCCCGTAGCGGACCTCACGCGGCTGCTCATGCTCGCGGAACGGCGCGGGATCGGCACCGATCTCCACGTCGACGAGAGCCTTTCCGGCCCCGTCACCCTCGACGCCTACGCCCGCGCGGTCCGCGACTGGCCGGCCGACCGCCCACGCACGGCCGGCCATTGCGTACGGCTCGGCACGCTCGACGCCGTGCGTCGGGACGCGATCATCGCGGACGTCAAGGCCTCGGACGTCGGCATAGTCGCCCTGCCCATCACGAACCTCTATCTCCAGGGGTGGGAGCACCCCGTCTCGACCCCACGTGGTCTCGCGCCGTTGTGGGAGCTACTCGACGCGGGGGTCCGCCTCGGTGCCGGGGCGGACAACGTGCGCGATCCGTTCAACCCGGTGGGCCGTGGCGACGCACTCGAAACCGCGTCGCTTCTCGTCACGGCGGGCCATCTCTCCCCGGAGGACGCCTACGGGCTGGTGAGCACGGGAGCGCGATCCGTCATGGGACTGCCACCGGCGGGGACGGCGGCCGGCGCCCAGGCCGACTTCCTCGCCATCCGGGCCGTGAACCTCGTCGACGCGATCGCCAGCGCGCCCGCCGACCGCATCGTCATCCACCGCGGCCGCGTCGTCGCGATCACCGAGACACGCCGCGAGTTCCCGGCGCTGTCCGTCGCACCCGCGTTCGCCCCCGCCTCCTGAAAGGAGTCGCCATGTCCACCCTGACCACGGCCGAGCCGGCCGTTCGCTCGACCCTGCTGGACTTCCGCGACGTCGACCTCGTCTTCCCCGACGGCACGGCGGCGCTCGGCGGCGTCGACCTCACCGTGGACCGCGGCGAATTCGTCTCGATCGTGGGCCCGAGCGGATGCGGCAAGTCGACGTTGCTGCGCATCGCGTCGGGCCTCGAATCGGCGTCGGGCGGAGCGGCCGACGTCAGCGCGAGCCGCATCGGCTACGTCTTCCAGGACGCGACGCTCCTTCCGTGGCGGTCGGTGCAGGGCAACGTCGAACTCCTCGCCGAGCTGCACCGGGCGGGGAAGGCGGACCGGGCCGCGAAGGCGGCCGCCGCGATCGGCCTCGTCGGCCTCACGGGCTTCGAGAAGCACCTTCCGAAACAGCTCTCGGGCGGCATGAAGATGCGCGTCTCCCTCGCACGGTCGCTCACGCTCGACCCCGAGCTGTTCCTGTTCGACGAGCCGTTCGGGGCACTCGACGAGATCACCCGCGAACGGCTCAACGACGAGCTCCTGCGGCTGTTCGCCGAGCAGCGCTTCGCCGGGCTGTTCGTCACGCACTCGGTGTCCGAGGCCGTCTACCTCTCGACCAAGGTCGTCGTCATGTCCGGCCGACCCGGCTCCATCGTCGCGCGGTTCGACGTGCCGTTCCCGCTCCCCCGGGACCCGGACATCCGGTTCACACCCGAGTTCGCCGCGCTCGTCGGCGACGTCTCGCACGCGCTCAGGGAGGGGCACCGCTGATGCCCACGCTCCAGGAAACCGCCGCACGTCGCAGCACCGTGGCCCGCTCCGCCCTGAGGCCCCGACGCATCCGGAAGCGGGCGTCCTGGTGGCAGCCCGTCGCCGCGTTCGCCGTCTTCGTCGGGCTGTGGTATGCCGTGGCCGCGTATTACGACCAGACGGTCGAGCTGCCCTACCTCGTGCCCTACCCACACCTCGTGCTGCAGGCGATCGTCCACGACACGCGACCCGACGGCGTCCCGACCGGGTTCAACGCGGAGTTGTGGGCCGCGCTCGGTCGCACGACGGTCGTCTCGCTCGTCGGCCTCGCCGCCGCCATCGTCCTCGGAGTCCTGTGGGCCACCGTGATGGCCCAGGCCAAGGGCCTCGAGAAGGCTCTCTACCCGTACGCCGTCGTGCTCCAGTGCGTGCCGATCCTCGCGCTCGTGCCGCTCATCGGGGCGTTGTTCGGCTACGCCTCCCTCTCCCGCGTGATCGTCACCGTCATGATCGCGCTGTTCCCCATGGTGTCCAATACCCTCTTCGGCCTGCAGTCCGTGGACCGTGCGCAACGCGAGCTCTTCGAGCTCCAGGGCGCCGGCCGGCTGACCCGGCTGCGCAAGCTGCAGATCCCGGCCGCGCTCCCCTCGATCTTCGTCGGCCTGCGCACCTCGGCGGGCCTGTCCGTGATCGGCGCGATCGTGGGCGACCAGTTCTTCCAGCGCGGCGATCCCGGCCTCGGCGTCCTCATCCAGGTCACCGCGTCCCGGCTGATGGGCCCCGAGCTGTACGCGACGATCATCATCGCCTCCCTCTACGGCATCGCCGTCTTCCTCGCCTTCGGACTCATCGGCCGGCTCGCGGTCGGCCGCTGGTTCGACTTCAGCTGACCCGCCCCTCCCCCGAACGGAGCCCCGATGCGCACCCGACCCCGCACCGCCGCCATCACCCTGTCCGTCGCCGCGCTCGCGGCCTCCCTCGCCGCCTGCGGCGGGGGCGGATCGGCCGAAGCCGGCGGGTCGTCCCCGGCGCCGTCCACCGCGACCGGCCCCGCCATCAGCCTGTCCGACGTGTGCCCGTCGACGGTCGTCGTCCAGACCGACTGGAATCCCGAGGCCGACCACGGGCACCTGTACCAGCTGCTCGGCCCCTCCCCCTCGATCGACGCCAGCCAGAAGTCCGTGACCGGGGATCTCTACGCGAACGGCAGACCCACCGGCGTCAAGCTCCAGATCCGCGCCGGCGGCCCGGCGATCGGCTACTCGACCGTCTCGGCGCAGATGAGCCAGGACAAGTCGATCACCCTCGGCTACGTCTCCACCGACGAGGCCATCGAATTCTCCGGGAACATGCCGACCACGGCCGTGTTCGCCGAGAACGACAAGTCACCCATGATGATCATGTGGGACCCGAAGACCTATCCGGGGGTCGCCACGATCAAGGACCTCGGCGCCAAGCTCCAGGCAAACGGCGGCGTCGTCCGGTACTTCAACGGCGCCGCCTACATGTCCTACCTCACCGCGGCGGCCTACCTGCCCGCCGGCGTCCTCGACGGGAGCTACGACGGCGCCCCGGCGAAGTTCGTGACCGCCAAGGGCAAGGACGCACAGCAGGGCTTCGCGACCGCCGAACCGTACGTCTACCAGAACGAGATCGCCGCCTGGGGCAAGCCGCTCAAGTTCCAGCTCGTCGCCGACACCGGCTGGTCCCCGTACCCGGAGACGATGTCCGTCCGCACCGCCGACCTGGCCTCGCTCTCGCCATGTCTGAAGAAGCTGGTGCCCGTCATGCAGCAGGCCGACGTCGACTTCATGAGGAATCCGGCGGCGACCAACGACCTCATCGTCAAGCTCGTGCAGGCCTATAACAACGGCTGGACGTACGACGCCGAGGTGGGCAAGGCCGCCGTGACCCAGATGAAGGAGCTCAAGATCGCGACCGACGGCAGCACCGGGCACGTCGGCGCGATGGACGACAAGCGCGTCTCCGAACTCATCACGGTCGCGGCGCCGATCTTCGGCAAGTCGGGCGGGCACGTGAAGACCGGCCTGGCCGCCGGCGACCTGGTCACGAACCAGTTCCTCGACCCGAAGATCGGCCTCGGCTGGTGAACGGGAGCGGCATGACCACCCCTGACAGCGTCGACGCGCTGCGCGCCGAACTCGTCGAGATGCTCGGCGAGCGCGGCGTGAGCGCCGACCTCAAGACCCGCGAGCGCGCCTCGGTCGACGAGGCCACGATGAGCCCCATCCTCTCCGAGCAGCTCCCGCTCGGCCTGGCCGACCTCGTGGCCTACCCGGCGAACGCGGAGCAGATCGCGGCGGTCGTGGCCGCCGCGACCCGCCACCGCGTCCCCGTCACAGCTCGCGGCAAGGGCACCGGCAACTACGGGCAGGGCATCCCGCTGCACGGCGGCCTGGTTCTCGACACGACGCGGGCCCGCGCGATCGTCGAGGTGGGCGACGGCGTCATCACCGCCGAAGCCGGCGTCTCCATGGCGCTGCTGGAGCGCGCGGGCAACGCGAGCGGCCAGCAGATCTGGATGTATCCGTCGACCGCCCAGTCCACCCTGGGCGGCTTCCTCTCCGGCGGTTCCGGCGGCACCGGGTCGATCGCACACGGCTCGAACTGGGAAGGCTTCGTCGTCGCGCTCGACGTCGCCCTTCCGGGTACCGAGCCGGCGCTTGTCCACGTCGAGGGCGACGACGCGCGGACCTTCGTGCACAGCTACGGCACCGCGGGAGTGATCGCCCGCGCCACTGTCCGGCTCGAACCGGCCCAGGACTGGCGCGCCGTCTACGCGAGCTTCCCCACCTTCGAGGAGGCGCTCGGCGCGGTGCGGACGCTCCGCACCATCGATCCGCTGCCCCGGCTCGTGAGCGCGGACCGGGCCGCCGTCGCGGAACGGCTCCCGGCGGACCCGGCGATCCCCGCCGGGCGCGCGAGCCTGCGCGCGATCGTCGACGCGGCGGCGCTCGGCACGGCGTCGTCACTCGTCTGCGCCGCCGGTGGCTCGGTCGAAGACGTGCGCGAAGGTACACAGCAGACGGTCAAGGTGTCGATGCTCTCCTACAACCACCCCATTTGGTGGCTCAAGAAGAACAGCCCCGGCACGGACTACTTCCACGTCGAGGTCGGCGGCGAGGCACTGATCGACCGCATTCACGAAGTGGAGGCCGTGTACCCCGGCGGCATGCTGCACATCGAGGCGGCACACCGTTTCCCCATCGGGATGCTCGCCGCGGAGTACACGGGCGCGGCAGACGTCTACGCGGGGTACGCGAAGCTCGTCGAACTCGGTGTGCGCGTCCACAGCCCGCACCAGTTCTACGTCGACCACGGAGTCGAAGAGCTCGTCGCGCTCAAGGAGCGCACCGACCCGGACGGGCTGCTCAACCCCGGCCACCTCGGCGCGCCCGTGACACTGCCCGCGCCGTCCAAGTTCTGGAAAGAGGCCGGATGAACCGCATCATCGCCGAACTCGCGGGCCCGTCCCTCGCGGACCGGATCGGCACGGAATCGATCGTCGTCCTCCCGACGGGCGCGATCGAGCACCACGGGCCGCACCTTCCGCTCAGCACCGACGCCCTGCTCGCCGAAGCGGTGGCAGGCGCCGCGGTCGAACGGGCCGCGTCCGCAGGCGTCGACGTCTGGCAGCTGCCGACGCTCGCCTACACGAAATCGGACGAGCACAGCTGGGCGCCCGGCACGGTCTGGCTCGACGCCGAGACCCTGTTCCGCACCGTCGTCGAGATCGGGCGGGCCGTGGCGCTCATGGGAGCCGGCACACTGGTGTTCGTCAACGGGCACGGGGGAAACACCGCGCTCCTGCAGGTCGCGCTGCGGGAGATCCGCAAGCGCTACGGGCTCAGGACCTTCCTCATGCCCTCGCTCGTCCGCGCGGCCCCGCCCACGGGCGAAGGGCTCGACGAGCGGGAGCTCGGCATCCACGGCGGCGCCGCGGAGACCTCCCTCGTCCTGCACCTGCGCCCCGACCTCGTGGACCTCTCGCGTGCCGAGCGCTGGGTGCCCGAGCACCTGGCGGACTTCCAGCACATCGGATTCAACGGGCGCCCCGTGAGCTTTGGCTGGCTGTCGAACGACTTCGGGACCCCGGGCGTCATCGGAGACCCCACGCAGGCGACACCGGCCTACGGCGAGGTGCTCTGGGATGCCTCAGTGCGCCAGGCCGTCGAGTCCCTCCGCGAGATCGCCCGCTTCGAGCACGACCCCGCGGCAGCGCGCAGAAAACGAACTCACACGAACGAGTTCGGAGGCGTCTGAGCACCGCGCTAGGGTGCTCGACCAAGCCGGCCTTGACGCAGGTCGTGGAACCGCACAGGCGACAGACCAGCCTCTGCGACCCTGTACCTGCTGAGCACTACATCACGGCTCGTGCTGATCCGCTTCGCCTGCCTCGCCGTCGCCGCGCTACGGCTATCCCGCATGACCGACCGCGAGAAGGACGTCGAGATCCTTACCCTACGTCATCAACTCACGATCCTACAGAGACAACTCGGCGATCAGCGGACCGCGCTTGCGGCCCGAGGACAGGGCGCTGCTCGCTGCAGGTGCCGAATATTGCATCCGTGCAGGTCAGACCCATCTGACACGCCAACATCCGTACTCCGGCATGAAGCGCCATGGCTGGCGATCCTGCCCTGCCCGTCACGTGCTCGTTGTCGCAGGTCGGACCCGTGGACCGACTTTTGGAACCCCACAGGCGTCGAAACTGGCCGGCGTCAGCCGACCGGGTACACCTGGAGCTCACGGAGCGAGTAGCCGAACTGGGTCGAGCGGCTGACGCCGAGCATCCGCAGGTATCGCACGTCGGCCTGGTCCAACCAGACCCTCTCCGTGCCGCCCTGACTGTCCGCAATGGACGCCGCCGTCGTCCAGGCGAGACCGTCGGCGGAGGTCTGGATCTGATAACCGTTGGCGTGCGCAGTTTCCCAGTACAGCACAACCTCGCCGACGTGCTGCGGCGCGGCCAGCCGCACCTGTAACCATTCGCCGTCGGTGTAGTCGGACGACCAGCGCGTGGCCAGGTTGCCGTCGATGGCATGGTCCGGTGTGAACTGGGCCAGGTCGTCCTCGACGCTGGACGCCTTCGCCACTGCGCCGGCAGACGTGAGGGCCACGTTTTTCTTGCTGGTCTTCGGATGCACGCTAACGGTTACCGTCGTGGGCGTAGCGCCACCATCCGGCAGGAAGCTGAGCGGAATCCGGTAAGTGCCCACCGCGATTCCTTCGACGGTCAGCGTTCTCGTGGGTTGGGCGCCTCGATCCACGGTCACCGGTGCTGCGGGCGGCGTGACCAGCGCACCGGCCGCCGGCCTCGCCAGGAGCACGCCATGCTCATCGCTCAGGCCGTTGGCCGTGAGCCCCACGGTCACTGCGGTGGACTGCCCCACCTCGATATCGAGTCGGGCCGGCACCGGACTCAGTGTGACGGCGGGCCGGTCGGCATACACCGGAACAACTTCGTCGATCGCCGGCGGTGCGCTGTACGGGGTCCACAGCAGGCGGATAGCGTCGGCGCGCACCCCGCCGTCGGTCAGGGCGGTGTAACCGTCGGCGAGTTTTCCGATCGTGTGCCAGCCATCCGTGCCGTGCAACTGCACGGTGCCCGAGCCGTGCCCGACCACCTCGACCGAACGAACCGGTCGAGTCGCCGGCAGTCCGACAACCAGCGCGTCACCAGGCGCGGGCGATGTGCTCGCCGTGTAGGCGGTGTCCGGATCGCCGTCGGCGGCCGCGGCCAGCCTCGACCCGGCGGCGGGCGTGGGCCCGCCGGTGACCGTGATCGGGCCGATGTTCGGTCCGGTCACGGTGAACTCACGGACGACCACCCAGTTGCCCTGGCTTCCGTTGGCACGCAAGCGAACGTAGCGAGCCACGGTACCCGCTGGCGGGGTCGCGATGACCGTGGGCGTGTCGGCGAAGGTGCCGATCGCCGTCCAGGTGCGGCCGTCGCTGGAGTACTCCAGCACGCCGCGGTGCAGGTAGTCATCCGGACTGTCCGGTTTGGACATGTGCACCGCCACGCCGGCGATCGGCTGGTCCAAGCCGAGGTCGACACCGATGACGTCGCCGTCCGACGGCGGCCGGTCGCTCCAGAAGTAGGTGTCCACGTCGCCGTCCACCATCTTGTCCGGCGTGTGGTTCTGGTAGGCCGACAACGACGTCTGAGCGACGGGCCGCAGGCCGGTCAGTCCGAGCCACCTCTCGTTCTCGGCCAACGCGGAGTTGACGAACGTGTCCACCACGCCATCGCCGACCGTGACGGTGCCGCTCAACCGCGGGTGCAGGTACGCGTCCCCCTTCGTCGCCAGCGTCCTGGCCTGAACCCGGTCCGCGGCGGCCGCCGAGCCCCGGTTGGCGCGTTCGTCGACCAGCATGCGCAGCGCGGCCCGGTCCGCCTGGCCCCAGGTCGCGGCCGCATCCAGCCAGGGCCGGATTTCCGCGACGAACTCGGGGTTGTGCATGTGGCTGTCGAGCAGTGCGGGAATGTCCTCGATCAGTCGCAGGTAGTCGTCGAGGGCGCCGGCCGCCCGATCGTCGCCGTTCTCCCAGGCCTGCCAGAACGAGGCGAACCTGCCCGCCAGGACCGGCGCCTGCACCGGATCGATCTGCGAGTAGTGCTCCAGGTCGGCGAACGCGTCCAGCGCCCGCCGGGCCAGCGGGTCCGGACCGGCCAACTCGTCCAGCGCGGCCTGCCACGAACGCTGCGGGTCGTAGGCCCGGTCGTTCCACGTGAAGTCGGCCACCCCGGATAAGGCGACGTCGGAGGCCATCGGCTCGATCATCGGATTGGCAGTGAGGCCGACCAGCGAGCCTGACATGCCCGCCTGGCGGCCGACGTACGGGCCGAGCAGCAGCCGGTTGGGGGCGTAGTCGTTGACCGGGTAGTTGTCCCAGACCAGGATGTCGTGACCGAACACCGATCGCGCGGCGGCCGCCTGGCCGGCGGTGATCGTCGGCGTGACCACGCCGACTCCGGTCCACTCCACCACGACCGCCGGATCGAGCTGGGTCCGCAGCACGTCCTTGTAAGGGCTCGCGGCCACGCCGTAGTACTCGGTCGGCACCATCTCCAGCCGCGCCGCGCCCGGATGCGTGGCGATGAAGTCGCGCTGCACCTCGTTGACCAGATACGCCTGGGCCGCGCCGGCCGCCGCGCCGCCGGTGCCGAACGCCGCCTGGTCCTCCGGGCAATTCCAACTCGTGTAGCTGATGTCGTCGAGCGGAATGGCGAAGTCGCGGACGCCGATGGCCCACAGCGACTGGAACTTCGCGACCAGCGCCTGTTCGTCGGCGGTCGAGCTGTAACAGACCGAAAGGCCGGGCGAGAGCGCGTAGGTGAAGTGGACGTGGTCGACGCCGGCCCGCTCCACCAGCGTGGTGAGCTGCGCCAGCCGCGCGGCCGGGTAAGGGACGCGCCACTGGGCGCGCAGGTAAGGATCGTCCTTGGGCGAGTAGACGTAGGTGTTCAGCTTGTGCAGGCCGTCGAAGTCGAGCTGGTCGGCCCTGGCCTGGTCCGACCATGGCGGGCCGTAGAACCCCTCGATCACGCCGCGCACCGGATAGGCCGGCCAGTCCCGGACCTCCACGCCGGGCACGACGCCGGTAGCCCCCTGGACCGACTGGCGCAGGGTCTGGGCCGCGTAGAACGTGCCGACGGGGTCGTGGCCGGCGAGCACGACGACGGGGTGGTCACCGACCCGGCCGTCCGCCACCACATAGCCCTCGGCCGGCAGGCCGGTGGCGTCAGTGACACCGAGACCGGCGAGCGTCCTGTCGCTGTCGGGATTCTCCTCGGCGCCGCCGACGTCGACCACCGGTTCGCCGGGTTGGATCCGGCCGGTGTCGTCGGTCTGGTCGATCCGACTGACGCCGGCGGAACGCAGCAGGTCGAGCACCACACCGACCGCGGCCGCGTCGGTGTGTGCCCCGCTCACCACCGCCACCGCCGGTCCCAGGCGCACGGGCTGGCCGTGCCGCTGGATCGACTGCGGCACGGGGTAAATCGCTGGCAGCGACTCCGGATCGGTCGCCGACTGGTCGGCCACCGCCGTGCCTGCGGCCAGCAGACCGACCGCCAGTGCGGCCGACAACGCGAGCCAGGCATCCACACCACGACGGAACATCGGTCCTCCCCGGGTCGTCAGGTCGGCGAGAGGTCGTACGTGCGACTGCCGGCGGTTCGGGCCACTCGACCCACACCAGGTTGACGCAGAGTAATGACACAACTACAGGAAGCTGTTGTCAATGGTTGACATGAGATTGTCCAGGACAACTTTCGCCATTGTGTTCTCATCCGTCAAAACCGCCAGTGACGCGTAATCCCACATTTCCATCCCGACGTCGACGGACACCCACACCGAGGCACCAGCATGACCTCGCCGCGACTGCACTGCGCCTGCCGCGAACTACATCAGGGTCGGCCACGCCCCAGTCTCAGCAGGCCGACCCCCATGCGGGGCCGATCATGCCGGCACCCACGGATGCCCACGTATTGAGATGAACGCCCACATCCCGCACCCATCCGTGATCAATAGGCAGATTCACAGACTCCTTTACTGTGACAAGTAGACTTGGAGCCGGGCCTGGAGAACGGACACGAGCACACCGTTGTCACTGGATTCAACCGGGGGCCAAGGGGCCGCAGATTCAAATCCTGTCGTCCCGACGGTCAGCGGAGCCCCGCCGATCCAGCCGAAAGCCAGGTCAGCGCGGCTCCCGTCTATCTCAGATCGATCATGCCAAGATCACGCGACCATGGCCTTGCGGACCATCTGTGGACTACAAGGCCCCCAGGTCGAACGTTCTCTCCACGCCGCGGCCGGCATCTTCCTCCGGAGGGACTTCGACTCCCCCGCATCGAGCTCGGTCGCAGCGGCGTCGAATCACCGGGTGCCAACCTGACCAAACACAGCATGCGGTCACCATGCTGACTACTCCTCTGACGTCCCGGCCGTACGCTCCGGCGAGGCCGGCGCGCCGCTGGCCGCGATGTGCTTTCCGGCCTCGGAAGCCGTGGAGGCAAACCCACAGGATCGCCGTAGCACTCGCCGAAAATCGGGCGGATATGACTTCCGAGTCGGCCGACCAGTTCAACCTGAATCCTGGCGAGTTGCGAAGTCATGGCCGGCGAGCGAAGATGCGACCGAGCATCTGGGGCCCGCCGACATACTCACAAAATGGGCAACGTGCGGTACTGGCGCACTCGGCACGGAACCGCGGCTGTCGCCGACGTATCGGTCGTCAGCCGCGGTTCCGTGTTAATACTGCAACGACACTTGGACGGATCGCAGTGGATCGTATTCTCCGTGGTCGTCGATGTGGCTTTGACGGAGTTGGGCCGCGCGCATGAACGGGTCGAGGGTCGGCTCGCGCGATCCGAACCGCCCCCATCCCGTGCCCGCAAGACCCTTCGGTACACGGCGTCGTCACCTATCTACTGGCCACCAGCACGTCCCGACAGCGACAAACGGCGAACGGTCGCTGTCGTCGCCGGTTCAGACGATCCTGATCGCGTCGATCCTGACCCCGCCGGGGAAGTGCGGCCAGGTGAAGACGGTGTTCTTGCCGATCGGGGTAGCCGGCTGCCACGCTCCGTCCCCGTGCCACTGGACACGGTTGTTGCCGGTCGAGATCCGGGTCACCCACAAGGGCTGATTGCCGGGATAGTCCCACTCTCCGCCGTTGGCGAAACACTCCAAGATTTCCGAGCCGCCGGACCGGTGCAAGGTGAGCTGCAGGTAGTCGGGCCGGTCGCACGGGACGGTATTGATCGCGGGCGCGGCGGAGGCGGCGGTCGCGCCAACGGTAAGGGAGGCCACCAACGCGGCGGTCGTCAGCACGGCCCCAGCCACTCGTTTCGCAAATTCTTTCATTACACATCTCCTCTGTGAGCACAAGAACAGAATTCAGAACAACCAGCCAAGCCGAACTCGCCCCACGGAGCCAGCCCGTTCGCTGCCTGCCGCGTGTTCGTAAGGCTCGCTGTGTTCACTCTCCGGGCTGCGGTATCGCAGTAGTCGCCGCCCGGTCGCCACTCAAGGTGCCCCAGCCCGCCTCGGCGTGACACGACCATTCAGACTCCCTTCTGCGGCGGCGTCACGCACCCAATAATCCAGTAGTACGTATGCGCTGCACGATCGGACGATTTACGTATTCCGACTGCCGGGCATGCCCCGGACCGACGCGGGGCAATCCACGACACGGCGCGGTCCCGCCTGGTCAACCACATGAGGTCAGTTCCAGATCCGCGAGTACCGTAAGGGTGTTGCACAAGGTTGGTGCCGACCGACAGGTCGCTGAAGTGATCTCACGAGAAGAACTCCCGCCAAAGAAGATCTTCATGCCCGGTACGTCAGTCGGCTGCTCAAGGCTGAGCGTCGCCTGCGGGGCACTCGCCGGGACAGTCGTGCGTTGACCTGCTTTCACCAGGCCGTGCCCTGAACTCCGTGCTGATCCAGGGCGGCACCACGCTCGTCACCGCGTTGCTGCCCGACTGCACCTTGTACGGCACCGACAGCGATCCGGGCTCGCCGCCCTTCACCATCTGGATCCGCACGGCCTACAACGGCTGTCAGCGAGGGGCCAGGGACCTGACCGTAGCCCACGACGAGGCCACGTCGAACACCAGTCGGGCGGTGGCCCAGACCGCACTGCCCATCCTGAGCGCCTGATCCAACACCGTTGTGGGGCCGGAACCCGGTCCCACAACCATTGGACGAGTAGGTCCGAAGTCCGGGCAGTAGCTGGAGGCGGACGAAGGATGTTCAAGATCAGTTCGTGAGGACCGGCCTGAACGCCCTTCTGACGGCACTCCACGTCACGAACGACGATCACCTCGGCAAGCCCACCCTGACCGGGCGGCCGCCTCGACTCACCGTCGCGACCCTCGACGACGCCGTCCGCGCGCACATGACCAAGCGGCGCAAGATTCGCGTGCGCGAGATGCCGTCGTCCAGGTGGCAGGTACACGATCCGTGCCTTGTTCAGGGACTCGCCGCAGCCCGATGACGTGCCTTGCGGACGATTACCGTCGCCGCGATCGCGAGCATGACCACGAGCAGGCCAATAGCCCACCAGACGCCGACGCCGCTCGCGATGCCCAGCGCGAAACCGGCGGCCAGCAGCGTGGCGCTCACCTTGGCTGCCGTAGCCCCGATCCGCCCAGCGCGCGGTACCCGCGGCGGCCACACGGAATACGGCCAGATGTCGGGGCGCCACAGGTGAATCGCGGCCCGAAGGGGGAACCGCACGAGCAGGACGATCAGGCCCAGCAGTGTGCCGCCGAAGATGGTCAGCGGGATCAGCTGCACCAGGCTCCCGTCCGCGTACATCTGAGTGGATTCCGCGCCGGCCACGCGGCCTGCCACTGTTGTGCCGGGCTGCAGACCACTGGCGGGCTCGATCAGGACGCCGCTGATCCGCACGCTCGGCGCCCCGGGATCCGAGACGAACGTGCTGGTGCACCGCCGGCCGCCCTTGACGCCACTGCACTCGTTCACGGTGGCATGGCCCGGAACGCCGCCGAACAACGTCAGTGCGCTGTCCTCGACCCGTCCGGGCCCGACGAAGTACGCGCACACGGCGGCAAGCACGGCGATCACGAAGACCAATCCGATCCAGGAACGGGCCCTGGGCGCCGTTTTCGGCAGGGAATACATACCGGGACGCTACTCGACGGCCTTCACGAGGCTGCGCCGGGAAGTTCCGCGTGGTCGAGCCTCGCCAGGCGTCCGTGAAGCCCGGAGCACCGGACTCAGTTCCCCACGCCGAGACTGGACATGGATGCGGTCGGGCACTGGTCGCCGCGCCGCTCCCAGCGGCACCGCCTCCTCGACCTCGGCGAGGTCGCCCGCAGTGAGATTCAGTTCCATCGCGGGCAGCGCCTCGGCCAGCCGCTCGCGGGTGCGCGAGCCGACCAGTGGCACGATGTCCTCGCCCCGCGCGGCCACCCACGCGATGGCCAACTGGGCGACCGTGCACCCCGGCGGACGCACGGACCCGTGAGCGGCTGGAGCTGCTCCGGGTGCTCGGCATCGAGGAATTCCCGCCTGGGGCCACGAATACGTCCGTGCAGTGAAGCGGCCGACCCTCGCCTGCACCCCTACTCGGCCGACGGTAGCGTGCGGTCGAGTCCGTTCGGGTGGCGCGACGGGCGCCGCGCGAACCATGATCTGACCAGATCGGGCAGTGACGGACCGCCGCCCAGGCACCAGACGGCGATCACGGGGTCGCAGATCGCGCAGCCGAGCGACGAGTGCGAGAGAAACGGAATGATCGGCGCTCCGCGCAGAAAGTGCAGGACGTCCCAAGCGGTGTGGAGCAACCAGGCGATGCCGATCCACATGTACGAATCGAGCCCACGGTATGCGCAGTAGGTGACAACCGCGGTGAAAACGAACTCCCATGGACCGAAGCTGCCACTGCTCAAGTAGGCGGCGCCGGCGCCGGCGACCATGATGGCATTGAACCGTCGCCTGACGGGCTCACGAAACAGGGACATGACGATCACATAAGCGATACCGATGAGAATCGGAGCGACAATCAGCACGAGTTGGACGCTAACCGCTGCACGCACGGCGCGACAGCGGTTGGATTGCCAGAAACCAACGGGAAATCGCCAGGCTGCACACGGGTGGGCAGCGGGCGGCGAGCTGCGCGATTCACCTCTGGAGCGACCGGAATTCGGCGGCCCAGGTGACGTTCCGGCCTGGTAGGCCGTCCACGCCCGGCTGACAGGTGTAGGGGCAGAACATGGTGTTGAACACCCACGGCAGCGTGTCCGGGCCGACGTTCTTGGCCCCGCCCGCGTCCTGGAACAGTCCCCAGCCGGCCATGGCGCACCGGCCCGTGTCGCGGAAGTACGCCATGGTGTCGGACATGAAGTTCTTGTTGTTCTCGAACCACGGGCTGGAGGTGAGGAAGTCGTTCCATTCGGCCTGCGGGAACGGGCGTTGAGTCGCGCTGGCGCCGACCTGCCACACCAGGGTGCCGGGCGGGATGCCGTAGCGATCGGCGAACGTGGTGGACACGGGGTCCTTGAGATGTTTCGCGTACAACCTGACCAGCGAGAACTCGGTGGCCAGGAATTTCTGGTCCGGGCGCAGCCGCGGCAGGATGTAGCTGGGGTAGCGCTGAGCGTCCGTCAGCGAGGCCACATGCGGATGGCAGTCCGTCCCGGCGATGGCAGGGGTGTTCTTCGCGAAGTCCAGCCACCGGTTGATCTGAGCGACCTCCGCGGCGGGCAGGCTTTCCAGGGAGGTGAGAGCGCCCATGTAGATCTGGGTCTTGCCTGCTTCAGGGTGTTGTTGTCGGTATTGGACGGTGTGTTGGGCGAGTGTCTCGTAGAACTCGTTGATCACCGGGGTGGCCCGGTCCTGTCGGCTCGACTCGAAAAAGGGTTCGTTGCCGATGACCAGGACGTCGACCTTGCCCATGACCACGGCGAGGACTTTCTCCAGGCGTCGCAGCGCGACCTGCATCGCGCCGCTGCCGCTGGTCGGGACTCCATTGTCGTAGGGGAAACTCAGGTTCAGCACGGTGCCGTAACCCTGCTCGACGGCGGTGGTGAGTTTCTGCATGCCGGGCTGGTCGGCGACGTTGCCGCGATCGGCGTTCTGCATGAGATAGAAAGCCTGCAGCCAGGTCGCTGAGACCGCATGCAGCTCGGCGAGGTTCAGGGTGTCCAGGTCCTGGTTGACGTTTGCCCCCAACACGCCGGCCGCGGCCGGCGCGGTGATCCGGCTCGTCTGGGTGTCGCCGACGGGCGTAGCGCCGGCGGGCGTCGTGCCCTGCGGGCCTGTCGCGTGGTCACCGCCGGGGGCGCACCTCGTGATCCCCGCGGCGACCAGCCCGGCCGTCATTCCGGACAGACCAAGCATCCGGCGACGAGTCAGGGTCCAACGTCCACCCGACGGCCTGTTCTGCATGTCAATGATTCCCTTCTTCGGGTTGCCGGCGCGTGGCTGTCGCTCGGTCAGGTCGTCACGGCGTCGTAGCCCACCCGGACTTCTTCCGGCCCGCGCAGCAGCATGTTCGGCCGGTACGGCGGCGGGTCGACGACCAGACGCGGGTTGCTCAGCCTGCTGGCGATCGCGGTCAACGCGGCCTGGCCTTCCATCCGCGCCAGTGCCGCGCCGAGGCAGTAGTGCACGCCGCCGCCGAAGGCGAGATGGGCGTTGCCCGGCCGTTCCGGCCAGAACCGGTCCGGATGGGCGAACCGGCGCGGGTCGCGGTTGCCCGCGGCGAGCAGCAGCTGGACGTGGTCGCCGGCGGGCACGACCTGGCCCGCGACGACGATGTCCGCGGTGGTGTGCCGGCCGTTCATCTGCACCGGCGGGTCGTAGCGCAGCACCTCCTCGACTACGGCGGCCGCCAGGTCGGGATCGGCGCGGAGCCGATCGAGCACGTCCGGGTTGCGCAGCAGGGCAAGAGTGCCGTTGGCGACGAGGTTCACCGTGGTCTCGTGGCCGGCGATCAGCAACAGGCCCAGCGTGACAGCGAGCTCGACGGTGTTCATCCTGGTCGCCGGATCGCCCTTCGTGAGCAGCCCGGAGATCAAGTCCGTGCCCGGCTGGGCGCGCCGCTGCTCGATCATGGGCATCAGGTACGCACGCCAGTCCCGCTGGGTCACCGCCAGCTGGGTGATCTCCTGCTCGGTGAGGGTCTCGACCGGGTCGAGCGCGCGGGTGAGCCGGCCCGCGAAGGAGTGGAACACCGGCTCCTCCTCCGGCGGCACGCCCAGCAGCGCGCAGATCACGCCCACCGGCAGCGGGTAGGCCAGCGCGGCGACGACGTCGATCTCGCCGGAACCCGTGCCGACGTGTCGGTCGAGCAGGTCGGCGACCATGGCCTCGATGCGCGGACGCATGCCCAGGATCCGCGGCACGAACTGGTCCATGGTCCGTTGCCGCAGCGTGTCGTGGTGCGGCGGATCCAGCATCAGCAACGGTCCCCGAAACGGCTTGCCGTCCGAACCGAGCGGGGCGTCCGGGTCGGTCGGCGCGGGGTTCTGCGCGCTGAGGCGGGGATCGCGCAGCAGCGCGGTGATGTCGGCATGCCGGGTGACCAGCCAGTTGTGCTCGTCGAGCTGGTGGACGGGTTCCTTGGCGAGTTCGGCGAAGTGCGGATAGGGGTTGTGGCGGTTGCTGTGGTCGAGGAGTCGGCCGTAGGCGGTCGCGGCGGGGTGGGGATGGGTGCTGGTCATGACCGTCCTCCGTCGGCTGCCAGGGTGAGGGGTGCGCGATGTGGTGTCGTGCGGGCGAAGCCCGCGTCGAGCACGGCGACCGACGCCGGGGAATCGGTGGCGTTGATGGCAGGCGGAAACGGGGCTCGCTCGGCGACGAGTGCCGTGTAGCCGTCCATGACGCGCGGCGAGTTGACCGCGACCGCGCCGACGGTGATTCCGTCACGGCCGTAGACGGCGACGAACGGGCCCCGGGCGAACGAGCCCTGGGTGAGCACGACTTGGTCTGCCACCTGCGGCAGGCCGACGGACTTGATGTTCATGCCGAACTGATCGGACCAGAAGGCGGGCAGCGCCGTGTTGTGTCGCACGTCCGTCGCCTCGTGGATGAGGTTGTGCGCTGCGAGCTCGGCTTGGTCGACGGCGTTGCTCCAGTGCTCGAACGACTGCGGCTCGGCGTCGAAGTGCGGATGCCGCCAGCGGGCCACATCGCCCGCGACGTACACGCCTGCCACCACCGCCCCGGTTACGTCGAGCGCCCGGCACGCGCTGTCGCAGTCGACGCCACCGCCATCGGCGGCGAGTCCGCTGTCCGCAAGCCATTCGGTGTTGGGTACCGAACCTGTGGCGACTATGGCGACGTCGACGTCGAGAACGTCCCCATCGGACAGTCGCGCCCGCGTCAGCCGGCCTTCGGCGTCACCGTTGAGCGCGGTGACGGTGGTCCGCGCCCGCAGGTCGATCCCGCACGCCTGCTGCCGTACGCCGATGGCCGCTGCGACCACGCCGCCGAGCGCTGTCGCCATCGGCGCGCTTCCGCGCTGGGTGACGGTGACCGACAGACCGAGGTCATGACAGCTCGACGCCACCTCCGACCCGGTGAAACCGCCGCCGATGACGAGCACCCTGCGTGGCTCCTGGACGAGATCGCCGCGCAGCCGATCGGCGTCGTCGCGGGTGCGCAACAGATGCACGCCGCGCAGCGCGGCCTCGCCGGCGTCCGGCCAGGGCCGGGCCCGAGCGCCGGTGGCGACGAGGAGTCCGTCGAAGCCGACGACGCGTCCGTCGGCGAGGCGCACCTCACGGGTGGACACGTCCAATCCGGTCGCGCGGGCTCCGAGCAGCCAACGCGCGTTCAACTCCCCCGTCCTCGGCAGCAGCAGCCGGTCGCTGCCGACCCTTCCGGACAGCACCGCCTTGGACAGCGGCGGGCGATCGTAGGGTTCGTGCCGCTCGTCACCGATGATCACCAACTCGCCGGTGAACCCGTTGGCCCGCAACGACTCGGCGGAACGCAGGCCGGCCAGCGAGGCGCCGACGACGACGATTCGCCCGGGCGTCACCCCGCCTCCCCGACGATCGCCTCGACTGCCGGGCCGAGGGTGATGGCCTGCACCGGGCAGGCCCGCGCGGCCCGCTCCGTGGCCCGGTCGGACTCCGCGTCCGGCACGTGGTCGTACTCCAGCGACTCCGCTCCCCGGAACCAGAACACCTCAGGCGCGGCGAACACGCATTGCCCGTAGCTTTGGCAGCGGTTCAGATCGACGAGGACCCGCATGGCACCTTTCCTTTCTGTGCGGTCCGTTCCACGCACCGGGTTGGTCACGACGCGGTCCGCGGTGCGGGCTGCGCCCTCTTGGCCGTCACGACGGTCCACAGGAACAGCAGGCTGAAGACGGTGATCACGAGCACCTGCGACACGTTCGCCGCCACTGCGATCGGCAGCAGGTACACGGCCACGATCCGCAGACCGGTCTCGACCAGGAGCCCGATCCCCCAGACCAGGGAGACGCGGAACCAGCGGGCCCGCATGACTGCGGTCCCCGCCTCGGCCTGGAACTGGCCGTGCGCGGCGTCGCCGGCCGAGCGGGCGAACCGCAGGGCGGCGTAGTAGGCGAGCGGGCGTTTGACGAGGCAACTGGCGAGGAAGACCAGACCCGCGGTGCAGGACTGCGCCGCGTCCTTGACCAGGAGGAACCGGGGATCGCCGGTGACGAAGCTCAGCGCGAGGCTCACGGCGAACAGGACCAGTAGGAAAAACGCGAACGGATCGAGCCTGCGGTGCCGCAGCGCCACCCAGAGCGTGCGCAACCCGGAGACCAGGGTGCCGGCGAGCAGCGCGAGGAAGTTGCTCGCCCCGAGCAGTTCTGCGGCGAAGTACGCCATCACCGACAGACCGATGTCGTAGAAGAGCGTGCTGGCCATCGCGCGCACAACCGGACTCCGCAGCCGTCCGCCGGGCTGCCGGTCGGTGGCGGTGGCGGTGGCCGGATCGGACGTGTTGGGCGGCATGTCTACTCCCGATTGTCACGTACAGGGCGCCTGATTCGAACGCGTTCCTCTGTCAGGAAGGGGAATCCGGCGCCGAGGTCATCTCCGTTCGATCAAGAGTCCCTCAGTACGTATCCGCTGCACGATCGGACGATTTACGTATCCTGGCAGCTGCCGGGCATACACTTGACCGATGCGGGCGATCCCCTACCAGACACGGTTGCGCCGCAGTCAGCTGTGTGAGATCGCAACTTGTCCGGCCGCATGCGGACACACCTGTGAATCGGCGCATACCGGGGTGGCATGAGCGGGCCGTTGCCGACGTCATCATGTGCTGCGCTCAGGTTCTCCGCGGCCACTTTGGTCGGGCGGGACGCCGAACTGGCCTCGCTGACCGCGGCGCTGCCCAGCGTGCTTGCCGGCCGCTCGCATGCCGTGGTGATCAGTGGCGTGGCCGGCATCGGCAAGACCAGGTTGGCGTTGGAGGCGCTGGCGGTGGCGCGCGCGCAGGGCTTCCTGACGCTCAGCGCGGGGGCGGCGCCACTGGAGCAGGACCTGTCCTACGCGCCGCTGGTCCGGGCCCTGCGTCCACTGCTGGACGATGACACCCGGCGCAGGGACCTGGTCGCCGGGCTGCCGCAGCTCGGGCGGCTGTTCGTCGATCTGGAATGGCCCGACCCGCCGCCCGATCTCGGCGACCCGGGGCTGGAGCGCACGCGGCTGTACGAGGCGGTTCGGCAGTTCGTCCGCCGGGCCACGGCGGCACAGCCGATCGCGTTGCTGGTCGACGACGTGCACTGGCTCGATCGGGCCAGCCAGAGCCTGCTGGGTTATCTCGCGCGCTGCCTCACCGACAGCCGGCTGCTGCTCCTGCTGACCCGCCGGGACGACGAACCGGGCGATCCGGCGGAGAACATTCCGCTGCTGGACACGCTCCGATGGGCGGCCCGCGTACCGACCGTCGCCAGCAGCGCGGTCGGCACGGCAATCGCGCCAGGGCTGTCGCTGTCCGAGCTGTCCCTGCCCGGGTTGGACGAGTCGGCGCTGACGGCGCTGGCGGCGGACCTGCTCGGTGGCGTGGCGCCGCGCGCCCTGGTCACGCTCCTGTCCGCTCGATCGGCCGGCGTTCCGCTGTTCGTGTACGCGTTGCTCTCGACGCTGTCCGAGACGGAGTCCTTGACCCAGGTGGCCGGACGATGGGTGTTGCGGTCCGCCGCGCCCCACACGGTGCCGCAGGTCGCCCGCACCCTGCTCCAACGCCGTCTGGACATCCTGGCACCAGCTCCGCGCCGCGTCATGGACGTCATCTGCCTGGCACCGGAATCCACCGCGCCTATGGTCGCGAGGATCGCCGGGACCAGCCCGACCGACGCCGTCGACGCACTCGAACGGCTACGCCGATCCGGCCTGATCGACGAAGTACCGGCGGGGCGAACGACTGTGTACCGGCCGTCGCATTCCCTGCTCGCCGAAGTCGCCGTGGGGTCGTTGTCGACCGAACAGCGACAGGCTCTGCACGCCGCCACCGCGCGGGTGCTGGAACAGGAAGGCCGGCCGGACGTCCTCCAGCTGGCTCACCACCTGCTCGGCGCCGGCGCGCTGGTGGCACCCGCCACGACACTGGCAACCCTGGTCGAGGCGGTGACCACGGCGTTGCACCGTCGTGCCGGCGACCACGCTGTCCTCTTGGCCCAGGCAGGTCTGGACCTCATGTCCGAACACCGGCTGCCCGGCTCTCGAACGGCGCTGCTGACCGCACTGGCCCACGGGGCGCAGATGGCCGGCCGGCTCGAGGAGGCGCTGACCGCCATGCTCGACGCCGCCGGCGCCGGACATCCGCTCGCACGGGCACAGCGCGTGGGCGCCGCCGCGCGTATCGCCTGGGACCTGGGCCGTTTCGACCTGGCCGAACGATGCCTACGAGATGCCCACCATCTGATCGACGAGCGCCCCGCCGGACCGGTGCACGTCTATCTCGCCGAGGTGGAGATACGCAACGGCATACAGGGCGACCGGCGCGATGTCCTCGACGCGGCGCTGCCTCGCCTGGCCGACCTCACGGCGCGGACCGGCATCGTTCGGGCGCGAGCCCTTCTCGAGATCGCATACCTGGTCCGGGACCTGGACGACGGACGGGTCCCGGACGCGTTGGGGCGGGTCGACGGTCTGCTGTCCCTCAGCCGACGGCTGGCCAACCCGCAGCTCACTGAAGTGGTGTTGCGTTCGCTCACCCAGGCTTTCCTGGTCCATGGCGACTTCGACGCCGCCGCCGAGCGCGCCGACGAGGGAATCGTCCTGGCCCGCCAGTTCGGCTCGCCGACACTGGCCACGGTGCACATCGCGCACCTGGGCATGGTCCGGCTGCAACAGGGTCGCTTCTCGGACGCGGCGGCGATGGCCGCCAGGCTGATCGAGATCGGCGAGCAGACGGGCATGGAGCGCGCCACCGCCATGGGCATGACCCAACTGGCGTTCGTCGCTCGCGGCACCGGACAGGTGACCGAGGCGGAGGCATTGCTCGGCCAGGTCGGGGAACGCTTCGGCCAGCTGGCCGAAGCCGATCGCAGTGTCTTCGGGTTCGTGGACCTCGCCAGGGTGCTCGTCCAGCTTGACCACGGGGACGCGTCCGAAGCCGAGAAGACCGCACGAGCCGCGTTGCAGCGGCGGCCCGCAGTGCGCGCGCTCCTGGTCGGCGCGTATGGCCAGGCGCTGACCCGTAACGGCCGCTGGGCCGAGGCGACCGCGGCGCTCGACCAGTTGCGGACACAGTCCAGCGGGAGGGACCTGACGGCCGCACTCGCCGATCGGCTGGAAGCTCAGGTCGCCGCGGCGCAGGGCGAGCAAGAAACCGCGGCGAGCCTGTACGCCGCCGCTGCGGACGGCTTCGACCGGCTTGGCATGGTTGTCCAGGCCGCTCATGCCTGGCTGGACGCCCTCTGCTGCCGACCGGTCGATGACGGCAGGCCCGAGCCGGAATGGCTCGGTTCCCACTCGGCGCGAGAACTCCTGGAGCGGGCGCTTCGAGTGTTCTCCGAGCGTGGCGTCGAGGCGGGGGCGAACCGCGCCAGGCGCCTGCTACGCGATCACGGCGGGACGCCAGGGTCGCCGTCGGCGCGCCGTGCCCGCACGGCCGAGTTGACTCCGCGCGAGGAGGAAGTCGTGCGATTGGTGGCGGCCGGACTGTCCAATCCGGAGATCGCCGAGCGGCTCTACATCAGCACCCGCACGGTCACAACGCATCTGCAGAAGGTGTACGCACGACTGGGAATCAGGTCACGGGTCACGATGACCCGCTGGGTGGTCGAGCACCTCAAGCCCTGAGGCCGCCGGGTACGACGCCGGTGACCGCATCGCACAGCCCAAGGTCGCCGCCCGGCGGGCTGGATGTCGGCGGCGGCGGCGTTGTCCCTGTGAGTGCCGAAGCGCTGGACAAGATCACCAACGGGCTTCCCGACACCTGGGACGGCTATCTGCGAGGCCGGGGCCGGTCCCTCCGCGCCGCCAACCGCCCGGAGACCACCCGCTACAACTACCTACTCGCCGCGAGCCAGCTCGCCCGCTACCTCGCCGAGTACTCCCCCGACCCCGAAGCCGACGCCGCGGCGCAGAACCCGACCGAGGTCACCCGCGCCCACATCGAACACTTTCAGGCTTGGATGATCGACGCTCGGTACCCCAGACCAGCGTCGAACTGGTGATCGCCCGGGTGGCTCAGGAGATTGGTGGCGGCGCTTTCCTCTGTACGAGGGGCGGAACGCGCCTCCGGCAGGCGGCTCGTGCGGCAGCGGACACGGGCCCGATTCTCGACGGGCCCGCCTCGCATGTGATAGGAATACACAATGTGATTGCCTAATACATGGAGGTGTCGGATGGTGCCACGGGCCGTGCTGGTCACGGGGTGCTCGTCGGGGATCGGCCGGGCCACGGCGCTGGCCCTCGTCCGCGCGGGGCTGCCGACGTGGGCGACCGCCCGACGACCGGAAACCCTTGTCGAACTTGAGGAAGCCGGTTGCCGGGTGCTGCGCCTGGACGTCACCGACGAACAGTCGAGAGTGGACGCCGTGCGGGCCGTCGAGGCCGAGCACGGTGCGGTCGGCGCGCTGGTCAACAACGCCGGGCACGGCGGCGGCGCACCGGTGGAGGAGATCCCGCTGGAGTCCGTGCGAGACGTCTTCGAGACCAACGTGTTCGGGCTGGTCCGGATGTGTCAGCTCGTGCTACCGGCCATGCGCGCCGCGCGCCACGGCACGATCGTCAATCTCGGCTCGGCCGCCGGACTGGTGACGCCGCCGACGGGCTGTCCGTACGCGATGTCCAAGTACGCGTTGGAAGCGCTCGCCGACACGCTGCGGCTGGAGGTCGCCCCGTTCGGTGTGCGGACTGTACTGATCGAACCGGGAGCGGTCCGCACCGAGTTCATGGCCAACAGCGAGCGGCACACACCGGTCATCGACGGGGGACCTTACGCGGCGTATAAGGCCAGCATCGACAAGATGGCCGAACGCGCCCATCGCCAGGGCGGTGGCGTAGCCACCGCCGAGGACGTGGCCAAGGTGATCGTCAAAGCCATCACCGCACGGCGGCCAAAGCCCCGCTACAAGGTGGGCGCGCCGGCGCACATGGCACCGACGCTGCGACGGCTGCTCGGCGACCGCGGCTGGGACGCCGTCATGCGCCGGATCGTGCCCTTCCCCGTCGACCAGCCCGCGTCCTGAGCGGCGAACTACTGTGTCGCCATGCCGGACACCACCAGAAGAGAGAGCTATCACCACGGCGCCCTGCGGGCCGCGTTGATCGACAGTTCGATCGAACTGCTCGCCGAGCGCGGCCTGGAGGGCTTCTCGATGGCCGAGGTGAGCCGTCGGCTCGGGGTCGCCCAGGCCGCGCCCTACCGGCACTTCGCCGACCGAGACGAACTGCTGGCCGCGATCGCCGTGCACGCCGGTGACCTGTTGCACGAGCGGCTGGTCCAGGTCACCGCCACCGGCACTGCCAGCCAGCGCCTGGCCGCCGCGGCCGCCGAGTACGTCCGATTCGCCGGCGACCAACAGCCCCTGTTCAAGGCCCTGTTCGGCGGCAGGCTGGACAAGAGCCGCCCGGATCTCCACCGTACCGCGCAGAAGGTCGGCGAACTGTTCCTGGCACCGGCGCGCGAGCTGTGCGACACCGAGCCACACGCCCAGCGCCTCACGTCCGCCATCGTCGCGACCGCACACGGCCATGCCGCCCTATTGATCGACAGCGCCTCCCCCAATGTCGACAACACCGCCGAGCAGGCCGCGGCCGCCGTCCTCGCCCTCATCGCCGGCCGCCGAATACTGGAGGCGTAGCTCCCCAGCCGGCCGCGCATGGCCGCAGCACCGGGTCACCCGGCCGAGAGGCGGCGTGGACGCTGGAGTGCCGGGCCTGGCCGCGCCGACGCCCACCATGATGCTCAGCGCACACAGCAAAAAACGATGACCACAACGCCCAATTCCGGTTCGGACAGGAATCGGAATCGGTTGGCACACCTGTACTACATTCCCAGATCAAGGAATGTGCCCGTGTAAGCAGTTGTTGATGTTGGCGTGGAGCAGGTAACCGCCCGGGACATCGCCGCCTGGGACGCTGACCTTCAGCCCCCGATCGACCGCCTGAGTTGGATGTTCAACCGCCCGCACGGCGGGTATGCGCTGGACGGTCGAGGAGGACAACAAGACCGGCAAGGACCAGGTCGGGATGGACGCCTACCAGGTCCGCAAGTGGGTGCCGTGGCATCGGCACGTCACGATGTGCATGCTGGCTCAGGCACTTCTCGCGGTGACCCGTGCCAGCCAGGGAAAACACGCACCGCTCCGGGAGGGTCAGGCGATCTGCCGAGGTCGGCCGTTCTCCCGTCGTCGACCGCGGCGATCCGTCGGCTATTGGCCGCGACGACACTGCTACATGCTGTGGGCGTCGCCGCCGCGATCGCCCGTGCCGTGTGGCGCCAAGTCCATCAGACCAGAGCCATGATCAGCCACTACCGCCGACGAGGCGACCCACTCCCACTCGACCTCGGAATGTAGTACAGGACCTGCCCGGCATCACCCGCCGGCGGCACCGAGTGGCCCACTGTCTCGCTGGCGTTTGATGGCCATTGTCGAGACTGCGTCAACGTCCTACCGCTCAACCAGGCGGGCTGCTGCCACATTCGGGAGGTGGAGTTTTGTCGGCAGCCTGGGGTCTTCGTCACCTACGGAAGTGTGTCCGGTGCCCGCGGACGATCACAGCCACCCCAGGGTGGCCGTTGTCGGTATCGCTCACGGCCTGAATGATGGCGGTCGGGCACCAGTTGCGGCAGCGTGGCAATCTTCCTGCTGAAGTGACCAGTTTTGTGGACCGCCGGGGGGAGGTCGCCGAGACGAAACGGCTGCTGTCCGTCGCCCGGTTGTTGACGTTGACCGGTGCGGGTGGGGTGGGCAAAAGTCGGCTGGCGCTGCGGGTGGCGGCAGGGGTGCGGCGGGCGTTCGTCGACGGGGTGTGGCTGGTGGAGCTGGCCACGTTGCAGGATCACATGCTGGTGGACCAGACGGTCGCGGACAGCATGGGGATTCGGGATCGGACCACGCGGTCGCCACGGAACGTGTTGGTGGGCTATCTCCGGGACAGGCAGCTGTTGTTGGTGCTGGACAACTGCGAGTACGTGGCGGAGTACTGTGCGGACTTGGCGGCCGAACTGCTTGCCGCGGCGCCGGAAGTGCGAATCCTGGCCACCAGCCAACAGGCGCTGTCCGCGCCGGGCGAACAACTCCTTGTGGTGCTGCCGCTGCCGCTGCCGGACCCGGAACACCCACCGCTGCGGGGAAGACCCGTTGGCGACGACGTGATCCACCTGTTCGCGGAGCGAGCCATGCTCGTACGACCGGACTTCGAGGTCACGGCCGACAACCGCGCGACGGTCGGCCGGATCTGTCGTCAGCTGGACGGGCTGCCGTTGGCGGTCGAGTTGGCCGCGGCGCGGGTGCGGGTGCTGTCTCCGGAGCAGATCCTGGCTCGGCTGGACGACCGCTTCCGTCTGCTGCGCGGGGGCAGCCATGTGGTGTTGCCCCGGCATCAGACGTTGCGGGCGGTGGTGGACTGGAGCTACGAGTTGTGTTCGCCGGCGGAGCAGACGCTGTGGGCGCGGGCGTCGGTGTTCGCCGGCGGGTTCGACTTGGACGCGGCCGAAGCGGTGTGCGCCGGGGACGGCATCGCCCGCGAAGAGGTACTTGACCTGCTGACCGGGCTGGTGGACAAGTCGATCCTGATCCGGGAGAACCAGGATCACGCCTGGGCACGGTATCGGCTGTTGAACACGCTTCGCCACTACGGGCGGGACAGACTGCGGGCGGGTGGGCAGGAGGCGGTGCTGTGTCGGCGGCATCGGGACTACTACCTGGGGCTGGCCGAACGGGGCGAGGCCGAGTGGTTCGGACCCAACCAGCTGGAGTTGTCCGCCCACATCCGGTCCGCACACCCCAATCTGCGCGTCGCCCTGAAGTACTGCCTGACCACTCCCGGCGAGTCCCAGACCGGACTCCGGATGGCCGCGGCTCTGCAGTTCTACTGGCTTTGCTGCGGCTTGCTGGCCGAGGGGCGCCACTGGCTGGACCGGGCGCTGGCCCTGGACACCGAGCCGAGCAAGCCGCGGGCCACTGCCCTGTGCGCCGCCGCCCACATCAGCGCACTGCAAGGGGACTACCCCGCCGCCACAGCCATGGCACAGGAGTGCTGGGACTGGGCCGTACCACGGGGCGCGGAGACCACGCTTGCCTGCGCCCAGTTCACCCGGAGCCTTCTCGCACGGCTCAACGGCGACCTGCCACGCGCGCAGATGCTGGTCGAGGATGTTTTGGCACGCTTCGAGGTGCTGGGCGAACTGAGCACCAACGTGATCCTCGCCCATGCCCTGCTGGCCGCGGTGGTCCTTCTCCAGGGAGACTCGGACCGCGCCATCGAGCTCTGCGGCGAGGGCATGGCGCTGTGTGAGCGACATGGTGAGCAATGGGCCCGATCCTATGTGGTCAGCACCCTGTCCCTCGCCGAATGGACACGAGGCGAGGTGACGCAGGCGGGCGCGCACGCCCGGGAAAATCTCCGGGACATGCGCAACTTCCGCGACCCTGTCGGCACGGCGCTGCAAATTGAGCGGCTGGCCTGGATCGCCAGTGAGGCCGGCGAGTGCGAACGGGCCACCGTGCTGCTCGGCGCGGCGCACCAGCTCTGGCCGCTGTTTGGCGACCCGGCCGCGCTCGACTTCAAACATCACCGCGCCGCGCGTGAGGCGTGCGAGCGCCAGGCCCGCCACCGTCTCGGCGACCGCGCCTTCCAGGCTGCGTTCGGCCGTGGCACCGCGCTCGACCTGGATCAGGCCATTGCCTACGCCCTGGGCGAGAAACCCGCACCCCCTACCCCGGCTCCCACCGCGAGATCACCCCTGACCAAGCGGGAGCAGCAGGTCGCCGAGCTCGTTGCCAAGGGACTGTCCAACAAGGACATCGCCGCCCAGTTGGTGATCGCCCAACGCACCGCCGAAGGCCACGTCGAACACATCTTGGCCAAGCTTGGCCTTACCAAACGCACCCAGCTCGCGGCATGGGTCACCGAACAACGAGAAATCTGGGATCGGTGAGGGCCGGCACGGGATCGGGTCGGCCGGTCGGGCAACCTACCGGCGCCGCCGCGACGGTCCGGTTCGCACCGATTCGCCGCGTCAGGCTTGGCGGTTCTCCCCCGCCGGCGAGGACGTGTGGCCTGCCGCGGCCTTTCTCATACCCGACGACAGTCTTAAGTCGATCATCCACAGTGGACCCCTACCCTGCCGCAGCCCCCAAACAGGAGCGGTCCCCTCCAAGTTTTTACGTAACACCGTTATGGGGTCACGGTTCGCACTACCCGACCAGGTGGATCCGCCAACCGTCGCCAACCGACCACAACACCCACGAACCGCACTCAGCCAACGACCGTCCGCCACCGTTGACCGTCGTTGCCATGAGACCCGCCCCCGTTGGACGCTCCGATCACACGCCGGAAGGTCCTCGGCGGCGTGATCAACGAGTACCGGCGAACTGCCTGAGCTGGCCGGCGAAACACCTGGTCACGGCCTACGCATCGACTTTTGGCACGGTACACGGTTTGTCCCGGCGCACGACGACGTCGTGCGCCCGGAAACGACTACGCAGGGATTTCGAAGGGGGCCAGGGGGCCGGTGTAGGGCTTGGGCAGGGGTGGGGCGTATTCCTGGCGGGAACCGGTGCGCAGGCCCATGGTGATTAGGGACTGCACCTGGAGGGTGGCGGCGGCGACGCCGTCGATCACCGGGAGGCCGATCTCGGCGGTGAGCCGGGCGGCCAGGTCGGCCATCCCGGCGCAGCCGAGAACAATGGCGTCGCAGCCGTCCTGGACGGCCGCCGACCGGCACTCCTTGGCGATGGCCTTCTCGGCGACGGCGACCTCCAGAACGGGCACTTCACAGGCACGGACCCGGCGGCAGTGCCGAGCCATGCCGTAGCGGTCGGCGAGGTCCCAGGCCCGGCCGACGGTCCGGCCGAGGGTGGTCACGACGGTGAACCCCCGGCCGAGGAAGGCCGCGGCGTGCATGGCGGCCTCGGCGATGCCGACGACCGGGCCCTCGGCCAGCTCGCGGGCGGCGTCCAGGCCGGGATCGCCGAAGCAGGCGATCACGTAGCCGTCCGCGCCGGAGATCTCGGCGAGCACCCCGGGCACGGACAGCGCCTCGTCGTAGTGGCTCTCGATGGACGCCGGCCCCATCCGGGACGTCACGGCCCGCACGGTGGTGCCGGGCCCGGCGACGTCCCGGGCCGCCCGTTCGATCACGGCAGTCATGGCGGCGGTGGTGTTGGGGTTGACGACCTTGATCAGCACTTCGGCGACACCGCCCGGTACACGGCCAGGCTCAGACCCATGCCGATAAACCAGCTGTACTGCGCCGCCGTCGCCATGCCCGGCCCGGCCGTCCACAGCACCGGTGTCACGGCGACGGCGGCGCCGATGACGGTGGCGATGATCGCCCGCGGGTTGAAACCGCCTCGGTACCAGTAGGTTCCCGACGGGGACATGCTGAACAGGTCGGCCACGGCGATCTTCTGCCGGCGCACCAGGTAGAAGTCGGCGATCAGCACCCCGAACAGCGGGCCGATGAACGCGCCGAGCGTCTCCAGGGTGTAGTGGATGACGTCCGGGCTGTCGTAGAGGTTCCACGGCGTGATCAGCACCGAGCCGACCGCGGCGATCATGCCGCCGGCGCGCCAGCTGATGCGCTGCGGGCTCAGGTTCGAGAAGTCGAACGCGGGCGAGATGAAGTTGGCGACGATGTTGATGCCGATGGTGGCGGTGGTGAACGTCAACGCCCCCAACACGATCGCGGTGGTGCTGTCGATGCGGGCCACGGTCTGCACCGGGTCGGTGATCAGCTGCCCGAACACCGGCACCGTCAGCGAGGCCGTCACCACCACGAGCACCGAGAAGGCCAGGAAGTTCACCGGCAGGCCGAGCAGGTTGCCACGCTTCACGGCCCGGAACGACTTGCCGTAGCGGGAGAAGTCGCCGAAGTTGAGCATCGGCCCGGAGAAGTACGACACCACCAGCGCGATCGCGCCCAGCATCACCGGGACGACGTCGAGGCCGGAGTACTTCACCGCGCCGAGGTTCAGGTCGATCGCACCCCAGCCGCCGCGGTAGACCAGGTAGCCGGCGAGCATGATCATCACGACGTACACCGCGGGCCCGCAGAAGTCGATGAAGCGGCGGATGGTGTTCATGCCGGTCCAGAACACCGCCGCCTGCAACAACCACAGTAGCATGAACGAGCCCCAGCCCAGCAGCGACAGGCCGAGCAGGCCGTGCTGCCGCACGTCCGCGAACGGGGCAAGGCCCGGGAACACCTTGAGCAGCAGCACATCCAGTGCCGCCGAGGCGAGATAGGTCTGGATGCCGTACCAGGCGACCGCGATCAGACCGCGGATCACCGCCGGGATGTTCGCGCCCAGCACGCCGAACGCGCTGCGGCAGATCACCGGGTACGGCACCGCCGCGGCCTGGCTCGGCTTCGCCACCAGGTTGCAGAACAGCTGCACGATGCCGATGCCGACGAGCAGCGCGACCAGCACCTGCCAGCTGCTCAGGCCGAGCATGAACAGGCTGCCGGCGGTCACGTAACCGCCGACGCTGTGCACGTCCGACATCCAGAACGCGAAGATGTTGTAGGCGCCCCAACTCTGTTCGGCCAACGGCTTCAGATCGTCGTTGGCCAGTCGGGGATCGAGTTCGGTGGCGGCGGTTTCCGAGGTACGGGCCAGGACGTCGGTCATGGGGCGCTCCTGAGCGATCGGTTGCGCGAAACGCTAGGAGCGCCGTGTTACGGCGCTATGACGGGAACCATATATGTTCCCCGCCGGCCTGAATGCGTGTTCTAGGCGAACAAACCCGTGTCGCTCGGCAGCGAGTCCAGCGCGCTGCGCAGTCGGCCGTGATGTGCCCGGGCCGCCGCCAGCAGCGCCTCGGTGTCCCGGGCCACGAAGGCCGCCACGATCTCGTCGTGATCCCGCTGCAGCGTCGCCCGTTCCGTCGCCGTCAGGTGCGTCATCGACTGCAGCGGCTCCGTGATGTTCCAGGCGGACTCGAACATGCCCAGCAGGCGGCGCATTCCGCACGGCCGTACGAGTGCCAGATGGAACCCCCGGCTCTCCCGGTGATACGCCAGCGCGTCGCCGTCCCGGACCGCGCACTCCATCGCCCGGTGCGCCGCCGCCACCGCCTCGTCGTCGGCTGCGGCCGCCGCCCGTACGGCCGCGGTCAGTGCCGCCGTCTCCAGCACCTCCCGCACCAGGTACATCTCGCGCAGCTCCGCCACCGTCAGCTTCGCCACCGTGTAGCCCAGATTCGGCCGGTGCTCCACGAGCCCCTCGCCGACCAGCGTCTTCAGCGACTCCCGGACCGGGATCGCACTCACCCCGAACACCATCGCCACCTCGTCCAGCGGAATCGGCGTGCCCGGCGGCACCCCGCCGTCCAGCAGGCACCGCCGCAGCTCGGCCAGGATCGCCGCCTGCGAGCTGTCGGGGTGCTCACCCGCCAGCCGCGCGATCAACACGGAACGTCGTCTAGGACCCGGCATGCCCGCACACGCTACGCCGCGGTACGGCATCCGCAGTTCGATCTTCACTACGACGCGAGTGCGCACTGTGCGAGGCGGTCGAGGCCGGTCGGCTGCGGCGCGTACCGCCCGATCGCGATGGCTATGCGGTCGATCGTGGCGACCCGCCGGTCCTTGAGCGGGCCGAGAACCGTGTTGTTGATGAAGTCGATGCCCTGGCCCTGGGCCCGCGCGGCGGCGATCCCGTTGTCCGCGTCGGTGATCTGCTGACCGAGCTCGGCCAGGTTCTGGTTCACCTCCGCGGCGGCCTGCTGCGGGACCGTGGGCAACGCCGAGGCGACGTCCGGGCAGGACACGAGATGGACGGGGCCACTCGGCGGTCGTGGACTCGTCGTGGTGCCACCCCCGCCGGAGCAATCGCCGCACGTCTGACCAGCAGGGCTCGGCGACGTCTTGTCGGCTGCACTCGTGCCGGTGCTCGCAGTGCCAGATGTGGCGGTGTGTGTCGAATTCGTCGAAGTGACGGCCTGTGTCGTATTCGTCGTGGTGATGGCCACGGGCGGCGACACCTGCTGGCGGGTTGAGGAACTGTCCGGAGGCGACGCCGGCGCATCCGCGGCCACCACGACGTTCTGCGGGCTCGGGGACACGGTCGAGGGCAGTGTCTCCACCGCGATCACGCCGCTGGTCACGAACGCGAGCACCACACCGACCATGGAGCGCATCGGCACTCCCATGACCGGCCTGACCCAGAAGCCCGGCCGCTGGTGGGACTCCGCCGTGGAATTGGTGCTGCGCGGCACCGAATGCATCGATCCTCCCGTGGTGCGCACACGCTACCGCGCGCCTCGGTCAGATCAAGATATGCCGGCCGATCTTGTGGATTCCGACTGTCGAAACTGTCGATGCGTCGGGGTGACGACGCGGCAGGCCCGCAGGGATTTCGGCAGGCGCCGGGATAGGGCCGTGAGAACCGCCCGGTCGGCCCAGTCCAGCCGTGGGCGAGGGTTGGCGCGGCGGAGCACCGTGACCTCGTGGCGCAGCGCAAGTATCTCCGCGTCCATGGACGCTGAGCCCCGAGCCAGCAGCGTCAGCCAGGACAACGCCTGGACCAAGATCCCGTACAACAGCCGAACAGCCACGGACGGGGCTTATCCCCGGACATTGGACACACCATGGTGGGACACCCTCTCCCCGCAGGATCGCGCCGCCTTGTTCGCCAGCGCGGAAGCCGCCCTGCCGGCCCGACACGTCTCGACCGCGGTCGACCTCCCACACCAGGCCGGGCGGGCCGTCGGCGTGAAGGCGTCCAACCCGTCCGGTCAGAAACGTCGAGCGGCATCCCGGGCGGGATCCACTGGCGGCGAATCGTCCTGCTTGTCAACGACACCAGCAGGAAGCGATGGCCGGGCGCTGGTCACGCCGGCGTACTCGACGTCGGGCAACGCCGTGCGCGGTCGCCTGCCGTGACCGGTCAACGGGCGGGACGCGCCTCGTAGCCGTCGGCGAGATAGCCGTCGGCGAGGTAGGCGTCCAGTCGCTGGCGACGCTCGGCGATGTGGTGTTCCTGCCGCACGAGTTCGTCGCGGACCTGCCGGACGCGCGCGAGGAGTTCGGCGCAGTCGCCACGCGGGTGCTCATCCCGGGCGCAGGGCAGGATGTCCCGGACCACGTCGGAGGAAAGGCCGGCGTGGAACAGGTCTTGGACGAACGCGACGACCTCGATCGACTCGAGGGCGTACTCGCGGTACCCGTTGGGCCGGCGCTCGCTGCGCAGCAGGCCCTGCTGCTCGTAGTAGCGCAGTGCCCGACTGCTGACGCCGGTCGCCTTGCTCAACTCGCCGATGGGCATGCCTCACTTCACCTTGACCTTGACACCGACGTCAAGGTTTAGCGTCGAGACCATGACCACAGCAGCGCAGATGCGCGACAAGTTCGCCGTCGTCACCGGCGCCTCCACCGGCATCGGGGCGGCTATCGCGGAGCGGCTGGCCGCCCACGGCGCGCACCTCGTCCTGGTCGCCCGCAGCGCCGACAAGCTCGACGAAGCGGCCGCGCGGCTGAGCCGTCGTCACGGAGTGACAGTGCGCACCCTCCCACTCGATCTCGCCACCGCCGACGCGCCGACGCGGCTGGCCAAGACGTTGGCTGACGAGGGCATCGAGGTGGAGATGCTGGTCAACAACGCCGGTGTCAGCGCGCGAGGTCCGGTGCTCGACGGGGATCCGGCCCGGTTCCGGTCCCTGATCGACATCAACGTCAACGCGTTGACCGAGCTCACCACGCTCCTGATGCCCGCGATGGTCGCCCGCGGCCACGGGGCCGTCGTCAACATCGCCAGCACCGGGGGTTACATACCCGCCCTCTATTTGGCGGTGTACGCGGCGACGAAGGCGTACGTCGTCTCGTTCACCCAGGCGCTGTGGGCCGAGACCCAAGGCACCGGAGTCCGGGTGGTGGCGGTCAGTCCTGGCCCCACGAAGACGCCGATGAACACTCGCGGCACGCGGAGCGCAGAGGCTGTCGCCGCTACCGTGTTGCGTGCCCTGTCAGGCAACGGACCCGCAGTCGTCGATGGCAAAGTCAATGCGCTGAACGCTTTCTTGTTCGGTAGGTTGCTGCCAACGCGTCTTGTCCTCGCCGTTGCGCGGCGGATGATGGCCAGGAGCGGTGTCTGAACAGACCGGCATCCGCGCGGCTGTGCGCGACCAGCCTTGGATGGAATCGTTCGCCACCGAACCTTTCGGGAACTTTCTGGTACGTCACGACGCCATGGGATCGTGGTGCCGCAGAGCCAGCACCTCGGCGATCAACACGGTCCTGCTGCCAGCAAGCAACGCCAGCCACCCGAGCAACCGAACTCTGAGCATGTACAAGAGACGGAACACCACGTGAGTTGATCATGCCGTGGTACCGACGCTGACGAAACGCCAGGTCACAGCTTCAGCGTCGAGTCCTGGCACGGCACAGGCCTGGATCAACCAGCCCGTCAGCCAGGAGCCACGACCAGCCTCGTAGGCACAACCGTCTCAACTGCACTTGACAAGTACCGAGACCGAACGGCGAAAAGCCGCGTTAACGGCGAGCCACACTACTGTGACAAGCGTCCTCTAGCGTTCCGGCGTCCAAGCGATCAGAGGAGGCAGCCATGGCGGTCTCGGCGACCGGACCGGTGCGGTCCAGCGCGTACGCAGATCGGGTCGTCGCCGTCGAGACCGGCGACATAGAGCCCGTCGGCGCCGGGGACAGACACGGCACACCACGCCAACTGTTCTGGACGTGGTCCTCGCCGAACCTGGAGTTCGCCACGATCTTCGTCGGCGTGCTGGCGGTCTCGGTGTTCGGCCTGTCGTTCTGGCAGGCGATCGCCGCCGTCGTGCTCGGCAACGGGCTCGGCGCGCTGACCCACGGACTGCTGTCCGCCCGCGGTCCGCGCTACGGCGTGCCGCAGATGGTGCTGAGCCGTCTCGGATTCGGGTACTGGGGAAACCTGGCGCCCGCAGCGCTGATGTCCGTCACCGCCGGCATCGGCTGGTTCGCCGTGAACAGCGTGAGCGGCGCGTTCGCCCTCAACACGCTGACCGGACTGCCCCTGCCGGCGTCCCTCGCCGTGGTCGTGGTGGTCCAGAGCGGCATCGCGTTCTTCGGCCACAATCTGGTTCAGGCGTACGAGAAGTACGTCTTCGCCGTGCTGGCGGTGATCTTCGCGATCGTCACCGTGGTGACGTTCGCCCAGGCACATCCGAACGCGCCCAGCGGCGCCGGCGGTGTTGGCGGCTTCCTGCTCACCATGGGTGCGGCGTTCGGCTATGCAGCCGGTTGGAATCCTTACGCCGCCGACTACACGCGCTATCTGCCGGCGACGGTCAGTGGCCGGGCGGTCGGCTGGTTCGCTGCGCTCGGCCTGTTCGTGTCGTGCACGGTGCTGATGGGCGTCGGCGCCGCGTCCGCGACCATCGGCGGTGGCGCCGACCAGACTCCGACGGCCGCCTTCACCGGGCATCTGCCAGGCTGGCTGGCGACGATCACACTGCTGGCGATCGTGCTCGGGGCTATCGCGGCGAACGCGCTCAACATCTACTCAGGCGCGTTGGCATTCCTCACCCTGGGCATCACGCTGCCGTTGGCCTGGCGGCGGGCGATCGTCGCACTCGGGTTCGGCGCCGTCGGCTACGTGCTCGCCCTGTTCGGTCTGTCCGACGCCGGCGCCGCGTACGAGAATTTCCTGCTGGTCATCTCGTACTGGATCGCGCCCTGGCTGGGCGTGGTCTTCGCCGACCAGTGGCTGTGCGCGGGCCGGGACGCCAGTGCCCTGCTCACCGACCGGTCGCGCATTGGCTGGCCTGGGCTGGTGTCGTTCCTGGCCGGCGCGGTGATCTCGATCCTGTTCTTCGCGAACCAGTCGCTCTACCTCGGGCCGGTGCCCGCGGCGATCCCGCAGATCGGTGACATCACTTTCCTCGTCGGCTTCGTCATCGCCGCCGCCCTGTACCTGATCCTCGGCCGCCGGGGCGTGGCAAGATCGCTCAGCTGAGCGGGAGCAGCCGCGATGCACCGCGTGCGGGCTCAGCCGCCGGCAGGCGGCGCTGATCACCGATCTCGCCGGTGCATGGCGAGGCGGGTCGGTCTCACCCCGCCATGACCAGTCAGGTGGTCCGGTGCAGAGGGTGGTCCCGCCCGTGCTCTACAAGCGGCCGCAGGGGCGCCAACTCGCGCTCGCTGGCGCCGCTCTCAACGTCGGCCGAGCCCCTGTCGAGCGGTGCGTACGGGACCGCCTTGTCCGGCGCGGTCGGGCGAGGTCACCGGCGAGGACGCCGGGGCCGAAGCCGGGCAGGCTGACCAGGAACGGGGCGGTGAAGCCCATTTTCGCGGCGGTACCGAGCACGGCGGCCGCCTGCTTCGGGCTGAGGTTCAGCACGACCGCGGCGGCGGTGCCGACCACCATCATGTACGGGTCGCCGAGTAGGTTCGGCGACCCGTACGCCGGCGCCACCAGCACCTGGGCCTGGGCCTGGGCCTGGGCCTGGATGATGTCCGGCTCGGCGACCCGGACTCGACTACCGCGCCGCGACCGTGTACGTGGTGCCGGCGGTGGTGGCGAAGCTGATCACGCCACCGGAATCGGTGGCCGACACCGTGCTGCCGTCCGCCGCCGTGACGCTCACACCCCCGGTCCGCCACGGATCGAGAATCCTGACCTGGCCGCCGACCGTGCTGGTCAGCGTGACCGGGCCGACCTTGCCACCGGCCAGCGCCGCGCTGACCAGGAAGGCTCCCTCGGCCCGCAGCCGGGTGAACGAGGCGTCCTTGGTGGTCGGCCAGTCCGCGTCGGCGAACAGCCGGATGGTGCCGGACACGCTCTGCATCAGCATCGAGTCGACGGCCTCGATCGAGCCGCTGGTCTCGATCCCGCCGCCGGACTGCGCGACGGTCAGGTTGCTGGACCGCCACTGCTTGGTGATCGCGGCGTCGAACTTGGCCTCCAGGTCGGCGGCCGGCCAGCCGACCCGGGCGGCGATCGGGAACTCCTTGGGGAACCCGTTGCCCATGTTCTCCCCCGAGGTGACGCCCCAGGAGTTCATCTGCCGCAGCGTGTTGATGGCGATCTGCACCTGGGCCGGGTCGCCGCCCCGGTAGATGTTCTCGCCGGGGAACACCCCGCCCTCCAGGTTGATCGGCTGGTCACCGGGGTGGAACGTGTTCGCGATGGCCGTGGAGCCGTTGACGTTCTCGGCCATCAGGTACACGGTCGTGCCGTTCACCGTTCCGGTCGGGTACGCGGCGAGCTTGGCCAGGGTGTTCTGCCAGACCGGCACCAGGTTCTGGTCGACGCCCAGCCGTCCGCTGAACGTGATCAGCGCGGTCTCCACCCGTCGGATGAAGCCGATGTCCAGATTCGGGTTCAGGTCGGTGGATCCCTCGTGCGCCGAACTCTGCGCCACCACCAGCCGGTTGCCGCTGGTGGTCAGGTAGTCGCGGTAGAAGGCGTCGACCGCCCGCAGGTTCGGGTAGAGCTGGGTCTTCAGGAAGTTCTGGTCCTGCGTGTAGTCGTAGTAGAACAGCGAGGGCAGGGCGGCGAACATGCCGTTGGACTTCTGGTCGGTCCAGCGCGGTTTCTTGCTCCCACTCGGCGCGACCGGCGCCGGAGTCGGCAGGAACTGGTGGAACGGGCCCATCGACCGCTGCCACATCTCGCCCTGGTAGCCGCCGCTCTGGGCGGTCCAGTTGATCTGCCACTGCTGCTCGGCCTGCTGCTGCACGTTGTAGGGCTGCAGCAGCTCGGGATGGTTGGCCGAGGCCACGCCGTAGAACGGCGCCTCGACGTTGTAGTTGTACCAGTACCGCGGGAACTGGGTGAAGTCGTCGATGACCCACGGCCCGTTCATGCCGGCCAGCACCTTGCCCGGGCGGGACGCCGAGCCCATCGCGTACAGCGCCCCGTACCAGTAGGCGTTCATCGTCGGGTCGTTGGTCTGCACGTACGACTGGAGCCAGAAGTTCTTCCACCACTGGCGGTGCGCGGCCAGCAGGGTGGCCACGTCGTCGGTGCTCAGCCCGTTGACCGCCGAGGTGGCCTTGCCGGCCAGCGCCGACGCGCTCGGGCCGCCGGAGCCCTGTCGGGCGTCGCTGCGGAACACCGTGGCCAGCTCGACCGTCGAGCCGCCGGCCAGGGTGAGGGTGCCGGTGGCCGTCGAGCCGCTGGTGCTCGTGCTCGCGAAGCCGGCCCCGACCGGCCGGACCGCGATCGCGACCTCGCTCTGGAAGTCGCTGCCGCCTTTCAGGTTGTTGTGGCGGGTGGCGACGATCGTGCCGCCGGTGGCTGCGACGGTGGTCGGGTAGGTGGTGTGCGAGTCCGGCCCCGGCAGCGCCAGCGCGACATCGAGGGTGACGCTCGGGCTGCCGGCCGGGCTGGACAGTTCGGTGATGAAGTCGTTGTCCGAGTCGGCGGTGTACGAACGCATGGACACGGTGACGCCACCGAGTTGGACCGTGCTGCGCACCTCGGCGTCGAGGATGTCCTGCGTCATGCCGTACGCCGGGCCCGGGTTCGAACTGGCCTTAGGCGACGAGATGGTCAGGTTGCCCGCCGACAGGATCGCGGGCACCAACTGGCTGTGCCCGGAGTTCCACGCGGTGCCCCAGAAGTCACCCTTGCCGAAGTAGAACTTCTGGCTGGTGGTGCTGCTGCCGCCGACCACCGCGCCGAGGTCGCCGTTGCCCAGCAACATGCCAGGGCTGAACTTCGGCGTGGCTACGTTGGCAATCGGTGCGGCCGCGTGCCCCTGGATCCCGGACAGGATCCGTTGGATCGCGGCCCAGTCGTCGGTGGGCGTGCGGGGCGCCGCGCTGACACTCGCGGCGGCGCAGACGGTGAGGGTCAGCGTGGCAACCGCGGCCAGGGCCAGTGCGGCCACGCCGCGCGGCCGCCGCCACTGTCCACGCAGGACGGTGGTGTTCATCGGCATCCTCCCAGGAGCAAGCCGTCGACGGGTGGTCGGAACTGCTGGGCGGCGGCGTCTGTTCGGACGGACAAGCCCCAACTACACAGACCCAAGGGCAGTCCTCCGATGTATCGGCCAACAGGAAACATGCGACCAGGGCACCTCGTCAAGGGGCGGAAGTCCTCGACCACCCGCGCCGCCGCTCGGGCGACGACCCGCCGGAACCTGGCGTCGATCAGCACGAACATGTAACCAGGACGAGTTTCGATGGCGAATCGGACCAGCCGATGGTTTCGGTGGCCCGCGATCGAGGCGCCGGTCCATGAGCGCTGCGCGACCGTCACTGATCGGATGTATGCGACGTCCCAGACATCCGATCGGGGAGGTCGTCGCGGTGACGACCTTCGAGCAGACGTCGCGGTGATTCACCAGTACATGTCCAGGGGTTGCCTTCGGTCGGGTTGACGGCTGGCAGCGTTCGGCCGGTTGCACCGTCACAGCACCGATCGACCGGCCAACCCGTCAGAGGAGCGATCCGGCCCGGCCGCCGGTGGGGGCGCGGCCGGGCCGGAACTCACGATGTCATTTCCCGACGTTGATCCGGTGGTCCACCCCGCCGGCGTCCTGGTGCTGGCTGTCGAGCTGGACCTCCCGCAGCAGGAACTGACCGCCCACCTGCCGGTCGCCCGCGGTGAGCTCGAGGTCGGTCTCCAGCCGTTCCCGTCCGTTCAGCGGCAGGCCCTGGATGAGCGCCTGCTTCGGATCGAGGATCTGCACCTGGGTGTCGCCGACCGGGGCCACCCCGACGCCGTGCTGACCGGTCTTGCGCCAGCGGGCCGCCAGCTCCGGGCCGAGGTCGACGATCACCTTGCCGCCGCCGACGAACGGCTGGCCGACCGGGAACAGCGCGAGGTCGATGTTCGTCGGGTCCGGCCAGGGGTTGCCGATCATGATCGGCACCCGGACGGGCTTGAGCGGGAACAGCTGCACGGTGTTCACGTTGTGCCAGGCGATGTTGTTGTTGAACCAGGTGTTCTGCGAGGTGGTGGGCCCCTCCGGGAAGGTCATCGGGTCGGTCGCGGAGTCCCACCGGGCCAGCAGGCAGAAGTGCGTCGGCGCGGTCGGCACCGTCCAGGGGATGATCACCTCGGTGCCGCTCGGCGGCACGACGGTGAAGACGCCGGGCGTCCCGCTGATGTCCTGCCAGTCGTCGACGGTCGACGTCGGGCTGTCCCACCACGCGGACGTGCCCATGGTCGTGTAGAACAGTTGCAGGCGGCCGGAAACGTTGCCCTGTGCGCCTTCGCGCCGGTGCAGCCGGACGTGGACGTAGGCCAGCGAGCCGTTGGCCGGGTTCGTGTCGGTGGTGCAGGTCGGGTTGCTGGTCGGGCAGACCCAGATGTCCGGGCTGGAGAACACGTCCGGCCCCCACCACGGTGGCGGTACCGGCAGGCTGGGCTCGGACGCGTTGTCGGACGGGTTGTCCTGCATCCACACGTCGACGGCGCTCGGCGTCGCCGCCGCCGGGACGGCGGAGAGCAGCACACCGGCCATGACGGTCACGAGCGCGACGAGCAACTGTCCGCGCCGGCGAAATAATCGTCTCATCTGCGGTTCCCTCCTCATGGTGGTCGAACCGCGTCCAGGCTCAGCGCCGCCGGTTGTGAACGGGTTGTCGGCGCTACCCCAAAGGACGGCCGGTTGGGCGTTTTCGTCGCAATTGCGCGAGGTTACGCTCGGTGCGAGGCCTGGCCCGGGGGAAGGAGTCGGGGTGCGCAAGCGCTGCGAGCTGCGCGTGCTCGGTCCGGTCCGTGCCCTCGGTCCGGACGCTGCGGCGCAGCTGCACGGCGCCCGGCAGCGGGCCGTCCTCGGCATGCTCGCCCTGCACGCCGGAACAGTGCTGTCCGTCTCCCGGCTGATCGACCTGCTGTGGGGCGAGGACCCGCCACGCACCGCGGTCAAGACGCTGCACAGCCACGTCGCGCGAATTCGGCAGGCTCTCGCCGGATCCGGGTTCGCGCCGGTCCTGGTGACCAACGGGCCCGGCTACACGCTCATGGTCGATCCGGCCATGGTGGACGCGCACCGGTTCGATGCGCTGGTGCGCACCGCCCTGGCCGACCTGGCCAGTGGCGGCGCGGAGCGCGCCGCGGCGGCGCTGCGCGAGGCACTGGCGCTGTGGCAAGGCGACGCGTTCGCCGACGCCGACCTCGCCGGGTGGGGCCGGCGAGAGGTGGACCGGCTGCACGAGCTGCGACTGTCCGCAATGGAGGATCTGTGGGAAGCCGAGCTGCGACTGGGAAAGCACGCGGAGGCGGTGCTCGAGCTACCCCGGCTGCTCGCCGCGCACCCGATGCGTGAACGCTTGGTCGGGCTGCACATGACGGCGCTGTACCGCTGCGGCCGGCACGCCGACGCGCTCGCGGCGTTTCAGCGGCTGCGGCGCCGGTTGGCCGACGAGTTCGGCGCCGACCCGGGACCCGAGCTGGCCACCCTGCACACCTTGATCCTGCGCCGGGATCCGAGCCTGGACTCGGCCCGCGCCAGCGCCGTGCCGGCGCAGATCCCCGCGCGGGTCGGGCATTTCACCGGCCGGGACGCCGAGCTCAAGGCACTCGACCGGCTGTTGGACGAACCCGTCGGCGAGCAGCCGGTCGTGGCGGTCTCCGGCGCCGCCGGGATGGGCAAGACCGCGCTGGCCCTGGAATGGGTGCACCGGATCGTCGACCGTTTTCCGGACGGCCAGCTCTTCCTCGATCTGCACGGGCACGATCCGGAGCTGTCCATGCCGGCCGCCGAGGCGCTCGCCCACCTGCTGCGCGGCCTCGACGTGCCGGACGCGAGCATCCCGGCCGAGCTCGCCGAGCGCGCTGCCCTGTACCGGTCCCTGTTGCACGTCAGGCGATGCGTCGTCGTCGCCGACGACGCGGGAGGCGTGAAGCAGGTGCTGCCGCTGGTGCCAGGCACCGGCCGAAGCCTGCTGGTGATCACCAGCCGGCTGACGCTGGCCGCGCTCGGCGCCCGGCACGCCGTGCATCAGGTCCCGCTCAGCCCGCTGGACCATGGCGAGTCGACCGCGTTGCTGTCCAGAGTCCTTGGCCCGCAACGAGTCCACCGCGAGTCCGGGCCGGCCGCGCGGCTGGCGCGGTTGTGCGGCGGGATGCCGCTGGCGCTGCGGATCGCAGCCGCCCGGCTGGCCGTCGACCCGGACCGGACGATCGCGGAGTCCGCCGCGGAGCTGGCCGGCGGCGACCGGCTGGACGGCCTCGCGGTGGAAGGAGACACCCGCACCGTGCGGGCGGTGCTGGCGAGCGCGTATCTGCCACTCGCGGCCGAGCAGGCGACAACGTTTCGACTGCTCGGGCTGTTGCCGGGAGTGTCGTTCAGCACCTGGCTCAGCGCGGCCGTCTCCGGCGTGCCGACGCCCGTCGGCCGGGCGGTGCTCGCCGAGCTGTCGGCGGCCCACCTGGTCACCGCGGCCGGCGACGAGCGGTTCCGGTTCCACGACCTGGTGCGCGACTTCGCTCGACACCGCGCGGAAGCCGACGAGCCCGCAGCCGTGCGGACCGCGGCCGGCGAGCGGCTCGTCGACTGGTACCTGACCGTGGCCGCCGAGGCGAACCGGCTGGTTGACCCCAGCCGCGACCGGGTCACGCCGGTGCTTCGGCACCCGCCGCCCGAGGTCCCGTTCGGCGCCGACCGGCGCGCCGCACTCGCCTTCCTCGGCGCGGAACGGGAGAACTTGACGGCGGTGGTGCGCTACGCGCGGCAGACCGGCAGGCCGGTCGCCGCGTGGCAGCTCACCTACCTGCTGACCAGCTTCTACGACAGCACCGGGCACTGGCAGGATCGGGTCGAGCTCTGCCGGCAAGGTGCCGCGGCGGCCACCGAGGCGGGCGACCCGGCGGCCGAGGCGGAGATGCTGCGAGCGCTCGGGGTGGCGTACTTCATGACCCGCAGGCTGGGCAACGCCGTGGCGGTGGGCGAGTCGGCGCTGCGCGCGGCCAAGGCCGCCGGCGATGTCACCGGCGAGGGCCACGTGCACAACAACCTCGCGAACGCCTACTCGGAGATGCGCCGGTTCGACGAGGCGATCGCCGCGCACCGCCTGGCCGTCGACCGGTCGTCAGCTGCCCGCAACCGGTTCGGGCATGCGCTTTCCCTCCGTAACCTCGGGCACACGCTGGTCCGGATGGGTCGTGCGGCCGACGGCCTCGAGCCGCTCTCCCTCGCGCTGCCGATGTTCCGGGAACTCGGAAACGCCCGTCTCGAAGCGGGCACGCTGGACGCGCTCGGCGAAGCCGAGCTGCAACTCGGCGACCACCGCAACGCCCTGGCCCACTTCGGCGAGGCGCTTGCGGTGAGCCGCGCCTGCGGCGACCGCTGGCTGGAGTGGGGGTCCACCCTGGACTCCGGCCGGGCCCATCTCGGGCTCGGGGACCTGGACACGGCGCTGGCGCAGTTCGAGCGGGCGCTGGGGATCGCCCGGGAGCTGCACAACCGGCACGGCGAGGCGTCCGCGCTGAGCCATCTCGGGCGAACCCACCTCGCCGCCGGTGACCTGGACGCCGCGCGAACCCATTTCGATCTCGCGATGGCCGTGCGCGCCACGGTGCCGGACGCCTACGAGCAGGCGCACCTGCACCGCGACCTCGGCGATCTGGAGGCGCGATGCGGCCGGCCGGCCGACGCCGCCGAGCACTGGGACCGCGCCGCCGCGCTGTACCGGCAGGCCAACGCGACGACCGAGGCAGACCAGCTGACTACCCGCGCCGGGTGATCAGCTTCCGGACCCGTGGGACCGCGATCTTGCCGGCGGACACCGCCGTGATCTCCAGCGTGAACTCCTCCTTCGGCAGCGGTGGGTTCGCCACCAACCAGACGATCGACTCCCCCGTGGTCTTGCCGGGTTGGATGACCGCCACGCCGTCGAGCTCCGGGACGAAGTCGAATGCCATCTGGCCCAGCGGCACCGCCTTGAAGTGCACCTCCACGGGTTGCTGCACCGGTCCGGTCAGGTTCTCGAAGGTGACCGGGCACCGGTCGGCCGGCAGGTAGCAGATTGGTTCGCTGTTCGGCTGCAGGTCCGGAATGCAGTTGGCCTTCTGGGGGTCGCACGGCGACGGCTGGCCGGTGTCCCCTGGTGACGGCGCCGCCATGCCCCACACCAACGCCGCCATCGCGACGAGTGTTCGCAATAACCTCATCGGTCATTCCTAGGGCAGGCCGCTTGTGAACCGGTTGTGGCTCGCGTTTCGAGATCAGGACCAGCGCAGGACTTCTCAACGACCGCTGACCTGCACGGACGTAGTTTTCGGCACGTACACCGTCGAGCCGGTAGCCGAGCGAGCTGTCGGAACGGTGGTCCTTGAGTACGGCCTTGGACAGCGGATGCCGGGCGTAGGCGCCGCAGTTTCCGCACCGATTACGGTGGTCGGACCGGCGTGGCCCAGTTCCCGGAGGTCCCTCACCGCGGTGATGCCGGCGGTGCTCTCGCCAGCGACGACGATCGAGCGCGGTGGTGTCACGGGAGCTCCCGCAGCGCGGCGACCGGGCAGGCGGTGACGGCGGCCCGTGCGGCGGCGAGTTGCTCCGGCGGGATGTCGCTGCCGTCGAAGTGGTGGACGAGTTCGGCATCGTCGTCGAGTTCGAAGATCGCGGGAGCCTGTTCGGCGCACAGGCCGTGGCCTTCGCAGCGGTCGTAGTCGGCGGAGATCTTCACCGGGTGTCCCCTAATCAGGCCGGGATGAGTTCGATCGGGAGCCGCCCGAGGCGGTGGATGATGTTGTTCCGCGCCCATTCGGGTGGCCCGGCCGGCTCGATCCGGTCGACGCGGGCGACGAGGGCACGCAGCATCGCCTGGGTTTCCAGGCGGGCGAGGCCCTGCCCGGCGCAGCCGTGCGTGCCGTGCCCGAAACCGAGCTGGTGGGCGGCGTTCCGGCGGATGTCGAAGGTGTCGGGGTCGTCCCACTTCAGCGCGTCGCGGTTGGCGGAGGCGTAGAGGACGAGGGCGCGTGCGCCCGCGGGCAGCGCGGTGCCGGCTATCTCGGTGTCGCGCGCGACCTTGCGGCTGAAGGCGCGCAACGGGGACTCGAACCGGACGACCTCGTTGACCGCGTTGGGGATCAGGCCGGGGTCGTCCTTGAGGAGCTGCCACTGGCCGGGGTGGGTGGCGAACAGGTGCAGGGCGCTCGCGATCGCGCTGAGGGTGGTGTCCAGGGACGGCGCCAGGTAGTCGATCATCAGCGCGGGGCACTCGGCGTGGGCGAGTTCGCCCGCGTCGGCCGCGCGCAGCAGGTCGTCGCCCATGCTGCCCGGCAGGACCTTCCGCCGCTTCGCGACGGTGTGCGCGAACCGCATCATTCCGAGGCCGTCTGGTATCGCCTGGATCGCCTGGCCGTTCAGGGGGCCGAGGACGTCGAAGGTGGCCGCGCCCCAGCGGAGGAGGTGCTCGCGTCCTTCCTCCGGCCACCCGACGAGGTCGGGGACCACCGACATGGGCAGCGCGGCCGCGACCTCGACGCCGTCGACGGTGCACCGCTCGAGTGCGGTGTCGACGATTTCGGCCGCCTGGCGTTCCACGACGTCCGTCATCGCGCGCAGCGCCCGGGGCGTGAGCCGGTTGGCGACCCGGGCACGGCGGGCGGCGTGGTCTTCGCCGTCGCTGTTGAGGGTCGTGCCGCGGGAAAGCCGGTTGGTGACGGGATTGAGCGCGACGCCGTCACCGGAGACGAAGGTCTTGTCGTCCAGCAGCACGGCCTTGCATTCAGCGTAGCGGGGCAGCGCGTAGACCTTGCGCCGGGGCAGCCACACCACGGGGCCGAGTTCGCGCAGCTTCGCGTAATGCGGGTACGGGTCCAGGATCGCTTGCGGCGAATAGATGTCCGGCCGGTACACCGGCACTTCGTGGCGTCGGCGCATCGTTGCTCCTTGTCACGTTCAGCGAAGGTCCGCGGTGAACCTCGGCAGGATCTGGGAGAGGCTGTTGCTCGTGCTCAGCACCGTGCCGTCCGGACGGACGATGGCGGCCCCGGCCCGGAGCCATCGGTGCAGCTCGCCGGACTGCCGGGTGGTGACGAGGACCGCGCCGCGCTCCTCGATGATCGCGCGCTCGCGGTCCGACGGGATGTCTGCCGTGACGACGGCGAAGCGGCCTCCGACCTCGTCGTCGAAGCGGGTTCCGGCGTCGAGAAGGACGTTGGGGCACAGCCGGCCCGCAAGGGACCGCCGGAAGCGAGGCCGCGTGACCAAGGCCGAGCGGTGCAGTGCGGGTGTCGCGCTGTCGAGGGCGCGGCCGTTCAGGCGCGGTGCGACCACCCGGCGGATGAGGTCGCCGAACCGGCCGCCTTCGGTCATGGCCTTGCCGATCAGCACGGCTCGCCGGATCATGGCGCGGGCGTGCGGCTTGCGTTCGGCCTCGTAGGTGTCGAGCGCGTTCGCGGGCAGGTTCCCGTCGAGGACGCCGGCGAGTTTCCAGGCGAGATTGGCCGCGTCGCGCAGGCCGGCTCCCATGCCCTGCCCGATGAACGGCGGGGTGAGGTGGGCGGCGTCGCCGAGCAGGAACACCCTGCGGTCGCGCCACCGGTCCGCGATCCGCGCGCGGAAGGTGTACTCGGCGACCCGGACGATCTCCAGGTCGCCGGGCGGGATGTCCCGCGTCCACGGCGTGATCAGCGGGTGCAGCCGGTCGAGGTCGCCGAAGTCGTCGGCAGCCTCCCCCGGCAGCAGCCGAAATTCCCAGCGGTAGCGGGTTTTCCCGATGCGCATGTAGGTCGCGGCGCGGGCCGGGTCGCAGACCTGGTGCACGCCTTCCCACTGGCCGAGGTCGGCGGTGGTGGCGACGTCCACCACGAGCCAGCGCTGCTCGAACTTCAGGTCCGCCATCGTCGCGCCGATCGCCGACCTGACGAGGCTGTTGGCGCCGTCGCAACCCAGCACGTAGTCCGCGTGGATCGTCTCCCGCGCACCGGTGCCGCGGTCGGTCACCTCGACCCGCACGCCGGTCCTGTCCTGCCGGATACCGGTGACCTCGGTGCTGCCGCGCAGGGTGACCGCGCCGACCGCCTCAAGGTGGGCACGGAGCAGGTGTTCCAGGTCGGGTTGGTCGAACATGTTCGCCTCCGGGTAGCCGTGGCACCCGGCGCCCGGAGAACGGTGGAACTCGGCCAGCACCCGCAGGTCCGGGTCGAGCAGCCGCAGCCCGTGGCAGGGCCATGACATGGCGGCGAATTCGCCGGCCAGCCCGAGCCGTCCGAGGATGCGGCAGATCTCGTCGTCCAGGTGCACCGCCCGGGGCTGCGGGTAGACCGACTCCCACCGCTCGAGCACCAGGCACTCGACGCCGCGCCGGCCGAGCAGGGCTGCGGCGGTCAGCCCGGTCGGGCCCGCACCGACGATGACGACAGGCACTTTCACGCCGACACCCCGAGGACCACGAGGTAGCCGACGACGAGCGCCGCGCAGCCCAGCGCCGGCACGAGATCGGAGCCACGGTCCCGGTTGCGCACGTGCGTGACGAGGGCGCCGGCCAGCAGCAGGAGCAGGCCGACACCGGCCAGGAAACCGAGCACCGGCACGGCCAAGCCGAGCAGGAGCCCGGCGGCTCCGGCGATCTCCAGCGCGCCGATGACGCGGTAGGCGCCGACCGAGAACCCGGCGTGCGCAGCGCGTTCCCGCATGGGCGCGAGCGCGAACAGCTTGGCCGCGCCGAAGAGGAGGAAGATGACCGCCACGAGGACGGCCAGCACGATCAAGGCGGTCATGGGTGTCCTTCGTACGTCAGGCGAAGGGGAACGGTGTAGCGGGAGAGGGTGGATGTCACCTTGGTTTCGTCCACTTCGGACGCGAGCGTGACGATGGCGACCACGGTCCCGTCTTCGATCACCCCGTCGACGGTCACCCCGTCAAACGGGGCGAGCGCCTCGGCGATCGCTCGGCGGGCGGCGTCGGCGCGCAGGGCGAGCTTGTAGGGCTTGCCGACGTCGGTCACGGGCAGCGCGTCGAGCACGGTGACCGCCTTCGGGGCGGCGGCGCGCTCGGGAACGCGACCGGCGGCCCAGGCGAGCAGGTCCGCCTCCGTCGCCGTGGCGCCGGGAGTGAGGGTCACGTAGGCGACCGGCACCTCGCCGGAGTGCTCGTCGGGGCGGCCGACCGCGCCGGCCGCGGTGACCTCGGGGTGATCCAGCAGGGTGTCCTCGATCATCGCCGGGTCGATGTTGTGCCCGCCGCGGATGATCAGGTCCTTGACCCGGCCGGCCAGGGACACGAACCCGTCGGCATCGAGCCGGGCCAGATCGCCGGTGTCCAGCCAGCCGCCGCGGAGTTTGCCGAGGCCGTCCAGGACGTACCCGTCTCCGTCCCGTCCGACGACGTAGCCGGGGAACACGGTGGGGCCGCTGATGGCCAGCACGCCGGTCTCGCCGCGGGGCAGCTCGTCCCCCGTGTCCGGGTGGACGACCTTCATCCGCTGGTAGGGCAGGCGCTGGCCGACGGTGCCAGGACGCGGGTCGTCGGGGAAGCTGCGGGCACTGGCGCAGGTGGCTTCGGTCAGCCCATACCCCTCGACCAGCGTGACGCCGGTGCGGGCCTGGAAACCCTCCCGCACGGCCGCGGGCAGCGGCGAGGCGCCGACCATGGCGTGACGCAGGCTGGAGATGTCAGCGTCGACCGGGCACTGCGCGAGGACCGAGTACACGGTCGGCACGGCGCTCATCGCGGCGATCCGGTGTTCCGCAACGATCTTCCAGAACTGCCCGTACAAGGCGGGCTCGCGGTAGCCGAGTGGGCCGGCCCACACCGCGTGCTGGCCCTTGAACAACGGCGCGAGCATCGTGACCACCAACGCGTTGACGTGGAACAGCGGCAGCGCCGCGAAGATCACCGAGCCGACGTCGAGCAGCGAGTTCGCCGCGATCATCCACGCGTCGGCGACCTCGTTGGCGTGCGTGTGCGCGGCCAGTTTCGGCGCCCCGGTGGTGCCTCCGGTGTGGAACAGCGCGGCCAGATCCGACGCCGCCGGTGGTTCACCGTCGAAGTCGGAGGCGTCGTGGTCGGCAGCGAGGTCGGCGAGGTAGCCCACGCGCACGCTGTCGATGGCGGGCAGCACGGCGGGTTCGCCTGCCGCGCCGGTCGGTCGCAGCACGAGAAGCGCGTCCAGCTGTGGAGCAAACCCCTTTGCGGTATCCCAGATCTCCGGCGCGAGTTCCGGGCCGGCGGTGATCAGCACGCGTGCGCCTGAGAGGCGGAGCAGTTCGGCGAGGTGGTCGCGGGACAGGGCGCCGTTGAGCGGGACCGAGATCCCGGCGAGCTGGGCGGCCAGGGTCGCCGGGACCAGGTCGGCGCAGTTCGGCGCCATCAGGGCGACCGCGTCGCCACGCCGGATCCCGAGTTCCCGCAGCAGGTTCGCGTAGCGATGGACGTCAGCGAGCAGCTCGGCGAAGGTGCGCCGGACCGGTTCGCGCCACCGCGCGGCGGCGGGCAGCACAGTGGTGGCCGGACGGTCCGGCCACCGCGCGGCGGCGCGCCCGAGCAAGGTGTACGTCGACTCCGGCAGGTTCCGTTCGGCGAGCGGGACCGCCTCGATCGCCGCCAGATCGGCCGGTTCGGCGTAGCGTGGCCACAGGGAGGCGCCGGTCATCGCCGGTACCTCACGACCGTGCGCTGGGTGCCGAGATCGAGGGCACCGTCGTCGGTGGCGACTGTCGCCTCGACGACGTCGCCATCGGCCAGGTACTTCGCGTTCTTCGCCTGGCCCTTGAAGAACAGCTTCCACTTCAGTGCCGGAGGCAGCAGCGCGGCGATCTTCTCGACGACCTTCGGCGGTGCGGACAGCGCGGTGCCGGCCGGGGTCCCGGTCAGCACCAGATCGCCGGGATCCAGCCGCTGGAACCGCGTCAAGGCCCGCAGGGCTTCGAGTGGGCGGTAGATCATGTCGTCGCCGACGACCGCGTTCTGGCGCACCGAACCGTTGACCGAGAGCCGCAGCCGCAGGTCGGCGAACCGCGTCAGCTCGTCGGCGTCCAGGAGCACGAGGGCCGGCCCGACCGGGGTGAACGTCGGGTACGACTTGGCCTCGTAGAACTGGGTCTGGGGCAGCTGGATGTCGCGGGCCGACACGTCGTTGGTCACCACCAGACCCGCGACGTAGTCGCCAAGGGCGGTGATCCCCGTGCCGGTCGGGATCTCCCGGCCGATGACCAGGCCGATCTCCACCTCGTAGTCGAGCAGCGTCACGTGCGCCGGCCGGACGACGTCGTCGAACGGGCCGCTGATCGACCCGGAGGCCTTGCGGAAGAACGTCAACGGCACGGTCTCCGGATCCATCCCGGCATCGATGACGTGCGAGGCGAAGTTGGTCATCTGGGCGACCACTCGGCAGGGCGCGGTGACCGGGGAGACCAGGTCGAGCGACGCCACCGGCACGGTGTCCGCGGAGCCGGCCGCGGCGCTGATCGCGGCACGGTCGCCGAGCAGTTCGGCGGTCGTCGTCGCGGCCGTGGAAACCTTCGCCGCCCCCGACGGGGTGGCGACGTACCAGGCGTCGGCGGTGCGCAGCACGGTCAGGCTCATGAGCGGGCCACTTTCAGCAGGCCCAGCAGACGCTGGGCGTCGAATTCGTTGTCTCCGCGCAGCGCGGAGAACACCGCACGCAGTTCGCGCAGGGATTCCCTGCCCGGCTTGACGCCGAGGAAGTCGGCGGTGGCTGGTGGCCCCCACTGGGCCAGCCCGGAGGCGGTCAACGGCGCCCAGCCGGGTTCCAGGGTGTTGTCGAACAGGTCGCCGTCGCTGAAGTGCTCGACCAGGAACCCGTCCGGGTCACGCCAGTAGTCGAACAGCTGGCTGCCCTCGATGTGCCGCCCGATGCCCCAGGAGTGCTGGTAGCCGCGCTCGCGCAGGTACTCGCCGCCGGCGGCCAGCGCGTCGAGGTCGGCCACCTGGTAGGCGGAGTGCACGTAGCGGTCGGCCGGGCCGAGGACCATGGCCAGCGTGTGGTGGTCGGCCGGGGTGGCACCGCGGTCGCACCGGATGAAGCTCATCACCGGCCCGCGCTCGCGCTGCCCCGGGTAGTACAGGAAGTCGCTGACGATCAACCCGAGGTGCCGCAGGTACCAGTCCAGCGCCTCGCCGTAGCGGGTCGTCTGCAGCACGACGTGCCCCAGCCGCTGCACCAGCGCCGGGGCCCGAGGCGGCCGCTGGGTGGCGTTGACCCGCCGGACCTCGTGGCCGAGGTTGAGCACGTGCGGGTCCTGCGGCGGCAGCGCGGGCAGCTCATGGGTGTCCGAGACGACTCGGACGCGCAGGCCGCTCGGGTCGGCCAGGTCGACGACGACACCGCCCAGCGCGTCGGGCAACGCGGCGACCGGCCGCCCGGTGGCTTCGGCCAGCCGCAGGACGTCGCCCGGAGTTGCGGCCAGGAACGCCGGCCCGAGGAACTTCGACCGAGGACCCTTGCGGATGAGCACGCACGGCGCGCCGGCATCGGTGCCCCGCAGGTGCAGCTCGTGCCTGGTGCTGAGCACGGTGGTGAACCCGAAGGCCCGGGCGAACACCTCCGCCCGCGTCAGGTTCGGCTTCTCGAACTCCAGCCAGGCCAGGTCGTGCACCTTGATCACCGGGTTCGCGGCCCGGCCGGGGCGCTCGCCCGCGAGCGCGCCGCGCTCGCTGTGCAGCCCGCTGTGCGGATCTCCCACGGCTGCTCCCTCCATCCACGTTGATGACGACATCGTCAGTTACGAACATGTCATCAGGCAAGGGGTTATGACGATTTCCTCAACAGTGACGCGATGGGCTATGATGCGGCGACCGACCAGCTCAGACGGGAGCACGGATGCCGGAGCACGCTCCGAGCCGACTGGAACGGCGCAAGGCGCGCACCCGCGCAGCCCTGATCCGAGCTGCCCAGGCGCTCATCGCGGAGGGCAAGACCGCGGTGCCGATCCTGGAGATCACCCAGGCGGCGGACGTCGGGATGGGGTCGTTCTACAACCACTTCGAGACGAAGGAGCAGCTCTACCAGGCCGCGGTCGAGGACGCCCTCGACACGCACGGGGCCCTGCTGGACGAGCTGACCACCGGCCTCGACGACCCGGCACAGGTCTTCGCGCAGAGCTTCCGGCTGACCGGCCGCCTGCACCGGAGACACCCGGAACTCAGCAAGGTCCTGCTGCACTACGGGCTCGAACTCGCCACCTCGGAGAGCGGGCTGGCTCCCCGCGCCCGCCGCGACATCGAGGCCGCCGTGCGCGCCGGCCGCTTCACCGTCGGCGACACCGAACTCGCCATGGTCACGATCGCCGGGGCCGCCCTCGGCCTCGGTCACCTGCTACACCATCAACCCGAGCGCGACGACGCCGCGGCAACGGACCGCGTGACAGAGGACCTGTTGCGCATGCTCGGCCTCACCGCGGCCGAAGCCCACGAGATCTGCAGCCGACCACTGCCCGCCCTCGACACCACCGCGACCGGGCCGGGCACCGCCGCCTGAACGCGGCCACGCCTCGAAGAAAAGTACACCGCCGTTCCATCCGCCGTCGCGGATGTGCTGATCCGCCAACGGCTTCCGCTCAGCCGATTGACGACCGACGCCCGGCCGCCAACACATGGGAGCGCTCTCATACGTCGACGGGCCCGACCTGCCGCCTGCGCGTTCCGGATGTACCGCAACTGCGGGAATCAGGCTTCGACGTGTCCCCCGCCTCGCGCTGGCAACGTCATGCGGAACATCACGTCCGACGGAGCAACCATCGTTGACATTGCACGGGCTTGCGGCATCGGCACCGAGGCCGGCGACGCACCACGGGCAGGGGGAATCCCACCGGTGTGATCGTGCGCAAAGACCGTACGACGGCAATATTGTCGGCATGAGCCAACATCCGAAGCGCGATGTTCGGGACACCGAATCCCGTGGAGGTGTCGGCTGTCGACCCTGTCGATTCGTCAGCTTCCCCGCCTGCGTCGCGCCGCCCAGTGGGCACGGTTCGCGGCGCCGTACAGCGGTCAGTGTCGAGAACGAATGAACTCAGCTTTGCGACCGAAAGCACCCGTAGACATCGTTGTTGGATGATGTCGGCACCCAACCGCAGTCCCAGTGTGCGATCTGATTGTAACCAGCATCCAAGAACGACGCGTAAACCTCGTTCTTGAACCACCAGCCCCACGTCGTCACACACCAGCCACCTGACGCGTCAAGCCACTCCGACGTAAAGCTTCCACTCTGATTGGTGCCACTCACGACGACGTGCGCGACGTTCGAAAATCCGCTACAGACCTCGATCTGCTGACCATTGGTTCCGGCGCTCGCCGAAGCGCTGAACACTCCGGCCGTCACCATAACCACACCGAGGGACGCCGCCACACCCACCCTCGCCGACATCCTGCCCACCGCGAACATACTCACTCCCGAATTTCAAACATCCAGTTCGCCGATTCTAGACGAGGATACTGTACAGATTGTGAACATCCACTTACCGTCGCGGTGGAGAATAATTCGAGGTCAGCTCCACATCTGCCGCGACACGCGAACAGGAATCGACAACTCTGGAGAATTTGCCGCCAGAAGCATTCACATGCGACTCGCGCAGCGCATTGACTGAGCAACATGTGAATGGACCGATTTATCCGTTCACTAGTCATCACGTGCCACTACGCCATGATGCACCGGCTGTTCGCGGTCCACACGCCGTCCGGGCGTGGCGGGCCATGTCTTGATCCCCAAGGAGAGACGTTGTCGTTCATCCACCGACTCGCCGGGCGGGCGCGGATCGCCCTTGCCGTGGTTGTGGTGTTGGTCGTCACCGGCGCGAGCTTGTCGGTTTACCTGATCGAGCGGGCGCGGAGCCAGACGACGGTCACACTCGGCGACACAACCAGCCAGGACCGTCTCAACATCAGCGTGTTCGTGCAGAAGGTCGATCCGTCGAGCCAAATCGTGTCCGCGCAGGTCGATATCGAACCGCAGGGTACGGTGGCCGACGCCAACGGCTACCCGAAGCAGGACCTGACCATCACCACCACAGGCACCAAAGGCGACACCATGTCGTTCAAGGCAGGCCGCAACCCCAGCACGACGGACCTGCAGGTGCCACTCAACAACGGCGTGGTCACCGACTATCCCTTCGACGGCTACCGGGCCGAGTTCGGCTTCGCGGCACAGACAAAGGACGAGGCGACCATCCCGGTCAACGTCACCTTCGCCTCCGCGGACTCGTTCTTCGCCTTCGGCGACTTCGCGGCTGAGAAGACGGACGACCCGCACGTGGTGCTTTTCACCGCGCAGGCGAGCCGCTCGTTCGGCACGCTCGTGTTCGCGCTTTTCATCATGGTGTTCATGTGGTCGCTGAGCTTGGCGGCCGTGATCGCCGCGTGGTTCGCGGTTAGCGGCAAGCGGGGCCTGCTGTGGCCGTCGATGAGCTTCATGGGCGCGTTGCTGTTCGCCCTGGTGCCCCTGCGCAACGCGGTGCCGGGTCAGCCCCCGATCGGATCGGTCGTGGACTTCAGCGCTTTCTTCATCGCCGAGGCACTGATCTCCCTGTCGCTGATCACTACGGTGGTGGTGGGCTATCGCACCGAGCGAGCCAACGAACGCGCCGCCGCCCAGCCAGTGGCGCCGGTGACTTCCGCCGAGCTCGTCGCCGGTCATCGGCCCTGACCTCGCGACACCCGACGCGCACATGATTCGGCCCCGGCAATTCAGCCGGGGCCGAATCATGCGCTGGTCGACGTCACCAGTTGATGGCGTACCGCCAGCCGGTCTTCACATCCGACTCCGTACCGATGCCGAGACCTTCTCCGCTGCTGTTGTACCAGTAGCTCCCGAGCGAGGTTCCCTTGTCGTCGTGAGCCACCACCAGGATGGTGGCACCGCCAGTGTTGACCGGCCACCAGTCGCACTGCTTCTGAGGAACGATCGTCGTGGCCGAATGCCAGGCCGGAAACTCCAGATAGGAATCGTATCCACCCTGCGAGCAGAGCTGAATCCATCCCTGCTGGATGGTGGACGCCGAGGCGGCTTGCGCCGAGGCCACGAGCGTGACACCAGACAGCAGGCCGGCAAGCCCCGCCGCCGCAACCCAACGCCGGAAAGCCTTCATCATCACTCCCACCTTGCACACATGAACCACAAAACAGCGAATCCCTTGAACTCGCCGCGCCGAACGGTACCCGGATAGCTCGCGTGAAAGTGTGAACAACGACTGACCAGCGCCACCAAATCCGTCTCGACTGGTCACTCGCCGCCGGTGAAATTTCCCACGAAAGTGCCACCGAGCAATCCGTGCCGGGCAACCCACTGCTCGATGGCCTCGAAGACGCCAGCGACATTACCTTCGTCCAGGAGGGTGAAGTGAGTTCCCGGCACGTCCACGACAGGGACCTCGCCGTCGGTGCCGGTCCCGCGGTTCCGCTGAGAGCGGTGGTCGCTCGTATCAGCAGCGCCGGTGGCGTTGGCGGCAGAGCCGCCGCAGGCGCGTCCAGCAGCAGGCGCAAGTATCAGCCGAAAGCTGACAGTCTGGCCTCCTCGAACGGTGCTCCCGGAGTCTGGCGGCACCAGAGTTGTTCGAGGAACGCCGCGAACTGTTCGGGGTCGCGGAAGTGGGGATCGTGCGAGGCGTAGGTATCCACGAGCACCACGGCCCGGGGTGATCTGCCGTGGTCGGCGAGCCGGCTCGCCCGCCGGAAGCCGGCGTCGCCGCCGCCCGGTATCCGTTGTCGGACAGCCACTCCACGCTGGTCGCGGCCTGAACATCGCCAATGCCACCGCGTCAAGGAAGCGCTCAGCACGCGTCGAGGACTCGTTCAGCCCACCCGCCGATGCTGTTGTCGACCGCCTTCACGTGACGGTCCAGCACCTCGGAGGCCATTGTGGACCCCATCCGCGTCGCAGTTCACACGCCCGATCCGTTGACCTGCGGCGGAATCACGGCGGCACTGCGTACCAGTCCCCTGCTCCGCGTCGTTCCCATGCGCGAGGCGTCGAGTGCGGCGCCGGCGCGCTGCTACCCCGGGCCGAGGCCAGCATGGAAGGGCTCACCATCACGATCCTGGACGCCCGCGCGGGGGCGCAGCCGACTGCCGCAGGACCATCTGGGCACAGTGCTCGGACAGGTCCGCAAGCTCAGGTCCGGCGCGCTCGAACCCGACGGCGTCGACCACACTGGTCTGCGGCGTCGCGAAACGGAACGGCTTCGCCTAGTGGCCGCCGGCCAGAGCACCGTCGAGATCGCCGAACCTCCGCCCGACGGTCCGCCTACACTGTGCCTCCGTTGATCGACGGAGGGGCACCATGGCTGAGCTGTTGGCCGCGTTCGTCAGCGGCCGCCCGGACGAGGTGGCGATCACGGACGACTTCGGCGCCCGGACCTGGAGCGAGCTGGACGACCGGGTGGATCGGTGGTCGAGGCTGCTGCGGGACTCGGGCCTGCGTCCCGGCGACCGGGTCGCGCTGCTGTCCGGCAACCGCGCCGAGGTGTACGAGGTGATGCTGGCCTGCGTGCACAGCGAACTCCTGTTGGTCCCGTTGAGCTGGAACTCGGGCCGTGACGAGCTCGCCCACGTGCTGCGGGACTCGGGCAGCCGCGCGTTGTTGGTCGATCCTGAGCTGGCGGCCCTGGGCGCAGCCCTCGATTCGGACCAGGACCGGGTACTGAACGCAGTGCTGGGCACTCACCCGGTCGAGGGATTCGCTCCCGTCGAACCGATGCTGGCCGCCGTGACCGGTGGCACGGCACCGACGCAGGCGTCCGGAGCCCTGTTGATCTACACGTCGGGCACCTCCGGCCAGCCCTACGGCACGGTCAACGGCCTGTGGCGAGTGGGCGCGCCGCTGGCTTCGGTCGCGGGCATGCTGGACGCGGTCGGTGACCGGTGCGGCATACCCGAGCGCGGGCGAACCCTCGTGACCGGCCCCTGGTACCACTCGGCGCAGGTCTTCTTCGCCTTGTTCCCGTTGCTGCGGGGCTGCCCGTTGACCGTGTGCGCGGAGTTCGAACCCGGCCGCGCGCTGGACGTCATCGCCCGCGACGGCGTCACGCACGCGCACATGTTGCCGATCCACTTCGTCCAGCTGCTGCGGTTGCCCGCCGCCACGCGAGCCGCCGCGGACCATTCCTCGCTGCGACTGGTGTGGCACGGCGGTTCGGAGTGCCCGCAGCCGGTCAAACGGCAGATGATCGACTGGTGGGGCCCGCTGCTACTGGAGTACTACGGGGCCACCGAGACCGCCGTGATCACCTTGATCGACTCTGAGGAGTGGTTGCGCCGTCCCGGAAGCGTCGGCCGCGCGGCTCCGGGGACGGAGGTCTTCGTCGCCGACCAAGCCGGCACGCCCCTGCCCTCCGGCATCGACGGGACCATCTACCAGCGGCGGCCGCTGCAACGCCCGTTCGAATACCACAACGCGCCGGAACGCACCGTGGCCGCCTATCTCGACGACGTGACCTGCACGGTCGGGGACATCGGGCATCTCGACGACGAGGGCTATCTCTACCTCAGCGGGCGGCGCGACGAACTGATCGTCGCCAACGGGGTCACCGTGTACCCGGCCGAGGTCGAGCGGGTTCTGCGCGGCCACGAGTCGGTCCGCGACGTGGCGGTGTTCGGTGTGGACGACGGGGAGTACGACCGGGACATCGCCGCGGCCGTCGTTCTGGAGCGTCCAACCGACGCCGACGAAGCCGCGAGGATCCTGGGCCAGCATTGCCGCGAACGGCTGCTGGCGGCCAAGGTGCCGCAGGAGTTCCTGTTCATGCCGGACCTTCCACGCGACGCGATCGGCAAGCTGAGCCGCCGCGCGCTGCGCGTGGCATTGGGTGACCGTCCCTGAGACCGTCGGCCGCATCGGTCACGCCACCGCTGTCGGAGCCGCGGTCGAGTTCAGCTTGTCCCGCAGCTCCGTCGCCCACTGCGGATCGAACTCGGCCAGCGTGGTGAGCGCGATCCGCCACTGCTGCTGAGCGGCCCCGCGGTCGCCCGCGTCGGCGTAGTTGTCGCCGAGACGGCTCGCCGAACCCGCCTCGTGGTATCGGTCACCGGAGACCCGGTGGCGCAGGATGGCGTTCTGGAGGCACTCAGTGGCCTGCCGGTAGTTGCCGAGCCGGTGGTAGGCATAGCCGAGGGTGTCCCATGTGTGGCTCTGCGCGGTGTCCTCACCCAGCTCGCGAAACAGCGCGAGAGACCGCTCCCCGCTGTCGAGCGCGGCGCGGTGGTTGCCCCGCGACGACTCGTACCAGCCGATCGCGTTGAGCGCCTGTGCCTGTCCGATGATGTCGCCGACCTGCCGGTGCAGCTCCAGCGCGGTACGCGCCCGCATGATCGCTTCGGTGTGCAGGCCCTTGCGGGTGAGCACCAGGCCGATCGCGTGGTGGGTGAGAGCCTGGCCGTGCAGGTCGTCGTGCTCCACGAACTCGTTGAGCGCGGCGCTCAGGTGCACCAACGCGTCGTCGTAGCGGCGCAGCAGCAGGCAGGCCCGGCCGAGACCACGACTGGCCTGCCCGAGACCTGGCCCGTCGGCCAGGCGGCGCGCGGCCACCACGGCCGTCTGCTGGAGGGCAGCCCAGTCGTGCCAGTGTCCGCGGCTCTCGTAGAACGGTTCGAGGCGCCACACCAACTGCCAGACGTGGGCGTCGAACCGCTCAGCGGCGGCCAGCCGAACAATCCCTTCAAGGACCGTCCGTTCCACACCGAACCAGTCGAGCGGCGACCGCTCGGAGGTCGGTCCGGCCGTGGGCGGGGCGACGCCGACGGCCGAACGCCGGGGCGCGAACCTGGCCTGCTCCTCGATCGCCGCACGCAAGTAGTGATCGAGCATGCGCTGGAGTGCCGCACGTCGATCGGCCACGTTCTCCTGGGCCCGCACCAGCTCGCCGGCGTAGGCACGCAACAGCTCGTGCACCAGGAACCGCCCGGGAACGTGCTCGCCGACCAACTGGGCCCGGCTGAGTTCGGCCAGGACCAGCCGGGCCTGCGTCGGGCCCATGCCAGCGATGTCGGCGGCCACCTTGCCCGAGACGTCCGGCCCGGGATGCAGTGCGAGCAGCCGGAACAGGCGAGCCGCGTCGGGGCTGAGAGCGCTGTACGACCAGGAGAAGACGGCACGGATGTCGGAGGCGAATCCATCGAGTCCGCCCTGGGCGGTCCGCAGCTCCCCGGCCACGTCGGCCAGTGCGAACGTCGGGTTGACCGCGGCCCTGGCCGCGACCACCGACAAGGCGAGCGGCAGCCGGCCGGTGAGCGAGACGATCTCGTCGACCGCGAGCGGTTCCGAGCTCACCCGTGGCCGGCCGAGGCGCAGCGCCAGCAGTTCCCTGGCCTCCTCGTCGTTCAGCACGTCCAGGCACAACGGGTGGGCGCCGTCCGTCGCGACCAGATTGTGCAGCGGGTCTCGGCTGGTGACGATGGTCATGCAGCCGAGCGCCCCCGGCAGCAGCGGTCGGATCTGGTCCGCGTCACGGGCGTTGTCGAGGACCACGAGCACGCGTCGGCCGGACAACACGCTGCGGAACAGGGCCGACTGCGCGTCGATGCCGGCCGGGATCCGCTGGTGCGGAACGCCCAGCGCCTCCAGGAAGCCCCGGACGGCCTCGGCCGGATCCATCGCCACCGCGGACGGTCCGAAGCCACGGAGGTTGACGTAGAGCTGGCCGTCGGGGAACCGATCGGCCATGTGGTGCGCGAGCTGCACGGCCAGCGTGGTCTTGCCGATACCCGCCATGCCACCGATCGTGGTGATCGCCATGACGCCCGTACGCTCGGCCGACTGCGCGAGCAGGTCCGCGAGCTCTGAGCGGCGACCGGCGAACACGGCCGGCGGGGCGGGCAGCTGGGCGGGCCGAACCATCGGCGTCATGGTGGCGGTCGCGTTCGGAGCCGGCGGCAAGGCGGGCGTCGGGGCGAGGGTGCCGTCGAGCACTCGCGACTGGGCCGCACACAGCTCGGCTCCGGGATCGATGCCGAGTTCGTCACGCAGGCGAAGGCGCATGCTCTGCCACACCTCGAGCGCCTCGGCCTGGCGCCCGCTCTCGGCCAGCGCGATGACCAGTCGGGCGTGCAGCGGCTCGTCGAGCGGGTTCAGTTCCGCGCTTCGGCGCAGTGCCGGCATCACTCTGGCCACCATGCCGCAGCGCAACGCCACGTCCGTGGCCTCGGCGATGGCCGCCAGGTGTTCCCGGTCCAGCGCGGCGAACGCGGGGTGTTGACGGGCCACCGCCGGGATTCCCGAGGCGGCCGGCCCGTGCCACAGCGCCAGTGCCCGCAGGAACTGCTCGGTGGCGGCGGCCGCCCCGTTCGAGGCGAGTTGCTCCCGGGCGAAGCTGAACAGGTCACGGAATCGCAGCAGGTCGACGGCTTGGGGGTCGGCGCGGACCATGTACCCGCCGCCGCCACGCACCAGCCAGTGACCAGGAGCGCGGGAGGGCAGGTCGGGTTCGAGCACGCGGCGGAGCATGCCGACGTAGCGGTGGATGACGTTGGCGGCGGTGTGCGGCATGTCCGAGCCCCACAGTACGTCGATGATCTCGTCCAGGCTGACCGGCCGCCCGACGTTGGCCAGCAGCAGCGCGAGCACGGCACGTTGCTGCGGCGGCCCGACGTTGAGCTCGACGGCGCCACGCCACGCCCTTACCGTGCCCAGGACGGACAGCCGCACGGCGTCGTTCGTCGAAGACCCGCCGTTGGTGGACCGGTCCTGGCGGACGACGGCGGCCACCCGCGCGCCACGCCCTTCGTCGATCGGACCCATGCTCTCGTGGGGCCTCATAGTGCGAATCCCCTTCACTCACTTCTCGGGCAAGCCTCGATCGCCACGCGCGGGACGATTCGATGAGAGCGCTCCCCCGTGCGGCGACCATAATGCCGAAGCCCGATCAACACAGGATCAATGCCCGAGTTCTGCCCGTTTATCGGGGTGCCCGCCCGCACGGTCTCACTCGGCGTGGCTGCCGATCTGTTCGCTGACAATCGCACCGACCAGCCGGGTCGGTGTCGGCGCCCGGGATTGAACAGCACGTCCACGCCCTGCTCGACGAGCAGATCCGCCGGCCGGGGACGCACCGACCGAGAGCCAGGACCCGACCCGCACCCGGGCCTGGTGAGCGGGGGCCGTGGTCACCGGAAGTGACGGAACGTCGTCCCGGGCCGGGGCGACTACCGGACTGCCTTCGTCCATGGCCACGGCGAACTCCGCCTCCCGCAGCACGGCGAACACCGCGTCCGTGTCGACCTCGCCCCGGGCGGCCAGCCGCAGCGCGGCGTCCGCCGTATCGGTAGGTGACTCGGGTGTGGCCGGCTGGTACTCCTCGTTCGGTTGGAACCGTCCCTCGCCGTCCACGTCGACCGGCGACCGGTCGTCGGCTCGGTCATCTCATTCCCCCATTTCCCGGTGCACCATGGCAAACGCGAGCTCCCGGGCTGCCTGCGTTCCCTTGTCCAGCCACTCGCGGGCGACCGCGTCGAGCACGAGCCACGTGCTCATGCTCATTTCCCTTCTCACCTCGCGACACAGCCGGCAGCCAGGTATTCGGTCCCGTTCACGCCGTGGCCGCCACTGGCACCCCTGCCCATACGGACCAAGCACGATGCACGAAGTTCTGGCTCGTGATGGGAGCGCACTCTCTTATCCTCTGGAGGGAAGATGACAGGAACCAATCGATGTCCGGTCAACACCGGCCGCACGGCACCGCCGGCGGGTTCCCATCCGTACGGAAAGGACTGACCGGTGGATCCCGACGGCTCCCTCTTCTTCACCGTGCTCGGCCCGGTCCGCGGCTGGCGCGGTTCCTCGGAACTGTCGCTGGGCAGTCCCCAACAGCGTGCGGCGCTGGCGATCCTGCTGCTGCACGGTGATCAGCCGGTGGACATCGAGGAGCTGGTTCTCGGCCTGTGGGGCGAGAATCCGCCGAAGGCAGCGGTCGGCGCCGCTCGGACGTACGTGTCCCGGCTGCGCACCGCCCTGGAGCCTGAGCATCGTGACGGCGACGGCCCTCGGCTGCTGGTCTCCGTCGGCACCTCGTATCTGCTTCGGCTGCCCAAGGGCGCTCTCGATGTCGACCTCGTCGAGCAGGACATCGCCGCAGCGGCCGTAGCGCGCGGCGACGGCGATCTCCACCGCGCACACGAGCTGCTCGGCCAGGCCGAACGACGCTGGCAGGGCACCGCGCTGACCGGGGTGACCGGTCCGTACACGGACAACGCCCGTGATCGGCTGGCGCAGCGGCAGCTCGCGCTGGTGGAGCAGCGCATCGAACTGGACCTCGAACTGGGTGAGGCGGCGTCCGCGGTTGCCGACCTGACCCGCTTGACCACTGAGCATCCGCTACGCGAGAACCTGCGTGAGTTGCAGATGCGCGCGCTGTACCAGAGTGGACGCCAGGCCGAGGCGCTGGCGGTTTTCGCCGACATCCGGCATGTGCTGGCCTCGGAGCTGGGCGTCGCTCCGGACCAGAGGCTCCACGATCTCCAGCAACGTATCCTGCGCGGCGACCCCGCGTTGCTGCCCGAACAACGACCCGCTGAAGCCGCCCCGGCCGGGCCGGTCCCCACGCAGCTGCCTGCCGACACCGCCGACTTCACCGGGCGTGGCGACCTGGTCGAGTCCATCGCCGGTGTGCTCACTGAACGGCAGGGACAAGCCGTTCCGGTGTACGCGGTGTCCGGAATCGGCGGCGCTGGCAAGACGGCGCTCGCGGTGCGCGTCGCCCACTCGGTTCGAGGTCGTTTCCCCGACGGGCAGCTGTACATCGACCTGGCGGGCGCGTCGAGCCAGCCGCTGTCACCGTTCGAGGTGCTCGGGTACTTCCTGCGCTCGCTGGGCGTGGCGGAGAAGGCTCTGCCCGTGGACCAGGCCGGACGGTCTGCGCTCTACCGGACCGTTCTCGCTGACCGACACGTGCTGATCGTGTTGGACAACGCCCATGACGCCGGCCAGGTCGTGCCGTTGCTGCCCGGCTACCCCGGCTGCTCGACGATCATCACCAGCCGGGCCAGGTTGTCCGTGCCCACCGCCGCCACCATCGAACTGGACGCTTTCGACCCGGCCGAGGCGTTGCGGCTGCTGACCACCATTGTCGGCGAGGACAAGGTGCTCGCCGAGGCGGCTGCCGCCGGTGAGCTGCTGGCGAGCTGCGGGCACCTGCCGCTGGCGGTCCGGGTGATCGCGGGTCAGCTGGTGGCCAGGCCCGACATGCTCATCGCCGACGTCCTGCGCCTGCTCTCCGACGAGCGTCTCCGGCTCAGCCGGCTGCACAGCGGCGAGCTCGACGTGCGGGCCACGTTCCGTCTCGGCTACGACCAACTGGACCCGCAGCTGGCCCGCGCCTTCCGGCTGCTGTCGTTGCCCGACGCCGAGACCGTGCCGCTGGCCGCGGCCGCCGCGCTGCTCGGTCTACACCCCGACGATGCCGAGGACGAGATCGACCAGCTGATAGACACCGGTTTGGTCCAGACGCCGCGTTCCGGACGCTACCGCCTGCACGACCTGCTTCGCCTGTTCGCCCGAGAGCGCAGCACCGAGCAGGACGCGCCGGCCGACTTGACCGAGGCCACTCACCGTCTGCTCGATTTCCTGCTCGCCACCGCCCGCAACGCCTACCTTGCGGTGCGCCCGGGCAATCGCATCGTCGAGCTGCTCCAGCCGCTTACCGATGTCGGCGTTCGGTTCAGCACCGCAGCGGAGGCCGACGCGTGGTTCCGACAGGAACGGGAGTTCGTGTTGAGCGTCCTGCGCCAGGCCGCGCAGCGCCATCCCGAGCTGATCGGCATCACCTCCGACGTGCTGCTCGGGCTCGATCCGCTGATGGAGCGGTCCTTCGCCTGGCAGCAGTGCATCGGCCTGGCCCGGCTGATCGCCTCGACCGCACGACAGGCTGGTCTCCGCGAGGCCGAGGCGGCCGCTCGCTACATGCTCAGCGGCGCGTTGTGGCAAATGGGCGAGCTCGACCCGGCGATGGAAGAGATCGAGATCGCCGTGGAGCGCGCCTGCCGGGTCAATCCGCTCGTGCTCGCCGAGTCACTGGTGGTGCAGGGACTGGTGGCCGGCGACAGTGCCATGCCGGAGGAGGAGATCAGGCTCCTGCGGTTGGCGTTGGAACTGCAACGCCAGACCGGCAACCGCTCGGCCGAAGCCAACAATCTCGGCAATTTGACCGCGGTGTGCTTGCAACTGGGACAGACTCGAGAAGCCTATGAACACAGCCGCAAAGCGCTGGCCCTGTACCGAGAACTGGGCGACGTCATGGGCGAGGCCCATGCCATGCTGCACAACGGCGTCGCGGCTCACCAACTCGGACGGCTGGACGAAGCCGAGCGCCACTACCGGGAAGCACTCGCGCTCACCGATGTCCATGGCCTGGCACATATGAGAGCGGCGCTCCTCTCGTATTTCGCGCGGCTGCACCTGGACCGCGGCGACGTCGCCACCGCGGCGGCAGCCGCCGACGAGGCCATCGTGGCGTGCGTGGAGATCGGGTACTCACGCGGTCAGGCGCACGCGCTGGCCACGCTGGGCCGGGCACTGGAGCATTTGGGCGAGGTCGACCACGCTGTTGCCTGCCTGCGCGCGGCAGCCGATCTGTTCGGTCGGGTCGGCGTGGTCGGCTCCGAAGACATCCACACGATCAACGAGGAGATCGCCCGCATCACTCGAACGTGACGACACGATGGCCCGGCGGGAAGCGCCCCGGGACACCGATGACATCCAGGCCACCTCACACCAGGCCGACCAGCGCCGCGTAGCCGGCGGCGTGCGCCCGACCACGCAGGCCGAGGCGGGATTTGACCCGCCACCGGTACCGCTCGACCGTGGTGATCGTGTAGCCCGTTTCCGTCGCGATCTCGTCGTCCTCCCAGCCTTCGGCGACCAGCTCCAGCTGGCGCTTCTCGCGGTGGTCGAGCTGCTCACGGAGTCTCTTGAGACTGCTCGTTGGCCGCAGCGGCTCCGCCTTCGAAGCCGTGCGCACCGCTCTGAACAGCCGATCGGCCGTGGTGGTCGTGCAGCGTCCGAAGACCGTCACCACGCCGCACGAAGCGATCTCCGCCAGATCGGCCCGAGGGATCTCGTTGCTCACCAGAACAACTCGCACAGCCGAGTGCTCGGCCACATATCGGAGCGTGGCCATCGTCTCGGCGCCGACGACGTCGGCGGCCACGATCGCCACGCGCGCGTCAACGTGTCCTAAGGTCGACAGCACCGTAGTTCCCGACCGCCCGGCGACGACATCGATTATTCCCGCAGACGTGATCGGATCGACCGAGCACACAACAATCCGAAGCTGCCCCAAGGCTTCCTTTCGGAGGGTGCCCCACACTCACGTCACTGCAGTTCCACAGTGCAGCCGGCACCTGCCGACCCGACTGCGACGCAAACCCGTGAACCGCTCAGCCGGATCACCCTCCAGATTCGCCAACCCCATCCCCGACACCCGGACCAAAATGCGAACCGAGCTCGGCCAGACCACGACCGAACTCGGTCCACGCCTCACCCCGGCCGGCGCAGCTTGCGACGATCGTCGTGGGGCAAAAACGGGCAGCACGTCCTGGCACATTGTCCCGTTTCCCTTGCCGAGCTCCCTCGTCTGATTTCATATATGTGCACGAAACGCCGCCGAGGGGACTGCACGATGGATCACGACCGCACGTTCTCCTTCACTCTGTTGGGTGCGGTGTCGGGCTACCGCGACGGGCAGGAGTTGGCGCTCGGCAGCCCTCAGCAGCGAACCGTGCTCGCCTGTCTGCTGTCGCGAGACGACAAGCCGGTCGACATCGACGAGCTGATCGTGGCGATCTGGGGCGAGGATCCCCCCAAGGCTGCCCTGGGCGCGGCCCGCACCTACGTGTCACGCCTGCGCACGATCCTCGAACCGGACCATCGAGACTACGGCGGCCCACGTCTGCTCGTGTCCGTTGGCACCGCCTACATTCTGAGAATGCCGCCTGGGTCGACCGACGTTCAGTTGGTCGAGCAGGACGTCGCGGCGGCGAACGCGGCCCGGCTGGCGGGCGATCTTTCCCGAGCGCACCGCCTGCTCCGGCGGGCCGAGCAACGCTGGCGGGGAGTGCCGTTGACCGGGCTGGTGGGTCCGTTCGCCGAGCACAGCCGGGATCAGCTCGTCCAACGCCGGCTGACCATCCTCGAAAAACGCTTCGAACTGGACCTGATCCTGGGCGAGGCTGCCGTCGCGGCGGCCGACATCGATCCGCTGATCGCCGCGCATCCGCTGCGGGAGAGCCTGCGCGCGCTCCAGATGCAGGCGCTCTACCAGTGTGGACGCCGGGCAGAGGCGCTCAGTGTCTTCACCGATGTCCGACGCGTGCTGACGGACGAGTTCGGTATCGACCCCGGACCTCGGCTGACCGAGATCCACGAACGCATTCTGCGGTCGGATACCGGCCTCCTTCCCGCGCCGTCCATTTCCTCCACGGCGCCGGCCCCCGCACAACTGCCGGCAGACATCGCCGACTTCACCGGTCGAAGCGAGTTCGTCGCGACCCTCCGTCGCCAGTTGACGGCAACACCAGGCACCGCGGCGCCGATCTGTGTGGTCTCGGGTATCGGCGGCGCTGGCAAGACCGCCTTGTCGGTCCATGTGGCCCACGCCGTACGCGACCAGTTCCCCGACGGCCAGCTCTACGTCGACCTGGCCGGCCAGTCACCCCGTCCGGTCGCACCGCGGGACGTGCTCGGACACTTCCTTCGTTCACTGGGTGTCGAGCAACCCTCGATTCCCGATGACCAGTCGGCCCGCGCCGCCCTCTTCCGCACCCTGCTGGCGAACCGGAAGGTGCTGTTGCTGCTGGACAACGCGCGCGACAGCAGCCAGATCACGCCGCTGCTGCCGGGTTGTTCCGGCTGTGCCGTGCTGGTGACCAGCCGTGCTCGGTTGGCCGGCACTCCGGCGACCGGAGTCGACGTGTCGACCTTCGAACCGAACGATGCTGTCCGTCTTCTCGGCAAACTCATCGGCGGGCAGCGGGTCGCCGCCGAACCCGAGTCCGCGCAACAGTTGGCCGCCCTGTGCGGACATCTGCCGCTGGCGATACGAATCGCCGCCTGCCGACTGCAGGGCAGGCCAGGGATGCGGATTGCGGACATCGTGCGTCGACTGGCCGATGAGCGCCGCCGGCTCCCCCAGCTGCGATCGGGTGGCCTCGACATCCGGTCCACCTTCCAGCTCGGATACGACCAGCTGGATTCCACGCTCGCCAGGGCCTTCCGGATACTGGCCGTACCCGGGATCGAATCGGTGCCGCTCCGATGGGCCGCCGCCCTGCTCGATCTGCCCGAACCGGACACGGAGGACGTGCTCGACCGGCTCATCGCGAGCGGCATGGTCCAGGCGACGGGCACGGGTGGCTGCCGCTTCCACGACCTGCTCCGGGTGTTCGCGAGTGACCTGGGTGCCGAGATCGACTCGGACGATGATCGTCGGGCTGCGCTGAGCCGCTTGCTGTCGTTCCCGCTGACGACCGTGAGCAACGCCTATCGCACGCAGCGTCCAGGACACAGCACCGGGAAGCGACGACTCGGGGCACCGCCTGGCAGCGGCATCGAGTTCTCCGACTTCTCCTCGGCGCACTCGCGGTTCGAGCGGGAGCGGGGACTGATGCGGGCGGTGCTCGATCAGTGCCTGCGCCAGGCGCCGGACCGCCAGCAGACCGTCGCCCATGTGGTGATGACGCTGGATCCCTTGTCGGAGTGGGCTACACGTGACCACGAATCGTCGAAAGCGGTCGCCTGGTGATCGCCGATCCTTCCGTGTCACATTAGGGCGATCACCAGCACGCTCATCCGCCGAGTGCCGAGCGACGCTCGTGTTGCGTCTGAGATCGAAGTCGTGGCACTTCCACGGAAGAGAACACTCACATTCGAATCTCCTTGGTACTCGGCGGACTGCTGGTTGCCTGCGTTCTCGGCGCGTTCGGAGCGAGCGGGCAATCGGCCGGCCGACCTTCCCAGGCCAGCCGATCCGGCCAGGTCTCAACGACATCGACGAGCGAGACGACCACGCTGGGCACCGTCGTCACCACCGGCAACGGCTTCACCCGGTACCGGTTCAACCGGGACACGCCGCACCCGCCGACCTCGAACTGCGCCGACGACTGGGCGCGAACCTGACCCCCGGCACTGATATCCGCCTCGGGAAACCTCAGCCTCAGCGGCATCACCGGCACGGTCGGCTCGGTCATCCGGGGCGGGACAGATCACCATCAACGGCTGGCCCGCGTATCACTTCGTCCGCGACACCGCCGCGGGGCAGACCAACGGCCAGGGAGTCAACAGCACGTGGTTCGCCCTGGGCTCCAACGGTTCGGCCGCGTCCAGCGGCTCGACTCTGGCCAACCTGAACTCGGCCCAGAACGACAACCTGGGGCAGACGGACGTGGACAGCGACGGCTTCACCCTCTCGCCTTCGACAAGGACACGACCAACCGTTGAACGGCCACCCGCTCTACGAGTTCAACAAGGACATCGGGCAGAGGAAGTCCAAAGGGCAGGGTGTCGGCGGTCTCTGGCACGCGATCATCCCCGCAGGCGCACTTGTCCCGTGAGCCGGGCGCCAGTTCTCTGCTGGCTCATCGACAGCCATCGGATCATCGGAGGCGCCCGACAGTCAGTTTCCGTTCACAAATCAGGCAGTGCGCCCGGGATAACGTCACACACGCAAGAGCCACCCGTTGCACCACAACATAACGCTGCCCGTAAGACGCGCATAAACACCGGCGCTCGAAACGAGCAAACCATGGCGAGTGGCGAAATTTTCCACGTTCGACGACGGGCGACTGCCCGCAATCTTCCCCCACAGAAAGTCTCACACCATGGACTCCACTCTCAGCTCCGTCATCGGGCTTGTCGTCGCAGTGCTGCTCATCGCCGGGCTGTGGCAGGTGTTCACCAAGGCCGGCAAGCCGGGCTGGGCCGCGATCATCCCCGTCTACAACGTGTACGTGCTGGCCAAGGTCGCCGGCCGACCGGGCTGGTGGGTCGTGCTCTACCTGATCCCGCTGGTCAACGTCATCGTGCACGCGATCGTCGCGATGGACGTGGCGCGCAACTTCGGCAAGAGCAAGGTGTTCGGACTCGTCGGCCTCTGGCTCTTCAGCGTCATCGGCTTCCTGATTCTTGGTTTCGGCGGCGCCCAATACCAGGGCGAGCGCGGCCCGGTCCAGACTCAGCGCCTGGCACAAACGCACTGACATCACGTCTCGACGGTTCCACTGCGAGCGGTGGGGCAACGATCCTGTCGGATTATTGCCCCACCGACCTGCTACACGACCGCCGAGTCTCACGGTAGGTCCCATGGCAGTTCTACCGGGTCACTCTTGCCGTCGGCTCCTCGGTCGAAGCCGACGGCGACCATCTGTGGGCCAGCTTGATCGCCGGGAACCGTAAGCCCCCAAGGAAAGCGTGCCGGTCATCCCGCAGAGCATGAGGTCTGAGGACGAGTGGAACCTACGCGTGCAGTCCCGCTGCCGCTTCGTCACCACGCGCGAGTTCTCCGAACTGGTAGCTCATGCCGACGATGACAAGGCTCGTGGGTTCCGGCCACGCCACCACGTCCGGGTCCCGCTGGCCAATCCGGTGAAGCTCACCGGCGCTCCCGGCCGGCTGGACACCCTCAGTCCCCACATCGTCGGCGCACCGATCGGCATCGGCAGCATCGGCAACGCAACCAGCATCTCGATCACGGGCATCACGGCGGCGACATCGACCCCTGGCACCGAGTCTCCTCGGTCCAGCCAACCGGAGTCGACAACTCGCCCAGCATGCCGGTCGACAATCTCAACCACCTGTACGTGACCGACAACTACGTCGTCACCCACAACACCCGCGCCCTCCTCACGGCGAGCATGCGGGCGTAGCGTCGCCCTCGAACCGCGAGTCAACTCCAACCGGACCGCCGCGTGGTCACGCTGCCCTACCGCCCAGTCACCGCGTTGCGTGGTGATCCTCGTAGTTCGGTGAAGGCAGTTCGCGCTCGTGCCGAAGAGAGTGCGGGGACCGATTCCGCGAGAATGCGGCGAACATGGCTCACCGCGGATACGGCGATGCCTCAGGGCCAGGCTCAGCAGGCGCCGTTCTGCACCGGATAGTGGATGACGACCGCACCACCGGTGGCGTAGTTGGCGACATCGGCGGCCGCCTGCTGGCCTTGCGCAGACGCCCTCGCCGCGGTCATTGCCGCAGCGTCAGCGAACTCGGCTTCGAAGATCGCGAAGTACGGCGCCTGCCCCTGCGTCGCTGCCACGTCGAAGCTGTAGCGCCACGCGAGCAGACCGGGCATCTGCGTGACCAGCGGGAGGTGGTTGGTCACGTAGTAGTCGCGGAAGTGGTCGGGATCGGCGGGCTTGAGATACAGGACCACCAGCTTGTGCATGAGAGCCTCCGTTCAGCGGCGAGCGACCACAACACCCCGGAGTGCGCGATCAACGCGAGGTGGACAGTAGATCAGACGCTTCGCCAAGACCAAGCACATTGCGGATGAGCCGATCATCGGACCGGTGACCCAGCCGGCGACATGACAATTCGCCGCCACGAACGCACTCGGCTGCCGCCGAGCGCGCCGCTCCCGGCACTCGCTCATGCCGACCTGCGCTGCGCGCTTGGCGACCTTGTCGCGGTGTGGGGCCAAGCCTGATCGCCACGTCTGGATCGTCCCGCGCGACAGAGCGCCCTCATCACCTGTCGCCAGTCACGCAGATCGCATACACTTCGACCGTGCGGTCTATGAATAGTCCATCGGGTCGAACCTTCGCGGACGAGGCCCGTCGGCGCCAGATCATCGACTGTGCGATCGAGGTGATCGCGCAGGAGGGCTTCGCCAAGGCGACGCTCGCGCGCATTGCCGAACGCGCCGACCTGGCCAAAAGCGTCGTGCTCTACCACTTCACGAACAAGGACGAGCTGGTGGAACAGGTGCTCGCCACGGTCTCGGCGACCAGCTATGAGTTCGTGCGCTCGCGAGTGGCCACCTCGTCGACAGCCTGGGAGCGGGTACGTGGCTCGATCGAGGCTGTCGTCGAGTTCGTCGCCGCCCACCCCCAGCACGCGCTCGCCGGCCTGGAGGGCTGGAACCAGGCGCGATCGCTGCCCGGTCGGGTCAAGCTCGCGCAGGCGAGCGCGGCCGGACCGTCCGGCATCGAAGAAACCCTCATCGAGGGGCAGCTGTCCGGCGAGTTCGGCGAGTTCGACCCGCACGTGCTCGCTGTGCTGTTCCAGCAGGCGGTCGACGCGGCGGTGCTGGAGGCCGCGTTGCGCCCGGACACCGACCTGACCGCATTCGCCGCAGAACTCATCGCTGTGTTCGACCGTGCGATCAGGAGGCGTCCATGAGTCACGTATTGATCATCGCCGTCGGCTCACGTGGTGACGTCGAGCCGTACACCGGAGTGGGCGCGGGGCTGCGCGCAGTGGGCCATCGCGTCACTATCGCCGCCGACCGCGAGTTCGAGCACCTGGTCACCGGGACAGGCCTGGAATTCCGTCCGCTGTGGACCCAGCTAAGCAGCAAAAGTGGCGCGGTCAACGAGACAAGCCAGAACTACACGCGCAACGGGTTGTTCTCGCGCAACGGCATGGACATGATCGCCGCCGCACGGCAGTTCATTCGCGAGACGAACATCAACGTGGCCGAGATCGCCGCCGACCCATCGGTGGATGTGGTGTTGTTCAACGGATTAGGCGCGGCCGCCTACCATGTCGCGCAGGCGCGAGGCATCCCCAGCGTCGGCCTGCACCTGCAACCGCAGCTGCCGACGGCCGACTTTCCACCGATGGTGTTCGGCACCTCGCTGGGACGGCTCGGCATCCGGGCGGCGTGGGTCGCGCACCGGCTCACCGAGCGATCGATGTTCGGCAATATCAACGAGATCCGCGCCCAGCACGGCCTGCCGCCGACCACCTACGGCGCCACCCGCCGCGAGCAGGCAGCCAGCGCGTGGCCGGTGCTGCACGGCTTCAGCCAGTACGTCGTGCCGCGCCCGCGCGAGTGGAGGCCAGGCGTCGAGGTCGTCGGCTACTGGTGGCCGTCGGTCCCGGCCAGTTGGACGCCACCGGAGAAGCTGCGACGGTTCCTGGACGCGGGCCCGGCGCCGGTGTTCGTCGGCTTCGGCAGTGCCGATCCCGGCGACGCGGCACGTGTCAGCGGGATCGTGGCGGGCGCGCTGCGCAGCGTCGGACGGCGCGGGATCATCCAGACCGGCTGGGCCGGCCTTGCCGTCGAGGACGACGACGTGCTCACCATCGGCGAGGTTCCGCACGCGTGGCTGTTCCCGCGGATGGCCGTCGTCGTGCATCCAGGCGGTGCCGGCACGACCGCCGCCGGTCTACGTGCCGGTGTGCCTGCTGTGCCGGTTCCGATGACCGGTGACCATCCGTTCTGGGCGGCGCGCCTGACCGCGCTGGGTGTGAGCCCCGGTCCCGTGCCGTTCAAGCACCTCACCAAAGACCGTCTCGCCGACGCGATCCGCGCCGCCGTCGACGAACCACGGTATGAGCGGGCAGCGAAGTCGATCGCCGCGAAGGTCGCGACCGAGGACGGCGCGGCAGAGGTCGCACACGTGGTCGAACGCCTTGATCAGCGCGGTGTGTCGCGTCCTGCCGGTTGATTTGCAGTGAGCCCGGCCGTGAATGTCCCGCCGGTTGCGCGAATACAAGGTAACCGGGGGCGGCGGCTTCCCCGTTCTCCAGGTGCGACAAGCGCGGTCTTGGAACTTCTGTGGGCAAGACGGCCGGGAGAAGGTTCGACCACGAGACGATGCTCTGCCATGCCGCCGGTCGAGTGATGGGCCCGACTTCGACGTACTGACCTTGACCGCTATTGCGATGCCCTGTCGAAGGCCGCCCAATATCATCGGTAACAACGAGAAGAGGCCCGGCGTGCAGGCGTTCGTGCAGCAGTTGCCGGCGTTGCTCGGAGTGCTCGTCGGCGCTCTGGCCAGCTACACCGCCACATCGGCAGCGGAGCGTGCCCGGTGGCGGCGTGCCCAGTCGGTCCGATGGGACGACAAACGTCTCACCGCTTATGCGGAGTACGCGCACGCCGTGAAGAAGGTGATCTCCATTTCCGTCCGACTGGCCGCTCACCGAGGCGTTCATCGGGACATCGACGCGCTTCCGCCGGAGGAGGGATGCCCGCGCTGGCCCTCGCCGAGGAGGACCGCACAATGAAATGGGAGGCCGTGCTCCTCCTGGGAACTGCCCAGACCGTCGTCGCGGCACGAACCTGGCACGAGAGCGTGTTCCGCCTTCAGCGCATTGCTGCCGGAGCAAGGGTCGAGGTGACGTGGACGGAGGCGGTGGAGGCCGCCAGCCTGGCACGACGAGGCTTCTACGAAGCCGCCAAACGGGATGTCGGCATCGCAGTCGGGGATGCGCCTGAGAGCTACGAGTGGCAGTTGACCAAGCTGGTGCGCGGTCGTGGCGTCAGCGACTCAGATGATGGTGAGGCAGAAGCGTGATAGCACGCTCCTCGTGACCGAACGTCCGCTCCTGCCGATGGACGCGCACGACGGACGGCCCCTGCACGCTCCGATCACCGAGTACATGCTGGCGGTGCCTCGAACGTCGGGACCGAGTCGCGGGGAGGGATGGTTATTCGGGATCGGAGCCCGGAAATCGAATCCGGACGTTCGCCGCTGGGGTGAGGTAGGCTTCGCCGAAACGGCGCTGCAGCGAGATGTTCGTGGAGCCGGCCGATCGCGGTCGGCCGGCGGGGACGGCTTTCACGGTGAACTCCTGGATGCGCGCCGGCTCCACGGGAGTCAGGTGGATCATGCACAGCAACTCGCCCCGCTCACCGGGTATCGACCAGGTGATGTCGGCGGCGGTGGCGGCGGAGACGGTCCGGACTCGCGCCGCTGACTGAACATCCGCTCATGCCGCAGGTCCCGCGCGTCGACGTCGGCTACTGCCGATGAGGGAGTGGTTACGGCAGGGGCAGGCGATCGCGTGATCCGGCCGCGAGGAAGGGCGTGAGGATGCTGAGCAGTTCCTGGGGTCGGTCCAAGGGGATGATGTGGCCGCAGTCCGGGATGACGTGTCCGGTGAGGTCGTCGGCGATGGGGCGTAGTTGCCGTTCCAGCGCGTTGCCGACCGGATGGGCGCCGATCGCCAGGGTGGGCGCGGTGAGCCGGCCGTCGGCCACGGCGTCGTTGATCTGCCAGGCGCTGGTGGGCAGTGCACGGTAGAAGGCGAAGGCGCAGCGGAGGGCATCGCGTCCGGTGTAGGCGTTGATGAACGCGTCGTGGACGTCCGGTGGCACGCCGCGGCCGCGGGTGCCGGCGGCGAGGAACCAGTCGATGTACTGCGCCTCGTGGCCGGTCAGGACTGTCTCGGCGAGACCGGGGACGGCGTGGAATCCGAACCACCACGGTGGACCGGCGGCGAGGAAGTCCTCGGCGCCGGGAAGCGTGCCCGCCAACCCTTCCATGACGACCAGCCGTCGTATCCGGTCGGGTCGCCGCAGGGCGAGCAGGACCGCGACCGTGGTGCCGACGTCGATACCGACCACGGCCGCGGTGGGTTCGGCGAGGACGTCGAGGATTCCCTCGACGTCGGCGGCCATGGTGCCGGCGTCGTAGCCGTCCGGGGCGCGGGTGCTGGCGCCGAACCCGCGCAGGTCCGGGGCGATGACCCGGTAGTGCGACGACAACGGGCCGATGATCTCGCTCCAGAGCTGCCAGGTATGCGGAAAACCGTGCAGCAGCACGACTGCCGGGCCGGTGCCCGCCGTGGCGACGTTGGCGTGGATGCCGTTGATGGCGATCCGGCGCTGCTGGATCTGCGCGGCGCCGGTGGCCGGGGTGTGCGACACGATACCTCCTGCGGTTACCATTGGTTACCAGCAAACGATAGGTAACTCGAGAGATGCCGCCAAGACGGCACTTCGTCGACAGGTGGTGAGGTTCAGGTGACCACTCGGCCAGCACGTGCGAAGAGCTCCGGACGTGGTGATCTGTTCGATCCCGAGTGCCCGACGCGTCGGCTGCTGGACCGCATCGGCACGAAGTGGACGTCGATGGCGGTCAAGGTGCTCGCCGACGCCGCGCCGGACGAGGTCCGGTTCGCCGAGTTGAGGCGCAGGATGCCCGGTGTCTCGCAGAAAATGCTGTCGGCAACCCTGCAAAGCCTGGTCCGCGACGGTCTGGTCGCCCGCCGGGTGGAACCGACAGTGCCACCACGAGTGCACTACCGGCTCACCGAGCTGGGACTGTCGCTGGAAACCCCGCTGGCTGCGCTCCGTACCTGGGCCGAGCAACACATGGCCGAGATCGACCGTGCCGACGCCATCAACGACGACGCACAAGCAGACCCAGTCCGGGACGAGTGACGCTTCGCCTGCGCACCACGCGCTCATGCCGCCGACCGGTAGTTCAGCGGCATGACCTGCGCCCGCCAGAAAGTGCCAACTTCCGTGAGAAACCGACGACTTCGGCCTCAGCAGACCTGCCACTTCGCCGGTCAGCAGCGCGCGTAGTGACAAGATCATCAAGTCGCCATGGTCTCGGCGCGCAGGCTGCCCGTCGGCTCAGGCCGTCACCCCTGACTTCGCCTCGTCGAAGTTGTCATCGCGCAGCTCAGCGGTGTGCTCCCACGACGTGATGGATGAGAACGGACAACCACGCCACTATGTGTGACCCCTGGCAGTGACCCGGGACGCGCGCCCCGGCCACAGGGTCCAACCCGACCGCAGCCCCGGCGGCATGGTCAGCCTCAAAGATCGAAAAATCCTGCTGGGGTCTGTCGATCCCGGCTACCGTCGTTCGACGCGTAGTCGAAGGCACCCGCAGGGGGCTCAGTGAACGACCACCGGCTAGCGAGACCTTGAGGACAGTCCCATGACCGAACTGAACGTGGACCACGCCCGCCGAGCGATCGTCGAACACACCCGACGCCTGGCGGAATCAGCCGCCGCTGCCGGGCCCGACACCGCCGTGCCGACAACACCGAAGTGGACCATCACCGACCTGGTCGAGCACGTGGGCCAGACCCAACACTGGGTCGCGGAGATCATCGAGCGGCGCATCGCCGACCCCACCCAACTGCCCACGGAGATGGCAGTACTCCCCACCGATCCCCGCGAGTGGCAGGCATGGCTGTCGGAGTCCGCGCAGCGGGTCGCGAGCGCCTGCTCCGATGACGCGCTCGACGCGCCGGTGTTCAACGCCGCCGGGGACGAGCGGTCCGGGACGCGATTCTGGATGGCCAGCATGCTCAACGAGGCGGTCGTTCACGGCTTCGACGCAGCCAACGCGGCGGGCCGACCGACCGACATTGACGCCGACCTCGCAGCCGCGCTCATCAGCAACCACCTCGCGATGCTCACCTCCCCCACGTGGGAGATGCAGCGGCCCGAGTCCGCCCACGCCATCCGGGGCACCGGACAGACCCTGCAGTGGCTGGCCACCGACACTGGGGACGACACGCGCGCCTGGTTCGTCGAACGGCGGCCTGGCGGGGCAACGTGGAAGCCCGGAACCCAGCAAGCCGACGTGACGGTGACCGGCCCGGCACGATCGCTGCTGCTGACCTTGATCCGACGACTCCCGCTCACCGAGCGCGAAGTCAGCGTCGATGGCGACACTGCCCTCGCCCAGCACTGGCTCGACAACACCGCCCACGCCAGCGGCTGACGGCAACGAGACCCCGGCTTGATCACCTGCACCACGCCATCGAAGCGATCGGCGAACCGGTCCCCGTCGGATGCCACCGCCGTGCTCTTGGTGGACATCGCGCTGACACAGCTGCCGAACCAGTAGTGGTGGCCGGGCTGGCCCGCGATCGGCGACTGGGTGACGGAGTGGTCGCCGCAGCCGCTGGCCATCATGTTCACGAGCACAGCGATCACACTCACCAAACACACAACCACGCGACCCGTCGCCACGACGAACACATCGGTTCAATGGGAAATCAGAGAGTGATTGCCAAGGGTTGTGGGTGGGGGTCGAATGCGTCCGTCGATGAGATCGATAGCCTGCCTCCACGGTTGCGGGCGAGGGGGCCGAGCACATCGGTAACAATCTTGAGGACCAGGGTTGGGTTGCGACGCGTGCCTGGGTGGAGAAGGGGCTGTCCGAGGCAGAACGCATCGAGGATGTCGCGCGGTTGCGTGGCGGCTGGACGTCGGAAATGCGCCGTCTGGACATCTGCGGGCGGGACGGTCGACGGTCGCTGGTCCTGCGGTCTTTCGTCAAGCCCTTCTACGTTCGGCACGCCGAGGGCCTGCTGACCCGCGAGGCAGCCGTTCTGCGCCTGCTCGGCAGCACGGATGTGCCCGCGGCCAGGCTGGTGGCCGTGGACCCGACAGCGCAGTACTGCGACCATCCGTCCTTGCTGATGTCCCTGTTGCCCGGGACCGTGCGCCTGGGCGATGAGGGGACCGACCGGCGTGCCGAACTGTTGGCCCACCAGTTGCTGCGCATCCACCGGCTGCCAGTGACCGCCGAGGCACGGCCGCGCGCGTATCAGGCGTGGACCTCTCCCGAGCGGGTGAGCCCGCCCGAAGACACCGATCACCCTGAACTGTGGCAACGGGCCGTGGACGTGATCCGCCGCGAGCCCCCGGAGTACCGGGCCTGCTTCCTGCACCGGGACTTCCATCCCGGCAATGTCCTCTTCACGGGCGACGGCGACGGTCTGCGGATCAGCGGTGTCGTCGACTGGGTGGAGACCTCCTGGGGGCCGGCCGACCTGGACGTGGCCCACTGCTCGACGGCCCTGGCTCTGCTGCACGGGGTTTCCGCGGGCATGCACTTCGCCGACCGCTACGTTGCGGCGGGAGGGACGCTGGCCGAAGAGCGCGCCGCCCATCTCTACTGGCGCCTGCTGGACGCCCTGGCCTTCGCCCCGGACGCCGAAAAGGTCGCCGTCCCGTGGCGCGAGGTGGGCCGTGCCGATCTGACTCCCACCCTGCTGACCAGGCGGCTGGAGGGATACCTCCAGGCCCTTTTCGCGCGCTACGCCTGAAGCCGGATCGACGGCCTGCGAGCAGGAGCCCTGGCTAGCGGGCCCGTCATGCTGCGAGTTGTTCGGGGCGTTCGACGAGTTGACCGCGTTCGAAGCGGGCTCCGGTGCGGACGAGGGCGACGAGGTGGGGGGCGTTCACGGCCCGCCACCGTTGCTGGGCGGATTCGACGAGTTCGAAGACCACGGCCAGGGCGGCGGTGCGGGAGCCTGCGCCGCGGGTGACCTTGGTCCGCAGCCGGACGGTGGAGAAGGTCGACTCGATCGGGTTCGTGGTGCGCAGGTGGATCCGGTGTTCGGCCGGGAAGTCGTAGAACGCCAGCAGCTGGTCCTGGTCTTCGGTGATCTTCTTGACGGCCTTGGGGAACTTCGTGCCGTAGAGCTTGGAGAAGGTTGTGATCGCAGCCTCGGAGAATGGCCGTGGACCGACGTGTTCATGAGCACCGAGACCAGCAACCTCGTGCTGTCCACACTGTCCGGCGGCATGGTCGGCGTGGGTGACGCGATCGGCAGTGAGAGCACTACCAACCTGGCCCAGACCGTGCGCGCGGACGGCGTGATCGTCAAGCCGGACGCCTCACTGGTGCCGCTGGACTCCGTCTACGCGGCGGTCGCCCAGAACTCCAGCGCCCCCATGGTGGCCGGCACCTACACCGACCACAACGGACTGCGCGACGGCTACGTCTTCGCCTACGCCCGCAACAGCGGCTCGCAGTCGATCAGCTTCACACCGAACAGCCTCGGTGTGGGCGGGGCCGCCTACGTGTACGACTACTTCACCGGCGCCGGCAAGCTCGTGCCGGCCGGCGGCTCGTTCAACGGCACCGTCAGCTCCGACTCGTACTACGTGGTCGCGCCGGTCGGGCGGTCCGGCATCGCGTTCCTCGGCGACGCCGGCAAGTTCGTGTCGCTGGGCAGCAAGCGCGTCTCGCAGCTGTCGGACAACGGGTCCGTGCACGCCACCGTCTCGTTCGCGAGCAACGAGAAGTCGGTGACGCTGCACGGATACGCCCCGTCGGCCCCCAAGGCCACCGCGACCGACGGCGCCGCCGGCACGGTGTCCTACAACTCGTCGACCCACCTGTTCACCGTCAGCGTGACTCCCGGGGCCGATCACAACGCCGTGATCGCGCTCTCCTGAATCGTCGGCGGCGGCCGACGGACGGGCCGGGGACCCGCCACCGGGTCCCCGGCCCGGAGCCGCTGGTCAGCGCCGTCATGCCCCGTCGCGGCCGGCACCAGGGCGGTGTCGACGAACTGCCCGAACCGCACGATCAGGCCCAGCCGTCCCAGTCCCGGGCCAGCTTCGCCATCACGCCAGCGGAAGCCGACGCCGTGCGCCATGGCCGTGCTGTGCTGTCGCACGGACAGGCTGGGGGTCGTTTCAAAGGTGGTCCCGAGGGCGGCGCGTGGAGCAAAGTCGCCAGCTGCTGCGGGCCACGGCAGTCCGTCTGCCGTCGCGCAGGAATTGAAGCGGCTCGGCCTATTGTCCGCCTTGATGGATGGCGTCGAGCCGGGCCAGGTCATCGTGGGTCAGGCGTAGTGCCGCGGCGGCGATATTGTCGGCGAGGTGGCCGAGGTCGCCGGTGCCCGGGATCACCAGCACGTGCGGTCCACGGTGCAGAGCCCATGCCAGGCGGATCTGTGCCGGGCTCGCGTGGTGCGCAGCGGCGATCGCGAGAATCTCCTTGGGCTCTGCGCCGCCGGGCCCGGCTTCGCGGCCGGCACCGGCGATGGCGAAGAACGGGACGAACGCCACGCCCTGCTCGCCGCACGCGCGCACGAACCGGTCTTGCTGGGGCTTGTGGCCGAGGCCGTAGGAGTTCTGCACACACACCACCGGAGCAATCGCCTGGGCCTGGGCAACGTGCTCCGGGCGGGCGTTGGACACGCCGAGGTGGCGGATCAGGCCGGCGTCGCGCAACTCGGCCAGCGCCCCGAAGTGGTCGCTGATGGAGTCCAGGCCGGACAGGCGCAGGTTCACCAGGTCCAGGTGGTCACGGCCGAGTTGGCGCAGGTTCTCCTCGACATCGCCCCGCAGCTGGGCCGGAGTGGCCTGCGGCAGCCATTCGCCGGAGGCGCCCCGGCGCGGCCCGACCTTCGTGGAGATGACCAGATCGTCGGGATACGGCGACAAGGCGCTGTTGATCAGCTCGTTGGCCGAACGGAGCGAGGAGAAGTAGAAGCCGGCGGTGTCGATGTGGTTGACGCCCAGCTCAACCGCACGACGCAGCACCTTGATCGCCTGGCCGCGGTCACCGGGGACGGCTTCGGGTGCGAACGCCGCCCCGCGTTGGGGCAAGCGCATCGCGCCGAACCCGACCCGGTTGACCGTCACGTCCCCGAGCGTCCAGGTCCCCGCGGCCGCCGCGTCGATCGTCTCAGAACCCATTTGTGTCCTTGTCTGTATGGCCGGCGAAGCTGTCGAGCATGGCGGCGAGGCCGAGGGCGAAGTGCCGGTCGACGCCCGCGTCGTCGGCGCTGCGCGCGAGCAGGTTGTACTCCGGCGAGTCCACCGGTCGTTTCCGACTGCGTCGCTCGCCGCCTAATTGGAGCACGGCGAGGGTGAGGACGTGGCCGATCGTGAATTCCCACAGGCAGCGCAGGACGCGCAGAGCGTCGCCCGGAGTGAAGCCGGCCTCGGTCATGAGTTCGATCATGCGGTTGCGGTCTCGATCGCCGCTGGTGAGCGGATCGGGCGGGTGGTGAAGATGGTGACCGCGTGCGGGTGGGCGAGCAGCATGTCCCGCAGGCGGCGGGTGTACTGCTGCTGTCTTGGGAGGGTACGTCCGACATTTCGGCAACCACCGGCCACACCAGGACGTCGAGCAACAGCCACCGAACCATGATCCAGCGAGCGTCATGCCGCTGGACGCTCCGATCACACGCCGGAAGGTCCTCGGCGGCGTGATCGACGAGTACCGGCGAGCCGCCTGACCTGACCGGCGAACTCCTGATCATCGCCTACGCATGAACTTTTGGCACGATACACGCGGTGAGTGCGTTGACGGCGGCGGTGGCCTGGTCGCGTTCGCCAGTTGGGAATCCCCGTGCCCGGCCACTCTTTGTGGCCGGGCAGGCCGGGTCAACCAACGAGAGTCGGAAGATCTCAGCCGATCAGGTAGCTGTAGGGAACCGCACGTAGCTCGTCCCCGGTGAAGGCAAAGGCATTCTGATCGTCCACATAGAGCACACCGGACACCAGCGTCCCCGGTGCGGCCTTGGGCGTGATGGTGACCGTGATCGTGCCGGACTGGCCGGGGGCCAGCACCAGCGGCGTGAGCGCCGGCGGCTCCGGCCGCACGGCCAGCAGCCAGGCGTCGCCTGTGCTCGACGTCACGCTGCCGTCGAACAGTTGCGTGTGCGCGGTGAGCGAGAAATCGACCGTGCCGGTGCGACCGCTCGGATTCGGCCCGACAGTGGCCGCGCCCAGCACCCAGGTTCCGGTCTGCACCTCGGTCGCACTGTACTTGGCGGTCGGCCGCCCGAGCGCCTCCGGCAGTTGGCTGTCGGCGACGAGGTCCGCCTCGACCGGCACGCTCGACGTCGCGGTTCCCGCGATCGACGTAGTGCCGGGCGGCACGGTGTAGGCGACCGGGCCGGCCAACGGCAGAGGCAACCCCTGCGCCGGTCGATCACCGACCAGGTCGATGTCGCCCAGCGCGGAAGTCCGAGGGTCCACGAAGAACGATTCGGTGGCGACGCCGGTGTTGCGCACGTGAACGGCCACCGTCGCGGGTTTGCCGGCCGGCAGCGTCGCCGGCACGGCCCCGACCTGGACATCGAGCGAGTTCAGCCGCAGCTGGCCGGAGAACCGTTGCGTCAGCGCGACCCCGGACGAGGGATTGTGCAGCTCCAGCACGAAGGTCCAGCGCCCGGGCTGCGGATCCCGTCGATACGACTGGATCGAGCTCGCGAACGCCGTCGGCCGGCCGTTGTCGTCCACAGCCGTGACGTTGTCGGTCCGGCTGGCGATCTGGTGATCCGGTCCGATCAGGTAACCGGTCAACTGGTCGTGCGCGGCACCGGGGAGGGTGATGCCGATGCCGACGTCCCGCTGCCCGGCCATGACGTCGAACCGATAGTTGACGTTCTGCGCCGCGATGCCCGCACGCCCGTTGCCGCCGGTCAACACGCCGTCGAAGGAACCGGTCACCAGACTGCGCAACGTCAGCGGCACCGCGAGCCGATGCTGAGGAGTACTCAACACGGTCGCCGCGTCCAGGTCGCCAGGGCTGGTCGGCGTCGCCACGGCGACCGTGAACGTCCCGGTCCGGCCCGGCGCCAGCGTCAGGCTCGCAGGCGACACGGCGCCGAGCGGCGCGTAGGCCGAGGAGCGGAAGTCGAACTTGATCGTGCCGTTGAACTTCCTCGCCACCGAGCTGTCGAAGATCGCCGTCCAGGTGCCCGCCGCCGGCGAGTGCACCTCGGCGTGCCCGAAGCCGGTGGTGCCCTGCACGGCGGAGAAGGCGCTGAGCTGGCCGGTCGGCGACAACAGCCGCAGGTTCACCAGATTCGGCGGGAACGCCATCGTCGCGTCGAGGTGGTCGACGCCGGCCGGCACGGTGAACGTCGTGGTGGCGAACGCGAAGGTCGTGCCGGATCCGCTCGTCCAGCGCGGCGTGCTCGGTGAGGTCACGTCCAGCGTGACGCTGCCGGACTGGTCCGACACGGTCCTGCTCAGCACTCGGTTCGCCGCCGTCACCGTCTGCGTCCCCGCGCCCACGTTGGTGACCTCCAGCCGCAGTTGTCGGGCGGCGCCGGGCTTCGCGGTCGCGGACAACTGGGTCTGCTTGACGAGCAGGTTGTCGCCCTGGGCCGCGGGCCTGCCGTAACCGTCCTGAATGGACATGGCGGCGCGCACCGCCTCATAGGCGTCGAGCACGCCGGTGCCCTGCTGGTCGGACGGGTCCAGGTGATCGGTCGCGGTACTCGTGAGGATCTGCTTGACCAGCGCCGGACTCGGCGAGCTGCCGCCGTGCGTCTGCCGGTACGCCTGGATCACCAGAGCGACCGCGCCCGCGGTGATCGGCGCAGACTGGCTCGTGCCACCGAAGGTGATGACCGGTGAAGGCTTGCCGTTGAAGTTCACGCAGCCGGTGAACCTCGTCGTGTCCGGCGTGCACACCGCCCAGCCGTCGTTGCCCGGGGCCACCAGATCGTCCACCTGACCGCCCTCGGTGACGCCGCCGGAGCTGAGCGCCGAGACGTTGTCGCTGACGAACCCCTTGAGCCCCGGCATGTTCCGCTGCGTCTGGGCGAACAGCCGCAGCGAGGTGGACGCGCCGACACTGAGCACGGCCGGATCGCCCGCCGGATCGCCGACGGTGCCGGCGACGCCGGCGTCGCCGCTGGCCGTCGTCACGGTCACGCCTGCCCGCACCGCCGCCTGGTTGGCCAGCGAGAACGGGTCGTTGTGCGGATCCGGGTAGGGGTTCGTGCCCAGCGACTCGTTGAGCACGTCCACCTTGTCGACGTTCACCGCGTAGTCGATGGCCTGCACGATCGTCGAGGTGTTGGCGGAGCCGTCCGAGGTCTCCACCTTCAGCCCGACCAGGGAGGCGTCCGGGGCCATGCCCCGCACCCGGATCGTGCAGCCCGCCGGCAGCGGTGACGCCGGATTCACGAACTGGCTGAGGTCGTAGCTCTGCCGGCCCTGCGCGGCGATCGCGCTCGCGTCGCCGAACGCCTCGGCGGCATCGGTCGGCACGTTCGGTCCGTCGCCGCCGAAGTCCTGGTAGTCGGCGAACACCGAACTGCCGTCGGCCCGGGTGAACTCCGGGTTGTGCACGTCGACACCGTCGGCGAGGAAGCCGACCTTCACGCCCTTGCCGGTGGCGAGGGTCTGCGCCCGCACGGCGTCGGTCAGCCCCAACGCCTCCGGTTCGAGCTGTGGTTTGCCGGGATCGCTGGGGCAGACCCCCGGCGGCGCCTCGGCGGCCGACGCCCGCCCCGGGCCGCCCGACCCGACGGGCGTCGACGGGCGTCGCACCTTCACCGGCAGGTCGGGCATCACCGCCCGGACCCGCGGATCCGACGCGAGCCGCGATCGCGCGGCGATGTCGACGGTGGCGGCGTACCCGTTGATCAGTCCCAGCCGCCGCACCGCCGAACCGGGCAACGAGGAACCGAACGGAGAAGGCACCGACTGGTCGGCCATCAGCACGATGACCGGCTGTGGGGAATCCTGGGCTGCCCCGGCCGGAACGGCCAGCAGCGGCAGCGCGAGCAGGGATGCGAGAAGACCTGGACCCAACCGAGGCATGACCGGCACCTTGGTCCGTCACCGCCCCGGTTGTCGTCCTCCGTGCCGGGAATCTGGCCGGAAGTTACTCCTCGTCGCCGGACGCTCACCCGCTGCCCACGATTCCGGCATCCGGCGGGGCGATCGAGGTGACGCCGGGCAGGGTCAGCCCGGGAACGCTCCCATCGTTGGTCAGGGCCACGCGGATCTCGTCCCGGTGCACCCCAGTCGCCATCACCCTTCAACAGATCCTGAACGGTGGCCATAAGACGCGGCGACCCCGCACACCACACGCCACACGCCACACGCCACACGCCACACGCCACACGCCACACGCCACACGCCACACGCCACACGCCACAACGAGTGTGCAGCGGAACCGGCGTCACCAGAGCGTCGCGACGCGTTCGACTCAGGGATGGTGTGCGCGGAGACCGTCGACGAGGATCGACAGCAACCGCGGCCCTCGCGCGTCGAGTTCGGCGTCGTCCAGCCGTGACAACCAGCTGATGAGCACGATCACGTCACGGGCTACGGCATCGGCGCGGATGCTGCCGGCCGAGCGACCGGCGGCCAGCAGCAGTTCCACCGCTTCACCGATCGGGCCGAGGCTGTGGGCGGCGAGGTCGTGCCACGTCGCCGCCTCGACGGCGGCGAACACATCGCGCTTGACCCGGGCGTAGGCGGCGACCCGGTCGAACCACGCCGCCAACGCGTCCACCGGCTCGTGAGTTGCCAGCAGCTGCGGAGCCGCGGCGACAAGGTCGTCCACCTCATGGCGGTACACCTCGGCGAGGAGGTCCTCACGTGTCGGGAAGTGTCGGTACAGCGTGCCCTGCCCGATGCCGCAGGCCTTCGCGACCGCGTTGAGCTTCAGCTCTCCCGTCTGGTGTACGAGATCGCGCGCCGTCTGAAGGATCCGCTCGCGGTTGCGCTGTGCGTCCGCACGCCGCGTTCCGCCGCTCTCGACCGAAGCGGACACGTGTCCGCTATGGTTGTCTGGATAACCGGACATGTGTCCGATCCTAGTCGGAGGACCTTCATGACCATCCACGGCAAGGTCGTCGCCATCACCGGCGCCAGCAGCGGAATCGGTGCGGCCACGGCTCGCCACCTCGCCGCAGTCGGTGCGGCCGTCGTCCTCGGCGCCCGCCGCACCGACCGGCTGGACCGGCTGGTCGCCGAGATCGAAGCCGCCGGCGGTCAGGCGGCCGCCACGCGAGTGGACGTCACCCGTCCCGGCGACCTCCACTCGCTCGTCGCGATGGCAGTCGAACGCTTCGGCCGTCTGGACGTCCTGGTGGGCAACGCCGGGATCGCCAGGACCAGTCCCGTTGCCGATCTGGACGTCAAGGGCTGGTCGGCAATGGTCGACGTGAACGTCAAGGGGATCCTGCACGGGATCGCCGCTGCCCTGCCGGTGTTCCGCCGTCAGGGCAGCGGTCACCTCGTCACCGTTGTCTCGACCTCGGGACTGAAGATCGTCCCCACCCAAGCGGTGTACGCGGGGACGAAGAATGCGGTACGCACCCTCCTTGAGGGCATGAGACAGGAGAGCACGGACGGGCTTCTGCGGACGACATCGATCTCCCCGGGCTACGTCCGCACCGAGCTTGTCGACAACGCCGTCGACGATCCGGCCGTGCGCGAACAGGCCAGGCAGACCATGGCCGATCTGGGTATCGACCCCATGGCGGTGGCTCGGGCGATCGCATTCGTGATCGACCAACCCGACGACGTCGAAATCGGGGACCTGACCATCCGGCCGACTCGCCAGGGCTGAGCGACTCGCTCATACGGACCGATGTCCCTACTATCCGACGATGATCGAGCGGTTGGCGTGGGTGACGGCACGGGAAGCGCGGGGACTGGACGAGGACGAGCCGATCGCCCTGACCGCACTGGAGCGAACCGGTGTGGTGGTCGATGTCGTGGACTGGAACGACCTCGGCGTGGACTGGTCCGGCTATGACCGGGTGGTGCTGCGCTCGGCCTGGGACTACCCGCAACACCTGCCCGACTTCCTGACCTGGGTCGAGGACGTGGACGCCGTCAGCGAACTGGTGAACCCACCCGCGACGGTGCGGTGGAACCTGGACAAGCAGTACCTCGCCGAGCTGGCGGAGGACGGCGTGTCGATCACCCCGACGGTGTTCGCGCGTCCCGGCGCGACCGCGCGGTTCCCGGACGGCAGGTTCGTCGTGAAGCCGGCCGTGGGCGCGGGCAGCCGCGACGCCGCCTGGTACGGACCCGACGAGCACCACAGCGCGACCGCACACGTCGCCCGACTGCACGCCGCTGGCCTGACGGTCCTGATCCAGCCGTTGTTGGCGTCGGTCGCCCGGCACGGTGAGTGGCCGATGGTGTTCTTCGGCGGAACGTTCAGCCATGCCGCGAGCAAACGGGTCACCCTGCCCCGGGCCGGGGCGGTGGAGGCCCTGTTCGCGGCCGAGACCAATTCCGGGCACAGCGCGTCGCCCGACCAGATTTCCGTTGCCACTGCGGCAGTGGAGTCCGTCGCGCGTCGGTTGGGCACGCCGACCTACGCCCGGGTGGATCTCGTCCGTGACGACAACGACCGCTACTGCGTGCTGGAGGTCGAGTTGATCGAGCCGTCGCTGTTCCTGCCGTTCGCCGACGCCACTGCCGTGGACCGGTTCGCCGAAGCCCTGGTCGGCTCGCCGGGCTGACAGCCCGACTTCCCCCGGCGCGCAGGCCAGGGCCGCCGATGAGGCTGATCCCGATGGCGAGCCCGATGAGTGCCGAGCCGCCGCGACCGGAGCCCTGAAAGCAGGTCGGCCGCCTCGGCGGAGTCAGCGGCGGCTCAGCTCCAGGTCCAGCGGATCTCGACGACGCCGGGCCCGAACCCGTTGGCCAGTGCGTGCACCCGGCAGTCACTGTCCACCGTCAGGGCCCGGCGCGTCGCCGGTTGCGAATGGTTCTCCGGCTCAGCCACCTGCTCACACCGGACAGGCAGGGTGTCCGGGTCGAAGTCGACCTCCAGCAAGCACTCTCGAGTCGGGTGCCGCAGCGACCGGCCGTAGCAGTCCTCGGCACCGTCCGGCGCCGGCGCCAGTCGGCGCAGTTCATGCTCCGTGACGATGGTTTCGCCGCATTCGAGAGGCCGGGTGAACAGGAGTTCGGCGACGAGCACCGCGGCGGCGGGATCGCGGACCACGTGGCCGACGCGGCAGCCGCGCAGCGCCACCAACTGCGGCAGCGGTTGGCTGGTGTCGTGCCAGAACGCGATCACGAACCGGTCCGCGCCGTCCTCGGTCGCCCGCAGCACCTGGCGGACCAGCAGGGACTCCTTGGCCCGATCCGGCCCGATCCGGCACCGATCGTGCTGACTCAGCCGCATCAGCCGCTCGTCGGATCTCATGTCGACCTCGCCGAGGAGCTCCCGCACCCGACCGCCTTTGCTGAACGACGCGGCGACCGGCGACATGCGCGACTCCACCGTGGGCCGGCCGCCGCGATAGGCCGGCTTGGCCAGCAGGCGCAGCGACCCGGACTCCAGCCCGAGCACATCCTCCAGGTGACCGACGACAACGAGGGAACCCCGGCGAGTGGGCATGCTCCGACCGGACCGCCAATGGCTGAGCGTGCTGACGGCAAGCACGCCGCCACGTGCGGCGACCGCATCGGCGACGCGCTCCAGCGTCAGCCCGCTGCGCGCGATGGCGTCACTCAGCACGTCCGAGAAGCGGATCGCCGGCCTCCTTCGACTGGAAGGTGGACCAGGTTTGCCCGCCGGCCAACACGGGTCAACAGCGTTCCCAATCTATAGGACGACAACGCGCGGAAGTCGATCACTGGAACCGGTTGGCCGGGCCGACGACGCCGTGGAGTGCCGGTTCACGGTCGATTGAGGACCGACACCAGGGCTTTCCACGACACTCGGCGATGTTCACGGCGCCTGCCATGACGGCGAGGACGACGACGGCCGGCGCGTCGAACGCGTGAGAGTGCGGGTTCCGCCGGCCGTCGACGGGTGTATCCATTCGGATCTCTCATTGCACGAGGCGCAATGAGAAGACGCCGGCGCCGGAAGGTCGACGACGTCAAGAACTCGAACCGGCGTGGACCGACGACCAGTCGGCTGCGACTTCCTTGGAGAAAAGAGATACCTCTTCGGCCACCGAGCGGCTTCACCAGCGTGGGCGTCGCGCACAGCGGGTGGTCGGCCCGGTGATCGCGGTGGCGACCACAGCCTGGCGGTCCTGTCGCCGGGTGCGCGGGCCGCAGCGACCCCGGCAGCTTCCGTGCCGCCGGCCCGGCTGAACCCGTTCTGGATCAGCCGTACATCCGAGGCGGCCATCATGTGCGTCGGCTGCCACCGTGACCGTCGTGCGGCGAGACCAAGCCAGCCGGACGGCATGGAGCGTGCCGATCAGCCGGCGCGCCGGGTGCTCGTGTCCCTGCCGAGCATCCGGCGCGCCAACCACCGCTCCGTCCGGCGTCGGACCGACCGGGGCCGGCAGAGCCAGCCCAGCGGGTACATCTGGAACTCGCACACGGACCCGCGCCAATGGTCGACACGACCCAGGCGGCCATACGGGCTGGCACGTCCGGCCTTTCGGCGAAACGGTTTCCAGCCGTCCTCCGGCTCACGACGCGGGCGAAAGGGTCGCGTCGTCGCCGGCGTGGGTCAAGAGCGGTGTCAACGTATGAGATGACAGGAACGGGTGCGACCGTCCGCTTCGGACAGCGCTATTGACAACGGAAAGAGCCGGCGTTCTGATGGAACACCTCCGCATGTGGTCCAGACCACCATGCGCCCTGTTGAGGAGTGTTCACATGACATCACGTCCCCGGACCCTCGCCTCGGTGGCCGCCCTGGCAGCCTCGCGTGGGGAAAGTCTCCTGTGGTCCATGGACGTCATTGGGGGAGGCGTGGCCGCCATGAGCGCCTCCTGAAGATCAGCTACGCGCCGTGGACTCCGCGTCGACGGCCCGAGGTGGGCAAGCCGGAGATGGCTCCATCCTGGACCAGCCAGAAGCAGGGGCGCGGTCGAGGAACCGGCGGCACGCACGGCCTCGCGGTCCGCGGTCTCGCGGCATTGGGACCACAAGACGACGCTGCCCGGTCGGGAGTGCTGCAGTGCGTGAGCGATGCTGGCCGACGGCGTGGCGGCACCGAGAACGCGGACGGGCACACCTACCTCGATCAAGGCCGCGGCCAACGCCTCGACCGGCAGTGTGTGGTGTTCGCCGGGTACGCATGCCAGTAACACCGGTCGGGTGGACGCCGTCGGGGGCGGCCCCACGACGCGGTGCAGTGCGGCAAGCACGGCCCAGGACAAGACATGTTCACCGTCCACACAGGCGGGGTTGGCCGCTTGCGCGGCGTCCACGGCGATCAACGCCGGACGGCACAGCGTGTCCCACGCCATGACCACCCCGTTCGCGGAAATCGCGTCGGCGACGAGCGCCACGCATCGTGCGGTGTCCAAGTCCTGCGCGGCATGGACGAGCGTGCCCACATCGACGCTGCCGTTCGCACCGCGCGTCTGGGTGATCGCGCGAGCGGCTTCGGACGGGAGCATGCCCGTCGCGATCAAGTCCCGCATGCGTCGCAGCCGAGCCACGTCACCCCGCGTGTAGCGCCGGTATCGGCCGGGAGCGCCGTGAGGTTCCACACCGTAGCGGCGGTGCCACGACCGTAGCGTCGACTCAGCGATCTGGAGATGGCGTGCCACAGCACCGGCACTCCACGCGGCCTCCGGTTCCCGGTCTTCCGCAGTCATGCCGTGAAGTCGGCAGGGGTCGCCTCGTGCCCGGATCGGCCGTGGGTGCGACGATCGTGCTTCATCTGCGCCTCGTACACATGCCGGCGACCGCCGACCAGGCTCCGGCCCTCGCGTTCCAGTTCGCTGAACAGCCGGTGGTAGTCATCGTCGTACTCCTCGACGATCTGGAAGGTCCATCGGCCGGGCAACACGTTGCGACCGATCAATTCCGTCACCAGCTTGTCTGCGAGCGCGCCTTGGCCGGCGTCGCGCAGCTGGTTCACGGCCTGCTCAGCCACCGCGTCGGCGTGCCCGGTCAGGCGATGGAAGGCGTACAGGTGTCCCCTGGCTTCTTCGGCCGCCTCCCACGCCTCGGACAACTTGCCGACAGCCCGCACGAGCGCCACGTCGTAGGTCGGGCCGCCGTTCTCCCCTGTCTGCTCACCGATGCTGGTCATGACCGTCGAATACCCAGATTCCACCACGTGATGCACAACCGATGCGCGTCCTCGCCCACGTCTCGGCACCGTCGAGTGTGGCTCGCTTCTCGCCGGGTACACCGATGCTGAACGCGATGCGCAAACGATGCGTGATGAGCATTCCTCACCACGCGACTCGACCAAGCGAAGGAGAGCGTGTGAGCACCATCACCGAGTCCGTCGATGTGTCCGTGCCAGTGTCGACCGCGTACAACCAGTGGACGCAGTTCGAGTCGTTCCCCCAGTTCATGGACGGCGTCCGAGAAATCCGTCAACTCGATGACACCCACACGCACTGGGTCACGCAGGTCGGTGGCGTTACGCGCGAGTTCGACGCGACCATCACCGAGCAGCGGCCCGACGAGCGTGTCGCGTGGAAGTCGGACAGCGGACCTACTCACGCCGGCGTCATCACCTTCCACCGGCTGGACAACACGACGACGCGGGTGACCGCCCAGATGGACATCGATCCTGAAGGCTTCGTCGAGCAGATAGGCGACAAACTCGGCCTTCTCAACCACCGAGTCAACGCAGACATGAAGCGGTTCAAGGAGTTCATCGAAGGCCACGGGCGGGAGACCGGCGCCTGGCGAGACCGCGTCGAACGACCGGACCAGCACTGATCCTCGATATCGACGGGCGGTCGGCGCGGCTTTCGACCTCGCCGACCGCCCCGGAGGCACTCAGCGTCAACCACGCACAGGCCGCATCTGAAGGGCCACGAGGACGTCGTCGAGTTCAACCTCCAGGCGAGGAGTCCTTGGACGCCGTGGAAGCAACGATTGCGGGCCGCGGGAGTGTCAGTCACCAGTCCGGTCACCCGCACCGGTTCGGCCGGCAGCTGCAACCCGCCATGCGGTTCGTACGGTCGGAGGCCACGCCGCCGTTGTCAGCTGTCGCTGAACGCGGACCGCTGTCGCGGGGCGCCCACCTCTTCGTCGGCAGGGACGTTTGGCCGCCGGGAGTCGAGGTACCCGCCTGTCCACGATGAAGGGAGCACGATGAGCACCGAACGCAAGATCGACGCCACCGCCGACGACGTCAAGGGCAAGGTCAAGGAGGGCGTCGGCAAGGCCACCGACGACGACAACATGACTGCCGAGGGCAAGGGCGATCAGGCCAAGGGCAAGGTCAAGCAGGCCGTGGAGGACGTCAAGGACGCGTTCAAGAGGGACTGACCACCGACATGGTTCGATTCGGATACACGTTGATGACCGAGCAGGCCGGGCCGCGTGAGCTCGTGCGGCACGCGGTCGCAGCGGAGCAGGCCGGCTTCGACTTCCAGGTGATGAGCGATCACTACTCGCCGTGGCTGGCCGAGCAGGGGCACGCCCCGTACGCGTGGAGCGTGCTCGGCGCGGTCGCGCAGGCGACCGAGCGGACCGAGTTGATGACCTACGTGACCTGTCCGACCATCCGGTACCACCCGGCCGTCGTGGCTCAGAAGGCGGCCACGGTGCAGTTGCTCTCGGAGGGCCGGTTCACGCTGGGGCTCGGCGCTGGGGAGAACCTCAACGAGCACATCACCGGCGGCGGGTGGCCGCCGGTCAACGTGCGGCACGAGATGCTCGGCGAGGCTGTGGAGATCATTTCCCGGCTGTTCAACGGCGGCCAGGTGGACTTCGTCGGCAGGCACTATCGAGTCGACTCGGCGAAATTGTGGGACCTGCCCGCGCAGCGGGTTCCGTTGGCCCTGGCGGTTTCCGGGCACCAGTCCGTGGAACTGTTCGCACCGGCGGCCGACGCGATGGTCGCCGTCGACCCTGACGCCGACCTCGTGGCCCAGTGGCGGCGGACCGCGCCGGACACCGACCGCTTCATCGGGCAGATCCCGGTCTGCTTCGACCGATCCGAGGCGGCCGCGGTGGCCAGGGCACACGAACAGTTCCGCTGGTTCGGCGGCGGCTGGAAGGTCAACTCCGAGCTGCCCGGCCCGGCCGGGTTCGCCGGCGCGACCCAGTTCGTCCGGCCTGAGGACGTGGCCGAGTCCATCCCCTGCGGGCCTGACGTGCACCGCATGGTCGAGGCCGTCGCGGCCTACTGGAAAGCCGGCTTCACCCATATCGCCCTGGTCCAGATCGGCGGCGATCGCCAGGAGGACTTCTTCGACTTCGCCCGGTCCGAGCTGCTGCCCGCGCTACGCAAGGCATCGGCCTGAGGCCGTGGCCGGAAAGGACGTGCCTGCCAGAGATGGCCTTGTACCACAGCGAGGACGATGAAGCCGTTGCCGCTGGGCCGTGTCGCGTTGGTGATCCGCACCGACTTCTCCGACCAACAGACGTGGGACACGATCGGAGCGGCCATCGTGCAGCCCACGGAGGAGGGCTTCATCGCCCACGTCGAGTTCGTGGACGACAGCGCCTACCGTGGCCTGACCACGAAGCAACTGCTCGATCTCCTCCCCGAAGACGACACGTCATGCCCGGCGTCGACCAGCCGGTGGACGAGCACGGCGCCCATTCGGCCCGTCCCGATCCACCCGATGCGTAACGGGGGTGTGCTCATGTCTCTCCCGTGGTCGTACGCGTGAGGCCGCCGAGATAGAGCCGCGCGACCTCGGGATTGGCCAGCAGGCTGGCGCCGCTGTCGACGAGTCGGACCACACCGGTCTCCAGCACGGCTCCGACATCGGACGCCGCGAGGCCGCTGCGGGCGTTCTGTTCCACCAGCAGCACGGCGACACCCCGGTCGGCCAGGCCGCGGATGCTGCCGAAGACCTGCTGACGGGACCTGGGATCCAGACCGATGGACGGCTCGTCCAGCAACACCAGGCTCGGGTCGAGCACCAGGGTGCGGGCCAGCTCGACCTGCTTCTGCTCGCCGCCGGACAGGGATCCGGCATCATCGCGCGCGCGCCGCACACAGACCGGGAACGCCTCGGCCACGTGCTCGACCCGTTCCCGGAGTCGCTTGCGATCCCTGATCGTGTAGCCACCCATCAGCAGGTTGTCCCAGACGGTCATGGCCGGGAACAGGCTGCGTTCCTGCGGCACGTGCACGATGCCGCGATCGAGCCGCTGACGGGGGCTGAGCCGGTCGATCATTTCGTCGCGGAAGACGACGCTGCCCCTGCTCGGACGGAGCAAACCGCTGACGCAGCGCAGAACGGTGCTCTTGCCGGCGCCGTTCGGGCCGATCAGGCACGTCACGGTGGCGGGTCGCACGTCGAGATCGACCCCCTTGAGGATGTCGCCCGCGCCGTAACCGGCGACCACCGAACGCAGCGTGAGAATCGGATCGACCATCACGCCCCCAGGTACGCGTCGAGGACCGCAGGGTGCTCCCGTACGGCGTCGGGAGGCCCGGTGAAGATCTCGCGGCCCTGGTCGAGGACGACAACCGGGTCGCACAGCCGCATGACGACGTTCATGTCGTGCTCGACGATGAGGAAGGTGATGCCGGCCGCGTGCAGGCGGCGGATGTGGTGTTCCATCGTCTCGATCAGGACGGGGTTGACGCCGGCGGTCGGCTCGTCCAGCAGGATCAGGGTCGGCGAGCTCATCAGGACGGCCGCGAACTCGAGCAGCTTTCGCTGCCCGTAGGACAGTTCGGCCGCCGGCAGGTCCGCGACGCGGCCGAGGCGGAACTCGTCGATCAGCTCGGTCGCTCGCTGTCGGTCCCGGCGGTTCACGCGGCGGCCGAACAGCTGCGCCAGTCCGAAGCCGCCGGCGACGACGAGATTCTCCTCGACAGTGAGCTGGCTGAACACCCTGGCCTGCTGGTACGTCCGCGACAGGCCACGCCGGTACAGCGCGGCCGGGCGGGCGGTGGTGACGTCGTGACCGTCGAAGCGAACGCGGCCGGTGTCGGCGCGCAGATTTCCGGTGATGACGTTGAACAGTGTGGTCTTGCCGGAGCCGTTGGGCCCGATCAGCGCCGTGATCGAGTTCCGCTCGACGGTCAGCGACGCGTTCACCAGCGCCGGCACGGAGCCGAAGCTGCGCGAGACGCCGTCCACCTCCAGCAACGGTGTCACAGCGGACCGTCCCCCGCCGGCAGCTGCGCGTCCACGATGCGCCGCCGCCCTCGCCGCCACAGCCGATCCCGAACGGACGGCAGGATTCCGCGTGGCATCACGAGAATCACGACCAGGAAGACCAGCGCGTACGCGATGAGATAGAACCGGCTGCCGCCGAGGCTGTACGCGAAGTACTGCTGGGCCAGCTCCAGGATGAACGCGCCGAGCACAGGTCCCCACAGTGTCGCCCGGCCGCCGAGGAACGTCATCAGCACCATCGCGACGCTGATCAACGGGTCGAACGCGAACTGCGGATAGATGAACCCCTCGTAGTACGCCCAGATCCCGCCGATCATCGCGGTCAGACCGACGCTGACGCAGAACGCCAGCAACTTGACCGTCTGCACCCGCACGCCGATGCCGGCGGCCTTGTCCTCGTCCATGCGAACGGCCGCCAGCGACAGGCCGACCTTGGACCTCATCGTCGCCCACGTCAGTCCCATCGACACGGCCAACAGCACAACAAGCGCGTCGTAGAAGGGAATCTCGTAACTGTCGGCGGGAAACGGCGCCGGCACGATCGAGGCCCCCTGCGCGCCGCCGGTGATGTCGCGCAGGTTGAACGCCAGGGTCTGGCCGACGAACAGCAGCGTGATGGTGACGATCGCGAACACGTCGGCCCGGGTGCGCATCGCGATCGCGGCGATGGGCAGGCCGACCAGCGCCACGCCGAGCCCGATCGCCGGCAGCAGGAGGAACGGCTCGTAGCCGGAGCTGATGTCGTGGTGCTGGAACCACAACACCACCGCGTAGGCGCCGATGCCGAAGAAAGCGACGTGCCCGAGCGAGGGGTAACCGGTGAATCCGCCGAGCAGATTCCACGCGCTGGCCATGACGGCGAACATCAGCGTGAACACCAGCATCGTGAGTAGCCAGTGCGCGAGACCGAAAGTGGGCGCCACGGCCAGCACCAGGAAGAACACCGCGGCGCGGACCGGTCCGACGCCGCGCCGCATCCTCACAGCGCCCCTCGGGCGGCCGTGCCGAACAGGCCGCGCGGCCGGATCAGCAGCACCGACAGCAGCACGACGAAGAAGGTCATCGGGGCCCAGATCGGCGAGAAGGCCGACGCGACGACCGCCGTGGACACCGAGATGACCAGCGATCCGACGACCGCGCCGCCGATGCTGCCCAGACCGCCGAGCACCACGATGGACAGCAGCTGGGAGATCAGGTCGTAGTGGCTGCCGGAGTTGAACGGGTACAGCAGGCCGTACACGGAGCCGGCGGCGGCCGCGGTCGCGGCGCCGAGCCCGAAGCCGATCGCGGCGATCCGGTCGGCGTCGACACCGAGCAGCCGCGCCGACTCCGGATTCTGCACGCTGGCCCGCACCGCGCGACCGAACCGGGTCCGCCTGAGCAGCACGTGCAGAAGTCCCAGTGCGACAAGCGAAAGCAGGAACGCCCACAGTCGCACCAGCGAGATCTGGTAGCCGAGCACGGTCCAGCTCGCATTCACGTAGCCGGTGTTGATGCTGCGGTCCGAGGTGCTCCACAGGACGCTCATCACGCCCTCCAGCAGCAGCGCGACCGCGAACGTCACCAGCACGCTCAGCTGGGTCCGGTCGTCCTGGTGCAGTGGGCGCAGGAAGATCAGCTGCACCGCGACGCCGACCGTGAACATGACCGCCGTGGTCGCCGGGATCGCGAGGAACGGATCGACGCCGAACGACGTGAACAGCTGGTAGGACAGGTAGGCGCCGAGAATGACCATCGCACCCTGCGCCATGTTGACCACGCGCATGATGCCGAAGATCAGGGTCTGCCCGGACGCCATCAGCGCGTACACGCCCGCGGTGAGCACACCGAGGATGACGCCCTGGACCACAGCGTGCACCGCCTCACCCGCCCCAGGCCGGTTTGGGCGCCTCCGGCGAGGCCTGCGCGACCGACGCGGGGAACACCGGCAGCAGCTTGCCCTTCTGCCACTGCACCAGGTTGAACTCGCCGCTCGGCGCGCCGTTGGCCGACCACGACAGAGTGCCGAGCAGGGTCGGCCAGCTGCCGGCGTGCAGCGAGCTGATGATCGTCTTGTTGTCGATCTTGTTCGTCCGGGCGGCGACGGCGGAGATCACCTGGCCGACCGCGTACGCCTCGGCGCTGCTATCGTCGATGCTCTGCGCGGTGCCGCCGTACTTCTTGATGTACGCGGCGGTGAAGTCGGCGCTGCCGGGCGCCTTGGAGCCGGGGAACCAGTCCGCGGGCGACAGGATGCCCTCGGTGTTGCCGGCGCCGACCTTGTCCGGGAACTCCATCGGCGAGTTGGCCCCGTTGGACTGGAACAGGACGCTGGGGCTGAACTTCAACTGCACCAGGCTCTTCACCTGCGAGTACGCGTCCTCGTTCTGGGTGCCGGCGATGATTGCGTCCGGGCGCAGCGCGGCGATCGCGCCCATCATCGGCGACAGGTCCATCGTCTCCGACGGGTACACCTGCTTGTAGACGGTGCGCACGCCGGCGGCCTCGAGCTTCTGCCGGACGTTCTCGGCCAGCGGCGCGGCGAACGGGTCGTCCAGCTCGGCGTACGCGGCGGTCTTGGGACGCCGGTCGGCGGGCAGGCTCAGCACGTAGTTGACGAACACGTCGCCGGACTGCACGGTCGGCGCCGGCTGCACGAAGAAGTAGTTGTCCAGGTTCTGCTCGAACATCTTCGGCCCGCCGCCGGCCGGTGCCAGGAAGGCGTAGCCGTAGCGCTTGGCCACCTGGGACGCCGGGATCGTGAGCAGCGTCGAGAACGGTCCGAAGGTGAGGTCCACCCGGTCCTTGTTGATCAGGTTCTGGTAGTTGGTCACGACCTGCGTCGGACTGGACGCGTCGTCGACGATCTTCAGCTGCACCGCGCGGCCGAGGATCCCGCCGGCGGCGTTGACCGTGTCCGCCCACAGCTGGTACCCGCGCTGCACAGCCTTGCCGGAGTCGGAGAAGTCGCCGGTCAGCGAGACCGACGCGCCGATCACCAGCGGCGCCCCCGCGTCACCGGAGGCCGAGCCGCCGGGCGAGGAACATCCCGTAGTCAGGAGAAGCGCGGCCGTCACGACCGCGACCGTGCCGTTGCGCTTGCTCATCGTCCGCCCTCCCCGGGCATCGGAGGCACGCCATCAAGCCCACAATCGATTGTGGGAAGCGTCCACCCGACCACGGGTCGTGTCAAGACGTGTACGGAGCAAATCCTTTGTTCACAAGGAACAACGTCGCCAATCGGCCGACGCAATCGATTGTGCCTGGTGACGGGGTTATCCTACCGATGTGAACAGGGTTCGCCTGGTCGACGTCGCCAGGGAGGCCGGTGTGCATCCTGGCACGGCGTCTCGCGCGCTCAACCCGAACGCGCGCGGCGAGGTGAGCCGGCAGACGGTCCGACGGGTCGAGCGGGCCGCGCACCTTCTCGGCTACCTTCCCAACACTGTCGCGCGAGGGTTGCGGACGTCTCGATCGCTTGTTGTCGCACTGGTCGTCCCGGACATCACCAACCCGCTGTTCCCGTACATCGTCCGCGGCGCTGAGCAGGTGCTCGTGGAGGCCGGCTACACCCTGGTACTCACCGACACCAACAACGATCCCGGCCGTGAGCGTTCACAGGTCGCCGCGATGCGGGCTGGCGGCGTCGACGGGTTCATCGTCGCGACCGCTCGGTGGCAGGACCCGGTGCTCGACGAGCTGGCCGCCGCCGCGGTGCCAACCGTGCTCGTCAACCGCCGCAATCAGAGCTGCTCGTTCCCGTACTTCGGCACCGACGACCGGCACGGCATCGACCTGTGCGTCGATCACCTGAAACAGCTCGGCCACCGGTCGATCCTGCACCTCGCGGGCCCCGCCGACACGTCGACCGGCCGCGAACGGGCGAGCGCATTCCGGCAGGCCATGCGGGCGCGGCGGTTGCCGACTGCGCGCGCGGTCGTCAACTGCTCGTCGTTCACCGAGCAGGCTGGCGCCGCCGCCGTCAACACCGTGCTGGCGCAAGGCTTTTCCTTCACGGCTATTGTCGCCGGCAACGACCTGCTCGCCATCGGCGCGCTGGAGGCCCTGACGGCACGGGGCATCGAATGCCCGCGTGACGTCTCGATCACCGGCTACAACGACGTCGACTTCATGCGCAGGCTGACACCGGCGTTCACCACCGTCCGGGTGCCACTGAACAAGATGGGTGCGCTGGCGGCCCGCACGCTGCTCGGCTGGCTAGGCGGCACCGAACCCGAACTGGGCGCCAAGGTTCTGCTGCCGGTGGAGTTCATGCACCGTGGAACGACTGCTCGGGCCGCAAGGTGATCCGGGACAAGCGACTTCGGCGTGCGATCCCGGCGGACGAAGGACGGCACGCGCGATCCGCGCGGGGCCGCTTTGTGCGCCAAGCGCGATGGGGTCGTCGAGTCTGTGGACCCGTGCCACGTGAAGGTCAGTGGAACGGCTGCGCCCCAACGCGACCAGGGTCGACGCGATCACGAGCGCCGGCGGACCGTGTGGGGCTCGAAAAGTCGTCGCTGCACCTCAGGCCACATCTCGGCACTCGTTGACGACTCCGGCGAAGACTCAGGTCCGCAAAGGCCCGCAGGCCTTGAACTTGCGCACGGTCCAGCGTTGCTGCCGGTCATCGAGTGGTCGCCGGTTGCAGGAGCGAGACAGGAGCGACGTGCCTACCTCAACAGCGTGAATCCCCCATCATCCGACGGCAGCGAACCCACAGCACGCAGCAGATTCTCCGCTTCCGCAGGTCAGAGCACCGTTCGGGCGGCAACTGGGGGTCAAGGGGACGTGGTCACGGACTCCCGCAACGACCCCGGCTCCGTCCCACCAGCCACCGGCATTTACATTCTGCGCAGTTGACCCTTTGCAACTGCTTGAGAGCCGACGCTCGGCCCCGGACCGTCGACGGAGGCCGACCACGGAAGCGCCACGGCCGGCGTCAATCAGCCTCGGCTCAGCCCCGCGCCTTCCGCGCCGGCACGCCGCCCGGTCACCGTGCGGAGGTCTTCGAGGAGTTCGATCTGTCCGGACAGCACACCGGTCAGGATCGACCGGGCCACCGCGAGCAGCTCGGCCACCTCCGGACTGGTCAGCGAGTAGTAGACGTTCGAGCCTTCTTTGCGGGTCACCACGAGGCCTGCCCGCCGCAGCACCGCCAGCTGCTGGGAGAGGTTGGCCGCCTCTATGCCGACCTCGTGCAACATCTCGCCCACCGCGTGCTCGCGCTGGCTGAGCAGCTCCAGCACCCGGATCCGCGCCGGATGCCCCAACGTCTTGAAGAACTCGGCCTTCAGCTGGTACAGCGGCCTGCTCACGCGGACCACCCCGCCCTCGTCGTCACGCCGCGGCCCTTCCTCGACCCACGGCCGAAGGACCGAACACATCTGCTCCCGACGAGATCCACAGTTGCAGAGCTTAGCAAGGCGTAACCGAATTGCCGGTGTTACGCGGGCCGCCGGGCCGCAGCGGTGAATTCGGATTCTCCGGCCGCCGGTCCCGGCCCGCGCAGTGCCACTCATCTTCGGCTTCCCTTCAGTCAGCCCGCGACCCGCCCCGCTCGACCAGGCCACCGTCGTCCCGTTCCGGCGACCGGAGAACCACCGAGAACCGCGCCCGCGGCACGGCGTGCCCGTCCCGCACTCGACCCGGCCAGGGAGGCGCTTCTCGAATGGTTCTGGCACATTGTCGACAACGTGCCAGAACCATCGCCCGCGCGGCGGCCACACCCGCACGGACCAGAGAATGCCGAATCGCCGGTCGAATCGTCGGCGCGGAATTCAGCGCCCGCGACGCCGTCGGCCGCCTACACGTACAGGTCGGCCTCGACGCGCTTGAGTTGGTGCCTGGCCAGGGCCAGGTTCGAGTTCTCCCGCTCCAGCACCAGGTACAGGAACAGCGAGCTCTTCGCCTTCACGGAGTCGATCAGCCTAATCAGGTGGTACTGACGGTGAAGCGTGATGAGAATGTCCTCGATGGTGTCCTTGAGCGACAGCGCGCCCATCACCCGAAGCTTGGACCTGACGACCTCGGTGTTGCCGGCCGCCGCGAGCTCGAGGTTCAGCCAGTCACCGCCACCGCTGGTGCCGAGCGACATCCCGCTCTCGTAGTCCACCAACGCGACACCCACAGCGCCGGCGATGGACATGCATTCCTTCAACGCCGTATCGATGTTCACAACGCGTCCCTTCCTCACATCAACTGACGAACGAGGACGCGCCGCCTGACACGCGCGCCTCGACCTCGTACTGACCCAACTGCACAGGACAAGCGTCCGTACCGCACCGTCCACTCCGGACAGTCGGCGGCGACTGGGAAAGCCCGGCCCCGCGCCGACACCACATCGCGGAGGCCGCGTTCGACGAACGCGGGCGCAGTTCGAACTTCATTGCGCCACCTTTCACCGACACCATCCGGACATGGCCGCGCCTTACATGGCCGCGCCTTCACTCCACACGTCACCGACTTGATCACCGCAACGACCGTCGCACACCGGCGACAACAGCCCGGCGAACACTTCCCAATAATCCCGATATCGTCGCCATTCGTCATCGGGAGAGTCGCCGGCAACGTTACTTCCCCTTCGCCGGCCACACTATCGAGTGAACCATTCCGAAAGGGAGCACAAAGCCCGCGCGCACACATTCAAGTGAGCGCCGGACGCGCAGAATCGGCGAAACAAACAAAGAAGGCGTCGCCAAACAGAGCCGCAACACCCGAACGGGGCGGGCAGCCCGTTTTGCGCCGTCGCCCGCTCGGCGACAGCCCAGAAACAACCGATTCTTCCGCTCGATCAACGGTGCGCCGTCGACGGATCCGATGCCGTCCCGCGACACGGCCGCCGATTCGCCCGGCCCTCCACCTCCTTACCCTCGGCGGCGCGCGGGCACCGCCGAGGCCGTCGCCCGAACGCCTTCCGACTTAAAGAACTTTGCAACTGCTTAGTTGCGCGAAACCTAGCACAGCCGTCGAGACCCGTCGATGTGCCGAGCGCCGCCGGAGAAGCGCCCAAGCCACGCGAAAGAAACCGGTTCCCGGCGCACTGCCAGCTGATTTCCACGTACGCGAAGGTTCGGCGGCGACACCGGCGCCGAGGGTCGCCCGCGTCGCGGCGGACGGCGCGGCAACGACCGTTTCTGCCGGCTGGACGCTCGTCGCGATCCAACCGTCATCCGTTCGAGTGAAATAGCCCGGGTTTCGACGGACGCGGACGGCAGGGACCACTTTCCGCGGGCCGAAGGAACCGACGCACCAGGAAATGTGACTCCATGCGCCCACCGGCTAGCCGAACGTGGTCGAAACTCCCACGCACGGCTTCGGTCGCGAACTGACAGATTCAGAGACGGCGAGGGTCAGCGTGTCGCGAGCAACGCCGTGTGGACCACGGGGCGGGAAGCCGGGTTTGTCCATCGAGCCATCCCGTCGAGTTCCTCAGTCGTCCCGCCGACGGGCGTGCGGATTGGTCAGGACGAGGGCATCGGCACGCCAGCAGCGACGAAGCCACTTTCAGGACAGTGAAAGCTTGGGAGGACTGATCGAGCGCCGATCGCTGCGGGAGCGGGCACGTACCACTTGGATAGCTCACGTGGCTCCATGCAGATTGGTGCCCTGTGGCATCCACCGACTGGAGGTGACGCGAGGTGACAACCTACGTCCGCCCGAAGCGCTGGACCGGACCCGTCCGCGCGCGGAACGACCCCGAGCAGTACAACGACCTGGCCGACCAGTGGTGGAAACCCAACGGACCCATGGCCGGTCTGCACTGGTTGGCTGCCGCCCGCGCGGATCTGTTGCCGCCGGCCGATCGCCCGCGGGCACTCCTGGTCGATCTTGCCTGCGGCGCCGGACTTCTCGCCCCGCACCTCGTGGACAAGGGCTACCTTCATCTGGGTTTCGACCTCTCGGCCCCCGCCCTCGCCCAGGCGGCCCAGCATGGGGTGTGCGCGGTTCGCGCGGACGTGCTGCGGATTCCGCTGCCGGACTCGTGCGCCGATGTCGTGGTGGCCGGCGAGATCCTCGAACACCTTCCCGACCTCGCCGGCGCGGTCAGCGAGGGCTGCCGAATACTCCGCCCCGGAGGGTTGCTGGTCATCGACACCCTGGCAGCGACCAGGCTCTGCCGGATCCTGGCCATCACCGTGGCGGAACGGGTTCCGGGCGGAATCCCCAGGGGGATCCACGATCCGACGTTGCTGGTGGATCGCAAGGCCCTCGTGCGTGAATGCGCGAGGCACGGCGTCCAGCTGACCCTGGCCGGTCTGCGGCCTTCCGCGCTCGACCTGCTGCGCTGGCTGGCCGGCCGAGGCGAGACGGTGCGGTTGCTCAAGACATCGGCCACGGCGTTTCTGTTCCAGGCATGGGGAGTGAAGAAGCTCGACAACGGCTGAACCGCGTGGCGCGGTCCACTGCGGCGGGCGGAGTTCGCGAGAACGACGCGGCTGTCGACCGTTGCAGTGCTGGACGTACTTGGTGAATACGGTGCGCGCATGCGGTCGGTGAGTGCCGGCAGAGGCGCCGGCAACAGAGGCACGGGCTGACGCCACAGATACGTCCACCGACCTCGCACCAGGCCGTGTGACAGCGCCGGACCCAGCGCGGCGGCACGATGACCGCAGCCGACGTCAGTTCGGCTCTTCGTGCCGAAAACTACGTCCATGCAGTTCAAAGCATATGGCGACCCCTCCGCGACATCGCCATCGGTGTGCTGAAAACCCTCGGAGCCGACAACATCGCCAGAGCCACCCGGGCCATCCGCGACGAGCCAGGGCGAGCACTCCCCGTCTTGGGCATCACCAACGATCCGGGCACCCAAGGCACTTGATCAAGCTCTGCCCTGCCCGGTCTGTGCCAGCGCCGCCGACGCCTGCTCTGCCGGCGACAGGTTTGGTCCCGACAGTCAGCAACATGTCGGCGAATGGGCAGTGACCCGCCACCAGCCAGCAGGATCCTCGTCGCCCGGTGCGCTGCTGCCGAACCGACGCCGAAGCCGGGCACGCCTGACTGCTTGACCGATCGGTCAGCGCGACCGTACGGTGACAGACCTGACCGATCGGTCAGGAGGGTGGGACGGGAAGGTTGTGGTGGGGGAATGAAGACGATGCGAGCAGCGGTGGTATTCACCTCCGGCGGCCCGGAGGTGGTGCGGGTGGAGGAGATCGACCGCCCCGCCCCGGGCAGCGGTGAGGTGTTGCTGGAGGTGCATGCCGCGGGGGTGAATCCCTCCGATCTGCGGGGCCGCAGCGGGTTCGCGGATCTGCCGCCGGAGTACCGGCCCCCGATTGCGCGCCCGTCGATTTCCGGCGCGGACGTCTGCGGCGAGGTCGTTGCCGTGGGTGCGGACGTCGCCGAGTTCTCCGTGGGGGACCAGGTCTACGGCCTGGTGCGCTTTCCGCCCTTCGACGGTCGCGGCCACGGCCGCACCCACGCGGAGTACGTGAACGCGCCGGTCGCCGACCTGGCACCGAAACCGCAACGGCTCAGCCATGTCGAGGCAGCAGCCGTGCCGATGGCGGCGCTCACCGCCTGGCAGCAGATCCACCGTCATGACGCGGTGCAGCCGGGCCAGCGTGTGCTTGTCGTCGGCGCAGCGGGCGGAGTCGGCCACTTTGCGGTGCAGCTGGCGCGGCTGCGGGGCGCGGAAGTCGTCGCGGTCGCGTCCGGGCGACACGAAAAGTTCCTACGTGACTTGGGAGTCAAGACTTTCGTCGACTACACCACCGGGGATCCGGTCGCGGCTGCGGGCACAGTGGACGTGCTGATCGACTGTGTCGGCAGCATCGGGGGACTCGAAGCGGGACGGTGGTTGCCGGCCCTGGTCGACGGCGGCCGTGTGGTTCCCATCACCCTTGCGTTCTATCCGCCCGGAGAACTTTCGCGGCGCGGTATCGCGAAAGCCGGCGGGCAGGTGCAGTCCAGCGGGGCGGACCTGCGTGAGCTGAACAAACTGTTCGACGCCGGCACGCTCACGGTCGCCATCGATAGTGTCTACCCGCTGGAAGACGCCCGCGGTGCGCATGAGCGCGGGGAACGCGGGCACCTCCAGGGCAAGATCGTCCTGACGATGTCGGCGGGCCCGCGGTGACTCCGCGCCGTCGCGACGAGCTCCTCGCTGCCGCCCGTGAGCTGTTCCTGCGCAAGGGGTATGCCGCGACCTCGATCGCCGATATCGCCGCAGCCGCTGGTGCCAGCAAGGCGGCGGTGTTCTACCACTTCAAGACGAAGGAGAGTATCGCCGCCGAACTCCTGGAATCGCCGTTCACGGCCGTATCCCGGCTGATCGAGCGAGCCGAGGAACAGCGGCTGAGCCCGGCACAGATCCTCACCGACTACATCGACGGCGCAGCCGAAACAGGCGCCGTGTTCCTCGCTTTCGCGAGCGACCCCTCCACAGCGGACCTCATCCCGCAGTACGACGCCGATGCCGCGTGCCGGCGGATCATCGAGTTGCTCGCCGGTCCGGCGGCAACGCCGGCCGACCGCGTGCGCGCCCGTGCCGCCTTCGCCGTCGCTCAGACCGTCGTGCCCACATTGCAGGAGCACGCAGGCCTACTCGACGACGCCACCCGCCAAGAGATTCGCGCTGCCGCTCTGCGGGCGCTCGGTACCGGAGGAGGCTCCTGACACTCGCGGACTTCCCTCGGTGACCGATCCACCATGTCAACTCGGCGATCCCGCCGGTCTCCAGTGGACCCGGTTTCACCAGCACGGCAGGGACGGGAGAAGACGCAGCAGCAGGCGCGGGCCACCTCGTGATCATCTGGCTTGGACACCACAATGATCACGAAGCCCGCGCCTGCCTGGTTGTGCACCCCAACCGGTCACAACCGACCAGCCACACGACCCCGGAACTTGCAATCGCCCTGCAGCACACCCCACGGCGGACGCCGGGAGAAGCACCCACGTCGCGACGTCTGCGACAGGAGGTTGTAGCTCTCGAGCGTCCGGTGGTCGCTGGCCGCCCGCTACACCATTTCGAGCCTCGCCCGCTGACCACTGCCGCGTGAGTGGTTGATCGCTTTCCGTAACCAGCGCCACCGGCGCGACTACTCGCGTTTGACTAGATTGATGTAGTCGTGTTTGAGTAGTCATATGGGAGCAGTACGGCTGTTCATCCTCGGTGCGTTGCTGCGGGACGGCGCGATGCACGGGCATCAGATCCGGCGCGCGGCGCAGGTCGACCGCACGGAGCTGTGGGCCGACGTCAAACCGGGCTCGCTGTACGGCGCGCTGCGACGGATGGCGGCCGAGGGGGTGATCGAGGCGGTGCGGACCGAGCGCGTCGGCAACATGCCTGAGCGGACGGTCTACGCGATCACCGACGAGGGTCGGCGCGAGTTCGCCGTGCTGCGCCACACCATCCTGAGCGACACCGGCCTGCGGCCCGACCCGGTCGACCTGGCGCTGGCCTACGCCGAGGACCTCGACGAGCCGCAGCTGCGCGCGCTGATCGAGGACCGGCGGGCCGCGCTGACCGCCGAACTCGCGTCCTGGCAGCACCTGCACGAGCACGCGGCCCCGTACCTGCGAGGCCTGGAGCAGTGCGGGTTCGAGCACGTTGTCATCCGACTGCAGGCCGAGATCACCTGGCACGACCGTGTGCTGGCCCGGCTGGCCGACCTGAGCAACCCCGAGGAAGGGCGATGACATGCGAATTCTGATCATCGGCGGTGGGATCGGCGGCCTGGCAATGGCCCAGGCGCTCGCCGCCGCCGACGTGGACGTGCACGTCTACGAGCGCAACAACGAGGCGACCGACTGGTTGCAGGGCTACCGGATCCAGCTCAACCTCTTCGGCTGCCGTGCCCTGCGCCGCTGCCTGCCCGCCCCGCTCTGGGACGCTTTTGCCGCCACGGCGGGAGATCCGGGCGCGGGAATGAGCTTCCAGACCCACCGCTTGCGCGAGATGCTGTTCGTCGAGCAGGAGCTGATGACGGGCGGCACGGGAGAGCACCGCGCGGTCAGCCGGATCGCCCTGCGCCGGCTGCTGCTGGCCGGCATCGCCGACAACGTCCACTTCGGACACGCCTGCGAGCGCTACGAGACGAACGCGGACGGCACCGTGACGGCCCATTTCGCCAACGGTGCGACCGCCACCGGTGACCTGCTGATTGGTGCGGACGGCGCCAACTCCTTGGTGCGGTCACAGTTGCTGCCGCAGGCCCATCGCGTCCTGACCGGCCAGATGGGCGTGGCCGGCCAGCTGGCGCTGACCGACGAGACCCGCGCCTGGCTGCCCAACCGGATCCAGGGCGGGCTCAACATCGTGCTGCCCCCGGCCGGCAGTTTCCTGTTCAGCGCCGTGTTCAACGGCCGCAGCCGCACCACCGACGCGATCGGCGACGGCCTCGACCTGAGCGCGTACGGCCTGACCGGCGCGGAGCTGTTGGACGACGTGCAGGACTATGTGCTCTGGGCGTTCGCGGCCAAGCGCGCCGACTATCCGCTCGACGCGGACACGATGCCCGGACCCGCCCTGCAGCGTCTCGTGGCCGACTGCCTCCGCGGCTGGCATCCCGACCTGATCCGGATGATCACCGAGTCCAGCCCGGACACCGTGCACGCGATCGAGTTCAAGGCCGCGACGCCGGTCCAGGCCTGGCCGACCGGGCCGGTCACGCTCATCGGCGACGCCGTGCACAACATGACCCCGGTCATGGGGCTCGGGGCCAACACCGCGCTCCGGGACGCCGCGCTGCTCGCCCACCAGATCAAGGCCGTGCACCGGGGCGAGTGCGACCTGCTCGCCGCGGTCAGCCAGTACGAGCGGCGGATGCTCGCCTACGGTTTTGAGGCGGTGAACACCTCGTGTTCCTTCGCTCACCGGTTCACGTCCGACAACGTCCTTGCCCGGCAAGGGATGAAGACCTGGCTGCGGTTGTGCGGGGCCGTGCCAGCAGTGAAGCGGGGTAGCTTCATCGCGAAGTGGACCGACGATCTGCCCGCTGCGGTCTGAACTGGACACTGCGGTCGGTTTCGTTGCCTGCCCGATAGACGGCGACGTCGAGGCGGCGTGAAATGAGGATCACTCGTTCCGTCACCAGGCAATCGTGGAGCTGGCTTCAAGCGAGGTTTTCGACGGCGATGGTGACGGATCGAGGCGACAGCGTGCGGACGCCGCCGAGCTGCCGTTGCAGGACAGTGCGTTGGTGGCGCACCGCGAGGACCTCCCCTGTCTTCTCGCGTCGATCAACGGGACGCGAAGCCGATGCGGGTCACCGGCTGGTCACTCTTTCCGTGCCACCGCCGCCAGCATCGAGTCGTGCCACGGGGTGTCGCCCTCCTGACGCAACGATTCCGGGCGCCAGGAGGACGTGTAGACCAGCCCCGGGTCGAGCACTTCCAGGCCGTCGAGCAGCGCCGCGATCCACTCCCGGGACCGCGCGGTCGCGGAGCTGGTCAGCGACTTGGTCATCTCGAGCACCGCACCGAGCTCGAGCATGTCCCGACGGCGTCGGTCGAGCGTGGCGTGCGAGAGCACGACGTGGCTGCCTGGGGCGAGCAAGGCCTTGTAGTGGGCCACCATGGCGGCTACCTCGTCGGCGTCCGGCAGGTAGTAGAGCGAGGCGGTCATCAGCAGGCCGATCGGCTCGTCGAAGTCCAGCAGCCGGCGAGTGACCGGCGCCCTGAGCACGGCGCCGACGTGTCGCATGTCGGCCTCCACAATGCCCACGCCCGCGATCCCGGCGAGGGTCAGCATGCTGTGCGCGACCGCGACTTCCTCGTTGTCGACGTAGACCACGCGGCTGTCGGGCAGCACCCGCCGGGCCATCTGGTGCACACTCTCACCCGTCGGGATGCCCGAGCCCAGGTCAAGATACTGGCGGACGCCGGCCTCGGCGCAGGCGAACACCGCACGCCGCAGAAACATGCGGTTGGACCGGGCGGCCGCCCGCAGCCAGGGCATCTGCTCGATGGCTCGCTCGGCCCACTCGCGGTCAACCGCGAAATTGCAGGCCCCACCGATGAGATAGTCGTACACCCTGGACGGGCTCGGTCTGCTCAGATCGACCACCCAGGGTACGGGTCTCGACGCATTCTCACCCACAAAGCCACCTCTCCGAGGTGGGCGACCGTACCGGACGTAGATGCGAACGGTGATCGACACAACCCATTCAGCGGCACTGAATACCCCTTTCGGGTAGCCGAAGTCGGCCGATCGAACGGTTACAACCACGCTGTGTTTCACACGATCGTGTCGAACCGGTGTGGCTGGGGCCGGGCGGGGATAGCGTCCCAGGCCGCCCGCGCTTCCACACCGCCAGGAGGCACCTTCCCGATGAGACTGAGACCCTTGGCCACTCTCGTGGCGTCCCTTGTCGCCGGCTGCGCGCTGCTCGCGACCGCGCCGCCCGTTTCGGCCGATCCCGCCCGATGCTCCGAGCACGACCTGCCGGTGTCCACCAACCCTCTGCTGCCGCTGACCATGCACGGGCAGCTGTGCCTGCCCGCCGGCACCCCATCCCCCACCGTCCAACTGCTGCTGCACGGGGCCACCTACAACAGGACCTACTGGGATCTGCCCTACCAGCCCGCCTCCTATTCGTACCAACAGGACATGGCCGCCCACGGGCTGGCCACCTTCGCCGTCGACGAGATCGGCGTCGGGCAGAGCACCCGGCCGCTGAGCACCGTGATCACCGGCGCGATGCAGGCCGCCGCTGTGCACGCGGTCGTGGGCGACCTGCGCGCCGGCGCCGTCGGCGGCGTCCACTTCGGCAAGGTCGTGCTCGTCGGCCACTCCGCCGGTTCGGCTATCTCGATCATCGAGGCCGCCGGCTACCACGACGTCGACGGGGTACTGCTGACGGGAATGACCCACCTGCCCAACGCCCCCGTCGTGATCGACGATGTCGCGCTGGGACTGCACCCGGTGACACTGGACCCGCAACTAGCCCCGCGCGGCGGTGATCCCGGCTACTTGACCACCGTGCCCGGCAGCCGTGGCACGATGTACTACTCCCCTGGCGACCTGGACCCTCTCGCCGTCTCCGCCGACGAGGCGTACGCCAAGGACCAGGTCTCCGCGAGCAGCCTGCTCGACATCATCGGGGTGGGGCTGGCCAGCCCGGTCTCGCTGAACATCACAGTGCCGGTGTTCCTGGTTGACGGCACGAATGACACCGGCTTCTGCGGACTGTTCCGCGACTGCTCCTACGCGGGCACCCTGCAGGACGAGGAGGCGCCGTACTTCTCCGCTGCGGCCCAGCTGACGACATACGTGCTGCCCGGGTCCGGGCACTCGGTCGCACTCGCCGCCAACGCCTCGCTGTACCGCGATGCCAGCCGCGCCTGGCTGAGCCAGTACGTCGGGATCTGAGCAGAAAGGGGCCCGGCCACACAGGCCGGGCCCTCTCCAGGGGCACCAGGTGAGCCAGACGATCATCGTCGACGTCCCGCACCCCGGTTGGCGACGACAGACCTCACGCCGTCAGCACGCCTGTGCCGCGCCAAGGGTCGATGCGGAGGCGGTGAGCAGATGCGCTACGACTGGCCTTCGTTGTCCGAATCCGGGGAGATCTTCAACCGCTGCGTGACGACGTCGAGGGCGACGTCCGACAGCGCACGGTCGGTGAGGTAGGCGTGCGCACGCAGCCGAAGGAAGGCGGATGTCAGATCGGTCTGGAGGTGGATCGAGACCATTCCCGTGGCCTGATGGATCACCGCCCAGTCGGGGTTGAACCCCTTGGCGAACAGGTCGTCCGCCCAGATGGTGGGCTGGCCCTGGATGCGTTCGACGAGCAACTGCATGGCCGCTTCGGCGAACAGCAGACCGCTGTTGACCTCGTCGTCCGACAGGTCGCCCCAGGTCGCCCGGTAGACCTCCAGTGACCCCACCGTGACCAGCCCCATCGCGAGAGGGAAAGCGAACACGGCGGCAACGCCCGCGGCCACCGCTGCCGGCGCGAACACCGGCCAACGGCACGCCGCGGCCTCGCCGGTCAGATCCGGCACCAGCACTGGCAGCCCCTGCTCCACCGCGTCGCTGGCGGGTCCTTCCCCCAACGTCACCTCGTGTTCGGCCACCAGACCGCTGACCGGGTCGGTGGTGAACACCACCTCGCCCAGCCCCAGGTCACCGATGACGTACAGGGCGACCCCACCGGCCGCCATCTCTTTGGAACAGGCCCGGCACACGTGACGGGCGGCGACCGGCGCGCCCTCCGCGCGGGCCAGTTCCCGAATCGCCTCCGCCACCCTGCGCTCTCGGTCTGCCCACATCCGCGTCCTTGTCCGTTCACTGCGGTGGTCGGCCGTTGATCGCGTAGCGGGCCATGTCGACCAGCGGCCGACCGTGGCCGCGCAGCAGGGTGAAGGCGGTGTCCATGTCCACGCCGAGGCGTGCGGCCAGCACGCCCTTGGCCTGCTCGATGACCGCGCGTCCGTGCAACAGTGCCTGGCGTTGGGTGAGCAACAGCTTCGGGTCACGCACCGCGTGTTCGTGCACCAGGGAAACGGCGGCCAGATCGACCAGAGCCTGCACGGTGTCCTCGGTGTGGTTGAGCGCCCCGAGTTGTCTGCTCAGCAGGATGAGCACGCCGATGGTCTGGCCACGCAGCCGCATCGGCAGCACCTGCATCGAGCCGAATCCTGCCTGTACGGCCAGCGGGGCGAAATGCGGCCAGCGGGCGGCCGCCGCGAGATCTGCGTGGTGCACCGCCGCGTTGGTGCGTAGGCATTCCTGGGCGGGGCTCTGCGCGTCCTGGATCTCCAGCAGTCGCGTCAGCGCGTTCTCCTCAGCCGAGGACGCCACCGCGCGCAGGTGTCCGTGGTGATCGACCACCAACAGGCCGGCGGCATCGATCTCGGGCAGATCCACGCACCAACTGGTCACCCGGTGCAGGAATTCGATCGGATCGAACTCGTCGACCAGCGTGCCCGCGGCGGTCACCACCGCGGCCGACTCGGTGCGCATACCGAACAGGCTCCGCCAGCGTCGAACACCGGCCGCGGTGGCCACCAGCAACGCCGCCACGACGGCCAGGGCGATCCCGAACGAACCATCCAGGACGTAGGTCGCGAACATCAGCGCGGGAAGCCCCAGCGCGGCGGCTATGCCGACGGAGCTGACCACTCCCGCCACCGCGCCCACCCGGCCCGTCGGGGCAAGCGAACCGATCAGGGCCAGAACTGTCCCGCTCGCCATGCCCAGACACAGCGCTGCCCCGCCCAGCGTGAGCACGCCCCAGGGCAAAGGGGGCGGGAACGCCTGCGCCAGCGCGCACGCACCGGCGACAGCGAAACAGGTCACCAGTGTCGGTCCGCCGGCGTTCCGGTCGGCCAGCCAGCCACCGATCGGGCGTGCCACGGCGGCCACCGCGAGGCAGCCCACCGTGAGGCCCTCCCTCGGAGTCCGGGCCAGCCCGTACTCGACGTTCAAGTAGGCCGGTAGGTACAGCATGATCGCCAGCATGATGCCGAACGGGACTGCGTAGAGCAGGACGAGACGGCATGTCGACGGAATACCCAGCGTCCTGGTGAACGTGCGCCGTAAGGCCGGCTCCACTATGCCCTGGCTCCTGTCGCGGAGCAGTGTCGGAGCCAGTATCGCGAATCCGACCAACAGCGTGACGGCCAGCACCAGCACCAAGCGACGTCCGTCGAGCAGCGCCGGCCCGGTGAGAGCGCCTACCACCAGCCCACCCAGGCTAGCGGCGCCGCAGGTCGCCACTGCCAGGCCCCGTCGTCGCACCGGATAGGCGCGGGCGACTGCGGCGATCCCGACCGGGAACATCGTGCCCGTGACTCCGGCCGCGCACACAAGCAGGGGTTGCGCCGGTATCGACTCCACGGTCCCGACCACGGCCAGCGGCACCGCGGCGGCCACGCTGACCGCCGGCAGCATCACGCGGGCGCCGCAGCGGTCGGTCAGTATGCCGGCGGCCAGCCGTCCCACCATGGTCATGGCCAGCGACGCAGAGAGCAGCATGACCTGCCCGAGAGCGGCAGTTCCGAACCGGGCTGTCAGCGCTACCTGGGGTAGGACCAACAACGTCCATACCCAGGAGGTCAACGCGAACCCGACGACGATCACCATCGCCGTTACCGCCGACGATCCCCTCGCGGTCTTCTCATTCACATTTCGTACGATGTCGACCAAGGCCGAGCGCATGACACATCCTCATTTTCGGCAGCCGTGCAACCGATCCAGGCATTGTGGTCCACACAATCAGGAGTCACAAGTAGCGAATACCCCCGGTGGGGTGAGAGTTTGCCACGTGGCCAAATGTGGCCACCTCCGGGCGTGCCTCCATCTGCCGCGGCACGTTTCCCGGGAATTGGCCTGGCGACGACAGTTCTGGGTCCGGTTCGGGACAGTTCCGGCGAGACACGGCGGCAGCGAATGGATACATTTGCTTCTCGGTAGGACAGTAGCGTCCCCACGGGGTCCACTTCGCACTGTTGTCCCAGGAAGAGGGTGGACACGGTCTGCGACGAGTAGCGCGGCCGTGTTGTTCGAGGTACCCAGCGAGACGGTGGACCGACTCCGACGTCAGGGCAGGAGTCGGCGCCGGTGTCGGAGCACCCGGAGGCCTCCGGGTCACCTTCATCTCCGTCCACACCGCCGCCATGCCGATCTGGGTCGCCGGCCGCGCCGGACCGCTCGGGTGCCAGCACGGCATGGGTTGACTGTGCTGACTACTGCTCCGATGCCCCGGCATACGTTGCGGCGAGGCCGGTGTGCCGCCAGCAGCGATCCCGTCTCCGGTCTGCCCGCGGCGCGCCAAGCCGTGGTTTCAGGAACTCGACTGGCCCGTTGTCGGCACGGCTGCGGCGAGCGACTCGCGTTCGGCGCGGCGCGTGGGAGCACCTGCCGCGTAGGCGGCGAATCCGAGCGCCACGATCACCAGAAGCGGTACGACCTGGCTCAGGGTGTACGACCAGCGTTGCCCGCTGAAGCTCTTCGGCAGCGAAGCCGCCGGGTCGCCTTCGGTCCCGAACCAGCCGACCCCGAATCCCGGCCAGATCAGCACGATCACGGTGTACAGCACCATTGCCGAGGTGACGCCGGCGACGATCCGCACCCCGATCCGGCCCCCTGGCACGCGATAGGGTCGCGGAACGTCCGGCAGCTTGCGGCGCAGCACGGCCAGCGCCGGGAACGTGAACACGTACGAGATGAAGTTCGTGGAAATGGCCAGGCCGAGTCCGGCGGCGAAGTACTTGTCGGCGGAACCGTTGCTGAGCAGGAAGGCGACGGCCATCACGATCGAGGCGAGCACGCCGGAGAACACGTTCACCCGCACCGGGGTGCCGAAGCGCCGCGAGATCCGACCGAACCACGCCGGACCGGCGCCGTCGGCGCAGGCCACCGCCTGTGCCCGGTCGCCGCCCATCGCCCAGGTGATACCGCTGGTCAGAACGCCCACAATCAGCCCGGCCGCGGCGATCGAAGCCAACGCCTGGCCCCAGCCGGACAGCGTGACCGTGCCGTCCTCGGCCACCGAGCCGCCGTAGACGGTGAACACGGCCTTGACCGCGTCGATGAACCCGCTGAGGCTGCCGATCGCCTTCCCCGGCAGCACGAGGAGGATCCCCACGATGGGGCCGCCGTAGAGCAGGAATGCCGCGAGACCGGACCGGAGCACCGCGAACGGGATGTCCCGCCGCGCGTCGGTCATCTCCTCCGAAGCCGTGCTGGGCAGTTCGAACCCGACGTAGTTGAAGATCAGGACCGGCACCAGGCCGACAAATCCGGCGTAGGTCGGCGTGAAGTCCCGCGCCGACAAGGGCTGCAGGCCGTTGCGCACCGCGTAGATCACCACGGACGGCGAAGAAGGCCAGCAGAACGATACGCGCCAGGGCGCCGATCGTCGGCAGCCACTTGCCGACCCGCACCGTCAACAGCACCGCCAGCACGCCGGCCCAGATGAACACCAGCCCGGCCACGTACTTCCAGGCGCCGGGCAGCGGCACGAAAAACGCCTCGAAGGTGCTGATCGCGACAATGCACAGCGAGCCGCCGATCCACAGTGGATTGGAGAACCAGTACAGGAACTGGTTCACCGCGGCGACCAACCGGCCGAGCGCGAGCTTCGTCCAGACGTACGGGCCGCCTTCGACCGGAAAGGCCGTGCCCAGCTCGGCCACCATCAGGCCGTACGGCAGGAAGAAGACCACGGCCAGCGCGACCAGCCAGGTCAGGCCCTGCGGTCCGTTCGCCGCGGCGGACCCGATCGTGTCCAGGCCGACCAGTGTGCAGACGAGGAAGAACAGCACGTCGAGCCGATGGAAGTCGCGGCGCAGACGGCCGCGTTGAAGGTCCCACATCCCACCCAGCCCGGGTGGGGTGGCGGTGTCGTGTTCAGCCATGATCCCCCACCTCCGAGCCGGACGGGTCCGTCAGCACGGGCTGCCTGATCAGTCCTGATCACTTTCCTCGCCCGCTCGCGCCCTGGTCAAGCCCGGAAGATCGTCGGCCACGACGCGCGACGACGCGCCAGTTCGAGTCGGCGCCCATGCGGCACACGGCTCGGCGGGGGTGGTGGCCGAGCCAGCGCGGCACGTGGACGACGTGGACGCGGCGGCGGACTGGCGTACCGCGCTGTGGCGTGCAGTGGCCGCGAACCGCCCGGACAACGCCGCCGCGCTGGTCGCGGCCGGGGCTGACCCCTGCCAGGACATTGCGCAGGCTCGACGCCGCGATCGTGGAGGGCGGTCGCGGCGGGGTGATGGACGCGGGCACCACCCGCTGCCTTGTGTACGCCACCCCCAAGAGCACCAACCAGGACGTCTGGTTCCGCCTGCCGAAAGGCAACTGTTGGGACTCAACCGGCAACCGTCGCGGTGGGTCATCCGTCTCGGAGAATGTGCAGACAGTGCGGCATAGGCCGATCCTCACCCTGGCGGCAGTTGGCGTCGCGATGATCGCGGCGGTCGTGCAGTACGCGGCGCCGTCGGCAGTGCCGCTGTTGCAGCGAACACCCGGGGCGCTGGAGGCGGGCCAGTGGTGGCGGTCGGCGACACCACTGTTCGTGCAGACGCTGGGTTGGTACCAAGTGGTCACGAACCTGGTGACGTTGGCGTTGGTGGGAATGGTCGTCGAGCGCGAACTGGGTCGCGGGCGATGGCTGGTGCTGTTCGTCGCGGGCACGGTTGGCGGCCAGATCGCGGCCTACTCCTGGCAGGAGCCGGGTGGCGGCGATTCGATCGCGATCTGCGGTCTTGCCGGCGGAGCGACGGTCTGGTTGCTGGCGCGCCGCGACCAGGCAAGTCGTTGGGACGTTGCTGTCCTGGCGTGTTACGTCGGTGCGTTGACGGGATGGGGATTCCTGGGCATCCGAGCCGCCGCGGTGGGCGCGGTCGCCGCCGCCGCGGCGTTGTACGTCAACCGACGCATCGCACTGGCCGCCGCCGTGGTCTGCGCGACGGCGCTGGCGGCCCACGCCGATCTGCACGGCGTGTCGCTGCTGTCGGGGATGGCGATCGGGTTGCTCCTCCTGGTGATACGCGTCGGCCCGCTGCGGGCGGGACGGGCGGCGGCCCGATTTCGGGATCAGCGTTCCAGCAGGGAAACGCCGGTGCGGCAGCCGGAATCGCCGACGTAAGGAACCGGCGGTCGATGCCGATGGTGACGTCCTTGCCGGTGATGCCACCGGTCGGGAAGTACCGTCTCGGCGCCAGCCCACCGGGACACCAGCCGCGCGTGTCGTCCGTGGTGTTGTCACGGAAGATTCCCAGGTTTCCGTCGCTGCTGGGACGCGTGGACCGACTTCTGAAATCCCCCACGCTCAGACCGTCCCCTCCAACAGGCTCGGCAGGTCCACCGCCACTCGAGACAGGCTGAAGCCGTCGGGTGGGATGCCCTTCGGCGACGAGAGCCAGCCACCCCGGTCCCGCACCCGGAAGCTATGGTCTCCCACCAGCAGAAGCGCCACATAACAGCCGTAGTCGATGGCGAAGCCGTCGTAGAGCCGGCCGGGGTGGTGCGGGTCGACAATGCCCCGCCGCAGCAGGTGCAACAGGCGGGCGTCGTAGAGCTCGTCGATCGTCTCGTACGCCGCGTACCCGACCTGGTCCAGCACGAAGGTCCGAGACCGCCGGTTGCCGACGATCTCGTCGACGAGCAGTTGCAGCGTCCGCCGCGCGGCCTCGTTGACGGTAAGGGCGTTCTGCTTGTCCCGCAGATACCAGTCCTTGGCGGCATTGCGCACGTCGGCGAGCGCGATGGGCTCGGCATTGGCGTGCTGCGCGGCCAGCGCGGCGATGTTGATGGCGTCCCGCGGCACGCCCTCCGCGGCCCGTACCAGCTCCGCGAACGCCCCGCGCCGGAACGCCTCGCCGAGGAACGCGTCGGCGTCGCCCGGCGGATCCTTCATCATGGCGGCCAGCCGCGGCCCGGCGTGGTTGTAGAACAGCTGGCCGAAGAACTCCTGCGCCCGGTTCTGGGTGTGGTCGAAGATCATGAAGTCGTCGAGGCTCACGGCCGAGGCCGCGTCCGAGCCGACCTCGATGCCCAGGTAGTCGCCGCCGGCCGGCAGGAAGAACCGCGACCGCCGCTCGATCGCCGCGATCTTGACACTGATCCCGGGCACTGGCAGCACGCTGCGCCTCAGCAGGTCGGCCAGCAGCGGCTGGAGATCGAGCGGCAGACTGCTCCACTCGTCCAGCAGCAGCCACAACCGCTTGGGGCCCAACGCTCTCGTGACGGCCTTGAGGGCGCGGCTGAGCGGCCCGAACAGCACGCGGTGCCGCTCGACGCCCGACCGCCGCAGCCGGCTCTCGGCCCGCACCGACCGTTTCTGCCCGGCGGAGAACCGCGCGCCGGGCGACGCGGTGGCCGACAGCTCGACTCGGACGCCGCTGTGTTCCTGCTCCCCCAGCCGGGTTTCCGCCTCGACCTCACCGACCACCTCGACCGCCGTCGACGCCTCGACGAGCGCGTCCATGGCCCGCAGCAAGCCGTCCGGGTCGTCGAAGTCGCGCTCCATCGCGGCGGTGAGCAGCTCGTCGTGGATCGCCTCCAGCGTGTCGACCAACAGGTGCGTCCCCCGCATCGATGGTGTGAGCGAGCTGTCGGCGTAGAGACCGCCCGCAGAGCCGATCGTGCGCAGATCCACGTACACGGCCACGTCACCGGTTCGCTCGACCAGGTCGCTCAGGTAGTGCAGGGCGTGGGTCTTGCCGGTTCCCCTTCTTCCGTACAAGATCTGGTGGTCCTCGGAGTTGAGCATGGCCGAGAACGAGCCGGCCGCCACGTACGTCGTAGCCAGCGTGTGCCGGTCGGTGCTCTCGGCGCGGCGGGGAATGCGCATCAGTGCCTGGTTGACGTGCCGCTGCCGCCGTTCCGCCATGCTGGCCAAGAGTGCCCGCCGCGCCGTGGCCGCGCATCCGCCTCACGGGTGGATGCGGCCTTGACGTCTCACCCTCGTCCGGTCAGCTCGACCAACTGCTTTCCCGTCGAGACGTCGGCTCCGCAGACAGCCCCTGCGGTGCCCTGTCCTGTACCGCGCCAGAGGTCCGTACGGCGGCGATGATCAGGTGTTTCGCCGTCCAGGTCAGGCGGCTCGTCGGTACTCGCTGATCACGCCGCCGAGGACCTCCCGGCGTGTGATCGGAGCCGCCAGGGGGATGACGCGCGCCGGATCATGGTCCGATGGCCGCTGGCCGGCACCCCGGGTGTGGTCGGTGGTCGTTGAAATGCCCGACGTACGCCCCCAGGACCGCGACGGCGCGGCGCTCGTAGCAGATCAGCATCCGATCGGTGCATTCAGTCCGGACGCTGCGTACGAACGGCTCGGCGTAGCAGTTCACGCGCGGTGCCCGCGAGCCGGACGCGTCACCAGCTCACGGATCTCCTCGGCGATCGGCGGGACTCGCGGATCCCGAAGGAGTCGACTCACGGGAACTTCTCTGCGGGTGACCTGCGCTTGGGCTTGTGGCGGCCGGCCTCGAAGGGCAGCCGCGGCCTGTGTCGGGCCGGTGGCGTTCCGGACCACCGACCCGACACCCCTCCCCCTTCGAGCCGCCGAGACCGGGTGAGCCCCGACGTGGCACACCCTTGCGCAACCCGTTCAGATCCGGGTCAGATGAAGGTCGGACCGCAGCTCACAGCGCGATCTGGGGGTGGCGTGGAACTACGGTTGCTCGGCCCGGTCGAGGCCCGCAGCGGCGAGACCGTGCTGCCGCTCGGGCCACGACAGCAGCGGCTCCTGCTCGCGGTGCTGGCCTGCGAGGTCAACCGAACGGTGACGATCGACCGTCTGATCGAATTGCTGTGGCCGGACGATCCGCCGCGCACCGCGACCCACGCCGTGCGAGTGATGGTGTCCAAGGTCCGCAGCCTGCTCGCCGGGGCCGACATGGAGCTGTGCACCCAGGGCAGCCGCGGCTATCTGCTGCGCGCGAATCCGATGAACGTCGACGTGCACCGATTCCGCGCCCTCATCGAGGAGTCACGGGCGATCCGGGACGACCACCGCCTGGTCCAGGTGCTGGACCAGGCGCTCGCACTGTGGCGTGGCCCCGTGCTGGCTGACACCGTCCCCGCCGAGGCACGCGACCAGCTGTTCAGTGGCCTGACGGAGAGCCGTCTCCTCGCGGTCGAGGACAGGTTCGACGCCCTGCTCCGGCTGGGGCGCCACCGTGACGCTCTGGGCGACCTCACGGCGGAGGCCCGCACGCACCCGACCCGGGAGCGACTGACGGGGCAGTTGATGCTCGCGCTGGTTCGCAACGGCCAGATCGGCGCCGCCCTGGACGCGGCCCGGCGCACACGCGACCACCTGGCCGACGAACTCGGCGTGGATCCCGGTCGCGAGCTCCACGATCTGGAGCTGGCCATCCTCCGCAACGATCCGGCGCTGGCCGCTCCGTCGGTCCGGGGATCGAGGCCACCGGTGCCCCGCACCCGGCTGATCGGCCGGGATGAGGAGGTCTCGGCGATCCAGGCGGACCTGCCCACCGTCCGGCTGCTCACGGTGACCGGTCCCGGCGGCGTGGGTAAGACACGGCTCGCGCTGGCGGTCGCCGCCGGCTTCGAGAGCGCCTTCATCCCGCTGGCCGGGTTGAGCGAGCCGAGGCTGGTGCTCGCGACGATCGCGGCCAGCCTGGGTGACCAGGACGTCGGAGGATTGACGTTGTGGGACACGCTTGCGGCTCACCTGGGCGATCGGCGCCTGCTGCTCGTGCTGGACAACATGGAGCACTTGCTCGACGCGGCGCCGGACCTCGGCCGGCTGCTGGACCGCGTCCCCGGCCTGACCATTCTCGCCACCAGCCGGTCGCCGCTGCGGATTCACGGCGAATGCGTCCACGTGGTGCGTCCCCTGCGGCCCGATGCGGCAACAGAGCTGTTCGCCGAGCGATCCCGCCACTCTGGCGCGCCCGCACCGGAGGTCTCCGTGGCGGCCGCGATATGCGAGCGGCTGGACCGGCTGCCGCTGGCGATCGAGCTCGCCGCCGCGCGGGCCCGGCAGCTGTCCGCGCCGACGCTGCTCACGCTGCTCGACGAGTCGCCGCATGTCCTGGACGGGCCGCTCGATCTGCCCGAGCGCCACCGCACACTGCGCGACACGATCGCCTGGAGCTATCGCCTGCTCAACCCCGCCGAGCGGGAACTGCTGCACGTCGTGGCGGTCTTCGCCGGGGGCTGGACGCTGGCGGCGGCCACCGCGGTCGCAGGGCTCGACGCCGTCACGGCCGTCGACCTGCACGTCCGGCTGGTCGACGCCAGCCTGATCGTCCGCGACAACGACCGGTACACGATGCTCGACACCATCCGGGCGTTCGCCCTCGACAACGCGGCCCCCGGGTGCGCGCGGGCCCGGCACGCCGCGTACTTCGAGGACGTTGTCGCGAAGGCACGCATCGGCGCGCAGAGCCGGGATCAGCGCATGTGGTTGGACCGACTGCGCGAAGACCACGACAACCTGCGCGCCGCGATGCGCTGGCTGCTCGATCACGGCCAGACCGACCGATTCGCGGGCGTTTTCGTGTTCTGGCACTGGCTCATCGAGGGTCGGTTCTTCGAGTGCCGGCAGTGGGCGGCCGAAGCGCTCGCCGCCCGGGAGATGAGCGCGTCCAGCCGCGTCGGCGTGCTCGCGATGCACGGTATGGCCGTCGCGGGCACCGATCCGGCGCAGGCGCTGCGGCTGGTCGGCGACAGTGTTCGGCTTGCCGCTGGCGACGGCGTCGATCCGGCGGCACGGGCAACGGCGCTGATGGCGCAGGGCAACGTGGCTGTCTGGCTCGCCCAGCACCAACTGGCGGTGCGGGCCTTCGACGAGGCGGAATCCGTGCTGCGGCAGCTGGGTTGGGTCAGTTCCTGGGCCGGTGTCCGCGCCGGCAAGGCGTATGTCGTGCTGATCACGGGCAACGCGGCGCGCGCGGAACGCCAACTCGCCGGCATGGTGACCCGGTTGCGCCGGGAGGGCGGCGAGTGGGACCTCGCCCTGGCCCTGAACTACCAGGGGCATGCGCTGCTCCGACTCGGCGATGCCGCTGCGGCACAACGGGTCGTGCGCGAGGCGGTCGCCATCTGGGACCGCCTGGACGCCCCCTTCACGATGATGTACGCGCTGACCTTCCTGGCAATCGCCGCCGCCGCGCAGGGGGATCCACGACGGTCCGCGCTGCTGACCGGTGCGGCCTCGGTCCTCGTGGACCGGTTCGGACCGGCCATGATCGGCGATGCCGCCCGCGACGCGGAGCACGCGGCGTCCCGGGTCATCGGCGAACTGGGCCGCGCGACGTTCGATGACCTGATCGCACAGGGACGGTCGCTCAGCCGCGCCGAGGTGGTCGCGCTGGCAGTCGACTAGGTCGACGAGTGACAGCGAATGTCGGCAGTCCGGGGCGTTAGCGGTGCACCACGGACCTGTCTTGACGAAATCCGCCCATTGGCCAACATTCGCCAAGATCCTCTTTATTCGGCCCCTTGACTGCGAGCAGGGCTCCCCCGGTCGTCGGGCGCGGTCCCGGTCGAATCGTGTCGATGTCATCGAACGCGGAATGTGCCTCGCGCGTAATGAGTCCTGACCTCACTGCCCGCGCGGATACCACGCTGACGATCCAGCAATCAGTCCGCCCGACACGCAACCGAGTAGGCCTCATGGATGAACCGGATCAACCGCTGCCCGCTGACGACGCCACCCCGAACCAGCTCGGCAGGAGATCCCTGCTCAGAGCAGCGAAACTGGGCAGCGCCGTCGCCGCGTCACTGTCCATCGGCGCAACGTCCACCTCCACTGCCACGCCGACACCGCTTCTGGCCGGCGACGACAACAGCGGTCTGCTCGACCCGACGAGGATCCCCAAGTACGCCGCCCCATTACCTGTTCTGCCCACCATGCCCCGTTCCTGGGCCACTCGAGACGTCGACGGCTACGCGATCAGCGTGTGGCAGTTCAGGCAACAGGTGCTCCCGCAAGGCTTTCCCAGCACCACCGTGTGGGGCTACGGATCAGCCAACCGCCCCAAGACCGCGCACAGCCCGGGCTTCACCATCGAGGCGCACAACGGGCGACCGGTACAGGTCAACTGGGTGAACCAACTCGTCGACCGCCACGGCCACTACCTGCCACACCTGCTTCCCGTCGACCCGACCCTGCACTGGGCCAACCCACCTGGCGGCCGGTCCGACCGGGACACACACCCGATGTTCGCGACGACGCCGCCGGACTACCGGGGACCCGTGCCGATCGTCACCCACCTCCACGGGGGGCACAGCACCCAGGAGAGCGACGGCTACCCCTCCGCCTGGTACCTGCCCCGAGCGTCGGACATCCCGACCGGATACGCCCGAGTCGGCTCCTACTACGACCCGCACCGCGACGAGGCGGTCGAGCGACTGCGCGTGCGGTGGCGTCCCGGAACCGCCGTCTTCCAGTACGCCAACGACCAGCCCGCGACGATGCTGTGGTATCACGACCACACGCTGGGGATGACCAGGTTGAACCAGTACGCCGGGCTGTCGGGCTGCTACGTCGTTCGCGGCGGCCGGCACGATCTGCCGGCCGGTGTGCTACCCACCGGCCGGCACGAGATCGTGCTCGTGATCCAGGACCGCTCCTTCACCCCCGACGGCTCGCTGTTCTTCCCGCCGACACGGGGATTCGCCGCGGACATTCCACCGGACGCACGGTTCGTGCCGTTCAGCGACGTCCCTCCATTGTGGACCCCACAGAGCTTCGGCAGCACGATGGTGGTCAACGGCTGTAGCTGGCCGGTGCTGACGGTGGAAGCCCGCCGCTACCGGTTTCGGGTGCTCAACGCCTGCAACGCGCGGACCCTGGTGCTCAAGATCGCCGCGAATCCGCTCGCCGCCCGACCGGCGCCATCGGCGCTGTCCTGCTGGCAGATCGGCGCGGACGGCGGCTTCCTGCCCACCGCCGTGCGGCTGGGACAGGTGCTGTGTGCCCCGGCCGAACGGGCCGACCTGATCGTCGACTTCACCGGCGTACGCCCGGGCAGCGAGCTCTACCTGATCAACGAGGGGCCGGCCGGGCCGTTCAGCGGGGCGCCGGGGACGGCACCGGCCGATCCGACCACCACCGGCCAGGTGATGAAGTTCGTGGTGGCGCCGCCGAGATCGTCAGACACCAGTGTGCCACCGGCTCAGCTGCGCCTGCCCGCCGCGCAGCCCCTGGACGCGGCCGGGCGTACCTGGCGGATCTCGCTCAACGACATGACATCCCGCTACTACCAGCGGGCGTTGATCAGCATGATGCTCGGCACGGTCAGACCGGACGGGAGCCCTGAGCCGCTCGCGTGGGGCGCGGCCGTCACCGAGTCACCGGCCGTCAACGCCACCGAGGTCTGGGAGCTCACCAATTTCACCCCGGACGCGCACCCGATCCACATCCACCAGGTGCAGTTCCAGGTCCTCGACCGGCGCCGCGGCAACGGCCCGGCCAGGCCGCCGGAGCCGTGGGAGACCGGCCGCAAGGACACCGTGATCGTGTACCCCGGGGAGACGACTCGGGTGGCGGCGCGGTTCGATCTTCCCGGCCGCTACGTCATGCACTGCCACATCCTGGATCACGAGGACAACGAGATGATGCGGCCGATCCAGGTTCTCCGGAGTCAGTCAGTGCGACACGACTCGTGAGACCACGACATCGGCCGCGAGACCCCGCAAAGACGCCTGCACTCGATCGACGCGCAGACCTCCGATCAGGCGTAGCCGTCAAGCAGCGGTCGGCTGGTCGGCGAAGTCCGGGAAGGCCCTCTCCTCATCGAAGGGCTGGCCGGTCTGGAGACAGAAGTAGATCTGCCCGAGCAGCCGGTTGAACAGGTGTGCCGCGCAGACCGAGCGGCGTGAACACGCGCCGGGTCGACTCCGAGGCGAGCGAGTGTCCGGTGACGTGCTTGACCAGCAGCCCGAGCACGGGGTGGCCCGAGCGTGACCAGCTCGGTGCCATCTTCCACCACCAGCACGCCCTCACCCTGTAGGGCAGCATCTCTTCCGCAGACGCCCTCGAGGGCCTCGGGCACCCCCCCACACACCGCGCTCGGCCAGCACGAGCAGGCGCACACGGCGTGGCGGGAAGCACTTGAGCCATACCGACAGCAGGGTCGCGAAGAGGACGCTGACCTGGTGCAGCGACAACTCGACGGCCCACCGGCCTAGCCAGGCTCTGCCCGACCGGACCATCGGGTCCCTCCGCCCGCGATCACGTGGCCGACTTTGGCCGGCCGCTCCCGAGGTCAACCACGGGAGCGGCCGGAGAAGCTGCTCACAGGTCCAGCGAGGCCCCCTGCGCCAGTGGCTGGACAAACCCCCTCTGCTACTACACCTGCTCGGCGTCGACCGTCGTCGCAGGCTGGCTAGCGGGCTGCCGGCGGTCCTCGAGCTTGATGTCGCACTTGCCGACCAACGCGACACCGGCACCGACCGCAGTGGCCACCGGAGCGGCCAGCGCCGCGACCAGCCCGAAAGCCACCGGCACCTCCAGCACCACGTCGTCCTTGCTGTCACGCACGACCACGCGACGGTTGATGCCCTCGCTGACCAGCCCGCGAACGGCGTCGACCACCGAGTCGACGGCGGTACGGGTGTACTCGGGCTTGGATTCGCTCATGACTCTCCTCGAACTGCGGATGTCCCTCTGACACCTCCAGCGTGCCCGCGGCCGGGCTCGCTGCCATCAGGGGTTTCCCCTGACCCGCGCCTGATCCCTCGCAGGACCCTCACGCCGTCGCCCGCGGTCCGGTGGACGCACGGCGTCGGCCACCTGTGGTCGTCGGCCGCGACCGACGACATGGCGCGTTCCATGCCAACTCGGCGCTGAGCCGCGAACGACGATGCCGTCGTCGCGGTGCCGAGCAACGAGGTGCCTGGATGATCGACCTGCCACGTGTGCTCGACTGGACCACGATCCATCCCCGCGTGTCGATCACAATCCTCCAGTGCACTGGCGACGACCTTGCCGGCTCCTTTGTCAAGGTCCGGGATTTTTGCTGCAACCAGGCCGGGCCGTGCCGGGCGGGTGACCCAGGTCGTCGCGTCGGATTCCGGCGGTGGATACCGCGGCGAGCAGGATTCCCCCACGGGCGCTCGAAGCCGCTCTCCACCGCGGGGACACCGGCAGTTCATGGCTTCGTGGCGTGCACCGGCCACGAACGACGGCCCAGGGGGTCGCGGGCCTTGGGCGCTCGACACCACCGACGCTTGCCGGCCTGCACGGACGTAGTTCTCGGCACCTACGATCTTTCAGGCGCGGGCGCGGCAAGCGCCTGACACAAGGGGGCTATTCACCCGGCCCCGCGCAAGGGACAGAACTCTCGTCACCGTTTGCGTCAACAATGGAAGTACTGGCCGGGATTCCAGCCACCGAGGTCGTCGCTCGATGCCGGGTCTCACGTCAGTCGACACCCATCCAGGTAATGCACTACCCGGGCGGCGGGCTCGGAGCCAGTTGAGTGGCCTCTTGCCGAGGAAGAGTTTGCAGGCGGATGCTGGCACTAGACCACCATGAGTGACGAAAATCGAATATCCATTCCGCTGACCCTAATCGTGTTCATTCACTGGTCGCGGTTTTCGTCCCCCGGGGACCACCCCTTGCGCCACTGCGGACGATCAAGCTCCGTCAACTACCTGATCAATTAAGGTTTGAGTTGGTTCAATCGGCGTATATGCAGTTCATTGGCTATACCGAGGTCACGCAAGGGACCGACTGTCGTGAAGCCGGCGACCGGAAGCTCGGTGGTTCTTCCGCTGTTGTCACCGGGACCCCCCGACACGCGCGGAAGGCTTGGATGAACACGCCAACCATTTATGTTAGCACGAAGGAATGAATTGATGATAAAGCGTATTATCGTGACAGCGGCCGCGGCGATGGCCATCGTCGGCTTGACCGCCGGGCCCGCCATCGCCGCGCCGCACAGCCAGCAGCCCGCGGCGTCGGCCCAGCAGGAGCCGGGCCTGTATCTGTACTCGGAGCCCGACTTCGCCGGGCGGCGGGAGGTCGTCCCTGCTCCGATCCTTCCCGGTTGCCATCTCGTGACCCTGGAGGAGAAGCAGCCAGAGCTGCCACGATTCGTGGCGCGGTCGGCGCAGAACAACACCAACCAGATCGTCGTCCTGTACACGATGCGCCTCGGAGCGAAGGCGTGCTCCCCTGAGACGGAAGTCGGCGTCCTGCCGACCGGGGAGTCCAAAGCTGATCTCGAATCACCGGTCGTCTTCTACCGGGCTGTGTCGATCTGACCTGTCCTTGGTGATCCCCAGGAAAACGGCGAGTTGCCCCACCCACGAGGGTGGGGCAACTCGTGACGCGCTGGTCAGAAGGCGGCCAGACCGTTGGGGGTGCCGCCGCCGGTGGGACCGTCGTAGCCGGACACGGCGTTGCACTGGTAGTCACCGCCGCAGTCCATGCCGAACGGGCCGGCGACGTTGGTGCCGCTGGTGACGTCGTTGAGTGCAGTGGTGCGGGCATACAGGTAACTGGCGTCGGGGAACGCGGTGGGATTGCCGGCGAGCGCGATCACACCCGCGATGAACGGGGAGGACGCACTGGTGCCACCGACGATCGTCCAGCCAGGCCCTCCGGCTGCCCCGTAGCTGTCGTAGACGGCGGGTCCCGTGCCGGGGTCGGCGTCGGCGGCGACGTCAGCGGTCATCCGCCCCGGACAGTTCGGGTCGTGCTGCCAGGTGGGCTTGGCGATCCACGCCGAGCAGCCGCTGCCCGTTCCGCCGGTGACGCTCGCTTCGCCCCAGGCGGTTTCGGCCCAGCCGCGTGCGGCTGCGGGCTCGCGGGTCAGACGGGTGCCGCCGACCGCGATCACACTTGGCAGCACTGCCGGGAATTCCGGGATTCCGTAGCCGGAATCGCCTGCGGCGGCGACGATCGCCACGCCCGGATGGCGGTAGGCGTCCTGATACGGCAGCATCGCCGGGTTCTCCGGGATGCCATAGCTGTTGGAGATCTCGTTGGCTCCCAACCCCGTGGCGGTGACCTCGGCGGCGGCCAGGTCCTCGATGGCCGCGCTGGTGGCCTCGACCAACAGGATGCGGCAGTTCGGGCAGGCGGCCGACACCATGTCCAGATCAAGGGAAATCTCCAGGCCCCAACCCTCATCGGCCGAAGGGAGCGGGCTGGCGGCGCCGCTGCCGTTGACCTTGCGGAAGCAGCCGTTGGCGGTGGTGCAGGCCGGCAAGCCGTAGGTGGTCCGGTAAGTGGCCAGATCGGATTCGGCATCGGGATCGTCGTAGGCGTCCACGACGGCCACGGTCTGTCCGCGCCCGCCGGTGGCCGGCAGGTTGTACGCCGAACGCAGATCGGCCGGAGCATAGCCGGCCGGTGACGCGGCAGCAGGCATGTGACCACCGTGGACGTCGGTACGGATTTTGGCGAAACACCGGGCGTGTCCAGGCCGTGCCGTTCCGCAGGCGTCGCGAACGGTCGCGGTGCGTGGAAGGCAGATGGCGACCGGTGCCTGGACGGTCAGCGCCGCGGCCGTGATCGTGGCGAGCATGACGAAGAGTCGCATCGGAGCTCCTTGATCAGTGGCTGGCCGCGGCGATGGTGTAGGCGTTGGTGACGGTCTGGGTGATCGATCCGCCGGCGGCGTCGGCGGCGGTTACTCGCAATGCCGGGCTGGTGCCCTGCGCCGAGGTGGGATTGGGCCACGCCACGAGGTACTGCCCGTTGTCGCGGTGCACCGTCGCGGGCTGCCAGGTGGTGCCGTCGAAGGACACGGCCACCGTCACCGAGGTGATCGGGTCGTGTGAACCGGCACCGTCATAGCTCAGATGGGCGACGTCGAGCCGCATCAGTTGCCGGGGCGCGGTGCTGGTGCCGGTCTGGTCGGTGGCCAACTGGTAGTTCAGTGTGAGCACCGGCAGGATGTGGCACGCAGTGGCCGCCGATTCTCCGAAGCAGGTGTTGCCGGCGGGCAGCGCGCTGCCCGGCAGGTCGCGGAAGGTCAGCTCGGTGTGCGTGTGGGAGGAGTGGCTGCCCGTGGGCTGCGTGCCGCGGTCCACATCGAACACCGCGCGATAGGCGCCCGGCGCACTTGTCACCACGGTGCCAACGGCGTTCTGGCCGTCGACCACCTGAGTGCCGTCACGGTAAAGCGTGATCCGGGTGGTGGCGTCCAGGACAGTTCCCTGATGGGTGGGATCGCTGTCGGCCGCGTCGTCGGCGAAGAACAGGGACAGCGTGCCACCATCGCTGCACGCGAGGCAGTGCGGGTATTGGATGCTGTTCCACCACTGGTGCGGTCCGGAGTGCTGCCCGAACTCGGCGGTCTGCGGACCGTGGCCCCAGTCGATCGAGTAGTGGTGCCCGGCGGTGAAGGTGCGGTCGTCCGCCGAGTACAGCACGTTGCCGGGCATCTGCGTCATCTGCAGCCACTGCCCCCCGTCGGCGGTGCCGACGTACTCGGTCACCTCGCCGGGTGCCGGGACGCCGCCCGGATTGCCGTACACCAGTCCCCCTATCCGACCGGTCACCGGGTCCAGCGGAGCCTTGAGGAACGCTGCCCTCGGTGTGTCGGTGGGGTCGGCGAAGAAACGCTGTCGCACAACGGCCAGTTCGTTGGGGTCCACGGTGTAGGCGTTCACGGCAGGCACGTTGTTCGAACCGAATGCCACGTCATAGCGCGCAGTCGCGGACTGGCCGCCCCAGGAGACGAGGAAACGCAGGTTTCCCACCGCGGCAGCGGATGTGGGTGTCACATAGAAGTCGGCGCCGTGGGAGGCAGCACCGCCGGCGGTGACGACCAAACCGGTTTGGCCGGCCGCGTCCTGCGGGATGAACGTGACGGTCATACCGTCTTCGGCGGCCTGCTGGGGCGTGGCCACCGAGATCCGGGACGACGCGCTGCGCTCATCGATTCCGATCGTGGTGACCGCGCCGGAGTCCGAGACGGTAAAACCGGGAGTGACCCATCGTCCCGCCACGAGCCTGCCGTGCTGGTCGAAATCGTAGAAGAAGCTGAGCGCGACGTAATGTCCTTCCGGCACCGCCAGCCGCTGGATCTCGCCGTGGGTGAACAAGGCCTTCCCAGGCAGGCGACGAGCGGAGTCCACATTGAACAGTGTGACGAAGCTGTTCGCCAGCTGCCCGCTCAGGCCGACTGTGGTCAGCTGGACGACGCGCATGGGATACGCCGGTGTGGCGGGACCTGGGGTGGTCGGTGCGGCCAGCGCCATCCGGACCAACCCGCCGGGCAACGGGCCAGTGCCCGGCTCCCGACCGGCGGCGATGTCGGCGCCGATCCGCTCACGCAGCATCGCGGCGAACCGCGACGTCGACGCGACGTTCACGTACCCGCGCGCCACGCCGCCCGATGCGGCGGTGAGCGTGACTCCCGGCGGCGCCACCGGCGTGGCTCCGGTGGCGAATGACAGCTCCACCGGAATCCCGTCCCGGGTCCGCGCGCGAGCCAGCGCCGACACGTCGAACAACGACAGGTCCAACTGACGTCCCGCATACGGTGCCGCCACGGAGGGCACCACGTAGCGGTCACCGGTGGGGTCGGTGAACGACAGCATCGGTCCGCCGTCGCCCTCGGAGGGAATCGTGGCGACCGGGCCGCCGCCGGCCGACCCGACAATCCGGTCGCCGGTCACCAGGGTCACCGACACCGAACCGGCGTCCGCTCCCGGCACAGTGGCCGCCATGTCTGGCGGCGCGGTCGACATCGCGGCGACAAGTAGTGCGGCCGCCAAAGGCAGATACGCGCGCATGAGAACCTCCCGCAGGCAGGGTGCAGGCAAGTCCGCACAGTGTGCGTGAATCCCTTACGCGAAGAGTAGAACGGGTCATGACCAATGAACGCCATTGACCGCGAGTGGCCAGGCCCGCTTCTCCGCACCAAGCAAGCCGACTCGTCGATGGCGGACGCCGGGCGTGCCTACAGGCGTGTCGTCGTCACGGCTGCACGGTTGAGGTGATCACCTGGGTGACCGCCGTGATCGCCGGCGTGGCAGTGCCGGGGAGCCGGGCCACGCAGACCCTGCGGATCTCGGGTGGCGCGCCCTGGACCCGCAGAGAAATCACACCGGGCGGGACAAGCGGCGACAAGCCTTCCGGAATCGTGGTGACGCCGAAACCACCGGCGACCAGGTGCAGTTTCGTCAGCCAGTCCCGTGCACTGTGGACGATGCGCGCTCGCCCCGGCAGGCCCGGCCAGACACCGAGCAGTGGCTCCGCGCTCGCTGAGGGGCTGGCGATCCAAGGCACGTCGACCAGTTCGTCGACGTGCACGGACGTGCGACCCGCGAACGTGCCGGTAGCCGACGCCGCCACGAGAAGCTCGACGTCCTGAACGGGCGTGATGTGCAGGCGCGGTGACTCGCCGTCTGGTGGCCGGTGCGGCGGGCGAGAGGTGAGCACGGCGACGTCGATCGAACCGGTGCGCAACGCCCGAGCCAAGCTGGGCGTGGTGCCTTCGCGGGTGGAGACCCGGATCCGTGGCGCTGTCCTGGCGAGTCGGGCGAGCGCGGCGGGCAGGATCACCGGTCCGGCGCTGAGAACCAAGCCGAGCCGCACCAGCTCCGTACGAGGAGCCTCACCGGTCAGGTCGCGCTCGGCCGCGTCGACCGACTCCAAGATCGTTCGAGCATGCCGCAGCAGCGTCAGTCCGGGCGGCGTGAGCCGCACCCCGTCGGTACGCCGCTCGAACAGGGTGGCTCCGACGCTGCGTTCGAGGGCGATCGCCTGGCGCGAGACCGCAGACTGCGTGTAGCCCAGCTGCGCGGCGGCCGCGGTGAAACTGCCCGACTCGGCGATCTGACACAGCACCCGGAGGCTCACGCTCGACACGTCCATGCTGACTACGCATACCAGAGATGCCAGATCATCGCTTCCCGCATGCCCCTGCCGTGCCTAGCGTGGCGAAGGACGAGACAGAGAGGCTTTCCCATGCGTGCAGCGACACTGACGGCATTCGGCTCCCCCCTCGTGGTGCACGACGTACCCGACCCGGAAGCCAGCAGCGGTGAGGTGCTGGTCGAGGTCCTGGCGACCTGTGTGCCGCCGTACGCCGCCGAGGTGTTCAGCGGTGAACGGCGCTATCCGCTGGAGCCGCCGGTCGTACCGGGTGTCGGCGGTATCGGCCGAGTGGTGAGCGTGGGACCGGACGCGACCAAGCTGAAGGTGGGGAACCTGGTGTGGTGCGACTCGACGGTCCGTGCCCGCGACGACGCCCTGACACCGGACATCACGCTGCAGGGCTGGAGCTCCCGCGGCGAGGGCGGTGCCAGGCTGGCCCGATACCTGCATGACGGACCGTTCGCCGAACTCATGCGGGCTCCCACCGAGAATGTGTACCTCCTGCCCGCCGGGGCGGCAGCCGATCCCGCCCGCTGGTCCGCGCTGGGTGTTCACACCATTGCCTACGGAGGGCTGTTGGCCGGCCAACTCGCGGCCGGTGAGACGGTGCTGATCAGCGGGGCGACCGGCAATCTCGGCAGCAGCGCGGTAGCCGTCGCACTTGCCATGGGCGCCGGGCACGTGGTGGCGCCGGGCCGCAATCGGGCCGTCCTCGACCTGCTCGCCGACCGATTCGGCGCACGGGTGAGCCCGGTCGAGCTCAGCGGAGACGAAGACACCGACCGCGCGACCATGGCGGCGGCCACCGACAGCCCGATCGACATGGTGCTTGATCTCCTGCCGCCCCAGGCGCCCAGCTCGGTGGCACGTGCGGCGGCCATGACCGTGCGCGAGTACGGGCGGGTCGTGCTGATGGGTGGCGTCGGCATGCTCGGCGGCGCGGATCTCGCCTTGCCCTACCCCTGGATCATGCGCAACTCGGTGACCGTTCGAGGCCAATGGATGTACCCGCGCGCGGGGAACGTCGGCATGATCCGACTCATCGCGACGGGTGCCCTGGACCTCACCCCCGAACACATCACCCGATTCGACCTCGACCACGTCAACGACGCGGTCACCTACGCAGCCACACACGGCGGCCCCTTCGACCGCACCATCCTCACGCCAAGGGCCTAGAGGCTCAGCTCGGCGCCGCGTGGGTTTCCGGACAGCCGACGCCGCACACACTCATGGCTTCCCTCTGTGTCAAGCGGTTTCGGCGTCGCCACAGGAAGGCAGTCGCGGGTTCGCTACCACTGATCACCGAGCCGAGCAGGACGACGTCGGCCTCGTAGTTTGAGCAGCGCGTGGTTGGCCAGCATGGTGACGTCGCGAAGAGCCGGAAGTTTCCACTGGCCGTCGATGGCCGGCCGCTCGCACCATGGCTCGCGACAGGCAGCAATCACGTGAGGAGCCCGAGAACACCACACTCCGGTTCGATCACACCGGCGATCCGGGCCCACCAGGAAGGGACCGATCCATGTTCGACGCCCCTACTGCCGAACCACTTGAGCCGCAAGCCGTATTCACCGATCTCCCGCCGGCCACGACACCGCCGCCGAGCAGATCCCTCCGTGTCGTGCTGACCGCTCTGTCCGTGTGCGCCCTGGCGACGGCAAGCACGATGCTCGTCCTCTACCTGAACGAGCAGGGCACCAACGCGAGCCTGCACCAGCAGATCGACCACCAGCAGCGGACGCTGACGGACACGAACCGGAAACTGGCGGCCGCGAGCGTTCTCATCGACCAGCTCAACGCTCAGACCGACACCCTCAACGGTCAGGTCAACACCCTCACCGCGAGCAACACCAGTCTGAACACGTGCGTGGCCGCCATGCAGACCTGGCTTGTCACCCTGGACGCGAATCCCGGGGCGCCCGACCTCGACCAGTTGGCTCGCACCGCCGACAGCGCCTGCGGATTCTGACGCTGGCCGGCTCGTACAAAAGTCCCCAGATGGGACGTCAGGCCACATATCCGGCGATCAGCGCCGACGCCGCCGCAGCTGCCTCCCGTTTGACCTCGGCGAGCGGGTCCGACAGGCCGGCGAGCACCCCTTCGGCGAGGAACACCGCGTGGCCGTGTGCGCAGGCCGCGATCGCCAACACCAACCGGCGGGCCTGTCGGTCCTCACCACACAGGACACGGGCCGGCCCGAACAGTTCGGCGAACAGCGCCTGGCCGGCCTCGGCGAGGGCGGGGAAGCGCGCTTTGTCCAGGCCGGCGGCGAAGGTGAGGGCGAACAATGCCGGTCGGTCGGCGGCGAACTGGACGTAGGCCACGGCGAAGGCCACCAGTTGGTCGCCCGGATCGCCGGCGTCCGCCATCGCGGCGCGGTACTGCTCGCGTTGCTCGGTGTAGGCCCGCACCGCGAGCTCACTCAGCAGCGCGTCGCGATCCTCGTAGTGCTTGTACGGCGCGGCAACACTCACGCCGGCACGGCGGCTGGCCTCGGCCATGGTGAATCCGCCGACGCCCTTGGTGAGCACCAGTTCCAGTGCGGCCTGCTCCAGGGTGCGGCGCAGGTCACCGTGGTGCTGCCCGCTGCGCCGCTTGACGTTGTCCGACACGGAGCTAAGGTTAGTGTCATTCACCAGGTTAGTGCCATTAACCTTCACGGGAGATCATCATGACCGATGTCGACCTTGGCCTGGGCGTGCACCACACCAGCCTGTCCGTCGCGGACCTGGACGCTCAGCGCGCCTGGTACCAGCGGGCACTGGGCCTGCACGAGGTCGTCGAGGAATTCCGCCTGGACGACCCGGCCGTGCGTACCGTCGTGCTGCGGTCAGGCTCCGGCGTGCGTCTGGAACTGATCGAAAGGGCCGGCGCGAGCCGGAACCGCGCCTACGCCGATCCGCTCGACGCCGCGAACACGCTCGGGTTCGGCCACTGGGCGGTGTCGGTCCGCGACCTGGACACGGCGTTCGCCGGCATCGTGGCGGCGGGCGGCGCCGAGGTGTGGCCGCCGGCCGACGCGGTGGAACCCGGCGCCCGGTTCGCCTACGTCAAGGACCCGGAAGGCAACCTCATCGAGCTGATCCAGCCACCAACACCGTGAGATCGGGCGCCGTCACTGTCCATGGAGGACTCCCGCGTCGTGGGCGATGATCGCCGCCTGCACCCGGTTGCCGCATTGCAACTTGGACAGGATGCGGCTGATATGGGCCTTGGCGGTGCCCTCGCTGATGTGCAGGCCCTTCGCGATCTCCGCGTTCGACAGCCGTTCCCGACCTGGACTAGCGGTCGATGAGCCGGCGGGTGATCGCCGGGGACAGCGTCGGCTCGCCCCGCGCCGCCGCGCGGACGCCCAGGCGTGCCAAGGGAATGCCGGCCACATGGACCTCGCCGCCGTCGGGCCGGGCCAGTCCCACGGCGACCCGCACCAACGTCGTCTTGCCGGCCCCGTTGTGCCCGACGACGGCCACCACCGAACCCGGCTCGACCGCCACGCTGACGTGCCGTAGCACGTCGACGGTGCCGAAGCGTTTGCCGACCAGCAGCCACGTCCAGCACCGCGGCCACCGTCACCGGGCCGCCACCGCCATCGGAACCGGGTCGAACCGGTTGTCGCCCTGGTCGCTGCGGATGGCGAAGAAGACGATCAGCAGGATCTGGCCGACGATGGGCACCACGCCGAACAGCAGCCACCAGGCCGAGCGCCTAGCCGATCGGCCACTGCCCCGTTCCGGACACTGCCGGCTGTGGGCGCAGTCGACTCAGCCCATCCGACACCCGAGAGGACCGACGTGGCCACCTATACACGTCAGTCATGGCGTGGGACGGTGGCCAAGTGACCGCGCAGCCAGGTTTCGCGCCCGCTCCACAAAGGATTTTCGTGCTCATGCTGGAAAACCGCTCCTTCGATCACATGCTGGGGTTCTCCGGTGTCGTCGGCACGGACGCGGCCACCGGAGCACGGTCGACACCCGACGGGCTGGTCGGCCTCCTCGGCGTCAACACCGATCCCGCAACCGGGCGTGCGGTGGTGGCGAGCACGCCGGCGGACTACTTCATCACCGCGCAGGACAGGGATCCCGGTCATGAGTTCGCGAACGTCGTGGAACAGCTGTGTGGTCCTCACGTCGTCTACCAACCCAAGGCCGGATACCCGCCGATCGACAACTCCGGCTTCGTGTCGAGCTACCGCGCAACGGGCTCAGCACGTCCGGACAGGATCATGCAGTGTTTCGCGCCCGCGCAGCTTCCCGTGCTCAACGCGCTCGCACGGGAGTTCGCGGTATGTGACCGCTGGTTCTCCGCGCTGCCGGGACCCACGTGGCCCAACCGGTTGTTCGTCCACGCGGCGTCGTCCGGCGGTCTGGACGACAGCCCGAGCAACTGGGACAAGGTCGCCGGCTACGTGCTCGACGGATACCACTTCGACAACGGCACGATCTTCGACCGGCTGGGCGACAACCACATCCCGTGGGAGGTCGTCGCCGGCGACGAGTTCCCCCAGGTCCTCGCACTCCGGGGAATGGGCCGCAACCTGCTCGCCGGCCACTTCTCCCGCGCCGCGACCTTCGGCGAGCGACTCCGCGACCCCGGTTACCGACCCCGATACGTGTTCATCGAACCGGACTACGGCGACGTCCTGTTCGGAGCGAGGGACTTCCGTGGCGGAAACTCCCAGCACCCGCTCGGGGATGTCACCAGTGGCGAGCGCCTCGTGAAGACGGTCTACGAGGCCATCAGGAACTCCCCGCACTGGGAGCACTCCGTGCTGGTCATCACCTACGACGAGCACGGCGGCTTCTACGACCACGTCTCGCCCCCGCCGGCGGTCCCACCGGGAGACCAGATCTCGTTCCCGCACAACAACCACCATGACTTCACCTTCGACCGACTGGGCGTGCGGGTGCCCGCGGTCGTCATCTCCCCGCTGATCCCGCGCGGCACGATCGACCACACCGTCTACGACCACAGTTCCGTGCTCGCAACCGTGGCGCGATTGTTCGGACTGCGGCCCCTGACCCATCGCGACGCCGCAGCCCACGACCTGCTGCACCTGCTCACACTGCCCGAGCCTCGGCGTGACACACCGACCACGTTGCCCGAGCCGGCGGATTCCGGGATCAGCGAGCCGGACGACACCGCTCACGCGACGGCGCCGCCCGCCGTCGCGGACGCGGTCCGCTCGCCCGCCTTCTGGGGAGCTTTCGCGGTCGCCATGCGCCGGCATCTGACCGTCGCGCCGGCCGAGCATCGCCACCACATCCGTCAGCGGGCATCCGAGGTACGCGATCCGGCCGAGGCGCTCACCCTGATCACCCAGGCCAGCGCTGCCGTGCGCGCCCACCGGGACAACGACAGCTGACCCCGGGTGCCGACGACCCGTACCGTGCAGGATCACGGTGTGAGCTCGATGCACCCCTCCAACACGGCGTCGGCGACCTGCCGCAGCTGACAGTCCACAGTGAACGCGTACGCGCGCAGGCGCTGGTACGCCTGCGTCGCGCCGATGCCAAGCTGGGCCGCAATGACACAGGTCGCCAGGTTCACCCGCCTCCATTGTTCCGGCAACGTGCCGGCGAGCACGTCCTCCACATCGCTCCCGGGCCGCCAGTAATCGCTGTCGAGCAGCAATGCCATGGCGTAGTCCGCGAAAAGCTGCCCATCGGCCATTGCCGCCATCGGCAACGCGCCGGGTCCGGCGCGATACAGCTCGAGGACGCCGACCGTGATCTCGCCGGCGGTCAGCGGGAACGCGAACACGGCGCACACGCCGAGAGCGCTCAACATCGGGACCAGCGCGGGCCACTGGTGCAGGCTGGTGCTGCTGTCCAGATCGGCCGACATCACCACGTTGCCGTTCCGCAGCGCCTGCATGCCCGGACCGGTGCCGACGGTGATCTCCAGTTCTATCGCGCGCTCACTGACGGCATCGGTCGCGTAGACCGGCTCGCCCAGCCCGAGGTCGCCGATCGTGCACAGGCTCACCCCGGCGACGCCGAGCGCGGCCGCGCCGGCGCGGCAGACATGCTCAAGCCTGACCGGCACGTTGTCCGCGCTGGCCAGCCTGCCGATGGCCGTGGCAATCGCCTGGTCCCGGTCGCCGGCCATACCGTTCACCGCGGGTGTCCGTCTCGGTTCTCCAGCTTCTCGGTCGCACACATCCCACGTCCCGATGCTCGACGATGATTTCCTTGCGACCAAAAGCTTCGCGGTTGAGCGGGCGCGTGTCGTCGCAGCGAACGGGCGTCTTGCCCTGGGTGCTCACCGGCAGCCCCGCGTACCAGCTAGCCGGAACTGTCACTCGTCCACGCCGAGGGGCAGCTCCACCTTCAGCGAGGTACCCAGGCCCGGTGGGCTGGCGACGGTCATCCGGCCTTCCAGGGCCTCGATCCGGTCGGTGAGCCCGATCAGGCCGGAGCCACGTGCCGGATCGGCGCCGCCAACGCCGTCGTCACGGACCGCGACGTGCAGCCGGTCCCCCCGCACAGCCGCTTCGACGCGGACCACTGACGCCCGCGCGTGTTTCGTCGCGTTGGCAAGCGCCTCCGCCACCGTGTAGTACGCCGCGACCTCGACCGACGGTGCGAGTCGGCTCCCGACCTGCACGTCGAGCTCGACCGGGATGGCTGAGCGGCGGGCGAGCGCCCTGAGCGCGGGACCCAGACCACCCTCGGACAGGATCGCGGGGTGGATCCCGCGCGCGATCTCGCGCAGTTCGTCCACCGCCGCCGCCAACCCGGAGGCGACCTCGGACAGCTCGCTCCGCAGCCCGGGCAACTCGGCCGGCACCCCGGCCTCGGCCGCCCGCAGATCCAGCGCGAGCGAGACGAGCCGCTGCTGGATGCCGTCATGCAGATCGCGTTCGATCCGCCGGCGAGTCTCGTCGGCCGCGGCCACCACGCGCACCCGGGAGGCGGCCAGGTCGGCACGCGCCTGGGTGTTGGCGATCGCGGTCGCGACCAGATCGGTGAAGTTGGCGAAGCGGTTCTCGGTGTCCTCGGGCAGCGGCTCGTCCCGAGTCGACAGTGCCTTCATCACTCCCCACAGGGCTCCCTCGACGAGGATCGGGACCCCGACCGCCGACCTGACGTCTCCGCCGAGCGCCTCGACAACGCCCTCGATCCGCGCGGGCTCGTCGGTGCGCAACACCTGGGACGCGACGCTCTCGGCGTCCAGCCGCACGCGGGCTCCGACCACCACCTCGCAACCGGCCGCGCCCCAGCTGGCGACCGTGGTCGCCGTGCCGTCGGCCTCGTAACGCAGCAGCCGCGTGCCGTCGGCACCGAGGACCCGGCCCGCCTCCTCGGTCACGGCGGTGAAGACGGCGGGCGGCGGCTCCGCGTGCGCGACGAGGGTGGCCACTCGCCGCAGCGCCGCCTGCTCATCGGCGAACTGGGTGAGCTCGTCGCGGTTCTGCTCGAGCGAGCGTCCCATCTTGTTGAACGAGCGCTCCAGTGTTCGGATCTCGGCCGCGCCGGTCTCGGGGATACGAGTGGCGAGTTCGCCGCCGGCGAGCCGATCGGCCATGGCCGCCGCTCGGCGCACGGGGCGGATGACGGCACGTGTCATGTAGCCGGCGAAAAGCAGGATCAGCAACACCGATCCGGCGACGCCGGCCGCAACCGCGACCACCGCCTGGCCGGCCGTGGCCGCGGCCTGCTCGTCGCGGGCGACGGCCACGCCGCGCTCGGTCAGGTCGAGGCGCTCGAAATCGGTCCGGATCAGATCCACACGCCGCCTCCCGTCGTCGATCGCCGCGACACTGCGCACCGAGGGATCGTTCCGGCGCGCGGCACCCACCATGGGCACCGAATACCGCGCGACGTAGGACTCGATGCCCTGGGTGATCCGCCGGGACTGGTCCCTCTGTTCGGGGGTGTCGGACAGCCGCTGGAGGTTCACGCTCTCCGCGGGGATCGCGGCGCGCGCGGTGTTCCAGGGCTCGAGAAACCTTTCGTCGCCGGTGAGCAGGAAGCCACGGCCGCCCGTCTCCACGTCGACGAGCAGCCTCTCGAGTCGGCTCGAGCTCGTGAGCAATTCCTGAGAGTGCCTCGCGAGTTGCGCCGACTCGCGCTCGACGATGACCGCGCTGAGCAGGACGACGAGCAGGATGCCCTCCGTGATCGCGAGCAGGGCGCACCCGCCGAGCACGCGGAGGATCAGGCCGCCCACGATAGTCTCCTGTGCATGGCCTCCAGTACAGTCGGTCGCCTCGCGACGCGTAAGGGACTAGGGTCCCCATAACGGACAAATGGATGCGGCGAAGCGGCCCGGTCCGCGATCTTCGGAGGACGGCACCACGACCAACCGCAGACGGGTGGTCGTGGCGGACGACGACGTCCTGCTCCGCGAGGGCATCACCAGCCTGCTCGAGCGCTTCGGCTTCGACGTGGTGGGGCAGGCCGGTGACGGCGCCCAACTCCTCGCCCTGGTCGAGGAACACGTCCCGGACCTGGTCATCCTGGACATCCGGATGCCACCGACACAGCACACCGAGGGGCTCGCGGCGGCTCGGACGATCCGCACGCGGTATCCCCGGATGCGGGTGCTCCTGCTTTCCGCGCACGTCGAGGTGGAACACACGTTGGAGCTGTTGGCCAGCGGGCGGGGCGTCGGCTACCTGCTCAAGAGCCGCGTCGTCGATGTGAACGAGTTCGTCGACACCGTGGAGCGGATCGCGCGGGGCGATGTCGTCGTCGACCCCGTGCTGGTGCAGGACCTGCTCCGGGCCAGTCGCAAGGACGACCCGCTGGCCGCGCTCAGCGCGCGTGAGCGTGAGGTGCTCGCACTCGTGGCGGAGGGACGGTCCAACGCCGGAATCGCCCGTCAGCTGTGGGTCACCGAGGGGACCGTCGAGAAACACGTGCAGCACATCCTCACCAAGCTGCGGATCCCCGACAGCGGCGATGATCACCGCCGCGTGCTGGCGGTCGTCGCCTTCCTCGAATCCCGCTAGGACTGGCCGGGGGCGCCCAGGAGCAGCTCGTGGACGGCGCCGGCGCACAGGGCTGACTTGGCGAGAAATCCGAGCGCCGGGCTGTCCGCGATGAGCTCCTCGAAGTCCTCCCGCTGATGGGTCGACACCATGATGATCCCGGGCCCGTTCGTGTCGTCCCGGTCGTCGAACCGATGCTCGTCCAACCGCCGCGCGAGGTCGAACCCGCTCTGGTCGCCGAGGTCGATGTCGATGAGCACCACGTCCGGCCGGAACGCCCCGGCGCGTCGTAGCGCGTCGGGGACGGTCGAGGCGATGTCGACGACCAGTCCTTCGCGTTCGAGCAGCGCCTTGGCGGCCTGGAGGAAGCGAGCACTGTCGTCGACGAGAAGACAGCGCAAGGCCATGACTCGAGGATGGCAAGGCCGCCGGCATAGCACATTCCGGCTAGCCTGAAGGACTCGAGATCGACTTCGGCCTCGACGAGTTCGACGTCGAGGTCCCCGGGACGGTCTCAGCGATCGTGGGGCGACTTGGCCGACCCGAGCGCGACGACCAGGTTCTCCTGCGCCGCCAGCACGTCACCGTCGAACTCGGCGCGAGCGGCGGCCACCGAGACTGTCCGGTCGTTGCCCGGCCAGAAATGGGTGAGCATCAGCCTGCGGGCCCCGGCCTGCCGCGCCCACCGGCCGGCCTCGCGAGAGGTCATCAGGTTCCGGGTGGTCTGCTGCGTCTCGCCGACGCGATCGGTGGCCTCGACGATGAACAGGTCGGCGTCCCGGCCGAGTTCGGCGAGCAGTGGACTCGGGCCGGTGTCGCCGGAGTAGGCAAGAGCAACCCCGTCGGCCTGCAACCGAATGCCTGCGTTGGGCACGTAGTGCGGCAGCGGCACTCCTGTCAGGTCGAACGGCCCGACCCGGTGCGTGCCGGGCAGAAGGTGCATGTCGAAGACCGCCCGCAGATCGACATCGGGTTCCAGGCCGCTGAGCCGGTCGAGCACACCCGGCGGGCAGTACAGCGGCAGCCGCGCTCGGCCGGGGGCACCGTAGAACCGCATCCGGAACAGCCCATGCAGGTCGATGCAGTGGTCAGGGTGCTCATGGGTGATGACAACGGCATCCACGGCGCCGTCCGGCCAGTGCGCGAGAAGACGCGGCAGTGTGGCGTAACCGAGGTCGAGCACCAAGCGGTAGCCGTCCCAGTCCACCGCAAACCCGCTGCACGCACGCCCTGGCTCCGGGAAGGCACCGCAACTGCCAAGCACGGTGACCTGTCGCGTTCGCACACACCCTCCACTTCATGCCGTCCAGCCGGCCGATCGCCCCGCCCAGTGAGCGCCGGCGCCGGCACCGCCATCGGAGTGCGAGATCAGCGCGTCCGATCGGAGTATTGGCGGACGACCTGCTCGGCGGTTGGCGCTACGCCGTACAGCTCGGAGGATGTACACCGATCAGCTCCGAATGGGTCTGCCGACCGTTCGGGGCTGTGACCACGAGTCCGGCTGCTTGTCTCTGTGCCGGAGCTTGCCGGGCGGCCCCTCGGATGGATACGGAGTCCGCGTCCGCCCGGCTGGGGTGATGTCGGGGCGTCGGGGGCCTCGGCATCACCCCGTTCGGCGTCCAGCGTCGGGAACGGGCCGCATGAAACCGCCGGTCAGAGCCGGCGACCGACGTCGGAACCCGACACGATGACTTCTCCGTCAGGGCTTGCGGGCGACCACGGCGGCGATGCACTGCTCCACCTGGTTGAGCGGGGTCAGCCTCGGACCGTCCGGCCACCAGTTGTCGCACAGCGCCAGACCGGGTTCCTTGTTCAGGCCGTACGGCATGATCTCGAGCCCCTCGACGAACGCGAGGATCTCCCTCTCCGTGCGGAACCGACCGGACCCCATCGGGCTGTGGATGAACAGCTGCTCCATCTTCTGGGCCAACTCGGTCAGGCCGGGCGTCTCCGGGTCGAAGAAGTGCGCGACGACCACGAACGAGCCGCTGGGCAAGGCCTCGATGTACTCGCGCATCATGTCCGCGCCGTCATCGGCGTTGTAGTGGTGCAACGTGCCCACCTGCAACAGCGCCAACGGCTGATCGAAGTCGATGTAGCGGCGGATCTCCTCGTTGGCCAGGATCAGCCCGGGATTGAAGATGTCCTCGGCGACGACGTGGGTGTGCGGCGCGTCCTCCAGGAGGGCGCGGCCGTGCGCGAGCACCACCGGGTCGTTGTCGACGTAGACCACCGCGGTGTCCGGATTGACCCGCTGCACGACCTGATGCGTGTTCTCCGCGGTCGGCAAGCCGGAGCCGCAGTCCAGGAACTGCGTGATCCCACCCTGCTCGGCCACGAACCGCACGGCGCGGATCAGGAAGTTGCGGTTGGACCACGCCAGATCCCGAACCTCGGGCGCCCGAGTGGCGACCTGCTGGAGCACCAGGCGGTCGATCTCGTAGTTGTCCTTGCCGCCCAGCGCCGCGTCGTACACGCGGGCGATGCTCGCCCGCGTCGGGTCCACCCCGACCGGAACCGAACTCGGCGCGGCGTACCCCAGATCCGACGACGGCATCTTGCCCCTCTCGGGAACGGACACGGATTTCGCGGACTTCAACCCTAGTGGGTCGCGTCCGAACCACAACGACTACCCGCGTCAATCACCGAAACGGGGCACGGCCAGGAGAGTGAACCGCACCGGGAACTACGACGCGCGTCCTGTGCACCGCAAGCCCGTCATCGGTCGATGTGGAGGCGAGAAAGCACTCGACCGGCCATCGCAAGGACCATCGGCGTCAGCTCGGAATCACCTTGATCCGGCAACCATCGGCCTTCCCGGGTGCGAGCGGCCAGCGCGTATGCACAGGCCCTCAGGACATCGAAGTCGGCCTGGGCACCGGGCTTGGCGAGTAATGCCCGCACCAGCCCAGGTAACGCGAGCAGCGGGTAACCCGGGTCGTCGGCCGCCACCAGCGGCGGCTGGCCCTCATCCGTCGACGGCAGGACGACCGGCACGCCGCCACCAAGCGGGTCGATCACGGCGTCGGAGCGATAGGTGATGCGGCGCAGCGGGTAGCTCAAGGCGTCGGTGGGCTCCCATGACACGATGTCCCCCACCCCCAATGCCAGCAGCAGCGGGCACAGCGTCGGAATAGCAGTCGACTCGACGATCACCACGCGCGCCGCCGCCGGCGGTCGACCGGTTCTGGTCAGCAGCACCAACAGGCGTCCGGCGAGGCCGACCGCGGTCATCTCCTCGCGGGTGAGGCACGGCACGCCGGACCTCGTCGTGAAGTCGGCTTTGAGGCGACGGGCACGAACCTGGTCCACCCCACCGAGGTAGACGGCATCGACATCGATCGGGCGGGACAGCAGCGCGGCCGTGGCCGGCACGACCCGTAGGTCGGGAATGTCGGGGGGTCGGTCGGTGTCGGCGTCGCCGATGACGGCCAGGCGCGGCGGACGTCCCATCGCCGTCACCCGTTCCGGTCGCCGAGGACGGCGAGAATGTCCGAATCCACCCAGCCGTCGACGTCCACGTCGTGTCGCTGGGCGACGGCGAGCAGGTCGACGAGCCGGCCGGAGAACAGCTGCTCGCGGTAGCCGTCACCGCCACTCCTGGCCTGACGGATATCGCGTTGGACGTCCAGGACGCTGTCGTGCAGCGTCGTGACGAACTCACCCATCGAACTCGGCCCCTCCAGCGGCTGCCGGTACAACGACCTCATGCTCTGCGCAATTGAAGACTATTGCAACTCTCCCGCGCTGTGTCGGCGGTCTCCTCCGCTACAGGTCGTTGCCGGCGTAGGACAGGTTGAAGCTCTTGTTGACCAGTGGGAAGTCCGGGACGATCGTGTCCGCGAGCGCGACCGGCAGCGCCGGCCAGTTGAAGAAGCTGGGATCGACGACCTTCACGCGCGACAGCGTGCCGTCGCGGGCGATCTCGACCCGATGCGCGATGGCGCCGCGCCACCCCTCGACGATGCCCACGCCGGAGCGCGCCGCGACACCGGGCAGGTCCGGCTCAAGGTCCGCGGCCCCGTCGAGCAGCGCGGAGATCCAGGCGACGGATTCCTGGATCTCCCCGTTGCGGATGAGGAACCGGGACAGCACGTCCCCCTCGGTGTGTGACGGCGCACTCCGCGGCAGCGGCGGTCTGACGAACGGGTGGTCGTGGCGGGCGTCGAAGGTCAGCCCGCTCGCGCGGGCCACGTAGCCGAGCACGCCGAGATCGGCCGCCTGGCCGGCGGTCAGGCGCGCGGTCCCACCGAACCGATCACGGACGACGCTGTGTTCGACGGCCAGCCCCGCGATCTCCGCGACGTCCATGGCGATGGTTGCCAGGAACTCGGTGTCAGGCGCCGCGAGCAGCCGCGTGGTCCCCGGCCGGATGGCGCCGCGGAGCAGTCGGTGCCCGGTGATCTCCTCGTTGGCCCGCAGGAGCCACTCCCGAATGCGTCCGGCGTGCGCGTGGAGGATGCCGTGTCCGACGTCGTTGCACAGCGCGCCGATGTCGGCGACGTGGTTGTGCAGCCGTTCCAGCTCCAGCAGCACCGCCCGGTCCCGCCGAGCGGCGGCGGGCACCGAGATGTCGAGCGCGTCCTCCACCGCGATGCAGTACGCCAGCGTGTGGCCGACGGCGGTGTCGCCGCTGATGCGCTCGGCCAGTTCGACGCCCTGGTCCGGCCGACGGCCCTGGAACAGCTTCTCGAGTCCCTTGTGGACGAACCACAGCCGGGCCTTGAGGTTGAGGATCGTCTCCCCCACCACCGAGAACCGGAAGTGACCGGGTTCGATCATGCCGGCGTGCACGGGGCCGACGGGGATCTCGTAGACGCCGGGGCCTTCCACGGTGCGGAACGGGTACGGGCCGTCGACGTCGCCGAACTCGGGCGGATCACCGGCGTCGGCGCGCATCGGGTACCAGCCTCGCGGCCAGTGGAAGTGTCGGACCAGGCGGCGCGGCAGCGGATGCTCCGCCGGCACGATGCCGAACAGATCCCGCATCTCCCGCTCGAAGCGGCCGATCGGGAACGACAGGCCGGCCAGACTCGGCAACCGCTCGGCGGCGCGATCGAGCGGGACGTGCAGCTCGACGCGATGGTCGCTGCCGGCCTGGGTGAACAGGTACACCGCTCGCAGCCGGGTGGTGTCGTCGTGGCCGGCCACCAACGCCGGGCGGTATCCGACGGCGAGCAGCCCTTTGACGTGTTCCGCCAGTTCGTCCGGCGCGATGACCCGGGCAGTGCGGCGATGACCGACGAGGTCACCGAAGGTGTGTGTCATGGCGTCCCCACGGCGATCACTGCTGCCGAGTGCAGCAGACCGGTCAGCGGTCCTGCGGTCACGCCGAGCGCGGCGCTCAGCGTGAGCCCGGCCAGCAGCACGGCGCCGGCCGCGGCCGGCAGCCGCGGCGATGCCGTGGCCGCGCCGGGCCCCTCCGCCGGAGTGCCCAGCAGCATCCGGCTCACGTGAATCACCAGCACCGCCCCGGCGACCGCCGTCAGTGACAGCGCGATCGCGGTGAACCAGCCCAGGCCGGCGGCGAACCCGGCGCGCGCGATGCCCAGTTCACTGGCGAAGATGCTGAACGGCGGCAGCCCGATGAGCGCCAGCACGCCGAACCCCAGACACCCCGCCAGGACCGGCTGCCGCGCGGCAACGGCCCGGATCTGAGCGATGCGGCTGGTGCCGTCCGTCTGAGACAGCTGCCCGGCGCCGAGGAACAGGACGCCCTTGGCCAGGCCGTGGCCCAACATGTGCAGCAACACCGCGGCCATGGCGAGCGGGCCGCCGACTGCGGCGCCGGTGGCGATCAGCGCCAGGTGCTCGATGCTGGAGTAGGCCAGCATCCGCTTGTAGTCGCGCTGCGCGATCAGCAATGACGCCGCCAGCGCGAGCGAAGCCAGCGCCATCACCAGCAGCAGCGCCCGCGCGAAGCCGGCGCCGAGCACGGCGTCGGCGACGAGCTTGACCCGCAGGATCGCGTAGAAGGCCACGGACAGCAGCACGCCCGACATCAGCGCCGACACCGGCGCCGGGGCCTGACTGTGCGCGTCGGGCAGCCAGGCGTGCAGCGGCGCGAGTCCGGCCTTGGTGCCGAAGCCGATCACCAGCATGGCCACCGCGATCTTGGTCACCGCAGGGTCGAGCGTGTGCGCGGCGGCGATCAGGCCGACCAGGTTCAGGCCGGGTCTCACCGGTGTGTGCTGTGCGGCGTAGTTGAGCAGCAGCGCGCCCAGCAGTGCCAGGGCAATGCCGGTCGAGCAGATCACCACGTACTTCCACGCCGCCTCCACGGCCGCCCGGGTGCGGCGCTGACCGACCAGGAACGCCGTGACGATCGTGGTCGCCTCGATCGCGATCCACAGCCCGCCGAGGTCGGCGGCCAGCACCGCGCTCGCCATCGCCGCGAGGAACGCCTGCACGAGCAGGCTGTGCCGGGCCGCGGTCCGCATGCTCGCCCGGCCGGCGCGGATCTCGGCCGCCAGGTAGGACGGGGAGGCGGCGGTGGCCAGCAGCCCGACGGTTCCGATCACCAGCAGCATGAAGACCGACAGCGCGTCGACACGGGCCAGACCGCCCACCGCTATCTGAGGACCACTCAGGTCGACGACTGCGGCGAGGCCGATGGCCGCCGCGAGCTCACCTGCGGCCGCCCCGGCGGCGATCCAGGCCGTCGCCGGACGCCAGCCGAACAGGAGATAGGCCAACGCGCCGAGCACCGGCAGCCCGACCGGGGCGAGCATCAGCAGCGTGATCATCAGTCGTGCAACTCCCGCAACTCGGCGACGTCGGTGTCACCGAACGTCTCGCGCATCCGCCCGGTCAGGATCTGCAACACCAGCACGGCGAGCAGCACGTCGAGCGCCACGCCCAGCTCGACGGTCAGCGCGACGCCGGCGGTGGTCAGCAGGCCGACGGCGGTGATGCCGTTGTCCATCAACAAGAACCCGACCAGTTGCGACGGCGCCCGACGCCGGGTGATCAGAACGAAGAACCCGATGAGGACGACCGCGACGCCGATCGGGATCGCGCTGGTCGCCGCCGCCGGGGCGAGTTCCACCAGCGGCCGCGACACCGCGTAGGCCAGGAGCGTGAGCACCGCGGCGACCAGCAACGACGCGGCGACATTGACCAACGGCCGCGTTTCCCGGCTCGCCGGACCGACCGCCGCCACGGCGCGTCGCAGCAACCAGGGGAGAATTCCGACCCGGAGAACGAGAATACCGACCGCGACGGCGCCGAGTTCGATGCCGCCGTGGTGGAGCGCGGCGAGGCCGGCGATCACGGCCAGGGCGAAGCCCTGCACGGCGAACACCCGGATGAGCACTGCCAGTTCGCGGCGCCACAGCATCAGCACCGAGGTCAGCAGGAGTCCGCCGCAGGCGAGATACAGCAGCTGCACGTAGGTCGTCTCACTCACGATCGCGGCACACCTCCTTGTCAGGCCAGGAAGAACGACGCGGCCACGGCGAGCAGCGCCAGCAGGAACGACCCGGCCAACAGCTCCGGCACGCGGAACAGGCGCAGCTTGGCCAGGAACACCTCGCCGACGGCGAGCGCCAGTCCGAGCACCACGACCTTCACCGCCAGGGCCAGCACGCCGCCGAGCACCGCGAACGGCCCGGCTGTGGTGGCGATTCCCCACGGCACGAACAGATTGGCCAGCAGCGCGAGAAACACGCCCAGCCGCATCGCCGACGCCAGCTCCACGAGCGCCAGGTCCGGACCGGCGTACTCCAGCACCATCGCCTCGTGCACCATGGTCAGCTCCAGGTGCGTGGACGGGTTGTCCACCGGCAGCCGCCCGGTCTCCGCGACGATCACGATGACCAGCGCGACCGCGGCCAGCAGGCTCGCCGGCGAGATCGCCCGAGCCGGGTCGCGCAGCGTCGAGGACACGATCGCGGCCAGATTGGTGGACCCCACCGGGACCGACAGCGCGAAGACGGCCACCAGCAGGGTCGGCTCGACCAGCGCGACGATGGTCATCTCGCGGCTCGCGCCCATGCCGCCGAACGCGGTGCCGGTGTCCAGCCCGGCGAGCGCGAGCGCAACCGTGCCGGCGGTCAGCAGGGCGACGACGGCGAAGAGATCGGCGACCGGGTCCAGCGGGGAGTCGACGGTAGCCAGCGGGGCGACGAAGGAGACCACGAGCGTGGTGGCGACCAGCGCGTACGGCGCCGCCCGGAACACGACGCCGGTGCCGCGCGGTGCGATCGGCTCCTTGCCGAACAGCTTGCGCAGATCCCGCCATGGCTGGGCGATTCCCGGCCCGGCTCGGCCCTCCAGCCGGGCTCGCACCTGCCGCATCATCCCGACCAGGACCGGGGATCCGGCCACCACCGCGAGCGGCTGGACCACGCCGCCGACGATGCCCAGGGCACTCATCGGGTCACCGCCAAGAGGATCAGCAGGCCGCACAAGGTGTAGAAGCCGTAGCCGAGATAGCGGTGCACGCTGCCGGTGGCCAGCCGCCGCGCCGCGGCGGCCCAGACGCTGACCGCCCGCAGCAGCGGGGTGTAGAGCCACCGTTCGATCCGGTCCAGCACCCGGTTGCGGAACTCGATGGCCTCCACCAGGTATGCGGACTCGCGCGCGTGCGTGACGTCCACATCGGTCTCCGGCTGCACCACGTCGTCGAAGACCCGTTGCAGCGGCTCGGCGAACGAGGTGGCGGTGTACTCCATCCGTGCCGACAGCGGACCGGCGCCGCAGTCCCACAACCGCGCCGCGCGGCGTGCCTGCCGCGTCAGTACCAGCCGCACGACTGCCACCAGCCCCAGCGCCGCCCCGACCGACACGACGGCCAGCATCAGCGGTGACAACGCACCCGAGACCCCTACGAGTCGTACGACTATGCCGTCCATCGCTGCGGGCGAGCCCGTACGAAGCAGGCCGCTGGCCAGCGAACCCAATTGCGACAAGAGGATGGTCGGCAGCACCGCGAGCACCGCGCAGACCGCGACGGCGATGCCCAGCGCGGCCGTCATCGACGCCGGGCTCTCCCGCGCCGCGGCGGCACCCGCGCTTCGCGGCCGGCCCAGGAACCCGACGCCGAACGCCTTGACGAAGGTGGCGACGGCAAGGCCGGCGGTCAGCGCCACCGCCGCGACGGCGATCGGCATCATGACGACGGCAGCGGCGCCGGCACTCGGCCGGGCGTGGATCAGCGCCTGGAGCAGCAGCCACTCCGACACGAAAGCCGTGCCCGGCGGCAGCGCCGAGGCAGCCAGCGCACCGAGCCCGAACGCCGCGGTGGTGAACGGCATCGGACCGGACAGCCCCCCGAGCGCGTCCAGGTCCCGGCTTCCCGCGCCGCGCTGGACCGAACCGGCGGCCAGGAACAGGACCGTCTTGAACGCGGCGTGGTTGACCATGTGCAGCAAGGCCGCCGCCAACGCCAGCCCGGCCACCACGGGATCGTCGGCGACCAGGCCGGCGGCGCCGAGCCCGATCAGCACCAGCCCCATGTTCTCGGTGGTCGAGTACCCCAGCAGCCGCTTGAGGTCCGTGCTCATCGCGGCGTGCAGGATCCCGTAGACCGCGGAGATCCCGCCCAGCGCCAGGGTCAGCAGCCACCACCAGCGCTGCCCGCCGCCCAGCAGGTCGAAGCCGACCCGCACGATGCCGTACACGCCGAGGTTGACCATCGCCGCCGACATCAGCGCGGACACGTGGCTGGGCGCTTCCGGATGCGCGCGGGGCAGCCACACGTGCAGCGGAACCACGCCGGCCTTCGAGCCGAAACCCAGCAGGGTGGCCACGAACACCACCGACGCGGTCGTCGGCGACAGGTGGTGCGCGGCGACGCGCAGAGCCGGGAACGTGTCGTCGTCAGCGGCAGCCGTGAACACCAGCAGGCCGGCCAGAATCGCCACGAAGCCGAGGTGGGTCATCACGGCGTACCAGCGGCCGGCCCGGGCGACCTCCGGCCGCCGGTGATGCTCGGTGAGCACCAGCACGAGCGAGCAGAGCGCCATCAACTCCCAGCACACCAACAGCGCGCCCACGTTGCCGGCCGAGACGACCAGCATCATCGTGATCACGAAGAGCGGGAACACCGCCTGCGGCAACCGGCCATTGGCGTCGGCGCGGGCGTAGCCGACGCCGTAGACGGCCGACACGAACGCGACCGCCCCGGTGACAGCCAGGAACAAGCCGCTCGTCGAGTCGACGGTGATCGTCACTCCGGACAGCGGCAACAGCGCCGGGAACGCGGCGTAGTACCGCGTCCCGCACATCGCGCTGATGCCGGCGATGGTCCCGGCAGCCCCACACAGTGCGGTCACGGCTCCGACAGCGCGGGCACGCAGGTGCTTCCGGGTGGCCGCGCCGAGCACGGCGGCGAACACACCCAACACCAGTGCGACGCCGAGCGCGAGACCGGTGGGATTCACCGGCCGGTCAGCTTCCGCAGCGCCTCGGTGATCGCCTCCGGTCGGGGCGGGCAGCCGGCGACTTCCAGGTCGACCGGAATGACGTCGCGGACCGGACCGACCACCCCGTAGGCGCTGGCGAACACGCCGCAGTCACGGGCGCAGTCGCCGACCGCGACGACAACGCGGGGCGAGGGCACCGCGTCATGGGTGCGGCGCAAGGGTTCCGCCATGTTGCGGGTCACCGGCCCGGTCACCAACAGCGCGTCCGCGTGCCGGGGTGAAGCCACCAACCGGGCGCCGTACCGCTCGGCGTCGTACACCGGTCCGAACGCCGCCGCGATCTCGATCTCGCAGCCGTTGCACGATCCCGCGTCGACGTGGCGCACCTGCACCGAACCCCGCCACCCCGCCGCGACCGCCGGCCGGTCACCGACCGGGCCGGCCGGGGCCGGCTCCGCGGCCCGTCCGATTCTCCAGATCCTGCGCCACAACCGCAGCACTTCCCTGCTCCCCTTCTGCCACGTCCGGAGCAGCGGGGCGCGCCCGCGGCTCAGCCGCCCGGCGACTCCGAGGCGGGTAGTTCCGAAGCCGTGCCCGGCACGGCCGTCCGGAGGTCTTCCAGCAGTTCCATCTGGCCGGACAGCACCCCCGTCAGGATCGACCGGGCCACCGCCAGCAGCTCGGCCACCTGCGGACTGGTCAGCGAGTAGTAGACGTTCGAGCCCTCTTTGCGGGTGACCACCAGACCGGCCCGGCGCAGCACCGCCAGCTGCTGGGAGAGGTTGGTCGCCTCGATGCCGACCTCGGGCAGCATCTCGGCCACCGCGTGCTCGCGCTGGCTGAGCAGCTCCAGCACCCGGATCCGCGCCGGATGCCCCAGCGTCTTGAAGAACTCGGCCTTCAGCTGGTACAGCGGCCTGCTCACGCGGACCACCCCGCCCTCGTCGTCATGCCGTGATCCTCCCCTGTCCCGCCGCGAGAGGATCGAACACGCCCACCTTTCACAGATCCACAATTGCAAAACTTATCAAGTCTTCACGGGCGGTGAGGGTACTCGCCCTCCTCGGCGCCGTCCATCGGGGGCTTGGGTCAGGCGACTTGCGCTTGCGGGTCCGACGGCGTTCAAGCCGAATTGTCGTGATCCCGCACTGTGCTACCGTTCGCCCGAACTGCTTGCAAACCGCTGCATTCCGCTGGTCACGCCCAATATCGAGGTGGTCGGGAGCCTGACGACTGCGGCGATGGTGGGGGCTTGCGTGATGGAGTTCGGGGTACTGGGCGAGGTCACCGCCGACGTCGCGGGGGAACCGGTCGTGCTGGGGCCGGCCCGGCAGCGTCTGGTGCTCGCGATCTTGCTCGTCGACGCCAACCGCGTGGTCTCCGTCGACGATCTCGTGCGGCGCGTGTGGGGCGACGATCCACCTCAGCGAGCGCGAGGCACCCTCCAGAGCTACGTGTCGCGCCTGCGGCGCGCGGTGGGCAGCGCGAGACTGTTGGCGCGATCCGGTGGATACGTCCTGGTGGCCGAGCGGACAGCGGTGGACGTGCAGCGGTTTCGTGACCTGGGCGACCAGGCCCGGGCGGCCACCACCGACGCCCAGGCCGTGACCCTGCTGACCGAGGCCCTCGGACTGTGGCGTGGGGAGGCCCTGGCGGGTCTGGAGGGCACCTGGGCAAGCGCGGAGCGCGACCGGCTGCACCAGCAACGTCTGCTCGCCCAACACGATCTCGCCGACGCGCGCCTACGCCTGGGACACGGCGAGGACCTGGTCGACGAGCTGTCCGCGCGCCTGACCGAGCATCCGTTGGACGAACGGGTTGCCGGCCAGTACCTGCTGGCCCTCTACCGCGCCGGCCGTGCCGCCGATGCCTTGGAGCTCTACCGGCGTATGCGGACACGATTGGCCGAGGAGTTGGGCACCGACCCGGGCCCCGCGTTGCAGGAGCTGCACCAGCGGATCCTCCGCGCCGACCCGTCCCTGCTCGGCACCGCCCGGCGCGCGGCGATGCCGGAGTCGGTGCCGCGGCAGCTACCCACCCCGCCGGCGCAGTTCGCCGGCCGCGGCAGCGAACTGGCCGAACTCACCGCGCAGCTGGACCAGGCCGGCGACGCTCCGACGGTGGTGATCTCCGCCCTGGCCGGCGCGGGCGGGATCGGCAAGACCTGGCTGGCGCTGCACTGGGCCCACGCGCACGCGGACCGCTTCCCGGACGGGCAACTCTTCGCGGATCTGCGCGGCTTCAGCCCCGACAGCGATCCGCTCGACCCGCTGACCGCGGTGCGCGGATTCCTGGACGCCCTCGGCGTCGACGCCACCCGCGTCTCCGGCGGCCTCGACGAGCATGCGGCCTGCTACCGCAGCACGATCGCCGACAAACGAATGCTCATCGTGTTGGACAACGCCGCCACGGCCGATCAGGTCATCCCGTTGCTCCCCGGCACCCCGACCTGCACCGTGCTCGTCACCAGCAGGAAGACGCTCACGACGCTCCTGCACCGGTACGGCGCCCGCCACCTGTCGCTGTCCACTCTCGACGAGGACGAGGCACACGAGCTGCTGACGGATCGCCTCGGCGACAAGCGCCTCGACGCCGAACCCGACGCGGTCGCGGATCTGATCCGGTCGTGCGGTCGCTATCCGCTGGCGTTGGCCATCACCGCCGGCCGCGCCCACGCCCGGCCCGGGATTCCACTGGCCGAGTTCGCCGCCGAACTCCGCGAATTCGGTCTGGACGCGCTGGACGACGACGTCCCCGCCGCCAGCCTGCCCGCGGTGCTGTCCTGGTCCCTGCGCGCCCTGACCACCGAGCAACGCACGGCGTTCGCACTGCTGGGCATCGCCCCCGGCGCCGATATCGGCCTGCCTGCCGCCGCCGGCCTCACGGCTGCGTCCAAGCCTCGCATGGCGAAGGTGCTGCGCGAGTTGGAGGATGCGTCGTTGCTGGGCCGCCGCGCGAACGGCCGGTATTCGATGCACGACCTGATCCGCGCCTACGCCAGCGCCACCGCCCACGACACCCTCGCCGAGGACACACGGTCGGCGGCCCTGAGGCGGGTGGTCGACCACTACCTGCACACCGCGCATGCCGCCGACCGTCTGCTGGACCCCCACCGTACGTTCGTCCCACTCGACGCCCTGGCCCCCGGCGCCACCCCCGAGCCACCGGCGGACGCCACTGCGGCGCTGACCTGGTTCGACACGGAACACCCCAACCTGCTGGCGGCCCAGCGCTGCGCCGCGGACCATCGCTGGCACCAGCTGGTCTGGCACCTGGCCTGGGCGATGGAGACCTTCCACTCGCGGCGGCGACACCGCCAGGACCGGGTCGCCGTGTGGGAGCTGGCGCTGGACGCCGCGACACACCTACCCGACCCGACGTCCCAGATCACCGCCCACCGGCTCCTCGGCCGCGCCCACGGCGACCTGGGCCGCCGCGACGAGGCCATCGCGCATCTGAGCGCGGCCCTCGACCTCGCCGAACGCTGCCACGACCCCGCCCAGCAAGCCCACACGCACCAGGCGCTGGCCGCGGCGTGGGAAGCGCACGGCGGTGACCAGCAGGCACTGCACCACGCCACCCAGGCCCTGAGCCTGTACCGCACGCTCGACCAACCCACGTGGGAAGGCCGGGCACTCAACAACGTCGGCTGGTACGCCGCCCGGCTCGGCGACCTGAACTCCGCCCGCGCCCACTGCCACGACGCACTCGCCCTGTTCCGCCGCTGCCACAACCCCGACGGCGAGGCATCCGCCCTGGACAGCCTCGGCTACATCAACCACCACGCCGGAAACCACCACCAAGCCGTTGAAGACTACGAGCAGGCCCTCGCCCTGCGCCGCCACCTCGGCCACACGACCCGCGTCGCCGACACCCTCGACAAGCTCGGCGACGCGCACACCGTCCTCGGCCACCACGACCGCGCCCGCACCGCCTGGCGGGAGGCGCTCGAGCTGTACGAGTCCCAACACCGAGCCGCCAACGCCGACCGCGTGCGGCAACAGCTCGACAGCGGCTCGGTGACCACGCGCCGCTGACCGACGCGGTTCGCGAGCCGGGAATGTGCGTGTGAGGTCAGCTCGACACCACCCGGGCCACCAGCGCGGACAGTTCCGGATGGGCCTCCGCGACGATCTCCCGGTACCCGGGTTCCACCAAGAACTCGAAGAGGTAGTTCTCCAACGCGTACCGGATCGCGCTCTGGTCCGGGCCGTCGGCCCGATAGGCCTCGAACACCACCGACAGCTGCACGGCGAGCCGGTCGCGGTCGGCCGGATACCGATCCAGCGCCAGCTCCAGCACCGGGAACCAGAGCGCCTTCGGCACACCATGTCGCCGGCCAGCGCGGGAAGCAGCTCGCGGTCGCCGTTCACGGCGTCCTCGATCTCCCGGACCAGCAGACCCGCCAGTGCCGGCCGGGTTTCCGGCAGCCTGGTCCACAGCAGGTCGCCAAGGACGCCGAGGCTCCACGGCATGGCCGCCGCGGGTCCGGGGCCGGCCCCCGACACAGGGAAACGGATATCGTTTCACACCAACGGATTCGACCCGGCGGCCGCGGCGAGACTCGACCGGCTCACCCGAACACTGTTGTCCTGACGGGGAATTGACACTTCTTTCTCCATCGACGACGGCTCGTCGGTGCTCGAACCGGGACACCTTCAGGACAGATACTGCACGGCGTAGGCGCGCCAAGGCCGCCAGGCGGCGGAATGCGTTGGCAGGGCGGTCAAGCCGAGCTTGCGGGCGGCACGGCGGACGACGGGGTCGGCGGCGCTGAATGCGTCGGGATCGCCGAGGGCACGCTTGGCGATCGCCTCCACGGTCGGGGCCTCGATGCCGGGTAGCGCCGCGAGCTGGGCACGGACGCGAACCCAGTCGCCCCCGGCGCCGAGATCGACCTCGCCGTCGGCCAACGCGCGCCGACATCCGTGGCTTCTTCCGTCCCCTGCGGAGCCTGGTCTAGGTTGCGGCTCGAACGAGCTCGTCGAACAGCGACTGGGCCGCCGAATCCTTCGACGCGGTGTCCTCGGGGTGCCACTGGACGGCGGCGAACCAGCCGGGAGTGCTCGGCAGCTCGACGGCCTCGATCGTGTCGTCCGCCGCGAGAGCCGTGGCGGTCAGTCCGGCGCCGAGCCGATCGACGCGTTGATGGTGGTAGCACGAGACGACGCAGGACTCGGCGCCGGTCGCCTTGGCGACCACAGAGCCGTGGACGAGTCGCACCTCGTGCACGACATGCCGGTGGTCCCGGTCCGGGCCGCCCATGTCCTGCTCAAGGGTCCCTCCGAGCGCGACGTTGACGACCTGAAGTCCCCGACAGACGGCCAGCAGGGGCAGTCCGCTGTCCAACGCAACCCGGGCAAGCGCGAGGTCGAAGGCGTCCTGAACGTGGTCGACGTCGTAGACGGCGCCGTGCACCGAATCGGCGCCGTACGCGGCCGGCGCCACGTCGCCGCCCCCTGGCAGCAGGACACCGTCGAAACGGCTGAGCCGAACGGCGAGGTCGGCTGGTGAGGCTTCCGCCGGGTGGATCGTCGCCGGTTCACCGCCGGCCCGCCACACCGCTTCGACCAGCGCTCGGGCGTTGACCTCCGCGGCATAGCGAAGCGCCGAGGCGCCGGCGGAGAACCGGGCGGGCACCGCGATCAGCGGACGTGTGCTCACAGCTGGACCCAGGTCGTCTTGAGCTCGGTGTACTTGTCGAGGGCGTGCGCGGACTTGTCCCGTCCGTTGCCCGAGAGCTTGACGCCGCCGAACGGCACGGTCATGTCACCCTCCTCGTAGCAGTTCACCCACACCGTGCCGGCCCGCAGGGCACGGGAGACACGATGCGCGGTCGTCAGGTCGGAGGTCCACAGCCCCGCAGCCAGCCCGTAGTCGCTGGCGTTGGCCAACGCCACGGCTTCGTCGACCTCGTCGAAGGCCAGGACGGCGAGGACCGGTCCGAACACCTCCTCCCGCGCGAGCCGGGACGCCGGCGCGACGTGGTCGAAGACGGTGGGTCGCAGATAGCTGCCGCCGGTCTCCGCGAGCACCCGCGAGCCGCCCACACGTAGCCTGGCTCCGTCCGCGACGGCGGCGTCGATGTGCGCGCGGACGCGGTCCAGGTGGCTTTCCCGGACCAACGCGCCCATCTCCGTGGCGGGGTCGAGCGGATCACCGACGCGCAACGCCTGGGCCCGCGCCACCACGGCGTCGGTGATGCGATCCGCGATCGAGCGATGGACCAGCAGACGGGACGGCGCGGTGCACATCTCGCCCTGGTTGAAGAAGATTCCCCAGGCGGCAGTGGCGGCGGCCAGGTCGAGGTCCGGAGCATCCGGGAAGATGATGTTGGGCGACTTCCCGCCGAGTTCGAGCCACACACGCTTGAGGTTGGAGTCGGCGGCGTATCGGAGGAAGTGACGGCCCACGTCCGTGGAGCCGGTGAACGCCACGACGTCCACGTCCGGATGCAGGCCGATCGCGCGCCCCGCGGTGGAGCCGTCACCGACCACGACGTTCAGCGCGCCCGGCGGCAGACCGGCCTCGGTCGCCAGCTTGGCCACCATCAGCGCGGACAGCGGTGAGAACTCGGACGGCTTGAGCACGACCGTGCATCCGGTGGCCAGCGCGGGGGCGACCTTCCAGGAGGCCAGGGTCAATGGGAAGTTCCACGGCACCACCGCGCCGACCACGCCGGTGGGCTCGCGCGTGACCAGCGCCAGCGTGTCCTGGGCGGTCTGTGGGGACTCGTCGACGATCTTGTCCGCCAACTGTCCGTACCAGCGGAAGGCAGCGGCCGCCGCCCGGAGCTCGACGGTGTGCGCCTCGGAGATCGGTTTTCCCATCTCCAGGCTGATGCACAGCGCGAGCTCGTCCCGGTGCAGCTCCAGCAGATCGGCCAGCCGGACCAGGACGCGGCCCCGCTCGGCGGGGGCCAGTCGCGGCCACGGCCCATGGTCGAACGCCCGCCGCGCTGCGGACACGGCCAGGTCGACTTCACGCTCGCCGCCGTCGGCGACCTCGGCGACGGTCCGCCCGTCGCGGGGCGAGACAACGGCGAAGGTCTTCCCGTCACCCGCCTCGTCCGCCCCGTCGATGTAGTGCCGCGACGGCAGCTTCACCTCGGCGGCGAGACGCAGCCAGTCTTCGTGAGTGCGAAGAGACATTGCCGGAACTCCTCAGGCGATCTTGTCGAGGAAGGCGTCCACCAGCGCGCGTGCTCCCTCGTCGCGGGTACGCGCGAGGAGGTCGCCGGGGTCGATGCCATGGGCGCGGCACTGCTGCGCACCGCCGAGATCGAGCCAGCACGTCAGCGCTCACCAGCACTCCCCCGAAGGCTTTCGTTTGGTACCGAACGATAAGACGGGAACCACTACTTCACAAGGGGCGAACCGGTTGACCCGCCATCTTCGCCGACATCTCGTTGGGGCCCAAATGTTCTGCCCGGCTACTCTGGTCGATGACCGGGACTACCGTGGCGAGGCGATCCGCACCGCCGTCAAGGGCGAGGTCCGCCAGGACAGCAGCACCAACGAGATGGAATGGGGCATGCACTACGTCGTCGCGGACATCGCCCGCACCATCACGTTGTTCCCCGGCGACGTCCTGCTGTCCGGCACACCAGCCAACTCCGCGACGTCGTCTCCGTCGAGGTCGAAGGTCTTGGCACGTTGACCAACAACATCGTCACCGGACCGACCCCGGTCCGCACGGACTGCGGTGCTCAGCCACCGAGAGCGAGTCCACCGCACAGGGCGGCGACTGGGAGTTCCGCGGCATCCGTCCGCCCGGTTCCCGTCGGGTCACACCACGAGCGAGCGGGCCACGTCGAGCTCACCGTGATCGACCAGCCAGTGGACGGACTCGAGCACGGCGGCCTCCGGCTCGTAGCGCGGTGCGTAGCCGAGCAGCGTCCTGGCCTTCTCGATGGCGCAGCACTGGCTGCGGTAGAGATGGTCCCAGCTCATCGCCGCGTGCTCCGGGGTCGTGATCTCACGGAACTCCTGCCACGTCACCGATTCCAGCGACGCGGTCTGCCCGAACCAGCCGGCCGCGATGTGCGCGTACCCACGGACGTTCAGCGCGGTCGGGGCGACGACGTTGAAGTCCTCCCCCGCCGCCGCGTCCCGGTGTTCGATCGCCCGCTCGAAAGCCTGGGCGACGTCATCGGCGTGCACGTGATGCATCATCTCGGCGCCGCTGCCCGGAACCGCGAGCGGCTGTCCGGCCGACAGCGTGAACCAGACGCCGGGGTCCAGGTTGCCCAGCGGACCGACCGGATGCCACCCCGGGCCTACGATGTGCCCTGGATGCAGGGACGTCGTCACCAGGCCCCCGGAAGCGGTCTCCTCCTTCAACATCCGGGCGATCCGATCCTTCTGGATGCCGTACTCCCCGACCGGTGCGGTGCCCGTGGTCTCGGAGATCGGCAGCCGGTCGCTGGGGCCGTAGCGCCACACGGAACCGCAGTGCAGCAGGTGCCCGACCTCGCCGCGGAGACTCTTGACCAGCGCCGTGGCGGATTCCAGGGTGAAACAGATCAGGTCGACGACGACGTCCGGCCCGAGCCCCGCCACACGGTCGCCGAAGACCCCGTCGCGGTCCTCCCGTTCCCGGTCGGCGACCACCTGCCGCACCTGCCGCCATTCGGGAGCGTCGGCATAAGCGGCCCGGGCGCCCCGGCTGACGCAGATCACGTCATGGCCGGCCCGCACCAGCCGGGGCACGAGGAACGTGCCGATGTGCCCGCTCCCGCCGATGACGACGACTCGCATGACGCTCCCCTCGGTACCGGCCTGGTTAGCGCTAACACTCGACGGTCGCCGACAACCCCTGGGCACTCACAGGAGGTATCCGGAACCCCGAACGGCGACAAGCTAAGCACGGCCCGCGCCGGTGTCAAGAATCCCGGCCCAGGCGTCCACATCACGTTCGAGCGACCCGAGGCGCTCGCGCCCACGTGAGTACTCCGTCGCGGTCCGCGACAACCACGGACGTTCGTAGGTATTTCGGCGCTGCGCCGTCCCGGGCGGCCGTAACTATTGACGGCCGCCACAGGGTTAAGGACGTTCTGTTGACTGCGCCCGAATTCGCGCCATAAATTTTTGCGAGCCGCCCACTACGGCCAAGATTCTCCGCAAACACGACAGAACCCACACCCTGAGCGAGAGAGTGTGACGTGAAGAAATCCCTGCGCGTATTAGCGGCCAGCATCGCCCCCCTGCCGGTCATCGCCGGTGCGATGCTCGCCGCGACCACGGCGTCGGCGGCCACGACGCCGCTGGTCGCCGTCCCGCACACCGTGAATCCGGCCGTCGCCTCCAGTGTCGCCGTCGGCCGGCCGGCCGCGACCGACAAGGTGTCGGTCGCCGTCTCACTGAAACTGCGCGACCAGGCCGGACTGGACAAATTCGTGGCCGCGGTCGGCGACCCCCATTCGTCCGAATACCGGCATTTCCTCACTCCCGCGCAGTTCACCGCGCGGTTCGGGCCGACCCGACAGGAGGTCGACTCCGTGTCGGCATTCCTGGCCTCGCGGGGATTGTCGGTCACGCCGCACCAGGCCGACAGCCAGGTGATCGACGCGACCGGCACCGCCGACCAGGTGGGCAACGCGTTCAACACCGAACTGAGGCTCTACCGCCAGCACGGCCACGAGTTCTACGCCAACGCGACCGAGCCGACGCTGCCGGCCGCGATCGCCGGCTCGGTCGCCGCGATCACCGGCCTCGACAACCACGCGGTGCTGCACGCCGACGCCGTGAAGCAGCCGGCCGCCACGTCAAAGGCGGCGTCCGGGCTGACCCCGAGCAAGATCAAGAGTGGCTACGGCGTGAGCGGGCTGGGCACCGGCAGCGGCGAATCCGTGGCGCTGTGGGAGTTCGACGGCTTCAAGACCAGCAACATCTCCACCTACGACAGCAACTACGGGCTCGGCTCGCCGACTCCGAGCACCGTGTCGGTGGACGGCGCGAACTACAACTCCAGCCCCGGCGACGGCCAGGGCGAGGTCGAGCTGGACATCGAGATCGTGCAGGCGGTCGCCCCCGCGGCCAAGACCTACGTGTACGAGGCGCCCAACAGCGACCAGGGCCAGATCGACATGGCCGCCCAGATCGCCGCCGACGACAAGGTCGGCGTCACCTCGATCTCCTGGGGCGAGTGCGAGACCGCCAGCTCCTCGGCCACCATCCAGAGCACCCACGACGCGTTGGCCCAAGGCGTCGCCGAGGGCATCAGCTTCTACGCGGCGTCCGGCGACAGCGGCTCCGACGACTGCGGTGACGGCACCACCGCCGTGGACTACCCGGCGTCGGACCCCGACGTGTCGGGTGTCGGCGGCACCACGCTGACCGAGACCAGCGCCGGCGCCTGGTCGAAGGAGACGGCCTGGGCCGACGGCGGTGGCGGCGTGTCGACGTCGTTCTCCGGCCGGACCGTGCCCGACGTGTCCGCGGACGCCAACCCCAGCACCGGGTACGCGATCTACTCGGCCGGCAGCTGGGTCGAGTACGGCGGCACCAGCTGCGCCGCACCGGTGTGGTCGGGCATCACCGCCCTGCTCGACAACGAGCTCGGCGGCGACCAGGGCAACCTGGACGCCACCTTCGCCAGCATCGGCAAGGGCTCCAGCTACAGCAAGGTGTTCCACGACATCAAGTCCGGCAGCAACGGCTCGTACAGTGCGGCCACCGGCTACGACAAGGTGACCGGCTGGGGCACGCCCATCGCCTCCGGCCTGTATTCAGCACTCGCGGGCTGAGAACCGACGCGTGATCAGGGGTCGCCGGCAGTGCCGGCGACCCCGTCAGGCTTGGGCGACACCGACGAACAAACGACGCCGTCGAGGGAGAACACGGTCGGCGCCGGGGCCGCGCCGATGTCAGTGCCGTTGAAACCGAGCCCACCGAGCCACCGGCCGCGATGCTCCGGTTCAGCTGCCCCACGCGCCGGTACACATTCGCGGGCACGCGGAATTCACAATTTCACGAATTCCGGTTTCGACCGAAGATTGCGCGGGACGACCGGGATCTTGCCGCGATGCCCCCGGTGCGTCACATGGTGAGGTGGTGGCGAACGGCAGCCGGAACTGGTGACCGTCGCGAGCGGGCGGGCGCCGCTGGGCATGGCAAGCGCCGAGACGGACGGTTCCGGGCTACCGTGCTTGCGTGAGCGCGACGGTGGATCCGTTCCAGGCCGACGACGTGCGGGCGGAAATCGGCCGCGACCCGGCTTCGGGGGAACAGGAGCCGCGGGCGGTGCCGAACACCGCCGGTGCGGCTCAGCTCCGGGCGCTGCTGGCCGGACTCAACGCGATCGTGTGGGAACAGGACCCGACGACGCTGCGGTTCCGCCTCGTCAACCAGCGCACGGAGGACCTGCTCGGCTACCCGGTCGCCCAGTGGCTGGCGGAGGACGGCCTGTGGCAGCGGATCCTGCACCCCCAGGACCGGGACGAGGCCGTCCGGGTGGTCACCGAGGCGCGGGGCGACCTGACCCTGACCTACCGGGTGCGCGCCGAGAGCGGCCGATGGGTGTGGCTGCGCCATCTCGTGCACGTGACCCGGGACGGCGAAGGCCCGGCGATGCACTCCGTGCTGATCGACGTCAGTGAGCAGCGCCGCCAGCAGCGAGCCTCGGCGCTCCTGGCCGCGGCCGGCCGGGCGTTGTCCGAACCCGGCACGGTCGAGCAGCGCCTGACGGCCGTCGCCGAGCTCGCCGTGTCGGAGATCTGCGACCGGGCGAACGTGTGGCTGCGAGGCACCGACGGGCGCTACCGACCGGTCGCCGTGGCGCCCGCGGACGTCGCACAACAGGTCCTGGACCTGGGCGCGATCGCCGCGCCGCCCCGCCTGGAGGAGGTCTACCGGACCGGGGAGCCGTTCGTGTTGCCGGAGATCACCGACGACCTGGTGGAAGACGCCACCGCCGGCGATCCGGCGCGCCACGCCGCCGTGACGGCGTTGGGCACGCGCAGCGTGCTGGTGGCTCCGCTGGTCGCCGCCGGCCAGCTCGTCGGCCTGCTGACCTTGGTGACCACCGGCGACGACCGCCACTACGAGGACGATGAGCTGGCGCTGGCCCGCGATCTCGGCCAGCGGATCGCGACGATGGTGTCCGCGGAGCGTCTGGCGCAGCGCCAGCGCCACCTGCACGAGATCACGGTGGCGCTGGCCGCGGCCGGCACCGTCGCCGAGGCGGCCGAGGTGCTGGCCGACGGGACGGCACGGGCGCTGGGCGCGTCGGCGGTGGGTGTGTGCCGGCTCGGCTCGGACGGGTGGCTGCATCTGGTGTACAGCAAGGGTGTCGAACGGGTCGACCGGTTCGCCAGGGTCAGACCGGACGCGGCCTTCCCGTTCGCGGAGGCGGCGAACACCGGCCGGCCGGTCTGGCTGGCCGGCCGGGACGAATGGGCGCGGCGCTATCCCGACTCCGTGGACTCGCTGCGTCCCGACACCGAGGCGACGGTGTCGCTGCCGCTGGCGGTGGCCGGCCGCGTGGTGGGCGCGCTGTCGGCGAGTTTCACCGAGCGGCGGCTGTTCGAGGAGGAGGAACGCGCGTTCCTGTCCGCCCTGGCCACGCAGGCGGCGGCCGCGTTCGAGCGCGCCGCGCTGGCTGACGTGCGGCGGGAGACGGCGGAGACCCTGCAACGCAGTTTGTTGCCCGGCCGGCTGCCGACGGTGGACCGGCTGGCGGTGACGGTCCGGTACGTGCCGGCGGTGGAGGGAACGCAGGCCGGCGGCGACTGGTTCGACGTCCTGGAGCTCGAGGACGGCCAGGTCGCGGTGGCCGTGGGCGACGTCGTCGGCAACGGCTCCGCCGCGGCGGCGGTGATGGGACAGCTGCGCAGCGCGCTGGCGAGCCTGCTGCTCGCCGGCCATTCACCCGGGCGGGCACTGGACCTGCTGGACCGCTTCGCCGCGCAGGTGGCCGGCGCCGAGGTCACCACCGTGGCGTGCCTGCGGCTGGAGCCGGCGACGGGACGGCTGGTGTACAGCCGGGCCGGACATCCGCCGATGCTGCTCGCCGGACTCGACGGCGCCGGTTTCCTGGACGAGGGGCTGGGCCCTGCGCTGACGTTGCCGAGCGGCAGCCGCCCCGAAGTCACCACGAACCTGCCGGTCGGCGCGACCCTCCTGCTCTACACCGACGGCTTGGTCGAACGTCGTGACGCGCTGCTGGACGAGGGCCTGAACCGGCTCGCCGCCGTGGCCGCGCCCTGCCGTGCGCTGCCCCTCCCAGCACTGGTCGACCGAGTGCTGAACGAACTCGGCCATCACGACGGCGCCGGCGACGACATCGCACTCGTCGCGGTTCGCATCCTGCCGGCGCCCCTGCACACGGACCTGCCCGCGCAGCCCCATCAGCTCGCGGCGTTGCGAAGACAGGTCGCCGAGTGGACCGCCGGCATCGGGCTGGGCGGGGACGAGCTCGACGACCTGCAACTGGCCCTGGGCGAGGCCACCGGCAACGCCGTCGAACACGCATACCGAACTTCCGACCGGCCGGGACGGGTGCAGGTCACGCTGTCGGCCGACCGCGACGGCGGGCTCCGGATCACCGTCGCGGACCAGGGCGTGTGGCAACCCCCGCCACTCGATCCCGGGTTTCGGGGCCGCGGTGTGCAGATCATCAAAGCGCTCGCGGACGAGGTGGACATCGACGTCGGCTCGGCCGGCACGGTCGTGCGGTTCCGGCTGCCTCCGGCCTCGACCGTGCCGCCGCCGACCGACGCCGTCGATCGACACCCCGACGCACGGGAACCCGACGCCGCCGTACGGTCCCACGACGCGGGTGGGCGGCACTGGGTCGAGGTCGCCGGCGTGCTCGACCTGGCCGGCGTCGCCGCCGTGCGCCGCACCCTGCTCGACGAACTCGCCGGCGACCGTCCGATCGTGCTCGACTTCCGCTGCGTCCGCTGGCTGGCCAGCGTCGGCGTCGGTCTCCTGTTGGAAGCCGTGCGGACCGCCCGAGGCCATGGCGAGGTCGATGTCCGCCTGCCCTCGGACGGTCCGGCTCGGCGCCTGCTCGACCTGACCGGGCTCACCCGGGTCGTGGTCGACGATCGGCGCGAGTGAACCAGCTGCTCAGTCGTCGATGCGACGAACCGTCCAGTACTGGTCCGGCGTGTCGATCTCGCTCCAGGACAGCGCCTTGGCCAGGTCGGTCGGCACGCCCTGGGCAATCGTCAGGAACCGCCCGGTCCCGACGTTCTCGACCGGATATCGGCGGATTTCGATGATATCGATGCAGGTCAGGGTCCTGACTGCGCAGTCATGTCTACGAAGTCAGAACTCCGGCGTCAAGAGTCGAACCGGCCGGAGTCGCCGTTCGTGCGCAACCCGTGGCGCCGTGGCTTGTGTGAACACGGCGTGACACCGTTGGCCGGGCACCGACCGCTCCCGATACACGGGGTTCACCACGCCGACCCGGCACCGACACCGCCCACGGGTGCACTGGTCACGACCCGCGGCAGCGCGGGGCGCGTCTAGGGTTCCGCCGCCGCGAGGCGGGTCTGGTCCGAGAGACGCAGGCGGTCCGCCGGCAGCGGGACCGTTCCACGGCGGGAGAAAAGCCCGGGAGGCCATCGGCCCCGGACTGCGCTCGTGGTCCGGGCTCGCACGATCCGGAGGCTGTCGTGAGCGTCAGATCCATGGCGGCGGAGGTCGACTCCGCCAGCGACTCGGGGGACCTGTCCACCTTCGGCTACGGCCAGCAGCTGCGGCGCAAGATCGGCAGTTACGGCTCGTTCGCCGCCGGCTTCTCGTTCGTCTCCATCCTCACCACGGTGTTCCAGCTGTTCTTCTTCGGCTTCGGATTCGGCGGCCCGGCGTTCTTCTGGACGTGGCCGATCGTCCTGATCGGACAGTTGCTGGTCGCGCTGTGCTTCGCCGAGCTGGCCGCGCGGTACCCGATCTCCGGCGCGATCTACCAGTGGGCCACCCGGCTGGGCGGCCGGCTGTGGGGCTGGACCGCCGGCTGGCTGATGATGGTCGCGCAGGTGGTGACCCTGGCCGGCGCCGCGATCGCGCTCCAGGTCGTGCTGCCGCCGGTCTGGTCCGGATTCCAACTGGTGCCGGGCGACAGCTCGCTGACCAGCCCGACCGGCGCCGCCAACGCCGTCGTGCTCGGCGTGCTCCTGCTCTGCCTCACCACGGCCGTGACGGCGACCGGGGTGCGGCTGATGTCCGTGATCAACAGCGTCGGGGTGACGTGCGAACTGGTCGGCGTGGCCCTGCTGTGCGTCGCGCTGTTCGCCCACGCCGAGCGTGGACCCGCGGTGGTGCTGGAGACCCAGGGCACCGCCGGGCACGGCTACCTCTGGTCGTTCGCGGTGTCGGGCCTGATGGCCGCGTACGTCCTGGTCGGGTTCGACAGCGCGGGTGAGCTCTCCGAGGAGACCCGCGATCCGCGCCGCACCACACCACGCACCATCGTCCGGGCCGTCCTGGTGTCCGGCCTGGGCGGCGCGCTGATGTTGCTGGCCACGCTGATGGCGGCTGGCAGCGTGACCGACGGCAGCCTCGGCGATCCCGCCCGTGGCCTGCCTTTCGTGCTGACCAGCAGGCTCGGCGACACGCTGGGGCGGGTGTTCCTGGTGGACGTCGCGATCGCGATCGCCGTATGCACGCTGGCCATCCAGACCGCCGCCACCCGGATGGTGTTCTCCATGTCGCGCGACGGCGTGCTGCCGTTCTCCGCCGGCCTGGCGACCGTCAACCCGCGCACCGGCACGCCGGTCCGTGCCTCGGTCCTGGTGGGAGTGCTGGCGGCGGCGCTGCTGCTGGTCAACGTCGGCAATCCGGCGCTGTTCACCACGATCGCCAGCGTCTGCATCATGTTGCTGTACTTGGCGTACCTCATGGTGACGCTGCCGCTGCTGGTGCGCCGCCTGCGCGGTGGACTGCCGGCCCGAGCCGACGAGTTCAGCCTGGGCCGCTGGGGTGTCGTCGTGAACGTCCTCGCGGTCGTCTGGGGCGCGCTGATGGCGATCAACCTCGGCTGGCCACGGGTCGAAGTGTTCGACCCGGCCGGCGGCCACCTCTACCTCCAGTGGTTCGCGCCACTGTTCCTGATCGGGACGCTCGCCGTCGGGGCGCTCGCCTACGCGACGCGTACCCGCAGGCCCGCGCTGGCCGTGCTGGCCCTGGACGGTGCCGAGTGAGCGACGTCCTCGTCTCCCACGAAATTCCGGGCGGCGCGGCGTGGTCGGTGCTGGTGCGGGCGGGCCGGGAACTCCGGCTGACCGCCCTCGGCCCCGGCGCCAACTGCTCGACGCTGCTGTTCGCCGCCGGGCACCCGGTGGATCGGCTGAACATCCCCGACACGTTGAAGGCGCAGATGTCGGCGACGATCCGGCCGCCGATGGTGCTGATGTCCGACCGCGGCCTCGCGCTGTGTTCGGTCACCGGGTCGTCGCTCCCCTGGCACGACGCGCTGTGCGGCCACTCCACGGACGCGCACGTCGCCCCGTCCAGCTATCAGCGCGACGGGAACGCGTGGCGTCGATCGGCCCGCGCCGGGCTGCTCTCCGAGTTGCGCAAGCACGGTCGCGACACGGCGGATCTGCACGGGTGCGTGAACTTCTTCGCCAAGGCGGCCACGGCCGACGACGCGGCGGGATCCCTGACGTTTCAACCGGACCACGCGACCACCGGCGACTGGGTCGCGCTGCGCGCCGAGATCGACGTCCTGGCGATCCTGTCGACCGCGCCGCATCCGCTCGATCCGCGCTGGGCGCCGCAGCCCGTACGAGCGGAGGTGCGGGCCACCGACCCGCCGGGACCGGACGACCCGTCCCGGGCGTTCCGCGCCGAGAGCGAGCGTGCCCTGCTGCTCGCGAAGGAGGTGCTGGCGTGACCGCGACCGAACTCGAGTTCGACCCGACGACGGCCGTGCTGGACACCGTCGTCGACGCCGGCGACGGCTTCCTCGGCACCATCCCGGCCGGCGGCACGTTCCGCATCGTCGACCTGTACGGCAACCAGGCCGTGGACACGCTCTTCTACGACGCCGCCGACGTGGACAACCGGTACAGCGCGTTCGACACCGTCCGCGAGCAGGGGGCGGTCTACCTGACCACCGGCTCCCGGCTGCTGTCGGTGCAACTGGACGTGCTGGCGACGATCACCGACGACACCTGCGGCCGGCACGACACTCTCGGCGGCGCGTGCGCGCAGGAATCCAATGTGGTCCGTTACGGCGAGCACACCCGGCACCAGCACGCCTGTCGCGAGACGTTCCTCCGCTACGGCGCGGCGGCCGGCATCGACGCCCGCCGGCTCGGTCACAACATCAACTTCTTCATGAACGTGCCCGTCACCGCGGACGGCGGTCTCACGTTCGCCGACGGGGTGTCCGCGCCGGGCAAGCACGTCCAGGTGCGGGCCGAACGGGACCTGCTGGTGCTGATCAGCAACTGTCCCCAGGTGAACAACCCCTGCAACGGCTGGGATCCCACCCCCGTCCGGCTGCTGGGCTGGTGGTCGTCGTGACCGTCGTCGAGCACGGCGTCCGCGCCGCGACCGCCACGGTGCTCACGGCCGGAACCCAGACCACCGTGCAGGATCTGGCCGGACGCGGCGGCCTGTGGGACGTCGGCGTGCCGCCGTCCGGCGCCTGGGACGACCTGTCCTTCGCCCTGGCCAACGCGGCGGTGGGCAACCCGCCGACGGCCGCGGGGTTGGAGGCCGTGGCCACCGGCCCGGTCCTGCGTTTCGACCGGCGGACCACGGTCTGCGTCACGGGGTCGGCACATCAGGCCACTGTGGACGGTCGGCCGCTGCGACCCGGCACCGTCGCCGTCGTCGGCGCGGGCTCGGTCGTCGACGTCGGCCCGTGCGGCACTCCGGGCTTCCGGGCCTACGTCGCCGTCGGGGGCGGCGTCGCGGCCCCGCCGGAGTTCGGCAGCCGCGCGACGTTCCTGCTCGGTGGATTCGGCGGGCTCGCCGGCCGCGCGCTGACGGTCGGCGACACGATCCCGTTGGGACGTGAGGAGAACCTCGCCGCGCCGATGGACGTGACGTCCGTGCTGCCGTCGCTGGGATCGACGTGGACGGTGCGCGTGCTGGCCGGCCCGCACGGCGCCCCGGAACACCTCACCGACGCCGGCGCCGCCGCGCTGCTGGCGGCCGCCTGGACTGTGGATCACCGTGCCGACCGCACCGGCGTCCGGCTGGTCGGGCCCAGACCGCAGTGGGCCCGACAGGACGGCGGCGAGGCCGGCCTGCACCCGTCCAACATCCACGACAGCGCCTACCCGATCGGCGGCATCATGCTGTCGGGCGACACCCCGGTCGTGGTCGGGCCGGATGGGCCGAGCCTCGGTGGTTTCGTCGTCCCCTACACCGTGATCCGCGCCGACCGCTGGATGTTCGCCCAGGCCCGGCCGGGCGACACCGTGCGGCTGGCGTTGGTGTCGCCGGACGAGGCCGACGCGGCCAACGCGGAGCGCGACGCCTTGCTCGCCGACCCGATCGCCGCCGTGTCCGACGCGTTCGAACGGTCGCTGGCCGGCGTGCCCGCACCACGTTCGGCGCCGCCGGGCGTGCGTCCCGAACTGCTGCGCGACCACGGCCTGTTGCAGTCCCGGACCGCTACGGCGGACACCCCTGCGGTGATCATTCGACGCGCCGGCGACCACCACGTGCTGCTGGAGGCCGGCCCCCCACAGCTCGACCTGCGCGTTCGGTTGTGGGTGCATCTGCTCGCGGAGGCGCTGCGCGGCTCCGCCGTCGCCGGCGTCCGGGAGATCGTCGAGGGCGTGCGGTCGCTGCTGGTGCAAGTCGACCCACTGGCCTGCCCGCTGCCTCGTCTCGCCGACGTGCTGGACGAGTTGGCCGATGGCGTGCCCGATCCGGACACCGTCACATTGGACGTGCGCGAGGTGACGCTGCCGATCGCGTTCGACCACCCGGCCGCGCACGAGGCGATGGCCCGCTACGCCCGGTCGGTTCGGCCGGACGCCCCGTGGTGCCCGGACAACGTCGAGTTCATCCGGCGCGTCAACGCGCTGGCCGAGCGGGACGACGTCTTCGACATCGTGCGGGACGCGACCTACCTCGTGGTCGGCCTCGGCGACGTGTACCTCGGCGCGCCCGTGGCCATTCCCATCGATCCCCGGCATCGGCTGGTCACCACCAAGTACGACCCCGCCCGCACGTGGACGCCGCAGAACGCGGTCGGCATCGGCGGCGTGTACCTCTGCGTGTACGGCATGGAAGGCCCCGGCGGCTACCAACTCGTCGGGCGCACCGTGCCGGTGTGGCGGCACGTGCCCGGCGCCGCCGAACGGCCGTGGCTGCTGCGGCAGTTCGACCGGTTACGGTTCCGACCCGTCAGCGTCGAGGAACTGGCCGACCTGCGGGCCGACATCCTGGCCGGAAGGTCCACATTGGACACCCAGCCGGCGGCGTTCGGCCTGGCCGAGATCACCGCCCTCGAACGCCGACACGGCGAGGAGATCGCGCGCTTCCGGACCGCGCGCGAGGCGGCCTTCGCCGCCGAGCGGGAAAGGTGGCGGGCATGAGCCACGACGTGCGCACCGCGCTCAAGCTGGCCGCCGAGATCGACCAGCCGGCATTCATCACGCTGTTGGACGACGCACCGGACGGGTCGGACGGCCCACTCGGCGGCATGCCCTTCGCCGTCAAGGACAACATCGACGTCGCGGGCGTGCCGACCACCGCCGCATGCCCGGATCGGACCGACCCGGCGGCCCGGACCGCGTTCGCCGTGGAGCGGTTGCGGGCCGCCGGCGCGGTGCCGATCGGCAAGACGAACCTCGACCAGTTCGCCACCGGTCTCGTCGGCACCCGGTCGCCGTACGGGGCGTGCCACTGCGTGGCGTCCGCCGACCACGTCAGCGGCGGCAGCAGTTCCGGCAGCGCGGTTGCCGTCGCGCTGGGCGTCGTGCCGTTCGCGCTGGGCACCGACACCGCGGGCAGCGGACGCGTGCCGGCCGCGTTCAACGGACTGGTGGGCGTGAAGCCGACACGTGGCCTGGTGTCGACCCGCGGCGTGCTGCCGGCGTGCCCGTCGCTGGACTGCGTGACGACGTTGACCCGCACCGTCGGGGACGCACGGCCGGTGCTGGAGGCGTTGACCTGTCACGATCCGGCCGACCCGTACTCGCGGCCGATGCCGCCGAGGCTTCCTCACGGTGTCGCGGCACGGATGCGGGTGGTCGCCGTCCCCGACCGGCCCCTGGACCTCGACCCGGCGTACGAGACAGCCTGGACCGCCGCTGTGGACCGCCTCGGGCGCATCGCGCACGTAGTGCCGGTGGACGCCGACCCGTTCCTGGCGGCCGCGCGGCTGCTCTACGGGTCGGCGCTGGTCGCCGAGCGGCTGGCCGCGTTCGGCGACCAGTTGGACGGCCCCGGCGTGGATCCGACCGTGCGGCAGATCGTCTTGGCCGGCGGCCGTTTCGGCGCGGCCGACGTGTTCGCCGCCCAATGCGAACTGGCCCGGTTGGGGTCGATCGCGGAACGGACTTTCGTCGGCGTCGACGCCCTGGTGCTGCCGGTGACGCCGGGGCATCCGACACTCGCCGACGTCGCCGCCGATCCGGTCGGGACGAACGCGCGGCTCGGCGTGTTCACGAACATGGTGAACCTGCTCGACCTGTGCGCGGTCGCGGTCCCGGCCGGTGACGCCGACGGGCTGCCGTTCGGTGTGCAGTTGATCGCACCCGCCTTCGCCGACGCGCCACTGCTCGACCTGGCGGCCCGGTGGACCGGCGAGGCCGAGCGGCCCGTTGTCGAACGGTGTCTGCTGGCTGTCGCCGGAGCCCATCTCACCGGTCAACCCGCCAACGCCGACCTCGTCCGTCTCGGCGGCAGTCTGCACAGCAGGGCCCGCACGGCACCGGGACATCGGATGTACACAGTGGACGGACCGTTCCCGCGACCGGGCCTGGTAGCGGGCAGTGGACCGGGCGGCTTCGAGGTCGAGGTGTGGGATCTGCCCGCCGCCGCCGTCGGCGAGTTGCTGCCCGGCATCGCGCCGCCGCTGCACCTCGGCCCCCTCGCACTGGACGACGGCAGCACGGTGCTCGGCTTCGTCGCCGACAGCGGCTGCGCCGATCCCACCCGAGAGATCACCGGATACGTCGGCTGGCGAGCTTATCTGGCCGGCCGGCCAACCACGTCCGGCACCTAGCTCTCCGTCGCCGGGTTCCGACTGGTCCACGGTTCCGGACTCCGGTGTCCCGAACTGCCGCTTCGGAGGGATGCTCGGCACCGCCCAGGGACCACGTCAAAGGTCAACTCTGGCCGCCTGCGCGGGTTTGCGGCACAGTGAGTTCCGCCGTTTCCTCCGGGCCCTGTCACACCACCGGAAAGGACCGATACCGAGCCCGGCTCACGGCTCGTCCGGCGTGTCCGCTCCGCCCCGACACCACCTCAGACGTGGGATCGCCGGACGGTCTTCACTCCCCATCACGGCATGTCCGCGGACACTGCCACATCGGAACGGAGCATCATGAGCCACACCTCAGGGGCGGAGATTCCAGCACATCTCGACCGCTATGTGCTGCGCAAGCTGCCGCACGTCACCGTGTTGTTCTGGGCCTTGAAGATCGTCGCGGTGACGTTGGGCGAAACCGCCGGCGACCTGTTCGGGATCACCCTCCAGATCGGCTACGTCCTCACCGCGCTGATCTTTCTCACGTTCTTCGCCGTCGTCCTCACGATCCAGCTCAGGGCCAAGCGGTTCCACGCGGCGGTCTACTGGTCCGTCGTGCTCGGCACCAGCATGGTGGGCACCGAGATCTCGGACTTCATCGACCGCGGCCCCGGCTCGGGCAGTGCCGAGAACGGCATCGGCTACGGCTGGGGCGCACTCGTCCTGACCAGCCTGCTGGGCCTCATCTTCCTCGTGTGGTGGCGCACCGGGCAGACCTACGACGTGGAGAACATCGCCAGCCGCAAGGGCGAGATCCTCTACTGGGTGGCGATCCTGGTGTCCAACACGCTGGGCACCGCCAGCGGCGACTGGCTGTCCGACGAGACGGGCCTGGGCTTCGCCAACGCCTTCCTCATCATCGCCGGGATCATGGTGGCGATCATCGCCGCGCACTACCTGACCAACATCAACGGCATGGTGCTGTTCTGGCTGGCGTTCATCCTCACCCGGCCGCTCGGCGCCGCGGGCGGGGACTCGCTGATCAAGCCGGTCGACGAGGGCGGGCTCGGTTGGGGAACCCTGTGGGGCTCGGTGACGTTGTTCGCCCTGCTCCTCGCGCTGGTCGCGTACCAGACCTACGGTCTTCGCCGGCACCCGTTGGAGCCGCTCCCCTACCCCGTCAGCCGTCGCACCGGGCGACCGCAGCAGCCCAACGGCGCGGTCACCACCCAGGCGCCGAGGGCCCGCACCGGCCTCGACCTCTCGGCGGAGCCGGCCTGACGACCGCGCACGGCCGGCACCGTCCGACGTCGCCGCCACAGTGGACGGTTTGTCCGGTTTATACCGGATGATCGACCGTCCGGCGTAACACCCACAGCCCGAACGGAGATGTCGCGATATCGGGCAGCTCCGTGGGCGTGGAGGTGGTGGCCGATGGAGCCTGAGCCGACAGGCCGACAAAACCGCTGGTCAGCGAGCCGGAGTGACGTATTTCACGCCGCCGACGCTGAACAGACGAGATGAGCGCGCACCACCGCCGCCGTCTCGACCGGCGCACCGCCGAGCTCCTGCTGGACGGTGCGCCGGTCGCGAGCGGACGCCCGCTGACCGACCCGCTCGCCGCCGCGGCCACCCCGTCCGCGACGGCGAGTTGGCCGGTCAGCGGGCTGCGCTCGTGGTCCGTCCCGCAGCAGACGCAGTCGTTCGGTGCGATCCACCAGTTCGGAGGGGACAATGGCCCTATCGCGACAACGCCGCCGCGGTATTCGGCTCGCGGCCGCCGGCGCGGCCTCACTGCTCGTCATCGCCGTCGGCGTGGCACAGGCGCAGACACCGTCAACCGCCCAGCACACCGTCGCCGGTGAGGACTCCGGCGAACTGATGGACTCCATCAACTCGTTCGACGACCAACGGCTCTCCCCCACCGCGAGCGTGCTTCCCGGCGCCTACGGCGCCGCGTGGAACCACGTGCTCGGCATACCGGTCGCCGGCGCGACCTACGGCGAGGTGACCACCCAGCCGTTCAACTCGGACTCCCTGCACTTCCGCGATCGCAACGCGTCCAACTCCGGCAGCGGCGCGGGCTTCTCGGCCGGCCGTATCGCCGCGCTGGCCACCGATCCGACCCATCCCGGCGTGGTCTACGCCGGCGCGGCGGACGGCGGCGTGTTCCGCTCCAGCGACGACGGCGCCACCTGGACGCCGATCGCCGACGGCCTGCCCGCGCTGTCCGTCGGCTCGCTCGCCGTCGCCTCGGACGGCGCACTGTGGTTGGGCACCGGCGAGGCCACCACCGCGTACGAGAACTACCTTGGCACCGGCGTGTACCGATTGGCCGATCCGGCCACCGGCACGTTCTCGCGGAACGACCGAGTCGGCGGCGTCGAACTCGAGAGCACCTCGATCCACGAGCTTCGATTCGACTACGACGCCGGGTACGTCTACGCGGTCACCTCCCACGGCGTCTACCGCCGGCCGGTCGCCGCGACGCAAACCACTGCCTGGCAACAGGTGCTCGCCCCGTGTGCCGGGGTCGGCATCAGCGGCATCGCCTGCGGCACGAGCTCGTACTACGCGGACATCGCCAACGACCTCGCGATTCAGCCGGGCAGCCATGGTCTGAAGCTCGTCGCCAATGTCGCCTGGCGCGGCGGCGCCACCTACAACGGCTTCTACTACTCCGGCGACGGCGGCACGACCTGGCAGACCGCCAATCCGCAGGGCGCGATCAACCCGCACGACATCGGCAACGCGACGTTCGCGTACGCCGCGGACGGGTCGCGGCTCTACGTCGTGATGGAGTCGCCGACGCTGCTGAACAAGGCCGCCGGCGGGCAGAGCGGCTACAGCGCGCTGGCCGGCGTCTTCGCCAGCGGCAGCGGCGACATCAACGGCCCCTACGCGCAGGTCGCGACGTCCAGCGCGCTGGCCAACACCGGCTCGGCGATGAAGAAGACCGAGATCGGCGCCGGCTACCAGCCCGGCACGCAGGCCTGGTACGACCAGTCGCTGGCGGTCGACCCGGCCAACCCGCGGCACGTCTACCTCGGCCTGGAGGAGATGTACGAGACCTGGGACGGCGGCGCGACCTGGCAGACCACCGGCCGGTACTGGAACCTCGGCATGTCCTGCTTCAGCTACACGCCGGCGCAGAACACCTGCGACGGCAACGTGATGCACTCCGACCAGCACGCGCTGGCGTTCTCGGCGTGGCCCGGCCGGGCTCCCGAGGTCTACATCGGCAACGACGGCGGCGCGTACGCCCGGCCGACCAGCCAGACCACCGGCTGGCGCAACCTCAACGCCAGCGGCACGCTGCGTACGCTGCAGTTCTACTCGGTCGGCGTCGGCACCCTGCCCACCGGCGGCGTGGCGGTGTGGGGTGGCTTGCAGGACAACGGTGTTGCACTGTCCACTCCGACCGGTGCGAAGTACACCTACACCTACCCCGGCACGACCACGCCCGTCACGGAGAACCTCAACCCCAGCGGCCAGATGTCCGAGCCGTTCGGCGGCGACGGCGGGGACCAGCTGGTCAACCCGAGCAACGGCTGTCAGACCGTGGGCGAGTACACCAACCTCGCCATGTCGCTGACGAACGACTGCGGCTACACGGCCAACGACGACGGCACGCCGGCGGCCATCACCGACATCAGCCCGAACGACCCGAACGCCCGGTTCATCGCGCCGTTCGCGGCCGACTCGGCCGACGCCGGCTACTGGGTGGCCGGCGGCGAGTTCGCCTACGCCGACACCAAGACGTGGCAGAGCACCTCCGGCGCCGACTGGCAGAAGCTGGCCGACTCCGGCGCCGGCCACTCGATCACCGCGATCGCCAGCCGCAACCACGTCGTCTGGGCGGCCTGGTGCGGCGACTGCAACCCGAGCGCCGCCTTCGCCCGCGGCATCATGACCAACTACGGCGGCAGCTGGCACCAGCTCACCCTGCCCGCGGCCTTCCCGGTGCGTTACGTCTCCGGCGTCACCATCGACCCGTCCGATCCGACCGGCGGGACCGTGTACGCGACGGTCTCGGGCTTCTCCCGGCACTGGAACGAGGGTCCCGGCGCCGGCTACGGCCACGTCTGGAAGACCACCGACGGCGGCGCCACCTGGAGCGACGTCACCGGGGGCGACACCGCGGCCGACGCGTTCCCGGACGCGCCGGCCAACCAGCTGCGGATCGCGCCCGACGGCACGCTGATCGTCGCCAGCGACCTCGGCGTGTTCGTGGACAACGTCAAGGCCAACGGCTTGGGCCACTGGTCGCGGCTCGGCACGAACCTGCCGGTGTCGGCGGCGGTCTACCTCACGCCGAGCCCCGACGGCCGGCAGCTCTACGTGGCAACCCACGGCCGCGGCATCTGGCAGACCGCGATGCCGTGATTACATGACGGCGGCGATTGCCGGCCACCCACCGGCAACCGCCGCCGCCCGCACCACGCGCCAGCGGCTTGTCACGCAAGGAGCTGATGGCATGGCCGGCCCGTACGAGCTCGATGGAGCGTGCGGCACCGGCTATCTCGACACCGGCGACGGCAACCAGATCTACTACGAGGTGTACGGGAACCCCGACGGCAAGCCGGCGGTCATCGTGCACGGCGGCCCAGGCGCCGGCATGCCGAGGGGCACCAAGCGGCTGTTCGATCCGCAGCGGTACCGGATCATCCAGTTCGACCAGCGCAACTGCGGCCGCAGCACGCCACACGCCAGCGACCCGGCGGCCGACATGAGCCGCAACACCACCGAACACCTGGTCGCCGATCTCGACCGGCTACGCACGCATCTCGGCGTCGAGCGATGGCTGATGTTCGGCGGGTCCTGGGGCGCGACGCTGGTCCTGGCCTACGCTCAACGCCACCCGGAGCGGGTGTCGGAGCTGATCATGCCCAGCGCCATGCTGGTCGGGCCCTCGACGGTGGACTGGCTGTACCGAGATCTCGGGCGGGTCTTCCCCGAGGCCTGGGACCGGTTCCGGCTGGCTGTGCCCGAACCGGAACGCGACGGCGACCTGGTCCTGGCGTACTCACGCCTCATGGAGGATCCTGATCCCGAGGTGCGGTCCGCGGCCGCGAGCGAATGGCTGCGCTGGGAGGAGACCGCCATCTCGTTGGAGCCGAACGGCGGCTCCGGGCTCTACTCGACCATCGTCGGTGACGCGCAGATCGCCTTCGTCCGGATCTGCGCCCACATCTTCGGCCACCGCGGATGGCTGGCGGAGGGGCAGCTGATCCGCGACGCCGGCCGGCTCGCCGGCATTCCCGGCGTCGTGATCCAGGGCCGTCACGACCTGAGCTGCCCGGTCCAGCCGGTCTGGGAGCTCGCGCAGAACTGGCCGGACGCGCGCCTGGTCGTCATCGAGGACGCCGGACACACAGGCAGTCCGACCTTCAAGGCCGCTCTCGCCCAAGCGGTCGACGAGTTCGCCGACCGCCGATGAGTCTTGTCCAGGCGCAATGCCGGAGGGGCTCACCGTGCGGACCTCCGGTGAGCCCCTACGGTGCGTTGCGGTTCCTAGAAAGCCGCGCTCGTCCTTGCCGGCTGGCCGTGTGACTGGACTGCGGGAGTGTCGGCGGAGCGCACGGCTCCGCCGGTGATCGCCAGGCCGCCGCTCGGCGCGAACATCCCCATCGCGAACGTCGACCCGCTGGGCGCCGACGCGATCGGGACGACCGGGAAGGCATTGCCACCCGCTCGGACGGAGGTGGAGATGTAGTCGCCGAACATGCGGCCCTGCGAGGTGTTGGGGATCCACGACAGCGTCATCGGCCCGGCGACCTGGGTGGCGGCGCTCCAACTCGTGCCGCCGTTGGTGGACGAGATGAAGCCGACGTCGAGCCGGCAGGTCGTCGCAGTGCAGTTCGACGTGGGATAGAAGTAGTACGTCAGGCCGATCCTTGCGGTTGCGCCCGCCGTCGACGGGTCGACGCCGATGCCGGGCACGAAGTGGTCGACGGTGCTGCTGGTGGCGTCGATCGGGACCCGCGTCGGGGCGGACCACGTGGTCCCGTTGGTCGACTTGCTGAGCACGATGTCGTTGCTGGGGCAGCCCGAGCGGAACCGGCAGTCCGACCAGACCACGTAGGCGGTGCCGGCGGAGTCGATCTCGGCGGAGGGCAGTGCCTCGGCGCGGAGGTTGCCGGCGTCGGTGTGCCGGCTGACGGCGGACACCAGCACCGTGCTGCCCCAGCTCGCGCCGCCGTTGGTCGAGGTGAACGAGCGGATCTGGTCGTTGAGCGACTGGTAGGGCACGACCACGGTGCCGTTGGGCCGCACGATCGGTTGGCCGCCGAGGCCGGTGGCGTTGTTGCCGGTGGCGCGGGCCGGGCCCCAGGTCAGGCCGCCGTCACTGGAGGTCTTCATCCGCAGCGAGTCGCCGGAGCTGGTGACGTCGTACTCGGTGTAGCAGTTGCCGAAGAACGGGCTGGTGGCGGTGTTGTCGCAGACGATCCAGTTCTTGTCGTTCGACCCGGTGGCCGTGGTGATCGGGTTGCTCCAGGTCAGGCCGCCGTTGGTGGAGCGGCTGGTGAGCACCGGCGTGCCCGGGCAGTTGACGCCCAGCGACGAGATGAGCCAGACGCCGTGCTTGGCGTCGAAGGCGACCGAGGCGTCGCTGATCTGACCGCACGGGCCGCCGGAGTTGCCGGTGGTGGCGGGCAGGAACCCCTGGGTCCAGCTGGCGCCGCCGTTGGTGGAGGTGGCGAACCCGACGTTGGAGGATCCGCCGCCGGAGACCCGACCGACCTGGAACGCCGACACGATGGTGGAGCCGAAGGAGAACGTGTCGGGTTCGACCTCGGTGCGGTGCTGGGCCTGCGCGTCGGTGAACGGGTCGGTGCTTACCTGGGTAACCGCGACGTTGGCGGACGCCGGACCCGCCGTGGCCAGCACGGCGGCGATGACGACGGGCGGGAGCAGTGCGGCGAGAAGGGTGCGGGAAACGCGAGGCATGGTGCCATCACCTTCTTCGGTGTAGCAGGGTCGCCGCGTCAGATGCGGCGGGCGGCAAGGGCCGCGGAACCATGGCTCGACGCCCATCCAGCCACAAATCCGACAGCGGGTAAAGCCGCCGCGTGGCCCACGCCGAAGGTATGTCCACTTCGGACGGAAAGAGGGTGTTCCGGTCAGATATGTGACTGCGGCCAGGTGGGTGAAGTGCTTCCGTATCAAGCGACTGTGATGTGAAGTTCCCACTGCGACCGGGGTGGCCCGCCGGGCCGGGCACGACAGCCCGGCGGGTCCCGGTGATCAGCTCACGGTGAGCGCGGTGTCGTCGAGAACGAACGACGTCTGCTTGACCGAGTCCTCGGCGCCGGTGAACTTCACCGTGATCGTCTGCCCCTGATATGCCGACAGGTCAACGGAATGCTGCACGTAGCCGGCGGCCGCGTCCTTGTTGGAGTACGTGGCCGGTGTCGACAGCACGGACCCGGAACCGTTGAGGATCTGCACGGTCAGGGTGTCGTACGCGGTGGTGGTCGGCTCCGCGGTGTCGACGTGCAACCAGTAGCTCAGCGCGTAGGTGGTGCAGCCGCTGGGCAGCGTCACCTGCTGCGACAGCGTGTCGGTGTGGGTGGAGCCGTAGCCGTCCAGCCAGGCGTCGTAGCCGCCCGAGTGCGGTGGCTCGCTGGTGTCGTTGCTGATCACGCCGCTGCTGGTCGACCACGGCGACGCGCTGCCGGTCTCGAACCCCGGATTGCCCAGCAACTGTGTCGCCGTGCAGCCACCGCCGCCGGCGGGGTTGATCGTCCAGTGGAAGGTCGTCGATCCGGACGGCCCGGTGGAATCGGTGGCCGTCACGGTCACCGTGCTGGCGCCGGCCGTGGTCGGCGTGCCGGAGACCAGGCCGGACGAGGAGTTGATCGACAACCCGGCCGGCAGACCCGCGGCGCTGTAGGCGAGCGTGCCGCCCGCGGTGTCGGAGGCCGAGACCTGCACGCCGGTCGCCGTGCCGACGACGCCGGTCTGGTCGCCGGGGTTGGTCACCGACACCGACCCGCCGCCCCCGCTGCCGAACTGCACGTCCAGCACCGAGTGCAGCTCGATGCCGTTGGGGGCGACGCCGGTCTGGCCGTGCAGGAAGTCGAAGAACCCGACGCCGGTGATCGTCACCGGCACATTGGCCGTCTTGAACGAACTGGTCGGCGTGTACTTGGCGGTGAACTCCGAGCGGGCCTTCTGGATGCTGGAGGCCAGCGGGCTGCCGGCGCCGACGCAGGCCGGGTCCGGGATCTCGGCGATCATGGTGTGCCCGGAGCCGTCGGACAGCACCAGGTGGAAGTCGGAGTCGGTCTCCAGCTTGTACTCGGTCAGCGTGGCCTGCACCCGGAACACGGTCGTCTCGGTCGGCTGGACCCGGTTGTCGGAAGGCAGGCTCGACGGCGCGGGCAGCGACGTCAGCGCGGCGATGGTGCTGTTGCTGGTGGACTGGAGGGTGATCTTGCCGGCGTCCGCGTCGGTGCCGGTCTTGACCGCCCACCGCTCCACCCCGCAGCTCGCCGTGACGGCCGCGGGGTTGGCGACGACTTCCTCGTTCTCCTCGTCACCGCCGACGGAATTGGCCTGCCAGGAATCGGGATCGTGCGACGGGTTCGCGCCGCTGGCCGGAATGGTCAGTCCCAGCAACGCGGCACAGGCGATGGTGGACAACAGGGCCAGGGTTCTTCTCGGTGTCCGCACCTCGGCCTCCCTGAGGTCGTGACGGCAGGGTCACCGGACAGGATCAGCGGGACTCCCCCGCGTGTGGGCGAACGCGCGAGGAATCTCCGATGAATCCGCGACCGGCGTACCGACGACGGCAACACGGCACAAGCCGCAGCTCAACCCGCCGATCGTGGGGTCCCGCCACGTGACTCGGACAACCGAGCAGAATTCCCCGCGCTGTTCCGGTCAGCCGCGCTCGGCCGCGGCGTACGCCGCGGTGAAATCGCCCTGGAACCACGAGCTGTAGTCGGTGTACGGGGTGGGCCCACCTTCCTGGTAGCCGCCCATCACGCCGATCACCCGATTCGTGTTCGTCTCGATGAACGGACCGCCGCTGGTGCCGCCGCTCAGGCTCACCGACGGGCAGTTCACCTTCAGGTACCAGTTGCCCTCGTACTTCCAGCCGTCGGCCGTGCTGGCGCAGTGCGAGAGGTTGCCGCTGGTGTGGTTGTAGCCGGCGACGGTGGTCGGCGTGCTGTGCGCGTCGACCTGGGTCAGTGGGGTGAGCGCGCCGGTGCGGCCCTGCACGTCGCCGGACACGACCAGGAAGGCGAAGTCGTACGGGTTGGTGCGGTCCTGTCCCGGCGGCGCGGGGTGGGAGTTGCGCCATTGCAGGTACTTGGGCGGCACGATGATCTTCACGGCGCGCCACCGGCCGTAGGTGTCGTCGGCGCTGCCGTTGTGGAAGTTCGGCAGGAACCAGACCGCCGTCTTCGTCGGATCGGTGTTCCACACGCAGTGCGCGGCGGTGAGCACCACATCGTGGTGCGGGCTGTCGACCACGCTCGCCGAGCAGTAGTGACCGCTGCCGGTGTTGCTCGATGCGAGCACGCCGATCGGCGTCGACCACGTCCGTGCCGCGCCGGCCGTCGCCGACGCCGCGCCGGCGGTCACGGACACCATCGCAACCGCAGCCGCCAACACCCGCAATACGGTTCTCATCCCGCTCCCCCTCGGCCCGTGAGGTTGTCTCAGCAGCACCGGATCCTAGGTCGCGCCGACGGTTTCCCGGTGCGCCGCTCACGGGACCGAACGTGACCATCAGTGCTCAGCGCCCCCTGCGGCAGCGAACGGGCCGCACCTGCCGGGCGCGGCCCGTTCCGACGCTTCGGCACCGCTGCGGAGGTTGGCGACGGCGGGCTGCCGATCAACGTGGTGACGTCCCTTCGGGGTGTGCTTTCCTTCGTCAGGGCGCGCCCGGGGCCAGATCCAGGGACTGCACGGCGACGTTCGGCGAATCGAGCCGCCAACCGCCGGTCCCGGGACCACACTTTGCCACCGTGTCACGCCTGTTCGAGATATTCGTTCCGGTGTTGAAGGACGTGTTGGGCGTGTTGGACAGCACGTTGGTGTAGAGAGAGCTACCGTTGGTGTACACGCACTGATGCAGATTCAGGAACCGGCCGCCGGCCAGATCCAGGGACTGCACGGCCACGTTCGGCGAATCGAGCCGCCAACCGCCGGTCCCGGGACCACACCGTGCCGCGGTGTCCCGCGTGTAGGTGAGATTCGTTCCGGTGTTGAAGGACGTGTTGGGCGTGTTGGACAGAACATTGGTGTACAGGAACCTGTCGTTGGTGTACACACACTGATGCAAATTCAGGAACCGGCCGCGGACCCGATCCAGGGATTGCACTGCGACGTTCGGCGAATCAGGTCGCCAACCGCCGGTCCCCCGGCCGCACTGGGCCACGGTGTCACGCGTGTCCGAGATATTCGTTCCGGTGTTGAAGGACGTGTTGGGCGTGTTCGACAGAACGTTGGCGTACAGGAACCTACCGTTGGTGTACACACACTGATGCAGATTCACATAACGATCCCCCGATGCCAGAGCAGGCGCTGCTGTGAGCCCGAGCGCACTCAAGCTCAGCACTGCCACGATGACGGGCCTCCACGACTTCAGGGCACTTATGACGTGCATGCCAGGTCCTCCTTCTGCTTTTCGATCGCCTCACACCGGATGCCGACCACGAACCGGCCATCGCCGCGACTGAGTGTCGATACGGCAACGCATATCAAACCTCACGGCGTCGCCAATATACGCCCACCATCACTATAAATTGCGATTCGGCCACCCTGCGTGATGCAATCGAGTGATCCAAACGGAAAGCAATCGAGTGAATCCGAATGGAGTACGCGCGAACCTCACATGAGTTCGTGTGACGGCCGATCAGCGGGCTTGAGCCACGTTCGTCACCGAACGGTTGCTACTCGACCGAACACTGCCGGCGGCTGCACGGCGAGTTCGCGGACCGACCCATGGCGCGTCAGGGCCGCCACGAAGACCCGGCGCTTCCGCCACACTGGGCCGGCCACGCCCACACGGGCATCACAGCATTCGTCTACAGTGGACTACCGGCTCACTCGCCTCCCCGGCGGTCGGGGCGCCCGGGGGCGAGTGATCCCTGATCGCGCCGGAGAGATCGACGAGCACGTAGTTCACCGCGGCCGGATCCATGTGCACGTCGACCACGAACCCCGCCGCCCGGATTCAGCTTGACGACCGCCGCGGGCTTGCCGGGCCCGCCGGTCCGCATCCCGTGCTCCTCGATGAGGCCCGCGTCGAGCAGACGTCGACAGACCTTGGGGACGGTCATCGCCCGCCGAAAGCCCGGCGTCACGCCGCGCACACGGTTCGCCCAGTCACGAGCACGGGGCGTCACCAGCCGGCGGTCAGCTCCGCGCGCGTTCGTCGATCGTGACGTCGCCGGCGGCCCAGTGCGTGGCGGGAACCTCGGTGACGATCACCCGGACATTGCTCGCCGGCGCGTCCACGGCGCGGACCACGGCAGCGGTCAGCTCACTGATCAGCGAGCGGATCTGCTCGGGCGTACGACCGGCAGCGAGTGAGACCTGGACGAGTGGCACGGGCGCTCTCCTCCGACGTGATCGGGAACTTCGGGCCGGGACAACGATGGCACCAGCCGGCGGAAGTGCACAGTGACGGCGGACACAGCGGCCATGGTCGTGCCGGGGCGGAGGCATCGGGCTCGTCGTCGGCGGACGTTGTGCTGGGCCGAACAGCGATTGTCGGAGCCCGCCAGCCGGTACTTTGATCACGTGACCTCCGCGAACCGGCCGCCGACTGCCCGCGAGATCGCGACGGCTGCCCTCGGCCGCGATCCCGGCCCCCTGGAAGCGGTCCACAGCCTTTCGCACCGGGTTTACGTCGGCGGGGACGTCGTCGTGAAGCTCACCGACCGCCACACTCGCCTGGACCACGAGATCGCCCTGTCGCCGCAACTGCCCCACGGCATCACCGCCCCGCTGCTGGCCAGCGGCCGCCGGGACGGCGTGCGCTACGCATGCTACGAACGCGTGCCCGGCGCCTCGCCCGGCGCGCACCTGCCCCACACCGACGCCGCCACCGCGCGGACCCTCGCCGTGCAGGCCGTCGAACGCCTCGACCGGCTGCACGCCTGGACGCCCGGTCCGGGCGCCGCCGAGCTCCTGCGCCAGCCGTTCACCTCGGGCGCCTTCACCGGCCGGGAGGCGCTGCGGGAGGAGATCGACCGTCTTCGGGCGGCCGACCGCGACGGCGTCGTCTCGCGACGGATCCTCACCGGCCTGATCGCGATCGCCGACCGCGCGCCGGAGCACGCCGGCACCGACGTCCCCGTGCACGCCGACTGCTTCTGGGACAACTGGCTCGCCGACGGCGACACCGTCACCGCCCTGCTGGACTTCGAGTGGGCCCGGTTCGGTGAGCCGGCCGACGACTGGTTCTTCCTGATCCGGTTCAGCGGCCCGCACGCCGCGCTCGTGCTCGACGTGGTCGCCGAGGCGACCGGGACCCCGGCGGATGTGCTCCGGGCCGACTGCGAGGTCCGCGAGGCCAGCCACGTGGTCGCCGACGTCCGCCTCAGCCTGGAGAACGACCCCGAGGCGGGGGTCGGCACGATCGCCGGCCTCGAGGAGTTGATCATCGGCCGCTACTGGTGGCGCGACAGCAAGGCGTAGAGGGCCACTCAGGACGTGGTGATGTCGTCGACGAGGGTGTCGGATGTGAACAACGACGGGTCGTTGTTGTGGTTGGCCAGCACGAGTGTGTACTGATGGCCAGAGGTGACCGCCGCCCACTGTGCCTGGTACGCGGCGTCCTGACTGCACACATTGCTGACGAAGGTGCTGGTGCTGCTCGCGGTGACGTCGGTCAGCGTGGCGTGGAACCAGGTGTCGGAGTCGAAGCCGTCGCAGCGCATCTGATACCAGACGGTCAGGAACTTGCCGCCGGCGACGGTGAAGGTCTGGGTCAGTGTCGAGTCGGCCTGGTTCCCGGAGCCGACCACGGCGGCCTTGCTTCCGCCGTGCACGGGCTTGGCGACGACCTTGACGCCGCCGGTCGTGGTCCAGCCGGTCAGCCCGGATTCGAAGCCACCGTTGGCGAGGGACGTGGGAGCGGGTGCGGACAGCGCGACGTCGTCGACATCGACGGTGATGCCGAACTGGAGAGAGTCCTGGAGCGCCAGGGTCAGGACGTAGCGGTGACCCGGAATCACGGCGGCGAGAACCGGGTGGTAGCCGGTGTCCTGAGAGCAGGTGTCGACAAGGGTGGCGCTCGTCGCGGCGGTGGTGTCGGCGAGAGCGCCGGTGAACGACTCCCCGTCGAGGTCGGCGCCGCAGTTCATCAGGTACCAGAACGACAGTTGGGTCGCGCCGGTGGGGACGTCGAAGATCTGCGTGAGGCTCGAGTGGGTGGCGGGATCGAGTGAGGTGTCGCCCAGCCGGACAGCGGTATGTCCACTGTGGACCGTGTCCGTGACGGCGGTGGCGCTGCCGGTCGGGTTCCAGCCGTCGAGCCCTGACTCGAAGCCGCCATTGGTGATCGACGTGGCGACCGGTGTGGACAGCGTCACGTCGTCGACGTCGGTCGAAGCCGCCAGCCCGTCGGCGTCGTGACTGGTGAGCGTCAGGGTCTCGACGTGTCCGGGCACGACCACCGCGGTGACCGGGTGGTAGGCGGCGTCGGTGGTGCACGTCGGCTCGAGCACGGTGCTGGTGGCGCCCGCGGTGACGTCGGTCAAGGTGCCGGTGAACCAGTCGGCGGAGAAGTCCGCGGCATCGGGTGGGCAGGTCATGCGATACCAGAACGTCAAACGGCCGGTGGCGGCCCCGACGGCGAAGGTCTGGGTCAGGGTGGAGTCGCCGGTCACCACGTCCGAGCCGAGCCGCGCGGCCGTGGTGCCGCCGTGCACCGGGTTGCTGATCGCGGTGACGCTGCCCGTGGTGGCCCAGCCAGTGAGACCGGATTCGAAGCCGCCGTCGGCGATCCCTCCACCGGGCACGAGGACCGTCCAGGAGAAGATGACGTGATCGCTGGCGCCGGTGCTGTCGGAGACGGTGACGGTGATCGGGAAGGTGCCGGCGGCGGTGAGCGTGCCGGTGATCAGACCGGACGCCGGGTCGAGCGTCAACCCCGGCGGCAGCCCACTCGCATGGTAGGTGAGCGGCGCGGCGCCGGAATCGAACGCCGACAGCTGTAGCCGGGCCGAGGTGCCTGAATTGTCCGTCCGATCACCCGGCGCGGTGGCGAACACGACGTTCGGCGCGCCGGCCGGTGGGGCGAAGGCGGCGGCGCCGTTCGGCGTGCCCAGGCCGGTCGGCCCGTCCCAGCCTGGCCCGGCGGTGCATACCTGCTGGTTGGTGCACACCCCGTTGAAGCCCTCGGTGACGTCGAACAGGCTGTCCGCCTTGGCATACGGATACGCGGCCGGGAAATCGCCGGTGCCCGGCGCGCCGGCGAGGGCGTACATCGCGGCGATGATCGGCGTGGCAGCGCTGGTGCCGCCGTAGACGGTCCAGCCGAAGCCGCCGAAGTTCTGGTAGACCGCGACGCCGGTGTACGGGTCGGCCACCGCGGCCACGTCGGCCTCGGCCCGCCCGGTGCAATCGGTGGCAGTGTTCTGCCACGGCGCGCGTTGCTCGGACGCCGAGCAGCCGGAGCCGGCGTCGGACCATGCCGACTCGCTCCAGCCGCGGGGTGTGGTGCCGTCCCGGTCCAGCGAGGTGCCCCCGACCGTGGTGACGCCGCGCGCGGTCGCCGGGTACATGGCTCCGGTCCCGTCGTCGCCGCTGGCCACGGCGATCGCCACCCCGGGATGGGTGAAGTGCACGTCGTCGGCCGTTTCGCCGGGGTACTCGGGGCCGTCCCAGCTGTCGGACACGTAGTGCGCCATGGCCGCGGCGGTGTCCTCCGCCGCGTACATGTCGGTGTTCTCGTTGGTGTTCGACTCCACCAGCAGGATCGAGCAGGCCGGGCAGATCGCCGACACCATGTCGAGGTCCAGCGAGATCTCCCCGGACCATCCCTCGTCCGCCACCGGCAACGGCGCCGCGGCGCCGACCTGGTTGACCTTGCGGAAACACCCGCTTGCCGCGGTGCACGGCGGCAATCCGTACTGCGCGCGGTAGACCGCCAGGTCGGCCTCGGCGGTCGGATCGTCGAAGGCGTCGACGATCGCCACCGTCCGCGTGACCGACGAGCCGGGCACACGGTAGGCGGCCTTCAGGTCCGCCGGGCCGTAGCCGTCCGGCGCAGCTCCGACCGCCAACGCGCGCTTGCCCCGGGCATCGTTACGCCGCAACGCCATACACCGCATCGCGCGCGCCGTCGCCGCGCCGGCGCATGACCTGCTCACGGATGACGTCGATCCGGCAGGTGGTGGTGAACCCGCGGCAACGCCCGTACCCCCGGTGACAAGAACGCCCGCCACCAGCAGCAGACACACGGAAGCGTTGAGCCACCGTGGATTCCGACCGACTCGACCCATGACATCTCCCCGAAGGACGCCGTGACTCGAGTCTTCCGGCGCGCCCACCCGGATCACAACGGCTGGTCAGCCGAGCCGATACGACCAGACATCCGGCGGGCCCTCGACCCCTTCGGCGGCGCTTGCCGTGGCGGTGTCCGGGTAAGTCCGGGACGGTCCCGGTTCGGGCCGGCGGCGGGCGGGTGGCTGCTGCACTGATCACGTCGTTGTCGTCCTCACCGCAGGAGCAGGACATGAGACTGCACAGACGCCTGATGACGTCGTTGTGCATGGCGGCAGCCGCCATGGCTGTCGCGGCCAGCACCGCCTTCGCCGCCGTTCCGCCCAGTTTCGGCATCTCGTTCACCCCGGACGGGGACCCCGGCCAGTGCAGCGGACCCACGCAGCAGTGGGCGCCCGCGCCGAACTGGTCCAGCGCCATCCGGCTGGACACCGACGGGCGGCGTGGCGGCTGCCAGCTCGCGTTCGGCCTCCACGACGTTTCCGGCACGTTCGCCGGCCTGCTCATCACCTACCAGTGGTTCGTCACGCCCGGCGGCAACGCGGGCCAGTGCGGCAACCAGGGCCAGTTCACGGTGCCCACCAACATCGGTTTCGGCCCCAACATCCGGGTGGACACCGACGACAGCGCCGGCGGGTGCTACCTGGTCTTCCAGGTGTCCGGCCGCGACGACGTGGCGCTGGACGTGCAGTTCTGGGCCGACGGCGATCCCGGCCAGTGCGGCAATGCCCTGCCGCAGGGCCAGTACTGGACCGCGAGTTCCGGCTCGACGGTGACGATCCTGGACGACACGGACGGCCGGCTCGGCGGATGCGACCTGGCGTTCCGGCTGCGTCACATGTGACCTGATCCGCTGGGGATGCCGGTCCTGGTGCCGGCATCCCCCCGCACCGGCCGGCTGTCGAAGTCGATGGCGAGTTCGGTCGCGTACGCGCGCAGCAGTTCGTGCATTCGGTACCGCCCTGGGGAAAGGGGTTCGACGAGGTGCGCCCGCTCCAGGACGTCGATCAGACACCGCGCGCGAACGACCGGCACACCGACCGCACGGGCCGCGTCGACCGGCGTGAAGCTGCCCGCCGGAGCACCGCCCAGCTGCTGGAACACCATGGCCGCCAAGGGATCGGAGGCGGCGAGCCGGTGGTAGGACCAGCAGAGCACGGCACGCAGATCGGTACGGGCATCGCCGCCGGCGGCCAGCCAGTCCAGCGGTCCGTCGCCGATCTCGACAGCGGCTTCCATCAGCGACAGGCCCGCGCGGCCCTGGATCCGTTCGGCCGCAACGCGCAGCGCCAACGGCAGACCGGCGCACGACTCGGCGATCGCCACGGCCGCGGCCGGCTCGGCGGCCACCCGCTCAGCTCCGAAGAGCGTCCCCAGCAACTCGAGCGCATCCGGCTGCGGCAGCGCGCCGACCTCGATCCGCCGGGCCCCGTCCCGCGCGACCAGACCGCCCAGCCGATCGCGACTGGTGACCACGACCATGCACGAGTCGGTGCCCGGCAGCAGCGGCCGGACGTGTCCGGAATCCACCGCATTGTCCAGTACGACAAGCATTCTCCGGTCGGCCAGCAGGCTGCGGTAGCGCGCCGCCCGGACGCCGATGTCCGCTGGCACCGCGTCGTCCGGCGCGAGCATGCCCACCAGCGTGGCGAGCGCGTCGGCGGCCGGCATCGCCGGGTCCTGGTCGTAGCCGCGGAGGTCGAGGTACAGGCAGCCGTCGGGAAAGCGCTCACCACAGCGGTGTGCCCACTGGGTGACCAGCGCGGTCTTACCCGTCCCCGGACCCCCGCACACCGCCGCGATCACCAGGCCGGCGCGCGGCGACACCTCCCCCGCCAAGCCGTCCAACCGGGCGAATTCGTTGGCACGTCCGGTGAATCCGCGAATCCGAGCCGGTGGGACGAAGGGCAGCGCCGCCGTACGGGCGACGGGCGCCGGATCCGTTGTGTGCAGCCGATACCACGCCTCGCTCCACTCTCGCTGCTCCGTCTTGCTCGCGCCGAGCGCGATGACGATCCGGTCCAGCACCGCCGACGGCACAAGGGTCTGGCCCGTGAGGTAGCTGTGCAGGGTCGAGCGCGGCAGGCCGGCCAGCTGGGCCAGGTCGTGCACGGTCACCTTGGCCTTGCGGGTGCCCGCAGCCGCGCGGATCCGCAGCAGGTCCAGCTCTCGTGCCAGCTCGGGCTGACGGCGTATGCGGCGGGGATCCGGGCCGGTCCGGGTGGGTTCGGGCACCGCCGCAGGATGGGCGTTCCGGCCTTGCTGATTCCTTGGCAGCGCATGCGTGCCCAGGTGAGCCGGCCGTCGAACGAATCGATTGCAGTCACATCACCTGTGCAGAGGGGAAGCAGATGAAACGCACGCTGTGGCGCGTCACCACCGCCGCCGCCATGTCCATCGGCGTGGTCCTGCCGCTGGCCGCCGTGCCGGCGCAGGCGGACGTCGGCGTGGTGGTCGGCATCGTCCAGGCGGCCTACTCGCTGTACCAGAAGTTCGCCGGCGGCGGCATGTCGCTCGACCAGGCCGTCGCGCAGATCAACGCCGACATCCAGAGCGCGAAGGCCGACATCGTCAGCGAGATCGACCGGGTCGCGGCGGCGAACGTCCAGGGCTGCGCGAACGCCGCCGTGGTCGAGTTCGCGGACATCAACGCGCTGACCCCGGACAATCTCCAGGCGTTCGCCATGAACGCGACGTCCTGCGTCACGGACGCCAACAGCCTGCTGTCCGCGGTGTCCGACCCGGCGGCGAAGGACGCGATCGGCTTCGCGATGAACACCGTCGGCCCGCTGGCCCTGATGGCCCGCGTGAAGGCCGGCCTGACCACGCCCGCCCTGAAGTCCGTGCTGGCCGCGGGCGACAACACGCTGATCACCGCGTTGCTGCCCAGTTGCGACCATGTCGACGAGAACGGCGGCGAGCCGGGCGCGCCGCACTTCTACATGTGGGAATGCACGGCCTACAACGGCAACATGGGCGTGGCGAAGGTGCTGGCCACGTCCCAGAACGAGGCCACGTCCAACACCAGCCGCGCGGTCGCCCAGACCGCGCTGCCCATCCTCACCGCGTGACCACCTGACGGTGGTGGGGCCGGCATCCCCGGCCCCACCACCGGCCCGTCGAACTTGCGCCAGCTGCCGGCCGCCGGCGGACTCGTCGCCGTCAGGAGACGCCGCCGAACGGTCGCATTTGCCCTGCCGTCCTTGCGGGCATTTTGGTCCACCCGATAAACAGTGGGCGTTGAGCGCTGGGGTTCGACGGTCCATTGGGGGACGGTGTGGCGGTCGAATTCCGCCTTCTGGGCGAGGTCGAGGTTTACCACGACGGTGAGCCGGTGCCGATCGGGTACGCGCAGCTGAGGTGCATGCTGGCGGTCCTGCTGGTGGAGGCCAACTGCACGGTGTCGGTGGACCACATCATCGATCGTGTCTGGGGAGAACGGCGCTTGCCGCGCAATCCGCGCGCCGCCGTGCAGCACAACATAACGGTATTGCGCAAGGCACTCGCCGATGTCGGATTCGTCCAGATCATTCGGCGTTCGGCCGGCTATCAACTCTGCGTCGACGCGGCCACCGTTGATCTGCACCGGTTCGCACCGCTGCTCGACCAGGCACGCGCCGCACAGGAGGACGAACCCGCCGCCAAGTTGTTCGCCGAGGCGCTGCGGCTGTGGCGGGGCGAGCCCTGCGCCGGCCTGGACGCGCCGTGGCTGGACTCGCTGCGCGTCAGGCTCGCCGCGCAACGCCAGGCGGCTCTGCTGGATCTCGTCGACATCCGGATGCGGCTCGGTGAGCACGAGGCGCTCCAGGCCGAACTGGCCGATCACGTACAGCAGCAGCCGCTGGACGAACGCCTCGCCGGTCAATACATGCTGGCCCTCTACCGCGGTGGGCGACAAGCCCACGCATTGGACCACTACCAGCGGCTCAGACGTGATCTGGCCGACCAGTTGGGCATCGACCCCGGGCAGCCGATCCGGCGGCTGTACGAGCAGATGCTGAACGCGGATCCGACGCTCGCCGCGGAATCCAGCCGGTCCGTCGTGACCGCTCCCCCGGTCTCGATTCCCCGCCAGCTGCCGGCCGCGCCGCGGTTGTTCACGGGTCGTCGTCGCGAGCTGGACCAGCTGACCGCGTCGAACGAACCCGGTGCGACGATGGCGATCTCGGCGATCCGCGGCGTCGGCGGCATCGGCAAGACCTGGCTCGCGCTGCACTGGGCGCACCAGCACCTCGGCAGCTTTCCCGACGGGCAGCTGCACGTGGACCTGCGCGGATTCGACCCCACGGGTCGGCCGATGTCCGTCGGCACGGCGGTGCGGACCTTCCTGGGCGCCCTCGGCGTCGAGCCCTTGGCGGTTCCGCCGGAGGAAGAGGCGCAGGTCGGCCTGTACCGCAGTCTGTTGGCAGGCAAGCGAGTGCTGATCGTGTTGGACAACGCCCGCGACGCCGATCAGGTCATCCCCCTGCTGCCCGGCAGCTCGACCTGCACGGTGCTGATCACCAGCCGCAACCGCCTCACCGGCTTGGTCACCAGGCACGGGGCGCACGTCGTCGACCTGGACGCACTGTCCACAGTGGAGGCATGGGATCTCCTGTCCGGGCACCTCGGCGCGGACCGGCTGGCCGCCGAACCACAACCCGCCGCCGACCTCCTCGACGGCTGCGCCGGATTGCCGTTGGCACTGAGCATCGTGGCGGCCCGCGCCGCCAGCCATCCCGGTTTCCCGCTGGAGTCGCTGGCCGACGAACTTCGCGATCACGCCGGCCGTCTGGACACTTTGGACGGTGGCGAGCTGTCCACCAACCTCCGGGCGGTGCTTTCCTGGTCCTTCCACGCCCTCGACGCCGACGCCGCCGCCGTGTTCGAGTTGCTCGGGCTCGTGCCGGGCCCGGACATCAGCGTCGCCGCAGTGGCCAGCCTGGCCGCGCTGCCGGACGGGCGGACCCGTGTCCTGCTCCGGCGTCTGGAAGACGCGTCACTCGTTCAGGAGCACACCATGGGCCGGTTCCGAATGCACAATCTGGTCCGCCTGTATGCCGGCGCCGAAGCCGACAGCGGTGACACGGACGCGTTGCGACGACTCGCGGACTTCTATCTGCACACCGCCTTCAGCGCGGAGCAGCTGTTGCTGCCCCTGCAACCGCCGCTCCAGCTGGACGAGCCGGCCGCGGGCTGTCGTCCCGGGCTGCTGGTCGACCAGACGACGGCGCTCGCCTGGTTCGACGTCGAGCATCCCAACCTGCTGGCCGTGCAGCGGATGGCCGCCGACCGGGGCTGGGCCGTCTCGGTCTGGCAGCTGGCGCGGATCATGACCACTTTCCTCTACCGGCAGGGACGCTTCCGGGACGCCCTCACCCTGTGGCGGGCCGGGCAGCTCGCCGCCGACCAGCTCGGGGATCCGGTGATCCAGACGGGAACACACCAGCTTCTGGGCGTGACCCTCAGCGAGCTGGGCGAGTACGACGAGGCTCTGCACCACCTGAACCTGGCCGAGCGACTCGGCGATTCTCCCAGCACCGCCTACACCCAGCATGCCCTGGGCTGGCTGTGGTCCCTCAAGGGCGACAACCGGCGCGCACTGACGTACGCCGGCCGGGCCCTGCGGCGGTACCGAGAACAGGACATCCTCGCCGGGGAAATCCGGGAACGCACCGTCAGCTGTTGGTATCACGCGCTCCTGGGGGAATTCGAGGACGCCGCCGCCCAGTGCCGGACCGCCCTGGCCATCGCGCGCCACCATCATCACGCCGAGGACGAAGGGCTCATCCTCGGCATTCAGGGCTTCGTCGCCTTCCACACGGGTCGGCACGCCGCGGCCGTCGACCACTTCGAACGCTCGGTCCCCCTGCTCCGCGGAGTCGGCAACGCCTACTACGAGGCCACCGTCCTGGACCACCTCGGACAGGCCCGCAACGCCCTCGGCGAAACGGAGTCCGCCTGTCACGCCTGGCAGCAGGCGCTCCACCTGTACGAGGCGCAGCACCGCACGGCCGAGGCCGACCAGGTCGGGGAACGACTCGGCCGGCCGCGCGCCTCCGCCTGACGAAGCCCTCGGCGTCGATGCTCATGCCGGCCGTCATCTGGACGGGTGGCAGTCGGAACATGAGGACGGAAACCCGCCGGCAGCCCGCCGCGCCCGGCTTGAGACTGGGCCGACGCGTGCGAAAGTGCCGGATGGTGGAGGAGTTCGTCGGCGCGTGACCGGCGTCGACAACCCGCCGGCCACGCGCCCGTGGGCTACCCGAAGGCGATCGAGAACACGTGGAACTGCCCCTGGTCGATGTCCGGGGGCAGCGTGACGCTGCTGACCGTCTTGCCGGCCTGCAACGCCGAGTCGGCGGCGAACAGGTAGGTCTTGACGTTCTCCGTCTTGCCGCTGCCGACGATGTCGCGGTACGGCGTCGTCACCGCGATGGTGTTGCCGAAGGCAACCTTCCCGGCGCCGCCGCCCAGCGTCCAGTCGCTGAGACCGATGGCGATCTGCTGCGAGCTGCCGTCGGTGTAGTGGACCGTCAGCGTGCCCTTGGACCCGGGATCGGCGTTGGTGGCGCTGCCCAGCAGACCGATCTTGGCCGCGCCGGCGGGCGCGGTCAGCGGAATGGTCTGGCCGCCGGCCTCGATGTTGTCGGGCTGGTCGGCGTCGGCGGTGGGCCACTGGTAGTTCAGGCCGTCGGCGGTGACGGTCGCGCCGGAGGTCACGCCGGCGGCGGCGAGCGCCTTCGCGGAGTACCCGTAGCCGTCGCCGTCGTAGTCACCGGGGCTGGACTTGCCGTCGGTGGCCACGCCGGAGTTGTTGTAGTACGGCCACAGCGAACCCGGCTTGGCGACGTCGATCTCGAGCAGCACCTTGGGCAGCGTGGCGCCGGTCGACGACGTCATGGTGACGGTCAGCAGGTAGCGTCCCTCGGCCGTCGGCGCGGTGACGGACAACTCCTGCTTGCCGTCGCCACCGGCCGGCACGGTCATGGTGCCGTTGGCGGGGCCGACCGACAGACCGGTCTGCGCGGTCGCCGTCCAACTCACGGTCTGCGCCGACGCCGACATGCTGTGCGCGCCGACGGGGACTGTGGTGGTGCTGCCCGTGTTCACGATCAGCTGCGCGCTGGGGTTAGTGTATCCCAGCGCAGGCAACAGGTTGGTGGTGTCCGATGGCGGGGCGTCGGCCGGCGCGGTGCCCCAACTGGTGTTCGGCGTGGTGCCGAGCTGGTACGCCAGCGTCCCGCCGCGGGTGAGCTCACCAGTGGGCAGGAACGTGTGCGTGTAGGCCTTGCCGTCGACCGACAGGCTCTGCACGTACGGAGCGTCCGGGGCGGCCTGCGGCGCGGTGATCGTCAGCGTCTTGCCGCTGGCCAGGTGCACGGCCGCCTGCGGGAACAGCGGGCTGCCCAGCACCATGGTGTCGCTGCCCGGGGTCTCCGGGTACATGCCCAGCGCCGAGAACACGTACCAGGCGCTCATCGTGCCCAGGTCGTCGTTGCCGACGCCGGCGGGCTTGTCCTGCCACAGCTCGTTCTGCGCCTTGCGGACCGCCGCCTGCGCCTTGTAAGGGGCGCCGACGTAGTCGTACTCCCACGGGATCTCGATGCTCGGCTCGTTGGACAGGTCGGCGTTCTGCGGGCCACCGTCCGGGCCGATGCTGGCCATCAGGCCGTCGAGCCGCTTGACCCACGCGTCGTTGCCGCCCGAGGCCTGCACGAGTCCCTTGATGTCGAAGGGCACCATCGGCGTGTACTGGTAGGCGTCGGCCTCCACGAAGCCGTTGCCGCTGGACGGCGTGAAGCCGGTCTGGAACTGGCCGTTGTTGTACTTGGGCTGGAAGAAGCCGCTGCCCGGGTTGAACACGTTCTGCCAGTTCTGGGCGCGCGCGGCCAGCGCCGCGGCGTCGGCGGAGTCGCCCAGCGCGGCCGCGTACGTCGACAGCGCGTGGTCGGCGGTGTTGTACTCCAGCTGCGTGGACACCGGGCCGTAGAAGTTGCAGCAGCCGTAGGTGCCGTCCATCGGCAGGTAGCCCTGCGTGTCGTAGTAGTTCGCGCCGGGCCGGATGTTGCTGGTCTTGTTCGCCTCGGCGAGCATCGCCTCCAGCGCGTGCTTGGTGTCGAAGTCCCGCGCGCCGAACGCGTAGGCGTCGGCGATGATCGGGTCGGCCGGGTCGCCGACCATCACGTAGCTCTCGCCGTTGTTCAGCGACCACTTCGGCAGCTGCCCGGTCTGGTCGTAGTCGTTGAGCATCGACCGGATCGAGTCGCTGGTCTGCTGGGGCGCCACGATCGAGGCCAGCTGCACCTGCGAGCGGTAGATGTCCCAGCCCGAGTAGTTGCCGTACTGGAGGTGGCCCTTGGCGACGTAGTGCGGCTGGTCGTCGAAGCCCATGTACTCGCCGTTGACGTCGCTGACCACGTTCGGGTGCAGCAGCGCGTGGTAGAGCGCGGTGTAGAAGACCTGCTGCTGCGCGGCCGTCCCGCCGCCGATCTGGATCTTGTCCAGCAGGCCGTTCCACGCGGTGTGCGCGGCCGACTTGACGCCGGCGAAGTTCCAGCCGGGGTTCTCCTTGGTCCGGTTGGCCACGGCGTTGTCGGTGCTGACGTAGGACAGGCCGACCTTGGCCTGCACGGTCTGGTTCTTGGTGGTGTCGAAGGTGAGGTACGCGCCGTCGGCGCCGCTGACCGGCGGCGAGACCAGGGGCGCGGTCGCCTTCGTCCCCTGCGGCGTCGTGCCGTGGTAGATCGGCGCGTGCGGCGACTTCTTGGTCTGCGACGGGTCGGCCTGCGGCGCGGTCGACTTGGCGTCCAGCGAGGTCGCGCCCGCGGCGACGGTCGAGTTCTGCCAGGTGCCCTGGGCCGTGAACGACTGGTCGAACGTCATGTCGAAGTAGACGGTGTACTTGTCGGCGGCGCCGCAGAAGTGGCCGCTGGTGACCCAGCCGGCGACCTCGTGGTCGTTGATGACCTGGAAGTGGGTGGCGTCGGTGCCGGCCGCGCTGTCGGACAGCTTGAACAGCAGGTTGGACGCGGCGCCGGCGGGGAAGGTGAAGCGGCCCATGCCGGAGCGGGTGGTCGTGGTGAGCTCGGACTTCACGCCGCCCGCGGTCACCGCGTAGTAGCCCGGCGCGGCCTGCTCCTGGGTGTGGTCCAGCGGCACGGTGGCGGCGCCGGGGCTGGTGCCCACCGCCCCCACCGTGGGCAGGATCGGCACGTCGCCCAGCGCGTCGCAGCCGGGACCGGAGATGTGGTTCAGGCTGAACCCGGTGATCGACTTGTCGGTGTACTCGTAGCCGCCGCCGGCGGGCCGGCTCGGGGTGTCCGGGCTCCACTGGACCATGCCGAAGGGCACGTCGGCGCCGGGGAAGTCGTCGAAGGCGTTGGAGGTGCCCAGGAACGGGTTGACCGTCGCCGCCGGGTCCGCGACGTAGCCGGCAGGGGATGCTACGGCGTCGACCATGGGCAGCAGGCAGGCCACCGACGTGCCGGCGGCGACGAGCAGGGCTCTGGACAGCGGTCGTGATCGTGTCATCAAGTCTCGGCCTTCTCGTGCTGTTGGGGCAGGCGACCGGTCTGCCAACCGCTGACAACGTTGTCAGGCCGGTCCGGTCAAGCCAATTGCATCGATGGCGGAGCCGTCAACCCTTCGAGTGGCGGGACTACGCGCCGCTATTTCGGACGTAACCGGCCCAACCGCGCCAATCCGACTGTGGCTGAACGGTCATCGAGCGGATACAGTGCGCGTTTGCGGCCCGAGGCCGGTCCCGGACAAGAATGCGAGAGATCGCCACGCACACCCCTGCCGACGTCGCCGCCGTGCTGGCCGGCATGGACGTCGACACCAAGATCGCGCTGACCCAGGCCGCCCAGCCGGCGGTTCCCGCCCTGGGCCTGCCGGCGTGCGAGCTCTCGCTGGCCGCGGCCGGCGACCCGTCGGCGCTCGCGGTCGGCAGCACCTGGAACCCCGAACTGGCCCGTGAGCTCGGCGAGCACCGCGCGGCCGACGCCGGCCCCATGACGTTGGCCCCGGTGCGCCGGCCGGTGCTGGACCCGCGCGCCCCGGGAGCCGGCACCGCGTTCGGCGAGGACCCGCTGCTGTGCTCGATGCTCGGCACCGCCTACACCGAGGGCCTGACCAGCGGCGACACGACGCTGGCGGTGGTCCGCAAGGGCGTCGACGGGCTGCGGTGCGTCGCCCGTGCCGGGTTCAACATGCGGTTGCTCAACGAGGTCGAATGGCCGGTGCAGCGGGCCGCGGTCGAGGCCGGCGGCGCGCTCGGCGTCACGCTGCCGCAGGCGCTGTTCGACGACCACCCCTCGGTGGCCCGGCGCATGATCGCCAACATCTACCGGGCGTGGAGCGCGGAGGAGATCCTCATCCTGTGCGAGACGGCCTGGCCGGGCGGCGACTGGGTGACGGCGCTGCGGCTCGGCGCGGACGGGTTCCTCGGGCCGATCGACGCGACCGCCGGCATCAGGGCGGCGTTCGACCGTGGCGAGCTCCCCGAGGACGTGCTCACCGCGGCGGCCGGCCGGATGCTGCGCGCCCGGTGCCGATTGACCTCGGCGAGGCGACACGTCAGCGCCGAGGAACGTGCTGCGGTGCTACTGGAGGCGGCGCGCGAGTCGGTGGTGCTGCTGCGCAACGACGGCCTGCTGCCGCTGCTGGCCGGTCCGGGCGTGCGGCTGGCGGTGCTCGGCCACACCGGGGAGAACCTGGCCCGGGCGCTGTCCGGCGCGGCGGACGTCATGCGCCATGACGGCGAGGATCTCGACAAGGCGGCCCGGGTGGCACGCGCCGCCGACGTGGCGGTGGTGACGGTCGGTCGGCGCAGCCGTGCCGACCGGACCACGCTGTCGCTCGGCGACGCCGAGCAGCGCCTGGTGCGGGCCGTCCGCGCCGCCAACCCGAACACGGTCCTGGTGATCACCAGCACCCATCCGTACGCGCTCGACTGGGAAGACGCCTACGTGCCGGCGATCCTGTGGACGGCGCAGGACGGCCCGCACGCAGCCGCCGCGCTGGCCGCGGTGCTGCTCGGCGAGGACGCGCCGACCGGTCGGCTGCCGCAGACCTGGTACCGCACCCTCGACGAGCTGCCGGCCGAGATCGACGGCGACGTCATCGCCTCCGACATGACCTATCTGTTCCACCGGGACGCGCTCTACCCGTTCGGGCACGGACTGACGTACACGACGTTCGAGCACGGTCCGGTCGAGCTGTCGGACCAGGTGATCGACGCCGACGGCGCGACCACCGTCACGGTCGAGGTCCGCAACACCGGGTTCCGCGACGGCGAGGAGGTCGTGCAGGTCTACACCCGGTTCCTGGACTCGCGGATCAGGCAGCCGCTGCGGCAGTTGCGCGGGTTCCGTCGGGTGCGGGTGCCCGCCGGCGGGTCGACGCGGGTCAGTTTCTCCCTGCCCGCCGGGGATCTGGCGTTCTGGGACGTCTCGACCGAACGGTGGGTGATCGAGTCCGCCCGGCACGAGGTGTTCACCGCGGCCAGCGGCGGCGCGCTGCTCACCGTGCGGGGAACGGCCATCGCGCCTCGTGTCCTGGCTGGGCGGACCCTGGACGCCCGGCGCTTCGACGAGGGCTCCGGCATCCGGCTGGTGACGCTGCCCGGCGACGAGGACAGCGTCATCACCGCCGTGCGAGCCGGCGGCTGGGCGGCGTACCGGGGCTACGACCTGACCGGCTGCCGGCTGTGCGAGCTCACGGTTTCCGCCGGTCAGTCGGCCCTGGTCGAGCTGCGCGCACACGCCCCCGACGGGCCGCTGCTGGGCGCGGCGAGGGTGGAGCCGGGCGGCGCGACTCCGGTGCGAATGCCGTTGCGGCAGCTCGAGGAGACGCTCGACGTGTACCTGGTGTTCGCCGAACCGGGTGCTGAGGTCACCGCGCTGGCGTTTCTGTGAGGTGCAGGACGGTGGGTCGGTCGGCGGCCAGCGCGGCGGTGACGGCGGGGCCGAGGTCGGTGGGCTGGTCGATATGGCGGCCGTGGCAGCCGAGGGATTGCGCCAGCGAGGCGAAGTCGACCGGGTCGAGGGCGACGGCATGGACGGGATCGCCGCGATCGGACATCTCGTTGCGGATCTCGCCGTAACCGCCGTTGTCGACGATCACGACCGGCAGCGGCAGCCGGAGTTGGGCGGCGGTGGCCAGCTCAGCGATGGTGAACATGGAGCCGCCGTCGCCTTGCAGCACAACGACCGGCGTGTCCGGCTCGGCCAGCTTCGCACCGATCCCGGCGGGCAGACCGTAGCCGAGGGTGCCGCCGCCACTGGGGTACAGGAACCCGCGCGGCCGATACGACGGAAGGTTGGACAAAGCGCCGTAGTAGCAGCACATCGCGCTGTCGCCGGCGATTACCGCCGACTGCGGCAGCGCGGCGGCCAGCGACTCGATCGCCGCAAGCCACGGCCCGCCCTCGGCTCGTGACTCGACCCGATGGCGACCGCGGAGCTGCTGGGCCGTTTCACCGCCGGCCGGCCCGGTGTTCAGGTACGGCAGGAGATCACCGAGCACGGTCGCGCAGTCCCCGGCCAGGGCGATGTCGGCGGGCGCGTTGCGATGCACGGGGTCGACGTCCACGCGGATCAGGCGCCCACTGAGCCGGGGAAACCCGTGCCACCAGTCGGCGGTGGCGAGTTCGGTACCCAGCGCCAGCACGCAGTCGGCCGCGCCGACGGTCTCGGCCACCACCGGGTGCTGCACCCCGACCCCGGCCAGCAGTGGATGTCCGTACGGGACAATGCCTTTGCCGTTGGCTGTGCAGAACACCGGCGCGCCCAGCGCCTCCGCCACCGCGCGAACCTCTTGCGCCGCAGCGGAAGCCCCACCGCCGACAATGATCACCGGGCGCTCAGCGGCGGCCAACACGGAACCGGCTGCGGCGACCGCGTCCGCCGCGGCACGGTCCGGCAGCGAACGCGGGGCGACCGCAATGGTCACCTCCGCCGCCCGGTCGAGCAGGTCGAGGGGGATCTCCAGGTACGCCGGCCGCGGGCGGCCCCTGGTCACCGCCGCACAAGCCTGCGCCACCGCGACCGGGACTTCCTCGACGGTGCCGACACGTTGCGCGTGCCCGACGACGGAAGCCATGGCCAGGTACTGGTCCCGGACCTCGTGCAGATGCCCGTCGCCGGCCGGGGGGTGGGTCGTCGGCATGCCCGGGGCGATGAACAGCACCGGCACCGAGTCGGAGTACGCCTGGGCCGCGGCCGCCGCCGCGTTGAGAATGCCCGGCCCCGTCGTCGTCAGCACGACCGAGGGCCGGCCGGTGATCCGGGCATACCCGTCGGCCGCATAGCCCGCGCCCTGTTCATGTCGGGTCGGCACCACCCGTACGCCGTGGTCGGCCATCGCGGCGAAGGCCGGCAGGTTGTGCGTGCCCGGGATGCCGAACACCGTCCGCACGTCGTGGGCGGCGAGCGCGGCGATCAGCGCGGCACCGCCGGTCGCCTTCACGCCGCCACTCCCCCGAACCGCGTGGCGATGGCGTCCAGGCGGCGGTTGGTGTAGGCGAGCGCGGCCTCCCGCAGCGTCCACCCGTGGGCGCGGGCGATGGCGAAGGTCTCGGCGACGATGAGCCGCATCTCCTGGCACACCTTGGCATGCGCCTGGTCGGCATCGGCGTCGATGTCGCCGAACAGCGTCCACCACCACCAGGCGTTGGTGGCCGAGTTGGCCACGAAGTCCGGCACCACGACCACACCGCGCGCGGTCAGCGCGGCCTCCGCCCCGGCCGTCACCGGCATGTTCGCCGCCTCGACGATCAGCGGGGCCGTGACCTGGCCGGCGTTGTCCGGCGTGATGCAGTACGAGATCGCGGCCGGCACCACCACATCGGCCTCGACGGACAGCCAGCCCGCCAGCGGCAACTCGCCGTCCCCGGCGCGCAGCGCGGACCGGTCGATCTCGCCGAAACCGTTGCGGGCACGCAACAACGCTTCGACGTCGAGCCCGCCGGGATTGACGATCACGCCGTTGCGGTCGGCCACGCCGACCACCCGCAGCCCAGCTCGAGCCAGGTATCGCGCGGTGGCCCCGCCCATCGAGCCGAAGCCCTGGACGACGGCCCGTGCGCCCGCCACCGGCCGCCCCATTTCGCCGAGCGCGGTCAGCGCCGACTCCGCGACGCCCATGCCGCCGACCAGCTCGCCGAGTTCGATGCCGTCGACCCGGATCCGGTACGCCGCCGCCAGGCGGGCGATCGCGGCGTCCCGGTCGTCCAACAGCGGGTAGACGGCCTGGATCGAGCTCTGCAACCCGAGCTGCGCCACCACCTCGTCGATCAGCTCCTGCCGCACGCCGAGGTCCTCGCCGGTGGTCCAGTTCCGTTCGAGGAACGGCCGGATGCCTTGCAGGTAACGGGTGAGCACGCCGCGCATCTGCGGGTCGTGCGGGCTGCAGTCGATGCCGCCCTTGGCGCCGCCCAGCGGCACGTACCGGTTGGCCGGGCGGTAGTGCAGGCCCTCCTTCAGGCTCATCCCGGCGGCCAGGCCTCGCACCTCGGCCAGCGTGCAGCCCTCGCGCATGCGCAGGCCGCCGCTGCACACGCCCCGGACGAGGCGGTCGATCACCAGGTAGCCCCGCCGGCCGGTGACCGGGTCGGTCCAGGTGAGCTCGAGGAACGGCGCCACGGCGAACCACCTCCCATACTGAATCGCCGTTCAGCATAGGAGGTCGCGGGTCGGGATTGTCAAGCGCGCCGGGGCGCGGCGAGCGCGTCCTCGTCGACGCCGAGTTCGCCGGCCATCTGGCGGATGAGCCAGCGCCGGATGTCGTCGTGCGACGGCCGCGCGAACTCCACCAGGTAGCGCACCGCGAGCCCATCGAGCAGCGCCGTCAGCCGGCTCGCCGCGCCCACCGGGTCGTCGGTGTGGAAGTCGCCGGCCGCGACTCCCTCGCCGATGAGCTCGGCGACCGCGTCGATCCACCGCTCCTGCAACTGCCCCAGCACCTTCGCCAGCGCACGGTCGCGCATGGCCGCCGACCACGCGTCGATCCAGATCTGCCAGCCGCGCGCCTCGCCGGTCGGCGCGTACCAGCTCAACGCGCCGAGCAGCCGGGCGATGGGCGTGTCGGCGTCGCGCACGACGCGTCCGAGCGTGGACAGATCCCGTTCCGTGGCCAGGATCAGCGCCTCCGCGATGAGGTTCTCCTTGGTGCGGAAGTGATAGATGATCAAGGATGCGCTCACGCCCGCCGCCTCGGCGACGTCGGCCACCCGCACGGCCGACATGCCGAGCAGCTGGATCTGGTTCAGCGTCTCGTTGAGGACCTCGACCCGCCGGTCCTGAGCACTCTTGCGCACCATCCGAGGAACTATGCCACCCCGGACCGGCCCGGCCGACCCGCCACGCTCACCGGACCGTGTTGCACTGTGGTTCAGCAACGCGAGCCCTGACCCGGGGATCGGACCGCCCCCGGGTCAAGGCCGATGTCAGCTCGACACCGTCTCGCGTTCCGCCTCCACGACCGGCTCGGCGCCCGGCAGCGGGTGGCTGCGCTCCAGCGCCGCGCCCTCCACATCCACATTGGGCAGCACCCGGTCCAGCCAGCGGGGCAACCACCAGACGGCACGGCCGGTGAGATGCATCAGCGCCGGCACCAGCAGCATCCGCACCACGAACGCGTCGAACAGCACGCCGACGGCCAGGCCCATACCCAGCGGCCGGACCAGCGTCAGCTCGGAGAACACGAAGCCGCCGAAGACCGACACCATGATGATCGCGGCCGCGGTCACCACGGCCCGGCCGTTGCGCAGGCCGGCGGTGATCGCCGCGCGCGCCGGCACGCCGTGCACGTACGCCTCCCGCATGCCGGACACCAGGAACAGCTGGTAGTCCATGGCCAGCCCGAACAGCACGCCCATCAGGATGATCGGCGCGAAGTCCAGCACCGGCCCGGGATCGTGCACACCGAACACCGCGGACAGCCAGCCCCACTGGTAGACGGCGACGACCGCGCCGAAGGCGGCGAACAGCGACAGCACGTAGCCGGCGGTCGCGATCAGCGGCACCAGCAGCGACCGGAACACCATGATCATGATCAGCAGGGACAGGCCCACCACCACGATCAGGTACTCGGGCAGCACTCCGGCCAGCTTGTCGGAGACGTCGATGTTGGCGCTGGCGGTGCCCGCGACGCCGAGGGTGATGCCCCCAGTGATGTCGCCGCGCAGCGCCGGCAGCGCCCGCAGCCGGGTCACCAGGTCGGCGGTGGACTGGCTGGTCGGGCCGTCGGCCGGGATCACCTGGAAGGCGAAGAAGTCCTTGCTGTCGGCCACTCCCGCCGGCGCGACCGCGACCACGTCCCGCTGCTGGCTCAGCTCGCGGGCAATGTCGACCTGCGCGGTGAGCACGTCGGCGGCGGCAACCGGCTTCGGCGCCTGCGCGGTGATCAGCAGCGGGCCGTTGACACCGGTGCCGAACTTGTCGGCGACGGTCTTGAACGTCCGGTACGCCGTGGAGTAGGTGTCCTGGGCCGAACCGTCCGGCAGCCCCAGCCGCATCGACAACGCGGGCGCGGCGATCACCAGCAGAGCCCCGATCGCCAGCACCGCGGTCACCACGGCGCGCCAGGTCGGCATCGGGCGCGGCGCCGGCTCGCCGTGCTCGTCCTTGCCGACGGCGGCCCGCATGCGCCGGGTCAACAGTCGCGTTCCGACCATCCGCATCAGGGCCGCCGGCAACGTGATCGCGACCAGCACCGCGATGGCCACGCACACCGCGGCGACGTCGCCCATCACGCCCAGGAACGGAATCCCGGTGACGTTGAGCGCGAGCAGCGCGACGATGACCGTGGCACCGGCGAAGACCACGGCGCCGCCGGCGGTCCCGTTGGCCAGCCCGATCGACTCGTGCAGGTCCATGCCACCGCGGAGTTGCCGCCGATGCCGGTTGATGATGAACAGCGAGTAGTCGATGCCGACGGCCAGGCCCAGCATGAGGCCGAGCACCGGCGTCACCGACGCCATGTCGACCACGCCGGAGAACGCCATCGCCCCGGCGACGCCGACGCCCACGCCGACCAGCGAGGAGATCAGCGGCAGCACCGTGGCCAGCAGCGTGCGCAGCATCAGCAGCAGCACCAGGGCCGCCACGATCAGGCCGGTGACCTCACCCGGACCGACCAGGCCGTTGGTGGACTGCGCGATCTCCGACGAGTAGTCGACCTGGACGCCCGGGATCGAGGCGGCGTCCAGCTTGTGGGCCACGCCGTCCTTGGCCTCCTGCGGCAGCGAGTACAGGTCGTCGCTGAACATCACGGCGCCGGTGGCGGCGGTCCCGTCGGTGGAGACGGTGCGGGCCTTCGAGGCGAAGTCGAGCAGCTGCTTGCCCTGCTCCAGCGGCTTGGACTTGGCCGCGATCTGCGCGTCGGAGGCGTCCAACTGCTTGGTCTGCGCGTCGAGCTGCGTCTGCTGCTGGTCGAGTTGCGCCGCGGCGGCGGGGTTGCCCGCGGCGGCGGCCTTCGCGGCGTTCAGCTGCTGCTGCGCGGCGGCCAGCTGCTGCCGTCCGGCCGCGATCTGCGCCTTGCCGTCGTCGACCTGCTTCTGGCCGTTGGCCAGCTGCTTGTGCTGGTCGGCGATCTGCTGCTGCACCGCGAACGGGTCAACGACGTCCCGGACGTGGTCGTGTCCCTTGAGGCCGGCCAACAGCGCGCTGATGTCCTTGCGCTGCTCCGCGGTGAACGGCTTGTCGTCGGCGGTCCGGAAGACGACCGTGCCGGTGCCACCGGCCAGGTTCGGCAGCTTGTCGGCGAGTTTCGCCGTGACGGCCGCGGTTTGGGTGCCGGGGATGCTGAAGGTCGAGGCCAGGGTGCCGCCCACGGTCAGGAAGGCGGTCACCGCCGCGGCCAGCGCTAATATCCAGAAACCCAGCACTCGCAAGGGATTTCTGGCCGCGAAACGGCCGAGACGGTACAACAACTGCGCCATGGCGGTGCTCCGGGGTCGCAACGGACAAGGTCGTGCAGGGAGTCGTGGGGAGGGCTCAGCCCAGGGCGCGGAAGCCGTCGCGCAGCTGGGCGATGAAGCGGTCGAACAGCTCCGCCCACAGCTGCCTGGTCTCCGGCGTGTCCGCGAGGCCGGACCGCACCGTCCAGCTCTTGTGCAGCACGATCAGGCCGCCGAGCAGGCTCGACACCAGGAGCTCCACGTCGAGCTCCGGCACGTCGGGATGCCGCCGGCTGGCCGTTGTCAGCAGCCGGTCACTGACGCTGAGCATGGTGTCGCGCACGATCGCCAGCACCCGCGCGTCCTGGTGCCCCATCGGACCGAGGATGTGGGTCAGCCGGATCATCGTGCCCAGCAAGTCGATCGACCGCAGCAGCGCGGCCAGGTCGTCGAGCAGCGCCGCGTGACCGCCCATGGCGGCCGGCGGACCGTCCATCTGCAGGCTGTCGACGGCCTCGCCGAGTATGTCGGTGCCAACTGCGATGAGCAGTTCCTCGGTGGAGTGGAAGTAGTTGAACACGGTGCGGCGCGACACCTCCGCCCGCACCGCCACGTCGTCCACCGACAGGCTCTCGACGCCGTGCTCGGCCAGCAGCTCGGTCGCCGCGCGGACGATCCGCCGCCGGCGACGCTCCATGCTGGCCGCCTCGCGGCCGTCGAGTGCCCTGCCCACATGTTTACACTAAGTGCAGTTCTGCACTCCGTGCAAGACTGGCCGACGTGGAGCGGGTCACACCCTTTCCAGGACCGAGAGCCCGGGGCCGTGCAGCGACTCGAGTGCCGGCTGCACGCGCCCGGTGGACAACAGCAGAAGGGCCAGGGCCGGGCCCGCGACCTGCGGACCGCGGCGCATCCCGGACCCCAGCGACGCCCGCGCCCGCCTGGTGACGGTCACCCCGAAGGGAATGGGCCTGGTGGAGCTCGGCATCCCGGTGATCCGCGCCATCGGGACCGCGTGGGAGAACACCCTCGGCCGGGCCCGCATGCGTCAGCTCAAGGAGACCCTCACCGCGCTACGCGCCATCACCGATCCGTTTCACGACGCCGACAGCTGAGCCGAAGGTTTCGCCGCGTCCGCCAGTGGCTACTTCTTTCCCAGTGCCCTGCCCACACTCACCACCAGGACGTCGCGATGATGAGCTCTCCGCAGGACATACCCGACGCCGCCCGGCGCGAGAGATGGCCGGATGCCGAGCAGGTCCTCGACGTCCGCCGGGAGACCGTCGGGGCGACAACGGTTCTCCGCTTCGTCGGGGAGATCGACACGGACACCGCTCCCCTGTTCCGAGCGCATCTCGCGAAGGCGCGGCGTAACACGACCGCCGCCACACCGCTGATCGTCGACCTCAGCGGCGTCACCTACCTGGCCTCCCCCGGCCTGTCGGTCCTCATCGAGGCCCACAACGAGCACCGACGCCTGCACACCCGCCTACTGGTGGTCGCCGGCTCCCGCGCCACCCGGGTTCCGATCATGACGACCGGCCTGCACGCGCAGCTGGACGTGGTCATCACGCTGGCGCAGGCGCTCCCGTCGATCACGTGATCACGGTCCGCCGCTGCGCATGCCGCGCCAGAGCAGGTCGGTCAGCGCCGCCGTCTGCCCACGCCAGTCGTCGGCGGGGCTGAGGTAGAGCAGCCCGGCCAGCCCACGCAGCACCGTCTCCGGCGCCAGGTCGTCACGGACGGTCCCGGCGGCGGCGTTCGCTTCCAGCAGAGTCGAGACCGCTGCCACCATCGCCCCGTACGCGTTGGTGGGCAGCTCCCCGCGAGACCTCCTCGCGACGGCCAGGGCGTCGGCCAGCCCCCGCTTGGTCATCATGTACTGCGCAAGGTAGTCGGTGATCCAGATCCGGAAGGCCGCCTCGGGCGGATGCGCGGCGAGCAGCCGGGGCACGACGTCCACGAGGTGCCGGACCTCGCGCTGGTACACCGCCAGGATGAGCGCCTCGGGCGTCGGGAAGTGGCGGTACACCGTGCCGACCCCGACCTCGGCCCGTTTCGCGATGGCGTTGAACGACAGCTCCGCCGAACGGGCCAGGGACTCCGCCGCCGCCGCGAGGATACGCTCGTGATTGCGCCGGGTGTCGGCGCGCCGTGGGCTGACCGATCCCGTCATCTTGCCCCTCCGGTCATCGGGAGCAACTCCAGGGTGCGAAGCGGATTCTAATCCGCTAGCGTCTACGGGGAACCGGACGGGTATCCGGTTCGGGCCGGCAACGAAAGAGATCCGGTGGACATCTCACTCGAAATCAACGGCAAGACCGAGCGCCTGAACGTCGAACCCGGCGTCACGCTGCTCGACGCGCTGCGCGAACGCGTCGGCCTCACGGGCCCCAAGAAGGGCTGCGACCGGGGCCAGTGCGGCGCGTGCACGGTGCACGTCGACGGCCGCCCCGTGCTCGCGTGCCTCACACTGGCCGCGACCGTGCGGCGGCCCGTCACCACGGTGGAGGGACTGTCCACAGAGGACTGCCTGCACCCGGTCCAGCGGGCGTTCGTCGAGCAGGACGCGTTGCAGTGCGGGTTCTGCACCTCGGGCCAGATCATGTCGGCGGTCGCCGCCGCGCGCCAGGACGTCGAGGACGTGCGGGAGTTCATGTCCGGCAACCTGTGCCGCTGCTCGGCGTACCCGAACATCGTCGCCGCGGTCCGGCAGGCGACCTCGGAGATGGCGGGGAGCGCCGATGCGACCGTTTGAGCTCACGGCGCCCGCGACGGTCGACGCGGCGCTGGCCACGCCGGGCACGTTCCTGGCCGGCGGCACCACCCTCGTCGACCTCATGAAGCTCAATGTCCTGACGCCCCAACACGTCCTGGACATCAACGAGCTCCCGTTACGGGGCATCGACACCTCCGCCGGGCTGCGCGTCGGCGCGCTGGAGCGAATGGCCGACATCGCCGCGCACCCCGGCGTGTACCCGGCGATCTCCCGCGCCCTGCTGCTGAGCGCGTCCCAGCAGCTGCGCAACATGGCCAGCATCGGCGGGAACCTGTTGCAGCGCACCCGCTGCACCTACTTCCGTGACGTCGCGATGCCGTGCAACAAGCGCGAGCCCGGCAGCGGTTGCCCAGCCGTCAACGGCGCCAACCGGATGCACGCCATCTTCGGCGCCAGCGAACACTGCGTGGCGACCCATGCCAGCGACGTCGCGGTCGCCCTGGTGGCGCTCGACGCCGAGATCCGGCTGGTCAGCGAGGACGGCGAGCGCGTCGTCGCGCTGCGCGACTTCTACCGTCAGCCCGGGGACACGCCGGACGTCGAGAACGACCTCCGCCCCGGCGAGCTGATCACCGAGGTGCACGTGCCGCGCAAGGACTGGGCGGCGCACTCCACCTACGTCAAGGTGCGGGACCGCCAGTCGTACGAGTTCGCCCTGTGCTCGGCCGCGGTCGCGCTGGACGTCCAGGACGGGCGCATCGTCGACGCCCGGGTGGCGGCCGGCGGCGTGGCCACGGTGCCGTGGCGACTGCCCGCGGTCGAGGAGTCGCTGCGCGGCAAGCCGGTCGGCCTCGCGTCGTTCGAGGAGGCCGCGTCGAAGGCGGTCGACACCGCCGAACTGCTGGCCGGCAACGCCTTCAAGGCGTCGCTGCTCAAGCGGACGATCGTCCGCGCGCTGCTGGAACTCACCGAGGGAGGCCTTCGATGACGAGTCGGGTGGACGCGCCGCTGAAGGTCACCGGCCAGGCGCGCTACGGGGCCGACCACAACTTCCCCGGCATGGCCTACGGATACCTCGTGCTCAGCACGATCGCCCGCGGCCGGATCGTGGCCATGGACGTGACGGCCGCGAAGAGCGCCCCCGGCGTGCTGGGCGTGTATTCGCCGTTCGACCCGCTGGAGCTGCACGCGGTGAGCACGCCGATGCTCGGCGAGACGTGGGTTCCGTTGCAGGACGACCAGGTCGCGTACTACGGGCAGGCGATCGGCTTCGTGGTGGCGGAGACGTTCGAGCAGGCCCGCGACGCGGCGATGCTCGTCGAGGTCTCCTACCAGGCGCTGCCGGCCGCGACCTCGATGGCCGACGGCATGGCCACCGCCGAGGACGCGCCGCCGTCGCGGGACGGCTCGCCGTCGTCGCTGGAGATCCTCGCCCCCGGCGTGGAGTCCATCGACGAGGCGTTCGCGGCGAGCCCGGTCGTCGTCGAGGCGACGTACAGCACCGCACCGCAGAACCACGCCGCGATGGAGCCGCATTCCGCGGTCGCCGTGTGGGGGGACGGCGGCGTGACCGTCTACAGCGGGAACCAGGGGGCGATGCTCCAGGTCATGGAGCTCGCGGCCGCGCTGGGGGTCGGTCCGGAGCGGGTGCACGCCGTGAACCCGTTCGTCGGCGGCGCTTTCGGTGGCAAGGGGCGCACCTCCGCGCCCGCGTTCCTCGCCGCCGCGGCGGCCCGGGCGCTCGGCCGTCCGGTCAAGGCCGCGCTGGCCCGCGAGCAGGTGTTCACCGCCACCGCGGGCCGCGCCGCGACCGTCCAGAAGCTCACGCTCGGCGCCGACCACCAGGGCACGCTGATCGCGATGCGCCACGACTCCTGGTGCAGCACGGCGATGGACCGCTCCTTCGTCGAGCCGACCTCGCACGGCACGTCGCGGGAGTACTACGCCACGCAGAATCTGGCGCTGAGCCAGAAGATCGTGCCGCTGAACCTGCCGCCGACCACGTTCATGCGGGCGCCGGGCGAGGCGCCCGGATCGTTCGCGCTGGAGAGCGCGATCGACGAGCTGGCGGTCGCGCTGAACATGGACCCGATCGAGCTACGGCTGCGGAACAACGCGACCGCGCCGGTCGGCAAGGACCTCCAGTGGTCGAGCAAGCACCTCGACGAGTGCTTCCACGTCGGCGCGGCCCGGTTCGGCTGGGCGCAGCGCACGCCCCAGGGCCGCACCGACGGCGACTGGCTCGTCGGGATGGGCGTGGCCAGCGCCCTGTTCCCCGCGCTGCGCTTCCCGGCCTCGGTCGAGATCACGCTCCGCGCGGACGACACCGCGGTGGTCTCGACCGGCGGGTCCGACCCGGGAACCGGCCTGCTGACCGTGCTGTCCCTGGTGGGCGGCGAATCCCTGGACATCGCGGCGGACCGCGTCACGCCCCGGCTGGGCGACTCCGCCTACCCGCCCGGCGGCATGTCCGCCGGTTCCACCGCCACCGCCAGCGCGAGCACCGCCGTCATGATCGCCGCCACCCAGGTGATCGACGACCTGCTCGGCCTCGCGTCCGCGCCGGACGCGCCGTTCCACGGCGTCGAGGTGTCGTACGAGGGCGGGCGCGTGCTCGGCGGCGGCCGGTCGCTGTCGTTCGGCGAGCTGCTGCGCGCGCTGGACCGTGAGTCGCTGTCCGCGACCGGTTCCTCGGCCCCCGGCGACGAGTACACCAAGCATTCCTTCAGCTCGTTCGGCGCCCAGTTCTGCGAGGTCCGGGTGCACCGGTGGACCCGCGAGGCCCGGGTGTCGCGGATGCTCGGCGTGTTCGACGCGGGCCGGATCATCAACGAGAAGACCGCGCGCAGCCAGATCGCCGGCGGCATGATCTGGGGCGTCTCGGCGGCCCTGCACGAGGCGCTGGAGTTCGAGGCCGGCGGCCGCCCGGCCAACGCCGACCTCGCGGGCTACCTGGTGCCGGTCAACGCCGACATCCCCGACATCGACGTGCACTTCCTGCGATACCCGGACACCCTGCACAACGCCGTCGGCGCCAAGGGCATCGGCGAGATCGGCACGGTGGGGATGGCCGCGGCCGTCGCCAACGCGGTCTACAACGCCACCGGCATCCGGGTCCGGCACATCCCCATCACCATCGAGGATCTGCTGATCGACTGAACCCATCTGGGCCGTCATGGCAGAGTTGATCAGGTGAAGGCCGGCACCTTCTCCTGATCGGCTCTGCCATCTTCCTGGTGGGCTGCTCGACCCCCGCGCCCGCGCCCCAGCCGACGCCGACGACCACCAGCACCACCGCGGAGCCATCGCACGGGCCGGTGATCTCGCTGGGCCCGGGCGACGCGGCCATGGGGCTGCGGCTGGTCCCGATCCGGCTCGGCAACTGCGGCACCGCGCCGTTGACCGTGACCGGCTACCCGGCGCTGCGGGTGCTCGACGAGGACCACAAGCCGATCGACGTCAAGGTGAACAACGGCGCCGACTCGGTGGCGCTGGTGCCGAGCCTGCAACAGCCGCCGACCACGATCACCCTGGCGCCGGGCCAGCAGGCCGAGGCCACCGTGCTGTGGCGGAACCTCGTCACCGATTCGACCGTCGTCGCCACCAGCGGCACGTACTTCGACGTCGCGCCGGGCGACGGCCAGGCCTGGCAGACCCGCAAGCCCGACGGCCCGATCGATCTCGGCAACACCGGCAAGCTGGGCGTCAGCCCCTGGACGGCCGGTTCGGGTCCGGCCGACTGCCAGGCGCCCGACCAGGTCCAACGCACCGGCCCGTAAGTCCGCGGTGGGCACTCACGCCGAGGTCGGCACGATCCGGGGACGCTCCTCGGCGAAGTGGCAGGCGCTCGGATGGCCCAGCCGGTCCACCAGCGGCGGCTCCTCCTGCGCGCAGAGGTCCTGGGCCTTCCAGCACCGCGTCCGGAACCGGCAGCCGGACGGCGGATCGACGGGGCTGGGCACGTCCCCGGTCAGCCGGATCACTTCGCGCCGGCCGCGCTGCTCGGGATCGGGCAGCGGCACCGCGGACAGCAGCGCCTGGGTGTAGGGATGCGTGGGGTGCTCATAGATCTGGTCGTCGGTGCCGATCTCGACGATCTTGCCGAGGTACATCACGGCGACCCGGGTGGACAGGTGCCGCACCACGGACAGGTCGTGCGCGATGAACACGTACGACAGGTCGAACCGGGTCTGGAGCTCGCCGAGCAGGTTCATCACCTGGGCCTGCACGGACACGTCCAACGCGGACACCGGCTCGTCGCAGATGATCACTTTGGGCCGCAGCGCGAGCGCGCGGGCGATGCCGATGCGCTGCCGCTGCCCGCCGGAGAACTGGTGCGGGTAGCGGTTGATGTGCTCCGGGTTGAGCCCGACCAGCTCCAGCAGCTCCTGCACCCTGCGCCGGCGTTCGCCCCGGGGCGCGACGTCGGCGTGGATCTCGTACGGCTCCCCGACCAGGTCGCCGACGGTCATCCGCGGGTTCAGCGAGGTGTACGGGTCCTGCAACACGATCTGGACGTCCCGGCGAAGCCGCCGGAGCTCCTGCCCCCGCAACGAGAAGATGTCACGGCCCTCGAACGTCACCGACCCCGAGGTGGCCCGTTCCAGCCGCATCAGCACCTGCGCGAGGGTGGACTTGCCGCACCCCGACTCGCCGACCACGCCGAGCGTCTCGCCCCGGGCCAGCGAGAACGACACACCGTCGACCGCCCGGACGTGCCCGACGGTGCGCTTGAACAGCACGCCGACCTGCACCGGGAAGTGCTTGACCAGGTCGGTCACCTCGAGAATCGGCTCAGACACGGTCCATCAGCTCCCCGGTGAAGTGGCACGCGCTGGACCGGGCGGCGTCGAGCGGCACCGGCTCCGGCACCTGCCGCCGGCAGATGTCCTGCGCCAGCCGGCAGCGCGGGTGGAACGGGCAGCCCGGCGGGATGTCGGTCAGGCTCGGCGGCAGGCCCTTGATGGTGTTGAGCTGCTGTCCCTTGAGGTCCAGCCGGGGCAGGGACTCCAGCAGCGCGACGGTGTACGGGTGACCGGGCCGGCGGTAGATCTCCCGGGCCCCGCCCGACTCCACGATCCGGCCGGCGTACATCACCGCGATCCGGTCGGCCACCTCGGCGACGACGCCGAGGTCGTGGGTGATCAGCACCAGGCCCATGGCCCGCTCACGCTGGATCTCCGCGAGCAGGTCCATGATCTGCGCCTGCACGGTGACGTCGAGCGCGGTGGTGGGCTCGTCGGCGATGAGCACCTCGGGGTCCAGCGCCAGCGCCATCGCGATCATGACACGCTGCCGCATGCCGCCGGAGAACTGGTGCGGGTAGTCCCCGAACCGCCCGGCCGCGTGCGGGATCCTGACCTGCTCCAGCAGCTCGATCGCGGCGGCGCGGGCCTGGGCCTTGCCCATGCCGCGCCGCAGCCGCAGCTGTTCGGCGATCTGGAAGCCCACGGTGAACACCGGATTCAACGCGGACAGCGCGTCCTGGAAGATCATCGCGATGCCCTCGCCGCGCACCATCCGACGACGCTCGGCGGACGCGGTCAGCAGCTCCTCACCCTTGAACGTCACCGAGCCGCCCGTGACGAACGCCGGCGGCGTGTCCAGGATGCCCATGATCGCCTGCGCGGTGACGCTCTTCCCGGATCCCGACTCCCCCAGCACCGCAAGGGTTTCGCCGGCGTTGACGTGGTAGGAGACGCCGTTGAGCACCTTGGCGACGCCGTCGCGGGTGCGGAACTCCACCTGGAGCCCGAGCACCTGCAGCAGCGATTCGTCCTGCGCGGCGGCGATCTCCTGCGGTGGCACGAATTCCCCGGACTCTCCGTCGTACACGGTGGACAATGCCGCCCTCCTAACGGGACTTCGGGTCGAAGGCGTCGCGGACGGCGTCGCCGAGCATCACGAACGCCAGCACGGTGATGCTGACGAACGCGGCCGGGAAGAGCAGCATGTGCGGCGCGACCGTGAAGTAGTCCTTGGCATCACTGATCATCACGCCCCACGACACGACCGGCGGCCGCAGGCCGATGCCCAGATAGGACAGCGTCGCCTCGGCGCCGATGTTGGCGCCCAACGAGATCGTCGCGTACACCAGCACCGGTGCGACCGTGTTCGGCAGCAGGTGCCGCACGATGATCCGGAGCGGCCCGGCGCCGAGGCCCCGCGCCGCCTTGACGTAGTCCTGTTGCTTGGCGACGAGGGTGGCGGCGCGCATGATGCGCATGGCCACCGGCCAGGACAGCACCGCGATGGACAGCACCACCTGCGTGACGATCCGCACCTCGCCGGGATTGCTGCCGGGCGCGTTGAACGTCATCAGGATGACGATCGCGCCCAACACGAACGGCATCCCGGCGAAGATGTCGGCGAACCGGGACAGCACGCTGTCGGTGAGCCGGCCGTGGTAGCCGGCGAGGATGCCGACGATCCCGCCGATGACCACCGCCCCCACGGTGGACAGCACGCCGACCAGCAGCGAGGCCCGCGTCCCGTAGATCACGCGGGCGAACACGTCGGACCCCTGCACGTCGTAGCCGAACCACGCCTGCCCCGACGGGCCCTGCCGCACGCGGCTGAGGTCGGCGGCGTTCGGGTCGACGTGCGTCCACAGCCAAGGGAAGGCCGCCATCAGCACGACGATCAGGATGATCACCATCGACACCACGAACGTCGGCTTGCGGCGCAACTCGTGCCAGGCGTCGCCGCCAAGGCTGCGCGGCCGGTCCTGGCGCCGTCCCGAGTCGTCCCGGCCGAGGTCGGCGCCGGGTTCCAGCATCGGCTCGCCGGCGGCCACCGTTGGGTCACTCATAGCGGATCCTCGGGTCGAGTACGGCGTAGAGGAGGTCGACGACGAGACTCATCACGAGGTACACCAGCACCAGCAGGGTGACCACCCCGGTGACCACGACCCCCTGCTGCTGTTGGATGTTGGTGAACACCAGGCCGCCGATGCCGCGGATGTTGAACACGCCCTCGGTGACGATCGCGCCGCCCATCAACGCCCCGAGGTCGGTGCCGAGGAACGTGATCACCGGGATCACCGAGTTGCGCAGCAGGTGCACGCCGACGACCCGGCTGGTGGGCAGGCCCTTGGCGATCGCGGTGCGCACGAAGTCGGCGCGTCTGTTCTCCGCGATGCTAGTCCTGGTCAGTCTGGAGACGTACGCCATGGACAGGCTGCCCAGCACGATGCCGGGCACGATCAGGTCGACGAACGAGGTGCCGCGCGGGGTGCCAAACAGGCCGCGCAGGATGTAGCCGGTGACGAACACCGGCAGCGAGATCAGCATCAGGGTGGCGACGAGCACCAGGTTGTCGGCGAAGCCGTTCTTGCGCAGGCCGGTCAGCACGCCGGCGGTCATGCCGACCAGCGCCTCGATGACCAGCGCGACCACCGCGAGCCGGACGGTGATCGGGTAGGCGTTGGCGATGAGCGTGCTGACGTCGGTGCCGGAGAAGGTCTGGCCGAAGTCCCCGGTGAACAGCCGCCCCAGGTACTTGACGTACTGGACGAACAGGTTGTCGTCGAGGTTGAACTTCGCGCGCATCGCGGCGACATAGGCGGGCGGGCACGGCCGCTGGCCGCACTTGCCGGCGAACGGGTCGACCGGAATGGCCCAGACCAGCGTGTAGATGATGAACGTGGTGCCGAGGAAGACCGGTATCAGCTGGAGCAGCCGCCGCAGCACGTAGCGACCCATTCGAGCTCCTCACGAGGTGGCGGGAGCCGGCCGGCGCGGCGGCCGGCCGGCTTCCGGTTCAGCTGGTCGGCGCGAGCCGGAACGACGAGACGTCGGGCTGGCGCTTCCAGCTCAGCTTGGCCGCGCTGAGCCGGCTGGAGTAGCCGCCGGTGCCCTTCTCGTTCCACAGCGGGATCTTCGGCAGATCCGCCTCGACCAGCTTCTCGGCCTGCTGGTACAGCTTCACGGCGGCGTCCTTGTCCGCCGTCGAGTCGGCCTGTGTGAGCAGCGCGTCCACCTTCGGGTTGGAGTACACCGCGTCGTTGGAGGAGGCCCCGGTCTTGAAGATCGGGTTGAGGAAGTCCTCGATCGACGGGTAGTCCGCGCCCCAGTCCGACCGCACCATGCCGGTGGCCTGGTGCGAGGTGATCATCGACCGGAACTGGCCGAAGCTCGCCTGCGGCACGAAGTCGCACGGCACGCCGAGCGTCTTGGCGATGCTGTTGCAGATCGCGGTCATCGCCTCCTTGTGCCCGCCGTCGGAGTTGGACGCGATGGTGAGCTTGCCGGTGAAGCCGGACTTCGCGAACAGCGCCTTGGCCTGCGTCGGGTCGAACTTGCAGTACGTGCAGGAGTTCGGCGTGTTGCCGTCCAGGTGCGCCGAGAAGAAGCTGGTCGCCGGCGTGTAGGCGTTGTTGAGCACCTGTTTGATGATGGTGTCGCGGTCGATCGCCAGCGAGATCGCCCGGCGCAGGTCCAGGTTGTCGTAACCCGGCACGTAGGACGGCAGCGCGACGGCGTCGATGTCGATCAGGCCGGCGTCCAGGTTGCGGCCCTGGAGGTCGGTCTTGTACTTGTCGCCGACCAGCGCGGCCGGCGGCATGAACTCCATGAAGTCCAGCTGGCCGGACTGGAGGTCGCTGTACGCGGTGTCCAGGTCGGAGTAGATCTTGAGGTCGAGGTCCTTGAAGTGGACCGCGTCCTGGCCCTGGTAGCCGTCGAACCGGGTCAGCTTGATGTCCTGGTTGGCGGTCTGCGAGACGAACTTCATCGGGCCGTTGCCGATCGGCTTCTTGGCGAAGCCGGCCGGGTCGGTGAAGAACGAGTCGGGCATCGGGTCGAAACCCTCGTAGCCGATCTTGGTGGGGAACACCGAGAACGGCGCGCTGAGGGTGACCTGGAACTCGTAGTCGCCGAGCACCTTCAGGCCGGACATCGTCTTCGCGGTCGGCTGCGCCTTGGCGTCCTCGGGGTGCACGTCGGAGAAGCCCTGGATCTGGCTGAAGAAGTCCGCGTTCAGCTGCGCGTTGGGCCCGTAGGCCGCGTAGTTCCAGGCGTCCACGAAGTTCTTGGCCTTGACCGTGGTGCCGTCGTGGAACTTCCAGCCCTGCTTGATCTTGATGTCGTACACCTTGGCGTCCGAGGAGGTGATCGAGTCGGCCATCAGGTTGTACGGCTTGGCGGTGTCGGGGTCGTAGCCGACCAGTCCCGCCCACAGCTCGTCGAGCGCCTTGATGCCGCCGGCGTCGTTGATGTTCCCGGGCGTCAACGGGTTCTGCGGTTCGGTCTCGTAGATGGTGACCGTGCCGTCGGAGTTGTCCGACGAGGCGGTCGAGCCGCCGCCTCCTCCGCAGCCGGCGGCCAGCAGAGCGACGGCGACCGGGAGTGACACCAGCGCAGCCTTCCGTATGAACATCGACTTCCTCCCTCAAGCCACATCATGGGCAGGCCAGTCACGCGATGTGCGGACATCTTGCCGATCGAGGCCGGTGAAAGTAAGCCACCAAACCGTCATGGCCACCGAGAAACGATCACAAAGACGTCACGAAGCGTGGCGCCGGACGGCCGGTGCGACGAACAGCGACCGGTCGCATGCGGTCGGCAACCGGCCCGAGGACCCTGCCGACGTCCGGGTCGACGTCGACTCGCCGGCCGGCGATGCCCTGATGTCCAGGTCGAGGCGCATTTGCCGATGGCCGCGCCGACAACTCGGGCAGGATCGCACCGCCGTTCGGCCGACGACGCCCGGCCGGCGATGCCGAGCGGGTCACTGTGCCCGCTCGACCGCCCGAAGATGCAGCCGCCGGTGCACGCCCGGCCGACCGCCGCCACTTCTCCGGAGCACTGACCCGACGCCGACTCGCATCGTCCCGACGCGTCGAAGCGCACTCCCCACTACGCCGATCGGCGGCCGAACCTACGCCCATGCCGCCTGATCACATCGAGGGTCGCCGTGCCCCGATGACCGCGAAGTCTTGCCCCAGAGGCCATCGCGCCCATCCAGTCAAGATCACCGCCGGATCCGCGGGTGATCACTCGACCCGGCCTCCGTCCTATCCGGACGCTGTCCGGGACGCGCACACGGCGGCGGCCCCAGCTGGCACGTCGCCCGACCGGGCACTCGGCGCGCGTGGACTCGGGGTGTCCATTCCGAACCGACGACCGGTGGCGCGAATTCGGCTCCGCCGATCAGGCAAGTATCGCTCGACTTCGTTGAGTCATCAACGAAACCGAGTCGACCACCCCCGAGGGAAAACCGCCGGTGCCCCATGATGCATCCATAAAGCCGTTGTGGCGGCTGAATTCTTCACTCAAGCTGGAAGATCGGGATGACACGCGGATTCCCGGAACTGTCCGATTCTCTGTGGGGAGAGAGACATGAGCCCTCAGGCGCGTGGTGCAGAGCTTCCAGATGAACAGGATAGCGTGCGGACGCTGGAAATAGTACCCAGTGTCACCGCTTCACTCTCCGTCGTGGTCGCCGACTCCCAGGCGGCCGCGCGGCGCGACGTCCGGTCGGTGCTCGAGCGCTCCGGCGAGGTCGTGGTGGTCGCCGAGGCCGACACCGCGCAGCGCGCGCTCGAAGCCGCAGCCAGACACAGACCTGACGTACTGGTGTTCGACCTCGACACGACCGAGATCTCCCGCACCGTGCTGATCGCGCAGTTGTTGCGGGTCGCGCCGGGCACCGGCGTGCTGGTGTTCAGCGCGTACGACGACGATGACGCGATCACGTCCGCGATCCACGCGGGTGCACGCGGTTACCTGGTGAAGAACGCCGGCTCCCGCCAGCTGCTGCGGACCATCCACGCCGTCGCGGCCGGCGACGTCATCGTGGGCAACACGGTGGCCGGCCGGTTCGTGGCCTCGTTGCGCCAGGAGCGCGGCCCGTACCCGTTCCCGCAGCTGACCGAACGGGAACGCGATGTGCTCGAGGGAATCGCCGCCGGCAAGTCCAACCTGGTGATCGCCCGCGAACTCTCGCTGGCCACCAAGACGATCAGCAACCGGGTGTCGGTCGTGTTCGGCAAGCTCGGCGTCGCCGATCGGGCCCAGGCCATAGTGCTGGCAAGGGAAGCCGGCCTCGGCCGTCGGTGACTCGAGAGATTTGCGTTGGCGCGCAGCGTGATTCCCCGCCGATGGGGAACGAATCCCCTATCGGCCGGGAAACCGTCGAGAATAGCCTCGACGGTATGGTGATGGGCGAAGTGGACTTCCGCAGGGCCGAGCACGAGAACCTGACCAGCGCGTACGGGCTGCATCTCAGGCTGCTCCAGCCGTGGGCGGGCCTCGACGCGCCGTTCCGCGGCGCCTGGTGCCTGCTGCGACCGGGTGACGCGTCCGATCCGCACAGCCACCACGAGCACGAGATCATGATCGGCATCGCCGGCCATGGCGAGCTCGTCGGCAACGGCCGGCGCGATCCGTTCGGCGCCGGCGACATCGTGCGGCTGACCGCCGGCGTCGAGCACCAGCTCGTCAACGAGGGCGAGCAGGACTTCACCTACTACGCGATCTGGTGGGACCACGCCATGTCCGAGGAGTTCCTCGGGCGGCGGCCGTGATCAACTACGACGGCCGGCGGTTCCGCAAGCCGGGCAGCGACACCATCGCCCTGTACCACCAGGAGAACGACGTCGTGTGGGTGGAGTTCGCCGGCGGGCCGGTGCGGCGGGGGTCGATCACCGGGTCCTGCCGTCCGGACGGGACACTCCACATGGGATACACGATGGTGCTCGCGGACGGCGATGTCATCTGCGGGCGCACGGTAAACACCCCGGAGATCGGCGTGGACGGCCGAATCACGCTGCGCGAGGCTTGGGAGCGTTACGGTCCACACGCGGCGACCGGGATCTCCCACATCGTGGAGGTGACCGACCAGCCGTGAGAACGGCCACCGGGTAGGCCATTCCCCACCCGGTTCGCGGAACCACGAGCGGCGCCGACCTCGGTGCCAGCACTTCCCGCCGCACGCGCCGCCGGCCGGTGTCCGGCGGCGCGCGGACCTCGCCGGCCCCGACCTGCCTGCCGTACCACGGCGTCAACCACCCCGCGACAGGTGGAGATCCAGCGCCGGCTCGCCCCGGACACGGTCCTCCCCTTCGCCCGAGGCATCGGATCGTGACGACACATGTTCACAGCTGAGGTACAGTCCTGGCTCCACGCGCCGGACCCGAAGAGATTTCCCTACGACGCCGTCGTGCGCCACTTCCACAGCGTAGGCAAGCATTTCGTGCCGACGGAGCTGCTGGACCTGCTGGCCGAGGCCCGCGACCGGCTGCCGACGCTGCGCGGGCCGTGGACGCATGTCCGGACGCTCTCGGCGTTCCTGTCCACGGCGCTGGACAAGCCGGACAAGCAGTACGACTACCCGACCTACCTGGCGCTCTCGCTTCTTCCACTGCCCGCTGTGGACGATCCGATGGACCAGGCGCCGTTCGCGCGGTCCCGCTGTGACCGGCTGACCGTGCAGCTCATCGCCGACACCCTGGCGTTCGAGATCGCCGCCGGTGACCGCCGCACCACGCTGTTGCCCCAGATGCGTCCGAGTGCCGAACTCGTCACCAAGCGGTGCAAGCACGGCCTGCGCGCGATTCAGCCCGCGCTGCGCCGGCTCAGCCTCGACCGCGGCCTGTCGGCCACCGAACCCGTCGCCCTGGCCAGACAGGTGTGCTCGGTCGTGCGGGCCGACATCGCGTTCGCCGAGCAGCAAGCCCTGGACCTCAGCGTGCTGCCCGTCCACACCGCGCACGACGAGTACATGTTCCTCCGCGTGCTCCAGGCGTTCGAGACCACCTTCGCCCTGCTTGCCGTGCAGCTGCGCGGTGTCGTCGCCGCACTGTCCGAATTGGACGTCGACCGCGCGGTGCATTTCCTGACCACGTCACGCGCCGCGCTCGCCGAGTCCGCGCCGCTGTTCTCCATGCTGGCCACCATGCAGGTCGAGTCGTTCCGCACGTTCCGGCAGTTCACCGACGGCGCGAGCGCCATCCAGTCCCGCAACTACAAGCTCGTGGAAGCCCTGTGCCGGCAGCCGGACCGGCTCCGCGTCGACTCCCCCGCCTTCCACTCCGTGCCCGACGTGCGCCAACGGGTGCTCGCCGGGCACTTCGTCTCGCTCGACGAGCGGTACCGGGCGGTGCGGGGCGATCTTTCCTCCGCGGACCGGGATCGGCTCACCGGTGCCATGAAGGAGTTCGCGCGGGCCATGCTGCGGTGGCGGAACACCCACTACCGGCTGGCGGTCCGGATGCTCGGCGAGGCGTCAGGCACCGGTTACACCGAGGGCACGCCGTACCTGCAGGCCGTGCGGACGATACCGGTGTTCGAGACCGTCGCCGTCGACGAGCAGGAAAGTCCGGCCGGGCGACGTTGAGACAAGACTGAACGCCGTGCGAACCCTGGTGGTCCGCACGGCGTTCGAGTGGCATCACCGCGCCGCGTCGGCGACGGAACGCTGCGGCTGCACGTCGATATCGATCATCTCGGCGGCGACTTCCGCCCGGCGGAGGGCCTCGGCCGCACTGCCGCCGGTGGCCATGACAATGGCGGCGCGGTCCCATGAGCTGCGCAGACCGGTGACCTTGTGGCCGGCGGCGACCATCACGTCGGCGAGGAAGACGCCGGGGGCCTCCCGCGCGGCCTCGACTCCGTTGATCGAATCGACGGTGCCGGGCTCGACGGCCACGAACCGGACGGCGGCGCCGCCTCGCGCCTTCGACGGCATCGGCGCCGACGGCTGTCGGCCCTTCATGATCTCGAAGTACGTACGCAGCAGCGGCACCGGATAGGCTCGCTCGATGATTTCCATGATCCCGTCTCCCGGGCACCGCCCGGCGCATTCCACCAGGTGCGGCACGCCGTCGGCGACGATCCACTCGCAGTGCACGATCCCGTCCCGGAAGCCGGTGACGTCGACGACCCTGGCGGTCTGCGCACCCAGCGTCGCGGTCAGCGCGGGCGGGATGTCCGCCGGCACGAGGTGCGCCAGCTCCACAGGGCGCGATCCGGGGAACAGCTGCTTGGCCGTGACGTTGGCGAACACCGGCTTTCCGCGCTGCACCAGCATCTCCACGCTGTACTCGTCGCCGGCGACATACCGCTCGACGAGCATCCGCAGCTCGACGGCCCGATCCGGCACGAGGATGCCCTCGTCCTGGGCGACGCAGGCCAGCCACGCCCGGAGCACGTCGTTCGGGTCGTAGATCACCTGCGTGCCGACGGAAGCCTGCCGGTTGGCCGGCTTCAACACGACCGGGCCAGGGTGCTGACGCATGAACGACAGCACGTCCGCGGGGCTGTGCGCGGGCGCCATCTCCGGATTGCGCACGCCGGCGGCCGCGGTGACCTGACGCAACAACGCCTTGTCCCGCATGATGTTCGCGGCGCCGAGGCTCGCGCCCGGCAGACCGTACCGCTCGGCCAGCCGGGCCGCGAACGGCGTGGCGTACTCCAGCAGCGGCACGACCGCGGCCGGGTCCAGGTCCGGGTGGGCGTTGTAGAACTCGTCGGCCCGGCCGACCACGCAGTACTCCCACTCGATCAGCTCACGTAGCACCGTCGAGCCGGCGAGCTTGCCGCGCACGTCCCGCTTGCGCACCACGTCGGGCTCCTCGACGAGGATCACCGAACCCGGCGGCTGGAACTCGACCAGCGCGGCCATCACCGGCGTCACGAATCCGACGACGACAACGGGCTTGTCCGTCATGGCCTTCCCCCTCGGAGGTCTCTCGGTTGTCGATCGCCGCGCTCCGCGGCCCGCCGCAGAATGTCCTCCCGCTCCCGCCAGTGCGCCCAGAACGCCCCGGTGTACCCGAGCGCGGTGAGGCTGGTCAGCAGCGGATTGTCGGCGTAGTTGCTGTCGATCTCGCTGGCGCCGGACATCGTCGGCAGCATCACGCGGTGGTGGTCGGCCGGATCGACCAGCTCCCACAGCAGTTCCACCGAGCGGCGCCAGCGGCCGGCCGGATCGGTCACGGTCCCCTCGTCCTCGACCAGGTCCGGCGAGAAGTAGCAGACGAGCCGGAACTCGCCGTGCTCGTCGAAGAAGAACTGCCGTTCGTACTCCACCACGCTGGCACACTTGGCCAGCGGCTTGAGCACGATCGGCCCGCTGGCGGCGTTGGACTGAAGTCCGGGCAGCGTGCGCACGCCGTCGCACCGCCGCGCCATCTCCTTGCCCAGCGGGTGATGCGGGAACAGCCGCAGGCCGAAGCCGAAACTGGTCACCGTGGCGTCCAGCGCCAGAAACGCCCGGACGCAGTCGGCCATGCTCTCCCGGGTCTCGCCCGGCATCCCGAACAGCGCCTCCACCATGGTCTTGATGCCGTGGTCGTCACACAGACGCACCAGCTCGGCCACGTCCTCGAACGCGTAGTAGTTGGTGCCCTTGCCGGTGACCTTCCAGTCCCGCAGCATCTCCGGCCGAACGTGGTCCGCGCCGACGTTCACACCGCGACAGCCGGCCGCCGCCAGCAGCGACGCGAACTCCTCGTCGAACGGCGTCGGCTGGCAGTAGATCCACAACCGGAGCCGGTTCAACGGATTGCCGCCGTCGCCGTGCTTGCGCCGGATGATCTCGCGCAGCACGTTCTTGGCGTGCGCGATGGACAGGTTGAACTCGCTGTCGGTGGTGTGCTGGTCGAGGATTCCCTGCGCGCACAGGGATTCCATCTCGTCGACGACGGCTTCGACGTCGCGCCGCGCGAACCGGGTGCCCTTGGCGTCGGGCTCGACGCAGTGGGCGCACCGGAACGTGCAGCCGCTCTTGGTGAGGATGCCCGCCATGCCACCCCGCCGGTAGTACTCCAGATTGTCCACTTTGTACCTGTGGCCGGACCGCCGCACGTACCGGCCGGCGGTCTCGACCTGCCACACCCGGTCCTCGTCCTGCCCGCCCGGCGACAGCGTCACCGTGCGGGCGAGCACGGCGGGCGGCACCCGGGTGACACCGTCGGCGGTGTTGCGGATCAGGCCGGCGACCGTCGCCGTGTCGCGGCCGGTGAGCAGGGCGTCGGCCAGGTCGCGGATGATGTGCTCACCGGGGCCCTTGACGCCGTAGTCGATGCCGAAGTAGTCGACGAGCGCGAACGGCATCACCGAGAACCCGATGCCGCCGACGACGATCGGCGCGCCGGTCAGCCGCATGATCTCGGTGACGATCTCCTTGTGCTCGCCGAGGAACGGCCGCTGCTCCAGCCCGCTGCCGGTGTCGAGGTTGCGCACCGACACGCCGACCAGCAGCGGCTCCCGGACGGCGAAGTACTCGGCGAACAGGGACTTCCAGTCCTCCCGGTGGAAGGTCACGTCCAGCACCTCGACCTCGAAGTCCGCCGACTCCAACGAGGTCGTCAGCACGTCGAGCGCGTACGGCGCGATCGGCGGGTGGACCTTGTTGGGGTTGACCAGAACCACCAGTCCCCGGCTCATCGGCGTCCCTCTACTTCGGCTTGTCCACGATGCCCAGCATGAACCGCACGCTGGGCCGGCCGCCGAGCACGTACGCGCCGGCGGTCTGGGTGGCCCGGTCCTTCGCGGTGAGGTGCTGGCCCATGGTCATCACGTCCCGCAGCCACCGGCCCAGCTGGTCGTCCGAGTAGATCGTCGCGGTGCCGAACAGGTCGCAGAGCCGCTGGAGCACCGACCGCGCCATCCGGAACGCCTGCCAGCAGGTCAGCGCCGGCGCGATCCGCTCGTCGGGCGTGAGGTCGTCCAGCGTGCCGACGCCGTCGGCGGTGACGTCCCACTGGCGCTGCATCGCCTGGTACACCCCGGCCCGGGCCGTCACGTAGTCCGCCTCGCACTCGGCCAGCGTGATCTGGACCTTCTCCAGGTCCCGCCAGGGTGTGCCGGACATCCGGTCGACGCGGGTCCGGGCGACCTCTCGGACGTGGTCCAGCGCGGCCCGCGCGGCGCCGAGCGGGATGCCGGGCATGCTGCGCTGGATGACGTCCGGCTGCACCAGCGGTCCGTTGGGCACCTTCGGGTTGTCGAAGGTGAGGCTGTGGTTCTCCGGGACGAACACGTCGGTGATCGTGTAGTCGCAGCTGCCGCTGCCGCACAGCCCGATGGTGTGCCAGTTGTCGATGCTCTGGATCTGCTCGCGCGGCACCATGAACAGGCGCGACTCGTGCGGGTTGCTGCCGTCCGGGCTGGCGTAGGGCTCCCCGTTCTCGTACACGAACGCGCCCGAGGCCACCCAGTCGACGTGGGTGGAGCCGCTGCCGAAGGCCCACCGGCCGCTGAGCCGGTAGCCGCCGGGCACCCGGTCCGCGCGTCCGGCCGGCAGCAGCACGCCGGCGGTGTGCATGTCGATGCTCGGGAACATGCGGCGCGCCTCGTCCTGGTCGAGGAAGTTGGCGTGCAGGCCGATGTCCGAGCCGAGCTTCACGCACCAGCCCACGGACGGATCGCCGTAGGACAGCGCCTCGATGACCTCGGTCTGCTCCATCGAGGTCATCTCGGGACCGCCCCAGGCCCGGCTGAATCCCATCCGGAACACGCCGGCGTCGCGCAGCATCTGCACCACGTCCGCGGGCAGGCGCCGGTTCTTCTCGATCTCGGCGGACCGCTTGCGCAGGATCGGCGCGAGCGCCCTGGCATTGGCGATGATCTCGGCACCGGTCATCGGCGTGCCGACGCGCGCGGGCTCGGTCACGGTCATGCGGAAACTCCCTCTTCTTCGTCCACGTCGAGCAGGCCGGCAGGCATCTCGAAGGCGGCGCCGGGCGGCGGCGGGGCGACCGGGTCGGCGTCGACCCGCACCAGGGCGGCGGCCGCGTCCAGCCGGTGGGAACAGGTCTGGCGATCCTCGGCCTGACACACCACGAACGAGTGCCTGGCCAGGTAGCCGCCCGGCGGCAGTCGCAGCGTGGTCCCGGCGTCGATCATCGGCGACGCCGTGACCAGGCCGGGGGCCTCGGTCGGGACCGTGACCGAGTGGACCAGGCAGTCCAGCTCGGGGTATCCGAACCGGATGCCGGCCACCGCCCGCCGGGTCGGGGTGGTGTCCGGCCGGTGCCCGACGGTGACGTCGAACAGCACCTCGCCGGGGTCGATGCCGGTGGCGGTCCTGCCGAGGAACGGGATCAGGTCGCCGCCGAGCCGGCCGTTCACCTCGATGATCAACGGCCCGCGGTCGGTGAGCCGGACCTCGGAGTGGGTGATGCCGTCCTCCACGCCCAGGGCGCGGTGCGCCCGCGCCAGAGCGCCCATCAGCTCGGTGTCGTGCAGCAGCGGGTCGGCCGCGTCGACGACGTGGCCGACCTCCTCGAAGTACGGCTGGTCACTGGTCTGCTTGCGGGCCACGAACATCGGCAGGTACTCGCCCTTGTGCAGGGCGGCGTCGACGCTGATCTCCGGCCCGGCCGCGTACCCCTCGACGATCGCGCCCGCGCGGTAGCGGCCGGGATCGATGGTGGCGGCGCCCATCGCGACGCCGAAGGCCGCGTCCAGTTCGGACTCGTCCGCGGCGAAGACCACGCCGATGCTGGCCCCCATCGCCCGTGGCTTGAGAACCACCGGGTAGCCGATCCGTCGCGCCTCCGCACGGGCCTGCGCGAGGCTGGTGGTCAGCGCGTACCCGGGCTGCAGCAGCCCCTCGGCGGTGAGGACGGTCCGGGTGCGGTTCTTGTCCCGGCAGCCCCGGACACCGTCCACGCTCAGCCCCGGCACGCCGAGCTCGGCGGCGAGCTCCCCGGCGGCCAGCACGACCGGTTCGTCCCAGCACATCAGGCCGACGATGTGATGCCGGTCGGCGACCGCCCGCGCGGTCGCGGTCATCTCGTCCGGGTCGAACACGTTGCTGACGATGATCTCGTCGAAGTACTGGCGCTGCCAGGTCGGTTTGAGGTTGTTCAGCAGCACCAGCCCGAGGCCGGCGGCCTTGGCCCGCCGGTGCACGGACCTGACCAGGTACTCGCGGTACACCTTCAGCCCGCTGCCGACGACCAGCAGCACACCACTGGATTCACTCATGATCGCTCTCCCACGACTTCCGGCTCGGGCCGGGGATTCGGCACGGCGACCTGCTTGAGGCCGTACAGGTGCAGCGAGCCGGCCGCGACGGACAACAGGGCGCAGAATGCCCAGAACACGGGCCCGCCGAGCCAGCCGCGGATGGACAGGCCCACGATCGGGCCGGTCGCCGCGGCGAACCCGATGACGGACTCCCTCGTCCCGATGTAGCGGCTTCTCAGGTGGGCGGGGAAGGTCGCCGGGTGGGACGACGTGCTCGGGCCGTGGATCATCAGGCCCGCCACCACCAGGAGCGCCCCGACGACCACGAACACCGGGTGCACGGCCATCAGTCCGTAGAGTGCGAACCCGAGCCCGGTGACCACGTTCCCGGAGAACCCCGCGAGCCGCTTCGGGATCCGCACGATGTACGTGGTGATCTTCAGTTCGCAGGTGATCAGCACGATCGAGGAGATCATCAGCACCGCGCTGTACAGGCCGGTCGGATAGCCGTCGGCGACGATCTCCAGCGGCAGCGCGGCCATCGACCCGGCGTAGACGATCATGCCGAACATCGCGGCCAGCAGGTAGCACAGGAAGCGTCTGTCCCGGAGCAACACCGCATACACCGCGCGGCCACTCGTGGCCGGCACGGCGGGTTCCGCCTCGCGCCGGGCCGTGGTTCCCTTCGGCAGCAGGACGAACGCCAGCAGCGCCCACACGAGGGCGGTCGCGCCGTCCGCCCAGAACAGCAGGTCCCAGTCCAGCAGGATGAGCAGTGCGGCCAGCATCGGCGCCACCGCGGCGCCGATGTTCAACGCGATCCGCATCATCGAGAAACCCATGACCCGGTGCTGCTCCGGCATCAGGTCGGCGAGCAGCAACGCCGCCGCCGGCCGGTACGCCTGAGTCACCAGACCGGCGAGCGCGACCACCCCGAACAACGCCCACGGCGTGCCCTGCCCGCTGACGAACGGGATCGTCGCGACGAGCGGCCCCGAGCAGGTCATGGCCGCCGCGATCGTGGCGCGGGAGCCGAACCGGTGGGCCAGCTCGCCGCCGGCCATGCTGCCGAAGATCGACCCGACGCTGTACGCGGCCACACAGATGCCGGCCACCGCGACCGGCACACCCCGGAACGTCAGGTACAGCACCAGGAACGTCTGGACGAACGCGCCCAGCTGGTTGATGATCATGCCTGCGAACAGGTAGCGCACCGGGTTCGGCGTCGCCTTCAGCACGGCGAGCACGCCGCTGTCACTCATGCCGCCTCCTCCCGCAGCAGTTCGACGATCTGGTTCGCGACCAGTGGTGCGGTGGCGAAGCCGGTGCCGCCGCATGCCACCCGTGCCCACACCCGTGGCGCCACCTCGGCCAGCACGGGCCCGTTCGCATCGGCGTAGTGGCACTGGCCGGCCGCCACCACGGTGTATCTGTCCACATCGGGCACCATCCCGGCGCCGAGTACCTTGTCCACCAAGGCCTGCGAAGTCGTGGCCTCGATCTCGTCCACCTCTTGGCACGCGGCGTCCGTACTGATCTTGAGCAGGGTGCCGTCGCCGGGCGGCAGCAGCCAGGCCCGTCCGTCCGGGCCGATCCGGCCGGCCGCCGGGGCGTTTTCCCACCACCGCGCCAAGTTCGCCGGCGGACGGAGGTACACCATGGCCTGGCGATACAGCCGGACGGGATAGTCGACCAGGTTCCTCGACCACGGTCCCGCCGCCACCAGCACGATGTCCGCGCCCAGTCCGCTGTGGACACTCCGCACCGGGCTCCGGCGCTTCAGCGTCACCGCGGGCTGCCTGGACAACCAGTCCGTTGCCGCACGGAGGAATCGCTCGGCCAACAGGACGCCGCCGTCGGTCTCGGACAGGGCAACGGTGCCCTGCGGAATCGTCATATGCGGCACATCGACCGGTTCCAGCGACACGCCCGCGCTGCTCGCGGCCTTGGTCACCGAAGCGACATCCACCAGCGGCCATGCGGTGACCATGCCGACCCGCCGGTAGAACCTCGTGTCCAGCAGCGATTCCAACTCGCGCCACCGGCGACTCGCCCCGAGCATCCGCCAGGTCGCCACCGGGTCGTTCACATCGAGCATCCGGATCCCCCGGTGCTGATCGAACGAGGTGGACTCCGGGTTCGGGATGTCGCCGCGTTCCAGCACCGTGACCCGATGGCCGGCCAGCACGCACTCGATCGCCGTGACCAGGCCGACGACGCCGGCGCCGACGATCAGCACGCCGGCCATCAGGAACCGGCGCCGGTCAGCCGCGGCAGGCGGGCCGGCACCACCTCGACGGCGTCCGGTCGGAGCGGGATCGCGGTGTCCGGCAGGGCCTTCGCCGCGAGGTCGATCAGGATCGGCGCCGCGCACCGCAGGAAGACCTCGACCTCGTGGCAGAAGTCGCCGGCGTCGTCCGACCCGACCGGCCAGCGGTCGAGCCGCGCCAACTGTTCGACGAGCGCGAACGCGGCCGCCGCCAGGCTGAACCCCGGGAGTTCGAACGCGGCCGTGAACTGCGCGACCATCCGGCCGGCCGCCGAGCGGGACCGCTCGGACACCGGCAGCGCGCCGAGCCCCACAATCTCATCCACTTTGGACACGACCCGGTTCCACGGCTCCACCAAGCGGGTTCCGGCCACCTTGGTCAACGCGGCACGGGTGAAGTTGGTGCGCTGGAACTCCGGCCCGGTCGCCGACAGGTAGAACCGGATCAGGTCGCGCGGCACCTCGGCCGCGAGTTCCCGGCCCGACACCACGTGCCCGCGACTGGTGGAGAACTTCTCGTTGTCCAGCTCGTAGAACTCGTTGGTGATCCACTGCTCCGGCAGCAGGTAGCCGCCGTGCGCCAGCAGCATCGCCACGCCGACCACCGCGAATGGGAAGCTGGCGTCGAGGCCGAGGAAGTAGACGACCCTGGTGCCACTGTCGGCGTGCCACAGCTCGTCGTCGTCGCCCAGCACGGCGCCGCGGCTCTCCGCGGCGGTCGCCGTGCAGTACATGCTCCACGGCATGCCCTCCAGGTCCGCGTAGATCACCTGGCCCGGGGTCTCCGCGAACGGCGCCGGAATTCCCCACGAGATCGGCTGTGTGACGGGGAAGTCCGCCAGCGGGCGGGACAGCATGTCATCGATCAGCCGGGCGAGCCGCGGCCGCATGGTCGGCCGGATCCGGTCGAAGTACGCGACCAGCTCCTCCCGGTACTCCTCGAGCGGGAGCACCAGCACGTCCACGTCCCGCAGTTCCACCGGCGCCGCCGGATCCGCCGTGGACCTCGGGTCGATCAGCTCCCCCGGCAGCACCGGGTGGGCGCAGTTCTCGCACAGCCCGGCGCATCCGTCGGCGAGGCAGTACGGGCAGCCGCCCCGCACGTAGGAGTCGGTGAGGTACTCCCCCGTGCTCGGCAGGTACGGGAAGGGCACCGCCTTGAGCCGGAGCTTTCCGTCGCGGTGCAGGCGATCGTAGAAGTTCAGCACCATCTTGACGAACCGGTCGTCGACGCAGCCGAACGCGTCCACCCCGATGCCCAGGGCGGCGAGCGTCGCCGCCACCTCGTCGGCCGAGCGGAGCCGCAGCTCCTCCGGGCTCGTGCCCAGCCGGCGGGCGGCGGTGACGATGTAGTTCTGGGTGAAGTGCATGCCGGTGCCGAACATGGCGTCGTGGCCGGTCGCCCGCGCGTACCGGGTGCAGACGTCGGCGGCCAGGAACGGGCCGGCCACGTGCCCCAGGTGCAGGTCGCCGTTGGCCGTCGGCGCCGGCGACATGACCATCAGCCGTTCGCGGGCCATCAGGCGCTCCTCAGCTCCGCGGTGGCCCGGCGGGCCACCAGATCGGCGAGGATGTCCTGGGACCGGTGGGCCAGCACGCTGATCAGCGAGTCGGCGATGCCGTGGGTCTTCTCGTTGACGCCCTGGAGGTACACCGCGCCCCACGCCGAGTCGCCGATGTCCACCCGGTAGCACCGGCTGACCGTGATGTCGTCGATGCCGATCTGGTCGGCCAGGTCCCGCACGATCGGCGGCATCCGGGAGTCGTAGCCGGTGCCGAGCAGGACCACGTCGCAGCGCAGCGGCTCGACCTTGCCGCTCCTGCGGTCGCGCAGGTCGAGCACCACCTCGTCGCCGTCGACCCGCGCGCCGACCACCTCGGTCATCGCCCGCACGGTGGAACGCCGCGGCCCCAACCGCTTCTGCCGGTACAGCATCGTGTAGAGCTCGTCCAGGAACGGCGGCGCGAGGCCCGCGTAGTTGGTGAACCGCATCTCGTCGAGGATCTGCGCCCGGACCTCCGCCGGGCTGTCGTAGAAGTCGTCCACGAAGGACGGGAAGAACAGCTCGTTGACGAACTTGCTCGTCTGGTAGTTCTGCAACCCGATCGAGCGGACCACGATCGTCGGCTCGCTCAGCGGCAGGTTCTCGTGCAGCGCCATGAACATCTCCGCCGCGCTCTGCGCGCCGCCGACCACGACCGGCCGGATCGGCCGGTCCTTGGGGATGTCCGCGATGCGGGTGAAGTACTGGGCGCTGTGGATCACGCGATCGGGCGGCAGGTCGGCGAAGACCGCGGGCACCTTCGGCGCCCGGCCGCCGCCGATCACCAGGTCGCGGCAGCGGATCGTGTCGCCGCCGGCGAGGGTGACCGTCCAGCCGACGACCGTCCCTTCCGGACTCAGGCGCGGCTCCACCCGCTCGGTGCGGGCGCCGAAACGGATCCGCACCCGCTCCAGCGAGTTCGCCACCCACTGCAGGTAGTCGGACAGCTCCCAGCGGAACGGGTGGAACGTGCCGAGGTTGACGAACTCGTCCAGCCGGTCCTGGTCGTGCAGGAAGTTGAGGAACGAGTACTTGCTGCGCGGATTGCGCAGCGTCACCAGATCCTTGAGGAACGAGACCTGGCTGCGGGCCCACGGCATGAGCAGGTTGCGCTGCCACTTGATGTCCGGGCTCTGTTCCAGCAACAGGGTGCTGTCGGCCAGCTCGCGGGAGCCGGATTCCTCGATGGCCACGGCGAGCGCCAGGTTGGCCGGTCCAGCCCCGATCGCCAGCACACCAACGTCTTGGTCGGGCACACTTCCCCCTCGATTTGTCGTCATCGGAAGTCCGCGGGCAACGCCGGTCCGGATCCACAACGAGAGTAGGAAGGCGGGTTTCCCCGGCTCTAGGGGAAGCGTTCCCGTGCGGCGGGGAATTCGCCGGCCTTGCCAAACGCGTAACACAGTGGTTACGCTTTTGCCGTGGACGACGTGGCGGCGGCGATCGCCGACCCGGTGCGGCGGCAGATCCTGGTGATGCTGCGCGAGCGGCCGCTGGCCGCCGGGCAGATCGCCGACCGGTTCACGATCAGCCGGCCCGCCGTCAGCCGGCACCTGCGGGTGCTCCGGGAGAGCGGGCTCGTCCGCGACACGCTCGTGGGCCGGCGACGACTGTACGAACTCGACGCGTCCCGGCTCGCCGGGCTGATCGAGTGGCTGGACCAGTTCGCCCCGGCCGACGACTGGGAACGCCGGCTGGACGCGCTGGAGACCGAGGTCTACCGCACCCGCCGCGAGCGCAGCCGGCAGAACGCGACGGATCGACAACAGGAGAACACGGCATGACCACTCCGCCCACCGGCCGGCTCGTCCCGACCGCCGACGGCCGCAGACTCGTCCTCACCCGGACGTTCCGGGCCCCCATCGAGGACGTCTGGGCCAGCGTGACCGAGTCCGACCGCACCGCCCGCTGGTTCGGACCGTGGAAGGGCGACGCCGCGCCCGGCCGCATGATCCAGATCCAGATGTCCCAGGAGGACCAGGGGCCGTGGATCGACAAGCGGATCGACGCCTGCGACCCGCCGCACCGGCTCGCGCTGTCCGACGGCTCCGGCGGCAAGCGGATCGAGCTGCTGCTGTCGCACGCCGACGGGCTGACCGAGCTCCAGCTCGTCCACCACCTCGATCCCGCCGACGAGACCGGCGCGATGGGTCCCGGCTGGGAGTACTACCTGGACATGCTGGTCGCGTCCCGCGACGACCTGCCGACGCCGAGTTTCGACGACTACTACCCGGCGATGAAGGCCTACTACGAATCGCTGTCCGCCGAGGCGTGAGCGCGGTCGGGCGCCTCGGTGTCAGGGACGGCGGCGCGCGACCTCGCGGTGGACGTTGAGCGTGTCGGGGTGGTCGGGCCCGAGCACCCGGAGCAGGTCGGCGAGCAGCGCCTCGAACGCGTCCAGGGCGCGAGCGGGCTCGCCGGCCTCCCCCAGCCAGAAGGCGATGTGGCTGCGAGTGGTGAGGGCGGCGCGGTGGCCGGGGCCCAACACCCGTGACTGGTCCACCAGCAGCGCCTCGAACGTCTCCACGGCGGCGACCGGATCACCGGCCGCACCCCGCCAGTAGGCGACGTTGCCCTGAGTCGTGAGAGTGTCGCGATGGTCGGGACCGAGCAGCCGCAACTGGTCGGCGAGCAGCGCCTCGAAGACGTCCAGCGCGGCGACGGGATCGCCGGCCTCGCCCTGCCAGTACGCGATGTCGCCGCGGGTGGTCAGGCAGAACACGTCATGCGGCCCGAACGCCTCGATCTCAGCGGCCAGCAGGTCTTCCAGCGCCGCGCGGGCGGCGTGCGGATCGCCGAGTTCACCCAACCACCGGGCGATGTTGCCGCGAGTCGCGAGCGTCTCGCGATGATCGGGGCCGAGCACGCGCAGCTCGTCGGCGAGCAACGCCTCGAAGGCGGCCAAGGTGGCGACGGGATCGCCGGCCTCGCCACGCCAGTAGGCGACGTTGCTGCGGATGCTCAGGGTATCGGGATGATCGGGCCCGAGGCGCTCGACCGCGGCGCCGTGCAGCCGGTCGAAGTACTCGTCGGCCTGGACGATCCATCCGCTGTCGCCGAGGCTGCGGCCGGCACGCCACAACACCTCGTGCACGCCGGGCTCCCACAGGTGTTCGCCGCCGACGTCATAGAGCACATCGACATTGGCGCGCAGCACCTGCCCCAGAACGGCATCCCGCTCGACGTCCGGCCACACTTGGACGAGCGCGTCAGCCACGGCGAGGACCAGCACGGACAGCTGATCGGCGGGCTGGCTCTCCCGGGTGGCGCGCTGCACCAACGCATGCGTCCGCACCGCCCGGGGGGAGGAGGACTTGCCCACGGTGAGCAGGCTCAGCCGCTGGAGGCACGCCAGGCCGTCCCGGGCGTCGTCCTCGGTGATCGGCCGGCTCACCATGGCGCCGAGCAGCTCCAGCACCGCGCGCGTGGTGAACACCTCGACGGGAATTCCGTTGGGGTCCATCAGGCTGGCCACCGCCAACAGCGGCCCGGCCAAACCGAACGGCTGCAACCGATCGGCCTGCTCGATGGACAGCGACCAGGTCGCGGTCACCGTCGCCTGATGCTCGTCGGGGAGGCCGTCGGCGTCCGGCAACAGCGCGGCCAGGCTGCGGCGCCGGTCGCTCAGCCGGGCCTGGTACGCGGCGCAGGCGAGGTCCCGATCGAGCATGTACGCCCCGGCCTGGGCCAGCGCCAGCGGCAGGTAGCCCAGGCGCGCCGCCAAGCCCTCGACGCCGTCCAGCAGCTGCGGCCGGGCCGCGAGCGCGGCTCGCAGGTAGCAGTGGGCCTCGTCCGGCGCGAACACCCCGATCTCCACCACCCGCCGCCGATGACCGTGCAGGGCGGCGTCCCGGCGTCGGGTGGTCACCAGCGCCCGTCCGGTCGGTGTCACCGGCGGCCACAGTCCGTGCAGATCACGGGGCGACTGCAGGCCGTCGAGCACGATCAGCCACCGGGTCGGGGTGCCGGCGAGCCACTCCAGCAGCCGCTGCGAGCCGTACTCGGGGTCGTCGTCCTCCGCCCCGGTGAGGTCGGCGGCCAGGCGGGCGTAGCCGGACATGATGGCCTCTCGGGTCACGGCCGTGATCCACGCCAGCAGATCGACCTCGCCCGCCGCCCACAGCGCGTCGGCGTAGTCCAGCGCCAGCTGCGTCTTGCCGACCCCGCCCATCCCCGACACCACGCTGGTCCGGGCCTGACCGTCGCCGCTCAGACCAGGCTCCACGACCGTCCGCCGCTGGAAGTACGCGGCCCGCGGCGGCATGATCCCGGCGCGGTGCGGCAGCGTGACCACTCGCCCCGCCGGCGCGTGCATGTGCACCCCGCCGTTGATGGTGTGCGCCTGCACGACGTTGCCCGACACGGTGCCGGACACACCGTTGTCGACCGGGTCGTCGGGCTGCTGCGTCACGCGCCGATTATCGACGACCGACGCCGGCCACCGCAGGCGTGTGTGGAGATCGTGCAGGGACAGCACTCACGCCGTCAGCTCGGCGATCAGGCCCCGCACCTCGTCGGCGTCGGCGGTGGCCCCGGTCTGCACGAAGGCGGCGAGCGCTTGCCGTTGGCACGCAAGGGCTTCCGCCCGCCGCCCCTGCCTGGCGTGGATTCGGCCGAGCTGGGTCAGGGTCTTGCCCTCGCCGTTGCGGTCCGCGATCTCCCGGCGCAGCGCCAGCGCCCGCCGGTGGCAGGCCGACGCGTCCTCCCACTGCCCGAGATCCTGGTACACCAACGCGATGTTGTGCAGGGCCCGGCCGGCACGCAGCCGATCCCCGCTCTGCGCCGACAAGTCGTGCGCCTGCCGGAGGCACTCGATGGCATCGGCGTGCCGGCCGGTCTGCTGCAACACCTCGCCGAGATTGGTCAGCACCCCGCCTTCGGCCTGTGGATCGCCCAGTTCCCGGGCGCTGACAAGGGCGTCACGGTAGCGGGACTCCGCGATGTCGCAATGGTGTTGCAGCGCCGCGAGGTAGCCGAGGTTGTTCAGGATCCTGGTCATCTGGTAGTGGTCCACCCGCTCCGACGCGATGGCCAGGGCCTGCTCCGTCAGGGACTCGGCGTCCTCGAACTCCCCGAACTGGTGACTGACCGCGCCGAGGTTGATCAGGGCCCTGGACTGTCCGACGGGGTCGTCGGCCCGCCGGCTCACGGCCAGCGCCCGCTCGTGGAATTCGCGTCCCTCCGCGTACCACTGGAGTTCCTGGTGGGCTATGCCGAGGGCGGTGAGGTGCTGGGCCTCGGCGTCGGGGTCGGCGAGGCGCAGCGCCGCCGCGAGGCCGAGCTTGGCGATGGTGATCCATTCGTCCGGGTGGTTGCGCAGCTCGAAGAACGGGTGCAGCGCCAGCGCGACCTCGTTGGTCAGGGCGTCGAAGCCACAGCGCGCGGACAGGCTCACCACCGGGATCAGGTTCGGGCGTTCGGCCTCCAGCCACGCCACCGCGTCGCCTCGTCCGGCGAACAGCCAGGATCTGCGCTCGGCGGGGATGCGGGAGTCGATGTGCGTGTGCGCGGCCTGTGCCGTGGTTCGGTAGTAAGCCAGCAGCCGGTTCACCGCCGCGGCCCGGTCGGCCGGCTGTTCGTCGGCTTCGCAGCGCTTCCCGGCGTAGAGGCGGAGCAGGTCGTGGAACCGGTAGCAGTCGGGCACGACCGACGGCTCGATCAGGCTGGCCCGGCGCAAGCCCTCCGCGAGCCGGCTCGCGTCGTTGTCCGGCACGTCGGCGAGCGCCGCGACGGTGCCGACGCCGAGGTGCGGGCCGGGATGCTGGGACAGCAGCCGGAACAGTCGCCGCAGCGGCGGCGGCAGCCGCCGGTAGGACGTGTCGAAGGCGAGCCGGACCGCGACCGACTCGTCGTAGGACAGCGCGTCGATCCGATCCGCGGCCGCGCCGACCGTCCGCACCAACCGGCCGATCGGGTGGCCGCGCCGGCCGGTGAGCAGATGGGTGACGACCCGCAACGCCAACGGCAGGCCCGTGCACAGCTGCGCGAGCCTGACGGCCTCACCCGGTTCGTCGGCGACCCGCGTGTCGCCGGGCGTCGCCGCCTCCAGGGCCTGCGCCAGCATCCCGACCGCGTCCTCGTCCCGCAGCAGCCGCAGGTCGACGTGGCGTGCCCCGGCCACCGCCAGGTCGTCCCGACTGGTGATCAGCATCCGATGCAGCGGGCTGCCCGGCCGCAACGCGTTGGCGTGCGCCACATCCGAGACGTTGTCGGCCAGCACCAGCACGCGTCGGCCCCGGCCGGCCATCTCGGCCAGCCGCGAGCGGTAGAGGTTCTCCCGCTCCCCCTGCGTGGCCGGGGCACGCTCGATGCCCAGCGCGCGCAACATCGCCGCGAGCGCGGCCTTCACCGAGACGCCGCCGGCCGGGTCGTAACCGTGCAGGTCGATGAACAGCACGCCGCCCGGGAACCAGCCGGCGTCCACCGCCCCGTGCGCCGCCCGCAGCGCCAGCGCGGACTTGCCGATGCCGGGCAGACCCGTGATGGTCGCGACGCTGGGCTGCCCCGCCGCCGCCGGATCGAGCACCGCGGCCAGCCCGGCCTGTTCGTCGAGGCGGTCCGCGAAGTCCGCCTCGGCCGGCAGGCCCGCCAGCGCCACCGGCACCGGCGTCGCGAAGTTCACCACGTCGATGTGGCCGGCCTGCACCACGTTGCCCTCGACGTGGCCGCTGATGACGTTGCGCGTCTCGTCCACCGGCTCCCCGCCCCAAGGTCAACATGCGTCCCGGAGCAATAGATCGCGCGCGGCGGGAAAACGTAACGACCGCTCTAACGAGCATCTCCGTTGTTCTTAGAATGGACGGGTGGAGGACATCGAGGCGATCGCCGTGCTGCAGGATCCCGTCCGGCGGCGGCTGTACGACTACGTCGCCGCCCAGGACCACGAGGTGAGCCGGAACGAGGCGGCCGAGGGCGCCGGGATCCAGCGCACGCTCGCCGCCTTCCACCTCGACAAGCTCGTGGACGCGGGGCTGCTGGAGACGGAGAGCAGGCGGCTGACCGGGCGGTCGGGGCCGGGCGCGGGGCGGCCGGCCAAGCTCTACCGGCGGTCCGAGGCCGAGCGCCAGTTCTCGGTGCCGGCGCGGGACTACCGCGTCGCCGCCGACCTGCTGGCCGAGGTCGCGGAGGCCGCCCGCCTGGACACCGAGTTGCAGGCCGCCGCCCGCCGGGAGGGGCGCGCCGCCGCCGGTCCGATCGACGGCTTCGCCGCGGCGGAGGCGCTGTTGGCCGCTCGCGGCTACGAGCCGCGCATGGACGGCGAGGTCCTGCGCCTGACCAACTGCCCCTTCCACGTCCTGTCCGAGCGGCATCCGACGTTGGTGTGCGGCATGAATCTCGCGCTGCTGGAGGGGCTCACGGAGGGCACCGACGGGTTGCGGGCCCGCATGGACCCACGCCCCGGGTTGTGCTGCGTCGTGGTCGAAATTTCTAAAAACAAATCTGATTGACATAGAACCGGCGCGGTGGTGGGGTGAGGGCATGACGGGACACCAGCTCGCCCAGCTCAACGTGGGCACCTTGAAGTTCCCCCTCGACGACCCCCGCACCCACGGCTTCACGTCCATGCTCGACACCCTCAACGAGGTGGCCGACCGCGCGCCCGGCTTCGTCTGGCGGCTGATCGACGACGGCGGCAGCGACGCCACCGCGATCCGGACGTCGCTGGGCGACGACGTCCTGGTGAACATGTCGGTCTGGGAGAGCCGCGACGCCCTCTGGGACTACGTCTACCGCAGCGGCCACCTGGACGTGCTGCGCCGACGTGCGGAGTGGTTCGAGCTGCCGAAGGCGGCGTTCCAGGTGATGTGGTGGATCCCCGCCGGCCACATCCCCACCGTCGAAGAAGCCGTCGAGCGCCTGGAACTGCTGCGCGCGCAGGGCCCCTCGCCCCGAGCCTTCGGTTTCCGTGACACCTACACGCCGGAGGACGTTTCGGCGGCGGCGGACACCGTTCGGACGTAGGCTGAGCCGCATGATCGCCGAGCTCAGGACGGTGGCGCTGGACGCGCCCGACATCGCCGCGGAGGCCGACTTCTACGCCGCGCTGGCGGGGTGGACGCGGAGCTTCACCGACGGCGACTGGATCACGATGACCACGCCGGACGGGTGGCGGATCGCGTTCCAGCTCGCGCCCGATCACGTGCCGCCGCGCTGGCCCGACCCGGCCGCGCCGCAGCAGGCGCACCTCGATCTGCGGGTGCCCGACATCGACGCCGCCGCCGACAAGGCCGTCTCGCTCGGCGCGACCCTGTTGCGGCGCAACGAACGCTGGCACACGCTCGCCGACCCGGCCGGCCACCCGTTCGACCTCTGCCTCAACCCGGACGACCCGAACACGACCGTGATGGGCGTGATGCTCGACTGCCCGGACGCCAAGGCGCTGAGCACCTTCTACTCCGCGCTGCTGGGCAAAGCGATCACCTACGAGGCGCCCGGCGTCGCCATGATCGGCGAGGACGGCAAGATGCCCGTGCTGTTCCAGCAGATCGACGACTACCGGGCCCCGCGCTGGCCCGATCCGACCGCGCCCCAACAGATCCACCTCGACCTGCGCGTCGAGCAGGCCGAGCTGGAGTCGGCGGAGCAGGCGGCGATCGCGATCGGCGCGACCAGGCTGCCCGGCGGCGGCGAGAACTGGCGTGTGTACACGGATCCCGCCGGCAAGCCGTTCTGCCTCACGTGGAGCGTCGGGTAGATCCGCGGCTACACTCCAGACCCGGTCGACGAGCGTGTCCATCGGCACTAGCCGACCGGCGTCGGCGGCCAGCACGGCGAGGATGGCTCGCTGCCGCGGCGGTCCCAGCGGGATCGGCCTGCCCGACGCCTCGACCTCGATCGAACCCAGCAGCCTGAACTCCACCGCCCCCGCGAGCGCGGTGTCCGGCGCCGGCCGGCGCCCAGAAAATTTGTGGGCACTGCACACCATTGTTCCAGCCGGAAAGGCTACCGCCACGGAGGTGCCTGTCAATCGACGAATGTCCACCATTTGCGCAGTTCTTCGAATCTGTCGACGCCGGCCGGCGCGGGAGGCAGCCGTTCCCCCGAACAGCCCTCGAACGATGCGCGATATCAACCTCCTTGTGCCGCAACATTTCCAGGCCATACAGATGTATCCGACGCACGCTCGCTTCGATCGCTCGCCGTCATCCCTGGTCACGATGATCATCCGCGGTCCGCATAATCGAGACCCTCATGTTTCCCTCGGGCCGCCGAACGGTAGTCGCCGCCTGCTGCATTCGTTCGCCACGAAGTTGCGGAGCCTGCGAAACGCGGTTGGCGATACGGTCGGGTGGACGAACGGGTAGGTGAACGCCGTTGCCGGAACCCGCACCACCGACCGACGCGGCCGCGGCCGCGAAGTCCGCCAAAGGGCACTTCCGCGCGCTGACCGGCTACGAGGACTGTTCGGTCACCGGCGTCCGCCCCCGCCAGGAGGGTGGCTGGTCGGTGCTGCTGGACGTGGTCGAACTGGCCCGGATTCCCGCGTCCACCAGCGTGATCGCGACCTATCGGGTCGACGTGGACGGCGTCGGCGGCCTGTCCGGGTACGAGCGGCTTCGGCGGTACTTGAAGGGAGCGACGGACGGGTGACCGACGAGCTGGCGACCAGATCGGGCGCCTCCCTGGCCGACGTGCTGGAACGGGTCCTGGACAAGGGCATCGTGATCGTCGGCGACATCTCGGTGAACGTCGTCGACGTGGAGCTGCTGACCCTGCGGGTGCGGCTGTTCGTGGCATCCGCGCAGACCGCGCAGGAAATGGGGATGGACTGGTGGACCGATGATCCCTTCTTCTCCCCCGGCCGGCGCGAGCTCGCCCCCGAACGACCGCCCCAGCCCTGACACCGCCGTCTACGCGTACACGATCACCCGCTGGTCGCCGCCGGATCCGGCGGCGCCGGTTCGCGTGGTGACGCACCGGGACATCGCCATGCTCGTCGCCGACGTCGATCCGGCGGAGTTCACCGAGCCGGCCATGATCGGGCTGGTGCGCCGGCACCACACCGTCGTTCGCGAGGCCTTCGAGCACGGCACCGTGCTGCCGCTGCGCTTCGCGACGATGTTCGCCGACGACGACGCGGTGCGGCGGCTGTTGCGGGAGTGCCACGACGAGGTCGTCGCCACTCTCGCCGCGATCGCGGGTCACCGCGAATGGGGCGTCCGCATCCCGCGGCCGCAGACCGCACCGGCCGCCGGGATCAGCGGCACGGACTACCTCGCGCTGCGCCGCCGGGAACGTGACGGCGATCAGCTGCACCGACGGCTCGCGCGGCACACCAGTCGCAGCACGGTGCGACAGCCCGGCCCTGGGTTTCGGCTCGACGCCGTCTACCTGGTTCCCGATCAGGACGAGGACGAGTTCCTCGCCGAGGTCGACAGCATCGGCGGCGAGGTCGAGACGACCGGCCCCTGGCCGCCCTACTCGTTCAGCGAGCTGCGGACGGCGGCCCGATGACCGCCGACGACCTGGTCGAGATGTTGGACCGCGTGATCACCGCCGGCGCGGTGGTGCACGGCGACGTGATCATCTCACTGGCCGGCGTCGACCTGATCCGCCTGGACCTGCGGGCGCTGCTGGTCGCCATGGACACCCTGGAGCTCGAATGACCGCGCCGCCGCGACGCTTCGACGTGGACGCCGGCCGCGGCCTCGGCCGGCTGGTCGTCGCCGTGCTGGACATCCTGCGCGAGCTCATCGAACGCCAGGTGCTGCGCCGGGTCGACGCCGGCACGCTCACCCCGGACGAGATCGAGCGACTCGGCCGGGCGCTGCTCGAACTGGACCGGCAGTTCCGCGAACTGCGGACGATCTTCGACGACGGAGGTTCGGCGTGACCAGCGTGATCCAGAGTCCCGGCGCCTCGACCAGCCTCGCCGACGTGCTGAACATCGTGCTGGACAAGGGCATCGTCATCGACGCCTTCGTCCGCGTGTCGGTGATCGGCATCGAGCTGCTGACCATCGAGGCCCGCATCGTCATCGCCAGCGTCGACACCTACATCCGCTATGTCGAGGCGATGCAGCAACTGGGCTCGCTGCCGCGGCGGACCGCGCCGGCACTGCCCGCGCCGTCGCCGGTGGCGGTGTATCCGCAGCCGGTGGTACCGCCCGTGGAGACCACGTGACGCTGCTGCTGTACGGGATCGTCCGCGCCGACCATCCGCTGCCGCCCGGCCTGCGTGCCGTCGTCGCGGGCGATCTCGCGGTCGTCGTGTCGGACATCGGCTCGTCGGCCGAACTCGCCGCCGAGGACGCGAGGGCCCATTTGAACGTCCTCTGCGGACTTGTCGTCGACGGACCGATACTGCCGCTGCGGTTCGGCAGCATGGCCCCGGACGATCAGGCGGTGCGCGACAGCGCTCTGCTGCCGAACGCCGCGGCGGTCCGGCTCGAACTGGACCGCCTGACCGGCATGGTCGAGGTCCGGGTGCAGCTGGCCTTCGACGAGACCGCCGCGTTGGAAGCGTTGGCGGACACCGATCCCGACCTGGCCCAGCCGATCACCGGTTTCGACGCCGCCATCGCCCGGGGCCGGCGCATCGCTGACCACGTCAAGGAATGGTCGCGGCAACGGTCCGGCGAACTGCTCGGCGGGCTGTCCACGGCGATGGTGCGGTTGGACGAACCCGACGACGGCACACAGCATTGGGCGCTACTCGTACGCCACGACGAGATCCACCGCGTCGCCGAGTCGATCGCCGCGATGCCCAGCACCGTCACCGCGACCGCGTTGGGTCCGCTGCCGCCCTACGCCTTCGCCTCGCTGCCGACCAGAACGCCGTCGCGATGGGGTTTCGACTGATCAGACCGTGGTGGCGGCGCTTCGGGTGCGCCTGGCCCAGGCCACCGCCGGTGCGGTGGCGACCGCGGCGACCAGGAACAGCGCCCCCAGCACCAGCCAGCCCACCGCGCCGCCGCCGATCACGAGCGTGGTCAGCAGCAGCGGGCCGGCCGCCCGGGCCACGGCGATGCCGCTGCCGAAGAAGCCCTGGTACTGGCCCTGCCGGCCGTCGACGGCGAGCCCGAAGCTGATCTCCCAGAAGCCGGAGGCCAGCATCATCTCGCCGGCCACCTGGAGGAAGGCACCGGCCAGGAGCACCGCCGCCGCGACCCAGACGGCCATGGTGCCGGCCGAGCAGGCGAACACAGCGGACATCGCCAGCAGCAGCACACCGGCCCACCGCACGTACCGCACGGCGATCCCCAGGTCGGTGACCCGGTTGGCCACCGACACCTGGAACAGCACCACGCAGCCGGTGTTGACGACCATCAGCGCGGACACCATCCAGCGCGGGGCCGAGGTGTGCTCGACGACCCACAGCGGCAGCACGACGCTCAGCAGCGGCATGTACAGCATCATGATCGAGTTGAGCACGGTGATCAGGACGTAGGGACGGTCCCGCAGCACGACCAGCGCCGGCTCACCGTCGGCGGCGCGAGCGGTGCCGGGCACGCGGGGCAGCCTGCGCAGCACCAACGCCGCCGCGACGAAGGTCAGGGCGTCGAGGCCGAACGCGGCGAGGTACGCGGGCGCGGTGTCGAACTGCAACGCGATGCCGCCGAGCGCGGCACCGACGGCGATGCCGGCGTTGGCCGTCGACTGCATGTAGGCACGGGCCTGGGTGCGGCCGGCCGCGTCGACCACGCCGGCGAGCAGCGCCTGGCGGGCGGCGACGAGCCCGCACTGGCACACCGTGTAGACGCACGCCACCACGAGGAACGCCGGGAAGCTCCGCACGAGCGCGAACCCGGCAACGGCGACGGCGGTCACCACCGCGAGCAGCACGGCCACCCCGCGCGGGCCCCGCCGGTCGGCGAAATGCCCCAGCGGCGCCCCGGCCAGCGTGCCCAGCGACCACCCCAGCGTGAGCCCGAGACCGACCTCGGTCGCGGACAGCCCCACGATCCGGGTGAAGTAGAGGACCGAGCAGACGTAGTACGCCCCGTCACCGACCGAATTGGTCAGCTGGGCCAGCGCCAGAGCCCTGGACGGACCGGCGGGGGGCACGATTCTCCGCAGCATGTGTCCCTCCTTCCCCGAGCCGTCGCACGACGTGCGGAGGCCTGTTGGAGGCACTGTAAGCGGTCGCTGATCACGCCACTGTGGATTCGGCGAATCGGCCTCGCCGGCCCCGAGGCTCGGGGTGGGCGAGCTCGGGGCCGGCGAGAGTGCGAGGGGTCAGATTCGCGAGCCGTCGTCGTTGAACTGACCGTGGTGGTAGTCCCACTCCTGGTAGTTGTTGCCCGCGTTGCACCCCTCCTCGGGGAATCCGTAGACCCCGATGCCGCCGTCCAGGCAGGTGCGCTGGCCGAAGGTGAAGAAGTTGAGGTGCGCGTAGTTTCCGGTGCGCGGGGCGGCCGAGGTCATCGCCCAGATCTGCGACGGGTCGTTGCTGTCGCACGTGGCCAGTTCCACGTCGCTGGAGCCGCCGATCTGCCCCGGCCCGGTGCCGTGCCCGTAGGCCACCAGGCACAGGTTGGAGAAGTACAGCCTGATCTGGACGTTGGCGTAGCCCGTGTCCGGCCGGGCGCTGACGAGCTCCCAGTCCTGCGAGCCGTCGGCGGCGTCGAGCCCGCATTGGACCATCTTGGCCACCTCGGTGTTGCGGTTCCCGTACAGGCAGCCGCCGGTGTGGTGGTTGACCAGCTCCGCGCCGGCGGTCCACACGATGTGGGCCTGGGCCGCTCCGGTTGAGGTGAGAGCGGCGGCCGCAATCGCGGCCGCCACCACTGCTGCCTTGACCGAACGTTTCACTGCGGTTCCCTTCGTAACACCGGCTTTCCTCGGCCGACGCTACGAAACCGTGTCCTAGATCCGTCCTAGTGCCAGGTCAGGGTCACTTCGCGGCCAGCCGGAAGACGGGCCAGCCGATCTCGGTCCGCCATGAGCCGGGCTCCGGGTCGTCACGAGGTCCGACGAGGTAGGTCTCGTGGACGGGACCGTCCACGGCGAGCGCGTGGTCGACCACCCAGGCGCCGAGGCGGCCGTACGTGACGTCGATGTCGTCGTGCGGTCCGAAGTGGACGGCGACCGCGAGCTCGGCCGCCGGGAGGACGACCGGCGTCACCCGCCCCCGGGTCGGCGGATCGGCGACCGGACGGTAGACGAGCACCGCTCCCCGGCCGCCGGTGAACAGGTCGTTGGCGTAGCGGCCGCCCGGCGGCCCGAGCGACGACTTGCCGGCGACGGCGGCGTCGAGTTCGGCCATGGCGTCGGCGTACCAGGACAGCACCTCGTCGTGGTCGACGACTCCCTCGACCGCGGCGACCGTTCTGGCGGGAACCGAGCGCAGTTCGACGTGTGGCGGGCGGTCGTCAGCCTGGAGCAGCTGGCGCAGAGAGGTCACGGCGGCGCGCGTGCGGTCCAGTTCGGCCTCCAGCCGCCGCAGGTGCTCGCCGACCAGGCCGGCGCGTTCCGAGGTGTCCTCGGTGGCGAGGATCTTCGCCACGTCGGCCAGGGGCACGTCCAGCTGACGCAGCCGGTGGACGACCTGCGCGGTGGGGATCTGCTCGGCGGTGTAGTAGCGGTACCCGCTGAACGGGTCGACCGCCGCGGGCTCGATCAGCCCGGACTCGTGGTAGCGGCGCAGCGTCCGCACGCTCAGATGCGTCAGCTGTGCGAACTCGCCGATCGTCAGTCCACGGGACATGCCCCCACTGTGCACCCTCCGCGTGCCAGGCGCTTGACCCTCTCCCCGCGGGAGACCGCAGCGTGAAGGCATGAGCACACCGATCGACACCCTCCCGCAGGTGATCACCGAATACCTGGCCGCCCACCAGGCCCGTGACCTGGACCCGGCCGTCGCCGGCTACACCGAGGACGCCGTCGTCGTCGACGAGGGCAAGACCTACCGCGGCAAGCAGGAGATCCGCGACTGGCTGGGCCGCGCCGGCGGCGAGTACACGTACACCACCGAGCTCATCGCCACCCAGCGCGTCGACGACGAGCACTACGTCGCCGTGCACCACCTCGAGGGGAACTTCCCCGGCGGCGTCGTCGACCTGCGCTTCCGGTTCACCCTGCGCGACGGCCGCATCGCCGAGCTGGTCATCGAGCCGTGATCGCACTCGGTCGGTACGGGGCCTGGCTCCACCCCGTGTACGACGATTCGAGCCGCATCGAGCAGGCCGTCGAGGCCGAGGCGCTGGGGTACGGCGCCGTGTGGCTCGGCCTCGGTCAGCGCGACGTGAGCGACCTGCGACTGGTCGAGCGGGTCCTGGACGCGACCAGCCACGTGACTGTGGCGACCGCGATCGTCAACATGTGGACCAACGACCCGGTCGCGCTCGCCGCGTCCTACCACCGCCTGTCGCCCGCCCATCGCGACCGTCTGCTGCTGGGCATCGGCCTCGGCCACCCGGAGTCGACCACCGGCTACCGCTCCCCTCGGCGGCGGATGGAATCGTTCCTCGACACCCTTGACGCCGAAGGACTTCCCGCCGCCCATCGGATCCTCGCCGCCCTCGGGCCGCGAACGCTGCGGCTCGCCGCCGGCCGCGCCGCGGGAAGCCACCCCTACCTGACCGTGCCCGCCCACACCCGGGCGGCCCGCCGCCTGCTCGGTCCGGGCCCGCTGCTCGCCCCCGAGCAGACGGTGGTCGTCGACGCGGACCCGCCCGAGGGCCGCCGGCGTGGCCGCGACTTCGTCGCCGAGCCGTACCTGCGGCTCTCCAATTACGTCAACAACCTGCTGCGCCACGGCTATGCGGAGGCCGACGTGACAGGTGACGGGAGCGATCGGCTGATCGACGACCTCGTCCCGCACGGCACACCCGAGGCTGTCGCCGCGGCGTTGGACCGCCATCTCGACGCCGGCGCCGACCACGTCGCCATCCAGGTCCTGCCCCGACCGGGCGACGGGCCGATGCCCGCACTGCGAGCCCTCGCCGGCCGGATCTTCACTGGTCGGTCGGCGGTTGCAGCGAGCTCCACGTGAGTTCGGGCAACGCGCCGCTGCCGACGCCGAGGTCGGCCCGGGCGCTGGCGTAGAACTCGTTGCGGCGCAGCATGGTGGTCTTGTACGCCTCGACGAACGTCGCCTCGTCGGGGCCGCCCTCGCGCAGGATGCGTTCGAGCCGCCACACCTGCTCGTGCCAGGCCCGGGCGGAGGCGACCGTGGCGGGATCACCCAGCAGCAACACGGTTTCCCAGGTCAGGGTGCGCGCGGTCTCCGCCTCGCCCAGCTCGGCGAACGCGGCGTCGACGTCGACGGGCCGGCCGGTGGGGAGCAGGTTCCTGGTCTCGGCGATCCGCCGACACAGGCGGACCATGCGTTTCACGGCGTTCGAGTACTCGGTGTAGGCCGCCAGCCGTTTGTCGTCCCACCGCGCGGACTGCGTGCGCCGCCACCGTAATCGCTCGGCGGAGGTGGTGACGACGAACGTCGCGGCGGAGCCGAGCAGGACACCCGCGATGGTCAGGATCTGGGTGACGACGGTGTTCACGGATCGAAGCTTGCCACCCGTCGCCGCGCCGCCGTGCCGGAAACGGCGGTTCGGCGCCGCTCGGCGCGGTGGTTGAGCACCTCGATCAACCGTTGCCACGCCGGTGACGACTCGGCGATCAGCGAGTCGAGCACCTTCAGTTCCGGCTGGCTGATGTCGCCTTCGTGCTCGATCTGCCAGGCGTCCAGTTCGTCGATGAGCCGGCCGACGCGGGGATCGTCCGGGGCACAGTCGATCACCTCGTCGCAGGCGAGGTACAGCCGCGTCTTCGCCGGGTCGTCGAACCGCGCGTTCTTGTCCCGTATCCACCGCGGCGCGCTGCCGGGGTCCAGTATCTGCATCAGGATCCGCGCGTCCCGCTCGAGTCGCACCGTCCGCTCGCTGACGCCCAGTCCGCGCATCCGGTCCAGGACGGCGACCACCTCGGCCGGCAGGACGAGCCGCTCGCCGCCGGACAGGGCGGCGATCCGGCGGCGGTGCTCGGTCAACTGGTCGATCCTGCGCCGCAGCTCGCCGTCGATGTCGGCCATGGCCGCGGCGAACTCGGCCGGCTCGGCGTGCATCACCGCGTCGATACGGGCCAGCGGCACGCCGGCGTCGGCGAGCGTTCGGATGCGGATCAGGTCCACCGCCGCCTGCGCGCCGTACCGCCGATACCCGGAGGCATCGCGTTCCGGCTCGGGCAACAGGCCGACCTGGTGGTAGTGGCGCACGGTACGCACGGTCACGCCGGCGGTCGCCGCGAGCTGGCTGATCGTGAGCATCGTCCCCCTCCGCCCGCCGAGTCTAGGCGCGGTCGATGACGTCGCGGATCGCCTGGGCCACGACGTCGGCGCGCCGGAAGCAGAGCTGGCTGTGGCCGACGTCCGCGACCACGCGCAGTTCGCCGTCCGACACCGAGCTCACCAGCGCCGCCACCATCTTGCTCTTTCCCTCGGCTATCGCCTGTTCCGATACCCCCTGCCGCGTGCGTGCCGTCGTCAGCGCACGCTGCGCGGGGTCGACGCCGGCCACGGTGAGCGCGATCAGCGGGACGTCGGGAAGGTCCGGCCCGGTCCGGAGTTCGGCGGCGAGTTCGACCAGGTTGCCGCGCTCGGCGGCACCGGCGAGCAGCCAGTCCTCACGCACGTGGGCGTCGATCAGCGTCCGGCGCAGGTGCTCGGGGTAGTCCGCCAACAGCTCGGCGTACATCTCGCGCAGGGCCGGACGCATCTGCCGGAGCTGCGCCGGATCGGGTGCCATCTGCTGGCCGGCGGCCAGGCCCGCCTCGGACGGCATGAAGTCGTCCCAGTCGCGGTGGAACGCGTCCACCCAGACCAATCCGGCGACATCCTGCGGATACAGCTGGGAGAACCGGTGCGCGTACGCGCCGCCGAGGGAGTGCGCCACCAGAACGTACGGGCCGGCGATGTTTCCGGCGCGCAGCAGCTCGTGCAGTTCGTCGGCGACCGCAGCGGCGGTGCGCGGCAGTGGGAGCGGGTCGCTGTATCCGGTGCCGCCGCGGTCGTACACGACGGCGGTGGCGAACGGCGATACCTGGTGCTGGACAAGGAAGTAGTCCAGGCCGACCATGCTGGCCCCCGGCAGGAAGACGACGGCCGGGCCGCCGCTTCCCGTCCGATGCACGAAAACGTGCCGGCCGTCGATCTCCTGGAGCCCGCCGATCGGAGGCGGGGAAACACGGTTGTCGGTCATGTGACAAGGCTTCAACCCTGACGCACGGTCAGGGTCAACCCGCGAACGTCGCGGCCTGCCGGACGCGCAGGCCGCGACGAAACCCCTGCTAGCGCAGATAGACCGGATCGAACCGCTCGTTGCTGAAGCCGTAGCACGGGTTCTGCACGAAGCGGCGGTAGTCGCTGGAGTTGATGCCGTCCACCGACAGGCACAGGCCGCTGTTCACGTTCTGGAACTGCGCGTTGCCGTCGTTGTAGCTCCAGATCATCCGCCACTGCTGGTTCGTGCCGATCAGGCACTTGTACTGGATGATCGGGTTGCCCTGGCCCATGCCGAACGCGTAGTCGTCCAGACACTTGCCCGAGCTGGCGTTCTTCATCCAGAACACGTTCGGATCGCCGTTGACCTGGCCCAGCGTCCAGCCCTGGTTGGCGGCGTAGTCGCAGCCGAACTGGTCGACGGGGGCGAAGTCGTCGGCGCGCCACTGGTCGATCTGCATGCAGTGGCTGCCGCTGCCGCCGGTGTTGGTCTGCCAGAACACCACGTCGCCGCTGACCGGCGGTGGAATGACCCGGTCCGCACTGGCGGGGGTGACGCCGGTCAGGGCCAGGGCGGCGACCGCCAGCGGAACCAGCGCGGCCGCGCGGATCACGCGGGGTAGATGCAGCATGCGACTCCTCGGGAATGAGACACGGCGGTGACCCGCCACAAACGCCGGGAACGCTAGAGATCACCGCGCGTCGACTCCAGGCCGAACCGGCGGAAAAGCCGGCAGAATCGGGCTGCTGCCGCAGGTCCGCACCATGGGGCACGGCCGGCCGCACCATGGGGGCATCACGCCTGTGGCACGGCCTGTGTCGCGCCGGGAAGGGCGTCCAGGTGCTCGCGGATCCGAGCCTGGTCCGGCAGGCCGAGCGGGAAGGTCAGCGCCTCCCGGAACAGGTCGGCGGCACCGGTCGGGTCGCCGGTGGCGGCGGCGGTCTGGCCGAGGGCGAGCAGCGCGAGGCCGGTGGCCTGGGCGTGCTCGACCTGCCGGGCCAGATCCAGCGCTCGGCGGCCGGTGGCCGTTGCCTCGTCCCACCGGGAGAGGCCGGCCTGGGACTGGGCCAGCAGGGCCAGCGCGAACGCCTCGGAGCCGGGCTCGCCAAGGGCTGCGAACGCGGCGGCGGACTCGGTCAGCAGGGCACCGGCGACGGCGTGATCACCCGTGTCGTTCCGCACGGCCCCGAGGTTCAGCCGGGCCACGGCGACGCCGCGCCGGTCGCCGATCTCGCGCTTACGGCTCAACGCGGCGGAGTGGTAGCCGAGCGCCTCCTCGTACGCGCCGCGGTCGTGCGCGAGTGCCCCGAGGTTGTTCAAGGCGATCGTCTCCCGACGCGCGTCGCCGATGATCCGGGCCTGCTCCAGCACACCGGTGTACGCGGCGGCGGCCTCGTCGTACCGGCCGGCGAACTTGTGGGCGTTGCCGATCAGCGTCAGGGTCGCGGCCCGACCGTCCGGGTCGTCGCCGAAGGTGTCGACGGCAGCCGTGGCCAGCGCCAGCGCGGCCTCCGGATCGCCGCTCTCGTTGGCGGTGACCGCGGCGCCGTGCAGGGCCCAGGCCCGAGCCGGCTCGGTCGGCGCGGCACTGGCGACGCCGGTCAGCATCCGGCGTCCCTCCGCCAACCGGCCCCGGGCCACATAGTGGTGCGTCAAGGCGCGCACGGTCGGCACGTCCAACAGACCCCGCGCGGCGCTCACCGCATGCTGGACGGCTGTCCGCACGTTGTCCTGCTCGCCGGCCAGCCGGGGATCGGCGTCCCGGACCAGGCCCAGGAAGTGGCCGGCGTGCGCGTCCCGGTCGGCGCCGCTGGTGAGCTGGTCCTCCACGACCTCCCGGATGGTGTCGAGCATGCCGATACGGGGATCGCCGGCCCGGTCCGCGACGGTGACCAGGCTGTGCGCGGCGAGCGTGGCCAGCGCCAACGGCGGCGCGCCGAGCACGGCCTCGACGTCGACCGGATCGGCCCCGCCCGCGAACGCACCGAGCAGGCCGAACAACCGCCGGTCGGAATCGGTGAGCCCGCGCGTGCTCCACTCGACGGTGCGGCGCAGGCTCAGGTGCCGGTCCGCCAGGTCGACGGCGTCGCCGTGCAGGTCGCGGACCTGGGCGAGGACCTGCGCCGGCGCCTGCGTACGCAGTCGGGCCGCGGCGAGTTCCAGGGCCAGCGGCAAGCCGTCCAACCGCCGGCACAGCGCGGCGATCGCGGCGGCGTTGTCGGCGGTGAGCGTGAACCCCGGCCGAACCGCGGCAGCGCGTTCGACCAGGAGCCGGACCGCCGCATTGTCGGCCAGGCCTGCCGGATCGTCTCCGTCCGGAATGGACAGCGGAGCCAGCGGCCACAGGTGTTCCCCACGCAGCCGCAGCGGCGAGCGGCTGGTCGCCAGCACGGTCAGCCGCGGGCACTCGGCCAGCAGCGCGGCGACGGTGGTGGCAGCAGCGGCGACGTGCTCGAAGCTGTCGAGCACCAGCAGCCAACGCCCACCGCCGATCAGCGTGCCCGGGTCGGGCGTCCGCAGGGACTCGGCCAGCGCCTGCGGGACGTCGTCGGGGTGCTGCAACGGGCTCAGGTCGAGGCCGTGCACGGCGTCGAACCGGCCCGCCGCCCGCCAGCCGACCTCCACCGCCAGGCGGGTCTTGCCGACCCCGCCGGTGCCGGTGATCGTCACCAGCCGGGAATCCTGGACGAGCCGCAGCACGGCGGCGAGGTCGTCGGAGCGGCCGACGATCGAGGTGACCGGCGCCGGCAGCGCCGGGCGGGCCGCCGGACGCCGGCGTCGGGTGTCCGGCGGCGGCGCCGACCGGGCGCTTCGCACGAACGCGTCCTGCTCCTCCGGCGTCAGGTCCAGCGCGCCCGCGAGGGCACGGAGCGTCTCACGGTGCGGGCGCCGCGTGGCGCCGCGCTCGATCTCGCCGATCGCCCGGACGCTGATCCCGCTCCGCGCCGCCAACTGCTCCTGGGACAGGCCGCGGCCGCTGCGCAGTCCGGCCAACGTCTCGGCGAGCGCCATCTGCACCGCCACATAGTAGGGCGCTGTCGCATTCGGACATTCCGGAGTTCCTGGTCAGCTGGCCTTTACGGATGCAACACCGAGCTCCCCACCGGCGATTACCCACCCGGGCGGCGGGCTACCGCCCTCGCACACCACCCCTGCGTGTGCGCTCCCCAGCTGAGGAGGAAAGCCATGGCATTGCGTTCGGTTCGATGGCTCGCGGCGGCGACTGCGGTCGCCACCGGGGCCTTGAGCCTGCTGGCGGGAACCACCGCCACCACCGCGTCGGCGGCCCACTCGGTCGCACCGCACCCGTACATCAGCCTCCCGATCAACGGCAAGACCCTGGCCACGCCGCCGACCACGTCGTTCTGCCTGCAGAACTTCGGCCTGCACTGCTACCAGCCGTCGCAGCTGACCAAGGCGTACGACCTGGCGGCGCTGCACGACCACGGCATCGACGGCCGCGGCAAGACGATCGTCATCGTCGACTCGTTCGGCTCCCCGACGATCGCCAACGACCTGCACGTGTTCGACCAGACCTTCGGCCTGCCCGACCCGCCGTCGCTCACGGTCCGCCAGGACGCCGGCCCGGTGCCGCCGTTCGACCCGACCAACAGCGACATGCTCGGCTGGGCGGACGAGACCACGCTCGACGTCGAGTGGACGCACGTCTTCGCGCCGGGCGCGAAGATCCTGCTCGAAGAGACGCCGGTGTCGGAGACCGAGGGCGTGCAGGGCTTCCCGGAGATCGTCAAGGCCGAGAACTACGTGATCGACCACCACCTCGGTGACGTCATCACGCAGAGCTTCGGCGCTACGGAGCAGACGTTCCCGAACAAGCAGTCGATCCTGAACCTGCGGTCGGCGTTCCAGAACGCGCAGGACCACCACGTCACCGTGCTGGCCAGCTCCGGCGACGACGGCGCGACCGACGCCCAGCTCAACGGCAGCGACCTGTACACGATGCCGGTCAACAGCTGGCCGTCGGCCGACCCGCTGGTGACGTCCATCGGCGGCACCATGCTGACGCTCGACGACAACGGCAACCGCCTCCAGCCCGACGTCGTGTGGAACGACCTGAACACGGTCGGCGGCGGCGCCGGCGGTGGCGGCCTGTCCACCGTCTTCCCGCGTCCGGGCTTCCAGGAGGGCGTCCGCAGCGTGACCGGCAACCACCGCGGCACGCCGGACATCTCGCTGAGCGCGGCGGTCGACGGCGCGGTCGTGCTGTACTTCTCGTTCGACCCCACCCGCGTCGGCTACCACCTGGTCGGCGGCACGAGTGAGGCGAGCCCGGAGTTCGCGGGCGTGGTCGCCATGGCCGACCAGCTGGCCGGCCACGACCTGGGCAACATCAACGGCCGGCTGTACGCGCTGTCCCACTTCCGCAACCTGACCGGCGAGGTGGACGTGACCCAGGGCAACAACACCTTCGGTCCGTTCACCAACAGCGACGGCACCACGCACACCGTCGTCGGTTACAACGCCGGTCCGGGCTACGACCTGGCCAGCGGCAACGGCACGGTGGACGCGGCGCGGTTCGTGCCGGCGCTCGCGTTCGCGCCGAACATCTGATCCGGTCGATCCGCTCCCGAGGGCCGGCATCACCGATGCCGGCCCTCGGGCCGTTTCGTCACCGGGCGAGCAGGTCCGGCAGCTGAGCCGCGAAGTCGGCCGGTGACGGCATCTGTTCGATCTCCCGCCGCAACCGCTGCGCGGCGTCTGCGAACGACCCGTTCGACACGATGTTCTGCACGCTTTCGGCCACGGCATCGGCGGTGACCTGCGCCGGCGCCAGGTACCGGCCGGCGCCCGCCCGCGTGATCGCCCGTGCGTTGGCCGGCTGGTCGGCCGCCTGCGGAATGATCAGTTGCCGGACGCCGTGGGCCAGCGCACCGAGCACAGTTCCGCTGCCGCCGTGGTGAATGGCGACGTCGACGTACGGCCACAGCCGCGCCTGTGGCACCCAGCGCCCGATCGACGCCGAAGCCGGCAGCGCGCCGAGTTCGGCCGGGTCCGCGCTCGGGCCGATCGCCACGAGCGTCCGCATCCCGAGTTTCGCCACTCCGCCGATCACCTCGCGGAGCAGATCCGCCGCGCCGTGGATGGTTCCCAGCGTCACGTACGCCAGCCTGCGGCATTCTGTCAGGAAATGCCGGCCTCGAGGTACGCCGCCGCGACCCGCTTGGGCACGCACATCGTCCAGGCGTTGATCACCAGCTCGGCCAGCTCGTCCGCGTCGAGTTCCGCCAGCGTCGCGCGCACCCAGTTGTAGCGCATGTCCGACGGCCTCGGCAGCTGGAACTTGTGGGGCTCCGCCGCGACGAGCGCCTCGCGGTGCTCCTTCGGGTACGCGAACCCCATGATCGTCTCGTCCGGCGACAGCGCGAGGTAGACCAGCCGTCCCACCCGGAACTTCACCCGGTCCCGGACGACGCCTTCCGAGCTGCGCGGCAGCGAGTCCGTCAGCGCGCGGATGTCCTCGACAGTGACCATGGCGTCGGAAAGTACCCCGACCCCCTGACAATTCCGGGCGCTGGCAGCCGCTGCCAGCGCGCTGTGCGCGGCATGCCAGCGCTGCCCGTCATGGTGTCGTGAGCGACCGTGAAGGAGGAAGGATGTCGCTCGCGATCGAGGCGGAGGGCCTGGTCAAGAGATTCGGGGAGACCGCGGCGCTGAACGGGGTCGATCTCGCCGCGCCCGCCGGCAAGGTGGTCGGGGTGCTCGGCCCGAACGGGGCGGGCAAGACGACGACGGTGCGGATCCTGGCGACGCTGCTGCGGCCGGACGCCGGGCGCGCGATGGTCGGCGGGTACGACGTGACGGGCGATCCGCATCGGGTGCGTTCGCTGATCGGACTGACCGGGCAGTACGCGTCGGTGGACGAGGACCTGTCCGGCACCGAGAACCTGATGCTGCTGGGGCGGTTGCTCGACCTGTCACGGGCCGGCGCGAAGGCCCGGGCGGTGCGACTGCTGGAGCAGTTCGAGCTGACCGAGGCCGCCGGCCGCGCCGTGAAGACGTACTCGGGCGGCATGCGGCGGCGGCTGGACCTCGCCGCGAGCCTGGTCAGCCGGCCGCAGGTGCTGTTTCTGGACGAGCCGACGACCGGCCTCGACCCGCACGCGCGCAACGAGGTGTGGCAGATGGTCCGGCGGCTCGTCGCCGACGGTGTCACCGTGCTGCTCACCACGCAGTACCTCGACGAGGCCGACAACCTCGCGGACAGCATCGTCGTCATCGATCACGGACGCGTGGTGGCCGAGGGGCGGGCCGACGAGCTCAAGCGGCGCATCGGCGGCCAGACCATCCAGGTGCGCCCGAACTCCGCCGCCGACATGGACGCGGTGGCGCGCATCGTCGCGGACCTGACCGGCATGATCCCGGCCCGCGACGACGACGTCGGCCTGATCACCGCGCCGGTGTCCGATCCGGTCCTGCTGTCCGCGGTGGTCCGCCGGATGGACACCGCCGGCATCGTGGTGGACGAGCTGGCGCTGCGCCTGCCCAGCCTGGACGACGTGTTCCTGGCGCTGACCGGAAAACCCGTCGCGGAGGTGGCGGAATGACGACGATCGCAGTGCCGCCGACCCGCTTCGTCAGCCCGGCCAAGGCGTTGCGGCACGGGTTCTCGCTGGCGTGGCGGGGCCTGGTGAAGATCAGGAAGAACCCGGAGCAGCTGGTCGACGTGACGATCCAGCCGATCATCCTGCTGGTGGTCTTCGTCTACCTGTTCGGCGGCGCCATCGCCGGCGGCACCGGCGAGTACCTCCAGACGCTGACGCCGGGCCTGCTCGTGCAGAACACGCTGATGGCCAGCCTGTCCGCCGGCGTGGCGCTGAACACCGACGTGAACAAGGGCGTGTTCGACCGGTTCCGGGCCATGCCGATCGCCCGCTCCGCGCCGCTGGTCGGGGCCGTGCTCGCCGACGTCGTGCGCTACCTGGTGGCGATCGGCGTGCTGCTGGGGATGGCGATGATCATGGGCTTCCGGGTGCACACCGATCCGCTGTCGGTGCTCGTCGCGATCGCGACGCTGGTGCTGGCTGGGCTGTGCTTCTGCTGGATCGCCGTGTTCATCGGCATGCTCGTGCCGACGCCGGCCGCCGTGCAGAACATCATGATGGCGATCGTGTTCCCGCTGACGTTCGGCAGCAACGTGTTCGTGCCCAGCGCCACGATGCCGAGCTTCCTGCGGGCGTGGTCGGACATCAGCCCGGTGAGCCGGCTCGCCGACGCGATGCGCGGCCTGCTCACCGGCGGTCCGGTGGCCGGTCCGCTGCTCGGCGGGCTGGCGTGGCTGGCGGCGGTGGTGCTGGTGTTCTTCCCGCTGGCGATGCGCGCCTACCGCAGGCGCGTCAGCTGAACTCGGCCAGCAGGCGTTCGATGGCCTCGGGTTTCGACAGGGCGGCGCCCCGGTCGTAGGCGGCCCGATAGGCGTTGGTGGTGAGTTCTCCGCACAGGCTCGCCACCAACGTCGCCAGTTCCGGGTCGCCGGCGTCGAAAGCGCCGCGGATGGCCTCGCTCAGGCCCAGCGTCGACGCCGCCAGTTCCGGCTTGCCCTCCAGCGCGAACAGCCGGCCGGCCAGCTCCGCCGCCCGTGCGCCGTCGGGCGGGGTCGCCTTCCGCAGGGCCCCGGCCAGCAACTCCCGCGCCGGCTCCGACCTGCCTTCGGTGATCAGCAACGCCGCGGTGGTCATCGTCAGCATCTCCGCCGCCACCCCGGCGTGGGGCGGCAGGTCATCCAGCTCGGGCCGCAGCTTGTCGAGCGCCACGTGCGCGAGGGTGAGGTCGCCGCTGCGGCGGGCCAGCTCGGCCGTCGCCAACCGCACCATGGCGTGGGTTTCCGGCTGGTCGGCCAGCTGACCGGCCTGGTCCAGCTCGCGCATCGCCCCTTCGACGTCCCCGGCCCGCATGCGTTCCAACGCCAGCCGGTACAGGTGCTGCACCATGTCCTGGACCGACGACAGTTCGCGGGCCATCGCGAGCCCGTGCTGGTACTGGGCGATGGCCCGCTCGTGGTCGCCGCGCAGCGAGTTGCCGGCGGCCTGCATGCCGAGCGTCATCGCGATGCCCCAGCGGTCGCCGACCGCCTGGAAGCCGGCCAGCGCTTCCGCACGGACCCGTTCTCCCGCAACGAGATCGCCCGCGTTGTCGAACATCGACGCCTGCACCGAGTGCGCGCAGGCCCGCGCCCAGGGATCGGAACGCGCGAGCACCCGGCGGGTCTCCCGCTCGGCCAACTCGTGCTCGCCGACCACGAACGCGAGCAGCGGCACCACGAGCGAGAGCGCCGGAAACCGCTCGATCGCGCCGCTGCGCACGCAGTCGTCGATGATCGCCCGCGCCAGGCCGGCGGCAGGCACGCCGTCGATCAGCGCGTACACGGCACGCAGCGCGGCGGCCGTGTCGGCGGGAACACGGCCCTCGAATCGCAGCACGCCCGGCATGAACTCGCCGAGCTGTTCGTGCCAGCCGCGAACCAGCCAGTACCAGTTGAGCACGAGCGCGAACCGGCAGGCGGTCACGGCGTCGTCGGCGTCGATGGCCCGGCGCAGCGCGGCGATCATGTTCGGGTGCTCGGCCTCGAACGTCGCGATCGCCCGCAGCTGGTCGGCCGACCGCAGCGCCGCCTCGTCGGCTTCGGCGATGCGCAGGTAGTGCTCGGCGAACCGGCCGGCGACGGCGTCCCGCTCCCCCGCCTCGTCCAGTCTCTCCTCGGCGTAGGCGCGGATGGTCTCCAACATCCGGTACCGACCGTCGCGGATGTCCACAATGGACTTCTCGACGAGCGAGCAGAGCACGGGGAAGACGTCGTCCGCCGGCAGCGACTCGTCCGCGCACACCGCTTCGGCCGCGGGAACCGTGACAGCGCCGGGAAAAACGGCCAGCCGCCGGGCCAGCGCCCGTTCGGGCTCCGCCAGCAGGTCCCAGCTCCACTCGACCACCGCGCGCAGCGTCCGCTGGCGCGGCAGCGCCACCCGGCTGCCCGAGGTGAGCAGCCGGAACCGGTCGTTCAGCCGCTCCACGATCTGTTCGACGGTCATCGAGCGCAGGCGCGCCGCGGCGAGTTCCAGCGCCAGCGGCAGGCCGTCGAGGCGGCGGCAGATCTCGGCGACGGCGTCGTCCTCCAGCGTGCAGCCGGGCCGGACGGTGGCCGCGCGCTCGGTGAACAGCCGCATCGCTTCCGGCGCGTCGAGCGGACCGAGCTGGCACAGCGCCTCGCCGGTGATGGCGAGCGGTTCCCGGCTGGTGGCCAGCACGCGCAGGCCGGGAACGCGAGCCAGCAGTTCGTGCGCCAACTCGGCCGCGGCGTCCAGCAGGTGCTCGCAGTTGTCCAGCACCAGCACTGCATCGCCGCCGCCGACCAGTTCCGCGATGTGGCCGACGGCGTCGACCGGTTCGATCGCGTGCGACCGGCGGATCGGCAGCATGTCCAGCGCGCTGACCACCGCGCCGGTGACGTCGCCGGGGTCGCGCACGCCGGCCAGCGCGACGAACCACACCCGGCCGCGCCGGTGCGCTGGATGCCGCGCGGCGGCCTCGGTGGCCAGCCGGGTCTTCCCCGCGCCGCCAGGCCCGATCACGGTGACCAGCCGGCCGGCGTCGAGCGCGCGCGCCACGTGGTCCAGTTCGTCCCGCCGGCCGACGAAACTGGTCAGCCGCACCGGCAGGTGGTCGGTTTCGGGACGGGCCGACGCGATCTCGCCGCGCAGCACCGCGAGATGGACGTCGCGCAGCTCGGTGGACGGGTCGACACCGAGTTCCTCAGCGAGGATCACTCGGGTCCGTTCGAACACGGCCAGCGCGTCGGACTGCCGCCCCGCCGCGTACAGCGCGCGCATGCGCAGGCCGACCAGGCGTTCCCGCAACGGGTGCGCGCGGCCGGCCGTCTCCAGGTCGGCGAGCACGTCGGCGTGCCGCCCCAACTCCAGTTCCGCCTCGAACCTGTCCTCGACGGCCGCGAGCCGCAGCTCCTCGAGGCGCGTCGCGGGCGGCCGGGCGAACGGGGCGTCGAGCACGTCGGACAACGCATCGCCTTGCCACAGCCCGAGTGCCTCGCCCAGCAGCCTCGCGGCCTCGTCGTGCCGTCCGGCGGCCAGCTCGCGACGGCCGCGAGCGGCCGTCTCCTCGAAGCGGTCGGCGTCGACGTACTCGACCTTCAGCACGTAACCAGCGTCCGACGAGGTCAGCCGGGCCGGGCCACCGAGCACCTTGCGCAGCCGCGACACCAGGGACTGCAAGGCGTTCGCCGTGTCGGCCGGCGGTGTGTCGCCCCACAGCCCGGCCGTGAGCAGGTCGGCGGCCACCGGCCGGCCGGCGTCGAGCGCGAGCCGGGCCAGCAGCATGCGGAGACGGGCGCCGCCGACCTCGATCGGCGTGCCGTCGTCCGCCCGGACCCGCACCGGGCCCAGCACCAGGACCTGCACCCCGCCAGCTTCCCAGACACGCCCCCTGGTCAGTTCATCGGTCAGTTCACCGGTCACGCATCCGGGTCGGCGGCGTCGATCTCGGCCAGCGACGGCAGCACGCGCGGCATCGGCATGATGTCCCGCACCCATTCCGGCGTGGACTGGAGCGAATAGAAACGGCGCAGCCAGCGGTCGTCGCCGTCGTACCTAGGGGTGAACGCGGAGCGGCCGTGCGCGGCGATGTTGTTGTTGATGACCGCCAGGTCGCCCGGTTCGAGCAGAATCTCCCGACGATTGCGGTCCAGCGCCGTGGTCAATTCCTCCAGCGCGATCTTTCCGTCGTCGTCGAGCGCATATGTGTTGTCGAGGTCGAAACGCATGAAGTATTCGGGATCCTCGCCGAAGACGACCGGATGGGGCCGGGAGGAGGGCCGCTCGCCCGATTCGCCCCGGATGAACGAGGTCGGGTAGAGCGCGCGGAACCGAGCGCCGCGCAGCACCGAGATCGTGTGGGCGGACAGATCGGCCACCGCGTCCCGGATGGACGACATCCGGGTGACGGCGACCCGGTCGTGGTCCTGGCGCAGGCACAGCAGGCCCAGAAAGTCCGGCCGCATCGGGTGGTGCGCGTTCTCGGTGTGGAAGCCGAAGTTGACCGAACCGGTGTTCTCGATCCGCGCCTCCTCGCCGCGCACCGGGTGCACCTCGTGGGCGAGCGCGCCGTCCTTCTCGTCGGCGTAGCCGGTCATCGAGCCGAGCACGTCGGCGACCAGCAGCAGGTTGCCGGTGGTGTTGTGCTCCAGCGGCAGCTGGTAGCCCCGGGCCTCGGGGGTCGGCGGCAGCGCGTCGATCTCGATGCCGCGAATCAGCGCGAAACCGGCGCGCGGAGGGGTGAGCGAGAACTCGCGGAGAAACGCGCGCAGGCCGGCCGGAACGGCGTCGACCGGCGCGCGGCCGTTTCCGGTGACGGCGTCGAAACGTCGCGCCACGTCGGCCCCGAGCGCGTGGAACGACCGCCGCTCGGCGCCGCTCAGCGAGTAGCTGAGAATGTCGGTACCGGTCGATATCACGACGACCTCCAGGTCTGCTGACAGCGATGGGAACTCGAACCGTGGAGCCGAGCCTAGGCGCGGGCGATTTCATCGCCATTTTGCTCAGACGCCGCCCCAGGAATTCGGGCGCCGGATGCTCCCGAAGCCGAACCTGCCCGATGAAATCGAGACGATAACGCGCCCGGTGAACCGACGGAAAAGGCCCGGCGCCGGCGGATCGCCGACACCGGGCCGATGTGCCCCGCGCCCGGGCTCACTCCCGCATGAGGTACGGGGTCAGCGCCGCGCAGACCTCGGTGACCGGGCCCGGATCCATCAGCTCGTGATGCCGGCAGTCCACCTCGGTCACCTGGATCGAACCGTTCACCCGCGACTTCCAGCTCTCCGGTGTCATCCAGGACTGGCTGTCCCGCAGGCAGCGGATCAGCTGCACGTCGCCGTCGAAGCTCGCCGGCTCCTCGTCGAGCAGCAGGGCCTGCACGTTGCTGATCATCACGTCCAGGATCCGCGAGCGCTCCTCGACGGTCAGGAAGCGCAGCTCGCTGGTGCCGCGGCCGAGGTAGCTCAGGCACTGCTCGCGCAGCGCGGCCGGGTCGGTGGCCAGTCGCACGTCGTCGATGCCGTCGTAGAACTTGGCGTAGCCGGCCACCATCGCCGACATCATGGGCTCGACGTGCGGCGGCACCCGGTACTCGGGGTCGTCCGACGGGTACGAGTCCATGATCCCGACCAGGCCCACGCGGTGGCCGGCCTTGTGCAGCTGCACGGCGACCGGCTGCACGAGGTTGCCCCCGAACGACCAGCCGAGCAGGTGGTACGGGCCTTCCGGCCGAACGGAGCGGATGACGTCGGCGAGCTCGGCGGCGATCTCGGCGAGGTCGGTCGACAGCGGCTCGTCGCCGGTGAGGCCCTTGGACTGGATCGCGTACACCGGCACCCGCGGGTCGAGGGCGCTCAGCAGGTTGACGTACCGCCAGCTCATCCCGGTGTTCTGCGGCAGGCAGAACACCGGCGGCAGGTCGCCCTGCGCGCGCAGCGGAATCACCCGCGCGAAGCTGTCCAGTTCACGGCCCGCGGCGGTCAGCAGCGCGTCGACGCCGGCCGGGGTCGGCGCATCCGACAGCTCCCGTACGGTCAGGTCGACGCCCAGCGCCGACCGCACCCGTGCGGCCAACTGGGCGCACAGCTCGGGATTGCCGCCCAGCTCGAAGAAGTCGTCCTCCGGCGTGGTCGCGGGCACGCCGAGCGTCTCGGCGAACAGCCGGCACAGCACGTATTCCCGCAGGCTCCTCGGCGCCTGACGCCGCACCAGCGTCTCGGACGACGGGGCCGGCAGCCGCTTCACGTCCAGCTTTCCGTTGGGGGTCAACGGAAGGTCGGCCACCGTCACGACGACCGCGGGCACCATGTGCTCGGGGAGCCGGCCGGCGACGTGGGTGCGCAGCTCGTCCGTCGGGACGGCCTCGCCGGCCGGCACGACGTAGGCGACAAGCCGGTCCTCGCGCACCACCGCTGCCGCCGCGGCGACCCGGAAGTGCCCGCGCAGCACCGTTTCGACCTCGCCGAGGTCCACCCGGAGACCGCGGATCCTGGCCTGGTTGTCGGCGCGACCGACGAGGTCCAGCCGCCAACCCTCGTCGTCACGCCGCCAACGGGCGAGGTCGCCGGTGCGGTAGAGCCGTGTTCCGGCCGGGCCGAACGGGTTGGCCACGAAGCGTTGGGCCGTCAGCGCGGGCCACCCGAGGTAGCCGCGGGCCAGGCCGGGGCCGGCGACGTACAGCTCGCCGGTCACTCCCGGCGGCACCGGCCGCAGCGCGGCGTCCAGCACGTACGCCCGTGCGCCGTCGACCGGCCGGCCGCTGTCCTCGTCGATCAGCTTCTCCAGGCGCGGCTCGGCGTCGGAGAGCAGCTCGGCAACGCCGAGTCCGGCATGGGGGACGACGATCCCGCGCGTCCGGCCGCCGGTGCGGATCACGTACGCGGGATGGGCCGGCCGCAGCGGCGCGATGCGATCCGCGTCGGTCGGCGCAGTGGCGGGCAATCCCGTCAGGTCCAGGCCGTCCAATTCGACGACCTTGGCACCACCAGCCGGCAACCCGACCGCCCGGATGGTCAGCACGACCGTCGGCGCGAGGTCGGCGAGCCGCGCGGCGTCCTGGTCGATCGGCGCGTACGCGGCCCCGGCCTTGCTGACCGCCAGCGCCGCCACCACGAAGTCAACGGACCGCGGCAGGGCCAGCGCGACCACCTGCTCCGGCCCGACACCGAGTCCGATCAGGTGATGCGCCAGCCGATTCGCGCGCACGTCCAACTCGGCGTAGCTGACACCATCGACCGCCGGGCTGTCCGGGTTCCGCGCGACCTCGGCGGCGAACAGCTCGGGCAGGGTGAGGGCCTCGGCAGCTTCGCCAACGGCCACCAGTTCGCGACGCTCGTTGGCGGACAACAGATCCAGCCCGCCCAGCTGGACGTCAGGGTTCTCGGCGACCTGCGCCAGCAGCCGCGCCAGCCGGTCCACGATGGCCTCCGCCGTCTCGGGGTCGAACAGGTCGGTCGCGTACTCCAGCCGGCCGTGGATCCCGTTCGGCGCCCCGTCCACGAACCGCTCGGCCACGCTGAACGACAGGTCGGTCCGGGCGGTGCCGGTGCCGAAGTCCTCGGCGACCACGCGCAGACCGGGCATGTCCAGCGTCGGACCCTCGTTGTTCTGGAAGTCCAGGTAGACCTGGAACGGCGAGGGCCGGGTGGCCGACCGCGCGGGGCCGGTGTTAGCCACGACGCGCTGGAACGGCACGTCCTGGTGCGCGAACGCCGCCAGGTCGGCCTGTCGAACCCGGTCGATCAGGTCCCGGAAGCCGGGCTCGCCGGAGGTGTCCGTGCGCAGCACCAGGGTGTTCACGAAGAACCCGACCACGTCCTCCAGCATCTGGTCGTTGCGCCCGGCGACGACCGTGCCGAGCCGGAGATCGGTGCCCGCGCCCAGCCGCGTGAGCAGGGCGGCGACGGCCGCGTGCACCACCATGAACATGCTGGACTGGCTGGCCCGCGCGAGGTCCGCCAGCCCGCGGTGCACGGCGGCGTCCACCTCGAAGCCCACCACGCCGCCGCGGTGGCTCGGGGTGGCCGGGCGCGGCCGGTCGGTCGGCAGGTCGAGCATGCTGGGCATGTCGGCCAGGGTCTTGCGCCAGAACTCCAGCTGGGTGCTGACCAGGCTGGCCGGATCCGACTCCGAGCCCAGCAGTTCCCGTTGCCACAGCGTGTAATCCGCGTACTGCACCGGCAGTTCCGGCCAGTCCGGCCGCCGTCCGGCGCGCCGCGCGGTGTACGCGGCGACGAGGTCGCGGCCCAGCGGCCCGGCCGACCAGCCGTCGCTGGCGATGTGGTGGGTCGACATCAGCAGCGTGTGCTCGCGCGGGCCGGTGGCGAACAGCCAGGCCCGGATGGGCAACTCGATGGCCAGGTCGAACGGGGTGGTCGCGGCCCGCAGCATGGCGTCGGCCAGGTCGTCGGGCGCCACCTCGACGACCTCGAACACCGGACGCGCCTGGGCGGGCGGCAGCACTCGCTGGTACGGCATGCCGTCCACCTCGGCGAACACGGTGCGCAGGCTCTCGTGCCGGGCCACCACGTCGCCGAACGCGGCCGCCAGCGCCGCCCGGTCGAGCTCGCCGCTCAGCCGCGTCGACATCGGCAGGTTGTACGTGGCGCTGGCGCCCTCGAACTGCTGCGTGAACCACAACCGCTGCTGGGCCGGGGACAACGGGATCCGGGCCGGCCGCGGTCCCCTCCGCAGCGCCGGCCGGGCCAGACCGGCCCCGTCCAGCCGCGCCACCAGGCCGGCGACGGTCGGCGTCTCGAACACCGCCCGGACCGGCAGCTCGACGCCGAACACGGCACGCAGCCGGGACAGCAGCTTGACGGCGCTCAGCGAATGTCCGCCGATGGCGAAGAAGTCCTCGTCCGGCTCGACCCGGTCCCGGTGCAGCACGTCGGCGACCAGGCCGCAGAGGATCTCCTCGCGCGGGTCCCGAATCCGCCGCGCGGGCGCGTTGTCGGCGACGGTCTCGGGGGCGGCCCCCGCAATCACGTCGCCGAACAGCGCGACCCGGTCGGCCTCGGACAGGGTGACCGGCTGCCCCAGCGGGTTGTCGGCCGCATGGATCAGGTGGTGCAGCGCGCCCGCGAAGGCGTCCGCGACCCACTGCGCCGTCTTCGCGTCGAACAGGTCCCGCCGGTACTCCAGCACGACCTGGAGGCGCTCGCCGGTCAGCCGGACCACCAGCCGGAACGGGTAGTGCGCGGCGTCGTCGCCGGTGATCTCGGTCAGCCGCACGCCCGGCGCGATCTCCCGCGCCGACAGGTCGACCGGGTAGTTCTCGAACACCACGAACGTGTCGAACAGGGTCGACAACCCCGTCAGCCGGGTGACGTCGGTCAGCCGGAGGTGCTGGTGCGCCATCAGCCTGGACTGCTCGTCGGCGAGCCGGGACAGGTTCTCCGCGGCGCTCGCCTCGGGCCGCAGCCGGACCCGCACCGGCACCGTGTTGATGAACATCCCGACCATCCTGCGCACGCCGTCGATCTCCGGCGGCCGGCCGGACACCAGCGTGCCGAACACGACGTCCTCACGGCCGGTGATGGCCGTGAGCACGCTCGCCCAGGCCGCCTGCACCAGGACGTTCGCGGTCAGGCCGGTGGCCTGGACGAGCCGCTTCAGGTCAGCGCCCAAAGCCGGGTCCGGCCGGAGGTCGATCGTCGCCGGCAGCTCGGAGCCCAGCTCGACGTCCCCCGCCACCAGCGTCGGCCGGTCGACGCCGGCCAGCGCCACCTGCCACACCCGCAGCGACGCCGCACTGTCCTGTTTGGACATCCACGTGACGAAGTCGCGGTAGGGGGCGACCCTCGGCAGCCCGGCCGCGTCGCCGCCGCTGGCGTAGAGCGCGAACAGGTCCTCGATCAACACCGCCATCGACCAGCCGTCGATGAGGATGTGGTGGTTGGTCATCACCAGCCGGTACTCGTCGGCGGCCAGCGTGACCAGGGTGAACCGCAGCAGCGGCGGCCGGCCCAGGTCGAACCGGGCCACCCAGTCGGCGGCGACCAGCTCGGCGAGTTCCTTGTCCCGCTGCTCGGTGTCGAGCGTGGACAGGTCCACCTCGGACCAGGCCAGCGGGACCTCGCGGTAGACCACCTGGATCGGCTCGCCGGTCTTGCGCAGCCGGAAACCCGACCGCAGCACGGGATACCGCCGCACCAGGCTCGCCGCGGCCGTCCGGAGCACCGCGGCGTCCAGCCGGCCGGCCAGCGCGAGCACGCCCTGCGCCTGGTAGACGTCGACGCCGTCGTCGTCATAGCTGGCGTGGAAGAACATGCCCTCCTGCAACGGCGTGAGCGGCAGCACGTCCTCGAGCTTGCTCACTACAGATCCCCCAATTCGGCTTCCAGCTCGGCCTCGAGCTCGTCGATCTCGGCCTGCGCGAGGTCGATCGACAGGTCCGACGGCGTGAGGCCGCCGGCCGCCGGGTCGACCGCGTGCCGGGCCAGCGCCCGCAGCGCGTCGAACCACGCCTGCGCCAGCTCGGCGACGTCCGGCTCGGCCAGCAGCGCGTCCGGCCAGGCCCAGGTCACCGACAGCGCGGGACCGTCCGGCCCGTCCACCGCCGCCGCGTTGATCTCCAGGACGTGCGGCACGGCCTGCCGGGCGTCCAGCGCCAGCGGCTTGGCGATGTCGTCGACCTGGTCCCAGTCGCTCTCGGCGCCGGAGCCGGCGCCGACCCCGAACCGGCCGATGTAGTTGAAGCCCAACTGCGGGGTGGGCAGCCCGGCGAGCACCGGCGCGGTCTCCGGGTTCAGGTACCGCAGCAGCGCGAAGCCCACACCCTGGTCGGGTATCGCGCGCAGCTGCTCCTTGACGGCCTTGAGCGCACGGCCGATCGCGGGCCCACCCGCGCGGGCCTCCTCCCAGTCCGCCGGACCGGGATCCAGCCGCACCGGGTACTGGCTGGTGAACCAGCCCACCGTCCGGGACAGGTCGGCGCCGGGCACCAGGTCCGACCGGCCGTGGCCCTCCAGGTCGAGCAGGACCGCGCTGTCCGGCCGGTCCCGCCACTGGTTGACCGCCAGCGCCAGCCCGGTGAGCAGCACGTCGTTGACGCCGGCGTTGAAGGCGGCCGGCACCGTGGTCAGCAGCGGCTCGGTGTGCTCGGCCGGCAGCGTGGTGGACAGGTAGCGCATGGCGCCGGCGACGTCCACGGCCGGGTCGAGGGGCCGCTTGCCCAGCGGCGGCTCGTTCCCGGCCAGCACCCGCTGCCAGGCGTCGAACTCGTCCACCCGCTCCGGCCGGCGGGACTCCTCGGCCAGCCCGCGGGCCCAGGCCCGCGCCGACGTCTGCACGGGGTCCAGCACCGGCGTGGTGCCGGCCGCCGCCTGCCGCCAGGCCGAAGCCAGGTCCGGCAACAGGATCCGCCAGGAGACGACGTCGACCGACAGGTGGTGTGCGACCAGCAGCAGCCGCCCCGGCCGGTCCGTGCCGAAGTCGAACCAGACCGCTTGCAGCGGAAGGCCTTCTCGCGGGGCCAGCCGGTCACGGGCGGTGTCGGCCGCGGCGGAGGTCGCCGCGGCGATCTCCGTGTCGGTCGCCCCTTCCAGGTCGACCCGGCTCAGCACGTCGGCCAGTGCCGGCTCGCCGGCCGGCTGGATGGTGAACGTCCACTGGCCGTCCGCCGCCACGTTCAGCCGCTGACGCAGCGAGTCGTGGTGGTCGATCACCGCGCGCAGCGCCGTTTCCAGGTGGTCCCGGCGGATGCCGCGCGGCAGGCGCACCGCCACGGACTGGTTGAAGCCGTCGTAGTTGTCGGTGAGCTCCCGCAGCCAGGCCATGATCGGCATCGGGCCGAACTCTCCGTCGACGTCCTCGTCCGGCGCGGCCTGCGGCGCCTCGGCCCAGGTGGCGACCGAGGCCAGCGCGGCGACGGTGCGCTGCTCGAAGACGTCCCGCACGGTCAGAGCGAGGCCGGCGCGGCGGGCTGCGGCGACGAGCTCGATGGAGATGATGCTGTCGCCGCCGAGGGTGAAGAAGTCCTGGTCGGGATTGACGTGCGACAGGCCGAGCACCTGGGCGTACAGGCCGCAGAGGATCTCCTCGCGGGCGTCGCGCGGGGCGACGACGGCCTCCACCTCGTTGACCGGCGCGGGCATCCCGGCCCGGTTCACCTTGCCGTTGGGGGTCAGCGGCATCGCGTCCAGCACCACGAACGCCGACGGCACCATGTAGTCCGGGAGCTTGGCCGCAACGTGCTGGCGCAGGTCGTCGGCCGGGGCCGCCTCGCCGCGCGGCACGATGTAGGCCACGATCCGACGGTCGCCCGGCCGGTCCTCCCGCACGATCACCACGACCTCGGTCACCGCGGTGTGCCGCCGCAGCACGGCCTCGATCTCGCCGAGCTCGATGCGGTAGCCGCGCACCTTCACCTGGTCGTCGGCCCGCCCGGCGAACACCAGCTCGCCCAGCTGGTTCCAACGCACCAGGTCTCCGGTCCGGTACATCCGCCCGCCGGCCGGGCCGAACGGGCTGGCGACGAACCGGTCCGCGGTCAGCCCCGGGCGGCCCAGGTAGCCACGGGCCAGGCCCGCGCCCGCCACGTACAGCTCGCCGAGCACGCCCGGCGGCACCGGGCGCAGCTGCTCGTCCAGCACGTACGCCATCGTCCCCACGATCGGCGCGCCGATCGGCACCACGGTGTCGCCCGGCGACAGCGGCTCGCTGATGGTCGCGCAGACCGTCGCCTCGGTCGGGCCGTACGCGTTGACCATGCGGCGGTCGCCGCCCCACCGGTCGACGAGCTCCGGCGTGCAGGCGTCGCCACCCATGATCAGCGTCAACCGGTCCGGCAAAGCCCCCGCCGGCACCACGTTGAGGGCCACCGGCGGCAGCATCACGTGCGTGACGCCGTACTTGGCCGCCACGTCGGGCAGGTTGGCGATGCCTCCCTCCGTCAGGCCTCCCTCCGGCAGCACCAGGCACCCGCCGCACAGCAGGGTCCCGTAGATCTCGCCGGCCGCCACGTCGAAGCTGAGCGAGGCGAACTGGAGCATCCGGGAGCTGCGGTCGATGCCGCACCGCTCGGCCTGCCCGACCACGAAGTTGTTGATGCCGCGGTGCGTGACCACCACGCCCTTGGGCCGGCCGGTCGACCCCGAGGTGTAGATGACCCACGCCGGCGAGTCCACCGTCAGCGGCGACAATCGCTCGTCGTCCTGGACGGGCGCGTCGGAGAGCTCGGCCACCGCCGCGGCCACGGCCGGGTCGTCGAGCACCACCCGCGGCGAGCCCTCGCCGATCTCCGCCAGCCGCTCGGCCATGTCCCGCGTCGTCACCACGCACACCGGCGCGGAGTCCGTCAGCATGAACTCGAGCCGGTCGATCGGGTAGCCCGGGTCCAGCGGCACGTACGCGCCGCCGGCCTTGTGCACGGCCAGCAGCGCCGCGATCAGGTCCACCGACCGCGGCAGCGACACCGCCACCAGCCGCTCCGGCCCGACCCCGCACTCCACCAGGTACCGCGCCAGCCGGTTCGCCCGGGCGTCGAGCTCCCGGTACGACACGGTCTCGTCCCTGAACACCACCGCGGGCCGGTTCGCGCCGCGCTCGACCCGCTCGGCGAACAGGGCCGGAATCGTGGTCACCGGCACTGCCCGGTCCGTCGTCGCGTTGTAGTCCACCAGCACCCTCTGACGTTCCTGGTCGGGCAGCACCTCCAGCGCGCTCAACCGGCGCTCGGGGCCCGCGACGACATCCGACAACAGCCGCGTCAACTTCGCGGCGATCACTTCCACCGAGCCGCGGTCGAACACGTCGACCGCGAACTCCACGACACCGTCGATCCCGGCCGGCCGACCCTTCTCGGTGAAGGTCTCGGCCATGCCGAAGTGCAGGTCCAGCTTGGCCCCGCCGGCGCCGAAGTCGGCGGCGTCGACCCGCATGCCGTCCAGCTCCCATCGTCCGTCCGTGCTGCTGGAGTAGGACATGGTCACCTGGAACAGCGGGTGGTGGGCCAGCACGTGGTCCGGCTGGAGCGCACCGACCAGCCGGTCGAACGGCACCTCCTGGTGGGCGTAGGCGGCCACGCTGGCCTCCCGCACCCGGGTCAGCAACTCGGCGAAGGCCGGATCGCCCGAGGTGTCGTTGCGCAGCACCAGGTTGTTGGCGAAGAAGCCGACCAGGTCGTCCAGCGCGGGGTCGCCGCGGCCGGCGGTCGAGGTGCCGATCAGGATGTCGGTGCCCGCGCCCAGCTTCGTCAGCAGGGTCGCGATCGCGGCCTGCACGACCATGAACATCGTGACCTCATGGCCACGCGCCAGGTCCAGCATGGCGGCGTGGGTCGCGGCGTCGAGCGTGAAGCGCACGTCACCGCCGCGGTGGGTCGGCTTCGCCGGGTGCGGCCGGTCCACCGGCAGCTTGAGCAGCAGCGGAGCGTCGGCCAGCGTGCGCCGCCAGAACTCCAGCTGCCGGCCGATCGTGCTGTCCGGGTCGTCGTCCGCACCGAGAATTTCTCGCTGCCACAGGGTGTAGTCGATGTACTGCACGGGCAGTTCGGTCCACTGTGGAGCCTCGCCGGCTCGCCGAGCCGCGTAGGCGGCGGCGAGGTCGCGGCGCAGCGGTCCCAGCGACAGACCGTCCGCGGCGATGTGGTGGATCAGCAGCAGCATCACGTATTCGTTCTCGCCGAGCGCGAACAGTGTTGCCTTGAGGGGGATTTCGACGGCCAGATCGAAGCCGTGGTCCATCGCCTCGTGCACGGCGGCCGACAGTCCGGCGGCGTCGACGTCGACGACCGACAGCTCCGGACGTGCCCCGTCGAGAACGTGTTGGTACGCAACGCTGTCGTGTTCGGGGAACACCGTGCGCAGGGCTTCGTGCCGGCGCACGACGTCGGTCAGCGCCGCTTCGAGCGCCGGCCGGTCGAGGTTCCCGTTCAGTCGCAACGCGATCGGCATGTTGTACGTCGCGCTCGGTCCCTCCAGCTTGTAGAGGAACCACAGGCGACGCTGGCCGAACGACAGCGGCGCGTACTGAGGCCGTTCCACCGGCACCAGCGCGGAGCGGCCGGCGTCGGCGCCGTCCAGCGCGGCCGCCAGCCGGGCCACCGTGCCGGCCTCGAACACCGTCCACACCGGCATCTCGCGCTCGAACACCGCCCGGATCCGGCTGGCCAGCTTGATCGCCAGCAGGGAGTGCCCGCCGAGGTCGAAGAAGCCGTCGTCGATGCCGACCGAGTCCAGGCCCAGCACCTCGGCGAACAGCCCGCACAGGATCTCCTCGCGGGCGTCCCGCGGGCCGCGGAAGGCGGCCGAGGCGGCCACCGCGGGCTTGGGCAGCGCCTTGCGGTCGATCTTCCCGTTGTTCGTCAGCGGCAGCTCGTCCAGCACGGTCACGACGGCCGGCACCATGTAGTCCGGCAGCCAACGCCGCAGGTAGGTCCGCAGCGACCGACCCAGCGCGTCGGCCTCGTACGGCCTGGTCGGGTCGTTCCCGTACGCGGCGAGCGGTCGTCCTTGCGCCGCAACGGGATACACAATGCCGACGGCACCGACGCCCGCGTCACGGGTGAAGACGGCGTCCACGCTGCCATCGTCGGCGTCGAACGACCAGGCCACGCCGGTACGGAAGCCGTTCCTGTCGCCCAGGTCGTAGAGCGCCTCCGGCTCCACCGCATCCGTCGCCGGAGCCGGCTTCTCCTCGATTGCCGCCACCGCCGCCAACTCGGGCACCAGGCGGGCGTTCGGCACGCCGGTCACCCGAACCGCCGTCGCGTCGGCCAGCACGGCCTCCAGCCCCGCGAGATCGGTGACATCCTTGCCCCACCGCAGTTCCCGGGGCTCGACAACAGGCTCGGCGGTTCGCCGCAGCACGACGTCGTACCGGTAGCGGCTCAGCTCGTTCTGGGCCACGCCGCGCTTGACGCCTATCTCCACCGCGGGCACGTCGTCGAGCACCGAACCCAGGGCCGGGAAGAACTCCGGGTCGATCAGAAGTTCCTTCTCCCGCCGGACGGCCTGCGACACGGACCGACGCCACTGCGCCGGCTCGTCGTCGGGGTGCCGGGCCACCTCGATGGCCGACCGGAAGCACCGCAGCAGACGGTGGTTTCGCACGTCGCCGACGAACACCGCACCGCCCGGGACGACCAGCTCCAGCGCCTGCCGCAGCACGGACACGAGGTAGTCGACGTTCGGGAAGTACTGCACCACCGAGTTGATGACGACGGTGTCGAAGAACCCCGCCGGCAGACCGTCGAAGCAGTCGGCGGCCTGCGTGCGCAGCACGACCCGATCGGCCAGGTCCTGCTGTGCGGCAACGACCTTCTGCAACGCCGTCACGGCGATGTCGGAGAAGTCCGTTGCCCAGTAGGCCTCGCTGTCCGGCGCCAGCTGGGCCATGAGCAGACCCGAACCGACGCCGATCTCCAGCACGCGCCGGGGCCGCAGCTCCCGGATCCGCGCCACCGTCGTGTCCCGCCACACCCGCATCTCGGGCAGCGGAATGGGGGCGTCGTCGTAGCTGCTCCGCCAGATCGAGAAGCTCTCGCTGAACTCGCCGGACTTGGCGTCGTCCTCGTACGCGGAGTCGTACACCTGCTGCCAGTCGTCGACCTGCTGCCGCTCGACGCCGTCGTCGACGGACTGCGGCTGGCCGTGCGGGGCGACGTAGGCGATGAGCTGCTCGTTGTCGCCGGCGATGACGGCGGACTGCGCGACGTCGGGGTGCCGGGACAGCACGCTCTCGATCTCGCCGAGTTCGACCCGGAACCCGCGCAGCTTGATCTGGTGGTCGACGCGGCCGAGGAACTCCAGCTCGCCGTTGCGGTTCCAGCGCGCCACGTCGCCGGTGCGGTACATCCGCGTCCCCGGCTCGCCGTGCGGGTTCGCGACGAACCGCTCGGCGCTGCGGCGCGGCTGGCCGTGATAGCCCCGAGCCAGGCCGGCGCCGGCGATGTACAGCTCGCCGGCGACGCCGATCGGCGTCGGGCGCAGTTCGCCGTCGAGGATGTGGATCTGGGTGTTGGCGATCGGCCGGCCGATCGGCGGCACGCGGTCGTCTCCGGGCACCGAGGCGGTCGTGGACCAGATCGTGGTTTCCGTCGGGCCGAACTGGTTGACCACGACCGTCGACCGCTCGCGCATACGAGTGGCCAGGCCGGCGGGCAGGGCCTCGCCGCCGACCAGCATCCGCACGCCGCGGAAGACGTCGGCGTCCGTGCTCAGCAGCACCTGCCACAACGTCGGCGTGGCCTGCATGATCGTGCAGCCGCTGGTGACGGCGAGCTCGGCCAGCGCCGACGGATCGTGGACGGTCTTCTCCGGCGCGAGGACCACCCTGGCCCCGTGGACCAACGGCATGTAGAGCTCGAGGCCCGCGATGTCGAAGGAGATCGTGGTGACGGCCAGCCAGCGGTCCGCCGGCGTCAGCGCACACTGCTCCCGCATGCCGGTGAGGAAGTTCGTCAGGTTCTCGTGCGTGATCACGACGCCCTTGGGCACGCCGGTCGATCCGGACGTGTAGATCACGTACGCCGGGTGGTGGACGCTCAACGCATGGACGCGGTCGCCGTCGCCGATGTCCGTGGCCGCCTGTCCCGCGACCCGGGCGATGGTGTCCGGGTCGTCCAGTACCAGCCGGGCCCCTGGAAGTGCCGGCAGCACAACGGAAGTGGCCGTAGTGGTGACCGTCAGGACGGAGCCGGCGTCGCCGAGGATGTGGCCCAGACGCTCGGCCGGGTAGTCGGGGTCCAGCGGCAGGTACGTGCCGCCGGTCTTCAGCACTGCCAGCAGGGTGATCAGCAGCTCGGGCGCCCGCGGCAGCAGGACGGCCACGATCGACTCCGGACCGACACCGTGCCCGATCAGCACCCGGGCCAGCCGGTTCGCCCGGGAGTTCAGTTCCTCGTACGACAGCTCGACATCGTCGCAGGCGAGCGCGATAGCGGCGGGGTCGCGGCGGACCTGGGCCTCGAACATCGCCGGCATGGTCGCGGCCGGGATCTCGGCGTCCGTGTCGTTCCACGCCAGCAGCTCGTCGCGCTCGGCCGGCAGCAGCACGTCGTGCGCGCCGATCGGCCGGTCGGGGTCGGCCAGCAGCGCGGTCAGCCACCGGGTCCAGCGAATCCCGAGCCATTCCACCGTCGCCCGGTCGAACACGTCGGTGCTGTACTCGATCACGCCGGTGATGCCGGCCGGCACACCCTCGTCCCGCTGCTCGTTGAGCAGGAAGAACAGGTCGAACTTGGCGGTGTGGGTGTTGACGTCGGTGGTGGTGACGTCCAGGCCGGGCAGCTCGAAATGCGTGTCCGAGTACGGGAAGAGCCCGAGCATGACCTGGAACAGCGGGTGGTGGGCTGCGGACCGGGTAGGGTTGAGGATCTCCACCAGCCGCTCGAACGGCAGGTCCTGGCGGTCGTAGGCGGCGAGGTCGCTGCCGCGCACCCGGTCGAGCAGCTCCCGGAAGGTCGGCTCGCCGGAGGTGTCCGTGCGCAGCACCAGGCTGTTCACGAAGAACCCGATCAGGTCGTTCAGCGCGTCGTCGGTGCGGCCGGCGACGGGGGTGCCCAGCGGGACGTCCGTGCCGGCGCCGAGCCTCGTCAGCAGGGACGCCAAGGCGGCCTGGAGGACCATGAAGACGGTGACGTTGCTCGACCGCGCCAAGGTCATGGCGGCGCGGTGGACCTCCGTCGGCAGTTCGACGGCCACGTGGTCGCCGCGGTAGGACGCCACGCTCGGCCGCGGCCGGTCGTACGGCAGGTCCAGCTGCTCCGGGATGCCCCGCAGCTCCTTGCGCCAGAAGTCCACCTGGGCGCTGGCGGTGCTCGACTCGTCGGACTCGTCGCCGAGCAGTTCCCGCTGCCACAACGTGTAATCCGCGTACTGCACGGGCAGCGGCCCCCACGCCGGCGCCTTTCCGGCGCACCGCGCCTCGTACGCCGACGACAGGTCGCGCACCAGGGGCCGGAGCGAGGAGCCGTCGGCGGCGATGTGGTGCAGCACCAACACCAACGCGGCATCCTCCGGCCCCGCGACGAGCAGCTCGGCCCGCAGCGGGATCTCGGTCGCCAGCTCGAACGGATAGCGGGCCGCGCGCTCGACCGCTTCGGTGAGGTCGGCCGCGTCGACCTCGGAAGTCACCAGCTCGATCGCCGCCTCGTCCAGCACGTGCTGGCGGGCGATGCCGTCGACCTCGGGGTAGATCGTCCGCAGGGTTTCGTGCCGTGCAACGACATCCCGCAACGCGTCCGCCAGCGCGGCGCGATCCAGCACGCCACGCAGCCGCAGACCGAAGCAGATGTTGTACGTGGCGCTCGGCCCCTCAAGCCGGTGCAGGAACCACAACCGCCGCTGCGCGAAGGAAAGCGGCACCACGTCGGTGCGCGGGACGGGCCGCAGCGCGGGCTGCGCCGGCGCTGCGGCAGCGTCGATCCGCGCGGCCAGGCCGGCCACCGTCGGGGTCTCGAACACCTCCCGCACCGTGAGTTCCACGCCCAGCACCGACCGCACGCGGCTGATCAGGCGGGTCACCAGCAGCGAATGCCCGCCCAGGTCGAAGAAGCCGTCATCGACGCCCACCGAGTCCAGCCCCAGCACCTCGGCGAACAGTCCACACAGGATCTCCTCCCGCGCGCTGCGGTCCGTGCGGCCGGCCGATCCGGTGCCGAGCGTCGGCGCCGGTAGCGCCGCACGGTCCAGCTTTCCGTTGCGGTTCAACGGCAGCGCCGGCAAGAACACCATCGCCGTGGGGACCATGTACTCGGGCAGGCTCTGCCCGATGAACCGGCGGAGCTCGGCCACCTCCGGGATCCGGTCGCCGGCGGCCACCAGATAGGCCACCAGCATCCGGTCGCCGGGCCGGTCCTCCCGGGCGATCACGGTCGCCTGCGCGATGTCGGGGTGCGCGACCAGCGCCACCTCGATCTCCCCCGGCTCGATGCGGAATCCCCGCATCTTGACCTGCTGGTCGGCGCGGCCCAGGTACTCGATCTGGCCGGCGCTGTTCCAGCGCACCACGTCGCCGGTCCGGTACATCCGCTCGCCGGGGCGGCCGTAGGGGGCGGCGACGAAGCGCTCCGAGGTCAGGGCCTGCCGGTTGACGTAGCCGCGGGCCACACCCATGCCGGCGAGGTACAGCTCGCCGGGCACACCGGGCGCCGCCAGCCGCAGCCTGTCGTCCAGCACGTACGCGCGCACGTTGTCCATCGCGCGGCCGATCGGCACGGCACTTTCGTCCTGCACCGACGGATCCAGCTCGAACCGGGTGGCGAAGGTGGTGGTCTCGGTCGGGCCGTAGACGTTCAGGACTCGCGTGTTCGGGCAGTGCTCCAGCACCCGCAGCATCGCCGACGAGGAGACGACCTCTCCGCCGCACCAGACCTCGGTGAGCGACGCGAAGCACTCCGGCGATTCCTCGGCCAGCAGCGTGAACAGCGGGGTGGTCAGGAACACCGCTGTGACCTGGTGCTCCACGAACACGGCCGCCATCGCGCGGACGTCGATGTCCGCCTCCGGCGCCACGATCACCTGGTAGCCGGCCAGGAGCGGCGCCCAGATCTCGTACGTGGCGGCGTCGAAGGCGTGCGAGGAGTGGAAAAGCACCCGGTGATGGGCCTCGCTGGACAGGTCGCGGTCCGACGCCAGCGCGATCACGTCGTCATGGGTGATGGCGACGCCCTTGGGGTTACCGGTCGACCCCGAGGTGTGCATGATGTACGCGAGGTGCGCGCCGCTGAGCCGCAGGCCCAGGTCCGTGTCGGGCCGGTCGTCGAGCCGTTCCTCGTCCACCACCAGCACGGTGGCGTCGAGGTCGTACCCGCGACCGTTGAGCCCGCTGTCGGTGACCAGCACGGGCGCGCCGGTCTCCCGCAGCATCCAGTTGATCCGGGCCTGCGGGTAGCTGGCGTGCATCGGCACGTACGCGCCGCCGGCCTTGATCACCGCGATCATGGCGGCCAGCAGGTCGACGGACCGGTCCATCAGCAGCGCCACCTGCACCTCGGGCCCGACGCCGAGCTCGACCAGCCGGTGAGCGAGGCGGTTCGCGCGGGCGTTGAGCTCGGCGTAGGACACCGTGATGTCCCGGTGCGCCAACGCGGGCGCGTCCGGGGTGCTGCGAACCTGCTGCTCGAACAGGGACGCCAGGTCGCCGGCGGGCACCGGGTTCGCGGGGCCGTTCCAGTCGACGAGGATCCGCTCGCGTTCGGCCGCGTCCAGCAGCTCCAGTTCGCCGATGACCCGGTCCGGCTCGGCGACGGCCGAGGCCAGCACGCGGGTCAGCCGGTCGGCCAGGCCCTGCGCGGTGGTCCGGTCGAACAGGTCCTCGGCGTACTCCAGCGTGCCCTCGATGCCGGCCGCTTCCCCGTCGTCCGCAACGGTTTCCTCGACGGAGAAGGACAGGTCGAACTTGGCGATGCCGGACACCGGGGTCGGCAGCACCTCGGCGCGCAGCCCGTGCAGGTCGACCCGGTCGGCGCCGGCGTTCTGGAGGACCAGCATCACCTGGAACAGCGGGTGGCTGGCCAGCGTGCGGGTCGGGTTCAGCACCTCGACGACCCGCTCGAAGGGCACGTCCTGGTTGGCGTACGCGTCCAGGTCGACGGTGCGGATCCGGGCCAGCAGCTCGCGGAAGGTGGGGTCGGCGGACGTGTCGGTGCGCAGCACCAGCGTGTTCACGAAGAACCCGATCAGGTCCTCGGTCGCCTCGTCAGAGCGGCCGGCGACCGCGGTGCCGATCGGGATGTCCGTGCCGGCCCCGAGCCGGGTCAGCAGGACCGCCAGCGCGGCCTGCACGACCATGAACACCGTGGTGCCGGTGTCCTTGGCCAGCCGGACCACCGCGCGGTGCGCCGCCCCGTCCAGTCGGAGCTGGACCTTGTCGCCGCGATAGGACGCGACGCCGGGACGCGGCCGGTCCGCCGGAAGTTCCAGCAGCTCCGGCGCGCCGTTCAGCGCCTCGCGCCAGTGCGCCAGCTGCTGGCTGACGAGGCTGTCGGGGTCGGCCTCGGCACCCAGCACTTCGCGCTGCCACAGCGCGTAGTCCGTGTACTGCACCGGCAGCTCGATCCACTGTGGACTTTCCTGCCGGCAACGGGCCGCGTACGCGGTGGACAGGTCCCGCAGCAGCGGCTGGGTGGACCAGCCGTCGGCGATGATGTGGTGCGTCACGATCAGCAGCACGTGCTCGTCCGCGCCGAGCACCATCAACTGGGCCCGCAGCGGAACCCCGGCGTCGAGGTGGAAAGGCGGCGCGACGGCCTCGGCGATTGCCGCGTCCAGGCCGTCCGGCGCGACGTCGAGCACCGGCAGCGCCACCGGCGCGTCCGCGACGGCCAGCACTCTCTGGTACGGCTCACCGTCGCGATCGGGGAACATCGTGCGTAAGGACTCGTGCCGCGCGACCAGGTCGCCAAGCGCGGCCAGCAGCGCGGCCCGGTCCAGCGGGCCGGACATCCGCACCGCCAGCGGCACGTTGTAGGTGGAGCTCGGCCCCTCCAGCCGGCTCAGGAACCACAGCCGCTGCTGGGCGAAGGACAGCGGGATCATGAGACCTCCTCGGGCCTTGGCATCCGGCGCAGTGCCGGTCGAGCTGCCCCGGCGCCGGCCAGCTGGCCTACGAGGGCGGCGACGGTTGCCGATTCGAACAGGGACCGCAGCGCCAGTTCGACGCCGAAGGTGGCGCGGATCCGGCTGATCAGCCGGACCGCGAGCAGCGAGTGGCCGCCCAGTGCGAAGAAGTTGTCGTCGATGGAGACCTGCGGCACGCCCAGCGTCTGCGCGAACAGCTCGCAGAGGATCTCCTCGCGGGCGGTCCGGGGCGTCCGGCCGGCCGGGTCCGCCGCGTAGACGGGCGCGGGCAGGGCCTTCTTGTCCAGCTTGCGGTTCGGCGTGAGCGGCAGGGTGTCCAGCGCCACGAACGCCGACGGCACCATGTACTCGGGCAGGGTCTCGGCGCACCGGGAACGCAGCTTCTCGGCGTCCGGCACGGTCGAATCCAGCGCACCCCGGGCGACCGGCACGAAGTAGGCCACCAGGCGCTTGTCCCCCGGCTGGTCCTCGCGCACGATCACCGCGACCCGGTCGATCCCCGGCTGCTGGCCGACGACCGCCTCGATCTCGCCCAGCTCCACGCGGAAGCCGCGGACCTTGACCTGGTCGTCCACCCGGGCCACGAACTCGTACTCGCCGTCGCGGCGGCGCCGGCCGATGTCGCCGGAGCGGTACATCCGCGATCCCGGCGGCCCGAACGGGTTGGCCACGAACCGCGAGGCCGTCAGCCCCGGCCGGCCGTGGTAGCCGCGGGTCACCAGGTCGCCCGCGATGTAGATCTCGCCGGCCACGCCGAACGGCACCGGCCGCAGGGCGTCGTCCAGCACGTACATCTGGGTGTTCCAGCTCGGCTTGCCCAGGGTGATCACGCCGGCCGGGATCCGCTGCCCCGGCTCGATACGCCGTTCCATGCAGCCGACGGTCGTCTCGGTCGGACCGTATTCGTTGTACACGGTCACGCCCGGATGCTTGGCCCGCCATTCGTCGAGGACCTCGCCGAGCAGCGCCTCGCCGCCGAGCACGAGCTGCTTGGTCGGCGAGAACTGGGCGGGCAGGTTGGTCAGCAGCGGCAGGTGGCTGGGCGTGGCCTTCACGAAGGTGGGTCGCGCGGGTTCCGTCCTGGCCGCGGCGTCGAGCTCGATCAGGTGCACCGCGCCGCCCGCGGTCAGCGGCGCGTACAGCCCCGTGACGGTCAGGTCGAACGAGACCGAGGAGTGCACGAGCGCGCGCCCGGACACGCCCGGGTACACGTGCCGGGACCAGGCCAGGTAGTGGTTGAGCCCGTGGTGCTCCACCACGACGCCCTTCGGCCGGCCGGTCGACCCCGACGTGTAGATCACGAACGCCGGGTTGTGCGGGCGCAGCGGGTGCGTCCGCTCCTCGTCGGTCACGTCGTGGGCCGGCAACTTGTCGAGGCCGGCGCGAGTGTTCGGGTCGTCCAGCACGAAGTGGTTGCCGCTGGCCGGCAGCAGCGACCGGGACTCGGTGTCGGTCAGCACCAGCACCGGGTCGGCATCCTCGATCATGTACGCGATGCGCTCGGCCGGGTAGGTCAGGTCGATGCCGAGGTAGGCCGCGCCCGCCTTGAGCACCGCGAGCATGGTCACCACGAGCTCGACCGACTTCGGCAGGGCCACGCACACGAACCGCTCCGGGCCGACGCCGCACCGCACCAGCGCGCGGGCCAGCCGGTTCGCCCGGGCGTCGAGCTCGGCGTAGGTGAGCCGGTCCTGCCCGAACACCACCGCGGGCGCGGTCGGCGCCCGCCGCACGTGCTCGGCGAACAGGTCGGGCACCATCGCGTCGGCCACCGGGACGACGGTGTCGTTGCCCAGCACCAGAAGGTGCTGGCGTTCCTCGGCGGAGAGCAGTTCGAGGCGGCCGATCGGCAGGTCCGGCTCGGCCGCCGCGCCGTCCAGCAGCCGGACCAGGCCGGTGGCCAGCGACTCGGCGGTGGGCCGGTCGAACAGATCGGTCGCGTAGTCGAGGTAGCCCTCGATGCCGGTCGGCTCGCCCCCGTCGGCGCGGGTCTCCCAGACGAAGAAGGACAGGTCGAACTTGGCCGAGCCGGCGCTGACGAAGTAGGTCTCGCTGGCCAGCCCCGGCGCGGTGAGCTGCGCGTCCACGCCGTTCTCGTAGGTCAGCACCACCTGGAACAGCGGGTTGTGGGCCAGCGACCGGGTCGGGTTCAGCGCCTCCACCAGCCGCTCGAACGGCACGTCCTGGTGGTCGTAGGCGTCCAGGTCGACCTCGCGCACCCGGGACAGCAGCTCCCGGAAGCTGGGGTCGCCGGACGTGTCGGTGCGCAGCACGAGCGTGTTCACGAACAGGCCGACCAGGTGTTCCAGCGCCTCCTCGTCGCGGCCGGCCGTGACCGCCCCCACCGGGACGTCGGTGCCCGCGCCCATCCTGGTCAGCAGCACCGCCAGCGCGGCGTGCAGCACCATGAACACGGTCGTGCCGGTGCCCCGGACCAACTCGACCAGCCGGCGGTGGGTGGCCGGGTCGACTCGGAAGCGAACACGGTCGCCGCGATAGCTCGCCGCCACCGGCCGCGGCCGGTCGATCGGCAGCTCCAGCAACTCCGGTGCCCCCGCCAGCCGCTCGCGCCAGTGCTCCACCTGCGCATCGAGCCGGTCCCCGTCACGCGTCTGTTGCTGCCACAGCGCGAAGTCCGCGTACTGGACGGGAAGCGGTGCCCAATCCGGCGCGTGGCTGTCGCATCGTGCCTGGTAGGCCGCCGACAGGTCCCGCGCCAGCGGCACGGTCGAGCCGCCGTCGGCGACGATGTGGTGCGTCACGATCAGCAGCACGTGCTCGTCGTCGGCCAACCGGAACAGCGTGGGCCGCAACGGGATGTCCGTGGCCAGGGCGAAGGCGTGCCGAGCGGCGGTCGCCACCGCGTCGTCCAGCTCGTCCTCGGTGACGTCCACAATGGACATATCTGGCCGGGTTCGGTCCGCCGCCAGCACCAGCTGGTACGGCTCGCCGTCCCGCTCGGGGAACACGGTGCGCAGCGACTCGTGCCGGGCGATCACGTCGCCGATGGCGTCGGCGAGCGCGTCACCGTTCAGCCCACCGGTGATCCGCGCCGCCCACACGACGTTGTACGTCGAGCTGACGCCGTCGACCTGCTGGAGGAACCACAACCGCCGCTGCGCCGGCGCGAGCGGGATCAGCTCGGGGCGCTGGGCCGGGGCCAGCGGCGGCCGGCTGGTCGCCGTGGGGTCGACGCGGTCGGCCAGCGCGGCGACGGTCGGCGCGTCGAACACCGTACGGGGCGTCAGGTTCCCGCCCAAGGACGCGCGGATCCGGCTGGCCAGCTGCACCGCGAGCAGCGAATGTCCGCCCAGCGCGAAGAAGTCGTCATCGATGCCGACCGCCGGCACGCCGAGCACGTCCGCGAACAGCTCGCACAGCAGGGTTTCCCGCACCGTACGCGGTGCACGGCCACCGGTGAGGTGCGCATGGGGCGCCGGCAGAGCGGCGCGGTCGACCTTGCCGTGCCGGGTCAGCGGCAGCGCGTCGAGCACCACAAATGCCGCCGGCACCATGAACTCCGGCAGTCGATCACGCAGCGGCGGCACCGCGACCGGGTCCTCGCGGCCCGGTTCGGTGGGCACCACGTAGCACACGACGCGCTGATCACCGGGGCGGTCCTCGCGGACCACCACCACGGCCTCGGCCACGGTGTCCTGGGCCAGCACGGCGGCGGCGATCTCGCCGAGCTCGACCCGGTGACCGCGGATCTGCACCTGGTCGTCGACCCGGCCGGCGAATTCCAGCACGCCGCCCTCGGTCCACCGCGCCACATCGCCCGTCCGGTACATCCGGCTGCCCGGCTCCCCGAACGGGTCCGCGACGAATCGCGCCGACGTGAGACCCGGCCGCCGGAGGTAGCCCCGGGCCAGGCCGCTGCCGGCCAGGTACAGCTCGCCGGCCACCCCCGGCGCGACGGGCCGCAGCCGCTCGTCCAGCACGTACGCCCGCGAATTCGGCAGCAGGCGGCCGAGCGGCACCACCCCGGACGGATCCGGCGCGCCCGGCTCCAGCCGGTACTCGGCGCAGTGGATGGTCACCTCGGTCGGCCCGTACCCATTGGTGACGGTGGCCGTCGGGTGCGCCTGCCGCCAGCGCGACAACGCGTCACCGAGCAGCGCCTCGCCGCCCAGCAGCAGTTCGTCACTGGGCCCGGAGCCGGCCGGCAGGGAGCTCAGCAGCGGCAGGTGGCTCGGGGTGGCCTTGACGAACGTGCAGTCCACGGCCTCGGTGGCGCCGGCCAGATCCGCCGCGACCCGGACGCAGCCGCCCGCGGTCAGCGGGCCGAACAGCGCCGTCACCGACAGCGAGTAGGCCACCGACGTGTGCCACAGCGCGGTGCCGCCCAGGCCGGGGTGGCGCTCACGGGCGGTGCGCAGATGGTCGTCCAGCGCCCCGCGCTCGATGACCACGCCCTTCGGCCGGCCGGTCGACCCCGAGGTGTAGATGACGTGCGCGGGATGGCGTGGCGACACCGGAACGGCCAGATCCGTCGCCCCATAGCCGACCATTTCCTGCTGGTCCACCAGGATCAGCCGCCCGGTGACGCCGAGCCGTTGCGCCACAACGGACTCGGTCACCACGGCGACCGGGGCCGCGTCCTCCAGCATGAACGCCGTGCGACCCGGCGGATAACCCGGGTCGATCGGCAGATACGCGGCGCCGGTCTTGAGAACCGCCAGCAGCGCCACGATGGTCTGCGCGGAATGCGGCAGCAGCACGGCAACCAGCTGCTCCGGGCCGACTCCCAGCGACACCAGGTGGTGCGCCAGGCGGTTCGCCTGCCCGTTCAGCTCGCCGTACGTCAGCTGTTCCGGCCCGCTCACCGCGGGGTCGTCCGGCCGCCGAGCGGCGTGCCGCTCGAACAACTCGATCAGTGGCTCGGCCCGGCCGTCCCGGTCCGTGTCGTTCCACGCGGCCACCATCAGCCGCAGTTCCGCAGGTGACGGCCGTGTCCCCTGAGCTTCCATGCCGCTGAACTCCTACTCCGTCCCCGTGCCAGGGTCGGCTCGGCGGGCCGTGCCGGACCGCCGAGCATCTCCGGGACACGGTATGGACGTGGACTTTCGGAGCGTTATCCGCCGCGTATCGGCCGCGGAGTCAGTCCCGCGCCGCGGCCTCCATGAACGCGACCAGGCTGGCCGGACGCATGTCGGTCCAGGTCCGCTCGATGTAGTCCAGGCAGGCCTGGCGGGTGTCGCCGCCGTGGGCCACCGTCCAGCCGGCGGGAACGTCCACAAAGGACGGCCACAGCGAGCGTTGCCCCTCGTCGTTGACCAGCACCAGGTAGGTACCGTCTTCGACCTCGAACGGATTGGTCATCACCCGACTCCTCGGCTTCTCGAACTCGAACTCTGCGCCGAGGCTAGGGAACGGCCCCTATCGCCCAGTTATCACGCGCTTCTCAGCAGCCCGCGCAGTGCGGCCACTGCACGTCGGTGACGTCCAGCGTGCGCGGCGAGTACTTGCCCATCGCGCTGATGAGCAGCCGCATCTCCAGTTCCAGGCACTGGACCAGTCGGACCAGTCCCTCCGCCGGATCCTCCTCGACGGCCAGCACCGCGGCCCGGCCGAGCCCGATCGCGGTGGCCCCCAACGCGATCGACTTGACCGCCCGGGTCCCCTCCCACATCCGGCCGCTCACGAGCAGACAGGCGGACTGGCGGCCGATCCGCCGCAGGCAGTCCCCCAGCGACAGCCCCACGTGGTCGAGAAACCGGTACGGGGCCCATGCGGTGCCGGCCTCGCCGCCGTCCACGGTCACCGCGTCGGCCCCACCGTGCCACGCCGTCAGCGCGGCCTCCAGCACGTCCCGGCCGGGCGGCAGTTTGATCCACGCCCGCGCCAGCGGGAAGCGGTCCCGCATCAGGCGGATCAGCTCCCGCAGCATCTCCCCCGTGACCGTGCCGGGATTGCCGGCCCACACCGCCTGCTCCGGACGGTGTGCCGGCGCGACCAGGTGGCGGTACGCGGACTCGCCGACCGTGCCGTCGGCGACGACCGCCATGCTGCCGAGTCCCGGCGCCGCCCCTTGCCCGACTCGGAATTCCAGCGCCAGCCGGCCGCTGTCCAGCAGCGGTCGCACCGCGGGATCCCGGTAGACCAGCTGCCACATCTCCGTGTCGGCGTCCTGCGCGGCCTGCTGCACCACCACCCCGCCGTAGCCGGCCGGGAGTTCCGCCACGTACGAGCGGATCCGCGCGAGCACCGGCAGCTCGGCGCCGGGCGCCAGCCGGTCGTGGCAGTTCGGCAGCACCGTCTGGCCGATCACCATCGGCAGGCCGAGGCGGCCCGCCTGTCGGCACAGCGCCAACCCGAGTTCGTCGGCCGCGTCCACCGGCGGGGCGAGCGCCGACACGTAGACGGGCATCGCCGCGCGGAAACCGCCGATCGTGGTGTCCAGCGACACGTCGCCGTGCATCGGCTCGCGGCCGACCTCGATCAGCTTCTCCAGGCGTTGCGGCACGAATATCGACGGGACCAGCCGGGCGGCGTCGATGTCGTCGACATAGCCCGAGGATCCGTCGACTCCGGCCGCGCCGAACAGCACATTGCCATAGGTGTCACAGGGAGGAAAGACGGCCTGGACGCCGTCCCGGGCCCTCGACCGGATCTCCCCGACGGGAAGGCCCGGGGCGCGCGAAGGGGTCACGTCGGACTCGCGCCGTCACCCAGCGGCCTGACCATGCGCGCCACACTCCCCCAGCGAAGTTCCCGATGTTCCCCGAGCAAGTTAGGCGAACCGCATTTTGGGGCGATTTCTCGGCGATTTCACGCGCCGCGCAGGGCGCCGGACCGGATGGCCTCGTACAGCCGGCGGAGCTGGCTGCTCGGTTCGATGCCGAGCTCGTCGAGGAACATCTTCCTGGTCACGCGGTACACGCTCAGCGCCTGGGACGGGCGGCCGGCCCGGCACAGCGCGATCATCAGCTGCTCCCGCGGCCGCTCCCGCAGCCCCTGCTCGGCCACCACCGCGGACAGCTCGCCGATCACGTCGCGATGACGCCCCAGGTCCAACTCGAGCTGGACGCGGCGGTCGAACAAGGCGGCCCGCCGCTCCTCCCACCGCACGATCTCCGGCGCCAGGCTGGTGTTGGCCAGGCTCGGCAGCACCGGGCCACGCCAGAGATCGACCGCGGTCCGCAAGTGCGCCAGGGCTTCCACTCGGTCCCCGGCCACCTCGGCGGCGGTCGCGGCGGCAGTCAGCGACTGGACGCGCCTGGTGTCCAGTCGGGCGTCGCCGAGTTGCACCAGGTAGCCGGGCGGCTGGGTGGCGATGAGGTCGGCCGGCGCGCCGAAGGACACCAGCTTGCGGCGCAGCGACAGCACGCAGATGGCGATCTGGTTCGCCGGGTTCGCCGGCAGGTCGCCGGTCCACACGACGTCGACGAGTTGGTCGGTGGACACCACCTGGTCGGCGCGGCACAACAGGGCGGCCAGGATCGCGATCTCACGGTGGGCCGTGATCTCGACGCGCCGGCCGTCCACCCGCACCACCAGTGGGCCGAGAATGCCGAACTCCACCACCACACCCACCCGACAACGCCTCCTTCGACCGGGGACGTCCCGAGAGTCACGCCGCAGCCCGGGGCCAGGCTAGGGCCGGCCGTTTTCGCTTCGGTATCGGCCCGGCACCCGCGCCCCCGCCGACCGTCCAAAAGCGACTCGATATTCGGCCAATACTCCCAGTGGCTAGCGTCGAACCGAGGCAACATCGACAACGCCCGCCGAGGCGTTTCCCGTTGGGAGGACCGACGTGACTGACCTCGCCGCGGCGGCGGAGTTCATCGAACTGTTCCACGCCGAGAACCCGGACGCCGGCCCGGTCCACGACCGGATCGCCTGGATCCGCGCGGAGATCGACGAGACCGGCACGTACCGGCACACCGAGGACGAGCTCACCTTCGGCGCCCGGGTGGCGTGGCGCAACAGCGCCCGCTGCATCGGCCGGCTCTACTGGAAGAGCCTGCGCGTGCGGGACCTGCGCTCGGTCCGCGACGCGAGCAGCATCGCCGAGCACTGCGCGGAGCACCTGCGGCTGGCCACCAACAACGGCAAGATCCGCCCGGTGATGAGCGTCTTCGCGCCGGACCGGCCGGAGGCGCCCGCGCCGCGGATCTACAACGACCAGCTCATCCGCTACGCCGGGTACGGCCAGCCCGACGGCACCGTCGTCGGTGACCCCCTCTACACCGGTTTCACCACGACGGTCACGGCGATGGGCTGGGAACCGCCCACAACGCAGGGCGCGTTCGACATCCTGCCGCTGCTCATCGAGACCCGCCACGAGGGCCAGCAGCTGTTCACCCTGCCCCGCGAGGTGATCCGGGAGGTGCCGCTGCGGCACCCGGACTTCGCGTGGTTCGCCGAACTCGGCCTGCGGTGGCACGCGGTGCCGGCGATCAGCAACATGCGTCTGGACATCGGCGGCGTCAGCTATCCGGCCGCGCCGTTCAACGGCTGGTACATGGGCACCGAGATCGGCGCGCGCAACCTCACCGACATCGACCGCTACAACCTGCTCGAGGTCATCGCCGAGCGGCTCGGTCTGGACACCTCGGACGACCGCACGCTCTGGCGTGACCGGGCGGCGGTCGAAATCAATCGCGCCGTGCTGCATTCGTACGCCGAGGACGGCGTCACGATCACCGACCACCACAGCGAATCGCGCCACTTCCTGGCCCACGTGGCCAAGGAGGAGCGCGCGGGCCGCGGCTGCCCGGTCGACTGGAGCTGGATCGTGCCGCCGATGTCCGGTGGGCTCACTCCGGTCTTCCACCGCTACTACGACGACCCCGAGACCACCGGCCCGCAGTTCTTCGTCGACCCCGAGGCCGCTCAGCGCGGGCAGCAGGGCGGGCCGCGCTACTTCGCGGAGCCGGTCAGCCCGAAGCGTCACGCCGCGCCGGTGCTCGTGCCGGGCGGCCTGGCGGACTGAGCCGCGCTCACGCCCGGCACCTGGCGAAAAAGCAGCCGATAACAACCGGAAATCGTCGCCGCCTAGCGTTCTCGGCGGATCACTTCGTGCCGTGTTTCCGCGTCGGACCGCGCCGGTCCCGCGCAGTGGCTGGAGGAGCATGTGACTGCGCTGACGCAGGCTGGCGTGACAAGGATTCCGCGGTGGGTCGCGGATCGGGACCGTTCCGCCGGCGAGTTCGGCGACCACGTCGTCGGCGAGCTCGACGAACTCGTGGCGGCGGTGAGCAAGCTCGCGCGCGAACTCGAAGTGCTGGATTCGGCCGTGCTGCTGGCCGCGCACGCGGCGGTGCTGCGCAGGCTGACCGGCGAGTCACGGGTGTCGTGCGGACGGGCCGTCGCCGACGGGGTTGCCTCGTGCGACCTGCCGGTGCCCGACGGGCCCTGGTCGGAGTTGATCCGCGCCGCGCACAACGCCGAGTTCGGCGACGGCCCGGCGGCCGAGACGGTCGTGGACACGATCGGCGCCGCCCGGGACCGGCTGCCGGACGGGACGGTGCTCTGCGTCGCGCTGGACCACAACTCGGCCCGGCTGCGGCTGACCTACCGCACCGACGTCGCCGACGAGGCGTACGCGGCTCGGCTGGCCGGTTACCACCTCGCGGCATTGCGGGCCATGGTCGCCGACCCCGACGGCGCGCAGGAGGCGGAAAACCTGCTGTCGGCCGAGGAACTGGCCTACCAGGAGCGTGAACTGGCCGGGCCGCACCGCGACCTGCCGGATCTGCGCGCGCACGAGGCGTTCGAGCAGCGAGTGCGCGAGCACCCGGACGCGGTCGCCGCGTCGTTCGCGGGCGAACACCTGACCTACCGGGCGTTGAACGAGCGGGCGAACCGCATCGCGCACGCGCTGCTGGGCAAGGGACTTCGGCCCGAGGACGTCGTCGCGGTGATCACCGACCGCAACCTGGACTGGTTGGCCTGCGTGCTCGGCGTCTTCAAGGCCGGCGGCGCGTATCTGCCGATCGAGCCGCACTTCCCGGCCGACCGCGTCGCCGCCATGGTGGGGCGCAGCGACTGCCGGTTCGCCCTGATCGAACCGGTCCACTGGGCCCTGGTCACCGCGGTGGCCGACGCGAAGCTGACCGTGCTGGCGGTCGACGACTGTGTCGACGTGGGGCCGACGCACGACGTCGGGGTGCCCGTGGCGGCGGATCAGCTCGCGTACATCTACTTCACCTCGGGTTCGACCGGCGAGCCCAAGGGCGCCATGTGCGAGCACGCCGGCATGCTCAACCACCTGTTCGCCAAGATCGACGACCTCGCCATCACCGCGGGCACCGTGGTCGCCCAGACCGCGCCGCAGTGCTTCGACATCTCGTTGTGGCAGCTGATCTCCGCGCTGCTGGTCGGCGGCCGGACCGTCGTCATCGGCCAGGACTCGGTGCTCGACGTGAACCGCTTCGTCGACGAGGTCGTGCTCGGCGAGGTCGAGGTGCTCCAGGTCGTGCCGTCCTATTTGGACGTGGTGCTGGCCCGGTTCGAGGGCCAGCAGGGCGATCTCGGGCGGTTGCGCGTCGTGTCCACCACCGGCGAGGCGCTCAAGGCCGAGCTGGTGCGCCGCTGGTTCGCGCGCTTCCCCTGGATCAAGGTGGTCAACGCCTACGGCCTCACCGAGACCTCGGACGACACCAACCACGAGGTGCTGGCCGGCCCGCCGACCGGCGACCGCATCTCGCTCGGCCCGCCGGTCAACAACGTGCTGATCACCATCGTCGACGAATGGCTGCGGCCGGTGCCGCTGGGCGCGCCGGGCGAGATCGTGGCCGCCGGCGTGTGCGTCGGGCGCGGTTACATCAACGACGAGCAGCGCACGAAGCTGGCGTTCCTGCCCGATCCCGCGCGGGACGGCGGGCGGCTCTACCGGACCGGCGACTTCGGCCGCTGGAGCCCGGACGGCAGGCTGGAGTACCTCGGCCGACGGGACGCCCAGGTCAAGATCCGGGGCTTCCGGGTGGAGATCGACGAGGTCGAGAACCGGCTGCTGCGGGTCGACGGCGTGCGGGACGCGGCCGTGGTGGTCGTCGGCGAGGGCAACGCGAGCCGTCTCGTCGCGTTCTACCGGGCGGCCGACGTCACGGCCGAGACGGTGCGGACCACGCTGGCCGGCTGGCTGCCCGAGTACATGGTTCCCGCGCGGTTCCACGTGCTCGACGAGTTCCCGTTGACGAGCAACGGCAAGACCGACAAGAAGACCCTGGTCCGGCTGGCCGGCGAGGTCGACGACGACGCGCCGTCCCGGGCGGTGCCGACCACCGACACCGAGCGGCGGCTGGCCCGGGAGTGGTCGACGGTGCTGGGCATCGCCGAGGAGCAGATCGGCCGGCACGACAACTTCTTCCACCGCGGCGGCACGTCGCTGGCCGCGGTCCGGCTGATGATCGGCCTGGACCGCGTGGTGTCGCTGCCGGACCTGACCGAGCACCCGGTGCTGGCCGACCTCGCGGACGTCATCGACCGCCGGATCGCCGGCTGACCGCGTAGCGAATACGGAGCAGAAGCATGACCGAACTCAGTGTCCCGCCGTTCGCCGTCATCTCGGGCGGCCAGGTCCAGCGGGCGCTCGCCGGCGCCGAGAAGGACGTCGTCGAGCTCATCGAGTACGCGTACCGCACGCACGGCGCCGGGGACACGGTCAACCCGCCGTCCTACTTCCTGCGGTTCCCGGACCGGCCGACGGCGCGCATCATCGCGCTGCCCGCGTCCATCGGCGGCGACACCAGGGTCGACGGACTCAAGTGGATCTCCAGCTTCCCGGAGAACGTGGCGGCCGGCGTGCCGCGGGCCTCCGCCGTGCTGATCCTCAACGACCAGCGCACCGGCTACCCGTTCGCGTGCATCGAGAGCTCGATCATCAGCGCCACCCGGACGGCCGCCTCGGCCGCGCTGGCCGCGGACTGGCTGACCCGGCCCCGTACCCGGCCCACCCGGCTCGGCATCGTCGGCACCGGCCTGATCGCCCGCTACATCAGGACCTTCCTCGCCGGCACCGGCTGGTCGTTCGAGAACGTCGGGATCTTCGACACCGAGCCCAAGCACGCCGACGGCTTCCGGGCGCACCTGGAGGAGTCCGGCGAGACCGGCCGGATCACCGTGCACGAGCGGATCGAGGACCTGATCCGCGAGTCGGACCTGATCGTGTTCGCGACCGTGGCCGGCCGGCCGCACGTGACCGATCCGGCGTGGTTCGAGCACGGCCCTGTGGTGCTGCACGTGTCGCTGCGCGACCTGGCGCCGGAGATCCTGCTGTCCTCGGTCAACATCGTCGACGACGTCGAGCACTGCCTCAAGGCCGACACCTCGCCGCACCTGGTCGAGCAGCTCACCGGCAACCGGGACTTCCTGGCCGGCACGCTGTACGACGTGATGACCGGTGCGGTCGGCATCCCCGCCGAGGGCACGGTGGTGTTCTCGCCCTTCGGTCTCGGCGTGCTCGACCTGGCCGTCGGCCGCAAGGTCTACGAGGACGTGCGCGCGACCGGCGAGCTGACCGTGATCGACGACTTCTTCCACGAGCTGCGCCGGTACTGACGGCCGTGCGGACGCAACGCCGGGGCTGGTGGAGCAGTGGACTTCCTCGATATCCCAACAATAAGCGTGATCACTACCGTCTGCGACACGATGTCGACCGAGCCGTCTGGAGTCCAGTCATGATATCGGCAGCCCCATCGCTGTCCGTCGAGACGGACCCGAGCGGCCGGGCCGTGGTGCGCGCCGACGGCACCGCCCACGACTGGCTGACGGCACATCGCGACGCGCTGCGCGCGACCGTCACCGAGCGCGGCGCGGTACTGGTGCGCGGCCTGGAGTTGCGGGATCTCGAGGCGGCCACCGGCGCCTACCGGGCGCTGTCCCTCGACCTCATGCCCGACCGGGAGGCATTCGCTCCCCGGTCCCGCTACGCCGACGGCGTGTACTCGTCCTCGCAGTGGCCGGCCGACCAGCCGATGTGCATGCACCACGAGCTCAGCTACGCCGAGGAGATTCCCGGCCTGCTGGCGCTGGTGTGCCTGGCCGCACCGGCGTCGGGCGGCGCGACCGCCACCGCGGACGCCGCCGCCGTGCTGGCCGAGCTGCCGTCCGATGTGGTCAACCGTTTCATCGACAAGGGCTGGTCGCTGGTGCGCAGCTACAACGGCGAGGTGGGCGTCTCGCTCGTCGAGTCGTTCGGCACCGACGACCGCGCCGGCGTCGAGAGTTACTGCCGCGCCAACGGCATCGAGTTCGAGTGGGCGCCGGGCGGGGCGCTGCGGACCCGACAGCGTCGCCCGGCCGTGGTCCGGCACCCGGCATCCGTTGTGGACTGCTGGTTCAACCAGATCGCGTTCCTCAACGAGTGGACGATGGCGCCGGAGATCCGCGAGTACCTCGTCGACGTCTACGGCGCGGACGGGTTGCCGTTCACCACGCGGTTCGGTGACGGCAGCCCGATCGACGAGGACATCATCGAGACGATCAACGCCGTCTACGAGGCGCACACGGTGAGCCTGCCGTGGCAGGCGGGCGATCTGCTGCTGATCGACAACATCCGCACCGCGCACAGCACCGAGCCCCACGTCGGTCACCGTCAGATCGTCGTCGCCATGGCGGAGCCGGTCAGACGCGATGCCTGAGCGGTGGCCGGCCCGGCGCGCGGTCGGGCACCGAGGAGGAGTGACACCGTGCCGATCATCTCGGCCCCGCAGGACTTCAACGAGGAGGACCTCTACGTCGACCTCCTGCCGGTGTTCGGGCGCTCGCTGTTCCTGAAGTGCGAGGGCTTCAACTTCGCCGGGTCGATCAAGCTCAAGGCCGCGCTGCGCATGGTGGAGGCCGCGGAGCGGGACGGCCGGCTGGCGCCGGACTCGGTGCTGGTCGAGTCCTCGTCCGGCAACCTCGGCCTGGCGCTGAGCGTGATCGCCGCGAACCGGGGATTCCGGTTCCTGTGCATCACCGACGCCCGGTGCAACGTGGCCACCCGGCGGATGATGGAGGTGCTCGGCGCCGAGGTGCACGTCATCGCCGAGCCGGACGCCGACGGCGGATTCCTGGGCGCGCGCCTGGACTACGTGCGGGCGCTGTGCGCCTCGGACCGCAGGTACGTGTGGCTCAACCAGTATGCCAATCCGAACAACTGGAAGGCGCACTTCGAGTCGACGGCGCCGGCCATCCTCAGCCAGTTCCCCGATCTGGACGTGCTGTTCGTCGGCGCCGGCACCACCGGCACGCTGATGGGCTGCGCCCGGTTCTTCCGCGCCAGAAGGGATCGGGTGCGGATCGTCGCCGTGGACAGCGTCGGCTCCGTCACCTTCGGCGGGCCGGCGGCCCCCCGGACGATCCCGGGCCTGGGCACCAGCGTGCGGCCCGCACTGCTGGACGAGTCCTATGTGGACGAGGTCATCACGGTGCCGGAGCCGGACACGGTCCGCACCTGTCACCGGTTGGCCGCACGGGGTTTCCTGTTCGGCGGGTCGACCGGCACGGTGATCAGCGGCGCGCTGGGCTGGCTGGCCGAACGCCCGGACTGGCGGGGCATCGCCGTGGCGATCGCACCGGACCTGGGCGAGCGCTACCTGGACTCGGTGTACCAGAGCGACTGGCTGCACGGTATCGACGAGCACGGCGTCGACGACGAGGAAGTGTTGCACACCAACGGCCTGCCGGCTGGCACGTCACTGGCGTGACCCGTACAGGGACCTTTGCCCTGTTATCGATTCCCGGGGCGGACCCCCGGCTCACCGATAACGAACCAAAAATCCCGGCGACTAGCGTTGTGCGCAGTGAATGGCGATGCTGCCCTCGCCTTCCGAAGTGACGACTGCTCACAGCCACATCCCTGTTTCCCTGTACCGCCCCACAGTCGGACTGAACGCGACCTGTCGAGTCTGGATCCGGCCGTAACGAAGATGGAGCCGACCAATGGTGTCGATGGTAAATGCATCGCCGTTGTCCGATCCGAGCATCGTGCCGGACCCCTACCCCGTGTACGCCGAGCTGAGCGAGACCAACCCCGTGCACTGGTGCGAGGGGCTCGACGCCTGGGCAGTCGTGCGGTACGACGACTGCGCGAAGGCGCTGAAGAACCCGTCGCTGAAGGCCGACCGCATGGAGGAGGTCCTCCAGGCGAAGTTCGACGGCCGCGCGGTGCAGACGGACAACATCTACTACCAGTTCACCAAGAACGTCATGATGTACACCGACCCGCCGGTGCACGACTCGCTGCGGCGCTCGACGGCGCCCGGCTTCACCGGCGCGGCGCACAAGTTCTACAGCGACGTCATCGAGAAGATCGCGGCCGAGCTGGTGGCCTCGATCCCCGAGGGCCAGACCGAGATCGACGCCGTGTCCGAGCTGGCGCTGAAGATGCCCTACCACTCGTCGGTGCACGCCTTCGGCGTCCCCGAGGAGGACCTCGACTTCGTCGTGCCCCGCGTGGACAAGCTGATGACGTACTGGTCGGGCCCGCAGGACCAGCCGATCAACTTCGACGCGCTGCTCGAGGACCTGACCGACCTGCACACGTACTCGGTGGAGCTGGTCGAGGGCAAGCGCGGCAAGGTGCTGCCGGACACCGTCATCGCCCGGCTCGCGGCTGCCGCACCGACCAACACCGACTCGACGCTCCAGCAGACCATCCACCAGCTGGTGCTGCTGCTCATCGCGCTGTACGCGCCGACCACGCCCGGCTCGCTCAGCAGCGGCATGAAGGCGTTCGCGGAGAACCCCGAGCAGGTGGAGCTCTTCCGCAGCAGCCAGGCCGCCGCCGACAACGTCGCCAACGAGGTCGTCCGGTTCAACGCGTCGAACCAGTTCACCTGGCGGCTCGCGGACTCGGAGCTGGAGATCGGCGGCGTCACGATCGACAAGGGCCAGTGCGTCGCGCTGTTCCTGGGCGCGGCCAACCGCGACCCGCGGATGTTCGAGCGGCCCGACGAGTTCGACCTGGCCCGCCCGAACAGCAACAAGACCCTCTCGTTCGGCATCGGCGTGCACTCCTGCCTCGGCCGGCAGATCGCCAGCCTCCAGCTGAAGTGGTTCTACACCGCGCTGTTCAACCGCTACTCGAAGATCAGCCTGGCCGGCGAGCCGGTGTGGAACACCAACCTGGAGTTCCGTTCGCTGAAGTCCCTGCCCCTGTCGCTGCGCTGACCGGGTTCGCACAGATGGGCGGGTCCTTCCCGAGAGGACCCGCCCATCGCCGTGTCCGCCCGCGCAGAGAACTTGCCCCCACGGGCCGAGCCGCACGGCAGTTCCCTGCACGCTCTTCACCGGCCTCGGAGCCGGACTCGTGCTCGCGGTCTACGACTACCTCGGCTACGACACCAGCGCCTACCTGGGCGGCGAGGTGCGCCGGCCGGGCAAGACGCTGCCGCGATCGATCGTCGGCATCATGTGCCTGTACCTGCTGCTCCAGGTCGGCATCCTCGGCGTGCTGCCCTGGCAGGACGTGGTCAAGTCGTCATCGATCGCGACGCCCGCGGTGTCCAGCGCGTGGGGCCCGACGGCCGCCGACATCGTGACCGTGCTCATCGTGGTGACGGCTTTCGCGTCCGTGTTCGCGGGTCTGCTCGCCGGTTCGCGGGTGCCGCACGAGGCCGCCCGCGACAAGCTGTTCCTCCCCCAGTTCACCAGGCTGCACCCGAAGGGCACTTCCCCACTGTCGGCCTGCTGGTCATGGGCGTCATCAGCGCCGTCGGCTCGCTGCTGCCGCTGACCGTGGTGATCAACGCGCTCGCGGCCGCCATCGTGCTGGTCCAGGCGCTGGCGCAGGCGGCGGCGGTGGTGGTGCTGCGGCGACGGCAGCCGAACCTGAACCGGCCGTACAAGATGTGACTCTTCTCGGTGCCGCTGATCATCGCGGTCGTCGGCTGGATCTACGTGCGGTTCTCGACCGACCCGCTGTCCCCAGATCGTGTCGGTGTCCTGGGTGGTCGTGGGCGTGGTCTCGTTCCCGATCTGGGCCCGCGCCGAACGCGTCTGGCCGTTCGGGCCGAAGGAGATCAAGGAGGAGTTCCTCACGACGCCGGCGCCCGCCGAGGGAGTTTCGCGCACCACGTCTGCCCGGTGGGCAGACATGGTGTGCCGCTAGTCGGTCACGGCGAGGCGTTCTCGGCCGCGTTGTACAGGTTCGTGGTGTCGCCGTCGTAGTACGGGCCGAACACCGGGCCCTGCGGATCGGGGTTGATGCCGTAGGAGGTGTTGCTGACCGCCCAGCCCAGACCGTTGGCGTCGCTGTAGTTCTGGAGCCACGGGCCGCCGCTGGAGCCGCCGCCCAGGTTGCAGTTGAGCTGCTGGTCGGAGTTGAAGATGCTGCGCCGGCTCAGCTGCCCCTGGCAGTTCGCCTGCTGCTCGGTGTTGGACACGTTGTCCGGGTAGCCGATGAACGTGATGAACGGGCGGCCCGGGTTGACGGTCAGGCCGTTGCCGCCGACCGTGTCGACCAGCTTGCCGCCGTGCGAGCCGTTCTGGGTGATGGCGAACGCGTAGTCGAAGTGGTGGTCGTCATTGTTGATCCACGACGTCTGCGCCCACAGCTGGTATGCCGGGAAACTGCCGGGCGTGCCGACACCGAACTGATAACCGGGGTCGAACGTCCAGTTCTGCATCCACTGGCCGCCGCCACCGCGGTGCACGCAGTGGCCGGCCGTCAGCACCAACCGCCGCTTTCCACTGTTGATGGCGCCGCCCGAACAGACATAGTCATTGCCGTCCACCGGATCGTGGAAGAACACCTTTCCGTCGGTATTGGTGAATGCCACGTCGGGGCGAAACGCGTCCGCCGCCGGACGCGTCGGGTCGGCGATGTTCTGCGGCTTCCCCTGGGGCTGCCGACCGCTGCTCGTCTGCACGGCGCCGGTGTCCAGCGGCGCCGGCCTGGCCGCGGCTTTCCGCGCCGGCGTCCAGTACGCCGAGATGATGGTGGCGGCCGCCTGCGGCGTGGCCATGCCGGCCGCCTTGGTCGTCGGGTCGTAGACCGGCACCAGCCCGGAACCGACCGGAACGGATTGTTTCGTAGCCAGCGGTTGCGGGCCCGCGACGGCGGGCGTTGCACCCCCGATCACGAACCCGGCGAGCCCGACCGCGATCACGACGGGCATCGCGAACGCATGGAACATACGTCTTTCACCGCGCATTGAAACCCCCACCTGATTAGAAGCGACATGAAATGTCGAAATGCACGCTTTAGCCTAGTTTCACCGCGGCACACCTGTCAGTGGCCGGTTTCGATTACCACTCCTCCGGTCTAAACCCTGCCCCGAAAACAATGCACACGTGCACCCATTCAGCGCGAGTAATCCGGGCCCGGCCAGTTCAACCATATGACGCATCTGCGCCACCATTGACGTATACGTGAACATCACGAAGGAGTCGGCGGAGCGAGCCAACCCGAACCGGGTCTTTCGACGTCCAGGAGGCATGATGCGAACACTCCGCCTGACCGTCGCGCTCGGACTGCTGGTCACCGCGACGGCGTGCGGCACCGCCGCCAACGGCAACGTCAGCGACCCCGGCCCGGCGATGAGCACAAGCAGCCCGCCCACCGGCGGCCCGGCCACCTCGACCGGCGTGTCCGGGCCGGTCGGACAGCCCAACGTGGCCCGGCCCGACGCCAGAGTCATCGATCAGCGACCGCTCCGGTGGAGTCGGGCCGAGGCCGGCGACGGACCACAGCTGGTGATCCACTACACCACCGCCGGACTGGCCCGGTGCAGCACGCTCGGCCGGGTCGACGTCGCCGAGACCACGAGCACGGTCACCGTGACCGTGCTGGTCGGACAGCTGCCCGGCGCGAACTGCGCCGGCGACCAGCCCCAACTCGCCGCGCAGTTCGTCACGACCGTGACGCTCCAGCGACCGCTGGGGGCGCGGACGGTCGTCGACGGGGCCCGCTGACCGGGTCACGTTCTCGACTCCCTCGCGCATCGGCGCTAACGGACACGCCCGCTTGGACGAATCCGTCGTCATCAGCGCGTCTGGGAGCGGCATATGAGGACCTGGTGGCGTCGGGCGGGCACGGCGATCGCCGGCGCGACGGCGATCCTGCTCGGACCGGTGCCGGTGGCGCGGGCCGACGACGCTCTGGTCGTCGAGCCGGGGCAGGTCGTGGTGACCAACGGCGCCGGTCAGCTGTGGCTGGTCAATCCCGCCGCCGGCCCGGTCGGCGTGACGCTCGGCGGCGGAGTCGCCCTGGGGCACGGCGCCTGGCCGTTGACCTTCACGGTCGACGGCCACCCGGGGACGTCGCCCATCGAGGTCAAGGGGCACGGCACGGTGCCGGTGTCGATCACGGTCGGCAAGGACGCGCCGGCCGGGACGTCCGGCGTGATCACCGTGGTCACCAATCCGGCCGGCCCCGCCCAGCACGTGCCGGTCAGCCTGTCCGCCGGCTCCCCCGCCGGGCTGGTCTCGTCCGCTACGACGGATCTCCGCGGGCCGGTGGACCTTCCCGTTGTGCCACAACGGCCGGTGGCGCTTTCCGTGCCGATCGCGGCGAACACCTGCCCCGGCAGGTGGAGCGCGCCGGTGATTCTCCAGTCCTCGACGTACAGCGCGACGGTGACCGCGACCTGCTCCGGGCCCACGGCGACGCGGCTCGACCTCGCCGGTGCGGCACCGCCGGCGTACGGCACGTACACCGGCACGATCAAGCTCGGCGGATCCGGCGTGACGGTCACCGTGACCACCGCCGCCGGTTGGATATGGGCCATCGCTGTCGCCCTGATCGGACTACTCGGCGGCCTGCTGCAACGCGGCTACCTGATCAACCACCGTCCGATCAGCCGCCTGGTCGTGAGCGCGAAGGCGTTGGCCCGCGCCGGAATCTCCGCCGACACGGCCGTCAAGAAGGCCGACCCCACTGTGGCCTGGGCGATCGCGCCCGGTGCCGCGCGGGAGGCCAACGCCCTCGCGGAGCGCGCCGCCGACGTCCAGCGACGCTACCCGGGAGTGTTCAACCTGTTGGGCCACCCCAGCGACGACGACGCGGCCGCCGTCGAGTCGATCACCAAGGACATCGCCGCCGTGGCGGCGGCCATCGCCGAGTGGCGTTCCCGTGCGGCGACCGTTCTCGGCGCTTTGAAGTCCACAGTGGATGGTCTGGCCGGTCTCGACGAGCTGGCCCCGGGGCTGAAGGACCACGCCGACGGCGCCCTCGGCCCGGGTTCACCCGCCGAGCTGGAAACCTCGGAGATCCAAGGGTTTCTCGCCGACGCAGAGGCCACTGCGGCGGCGCTGGAGCTGTTGCCCACGGTGTCGAAGCTGGACGCGGCACTCCAGGCCCGCGCCGGGAGTCTGTCGGGATACGAGTCGTGGCAGAGCATCTGGTATGCCGAGGCGCGGGGCCTCACGGACGAGGTCCTGGACTCGCTGCGCACGGCCAGGACCGGCACCGACGTCGTCGCCGCCGACCTGGACCACAAGCTGGAGCAGGCCCGCCAGATCGCCCTGCGCCTGCCGGACCCCACCCGGCCGCTCCCTGGAGGCTTCGAGGTCGCTACGGCCGTCGAACTGGTCACGGCCGCCCCCGTTCCGGACGGCGTGCCGGGACTGTTCGACCGGTTCCGGGCCAGGCCGGCCCCGACGCCCGACCAGCTCGTACGGCGCACGCGCATCACGGATCGTTGGCTGCTGCTGGTCGCCGCCGTGGTGGCCGTCTGGGGCGGGCTGACCCTGTGGTACGTCGACAAGCCCTGGGGCACCGTGCTCGACCTGGTCGCCGCTTTGCTGTGGGGTCTTGGTGCCGGCGTGGTCGCCGGACCGCTGGCCGACGCCGTTGAGCGGGTCACGCAGAACGCCGCCGACCGCCGCACGGAGGTCCGATCATGAGCAGCCCGGCGGTACGGGAGCGGCCGGCCGTCGACCTACGTCTGACCGTCCTCGTGACGGTTTGGGCCTTGTGGGACACGATTGTGGATCTCGTGACGCTCGGCATCCGTCGCCGGGCCGAACGCCGCCTGCCGCTCGTGCCGGGCGAGGTCGTGGTCTGCTGGCTGCAAGAGCCGGGGACCGGGGCGGTGTCCGAGGCACTGATCCGCCTGCTCCGCACACCGTTGGCGGGCGGTGCCCGCGCACGTGGACTGCGCGATGTCCAGGAAGCCCGTGGCGAGGAACGGCCCGGCGTTGCTCCCCGGGTATTCGTGCTCACCTGTCGGCCGGGTCGCGAACGCGACCTGGTGCGGCTGGTGCTGCGGGCCGGGCGCTCGATCCTGCGACGCCGACGGGCCCGCTGGGTTCCGGGCACGTTCCGCGCCAGCCGTGTGCCCTGGCTCGACCTCTCGACGGATATCGTGCTGGGCCACGGGTTCACCCCAACCCGAGCCTTCGAAACGGCGCTCGAATCGGTACGCGTCGACCTCGATCAACAGCCCGACTGCGGGCAGGTGAAGATCGGCGTGCTCGATGCCGGCGTCCATGAGGACGCCCTGGGTCACATCGCCGACCGCATGACCGTGACCCATCGACGCAAGGACGGCTACCGGACCTACGACGAGCCTCGATCACGGACCTCGCACCGGCACGGCACGCTGATCACCAGCATCATCGCGACCCTCGCCCCGCAGGCCGTCATCGACGTGATCGATGTCGCTAACGACCTTCCGACGCCGCTGCGGCAACAGCTGGCGGCGTCCTGGATGCATGACGCCATCGAGCGGTACAAGGACTTCGATCTGCTCAATGTGAGCGCCACCCTCAACGGGGAGGGCGCAATCCTCGCGCCGGAGTTCGAGATGACGGTGCGGACGGTCATCGCCGCCCGCGCGGAGAACCACCCCGTGGTGGTCGTCGCCGCCTGCGGCAACATTCACGTGCCGGCCACCGGACAGCATCGGACTCCCCTCGACGCAATGGGATTCCCGGCCAACGACGTCCACGTCGTGGCGGTCAGCTCCACCGACGGCCGCCTGGTGCCGGTGCCTGAACGCACCGGCGACAAGGTCGGCGACCTGTTCTGGCACATGCCCGGAGGGACCGTCGACGCGCCATTCGCCCACGACGGCGGCGACGGCGACCGGACCGCCGGTCACGGCTCGTCGCTCGCCGCCGCCGTGTTCACGGGCGTTCTGGCGCGTCTCCTAGTGGGCAAGGGATCGGCCGGATTCGGCACAGTCGGCCGAGAGCGGACGCTCCTTGTCGCCGAGGGAAACACCAGGTTCTGGCACCTCGTGAACCTCCATGGCCGCGCACGGCCGTCGTCCCGGGGGCTGCTCGACGCCAACGAATGACGTCAGCAGTCGGAGGCGACGGCTCCGGCCGCTGTTTCGACCCCGCCCAGTAGCAGGTGCAGGAAGTTGGCCTCGCCGTAGCTGGCGACGGTGTGGCCCATGGCCGTGTACCAGGATCGGCCGCCGTCGAAATTGTGGCACCAGGTGATGGGGTGGTCGGCGCCCATCGTCGATCCGGTGTAGGACGAATCGTCCACAGTGGTCAGCACGTGCACGCTGCCGCGCGGGTTGGACTGGAAGTCGTACCACTCGTCGAAGCGGGTGAACTGCGCCGGCAGCCCCCGGGTGGACGGATGGTTGGGATCCTCGACCCGGACACGCGCGTTCTGCTGCGTCGGATGCTGCTTGAAGTACGCACCGACCAGCTTGCCGAACCAGGGCCAGGTGAACCCGCCGTCGGAGGCGGCATGGATGCCGACGAAACCTCCACCATGCTCGATATACCGTTGGAAGGCGTCCTTCTCCGGTTGCGTGCCGACCGGGTCGCCGGTGGCCGACAGGAAGATCACAACTGCGTACCGGGCCAGGTTGGCGTCGGTGAACAACGCGTCGTTCTCCGTCGTGTCGACGAGGAAGTTGTTCTGTCGGCCCAGTTTCTGGATGGCCGCGATGCCGGCCGGGATGGAGTCGTGCCGGAACCCGGTGGTCCGGGAGAACACCAGCACCCGGAACGGGGCCGCGGCGGCCCGTGCCGGAGTGCCGGCGAGAACCACAACGGCCGCGAGCGCCAGGACAATGGCGTTGATCAGGCGGGAACTCATGGCTGACGTCATATCCGCACTACCCGACCGGCCAGGTCAGGCCGAAGCCCAGCGGGAACAGCGGGGTCTTGCCGTCGCCGTCGTTGATCGGCTCCTGCGAGGCGCTCTGCGGCCACGTCACCGGCAGCTTGCCGGTCGGCGCGACGTTCCCGAAAAGCACGTCGGCCACGCCCTGCCCCTCGGTGCCCGGCAGCCAGGCCTCGACCAGCGCCCGCCAGCCGGGCAGCTGCGCGCTGATGTCCAGCGGACGGCCCGACACCAGCACCACGATCACCGGCACGCCGGACGCCCGCAGCCGGCTCAGGGTGGTCAGATCCTCCTGGTCCAGGCCCATGCCACCGGGTCGATCGCCGGCGCCTTCGGCGTACGGGGTCTCGCCGATCACCGCGATGGCCGCCGTGTAGCTGGAGTCGATGCCGTTGCCGTTGCGGTCGTACCGCACCGAACCCGATCCGGTCACGGTGTTGCGGATACCCTGGAGCACGGTGGTGCCGGGGGTGGTGTTGCCGCTGCTGCCCTGCCAGCTGATGGTCCACCCGCCGCTCTGCATGCCGATGTCGTCGGCGGACTTGCCGGCCACGAACACCTTGGCGGACTTGGACAGCGGCAGGATGCCGCCGGCGTTCTTCAGCACCACCTGGGACTCGCGCACGGCCTGGCGGCCCAGCGCCCGGTGCGCGGCCGAGCCTACGGTGCCGGTGAAGGAGCGGTCGGCGAACGGGTGCTCGAACAGGCCGAGCTGGAACTTCTTGGTGAGGATGCGGCGGTTGGCGTCGTCGATCCGGGCGCGCGAGATGTGCCCGTTGTTCACCTCGGTGCGCAGCATGCTGATGAACAGCTTGTAATCGGTGGGCACCATGACCATGTCGATGCCGGCGTTGATGCTGGCGTCGATGTCGCCGGCGGAGAAGCCCGCCTGGCCGTCGATCTGGTCGATGCCGGCCCAGTCCGACACCACGAAGCCGCTGAAGCCCAGCTCGCCCTTGAGGATGTCGGTGATCAGGTGGTGGTTGCCGTGGTCCTTGACGCCGTTCCAGCTGCTGTACGAGATCATCACCGCCCCCACCCCCTTGTCGACGGCGGCCTTGAACGGCGGCAGGTGGATGGCCCGCAGGTCGGCCTCGGACAGTTGGGTGTTGCCCTCGTTGACGCCGCCGGTGGTGCCGCCGTCGCCGATGTAGTGCTTGGCGGTGGCCATGATCGACGCCGGCGCCGCGCCCAGGGTGGTGCCCTGGAGCCCGGTGATGATCGTGGTCATCGCGGTGGGAATGCTGGGCACCTCGCCGAAGGACTCGTAGCTGCGGCCCCAGCGGTCGTTGCGCACCACGCACAGGCACGGCGCGAAGTCCCAGTTGACGCCGGTGCCGGCGACCTCCTCGGCGGTGGCCCGCCCGATCTGCTGCACCAGGGCCGGATCGCGGGTCGCGCCGAGACCGATGTTGTGCGGGAAGATCGTTGCGCCGACAACGTTGTTGTGGCCGTGCACGGCGTCCGCGCCGTAGATCATCGGGATGCCCAGCGGCGTGGACAGCGCGGTGCGCTGGAAGCTGTCGTACATGTTCGCCCAGGACTGCGCGTTGTTCGGGCTGGGCGCGGATCCGCCGCCGGACAGCACCGAGCCGATCCGGAATGTCGCGAGGTCGCTCTGCGGGTTCAGCGCGGTGCGCTCGGCCTGGGTCATCTGGCCGAGCTTCTCGTCCAGCGACATCCGCGCCAGCAGGTCGTTCACCCGGTCGGCGACCGGCAGCGCGGGATTCTGGTAGGGCAGGCCGGCGTGCGGCGCCTGCGCGGTGGCGGGTGCGGTCACGGACGCGATGGCGAACAGGGCCGCGCCCACGGTGATCAGCGATCGCCGCAGCCGAGTGCGGGTCATGGGAAACCTCCTGGCCGGAACGTGCGCGAGGTACCAGATGAGAGGCGGCGTGCGCATCGGTTCGGTCGGATCACCCGGCCTCTGGAAGCGCTCCCATAGAATCCTCACTATACGTGCGATCCGCCCGCATGACCAGCCCGCGAAGGCGGTATGAGCCTCGCTCGACGTCATGATCCGTTGTGACACAAGGGATGTGGAGCAGACGGCGTGACCCGCTCGGCCGAGACACCCTGGGGCCGCCCGCGGCTCGTTTCCCCTACGTCAACCGTTGACAGCGCTTTCCAGTCTTATTTTAAGGCGTGTATTGACGCACCTCCCGACCACTCGTAGCATTCGCCCTCGTCGGGTCCGCCAACTGACACCGTCCTCGCTCCCGCGACGCTGGAGGACCCCAGTGGCCCGTAACGGAACCATCGCCTTTGCCGCGGTGGCCGCCTTGACCCTGTCCGTGCTCGGCTCGGTGCCGGCGGCCGGCGCCGCGCCGCAGACCCCCTCGGCCACACCGGACTTCGGCCCGAACGTGACGGTGTTCGACCCGTCCATGTCGGCATCTACGATTCAGAGCAAGCTGACCTCCGTCTTCAACGCGCAGCAGTCCTCGCAGTTCGGCACCGCCCGCACCGCGCTGCTGTTCAAGCCGGGCTCGTACAACGTGGACGCCAACCTCGGCTTCTACGAGGAGGTCGCCGGCCTCGGCCTGACCCCCGGCCAGGTCACCATCAACGGCCAGGTGCACGTCGAGGCCGACTGGGACGGCGGCAACGCCACGCTGAACTTCTGGCGTGACGCCGAAGGCCTGACCATCAACCCGCCCGGCGGCACCGACACCTGGGCCGTGTCCCAGGCCGACCCGCTGCGGCGCGTGCAGGTCAACGGCAACCTCAAGCTGGACGACGGCGGCTGGTCCTCCGGCGGCTTCCTCGCCGACTCCCGTGTCACGGGCCAGGTGCAGTCCGGCAGCCAGCAGCAATGGCTATCCCGCAACGACCAGATCGGCAGCTGGGCCGGCAAGAACTGGAACATGGTGTTCTCAGGCGTGCAGGGTGCTCCCCCGTCGAACTCGTTCCCGAACCCGCCCTACACCGCTGTCGCGCAGTCCCCGGTGATCGCCGAGAAGCCGTACCTGTACGTCGACAGTGCCGGCAACTACAACGTGTTCGTGCCGGCGCTGCGGAACAACAGCTCGGGCACGTCGTGGGCGAACGGCAACCCGGCCGGCAACTCGCTGCCGATCAGCCAGTTCTACATCGTCAAGCCGGGTGACACCGCCTCGACGATCAACGCGCAGCTGGCCGCCGGCAAGAACCTCATCGTCACGCCCGGCATCTACCACCTCAACCAGACGCTGAATGTCAGCCGCCCCGACACCGTCGTGCTGGGCCTGGGCATTGCGACCCTCGTGCCGGACAACGGCATCACCGCCATCTCCGTGGGCGACGTCAACGGCGTGAAGATCGCCGGCCTGCTGATCGACGCCGGCACCACCAGCTCGCAGTCGCTGGTCCAGGTCGGCCCGGCCGGCTCGACGGCCAGCCACGCCGCCGATCCGACCGTGCTGTCCGACGTGCACTTCCGCATCGGCGGCGCGACCGTCGGCAAGGCCAAGCAGTCGCTGGTCGTCAACAGCAACAACGTGATCACCGACGACACCTGGATCTGGCGGGCCGACCACGGCAACGGCGGCACGGTCGGCTGGAACACCAACACCGCCGCGAACGGCCTGGTGGTCAACGGCAACAACGTCACCGCGTACGGCCTGTTCGTCGAGCACTACCAGCAGTACCAGACGATCTGGAACGGCCAGGGCGGCAAGACGATCTTCTACCAGAGCGAGATGCCGTACGACCCGCCGAACCAGGCGGCCTACATGAACGGCTCGACCAAGGGCTGGGCCTCCTACAAGGTGGGCGCGAACGTCACCAGCCACGAGGCGTGGGGGCTCGGCGTCTACTGCCTGTTCCTCAATGACGCCAGCATCTCCAACGCCCACGCCATCGAGACACCGAGCACCGGCGTCAAGTTCCACGACATGGTGACGGTGATGCTCGGCAGCAACGCCGGCACGATCACGCACATCGTCAACAACACCGGGGCCGCGGCCGGTCCGGGACACACCGTCCAGGACCTCGTCAGCTTCCCGTGACCCCTGGGGGTTGTCGAACCGCGCAGGTCTGACCTGCGCGGTTCGGCATCCCCCTCGTCCAACCGGGTGCACGCCGATGCCGCCGGACGCTGCCGCGTGACACCATGCCGTCGTGGCCGATGCCGAGGGGCTCCAGCGGATCTCAGCCGGCACCGATCGGGACAAGTCCCGCGCGACGATCGTCGAACAGAACCTATCCCGCATGGTCGACCGGGGACTCGCGACCGAGGAGATCAAGTCCGCGCTCGACCGCGGGAAGATCGACGTCGAGTCCGTTCGGACGGCGGCCATGGCGGCTCCCGAGGAAATGCTCGGCCCGGCCGAGGCCGCGCTGCGACGGCTGGTCGAGCCGCCGGTGCTGAGTCTCGACGTGTTGGGCTCGGCCCGCATTTCCGTCGCCACCCTCGCGCTGGCAGCCCTCCGGGCGCTGCCCCGGCATCCGGTCATCGCCGCCATCGCGGTGGCGTTTGCCGTTTCCGTCATCTGGGACGGTGTGACGGCGACCTGGTCGCAGGACGCCAGAGGAGCGGCCGCGACGATCAGCTTGCTGATCCCGGTGGCCATGTACTTCGGCCTGAAGGCATGGAACAGGAGCGACGAGGCCGCGGCGCGGCGGTCACACGATGAGGACGTCGCACGACTGCTCGCCGAATGGCAGCAGGAACTGCTCGACAAGGGCGTCCTTCCCGTCCTGCGGGCATTGGTCAACAACCGGCTCCCCGCACCCCTGCGCATCGTTCTCAACGTCGTGGAGGCGCCGGCCCTGGATCGCCCCACCGACGCGACCACCATCACGCCGACGAGCTCGATCCGCCGGTTCCAGGAGATCGCGGGGCGGATGCACGGCGGCACCGTCGGCATCGCGGGGCCGCGCGGCGTCGGCAAGAGCACCTTGATCGCACACGAGCTCAATCGCGATCCCGCCCCGGTCAAACTCTTCGTCACCGCCCCGGTGCACTACGAGGCCCGCGACTTCGTCCTGCACCTCTACGCCTGCCTGTGCAGCGCCGTCATCGACCTCGTCTGCCCGAGGAGAACGATGGCGGATTTGCGATCGGCACAGCGGCGGCTCGCCGCGTCGACCGCCGCACTGGCCGTGTTGGCCGCCACCGGCGCCGCAGCCGTGTGGTTGACCTGGCCGGGCAGAATCTTCTCGCTCGACTTGTTCGGCACCACCTTTCACACCGGCCGGTCCTCTACGATCGCCTTGCTGTTCTCCGCCGTCGTCGCCGTCGCCGCGCTTGTCATGATTCCCGTACTGATCGCCGGACTGCGGCGCACCCGGCGCAGGCTCCTCAGTCAGGTCAGTCACCCCGGCCTGCTCACGGCAATCGGACTGCCCGCCCGCGAGAACCTCGCCCGGATCCGCTTCCTCCAGACCACCACCTCCGGGTGGTCGGGCAAGCTCGCGCTGCCGGTGAACGCCGAGGCCGGCTGGACCCGGACGGTCCAGTCCGCCCAGCGCGCCCTGACCTACCCGGAGATCGTGGCCGAGCTGCGGGACTTCCTCGCGTCGGTGGTGTCGGCCTTCCGGCTCTTCGCACCCGGCTGCGTCGTGCTCATCGCCGTCGACGAGCTGGACAAGATCGAGTCCGCCGAGCTGGCCCAGCAGTTCCTCAACGAGATCAAGGGCGTGTTCGGCGTCGAGGGGACGCGCTTTTGGGTGTCGGTCTCCGACGACGCCCTGGCCGCCTACGAACGCCGGGGAACCGCCGTCCGGGACGCCTTCGACAGCGCCTTCGACGAGATCGTCCGCGTCGAGCACCTCAAGCTCGCCGACACCCTGGACCTGCTGCGCCGCCGGGTGGTCGGTGTGCCCGAACCGTTTCTCGACCTGGTGCACTGCCTGTCCGGCGGTCTGGCCCGCGACGTCGTCCGGGTGGCCCGTTCGATGATCGGGCACGGGCATCCGACCAACCCTCCTGGCCTGGCCGCCGTGTGCTCGGCGCTGGTCGAGGAGGACCTCCGCCGCGTCGGCCACGGCCTCCAGGTGGCGGCGGGCCGTGTGCCCGACACCGACGACACCACCCACTATCTGCGGGTCATCAGGTCCCTTCGGGCCGATCCGCAGGAACTGCTGGACGCCGCCCGTGTCCTCGACGGCATCGCCGCCGACACCGCCGTCGCCGAGCTGTCGGCGCTGGCTCGGCAGAGCGCCGCGTTCGCCTACCACGACGCCACCCTGCTCGAACTGGCTTCTGTCGACCTGGAGGCTGCCGATGCCAAGGCGCACCTGGACTTGCTTGCCGACTCCCGGCAGGCCCTCAGCGCCCATCCGCGCCTGGCCGTCATCATGATCGACGATTTCCGCACCGAGTTCGGCCTACCGCCGCTGGGTTGACACCCACCGACGTCATTCATACATTGGGTGCCCGTCTGTATGAATGACGAGGGAGTTGGTCCGGGTGCAGCTCGGCAAGACCGCCGTCGTCCTGGGTGGCAGCGCCGCCGGCCTGTGCAGCGCGGGGGCGCTCGCCCCGTACTTCGACCAGGTGTTGGTGCTGGAACGCGACGTGCTGCCGGCGGCGGCCGAGCACCGGCGCGGGGTGCCGCAGAGCAAGCATCCGCACTTCCTGCTGAACTCCGGCCGGCGTGCGATCGGGGCGCTGTTCCCGGGCTTCGAGGACGACCTGATCGCGGCGGGCGGCCTGCACCTCATGCCGTCGATGGACGCGGCCTACCTCGACGGGGCGGGCTGGTCGGCCCGCAAACGCAGCGCGATGACGATGATCTACGGCTCGCGGATCCTGATCGAACGCGTGCTGCGCGACAAGGTGCGAACGCTGGCGAACGTGGTCGTACGCGAGGGCGTCACGGTGACGGGCCTGACCACCCGCGACGGCCGCGTCAGCGGCGTCGACCTAGGCGAGGAGCATCTCGACGCCGACCTCGTGGTGGACGCGATGGGCCGTGGCTCCGCGGTCGGCCAATGGCTGGTGGCAAAGGGCTGGCCGGAAGCCGAGGTGCAGACCCTCGACGCCAAGGTCACCTACACCTCACGCTGGTACGACCTGCCCACGCCGCGCCCCGCCTCCTGGTGGTGGCAGCACCTGGTGATCATGCCGACCCCGGACAAGCGCCGGCACCCGCCCGAGCACGAGTTCCTGGTCAACTTCTTCCCGATCGAGGGCAACCGGGTCATCGCCTGCATGGGCTCGTGGGGCCTGGACATGCCGCGCAGTACCGAAGAGTTCGTCGAGTCGGCAACCCGGGTGCGGACGCCGCTGTTCGCGGCGGCGATGGACCGCTGCACCCCGACCTCCGAGGTGCACCTGACCCGGTCGGCCGGCAACAAGTGGCGACGCTACGACCGCCTGCGCACGCCACCGCGAGGCCTGGTGTTCATCGGCGACTCGATCTGCGCGTTCAACCCGTTCTACGCCCAGGGCATCAGCTCCGCGTCGGGGTCCGCGCTGTTGCTGCGGGAGCACCTCGCCCGCGGTCTCGACGACCACTTCGCCGCGCGATTCCTTGCGGCGCAACGGAAGCTGCTCCGCGTGCCGTGGTCCCTCGCGATGGCCCGGGATCAGGGCTACGAATGCGCGGTGGGCACCGAGAAGCCGCCCGAGTGGCGACGCCGCCTCCTCGCGGCGGTGTCCGGCCCGGCGTTCAGCTTCATCGTCGGCGCGGCCCGTGAGGACGAGGTCGTCGACGAGCACTTCGCCAAGGTGTTCAACATGGACGAGTCGCTGGGCCAGATGATGCGCAACCCCAGGGTGCTCGCGGGATTCCTGCGCCACTACGTCCGCCGGACGCTGGGCCGGCAACGGGTTCCGTTCGACTTCGATCCCCAGGCCGAGCCGCCGGCCAAGGACTACTCCACCGTGGCGGCGCGATGAGCGTCGACTGCGGATCGGCGGCGGAGGCCGTCACCCGGGGCCTCGGCTTCGACTGCCAGGACGTCTCGCCGGTGGTGTCGGTCCGCTTTCCGTGGCAGCTGACCAACTGGACGATGCCGCTGCTGGAGGTGCTCGTCATCGGCGGCGCGATCTTCGCGCTGGTGCACGCGGTGCGCCGCTACCGCGACGGTGATCGGGTCAACCTGGCGCTGTGGTTCGCCTCGCTGGTCTATCTCCTCGTCACCGAGCCGCCGCTGTACTTCCCGGAGTGGTTCGGGCTCGACCAGATCTACGGTTTCATCTTCGCCCACAACCGGTTCACCGTGCAGTTCATGTGGGACCGGCTGCCGCTCTACATCGTGGCCTTCTACCCGATGTTCACCCAGCTCGCCTACGAGACCGTGCGTTCGCTCGGCGTTTTCCGAAGGCGCGGTCCGCTGCTCGGTTCGGTGGCGGTCGCCTTCGTATGCCAGGTGTTCTACGAGGTCTTCGACCAGATCGGACCGCAGCTGCGGTGGTGGGCCTGGAACCCCGGCAACGTCATCGTCAACCAGCCGGCGCTGGCCTCGGTGCCGATGACCAGCATGCTGCTGTTCGCCTCGGTCTCGATCGCCGCCCTGACCTACCTCGTCGTGCGGTTGGCCGGCAACGGCCGGCTGGTGCCACGCATCCTGCTGGCCGGTGTCCTCACGCCGTTGGCGATGGCGATCGCCGGCATCCCGTCCAGCCTCTTCCGGGGGAATGTCACGGCGCAGGCCTGGGTGCTCGGCGTCGAGCTGGCGGCGGTCTGGCTGGCCGGCGGCTGGATCATCGCCACCACGCCACGATCCGCCGAGCCGGTGTCCGCCTTCGCGCGGTTCTACCCCGCCGTCTACCTGGGAGTCATGGCGCTGTTCTGGCTCAGTGCCCTGCCGGTCGACCACGGCAGCGGCCTGTACGCGCTGGCCTGTTTCGTCGGGGCCGGACTCGTGCTGGCCGCGCTCTACCGGGTGCGGAGCCGGGGCACCTGCCGCCGTCTGAGGCAGCCCGCTCGGGGATGATGGGCCGCATGGGGTACCACGGATGGCAGGGCAACCCGCCCCGGACCGAGGACGAGGCACGCCGCCGTATCGTCGACGCGGCGACGGCGTGCCTCGACCGGGTCGGGCTGGCCAAGACCAGCCTGTCGGACATCGCGGCCGAGGCCGGCGTGACCCGGCAGACCGTCTACCGGTACTTCCCCCGCCTGCCGGACATCCTCAGCGCCGTCGCCATCGCCGGCGTCGAGGCGTTCGCCGAACGGATGGAACGGCACCTCGCCACCTTCGGCAGCCCGGCCGAGGTCGCCGTCGAATCGGTGCTGTTCAGCCTCCAGGCAGTCCCCAGCGAGCCCCATCTGGGCCTGCTGCTGGAGGCCGGCGAGGGCGACATCTTCACCGGCGCGGTCACCTCGCCGCAGTCCTTCGCCCTCGGCGCGCGCATCCTCCAGAACGTGCCGGTCGACTGGGCGGCCGCCGGAGTCAGCACCGATGAGGACTTCCTCGGGCTGGCCGAGATCCTGATGCGGCTGTTCCTGTCTTTCCTCCAGTACCCGTCCTACCACGACGACGAGCTGCGGGCTCTCGTCGGCCGCTGGCTCGGACCGGCGCTGCGCGGCTGACTACCGGTGCCAGGCCCAGGCCAGCCGGTCGGCGCCGCTGGCGTTGTTGACGGTCAGGGACAGCGCGGTGCCGCTGCCGTGCAGCGTGGTCAGCGAGTAGGTGTCGCCGGTACGCAGGCCCGGCCAGTACACCGACCCCATCTGGAGCTGGCGCAGCCGGTTCGTCACGGACTGGATGTACGCGATCTCGTTGGAGCCGTTGATCGGGCCGTCGTAGTTCAGGCCGGTGGTCATGCTCGCGCCGAACTCGTCCAGGATCGTGCGCGACGAGCAGTTCCCGAGCCGCTGGTCGAAGTCGGCCGTCCACTGCTGCGGGTCGGTCCAGGTGCTGTGCCAGAAGCCGTAGAAGTGCAGCGCGAGGTGGGTGCCGTTGAGCCGACTGTCCGCGCACACCGACTTGACGTCGTCGGCGTAGCCGGTGCCGTCGACGACGACCCGGTCGCGCGGCACGTTCCGGTACGTGGACAGCCAGGACGCGACGATCCCGGTCCATTCCTGGCTGGTGTAGCCGAACGGCTCGTTCATCGGCTCGAAGTAGACGCTGCCGTTGCCGGCGTACTTCGAGGTGATCCGCTGCCACATCGCGTTGAACGTGGTGGTGTCGTCGATGCGGCCGTCCTTGGCGTTCGGCGCCTCCCAGTAGCCCAGGATCACCTTGAAGCCCTTGGCGGTCGCCGCGTCGATGGCCCCGGTGTAGGAGTTCCAGAACGGACCGTTGACGGAGGTCGGGTTCACCGGCAGGCGCACCGTGTTGGCCCCGACCTTCGACCGGAACTGGCCGATCACCGCACTGGCCTTGGCATAGGTGGTGGCGTAGCTGTCCGCCGTGGACAGTCCGGACGGCACGACCGCGTCGGAGGCGTAGTTGTCACGCGGATCGGCCCAGTTCACGCCGCGGAAGTCGCCGGTGGTCGCGGCGTTCGCGACGGGCCCGGCGACGGTGATCAGGCCCGCCGCGCAGCAGGCGGCGGCGAGCAGTCGGGCGAGCGAAGAGTTCATCGGGGATCTCCTCAGGCTTCGGTGTGGCCGAGATGCGCGTGCGGCGCGCAGCGGACCACGGGGTCGAGCATCGTGTCCAGTTCGAGCACGACGACGTCGTTGGCGCCGGCCCGGACCAGCGGTGCGGGCACGTAGAGCGTTCGCTGCGGGCCGCGGCGCCAGTAGCGGCCGAGCAGGAACCCGTTGAACCAGACCATTCCCTTGCCCCAGCCGGCGGTGTCGAGGAACAGGTCCGTCGACTCCGGCACCGTGAGCCGGCCGCTGACGACCACCGGACCGGCCAGCGGCCCGGTGACCTCGGCACCGTCGGCGCTGCCGGGACGGCGATCCGGCAGCGCCGCGGCGTCGATCGGGAGCACGTCCCAATCGGTCAGCGGCCGCCCGTTCAGGCTGACGCCGTCGATGACCCCCTTGGGCTCCCCCAGTCGCGGGCCGTAGTCGACGCGGCCGAGGTCCTCGATCAGCAGCGTCAGCTCGCCCTCGGTCAGCGGCAGCTCGAGGGCTCGGTCGTGGTGCTCGCGCAGCAACGTCCCGAGCCGCACGCCGTCGAGGAAAACCGTGACACGGTCCCGGATCTCGCCGAAGACGAGCACGCCGGGGCCGTCGTCGTCGATCGTGGTGCGGGCCAGGGCCAGATGCGGAGTGGGCGCCAGCTCGTCGAAGGTGGGCAGCTGTTCGTGCGTCTGCCACGTTCCCCACCGCTCCGCGTTGGCCAGCAACAGGATCGGCTCGTGCAGGGACGCGACCGGCGTGGGCAGCGGCCCCGCCGGCGGCGGCACGCTGTCGGGAACCTTGTGGTACCGCGCGATGACGTCCCGGAACGCGTGGTATTTGGCGGTGGGATTGCCGGCCTCGTCCAACGGCGCGTCGTAGTCGTAGGACGTGACCAGCGGCTGGTAGGTACCCTTGTCGTTGGCGCCGCTGGTGAGCCCGAAGTTGGTGCCACCGTGGAACATGTAGATGTTGACCGACGCGCCGGCGGCCAGCAGCGCGTCCAACTCCGCCGCGGAATCCTCCGCGGACGTCGTGTGGTGGTGCGAACCCCAGTTGTCGAACCAGCCGCACCAGAACTCGCTGCACATCAGCGGGCCGGTGGGCTGCTGGGTGCGCAGGATCGCCAGCCGCTCGGCGGCGCGCGACCCGAACGACGCCGTCCGGTGCAGCCCGTCCAGGCTGCCCGCGGCGAGCATGTCGTCCAGCGGTTGGTCCACTGTGGTCAGTGGCACCGTGACGCCGGCCTCGCGGGTGTAGCGGGTGAGCTCCGCGAGGTAGCGCTTGTCGCTGCCGTAGGCCCCGTACTCGTTCTCGATCTGGACCAGGATCACCGGGCCGCCCCGGTCGATCTGGCGGGGCACGACCACGCGGTACACCTGCCTCAGGTATTCCCGAACGGCGTCGAGATACCGGGGCTCCGAGCTGCGGACACCCTCGCCGGGCAGCCACACCGGCAGCCCGCCGTTGGCCCACTCGGCGCAGATGTACGGCCCCGGCCGCACGATCGCGTGCATGCCGGCGTCCGCGATCAGGCCGAGGAACCGGTCCAGGTCCAGGCCGCCGGACAGGTCGAACGTGCCGCGCTCGGGGGCGTGGGCGTTCCACGGCACGTACGTCTCGATGGTGTTCAGGCCCATCCGGCGGGCCTTGTCGATCCGGTCCGCCCACTGCTCCGGGTGCACCCGGAAGTAGTGCAGGGCGCCGGACAGGATCCGGAACGGCTGCCCGTCGAGCAGGAAGTCCCGCTCGCCGATCGCGAACTCGGCCATGCGTGGTCGTGCCTCCCCAAAATCGATCAGCCCAGGTAGATCAGCCGGCGCTGGCGGTGAAGCCCTGCTGGTTGCCGTAGTCGACGAGCGCGGACTGCCAGGCCTTCAGGCCGTCGCCGATGGCGGTGCCGTTGAGGTAGGACTTGCCGACGGTGTCGACGTAGATGCTGTTGGCGTAGAGCTGGTAGGGCAGGTAGCTCCAGCCCTTGGCGACCGCGCCGCTGGCGGCGGTGAGCACCTGGTTGACCTTCTGCCCGCCGAAGTACGGGTCGGCGGCGTCCAGGAACGACGGCGAGTTCAGGTCGGCCGTGGTGGACGGGAAGCCGCCGCTGGCGATGAACGGCTTGACGCCGTTGCCGTGGTTGAGCCAGCGCACGAACGCCGCGGCCAACTCCGGGTGCTGGCTCTGCTTGAGCACCGACTGCGCGCTGCCGCCATTCTCCGCGCTGACCGGCTGGCCGTCGTAGGTCGGCATCGGCGCGACCGCCCACTTGCCGCTGCCCGCGGTCACCGAGGACTTGAACACGCCGGGCATCCAGGCGCCGGTGACCAGGGTGGCGATCGTGCCGTCACCGAGCGCGCGGTACCAGTCGTCGCTCCAGCCCTTGACGGTGGACAGCAGCTTGCCCTGGACCAGCTGGTCCCAGACCTTGGTCCACTTCTGCGCGCCGGGGTCGTTCAGGTTGATCTTGACGTTGCGGCCGTCCGTGCCGAACGGGTGGCCGCCAGCCTGCCAGATCATGCTGGTGGTGAAGCCGGCGTCGCCGGTGTCGGAGGTGATGAACTTGGTCGGGTCGGCGGCGTGCAGCTTCTTGGCCGCGTCCACGTACTCGTCCCAGGTCTTCGGCACGGCGATGCCGTACTTGTCGAAGTCCGCCTTGTTGTAGAACAGCGCCATCGGGCCGGAGTCCTGCGGCAGCCCGTACAGGCCGTTGCCGACGTTGACACTGCTCCAGGTCGAGGCCGTGTAGTCCTTCTGGAACGCGCCGAAGCCGTACTGGTTCAGGTCGGCCAGCGCGCCGGTCAGCGCGAACTGCGGCAGCGCCTGGTACTCGATCTGGGCGACGTCGGGACCGCCGGAGCCGGCCTTCACCGCGTTCTGGAGCTTGGTGTACTGGTCGTTGCCGGTGCCGGCGTTGACCAGGTTGACCTTGACCTTCGGGTACTCCTTCTCGAACGCCTCGACCTGGGCCTTGGCCGACGGGGTCCAGGTCCAGTACGTGATCGTGCCGCCGGCCTGGAGCGCGGCGTCGACGGCGTCCTGGGTGCCGGTGGCCTTGGCCGAGCCCGGATCCGACCCGGGCGAGCCGCAGGCGGCCAGGGCCGCGGTCGACAGGAGGGCGGCGGCCAGTGCGGCGACGACGCGGTGGCGGCGCGGTGGTGCCATCGGAGAAATCCCTTCGCGACGGTGTGAGGGGTTACTGCTTGACGCTGCCCGCGGTCAGACCGGACTGCCAGAACCGTTGCAGGAACAGGAAAGCGATCACGAGCGGGACGATGGTGAGCAGCGATCCGGTGATCACCAGGTGGTAGATCGGCTGCGCGGCGGCGCCGACGGCCTGGGAGCTCCACTGGTTGAGCCCGACGGTGAGCGGGTACCAGTTCGGGTCGCTGAGCATGATGAGCGGCAGGAAGTAGTTGTTCCAGGTGGCCACCACCGCGAACAGCGCGACGGTGACGATGCCCGGCGCCAGCTGGCGCAGCGTGACGGCGAGGAAGATGCGCAGCTCGCCGGCGCCGTCGATGCGGGCCGCCTCCATCATCTCGTCGGGGATCGCGTCGGTGGCGTACACCCAGATCAGGTACAGGCCGAACGGGCTGATCAGCGACGGGAGGATCACCGCGAGCGGCGTGTCGATCAGGCCGAGCCGGCTGAACAGCAGGAAGGTCGGCACCGCGAGCGCCGTGCCCGGCACCGCGATCGCGCCCAGCACCACGGCGAACACCGCCTGCCGGCCGCGGAACCGGTACTTGGCCAGGCCGTAGCCGGCGGCCGTGGCCAGCACGGTCGCGCCGCCGGCGCCGACCACCACGTAGAGCAGCGTGTTTCCCAGCCAGCGCAGGAAGATCCCGTTGTTGTAGGTGAACGTCGACCCGATGTTGTCGAACAGGGCGAAGGTGCCGCCGAAGGACAGGCCCGGGGTGGACAGCAGGTCGGGCTGGGTCTTGGTGGCGCTGATCAGCAGCCACACCAACGGAATCAGCGAGTACAGCAGGTAGAGCGCCATCACGGCGGTCAGGGTGCGGGAGCGGCGGGGACGCAGCACGGAGCTCACGGTCAGCGCTCCTTCCGCTGGCCGCGCAGCTGCACGGCGTAGGCGATGACCGCCGTGATCACGCCCATCACGATCGCGACGGTGGCCGAGTAGTTGTACTGCTGGCCGCCGAAGGACAGGTTGTAGGCGTACATGTTCGGCGTGAAGTAGGTGGTGATCACGTTGGGCGCCAGGGTGCGCAGGATGTTGGGCTCGTTGAACAGCTGGAAGCTGCCGATGATGGAGAAGATGGTGGCGACCACGATCGCGCCGCGGATGGCCGGCAGCTTGACGCTGACGATCGTGCGCAGCGCGCCGGCGCCGTCGATGGCGGCGGCCTCGATCTGGTCGGGCGGAACCACCTTGAGCGCCGAGTAGAAGATCAGCATGTTGTAGCCGACGAACTCCCACGTCACGATGTTGCCGATGGACGTGAGGATCCAGTTGACGGACAACGGTTCCACCGCGTCGCGACCGAGCAGGTGGTTGAGGTCGGCGGCCAGTCCGAAGTGGTCGCCGTAGATGAAGCCCCACATCAGCACGGCCACCACGCCGGGCACCGCGTACGGCAGGAAGATCACCATCCGGAAGAAGCCGGCGGCGTGCAGCCGGGCGCTGTCGATGGCGAAGGCCGCGACCAGGGCCAGCAGCAGCATGATCGGCACCTGAACGGCCAGGAACAGCAGCACCCGGCCGAACGCCTCCCAGAACTTGGGGTCGCCCAGCGCCTGGGTGTAGTTGCCGAGGCCGACGAACACCGTGCCGCCGAAGAACGCCTGGTCGCGGAAGAGGCTCAGGCCGAAGGCGTAGACCAGCGGGGCCACGAACGTCAGCGCGAACACCGCCGCGAACGGGGCCACGAACGCCCAGCCGCGCCGGTGGTGGCGCCGGGTGAGCGCGCGGGCCGGCCGTGACCGCGCCGGCATCGCCGTGGACGTCATCGTCCCTCCGGATCGAAATGTTTACGTCAACATGAGGTGCGGCGAGGCTAACTTGTTGACGTAAACATGTCTAGAGTCGCTGTCGGAGGGGATGAGCCAGTGCGACAGAGTTCGGGCCAGCGCGGCCGGGGGCCGTCCATGGCCGACGTGGCGCGGGAGGCCGGCGTGTCCGGGCAGACCGTGTCGCGGGTGGCCAACGGCCGGACGAACGTGGACGCCGACACCCGGGAGCGGGTGCTCGACGCCATGCGCCGGGTCGGCTACCGGCCCAACAGCGCCGCCCGCGCCCTGCGCAACGGCCGGTTCCGCACCATCGGCGTGATCATCTCCTCGCTGTCCACCTTCGGCAACAGCCGCACCCTGGACGCCATCGCCGGGGCCGTCGCCGACGAGGGCTTCTCCATCGTGCTGATGACCGTGCCGCGGCACACCCAGGGCGAGGTCGCCGGGGCGTTCAGCCGGCTCAACGAGCAGGCCGTGGACGGCGTGATCATCCTGATCGAGCAGCACCAGCTGGACCAGAGCGAGATCGAGCTGCCGGCGGGGCTGCCCGTGGTGGTGATCGACTCCAATGCGCGGTACCCCTCCCCGGTGATCGACACCGCCCAGGCCGAGGGCGCAGCGTCGGCCACCCGGCACCTGCTGGAGCTGGGACATGCCACCGTCTGGCACATCGCCGGCCCGCCCCAGTCCTACGCCGCCGAGCGCCGGCTCAAGTCCTGGCAGGCGACCCTGGAGGCGGCCGGCCGGCCCGTGCCGCCGGTGCTGATCGGCGACTGGTCGGCGGATTCCGGCTACGAACACGGCCAGCGGCTCGCCGCCGATCCCTCCGTCACCGCCGTCTTCGCCGCCAACGACCAGATGGCGCTGGGAGTCCTCCGCGCCCTGCACGAGGTCGGCCGCCGGGTGCCAGACGACGTCAGCGTGGTCGGATTCGACGACATGGCCGAGGCCGCGAACTTCTGGCCGCCGCTCACCACCGTCCACCAGTCCTTCGACGACGTCGGCCGGCACGCCGTCGCCGCCCTCGTCGGCGAGATCGCCACCGGGCAGCCGGAATCCACGTTGATCCACGTCCCGACCGAGCTGGTGGTCCGGTCCAGCACCGCGCCGCCGCTCAGCCGGTGATCCCCCGCCACACCGCGAACACCCCGCCCGCGGCGGCCACCAGCAGGATGAGTTGACGGGTGCGGCCGGCCGGCAGCAGCTTGGCGACGAGGCTGCCGACCAGCCAGCCGGCCACCAGGCTCAGTGCGGCCCACCAGTCGATCGCCGGCCCGCCGATGGACACCAGCGTCGCGATGTTGAGTGTGATGCCGAAGACCTGAAGCGTCGGCCGGATCGATCGCTCCGGCCACCGGGCGTTGACGGCGTAGAGCGCGGCGACCGGGCCGGACATGCCGCCGAGCACGTTCATCAGCGCACTGGTGCCGCCGGCCATGATCACACCGCCGACGCCTCGCAGCCGATCCAGCCGCAGGCCGAGCGCGAGCGCGGCTGCCGAGGCCAAGGTGGTGACGCCGGCGCCGATCGTCACCACGTTCTTGTCGGCGTCGCGTAACAGCCACACCAGCAGCGGCGCCAACACAACCCCAGGCGCGGCGAGCAGCAGTCCGTCACGCAGCTTGACGTCGCGCCAGGTCGGCACGAGGATCGCCAGACTGACCACAGTGGACAGTGTCACGATCAGCCGCAGCCCGTCGGCCTGCCCGAGGGCGGCGATCAGCACCGGCCCGCAGATCAGCGCGAACCCGAAGCCCGCAACCGATTGCGCGACCGCGCCGGCGCCGACCGCCAACAGGACGATCATCACCGCGCCAGTGTCTCACCGGCCGTGCGCCCCCAGGTAGTCGGCGAAACGCTCGTCCACCTCCTCGCCGGTCAATCCGAAGTCCGACAACAGGTAGCGATGGGCCGGCCGGCGCTGGCCCGAGGAGTTGTCCGCGTGCATCGCCGCCATCGCGGATTCCGCACGTTCGGTCAGCGTCAGTCCGAAATGCGCGTAGATCGCCCGCACCGTCCCCATCGGATCGCCCACGAGATCGTCGTAGTGCACGTCGAAGAACTGCGCCGGATCGTGCTTGGCGCGGTCGGCGGTGAACCGCTCCAGGCCGCGGGCCCACAACTCGAACTGGTCCCGGCCGACGACTTCGCCGTCGAACACGGTCGACCAGCCGGCGCTGGCCTGCTGGTTCAGGCTGCACACCGACGCGATGGCCACCCGCGGCGACCGGTGCGTCTGGATCACCAGCGCGTCCGGGTACACGGCCAACAGGGCGTCGAGGGCGAACAGGTGGCTGGGATTCTTGAGCACCCATCGGCGATCGCGGTCGGGCAGCCCGATCAGCTGGAGGTTGCGGCGGTGCCGGCGGTACGCGCCGGTCCAGTCCTGGCCGTCCAGCCAGGCCGAGTAGGTCGGCAGGTGGGCCAGGCACTCGTACGAGATCGACCGCATCGACTGGCGCAGCAGCTGCCAGCACTCCTCCACCTCGTCGGCGGACATGTAGTGCAGCCCCATGAACTCCGGGTGCTCCACGTGATGCCGGCGATAGTTCTCCTCGATCGCCTGGAACACCGGGTTGCCGGCCCACGTCTCCCGCGGCGGCCGCGGCTGCGGCACCTCGGTGAGCCACACCTGGAGGCCCTGGTGCGCCGGATCCGCGCTGAGCAGGCGATGCAGCGCGGTGGTGCCGGTGCGGGGCAGGCCGGTCACGAAGATCGGCCGCTCGATCGGCACCTCGGCGTGCTCCGGATGCTGCCGCCACGCGGCCTCGCTGACCAGCCGGGCCACCAGCGCGCCCCGGAGGAAACTGCGCATCACCTTGTTGCCCAACGGAGTCAGCCGCGCGTCGCGGGCGTAGGACTCCAGCAGCACCGCGAGGCCGTCGCGGTAGTCGTCGTCGCCGAACTCCTCGAGTCCGGTGATCTTCGTCGCCGACGCGTGCAGATCCTCGACGGTGCCGACACTCTCCCGTCCGACGATCATCGCCTCAGCCCAGCATCCGGTCGGCGACGGCGGCCCGGCGCGCGGCGATCCGCGCGGCGTACTCCTGCGGCGTGACCCGCGCCTGCTCGTGGAACGGCAGCCGGTCCGGGAGTTCGTCCACCTTCACCACCTCCACCTCGGGCCCGTCCTCGCGGGTCAGCTGCCTGGACAGTCGCTGCCACCGGATCTGGAGATAGCCGCGGGCGTGGCCGGTGCACTCCAACCAGTTGGCCAGCCCGGGATCGCGCTCGGCGACGACGAACCGGATCTTGCCGTCCGGGTCGATCCGCGCCTGGTCGGCGGTGAGGCTGGTCTGGTGGTTGATGTAGTCCAGCGACACGTACCACATGCTGCCGAGCTGGAAGCCCTGATACGGCGCGTCCGACGCCGGCACGGTGACGATCATGGCCTGGTCCTCGGCGAGGTCGTAGTGGCCGACCGAGGAGAACTGGGTGCTCAGCCCGCCGGGCGTGGCCCGCGGCTCGGTCATCGTGTTGACCGGCAGCTTGAGGTAGAACCACTCGGGGAAGGCGAGGAACGTCCGCAGCCGGCTGAGCAGGATCTTGCCGGCGACGCCGTACCGTTTGGTGAGCACGTCTCGGGTCAGCGGCGGCGGCGCGTCGGTCGCGCCGGTCCGGTGGATGCGGATCTTGCCGGGCTGCTCGGCGTCCCAGTCGCTGAACACCTCCCGGACGACAAGCATCGCCGACCCGGGCCCGAGCGTGAAGTAGTTCGGGCCGGGATTCGCTTTCGCCGGCCCGAATCGCAGCTCGAAGGCGCCGTCGTCGCCGATCTCGATCGCCCGGTCGTCGAACGCGGTCAGGCTGTCCGGCACGTCGACCGGGGAGTAGTCCCCGTTGAGCACCTGGAAGCTCAGGTCGGCGGTGCTCCCCCGCCGGCCCGTCACCACGTACTCGCGGTCGTCGCGCAGATAGGCGTGGAAGTAGAGGGTGTCCGGGTTGTCCAGGCCCAGCTTGGTGTACGGGCCGGTGGACCGGACGAAGTACGGGAAGTCGCGCTGGTAGGCCCAGGCCAGTTGCAGCGACGCCCGGATGCTGCCGGCGAGGTAGTCGTAGCCCTCGACGAGGTCCTGCTCGGTCCGGATGTGCGGGGCGTCGGCGATGACCTTCTCCGCCTCGACGACGGCGTCCGCGAACGGCTGGGTGAGCACGGGGGCGACTCCCTTGACGCCTCGGGGCATCGGTACAAATATGGACCGATGCGGTACAGAACGCAGCACAGCCAGGCTAGAACGCGTTCTAGGCGTTGGCAATGGTGAGCCGGCAGTCGCCGCCGACCGACCGGGTCGTCGCGGTGCTGGACTTCATGGTCGCCCGCCGCGGCGAGCGCTTCGGCCTGTCCGAACTCGCCCGCGGCGTCGGCCTGGCCAAGCCCACCTGCCTGGGCATCGTGACCGCGCTGACCCGCGGCGGCTACCTGGTGCACGACGCCGTGACCAAGGCGTACGGGCTGGGGCCGGCGCTGATCGCCGCCGGCCGGGCGGCCCAGAACGACTTCACGGCGTCGGCGCTGGCCCGACCCGAGCTGGTGGAGTTGAGCGCCCGCTACGACACCGTGTGCGCGGCGTCCGCCGTGGTCGGCGAGCAGATCATGGTGCTGGAACGCACCGGTCCGACGCGGGCCGCCGCCACGATCAAGGTCGGCCAGACCTATCCGTTCGCGCCGCCGGTGGGCCTGATGTACGTGCTGTGGGGCGGCGACCGGGCCCTGGACGAGTGGCTGGCCCGGCCGCCGACGCTGCCGTCCCGGATCGACCGCGCGCACCTGCGGCAGGTCGTCGACGAGTGCCGGGAACGGGGCTATCTGGTGGAAAGCCTGTCCCCCGCCGGCCTGCGGCTGCACTCGCTGATGGCCGGCGTCGCCGCGTACGACCTGCCGGCGCAGGTGCGCGACCTGGTCGGCGAGATGGTGTCCAGCCTCGGCGAGCGGGTGTACCTCGGCGCGGACCTCGCCACCCGGCGCAGACATCCCGTGAGCCTGATCGCGGCGCCGACGTTCGACGCCGACGGCGCCCAGGAACTCGTGCTCACCCTGTACGTCGGCGGCGCCCTCACCGGCGCCGAGATCGCCCGGCGCGGCAACGCGCTCGCGGCCGCCGCCGACGCGGTCACCGAGCAGGTCAGCGGGCGGCGGCCCACCGGTTGGCGGTGATCTTGAAGCCCGGTATGTCCGCGAACGTGGACATCGCCTCGTAGGTGCGGTCGTAGCCGGTGTGGCTGATCCGCCACACGCCGTCCTCGCCTCGGCGGTAGCGGTCCTCGTAGAACGCGGAGCCCTGGATCACCACCTTGCGCTCGGTCGCGATCACCGTGTCCAGCATGTTCCAGGTGCCGGTCGCCTCGTCGCCGTCGACGTCGATCTCGGACTGGGCGGCGAAGTGCACGGTGATCACCTCCGGCCCCAGCCGGCGGCTCATGTACGTGGCGATCTCCTCCCGGCCGGCCAGCGCGATCCGGTCCCCGTACACCGGGGTGCCGTAGTCGGCGGTGGCGTCGACGGTCAGCGTCAGGGCGAACTCGGTCCAGCGCTTGAGGTCGAGGCTGCGCAGGTAGCGGTGTTTGAGCCGGCGGATCTCCTCGAGCGCGATCAGGTCCATCGGGGTCCTCCTCTGGCGGAAGTGGCGCCGTCCAGGTTCCGCCTTCGGTTGACCGAGAACAAGAACCTGTTCTAATTTCCTTCCGACGGGAAGGGCGGGTCGAACGTGACCACTGCATACGAACTGTCCCCGCTGCGGATGCTGGAAGCCGAGTCGGTGCACGTGCTGCGCGAGGTCGCGGCGACCTTCGAGCGTCCGACGCTGCTGTTCTCCGGCGGCAAGGACTCCGTGGTGCTGCTTCACCTGGCGGCCAAGGCTTTCTGGCCGGCGCCGGTGCCGTTCCCGGTGATGCACGTGGACACCGGCCACAACTTCGACGAAGTGCTGGAGTTCCGCGACCGCGCGGTCGCGAGGTTCGGCGTGCGCCTGGTGGTCGCCGCCGTCCAGGACGACATCGACGCCGGCCGAGTCGTCGAGGAGACCGGGCCGCGAGCCAGCCGGAACCGGTTGCAGACCGTGACACTGCTGCGGGGCATCGCCGAGAACGGCTTCGACGCCGCGTTCGGCGGCGCGCGGCGCGACGAGGAGAAGGCGCGCGCCAAGGAGCGGGTGTTCAGCTTCCGTGACGAGTACGGGCAGTGGGATCCGCGCAACCAGCGGCCCGAGCTGTGGAACCTGTACAACGGGGCGCACCGCAAGGGCGAGCACATCCGCGTGTTCCCACTGTCCAACTGGACCGAACTGGACATCTGGCGGTACATCCGGGCCGAAGGCGTCGAACTCCCGTCGCTGTACTACGCCCACCGGCGTCCGGTGTTCCATCGGGACGGAATGTTGTTGGCACACAGTCGGTTCATCGAGTTGCTGGAGGGCGAGGAGCCGTTCGAGGCCTCGGTGCGGTTCCGCACCGTCGGCGACGCCACCTGCACCGGGTGCGTGGAATCCACCGCCGCCAGCGCGGACGCGGTGCTCGCCGAGGTCGCCGCCAGCCGGATCACCGAGCGCGGGGCGACCCGTGCCGACGACCGGATTTCCGAGGCCGGTATGGAGGATCGCAAGAAGGAGGGGTACTTCTGATGCTACGGCTGGCCACCGCGGGCAGCGTCGACGACGGGAAGTCCACCCTGATCGGCCGGCTGCTGCACGACTCCAAAGCCATCCTCGCCGACCAACTGGCGGCGGTCGAGCACACCAGCCGTCAGCGCGGCGAGGCGGAGCTCAACCTCGCGCTGCTCACCGACGGACTGCGGGCCGAACGCGAACAGGGCATCACGATCGACGTCGCGTACCGCTACCTCGTCACGCCCCGACGGAAGATCATCATCGCCGACACGCCGGGACACGTCCAGTACACCCGGAACATGGTCACCGGCGCGTCGACCGCGGACCTGGCGCTGATTCTCGTGGACGCGCGCAAGGGCGTCGTCGAGCAGTCCCGGCGGCACGCGTTCATCGCCAGCCTGCTCGGCGTCGCGCACCTCGTGCTGTGCGTGAACAAGATGGATCTCGTCGACTGGTCCGCCGAGCGGTTCGAGGAGATCCGCGCGGACTTCCGCCGGTTCGCGATGAAACTGAACGTCGCCGACCTGGCGTTCGTGCCGGTCTCCGCGCTGCACGGTGACAATGTCGTGCAGCGCAGCGCCAACATGCCGTGGTACGAGGGAACTTCGCTGCTGCACCACCTGGAGGAGGTGCACATCGCCTCCGACCGCAACCTCATCGACGCGCGGCTTCCCGTCCAATACGTGATCCGCACGCGGGATTTCCGGGGCTATGCGGGGACTGTTGCCGGCGGTGTGCTCAAACCCGGCGACGAGGTAGTGGTTCTGCCCGCCGGCTTCAGCTCACGGGTGCGCTCTGTCCGGGGCCCTGGCGGCGATGTCGTCGACGAGGCCTTCCCGCCGCAGGCGATCACCGTGCAACTCGAGGACGAGTTGGACGTCGCGCGCGGCGACCTGATCTGCCGCCCGCACAACAGGCCGCATGTCGGTCAGGAGATCGACGCGATGGTCTGCTGGCTCACCGAGCGTTCTGCGCTGACTCCCGGCGCCCGCTACACCTTGCGGCACACCACCCGTTCCGTCCGGGCGGAGGTGCAGGAGCTCGTCTACCGTATGGACATCAACACCCTGCACCGCGACGAGACAGCCGAATCGTTGTCCCTCAACGAGATCGGCCGCGTGCGTCTGCGCACCCAGACTCCCCTGCTGTTCGACGCCTACCGCCGCAACCGTTCCACCGGCAGCTTCATCCTCGTCGACGACGCGACCAACAACACCGTCGCCGCCGGCATGATCTCCGAACCGAGCGCGTCCATCGTCTGGCATCCCGCTGCCGTCCGCAGATCCGACCGCGCGTCGCAGGGCATGACCTTGTGGCTCACCGGTTTGTCGGCTTCAGGGAAGTCCACCATCGCCACCGAGGTCGAGCGCCGGCTGGTCGCCGCCGGACGTCCGGCGTATCTGCTCGACGGCGACAACCTCCGGCACGGGCTCAATGCCGACCTGGGTTTCAGTGCCGGCGACCGGGCTGAGAACGTGCGGCGAGTCGGCGAGGTGGCGCAGTTGTTCGCCGACGCCGGTGTCGTCGCCATCGTCTCACTGATCTCGCCGTACCGCGCCGACCGCGATCTGGTCCGGGCGCGGCACACGGCCGGCGGGCTTCCGTTCTTCGAGGTGTTCGTGGATACGCCGGTTGAGGTGTGCGAGGCCCGGGACCCCAAGGGCATGTACGCGCGGGCCCGCGCCGGGGAGATCAAGGGGTTCACCGGGGTTGACGCTCCATACGAGGTGCCGAGCGAGGCCGCCCTGGTGCTGCGGCCCGAAGACGGCGATCCGGCGGCGCTAGCGGCGAAGGTGCTGGAGTTGTTGGACGGGGAAGGGTAAGACCGGCATCCTCTCTCTCCTTCCACCTTCCTCTCCCACCTCTTTTCTTTCCCTCTGACGCATTCACACGCCCCGCCCGGCGGTAGCCCGCGACGTCGGCGCGTTAGGTTCCCCGCCCACCGCTCCGCCCTTGCTGCCGGTTGACCACGCGCGCTTTCGGACACCAAGTGCGGTGGTTGCGGGCCTGCGCACTCCTTGCCCAGTTCACTCGTTTCAGGCGGGGCGCACGCTAGGTGGTTCCAGCATTTCGGAAAGCGCTTACCACAAGCGTTCAGAACCCTCACTCCATCGTGTATATCTATGTCCAGCAACGAAAACCGCCCGTTCAGGGCGGTAGAATGGGGACATGGAAGCGACCTGGGATGCCACCGCCGCATGGCGGATGGACGACACGTCGCTCTGGCACGCCTGCGATCAGGCCCAGAAGATCCGCCAGTCTGCCTACGTCCGACTGGTGGAGATGGTCGCAGAGCTGTGGAACCGCACCGGACGCTCGAAGGAAGACCGAGTGTCGATGGTGGCGCAGGTGCAGACCCAGTTGCGCGTTTCCAAGAAGGATGCGTTGCAGATCGTCGCGCATGCGCAACTGTTTGGCAGGGAAGCGGTCCGGGACGCGGCACGCGCCGGCGAACTGGACGCCGACAGGCTCACCGTCCTCGATCAGACACTTGCCCAAGCGCCGGTCCTGGACCGGGACGAGGTCGAAGCCGAACTGATCAACAACACCCACCTCCCACTGCATCACTTCCGCCTAGCCGCCAAACGGATCCTCGTCCTACTCGACCAGGACGGACCCGAACCTAGAGACGACCCCGCACGGCCGAAGCGGGAGTTCCACTACAACAACCGCCCGGACGGGTCAGTCGCCTTCCGGGGCACCATCGACTCCGAAAGCGGCGCGATGCTCGCCGCTCTGATCAGCCCACTGGCCAAGCCGAAGGCCGACGACACCCGCACCACCCCACAGCGGCAAGGTGACGCGTTCGCCGACATGATCGAACTCGCGGCCGGGAGTGAAAACCTGCCCGACGAGGGTGGCGAGCGGCCGCACCTGGCGATCACGATGCACATCCGGGATTTCCTCCAGGGACTGCGCGGCGGCGAGTTCGAAGACGGCGAACCGGTCGACGCCGAGACTGGGCGACGGATCGCCTGCGACAGCAAAGCCTTCCGCATGGTGCTCGAAGAAAACTCCGCGCCCATCAACATCGGCCGAAGTTCCCGGACCGTGCCCATTCCGATGCGCAGGGCCTTGATCGTCAGAGACAAAGGCTGCGCGTTCCCGGGATGCCATCGCCGACCGAGGCAATGCCACGCACACCACGTGATCCACTGGGCCGACGGCGGACCCACCCGCCTCGACAACCTCGTACTGGCTTGCTCGATGCACCACAGAATGATCCACCACACCCGGTGGACGGTGGAGATCGTCGACGGGCTGCCGGTGTTCACACCACCCGGCGAGCTGAGACCAGGTCACAGGTCGGGGAGGCCGAACTCCAGGTTGGGGGTCTGAAGGCCGCCGTCCACCTCGATCACCTTGCCGGTGATGTAGCCGCCGGCGGGCGAGGCCAGGTGGAGGACCATGGCGGCAATGTGGTCGGGGTCGCCGATGACGTGCAGCGGGGTGGCGGCCTCCATCTTGGCCCGCAGCTCGGGGTTGCCGACGACGACGTCCAGGGCGGAGGTCGCGACGGAGCCGACGGCGATGGCGTTGACGCGGACACGCGGGGCGAGATCGGCGGCGGCGAGGCGGGTGTAGTGGGCAAGGGCGGCCTTGGCGGTGCCGTACGCGGCGAAGCCACGGCCGGCGACACGGCCCATCACCGACGAGATGTTCACGATGGCGCCGCCGCCGGTGGCGAGCATCGACGGAACGGCGGCGACGGTGAGGGCGTGGGCGGTCGAGACGTTGAAGCGGAAGGCGGCTTCGAGGAATTCGACGCTGGTGTCCAGCAGCGGACGCGGATAGGTGCCGCCGACGTTGTTCACGACGATGTCCAGGCGCCCCAGCACGTCCACGGCGGCGCGAGCCAGGTCGGCGGCGGCGGAGGGGTCGCTCAGGTCGGCGGCCACGACATGCGCCTTGCGGCCGGCCTGCTCGATCCGGGCCGCCACGTCGTGCAGATCGGCCTCGGTACGGGAGGAGATCACCACATCCGCCCCGGCCTCGGCCAGCGCCACCGCCGTCGCCGCACCGATGCCACGGCCCGCTCCGGTGACCACCGCGACGTGGTCCGTCACCCGCAACTGATCGAAGATCACGACAAGAACTGTAACAGGTTCTAGTTTGGCGCGGGACGTCGAATCTGTCGACGAGGCGATCTCGTTGCGGGGGAAAGAAAGGGCGTGGGTATGCTCCGCGCGCTATGAACCCCTTCGAAGATCAGCCACGACACGACGAGCGGCAGCGGGTCGACGCGGCGGTGGTGTGGACGGCGACGGCCGGCGCATTGGTGTGCTCGGTGGTGATCTTCCTGGCGACCAGCTCGTCGTCGCCGGAACCGGTGGCGGAACCGGTGCCGTCGCTGGAGTGGACGTTACCGGCCACGGCGACGTCCACTGTCGACACCGGCACGCCCGCCTACACGTTCGACGCCGTGGCGCCGCCGCAAGCCCCCGCCCCGACCGTCACCGCACCGCCGGCCACCACGACCAGGCCGAACCCGGCGCCTCCGCCACCTCCACCGCCGCCCGGCTCCACGCAGCGACCCGCCGGCAACCAGATACGGGCGGTGGGCGCGGGCAAGTGCCTGGACGTGCCGAACTCCACCACCATGCCGGGCACGCCGCTCCAGATCTCGGATTGCAGCGGCCGGCCCAACCAGTCCTGGACGCGAACCCCCTCCGGCCAGCTGACAGTTGCGCTGGCCGGCGCGACAGTGTGCATGGACGCCTACCAAGAGGGCACGGCACCGGGCACACAGGTGACGATCTGGCCCTGCAACGGCCAGGACAACCAGCGCTGGCGGATCAACCCGAACGGGACGATCACCGGCGTCCAATCGGGACTGTGCCTGGACGTGACCGGCGGCTACACCGCGAACGGGGCCCAGGTCGAGCTGTGGACGTGCAACGGCCAGAGCAACCAGCAGTGGCGCTAGGCCCGCCGGCGGCCCCTGATCGCGCGCACCGGGACCGCCGATCGGATAATGGCGGCCGGCACGCTCGGACCACAGGAGGCGGCGGATGGCCGTGACCAGCGACAACGCCGCGAAGCTGGCGGTGCTCATCGACGCGGACAACGCCCAGCCCTCGATCACCGAGGCGCTGCTGGCCGAGGTCGCCAAGTACGGCACCGCCCACGTCAAGCGGGCCTACGGCGACTGGACCGGCACCAACCTGAAGGGCTGGAAGGACCACCTGCTGGCCCAGTCCATCCAGCCGATCCAGCAGTTCGCCTACACCACCGGCAAGAACGCCACCGACGCGGCGATGGTGATCGACGCGATGGACCTGCTGTACTCCGACCGTTTCGACGGGTTCTGCATCGTCTCCAGCGACTCCGACTTCACCCGGCTGGCCGCGCGGCTGCGCGAGTCCGGGCTGACCGTCTACGGGTTCGGCGAGCGCAAGACGCCCAAGCCGTTCGTCGCCGCCTGCGACAAGTTCATCTACGTCGAGAACCTCGCCTACACCGAGGAGGCGCCGGCCGAGGCGGAGCGGCCGGCGAAGAAGACCACCTCGGCCAGCCAGCTCAAGGGCGACACCACGCTGGTGAACCTGCTGCGCAACGCGGTCGAGGCGGCGTCCGACGACGACGGCTGGGCCACGCTGTCGGCCGTCGGGAACATCATCACCAAGCAGCGCCCCGAGTTCGACTCCCGCACGTACGGCTACTCCAAGCTCAGCGACCTGATCACCGCGACCACGCTGTTCGAAGTGGACCGCCGCACGCCGGTGGAGGGCAAGCAGTCCACGGTCTACGTGCGCGACCGCCGCCGCAACGCCAAGGCCTGATCCGTCACGGGATGAGGGCGTCGGCGCCGTAGACCTCGACGCAGTGCAGGGCCAGCTCGAGGTGCATCCGCCGCTGGTCGATCGGGTGGCCGATGAGCTGCTCGGCCTGGTGGATCCGGTAGCGGACGGTGTTGCGGTGCAGGCTCAGATCCTGGCCGGTGGCGTCGGCATTGCCGGCGTTGGCGAGGAACAGCCGGACGGTCTCCCGCAGCCGGACGGTCGCGGCGTCGGGGGCGGCGAGTCCGCCGAGTTCCCGCTGGATCATGATGCGCAGCGCGTCCACGTCGCCGAGCCCGGCGGCGAGGCACGCCAGCTCCACGTCGCCGTAACGGGTCAGCGCCGGCTGCCGGCTGCTGTTGATCGCGACGGCCTGCGCGGCGAGCGCCTCGCGGTGGCTGCGCCGGAATCCGTCGAGGCCGCACGCCGTGCCGCCGATCGCCGCCCGGACGCCGGGACGGAGCAGGCCCTCGTCCAGCCGCCCCAGGTCAGCGGCTCCGGGCGTGGCCGTCCAGCACCAGAGGCCACGGGCGCCGCTGCCGATGCTCAGCGGCACGCCGGCGCCGAGCGCCCCGGCCAGCGCGGCGGCGCTGCCCTCCAGCGCACCGACCACGTCCGTGTTGTCCTCGGCCCACAGCACGACGGCGGTGTGGTGCTGGCGCAGCGGGTGCCGCAGCAGCGCGGACGCCTCGTCGCAGTCGAACGGCTCGCCGCGCAGCAGGGCGTGCACCGCCTCGGCCCGGCGGGCCAGCGCCCCACGCTGCCACTGCTCCCGCTCGGCGCTGTAGGTCCCGACCAGCAGCTCCATGGACGTGTCCAGCCACCGGCTCGCCCGTCCCCAGAACCGGACCAGCGCCGCGGACCGCAGCTCGGGGTCGGCGACCTCGTTCTCCAGCAGTCGGGTGATGTGGGCCCACAGGGCCTGCTGCCCGACCCGGTACGTCTTCAGCAGCACGGCGAGGTCCAGGCCGCGGCGGGCCAGCGTGCGGGCGAGGTCGAAGACCTCGGGCGGCACCTGCACCTCGAACACGTCGCGGGTGACGACGGCGAGGAAGTTCCGCCAGTGCGCGCGGGTGCTGGCGTGCAGGTCCTGGCGCAGCTCCTCGTCGGCGGCGTACTCCGGCACCTGGTCGATGATCTGCGCGTCGATGCCGCGGACGAGCCGCTCGAGCTCCGCCGGCCGCTGCCCGCGCCGGGCGAAGCCGGCGATCCAGTCCGCGTCCTCGCCCACGTGCGCCTCCCTTTGTGCGAACGCACAGCGCGGCCGGTCAACGTTGGCGTCCGGCCCAAGACTACGGCCGCCGCCGGGGTCCACCCTGGTGCGCATGACCGAGCGGGAGACGTACGACTACATCGTGGTGGGCGCGGGCAGCGCCGGGTGCGTGCTGGCCGGCCGGCTGACCGAGGACCCGCACACGTCGGTGCTGCTGCTGGAGGCCGGCCCGCCGGACGACGCCGACGAGATCAAGATCCCGGCTGCGTTCGCGAACCTGTTCAAGACGCGCTGGGACTGGGACTACGAGACCACGCCGCAGAAGAACATGGGCCGCCGCACCGCCTTCTGGCCGCGCATGAAGGCCTGGGGCGGCTGCTCGTCGATGAACGCGATGATCTACATCCGCGGTCACCGGGCCGATTTCGACGGCTGGCGGCGCGACTTCGGCGCGGTCGGCTGGGGCTACGACGACGTGCTGCCGTACTTCGTACGGGCCGAGGCCAACTCCCGCCTCGGCGCGCCGCTGCACGGCGCTGCCGGCCCGCTGCACGTCGAGGACCGCCGCTACACGCATCCGCTGAGCGAGGCGTGGGTGGCGGCGGCGGTCGCCGCCGGGCTGCCCGCCACCGACGACTTCAACGGCGCCAGCCAGGAAGGCGTCGGGCTCTACCAGGTCACGTGCCATCGCGGTCGTCGGTGGTCGACCGCGGACGCCTACCTGCGGCCCGCGCTCCCCCGCCCCAACCTCACCGTACGCAGCGGCGCCCTGGCCACCCGCGTGCTGCTCGACGGCACCCGCGCGATCGGCGTCGGCTACACCGCCGCCGGTGAGCAGCGGTCCGCGTTCGCCGAGGCGGAGGTGATCCTCTCCGGCGGCGCGATCAACTCGCCGCAGCTGCTGATGCTGTCCGGCATCGGCCCGGCCGCGCACCTGCGGGAGGCCGGTGTCGACCCCGTGGTGGACCTGCCCGGCGTCGGCGAGAACCTGCACGACCACCCGGCCACGCCGCTGCTGTGGCGGACCAAGGGCACCACCGACCTCGCCGTCGACCACGTGACGCCGGCCCGGCTGATGCAGTGGCAGACGCTCGGACGGGGACCGCTCGCGTCGAACATCGGCGAGGCCGGCGGCTTCACCGCCACCCGGGACGGGCTGGCCGCGCCGGACATGCAGTTCCACGTCGCGCCGACCGGGTTCTACGACAACGGCATGCGCGAACCCGTGGCGCGGATGTTCACCGCCGCGACCACGCTGGTCGACGTGGCCAGCCGGGGCCGCCTGCGGCTGCGGTCGGCCGACCCGCGCTGGAAGCCGGAGATCGACCCGGCCTACTTCGCCGAGCCGACCGACCTGGACGCCATGGTCGCGGGCCTGCGCAGGCTGCAGGACATCGCCCGGCAGACGCCGCTGGCGCGGTACCTGGACGGCGCCTACCTGCCCGACCTCGGCCTGGATCCGACCGACGAGCAGTTGCGGGAGCACGCCGAGTCGCACACCCAGACGCTGTACCACCCGGTCGGCACCTGCGCGATGGGCACCGGCGAGACCGCCGTCGTCGACCCCGACCTGCGGGTGGTGGGCACGGAGAACCTGCGCGTGGTCGACGCGTCGGTGATGCCGCGCATCACCCGGGGCAACACCAACGCCCCCACCATCATGATCGGCGAGAAGGCCGCCGACCTGATCCGCGGCCGACAGCCGGCCGCGATGGCCGCGAAGGAGATCGCCCGATGACCACAGGGTTCGAGGTCCGCAACCCCGGCACCGGCGACCTGGCCGGCGAGTATCCGGTCCACACCGCCGCCGACGTGCAGGCCGCCGTCGCACGGGCGCGGGGCGCCGCGGCGTGGTGGGGCGGGCTCACGTTCGCCGAGCGGGCGGAGCGGCTCGCCAAGTTCCGCGGTGTCATGGCCCGCCGGACCCAGCAGCTCGCCGGCCTGATGCACAACGAGATGGGCAAGCCGCACTCGGACGCGGCGCTGGAGGTCGCGCTGTCGCTGGACCACATCGCCTGGGCGGCGAAGAACGCGCCGAAGGTGCTGGGCAGGCGCCGGGCCGGGGTGGGAATGCTCACCGCGAACCAGCGGGCCACCGTCGAGTACAAGCCGCTGGGCGTCATCGGCGTCATCGGCCCGTGGAACTACCCGGTGTTCACGCCGCTCGGCTCGATCGTCTACGCACTGGCGGCGGGCAACGCGGTCGTGTTCAAGCCCAGCGAGTTCACCCCCGGCACCGGCGCCTGGCTGGTGGACGCGTTCAACCAGGTGGTGCCGGAACACCCGGTGGTGCAACTGGTCACCGGCGACGGAAGCACCGGCGCGGCGCTGTGCCGCAGCGCCGTGGACAAGATCGCCTTCACGGGATCGACCGCGACCGCCGCGAAGGTGATGGCCGCCTGCGCGGAGCGGCTGACGCCGCTGGTCGCCGAGTGCGGCGGCAAGGACGCGTTCATCGTCGACGAGGACGCCGACCTCGACGCGGCCGCCGACGCCGCGGTATGGGCCGGCATGGCCAACGCCGGCCAGTCCTGCATCGGCACCGAGCGCCTGTACGTGCACGCCGCGGTGTACGACGAGTTCCTGGCCAAGCTGCTGGCCGTCGCCGGCGAGCAGCGCGCCGGCAGCGATCCCGACGCCAAGATCGGCCCGATCACCATGCCGTCCCAGCTGGAGGTCATCCGGTCGCACATCGGCGACGCGCTGGCCCGCGGCGGGCGCGCCGTCCTCGGCGGCCTGAACGCGATCACCGGCCAGGTCGTGCAGCCCACCGTGCTGGTGGACGTGCCGGAGGACTCCGTCGCCGTCACCGAGGAGACCTTCGGCCCGACGCTGACCGTGACGCGGGTGCGGGACCGGGACGAGGCCGTCGCGCTGGCCAACGCCACCGGGTACGGCCTCGGCGCGGTGGTCTACTCCGCCCGGCACGGCAACGAGATCGCCGACCGGCTGCGCTGCGGCATGGTCGCGGTCAACGGCGTCTTCAACTACCCGCAGATCCCGTCGCTGCCGTTCGGCGGCGTCGGCAAGTCGGGCTTCGGCCGGATCCACGGCCCCGACGGCCTACGCGAGTTCTGCTACGCGCAGTCCGTTGCCCGCCAACGGTTCTCCGGGCCGCTCGCACTGACCACCTTCGGGCGCACGGCCAAGTCGGACGCCCTGGTGGGCAAGATCATGACGCTGCTGCACGGCCGTCACTGACGTCGGTCTCGGCGGCCTCCCAGCGCAGGAGGTCGCCGGGCTGGCATTCGAGCGCCTCGCACAGCGCGGCCAGGGTGGCGAAGCGCACCGCCTTGGCCCGGCCGTTCTTGAGCACCGCCAGATTGGCGGGCGTGATCCCCACGCGCTCGGCGAGCTCGCCCACGGACATCTTGCGCCGGGCCAGCATCACGTCGATGTCGACGATGATCGGCATCAGATCACCTCGTCCAGCTCGGCGCGGAGCTGCACGGCCTGGGCGAGCAGCGTGCGCAGCACGAGCACGACGAGCGCGACCCCGAGGATGCCCAGGCCGATCCCGCCCATGATGAGGGTGACGCCCGGGTCGTCCCGCTGGCCCGGCGCGTTGACGGCGGTGACCGCGAACCACACGAGGGCCGCGGCCACGATCGCGCCGATCATGACGTCCACGTACCGGAAGGCGTTGTGGGAGAAGACGGTGCCGCGGCGCACCATCGCCACCAGCCGCCAGACGCAGACCAGCGCGACCTGGACCGACAGCATCCCGACGATCGTGAACGCGCGGAACGCGGTCAGCGGCAGCGTCCCGTCGTCCGGCTTGGAGATCAACGCCCACACCATGCCCACCTGCACGAACACGGTGCCGGCGAACACCAGCACGAGCACGGCGCGCAGCGCCTGCACGGTCAACTTTCCCACGACCGATCCTCCCATCGATTTGCGATGGGAATCTATCGACTTTCGATAGATAGGGCAAGCGTCACCAGAACAGCAGCAGCCGACCCCGGAACCGCACGCCGTGACCCTGCATGGTGACCCGGCGCTGCCCCGGCTCGAAACACCGCGAGCCGGCGATCCGGTGCCAGTGGTCGAACTCCGTGAACATCAACGAACCGGGCACGTACGGCACCGTGACGGCCGGGCCGCCGCCCGGCTGGAAGGAGTCGGGCCGGTTGTCCTCCAGATCCATGCCGCTGCCCCCGTCGGGCACCTCGATCGGCAGGGTGAAGTTGACGACGCCCTCGACCTCGCGCTGCCGGGCGGCGAGGTAGGGCACCTGGGCGTAGAGCCCGTCCACGTGCCAGCCGCCGCCGTCGTACTCACCGGGACGGTCGAAGGTGAACACGTGGAAGCCGGGGACGGCCAGCGACTCGGCGTAGACAACGGGGACGCCGTAGCGTTCCTCGAAGAAGCCGGCCACCCGCTCGTGCGCGAACCGGAAATGCCGGTACAGCGGGAGATTCTCCCTCCGGGCGCTCGCGGCGTAGTAGTCGAGGCGCTCCCGGTTGCGGTACAGCGGCTCGCCGATCGTCGCCATGCCGCAGTCGCCGGACGTGCGCCAGCACTCGTGGCGCAGCTCGGCCGGCACATCGCGCACGGCCGAGCTGACCTCGGCCACCTCGTCCGGCGTGAACAACTCGACGGTGTACGCGCTGCCGAGGCCGAACCGGGTCCGGTCAACCTCAGGGCCAAGGATTCGAGACTGCATCGCAGTCACGCGGGAACCTCCTCACGGTGGAGCGGATCGCGCCGCCGGCACAGGGCGGCCGCGGCGAGCAGGCCGGCGACGGCGGCCGCGATGGGCTGGCCGGTCGACGACTCGTAGTAGGTGAAGCCCGGCGACGGGTTGACCTCGAAGCAGAACCACTCGCCGTCCGGGGTGCGCCGCAGGTCGATGCCGGCCACAGGCAGTTGGAGCCGCGCCGACAGCGCACGGCAACGGGCGGCGACGTCGTCCGGCAGGTCGATCTCGGTCAGCGTCGGTTCGGCGCAGCCGAGCTGGCGTGCGTAGCGGTAGTCGTCGGCGGCGCTGGAGATCTCGGTGGCGAACAGTTCCGCCCCCACCACGTGCACCCGCACGTCCACGCCGGACACCCGGCGCTGGAACTGGGTGGGGCAGTTGGCGACGTCCGCCAGCCGGTCGGCATCGGACCGGCCCACGCGCCGCACGCGGCTGCGGACCCCGCTGACCGACTTGACGATGACGTCCTCGTGTTCGCGCAGGAATTCCGCCGCCCGCAACGGATCCGTGGTGACCAGCGTGTGCGGCACCCGGAAGCCGACCGCCGCGACGGCACGCAGCTGGTACGGCTTGGAGCCGTTGCTGGTGGCGGCCCGCGGCCGGTTCAGCACGTACGCCGGCGTGCGGTCGGACCAGGCGTTGAGCGCCTGATCCACGTGGACGGCGTGCCGGCGTTCGGGCGAGCCCGGTGGCGTGGCGAGAACGGCCGGCAGCCGGGCGCTCTCGTGTGGCCGCAGGTAGGCCGCGTGCACGGCGTCGAGGTCGAATTCCTCGCCACGGACATGCACACTGTCGCGGTCGCCGATATCCAGCGCCATGTCGAGGACGAGCCGCTGGTCGAGGAACCGGACCGGCGCGTCGAGTCGTCGCAGCTGCCGGTGCACGGCGGCGAGCGGCAGGTCACGCATCAAGCCCCACAACAGGATCGTCATCGGGCCACCCCGACGAGCGTGGTGGCGATGGCATCCGCGACCATCGGGTCGGAAACGTCCGGCCACGTCGAGAAATCCCGCACCTGGGCATCCGGTCGGGGGCCGGCCACGGTCGCGGCGAGCAACGTCGCCCCGGCGGCATCGGCCAGCGCGCACAGCCGCTCCCCCACCGCGGGATGCACGTCGCCGAAGCACCGGTCACCGACCACGCTGGCGCTGATCGCCTTGTCCCACACCAAAACCGGCTCGGCCGCCGCGAGCGCGACCCGCTGCCGACGCGTCGCCACGCGCAGCCCCAGTGCGGTCGCCTCCGCCGCCCACTGCTCGGGGTACCAGGCGGGCCCGCTCAGCCACCCCGAGTCCGGCCGGTTCAGCACCGGCACGGGGCACGCGTCCAGCCAGGCCAACAGGAACGCCGTCAGCTCGGCGGCAGCATAGGGCCGGTCCTCGCGATGCACGTGCGGCAGGTCCGACGGCCGGACGACGCCCAACCGGTTCACCACGCCGTCCACCGGCACCGGCGCACCGGACTCGTCGGCCAACTCCGTCCGCACCTGTCCGTCCGAGTCCAGCTCCAGATTCCACCGCGTGCGGTGCAGTTCGTCCACCGTCAGCAGCAGGGCCTCGCTCCCCCACCGGGTCGCCAGCGCCCGCGCCGGGAAGTCGTTGCGGTGCGTGAGAATCAGCCGCACCTCAGGCCCCTTCGTCGTCGGGATCGGCCAGCGCGGCGCGGCCGACCTCGGGCCGATCCTCCAGCTTGATGAAGGTCCGCTCCTCGCCCTCGGCCGCCGGCTCGGGCCCCTCGTCCTCGGCCGCGACCGGGTTGTGCAGGTCGGCCTGCTCCTTGCCGTGCCCGTCCTTCTCGCCCTCCTTCTGGCTCTCCTTGTCCTTCTCCTTGTGGTCCTTGTCCTTGACCTCCTTGGTGTCCTTGCCCTCCTTGTCCTTGCTCTCCTTGGTCTCCTTCTCGGCCTTCTCCTTGGTGTCCTTGGTCTCCTTCTCCTTCTCCTTGGTCTCCTTCTCGGCCTTGTCCTTGACCTTGGTGTCCAGCCGGCCGTCGATTTCGTTGATCTTGGTCTGGAGCTCCTGCACGATGCCGAACAGCTCGCGGCGCAGCTCCGCCGTGCAGTTGCTGGCGGTGTGCAGGTCGTGCGAGATCTGGTCCAGGTCGGCCTCGATGCTGTGGAACCGGAGGTTGAAACCGATCTCCTCGGGCGTCTGCCCGCCCTGCACCACGGTCACGCCGTCGATGAAGTCGGGGTGCACGAACGACCGCACGAAGGTCAGCGCGCACTCCGGGGCTGTCTGGGCGACCTGCGTCTGAAAGACGAACGGCGGGGTCACGACCGCCGCCTTGGCCACCGCCTCCGACCGGGCGACGCCGCGCCCGACCAGCGCGATGACGTCGGACTCGGCCATGCCGGTGGCGCGCAGCGCGTCGACGACCTTGGCCGCCGGCACGCCGTAGACGAGTTGGTCCGCGGGCTCGCTCACGTCGTTTCTCCTTGTCCTGCCGGCGCGGAGCGCGCCAGGCGGTAATGCCGATAGGAACGGGCCGCCGAGGGCCGTAGCGGTGTGGCCTTGCCGGTGCCGTCCACGTCCACGTGCTGCCGGCGGAGCGCGAAGGTGTCGGCGCGAACGCCCACCGGCGTGGCCAGCTCGACGATGTTGAGCAGGTGCTCGTACTGGCGCAGGGTCAGCAGCACGCCGTCGGGCAGGGTGGGACGCCACACGTACGGGTCGTTCGCGCCGGTGCGCTGACTGACCACGCACGACACGATGCTGACGCCGTTGCCGGCGAACGGAACCGTGACGCGCACCCCGCGCCGCGGCTCCAGTCCGGCCGGCGTCGAGGTGCTCAGCGCCCGCACCTGCCACCGGTGGATCAGCGTCTGCTGCGCGGCCAAGTTGCAGCCGCCCAACGGAAGTCCGGCCACGCCGAACATCAGCGCCAGCGTGCCCGCGCTCGTGGCGATCGCCACGACGCTGCTCGCGCCGGCCTGCGCCGCCGCGGTGAGCAACGGGCTCAGCTGGGTCGGCGTGGCGATCACCGCCGCCGTGAGAGTGGCGCCGAGGTCGAAGATCGCGTAGTCACGGTCCGATCTGGACGCCAGTTGCCGCACGAAGTCGGCCACCGCCGTCACCCCCGGTATGCCCCGACTGTCCAGCGCCGCGCCGAGCCCGGTCACCGCGGCCGTCGACTGCGCGGTGGCCAGCAGGGTGGCCGGCGTCGCCACCGGCGTCAGCTGCGAGGCGGCGAGGGCCTGGATCACCGCGACCATGGGAACGTCGTGGTTGGGATCGGTGCCGGAGACCAGCCGCGCCGCCAACGTCAGCGGGACGGCGGCCTCCGGGCCCGGGGTCACGTCGACGACCAGCGATCCCATCAGCGCGGCGCTGACGAAGACCGTCCCGTCGGCGGCCTGTTCGGCGGTGCGCAGGCCACTGGCCTTCAGCAGCCACACGCCGGCCGGGTCCACGGACCTCGGCTGCGGCACCAAGGTCGGATCCTTCAACGCCGTCGCGGCGGTCACCGCGGCGTCCAACTGGGCCGCGACCGGAGCGGCGAGCGTGGCGCCGAGGCCCAGTTCGAAACGCGAGCCGCCGGTGTCGCTCTGGCCGCCGAGCAGCTTCGGCCACGGCCGCGCGCCCAGCTGGACGCAGCGGTCGTTGAGCCGGGTCAGCGCGGCGGCCAGCGCCGGGGCGACCGGCTGGCCGTCCGGCAGCTGCCACGTCGCCAGGGCCGCACGCTGCTTGGTCGTGGCTGCCACGACATCCGGCGGCAGCAGGCGCTGTCCGTGCACGGTGTCGCCGGTGGCGCTGCCGGCGGGCCAGATCAGGTGCACCCGTCGGATCGCGTCGAACAGCGCCGCCAGCGAACCCGGGCTGCCCGGGGCGATCACGCGCATGGCCAGCAGCTGCGGGTTGACCGATTCGTCCACGGTGACCCGGGTGATCAGGCCGACGTCGGCCATCAGGCCGGTGCCGGGCGTGCCGGCAGCCCCCGGACCGTTGACCGCCGAGTCGATCCACGGGGTGCTGGGCAGCCTCAAACCACGCAGCACGCGGAGCCGGGCCCGGTAGGACGCGTCGTCCTCGCGGGTGCCGGGCGGTTGCAGTGGCCGCGTGCCGGGGCTGAGTCGGGTGGTGTCCCAGAACAGCTCGTCGGCGAAGCGTGGGCAGGACAGGTCGTCGCCGATGCGGTCCAGCGCGTTGCCGGTCGCGGTCGCCAGCGCCCGCGTCGCCCGGACGTCCCGCGCGACCCGCCGCAGCCGGCCCTTCTCGTCCAGCAGGACCGTCAGCAGCCGGCCCAGGATGCCCTGCACCAGCTGGATCCGCACGGTGGCGATCAGGTCCTGCGCGCTCAGCGTGGCCGCCGCCCGCACGCCCTGCACCAGCACCGTGCACGGCGACGCGACGCCGTCGGTGGTCGGCGGGACGGCGGCCACCAGCGTGGTGCCGGCGACGCTACGCGGCGCGAACGTCACCACCGGCTGGGGCACCGGCGCGCCGGTGGCGGGCTGGAGCGCGGGCGTGATCGTGAGGGTGTCGCCGTTCAGGTCGGTGAGGAGCGTGACGACGATCAGCGGGAACCGGGTGGACACGTCCACCACTGCCTGGGCCTGTCCCTTCGGCGAGGACGCCGGCGAGGGTTGCAGCGTCAGCGGCCGGGGCGTGGCCGCGTCCGACAGCGGCCCGATCAGCTCGGCGGCCGCCGCGGCGAGCGCCCCGGCGCCGACGCCGTTGGGATCGAGGACGTTGGTGGTCATGGCTCACCGCACCGTCAGCTTGTCGGGCGCGTCGACCAGGACCGCGATCTGGTCGGCGCCGAGCAGGAGGTTCTCGTCCAGGCCGAGGACCCCGTTGTCCGGAGCGGTCTGGCCACCGGACCCGACCCCGTCGACCGGGTTCGGGAACCGCACCAGGTGCAGCTGGCCGACGTCGACCACGCCGGGCTCCGCCATCAGCGCGGCGGTGATCGCGGCGGCCCGAACCGGTTGCGACAGCTGCAGTCCGTCGACGACGGCGTGCAGCCGGGCGGCCAGCCGCTGCTTGAGGGCCAGCGCGCTGGGGCTGGAGTTGCGGGACGCCACCGAACCCGCCGGCAGCGGCACACCGGACGTCTGGATATCGGCCTGCACCGCGAAGAAGACCTGTTCGGCCTGCACCACGTCCGGGAAGATGCCGATCGGCCGCACGTCGCGGATCGCCTGCTGCACGGCGGCTCGCAGCCCGGTCGGGCCGGCGAACACGGCCGCGTCGGTCGGCGCCACGAGCACCGTGACGAAGAACGGCGACGACAGGTCGCGGTCGGCGGCGAACACCCGCTCCAGGAAGTTGAACTGGCCGAAGATGGACTGCGACAGGTCCAGGCCGCCCCAGCCGTCGCGCACGGCGACCTGCCGCACGCCCGGCACCAGCGCGACGGTCGCCGCGATCGACTCCGGCGTCCACACCGACCTCGGCGCGGCGAGCAGCAGCGCCCGGTAGCGGTCGTCGTCGAACTGCCCGTTGCCGCCGGTCAACGCCTGCGTGTGCTGGATGCGGACCAGGCCCTGGCCGACCGCCGACGCCCCGACGGGGAACTTGGCCAGCGCGTCCGCCGCGAGCATCGCCGCCAGCTTCGTGTCGGCGATCTCCCACCGGTCGATGCGCTGCGGGTGGCCGCCGGTCGCGTCGGTCACCGCCGGGTCGATGTTGCCGACCGGGCCCGGATCGAAGCTCGTCACGGGGACCGGGATCGAGGTCAGGCCGCCGGCGAAGGTCGCGCTCGCGGCCAGCGCGATCCGGTGGCCGCCCGGGGTGGTCAGCCGAGAACCGCGCGGCAGCACCAGTTGCGTCACGCCGGTCGGCAGCGCCTGCGCGAGGGTGAGTGTGACGGTGCCGGTCGCGGTGAGGAACGGCCGGGCGATGCCGAGCTCCGCGCCGAGGTCGGACAGCGCGCGCCCACGGGCGGTGCCGACGAAGCAGTCGTCGTACTCGGCGGCCAGCGACGCCCAGGTCCGCGCGTCCTCCAGGGCGGTGATCTCCAGCAGCTTGCGGACCACGCTGCCGCTGGACAGGTCGAGGTTCGGGTCGATCAGCTGCTGCGCCAGGGCGATCTTCTCGGCGAGCAGCCGGGTGAACGGCTTGGGCAGGAAGCCGTCGGCGGTGACGCCGAAGTTCGGGCTGGCGGAGGACCGCGTGACCGTCACGTCGACGGCCAGCACGTCGGTGAGGTCGAGGCTCGTGCCGTCGGTCATCGGGTCACCACCAGGTTGACGCCGGGGGTGTCCAGCACGCCGAAGGCCGCGCCCGAGGCCAACCCGCCGGTGTCGACGGTCACCGGATCGCCGGTGACGGACTCGAACGTGACGGTGACGTTCATGACCCGCGACGCCTTGTCGGGCGGCGACACGGTCGCGTCCACCACCCGCCGCACCCTCGGATCGGCGGCCACCAGCTGGACCACGGCCGCCCGCAGCGCCTCCCGCGCCAGCACCGGCGAGGTCTGGTCGACCAGCGGCCGCAGCCCGAGGAAGCCGAACTGGAGGTTGAACGGGTCGCTGCCGCGCAGGGTGGTCAGCCCGATCGCGAGGTCCTGGTCGAGCGTGTCCACCCCGTCCACGAGGGCGAGGTCGACGCCGGTGGCGGCGGTGCGCAGCACCAGGTCGCGGGCGATGTCGATGGTGGAGACGAGATCGGCCCGCACGCCGATGCCCAGCAGCGCGCGGCGGCGGACGGCGGAGTCGTCGCCGGGCGGTGCGCCCGGCGGCGCCGGCGGCGGTGGCAACGAGGTCATCGATGCTCCTTCACGAGGCGGTGAGTTTGGTCTGCCCGGCCGACACCGTGACGGTTGCGGGAGGCGGTGGGGTCTGGGAGGTGGCGACGAGGGAATCCAGCAGCACCGGCGTGTTCGCCACGGTGACCTTCGTCGAGCTGCCGCCACTGACCGGAGTCGTCACCGTGCAGGGGCCGACGACCGTGCCGGCCTGGAAGCTGCACCCGACGTACGGTCCGAGCAGGGCAGCGGCCGTGAACGGCAGCACCGGTTTCCCGTCGACGGTGAGCTTTGCCGTGCTGGACAACGCGGCCTTCCCGTGATCGGGCGGCGGTTTCGACGCCGGGTGGCCGCAGGTGACCGAGCCGGCGATCGTCACGGGCGACGGCATCAGCTCACGTCCATGGTGCCGTGGGCGTCGAGCTTCACCCGGACGTTCTTGGCGTTCAAGGCGATGTCGTCCTGCGCCTCGAACGTGATCGAGGTGCCGGTGACGGTGATGCTGCCGTCGCCCTTGAGCACGATCCGTGCGACGGTGTCCGCCCCGGACCGGCTCTCGATCACCACGCTGCCGGCCGCGGCGTCGTCGCCGGGCTGCGGGCGGCCCGGGGCTCGGGTCAGGCCGTCGGTCACCCGCAGCACGAACCGCGCGGTCTCGATCACCCGCGTGCCGCCGGCGTCGATCAGGTCGTGCGTCGCCGGGCCGTCCGTGGGCAACTGTTTCGTGCTGTCCGCAAGGTGTTCGCGCTGGTCGATGTTCACCGGCAGCGCCAGCCAGTAGTCCCCCGGCTGGGCGTTCGGGCCGCCGTCACGCGGCCATACCGCGCCGATGTCGACGAAGTCCCCGGGCCCGCCGCCGGCGTTGCCCAGCACCACCCGCGTGCCGGGATAGCGCGGCAGCACCAGCCCGTAGCTGCCCCAGGCGAACGGCGTCAGGTACGGAATCCCTTGCAGCTCCCCGTGTTGCTCCTCGGTGATGGGGGTGCGTTGCGCCGCGCCGGGCGAGCCGTCCGGCGTCACGTCGGCGTACCAGACGTCGCTGGTGTGCCGAGGCGCGGCGCCGACTACGTGATCGTGCACGATGCCGAGTCGGGACTGGCGCGCCGCCGACAGCCGCGCGGCAGTACCCCGCACCATCGAGTGCACGGCGGTGGCCGCCCCGTGAGCGCTGTCGGAGTACGGCGTGCCCGCCTTCTGCGGCGCCTTCGCCGGCCGGGCCTCGGTGGGGCCGACGTGGTCCCAGCCGTCGTCGTTGGGGCCCAACACCATCGCGTGGAACGTGGTGAGGAAGCCCTGCTCACGGGACAGCGTGTGCGTGACGTCGGCGATCCGACACAGCGACGGCTCCGGGTCCGGGCCCGCGCCGCCGAGCAGCGAGCTGGGCACCGCCGACAGCAGGGTCGCGCCGATGCTCGGCGGTTCCGTGGTCGGGAAGTCCTCCGGCGGCAGCGCCACCGCCACCAGGTCGCCGGGCTTGATGTCCGGGCGACCCAACGCCGTCACGGACAGCGTGAGCCGGGCCGGCGGTGTGTCCGGTCGGCCGTTGCCGACGGCCAGTTCGCGGTCGCGGGCCGTGCCGCGGTCGACCAGCAGCAGGCCGCTGCGGTCGTCCAGCGGCCGCAGCACGTCCAGCCTCGGCGTGGTCCCGCCGGCGGTCCACTCCCCCACGTGCAGCGTGTTGTCCCGGATCATGCCGACCTCGAGCCCGTACAGGCCGAGGACCGCCCGCACCTGCCCGATCTGAGTGGTCATCGCGTTCAGCGCGGTCCCCGGATCGACGTTGGCGATCTTGGCGACGTCGACACTTCCCTCATCGGGATGCGCGGCCCGCTCCAACCCGTGCCCGACAACGGAGATCGCGTCGCGGGCGATGCCGGCGACGGACGCCGCCAGGTCGCGGAAGCAGCGGCCCTCCACCCGGCGCTCGGCCAGCCGCGACCACACCAGTTCACGGCCGGTGATCACCGCCTCCACGAAGCGGGCGCCGGCGCGCCGGCGCAGCCGGTCCACCCGGATCACCGCCACCAGGCTGAACGGCGGCGGGTCCGAGGTGGCCGCGCCGAAGGGGCTGTCCAGGCCGGTGAACCGGGCCAGGTCGCCGAGCACGCCGCTGGGCGCGTTCTTCCACCACAGGTGCAGGTCCGCGGACACCGGCCGGCCCGCGGGCAGCCGGATCCGGGCGTAGTCGTCGTCGGTCATGCCCTCCACGACGATCTCGTAGCTGCCGCCGGCCAACCCCGTCGGCAGGGTGGCGCGCACCGAGCCGTAGTAGACGTCGCTGCCGATCGTGCGCAGCGTCTGCCCGGTGGTCTCGTCGCGGAACACCAGCGCCCAGGCGGGGACGGTGCCCGTGGTGACGGCTCCGCTGCCCGCGTTGGCGGAGGCAAGGCTGAACAGGCTCATCGGAAGCTCCTGCCGCTACGGTTGCGGGATGCTCGGGTCGCCGACCGGCGCCGGTGGTCCGGCATCCGGCGCGGGAGTGAGGTCGCGCCAGCGGAACGCGATCCTGCTGCCGAAGCGGCCGGGACTGCGCAGCGTGCCGGCGGTGATCACCAGCCGAACCACGGTCACCTCGACCACCCCTACGCCGACCGCGGCGAGGCGGGCCGGGACGCCGAGCACCACCGGCACCGTCTGCCCGACCCCGCCGGCCACCACCAGGGTCAGCCGCGGCCACGCGCCGCAGTCGTCCCGCAGCGCGGTGAGGTCCGACGGGTTGGGCGTGCCGGTGTCGAACACGACTGCCGTCGGATCCGCGTTCAGCACGGCCGCTGCCACCCCCAGCGGCAGCGCCAGCACCAGACCGCGGTTGCCGTCCAGGTCGATCCGGGCCGGCAGGCCGGCGGCCAACTCCTGTTGCACGGTCTGCGAACCGTCGTCGCCGGCGGCGGGCGCGTCCAGCAGCGGACGGCTGATCAGTGCGGGCAGCACGGGCATCCTCGACCCCTTAGAACGGCAGCGCGTCGGTCAGCGCGCCGACTCCGATGGACGACACGTCCAGCAACTTGGCCAACCCGTTGGGGCGCGGCAGGTGCAGCATGCGCAGGCTCACGTCGATCGTGTCCCGCCGTTGCGACGTAAGGGAGAACGACAGCGACTGCACCGCCAGGTCGGTCCGGATGGTCGCCGTCGTCACCAGCACCAGCCCGCCGACCGCGCCCCGGGTCAGCCGCGACAGCGCGGTGCCCTGACGGCTGGATTCGGCCAGGTTCTCCAGCGCTGCCTTCCAGGCGAACCGCAGCGGCCCCACCAGCGTCGCGCTCAGCGAGATGGTGTCGTCGTGCGTCACTACCGCCACCCGCTGGCGCGTACCGCCGACCTGTGGCACGAAGTACGACTGCTCGATCGACAGCTGGGACACCGCCCACAGCGGCACCGGCACCACGCCGTCGGACAGCACCGCGCTGGGCGTGTGCAGGTATGGCTCGAAAAAACTCATGGCGCACCCCTCCGATTGCCGGGCTTCTCGCCGGCGGGCCGAAAGCCGCGCAGCCGTCGCGTGGGCAACTTGCGCACCGCGGACTCGAGGTCGGCCAGGTCGATCTGGAACTTCTGCAGCCGCTCGGAGAGCTCGGTCAGCTCGCCGCCGGTGTTGCTGACCACGCGCCGGATCCCGCGTGGCGCCAGGATCTTCGCGATCCGCGCCTGCACCACGTCCGACTTGATCTGCTCGGGCGGCAGCCCGTCGACCTCGTCGCTGACCAGCGCCGAGGCCTCGCGGGCGCGGACGATCGCCTTGCGCAGGGCGGGCGGCAGGTCGCGCTGCCGCAGGATCTCCTCGAACGCCGCCACGTCCTCCGCGAGGTTCTTGCCGAAGTTCTCGATGAGGCTGGTCACCCCGGACAGCCCGGCCGAGGACAGCGTCTTGTTGTCGGAGAACCAGATCTCGCCGGTGGCCCGGGCGACGACGACGAAGTCCGTGCCCGGCTCGGTCACCAGCAGGTCGGGCGCCTTGAGCACCCAGAAGTCCTTGCCGAGCTGGAACACCGACCCCAGCTCGCCGAACAGGCCGCGGACGTGGGATCCCATGATGCCCAGCACGTAGCCGCGCAGCCGGACCGGCCGCTTGCCCGCCGCGACCCGTCGGGCGGAGGCTTCGAGCCAGGCGCCGGCCAGGTCGAGCAGCTGGGTGGGCGAGTCGGCCGCGAGGTCGCGCAGCAGCTGGCTGTCCCCCAGCTGCTTGACGATCGCGCCCTTCGGCGGCAGCCCGAGCCGCTCCGCCAGCTCGTCGAGCAGCACCTCCCGCCGCTCGCCGGTCGCGCTGTCCAGCTCGTCCTTCGCCGCCGCCCGGCGCGCCTCCCGATGCCCCTCGTTCAGCGCGCGCAGGCCCTCCTCCAGATCCGCGCGCCGCTGCCCGGTGATGTCGTTCTCGGCGGCGAACCGGTCCAGGTCCGCGAAGCGCTCGACGACCTTCGCGCCGCGCCGGGGGCCGATCTCCACCTCCGCGAGCACGAGGCCGCGGACGAACTCCGGGTCGATCGCGACGGCGCGCTTGACGGCGTCGCGCTGCCGGGCCGGCAGGTCGCGGAAGGCCTGCCGCACCTCGTCCGACGGCGGGCGGCCGTCGGCGCCGCCGCCGAGCGCGTAACCCGGGTCGGGGTCGCGAACGGCGTCGACGGCGTCCAGGGCTCGGGACAGTTCGTCGCTGCCGACTTGCCCGCGTAGCTTGTCCCGCAACGCCTTCCGCGCGCCGGGGTCGCCGCGAAGCGCGGCCGCCATCTCGTCCGGCGCGAGTTCCCGCGCGCGGACGAACGGCTTGCTCAGATCCTCCGGCAGCGACGAGATCCGCCGCGCATCGCGCAGTCTCGCCGGGGACGCGGGCGGTCCCGCGGCGGGCCGGTGCGCGTCGACGTCGAACTTCTCCACGCCGGCGAGCGGGTCGCCTTCCTCCAGCGCGGCCGCCGGCACCGGGCCCGTGCCGCTCGCCCGCCGCTTCGCCCACGCGTTGGGGTCCACCAGCTCGCGGGTGGCGTCACGTAACGACTCCAGCGCCGCTTTCAGGCCGGAGCGGTCGCCGCGCCCGAGTTGGCCGGCCAACGCTCGCTCGTAGAAGCCGTGCACGGCATCGCGCAGCCGCTGCACGCGGACCAGCGCCGCGCCCATCTCGCTCACGTACCGGTCGCCCAACACCTCGAGCGTCTCCAGCACGGCCTCCTCGAGGTGCCCCTTGACCAGCTCCTCGGGAATCCCCGCCGCGCGGGAGATGCGCTCGATCGCCACCGGCAGGTGCGGATGCTCGCCCAGCGCCGAGTGCACCCGCGCGCGGATGTGCGGGTCACGCAGATTGATCGGGCTCATCGCGGGCCCTCCCCGTCGGCATCGGGCCGCGGGTTCTCCCTCGCCGCCTGCGACAGCGCGTCGTCGATCAGCTGCGGCAGGGCCAGCACCGAGACGTCGCCGCCCTTCTCGACCTGGGCCGCGACCGCCGCGGTGAACCGCCCGATCGCGGCGGACAGCGCCAGGTTCACCAGCCAGCCCTTGGTGGCGTCGCGGACGTAGGCGAGCACGAGGCGCTGCACGGTGGCCTCGCCGAGCCGCGTCACGAGCTCCTGGATGCCGGCCCGCAGGCCGGCACGGAGCTCGCCGCGGAACAGCGAGCCGATCGCCCGGCCGCCCTTCGGCAGCTCCGGCAGGAAAGCCAGCACCGCGCCGATCCACGCGCCCCACAGCTCGGCCTCGACCTGGGCCCGCGAGATGATGTCGTCGCCGCCGAGCAGCGACTCCTGGATGCCGCGGTGCTGGTAGGCCGTCCGCAGGTTCGACACCGCCTGGGCCGCGCCGATGAGGAAAGCCGTCACGGGGAAGAACACACCGAGCAGCGGCAGCCCGGCCAGGTTCACGAACTCCAGCAGGTTGGCCTTGCCGATCTCGTGCCTGGCCAACGCGTTCAGGCCGTCGAGGTAGATCTGCGTGTCGGCGAACATCGGGCGCAGCAGCTCGTCGGCCTTCGCGTAGATGCCGGAGAGCTCGGCGGCTGCACCCTTGCCGGCCGTGTCGTGGAACGTGGCCAGCCCGAACGCGATCTCACGGTCGCGGCGCACCTGCGGGGTGCGCTTGGCGTTCTCCGCCCTGATCTCGTCCAGCAGCCCCAGGAACTCCCGGTCGATCGCGGCGTTGGTGGCGGTCGCCAGCCCCGTCAGGCCGACGCTGTCCAGCTGCTGCGCCGCCCGTAGGCGCCGCACGACGTCGGGGATGTCGGTCAGCCGGGCCAGCAGCGGGTCGATCTCGAACGCCTCGGCGCGCATCGCCTCGATCGCCGCGTCCAGGTCCGCACGGGACCACCACACGCCGTGGCGGTCCTGGATCCGGTACGCCCCGGCCCGGAAAACCACCCCGTCCCCGGCGTCGAACTCGATGGTCGGGTCGAGGCGGGCGACGAGGTCGGACGCCGCCCGGTCCCAGCCCTGCGCGAGCCCGACGACGTAGGCCGCAGGGCGGTTGGCGCTCGCCCGGGCGTTGATCCGGTCCCGCAGGTCGGTCAGCTCGCCGAGGTCGGACAGCAGGATCAGCAGCGTCGCCCGGGTCACCTCCATGTACTGGGCCTGCTCGGTGATCCGGCGCTGGATCTCGGCCGCGCTGCTCTCCATCTTGGCCAGCAGCACGTCCTGGCAGGCCGCCACGAACATCGAGCCGATCACCCGCTGCCGCAGCGGGAAGTAGAGGTTCTGGAGGTGCGTGGCCCACTGGCCGGCGTTGCCGGCGAGCGGGCAGGACAGCCGCTTGGCGCGGTCGCGGTCGAGCATCGCCTTGCTGACCGCGAACATCAGGGCGTTGATCAGCCCGAGCGCGGTGGCGGCGTGCTTGAGCTGCGACTGCCGGGCCCAGGTGGCGTCCAGCTCGCCCAGCCCTTCGAGCTGGTCGCCGATCTGGGCCAACGTCGCCAGCACGAACGACGCGGCGAACCGCCCCGGGGCCACGTCCGCCTCGAAGGCGATCTGCTCGATCAGGTCGCTGAAAACCGAGTACTCGTCGGCGTCCCAGTCCTCCAGCGCGAGTTCGTGCAGGAACGGGGAACCGGCATCGGGAATCGGGTCGACCAGGCTCTGCGTGAGCGGCGGGCAGTCGCCGTAGCCGCGGGTGCGCAGCTGCTCGACCGGGATCTCCTCGGTCAGCATGGCCACCGGCACTGTGCCGCGGGTCAGGTCGTGCGGGCTTCGCAGCCACGTCACCGCCGCGCCCCGGTAGGTGAACTCGTAGACGAGCACGGGCCGGGTCCACGGGTACCGGGCGGCGAGCTCGGCGGCCTTGGCCGCCAACCGTTTGTCCGGCGCGTGGCTGGATCCACCGCGCAGGTACCCCAGGATCAGACCGGTCAACACCCGGCGCTGGGCGGCCGCGGTGGCGGCGGTGTCCACGAAACGCAGCCCGTCGGCGCGGTGCCCGAAGCCGGCCACGGCCTCGGCCGGCCCAGCCCCCGGCGGCAGGTGGAACTCCCGCAGCGACCCGAGCGACTGCACGCCCCACGACTCGCCGCCCGGCCCCTGCTCGACCAGCCACTGCCAGGCCTCGCCGCCCCCGTTTCGGGCGATGGCAAGGAACTTCGCCGGCGGGGCGCCGCCGTACCAGGCCAGCGCGGCCAGCTCCAGCTCGTCGTCGGTGGTGAACGTCCGCAGGCTGATGGCGGTGGTGATCGGCGTGACGGTGTAGGCCGGCGGGGCCTGGGGACCGGCGAGCGCCTGCGCCGCCGCGGTTCCGACGGCGCTGTGCACGCCGGCCGTGAGCTGATCCGCCAACCATTGCGGCGCCTGGTCGCCGGTGAACCGCACGCTGACGTCCGGGCCCTCCGCGGGCCAGGACGAGCCGGCGACCGCTGACACGTCTCCGGCCCGTCGCAGGGCGCGCGTGGTGGCCTTCTGCGTCGCCGCGCCCACCAACTCCACCAGCGCGGGATGCGGCTGGTCGCCGTCGAGCTCGAGCCGGATCCGCACCGGCACCTGCACGGTCGTCACGCCAGCCCCTCCAACGCCGCGGTCAGCCGATCCAGCGCCTCGCTGACCAGCTGCTCCCGGTCGAACGGGGCCACCAGCCGCACCTCGATCTCCACCGGGAACCGCAGCACCAGCCCGTCCGCGTCGGCCACGTCGGGCGGGCCGTCCAGCGGCGGCGGGACGAGCACGCCGCTGCCGTCGTCGAGAGCCGAGTCGTCGGACATGGGAGTTCCCCTCTGGTCAGCCGATCGCCTGCGGCGGCCCGGACGTCTTGGCGCCGTGGCTGTCGGTGGCGTCGACCTGCATGGAGAAGCCGGAGAACGTCGCCTGCGGCGCACCCGTCACGGTGGCGGCCGTCGGCGAGGCGCTGGTGAGCACGCAGCGCCGCAGCACGATCGTCGAGAACGACCAGTCGTTGCCGGTCTTCTCCTGCAACGAGATGCTGAACTCGGTGCCGTTCAACGCCAGCGCGGTCAGCTGGGCGCTGGCCGGCCCGATCGCGTTCACCGTCATGGAGAACGTCAGCGAGTAGGGCTGCACCACCACGCCGACGTGCGTGCGTTCGATGCTGTGCAGCGGCTCCGCGGTGGTGGCGAAGGTCGGGGTGAACGACTGGATCGGCGAGATCTCGTGATCGACGCCCTTGTCGTCGGTGTAGTGCACCGTCAGCCGGGTGTTCCAGCTGGTCTCGGGATTCGTCATCGTGGCTCCTGCTCAGAACTGGGGGGCGAGCGTCACGTTGAGCCGGTGCACGGCCGGCCCGTAGGTGACGCTGATGAGGACGGAGACCTGCCGGTTCTGGCGGGCGGTCACGACCTGGGCCTGGTCGGTGGCGCTGCGGGCGCTGTCCGGCAGGGTCAGGATCGACAGCAGTGGGATGTTCACCGAGAAGGCGTCGATCACGCCGCCGAGCAGCAGCGGGCCGAGGATGCTCTCCACCCGCACCCGCACGGTGGTCAGGCCGGCCTTGGTGATCCGCGCGTCGCCGACCGTGCCGATCAGCCCGGCGCGCAGCTGGAACTCGATCTGGTCGATGGCCCGGCGCTCGTCGACGTAGTTGAACGCGGGATCGGCCGAGAAGGCGCCGCCGTCGCCGAAGAACAGGCCGGAGCCCGGGATCAGCGCCGGGTCGATCAGCGGGATCGCGCCCGCGGCGGCCAGCGCGGTGACCTCCGCCGGCACGTACTGCTGGGTGACCGGGACGGTGAAGCCCCGCACCTGCTTGAGCACGACGCTGGTGCTGGGCGCGTAGCCGGCGATCGCCCCCATCGCCGCCGCGGCGGCGTCGGCCACCGGAGCCGGCGTGACCGCCGCGTTGGTGGTGGCGCCGCGGGCGGCGATGAGGATCAGCCGGCCGGTCGGGCTCTTGAGCGAGCCGTAGCTGGTCGTGGCCAGCACGTCGGTGACGTACGTGGCGGTGCGGGGCAGGGTCGGGTCGATCATCGCGACAGCCATCCGGCGGCTGCCGGCGGCCGACATGTTCTCCACGTGCTCGGTGAGCGCGTGCAGGCCGGTGGCCGCGGTGGCGCCGGCGGTGGCCGCGCCGATCGACGTCTCGTTGGCCAGGCAGACGAACGTGACGTCGTCGGCGGCCTCCAGGCCGGTCAGCGCGGCGGCGTAGTTGCCGGCCGTCGGCGTGCGGACGCCGTAGATCTTGCTCGGCTGCGGGTCCTGCTGGAGCACCAGGTCGAGGCTGCTGCTCAGCGCGGTGGCCGCCTTCGCCTTGCCGAACAGGTTGATGGCGTCGTCGTGGCTGGTCACCACGAGCGGCGTCGAGGGCGGGGCGGTGGCGCCGTCGGCGTTGCCGACGACCGCGACGACCCCCGGCGCGCGCTGCGCGGTCGGGATCAGCGCGCTGGCGTCGACGGTGACGTTGACGAAGGGGAAGGCGGGTTGGACGAGAGATGTCATGCCGGTCTCCGGGCGTGGTGTTGGCGTGCGAGACGGGACTTGGTCGTCGTCACGGCAGATCCACCGTGACGACGGCGACGCCCTGGCCGGCGAGCCAGCTCCGGGCGGCGGTCAGCCGGGCGGCGCGCTGCTGGGCGGCGGTGCCGCTCGCCCCGCCCGGCCAGCCGGGATCGTCGAACAGGGACCCCGGCACGACCCAGCAGACCAGGCGGTCGTGCAGGCGTGCCGGGGCGCCGGCCGGGGCGGCCGCCGCGGGGTAGCGGGCCGCGCCCAGCCGGGCGGCCACGGTGCCCTGCAACAGCGTTCGCGGGCTCGTGGCCGCGTCGGCGACCAGGAACGACACCACGACGGGCAGGGCCACCGGGGCCGGGGCCGGATCTTGTCCGGCCGGGCTCATCCGCAGGCCGGTGACGAGCGTTTCGCGGCCGCCGACCGCGCGACCGAGGACCCGGACGTCGGTGGAACCGGCGGCGAAGGCCGCCAGCACCCCGTCCAGTTCGGTGTCGGTCAGCGGCGGCGAGTCCACCGTGGCGGCCGCGCCGCGCAGCGCCGCCCGGACCTGGTCGGGCGTCGCGGTCGCCGGCAGTCCGGCCAGCGCGGCCGCGAACGCGGCGTCCAGGTCGGGCTCGGCGGTGCTGACGCCGACGATCGTGTCGGTGACGATCGCGGTGCGTACCACGATGCTGCCGGCCCAGACCGCGTCGGCGGCCGGCGGCGGCACCGCGCCGGTGTCCCAGCTGGCGGCCACCTCCCACGGGATCGGCTCGCCGGTGCGGCGGAACTGCGCCGTCGCGCTCACGTGCGAGCCGAGCGGCACCGCCAGGTCGAACCGGTCGAAGACCGCCGTCGCGGGGGCCGTCGCCAGCGCCGGGTCGAGGTCGTAGGCGACGGTGGCGACGGCGAGCAGCGCGTCAGCCGTGAGCACGCCCGGTCGGGCCGACGGATCGGCCAGGCGCAACACGATCTGGCTGGCGGTGTCCATGTCTCTCCCCGTGCCGTTGGCGTTGCTGTTCCTCAACTCTGGCTGCCGGAGCCGGCCGGCCGCATCGGGTGGCTCCCTCGATCTCACGGTCCGATGTCGACGTGGTGTCCCTCGAACACGGCCCCTGCTCCCCCAAGGGTGTTGTCCAGGCGTGACAAGGCGTTCACCAGCTGTGTCCGAGAGTGCACGCGGAGCTTGCGGTACACCTGGGTGAGGTGGCCCTCGACCGTCTTTCGGGACAGGAACAGCGCCTCGGCCGTCTCGACGTTGTTGCGGCCCGCCGCCACCAGGCGTGCGATCTGGAGCTGTTGCGGGGTAAGCACTTCGACGGTCCTGTCGGGAGCGGTGACGTCGCGCTCGCCGGCGGCGGCCAGTTCGGTGGCGACGCGTTCGGCCCAGCCTTTTGCGCCGAGGCCTTCGAACAGGCGCAGCGCTTTGCGCAGCGACGGCCGGGCGGCGGCGGGATGACGGGTTCGGCGGAGGACTTCGCCCTCGCACAACAGGATTCGGGCCAGTTCGAACGGGTTGTCGCAGGCCTGGCGGGCGGCGGCCAGCAGTTCCACGTCAGCGTCGAGCAGGCCCTTGCCGCGCAGCGCACCTCTCAGGGGACCGGCCAGCCGCAGCGTGGCCGCCCGTTCTTCCAGCCAGGACAACACCTCCGTCGCCCTCTTCCGATGTCCACATCGGACATTTGCCTCGGCGAGATCGGCGGCGAACGGCACGACGTTCGGGTTTCCCACGCCACCCTCGAGGGCCTGCGCCCACGCGGCCTCCAGCGGCTCCAGCGCGGCTGCCGGTTCGCCGGCGCCGAGCGCCGCCAGCCCTTCGACCGCGGGTTCCAGCAGCAGGCGCAGGTCGATCCCGTACGGGCCGGCTTCCCGGCGGCTGCGGGCGATTCGTTCGCCGCACAGGGTGTCGTCGCCCCGAACGGCGTCGAGTCGCGCCAGCGCGATCAGTCCGAACGCGACGGTTCCATTGGACTCAGCGGCCTTCACGGCCTCCATGGCGTCGGCCTGTGCCGACATCCACCGGCCGGCGCGGAAGGCGAGGTCGCTGCGTACCGTCAACGCGACGGCCAGCAGCGACTGCGAACCGCCGCGCCGCAGGCGGTCGATCGCCGCGTTGACCGCCATCCGCGCCGCCTCCGGCCGTTCCGCCCACAGGTGCACGGTTGCCGCCTGCACCAACGACATCGTGTCGCCGGCGAGCTCGTCCACCGACGGCAACGCCGCCTCGCCGTCCGGCCATGCCGCCTTGTCCGGCAGGCCGTGCAAAACGCGTGCCGCCGTGGCCTGCAACCGTGCCCGCGCGGGCAGCGGCGCGCCGCCGGCGAGCGACTCGGCCTCGCCGGCGGCTTCGCAGGCCAGTCGCCCCTGGCCCAGAACTGTTGCCGGCACCGTCGCCTCGCACAGCAGCACGGCCGCCGCCACAGGGTCGTGTCGTGCGACCCTCGATGCCGCATCGGTGAGCGTGTCGTAGGCCTCCCGGTGTCGGCCGGCCACGGCCAGCGCACGTCCGGAGATCACCGTGGCGGCCGGCAGGAGACCGGGATCGGCCCGGATTGCGATGGCGTGCCGGCACCACGACACCGCCCGCTCGCCGGCCCCGTCCCGCATCGCTGACGCCGCCGCGGAGAGCAGCCGCTCCGCCTTTGCCGGCAAAGCCCCGGTGAGATCGGCCGCGCGGTGCATGAACCGGGCCGCCGCCTCATGATCGGCGCGTTCCCCCGCCCGCCGGGCGATCCCGGCGAGGCGTGTCGCCAACTCGTCATCCGGACCTGCGGTGACCATCGACTGGTACCACGCCTGCCGATCCGGCTCCGATGTAGCGGCCAGCGCGCGATGAACCGCCCGCTTGGTCGCGGTCGGCGTCACCGCGGTCAGCGCCGCCCCCAGCAGCGGGTGCCGCAGTCGGAACTGGTCGCCGACGGTCACCAAGTCCAGCCTTTCGGCGGGATCCAGGTCGTGCAACGAAAGCTCCAGCTCGGCCAGCGTCGCATCGAGCGACGCCGGCTCCAGCGGCCCGGCCACGGCCAGCACCAACAGCGCCCGCCGCGTCGCCTCGGGCAGTTCCGCCAGCACGTCGTGCCACACCGTCCGCTTCGAGGCACCGGTCAGCATCTCCAGCAGTGCCAACGGGTTTCCGCCGGTCGCCTCGACAGCCGCCGCCACCTCGTGATCGTGCGCGGTCAACCCGTGCGACCGGGCCAGCCGGCGACTGTCCGCAACGTTCAAGCCGCGCAGCGCCACCACGGGCAGCTCCGGCTCCGGGTCGGCGGGCATCTCGCGCAGCGCCATCACCAGCGCGATCCGCTCCCGCGCCAGCCGCCGCCCGACGTAGGCAAGCAGCAGCCGGGACTCCGGGTCGATCCACTGGAGATCGTCCACCAGCACCAGCAGCGGTCCCCGCTTGGCGGCCGCACCCAACACGTCCAGTGCCCCGGCGCAGACCGCCAGCACGTTCGGCGCCGGTCCGTCCGCGAGCGCCAGCGCCACCTCCAACGCCCGCCGCCGCGCTGGCGGCACCTGCGCGAAGTGCTCCCCCAGGCCGCCGAGCAGCTGCGCGGCGCCGGCGAACGGCAGCTCCGCCTCGGCCCGGCAGCCCCGCACCCACAGCACCCGGCACGACACCGTGTCCGCGAGGTGCCGCAACACAGTGGACCGCCCGATCCCCTCCTCCCCCAACAGAATCCGCGCCGACCCGCTGCCCGCCGACGCATCCGTCACGGCGCGCAGCAGCGCCGCTACCTCCCGCGTCCGTCCCAACACAGCCATGCCCCCGCTCCTCCCCCGCCCTCCTCCGGCGTGGACGGTCGCACGACCCGTCGACAATCCGTCGACAGCCAACCCTCGCCGCGGTGCGTTTCTGACGAGCGTTGTCGACGGATTGTCGACGCGCGTTGGCATGGTCGTCGCCGACGTCCGCAACAGGAGGGGAATCCATGCCCGACTTCGGAATCGACGTGTCGCAGTGGAACAACGTCACCGACTGGAACGCTGTCAGCGGCAACAACATCTCCTACACTTCCGTGAAGCTCACGCAGGGGGACTACTACTTTTCGCCGACCTGCGTCGCGCAGGTGGACGGCGCTCGGGGCGCGGGCATCGCGGCGGGCGGCTACCACTTCGGCGACCCCGGTCCGGGCGTCGGCGCGAACGTCGACACGTTCGCCGGCATGGCCACCAAGCTCGGGGTGCTCGGCGCCGGCTCCTTCCTCCCGATGCTGGACATCGAGGACTCGCCGACCGACCACATCCACTGGGATGCGGGCACTGCCAACGGATTCGTCGCCGACTGGATCCGACTGCTGCGCGAGGCCACCGGCGTGCAGCGGGTCGCGGTCTACGCCAGCCTGTCCACCTGGCGCAACACCCTGCGTCCGGACGAATGGGCCGACGGCGATGTGGCGGTCTGGCTCGCCCTGTTCAACGGCGCGCCCGGCGACACCGGCGGCTACAGCCATCCCCGGCTCGCCCTGCACCAGCATAGCGACGAAGGCGTCGTGCCGGGTGTCGCCGGGCCGGTCGACCGGGACGTCACCGTCGGCGCGTTCACCCTCGCCGACCTCACCCTCGGGGGCTCCGGACCGGTGCCCCCGCCCCCACCGCCGCCGTCCGGTCGGACGTACACCGTGCAGGCCGGCGACACGCTGTCCGGCATCGCCGCCCGGTTCGGCACCACCTGGCAGCATCTCCAGCAGATCAACGGCATCGCCGATCCGAACCGGATCTTCCCCGGCCAGGTGCTGCTGATCGACGGGCCCGAGCCGGCCCGCCGCACCTACACCGTGCAGCCCGGCGACACGCTGTCGGGCATCGCCGCGCGCTTCGGCACCACGTACCAGGCGATCGCGGCGGCCAACGGCATCGCCAACCCGAACGTGATCTTCCCCGGGCAGGTGCTGATCATCCCCTGACCGGCGCCAACCCCTCCGCCGATCAGCAGCGCCGGCACGGTCCGACGTATCCGACAAACGGGCCGCCGCTCCTGTCCTGGCAGGTGACACAACCTGTGCTGGGGGCGGTGTGGGCGATATTCCGCGTGTCGTTGACATCCGGGTGCTGGGTTGTCTGGAGGTCGACGTCGACGGCGTGCCGGTGAACCTCGGCGGGCCGCGGCTGCGGGCCCTACTCGCGCGGCTGGTCGCCGCCGACGCCCACCCGGTCGCCGTGTCCGCGCTGGTGGAGCTGCTGTGGGGACTGGACGCGCCGCTGGACGCGGACCGGACCGTGCGCACCTACGTCTCGCGGCTGCGCAAGGCGATCGGGTCGCCGGAGCTGATCATCACCCGCGCCCCCGGCTACCTGTTGCGGGGCGACCCCGACCTGGTCGACGCCGTCCGCTTCGAACGGCTGGCGGCGGCGGGCCATCGGTCGCTGGAGGCCGGCCGTCCGGACGTCGCGATCGGACAGCTGGCGGCCGCGCTGCGCCTGTGGCGGGGCGACGCCTACGAGGACTTCCCGGGTCTGCCCGCCCTGACGTCCGAGGGACGCCGCCTCGCGCAGCTGCGCCACGACGCCGTGCAGGACCGGATCGACGCCGAGCTGGCGACCGGCCACGGCCAGCACCTCGTCGCCGAGCTCGAGGGGCTGACCACGAGCCATCCCGAGAACGAGCGGCTGTGGGGCCAGCTGATGACGGCGCTGTACCGCGCGGGCCGGCAGACCGACGCGCTGGAGGCGTTCCGCCGCGCCCGGCTGGTGCTGATCGAGGAGTTCGGCGTCGAGCCGTCGCCGGTGCTGACCGACATCCACCGGCGGATCCTCACCCAGGACGACAACCTGCTCGGCCCCGGCCCACAACGCGCACAGCACACCGACCAGCTCGAAGCGGCGCTCGCCGCCGGCACGCAGGCGCTGTGCGTCGACGGCAGCCTGCTGACCAGCCGGCAGCAGTTCGAGATCACCTTCCGCCTCGCCGAACAGGCCGGCGACGCCGCCGGTCAGGCGCTGGCAGTGTTGGGACTGTGCGGTTTGTGGGTGCACGAACATCGCACGGCGACCACCGCGAACCAGATGCGGTCACGGCTGCGGCACGCGCTGGCTGCCGTCGATCCTCGGTCGCCGCTGGCGCTGCGGCTCCGGATCCGCCTCGCCGGCGAGTCCCAGTACCAGCACGCGGAGCACGACGAGATCCTCGCCGTGCTCGCCGAGGCGCGCCTGGCCGGCGACCCGGTCGCGCACGCCGAGGCGCTGAGCATCGCTCACCATTGCGTGCTCGGCCCCGACCACGGCCGGCTGAGACAGACGCTCGCCCTGGAGCTGATCGGCGAGAGCGACCGGACGGGGCGGCCCATCGACCGGTTGATGGGCCTGCTGTGGCACACCATCGACCTGTTCATGGCGGCCGACCCGCACGCCGAGAGACGGCTGGGCGAGCTGGAGCACCTGCTGGCCGACCGCGAGCACCTGGCGGTCGGCTTCGCCGTGACGGCGATGCGCGTGATGCTGACGATCCGCGCCGGCCGGTTCGAGGAGGCGGAGAAGCTGGCCCTGTCCTGCGCCGAGCTCGGGCAGGAGGCGGGCGACGCCGACGCGATGGGCTGGTACGGCGCGCAGCTGGTGGCGATCCGCTGGTTCCAGGGGCGGCTCGCCGAGGTCCTGCCGATGCTGGACGAACTCGTGCACTCCACCACCCTCAGCACCATCGACAACTCCTACTTCGCCGCCCTGGCGGCCGCCGCGGCGATCACCGGCGACCAGCGCAAGGCCGCGAGCTCCCTGGCCCGCCTGACCGGTCACGGCCTGGCCGCGCTGCCGCGGTCGAGCACGTGGCTGGTGTCGATGAGCGGCATCGCCGAGGCCGCGTACCGGCTCGGCGACACCGCCACCGCCACCCAGGTGTACGAGCAGCTCCGGCCGTTCGCCGACCTGCCGATCATGCCCAGCCTGGCCGTGGCCTGCTTCGGCTCCGCCCACCACTCGCTGGGCATCGCCGCGCTCACCACCGGCGACATCGACCGCGCGGTGCGACATCTGCACACCGCGATCCAGCACAACCTCGCCCTCGGGCACTGGCCCGCCGTCGTCGTGTGTCGAATCCGCTACGGGCAGGCGCTGCTGCTGCGCGGCCGGCCCGGCGACGCGGCTGCCGGCGAACGAGAAGTCGTCGCCGGCACCGAGCACGCGGCCGCGCTGGGCATGTCGATCACGGCGTTGCTGGACTGATCCCCGCCTGTTCGTACCATCTCCCGTTGTTCACGCCTCGGACGATCAGCCACACCTGCATCGGCACCTCTGCCAGCCCGGCGGCCACCGCGATGGCCGGGAACAGCGCGGTGGCCAGCGGCGGCCACAGATACAGGCTCCAGCCGACGCCGTCGACCATCAGCAGCACGCCCAGCAGCCTGGGCAGGAACCGCGATCGCAGGACCAGATAACCGGTCAGCACGCACCAGAACCCGAAGAAGGTCAGGTCGACCTGGAACGCGGCGCCGTTCAGCTTGACCAGCTCGGCGGCCAGCCCGGGAGCCTGACCGCCGCCGCCCTTCAGCACAACCAGCGGAGCGAGGTAGAGCAGCGCGGTGACCGCCTGCATGGCGCTGGTGATGATCACCATGAAGGCGGCGACCGGCGACACCGTGCGGTTCACCGGCTTGAGCACCTGGTAGATCAGCAGGCCCCAGGCGAGGTGGAACCCCACGCCGGCAAGGGACAGCAGGAACCCGAAGCGGAACAGGGTCTCGTGCGCCAGGATGTTGTGCGCCGTGGCGGCGTCCCCGCCGGGCACGACGAACTGCCCGAGGATCACCACCTGGCCGCCGGCCGACGCCGTTCCCTCCAGCGCCTCGAAGACGCCGGCCAGCCTCGCCCTCGCCCGGGGCGACATCGTTGCATCGGGGGCGATCAGGGTGTTTGCCGTGGTCACACCGGCCACCGTAGGAACGGCGCCGGCCGCCCGGTATCACGGGAATTCGTGATGGGCGCGGGATAGTAGGGTTCGAGGGGTCATGGCCAGACCTGCGCGCCGCCCGGGCAACCTGCCGGCCGATGCGACCAGTTTCGTGGGTCGCCGCCGGGAGCTGGCCGAGGTCCGGCAGAAGCTCGCCAAGGCGCGGCTGGTCAGCCTCGTGGGTCCGGGCGGGGTCGGCAAGACGCGCCTGGCCCTGCGGGCCGGGACCGAGCTGGCCCGCGGTTTCCCGGACGGGACGTGGCTGGTCGAGCTGGCCGATCTACGGGATCCAGGCCTGGTGGCCAACGCCGTGCTGGCCGGGCTCGACCTACGGGATCAAGCCGCCGAACCGGCGGAGCTGGTGCTGTCGTATCTGCGTGACAAGCGGCTCTTGTTGGTGGTGGACAACTGCGAGCACCTGCTGGCGGCCACCGCCGCGCTGCTGAGCAGGATCCTGCACACCGCGCCGGGTGTGTGCGTGGTCGTCACCAGCCGGGAACCGCTGTCGGTGGCGGGCGAGCATGTCGTCACAGTGCCGCCGCTCGATCTTCCGTTGGCTCAGGCGTCGCTGGTACAGGTGCGCCAGAACGAGGCCGTACAGCTGTTCGTGGAGCGTGCGACGGCCATCGGCCGGTTCGAACTGACCGCCGCGAACGCGTCGGCGGTGGTCGAGCTGTGCCGCCGGCTCGACGGCCTGCCGTTGGCGATCGAGCTGGCCGCGGTCCGGACCAGGGTCCTGTCGGTGGCGCAGATCCTTCCCCGCCTCGCCGATCGGTTCGCCCTGCTGACCGGTGGCCAGGCGGTGGCGCCGCGCCACCACACGCTGCGAGCCACCATCGACTGGAGCCACGACCTGTTGACCGCCGACGAGCAGGCCCTGCTGCGGCGGCTGTGCGTCTTCGGTGGACGGTTCACCGTGGACGACGTCGAATCCGTTTGCGCGCAGGACCTTCCGGCTGCGGGCGTGTTGGATGCGGTGGCGTCGCTCGTGGACAAGTCGCTGCTGATCCGCGACGACGTCGGCGAGGTGGCGTGTTATCGGCTGCACGAGACCATGCGCGAGTACGCCGGCATCAAGCTGCGCGAGGCCGGTGAACAGGAATCGTTCGAACGGCGCTGCGCGGAGTACTACCGCGACCGCTGCCTGGAGTCGCTGCCGCAGGTCCGTTTCCGCCTGCTCGAGTGGCTGGCCTGGATGGACGTCGAGATCGACAACATCCGGTCCGTGCTGGGGCAATGCGTGCTCCGCGGCGACCGGCGGCTCGGGCTCGATCTCGCCGCCGCCGCGGGGTGGTTCTGGGCCACCCGCGCCACCAGCGAAGGCGTCCGCTGGCTCGACGAGTTGGACGCCGGGGAGCACCTCCTCGCCCAGTTCATGCGCGGGTTTCTCGCCGTGCTCCAGGCCGATGCCGACACCGCCGGTCCGCTGCTCCGACGGGCCGCGGCCGCCGCCGAACGGGCCGGTCTCGTCCCCGTTCAGGTGCATGCGTTGACGCTGGCCGCCATCGTCGCGCACACCGCCGGCGAGGACGGCCACGATCTGCTCGAGGCCGCCGCCGGTCTCGCGCCGAACGACCATCTGTCCACCATCTCCGTGCGCCAGGCGGAGTCGATCATCGGGCTCTTCGACGGCGACCTCGCCACCGTCCGGACCGCGGCCGCCGACGGAATCCGCCGGTGCCGCGCGGTCGACGACCTGTACGCGCTGGAGATGATGCTGGCCAACCTCGCCCTGGCCACGCCGGACTTCGACGAGGCGCGGCCGCTGCTCGCCGAGGCCCTGCACATCGCCCGCCGCCTCGACGACCGGGTCGCCCAGCACCACGTCCTCGGCGCGCTCGCCTGCCACGCCGCCGCAACCCAGCAGCAGCGGCTCGCCGCCCAACTGCTCGGCGCCACCGAGTCCCTCCGCGCCGGCACCACGCTGCGGCCGTACCTGACTCCAGCGCTGGACACCGCCCGTGCAGCCACCCGAGCCGCCCTTGGCGACACCACTTACCAGGCGTGCCTCGAGGACGGCCGACGCCTGAGCCGTGCCGACGCCATCGCGCTCGCGCTGGGCGAACCCGCCCCGGCCGCCGCCACCAGCACAGCCGCCGGCCCGCTCACCCCGCGCGAGGCCGAGGTGGCCCACCTCGTCGCCGAGGGCCTGAGCAACAGGCAGATCGCCACCCGCCTGCACATCTCCGACCACACCGTCGACAGCCACATCCGGCGCATCCTCGTCAAACTGGGCTGCACCTCCCGGACTCAGGTCGCCACCTGGATCACCGACGCCGGCCGGTCAGGATCGTCACCCGAACCCGCTCGATGAACGGCCGATGCGGTTGGAGCGCCTCGCCCAGCCGCTCGGCGAACCGTGGACGCTCCGCCGGAGCGGGCAGCCGGTCGACGGGCAGCGCCGAATAGACACCGCCGACGACCTGTTCCAAGCTGAGCTCGTCGGTGTAGTCGACAGCGGTGACGGCCACGTCGTAACCGGCGGCGGTCAAGCTGTCGCCGTATCGTTGTCGGCTGGCGTCATCCGTGCCGCAGGCGGCGGACGGCTTGCTGCCGAACCAGTCAGCCAGGCTGTCCCGCAAGGCGTGGGACCACGCGGAATCCTGGAGCCACAACGGTGTTCCGTTGGCGACCACGGCAATTCCGCCGCCGGGCCGGACGACGGGAACCGTCGCGCGGAACAACTCGTCGTGCCGCATCCAGTGCAGTGCCTGACCGACGGCCACCATCCCCACCCGCTGGTCGCCGAGCAGCGCGCCCAGCGCCGGCATGTCGGTGTCGGCCCCGATCACCCAGCTCACGTTGTCGACCCCGCGCTCAGCGGCGGCCCGGCGTCCGCGCAGCAGCATGTCCGGCTCCGGGTCGACGGCGACCACCGACCGCACGCGGTCGGCGATCGGCAGCGCCAGCTGGCCGGTTCCGCAGCCGAGATCCACCACCACGTCGTCGGCGGTCAACCCGAACGCGTCCACCAGCGAGTCGATCACCGCCGGCGGATAGCCACGGCGGAACCGGTGGTAGAAGTCGGCGACCTCGCCCCGAAATCCCAGGTCCATGGCGACAGTCTGGGCATCTCAGCGGCACCTCGACGGCCGTTCTGCCCACAGCAGCGCCGGGTTCGCTCAGGCCGACCACTTGGCGATCGCCTGCTCGGTGACGGGGGTGAAGAGGTTCACGAGCGTGCCGTCGGGATCGCGTACGAGCAGGGACCGGTTGCCCCAGGGCATGTCGGTGGGCTCGGCGACGACGTCGACCGACCTGTCGACCAGCCGCTTGTACTCGGCGTCGACGTCGTCGACGAGGAACTCGACGATGAGGCTGTGGTTGTCGGCAGGTCGGGCGGCGCCGGGCCCGAACAGGGCGACGGTGCGGGTGCCGCCGATGGCCAGGGTGAACGCCGGGGTGGCGATCTCGGCGAAGTCGGGCGTGGCCCAGGCGGCGGTCAGGCCGGTGACGTGCTCGTAGAAGTCGACGAGCCGGGCGACGTCGTCGGTGATCATGCGCAGCGAAGAAATCCTCATGCCCACGACGCTAGAACCAATACCGGGCAGATTCCGCCCGGTATATGACACGATGTCGATGTGGCCCGCCCTACCGCCCGCGTCCTCGCCCTGCTGGAGATCCTGCAGGGCGGCGGCACGCACACCACGGCCACGCTGGCCGACCGGCTGGACGTGGACGAGCGCACGGTCCGCCGCTACCTCTCGCACCTGATCGACCTGGACATCCCGATCGACTCGGTGCGCGGCCGCTACGGCGGCTACCGCCTCGCCGCCGGCTACCGGATGCCGCCGCTGATGCTCACCGACGACGAGGCGCTGGCGATCGTGCTCGGGCTGGTGGCCGGCCGCCGCGCCGGGCTGGTGACCAGCTCGGAGGCGGCGGTCGAGGGAGCGGTGGCCAAGCTGCGACGAGTGCTGCCGAAGCAGCTGGCGGCCCGCCTCGATGCGCTGTTGCAGATCACCGACTTCACCGCGCCGGCACGTCCGGTGATCACCCCGGCCACCGCGATCCTGCTGCGGCTCGCCGAGGCCGCCCGCAACCGCCGGCCCGTGACGATCGCCTACACCGGCCGCGACGGCCGCCGCACCGACCGGACCCTGCACCCGTACGGCGTGGTCGCTCATTCCGGCCGCTGGTACGTGACCGGCGCCGACTCCGCCAGCGGAGACATCCGCACGTTTCGGCTGGACCGCATCGCTCACACCGCTGTCGGCGACGGCACGTTCGAGGTGCCGGCCGACTTCGACCCGGCGGCCCGGGTGCTCGACGGTCTCGCCCGAACCCCTTGGCAGCACTCGGTCTCCGTACGGGTACGGGGAGACGCCGACGCCGTCCGCTCAAGGCTGCCGGCCGGCATCGCGTCGGTCCAACCCATCGACGGGGAGCCGGGCTGGGTTCGGCTGCGCCTGCGGGCCGAGCGCCTGGACTGGGTGCCCCGCGTGCTCGTCGGCCTCGACTCGCCGTTCGTCGTCGAGGAACCACCCGAACTCCGGGACGGCATCCTGGCGCTGGCCGAACGGCTGCTCGACAGCATCGCCGACGGGCGCGTTGACCGGCCCCTTGGCAGCAAGTAACGTCCTCCACAATAATTAGGAAACTTTCCTAACTGTGGCCTGCCGCCGGCCCCTGCACCGGAGGAACCCATGCGAGTTGCGACAGCAGCGATCGCGGCGATGGCCGCGGTCGCGTCGGTGAGCGCCGCCGTGCCCGCGGCGGCGGCGACCACCGCTCAGATCCGGGTGGACGAGGTCGGCTACGCGACCGGCGAGACCAAGGCCGCCTACCTGATGGGCACCACCTCGAACGCCGGCGCGACCTTCACGGTCACCGACGCCGCGGGCAAGTCGGTGCTGACCGGCAAGGTCGGCGCCAGCACCGGCAAGTGGAGCACCGCGTACTCGGCGGTCTACCCGATCGACGTCTCCGCGCTGAAGACCGCCGGCACGTACCAGATCAAGGTCGGCGGCACCGTCTCCCCGGCCTTCCGGGTGGACAGCGCCAGCACCCTGTTCGCCCCGCTGGCCGACGACACGGTGACGTTCTTCCAGATGCAGCGGGACGGCGCGGACGTCATCCCGGGCGTCATGAACCGCAAGCCGAGCCACCTCACCGACAAGACGGCCGCCGTCTACCAGACGCCGACGTTCGACGGCGAGACGATCACCAGCAAGATGACCAAGACCGGCACGACGATCGACGCCTCGGGTGGCTGGTTCGACGCCGGCGACTTCCTCAAGTTCACCGCGACGGCCTCGTACTCGGTGACGAATCTCCTGCTGTCGCAACGGGCTCACCCGAACGCGGCACTGGCGGCGGAGGCGCAGTACGGCCTGGACTACCTGAACAAGATGTGGGACGCCCGCAACGGCGTCCTGTACGCGCAGGTCGGCATCGGCATCGGCAATCCCAAGGACAACTTCGTCGGCGACCACGAGGTGTGGCGGCTGCCGGAGGCCGACGACGCCCTGACCGCGCCGGTCGGCGACAAGAACTACTACATCAAGTACCGGCCGGTGTTCGCGGCCAACAAGCCCGGCGAGAAGATCAGCCCCAACCTGGCCGGCCGCATGGCGGCGTCGTTCGCGCTGGCGGCCCAGAACCTGGCCGCCACCGACAAGGCGAAGGCCGCTCAGTACCTGTCCACGGCGGCGACGATCTACGCGCTGGCCAACACCGCCGGCGGCAGCATCGTCTCGGTCTTCCCCCACGAGTACTACCCGGAGTCTTCCTACCTGGACGACCTGGAGCTCGGCGCCGCCGAGCTCTCCCTGGCCGCCACCGCGCTCGGCGACAACCGCGCCACCGGCTGGGCGACCGACGCCGGCAAGTACGCCAAGGCGTACATCGCCAGCAGCAACCACGACTCCCTCAACCTGTACGACACCAGCGCGCTCGCCCACGCCGACCTCGTCACGCTGCTGCGTCGCGCAGGCGCCCCCAAGCTGGCCGTCACCGAGTCCCAGCTGACCGGTGACCTGGCCCGTCAGCTGTCGGCAGCGGTCGCGCAGGCGGCCAAGAGCCCGTTCCGCACCGGCTGGCCGATGCAGGACGGCGACGGGGCCACCCACACCTTCGGCCTGATGACCACCGCGCTGCTGTACGGCCGGCTGACCGGCAAGCACGACTACGACGCCTTCGCCACCCAGCAGCGCGACTACGTCCTCGGATCCAACGCGTGGGGCATCTCGATGCTGATCGGTTCCGGCAACTTCCCGAAGTGCGTGCACAACCAGGTGGCCAACCTGTCCGGCAGCCTCACCGGCAGCGGCAAGATCGCGGTCGGCGGCGTGGCGAGCGGCCCGACCGACGCCCACCAGTTCGACACCATCGACCCGCTGCCCGACGGCTACCGGGCGTGCAGCGACCCCTCGTACAAGACCTACGACTCCACCGCGGTCCGGTACCTGGACAACATCCTCACGTGGGCGACGAACGAGCCCGCGGACGACTACACCTCGACCGGCACGCTCGCCCTCAGCCTGGCCGCGGCGGGCTGACGTCAGGAGAAGAACGCCCGCAGCTGCGCGGCGACGACATCCGGCCGGCCGCCGGCGTTGGCCTTGCTGACGTCGGCGGCACTGCCGTGGTCGAGCCCGGGCAGGTCGACGACTGTCGCATTCGGCACGACGGCGGCGAGTCGGTCGATCGCCGGGTGCAGGAACTGGAGGCCCTTGCCCGCGCGCAGCAGCAGGACCTGCGCCTTCACCGCGGCGAACTGGTCGACCGTGCCCTCCATCTCGGCCAGCAGCACGCCCTCGTAGTGCAGCGTCGGTGCCAGCCGGCGCATGGTCACAGCGTCGGGTGCGGCGTCGCGCTCCTCGGCCTTCATGAACTTCTCGGTGACGGCCTCGAGCAGGAACCGCGGCATGATCCGCATGGCGGCCGGCGCCAGGTCGAGCCCGAACATGCTGGTGATCAGCGCGGCGGCCACCTTGCCGCGGGCCATCTCGTCGTCGAACCGGGCCAGCCAGGCGGTGTGCTTCGTGCCGTCCATCAGCAACGCCGGCTCGTAGGCGACGACCTTGTCGATGGCGCCGGGCAGCGTGCGCGCGGCCTCCAGCACGGCGACGCCGCTGGCGCTGACGCCGAACACGTTGCGGGCCCCGGTGTGCGCGAGGATCGCGGCGAGGTCCTCGACCTCGTGCCGCACGCCGTAGTCGGCCGGGTAGGGCCCGCTCGCGCCCCGGCCCCGCCGGTCCGGCAGGTAGACGGTGAACTGGTCGGCCAGCGCCTGCGCCAGGCTCAGGTGGCTGCCCGCGTGCTGGTTGGAGCCGTGCAGCAGCACGACGCCGGGGCCGGCGCCGACCTGCCGGTAGCCGATCGTGGTGCCGTCGGCCGAAGTCACTGATCCCGTGGTGAACATCGAAACTCCCCCTCCGCTGGTGGTTGCTCGCGACCAATAGTTGCACTGCGACTAGTTGATGTCAACTAGTTCGATTGTGGGTAGCATGACGGCATGACCAAGAGCTCGCCGCTGGCCCTCACCGTGCTGTCCCTGCTGCACTACCGGCCGCTGCATCCATACGGCGTGCAGCGGCTGCTCAAGGAGTGGGGCAAGGACCAGGTCGTCAACGTGGACCAGCGGGCCGGCCTGTACCGGACCATGGAGCGACTGCTGGCCGCGGGCCTGATCGCCGTCCGCGAGACCGGCCGGGACGCCCAGTACCCCGAGCGGACGGTCTACGAGGTGACCGAGGCCGGCAGCGCGACCGCCCACGAGTGGCTGGACGCCATGCTGGCCACGCCCAAACAGGAGTACCCGGAGTTCCCGGCCGCGCTGTCGCTGCTGACCATGCTGGCCCCGGACGCCATCGCCGACGCCCTGACCCGCCGCGCCGCGGCGCTGGAGGCCGCGGTGGCCGCCCACAAGAAGACCGACGGGTTGCCGCGGATTCTGACCATGGACTCGGACTACCTGCTGGCGATCACCACCGCCGAGCTGACCTGGGTACGCGGGGCGCTGGCGGATCTGGCGGCCGGCCGGCTGGCCTGGACGGAGGACGAGCTCGCGGCGCTGGCCGGTGACCAAGGCGAGTGATCACCGTCTGGGGGCTGCCACCGGAGTGAACGGTGTGTACTGTCCCGGTCATGGCAGGCCCTGACACGCCCACCGTCACCGACCTGCTACTGGCACGAGCGGACGACGCCCACCCGGGCCTGCGGTTCGAGGATTCCTCGTGGTCCTGGGCCGACCACATCCGCACCTCGGCCGCCTACGCGGCGGCCTTCCGCGCGTTGCGCCGGCCCGAACTTCCCTTCCACATCGGCATTCTGGCCGACAACCTGCCGGAGTTCTCCTTCGCGCTCGGCGGCGCGGCGCTGGCCGGCGCGGTCCTGGTCGGCCTGAACACCACCCGGCGCGGCCCGGCCCTGGCCCGCGACGTCCGGCTGGCCGACTGCCAGCTCGTCCTCACCGAGTCCCGGCACGCGGACCTGTTGGCCGGCCTGGATCTCGGCGTCGACGCCGACCGGATCATCGACGTGAACTCCCCCGCCTGGCGGGAGATGACAGCCGCGGACGCGCCGCCGGCGCCGGCGCCCGCCACCCCGGACGACCTGCTGATGCTGATCTTCACGTCCGGCACCAGCGGCGATCCCAAGGCGGTCCGGTGCACCCACGGCAAGATCGCGTTCCCCGGCCGCATGCTGGCAGACCGCTTCGCTCTGTCCACATCGGACACCGTCTACCTGTCGATGCCGATGTTCCACTCCAACGCGATCATGGCCGGCTGGTCGGTCGGACTCGCGGCCGGGGCGACGCTCGCGTTCCGCCGCCGGTTCTCCGCCTCCGGCTTCCTGCCCGACGTCCGCGCCTTCGGCGCCACCTACGCCAACTACGTCGGCCGCCCGCTGTCCTACGTCCTGGCCACGCCGGAACGTCCGGACGACGCCGACAATCCGCTGCGCATCGTCTACGGCAACGAGGCCGCCGAGAAGGACATCCCCCGGTTCGCCGCGCGGTTCGGCTGCCGGGTGCTCGACGGCTTCGGCTCGACCGAGGGCGGCGTGGCGATCGTCCGGACGCCGGACACGCCGCCGGCCGCGCTCGGCAAGCTCACCGACGGCACCGTGGTCCTCGACCCGGACACCGGAAAACCTTGCCCGCCGGCCGAATTCGACGCCAACGGCCGGTTGCGCAACGGCGAGCAGGCCGTCGGCGAGTTGGTGAACACCTCCGGCGCGGGCTGGTTCGCCGGCTACTACGGCGATCCCGAGGCGAACGCCGCCCGGCTGCGCAACGGCTGGTACCACAGCGGGGATCTCGGCTACGTCGACCAGGACGGCTACTGCTACTTCGCCGGGCGCACCGGCGACTGGCTGCGGGTCGACGGCGAGAACCTCGGCACCGCGCCGATCGAGCGGATCATCGCCCGGCATCCGGACATCGCGCACGTCGCCGTGTACGGGATTCCCGATCCGACCGTCGGCGACCAGGTGATGGCGGCGGTGGTGTCCCGCCCCGGCACCACGCTCGATCCCGACGACTTCGCGACGTTCCTCGCCGCGCAGCCCGACCTCGGCCCCAAGCAGGCGCCGCGGTACGTGCGGATCACCGCGGAGTTGCCGCGCACCGCGACGTACAAGGTCCTGAAGCGCACGCTCGCCGCGCAGGGCCTCGACTGCGCCGATCCCGTCTGGCACCGCCCGGCCGCCGACGCGCCGTTCCACCCCGTCGGGTAGTGGGTCTAGCACCACCCCGACGAAGGCCCCCAGAACCAGTGCCCCCACCGGCCGCGCCGCAGCAGGATCTAGGCGCACACAGCCAAGGGGGCCACGCAGATGTCCGTGATCACACGACCGGAACCGACCACCACCGCCGCCGGCGGCCGACGCCGGCGCCGCTGGCCGCTCATCTCGTTCGCGGTGCTGACCATCGCGATCCTGATCTACATGGTGCGGGTCTACGTGCCGCCGGAGATGAGCACCAGCCGGGTGCACTTCGACCAGGTCTGGGAATACGTGGTGCTGGTGGGCCACATCTTCACCGCCACGGTGGCCACGGTCACGGGCCTGGCCCAGTTCTGGCCCTGGCTGCGCAACAACCACCCGCGGGTGCACCGCTGGACCGGCCGCGCCTACTTCTTCCTCGGCGTGTTCCCGTCCTCGGTGCTGGCGATCCCGATGGCCGCGCTGGCGGCGTTCGGCGTGTCCAACCAGGCCGGGCTGGTGGCGATCGACGTGGCGTGGATCATCACCGCCGTGGCCGGCTACCGGGCCGCCCGGCAGCGCCGGTTCGCCGACCACCGCCGGTGGATGATCCGCAACTACGCGCTGACGTTCGCCTCGCTGTTCAGCCGGCTCGTGACGCCGGTGGTCGCGATGCTCGTCGTGTCGCAGGCCACCGGGCCGATCTACCGGGGCGACGGCCTCGCGATCTCGCACGACATCGCCAGCGGCAGCGTCTGGGTCGGCATCGTGCTCCCGGTGGTCGCCGCCGAGTGGTATCTCCAGCGCCGCTACGGGGTGCCGAAGGCCACAGCGCGGACGTGACTCGAATTCGTCGAAAGGGCCGGCTGGCAAGGTCCGATGTGGACCCGGTCGATTATGATCCGAGCCGCCCCGGCCCGACGACGAAAACGAGCATCGGTCGAATGAACTCCCTCTTCCTCGCGATCGCCGTCGCGCTGATGGTCCGGTCGCTCGCGGCCGCCCGGCTGGACCGGTGGAACCTCGGCGCGCCGGTGGTGATGGTGCTGGCCGGCGTCGCCGTCGGCCTGCTCAACGAGGACTCGCTGTCGGCCGTGCTGAACACGCAGGCGGTGCAGCAGGCCGCGGAGATCATCCTCGCGGTGCTGCTGTTCACCGACGCCACCGAGGTCCGCGGCGGCCGCCTGTTCGGCGGCTCCGCCGGCCCGGTCGCCCGGGTGCTGCTGATCGCCCTGCCGCTGAGCCTGCTGCTGGCGATGGCGTTCGGCTGGCTGCTGTTCCCCGGCCTGCCGTGGCCGGTGCTGCTGCTGATCGCCGGGGTCGTGGTGCCGACCGACTTCGCCCCGGCCGAGCGCCTCGTCCGCGACCGCGGGCTGCCGACCCGCGTGCGCAGCGCCCTGAACGTGGAGAGCGGCTACAACGACGGCATCGTGTCGCCGCTGTTCCTGTTCGCGCTGATCCTCGCCGGCGATCACGACCAGCAGCGCACGCCGCTGGACGCCCTGGGCACGGCCGTGCCGTTCGCGCTCAAGGCCCTCGTCGTCGGCGTCGTGCTCGGCACCGTGCTGGCGCTGCTGATCAACGCGGCGGAGCGAGCCGGCTGGATGACCGACCAGTCCGGCCGCATCACCGTGCTGCTCGCCCCGCTGCTGACCTACACCGTCACCGTCGGCATCGACGGCAACGGGTTCGTCGCCTCGTTCATCTGCGGCGTCGCCTTCCGGTACGTGCACCGGCTGGTCAAGGCGCGCCGGCTTCGCACCGCGCCGGCCGGTGCGACCCACGCGCTGAGCCAGGACTTCCACCTGCTCGAGGACATCACCACCGTGCTGACCATGATCATGTGGTTCATGGTCGGCATCGCCGCCGTGCTCACCGTCCTGATCGGGATCCCGTGGCAGGTGGTCGTGTTCTGCGCGCTGGCCCTCACCGTGGTCCGGGTGGGACCGGTCCTCCTGTCGTTGATCGGCTCGAAGTTCTCCGGGCGTGAGCGGCTGCTCGTCGGGGCGCTGGGGCCCCGCGGCACTACCTCGATCGTGTTCGGGCTGCTGGCGTTCAACCGGCTGCCGGAGGGGTCGACCGCCGACACCATCCTGGTGATCACGGTGGTCTGCGTGCTCGGCAGTGTGCTGGTGCACGGCATCGGCGCGCGACCGGTCACCCAGCTGCTCACCGTTCAGCGTGCGGTGTAGATGACGCCGACCTTGTCGAGCTCGTCGCCGGACCGGCCGTGGAAACCGGCGATCTGCCAGCCGGTGGGCGCGGTTCGGGTGACGCAGTCCGAGGTGGTGGAACCGCCGGCGAGCGCGTGCCCGAGGTTGGTGACGAACTGCGCCGAGAAGATCCGCGTGTGGCCCTGGTAGCTGCCTTCGCACAGGGTCACCGAGGTGAGGTATTCGTTGCTGCCCAACGTGAGTGACGACTGCGTGCCGCCGCTGCCGCCGTGCGTCAGCGTGGTGCCGTTGGTCAGCCTGACACCGACCTGGTCGACGCGGGAGCCGCTGCGCATGGTCAGCGTCTGGACAGCGGCCGGCATGGCGTTGACGTCGGTGAAGTAGTCGCCGTGCGGGCCGCCGAACTGCTCGGACAGCTGGAGCGCGGGATTGCGGCTCCAGCTGAACTTCACGGTGATCGGGTCATGGTCGGAAAGCATCTTGCCGGCGTCGTCGAGGAACTTCGCGTGCTCGTTGTTGTAGTACGAGGCGTTGAGGTTGACGAGCTTGCTGCTGCGGTAGAGGACCTTGTCCACGACCTCGCAGTCGTTGGTGATGTTCTGCTCGTCGCACAGCAGCGCCGGGCTGCCCGGCGCGGGAGCGCTGCCGCCGCGCACGAGTTGCACCCAGGCGTCGGTGAGTCCGTTGGTGGCGGCGAAGTTGGCGATGGTGTCGGCGCTGCGGGTGTAGCGGGTGTTGGTGTCGCCCATGACGATCACGGCGTTGCCGGCGGAATGCGTCTGGACGAAGTCGCTCAGCTGAGCCAGGTTCGACGCCCGGGAGGCCTCGTCGCCGCTGTTGTCGCCGGCATTCGTGTGCAGGTTGTAGACATCGACGTAGACGCCCTCGGCGAGGCGCATCCGCATGAAGGTGAAACCCTTGGGCGTCAGGCAGTCCCCGGAGTCGAGCTGGCACGAGTTCCAGTGCACGCGCTCGAAGTCGTCCTGGTCGTACGGCAGCGACGACAGGGAGTTCAGGCCGCTGCCGACTCCCGCGCCACCACTGGTGGGCGTGCGGTACGGGTGGTTGTCAGCGGCGTAGAGGGCGGCGTGGTAGTTGAAGTCCTCCTCGACGTGCACGAGGTCGTACGGGCCGAGCCGCTGCCCGATCGCGGTGGTTGCCGACTGGCGGGGCGTCGGCGCGCTGGAGATCCCCTCGGGCAGGCCGGCGACGTTGTAGCTCAGGACGGAGAACGTGCCGCCGTCGGTGGTGTCGGCGTGCACGGCCGCCGGGGACAGCAACGTCGCGGCGGCGACCAGGGCGACAAGGCGTTTCACGAGTGCTCCCACAGGATTCGGACGGACAGGCTGGTCGGGGTGTAGGTGGGGACCGCGCGCAGCCCCGGGGCGGTGACCTTGATCGCGGCGAACCGGCCGTGCAGGTTCCGCGCGGTGAGCACTCGGATCTGCCCTCGCGGGCACGCTTCGTCGACGAGAATCTCCAGGACGCCGCCCGAGATCACCATGGAGCCACCGGCGGCGGAGAGGGTGTCGCCGAGGCGGAGGGTGAGCACTCCCCCGACCTGCCGGTAGCTCTGCACGTGCAGGCCGCAGTTGAGTTTCACGGTGCCGCCGGTGACTTCCACCGGCCCGGTGCCCAGCGCGCTCGGCGAGGCGGCGACCAAGGTCCCGGCCTGGAGCCGAGTTCCGCCGCAGTACCGGTTGTCTCCGCTGAGGGTCAGGGTTCCGGCGCCGGCCTTGGTCAGGCCGCCGGCGCCGGCGATGTCGTTGCGCCAGTTGTCGTCGGCACAGAAGCCATTTCGTGCCGCGTCCATCGAGACGTGGACGTCCGCGTCGAACGCGCCGTAGCCGTCGGCCGCCGCGAAGAGATTCAACCGCCCCCACTGCTCGGGGCCGGTCAGCAACGCGTTCGCCGCCGGGAAGGCCGTCGTGCGCAACACTTCCCGCCGCTGCCCGGCGTCGAGGTAGGGCAGCCGGGTCTCCAGCAGCACCTCCGCGCCCTTGGGCACGGTCATCGGTGCTTTCGTGCCCTCGCACGGCAGGTTGTAGGTGGCGTGCGAGGCCACCATCGCCGCGTTCGCCCGGCGATTCGCGTACTCGTCCGGGCCGGTGTGCGCCTTTGCGTACAGGGTGTCCGGGGTGGTGCCGGTCTTCGAGGTGAAGTACCGCAGCGCCTGATCGCGCGCGGCCGCCTTGAGCTCGGCGTTGGCCGGGTCGGCGAGGGTCGCGGCCGCGAGCGCGGTGCCGAGGATCCGACCACCGATCACGTCCAGCGGCGAGTGCATGCCGGCGACGATGCGGGTGTCGGCCAGGTCGTAGGCCCGCGCCACCAGCTCCTGGAACCGCTCCGGGATCGCGTACGCCAACGCCAGGCACGCCAGATGGAATGCGTTGGTGTGGCCGCTCGGGTAGCCCGCATCGTCCACCGGACTGGTGTTCCGCTGCCGCAGCAACTGCGGCGCCACAACCACATCGGACTGGTACACGGGGAATCCGAAGGCGTCGAGGTGTCCGGTGTCGACGACCCGGCTGTCCGCGTTGAGCCGCCACGGCCGCGGGTACTGGTAGGCGTACTTGCTCGGGTTCCCCGACGCGTACGGCCCGCGCAGCGTGTCGACCAGCTGCGCCACCAGGCCCAGCTCCGAGTCCTCCGCGCCGGCTCCGAGCGCCGATCCCGCCGGCGCGCCCGTCGGGATCGCGTCGTCGATCGTGGTCGGCGGCGTGCCGTCCGGTGCGGTGACGATGTTCGTGACGGCCTTCGCACCCGCGCGGTAGAGATCGGCCAGCGGCCCCAGGCCACCGATCGCCGCGTACGACTGGTGCTGGCGGTCATAGACGAACGCCCGCTTCGCCTGCGCCACCGTCCGCGATCGGGTGACGGCGACGACGTGACGGATATTCGCCCGCAGCACCGTCGAATCCAACACCCGGCCGTCGTTCCAGGTGGTTCCCGTCCGCCACAGCCGCTGCATTCCGGCGAGCGCCCGGACGGCGGCATTGCTCTGCACCGTCCGGTTCGCCGAAATGTTGGTGCGGTAATTGTCGACGAACGCCAATACCGACTCGTCCGCTTGTGCGGCGGAAACATCCACCGCCGGCGCGACGGCCAGGCCGGCCGCGACTAGGGCCGATCGGCGCAGCAAGGCCCGCCGCCCCAAGGTTCCCGATCTCAAATTCCGTCTCCCGTGCCGACCGTCCCAGGCAGGCCGACGGGAATGGAGCCGATGCTCACATTCGCCGCGGGCCGCCAGGAATGATCAGCTGCCGGGAGCCGACCGTCAAGAACCGTCGGAAGGGATTCTCCGGTCCGCAACCTGCCGTATGCCGAAACACATTTGACGGTATCTCGAATTCGTCGAATTCGACGTCCTCGCCGTTTTCACGTCGGATCGGCCGAGGTCGTCAGGCGGTCACGCCGCCGTCCACCACGAGGTCGTGCCCCACCGCGAAGGTCGACTCCGGCGAGGCCAGCCACAGCACCGCATTCGCGACCTCGGCGGTGGTGCCGACGCGGCCCAGCGGGACCGTCGACGCGACCCGGGCGGCCCGGTCGGAGTCGGTCTCACCGGGGCGTAGGGACATCTCGGTGTCGCTCGCGCCGGGGCTCACCGCGTTGATCCGGATGCCGTCGCCGATGTGATCGCGGGCCGCGGTCCTGGTCAACGCGCTCACGGCGGCCTTCGACGCTGCGTAGGCGGCCATGCCGGGCCGCCGGCCGTGCGGGCCGATGCTCGACGAGATGTTCACGATCACGCCGCCGCCGTGGCCGCGCATGTGCGCGATCTCGTGCTTCATGCACAGGAACGTGCCGGTGACATTGGTGGCGAACACCGCCGCGAACACGTCGTCGTCGATGTCGGCGGTCGGGGCCGGCTTGGCGGCGATGCCGGCATTGTTGACGGCGATGTCCAGGCCGCCGTGCCGCTCGACGGTGGTGGCCACCAGGTTCGCCACCTCGGCGGCGTCGCTGACGTCGGCGACCACCGCCGTGGCGGTGCCGCCCGCCGCCTCGCACTCCTTGACCGTCTGCGCCAGCGCCTCGGCGTTGCGCCCGGAGACGACCACGGTCGCGCCCTCGCGGGCGAAGGCCACCGCGATGGTCCGGCCGATGCCGGAGCTGCCCCCGGTGACCAGCGCGACCTTGCCCGTGAACCGTTCAGCCATCGCCCCTCATTTCAAGACCATTCGTACCAGAATCGGGCTGCACCACGCGGCGTGCCTCCCGCGCCGCGTCCCGCACGCGATCCGCCGCGTACTCGCTCTTGCCGAACACCCGCATGCCCTGCAACAGGGCCATCAGCATGCGGGCCAACGCCCGCGGGTCGCTACCGGCGCGCAGCTCGCCCTCGGCCAGCGCCCGCGACAACGCCATCGTCAGCGACGTCTCCAGGACGTCCCAGCTGTGTTCCACCAGGCGCACCGCCGAGTGGTCGCCCGGCAGCCGCTCCGTCGCCGCGTTGACCACCATGCAGCCGCGCCGCTGCTCGTCGGCGAGGATCTCGTCCGCGAACCGGTCGACCAGCCGCTGCACCGCCGCCAGCGCCGAGCCCGGGCCCGACAGGTCCCGCACGATCTGGTCGTTCGTCCGCTCCACGTACCGGCCCAGCGCCGTCGTGTACAGATCGTGCTTGGTGCCGAAGGTCGCGTACAGGCTCGCCTTGGCGATGCCGAGGTGGGCGACGAGGTCGTTGACCGAGGTCGCCTCGTATCCCTTGCGCCAGAACAGTTCCATCGCGGCTTCGCAGGCCCGGCCCACGTCGAACTCCCGATGCCGCGCCATGCCCCCACCGTAACAGATTCAAGAACGCCCGGTCCAGAAAGCGTGAGTGGCAACCAGGACAGGATCTGACCTGGTCGGGCTCTAGCGTCCCTCGGGACAGCCGAAACCGACACCTGGAAGAGGTCGCCATGCTCGATCACGTCATCCTCGCCGCGAGCGATGTGGACCGTTCGCTCGCCTTCTACGACAAGACCCTCGCACCGCTCGGCATCAGCCACGCCGTCGACTTCGACGGCGCGGCCGGGCCTGAAGGCCACCCTGACCTCAAGGGCTACAGCGACGGCAACCGCTACCTGTTCTGGCTGCGCGAGGGGGCGGGTGTCGCCGGGACCGTTCGCATCGGCTTCGCGGCGGCGTCCAGGGAGCTGGTTGACGCCGCGTACGCCGCGGCGATTGCCTCTGGCGGGACGGACGATGGGGCGCCGGGCGATCGCGTGTACTACGGGCCCGGGTACTACGCCGCCAACGTGCTCGATCCGGACGGGTACAGCCTCGAGTTCGTGTGCAGGGGATAGTCAGCAGGTGATGGTGCCGCGGCGCCGGCCATCGAGAAGCCTTCATTGTTGTAGTTGGGCATGCCGCTGGGTCGGTTGGGCCGCTCAGACGAACGAGACGGTGCGGAACTGGAACGACGACAGCGGCAGGCCGCGGTCGGGAATGAAGCCAGTGACCTTGTTGGTGTAGGCGTCGACCTGGTTCTTGAAGCCCCACACGACATATCCGCCGTGGTCGTACTCCAGCTGCTGCGCGTCCTGGAGCAGCCGGTTGCGCCGCGCGGAATCGAGTTCGGCGCGGGCGCTGGCGATCAGGGAGTTGAATGTCGGGTCGTTCCAATGGCATTCGTTGTACGGCGCGTTCGGCAGCGAACCCTGGCCTACCTGCGGCAGGTAGCTCCGCGTGTACCAGTAGTCCTGGGCGAAGTCCCAACTCAGATAGTCGTTGCCGTAGAAGACGCCGCTGTCGACCACGCGCACCCGCACGTCGATCCCGGCGCCGGCGGCCTGGTCGGCGAACAGCCGGGCGGCGGCCACGGCGGCGGCGTCGATCGCGTCGGAGGTGACGATTTCGAGCTGGAGACCGGGGTGGCCGGCGCTGCGCAGCAGCGACCGGGCCTGGTCCAGATCCTGTTGCCGCTGCGGAAGTTGCTTCGCGTAACATACGTCGAACGGCGCGTACAGGTCGTTGCCGATCCGGCCCTGGCCGTTCAGGGCCTGGCTGACCATCTGCTCGCGGTCGACGACCAGCCGCAGCGCCTGCCGCACCCGGGGATCAGCCAGCGGCGGGGTGTCGACGCGCATCGTGAACGGCGTCCAGTTGCCGGTCTCGGACACCAACACGTTGCCGCCGGCCGCCTTCACGGTCGCGATGCGCTCCGGCGCGAGGTTGTCGATCGCCTCCACCTCGCCGCGCAGCAACGCCTCCAGCTGCGCCTCGTCGTCGGCGAAGTCGATGATCACCAGCTCGTCGACGTACGGCTGGTCGCCGCGCCAGTAGCCGGTGAACCGGGGGAAGGAGCTGCGGTCCCCCGGCGTGAAGGCGCCGAGCCGGAACGGCCCGGTGCCAACGGGTTTCGCCGGATCGAAACCGACCGGCACCACCGCGTTGTAGTACTGCGCGAGCTCGTCCTGGAACAGCGCGTACGGCTGGGTGAGCGGGATGCGCAGGGTCCGGGCGTCCAGCCGGCGCAGGCCCGCGAGGTCGATGATGCTCAGCGCCGCGGCCCCGTTGTTCGCCGACGTACCGATGATGCGGTGGAACGTGAAGATCACGTCGTCGACGTCCAACCGCTTGCCGTTGTGGAACTCCACGCCGTCGCGCAGCCGGAGCGTCCAGGTGCGGCCGTGATCCGACGGCTCGATCGACTCGGCCAGCACCGGCAGGATGTTGTACGCCACGTCGTGCACGAACAGCGGCTCGTACAGGTTGGAGACCCGCGCCTGGTCGGTGTAGGTCGGCGGGTGGTGCGGGTCGAGGCCGTCGGCGGCGCTGCCGCCGGTGATGCCCACCCGCAGCACTCCCCCGTGCTTGCTGGGCCCGAGCGCCGCCGCGCTGACCGACCGCGTGTCCTGGTCGTCGGCGCAGCCGGCGGCTAAGGCGCCGACGCCGAGCAGCGCCCCGGCCCGCAGCACGGCGCGCCGCGAGACGGTCACGACACGCGCGCCGCGGTCCGCATCGCCCGCACCGCGGCGATGTCGCCGGGCGGCCCGGCCTTCGGCCGCCCCAGCAGGAATCCCTGCGCCTGGTCGCAGCCGAGCTGCCGCAGCGCGTCGAACTGGGCGGGCTCCTCGACGCCCTCGGCGATCGTGGTGAGGCCCAGCGCCTGGCCGAGCCGGATCACCGCGGTCACGATCTCCCGGTCGGACGGGTCGGTGATCAGGCCGGCGACGAACGACCGGTCGATCTTGACGAAGCTGACCGGCAGCCGCTTGAGGTAGGTCAGCGAGGAGTAGCCGGTGCCGAAGTCGTCGATGCCCAGCCCCACCCCGAGCTCCCGGATCCGCTCCAGCTGCCGCAGCGTCGCGGCGTCGGCCTCCATCAGCACCGTCTCGGTGAGCTCCAGGGTCAGCGCGGACGGTTCGAGCCCGGCCTGGGCCAGCGCGTGCTCGATCGTCTCGGCCAGGTCCGGCCGGGTCGCCTGGCGGGCCGACAGGTTGACGGCGGTGCGCAGGCCCGGCCCGGCCGCGCCGCTGGCCCGCCACGCCACCAGCTCGCGGCAGGCCTGCTCCAGCACGGACGTCCCGATCGGCACGATCAGCCCGCTGTCCTCGGCGACCTGGATGAACGTGCCGGGCGCGAGCAGCCCGCGATCGGGATCGTCCAGGCGCACCAACGACTCCACGGCCACGGTGTCGCCGGTGCAGATGTCGACCACGGGCTGGAAGTGCAGCACGAACCGGTCGTCGCGCAGGCCCCGGCGCAGCGCCGACGCGATCGCGATCCGGTCCACGGCCCGTGCCTGCAGCCCGGCGTCGAAGATCTCGCAGCGGTTCTTGCCGCGCGTCTTGGCCCCGTACATCGCGGCGTCGGCCTCGCGCAGCAGGTCCTCGGGCGCCGGCACCCGGCCGTTGGCCAGCGCGATGCCGACGCTGGCCGTGACGACCACCTCGAACGTGCCCACGGCCACCGGCTCGGCGAGCACGCCGGCCAGCCGCTCGGAGATCTCCACGACGTTCTGCTCGCCGGCCAGGTCCTGGCACAGCACCACGAACTCGTCGCCGCCGAGCCGCGCGACGGTGTCCAGTGGGCGGATGTTGCCCTGCAACCGCCGGCCGACCTCGCGCAGCACCTCGTCGCCGACGTCGTGCCCGAGGCTGTCGTTGACGTCCTTGAAGCCGTCCAGGTCGATGAACAGCACGGCCGTCAGCTCCGGATGCCGGTCCGCGCGGGCCAGCACCTGCCGCAGCCGGTCCATCAGCAGCGTCCGGTTGGGCAGGCCGGTGAGCGGGTCGTGCATGGCCTGCCGCACCAGCCGGGCCTCGGCCTCGCGCCGCTCGGTCACGTCCTCGACCTGCGTGACCAGGTACGAGGCCTCGCCGTCCTCGGCGTGGATCGTGCAGGCCGTGACCTGCGCCCACACCACCCGGCCGTCGGGCCGCAGGTAGCGCTTCTCCAGCCGGTGCGGCACGGCGTCGCGCTGCTTCGCCACCGCCACGACCGCCATGCTGGCCGCCTGGTCGTCGGGGTGGGTGACGTCGCAGACCCGCAGCGTCAGCAGCTCCTGCTCGCTGCGGCCGAGCATCTCGCACAGCGCCCGGTTGACCTGGAGGAACCCGGCGTCCATGTCGACCAGGCACATGCCGATCGACGCGTGGTCGAACGCCTTCTGGAACCGCTCCTTCGCCTCCCGCAGCGCGGCTTCGGCGGTGCGCTGCGCCGTCACGTCGATGCCGGTCGCGATCACGTGCGTGACGGCGCCGCTGTCGTCCACCAGCGCGGTGTTGGACCAGGCGATCCGCAGCTGCCCGCCGTCGTGGGTGAGCCAGGGGCACTCGAAGGTCTGGGGGAACTTCGCCGGCGTCAGGTCGGCGAAGTGCGCCTCGATGCAGGGCCGGTCCTCGGGCAGCAGGAACAGCTCCCAGCACAGCCGCCCGAGGACCTCCTCGGCGGTGTAGCCGGTGGTGAGCTCGCAGGCCCGGTTGAACCGCACGATGCGGCCGTCGCGGTCCATCACCAGCACCAGGCTGCCGGCGATCTCCAGCACGGCGTCGACGAAGTCCCGCTCGGACCGCAGCGTCCGCTCCGCCCGCTGCTGCTCCTCGACCATGTGCTGGAGGCGCTCGGCCATGCCGTTGAAGGCCGTGGCCATCACGCCGACCTCGTCCCGGCTGCGCACCTGCGCCCGGCCGGTCAGGTCGCCGTCGGCGAGCGAGGCCGCGACGCGGGACACGGTGCCGACGTCGGTGGTGATCCGGCGAGACTGCCAGACGGTGAGCAGCACGGTGACCGCCAGCACCGCCAACACGGCCGCCAGGGCCAGCTCCCGGCTCATCGAGTCCATGTCGATGCGGGCCTGGAGCATCTCGGCCTCGTGCTGGGACAGTGCCGTCGTCAGCGCGGACACGGACGCGACGGCGCTGTCCACGGCCTGGTTGAGGGTCGGCCGTCCCAACTGGATCTGGGCCGCCTGCACGAAGTTCCGGGTGATCATCGTGCCGAGGTTGGCCACGTTGAGGTACGTGGACGTCAGCAGCGGGCCGAGCGCGTTCTGCACGGCGCGCGCGGACGAGCCGCCGCCGTCCTGGAACGTGGTGAACAGGTCGGACTGCAAGCCGTCCGCATCGGACGTCAGCGTCGCCACGGTGGCGGCGACATCGGTCCGGTCCGACAGCATCACGCGGCCGTCGGCGAGCATCCCGTCGACGGTGTCCCCGACCGCCCTCGTGTGCACGACGATCGCCGGCGCGCGCACCGCCAGCGCGTCCGCGATGTGATAGGGGCTCAGTTCCGGGTCCAGCACCAGGTTCGAGGTCACGCCGACGTAGGAGACGAGCGTTCCCAGGTTGGCGACCATCAGCGAGTGGAACGCCGCGTCGGTGCCGGGATCGTGCTGCCCGGCCTCCCAGGACCGCCAGTTCTTGGCCAGCGTCGCCGGCAGCACGTTGGCGTTGAGCTGCGCGCCGGTCGTGCGCAGGTCGTCGCCGACCCGGGCGTCGACCTCCAGCAGCGCGGCGAAGTCGGCGTCGACCTTGGACTGGGCGTCGTGCAGCGGCTCGGACTGCCCGGCGGCCGCGCGCCGGTCGAGCGTCTTGTCCGCCGTCACGTCGACCAGCAGCGCCTGGAGCGGCCGCAGGTAGTCCAGGCCGCGCAGCTCGTTCCGGCTGAACTCGATGCGCTGGCCGTTGTTCACCATCAACAGATATGTGGAGGTCACCAGGGGCAGCGTGAACGCCAGTCCGATGATCGCAAGTCTGTGCCAGACACGCGGCCGCCACCAGGCCGGGCGCACGCCGCGCGGACCGGGACACCTCGTCACAGGTTCAACACCCCATCGGCTTCCAGAATGTGGCCCCGCCCACCTTAGGGTTCGGCGGTTTCGACACGGAAGCACCTGGCCTAATCAGTTCGCCGAACGGCTGCGACACCCGGCGCAGCATAACGGTGCGGAGCCGGTGGCCGACCACCGGACACCGTCGGTCACCGAAATACGTGCAAGTTGACGGCCGCAAGTTGACCCCGGGAACGTTCACGAATGCGGCGGCGGGTCCGACCGGCCTTCGCCGACCGGACCCGCCGCCGCTGCGTCAACCTCGGATCACTTCTTGGCGCGCTTCTTCGCGACCGGTTTCGCCTTCTTCGCGGTGGCCGTCTTCTTCACGGTCGCCGCCTTCTTGGTGGCCGGCCGGCTCGCCTTCGCCGTCGCCTTTCCGGCGGCCGCGCGCGTGGTCTTCTTCGCCGCCGCCGTCCGGGTCGTCGCCGCCGGGCGCTTGGCCGCCGTGCTGGTCGACCTGGTGGTGGTGCGGGCCGCCGCGGTCCTCGTCGTCGCGGTCCTCGTCGTCGCCGTCCTCGCCGTCCTGGTCGCCGTGGACCTCGTCGCCGCGGCCTTGGTCCTGGTCGCCGCGGCCTTCGGCTTCGCGGCGGGCCTGGCGGCCGGCTTGGCCGTCGCGGCCGGCATCGCGCCGACGCGCGGCAGTTTCCGCGTGCCGTCCACGACCTCCTTGAACAGCGTGCCGGGCCGGAAGTTGGGCACATTGGTGCGCTTGAGCCGCAACGCCTGGCCGGTGCGAGGATTGCGGGCGGTGCGGGCCGCCCGGACGCGTTTCTCGAACACGCCGAATCCCGTGAGGGTCACATTCTCGCCCTGGTTGACGTTGCGGACGATGATGTCGAACATGCCGTCGACCGCCGCGGCGGCGGCCTTCTTGTCCATGCCCAGCCGCATGCCGAGCATCTCGATCAGCTGTCCCTTGTTCATCTGCTGCCTTCCTGTGCGGGACGGATTTCCTGCACGGTAAGCAGAGAAACCGCCGACACGCACGCATTCCGACGCGAAATACGTTGCGAATCGGCGGATTTCACTCCTTCGAGGGACGTCTACGCGGTGGATTCCGGTTCGTCAGGCGGCATCCGGGTCGAGTCCGGCGTCCGCGACGGCGACGATTTCCCGCTCCGCCACGAGATCGAGCGAACGGCACAGCACGAGATACAGGCCGGCGGCCACGATCAGCCCGATCGGCATGGAGATGTCCGCGCCGCCCAACGCCTTCGCGACCGGCCCCTTGAGCTCGCCGACGACGGCGAACGGCATCATCGCGGCGAAGCCGACGCCGTAGGCGAGGAGTCCGCGCCAGCTCCAGCGGCGGTAGATGCCGCGCGGGTTGAAGATCTCGCGGATGGAGTAGTGCCCGCGCCGCACCACGTAGAAGTCGACCAGGTTGATGGCCGTCCACGGCGTGAACAGGTAGCCCAGCACGGTCAGGAAGTAGCCGAAGTCCTCCAGGAAGCTGTCGTTGGCGGCGAAGGCGATCGCGGTGGCCAGCACGCCGACGACCAGCAGCGCGACCACGCGTTTCCCGGTGGTCGGCCGGAACCGCTTGAGGGAATCCACGCAGGACAGCAGGGTCAGGCTGGCGCCGTAGAAGTTCAGCGTGCCGATGGTGATCAGCGGCAGCACCGAGCCGATCAGCAGCACAAGGCCGAAGCCCGGAATCGCCTTGTCACCTGCGGAAAGCACGGCGTCGACGGTGTCGGCCTTCGGGAACAGGCCGGCCGCCACGGTGCCGACGAGCATCATCCACGCGCCGCCGAGGCCCGCGCCCGTGTACGTCCACCAGAACGAGGACCGCACGCCGACATCGCGCGGCAGGTAGCGCGAGTAGTCGGAGACGTAGATCGACCACGACAGCTGGTACACGGCGGCGGTGAAGAACTGCACCAGGAACGGGGTCAGCGCGAACGCGCCGAGGTCGAGTTGCTCGGCGTTGAACGGCTGCGCGACGAGCAGGCCGATCGTGAACACGACCAGCAGCACCAGCATCAGGTACGTCAGCCAGCGCGACGCCTTGTGGATGAAGTCGTAGCCCACGATGGCCAGCACCACGCTGATCACCGCGTAGCCGATGTAGCTGACCGGCGTGGGCAGGTTGACCAGGTGTCCCATGGTGCTGCCGACCAGGATCTGGTTGAAGCCGGTGTAGCCGATGTAGGTCACCAGCGCGACGACCCACACCAGCAGCGCGCCGACGAAGCCGAACTGGGGCCGCGACTGCACCATCTGCGGCAGGCCCAGCTGTGGGCCCTGGGTGGAGTGGAACGCCATGAAGAACGTGCCGAACGCGTTGCCCAGCACGACCGCGATGGCCGTCCAGATCAGGTTGCCGCCCAGCGCCACGCCGATGATGCCGGTCGCGATGGTGGCCAGGTGCGCGTCCCCCGCGAACCACACGGGGAACAGGTGCCACACCTTGCCGTGCCGCTCGGCGATGGGCACGTAGTCGATGGAGCGGGTCTCGATGCCCGGCGTGTGCCGGACCTGGTCGGGTCGGACGATGGTGGGTGGATTGGCCGCCATAGGGTTCTCCTCGTTGAGCTGCCGTGGTGGCGGAAGGCGTGCGTCCCCCAGTTCGGACGCCCGGCTCAACCGATGCGGTTGAGCGTGGCGTAGGCGAGTTGTTCGAGCAACAGTCCGGTTTCGCGGGAGGCGTCGGCCGCGGCCGTGATCACCTGTTTCGCCGTGGAAACGGCCAGCGGCGGATGTTCCGCCAGCTCGCCGGCGATCTCCAGCGCCTTGGCCAGGTGTTCGCCGGATCCCACCGTTTCGGTGAGCAGGCCCCAGGAGTGGGCCTCGGCGGCGGACATGCGACGGCACCTCAGCACCAGGTCACGGGTGCGGGCCGGGCCGACGGCCCGCACGAGCCGCGTGACGCCGCCGGAGCTGGGCAGGATGCCGATCCCGACCTCCGGCAGACCGAACACGGCCGTCTCGTCGGCGACCCGGAAGTCGGCCGCCAGCGCGAGTTCGAAGCCGCCGCCGAGGCAGTAGCCGGCGATCGCCGCGACGGTCGGCTGCGGCAGGGCGGCGATTGCTTCGTACACGGCGCCGCTCTCCCGGTAGTACCGGGCGATCGAGGCGGGCGTCATCTCCTTCAGCTCGGACGTGTCCGCGCCGGCCGAGAACACCTTGTCCCCGCCCGTGATCACCACCGCTCGGCTGTCCCCGACGCTTCGCACGGCGTCGAGCAGGCGCGACTCCATGTGCGTGGACAGCGCGTTGAGCTTGGCCTCACGCCGCAGCGTGAGCACCGCGACGTCGCCGTGCCGGGCGACTTCGACGTCCCCGATCACGTGCCGGAGGTGAAGGTCAGCAGGCCGGACAGCCCGCGCTTGGCCACCTCGTTGGCGATCACCAGCCGCTGGATCTCCGAGGTGCCCTCCCAGATCCGGTCCACCCGCAGCTCCCGCCACAGCCGCTCGACCGGGTAGTCCCGGATGTAGCCGCGGCCGCCGAAGATCTGCACCGCGCGGTCGGCGACCCGGTTGGACGCCTCCGACGCGGCCAGCTTCACCGTGGCGGCCTTGGCGTGCAGGGTCTTCCGGGCTGTGTCATCTCCCCCTTGGCCGCCGTGATCGAATTCCCAGGCCACCTGGTGCGTGAGCGCGCGGTTGGTGGCGATGTCCACCACCGAGTCGGCGATCATGCCCTGGATCAGCTGCCGCTCGATCAGCGGCTGACCGCCCTGCACGCGCTGCGAGGCCCACTCGGTGGCCAGCGTCAGCGACCGCTCGGCGGCGCCGATCGTGCGCGCGCCGATCATCAGGCGCTCCTCGGTGAACCAGTCCCTGGTCAGGTCGTAGCCGTTGCCGACGCCGCCCAGCACCGCGTCCGCGCCGACGCGCACGTCCTCGAACAGGAACTCCGGGTGCTCGTAGACGAAGGTGTGCGTGTAGCGGGGCGTGCGCTTGACCGACACGCCGGGGAGGTCCTTGTCCACCAGGAACAACGTCGGCGCACCGCCCACGGTGGCCAGCACGATCAGGAAGTCGGCGGTGTCGCCGACGGTGACGAACCACTTCTCGCCGTTGATCACGTAGCCGTCGCCGTCCCTCGCGGCGGTGGTCGCGATGGCCGACGGGTCGGAGCCGGCCCCCGGCTCGGTGATCGCGACCGCATCCCGGCGGCGGCCCTGGATGTCCGGCACCAGATAGCGTTCCCGCTGCTCGGGGGTGCAGGCGCGCAGGCAGTTGGCCGGCCGCCACACGGTGTCCCACAGGGCGTTGGTCAACTTGCCGAGCTCGTCCTGGACCACCACCTGCTCCAGCACGGACAGCCCGGCGCCGCCCCACTCGACCGGCATGTTGACCGCCTGGAGGCCGCTGGCCAGCACGTCCTGGCGGATCGCGTCCAGCGCGGCCGCGGACAGGCCGTTGTCGGCCTCGCACGCGTCCTCGTGCTGCATGATCTTGGCGGTGAGGTCGGCGGCGCGCTGCTTCAGCTCGGCCAGCCTCGGGGTGTAGGCGAACTCCACGGTGCTTTCTCCTTTTCGGCTACCGACTTCAGCGTTCGACGAGCACGATTCGGGCGTCCAGGCCGAGGCAGCCGCTCGGCGTGGCCAGCAGGGGGTTGACTTCGAGTTCGGCGATCTCCGGGTGCGCGGCCCCGACCTCGCTGATCGCCGCGACGGCCTCGGCCGCGGCGGCGAGGTCGACCGGCTCGCGGCCCCTGGCCCCGTGCAGCAACGGCGCTGCTTGCAGGGAACGGAGCATGGTTTCGGCTTCCTGGGGCGTGACCGGCGCGAGCGCGAACGTGACGTCCTTGAGGATTTCGGTGAACACGCCGCCCAGGCCGACCATCAGCACCGGCCCGAAGCCGGCGTCCCGGCGAACGCCGACGATCAGCTCCACTCCCCCGCCGGCCATGCGTTCGACGCAGTACTCCGACACGTTGAGCCGCTTGACCATGTCCTGGTGGGCCCGGCACAGTTCGTCCCGATCGGACAGTCCGATCGCGACACCGCCGGCGTCGGACTTGTGCAGCAGGCCCATCGCCTTCAGCACGACCGGGTAGCCGATCTCCTCCGCGGCCTGCACGACATCGGTGGCCAGGCGCGCGTCGGGAAAGGTGAGGCCGCCGGCCTTCAGCAGCTCTCTTGCGTGCCAGTAGCCGCTCTCGGTGACGGGTTGCGCGGCTTCCGGCAGCGTTTTCGTCACCGGGCGGTGTTCGGCGTGATCGGCCAGCATGCCCAGCGTGCGGGCGGCGTCGTCGACGGTCCGGAACACGCCGATGCCGTGCCGGCGGAGTTCGTCGGCGGCGAGGCTGTCGGAGCACATCGTGTGCACGACCAGGGGCTTTCCGTGCCGGTGCACGTGTTCGGCCATCGCAGTGGCGGTGGCGATCTCGCGGGCGGCCAGGTCGGGACCGTAATCGCCGTAGCCGCCGAAATAGCCGGTGACCAGCACGGAGTCGATGTCGGGATCGGTCAGCACCCGGTCGATCGTGCGGGCGAACGAGGCGATGTCCTGTTCACCCGCCCCGGCCAGGTCGACCGGATTGGCGACGCCCGCGGACGGCGGCAGGTCGGCCTTCAGCGCGGCCTGTAGTTCCGGCCGGAATTCCTGCACCGCAAGGCCGTTGGCGTCGGCGATGTCGGCCGCGGTGGACGCGTGCCCGCCGCCGTCGGCGATCACCGCGACCCGCCGGGCCGGCGCGGAGCCGTGCCGGTGCAGCGCGGTGACCAGGTCGGCCATCTCCCTGGGGCTGCGCACCCGGTCCACGCCGGCCGCGCGGCAGGCGGCGTCGATCACCGCACTGTCGCTGGTCAGCGAGCCGGTGTGGGAGCGGGCGGCGCGGGTGGACGCGGTGCTCCGACCGACCGTGAGCAGCACGACGGGTTTGCCTGCGGCGACGGCCTCGCCGCAGGCCGCCACGAAAGCTCGACCATCCTGGAAGTCCTCGCAGTACGCCGCGATCACCTCGGTGCCGGGGTGGTGGGCGTAGGCCCGGATCAGGTCGGCCGCGCCGAGGTCGGCCTGGTTGCCGAGCGAGGCGAACCGGGAGAAGCCCAGGCCGCGGTCGGCGAGGAACTTGCTCAGCTCCAACGCCATGTTGCCGCTCTGCGAGACCAGCCCGATCGGCCCGCGCGGCAGCGGGTTCGACACCAGGTAGAGGTCGCTGGTGGTGTCCAGCACGCCCAGGCAGTTCGGGCCGAGCAGCACCGCGCCGGCCGCGCGGATCTTCGCCGCCACCGCGACCTGCGCCGCCCGGCCCTCGTCGCCGAGTTCGGCGAAGCCGGAGGTGATACCGACGATCGCCGTCGCCCCGGCGGCCAGCGCGTCGTCCACCGCCTCCTCGAAACCCCCGGCCGGCACCGTGATCACCACGAGGTCGACCGGCTCCGGCACGTCGGCCATGCGGCGGTAGGTGGGCTCGCCGAGCACCTTCTCGCCCCGGCGGTTGATCAGGTACACCGGCCGGCTCATCCGCAGCGCCTGCACGCTGATCCAGTTGCCGTACTTGGCCTCGTCGTTGCTGGCCCCGAGGATCGCCACCGTGCGCGGGGTGAACAGCGTGTCCAGGCTCCTCACGGCGTCACCGCCGGCGCGGGATAGCCGGCGCCCCAGGCGTCCGCGCCGCCGTCCACGACGATCGTCGTGCCGGTGACGTACGCGCCGCCGTCCGAGGCGAGGAAGGAGATCAGGCCCGAGACGTCCTGGGGTGTGCCCAGGCGTCCCAGCGGAACCGCCTGCGCCCACTTCTGCCGGTCGGCCTCGGTGTAGTTCTCGTCCAACGCCTCCGTGGCGATCGTGCCGGGGGCGACGCAGATCGAACGGATGCCGTAGCGGCTCCACTCCAACGCCAGGCCCGAGGCGAGGTTCTCCAACGCCGCCCGCGCCGCGCTGGCGTGCACCATGCCCGGGATGCCGCGCCGTGGCGAGAAGGCCATGAACATGATCACGCCCTGTCGACGGGGGATCATCGTCCGGGTGGCGACTTCCCTGGTCATGGCCCAGGTGGCGTCCACCGCGAGCCGGTGCACGGCCCGCCAGCCCGACGGGCTGATGTCCTCGGCCGGGGCCGCGAACTGGCCACCGGCGTTGTTGACGAGCACGTCGACCTGGCCGTACGCGTCGAGAGCCGCGTCGACCACGCCGGTGACGTCCTCGCGGATGTCCGCGACCTGCGTCAGGCACTGCCCGCCGGCCGCCACGATCTCGTCGTGCACGGCCTTGAGCCGCTCGGCTCGTCGGCCGCAGACCACCACCTTCGCGCCGCCCGCCGCGAGGTCCAGCGCGACCGCCCGGCCGATGCCGGTGCCGCCACCGCTGACCACCGCGACCTTGCCCGCGTGCACGTCCGGCCGGAGAACACCCGCCACTATCGCCTCCTCCGTCTAACTGACGCGTCAGTCAGACTCAGTAAACAGCGCTTGTCAAGGGCCCGTAGTGCGTTTGACTGGCCCGTCAGTTAGGCTGACGGCATGGGGCAGCAGGATGAGGACAGACGCGCCGCGATACTCGACGCCACCTGGCGGCTGATCGCCGAGCGCGGCTACCACGCCGTCCGGATCGCCGACATCGCCAAGGTGTGCGGCACCAGCACCGGGACCGTGCACTACTACTTCCCCGGCAAGCACGACGTGCTGACCGAGGCGCTCAAGCACTGCGTCGAGCACGCCTTCGCGCGGCAGAGCCAGGAACTGCGGCAGATCGACGACGCCTACGAGCGGCTGCTCAAGCTGATCGACATGCAGCTGCCCAAGGTCGGGCCGGTCCGCGACGAGTGGTCGGTGTGGCTCCAGTACTGGGCCGAGTCCGCCATCCGGCCGGAACTGCGCCCCGTGCACAACGAGTTCTACGCCCGCTGGCGGGAGACCGTCGTGCGCATCGTCCGGCGCGGGCTGCGCCAGGGCGTCTTCCGCGACGTCGACGCCGACCAGGTCGCGCTGCGGCTCACCGCCCTCACCGACGGGCTCGCCATCCAGGTCCTCACCGGCTCCCCCGCCGTCACCGTCACCGTGATGCGGGAGCTGCTCGTGGACTTCGCCCGCCGCGAACTCGTCGCCGGCGCGCCCGTCTGACAAATCCCGTCGACGCTTGATCTTGACGCTGGCAGCATCTCGGCCATGGCGGCGATTCGGATCCTCAAGGGCGACGCGACCAACCCGCAGGCCAAGGGGCCGAAGATCATCGCCCACGTCTGCAACGACCTCGGGGGCTGGGGCAAGGGCTTCGTGCTGGCCGTCTCCCGGCGATGGCCCGAACCGGAGCGGGCCTACCGCGACTGGCACCGGCACCGCGCGGCCAACGACTTCGGCCTCGGCGCCACCCAGCTCGTGCCGGTTCGTCCCGACACGTGGGTGGCGAACATGATCGGCCAGCGCGGCATGCGCACCGGCAGCAAGGGACCCCCGATCCGCTACGACGCCGTGGCGCAGTGCCTGACCGCGCTCGCCGACCACGCCGTCCGGCTCGGCGCCGGCGTGCACATGCCCCGGATCGGCTGCGGGCTGGCCGGCGGCCGCTGGGAGCGCATCGAGCCGATCATCGCCGACACGCTGCTGACCCGTAACGTGTCCACCACCGTGTACGACTTCGACTGACCCCGCGAAGGAGATCCGGCGTGGCGATCCAGCGCATGGACAACGTCCTCATCGTCGTCGACGATCTCGATGCCGTCATCGCGTTCTTCGTCGAACTGGGCATGGAGCTGGAGGGCAAGGGGCCGCTGGACTGGCGCGGGGCGGAACGGGTCGTCGGCCTCACCGACGTCCAGCAGGACGTCGCCATGCTGCGGGTCCCCGGCGGCAACGGGCGAATCGAGCTGGCGAAGTTCCACCAGCCGGCGGTCATCACCCCGGAGCCGAAGGACGCGCCGGCGAACACCCTCGGCATCCGCCGCGTCATGTTCGCCGTCGACGACATCGACGACACGATCGCCCGCGTGCGCGCCCACGGCGCCGAGCTCGTGGGCACGGTGGAGCAGTACGAGAACATGTTCCGGCTCTGCTACGTCCGCGGGCCGGAAGGCATCATCGTCGGCCTGGCCGAGCAGATCGACTGAAGGGGGATCACCATGGGCGCATCAGGCTGGACCTATTACGTCGACTATCAGGCCGATCCGCGGGCGCTTCTGGCCGCCCTGCATCAGCGCGTGCTGGACGAGGGCGACTACTACTGGTTCGACGCCGATGTGCCTCGGCCGGCCACGTTGAGCGCGCTGCACGACCTGTACCGCGACGAGAACACGCAGTACCTGTCCGAGGAGGGAACCCATTCCATCCTCGACGTCTACAACGTCGGCCCCGCGGGCGCGCCGGACGACTACGGCACGATCCTGCCGTTGTCCCCGGAGCGGGTTCGGGCCGTGTTCACGACCGACACGCCGACCCGCGAGCAGTTCGACGCCGTCTACGCGGATGGGGACGATCTCATCGACGAATTCCCGCGATGGAGCGGCCGTTTCACCACCCTCCACGAGAACGGTGTGCCGACCCAGGTTGTCATCTGGGGCTTCTCCGGCGACTGACCGGCCGGGCGGACTCGGCCCGCGGCGGGCATCATGCGTGCACACCGCGAGGAGGGCCGATGCCGAGTTCCGACGAGATCCGGGACGTCCAGCGGACGACGTGGGCGGGGCTGGCCGCGGGCTGGGAGAAGTGGGACTCGGTGATCATGGATCAGCTGGGCCCGGTCGGCGCGGCGATCATCGACGGCCTCGGCGTCGCCGACGACCAGCGGCACCTCGACATCGCGTCCGGCACGGGCGAGCCGGGTCTGACCATCGCGAAGCTGGCGCCGAAGGGGCGGGTGGTGCTGACCGACCTGGTGCCGGAGATGCTCGACATCGCGGCGCGACGGGCCGGGGCCCGGGGCGTCGACAATGTCGAGACGAAGGTGTGCAGCGCCGACGATCTGCCGTTCGACGACGGCACCTTCGACAGCGTCTCGGTGCGGTTCGGGTACATGTTCTTCCCCGACATGGCCAAGGCGACGGCCGAGTTCGCACGGGTGCTCAAGCCGGGCGGGCGGGTGTGCGCGTCGGTGTGGATCAAGCCCGAGGAGAACCCGTGGACCGCGATCGCGATGCAGGCGATCGCCAGCGAGGCGGAGGTGGCGCCGCCAGCCCCGGACGCGCCGAACATGTTCCGGTGCGCCGCCCCGGGATACGTCACCACCCTGTACGAGGCCGCCGGGCTGCGTGACACGGCCGAGTGGGACGTCCCGGTCGAGCTCGTGACGGAATCGCCCGAGCAGTACTGGCAGATGATCAGCGACCACGTCTCGCTGGCCGTTGCGGCGCTCCAGAAGGTCGACGAGCCGGCGCGGGAGCGGATTCGGGCACACGCCGTCACGACCGTGCGCGCCTACGAGAGCGACGGCGCAGTGCGGGTTCCGGGCCTGGCGCGGTGCATAGTGGGCACGAAACCCCGGCGCGACCAGCCGTGATCCAAGACGGGTCGTGACCAGCGCGTACGCTGGCCGCGCCCGGACACACACGTGGAGGAACCCCATGTCGTACGCCGTGGACTTCGACACCGTGTCGACCGTCGGCCTGGAGTCCTCGCCGGCCGCGACCGCGCTGGCCGGGCTGCGGGCGAACGAGGCCCGGTACTTCAAGAACAAGTACGACCACGTCTTCACGACCGAGCCCGCGAGCGACGCCACCGCGACGATCGACTGGGTGCACGGGATCCTCAAGGACGAACGCGGCATCGTCATCTCCGCCCGCCCGCTCGAGGCGACCGAGTTCCAGGTCGACAACATCCGGATGGCCTACGTCTTCTACGAGGACGGCCTGTCGATCAACGTGATGTACACCCTCGACGACGGCGGGAAGCGGGCGGTCGGGTTCAAGCTCTCCGACGGGATGGAGGTCCCCTCGGAGCTGTCCTCGTTCAAGTTCGCCCGGCAGAAGTCGAAGCTCGCCGGCACCATCCGCGGCTCCTACTTCGTCATCAAGAACGAGCACTGACCTACTTCCACCGGAAATGCACGAAGACCCGGCCGAAGTTGTCGGAGTCCTTCTCCACCCGGTGGTAGAGCGCCTTGATCTCCTTGCGGTCCAGGAAACGCAGCACGTGCTTCTTCAGCGCCCCGGAGCCCTTGCCGGGGATGATCTCCACCAGCGGCGCCTTCTTCGCCACGGCCTCGTCGATCACAGCCCGCAGAGCCCGGTCGATCTCGCCGCCGCGGTTGTAGATGTCGTGCAGGTCCAGCTTCAACTTCATGCCGGCCATCATGCTCCCCGACGTGACGATCCCGCAGCGCCGACCTCCGCGCGCTAACGCCCTGTCCGCGCCCGTCGATTCCCGGGTAACGCAGGGACGGCGACAAGAGGGTCGTGATCACGATGCCCGTCAGCGATCTGGTCAAATCGGTCATAGTGCCCCTGGTCGCCGCGGCGATAGCGGCGACGGGCATCGTGATTCCCATCCTGCTCTTCCGCCGCCAGGAGACGACGAGGGCGCGCCTCCTGCGCAGCGTGAGCGACCGGGCCGACCGGGAGCGAACGGTCAACCAGCTGCGGAACACCGTTCTCCTGCTGCGGGAAGTGGTCCAACGCTTCGGACTGGAGGACTCCCTCACGCCGGCCCAGCAACAGGTGGTCACCTCCGCCCGGGACCGCCTGTTCACGATGCTGTACTCCGACAACCGCCTGTTCGACTACCTGGTGCCGGAGGACAACACCAGGCCGAAGTTCGTCACCAAGCTGATGCTGACGCTGGGCGAGCTGGAGTCCCGATTGGACGGCTCGTTCACGCCCGAGATGGCGGGCGACGCCGTCATGCTGTTCGGCATCTACACCCTCTGCTACCTCCTGGCGGTGGATCCAGTCGAGAAGGTCGAGGATCTCCAGGTGCTGAAGATTCTGGCGAGCAGGAACAGCGATGCCGGCGCCCTGTTCGAGGTGCTGCACGCGGCTCCGGTCAGCAAGGGCCGTCGTGCGTACTACGTGATGGAGCCGTGATAAGCGGTGCGCAGAGCTGACCGACCGCGGCCGCGAGCTCGAACCCCTCCTGCTGGCCCTCGGCGATTGGGGTCGACGGTCGCCGCTCAAGGCCGCCGACACCGCGACGTTCCGCATGGTGTTCATCCTGGGCCGGCCGCTCGACGCGGAGGACTGCGTCGAGCTCGAGGGTGACGCCGAAGCCTTCCACCGCCTCGTCACCGCCACCACCTGACGGCGAACGCCCCTACCACCAGCCAGTTCCGCGACGTCAGCCTCGCCGGATCGCGAGTGATCCTCAGCTTCGGCCGGGTGTCACGTGGATGACCGAGTTGGGACCGTCGCTGTCGTCGACGTTGCCGGGGTTGCCCCAACCGTCCCGTTCGGACAGATACCGCACCCGGATGGTCGTGCCGGCGGGCACGACGATCGCGGCCTGGTAACCGCCGAAACCGCGGTAGACGAACGGGGCGTGGCCGGGCCGCCAGCCGTTGAAGTCGCCGACGACCGACGTGGTGCCGGCGCGGTCGATCTGCGAGCGGTCGAGGCGGAAGCGGACGGTGCAGGACTGGGCGTCGATGGGCTCGATGCGATGCAGCACGGGCAGAATCCCTCGGATCGGGGTCGTGGGCGCCTGCGTCGGATGGTAGCGCCACGGCCCGCGCCGCCCCGGCCAATCACCGCATCGGGTGATCCGGGCCGTGGATGACGCGCGCCAGCCGCAGCGCGAGCTGGACCTCCAGCGCGGGCTCGGGTTCACGCCAGCGCGGACCCAGCAGCGCGGTGACGCGTTCCAGCCGCTGGGTCACGGTGTTCACGTGGACGTGCAGCACATCCTTGGCCCGGTTGAGGTTGCCGCCGCTGTCGAAGTACGCGTGCAGCGTGGCGATCAGTTCCGAGCCGCGTTCGGCGTCGTAGTCCAGCACCGGCCCGAGGGTGCGCCGCACATAGCCGTCGACGTCGGCGCGGTCGCCGAGCACCACGCCGACGAAGCCGAGCCCGGCGAGGTCGGCGCCGCGGCCGATCTGGCCGAGCTGGAGCAGGGCCCGCAGGCAGCGTTCGGCCTCGGCGTGGGCGGCGGCGAGGTCGGCCGGACCGGCGGCGGGCCCGGCCACGCCGACGGTGACGGGGCGGCCGAGGGCGTCGCCGAGCTGGCGGGCGAGGTCGGACGCCGACACCGTGCCGGGCACCAGCAGCACCAACCGGTCCGCGTGCGTGCCGATGAGGCTCGTACGAGGAACGCGCGACGAGGCCGCGGTGGCGAGGCGGTGCCGGGATTCCTGGGCGGCGTGGGCGACGGCGACCACGTGCGGCGCGGTGAGGTCGACGCCGAGCCGCTTGCCCCGGGCGATCAAGCCGGCGGGATCGCGATCGGGCGCCGTCAACAGATCCGTGACGAGTTCGCCCCGCACCCGGTCCTCGGTCTCGGCGACGGACTGCCGCAGCAGCAACAGCAGCGCCGTCACGACGCTGGCGCGTTCGAACAGCCGTCGGTCGGCGTCTCCGAGTTCACCGTGACCGGTCAACGTGATGCTGCCCAACGGTTTCGGCCCAGCCAGCACGGCACACACCCAGATCCCGTTGTGTGCCACCGCGCGTCCGCTGGTCCGCGACTCCTCCACGAGCGGCATCGGCTGCGCCATCGGCTCCACGCCGACGCGCGCTAGTTCGCCGCCGGCCGCGTCGTGCATGACGATGCCGCCGCGCAGCACATCGGCCAAAGCGGTGGCCACCTGCACCACGCCGCCGCCGCGCAGCACCAGGTCGGACAGGCGGTCGTGGGCGTCCTCCGCCCGTCGCATGGCCTCGTTGTGCTGCCGGATCGTCTCGTGCGCGGAACGCGCCTCCTCCATGCGCTGCGCGGCGTCGAGCGCGATGGCGGCGTGGTCGGCCAGCGAACCGAGCAGTGCCACCTCGGCGGTGGTGTACTCGCGGGGCGTGCGGTCGGCGGCATACAGCACGCCGAGGACCCGGCTGCCGAGTTGCAGCGGTACGCCGAGGATCGCGACCAGGCCCTCGTCCTGCACGGCGGCGTCGATGGTGGCGGTGTGCTCGAACCGCGGGTCCCGCAGGTAGTCGACGGTCGCGTACGGCCGCGCCGTCTGCCCGACCAACCCGCCGAGCCCCTCCCCCATCCCCAGGATGACCTGCTGAAACAGGGCGGAGGTGCAGCCCTCGGTCACTCGCATGGTGGTCTGGCCGACGGCGACGTCGTTGAGGCTGAGGTAGGCGACGTCGGTGTGCAGCAGCATGCGGGCCCGGTGCACGATGGCCCGCAGCACGCCGTCGGTGTCGCGCAGCTTGGCCAGGTCGCTGGCGGTGTCGAACAACGCGGCCAGCTCCGCCTCTCGGCGGCGATGCTGGGTAAGCGTGGCGCGGATGCGCAGCGCGGCCTCGGTGGCCCGCTTGACGTCGGCGAGTTCGTCGGGGCCGGCGGAGGTGGCGACCTGCGCGAACTGCTCGGCCGAGCCGCCTCGGTCGAGCAGTTCGAGCAGTCGCCACAATGCCTCCATCGGCTCAGGACTCTAACGACCCGCCGGTGGTTTCACGCGACAGCACGACGGCCAGCACGGAGATCGCCGCCCCGGCCGCGACGTAGAGCGCGATCGGCGTGGCGGAGGCGAAGGCCGCCAGCAGCGCGGTCGCGATCAACGGCGCGAGGCCGCCGGCCAGGATGGACGCCAGCTGGTAGCCGATGGACGAGCCGGAGTACCGCACCCGGGTGCCGAAGAGTTCCGAGAAGAACGCGGCCTGCGGCCCGTACATCGCGCCGTGCAGCACGAGGGCGACCGTGGTGGCGGCGATGATCGCGCCGGGCGAGCGGCTGCCGAGCAGCGCGAAGAACACGAACACCCACACCGCCATGCCGATGGCCCCGAACAGGTACACCGGGCGGCGGCCGATCCGGTCGGACAGCGCGCCCCACAACGGAATCGCCGCCAGCTCCACCGCCGAGCCGATCAGCACCGCGCTCAGCGCCGTCTGCTTGGGCAGCTTCAACGTCTCGACGACGTAGACGAGGATGAAGGAGGTGATCACGTAGTACGAGATGTTCTCGCCCATCCGCGCGCCCATCGCGACCAGCACCTCGCGCCACTGCGTCCGCAGCACCGTGACGATGGGCAGCCGCTCCACGCCCTCCGCGGCCCGCGAGGCAGCCGCCTCGAACACCGGCGTCTCCGAGACGCGCAGCCGGATCCACAGGCCGATCGCCACCAGCACACCGGACAGCAGGAACGGGATGCGCCAGCCCCAGGACACGAAGTCCTGCTCGGACTGCACGGCCGCCAGCACCGCGAGCACGCCGGTGGCCAGCAGGTTGCCGCCGGGTGCGCCGGCCTGCGGCCACGACGCCCAGAATCCCCGGTGCTGGGCGCTGCCGTGTTCGGCGACGAGGAGCACGGAGCCGCCCCACTCGCCGCCGAGCGCAAAGCCCTGCACCAGCCGGAGCGCGGTGAGCAGCAGCGGCGCGCCGATGCCGATCGAGGCGTAGCTCGGCAGCAGGCCCATCAGGAACGTCGCCCCGCCCATCATGAGCAGGCTCAGCACCAGCAGCCGCTTGCGGCCGAGGCGGTCGCCGAAGTGGCCGAACACGAGGCCGCCGAGCGGCCGGGCGCCGAAACCGATGGCGTACGTGGCGAACGCCAGCAGGGTGCCGGTCAGCGGGTCGGCGGTCGGGAAGAAGACCTTGTTGAACACCAGGGCCGCGGCGGAGCCGTAGAGGAAGAAGTCGTACCACTCCACGGTGGTGCCGATCAGGCTGGCGGTGACGACTCGGGCGATGCGTTCTCTGGACGGGGACAGGGTTTGGGTCATCGTTGACTCAACGCCTTTCAGGACGCGGTCCAGCCGCCGTCGACGGGCAGGCTGGCGCCGGTGAGGTGGGCGGCATGCTCGCCGCAGAGCCAGGTGACCAGCGCGGCCACGTCGCGCGGCTCGATCAGCCGCTTGATCGCGGACCGCCGCAGCAGCACGTCGGTGAGCACCTGGTCGGGGTCGATGCCGTGGGTGGCGGCCTGGTCGGCGACCTGGCCCGTCACCAGCCGCGTCCGCACGTAGCCGGGCGCGACGCAGTTGCTGGTCACGCCGTGTTCGGCCGCCTCGAGGGCGATAACCTTGCTCAGCCCCTCCAGGCCGTGCTTGGCCGCCACGTACGCCGCCTTGAACGGGCTGGCCCGCACCCCGTGCACGCTGGAGACGTGCACGAGCCGGCCCCAGCCGTTGGCGTACATGTGCGGCAGGCAGTGCCGGGCCAGCAGGAACGGCGCGGTCACCATCAGCCGCTGGATGTGCTCGAACCGGTCCGGCGGGAACTCGTGCACCGGAGCGATGGTCTGGACTCCGGCGTTGTTGACCAGGATGTCGATGTCCGACGGCAGGTCGCCGATGCGCCCCGAGGCGAGGTCCGCGACGTGCGCGGTGCCGCCGACGCGGGCCGCGGTCTCGGCGGCGGTGTGGGGGTCGATGTCGACCACCAGCACCTTGGCGCCGGCCGCCGCCAGCGCCTCGGCGCAGGCCCGTCCGATGCCGCTGCCGCCGCCCGTGACCAGGGCGGTCCTGCCGTCGAGTGGGCTCGTCATGGTCGCCCACCGTAGGCAGCTCACGCCCGGCTGACCATGTGGCCGACAACCACGGTCAGCGGTGACCTTATGGTGCCGAACCACACATCGGGCGGACCCTGCCGCTGAACGAGTGAGGAACGGCCGGGCCCCGTTGCACACCCGGCCAATGGGACGAACTAACCCGATGGCGCGCGCAAATCCTGACGGACCAACACGTACGGGGGTAGCGCAATGACCGATAGTTCAGACGACCGGGTCGTCGCACCTGGCGGTCCGCGATCGATGTCCACCGTCACGCAGGTCGAGCCCGGCCAGACCGTCCACGTCGACGACGCCGGCGCCCACGTGCTGGCCGACGCCGACCTGGTGATCACCCCGGGCGGACCGCGCCGCCGATCCACCGTGCACCTGGTCGAGCAGGGCCACCGCCTGGCCCGCGTCGACGGCGAGCTGCACCTGCTGGACGCCGCGAGCACGCTGCTGACCCGCTTCACCCTGCGGGAGCCGGTGGGCGAGAACGTGACGCCGGCCTTCGGCTCCGGCTGGATCACCTTCTCCAGCTGGCTGAACGGCACCGGCACGCCGATCTCCTCGTTCACCACCACCTGGACCGTGCCCCGGGCGCCCAGCACGCACTCCGGCCAGACCATCTTCCTGTTCAACGGCATCGAGCCCAACGACGGCAGCCACATCCTGCAGCCGGTGCTCCAGTGGGGGCCGTCCGCGGCCGGCGGCGGCAACTTCTGGGCCGTCGCCTCCTGGTACGTCGGCGGCGGCAACGCCTTCCACTCCACGCTGGTGCCGGTCAACGAGGGCGACGTGCTGGTCGGCGTGATGACGCTGAACAGCCAGAGCGGCAACAGCTTCAACTACACCTCGACGTTCACCAACGTCGCCAACACCTCGCTGACCGTCGCCAACAACCCGCAGCTGACGTGGGCAACGGAGACGCTGGAGGCCTACAACATCACCAGGTGCTCGGACTACCCGGCCACCGACACGACGCCGATGACCCAGATCGCCATCCGGACCGGCGCGACCGCGCCGGCGCTGAACTGGTCGGTCAACAACTCGGTCACCGACTGCGGCCAGAAGACGGTGATCGCCGTCGACGGGTCGACCAACGGCGAGGTCGAGCTGAGCTACCGCGGCGAGGCCGGCTGGGCCCGCAGCGACCTGACGGCCGTGGCGGGCGCGCCGCTGGCCGCCGGCGACCCGGCCGGCTACACCTGGGACGTCGACAGCACCGAGCACAACGTCTACCGCGGCTACGACCTGCACATCCACGAGCTGTGGTTCAACGGGGCCTGGCACCACAACGACCTGACCAACGCCACCAGCGCGCCGTTCGCGTCCAGCGATCCCATCGGCTACACGTGGAGCATCGACAAGACGGAACACGTGGTGTACCGGGGCCTCGACGGGCACATCCACGAGCTCTGGTTCAACGGCACTTGGCACCACAACGACCTCACCGTCGCCGCGTCCGCGCCGCTCGCGGCGAGCAAGCCGACCGGGTACACGTGGGCCGTGGACAGCACGGAACACGTTGTGTACCTGGGCATCGACACCCACATCCACGAACTGTGGTTCAACGGCGCCTGGCACCACAACGACCTCACCGTCGCGGCGGCCGCGCCGCCCGCCACCGGGGTGCCGGCCGGCTACACCTGGGACGTCGACAAGACCGAGCACGTGACGTACCGGGGCGCGGACGGCCACATCCACGAGCTGTGGTTCAACGGGGCCTGGCACCACAACGACCTGACCAACGCCGCCAGCGGCGCGCCACTTTCGGCGGGCGACCCGTTCGGCTACACGTGGAGCGTGGACAATACCCAGCACAACGTCTACCGCGGCGTCGACGGGCACATCCACGAGCTGTGGTTCAACAACGCCTGGCACCACAACGACCTGACCCGGGCCGCCGGCGGACCGCCGCTGGCCGGCAGCGACCCGATCGGCTACACGTGGAGCGTGGACAGCACCGAGCACGTGGTCTACCGCGGCGGTGACGGCCGCATCCACGAGCTGTGGTTCAACGGCGTCTGGAACTACAACGACCTGACCAGCGCCGCCGGCAATCCCGGTCTCGCGGTGGGCAAGCCCACCGGCTACACCTGGAGTGTCGACAAGACCGAGCACGTCGTCTATCGGCGGGTGGACAACCACATCGAGGAGCTCTATCGGTGACCCGGTGGGTGGGACGCCCGGACGTCGAGCCCGGTCCAGTGCCGGCCCAGCCGGCGGGCCAGCCGCATGCCCGGGCGCTCCACCCAGCGGTAGCCGAGGTGCGCGCCGAGGACCGTCGCGGCCAGGCCGCCGAATACCGCCCCGGGGTATCCGACGAGCGGGTACAACACGTTCATCAGCGCGATGGCGAGCAGGCCGTGCAGCAGGTACAGCGAGTAGCTGTGGTCGGCCAGGTAGCCGACCACGCCGATCGGACGCAGTCGCCGCTCCGCGAGAAGCACGGCGAGGAACACCCCGAAGCCGACCGCCAGCGTGAGGTTGTAGTGGTAGACGGTCGGCTGCCGTCCCATGCCGGGCAGTCCGGCCCAGACGTACTCGGCCACGGCGGCAATCCCGAGCGCCGCACCCGTCCCCGGCGAGACGTGACGGCTCCACACGGCCCAGACCACCTGCCCCAGCAGCAAAGCCGGCAGATAGCCGACATTCACGGCGAGCAGCCCGTACGACGTCCCGCCGAGATGGGTGGTCGCCAGCACGGCGGCGACGAGGGCGACCTCGCCGACGATCACCGGCCACACCGCGCGGCGCAGCAACGGAAGCGCGGCCAGCAACAGGAGGTAGAACAGGACCTCAATGACGAGCGTCCAGCCGACGTCGACGAGCACGACGCGCGGCGCCATGAGGTAGTTGGCCAGCGACACGTTGGTCAGCAGGCTCATCGGGTCGACGTCGGTGCCGTCGCCGGTGGACAGCGGGTGCAGGCCGATGGTGAACAGCGCCGCCGACAGCAGGACCGCGACCGCCAGCATCGGGTAGATCCGCAGCAGCCGCTTGACCGCGTACTGCCCGGGGCTCTCGGCGAAACCGGTGTGCGTCACGATGAATCCGCTCACCAGGAAGAAGATCACCACGCCGAGGTTGCCGACGTTCAGCGCCAGTGCCAGCGGATCGGCCGCGAAGCCCTCCAGAATCGATCCCGCGGTCGAGCGGACGTCGTGCTGGTGCAGCCAGACGCCGACCACGTGGCAGTACACGACCAGGCAGACGGCGACCGCGCGCAGCACGTCGAGGCTGTGGAACCGACCGGCGCTCATCACGGACCTCCCGCGAGTGGACAGTACCGCGCAACAGGCCGACTGCGGGAAACCCTCCGGCCGTAACGACCATCGGCGCAAGGAGCTCCTGCCCAGTCGGCCGGATGTGTGCCACCGTGAGCCGATTCCAGCGGCTAGCGAGGGGAGCTTGGCCGAATGTCCCGTCGTCCTCGAAGCACGTCCCGTCTGCTCCTGGTTCTGGGCGCCGCCGTCGCCCTCGTCGCCGGCGCGGCGGCCGCGCCGGCGACGGCACAGCCGGCGTCGCCCGACCACAACGGCTGCGACCACCGGGTCAACGACACCGCGAAGAAGCTGGTGCCGTGCATCCGAACCGACGATCTCTGGCGGCACATGCGGGCCTTCCAGGCCATCGCCGACGCCAACCCCGGCCCGGACGGCCACCCGTCGCGCAACTCCGGCGAGCCGGGGTACAAGGCGTCGGCCGACTATGTCGCGAGGCAGATGCGGCAGGCCGGCTACGACGTCTCGATCCAGACGTACAAGTTCTTCTACTTCGCCTACACCGCCATCCCGACGTTCAGCGAGACGTCGCCGACGACGCACGACTACACGATCGTCAGCGAGTGGAACTCCGGGCAGAGCACCGGAACAGCCACCGCGACCCTTCAGCCGGCCGGCGGCATCATCGTCCCGCCGACGCCCACACCCACCTCGTCCAGCGGCTGCACGGCGGCGGACTTCGCCACCTTCGTGCCCGGCCACATCGCCCTGATCCAGCGCGGCACCTGCCCGTTCGGCGTGAAGGTGCAGAACGCCCAGGCGGCCGGCGCCTCCGGCGTGGTGATCTTCAACGAGGGCAACCCGGGGCGCACCGCCGTGCTCAACGGCTCCCTCAGCGACGCCGCCGGCAACCGGATCGTGCCGACGATCCCCGTCGCCTTCACGTCCTTCGCCGCCGGCAGCGACCTGCTCACCCAGGCCAATTCCGGCACGCCGCCGACGATGAGCATCGCCATCAAGGCGGTCGTGAACCCGAACGCCGACGACTACAACGTCATCGCCGACTCGCGCGGCGGCGACCCGAACCACGTCGTGGTCGTCGACGCGCACCTGGACGCGATCTACGGCGCCGGCATGCTCGACAACGCGTCCGGCTCGGCGACGATCCTCGACATCGCCCAGCAGATGCGGAAGGTGCACCCGCTCAACAAGCTGCGCTTCATCTGGTTCGGCGGCGAGGAACTCGGCCTGCTCGGCTCGACCGCGTACGTGAACAGCCTGAGCCCGACCGACCTGGCCAAGATCGGCTACGACCTGGACGCGGACGTCACCGCGACCCGCAACTACGTGGTCGGCGTGCTCGATCCGGCCGGCGTCGACCTGTTCGGCCGCACCGTGACGACGCAGTTCCCGCCGCAGGTCTACCAGCCGTCGACGGTGGCCCGGGACCAGGGCATCGGCTACTTCACCTCGATCGGCCTGAAGAACGAGCTGTTCTCCCCGGTCGGCACCGACGCGTTCAACTTCAACCAGGCGGGCATCCCCGCCAGCGGCGTGCTGACCGGCCAGGACTGCTGCAAGACCGACGGCGACGTCGCGCTGTTCGGCGGCACCACCGGCAACTTCGAGGGCACCGTGCCCGGCACCGACGGCGGCTGCGTGGACAACCCGTTCCGCTGGTGCGACAACCTCGCCAACAACGATCCGAAGGTGATGACCTTCATCTCGCGGGGCTTCGCCACCATGGTCGTCGACATGGCGTTCAACCGGTCGGTGCTGCACCCCGGCAGCAAACCCGCGCACGCGAGCATCGCGCCCGCGCCGCACTCCCCGACCAGCTGACCTCCGGCGGCGCGCCGACCACGTCACGGCTAGCGTGACGTGGTCGCGTGTCGTCGGAGGGATCTGAGCATGAGCAAGCGCCTCGCCCGAGAGCTGTACGAGCCCGAGCTGTTCCGCCTCCAGGCGGAGCTGGTCAAGCTCCAGGAGTGGGTGCGGGCCGAGAACGCCCGGGTCGCGGTGATCTTCGAGGGCCGCGACGCCGCCGGCAAGGGCGGCGCCATCCAGCGGGTCGCGCAGTACCTCAACCCCCGCGTCGTGCGGATCGCCGCGCTGCCGGCCCCGACCGAGCGCGAGCGGACCCAGTTCTACTTCCAGCGCTACACCGCGCACCTGCCGGCCGGCGGCGAGATCGTGCTGTTCGACCGGTCCTGGTACAACCGGGCCGGCGTCGAGCACGTGATGGGCTTCTGCACCCCCGACGAGTACCGGCGCTTCCTGCACCAGTGCCCCATCTTCGAGCGCCTGCTCGTCGAGGACGGGCTGCTGCTGCGCAAGTACTGGTTCTCGGTGTCCGACGAGGAGCAGCAGAAGCGGTTCAAGGCCCGGCTCGACGACCCGATGCGGCAGTGGAAGCTGTCCCCGATGGACATGGAGTCGATCACCCGGTGGGAGGACTACTCCCGGGCCAAGGACGAGATGTTCGTGCACACCGACATCCCCGAGGCGCCGTGGAACGTGGTGCACAGCGACGACAAGCGGGCCGCCCGTATCAACATGATCGCCCACCTGCTGTCGACGATCCCGTATCACGACGTGAAGCAGCGGCCGGTGCACCTGCCGCCCCGGCCGCCGTCCACCGGCTACGTGCGGCCGCCGATGAGCAGTCAGCACTTCGTGCCCGACCACGCGGCGACGCTGTGACCACAGACGCGAGGCCTTGGACTCCGACCATGTACGACGTGGTAGCTGCGCACCACCACCTGCTGGCCCAGTGGCTGGGATCGTCCGCCCCGGCGACAGTCCTGGCCGACCTGCGCGCCGCGCACACAGCCGATTTCACCCTGGTGACTGCCCGCGGAAGTGTGCTCGATCGTGACGAGTTGCTCGCCGCGCTGGAGGCGTCCGCCGGCGCCAGGCCCGGGCTGCGCATCGACGTCTCCGACGTCGTGGTTGTGGCTCGCATGGACGACTTCGTGCTGGTTCGGTTCACGGAGACACATGTCGCGCACGAAGAACGGGCCGTCCGCCTCACCACTGCGCTGCTGCATGCCGTCGGCAGCGCGTGGCGGTGGGCGTACGTGCACGAGACAGCCGTCCGCGAGCCGGCGTGATCCTGCCGCCACGCCGGCTCGAGACATCCTCGTCTTCGCGCCGTCGGGTCAGGCCCGGGCGGCGTAGGCGGTGACCTCCATCGGCGTGTCGTAGTCGCGGAAATCGGGCTTGACCCAGGACTTGCGGACCGGCGCGGGCCTGCGGGCCGGCTTGGCGATCTTCCGTGCGGACATCGCTCGCTCCTCTCACGACGGGATAGCGCTTTCACGGTAGAGCCGCGGCGGCGGCTTCCGCCAGCTCCGACCCGCACACAATTGACACCGTGGAATGGCCTGTTTACAAGCCTCGCGCCGTGCGGCTACCCTTTCCCCACTCGACAGGGAAGCGCTCCCAGGTCGACGGGGATAAGCCCGACCCCGTTGCACCAGACGCAATCCGAAATCGGCCCACCCGGTTTCACCATCGTTTGCACGACTTGACCACTCGTCAACGTCACAATCGACACGAGGAAACTCCCGTGATCAAGAAATGCGTCGCAGCGATATGCGCGATCGTCGGCGTGGCGGCCGGCGGCGTCACCCCGGCCGCCGCGGCGCCGAGCCCGCCGGCCTCCTGCCCGACCGGCATCGGGTCGACCATGCGGCTGGTCAACGACTACTGGCAGTCCCACAACCCCGTCCCGGCGTCGCGGGACTGGACCGTCGGCACGTACTTCACCGGCGACATGGCCGCCGCCGACGCGCTCGGCGACCAGCCGTACCTCGAGTACGCGGCCCGGTGGGCCCGGGCACAGCGGTTCGCCCTCGACGGCGGGCCGACCACGTCCGACGCCAACAGCCAGGCCGCCGCGCAGACGTACATCCAGCTCTACCAGCACGATCCCGCCCACCCGGCCGCGGATCTCACTCAGATCCGGCAGAGCGTGCGGACCATGGTCAACCGGCCGGCGGTCAACGAGTGGTGGTGGGTCGACGCCCTGTTCATGGCCATGCCGGCCTTCGCCGAGCTGGCCCAGGTCGACAACAGCCCGGCCGACCTGGCCAAGCTGTACGGGCTGTTCCACGACACCAAGCAGACCCGCGGGCTGTGGAACCCGGCCGTCGGGCTGTGGTGGCGCGACGGCACCTTCGTCGGCAAGAACGTGTACTGGTCGCGCGGCAACGGCTGGGCCGCCGCCGCGCTGGCCCGCACCCTCGAGGTCCTGCCCGCGACCGATCAGCACCGTGCCGAATACGTGCAGACGCTCCGTCAGATGGCCGCCGCGTTGAAAGCCCTGCAGCAGCCGTCCGGATTCTGGTACGTCAGCCTGCGCGACCCGTCGCAGTTCCCGGGCCCCGAGACCAGCGGCACCGCCCTGTTCACCTACGCCATTGCGTGGGGCATCAACCACGGTGTTCTCGACGCAGCGACGTACACACCCGTCGTCACACGGGCATGGCAGGCAATGGCCGGCACATCGGTGCACTCCGACGGTTTTCTCGGATACGTACAACCGGTCGGCAGCGCGCCGGCAAAGGCGCCGGCTGGATCCACGGCGAACTACGGAGTCGGCGCTTTCCTGCTCGCCGGCAGCCAACTCGGACAACTGTGCGGATTGTGACCGACTCAGGTGGCGGTGGATGTGAAGCCACCGGCGACCGAGACCTCGGTTGCGTCAGGTTCCCGCCTACTGCCCCAAGCACCGCAACACCAGGCACCAACGGTTGCGCCCTCGGTAGGTCAGGCCCCCGCCCTCGGGCCGTGGTGCGTCGGTTTCCCGCCCACCTGCTCCATCTCTGATTGCCGGCCACCTACCCCACCACACACTCCGGCCGTAGTGCGCCGGTTTCCCACCCACCTACTCCATCACTCATTGCCGACCACCTACCCCACCACACACTCCGGCCGTAGTGCGCCGGTTTCCCACCCACCTACTCCATCACTCATTGCCGACCACCTACCCCACCACACACTCCGGCCGTAGTGCGCCGGTTTCCCACCCACCCGCCCCATCTCTCACCACCAACCATGTTCGCCACCACCACCCAGACCGTGGTTACGGGCCTGCGTGATAGTTGCCCAGTTCGCTCATTTCAGGCGGGAAGCACGCCAGGTGGTTTGCGGCCTGCTCCGTAGGTGGTTGCTTCTACAGAGGGCTTTGGACGGGTGAGGAAGTCGGGGACGCCGACAGGTTGAGGAAAGCGCTTTCCATTGCCTCACTCGAACGGGTATTCCCAGTCCACGCAACGAAAAAAGCCTGATCAGCACGGTAGAATAGGAGCATGGAAGCGACCCGGGACGCCACCGCCGCATGGCGGATGGACGACGCGTCGCTCTGGCACGCCTGCGGTGAAGCCCAAGACCTCCGCCGCGCCGCCTACACGCGCTTGGTCGAGATGGTCGCGGAGCTGTGGAACCGCACCGGGCGGTCAAAAGAAGACCGGGTGTCGTTGGTCGCGCAGGTCCAGACTCAGTTGCGCGTCACCAAGAAGGACGCGTTGCAGATCGTTGCCCACGCGCAGCTCTTCGGCAGGGAGGCGGTCCGGGACGCGGCACGCGCGGGTGATCTGGACGCGGACCGGCTCACCGTTCTCGACCAGACCCTGACCCAAGCGCCGATTCCGGACCGCGACAGGGTCGAAGCGGAGCTCCTTCAACACAGCGACCTTCCACTACACCAGTTCCGCCTGGCCGCCAAACGAATCCTGGTCCTGCTCGATCAGGACGGACCAGAACCCAAAGACGACCTCGCACAACCCAAGCGGGAGTTCCACTACAGCAACCGCGTGGACGGGTCCGTCGCCTTCCGAGGCACCATCGACCCCGAGAGCGGCGCACTGCTCGCCGCACTGATCAGCCCCCTCGCCAAGCCGAAAGCCGACGACACCCGCACCACCCCGCAGCGACAAGGCGACGCCTTCACCGACATCATCGAGCTCGCGGCCGGTAGCGACAAGCTGCCCGACGAAGGCGGC
>NZ_QUNO01000006.1 GCF_003387475.1 Kutzneria buriramensis | reverse complement strand
GCCAACACCGACCTGCTGATCACCGGGGCGGAGGTGGGGGCGAGCAAGCTGGCCAAGGCGGACAAGCTCGGCGTCGAGACGGCCGACCAGGGCGTGATCTGGCAGCAGCTCATCGACGCCGGCGTCGCGTGAGCTCGACCTAGATGCGCAAGAACTGGGAGGGGGCCGGCTGGTGGGGCTTCCGGCGACTGCGCGGCCGGGCGGTCACCGCGGCGGCAGTGGCGAGCCGGCCCGCAGCAGGTCCGCGAACAGGTCCCCGAGCGTGCCGAGCCGGTCGAGGACATCGGCGGTGGTGAACACCAGCTAAGCAGGGCGGCGGCAGGCCGACACCTCGTCCCAGGTGACCGGCGTGGCCACCGTCGGGTGCTCCCGGCCGCGCAGCGAGTAGGGACTGATCGTGGTCTTGGCCGGGTTGTTCTGGCTCCAAGCGATGAACACCCGGCCCTCCCCGGCCGCTTTCGCCATGGTCGCGGTCACGTTGCCCGGCGTCTGCCGGGCCAGCTGCTGCGCTAGTGACTTGGCGTAGGCCGACGGTGCCAGTGGATCCGCGGTGTCGATCGAGCAGTACACCTGCAGGCCCTTGGAGCCGCTGGTTGTCGCCATCGGCATGAGGCCGTCAGCCAGCAGAATCTCCCGGAGGCGTTCGGCTACCCGGCAGCACGCCACGACAGTCGTGCCCGGCCCGAGGTCCAGGTCGAACACCAGCCGGTCGGGCAGGCCGCGCGACGGCCCGGGAACCACCCGCCACTGCGGGACATGCAGTTCCAGGGCCGCGAGGTTGCTCCGCTGAGTTCGCTCCTCCAGGCGACGCCACCGTTCTTCAACTCGAGCCGTTCGCAGCGGCCTCCGGCGGGCTCGCCCATGTGCGTGTCTACCGGGAGGAGGTGGTTATCCGCTCGGTAGTCAATGCCGTTCGCTGCAAGGCCCGTTAGCCGATTCCGGCCCGCCTGCACCGGGACTGATCGGTGTTGGTGTAGCTCACCAGCGTGGGCGCGCCGCTGGGCCCGCGGCAGTCGGTTCAGGTGCTCTGCCGAGTGCGTGGCTACGTCGTGCAGGACGGTGACCCCCTGGTACCGCCTCGCGGCCTGGCCTGCGGCATCGCGAAGACGCCGCAGGCCAGGCCGGGTGTCCCAGATCCGATCCGCTGGCAGCCTAGGCGCCTAGCAGTGACCCACGACGGGCGAGTTGGACCCGGTGTAGACGTCCGCGTCCGGTACCCAGACCTGCGAGCCAGGTTCAGTGACGGTCAGCAGGTCCCACGTGTTCTCCGTGCCGTAAGGGCCCGTCACCGGCGTTCCGCTGGCGTAGCACCAAAACGCGACCGGGAAGCCGGTGGACACCAGCACGACTTCGTCGTAGTTGGTGCCCGGGCCGGAGTAGGCGGCGACGTAGCCGCCGGATCCGCCGATGATCGTTCCCGTGCCCGCCGAGCAGCGGGGCACGACGGCGGAGTTGGAGCCGGTGTAGAGCTGCGCGTCCGGCACGAAGACGCCGGGCTGGGTCCCCTGGCCGCCTGAGACCAGGTCCCAGATGTTCTCCGTCCCGTAGGGGCCCGTCACCGCATCGCCGGTCAGGTAGCAGGAGATGGTGATGGTGCTGTTGTGTCCGATCGCGCCGCCCGGTACGCGGCCCGCTGTCCGCGGCGCCCACGACTGGAGCGGTTGGCTCACCAGCACGGTCGCCACGGGATCAGCGCTGGCGGCTGGCGCCGCGACCATCCCGATGCCGACGGTTCCGGCAACGGCAACCACGACGGCGAGCAGCGGGCGGACCAAACGCCCGCTCAAGGGTGTGCATATCGACTGCAGCATGCGATTTGCCTTCCTCGTCGCTGGGGCAACTCCGGCCCCGAGAAGGTCCTCACCGTCGCAACAATCGGCGTGTTGCCGCGCTGTTGCCGGTGTTGCGTCTTGTCGGATGACACCCTCTGGTCCGCGTTTGGCCTGCTCGGAACAATCCGGGACGTGCATGATCGAGAAGACGGCAACACCTGGCAGCAGTTCGCCGCGGAGCTTCGGCGGGTGCGCGTCGCGGCGGGGCTCAGCCAGACGAAGATGGCCGAGCGCCTGGGCATGACCTACACGCCCGGCGGGAGGAAGGTCTCGACCGGGCGGGCGGCGGTGTCGGCATGGGAGAAGGGACGGCGCCGGCCGACGCTGGAACAGGTGCAGACCTACATCGACATGGGTGCCGACCCAGCCATCATGTCCGTCCTCGTGGACTCGACACGTGAGTCCGGGCCCGCCGGCGGGCCGCCCTCGGGTGAGGACGTGCCCGGAAGCGACCAGCACACCGCTACGCCGATCGACGCTGCAGAGATCGGGAACGATCAGGTCGAGTTCGCGTCGGCGCAACCGCAGCGGACGTGGCTGCGGCGGCGCTGGCGATGGCTGGCCGCCGCCGCGGCGGGCGTGGCGATCGCCGTCGTCGTGGCTTTCTCCGTGCTACTGCCGAGCGGCGGACCCGCAGTGCCCGCGACGACCTGGACCGAGACCACCGGCACGCCGGCGCACACCTGGGCCGATCCGGTCCAGCTCACCGGCGCGGGCACGCCCCTGGGCCCGCGGCAGTCGGTTCAGGTGCTATGCCGGGTGCGCGGCTACGTCGTGCAAGACGGTGACCCGTGGTGGTATCGCCTCGCCTCGCCACCCTGGAACGGCCGCTTCTACGCCACCTCCGATGCCTTCTACAACAACGGCACGACTAGCGGCTCGGTCAACACCGGCGTCGTGGTTGACGAGCAGCTCCCTGTCTGCGACTCCGCCCGCTGAGTCCCGGCCACCTCAGTGCGGTCAGATCGGGTGGGCCCCTGGCGCTATTCGGCGTTTGGCAGGCGATGAGCTGGCGAGAGCCGCTCGGTAGGGGGAAGACGGCAAGGGCGATCTTGTGGGTCCCGCCCGGTGTCGGGACCCACAAGATCGCTAGTGGCCGAGCGTGCTCAGCATCCACTCCGCCACGGCCCGAGTCGCGCCAGCGAGCATCCCGCTCACTACTGAGCAGATCAGCCTGAAGCTCCTGGGCTCTTCGCCACTCAGGCGGCAGCGACGCGTACCGTCACTCATGAGGGTCCTCCTTTCGCAGGTTGATCCGAACGGCCCGTCGGTTCGGTTGGACGCCCACCGGCGGGCCCCATTCATGTCACCACGGGGACAGGGGCATGCTTGGAGCCCGGGACCACTTGGGACCGATCAGGACCGTTTGGGAGTTCACGGGAGTTTGCGAGAGGAAGCGATGCCTAACAGAAGGCGCCCCATCGACATGACCACCCCGGCGGCGCGCCTGGCGATGGGGCTACGAGCACTGCAGAGGGAAGCAATCGCGCGTGCGGCTTCGACCGCGGAGCTGAGGGCCATCAGTATCGATCAGATCGCAGGCGGGAGCCTGTGGCGGACCAGCAAGACCGCCATCTATGCCGCGCTCAATGGGACCCGGTTGCCATCGACGGACACCATCTCCGCGTTGGCAGCGGCGTGGGATCCTCGGGGAGAAGCTGGTCGGCTGGAGTGGCTCAGGCTCCGCGACGCGATCGAAGACGAGTTGCAAGCTAACGCGGCAGCCGCTCACCCGTCACAGCCAACTCCAACGGTCAGCCCAACGCCTCAGCCGCAGCAGGAGAAGCCTAAGAACGAGGGGGCCGAGCGGGCATTGGTTGAACTCCGCGATCGGATGGAGGAAGCACGACTGCGCCACGGTCTGGCTCTGACCCAAACTACCGCACGGGCCCGCCTCGGGAGAACCACCGTCTCCCAGGCGTTCCGCCAGGGTGCCCCGGCGCCGAGCGGTGGGACAGTGATGGCGATTGGTAGAGCACTGGCAGTCCAGGAACCTGAGCTTAAGGAATGGCTCACACTCCTTCGGACAGCGCAGTCCCGCACCTAAGGCGTTCGGTAGTGTTCAGTTTGGGCTTCGGTGAACATCGACGAACATCGACTGCCGCCACACGCTGTGCCAAGCGCTGAACGTAGGTCCACGACGCGTTCACTGAGGTCGCAGGCAATGAGCTTGCCATCAGGTGCGCACCCCAACCGCTGCGCCACGGTGATCACGGTCGGGGCCAGACCCAGGTGCAGGCACTGGCGGGCAACCTCGAGTTCGGAGGCGCCGGTGGCGGCGACCAACTCGGCCAACGGCTGCTGGTTGTCCCAACCGTGGCGGGCCAGGACGTCGAGCGACGGATCCCAGTAGAAGCTGCCCTCCCGCTCGGCCGCGGCCCGCAGGCGGCACGCCAGTCGAAGTCGAGGTCCTCGGCGAGGAACTGGCGCAGCAGCAGGTCGGCCTCGCTGCGTCGGCACTGCACGTCCGGACGAAGCAGCCGGTGGCAGCGGCTTTCGACCGCGCTAATGCCTACTACGGGGATCCCGAACAGCTCCCCGTCTACGACTCCAGGCACTGATTCCCGGACGGCGCTGCTGGCCGCCGGGTGGCGTCACAGCAATACCGGGCCGGCGGTGGAACAGTCGGTGTACCGCTGCGTGGCGGGATCGACGCCGCGCAGCGTCGGCACCCATGGCACTTCGGCGCCGGGAACGAGGGTCCCCTGCGATTCCAGGGTGAGCCCCACAACGCGGAACTCCGGCCGGCCGGCAAAGGCAGCATTGACGCGCGCCAACATGGCCAGGTGATCACCGGAAAAGACCGGATCGGAGTCGGCGACGACCCACACCGCGAGCGCGGCGTCGGCGGTGTTCGCGTACGTGATCAGCTGGCCGACGTGCTTGTGGTCGGCCGGCCCGAATTGGACTTCGACGATGACGAGTCGGCCGTGCTCGTCGCGGGCGGCGAGATCCAGGCGAAGGCCGCCGGCCGTCTGCTCGATGCCATACCGTCCAGGCGTCGACCAGCGTTCACCGATCACCACTTCCCGGCCGATGACCTCCAGGTGTCGCACGCCCAGGTGCGGAGCGAGGCAGTCGAGGTGGTCGGCCAGCCAGCGGGTCACGTCGGACTCCCTCGGCCACCACACCCTCGGATCTCCGACGATCCAGCTCCGGAGGCTGCTCACTGGCGCGGCCATGGGATCAGGGCGCCAGCCGCCTTCGCGTTGTTCGCCCGGCTGCTCGGTCATGCGCTCACGGTAGCGGCGACCCCTGACACTCCTATGTGGACGTGTTGGGGGAGTTGTGCCGGCAGCCGTGACTGGATCCCTACACGCCAGTAACCGGGCGCCATAGTGGGTAGCTGCCTGACCAGCGGTTACGGTGCCGAGTCGGGTTGACAGGAGTCATTTCGTGCTCCAGGATCAGCAGTGCTGATCGTACTGGTGTTCGAATGTGAGTCGCTGGCTTCCCCACAGCGCGCGTGATGTGGTGTGGAGCTGGTGTGGCGTTCAACAACCCCAACGTGCCGTGGTCGGAGGTGGAGCGGGTCGCCTCCGGCCGCCCGCCGGTGCTCGGCGATGGCAACGACTCCCCGGCCTGGAGCCGTAAACGCGAGGGCTACCACGCACCACGGGATCTGCATGACATCGGCCGCCCCGGTGACGACGGTGGGGCGCGGGTGCCGTACGCGGAGCTGCATGTCCACTCGAACTTCAGCTTCCTCGACGGCGCGTCCCATCCCGAGACCCTGGTGGAGCAGGCCGCTCGACTTCAGCTGGACGCGATCGTGCTGACCGACCACGACGGGATGTACGGGGCGGTGCGGTTCCACGAGGCCGCCCGCGAACTCGGGGTCCGGGTCGGGTTCGGCGCTGAGCTCTCCCTCGGGCTGCCCGGCCCGCAGGCCGGACAGCCCGATCCGGCCGGGACACACCTGCTGGTGATCGCCCGCGGCCAGCAGGGCTACCACCGGCTGTGCCGGGTCATCTCCCACGCCCAGCTCGCCGGCGGCGAGAAGGGCCGCCCCGTCTACGACGACGCCGAGCTGGTCGACGAACTGACAGGACACGTGCTCGTGCTGAGCGGATGCCGCAAAGGTGCCGTCCGGCAGGCCTTGGCCCAGGGCGGCCCGGGCGCCGCCTTGGGGGAGTTGCGGGCGTTGGTCGACCGGTTCGGCCGCGACCACGTCGCGGTCGAGCTCTACGACCACCGGATGCCCCTGGACTCCACCCACAACGATCACCTGACCGCGCTGGCAAACGAGCTCGGGCTGCCGACGGTGATGTCGAACAACGCCCACTACGCCCGCCCACGCGACGCGGTCGTCGCCGACATGCTCGCCGCGGTCCGCGCCCGCCGCGCCGCGGAGGACCTCGAGGGCTGGCGACCGCCGGGCGGGCAGGCGTTCCTGCGTTCCGGCGCGGAACAACACGCGCGGTTCGAGCGCCGCTACCCCGGCGCGGTCGGGCGCGCCGCGCTGTTGGGCCGGGAGGTCGCGTTCGATCTGACCTTGATCGCGCCGGACCTGCCGCCGTTCCCGGTGCCCGACGGGCGTGACGAGATGGCGTATCTGCGGGACCTGACCTGGCGTGGCGCCGCCACCCGCTACGGCCGTCGCGAGGACAATCCGACGGCCTACGCCCAGCTCGACCACGAACTCGACATCATCGAGAAGCTGGGCTTCCCGGGCTATTTCCTGGTGGTGTGGGACATCGTGCGGTTCTGCCGCGAGTCCAACATCCTCTGTCAGGGCCGCGGCTCGGCCGCCAACAGCGCGGTCTGTTACGCCCTGGGCATCTGCCACGCCGATCCGGTCCGGTGGGGTTTGTTGTTCGAGCGGTTTTTGGCGCCGGAGCGGGACGGGCCGCCGGACATCGACGTCGACATCGAGGCCGACCGCCGCGAAGAAGCCATTCAATACGTCTACCAACAACATGGACGGCTGCACGCGGCGCAGGTCGCCAACGTCATCACCTACCGCGCGCCCTCCGCCATCCGCGACGCCGCCAAAGCGCTGGGCCACAGCCCCGGTCAGCAGGACGCCTACAGCAAGACCGTCGACCGGTGGGGCGGCGTCGTCGCCACCGCCGCCCAACCCGAGCACGGCATCCCTACCGACGTCCTCGACCTGGCCGCGCGGATCGAGGGGTTCCCCCGCCACCTGGGCATCCACTCCGGTGGCATGGTCATCTCCCACCAGCCCGTCTCCGAGATCGTCCCGGTCGAGTGGGGCCGCATGCAGGACCGCAGCGTGCTGCAGTGGGACAAGGACGACTGTGCCAGCATCGGATTGGTCAAGTTCGATCTGCTCGGTCTGGGCATGCTCTCGGCGTTGCACTACATGATCGACCTCGTCGGCGAGCACCATCAGACCACTGTGGACATCGGGACGCTCGATCTGGGTGATCCGAAGGTCTACGAGATGCTGTGCGCCGCGGACGCGGTCGGGGTGTTCCAGGTCGAGTCCCGGGCGCAGTTGGCGACATTGCCGCGGTTGCGGCCGCGGAAGTTCTACGACCTGGTCGTGGAGGTCGCGCTGATCCGTCCGGGCCCGATCCAGGGTGGCTCGGTGCACCCGTTCATTCGCCGTCGTCGTGGCGAGGAGCAGTGGGAGCACGCGCATCCGCTGCTGGCGTCCAGTTTGGACCGCACGCTCGGCGTGCCGTTGTTCCAGGAGCAGGTGATGCAGATGGCCGTCGCCGTCGCCTCCTTCACCCCGGCCGAGGCCGACCAGCTCCGCCGTGCCATGGGGGCCAAACGCTCCAGCACGAAAATGCGTGCCCTGCGGGCACGGTTCTTCGACGGCTGCGCCGCCAACGGTCTGGATGAGCAGTTGGCGGCCCGGATTTTCGAGCAGATCCACGCGTTCTCCGGCTACGGCTTCCCGGAGGCGCACTCGATGAGTTTCGCGTTGCTCGTCTACGCCTCGGCGTGGTTCAAGCGGTACTACCCGGCCGCGTTCTGCGCTGGGCTGTTGCGCGCCCAACCGATGGGGTTCTACAGCCCGCAGTCGCTGGTCGCCGACGCCCGCCGGCACGGTGTGCGTGTCCGCGAGCCCGACATCAACGCCAGCCTCACCCACGCCACCCTGCAACCCGATCCGGACAGCACCGGCGGCCAGACGATCCGGCTCGGCCTGGCGGGTGTGCGCCACCTCGGCGTCGACGCCGCCGACGCGATCGTCGCCGACCGCGACACCCGCGGCGCGTTCGCCGGGATCGGCGACCTCACCGACCGGGTGCAGCTGACCAAGGCCGCCATCGAGGCGCTGGCCACCGCCGGGGCGTTCGCATGCTTCGGGACCGACCGCCGCCAAGCGTTGTGGGCGGCCGGCGCCGCGGCGACCACCCGGGCCGGGCATCTGCCCGGGCTCGCGCCCGGGCTCGACGCCCCCGCGCTGCCCGGCATGACCCGGCACGAGATCACCGCCGCCGACCTGTGGGCGACCAGCATCTCGCCGGGCAGCCACCCGGTGCAGTACCTGCGCGACCTGCTGACCCGCCGCGGCGCCATCACCGCCGCCGACCTCGCCCACGCCGAGGACGGCACCCGGGTCTGGGTCGGCGGCGCGGTCACCCATCGCCAGCGCCCCGCCACCGCCGGCGGCATCACGTTCCTCAACGTCGAGGACGAGACCGGGATGGCCAACGTGCTCGTCTCGCCCGGGCTGTGGACCCGCCAGCGCATCCTCGCCCGCAGCAGCGCCGCCCTGCTCATCCGCGGTCAGGTGCAGGCCGCCGAGGGCGTCGCGACACTGGTCGCGGACCACCTGGAACGGCTCGACCTGACCATGGCCACCGGTCCCTCCCGCGATTTCCGCTAGCAGGGGCGCGCGATGACCGACCCCACCAGCATCGTCGGCGGACCACCCTCGGGTGCCCGCGGCGAATACGGCGATCTCATCCCCATCCGCCCGGCCAGCACCGGGAAGCCTGTGGTGTGCCTGCGCGGCCACCGTCTCGAACTCGGCGGGATGACCGCCACCTACAACCACCGCTACCGGCTACACGCCACCCTCTGCGAGACCTGCCGCACCCTGGAAACCTGCTCGCCGAACGCCCGCCGCCGCGCCGAATGGGCACACCTGGACATCACCCGCCAGCACCCCGCCGATACGGCCCCGACCGGTGGCCTGGTGCTCGTCGCACTCCCACCCGCCGTCGGGGCGATGACCGGACACATCGAACTCCGACTCGACGCAGTGACCGTGGGCGCCGCAACCCTGACCTGCTGCTTGTCGTGCCGTACCGGCAGCCTCGACGACGTCCACGTCGTACCCGAGCGCCGCCGGCTCGGCTACGGCCGCACTCTGGTCACCGCCGCACTCGCGCGCGCACCCGCCTACACCTGGACCGCGCCCGTGCCGGCCAGCACGACGGGTCGCGCCTTCCGCACGCGGATCGAGGTTCCTCGCGCTGGCGCGGTGTGCCCGCACCGGGCACATGAGTCGCCAGAATGTAACTGATGGTCACGACTCGGAGAACACCTGCTGTGATGCACGCTGGCCCCCTGACCTATCTGAACACCATCCTGCTGCAGCGGGTACTGGCCGACCCGGCCTGGTCGAGGCGGCTCACCGAACCCGACCGGCACGCCCTGTCGGCCTTGTTCTGGTCCCACGTGAACCTCTACAGACGGTTCAACCTGGACATGAACGCCCACCTCCTCGACGCCGCCTGACCTGGGGCATTTCGGCCCGGGGGCAGGGTCGGCCAGCTCGACCACGGTGTGTGCGCCGGCGCTATGCAGCTCGACCAGGTGGGCCTGCTGGCGGGTGGTCAGCTTGGACTGCTTGCCCTGTAGCTGTTTCGTCTAGCGACGAATGGGCAACATGATTCATAAACCCGCCACTTGGGGATTAAAATTGGAACTTAACCAATTTCATGCCAAGTTCTTATTGTTTCGTGCCAAAACTCCGTTGCGCACTGGGCGGTGTCTGTTGCAATTGTCAGGTGCATTTCTTGCGTGCTCTGACGGCCTGCTATGCCGAGACGACCGACTGACAGGAGTGTGACAACGACCAATAATTGCCACCCGCGTATTTGCTGTGACACTCAACCGGCACTCCCTGTTGGCATAAGGCGTCAGAAAATTGGCCCCTTGCGCCGACAGGATGGGGGGCGCAGGTTGAATGTGTCGACAGGAAGTATGTGCACGCCTTGGCGGTACCCATACTTCTAGCCAGGCAGAGGAGGAAGAAGATGTGCAAACGTCTATAACAAGGCCCACCCCGCATCGGTGTAATGTCACTTAGCTAGAAGTCGCTTAGCTAAAACTGATCAAGCTTGCGACCTGCGATTGTCCGCGGCTGACTGCAAGCGGCCCGCAGGAGCGCCCGGTCGCGGGATTGACTCAATCGCCATGGTCAACGGGTGAGGTTGTGGAGCGGAACCTTCGAGATTAACTTAGGTTAAGTGGTGTTTAAGTCTAGGCATATGGTGACGATCGACTCTTCCCTATGCCCGTAAAGCTGGTATGGCCGATTGACGAAGGAGTCGGATGCGCTGAAGGCTTAACGCTGGGTCGGAACCTCAGATGATCATGTTAAATCGGCCTTGACCCGCGGCTGCATGAAGCAGGATGGGCGTCCTAAATAACCATTGCTAGCGTTTCACTGTCATGAGCGGTTCTCTGCCCAGCAAGCCCACCCGATTAACTCATGTGACCGTTCGCTAAGGAGAAACTAAGTTTCTCCACCGAGCAACCGGGTGCAACCTTACATTTCCACTAGTATCTGGGGAGGAATTCATGAAGGGTAATTTCTGGGGGCTTAACGCGATTCTCGCCATCACTGCTGCCGGCGCGGCGCTGCTGGCCAGTATTCCGGCCGCGCAGGCCACCGTTCCGACCGGGGCACACCCCAGCCCCGCCAGCCCTGCGCGCGTCACGAGCACGCTCGACGAGAAGTCGGCGGTTTGGGACGAGTTGCACGTGGGTGACTGCCAGCAGGACAACGGAACCATAGTCATCCGCTCCGACGGAACGGGGGACTGGAGCGCAGACACGCTCACCTACCACACGGTTTTCGGTGACATCTGGCACTCCAGCTTCGATTTCTACACCACGGCTGGGTTCCACCTGTTCGGTGTGGGCACGTTCGATAGCCCGCGCATGAACAGCGGCAACCCGCCGCCACGCTACCACTGGGGTGCTCACTTCCTTTTTAACCCGGCGGACTTCAACAGCATCGACATTTTCAAGACCATGCAGCACTACAGCTGCTGATCGGTCGTAGCCATCGGTAAGAAGCTGGGGTCCGACCCTGAGGTCATGTCACTCAGGGAAACCAGGGGTTCCTGGCGGTGTTCCAAGATGATGAATAACAACGGTGTCGGGCGCAACGCCGCGGTCTGACAGTAGTTCGTTGGTATCGGCATCTCACCTGCCGGCAACGTGTCAGTTCGTGTCAGGTACGACTGCTTTTCGTGTAGCACCACAAAGCTGGTTGTGGTAGCCAGCGCTTTGCGATCCCGGGAAGGCTTCAGAAGGAGAGGCTGGACTGAGGGTGCGCTAATCGTCAACATGTCGTGACTCTAATAGCACGTGGTGACTCTGATAGACGGCACTGCGGCGGTGTCAGACCGGGTACCCTCGGACGACAGGGACCCTCGACAGGAATTGTCGAGGGTCCCTAGTGTTTCTATGCGGTGCGGCAATCACGCGCTGGACTGTCACGTAGTGCGCGTGTCGATGCCGTCCAGTGTGGCCGTGACCGGGGCGGCGGGGAATGTCGGGCGGCCCCTGGTGGCGACGCTCGCGGCAGCCGGCGAGCAGGTGACGGCTGTCTCGTGGCGAATCGACGGGTCGGACCTGCCGGAGACGCCATGGCTGGCGATCATGCCATGCCCGTCACGTGCCCGTTGCCGCAGGTCGGACGTGTGGACCGACTTCTGGAACCCCCACAAAGGTCGGCCAGGGGCGCGACCGCGGCGGTTCTTCCGGTGTCCGTCCTCATCGATCTTGTCATCGCACCGCACCTCTGGCTTGCGTGATGACAACTTTGCTGAGACGAAGTTGTCGACAAGGACGCGAGCTACCACCAAGGTCCGGTGCCCGACGGAGGACCGTCTCAACGATCATGTCGGCACAGACCAGCTCTCACCAGCGGCGTGACAAGTTGACCGAGGCCGAACGCGCCGGATTCTCACCGAAGTTGTCACATTTTCGTGAGCGCTCAGCGCTCCCGCGTTCAACTTCCGGTCCGCGGCAAGAGCGGATGTTCACTAAGGGCCCGCGCAAATAGGTCTGCTCGGCTCGCGACGCTCAGGCACGCGCTGTGCCGCTGCGGGAAACCCGCACCCGGGGCCAGTTCCCTGATCGAGCGCCCTGCCCGCGCGAGCACTACGTGGGCCGGTTGACGTCCTGCGGCTCGTTCTCGTTGAGATCGGTGGCCAGGGCAGTCAGCAGGGACAGCCGTTCGGCCGACGGGGAATGGGGTTCGGCCTGGTAGACCACCAGCATCTGGTCCTGGGTGTCGGCGATTGCGAACTTGTCGTACCGCAGTTCCAGCGCGCCGACCTGCGGGTGTTGGATGTGGTGGGTGCCGCTGCCGGGATGGCGGCGTACCTCGTGCCGCGCCCACAGCCGGCGGAATACGTCGCTTTTCACCGACAGTTCGCCGACCAATTCGGTCAGCCGAGGGTCGTCCACATCCGCGCCGGCCGAGGCCCGCAGCAGCGCGATCATTGCGCCGATGTTGGCCTCCGCCTCGTCGAGCAGCGCCTGGGCCGACGGGTCGAGCAGCACGGCCCGCAGCAGGTTGGTGCCCGGCGTGTAGATCGGGGATAACGCCATGGCCAGCCGGTTCGCGGCGAGCACATCGTGGTAGCGGCCCTGGACGTAGGCGGGCGTGTGCTGCCAGGAGTCGACCAGCCGGGCCACGCTGGGCCGGACGTGCTCGGCGCGACGCGGGGTGCGTCGGCGGCGGGGCGCGGGGTTGGCGAGGTCGTGCAGGTGCGCGACGGCCTCGGCGTTCAGGCCCAGCGCGCGGGCGATAGCGTCCAGCACCTGGGCCGAGGGATGCCGGTCGCGGCCCTGCTCCAGCCGGGTGTAGTACTCGGTGCTGATGCCGGCCAGCATGGCCAGTTCGTCGCGACGCAGGCCGGGCACCCGCCGGTGGCTGGCCGCGGTGATGCCCACTTCCTCCGGTCGCACCTGCTCGCGGCGCGCGCGGAGATAGTCGCCGATCAGGTTCCCCGCCATGCTCCCGACCATAGGCGTTCTGGCGATCACGAGGGTGGCCCTGCCGGCACCCCTCTCAGCGGGGCGCTGGTTGCCGGCGTCCGATCGGGACAGGCTGGCGGCATGACACGAACCTGGCTCATCACCGGTGTGAGCAGCGGCTTCGGCCGTCAACTCGCCGAGCAACTGCTGGTCCGAGGCGACCGCGTCGCCGGCACCGTCCGCCGGCTCGACGTCGTCGCCGACCTGGCCGAGCACTACGGTGACACGTTCCGTTCGGCATTGCTCGACCTGACCGACACCGCCCGCATCCGCGAGGTGGTCGACTCCATCGTGGCCGAGTTCGGGCGGCCCGAGGTGGTGGTGAGCAACGCCGGCTACGGCCTGTTCGGCGCGGCTGAGGAAGCCTCCGACGAGCAGGTGCGCCACCAGATCGACACCAATCTGCTCGGCTCGATCCAGCTGATCCGGGCGGTCCTGCCGCATCTGCGCGCGGCCGGCGGCGGCCGCATCCTGCAACTGTCCTCTGTGGGCGGTCAGACCGCGCACCCGGGCGGATCCCTTTACCACGCCACGAAATGGGGCATGGAGGGCTTTGTCGAGGCGCTGGCCACCGAGGTCGCGCCGTTCGGCATCGGCGTCACCATCGTCGAGCCCGGCGGCGCGCGCACGAAGTTCGGCCAGGGCGGGCTGCGCTTCGGCACCCCGCTCAACGCCTACGACGGCACCCCCGCCGCCCAGGTTCGCGCGTTCCGCGAGGGTGTGCCCAACTCGATCGTGTTCGGCGATCCCGAGCGGATGGCCGCCACCATGATCGCCAGCGTCGACCAGGAACCCGCCCCGCTCCGCCTGGTCCTGGGCACCGACTCGTGGACCGCGATCACCTCGGCCCTGGAAAGCCGACTGGCCGACGTGCGGCCGCAGAAGGACAACGCCGCGACCACCGACCACTCCGACGCCGCCGCCCACGGCTCAGACATCCCCTGGGCCGACTCCCACTGACAGATCCCCCCTCGGCCGGGAGGCCATCCCGACCCAGCCTCCCAGCCGAGAGCGCGTCGCCTCCCGGACCACGAGCTGCGCTGGGAGGGATCGGACGCGACCGAGGTGTGGTCGATGCTGGTGTAACTCCAGGACGGCCCCAGTGGCCATCGCGCGAAGTGGCAGGGCGAGGGTGGTCAGCGGCGGATCGCAGAACCCGGCGGGCACCGGTTTCCGGGGCGGCCGGCCGTCCTCGACGGCCGGGTCGCCGGCGCGATGCAGCGCGCCGCCCGGTTGAGCGAGGAGCGCGGCTGGCCCGTCGACACGCTCAAGTCCACCAGCACGGCCCTGGTCCTGCTGTTCGCCAACCGGCCCGCCGGCGAGCGGGTGCCCTACAGCGAAATCGCCCGCTGCTGGGCGCCGCGCATGTCCGCGCCGCGCGTCGTCGACGTCCTCACCGACCTCGACCTGCTCGACGACGACCGGCCCCGCGCGATCCGGACCTGGATCGACACCAAGTCCGGCACGCTGCCGCCGGGCTTCCGCGACGACGTCCGGGCCTGGCTGCTCTGGATGCTCGACGGCGACGAGCGCACCCAGCCGCGGTCGCAGGCCAGCCTCTACGTCTACTTCGGACAGGTCCGCCCGCTCATCGAGGGCTGGTCGTCGACCCGGACGCGCCTGCGCGAGGTCACCAAGGCCGACGTGGACACCGCGCTGGCGCCGTTGCGCGGCCATCAGCTGCGCAACGCCATCACCGCGTTGCGGTCGCTGATGCGGTTCGCGCGCAAGCACCGGCTTGTGTTCGCCGACCCGGCCCGGCACCTCAACGTCGGCCGGGACGTCCAGCGCACCGCCATGCCGATGACCGACGAACAGATCGCCGAGACGCCGGCGCAACGGCTGGTCGTCGCGCTCGCGGCCGTGCACGCCGCCCGCGCGAAGTCCATCCGGGAACTCACCCTCGACGACGTCGACCTGGCCAACCGGCGGATCACCATCGCTGGCAACCGTCAGCGACTCGGCGAGCTGGCGCACGCCGTCCTGCTCGCGTGGATGGAGCACCGCCGCGCCACCTGGCCGCACACGGCTAACCGCCACGTCCTGGTTTCGCGAATGACCGCGCTGGGCCTCGGCCCGGTCAGCCACTACTACCTGAAAAAGCACCTGCTGCTGCGCGGCGTCCACCTCGAACTGATCCGCGGGGACCGCGTCTTGCAGGAGGCGCTGGCGACCGGCGCCGACCCGCTGCACCTGGCGGTGATGTTCAACCTGCACTTCACCACCGCGATCCGCTACGCCGACATCGCGCGGCGGGTCCTGGACGGGCGTTTGGAGCCCGACACCCGAAGCTGACAGCTGCCACACGATGGACAACATGACGGCGGCGGCGCACCGGCCGGGTCCCTCGCACCGTGGCGGAGCCGGCCTGGTCGTGGCACCTATCCTGTAGCGATGGCCGCCGCTCCTGTTGATCCAGCGAAGACCGCCGGAACCATCGCGGTGGTGATCGACTCGAACGCGATGTGGCACCAGTGGCGGCTGACGGGCCGTTCGTGGGACGAATTGCGCAACCTGGTCGTGCACGGCCGCATCGACCTCTACGTCCCGGAGGTCGTCGTGCAGGAGGTCGTCCGCGGCCGCCACCACGACGCAAACGACCTCGTGCGAGACCTTGTCGAGGTCAAGCTGTCCCGTATCGAACAGCTTCTGAAGCTGGGGTTGCCGACCAAGAGGCAAGATCTGACCACGCTTGTGCAGAACTTGGTCGCCGACTACGAGACCGAGTTGCGGGACCGGCTCAACGAGCTGGGGGCGCTGCTCATCCCCGTTCCCACAGTGAGTCATCAGGTCGTGCTCACCCGGGCGTTGGCAGGGCGCAAGCCGTTCGATTCAGTGGGGCATGACGGCTATCGCGATGTCCTGATCTGGCATTCCCTGCTCGACATCGCCGCAGACGGCTACGCGGGGGTCGTGTTCGTCACCAACAACACGAGCGACTTCTGCACAGGCCGACCGGCCGCCCTGCTGCCCGCGTTGCTGGACGAACTCGCAGATGTGTCGCCGACCATTGTGGCGGCGGTGGCCCAGTCGGTGAACGAGGTGGGAGCCCGCGTCGAGGACCTGGAACGTCGCGTCGCCGCCGAAGCCGATCAGAACCAACAGCCGGCGGCCGAGCAGGCGACGGTCGAGCGACCGGGCGAAGACATCGTTAGCGACGCGCTCGCTGCCTGTGTGGACGTCATCGTCCTCAAGATGGAGCCCCCAACGCCCGGCCGCTGGGGCCTGAACATGTCGGAAGGCTGGCAGTTCCTCACGATCCTCGAAGAGGATCCGGTGGACGTGGTGGTCATCGGGCTCGACTACGCGACCCTGGCCTACGCACCGGAAGACGGCGACTGGACCGAGTTCACGGCGAGCGTTCGGGCCAAGGTCACGTTGGACGGGTTCGCCTTCAAGGGCGACGTCTACGCCGACGATGGCCGAACCGAGGTCGATATCCGGGATGCGGACTGGAATGACCACTACATGCACGTGTGGGAGCACCACGACGCCACACTGACCTTCCGCTTGACCCTCAACGCTGACGGCACCGCAATCGAGGAGTGCTGGCTGGATTCCGCCGAGCCAACCGAGGCCCCGTCATAGACGAATCCTGACCGTCGAGCGGCCACCGCGTCGGCTTCGTCGACATCATGCGCGTCCAGGTGGCGCCGTTTACGACCGCGAACCGGGAGCTACCGGCCTGCGGCAACACGCCGCCAGACCGCAGGCCAACTCCACTGAAGACTCGGCCAGCCTCCGCCGCTGACGTGCCAGAACCGGCCGAGTTCGTGTCCTTTCCGGACGAACCTTGCGGGTGAGCATGTGCCTGACCTGCCCTCCGAAAAGTAGGTCCGAACGGATCCGGGTCGAGTTGTTCGCGTCTAGGTTTCGGATTCGGTGCGATCTCGGACCTCCTCAGCAGATCTTCCAGTAGTGGTCCCCATCGGCGCAGATGAGGAGGTCGACTCCATTGTCGGCGCCGCGCGCCGTGCCGCTGGTGGTGGTGACCTTGCCGGAGTCGGTCACGGTGAGCGTGCAGGTCACCTGACCACCGCCGCCCCTGAGTTGAGCCCTTAGCAGGTAGCCCCCGGAGTCGGTCGCCGGGACGCTGTCGTCGTGCGCGGTGAACGGCAGGCTGCTGGCGTATTGGAAGTTTCCTGCTGGCGCCTGGTAGCTGATAGCGACGGTGGGAGCCGCGCCGGCGCACTGATAGGTGACCGCTGGCGTCGTGCTGGAGGCCGACTGCGGCAGCGTCAACGACGACGTTGTCGGCAGTGGTGTCGATGGTGCGGACAGCGCGTTCGTCCCACTGGCGCGAACGATGGGGCTGGGTGTGGGCGGGTCGCTCCGCTGCACCAACGCCACCGTGATAGCGGTTGTCGCCCCGATCACCGCGGCCAGGGTCGTGCCAATCAGAGCGATCTTGGCAGCGGTGATCGTCGCCCGGGATGTGGTGACCTCCGGCGGCGGTGTGGTGGTCTCCGGCGGCTCGGGCTGGTTCACCAAATGAGTCTCCCATCAGCGTCCGGAGAACCGTCGGTGGTGGCGAAGGCGCTGCCGACCGTAGGCGCCCAACGAGGGTGGACGGCGCTCGCCGGGCGGCAGCGTGGGCTGGGCCCAAGCGACCGGTTCAACGGCGTGGTCCAGGTAGTCCGACGGCGCCGGGCCGGGCCGGACGAACAGGTTCTCCAGCACCACGGCGAACTCCGGAACGTCGCCGGACGTGGGCATGACCGTTGTCCCCGAGGTCAGCCCGGAAACCGCCGACGTGACGGCCGCGGGAGGAGTGCAGTGAGCCGACCGCGCCGGATCCTGACCGCCTGCCTGGGCAATCACTGCCGGTCGACGTTCGCCGCGCTGGTGCTGGCCGACCGCGGCGGCCCAGCCGTCGAACTCCGGTCAGCCGGGCTGGTGGCCGGTCGTCGCAGCTCGTGGGCCAGCGGTTACTCACCGCGCGCTTCTACTCTCCTGATCTACTTCTCCACGCGGCTGGTGAAGTCGATGTCCTCGGTGGCTCGGCCGTGGCGCTAGGGTGCATGCGGGTCGCCTTCAACTTCGCTGATGGGAACCGAAAGGCACCGGACCGTATGGGGCCGTGATTCCACCGGAATCACGGCCCCGCGCACACCGATCGCTTGCCAGGTTCAGCTGCCGTGGGCGGCCTGGAACTTGGCGACCAGCTCGGCCGGGATGCGGCCGCGGTCGGAGATCTTCTCCCCCTGGCTGCGAGCCCACTCGCGAATGGCCTGGTTCTGCGCGCGGTCGCCGCCGGCCTTCACCGCGGTGGTGGCGCCGCCCCGCTGCTTGCGGCCACCGACACGCTGCGCCTTCTCGACGAACGAGACGAGGCTCTCGCGGAGCTTCTTCGCGTTCTCCTCGGACAGGTCGATCGTGTACTCGACGCCGTCGAGGCCGAAGGCCACACTCTCGTTCGCCTCACCGCCATCGAGGTCGTCGATCAGCTGGACAATGGTCTTCTGTGCCATTCCTGGTCTCCCTGAGTCACGCGCTATGCCCATGTCGCCGGCTGGTGGCGGAGTTCTGCCGGCGAGTGTTCAGCATACCTGGAATGATGCGACGGTTCGAATGTCACCATGGCGATCTTCCAAGAAATGCTTGCCAGTCGGATCGCAGGAGTTGAGCTGGCGCGAAGACTGCTGCTGGCCGGCGTGTGCCGGCCAGAATCGCTCGTGCTCGGTCTAGCACTGTCCGCCTGCATCGCCCGGCCAGTCGTCCTGTATCCGTTCTTGGAGTCAGAATACCGTCGTGACCCACGGCTCCTTAAAGGCCCGGGTCGGCGTGTGAGTGTCGGCGTCGGGTTGCAGGTGTTTGGGGGTGTGCGGTGCCCTCCGAACTGGGCGAAGGCGACGACTGCGAGGCTTCAGGTTCGGCCGCCGAAATGCGCCGACGATCACCGTGGGCCGCAGATGCCCTTCTGGTCTACGGATGCGCTGTCGACGCACAGTGGAGGCGGCCGGGCTTCGTTCCCACGCAAGGACTCGAAGTCCGGGCTGTTCCAAGGCTTACCGGCCGCCACCACCGTCCGCCGCACTACGGCGAAGTGTAGCAACGAACTGAACAGATCCAGCTATGAGGTACGTGGTGGATCAGACTCGATGCGCTCGGGGAAAGCGCGGTGTTCGTCGTACAGTTCGTTGTGGATCAAGCAATGGTGAAGGCATTTTAGAAGCTTGCCGTAGAGATGTCGAAGCGCGGCAGCGTGTCGGTCGCCCTGCGCGCGACGATAGTCGTAGTGCGAACGGCAGCCCGGGGAACGCGTCAACGTCGTGAACGCCCAGAAATGCCCCGCATGACGCATCCACATGTTGGCCGCGGTGCGGAATCTGACGGACTCTGAGGTACCGCTTGCCCAGGTGGTCGGCGCTGCTGGCGCTGCTGGCGGACTGCGAGTGGGATTGTCGGGCTGGTGCCCAGCGGCAAAGTATCGGACGCTGACCGGCGGCGGTCGGTCAGCGCGGCGTACATGCGCCTGCATGTGGCCGACGCCGCGGTGCAGGGCGTGATCGAGGTGACCGAGGACCGGGCGGCCGTCGCGGTGTGGATGACGGTGGACGATTCCGTGCCGCCTGCCGCCGACGACTACGCCGACCAGTTGCGCGACGCGTGCGGACCGTACACCGCACACTTCGAGGATCTCGAGGCGACGTTCGCCGAGCACCACCCGAGCGGCAAACGCCATCACCACCTCGCGTTCCTCGCGGCGATGCCAGGCGCGCAGGGACGCGGCGCGGGAACTGCCCTGCTGCGTCACCACTTCCAGACCTACCCGGACTGGGATGCCTACTTGGAGGCGTCCAGCATCGAGTCCGCCAGGTTGTATCGCCGGCACGGGTTCGAGGAGATCGGTCCGTTCGTGGTCGGTGGTGGACCGACTTTCTGGCCGATGTGGCGGCCGGCGTCGTCATGACGGCCTCGACGCGTCCTCGCCGGCATGGTGGGCGCCGAGCGGTGCGCTGCTCGTCGCGTTCTGACCGGTAGCTACGTAGCGCGGGTGCCGGGGCCCTCTTGACAACCGGAACGCTTGCCCTAACAGCAGTATTCTCACGCCGCGAGTCACGACGCGAGAACGCGCGGGCTGTTCTTGCGATCCTCTTCAGGGTCAAGGCTTAGGATAAGCCGAGTGGCATTGCGTCAAGGGATGGCACGGGTCTTGAGGATGTCGCGCGCGGTTTCCACGAAGGATCGCACCCGGGCGGTGGCGTTACTGCGGCGCCACAGGAAAACCCACTCGAATCCAGGGGCGTCGCAGATGGGTACGAACGCGACGTCCGGGCGCTGATAGTAATCAGTGGCTTGGGCGGGGAATACGAAGACGCCCTTACCCGCCCCGATCAGCGCGAGCATCTCCTGGACGGTCGCGAATACCGGACCGCGCTGCGTCGGCCGAGCGCCCGCGGGCAGCCGCGGGGCGAGCCACTCAACCCAGTAGTCCGCGACCTGCGGCCCGGCGCGCAGCACGGTTTCTTCCGCGACATCAGCGAGGGTGATCGAGTCGCGGCCCGCGAACCGGTGCCGGGCGCAGACGGCGAGCAGGCAGCCCTCGCGGAACAGCACCGGGCTCGCCGTGAGGCCGGGATCGCTGACAGGCAGCACGGACAGCAGTATGTCCAGCTCGCCGACGAGCAGCAGCGGGCTGATGCCGTCGCGGAACTGTAGCTCCCGGATCTGGACCTCGCAGTCGGGGTACCGGCTGCGTAAGGCGTCCGCGACCCCGACGACGAGTTGTCCGCCGGTGGCGCTGAAGAAGCCGACCCGCAGCAGGCCGCGGGCTTCGCGGCCCGCAGTCACCGCGTGCTCGATGCCAGCGAGGATCTGCCGGTGCCCAGGTCCGATGTCTTCCTGCAGCCGGCGCCCGATCGGGGTGAGTGTGACGCGCCGGCTGGTGCGCTCGAACAGCGGCACCCCGACCCGACGCTCCCACTTGGCGATGCTCTGGCTGACCCGGGCGGTGGACACGTGCAGGCGTTCGGCGGTGCGGCCGAAGTGCAGCTCTTCTGCCAGTGTCAGGAAGATCTCGATGTCCCGCAGCTCCATGATCCGTTAACCCCCCGCTTAACGACCGGTGCCGTCCTCGCTGTTGTTCCCTCAGTGTGCCGCCCGCAGACTGAAAGAGTGTAGGACGTGGTCCTGACTTCATACACTCGGCGGCAGTGGGTCCAGCACCCTGCATCAACTGGCAATTCTTGAAGAATTCGCTCGCGAGGTAGAGATATTTGGTGTATCGGTTACGGGGCGGTCATGTCAAACAATGAAATTGCCGGTCCGAGCCGCTCATAAGGCCGTCAGGCTGGGGGCGCTGGGACCTTGCTTCCTGTTCATGGCCTGGGACATGCCGAGAAGATGGCTCAGTCGAGGGGAGAATCATGTTGAGAGGAAGCCGAATGAAACGCACTCGTGTTTCGGTGGCGGCGCGGCGAGCGGGCTTGGCCGCAGCCGTAGCGGCCTCGATCGGCGTTGCGGTGGCGGGAACTGCGTCAGCGGCGACCGCTACTGCGACGGCTACTCAGACCAGCCAGCAGGCTGCGGTGGTTCATGCCCACCAGGTAGAGCACACCACCGGCCGACTCAGCCCAAACGACTACCCCACCTGCATCTACTACCTCGAATCCTGGGGGTACGCGATCACGGTGTACGTAGAACTTGGCTGTCACGAGGCTTCCCTCGACGGGGACGTTCCGGGCTGCCAAGCCAGCCTGGAGTTCGCGGGAGTCGATTCGATCAACGCATACATCGCGTGCCGACTCGGTCTACCTTCGTAGGCCGGCGGCGCACCGAGCGCACCTTGCCAGTTCATCCGCTGTAGCTGACTGGCCCGCGCCGCCTGGACCGGGACGCGGGCCAGCTTCCGATCTGCAGGGACCCTTTCGATGTCGTCAGTGACCTGCGGTGACCCGGTCGCGTCCAGTTCGGAACCTGGAGCGTCGGGCGACACGCCGAGAGGTTCGGAGGCGCACTCATGGCGTGTCGCAGCCTGTACGCTAAGTTTCCTTTTGTCATGAGTGGCGACGACGCCATCGTGCTTGTTCGAGCAGGGTGGCAACCGAAATCACGCCCAAGGGCGTATAGAAACGTCTCGATGTAGCTGGTGACCAGGCCGCATGTCCTGGGTGGCAACCGAGATCACGCCCAAGGGCGTATAGAAACAGGTAGAGCGCGAGCATGTCCGCCATGAGGCGCTGTGGCAACCGAGATCACGCCCAAGGGCGTATAGAAACTCAGCCACCCGCACAACGATCCCGATCGGACTGCCACCGTGGCAACCGAGATCACGCCCAAGGGTGTATAGAAACCACCGGTCCACGCCTTGCTGGTACCGCTTGGTGATGTTGCAAGCGAAATCGCGCCTAAGGGCATATTGAAACCCGGCCGACGGGTGCAGGTGCTCGATCACCACGGTGGCAGCCGACATCACGCCCAAGGGCGTATAGAAACACGTAGAACCCGGACACTCGGGCCCGGTACACCCACCAGCGTGACAGTCGAAATCACGCCCAAGGGTGCCTAGAAACATGACCAGCATGCTTTTGGACAGCACAAGGTAGCCCAGTGGCGGCCGAAATCGCGCCCAAGGGCGCATAGAAACCGGTAGGCGTAGAACATGGGTATGTAGTCGCGACTGGGTGGCAATCGGCCGGCAGTCCGGCAGGGTATAAAATTGCCGGCGTCTCCGCATCTCCGCATGCCGGGTTTTACGACAGTCCGATCTCCACAAGGCCCGCAGAGGTTAAAGAGGCGCGCTCACCGCGGGGCTAGCACTGTCGAGCGTGACTGGTTGCTGGATGTCCGTGAGGCCGGCATGATTGAGCGCCAGATCGATGGGGACCGTGTTGCTGATGTGTGGGACCAGTAGGCCGATCAACGCGAGATTGACGCTGAGTTCGGGTCCTGGCCAACAACCCCGCAGGAGCCGGGTTAGGATGTGGTCAGCCTGGGTTGGCAGATACTCCCGCCGGTACTGCCAGTGGACAACCAGCAGGATTGCCGGGTTGATGTACAGCAGTGAAGTACCGCAACCGCCCCGGCGGGCAGTGGCCGTCAGTGACCTTTCGATGTCGTCAATGACCTGCGGTAACCCGGGCCACCTCCAGTTCGGAACCTAGAGCGTAGGGCGACATGCCAAGAGATCGGAAACGCACTCATGGCGTGTCGCAACCTGTACGCTAGTTTCTCTTGTCATGAGCGGCGACGAGGGTAGTCGTGCCTGTTCGAGCAGGGTGGCAACCGAAATCACGCCCAAGGGCGCATAGAAACGTCTTGCCGTCCACGTGCGGCATCACGGCGTCTCCGTGGCCACCGAGATTGCGCCCAAGGGTGTATAGAAACTCCCAGTCGTCGGCGGCGGGGTACTTGTTGTACGGTGACAACCCGTGATCACGCCCAAGGGCGTATAGAAACAAGAAGCTCACGTGCCAGCTCAGCGGCGACAGTGGGTGGCAACCCAAATCACGCCCAAGGGCGTATAGAACAGTCAGGTGGCAAGTGCCATCCGTGGCACTCCGAAGTGTGACAGCACCTCACGCCGAAGGGCGTATAGAAACTCGTTGCGGCGGAGTTGAGAGCCCGGTCAGGACATGGTCAGCCTGGGCTGACAGATACTCCCGCTGGCACTGTCGGCGGACGCCTGCGGGATTGCCGGGCTGGTGTGCAGCAGCAAAGTGCCGCAACCGCCACGGCGAGCCGTCGCCGTCCGCGTCCTTTTGATGTCGTCAGTGACCTGCGGTAACCCGGTCGCCTCCAGTTCGCAACCTGGAGTGCAGGGCGACACGCCGAGAGGTTCGGCGGCGCACTCATGGCGTGTCGCAGCCTGTACGCTGGTTTCCTCTTGTCGCGAGCGGCGAGGAGGCCCGTCGTGCCTGTTCGGGCAGGGTGGCAACCGACATCACGCTTGAGGGCGTTAGAAACTCCGCTGTGGTGTCCGAGCCGGAGACCGGGGCCACGCCGTGGCAACCGACATCACGCCTGAGGGCGTATAGAAACAATGGTCGCCGCGCCTTTTATTTGTGTGGTACCCGTCACCACGGCAAGCGAGATCACGCCCAAGGGCGTATAGAAACCCGCCAGCTCGACGAACGCGACCACACCAAGAAAGTGGCAACCGAGATCACGCCCAAGGGCGTATAGAAACCAACAGGCGTGGAAGTCCAACGGGTGGTTCCTGACGGTGGCACTCGGGGTTGACTGCCGCACCCCGCTGCGGTCGTGACGCTGCGTTGGTTGGCGGTCTACCAGCCGGACTCGATCCGGGTGACGCCGAACCCGCGTGTCGTGTAGGCGCCGACGCCGGAGAAGGGAGCCAAGCCGATGGCTTGATCAACGCTTCGGGCGATGGGATCGGCGGCGTCGCAGGCGATCCGCACCCGGCCGACGAACCCGGACACCGTCAGCCCGTTGACCTTGCACACCTCGTTGGTGCCGTCGATGTCGGTGACCCACACCGGGTCCCGCGACAGGTCCAGGTCCAGGTCGCCGACGCTGGCTGGGGCGAAATTGCGCCAGGTCGCCCGCAGGCTGCCCAAGATCGGTGTCGGTGCGGGCAGGGGAGTGAACCTGTTGCCTCTACGGAACGTCAGCGGTGTGTCAAAACGCAGGCACCACGCGTGGCGGCCGCCGCGCTGCAGTAGTCCAGTCCATGGTGTGGCAGCCAGTTGCCGGGGCCCCTCCGGCAGCGTGAGCACTGTTCGCCCCAGCCGCACCCGGGTTCCGGGCGCGGCGCGGGTGAGCAGACTGTCGGTGAGGGGGTCGTCGATGATGCCGATCTCCACCACGGGGCCGTGCTCGCCGTCGCGCAACGGCGAGACGGTGTAGCCCTTGGCGTTGCCGTGATGGTCGGCGGTGGTGCGGTCGAACCATCTCGACACGACGGCATGCAGGTGTTCCAGGCGCACCGCTTCCGGCGCCGGTACCGGAAGCAGCACTTCCCAGCGGCTAGGCATACGCGACCGGTGCAGGTGGGTGGCCTGGCTGAGATTCCCGGGCGCGCATCGGCAGCAGTCCCCGTTTCTGGTCGTAGTGCATGAGGTGCGTTCCGGAGAAGAACCGGCATCGGTGGCGCGCCAGGCGCCAACCCACGGCCAGCGCCACAGACGACGGGATCATGGCGACGACGACCAGTTCACGCTGCTGACGGTCGGCTTCGGTGCGGAAGGTCACCAGGTACTCGGCCAGTTCGGCGGGCAGTGAGGCGAGTTCGGCCGCGGTGAGCCTGCGGGCCGGTCGTTGCGCGGTCGGCGGACCCTGCTCCGCGCTGATGACGTGCACGTCGCCGGCCCCGAAGGCGCTGAACTGCTCGATGGTGAACTTCTCCGCCGCGGCGGTGAAGGCCAGCCACACCCCGATACGCCCCCCGCTCCCGATGGTGCGGTGGTCGTGCCGGGTCAGCTGCTGGCGCGGCGCGGCCAGGGGGAAGGAGTCGACGGGTTCGTCGTCGTAGAACTGGGCGACACGCAGTCCCGGCGGCGCGGGCAGATGGGTGCCAACGGCCAGCGCCAGCGGCCAGGGCATGTTCGGTGCCACCGTGTATCCGGTCTGCGGGGTGTCGAGGTTGATCAAGTCTTCGATGGTGACGCCGACCTCGCGGGCGATGTCGGCGACTTCGATGACCCCCTCGGGGCTGGTGCGGTGGTGCAGGTCGACCCAGCGACTCACGGAGCGAAACGCCTGGTGCTGGGCGGCGGCGGTGCGCGCCGCTTCCTGCCGGCGGTCCTCCCAGTCCTCGTCGAGCACGTTGAGGTAGAACAGGGTTCCGGTGACTCGGTGCATGCGGCCGCGCAGCGTCAGCACGCTGACGAGGATGACGAACATGATCACGACGGCGATGACGCGGCTGGCGACGATCACGTCGGTTGGTGCTGGCTTGGGCAGCAGATCCCCGACGACCAAGCCGGCGGTCGAGGTCAGACCGGCCGCGGCCACCACCACCGCGACGTTCGCGGCGGTCACGCGAGTGTGGGAGGGCCTTTTCAGCCAGGAGCCCAACCGTGACCGCCGAGGATGGTTCTGCCTGGTGGTCATCTCGGGTGCAGCCCCCTCAGCGGTTTCGCGACACGGCGGGTCATTATGTCGATACTGTGAGACGTTTCCAACTGGTGATCTGTTACACGTGGGGGGCGTGTCCTTAGCTGACCAGGTCTTCGTCAACCCCTACACCTTCCTGCCGTTACCTACCACGCCACCGCAGCGCGGCAGGCCGCCGGGGCATGACGGCGGCGATCCGGAGTTGCTGACCGGCGCCGTGCGGGTCAGATACACCGCGCGGACCCCGGTGCTGGTGCGGGGATTCGGCAGCGACACCGCCCCGCAGACGCCCACCCGGCCCGGCGTGGACGGTGGCCGCGAGCCGATCATTTTGGGATCGGCGATGCACGGTGCGGTGCGGGCGCTGCACGAGGCCGCGACCGGCAGCTGCCTGCGGGTGCTCGACACCGACTTCGTGCCCTTCTACCGGCAGCCCGCCGAACAGGGGACGGACGCGCTGCGACTCGGGGTGGTCGTGTCCCGCCGGGCGAGGACGGCACGGGACTGGAGGTGCGGTTGTGCGAGCCGCGTGATCCGGTCAAGCATCGCCTGCATCAGGACGTGCTGGAGCAGCTGCACCAGCAGGCGCAGCCGGTCGGGCTGTGCTCGGGGGACCGGCTGCAGGTGGGATTCGATCCCGCGGGAAAGGCGCGGACCGCGCGGGTCGACCCCCACGGCGAGTGGATCGTGGTCATCAGCGACGCCGGCGCCCGAAACCCCGTGTTTCCGTACTGGGCGGCGATCGGCAAGCTCGGTACCGACACCCGAGTGGTGTCCGCGTCGGTGTGGGCGGTGTTTCGCAACGCGGTGGCCGGCGCCGATGATCTGCGGCCCGCGCGGCTGGCGCGCGTCCCGCAGACCCAGCGGTTCACCGACGTTGCCTACACGCACACGCCGAAGGACGGTCCGCCCCGGACCGTCACGGTTGGGCGGCGATGCCTGGCCCGCGAGACAGTCCACATCGGACAACCCCTGTGGGTGCTGCGCGACAGCAACGGCGAGGTCACGCAGCTGCGCCTGTCCCGCATTTGGCGCGCACCCGGCCAGTACCCGGTCAGCGCGCGTGTGGGCGCCCACGCCCCGTGTTGGGATCCGGCCGAGCTGTGCCCGTCGTGTCGGCTGTTTGGTACCGCCGACACTCGCGGCGAGCAGCAGGACAAGGGCCTGGCGCTGCAGCGCGGCTACCGCGGGCACGTCCGCGTCGGCGACGCGGTCGCCGCGCCCGGGACCGGCACGATCGAGGTCACGCTGCCGCCGGCGAGTTCCCCACGCCCTGGCGCCGGCCAGTTCTATCTGGCTAATTCCCGCGATGTCGCGGGCAATGTCGGCACCCCGGCGCTGCGGAATGGGGATCGGCCGCGGACACGCCGTCGCGGCCACGGCCCGTGCGGGGCCGCAAATTCTACTGGCACACCGAGATCCCCAACGGCACGCTGCCCCGCCGCGGACGAGCTGGCACCCAGCACGCCGACAACGCGATGGTCAGCACCGCGGTGGCGTTCCGGATCGGCAGCGTGTTCACCGCGACCGTGACCTTCACCGACATCGACCGCGCGCGGCTGGCGTCGCTGAGCCCGAGGTCCACGCGTTCGGTGGAGCTGACGGCATGGCGACTGCGCACCGTCTGTTCCACCAGGACAGCAAGCACATCCTCGCCCGCACGTTCGGCCCCGGTGATCGTCGGCGCGAGCACACGATCCTGCTGTGTAGCGCGATGCTGCGTGCTGCCGGGCAGGACTGGCACGAACAGGGCGACGTGTGGGGCACGCGTCGCCGACAACCGGCCGCTGCCAGACCAGCTTCCGAGCGACCAGTCACAGGCCCTTGTCCGAGGGCTACGGCGTCTGCTGATCGTCGATGCGGCCCCGGACAGCCCGTTGGCCGCGGCCGGCGGTCAACTCGCGGACATCGTTGGATGGATCACAACGTTCCATGAGGCGGACAAGGAGGTGGGCGGCTCGCTCGCCGCGGCGAACTCACACGGGGCCTTCAGGCCGTCCTCGCCCACCATGTGATCTTCCACTGGAATCGACTCGGGCTGTCCTACGAAACCCAAAGCGTTCTTGCCGCTGCGGTGCGGGAGGTGGTGTTCGAATGACGGCATCCCCGCGATCGCGACCGAACGAGGGGAATTGGGTCGGACGGCGTGACGCATCCGACCCCGCACCCGACCACCGCCGCCGCAACAACTGCAGCAGCCGGGGCGCAGTTCACGTGGCCGCCCGCACCTTGTTGCCGCCACTACCGCCCGTCGACTGCCACAGGCGCCTCGATGTCCACTGGGATCCGCCACAACCCGACTCCGAGCCCGTCCCGGCGGCACGTGAACCGCAGCCGGAGCGGCGAACGGGCGTGCTGGCGTCGCCACCACTGGACGTTGGAACCCGTCCACGCCGGTGGGAAGGTCCGCTCCAGGTACAACCGGGTCCGGTCACCCATCTCCAACGGGTACGGCACGGTCGCGGCCCGGCCGAACCGGTCGGCCTTGTCCACGCCAGGACGGAAACGCCGCGCTCCCCGCACCACGTTCCGGACCTCATCCTCAGGTGCCCTGCCGGTGATCGTGTTAGGCGCGAGCCGCAGTTCATCCCGGACGCTGACGACCACCTCATCCAACCGGTCAAGCGCCCCCGGCCCGACCAACGTGAACCACACGTACATGGTCTCGTCGTCGCTGTTGGGAACGCTCCGGACCTCGAACTGCGGCGTCAGGTCGCTGTGCGCGCACCCAGTGTGGAAGTGGATGTTCTGCACGACACCGGCCTGCACCGCCCCCGTGATAGCGCCGGACATCTCGTTCGTCGCGAACGCCAGCTTGGTGTCGTCCGGATCGCTGTGTCCCATACATCACCCTCATCTGCTCAGTGACAACCTTCGGGTTCGGTCGTCCCACATCGAGGAGATGGGGCACTACGTCTCCCATTGGCGATCCTTGACCAACCTGGCGCTCTCCGTACGCCGCGCCGGAAACCATTGCCGCGGCACCCCGCCAAGCCGGAGGCGTTGCGCTGATCATCATCCCATCGGGGGCGGATTCAACTGGTCGTGGCAACACCTCGACATCAGGGGTGTGGAATGGCCGGACCGAAGCAGAAGCAGGTTCGTGAGTACCGGGGGCAGATGCCGTCGCCCGGGCGTCCAACGGTGGCGTGGCGCGAAGACCGTGTCAGGTTTTGGGCCGCGATCGCTACCGGCGTCCTGACCGACGAGGCATCGGAGACGGCTGGCGTGTCGGCTCCGGTCGGCTATCGGTGGTTCCGTCACGCTGGCGGAGTGAACCCGCAACTGTCCACAACGGTCTCTGGCCGGTACTTGTCGTTCATCGAGCGCGAGGACATCGCGCTGCTGCGCGCTCAAGGCCTCGGCGTGCGCGCGATCGCCCGGCGGGTTGGCCGGCATCCCTCGACGATTTCCCGGGAACTGCGCCGCAACGCCTCGACCCGGACCTACGGCGTTGACTACAAAGCCTCGACCGCGCAATGGCATGCCGAACGGCGCGCGAAGCGTCCCAAGGTTGCCAAACTCGTCGTCAACGAGCGGCTGCGTGACTACGTCCAGCAGCGCCTGTCCGGTGAGATCCACGACGCCGGCGGCGCCGTGATCGGTCCTGACGGTCCGGCGTGGAAAGGCCGCAACAAGCCGCATCGCGGTGACCGGGCCTGGGCGACGGCGTGGAGCCCGGAGCAGATCGCGAACCGGCTTCCGGTCGACTTCCCGGATGATGAGTCCATGCGGATCAGCCACGAGGCGATCTACCAGGCCCTCTACGTGCAGGGCCGCGGCGCCCTCAACCGCGAGCTCGTCGCCTGTCTGCGCACCGGCCGGGCTCTACGGGTCCCGCGTGCCAGGTCGAGGCAGAAGGCATGGGCGCACGTCACCCCGGAGGTCCTGATCAGCCAGCGCCCAGCCGAAGCCGACGACTGCGACGTGCCTGGGCACTGGGAAGGCGACCTGGTCATCGGACTGCAGCGCTCCGCGACCGGCACCCTGGTCGAGCGAACGACCCGGTTCACGATGCTCGTGCACCTGCCCCGGGAAGAAGGCTGGGGTGTCATCCCGCGCACGAAGAACGGCCCGGCGCTGGCCGGCTACGGCGCGGTCACGATGGCGGGCGCCCTCGCGAAGACCGTCACCGAGCTTCCCGAGCAGTTGCGTCGGTCGTTGACCTGGGACCGCGGCAAGGAGTTGTCCGCGCACGCCCAGTTCACCGTCGAGACCGGGCTGCCCGTCTACTTCGCCGACCCGCATTCCCCGTGGCAGCGTGGCACGAACGAGAACACGAACGGACTGCTGCGCCAGTACTTCCCGAAGGGCACCGACCTGTCCCGCTGGAGCGCTGAGGACCTCGCCGCGGTCGCTGCCACTCTCAACTCGAGGCCCCGCAAGACACTTGGCTGGAAGACACCCGCCGAAGCCCTCGACGATCATCTACGATCAGTCCAAAACACTGGTGTTGCGTCCACCGATTGAATCCGCCCCTTCAGCCCCGCGGCCTACGAAGCCACGCGGGTGGCTACTCCTCAGCTTGAGGTAGCCTGACCACATATCGACCCTGTCCGTCGAATCGGGTCAATCCCAGCAGGCGACACACGACCGCTGCGCCGGACCACCACAACCCGTTTCGGATCGCCCATACCGTGTCATGTCAGACGGTGGTTTGGAACCCTGAGCGTAGGGCGACACGCCGAGAGGCTCGGAAGCGCGCTCGTCGCGTGTCGCAGCCTGTGCGCTAAGTTTCTCTCGCCACAGGTGGCCGCGGGGGCTATCGTTCCTGTTCAGGCAGGGTGCAACCGAAGCCACGCCCAAGGGCGTACGGAAACGAGTATGTGCTAGCCTGCTGCTGATCGCACCTAGGCGGCAACCGAAACCACGCCCGGGGCGTATATAAACTGCGATGATCACTGTCGTAAGTGGACTGTCCACGCAGATGGCAACCAAAGTCGCGCCCAAGGGCGTGCAGAAACGTCCTCCCGGGACTGTTGGGGTAGTCGGCACGGTGGTCGCAACCGAAGTCACGCGCAACGGCGTACAGAAACCACGGCGGCCCGATGATCTTCCAGGTGCCCAGGGAGCCGTGGCAACCGAAGTTACGCCCAAGGGTTTACAGAAACAGGTAGGTGCGGATCCGAGAGACATCCCGCTCGTCGGTGGCAATCGGGGGCACGTCTGAGGGCGTATAGAAACTTCGATCGGTCGGTTGTGTGAGCACGGAAGGCATAAGTGGCAACCGGGGTCACGCTTGAGGATGTATAGAAACGTTGTTGCTTGGGTGGTTGGCCGGCTCGTAGTCGAAGAGGCAATCGGGGTTACGTTTGAGGGCGTGTAGAAACCGAGTCGCCGACCGATGTCAGAGTGGGACAACCCGTGGCAACCGAAATTACGCCCAAGGGTGCATAGAAACCATCGTGCGGCTCCGTTTGGGTCGATCAGGTCGGCGGCGGCAACCGAAATCACATCCAAGCGTGTATAGAAACTTATGACCGTTGGTGATGGCCCAAGCTTAGGGCTGGTAGCAACCGAAACCATGTCAGGCGCAGGTTTGGAACCTGGAGCGTGGAGCGACGCGCCGAGAGGTTCGGAAGCGTACTCATGGCGTGTCGCAGCGTGCGCGCTAAGTTTCTCCTGCCATGGGCGGCGACGTAGAGTTATCGTGCTTGTTCGGGCAGGGTGGCACCCGAAACTACGCCCAAGGGCGTACAGAAACTACCGGTTGTAGTCGATGTCGAAGTCGTCGAACGTGGTGGACGCGCCCAAAACTACGCCCAAGGGCGTGTAGAAACACCATGCCGAACTGCTTGCTGTCGGGCAGTGGCAATCGAAACCACACCCAAGGGTGTATAGAAATGTGAGGGTGAACTTGTTGATGTCGACGTCCCAGTGGCAATTGAAACCGCGCTCGAGGGCGTACGGAAACGTCTTTGGGCAGGGTTAAGGTGTTCTCCAGCGCGGGAGGAAACCGAAAGCATGCCCAAGGGTATATGGAAAACATGAATGGCGGCAATTCGGTTAGCGCGAGTACTACCGGTAGCAACCGAAATCATGTCATCGAGTCTTGCTGCCCGCGACGTGGGCGGCAAGACCCTCACTCGCTGAGAAGTAACCCAAAGGGAACCCGTCGGGAATTTTGTAGTCTTCCTTTCCCGCTGTTTGCGACCATTTGGCACCGGAATAGCGCGGCGGGCGTGCTGAGAAGCTGGCCCGTGCCATTTGTCGGTCCTTGGTGGCCAGTGGACAGTGCGACTGCTTACCCGTGTGCGACGGTACGGTTCTTCTTGAGGGACTGACGGGCAGCCCGGAGCCCATCGGATCTGGTGATGGTTGCCCGCTTGTGTGAGACTGGCGGGGCAATCGCTCATGTGTGGAGCCCTGAGCATCAGGTGGCTGGTCCGGCTGCGGATTGGCCGCGGTCCTGGTGGAGGGACTCCGTGATGACCACGGGCGGGTTGTTGTTGTGCCCGGAACGGGATGGCCTGGCGTTTCGGGAGGCGGTGTCGCGCGGTTTGACCGGCGCGAAACGTAATGTGCACCGCGGCCGCGGCTGCGCCGGCCGCGAGCGGGACTGCGCGGTGTGTGCCGACCTGGTATCCGCGGTCTACGTGGACGTGTTGGCCCGCTACCGGCGGCTGCGGCCCACAGGCTGGGCTCCGGGCTATGTGGCCGCGGTGGCGGGTAATACCTACCGGGACAGTGTGCGCGCGCGGTTGCGTCAGGCCGGGCTGGTGGCCAGGCCGGAGCGGTGGCTGGCTGCGGCTTCCTTCCTGCCGGACGTGCCGGCGGCGGGTCGGGCGCTGGTGGTGTGCACCGTGCTGGCCGTGGGGTATCACTCGGTTCTGCCGGTCGCGGGGCACCGGATCGTGGTGGACGACGTGTGGCTGGAGCGGATGCTGGACGGGCTGCGTGCGGTCGCGCACCGCGGCCCGCTGGCCGCGGTGCGCGGGTACTGGAGCTATGACGCGTGCAGGGACCCGTTTGTCCTGGTGCGCGCCTGGTGCCGGGAGGGCTTGGAGTCCTGGCGGCTGACGCAGCCGCGCCGGTACGTGGCGCTGTTGCTGCTCAACGAGGCCAACGCCCAGGACTGGCCGGCGTCGGCCGATGATCCGGCCCTGGCCCGCCGGCTGGGCGGCGAGCACACCGGCCGGCACTGGGATCAACACCGGTGCGTGGTGAGCCGGGCGGGCCGGAGGTGGTCGGGCCGGGTGACCCGCTGGCGCGCGGGGTCACCCGGCGGGCTGGGTCAGCGGTCATCTTCTTCGCCGCGGCCGCGGCAGTTCAGGTTGCTCATGCCAGGCCATGACGGACACCGCGTTCGTGACGGTCACGCAGTTCAGCGGCGTGCCGGATGATCGCGTCGATCTCCGGCTGGCGGGCGTACTGGCCGTCCGGCGCCGCCTGCGCGGCGAAGCGCTGGGCCACAGCGGCCAGTCGGGAAGCCTCGTCGATCTCGGCCAGGCCCGCGCCGGGCACCGAATACTCGACGGCGGCCAGCAGCGCGGGGGCGGCCAGCAGCGCCAGGCGGGCGGCGATCTCGCTGGAGCTGGCCAGCAGTTCCCGCACGCCGGGACCGGCCAGGGCAGCGCCGATCCAGCGGTGGCCCAGCGCCGCCCAGCGCCGTGCCTGGTCGATCTCGCCCGCAGCGGCTGCCCGTGCGGCGAGCGTGGTCGTCGCACGGGACGCGGTCTGCAGGGATTCACGCAGCGGCTGGAACACGCCGGTGCGCTCGTGCCGCCGGCGTCGTGCGGGCAGTACGGCGTTCTCGAACAGCCGCGCGGCGGTATGCAGGCTGTCCTCGTCATGCTGGCCCGCCAGATAGCTGGCGAAGGCGCTGAGGTGGTAGCCGGCCTGCTGGGCCACAGCCGCGTCCTCGGCATCCAGCCGGCCCGGCGCGATATCGACCAGGGCCAGCCAGCCGGTCCAGGAACGGCGCAGCCACGCGTTGAGCTCGACGGGATCGGGTGCGGCTGCCGGCTGGAGGGCTGTGAGCCGTCGAACGGCGTTGATCTCGACGTTGGCCGCGTACACAAGCTCGGCCAGTGTGCCTCGGTCCAGCTTCCGCGCGCGGTGGGCGCGGTGGCAGCGGTCTAGGGCTTGCCGCAATACCGCGCACGCGCCGTCCAGGCCCTGGGCCGACTCCGCCTGCACCGTCTCCAGCCGGAGGTCGGCCGCCCGGCACCGGGTGATCAGCGTCACCGGGTCGGTGGCACCCAGCCCGGCCTCGGCGAGCCCGGCCAGGGAATCCATGGCAGCCGGGGCCGCGGCTAGGGCGTCGGCGCTCACGTCCGGCTCGCGGCGGATCTGGCGGATGACTGCGGTGAGGCCGATGATCACTGCCCGCCGGCCCAGCACATCCAGCCCGGTCAGCACACCGAGGCTTGGCAGCTCGGGCAATGGCGGCCTGTCCGGTGGGCGCGCGGGGAGCACCGCGTCGAGATAGCTCTGCACGGCCTGGCCCTGCGGTACGAACGCCTCGACCACCCGGTGCCCGGGGCTGGTCTCGCTGAGCCAGAGGTAGCCGTCGCCGTGGGCCGTGCCGAACGCGGCCAGCCAGCCCAGCGACTGGCTGGCCAGCGTGTCGTGACCGGTGGGCCGGTCTAGAGCGGGCAGCGTGTGGTCCACGACATCCAGGTCCACCGGGCTGAGCGGGCTGCCCGCCACCCAGCCCGCGCCGGGTGTGGCGCCGATCTCGCAGCGGGCGAAGGGTCGGCCGGACAGCGTGCGCGGCACGGGCAGCGCCCAGCCCTCGAGCATGGCTCGTTGGATGGCGCGGGCCTGGATGGCCGCGGCGAACAGCGCGGGCTGGGAGCGGAACGCCTCCAGCACCATGCCCGCCCAGCCGGCCAGCCGCAGCCGGGGCGGCAGCGCGGGTCCCAGCACGGTCATGGCCTGCCCGATCGCGGCGGTGACCGGGGCCAGCAGCCGGTTGGCTCCGGTGAGCACGACCGCGGCCTTGGCTTCGGGGCCGAAGCGTTGCAGGGTGGCGTTGGCCAGTTCGCCGGGCAGCTTTTCCGGCTTGCCGTCGGCGCGGCGCGGCCCGGCCACGACCGCGCGGTCTGCGACCGGACCGCCGGAGCGGGGCGGCAGCGGCGCGCCGCGGCCGATCTCGGCCAGGGTCAGGGCCGGGTAGTCGCACACCCAGGTGAGCCCGAAGGGCGAGTCCGGCCAGACCACGCCGAACAGCGGCGCGATCTTGCGCGCGATCCGGGCGGCGACGATCCGGGCACGGTCCTCCGGGATGTCCGGCACAACGGCGGGCAGCAGCGGCATCGACACGTCCTCTCCAGATCAACGGACCGAGCCAGTCTAGTTACTTTTCTCCCTTGACGAGTATGCGCTGCACGCTCAATGCTGTGTGTGTGGAGGAGGGGAACTCGGCCGTGGCGCTGGCCGTCACCGTGGGCACCAACCCGGTGCCGGTGCTGCTGACGGTCTGTCAGCACCGGCCGCACACCGTGTGGCTGGTGCACACCACCGGACCGCGCGGCACCGCGGACTACGCGCGGCGGGTCGCCGCGGTGCTGGGCGGATGGTTCCCGGCGCTGACCGTGCACCTGCTGGACGTCGGCGCGGACGCCGCGGACGTGACCGCGATCCGCGCGGCGCTGCGGCCGCTGGCCGGACTGCCTGCGGGGTGGGCGTGCGACTACACCGGCGGCACCGCGGTGATGTCGGTGCTGCTGGCCCAGACTCATCGCGACGCGCACTTGGCCGTGACCGGCGCCGACCGGCCGGACCTGCGCGGCTACTGGGACGAGTCGGGCGACCGGGTGCACCACGACGATGGCACCACCCGGCGCTGCGCCGTGCCCGAGGGGTTCACCCTGGACACGATCCGCCGCCTGCACGGCTACCTGTCGGCCCCGGGGCCGACGCCGTGCTCACCCGCGCTGGAGCGCGGCCCGTGCTACGCCCGTGACCTGTGCCGGCTAGCGCATGCCGTGCTGACCGGGCAGCAGCCGCCCGAGGTGCCGGTGGACCAGCGGGACCGGGAACTCATCGGTGCACTGCTGGGCAGCGGGGACGCCGCGGGCGCCGCGCTGGAGCTGGTCGTGGGCGCGCTGCTGACTGCCGCCCCGCTGGTGCTGTCCAGGATTCCCGCGCCCGACGAGGTGCACCTCAACACCAAGGCGATCACCGCGGCCGCGCCTAGCTCCGGCGACGCGAACGAACTGGATGTGCTGGCCCGCTACGGCCAGCGGGTGGTGGCGATCAGCTGCAAGAACCGCAGGAACCCGCAGGGCATCCTGGCCAGCGCGCTGGGCGAGATCAACCAGAAGGCCCGTGCCGTGTATGGCGGCGCCACCCGGCCGGCGCTGACGATCATAATGGACAAGGCGGGTGAATCCGGCGGACCGCATCCGGCCCCGGACGAGCTGAGCACCCTGCTGCTGGGACCGGGCATGACCCTGCGCGGCCCGCACATCATCACCGAGGCGGACCTGCGTGACCTGCTGGCCGAGGTGATCGGGCTGCGTGTCGGGCAGCCACGGCTGCGTCCGCTGCTGGCGCAGCGGTTCGGGCTGGTCAGCGTGGCCGCCGTCGTGCCGCCCGCCGAACTGCCCACGGGTCTGGACGGCCCGGTGCTCATCACCACGTTGTCGGGCAACGTGCTGGCCACCGTGGCCTCGGCCCACCGGCAGCGGCCTCGGCACGTGATCGTGCTGGGCACCCCGGAGTTCCGCGACCGGGTGCGGGCCACCGACCTGGACGCCGCGCTGGGTGCGCCTGGGGCCACCACCCGATTCGTGCCGATCGCCATGACCGCGCTGCCCGCGCTGACCCGCACCATCGGCGCGCTGATCGCTGGGGTGCGTGGCCCGGTGGTGGTGGACGTGACTGGCGGCACCAAGACCGTCAGCGTGGCCGGGTATCTCGCGGTGGCGGCGGCCAGCGAGGCCGGGCGCGGGGACCTGCGGCTGTGCTACACCGACATCTGGTCAGGCTCGCGACGCTGGTTCGACGGGACGACCGAGCCGCTGGGACCGATGGACGACCGGATCGGGCAGCTGCTGGTCGCCCACGCCTCCCGGCCGGAGGCGGTGTCCTTCCGCGCGGTCGATCCGGCGGCGCTGGACGTCAGCGGGGAGAAGTCGCCCAGCCGGGTGCTGTTGGCCCGGGTGATGGCGCGGTTGGCCGCGCTGCTGCCCACGGCCCGCTGGTACCGGCCGACGCTGACCCTGCCCGGCCGGGCCCAGGACTGGAACTGGCTGCCGCCGGGATACCTCCTGGTTACCGGCAACCGACTGATCGGCCTCTATGGGCACGAGCGGCTCGGTAAGTCGGCCGACGGGCTCAGCGAGGCGCTGTTCGTGGACACGCTGGTCGCCGCGCTGGGCGGGGATATCGCCAGGACGCTGCTGGTGACCGACCGCGACAGCCCGGACGCCGCGTACCTGTCCGCCCGGTACAGCCAACTGGTGCGCCGCCCGTTCCCGCCGCGCGTGCTGACCCGCGAGCACGCCGAGATCGTGCTGACCAGCGCGGACGCCGCGCACGAGCTGCTGGACTGGCTGAGCCGGTGAGCACGCGGTAACGACCGCCCGCCGCGGCTCGACAACCGATCCATCAACGCCGAGGGGAGCACGGCTTGACCAGGGACATGGTGGTGCTGGGCCTGTCCGGGGTACAGAAGTTCATTCAGGAGTCACGCACCACCGCCGACGTGGCCAGCGCCAGTCAGATCATTCAGGACCTCGCGACCGTCGCCGCCCGCCGTGCCGGGGAGCTCGGCGTGGACCTGATCTATCCGGTGCTGGACGACGACCGACCGCGCGGCGGCGTCACCTCGAAGATCGCCTTCCTGGCTGACGAGGGCGCCGGTCCGGGCCTGGCCAAGGAGGTCGCCGATGCCGTCCACCGGGAGTGGCGGCAGGCGGCCGCGGCCTGTTTCGGCGCAGCGCCGCCGACGACCCCCGGCATGCCGAACACGTGGTGGGTGGCGGTGACCGGCCCGGCGGACACCCCGCAGGAGTACGCGGCGCTGCGCGAGCGCGCCGAGAACCTGGCCACCGCCCGCAAACGCACCCGCGTGTTCGAGGTGATGACCGCATCAGGGGTGTGGCCGTGCGCCGTGTCGCCGGGGCTGCCCTCCGTGCTCGCGCCGGACACGGCGCGGCGGCACGAGCGCGGCGAACGGCTGTCGGCCGCGTGCTGGGTCAAGCGCACCTACCTGCGCGACCGTGGCGGTCAGGCGACGCGCTCCACGTTGTCGATCGCCTCGACGCCCTACCGGGTGGAACTGCTGAAGGCTGCTCCGGACGACCTGGCCGCTGAGGTGGCCGCGTTGCTCGACGCGGCGGCCACGGTCGTCGGCCGCTCGCCCAGCCTGCCCGCGGAGCGGCCGGTGGTGACCGGTGTGCCCGCCGGCGTGGAGCCACTGGCCACGTCACTGGGTGCCTGGGTGTACCCGGACGTGTGGAACCAGGCCAGTCTGCACCGCGAGTACCGGACGAACGTGGCCGAGGACACCGTGCGGCAGGGCCGCGCAGCCGCGCTGGCCATCGGGGGCATCGCCGAGCGTCTGGGCATCCGGCGGCCGACCCCGTACTACGCGGTGCTGCTGCAGGACCTGGACCGGCTCGGCGCGGCCATGGGCGCGCTGGGCCGCGACCAGCAGGGCACGGGCTCGCAGCAGCTCGTGGAATTGGGCCGCGCGCAGCGCAGGGCGATCGAGAACGCCGTGTTTCCAGGCGTGCCGGTCTACACCGGCGGGGACGACCTGCTGGCCTTCGCCCCGGCGGCGGGCGCGATCACGCTGGCCGCCGAGATGCGTGCCCTGGTGGACGAGCACCTGAAGGACGGGCCGCTGCGCGACACCGACGGACGCACGATCACCGCGAGCACGGCCGTGGTGTTCGCGCACATGCGCTCGCCGTTGCGGTCGGTGCTCAGCCAGGCTCGCGACGCGCTGGACAAGGCCAAGAACAGCGAATCCCGGCAGGGCCAGGACCGCGACGCGCTGACCGTAGTGGTGCTGCGGCGTGGTGGCGAGCGGTCCCGGCTCATCCAGCCGTGGTCGCCGCAGCTGCCGTCCCGGCTGGCGCGGCTCACACCCGCCCGGTTCGCGCTGTCCAGCGGCCTGGCCGGCCAGCTCGAGCAGGACAAACACGAACTGGCCGGGTTGGCCGAAGACACCGATCTGCACCCGACCGTGGAGGCCGAGCTGACCCGCCTGGTCCTGCGCAGGACCAGGGCGCGCGATGACGCCGAGGCCGGGGCCGTGGCCCAGGCGCTGCACCAGTTGGCCTGGGACGAACGCGGCGAGCCGGACGCAGTACCAGGCACACCGATCTTCTACCGGCCGGCGGAGCCGGCGCTGGTCGCGCGGTTCCTGGCGCAGGAGTGCGGGGTGCGGGCATGACGAGGCTGCACTGGCTGGCGGTCGAACCGCTGGACACGGTGATGGTGCGCGACGGGCGGTCCTTCGACGCGGGCGCGGCGAGCGTGGCGGTGGCGACCACACCGCCGCCCAGCACGCTCGGCGGCGTGATCGGCGAGGCGGTGGGCAGCCGGCGGGTGGGCGATCACCTGGTCGGCCCGCTCCTGGCCACAACCGACCACGGGCCGCTGTTCCCGATGCCCAACGATCTGGTGCGCACCCGGGACCACCATGTGACGCGCGTGATTGTGGCCGACCCGGACGGCACGACCGACCTGCCCGACACGCTGCCGCAGGTGCTGACCGGCAACGGCGCGGCGCTGGGCGGGTTCCTCGACAGCGAGGCGATGACGGCCTGGCTGGCCGCCGACGGCGACGAACTGGCGCCCGGCGAGGTGGTCACACCGGAGTGGTGGACGGCGCACGGCAGGCACGAACCGTGGCGGCCCGAGCAGCGGATCGGGCTGGCGGTGCGGCAGGACGGCCCGCTGGCCGGGACCGCCGAGGCCGGCCTGCTCTACGCCGCGACGCACCTGCGGCCCCGGGACGGCACCCGGTTCCTGGTCGGCTGCGCCACCGCCGAACCCGTCGCCGTGACCAAACACCTGGTGCCGATCGGTGGCCGGGGACGACTGGCCGAAGTGAGCGCGGTCGACGCCCCACACCTACCCGCCGCGCCGCCGCACTTTCCCGGAGGCCGGGTGGCGGTGTACCTAGCCACGCCCGCGCTGCTGGACGACGTGTGCTGGCGGCCCGAGGAGGCGGCACTGCGCGCGATCGCGCTGACCGGTCCCTGCCCGGTCGCCACCGCATCACCTCGGGACGGGGTGTGGCAGACCCGTCAGCTGACCTGGGCGGTTCCCGCCGGAACCGTCTACTACCTCGACTTCGGCTCGCCCGTGGCCGCCGCCGACTGGGCTCGGCGCCACCACGGCGGGCTGTTGCCACGACAGCGGGAGATACCCATGACGAATGCCGGATTCGGCACCTGCCTGACAGGACGATGGTGATGGCGGAACGACTGCTGGTGCTGCTGGCCGAGACCCCGGTGCACGCCGGCGGGTCGGCGGCCGAGGGCGCGCTGGACCTGCCCATCCAGCGGGAGGCCGCGACCGGCCTGCCGGTGATCTGGGGCCAGAGCCTCAAAGGCGCGCTGCGCGAGCGCGTACGCACCCAGGCCTGGGCGGCAGAGGTGTTCGGCGAACGGCTACGCGGCCCCGGCCCGCAGGACACCGCGCCACGCACAGCCCAGCCTCAGGAGAAGGGCGGTGAGCTGACCAAGGGCGCGGTGTCCTTCGGCGACGCCGCACTGCTGGCCTTCCCCGCCCCCACCCTGCGCAACACCTTCGCGTGGACCACCAGCCCGCTGCTGCTGTCCCGGCTGTCACGCAAGCTGCGTCTGCTCGGCGTGGACCCCGCGCCCGTGCTAGGCGCGTTCACCGCACTGCCCCCGGGCACCTACGGCGGCACGGACTGGGCGGGCCGCAGCCTGATCGGCCCGTTCACCGACACGATCACCGCCCACACCGACGTCGCCACGCTGGGTCGGCTGCTGGCCGCGCTGGCCTGCCCGCACGACGCCGCGTTCGCCTACACCCGCGCCAAGCTGGCCACGGATCTGCTGCTGCTGGAGGACGGCGTGTTCACCGAGCTGAGCAAGCTCGGCACCGACACCGTGGCCCGGATACAGCTGAAGGAGGAGACCAAGACCGTGCAGAACGGCCCGTTCTACTCCGAACACCTGCCCGCCGAGACCGTGCTGGTCTCGCTGCTCAGCGGCGAGGAGAACTCCCTGCAGCACCTGAAGGTCTTCGATGGCATGCCCCTCCAACTCGGCGGCGACGAGACCATCGGCAAGGGCCTGCTGTGGTGCCGCGTGCTCACCCCGAAGCAGGTCGGCGAGGCCATCACCGAGCTGCGCGCACCCGCGCAGGCGCGATCATGACGGCCACCCGCATCGACCACGAACTCGCCAAGGTCGCCGCGAAGACGGTGCCCGGCACGGTCAGCGACGATCTGCGCACCCGCTATGCCGGGCTGCCCCACATGATCATGGCCAGCGGCCTGGCCGCCAGCGTGGCGTTCCTGCTGGCCAAGGCGGAAAGCACCGCCGGCGGCATCGACGGCCCCGCCTACCGCGAGGCGGCAACGACCCTGCTCGACGACGCCGCCGACTGCGCGGGCATCCCCCGGGGCGAGCACCCCAACGCCACCCTGACCAACATCGCCAACGCCGACCACCACCGGTACCTGATCGCGGAGAGCCGGGCCCGGATGCTGGCCGTGTGGCTGGCTCGCATCGCCAACGCCCGCCGCGGCAGCACCACTGGCCAGGTCACCGGGACGGGTGCCTGATGGCCCAGCTGTACGGTGCGCTGGCCGCCGTGCTGGGGCCAGACCCCGGGAGGGCGCTGAGGGCACTGCCGTTTGGAGCCAACGCCGACGCGGTGCACCGCCGGTTGCTGATCGAGGACAGCGACGAGGTGACGCTGACGCACCTGCGCACCGTGGCCCGGCTGTGCGGTGGGGTCGATCCGACGGCGCTGAACGCCCTGCACGCCCGGCGCCGCGCCGCCGCGCTCGCGGTGCGGCCCGGCCAGTCGGTGCGGGCGGTAGCCATCACCCCGTGCTGGCGGATGGTGGTCGGGCACGGCGAGAACACCGCCACCGAAACCAGCCTGACCCTCTCGCCCACCCACGGCCTGCCGATCCTGCCCGGCAGCGCGCTCAAGGGCCTGGCCGCCGCCCAGGCCCGCGTCACCGCGCCGCAGCGGATCGGCCGCCTGTTCGGCGCGCCGCGTCCCGGCACCGGCACCGACGAGCCCGCCATGGGCGCGGTGGTGTTCCTGGACGCGTTCCCGCTCACACCGCCGACGGTCGTGGTGGACACGCTGGCCCCGCACGTGCCGCCGTACTACAACAGCGGCAACAGCACCGGCGTGCCGGATCGCCCGCCCGCCGAGTACCACAACCCGGTGCCGGTGCGGTTTTTGGCCGTGGCGGCCACCCCGTTCGAGGCCCTGCTCATCGGCCCGGACGCCGAGGTCACCCAGGCCGCGGACCTGCTGGCAACCGCCCTGGACGAGCTGGGCATCGGCGGCAAAACCGCGGCGGGCTACGGCTACTGCACGGCCGAGATCACGGCGTTGAGCGCGGAGCACGCGCCGTGAGCCTTCTGCTGCACGTGATCCCGGTCGGGCTGTCGCTGGACATGCAGGTCACGCAGAAGCGGATCGTGCACGGCGCCGACCGACAGCTGCTGGCCCGCACGCTCACCCCGCGGATGCTCGGCACCCGCGGCGGCCCGGCCAACCCGGTGCGGGCCGCGCTGCGCCAGGCCACCGCCGGACCGGACGACCCGGCGGACGGCCCGCTGGACGCGGCCACGCTGCTCGGCCCGGCCCGGGACCTGGTCAGCGCGCTGCGCGCCCACCCGCAGCTGTGCGCGGAGTGGACCTCGGTGCACGCCGAACTAGACGCCCAGCCCGCCGGGGACCCGCACCAGGGCCACGCATACCTGGTGCTGGCCAGCGACACCGCCGAGGGCCTGCGCACGGCCACCCTGGTCGCGCACGGCCTGGCCGAGGCCACGCCGGTCCGCTACACCGACGACCCCGGAACCACGCCGTTCCGGCGTGGCCTGATCCGGCCCGGCGAGGTGGTGCTGTGCCGGATCCCCGGCTTGGACTTCGCCGACGAGCACGGGCTGGGCGCGGCCACCTGGGACGCGCTGGGCGCGATCGGCAACGTGGCCGCGGCCTCCGCGCTCAACCCCGCCCTGGCCGCGCGCTGGCGGGTCGTCCTGCACCTGTCCGGCGGCTACAAGGCGCTGATCCCGTACCTGCTGGTGATGGCCGAGGCCATGAACTCGGTGTTCCACGACCCCGAGCGCGGCGGCGAGCACCCGCCGGTCATCGAGGCCGTGATGTTGCAGGAGTACAGCGAGGGCAGGCGGCTGGCCGTGCCCGTGCGGTCCTTCCAGAACGCGCTGTACGCCGAACTGGTGGCCCTGGCCCGGCACGCCCGCGCGGGCACCCTAGCGTCGATCACCAGCGGATCACTGCTCGGCCTCTGCCTTGACCAGCACAAACAGCTCACCCCGATGGGGCGGATCATGGTGGCCGTGCTGTGACCGCGATCCTGGACCACTACCTCACCCACGTACTGCCCACCGGCGGGCACGGCGTCGACGAGCACGACGCCCGTCCGGTCGGCCTGCCCCACCCGTCCCGCGATCCGGACACCTACCACCTGCGCCGCGTGCTCACCGATCCGGCGTTGCTGTTCACCCCAGACACCACCGACACGCCCGCCCGGCTGGCCACCCTCATGGCCTTCGCCTGGCTGACCGGCCGCTGGGACCCCGCGCGGATCCCGCCCGACCTGCGCGCACCCCTAGCCCGGCTCCGATTCCTGATCTGGACCTTCCCCGCCCGCACCGGCCCCGCCACCGGCGAACCCCACCGCGTGATCGAACTCCCCGACGGCCAGCGCCTGGACCTGACCGATCACCGGATCGACAGCCAGGCCCAGTCCGCTCGGCAGCAGTGGCTGCAGGCGCTCACCGCGTGGGAGGACGACCCGTGGCTGGCCGCCCGCCAGATCGACGACCCAGCCGCGTTCGAGCGTGACCTGCGCTGGCTGGTCGAGGCCTGGCCCGCGCCCCGGATCGCGCCGCTGCCCCGCCAGACCGGCCGGCTGAGGCTGGGGCCGGTGGCCGCCCAGCGCCGGATCGCGGGCGAGGCCGCCGAACGCTGGCTGGAACGCGGCTCGGTGACGGGCGCGGCCACCGCGTTGGCCCCCGGCAACCCGTGGCGCTGGCCGCTGCTGGCCGCCTACCCGCTGCTCGCGGCCGGGGTGACCGCGCTGGCATTCACCGGCCACGCCGGGATCGCCCGCTGGGCCGCCGTGGCTGTGCTCGCCCTCGGCCTGACCGCCACCGCCCTGGCCCCCATCCGCTACACCCCGCTGGCGCTACCCCGCATCCCGGCCGCCGCCGCGGTCGGTCTCGCGCTGCTACTGACGTTGACCACCCGCTGGTGGCTGGCCGTGAACGCGTGGCCGCTGGGCGCGGCGCTGCTGGCGGCATCTACCGGATACCTGATGGTCGAGGCCCGCCAGCACGGCTCCGGCCGGCTCGCGGCGGCACGCCGTGCCTTGGTGCTGCTGGTCCTCGGCGTCCTGCACACCGTGGTGCTGAGCATCACCACACTGGCCTTCCTGGTGCCGGTGCTGGCCGACCACGGCCAGTGCCTGACCGACTGGTGGCAGCACAACCCGTGGCAGCCCCTGCCGCTGAGCACCGCGGGCACCGACTCGTGCGCGGCAGCCCTGTCCACCCCCAACGCCGCCCCGCCCGCCGCAACAATGCTGCTGATGACCGGCTGGTCGCTGTCCTTCGGCCTGGCCGCGCAAATCCTGTGGGACGACCGCCCGGTCACCGCGCCGCTGGGTCGCCTGCGCCGCATCCGAGGAGTGCCATGACCACCTGGACCACGCTGACCCTGCGCGTCGTCACCCCCCTGTTCAGTGGCGACGACGCCGAGGGCGGCGACCCCATCAGGGTCCCGTCCATCCGCGGCGCCCTGCGCTTCTGGTTCCGCGCCGTGGCCGCCGCCCACGGCATCACGGACCTGAAGGCGCTGTGGGCTGAGGAGGAAGCCGTCTTCGGTAGCGCCCGCCCCGAGCGCCCCTCCCGCATCGCCCTGCGCGTGGACAGCCAGCCGGCGACCGACACCGACCCGCGGCCGGAGTGGGCGGCCTACCCGGACCTTCGTGACCAGCGGTTTCACGGGGCCCAGTACCTGATGGGCCAGGGCTTGTGGCAGCGCACCATGAAGCGGCCCTATGTGCCTCCCGGCCCCGACCAGACATTCGACCTCAAGATCAGGTTCGCTACCGGCCGGGACGCCGAGAAGCTGAACGCGCGCTTCATGTTGGCGCTGTGGGCCTGGCTCACCTACGGCGGTCTCGGCGCCCGGGTCCGCCGGGGCTTCGGCCAGCTGCGCTGTGCCGACCACTCCGGCGTGCCGCTGCCCGGGAAGTGGCGGCACGAAGCACTCGGGGCACCGACACGCGCGGAATCCTGGGGTGTCCTGTTCACCCAGCCCATTCCGCCCGCAATTAGCAGAATGGGCGAGCACGGATGGACAGGCAGGCCGGGAAATGTCCTGGCCGAGTTCCCCGTGCTGTGCCCTCCGCACTGGGAAGGCCGGTTCCTAGCGGGCGAAGCACTGCCCGACTGGCAGTCCGCACTCATGCATGCCGGTCAGGAATGGCGGGCGTTTCGTGTCGTCGCCGAGCCGGAAGAAGAAATCAGCAAGAATCTCCGCTCCCCGGAATGGGTCAATGCCATCCACGGCTCCTCGGGCAAATATCCCATCGCGGCGTTCGGCCTCCCCGTGGGCTACTACTCCACCAGTCGGGGCGAGTTTCGCGCCTCGATCGAACCGACATTCCAGGGCGCGAAGATCCGCCGCGCATCCCCGGTCTGGCTGCGCCCGGTATGGACCACAGACGGCTGGCGCGTCGTGACCTTCCTGTTCCACGCGAGGCTGCTCCCCGACACCGCCCGCCTCAGCCCAGGCAAGTTCGGCCTGACGATCCCGGACCTGCACACGATCTCCGACACCTGGAGACGATGGCTGACGGACGAATGGCGGCTGCCCGAGGACTTCTACCGTGGGCAGTCCTGATGCCGAGCCTGTGGCGCTGGGAGAGCGACGGCGAGGTGCTCAAGCCGCGCGTGGTGCACCCGATCCTGGCCCGCTGGCTCGACGATGACCACCACGGCGGCCGCGCCTCACCGGTCTGGCTGGCGCCCGTCGCGATCGACGACACCCGCCCACGCCCTGCTCACCGCCGTGTTCCGCGCTGAACTCGTGCCCGCCGGACTCCTGCCAGCCGGCGCCACCGCCCGCCTGACCGGCGACACGGGGCACACAGACCTGACCACACCGGACAACACGGTCGCGCACACCGTGTGGGATGCCTGGCCCGACCACAACCACGCCCGGCCGACCGCCGCACCCCCAGGAGAGCCTGATGCCCAGCCTCTGGCGACTGACCCTCGCCCAGCCCGGCCCGACGCTCGACCGCAGGACGGTATATCGGATGCTGGCCCGCTGCCTGGACACCGACCACCACGCGAACCGCAAACCCTGGTCGTGGACCGCGCGCCGCGAGCCCGGCAGCCTTGTGGTCGAGGTCGGGCTGCTTGATGACACCCTCGCCGACCGTTTGATCACCGGCGTCGAGGACACACGACGACGCCACGCACCCGCCGCGGGCCGACCGACGGGTGTCCACCAGATCGCCGCCTGCACCTGGGCACAGCTGCTGCACGGCCCCGTCACCACCGAATGGGCCTTCCGCTTCATCAGCCCCGTCACCTTCCGACGCGGCAACCGGTTCCTGCCCTGGCCAGCGCCGTCCGCAGTCCTGGGCAGCCTGCGCGCGTCCTGGCGGACCTTCGCGCCCGCCGACATCGCCGACGTGACCGTCGACCTGTCCGGCGACCCCATCGTGGTCACGGGTGTGGACGGGACCACCACTGTTGAGCAGGTCGTGCTGCACGACCGCGCCGACAGCACCGGCACCCGCAGGCCCGTGTCGGTCGCGGTCGGCGGCTTCTCCGGACAGGTCCGCTTCGCCGTGGACACCCCTGGCTTCGACCCGACCGGCGTCACCGCCCTGGCGCGGCTAGCCCCGTTCAGCGGCATCGGCGCCTACACCACCCGCGGCTTCGGCGGGGCCCGTGCCCCGCGACCGGCCGGGCAGGCGGCGCGCGTTGGGTGACCTCCTCGCCGCGGCCATCGACCCACGCTGCCTCACCCCGGCGTCGGAGCAGGTCCTCGCCAGTGACGCCGCGGATGATCAACTGTCGGCCGGAGTGCGCCGGTTCGCCGGCGACGCCGAGAAATCGCTGGCTGACCTGGCCGACCTGCTCGCCTCCGGCACGTATCAGCCGGGCCTGCTCACCGAGGTGGTGATCCCCAAGGACGGCGGGCATCGGGTCCTGCGTGTGCCGACGGTGCCTGACCGCGTCGTGGAGCGAGACCTGCTGTCGCATCTGAGACCGCACCTGGACCCCGTGCTAGGCCCGGGTAGCTTCGGGTTCCGGCCCGGACCGGGCGTCGTGGACGCAGTCCAAGCGCTGGCACGGCTGCGTGAGGAGGGGTTCGGCTGTGTGCTGCACACCGATCTGCATGACTGCTTCCCCAGCGTCGACCTCACGCGGCTGCGTCGGCTGCTGGGATCCTGATCGGCGATAGAGGTTTTCGTTGTCGCTGGTTGAGGGCTCGCTGAAGTAGATAGGGTCGATATGGGAGTCGCGCCAGAGGGCGTATTGAAACATCGAAAGACCCGTCAGCATGCTGAACCCACTTCAGCAACGTCGATACGGGAGTCACGCCGGTGGGCGCATTGAAATTCACAGATCAGAGCATGTCGATCGAGTGGAGCAAGAAGTCGATACGGGAGCCACGCCGGAGGGCGTATTGAAACTAGATGGCGATTTGGTCACGGCGAGCTTTGCTTAAACGATGATACGGGAGTCACGGCGGAGGGCGTATTGAAACACCACTCAAAATGGGAATAGTCACCGGGTATTGCAAAGAGTCGATACGGGAGTCACGCCGGAGGGTGTATTGCAACGTCAGAAGGGGTTCTGCGCGAAGGTGATGATCGCGTTAGCGGCACGTCGATGCGGGAGTCGCGGCGGAGGGCTTATTGAAACCCGTCGGTCTCGGTGGAGGCGACGGCCCGGTAGCTACGTTGATACGGGGCTCATGCCGGAGGCGTATTGAAATTCGAGGGGCGCGAGCGCTCGACGCGGCCGGAATCTTGTCGATACGGGAGTCACGCCGGAGGGCGTACTGAAACATCATCAGCTTTTGCGGCCACAGCTGGGCAATGAGGTGGTCGATATGGGAGTCGCGCCGGAGGGCGCATTGAAACTGTTATGGGTCGGCTTGTCGTGACAAGCTGCATGATGGCTGTCGATACGGGAGTCACGCCGGAGGGTGTATTGAAACGTTGAAGGCGTTTCCGATGAACACGGACAACGCTCCCTGGCGATACGGGAGTCACGGAGGATGGCGTATAGGAACGTCTTGCTGGCCAGCGGGGCGGGACGACGTGCTCGGCAAAGCTAGTCGAGATGGGCTTCACGGCGGCGGGTGTGCTGGTCGAGGTGAAGGGTGAGTTGTAGGTGGTCGACTGTTAGGGTCATTCGGGTGAGCGGGGTGTTCAGGCCGGTCATGTCGTGTGGACCGGGCAAGCCATAGCTAAGCTGCACCGTCGGGGCTGCTCCGCTCGGGGAGGGTCTGTGAAGATCGGATACTGTTCTCGCGTGCATCGCCTGGGGCTGCGGCGATATGGTCTGAGGTGACGGGAAGCGATCATCGACGGCTGTGGTTGTGGGTCCTCGTGCGGCGGGTTTTCGTTGTCGCTGGTTGGGGGCTCGCTGAAGTAGATAGGGTCGATACTGGAGTCACGCCGGAGGGCGTATTGAAACGGTCAGGAAAACACGATTGCGAGCCCGTTCAGCACGTCGATTCGGGAGTCACGCCGGAGGGCGTATTGAAACGTCATCGGGGTCTTGAACCCGATGAAGCCGGGCGCGGCGATGAGGTTGATACGGGAGTCACGGCGGAGGGCGTATTGAAACTAGCACTTGGCTCCGGCCAGCGTGCGGGCATAGTGAAGGCGATACGGGAGTCACGCCGCAGGGCGTATTGGAACGTCTTGCTGGCCAGCGGGGCGGGACGACGTCCTCGGCAAAGCTAGTCGAGATGGGCTCACGCCGACTGGCGTACCGGTCATGGTGAAGGGTGAGCTGTAGGTGGTCGACTGTTAGGGGCATTCGGGTGAGCGGGGTGTTCAGGCCGGTCGTGCCGTGTGAACCGGGCAAGCCGTAGCTAAACTGCACTGTCGGGTCTGCTCCCTTCGGAGAGGGGGTTGTGAAGATCGGATGCTGTTCTGGCGTGCATCGCCTGGGGCTGCGGCGATATGGTCTGAGGTGGCGGGAAGCGATCATCGACGGCTGTGGTTGTGGGTCCGCGTGCGGCGGGTTTTCGTTGTCGCTGGTTGGGGGCTCGCTGAAGTAGATAGGGTCGGTACGGGAGTCACGCCGGAGGCGTATTGAAACGCCCCCATCTCGGCGCTCATGATGAGCGTGCTGGCGGTGGCGGTTGATACGGGAGTCACGCCGGAGGGCGTATTGAAACTCCATATTGCGCGAAACCTGATGAATCGGAATACGAGCCGAATGTCGATACGGGAGTCACGCCAGAGGGCGTATTGAAACCCGAACGCCATCTGTACCAGTTTGCCCACTTCGTGGGTCGATACGGGAGTCACGCCAGAGGGCGTATTGAAACGGGTAGGCGACGGCGATGCGAGCCAGGATGGTCTCGTCGATACGGGAGTCACGCCAGAGGGCGTATTGAAACTCTCCGGCCAGTTCGTCGACGATGCGGGCGAGGTCGGGCGTCGATACGGGAGTCACGCCGGAGGGCGTATTGAAACTCTGCAGATGCCAGGTCATCAACAGGAACGGCCCCGCGTCGATACGGGTGTCACGCCGGAGGGTGTATTGAAACCGGCCAAGCGCTGTAATGGCGTAGCCTGCACTGAAGGTCGATACGGGAGTCACGCTGGAAGGCGTATTGAAACCCGAGGTGAGTTGTGGCGCCGATCCAGTGAAGGGCCGGTTGATACGGGAGTCACGCCGGAGGGCGTATTGAAACCCGTTGTATGAGGCCAGCAGGTAGTGGCTGTTGGGATCGTCAATACGCGAGTCACGCCGGAGGGCGTATTGAAACGTCATCGGGGTCTTGAACGGCGCCCGGTGTCGGTCGCGGTCGGCGGTTTCCGCGGACAGGTCCGCTTCGCCCTCGACGCGCCGGGCTTCGACCCAGCCGGAGTCAGCGCGCTGGCTCGGCTGGCCCCGTTCAGCGGGATCGGCGCCTACACCACCCGCGGCTTCGGCGGGGCGCGCCTGCTGCGACCCGACGGGCAGGCGGCACGCGTTGGGTGACCTGCTCGCCGCGGCCAGCGACCCAGGCTGCCTCGCCGAGGCGTGGCAGCAGGCCCTGGACGCCGACGCCGCGGACGAGCGGCTATCGGCGGGCGTGCGCCGGTTCGCCGCCGACGCCGACTAGAGTCTGGCCGAGCTAGCCGACCAACTCGCCACCGGGGCCTACCAGCCGGGTGTGCTCACCGAGCTGATGATCCCCAAGGCCGAAGGCGGCCACCGGGTCCTGCGTGTGCCGACCGTCCGGGACCGGATCGTGGAGCGTGCCGTGCTGTCGCAGCTGCGTCCGCACCTGGACCCGGTGTTGGGACCGAGCAGCTACGGATTCCGGCCCGGGCTGGGCGTCGTGGACGCCGTCCAAGCGCTGGTGCGGCTGCGTGAGGAGGGGTTCGGCTGGGTTCTGCGCACCGACCTGCACGACTGCTTCCCCAGCGTGGACCTGGTGCGGCTGCGTCGGTTGCTGGAGATCCTGATCGTCGACAGCGACCTTCTGGACCTGGTGGACCGGCTGCTGGCGCGCCCCGCCCCGGGCAACAGCATGCTCGGCCCGCCCATGGGCTGGCGCAGGGGTCGCCGCGGTCACCGCTGTGGGCCAACCTGGTTCTTGAGGACTTCGACGACCGGCTCCGCGCCGCCGGCTTCCCCCTGGTCCGCTACGCCGACGACGTCGCCGTGCTGGCCTGCGACGAGCGCGACGCGTGGCAGGCGGCGCGTGTCGCCTCCGAGGCAGCCCAGGAGATCGGGATGACGCTGGCCGCGGACAAGACGGAGATCATGTCATGTGACGAGGGCTTCTGCTTCCTCGGCGAGGACATCGGTCCTCGGTATCCGCCGGTACTGGACCTGCGCGCCGAGGTACCCGAGAACCGGACCGTGTATGCGGGGATCCAGGGCAGCAGGGCGCACATCGAACGCGGCCGCGTCCTCGTCGAGCACGACGGCACCGAGGTGCTGGACGTTCCGGCCGGGCTCGTGGCCCGCATCGTGTGTTTCGGCGCGGTCGGCGTCAGCTCCGGGTTGCGCAACTGGGCACTGTCCGACGGCGTCGAGCTCGTGTTCTGCTCGCAGCGGGGCCGCTACCTCGGCCAGACGGTGTCCGGCCCGAGCGGCAGGCTGCAGCGCCTACGCCGGCAACTGGCCCACACCGCCGATCCCGCGCTGTCGGTGCCGTTCGGCCGGGTTCTGATCGACGCCAAGATCCGCAAACAGGTCGTGCTGCTGCAGCGGATGGTCCGACGTGAGCACGCGGCGGAGCTGTCCGAGGCGATCGCGTCGATGCGCGGCTACGCCGCCATGCTGCCGCAGGCCAGCGACCACGCCGAGATCATGGGGCTAGAGGGCGCTGCCGCGCGCGCCTACTTTCAGGCGTGGGCCGCGTTCCTGCCCGCGGAGTTCGGGTTCGCCGGCCGCACCCGACAGCCACCACTGGACGTCGTCAACAGCGCGTTGTCGTTCGGCTACGCGGTTCTGGCGTCCGAAGCGGTGTCCGCGCTCGCGGCTGCCGGCTTGGAACCAGCCGCCGGTTTCCTGCATGCCGACCACGACCGACGTCCGAGTCTGGCGCTGGACCTCATGGAGGAGTTCCGGCCGCTGGTGGTCGATCAGGTCGTGCTGGAACTGGTGCGCCGTCACCGGTTGGGGCCGCAGCACGGCCGCCGTGATGACGCCCGCGGCGGGATCCTGTTGACCAAGGCGGGTCGGGAAGCGGTGCTGGACGGCTACGAACGCTGCATGCTGACGGTGACACGCGGCGCCCTGCCCGGGTTCGCGGGCAGTCTGCGGCGCCACCTGTATCGGCAGGCGCAGGTGGTGGCGGCGTGGGTGGAGGGAATCGGGCCGCTGCCGGTGGGGCTGTCATGGCGCTGACTGTGCTGGTGTGTTACGACATTTCCGCCGATGGTGCCCGCGCTCGCGTCGCCGCCTATCTGCAACAGTGGGGCGATCGCCTGCAGCGCAGTGTGTTCGTCTGCGCGGTGGCGTCGGATGAGTTGGCAGAGGTGACCGGCCGTCTCGCGGCGATGATCGAGCCGTCCACCGATGCCGTGCACGTCCTGCCGGTGTGTGGGACGTGCTGGTCCAAGCTCGTCGCGATCGGCCAGGCCGAACGCGAGCCGGACAAGCCGTACTGGGCGGCGCTGTGACGCTACTCCATTCAGGGAGGGGGCTGTGAAGATCGAACACTGGTCTCGCGCGCAGTGCCTGGAGCTGCGGCGATACGGTCCTCAGCGGCGAGAAACGATCATCGATGGCGTGGAGTGCAGGTCCGCGTGTAGCAGGCCTTCATTGCTGCTGGTTGGAGGCTCGTCGAAGTAGGTAGGGTCCAGAAGCACGTCACGCCGAAGGGCGTATAGAAACATGGCACCGCCCTGCCCCAGACGCATCAGGATCAGGTCAAGTCCAGAATCACGTCACGCCGAAGGGCGTATAGAAACAGGACGGTGACGCCTGCGCCGATCTCCAGCAGCATCATGTCCAGAATCACGTCACGCCGAAGGGCGTATAGAAACTTGATGGCCATGATGAGGCGGGTGAGCGCCGAGCGCTGGCCCAGAAGAACGTCATGCCGAAGGGCGTATAGAACTGAACCGGCCGGTGGGCAGAATCTCGAAGACGGGGCGGCCCGGAAGGACCTCACGCCGGAGGGTGTATGGAAACGGTGACGATGGAGGGCGGCGTGCCGTCCATGAGGAGTCCAGATGGGCCCCCGCCGAAGGGCGTATAGAAGCGGGTGAGCGTTGAAGGGCGCGTAGTAGACCTGGCGGTCCAGATGGGCGTCACGCCGAGGGCGTATGGAAACCTCCGCACCCATGGGTAACGGAGCGATCGCCGCGTCGTCCAGATGGGCGTCACGCCGAAGGGTGTATTGAAACCAGAGGCGGCCGGTCGAACCGCCGGCTCAGCGGTTCGAGTGCAGAAGCGCGTCAAGTCGAAGGGCGTATGGAAACTCCTGCTCGAGGCTGTCGAGCACGCCGGCGGCAAAAGTCTTGCGTTCGGAAGTGCGTCACGCCGAAAGGCGTATGGACACTGGCTCCGGGATGGGGTTCAGTAGCTTGAAAGTCCTTCAAGTCAGAATGGCGTCACGCCGAAGGGCGTATAGAGACCCGAGCTTTCCGTCGTGGTTCTGACGCTTGGCGAGGATAGTTGAGATGGGTGTCACACCGAAGGGTGTATCGAATTCCGCCTGTTGGAACTCGGCTGAGTAGAAGTCGAGTTCACGCAGAAGGACCTATAGGAACGTCAGAAGATGTGCCATCGGGACTTGAACCAGCCGTCAAGATGGACGTCACGCCGACTGGCGTGCCGATCGACCGGAGGATGACTCGAACCGGAGGATGACCTGTCGACGGCGGTGTTGCGTGTGAGTGGAGACGCCGGCCGGCCGTCTCGCAGCGATAATCAAGGCGTCAGCGGATGCTGTGCACGTCCTGTCGGTGTGTGGGACGTGCTGGTCCAAGCTCGTCGCGATCGGCCAGGCCGAACGCGAGCCGGACAAGCCGTACTGGGCGGCGCTGTGACGCTACTTCATTCAGGGAGGGGTCTGTGAAGATCGAACACTGGTCTTGCGTGCAACGCCTGGGCCTGCGGCGATACGGTCCTCAGCGGCGAGAAACGATCATTCATGGCGTGGGTTGCAGGTCCGCGCGCCGCAGGCCTTCATTGCCGCTGGATGGAGGCTCGCCGAAGTAGGTAGGGTCCAGAAGCACGCCACGCCGAAGGGCGTATAGAAACGTGAAGGTGATCATCCAGCCCTTGTCGCCATCCGGCCGGCGGGTTCAGAAGCACGTCACGCCGAAGGGCGTATAGAAACGCGTCAGTGCCGGCCCTGTGGATCGCATTGCCATCGAAGATGTCCAGAAGGACGTCACGCCGAAAGGCGTATAGAAACGGTCAGGCCACCTTTCGGTGTCGTGCAGGAGAAGAAGACAAAGGTCCAGAAGCGCGTCACGCCGAAGGGCGTATAGAAACCGTCACGTACTGACGCCAGCGACGCTCCGCGGAATTTCGGTCCATAAGCACGTCACACCGAAGGGCGTATAGAAACGAGCTTGGGTTGGCAGGAGGTTTCCTGCGATGGCCGCCCGTCCAGAAGCACGTCACGCCGAAGGGCGTATAGAAACGCACAGCTGCATGTTGCCCGTGTGGAACGTGACAGTCACGTTCAGAAGCACGTCACGCCGAAGGGTGTATAGAAACGTGATGCACGTGGTGTCGCCACTGCCGTCGTTGCCGGCCGTCCAGAAGCGCATCACGCCGAAGGGTGACATTTGAATAATTCGGAACGCCACCGGTGCGGCACTTCGGTGCTGGCATCGAATGTACGGGTGACCAGGCGGGCTCCGCTGGACGACTGCAGGGCGACGATGGGAGACGGCATCTGGGCCGAGCCGGAACGGCCATGACTTCCGGTGATCGATCCGCCGGCACTATCAGTCCCCAATGGAACATTCGCTCGCTGTTGGAACGTGATCGTAAAGCGCATGGCGCACGCAACTGACCGGCGCCACCGCGGTAGCTGCGTCTGACAATAGCCTTCTGTGTGCCCGCTGGTCCGACCGTGTAGCGGTAGCGCCGAAGGATCACGATCACCACCGAGATACTGGATACTGACCTCGTGGCCGACCATTCGGACTCACACAACGATCTTTCCGGCGAAGTGCACGGTGCCGTCGTGCAGGCGGGCAGGATCGACCGCGTCGTCGTAACCGGTGCTGCACCGGCCGCGCGCCTGACTCCACGGCTGTTGCCACCGGCGATCCGCGACTTCGCGGGCCGGTCTACGGATCTGGCCGCCATGGACACACTGCTGCCCGCTGACGACGACACGGACAGCACCACCGTGATCGCGACCGTGGACGGTGCTCCAGGGGTCGGAAAGACCACCTTGGCCGTCCAATGGGCCCATCGCGTGCAGCACCGATTCCCGGACGGCACGCTGTTCGCGAACCTAAGGGGCTACGGCCCCAGTGCCCCGCTGGACCCGCTCGTGGTGCTTGCCGGGTTCCTGCGCGTCCTGGGGGTGGCGCCGGACGCGATCCCGGGCGAGTTGGACGCCCAGTCCGGCATGTACAGGTCGCTGCTGGCGGGACGACGGGTCCTGATCGTGCTGGACAACGCCGCGAGCCCGCAGCAGGTGCGGCCCCTGCTGCCCGGCTCACCGGGCTGTCTGGTGCTCGTCACGAGCCGCTCCAGCATGTCCGGCTTGATCATCGCCGAAGCGGCCAGCCAGCTGACATTGGACCTGTTCACGCCGACGGACGCGCAGGACCTGGTGCGGCGGATCATCGGCGCGCCTCGAGCGACGGCGGAACCGACCGCGGTGAGCAGCTTGATCGCGTTGTGCGCGCGGCTGCCGCTGGCCTTGCGGATCGCGTGCACCCGGATCGCCGCGCGTCGCGCGCTGACCGTCGCCGACGCCGTCGACGACCTCACCGACGGCGAGGACCGGTTGGCAGAGCTCAGCGCGAGGGGAGATGAGCACAGCGCGGTGGACACCGTGTTCGACTGGTCCTACAGCCAGCTGCCACGAGATCTCGCCCGGACCTTCCGGCTGCTGGGGGTGCATCCCGGTGGGGAGTTCGGCGTGCCGGCCATCGCCGCCGTGACCGGCATGACCCAGCACCTGAGCTATCGGCACATGGAGTCGCTGGCCGACCTGCACCTGGTCGAGCCCGCCGGGCGCCGGCGGTATCGCGTGCACGACCTGCTGCACGCCTACGCCGCTCATCGCGCGGCCACCGACGAACCCGAGACCGCACGCGTCGAGGCGTTGACGCAGGTGGTCACCTGGTACGCGCACACCGCGCTGGTTGCAGACCGGCTGGTGTTCCCCGGTCTACCCACTGTCCCTGTTTCCGTGGTTGCTGTGCCGCCCGCGGTGGAGTTGGCCGACCGCGACCAGGCGCTGGCGTGGTTGAACGGTGAGGTGACCACCATGATGACGGCGCTGCGGACCGCGGTGGATCACGAGCTGCTGGGCCCGGCGATGGCGTTGGCGGGAACGGCGCGTTTTCTCACCCTGCGCGAACGCTCCTGGCTGGTGACCCAAGAGCAGGCGCAGTCGCTGGGACTGCGCGCCGCGCGGGCGTGCGGCGACGTCGGCGTCGAGTCGTTCCTGCTGGCCTCGCAGGGGGACACGCTGTCGAGGTTGGGGCGGTTGAGCGAGGCCGAAGTGGCGATGTCCCAGGAGTTGGCGTTGGCTCAGCGGTCCGGCGACGGGGATCGGCAGCGGGTGGCGTTGCTCGGTTTGGGGTACGTGCGCATGCAGCAGGCGCGCTGGGTCGACGCGCGAGTCTACTACCGCCGGGCGCTTCCCCTGGCCCGGCACAGCGGCGATGCACGGTCCGAAGCCGTCGTCGAGTGCAACCTGAGCCGGATCGCGGCCAACCTCGGGCAGTTCGAGGTCGCGCTGGCCCATGCCACGCGGGAGCGCGTGCTGCGCCACACTGCCGGTGACCAGGTCGGCGAAGCCTGGGCGGTCCACGACGAGGCCGTGGCCTGGCAGGGCCTGGGCGACCACGAACGGGCACTGGACCTGGCCGCCGCGGCGATCGCCCAGTACGAGGCCTTGACCGGCACGGGCAGGTACCGCGCCTTGGTGCTGTGCACCGCGGCGACCTCCCATGAGTACCAGGGGCGGCCCACGCTCGCTCGGGAATGTCTGACCCGGGCCAGGGAACTGTTCACGGAGGTCGGGGATCCACGGGCGGAGGCCGTCTCCCGGCGGCTGGCGGCCGTCGGCGCCGGAAACACTGACCTATCGGGGGAGGGGTGAGGATTCATGCGGTGAGGTCGCAGGTCGGGCAGTCAGGTCGGTGGGCCACCGGCGCCAGCGGGAGGGCCGTCATCGTGAGCAGGTCGAGCGCGACGGTGGTGTTGGTGTGCTGTGCGGGAATGCCGGTGATCAAGCGCATTACCGCGTGGGCGGCGAGCAGGCCGCTGGTTCCGGCGGTCACCGCGTTCGACGCGGCTGGTGGCCGACGCTCGGGTGCTGGCTCGGGTGCGACGGGGCGCAGTCCGGCGCGGCGGCGTTGGTCGCGAGCGTCGGCCAGGACGCAGTCGTAGCAGGGGGTGCGGTCGGGTTGGTACGAGCCGACGGCGACCACGGGGCCGTGGTAGCCGCAGTGCACCCAGGCCGTGCCGGTCGCGTGACAGCCGTGGTTGACCCAGGAGGTGATCTCCCGTGGTCGGTCGGCGGCAAGCAGGACCACGTCGAAGCCTGGCGCGAGCGTGACAACGTCAGCCGGACCGTCGATGGCGCGGTGTTCCCCGGTGATGGTGATGTCGGAGTTGTGGGCGCGGAGCCGGTCAAGGGCGGCGGCGACCTTCGACCGCCCCAGATCGTCGTCGGTGTAGAGGATCTGGCGGTTGAGGTTGGACATCTCGACGGCGTCGAAGTCCAGGCAGTGCAGGACACCGACACCGGATTGCGTGAGCGCCAGCGCCGCGGTGCTGCCGGCGCCGCCGAGCCCGATGAGCAGGACCCTCGCCTGCTTGAGCGCCAACTGGGCGTGCCAACGGGTCGCGCGGGGCGTGTCGTCGATCCACTGCCACAGACGCTGGCTTCGCGCGTGGCGGTCCAGGTCGCGAGCGGTCAGCTGCGGTGGCGCTGAGCGGCCGGCATCCTCGAGGTGGCCGCGCCCGGCCAGGTCGTCGATGTCGGTGCGGACACGGTCAGCGTCCAGCTGCGGGAAGCGGTGGACCAGATCGGCGATGACCTGGTCCACCGTCCGTGTGCCATCGAGAAGCTGCAACAGCGCCCACACCGAGCCGTCGCGGTCGTCGATATCAACGGCGATACCGGGCACGGCACCGCCGATACGAATGCGGTTCCGGCCATAGCGGACGGGTCGATGTTCATGTTTGACGCGCGGGCGCTTCATCGACATAACTCCTCTAGTTGTTCTGGTCAGGGTCACACAGGACCAGGTCGAGTTTCGGCTCCAAGAACTCGATCATCATTCGCCACCTCCTTTCCCTATCGCCACCCAATTCGCCTCGGTCGCCAGCAGGCATTCATGCCGCACGGCGTCGTCGTCGGGCCGGGATTCTCGGACCCGGATTCCGCGCGCGAAGAACCCACGGGAGCACTCGGCGATCACCGGGCGCTCCCGCGCACCTGTGCCACCCGGCCGGACGTGGCTGCGCTGACCTCCCGCCACATGTCCACTGCTGGGGCTCCCACACGCCAGCGCACACTGGATGGTGCGGGCCAACCAGCGTTGGTAGCGATGGGCATCAGCGCGGCGAGTGCGCTCGCCGACCCAGAGCCGCGCTGCCGAACCCCAGGGCCGCATACCACTTCGAGTGCCGCCACCCGCTCATTCTTTCGAGTGATCATTGCCGACTCCCCGCATCGAATCCCGCGTTTGAGGGAATGATCCGGCACGCCGGTTGACACTCTGGTTGCCATGGACTCGACACTGAACCTGCCATTCGCCGGCGACCGACGATCGCCGATAACCTGACACCTACACAAACGGGGGTGTGACACGCGAACACAGGATCGAATTTCCTAGGATGGGACGCGTCAAGGGGGCCTGGTGAAGTTTCAGATCCTTGGTTCAGTCCAGTTGCGCCACGGCGGGCGGCAGCTGCGGCTGGGACGCGCCAAAGAACGCGCGCTGCTCGGTGTGCTCCTGCTCAATCACCACAAAAGGGTCACCACGGACACCCTGATGCACGCGTTGTGGGACCACAACCCACCCGAGCGAGCCCACAAGGACCTCCAGGCCTACGTCAGCCGGCTGCGCGCCGCACTGCGGTCACAGGGCTGCACCGCGGAGATCCTCACCCAGCACCACGCCTACGTCCTGCACGCCGACGACGACCAGCTCGACCTGACCCAGTTCAAGGCATTGCGCGCCTCCGCGGAGGCCGCACGGCGCGCGGGCCGCGTCGACGAGGCCGCCCGGCACCTGTACGAGGCGATCGAGCTGTGGCAAGGACCGCCCCTGGCCGACCTACACACCAGCTGGGCGGAACTGGTCCGCGAAGACCTCGACGCCTACCACCGCCTGCCGGGCTACCAACTGCTGTGCTCCGTGGAACTGGACCGCGGCAACTATTACGACGCGCTCGAACTGCTGGACACCATCACCTCCGGCCACGAGCTGGACACCCGGTGCATCTCGCTGCGACTGTCCACACTCAACGCCGCCGGCCACTACGCCGAGTTCGATTCCTACTGGAAACACATCTACCGCCGCACCGTGGAAGCCTTCGGCACCGGACCAGGACGCGAACTCCGGCAGCTGCACCAACAACTGCTCTTCGAACGCGACGCCCTGATCAGCGAGCATCCGGCCGTCGCCTCGGTCCCGGCGCCCCTGCCCCCACCCGCCCAGCTACCACCCACCATCGACGACTTCGTCGGCCGCGCCGAGCAACTCAGCGAACTCGAAACCCTGCTGGCCCAGGCGCAACTGACCCGACAACCCACCACCCTGATCATCGCCATCACCGGCGGTCCCGGCGTCGGCAAGACGACCACCGCCCTGCGATGGGCCCACGGCATCCGCGACCGATTCCCGGCCGGCCAGCTCTACGCGGACCTGCGCGGCTACGCCGACACCCCGCCCCGAGACCCCGGGGAGATCCTGGGCGAGTTCCTCCAGGCGTTGGCCGTGCCCGTCGGACAGATCCCCGCCGGGGTCGAGGCGCGCGGCGGCCTGTTCCGCAGCGTGTTGGCCGGCCAGAACGCCCTGATCGTCCTGGACGACGCGCAGGACTCCAGCCAAATTCTGCCGTTGCTGCCCGGAGCGTCGGGATGCGTCGTGTTGGTCACCAGCCGCCACCGTTTGGCGCCCCTGGCGACGCGCCACGGCGCCCGCCGCGTCGCCCTGCCGCCGTTGGCGCAGGCCGAGCGACTCGACCTGTTCAGGATGATCTTTGCCCGCAGCCGTCGCCAACGCACCGACCCGGTGGCACTGTCCGGGCTGGCCGATCTGAGCGCCGGCCTCCCACTGGCGGTGCGGCTGCTCGGCGAACGGCCCTCGACCTGGCCGAGATGCCGCTGATGGAGCTGGTCACCGCGCTGCGCGCGTTGCCGAGCAGTCTGGCCGCTATCGACGACGGCCACGACAGCGACGATGCCCTGCGCGCCAGCCTGGCCCGCTCCTACCGGGTCTTGCCCGCTGAGGTCGCGCGGCTGTTTCGTCTGCTCAGCCTGCATCCGGGCGACGAATTCAGCGCCGAGGTCGCCGCCGCGACCATCGGCACACCCGTCGCGGCGTGCCTGCCGATGCTGCGATCGTTGGCCTCGGTCCATCTCCTCGAGCACGCCGGCGTCCGCTTCATCTTGCCGCCGCTGATGCGCGCGTACGCCACCGAACTCGCCCACGACGCCACCGCGCCGCAGGAGTTGGCCGACGCCCGCGTCCGGATGCTCGACTGGTACTGGGCCGGGGCCAGCAGCGCCGACCAGGCGGTGTACCCGCACCGCATCCAGCGCGCTGATTTGGCGCCACCCGCGGCGGCGCCGCCGGTGATACTGGAGTTCGGCCCTGCGGCGATGGCGTGGCTGAGCACCGAGCGCACCAACCTCAGCGCGGCGATCGTCCTGGCCAGTGAGCACGGCCTGCCCCACGCTTGGCGGATGCCGGTTCTGCTGCGGGAACTGTATCTGCTCAACAACTTCCGCTCCGACTGGAAACGCACGCATGAGGTCGCGCTCGTCGCGGCGCACCAGGCCGGCGACGACCAAGGCGAGGCCGGCATCCACCTCGGCTTGGCGTTGCTGGCACGCCTGGACGACGAGCCAGCGAAATCATTGCAGGGCCTGCGCTCCGCGTTGGAGCTGTTCGGCAAAGCCGGAAACCGGCGTGGCGAGGCGACCACCCGCCACTACCTGGGCAACCACTACCGCTACGACCGCGAGTACACCACCGCGCAGACCTTCTACGATCACGCGCTGCGGCTGCGGGTCGAGGAAAACGACCGCAGCGGCCAGTCAGCGACCCTACACGCGCTCGGCGTGATCATGGTTGAGCAAGGCGACGCCACCCAGGCACGGGCGTACCTGCACCAGGCCCTGGACATTCGCCGCAGCATCGGCTACCACGTGGGCCAGGCGGCCACCCTCACCGAGCTCGGAATGCTCGCCGACAGCGAGGGAGACACCGAAACGGCACTCACAGTGTTGGACGAGGTCGTGGCGCTTCAGGAAACCCAGACCGCGGACCACGAGGACGTGGTGCGCGCGTTGACGACATTGGCCGACATCCACGTCGACAGAGGTGACTACGCCCAAGCCGCAGCGCGTGCCCGCTACGCGATCGGCCTCTGTCACCCTCACAACGACCGCGAACACGCAATCCGGGCGTCGACGACCCTGAGCGAGGCGCTGGAACATCTCGGACGCCACGACGAGGCGCAGGAGGAAAGCCGCCATGCACGCGAGCTGCTGGTCGACCTCGACGTGACACCCGCGATCGAACCCACCGCCGTCAGGCTCACCGTGCTCAGTGACAGCGACACCGACGACGACACAACAGAGCCATCCGACCTGCCATAGGCGCGAAACGACATGCCAGGCTGGATGGGGGAGGACCGGCTCACCCGCCTCAAGGTCCGACCACTGTGAGGTGCACCGGCGCGGCGCGGTGAGTGGCTCACACCCCACGCACTCGACTACGCACGAGCCCTTGACGGCGGGTACCTGACCGGCGCGGAGACGGGACGCTTCGTCCACAGAACCGCCAAAGGCGAAGGTCGAGCGCTCGCAAACACCATGCCCAGTGGGAGAAATTGACACGCGATCGGCGGCATGAGCGAGCGTTCTGCGGAAACCAGCAGGGGGCTTGTCGGGCCGGCGTCCTCACCTGTCACGAGCGATGACCACCAGAATCCGTCGCTCAGACGACGGACGCTCGGAAGGGATCCGTGGGAACGATCTCTGCCTCGTCGAACAGCTGCTCCAACGCCTCGTGCCCGTGACGTCTGCGGAACTCGATCTCGGCGGCGGTGACCGGCAAGGCCCACAGGATCCGGGCGTGTCCGCCAGGCAGTGGGCACTGTTCGAGCGCGGGACCGTGCAGATAAGGCAGGCTGATCAGTAGATGGTCGCAGGTCGATCCGGGCACCCACGGATCACCGATCGGCATGCTGTGCTCGAGGTCAAGCCGATGACCTCCGCAGTGGTAGTAGGCGATCATCCCCATGAGCTCGACGAAACGCTGATCGCGGACGTGGGCGGTCATGACGAACTCAAGTCCGTGACCGTCCTTCTCCGCTGAGGCCCAGCATCCGGCGGTCACGTAGGCCCAACTGTCGCCCTGCGGACCGGGTGCCACGGTGACGACGCGCAGATCAGGTACTATCTTTCGCCGTTCTGGACCGAGGTCGAAGTCAACGACTTCCACGGTGTGCCCGATGAAGAATGCGCGGATGTGTGACTCGACGGCGTCAGCGGCAGCCAGCCTTGCATCACTCACCGTGCGATCATCCCAGACTGCGATCGACCTCGTCCCTGGCCGCCGCACCGACCAGCCCGTCGGGAACCCAGGCTCGGGAACCCACGTGGTTTGGCCGAAAAGGCCTTCGATCCACGCACAGGACTTGATCACCCGTAACGGTCGTCGCTGACATGCAGGAAGTTCGCCGGCAATCGAACAATCGACCATCGGCACGACAGCCTTCGTTGCATCAGACGTCAGGCTCCAGATGCCATCCACGCAGCCGGAGTGTCTCTGGCGCTGACCCGTTAGAGGAGCAACGGTGCGTAGCGGCCTGTCGTACGTGGGCGAGATTCCCTATGCTCAAGCTATGTCTAAGCGAGTGCTCCGCTCTGATCTGCGTCGGCTGGTGCCGATCCGTGAGCCGCGTTTGTTGTCCGAGGTGCCGCGACGAGTGTGGACCGATGAGCAGTGGGAGCGCATCCAACTCGGCTTCCGCGCCCGGGACATGGACGATCGCTGGCACCTCTTCGCGGAGGGCGATCGGCTGTTCCTGCACCGAAGCTGGTTGGGCGACGGACGATACGAAGCGACATTTAGTAAGGCGGCGGACGGTTATCGCATCACGCGGGTCCTTGTCGAGGACGCCGCGCCGAGATTTCCCGGCGGATCCGACCATAGCCTGTGCACGCTGCTGGAGAGGCTGATCGACCGGGAGCTCCTGCGCGAGCGGCGATGACGTATGCGGTTGCCGTGGCTCTGCGCGAGTTCGTCAAGTCCGCGGCTCTGTGAGCAGATGACGCCAGCTCCAGAAGTGTGCCACGCCGAAGGGCGTATAGAAACGTTAGGATGGCGAACAGGATGGACAGGATGTCGATCATCTGGTCCGGAAATGCATCACGCCGAGGGGGTGTATGGAAATCCGGTCTCTGGTGTGAGCGTGAGCAGCTTTAGGTTCATAAAGGCGTCACGGCGAATGGTGTATGGAAACTCGAACAGGGTCGAGACGATCTCGCCGCCGTTCAGCTCGGTCTGTTCAGAAGGGCGTCACGCCGAAGGGCGTATGGAAACGATGGTGTACTGCGTCGAGCTCGCCATGCCGTTTTCCAAACGGATGTCACGCCGAAGGGGGTGAGGAAACGACGAGGGTGCCTTGCGGCATGCTGCAAGGCGACGCGTGCGAGAGCGAGCCGCCGCTGCCATCCAGCGCGCGGCACTGGCCGGAGGCACCGCTGCCGGGGCGGCAGACCTGGTCGGACCGTATGGCCCCGTCGCCAATTGGGCCACCAGCGTCGGCGGACGGTCAAGCCTGTCGGCGCGGGTTACTCGACGAATGGCTCGCTCACCCGTGTCCTGAGCTTCTCGTACCGAGAGTCGTCTAGCTCGACGTGGTACGGACGCTGCGACTTGACCAGGATCAGTACCCAGGCGTCGTCCGGTGGCGTGCAACACGGGCAGCAGACCACGATCAGGCTGTGCGCACCAGGTCGGTCGATGAACTCGTGGGTGTAACCGACGACAGTCAGATCATGACCGCCGAGCCGGCACGTCCGGGGAAGCACGCCGTGGAGCCGCTGGATGCCGTCGTAGTAGAACTGGACCTCGCCATGTGGTGTCAGGTCTCTCGCGCTGCCGCCCACACGGACAGTGTAATCGTTGCTGGTCGTACAAGCGTTCGACGCGGCGAGCCCGAAAGTGTCGAAGTGACCTGCTTGAATGGACCAATGCCTCGCAAGCCCACGCCGCACCGACAGCCGCAGAGGCGGTGCCTGTTCTGCGGGTCGACTGGTCCCATGACCGCTGAGCACGTCTTCGGCGACTTGCTGCGCAAGAGCGGGTTCAACGGCGAGGTCATTCGCGAGATCATCCCCGGCGACGGGGCGCAGCCGATCATCCAGAAGGGCGGGCCCTTCAGCAAGAAGCTTCCGATCGCCTGCCTCTCCTGCAGCACCGGCTGGATGAGTAAGCTCGAGGAGGCGGCGATGCCGCTGCTGCTGGCCATGTTCAACGCTGGCGGCGCCTCGGTCGAGCTCGACGCCGACGCCCAGTTGGTCCTGGCGCAGTGGGCGTTCAAGACCGCCGCGGTTGCGGCGCAGGTCACCGGTAGCGACCCGTTCCCGGCGGCGCACCGCACGGAGTTCTACAACGACGTCGAGCCGCCGAAGCACGTCCACCTGCGGATCGGCACGGCGTCCATGACGAACGAGTCCCACGGCCTCCAACTGGCCGGATACCGGTTCGAGCCGCGCGTCGCGACCGTCTCGGCCGCTGGCCAAAGCGTCAGTTTTCCCTGCTACCGCGTCACGTTCCGGCTGATCAACGTGGTGTTCGACATCGTCGGCTACGTCACCGACGACGTCGAGATGCAGATCGAGCCCGACGAGGCGCTCGCGACCGAGCTGCTGCCGCTGTGGCCGCCGTGCGAGCCGCGGATCTGGTGGCCGCCGACCGGCAGCTTGGACGCCAGCGGCGGCCTGGCCGGCCTCGACACCGCCCAGCTCGTCGGCATCACGACGTTCCTCCCGACCAGCGAGAGCTGACGCGCCCCGGGCTGGGGCGAAACCCTCGTCAGCTGCTGATCGAATTGGCGAAGTCGGTGGCGGCACCGCCCTCGCCGCAGCCGAAGCGGTGGAACGTTCCGGGCTCGGGCCGCGCCGACGGGTTGAGCGAGAGCGCCGCTCGAGGGTTGCCGCAACGCTGCCGGCACGACGTGGCAGCCGGCTAGGCCGTGTTTCATATGTGGCGTAACCAGATATTGATGGCGGCGATCGTCACGGTGGCCTGATACCGCACCGCCAGCTTGTCGTAGCGGATGGCCACCGCCCGATGCTGTTTGACCAGACTGATCCCGCACTCCACGGCATGGCGCTGCTTGTAGATCTCCGCGTCGAACGCCGGCGGCCGTCCACCAGCCGAGCCTCGAGCACGGCGGTGGGCGGCCTGGTCACGCGGCTGGCCGATAGTGGCCTTGATCCCACGACGACGCAGATACTGCCGGTTCGCCCGGGAGCTGTAGGCCTTGTCGGCCAACACCCGGTCCGGTCGACACCGCGGCCGTCCCGATCCCAGCCGGGGAACCCGGATCTGCTCCAGCACCACCATGAACTGTGGGCTGTCTCCGCGCTGGCCCGCGGTCACCACCAGCGCTAACGGCTTACGGCCCTGCTCGCAGGCCACGTGCAGCTTGGTCGTCCACCCGCCCCGCGACCGGCCCAACCCGTGATCATCCAGCTCCGCACCACCCGCTGCGGTGCCCGGCGGTTCGACCTGAAGATCCCCCTTTTCCGCGCACCGGCCGCGTGTTGATGCGCCCGCGCGATCGTGGAATCCACACTCACATCCCAGTCGATCAACCCCACGGCGTCGGCGCGGGCCTGCAACGCGGTCAGGATGCGCTGCCAGACCCCAGCCCGCTGCCAGCGACGGAACAACCCGTACACGGTCTGCCAGGGACCGTAGACCGGTGGAACGTCCCGCCAAGGGGCGCCGACCCGCACCCGCCAGCGGATCCCGTCAATGAGTTGCCGTTTGGTCCATTTCGGCGGACGGCCCGGCTTCTTCCCGACAGGCAGCAGCGGTTGCAGCATCGCCCACTGCGCGTCGGTCAGGTCGGGCCGCCCCGTTGCCGCTACGCTGGGCACGAGGTCTCCGGTGGTACAGGTTTGCTTGGTCGCTAACCCGTCTACCGGAGACCTCCCTCATTTGATCACCGACACTCCGCCGTGATCATCCACATGGCCCCTACCTTTGAAACACGGCCTAGACCCAATACCGGTGACTTAGGTCCATCTGTGGTGCTTATTCGCTGAGGCGGAGCGATAAGGCGGTGCAATCCGGACTGCCTCGGCCGGATCGCGGGTGGGTTGTGGCCACGTGCGGTGCTCGGTGCGTTTGAGGCCGAAGCTGGACATCTTTCGTTTGACCACACGGGGGTTGCTGCGTCGTCGTCGGATCGGCAGGAGCCGGGCCAGGATCTCACAGGCTCCGTCGATCACGGCTCGAGCTAATCGGTCAGGGGGAAAACGCCGCCTGGGCGATGGCCTGGCGACGAGCCAGGCGCAGGCAACGGGTGAACGAAAGCCGATCAGGATCCAGACGTTGCTCGGTGGCGGCGACGTGCATCAACGACCGGATCGCGTAGTGCACCAGCAAATGCGCCCAGACCTCCTGCTCGACACCGTCGGGCGAGCGTGAGCGCAGCACCTGTGCCGCGCCACGCTGATGGGTCTTGAGCTCGTTGAGTGCGGTCTCGATCTCCCAGCGCTGGCAGTACAACCCCGCCAGCTCCTTCGCCGGCGCCTTGCGGTGATCGAGGATCGTCGTGATCAACCGGTAGGGCACTGACTGTTCAGGACGACCAGGATCGTCCACTGTGTACTCGATCACCCGCACCGCCACCGGGTCCCTCCTCCGGTAGTGATCATCGGTGGCCACGATCTCCGACAGATACGACCCGTCGGGCAGCTCCTTGCGCACCGGCAGCACGATGTTGGCGCGCACCCGCCACAACAGATCTGCGCCGCCCGCCGACGCCGCCCGCCACAACGGCAGTCCGGCGAACCCACGGTCGGCGATTACCAACTCGCCCCGGCCCAGACCCCCGAACAGGTCTCGGGCCAGGGTCGCCTCGGCCTTGGTGATCGGCCCCAGCGTGGCCGCGACGATCGCGTGCGTGCCACACTCGGCCACTGCCACCACCCTCACCTGCGGAAACGCCGCCCGATCACCGCGCGCCGCCGCTCGAGCGCTGCCCGGCCGACCGAACCGCTCCACGTTCTCGGGCGTGTCCGGCGCGTCGAAGGTGGTGCCGTCGATGGCCAGCACCCGCCAGCTCCGATACCACGAACCACGAGTCGCCGGACCCGCCAACGGCTTCGCGACCTGCTCGAACAGCGCCTTCATCGGCGCCACGCCCAGCTTGACCCGGGCCCGCGAGATCGCGGCGGTCGTGGGCACCCGCCAGGGCTTGGACCACCGCGCAGCCCACGACAGCCCCTCCGTCAACAGGCGGGCCACTTCTTCATAGCCCTGACCGCTGAACAGACACATCGCCAGCACGAAGTACACCACCACGCGAGGCGGCAGCAGTCGGTCACGCTGTCCCGTCCGCCCGGTCTCCGCGATCACGCGATCCACTAGCTCCGGCGGGAACGTCCTGGTCAACAGACCGATCGCAATCCGGTCCGACAACCGGGCGTCCGTGTCGGGCTTGACCTGTCCAGGCCGCGGCATCCAGACACCTCCTGGACGCTCACACTACAGAATCAACGCTTAAGTCACTGGTATTGGGCCTAGCCGTCGTGTCCGCACGCCTGATCCTTCGCGTCACCCTGCCTGCACCCGATGCGGCCAGTGCTACCAAGTCGGGGCACGCTGGCCAGAAGGCCCGATCTGCACGTACTGCTACTGGCAAGCGCGACTGCTCGAAGGCACGTGCGCTGACTGCGGACGTGAAGCCGCGATACCCGGCCTCAACGCCGCTGGGCAACCCACATGCTTGCGGTGTAGCGGAATTCCAGTCAACCAGACCTGCCGACGATGCAACGCCGAGGGATGGCTGGGACGCCACGGACTCTGCTGGCGCTGCGTGCTCACGGAGATGGTCACCGAACTCCTCACCGGGCCGGACGGCAACCTCCCCGATCACCTGCGACCACTGGCCGACGGGATCTGCCGGACGCGGCGCCCACAGAGCGGTTTTTCCTGGCTACACAACAGTCCTCTGGTCCAGCAGTTACTCACGGACCTGGCGACTGGGGTGCTGCCCTGTGACCATGCCGCGCTCGATGAACGACTTCCCTCACGAGCTGTCGATCACCTCCGCGGCCTGATGGTCACTTACGGAGTACTGCCACCCAGAGACCGCAGGCTAGCGGCGTTCACCCGCACGATGACCATCAAGCTCGGGGCGATCGGCGACGAAGACCAACGTCGGCTGATCGAGCAATTCGCCCGCTGGGACCTCCTGCGACGGCTTCGACGCCATGCCGATCGGGGGCCGGTCCCGGAAGGCCCATTCCTTGCGGCTAAACAGGTTCTCACTGTCGCCATCGGGTTTCTCGCATGGCTTGAGGCGCGGGGCCGGCCACTGTCCGAGTGCACTCAGCACGACATCGACGCCTGGTTCGCAGGAGACACCGCGACCGTCTGGAACGCTCGCCGGTTCCTTCGATGGGCCCAGGTGCATCGCGTGATCCACAACGTCGACATACCCTGCCGCGCAAAGGAAAACCCGACTCTGGTCAGTCAACAGCAGCGGCTGGAGATCATTCGCAGCTTACTGCTGGATAACGACTTGCCGTTGCCTGAACGCATCATCGGATGTCTAGTCACCCTGTTTGGGCAGCCGATTCACCGCATCACCGAACTACGCGTCGACCGGGTCCAGGATGCCGGCTCGGGCGTCCGCATTCAGTTGGGTCGACATTGGATTGACGTTCGCGACCCCCTCGCTACGCTGCTCCGCGCTCACCTCGCCACGCGTCTCGATCGAGGCACGGCTGCCCATCCGACGTCGCCGTGGCTGTTTCCCGGTCTTCTCCCTGGAGAGCATCGCAGCTCGCGACAGGTCGGGGATGTCCTGCGCGCCGCTGGAGTTCCAGTGCGAGCCGTGCGCAATGCGACCTGGCAGCAGCTCGCTCGTGAGGCCCCTCCGCAGGTCCTCGCCGACGCTCTCGGCATCTACCCCGGTACCGCCATGCGTCATGCCACCCAGGCTGGCGCCGACTGGGTCGCCTACGCAGCCAACCGGGCCCGCAAGGCCCCCTGAACTCCTCGCCGGCGAATCCGTCGCTCTGCCAGTTGGCGACTAACCAAGGAAACAGTCGTGGTCCCGGCGGCTGGCAGCGCGAGCTGGCCGGTGCCCCCGTACGGTCACTCGTCGCCATCATGGGGGTCGACGCTGATCTCGCGGCTGTCCGCCAGGGCGCGCAGAAGGTCCCGGACCTGCGCGGCGCGGTGCGGTTCGCCGTACTGGTGGAAGGTGTCGGCGGCTTCCCGCCAGAGTGGGATGGCGTCGCTGGTGTGCCCGGTGTGGTGCAGGCATTCGGCGAGGGTCTCCAACGGCTCGCCGACACTGGCGAGCGGCAACGTCGGATTGGTCCGGCCGATGGCGAGTGCCTTCTGGCACAGGTCGATGGCGCGTGGGTGATCGCCCAACCCTTGCCACGCTCGTGCCAGATGGTGCAGAGCGAGGGCTTCTCCGGGGCGGTCGCCGCACTGGCGTCGCAGGGCCAGGCCATGCTGACCGTGCTTGAGGGCTTGCTGGTAGTCGCCGAGTCCGATGCAGGCCCTGGACAAGTTGCCCGCCACCATGGCCTCCGTTCGTCCGCTGTCGGTGCCGTGTGCCAACGGGAGCGCCCGACAGCAGCGCCACCTCGACGGTCCGCTGCGCGGCGACGGCCAGTGGGAGTAGCCGGTCGTAGCCAGGAGCGAATTCGACCAGTGAGATGCCCGGCTTGCTCTCGATCGGCACGTCCGGAAAGTCAGGTCCGACATAGTCCCGGGCCGCCGTCACGGCCGTGGTACTGGTGAACCCGTTCTTGACGACCTTCGGGTCCAGGCCGTGCGTCGTAGCTATCGCTATGAGGTCGGCCTGCCGCTTCTGCCGTTTCTTCTCGCGCTCGCGAATGGCTTCCTCACATAGGGTTGCGTCCATAGTGCGATGTCCATCGCTTCTCTGGTATCTAGCCACCGTTGAGGTCGGCGAGCTTCTGTTCGGCGCGGTCGGCATCCGTGATGCGGTGCTGGGCACTGTAGAGCTTGAGAGCGCGTAGCCAAAAGTTGCGAGCGTCGAGTTGCTTACTCTGCGAGGCAAGAACGTCGCCGATACTATTGGCTGCATCGGCTTCCGCGTACTCGTCTCCAAGAGATTGAAACAAGTCGAGCGCCTCGTTATAGTGACTTATGGCATCGTCGAATCGGCCGGTTTGTCGGGCTATGTAACCGAGTGTGTCGAGTGTATTCCCCTCGCCGTGACGATTGTCGTGACGCCGATGCAGGGCAAGGGCGGCGACGCATGCCGTATGCGCCGTCCCGTAGCGGCCAAGCCGAGCTTGGCACAATCCAACCATATTGAGGGAGTCAGCTGACCACACCGGAATTCCCAGGTTTTCGTAGAGACACAGGGCTCGCTTGGCGTACATGAGTGCCCGTTCGTAGTCGCCATCTCTCGCCCAGTCGCGAGCCAGAACTCGATAGATGTTGGCTTCGCGTTGGATGTCACCCGACTGGCGTGCAAGTTCGAGTGCTTGTTGTAGGTGCTCCCGGGCTTCCGAGTGCCTATTCATCCGCGAGAGGGCATAGCCCAAGAGTTGGTGCGCCCATGCACGGTCGGCCAGGTTGTCTAGGTGTTCGGCGGCCACCACACCGTACTCGCATGCGACGACGTGATCGCGAAGGTGGCCGCGGCGTCGACAGAAGCCGGTCAAGGCCCAGGACATCCGCCATACGTGCTGGTGCCATCTTCGCTGAACGCACAAAAGTTGTGCCGCAAGCAAGCATTGATGTTCGGCGTCGAACCACGCCAAAGCTGCCGGAAAGTCCGGGAGTAAAGCAGGTGCACAACGGCTTGCAGGCTGATCAAGCTCGATCACTGGGCTATGTGGATACAGGAGACGAGCTCCGGCGGCGGCTGTGTGCAGATAGAAGTCGACCAATCGACGAAGGGTAACGGCGCGGACCTCATCAGAGTGTTCAAGAGTAGCTCGCTCGCCCGCAAAGAGCCGCACGAGGTCGTGAGCACGATAGCGACCTTGCACATGTTGCTGAAGCAGGTGAGCGTTTTCCAACTCCCGAAGTACGGCCTGTACCTTGGTGTCAGGTAGCGCTGCAAGACTGGAAATGGCAGCCATGCTGATATCCGGTCCAGGCGCAAGGCTGAGCCACCCGAACACAGTAGCCGTATCTGCAGACAGAGCGTCGAACGACCAGGACAACACTGTACGGAGGTTCGTGTTCAACTCTCCAGCGTCCAACGCATCCAATCGCGAAGGGCGATCGCGAAGTTCGTCCGCCAATACAGCAAGCGAGAAGCGAGGGTGGACGCAAGCTCGCGCAGCGACAATTCCGAGCGCAAGCGGCAATCCGGCGCAAGATTTCAACAGCTCGGTTACCGCAGCAGGCTCGTCGACGAGCCGATCATAAGCCAAGTAGCGGGCGAGCAGATCACAAGCCTCAGTATCGTTGAGCACATCCAATCCGACTGACGAGGCGCCGTACGCCATTGACAGGCCAGAGAGGCGTGAGCGGCTGGTGATCAACACCGTACATGTGGCAGTGCCAGGCAATAATGGGACAACCTGGTTCGTACTGCGCGCGTTGTCCAGCACAATCAGCATCTGCTTTCCGGCGACTAGACTGCGATATAACCCAACCTGCGCGTCCAGGTCTATTGGTACAGACTGCGGATCGACACCTAGAGCATCCAGAAACCCTCGTATGGCCTTCTCTGGCGTCATTGACCGCCCGGAAGGGGCAAAGCCCTGGAGATCGACAAATAGCTGGCCGTCAGAGAATCGCTCAAGATGTTGATACGCCCAACACAGCGCAAGCCAGGTCTTGCCAATGCCGCCGACACCAGCAATCGCGGTGATCACTAATGGTCTGTGCATGTCCGCCGCTGAGTCGAGGGCGCAGGTGAGCGTGGCCAACTCTTGTGCTCGGCCCACGAACAACGTCGGTGCAGGTGGCAATTGCCGTGGTACCGGCCGCCGATGACTCGGAGCGTGGCAGTAAACCCCGCCGAGGATCGTGTGTGCCTGGACGATCGGGCCAACGACGGAGCCCGTGACCTTGTTGTGCACGGCCTGAACCTGATCGGCTGTCAGTTTGCCGCCGTCCGGGTCATCGTCTGTCGTCATCGCCGCCACCTAACTGAGCACGGAGGGTTCACGGTAGCCAGTCAGGGCTTGTCGCTCATATCAGCCATATGGTTTGTCCGGTTCATCGCGAGCCCCCTAGCCGAGGCTGGCTACTTCCGGCGCCGCTATATCCGAAGCTGGCGGTACCGAGGCCGTCCTCCCGAATTTGGGTGCGGCCGGAGCACCTCGGACACGGACAATGACCACCGGTAGCCGCCGATCACGTTCCTGATCGGAGCATCGTGCTTGGCTGGTGATACTCGAACGCACGTGCCTGGTGCTCAGGCCCCAGCGCTCGCCAGCACCGCGCGCAGAGGTGGGCGTCGTCGAACTCGCTGACCATTTCGTCGCTGCTGCGGCGCGTGCCGTCCATAGACTTGTAGGCGAGGTAACCGCACAGCGTCGGTGTCTGGCCGCTGGCCATCGCCAGCTGCGCATCGGCGGGGACCTCGCCGATGCGGAACACCTCGCCTTGCTTGTCGGGATCGTCCGGCACCACCACGTGCACAGTGCCGCTCACGCGATGGCGGATGAACTTCAGCTCGATGTCGCCTCGGCGGGTCAGCAGCTCGCGGACGGCGGTCACCGGTTTCCCTTTCCTCGCAACAGTTAGAGGTTGACGTACTCGCGGATCTTGCCCTTCACGTGCGGGCGCTCGTCGCCGAGCGATAGCCCGAGCGTGGGTAGAAGCTTGGCGATTTGCAGCTCGGTGAGCGGCTTCGACACGGGGACGTCGGCGTAGCCGCGGTCGTCGGTGTCCCACTTCGACGGGTCGGGGTCGACGGCCCGGACCCGGGCAACGGTGCCGTCGACGACGTAGACGATCGCCTTGAGTCGGGACCAGCGGGACGGCGCGATCGGGAACCACTTGCGGTCGGCGTCGAGCTGGAACTTCTCGCCGGCGCCGGTCTCGCCGTAGCGGCGGTTGGTGTCGGCGTCGACCTTGCGGGTGCGGGTGTTGCGGTAGACGACCAGCACGCAGTCGCCGCCGTCGTTGTAGGCGTTGAGCTGCCGGTAGAGGGTGGCGCGGCCGACGTGGAAGGTCTCGGCGATCTCGGCCATGGTGTGCTCGCGTGAGTCGACCATCATCTGGGCCTGGTCGAGCTGCCGCTGGGACAGCGCCTCGGGGCGGCCGCCGACGCGGCCGCGGGCCCGTGCGGACTCGAGTCCGTCGAGGGTGCCTTCGACGATGAGTTCCCGGTCGTACTCGGCCATCGCGGCGAGGAAGTGGAACACCAGCCTGCCGCCGGGTGTGGTGGTGTCGATGCCCTGCTCCAGCACGATGAAGTCGACCTTGCTGTCGCCGAAGCCGCGGACGAGATCGAGCAGGTGCTGGTGCGAGCGGCCGATCCGGCGCAGCCGGGTCACCACGACCTGGTCGCCCTCGGCGAGCTTGGCCAGCATGGCGTCGAGCTTCGTGCGGGAGGACAGCTTCCCGGAGATCTTCTCGATGAACAGGTTGTCCTCCGGCACGCCGGCTGCGAGCAGCTTGTCGATCTGGTGGTCCGGGTTCTGCTCGCGGGTGGACACCCGCGCGTACCCGTACCGAACCATATGGGTCTCCTAACCTGCTCAGCACCGTTTGTGAGACGTTGTTTCCGAGACAGCCTTTCGAGACCCATGTTACGTCGGACGAGATCTCGATGTGCATGGGTCTCTAATACGATCGTTTTAGAGACCCATACAGACCCGGGCCGCCGAAGTTGACCAACGCCCTCCGCATGCCCCTCGCTCAACCCCGGTCATGGTGTTGGTCACGAACAAGGGCACGGACGCCAGTGGCCACGCTCAGCGCCGCGCCCACGGCGCGCAAGCTCGCGGTGATCGCAGGCAGATTCATCCACACCGTGTGCAGGAGATGCGTGGCGAAGGTGACGGCTGCGGGGTCAAGGGCGATAGATGCGAGGGTGGTGACCATGCTGGCCTCCTCAATTTGCGGTGACTGATGGTCACGAGCACACCGCCCCGGCAGTCCAACGCCGAGAACTGCGGGAATTTGGCGAAATTTGGTGAGGACGGGCGATGCCAGCACAGGAGGATGCACAGCGCGAGGCGGCACGCAGGCGCGGCGCGCAGGTACTGCTGGACCTGGCGGTCCGCGCAGGTCTGACTGACCAGGAAGGCCGGACAGGGTTGGCAGAGATCTCCCGCCGCAGCGTCGAGGCGTCGCCGAGCCCGGACGGCGGGATCACCGGCCAGACGGTGCGCAACCTGCTCTCCGGAAGCAACGAGGCCCGGACACAGTCGGTCGAACTGTTCATCGCAGCCTGTCTCCTGCGTCAACAGGACAATCCGCAACTTGCTAGTGAGATCGGCTCCGCCTCGTACTGGAGAGCCCGCTTCAACGACGCGCTGGGACGCGCAGGCAGCACAACCGCAGGGATGGTGCGGGTAGGCCGTCCCCCGCGTCTCGCCGACGCCTTCGTACAGCGCCCCGACCTAGGGCTGATAGCGGCAGCCGTCGTCGCCGGCCAGTCCGCCGTGCTCACCCAGGCCGGCCCGGAAAACGGCGAGATCCGAGCGCCTCAGACTCAAGAGCGAGTGCTGTCTGGACTGGGGGCGTAGGCAAGTCACAACTAGCCGCTCAGTACGCCCGTCAACAGTGGGACGATCCCAGCCTGGATCTGGGCGTCTGGATCACGGCCCGCGATTCGGCGGCGATCATGGAGCGATATGCGGATGCTGCGGTTCTGCTACTGGGGGCAGATCCTGCCCGGCCTGAGCAGGCCGCTGCCCAGTTGATGGCGTGGTTGTCGACCACGACCCGGCCGTGGTTGATCGTGCTGGACGACGTTCAGGTCCCTGCCGAGATCGAGCAGTGGTGGCCGGACCCGACGAAGACGGGCCAGGTCATCGTCACCACCCGCTATCGTGGTGATTCTCTGATCCGTGTCGATCGCCAGGTCATCGAGGTCGGCCTCTATACCTTCGAGCAAGCCCTGGAATACCTGCACCGCCGGCTGGATCACCAACCACACTTGCTCGCTGATCCGCGCCAGCGCACTTCGCCCGACGACCTGTTGGCCGCGCTGGCCCACGATCTGGGTTATCTGCCGTTGGCGTTATCCCACGCCAGTGCATATCTACGAGAGGGACAGGTCTCGGTCACGGCGTACCGGATGAAGTTTGCCGACTACCGGACTCGACTGGAGAAGCTGTTCGTCCCCCCAGACCAGTTCCCGGATCGCTACCAGGACACTGTGGCAGCCACGTGGACGGTCTCAATTCACAAGGCGGCTGAGTTGATGCCTGGGGGCGTGGTGCCGATGGTGATGTTGCTGGCGTCTGTCCTGGACCCTGACGGCATTCCGCGTTCCGTCTTTGCCTCCGATGCCGTCGGTTCCTGGGTGCGGTCCGTCCTCAGGCGGGCACCTGAGGACGGGGAGGTGATGTCGGCTGTGCGGATGCTGCATCGGTTCAACCTGCTTACCGACAATCCTGCGGAGGGCACGACACCAGTGATTTCCGTGCACGGGTTAGTCCAGCGAGCCACCCGCGACGCGGCCCTCCGCACCGAACACGCGTGGCTCACGACGGCGCACGCCGCCTCGGACGCGCTGCTGGAAGTGTGGCCGGACGTCGAGCGCGACACAGCACTGGCCGCGGCGTTGCGTTCGAACACCGAGCAACTGGTCGCAGTGGCTGACGTGGCATTGTGGGGCTCAGGCGCGATCGGCGTGTTGTTCCGTTATGCCAACAGCCTCGGCCGAGCCGGGATGGAGACCGCGGCCGTGGCCTACTTGACCCGGCTCGCCGCCACAGCTCGCGACCGACTGGGACCTGAGCATCGTCACACACTCGCTGCCCGGCAGTACCTCGCCCGTTGGCAGGGAGAGGCAGGAGATCCGGCAGGAGCAGCGACGGCGCTGGCTGAACTGCTCGACGACATGACTCGGGTACTGGGCACCGATGACCCCTTATCTGTTCTCACCCGCAATAGCCTGGGCGAATGGCAAGGTAGAAGGGGAAATTCACACGAAGCGGCTGCCACGCTACATGCCAACCTTAATAACACAGCGCACGCATTAGCTTTCAGAGGGGGCGGCACGCTTTTTATGCGCGCTCAAACGTCGCCTTCTGGCGCGGCAAGAGCGGCGAGCTAGCCGAAGCGGTCGCAGCATTCACTGCACTGCTGAAGGAGGCGGCGGCCGCCTTTGGTCCTGACGACCCCGACACTCTCACTACTCGCGGCAACCTCGCGCAATGGCAGGGAGAAAGCGGGGATCCGGGCGGGGCGGCCAAGGCGCTGGCCGATCTGGTTGACGATAGAATCCGCGTTTTGGGCCCTCACCACCTGGATACTCTGAGCACACGACACAATCTTGCGGAATGGCAAGGCAGGGCAGGTGATCCGAAGGCAGCGGTCATGACCCTGTCCGTCCTTCTTGAGGACATGAGGAGGGTACTCGAGCCGGATCACCCTGCAATTCTAGCCGTTCGTAGTGAAGCCGCGCGATGGCAGGGAGAATTAGAGGATCCGCAAGGCGCTGTTGACGCTCTTACTGAATTACTCGGCGACATGATTCGAGTGCTGAGCCCCGCGCATCCGGATGCCATCGCTACCTACAACAACATCGTTTATTGGCGCGCGCGAGTTACCGAGAGAGCGGAGACGACCCCATCGAACGCGATCGTCGAAGAATCGATCAGATTGGACCTGCCCGGAACAGTACCCGAGGTTCCAGATCGAGCCGAGTAACTGGCTGGTCAGGCGGGGCCAGGTTGATCACCCAGTTGCCAAACCGGCGCACGGTGTGGGTGATGTACGGGGCAATCGTGGCGAGGTCGTCGGGGTCGACCGGCTCGCCTTCGCCGGCGATCTCGTTGGCGGCGTCGGTGATGTCCAGCGCGGTGGAGTAGATGACGCAGTTGGCGATCAGCTCGTTGAACTTGATCACCTTCTCCTGGTGCTCGGGGTCGTTGTGGCCGATCAGCTTGCCGCCGAACATCAGCCAGTCGGCGAAGCCGTGGAACGCCTCGGTGCGGTTGGTGATCGCGGTGATCTGCTCCCGCAGCGCCGGCTCGGACAGGTATCGCAGCATTATGTGGAATCAGATTTGTCAAGCTCACGAACGCGAGTCGAGGAGCGTCGGGCTACACCCGGCGTAACGACTGGTAGGCCCAGCAGGCCGGCGTCGCACGCGGAGCCTCGACCCGCTGAAATCGAGTGGGTGTCGCTGACCGGCGCAAACAAGTGCGGCGACGCGATCTCGTCGGCAGCTGGGGTCAGATCAGTTGGCGAGCAGGCCGTAAGCCAGATCGAGGAAATCCCCGGCGGCGTCCCACGCTGCGTCCTCGATCTTCAACATGGCGAGGAAATCAGATGCTCCGGTCACCTCCTCTGAGGCGGTCGCCGCGCGGAGAGCGGCTGCGCTGATCGCCGAGTTCCGGCCGGTCAGCAGCTGAATTCGCGCCACGGCGTGACTCACCTTCCGGTTAGCGAGGTGATACGGCTCTGTCAAGTCGGTGGCTGAGCCGCTTTCCTCGACAGGAGCGTCCGTGGACACGCTGCGCGCCATGTTCTCCCGGAACCCCTGCCAGTACTCGGTTATGGCGTCGTTGCGTAGGTCCAGCGCCAGCAGCATGGCCGCGCAGGCATCGAGTAGTTCGGTGCTGGAACGTTCGCGCCGGGCCACATCAGCCTGCCGACGGGCCGACCGGTGGGTTATGTATCCAGTGAGGGCTACACCGGCCAGCGTGCCGCCCACCGCGATCAGTGACGTCCAGATGTCCACACCCAACTCCATGATCAGTAGGGGAACGTGGGGCGCGACCACCTGGATCGTCGCCATCATGCGTGTGGGATATCGCTCCACTCGGCTCGCGAGCTACTGCGGCAACCGGGTGCCCCGCTCGAATCGGACTGAGCGCCGGACACTCCAGTCGTCCCCTCCTTGCCGTGGCTCACGGCGACGATCGGCAGCAGCGTCGCGGTTGCCGGAACGCCGAGTTGCCGCGGCGTCGCCCCAGCCGGCGTGGGAACGTCCACCAGGCGCTCCAGAAGCCGGTCGAGGGCTACCTGGCCGTCGTCGACGGCCGCCTGCTCGTCCTCGGTGAGCGGGATGCTCGCCAGCATCCGCTGAAGGTTCTCCTTCGCCTCCAGCAGCTGCCCCTTCGTTGACGCCTTCGGGGCGTAGAAGTCGCAACGGGCGCAGGCCATCCGATGGGGGCACTGCTCGAAGAACGTGTAGGTGCAGAAGCCATGCCCGAGGTCGTAGTACTGCCAGGGCTCGCCGGCGGCGGCCTGGCCGGAGGTGACGGCGTCCCGGTCGACCAGGACCTCGATCGTGCGAACGTTGCGCGCGAAGTAGCCGGCGTCGTTGTACGCCTTGGACAGTGTGTTCGGGGTGATCTTGGCGTAGTGCTGGGTCGCTTGCGGGGATCGGTGTCCGAGCCAGGCTTGCAGCTCGAACAGGGTCATCGGTTCCTTGGCGTTGTAGAGCTGGGTGGCGATCGTGGAGCGGGCCCGGTGGCTGGTGATGTTGCCGCGGACGTCGGCGGTGGGGACGCCGGCCTTGCCGCAGAGTGCCGGGATGATCGTCTTGTTGATGTAGTCCTTGGCCACCCGCCTCGCCCGGAAGGTGAAGAGCAGGTCGACGTGCTCACCGGTTTTGGAGTCCAGCATCGTCGGTTGGTCCGGTCGCACGGCTTCCCACGCCTCGATTGCCTTGCCTAGCAAGGGATCGACGGGTTTGGTGAACGCTGTGCCGGTCTTGTGTGCGGGGATGTCCAGCAGGCAGATCGCGTCTTGGACGAGCACGTCGGAGGAGTCGCCGGGGATCGGGGCGCCGTCGTGCTGCCAGCGGATGCAGCCGACACGAAGTCGGGAAATCTAGTCGCTGCGCTGCCCGGCGAACAGCCAGGTCAGTGTGACTGCGCGGATGAGTTCCATCGGGTAGCACGGGCCGCTGGCGTTGGCGGGAAGGTCGTTGGCCTCGATGTTCAGGCCGGCCCACAGCAGTTTGGCCCAGATATCGTCGGCGATGACCCTCGGGTTGGGTCCGACGAGCGCCTGAACGCTGCGTGGGTGGCCAGCGCGCGGGCGGGGTCGAACCGGCGTGGGATCCACTCCCACTCCTGGCAGTCCCGGAAGAAGACCCTGGTGGCGGTGAGGATGCCAGCCTTGGTGCGCGGGGTGATGGGCTGACCGGCGCGTTTGGACAGCCCGAACGTGCGCTGGATGTAGTCGCCGACGTTCATGCGGTCGACCGCGGCGACCCAGGCCGCGCAGGTCTGCCGGGTCCACTGGCCGGGCTCGGTGATCTCCGGATGCTGGTCGGCCAGCCAACGGCCGGCCTTGGCCATCGTGCCCCGGAAAATGCTGCGGACCTTCGGGGTCAGGGTCGAGGTGGCGTACCAGCGCTCGACCCATTCGGCCCAGGTCCCGGAGGTGCCTTCGATGGCGGGCATGCTGCCGTGCACCGAGAACGACGGCTGGTCGCAGAAGCCCAGCGCGGCGACGGCCCGCTGGATGCCGAACAGGGTTCCGACATGCCATTGGCGCATGCCCGCGCCAAGACGGAGCTGGTCGAAGACGTCCGTAGTCAGATCCTCCAACAGCGGACTCCGGTTGAGCAGCAGCGCTTGGCAGACCACGGTGACCACCCGGTGGTCGGAACGCCGGCCGAGCCGGTAGCCCCATCCAGTGAGGACCTCAGCGACCTGGGCTTGAGCCTCATCGACCGCGTCCTTGCCGAACACTCGCCAGGTCAGGGCCAGCCGGTTGAAGCCACCGAGCTGGTCGAAGGCGGCAAATCCTCCCAGGAGGTAGGCATAGGCGGCGACGTAGGGGCGGACCGTGCCGTCAATCCAGCCTGGCCACGGCCGCTCGAACTCGGCCACGCTCGTGCCGATCAGCCGAAGCCAATCAGCCTCAGACCAGGCCCAGAAACTGGTGCCATCCTCAGCGCAGCGCAGCGCAACAGCACCAAGCCGATCGCATCGGAAATCGCACGCCGATGGTGCGTGGTGTCCGGACACCACAATGCCGCACGCGCATCGTCCAGCGGCCGCAGGAGCCGCTGGACCAAGGCCCATTCCGGCGCATCCCCGTCGTAGCAGCGCCGCCGACGGAGATTGTTCATCCCCAGCCGCCGCAACGCCTCCAGCTCAACCCCAGTGAGCTCTGGGCTGCGGTTGTAGCGCGTCGAGTGGATCGGCCATGCCCAGATCGAGGCGCCGGCAGCCTTGCTGACGGCTGTGAATGTCGAGGTGGTCACGGGGACGCGACCTCCGTCGGTTGCAGGCCGAGGCGGGTCAGCATCTCAACCCGCCAGCTGTGGATCTGTTCCATGCCGGAGTTGAGCTTCTTACCCAGGTCACGGCCCGACAGGTGGATGTAGATCATGGTCGACTGAATCTGGCGGTGGCCGGCGAACAGGGCGATCTCGTGGATGTCCCAGCCCATGCGGGCCAGGTCGGTCAGACATAGGTGCCGGGTGGTGTGCGTGCTGAACCGCGGCACGCCGGCGGCCAGCGCGATCCGGCGGATCACCTTCCACCAGGTCCACAAGGTTAGCGGTTGGCCGAAGTTGCGGCGGGACTCCGACAGGAACAGCGGGCCGCGCGCCCGGCTGATCGACGCCCGGTGGATCAGGTACTGCGAGAGCAGCACGCCGGTCGGCGCCGAGTACGGCACGACCCGCTCCAGCCCGTTCTTCGTCGTCTCCGCGCGCACGCGCACCATCCGGTGGGCGGGGTCGATGTCGCCGGTCTCCAGCAGGCAGAGTTCTTCCCGGCGCAGCGCGCAGTCGTAGGCCAGCGCGAGCATGACTCGGTTGCGGATTGGCTCCAGCGCGGCCACGGCCAGCAGCGCCAGCCAGTCCTGCTCGGTCGGGATCCACGGCAGCTTGGTCAGCCTCGGGACCAGGCCGCGCTCGTGGCCGCCGCGCCGGCGGCCAGGCGTGTACCGGCCGCGGCCGACCGGGTTGGACTCGCGCACGCCCTCCTCGATGAGGAAGTCGTAGTACAGCCGGACCGGCACCAGGCGCTGCTGGATGGTGGCGTTGGCCAGCCCGGAACCGGAGTCGATCGACAGCACATTCGCGCCGCGGTGGCTGGGACGCGTGGTCAGTTCGCGCACGTAGACCGCGATGTGGGCCCGGTTGGCCACCAGCGGGTCAACCCTGGTGGCCTCGCACAGCAGCAAGTACTCGGCCAGGCCGCGCCCGTAGGCGTCGATCGTGCGGGGCGCCCGACCGAGGTCGGTCCACACCTTCAGCCACTCGGCGGCCTGGTCGTGCCGGGCGAGCACCGGCCACTTCTCGGCCGGGACCAACGTGGTGCCCAACAGGTCTCCTCAGTTCGTGGTCGCCCGACGAGGAGATGATCAACCTCGTCGGCAGATTCCACGTAACTGATAGCTACCTCGCCGACCCGGTCTACCGGCGCAAGATCTCCCGGCAGCTGAACAAGGGCGAGTCGCTACACGCACTGCGCCGCGACCTGCTCTACGCCCACGAAGGCATGATCCGGGCCCGGCACCCGGAGGCCCAGACCGAGCAGGCGTGGTGCCTGACGCTGGTGACCAACGCCGTGATCGCCTGGACCACCGAGTACTTCGGCCTGGCCGTCGAGCAGATGCGCGCGGCCGGGCGGCAGGTCGACGACGAGGTCCTGGCGCACATCTCGCCCGCGCACAGCGAGAACATCAACTTCTTCGGCGCGATCGAGGTCGACATCGAGGGCGAGTTGGCGCAACTCGGCCCGACCGGGTACCGGCCACTGCGGGTACGCGACACCCTGTTTTAGGGATTTCAGTCCGGCGGTCCTGGCGCCATCGGTCTGAGACGCCTCGCAGCGGCAACATCGCAAGTGGCGGGCGGTGCAAAGGTTCGTGGCAACTACCGGGATGGCACGAACCGCGGCCACCGACGCGCCCGAGGGTGCTATCAAGGCACGGTCACCATCAGCACTTGGCGCAGTTGAGCGGGGGACAAGCAATGGCAGACACGCACACGGACCAAAGCGGCACCGACGGGGATGATCAGGACGACTCGGGTTCCAGCCCGGACAAGTACGTCAACCACATCTCGAACCACATCTCGGACGGCGTCTATTCCAACGTCGTCATGGCGGGTGAGGTACACGGCCCCGTGACCCTCCATGCCGGCGGCGACCTCCCGAGCGATCTGGAGGATCCGGTCATCGCCTCCGTCCAGCTGAGGCGAGGCGCGGATCTGGCCGTGGACGCCGATCCGCCACGAGTAATGGTGGCTAGCGGGACGGTCCATGTCATCACCCTGGAGGCCAGGACGACCCGGGCGGTGGTACTCCACGCTGCGCGACCGGTCGTCGTGTCCCGCAGACTGCCGCGCCCTGCCTGTCTCCCTATGTATGTCGGAGCGACAGTCCAACCTCGTCGTTTCACAACCGACTTCGACGCCGAGCAGCCGCGGATGCAGGCCGAAGGCGTGGACTTCCCGTTCTCCATCAGCGCGACTGACGTGGAGCAGTTTTGGTTCGAGCCCGAAGCCCGCACACACGAGATTTCGTGGTATCTGGAGCTTGACTGGACCTGCGCAGGCCGACACGGCACCACCGTTATCGACAACAACGGGGAGCCATTCGAGTTGTATCCCCTGGCCGCGCTCTACGATGGCCGCGAGCGCTCGGCTCTGCACTCGGGTTGCGACGTGAGACACGTACAGGGCTGCCCCTTTCTGCTTCTCCGCAAGTCGGGGCTCCCTACATCCCTCTGGGATTCCTCGTCTTCGCGGCTTGCGCCCTACCCGGCACCCGTCTCGCTTGCCGGGCCGTCGGCCGTCGACGCCACCACGCCACTGCCCAGCCGCACCCAGGACGACCCGGAGGACCTCCGACGCCGCATCCTCGCCCTGAGCGCTGAGATCGGAGCGAGTGACCCCAACCTTCCGGCCTCCTGGCCTGAGTATCGCAGGGCTGCCTCGCTCGTTCGGGTCCTGTTCGCCCACCCAGACTTCCACCGCAACCACGAGCCGAAAGCTTTCCGTGCGCTGGTCATCAATGTGCTGCGCTATCTGTATGTGTCCGACCAGTGCCAGCCCGGCGTGATCATCGGCCGCAAGATCCACGCTGACTGGCTCAAAGCTCTTGGTGAGGACCACCCGGACACGCTGTCCGCAGCCGACCGTCTCGCCGGGTGCCTGGTCGGCCTCGGGAAAAGCCAGGAGGCACGGGACTTATACGCGAACCTCGTCTCCCGATACGAGCGGACGCTGGGAGAGAGTCACCCAACGACCTTGACGGCCGCGGGCAACCTTGGCGCCACCCTTGGCAACCTAAGCAAGTATCAGGAAGCCCGAGAACAGTTTGAGGCCGTCGTGCAGCGGAGCCAGCGAGCGCCTGGCCCCGACGACCCCAACACGCTACGCGCCGCTAACAACCTCGCAGCTGTCCTGCGGTTCCTCGGGGACTTGGACGCCGCACAGGCCCGCGCGGAAGACACCCTAGCGCGCTACCGACGGACACTGGGCAACAACCACCCAGAAACGCTGCACGCCATAAGAACTACCGCCACCATCCAGCGCTCCATAGGGGAAATTGACCGCGCAGAGGAACTGGAGACGGAACTACGGGCGCGTGGCGGGAAGCCGTCGATCGATTGATCCAACGCCGTGATCGCCTGGACCACCGAGTACTACGGCCTGGCCGTGCCGAGGGCGTTGTTGACCGGCCTGCCGCTGGTGGGATGGGGGGACGGCGCGGTGCTCGAGTAATTCCGGGGTGTGGCGGGTCTCGTGGGCCGGTGTGGTCGTCTCGTAGCCACCGCTACCGCGCCGAGAGCGGCAATGACGTGGTGCGGACCTAGACGAGAACTGGCCACGCGAACAGGGGCCAGGCGACGTCGCCCCTCGCTAGCGTTCGAAGAACCACGCGGCCGGGCACCGCACCGCACGAACTCAGGAGGTTTCGAAACCGCCCGAGACCAGGCCGGCGAAGCCAGGCAGGCGGCGCGTCCTGACTGTCCGGCACGCGGAGTCCCCAGAGCCTTTACGACCATTGTGGACGGACGTGGTGACAGGAGCGGCGCAACCCCAACCCAGCTGTCCACCGCACGGCCACTGCGACCGTCCACGGCTGAGCACCGCTGAACGCGAGGACCTGTTCCGACGCGCCGCAGGACGCTGTCAGGTCTGCGAAACGGTTCTCCCCGGCGATTTCGCCACCACCTACCTGGGTCAGTGGGTCGACGCCGCGGATGCCGACCGGCCGGCTGCGCGAGCGCGGTGCGTACCGTGCGCGCTGCGCCTTGCCCCCTGCCAACTCCCGCAGATCGGCGCACTGCGACCACGGCAGTGGCAGGCCCAGGCGTTGCCGACGATCCTCCACCGGATCTACACCGCCGGCACCGCCACGCTGCACGCCGCGCCCGGCGCGGGCAAGACCGCGTTCGCCGGCATGGTCTTCCACGTGCTGCGCGAGGCGGACCTGCTTACGCGTCTGCTGGTCGTCGTCCCCAATCGGGCGTTGCTGCGGCAGTGGCGCAACGCGCTTCGGGAGCTGGGCGTCGCCCTGGACGCCCGGCCGCAGGACGGCGTCGTGGAGCACGCCGACGCCGACGGCATCGTAGTGACCTACCAGGCACTGGCCAAGGAACAGGGCACCGCCGCACGGCATGCCGCCTGGGCCGCGCAGCACCCGACGCTGGTCGTGCTCGACGAGGTGCACCACCTCGCCGAGAACGCCGCCTGGGGCACCACAGCCGTGCAGCGCATGGTCCGGCCGGCCCTAGGTGACCCGCTGGCCCGCCCGGCCGTGCTCAACGCGACCGGCACCCTGTTCCGCTCCAGCAACAAGCAACGCATCAGCACCGTCCGCTACGACAAGGTCACCACCGACTCCGGCGAACTACTCCAGGCGGTGGCCGACTTCTCCGTCCCGACCGCGACACTGATCGGCGTCGAACTGCGCTCACCGGACCTCTACGCCTACGGCAGCCACGCCCGGCTGGTCGATCTGCGTCAGGAAGAGGTGATCGACGCCGACATCGCCGACCTGACCTGTGAGCAGCGCTCGGCGGTGGTCCGCAACGCCTACACCAGCGCGCCGTGGATCTCCGGCTTCGCGAGCGAGGCGGTGCGCCTGCTGCGCAACCAGCAACTGGCCATCGGCCTGGACGAGCCGCTGAAGCTGTTGTTCATCGCCGCCGATGTCGCCGCGGCCCGCATGGCGCGCGACGCGCTCAACGAGGTCACCGGCCAGGACGACTTCGCCCGGCTGGTGGTGTCGGACGAGCCCGACGCGCTGCAGGTGCTGCATTGGGCCGCGCGCGAACGTCAGCCGTGCGCCATCGTGGCGATCCGCATGGTCACCGAGGGCTTCGACTGCCCGCAGGTGGCGACCATCGCCTACGTGACCAACATCCTGGCCAGGGTGCATGTCGCGCAGATGATGGCGCGGGCCATGCGCATCACCGCCACCGAACGGGCCCACGGGCGCATGCTGCCCGCCGCGATCCTGATCCCCGACGATCCCGAACTGCGCAAGGCCTTCGCCTCGGCACTGGCCAGCGCGATGCACGAGGTTGAACTGCCCGAGGCGCCCGGCCAACCCGGCATTGGTCCCGGTACCGGGCAGCCGCGCCTGCCGCGCTACCAACTGCTGGACCTGTCCGACCGGCGGCTGCGGTCGGCCACCGTGCTGACTCAACCGGATGGGGAGGTGCTGGCCGACGAGCTGGCCTGCTACGTCTGCCAATGCCGCGAGGTCGGCATCCCGGAGACATACGCGCCCCGGGTGGCCGTGGTCTCTCGACGCCATCAGGCCGCCGCGGTCACGCTGCTGCGGCCCGCCGACCCGCGCGGCCTCGCATCCCGGGCGCGCATCGCGGCACTGACCGACTGGATGGGCGGCCACCTCGGCCGTGACCCCGCACTGCAGCACGCTGGAGCAGTTCCAGACGGCTGCCGAACGGGAGACCGGCATCTCCGCCGGCGCAGGCGAGCAGGCCCGGCCAGACCAACTCGTCACGATCGCGGTGTGGATGAGCCGCCAGATCATCCGGCACTGCCTGACCCACGCCGAACACATCCCCGCCTGCGCACAGGGATCGCAGTCGTGACCGGTCACCGCGCCCGCCGCACCCCGCAGACCCTGGTGGATCTCAACGGACGCCGGGTGCACGCCTTCGCGCTGGAGATGGCCAACCTGGGCCTGCCCCGGCTCGCCGACGCGCTGATGACGATGCTCGAGTCCCGCGTCTGGCATCAGTTCCAGGACGGGTTGGGCAGCTACGAGTTCCAGCCCGGCGAGTTCGACTACTTCCTCTCCCAGCAGGGCGTGCGGCGGGAGGACGTGATGCACGCGGTCCGCAACGTGGAGGTCAAAGCCCGGCTGGAAGCGGCGATGGACGAGCGGCGCACCGGCCAACCCGACTACCGGCGTGCGCTGGGCGAGGTCCGGGCGGCCAATCCCGAACGGCCGGGACAGCCCATCGAGCCGTTCGGCTACACAAGAAGGGAGGCAAAAGCCCTGCTCAGCGGTAGGGCTTCGGACCGAAGCCCGCCGGCGCGGCCCGCCTTGGGGCCGGCCGTGCGGCGCTGGACCAACAGCCAGGGCGACAGCGCCCACGCGCCATCCGACCAGCGCACGCCCTTGGACCGAGCCCGGCGGATCGCCCTGCGGTTGGACGATCACGACCTGGACGAGCTTCTTGCCGCAGTGCGGAACGAGAGGCGCCGCCGCCGCGCGCACTCCACCTAGCGACGAGCGTTGCCTCGGATTGAGAATAAACGAGAGGAGAATCTTATGCGCTCGCATGCGTGGCAGATTATCATTGGTTCAATCGCCGCCCTGCTGGTTGGTATAGTTGCGCTACCACAGTCCAGCGCCTATGCGAACGTGAAGGCAGATCGCGTAACCGCAACAATGCATCACCTTTACACAACGTCCACCGAAGAGGCTAGCGTTGCGGTTCAGAAATACGGCTTCACGTTTGAAGGTGTCGCATATTATACGTTCGCGGGCCAGCATGACCACGGCATTCCACTATACCGACTGTATCAGCCGAGTAGTGGTGACCGCCTCTACACCGTATCGGCAGACGAAATGAACATTGCTATCCAGCGGTATGGCTACACCCTGGAGGGAATCGCCTCCTGGGTCTACGAGAGTGACGGCCAAAACGGTGCAGTTCCGCTCTATAGAGCCTCCAATGGAAGGCTTCATGACCACCTTTTCACCATTTCCGCAGCTGAACGAGACGCCGCCGTAGCACAGTACGGCTATCAGGACGAAGGCACGGCGTGCTTTGTCCTTCCAGCGCCCAGTGGTGACGCGGTCCCCATGTTCCGGCTTTCGCAATGGCGAGCTTGACGCGATTTACGCAACAAAGTTCACAGTGGGGCGTTACGGTGGGACATGAGGGCCTTTCGGTCGTCGGTGCAGATGTCGCAATCCACATCGATCCGGGAGGCCCTCGCTCATTCCAAGATCATCAGGTCGCGTCGCTCTCGCCGTGTTGTTGATCAAGGCCGGTCGGGAGGCGCCGCTGGATGGGTATGAGCGGCGGGTGCTCACGTTGACACGCGGGGCGCTGCCGGGGGGTTCGCTTGCACTCTGCGTCGTCACCTGCACCGGCAAGCGCCGGTACTGGCTGCCTGGGTCGGCGGTATCGGGTCGGTCTTCGGGGTGTGCAGCACTGGGGACCTCGGGGAATCAACTGTCGCATATTCTCCGCGTAGGTCACCAAGAGTGATCAGTGAGTGCGTAGCGGGCTCTCGTGCCTCCGACGTCGGCGACGAGCCGGGCGGTGTGGGCGGCGGTGTAGCCGAGCATTTCGTTGACACGGTGCCGGTGCTTGCACCACTGGCTGGCGCAAAGCGTCCGTCGGCTGGTCCGGCCGGCAGGGCTAGAAGGTCGGGGAAGGGCTGGAGAAGATCCGGGCCGGACGCCGCGCCGAGTCCGAGCGGCTGTTGGGTGTGTTCGGTGACGTCGTGGCGGTGGTCCGCGATGGTCATGTCCTACTGATCACCGACGGTGCGGTCGTCCCTGCCCCGGCCTTTCACTGTCGCGGGTGCGCCAACGAACTGAAGAGCCGCGACTTTGTTCGAATCCAGCGAATGACGGATGCCGTCGAAGGTTTCGGCGTTTCTCCGGTCGACCTCGTGGAACTCCTGCCACGCCTGTTCGGCGGATTCCTTGAGGCGCAGGGTCACGTCCCGCAACCGACCGGCTTCCTCGCTGCGGGACGTGACGGTCATCATCCACGTCGCCTCCAGCAGGATCGCGGATGGGCTGTCCCCGAATGGGGATCGGCCGCCCGTGCTGGTGATTCCCGTTACCGCGTTGAGGCCTTCGGACGCCATCCCGGCTAGCGCCGCCGAGCTGTCCAGCTTCTCGACCCCCTTGGCGAACTCCTCGTCGTCGATGTAGAGCACCGAGGCCGGCCCCGCATCCCCGCTCGGCTGGGGGAATGGCAGGGTGCTGTCCAGGTTGGGCGCGACCAGGTACTTGTCGGTCATCTGCTCGACCTTGGCCCCGAAGTCCCGGACCGAGTCCACCACCGCGTTGACGGCCATGGTCACCTCGGCGACGTCCTCGTCGGTGGCCGCCCCGCTCACCACTGCCTGGGACGCCGCCTGAGCCTCGGTCGCGCGGGCTATCAGGCCGTCGGCGACCGCCGACGTCGCCTTGTCCAGGTCGTTTCCGATGGACGAGGCCGCCTTGGCGGACTTGTCCGTCCGCGCGAGCACGCCTGGTTTGCCGCGTCCCAGCCCGGCCGGTTGGTAGTACTCCAGGGCATCGTTCGCGTGACTGTTCCAGTTGTCGTGCCGCTGTCCACGCCACGCCCGCATCAGAATGCCCACCGCGCTGACGAGATCGTTGTGCGCCTCGTCGAGCTCCGATTTCCGTCGCCCCACATTGGCCGCGATGTCCCCGATGGCACCCGGGTCGCTGTCGGCGCGCATCGCCGTCTGGACCGGGTCCACCAGGCACAGGATCGCCGCTGCCTCCTGTAACAGCACAACCGCCGCGTCCTCGGCGGCGATCGTCAGACGGGCGTGCATCGCCGGGCCCGGAGCGGGACCTGGCGGCACTGGCATCATGGCGGACTCCGTTCGGGCGCGCGGCAGCCGGACGATCTTCCCTGGTGGTGCGAGCTCGCCGTTCGCGGTCGACCGGGCGGCACCTCCGTCGGCGAGCAGCCATTTTCGCACCGCCCGCTGCCGGGCTCTCCCGTCTATTCGGGACTCCGCCCGAACCCGTCCCGCCGGAACGATCGTGAAACCTTTACCTGACCGAGGTTGCGTGACAAGGTGCTAGGTGGCATTTAGGTTGGGGAAGGACCGAGACCGGACGTAGGACTGTCATCGTGACGCCTGGCCGGACCCTGGCGAGGGCTCAGTGGTGACCTCGCGGAATCAACTGTCGCGTAACCCCGGCCGAAGTCACCGGGAGTGATCACCTGGCGCAGAGGCGTCCGTTGTCGCGGCGCGGATGCAGTTGACGCGCGGGGAGACGCACCGTTCGACGGTCTGTACGAGGTTGTGCCGCAGGTGCCACCTATAGGTGACGTGAATTGCTTGTAGCGCCCGGTGGTGGCGCCGTCGATGTAGAACGGGGCACGGTCGCTGCGCACGACCTTCACTGCGGGGTGAGGGCCAGGTTCAGTGGCCTGTGTGTCACGGCGTCGATGACGACGGCGCCGTAGAGGTGCCCGCGGCGCAGGGGCGGAGTCGTCGATGCCGACAGCGATTGGAGTTGTCGGTGGCGCGCCGGGCAGCGTGCTGACCAGTCGAATCAGGTTGCTGCGACTGGCTTTTGCGCCGATGACTTCGCAGAACCGGGCACCGGCGCGACCAGCCGGGCCGAGCCCGATCTTCTCCAGAGCCGAGTGCGGCCGTTGCGACCAACGGCGCGCGACGGGTCACTCGCGCGATCTGCTCCACGAACGTCCGCTTCGGACACTCCGAGGTCGAGCACGCGAACTGCCCGCATGCGAACCTTCGGATCCTGGTCCTGTGTGGACGATCGTCCAGTCGATGCCCGGGCGGTTCAGTGCTATTTGGCGTTCAGGATGCGGCCTGTGCGGGCTTTTTCCAGCGACGAGCTTCGCTAGTGGAGGCTCAGGGACGCGCTGGTGGCCGTACCTGGCGCGGTGGCTGGTGGTCGTCGCCGAGGACGGTGCCGCGCACGTCGCGTAGGGCCGGCGAGTAACTACGCGGACGTCGAACAGCTCCCCGTCTGCGCCTCCACGCACTGATTCCCGGACCGCGCTGCTGGCCGCCGCCAGGCGTCAGAGCAACACCGGGCCTGCGGTCGAACAGTCGGTGTACCGCTGCGTGGGCGGGATCGACGCCGCGCAGCGTGGGCGTCCACGGTACGTCGGCACGGGCAACGAGCGGCCCCTGCGATTCCAGGGTGACCGCCACAACGCGGAACTCTGGCCGGCCGGCGAAAGCTGTATTGACGCGCGCCAACGTGGCCAGGTGATCCCCGCAGAACACCGGATCGGAGTCGGCGACGACCCACACCGCGAGCGCGGCGTCGGCGGTGTTCGCGTACGTGATCAGCTGGCCGACGTGTTTGTGGTCGGCCGGCCCGAATTGGACTTCGACGATGACGAGTCGGCCGTGCTCGTCGCGGGCGGCGAGATCCAGGCGGAGGCCTGCGACCGTCTGCTCGATGCCATATCGTCCCGGTGTCGACCAGCGTTCACCGATCACCACTTCCCGGCCGATGACCTCCAGGTGTCGCACGCCCAGGTGCGGAGCGAGGCAGTCGAGGTGGTCGGCCAGCCAGCGGGTCACGTCGGACTCCCTCGGCCACCGCAGCCTCGGATCTCCGACGATCCAGCTCTGGAGGCTGCTCACTGGCGCGGCCATGGGATCAGGGCGCCAGCCGCCTTCGCGTTGTTTGCCCGGCTGCTCGGTCATGCGCTCACGGTAGCGGCGACCCCTGACACTCCTATGTGGACGTGTTGGGGGAGTTGTGCCCAGTCAGCTCGCCGAGGCTACAGCTCGGTGAAAGCCGAGTCCGGCAGGACCTTCGTCAGGGTCTCGCCGAGCTGGGTCAGTGCCGTGGTCACGGCGAGCTGCGTGGATCCGTCGACCGCGTCGAGGTCCATCGTGGGGCTTCCATGCGACCCGTCCATCGGCGACCACAGCCACGGTGATCGTGGCGGTGGCACCGCCGGGCAGCCCGGCGTCCAACTGGGCGCGATCGATGGTGTCGCCGACGTGCCAGTGCAGGAACGCCACGAGGTGTGCGTTCATGTTCGAGACGACCTCGCCGGACTCCGGCGGCGGGCAGTCCCGTGGCGGCCTCGCCGATCGACAACGCGTCCCGAATTCGGCGGCTGACCTTGTCCGTGATCGCGGTTGCGCCGATTGGCTGATGTCCCCTCTATCCCAGGGCTGCCGAACGCTCTTGTCGGGGGGCGGGTGGGACGCTGGCGGAACCGACCACGGAAGGGATCCTGACTGATGACCTACCAGCCTGGGCGCGGCGAAGTGAACCTGACCTATGACCCGAGGCGGGGATGGTTCAATTTCGTGCTCTACAGCGAAACACCGAAGCTGTGGGGATCTGCGCTCAACGCCACCCAGCAACTGCGTGAGTCCAGCCGGTACACGCAGGAATGGATTGGCCGGTTGCAGGACACCGAGCCGACCCCGCTTCACATGGCCCTGGTCTCCAGTAACGAGGCCCCGCGACTGTGGGATCCCTGCGTCTTCGACGACCCAGAGTCACCGTCGGCAGTCGCTGGCGACGGCTGCCTGTGCCTGCAGACCTTGTACGATCCGCTCACCTGGATGCCGGTGGTGAAACAGCACTACCGCACGGTCAGCGGGAACATCGAGAACTGGACCTACTGGACATTCTCCCCGTTGTCGTTGCCTGAGGGGCAGGTGCTGGAGCGGTTGATCATCGATCGAGACGCTGGAGTCATGTGGCTGCGCAATGACCGCGGCGAGCTGCACTTCCTACCCGAGAAGACCGGCGAGGGCTACAACGTCGGCTACGGCGGCGGTGGGCCTGGAAAGTTCGCCAAGATGATCGAGAAGATCGTGGCCTCCGACGGTCACGACGTCACCCCGGACACGAGCCAAGTGACGGCGCATCCTCATCTGGACGACTGGGCGTGCTCGCCCGTGTCAGACCGGACGCGGGAATTGTCCCTGGCGCAGCTGCGGACCCTGCGGACGACGGGGACCGCACCGGCCTGATCGCGCTCCTCGGCGACGGTCCAGAGGGGCCGCCGTCGGTCGCGGCTGACATCGTCAACGTCGTGGGCATCGTTCCCGAGCCTTCCCGAGAGTGGTGTTACCAACGTCCTGACCCAGCACAGCTAGTCCTCGGTGGACGCATCCGCTTCGTCGCCGTGACGTTTTTGGTCGAGGGCGCGGGCCGGCCAGCCGGCGCTGGTCGGAGGGTCGGTGTCGACGGTGACGATGTCGACGAACTTCTCCTGCAGCATCCGCGCCAGCTGTCCGAGGTCGTTCGTCCTGGAGGCCGGCACGCCGGAGCCGGCGACGTCGCCGTCGACCAACAGCGACGTGGCTCGAGGCTGGCGATCCGCCGTTAACGGCAGCACCGTGCCGGGCACGCCGGCAGGCGGGGGCGATCAGCACGGTGTGGAAGGTGGCAGCGTGCTTGCGAAGCACGGCGGCGAGGTCGCTGCCCGGCTTCGCGTCGAACATCTCCTTCGGCCGCTGCAGGACGTGGACCAGGTCGCCGAGCATCACCGCGGCTCTGGTCTTGCCCTCGGCGGCGCGGGCAGGCTGACGCTCAGGGGGCTGTTGAGCCAGCGGCCGTTTTCGGTGTGGGAGACGGCGGCGGCCTCGGCCAACTTGCGGTTGCTGTCGGTGTTGTCGTCGGCGAAGTCGTGGATCTCGTGCACAAGCGGGGGCCGGATCTGCTCGGTGAGCCGGGCCATGCGGTCCTGGAGCGCGCGCAGCTTGGCGTCGCGGAGGTGCTCGCGGATGGCCTGCATGTGGGCCAGTAGCCCGATCAGGAACAGTGGCGGGCCGGGGCGGCGGTCGGCCAGCCCGGCCAGGATCATGCGGGCCTGCCGGCCGAGGTCGTCGTCGGTGTCGGCGGCGTCGATGCGCCGCCAGGCCGGGTGCAGCGCATCGTCGCTCTCGATCTCGGTGTCGATCCACTGCTGGACGGGCATCGTCTGGCAGGCGGGCAGTTCCTGGCTGCCGAGGGCGATGTGCTGCTCGGTCAGGGACACGCGCGTGCGGCCGAGGTCGCCGAGCGCGCCCGGTTGGTCGGTGGCCATGACTGACCGTGCATGTCGGCCGCTACGGGGCCACGGACTGGTACGTGGTGCCGAACTTGGCGCTGTTGAGGTACGCGTCCGCCACGCCGCTGTTCACCCCGGACCGGTACACGCCCCACTTGTTGTTGACGTGGTTGCCCATGAGCGTCGCGCCGGGATACTGCGTCGACCCGTTGGTGAAGGTCTGCTGGACGCCGTTGTACCAGAACTGGACCCAGCCGACGCTGTTGCTGCGCGACAGCTTGAACCCGATGACGAAGGTGTTCCAGGCGTTGAGCTTCAGCGGTGCGTTCCAGATGTGCCGCGACGAGCCGTCCGGCGACACCAGCTGGAAGTGCAGCTGGCCGTCTCCCAGGGTGCGCAGCACGAACGGGCCGGCGCCGACCCCGCCGGTGGGCGCGCCGTCGAGGTGCAGCTGGTACAGCGCGACCCAGGCGCCCGCCTTGTCCGGCATCGGGTTCCAGAACGAGCGCCAGCCGACGTAGAAGGTCTGCCCCGCCTTGCTGTCGTCCAGCTTGTACACCGTGCCGTCGGGCAGCCGCAGGCCGCGGCTCTCGCACCGGGACTTGGTGCCGTTGTTCGTGTTCGTCTGGAACCGGTAGGACTGGCCGTACCTGCCGGTCGGATCGTCGACCACGGATACCGTGCCCGGGGCCGTCTCGACGCCCTCGAAGACCGAGGTGCCCCGACTCGGATCCGCCTGCCAGATCAGCGCCGCCTGGGGCGCGGCCGCCGCCGGCGCGGACAGTGCCGCAGTCAGGCCGACGACCATCGCCGCCACCGTCGCGCGAATCATCCGTGACCTCCTGCCATGTTCAGGTTTGTAGCGCGGGCGGCGTCTTCATGTAAACGTTCCCAGTAGGCGCTGTCAACAGCGCCCCGTTGACGCGATGGCAAGTGAACGCCGTCGCCAGGGCAGGCCGACGTAGTTCTCGGCGATGCTGGTCATGGCGGCTTTGCTGCTGGCCGTGTACCGGAGCTGGGCCAGCTGCACCTGGCGCTGGAACGGATCCGCGCTGGGCATGACGTGCAGCGGCGAGGTCATGTTCCAGGATAAGGCCTCGGCCCGCCAGACACGGCGGAGCGCAGTGTCCGAATAGGGCTCGATGAGCCGGGAGTCGTTGCGCAGCAGCAGTTCCGTCAGCGCCATGGACAGTAGCCGAACGTCGGCGACGGCGAGGTTCATGCCCTTGGCGCCGGTCGGCGGCACGAGCAAAACATGAGCAGCTCTCTGGTGGCAGCGGCGCGCGGGCGGTGTCCGGCCGGAGCCCGTGCTGAGGGCGGCTGTCCAGCCGGACTGGACGATCGTGGCCGGCGGATGTGCGGCGTTCCGCTTGTACGGGATCGCGCGCCCGGAGTTCGACGGGCGCGGCATCAACTACCGGGCGTCGGTGCGCCGCTTCGTCGCGCAGGCGCGCGACCATGCGCGGCTCGCTGGCCAGCGCGATGGCGCCCATCGTCGTCGACGCGACGCGCGCGATGTCGCCAGCGCTGTTCCGGTGACCGGGCCTGCTGCCGGTTGCTTGTGGGGATCTTGGTCAGCTCGACTGGTCGCGCAGGGTGTCGAGCATGAACGCCGACCACGCAATCGCCGCGCACCGCCAGCCTGCCGTGCCGCAGATCCAGGCCCGCCGCCGGGCTCGACAGGCCGTGCCCGTCGCCTGCGTGGTTGTGCAGGTCCGAAAGCGTGATGGTGAGGCTGTTGAGCCGCCCCATCACGTTGGCCATGTCCACGTCGTGCGCGGCGACTGACTTGCGGTCGATCCCCAGGGCGACCATGGCGTCCCGAACGTGGTCGTTGACGTCGTCCTTGTCGTTGTAGGGCTTGCCCAGCTCGATCAGCACCGCCTTGGCGGTCGCCTCCACCAGGTTCTTGGCCTTGCCGATCGCCGCGCCTGGATCGCGGAGCAAGTTCGCCTCAATTCGAGCCAGCTCGGCGCGAATGGACGCGGTGTCGCCGAGCACGTCCTCGGCGGCCGCGTCGAGGACGGTCACAGCGGCGGATATGTCTCCGGCCGCCTGGTCGGCCAGGCGGGTCCGCAGTACTCGGGCGACCGCCTCGGCGCGCTCGGTGTAGAACTCCCGCCGGCGGGCGTAGGACCCGGATCCACGGTGGGGGAGGGCTCACGGCTGATTCGGGCGGCGCCCTCCGGGGATAGGGTCGCCAGGCCCAGGTGGCTGAGCAGATTGGCGCAGCAGTCGTTGAGCGCGCGTTCGGCCGTGACGGCCTCGTACATGTCGGGGTTGTTCGTCGGGGCGTCGGCCGCGAGTTGAGCCTGGTCGGCGGCGTACTGGGCGTAGGCCACGAGGTGGTTGTGCCGAGCCCGAAGGAACTCGGCGTCGGTGACCTCGCCCTTGGCGAGCCGGTCCACGGCCACCAGCCGGGCCTGGATCACCGTGACCAGGCCGTGCGCGGTCAGCGGCGCTGCGGGATGGCCGACGGCCCGCTGGATCTGGCGTGCGCCGGGCTCGAACACCTCGCGCACGGCCTGCTCCAGTTGCTCGAAATCAGCCTGCCCGGTGTAGGCGATGTCGCTGAGCACGCGCCGCAGGGTGGCCCGGGCGGTGGTCGTGGCGGCGGGGTTGTCCAGTAGCCGCACCAGTTCCCGGGCGGTCTCGGTGGCGCCGCGCCGGCTGTCGCGGGGGTCGCCGAGCCAGGTGGTCATCGCCCGGCGAACCTGGCGCAGGGGGATGAAGGCGTCGCCCCAGTACATCCAGATCCCGACCGGGATGCGCGCGAGGCTGCGGATGCCGTTGGTGGGTCGGTGGCGCAGCAGGGTGAGCAGCAGCAGTCGCTGGTGGGCCGGGTACAACGCCGGCCGCGCGCCGTGTCCCTTGCCGGCGGTCCTGCGGCGGGGGTAGTCCAGCAGGCCGGCCTGGGTCCAGTCGCGGATCAGGCGTCGGTTGACCGGCCCCTGGTAGCCGGTCCGGCGGGCGTCGGCGACCAGGTCGTCGATCGTGCCCGGGCCGATGATCGTCTCCACGCTATGGAAATTACACCTGATTGGCCACCCCGAACTGTCCCTGGGCGCCGTGTGCAGGCGGATAGTGGTTGGACAAGGAGCCGCTCGGCTTCTCCCTGTTGCGGCGGCGGTCGCCGCAGCGGGTGCGCTGACTCGAGGGAAAGGCAGTTCGATGGCGAACAAGTCCACGTCGTTGGGCGTCCCGGCGGTGCTGGCGGTCGTGGCCACCGCGTACCACGTGGCCACGCTGGTGGCCGACGCGGAGAGCGTCCTGGTGAACCTGCGCCGCTTCCAGGCGGATCCGCGGTTGCCGAATCTGCTCAGGCTGCTGCTGGCGGAGGGGGTGTTCATCGAGGACTTCGGCTTGCCGGACTGATGGTGATCATTCAGCTGTCGGACGCCGCGGTGATCTGGCCGGCGATCACTCTCATGGGCGGTTCGCGGAGCCGATGAGCTAGCCGGGTTGTCCCGCCGCCCGGGCCAGCGCGTGACGGCCATGCTCCGCACCCTCCAGGTCCAGCCCGAGAGCGAGTTGGGCAGCGGTGCTGGACCTTCTGACAAGCAGTCCACCGTGCGCCAGATGCAGCTGGGCGACCGCCGGATGCGTGCTGCGCCAGCACCCGCCGGCGCAGCACGCATCCGGCGCGGCGCGATGCCGGACACCGACATCGCGCCGGTGCTGATGGCCCGGACTCGGCTGCTGGGGGAGTTGGAGCGGCCGGGACGCTGGGCTTTGACAGTCGTTTCGGGGACCAGGCCTTCGGCCGGGTGATGCGGGTTGGGAGCTAGCGGAGTCCGTGCGGGCGAACCCCCGCCTCCTCTAGGTGGACAATGTCACTATAGCTTCAGTGGCGACTAAATTCAATACTCTAACAACCACAAAGACAACTGCAAGCCTTCAACGCCGGCGGCGGCGTCGAGGAACTTGATGCTGCGGTCCGGCCCGTGTTCCACCCAGGCGTGGTCGACCGGGTGGTGGCGCAGGGCGCCGGCGTCATGACGGTGATTCTCCTCAGGCAGAAATCGGTGATCTTCTGGTCAGCGGCAGTACACCCACTCGATGCGGGTGACGGTGTCGCCTGGCCGGATGCCCTGCGCCTCGACGAACAAGCGCTGGATGAACTCTTCCCTGGACATGTCGGGGAAGCCTTCGCGGGCGAGATCGTCGTCGGTGATGTCGGCCAGCGGTTCACGCCGGACGTCGACCACCTCTATGTCGACGATGCGGACCAGGAGCTCGCCGGGCTTGCGGCCGATGACCTTGCGGCACAGCGTGAGCCGCTCGCCCGGGCGGAGGAACCGCCATCCCTTCCGGCGGGTCACCGTCTTGGCGCGGTCGCGAACCGCCTGCTCGGTGAACGACACCGACATCAGCCTGGCCATCACATCTCCTCGGCGAACACCACGGCCCGGCCCAGCGGCTGCGCCGGCCGGGTCGTGGGTCGGCAACATCTCGAACAATCGGGCCTTGTGTCAGTCTGGACACCAGTATCAAGACGCTCGCTGAACGCGGAACTGCACCCTCTCCCGCACCACAACCTCCGAATGTCCTCGGCTGTGATAATGCCAGGATCTGCACCCAGGGGTCGACACTATTCGTCGACGGCGACGGCGCGCGGATAGCCGAGGCTGTTAAGTTTTGGATCACTCACTCACGGTAGTCCTGTAAGATCTTCGGGTGGGAGTCCAAGTCGACGAGAGTATTGCAGGATACGGTTGGTCCGCTCCAACTTTGGATCTGCCAGCAGCGGGGCCAGCACGTCGGCCGCGTGGGGATCGTTCAGGCGGAGTCGCAAGAGAGGATCAGTCTCCGGAGAAACGCCGCGCGACAACCTGGACCGGATTCCCGTTCTCGTAGAGGCCAGTGAAATGCCGGCTCCATCAAGGGAACTCGCTAAGCTCGCTCGCATCACTCCTGCGGACGAACCGAACTGGTCGCGGGTAGGACTGTCCGTCGCGAACACGGCACGAGGCGGTCGGGCGGTAATGGCAGGATCATCAGGAGTCCGTTAGCTGTTCCCGCGGCCGGCCGCGGCCCCCACCCAGCCAATGTCGTCTTCTCGGGTCAACGTCCATCTGCCGCTTTCCACTGCGAACGGCGACGATCGGGCGGTTATGGCGTGGTGATCAACGCCATTGAGAGACTAGCGCATTTCTCGGCCCTCTCCGTCGCTGGCTCAGCCGGTGGACTGGGGGATCGCGGAGCGGAAAGCAGGGCGGCAGAGAGCGTTACCCGAGCATGGCGTTCGGCCGCGAATTCTTCAAGGCCATCACATGCCCGGCAGCCCACCTCATCGTCAACGGTGCGGAACAGCCGGCACTGCGACAGGAGACCGAACTGGAAAATTCCTGCCACTCCGGTTCCGGTGGCCTATTGCGGGGCGTCGTCGAGGAGGGCGTTGCGTTTCTTCTGACAGCTGGAGGGATACTCCAAAGGGCGGACGGAAGGCAGCGGTTAGAGAGCCCGCAACACGAGATTGCCCCACATGTCCACACGGCTACTAGTGAAGGTGCAACCTACCGTGAGCACGGGCTCAAATCTCAATAATCTCAGCCCAGCGTCAACCAGCGGACAAGATTGGCGAGAAAGGTGCGCCGAAACTCTATTCCGGGTCCGCCGTACGCCCGTAGTTCCTTGGCTCAGAGCCTGCGCTGTCAGCTGCTGATGGATCGTGTTCATCTGGCGGCCTGTGCGCCCGCCATCACGGGTGTCCACTGTGGACAAAGCCGGGCCGCTCTGGGGCCGTCAGACGTCAAGACGCAACGAGACTCAACGGGCGCTGACCAGCGGGTATGAGGTTTTCGGTCGGGTCGGCCCGCCAGGCGTGTGAACGGTCTGGTTCGACGCCTGGCGAGCCTCCGCCGGGTGGGTCTCAGTCCCCCTGGTTGGCCCACCAGTTCTGGCCGGCCTGGTCGAGGGTGTAGATCGGGTCGTAGTACGGGTAGCGCTGCGCCAGCAGGTCCGCGCCGACGGCGCTGGTCGCCCTATCCACGCTGGTCAGGTAGTTCTTGGTCCAGTAGGAGATGCCCAGCTCGCGGTCGTATTCGGAGAGCTGGTGGACCCAGCGCTTGCCGACGTAGGGGACGTCGCAGACGATGCGCGGGGTGGCGTAGCCGGGCAGGTAGCCCATGATCGCGTGCTGGAGTTCCTGCGCCTCCCAGACCGCCAGCCGCCAGTGTTCGGCGTTGGGGATCATGTCGCACATGTAGAAGTAGTACGGGAGGATGTTGGCCTCGCCCTGGAGCGCGAAGCAGAGGTCGAGCAGGTTCTCGGCGGTGTTGTTGACGCCGCGCATGAGCACGCCCTGGTTGCGGACGTCGCGGACGCCGACGTCGAGTGCGGTGCGGGCGGCCTCGGCGACCAGCGGGGTGACCGACTGGGCGTGGTTGACGTGGGTGTGGATGGCGAGGTTGACGCCGCGCCGGTGGGCGGTGCGGGCGACGCGTTCGAGGCCCTCGACGACCTTGGGCTGGATCCAGTGCTGGGGCATGCCGGCCAGGGCCTTGGTGGCGAGTCGGACGTCGCGGACGGTGGGAATGTCCAGCAGGCGCATGAGGAAGGACTCGAGCTGGGGCCAGGGCATGTTGGCGACGTCGCCGCCGGAGACGACGACGTCGCGGACGCCGGGGGTGCGCTTGAGGTAGTCGATCATGGCGTCTTGCCGGTCGACCGGTTTGAGCAGGAGTTTGTGCTTGTCGATCTGGGGGGTGGAGTTGCCGACCAGGTCCATGCGGGTGCAGTGGCCGCAGTACTGGGGGCAGGTCGACACCATTTCGGCGAGGACCTTGGTGGGGTAGCGGTGGGTGAGGCCCTCCACGACCCACATCTCGGCCTCGTGCAGTGAGTCGCGGGCGCTGTGGGGGTGGCTGGCCCAGGCGGTCATGCGGTCGCTGGCGACGGGGAGCATGTAGCGGCGGACCGGGTCGGCGTAGAACGCCTCGGTGAACGCCTCGGGGGTCAGCTCCGCGGAGATGGCCATGGTGTTGAGCATCTGCGGCGGCAGCAGCATCGACATGGTGGCGAGGTTCTGCTGGTCGGCGGCGAGGTCGTCGTAGAAGCGCTCGGTGAGCAGGTCGCCGACGACGGCGCGGAGCTGTTTGGCGTTCTTGACGCAGTGGGATCGCTGCCACTGGGCGTCGCGCCATTGGGCGTCGGTGACGTCGCGCCAGCCGGGGTAGCGGCGCCAGTCGGGTTCGACGAGTTCTCGCCGGACGTACTCGTACGGCTGCTGGTCGGCGGCGGTGGCCGCAGTGGTAACCGCGGCGGCACGGGTGTCGTACAGCGCTGTCATCCCTACTCCTCGCCCTCAGGGGTACGTAAAGATATGCTGCCAGAGCGTCGGCTGAACGTAAATCTTCCGGCGTGGCCGCGTCCAGTTGCGAAGGAGTTCGGGATGACGGGTGACGTGACCGGGTCGCCGATCGGGTTGCACCGGGTGTTGGCGCCGTCGGGCGTGCTGCCGCAGCAGGCCGAGGTGCTGGACGCGGATCCGTCGCCGTGGCCGGACGAGGTGGTGGTCGCGGTGGAGCGGTTGAACTTGGATGCCGCGTCGTATCGGCAGCTGAGGGAGGCGCACGGCTCCGGGGCTGCCGTGCGCCAGGCCGTGCTGGACATCGTGGGCGCGCGGGGGAAGATGCAGAATCCGGTGACGGGGTCCGGCGGCATGCTGCTGGGCACGGTCGCCGCCGTCGGTCCGGACTCCCCTCTCGGCCTTCGCAAGGGCGACCGTGTTGCGACTCTGGTGTCTCTGACGTTGACGCCGCTCCGCATCACCGACGGCTTGGCCCAGTGGGATGGCCTCGGCGAGCAGGTGCCGTGCGAGGGCACCGCGGTGCTGTTCGGGCGGTCGATCGCCGCGGTTCTGCCCGACGACATGCCCGATGAGCTGGCGTTGTCCGTCCTGGACGTGTGCGGCGCGCCGGCGTTGACGGACCGCGTGGTGCGGGCGCGCGGGGCGAAGTCGGTGTGCGTGTTGGGTGGCGGCGGCAAGTCGGGGTCGCTGTCGCTGGCGGCCGCCCGCGCGGCAGGTGCCACCCGGCTGGTGGCGCTGGTTCCCACCGAGGGCGAGGCGGCCGCGGTTCGTGAGACCGGCCTGGCCGACGAGGTGGTCATCGCGGACGCGCGGAACCCGGTGGCGGTCGCGGAGGCGGTGGGTGAGCCGGTTGAGGTGACCGTGGTGTGCGTGGACGTCGCGGGCTGCGAGCACGGGGCGATCCTGGCCACGGCGGCGGGCGGCACTGTGATCTTCTTCTCGATGGCGACGTCGTTCTCGGCGGCCGCGCTGGGCGCGGAGGGCGTGGCGGCGGACGTGGAGATGCTCATCGGCAACGGATATGTGCCCGGACATGCGGAGTTCGCGCTGGATCTGGTGCGGCGGACGCCGGGGGTGCTGGCGCTGTTCCGTGGCCGGGAGCGGCAGACTGCCGGATCGTGAGCACTGTGCAGCGTCAATTTTTTGGGCAAACAACCCTGTTGGTCGGTGGCCGGATCTACTCCTCGGCGTCGCCGGATGCCACTGCGATGGCGGTGGCGGACGGTCAGGTCGTGTGGGTGGGTCAGGACACGCCTGGTGTCGCGTTGTACGGCGAGAGTGCAGAGGTGGTGCATCTGGACGGCGCGTTCGTGGCGCCGGCGTTCGTGGATGCCCACGTGCATGCGACGTCCGCGGGGTTGTTGCTGACCGGTGTCGACCTGACGGGCGCGCGGTCGGTGCAGGACGTGTTGTCGGCGGTGAAGCAGGCTCCGGGTGCCGCGGTGTGGGGTCACGGCTGGGACGAGACGCGCTTCGCCGAGGGCCGGCCGCCGACGCGTGCGGAGCTGGACGAGGCGGCGAGCGGTCGGCCGGTGTATCTGTCGCGGATCGACGTGCACTCCGCGCTGGTGTCGACGGCGTTGGTCGAGTTGGCGTCTCGCGCGCGGGACTCGGACGGCTGGTCGGAGTCGGGGCCGTTGTCGCGGGCGGCGCATCACGAGGTGCGGCGGGCGGCGAAGGACGCGGTGGCGCCGGCGCAGCGGCGGCAGGCGCAGGAGGCGTTTCTGGCGTTGGCGGCGTCGCGGGGTGTGGCTTCGGTGCACGAGTGCGCGGGGCCGGACATCTCCTCGCGTGAGGATTTGGCAGAGCTGTTGGCGTTGACCGGTGGCCCGCAGGTCGTCGGATACTGGGGCGAGCTCGGCGGTGTGGGCACCGCCAAGGCGCTGGGCGCACGTGGCGCGGCCGGTGACCTGTTCGTCGATGGCGCTCTCGGCTCGCGGACGGCCGCGCTGTGCTCGCCGTACGTCGACGATCCCGGCAACTCCGGCGCGCTGTACCTGGACGCGGCGGCTATCGCGGATCACGTGCTGGCGTGCACCGTGGCCGGCATGCAGGCCGGTTTTCACGTGATTGGTGACGCCGCGGTGGCCGAGGTGGTGGCCGGGTTCGAGTTGGCGGAGAAGCAGGTGGGTGCGCCGGAGCTGGCGGCGTGCCGGCATCGTCTGGAGCACGTGGAGATGGTGTCCGCGGAGCAGGCGGCGAAGCTGGCGAGCTGGGGTGTGGTGGCGTCGGTGCAGCCGTTGTTCGACGCGACGTGGGGCGGGCCGGACGGCATGTATGTGCGGCGGCTGGGTGCGGAGCGGGGTACGCAGCTGAACCCGTTCTCGCAGCTCGCGGCGGCCGGGGCTTTGCTCGCGCTGGGCTCGGACGCCCCGGTGACGCGGGTCGATCCGTGGGAGTCGGTGCGCGCGGCGGTGCACCACCGCACCGACGGCTTCGGTGTGTTGCCACGCGCGGCGTTCACGGCGCACACGCGCGGCGGTTGGCGCGCGGCGGGCGTGGATGACGGCGTGACGGGGACGTTGGTGCCGGGCGCGCCGGCGACGTACGCGGTGTGGCGTGCGGATGAGCTGGTGGTGGGGGCGTCGGATTCGCGGGTGCAGCGGTGGTCGACGGATCCGCGGTCGCGGGTGCCGGCGCTGCCGGTGCTGGAGCCGGGGGCGGTGCTGCCGGAGTGCCTGCGCACGGTGTTGTGCGGTCAGGTGATCTACGAACGGGAAGGGGCGCTTGGGTGACGTTGCTGGATCTGGACCCGGAGGTCACCGGGCGGGCTCGCGCGCTGGCGGCGCGGGCCGCGGAGCCGGTGATCGAGCTGGCGCGTGCGCACACGACGGTCGCGGTGGAGCGGGCGACGTTGCGGTTGGCGGGGATCACCGGCGCGGACACCACGCATCGCGCGGGTGACGTGCCGTGGGTCAACCGGGTCGTCGACACGATCAGGGAGCAGTGCGGGCTGGAGCACGGCGCGGTGCTGCCGGCGTTCCACGCGCTGCGCGAGCACGACCTGGGGTCGTTGACCGAGCTCGCCGAGGCGACCGCCGCCGGGCAGATCCAGTTCACGGTGCCGTCCGGGAAGGACGCGGAGCGCGCCGGGAAGGCGGCGAGGACCGCCGTCGCGAAGGGCCTGCGCACCGTCGACCGCAACCGCGGGCAGCGGGACAAGCTGGTGGCGAAGCTGGGGGATCCGCCGCAGCGCCCGTGGATCTATCTGATCGTCGCGACCGGTGACATCGACGAGGACGTCGTGCAGGCGTGCAACGCCGCGCGGGCCGGCGCGGACATCATCGCGGTGATCCGCTCCACCGGTCAGTCGCTGCTGGACTACGTGCCGGAAGGCGCCACGCACCACGGGTTCGCCGGCACGTACGCCACGCAGGAGAACTTCCGGATCATGCGGGCGGCGCTGGACGAGGTGTCCAAGGAGGTCGGCCGGTACGTGCGGCTGACCAACTACGCGTCGGGCCTGTGCATGCCGGAGATCGCCGTGCTGGCGGGCCTCGAGCGGCTGGACATGATGTTGAACGACTCGATGTACGGGATCCTGTTCCGGGACATCAACCCGATCCGGACGTTCGTGGACCAGCGGTTCTCGCGGCAGGTGCACGCGCGGGCGGGGATCATCATCAACACCGGCGAGGACAACTACCTCACCACCGCCGACGCCGTGGACGCCGCGCACACCGTGACGGTGTCGCAGCTGCTCAACGAGCGGTTCGCGCACGAGGCCGGCCTGCCCGACGAGCTGCTGGGGCTGGGGCACGCGTTCGAGATCAACCCGAAGGTGCCGGACTCGTTCCGTCTGGAGCTGGCGCACGCGCTGCTGGCGCGGGAGTTGTTCCCGGACGCGCCGCTGAAGTGGATGCCGCCGACCAAGCACATGACCGGCGACGTGTTCAACGGCTACCTGCTCGACGGGTTCTTCAACCTGGCCGGTGTCCTCACGGGTCAGTCGATCCTGTTGGTGGGCATGATGACCGAGGCGGTGGTGACGCCGTTCCTGTCCGACCGGGACCTGGCGCTGGCCAACGTGAAGTACGTGCTGGGCGCGGCCGGCAACCTGGCCGAGGACTTCCGGCCCTCGCCCGACGGGTTCATCGTGAAGCGGGCCGAGCAGGTGCTGGGGGAGGCCGTCGACCTGCTGGAGCGGATCGTGGACGAGGGTCTGCTGCGGGCGATCGCCGAGGGCACGTTCGGGTTGATGAAGCGTCCCGCCGATGGCGGCAAGGGCGCGGACGGCGTGGTGGCGAAGGCCGACGGTTACGTGAACCCGGCGAGTGAGCTGCTGGAGGCGGGGCTGTGAGCGAGAAGCGTTATGTGCGGCCCTATGGCGACACGACCGGCGACGGCATGGTGCAGATGTCGTTCACGCTGCCGGTGCCGCACGGTCCGCGTGCGGAGGGCGCCGCGCAGCAGTTGGCGAACAAGATGGGTATGGACCCGGCGATGGTCGTGCACTCGCACGCCATCGGCTCGGACTTCACGTTCGTCGTCGTGTACGGGTCGGTCAGCCACCTCGTGGACCTCGACGAGGTGCGTGTGGTGGAGCGGGAGTATCCGCTCCTGTCGCCGCACGAGGTCAACTCGACCGTGAAGAACTCGTTGGGGCGCAAGCTGGTAGTCGTCGGGGCGTGCATCGGGACCGACGCGCACACCGTCGGCATCGACGCGATCCTCAACATCAAGGGCTTCGCCGGCGAGAAGGGCCTGGAGTACTACCGGGAGCTGCGGGTGGTGAACCTGGGCGCGCAGGTGTCGGTGCCGGAGCTGGTGAAGCGGGCGCGGTCGGAGCGGGCCGACGCCGTGCTGGTGTCGCAGGTCGTCACGCAGCGGGACGCGCACATCCTCAACACCCAGGAGATGTCGGCGGCGTTCCGGGAGGCCATGGGCTCTTCCCGGCCCACCCTGGTCGCCGGCGGTCCGCGTTTCGATCCGCTGATGGCCGGTGAGCTGGGCGTGGACCGCGTGTTCGGGCGTGGCACCACTCCGGGCGAGGTCGCCAGTTATCTCGTGCACACCATTTCGCAGAGGGGCGTGGCAGCGTGAGTCTGGTCGAGGGCTTCTCCGTGACGCATCGGCGGTACGTGCCGTACTCGCATGCGCATTACGGCGGCAACCTGGTCGACGGCGCGTACGGGCTGGGCATGTTCGGCGATGTCGCCACCGAGTTGTGCATCCGCACCGACGGCGACGAGGGGCTGTTCGCCGGCTACGACTCCGTGAAGTTCCTGGCGCCGCTGCGCGCCGGTGACGTCGTCGAGGCCACCGCCACCCTCACCCGCATCGGCACCCGCTCCCGCGGCGTGTCGTTCGAACTCCGGGTCGTGTGCCGGGCCACCCCCGACAAGGGCGCCTCCGCCGCCGAGGTCCTCACGGAGCCGGTGATCGCCACCCAGGCCACCGGCACCGTAGTAGTCCCCCAGTCCTGAAACCCCCGCGAGTCGCGCTGAGCACCAGAACGAAGGTATGAATTCCGGTTCATACATTCGTCCTGGCTGTGGGCGCGACTCGCGGGGTTCACAGCGTTGGCGGGAAGCCGAAGCGTTTCACCAGCGCGGGGTCGCCGAAGGCGTGGATGCGGGCGATGCCTGTGGGAGTCACCGTGAGTACGAGCAGGCCGTAGGCGGCGCCGCGGTGGTAGCCGACGGCGGCGGGTTGGCCATTGGCGCTGGTGGGGAGCAGTCGCCAGTCGCCGGGGGAGCCCAGCACCTGCCGCACCAGGTATGGCACGCAGGTGGCGCGGCCAGAGAACCAGGTGCTGAACGGCGTCGCCTCCAGGCAGGCGTCGGCGCGCAGCACGCGTTCCAGCGCGGCGCCGTCGGCGTGTTCGACGGCGGCGATGTAGTGCCCCAGCACGGGTTCCAGCTGCCCCGGCTCGACCGCCCGCTCCACGTCGGGCGGTTCTTCGGCCAGCCGGGCCCGCGCGCGTTGCAGCGTGCTCTTCACGGCGGCAGTGCTGGTGCCCATGACCTGCGCGACGTCTGAAGCCGGCCACGACATGACGTCGCGCAGGATGAACACCGCCCGCTGACGCCCCGGCAGCGCCTGAAGCGTGGCGATCAACGCCAGCCGTAGGCTGTCCCGCGACGCCACGATCGTCGCCGGATCCAGCACCGAGTCCGGCACGGGCTGCACCCACGCCACATCGGCGGTCACCGGCACAGCCGCCGGGTCGTCCACCGGCCCGCCGAGACCGGACGGCAGGAACCGCCGGCTGCGGTGCGACAACGCCGAAAGGCAGGCGTTGGTGGCGATCTGGTGCAGCCACGTGCGCACCGACGCCCGGCCCTCGAACCCCTCGTACGCCCGCCACGCCCGCAGGTAGGTCTCCTGCACCGCGTCCTCGGCGTCGTCGAATGAGCCGAGCATGCGGTAGCAGTGGGCGAGCAGCTCGCGCCGGTAGGGCTCGGTGTCGGTCGAGAAATCTCCCATCGGCGTCGAATCTACGGCGCGTAGGTCAGCGTGACGACGCCCGTCGCGCCGGTCTCGGCAGCCACGAGCCGCAGGGTGTGCGGGGCCGAGCCGTCGAACAGGCGCGTGCCCTCGCCGAGGACACGCGGGTGCACGCCGAGGCTGAGCTCGTCGATCAGGTTGTGCCGCAACAGGGTCCGCATCAGCGTGAAGCTGCCGTACATGATGATGTCCGCGCCCGGCCCCTCCTTGAGCTGCGCGACCGTCCGCGCCGCGTCGCCGGTCAACGCGGTGGCGTTCCACGGCAGGGGACCGGTCACAGTGCGAGACACCACGACCTTGGCGATCTTGTGCATCGCCTCGGCGTACGGCCCGGTGTTGTGCCCCCACGCCCGTTCCACCGTCTCGAACGTCGCCCGCCCCATCAGGAACGTGTCGCTGGCCAGGATCGCCGCCGTCGCCCTCTCCACCGCGGCCGCGTCGAAGTACTCCAACGCCCAGCCGCCCCCGTCGAGCTCCCCGAACCCGCCCGGATCCTGCACCACGCCGTCCAGCGTGACGAACGCCGACGCGATGAGCCTGCGCATGATGCCTCCCTCGTCGGGGCCGGACGTTCCGACCCCTCCGACAGGTAGACCCGGCTCGGCGCGAAAAGGAATCGGTCGGTGAGCCGGGGATCCGTCCCCACGATCGGGGGCCTTACGCTGCGCGGGTGGGGGAGTTGATATTGGCGGCGTTGATCGTCGTGGCAACCGTTGCCGGCCTGTGGTGGGTGCCGCGCGGGGGAGCGCCGGAACGGCCGGGCGGCAGCTGGCCGCGTCATCCGGGCACCTGGCTGGTGGCCGTGATCGCCCTGTTCTTCGTCAACCAGGTCCTGTTCACGGCGTATGTCGATCAGGCCTGGCACGGCGACACCTCGCGTATCGCCCGATTGATGCCGCCGGGCTGGTTCGACCTGGCCGACCTCGGCGGGCTGGCCTCCGTGCTGCCGGCGTGGCCGTGGACGGTGCTGCACGTCCAGTCGGCCATCGAGCTGCCGCTCGGCGTGCTGTCGTACCTGCTGGTGTGCCGGTGGTTCAGCGCGGCGGCGTTCCGCCGGGCCGTGCACGCGCGGTGGCTGCTGTCGGCCTCCTACACGGTGACGTTCTGCCTGATCGAGTGGGATCTGCCCAGCCCGTACACGACCGGTGACATCGCGATCCGGGTGGTGTCCGGCGTGGTGACACCCCTGCTGCTGCCGCTGCTGTCCGAAGGCGCGGCCGGGCCGCCGCGGTTGGCACCGTTCGTCGCCTCCCTCGGCGCGCTGGGCTGCGTCGTGCTGGCGGTGTACGACACCGTCACCCTCTACAACCTCGGCCACACCGTCTCGTGGCTGCCGACCGTCGCCGTGGCGCTGGTCGTGCTGGCGGTGGCCCGCTGGTGGGCGCGCCGCCCGGCGACGCACGGACCGAACATGGCCTCGGTCACCGCGTCGCTGGAGTGGTTCCTGGTGCTGTTCATGGTGCCGGCGCTGCCGCTGCGATACGGCTTCAACTTCGGCACCGCCGGCGTGTCGATGCTCGCCGGAGCGGTCATCGTCGCCGCCGCGCTGTGGCGCGGCTGGGACCGCCGATACCTGGGACGCCTCGCCCTGGCCGCAGCGGCCGGAGTCGCCGGCGCGGCCGCCGGCTATGTGCTGGCCAGCGGTTACCCCGAGGCCCACCTGCTCGCCGCGGCCGCCGGGTTCCTGCTCGCCGGCGTCGGCGTGTGCACAGCACTGGACCGGGCCGGCGCCACCAACGCCGTTTCGTGATCTGCACTCGACAGAGGTCTCACAGCCGGCCCGTAGGCTGAACGGGTGGTTGCACCCGCTGTGACGTCGGAATCCGACATTCCGCTCGCGCTGCCGTCCCGACGTCGCCGCGCTGTCCCCGTGCTGATGCGCATGGCCGCCGCCCTGGCCGGCGGCGGCATCCTCTACGCCAGCTACCCGCCGCGCACCCTCTGGTACCTCGCGCCGCTGGCGTTCGCGCTGTTCACGGCCGCCCTGCGGCACCGCAGCGCCCGCGGCGGCTTCGTCTACGGCCTGTGCTTCGGCATGGGATTCATGCTGCCGCTGCTGACGTGGCTCCAGAGCTTCCTCGGCGCCGACTTCGGCCCGTTCCCATGGGTGGGCCTGTCACTGGTGGTGTCGCTGTACATGGCGATCGCCGGCGCGGCGATGGCGGTGGTGAGCAAGCTGCGCGGCGCGCCGATCTGGATGTCGCTGGTGTTCCTGGGCAGCGAGGTGCTGCGCACCTACTTCCCGTTCGACGGGTTCCCGTGGGGCAAGGTCGCCTTCGGCCAGCCGGAGGGCCTGTTCCTGCCGCTGGCCGCGATCGGCGGCACGATGCTGCTGGGCTTCGCCGTCATCGCCACCGGCGCGGGCGCCGCCGAACTCGTCGCACGCTGGCGGGCCGGCGACCGCCGCCGTGCCCTGGTGCTGCCGGTCGCGCTGCTGGTGCTGCCGGTGGTGGCAGGGGCGGCGAGCTGGCCGCTGATCTCCACCAACGCCGAGGCCGGCACCCGCACCGTCGCGATCATCCAGGGCAACGCCCCCGACGACGGTATCAACCTCATGTACGACACGCCGATCCTGCGCCGCAACCACATCGCCGCCACCGAGAGGCTCGCCGCCGACATCAGGGCCGGCAAGGTCGCCAAGCCCGACATCGTGGTGTGGCCCGAGGTCGCCACCGACCTGGACCCCGACCCGACCGACGACCCGGAGCTGTCCAAGGCCATCGCCGACGTGGGCGTGCCGTTCCTGATCGGCGGCCGGCTCATCGAGAACCCCACCACCATCCAGAACGTGGTGCAGGTGTGGGACCCCCGCAGCGGGCCGGGCCCTCGCTACGCCAAGCAGAAGCTGGTGCCGTTCGCCGAGTTCATCCCGCTGCGGACGATCTCCGCCGCGGTCACCCCGTTCGTCGCCGACACCCGCGACATGATCCCCGGCGACAAGCCCGGCGCCCTGCCCATCGACGGCACCACCGTCGGCGTCGCCATCTGCTACGAGGTCGCCTACGAGCAGGTGGTCGGCGACGCGGTTCGGGCCGGTGCGACAATGCTCGCCATCCCCACCAACAACGCGTGGTACGGACCTGGCGAGATGAGCTACCAGCAGCTGGCCATGTCCAGGGTCGCCGCGGTGGAGTACGGCCGCGCGGTGGCGGTCTCGGCGACCAGCGGCGTGAGCGCCATCGTGCAACCGGACGGATCCGTCACACGGCAGAGTGAGCTCTACACGGCGGCGACGCTGGTGGCGTCGGTGCCGCTGCGGACGACCGCTACGCTGGCCACCCGGCTCGGCGGTTGGCCCGAATGGGTGGTGTCCGCGGCCGGTCTGGCAGCGCTGGCGATCGCGATCGGCTCACGCCTGCGACGGCGCCGGGCCAACACGACCTGACAGACACGAGAACACCGGAAGAGGACCTTTTGATGGCGGACCAGGACAGCCGCGCGGAGCTCGGCCAGGTGCTGGTGGTGATCCCCACGTACAACGAGCGGGACAACATCGGCCCGATCGTCGCGAGGCTGCACGAGGCGCTGCCCGAGGCGCACGCGCTCGTGGTCGACGACGGGAGCCCCGACGGCACCGGCCAGCTGGCCGACGAGATGGCCGCGGCCGACGAGCGGGTGCACGTGATGCACCGCAGCGAGAAGGCGGGCCTGGGCGCCGCCTACGTGGCCGGCTTCAACTGGGCGCTGGACCGCGACTACGGGGTCATCGTCGAGATGGACGCCGACGGCTCGCACGCGCCCGAGGACCTGCCCCGGCTGCTGGACGCGCTCACCGACGCCGACGTGGTGCTGGGCTCGCGGTACGTGCCCGGCGGACGCGTGGTGAACTGGCCCAAGTACCGGGAGCTGATCTCCCGCGGCGGCGGCCTGTACTCGCGGCTGGCCCTGGGCACCTCCATCCGGGACATCACCGGCGGCTTCAAGGCGTTCCGCCGCTCGGTCCTGGAGAAGATCAACATCAACTCGGTGGCCTCGCAGGGCTACTGCTTCCAGATCGACCTCACCTGGCGCACCATCGAGGCCGGCTTCGAGGTCGTCGAGGTGCCGATCACGTTCACCGAGCGCGCCATCGGCGAGTCCAAGATGAGCGGCTCGATCGTGCGGGAGGCGCTGCTGCGGGTCACCAAGTGGGGCCTGCGCCGGCGCGCCGAGCAGCTGGGCATCATCAAGCGCTAGCTTGGTGGTCCTGGACGCGAATCACCCCCTGGCGGCGGCCGCCAGGGGGTGATTCTGTTACTTCGTGGTGGGCTCGGCGGTCCTCACGCGGTCCGGGTGCGGCGGCCCTTGAGCTCCTCGAGGCGCTCGGTGAGCAGTTCCTCCAGCTCGGGGATGCTGCGGCGCTCCAGCAGCATGTCCCAGTGCGTGCGCGGGGCCTTGATCTTCTTCTGCTCCGGCTCGTTGCCGTCCATGATCTTCGACTCAAGGCCGTGCAGTCGGCACTCCCAGACCGGCGGGATCTCGGCGTCGTCGGAGAACGGCACCTCGAAGTCGTGCCCCTTCGGGCACGCGTACCGCACCGACCGGCGCGGCGCGAGGTCGTGATTGCGGTCAGTCTCGTAGCTGACCGCTCCGAGCCGGCTACCACGCAGAACGCGGTCGGCCATGACGGTGTCCTTTCGCTCGGCTCGGGGCTGACGCCCCGGGTTGTGCTTACCGAGTGCAACGACGGGACTGGTCCAATCGTTCCCCGGTGAGGGGTTTCGGCACCCAGGGTGACGTCGTTCACGTGTCAACCAGAGTGTCCCGTCTCTGGGATGCAATCGGTCGGACGTCGTGACGCGTTATCCAGCTACCGAGTGCAACTATCACTCTAATGGCCTAGTCCGTGTCGCTTCCACCCGACGCGGCCGTCCCGTCTGACTGCATTCCGCAACCAAGCGTGTCAGCAAGACCATCAATGAGTGACTTTTTCCCCGACTTCTGATGACAGAGCGTAGCATATATGGCCAACGCGAACCTGTTCACGGTCAGTGGTTACCCCAGAACCTGCCCGTTCGACACGTGGCGTACGGCACGCAAGGCTGCTGTCAGGTCAGGCTCAGCTGCGCCGGCGACACCGGCTCCGCCGCCAGCTCGCCGGTGCGGAAGTGACGCCGGCACAGCACCTGATAGCGCACCTCATCGGCATGGTCGGTGTCGGCGACCATCACCGTGTCACCCTCCCGGAGCACCCGGCCCCCGCTGACCCGGGCGTTGAACCGGCCCGGCAGCCCGCACCAGCACAGCACCTCCACCTGCACCGGGTGCAACTCGTCGGCCAGCTCGAACAGCCGCCGCGCCCCCGCGAACATCCGGCTGCGGAAGTCGGTGGCGATGCCGAAGCAGTACACGTCCACCTGCGCGTCGTCGGCCAGCTCGGCCAACTGCTCCACCTGCTCGGCCGACAGGAACTGCGCCTCGTCCACCACCAGGTAGTCCACCCGCTGCCCGGCCGCCCACCGCGAGCGCACCAGCCGGCGCAGGTCGGCGTCGTCGGCGACCTCGGTGGCCTGCCGGCTGATGCCGATCCGGCTGGAGATCTGCGGCCGCCCCGACCGGTCGTGCCGCACCAGCACCAGGCCGTGCCGGCCCTGCCGGGCCTGGTTGTGGTCGATCTGGAGAGCCAGCGTGGACTTGCCGCAGTCCATCGGCCCGAAGTACCAGCGGATCCGGCCGGTCTGCGGGGCGCAGCGGCGCGAGCCCGCCGCGGGCACCGAGGACAGCGCGTCGGTCGCGTCGATGATCGATCCGGATTCGCTCACGGCGGGTGACCCTAACGGGTGCGACACTACGGGCGTGGACCGGCGTATCCGCAGGGACGTTCGGGTCGACGGAGTCGTCCAGGGCGTCGGCTTCCGCCCCTACGTGCACGCGCTGGCCACCCGCCTGGAGCTGGCCGGCCGGGTCGGCAACGACGTCGCCGGCGTGTTCGTCGAGGTCGAGGGTGCGCCGGAGGCCGTGGGGGAGTTCCTGACCGCGCTGCAGCGCGACGCCCCGCCGCTGGCCCGCATCGAGCACGTCCGCGTCACCGAGGCCGCCCCGAGCGGCGCGGCGCGCTTCGAGATCGCCCCGTCCGACGCCGCCGGCGTCCGCAACACGCTGGTGTCGGCCGACTCGGCGACGTGCGCGGACTGCGTGCGCGAACTGTTCGACCCGGCCGACCGCCGCTACCGGTACCCGTTCGTGAACTGCACCAACTGCGGGCCGCGGTTCACCATCGTCCGCGACATCCCCTACGACCGGCCGCTGACGACCATGGCGGGATTTGACATGTGCGGGCCGTGCCGCGCCGAATACGACGACCCTGGCGACCGCCGCTTCCACGCGCAGCCCACCTGCTGCCCCGACTGCGGGCCGCGACTGTCACTCGCTGCTGCCGCCGACCCGCTCGCCGACGCCGTCCGGCGCCTGCGGAACGGGGAAGTGCTGGCGGTCAAGGGATTGGGCGGGTATCACCTGGCCGTGGCGGCGTTTCACCCGATCGCGGCGGCGACGCTGCGGGCGCGTAAACACCGCGAGGACAAGCCGTTCGCGGTCATGACCGCCGACGTCGACCAGGCGCGGCAGCTGTGCTTCGTGGACGGCGAGTCGCTGAGCGACCTCACCGGGCACCGCCGGCCGATCGTGCTGATGCCGCGCCGGGACGGCACCCCCATCGCGGCGGCGGTCGCGCCCGGCAACCGGTACCTGGGCGTGATGCTGCCGTACACACCGCTGCACCACCTACTGCTGCGCGACCTCGGCGAGCCGATCGTGCTGACCAGCGGAAACCTGTCCGAGGAGCCGATCGCCTACCGTGACGCCGCGCCGCTGGCCGGCATCGCCGACGCCGTGCTCGACCACGACCGGCCCATCCACATCCGCACCGACGACTCCGTCGTCCGCGCCGGCGCGCTGCTGCGCCGCTCCCGCGGGTACGCGCCCGAGCCGGTGACGCTGACCCGGCGGTGCCGACGGCCGGTGCTGGCCTGCGGGGCGGAGCTGAAGAACACGTTCTGCCTGGCCAAGGACTCGCGCGCGTTCGTCTCGCACCACATCGGCGACCTGGAGAACATGCAGACCTACCGGTCGTTCACCGAGGGCGTCGAGCACTTCTCCCGCCTGTTCGAGATCACCCCGCAGGTCGTCGCCCACGACCTGCACCCCGAGTACCTGTCCACCAAGTACGCGCTCGGACTGGACGGCGTCGAGCTCGTCGGCGTGCAGCACCACCACGCGCACATCGCCTCCTGCCTGGCCGACAACCGGGAGCCCGGGCCGGTGATCGGCGTGGCGTTCGACGGCACCGGCTACGGCACCGACGGCACCATCTGGGGCGGCGAGTTCCTGATCGCCTCCCTCCACGGCTTTGAGCGGATCGGGCATCTCGCGCCGGTGCCCATGCCCGGCGGCGCGGCCGCGATCCGCCAGCCGTGGCGGATGGCGGCCGCCTACCTCGGCGACACGGTCGAAAGCTGGCGTCCGGAGTGGAACGCGGTCGTCGCGATGGCCGCCAAGGGCGTGAACTCGCCGGTGACGTCCAGCGCCGGCCGGCTCTTCGACGCCGCCGCCGCGCTGCTCGGCGTCCGCGACGAGATCAACTACGAGGGGCAGGCCGCCGTCGAGCTCGAACAACTCGCCGACCCCGGCGTCGCCGACGGCTACCCGGTCCGCGTCGATGAGCTGATCGTGCAAGGCGTCGACCTCCTGCACGGCATCGTCGCCGACCGCGCCGCCGGCATCGAGCCGCCGGTGATCGCCGCCCGCTTCCACAACGGCGTCGCCGCGGCCATCCTCGCCGGCTGCCGCCAGGCCCGCGACCGCAGCGGCCTGGACACCGTCGCCCTGTCCGGCGGCGTCTTCCAGAACGTCCTGCTCACCACGCGTGCCGTGAACCTGTTGGCGAACAACGGTTTCCGGGTTCTCACGCACCGGCGCGTGCCCACCAACGACGGCGGCATCAGCCTCGGCCAGGCCGCCATCGCCGGCGCCTGATCACAGCCGCTCCAGCTCCTCGGCCCGGCGCAGATCCTTCGGCCGCCCCACCTCGCGCCGCATCGCGATCAGGTCCTCCCGTCTCAGGTAGCGCACCTCCAAGCCGTCCGGGCCCGACACCGTCAGCGCCCGGTCCAGGAACTCCCGCACCGGCAGCGTCCCCCACGGCAGGGCCACCGTGCAGCAGTCGCCGCTGGCGTTGCACGACTCGAACTGGACTTTCGGCAGCAGGAACGCCTGCGGCGTCAACGGAACCGGCCGGCCGTCGTCGTCCACCAACTCGGCCCCCACCGCCGTGAAGGCCTCGGCCAACGCCTCTGCCTGCGCCGGATCGCCGTCCCACAACAGGTCGAGGTCCCCGGTCAGCTCGCGCGAGCCGTGCAGGATGCCCGCCACCTGCCCGATCACCGCCACCCGCGCGCCCGCCTCGTGCAGGGCCGTCAGCAGCGGCAATGGGTCGAAGTCCCGGGCGCTGTCGGTGTCGATCGTGCCGGCGTTGTCGTCGGCGTCGTCATGGCCCAGCCCGGTCGGCGGCCGATCCCGGGTCACCGCCCTGGTCCGTTCCACCGCTTCCCGCAACGCCGCCAAGGGTCCCTCGGTCATTCCGTCATGCAACATCAGGACGAATCCCGCCCGCACCCGGTTTTGCCGATGCCATCCTCACCGGGTGAGGGTTGCGCTGCGGATCCTGCTCGGGCTCGGCCTGCCGCTGGTGTGCGCGGGCCTCTCGCTGGCCTACGCCTGGAACCACATCGACGGCTCCGACGGGTTGTGGGGCGGGCTGCTGGGCATCGCGATCATCGGCGGGTTCCTGGTCACCGGCTTCGCGTTCCTGATCTTCGTGCTGAGCTCTGACCTTCCCGCCGTCGGGGCCATCCTCGCCTTCGCCGGGGTGCTCGCCCTGTTCGTCACCGGCGCGGCCGGCGCGGAAGCGTACGTGCTGTACCAACGCGGCAGCGACGTCTCCTGTCAGGTCACGTCCATCACCCCAGGGCTCACCGGCTACGCCACCACCGACACCCTCGCCCTGGCCTGCGACGGCGGCCGGCCGTCCGCGATCACCGGCAACGGCGAGCAGTACGACGACATCACCGTGGGCCAGCAGATCAGCGTCCGCTTCGACCCCGCCGGCAATGCCACCACCATCCTGTCCAGCGACGCCTCCGACGGCCACGTCCTGCTGACCATCGCCGCGGTCAGCTTCCTCGTGCTGTTGGCGCAGGGCGTCGCCACCGCCGTGCGGCGCCCGGTGACCACCTCCTGAGCCGGCGGCAACGGGTCCGCTCGTTACAGTGAGTGGAGTCTGGACCTGGGGGGACCAATGGCCGACCGACCGTTCCGGGAGCCGCGCCCGGCCGATCTTCGTTCCGCCTCGCGTTATCTGCGCTGGCTCATCGGCAGTCAGCTCGGCCGCGTCGTCCGCGGCACCGTGCTCGGCACGACCTGGATGGTCAGCCTGACGCTGCCGCCCTACCTGCTGTCCCGCGCCGTCGACGACGGGTTGCGCTCCGGGCGCTTCGGCACCCTGCTCGGATGGGTCGCCGTGTTGCTCGGCGTGTCCGTGGCGACGGCGATCATCGGCATCCTGCGGCACCGAACCCTGACGATGGTGCGCCGCGACGCCATGTTCCGGACCATCCGCGCGCTGGTGGAGCACAACGTGCGGCTCGGCGGCGAGCTGGACCGCAAGGTCGGCGCGGGCGAGGTGGCGACGATCGGCATCTCCGACGTGATGATCGTCGGCACCGGCCTGACGTTCGTGGGTCCCGGCGTCGGCGCGGTCATCGCCTACCTCGTCGTCGCCGCCCTGCTCGTGCCGATCTCCGGGCTGCTGGCGGTGATCGTGCTGCTGGGCGTGCCGGTGATCGGCGTGGTCATCGGACCCGTGCTGGGCCGGCTGCGCGGCACCCTCACCGAGTACCGCGCCCGGCAGGGCCGGCTGACCGCCCGCATGGTGGACATCGTCGACGGCCTGCATGTGCTCAACGGGATCGGCGGCAAGGCCGAGTTCGGCCGCCGCTACCGGGACCAGTCCGCCGGGCTGCGTGAGGAAGGGTTCCGGGTCGCCGCGGTGTCGAGCTGGATTCCGGCGATCGGTGTCGGCCTGCCGGTGGTCTTCCTGGCCGCGGTCATGTGGGTGGCCGCGCGTATGGCCGCCGCACACACCCTGTCGATCGGCGACCTCATCGCCGTCTACGGCTACGTCGCCGTGCTGGTCGTGCCGGTGGCCGCAGTGATCGACGACGTCACCGCGCTGAGTCAGGCCATGGTGTCGGCCCGCCGGGTGATCGCCGTGCTCACGCTGCCGGCCGCCCACACCGGCAGCGGCGACGCGCCGGCCGGGCTTGCCGACATGGTCGATCCTGGCTCGGGCGTGCGGGTCGAGGCCGGCCGGTTCACGGCGTTGGCCGCCGACCGGCCCGCGACATCGGCGGCCGTCATCGATCGGCTGGGCGCGTTCGCGCCGTCCGACGCGAGATGGGGCCGGGTGCCGGTGCGGGACATCGCCGCCGCGCAGCTTCGGGACCGAATCCTGGTCGCCGACAACGAAGCCGACATCTTCGCGGGCACGCTGCGCGAGGTGCTCAGCGGTCGCTGGGAGCCGAGCGACGACGTGCTGCGGCACGCCGTGCACGCGGCCGCCGCCGACGACGTCCTGGCCGGTCTCCCGGACGGCCTCGACGCGGCGGTCGCAGCGCTGGGCGGCACGCTGTCCGGCGGCCAGCGGCAACGCGTCCGGTTGGCTCGCGCCCTGGTCGCCGACCCCGAGATCCTGCTGGCCACGGAGCCGACGTCCGCTGTGGACGCGAACACCGAGGCACTGATCGCCCACCGGCTGCCGGCCGCGCGACGTGGTCGCACGACGTTGGTGACCACGACGTTGGTGACCACGACATCGCCGACAATGCTGGCGCAGGCCGACGTCGTGCACTACCTGATCGACGGCCATGTGGCCGCCACCGGCACGCACGGTGAACTGCTGGCGAGCAGTCCCGGTTACCGGCGGATGGTCTCGCCAGCCTGGCCGAGGACGCCGCGTCATGACCCTGCCGGTGTCGGAGCCGGCCGCGGCCCGGCACGCCGCCGTCGCGCTCGTCCGCGACCATCCCGGGGCGTTCGCGCTCACGCTGGCGCTGACCGCGTTGTCGACCGTCGCCGGCCTGGGCGCTCCGTACCTGCTGGGTCGCATCGTCGACGTCGTGCAGGTCGGCGGCGACGTCACGTGGCTCGCCCTGCTCATCGTGGCGTGCGCGCTGGCTCAGCTCGTGCTGACCCGCTTCACCCGCCACGTCGGCGGCCGGTTCGGCGAACGCGTGGCGGCCGCCGTCCGCGAGCGGTTCCTGGAGCGGGTTCTCGCGCTGCCGGCGGCTCTGGTGGCGAGGGTGTCGACCGGCGACCTGACCACACGGGCGACTGGCGACGTGTCGACCGTCGCCGCGACGCTGCGTTCCGGCGTGCCGGAACTGCTGGTGGCGGCCGTGCAGGCGGCGTTCGTGCTGGTCGCGGTGCTCGTCGTCAACCCGCTGTTGGGCGCGTGCGGTGTCGTCGGACTGTTCGGGATCGTCGTCGTGCTGCGCTGGTACCTGCGCCGGGCCCGGTCGGCCTACCTCGCCGCTGCTGCGAGCACGTCACGGCTGGCCGAGGTCCTCGTGTCGACGGCAGCGGGCGCGCGCACCGTCGAGGCGCTCGGCCTTCAGCGCCGGCGGATCGACGCCGTCGTCGCGGCCATCGAGGATTCCCGGACCCACGTCATGCGCACGCTGTCGCTGCGGACCGTGCTCTATCCGGTCCTCGACGTGTCGGCCGTGCTACCGCTGGTCGGGATCCTGCTCGTCGGTGGCGCGCTGTACGACGACGGCGTGCTCGGCCTGGGCGCGGTCGTCACGTGCGCGATGTACGTGCGGCAGCTGACCGGTCCCTTGGAGACGCTGTCGATCTGGCTCGAACAGCTCCAGAGCTCGACGGCGTCGTTCGCGCGGCTGGAGGGCCTCGTCGCCGTCCACGAGCCCCGACCTTCCGCACCGGCCACTCCTGCCGGCGACCGGATCGAGGTCAGCGGCCTGTCCTTCGCCTACACCGCCGGCCGCGACGTGCTCAGCGGCATCGACCTTCGCGTCCGCCCCGGCGAACACCTCGCCATCGTCGGCCCCTCCGGTGCCGGCAAGTCGACACTCGGCCGGCTGCTGGCCGGCTTGGAGCGGCCACGCGTCGGTTCCGTCACCGTCGGCGGCGTCGCCGTCGCCGACCTGCCGCCCGATGTGCTGCGTGAACACATCGTGCTGGTCACGCAGGAACAGCACGTCTTCCGTGACACCGTGCGGGGCAACCTGCTGCTGGCCCGTCCCACCGCCACCGACGACGACCTGCGCGCTGCCCTACACGCCGTCGGCGCCCACTGGGTCGACGACCTCCCGCACGGGCTGGACACCGAGCTCGGCCGTTCCGCCTTCCATCTCGACGCCGCCCGGGCCCAGGAACTCGCGCTGTCCCGCGTTGTCCTCGCCGACCCGCACACCCTCGTCCTCGACGAAGCCACCGCCATGCTCGACCCGACCGCCGCCCGATCCGCCGAACGCGCCCTCGCCGCCGTGCTCGCCGGCCGCACCGTCATCGCCATCGCCCACCGCCTGCACACCGCCCACGACGCCGACCGCATCATCGTCCTGCGCGACGGCCGCCTCGCCGAGCTCGGCACGCACACCGAACTCGTCAACAGCGGCGGGGACTACGCCGACCTCTGGCGAACCTGGCATGGAGCTGGAGCTGCGACGTGAGGACTACCGGGACAGCCACTCGTACCAGTCCGCCAGCCCCTCGCCGGTCCGCGCCGACACCTCCAGGACCGGGGCGTGCGGGTTGACCTGACGCAGGCAGCGCAGGAACTTGGCCCGGTCGAAGTCCACGTACGGCAGCAGATCCACCTTGTTGAGCAGCACGATGTCGCCGGTCCGCACCAGGTGCGGGTACTTCAGCGGCTTGTCCTCGCCCTCGGTGACCGACATGATCACCACCCGGCCGTTCTCGCCGAGGTCGAACAGGCCGGGGCACACCAGGTTGCCGACGTTCTCGATGAACACCACGGAGCCGGCGGGCGGGTCGAGCTCGGCCAGCGCCTTGCGGACCATGACGGCGTCCAGGTGGCAGCCGGCGCCGGTGTTGACCTGCACGGCGGGCACCCCGGAGGCCCGGATGCGGTCGGCGTCGAAGGTGGTCTCCTGGTCGCCCTCGATCACCGAGCACGGCAGCCCGAGCTCCCGCACCGTCCGTTCCAGCAGTGTGGTCTTGCCGGAGCCGGGGGAGCTCATCAGGTTGTAGGCCCGCACCTCGATCCCGGCCAGCCACTCCCGCACGTGCGAGGCGAGGTGGTCGTTGCGGGCCAGCAGCCGTTCCTCCAGGTCGATCACGGTGCCGCCGCCGTGCTCGTGGGAGTGGTCGCTACACCCGCACGTCGCGCACATCAGGGACCACCTCCCCAGGGGCCAATTGAACGGCTTTGATCAGCAACTCCATGCCGGCCAGCACCTCGACGTCGCTGGAGCCGCAGGGACACAGCAGGATCGGGTCGTCGGACAGGAACTCCGCGGAGCAGTCCCGGCAGCGCGCCCTGCCGCCGGGCTCCACGACCTCCAGCCGGGCGCCTTCCAAGGACGTGCCGGCGACGACCAGGTCGAAGCAGAACCGCACGGAGTCCACCACGACCCCGGACAGCTTCCCGATCTCCAGCCGCACCATCGCGACCCGGCGGTCTCCGAGCCGGTCGGTGATCGCCTCCACGACGCCCTGCGTCAGCGACAGCTCGTGCATCAACAGATCCGGGGCAGAGGGTCGCCGACGAGCATGTCCACGATCCGAGTGCCGCCGAACGCGGTGTTGAGCAGCACCATCCCGGGCTGGTCGGCCTCCACGCGCCCGATCACGGCGGCCTGCGTGCCCAACGGGTGTGCGCGCATCGCCGCCAGCGCGGCGTCGACCTGATCACCGGCCACGGCGGCCACCAGGCGGCCCTCGCACGCCACGTACAGGGGGTCGATGCCCAGCAGCTCGCTCGCGCCCCGCACTTCGGCCTTCACCGGGATGGCGTGCTCGTCGACGATCACCGACACCTGCGCGTCGGTGGCGATCTCGTTGAGGATGGTCGCGACGCCGCCCCGGGTGGCGTCGCGCATCGCGTGCACCCCGGACGTCGAGGCCAGCAACTCTGCCACCAGGCCGTTCAAGGGGGCCGTGTCGCTGACGAGGTCCGCCTCGATGTCGAGCTCGCCGCGGGCCAGCATGATGGTCACGCCGTGCTCGCCGATGGGCCCGGAAACCAAGATCGCATCTCCGGGCTGAACTGCGGCGACGCCGAGTTCGGCCGAGCCCTCGACGACCCCGACGCCGGCGGTGTTGACGTAGCAGCCGTCGGCCTTGCCGCGCTGCACGACCTTGGTGTCGCCGGTGACGATCATGACCCCGGCCCGGTCCGCGGCCGCCCGCATGGACGCCGCGATCCGGGTCAGATCCGCGATCGGGAAGCCCTCCTCGAGGATGAACCCGCACGTCAGGTACAGTGGCGTCGCCCCGGACACCGCCAGGTCGTTCACGGTCCCGTTGACGGCCAGGTCGCCGATGTCGCCGCCGGGGAAGAACAGCGGCGACACCACGTACGAGTCGGTGGTCAGCGCCAGCCGGGCGTCGCCGATCCGCAGCCGGGCGGCGTCCTCCAGCGGCGCCAGCGCCGGGTTGCCGAACGCGTCGAGGAACACCGCCTCGATCAGGGTGTGGGTGGCCTTGCCGCCGGAGCCGTGCGACAGCGTGATCCGCTCCTCGCGGACCTTCGCCGGCCGCCGCCGCGCCCGTTCGATCCGGTCCAGCACCTGCTGCTCGCGATCGATCATCCGATCGTCACCTCCTGCACCCGCTTGCGGCTGAACCGGCCGAAGTTGTAGTACGCGGCGCAGGCGCCCTCGGGCGACACCATGCACGTGCCGATCGGCGTCTCCGGGGTGCAGGCGGTGCCGAACACCTTGCACTCCCACGGTTTCAGCACGCCCTTGAGGACCTCGCCGCACTGGCACGCCTTCGGGTCGGCCACCCGCACGCCGGGCACCTCGAAGCGGGCCTCGGCGTCGAACGAGGCGTAGTCGTCGCGGACGCGCAGCGCCGAGTGCGAGATGAAGCCCAGGCCCCGCCACTCGAAGTAGGGCCGCAGCTGCATGGTCTGGTTGATCACCTTGAGCGCCACCGGGTTGCCCTGCCACGGCACCACCCGCGAGTACTGGTTCTCCACCTCGGAGCGGCCCTCGTGCAGCTGCACCATCAGCATGTAGATGGACTGGAGGATGTCCAGCGGCTCGAAGCCGGCCACCACCACCGGCTTGCCGTAGGAGCCGGCGATGAACTCGTACGGCCGGCAGCCGATCACCGTGGACACGTGCCCGGGGCCGATGAAGCCGTCCAGCCGCAGGTCGGGCGAGTCCAGGATGGCCTTGATCGCCGGGATGATCGTCACGTGGTTGCAGAACACCGAGAAGTTGTCCAGGCCCTCGGCGGCCGCGCGCAGCAGCGTCATCGCGGTGGACGGCGCGGTGGTCTCGAACCCGATGGCCATGAACACGACCTGCTTGTCGGGGTTCTGCCGGGCCAGCTTCAGCGAGTCCAGCGGCGAGTACACCATCCGGATGGTCGTGCCCTCGGCGTTGGAGTCGAAGAAGTTCCCGCCGCTGCCGGGCACCCGCATCATGTCCCCGAACGAGGTCATGATCACCTCGGGCCGGCGGGCGATGTGGATGGCGTCGTCGACCCGGCCCATCGGGATCACGCACACCGGGCAGCCCGGGCCGTGCACCAGCTGCACCTGCTCGGGCAGGTAGTCCTCCAGGCCGTGCTTGTAGATGGTGTGGGTGTGCCCGCCGCAGACCTCCATGAACTTGTAGCGGCGGCCCGGCTCGCACAGCCCGGCGATCTTCGACGCCAGCGCCCTCGCCTTGTCGGCGTCGCGGAACTCGTCGACGAAACGCACGTCTACTCCTCGATCCGGGAGGCGGCCAGCGCGGCCATCTCGTCCTCGTAGGCCTTGCCGATGGACTCCAGGAACTCCATCGCCGCCCGCGCCTCGCCCTCGTCGATCTTGGACAGGGCGAAGCCGACGTGGATGAGCACCCAGTCGCCGGGCGCCACCGACTCGCCCTCCAGCAGGCCGATGTTGATGGCGCGCTTCACGCCGCTGACGTCGACCTTGGCCAGGTCGGGCCGGTCGGTCAGGATCTCGATGACCTCACCGGGAATGCCCAGGCACATCACACACCTCCACGAGTTCGATCACCTTCTCGACGGCCACCTCCACCGCTGCGGCAACCAGTGGGGACAGTCCGATGTGGTCGGTCACGCTCGCCGGCTCGCAGCCCACCAGGAGCACTCGACCGGGGTGCCCGCCCAGCATCGCGAGCAGCTGCATGACGACGTCCGGCTGCATGCCGTGGGCGTCGACCGGCCCCGACGGTTCGGTGACGGGGTCGAGCTCGACGACGTACACCGTGCCGGGGGCGTCGCCGCGGGAGGTGGCGTCGACCAGGATGGTGGTGTCGTAGCCGTCGAGCAGGTCGAACGCCAGGTGCATGCCGGACACGCCGTAGTCGCGGACCTGCACCCCGTCCGGCAGGTCCCGAGTGGACAGTCGATGCACCACCTCGACGCCGAAACCGTCGTCGCCGAGGAAGATGTTGCCCACGCCGGCGATCAGCACCGTCACAGCGGCTCCACCTCCTCGCACGCGAAGTAGCGGAACCGGCCGTAGGCGGGGTCCAGGTCGCCGTCGAGGGTCACGGCCAGGTGCAGGTCGCCGTCCACGTCGTGCAGCACGGCCTGCACGGTCGCCTCCCGTCCGGCCAGGAACATGTCCTGCGCGTCGGCCCGTTTCTTGCCGGGCCGCAGCCGCACCCGGGAGCCGCGCGCGACCCGCACGCCGGAGACGATCACGCTGTCGGTGTCGGGATCCACGCTGGCGTCGGCGCCGGGGTCCCACCAGGGCTTGTCCTCCTGCTGCTCCACCGAGCGCAGGTACCGGATGGTGCCGTGCAGGCGGTCCAGCAGCTCCGGCGGCATCGCGTCCACCCGGTCCACGATCTCGGCCGCGCGCGGGTCGGTCGCCCGCGCCTCGCGCTTCTCCTCGTCGGTCAGCGCCATCGTTCGCAGCGACAGGATCTCGTCGATCTCCAACCCGTCGAACAGCTCACCGGCGCTCTCCTCGGCGATCGCCGGGTAGTCGTAGAGGATGATCGGCGAAGACAGCACCGTGTCGTCGTCCCCGATCAGCACCGGCCACGTGTGCCGGTTGTGGCACTCGGCGACGGCGGGCTTCGCCCACTCAGGCGGGTCGACCATCGACACGAACTTGCCGGGGGACACCGACATCACCGTGTGCGCGGCGATCAGGGCGTGCCGGAGCGCCTCGTCGCGGTCGGTGCCGGACCACTCCGAGGTGTTGACCAGCTCCACGGTCAGCCGCGACGCCCCGTAGGGGCCGGGCAGGGCGTCGGCGCGCAGCCGCAGCTGGCCGACCAGCGGCCATCGCGTACGGACGACGCAGGCATCCTCGGAAAGCCGCTCGGATGTCACGCCGCCCGCCACGGTGAACGGCACGACGTTGTCACCGGCCAGCAGGTCGGCGAACCGCAGCACGGCGTCGACCTCCTGCTCCACGGCCTCGTCCCAACTGGTCCAGTCGCTGTCGTCGATGGTCACCGACGGCACCGCGGCGCCGTCGACCTCGACCGTGCGGGCCTGCACCTGAAGGAACCGCACCCGCAGGTGCAGGGTGGTGTGCAGGCCCGGCTCCACCAGCAGCTGGGTGACGCTGGAGGAGTGCTCCTCGGGGAACGCCGCTGGCATCAGCACCCCGAACTGCCAGCGCATCCGATTCTTGGTGGCGGACGCCCGGTAGGGATAGAGCAGATAGCCCTCATAAAGAACGGCGTCCGCCACTGCCCGAGCCTGGTCGATCGCTGCCAGGGGCGACGAGGAGCTCATGTCCCGGTCTCCTTCAGCAGGGACCGGATCGCGTCGTCCCAGGTGGGAATGGCGTTCGCGGACTTGTACCGCAGCATCGCGTCCACGGTGTCGCGGTCCAGCCGGATCCACGCCTCGTGCGGGAAGTAGGAATCCATCATGTCCCGCCACACCGACACCGGCATCCGGTAGCTGGCCTGCTGGTGCCAGGGGATCGGATGCACCCAGAAACCCTTGTCTCCCTTGGCGAACACCGTCCCCGAGAACAGCAGCACCATCGGCACCACGCCGTCGTCCAGGGCGTGGAAGTACTTGCCGGCCGCCACCTCCATGTCGTACGTGCACGGCACTTCCAGGTCCACCTCGGTGGATCCGGTGAAGCTGGGCACCATCACCGACGCCGACGTGAACTGCATCGGCTTGAGCGTCTCGCCCCACCGCGCCCGCTCCCCGAACAGGTACGTCAGCAGCTCGGCCTCGTGCTCGGCGTACTGGCGCAGCTGCGGCTCGATGCGGATCTGCACCCGCAGCGCGATGGCGTGCAGCTCGGCGGCGTTGACCTCCGCGATGTGCAGCCGGAACACCAGCGCCGGCGCCACGCCGTAGCGCAGCGGGTGCACGTCCAGGCACTCGAAGGCCAGCTCAGCCATGACGGCCCCGTTCCCGCAGGTCGGCGAAGAAGGCGTCGATCTCCCGCCACGCCTCGGTGCCGCCGTCGAAACCCTTCCAGTTCAGCCGCACCACGCCCACCAGCCGGTAGCAGGCGTCGATCGGCACCAGGAACCCCTCGAACCGGTCCCCGTCCTGCCCAAGGGAATTAACACACACCAGCAGCGCCTCTACGTCCGGCGCGAGATCGGCCAGCGCGGGGTTGTCGGCCAGCAGCTGAGTCCAGGACTCCAGCGGCAGCAGGCACTCCGTCGCGCCGGCGGGGCTCGGGTAGAACGCCACCGGCGCGTCCAGCTCGGAGTTGGTGAACACGAACGCCATCCGCACCGGGATGCCCGCCGACTCCCACAGCGCCCGGCCGCCGGCCAGGTCGGCCACGTGCACGTACCGCTCGGGGATCGCCCGGTGCTTGCCGGCGCCCTCGTGCGTGAACAGCAGATAGCACGGCCGGCAGGCGCACAGGATCGCCCGCGACTCGGTGTTGACCACGTGCGAGTGCTCGTGGGCGATCGGTCGCGCGCACATCTCGCACCGCTCCACCTGCTCGGTGGGGACGCGCTTCGCGAACCGCCTGAGCCCTGACGTCATGCCGGCACCGCGACCCGGATCGTCCCGTCCTCGGCCAGCAGCGGCAGCGGATCCAGGTGCCCGTCGCCGGACACCGCCCGACCCGCCAGCACCACGTCGTAGCCCGCGCCGCACGCCGGGCAGGACAGCACCCGGCCGTCGAAGTGCCCGCCGGACAACGCCTCCCGGCACGCCGGGCAGCGGTCCCGGTAGGCGTAGAACGTGCCCTCGGCGTTGCAGACGACCGTCGCCGCGCCGCGGACCTGCGCCGAGGAGACGGTGCCGACCGCGACCATGCGGGCCTCGCCGAGCTCCACCCACGACGCCTTGTCCGCCCAAGATCCTTTTTCGGCGGTCACGATCGGCAGCAGCGGCCGCCCGCCGGGCCCGGTCTGCTGCGGACCAGAAGGATCCGACACAGCGCCCTCGACGTCGATGCGGGCGATCTCCGGGGCGGCGTGCTCGATCGCCTGCTCGATGGCCAGCTTCACGGTGACCATCGAGGACGGGCAGCCGTTGCAGCTGCCGCCCAGCGCCAGCCGCAGCACGCCCTCGTCGGTGATCTCCACCAGGCTGACGTCCCCGGAGTGCGACCCCAGGTAGGGCCGCACCGCGTCCAGGGCGTGCTGCACCCGCTGCTGGAGGCTGTGCGGGTGCAGGTCGTGCACCACCAGCACGCCGGAGACCAGCGGGTCGTCGGCCAGCCGTTCCAGCACCGGCTCGGGCGCCAGCTCCACGACCCGCTCCAGCGCGGCCCCGTAGAACTCGACGACCGTGCGGACCAGCTCCTCCGCGCGGGCCGCCAGCGTCGGGTCGGCGACCTGCTCGAACTCCGCCAGCAGCCGCTCGACGCGGTCGCCGACCTCACCAGCCGAGGCCACCCGTCACTCCCCGAGGGCGGAGCCGAAGGCGTGCGGGGTGTGCATCTTGTCGATCACCTTTCCGGTGGACAGGTTCATGTGGACGCCGCACGGCAGGCACGGGTCGAAGCTGCGCACCGCGCGCATGATGTCGATGCCCTTGAAGTTCTCCTGCGTGTTCTCCTCGAAGATCGGTGTGTTCTGCACCGCGTCCTCGTACGGGCCGGGCGTGCCGAAGGAGTCCCGCACGCTGCCGTTCCACGGCGTCGGCGGGTACGGGTGGTAGTTGGCGATCTTGCCGCCGCGGATGACCATGTGGTGCGACAGCACGCCGCGCACCGCCTCGGTGAAGCCGCAGCTGATCGCCTCGTCCGGCACCGCGAACTTCTCCCACGTCTTGGTGTGCCCGCCGCGGATCTCGGCCAGCGCCTGCTCCACGAAGTGCAGCGCCAAGCCGGCGGAGTAGGCCTGGAAGTAGGTGCGCGCCCGGTTGCGCTCCAGGGCGTTGCTCCACTGTGGAATCTTCCACTCGAAGCTGGCCTCCGGCCTGGTCGCCGTGCGCGGCAGGTCGATGCGCACCGAGTGGCCGGTGGAGTTCACGTACGGGGTGTGCACCAGGTTGGCCAGCGCCGTCGTCCACAGCCGGGCGATCGGGCCGCCGCCGGTGTCCAGGGCGAGGTGGTCGGTGCCGTCGAACCAGCGCGGCGACATCGTCCACGAGTACTTGTCGTCGAAGTCCCGCTTGGCCGGGCGGGGGATGGTGTGCTGGTTCCAGGGGTGGCGCCGGTCCACCGGGTTGCCCAGCGGGTCCTGCGTCACGAACATCTCCTGGTCCTCCCAGTCCTCGTAGAACGAGGAGCCCAGCAGGATCCGGATGCCCAGGTTGATGTCGACCAGGCTGGTGGTGACCAGCTTGCCGTCGACCACGACCCCGGGGGTGACGAACATCTTGCGGCCCCAGTCGGCCATGTTGCGGTAGGTGAAGTCGCAGGCGGTCGGGTCGTTGAGCGAGCCCCAGCAGCCCAGCAGCACGCGGCGGCGGCCGACCTCCTCGTAGCCGGGCAGCGCCTCGTAGAAGAAGTCGAACAGGTCGTCGTGCATCGGCACGACCCGCTTCATGAACTCCACGTACCGCATCAGCCGGGTCAGGTAGTCGGTGAACAGCTGCACCGTCGCCACCGTGCCGACGCCGCCGGGGTAGAGCGTGGACGGGTGCACGTGGCGCCCCTCCATCAGGCAGAACATCTCCCGCGTGGAGCGGGACACCTGCAGCGCCTCGCGGTAGAACTCGCCCTCCAGCGGGTTGAGCGACCGCATGATGTCGCCGATGAACCGGTAGCCGTGCTCGGCGGCGTGCGGCGCCTCGGTGCGGTTGGCCAGCTCCAGCACGCCCGGGTTGGTCTCGCGGACCATGCGCTCGCAGTAGTCCACGCCGACCAGGTTCTCCTGGAAGATGTTGTGGTCGAACATGTACTCGGCGGCCTCGCCGAGGTTGATGATCCACTCGCCCAGGTGCGGCGGCCGCACCCCGTAGGCCATGTTCTGGTTGTAGACCGAGCAGGTGGCGTGGTTGTCGCCGCAGATCCCGCAGATCCGGCTGGTGATGAAGTGCGCGTCGCGGGGGTCCTTGCCCTTCATGAAGATGCTGTAGCCGCGGAACACCGAGGAGGTGGAGTGGCACTCCACCACGCGCTTGGCCGCCCAGTCGATCTTGGTGTAGATGCCGAGGCTGCCCACGATCCGGGTGATCGGGTCCCACGACATCTCAACGAGGTTGTCCGATGATGTGGTCATGGTGGGGTCTCCTACCGCCAGGACGACGTGTAGCCGGTGTGCAGCTCCTTGCCCTTGGCCCGCCACTTGGGCTCGCGGTTGGCCTTGCGCAGCGTGATGCCGCGCAGCCGGCGGATCACCGACCCGTACGCGCCGCTGGCCGCGGCCGACACCCGGGCGCCGGGCGGCTCGTCCATGAACGGCATGAACTGGTCGGGGAAGCCCGGCATGGTGCAGCCGATGCAGATGCCGCCCACGTTGGGGCAGCCGCCGATGCCGTTGATCCAGCCCCGCTTGGGCACGTTGCACTTCACCACCGGCCCCCAGCAGCCGATCTTGACCAGGCACTTGGGGGAGCCGTACTCGGAGGCGAACTGGCCCTGCTCGTAGTAGCCGGCCCGGTCGCAGCCCTCGTGCACGGTGTTGCCGAACAGCCACTGCGGGCGCAGCTGCTCGTCCAGCGGGATCATCGGCGCCTGGCCCGCGGCCAGGTACAGCAGGTACAGGATCGTCTCGGACAGGTTGTCCGGGTGGATCGGGCAGCCCGGCACGCACACGATCGGGATGCCCGCCTTGGACTTCCAGTCCCAGCCGAGGTAGTCCGGCACGCCCATCGCGCCGGTCGGGTTGCCGGCCATCGCGTGGATGCCGCCGTAGGCGGCGCAGGTGCCCACCGCGAGCACCGCCAGCGCCTTGGGCGCCAGCCGGTCCAGCCACTCGCTGGTGGTCATCGGCTGGTCGGTGTCGGGGTTGTTGCCGAACCCGCACCAGTAGCCCTCGGACTTGATCGACTCGTTCGGGATCGAGCCCTCCACCACGAGCACGAACGGTTCGAGCTCGCCGGCGTCGGCCTTGTGGAACCAGTCGATGAAGTTGTCCGCGCCCTGCACCGGACCGCACTCGAAGTCGATCAGCGGCCAGTGCACGGCGATCTTGGGCAGGCCGGGTAGCGCGCCCAGCACGATCTCCTCGATGCTGGGCTGGGTCGCCGCGGTCAGCGCGACGGAGTCCCCGTCGCAGCTCAGCCCGGCGTTGATCCAGAGAATGTGGATGGGCTGTTCTTCGGTGGTGCTCACTGGTCATCACCCCTGAGCTGGTCGAGAACGAGTTCCCACAGCACGTGGTAAATGGTGGTCTGGGCCTCCTGCACGCGGTGCACCGATGCGGACGGCACCGTGAACAGGTGGTCGATGGAGTCGAGCTCGGCCATCCGGCCGCCGTCGTAGCCGGCGATGCCGACGGTCAGCAGCCCCCGCCGGCCCGCCTCGTCGAAGGCGGCCAGCAGGTTGGCCGAGTTGCCGCTGGTGGACAGCCCCACCGCGATGTCGCCCGGCCGGGCCAGCGCGGCCAGCTGGCGGGCGAACACCACGTCGAAGCCGATGTCGTTGGTCAGCGCGGTGACCACGGCGATGTCGTTGGTCAGGCAGAACGCCGGCAGCGGCCGGAAACCCTCGCCGGGGGCCAGGAACAGGCCCGCGACCTCCTGCGCGTCGGTGGAGGAGCCGCCGTTGCCGAACGACAGCAGCCGCCCGCCGTCGGCGAACCGCGCCGCCATCTCGGCCGCGCATGCGGCGAGCCGGTCGCCGTCGGCGGCCAGCACCTTCGCGCGCAGCTGGGTGATCTCGGCCGCCTTCGCCGCGGTGGAGGCGCTGACCTGCGCCAGCACCGCGTCCAGGTCGACCTTGTCGGCGTAGAGGAACGGGTAGAGCGACTCCACCTCGTCGGTGGTCATTGCGGACCTTCCTGGATGACGGCTATCGCTTCGCTCGCATGCACGAGCACGCTGCCGCCGACGTGTGCGTCCACCAGGGCGACGCTGACCTCCTCCCGACCCGAGCCGGTGTCCACGATCGCCAGCCCGTCGGGCAGCAGCTCCACCACGGTGACCACCACCGCCGTGTCGCCACAGGTGATGCAGCCGTTAGCCGAGCAGTGGGGGGAATCCCCTGATCCGGTGATCATCGCAGGACCGTCGGATCAAGCACGCCCGGCTGCTCGAAGAACACGTGCACCAGCTCCCACAGCACGTGGTAGGTGGTCACGTGCACCTCCTTGACGACCCGCGGGTCGTCGGAGCGGGCCACCAGCACATGGTCGGCGGCCCGCTCCCGCGCGATCCGGCCGCCGTCCCCGCCGATCAGCGCCACGGTCAGCATGCCCAGCTCGCGCGCCGCGGCGAGGCCGCGCAGCACGTTGGGGCAGTCGCCGTCGACCGACAGCGCCAGCGCGATGTCGGTGGATTCGGCCAGGAACCGGATCTGATGCGCGAACACCTCCTCGAGGCCCTCGTCGGTCGCCACGCTCGTCAGCGTCGCGACGTCGGAGGTCAGCGAGATGGCCGGCAGCGCCCGCTTGCCCACGATCACCGGGTGCACGAACTCCACGGCGACGTGCTGGGCGTCGGTGCAGGACCCGCCGTTGCCGAACACCACGAGCTTGCCGCCGCGGTGGAAGCGGACGGCCATGGCGTGGCAGGCACGTGCGACGTCCTCGGCGTGCCCGGCGAGGTCGTCGATGGGAGCGGTGCGGCGGTCGAACAGCGCGCGCGGCGTCACGCTGCCGGATGCCCACGCCATTGGGGGTTCACTTCCCTCACGCTGAGAGATAGCCCGGACAGAACTGTCTCAGCCTAGAGCTGTAGTCAACATCACACAATGCAGGCATTGATTTTGAACGTTCAATTTGTTACCGCTCACGGTTCAAGGTGGCCGGCAGCGGATTGCCCGCGGCGGTGATCGCCTTGCGCACGTTGACCAGCAGCAACAGGATCAGGCCGAGCACGAAGAACGCGATCAGCGAGAAGATCGCCGACCGGTAGCTGCCGGTGTTCTGGAGCACCAGCCCGAACACCAGCGGGCCCAGCGCCGACGTGCCCGAGCTGGAGATCTCGAACAGGCTGAAGTACTCCGCCTCCTTGCCGTTCGGGATCATGCTGGCGAACATCGACCGCGACAGCGCCTGGCTGCCGCCCAGCACCAGCGAGATCCCGATCGCCAGCAGGTAGAACTGCACCGGCTGGCCGGCCTGGAGGAAGTAGGCCAGCGTGATCAGGACCGACCACACCACCAGCGACCAGGACACGACCACCTTGGCGCCCCACCGCTCGGACAGCTTGCCCAGCAGCAGCACGCCGCCGAACGAGGCGAACTGCACCAGCAGGATCGCCGACAGCAGCGTCGTCTCGCCCAGCTTGAGCTCGTTCTGCCCGTAGTCGGCGGCCAGTGTGGTGGTGGTCGCGATGCCGTCGTAGTAGACGAGGTAGGCCAGCAGGAACAGCAGCGTCCACGGGTACAGCCGCAGGTGCTTGAGCGTGTCGCCGAGCTCCTTGAAGCCCGCGGTGAACGCCGAGCCCGCCGCCGGCGCGTGGGTGTCGGAGTGCATGGGTATGTGCCGCAGGATCACCGCCGGGATGATCATGAACGCCGCCCACCAGATGCCGGCGCTGCACAGGGAGATCCGCGCCAGCACCGCGCTGTCGCTGATCAGGAAGCTCGCCACGAAGTTCAGCGCCAGCAGCGTGCCGCCGCCCAGGTAGCCGGCCGCCCAGCCCACCGACGACACCGCGTCCCGCTCGTCGGAGCCGGCCAGGTCCGGCAGCAGCGAGTTGTAGACCACCCGCGCGCACTTGTACGTCAGGAACGCGACCATGAACAGCACCGAGCCCAGCACCCAGTCGTTCAGGCCCACGAACACCATCAACGCGCACGACAACGCGCCCACGTAGGCGAACGCGAACAGCATCTGCCGCTTGCGGCCCGTGCGGTCGGCGAACGCCCCCACGATCGGCATCAGCACGATCAGCAGGATCGAGCCCAGCGAGATGGTGTAGGTGAACAGCGAGCCCGGCGCGATCGGGATGCCCAGCACGTGCAGGCGGCCCGTCTCGCCGACCGCGTGGGTGGCCACCGCCGGCAGGTAGCGGCTCATGAACACCGCCAGCACCGTGGTCTCGAACACCTGCGCCGCCCAGCCGTAGCTGTACCAGCCGAAACGCAGCCGCTTGATCGCCGGGTCGCCGGCGGCCTGGGTGGTGGCCTCAGTCATCGCTGCCTTCCGGCGTCGTCGTCGGGGTGGTGCGAAACCGTACCCATGATCACCAGCCGCCAGCCATGCGGGTCACCAAGTTGTGACAGCACCGCAAGGCACCTACCTTCGGACCGTGATCACCCGATTGCCGCTGGTCGTCGCGGCACTGCTGATCGTGTGCGCGGGAGTGGCGGCAGCCGATCCCGCCAAGCTGGACTGGTACCGGCTGCGGATGTGCGAGTCCACCGACAACTACACCGCGGTGTCCCCGGACGGGAAGTACTTCGGCGCCTACCAGTTCGACCAGGCAACCTGGGCCAGCGTCGGCGGCACCGGACTGCCGAGCCAGGCCAGTCCCGCCGAGCAGGACTACCGGGCGCTCTACCTGTACCGGATGCGCGGCTGGCAGCCGTGGGAGTGCGGCGGCAAGCTCGGCCTCACCCCCGACGCGGACGCCGCCTCCCGCCGCATCCCCACACCCACCGACGCCGCCTACATCGCCGTGCCAGTCTGGCCCGGCAAGGTCTACCTCGCCGGCGACTGCGACCCGCCGCTGCGGACCTGGCAGCAACGCATGGCCACTTTCGGCTACGTCTTCGCCAGCGCCGGCTGCTACGACGGCGCCACCCGCCAGGCCGTCCGCGACCTCCAGGCCACCAACGGCATCACCGTCACCGGTCAGCTCGGCCGGCTGACCTGGACCGCCGCCTGGCTCGGCAACCCGCCCGCCGGCTACCGCCCCTAGGCCGGCCAGGCATCCCGCGACTTCAGCACGTCACGCAGCAGATCCGGACGGTCGGTGACGATGCCGTCCACACCGAGGTCCAACAGCGCCCGCATCCGGTCCTCGGTGTTGATCGTCCACACGTGCACCTCCACCCCCAACCGGTGCGCGGCGTCCACGAACCGGCGGTCCACCACCCGCAGCGGCCCCTGCTGCTCCGGGACCTGCGCCATCTGACCCCGCACGAACCGGCGCGTCCCCAGCACCGGCCACCGCCCCGAGGACCACAGCGCGAACACCGTCCCCGGCCCCATCGACGTGGTCAGCCGCGGCCCGGCGATCTTGCGCAGCCGGGCCAGCCGCGCGTCGGAGAACGACGCCAGGCACACCCGGTCCCACGCGTTGCACCGCTCCAGCACCCGCAGCACCGGACCGGCGGCGTTGTCCGCCTTCACGTCCACGTTCAGCCGCGCGGCCGGCAGCTCCTCCAGCACGGCCTCCAACGTCGGGATCTGCTCCCGCCCGCCGACCATCGCCCGCCCGACCTCCGACCACGGCAGCTTCGCGATCACCCCCTGCCGGTCCGTGGTGCGGTCCAGCACGTCGTCGTGCTGCACCACGACCACCCCGTCCGTGGTGGCCTGCACGTCGGTCTCGATGTACCGGTAGCCCTCCTCGATCGCACGCCGGAACGCGCTCATCGAGTTCTCCATGCCGGCCAGGTCGCCCACGTGCCAGCCCCGGTGCGCCAGCGCGCGCGGGTGCGGTCCGTCGTCAAGGTAGGGATGTCCACTTCGCACAGTGCGCAGTCTGCCTCAGCGGCGTGGCGCTTTCGGTGTCCATCAGATGTACGGATAACCTCGCCGCCCATGGAGGTCACCACCACCCGGCGACGGGAGGCGGCACGCCACTGCGCGTGGTGCGGCCAACGCCTGCCCGCGGACGGCCAGTTCGGGCGCCGCCGCCAGTACTGCGCCCAGACCTGCCGGCAGCGCGCCTACGAGCGTCGCAGCGCCGTGCAGCGCGGCGGCCTGCCCGAGGACGCCGTGGTGCTGTCCAGCACCGAGCTGGCCAACCTCCAGGACCGACTTTTCCAGCTCCGGTGCGCCGCCGAGGACATCGCGACCGCGGTCGCCGACGGGGCGGAACCGGACGAACTGCACTCCATGGCGCGGGCACTGCTGGGCACCGCCACGGGGTTGGAACGCCTACGGTGACCGGCGCGGGCTTGCCCAGTGGGCGGTGAACCGACAACTATGGCGCCGGGTGGCAAGGAGGAGCTGGTGGCGGACCACGGCGCCGTGCACAACCACGTCCTGCGCTGGGCGGACGTCGGATTCGGGGTCACGGACCTGCACGGCAAACTGAGCTGGGCGAACCCGGCGCTGGGCACGCTCATCGGCGTGCCCGCCGACCAGGCGTTGGGCAGGTCGCTGCCGGCGCTGCTGCCGGGCGCCCCGGAGACCCCGCAGACCGGCCTGGTCGTGCAGGCCGCGGGCCAGGACGACGGCGAGCACCGCTGGCTGGAGATCAGCTGCACCGCGCTGCCCGGCGGCGACCAGCTGCTCTACCGGATCATGGACATCACCTCGTGGCGCGACCGCGAGCTGGAGGCCACCCAGCAGGCCAACGCGCTGCGCCGGGCCCAGGTGCTGGGCCGCATGGGCAACTGGGAGTGGGACATCACCACCGACCGCGTGCTGTGGTCGGACGCCCTACTGGACATGTTCGGCCTGGAGCCCGGCACCGAGCTGGACTACGCCGGCTACATCGCCCTGGTCAACCCGGACGACCGCCAGATGATCGAGACCAGCCTCGCGGTGGCCCGCGCCAACGGCGAGCGGTTCACCTACTCCCACCGCATGTTCGTCGGCGTCGACAACGAGCGCTTCTTCGAGTGCTTCGGCGAGGTCATCTGCGACGAGGACGGCACGCCCGTGCGCATGATGGGCACCTGCCACGACGTCACCCAGGACCGCCGCCTGCAGGACGAGCTGCGCCAGCTCGCCGAGGAGGACCCGCTCACCGGCCTGCCCAACCGCCGCGCGCTGACCCGCGAGCTGGAGCGGCACCTGGCCACCGGCGGCACCGGCTCGCTGCTGCTGCTCGACCTGGACAACTTCAAGGACGTCAACGACCTGCGCGGCCACGCCGTGGGGGACCGGCTCATGCGCACCATGGCCGCCGCCCTGCGCGAACGCCTCGACCCCGGCCAGCTGCTCGGCCGCCTCGGCGGCGACGAGTTCGCGGTCGTGCTGCCCGGCTACCAGGAGCAGGACGCCGCCGAGGTCGCCGGCCGCCTGCGCGACGCCGTCGCCGGCCTGCCGCTGGTCGCCGGCGGCGCGACCACCCGGATGACCGTCAGCACCGGCGTCGCCGGCTTCACCTCCGGCGAGGGCTGGGAAGCGGTGCTGGCCAACGCCGACCTCGCCCTCTACGCGTCTAAGGCGGCCGGCCGCAACCGCGTCACCGTCTACGACCCCGGCCACTACGCCGACACCGCCAAGCGCGTCTCCGTGCAGGACCGCCTGCGCAAGGCCCTCGAACACGGCGACCTGGCGCTGCACGCCATGCCCATCGTCGCCCTGTCCTCCGGCCGAACCCTCGGCTACGAGCTGCTGCTGCGCCTGGAGGACGGTCAGCTCCCGCTGCTCGGCCCGGCCGACTTCCTGCCCGCCGCCGAACGCAGCGACCTCGTCCTGGAGATCGACCGCTGGGTGTTCGGCAAGGCCATCGACACCCTGGTCGCCCACCCCGACCCCAACCTGCGCTTCGACGTCAACGTCTCCGGGCGAACCCTGGAGGACGAGGACTTCGCCGACTTCGTGCTCGACCGGCTCGCCTCCTCCGGCGTCGCCCCGGGCCGGCTCGGCTTCGAGATCACCGAGACCGCGGCCGTCACCAACCTCGACGCCGCCCGCAGCCTCGCCCACCAGGTCCGCGCCACCGGCTGCCGGATCGCCCTGGACGACTTCGGCGCCGGCTTCGGCTCCTTCGTGCACCTCAAGCACCTGCCGATCACCGGCCTCAAGATCGACGGCGAGTTCGTCCGCGGCATCGACTCCGGCACCCGCGACGCCGTGCTGGTCTCCGGCATCCTGGAGATCGCCCGCGGCTTCGACCTGTCCGTGGTCGCCGAGTGGGTCGAGCGGCCCGCCCAGGTGGAGATGCTGTCCAAGCTCGGCGTCTCCGTCGGCCAGGGCTTCCACCTCGGCAAGCCCAAACCCCTGGGCAGCGTGCTGAAGCCGCCGGACGGCGCATTGTCCGACCACCTGCCCACGGCCGAGGATGGGCGTTCCTGACGCCTGCCGCCGCCACGCCCGCACGCGCCCAGGGAAGGACCCGCCCCGTGCCCGAGGACGTCCCCGTCAAGGGACTGCGCCGCGTCGAACTGCGCAGCAACGATCCGGCCGGATCGGCCGACTACTACCGCGCCCTGTTCGGCTGGATCGTGATGCCGGCCGACGACGGGACCATGCGGTGCTGGGTCGGCGACCGGCTGGCCGCCCTGATCCGAAGACCCGTCGAGTGGGAGACCCCCGGCTGGCACGTCGTACTCGGCGGCCGGCCGACGGCGCTGCTGGCCGACCCCGCCGGCGTCACCGCCACCCTCGACCCCGGGCGCGTCCGGCACGGACCGTGGGCGCCCCCGCCCCGGCACGGCGAACCCTGCTGGGTCGAGCTCATGACCGCCGACACCACCGACGACTACTGGGCCCAGCACCTCGGCTGGACACTGCGGGCCCCCGGCGAGGGCGCCGACATCAAGCCCTTCGCCCTGTTCGACGCCCCCGACGACACCGGCGCCCGAGCCATCGCCGGCCGGCTGCTCGTCGACGAGGCCATCGCCGCCGACATGGGCACCTCCTGGATGTGCTACCTCGCCGCCACCGACATCCAGCTCGTCACCGACACCGCCGCCGAGAACGGCGGCACGGTGCTCATCGACCCCCGCGAGGTCCCCACCGGCGTGATGGCCGCCGTCGCCGACCCGTTCGGCACGGTCTGCACGCTGCTGGAGGACCCCATCGGCTGGGGCGGCGCCTGGGCGGCGCTGTAAGACCAGCTCCGACGTACCGTCAAGGCAAAGGTTGATGCCATGGGCACCCCCGGACCCACCGGGCGTGTGGTTCGCCGTGCCCGGTGAACCCAGCGACTTCCGTTTCTCGCAGTCACCTTGCCGTGGTGCACGGATTTCTTCACCGAACTGGCCAACACGTTCTGGCGCGCCGCCGTGCCGCCGGCCCAGACCGCCGCTGAGATCGACTTCATCCTCGACGCGACCGGTGTGCGGCCGGGGGCACGGGTGCTGGACGCCGGGCGGCAGCGGCCGGCACAGCTCCTTCGGCGGCGTTGACGGCGACGCCGTCAACGAAATCGAATCCAGGGATCTCCCTCACGAGCATTCGGTCAGCTAATTCCCCGAATGCCGCCGCAGCGACACTCGGGGAAGGGCCTCAGGCCAGCCGCGCCGGGAAACCACCCGTGGCCACCGGACCCCACCGGGTCGGCTCCACCCGGATCAGGCACTTGCCCTGACGGACCATCGCCTCCCGGTACTCGTCCCAGTTCGGGTGCTCGCCGGAGATGCCCCGGAAGTAGTCCACCAGCGGCTCCAGCGCCTCCGGCAGGTCCAGCACCTCCGCCCGGCCCTCAACGTGCACGTAGGGGCCGTCCCACTCGTCGGACAGCACACAGAACGACACCCGCGGATCCCGCCGGGCGTTGCGCGCCTTGGCCCGCTCCGGATACGTCGACACCACGATCCGGCCCTGCCCGTCCACCCCGCACGTCACCGGCGAGGACTGCGGGCCGCCGTCGGCCCGCGTGGTGATGATGATCGCCCGGTGCCGCGTGCGCAGGAACTCCGTCAGCGCGGCGCGGTCCACCGCATTCGTGGTCGCAACAGCCATGATCTAGACCCTAGGTCGCCACACCGTGGTCGGCAGCACCGCCACCCCCTCCAGGGACCGGGGGACCGGCACCTCGTACCCGGCCACCCGCTCGAACTCCGCCTTCGGCAGGTACGGCCGGCTCGGATCGCCCACCAACACCACCGCCCCACCGGCCGCGGCCCGCCGCAGGAACGGCAGCACCGCGTGGGCCATGTCCCGGTCGTAGAACACGTCCCCGGCCAGCACCACCTCGGCGTCGACGCCCGTCGCCAGCACATCCGCGTGCAGCGTCTCCAGCGTCACCCCGTTCGCCTCGGCATTGATCCGCGCCGCCACCAGCGCCATCTCGTCCACATCGCACGCCGTCACAGCACCCGCCCCGGCCAGCGCCGCGGCGATCGCCACCAGCCCCGACCCGCACGCCAGGTCGAACACCCGCTTACCCACCACGACCTGCGGGTTGTCCAGCACGTAGCGGGCCACGCCCTGCCCGCCGGCCCAGGGAAACGCCCAGAACGGCGGCTCCGACGCCCCCGTGAGCTCCCACAGCGGCGTCACGTCCTCGGCGACCCGCAACACCACCTCCGGCACGAACTCCGTCGCCCGGGCAGTGGTGTGCTCCCGCACGAACGCCTCCACCGCAACCGACCTCCCTAGCTCACTCGTGCTACATATTGCTCATGCGCGCAAACCCGCCCAAGAGGAGGACCTTCACCGAGAGCGCCCGGCGCGCCCAGATCGTCGCCGCGGCCATCGCCGTGATCGCCGAGCACGGCTACGCCGCCACCTCCTTCACGCGCATCGCCAAACAGGCCGGCCTGTCCAGCACCGGCATGATCTCCTACCACTTCGCCAACAAGGACGACCTCATCCGCGAGGTCCTCACCGAGGCCACCACCGTCGCGTACGACTTCGTCAGCCCCCGCATGGAGGCCGCCACCGGCTACCGCGCCAAGCTGCGCGCCCGCCTCGAGTCCAACATGGAACTCGTCCGCGCCCACCCCGGCCACGTCCGCGCGCTGATGGAGATCGCCCGCAACGCACCGACCACCCCCGACTTCGTCGACGCGCGCTTCGGCCTGTTCGCCGGGCACCTGCGCGCCGGCCAGGAAGCCGGCGAGTTCGGCCGGTTCAACGTCGACGCCATGGCCGTGTCCATCATCGGCGCCATCGACGCCATGGTCATCGGCCTCGTGCACTACCCCGAAGTCGACGCCACCGAGTTCGGCCGCGAACTCGCCGACACCTTCGACCGCGCCACCCGCCCCTAGCGGAACCGGGCCATGTCGGCGATCTCCTCGTCGAGACGGGCGTCGACCGGCTCGAACAGCTCCACCTTCGGCCCCGCCTTCCACGTGCCGACCACACGCCCGTCCACCAGGACCGCGGAGCGGATGACGCCGCCGCCGGGATGGATCGCCTTCCGGTAGGCCGCCGGCACCGCGTGATCCCGCGACCGCCACCCCAGCAGGAACTCGTCGTAGGCGGGCAACAGCCGCACGCCCTCGCCGGGCTCGTCCTCCACAGTGGACTCCGTACCCCAGGCGCGTCGGATCTCGCCCAGCGGCAAACCCGACCACTGCGCCAGATCCTCCGGCACACACGGATCATGCGACGCCCGGTAGCGCGCGGCCAACGTCCGCACGGCGTCGTCCCGGTCGACGAGAGAGGTCGGCAGGGGAGCGCCGAGCCAGTCACCGGCGTGCACGTAGGTCGCCTTGCCGCCGCGCTCCGGACCCAGCACGAGCTGCCCGCGACCGGCCGCCAACGCCGCCAGGTGCACGATCGCCTGGCCTTCGGCGCCCAGCAGCTCACCCAACTCCGCCTTCGTCACCGGCCCTTGGTCCTTGAGCGCCTCGGCGGCGTCCTTTGCCGGGTCGGTGTCGAGCTGCCGCAGCCGACGCAGCGCGGCGGCAGGGGAGGGCGCTACCAGCGGATACAGCCACGGCAGGTCGTCAACGGCGATCAGATGCAACGTGCCGCGCGGACCCCAGCACCGGACGATCTCACGCCGCTCCCGCGCCGCCACCACATCCGCCGCCGACAAACCGGTGGAGCGCACCCGGATGGCCAGCGGGAACGCCGACACGTCCTGCGCCTGCACCGCCACCAGTTGCCGCACGACGTCGGTCACACCGACGAGAGGGCGGTGCAGGAGTTGGGCGCGGAATCGGCTCACTCCAACGAGTCCAGAGCTGCGATCAACTGCTCCAACGATTCCGCCACCTGCGCGAATTTCTCCGCACCCAGCTTCTCCGACAGCCGCTGCGCGAACTCCCGGTGCCCCGGCTGGATCCGGTGGATCGCCGCCAGCCCCTCCTCGGTGACCGCCAGCAGCTTCGCCCGCTGATGCGCCGGATTCGGCCGGTACTCCGCCAAACCCTGCTCCACCAACAGATCCGCGGTCCGCTGCACACCCTGCCGGGTCAACCCCATCGCCCGCGCGATCCCCGACACCGGCAGCGGCTCCGGCAGCACCGCGCCCAGCACCTGCCAGCGCGCCGCCGTCAACCCGACCGGGCGCGCCAACTCCTCCGACACCTCAAGCATCTGGCCGTGCACCCGGAAGACCGCCAACGCCGTCCGGGACAGCAACTCCGGCGCCGTCACGCCGACATCAGCTCCGCGTAGGCGGCGACATCGCTGTGCGCGTGCAGCCGGAACCACGCGTCCAGCATGTCCGGCTTGTAGACGCCCAGCCGCGCGAAGATCTCCCGCGCGAACGCCACCGGCTCGGTCGGACCGGCCGTGATCAGGTCCCCGTCCGTCACCGCATCGCCCTCGCGGTACAGCGCACCGCCCGCATACCCGGTCGCCGCCAGGAACTCCGGCACCGCGCTGGTGTGCCCACGGTCGTCCAGCAGGCCCTCCCGCGCCAAGCCCGCCACCGCGCCGCAGATCGCCGCCACCGGCACACCGGCGTCCAGGAACTCCCGCGCCTTCGCGGCGAACGCCTCGGTCGGCGCGTCGCCGGGATTCCACCCGGTCGAACCGGTCAGCACCAGCATCGCGCTGTCAGCGGGCTCCAGATCGGCCAGCACCATGTCCGGCACGATCCGCAGCCCGCCCATCGTCACGATCGGCTCCGCCGTGAGGCCGACCGTCCGCACGTCGAACGAGCCGGGGGAGTGCTGACCGATCCCGCCCCGCAGGTTCGCCACCGTGTGCCCGATCTCCCAGTCCGACAGGCCCTCGTACACCGCGACATGCACCAAGCTCACCATGACAACAGCTTGTCATGGTGACAACATGTTGTCAAGACACCCGGTCGGCCTTCGCCAGCAGATACCGCTGCTCCGGCATGCTCAACGTCAACCGCGCCGCCCGTAGATACGACTCCCGGGCACCCGCAACGTCGCCGGCCATCTCCAACAGATGCGCCCGCACCGCCGCCACCCGATGGTGCTCCGCCACCCGGTCGTCACCCTCCAGCTCGGCCAGCATCGCCAGCCCCGCCTCCGGCCCGCGCACCATCGCCACCGCCACCGCATGGTTCAACGTCACCACCGGATTCGGCGCCATCTGCGCCAACAACCCGTACAGGCCCGCGATCTCCGCCCAGTCCGTCTCCGCCGCCGACGGCGCCTCCGCATGCACCGCCGCGATCGCCGCCTGGAGCTGGAAGGACCCCAACCGTGTCGTCGACAACGCATCGCTGACCAGCTTCACGCCCTCCGCGATCGCCGCCGCGTCCCACAGCGACCGGTCCTGCTCCGCCAACGGCACCAGCGACCCGTCCGGCAGCGACCGCGCCGCCCGCCGCGACTCCGTCAACAACATCAACGCCAACAGCCCGGCCACCTCGCCGTCCGCCGGCAGCAACCCCCGCACCGCCCGCGTCAGCCGAATCGCCTCACCCGTCAGCTCGCCCTGCAACAACTGATCACCGGCGGTCGCCGTGTAGCCCTCGTTGAAGATCAGGTACAGCACGTGCAGCACCGCCCGCAGCCGCTCGTCCCGCTCACCCTCCGGCGGCAGCGAGAACCGCGCCCCGGCCGCCTTGATCCTCGACTTCGCACGGGAGATCCGCTGCGCCATCGTCGCCTCCGGCACCAGGAACGCCCGCGCCACCTGCGCCGTGGTCAACCCGCCCACCGCCCGCACCGTCAACGCCACCTGCGACACCGGCGTCAACGCCGGATGGCAGCACAGGAACAGCAGCGTCAACGTGTCGTCCTGCGCCGGCACCTCGGCGTCGTCGACCTCCGCAACGAACACCGCCTCCTCGCGCCGCCGCCGCGCGCTCTCGCTGCGCCACGCATCCGCCAACCGCCGCGACGCCACCGTCAACAACCACGCCCGCGGACTGTCCGGCACCCCCTCCACCGGCCACTGCGTCGCCGCCGCCAGCAACGCCTCCTGCACCGCGTCCTCACACGCGTCGAACTGACCGTGCCGGCGCACCAGCAGGCCGAGGACCTGCGGCGCCAACTCGCGCAGCAGGCCCTCCACCGTCATCTCAGGAGTCACACATCCACCCCAGCGGAGATCATCACCGGCCATACCTCCGTCGCGCAGTGCCTCGAATCCGGGATCAGCGCCGCCAGCTCCAGCGCCCGCTCCCGCGACTCACAGTCCATCAGGTAATACCCCGCCAGGTACTCCTTCGCCTCCAGAAAAGGGCCGTCCGTCACCACCGGCTCGCCGTCGCGCACCCGCACCACCGACGACGTCTCCGGACTGCCCAGGGCATTGGTGTCCACCAGCTCGCCCGACTCCCGCGTCACCCGCTGGAGCTCGTCGTGCCCGGCCATCAGCGCGCTCCGCTCCTGCTCGGACAGCCCCACCCAGGTCTGGTCGTTCATGTAGATCATCAGCAGGTACTTCACAGCGCATCCTCCTCGCGAACCCGTCACGGCGAGGTCGGAGCCGACGGGGGAGTCTCGACACCTTCCAGCGCACGATAGGTCCGGTTGCTGGCCACCGCAGCCCGCTGCTCCCGGCCCGTCGCCTCGATGTAGTTCTGACTCGTCGCCAGGCTCGCGTGCCCCAGCAGAGCCATGATCTCCGACGCCGTCGCCCCGTCCTCGGCCAGCCGCGTGGCGAAGGTGTGCCGCAGCGCGTGCAGACTCGCCCCCACCGGCACCCGGTCGTGCAGACCCGCCCACCGGTAGCAGGACTTCACCAGGTACTCCAGCGCGCCCCGGCCGATCGGGCCGCCCGACCGGTCGCGCAGCAGGGGAGCACCGCGCCCGAACCGCTCGTGCGGGAACCTCGTCCGGCACGAGGTCAGGTACGTCTTGATCACCTTCTCCATCGACGGCTCCACCGGGATCGACCGGTCCCGGCTGCCCTTGCCGTGGACGTGCAGACGCATCTCACCCGACCTTCCCACCAGGGAATTCGTCGTCAGGGTGCGCATCTCCGCAGACCGCAGGCCCGCCAGCAGACCCAGCGCGATCACCAGCACGTCCCGCTCCGGCCAGGGATCCCGCGCCTTGCGCTCGCCGTGCGCCACCGCCTGGAGCAGCCGCTCCGGTGTGTCCTCGCCGCGCAGCGGCTTGGGGGACAGGGGAGGAGTGCGCGGGCGGGCCACCGCCCCGATCGGATTGCCCGCCAACAACCCGTCCGCCACGCAGAACGTCAGGAACTGGTTCCACGTCGACCAGGCCCGCAGCACCGAGGACTTCGCGTGCGTGTCCGCGAACGCGCCGAACGCCGCCCGCAGCGCCGGTCCCGTCAGGTCGTCCACCGTCAGCATCTCCGCGTCGCCGCCCACCTCGGCCACCAGCAGCGCGGTGATGCCCGTCAGGTCGCGCCGGTAGGCGTCCGTCGTGTGCGGCGAGTCCTTGCGCGGCCGCCGGGCCGCGAAGAACGCCTGCTGAGCGTCCACAAGCCTCATGTGGATCTTGTACCGCACACCCCTGACAGTTTTCCGCGCACGACCGTCAGCTCCGTGATCTTCCCGCCGGTCGTGTCACTCTGCGGCAGGGGAGAAGACGCCCGAGTGCCGACCGCCAACTCCGCGAGCGCCTGGCCGGGGACCTGAACGTCTCCCTCCTCCGACATGCGTGACTCCCCTGTGCCCACTGAGCTAGACTGGATCACTGTCCGTTTTGCTGCATAATTGCGATTATGCATGAAAAGTCCGCTTGTCTCGGGCGGTTCGTGTGGCGGCGCCTCCAGGGGGATCCGACGCTCCTGTGACACGCCTGAGCGCCCCGTCGCCCCTCCGCGCTGGCTCCTGTGACGGCATCGTGCCGACGATGGCTCTCGGTGTGTGAACGTCGGCGGCGTTTGCCCGTGGAGGCGATGTCTGGGCCGAGTCGGCTCGGCGACAACGCCTTCCGTACAGCTCGTCAGCCTGATACGCATTAGGCCGATAATCTACATTATGTTAAGTAGTGATGATCTCGGGCCTCTCTCGTGGCGACCGAACGGGTCCTACTCCATTCGGCGCAGCCTTGCCGCTAGAGTTACGGCATGCTGAGGGCGTCCCCGCTGACCCAATCGATCGGAGCGAGCCCGGTGAGCACAGCACTCGCACGTGAGGGCCACCCGATCAGCGTCGTGGAATTTGACGAGCTGCCCGCGGACAGCTCGCACCGCTTGGAGATCGAGGACGGTCGACTGCTCGTGATGAACCGCCCGGCTGGCCCGCATATCAAGGCGGCCCAGCGATTGGTCAGCCATCTCAACGACCAGCTCCCTGACGAACTTGAGGCGATGCTGGAGTTCCAGGCTGAGTTGGTGGGCGCGTCGCCGCGTCGGATTCCCGATGTCGTCGTGTGTGGGGCCGATGCCTGTGACCAGGTCCGGGTGCGGGCCGAGCAGATCCTGCTCGCTATTGAGATTGTGTCGCCTGGCGAGTCGGCCGCCCGCGACTACATCAAGAAGCCGGCCGAGTACGCCGCCAATGGCATCCCGAACACCTGGGTGATCGACATTCAGGAGAATCCGCTCAGCCTGACGGTCTACACGCTCGACGACACGGGTCAGTACCACTTCACGTCTCCAATGACCGGCCGCTACACCGGTGCCATAGGCGGCCACGAGGTGACCATTGACCTCGATGCGCTCACCGGCCCGCGACGGAAGCGGAATTGACGGGGTCTCCCCTGCGCCGCCGTGCAGAATGATCGACATGCGGTGGCCCCTGCGGTTGCCGGACGAGTTGACCGATGGCGTGGTCTCGCTCCGGCCCTACGACCAAGCCGACAGCACTGCGATGTTCAACGCGCTCGCTGACGTCCGCGCTTGGGAACACATACCGCACCCGATTCCCGTGAGCCCCGTCGAACTCGACATGGCGATTCAGGGCAACCTGGCCGACGGTCAACGTGTGTCGTTGACCGTTCGCTCTGGCGGCCGAGTCGTCGGCATGACTGCCGTTCTGTACGACGCGAACGATGCGGCTGGCGTGGAAGTCGGTGGGACGCAGCTGGATCCGGCGATCTGGGGTACGGGCGTCAACGGCCGGGCGAAGCGGCTGCTGATCGCGGCGATCTTCGAGCACGGTGCGGACTGGATCCGGTTCCGTACCGATGAACGCAACGGACGGTCGGCGGCGGCGATTCGCAAGCTTGGTGCACGGGATCTGGGCGTGCACCGGGACACCCGCGTGCGGCGCGACGGGACCCAACGCCGCAGCAGGATGTTCCGGCTAGACCGGCCGTCGACCGATCGCGACGGTGCCGGAGACCTCCTCTGAGTGCTCGACACGAGCAGTGAGACCGGCGTCGGCGAGCAAACGCTCTGTGGAGGCCGCCTGGCGAACGCTGGTCTCGATGAGGACGTGACCGCCGGGCCGAAGCCACGCGGGAGCCTCAGCGGCGACGCGGCGGTGCACCGCGAGACCGTCGTAGCCGCCGTCGAGGGCCACGGGTGCCTCGTGGTCACGGGCCTCCGGCGGCATGAGCGCGATGTCGTCGGTCGGCACATACGGAGCGTTGACCACCAGCACGTCGACGCGCCCACGGATCTCCGGTGGCAGCGCGGCGTACAGGTCCCCCTCGAACACCTGGCCGCCGACGGGCTCGACGTTGCGGCGGGCGCAGCGGACGGCGGCCGGGTCGATGTCGGCGGCGTACAGCGAGAATTCGGACATACCGGCCACTACTGCCACACCGATCGCGCCGGTGCCGCAGCACAGGTCCACGACCGCGCCGCCCGGCGAAACCAGTGCGGAGGCCTGTTCGACCAGAAACTCTGTACGGCGACGTGGCACGAACACGCTCGGTTCGACGGCGATGCGCAGCCCGCAGAACTCGGCCCAGCCGACGATCTGCTCCAGCGGCAGCCCCGACACGCGCCGGTCCACCATGGACGCCAGCTCCTCCGGCGTCGCCGCGGCGGCGGTGAGCAGTTCGGCCTCGTCCTCGGCGAACACGCAACCGGCGGCGCGGAGTTTGGTGACGATGTTGTTCAAGTGCTCCCCTGCGTGAAATGGCCTGCGCCCAGTATGGGGTCTCCCCTACGCTGCCCGATCATGTGGCCGGATTCGGATGTGATCGAGCGCAAGGGCCTGCGCGAAGGCAAGACGCCGTGGCTGTTGACGTTCGCGGACGGCCAGCGGGCGGTGCTGCGCGACCGGGGCCCGTTCGAGACGGAGATCGCGGCGCTCACCGTCGCCGCCGAGCACGGTGTGCCCGCGCCGCGCATTGTCGACTTCGGCGACAAGGGTCTGCTGCTGTCGGTGATCCCTGGCACGAGCAAGATTCCCCTGACGCCGGAGTCGGGCCGGCTGGAGGCGCTCGGCGCGGCCGCGGCGGTGATCCACACCGTGGAGTTGGCTCCCAGCAAGGATTTGCCGGTGCGCCACCGTCCGATCGAGCTTGAGGACTTCGACCGCTGGCGCGAGCTCAAGGGCGCCTCTCCCCTGCTCCTGGAGGCGCTGGAAGCCGTTGGCGCACGGCCGGAGCCGCCGCATCCGACGGTGTTCGTGCACGGGGATCTGTGGCAGGGCAACACGATGTGGCTGGACGGCGCGCTGACGGCGGTCATCGACTGGGACTGTTCCGGCGTCGGGCATCCGGGCGTGGACATCGGGTCGCTGCGTGCGGATGCGGCCCTGTTCTTCGGCCCGGAGTACGCGGATGTTGTGCTGCGGGGGTGGCAGGAGCGGGCCGGGAAGCCGGCCCCGGATGTCGCGTACTGGGACGTGGTGGCGTCGCTGAGCACCCCGCCGGACGTCGGCGAGTGGGTGCCGAACGCCGTCGACCAGGGCCGCCCCGATCTGGATGGGCCGACCCTGAACGCTCGTCGGGACGAGTTCCTGAAGGCTGCGCTCAACCGGTTGTGAGGCGGCGGACCAGGTCCTCGATGCGTCGGCGCCAGCCGTCGAGGTCGGCGTCGGCCTCGCTGGCCACGGTATGCGTGAGCTCGAGGCGCGCGCCGTGGCCGGTGCCTTGCGACAGCTGGACGTGTTCGGCCAGGTCGCCGAGCGCCGCTTGGACGGTCTCGACGGGCCGGGTGAGCTGGCGTTCGAAGCGGACCTGGTAGCCGTCGCCGACGCGTTCGACACTCCCCTGGTCCAGACCGAAGGCGTGCACGAGCTGCTCGTGGTGGGCGTCGGAGGGCCGTTCCATGCGGAATTCGTCGCCGTTGACGTGCGCTTCGAGGGCGTTGAGGCACATCGCCCAGCCGCTGCCGTAGCTGGCGGCCGCGGGGCGGTCGTCGAATACGTGGGTGAAGACGAGCACGCAGCCGTCGCCGTCGGGGATGAGTTCGAAGTGGATGAGGTCGTCGCTCTCGCGGGTCATCGCGGCCGGTGCGTGTTCGGAGAAGGCGAAGACCTTGGGCGGGTCGAGCTGGGTGACGACGGCGTCGATGCCCTCGAACCGGATGCGGCCGCCGACGCGCAGGTCGATCTCCAGTGCGCGGAACGGGTACCAGGCGCTGAGCTGGTCGGGTTCGGTGATGGCTTGCCAGACGGTCTGCGGCGCGTGCTTGAGGTGGCGTTCGAAGCGCAGGGCGGGGCGGCCGTCGGCGTGGGTGCCGAGTGTCGGGTCCATGGCCGCGAATATAGCCAAACGGGAATATACTGGCAACGGCATGCGCGAAATTCGGTCGCGCCGACGGCGGTTCCTCGATGACGATGCCGGCGTGGCGTGGACTGTCGAGGCGGTGGATCCGAACGGGCCGGTGGGCGGGCTCCTGATTAGGGAGTACTTCACGGACATCGCCGCCCGCTACTGGGGTCGGCCGGTCACCGAGGCCGAGATCGAGCGGGTCCTCGAGGACGAGCCCAGCGACGACCTGGTTCCGCCGACGGGTCTGCTGCTCGCCGCCTCCTACGACGGCGAGCTGGGCGGCTGCGGCGGGTTTCGGGTGCTCTCCCCCGGCGTCGCCGAGCTGACCCGGGTGTTCCTGAGGCCGGCGCTGCGCGGCCGCGGCGGCAGCGTGGCATTGCTGACGGCGATCGAGCGGGCGGCCGTCGCCGCGGGCCTGACGACCGCGCGGTTGGACACCCGCAAGGATCTGGTGGAGGCGCGCCGGCTGTACGCGGGCAACGGCTACGTGGAGATCCCGGCGTACAACAGCTCCCCCTACGCCGACCACTGGTTCGAGAAGCGCCTAGCCTGAACACACGAATCGGGCGCCGTTCCGGAGAACGACGCCCGATTCGCCGGGAGAGTCAGGCGGTGACGGCCTTCTGGCCCAGGCGGAGCGTGATGCCGTGGGCCCGCAGCAGGCGACGGAACCACAGCAGGGACACGGCGATGCCGAGGGCGACCATGCTGTAGGAGCCGGCGGTGCTGACCATCAGGAAGTTGCCCACGGTGGCGCTGGCCAGGGCCCACAGCGTGGTGACGCCGTTGGTGATGAACACCAGCGCCCACAGGAACGAGACCTGACGGAAGAACCGCTGCACGTGGGGGTGGCCGGTGACCACGGTCGGGAACGCGCAGAAGTCGTCGGCCAGCTTGGCCAGCAGCGGCCGGTTGAGCGGCAGCGTGGCCAGCAGGATCGCGGCGAACGCGAAGTTCTGCACGGTCGGTTGGAGGAAGTAGAGGAAGACGCTGCCGGTGAGGTAGCCGACGAGCGTGCGCACGCAGAGCAGCGCCGTGGTCACCCACAGCACCGAGGGGATCTCCTTGCGCAGGACGACGCGGCGCGCGAGCGCCGCCAGCGACCAGCCGAGGGCGGCGAACAGCGCGCCCTGGAGGCCGACGAGGGTGAACACGATGTAGAACAGGCCAAGCGGGACCAGGGTCGACTCCAGCAGGTGCTGGGCGCCACGGCGGAGCAGGGCCAGTGGTGCTGGGAGGTGGACCGTCATGTGCTCGGGCATGGGGGGTCGGCCGTCTCGCAGTCGTTGTCGGGGGTGGGCGAATGCTAGCGGACGCGCGTGCTGGGTTCCTGTGAGGGAGGACGTTCAAACCCTGGGATGGGTTCACCGGTTCGGACTGATCCGGTTCGTCGATTGACGCGTAGGAAGCGTTGTGCCGGACAGTGGTGAGTTGATCGACGGGCGCTACCGCCTGGTGTCGTGCATCGGACGCGGCTCCATGGGGGCGGTCTGGCGGGCCCGGGACGAGCGGCTGGACCGGGTGGTCGCGCTCAAGCTGGTGGTGCTGCGCGGCCTGTCCCCCGACGACGCCAGCGAGCAGGAGGCGGTGAAGCGGGCGCAGCGGGAGGGTCGGATCACGGCCCGGCTCCAGCACCCGAACGCCATCTCGGTGCACGACGTGGTGGAGCACGACGGCCGGCCGTGCCTGGTGATGGAGTACCTGCCCTCGCGGAGCCTGTCCGACGTCGTGGAGACCAATGGTGTGCTCCAGCCGACCGAGGTGGCGACGATCGGCTTCCAGGTCGCCTCGGCGCTGGCCGCGGCGCACGAGCTGGGCATCGTGCACCGGGACGTGAAGCCGGACAACATCCTGCTGGCCGACGACGGCACGGCCAAGATCACTGATTTCGGGATCGCGCGGGCGCCCGACGACGGGGCGGTGACCGCGGCGGGCATCCTCGCGGGCACCCCGGCCTACCTTGCTCCGGAGGTGGCCACCGGTTCGGACAGCAGCCCGCGGTCGGACGTGTTCTCGCTGGGTTCGACCCTGTACGCGGCTTTCGAGGGCAAGCCGCCGCACGGGATGGACCAGAACACGATCGCGCTGCTCCATCAGGTCGCCTACGGGGAGATCACGCCGCCCAAGCGGGCCGGCGCCGTGGCGGACCTGCTGGTGGAGATGTTGCGGCGTGATCCGGAGACGCGTCCGACGATGGCGGAGGTGGCGGACCGGTTCGAGATGGTGCTGGCCGGTTCGTCCCCTCTGCCTGCTTCGTTGCCTCAGCAGGCGACCACGGGCACGCGGCAGATGCCGGCGCTGGCGGAGCCGGTGCCGGTGCCGGCGCAGCGGCGGGGTTCGCCGGTGGGTCGGTGGCTGGGGTTGGCGGTGCCGGTGACCGCCGCGGTGGTCGCCGTGGGGCTGGTGGTGGCGCAGCAGTTCGGGATGGTGCATCCCGTGGCGTCGGCCGCGCCGCCGACGATGAAGCCGTCGACGTCCTCGGTGGCGACGCCTGCCCCGACGACATCCTCGGACGCAGCCGATCCGGTGTCGTCGTCGGGGGCGTGTTCGGCGCACTACGACGTGATGAACAGCTGGTCGACCGGTTACCAGGCGGCGGTGACGATCACCAATCTGACCGGGTCGCAGCTGACGGGGTGGCAGGTGAGCTGGCGGCTGCCGGGCGGTCAGCGGGTGACGAGCCTGTGGAACGGCACGTTCTCGCAGCAGGGGTCGGTGCTGGTGGTGCGCAACGCGTCGTGGAACGCGGTGCTGGCCGGCAACACCTCCACCAGCTTCGGCCTGGTGGCCGGCACTCCGGGCACGTCCCCGCCGCAGCCCAAGCTCACCTGCACCACGCTGTCGCAGTGACGGTCAGAACAGGCTCTCCTGCTTGGGTTTCCGCTTCTTCGGCACCGCCTCGCCGATGCGCTCGGTGACCGTCGGGCTGATGTCGGCCAGGAACGGGGACGGGGCGGCGGTGCGGACGGCGCCATTGCGCAGCCGGGTCGAGGCGTGGCTGAGGTAGAGGTGCTGCTGGGCCCGGGTCATGCCGACGAAGAACAGTCGGCGCTCCTCGTTGACGGCCTCGGGGTCGGGCTGCTCCCCCGGCCATCGCATCGGCAGCAGCCCGTCCTCGCAGCCGACGAGGAACACCACCGGGAACTCCAGCCCCTTGGATGCATGCAGGGTCAGCAGCGAGACCCGGTCGGCGCGCGGGTCCCAGGTGTCGACCTCGGCGCCCAGCGCCAGTTCGGACAAGAAGCCGGCGAGGTCGTCGCCGTGCCGCGTGGCCAGCGGCATGAGCAGCTCCAACGCCGTGAAGGCGTCCTCGTCGTCAACGGCCTTGGCTGCCTGCCGCACCCGCTCGACGACGGAGCCGTGCAGGCCGACGAGCCCCAGTTCACGGGCCAGTGCCCGCACGCCGGGGCGGTCGGTGAGCCGGTCGTGGGACCGCTTCTGGAACGGCACGCCGGCGCGGGTCAGCGCCTCCATGACGGCCCGGGCCTGGCTGCTGGTCCGGTAGAGCACGGCGAAGTCGTTGAACGACAGGCCCTGCGTGCCGTCGCCGGCGACGCGGCCGCTGTCGAGCGAGTGGAACGAGGATCCGCCGAGCAGCTGGTCGATGGTGCGGGAGACGAAGCTCGCCTCGGCCTGTTCGTCGATGGCGTGGTGCAGGCCGATGAGCGCGTGCTCGGTGTGTGAGCCGCACGGTTGCAGTGATCGGTCCTCGACGAGCGTGGTCGGGGTGATGGCCTGCACGGCTCCGGCGAGGATGTGCTTGCCGGACCGGTAGTTGCGGCCCAGCTGCACCTGAGTCGCGCCCGGGAAGTCCTCCTGGAACCGCAGGAAGAACCCGACGTCCGCGCCGCGGAACCGGTAGATCGCCTGGTCGGGGTCGCCGATTACGGTAAGGCCGCCGTCTGCCGAAGATCCGCTTGCGGGATCGAGAGTTGGCGCAGGGCACAGCAGGCGCAGCAGCCGGTACTGGGTCTCGTCGACGTCCTGGTACTCGTCGACGCTGACCCACGGCCAGCGGGCGCGGTAGTGCTCGATCAGCGAGGTGTCGCCGGCGAGCAGCTCGACCGGCATCTCGACCAGGTCGTCGAAGTCGACGAGGTCGCGGGCGCGCAGCTCCTTCTTGTACATGTCGCCGTGCTCGTCGCGGAGCTCCTGGACGACGGTCTCGTCGGCGATGCCGAAGCGCGCGGTGAGGCCGACGCGGGCGTGCTGCTCGCGCAGGATCCGCACGCCGAGCGAGTGGAAGGTGGCCACGGTGAGGTCCCGCGCCTGCGGCCCGACCAGGGCTTCCAGCCGCTCGGCCATCTCGGCGGCGGCGCGGCGGGTGAAGGTGATGGCCAGGCACTGCGAAGCCGGCACGCCACGTTCGGTGACGAGGTGGGCGATGCGGTGGGTCAGGGTGCGGGTCTTGCCGGTGCCGGGCCCGGCGATGATCAGCAGCGGCCCGGACGGCACGGCCGCGGCGGCCCGCTGGTCGGGGTCGAGGCCGTCGAGCAGCGAGGCGGCGGACGGCACCGGTTCGACCAGCTCAGCGGCCGGCGTGGTCTCGTCAACCAACTCGAGGGCGGCCATTTCCTCGATCGGCAGCGACTTCGCCACCCGCTTGGGCTTGGCCGGTTCCGGCGCCGCGAACAGGTCGTCGTCGAACAGCGACACCGAGCCGGACGCCTTGGCCAGCTCCCCCGGCTCGAACAGCCGGATCACGCCGTACTCGCCGTCGTAGCCGGCGTCGCGGACGACCTCGCCGCGGCGCAGCCGGCTGATCGCCTCGCCGAGGCGGGCGTCGGAGGCGGTGATGTCGTCGATCGGCACCTCGTCGAGGATGGCCAGCTCGGGGCCGTGCGCGGCGGTGAGCGTGGCGATCTCGGCCAGCACCTTCTTGCTCTTGGGGCCGACGCCGAGCAGCTCGCTCATGATCTCCGGCAGCGGGATGAGGCTGCGGAAGTCGACGGCGTCGGCCGGCCGGTAGCCGGGTGCGCGGTCGGCCAGCTCCTGGATGCGGCTGAGCACGCCGACCGTCAGCGGCTTGCCGCACTCGGGGCACAGGCCGTTGTGCGCGATGGTCTCGGCCGGGTCGAACCGCACGTCGCACTTGCGGTGTCCGTCGGAGTGGTACTTGCCCTCCTCGGGGAAGAACTCGACGGTGCCGGCGAAGCCCTCCCGGGTCTCCAGCGCACGCCTGACCGACCAGTAGTCCAGGTCGGTGTCGAAGACGGTGGCCTCGCGGCCGAGCACGGGCGGCGAGTGCGCGTCGGAGTTGCTGACCAGCGTGTACTTGTCCAGGCCGGAGACGCGCCAGTTCATCTCGGGGTCGCTGGACAGGCCGGTCTCGGCGGCGAAGACGTGGTCGGCGAGGTCGGCGTAGCAGTCGGCGATGGCGTCGAAGCCGGACTTGGAACCGAGCACCGCGAACCACGGCGTCCACACGTGGGCGGGCACGAGGTAGGAGCCCTCGCCGCTCTCCAGGGTGATCTCCAGCAGGTCGCGGGAGTCCAGGCCGAGGATGGGGCGGCCGTCGGAGCCGAGGTTGCCGATCTTGCCCAGCCGCTTGTTGAACTCGGCGGCGGCGTCGAAGGAGGGCATGTAGATCAGGTGGTGCACCTTGCGGGTGCGGTCGTCGCGCTTGTAGATCGTGCTGATCTCCACGCTGAGCATGAAGCGGACGTCGCCGACGCAGCTGGGCGGCAGGGTGCGGGCGATGTCGCGGTCCAGCTCGGGGCGCAGCCGGAACAGGCCCGGCTCGGCCGGCACCAGGGTCTCGCGCAGGTGGTCGTACCAGGCGGGATGGGTGAAGTCGCCGGTGCCGACGAGGCTGATGCCCTTGCGCTGGGCCCACCAGGTCAGGTGCTCGAGATCGCAGTCGCGGCTGCATGCCCGGGAGTACTTCGAGTGGATGTGCAGGTCGGCGTAGAAGCGCACCGGGTCGATCATGCCACTAGGGCCGCGTTCCCCAGCTGGGTGGTCCCGCGAGCGCGGGCAGTAGCCGGTAGGCGTCGCGCGCCCACTCGCAGAGCAGGGCGCGGCTCTCGCGGGGGGTCGATGATGTCCTGCACGCCGAAGTGCTCGGCGGTGCGGAACGGGTTGGTCAGGGGGGCCAGGCGACCCTGGATGATCTCCAGGTCGGCCTCGGGGTCGGTGGAGCGGGCGAGTTCGGCGCGGTAGGCGGCCTCGATGCCGCCCTTGGCCGGCAGGGAGCCCCAGTCGCCGGAGGGCCAGGCCCAGCTGCGGCCGCCGGTGTGGCGGTTGACGATGGCAGCGCCGCCGACGCCGTACACGCGGCGCAGGATGAGCTCGGCCTGCGGCACGCGGGCCTGGTAGACGGCGCTGATGGCGCGGGCGCCGGTGCGCAGGGTGCCGGCGCGTTCGGCGGTGGTGCCGATGGTCATGCCGCCCTGGTCGGTGAGGCTGACCAGCGGCAGGTGGAAGGTCTCGCACAGGTCGACCAGCCGGGTGAGGGCGAGCGCGCCGGCGGCGGACAGCGTGTTGCCGCGGTACGGGTCGGTGGCGACGACGCCGACCGGGTGGCCGTCCAGGCGGGCCAGGGCGGTGACGGTCGCGCCGCCGTAGTCGGCGTAGCGGAACACGGAGCCGGCGTCGAACAGGGCGTCCAGGATCGGCGCGATCCGGTACGGGCGGCGCGGGCTGCGCGGGATCGCCGACAGCAGGGACTCATCGGCGCGTGACACGGGATCGCCGCTGGTCGTGACGGGTGGCAGCTCGTGCACGCTGGACGGCAGGTAGGACAGGAACCGACGGATCACGTCGAACGCCTCGGCCTCGGTGGCGACGAAGCGGTCGACGTTGCCATTGCGGCGGTGCACGTCGGCGCCGCCGAGGGTCTCCTTGTCGACGTCCTCGCCGACGCCGCCTTTGACCACCGGCGGCCCGGCGACGAACAGCTGCGCCACGCCCTCCACGAACACGCACAGGTGCGACATCACCGCGCGCGCCGCCCCCAGTCCCACCACGGGCCCCAGGCAGGCCGACACGACCGGCACCGTGGACAGGTTGGCCACGACGTGGTCCCACCCCGGGTTGACCGGCACGTAGCTGTAGCCGGCCTCCTCGATCATCTTCACGCTGCCGCCGCCGCTGGCCCCGTCGAGCAGCCGGATCAGCGGCAGCCGGAACTGGCCGGCCAGCTGCTCGGAGTACACCTGCTTGGCGTGGATGGCGGCGTCGCCGGAGCCGCCGCGGCCGGTGAAGTCGTCGGCGCCGAGCACGACCTTGCGGCCCTCGATGCGCGCGGTGCCGGCGACGAAGTTCGCCGGGGTGACGGTTCCGTCGGCGTTGGCGAAGCCGGCCAGCGCCCCGATCTCGGCGAAGCTGCCGGCGTCGGCCAGGGCGTCGATGCGTTCGCGGACGGTCAGCCGCCCGGTGGCGTGCTGGCGGGCGACCTTGTCAGGCCCGCCGAGGCCTTCGGCGTGCGAGCGACGGCGCTGGATCTCGGCTACCTCGTCCGACCAGTCCTCGATCATGGCCGTCAGCCTAGGGTCGCCGCGTGCACATCGAGTGGGAGACGTCGGTGGCCGGCTTCCTGCTGGTCGGGCTGACCGAGCCGGCGCGGATCCAGCTGCGCGACGCGGTCACCGGGACGGTGCTGGACAGCATCGACGAGCTGCCGGTGCGGTTCGGCGAGGGCCCGCTGCCGGACTGGGCCGAGGGCGTGTTCTTCGCCCACGACGGCGACGCGGTTGCCTTCGCCGCCGACATCGGCGACGACCCGCACGTGCTGTGCGTCATCGAGGTCGTCGACGGGCGGCTGCGCCTGCACGCCACCGAGCGGGTGCGGCAGATCCCCGGCGAGATCATCGAGGACATCGCCCTGCACGGCGACGTCCTGTACGTGCACGACACCGACGACCTCGTCACCGAGTTCGACTGGCGCGAACCGTCGTCGCCGCGGCGGATCACTCACGGCCCCTGGCCGCCTAGTGTCGAGGCGTGACCTACGACGTGAGCAGGATTCGGGCCGCATACCCCGCGCTGGCCGACGGCCACGCCTACCTGGACGGCGCCGCCGGCACGCAGGTGCCCACGGCAGTCATCGACGCCATCGCGGACGCGTACCGCACCGGCATCGGCAACACCGGCGGCGCGTTCGCCGCCAGCCGCCGCAGCGACGCGATCGTCGCTGAGTGCCGCGCGGCGGTCGCCGACCTGGTCGGTGGGCAGGCCGAGGGCGTGGTGCTAGGCCCGAACATGACCACGCTGACCTACCGCGTGGCCGCCACCCTCGCGAAGAACTGGGGTCCCGGCGACGAGGTGCTGCTGACCCGCCTGGATCACGACGCCAACGTGCGGCCGTGGGTGCAGGCCGCCGAGCGCGCCGGCGCGACGGTCCGGTGGGCGGACGTCGACACCAAGACCGGTGAGCTGGACGTGGAGCAGTACCGGCAGCTGGTCACCGAGCGGACGCGGCTGGTGGCGGTCACGGCGGCCAGCAACGTGTTGGGCACCAAGCCGGACGTGGCGGCGATCAGCGGCATCGCACACGAGGCCGGCGCGCTGGTCTACGTGGACGGCGTGCACGCCACCCCGCACGGCCCGATCGATGTGACGGCGCTGGGCGCGGACTTCTACGCCACCAGCGCCTACAAGTGGTCGGGCCCGCACATCGGGGCGGTGATCGCCGATCCGGCGCTGCTGGAGACGCTGCGGCCGGACAAGCTCGCCAGCTCCGACGACACGGTGCCCGACCGGTTCGAGTGGGGCACGCCGGCCTTTGCCGACCTCGCCGGTGTGACGGCGGCCGTGGAGCACCTGGCGGGCCTGGACGACGAGGCGACCGGCACTCGTCGGGAGCGGCTGCTGACGTCGATGGCGGCGGTCGAGGCGCACGAGCAGGGGCTGCTGCGGCGCATGCTGGACGGCCTGCGGGGCGTGACCCTCTACGGCGACGCGGCCGACCGCACGGCGACGGTGTACTTCAACGTGCCGGGCCGCACGCCCGAGCAGGTCGCCCAGCACCTCGCGTCGCGCCAGGTCAACGTGTGGAACGGGCACAACTACGCGTGGGAGGTCACCGCCGCACTGGGCATTCGCGACGGCGGCAGCGCCGTGCGCGCGGGCGCGGTGCACTACAACGACACGGACGACGTGGATCGACTCCTGGCCGCTCTCTTGGAGATCACCCAGATGTAGGGTTGCGTGGGTGCATGACACGTCCGGCAGCTGCTCGGCACTGTCCGCCGCGCTGGCCGAGCCACCCGCCGGCACTGCGTCAGTCGCGTCCGCCTGGCTGTGCGTAGAGCAACCTGGCCCGTGGGGTTCCGACGCCCTGCTCGACAGCCATCTCGACCGTGGCCTGGCCACGGAGCTGTCCGCGCGGTCCGAGGGCAGCGGTGTGCGGATCGTGTTGATCCGCCGCCCCGGTGTGCATGCCGATCACCACCACGCGCAGCCCCGCCAGGTCTACCTCGCGTCCACGCGGCCGGGGGCGTGCTGGCTGGAGTCGACCGTGCTGACCGATCCCAAGCAGCTGCTGGACCTCGACTTCGCGGCCGCCGGCGCGGGCCTGCACGTGGGCCTGGGCACCCGCATCGCGGACCCGGTGTTGCTGGTGTGCACCAACGGCCGCCGCGACGTGTGCTGCGCCGTGCAGGGCCGTCCGCTCGCCGGTTCGCTGGCCGCTGCCAACCCGGGCCGGGTGTGGGAGGCCACACACACCGGCGGGCACCGATTCGCGCCGACCACGGTGCTGCTGCCCACCGGTTATCTCCACGGCCGCGTTTCCGTTGCGGACGGGCAGCGGCTGCTCGATTCCGGCGATGTCCTGCTCGCCGGCAACCGGGGGCGTTCCTGCTGGTCAGGGCCGGGACAGGTGGCCGAGCTGGCGGTACGGGAACAGATCGGCGACCACGATCCCGAGTCGTTGTCGGTATCCCCCGGCGGCACGGTCGTCACGCATTCCGACGGCCGGGAATGGGCCGTCACCGTGACGGAACATCCGCTTCCGCCGGCGCGGCCGACCAGTTGTGGCAAGACTCCATCGGTGCCGAGCGCCTTTGTCGCCGACACCGTGATTCGCACCCGCTGATCAGCCGGCGCGCAACCATTCCGTTCCGTCGCCGTCACCGGAAATCCACCCGGCGGCCCGGGCCGCCTCCGCGGCCAGTAGTCGGGCCTGGTCGATCGGTAGTCCGTTGGCCACCACGATTTCATGCATAATCTGACGGGCAATGCCCATCAGGGCCGCCGCGGCGAGCAGTCGCTCCGCGGTCTCGGCATCGCACACCGGCTGGCCGGCGGTGGGGATAACCAGGTCGCCGCCCAGCACGTACACCACGTCCACCAGCACGGACGTGCTCACCTGCGGGTCACGCACAAACGTCAGGATGACACAGGAATGCGCGAAAACAATTCGTCCAGGTGGGTGAAACGCGTTTAGGAGCATTCCTGCTCGACGTGCCCGCTATCGCGCTCGGAGGTCTGCGGCACGGCCGCCGCGAACACGCCGAGGCCCAGTGAATAGGGGTCGTCGAGTCCGATCCGGCGCAGCGCGTCGGCCGGCAGTGCCAGCAATGACAACGAGATTCCCAACAGATAGGCGTCGAGCACGCCGACATCGCGGGTGGTGCTGTCGAGCCCGGCGACCCGGTGCAGGGCCACCGCCGACTCCGCATTGGCGATCGCCATTTCCCCCAGCGCCGTGCGCACCCCCGGCCGCCGCACCGCCTCCAGGTACAGCTCGGCCATCGCCAGCAGCTGCGTCGGGTCGCCGTTGACCGCCCGGTTGAGCAGCGCCGGGTACAGCTCGCCGAGCTGGCTGGGCGAGACCTGCGAGGGCGTCGTGCTGTGCAGCCGCTCGACGGCCGCGCGGTGCTCGTCGGCCATCCGCGCGGCCGCCGCCTCCAGCAGCGACTCCCTGGTCGGGAAGTAGTTCTTGGTGGTGCCCTGCGGTACGCCCGCCTCGCGGTCCACCGCGCGGTGGGTCAGCCCACGGCCGCCCTCCCGCGCGAGGATGGCGATGGCGGCATCGCCCAGCAGCGCCCGCCGGGACCCCGGACGTCGATCAACCACATGATCACCCTAGCTGTGGTACCACGGCTGTGGTGGTGGCGACGCGCCGCAGGCCAGCAGCAATGTCGATCACATCACTAGATCACTTCGGGTCGACCGCGAACCAGGTCTGCCCTGTGTCGTCGCCGGCCAGCCGCTCGATCAGCCGCCCCGCGCTGAACTCCGGGGTGAGCAGCGCGCCGCGTTCGTGCGCGTCGGTGAAGTACGCCTTGGTCGCCGAGCTCATGTGGTCGCTGCCCTCCTCTCGTACCCAGGTCTGCATCGACGTGTCGACGGTGCCCGGCTGATAGATGTTCACCGTCACGCCCGTGCCGTCCAGTTCGGCCGCGAGGTTGCGGCTGTGCCCCTCGACCGCGATCTTGGTCGTGGTGTACGCGTTGCCGCCGATCATGAACTTCGGCACCTGCGTGACGCCGCTGGACAGGTTCACGATCCGGCCCCAGCCGCGCGCCAGCATGCCCGGGAGCACGCCGATGGTCAGTGCCACGACGCCGGTCACGTTCACCGCGATCGCCGCCGCGTACGCCGCCGGATCGACGTTCGCCGTCGGGCCCGCCGGCCACGGCACCGCCGCGTTGTTGATCAGCACGTCCACCGCCCCGGCCTGCTCGGCGACGGCCGCGACCTGCGCGAGGTCCCCCAGGTCGGCGGTGATCACCTTGGCCGAGGTGGCCACCAGCGCCGCCGTCTCGTCCAGCTCGTCCTTCGACCGGGCCACCAGCACCAGGTTGGCGCCCAGCTCCCCCAACCCGACCGCCAGCGCGCGACCGATCCCCCGCCCCGCGCCCGTCACCAGCGCGGCCCTTCCCTCCAGAGTCATGCCCCGATCATGGCGTACGCCTGCCGACGTACGCCGACAAGCCGCTTTCCGACCGACGTCGGCCCAGATCGGCGCGCGGAGCATGGGTGACATGACCACCCAGATGAGAGCGTCCGACCAGGACCGGGAGCAGGTCGTCGAGCGGCTCAACGCCGCCGTCGGACTCGGCCTGCTGACCCTGCCCGAGGCCGAGGAACGCATCGCCACCGCCTACGCCGCCAAGTACCTCGACGACCTGACCCCGCTGACCGCCGACCTGCCCGGACCCGAACCCGATCCGACGCCGCCCCGCCGTGAACGCGGCTGGCGGCGCGGCCCCGGCTTCGGCCCCCGCGTGCTCGTCGTGCTGGCCGTGCTCGCCACCGTGATCGTGATCACGCACGGCTTCTTCTTCCCGCTGATTCCGCTGGCCTTCCTCGCGTTCCGGTTCGGGCCGTGGCACCGCGGCGGGTGGGGACGCCCTGCCCGGATGTAGAAATCCGCCCTAGGGTCGGGGGCATGGACCTCGCCGACGCGTGTTTCGCCGGCGCCGCCGCCCAGGCCGACCTGCTGCGCGCCGGCGAGTTGTCGTCACGGGAACTGGTCGACGCCACGCTTCGGCGCATCGACCAGCACGACCGTGAGCTCAACGCCTACCGACTGGTGTTCGCCGAGCAGGCCCTGGAGCACGCGGCCGCCGCCGACGAGCGCCGGGCCCGCGGCGAGGACGCGCCGCTGCTGGGCGTGCCGATCGCCGTGAAGGAGGACCTGGCGATCGCCGGCCTGCCCACCACCACCGGCACCGCCGCCATGGACCGGTCCGAGCCGTCCGACTCGGAGGTGGTGCGGCGGCTGCGCGCCGCCGGCGCGGTCATCGTCGGCCGCACCCGCATGCCCGAGCTGGGGCTGTGGCCGTACACGGAGTCGGCGTTCGCCGGCGCGACCCGCAACCCGTGGTCGCCCGAGCACACCTCCGGCGGCTCCAGCGGCGGCTCGGCCAGCGCGGTGTGCGCGGGCCTGGCCGGGGCGGCGATCGGCTCCGACGGCGCGGGGTCGATCCGCATTCCGGCCGCGTCCACCGGCATCTTCGGCCTCAAGCCGCAGCGTGGGCGGGTGTCGCTGCATCCGTCCGGCGAGCTGTGGACCGGCATGGTGGTGGCCGGGCCGCTGAGCCGACACGTTCGGGACTGGGCGCTGGTCGCCGACCAGATCCGTGGCTCGCTGCCCAGCGACCCCGTCGCCGCGATCCCGCCGCGCACCAGCTTCGTCGAGGCCGCCGCCACGCCGCCCGGCAAGCTGCGCGTGGCGGTGTCGCTCAAACCGTGGGTGGCCGGTGCGCCGGTCGATCAGCGCGTACGGGACGCGGTGCTGGGGATGGCGGAGCTGCTGCGGGGGCTCGGTCACGAGGTCATCGAGCGCGATCCGAAGCTGCTCGACCCCACCACGCAGCTCGCGCTCGCCCCGCGTTACCTGTCCAGCGCCGCCGAGGGCGTCGCCGGCCTGGACCGCCCGCAGGCGATCGAGCGCCGCACCCGCCAGGTCGCGGCCATGGGGCGGGCGGTGCCGCGCTGGCTGGTCGTGCGGTCGCGGCGGTTCGGGGAGAAGTTCTCGCAGGTCGCCAACCAGATCTTCGCCGACGTTGACGTGCTGCTCACGCCGACCTTGAACCGGCCGCCGATCAGGGTCGGCGAGTGGCAGGGCCGCTCCACCCTCACCGCGCTTCTCGCCGCCAACCGGTACACGGCGTTCCTGCCGCAGTGGAACATTGCCGGCAACCCCGCCGCGTCCGTGCCCGCCGGCTTCACCGCCGACGGCCTGCCGCTGGCCGTGCAGCTGGTCGGCCGCCCGCACGACGAGTGCACGCTGCTGTCCCTTTCGTCCCAGATCGAGCAGGCGCGTCCCTGGGCCGACCAGCGGCCACCGGGGTTCTAGAGGTCGCCGGGCACCGCCGCGCGCAGGGCGTCGGCGAATGCCCGCACGGCGGGGTGGTGCTCCGCGCCGCTGCGGTGGGCGATGCGGGTGTGCCGGCCGATGGACAGCCGGGTCAGGGTGACGCCGTGGGGGCGGTCCACCAGACCGAGTCGCGGGATCAGCGCCACGCCCTGGCCGGCGGCGACGAGCGCGAGCACCGTGGCGAAGTCGTCGATGTGATGGCGCACATGCGGGGTGAAGCCGGCGGCCTGGCAGGCGTGCAGGGTCATGCGGTGGCACAGCGTGCCCTCCACCGACAGGATCCACGGCTGGTCGCGGCAGTCGGCGACGGCGGTGCGCGCGGCGTCGGTGGTGGCCAGGTACATCGCCTCCCGACACAGCGGTATCACCGCGATACCAGGCTCGAGCGGCACCGGCGCGAAGTCGTACTCGTGCACCAGGGCGACGTCCAGGTCGCCGGCGCGCAGGGCGGCCGGCACCAGCGCCGGGTCGAGCTCGACGACCATCGGCTCCAGGCCGGGGTGCCGCCGTCCCAGTTCGGCCAGCGCCGCCGGCATCATCGCGCGGCCGGCGCTGGGGAAGGTGCCGATGCGCAGCGACCCCGACAGGTCCCGCCGCGCGCCGTCCAGCTCGGCGGAGGCGCGTTCCAGCTGGGCCAACACGGCCTCGGCGTGCCGGACGAGGTTGCGCGCGGCCGGCGTCAACGCCACGCGGCGGCCGGTGCGGACCAGCAGCGGCACGCCGGCCTCCCGCTCCAGCGCGGTGAGCTGCTGCGACACCGCCGACGGCGTGAAGGCGACCGCTTCGGCGACGGCGGCGATGGTGCCGCGGTGGGCCAGTTCCCGCAGCAGCCGCAGCCGGCGCACATCGAGCATCAGAACAGCTTACGTATCGCCGTAGAAAAGCGAACTGGACCTTCATGATCGGTGGCAGCAGGCTGGCCGGATGGAAGGCATCCTCGTCCCCCTGATCACGCCGTTCGCCGCCGACGGAAGCCTCGCCGCCGATGCCCTCGCAGCGCTGGCCGACGACGTGCTCACGCAGGGCGCGTCCGGCCTCGTGGCGCTCGGCACCACCGGCGAGCCCTTCGCGCTGGACGCCGACGAGAAGCAGACGGTGCTGGACGTGTGCGCGCAGGCCTGCGCCGAGCACGGCGCCACCCTGGTCGTCGGCGCGGGCGGCAGCGACACCGCCTCCAGCGCCGCCGCGCTGGCCGCACACCCGCGAGCCGACGCCGCGCTCGTACCCGTGCCGTACTACGTGCGCCCCGGCGAGGCTGGCGTCATCGCGCACTACGCCCGGCTCGCCGCCGACAGCCCCGTGCCGCTGCTCGTCTACCACGTGCCGCACCGCACGGCGCAGCCGCTGAGCCCCGCCACGCTGCTCACCCTGAGCCGGCTGCCCAACGTCGTCGGCGCGAAGATCGCCAGCGGCATGACCGAGGACGCCATCACCCTGTTGGGCGACTGCCCGGAGAACTTCGCCGTCCTCGCCGGCGACGACGCCTACCTGTCGCCGATGCTCGCCCTCGGCGCACGCGGTGGCATCACCGCGTCCGCACACCTGTGCACCGACCAGTTCGCCCAGCTCGTGTCGGCTTGGCACAAGGGCGACGCGGCGACCGCCCGTCCGCTCGGGCACGCCCTCAACCGGCTGTCCACCGCGCTGTTCGCCGAGCCCAACCCGACCGTGCTCAAGGGAGTTCTGCACGCGCAGGGCCGCATCCCCACGCCGGATGTGCGCCTGCCGATGGTGCCGGCAAGCGCCCGAACGGTCGCCGCCGTGCTCACCTTGGTATGCCCCTAAGGACGCCTGTGCGGGCCTGCCTCGACCGATCTTGGTCTGCCTACCGTGACGAACGCCCACCCCTTGAGCCGCCCAAGGAGCACGCGTGTCATCGACCGAGATCCCGATGTGCGCGATCTGCCGGGACAACATGGAATCCTCGCAGTTCGCGGACGGAACCGCCGTCACGCTCGAGTGCAGCCATTCGTTCCACCGGATCTGCATCGCGACGTGGATCGCGACGAACCCCACCTGCCCCCTGTGCCGAGGCGCCATCGGGGCAACCGACATGGCGAACCTTCTTCCGGCGGCCGCCGCGCCCATGGCAGCGGCTGCGTCGGCGACGGCGACATCGGTCACCGGGCATCCGGTCCACGAGCTGCGCGACGACTGGAACTACGCCGCCACCTCGAGTTCGAGCTCGAGTTCGAGCAGCAGCGCCGCCACCTGGATGACGGCCGCGAACCACGCGGAGGTGTGGCTCTTCCCGGCCGGTCAGAACCCGAACCACGACTGGAGCAACTCCGTCGTGCAACGAGCGACCCTGGAGGGCACGGGCGAGGTCGTGCATGGACGGCTGTACTTCGACGCGGAGGGCGGAAACGCCGGCAGTCTGCCGGCGGGTCGGTACGACGTGTGGCTCCCCACGCCGCGGGTGCTCATCCAGGACGCGGCGGTCGAGTACTCCGGCAACAACATCGCGTCCCTCAGCTGCGCGCACACGACCTACTACCCCTGACGCACCGCGCCCACCACCGCCCACCGGCCTGACCGCAGCCGCCACACGCCGTTGCCGAGCCGGATCAGCAGGAACACGGTCAGCGCGGACCAGATGCCGACCAGGCCCCAGCCCAGGCTGAGCGACGCCCACACCACCGGCAGGAAGCCCAGCAGCGCGGCGCACGCCGTGCCGGTGCGCAGGAACTTGGCGTCGCCGGCGCCGAGCAGCACGCCGTCCAGCACGAACACGACGCCACCGACGGGCTGCACCGCCACGAAGAACCACCACGCCTTGGGCATCTCCGCGAGCACCGCGGCGTCGGTGGTGAACACGTGCGGCAGCACCCCGGACAGAGCCGCGAACACGGCGGACAGCGCGGCGCCGAAGACCAGGCCGCAGCCGGTGACCTGCCACGCGACGCGCAGCGCCCGGCCACGGTCGTTGCCGCCGAGCGCGGAGCCGACCAGGGCCTGCGCGGCGACGGCGAGGGCATCGAGCACGAACGCCAGGAACATCCACAGTTGGAACACGACCTGGTGCGCGCCGACGGCCGCGGCCGAGGTGTGGGCGGCCACGGCCGTCGCCGACACCCAGCACGCTTGGAACGCCAGCCCGAGCAGCGCCAGGTCGCGGCCGTAGGTGAGCTGCGCCCACAGCTGGGACGGCGCAAGCCGCAGCGACACGCCCTCGCCCCGCAACGCCCGTACGAACAGGGTCGCCGAGATGAGCTGGGCGACGACGTTGGCGATCGCCGAGCCGTTGAGGCCCCAGCCGAGCCCGTGCACCAACAGCGGACACAGCACCGCCGAGATGCCATTGCCGGCCAGCACGAACCGCAGCGGGCGGCGCATGTCCTGCACGCCGCGCAGCCACCCGTTGCCGGCCATCGTGATCAGGATCAGCGGCGCCCCGAACAACGCGATCCGCAGCCAGCCCACGGCGGCCGCAGCCGACCGCGCGTCGCCGGCGAGCAGGTTCGCCACCGGCTCGGCCAGCAGCTGACCGGCCGTGAGGAGCGCGAGTCCGGCGAGGGCCGCGAACCACGTCGACTGCACGCCCTCGGCCACCGCATCGGCCCGCCGGCCGGCGCCGTGCAGCCGGGCCGCGCGAGCGGTGGTGCCGAAGGTCAGGAACGTCATCTGCTGCGCCACCTGCGCCAGCACGATCGCCCCGACCGACAGTCCGGCCAGCTGCGCCGCGCCCAGGTGCCCGACCACCGCGGTGTCCACGAGCAGGTAGAGCGGCTCGGCGGCCAGCACGCCCAGCGCCGGCACCGCCAACGTGATCAGCTGCCGCAGCGGTGACGCCGGTTCGACCTGCTGGACCATGCGCCCCTCCGGTAATGTGCCCATCACGCTTTCGCCCCTGACGCGCCGGAGCCTACGGTAAGGATCGCTCATGGACAATGCTGCTTACCTGGACGTCGCGCTGCGGCTGGCCAACGCCGACCTGACCGAGGTCGACGGCCTGCGCGAGGCCCTGTACGAGGAGCCGTGGTGGGCCGACCGTGTCGACGAGAACGACCTCCGAGCGCTGCGCGCGGTCGCCGACGGCCTGCGGCGCGTGCTGGCCGACGCAGTGGGCGCCGACCGCGAGGGCGTGACCCGCGATGCCAACGCCCTGCTCGCCGCGCACCCGCTGCGGCCGCAGCTGTCCTCCGGCCACGACGAGAAGGAGAACTGGCACGTCCACGTCGCCGACCCCGGCCAGCCGCCGGCCACCGAGGTCGCCGCCGCGGCGGCGTGGGGCGTCGCGCAGGGCATCGTCCACTACGGACTGGAGCGCTGGGGCCGCTGCGCCGCCGAGGACTGCGGCAAGTTCTTCCTGGACACCTCGACCAACCGCGCCAAGCGGTTCTGCTCGGCCCGGTGCGCCAACCGCGTCCACGTCGCCGCCTTCCGCTCCCGCAGGCGCGACTGACCCCGTCGAAAAACCTCCCGATTCTCGATGTCGATTCCGTCGAGACGCGTCCGACGGGTTAGGTGACGGGGCCGAACGGCGGCCCCAGCACCGGCAGGGGAACGGACACATGCGGAAACTGGTGGCCTTCGAGCACATGACGGTGGACGGCTACGCCTCCTCGGGCCAGGGAATGGGCTTCGAGTGGACGTTCCGCTCCTACAGCGAGGACCTCGGCGTCTACGGCCAGGACCACATCCAGGCCGACTTCGACACCGCGGTCTACGGCCGGCAGACCTACCTGGGCATGTACAACTTCTGGAGCACCCAGCCCACCGCGGAGAGCGCGCCGCACGAGCGCGCGCACGCCGAGTGGGTCAACGCGGTGGACAAGATCGTCTGCTCCACCACGCTGGAGTCGGCCGACTGGAACAACACGCGCCTGATCCGCGGCGGCCTCGCCGAGGAGTTCAGCCGGCTCAAGGCCGGGACGGGCGGCGCCATCGCGGTCTACGCCAGCCCGAAGCTGGTGCACAGCCTCGTCGAGCTGAAGCTGGTCGACGAGTTCCGCATCGTCGTGCACCCGGTGGTGATCGGCTCAGGCACGCCGCTGTTCCACGACAAGTCCGCGCTCGACCTGGAACTGCTGGAGACCAGGTCGTTCGACGCGGGCGCGGTGTACCTGCGGTACCGGGTCGCCTAGGAGAGGATGCGCCCGTGCGCCACCTGATGCTGATCCGCCTCGACCCCGCCACCGCGCCCTCCGCGGGCCCGGATCCGGCGCTGGCCGACTCCATGGAGCGGCTCCTCGAGGAGATGACCGAGGCCGGCGTCCTGCTGGAGACGGCCGGACTGCGCCCGATCGAGGAGGCCACGCGCATCTATCTGGCCAAGGGTCGGACGACCGTGCGCGACGGCCCGTTCACCGAGTCCAAGGAGATCGTCGGCGGCTACTGCCTGCTCGACACCCGGTCGCACGACGAAGCGGTGGAGTGGAGCACGCGGTTCCTCGCGCTGCACGGACCGGCCTGGACCATCGAGCTCGAGATCCGGCAGCTCGACGAGTAGTCGGCCTGGTCGGCACTGCCGTCATGGCGGTGCCGACCAGGTCTAGAGGCCGCGCTTGGTCAGCTCGTCCAGCAACTGGCGGTCGGCCACGTGCCGGCCCTTCACGCCGTCCAAGTACGAATTGAAGGCGTCCTGCCGCCCGGTGCGCGCGAACAGCGTCCGCAGCTGCGCCAGCAATTCCACCACCAACGCCTCGTTGTGCGCGTGGGAGTCGTCGTCCAACGCCTGCTCCACCAACCCCCGATACACGGCGATGGCGTCGCCGGGATGGTCGGCGGACCGCACACGCGCCAGCTCCGCCCACACCTCGTCGGTGCAGCCGTGCGCCACGGCGGTCTGCCACGCCGCCTCCGGCTGGTCGTCGTGCAGAAGCACCCGCACCAGCACGGAGTTCACGGCGACGTCCGAGGCGCCGTCGGACAGCCGCCGCAGCACGGCGTCGCGCTGCTCGGACCAGCTGCCGGCGTGCTCGGCGACGGTGCGCAGCCGCAGATAGGTGTCCATTGCGGGCTGGTTGCTGAAGATCCGCATCCGCATCGCCACCGCGCGGTCGAACCAGCCCATCCGCACGCACTCGTCCACCGCGACGTCCACCAGCCGCGATGCGACACCACGCCACCCGCTGGCGGTCAGCCCGCGCCCGACCCACTCCAGCACCTGCTCGGACCGGCCGGCCTCTTGCAGCAGGGTGGCGATCCGCAGGTAGTGCCAGCCCGAGGACAGGTCCTTGGCCAGCGCCGTCACCTGCAGCTCGACATCGCCCAGGTGCTCGGCGAGGTCCTCGGTGACCCGCAGCACCGCCCACCGGTGCCGGTCGAACACCGGCCGCTGCGCGAACTCCAACACGGGAAGCGCCGCGCACAGCGCCTCCACCGCCTCCCGATACGCCGTCAGCCCGGCCGAACCCAACGTGCCGGCGTAGTCGGTCAGGTGAACCTGCGGTCCCTCGGGATGCTCCACCTGCAATGTGAGCAACCATCGCGCCAGCCGCAGCGGATCTCCCTGGTGCAGCCGGCAGGCCGTGACGTGCGCGGCCAGTGCCCGATCGGCCAGCGCCCGCAGCACCGTGACCCGTTCCGGCAGCCGCGCCAGCGCGGTGGCCAACGCCTCCACGACGTACTCGGCGAGCTCGACGGCGTCGGTGGCCTTCGCGGCGCGGACCAGACCCTCCAGTGCCGACACCACCTCGGCCAGTGCCCGCCCGGGATCGTCACTGCCCGTGAGCGCGGCGTCCACGGCGACACGGGTGCGAACCGCGTCCCCGCCCTCCTCCGCCCCGGGGCCACCGGGTTGGCCGCTGATCACCGCACAATCAAACCCCACATCACACGGCAGGTGAACGCAGTCGAACCGTTCGGAGCAGTCCGATCACCGGGCGGACACGGAAAGGCGGCCCGGCGTGACCGACCGTGGTCGGCCCGCGCGCCAGGGCAGGGCTAATTGCCCACCACGCATCGATAGCACATGTGCGCCGATCGTGACGCGTATTTCGCGACCGGAGAACTGTCAATTGTTGCCGTCCGGTCACGAAGGTGAAGCGTATGCAACCTATTCACAGTCCATCACTCGTCCGGAGCAGTGCGGCCGCATATGCGCAACCCTAGGGTTGTTCCATGCATAATCGCGTGGATTACGACGAGGGGCTGCACGCCGTCTACGAACGCGGACGAGTGCTGCCGCCGGAGACCGTCGCCACGTGGATGGCCGCCCTGGAGCGCAACGCCCCCACCCGCCGCCCGCTCACCGTGCTCGACCTGGGATCGGGCACCGGCCGGTTCAGCGACGCCCTCGCCGACACCTTCGGCGGCCCGGTGCACGGCGTGGAGCCCTCCGCACGGATGCGCGAGGTCGCCGCAGCCGCCCACCCGCACCCGCGGGTCACCTACTCCGACGGCCGCGCCGAGGCGATCCCGCTGCCCGACAACAGCTGCGACCTGGCGGTGATGTTCCTGGTCCTGCACCATGTCGAGCACCGCACGCTGGGCGTGAAGGAGCTGGCCCGGGTGCTGCGCCCGGGCGCCCGGCTGTGCGTGCACAGCGGCTTCTCCGGCCAGATGCACGACCACGTCTGGTACCGCTTCTTCCCCCGCGCCCGCCAGGTCGACGACATGGTGTTCCCGCGGCTGGACGAGGTCATCGCCCAGTTCGCCGAGGCCGGCCTCCGCTACGTCACCCTCGACCACGTCGACCAGCAGGTCGCCGCCAGCCTGCCCGCCTATTTCGAGCGATTCCGACACCGCTCCTTTTCCACCTTGCAGCATATGTCGGAAGAGGAGATCGCCGAAGGCATGGCCGCCATGCAGGCCGCCGCAAGACGAGCCGAAGGCGCGCCGCCGGAGCCGGTAATCCAAACGGCCGACATGCTCGTCCTGGAGCGCGTCGACGCGTAGTCGCGCACCCACACTCGGTGTGTCGGAAATCTCGGAAAACCGTTGCACACGGCCGGACGGGCGAGCCCCGGCCGCTAATCCCGGAAATGCGGCAGCCCCGGACCGCGGCGGTCCGGGGCTGCCGCCGGACCGTCAGGGGCGCGGCCCGTCCGACAACTCGGTGTAACCGGCGCCGGGCTGCGGCTCGTCGGAGGTGATCTCCGCGGCCGCCCGTTCCGCCGCCCGCACCGCCTGGGTGGCCTCCGTCGGGGCCGGCGGATCGAACCAGTTGGCGACGGCGTCCTCGGTCTCCTCCGGGGCCGGCGCGGACGCGTCGGTCACCGGGGGCTCGTACCGGAACACGCCGTCCTCGCCGGGCGCGCCGAGCATCCGGGCGAAGCCCTCCAGGGCCTTGCCGTAGTCCGACGGGATCAGCCACACCTTGTTGGCGTCGCCCTGCGCCATCTGTGGCAGCGTCTGGAGGTACTGGTAGGCCAGCACCTCCGGGGTCGGCTTGCCGGCCTTGATCGCCGCGAACACCTTCTCGATCGCCTTGGCCTGACCCTGCGCCTGGAGGTAGCGGGCCGCCCGCTCGCCCTCCGCGCGCAGGATCCGGGACTGCCGGTCGGCCTCCGCGGCCAGGATCGCCGCCTGCTTGGCGCCCTCGGCCGCCAGGATCTGACCCTGCTTCTGGCCCTCGGCCGTCTTGATCGCCGACTCCCGCTGGCCCTCGGCGGTCAGGATCATCGCGCGCTTCTCCCGGTCGGCGCGCATCTGCTTCTCCATGGAGTCCTGGATGGACGGCGGCGGGTCGATCGCCTTGAGCTCCACCCGGGCCACCCGGATGCCCCAGCGGCCGGTCGCCTCGTCCAGCACCCCGCGCAGCTGGTTGTTGATCGAGTCGCGGGAGGTCAGCGTCTGCTCCAGGCTCATGCCGCCGACCACGTTGCGCAGCGTGGTGGTGGTCAGCTGCTCCACACCCACGATGTAGTTGGAGATCTCGTACACCGCCGCGCGCGGGTCGGTCACCTGGAAGTACACGACGGTGTCGATGGAGACCGTCAGGTTGTCCTCGGTGATCACCGGCTGCGGCGGGAAGGACACCACCTGCTCGCGCAGGTCGATGCGGGCCCGCACGCGGTCCAGGAACGGCATCAACAGCTTCGGGCCGGGCGTCGCCGTCGCCCGGTACCGGCCGAGCCGCTCGATCACCGCGGCCTGCGCCTGCGGGATGATCAGCACGGACTTCACCGCGATCGTCAGCACCACCAGGATGATGACGATCACGACGATGATCGTGGTCACTGTCGCTGCCTCCATCAGTTCTCCGCCCACACGATTGCCGTCGCTCCCGAGATGTCCATGACGATCACCTGCCGGCCCGGCTCCAACCGCTGCGTCGGCTCGAACGCACGAGCCGACCACACCTCACCGTTGATGCGCACCCGGCCGTCGTGTTCGTCGACCGTGGACAGCACCACCGCTTGCACACCCTTGAGCGCCTGGATGTTGGTGCTCAGGTGCTCGTGCCCCGACATCAGCCGGCTGCGCAGCAGCGGGCGGACGGCGAAGATTCCCACCAAAGACGTCACGGCGAACACGATCCCGTCAGCGAGCAGGCTCCCGCCGATCACGTCGGTCAGCGCGGCCGCCAGCCCCGCGACGCCCAGCATCACGAGGACGAAGTCCCCGGACAGGACCTCGGCGAGCACCAGCGCGACGCCGAACAGGAGCCACAACAGAGCGGCCATGACCCCATCGTGGCAGAACCCGCCCGCCACCATCGGGCGACCGCACCGCACGTGACACGTGTGTGACCTATACCGGTTCCGTGACGAAGTCGATCAGCCGCTCGACCGCCCCCAGCAGGGGCGTCTCCAGATCCCGGAAGCCCTTCACGCCGGCCAGCACCCGCCGCCAGCCCTCGGTCGGGTCGCCCCAGCCGAGCGCGTCGCAGATGCCCTCCTTCCACGGGATCCCGCGCGGCACCGTCGGCCACGCCCGGATGCCCACCGACGCCGGCTTCACCGCCTGCCAGATGTCGACGTAGGGGTGGCCCGTCACCAGCACGTTGCCGTCACGGATCGACGACACCAGCCTGGACTCCTTCGAGCCGTCGACCAGGTGGTCCACCAGCACGCCCAGCCGCCGCCCGGGGCCGGTGCCGAACTCCTCGATGCGGTCGGGCAGCACGTCCACGCCGTCCAGCGGCTCCACCACGACACCCTCGACGCGCAGGTCGTGCCCCCACACGCGCTCCACCAGCGTCGCGTCGTGCAGGCCCTCCACCCAGATCCGGCTGTCCCGCGCCGTGCGGGCCTTGAGCCCCTCGACCTTCACCGACCCGGACGCCGACAGCTGGCGCTTCGGGGCTTCGGCGGCCGGCCGCACCAGCGTGACCGGCTGCCCGTCGATGAGGAACCCCGCCGGCGTCAACGGGAACAACCGGTGCCGGCCGTGCCGGTCCTCCAGCACCACGTGGCCCGACTCGAACCGGACGACCGCGCCGCAGAACCCCGACGCCGGGTCCTCCACGACCACCCCCGGCTCGGCCACGACCTCGGGGATCTGCCGGCGCTTCTTCGGTCCGGCCAGCACGTCGCGGCCGTAGTCGTGGGAACGCACAGCGCCGGACCCTATCGGGTGACGCCGAGATTCTCGTGGAGGAACTCCAGCGTGGCGGACCAGGCGGCGGCGCGGGCCTTCGTGTTGATCTCCGGCGTGCCGCCCACCTCGAACCGCACGCCCGGTCCCGGCAGGACGGTGGTGGTGAACGGCGCGCCGGGCGGTCCGGCGATGGTGTGCCCGGCGCCCTCGTAGATACGGTGCTCCACGTTGTCGGCGGAGTCGGCGGCGAGCTGGCTGTAGCCCACCGACGGCCACATCGTGTCGTCGCCGCCGGACAGCATCAGCACCGGGCCGCCGATCCGCTCCACCGGGATCCGGTACCGCTCGACCTCCGCCGGCGGCTCCGGGTAGGCCAGCCGCAGCGGCACCGGTTCGCCGCGCTCGACCAGGTCCCGCATCTCGTCGCCGACCTCGTAGGGCACGTAGTCCAGCGGCCGGCGACGCAGCGTCCACGAGGCGGCAGGAGTGCCGAGGATGTCCAGCAGCGCCCCGGCGCGGTAGTCGATGCCCTGCGTGACCAGCCCGCTGCCGGCGACGCTGACCACCGCGCCGACCCGCTTGTCGTGCGCGCCGATCAGCAGCGCCGCCTCGCCGCCACGGGAGCCGCCGACGATCGCGATCGGGCCGTCGGAGAACGACGCGATCTTGTCGACGGCGGCGAAGAAGTACTCCAGCGGGATGTCCACCAGCCCCGGCGGCAGCGTCGGCCGGCCGAAGTAGGCCAGCGCCAGCACGTGGTAGCCCTCCTCGGCCAACACGCGGGCGTCGCGCTCGGGCAGGCTGCCCTCCGAGCCGCCCAGCAGCAGAACGCCGGGCGCGGACACGGGCTGGGTGATCAGGAGGCTCTCGGTCACCCGTCGAGTCTGCCGATGCGGGCAACCCGCCCGCAGGCGGGTTCCGTGTCACCGCTGTGAGGGGAATCCTGGTTCTTGTCGCTGTGCTGCTGGCCGGCTGCGCCGCCCAATCCACCCCGCCGGAGCTCACCGCCGGCTCGGGGCATCCGGTCACCGCGACCTGTCCGTCGCGGCAGATTTCACCGAATACGGTGACGCTGGTGGACTTCAAGGCGGTGTGGGTGCTGCGCTGCCCGTTCCGCATCAACGGTTCGCCGCAGATCACCGAGCGTGCGGACGGCCCGGCGGATGAGCTGGTGCGGCAGCTGCGAATGCCGTCGGAACCGACGCCCGCGGACGCCGTCTGCGCCGCGCAGGCCATTCAGTTGGAGTTCTTCGCGTTGGTCGACGCCGACGGCGAGGCCGTCGAGCCGGACGTCCCCACCTACGCGTGCGGCCAACCGCACAAGGGCGTGCTGGACGCGCTCGCGTCCCTGCGGTTCCGCCAGGTGTCCGGAAACGGCTGGACCGGACGGCGGACACGGCCGAGCATGGGTCGGTGACGACGTACTCGGCCGTGCGCACGACCGGCATCTACTGCCGGCCGGGCTGCGGCGCCAAGCCCCTGGCGGAGAACACCGAGACCTTCGAGCACGCCGCCTCCGCCGAGGCCGCCGGCTACCGTGCCTGCCTGCGGTGCCGGCCGTACCGGGTGGCGGGCCCGGTCGCGGACGACGCGCCGGAGCTGGTGTGCCGGGCGGTGCAGCTGATCATCAACGGGCTGCTCGACGAGGCCAACGAGGCGGCGGTCGGGGCGCGGCTGGGCGTGTCGGCCCGACACTTGCGGCGGCTGTTCCACGACCACCTCGGCGTCACACCGGACGGGTTCGCCCGGTCCCGCCGCGCGCACTTCGCCCGCCGGCTGCTCGACGACACCGACCTGACCATCGCCGAGATCGCGTTCGCCTCCGGCTTCGGGAGCCTGCGCCAGTTCAACCGCGCGATGCGCGAGGTGTTCCGGGCCGCCCCCAGCGATCTGCGGGCCCGCCGTCGGCGCAGCGACCGGCTCGTCGCCGACGGCGGGCTGCCGCTGCGACTGCCGTTCACCGCCCCGTACGACTGGCCGGCGATGCTCAATGGGCTGGCGGCCGACGCCGTGCCGGGCGTGGAGTCCATTGTGGACGGCACGTACCGGCGGACGATCATCCTCGACGGTGACCCGGGCCTGCTGGAGATCGGCCCGGGCGGGGCGGATCACCTGCTGCTGACGGCACATCTGCCGCACTGGGAGGGCGTGATCCACGTCGTCGAGAAGGCGGCGCGGCTCGTCGGCATCGACCAGCCCGCAGAAGGCCGGTCGCCGGGCGCGTGGGCGCCGTTGGAGATCGTCGTCGGCGCCGTCAGCGACGACGGGGGCGAGCTGGTCCGTCGGTACGGCGCCCCGGTCGCCGGCCTCGGACACGGGCTCACCCACGCCTTCCCGTCCGCCGAGGTGCTGGCCGCCGAGCCGGGCATCGTCGGCGATGTGGCCCGGGCGGTCCTCGCCGGCCGGCTCCGCCTCGATTGGGCCGAGCCGTGCCACGACCTGCTCTCGTCCCTGGCCGGGCTGGGGGTTCCGGAGCCGGCGGCAGGCAAGATCGTCGGGCGGCTCTTTCACCGCAACAGGTCGTTGAGCTCCCCGTAGCCCATCGCCTCGGTCAGCGACTCGTACGTGCCGCTGCCGAGCACCTCCCGTGCCGCCTTGGCGGCCAGGCCGTAGGCGGCCTGCGCGATGCCGGAGCCGACGCTGATCCGCGCCACGCCCAGCGCCGCCAGCTCGGCGACCGTCGGCGCGCCCGGATGCGCCATCACGTTCAGCGGCAGCGGACCGTCGACCAGCGCCTTGATCGTCACGGCGTCGACCACACCCGGCACGAACAGGCTGTCCGCGCCGGCCTCGGCGTAGCGCTCGGCCCGCCGCAGCGTCTCGTCCACGCTGCGCGAACCCATCAGGAACACGTCCGTACGAGCGTTGATCACCAGGTCGGCGGCCTGCCGCGCGGCGGCGAGCCGCTCGGCCTGCTCGGAGGCGTCGATCACCTTGCCGTCCACGCTGTCCTCGATGTTCACGCCGAGAGCCCCGATCGACGCCACCTCCGCCACCGTCCAGGCCACCTCCTCGGGCGTGTCGCCGTAGCCGGCCTCGATGTCGGCGCTCACCGGCACGGACACCACCCGCACGATCCGCCGCAGCGCCTCCAGCGCGACGCTGCGGTTCATGCCGCCGGCGTCGGCCACACCCCGCGACCACGCCACCCCGCCGCTGGTGGTCGCGATCGCCTTCGCCCCGGCGGACTGGATCGCCACCGCCGACGCCGGGTCCCAGGCGTTGGGCAGCACCAGCGGGCTGGGCAGCTCGCGCAGCGCGTTCATGTTCTTTCCTCCCGGATGTGGTCGATGTCCGGACCAGCATTTCGTCCCGGGCGGCTCAGGTCTGGCCATATTCGGCCATGATCGTCCGGACCGCCCGGGAGGTCCGCTCGACGTCGCCGGTGGCCAGCAGATCCAACAGCGCGCCGCGAAGAACCGCCAGCACGAGCGTGCGCTCCGCCTCGGCCTCGACGGTGTCGCTCGACGGCTGGGCGTCGGCGAGGATGTCGAGCCAGTCCTGGACGGCGGCGCGGGCGAAGTCCGCCCACGGGCCGTCCGGCGCGAGCAGGGAACGGCTGTAGCCCTCCAGCCACAGCGTCAGCAGCGCCCGGTGCTCGGGCGCGGCCAGCCACGACCAGACCGCCTCGGCGACCTCGGCCAGGCCGCCGCCGCGCACCCGGTCGAGCAGCGCCAGCTCGTCGGCGCGGGCGCGCGCCAGCAGCTCGCGGACCAGGCCGTCCTTGCTGCCGAACAGGAACAGCAGCACCCGGGGGCTGGAGCCGATCGCGGCGGCCAGCGGCCGCAGTGACAGGTCGGCCAGGCCGTGTTCCAGCGCGTAGGCGTAGGCCTGGCGGAGAAGGTCGTCGCGGCGGTCGGTCATGGCGGCTATCCTACTGAAACACTCGTTTCAGTGGAGGGGCTCATGGGTGTGGTGATCAGACCGGCGGACCGGCCCGGCGACCTGGGGTGGATCGTGCAGGCGCACGGCGAGCTCTACGCCCGCGAGCTGGGCTGGGACGCCAGCTTCGAGCGGATGGTCGCGAACGTCGTCGGCGAGCTGGACCCCGAGGACGACGCGGTGTGGATCGCGGAGCTGGACGGCCGCCGGGTGGGCTGCGTGTCGTGCGTGACCGGTGACGACGGCGAAGCGGTGCTGCGCATCCTGCTCGTCCACCCCGACGGCCGCGGGCACGGCATCGGCAGCCGGCTGGTCGACACCTGCCTGGCGCACGCCCGCGAGCGCGGCTTCAAGCGGCTGCGACTGTGGACGACGAACCGGCAGGCCACTGCGCGCGAGGTGTACCTGCGCCGCGGCTTCGTCCTCGTGGACGAGCAGCCGCAGCGCAGGTTCGGCGCGGACGTGGTGGGCGAGACCTACCGGCTGGAACTGGTCTAGAAGGTCCAGCGGGTGGCGATGGCCGTCGAGTCGCCGACGGCCATGCCGTTGTCGTTGATGGCGTAAGCGTCGCTGCCGCCCCGGCCCGGCAGGGAACCCAGGTCCTCGGCCTCGCCGTCGACCGTCCAGCGCGTCGCGGTCCGGGCGAAGTCGGCGTTCTGGGAGACGCCGACGATCGTGCCGTCGTTGCTGACCGCCCTGGCCTGGCGGTCGGACTTCACGGCGCCGGGCAGCAGCGGCAGGTCCTTGATCGCGCCGTCGGACGTCCACGCCACGGCGTGGGTGTGGCCGTCGGGACCGGAGCCGCTGCCGACGACGACCCCGCTGTCGTTGATGTCGAGGGCCACGGTGTAGCCCTTGCCGCTCTCCAGCGTGCCCAGGTGCGTGACGGTGCCGTCGGTGTTCCAGCGCACCGCCTCGCCGAACTCCGCGCCCGGCCCGGTGCCGACGATCACGCCCTCGTTGTTGACGCCGAACGCGTCGGTGCCCGCGCCGAGGTCGGTGACGGAGCCGTCCGGGTTCTAGCGCACGCCGTGGTCCACGTCGCCGATCTTGGTCCAGCCGACGATCACCCCGTCGTTGTTGATCGCCCTCGCCTCGCCGCCGACCGCGCCGTCCGGCAGGTCCAGCCGGGTCGGCGTGCCGTCGGCGTCCCAGCGGGTCGGGTTGCGGTGGCCGTCGCCGTCCACCTCGCCGACGACCACGCCGCCGTTGTTGATGCCGTAGGCGATGCTCCACTTGCCGTCGAAGGAGTCACCGAGGTCGGTGATCGTGCCATCGGCGTCCCACCGCACGGCGTGCACGCTCTTGTCCGGCGCCAACGACGTGCCGGCGGCCTGCCCCTGGTCGTTGACGGCCTTGGCGTCACGGCCGCCGCCGTCCACCAGCGAGGCCAGCTCGGTCACCTGCGTGTCGGCCGCGGCCGGCACGGCCAGCGCCGCCGCGGCGAGCACGGTCACGCCGCCGAGCACGGCGATCCTGCGGATGGTCTGCACGAATCCCCCTGATCACACTCGGGGGACATGGCGTGGGGAGACCGCGGGCGTCCCCCGAAAGCCCGCGAACCGGACCAAACGTACCGGGGCGGTCTGACGTGAACGAGCCAGATTCGACCTCCGGATCTTGTCTAGACCAATCAAGCCCGCGTACCGTCCCGCCAGCGCGTGTGACATCGATGTCAGCGAAGGCGGTAACGGATGAGACCCCCTGCACTCATCGTCGCGGTCCTGGTGGCCTTGTCGGCAGTGGTCGGCGTGCCCACGGTGGCCGTGGCCGACCCGGTCGGTTCGGTGAACCCGTTCATCGGCACCCAGAACAACCCCAACGCCAGCTACCCGCCGTTCGGCAAGGGCTACGGCAACACCTTCCCGGGCGCGACCACGCCGTTCGGCATGGTCCAGTTCAGCCCCGACACCTTCAACACCGCCTCCGGCGCGGACAACTGGGGCGGCTACGAGTACCCGGCCAACCAGATCCGCGGCTTCAGCCTCACCCACCTCGACGGCACCGGCTGCGAGGGCTCGTTCGGCTTCCACGACCTGCCGTTCATGCCCTACACCGGCAGCCTCAACGGCAACGGCTCGCTGCCGTCCTCCCCCGCCACCAGCGCGGCCACCTACCGTTCGGGCTTCAGCCACAGCACCGAGTCCGCCAGCCCCGGGCGCTACGCCGTCACCCTGGCCAACGGCGCGAAGGTCGAGCTCACCGCGACCACCCGCACCGGCATGGCCCGGTTCACCTTCCCCGCCGGCAAGCCGGCCACCGTGCTGATCAACGCCGGCGGCTCGGCCAACGGCGACAGCGCCTCGGCGGTGTCGGTCAGCGGCAACACCGTCACCGGCTCCGCCCGCACCACCGGCACCTGCGGCGGCGGCAGCTACACGGTGTACTTCTCGGCGACGTTCGACCAGAGCGTCAGCAACTTCGGCACGTGGAACGGTGGCACCGTCACCGCCCGCGGCACCTCGGCATCCGGCGCCAGCACCGGCACGTACCTCACCTTCCCGGCCGGGTCCACCGTCACCGTCCGGGTTGGACTGTCCTATGTGCGCACCGGCAACGCCGCCGCCAACGTGAGCGCCGAGAACCCGTCGGCGAGCTTCGACACCGTGGCGGCCAACGCCGCCAGCACCTGGGCCGCCAAGCTCGGCGCCGTCCGCGCCACTGGCGGATCGGCCACCCAGCAGTCCGTGTTCTACACGGCCCTGTACCACGCGCTGCTGCACCCCAACGTCTTCGACGACGCCAACGGCGAGTACCTCGGCATGGACGGCCAATCGCACACCGTCGCCGCCGGGCACCACCAGTACGCCAACTTCTCCGGCTGGGACGTCTACCGCTCCGAGGTGCAGCTGATCACGCTGCTGTTCCCCAGCGTCGGCGCGGACATGGCGCAGTCCCTGACCAACGACGCCACCCAGGCCGGCAGCTGGTACAACTGGCCGTACGCCAACGTGCCGATCAACATCATGAACGGCGACTCGCTGGAATCGATCATCTCCAGCATCTACTCCTTCGGCGGCACCGGGTTCAACGCCGCCGGCGCGCTGTCCAGCATGGTCTCCACCCAGTCCCTACCGGCCACGAAGACCATCCGCGGCGGCCTGTACGAGTACGCCGGCACGGGCTACATCCCGCGTGGCACCGCCAACGTCTGGGGCCCGGGCGCGACCACCCTCGAGTACGCCATCGACGACTTCGGCATCGCCCAGCTGGCCGGCCGGCTCGGCGACACCGCCGACTACAACGCCTTCATGCAGCGGGCGCAGAACTGGCAGAACCTGTTCAGCCCGGCCACCAAGTCGATCACGCCCCGCTACCAGAACGGCCTGTTCGCCACCGACTACAACCTCAACTCCGACAACAACGACCAGTTCGTCGAGGGCACCGGCACACAGTACAGCTGGATGGTGCCGCAGAACGTCGCCGCACTGGTGGCCAAGATGGGCGGCAACGCCGCCGTGTCCAGCCGGCTCGACACCTTCTTCACCCAGCTCAACGCCGGCGTGGTCAACGGCGCGTTCGCGTGGCTGACCAACGAGCCCGGCATCGGCTCGCCCTACCTGTACGACTGGGTCGGCGCGCCGAGCAAGACCCAGGCCCTGGTCCGCCGGGTGCTGTCGAGCCTGTTCACCAACGCCCCCAACGGGTTGCAGGGCAACGACGACCTCGGCGAGCTGTCCGCCAGCTACGTGTGGGGCGCGCTGGGCATGTATCCGTCGATCACCGGCCGCGCCGAGCTGGTGCTGGCCAGCCCGATCTTCACCCAGGCCGTGATCACCCGCGACAACGGCCGCGTGATCACCGTGAACGCCTCCGCCTCGAGCGACTCCAACCAGTACGTGTCGGCTGTCGCGGTCAACGGCGTGGGTCAGACCAAGACGTGGCTGCCCGAGTCGTTCGTCGCCAACGGCGGCACCGTGGACTTCACCATGACCGGCTCGCCCACGTCCTGGGGCACCGGCAGCGGCGACGCCCCGCCGTCGTTCTCCGACGGGCAGAACGGCTTCGACAACATCGGCGCCTCCAACGACGGCAGCGCCACCACCGCCAACCTCGACTCGTCCGGGCACAGCTACTCGACGCAGGCCCTGGCCGCCGCCGGCATCCAGCCCGGCGGGACCGTCAGCGCCAACGGCATGAGTTTCACCTGGCCGTCGGCCGCGCCCGGCAAGCCGGACAACTGGCTGGTCAACGGGCAGGTGATCGACCTGGGCGGCCGGTCGGCCAGCCGCATCTCGTTCCTCGGCTCGGCCAGCAACGGCCCGGCCACCGGCACCGCGACCGTCACCTACACCGACGGCAGCACCTCGCAGGTGTCGATCACCATGACCGACTGGGCGGTCGGCACCGCGCAGTCGGGCGACACCATCGCCGCGACCCTCTCGCACTGGAACGCCGCGGACGGCTCCAGCCTGCAGACCTACCTGTTCGCCACCACACCTGTGGCACTCACCGTAGGTAAGCAGGTGCGCAGCGTCACACTGCCGGCATCCACCGACCAGGGGGCCATGCATATTTTCGCGGTGTCGGCCATCTGAATAATGGATCAATGCGGTTCGGTGTCCTCGGCTCGACTCTGATGTGGTCCGCCGACGGGGAGGAAGTCTCCGTCGGCGGACCGCGGGTGCGGACGTTGCTCACGTTGTTGCTGCTGGACGCCGGTCAGATCGTCACAACAGAGCGGCTCATCGACGGCCTCTACGGCGAGGACCCGCCGGCCAACGCCACCAACGCGCTCCAGGCGCAGGTGTCCCGGCTGCGCCGGGCGCTGCCCGGCGGCGAGGTCGAGTTCCACCCGACCGGCTACCGCCTGGCCGTGAACTGGGCCGAGATCGACGCCCACGTGTTCGCGCGGCTGGCCGCCGACGGCCGGCACGCGCTGGCCGGCGGCGACCACCAGCGTGCGGCCAAGCTGCTCAAGGAGGCGTTGCAGCTGTGGCGCGGGCCGGCCTTGGGCGACGCCCCGCTGGCCGAGGCGGAGGCGACGCGGCTCGACGAACTGCGCATGACCGCCACCGAGGACCTGTTCGACGCCGAGCTCGCCACCGGCGACAACCCCAGCGCCATAGCGGAGCTGCGGCAGCTCATCGGCCGCAACCCGCTGCGCGAGCGACCGCGGGCGCTGCTGATGCGGGCCCTGTACGCGGCGGGCCGGCAGGCCGAGGCGCTGGAGGTGTTCGAGGAGGTCCGCACGCTGCTCGCCGACGAGCTCGGCACCGACCCGTCGCCGGAGCTCGCCGAGACGCACATGGCCGTGCTGCGGTCCGAGCCGGCTCAGCAGTCACGGCGGCGTGCGCTGCCCGCGCAGCTGACCAGCTTCGTCGGACGCGCCGACGAACGGGACTACGTCGCCGCGCTGCTCGGCACGTGTCGATTGGTGACGCTGCTGGGGCCCGGTGGCGCCGGCAAGACCCGCCTGGCCGTGGAGGCCGCCGGTACCCTCGACGGCGAGATCTGCTTCGTCGACCTGGCCGCACTGGCCGAGGACGACCAGGTCGCGCACGCCGTCGTCGCGGCTCTGGGGCTGCGCGACGCCGGAGTGTTCTCCGCCGCGCCCACCGGCGACATCGTGGATCGGCTGGCCACGGCACTGGAAGACCGGCCCGTGCTGTTGCTCGTGGACAACTGCGAGCACGTCATCACCGACATCGCGCTGCTCGTGCATGAACTGCTCGCCGCCTGCCCGCGGCTGCGGGTGCTGGCGACCAGCCGGGCACCACTCGGCATCACCGGCGAGACCATCCACCCCGTCAGCAGGCTGGACGCGCAGGCCGCTCGCAAGCTGTTCGCGGACCGCGCCAAGGCCGTGCGCCCCGACTTCGTCATCGACGAGCTGCTCGTCGACCGGATCTGCGCCGGCCTGGACGGTCTGCCGCTGGCCATCGAGCTGGCCGCCGCGCGGCTGCGCACCCTCACCCTCGCCGACATCGACGCGCGGCTGGACGACCGGTTCCGGCTGCTGTCGCGTGGCGACCGCACCAAGGCGCAGCGGCACCAGACCCTGCACGCCGTCGTTGACTGGAGCTGGGATCTGCTCAGTCCCGACGAGCAGGCCGTCGCGCGGCGGCTGACCGTCTTCACCGGCGGCGCGAGCCTGGCCGCCGCCGAGCGCGTGTGCGCGCTGCCGGACACCATCGACCTGCTCGCCGACCTCGTCGACAAGTCGTTCATCGAGGTCGCCGACGGGCGCTACCGGATGCTGGACACCATCCGCGCGTTCGGCGCCGAGCAGCTGCTGGCCTCCGGCGAGCAGGACACTGTCCGCGACGCCCACCTCGCGTACTTCCTGGAGCTCGTGCAGACCGCCGAGCCGCACCTGCGCGGGCAGGAGCAGCTGGGGTGGATCTCGTTGCTCAACACCGAGCACGCCAACATCCTCGCCGCGCTGCGTCGGGCCGTGCAGACCGCGCCGTCGACCGCGCTGCTCCTCGCCGGCGAGCTCGCCTCGTACTGGTACTTGCGGGGGCTGCGGGCCGAGGTCGCGCCCATCGCCACCGAGCTGCTCGGCAAGATCGGCACCACGCCGCCGGCGGAGCTGTCCGAGGAGTACGTGCTCTGCGTGCTGGTCGCCGCCGTCGTGCACGGCGCCGAGACCCCGTGGCTGCTGCCGCACATGGCCGCCGCGCGGACGATCGTGTTCGCGCAGACCACGCCGCCTCGGCTGCCGTACCTGGTCGTGTTGTGGGCGCTGACCGCCGGGCCGCTGGACGTGCCCGACGACCGGCCGTCCGAGAGCTACTTCGACTCCTCCGGCTGGTTGCAGGGGCTACGGCACTTCTCCGCCGGGTGGAACGGGCTGTTCACCGGCGACATCGCCATGGCCCGTGACGGCTTCGAGCAGTCGCTGGTCCGCTATCGCGCCGTCGGCGACCGGTGGGGCATGTCCAACGCCGTCGACGCGCTGGCCATGCTCGCCCACTGGCGCGGCGAGTTCGACGAGGCGCTGCGCCTCACCGACGAGGCCATCTCGCTCACCGCCGAGATGGAGGGCATGGAGGACCTCGCCGACCTCACGTGCCGTCGCGCGTTCCGGCGGCTGCACGCCGGCGACCTCGCCGGGGCGCACGAGGACTACACCCGTGCCGAGGTGCTCGCCCGCCGTACCGGCATTCCCGAGACCATCGCCAACGCGCAGCGGGGTCTTGGCGACATCGCCCGCCTCCAGGGGCGGCGTGCCGAGGCCCGCCGCTACTACGACCTCGCCCTCGCCGGCTCCCGCGCCGACACCGTCGGCGCCTCCGGCGTGCGCTCCGCCGTCCTCGTCGGGCTCGCCCACCTCGCCGAGGGCGACCCCATGCGCATCCGTCAGCTGCACGACGAGGTTCGCGCCACCTCTCACGGCCTGTACCTCGTCGCCGCCGACATCGCGGAGGGCCTCGCCTCCCTCGCCGTCCTCGAAGGCGACGGCGATCAGGCCGCCCTCATGCTCGGCGCCGCCGTCGTCGTCAGGGGCACCGAGGCCGTCGGCGACACCGAAGTGGCCCGCACCGTCGCCGGTGCCCGCGAACTCATCGGCGACGCCTTCGACGCCGCCTACGGCCGCGGCCTGTCTCTTTCCCGTACGGAGGCTCTGTCCCTGGCCGGAATCTGACGCCCTAGCTATTCGGCGTGGCCACCCGAAATCGCCTGAGGGGGCCACGTGAATGGCTTCCTTGCGCCGGGCATCCGACGCCCCCACTCTGAGATCGGCCCCTCATTGCCGGCGGGGGTCGGAAATTCCGATAGCGACACCAACGGAGGTGCGGCCGGGTCGCCTTATCGGCCGCAGCAAATGAGTCAATCGTAGTATTTCTCGTTCACTGAACATTTCGGCGTTGGTCTGCTGCCCCCGTTTAACATCATTGTCGACTCGGTGGCAAATTCCGCAGGCTTGCCGTTCGAGCGGGGGATTCCGGCACCGCGCTGCCAGGATCCCCCGCGCCGGCTTCCACCATTCCGAGAAGGAGGCAACATCGATGAGGCGTTCCTTCACGGCCCTCGTCACAGCGGGTATCGCGGCTCTCTCACTGCTCACCGGCACCGCCGCGGCGTCCGCCACACCGCATTCGGCGACGGCGGCGCAGATGTCCTGTACCGTCGTGATCGACCAGTTCGCCACCCGTGGCCCCGCCGGCCAGAACGATCAGTACATCCAGCTCAAGAACATCGGCATCGGGTCGCTGAGCCTGGGCGACTTCAGGGTCATGGCCGATACCGGCGCCTCGACCCCGCCCTTTGTTTTGGCCACCATCCCGATGGGCACGATCCTGCTGCCCGGCCGGCCGTACCTGATCGCCAACGCGGGTTACTCCGGCCCCCTCCCCGACCAGTTCTGGTCCGGCATCACGCTGCCCGACCGGGTGGGCGTCGGCCTGGTCTCCCCTCCCGGCACCACGGTCGACGCGGCGGCCACCATCGCGTCGTCGATGTTCGTGCGGGGCGCCGCGGCCAGCCCGCAGCCGCCGAACACCCAGCCGCTCGCGAACATGCGGCTCACCAACACCGGCAACAACGCGGTCGACTTCAGCATCTTGACCCGGACGCCGGGTGTGCCCGGCCCGGTGGGGTCGTGCTGACCTGAGAACTCGCACATGGCAGGGCCCGTCCTCGAAGGGGGCGGGCCCTGCCATGACGGGAGCAGCACCACGGGCGTGGTTGCCGAACCCCTTGACAAAAAAAGTTGTCAAGGGGTTCGCTGGGTGTGTGCGAGACGTCGAGGTGATCGGGGAGCCGGGGGCGGCGGTGGTGGCGCTGGACCCGGTCAGGGCGAGGCTGCTGGCGGAGTTGAGGGAGCCGGCGTCGGCGGCGACGTTGGCGAGCAGGGTGGGGCTGACGAGGCAGAAGGTGAACTACCACCTGCGCCAACTGGAGGAGCACGGCCTGGTGGAGGTGGCGGAGACGCGCACCTGGGGAGGCCTGACGGAGCGGCTGCTGGTGGCGACGGCGAAGGGGTACGTGGTGGCCCCGGAGCCGCTGGGGACGCCGAGCGAGGCGGTGCGGCCGAGGTCGGCGGCGTACCTGATCGCGCTGGCGGCGAGGACGGTGCGAGAGGTGGGCAGGCTTGCCCGGAGGGCGGCGGGGGCGGGCAAGGAGGCGCCGGTGTTCGCGCTGGACACGGAGATCAGGTTCGCGACGCCGGCGGATCGGGCGGCGTTCGCGGACGAGTTGGTGGCGGCGGTGGCGAAGGTCGCGGCTAGGTACCACGACGAGCGGGCGCAGGACGGTCGGTGGCAGCGGGTGGTGCTGGCGGTGCACCCCAAGCCGAAGGACGCGGACGCGTGAATGACGACGAGATCGTGATTGCGGGGACGCCGGAGCAGGTGTGGGAGGCGATCACGACAGCGAAGGGAAGTGCGGCGTGGTCGTTCCGGATGGACGTGGAACCGCGAGTCGGCGGGGCGGTGCGGATCGGGCGGGAGCCGTTTGCCGGTGAAACGGAGGCGACGGTGTCGGCATGGGAACCGCCGACACGATTCGGGTATCGCGACGAGACCTTCGCGACGGAATTCCTGGTGACGGCCCGCGACCAAGGCAGTTGTGTGGTGCGGGTGGTGAGCAGCCTCCAAACGGACGGCGAGGGGTGGGATGAAATCGCGGAGGAAGCGGCCGCCGGGTGGCGGATGACGCTCCAAGTGCTGCGGACGTATGTCACCCACTTCGCGGGACAACCGGCGGCGAAGGTCGATCTGATCGTGCCGGTGAAAGCGCCGCCGACGGCGCGGGCGGAGATCGGCGAGAGGCTGGCCGGGGAGTTGGGGATCGGCGACAACACGTGTGACGGTCCGTTGATCAGCGGCGAGGTCGACCACAGAGGACCGTATTTCGCGCTGGTGCGGACGAAAAAGCCGGGAATGTTCGCCGTGTCCTGCTTCCCGATGGACGCGGTGACGCTGTCGATCAACGTCACGGGCCGCCTGTACGGGCCGGAGGCCGAAGCAAGGGCGATCAAGGAACGCCGCCGGTGGCGGGAATGGCTGAACGGGTTCGTCGAAACCATTTGAGGAGCGGGCGCATGCTGTTGGCGGGGAAGAACGCGATCGTCTACGGGGCAGCGGGCACGATCGGCACGGCGCTGTCGACGGCATTCGCCCGCGAGGGCGCGAAGGTGCATCTGACGGGCCGTACGGCGAAGACGCTCGACGATGTGGCGGAGCGGATTCGGAAAGCAGGCGGGCGCGCGGAGCCGGCGGTGGTTGATGCGTTGGACGAGGCGGCGGTGAATGCGCACGCGGACGAGGTGGCGGCCGAAGACGGCAGCGTAGACATCTCGGTGAGCGTGATCGACATCGCGGATCACCAAGGGACGCCGCTGGTCGAGATGGAGTTGGAGGACTTCGAGCGGCCGGTGCGCATCGCGCTGCGCTCGACGTTCGTGACCGCTCGCGCGGCCGCCCGGCACATGATCCGGCAGCGCTCTGGCGTGATCCTGACGTTCGGCGGCGACGGTGGCGGCCAGCCGATGCGCGACTACTCGATCGGCGGGCTCCAGGTGGCGCTCAACGCGGTCGATTTCCTGCGTCGCCAACTGGCGGCCGAGCTCGGCCCGCACGGCATCCGGGTGCTCGGGCTGCACACCGGCGGCATCACGGAGAGCCTGCCCGCGGACTTCGACGGCCGGCAGGCGATCACGGACATGATCGTCGACAAGACGATGCTCAAGCGCGCGGCGAGCCTGGCCGACGTCGGCAACGTGGCGGTGTTCGCCGCCTCCGACCTGGCCCGCGCCATGACGGCGACCTCGCTCAACATCACCTGCGGGGCCATCGCCGACTGACTCAGATCACCGCGAACGCCTCGATCTCCAGCAGCAGTTCGGGCCGCACCAGCGACGTCACCTGCACCGCGCTGCTGGCCGGCGGGCGCGATGCGTTCACGTACGCGTCACGAGCCTCGCGGACGGCCGGCAGGTGGCGGATGTCGGTCAGGTAGAAGGTGAACTTGACGACGTCGTCGAAGGTCGCGCCGGCGGCGGCCAGGCAGCGCTGGAGGTTGGCGAATACCTGCCGCGCCTGCGCCGCCGCGTCCCCGGCGCCGACGACGTCACCCTGCTCGTCGAGGGCGACCTGGCCGGAGATCGCGACGAACCGCCCGGTGCCCATGACGACGTGTGAGTATCCGACGCCGGGGGCGACACCTTCGGGCGCGGCGATGTGCGTCAGGTTCGAATCGGCCATGACCGGATCATATGATCACGGGCACTTCTCCTCGAGCTTGACGACGACAAGGGTCACGGCGGTGCTGGGCGTGAGCGGGGCGCCGCCGGCGGGATTCTGGGTGCAGACGCGCCAGTTGGCCGGCCAGATCACCTTGCGGTGCTGCCCGGTCCCGTCGACGAGCAGCAGGCGGGTGCCGAGCGGCACCTCCTTGTCCGCGTCGAACACCGTCTTGCCGACCAGCGCCGGCATCACGCCGTCGAGGTGTGACGGGGGCGCGGCGGCGGCCGGGACGGCGGTGATCGCGAGCATCGCGAGGGCGGTGGCGGCGACGAACCGAGTTCTCCTCATACAACCGGCCTACCAGTGCCGCGAGCGGGCTCGGAAGGGCCACCACCCGGTCGTGCCTCAAACCACCAGGGCGTGTAGTGCCGGCGAGGGACCGGTGGTCGGGCGGTAGTCGCGCCAGGCGGCGGCGATGCGGCGCACGCCTTCGGTCAGCAGGGAAACCGTTGCGGTGAACGGGATCCGCACGTGCGAGTCGGAGCCGCCGAGGGCCGACCCGGGCAGGATGGCGACGGCGTGACGCAGCGCGACCTGGGCAAACGCGGAGGCGTCGCCGGACGGCAGCGCCACCCACAGGCACTGGCCGCCCGAGGCCGGCTCGAACGTCCAGTCGGGCAGGAGTTTCCCCAGTTCGGCGCGCAAGTGGTTATGCCGCACGCGGAGGTCCACGACCCGGTCGGCGATGATCGGCTCCAGCCCGGGCAGCAGGTCGGCGACGGCCAGCTGCTCCAGCGCGGCGCCGCCAAGGTCGTGGATCGCCTTGAGCCGCCCGAGCTGCGCGATGTCCCCGGCGGAACCACGGATCCACCCGACCCGCAGCCCGCCCCACAGCAGCTTGGTCACCGAACCGACGGTCAGCACCTGCCCCAACCCGTACGAGGCGAGCCCGGGCGGGCGGACGCCGTCGAACGACAGGTCGGCCAGCACCTCGTCGTCGATCAGGACGGTGTCGGCGGAGGCGGCGGCCTCGACGAGCCGCCGGCGACTCAGGCCGGACAGCGTGGCGCCGGTCGGATTGTGGTTGGTGGGATTGACATAGGCCAGCCGCGGCCGGTGCGCCACGATCGCGGCCGCCAGCTCGTCGATGAGGACGCCGGTGATCGGCGCGGTGGCCTCCCGGAACAGCTCCAGGGCACCGGGATAGGTCGGTGTCTGGGCCAGCACGGGATCCCCGGGGGCCAGGAACAGGCGCGTGATCAGCGCGAGCGCCTGCTGGCCCCCGGTGGTGACGAGGATCTGCTCGGACGTCGTCGGCAGCCCCTGCCGGCAGTACCGGTCGGCGATCGCCACCCGCAGCTCCGGCAGCCCGAGCGGGTAGTAGCCGATGTCGTTCGTCGGCAGCCGGCCGATCGCCCTGGTCAGGGCCGCGGCCAGCGTCGGCGGCGGGTCCTGCGGCGCGGCGCAGGCGAGCGACAGGACGTCCCCCATCGGCTCCAGGTAGTTCACGAACAGCGGATTGGTCCCCGGCACGGCGCTCGGCCGAACGCCGATCACGGCCGGCTTCACCCAGGTGCCACGGCCCTGGTGCCGGTCGACCTTGCCGTCCTGGCGCAGCCTCTCGTACGCGGCGACCACCGTGTTCCGGCCGACGGCCAGCCGCTGCGCGAGCACTCGATCCGGCGGCAGCATCGCGCGTTGCGGCAGCTGACCGGAGTCGATGAGCTGCCGCAGCCGCTCGGCCAGCAGCAGGTAGAGCGGGCCTCGGCTGGCCGACCACCGGCCCAGTTGCGCCACCAGCCGGTCCGCCGGCCACGGGATTGGCTCCGTCACGGGACCAATCTAGCCGGGATTGGCGCTGTCCCGGCCGGCCGCCGCCGAGCAGGCTCGAAGCCATGACGCCCCAGCACCCGGCCACCCGCGTGGTCCACCAGCACACGCCGCCGCTGCCCACCTCGCACCCGATCAGCGTGCCCATCTACCAGGCGTCCAACTTCGGCTTCGACGACCCGGACGCGCTGTCGGACGCGCTCAACGCCCCCGACCAGGGCTTCGCCTACAGCCGCTACGGCAACCCGACGACCCGCGCGTTGGAGGAGACCGTCGCCGCGCTGGAGGGCGGCACCGCCGCGGTGGCGACGGCGTCCGGCATGGGCGCGATCACCTCCGCGCTGACGGGCGCGCTGCGCGCCGGCGACCACGTCATCGCGCTGAGCTGCCTGTACGGCGGCACGTACGCGACGCTCAACTACCTGCACGACCACTTCGGCATCGACGTCAGCTACGTCCGCGGCGAGGACCCGGCCGAGGTCGCCACGGCGGTGCGGCCGTCCACGAGGATGCTGTACCTGGAGACGATCACCAACCCGGTGACGCGAGTCGTGGACCTGCCGGCGTTTCTGGCCGCCGGCAAGGAAGCAGGCCTGCTGACGGTCGTCGACAACACCTTCGCCACGCCGTTGCTGTGCCGGCCGATCGAACACGGCGCCGACGTTGTGCTGCACTCGATCACCAAGTACCTCGGCGGCCACTCCGACGTCACCGCCGGCATCCTCGTGTTCGCCGACGACGCGCGGTACCGCGACGGCTGGCACCACACCATGGAGATGGGCGCGGCGATCGATCCGTTCGCGGCGTGGCTGACGCTGCGCGGCATCCAGACGCTGGCCCTGCGGATGCGTCAGCACTGCGCCAACGCCGCTCGCATCGCCGAGTTGCTCGCCGCGCACCCGTCCGTCGAGGCCGTGCACTATCCCGGCCTGGCCACGCACCCTGATCACGAGGTGGCCAAGCGGGTGCTGGCCGATTTCGGCGGCATGGTCAGCTTCGACTTGGCCGGCGGGCGCGACGCCGGCTACACGTTCACCAAGGGCATCCGGATGGTGAAGCTCGCCGCGTCACTGGGCGGGGTCGAGAGCATGGCGCTACACCCGGCCAGCACTTCGCACCGGCAGCTCGACGCCGACGCGCTGCGCGCCGCCGGCATCGCCGAGGGCACGATCCGGCTGTCCGTCGGCATCGAGCACGCTGACGACATCTGGGCCGACGTCGAGCAGGCGCTCCCCTAGTCCGCCAGCTTGAACGCCAGCTCGGTCTCCCACTTGTCCATGTCCGGCTGCACGCGCGGGTCGGTGAGGTAGTTCTCCAGCCGGCAGGCGAACTTGTCGCCGTCCGGGGTCTGCTCGGCGTCCCACCGCAGGCCCTGGGCGTCGGCCCACGCGTTGAGCTCGGTGATCGCGCCGTACAGGCCGCTCGGGTGGCCGACGTGCACCACCGACACGTAGCGACCCGCCGGCAGAACGCCGGCGAACACCTCGCCCTCGCCCTCGACCGGGGCCGCCACCGGGAAACCGGCCTCGATCACCAGCTCCCGCGCCATGTCTATGACCAGGTAGCGCAGGAAGGGCGCGCCGGCCGGGGCGATGCCGCGCTGGCCGAGCCAGCCGGCGAGCACCGGGATCTGGTCGGCGATCTCCGGGATCGTCTGCATCGTCACGGTCCGCCGGATGCCGACGTAGGGCTGCTCGCCCCGCTCGATCACGCTGGGCTCCATGGCCCGTCCTCTCGTCTCGTTCAGTCGCTTCACCAGAAAGCGGCGATCGGCCTCGACGGTCGCCATCCCCAGCGCCTCCTCGTATATCACCGCCGCCTCGGCGTGGCGGCCCATTCGACGGAGGAAGTCCGCGCGGGTCGCCGGCAGCAGGTGGTAGCCGGGGATGTCGAGCCCGTCCAACAACGCGAGACCGGCCGCGGGGCCGAACGCCATCGCGACCGCCGCCGCGTGATTGAGCGCCACGACCGGCGACGGCACGACCGCGGCGAGCTGCTCGTACAGGCGGGCGATCAGCGGCCAGTCCGAGCCGGTGGCGTGGCTTTCGGCGATCGCCGCCTGGAGTTGGTAAGGCCCGAGCCGGTCCAGACGTGTCGCCCGCGCCAGTGCCGCCCGGCCCTCGGCGATCTGCGCGGCGTCCCACCGGCTCCGGTCCTGGTCGGCCAACAGCACGACGTCGCCGTTGGCGTCGAGCCGGGTGGCGCGTCGGGCGTCGTGCAGCAGCATCAACGCCAGCAGCCCGCCGGCCTCCGGCTCGTCCGGCATCAGCTCGGTCAGCAGCCGGGCCAGCCGGATCGCCTCGTCGCAGAGCGGCCGCCGCTCCGGCGAGGTGTAGCCCTCGTTGAACATCAGGTACAGCACGCCGAGCACCGCGATCGTGCGCTCCGGCAGCAGACGCGCCGGCGGCACCCGGTACGGGATGGCGGCGTTGCGGATCTTCGCCTTCGCCCGCCCCAGCCGACGTGCCATGGTCGTCTCCGGCACGAGGAACGCGCGGGCGATCTCCGCCATGTTCAGGCCGGCCAGCGTCCGCAGCGCCAACGCCACCTGCGCCTCGAACACCAGCGCCGGGTGGCAGCACGTGAAGATCAGGCGGAGCCGATCATCCGGGATACCGGCATCGTCAACCGGTTCCGGTTCGTACGACATCACCGCGACCTCCCGCAGCTTGGCCGCGCCGACCGCCTCCCGCCGCATCCGGTCGACGGCCCGGTGCCGGGCGATCGTGGTCAGCCACGCGCCCGGCTTGCGGGGAACGCCCTCCACGGGCCACTGCCGGACCGCCGCGGCGAACGCCTCCTGGGCGCACTCCTCGGCCAGGTCCCAGTCGCCGGTGACCCGGATCAGCGTGGCGACGACCTTGCCCCACTCCTCGCGGAAGGCATCGGCAACGGGATCGGTCACGACTGCCAGAGCGGCCGGACCTCGATCATCCCGTAGCCGGCCGCGGGGTGCTTGGCGGCGATCTCCACCGCCTCGTCCAGGTCGGCGCACTCGATCAGGACCAGGCCGCCGATCTGCTCCTTGGTGTCGGCGAACGGGCCGTCGGTCAGCAGCACCTGTCCGTCGCGCACCCGGACCGTGGTCGACTCGGTCGGCGGCCGCAGGCCCGCGCCGCCGCGCACCACGCCGCGGGCCTCCATCTCCTCCGACCAGCCGCCGCAGCCCAGGGCCATCTCCTCGGGCGTGGGCTCGTGGTCGCCGGCGATCAGCAACGCGTACTGCATGTGTCCTCCCGGTCTCGGTGGTTCGCACCGACACGTCGAATGGAACCACGCAGGTCGGACAGTTTCGCGCCCAAGACGTCGATCAGAAGGCCGGCCAGGGGATCGCCGGCCAGTCGCCGGAGGGCTCCGGGTAGACGCCGGCGGCCAGCAGCAGGTCGGTGCGGGTGATCAGCGCCGACACCTCGCGCCGGGTGAGGTGCTCGGCGAGTTGCTCGGCCACCTCGCCGTCCAGGCCGGCCCGCAGCTTGCGCAGCGCCTCCACGGCCTCGGCCGGCAGCGGCTCCCCCAGCCAGCCCCACAGCACGGTCCGCAGCTTGGTCTCGGCGTGCAGGCAGATGCCGTGGTCCACGCCGTACACCGCGTCGGCCTCGGTGTGCAGGACGTGCCCGCCCTTGCGGTCGGCGTTGTTGACGACGACGTCCATCGCCGCCATCAGCCGCATCCGCGGGTGGTCGGCGTGCGCCAGCACGGCCGGGTCGCCGTAGCGGTCGGTGGCGTGCAGGATGGTCCGCCAGCCGTCGGGCACCTCGTCCGCGGCGACGATGTCGATCAGGTCGGCGTCCTCGTCGGTGTCCACCCACAGCTGCACCATGCCCGGCCCGAACGGACCGGGCCGTAACACCGTGGGCGGCACCACGTCGAAGCCGGCCGCCTTGGACACCAGGTAGGTGGCGACCTCGCGGCCGGCCAGCGTGCCGTCCGGGAAGTCCCACAGCGGCCGCTCGCCGTTGATCGGCTTGTACACGCAGTTGGCCTGCACGCCCTGGTGGCTGATGGCGCCGAACAGCGTCGCGTTGGACGCGTCCACCAGCCGGCCGGTCACCTCGATCCGACCGTGCTCGACCAGCTCCAGGGCCCCGGGGTCGGTGGGCAGCACCGCGGGCTCAGCTGTCCTCGGTGCGGCGGTAGCCGTTCTGCCTCGGGCAGACGTGACCACTGGGGTCGAGCGGCTCCTCGCACAGCGGGCAGGGTTTGCGGCCGGCGTTGACCACCCGGTCGGCGCGCAGGGCGAAGGCGCGGGCGGCCGGCGGCGTGAGGAAGACCCGGACCGCGTCCGGCCCCTCCTCGGTGTCGTCGAGCACCACCGCCTCGTCCACCTCGTCCTCGGTGGCGGCCAGCAGCTCCACCACCACCGCGGTGGACTCGGCGTCCCAGCCCAGCCCCATGGTGCCGACGCGGAACTCCTCCTCGACCGGCACCGTGAGGGGCTCGGTGTCGACCAGCTCGTCGGGCGCGCTGTCGGGGACCTCGGCGCCGAAGCGCCGGTGCACCTCCTCCAGCAGCGAGCCGATCCGGTCGGCGAGCACGGACAGCTGCGTTTTCTCCAGCACCACGCTGACCAGGCGGCCTTCCTCGGCCGCCTGGAGGTAGAAGGTGCGGTCACCAGGTTCCCCGACGGTTCCGGCTACGAACCGGTCGGGCTGGCGGAATACATGAATGACACGAGCCATGGCAGTAATGACCCTAAGGCACGCGCGCCACCCGGGCCGCACGTGCCCTCCGGTTCGCGGTTTGTCCGATTCGGCTACCGGGCCACCAGCCGCACCGGCAGCGCCGTCAGCCCCCACGTGAAGTTGGACGCGTTGAACACCGGCTCGCCGGTGATCTCGATGGCCGCCACCCGCTCGACCAGCTCGCCGAAGAACGCCGCCATCTCCAGCCGGGCCAGCCGCGCGCCCAGGCACAGGTGCCGCCCGGAGCCGAACGCGATGTGCCGGTTGGGCCGCCGCCCGACCCGGAACCGGTCCGCCTCGGCGAACAGCTCCTCGTCCCGGTTGGCCGAGCCGTTCCAGTTGGTCACCCGGTCGCCGACGGCCAGTTCCACGCCGCCGATGCTCACCGGTCGGGTGACCGTGCGCATGGTGTGCATGCCGGGCACGGTCCAGCGCAGGATCTCCTCGACGGCGGTGGAGATGCCCTCGGCGGACGCGCCGCGCAGCTCCTGCCACTGGTCGGGGTTCTGGGCCAGCGCCAGCACGCCGCCGGCGGTGGAGTAGCGGGTGGTCTCGTTGGCCCCGGACAGCACGCCGTTGCAGTTGAAGATCACTTCCTCGTCGGTGAGCAGGCGCTCGCCGCCGTCGACCACCCGCGGCTCGCGGATGATCCGGCTGATGAAGTCCTCGGCGTCGCTGCCGCGGCGCTGGCGCACCAGGTCGTCGAAGTACAGGAAGATCTCGCTGTTGGCGCCGCTGCGGGTCTGCTCGTCCGCGCCCTCGAAGGCGTCGGTGGTGGTCTGGCCGACCCAGGCCCACTCCGACCGGGGCAGGTCCATCACCGCGCACACCACGTAGTTGGGCAGCAGCTTGGCCACCTCGATGAAGTCCAGCTCGCCGGTCTCGACGGCCTCGGCGACGACCTGCCGCACGACCCGGGTGACGACCTGCTCCAGGCGGGGCATCTCGCCGGGCGCGAAGGCCCGCGACAGGACCCGCTTGAGCTGGGTGTGGTCCGGGACGTCGGAGACGATCAGCATCCGCTGCGCGACGGCGGCGACCGCGTCGGCGTTGCTGCCCAGGCGCATGCCGTAGCGGGAGCTGAACGACTCGTGGTCGGCGTAGACCGCGGTGATGTCCTTGTACCGGGTGACGGCCCAGAACCCGGGGCCTTCCGGCTCCTCGTGCCAGTGCACCGGGTCGTTGGCCCGCAGCCAGGCGAAGGCCGACCAGAACTCGTTGCTGGCGAACAGGTCTGGGTCGCACAGGTCGACCGCCTGTGTCCGCGTCATCGTGTCTTTCCTTCCATGGCGGGGACCTGGACGGTCATCGGCCCGAGCAGTTGGAGGGCGGTGCGGGGGTCTTCGAGGCAGAAGTAGTGGCCGCCGGGGAACATGCGCTGCTGGAATCCGCCGTCGGCGTAGTCGGCCCAGCCGGCGACGTGGTCGGCCCGGACGGTCGCGTCGTCCGTGCCGCCCCACGCCTCGAGCGGGCAGACGATGCCGGTTCCCCAGCGGGGGTGGTAGCTGGCCGACAGTTCGGCGTCCCGGCGGAGCACCTCCAGCATCAGCTCGCGGCTGTCCTCGTCGAGGTCGTCGGCGCTGAGGCCGCGTGCGTCCAGCAGCAGGTTCAGGTCGGCCAGGCCGTCGTCGGCGAGCCGCCGTCCCGGGCTCTGCGCCACCCAGTGCTCGGGTGGACGGACCGCCGACACGACAAGGGCCTTCGGCGGCGTGCGGCCGTAGGCGAGCAGCGCCTTGGCGATCTCGTACCCCAGCAGCGCGCCGAAGCTGTGCCCGAAGATCACCAGCGGCTGGCCGGGCGCCACGCGGTCGGCCAGTTCGGCCAGCACCGCGTCGACGGCGTCGCCGACGGAGGCGGGCGAAGGATCGAGCCAGCGGTTCTCCCGACCCGGCAGTTGGACCCCGAGCACCGCGATGTCGTCGCCCGCTTCCTGTTGCCACGCGCGGAACTGGGCGCAGCCGGCGCCGGCGGGCGGCACGCACAGCAGCGTGGGCCGACCCGTCGGCGCCGGGTGCCAGGACATCAGCCAGGAGCCGGTCACGACGCGTTCCCGGCCAGCGCGTCGAGCTCGCGGGCCAGCCCGGCCGGCGTCGGGTCGGCCAGCAGGTGCCCGACCGACAGCGGCAGGCCGGTGCTGCGCCGCAGCACGCCGACCGTGCGGGCGGCCAGCAGCGAGTGCCCGCCCACCTCGAAGAAGTTCGCACTCACGTCGTTGATCGGGCGGTCGAGCACGTCGCTCCACACTGCACAGACCTGCTGCTCGCGCTCGGTGGCGGGGGCGCTGCCCTCGACCTCCGGCTGGACCGTGTTCTTCAACGTCTCGCGGTCGACCTTGCCGGTGGGCAGTGCCGGCAGCGCGTCGACGACGCCGACCGCCGTGGGCCGCAGGTAGTCGGGCAGCCGGATGGCGCAGCGGACGCGGATCCTGGTCACGCAGTCGACCACGTCCATGCCGTCGAGCACCGTGACAGCGACGCCCAGACTGTCCCCTGTGGACACCGTGAACGCGGCGACGGAGGCGACGCCGTCGACCTCGGCCACAACCTGCTCCAGTTCCCGCAGCTCCACACGGAAGCCGCGGACCTTCACCTGGGCGTCGGCGCGGCCGCGGTACTCCAGTTGGCCGTCCGGCCGAACGACGACCATATCGCCGGTGCGGTACATGCGCCCCTCGCCGTCCGGGTCGGCGACGAACCGCTCCGCGGTCAGCTCCGGCTGGTTGCGGTAGCCGCGGCTGACGGCCGGGCCCGCCACGTGCAGTTCCCCCTCGACGCCGTCGGCGACCGGCTCGCCGTGCTCGTCCAGCACGTGGATCCGGTAGCCGGGGATCGGCCGGCCGATGGTGGACGGGTCGTCGCCGCGCGCGGTGTCGGCCCAGGTGCAGGCGATGGTCGCCTCGGTGGGGCCGTAGACGTTGAGGACGCGGGGCGTGTCGGCGAGCCGGGCCAGCAGCGCCGGCGGGCAGGCCTCGCCGGCCACCATGATCACGTCGGTGGTCGGGATCTCGCCGAGGGCCGCCAGCAGCGTCGGCGTCAGGCAGACTGTCGCCGGCTTGCGGTCGGCGACCAGCGCGGCGAGGTCGCCGGAGCCGCTGGCGGCGTTGAAGTCCACCAGGGCGACGCCCTGACCGTGCACGAGGTAGACCAACGTGCACCAGAGCCAGCCGTCGAAGGCCGGCGAGACCGCGTTGATGCCGAGGCCGCCGGGCTCCAGGCCGATGGTGGTGACCGCGTCGAGGAACGTGCCGAGGTTGCGGTACGTCACCTCCACGCCCTTGGGCCAGCCGGTCGTGCCCGAGGTGTAGACGATGTACGCGCAGTCCTCGGGTTCCGGCACGACCGGCTCGGCCGGGTGCACGCCCGCCGTGTTCGGGTCGATCAGCTTGACGTCGCCGGGAAGCAGGCCGGCGTCGGCCCGCTCGCCGAGCACCACTCGCGTTCCGGTGTCGCGGAGCGCGAAGCCGATCCGCTCCGACGGGTGCCGCTCGTCGAGCAGAACCGCCGTCGCGCCAAGGGAAAAGACCGCGAGCAGGCTGGCCAGGCCGAGCCGCGAGCGGCCCAGCAGCAGACCGACCGGGGTGCGCCGGCCGACGCCGTGCGCCGCCAGCTTGCCGGCCAGCGCCGCGACCTGCTCGGCGAGTTCGGTGAAGGTGAGTTCGCCGTCGGCCGCGGACACCGCGGTGGCGTTCCCGCTGAGACGGGACCATCGCGTCACGGCGTCGGCCAGACGGTCGACCCCGCGCACGGGGGAATGCACAGACTGGATCATCGATGCTCCTTGCGCGAAACCGCACGTCGACAATTGTGGGGAAACGGCGACGACGCCTGTTTCCTCGGGCCATTAGAGGCGACGCCGACGCGGGGACGCAACACGGATATGCGGTCGGCAGGAGTCCCGGCGTGACCGACGCCGATCCCTTGACAGGCCGCCCGGTGTTCAAGCACGGGAAATACGCGTTCGAACAGAAACCCGCCCGGGAAATCCGAAGATTTCCCGGGCGGTCGGAAGGTGGGTTTTTGGGGCCAGGACGATGCCTGCGAGTGCCGGTCAGTCGGTTGGCGACCAGTCCGGCACGCGGCCGGTCAGGGCGAGCACCTTGTCCACGTCGCCGGTGCCCGGATCCGTGGACACCACCGGGCCGAACGGGCCGCCCTCGGCCCGAGCGGCGTCGGGGATCTTGGCGGCTCGGTCCAGCACCGCGGCGGTCAGGTCGCCCGGAGGCGCGAACTCGACGCCGGCGGAGACGGCGATGTCCCAGCCGTGCACGTAGGTGTCTGTGAGGTGGAAGCCGACGGTGACCATGCCGGGCAGCGGGGCGGGGAGCTCGGGCAGCACGACCAGGCGGTTGACCAGCTCGGGGGCGGCGAAGGCCTCGTTGACGAGCTTGGCCGACTCGGCGAAGGCCCGCCCGGGGTCGCCGCCGAGGTCGGCGCGGTCGGAGGGACAGGCGACGTCGGGATCCTCGCCCCGGGCCGCGGCGGCGAACCGGATGTTCTGGCTGACCACGTGCTCCAGCAGCTCCCCCAGCGTCCACGGCGCGCACGGCGTGGCATTGCCGAGCTGGTCCGGGCGCACCCGCGCGACGATCTCACCCACGAGCTCGAGCGCGCGCCGGTTGCCAGGCCGGTAGTCCATCGAGAATCACCTTCCGTTGATCATCCGTTACTCGTGGCTACCGACTGTACGGGAGAGGTCGTCGATCAGTCCCGCCGCGAGACGACGCGACAGCTCGCTGCGGCGGATCTTGCGGGTCGCGGTGTACGGCAGCTGCTGGTACGGCGCGTGCACGACGGGGGCCATCGCGGGCATGTCGCGGACGGCGTCGGCCCAGCGGTCGGCGGGCAGCGGACGCTCGTCACGGGTGGCGATCACCGGGACGGGCCGGCCCTCGCCGTCGGCCACGACGACGACCTCGCGCAGTTCGTGCAGCCGCGACATCAGGACGTCCTCGACCTCGAGGTTGCTGGGCAGCGACTCGATCTGGTCGACCTCCCGGTCCAGCAGGTACAGCCGCCCGAGCCGGTCCAGGTACCCCATGTCGCCCATCCGCCACCAGCCGTCGTGCACCTCGCGGGCGTAGCGGTCCTCCTCGCCGAGGTACGTGAGGATCTCGCTGGGCCCGCGGACCTCGATGTGGCCGTGCCCGCCGGGCCGCTGCGGCCGGCCGGCGTCGTCGACGACCCGCATGGAGATGAAGCCGAACAGCCGGAAGCCGACGCACTGGCCGGCGGCCTTGGGCGCGCTGCGGCGGGTGTACCAGTGCCCGGAGACGGGGCCGATCTCCGACTGGCCGTAGAACCGGAAGAACAGCGGGTTGCGGCGCTTGGACGCGTTCAACATGTTCGCCATGGTCCGCGGGTGGATGGCGTCGAACGCGGCGTGGAAGTAGCGGACGCCGCCCAGCGGCGAGCCCGGCGCGTCGGCCAGCACCTCCCAGTCGACGAACGTGTTCGGGTGCGTCTCCAGGAAACCGGGACGGGTCTTGACCAGCAGCGGGCCGATGCTGGCCGGGTCCGGGTCGACGGCGATCACCATCGGGTTGCCGCGGCTGAGGAACATCTCCAGCGCCATGTAGAAGCGGGTGTGCACCAGCGTCATGGACAGGAACGCCTTGTCCCGGCCGCGGATCGGCCACGCGATGATCTTCTGCGGCGCGACCCGGTGCCACAGGCCCTCCGGGCAGTGCACGGCCAGCTTCGGCACGCCGGTGGTGCCCGAGCTGTGCGTGACGAGCATCGGCGCCCGCAGGCCCTGGCGGACCGGCGCCGGCGTGGCCGCCCCGGCGTGCGCGGCCAGCGACACCGTCCCCGGCCGGGGGCCGCCCGAGGACAGCAGGACTCCCCGGGACTTCTCGGTCACGCGCTCGTCGGCGAGCTTGCCGTCGAGGGTCTCGGCGTCGGTGATCAGCCACGGCTGGTCGATGCGGATGAGCAGCTTGCCGACGACGTCGCCGTCCAGCGCGGGCGAGAGCATCGCCGGCACGCCGCCGATCCGGGCGGCGGCACACGCCAGCAGCGCGATGTCGAAGTTGTCGGTCTTGTGGATCGCCAGCCGGTCGCCCGGCCGCACGCCGGCGGCCCACAGCCGCGCGGCCAGCTCGTCCACGATCTCGGCCAGGTCGGCCACTGTGAGCACCAGGCGGTCGTCGGACACGCAGGCCAGCGGCCGGTCCAGCTCGACGGTGGTGCTGCCGTGCCTGCGGGCCGCGTTGTGGAAGATCTCGCCGATCCACAGGCCGCGGCCGGCGAACGCCCGGCGCATCAGCTTGTGCCAGCGGCCGCCGAGCGTGATGTATCCGTCCGTCATGACTGTGCCCCTCCACGAATTGATAACGAAAAGCGCGAATCGGGCAGTGAGCCGCCCGGCCGCGGCGAGGCCCAAGGATGCGCCACGGATCCGTGATCGAACAACACCGCGTTCAACCACGGATCCGGCAATTCCTTGACAGTCACGCGGCCGCCGCCCTACGAATGGCGCGTGTATCCCAAATCCTTTCCGCGTAATCAGTGGTATGTCGCGGGCCACGCCCAGGATTTCGGTCGCACCCTGCTGTCGCGGTGGATTCTCGGTGATCCGATCTGCTTCTACCGCAGGGTCGACGGCACGCCGGTCGCGCTCACCGACCGCTGCGTGCACCGCCAGATGCCGCTGACGCTGGGCAAGCTCACCGGCGACAGCGTCGAGTGCGGCTACCACGGCATCGTCTACGGCCCGGACGGCCAGGCGACCAAGGTGCCGTCCCAGAACCCCGTCCCGCCGAACTGTCGCGTGCACCGCTACCCCGTGCGGGACCGCGGCGGCCTGCTGTGGATCTGGCTCGGCGACCCGGACAAGGCCGACGAGAGCATGATCCCGGTGCATCCGTGGCTGGACTCGCCGGACTGGGCGATCGTGCGTGGCACGCTGCACATGAACGCCCGTGCCCAGCTGCTCAACGAGAACCTGCTGGATCTGACGCACGTGTCGTTCCTGCACGCGGACTCCATCGGCACCAACGAGGTCGCCGAGACGCCCGCGACGACCGAGGTGCGCGGCGACACGGTGTTCGTCACCCGGCCGATGCCGTCGGTGCTGTGCCCGCCGCTGTTCGAGAAGGTGATGGGCCTGTCCGGCATGATCGACCGGGAGTCGGTCGCCGAGTACACCGCGCCCGGATTCCACATCAGCCACGTGCTGGCCAAGCCGGCCGGCGCGGCCAGCGACGACCCGCGGGCCTGCCGGCACAAGGCGGTCCACTGCGTGACGCCGGAAACGGAGACGTCCGCGCACTACTTCTGGCTCATCGCCCGCGATTACCACGTCGACGACGAGGCCGTCAGCCAGATCTGGCAGGAGGGCACGCCCGGCGTGCTGATGCAGGACGTGGACGCGGTGGAGGCGATCGAACGGGTGATCGCGCCCTATGAGCCCGACTATCCTTTCGAGATCAACTTGCGCGCGGACAACGGGGCCCTGCGCGCCCGCCGGATCATCGAACGCATGATCGCCGCCGAGCAGGCCGGCTGACGAGGAGCAATCGTGGACAACGAGAGGGGGCTGCGCCCGGCGGAACGCCGAATCGTGCTGGGCGCGGCCGTTGGCCTGGTTTTCGGACTCTGTCTGGTCGGATCGCTGCTGGCGGCGTTCCACGCCCCGGCGCCCAGGTCGCTGCCGGTGGCGCTGGTGGCTGCGGACGACGTGGCCGCGCACGTGCAGGCGGCCGTGGACTCGCAGCAGCCGGGGGCGTTCAAGTTCGACCGCTATCCCGACGCCGGTCAGGCGCGGGCTGCGGTCGCGGACGGCTCCCATCACGGGGCGTTCGTCGAGGACGGCCGGGACGCCGAACTGATGGTCGCGAGCGCGGGCGGCAGCGTGCCGGTCAACGTGCTCACGCAGGTCTTCACGAAGGTCGCCGCAGCGCAGGGCCAGACCCTGCACGTCGTGGACGCCGCGCCGTTGCCGCCGGGTGACCGCCAGGGGCTGTCGCCGTTCTTCGTCGTGCTGGCGCTGCTGTTCCCGAGCCTGATCTTCGGCGCGGCGAGCGCGCTGGTCGGACGGGGAGCCCGCGCCGAGGTGCACGTGCTGCTGCTGATCACCTTCGCGCTGGTGGCGGGCTTCGGCGCGGCAACGTTGGCCGACGGCGTGATCGGCGCTTTGACCGGCCACTTCCTGACGCTGGCGCTGCTGCTTGCGCTGTTCTCGCTGGCGGTCGCGGCGTCCACGGCGGCGCTGGCGCGGATCAACCCGCGCGGCATCGCTCTGGCCGGTCTGCTGTTCGTCGTGCTCGGCGTGCCGACCACCGGCGGTCCCGCCGGTCTCGCGCACTTCCTGCCGGCGTTCTTCCAGTTCCTGCAACCGATTCTGCCGATGAGCCAGGTCATCCCGGCCATTTCCGCCGCGCACTACTTCGGCGGTGCCGGCGTGGCGGGTTCGATCACCGTGCTCGCGGTGTGGGGCGTTGTCGGCCTCGTGGTGTTCGCCGCGGTCACCGGGCTGCGCGCCCGGGCCGCTACCCGACCGCCAGTCGCGGTCGGGTAGCGGAGCCGGTCACTCCGCGCGACGCAGCCGGGGGCCGACCGGCTCGGCGTTCTCCTCCACCGGCAGCTGGAGGGACTTGACGGCGCAGAAGCCGTCGAGTCCCTCCACGCCGCATTCCCGGCCGTAGCCCGAGCCCTTCACGCCGCCGAACGGCGCGAGGATGTTGAACGGGCCGCCGTTGATGTCGACCTGGCCGGTGCGGATCCGGCGGGCCACGCGCTGCGCGCGGTCCACGTCGCCGGACCAGACCGAGCCGTGCAGGCCGTAGGCGGTGTTGTTGGCCAGCCGGATGGCGTCCTGCTCGTCCTCGTAGCGCATGACCGACAGGACCGGCCCGAAGACCTCCTCACGGGCGAGCGTCATGTCCTCGGTGACGTCGCCGAAGACGGTGGGTCGCACGTAGTGGCCGACCGGCAGGCCCTCCACTGGCTCCGGGCCGCCGGCCACCAGCCGGGCGCCTTCGGCGATGCCGGTGTTGATGTAGCCGCGCACCCGCTCCAGGGCCGCCGCCGAGACCAGCGGGCCGAGGTCGGTGTCCTCCGCGCGCGGCGGCCCGACCCGGTAGTTGTTGGCCGTCTGAGCCGCGATCTCCAGCGCCTCGTCGTAACGGTCGGCGGGCACCAGCAGCCGGCTCCACTGCAAGCACGCCTGGCCGGAGTTGAAGCAGATCTGGTCCACCGTGGCCCGCACGGCCGAGTCCAGGTCGGCGTCGTCCAGCACCAGGCTGGCGCTCTTGCCGCCGAGCTCCAGGTGCACCTGGGCGAGGTGCTGCGAGGCCAGCCGCGCGACCTCACGGCCGGCGCGCACGGAGCCGGTGAACGACAGCAGGTCCACGTCCGGGTGCGCGGCCAGCGCGGCGCCGGCGGTCAGGCCCTCGCCGACGACCATGTTGAACACGCCGGGTGGCAGGTCCGCCTCGGCGAGGATCTCGGCGAGCAGGTACGCGTGCAGCGGCGTCAGCTCGGACGGCTTGTGCACCACCGTGCAGCCGGCCATCAGCGCCGGCACGATCTTCTGCAGGGCCAGGATCAGCGGCACGTTCCACGGCGTGATCGCGCCGACCACGCCGGCCGCCTCGCGCACCACCAGCGAGTTGCCGACCCGGCGCTCGAATTCGAAGTTCCGGGTGATGTCCACAAAGGACTCGGCGATGCCCAGCGCCATGCCGACGTGCAGGCGGCGGGCCAGCATGGTGGGCGCGCCGACCTCACTGGTGATGGTCTCGGCGAGGTCCTCGCGGTGCTTGTCCAGGCCGATCAGCAGCCGCTCGAGGAACGCAAGGCGTTGCGCCACGGGGGTTTGCGCCCAGGCCTCGGCCGCGCCGGAGGCGGCGGCGATCGCGCGGCGCATGTCTGACTCGGTGCCGGCCGGCACGGTGGCGATCGTGGTCTCGTCGCTCGGATCGGTCACCGCGATGCCCTGCCGCGCGTCCGAGGGCGTCCACTCGCCCCCGATCCACTGCGATGTCAGCGTTCTCACTTCGGCGGTCGCGGTCATGGTGTCCTCCCTGCGCTGCGGAACGAGCGGTCGCGATGCAAACTCCCCTGCCCGGCCCGGGACTGTCAACCTTGCGGCACAAGGCTTTTCGGGCCCGTTGGCGGTGTTCGAGCGCGTGTGGACACCGGTGCGGAGCCGCCGCAGACTGGCGTCCTTCCGCCGCCTCGGCCGACTCATCAGGGGCTTCCATGACTACGACGATCGACAGAACGCCGGCGCGCGCCGTGACGGGGGCGAGGCCGGGCCGCGGATTCCGGGCGACGCTCTCCTCGTCGGTCGGTTTCACCCTGGACTTCTACGACATGTACGTCGCGGTGTTCGTGGCGCCGGTGATCGCGACGCTGTTCTTTCCCAGTGACAACAAGGCTCTCTCGCTCGCCGGCGCGTTCAGCACGCTCGCCGCGACGCTGCTGATGCGCCCGATCGGCGCGGCGGTGATGGGCAGCATCGCCGACCGCTTCGGCCGCCGGCGAGCGATGATCCTCGCGTTGTTCGGCGTCGGCGCGGTCACGTGCACGATCGGAGCGCTGCCGGTGGAGGCGTCCGCCGGCGTGATCGCCCCGGTCCTGCTGCTGGTGCTTCGCTTGGCGCAGGGCATGTTCGTCGGCGGCGTGTTCGCCTCCACGCTCACCATGGCCATCGAGACCGTGCGCCCGCGCTGGCGTGGCCTGGTGTCGGGGATCGTGGGCGGCGGCGGCACGACGGTCGGCAGCGTGCTCGCGTCGTTGGCGCTCTTCCTTGCGTTGCAGGCGTTTCCCGGCAACCAGTTCGCCGCGTGGGGCTGGCGGGCGATGTTCTTCGCCGGCGGCCTGCCGGTGGTGCTGAGCCTGGTCCTGGTGGTGTTCCTGGAGGAGTCGCCGATGTGGGACCGGGACGCCAACAAGACCCGCCGGCCGGTCCGCGAGGTGCTCGGCGCGCACCGCAAGCTGATGCTGCTCAACATGCCCGTGGTGTTCGGCATCGCCACGCACTTCCTGCTGACGCTGGGCTTCCTGCCGACCTATCTCCAGGTGGTCAACCACCTGCCGCCGGTCACGGTGAGCGGCCTGCTGGTGGTGGTGAACCTGCTGACGCTGGCGTTCGGCCCGCTGGTGGGGCACCTGAGCCAGCTGTACGGCCGCAAGCGGGTGATGATCGCCGTGGCGGTTCTCAACACGATCGCGCTGCCGGTGCTGTTCCATTTGCTGGCGGGTCTGAACGGGCCGCAGGCGCTGGTGCCGGTGGCCGTGGTGACGGTGGCGATGTCCTGCCTGAGCGTCGGCGCGTTCGGGCCGATGCCGGTGTTCCTGAACCAGCGGTTCCCCACCGCGGTGCGGGCGTCCGGGGTGGCGCTGTCGATCAACTTCAGCTTCGCGCTGGCCGGTCTGGTGCCCACCCTCGTCAACGCCTGGAGCGGCGGGGTGGCGAACCTGACGACGTTCGTCATGGGCGCGCTGGTGATCGGCGGACTGGCGACGGTCGGCGGGCTGCTCGCGGTGCCGGAGCCGGCGCGTGACCTGGACTGATGAACGTGGCCTCGGCGTCTCGACGCCGAGGCCACAGTCGTCACGACTCGCGCTGTTCGAGCTCACGGGCGAACCGCTGCCACGCGTCGGCGGTGTGCCAGGCCAGCTCGGCGATCATCTCCGTGCAGTGTGCGGGCGTGCCGGCGAGCAGGTCCTGCCAGTCCTCGACGGCGATGGTGTGCATGCCGAGCCAGCGCAGCATCGAGCGGCCGTTCTCGGTGAACCGCAGCGACGGGTCGCGGCGCAGTCGGTCCAGCGTGGTCCGGACGTCGCGGGTGCGAGCCGGCGTGGCTGGCTTCGCCGGTTGTCTGGGCGGCGCACTCGGCGCCGCCGCGGCGGTGGCCTGCCGGGCTGGCACCGGGCTCTCGCCGCGGCGCATCCGCTCCCGCACGTCGTGCACGGTGCCCAGGGACACCCCGGCGGACTCGGCCACGGCCCGCAGCGCGGTCTCGGGTCGGGCGCGCATGATCTCCCAGGCGCGCAGCCGTCCCTCGACCGTGCTCATCGGACGGACGCGGCCGTCCTGGCCGACCCGGGCGTTCGACTGCGAGGAACCCGCACTCGAACGCTGCCGGATCGTCCGCACGGTGCGGTCGGAAAGACCCGTGCTGGCCGCGATGGCCCGGTCGGACCGGTGCGGCCAGGCGGCGAGGATACGGGCCGCCGCGGCCTTGCGGTCGGCCAGCGACAGCGGCAAGCCGTGCGCGATGTTGCGCTCCACCGCCAGCAGGAATGCCTCCTGCTCGTTGCCGTCGTGGAACTCGGCCTCGATCATGCCGTGTCCCTTGAGCTGCGCGGCACGAACCCGGTGCACGCCGTCGAGCACGCGCATCGTCCTGCGGTGCACGAGGATCGGCGGCAGTTGCTGCGTCAGCTCGGCGAGCAGCCGCACGTGTTCGTCATCGACGCCGCCGAGCCGCGGCGATCCGCCGATCACCAGGTCGCCGATGCGCAGGAGCACCGGGCGGCGGTCGGTCACCGCCGGTAAGCCTGTCGTGTCCATCGGTACTCCCCCAATATCTGTGCGTCGGCGCTGTTCGGGTCCCCACCGAACGCGCGTCGAAAGTCAGTCCCCAGGCAGCGTGATGTCGGTCAGGTGCGGCGAGCCGAACGCCGTGCGGTCACCAGCGCGCAGGCCGGGAACCGGGAAAAGGCGCGCGGACAGCGGTTTGACGAGCCTCGTGGCCAGGGTTGCGGTGTCGAGCAGCAGGCCGGCGATCTCCGTCTCGGAGGCGTCGCCGGGCAGCGGCACGGTGTCCAGCCCGGTGCCGCAGATCGCGGAGTAGGCGAGCAGTTGGTGGGCGACGAGCCGGCCCGCCTCCCAGTGGGACGCCAGGTCGACGTCTTCCAGCACCGGCAGCATCAGGCCGTTGTAACCACAGGTCGGCAGGCCGGTCGTGCGCAGTGCGGTGGTGATCGCGCCGACCACGGCGATCGTGCCGGCGGAGCCGATCGGGCCGCCGACGCCCGCCTGCACAGCGGCCGCGATGCCCGCCTCGATCGACGGCGCCGGCGACACGTCGATGCCGCCGAACTCCAGTCCGGCCTCCCGTGCGAAAGCGTCGAGGACGTCCACGACGGGCTTGGCCTGCGCGGTGATGGCGTCACGCACGCGGCCGGTGATCGCCGGGAGGTCCAGCGGTCGCACGCCGGCCAGCGCCGCGCTGGCGACGTCGGCGGATTGGAGGCCGACGCTGATGGCGTCGGGTCCCGCGTGGTGGGCGGCTGGGAAGAACGGGTGCCCCGGGCCGACGCAGGCCAGGGCGGCGAAGCGGAAGTTGCCCACGCCTCCGTCGGTGCGTTCGGCCAGGCCGCGCATCACCCGGGCGACCGGCAACGCGGCCTCCACGCGGATGCCGTGCTCGACGGTGGCCAGTTGCACCGCGCAGTTGAGCGCGGGATTGCCAACTAGCACGTCCTCCAGCACGGAGAGGCGGTCGATCGGCACGCTCGGGTCCGCGGCGGGCACGGCTCCGAGCGAGAAGTGGTCGATGGCGACGTCGTCGAGCACCCACTGGAGGCGTTCCGCGTAGCGGACCAGGTCCGGGTCGCTCAGGTCGTCGAGCGCGCCGCCGGTGCTGATGCGGAGCGTCTGCACCTCGAAGCCCACGGCGTCGCAGGCGGCCGCCGCGTCGCGCAGCAGCATGGCGGCCTGCTCGACGCGGTCCTCGGACAGCGGGTGCGGTCCCGCCAGGCCGAGGGTGATGGTGCGCAGCACGGTCCGATCCTTCACGCTGAAATCCTCCCCAGGTGCGTGGTGACGATGCGCGCGGGACTCGAAACGGGCGATTCGCAAACCGCCTCGAGGAACGTGCAGGTGTGGCATAAGTGCAGGTCAGACGATGTGGAGCGTACCGACGGGCCATAGTCGCAGCAATGGGTCAACCGGTTCGGCGATAAGCGAACAGGCGAGCCGGTCCCGCCGGCGAGACGGGTGTTCCTCGCATTCGACCAGCCTCGCCGCGTACCGCATACGCGGCGAGGCCACCATGCCGTCAGGGAAATGGTCACGCGGTCCCGACATATGGAGCACCGTTCGGCAGAACAGCACGAGAAGATGAACTACCGGGCGGTCGCGTCGTCTGCGGCTGACGCCGAGATACCGCACACCGGGGGCGCCACCACCCCGTCGAAGCCGCCCCCGGCCAGGCCATCCGGCTGGTGGATCACTAAAAACATCGTGTCGCCGGCGATCAGGTTCATGGTTCCCTCTCGTGTCTGAAGACGGTTCAACGTGATGCCAAGTCTTCAAGTGACCCGGGGGCTGACGATGGTGCTCGCCTCCCGAGCCGGCCTGTGAATTCGTCATACCCGTCACGGGACCGCATTCCACTGTCCACAGATATTCGGCGGGCTGGGTTCTTTGTGTCGAACCGCCGCCGCGGTGGGCACGCCCCGCGTGGCGTCGGCGGGTGATCAGTGGGGATAGGGTCTTGCCGTGGTGACGATCGCGCCGTACGGAACGTGGGTGTCCCCGCTGGCCGCGCAGGACGTGGCCGGGGCGGGCGGGTCGATCCAGTGGGTCGACCAGCACGACGGGGAGACGTGGTGGGCCGAGAGCCGTCCCGAGGAGGGCGGCCGAGTGGTGCTCATGCGGGCCGGGAAACCGGGTGAGCAGCCCCGACAGGTGCTGGCCGCGCCGTGGAACGCCCGCAACCGCGTGCACGAGTACGGCGGCAAGCCGTGGGCCTTCGTCGGCGGCCGGATCGCGTTCACGCACTGGAACGACCAGCGGGTGTACCTCGTGGACGGGGACGACCCGGCCGCCGAGCCCCGGCCGATCAGCCCGGAGCCGCCGCACGAGCACTGGTACCGCTACACGGACCTGACGGCCAGCCCGGACGGCGCCGAGGTGTGGTGCGTGCGGGAGACCCAGCTCAGCGCCGCGAACGTGGACGTCCGCCGCGACCTGGTCGCGCTGCCGCTGGACGGCACGCAGCAGGCACGGGTGCTGGTCGCGAGCCACCACTTCATGTCCGCCCCGCAGCCGTCGCCGGACGGTCGGCACGTGGCGTGGCTGGGCTGGAACCACCCGGCGATGCCGTGGGACGGCACCGAGCTGTGCGTGGCCGAGCTGACCGAGGACGGCAAGGTCGGCGAGCACCGGGTGATCGCCGGCGGGCCGGCCGAGGCGGTGTGCCAGTTCCGGTGGGAGAGCCCGGAGACGCTGCTCGCGCTGACCGACCCGCAGGGCTGGTGGAACCTGCACCGCATCACCCTGGACGGCACGGCGACCAACCTCGCGCCGTGCGAGGAGGAGCTCGGCGGCCCGCTGTGGCGGCTGGGCAGCAGCTGGTTCGCGCCGCTGGGCAACGGCCGGCACGCGGTGATCCGCGGCACCGCGCTGGCGGTGCTGGACGAGCGCAGCGGCACCGTCACCGACGTCGAGACGGATCTGCCGGTGTGGCTGGGACAGATCTCGGCGGCGGACGGCGTGGTCGTCGGCATAGCTGGCGGCCCGCGGGACGAGGAGGCCGTCGTGCGGCTGGACCTGTCCACCGGCGAGGCGAGCGTGCTGACGGTCGGCGAGCCGCTGCCGCTGGACCCGGTGTACCTGCCGACCCCGTACGAGCAGGTCTTCACCAGCCCGGACGGGGAGAAGATCCCCGCTTTCGTGTACCCGCCGACCAACCCGGACTTCGTGGCGCCCGAGGGCGAGCTGCCGCCGTACGTCGTGCACGTCCACGGCGGCCCGACCGGCAGCGTGTCCGGCACCCTGAGCCTGACGGTGACCTACTTCACCAGCCGCGGCATCGGCGTCGTGGCCGTCAACTACGGCGGTTCCACCGGCTACGGCCGGCGGTTCCGCGAGCGCCTGAACGGCCAGTGGGGCGTCGTCGACGTGCAGGACTGCGGCGCGGTGGCGACCGCCCTGGCCGATGAGGGCATCGCCGACCGGGCGCGGCTGGCGATCCGCGGTGGCAGCGCCGGCGGCTTCACCACCGCCGCCGCGCTGACCATGCCGTCGCCGTTCGCGTGCGGCAACGCGATGTACCCGGCCGTCGACATGATCGCCTTCGCCAGCGGCGAGACGCACGACTTCGAGTCCCGCTACCTGGACGGCCTGATCGGGCCGCTGGACACCGCCCGCGAGGTGTACCTGGAGCGGTCCCCCAGCGAGCGGCCGGACAAGCTCACCGGGCCCATCCTGCTGTTGCAGGGCCTTGAGGACGAGGTCTGCCCGCCGGCGCACACCGAGGCGTTCGCGCGGGCGATCGACGGCAGCGGCATCCGGCACGCGTACCTCGGCTTCGCCGGCGAGCAGCACGGCTTCCGGCGGGCCGAGACGATCAAGGCGGCGCTGGAGGCGGAGCTGTCGTTCTACGGGCAGGTGCTGGGCTTCGAGCCGGTGGACGTGCCGCGACTGGCGCTGCACACGTGATCGAACGGACCCGACCGGACCGGCTCAAACCCGGTGACCTGGTGGCGCTCGTGGCACCGGCCGGGCGCGTGCCGGAGGAGGTGCTCAGGGCCGGTATCGAGATCGTGGAGTCGTGGGGCCTGCGGGTACGACTCGGCAAGCACGTGCTGGACCGGCACCTCGGCTACCTCGCCGGCACCGACGCGGACCGCGCCGCCGACCTCCAGGACGCCTGGTGCGATCCCGAGGTGGCGGCGGTGTTCTGTGTCCGCGGCGGCTACGGCTGCATGCGCATGGTGGACCTGCTGGACTGGTCGGCGATGGCCGCCGCCGGGCCGAAGGTGTTCGCCGGCTCCAGCGACGTGACCACGCTGCACGACTACATCGGCGCGCGGTTGAACCTGGTGACGCTGTTCGCGCCCATGCTGGCCACCCTTGCGTTCACCGAGGACGAGCAGGCGCAGCAGCACTTTCACTCGACGGTGTTCGATCCTGCCGCCGTTCGGGTGTTGACGCGACCCGGCGCCGGAGCACTGGTTGCGGGCCGGGCGTCGGGTGTGGTCGTCGGCGGCAACGCCAGCCTGCTGGCCGCCGGGCTCGCCGCGCGGACCGCCCCGCCGCCGCCCGATGGCGCGATCGCGCTTCTCGAAGACGTCAACGAGGATCCGTACCGATTGGACGGCATCGTCACGAAACTGCTGCGTGCCGGCTGGTTCGACGGGGTCAACGGCATCGCGCTGGGGTCGTGGACCGGCTGCGGCGACCCCGTGCACGTGCGCGCGATGCTCGCCGATCGGCTCGGCGGGCTCGGCGTGCCCGTAGCGTGGGAACTCGGCTTCGGGCACTGTTCGGCGGCACTGACTGTGCCAATTGGACTGGTCGCAGACCTGGACGCCGTGGCCGGAACTCTCACGGTCCGGTCAAACGCGTTGCGCTGACCGGGTGGTTTCTTGCGCAGATCGTCGAATGCCCGTGTGAATCGCGTGCTCGAGGCCATTATCGGAACTCGCCGCAAACGCACAGCACACAGCATCGACGTCGAAGGGATCACCATGGCTCTGCCCGCACTCACGGCCCAGCAGCGTGCCGAAGCGCTGGCCAAGGCTCAGCGCGCCCGCAAGGCCCGTGCCGAGCTGCTGGCCGGCCTCAAGGCGGGGACCGTGCAGCTGCCGGAAGTGTTCGAACGCGCCGAAACCGACGAGGTGGTCCGCAAGACACGGATCATCGCCGTCATCAAGGCGTTACCGGGTGTCGGCCCGGTGCGCGCGGCCGAGCTGATGCGTGGCTGCGAAATCGCCGACTCGCGCCGGGTGGGCGGCGTCGGCTCCGCGCAGCGCACCGCCCTGCTGGCGGCGGTCAGCTGAGCACGTTGTCCAGCGACCACATCATCGAGCGGTCCCCGCCCCAGCACCGGGCCAGCCGGTCGCGGTGGCCGGCCAGCGCGGCGGCGTAGCCCAGGTCGCCGGCGACCAGGAGCGCCGCGGCGTCGAGCAGTTCCGGCAGGTCCGCCCGGATGCGGGCGGCCGACATGCTCGGCGCGCGCGGTCCCTCGTCGTCCACGGGCTCCGGGTCCGAACCGAACATGGTGTAACAGGGGAAGCGGGCGCGGTCCGGCAGCACGGAGTAGAACGGCACGCCGTCGTTGAAGTAGAACTCGGGCCAGCGGTTGCCGGCCAGGCACAGCCACGGCGTGCCGGTGGCCAGCGCGACCATGCCGAACCCGGTGTGCGGCGACAGGAAGACCCTGGAGGCGCCGACCAGGGACAACTGGTCCCGCAGCGGCAGGTCCAGCGCCAGTCGCGCACCGGGAACGGCGGCCGCGAGGCGCTCGTACTCGTCACGGGTGTAGGTCGTGCTGGTGCGGCCGTCCTTGGCAAGCTTGCCGAGCAGGGTTATCGCCGCGCCCGGGAAGCGATCGGCGAGGGCGGCCAGGATCAGCCGCCACGACGACACCGACGGGTACATCTCGCGCTTCGCGCTGCCGCCGAGCAGCACCGCGAATCCGTCGCGTGGCTGTTCGGGCAGGTTCAGCCGCAGCGGCTGCTTCGGCAGGTAGGACGGCGGCTGGCCGCCGGCCGAGCCCTTGATCCCGGTGAAGTACGCGTCGGCCTGGTCGTAGTACGCCGCGAGGCCTGGGAAGAACGCGCGCTGCTCCGGCAGCGACATGCGGTGGTCGCCGACCACGTGGTCCCAGTCCTTGGTGATCTTCGCGAGCTGGTCGCGGGTGTCGGTGGCCGGGTCGAACAGGTCGAGCTCGATCGTGTGCACCTCGTCGATGAACGGGCACCAGGTCGCGAGCTCCGCCGGCGTGTCGGCGTTGAGCACGAGCCCGATCCGCCGCGACGGGTCGGCCGCGTGATAGCCCCGGCAGTACTGCAACGCCTCGACGGCGTGGCCGACCGCGTGGGCATAGACGAAATTGACCAGAACCGACCCCATGGCGTCGATTCTGGTCACGCCGTCCAGCGGTTTTGCTGCGCGGTTCACCGCGCCGACCTAAGTTGACGGTGTGAGTGACCTGGTCGCCCGCGCGCGGGCCATCGCTGACGAGGTGCTGTTCCCGGCGGCCGCCGAGGTGGACGCGGCGGGCGTGGTGCCGCGCGCCCACTTCGACCTGCTCGCCGCGGAGGGCTTCTACGGCATCGCCGTGGACGACGCGCTGGGCCTGCCGGAGACGGTGGCGATCCTGGAGGCGGTCGCCGGCGGCTGCCTGAGCACGATGTTCACCTGGGTCCAGCACCACGGCCTGACCCGCGGCCTGTACGGGACGTCCAACGAGGCGCTGCGCGAGCGGTACCTGGACGACCTGGCCGCCGGTCGCCTGCGCGGCGGCGTGGCCTACGCCGGCGTGATCCCGGTCCCGCCTCGCACCCGCGCCACCCGCGTGGACGGCGGCTACGTCTTCGACGGCGAGGCGCCGTTCGTCAGCGGCTGGGGCATGGTGGACCTGCTCCAGCTGGCCGGCCGGGACGGCGACATGATCGTCAGCGGCGTGATCGACCCGGTCGAGGCCCCGCACCTGACGGTGCAGCCGCTGACGCTGGTCGCCGCGCAGGGCACGGCGACGGTGCGGCTGGTCTTCGACGGCTACTTCGTGCCGGACGAGCGCATCTACGCGACGATCCCGCACGCGGACTTCGTCGCCGGCAACGCCTTCTCCTCACGGCTCAACGGCTGCGCGCCGCTCGGGCTCGCCGACCGCGCGGCGCGGCTGATCGAGGAGGCGGGGCGCGCGGACGTGGCGGACCGGCTGCGCAAGGAGATCGGCGACGCGCGGGACCGGCTCGACGGCGGCCTGATCGACGCCGCCTCGATGCCGGCGGCCCGGGCGGCCGCCTCGGAACTGGCCTACCGCGCGGCCGGCGCGGTGGTGGCGGCGGGCGGCAGTCGGGCGATCCTGGCCGGCGAGCACGGCCAGCGGCTGGTCCGCGAGGCGGCGTTCCTGCTGGTGGCGGCGGGTAGACCGGAGATCAAGGCGAGCCTGCTGGAGACGTTCGGAAAAATCCGCTGAAAAAGTTGTGAGGGGTTGTCGATCCGGGGCGGGCGCCGTTCGACGCAGGGGTGAGAGCACGAGAGATCCCCTGAAACGGAGCACCGAGATGACCGCGATCGCCACCCCCGCCAACACCACCGCCGTCGCCGCCGTCAAGGCGAAGGCCCCGCTGGCCACCAAGATCGGCCGTGGCCTCAGCACCGCCGTCGTGCTGTTCCTGCTGATGGACGCCACGATGCACACGCTGCACCCGGTTTTTGTCGAACAGGCCTTCCAGCAGGCCGGTTTCCCGGTGCACCTGGCCGTGCTGATCGGCCTGCTGGAGCTGGGCTGCCTGGTGCTGTACGTGATCCCGAAGACCGCGATGCTGGGCGCGATTCTCCAGACCGCCTACCTGGGCGGCGCGTTCTGTTCCAACCTGCGGATCGAGGCGCCGCTGTTCTCCACCCTGCTGTTCCCCGTCTACGTCGCGATCCTGGTGTGGGCCGGCCTGTACCTGCGCAACGCCGCCGTGCGCGCCGCGCTGGGCGTGGACATCCTGGCCAAGCGCCGCTGACTCACTCGGTGCGCGTCCACTTGAGCTTGACCTCGAAGTGCCCCTGGAGGCCGGTGCGGGCGATCACCGCACCGGCCTGGGCGTCGAGTTTCAACCCGAACTTCAGCTCCACCTCGTCCGGCCGCCGCTGCATCTCGACGAACTGCGTCACCGCGGCCGCGGCGGCGTCGCGCACCTGAGCCAGGGCCTGCTCCAACGACTGCGAGGCGTCGCGCAGCATGTCGGCGGTGCGGCCGGCGCGTTCCAGGCCCGGCACCGGCTCCGCCTCGACGAGCACCGATCCCCCGGCGTCCAACGGAATCCGCATCAGCTCGGTCATCTGTCTCTCCCCTGTCAGCCGCATGGCACGGACAATCGGCCCTTGGCGCTCAGCCCGCTCCGCACGTCGTCGAGCCCGGTCAGGATGGCGTCGAGCCGCCCCGGATCGCCGAGATACTCCAGGATCGCCCGCGAGAAGGCGTCCGACATCTCCGCCGGCATCACGTCCGAGGCATCGAGGCAGAGGTGGTCGGCCTGGGCCAGCACGCCGGCGATGCGCGTGCTCACCGGATCCCGGTAGACGCCGGCGTTGAGCACCTCGCGGTTCACCGAGAACGCGGTGCCGCCGGGACGGGCCGGCCAGACGCCCTGCGCGCGGGCGCCGGCCAGGTAGGCCATCAGCTTGCGCGCCAACGGATTGTCGGTGAACAGCCCGGCCAGGTTCACCGAGACCTCGTAGGACTGCGGGACCTGCGAGGCGATCGTCGGGAACGGGAAGAAGTCGTAGTCCCGGCCGCGCTCGGCCGTCGTCGGATACGTGCCGGTGGTGAACGAGCCCTGGTGTTCGAGCAGGCAACCCGGGTGCTGGTCGAACATCTTCCCGCCGGCGTCGCCGAAGTACGTGAGCAGGGCGGCGTTGCGCATGGCCTGCTGGTCCCCGGGTTTGTCCTGCGCATCCAGCAGTTGGCCCCAGGTCTGCCATGCGGCGCGCACCGGATCCGAGTTCCACGCCAGCTGGCCGGTCGCCCAGTCCTGGTAGACGGACGGTCCCGACTGGTGCAGCAGGATGTCCTCGATCCAGTCCGTGCCGGGCCAACCCGAGGTGGAGTACGCCTCCATGCCCAGGCACCAGGTCCGCGGCCCGCCGGCCGCCGACTTGGCGGTGAAGTCGAGCAGCTGCTGCCAACTGTCCATTTTGGACGACACCTTGGGGTCGAACCATACGATGCTCTTGAGGTCCGCCTTCACCGGCACCGCGTACAGGTCGTTCGTGCCCAGCTTCAGCAGTGTCCGCCACTGCTGGCTGTACTCACCGTCGGAGACGTCCACCGAACCGGTGATCTTGCGCAGGTCGCCGGACGCGGCGTAGCGGGCGAGTTCGCCGGGGCTGGACAGCACCGCGACGTCCGGCGGCTGTCCCTTTTGGACGTCGGCCTGGAGGACCTCGTTCACCGCCGGCGTTCCGGTGTAGTCGATGTGGACGTTCTCCTCGGTCTCGAAGCCGTGGAACATGGCCCGGAACGCCTGCTCCTCGCCGCCGGTCCACGGCCCGAGGACGGTGAGCTCGGCGGCGGCGGCCGAGCAGGCGGTGAGCGAGCCGGCGACGAGCGCCGCCACCGCCAGCAGGATCGTCGGTCGCCTCATGAGCGGTTCCTGTACTCGTCGATCCGGGGTTGCAGGCCGGCCAGCACGAGCCCGGCGACGGCCAGCGCCAGCACGGGAATCAGCACCAGCAACCAGCCGAGGTCGGTGGCGCTGGCGAACTGGGCGGTCGCCGATGCGGCGGAGGTGGCGGGCGGAGCGGCCGTGGTCAGCGGGACGGCCGGAGGGGTGGCGGGCATGGTGTCGCCGCAGCCGTCGGGCTTGCCGCTGGGAGCGCATACCTGGCGTATGAGCAGGATCAGCTGGTGCTGCGCGCCGGCGGAGACGGCGTCGGACTGCTGGTCGGTGCCGTCGACGTAAGCGGTCAGCGCGGCATTCGCGCTGTGGGCCCGGTCGGCCAGCATGAGCTCGGTCGCGGTGGCTCCCATCAGCGCCAGCAGCACGACCGTGGCCCCGATCATCCACGGGCTGTACCGCCGCCGGAAGCGCCGCCGCAGGTAGACCTGCGTGTAGACGAGCAGCGCCAGCAGGACGAGTGCCGGAACCAGCCAGGCCAACGCCAGTGACGGGTCGAGCCAGTCGGCGGTCAGCTCCTGGTCCAGTTCCTGTTGCTGGTCCTGTGCGAGCACCTCCAGGTGGGCGAGGGTCTGGTCGCCGCCGTCCAGCGCCCGCGCCGCGTACCAGAGGTCGCTCAGGTAGAGGGAGTCGACCGGCTTGTCCCGGTAGTGCGAGTCGGCCTGGCTCATCCAGCCGCTGTACGTGGTGAGCAGGCCGGCGAGCAGTTGGAGTTCGTTGCTGGCGGCCGCGCCGGCGGAGTTGTCCTCGGCGGCCCGGGCCAGGTCCTGCTCGGCCACCGACAGGGAGGTCGCGTACTGCTCGCCGGGGCCGACCAGCCCCGCGCCGCCGTTGACGAAGCTGCTCACGGCGGCGGCGTGGGCCTGCATCAGCGCCGCCCGCGCGGAGGCGATGTCCAATACGGCCGGCGCGGTCCGGTCCCGCACGGTGCTCAGCACGTCCTGGGTGGCGGCGAACGACCACGCCGACATCGCCAACACGACCACCGTCAACGCGAGCAGCGCCAGCCGCAGACGGAGCAGCGTGCGGCGGGTCGTGCTGACGCGCTCCGTCACGGCGCGACCTCGCCCAGCCGATGTCCACAGGTCATGCAGACCACGGCGTCCGGCGGCGAAAGTTTGCCGCAGTTCGGGCACTTGCGTGGCGGTCCGGCGGCTGGTGTCACGGACGGGTTGGAGGTCATGTCGCTGGCGAAGCTCAGCACCGCGGAAAAGCCATCACGGGGACGGATCGAGTCCTTGACGGCGACCTCGCCGGTGTCCGGGTCGATGTCGACCAGGCGGCCGAGGCGACGCAGCACCTCGTCGTTGCCGAGCCGCCGCGCCAGCTCCACCGCCTTGGCCCACTCAGCGGCGGCGCCAGCGGTGTCGTCCTCGCCGAACCGGGCCCACCCGGCGCGCAGATGCCGGCCCAGGTCGGCCTGCACCGTGTAGCGCTCCACCATCTCGTCGATGTGAGTGGACAGCCGCTCGTCCTCGGTGATGTGCCCACGGATCGGCATAGGCGCGGCCGGAACCTCGACGGAATGGTCCGGCGGCACCAGCTCAACCCGGCCCAGCTGCACGTCCTCGTAGCGGGGACGGCCGTGCAGGTCGATCGCCAGGCACAGGTGGTACTCCCGAACCTCTTCGCCCCACGCGCCGGTGGCGACGTCCAGCACGCCACCCTCGGCGCGGTCGGTCAGGTCGATCTCCGTCGGCGCGACCTGCCGCAGGAACTCCACCCGCGCGAATGCCGGCGTGTAGATCCGCAGCCCGAGGCCCGGCACGGTCTTCTCCGTGACGGACTCGATGATCCGGCGGAACTCCGCGGGAAGGTCGGTGTCGTCCAGCACCGCGTCGGCGGTCCCGCGCAGGGCCCCGGCGATGCGGCGCAACTCCGCCGGCTCCCAGTCGTCGCCGATTCCCCTGGTGTCGCAGACGAACCGGCCCGCGCAGGAATCGAGCACCCGCTGCAACTCGGCGATCGTCTCGCTCTCGTTGCGGCCGTCGGTGAGCAGCAGCGCGTGCCGGACGGTGTCCGGATGCTGGTCGAGGAGCTCACGGGCGTTGGCCAGCCAGGTGCTCATCGCGGTGCCGCCGCTGGCGATCAGCCGCGCCGCCACCGCGTGCGCGCGGGCCCGGGTGTCGGCGTCGGCCTGCACCAGCGTGCCCGTGTCCGGGAACCGGACCGTGGCCTTGTGGGTCCCCTCCACCACCGCGAACCAGGTGCCGTCGGGCAGCGCGTCGATGGCCGCGGCGGCGGCCCGCCGGGCGTTGGCGATCTTCGTCGGCGGCCAGTCCATCGAGCTCGAGCAGTCCACCACGAGGACCTCGGCGGCCGGCCGGCGCGGCCGCGCCCTGAGGTCCTCGGCCCGTACGGTCAGCACGGCGTGCATGTGGTGGTCCGAAGTGGACAGGTACTTGTTCTGGCTCAGCTCCAGGGAGAACTTGGTCACCGTCACCTCTTCGTCCGCGGCCGCCACTCGTTCGCCACATCGATCAGCACGTGCCGCTGCCCGTCGTCGGCGGCGTGATCCGCCAGCACGCGGAAGGACGCCTCCAGCCGTTCACGCAGGTGGTTCTCCGTGACGACCTCGCCGAACAGCGTCCGGGTCTTCGTCCTGAGCACGTGGGCCAGCGCGACCTCGTGCAGCGTGGCCATCAGCCGCTGCCGCCCCTCGCCGTCCGGCTCGCCGCCGTCGAGGTACAGCTGTGGGAGCCGCCGGGCCGCCTCGTCGATGTCGGACGCCTTCGGCCGCCGGTCGCCGAGCGTGGCCAGCAACACCCGCACGGCGGCGATCCGGGCCGCGTCGTAGTGCCGCGACACCCGAGGAACCTTGTCGAGGTGCCGCACGGCCTCGGCCCGGTCGCCGGCCCGCAGGCACAGGCGGGCCAGGCCGAATGCGGCACTGGCCTGCTCCTCGCGGCTCCACACCACCTCGTAGTGCCGGCGCGCGTCGGCGTACTTCCCTTGCAGCTCAAGGCAGAACCCGATGGCGAGCTTCGGCGCCACCTCGCCGGGCACGTCGGCGTAGACCTGCTTGAACGCCGCGAGCGCGGCCTCGACGTCGTCCGAGGCCAGCGCGTGCAGGCCGTCGTGCCAGGCGATCCGCCAGTCATGCTCGGACCACTCGCCCAGCATGGCGGCGGCGCGGTCGATGCAGCGCCGAGCCCCTGCGGGCTCGCCGAGCTCCAGGTGCGCGCGGGCGCGAGCCAGATCGAGCTCGACCGACTCCGCGGGGGCCTTCTCGTACTCACGCAGCAGCTGGCGCGGCGCGGTGATCGAGCGCGTCGCCAGGAACTCGGCCGCCGGGTCGAACTCCGCCGGCCGGGGCACGGGCAGCCGGGCCGCGGCGACCGGCGCGGACGGGCGGCCGTCCTCGATGCTCCCGTCCGGCTTCTCGGTCCGCGTCCACCGGTCCACCGCGGGGACCGTGCCGAGGCTGGTGTCCAAGCGCTGGTGGGTGATGGCGAACCGAGTCGCCGGCATCCGCCGCGGCTTGTCGTCGCGCAGCGAAAGGATCTCGCGGTGCACGCCGTCGAGCTGCTCGGACATCTCCGTCGCCGAGGCGAAACGCTGCTCGTACGGGGCGGTCGCGCGGGCGAGCACCAGCTCCATCGACTGCACCGCGAACGCGACGTCGTCGGGCTGTTCCTCGTGCTTTCGGGCCGCCTTGAACAGGTGTCGCAGGGTGACGCCGACGGTGTGCACGTCGGACCGCACGGTCAGGCCGCGCTCGGCGATCTCCTTGTCGTCGACCTGGAAGCCCTGGGTCCCGACCTTGGCGCTGTCCCGGTCCCCGACGGCACGCGTGCCGCCCAGGTCGATCACCTTGACCCGGCCGCCGGTGTGCATCACGTTGTCCGGCTTCATGTCGCAATAGAGCAGGCCCTCGCCGTGCAGGTGGTCCAGCGCGGCCAGGATGTAGCGGCCGTACGCGGTGACGTCCTCCAGGCGCAGCTTCTCGCCGGTGTCCAGGAGGTTCTGGAGCGACTGCCCGGGCACGTACTCCATGACGATGAACTCGTCGGGGCGGCCGGTGCGCGGGTTGGGGTGCTCGACGTAGGTGATGATCCGGACGATGTTCGGGTGGTCCAGCCGGGACAGCGTGTCCCGCTCCTTGCGGGCCAGCCGCAGCGCCAGCTCGTCGGTGGGGTTGTGCACGCCCTTGAGCACCACGCGCATGTCCGGCAGGAGCCGGTCCTGGGCCAGGTACAGCCAGCCCAGGCCGCCGATGGCCAGCCAGCCGAGCACGGTGTAGCGGTCCGCCACCACGTCGTCGGTGTTCAGCTTGGGCAGGAAGGAGAACGGCGTAGCGCAGTGTGGGCAGAACCCCTCGACGATCGGCGGCTGCCGGCCGATCCGGCGCCCCACGGCCCGGCCGCAGGAGCCGCAGTGCTGGCGGCGCTCCGGGTAGGTGGGGTCGGTGAGCAGGCTCGGCTCGCGGGCCTCGATCTCCGGCAGCGAGTAGACGTTCTCGCCGGCCCACGAGCTGGTGGCCGAGCTCGGCTCCGCCGGCTGCCGGGCGAGGCGCCGCGTGCCGCAGACGTCGCAGAAACCGGTGGCACTGACCGGCTGCCCGCAGCAGATGGTGTCGGTCATGTCCGCCTCCGCGCCTCGGCGACGTAGTCCTCGACGAGACGGCGGGCGGCTTCCAGATCGCACGGGTCGGCGTCCAGCGCCAGCCGCGCGTCCCGGAACAGCTCGGACAGCCGCTCGTCCTCCATCAGCCCGTGCTGCACAGTCTTGGCGTTGTAGCTGATCAGCAGACCCCGCAGCCGCTCGTGGAGCATCACCGCGGCGTCGTTCTCCTCATTGGCCTGGTTGACCGCGTTCAGGCCGGCGACCAGCCGCCGCTCGTAGTTCCGCAGCGCGCGGGCCAGCCGGGCCGGGTCCTGGTCCCGGACGCCGGAGCGCAGCACGGCCAGCGGGAGCTCCAGCTCGGCGGCCAACGCGGGCAGGTCGGGCAGTTGCGGCTGGGGCGTGAAGCGGTTCCGGATCCGCCGGCGGCGCCGGCCGGCGAGAAGCTCCTGCTCGGCGAGCTGTGCGACGCCCTCGCCGAAGGCGTCCACCCTGTCCTGCAGGGCATTGCGCTGCCACTGCCGGGCCAGCTGGGCCGACGGCGAGGACTCGTCGGCGAACTGGAGCACCACCGTCGCGCCGCGCCGGACCAGCGGCGCGACGACGTCGTCCAGCACCTCCTCCGGGTGCTCGGCGTGCTCCAGCCCGGCGAAGCCGACCGACCCGGTCGCCGGCGGGGTGCTCATCACCCGGGACAGCTCCGCCGCCGACCTGCCGGAGGCGTCGACGACCTGGGTCGCCTGCACCACGTTCCCGTAGACGATGATGATCACGCCGATGACCGGCTCCCAGTTGCCGCACAGGACGTCGGGGCCGATCCACTCGGCGATCGCCGGCACGTGCTGCTGGAGGACGTCGACCGGGATGCCCCAGGCGAGCCGGGACTCGTTGTCCTGGAAGGTGGTGACCACCATGCCGACGACGGCGCCGGTGCGGTCGTCGACCACGCCCGCGCCGCTGAAGCCCTTGCGGATGCGGTCGCCGTTCTCCGACGGGTCGAGCTGGAGCCACTCGCCCTCCGGACCGCCGCGGCCGGCCAGCGTCGCCGACGCGGAGACGCCGAAGTCGTGGGGCGGCGGGAAACCGAACGCGTGCACCCGCCGGTCGCGGGGGCACCGCAGGCGGCGCAGCTCCGCGCCCGGCCGGTCGCTCGGCTCCGTGGTCCTGAGTAGCGCGATGTCCGCGCCGCCGCCGGGCAGGGTCGGGGCCCAGCCGTCGACGCGGGCGCTGGTGGACGGCGTGTCCCGCTGCCCCACCCACTCCACGGTGACGGTGACGTCGGGTACGTCGCCGCCGGCGGTGTAGCCGGCCGCCCGGGTGATCACGTGAGCGCAGGTGAGGACGGCATCAGGGGCCAAGGCGATGCCGGCGCCCAGAATGTTGCCGTCGCGGTCCCTCAGGCGGACCCGCCACGGATCAGCGTCGGGAGATCGCCTGAATGGGTGTTCAGCTTCGATGCTCACCGTCTGCGCACCTTACGACCCCGCCCGTGACCCCGTGGCGGATTCGCTGGTGATCACCCAGACGGCGGCATCACTTCCGGGCGAGCAGGTAACCCTGCGGCCCCAGCTCCGTGCCGCTCGGCGCGCGGGTCAGCATCGCCACCTCGGTGAGGCCGGCCTCGGCGGCCAGCCTGCTCATGAGCGCCGTCGGATGCCAGTACACCTCCAGCGACAGATCATGGCCGTACGCATGGGAAACGTGGTTCTGTCGCTCACCGGCCTTGAACGCCACCAACAGATGACCGCCCGGTCGCAGCACCCGGTGGAACTCCGCGAACGCCTTCGGCAGCAGCGCGGCGGGCGTGTGCACCAGCGAGTAGTACGCCATCGCGCCGGCCAGGCTGCCGTCGGGAATGTCCAGGTCCAGCAGGGATCCCACCTCGAACCGCAGCTGCGGGTAGTCCCGCCGGGCGACTTCGATCATGCCCGGCGACAGGTCGACGCCGAACACGTCCACGCCGAGCTTGTGCAGGTGGATCGCGATGCGGCCGGGGCCGCAGCCGAGATCGGCCACCGGGCCGTCGCCGACGTGCTCCGCGAACACCCCGAGCATCGCCCGGTCGAACGGCATGGCGTCGATCGCGTCGCGGAGCATGTCGGCGTAGGACGCCGCCGCGGTGTCGTACGAAGTCCTTGTGCTGTCGAGGTAGTCGGATTCGATCACGTACGACACCGTAGCGGCAGGGGGCCGGGCCGGCGGGCGTCTTCGACCGCCGGCCCGGGGCCTGTCGTCAGGACGGCAGCTGCCAGCGCTGCTGCACCTGACCGTTGCAGTCCCAGATCTGCAACTGCGTGCTGTTCGCGGTGGACGCCGAGGGATCGTCCAGGCAGCGCCCGGAATTCGGGTTCACCAGCGAGCCGTCGGCCTGCGCCTGCCACTGCTGGGCGCCGGTCCCGTTGCAGTCGTAGAGCTGGATCTTGGTGCCGTTGGCGGTGCCGGCGCTGGCGACGTCCATGCACTTGCCCAGCGCCTGCACAGTGCCGTCCGTGCCGACGGTCCAGGTCTGCGCGCCGGTGCCGTTGCAGGCGTAGATCTGCACGGGAGTTCCGTTGGCGTTGTTGGCAGAACGAACGTCCACGCAGAGGTTGGGCGACACGCCGGCGACGATCGCGCCGGTGTGGCCGCCGCCCCCGCTGCTGCCGGTGGTGGTCGTCCAGACGAACGTCGTCGTGCCGGATGCCCCGGTGCCGTCGGTGGCCGTGACGGTGACGGTGGAGGTGCCGGCGGTCGTCGCGGTGCCGGAGATGGTGCCGTTGCCGGCGATGGACAACCCGTCGGGCAGGCCGGTGGCGGTGAACGTCAGAGCCTGGCCGGACGCCGAGTCGGAGGCCTGGATGGGCAGGCTGACGGCGGTTCCCACCGGGCTGCTCATGCCCTGCGGATTCGTCACGGTGACGGCGTTGCCGGCGTTGGTGCTGCTGACCGTGAGCGTGCCGGACAGCTGCGGGTTGGCGGACGTGTCGCCGACCGCGATCCGGTACGGGCCGAGGGCGGTGGTCCACCCGTTGTTGTTCCAGAACGCCAGATCGTGCAGCGTCACCGGGAAGCTGACGGTCGTGCTGGCGCCGGGTTGCAGTGTCACCCGCGTGAATCCCTTGAGCTGCAAGGGCGGCTCGCCCGTGCTGGCGGGGTCGCCGACGTAGAGCTGCGCGACCTCGGAGCCGGCGCGGCTGCCGGTGTTGGTCACGGTGGCGGTCACCGTCGCCTTGCCGTGCGCGTCGAGCGCGCCGACCTGGAGGTTGCTGAAGGCGAAGGAGGTGTAGGAGAGCCCGAACCCGAAGGGGAACTGCGGCGCGATGTTCTGCGCCTGGTACCAGCGGTAGCCGACCTGGATACCCTCCGAGTACTGCACGTTGCCGTTGCTGCCGGGCCACTGCGCCTGGGTGTGCGCCGGCACGTCGCTGAGACTCTTGGGGAAGCTGACCGGCAGCTTGCCGGACGGGTTGGTGTCGCCGAACAGCACCGAGGCGATGGCGTTGCCGTCCTCCTGCCCCGGGTACCAGGCCTCCAGGATGCCTGCGACGTTGTTCACCCACGGCATCGTCACCGCGGAGCCGGTGTTGAGCACGACGATGGTGTTGGGGTTGGCCGCCGCGACCTGCGTGATCAGCTGGTTCTGTACGCCGGGCAGGTCGATGCTGCCGATGTCGCTGCCCTCGGACTCGTTGTAGTTGGCGAACACGATCGCCACCGACGAGTTCTGCGCCAGCGTGACGGCCTGGCCGATGTTGCCGGAGGTGTTGCCGGCCGCGAACTGGACGCTGATGCCGGAGCCGGCGCGGCTGGTGATGCCTTGCAGGGGCGTGACCGTGCCGGAGGAGGTGACGGCGGCGCTGCCGCCGCCGACGGTCTGCGGCGAGGTGCTGGCGTCCGCGCCGATCACCGCGATGGAGTGCACCGACGAGGTGTTCAGCGGCAGGGCATTGTTGTTGTTACGCAGGAGAACCGTGCCCTCGGCGGCGATCTGGCGTGCGGCCGTCTTGTGCGCGGTGGACGTGACGGTGACGCCCGTGCCGCCGGTGTGCGGCTTGTCGAACAGGCCGAAGGTGAACATCTCGGTCAGGATCCGGCTCACCATGTTGTCGACCGTCGCCTGCGACACCTGGCCGTTCTGCACGGCCGTCTGGAGCGCGCCGCCGAGGAAGTCGCCGCCGGGCATCTCCTGGTCCAGGCCGGAGTTCACGGCCGCGGCGGTGGAGTGGGTGCCGCCCCAGTCCGACGTCACGAAGCCGGGGAAGCCGAACTCCGTCTTCAGCGCGTTGTTGAGCAGGGTCGGGTTCTGGCAGGCGTCGGTGCCGTTGACGTAGCTGTAGGAGCACATCGCCGACGACGCGGCGCCCTGCTGGGTGCCGGCCTGGAACTGCGGCAGGTAGATCTCCTGGAGCGTGCGGGTGTCGATGACGGCGTTGTCCGACGGCGAGTTCCGGTTCGTCTCCTGGTTGTAGACGCCCAGGTGCTTGATCTGGGCCATCACTCCGGTGCCCTGCACGCCGCGGATCTCGGCCGCGCCGAGCTGCCCGGCCAGGTACGGGTCCTCCGACAGCGACTCGAAGGCCCGCCCCCATCTGGGGTCGCGGACGATGTTCACGGTCGGGCCGAGGTCGACGTTGGCCCCCTTGCCGGCCTCTTCACTGCCGACGAGCTGACCGTACTGGGTCTCGGCGTCGACGTCCCAGGTCGCCGCTGCGGCGACCGGGGCGGGCAACTGGGTGACGCCGCCGAGGTTCTCGCCGACGCCGGCCGGGCCGTCCTCCAGGCCCAGGGCCGGGATGCACAGCGCGGGGATGGCCGGTGTGTTCCCGACGTAGCCGCCGCCGGTGCCGTGCACCAGACTGATCTTCTGGGCGAGGGTCATCTGGGCCAGGACCTGGGCCACACGCTGCGGCACGGGGGCGGTGGACCCGACCCACGGGCAGGTGGCGTTCGGGGCCAGGGATTGGGCGGAGACGGATGGGGTCAACGCGGTGACGGCAAGACACGCGGCTGCGGCTAACCCCAGCCATCGACGTCCGGACACGGCATCTCCTCACTGAGCACACGAGGCACGCGCACAGTGGCGGCTGGAAGCGCTCTCATAAGGTGGCATATGTTGTCGGCCTCAACGATTACGGATCGATAAAGATGTCGGAGGGTAGGACGGGATGCCCCGTTTGAGGGATGCCGCGGCCCGGCTGGCCGCGCTGGACTGCTGCCGGCTCGCGCCCGGCCTCACCGACGCGGAATTCGCTGCGGTGGAGGACATGTACGGCTTCACGTTCGCCGACGACCACCGCGAGTTCCTGGCCGCCGCCCTGCCCGTTGACGACGACCGCGTGCGGGGCTGGCCCGACTGGCGCGACGGCGATCCGGCCGTGCTGCGGCAGATGCTGGACTGGCCGGTCGAAGGGGTGCTCTTCGATGTGGAGCACAACGTCATGTGGGACGAGGGGTGGGGGCCGCAGCCGCATACGGTGGACGAGCGGCTGGCGATCGCCCGCTCTCGGCTCGCCGGGGTACCGCGGTTGGTGCCGGTGTACGGGCACCGGTACCTGCCCGCCGGGCGCGGATCGTGTGGACACCCGGTGTTGTCGGTGTACCAGACGGACATCATCTACTACGGCGTCGACCTGTCCGACTACATCCATCAGGAGTTCGGCGGGCCGGGGCTGGAGCGGAGCGATCCGCGGTGGCAGCCGGTGGCAACCGTGCCGTTCTGGCGGGACTTCCTGTAGGGGGTTGCTGGGGTAGAGGTCAGTACGGTAGTCGGACTTCGTGATCTGACATCGGTTTACGTGATGAGTGCGAGGCGTCGGCGGTAGTGGTACCAGCGGGCCCGGGCCTGGTGGCGTCGGCGCCGGACGGACCAGGCGAGATGGGCATCCACGTCCACGCTCTTGGGCTGGTGTCTGGGCAGCACGATGGGTAGGAGCCGCTGGAGTTCCGGGACGGTCAGCGCGATCATGCCGCAGTCATCTGGTGCGTGCTTTCGTCGTGCTCGGGCAGGACGGGGGCCGGGTACGCGGCCCTAGCCTTGGCGGCGGTGACGGCCAGCAGAGCGTAGGCCGCCATCACGACGGTTACGTGGCGTTTCCAAGCCCGATAGCCGCGCACCTGGGTGCCATCGAGGGCCGTAGCCTGCTTCGAGTCGTGGAAATCGTCTTCCACCGCCTACCTCACGCCGGCGGCCTTGACCAGGTCGGTCAGGGAACAGACGTAGTGCTTGCAGGTTCCCTTCTTCAGATCGCCGGTCTCATCGAAGATCAGCACTCCGCCTTCGCCTAGGTGGCGGGCGACGAAGCAGCGCACCCGGTCGCGTACCTCGTCCTCGTCCGACACCGCACCGGACAGCAGGTGCTGGAGCCGGTAGGGCCGGGCGTGCCCGGCCGCCTGCGCGAGCGACCAGCAGTTGCCGGCTGTCCCCGGACACAGCAGACCACGGATGTGCGCGCTTGCGTTCGAGCGCAGGTCACGCCGCGCGAAGCACGGCGCGATCAGTCCGGTCAGCTCCGCCAAGTGCGCCTCGAACCCATCCACTTCTACACTGGCGGCGCAGACCGCCCTGTATTCGACGTGCGCCACACCATGATGATCACGGAGCTGTCTGCTCGCGCGCCGAGCACCCGACGGACTCTGATATGCGGCCGTCCTCGCAGCTCACAACGCGCTACGGGCAAACTGTCCAAGATCGCTGTGCCCGAGTGCAAGGCGGGCCGCCGCTAATTCGGGTGCACCGAGTGTCTGGCGGCCGCATGATGCGGGGTGCACGCACCGACCATGGAGGTAGAGCGATCATTACCAAGGCCATCCACGCCGCCGCGTCATCCGCACGATTCGCCTGAGCCTGGATCTTCTTTTTCACATCCAGTCCGAAGTGACAGCCCGCAGAAAGGGCTGAACGCAGGCGGACGGGTTCCTTCAGGGCCTTCGCGCGCACGACGCCGCGGCTGCAACGTCCCATCGTCGCAGCTTCGCGTGGAGGCCTTTCGTCATGCCTGTTTTCTGTGCTGGGCGCCGTGTTCCCGCGCGCCCGGTCCGTCCTTCGTTCCATGATCCGCGCTTCGCCCTCCTCCTGGTCGGCCAGTCGACCGGCTGGGTGTGCAGCTGGGCAGCGTCCATCGTCCTGTGGGGCTTCGCCGCCTACCACTTCGGCGCCGGCCCCGCGGCCATCTCGGTCACCGCCCTGTGCTGGTCGGGTCCGCCCATAGTGCTCACCGCATTCACCGGTGCTCTCACCGACCGCTTCGACCCTCGGACCATGCTGATCATCGGCTACACCTGCTCCGCAGCCACGTCGCTGGGGATGGCCACCTCAGGATCGCTGATGTTTCTGGACGTCGCGGCGCTCGCCTGCGGTGCCGCCCGGTCACTGTGCAGTCCGGCGAGCAGCGCGCTCCTGGTGCGGGTCGTGGAGCCCGACGACCTGCTCGCCGCGAACTCGCTCCTCGGGGTCACCGCCTCGATCGGGCAGGTAGCGGGGCCACTGGCGGCCAGCGTCCTGATGGCCGCCACCGGATTCCGGGTCGCTTTCGCCGCCGACGCCGCCATGTACCTGGTCAACGTGCTGGCCGTCCTTGCGCTACCGCTGCTCCCGCAGCCGGATCAACCACGAGGCACCGACACACAGACAGCCAGGCGCACTGCGAACGGGGTGAGGTGGCTGCGCACGGCCACGGCGGGCGCAGCAGCGGTAGCCCGGGTACCCGCACTGCGCGCTATCGCGCTGGCCCGGATGGGAGTGATCTTCACGTCCGGGGCGTTCCTGGTCATCGAACCGCTGTACGCCCAGCACGTACTCGGCCGGGCGTCGTCCCAGTTCGCGCTGTTCCAGGCAGCGACCGGGATCGGGGCAATCGCAACCGGCCTGATACTCCCGGTCATCCGCCGCCGCGTGCCGGGCAGCCGGTCGCCGGCACGGCTCCTGGCGGCGGGTGCGATCAGCTGCGGACTGGCAGCAGCGCTACTCACGGGCACGCCGTGGCTGCTCGTTGCCTACATCGGCGCGTTCGTCTGGGGCGTCTGCAGCACCGTCTTCTACGCGGCTGCGAACACGACCCTGCAGGTGCTTGCCCCCGCGGGGAAGCTGGGCCGGGTCGCGGGCGTGATCTCCGCGGCCGAATCCACGACGGAGAGCATCAGCATGCCGGTGGCGGGCGCCCTGGTAGCCATCGCCGGCCTCCGGCCAAGTGCGCTCGTGCTCGCGGCGGTAGCCATCGCGGCCGGGACGGCCTGCCTCCCGGGATAGCCGAGAATCCGATTGCGTGCACTGCCCGGTCCCTGGCGGTGCCGGGCGGTGCACGCCACGCGACGAAGGCCCCGCGAACTTTGGTACGCGACCACCCCAGCAGCACACAACAGGTCACAGCGTCAGGTCGCGAAGTCCGACTGCCGTATTAGGGGCCTGCCGTTGTCTGCCGGTAGCCCGTGGTACGGGTGGGGGCGGTTTTGGGGCTATGTGGTGCTGGGTGGTTTGGGGTGCGGGTTATGTGGTTTAGGACGGCTGGGTGGTTTCAGGGTGGGGTGGCATGGTTTTTAGGGTGGCGCGTTCTGGGGTTGTTTGAGGCTGGTGGTGGTGTGGGTTTTGGGTGGCGTGGTTCGGGTCGATTTTGTGTGGAGCCTCTGGACGATGGCCTCGAGGAGCCTTTCCGGGGCAGGCTACGCCTGCCCCTCGCGCGGAAAGCTTAGGCCATCGTCCACCTCCACACAAAATCGACCCGAGGCGGTGGTTGTCGGTGGTGTTTTGGCGGGTTTTTGGTTCGCTGTGGAATTGTTGAGGAACGTGGGGGTGGTATTGGGGTGGTTGGGTGGTGGGAATGGGTCGTGGGGGTGGCCCGGTTTGGCGGTGGGGTGGCTGGCCGGTGGCTTGGCGGGGCGGTGGTCGGGTGGTGCGGTCGTCCGGCGGGGCGGTGGCGCGGTGGCGCGGTGGTCCGGCGGGCTGAGGTGCGGCTGGCGGAGGTTGGGTGGCGCGGTGGTCCGGCGGACTGGGGTCCGGCTGGCTGGGGTCCGGCTGGCTGGGGTCCGGCTGGGTGGGGTCCGGCTGGGCGGTGGTCGGGCGGGGTGGTGGCCCCCGGTGGGGCGATAGGGGTGGCCCGAGGGGGCGGCCCCGATTGGGGCGGCTGGCCGGTGTGTGGGTCTGTGGCCCGGTGGGGCGGAGGTCTGGTGGGGCGATGGGGATGACTGGTCGGTGTGTGGGTCTGTGGGCCGCCGGGGTGGTCAGTATTGGTGGGGTGTGGTGGTGTAGGTGCGGTCGAGTGGGGTGGTCCAGTGCAGGGTGCCGTCGTTGTCGACGGTGACCTTGTGGGTGTCGTGTTTGAGGTGGTGGTGGCGGGTGCAGAGGCCTTTGACGTTGGCGAGTGTGGTGTGGCCTTTGGCCAGGGGGTGACGTGGTCGCCTTCTTGGATGGGGCGGGTGCAGCCCGGTGCGGAGCACACACTGCCGGCGCGGACGCCGACGAGTTCTTTGAGGCGGCGGCCGGGGCGGTAGGTGTGTTTGCCGATGGTGTCGGCGTGGTCGTGTTCGTCGAGGAGGATGGCGCGCCAGATGCCGTCCATGGCCAACTCTCGGGCGGTGTCGGCGGAGATGGGGCCGTAGCCCTCGAGTAGGGCGGGGTCTTCGGTCAACCCCATCAAGGTTTCCATGGAGATGGTGACGTGGACCTGGACATCGCGCTTCCCAACGTTGCCCAGGAAGCGGTCGAGGAAGGCGTCGGCGCGTTTCTGGTCGGTGGTGCGCTCGTCCTTCGGGAGGTCTTTGGCGTCGGCGCAGAGCAGGTCGTGGATCATGCGGGCCTCGACGGCGGGCAGTATGGCGGTGAGGTGGGCCATGCCATCGGGCAGGGGCCGGATCTCCACGCGACGGTCGGCTTTGGCTTTCTGGTGGCGTTGTTCGTAGCCGGTGGGGTCGGCTTGCGCGACCAGGGCGGTGGTCCGCCGGCCCAACTGCGAGTGGGTCAAGCCGGGAGCCACCTCAAGCAGGGCGTCTTCGACCTCGGCGATGAGCGCCACGGACGGCAGGTTCCGGACCCGATCACGGACCGCTTCGAGCCGCCGCAGGTCCAGGCGCCCCTGCCGCAACTGGTCCATCAGGCGGGGCAGGGTCCGCAGATCCTCGGTCAACTCCTTGCGGCGGGCCACGGTCTGCTCGGGTTCGGTGATGGCCATCGCCAACTCGGCGGTGTCCTCGACACCCCGCAGCACAGCCAACTCCACGTAGTCGGCGAAGGCCCGGATCTTACGGGCGAGAATGGTGACGGTGACCCGCTCGTCGGCGGAAAGGGCGTCCAGATCGAGCCCCGCGAGAAGGTCGAACAGGGCCCCACTGGGCTCCGCTCTCTCCAACTCTCGGGTGAGTTCCATACCTCTAAGAATACTCGCCTACAAGATCCAACTCGAATCACCATCGGGTGAATCGAGTTTCATGCATAATCGTCGGCGACCGCCGTGAACAACGCGACCGGCAACGAACGGCTTGAGTGGGGATTTTGTGTGGAGGGGGACGATGGCTTAAGCTTGTCGGCGTGAGGGGCGGGCGTAGCCTGCCCCGGAGATGCCCCTCAAAGCCGTCGTTCAGAGGCTCCGCACAAAATCCCCGCGTAGGCAACGAACAACCCCCGCGCAGGCAACCAAAACAAAGCGCCCAGATCCCACCAACAAAAGCACCCTAAAACGCGTCAAACGCCCGCCCCGGATTCACCACGAACACCTGCTCCGCCAGCTCGGCCTCCAGCCGCGGACGGAGCCGCTTCAGCAGGTAGGCCATCCCCGGCATCCCCCGCGCCCCAGCGGTCGTCGTATCCCCACCCACCAGCAACTGCCCGGCGAACCCGGCGTCGGCAAGGTCGACGAGCAGCGTCGGCATCATCCAGTCCGTCGCATGATTCGCCCGCGACGGCCCGTCCAACGCCAACCACGCCCCCGCTTCCGCCGCCCTCCGCTGCGCCCACACGTCCGGAAACCGGTTGAGGTGCCCCAGAATCACCCGCTCCGGCGGCATCTCCAGCCGCCCGCACAGCAGATCCAGCACGTCCAGCGCCCCGGTGCCCAGCTCCAGATGGACGCTCACCGGCGCCCCGGTCTCGTGGTGCGCAGCAGCCGCGGCCTCCATGGTCCGCACGGCATGCGCATCCAGACCGTGAAACCCGCCGGCGATCTTCACAAGACCAGCGCGATGGTGACGGATATCGTTGACGAACAGTTCTTCCAGACGCGGCAACGATTCCGCCACGAAGTCCGCCGAGTAGTGCTGCACCTGATGGAATCCCGTGGCGGCGACGATCGAGACACCGGACCGCCGCGACAGGTCCGGCAGCGCGTCGAGCCGCCGGTTCAGCCCGTACGGCGTCCACTGCACCACCGCCCGCCCGCCGGCACGGCAAAACCGTTGCAGCTCAACCAAAGCCGCCCCAACGTCGTCGAGTTCCTGACCCGGTAGCGCCTTGCTGGCGAAGAACAGGTGGTCGTGCGAGTTGGTCACACCAAGCCGGTCGACGTCACCGAGCACCGTGCGGATCACCAGTGCCTCCCCAGCGGCAATGCCTCCACACCGGGCGCGGACAGATGCCGCACCGCGTACTCGGCGTCGGGATTGTCCTCGTACAGCGTGAATCGCACGAGCTCCCAGCCCCGGGTGTCGATGGCAAGCGCGACCGAATGCACGCCGTCCTCGACCTTCAGCCCGGCGACGGCGTCCGGCACCTCATCGGGCGACACGCTCGTGACGACCTTGCTGGCTCGGGTCGGCACGACCCCGAATCGAGGCCCACGCAGATACGCCAACGCCGTCCACTGCTGCACCACCGGCCGCCCGAACGAATCGCACAACCGCCGGAACCCCTCTCCCCAGAGGAAAGAGTTCATGCCGGCGACGGTCTGCCACAGGTAGAACGGCGAGTACTGGTTCACCGGCGAGCCGTCGGCGCGGTCCCGCACGCAGTAGGCCTTCAGCCCCAGTCCGGGGAAGTCGTCGAGCAGCGGCCCCAGGGTGTCGACCCGGCGCCGGATGATCGCCATGTCGTAGTCGGCGGGCAGGGTGATCTCGTACTGCATCGCGTGCATGCCGCCACTGTACATACCACTAGGTACAGAGCAAATCCGCTTGAAGTGTACGAAACCGTTTCGTACACTTCGACCCGTGGTGAGAGGCAAGGAACGCGAGGACGCCATCCTGGCTGCGACCATCGAGCTGATCGGCGAGGTCGGCTACCAGGCGCTGACCATGGACGCCGTCGCGGCGCGGGCGCAGGCCAGCAAGGCAACGATCTATCGCCGCTGGCGGAACAAGGCCCAGCTGGTCAAGGCCGCCCTGGACGCCTACGACGCGAACCAGAACGCGGCAATCCCCGACACCGGCGAGCTGCGCTCGGACCTGTTCGCGGTGATGCGGGCGTTGCGCGAACGGGCCAGCGAGAGCTACCTGGCCATGATCACCGGCCTGATCGCGGCGTCCAAGCACGACCTTGAGCTCGCAGCGGCGCTGGACGAGCACGTGGCAAACGAGGAGCTGTCGCCGTTCCTGGTGAGCCTCCAGCGCGCGGTCGACCGAGGCGAGCTGCCGCCCGACGCGGACAGCGAGCTGGTGCACGACGTCGCCGAGGCGATGGTCATGCGCCAGCTCGCCAACGGCGTGTTCGACGAGGCCTTCATCCAACGGGTCGTCGACGACGTCCTGCTGGTCCTGCTGAGACAAGGGGGAGAGAAATGACGGTAGTGATCGCCGGGGCCGGCCCCACCGGCCTCACGCTGGGCATCGAACTGGCCCGGCGCGGCATCCCGTGCCGGCTGCTGGAACGCGAGGAAAGCCTGTTCCCGGGCTCGCGCGGCAAGGGCCTCCAGCCGCGGACCCTGGAGGTGTTCGACGACCTCGGCGTGCTCGACACGATCCGCGAAGGCGGCATGCCGTTCCCGAAGTTCCGCATGTACGCCGGCACGGAGATCGTCTGGGAACGGGCGCTGCACGAGATGCTGGGCATCGAGGAGCCGCAGGTCTCCCCCGACGTCCCCTACCCACTGCCCTGGCTGATCCCCCAGTGGCGCACCGACTCCATCCTGCGCGACCGGTTCGAGGAACTGGGCGGCCGGATCGAGTACAACTGCGAGGTCCTCGACGTCGACCAGGACGAGGACGTGCGAATCACGGTCCGACGCAACGGCGTCGACGAGGTGATCACCGGCGACTACCTGGTCGGCACGGACGGCGGCCGCAGCGCCGTCCGCAAGCTGATCGGCGTCGGCTTCGAGGGCGAGACGTACGAGAGGGAGCGGACGCTCGTCGGCGACGTCAAAGCGGACGGCCTCGCCGGCGTCGCCTGCCACATGATCACCAACGCCGGCGACGTGACGAAGCGGTTCTCCCTGTGGAACCTGCCCAACAGCGACTACTACCAACTCGTCGCGTCGGTGACGCCGGAGGACGCCGAGAATCCCACGCTGGAAACAGTCCAGCGGCTGCTGGAAACCAGGACCGGCCGCACCGACATCACCCTGCACGACCTGCGGTGGATCTCGGTGTACCGAATCAATGTGCGCATGGTGAGCCGCTTCCGGACCGGCCGAGTGCTGCTGGCCGGAGACGCCGCCCACGTGCACTCCTCGGCCAGCGGGCAGGGCCTGAACACGAGCGTGCAGGACGCGTACAACCTCGGCTGGAAGCTGGCCGCCGTCCTGCGCGGGGCCCCGGACGAACTGCTCGACAGCTACGAGGCCGAGCGGTTGCCGGTCGCCGCGCAGGTGCTGGGGCTGTCCAGCGCGATGCACGAGCGGAACTTCCGGCCGACGACGGGTCCGGCGCCGGCGATCCACCAGCTCGACATCACCCACCGCGGCGGGCCGCTGGCCATCGACGACCGCGAACGGCCGGGCGCGCTGCGGGCCGGCGACCGCGCGCCCGACGGCTCCCTGCCCGATGGGACCCGGCTGTTCGACCTGTTCCGCGGGCCGCACCTGACCTGGCTGACGATCGGCGACGCGTTCGAGGGGTACGACGTCGCCGCCGGCACTCACGTCCTGGTGCGGCCCGACGGGTACATCGCGGTGATCAGCCCGACCGCCGCCGTCGTCGAGGAGTGGTTGGCGCTGTTCGGGATCGACGCCGTGCGCCGGCACGTGGTCACGGCCATGCAACCCCAGGGCTGACCGGTTCCGTCTTCCCGATATCGGACACTGGGAGGTCGACGATCATGCGTTCGGCGCCGTTACTGCTGGCAGGCGTGTTGCTGTCGGTCGCTGCCTGTGCCTCACCCCAGCAAGCACCGCCGGCGAGCGGCACCGCCGCGCCGGTGTGCCCCGACACGTTGCCGCCGCACCCGATGGCGGGGCCTGCCTCGCCGATGGTGCCCGGCGATCCGGCGGTGGCAGTGGCCTGCAACTACGGCGGGTCCGGGTCGGCGCGCCTGGCCAAGTCGGTGAAGGTCGCCGACGCCAAGGCGCTGGCCGTGGCCCTCAACTCCTCGGACACCGCACCGCCGCCGCGCGGCACCATGTGCCCGATGGATCAGGGGCTCACCGACCTGGTGATCTTCGCGTACCCCAAGGGCGACCCGGTGTACGTGACGGTGAAGCCGGGCGGCTGCGCCACCGCGACCAACGGCACCGCCAAGGCCTACCGGCTGACCTCGACGGTGCTGGACAAGCTCTGATGGCGAGATGGGCGCTCACCTCTGCGGGGTGAGCGCCCATCGACTATCTCAGCGGGACGGACGGTACGGGCGGAGTTCCCGGCGGGCCAGCGACATCTTGTGCACCTCGTCGGGGCCGTCGGCCAGGCGCAGCATGCGGGCCGACGCCCACAGCGTGGTCAGCGGGAAGTCCTGACTGACGCCACCGCCGCCGTGGGCCTGGATGGCCCGGTCGATGATCTTCTCGGCCATCGCCGGCGTGGCGATCTTGATGGCCTGGATCTCGGTGTGCGCGCCGCGGTTGCCGACGGTGTCCATCAGCCACGCGGTCTTCAGCACCAGCAGCCGGGCCTGCTCGATGGCCACCCGCGCCTCGGCGATCCACTCCTGGATCACACCCTGGTCGGCGATCGGCTTGCCGAACGCCACCCGGTTGACGGTCCGGCGGCACATCAGCTCCACCGCGCGCTCGGCCATGCCGATCAGCCGCATGCAGTGGTGGATGCGGCCGGGGCCGAGCCGGGCCTGCGCGATGGCGAAGCCCTCGCCCTCGCCGGCGATCACATTGCTCACCGGCACGCGGACGTCGGAGAACTCGATCTCCGCGTGGCCGCCGTGCGCGCCGTCGGTGAAGCCGAAGACGTGCATGCCTCGCTTGACGTTCACGCCGGGCGTGTCACGGGGCACCAGCACCTGGCTCTGCCGGCGGTGCCGATCCTGGTTCTCCGGATCGGTCTGCCCCATCACGATGAAGATCTTGGCGCGCGGGCTCATCGCGCCGGAGGCGAACCACTTCCGCCCGTTGATCACGTACTCGTCGCCGTCCCGCTCGATGCGGGTGGCGATGTTGGTGGCGTCCGAGGAGGCCACGTCCGGCTCGGTCATGCAGAACGCGGAGCGGATCTCGCCGGCCAGCAGCGGCTTGAGCCACTGCTCCTGCTGCTGCGCGCTGCCGAACATGGCCAGCACTTCCATGTTGCCGGTGTCCGGCGCGGCGCAGTTGGTGGCCTCCGGGGCCAGCGCCGGGCTGCGGCCGGTGATCTCGGCCAGCGGCGCGTACTGGAGGTTGGTCAGGCCGGCGCCGTGCTCCTTGTCCGGCAGGAACAGGTTCCACAGGCCACGCCTGCGGGCCTCGGCCTTGAGCTCCTCGATGACCGGCGGCGCGTCCCACGAGGTCGGGTTGTCCAGCACCCACTGCTCGTGCGCGGCCTCGGCCGGGTAGACGTGCGAGTCCATGAACTCGGTCAACTGCCCGACGAGTTCCTGGGTGCGCTGGTCGTACTCGAACTCCATCAGTCCTCCTTGACTGCGGCGACGGCGGCGGCGCCGTGCTCGACGAGCGGGCCGACGAGGGCGCCGATCCGCTCGAAGCCGGCGCCGACCGTGCCGCCCTGCACGAACCGGTAGTGGATGCCTTCCAAGATCACCGCGAGCTTGAAGTAGGCGAAGGCGACGTACCAGCCGAGGCCGGTGACGTCCAGGCCGGTGCGCCGCGTGTAGCGCTCGACCAGCGTGTCGATGGTCGGGAAGCCCGGAGTGAGACTGACCCCGTTGGTGATCGGGTCGTCGGCCTGGCTGACGCCCTCCCAGTAGACGACGAACAGGCCCAGGTCCGAGAGCGGGTCGCCGAGCGTGGACATCTCCCAGTCCAGCACGGCGCTGATACCCAGCGGCTCGGTCGTCACGAGCACGTTGTCCAGCCGGTAGTCGCCGTGCACGATCGTGGTCCGTGGCGCGGTCGGCACGGTCGCGGCCAGCCGGGCGTGCAGGTCGTCGATGCCGGGCAGGTCCCGGCTGCGGGAGGCGTCCAACTGCTTGCGCCAGCGGGCGACCTGCCGGTTCATGAAGCCCTCGGGACGGCCGAAGTCGCCCAGCCCCACCGCGTTCGGGTCGACCTCGTGCAGCTCGGCGAGCACGTCGATCAGGTCGTCGGCGACCTGCGCCGCCTGCGCCTCGGACAGGCCTGTGGTGTCGGCGCGGGACCGCATCGGCGTGCCGTCGACCCGTTCCATCAAATAGAACGGCGCACCGATGACGGAGTCGTCGCCGCAGAACAGCTCGGTCTTCGGCACCGGCACCTTGGTCGGGGCCAGCGCGGAGATCACCCGGAACTCTCGGCCCATGTCGTGCGCGGTGGCCAGCACGTGGCCCAGCGGCGGCCGGCGCAGCACCCAGTTGTGCGTGCCATCGCTGACCCGGTAGGTCAGGTTGGACCGGCCGCCCGGGATCAGCTCCGCCGCCAGCGGCCCGGCCAGCAGGCCGGCGGCGTCCAGGTGCTTGGCCAGGGTCTCGGTGTCCAGGCCGGGCAGCTCGCCGGTCACAGGTCCTCCCCCAACAGTTCGGCCAGCGCCGCGCGGGTGCTGGCGGGATCGACGTGTCGAATGCCGTGCATGCCGATCGCCTGCGCCGCGCGGACGTTGGCGGTGAAGTCGTCGACGAACACCACCCGCTCGGCGGGCAGGTCGAGGCGGTCCAGCAGCAGCCGGTAGATCGGCTCGTCCGGCTTGCGCAGGCCGACCTCGCCGCTGATCACGACCACGTCGCACAGCTCGTCGAGCACGTCGTGCGGGTAGTCGTTGCCCCAGCTGTTGGACAGCAGCCCGATGCGTTGACCCCGCTCGCGCAGGTCGCGGACCAGCTGGTTCATCTCTTCGCTGGGCGACATCGCGGCGAACAGCCGCCCCAGCACGCCCTCGGCGACGACCGGGGCACCGGTGGTGCTGACCAGCCGGGCCGCGAACTGCCGCTCGAACTCCGCCACCGGGAGCGCGCCGGTCTCCAGCAGGTGGATCGGGTTGTCGGGCTCGGCGTCCCGGCCCAGCCAGGCCTGCATCAGGGCGGCGAAGCCGGCCGGGTCGATGCCGTCGGCGGCCAGCCAGCCGCCGGTCGTCGCGCTCAGGGGCGTGGTCAGCACGCCGCCGTAGTCGAAGACCACGGCGTCCACCACACGGTTGTCAGGCACGGTGGCGATAGTACCGACCAGTCGGTATGTGGACAACGTGAGACACACCGAAAGTGTGTCTCACGTTGTGCCGCCGCAGGTCAGGCGCCCACGTAGGCCGCCAGGTGCTCGCCGGTCAGCGTGGACTTCTTCTTCACCAGCTCGGCCGGCGTGCCCTCGAAGACGACCTTGCCGCCGTCGTGGCCGGCCCCGGGGCCGAGGTCGATGATCCAGTCCGCGTGGGCCATCACCGCCTGGTGGTGCTCGACGACGATCACCGACTTGCCCGCGTCCACCAGCCGGTCCAGCAGACCCAGCAGCTGCTCGACATCGGCGAGGTGCAGGCCGCTGGTCGGCTCGTCGAGGACGTACACGCCGCCCTTCTCCCCCATGTGCGTGGCCAGCTTGAGGCGCTGCTGCTCACCGCCGGACAGCGTGGTCAGCGGCTGGCCCAGGCTGAGGTAGCCCAGGCCGACGTCGGCGAGCCGCTCCACGATCGCGTGCGCGGCCGGCAGGTGGGCCTCGCCCGCGCCGAAGAATTCCTCGGCGTCGGTCACCGACAGCGCCAGCACCTCGCTGATGTCCTTGCCGCCCAGCTTGTACTCCAGCACCGACGCCTCGAACCGCTTGCCCTCGCAGACCTCGCACGTGGTCGCCACGCCGGCCATCAGCCCCAGGTCGGAGTAGATGACGCCGACGCCGTTGCAGACCGGGCAGGCCCCCTCGGAATTGGCGCTGAACAGCGCCGGCTTCACGTTGTTGGCCTTGGCGAACGCCTTGCGGATCGGCTCCAGCAGGCTGGTGTAGGTCGCCGGGTTGCTGCGCCGCGAGCCCCGCACCGGTGTCTGGTCCACCGACACCACGTCCAGCTCCGCCGGGATCGAACCGTGCACCAGGGAGCTCTTGCCCGAACCGGCCACACCCGTGACGACCACCAGCACGCCCAGCGGGATGTCGACGTCGACCTTGCGCAGGTTGTGGGTCGTAGCGCCGCGGATCTCCAGCGCGCCGGTCGGCTTGCGGACGGCCGCCTTCAGCTTGGAACGGTCGTCGAAGTGCCGGCCGGTGACGGTGCCACTCTTGCGCAGGCCCTCCACCGTGCCCTCGAAGCAGACGGTGCCGCCGGCGGCGCCCGCGCCGGGGCCGAGGTCGACGACGTGGTCGGCGATGGCGATGGTGCCGGGCTTGTGCTCCACGACGAGGACGGTGTTGCCCTTGTCCCGCAAGCGGAGCAGCAGCTCGTTCATCCGCTGGATGTCGTGCGGGTGCAGGCCGATCGTCGGCTCGTCGAAGACGTAGGTGACGTCGGTCAGCGAGGAACCCAGCTGACGGATCATCTTCACGCGCTGCGCCTCGCCGCCGGACAGCGTCGCCGCCGGCCGCTCCAGCGACAGGTAGCCGAGGCCGATCTCCACGAACGAGTCCAGGGTCTGGCCCAGCGTCTCCAGCAGCGGGCCCACCGACGGCTCGTCCAGGCCGCGCACCCACTCGGCCAGGTCGCTGATCTGCATCCGGCAGGCGTCCGCGATGCTGATCTTCTTGATCTTCGACGAGCGCGCGCCCTCGCTCAGCCGGGTGCCGCCGCAGTCGGGACAGGTCATGAACGTGACCGCGCGGTCGGCGAACGCCCGGATGTGCGGCTGCATGCCCTCCTTGTCCTTGGACAGGTAGGACTTCTGGATCCGGGGAATCAGACCCTCATAGGTCATGTTGATCCCCTCGATCTTCATCCGGGTCGGTTCCTTGTACAGGAAGTCGTTGAGCTCCTTCTTGGTGTACTTGCGAATGGGCTTGGCCGGGTCGACGAAACCGGAGGACGCGTACAGACGGTAATTCCAGCCGCCCGCCGTGTAGCCCGGAATGGTGAGCGCGCCCTCGGACAGCGACTTGCTGTCGTCATAGAGCTGGGTGAGGTCGATGTCGGTGACCGAGCCGCGGCCCTCGCAGCGCGGGCACATGCCGCCGGTGACGCTGAAGGTGCGCTTCTCCCGGACCTGCCGGCCGCCCTTCTCGAAGCTGACGGCACCGGCGCCGCTGACCGAGGCGACGTTGAAGGAGTAGGCCTGCGGCGAGCCGATGTGCGGCTTGCCCAGCCGGCTGAACAGGATGCGCAGCAGCGCGTTGGCGTCGGTGGCGGTGCCGACCGTGGAGCGCGGGTCGGAGCCCATCCGCTGCTGGTCCACGATGATCGCGGTGGTCAGGCCGTCCAGCACGTCCACGTCCGGGCGGTTCTGCGTCGGCATGAAGCCCTGCACGAACGCGCTGTACGTCTCGTTGATCATCCGCTGCGACTCGGCCGCGATGGTGGAGAACACCAGCGAGCTCTTGCCCGAGCCGGACACCCCGGTGAACACCGTCAGCCGCCGTTTGGGCAGCTCGACGCTGACGTCGCGCAGGTTGTTCTCGCGCGCGCCGATCACCCGGATCAGGTCGTGGCTGTCGGCGGCCGCCGGCTTCTTCGGGGTGCTGGCCTTGCTCATCGGGTCTCCATACGGGTCCGGCGGACGCGGGCATCTGCCCACTGTCTACCTGACGTATGGCGACTCGTCCCTGTGACGCGGAGGTTCAGGGCCGGACGACCAGCACCGGGCACAGCGCGTGGTGCAGGGCGTCCCGGGTGACACTGCCGAGCCGGCCGGGGCCGCCCGAGCCGACGACGATCAGGTCGGTGTGGGTACGGGTGGCGACGAGCTCGTACGGCTGCGCCCGCACCGCCTCGAAGTTGGCCGACAGCTGGCGGTTCACCGCCGCGAGGTAGTCCTTGGCCAGGTCGAGCACCTCGCCGTGGGCGTCGCCGGACGGGCTGGCCTGCCGGCCGGACGGGGTCGGCCAGGCGTGGGCGACGTGCAGCTTGGCGTGGAAGGTGGCGGCGAGTTGGGCGGCGCGGCGCAGCACCGGCCGGTCCTCCTCGCCCCCGTCGACCAGCGCGGTGATCACCGAGTGCAGGCCGTGCACGGCGGCGTCCAGGCCGCGCACCACGACGGTGTCGCAGTGCGCGGCGGCGACGACGGGGACCACCCACCGGCTGAGCCCGATGGTGGTGTGCTGCCGGCCGCGGCAGCCCAGCACCACCAGGTCCGCGCCTTCGCTGGCCGGCACCAGCGTGCGCAGCGGGTCGCCACTGCTCTCCTCGATGTGCACCGGCAACGGCTGCATGGTCGCCAATTGGTCTGCTGCCGTGGGTTCACCCGGATGGGGGGCGTCCGCGTAGACGGTGAGCGCCTCGCCGCGCAGCCAGGCGTACCGGGCCGCCCAGCCGAGCGCGGCCGAGCCCCATGGCGAGCCGTCCGCGCCGACCACGACGGCGGGGTCGAATCCTTCCGGGGCAACATGGTCTGGACGAGTCGACGCGCTCGGCAGCACTCTCGGCATGCGACCCTCCTGGCGGCACAGGGATTCTCGCACGTACTGGGATACCTGGAACACTCTGCACCCAGACAATCGAAATCGCCAGGGGCCGGGCGGGATTGGTTCAGTTCCGGATCACCAGGACGGGCGATCGGGAATGGTACAGGGCGGCCTTGGTCATGGGATCCAGCCGGGTCCGGTCCCCATTCGCGTCGCCCTGGCCGAGCACCAGCAGATCGGTGTCGGGGCAGGCGACCGCGGCCTCCGGCGGCTGGCAGGCGAACGAGCGGAGCTCCGGGGTGAGCTTCGGCGCCAGCTTCACCAGCTGTGCGGCGGCGCGCTCCAGCACGGTGGCCGACCCCATCTGCTCGGGCAGCCAGCGCGGCCCGGCCGGCGGGGTCACGTGCACGACGCGCACCTTGGCCTGCAGCGAGGTGGCCAGCTTCGCCACCTTGGCCAGCAGGTCCACGTCCTCCTGGCCGCCACGGATCATGGCCGTGATCCAGCGGGTCCGGCCGTGCAGCGAGGACGGCAGGCCGCGCACGACCACCGTGTCGCAGCGGGCGCGGGCGACTACCGGCACCACGCTGCGGCCGACGCCGAGCGTGCCGTGGTGGTGGCCGCGGCAGCCCAGCACCAGCAGGTCGGCGTCCTTGCTGGCGCCGACCAGCGTGCCGACCGGATCGGGGCCGCTGCGCAGGATCCGCACCGGCAGCATGGGCATGGAGCGCAGCGTGGCGCCGATGCCGGCGTCACTGGGGATGTCGGCCGGGATGTCGACATATCGCCGGTCGGCCTGGTGCACATCGAGTTCGGCGCCGACGACGCAGGCGTGCCGCGCGGCCCAGCCCAGCGCCGCGTCACCCCAGTACGAACCGTCCGTGCCGACCGCTATCCGTTTGGTCACGACGGGTGCGGCGGCGACCGTGGTGACGATTGTGGTTCGGGTGACTACTGGTGCGTTGAGCGTGGCGGCGGCGTGCGCTTGCGCCATGACCATCCTCCTGGCGCCGATGGCTGAGATCTCTCCCGGGATGCGTCTACCTTGGCTCGTTCTCATGACCAATTCCAGTGGCCAGACGTTACGAGACATTTAACTCTGCGGTCGATGAACGCTTGTATGTCCGGTGTGGACGGACCGGGGCGGTCGGCCCGAACACGGTGTTTGCCGCCGCTGGGCGGCGCCGGCCGGGGCGGCGTGATCGGTTCGGCGCGCGTCGGTACGGGCGGCGATGTCACCCGTTTGATGCCGGCACGGCGCTCGTAGCGTGTGGAAAGGACTCGTCCCACCAGCGGATCCCCTCTGTCCAGGACGACTGGTGCGCGAAGCCTAACCTCGGCGGACTAGGAGTTCCGATAGAGCAGTGTCCAGTCTGGACACAAACGGGCGCGTCGCCAGTGGTCACGCCAGGGCACTGGCGCCGGCCGGGGTGCGGGGGCGAGAATCGTGCCCGGCGCACGCCCGGCCGGAATTGGCCCAGTGGCGGTGACAACGCTGTCAGAAAACAATTGCTTGCCGTCGCCGAAATAGTGGCGCGCCACTACGAGAACGATACAGCTCTCGCATTCTGCAATGTGCAGCTGATCAGCCGCCGAGTCGCCGCGCCGAGTGCACCGTGCGGGCGTTGAGCAGGAACACGTCCGGCCGCCACAGCAGGCTCGCCCGGTCCTCGTCGTGCACCAGCCGGTCGATCACCTCGTGGTCCTCGGCGTCGATCCGGTCGCCGAGCATTTCCCGTTGCCGCACAAGCATGTCCCGCAGCAGCAGCCGCGGCTCGGTGTCCAGCGGCGCCGGCAGGTCGACCAGGAAGGTGCGGCTGGCGCTGGGCATCAGGCCGGCGCGGGCCAGCATCGCCGTCCAGTCCTCCACGATCGGCGTCGATCCGGGCAGGCCGTTGCGCATGTCCGTGAACCAGGCGTCGTTGGCCGCGTCCAACCGGGACTGGAGGCCCGGCCGGCCGATGCCGATGTCGCGCGGCAGGAACCTCAGCGGCAGGCCGCCCTCCACGACGGCCAGCACGCCGCCGGGCCGGAGCAGGGCGGCGAGCTGGTTCAGCGCGTCCTGCTGGTCGCCGATGTGGTGCATCACCCCGCTGGTCCAGATCAGGTCCGCCGCGCCGAGTTCCGGGAACGCGGCCGGCAGGTCCGCCTCCTGCGTCGAGATCTTCACGCCGAGCCGCTCGGCCCGCTTCGCCGCGCGGGCCAACAGTTCCGGTGCGCGGTCGGCCGCCACCACCTCGGCGCCGGGGAACGTCTCGGCCAGCGCGCACGCCGCGACACCGGGGCCGCTGCCGACGTCGACGATCCGCGCCGGCTCGTCCACCTGTGCCCGCAGCCAGTCCATGGCCTGGTCCAGGTAGTCGTGGTGGACCTCGGCGTTGCGCTCGATCTCCTCGCCGATCGACGCCCAGTCGTAGTCGTCGTCCCGATGTCCGTGGCCGTGTCCGTGTGCCATCGCGTCCCTCCTCGGTGTCTCAGTCGTACACCGTGCGACGCGGCCGGGCTCGCCGGCAAACTATGTTGCCGGTTTGGCAAGGACTCGGATCGGCACCTCGGCGTCGGCGAAGGCGGCCAGCCGGTGGGCCTCCGCCTCGACGTCGTCGCGTTCTTTGAGGGGTACCAGCGGCGTGACCGTCAGGGCGTCCGGCGCGAGCTTCCAGGTGGCGGCGACGAATCCGTCCACCAGCACCGTGCCCCGGATGATGCCGTTGACGGTGAACACGTGCGGCTTGTGCTCGGTGGCGATGATCCGCGTCCGATCGGCATAGGACAGCAGCGAGTTGTCGAACTCCGGCAGGAACCGCACCGGCGCCGGGGTGTCCGGGTGCGGGCGGCGCGCGTCCGGGAGGTCGAACAGCTCCGTGCCGGACTCGTCGGTGAAGGTCCGCAGCCGCGGGCGCAGCCGGTCGAAGACCTCCCGCAGCCGGGTCAGGCCCGACCACGTCTGGGTGTCGATCACGCCGGCGGGACCGAATGCCGCCAAATAGCGCAGCACGAGATCGTCCGGAGAGATGGGCGCGAGGGACCGCCCGAGCCAGGTTTCCGCTGTGGTGCCGGTCGGCTGGCCGCCGACGCCCCACACGCCGCGCGGCGGCAGCTGAACGACCGCGAGCTTCGTGCGCACGGCGTTGAGCAGCGCCGTCACGTCCCGATCCGGCCAGCGGTCGCTCAGCGCGCGGCCGAGGTCGGCGTTGGTCATCGGGTCGGCCTCGATGAGGTCTCGGGCGAACTTCGCCAGATCGTCGAGGTCGATGCCCTGCACGTGCCGGCTGTGCACGCTGCGGGCGTAGGACAGGTCCAGCACGGACTGGAGTGTGGGCCGGAAGGCCAGGCAGTCGTCGGCGGTGACCATGTGCAGGGTCGAGCGCATCAACGCGATCCGGACGACCCGCCGGTCAGTAAGCAGCCGAGTGAGCTGATCGCGGCGGAAACCCTCCAGCCGGGTCCACAGCGCGTAGTACGGCGGGTTCGTCGCCTGCGCCTGGAGGCCGGCGAGCCGCTCGATCGCCCTGGCCGGGGACAGCTTCCACCGCCGCAGCAGGAGTTGGCGGTGCAGCAGGGCCCGGTTGAGGGCTCGACGGGTCAGCACGGTCATGGCGGCAGCCTAGGCGGCATTGCGGACAGAGTCAGTCCGGAATGGGTGGCAGACTGGCGTTCGTGTTGGAGACCTCCGCGCGGCTGCTGCGCCTCCTGTCGCTGCTCCAGGCCCGTCAGGACTGGACCGGCGCCGAGCTCGCGACCCGGCTCGAGGTGGACGTCCGCACCGTCCGCCGCGACGTGGACCGGCTGCGCAACCTCGGCTATCCGGTCGACGCCTCCCCCGGCGTCGCCGGCGGCTACCGGCTCGGCGTCGGCGTCACCCTGCCGCCGCTGCTGTTGGACGACGAGGAGGCGGTCGCCGTCGCCATCAGCCTGCGCACCGCCGCGGCCGGCAGCGTCACCGGCATCGAGGAGACGTCAATCCGCGCGCTGACCAAGCTGGAGCACATGCTGCCGTCACGGTTGCGGCACCGGGTGTCGGCGCTGCAAGCGGTCGTGGTCAGCACGTCCTCGTACGGGCCGAGCGTGGACGCCGAGGTGCTGGCACTCGTCGCCGGCGCGTGCCGGGAGCACATGCGGCTGCGCTTCGACTACCGCACCCACGACGGCGCCGACAGCCGTCGGCAGGTCGAGCCGCACAGTCTCGTCAACATGGGGCGGCGCTGGTACGTGCTGGCGTGGGATCTCGACCGCGCCGACTGGCGGACCTTCAGGCTGGACCGGGTCCAACCGAAAACACCGACCGGGCCTCGGTTCCAGCCCCGCACACCGCCGGCCGACGCCGCCACCTACGTGTCCCGTGGCGTGACCAACCGGGCGTACAAGTTCGAGGGCAAGTTCCTGATCCACGCACCGATCGACGAGGTCGCCGAGAAGGTGACGCCCACCTCCGGCCAGCTGGAGCCGGTCGACGACAGCAGCTGCATCCTGCACGCGGGCGCGGACTCGCTCGTCGGCATGACGGTGTTCATCAGCATGCTCGGCTTCGAGTTCGAGGTGCTGGAGCCGATGGAGCTCGTCGACTACCTCCGTGATCACGTCGCCCGGATGCAGCGGGCGACCGAACGCCACGAACGCCGCGGCTGAGGATCGATCAGGTCGCCTTTGCCCGCCCGATGGGCCAAAGCCCGGTGAACCCTCCACCAGTTGATCTAGCCTGGCGGAAACGGCTCACTTGGGGGTGGGAACGTCATGTCCGCTGTGAACAGGCGGGAATTCCTGGCCGGCGTCGCCGGCGCCGCCGCGTTGACCGGCATCGAACTGCCCAGTCCGCCGGTCGCGGCCGGCGCGCCCGATCGAGCTGGGACGCCGCTGGCGGTCCGGCAGGGCACCAACGTCGCCGGGCAGGTCTCCCCGGACGGCGCCACGATCGCGATGGACCTGCTCGGCGTGCTGTGGCTGCTGCCGGCCGCGGGCGGCGCGGCCAAGCGGCTCACCGACGACCTGATGGACATCGCCCAGCCGGACTGGTCGCCGGACGGCCGGACGCTGGCGTTCCAGTCCTACCGTGACGGCAACTTCAACATCTGGACGATCCGCCGCGACGGCACCGGGTTACGCCAGCTCACGCAGGGGCCGTTCGACCACCGCGAGCCGCGGTTCTCGCCCGACGGCCGCACGATCGTCTTCTCGTCCGATCTCACCGGCAGCTACGGCATCCACCTGCTCGACCTGGCCACCAACAAGATCACCCAGCTGACCGACACTCCCGTCGAGGAGTACGAGCCGGCCTGGTCGCCCGACGGCGCCAAGGTCGCCTTCGTGGCCGCCGGCACCCGCATCGACGTCGTCACGGTCGCCGACGGCAGCCGCAGCACCGCGATCACCGTGCCGGGCACTCAGCTGCTGCACGGCCCGACGTGGACGCCTGACGGCAAGGACCTCGTCTACAACCTGGTCACCGGTCCCCCGCCCCCGAACCCGCCGGCCACCACCGAGCTGTACGTGTCGGGAAAGCCGCTGGTCACCGGCGAGGACGTGTTCCCGTTCCGGGTTTCCTTCCACGGCAACGACTTCGTGTACAGCGCGGACGGCGCCTTGCGGCGGCGGTCGCTGGCCGGCGGGGCGGCCGCCGCCATCGCGTTCACCGCGCCGGTCGACGTCGAGCCGGCTCGGTACGTCAAGCGCCGGCGTGACTTCGACTCGCCGCGGCCGAAGCCGGTCGTCGGCATCGGGAGCCCGGTGCTGTCGCCGGACGGCCGGCAGGTCGCCTTCCGCGCGCTCAACGACATCTACACCATGACCATCGGCCAGCCGCCGAAGCCGCTCACCGGCGACGACTGGTGGAAGTCGGATCCGGCCTGGTCGCCGGACGGCCGGTACCTGTCGTACTCCACCGACCGGGCCGGCAAGCTCGACATCTGGCTGCGCGACCTGGCCACCGGCCAGGACCGGCAGCTGACCAACCTGCCCGGCGCGGCCGCCGTCTCCGGGTCCTGGTCCCGTGACGGCAAGTTCCTGGCGTTCCTGGACCAGACCGGCGCGTTGCACACCGTCGAGGTCGCCACCGGCGCGGTGCAGAACGTGTTCGCCGCGACGTTCGAGCCGGGCAAGCCCACGTGGTCGCCCGACGGCAGCGTGATCGCGCTGGCTGCGGTCGTGCCGCACTCGGCCCGCTTCCGCGAGGGCCTGAGCAAGATCCTGCTCGTCAACCGGGCCACCGGCGCCGCCAGATACGTCGACCCGCTGCCGCAGCGGTCGCTACAGACCCGCGGCGACGACGGCCCGGTCTGGTCGCCCGACGGCACCAAGATGGCCTTCGTCCTCGGCAGCCTGCTGCACGTCGTCGATGTGCACCCGGACGGGACCTTCGCCGGGACTCCGAAGCCGATCAACGACGAGGTCACCGACGCCCCCACCTGGCACGGCGACTCGCAGCACCTGCTGTACCTGAACAACGGGCGGCTGCGGCTGATCGGCGTCGACGGCGGCGCGCCGCGGACCGTTCCGGTGGGGCTGAGCTGGACCAACTCCCAGCCGCGCGGGCGGCTGGTGATCCGCGCCGGCAGGCTCTGGGACGGCCAGAGCCCCACCCTCCAGTCCAATGTGGACGTCATCGTGGAGGGGCACCGCATCACCGCCGTCCGTCCCAGCGGCCCGGGCGTCGACGGCGAGGTGATCGACGCCCGCGACGGCGTCGTGATGCCCGGCATCGTCGACATCCACAACCACCGTGAGATGCAGGGGTACAGCTACGGCGCTCGGCAGGGTCGGCTGTGGCTGTCGCTGGGCATCACCACCACCCGGTCGCCGGCCAGCCCCGCGTACCACATGGTCGAGGAACGCGAGTCCGTCCAGTCCGGCAAGCGGATCGGGCCGCGCTACTTCGCCACCGGCGAGGCCATCGACGGTTCCCGGATCTTCTACAACTTCATGCGGCCCACCTACGACGAACGTCAGCTCGCGCTGGAACTAGAACGCGCCGGGGCGCTCGACTACGACCTGATGAAGTGCTACGTGCGGCTGCGGCCCGAGTGGCAGCGGCAGGTGATCGAGTGGGCGCACCAGCGCGGCGTGCTGGCGACGTCGCACTACCACTATCCCGCGCTGGCCTTCGGTGGCGACGGCATGGAGCACATCGGCGCCACCAACCGGCTCGGCTACTCCCGCACCGTCAGCGCGCTCGGCGCCGGCTACCAGGACGTCATCGACTTGTTCAACCGGACCGGCGCCGGCCGAACGCCGACGCTGTTCGTGTCCAGTGCCCTGTTCGGCGAGGACCCCAGCCTCGTCACCGACCGGCGGGTCACCACCCTCTACCCCGCCTGGGAGTACGCCTCCCTCGCGGCCGCCGCCCACACCGCGGCCACCACCGACCAGACCGCCACCCTGGCCGACCTGGCCAAACAGGTCGCACAGATCGCCACCACCGTCCGTGGCGGCGGCCGCATCGTCACCGGCACCGATTCGCCCATCGACCACACCGCCGTCAGCACGCACATGAACCTGCGGGCGATGGTTCGGTACGGGCTCACCCCGTACGAGGCCCTGCTGACCGCCACCCGCAACTCCGCCGAGCTGCTGGGTGAGCCCCTCGGCCGCATCGCCCCCGGCACGTACGCCGACTTGTCCGTCCTCGGCGGCGATCCCCTCTCCGACATCAAACAGGCCGCCAACGTCCGCAGCGTCGTCAGCAACGGCCGACTGTTCACTGTGGACGATCTGCTCAAGCCGTTCACCTCGCCCGCCACCGGCATCGCCACCAGCCGCATGCTGCCCCCGGTGCCCGCCCACCCGTCCAACGCCGAGTTCTGGTGGCACGATCCGCACTACGTGGCAGGCAGCCGCCACTCCTGCTGCACGGGCTGATTGACGGAGGGTCGGCCGGGACAACACTGTTTCCGGCCGACCCGATGCTCTCCGCATGCCCGACGACGAGGACGCCACTGACAGCACGTTCGGAGTCTGTCGCGCTGAAGGCGGTCGACGACGGGGCGTCCAAGCGCACATTGATCCGCCGTTTGGACGCGGTCGCAACCACCCCGTGTACCGGCTACGTTCGTCGTGCGGGCCGGCCGATCCGGTCACACGGCGGATGTGTGACCGACGATTCGCCCAAGCGGTTCAGGCGGTCAAAGAGTTTCTGGCCGATCTGCCGGTCACGCTGCTCACCATTCTCGATCCGCGGGTGAAGGACCACCTCGACGTGGCGAAGAACCTCGTCGGCATTTTCTCCGGCAAGGACAAATGAACCCGGTTTCACGTCAACTGAGCGAGCGCGGCGGCTAGGACGTCGTCGAGGTCGGAATAGACCGGCAGGCCGGGGCGGGCCAGTTGGCAGAGCATGTGGACGTCGGGTTCGCGCGGAAAGCCGGGGTGGGCGCCGACGACGAGGCGGTGGCCTTCGCCGAGGGCCTGGCCCAGCTCGAACATGGCGATGGGCTGGACGGTGACGCTGGCGGGGAACCAGAAAAGGGTGAGCACGGTGGGCAGGTGCAGGTGGTGCTGCTCCCAACTGACCTGCTCCCACGCGGCGCCGGGATCGGAGATGGGGAAGGCGGCGCGGTTGGGGTTGAGGACGACCACGGGCCGCGAGTGCAGCACGGTGACGGCATGGTCCTGCCAGCGGCCGGCGCCGGTGATGCCGCCGGCGAGAAAGACGGCGGGACCGTCGACGGCCTGGGGGCGGTAGTAGTCGGGGGCCTCGAAGTACAGGGGCTGAGCAGACGGCCGGCGCGGCGCGGGATCGGCGTGGTGGGGTGACGTCACGGCCCGAACGGTAGTGCGCGACCGGTAATCCGAAAGGCGTGTTCGATCAGGAGCACTAACGGCAACGAACGAACAGCGGCAGAGCCGAGGGGCCAGGTCATACGTGATGGTCGTGAACCTCACGGAAGGACGAAGCACCATGGAACTGCCCCCGGTCGCGGTGATGCTCGGGCTGCTCAGTGGATTCCAGCTCTCCCAGTCGCTGTTCGCGGTGGCCGAACTGGACGTGGCGACGGCGCTGGTCAGTGGCCCGCGCGGCGTGGAGGACGTGGCGAAGGAGGTCGGCGCGGATCCGGACGCGCTGGGGCGGATCATCCGTTTCCTCGCGCAGCACGGGGTTTTCCGCACGAAGGACGGCACGATCGAGCTGACGGAGCTGGGTCGCACGCTGGCGGACGGCCCGCTGCGCAGCGTCGCCCGGTACTTCCGGCAGACGCACTACGCGCCGTTCGGGAACCTGCTCGACACGGTCCGGACGGGCGAGCCGGCGGCGAGCATCTACTACGGCAAGCCGTTCTTCGACTGGGTCAACGAGCACCCGGACATGGCGGCGCTGCAGAACGAGGCGATGGCCGCGTTCACGCAGGATGCCCGCGGCGACCTGCTCGACGTCTTCGACCTGCCCCGGGGAGCCACGGTCGCCGACACCGGCGGCGCGGACGGCACACTGCTGACGGAGCTGCTCGCCAGGTATCCCGACCGCCGCGGCATCCTCTTCGACCTGCCGAGCGTGGTGCCCACCGAACCACCGGCGGATCGGATGGAGGTCGTCGCCGGCGACTTCTTCGACACGGTGCCGACTGCGAACGTCTATGTGCTGTCGGCGGTGCTCCAGGACTGGAACAACGCCGACAGCCTGCGCATCCTGCGCAACATCTGGAAGGCCGGTTGGCCTGACGCCCGCCTGGTGATCATCGACATGGTGGTGCCCGAGAGCGACGAGCCGCACCCAACCAAGTCGATCGACGTCACGATGCTCGGCATGCTGGGCGGCTGCCAGCGCAGCGAGTCGGAGTGGCGCCAACTGCTCACCGACGGCGGCTTCGCGCTCAAGCGGGTCGTTGCCGGCTCGGGCTCCTACTTCGCGCTGGATGCCACGCTCACGGCGTGACAGGCGACGCCGGCGGCGGCACCGTCCACAATGGGCAGATCCACGGTCCGGCACCGCGTCGCCACCTCGACGGGCAGGCCGGCGGCCAGCAGCGGGCAGCGCGGGTGGAACCGGCAGCCGGCGGGCACGCGGCTGGGATCGGGTGTCTCCCCCGCCAGCACGGTCGCCGGCGTCTCCGACTCCGGCAGCACCGACAGCAGCGCCTGGGTGTACGGGTGCCGGGGCGCGGTGAGGACCTGCTCCACGGGCCCGCTCTCCACGATCCGCCCCAGGTACATCACCGCGACCCGGTCGGCGATGTTCCACGCCAGGCCCAGATCGTGCGTGACGACGAGGGCCGCCAGCCCCAGCTCGTCGCGCAACCGCAGCAGCAGAGCCAAGATCTCGCCACGGACGGAGGCGTCCAGGGAGGCCACCGGTTCGTCGGCGATGAGCACGCTGGGGTCCAGCGCCAGCGCACCGGCGATGACGACCCGCTGCCGCTGGCCGCCGGACAGCTCGTGCGGCATGCGCCCGAAGAACCGGTCCGGCGGCCGCAATCCGGCGCGGGACAAGGCGGAAGCGACCAGCTCCCGCTCGTCGCCGGGCACGCGGTGGATGCGCAGGCCTTCGGCGACGGCCTCGTACACGCTGTGCCGGGGGTTCAGCGCGCCGGTGGGGTCCTGCAACACCAACTGCGCGTGCCGCCGGTACTCGCGCAGCCCGCGGATCCCGGACGGCAGCGGCTCGCCCTCGTACAGCACCTGCCCGGACGTGGGCGTCTGCAAGCCCAACAGGGTCCGGGCCAGGGTGGTCTTGCCGCAGCCGGACTCCCCGACCAGCGCGATGATCTCTCCGGCCCGGATGTCCAGCTCGACACCGTCCACCGCCCGCGCCGCCCCGAAGTGCACGGTCACGTCGTCGGCACGCAGCAGGGTCACGGCTCAACCTCCAGCAGACACGCCGACACCCGGTCCTCGCCGGCCGGCCGCAGCAGCACATCCGTCACCGAGCACTCGGCCATCGCCGACGGGCAGCGCGGGTGGAACGGGCATCCGGCGGGCAACTGGGCGGGGTCCGGCGGGTCGCCGGCCAGCCCGCGCGGCGCCAGCCGGGACGCGGGATCGCCGATGGTCGGGAACGCCGCGGCCAGGGCCTTGGTGTACGGGTGCGCCGGCTGCCGCAGCACCTCGGCCGACCGCCCCTGCTCCACGATCCGCCCCGCGTACATCACGGCCAGCCGCTGACAGGTGGACGCCAGCACGGACAGGTCGTGACTGATCATCAGCAGCCCGATGTCCAACTCGTCCACCAGCTTCGACAGCAGGGCCAACACCTGCGCCTGAACCATCACGTCCAGGGCCGTGGTCGGCTCGTCGGCGATGATCAGGCCCGGCGAGCAGGCCAGCGCCATGGCGATCATCACCCGCTGCCGCTGCCCGCCGGACAGCTCGTGCGGGTACGCCCGGGCCCGCCGCGCCGGCAGGCCCACCTGCTCCAACAGCTCCCCGACCCGCCGCTCGACGGGCCCCTTGCCGTGCACGCGAATCGGCTCGGCGATCTGCTCGCCGACGCGCTGCACCGGGTTCAGGGCGTGCATCGCGCCCTGGAACACCACCGACGCCTCGGCCCAGCGCACCGCCCGCAGCCGGCCCCAGCCCATCTCGGTGACGTTCTCGCCGCCCAACAGGATCTCGCCGCCGACGACGGCGTTGCGCGGCAGCAGCCGCAGCACCGACATCGCCAACGTCGACTTGCCGCAGCCCGACTCCCCGGCCAGCCCGAGCGTCTGACCGGCGTCGATGCGCAGGTCGACCCCGCGCACGGCCGGCACGAGCCCGCCCGCGGTGCGGTAGTCGACGGTCGCGGACCGCATCTCCAGCAACGGCTCGCCCATCACCGCTCCCTCAGCCGCGGGTTGAGCACGGCCTCCAGGGCCCGCCCGCACATCATGAACGCCAGCACCACCACGCCGATCGCCAGGCCCGGCGGCAGCAGGTACCACCAGGCCCGGGCGGTGACCGCCCCGACCTGCAGCGCGTTGTGCAGCATCTCGCCCCACGACGCCGAGTTCGGGTCGCCGAGCCCGAGGAATGCCAGCGTGGACTCGGTGATGATGGACTGGCCGACGGTCAGCGTCGTGTTGGCGAACACCAGCGGCAGCACCGCCGGCAGCACGTGCTTGCCGATCACGTGCCAGTGCCCGGCGCCCAGCGCCCACGAGCGCTCGATGTACGGTCGCGACTCCACCGCGAGGGTCTGCGACCGGACCAGCCGGGCGGTCGTCGGCCACGCCGTCGCCGCGATGGCGATGATGATCGAGCCGATGCCGGGCGTGAGCACGGTGGACAGCACCGCCGCGAGGACCAGCGACGGCAGCACCAGGAAGAAGTCCGTGACGCGCATCAGCACGGCCTGCACCCAGCCGCCGAAGTGCGCCATCACGATGCCGACGATGGTGCCGATGCCCACGCACAGCAGCGTGGCGGCGAAGCCGACCAGCAGCGACACCCGGGATCCCCACAGCAGCAACAACAACACCGACCGGCCGGTCTCGTCGGTGCCGAGCAGGAACCCGTCGCCGGGCGGCTTCAGCGCGCCGCCGGTGGCGTGCGTGACGTCGAGCCCGGACGGGTCCGTGATCACCGGGGCCAGCAGGGCCAGCAGCACGATCACGGCGAGGATGACCAGCCCGAACAGACCGCCGCGCTGGCTGCGGAACTGGTCCCAGAGCCGGCCGGCCGCGGCGCGCCGGCGGCGCCAGACGATGGCAGAGGTCATGCGGCACGCACCCTCGGGTCGATGACCCGCAGCAGCAGGTCGCCGATCAGGTTCATCACCAGCACCGCGCCGGCCAACACGAGCAGCAGCCCCTGCAGCAGTGGGCCGTCGTGGTCGGCGATCGACTGGTACAGCAGCAGTCCCAGGCCCGGCCAGGAGTACACGGCCTCCACCGACACCGCGCCGCCGACCACGAACCCGAGGTTGATGAAGATCAGGGTCACGGTCGGCAGCAGCGCGTTGGGCACCGCGTGCCGGCTGCGGACCACGTCGTCACGCAGGCCCTTGGCGCGCGCGGTGGTCAGGTAGTCGGCGTCCATCTCCTCCACCACCGACGACCGCATCACCAGCAGGTACTGGGCGTACAGCACCGCCACCAGAGTCAGGCACGGCAGCGTCAGGTGGTGCAGGACGTCGAGGAACTGCGGCAGGAAACCCGCCGGGGTGTCCGGGTCGACGATGCCCTGGGTGGGGAACCACGAGCCGAGCACCACCAGGAAGATCATGCCCAGCCAGAACGTCGGCGCGGACCACAGCGCCAGCGCGGTACCGGTGGAGAACCGGTCGAAGCCGGTGCCGCGCCGCCACCCGGCCCGCGTGCCCTGCCACAGGCCCAGCAGGATGGAGATCAGCGTGGCCACGCCGACCAGCAGCAGGGTCGGCCACAGCGCCTGGAGGATCAGGTCGGACACCGGCCGGCTGAACTTCAGCGACACGCCGAGGTCGCCGTGCGCGAGCGCGACCACGTAGTCCGCGAACTGCGCCGGCAGCGGCTTGTCCAGCCCGAACTGGTGCCGCAGCTCGGCGACCTGCTTGGTGCCGACCGACGTGTTCCGCGACATCAGCCGGATCGGGTCGCCGGGCAGCACCCGGAACAGGAAGAAGCCCAGCACCACGACCACGAACAGGCTCACCACCGCACCACCGACCTTGCCGAGCACGTACCGCGCGCCGCCTGCGCGCGCGGCCGTGCCCGGCTCGGCCAGCTCGGGCGCCGTTGCCGGCGTCGTCATGCGCTACTCCCGCTCGTCGGCGCTCGCCCGGCGCCGGCGGGACAGCAGGAACGCGCCGCCGCCCAGCACGATCACCACCACGACCACGATGCCGACGATCAGGCCGGTGTTGCCGCCGCCGGCGGCGGCGGAGTCCACGGGCTTGGCCAGCAGGTAGCCGTAGTAGCCGTTCTGGTGCGTGATCGAGCCGCCCTGCGCCGGCTGGAGGCCGAAGCTGGCCCAGCGGTCGGAGCGATAGGCCTCCAGGACGTTCGGGTAGGCGATCACGATCGAGCTGTCCAGGGAGTACAGCCGTGCCTGGAGGTCCTTGACGTCCTTGACCCGCTTGGCCTGGTCGGTCTCCGACAGCTGCTGCTTGTACAGGGCGTCGATCTGCGGGTCGCACATGAAGTTCTCGGTGTTGCCGTTGCCGTCGGCGTCGGGCCGGTTGGCGCAGATCTGGATGGACAGCAGCGCGTCCGGGTCGGGGTTGCCGGTCCAGCCGTTGAGCTGGAGGTCGTACTGGCCCTTGCTGCCGGCGTCGGTGACCGCGTCCGAGCTGAGCGCCTGCACGGTGACGCCGATGCCGACCTGGCCGAGCCAGCCCTTGATGAACTGGGCGCTGGCGTTCTCGTTCGGGACACCGCTGTCGATGACCAGCCGCAGGGTGATCGGCTTGCCGGACTTGTCCAGCCGGACGCCGTCCGCGCCCTTCTGGTAGCCGGCGTCGTCCAGCGTCTTGGCCGCCGCGGTCAGGTCGAACTTCTGCTCCTGGCTCGCGTCCGGGCTCCAGTGCCAGGTGCCGAACACCGCCGGCACCATTCCCGAGCCGGGCTCGGCCAGGCCGCCGTAGGCCTTGTCCACCAACGTCTTGACGTCGATCGACTGGGCGATGGCCAGCCGCACCTTCGGGTCCTTGAGCACCGGGTTGGCGTCGCCGACCGGCTGGTTGGTGTTGGTCTGCGCCTGGTAGTTGACCAGCAGGTCGTTCTGCCGCCCGCCGCGCGCCTTGTTCACGGTGATGTTCGGCGTGTTCTGGAGCGCCGCGTACTGGGTCGGGGTCAGGCCGCTGACCACGTCCACGTCGCCGTTCTTGAGGCCCTGGACGGCGGCGTCCTCGTTGTCGTAGTGGCGGAACTCGAGCTGGTCGTAGGCCGGCTTGTCGCCGTAGTAGTCCGGGTTGGCCTTGAGCGTGATGGACTGGCCCTGGGTGAAGTTGGTCAGCGTGAACGGCCCGCTGCCGACCACCGGGTACTGGAGGTTGTCGTACTTGCCGACGTCGGTGACCTTCGACCAGACGTGCTCGGGCACGATCGGGATGTCCAGCGCGAGCATGGTCGCCTGCGGCGCCTTGGTCTTGATGACGACGTCGCTGTCGTCGGGGGCCGTGACAGTGTCGAAATCGGTCACGAAATTCCCGTTGGCGGTCGCCGCCGTCTTGTCCGTCATGATCTTGTTGAACGTCCAGGCGACGTCCTTGGCGGTGATCGGCTGGCCGTCCGACCACTTCATGCCCGACCGGATGTGATAGGTCCAGGTCAGCTTGTCCGAGGAGACCTGCCACTTGTCGGCCAGGCCCGGCGCGGGGCTGTAGTCCTGCTGCGAGTAGGACGTGAGGAACGCGTACATCACCCGGCCCACCTCGGTGTCGCCGAGGTGGTAGGCGGTGAACGGGTTCATGGTCGCGTACGTGCCGGTCACCCCGACGCGTAGGATCTTCGGCTGGGCCGTGTCCTGTGCGTGCACCACCGGCGCGCTGAGGATCGCGACCCCCATCGCGATCACGCCGATGCCGAGACGTCTGATGCGCATGTCCGCGCACCTCCCCTTCCCCATGTTTGGCAAGAAGTAACCACCCGGTAAGGCAATATGTCAACAATTGTCGACAACGGCCGCCAAGCCGTAACGTACCGAGCGTGCGAATCCTCATCTCGGCGGACATGGAAGGCGCGACCGGAGTCACGTGGCCGGCCGACTGCGAACCCGGCACCGAGCAGTGGCAACGGTTCCGCCGCATGTTCAACGGCGACGTCAACGCGTGCGTCCGCGGCCTGGTCGACGGCGGCGCCGACGACGTGCTGGTGAACGAGGCTCACGACACTCAGCGCAACCTGCTGCTGGAGGAGCTCGACGAGCGGGCGCGCATGCTCACCGGCAAGCACAAGCCGCTGTCGATGATGCAGGGCATCGACTCCGACGTGGACGGCGTGGTGTTCCTTGGGTACCACACCGGAGCCGGCGCCGAGGGCGTTCTGTCGCACACGTACCTCGGCAATTCCGTGACCAAGGTGTGGCTGGACGGCGTGCCGGCCAGCGAGGGCCGGCTCAACGCCGCGGTCGCCGCCGAGCACGGCGTGCCGGTGCTGCTGGTGACCGGCGACGACAAGACGTGCGAGGACGCCGACGACTACACCCCCGACGCACGCAAGGCCGTAGTGAAGGAGTGCGTGAGCCGGTACGCGGCGATCTGCCTGCCGCCGGCGCGCAGCTCGAAGCTCATCGAGGAGCAGGCGCGGCTGGCGATGGGCCGTGCGGGCCGGGTCGAGCCGGTGGCGTCCGGCCACCGCATGGAGGTCGCGTTCGACGCCGCGCACCTGGCCGCGGCGGCCGAGGTGATCCCGACCGTGGAACGGCTGTCGCTGTTGCGGGTCGGCTACGACGCGCCGACGATGACCGAGGCGATGAAGACGTTCAAGATCGTGACCGCGATCGCGAGCGGCGCGGTGGAGAAGGTCTACGGGTGAGGTGGCATGGACGTCGTCGAGCGGTGTGCCCGGCTGATCAGGTTCGACACCACCAACCGGGGCGGCGGCGACAGCGAGGGTGAGCGCGAGGCGGCCGAGTTCGTCGCCGCCGAGCTGTCGGCCGCCGGTGTCGAGCCGACGTTGCTGGAGCGCAAACCCCGTCGTACCAACGTGATCGCCCGTGTCGAGGGCAGCGACCCGGCGCTGCCGCCGCTGCTCGTCCAGGCCCACCTGGACGTCGTGCCGGCGCAGGCGGCGGACTGGGACGTGCACCCGTTCTCGGGCGAGCTGCGTGACGGCTACCTGTGGGGCCGCGGCGCGGTGGACATGAAGGACATGGTCGCCAACCTGCTGACCGTCGTCGCCGGCTGGCAGGCACGAGGTTCCCGGCCGCGCCGGGACGTGGTGCTGGCGTTCGTCGCGGACGAGGAGGACGCCGGCGACTACGGCGCCCACTGGCTGGTCGCCGAGCACGCCGACCTGTTCCGGGACTGCGTGGCCGCGATCGGTGAGTCCGGCGGGCACACGCATCGCGTGAACGGCATCCACTTCTATCCGGTGGGCACCGCCGAGCGCGGCTCCTCGCACCTGCGGCTGACCGCCCGCGGTCGGGCCGGTCACGGTTCGCGCCGCAACGACGAGAACGCCGTGACCCGCCTGGTGCAGGCGGTGCAGCGGCTGGCCGAGCACCGCTGGCCGGTGCGGCTGATCCCGTCCGTCCAGGCCTACATCGAGCAGGTGGGCGCCGCGCTGGGCGTCGAGGTTGATCTGTCCGATGTGGACGGCACGGTGGCGCGCCTGGGCGGCGCGGCCTCGCTGGTGGAGTCGACGATCCGCAACAGCACCACGCCGACCGCGCTGACCGCCGGCTACAAGGTCAACGTCATCCCGAGCACGGCCGAGGCGTTGATCGACACGCGCGTGCTGCCGGGCGGCGAGGCGGAGCTGCTGGCCACCGTGGACGAGCTGATCGGCCCGCACGTGCGCCGGGAGCTGATCAACCCGCAGCCGGGGGTGCAGGCGCCGCTGGACTCGCCGTGGTTCGGCGCGATGGCGGACGCGCTGCGGTGGGCGGACCCGGCGGCCGTGGTGGTGCCGTACTGCCTGGGCGGCGGCACGGACGCCAAGGCTTTCGCCCGGCTCGGCATCCCCGGCTATGGCTTCTCCCCCTTGTGGGTGCCGGAAGGCTTCGACTACCGGGCGATGGCGCACGGTGTGAACGAGCGGGTGCCGGTCGAGGGCCTGGAGTTCGGCGTCCGGGTCCTCGACCGGTTCCTGTCCGGCGTCTAGCGGACGTGCCCAGGTCAGCGAACAGCGATGTCGATCACCGGCTGCTGGGCCGGGTCGAGCCAGGCCATGACGGCCTTGAGGTCCTCGGCGGGGATGGACACGCAGCCCGCGGTCGGCTTGCCGCTGGAGATGTGCAGGAAGAACGCCGAGCCGGCGCCGGGCACGACCGGGTTGCGGTTGTAGTCGATGACCACGGCGTGGTTGTAGACCGGGCCGGCCTCGCCGAGGTCCTCGCCGGCGCCCTCGTTGAACGGGCAGGTGCCGGGCACGCAGTGGTAATAGGTGTTGTACAGCGGGGACTTGACGTCCGACACCCACCAGTCCGCGGTGCCGACCTGCCGGTAGGGCAACCGGGTGCCGTCGTTGGCCTGGATGCCGAACGCCTCGGTGAGCGTCCAGGTGCCGGCGGGCGTCTTGGAGGTGGTCTCGCTGGCCTGGCCGATGCCGTCGGAGCCGACGTTGGCCGTGATCGGCCCGCGCACCGCCTGCCAGTGGTCCCACAGCCCGCCGGTGCGCTGCCAGGCGGTGAACGTCGCCGTGGTGGCGGTCGGGCTGTCGGCGATCACCGTGATGACCTGGCTGGCGTGGCCCCAGTAGGGCACCGGCAGCGGGGAGGCGGTCGCGGGGGCGGCGGTCATGGTCAGCAGCAGCGCGCTCGCCGCCGTAGCCATGACGACTCGGTTGGGCATCGGTGGGACTCCAGGGTCGTGGAACGGCCGGTCGGCGCGATCGTAAGACAAGATCAACGCCGGCACGGCCGGATCACGATATTCCCTTTGTCCATTTAATTCCCGCTGGTCAGCCGACCAGTTCGGCGTCCATCTTGCGCAGCGGCGCGGCCAGCGCGGTGCGGCACGGCACGCCCAGTTTGGTGAACACCCGGGACAGGTGGCCCTCCACCGTCTTGACGCTGACCACCAGCTTCTCCGCGATCTGCCGGTTGGTCAGGCCGCGCACGGCCAGCTCGGCGACCTCGTGCTCGCGGACGGTCAGCGTGTCCATGCTGCGCACCGTCGGCGTGCGGCGCACCGACAGGCTGAGCTGGGAGTCGACCAGCTCGGCGGCCAGGGCCCGGGCCCCGCAGCTCTCGGCCAGCCGGCGGGCCACGCCCAGCTCGCGCAGCGCCGCGTCGCGCTCCCCCATGCCGATCAGCGCGGCGCCGACCACGGCGTGCGAGCGGGCCGCGTAGCCCGGCATGCCGGCCTCGGTGAACGCCTCGGCGGCGCGGCCGGCCCGCAGCTGCGCGACCTGGAGGTCGTTGCGGGCCAGCGCGACCTGGCCGTTGGCCAGGTGCATCACGGCGGTGTGGCCCCACATCTTGGGCACCGCGGCCTCCGCCGCGTGCTCCGCCCACAGCGCCGCCCGGGCCGGGCGGCTGCGGACCAGTTCCACGTTCACCATCGACTCGCACACCCACGGCCGCAGCACCGGGGCCATCCGGGCCGGGTCGCCGTCCACGCCTGCGGCCGCCGCCAGCCGCAGGCAGCCGTCGATGTCGCCCAGGTGCAGCCGCGCCCCCAGCAGCTCCACCAGCAGTCGTCGGCTCCACGCGGCGTCCAGCTGTTGCATGGCGCGGGCCGACGCCTGGTCGGCCAGCTGCGAGTCGCCGCGCCACGCGGCCGCCCACGCCTGCACGGCGAGCGCGGCGGGCAGGTCCTCCCCAGCACCTGCCTGCGGTTGGGCTTGTGACTGCTGGGCTAATGCCACCGCCTGTGCGGCGAGTTCCGTGGCTCGTCCCAGCCGGCCCCGGAGCACCTGGTTCCGCGCAGCCCCCGTGCTGCGTTCGGCCGGCCTCGTCTCGTCGTCCACCTTCTCGACCTCCCCATGGTGAACACCCAATGTAAACCAAGATGAATGGAGAGGACCCGCAGATACATCACAGTCTGCGCTGTCGTGCTACCTCATAGAGAACAATGGACGCCGCGTTGGCCACGTTGAGCGAGCTGGCCGCCCCGCCGATGGGGATGCTCAGCACGTCGTCGCAGGCCGAGCGCCAGGCATTGCTCATGCCGGCGGTCTCGTTGCCGACCACGAGCAGCGTCGGTCCGGTCAGATCGTGCCGGTCGACCACCGCTGTGCCGTTCTCATCGGTCCCCACGAGGTGCACCGTTACGGGTTGGGCGCGAATCCATTCGAGTACTTTTGCCGCCGAGTCGGCGCGGACCACCGGCAGCGCGAACAGCGACCCGGTGCTGGCCCGCACCGCGCGGGGGTCGTAGACGTCGGCGGCGTGCCCGGCGACGATCACCCCGTGCGCGCCGAAGGCGTCGGCGGAGCGGATCACCGTGCCGATGTTGCCGGGGCTGGTCGGCCGGTCGAACACCACGCCCAGGAAGTCGTCCGGCACCGGCACGCGGTCCAGGTCGTCGGGCGGCAGCTGGGCGACGGCGATCATCTCCGGGGCCGTGTCGTCGTCGCGGTCCCCCAGCTCGGCCAGCAGATCCGGGTCCATCGCCACGGTGGTCGCGCGGGCGGTGTCCAGCATCTCCGACGCCCACTTCGACAGCCGGCGGCCGGTCGGATAGAGCAGCGCCGAGAGCCGCCAGCCGTGCTCGACGGCCAGCGTGATGGGTCGGACGCCGTGCACCAGGAACTCGCCCGTGCGCTGTCGCTTGGTCCGGTTGCCCAGCAGCGACTCCCACTGCTGGAACCGGGCGTTGCGGGTCGTCACCCGCAGATCACTCACCCGCCCACCCTTCCACAAGGTCGGCACCGATCGACAATGACACGGTCACAAATTTGCGTGCCGCGCATCTTTGCGTGGCGCGCAAGTTTCTGTACCGTGGACGGCATGGACTTCGACGTGGTGATCGCCGGTGGTGGACCGAACGGACTGATGCTGACCGCGGAGCTGCGGCTGGCCGGGGCACGCCCGCTCGTGCTGGAGCGGCTGCCCGAACGGGCGACCGTGCCCAAGGCCAACGGCCTGGCCGGCGTGGTGGCCCGGCTGATGGACGCCCGCGGGCTGTACGAGAAGGTCAGCGGCCGGTCCGGGCCGCCTGCGCCGACGCCGTTCTACATGTTCGGCGGCTTGCGGCTGGACCTGCGGGACGTGCCCGACAACCCGATGCACACCGTGCTGGTGCCGCAGACCCGGCTGGAGCCGATCCTCGAGGAGCACGCCCTCGGGCTGGGGGCGGAGATCCGGCGCGGCGTCACCCTCACCGGCTTCGTCGACCACGGCACGCATGTCACCGTGTCGACCGACGACGGCTCCGAGATCACCGCCGCGTACCTGGTCGGCTGCGACGGCGGCCGGAGCACCGTGCGGAAGCTCGCCGGCATCGACTTCCCTGGCGTCACCGACGACGACGTCGTCACCCGCACGGCCAACGTCGTGCTGCCCACCGCCGGCCCCGGCGGCCTGCCGGTGCCCGGGCACGGCGACATCCAGCCGTTCTTCTTCCACCGCACCACAACTGGGGTGTTCGTCTGGGCACGGCTCGAGGACGCCCTCACCGTCACCACCATGGAGTGGGGCGACGCGCCGGGCGAGGACGTGCCCCTGACGCTGGACGAGCTCGCCGACAGCGTGAAACGGGTGCTGGGGGTGGACGTGCCGATGGAGCTGGCGGTGCTGGACCGGCCGCTGGTCATGCGCCGGAACGCCGGCAACAACACCCGCATCGCCTCGCAGTTCCGGCGCGGCCGGGTGTTCCTGGCCGGCGACGCCGCCCATGTGCACGCCGGCATCGGCGGGCCCGGGTTGAACATGGGGTTGCAGGATGCCGCCAACCTGGCGTGGAAACTCGGCGCGGCGGTGCAGGGCTGGGCGCCGGCCGGCCTGCTCGACACGTATCACTCGGAGCGGCATCCGGTGGCCTCTCGCGTGGCCATGCAGACCCAGTCCCAGTCCGCCCTGCTGGCCCCCGGTACCAAGGTCACCGCGCTGCGCACCCTGTTCGAGGAGCTCCTGGAGTCCGTCGACGTCCGGCAGCACATCGTGGACACCATGTCCGGCAACGACACCCGGTACTTCGAGTCGGATCATCCGCTGGTCGGGCGGCTGGCGCCGGAGATGTCCGTGACCACCACGGACGGGGTGGTGCGGCTCGCCGAACTCCGCCGCACCGGCCGCCCGCTGCTGCTCGACCCGTCAGGACTGGGTGCGGTCGCCGACGGCTGGCGGGACCGCGTCGACGTCGTGTCTGGCGACGGTCCCGCCCTGCTCATCCGTCCCGACGGCTTCGTCGCCTGGGCCGGCGACTCCGCCGACGGGCTCGTCGACGCCCTGACCCGCTGGTTCGGCGCGCCTACGGCTTGAGGTCCGTCGCCGCGCGCATCGAGCCGTCCATGTAGAACGGCGTCGAGGTGTGCTCGTGGGCGATGCGCCAGCCGTCCGCCGTGCGGCGCAGGCCGTACGTGGCGCGGAACCACAGCTCGAAGGCGAAGTCCATGCCCTTCGGCGTCGCCGAGAGCCGGTTCAGCGAGTGCGCCCAGGCGATGTCGCCGCCCACCTCCACCTCCAGGCCCGTCACCTCGAAGTCCACCGGACCATCGAACGTCGCGAACCACGCCTGCTGGCTCTCGACGTCCCTCGCCGCGTCGCCCCGCCGTCCCAGCGGCGGCGCCAGGTCGTACTTCACCACGTCCGCCGTGTACCGCTCGATCAGCCGCTGCGCGTCGCCGTCCTTCATCGCCGCCTCGGACGCCAGGACGACCTGGCGGATCTGCTCCTCGTCGGTGCCGCTCATGGCTCGCTCCCCTCTGCTCGGGTCGTTGGTCGCCCCTGTGTCGAAGCCGTTCGCCCGGCTTCGACACTGCGCCGGTGAGAGGATTTCGGCGACTCGCAGGAGGCAGACGTGAGGTACCTGGTTCTGATCCACAGCAACCCGAGGTCGCGGGCGTTGTGGGAGACGTTGACCGATGAGCAGCGGATGGAGTTCGGCCGGGGGTACATGGCGCTGAGCGAGGAGATCACGGCTGCTGGCGACATGGTGGTGTCGAACGGCCTGACGGATCCGGCGCTGGCCAAGCGGGTGTGGGTGCAGGACGGCGAGACGATGACCAGCGACGGGCCGTTCGCGGAGGTCAAGGAGTACGTGGCCGGGTTCCTGCTGCTCGACTGCGAGACGGAGGAGCAGGCGCTGGCATGGGCCGCGAAGACGCCGGACTCGCAGCTGGGCGGGGCGGTGGAGGTCCGGCCGCTGCTGGACATGAGCACGCTGGACCTGTGAACGTCACGACGGAGGTCGAGGACCTGCTGCGCCGGTTGGCGCCGCAGGTCCTCGGCGTGCTGGTGCGCCGCAACGGATCCTTCGACACGTGCGAGGACGCCGTGCAGGAGGCGCTGCTGGCGGCGGCCCAGCAGTGGCCGGAGGAGGGCATCCCGTCGAACGCGACGGGCTGGCTGATCACGGTGGCGCAGCGCCGACTGACGGAGGTGTGGCGCAGTGAGGCTGCTCGGCGGAGGCGCGAGGAGGCGGTGTTCGCGTCGCAAGTGGACGACGCCGAGGTGTCCGCCGAGGACGACACGCTGACGCTGCTGACGCTGTGCTGCCACCCGTCGCTGACCCGGGTGTCGCAGGTGGCGCTGACGCTGCGCGCGGTCGGCGGCCTCACGACGGGCGAGATCGCCCGCGCGCTGCTGGTGCCGGAATCGACGGTGGGCCAACGGATCAGCCGGGCCAAGGCGAAGATCAAGGCCGCCGGGGCGACCTTCGCGCCGCCGCCGGCCGAGGAGCGGGACGAGCGCCTGAAGGCGGTCCTGGCCGTGCTGTACCTGATCTTCAACGAGGGCCACACGACCAGCTCCGGCGACGCCCTGAACCGCGTGGAGCTGACGAGCGAGGCGGTCCGGCTGACCCGCCAGCTGCACCGGCGCGTGCCGGACGACGGCGAGGTGACGGGCCTGCTGGCGCTGATGCTGCTCACCGACGCCCGCCGGCCGGCCCGGACCCTGGCCGACGGGACGCTGGTGCCGCTGGCCGAGCAGGACCGCACGCTGTGGGACCGGGCCGCGATCGCCGAGGGCACGGCGCTGATCACCGACGCGCTGGCCACCGCGACCATCGGCCCGTACCAGCTCCAGGCGGCGATCGCCGCCGTGCACGACGAGGCAACCGAGGCCGAGGACACCGACTGGACGCAGATCCTCGGCCTGTTCGAGCTGCTCAACGCCGCCGCACCCGGGCCGATGGTGACGCTGAACCGGATCGTCGCCGTGGCGATGGTCCGCGGTCCCCGGACGGCGTTGGCCGAGCTCGCCGCGGCCGAACCGGCGCTGGGCGGCCACTACCGGGTCGATGCCGTACGTGCGCACCTGCTGGATCTGGCCGGTGACCACGAGGCGGCCCGCGCGCATTACGAGTCGGCGGCGCGGCGGACGTTGAGCCTGCCCGAGCAGCAGTACCTCAGCGGGCGGGCCCGCTGAGGTACTGGTCTCAGCGCGAGGGCAGCACCTCCACCTCGGCGGCGGCCACCTGCTCCTTGTCGTTGACGAGCGAGATCCCGACCACCCGGTCGTCCTCGACCTCGAAGACGAACATGCCCATGACCTCGCCCCGGTACATCCACACCGCGCCGACGTTGCCGTCGATCAGTGCCGGCAGCGCGCCGCGGGCCTTGCCGGAGAACGCCGTCGCGACCTCGCGGGCGCCGGTCATGCGGGCCGACAGCAGCGGCGCGCCCTTGTCGTGGTTGGCGACCGACGCCGCCACGGTCGTCTCGTCGGCCCGCAGTTCGACGTCCGGGTCGAGCAGCGACAGCAGCGCGTCGAAGTTGCCGTCCCGCGACGCCGCGAGGAAGGCGTCCACGACCTTGCGCTGCCGGTTCAGGTCCGAGTCCGGCCGGTCCGCGCCCTGCACCCGTCGCCGTGCGCGGCTGGCCAGCTGCCGGGTCGCGGCCGTCGAGCGGCCCACGATCGGAGCGATCTCGTCGAACGGCACCGCGAACAGGTCGTGCAGCACGAACGCCAGCCGCTCGGCCGGGGCCAGGGTCTCCAGCACCACCAGCAGCGCCGGTCCCATCGAGTCGGCCAGCAGCGCCTCCTGCTCGGGACCGGCCGCCACCGCCTCCTGCGCCGGCACCTCGTCCACGGGGTCCTCCCGCCGGGACTTGCGGGAGCGCAGCATGTCCAGGCACACGCGGGCGGTGACCGTGGTCAACCAGCCGCCGAGGTTCTCCACCTCGCTGGTGTCGGCGCGGCTGAGCCGCAGCCAGGACTCCTGCACCGCGTCCTCGGCGTCGTTCGCCGATCCGAGCATCCGGTACGCCACCGAGCGCAGGTGGTCGCGGTTGGCTTCGAACTGTCCGGCCAGCCATTCTTCGTTCACGGTCACATCCTCCGTCCGGCATCCGTCATAGCAGTGACGGGCGGCAGGCGCCCGATGTGACCGAGGAGGAAATCATGGCGATCCTGAAGACGATCCTGTTCCCGGTGGCCGACGTCGCGAAGGCCACGCCGGTGTACACCGCGCTGCTGGGCGTGGCGCCGAGCGTCGAGTCCCCGTACTACGTCGGCTACGACAGCGAGGGCCAGCACATCGGCCTGGTGCCCAACGGCAGCACCAACGGCCCGGCCTGCTACCGGCACGTCGACGACCTCGACGCCAACCTGGCCGCGCTGGTCGAGGCGGGCGCGACCGTCGCGCAGGAGCCCAAGGGCGTCGGCAACGGCCGGACCATCGCCAGCGTGCTCGACGTGGACGGCAACGAGATCGGTCTCATCCAGGACCAGAACTGACCGTCACCACGAGGCCGCCCGCGACGCGGTCGACCCGGCAGGACGTGAGGTCGTCGACGACCGCGTCCGCCGTGAGCTCGGCCGCGTCGTGAGAGGTCGCGACGGCCAGCGTGCGGGCGCCCGCATTCTGGCCGGCCCGCAGGCCGGCGGGCGCGTCCTCGACGACCAGGCAGCGCGCGATGTCGTAGCCGAGGGCAGCGGCCGCCTTGAAGTAGCCCTCCGGATCGGGCTTGCCGGCGCTGACGTCGTCCGCGGCGATCAGCACGTCCGGCACCGGCAGACCGGCGACGGCCAGGCGGGCCCGCATCAGCTCCTGCGAGCCGGAGGTCACCGCTGCCCAGCGGTCCTTCGGCAGCCCGTCCAGCAAGGACTTCACCGCCGGCAGCGCGATCACGCCGTCCATGTCGGACAGTTCCAGCCGGGCCAGCTCCTCGACCGCGGCCGCCCGTTCGGGCGGCGGCAGCAGGTCGGCGATGGTGTCCTCGCTGCGGCGGCCGTGGCAGACGCGCAGGATCTCGTCCGCGTCCCTGCCGTGCTCGGCCGCCCAGGTCCGCCACGTCCGCTCGACGACCGGGGTGGAGTCCACCAGCGTGCCGTCGATGTCGAACAGGATCGCGTCGACCTCGAACCGCATCAGCTCGCCCAGGGGCCGACGCCGCCGATGCGCTGGATCTTGTAGCGGACGACGAAGCCGGGCCGCCGCTCCACCGGGAACGTCGCCTCGGGTCCGATGTAGACCTTGGCCAGCCGGTCCAGCACGTCCCAGGCGTCGTCGCTGCGTTCGACGACGGCGTGCGCGCGCAGCACCGCGTTCTGGTCGAGGAACACGCCCGGCTGCCGGGGCGCGTCGAAGGACAGCACCACCCGCGGGTCGCGCTGCATGTTGCGGATCTTCACACCGTGGTGCTGGTGGGCGCTGACCAGGTCGTCGCCGTCCAGGCCGATCCAGACGACGGTGACCTGCGGGCTGCCGTCGCGGTTGATGGTGCTCAGGTGGGCCATCGGGCCGCTGGTGATCAGATCCCGCAGCGACTCGGGCAGCTTGATCGTTTCCGACACCTCGCCACCGTACCAATCATGTGCGGCCGGGGCTTCCGGTTCGGGACACTCGCCGGATGGCACCCTCCATGTCCGCCATCCCGCTGCTGCCGTGCCGTTCCACCGACGAGATCGCCGACTTCTACCGGGCCCTCGGCTTCGAGGTCGTCTACCGCCAGGCCCGCCCGAACCCATACGTCGCACTGCGGCTGGCGGAGATCCAGCTGCACTTCTTCGGCCTGCCGGAGTTCGATCCCGAGCAGTCCTACGGCTCCTGCATCATCAACGTGCCCGACACGGCTGCGCTGTTCGACCAGTTCGCGGCCGGTCTTCGCGCCGCGCGCGGCAAGCTCCCGCTGTCGGGCATCCCCCGCATCACGCGGCCGCGCCGGCGGAAGAACACCGGCGACGCGGCGGGCTTCACCGTGGTCGACCCCGGCGGCAACTGGATCCGCATCTTCCGGAGCGGCGGTGCGGAATCCGAGCCGGAGCCGGGCGGCCCGCTCGCACGGGCGCTGGAGAACGCCGTCGTGCTCGGCGAGTCGAAGGGCGACGTCCGCCAGGCGGTGAAGATCCTTGACGGGGCGCTGGCCCGCCCCGGCGACGCGCCAGTGTCCGACCTGATCGCGGCGCTGGTCTACCGCGCCGAGCTGGCGTTCCGGCTCGACGACGCCGCGGCCGCCCGGCAGGTCCTGGACCGCGCCGAGACGCTCGACCTCACCGCCGATCAGCGCGAGAGGGTGGCCGACGTTCGGCGGCTTGCCGCCGTCGGTACGATCTGAAAGGAACCTTTCGAAAGGTGTCTTTCGCTTCTGGGGGCTGGTCATGGCGGAACTGCCGTCGCGGACGCGTGTCCGCGACGTCGAGCTGATGCGCGCGTTGGCGCATCCACTGCGCTCGGCACTGCTGAACTACCTGATGGCGGTCGGTCCGCGCACGGCCAGCGAGTGCGCGGCGGCGGTGGACTCGACGGCGTCCAACTGCAGCTGGCACCTGCGCCAGCTGGGCAACTGGGGCCTGGTGGAACGGGCCGAGGCGACCGACGGACGGGAGCGACCCTGGCGGGCCACGCAGGTCGGCCTGGACTTCGGCGACCTCGACGGCGACCTGGCCGTGCGGACGGCGCAGCTGGCGGCGGTCGGCACGAGCGTGGCCACCGACCGCGAGCTGGCGGAGCGGTTCGTCGACACCGTGGACGAGCTCACGCCGGAGTGGCAGCGCGTGGCCACGTTCAACACGTACTCGCTGCGGCTCTCCCCCGATGAGCTGGCGGCCTTGAATGCGGCGATCGACGCGCTGGTCCGGCCGTATGTCACCACGATCCGCACCGATGCGCCGCCGGAGGCGCGGACCGTGCACGGGAGCTGGAAGTCGTTCCCGCGCATCGAGGCCGACGGAACGTTCAGCTCATGACGACGGTGCTGCTGCGCCACGCCGCCTTCATGCGGCTGTGGCTGTCGGGGCTGTTCGCGGAGACAGCCGAGTGGATGCTCCAGTTCGCGCTGCCGGTGTACATATTCCGGACCACCGGCTCGTACACCTCGCTGGCGGTGGCGATCGCCGTCGGGACCGTGCCGATGGTGCTGGCCAGCCCGGCCGCCGGGGTGATCGCCGACCGGTTCGACCGGCGGCGAGTGCTGTTCGCCGTCTGCCTGGGGCAGGCCGCGATCAGCGTGCCGCTGCTGTTCTCCGGCGGCAGTCACGCGCTGATCTACGTGGTGATGGCGGCCCAGTCGGCGCTGGCGTCGCTGTTCGAGCCGACCCGCAACGCCCTGGTGCCGGCGCTCGTCGGCCAGGACCGGCTGGCGTCGGCCAACGGCCTGATGGGCTTCAACAGCAACATCGCCCGGCTGGCCGGCCTCTCGCTGGGCGGGCTCGTGCTCGGCGTGTGGGGCTTCAGCTCGGTGATCGTCTGCTACCTGACGGCGCTGGTCCTCGCGGCGGTGCTGCTCGTGCAGTCGTTCGGCGTGCACGTGGAGCGGACGCACGAGACGCCGACCGGCGACTGGCTCGACGGCGTCCGGGCGTTCCGGGATCCGGAGTTGCGGGCCACCGGCGTGACGCTGGCGCTGATGTCGTTGGGACAGGGCATGTTCCTGACCCTGTTCGTGCTGTTCGTGGCCGGCCCGCTGCACGGCGGCGACCCGGAGATCGGCCTGCTGCGCGGAATCCAGGCCGTCGGCGGCATCGGCGCCGGCCTGCTGATCGCCGCCGTGGCCAACCGGATCAGCGCGGTGCGGATGATGGGCCTCGGCATCCTGTCGTTGGGCGTGTGCTCGGCCCTGATCTGGAACCTGCCGCACGTCACCATCGCCTACGGCGTCTACGTCGTGCTGTTCGCCCTGGTCGGCGCCCCCGCCGTGGTCGCGGCGACGGGCGCGTTGACGGCCGTCCAGCTGCGGGTGCCCGACGAGCAAGCCGGCCGCGTACTGGCGACGGTGTTCGCCGGCATCGCCGGGCTCAACGCTGTCGGCACCCTGCTCGCCGGCTACCTGGTCGGCGTCGTCGGCTTGGAGGTGCTGCTGGACGTGCAGGCCGGACTTCTGGTGGCCGCCGGGCTCGCGGCGTTGTTCCGGCGCTAGCCAGCAGCCATCATGTCGGCATGTTCGGTTGGTGGCGCCGCAAATCGTCGAACACTGGTGGCCGCTCCGAGAACACGGCCGAGAGCGTTCACGGCGTGCAGGCGCACCGTATCGACCATGTCACCATCTACAACGCCCCACCCGAATCGGCCACCGAAACACCGAAGCCACCGCGTGGGTGGGAGTTCTACGCGCTGGTCGAGCCACAGCGGCTGATCCACGTCTCGGAGTTGGTCGCCGGCCTCGCCGACGAGATCGCTGGCACGCACTCCCCCGCGATCACCGTGTCCGGCGAGGGCGGCCTGGGCAAGACCGCCGTCACGCACGCCGCCGTGTCCGCGGTGGCCGAGGACGGCGGCTTCACCCACCTCGTGTGGGCGTCGGCGAAGAACGCCCGGTTCTCGGCCACCGAAGCCGGCGAGGCATCCCTGGACTCCATCTACTGGCACGACGTGCTCCGGATGATCGCCGCGCAGCTGGGCTGCCCGCTGCCCGCCAACCAGGCGCTGTGGGAGCACGAGCTGAGGCGGTTCGTCGCCACGGAGCTCAGGGCTGGCCGGCTGCTGGTGGTCGTCGACAACCTGGAGATGGTGCGCGCCGCCGAGCAGGTGATCCACCGGTTGCGCGCGTTGGGTTTCCGGCACCCCCACAAGATCGTAGCCACGACCCGGTGGTCGGTCGTCGGCGACGATCTCGACGTGCGGGACTTCGTCGTGCCGCCGCTGACCCCGGCCAAGACGTGCGATCTGGTGCGACTGGTGGCCGCCGACACGAACTCCGACCTCGCCACCGCCGGCGACGACAAACTGGCCGCGGTGCACGAGATCACCGAGGGCAACCCGTTCCTGATCAAGCTGATCACCCGCCGGTTCGTCGTCACCGGCCGCCCGCTGGACCACGTGATCGCCGAGCTCGGCGGCGCGACCGGCGATCGGCTCGGTGGCCGGGTCCGGGCCTGGCTGTTCGACGGCTCGCTGGACGAGCTGCGCACGCGGTCGTCCCAGGAGCATGCGCTGGGGCTGCTGTACGCGTTCTGCGCGACCAGCCGAGGCGGATCGCTGGCGTACGACGCGCTCCAGGCGGCGGCAGGCATCGAGGACGGCTTCGACGAGGTGCTGGGCACGGCCTGCCGGCTGGGCCTGATCCGGCCGTCCAACCACAACGAGCTGTACTCCATCCACAGCCTGCTCTACCAGTACATGTGCCCGCTGGCGTGGGAGATCCAGTGACCACCGCGCAGCTGTCGGACTGGCAGCAGCTCAGCCTGCGCTATGCCGAGCGGCGGTTCGGGACCGAGATCGCCCAGGTCGTGGCCGGCATGGTCGCCGCGGATGTGCCGAAACTGTCGACGCTGCTGCGCAGCGCGGTGGTCACCGGAGACCGCATCCCGTCCGAGACGCTGCACGCCCTGGTCGCGCTGTCGTTCGACAAGGTGCTCACCATAGGCGCCGGGCCCGGCTTCAGTGAGTACGCGCAGTTCTTCGACAGCGCGCTGCTGATCATCGAGGAGTTGCGCCGACGCGGAAGTTCCACCACCTCGCTGTGGCTGGCGGCGGCCCGCTTCGAGGCCCGGCTCGCCAACGGCAGTCCGCGCCGACGCAAGCTCATCGAGCAGGCCGCCGAGGCGAGCCTGAACGACGTCGAGCGGGTGCACGCGCTGTTGACGCTGGCCAAGTACCACACCGACGTCAGCGCCTACGGCCGGGCGCGGCGTCGGCTGGACGAATGTCGGCGGTTGCTCACCGCCGACGCACCGAGCGAGTACGTGGTCGACGTGGAGACTGCGACCGGGATCTCCTACTACTACGCCGACACCGAGGCCGCCGAGCGGTACTTCGACCGGGCGGTGGAGCTCGGCCAGCCGGTGCTCGGGGAACGCGGTGTGCGGCAGGCGGTCGCGACGGCGGTCCACTACCTGGGGCGGCTCGCGCACGATCACGGCGACCTCCGGTCGGCGCTGCACCTCTACGTCGGGGCGGAGCACCTGTCCGACAACATGCTCACCGGCCAGGGCTTCTTCCACCAACGGCTGGCCGAGGTGCTGGTCGCGCACGGCACCGTCGAGCAAGCCCGGTATCACATCGAGCAGGCCAACGCGATCTTCACGCAGGCCGGCGAGGTGAGCATCGCCGTCGCCGTGCTCCGCGGCACCTGGGTGCGGTTCTACGTGCGGCTCGGGGAGTTCGACCATGCGGAGCGGACCGGAGTCGACGGCTTGAAGATCAGCCACGACCACATCGGGCCGCGCGCGGAACTGGTGCTGCTGGCCGAGCTGTTCATGCTGCAGCTGCGCCGCCGCCGGTGGCTCGGCCTGGTTCCGTTGGCGTTACGGGGCGGTTGGCTGTTCTTCTGGACGGAGACGACCGGCGGCGTCCATCGGTTGCCGCGGCAGCTCATGACCGTCGTGCGCCGGCTCGCGCCGATGGTCCGGCTGCGTCGGCGTGAGACAGGGAGCCGTGAAGTGCTGGAATGCCCGTGCGGAGCCGGGCACTAGGGCAGCCAGCCTCGGTGCAGGGCGGGGGCGAGTTCGTGGGCGGCGGAGTTGCGGACGTTGTCCTCGTCGTGCAGGTAGCCCTCGGTGGTGGTGAGCACCGCGTGGCCGAGGTCGCGCTGGACCTGCCGTGGCGGCACGCCTCGTTCGACGGCGTGGGTGGCGTAGGAGTGCCGGGCCGAGTGCGGGTGGATGGTGTCGCGCAGCGGGCCCAGGTGGGTGGCGACGAACTCCGCCTCGGGCGTGGCGAGCAGGTCCCGCAGCTGTTGGGACCTCGGCGTCGAGGTGAAGGTGGTGCACAGCCTCGTCAGCAGGGCTTGCAGGTGCGAGGTGTGGACGCGTCTTCCCGTGCTGGTCACGAAAATCGGCTGCGCGGCGGCGTTGCCGAACTGGCCCGGCAGCGCGGGAGCGGTCGGTTGCACGCGATTGGCGAGGTAGAGCTCCAGGGCGTCGGCGACCGGCGGTGCGAGGGCGACTTCGCGGTCCTTGCCGCCCTTGCCGTGCACCCGCAGGATGCCGATGTCGTGAGGGGCGGCGCGGCGGTAGTCGTCCAGGTTCACGCCGACCAGTTCGTCCGCGCGGACGCCCGTGCCGACCAGGATCTCCACCATCGCCCTGTCGCGGACGCCGTCGCGGCTGCGCTCGGCGAGCAGGTACGCCGCCATCAGCAGCGCCCGGCAGGCCTGGAACGACCAGCGCTTCGTCGTCGACGGCGTGCCCGCCGGCTTGTTCAGGTGTTGGGCGCGACGGTCCACCAGCGACACGGGGTTCTGGGTGGCCAGACCCTCCCGTAGCAGGTACTTCGCGTAGAACGCCGACACCGCCGACAGCATCCGGCCCCTGGTGGCGTCGCTGTAGCCGGCACTGGTGAGCTCGTCCAGCCAGCGCTCCACGTGCTCGACGCGGACGTCGGCGAAGGTGAACCCGTTGGCGCCGCACCAGTTCAGCCACTCCAGCCCCGTCGGCGCCGCCCGCCTCCGCCCGCGCCGGCGGTTCGGGTCCGGCGGGGTGTAGCCGGGCACCCAGTCCAGCGGGATGCCGAGGTCGGTGGCGTAGGCGAGGCGGGTGTTGACCGAGGCGTAGATGCGCAGGAACTCCTGGAGGCGTTCGCGGGCGGACTTGTCCTCGCCCATGACGGCCAGCGTCACGCCGCACCCACCGTGTCGAGCAGCGCCTTGGTCAGCACCGATCGGACGCCGATTCCGTTGCCCGTCAACAGTTCTGTGTCGCCGCCGCTGCGGTCCACCGCGCACACCACCGTGTCGACCGTCGCCCCGCCCTCGCGCAGCGCCCGCGCTGCCGCGAGGACCGCTCCCCCGGTAGTGATCACGTCCTCCACGAGCACGACTCGCCGTCCCTCGACCACACCATCCTCGGCCAGGCGGCGGGTGCTGTATTCCTTGGCCTGCTTGCGGATGAACAGCGTCGGCAGGCCGGTCAGCTGGCTGATCATCGTCGCCAGTGGCACGCCGCCGAGTTCCAGGCCACCCAATGCTTGGGCGTCGTCGGGGATCAAGGCCGTCATCCGTTCGGCGATCCGCCGCAGCAGCACGGGATCCGCCTCGAACAGGTACTTGTCGAAGTACTCCGTCGCCACAGTGCCCGATCGCAGCGTGAAGGAACCCCGCAGCCGGCAGCAGCGGTCGATGTCACGGGCGAGGTCGAGGAGGTCGGCGTCCGGCATGCGATCATCCTGTCAGAGGTGGCCGCGTGCCTTCGCCGCCGCGGTCAGGTGACAGCCGACGTCCAGGCCCAGCACCGTGTGCTTGGCTGTGCCGAGCGTGATCCGGCCGTCGTCGCCGACGCTGTGGAAGGCCTCGTCGTGGTCGCCGGGCGAGTCGTTGAGGCGCTGCGGTGTGGTGCCGAAGCCCTGTTTCTGCGCGACCTGGCCGATGATGACCAGGGCCCGTTCCCACTGGGCGTCGGTGATGGCCGTCATCCGCCCCCACCACCCTCGGCACACGGTTGATCTCTCTCCGTGCACACTATGCGCCCCCATTCGGCCGTCTGCTCGAGATTCACCCGGCCGCGTTTCGTCACCGTGACGATCGCGGGCCTGGTGATCACCTTTGGCCGCCCCGCGACCACCTCGGTCTAGGTCATATCAATAATCTCACTTATCCATATGACTACTGCCAGACTCTCCTGTCGACATGTTCTAGTTTCGATTCTCTAACCGTGTAGTTTTGGTTCTCAAACCTATTGCTGTAGGATCGCCTGGGTGAGCGTTGACGCAGGTGAACGGCATCTGTCCCCTCCGGTGCGGCGTGGGAGCCGGGACGAACGGCGCGAGGCGACGCTGAGGGCGTTGACGGCGGGCACCGGGGCGCGGTGCGCGTACTGCGGGCGGGCGTTGCCGGAGTTGTCGCCGAGAGGGGGGCGGCCTACGCCCTACTGCGCGGCGGAGCCGGAGCGGTACGGGAGTTGGGGCGCGAAGGTGATCACCTGCGCGATGCTGGACGAGCAGCGCGAGATCTGGGTGCACCTGTACGGCCCGGACCAGCCGATGACGCGGCTCGACGTCGGCAACCTCGATGAGCGGCTGACGGTGGTCCAGACGGCGGTGCGGCCGCTGCTGGACGAGGTGGCTGCTGTGCAGGAGTACCTGAACCAGCAGATGGCGGCGACGATCGCCACGAGCGACGAGGCGGCGGCCGCCCGCGACGAAGCGAACCGCGCCACGGCGGAAGCCTTGGCGGCGCGGGACGACGCGCTCGCCAAAGCCGATGCGGCGGTCGCGGCGGCGGAGGCGGACCGGGCTGCCCGCGAGGAGGCCGACGCCCAGGTCGAGCAGGCGAGGATCGCCGCGGAGGCCGCCGTCGCGGGGCAGCGCGAGGCCGAGGCGGCTCGGGACCAGGCACAGCGGGAGCGCCAGCAGGCTCTGGACCAGGTGACCAGCGCTCAGCGGCAGGTTGCGGACCTCCAGCAGACCCTGAACAGCGAGCGGGTGGCCACGGTCGACAGGATTGCCCACCTCCAGGCCGAACGGGCCGCGGCGGAACAGGCCCTGCGGACCGAGCTGACCGCCGAGTACGAGAACCGGCTGACCGCTCAGGCGGACGCCTTCGCCGCCACCGAGCGTGCCCTCCGGCAGGAGGCGGACACCCGCATCGACAAGCTGACCGGCGACCTCGCGGCCGCCACCCGCACCTTCGCCGACGAACTGGGCCGCCTCCATACGGACAAGGCCACCCTCGCCGGCGACCTTGCCCGGCAGACCTCAGCGGCCGGCGAGGCCGAGCTGCGACACCGACGTCTGGAGGCTGGTCTGGCCGATGCCCTCCAGCGCGCCGGCGACCTCGATGCCCTGCGCCACCACATCGCCCGGCTCGTGGAAAAGCCGACTGTCCAGGGATGACCCACCCGAAGTGGTGAGTTCGCGTTTCCGAGGGTTGCTCCGGGGTCAGCCTGGATGGGTACGACGGTCCAACCTGGAGGCGAGATGGCTCTCTCGGACAAGTTGAACGAGCTGAAGAACAAGGCCAAGGAGATGGTCGGCGAGCACGGCGACAAGGCGGACGGCGCGGTGGACCGCGCCGGGGAGTTCGTCGACGAGAAGACCGGCAACAAGCACTCGGACCAGATCCGGCAGGGCACGGACAAGGCCAAGGAGGGCCTGCGCAACTGGGGCGGCGGCGACCAGCAACAGCAGTAGGGGCGTCGACGTCTGGTCCATGTGCACTCCGGCCATGGCGAACAGCGTCGAGCCGGAGGGCCCGCGCGGTGGTGGACCTGCTCAACTCGCGCGCGTACGCGATCCACCCGGACAAGCTTGACGAACCGGAGCTGCCCGCGCCGTTCGGGCAGGACGCCACCGCGGCGCCGCCGGAGCGCTTCTCCGAGCCGTGCGGCAACCGTGCGAACGTCGCCGCCTGCCGAGCCCGCAACGCCGCCGGCTGAAACATGGCATGGTCGGCGGGTGCATTTCGAGTCGATCACACGCGCCGACGGTGCGTTCCAGCAGTCCTTGACGGCCGAGCAGATCGAGGCGGCGTGCCGCCGGGGCTTCGGGCGGGAGCCCGAAAGCGCCGTGGAGCTGGGCGGCGGCTCGTTCAACACGACCTACCGCGTGGACTTCGACGAGCCGGTGATCCTGCGGGTCGCGCCGGCGTGGTCGTACCGGATCGAGCGGGACTTCATGCGACACGAGCACGCCTCGTTGGCGTTCTTCGCACCCATCGCCGCCCTCATGCCACGAACCCTGTTCGTGGACTTCACCCACGACCTGATCCCCCGCGACTACACGTTCCAGACGATGCTGGGCGGAGTGGCCGGCCCGGACGGCCTTAGGGACCTCGCCGACAAGAAAGACTTCTTCCGGCAGCTGGGCGAGATCGTACGGACCGTGCACGGGGTGCGCGGCGAGCGGTTCGGCCGGCCGGCGGGGCCGACGTTCGCCACCTGGAGCGAGTGCGTGCTGTCCACACTGGACGACACCGCCAGAGACCTGCGCGACGCCGGCCTCGACGACTCCGACGTGCGCGAGGTCCAGGCGCTGGCGGCGAAGAACGCCGACGTGCTGGACGAGATCACCGAGCCGCGGCTGCTGCACGGCGACCTGTGGGTGCCCAACGTGCGTCTGGACAACGGGCGGATCGTCGGCGTGTTCGACCACGACCGGGCGTCGTGGGGCGATCCGGCCGCGGACTGGAGCCTCTACGAGGCGGGCTCGCGCCCCGGCACCGACCGGGACGCGTTCTGGGACACCTACGGCCAGCGCGACGAATCCCCGAACGCGGCGTGGCGGGCGAACCTGTACCGGGCCGTGCACATGGGCGCGGTGCGCATCGAGCGGCATCGGCTCGGCCTCACGGACAAGATCCCCGCCAGCTACGAGCAGATGGCTCAGGTGCTGGCCGAGCTGCGCTGAGGCCGCTCCCCCGCCGCGCCGTCGGCCTGCTCGCGCAGCAGGTCCAGGTGGCCGAGATGGCGGGCGGTCTCCTCGATCATGTGCAGCAGGATCCAGCGCAGCGACCTGTCCCGGTGCACGGCCTGCTGGTCGAGCGACTCGGCGGCGAGGATGACCTCGTCGCAGTGCTTCTGCTCGGCGCTGTAGTCGGCCAGCAGCTGGGCCATCGACACGTCCGCCGGCACCTTGAAGTCGGCGTCCTCGTCCTCCTCGGTGTGGTCGAACATCAGGTCGGCCTTGTCGGCGAAGGCCCAGCGGAACCAGCCGCGTTCGCAGTTGGTGAGGTGCCGGACCAGGCCGTGGATGGTGAGGCCGGTCGGCGTGCGCACGGAGCGCAGCACGTCGTCGGAGGCGCCCTGGACCTTGTACGGCACCAGGTCGCGCTGTCGTTGCAGGAACTCCAGCAGTGACTCCCGTTCGATGTCGCTCATGGCCCCGCAGGCTACGGCCACCGCCCGCCGCCCACGACCGATTTCCTACGAGATGGAGCGCAGCCGGGTGAAGGGCTCGGACCGGAGCTGGTCGAGTGCCCGGGCGGTCTGCTCGTCGGCAGGCAGGAACACGACCAGCTGCTGGTCGTCGGTCGGCAGTTCCAGCGTCTCGCGGAGCAGGCGCAGCTCGGGCCCGGTCGGGTGGTTCAGCCGCAGCACACCCCGCTGCGGCACCGCGTGGCGGTTGAGGCGGCGGGTGAAGTCGTCGCCGGCGATGGGGGTGAGCTCGCCGGTGAGCCATTCCAGGTTCTCCAGCGACGGCGCGAGCCAGATGTCGAACGCCTGCTCGTCGGCGATGTCGTCCCAGTCCAGGAAGAACGTCCGAGCCCGGGGGTCGGTGAACAGATAGCGGATGAGGTTGGGGGCGCAGCCGTCGAGCAACCCGGTGCCGCCGGTGACCGCCGCGTATCCGCTGGTGTGGGCGAGCACGTCGCCCAGCCGGTTGGTGACGATGGCGACGCCCGGTTCGAGCAGGCGCAACGTCTGAAGCACGGACTCCCGCACCTGGCGGGTCGGCGGCACGGGCCGGACGTAGGTGGCGCACTCGCCGCCGGTGATCTTCGCCAGGTAGCGCAGGTGGTTGCGCTCGGACGGGATCAGGCGCAGCGCGTTGGCCAGCGCGTCGATGACGGCCGGCGACGGGTTGCGGTCGCGGCCCTGCTCGATGCGGGCCAGGTACTCCACGCTGATGCCGGCCTCGGACGCCAGGTCCAGTCGGCGCAGGCCCGGCGAGCGGCGGCGGCCGCGGTCGGGCAGTCCCATCGCTTCCGGCTGGACGCTGTCGCGTTTCGCCCGAACGAAGTCTCCCAGCGGCGTCCCCACGTTGCTAGCTTACGGGTCCGCGCCGCGCATAGGGTCGCCCTCTCGAGGCCACTCTGAGCACGGCCTGGTTGCGCCCGCCGCCCGCCACCACCATGGCGGGCATGGAGAACACGTCGACGCGCCGTTCCGGTCAGGCGCTGCTCGTCTTCGGCCTGCTCGTGGTGGCGGCCAACCTGAGGGCGAGCCTGACCGGCGTGGGCCCGTTGCTGGATCAGGTGCAGGCCGACCTGGGGTTGGCCCCGGCCGCCGCCGGCCTGCTGAACACGTTGCCGCTGCTGGCGTTCGGGTTGCTGTCGCCGATGGTTCCTCGACTTGCCGCCCGCTGGGGCGCCGAACGGCTGCTCGGCGGGGCGCTGGTGGTGCTGACGGTGGGGATCGCGGTCCGCTGGCTGCCGTCGGCGGTCGGGCTGTTCGCGGGCACGGTGCTGATCGGGGCCGGCATCGCCGTCGGCAACGTTCTGCTGCCCAGCCTGATCCGCCGCGACTTCCCGGCCAAGATGGGGCTGCTGACCAGTGCGTATGCCACCGTGATGGGCGGTGTGGCCGCGGTCGCGTCGGGGGTGGCGGTGCCGATCAGCCAGTCCGCGCCCGGCGGTTGGTACACCGCGCTGGGCTGCTGGATCGTGCTGGCGGTGGTGTCGATCGTGCTGTGGATCCCTCAGATGCGGGCCCCGCAGCATGCGGCGCAGGCGATCCGCCGCAGCCGGCTGCCGTGGGGGTCGCCGCTGGCGTGGGCGGTCACGGCGTTCATGGGGCTTCAGTCGCTTGGCTTCTACGTGATCGTCACGTGGCTGCCTCAGGTTTTCCAGGACAACGGGGTGAGCCCGGCCGCCGCCGGCTGGCTGCTGTTCCTGTTCCAGGCGGTGGCGGTGCTGACCAGCCTGGCGGTGCCCGGGGTGCTGCGCTGGGCCAAGGCCCGTGACCAGCGCGCGCTGGCGGCGGTGTGCTCGGCGATCCTGCTCGTCGGTTACGCGGGGTTGTTCGTCTCGCCGGGGCTCGCGCTGCTGTGGAGCGTCGTGCTGGGCCTGGGCGGCGGCGCGTGCCTCGTGCTGGCCCTGGCGTTCTTCGGCATGCGGGCCCAGGACGCGAGCTCGGCCGGCGCGCTGTCGGCGATGGCGCAGTCGATCGGCTACCTGCTGGCCGCTGTCGGTCCGGTCATCGTCGGCCTGCTGCACACCGTCAGCTCGGGCTGGCGGGCGCCGATCATGCTGATGATCGTGGCCGCCGCCGCGCAGACGGTGGTGTCGTTCGTCGCCGGTCGGGGCACGGTGCGGGCCTCCGAGGAACGGCCGTTGCCCGAACGCGCTTCCTTGCGGAGCCGGTGAGGCGGGCATGATCGGCTACGCGTTATCGGAGATCCGCCAGCTGTTGATCAACATGGTGCACCGGTGGCTGCCCGATCCCCAGCAAGACCACCGCAGCATCAAGAACTCAGTCCAACGCCTGGTACTCAGGCGACGGCTCAACCAGCTCCGGATGGTCCACAACATACGAGTCCCCGTAGATCTTCAGCATCGCCCAGTGCCATGCCTCGTCATGGAAGACCAACCCTCGATATGGTTCATCGCTAGCCTGGTACGGATACCGCTCCAGCGCTGCTGTCTCGGCCTGGATCTCAGTCAGGCCGCCGTACCGCCGCATCACCCAGGCAAAACATCGACGCTCCCCCGCCAGGTAGTCGACGTACTCTTCTTCGCTCCAGTCTTCCCTCCAGACCACCCCTGCACTCTAAGACCAGCAGCATCAAGACGGCGTCGCCATCCAAGCGCCGTTGCGATATCAGCGGAGGCGTTCCATCTCGCGACCATCGACCGGCCCGGGACGCTGGCCGCCCACGGGTGTCGTCTCGACGGCGGGGGCCGGTCGATGGTCGCGGCGTCGGCGAACAGGGTTCACGCGGAGCGGGAGGTGTCCTCCCAGTCCTTCCACGTCTGCACGCGGTCGGCGTAGACGCGCTGCGCGATGTCGAAAGCCGTGCCGGACAACAGGAGTCGGCGCGGCGGCTGCTCGGCGTCGATGGCGGCGAACACCGCGTCGGTGGTGGCGTCGGGGCCGGGCGCGGTGTAGGTGCCGCTGCTGCGGCGGGCGGCCATCGCGTCGTGCATCGCCTGGTACGGCGGCAGCGGCTCGGAGTGCACCGCGGACGCGCCGCCCCAGTCGGTGGCGTAGCCGCCGGGCTCGATCAGCGTGACCTTGATGCCGAAGCCGGCGACCTCCTGGGCCAGCGATTCGGTGAAGCCCTCCAGCGCCCACTTCGACGAGTTGTAGATGCCCAGGCCCGGGAACGCGGCGACGCCGCCGATGCTGGAGATCTGCACGATGTGGCCGGAGCCCTGCTCGCGCATCAGTGGAATGGCGGCCTGCGTCACCCACAGCGCGCCGAACACGTTCGTCTCGAACTGGGCGCGGGCCTCGGCCTCGGTGACCTCCTCGAGGTAGCCGAAGTGGCCGTAGCCGGCGTTGTTGACGACGACGTCGAGCCGGCCGAAGTGGGCGTGCGCCTGGTTGACGGCGGCGATGTCGGCGTCGCGGTCGGTGACGTCGAGCTGGATCGGCAGCAGCGCGTCGCCGTGGGCCTCGGCGAGGTCCTTCAACGTGGCCAGGTCGCGGGCGGTGGCGGCGACCTTGTCGCCGCGTTGCAGGGCGGCGACCGTCCAGCTGCGGCCGAAGCCGCGGGAGGCGCCGGTGATGAACCAGACCTTGCTCATAGGGCGTGTCCTTCAGTCGAATCCGTGGCTGGCTCGCGCGAAGCAGTCGCGGGCCAGCTCGAGCAGACGGTCGAAGCCGTCGTCGGGGGACCACATCGTGTAGGCCGTGGCCATCACCGCCTGGGCGGTGTTGACCATCAGGGTGTTCGCGACCTCCTGCCCCGGCACGGTGCGCGAGGCGACCCAGTCGCGGAACTCCGCGGCGAACCGCTCGCTGTGGTCGCGGGTGGACTCCGCGAGTTTCGGAGATGCGGCCTTGAGGCGCTTCTGCACGGCCAGGCCGTCGGAGAAGGTCGCGAGGTAGCCGAGCAGGACCTCCTGCAGCGCGGTCCACAGCGGCTCGTCGGCCGGGCGGTCGCGCATCAGCGTCCGCCAGACCTCGGGGGCCTCCGGGTCCGGGTCCAGCACGATGTTCTCCTTGCCGGCGAAGTAGTTGAACATCGTGCTGCGCGAGACGTTGGCCGCCGCCGCGATCTCCTCCACGCTGACGGCCTCGTAGCCGCGCTCCTCGATCAGGCGGAACGCGGCGGCCCGGATGGTGCGCCAGGTCTCGAGCTTCTTGCGTGCCCGCAGGCCCTCGGTGTTGGCCACTCGTCCACCGTAGGAGAACTTTGGACTGCGTGCAAGTTTGGTTTCAGTGTAGGTTTGATCGCAGTGTAGGTTTGGTGTGGTGTTGATCGTGCTGCGGGGGAATTCGGGCTCGGGCAAGTCGTCGGTGGCGCGCGCCGTGCGGGCCCGGGTGCCGCGGGTGGCGTTGGTGCAGCAGGACGTGGTTCGCCGCGACGTGCTGGACGAGGGGGATGTCGCCGGCGGGGCGAACATCGGGCTGCTGGACGTGATGGCCCGCTATGCCCTGGACCACGGCTATCACGTGGTGCTGGAGGGCATCTTCAACGCCGGCCGCTACGGGGAGATGCTGCGCGGCCTGGCCCGCGATAACGCGGCGGCGTTCTTCTACTTCGACGTGTCGTTCGAGGAGACCGCGCGCCGGCACGCGTCGCGGCCGGAGGCGGCGGAGTTCTCGGTCGAGGACATGCGCCGCTGGTATCGAACGCGGGACCTGCTGGGGGATCCGGTGGAGCGGCTCATTCCCGAGTGGACCTCGCTGGCGGCGGCCGCGGACCTCGTGGCGGCCGCCCTGATCACGCCTGCGTGAGGTACGGGGTGAAGTCGTCGGGGTGGGTGCCGGCGTCGAAGTCGGCGGCGGTGGCGTCGGTGTTGTCGTAGTCGACGACGATGCGCCAGCGGCCGTAGATCTTGCGGGCGAAGGTGTGGAAGTGGCCGTGGAACACCTTCTGGTCGCCGTCGGCGCGGGTGCCGGTGAGGCGGTAGACGCCGCGTTCGCTGGACAGTTCGCCGTCGGTGATGCGCTCGGTGAACCGGAACTCGATGGCGACGCGGCTGCCGCGCTCGTTCATGTCGGCCCGCCAGGCGCGGCTGGCGGCGGCGTACTCGTCGAGGTTCTGGATGCTGCGCGTGGGCCCGCCGGCGCGGACGAGCTCGGGGGCGTGCAGGGCGAGGAAGGCGTCGGTGTCGCCGGCGGCGTGCGCGGCCCGGTAGGGCTCCCAGATGTCGGCGTTGAGCTCGGTGAGGTAGCGGGCGGTGGGGCCGGCGTGCACCATGATCAACTTACCGTCCACTTCGCTGTCGTCGACGAAACCGTTGCGCCGGTACAGTTCCAGTGCGGGCGTGGCGGAGGTGAAGACCTCCAGCCGCACGGTCCGCTCCCCCGCCCAGTCCATCAGGCTGTCCAGCAGCGCCTCGCCGACACCGCGGCGGCGGGCGAACGGGGCCACCCACAGCGACACCAGCTCGACGGTGCCGTCGGGATTGTCGAACGCGCCGACCATGCCGGCGGGCTTGTCCTCGATCTCGGCGACGAGGTGCCGCGCGCCGGCGGCGAGCCGCTCGCGCCAGCGGGCCTCGTCGGCGTCCTGCCAGTCGGCCAGCGTGGCCGTGAACGCGTGCGGGGCGTCGGCGAGCGCGGCCAGTCGCAGCTCGCGCCAGGTGGCCCAGTCGTCGACGCCCACGGCGCGCACGGTGATCATGCGATCACCCTAGCGGGATCGGCCGGGGTGTTTCCTCAGTTCACGGGCTCGAGGACGAACACCGGGATCTGTCGGTCGGTGCGGGTGGTGTATTCGGCGTAGTCCGGCCACACCTGCACGGCCCGGTCCCACCACAGGTCCCGCTCCTCGCCGGCCAACTCGCGGGCGCGGTAGTCCTTCTTGACGTCCTTGTCCTGGAGTTCCACCAGCGGATTGGCCTTGAAGTTGTGATACCAGACGGGGTGCGTGGGCGCGCCGCCCTGGGAGGCGACCGCCGCGTAGACGCCGTCGTGCTCCACGCGCATCACCGGGTTCTTGCGCAGCTTGCCCGACTTCACGCCGACGGAGGTGATCACCACGACCGGCACGCCCCGCAGCTCGGTGCCCTCGGCGCCACCCGACTTCTCGTACTTGTCGACCTGCTCGCGGACCCAGTCCGACGGGCTCGGCTCGTACTCGCCCTGCAACGGCATGGCTTCTGCTCCATTGTGAGAAGGGGCTGACCGGTTCCACCATGGCCCGTTCACCTGCCGACCGTCAAGTGACTCACTTGTCAACCGGCAGGTGAAATTGCGAGAATTGCGACCGTGAGCCCCGGAGTCCGGGCCGAGCAGGCCCGCCGCACCCGCGCCGCGATCCAGGAGACGGCGCTGGCGCTGTTCGCCACGCGCGGCTACGACGCGACGTCGCTCCAGGACATCGCCGACGAGCTCGGGTTGACCAAGGCCGCGGTGTACTACCACTTCCCGAGCAAGCTGGAGCTGCTCCAGTCGATCTGCGAGCCGGTGTACGCGCGGGTGTCGGCGATCATCGAGGCGGCGGCCGCGCAGTCGTCGCGGCAGCGGCGGATCGACGTGGTGGCCGAGGGTTTCGCGGATCTGACCGTGGGCCGGCGGGCGACGATCAGCGTGCTGGCGGCGGATCCGGTGATGCACGGCCGGATGAAGGCCGCGAGCCGCATGGACGATCTGCTCGGCCAGGCGGCCGAGGTCCTGTACGGCGAGCACCCGACGCCGGACCAGCTGCTGGCCGTGCGGGCGATCGCCGTGGTCAGCGACGCCATCTCGGCGCTGCCGGAGCTCGGCGACGACGAGGCGCGCGAGGTGTTGGCCCGCGCCGTGAAGCGGCTGCTCCCCCGGCGCTGACCCGCGAACTCGCTCAGCCCGAGCGGCGGTCGGCACTCGCGATCGCCGCCAGGCGCCGCGGATCGTAGATGTTCTCCCAGTGCTCGACGATGCGGCCGTCCCGAAACCGCCACAGGCCGCAGAACGCCTCGGTGAACTCCTGATCGCCGAAGCGGGCCCGCAGAGTCCCCAGGACGGCCCCGAAGTGATCGTTCGCTGTGATGTGCTGCACGTCCATCACCAACGTCGCGTCGGTCGAGTCGACGAGATCGACCTCCCAGCGTTGCACCGCCGCCGCGCCCCGCACCTCACCGGCGTCGGGGTCGACGGCCCTGGTGGCCGGGTGCAGGACGGCGTGTTCGTCCAGGTGGTCGCCGATGCACGTGAGATCCCGGTACACCGCACGAAGGGTTTCGACGTTGGGATGAACCGCGGTCATGTCTGCCTCGCCGACTTGGTCGGCCGGAACGTCGGCAGCGCCAGGTCGTCGACCGCCGCGGTGATCGCTGCCATCTCGGACTCGGCCAGCGTGATGTCGGCGGCGGCCATGTTCTCCGCCAGGTGGCTCAACGACGTCGTGCCGGGGATGAGCAGGGTGGCCGGCGACCGGTGCAGCAACCACGCCAGCGCCAGCTGGGACACGGTGCAGCCGTACTCCTTCGCGACCGTCGCGAGTGGACCGACCAGGTCTCCGTGTCCGAGTGGGAAGTACGGGATGAACGCGATGTGCTCGCGCTCGGCGACGGCCAGCACGTCGTCGTGCGCCCGATCCACGATGTTGTAGAGGCACTCGACGGCCGCGATCGTTCCGTGGCGGCGGGCCTCGGCAAGGTTGTCGACGCTGACTCCGGGCTGGTCGGACACACCGATCTCGTTGATCTTCCCCTGCCGCTGGAGGCGGACCAGCTCGCCGATCTGGTCCGCGAGCGGCACGGTCGGGTCGATGCTGTGCAGTTGGTACAGGTCTATGCGGTCGACGCCGAGGCGGCGCAGGCTCAGGTCGACCTGCTGGCGCAGGTACTCCGGGCGGCCGAGCGGCATGATGTAGAGCGGCGTCTCGTGGTTCCAGTCGTCCGGTCCGCTGCGCAGCATGCCGCCCTTGGTGCTGATGACCAGGTCGGCGGGATAGGGGTGCAGGGCGCGGCGGATGATCTCCTCGTTGGTGCCCGGTCCGTACGCGTCCGCGGTGTCGATGAACGTCACGCCGAGGTCGACCGCTCGCCGTAGCACGGCGATCGCGTGGTCGGGGTCGGCCGGTTCGCCCCAGACACCGGGGCCGGTGAGGTGCATGGCCCCGTAGCCGAGTCGTCGGACCTCGAGATCCCGGCCGATCCGGATGTGGGTGGTGTCGTTCATGGAAGGCTTCTCCGCCGGTTCTGGACACGGTCGCCGGGCGGGGCCGGTGTCGAGTCGTCGGCCGTCCATCGGCCGAGCGTGACTTCGGCGGTGATTCCCGGGCCGAATCCGGCGACCAGACCGCGCGCGCCCGGTTGGAGGTCGGCAGCCTCGAACGTGCGCCGCAGCGCGTCGAGGACGACGGCCGACGCGATGTTGCCGTACTCGGTCAGCGTGGCGCGGCTGTGCTCGAACATGGTGGCGTTCACCATGAGGAACTTCGACAGATCGTCCAGAATGCGAGGGCCGCCCGCATGGATGACGTAGAAGTCCAGTGCGCTGGCGTCCCAGCCGTGCTCACCGGCGACTTCTCGCAGTACCGGCGCCAGCTGCTCCATCGTCCGCGGCACCCGCCGGTCGAGCAGGAAATGGAATCCGGTGGCCTTGACGGCATAGGAGATCCAGTCCTCCGTGTCCGGCACCAACCGTGACGCGTTACGCTCGAGATCGATTCCGCTGCCGCCTGCGGAACGGGTGACCGCGGCGGCGACCGCGTCGCCGAACAGGCCGTTGGCCAGGAGGTTTCCCACCGTCGTGTCGGTCGGCTGGTAGCACAGCGAACAGAACTCGCAGGCCACGATGAGCACGTTCGCCCCCGGGTGGGCACGGCAGTCGTCCAACGCGCGGTTGATGGCCGCGCCACCACCCGCGCAGCCGAGCTGGGCGATCGGCAACTGCCGAACGTCGGTGCGAAATCCCAAGTTGTTGATCATCCATGCCGTCATCGACGGCATGGTGAACCCCGTGCAGGAGACGTAGACGATCGCGTCGATCTGACCGACGGTGAGGTGTGCGTTCCGCAGCGCCCGTGTGACGACCGGAGGCACCCGTTTCCTGGACTCCTCCACATAGACGCGGTTGCGCTCCTCGAAACCGGGATGGCTCAGCGTTTTCTCGATCGGCTGCACCAGGTGCCGGGTGCGCACCTCGGTGTGCGAGATCAACCGCAGCGCGAGCGGCAGGCTGTCGTGGTCGTGGTGGAGGCGACGGGCGAGGTCGAGCGTCTCCTCCAGCGTGATGGCGTGCTCGGGGACGTCGACCGCGGGGCGACAGAGGACTGGCATCATGGCGCCCCTACTGAGGGTGAGGGTTCACGTGACCGTCATCGCCAGGCTAGGACCCGCAAGTCCCCAGGTCAGTAGCTACGCCAGGCCATCCGACGCCACCGCCGCGAACGCGCCACGTCTGTCACCAGTGACTACGTCGACCAGTGCCCGGGGCGGCTCACCGTGCTGGGGATGCGGGTGGCCCCGTCACCGCGGGCGGCGTTGATCTGGGACTGGGTGAGGAAGAGGGCGTCGGTGAGGTCGGCACCGCGCAGGTCGGTGTCGCGCAGGTCTGCGCCGATGACGTCGGCGAGGCGCAGGTCGGCCTCCCGGAGGTCGGCGGCGATCAGGTAGGCGCCGCGCAGGTTGGCCCCGGCGAGGTTGGCGCCCTTGAGTTTCGCGCCCATGAGGTCGGCGCCGCGGCGGTCGGGGCGCTTGCCCTTGACGGTGGCGCGGGTGAGTTCGCTGGCCCGCAGCAGGAGTTCGTTGACGTCCTTGCGGTGCTCGGCGACGTCGACGGCGAGCAGAGTGTCCGGTGTGGACAGTGTGACCTGCTCGATCAGCTGGTACGCGGCGGTGATCCGACCGTGCAGGGACTTGGCGGCCGGCAGCGTCCGCGCCTGGGCCAGGTACCACAGGAGTTCGTGCAGCTGCCGCATGATGCCGAAGGCCTCGAACATGCGGGGCCCGGAACCACACCAGTCGACGCCGGCGAAGGTGTGCTGCGAGACCTTCTGGCCGGCGCCGAAGCAGTCGAACACTGTGCAGCCGCGGAAGCCCTTGGCGCGCAGGTCGGAGTGGATGCCGCAGCGGTGGTCTGCGAGCAGGTTGCGGCACGGCGTACCGGCGTTCTTGGTGATGGGGAAGTCGGCCGAGGCGGTGAAGGGCAGCGCGACGCAGCACAGGGCGAAGCAGTTGGAGCAGTCGGCGCGCAGGTCGTCGGTCACGGTGACCAGTCAACAGCACGCCGACCGCGCCGGCGTCACAGGTACTGGCTGATGTCGTACAGCACGGAGGTCAGCGCGGTGATCCGGGCCGCGGAGGTCTCCCACGTGGTGTCGACCGGCTCCAGGGTCAGCACGACGACGATCTTGTTGTCGTGCGGGCCGACGGCACCGGTGGTGTGCATGGCGCGCCGGGTGGTGTCGATGTCGGGGCCGCCGGTGGCGGCCGCGCCGGCTGGTGCTTCCGCGCCGACGCGCATCGCGGCCAGCGTCCGGGCGTCGGCGCCGTCGGGGTCGGGCGGGACGGGGTTGGCGGGGCTGCACTCGTGGCCGGCGGCGGGGCCGTCGCCGAAGCCGGACCAGCCCTGCTTGACGCCCCACGGCCGCGGCACCGCGCTGGGGATGCCGAAGGACTGGTCGAAGCCGTCGTCGCCGCACTTTGTGGACTGGCGCAGGTTGCTCATGATGAAGTCGCGGTAGCGCGGGTCGGCCCGGTCGAGGATGTAGTTGTAGATCTTGACGACGTCGGCGGCGCTGATCGCGGTGTAGCCCCAGATGCCGCGGTCGGCCGGCGGCGCGGTGTCGGTGAGGCCGATCTTGGCGATCATGCGCTGGACGATGGTCTCCCAGCCGTCCTTGACCCACAGCCAGCTGGCGGCGGTGTCGTCGCTGGAGCGCAGCATCGGCTGGAGCTGCTCGAGGTCGTGCTGCGGGATCTGCCAGTCGGGCCCGTGCGACTCGAGGTAGTCCAGCGCGATGAGCAGTTTCACGACCGAGGCCGACCGGAATTGCTTGTGCGCGTTGTAGGACAGGGTGGAATCGCCGGTGTCGCGGTCGTAGACCACGAATCCGGTGGAAATGCCGTCGGGCACGGTGACCGCGCCGGCGGCCGTGTTCAGGGTTTCCGCGCCGGCGACTCCGCTGGTGGCGGCGAGTGCTGCCACGCTGCTGGTGACGGCGACCGCCGCGGCCCACATTCTCTTCACGTTGTCGCTCCAAGCTTTTTTCGAGGTCCGAGGTCAATGTAAGGCGGCGTGAATCCGTGGTGATCATTCGTCAGCGTAGAGATGCCCGTTCGGGCCAGGGGTCAACTCGACGCAATGGTCACGTATGCCGGCAGCGCCGCGTTGCAGCGGTCACGGGCCGTGGCGCGGATCACGTCGGCCTGGGTGGTGACGAGGTGTCGGATCTCGGCCGGCAGCCGGCACGCACAGCCTGGTGTGGAACCACACCGTCACCCGCCGGCGGTGGCTGGCCACAAGCTCGGGTACGGCCTGCTCGCGGCGTTCGTCGCGGCCGGTCTGCTGTGCCTGGCGGTCACGTGGTGGGCCACCCCGATCGACGAGCTGGTGAACACGCAGCCCGCCGCCCCCATGCCGGCACGCACGTCGCCGGCGGCGTTCTTCGCCCGTGGCATCGCCCGGTCGGCTACGCGGCCTTCGCCACGTCCTCGGCGCCGCCATCGGCCTCGTGCTAGCGACGTTCGTCGGCTGACCGTGGGGGAAGGGGGAGGTCGGTAACCGCCCTGCACGTGGGGTTGGGGCGGTTACCGACGGCCGCTCAGTTCAGGGCCTCCTCGACCGCGTCGGCGGCGGCCACCGCGCCGCCGGCCTCGCGCAGCTCCTCGGCCATGGCGGCGAGGTTGGCGCGAATCCCTTGGTCTGCGGCCACTTCCGTGACGACGTCGGGCAGCCCGTCCAGGTCGGTCAGCATCCGTGCGAAGCCGAGTTCGGCGGCCCGCTCGGCGTTGGCGGTCTGCTCGATCGTCTGCGGGTAGGCGATCATCGGCACCTGCCGGACCAGGGCCTCCATCACCGAGTTCATGCCGGCGTGGGTGAGGAACGCCGCCGCGTACTTGAGCACGTTCTGCTGCGGGAAGAACGGCCGCACCTCGACGTTGGCCGGGATCGCGCCGAGCGTCGCGGGGTCGATCTGGTCGCCGACCGCCATCGCGACGTGCCAGTCGGTGTCGGCGAACGCGGCGGTGACGGCGGTGAAGAAGTCCGGCCGGTCGTTGAACACGGTGCCCAGCGACACGAACAGCACCCGCCGCCCGGCCGGTGGCCGCCAGTCCTCGTGCTTGTCGGTCAGGGTGGGGCCGACGAACAGGTAGTCCTCGCCGAAGCCGTCGCCGCCGAGCTGGAACCGGCGCGGCAGGAACACGATGCGCCGGCGCGGGGTGGGCGGCTCGGCGGGGACGCCGAGCTCGGCGACGAGTTTCGCCCACGCGGCGAGGTAGTCGCTCGGGTCGAAGTCCGGCGGGAACAGCAGCTTCCGCAGGTCGGCGCCCTCGGCGGCGTGCGTGGGCGAGGTGGTGACGGTCGGCACGCCGAGCCGGCGGGCCAGCAGCCAGCCGTGTGCGGTGAGGGCGTCGTAGCAGATCAGGTGGGGCCGGTCGGCGGAGAACACCCGCTCCAGCGCCGGCACCCCGGTCCGGCACGACTCCACGCTGCCCAGCAGCATCTCGTTGAAGTCGGCGGTGGGTCGGACGAAGCTGCCGGCGCCGGGCAGCGCGGTCGCGCCGGCGGCGGTGACCGCGTCGACGGCCGCGCCGGCTCCGGCGTAGGTGACGCGATGCCCGCGTCGGACGAGTTCGGCCACCAGCGGCAGGGTCGGGTTGACGTGCCCGGCCGCCGGCAGCACCACGAACGCGATGTGGGCCATCTCAGCGCACCAGCTCCTCGATGGCGTCGGCGCCGGCCGCGGGCCCGCCGGCGGCGCGGATGTGCTCGGCCATCACGGCCAGGTTGGCGCGGATCTCGGGGTCCGCGGCGACCTCCTCGACCATCCGGCGCAGCTCGTCCGGGTCAACGTCGACGCCGATGTCCAACTGCCGGCCGAGTCCGAGCTCCTGCGCCCGCCGCCCGTTGGCGGCCTGCTCCGGGATCTGCGGGTACGACACGATCGGCACCTGCCGCATCAGGGCCTCCATGGTGGAGCCCATGCCGGTGTGCGAGAGGAACACGTCGGCGTGCCGCAGCACCGTCGGCTGCGGGAAGAACGGCCGGACCTCGACGTTGGCCGGGATCTCCCCCAGCTCGGCGACGTCGACCTGGTGACCGACGGCCATCGCCACGTGCCAGTCGCTGCCGCCGAAAGCCTTGATCACCATGGCGAAGAAGTCGGCGCGGTCGTTGACGACGGTGCCCAGCGCCACGTACAGCACCTTCTTGCCGGCCGGCGGCTGCCAGTCGTCCTCGGCGTCGCGGATGCCGAAGGACGGGCCGATGAACCGGAAGTCGTCGCCGAACACCTCGCCCCGGATCTGGAACTCGCGCGGCACGAACACCAGGTTCAGCTTCGCGGTGGGCAGCATGCCGGCGATGACCTCCACCGGCACCCCGTACTCGGCCGCCAGCTGCTCGCGTTCGGCCAGGTACTCCTGGAATGTCGGGTGCGCCGCGTCGAAGTCCTTGGGCACCAACACTTCCGCCAGGCTGAACTTGTCGTTGCCGGCGAAGTTCGGGTACGTGGTCACCTCGGGGATGCCGAGCCTGTGCGCGGTCATGGCGCCGAGCACGGTCATCATGTCGTGCACGATGACGTCGGGCCGGTCCCGCTCCAGCCAGTCCGACACGCCCGCCAGCACGCGCCGGGTGGAGCGGACGCTCATGAGCAGCATCTGCGACAGCTCGCCGGTGGTCTGCCCGCCCTTGGACGCCGAGACCCGGCCCGGCGTCCAGTCGATCGGGAACAGCTCCGCGCCCGAGGCGGCGACCATGTCGGCGAACGCCGCCGAGGTGGCGTAGCTGACCCGGTGGCCGCGCCGGGTCAGCTCCTGCACCAGCGGCAGCGTCGGGTACAAGTGGCCGGGCGCGGGCACGGTGATGAACGCGATGTGCATGTGAATCCCCCAGTCCTGTTACTCCGATTCTGTCGGGGGACGCCACGATCCGTCGAGCGGAATGCCGGCCGCCGCGGAAATCCGGTTGCGCGATTCCAGCAGCCGCGATTTCAATGCCGGCAGGTCGACGCCGACCAGCGCGCCGTCGCGTTTGACCACGCGGCCGGCCACCAGAACCGTGTCGACCAGGCCGGGATGGCCGGCGGCGACGATCGTGCCGGCCGGATTGTTGAACGGGAACACGCTCAGGTCGTCGGCGCGCAGCAGGATGATGTCGGCGTCCTTGCCGGGCGTGAGACTGCCCGTTAGGGCGGACATTCCACACGCGCCGGCGCCGTCGACGGTGGCGAATTCGAGGAGATCCCGGGCTCGCAGGCCGCCGTCGAGGCCACGCTGCACCGCGTAGGCCGTGCGCATCGTGGCGAACATGTCGCCGCCGGCCGAGGGGCAGTCGTCGATGGAGAACGTGGGCCGCACGCCGGCGGCGAGCATGCGGCCGGTCATCGGCCAGCCGAAGCCCATCTTCAGCTCCACGTCCGGGCTGATCGACACCGAACTGCCGGCGTCGGCCACCATGCGCAGCTCGTCGTCGTCGACGCCGTTGGCGTGCACGAAGGTGATGGCGTCCGAGAGCAGGCCGCGCTCGTGGAACGCGGCGATCGGCCGGCTGCCGCGAGCCCCACCTGAGCCGACGTGCACACTGGACCGCAGGCCGAGTTCGCCGGCCAGCTTCAGATCCGCGGCGACAACGTCCATTGTGGTCAGTTGCGGGCCGCGCAGCCCCAGCGCCATCGTCACCAGGCCGTCGGGGATCTGGTCCCGGATGCGACGGAGCTCGGCGTCGTCGACGGGGTCGCCGCCCATTCCCCCGCCGTAGCAGAAGATTGAGCGGGCCGGCGCGTCCCGCAGGGCGGCCATCGCGGCGTCGGTGTGCTCCGGGCTCTGCGCGGCGTGGAACCAGTCCAGCATCGTGGTGACGCCGGAGCTCAACGCCTCCAGGCGTCCGAGCAGGTTGCCGAGGTAGATGTCCTCGGGTGTGTAGTGGGGTTTGAGCGTGCCGTGCATGGCCACCCGGTACTCGGCGAACGTCCAGTCGGCGCCGATGCCGCGGAAGGCCGTCTGCCAGGTGTGGCGGTGGGTGTCGACGAACCCCGGCAGCACGATCCGGTCGGTGGCGTCGATCCGGTCCGCGTCCGGGGCGTCGATGTGCTCGGCGACCTCGACGATCACGCCGTCCTCGATCAGCACGTCGCCGCGGGCGAGGTCGCCGCCGTCCATGGTGAGCACGGTTCCGCCGGTGAGCAGGGTCTTCATCGGGTGAGCGCCTCCACGAACGCCTTCGGGTTGTCCAGCATCATGTTGTGGCCGCCGCCGGGGATCACCGCCACGGTCACGCCGGCCTCGACCAGCGCCGCCTCGTCGGCCGGCCGGTCGCTGAGCTCACCGCGCAGGAAGGTGCGGGGAATCGTCAGCGCGCACAGGCTGTGCACGTACCAGCGCTCCCGCTCGCCGCTGGCCAGCGACACCGCGCTGCGGTGCATCGCCAACGGATCGGCGTGGCGCGCGGTGGCCGCCCACTCGCTGCCGACCACGCCGAGGATGCGCTGGTGCATGGTCTGCACGTAGTCCTGCTCGCCGTAGGCGGCGATCCGCGCGCTGAGCACGGGGCGACCGACCGGCCGCAGGTTCGCCTCGGCCAGGATCAGCTCGCCGACCAGCTCGGGGTGACGCTCCGCGAGCAGGATCGCGATCGCCCCGCCCATGCTGTGCGCCACCACCCGCACAGTGGCCAGATCCACGCTGCGTAGCAGCGTCGCGACCGTGTCGGCGTGGTCCTCCATCGTGTAGCCGAAGCTCGCCGGCCGGTCGCTCAGGCCGAAGCCGAGGAGGTCGACCAGCAGCGACCGACGGCCGGTGGCCGCCGCGACCTCGGCGAAATAGGCCGGGCCGGACGAGCCCAGGCCGTGCAGGTAGACCGTCGTCGGCTCGGCGCCGGGCAGCTCCACCCAGCGCATCCGGGCCCCGTCCGGCCCCACCTCGACACTACGCACCGTGTTCCCCCTTCTGTCGGACGTCCTTAACAGTCAACGTCCCATGGCCGGAGCAAGGGATTTCCCTATTACGTTCCGTGTTCGCGACTCGGCAGGATCGAACTCGTTCCCGATGTCCGATCCGTCGGAAACAGTGGATTTCTGGACACCCCTGCCCCAGGAACCAGGAGAGTCGATGAAACGTGTGACCCTGTGCTGCGCCGCGGCCGTGACGATGGCCCTGCTGGGCACCACCGCCGGGCTCACCACGGCCACCGCCGCGCCGGCCAATCCGCTGCTCGCCCGGCAGGCCGCGCTCGCGGCGGCCGCCGACCAGGCGTCCGCGCTGGCCGGCACGCTCGGGCTCGGCAGCCAGGAGAAGCTGGTCGTCAAGGACGTCGTCACCGACGCCAGCGGCGCCCGCCACCTGCGCTACGACCGCACCTACGCCGGCCTGCGGGTCATCGGCGGCGACCTGATCGTCGACGAGAACGCCGCCGGCACGGTCCAGGCGGTCACCTACGCCACCCGCGACCGCATCGCCCCGGCCACCACCCCGAAGCTGTCGGCCAATGCCGCCGCCGGCGAGGCCGCCGCGTCCGTCACTGGCTCCAACCTGGCCAAGTCCGCGCCGCAACTGGTCGTCTACGCCGTCGACACCACGCCCACCCTGGCCTACGAGACCGTGGTCACCGGCGTGCAGGCCGACCAGACGCCGATCCAGCAGCACGTGTTCACCGACGCCGCCACCGGCAAGGTGCTGTACTCCTACAACGGCATCGAGGAGGCCTCCGGAACCGGCAACACCGAGTACTCCGGCACCGTCCCCCTGACCACCACGCAGTCCGGCAGCACCTACCAGCTCAAGGACGGCAGCCGCGGCAACCAGCAGGTCAACACCCTCAACCACGGCTCCGGCACCGGCACCCTGGTGACCAGCGCGAACAACGTGTTCGGCGACGGCAAGGCCGCCACCACCAACACCGCCGCCGCGGACGCCGCCTACGGCGCCGCCGAGACGTGGGACTTCTACAAGAACACCTTCGGCCGCAACGGCATCAAGAACAACGGCGTCGGCGCGCTGAGCAAGGTCCACTACGGCAACGGCTACGTCAACGCCTTCTGGGACGACTCCTGCTTCTGCATGACCTACGGCGACGGCTCGGGCAACGCCCGCCCGCTGACCGCGCTGGACGTCGCCGGGCACGAGATGTCGCACGGCGTCACCTCCGCCACCGCGGGCCTGGTCTACTCCGGCGAGTCCGGCGGCCTCAACGAGGCCACCAGCGACATCTTCGGCACCATGGTGGAGTTCTACGCCAAGAACTCCTCCGACGTCGGTGACTACCTGATCGGCGAGAAGATCGACATCTTCGGCAACGGCAAGCCGCTGCGCTACATGGACCAGCCCTCCAAGGACGGCAACTCGGCCGACAACTGGTCCTCCACCGTCGGCAACAAGGACGTGCACTACTCCTCCGGCGTCGCCAACCACTTCTTCTACCTGCTGTCCGAGGGCAGCGGCACGAAGACCATCAACGGCGTCACCTACAACTCCCCCACGGCCAACGGCAAGGCCGTCACCGGCATCGGCCGCGACAAGGCCGCCGCCATCTGGTTCCGCGCCCTGACCACCAAGTTCACCTCGACCACCAAGTACGCCCAGGCCCGCACCGGCACCCTGGCCGCCGCCTCCGACCTGTACGGCGCCACCAGCGCCGAGTACAAGGCCGTGGCCGCCGCCTGGTCCGGCGTCAACGTGAACTGACCCGTCCCCAGTCGAAGGCCCCGGTCCAGCGGACCGGGGCCTTCGAGCATACGGAGTGGACGTTCCGGTTATCAAGGGCCGGTGGAACCGCCGACCACGGCGTCGGAGGTGTTCTCGTCCTCCTTGGGCTTCACCGGCACGATCGCGGCGTACTCCGACCCGTGGTCGTTCACCCGCACCACGAACGGCCGCGTCTTCGTGTACCGCACCACCGACACCGAACACGGGTCCGCGACGATCCGCTGGAACGAGTCCAGGTGCGTGCCCAACGCGTCCGCCAGCACCGCCTTGATCACGTCACCGTGACTGCACGCCAGCCAAACGGCCTCGTCCCCGTGCTCGGCGGTGATCCGCGCGTCGTGCCGGCGCACCGCGGCGACCGCCCGCGCCTGCACCGACGCCAACCCCTCGCCACCGGGGAACACCGCCGCGGACGGGTGCTGCTGCACCACCGTCCACAACGGCTCCTTCAACAGATCCTTGATCGCCTTGCCGGTCCACTCGCCGTAGTCCACCTCGGACAGGTCGTCCTCGATGACCGGCTCGATCCCCCGCTCACCGGTCAGGGGCGCGATCGTCTGCTGGCAGCGCAGCAGCGGCGACGACACCACGGCCGCCAACTCCACGCCGGCCAGCCGCGCAACCAGCTTCGCCGCCTGCGCCTGCCCGGCCTCGGCCAGCTGCACGCCGGGAGACCGGCCGGCCAGCACCCCGGAACCGTTCGCGGTGGACTGCGCGTGTCGCAGCAGAATCAGAGTCGCCACACGCGCAGCCTACGGTCCGGTCACGCTCGTGAAGTCCGTAGGCCGTCAGGCCACGCCCGACTTGTCCAGCGCCTCCGCCGCCGCGCGCAGCGCCTTCACGTTCAGGTCCAGGTCGAAGTGCATCGGCGACACCGTCAGCGTCGTCACCCCGGCCCCGGCCAGCGCCTGCATGCCGTCGGCGATCCGCTCCACCGGCCCCAGCAGCGACGTCGCGTCCAGGAACTCCACCGGCAGCGCCGCCATCGCCCCGGCGTAGTCCCGCGCCAGGTACTTCTCCTGCACCTCGGCCGCCTGCGCCTCGAAGCCCATCCGGCAGGCCAGGTTGTTGTAGAAGTTCTTCTCCCGGCTGCCCATCCCGCCCACGTACAGCGCCGCGTACGGCCGCACCTGGTCCGCGGCGGTCTTCCAGTCCTCACCCAGCACCAGCGGCGCGGTCGGCACCACGTCGAACCCGTCCAGGGTCTTGCCGGCCTTCTCCCGACCCGCCCGCACCTGCGCCAGCGACTCCGACGCGAACTCCGCCGAGTAGAACACCGCCAGCCAGCCGTCCGCGATCTCCCCGGCCAGCTCCAGATTCTTCGGCCCCACCGCGGCCAGGTAGATCGGGATCTGCTCCCGCACCGGGTGCACCGTCAGCGTCAGCGCCTTGCCGGGGCCGTCCGGCAGCGGCAGCGTGTAGTGCCTGCCCTCGTAGCGCAGCTTCTCCCGCCGCAGCGCCGACTTCACGATGTCGACGTACTCCCGGGTGCGCGCCAGCGGCTTGTCGAACCGCACCCCGTGCCAGCCCTCCGACACCTGCGGCCCCGACACGCCCAGGCCCAACCGGAACCGACCACCCGAAAGAGTGTCCAGCGTCGCCGCGGTCATCGCCGCCATCGCCGGCGTCCGCGCCGGGATCTGCAGGATCGCGCTGCCCACGTCGATCGTCGAGGTGTGAGCGGCCACCCACGACAGCACCGTCGGCGCGTCCGACCCGTAGGCCTCGGCGGCCCACACCACCGCGAAGCCCAGGCGCTCGGCCTCCTTCGCCAGCTCCAGGTTGTCCGCGTCGTTCCCCGCGCCCCAGTATCCGAGGTTCAGCCCAAGTCGCACGAGCCGGACCCTACCGGTCAGTAACCTCTACGGCAACAGGCCTAGCGGCCAAGATCGGAATAGGCTCGCACCCGTGCAGCATCGACACCTCGGCCGCAGCGGCCTTCGGGTCTCCCGGCTGGCGCTGGGCACCATGACCTGGGGCAAGGACACCGACGCCGAAGAGGCCACCAGGCAGCTCACCGCCTACATCGAGGCCGGCGGCACCCTCGTCGACACCGCCGACGTCTACACCGACGCCGAAGAAATGCTCGGCGCGCTCGTGGGTGATGTGGTCGAACGCGACGACGTCATCATCGCCACCAAGGCCGTCGCCCGCCGCGACGACGGCCCCTTCGGCGGCGGCGCCAGCCGCGGCGCCCTGCTCACGGCCCTGCACGGGTCGCTGCGCCGCCTCGCCGTCGACCACATCGACCTCTGGCAGCTGCACGCCTGGGACAACACCGTCCCGCTCGAGGAGACCCTGTCCGCCGTGGACGCCGCCCAGCAGGCCGGCAAGATCCGCTACGCCGGCGTCTCCAACTACACCGGCTGGCAGCTCGCCACCGCCGCCGCCACCAGCCCCAGCCGCATCGTCTCCACCCAGGTCGAGTACTCCCTGCTCGAACGCGGCATCGAACGCGAGGTCGCCCCCGCCGCCGACCACCACGGCGTCGGCATCCTCTGCTGGGCCCCCATCGGCCGCGGCGTCCTCACCGGCAAATACCGCAACGCCACCCCCAGCGACTCTCGCGGCGCCTCCCCGCACTACGCCCCCTACGTCGAACACCACCGCAGCGAACGCGCCGCCCGAATCGTGCAAGCCGTCGTCACCGCCGCCGACGGCCTCGGCACCACACCCCTCGCCGTCGCCCTGGCCTGGGTGCGCGACCGGCCCGGCGTCGTCGCCCCCGTCGTCGGCGCACGGGACACCGGCCAACTGCAAGCCAGCCTCGCCGCCGAGGACCTCGTCCTCCCGCCGGCGATTCGTGCCGCTCTGGACGACGTGAGCGATATCGAACTCGGCTATCCGGAAAGACCGCTCGGCTGACCGAGTGTTGTACATGACACGCAAGTGACCCCCACGTGACCACGAAGCGCCAGTCGGGGATGCTGGAGGCAGCACAGCACCACGAGGAGGCCCCGTTGCGCCGGCTCGCCGTCGTCCTGATCGCCGGAACCGCCCTGGTCACGGGGTGTTCCTCCGGCCAGAACAGCGGAGACGACCTCCAGGTCGCCGACACCGTCACCGCCGCCACCCCGGCCAACTCACCGGCCCCCGCCACCACACCCGCCGGCACCGTGCTGCCCCTGAGCCAGCACGCCACGGCCATCGCCGTCGACGCCGCCCAGCACACCGCCGTCGTCGCCGTCGACAACCCGCCCGGGCTCCGCCTCTACGACCTGACCAGCCTCAACACCCCACCCAAGACGCTGGACCTGCCCGGCCGGGTCGACAACCTCAGCACCTCCGGCGACACCGTGCTGGCCCCCGTCCGCACGGCCAACGCCCTCCTACGCATCACCCTGCCCACCGGCGCCGTGGACAAGATCACACTCACCGGCGGCCCCGTCGCCGCCAACACCCGGGGCGACCAGACCCTCGTCGCCCTCCACGACACGAAATCCGTCGCCGTCCTCACCGGCGACAAGACCGACCGCACCATCACCGGCCTCGCCAGCGCCGACCAAGCCCTGCCCGTCGGCGACAAGGCCGTCGTCCTCGACCGCCTCCGCACCGCCGTCTTCGACCTCGACCCCGCCGCCGGCACCATCGGCGCCGGCCTGCGCGCCGGCGACGGCGCCACCAACGCCGTCACCGACAAGTACGGCCGGGTCCTCGTCACCGACAGCCGCGGCGGCGAACTCCTCGTCTACAAACCCGACACCCTCGTCGAACTCCAGCGCTACCCCGTGCCCGGCGCGCCCTACGGGATCGCCTACGACCCCGCCCACGACCTCGCATGGGTCACCCTCACCGCAACCAACCAGGTGGTCGGCTACGACATCGCCGGCGGCGAACCCGTCGAACGCCACCGCCTGAACACCGTCCGCCAACCCGACTCGGTGGCGGCCGACCCCAACACCGGACGCGTGCTCGTCGCGTCCGCCGACGGCGGAGGAGTCCAGGTGATCACACCATGACAGCAGCCACCAACGAGGTGGTCGACGGCGACTGGGAGTACCGCGGCCTGCGACTGCCGCCCGGCGTCTCCCGCCGCACCGCCGCCACCCAGCTCGCCATCCACGCCGAATTCGCCGGCTGGGAACTCTCCCGGGTCCTGCTCTACGGCGACGGCACCCGCAAGGTCTGGCTCCGCCGCAAGCGCCGAGCCGACAGCCTCGCACCCGGCCCCATCAGCTAGACCAGACCCCGCACCAACCGCACCACCTCGTCAGGACGCTCCAGCGGCAGCATGTGCCCGGCGCCCGGCAGCACCACCGCGTCCCCGGCCCCCACCGCCTTCACCAGAGCCTGCGCGTTCGACGAAGGACACAACCGGTCCTTCTCCCCCACCGCGGCCACCACCGGCGCCCGCGCCGCCACCGTCAACGCCGCCTCCCGGTCGTACCGGTCGAAGGCCGGACGGAACAGCGCCACCGTCGCCGGCCAGTGCTCCGCCACCATCTCCGCGGTCAACGCCGCGTCGTCCTCGTCCGCGTCGTCGCCGAACAGCCACCACTTCAGGCCCGCCGCCTTCGCCGGCTCGATCCGCCCCCGGATATGCCGCACCACCGGCCCGAAGACCTTCTCCAACTCCTCCACGAGCTTCCCGACGGCCTGCGGCCACGCCAGCGACGACTCGCCCCGCCGACCCACCGCCGTCGACAGGAACGCCAACCCCGACACCCGCCGCGCGAACAGCCGCGGATGCCGCTCCACCAGCGCCATCGTCGCCATGCCACCCATCGAGTGGCCCACCACGACCACCCGCTCCGAGTCGACACCGCGCTCGATCAGCTCGGCCAGGTCGTCACCGAGCTGCTCGATCGTCGCCGTCTCCGGCGTCGCCGGCCCCGACTGCCCATGGCCGCGATGGTCGTAGGCCACGACCTGCAACTCGTCGTGCGCCAACTCCGGGATCACCCGATGCCAGCTGCGGTGATCCAACGCGTAACCGTGCGCCAGCACCACGGTCACCGGTGCGTCCGGAGCGCCGGCCCGAACCACGTTCAGCCCGACTCCGTCTTCCAGCGGAAAGAGCTCGTCCACCATTCAAGGATCGTGTCATGTAGTCAGGACACCTGCGACCGATGTCGTACCCTCTGGAGTAGTGACCGCGCCGTAGGAGGGGATGGATCGTGCACGAACTCGTCACGACCTTCACCACCCTCATGACCGCCGGCCCCGGCCTCGCGAGCCTCGTCCTGCTCGCCGGCGTCCTCATCGCCGCGCTGGCCATCCACCTCTGCTCCACCCGCCACGCCGACCACGCGGTCCGCCGCACCGTCGGCCTGGCCCACCGCGAGCAGGCCCGCAGCCGCCGCGTGCTGCGCCAACTCGACCCGGACGCGCCCGGACACACCCGATCCCGAGCACCTTCAGCGGCCTGACCCACCCCAGGCACCTATTTCTCACCCTCCGCTGAAGGGCCCCCTCATGCTGTCCTTTCTCGACCCGTTCATCGACGCCGCCTACCACCTGGTCAACTGGCTCGCGCCGCTCACCGGCACCGCCGGCGCCATCGTCGCCTTCGTCATGATCATCCGACTCTGCCTGCACCCGCTGGCCCGCATCCAGGTCCGCGGCGAGAAGGCCCGTGCCGCCGTCATGCCCAAGCTCAAGGAGATCCAGGACAAACACCGCGACAACCCCGACCGCCTCAACCAGGAACTGGCCGCCTTCTACGGCGGCGAGGGCAAGGGCATGTTCGCCGGCTGCCTGCCCATGCTCATCCAGCTGCCGATCTTCTCCGTGATGTACCGGCTGTTCCTGTCGCCGACCGTCGGCGGCCACCCCAACCTGCTGCTCACCCACACACTGCTCGGCACGCCCCTGAGCACGGTGTTCCTCACCTCGCCGAGCCTCGCCGCCGTCTGTCTGTTCGCGCTGATGGCCGGCGTCGCCACGTGGACGGCGATGCGCATGACCGGCCCCAAGCTGCTGCGGGCGTTGCCCTTCGGCACGGTCGTGTTCGCGATGTTCGTGCCGCTCGCGGCCGGCATCTACCTGCTCACCACCACCGCGTGGACAGCCGCCGAGCGCGCGCTGCTCCAACGGCGTGAGAAGGTCACCGTGTGATCGATGTCGAGGAGCAGCTGGCCCGGGCCGTGTCGCTACGCGAGTCCGGCTCGCTGGACCAGGCCCGGGACCTGCTGCTGCACCTGTCGACGGTCGCGCCCGACCACGTCCAGGTCGCCTACCAGACCGCGTGGGTGCACGACCTGCTCGGCCTCGAACGCGAAGCCGTCCCGTTCTACGTGCGGGCGCTCGACGGCGACGGACTCTCCGCCGCCGAGCGCCGCGGCGCCACGCTCGGTCTGGGCAGCACGTACCGGTCGCTCGGCATGTACGCCGAGGCCGTCGGCGTGCTGGCGGCCGGCGCCGCCGAGTTCCCGGGCGACCGCGCGCTTGCCGTGTTCCTCGCAATGGCCCGGTACAACGCCGGCGACGCCAAGGAGGCGGTGGCGTCGCTGCTCACCCTGCTCGCCGACACCACTTCCGACCCCGACATCCAGCGCTACCACCGGGCCATCACCTTTTACGCCGAGGATCTGGACCGCGTCTGGTCCTGAAATCCTCAGCCCTGATTCCGATAGAGGTCGGACCTGCCGCCGGGCCGGTTCACGCAGTAATAATCGAACGGCGGCTCCGAATGCAGATTGAGGTACGACGCCGTCCCGATGCAGGCCGCCCGGCTGTACGTCCCGATGAACTTCGGCGGCTCGGCCTGGGCCTCGGCCAACGCCGCGCCCGCGAACGCCAGCAATCCCAGGGCCGTCAGGCCGGCGACGAAGAGTTTCCGAGTCATCCTCATCCATTCTCTCGACAGGGATCACCGTACTCAACAACCGCGACAACGCCCGCCGCGCGATCAATGGTGAAGGCGATATTGCCCGAGGGGCGAACAATGGCGGTGGACAACCGGTCGGCCATGTCGCCATTTCGAATTCCGACGTGACCCTGACGCCAGTCGGGTGGCGCCGACCCGGTGGTCTCGGCCGGCCGGTATCTGGACGGCGCCGCGCCCCACGTGTGCTACGGCCCGAACGGCCGAGACCCCAGGAGGACACGTGAACCCGAACGACCCGGACCGGGTGTGGAGCTCGCTGACGCTGGACGTCAAGGAGAAGGCGCTCAGCTTCCTCTCGACCCAGGATCTCGCCCAGGTGACCCAGGTGGATCAGGCCACGCACGCCCTGGTCGGCACCAACCCCGTCGCCGGCGAGGCGTGGGTGCTGGAGATGAGCCGGCACAACGACGCCTACTCGGCGGCCGTGGACCTGGCCGCCGCCGACTTCGGCGCCCAGTGGCGGGTGACCTCACAGCTGAGCGAGCTGGTCAGGATCATCCGGACCGTGCCGGAGATGGTGACCGGCCTGAGCGCCGACTGGTCCAGCCATCAGAACCTGCTTGACCAGTACAACCGCTTCGAGGCGATCACCGAGCGGGCCCGACTCGTCATGCCGGAGGGTGTGATCCCGGCCGACCCCTTCGCGGAGATCACCTTCTGACCCGGCGAGTCCGACCTCCACTGCCCGGCCGCGCCTGGGACTCGGTGCGACGCGGCCGGGTTCGCTCTTCAGCGGTTTGGCTTGTGTTGTGGCGAGTGGGATTAGTTTTAGTCGCCACTGAAGCTATAGTACTATCATGCCTCTCGAAGGAAGCGATCCAGGACGCGGGTGCCGAACTCGAGGGCCTCGACCGGGACCCGCTCGTCGACGCCGTGGAACAGCGCCGTGAAGTCCAGGTCGTCGGGCAGCTTCAGCGGCGCGAAGCCGAAGTTGCGGATCCCCAGCCGCTGGAACGACTTCGCGTCCGTGCCGCCGGACAGCATGTACGGCAGCAGCTTCGCCCCCGGGTCCTCGGCCAGGATCGAGCTGTGCATCCGGTCCACCAGGGCCCCGTCGAACGTCGTCTCCACCGGCGGCAGGCTCAGCCACTCCCGCTCCACGTCCGGCCCCAGGATCTCGGCCAGCTCCCGCTCGAACGCCTCCTCACGGCCCGGCAGGATCCGGCAGTCGACGGCCGCCTCCGCCACCGACGGGATCACGTTCGCCTTGTAGCCGGCGTTGAGCATGGTCGGGTTGGCGGTGTCCCGCAGCGTTGCGCCGACGAGCCGGGAGATGCCGCCCAGCTTGGCGATCGCGCCGTCCAGATCGTCCTCGGGGAACTCCAGGCCGGTCAGCTCGGTGACGCCGGCGAGGAACTCGCGCACGGAATCCGTGAGCACCACCGGGAATCGGTGCCGGCCGAGCCGGGCCACGGCCTCGGACAGCTTGGTGACGGCGTTGTCCTCCGCCACCATCGAGCCGTGCCCGGCGCGGCCGCGCACCCGCAGCTTGAGCCAGGCGATGCCCTTCTCGGCGGTCTCCACCAGGTACGCCCGCACGCCGTCCTTGAGCGTGATCGAGTAGCCGCCGACCTCGCTGATCGCCTCCGTGCAGCCCTCGAACAGCTCCGGCCGGTTGTCCACCAGCCAGCTCGCCCCCTGCTGCCCGCCGGCCTCCTCGTCGGCCAGGAAGGCGAACACGATGTCCCGCCGGGGCACGATGCCGTCCCGCTTGAGCCGGCGGGCCACCGCCAGGCTCATCGCCACCATGTCCTTCATGTCGACGGCGCCGCGGCCCCACACGTAGCCGTCCTGGACGGCGCCGGAGAACGGGTGCACCGACCACTCCGACGCGTCCGCCGGCACCACGTCCAGGTGGCCGTGCACCAGCAGCGCTCCCCTGCTGGGATCCGCGCCGGCCAGGCGCACGACCACGTTGCCACGGCCGGGCCCCTGGTCCCCCGACTCCACGTACGTCGTCTCGTAGCCGACCTCGGCGAGCTTGCCCGCCACGTACTCGGCGGCCGCCCGCTCCCCCACCAGCGTCGCGGGATCCCCGGTGTTGGTGGTGTCGATCTGGATCAGCTCACTGGCGAGTTCCACCGCTTCCCGCTCGGCCAGCCGCAACCCGTCATCCGTCTTCTGGAGCTCGCTCACCCGCCATTCCTACCATCGGCGGCGGCCCCGTCCCGATCTTCGGGACTCCTGGCCGCTGTTGGCTCCGGCCCTTCCGGTCGGACTGTTTTCAGTCGTCACTGAAGTTATAGTGCTTCAGGTTCAGAAGAGAACCCTCGTACAGCAGCCCGTCGTCGCCGTGGACCCGCGCCGTCAGCCGCCGCGCAAGCTCGTGCGCCTGCCCGTTCAGGCCCCAGACCTCGTCCAGCCGGTCGTCGATCGACGCCGTGTCCGGCAGCACCGGCGGCGGGGCCAACTGGAGGTCCACCGCGAAGGTGTGGGCCACGATGTCCGCCGGCACGACCGCGCCCGTCCCGCTGATCACCTCCAGCCGGCGCACCCCCGGCTCGACCGTGCCGCAGATCGCCGGCGTCACGCTCCACACCGTGAACGGCCGGTCGTCGTCGGGCCGGCGGTGCCCGTTCTGCATGATGTTGAACAGGGGCCGCTCCCCCGGCCGGAAGACGACCTCCGCCTCGGCGCCGGAGTCGTGATAGGCCAACAGTCTGTTGCCAGCGGTGCGCGCGCCGGCATGCCACCCGGAGTAGCTCACGCCGGCCGCCGCGGCGCGGTACGCGGCCGCGAACGCCTCGAGCTCGGCCACCTGCTGGTCATCGGATGTCGTCACGTCCGCCACCTTCGCCGTTGCGACGTGCCCTCGCATCCGGGACGTCCCTGACATTTCCCCCACGTCAACCCCGTGTCCATGGTGGACAAGATGCTTTACAACGTTGTGTCGAGGCCGTAGAACCGATTCAGAGCGTCACCTCGAACCCTGCCGCCGAGGAGTGACCATGAGCTCTGTTCGCAGCGTCGCGACGGGTCTGGCCCTGCTGCTGGTCGCGACGTCCGTCCAACTACCAGCGGCTTCAGCCGCGCCTCGCGCCCGCGTGCACGCCGTGACGTCGGGCAACGCCAGATTCGAGGTCCTCTCGCCCACGCTGATCCGCACCGAGTACGCCGGCGACACGAAGTTCGTGGACGCACCGACGTTCAACGCGATCGGCCGGGACGGCTTCCCCAACACCCAGTTCAGCACTTCCACCGCGAACGGCTGGCTGACCATCGACACGGGGTCGCTGACGCTGCGGTACAGGACCGGCTCCGGCGCGTTCAGCAGCGACAACCTCCAGGTGCAGCTGAAGGCCGGCGCGCAGACCGTGACCGGACGGCCGTGGGTGGTCCCCTCCTGCTCCCCCGGCGTGCTCTGCGAGGCCGAGGACCTGACGCTGAATGGCATCGCCGTCGCCAACGACCACACCGGCTACACGGGCCGCGGCTTCGCCGCCGGCTTCCAGGGAACCGGCAACTCGCTGTCGTTCCAGGTGACGGTGCCGTCCGACGGCAGCTACCAGCTCGACGCCCGCTACGCCAACGCGACCGGCGGCGACGGGCAGAACACGACCCGCACGCTGACCGCCTCGGCGGACGGCGTCGCGCACACCCTCACCCTGCCGACCACTGCGGACTGGAACACGTGGGCGCTGGTGTCCACGACCCTCACGCTGACGGCCGGCACGCACAACGTCACGATCGCCCGTGGCCCCAACGACTCCGGCAACGTGAACATCGACAGCCTCGCGCTGGTCACCCCCGGCGCGGGCTACCCCGCTCCTCCCCCACCGGCGGCCAGCACCTGCGCGTACGGGGGCGTGTGCGAGGCGGAGGCCGGCGCGTTCGGCGGCTCGGCGTCGCTGGCCACCGACCACAACGACTTCTCCGGCAGCGGCTTCGTCGCCGGTCTCGGCACCGGCGCCAGCGACACGATCCACGTCACCGGCGTGCCGGCAGCCGGCACGTATGCCTTGCAGCTGCGGTACTCCAACGCCCAGCCGGCCCCGCGGCCGGTGACCGTGCAGGGCACTCCCGTGTCGCTGCCGACCACCAGCAGCTGGGACGCCTGGCGCACGATCGCCACCCCGGTCACGCTTCAAGCCGGCGCAAATGACGTGGCGATCGGATGTCCGGACGCCAACAGCTGCCAGCTGAACATCGACACCGTCGCGGTGACGCCCACCGGCTCTCCGCTGCTGGCCCCGCACGCCCCGCTCGGCGGCTACCGCCGCGGCCTCGACGGCGTGAACGGCTACGCGGTCACCACGCCCGGCCTTCTGTACCAGGACGGCTGGAGCCTGCTCGACGACACCACGTCGGCCTTGTACAGCAACGGAACCGTCAGCCAGCGGCCCGGCCACAGCGGGCTCCCCTACCAGGACGGCTACGTCTTCGGCTACGGCCACGACTACCAGCGCGGGTTGTCCGACCTGGCGCGGCTGACCGGCCCCTCCGAGCTCCTCCCCCGCTGGGCCTACGGGGTCTGGTACTCCGAGTACTACGACCGGACCGCCGCCCAGTACGAGAACACCATCCTGCCGAAGTTCCGCGCCGACGGCGTGCCGCTGGACGTGCTGGTCACCGACACCGACTTCAAGTCCCCGAGCACGTGGGACGGTTGGGAGATGGATCCGGCGAAGTTCCCCGATCCCCAGGGTTTCTTCGACTGGTCGGCGGCGCAGGGGCTGCACAACACCCTCAACATCCACTCCAGCATCGTGCCGAACGACCCCCAGTTCGCGCAGGCACAGGCCACCGCCCACAACGGGCTCGCCAAGTCCGGCGACACCTACGTCTTCGACTGGGGCCAGCCCGACCAGCTCAAGGCCTACTTCGACCTGCACCAGGCGATGGAGCAGCAGGGCGCGGACTTCTGGTGGCTGGACTGGTGCTGCGACAACTCCTTCTCGTCGCTGCCGGGCGTCACGCCGGACGCGTGGATCAACCAGCAGTACGCCACCGACAGCGACAAGCTGATCGGCCGCGGCTTCGCGTTCTCCCGGGCGTACGGGTCGCTCCAGGCCGGCGGCTACAGCGGGCAGGCGGGGCTGCCGACCGGGCCGTGGGCCGACAAGCGGACCACCATGCACTTCACCGGTGACACCACGTCCAACTGGTCGGTGCTGAAGTGGGAAGTCGGCTACACCCCCGGCGAGTCGGCGGCGACCGGCCTTTCCGCGGTGAGCCACGACATCGGCGGCTTCAACAACGACGGCACGCAGGCCGCCGGCTCGGAACCGGGCAGCACCAAGGATCCCGACGACCTCTACGCCCGGTGGGTGCAGCTCGGCACGTTCCAGCCGATCGACCGGCTGCACGGCAACCACAGCGACCGTCTGCCCTGGCAGTACGGCACGGACGCGAAGAACTCCGCCGAGAAGTTCCTGAACCTGCGCGAGGATCTCGTCCCGTACACGTACACGCTGGCCACCAGCGGGCTGCCGGTGGTGCGGCCACTCTACCTCCAGTACCCGAACGAGCAGGACGCGTACGCCCAGGACGGCAACGAGTACCTGTACGGGCCGGATGTGCTGGTGGCGCCGGTGACGACGCCGGGCAGCACCGCGACCACGTCGGTCTGGTTCCCGCCCGGCAGCAGCTGGACGGACTACTTCACCGGCAAGACCTACGCCGGCGGCACGACGCAGAACGTCAGCACCGACCTCAGCACCATGCCGGTGTTCGTGCGTTCCGGCGGCATCGTCACCACCCGCACGTCGAACGTCGCCAACGACGTGCAGAACCCGCTGACCAAGGCGACCGTGACTGCGTCCGGCGGCGCCGACGGCCAGACTGCCTTGTACGAGGACAACGGCACCGACGCCAAGCACAGCGCGTCCACGCCGATCCAGTACACGGACAGCCAGCACCAGGTCCGGATCGGGCCGGCCATGGGCAGCTTCGCCGGGCAGGTCACGCAGCGCCAGTGGACCGTGGCCTTCACGAACGCGTCGGCACCGAGCAGCGTCTCCGTCAACGGGCGGAGTAGTTCCTTCACCTGGAACGCCACCACGCGGACGATCACCGTCACCGCCCCCACCCAGTCGACCGGACAGCCGCTGGTCGTCTCCTACCGATGACAACGGACGAGTCAGATCATGGCCGGGCGGGGTCGACGGCGTCGATGTCGACGAAGAGGTGCCGAGGACCGCGCAGGCCGGGATTCGCCCGGTAGGGCGGCGGGTCGGCGACGAGTCGGGGGTTGCGCAGCCGCTGCGCGAGCTCGGTGAGGGCGATCCGGGTCTCGGGACGGGCCAGCGGGGCGCCGAAGCAGTAGTGGACGCCGCCGCCGAAGCCCAGGTGCTCGTTGTGCGCGCGGTCCGGATCGAAACGATCCGGGTCAGGGGTCAACGCCGGGTCGCGGCTGCCGGCGGCGAGCACGAGTGTCACTCGTGACCCCGCGGGAATGGTGACACCGGCGATCTCGATGTCGTCGAGGGTGTTGCGGGTTTCGGGCAGGAGGTGCACGGGTGGTTCGTAGCGCAGGAGTTCCTCGACCACCCGGGCGGCCAGATCGGGTTCCTCGCCGCGACGGAGCCGGTCGAGCACCTCGGGGTGCCGCAGCAGGGTGAGCATGCCGTTGGTGATGAGGTTGACGGTCGTCTCGTGGCCGGCGACGAGCAGCAGTGCCGCGTTGGCCAGCACCTGTGCGCGGGTCATCGGCTCGTCGCCACCGGAAGCCCGCAACAGTCCGGAGAGCAGGTCGTCGCCGGCGGGCTGGTCGGCGCGGGCGTCGAGCAGCCCGCCGAAGTACTGCCCCAGGTTCGCCATGGCCTTGTTCCGTTGGCGGTCCCGCTCGGTGATCGATCCGGTGGTCGGGTCGGCGACCTGGATGAGCGCGTCGGACAACGCCTGGAAGCGCGGTTCGTCCTCGCGAGGCACGTCCAACAGCCGGCAGATCACCGTGACCGGGAACGGATAGGCGAACTCGTCGACGATGTCCACCCGCGTCTTGCCCACCAGGTCGTCGATGAGGCCGGTGACGATCACCCGCATGTCGGGCAGCATGCCGTCGACGCGACCGGGGCGGTGCGGAGGCCCGAAATCCCACGTCAGCAGGCGCCGGATCCGGTCGTGCTCGGGTGGGTCGAGCCGGATGAAACTCGGCGGCAGCCCAGGGCCTTCGCCGGACACGGTGCCCATCTCGGGAAGATGGCGCAGATCCGAGCTCAGCCGCGGGTCGTGCAGCAGGGCGACGATCTCCGGGTAGGTGCTCACCACGTAGCTGCCGTCCTCGACCTGCCGCACGGGTGTCTTGCGCAGCTCGGTGTAGAGCGGGTACGGGTCGGCGCGGTGGGAGTGGTCGAGAATCTGCTGCCAGACGCTGCTTCCGGTCATGGTCGGCATCTCCGGTGTCACAGGTACGGTCGGCGTACCAACGTGGCCCGCCGCTGGCCAGGGGTGTGGCCGGTGACCACGACGGTGGCCTGATAGGTGGGCCGCACCGGCACCTCGGCCGGCACCGGGTGCACGTCGGGAGGCTGGTCGACAGTGCGGAAGGACGGCGGGAACGGGGCCGCCTGGTTGATCAGTCCCGCGTAGAACTCCAGCCACTTGGACTGGTTGAAGGCGACCGCGGCGGTGATGCGCCCGCGGTAGCCGTACACGGCGACGAAGCGGCGTTGGGCCACCGATCCCTGGGGGATGACGACCTGGTCGGCGTAGGTCGGGACGCCGACCGACTTGATCTCGGCGTCGTACTGCGTGGACCAGAACTCCGGCAGCGCCAGGTGCGCCCAGCGCCGGCTCTGTGGGCTGATCATGTTGTGGGCGGCGATCTCCGCCTGGGCGACGGCGTTTCCCCAGTGTTCGAGGGCGAGGTACTGGAAGCCGTAGACGGGATGGGGGAAGCGCGCCACGTCGCCGGCGACGAACACATCGTCGGTGACGACACCGTTGGCATCGACAGCCCGACAGCCGGCGTCGCAGGCCACACCCCACGGCCCCGCCGCCAGCCCCGCGCCCTCCAGCCACTCGACGTTGCGGACACTGCCCAGCGCGGCCACCGCCACATCGACCTCCATCGTGGTGCCGTCGGACAGTCGGGCCCGCCGCAGCCGCCCGTCCCGGTCGCCTTCCAGCGCCTCGACCTGAACGCCGCAGCGCAGGTCGACCCCGTGGTCGCGATGCATCTGGGCCGCGATACGGCCGATCACCGCGCCCAGGGCCCCCGCCAGCGGCGCGGGTCCCCGGTCGACCATGGTGACCAGCACGTCCAGCTCGCGGCACGCGGCAGCCACCTCGCAGCCGGTGAACCCGGCGCCGATGACCAGCACCCGGCTGGGGCCGGCGGCCAGTCGCCTGCGCAGTCCCTCCGCGTCCTCCGGGGTGCGGATCGTGCACACCCCGTCGAGTCCGGCCGCTGTCTCCTTCGGCCACGCGCGGGCCCGCAACCCGGTCGCGATGAGCATCCGGTCGAATCGCACGCGCTGGCCATCGGCCAGGATCACCTGCTTGCCGCCCAGGTCGAGACCCGTGGCCGGGACCCCCAACCGCCAGCGCACATCGAACTCGTCATGGCGGGGCAGCACGGTGCCCTGTGCCGAGGCGCGGCCGATCAGGACCTGCTTGGACAGCGGCGGCCGGTCGTACGGCGGATGAGCTTCGTCGCCGATCATGGTCAGCGAGCCGGCGAAGCCCTCCCGGCGCAGCACCGAGGCGGCCCGCAGGCCGGCCAGCGAGGCGCCGACGATGACGATGCGCCCAATGCGCTCCATCTCCTCGCCGAGGCCGCGCGAGGTCTCGGGCGACAGGCGGTGCCGCCCGCCCTCCCGGTCGACGAGGATGGCCTGGACCGGGCAGGCGGCCACCGCCCGTTCGATCCTCTCCCGCTGGCCCTGGCCCGGATCCGAGTCGTACAGCAACGCCTCGTCCCCCCGCATGGCGAACACCTCTGGCGCGGCGAACGCACACTGCGCGTATCCCTGACACCGGGTGAGGTCCACGATGACCTTCATCAAGACCTCCGATCCCGAACCTCCACGACGCCCGCTCCTTCGGACGAATCGCGACACGATCAAGTCCAGCATCCGCCCAGGCGTCCAGCCGCGGCCACGTCGTGCACGGCGCATGGACGTCACTGACGCGGATCGCCCCCTGCGGTTCGGGGGGTGGAGGACATGTCGGCGCTCCCGCCTCGAGTCAACGCCAGCGGGTCGACGACCCGGTCGAACAACTCCTCGCCGACGCCATTGGCCAGCGCGGCCTGCTTCAGGGTGAGGTCGTGGTCGATGGCGTGGTGGGCGATGATCGAGGCCCGGTCGTATCCGATCAGCGGCGACAGCGCGGTCACCATCATCACCGACCGGTCGATGTTCTCCGCCAGCCTGGCCCGGTTCAGCTCCGCGCCCTCGATCATGTACTGGCGGAAGTGGTCGCACATGTCGGCCATGATCAGCGCCGAGTGCAGGTAGTTGCTGATCAGGACGGGGCGGAACGCGTTGAGCTCGAAGTTGCCCTCGGCGCCACCCATCGTCACCGCGACGTCGGCGGCGATGACCTGGACGGCCACCATCAGCATGGCTTCGGCCTGGGTGGGGTTGACCTTGCCGGGCATGATCGAGGAGCCAGGCTCGTTGGCGGGCAGGATCAGCTCGTGCAACCCGGTCCGCGGCCCCGAGCCCAGCCACCGCAGATCGTTGGCGATCTTGAACAGGGTCACGGCCACCGCCTTCAGCCCGGCGTGCCCGCGCACCATCGCATCCAGGGTGCCCTGGGCGGCGAACTTGTTCGGCGCGGTCGTGAACGGCGCGCCGGTCATCGACGCGAGTTCCGCGGCGACCTCGGCGCCGAATCCGGGCGGGGCGTTGAGCCCTGTCCCGACGGCGGTGCCGCCCATCGCCAACTTCAGCAGCCCGGCGGTGGCGTGTTCGGCCTCGTCGATCGCGTCGTCGAGCGCGCCGGCGTATCCGGACCACTCCTGGCCTGCGGTCAGCGGCGTCGCGTCCTCGAGGTGGGTGCGGCCGATCTTGACCACGTCCGCCCACCTCGAGGCCTTGTCCTGGATCGCGTCCCGCAGCCGTCGGAGGGCGGGCAGCGTCCGGTCCGTCGTCATCGAATACGCGGCGATGTGCATCGCAGTGGGAAAGGTGTCGTTGCTCGACTGGCCCATGTTCACATGATCGTTGGGGTGCACCGGCCGCTTGGTGCCCAGCGTGCCGCCCACCAACTGGATGCACCGGTTGGCGATGACCTCGTTGACGTTCATGTTCGACTGGGTGCCCGAGCCGGTCTGGAACACGTACAGCGGGAACTCGGTGTCCAGGGCGCCGCCGATCACCTCGTCGCAGACACGGCCGATCAGCCCGCCCTGCCACGCCGGCAGCCGCGCGGCCTTGGTGTTCACGGCGGCTGCCGCCTTCTTCACGTATCCGTAGGCGTGATAGACCTCCTTCGGCATCCGGTCTCGACCGATCGCGAAGTGCTTCAGGCTGCGCTGGGTCTGTGCGCCCCAGTATCGATCCGCCGGCACCTCGACCTCGCCGAGACTGTCGGACTCCCTGCGGGTCCCGGTGGCCGCGATGCCGATGGGGACATCCAGGATCGGCGGTGCTGGATCGCCGGTGTCGGTCATGACGTCTGTCCTCCGGCGGGATAGACGGGCTGCCACATCGCGTCCTGCACCGCCTGGACGGGGTTGTCCAGCGTCTTGGTCGCGACGCCGTCGGCGACCGCGGCCCGGGCCACCGCGACGGCCGTGGTCGCCGAGGACGCGCGCAGGTTCTCCACCGGCGGCACCAGGGCCGCGCCGGGCATGCCGACATCGACCTGGCCGGCCACCGCCTCGGCCGCGGCCAGCAGCATGCCCGCGGTCACCTTCGACGCGCCGGCGACGATCGTGCCCAGGCCCAGCCCCGGATACAGCAGCGCGTTGTTGGCCTGGCCGATCTGATAGGTCACCCCCTCGTATTCCACCGGCGCGACCGGGATGCCGACCGCGACCAACGCCCTGCCCCGCGACCAGGCGATGACGTCGGCGGGCATGGCCTCGATCCGGGAGGTCGGGTTGGAGATCGGGAACACGATCGGCCGCCGCGTGCCGGCGCTCATCGTCTCGATGACCTCCCGGGTGAACGCGCCGTGCGCCGTTGAGGTACCCAGCAGAATCGTCGGCTTCACGTGCCGAACCGCGTCGAGCAGGGTGATCGGCCCACTGTCGACGCCCCAGTGCTTGACCTCTGCCGGGTCGCGGGCGTAGGGCTGCTGGTAGTCACGCAGATCGGTCATGTCACTGGTGAGCAGTCCCTGCTTGTCCACCAGCCACACCTGCGCTGTCGCCTGTTCGGCGGTGGCGCCATCACGGATCATGGCGTCACGCAGCTGGTCGGCGATGCCCACCCCAGCGGTGCCGGCCCCGAACACCAGCAACTTCTGCTCCCGCATCGGCACTGTGGATACCTTCACCGCCGACAGCGCGGCGGCCAGGGTGATCGCGCCGGTGCCCTGCATGTCGTCGTTGAAGATCCGGTACCGGTCGCCGTAGGTGACCAGGATCCGCCGGGCGTTGCCCGGCCCGAAGTCCTCGAAGTGCAGCAGCGCGTTGGGGAACAGCGTCGAGGCGGTGTCCAGGTATCGGGCGATGAACGCGTCGTAGGCCGCCCCGCGGACGCGTGCGTGCCGGTTGCCGAGGTACAGCGGATCGTTCAACAGTGTCTCGTTGTCCGTGCCGACGTCCAGGGACACCGGGATCACCCGGCGCGGGTCGATCCCCGCGGCAGCGGTGTAGACGGCCAGTTTGCCGACCGCGATCTGGATGCCGCCCACGCCCCAGTCGCCGATGCCGAGGATCTCCTCCGCGTCGGTGCACACGATCAGATCGACGTCGTCGGGCCCCAGCCCCAGCGACTCGAACGCGGTGGCAATCGAATCGGGCTGGTCGATGGACAGGAAGACACCGCGCGGACGGCGGTATTCGTGGGAGTAGGTTTCGATCGCCGCCCCGACGGTGGGGTCGTAGACCACCGGCAGCAGTTCGGCCAGGTGGTCGGTCAGGAGCCGGTAGTACAGCACCTCGTTGCGGTCGTGCAGCTGCTCGAGGTACACGTTCTTGGCCAGGTCGCCGGTCTGCCGGCGTAGTTGGCTGTACGCGCGCTGGGCCTGCTGGTCCAGCGTCAGCACGGCGGACGGCAATCGTCCGATCAGACCGAGCTCCGCCCGCTCCGAGTGCGTGAACGCGACACCTCGATTGCGCACAGGATCAGACAGGACATCCGGCGCCGCGGGTGCTTCGCGTGGCACAGTCATGGTGATCTCCTTCGGGAAGCCGCTGCCGTGCTCGGTCGGGGCGTGGCGAGTGAGCCCAGGACGCCGATTCCGAACACGGTCGAAATGGTTGTCTTGCCCATCGGCGATAGAGGGATCGTTCCCGAGAGCGATGTCAGAGTGTCGCTTATGGACAGGCGATCGATGGTCAGTCCATTCGGACGGTAGCGCACAGTGGCTCCGGGCGCGATACGTCCAGGTTGCGCACTCGCCGGCTGGACAAGGATTTTGTTCGACAGCGTCTGCTTCACACACGCCGAGCAACAGCGGTCCCACGCGGCATGATGACTACGGAGACAAACGCCGCCAACGACAGCGACTGGCCATGGTGAATCGCCGACAGCCCGATAGCTGCCCGGCTGGATCTGCCGATAGATTCAGTCGCCGTGAGACTCCTGGACCGAGGATCGCTCACGCGAAGGCCGTCGCTGCGGAGAGGAGGTCCGATCCCGTGAGTACGATCAGCACCGCGGACGGCACCGAGATCTACTACAAGGACTGGGGCCAAGGCCCGACCGTGGTGTTCTCACACGGCTGGCCGCTGAACGCCGATGCCTGGGACGGCCAGATGCTGTTCCTGGCGCAACGGGGCCACCGCGTGATCGCGCACGACCGGCGCGGTCACGGCCGTTCCAGCCAGCCCTCGTCCGGAAACGACATGGACGGCTACGCCGACGACCTCGCCGCCGTGATCGACACGCTCGACCTGCGCGACGCGGCGCTGGTCGGTCACTCCACCGGCGGCGGGGAGGTCACGCGGTACATCGGGCGGCACGGGACCGGGCGGGTCGCCAAGACGGTGCTGCTCTCGGCCGTGCCGCCGATCATGCTGAAGTCCCAGGCCAACCCCGAAGGCCTACCGCTGGAGGTCTTCGACGGCCTGCGGGCGGGCGTGGCCGGCGACCGCTCCCAGTTCTACCGGGAGCTCGCGATCAAGTTCTACGGCGCGAACCGGCCGGGCGCGGAGGTCTCCCAGGGAATCCTGGATCAGTTCTGGCTGTGGAGCATGCAGGCCGGCGCCAAGAACGCCTACGAGAGCATCAAGGCCTTCTCCGAGACGGATTTCACCGACGACCTGCGCAGGATCAAGGTGCCGACGCTCGTCATGCACGGCGAGGACGACCAGATCGTCCCCGTCCACGACTCGGCCCGCAAGTCGGCCCGGCTCATCCCCGGCGCCCAGGAGATCTACTACCCCGGCGCGCCGCACGGCCTCACCGCCACGCTCGCGGACCAGGTCAACGCCGACCTGCTGACCTTCCTCCGCAGTCATTGAGCGACGAGGGAGCGTTGCCTGGCCGGACCACGCCGCCGGCCAGGCAACTCCACCCTCCTACCTGCGAGGCCCGGACGCCGCCATGATCGCCTGCGCGGCCGGCGGCCAGTTGCCGCCGGTGACGACCGTGGTGTTGGTGATCGTCACGTTGGTGCCGAGGTTCTTCACCACGGTGTTGTCGGTGAAGTTGTCGTGGATGGTGATGTCGTGGATGGTCGGCGTCCACATGCCGACCCACCGCCCGGTCTGGTTGCTCACCACGTTGTCGTGGGTGTTCCAGTACGAGCTGCCCTCGTCGTGGTAGAGCATGTTGTTGTTGTTCGGGGCGTCGTGCACCCAGTTGCCGATCACCGTGCTCTGGGCCGTCGGGTCCTGGCCGCCGAGCGTGTAGATCGGTCCGCCGTCGAGCAGGGTCCGCATCACGTCGTGGACGTTGTTGCCGGTGATGTGGTTGTCGCCGGAGTAGATGGTGCCGCGCCGGCACACGGCCAGCCCCTGCTTGGCCTGGAGCTCGCACGGCGAGGCCCAGCCCCATCCCCAGCCCAGCGAGATGCCGGAGTACGGGGTGTGGGCGATCTCGTTGTGGTCGATGACGGTGTCGCGGCCGTGCCCGGCCCAGATGCCGACGGCGTCGTGATAGTCCTGGCCCACGTTGGAGATCGTGTTGTCGGCGATGGTGGTGTTCAGGGTCATCCGCGACGGATCGGTGAGGTAGTAGTCGTCGACCTCGCCGACCGCCACTCCCCCGGCGCTGGTGTCGGTGATGGTGTTCCGGGTGATCGACGAGTTCTGGGTGCCGTCGGCGAAGGCGACGCCGACGCCGCCGAGGTGAGTGAAGGTGTCGCCGGTGACGGTGATGTTCTTGCCACGGTGGAACTCAAGCGCGGCCGGCGGCCGGATCGGGGCGTGCGGAGCCTGCGCGGCCCACTGCACGCCGGCCTGGTTGTCGATGTAGCCGACGTGGGACGGCAGCGTCCAGGTGGTGCCGGTGAAGGTGAGTCCGCTGATGCTGACGTCGTGCACGGGCTTTACAGCCTGTGGTGTGACGGCAAAGGCGTCGACGAGCAGGTTGCCCGAGGCGTTTGTCAGGGTGACGGTGTGGCGGCCGGGGCGCAGGTTCTGCACGGAGTACACGACCTGCTGGGCCAGCCGCACGTCGCCGTGCTCGGAATGCGTTGCTGTGTCGGGCTTTCCGTCCACGGCTGCGGTGAACGTGCCGCCGTCGGTGTTGGTCTCGCCGAGCACGTCGACGCCGGTGCCGTTGAACGTGTAGCTCACCGACGCGCCGGCGGCCTGGGTGGCGTGCACGCCGTCTCCGAAGTCGCCGAGCTGCCGGATCGTCGAGTTCTGCCAGGTCCCGCCGTACGTGCCGGCGGTGTCGTCGACCGGCGCGATGTGGCCGGGCGTGCCGTTGGCGCAGATCAGCGTGTCCAGCAGGGGAAGTTCGACGTCGGCGCGGTTGACGTTCTGTCCGGGCAGTGGGATGTAGTAGAGGCGACCGGCGGTCTTGTCGAGGTACCACTGCCCCGGCTTGGTCAGGAACTGGTAGGCGTTCTCCACCCAGCTGACGCCGTCCATCTTGGGCAGTCCGTTGCCGTTGAACGGGAACTGGCTGTTGATCACGGCGGTGTTGTTGTCCTGCCAGCACTGCGGCTGCACGACCAGGTTGGAACCGGTGGCGTCACCGGTGATCGCGGACAGCGGGCAGCGCATGTGCTTCCACTTGTTCTCCTGCACCACCTCGACGTCGCCCTGGTTGGTGACCTGGGCGAAGGACGGGTCGGTGGTGTGGAAGCCGGTGGCGGTCGCGGTGAAGGTCGTCGAGTTCAGCGCCGTGCGGGCGCGTTCCGCGCGGGTGCCGTCGACGAACAGCTGCCGGGTGTCGGTGCCGCGCGGGACTCTGGCGACGTAGATGTTCTTGGTGGGATCTTGCAGGGTGAACCCGGTGACCCGGCGGGCGCCGGTGATCACCGGCGTCTCCCCGGGATAGGCCCGGATCGAGACGTCGCTCTGGCTCAGGTCGAGGGTCCTCGCGAGCCGGTACGTGCCGCCGCGGAGGTAGAGGGCGGAGCCGTCGTGCAGGCGGTCGACCGCCGTCTCCAGCGAGCACGGCAGGTACTTCGCGCAGGTTCTGCCCCAGCCGTCGGGTGCGGCGTAGAGGGCGTTGTCGTGGGCCGCCGCCGCGGGGGCGGCGAGGGTCGCGGTGATCAGCGCCGCAGCGCCCATGGCCAGCCGTAAGTGCCTCATGACCAGCGCCTTTCGCGTAGTCGCGCGGGAGGGTCACGTGCGGCGGCGGCACCACGCTAGGCAGGCAGACATCCGATGTCAAGAGGCTCCAAACTGGGTGAGATGCGGCAATTGCCCGCTTCTGGCGGTCATTCCTCTGATGACTGAGCCTCGATGGAATCCAGCACCAGTCGCAGCCCGTACGCGAAGTGGTCGAAGTCGAACGGCGCCGCGGTGAACGCGCCGCTCGCCACCACCTCCGACAGCGCCGGGAACCGGGCCGGATCCAACAGCCTCGCCACCCGCTCGACCGTCTCGCGCGCGAGCTCGCCCCGCACCTCGTCGCCGACGATCGCCATCGTCGCCTCGGTCCGCACGTAGCCGGCGACCAGCAGCATCACCGACATCTGCTCGATCGGCGGCAGCTCGGTGTCGCGCAACAGCGCCAGGCCCGCGTCGAGCCAGCTCAGCTGGCCGGGCGCGAGCGGCGGACCGGTGATCTCCATCCGGGGCATCCACGGGTGCCGCCGGTAGACCGCGAGCAGCTCCCGCGCCCACGTCTCCAGGCCCGCGCGCCAGCCGCCGTCGGGATCCGGCTTCGGCGGCTCCCCCAGCGCGGCGTCGAACATCACCGCCTGGAGCTCGTCCTTGCTGGCCACGTGCCGGTACAGCGACATCGTGGCGCAGCCGAGGCGCTCCGCGAGCCGGGCCATCGACAGCGCGTCCATGCCCTGTTCGTCGACCAGCTCGACGGCGGCCCGCACGATCCGGTCGCGGCTCAGCGCCGGCCCGGTCGCCCTGGTCGGCTTCGGCTCCAGGTCCCACAGCACTCGCAGCGTGCGCGGCAGCTCGTCCACCGCGCCATGGTAACTGGGCGTACTTGCTACGCTACGCGTATGGCATACGCTCGCGGTCGCCGATGGCCGTTCTTCCTGATCACCCTGGCTATCGCCTTCGTCGCCTTCGAACTCCCGCCCTATTTCACGGGTGACCCGTCGCAGTCCCGCATCCAGCCGGCGCCGCAGCTCGCCGCGTACTATCCGGTCCTGGTGGTGCACGTCTTCCTCGGCTGCGCGGCGCTCCTCGCCGGCTGCCTCCAGGTCTGGCCGGCCTTACGCGCCCGCTACCCGCACGTGCACCGCATCGCCGGCCGGGTCTACGTCGGACTGGTCATTCCCGCCGGGCTGATGGCGCTCTACCTGGCCACCAACACCCCGTACGGGCCGGTCGCCCGTGCCAGCAGCACATTGCTGGCCACGCTGTGGATGGGCACCACCGTCGCCGGCCTGCTCGCCGCCCGTCGCAAGGACTTCGCCGGCCACCGCCGGTGGATGATCCGCAGCTTTGTGCTCGCCTGCTCGATCGCCACCAACCGGGTCTGGGTAGTCGTGCTGGTGATCGTGCTGCCGCACAGCTACCCGGCCAACAGCGTCGTCGAGCTCTCGGCCGTCGCCAGCCTGTCCTCGTGGCTCGGCTGGACGCTCCCGCTGCTGGTCACGCAGTGGCGGCTGGACCGCGACCACGTCCGCCGGCCGAAGGTCGCCTAGGACACCCGCGCCTCCTCGATCGCCCTGGTGGACAGCGCCGGGAGCAGCAGGACCGCCGCCGCCGGCAGGGCGATGCCGGCAGCCAGGATGGGGAACCTCACCCCGAACAGGGCCGCCAGCACGCCACCCACCGCGGCGCCGACCGCCCCCGACCCCAGGCCGAACATCCGGAATGTGCTGAGCACCCGACCCCGGAGCGCGTCCGGAGTCACCGCCTGCCGCAGCGACATGTTCAGCACGTTCCAGACACCCTCGCCGATGCCTGTCACCACCATCGCCGCGCCGGCGACGTACGCGTCGGGCACCACGGCCATCAGCAGGAACGGCAGGCCGAGCAACAGCATCGAGGAGATCACTGCTGGACCGGCGCCCAGCAGTGATCGCAACCGTCCCGCCAACACGCTGCCGGCCACGGCGCCGCCGGCGAACGCGGTGAACAACAGGCCGTACTCGGCGGGACTCAGATGCAGCACGTTCAGCGAGTACAGGACGAACACACCGAACGCGGCCCCCATGAGGAGGTTGCTGAGCACGACCGCGATGACCATCGCGCGCAGCACCGGCCGTGCGAACAGGAAGCGCAGGCCCTCGCCGATGTCCCTACGCAGCGAGGACTTCTCGCGGGGCGGCGACGGCAGGGGCGGCAGGTCTCGCAGCAGCAATGCGCTCGCCGCGAACGACACCGCGTCGGCCGCGAACGGCAGTGGCCGCATGGCGAACAACAGGCCGCCCAGCGGCGGCCCGACGAACTGCACGGTCACGTTGCTCACCACCGAGAGTCGGCTGTTCGCCCGCTCCAGGTCGTCGATGCCGACCAATGCCGGCAGCAGCGCTTGGGAGGCCGCGTCGGCGAAGGTCTCGGCGGCCGTCAGACCAAAGGCCACCAGACACAACAAGGGAATGCTCGCCAGCTGGATGGCGACCAACCCCGTCAGCACGCCGGCCAGCACCGCCCGGAACGTGTTGGCGGCGAGAACCACCGTGCGCCGGTCCCACCGATCCACCAACGCGCCGGCGAGCAGCGTGACCAGCAGCCATGGCAGTAACTCCGCCACGGCGACGGCGCTGACGCCGAGCGGATCGGCCGTCAGCGCCGCGGCGAGCAGCGGCAGCGCCGTTTGCCGGATTCCGTCCCCGACGCCGGAGATCCCGACCGAGGCGAGCAGTCGCCGCATCTTTTTCCCCCGTTGACCTGGAGCGCGGTCCAGATCCTAGGGTCGATCGGCATGACGTCAATTCTAATTTCCGGCGCGAACAAGGGCCTCGGCCTCGAGACCGCACGCCAGCTCGTCGCCGCCGGACACACCGTCTTCCTCGGCAGCCGAGACATCTCGCGCGGCATTCGGGCCGCCGCCGAGGTGGGCGGACAGCCGGTGCAGCTCGACGTCACCGACGACGCCTCCGTCGCCGCCGCGGCGGAAACTGTCGCCGCCCTGGGAGGCCTGGACGTGCTGGTGAACAACGCCGGCATCCAGGCCGAGATGGACACCACCGGCGTGCCGAGCGGCGCCGCCGACCTCACGGCCGACATGATGCGGACCACCTTGGAGACCAACGTCATCGGCGCGGTGCGGGTGCTGCACGCGTTTCTGCCGCTGCTGCAGCGGTCTTCCGCGCCGGTGGTGGTCAACGTCAGCAGCGGCCTCGCGTCGCTGACCCGGCTCTCCGACCCCCAGCAGCGGGCATCGCACTACCCCGGCGTCGCCTATCCGACGTCGAAGGCCGCGCTGAACATGATCACCGTGCAGTTCGCGAAGGCCTTCCCCGCCATGCGGATCAACTCCGTCGAGCCGGGCTTCACCAAGACCGACCTCAACCACCACACCGGCTTCCAGTCCGTCGAGGAGGGCGCCGCCACCATCGTCCGGCTGGCCCTGCTCGGCCCCGACGGCCCCACCGGCGGCTACTTCGACGCCACCGGCGTGATCCCCTGGTGAACCCCCGCGAGTCGCGCTCTGGGGCAGAACGAAATGCGCTTTGAGGCAGAAACGAGACTCAAGGCTCGGATCTGCCTGGAACCTACCTTCGGTGTGACAGGGCTTGCGCCGCGCGTTCCGCGCGGCTTCCAAGCCGGCCTCTTCCCTTGGCTCAGCTCGATCGATGAACAGACTCGATCGAGCTGAGCCCGCGGTCCAGAACCCGCCGCGACCTCGCGCGCGACTCGCGGGGGTTGATGACGTCGGCGGCGGGGGCGAGGAGGGCCTGGGCGGCGGTTTGGCCGGTGGCGGCCAGGTAAGCGTCGACGAGTCGGTTGCCGGCGGCGTAGCCGGCGCCAGTGGGGAGCCCGACGGGCGTCGCGCCGTAGCGGAGGGCATGCGCGTCGCCGTGCACCCAGGCGGTGAAGTTCTGCATGCCGGTTATGTCGAGGCCGGTGAGGACCTTGGCGAACACGGCATCGTCGTGCAGGTGCGGCAAGCCGACACGGGCGTAGCCGAGGTCCCCGTACAACTGCCGGGCGAAGGCGTCGGCTAGGCCCTCCGACACAACCTGCTCCCCCACCGTCACCGTCGCCGGGTTCCAGACCACATTCCCCGGGCTGTAGCGCAGGTTGTGGTTCAGCTCGTGCACCGCCGTCGGCTCCAGCCGCGCCAGGTTCTCCTCGTACGGCCAGATGTTCAGGTAGATGTAGCCGGAGACGCTGCCGTTCGCCACCATGCCCAGGCTGGTGGTCATGTAGTGCTCGTCGGCGGGATCGCCGAGCACCAGCAGCACCGTGATGTCCGGCACCGTGATCTGCGGCGTCGCCTCCACCTGCACCTCGACCGCGTTGTCCAGCGCGAGCTGAATGCGACGCCACGCGTCCGCCGCGCGCAGGCGCTCCAACGCCTCCAGGCAGCGGTCCTCGTCACGGTCGAGCGGGAAGCCGGAGCCCATGGCGTGCATCGCGACCAGGTCGACCTCGCCCGGGAAGTACCGGTACATGCCCTTGGCCGGCTCCAGCATGGCGCGCAGCAGCTCGGGCCGTTCCGCGCGCGGCGCCCGCAGCACGTCCCGCATGGCCGAATGGGTGTCCAGGACGGTGATCGTCATGTCCGGAAAGCTAGAGCCTCCAGCCACTGGAGACTCAAAGGATTAGGTCTCGGCAGCCGATCGTGTGACCTGCGGCGATACTGTCGGCATGGATCAGCGTGTTGTAGTCACCGGCGGCAGCGGCAAGCTGGGCCGCGCCGTCGTCGCCCACCTGGTGGAGTCCGGCTGGGACGTGGTCAACGTAGATCGGGCGCCGTCGCCCGACCCCGTCGCCCCATACCTGCAGGTCGACCTCACCGACTACGGGCAGACCGTGTCGGCGCTGACCGCCGTCGACGACCGGTACTCCCGTGTGGACGCCGTGGTGCACCTCGCCGCCATCCCGGCACCCGGGCTGCGGCCCAACCCCGTCACGTACGCCAACAACGTCACCGCCTCGTACAACGTCTTCGCCGCCGCGCGACAGGCCGGCATCCGCAACGTCGTGTGGGCCTCCAGCGAGACCGTCCTCGGCCTGCCGTTCGACGAGGCGCCGCCCTACCTGCCCGTGGACGAGGAGTACCCCGCCCGTCCGAACTCCTCGTACTCCCTCGGCAAGCACGTCGACGAGCAGGTCGCCGCCCAGTTCTGCCGCTGGGACCCGCGGCTGAAGATGATCGGCCTGCGGTTCTCCAACGTCATGGAGCCCGCCGACTACGCCGCCTTCCCCGGCTTCGACGCCGACCCCGCGCTGCGCATGTGGAACCTCTGGGGCTACATCGACGCCCGCGACGGGGCCCAGGCCGTCCGCAAGGCCCTGGAGTACGACGGCGTCGGCGCGGAGGTCTTCATCATCGCCAACGCCGACACCGTCATGGCCACCACCAGCAGCGCCGACCTCGCCGCGCGGGTCCACCCCGACGTCCCCGTCCGCCGCGAACTTGGCCGGTTCGAGACGCTGCTGTGCATCGACAAGGCCCGTCGGCTGCTCGGGTACGAGCCCGAACACAGCTGGCGGGACCAGGTCTGACCTCAGTCACGGACGTAGTAGTCGCCGAGCGTGTCGTCGAACCGGCCGCTCGGCCGGCAGCACCGGCGAAAACCTCCGCCCGGAGCCGCATGGGCACGGGTCGCCGCCGCCCAGCTTCTCGAGCAGCTCCGTGTCCTCCCCCACCACGCGCTCGCCGCGCTTGACGCGGGCCTCGCTAGAGGGAACCCCCTGCGGCGCTTGCTGGTCCGCTCAAAACAACACCTCGAACTCGTCGCGTGCCATGACGGCCTCCTTCATCGGGTCCGCGCACAGTAGCGACCGCTCATCCGCTGCTGGAAAGGATTTTCGCCGAACGCCCCAGCCAGGCCGTGATCGTCTCGCACCGCTTCGCGATTGCCTCCTCCGACTCGCCGTTGAGCACGGCGAAGGCGATCTGCTCCAGGCCGAAGGTGCCGTACCAGGTCCGCGCGCGGTGCATCGTGGTTTCGTCCACGGCGGCCACCAGCGTGTCCCAGCCGTACCAGGCCAGACAGGCGGCGTCGACGGCCGGATCGGAGGGCTGGGCCAGATCCCAGTCGAGCACACCGATCAGGCGGCCGTCCGCCCAGTGCATGTTCTCGCCGGCCAGGTCGCCGTGCACGAGCGAGGGCCGCACGTCGGGCAGCGCCAACGCGGCGTCGACCCGTCGACGGGCCTCATCACGCCAGTCGGCGGGCAGGCGGGGAATCACGTCCAGCTGAAGGACCTCCGCCCAACGGGTGCCGCCGGCATACGCGTGCGGCTCGCTGAGCGGCAGCCCCGAACAGTCCACTTCGCGCAACGCATCCAGGAGCCCGGAGAGTTCCGCCGGCTCGACGGCGGCACCCCGAGGAAGGGGGCGTCCCGGCAGCCAGGACAGAGCAACGGCCGTGTAGTCGCCCACCTGCATCACGTCGGTGAGTGGCCTCGGCACCGCGAAGGGGAAGTCCTGTAACCGTTGCAGGAGCTCGACGCGTCGCGGCAAGGCCTCCACTGCCGACGGCTTGCGGGCGATGCGAACCACTGCGACGCCGGGCAGCAGCACCACGTCGTGGGAACCGCCTTGGGCGAAGGTCGCGCCGCGCAGGTCCTCGCCCGGCAGCACGGCCGCCGCGACGTCGAGCAGTTCACGCATCGAGATCCCCTATCAGGGCTTCGGTCTGGGCACGGAGCCGCGGCATGCCAAGGCGTACGGCGGTGGCATGGGCGGTCAGCGCCTCGCGCCGGTCCCGCACGAGAAGGGCGAGCCGGTAGCGGGCCTCGGCGGCAAAGGGATCCAGACCCGCCTCGTCGTTCACGGTGATCGCCGTCCGCAGGTGGTCCACGGCGGCGTCGAACCGGCCGCAGACGGCGGCGGTGACGCCGAGGCAGAAGTGCACCGAGCCGGCGGTCAGGGTCACGCCGGCGCCGGTGGTGAGGTGCAGGTGGGCATGCGGCAGCAGCTGGTCGTACGCGACGGCAGCAGCTTCAGCGTCCCCCAGCGCGGCGGTGATCCGGGCGTACTGGAACCGCGTGCTGAGCTGGTACCACGCCGGCAGCGTGAGCGATGCCAACGGCGGCAGTGTCCGGTAGATCTCCCGCGCACGGTCGAAGTCCTCGACGGCCACGTACATCGTGGCCAGGGCGACCCGGGACAGCGGCGACGGCCCGAACCCGCGCCGCAGCACCGCGGCGGTCTCCGGGCTGACGTTGGAGCTGGTGACGGCGTTGATGAAGGCGCGGCTGAGTTCGGTGGCGGCGACGCCGTACGGGTTGTTGCCGAGCTCGGCGAGCCGCCGGGCCTGGTCCAGCGCGCGGTTGGCGTCGGCGAACCGGCCGCGCCCCTGGAGGATCGCGGCGCGGCTGCGGTGCAGGTGCCAGTGCGCGAGCGGACTGTCGAGCCGCGCGACGACCGGCTCGAGAAGGTCGAGCTCCAGATCCGCATCCACCACGCGCCCGAGTTGCATGAGGGCGTCGAACCGCCAGAGATGCCCCCACATCGCGGCGGAATCGCCGAGGCGCAGCATGCGGTCGCCGAGCGCGAGCCGCTGGTGGTTGCCGTCGGGACCGGAATTGGCGTGCTGGCGCGCCCGCAACGCGGCGACGAGAGTCACCACGTCGTCCAGCCGTTCGGCCATCGCCAGACACATGTCGCTCAGCCGATGCGCGTCGGCGGTCTCGCCGAGAGCGGTGTGCATCGTCACCCGCAGCGCGAGGAGCTTGGCGCGCAGGATGCCGTCACCCGCCGGCAGGCCGGCCAGCGCCTCGTCACACCACGGCAAGATCGTGCCCAACCAGGTCGGATCGGCCTGGTCCGGCATCACGAGCGCGGCATGCGCCAGCCCGACGGCGTCGCCGGCACGCTGCGCTAGGTCGGCCGCCTCCTCGCAGGTGCGCCGGGCCGGCTCGACGTCGTACGCGAGGTACTGCGCGGTCGCCTTGCCGATCAGCAGGTCGAGGTCGGGAGGCCCGGCCAGCGCCTGGTCGTACAGCCGCACGGCGTCCTCGTACGCGAGTTGGCTCATCGCGAGCTCGGCGGCCCGAACGGCGGCTTCCCGTGCCGCCGCAGGGGAACCGAGCGGCAGCGCCGCCAGCCGGTGGTGGGCGATCTGGGCGAGATGCCCGGTCCCGCTTTCGAGGTATTCGGCGGCACGTAGGTGAATGCGTCCTCGCTCGGCCGGCGTGAGATCCAGCATCAGGCTGTCCCGCACGAGATCGTGCGCGAAGCGGTTCCGCACGACCACCGATGCGGCGACGGCCTCGCCCAGTGCGTCCAGAACGTCTTCGACCGACGTCGACGCCACCGCGGCGAGCGTCACGGGGTCGATGTCCACCGACAGCACCGACGCCGCCGACAGCAGCGCCCGACACGGCGACGACAACACGCTCAGGTACTGCCGGATCGCGTCGCGAGCGCCGGTGGGCACGTGCGTGATCGACGCCTTCGGATCGGTGCGCCGCAGCCGGCCGATCTCCCGTACGAACAGCGGATTGCCGCCGGTCCGCCGCGCGACGGTCGCCGCCTCCTCGACGTCGCAGGGCCGCCCGAGCTCGGCGGACAGCTGCTCCGCCACCTCCTCGACCGACAACCCGGACAGCTCCAGCCGCCGGGCGCCCTGACGGGTGATCTCCGCCAGGGTCTCCTCGCCGCGCGGGGCCTGCCGCAGCTCATAGGGCCGGAACGCGCCGACCAGCAGCAGCGGGACGCCCCCGACGCCACGGGCGAGGTGGCTGAACAGCAGCAGCGACGCCGGATCCGCCCAGTGCAGGTCGTCGATGACGATCACCAGCCCGCCGGCGGCCATCCGCCGTACCACGGCCGTGACCTGGTCGAACAGCACGAACCGTTCCTCGGCGGACAGGTCGGCAGGGTCGCCGAACTCCGGGATGATCCGCGCGACCCGGTCGGCGGCGTCACCGAGCACGCGCGCGGCATCCGACCCGGCGGAGTCCAGCCACTGCCGGAACACCTGCCGCCACGGCCAGTACGCCGGCGCGCCCTCATCGGTCACGCCGCGACCGCGCAGCACCGACCGCGCCAGGCGCCGGGCGAACTCGTCCAGCAACGCGGTCTTGCCGATCCCGGCTGGGCCTTCTACCAGCACCACACCGTTGCCGGTCAGCTGCGCCAGCTCGTGCCGCCGCCCGACCAGCTCCGGCGCGGCGACCGGATCCAGCCCCTCGTTGCGCAGAATCGCCAGCTCGAGCCGTTGGAGATCGCTGCCGGGGTCGATGCCCAGCTCCTCGGCCAGGTGCTCCCGGGTGCGCCGGAAGACCTCCAGCGCCCGGCTCGCCTGCCCGCTCCGGTACAGGGCGAGCATCAGCTGGCCGACCAGCCGCTCCCGGGTCGGATTGGCGTCGACGAGGACCAGCAGCTCGTCGATGACGTCCCGGTGACGACCCAGCCGTAGCAGCACGTCCAACCGATCCTCGACGGCCCCGAGCCGGGTCTCCTCGATCCCCGCGCCGAAGGTCCCATCGCCCAGCGGCGGCCCGTTCCACAGGGCCAGCGCCTCGTCGAGCAACGCCAGCCGCTCGGCGTCATCGACGGTGCGAGACTGGCTCACCAACGCCGTGAACTGGTGCGCGTCCACCAGCATCGGATCGATGGGAAGCAGGTATCCGGAGCCGTGCGTCTCGATCGCCACCTGGGACCGCAGCTGCGACACCGCCACCCGCACAGCGTGGGCCGCCGACCGCGGCGGATCTTCCGGCCACACCACCGCGATCAGCTGGTCGATCGACACCGGTCGGTTCGCGTGCCAGGCCAACACCCCGAGCACCAGTCGGCGCTGCCGCGGTCCAAGCTGGACGGTCACGCCGCCCACCTCGACCTCGACCGTCCCCAGCAGCCTGATCCGCACGATCCTCATCTACCACATTCGCGGACACGGCTACACGAAGTCCACGGACCGCCCGAGCTCCGCCCAGCGGACGTCCTCCGCCAGTTGGCGCTCCATGCCGGTCTTGATCCGCGCCACCGCGTCCTTGCCCAGCACCAGGTGCAGCGGCGGCTCGTCCATCTCGGCGACGTCCAGCAGCACCCGCGCGACCTTCACCGGATCGATCGGCTCCTGGCCGCGGCTGTCCTGGAGGTGCCCGAACAGCGGGGCGACCACCGGCTCGTAGCGCTCGTGGTACGGCCGCATCACCATCGACGGGCCGGACCAGTCGGTGCGCATCAGCCCGGGCTCGGCCATCGTCACCTTGATGCCCAGGTGCCCGACCTCGTCGTTCAGGACGCCGGAGAAGCCCTCGGTGGCGAACTTCGCGCTCTGGTACGCCGAAATCGCCGGCGCGGTGCCGCGGCCTCCGATCGACGTCACCTGGATGAAGTGCCCGTGGCCCTGGTCCAGGAACACCGGCAGCGCCGCCTTGGTCACGTGCACCGTGCCGAAGAAGACCGCCTCGACCTGGGCGCGGAAGTCGTCCATGTCGACTTCCTCGACGGTCGCCATGTTCGCGTAGCCGGCGTTGTTCACCACCACGTCCAGCCGTCCGAACCGTTCCACGGCAGCCGTCACGGCCGCCTCGGCCTGCTCGGGATCCGTCACGTCCAGCCCGAACCGCAGCACCTGGTCGCCGTAGCGGTCCTGGAGGTCCTTCAGCGTGTCGACGTTGCGAGCGGTCGCCACCACCTGGTTGCCGGCGGCCAGCGCCTCCTCGACGATCGCCCGCCCCAGACCCCGCGAACCGCCCGTGACCAGCCACACCTTCGCCATGACTCCACCTCTCTCGCCGTCTTGCGACCGACGTTAACGCAACACCGTTCTCTTAACAAGGCAACGGCGTTGCGTTAACCTGTTCCCGTGGTCACATCGGAGTTCCAGCGGGCCCGCCGGCCCGAGCACAAGGAGCAGCGGCGCGAGGCGATCCTGGCAGCGGCGCGCACGCTGGCCACCCGCGACGGCGTTCGGGAGGTCAACCTCGGCGACATCGCCGCCGAGGTCGGCGTGCACAAGTCGGCGCTACTGCGGTACTTCGAGACCCGCGAGGAGATCTACCTCCACCTCACCGCGGAGGGCTGGGCGGACTGGACCGCGGCGCTGAGCATCGCTTTGGCTGAGGCCGAGCCGACGCCGGCCGCTGTGGCCGCGACGATCACGCGGACGCTGGTCGAGCGGCCGCTGTTCTGCGACCTGCTCGCCCACGCCCCGCTCAACCTGGAACGCAACGTATCGCTGGAATCCGTGCGCGCGTTCAAGGTCGCCTCGCTTTCACGGGTTGGCGAAATCAGCGAGCTCATCGGCACCGCACTGCCCGCCCTCGGCAAGTCCGGCGGACGCAAGGCAGTCGCCGCCATCGCCGCGTTCGCGGCCACGTTCTGGCAGACCTCGCACCCCGGCGAGGTGCTGGCCCAGCTGTACGACGAGCTGCCCGAGCTCGGCCACACCGTCCGGGACTTCGCCGGTCGGCTGGAGGAGTCGACGGCAGCCATGCTCGCCGGCTTGGCGTCAACTGTCAGTTGACGGTCGCGTCAGAGTCAACTTATGGTTGACGCATGCGTCATTACCCACTGCGCACCCTCGACCCGGCCGACGAGGACTTCAGCGACCTCGAACCGCTGCGGGAGATCGTCGGCGACGCGCGCGTGGTCGCCGTCGGCGAGAGCCACCACCGGGTCCACGAGTTCCACCAGCTGCGCTACCGGCTGACGCGGTTCCTCGTACGGGAAATGGGATTCGGCGCCATGGTGCTGGAATCCGGCTTCCCCGAGGGACTTGCCGTCAACGACTGGGTGCACGGCGGGCCCGGCGACCGCGATGCGCTCCTGCGCGACGGAATCACCTACCGGTTCGGCCGCTGCCGGGAGATGCGGGACCAGCTCGACTGGATGCGAGCGCATCAGGTTTCGTTCTACGGAATGGATGTGCCGGGTTCCAGCGGCACCACCGTGCCGGCGATCGAGGCGTGCCTCCTGCTGCTCGACGACGTCGATCCGGCCTACGCCAAGGTGGTCCGCTCCTCGCTGCTGCCGCTGTTCGACTACCTGCCCGGCGACCGGTCCGGCGTTGCGTGGGTCGCGCCAGCGCTTCAGGCGTACATGGCGTTGGATCCGGCCGTGCGGCACGAGATCACCGCGCGCATTGCAGCCCTGGCCGCGCGATTGCAGGCCATGCGTGTCGCGTACGGCGGCACCGAGCGGGCGGAGATCGCCATCCGGTGCGCCGCGACCGCGCGGCACATGGACGCATTCATGGCCGCCATGGCCGACGGCGCGACCCGGACGTATCCGGCCGCGAACATCCGCGACAGCGCGATGGCCGAGAACGTCGAATGGATCCTGGGGCGCGAGGACCGGATCGTCGTGTGCGCCGCCAACGGCCACGTGCAGCGCTGGCCCTACTGGGGGCCACCGATCATCAACGACAAGCTCACCACCGTCGGCGAACACCTCGCCGCGACTCTGGGGTCCGACCTCGTCGTCATCGGAAGCGCCTTCGGCGGCGGCACAGTGGAGCTGTACCGGCCGCTGCTCGGCGGGCCGCCCGGCCACGTGGAGACGTTCACCGAGGAGGTCGGTCCGTTCGGCGAGGACACCATCGACGGCGTGCTGTCCCGGATCGGCTTTCCCTTGCACCTCACCGATCTCCGCGGCGCCGCGCTGCCCGGCGTCACGAAGATCATGAGCGCCTCGGCGGAGCAGCCGATCGATCCGGTTACGGCGTTCGACGCGATGGTGTTCACCGAGTCCGTCACGCCCTGGAACGCCACGTAATTCAGCTGCGTTCCTCGCTGTTTCTGGGAATCATCGGCCGCGTCGCGTTTCCTCGAGAAAGGTTGTCGTCGCGGTGCAGCCCGTCCTGACGGTCACGCCGGCCCAGCTGCCGGACGTGTTGCTCAACGTGGCCGTCGTGCGTCCCGTGTTCCTGTGGGGCTCGCCCGGCATCGGCAAGTCCTCGCTGGTCCGCCAGTTCGCCGACTCCCTCGGCCTGGACTGCGTTTCCATGCTGGGCACCCAACTCGCGCCCGAGGACCTCATCGGCGTGCCGCAGATAGTGGACGGGCGCAGCCGGTTCTGCCCGCCCGAGATGATCGCCCGCGACACCCCGTACTGCCTGTTCCTGGACGAGCTCAACGCCGCCTCACCGGACGTGCAGAAGGCCTTCTACTCGCTGATCCTGGACCACCGGATCGGGTCGTACTCACTGCCCGCCGGCTCCGTCGTGATCGGCGCCGGCAACCGGGCCACCGACCAGGCGCTGGCCCGGCCGATGGCGTCCGCGCTGGTCAACCGCCTGGTGCACGTCCATCTGCGCGCCTCCGCCGACGACTGGCTCACGTGGGCCGCCGCGCACGGCATCCACCCGTGGATCGTCGAGTACCTCACGCAGCGGCCCGATCACCTGTGGAGCCCGCCGCCGAAGACCGAGGAGCCGTTCTCCACGCCGCGGTCGTGGCACATGCTGTCCGACACGCTGCTGTCCTACGGCACTGTCGGCGAGGATGTCCTCGGGCTGCTGGCGTACGCCACCCTCACGCCCACCCATGCCGCCGCATTTCTGGCGTACCTCAAGACGATTCGGCACGCCTACGACCTGGAGGCCGTGCTCAAGGGCGACGCCCGGTGGCCCGCCGACCCGGCCGATCGGGACGTCCTGTACTTCCTCGCCGAGACCTTCCGCGGCCGGCTCGCCAAGGACCTGCCCGCCGACAAGCGGCACGCCTCTGCCGGCGTGCGCCAGTTCGCCTTCCGCGCCAAGGCTCTGCTCGTCGAATTGGCCGAGATCTCGCTGGAGATCGCCCAGCTGGTGATCGCCGAGGGCGACGGCCCGGCACTGCCGTCATGGTTCCTCATCGAGGCCGCGCGGGACATGCCGCGCCTGGTCGCCGTGCGGGCCGGGTCGTGAAGGAGGAGCACAAGGCGATCAAGGACGGTTGGGCCATCGTCCGCGGCCACGTCGTGCTGGCCTCGCTCGCCACTCGGGTCAGCCTCGACCTGTCCGGATCGCTCGGCGGCGGCTGGGCGGTGGTCGACAACGACGGCCGGATCCGCGTCAACACCGCCATGTCCGGCGAGCCCGTCGAGTGGGCCTGGGCGTTCGCGCACCTGTTGCTGCACCTCGGTCTCGGCCACATCGAGGGCATTGCCGACCGCGTCCACGACGCCGCCTGTTGCGTCGCCGTCAACCGATTCTCCGACGTCGTGCGGGTCGGCCGGCCGCCGATCTGGCTGCCCGAGATGCCCGGCGGCGACGAGGAGAGCCTCATCGAACGGTGGCGTCTGACCGGTGTGCCGCCGGCGCTTCTCCATTGCGGCACAGGCGGTTCCGGGACCTGCATGTACTTCGTGGCGGGTGGGCGCAAACCCTCGTACTGGACCGATCTCTTCGCTCAGGGCCTCGTAGACGCCGCCAACGCGTCCCTGGAGGACGCCGCCTCCTCTAGCGGCCAGGCCCTGCGACGCCAGCACGTGTGGGACCGGGCGCTGTCCTGGTTCGTCTCCTCCTACCCCTTGCTCGGCGCCGTCGCCGCCGGGCTCACGCTCGTCGACGACCCCGAGATCTCCCGTGCGTACGGCATTCGCATCGCCGCCGTCAGCGCCACTCATGGCGAGGTGTACATCAATCCGCACGCTCGGCTCAGCCCCGAGGAATGGCGGTTCGTGCTCGCCCACGAGATGCTCCATGCCGCTCTCCGTCACGATCTTCGGGTCGACGGCCGGGACCACTACCTGTGGAACGTCGCGTGTGACTACGTCGTCAACGGTTGGCTGGTCGACATGGGCGTCGGGCACATTCCCGAGGGCGCCCTGCACGATCAGCGGCTCGCCGGGCTGTCCGCCGAGTCCGTCTACGACACCCTCGTCACCGATCTTCGGCGGGGGCGAAAACTGCTCACCCTCGGCGGTGTCAGTTCCGGTGACGTCCTCGGCGACTGGCTTTCCGAGCCGTCCTCCGTGGCCCGTCGTGGTTCGCAGCGGCTGCCGTGGGATCGGCCCGACCGGGTCGGGGCCGTCGATCTGGAGGACTTCTACCGGCGGGCCCTCACCACCGGGCTCGAGTACCACCGGCAGGGGCGCGGGTTGGTGCCCGCCGGTCTCGAGGAGGAGATTCGGGCGCTGGCCCACCCTCCCCTGCCCTGGGATGTCCGGCTGGCGCGGTGGTTCGATGAGCACGTCCCGTCGCTGGTGCCCGTTCGCTCGTACTCACGGCTCTCCCGCCGCCAGGCCGCCAGCCCCTCCATCCCCCGACCGGGCTATTTCCGGCCTTTCTCCGAGGTTCCCCGCCACACCTTCGGCGTCGTGCTCGACACCTCCGGCACCATGTCGCCAGCGCTGCTCGGCAAGGCCCTCGGCGCCATCGCCTCGTACGCCGCCTCCCGCGACGTCCCCGCCGCTCGCGTGGTCTTTTGTGACGCCGCCGCCTACGACGCCGGCTACCTCCCCGCAGCCGCCCTCTCCAGCCGCCTTCGCGTCCGTGGCCGCGGCGGCACCGTCCTCCAGCCCGGCGTCACCCTCCTCGAACGCGCCCCCGACTTTCCCCCCGACGCCCCCATCCTCATCATCACCGACGCCGCCTGCGACGTCCTCCGCGTACGCCGCCCCCACGCATACCTCATCCCCGCCTCCGCCCGACTCCCCTTCCCTGCTCGCGGCCCCGTCTTCCCCCTCACCTAGCCCCCCACCTGCACAAACCCCCTCCCCCACCCCCCGATTTGGGATCCACCGAGACGATCATGTAGTCTCTTCCCTGTCAGCAAGACAACCCGGTCCGGGTGGCGGAATGGCAGACGCGCTAGCTTGAGGTGCTAGTGCCCGCAAGGGCGTGGGGGTTCAAGTCCCCCCTCGGACACACTCGCTAACTACACGCACGGAGATCGTGGCGTCAACAGCCCGCTCCACAGGGTGATAGTTCAACTGAAGATGCAAAGCCCGGTAGAGCCGACTCAGGTTCTCAGGGCTTCCTTGTTTCACCGTCTTTCCGACGTCACCCAATGAGTCGATCCTCGCGTATGCCTCCGCCTCCGTCATAAGGTTCGGAGCCTGCAATCCCTCCAACTGAGCCTTTGCCGCAGCTCGCTGGTCCTGCGCCTCGTTTATGGGGTCCACCAGCGCCGATGGGTCTACGCCCGCCTCGATCGCCGCATGGAACCGCCGTAGTCGAGTCTCCGCATCGGCCAATCGCTTCTCGGCCACAGACCGTGTATCTGCGCCCTTCAAGCCTTCCTGCGAACCGATCAGCGCCGTAACAGTTCGATCAACATTCGCCCGGTCGAACAGCCGCCCGATCCACTCATTCAACGGATCCAGGAGAACGTCCTCCCGCAGATTCACCGTCCTCGGATGATCCGATAGCGCCGCCGATCCCGGCGCGAGCGTACGTGCATGGCAGCGGTAGTAGGTATTGATCTTCCGAACCGTCGCGCCCTGCATCCTTCGGGTGCAGATCCCGCACACGACCAAGCCCCGCAGCAGATACGGCCGCGTCCCGCTCGTCCGAGTCCGCTCCAGCTTCGCCCGACCTCGCATACCGCCGGCCGCCCGCGACCGACGAAGCAACTGCGTCTCCGTGAACACCGGCACCGAGACAATCTCCGGGTGCGCCGGACGCCGCGACCGCACAACCCGATCAGGACTCGCACGCCGGAACCTCACGACGTGTCCAGCGGCGACGTCGTCCGGGTCCAACAACGTCTCGCGCTTCGTCCACCGCCCGAAGACCGCATAGCCCGTGTAGCGCGGGTTCTCCAGAATCGCCCGCACCGTGCTGCCCTGCCAGCCATCCGCCAACCGATGCCGGTTCTGCTCCGGCCGCTGCGCCGAGGGGCACGGGATGCCATCCCGGTTCAGGCCGTGCGCAATGGCGCGGTCGCCCAGCCCCTCCAGGTACTCATCGAAGATCCGACGCACGACCTCCGCCGTCGACTCATCAACCGCCAGCAACCTCAGCCGATACCCCTCGGCTGCCTTGCGCGGATTCGGATGCGGACCGCCATCAACCACGACGTAGCCATACGGAGCCCGGCCACCCTGGTGCCGCCCCTCGTTGACCACCTGAGCATCCATCGCGGCCCGGACACGAGCCTGAACGTGCTGCCGCTCCGACTCGCTCATCCCGCCGAGCACGCTCATCAGCATCTTGTGCGACGGGTTCCGCGAGTCGTACTTCCCGCCCAGCTCCGGCACCCACAGCTCGACGCCATGAGCCTCGAACCTTGGCGCGATCAGGGAGAACTGGTTACCGAACCAGCACCGCGTACCCTCGCCGACCACGACCGCATTCCAGCCCCTACGCGGATCCTTCAGCGCGGCCAGCAGCCTCGACGCGTTCTCCCTTCGCTCCCAAGGCACCGACCGCGACTGCCCAATGTCGAAGTACTCGGCCGTCACCGAGCCGCCCAGCGGCTCGACGAACTTCCGAGCGTTGCCCACCTGCCAGCCGTGCGAGGTCTCCGGGTCCTGGTTGTCCTCCGTCGAGCACCGGCCGTAGAACGCCAGCGATCCGATGCCGTTGTCCACCGCGTCCACAACCTCGACGCCCATCAACTCGTCCAGCGTCGCCCACGGGTCACTGTTGATTTCAACAGTCACTCAGACCCCCTCCCTGAGGTCCGTCCAGGACCTCGACCTCGGTCAGCTCGACCAGTATGGCAAGCAGTATCCGGCTCACCTGCCTGGTCAGGATAGGTAGTTCATCCGGTACGCGGACAACGATCCTCTCCTCATCGTCACTCATGCCTGATCACCGGCAGAGCCGATTTCATCAGCCGTAAGCCGCTCAACAGCGGTTTTGATCTCCGCCGTCATGTAGCCGCGCACCCGCCGCATCCCGTCGTCGGATGGCACGTACTGCCGGATCGGCCGGCATCCCAGCTCGCCCATCTCTCGTCCGAATGCCGTCGGCTCGACGTCCAACGCTTCGACCAGCTCGGCGGTAGGCACGAACTCACGCTCGTCCAACTCCGCGCCGAGTAGCCGCACGACGGATGCCAACGGTTCCGGCAGCTCGACCGGCCGCTGTACCTGCTGACCGGCACCGAGCGCCTTGACCACGGCCGCCGAGTCGATCGCCCGCCGCTCGTCGTCGCCGACCGCGTGCCCGGCGAGCGTCCCGGCCGCTTCCCTCAGCGCCCGCCCACGAGCACAGATCGCCCGCCACTCCGGGTTCGGCATGTAGTACGTCCGCACGGTCATCGCGAGCACATCGGCACCGGCGTCCGTCTCGCCGTCCGGCCGTAGGATCCCGACGCCCTTGTGACTCGGCAGCAAGGTGGACGCGTCATATCCGCGGGTGTTCATCTGCTCGCCGAGCACGATGTTCGAGTCCCGCCAATCCATCACCCGCAGTGCGAACCTCGACCCCAGCACCGCCCGCAGCCGCGAAGGGATCGTGTTCGAGTCCGGCCGCTGCGTCGCCAGGATGACGACGATCCCAGCCGCCGGCCCCTTCCGGACCAGGTACGCCAGCAGGTCCGCGATGTACTCGCCGAGCGTCGTCTTCTTGCCGCCGATCTGCTCCCGCGTAGGGTTCTCCAGGAACACCTGAACCTCATCGATCACCACCGCGGTGATCGGCATCCCCAGACTCAGGTCCCGCGAGATCGTCGGCGTGATCTTCGATTCCGGACAGACCTCATCGTCCAAAGTGGCCATCCGCGCGTAGCGGGATTGGACTTCTGCCACCAGTTCCACGAGATGATAACGGACCGCCTCGGCGTGAACCAGCTCGTCACCGCACACGAACCGGTAGGCGATTTGCTCGGCCGCCTCCCAGTCCTTGCCGCCCTTCCCATCGAACACGTACAGCCGCGCGTACGGGTCCAACACCAGCCCGGCAGCCGCCAGCCGAGTCGCGAACGTCTTGCCCTGCCTAGGAATCGCACCGACCAGAAGGGACGTCCATACCAGCGGAAGATCGATCCGCCTCTGCCGAGCATCCCGACCGAACGGCACCGGCCGCCAAGCATCCCACCACTCGACCTCGACCAACGGCGTACGCAGCGGCGGACCGACGTACGGATCCTCGTCAGCCACCCAAAGGAACACCCGACCAGCGTGGCCACCCTTGCCGCGGACCCGTTCGACGATCAGCTGCACCTCGTCCACCGCCAACGCTGACGCGAGCGCATCCCGATGCTTGATCACGTCGGCCGCCTTGCGCGTCGCCGGCAGGTCGACGGTGATTGCCCATCCATCACCGACCCGCGCCGCTCGCTCGACCAGCCGCAGCGACTCGTCCTTGCCGATCAGCTTCGCGTCCCGGAACGCATCGACGAGCACCTGCGGATCCATCGTCCAGGTGAGCGTCCGCGGACCGGCGAGCACCGGCTTTCGCCCCGGTGAACCGTCCTTCCGTCGACCCGTCACCGCCAACGCCATGGCCGCAACGCCGCCCGCGCACCAAAGCGCCACTTCGCCGTAGAGCAGGTGGACCACGACCAGCACGGCCGCCGAAGCCACTACGACGAGGCCGGTCACCTTCCACCGGAACAACGTCAGCGCCCGGATCTCCACGAACTTGTCCGCCAGCTTCTCGGACTGCTCGGCAGCTTCGCGGTAGTCGTGAACGCGCACCCAACGCCGCCACCCACGAACCGCCAGCACCGCACCCCGGCCAACAGCTCCGGCGAACCGAAACGGAAAGCGCACCACCCACGCGACCGCATCACGAGCCGCCTGCTCGGCCGCCTTCCGCGACTTCAGTGCCGCTGGCACGCGCCGTGAACGCATCCACCAGTTCATGAACCGGTGCTGCACCGGCCGTCGTGATACCGGCACGTCGTCGCCGACCAACTCACCCTCGAACACCGGATCCGCCGGCACCGGCAACGTCTCCCCGCCGCTCATGACTCGGCCCTCAATGCCGCCGCCAGCCGAGGCGACAACCCGCGCGAGCACCCCGTGACCTCGCGGATCCACGCCGGAGTCACCTCGACCTCCGCCGTCCGCGCAGCCCTCGCGACTGCGAGGTAATCCGCGAACGACGTCCGCCGCGTCTGTGAACGCTCCGGCTCCACCGACGGCACCGTGAACGCCACACCGAGCTTGTCGCGCAGCTCGGTCACCGCCTCCGCAGCAACGAACACCACTAACGGCGGCACCGAGTGCAGCACCACCAGAGCCGGCGAACCGACCTCGAACGCACTCCACGTGTTCATGACGTACGTGGCACCGAGCGTGAACCATTTCGCGGCACGAACCCAACCGCCCATCCGGATTCCCCGCCGAGCGGCCACCTGCTCCGCCCGCAGAATGGCCAGCAGCACCAGCGACACCATCGGGTCGAGCAGCCAGGCCGCGAACCACGCCAGCGACCACAACGGCGAACCTGCGGCCGCGAACTGCTGAACGTTGGTCATCGTGAACGCCAGCCCAAGCAGGATCCCGGTCCAGCAGAGCCGATCGACATCCTTCACCGTCGACCACCGCCCCGGCGACGTGGCTCGGACGTCGTCACCGTCAAGGCGCGTGTCAACGTGTGGGCAGCGAACAGCGCCGGCAACCCGAGCGTGGCCAGCGTCAGCCAGCTGCCGCCGCTGTACGTGATCACGATCCACTGCACGACCACGATTAGCGCCGCCGTGAACAGCACTCGCCCGACGAGCGAGACCAGCCGCGCCCCCGTGCGTGCAGCCTCAGCCGCTGCCTTTGCTCGTCGCGAACCAGCCCGCCACGCGAGTACCAGGACCAAAAGGACACCGACACCGGCCATGATCTGCGTCGGCGTGAGACTGAGCGTCATCGGGAGCCTCCCTCGGCGCGCTCGCCCCGCTGACGCCAGTACCAGTGCAGCGCCCGCCGGTCGTCCTCCACGAGCGCGCCCCACACGCCAACCGTGTGCTCGCCGGCCGTTCGTAGTTCAAGCTCCAGGCACTCGTCCTGGACCGGGCAGCCCGCGCACAGCCGCGCCGCCAGCGCCCGGTCGGTCAGGTGCTCCTCGTTCCAATCCGGCTCGCCCTCGACGCCTGCGTGCATGCAAGTGCCATCGCGCCGCACGACCTCGTCAAGCACCTCGTCTGGCACCCACCGCAGCCGATCAAGCTGCCAGGCGAGCACGATCAACCAGCGGTCATCCGTCAAGAGGCACCTCCGGACGGCTCACCGAGCAGCCGCGCCACGGCCGCCGCCGGAACGACGAGCCGGCCGCGCCGCCGGACGGTCCGCAGGCTGCCGAGCCGGACGGCCCGCGATGCGGTCGAGGGCTCGATGCCGAGGACCCACGCGGCCTCTCGGACGGAGTAGTAGGTCTGTTTGGGCATGTAAGTGCGCATGAGAATGTCCTTTGGGTGGGAAAGTCTGATGGTTTCAGCAGTATATTGTTGAAATCAGCGCACATCAGCGCGCGTTTCGCTAACCGCCGCCGTGTCATGCAGCCGATCGACGTGGAGCCGCTAATCTCGGCGCTGAGGCGGAGCGCGGAGGAATGGGTGTCTGAGGATTGGGCGGCAGTCGCCAAGGCCATCAACGAGCGCGTGAATGAGCTCGGATGGCGTCAGCGCGAACTCGCGGAGCGGTCGCACGTCTCGCAGGCGATCGTCCGCGAGGTACAGCACCACACCGTCGAGCGGCGCCGCAGTCCGCGGACGTTGGAGTCGCTGTCGACGACCCTCGGCTGGCACCCCAAACACCTGGAAGCCGTGCTGCACGGGCAAAGGCCGCCCGAGGCCGATGAGCCCGTGGCAGACGCCGGCGACACCCTGTGGTCCCGGCTCGACGCTCTCGAACAGCGCTTGGCCGAGATCACCGAGCGCCTCGACGGCATCGAGTCCGGCATCTCGACGGTCATCGACCACGTCCGCCCGGATCAGTAGGACCGGGCCGTTGGTTTCCGTGTTTCGCATGCCAGCAATTCCACTGCGAATCCACAGTGGAAACCATGCGCAAGCGATGCGAAACCAGCGCGAAAGCAGTGCGAAGTCTATTCTTGGGGGCGCGTGACCGATGGATTCGGTGAGCTGGACCGGCGAGACGGCGTGTGCGCTTCAGGCCGCGTTGCAGATGAGCAATGACGCGTTCGCCGCGCATCTCGGCATCGGCGTCCGTACGGTTGCCGACTGGCACCAGAAGCCCAGCACGAAGCCGCAGACCGGCATGCAGCAGGTTCTCGACACCGCTCTGGAGAACGCCAAGCCGGCCGCCAAGGTACGCTTCGCCCAGCTCACGGCTGGTCCATCCACCGCGCCGAGCGGTGCCGAACAGCGCCTCACCGCGGACCCGAACATCGTCGCTGGGCTCGATTGGCTCGACCACCACGCAGGATGGGAGCCGGGCACGGCTCGTGCCCGCGTGGCGGCCCGGCTCAGCAGGGTAGACATCCAGGCACTCCGCGATCGGGGAAGCCGCCGAGCGAGAGTGGATCAACGGCGAATCGCCGACGCTCTCGCTGACTACTACGGCACCCGAACCGCGCCGTATGGCACGTACAGCGCCACCTACGACGATTCGGTTGCCACCACGAGCATTCTCACTCAGCCCGATTGGCTCGATCTCGCCTGCCCGCTCGTCGCAGCGAACGACCGGCTTTCGGTCGTCCGAACCGCCGAGGACGCCACCACCTCGCTGACCGAGGACGCCACTGACCGAGCGATACAGCGACTCGCCGAGACGCTGGCGATGGGTACCCGTCTCGTCGACATGCCGCTGTACCGCCTGCTCGACATCGACGTCCGCAAGGGTCGAATCGGCGGGCAAACCGGTGTGTCGCGCTTCGTCGGCTACGCCGTCACGATGGACCTGCTCGAAAACGAACTCGTCGACGCCCTGGCCTCTGATACCCCGCTACACGGCTCGCTGCCGCTCCGCGATCGGTATCTGCCTGATCTCGCGTCCGTGCTCAACGTCTCCGACCGGCTGTGCGCTGGCGGCACGCTCGCGCTGTTGGCAATCGCACGCCCAGCGAGCCCGTTCCGTGGAGACGCTGACTACGTCCTGCTTGTCCAGGAACGCTCTGGCTACGTGCTCAATGCCGCCCGCCGCCTGGCGGTCATCCCGAAGGGCTTCCACCAGCCCATCAACGACATCCGTGCCGACGCCCAGATCGGCGCCACGCTCCGACGCGAGATGGAAGAGGAGCTGTTCGGCCGCGACGACATCGACAACACGGTGTCCGACGACCGCCGCGCCGACCCGATGCACCCGAGCCGGCTCTCCGAGCCGATGCGCTGGCTGATGGACGAGCCCGGCCGCCTGCGCATGGAGTGCACCGGGTTCGGCCTCAACCTCGTGAGTGGCAACTTCGAGTTTCCGAGCCTGATCGTCATCGAAGACGAAGAATTCTGGACCCGCTACGGCGGAATCATCGAAGCAAACTGGGAATCATCGAACCTGCACCAATACTCCAGCCTCGACCCCCAACTGCTGACCGAGCTGATCAGTGATGTAGCCTGGAGCAACGAAGGACTCTTCGCACTGCTGCAAGGACTTCGACGGCTGGCGGAGATCGGCGGGTCGCGCGTGGACATGCCGACGATCGAGTGGAAGGTGCAGTAGTGGCCCCCAACTGGCACCACGGAAATGCCGCCGACGAGGGTTCGGAGAACCGCGGCTGGATTCTGGGTCACTTCATGGACCCGGCAACAGGTGTCCGCTCGACAAAGGACGTCGAAGTCAAGTGGGGCACCCACCCGGCCGGCGACAAGCGCCCCGAGTGGACCTCCGACGACCAGCGCACCACGCTGCTTCTACTCGTCGAAGGCCGTTTCAAGCTCGACCTGACCGAGGGCAGCATCGTCCTCGAACGGCAGGGCGACTACGTCACCTGGGGTCCGGGCATTGACCATTCCTGGGAAGCGCTGACGGACGCCGTCGTCATCACCGTCCGCTGGCCGTCGCTTCCATAGTCGGCACGTTCACGCGCTCGCCGCCAAGCTGAGCCAAGCGCCGAAGCCCTTCACAGAACGCGAACAGGCCCTCATTGCTCCAGCTCTCGTCCGAGATCAGCTCGGTCAGCAGCTCGCGGTCGAGACTGGAGTACACCCGAAGCCCCGCCGATTCCCAGTTGGCCTCGATGTGCCCGCCGTACCGCGCCCAGAACTCGTCATCCTCAATGACGATCAGGCTTGCGAACTCGTAGTTCCCGCTGACGAGATTCAGCCCAAACGCGGTGCACTCCATCCGCATCCGGTCGTGCTCCTCCAGCAACCACCGCATCGGCTCCGACACCCGCCCCGGATGCATTGGCACCGCAACACGCCGAGTACCGGCGGTGCTGTCGACCTCGCCCCGGCCGAACAGCTCCTCCTCCAGCTCCCGCAGCAGCGTCACGCCGATCTGCGCGTCGGCCCGCACGTCGTTCATCGGCTGGTGGAAGCCCTTCGGGATCACCGCCAGCCGACCCGCCGCGTTGAGCACGTTCCCGGACCGCTCCTGCACCAAGAGCGCGTAGTCGGCCGGCCCTCGGTACCGATCCGCTGGCCTCGCGATGGCGCACAGCGCGAGCACTCCTCCCGCGCACAACCGGCCGGAGATGTCCAACGTGGACGCGAGGTCCGGCAAGTATCTGTCCCGCAACGGCATCGCCGACGCTCTCGACGCGACAGCATCGACGAGCTCGCGCTCCAGCAGATCCATCGTCAGCGCGTACTCGACGAAGCTCGTCGCCGTCACCGTCCCCGTGATCTTCCCCAGTCGGGCGTCGACCTCGACCAGACGGTACAGCGGCACGTCCGTCATCCGTACCCCCGCCCCGGCTACCTCCGCGAGCCGCTGCACCGCCGCGCCCAGGCTGACTTCGTCGCGCCACCGACGCGTAACCGGCACCTCAGGCACGAAGGCCAGTTGATCGCCTTCGCCAAGCGCGCACGCGAGACCTAGCCACCCCGGCCGCGTCACGATGCTCGTCACAACTTCCGTTGCACCGCAACGAATGCCGTACAGAACATGCCTGGGCGGCGGCTCGGCGTAGTACTCGGCAAGCGCGCCCGTCAACTGTGTTCGCCCGACGTTCCGGCGGGTCGCCGATCGCTCACCCACCACGCTGCCGCGCACCCTGCGCTCAGCTGTCCCCTGCGCCCAGCCTGCGTACTCGTCGAACCGCTCCAACACCGCATCGAAGCCCTCCCGGATCACCGGCATCTCGACACCCCGGCCGACCTCGGGCGGCTCCAGCAGCTCGTCAACGCTGACCCCGAGGATGCTCTCCAATAGTCTCGCCGTCGCCGGCCGCACCGCCCCAAGTGGCCGCCCCTTCGGCCCGCGCCCGGCGACGAGACGTTGCAGATGCCGAACACCGAGCGTCCCCGGCTCGCCTTGCTCGCGGGCGTACGTCTCGGCGTACTCCGCGAACTCCTCCAGCGTCTGCCGCCGCTCCCAGATCCTCTGTTCGAGCACCGTCCGGAAGGTGCGCACCTCAGACCTCCCGTCCCCGCGCCAGCCGTGTCGTCCCAGGTCGCCTTCATGTCGCCCGGAGATCGTTCCGCTGACGACGCGCTGATGACATGGTGATTTCAGTCTGACACGGACCGCTCCACCCGGTCACCCGAGCCGTCCGGCGGCGTGGCCTCCGCGCCGCCTCAAGCGCCGCCGGACACCCGCAGGGGCCGTGCGCCAGGTGCCCCGACCCTGGTACACGGCCCCTGCGCCAACTCCGCGAGGTCGCCATGCCGCACAGCCTTTCCCTCACCAACCGCATGGCAGACCTTCGCCACAGTTATACCGGCGAGACCAGGAGCGCGATCATCCCGGAGATCCAGGCCCGCCTGGCCACCCTCGACGCCGACGACCGCGCCCTGCTGAAGGCTGCTTTCGAGGGCACCCACACCGACCCGCTCCCGCAGCGCCTCCGCTCTGCGGTAATCCCTGATGCCGCCAGCTACGCCCAGCAGCACCTCGAAGCGTCTGTCCTCGACGCCGTCAGCCGCGCCGGCTCCCATCACCCCACGCTGCTACGCATGGTCCGCCCACGCTCCCACCACATCGCCCTGCACATCCAGCCCGAAGGCCTGGCCCCGCTCCTGCGCGAGTTGCTGCCATGCGAACACCACGACGGCACGTTCCACGGCATCCCCGGCCTCCGCGCCATCGTCCACCGCCGCCACGTTGAGTTGTATCTCCTGCACAGCATCCCGAAGGCGTCGCTCGTCCTCTCGGCCGTCAGCTACCGCAGCTGGCACGATGCCCTCGACGAGATCGAACCACCGCAGAACCCCTTGCGGTGGCTAGGAAATGATCCAACTCCCCTACGACCGGTCGAACTGAAGCTGGAACACGCCAAGCCTCACGCCCCAGTTGCCAGCGCCATCCTGCGCCGCCTTCGACTGTTTCCCGAGCCGCCTGAGGTCACGACCTCTCCCGAGTACCCCGGTGTCTGCGCCCTCGACTGGCACGGTGGTCCGTCCACAGCACACGTCGTGCGCGCCCTCGTCCATCAGCTCGGCGGGATCGCCACCACCGTCAGCCTGTCCCGCACCGACACCCACCTCGCCCTGGGCATCACGGCGACCCGCCTCCTGCTGCGCGGTCCTGACCTCCGAGCCACCACCACGACCACTCGGAGGAGTCCCGACATGACCGACACCCAGCACCCGCTGACCGCCGAGGCCCTATGCGCGCATATCGGCGAACACATCAACCGCAGCGACACTCACGCGTACGGTACCGACCCGGCAGATCCCCCCGCGGTCGGCCATACGCACACCACGATGGTGTTCGCGACGATCGGCGGGCGCCAGCGCTGGTTCAAGGTCAACGTCGAAGAGATCTACCCCGAGCCCGTCTCCGTGCTGTCGCCCGGTCACGACATGCTCGTCACTCTCGCTCGGCGCGCGGGCGTGTCCTGCCCAGCGTCCGGCTTCGGTCTGCCACCGATCATCCGACTCCATGAGTCCAGAAACCGCTGTCCCGAACTGTTGTGACTCATTTCGCCACATCGTACGAACGCACACGAGACTCGCTTGTATTCGCTACACATCTTGCAGCGGAAGCCCTAGGTCGTCCTCAAAAGCGCGAAGGCTTTGCTCCTCCATCGCCTGAAGCATCTCAAGCCACTCTACCATCTCAGATCTAAGTTCTGAATACGAAACCAACGGAATTAGCTCACATAGCAGTTCAATCCACTGAATTCTTCTGCCGTGATCCGCAAGGATCCGACTGCCTAGATTGCGTAGCATATCCATCTGACCTAAGTCATCGATCTCCACAAACAGAGCCTTCAGCAACTCCCAATCTTTGTACCCCTGCGGATATCGCACCAGAAAAAGAGCAGTGCAAACCTTTCTATGATCAAGATCATTAAGCATTATTATGCTTCGATGCAAATCGGCAAAGCCGGAAAAACGCACTGCAGTTCCGCTTATTCGATACTGCATCGGCACAGGGCCGGCCGCGGTTTCACAGAGCCTCACGATTGTCCTGCCGGCTCCTCGACGGACATCCATATCCATCGTCGAGTCGACGTAGACTTCCAGCATTTTACGTACCACCTTTTGCCAGCCTTTCCGATTCCACCCCCTAACCACGACTTGCCCTAGCCGAGAATGAAGTTCCATGCGCCCAATGCACGAAAGGCAGTCCAACATTAGATCGCGTTCGACTTCGCCGTTTGCTAGACCGTCAGCGAGCCATCCAAATAGGGCTTGCTTTGAGAGTTCGCCATCGAGATTTGCTAACAAATAATGCAGATATTTAACTCGAATTTCGCGCCATTCGGTTGACTTATTACCAACAACAAGCGAGCTTCGGTCAAGAAACGCTGCGACTAGTTGCGTAAAGGGCGCGCCTGTACGCAACCTCTCAATTAATTCCCCACACTCCACCCTACAGTCGACGCCGCGTTGCGGACCGGAATCCTGAAGGACAGTCGAAAGAAGCAAATCGTCCAGGACGAACGCTTGCTTGAATTCCAATGAAACGAACTTATCTAGCTGGACGTCGAGACCAAGCGCAAATCTGATCGCTTGACGGACTCCATTCTTTGGACTGTCAACGAAGTAACGCCATACGGCCTCTGCATGCTTACTAAAGCGTATACGTCCATTAGTACCCGAAAACGAAGCAACTACTCGGTAAAGCTCGCCTAAGTTTGGATGGCCGCCTTGAAGCGCGACCCCACGCAGAAAGTCGGGAATGACCCACCGGTTAGAACTTGCTGCCATCGTCACTGCGCAGACAAATGCATCATTTCCAGTCTCCTGAAAGTAGCTGACGCATTTCCTCACAGTACCGCGGGTGGGCTTCCCTAGCGCAAGGTGCACGACCCAAAAAACCGCCACCTCCGGCCGCCCAGGAGCCAGAGCCATACTGCGGCAATATCGATCGATCTGACCGGCGATCACCTCGTGCGGGATATGTAGATCTCCCGCTTCGACGGATTTCACATTGCCCCTCAATTGCGACCGTCGAAATGTACTATAGCGTGGTGCGAGAAAGTAGATCAGCGTAGCAAAAGCCTGTATTATCGCCAACCCGACATCGCTTGGCCATGTATTCTTAACCTCCTCCGTAAGGGCTTCACCCTCTACCAAGGAAATGGCCACCGAAGGAGACAGCATTGAAATTGTCCGCTTTGCAAGCTCTACCGTAGTGGCACTATTGCTCGCATTAGCTAGCGCCCTGAAAGAATCGCCAATGCTCCCCAGTCCATCCGCGACCACGAGTTCCGACACCCGCTCAATACCAACTTTCTCGAATATCTCGGCGACACGTTCGGCCTCAAGCGATACTCTTTGCGGGCTGGTCAGACAGTTCTTCAAGAGCGAATAATCGGTATCATTTCCCGATTTCATCTTCGATACCGCAACATTTATCAAGTCAGCTTCTTTTGATACCTTCATCGACATGTACAACACGTTACCAAGCCGTTGAGGCGCGAGGGTATTAACCTTCTCCATAAGCAGTGGCCCAACGAGGTCGTGTAAGTCTTCCTCAGGGAGCCTCATAATTAACTCGGAAACGATCGACATTCTCCGTAGCGACAAATCGGTTTCAAGTATTCTTAAGCCAACTTCCAGCAAGCTGCGTTGAAGGCGCCGGTTTGGCCCAAACGCCTTGTCGACCGCCAGTTCAAGAGCGAGCAGGCTGCCTCGTCGAACAAATACGTCCGGCATGCGTGTGTCGTAATCGCGACAGACTTCGATAAGCCCAGCCGACTCGCCCGAAAAGCTTCTACCAACTCGGCCGGCGAAAAATAGTGCTACATTTCTCCAATGGGTAAGTGAGCCAATTTTCTCGAAACGAGAATATCGTTGATTGGTGTCAACTGATGTGTCGGCTAGATGGCATGCGGCGAAAAATTCTTGCAACGATCTAAGCTCGAATCCAAATGCATCCTTGTGCGGCTCAACGATCAGCACGAGTCGCTCGTTTGATTCCTTTGTAATTCCATTAAACTGCTTGTCGCGCGTCTCCTTGGAGCTGTACGGATCAAAGTGCTTCAGATAGGTCGAAACTAGCCTTTCATAGCTCTTTCGCTCAAGGTAAGACTTCGTTGCTGAAGCCTTCGTGGACTCTTCATGAAGAATGTACCCTATGTATTTGTGCAACCCAATTAACAGCTCCTTATTGGAGCTGATAATGTTCCTCCCCTTAGCCGTTTCCCTTTTATAGATCACTTCAAGGTATTCGTCAAAGAGCGCCTCACGCTGCCTAGGCGGGGTACCTCCATTAGAGATGATTAGGACAAGGATCGTCACCTGCAGCGGCGTGTTCATCAATGGGCGAATCTGCTCATCATGAAGACACTCCTCGATATTTTCGCGCAACCTCTTAGCTTTGCCATACTCAAGGTCTCGCGCAGCGATCCATCGGTTCACGTAGTCGCGAATCTGGGGCGACTCAAGGCTTGTCAGCCTCAAATGAAGGAATCTATGTGGGTCAAATTGATCCGTGTAACCGGTGGGGCGAGTCGTCGCTAGAACTTGCATATCTGCGCGTAGAACATCGACACATCTTTGCGTGAACTCTTCGACACGATCAAGCAGAAGCTTCTGCAGTGCAGGGTCGGTAACCTCGTCGAGACCGTCGAGGATCAGCAACGTGGGATTCGCCCTAATGACGGTATGCAGGGCTTGCGCATCTATGCTTCGACTGCAATTTTGCCGAATGTGTTCACACAAATACTCGTCCAAGCTTTGCAAAGATTTCTGCTCGGCATCACTATTTTCACCGAGCCACTGCGCAAAGTCTCGAAGGATGACGCGCAGCGGTATCCGCGGAATGAGAGGTAAATAGAGCGGATTTATTGCAATGTCTTTTCCGAGTAGACTAGCCCTGTGCAGCTGTGCAAGATACTGGCCAATCGTCGACTTCCCTTCCCCGGGGCCGCCAACGAGAACAACTCTTTGCAAGGAATCGGTAAGTAACAGTCGAAGCGTCGGATAAGCCGCATAATCTCCAATACGCACTTGTAGGTCACCAAAGCGGCTGGCCGCCTCGCGCGTTATGACCCCAACAGGCGCACCGACCTCAAGTCTAGAATTCAGCTCAAAGAATACCTGCTGAATGCGCACCGGGTCCTTTACATCGCCAGCCTGCTCTAACTGAGCGTACTGATCACGATTGAATGTTCCGGCTAGAAATGCCTGCACCGTGATTGCGAGCTCACTAAGTCGCTCCTTGCGCTCTGCAAGAAGCTCTGCTATCACATCGCCAGGAACAATCAAGTGTAGATAGGACGTCCTGACGCCGACATACTTTTCAAGCATTCTGCTAACGTCGTCAAAACCCCAAACATGGATATTCTTGACAAGCTTTCGATACTTTGGTGAGATTTGTTCGATTATCTTGTCAAGAGTTCCAGTATCGGGATAAGGAGTTAGAGGTACATTCGTTATAAGTATATAGTTGTCACACCTTCTCTTGTACTTCTGCGTTATCTTCTGTAATTCTCCTTCAAGGTCGGCAAGTACTTTCTTGCGCGCCTTTTCGACCCCCAGCAAGTTAGTGTCATGAAACTTCGCTTGAAATATCCATTCACCATCCCACGTCTCGGTTTTTGACGGATACGGAGCCGTCCCCGAGAACGTGGCCTCCCGCCCACCGTCAGGCCCAGCGCCGAAGGTAATCGTACCGTTGCCTATGACCTCCTTTAGAAGCGCTTGCGAAAGACTTTCAAACTGATTGTCGCCAAGTGCGTCGAGATTGAAGCCAGACATGTCGAAGGTCTTCCCTCGCCAACTCGCGTGTCAAAGTTTTCGGTGACGTCGCACGTGTGTCATCCATTGTTACGGCCAGCTCACTTCCGTGATGAGATCGTTGCAATCAAGACCAGGGGACATCCGTTACCGCCGCCCACCAGCGCTGACAAAGAGATCACAGAAGCATCGCCAGCAAGCTATGCGCCTTCCTATCCGATGGTTTCAGCAAGCGTCATTTGTCAACGCCGAACACATCTAATCGCCGGACTCCGGTCGTATCGTTCTCCAACATGCCTGCTGGCAGTCGTAAAGCCGGCACTGGACACCCCGGGCCCTCGACTATGCGGCACGTTAACCTGACAGTTCCCGCCCTCCCAGTAACAAAGATCTGCTAAGCGGCTGGTCAGAAGATTCCTGACTCTGCGGGACATCGAACCCCAAGCCCGGGCCCCGCTGCCATCTCACGCCTTCAGCACTTCAAGTGGCAGGCGGAGAAGCCACACGGCTGCCGTCAAGCGGCAAGCATGCCGACGTACGAACAGGTGCGCGTGGGACGGGTATACAGCAACCTGTCCCGACAGTCGGAACAGCATTCCCGCAGGTCAAAGCCGCGCAAGGCTGTCCCAGAACTGGGACGGCCCTACGCACACCGGGGTCACACGGGACGGTTTCACCCGTGGCCGTCACATGGGGTCAGGCAAGAGGAACCGTGTAGTTAGCGTGCAAGATCGGCCTCGGACACTCTCTCGTGGCATCCACACCGCATGTGACGTACCCGGGTCTGAGCACCCTCGAGCACACAAACCGTGCGCACGTCACCACTTCAGGTAGCTGCAGCATCAGCAGGTGGATTCGATGATTGGCCCGATCCTCCCCGGCAGCTCAGCAAAAACGCAGGCCAACCAGCCAGTTGCTGGCGGTCGCCGCGTGCTACCCCTGCCGGTGATCCCCGCGCCAGCACCGCGTCGAACCACGAACGCTGTCTATCGCGTGGCCACAGTGGATCGCTCACCTTCTGGGTGAATGCCGTAGTCGGCTCGCATCTGGTCTAACCCGCGCGCACCAGCATGCGACGATCACCTGGTGATTGAGGCACGGACGAGACCTGACAACCTCGGGTCACTCATCGGCGCGGTCAAGGAGTTCCGGTCGGCGCTGGTGGCCCTGCTGAAGCTCTACGAGGAGAGCAGCCCCGCGACGCCGGGGATCCTGCCCGCGATCACGCCCCGCAAAGGGGCTCGACGGACTGAGATCGCGCAGCGGACGAAAAGGGTCGCGCGGGCGTCCGGGCTCGCCGCCAACGCGTCCTCGGTTGTCGATATCGGTATCACTGTCCAGGAGGTCGGGGTCCTGGACCCCATCACCGCCTGGCAGACGATCACCCGGCCCAAGCCGCTGTTCACGGCGGCCGATGTGTTCGGCGCCTGCGACCAGGCGATCAGCCGACTGGAAAGCCTGAGCGCGCAGGTGCCAGCTCAGCACCCGCCCGTGGTGGGTATCGACGCGCTGCACCCCACGGTGTCGGATGCGGCCGGGCCGCTATGGCGTGACGGGCACTTCCGCCAGGCCGTCGCGGCCGCCGCCGACGCGGTCGTGCTGATGGTCAAGAAGCGAACCGGCCGCAACGACATCTCGGAAACCGCGTTGTGGCAGGAAACGTTCTCTGACAAGGAGCCCCAATCTGGCAAGCCTCGGCTGCGATGGCCGGGGAGTCCGAACGATCGGGACGTGATCACGATGAACAGCGGTCTGCGGCTGTTCGCCCCCGGCGTCCAGATGATCATCCGCAATCCCGCGGCGCACCAAGCAGACCAACTCGATCAACAGACCGCGTGGGAACAACTGTCGACCGTAAGCCAGTTGGCTCGATGCGTCGACAAGTGCGAACTCGCGCAAGCTCCCCCGCCGGACGGTGCACCGCTATGAACGGCGGTTGCCTCGCTTGTCAGCCGATGCCCAGAACCTTCTGCGCGGAGGTCGGTGAGCATCGAGTGCTGGGCGGCGGCGAGGGTGACGGTGCCGAGGCAGATGGCGTTCCTGACCTTGGTCTCCACGCTGTCCTCGCCGTAGGTTCCTCCCCTACCGCTGTGCGGCGCGGACCACAGGCTGCGCGGGTCTCGCGGATCGCGACATACAGATCGTGGAATGGATCGTGACCTACGTGACGGCCGGCGACTGCCATGAGGTGCCGTTGCCGTAGCGGGTCGCGGCCTGTCACGAGTAGATCTTCCATAGGTCGGGCCCATGGGGCAGATGCAGATCGTGGCTGAGTTGTCGGCGCCGCTCGCCGTGGCGCTGTAGTGAACGCTATGGGCGTCAACCCGCCAGCACCTTCTTGCACAGCTCGCCGCTGCTGGCGACGAAGGCGTCCGGATTCTTCGGGTTCTTGATCACCATCATCACGGTGCACGCGCGGCTGCCGCCCTGCGCGGAGAACACAGCGCCGTTCGCTGACCGCAGCGCCGGATAGGGGTAGCCGGCGACCGGCGTCGAGTCACCATAGATGGACTTGAAGCCCGACAACACCTGGGTGAAGTCCGGGCCGTCGAACACGTGCACGCTGAGCGCACCATGGCTGGCGTAGCTGGCCGTGAAGGTACAGCCGTGGTCGTAGATTATGGCCGTGGAGGGCGCGCCGGCGTTGACGGCCTCGCCGAACATCGCGCCGGCGTCGGCCTGGCTCAGGTACTTGCAGGCGTCGATGGAAGCGGTCGGGGACGACGACGTGGTCGTCTTGGGGGCGCCGGCGGCCACGTCGGCGGGCGTGGACTGGGCGCAGCCGGCGGTCGCGACGGCGACGAGCAGCAGGGTGATCACCTGGAGGATTCGCATGGCGGCAGATCCTGAGGCATGCACCTAGGTGCACCGCGTCCTGGTATCGCCGCCTGCCCCTAGAGGCAGGCCGGCTGTGGGCGAGTGGTGGGGAGCTCGTGGCAATGAGCTCGCCGCCCATTGGTGGTCCCGTCGCCGTTCGCGCCCGTCGCCGTCGTACCGGCGTGTAGGGGATGGTGGTAGCGAATCCCTTACAGAGCAACGGACACTGCCATGCCGGTGGCCGGTGGGTGCGCTCGCGGCACCTGCGCTCCTAGAAATTCGACACCAGGTTGCGCCGCTGCTATCCCTCAACCTCCATGCGCATCCCGTTCATGTGGCCGTGGACCCAGCCGATCGTTTCAGGCCGGTCACCGGTCCCGACCCTGCAGAACTCCTCCAGGGCGGCACGGATCTGCGGGATCGGCAGTACGCTCTTTCGATCAAGGTAGACCGGGGTCCAAGGGTCCGAGACGACCTTCGGATCCTCGACAGGTGGTTCGGGGTTGTTCGACACCCAAACATGGTCGAAGATCCCCCCCGCGCTTCGGGCTACTTCGCTCGACAAACCACACCAGCCCGTTCCGTCGAGCGAGCTGTCGTACAAAGAGGACGCCACCTTCTACGGCGTCATTCTGAAACCAGTTCTAAAACTCAAGATTAGACGCGGGCGGACTGGGAGTCGGGGACGGGGGCTGGCCGGTCGTCGTCGCCCTCGACGAAGCCGTGGCGGGACCACCAGCGAGCCAGCGGGGCCGGTGCCCACCAGGCCCAGCGGCCCAGGAGCTTCATGGTGGCCGGCACGAGCAGGCCGCGGACGATGGTGGCGTCGACCAGCACGGTGATCACCAGCCCGACGCCGATCATCTTCATGAAGGTGATACCCGACGTGAGAAAGCCGCCGACGACGATGGCCAGCAACAGGGCGGCGCTGGTGATGATGCGGGCGGTGCGCTGCCCGCCCAGCGCGATGGCCTCTTCGCCGTCGCCGCCGCGGGCCCACTGCTCGCGGATCCGGGACACTAGGAACACCTCGTAGTCCATGGACAGGCCGAAGGCGATGGCCACGATCAGCACCGGGAAGTTGATGTCGATCGCCCCGACCGGCACGAAGTTGAGCACGCCGGAGAGCCAGCCGTCCTGGAAGATCAGCTTGATCGCGCCGAAGGACGCCGACAGCGACAACAGGTTCAGCAGCAGTGACTTGAGCGGCAGGACGACGGAGCCGAAGGCCAGGAACAGGGCCAGGAACGCGACGACGGCGACGAAGAGGATCATCCACGGCAGGCGCGCGGTCACCATGTCCACAATGTCCACACGGGACGCCGGCATGCCGGTGAAGGACACAGTGGCGCCGGTGGGCGGGGACTGCGCGCGCAGGTCCTCGACAAGCGTACGGGCCTCCCGCGACTGCGGATCCATGGCGTAGCCGACGGAGATCCGCGCCAGGTTGTCGTACGTCCCGGTGACGGACGCGCCGTGCACGCCGGGCACGGCGGCGAGCCGCTGGGCGTAGTCCCGCACCGCGGACGACGCCGCACCCACCGAGCCGGGCAGCTCGACGACGCCGGTGATGACCTTGGCCGGATCGGCCTTGAACTGGGTGGCCAGCTGCTGGGTGACGGCGCGGGCGTCGGCGTTGACGGGCAGCACCCAGTCGCCGGGACGGGCCCAGTTCGCGCCCAGCAAGGGAAGCCCGAGAGTGACCAGCACAAGCACGATGCCGACGGCGCTGAGCACCGGCCGCCGCATGACGGTCTTGGCGACGCGGTACCACCGGCCCTGGGTCTCGTCGGCGGGAGTGCGCCAGCGCGGCAGCGGAATCCGCAGCGCGTCCACCCACGGCCCGGCCCACTTCAGCAGCGCCGGCAGCACGGTCAGCGAACTGGCGGCCGCGAGCAGCACAGTCGCCACGCCTGCGTAGCCCATCGACTGGAGGAAGCGGGACGGGAACAACAGCATGCCCAGCAACGATGTCGCGACGGCCAGCGCGGAGAAGGCGACCGTGCGGCCAGCGGTGGCGACGGTGCGCTCGATGGCGGCATCGACGGTCCGGCCGCCGCGCAGCTCCTCCCGGAACCGGTTGACCATCAGCAGCGCGTAGTCGATCGCGAGGCCGAGACCCAGCACGCTGACCATCTCGATGGCGAACGTGGACAGGTCGGTGAAGATCGTGACGAACCGGAGCAGGCCCAGCGAGCCGATCACCACCAGGATGCCGATCGCCAGCGGGAACGACGCGGCGACCAGGCTGCCGAAGATGATCACCAGCAGCAGGAGCAGCACCGGCAGCGACAGCGCCTCGGCCCGCACGATGTCGCTGGCGCTCTGTGCGTTCACCTGGGACGTCATCGGCGTCATGCCGCCGAGCCGCACCGTCACGCCGGGCGCGTTGAAGTAGCTCTGGATAGCCTTGAGCTCCTTGACGCGCTCCTGGTCGTCGCTGGACCGCAGCTGGAGCGTGGCGTACGCCGAGTGCCGGTCGCTGGAGACGTAGTCGGCGGAGTGGGTCGACCAGTACGAGTCGAGTCGGGTGACGTCGCCGCGCGGGATGGCGGCCAGCGCCCGCTGCACCGGCTGGGCGAAGCCCGGATCGTCAACTGTCTTGGTAGGACTGGAGTACACGGCGACCACGTCGCTCACGTCGCGGCCCAGCGGGCCGGCGAGCAGCTGGTCGGCGTGCACGGACGCGCTGTTCGGATCATCGAAGCCGCCACCGCCGCTGAGCGACCCCGGCGCCCCGCTCCCCCACAGCCCGCCGAGCACCAGCAGCGCCAGCGCGACGATCAGCACGGCGCGGTGGTGCCTGGTCACGAACCTGCCAAGGGTGGCGAACATGCCAACCCCTTCCTTGGATAGTCGCGCTGCCCACTACCTATACCTAGACTGTTGGCGCCGGCGTTTTCGCCGGCAAGTACGGTGTGACCGTCGGAAAGGAGTGGTCGTGCGGATCGCTGAACTGAGTCGGTACACCGGGATGCCGGTGCCGACGATCAAGTACTACCTGCGTGAGGGGCTGGTGCCGCCGGGCGAGCGGACCAGTCCCAACCAGGCCCAGTACAGCGAGGAGCACGTCCGCCGGCTCAAGCTGGTCCGCGCGCTGATCGACGTGGGCGGGCTGTCGGTGGCCGCGGCCAAGACCGTGCTGGCCAATGTGGACACGCCCGACCGCGGCATCCTGCACAGCCTGGGCAAGGCCCAGTACTCGATCACCGTGCCGCGTGAGCACGTCGAGGACGAGGCCTGGGCGGCCTCGCGCCGCGACGTGGACGAGCTGATCGGCCGGCACGGCTGGCAGGTGCGGCCGCGTAACCCGGCCCGGGGCACGCTGGCCGAGGTGATCGCCACGCTGCGCCGCCTCGGCCAGGAGGACTACGTCGCCGCAGTGCTCGACGACTACGCCGCGACGGCCGAGCGGCTGGCCGAGACGGAGGTGCGGGAGATCCTGCGCCGGCCGGACGTGGACAGCATGGCCGAGGCGGTGGTGATCTGGACGCTGCTCGGCGACGCCCTGCTGGCGGCACTGCGCCGGCTCGCCCAGGAGGCCGCCGCGGAGCGGCTGACCTCGACCGACCAGGCGGACGGGCATGTCACCGGCGCCGCAGCGACGGCGTCGTCAGGTCCGGCTCCTGCCAGCCGGCGTCGGCGGCGTTCAGGGTGACGCCCGGCGGCACGATCTCGTCGATCCGGTCCAGCACGTCGTCGCTCAGCCACACGTCGGCAGCGGTGAGCTGACTCTCGAGATGCTCGATCGTGCGGGGTCCGATGATCGCCGACGTGACGCCCGGGTGCCGCAGCACGAACGCGATGGCCAGCTCGATCAGCGTCACGCCGGCCTCGTCGGCCAGCTTGGCCAGCGCGTCGGCGGCCTCGAACTTCTGCTGATTGCCGGCCAGGTTCATGTCGTAGCGGTCGGACAGCATCACCACCCGCCGACTCTGTGGCACCTCTAGGCCCTTGCGGTAGCGGCCGGTCAGCCAGCCGCCGGCCAGCGGGCTCCAGGTGATCACGCCCATGCCGTGCCGCCGCGCGGTCGGCAGCACGTCGGCCTCGATGCCGCGGACCAGCAGCGAATACGGGGGTTGCTCACAAACGAAGCGCGCGAGGTTGCGGCGGTCGGACACCCACTGCGCCTCCACGATGCGTGAGGCCGGGTAGGTCGAGCTCCCCAGGTAGCGGATCTTGCCGGCCCGCACCAGGTCGGTCAGCGCGGACAGCGTCTCCTCGATGTCGGTGTCCGGGTCCGGCCGGTGGATCTGGTAGAGGTCGATCCAGTCGGTGTCCAGCCGGCGCAGGCTGTTCTCCACCTCGCGCACGACCCAGCGGCGGGAGTTGCCGCGCTGGTTGACGTCCTCGCCCATCGGGTTGTGCACCTTGGTGGCCAGCACGACGTCGTCGCGGCGGCCCTTCAGCGCCCGGCCGATGATCTCCTCGGACCCGCCCTGCGAGTAGACGTCGGCGGTGTCGATGAAGTTGACGCCCGCGTCCAGCGCGCGGTTGATCATCGCGGCGGACTCCTCGTACTCGGTGCCGCCCCACAGGCCGAACATCATGCCGCCCAGGCACAGCGGGCTGACGCGCAGCCCGGTGCGGCCGAGAACGCGGTGCTCCATCTGTCTCCCCCGATCAGAACGAGAAGCTGTCATTATCACTATCCATAGCTATACTATCCGAAGCGACCCGCCGTCTCGCAAGCCCCTGGAGGGCCGATGAGCAAGTCCGGCAGCGGGCCGACCACCTTCGCGCTCACCGGCGTCGCGGCCTTCATGGCCTCGATGGACAACCTCGTCGTGACCACCGCGCTGCCCCGGCTGCGCGCGGACCTGCACGCGAGCCTGGAGAGTCTGGAGTGGACGGTCAGCGCTTACACCCTGACCTTCGCCGTCTTCCTGCTGACCGCCGCCATCGTCGGCGACCGGTTCGGCCGGAAGCGGATCTTCACCACCGGCATCGCGGTCTTCACGGCCGCATCCGCCCTGGCCGCCCTGTCCGACTCCGCCGGCATGCTCATCGCCGCCCGCGCCATCCAGGGCGTGGGCGGGTCGGTGATCTTCCCGCTGGCCCTGACCATGCTGGTGCGGGCCGTGCCGACGCGCCGCCGCGGCCTGGCCATCGCCGGCCTGAGCGGCATGAGCGGCCTGGCCATCGCGCTCGGGCCGCTGGTCGGCGGCCTGATCGTGGAGTACGGCGACTGGCACTGGATCTTCTGGATCAACGTGCCGATCGGCGTGGTGCTGGTCCCGCTGGCGGCGGTGCTGCTGCGCGAGAGCCACGGCCCGCACTCCCGCCTCGACGTGCGCGGTACGGTGCTGGTCACCCTGGCCATGGTCGGTGTCGGCTACGGCCTGGTGCGCGCCTCCAGCCTCGGCTGGGGCAACCCCCAGGTGCCGCTGTCGATCGCCGCCGGCCTGGTGCTGTTCGCGGTGTTCGGCTGGTGGGAGCGCCGGGCGGCGATGCCGGTGGTGCCGCCGCAGTTGTTCCGCAGCAGGGGTTTCACCTTGTCCAATCTGGTCTCCCTGCTGGCCCAGGGCGGCATGTTCGGTGCCGTGTTCCTGCTGACCCAGTTCCTTCAGAACGTGCTGGCCTACCCGCCGATGACCGCCGGCCTGCGCACCCTGCCGTGGACCCTGATGCCGGTCATCACCGCCCCGCTGACGGCCATGCTGGCCAACCGCTTCGGCGTGCGCCGGCTGCTGATCGTCAGCGCCCTGGTGATGGCCGCGGCGCTGGGCGCCTTCGCGCTGGTCGTGTCGACGAACACGCCCTACCTCGAACTGCTGCCGGCAATGGTGCTGGCCGGCGTCGGCATGGGCATGTTCTTCGCGCTGGGTGCCCGGCAGACGCTGGACTTCGTCACGCCAGAGCAGGAGGGCGTCGCCTCCGGGATGAACAACGCCACCCGGCAGCTCGGCGTGGTGCTGGGCATCGCCACGCTGTCCGGGGTCTTCGCGGCCAACGGCGGATACGCCACCGCGGCGACCTTCGTCCGGGGCCTCGAACCGGCTCTGTGGTTCGGAACCGCCGTGCTGGTGGTCGCCGCGGTGGTGCAGTCGCTGGTTCCCGTGTCACACCAGGGCGACGCAGGCGGGAGTGGGCACCGCGAGGGTGGGCTCGACGAGCTCCAAGAGCCCGCTGTCCTGGTCGATCCCGAACGTGGCGACCGTGCCCGCAACTAGGTTCGGCACGTAGAGGCGGCTGCCGTCGGCGGCGACCACGACGTCCCAGGGCAACGTGGCCGCCGCGCCAACCGGCTGGCTGTGCACCGGCCGCAGCGAGCCGCCGTCCTCGGAAACCGCGAAGACGGCGATGCTGTCGTGGCCGCGGTTGGCCGCGTACAGGAACCGCCCGTCCGGGCGGATCGCCAGTCCCGAAGGGGCATTCCACAGCTCGACGCCGGCCGGCAGGGTGGACACCGTGTCGAGGATCTTCGGCTGTCCGGTCGCGATGTCGTAGCCACAGACGACAATCGTCGACGCCAGCTCGGTGTTCACGTACAGGTGCCGCCCGTTCGGGTGCACGACCAGGCTGCGCGGGCCGACGCCGGAACCCAGCCGCACCCTGGCGTGCTCGGACAGCGCGCCGGTTTCGCCGTCGAAGTCGTACACGTACAGGCAGTCGGTGCCCTTGTCCGTCACGAGCACGCGCTCGCCGCTCGGGTCGGCGACGACGAAGTGCGGGTGCGGTGACTGCTGGGCGACTGGGTCCGGCCCGGAACCCGTGTGCTGCACCAGGTTCGCCACCTCGCCGAGCGAACCGTCCGGCGCCACCGGGAAGACGACCACGCTGCCGGAGTCGTGGTTGACCGCGAACAGCCAGGCCCCGAGCGGATGAAGGCTCAGCTGCACGGTGCCAGCCCCACGCGCCGACTGGTCGCCGATCGGCGTCAGCACGCCTTCCGCGCCGATCCGCAACGCGTGCACGCGCCCGTCGGCGACATTGCTGGCCACGTAGAGGACGTTCCCTGACACGGCGAAGCCGAACGGGTTCGGCACGTCGGTCTGCACGCTGGCCGACGCCCCGAAGCCGGCCGCCGTGATGCCGTGCGTCAGCCTGTCGGCGCCCGCGTAGCCGCCGATGAACATTCTGGTCCCAGTCATCTCTCCCCAACTTCCTTGTCTGTCAGGCCAGGCGGACGACGGCGCGGGCCTTGGTCAGCACCTTCTCGCCGCCACAGAACACCGTGATGTCCACTCGGACCGTCCGGTCCACGCACTTGCGGCCGACGGTGCCGACCACGCGCAGCTCGACCCCGGCCGCGTCGTCCGGCACCACAACGGGTTTCGCGAACCGGCCGCCGCATTCGACGACGGCCGCCGGATCGCCACACCAGTCGCCGACCGTGCCGACGGCCAGCGCCAGCGTGAGCATGCCGTGCGCGATCACGTCGGGCAGACCGGCGGCCACCGCGGCGCGGGCGTTCCAGTGGATGATGTTGAAGTCGCCGGACGCGCCCGCGTAGCGGACGAGGTCGGCGCGGTCCAGCCGGACGACCCGTTCGGGCAACGCACTGCCCTCCTGGACGTCGTCCCAGTTCGGCCGCATCAGGCGGCCCGCGCGACGAGCGTGCTGACCGCCGTGCAGACCTGATCGCCCTGCACGGTCGCGACCCGGCTGGACAGGGTCAGCACGTCGTTGCCGCCGACGCTGTCCACGGCGGCGACCGTGACAGTCACGGACAGCAGGTCGCCGGCGTGGATCGGCCGGCTGTGGGTGAACTGCTGCGAGCGGTGCACGACCCGGCTGAAGTCCAGCCCCAGCGCCGGATCGAAGATCGCCTGTCCCTCCGCCGACATGGTCAGCACGATGGCGAACGTGGGCGGCGCGAGCAGGTCGTGGTGGCCGAGCGCGCCGGCTGCGGTCAGGTCGTGGTGAAGCGGATGGTGCTGGCCAGTCGCGCGCGCGAACTCGCGGATCTTCTCCCGCCCGACCAGGTAAGGCGCGGTCGGCGGATAGGTCCGGCCGACGAAGCCGGCGTCGATCGCCATCGGTCCCCCTCCGGTGGTGGCGTGCCGTGGCGACGCTAGCCCGGCGTGGTCGAAACAACGTCAAACCACCCGGCTTACCTGGACGTGACCCGGAATCCGCCCCTGTACCACTAAAGAGGCATCCTCGTTGATATGGATAGCGTTGAGTGCTACTAGTTATGCCGGGCGTCTCTGGGGAGCGACGCCCGGGGGGAACACGGATTGCAGGGGGAGACATGATCCGAATCGCCGTGCTCGGCACTTTGGAGCTCCATACCGAGGAAGGGGTCTACGTGCCGCGCGGACCGAAGGTCCGCAAGGTGCTCGCGCTGCTGGCGCTGCGCGCCAACCAGCTCGTGGACGTGGACACGATCGCCGACGAGCTGTGGGATTCCCGGCATCCCAGGACGGCCGTCACCACCATCCGCACGCACGTCTACCACCTGCGCAAGATGCTGGAGCAGGAGACATCCGTGCCGATGCTGTCCGAGCTGCTGCTGACCCAGCACGCCGGCTACATGCTGCGGCTGGAGACCGGACAACTCGACGCCGAGCTGTTCCGCACGGCCGTGGACCGCGGCCGCGCCCAGCTCGCTCGGGGCCGCTACGAGGAGGCGGCCGAGGTGCTGCGCGGGGCGGTGGCGCTCTGGCGGGGCCCGACGCTGGCCAACGTCCCGCTCGGGCCGGTGCTCACCAGCTATGTGGACCACCTGCGGGAACTGCGGATCCGCGCGCTGGAGATGCGCGTTGAGGCAGAGATGCGGCTGGGGCACCACCGGGAGCTGGTTCCGGAGCTGCGGAAACTGGTGGCGGCCAACCCGTTCAACGAGTGGCTGCACGCCCGGCTGATCGACGCGCTGCGGCTGTCCGGGCGGCGCCGCGAGGCGCTGGAGGCCTTCCGGGCGCTGCGCACCCTGCTCGACGAGGAGCTGGGGCTGGAGCCCTCGGCGGAGCTGCAACAGCTCCAGTACGACATCCTGACGGCCTCGCGCGCGTCCTGACGGCTCTTTCGTCTTATCCACCAACGACATTACGGGGGGATACCGTGCGTGTTGATTTCCACACGATCTCCGTGTCTCCGACCCGGATCGCGGAGATCGCGGCCGAGGTCGAGGACATCGGCTACGACTCGCTCTGGACATCAGAGATCCAGTACGACCCGTTCATCGGGCTGGCCCTGGCCGCCCAGCGCAGCTCCACGCTGGCGCTGCGAACCGGACTGGCGGTCGCCTTCGCCCGCAACCCGATGACCATGGCCATCCTGGCCAACGACCTGCAGACGCTGTCCGGCGGCCGGTTCTCGCTGGGCATCGGCTCGCAGATCAAGGCCCACATCACCCGCCGGTTCAGCATGCCGTGGTCGCAGCCGGCGGCCCGGATGCGCGAGTACGTGCTGGCCATGCGGGCCATCTGGGAGAGCTGGGCCACCGGCGGCCGGCTGCGCTTCCGCGGCGAGTTCTACCGGCACACGCTGATGGTGCCGTTCTTCAACCCGGGCCCGAACGAGTTCGGGCCGCCGCCGGTGCTGCTCGCCGGCGTGGGCGAGCGGATGACCGCCGTCGCCGGCGAGACCGCCGACGGCTTCCTGGCCCACATCATCACCACCCGCAAGTTCCTCCAGGATTTCACGCTGCCGATCCTGAGCAAGGCGCGGGCCGAGGTCGGCCGGTCCATGGACGACTTCGAGATCCACATCACGCCGATCGTGGCCACCGGCCGCACCGAGGAGGAGTACCGGTCCGCCGTTGACCACGCCAAGCAGCAGCTGGCGTTCTACGCGGCCATCCCGAGCTACACCCACGTGCTGGAGACGCACGGGCTGGAGGACCTGCGCGACGACCTGCACCGGCTGTCGGCCGAGGGGCGGCTGGCCGAGGAGGCGGCCGCCGTCATCGACGACGGCGTGCTGGACACCTTCACTCTGGTCGGCGAGCACAAGGAGGTGGCCGCGAAGCTGCACCAGCGGTTCGGCGACCTGGTCACCAGCATGTCCTTCTACCAGCTGCACGGCAGCGAGCCGGAGAACTGGCGGCCGATCCTGGCCGAACTGCGGCGGCTCCAGCAGTGAACACAGCGGCGGGGTGGACCCGATGGGCCCACCCCGCCGCTGGCGCCTCGATCAGTCGCCCGCCGCAGCGCCGGCGTCGGCCGGCGTCGGGACCTCCGGCGTGAACACACCGATCTGGCGCAGCAGGGACAGCTCGTCGCGAGCGCCCCAGTGCTCCACCGCCTGGCCGCCGGCGATGCGGTAGAAGTGCAGGTGCTGCACGCGGACCTCGCGGCCGGTCGGCGGAATACCGAGGAAGTCCCCGGTGTGCCGGCCGCTGAAGGTCATCCGCACCGCGAACTTGTCGCCGGCGGCGAAGAAGTCGTCGGGCTGCCAGGTTGCGTCCGAGAATGCGCCGCGCATGTACCGGGCCGTGGCCAGGTAGCCGAGCGGACCGCCGCCGACGCCGGCCGACGCCTCGTGGTCGACGAAGTCCTCAGCGACGTACTTGAGCGCCGCCTCCTCGTCGAGCTCGGCGAACACGCGGGCGAGGCCAAGCGCGACCTCGATGGTCTGCGGCGGGATGTCGCCGAACGGGCCTGCCGGTTCCGACATGCCGTCCTCCTTTCGAAAGGTAAGTGTCAGTTGCCCATGCCGAAGCCACCGCTGACCGGGATCAGCGCACCGGTGACGAAGCCGGCCGCGTCTGCGGCGAGGAACCGCACCACGTGCGCGACCTCCTCCGGCGTGCCCGGGCGGCGCAGTGCGGTCGTGTCCAGGACCCATTGCCGCCGCTTGGGCTCCACGTCGGCGACCATGTCGGTGTCGATCAGCCCCGGGCACACCACGTTCACGGTGATGCCGCGCGGACCCAGCTCCCACGCCAGTGAGCGCGCGAAGCCGGCCAGCGCGGCCTTGGACGCGGCGTAGTTGGTGATGCCGGCGCCGCCCATCAACCCGGTGGCCGAGCCGATCAGGATGATCCGGCCCCAGCGGGCGCGGACCATGCTCAACGCGGCCCGCTTGGCCACCCGCACCGCGCCCATCAGGTTGGTGCCGACGACGTCCAGGAAGTCGCCGTCGGGCATGGCCAGCAGCAGGCCGTCCCGGGTGATGCCGGCGTTGGACACCAGCACCTCTACCGGTCCTTGATGGGCCGCGACCTCCTCGAACGCGCGCTCGACCGACGCGGTGTCGGTGACGTCGCAGCGCACGCCGAACAGGCTGGCCGGTGCCTCGCCGGTGCGGTGGGTGATGGCGACCTTGTCGCCGGCGTCGGCGAAGGACCGGGCGATGGCCAGGCCGATCCCCCGGTTGCCGCCGGTGACGAGTACCGAGCGGGTCACGTGGCGCCTCCGGTGGTGCCGAGCAGCTCGTCGAGCCGCGCGATGGCCTGGTCGGTGTCGGTGAACTGGATGGCCCGCCAGCCCTGGGCCCGCGCGCCGGCGCAGTTAGCCTCGAGGTCGTCCACGAACACCGACTGCGCGGCCGGCACGCCAGAGCGCAGCACGGCCAGGTCGAAGATCTCCTTGGCCGGCTTGCGGAAGCCGACCTGGTAGGACAGCAGCACGTCGTCGAAGAGCTCGTCGGGCGGGACCATGGCCCGCCAGTGCGCGTCCCACGACGGCACCATGTTCGACAGCATGCCGACGAACAGCCCGTCCGCGCGGGCCCGGCGCAGCCGCGCCAGCCACGCCGCGTTGGCCTCCCGGCCGCCGAACCAGGCGTCGGCGAAGCTGTCCACCGCCAGCGAGATGCCGTTGGCCAGCAGCTCGGCCTTGACCTGGCCCAGCCATTCCTGCTCGCTGACCAGCGGCGTGTCCAGCGGCAGCATGACGTCGGTGGTGTCGTAGCGCTGGGTCACCGCCCACACGGCGGCCATCAGGGCGTTGCGGTCGACCTCCCACTTCTGGCAGAAGGTCTGCAGCGTGACGGCGATCGGCGGGGTCAGCACGCCGCCGAAGTCGGTCCACACGGCCTTGACGTCAGGCATGGCCGCCTCCGCTCAGGGTCACAGTGATCTCCGAGATCTCGTTGCCGCCCTGGCGGAACACGACCCGGGTGTCCGGCGCCGCGACCCGGGCCAGGGCGGTGATCGGCTCGTCCAGCTCGGCGAACCGGTGGAACCGGCCGGCGAGGCCGGCCACCGAGGTCCGCTCGAGCACGGCGCCGGTGCCGTCGTCGGCGGCATACAGCGCCAGCTGCCGGGCGGCCTCGGTCAGGGTCAGCGCCGGCACGTGGTCGTAGTCGTGGTCGAACAGCGCCCGGTTGGCCAGGCGCGGCGTGACCCGCACCAACACGCCCGCGTGGGTGCGACGGGGCTCGGCCAGCACGACGTTGACCGGGTGCACGCGACCGACCAGCTGCGGCGGCAGTTGGTCGCGGTCGACGACGTCCGGCAGGCACGCCGTCGACCGCGCCGGCGTGTCGCGCCACATGTTCCGCAGCGCGTCGTGCTCGCCGTAGCTGACCAGCAGCACCTCGATCTCCACCACGCCGACGTGTGCGGTGCCGACGTGCAGCTGGTGGATGACGTGCCCGGTGCGCGGGCGGCCACCGCGGGTCCGCACCGCCTTGAACCGGGTGGCCATGGTCAGCTCCGTCGGCCGCCGGCCGACCACTAGCGGGGCCAGGTTGGTCAGCCGCACGCTGAACGAGTTCACGATCAGCGAGGTCTCCAGCGGCACGGCCAACTCGTGCGCACCGTAGATCGAGGCCTGCCGGGCCGCTTCCAGCACGAGCAGCGGGTCGACGTGGCAGGGCGTCTGGGTGTGGTCGTTGTAGTAGCCGTGGGTGAGCGGGAGCTGGGCCGCGGCGCCGAACTCCATGTCGCCCGTCGGCCACATGTCCGTGAGGAAAACCTCGGCGACGGCCTGCCGGTGCACGGTCCTGCGGTCGACAGTGCGCAGGAACGAGCGGCGCCCTTCGGTGGTTGTCATCATTTCACTTCCGTGGGTAATCGTGGCCGGAACGAGACTGACACCGCCGCATGAAAACGGAATGAAGGGCCCGTCAAAGTGACGCCGAATACGCGTGGAGACCGTACAACTTAGGTGTACTACCGCTATCAATTCCCCGCGACGTACATTCGTGTCAAGCAATCGAATGAACGAGGGGGATTACCCGTGCAGACCGACGAGCTGCGGATCCGGATCCGCGAGATCATCGCCCAGGAGCTGGAGCTGGAGCCCGAGGAGTTCACCGACACCGGCCACTTCGTGGACGACTACGACGCCGACTCGCTGTCGCTGATCACCGTGGTGGCCCGGATCGAAAAGGAGCTCGGCGTCCTGGTGCCCAAGGCCGCGCTGCCCGAGATGACCACCCTGGACAGCGCGCTGGCCGTGGTGCTCGCCCACTCGGCGGAGTCGGAGCGTGTCTGACCAGGCGCGGCGGGTCGTGGTGACCGGCCTCGGCGTGGTGAGCAACATCGGCGTGGGGGCCGAGGCGTTCGCCGAGTCGCTGCGGGCCGGTCGCACCGGCACCTCGCCCATCGCCAGCTTCGACCCAGCGGGCTTTCCAGTGACGATGGCCGGCGAGGTGCCCGGCTTTGACCCGGCCGCACTGGTCGAGCACATCGAGCCCGCGCGGTGGGGGCGAAGCGGCCAGTTCGCGGCTGCGGCGGCGCGGCTGGCCGTGCGCGACGCCGGCATCGACCCGGAGCTGCTGTCCCGGGCCAACGCCGGGTCGATCATGGGCACCACCGGCGGCGAGTCGACAGTGATGCAGAAGCTGACCGAGCAGTGGGTGCGGGACGGGCTGCCGGCCATCGACCCGGCGCTGGCCGGTCAGGCGCCGGCCAGCCAGATCGCCACCGCGGTGAACAGCGAGCTGCGGCTGACCGGGGAGGCGCAGACCGTGCCGACGGCGTGCTCGGCCAGCAACTTCGCCATCGGCTACGGCTACGACCTGGTCCGCACCGGCGAGGCCGACTTCATCCTGGCCGGCGGCGCGGACTCGGTGAACCGGGCCACCCACGCCGGCTTCTTCCAGCTCGGGGCGCTGGCCGAAGACCTGTGCCGGCCGTTCGACGCCGAACGGACCGGCATTCTCACCGCCGAGGGCGGGGTCGCGCTGCTGCTGGAGCCGCTGACCAGCGCGGTCGGCCGGGGCGCGACGATCTACGCCGAGGTGCTGGGCTACGGCGTGAACTGCGACGCCCGGCACATGGTCAACCCGGACGCGGCCAGCATCGCCGAGTGCATCCGGCTCGCGCACGAGGCGGCCGGCATCGGCCCGGCCGACGTCGACTACATCTGCGCGCACGGCACCGGGACGCCGACCAACGACGCCACCGAGATCGCCGCCGTGCGCAAGGTGTTCGGCGACGAGGTGCCGCCGATCAGCTCGATCAAGTCGATGATCGGGCACAGCATGGGCGCGGCCAGCGGGCTCGGCGCGGTGGCCTGCTGCAAGGCGCTGGAGCAGGGTTTCCTGCCACCGACGGCCAACCTTCGGCGGACCGACCCGGCGCTCGGGCCGGACCTGGACTGCGTGCCGGGCAGGTCCCGGCCGGCCCGGCTGGACATCGTGCAGAACCACGGCTTCGCCTTCGGCGGCAACAACGCCATCACCATTTTCGGGAGGGTGTCATGAGGCCGCTGGCGATCACGTCCTGCGGGCTGGTGTCGGCGGCCGGGCTCGGCCTGGCCGCCCTCGACCATCCCGAGCCAGCGCCCCGGCCGGAGGCGGACCTGCCGCCGCGACCGATGCGGCTGGTGCCGGAGTTCTCGTTGGCCGACCATATCGGTAAGCGGGGCACCAAGCACCTGGACCGGATGACGGCCTTCGGCCTGGTGGCGGCGAAACTGGCGCTGGCCGACGACGGCGCCGAGGAGAACGGCGCCCGCACCGGCGTGGTGCTGGCGACCAGCACGGGCAGCGTGCGCAGCCTCGCCGCGATCGCGCGGGACACCCTGGTGCAGGACAAGCCGTACCAGGTGAATCCCGCTCACTTTCCGAACACGGTGATGAACAGCTGCGCCGGGCAGATCGCGATCTGGCACGGGCTGCGCGGCGTGAACGCCACACTCGCCGGCGGCCAGGTGTCCAGCCTGTTCGCGTTCCGCTACGCGCGGACGGCGATCGGCCAGCGCCTGGCCGACCGGCTGCTGGTCGGCGGCGTCGAGGAGGCCAGCCCGGCGGTCGCCTGGGCGTGGCACAAGTCCGGCGCGCTGCGCGCCGACACCGCCGTGGGCGAGGGTTGCGCGCTGGTCGCCGTGGAGGACGCCGAGCGGGCCGCCGAGCGCGGCCGCCCGATCCTCGCGCACCTGCTGGCGTGCGAGGTCGGCTACCACCACGGTGGCGACCGCACGAGCATGGCCGGTGCGCTGGCGTCCCGCGTCGAGCGGGCATTGAGCCGCAGCGGAGTGCGCCCGGACGAGGTGGATGTCGTCTCGCTCGGCGCGCACAACCATGTTGGCCTGGACCGGATCGAGCAGCGCGCCGTGCTGGCGGCACTCGGCCGGCAGCCCCGCGTGCTGCGCATCGCCGACCGGCTCGGCGAGACTTACAGCGCCAGCGGCATGATGCAATTGGTGGCACTGCTGCGGGAATGGGCACGCGGCGGGGCGGATCGAGTGGCGCTCATCCCCTCGGTCGGGCGCGACGGCAACCTCGGTTGCCTGGTGGTCCGCCGGCCCGCGTGACCCCTCCCCTGGGTGGCCGTGTCCGCCGGCCACCCAGGGCAGCCGTCAGCGGGTGACCCTGATCAGCGCAGCCGCGATGCCCTTGTTCACGGCGTCGATCCGCGACACCGCGTCCAGCTTGCGGAAGATGTTGCGCAGGTGCCGCTTCACGGTGGCCTCGGTGATCGACAGCACCGCCGCGATCTGCCGGTTGCTCTTCGCCTCCGCCACCAGCGTGAGCACCTCCTGCTCCCGGTCGGAGAGCAGGTTCGACTGTCCCGCCTCGGCGGGCGGCGCCACCGGCTCGCCCGCCGCGACCTCGCGAATGGCGTCCACCAGGTCCTGCCGGCTCACGTTCCGGTCCAGCACGCGGGCGATCCCGGCGGCCAGCATGTCCCGCTCGAAGGCGGGATCCTCGCAGGTGTTGAGGATGACCACCCGCGAGCCGGGCGAGGCCAGCAGCAGACCGCGGGCCGTGCGGACATGCGCCTGCACCGGCCGGTGCAGCTCCAGCAGCACCACATCGGCCCGGGTGCGGACCGCCTGCGTGATCACCGATTCGGCGTCACCCACTTCCGCGACGACCTCGAAGTCTCCTTCTTGAACGAGTGCCTCGCACAACGCCTCACGGAGCAGGGTGAAGTCATTCGCCACAAGAATTCTCACCATGGACACGCTCCGAGCCCCACCGCAAACGCGTTATGCGTCGCGCCAAATCGGACAGCAATATCCTACCAGAAAGGGGATGTCCAACGCAGGCAATTGCCCGATCGAGCGCGACCGTGTCCACCGATCCGGCATACGTCGTCGGACACTCCAAGGGTTACGTTGCGGTAACACGCAACCTCCCATTCCTGTCCGGACTCGAAATCTTGACCGGCCGGCCGACAAGGCCGTTTCACCGTCTGGGCCGCGCGGCCAGCGCCTGCGCGCCGCCGATGATCAAATCGATTGCCGGCGGAAACCGCAGCTCGCGGTGGAGGATCTCGAGGCGGTGCTGGCGGCGAAGTTCGAGGCGGTTCTGCCGCATCTGGACGAGCGTCAGCGGCGGTTGGTGCTTGCCGCGGAGGCCAGGGCGTTGGGGCCAGGCGGGCTCAGGAGGTGGCCCGCGCCGCGGGTGCGCGTGATGCCACGATCTCGGCGGGGTTCGCAGAACTGGACGCGAGCCACGCTCCGCTCGGACGGGTCCGCCGTCACGGCGGGGGCCGGAGGCCGGTGACCACAACCGATCCCATGCTGCCGCCGGCGCTGCTGGCACTGGTGGACCCGGACGTGCGGGGTGGTCCGATGTCACCGCTGCGGTGGACGACGAAGTCCACACGCAACCTCGCCGCCACGCTCACCACCCAAGGCCACAAGGTCGACGCCGGCGCGGTCGCAAACCTGTTGCGGCAAGAGGGTTTCAGCCTGCAAAGCAACGCAAAGACGCTGGACGGCAAGCAGAATCCGGATCGGACGCGCAGTTCCGCTACCTCGACGAACAGGTCCGAACCCGCCAGGAGGCGGGCGAGCACCGCTGTCCACGATCTCCTGAGTGATCTCTGGTCCCCTTCGATCTGACGAATTACGGTCGCGGTGACCGTAAGGACGGATCACGGCTACGTTCAAGGTATGCGACGCCAACGGAGCTCCCCCATTCCACCAAGGTGGTAGTAGCCCGGGTTAAGAATGCTTAAACGTGCTCTGAGCTGGGGGAATGATGGGCAGCGGAGTGCTTTGAGGTGTCATTTATTCGCGATTGACGGCGGCGTGCGAGCGTCCTGACGGAAAACGTCTCGAACGTGTGCTCGCCAGAATGGGGTCCTCAGCATGACCGCCGGAGTCGCACAACCGACCGACCGGGCCCGGCCGCCCGAACTGGCCGTCGACCGCACCATCGACCGTGCGCTGGTGCACCGCGCGTCGGTGGCGGAGGCGTTCGTCACCGACATCCAGACGGTCGGCGGCCTCGACTACGTGGCGGCCGCCACCTGCCGTTCCGGCGACCCGCCGGAGGGCACGTTCGGGGTGCGCTGCGACGTCACCGACACCGAGTCGGTGCAGCGCGCGTACGACGAGGTGCTCGCGCAGCAGGGCCCAGTACAGGTGCTGATGTGCAATGCCGGCGTCACTAAGGGCAGTCCGCTGCTCGGCATGTCCGAAAAGGACTTCGTCGACGTGATCGACACCAACTTGCTCGGTGCCATGCGCGCGGTGAAGGCGTGCCTGCACAACATGGTGCGTGCCCGCTGGGGTCGGATCATCCTGATCGGCTCCAGCCAGGCGCTGTGGGGTTCGCCGGGCGTGACGAACTACGCAGCGTCCAAGGCCGCGCTGGCCGGCTTCGCCCGTTCGCTGGCCTAGGAGGCGGGCCAGTGCAAGATCACTGTGAACGTGGCGTATCCAGGCCTGATCGACACCGACATGGTGGCCGGCCTGTCCGACGAGCACCGCGACTACCTCATCGGCATCACCGCGTTGCGCCGGTCTGGTGCGAGGTGTCGCCCGGCGTCGCGACCGGGCCGGAGGGCTACCTGTCCCCCGCCCGCTACATGCGTTCCGCGTTCTCCGATGCCCGCTGGCAGGCGGACGACTTCGTTGCCGCCGGCGACAAGCTCGCCGTGCGCGTGACGTTCAGCGGCGTGCACATCGGCGACTTCCTGGGCATCGCACCCACCGGCAAGCAGGTCACCGTGCAGCACCTGCACTTCTATCGCGTGCAGGACGGCAAGGCCGCCGAGCACTGGGGCGCCCGCGACGAACTGTCCCTGTTGTGCGAGATCAGCCTGTTCACCCCCGAGCACGCGACCCCGGCGGACGCCGGCGTCGCCGAGGACTGAACTGTTGGAAAGGAATCCGATGCAACTGTCCAGAGGGCTACGCGGCGGGGCTGCGCTGCTAGCGGTGGCATGCCTGCTGCTGGGCGGCCTGACCCAGGCGTCCGCCTCGCCGGTGTCGGCCATGACGCAGTGGCCGTTGGCCGGCCAGAACATCTTCGGCACCCGGAGCAACCCGTTCGAGACGAAGATCAACACGCACAACGTGGGCCAGCTGACTCCGAAGTGGACGTTCACTGCGCCCGGCGACATCTCGGCCACGCCGGCGATCGTCGCCGGCGCCGCGTACGTGACCGACTGGGGCGGCGGCTTCAGCAAGATCAACATTCGCACCGGCAAGCAGATCTGGCAGCACCAGATCGCCGAGTACAACGGGCTGGCCGGCAGCTTCTCCCGGACCAGCCCGACCGTCGACGGCGACACCGTCTACATCGGCGACCAGAACGCGCAGAACTTCGGCGCGGTGCCGCACCTGTTCGCCATCGACACCCGCACCGGCAAACTGAAGTGGTCCACGGTCGTCGACCAGCACCCGCTGGCGATCTTGACCCAGTCACCGGTGGTGTACCACGGCGTGATCTACATCGGCGTCGCCTCCAAGGAGGAGGTGGCCGCCACGCTGCCGAATTACCCGTGCTGCACGTTCCGCGGCAGCGTCGTCGCACTCGACCAGCGCAACGGCGCGATGCTGTGGAAGACGTTCCTGATCCCGGACAACGGCGGCAAGCCGGGTGGCTACAGCGGCAACGGGGTATGGGGCACCACGCCAACGATCGATCCGATCCACCACAATGTCCTGGTCGCCACCGGCAACAACTACACAGTCCCGCAGAGCGTCACGGACTGCCAGGACGCCGGCAAGACTGCCGCCGAGTGCCTCGCGCCGGACGACTACCAGGACGCGGTGGTGGCGCTAGACCTGGGCACCGGCAAGGTGAAGTGGTCGGCGGGCGACAAGACGTTCGATCAGTGGACGGCCGGGTGCAGCCCAGGCTTCCCACCGAACAACTGCCCGCCCAACCCCGGTAACGACTACGACTTCGGTGACGGCGCGCACATCTCGTTCATCCCCGGTCCGAACGGCGTGCCGCGCGAGGTGGTCGGCGCCGGACAGAAGAGCGGCGTGTACTGGCAGCTCGACGCCGGCACCGGCCAGGTGGTGTGGAGCTCCGCGTTCGGCCCCGGTGGCGTGCACGGCGGCGTCGAATGGGGCTCGGCGGTCGCGGACGGCCGGATCTACTTCGCCGACGCCAACACCAACCACGTGCCGTACACGTTGCCCAACGGCACCAGCACCGACCGTGGCTTCTTCGGAGCGCTGGACGCCACCACCGGCACAATCCTCTGGGAGACGGCGGATCCGTCACATGACGAGGACCCGGGCGCGGTGGCGACAGCCAACGGCGTGGTGTTCGGCGGCTCCATCAGTGGCCACATGTACGCGCTTGACGGCCGCACCGGCCAGATCCTTTGGGACTACAAGGGACTAGGCTCATCCAACGCCGGACCATCCGTTGTGGACGGCACGGTGTACTGGGGCAATGGCTATAATAACCGGTTCTACCCGAAAGGCCTGAGCGGCAAGACGCTGTACGCGTTCTCGCTGAACGGTCGCTGAGCGGGCAAGAAGGGAGGGGCGTCGCCACGGCGACGCCCCTCCTCTTGTGTCGTGCTGTCTACTTGGTGGCGGCCTGGCGCCTGCGTAGCTCCTCGTACAGCGGCTGCCACGCCTCCGGCGTGCCGCTCTGTTGGCGGAAGAACGCCAGGCTGGTGGCGGTGCCGTCGAACCGCTCGTGGATCTTCTTGGCCGCCACCGCCGGCTCGCCGACGATCGCGAAGGTCTCCACCGCGTCGTCGATGACGTCCACGACCTCGTCGCCGCGGCCCTGGGCGGCGAGCTGGTGCAGCTCGTCGCGCAGCTCCTCCAGCCCCAGAGCGTCGGATAGCTCAACGCCGAGAAAGTCCACACGAGACGGACCCCTCAAGCCCTTCACACGATGTCGCACAGGACGAGCCGTGTAGTTAGCGCGCAAGATCGTCCTCGGACACTGAAAATCATTTCCAATAATGTCGGTTCTCCTGCTTACGACGCAAAGGCATGTCCCGACTCCGCTGTCGTTCCACGACAAGCCTGGTCTAGCGCGTGTGCCGTGCCAAAAATCGACGCGTGCACGGTGACAAGGCATTTCGGTGGCCAGGTCAGGCAGCTCGTCGGTATTCGATGATTACGCCGCCGATCACCTTACGGCGTATGATCGGAGCGTCCAGCGGGATGACGCTCACTGGATCATGGTTCGGTGACCGGTGACCGAGGCCCCGATGTGGCCGATGGTCATTGAAGTGCCGGACGTACTTTCCCGAGGACCTACCTTGACACACCGGCCACGGCGGCGAATTTGCAGCCGACCGTCCCGAGGTGCCCGGGGTACTAGGAGGTCAAACGCGGCACGGCGTCGAGCGAACTGCTTCCCTGCCGGTAGGCCGGTCTCGGCAGAGACGCCCGTCTCAGCCAGGGCCAGCCAACCAGCGGACGGTGACCGATGTATTTGCCCCGGCTGCCATAGTAGTCACCTGGACACGACCCACTACGGACCGAGTCACTGCGGGTCGTCTAGATCCTCCTGGGGCGAGGTGGGAGGCGTGTCAGGCGGCAGGTCGTCGACGGTATCGGCCGGGTGTAGATCCTGGTCAGCAGGAGGCTCTTCGGGCTGTGTCTGCGGGGGCAGTGTCCGACGGTGCTTGTCGACGAGGGTGGCGACCTGATCAGCGAAGAGGTCGCGTTGGCCGCTGTCCTCGTCGCCGAATACGCCAGAGACGAATGCTTCGACGGGATCTGTCGGGGTTGCTGACCCGTCGTGGAAACCGTTGGTGGAAGGCGGTTCGGGCTCGACGTACCAGGCGTTCTCCTCCGTGATCAACGGTTCCGGGGAGGGCTGCGACGTCAGCTCAGGCTCGGGCAGTTCGTGGTCGTTGGCGGCCGCGGTGAGCGCGCGGAGCGTGGGGATGAGGTCGACGGTTTTGACGATCTGGCTGTAGTCCTGGGCCAACTTCCACACGACGGCGTTTCCGGGCGTGCTGAGCACGTCGTTGCCGAGGTATTCGCGCTTGCTGACCTCGAAGACGCGCTCGTGCTCCCACACCAGCTTCTCCTTGCGGATGGTGGCGAGCTTGGCCAGGCGGTCGCGGTCCTCGTCGGTCAGGTTCAGCGAGACGGTGTCTGCCCAGACCTCGACCACGCCGGCGGGATCTGGACGGCGGATGCCAAGTTCGGCGGCCAGCTGGATCTGGGTGAACGCCGGGTTGTTCGGCGGCCAGACCCTGGTCAGCGCGCAGGTCCGATCGAGAACCACCTTGCGTGCGGTGGCTTCGGCGTCCGCGGTGCTGCCGTGGCGGAGGTGGGTCCATCGGACGGTGGTGCTGAACATGAAGTGGTAGTCGGCTTCGTTGGTGGGAACGGGGACTGTGGAGACCTGGCTGCTGTAGTTCGGCACCTCCACCGGCACCGGCTCGGGCTGCATCGGCGGCGGTTGCCGCATCGCGGCACGCAGCTGCTCCTGGTGCCGCTGGTATGCCATCCTGCGGCCAATGAGCACCGTGGTCACCAGGCCGGCGGCGCCAAGCACCACGCACAGCCAGGTATTCCAGCCCAAACCGGTTGCGGCGAGCACGGGAAGCAGCACCGACCCGGCCGCCATCGCGGCGAGGGCGACGAAGTCGTCGCGAGTCATCCGGAGAATCCTTTCGGGACATCGGAGAAGAGGTGCTGGACTCCGAGTGCGACGTTGATGCGCTCACGCAGCCGGGCCAGGACGAGCCGGCGTCGGCCGTCCTGCCCACCGTTGGCCCACAAGCGACCAATACGGAACAGCTGGCCCAGCAACGGCGGTTGTCCCTCGGTGGCTTCGACGAGAATGTCCAGCAATTGAAGGGATTCCGCGTGTACGGACACGCTGAGCCATCTACTCATCGCCGTCCTGACAGGCTCCTCGCCAGGCCGCGACAGCAGCGCCCGCCAGCCCATCGCAAGCTGACGTTCAGCGGCCGGTGCGAGCGCGGGCAACGAAACGGGGCCGAGTTGCGCGCTGGCGCCGACAACGCGCGGCCTAATGAGCTCAACGAACAGCTCGTCATCGCCTGCCCGCAGGCCATTCCCGTACGGACCGACGCACAGTCGACGCAGGACCCGTGGCCACAGCGGCGGCGCGTCGGCCAGGCCGAGCAGGGTGCTCGCCGCGTCCTGTGCGACGGCGGGATCGTTGTGGTGGGTCAGGTGGTGCAGGCGCACGATGGCCTGGTCGGGTACCGAGGTGGCGATCACGGTCGCGGACACGTTGATCACCAATTGAGCCAGTGCCGGCGGCAGCGTGGGCTGCCGGGCCCATTCGTAGCAGACGTGCCGGAACATCGAGGCGTACTTCGGGTGCTCCAGCGCAAGCCGTAAAGCCTTCTCAAGCGCGGCAACGGCATTCGGTGATGCGGCGTGACCTTCTCGCGTCCACGACTCCGCCAGCTCCCGAATGTCGTCGGGACGGTCGACGGCCAGCAGTTGGGCTGCCAATCGCCAGGTGAACTCGTCGTGCTCGGATGGTGTGAGTGCGTCGCATCGACCGAATTCTCTCGCCCACTTCGATAATTCCGCGCGCAAGCCGGGATAATGCCGCCAAATGTGGCTGCGCACGGCGGCATCCATTCCGATGCGACCGAACCCGATCTGCCCGCTGGGCGCCACACTGATCCTGAACTGCTCTAACGCGTGGGCAAGATCGTTTTCGTCGAGTGGGTGGTCGTCCCGGACTGGATAGTCCAACGTGGCAAGCAGTTGCTCGTAGCCGAGGTGGACCGTGTCGGCCGAGCCACCGTCGAACATCGCCGCTACCAGCAGCAGCGCACGGCACCGGCCATCCCGCGCGCCCACAACCAGGTCGGCCGCGTCCGCTGACTGGTCGGACAACGCCTCGACGGCACCAAGAATGCTGCCATCACCCTGTTGACGGACCTGTTGGGCCAGATTGGCCACCTGCTGCATCGAACTGGCGGCCAGGAACTCGCGGACCTTGTCATCCGTCAGGTCTTCATCCCTGGGGACGATGCCGTCGCGCTCCAGGTGCCGGCGGAGCACCTTGTCGGCCGCTGGCCGGCCGAGGTCGTGCACCCGACCGGCCAGCTCCCCCTCGACGACGTCCCGATAGCCGACCGGCAGCACCACCAGGAGGTGGGCGCGCCGCTCGACCTCGGCGCGGAAGGACTCGAACCGGTGCAGCAGCGTCCGCAGATCGCCCGGTTCGACCGCGGTGAGGTCGAGCAGCAGGCGGTCGCCCACGCCCACGCTCTCCGGCGACGGGCTGACCTCGTTCTCGTCGTCGTCGAGGACGACGGACTGCATGAGGACGGTGTCCGGCCGGCTGTCCTGCAACAACATCCGCGCGGCGGTCTGGCGGCCCGATCCCGCCGCACCGGCGACTACGACAATGCCGGGTTCGCGCAGCTTCGCTTGGGCCTCGCGAAAGGCGGGCGTGTCCGGGGCGACGAAGCGTTCGGACAACCAGCTGGACCGGTCCGCGCTCAGCCAGCGGGAGGCGGCGGCTTTCCGGAGCTCGTTGATGTACACCGGCGCCTGGGGGTCGGTGATCGTCACATTATGGCTGCCGGAGATACCGCCGACGCCACCGAATCGAACGTCGTTCATCGCGGCGAGGAGCGACGCCGTGGAGGGTTGTCGCCGTTTCCCATCGTGCCCGAGTTAGCGCCATCGACATAGTTGACCCGATCGCCGCTGAACTTCGGTCCGACGTGCTGGGCGCCGGAGCCGGTGTGCACGGGCCCACGCGGGTCGGTGATCGTCATGTTGTTGCTGCCGGAAATATCCCCGACACCGCCGACGCGGAACGAGCCAGGAACCTCCGCGGCCGGCGGGACCGAGGCCGTGATGTCGGGCTCCGGGCCGGCCACGCGGAAGCCACTCGCGAGCAGATCACCCGAGGGAGCCGGAACGCGGAGATACGCCGTCCCCTGGAAGCTCTTCACCTCCACCGGCGCCGGCACATAAAGCGAGGGGTCATCGGCGGCGTAGCCGGACACGACCGCGTCCTCGTAAGCCCGCGCCGACACGATGGCAGCCACGCACGTCACCGGCCCACATCGGCTGAGCAGGTCGCGCACGGCCGGAGCGTCGATCAGCCGGTGGGCCACCACCCGGGCCTCGCCGCTGCCCTCGCTGAGCAGGTCGGCTCCGGTCGAGGTCACCGGCCCGACGTGGATGGTGACGCGCATCCGCAGCGGCTGGGACTGCGCGTCAACGCCGTTGCGATAGGCGATCTCCTCTTGCAGCGCCGGCAGGAAGGGGTTGATCAGGAACGGCAGCAGCGCCGAGCGCAGGCCCATCGCGTAGCCGTCGCCAGTCGACCGGCCGAACACGGCCTCGCTCCACATCTCGGCCAGGCCGGCGCGCTGGAATGCCTGGCGCAGGATGCCAGGGATGGCGTCGGTCAGCGCGGCGTGGTCACGCCCGCGGCGGCCACTGAAGTCCTTAACGTCGACCACGAGGATCGCGCAGTAGGGCGGCAGTTGCGCCGGCTGCTCGCCGTGAGCCATCAGGCCGGTCTCCGTCATTCTCGATCCCTCCGGGAGGCGGTGCTGCTTCTGGGGCAACGGTTCCAGCACGGGGAGTTCGATGTTGTCCGATAGCCGACAAAGCCAGGTCACAGCACGGCGACGCCGGCGTGCGCGGCCAGGATCGCGCTGTCCGAGACCACCACACGCCGTCCAGGCCCCAGTGCCCCGGCCTGCCTCAACACGCTGATCTGCTCGGACACGGTGCTGCGCACCATGCCCAGCGCCTCGGCAAGTTCCTCGTGCGTCAGCGGCACCACGAACCGATTCGGATCATCGGACTCGGCGAGCGCGATCAGTTGCAGTACGAGCCTCGCCAGCCGCTGGCAGGCGGTGAAGTGGGCAAGCTGGATGCTGAACGGCACGGTCTCGACCAGCTTCGCCGTCACGTAATCCTGCAACGCTGTCGGCACCCGCTGCTCGGCCAGCAGTCGGTGCAGCTGCGGGGTCGGTATGGCGACCAGGTGGCAGGTCTCCAACGCCACTACGCTGGCCGTGCGCCGATGCGCCTCGGTCAGCGCCAGCTCACCCAGCAGGTCACCCCGGCCGCGTACCGAGACCAGCAGCTCGGCGCCGCCGCCGTCGGACACCATCACCTTGACGCGCCCGGATTCCACCAGCAGCACGTACCCGCCCGGATCACCTTGCCGGAGAACGAACTGGTCCCGCTGACAGACCCGACGTACGCCTGATGCCAGCATCCGCTCCCACGCCAGCGTGCCGACCAGCTCGTGGAACCCCCGAGGCCGCCCTGTCACGTCCCACAACCCGTATCGCTCAACGTGATCAGCCACTGACATAAGGTAACACCTGGATCCTCGAAGATGCCCCGCGTCGTATGGAACCACGTTCTTCGGAATCTCGGTCGAACGATCCCAAATTCGAGGAATCTGTTCCGCCCACGCCAAATATGACACCACTGGCCGCGTCGTTAGCCGCTCCAGCGGGCAATCCGCCCAACTCCGTCAAGAGAAGTGGAACACATACGCGCACGGAATACCTCTGCCGCCGCTGGCTGGAGTCCGCGCCCTGACACTGGCACTGGCCGGGCCCGGCCATTCCGCCGATGCCGGCAGCAACACCTGTGCCGAGAGCGGCGGCAAGGGTACACCGCACCTGGTCCCGGACACCTGCACCCGAGCTGCCCGTGGGTGGCGGCGGTGATCAGGGCCAGGGTGTGCCGGGCTCGTGACCAGCTCCCACGGTCACGAGCCTGGTCTCGTAGGCGATGACGACGAGCTGGGCCCGGTCCCGCGCGGCGAGCTTGTTCATGATGCGGCTGACGTGCGTCTTGGCGGTGAACGGGCTCAGGAACAGCTCGGCGGCGATCTCGTCGTTGGACAGGCCCCGGCCGACCAGGGTCAGCACCTGCCGCTCACGGTCGGTGAGCCGGTCGACGCGGTAGTCCGAGACCACCATGTCGAGGCGCCCCTTGGCGGCGATGTCGGCGATGAGGCGGCGGGTGACACTCGGCGACAGCAGCGCGTCGCCGGCGGCGACGACGCGGACCGCCTGCACCAGCTCGGCCGGTTCGGTGTCCTTGACCACGAAGCCGGACGCGCCGGCGCGCAGCGCCTCGTAGACGTAGTCGTCGGACTCGAAGGTGGTCAGGATCAACACGCGCACACCGGCCAGGTCCTCGCTATCGGCGATGCGCCGGGTGGCCTCCAGCCCGTCGACACCGGGCATCCGGATGTCCATCAGCACGACGTCGGCCCGGGCCGACGCGGCCAGGCCGACGGCCTGCTCGCCGTCGGCGGCCTCACCGACGACGAGGATGTCGTCGGTATGCTCGAGCAGGGCGCGAAAGCCGGCCCGGATGAGGGCCTGGTCGTCGGCCAGCAGCACGCGGATCATCGCGCGACCTCCAACGGAAGCCGGGCGGTGACCTCGAATCCGCCGGCGCGAGCCCGGCCGACGTCGAGCGTGCCGCCCGCGGCCGCCGCGCGCTCCTGCATCCCGATCACGCCGTGCCCGCTGGCCGGCGGCTCACCCGACGGCCAGCTCACCGGCGGCCCCCATCCCGTGTCGGTGACCCGCAGGGTCACTTCCCGCGCGCCGTAGCCGATCTCGACGGTGGCCGTGGCCGGGCCGGCGTGGCGGATCGCGTTGGTCAGCGACTCCTGCACGATGCGGTAGGCGGCCAGGTCCACGGCCGGCGGCAGCACGACCGGAGGTTGGCCGGTGGTGACGACGGCGGTGGGCAGGCCGGCCGCGATGACCCCGGCGACCAGGGCGTCCAGCCGGGACAGCCCCGGTTGCGGCTGGTTGGAGTCGGGCTCGTCGACCTGGCGCAGCACGGACAGGATCGCCCGCAGCTCACGCAGGCCGTCCTTGCTGGCGGTCTTGATGGCGTGCAACGCGTTGGCGGCGTTGGGCGGCAGGTCGCTGGCGACGTAGGCGGCGACTCCAGCCTGCACGTTGATGGTCGACATCGTGTGCGCGACGACGTCGTGCAGCTCGCGGGCGATCCGCAGCCGCTCGGCGTCCACGGTGCGGCGGGTCTTCTCCTGATGGGTCCGCTCCATCAGCTCCGTGCGCGCCCGGACCTCCTCGATGTAGCGGCGCCGGTTGGCGCTGGCGATGCCGCCGAGCACCGCGACCGCGACCAGGCCCACCAACGCGATATCGCCGCTGGTGACCGCGACGGCCGGGCCTGCGACGATGGCCACCGCCAACGCGGCCAGCGTCACCAGTCCCTGGAGAACGGCCTCGTACACCGGCACGGTCAGCGCCACGGTGTACAGCGCGATGGGCGGGATGACCAGGGCGGCGTAGCTGATGGAGCCCAGCAGCGCGAAGGCCAGCACCCCGACCACCGAGGCCGCCAGCACGGCCTTGGGATGACGGCGACGCCAGATCAGCGCGAGGCCGGCCGCGGCCACGAATAGATAAGCCCATCCGGGAGAGGAAACGATGACATTCCCGTGATAGATGGGTCCGGAATCGAAAGAGGGATTCGACTCGCTGTAACAGCCCCATACCGTGATGATGGTCACTATGACGGCCAGAACGATATCCACGACCAGCCGAGGCAGCCGCCATCGGATGCCGCTGATCGCGCCGGGCGCGAAGCCGTACGTGCTCACCACACAAGGGTAGACGGAAGCGAGTGCCTCACAGCATCTCCACAGGAAGGCTGGCTGTACTTCCGGCGAAGTAGATCGAGATACTTCCTGGGGAGTATCAGCAGCCTTCCGCTGTCCGATGCCGGCTGCCGCGTTCGCTGTGACGCTGTCCGTATGAGGATTTCTCTTTGTCGTCCGGCACATTCATGCCTACTGCCGGAGCCGCCTCGATGAACGTCCCACTGGCCGTCGCCGCCCGCAAGTGGTATCTGCGGCGGGTTTATTCATCACCGTGGTCGCACCTGCACGCCTACTTCGCCGCCGACGCCGCCCGGGTTGTCCAGTCGGCGCTCGGCCTGTTCTGGCTGATCGACGGCGTAGTGCAGTTGCTGCCGTTCGCGTCCACTCCGGACGGTGCCGGGCTCCTCGACGGGCAGCCGCAGTGGCTGACCCCCAGCCTGGCGTGGGTGGCCGGCCTGGACGGCCCCGGCCTGGCGCTGTGGCACGCCCTGTTCGCGCTGGTCCAGGTCGGCATCGGGCTCGGCCTGCTGGCCCGCCCCACCGTGAAGGTCGCGTTGGCCGGCTCAGTCGGGTGGGCCGCGGTCCTCTGGTGGCTGGGCGGGTCCTTCGGGCTGCTGTTCACCGGCGACGCCAGCCCGCTAACCGGCGCGCCGGGCGCCGCGGCGCTGATCGTGGTGCTCGCACTGCTCGCCTGGCCCACCGATCGGCCCGGCGGTCTGCTCGGTGACCGAGGTGCCCGCGCGGTGTGGGCGGCGCTGTGGATCGGCATGGCCTGGCTGTGGCTGAGAGTCTCCGACGGCGGCGACGTCATCGCGCTGGTGTGCGCCGGCGCGTCGGCGCTGGTGGGTGCCGCCGTCGGAATTCGTTGGCACGCAAGGACGTTCCTGTGGACGGCGATCGGTCTCAACCTCGCCTATTGGTTCGTCGGTCAGGGCTTCGGCGGTCTGGTGGCCGGCGAAGGCATCGACGCGGGCAGTGGCCCACTGTTCATCGTGCTCGCCGGCCTGCTGTTCACCCTGTTCCCGCTGCCGGCGACCGAGTCCTCGACCGTGGCGGCTGGCAAACCCGCGCTGACGCAGGCCGAGCTGAGCCGACGCACCGTCCTGACGTCGGTCGGTGTGGCCGGGGCCCTGGCCGCCATCGCCGTCGTCGCCGATGTCGCTGGCGCCTTCGGCCGCGGCGGCGGGGCCGGGGGGCCGTTCGGCGGCCCGCTGCTGGGCACCCACAAGAAGGACACCCACGGCGACGGCGGGCACTCCAACGACAACAACGGCGGCGGCAGTGCGTTGAGCGGCAAGGACCCGAACTCCGGCATCCAGACGCTGACCAGCCAGGCCCCGATGCCACCTCAGTTCAAGGCGACGCTGCCGATTCCCCAACAACTCAAGCCCACGCGCCAGACCGGGGACACCGACTACTACGAGATCGTGCAGTCAGCGGCCACGGCGGAGATCCTTCCCGGCCTCAAGACGCCGATCTGGGGCTACAACGGCACCTTCCCCGGGCCGACGATCGTGCAGAACCCCAACCGCAACGTCGTGGTCACCCATCACAACAACCTACCGGTACCGACCGTGGTGCACCTGCACGGTGGCGCGGTGCCCCATGACAGCGACGGATACCCCACCGACTTCGTGCTGCCGGCCGCGTCCTACGGCGACTTCTCGACCATGCCCGCGATGGGCGACATGCCGGCCATGTCCGACCCGGACGCCGTCACCAGCCGGCAGACCCGCGACTACAGCTATCCCGAACAGCCCAGGGCGGCGACGCTCTGGTACCACGACCACCGAATGGACTTCACCGGCGCGAGCGTCTACCGCGGCCTGGCCGGCTTCCACATCGCCCACGACGCCGAAGAACAAGCACTGCCGCTGCCGCAGGGCGCTCGCGACGTGCCGCTGATGATAGCCGACCGCGCCTTCGCTGCCGACGGATCGTTCCTGTACCCGGCGCTCGACCCCACGATGCGCTCGACCCCCGGCGTGGACAAGGACTCGGGCAACGGCGTCATGGGCGACGTGATCCTGGTCAACGGCGCGCCCTGGCCGGTGTTCCAGGTGGACACCGCGCGCTACCGCTTCCGCATCCTCAACGCCTCCAACGCCCGCACCTACCAACTGGCCCTCGACGACTCCTCGGGTTTCGTCCAGATCGGCACCGACCAGGGCCTGCTGGCGGCGCCGCAGACGCTGGACTCCATCGCCATATCACCCGCGCAGCGGTTCGACGTTGTGATCGACTTCAGCAAGCACAAGGTCGGCGACCAGATCACCCTGACCAACCAGCTCGGCGACGGCTCGACCGCGGTTGTGATGCGCTTCCAGGTGGCGCGGACGGCCACCGACACCAGCAGCGTCCCGGCCACGCTGTCGAAGGTCGAGGCGATCACCCCGGGCTCCTCGGCGCAGGCGCGGACCATGAAGTTCCACCGCGCCGGCACCGACTGGGAGATCAACGGGCGGATCTTCGACCCGAGCTACTCTGAGGCCGACGTGCGCGGTGGCAGCACCGAGGTGTGGACGGTCACTTCGGACTTCCACCACCCGTTCCACGTCCACAACTGCGCCATGCAGGTCGTGTCCCGCGACGGCCAGGCCCCGGGCCCGTACGACCAGGGCTTCAAGGACACGGTGTTCCTGAACAAGGGTGAGAAGGTCCAGATCGCCATCCGGTTCAGCGACTACAAGGGCCGCTACGTCTTCCACTGCCACAACCTCGAACACGAGGACATGGGAATGATGGCCAACTTCACGATCAACTGACCACGGCACCGCGAAGAAGCCCGCAGGAGTTCACCGTCCGTGACCGCTGTGCCAACCCGATCAGGTCAACTGAGCGAAGACCGGGCTGGGGTTCCGCACAGGCTCCGGTAGAAGTTCCGGTGGGCTTCGGCGGCCGCAGCCCAGGTGTAGCGCCGGGCCAGTTCCTGCCCCGACGCCGGGTCGGTGCCGTCGAGCGCGGCTCGCAGCTCGCGGGCGAAGCCGGGCGGGTCGGCGGCGAACCGCGCCGCGCCGCCGAAGACCTCGCGCAGCACCGGGAGGTCGCGGGTCACCACCGGCACGCCGGCGGCGAGGGCCTCCATCGCGGCCAGCCCGAAGCCCTCCTTGATGGAGGGGAAGGCGAACACCGCCGCCGAAGCGACCAGCGATGGCAGTTCGTCGTGCGCGACCGGGCCCAGCACGACCGGCGAGACGCCCAGCTCGGCGGCGCGTTGCTCCCATCGGGTCCGGTAGTCGCGGTAGTCGAAGAGCGTCTCGCCGCCGGCGATCAGCAGGCGCAGGTCCGGCTGAGCCAAGAGCGCGTATGCCTCCAGGAGGTCGAGCGAGCCCTTCCGCGGCTCGATCCCGCCGACCGCCAGTACGTACCGGCCCCGCGCCGAAGTGCGTGGCGCGGTCGCGAAGCGGTCACAGTCGACGCCGTTGGGGATCACCGCCGCCTCGACGCCCCAGCCGACGCGGACCTCCTCGGCGACCGCCGCCGAGACGCAGATGTGCGCGTACGGCCGGACGATCGCGCGCTCGTGGCAGGCCGCCAGCTCCGGCGTGGTGAAGGTGTCCAGGTGGTGGATCGTCCGGACGCACCGGTCGACGGCGTTCGCGCTGATGCAGTCCTGCGCGTGCACGACGTCGTAGGCGCCAGGGGTGAACGCCGCGCGCAGCACCGCGATGGACCGCAGGATCCGCTCGCCGACGCCTTCGCCGGGCACGTCCGGGAACGGCACGATCGCCAGCCGCACCCGCGGGTCGACCGGCCGGAAGAACCCCGCGTCACCACCCCGACCCAGCGTCCAGACCGTGACATCCTCACCGAGTTCCGCCAGCGCCTCGGCCAGCGCGAGCGTGTGCACGACCCCGCCGCGGGGCTTGGTCGAGTAGCTCAGCAGGGCGATGCGCATCAAGCCTCCCGGTACACCGACGGTTTCCGTTCTCCCAGGTGGTGCAGCACGCGCCGGGCATTGGCGATCTCCTGCCCGATGTCCAGCTCGGCGACCGCGATCCCGGCCTTGGACCAGGTCCGGGCGAGGATCTCGCCGCCGGGTCCGACGACCTTGGCCTGGCCGAGAAACCGCATCCCGCCCATCGCACCGGTCTGGTTGGACGAGACGAGCACGACCTGGTTCTCCGCCGCCCGCGCCTGGTCGTAGAGGTCGAACAGGCGGGACTGGCGGTCCTGGGCCATCCGCGGCGCGCGGTTGGTGATGCTGGTCGGCCACGCGCTCAGGCAGGCGACGATGTCGGCGCCGTCGATCGCGAGCGACCGCGCCGACTCGGGGAAGGTCTTGTCGTAGTCGATCAGCATGCCCAACCGCCCCACCGGCGTGTCGAACGCGGCGAACCGGTCACCCGCGTCGTAGGCGGCGCTTTCCCCCGGCGGCTGGTGCACCTTGCGGTGCCGCCCGAGCACTCCGTCGCCGGTGACGCACACCGCCGAGTTGTAGCGCCGCGGCCCGTCCGCCTCGCAGTAACCCACGCAGACGACCATTTCCGCGGCCAGTGAGGAGATGGTCTTCAGCTCCGCACAGTCGGGGTCGAGGGCCGGCGGGAGCGCGTCCGGGTCCGGGTGGCGCAGGTCGGCGAGGTAGCCGCCGAGGGCCGCATCCGGCAGCACCAGCAGCGCGGCGCCGGACGAGCGCGCGTGGTCGATCAGCGTCGCGATGCGCTGGAGGTCGAAGTCGAGGTCGCGGCCGAAGTGCGCGGCCACCGCGGCGATCCGGGTCTGCCCCATTCACGGGACACTAACCGGGTAGGCGTCGGGCCGTCTGTCGGCCAGGTGCCCCATCGACCGCCGGGCCGTGGCGAGCGCCTCGTGGACGTCCAGTTCGGCGATGGCCATGCCCTCGGCGACGCCGGTGTCGGCGAGGATCTCGCCGCCGGGGTCGACGACCTTGGCGCTCGCGACGAACCGCAGGTCGCCGAAGGTGCCGGACTGGTTGGCCGAGAGCCAGACGATCTGGTTCTCCAGCGCGCGGACCCGGTCGAACAGGTCGAACCGGCGTTTCCAGCGGTCGTCGGCGAGGTCGGCCGCCGGGTTGGTCCGGCTGCTGGGCCAGGCGGACATGCAGATGACGATCTCGGCGCCGTCGAGAGCCAGGGCCCGGGCCGATTCGGGGAACGCCTTGTCGTAGCAGATGACCATGCCCAGCCGCCCGACTGGCGTGTCGAAGGCGGCGAACCCCCGGCCCGCGCCGTAGCTCGCGTTCTCGGCCAGGGGCTGGTGGACCTTGCGATGGTGGCCGAGGACGCCGTCGCCGGAGACGCACACCGCGGAGTTGTAGCGGCGGCCGCCGGCGAGTTCGCAGTACCCCGCCGTGACCACCAGGTCGCCGGCCAGCGCGGCCAGCCGGCGCAGCTCCGGGCCGTCGGCGGCCAGCGCGGGTGGGCCCTCGGCGCCGCCGTCGAGGTTGGCGAGGTAGCCGCCCAGCGCGGCCTCGGGCAGGGCCAGCAGCCGGACGTCCTCGGCCTTCGCTTCGCCGATCAGCTTCTCGATGCGGGCGAAGTCGGCTTCGAGGTCGCGGCCGAACGGCGCGGCAACCGCGGCCATCCGCAGTGTGGTCATGAGTTCCCCAATCCGGTGACGCCGCCGTCGATGGCCGGCGTCCGTTCGCCGTCGGGCCAGCGCAGCATGACGCCGATGCCCGCCACCAGCTCGCCGCAGGCCGCGGTGACCGCGGGCCCGGCGGGTGCCGGGGCGCCGGCGGTCAGCATCGCGAAGCCCGGGAAGCAGGTCAGCCAGTCCCCTGTGGACGCTCCGCGCGGCCGCGGCACGCGTTCGACGTCCAGCACCGCGCCGCAGCCAGACGCCTCGGCGAGCATCCCGAGGGTGCCCGCGATCCCGGCCATTGAGACGTCCTTGGCCGCGGCCGGTCGCGCCACCGCGACCGAGCCGAGCAGTTCACGCAACTCGGGCGTGCGGCGGAAGCTTGTCGAGTCCCACTGGCGTCCGGTGTAGCCGGGCCGCCAGCCGCCGCCGAGGTCCGCGGTGAGCCAGACGCGTTGCCCCGCCTTCCCGCCGCCGCCGGGGACCGGGTCGCTGGTCCGGCCCAGTGCCGTCACCGACAGCGAAGCTGGGACACCGAACTGTGTGTGCCCGCCGAGCACCGGCACGCCGTACGCCTCGCTCGCCTTACGCAGTCCACTGAGGACACGGGCGGCGAAGGACGCGTCGCGGGCGCCGAGCGCGTCGAGCAGCCCGGTCGGCGTGGCGCCCATCGCGGCCAGGTCGTTGAGGTTGACCAGCACCGAACACCAACCCGCCCACTCCGGGTCGCGCTCGACCATGGCCGGGATGATCGCGTCGCAGGCCGCGACGACATCGGTGCCGGGCAGCGGGACGCCGTCGTCGCCGACGAAGCCGGGCACGCCAGTCAGCCCGCGCAGCAGCGGCCCGAGCGCGGCCTTCGTCGATCGGGCCAGCTCGGCGATCCGGCCGATCGGCCAGCGCATGAGCACGTGGTCGTGGCCGGCGACGGTCACCGGCCGCACCCGCTGCCAGCCGAGCCGGGTGAACAGGCGCTCGGTGCGAGTCTGGACCGTGGCCTCGAACCGCAACGCACCGTCGGCCTCGGCCCGCGCGCAGGCCGCGCGGACCAGCGCCGAGCCGATCCCGGGCGGCGAGCCGGGGGCGACGACCAGCCGCCCGCCCCGCCACCACCCGAGGTCGGGCCCGTCGGTGGCCGGCCCGAGCCGGACCCCACCCCGCACTTCGCCCGATGCGTCCCGGGCCACCAAGACCACGGTGCGCGGGTCGGTGTCGTGGTGGTCGAGGTCGTGCCCGGCGAACAGGCCCTGCCGCGCCACGAACGCCTCATGGCGCAACGCCCGGTACGCCGTGAGTCCACTACGGTCGGCTTCGTCGATCTGGAACGCCGGGCGGGCGGCGATGCTGCGGACGTCGCCGAGCAGCGCGAGGATGTCGTGGTCCACGTCAGCCTCCCGCCGCACTGAGCAGCCCGCACGCCCCGCACGCGGCACAACCCGCGCCCTGGTCCGCGCCGGTCATCCCGGCGGCCCGCAGCAGCGCCACGACCCGGCCCGTGATCTCGGCGACCAGCGACGGCGAAGGCGCGGTGGCGCCGTCGCGGCGGGCCAGGGTCCCGAGCATCGGCCGCATCGGGACGACGAACGGGTACACGCCCATGCCGATCAGCCGCCCGGCCCCCGCGACCAGGTCGTCCGGGTCCTCGCCGAGCCCGATCAGCAGATACGTCGAGACGCGGTTGCGGCCGAACACCCGGACCGCCTCCGCCCACGTGGCCTCGTACTCGGCCAGCGGCACGGTCGACTTGCCCGGCATCCAGCGCCGCCGGACATCGTCGTCGAGCGACTCCACGTGTACGCCGATCGACGTCGCCCCGGCTTCGTGCAGTTCGGTCAGCACACCGAGGTCGCCCGGCGGCTCGATCTGCACCTGGATCGGCAGTCCCGGCACGGCGTCGAGCACCGCCCGGACGCACCGGACCAGGTGCCGAGCACCGCGGTCCGGTCCGGCGGTGGTGCCGGTCGTCATCACCATCTGCCGGACGCCGTCGAGCCGCACCGCCGCTTCGGCGACCTCCGCGAGTTGCTGCGGGGTCTTCGCGGCCACGGTGGCCTCCGCCCGCAGTGACTCCTCGATGGTGCAGAACCGGCAGCGCTGGTCCTCGACGTACCGGATGCACGTCTGCACGACGGTCGTCGCGAGGACGTCCTTGCCGTGCAGCAGCGCGATCTTCCGGTACGGGATTCCGTCCGAAGTAGACATGTCGTAGAACCGTGGCCGCTCCACCGGCGTCACGCTCAGCCCGAGGTCGACCGTTCCCCGGTGGATCCGGCCGTCGCGGACCTCGTACGGGCTGTCGGGGTTCAGCGGCAGCGCGGCGTTGGCACCGTCGACGACCAGGTGGCCGTCGTCGCTCGGCCCGGCGCCTTTGCTGCGCTGCACAGGTGCGTCCACACGCACCCCGCGGACGGCGATGTCGGCGCGGATGTCCAGATCTTCTTCGATGCCAACGCGCACTACCGCTCCTCAGAACATGTAGGTGGAGTTGATGATGGCGCCCTTGCGCGCGTAGTGGATCAGCGCGTCCTGGACGTCCAGCGGGTGCGTCGGGATGACGCCCTCGATGAGGTCCTCCTCGCGAGCGCCGTGCAGCGACAGGCCGAACCGGCAGCAGTAGGCCTTGCCGCCTTCGCTGATGAACGTCTTGAGCTGGTCGTTGATGTTCAGCTCGCCCGGGAACGCGGCGTTGCCCGTCGTCGGGAAGCCGCGGGTGGCCAGGCAGTTCAGCGAACCCGGGCCGTAGAAGTAGATCGCTGCCTCGAAGCCCTTCCGCAGCGCGCGGGTGGCCTGCAGGATCGCGACGAAGCTCACCGACGACTCGTGCGCGATGCCGTGCACGAGCGTGAAGTAGCTCTGGCCGGGTTCGGCCTGGTAGTCCGGAAAGACCTTGGTGCCGCCGTAGAGGCTGGACCCCTGCGGCAGCGACGGGTGCGGGATCTCGTCGAGGCTGGTCTTCTCGGTCTCGGTCAGCTCTGCCATCGGTCTATGTCCCTTCCTTCGGTCCGTACAGCACGTCGAACGTGCCGCGGAAAACCAGGTCGGCGAGTTCGCCGTCGCCGGCCGCGGCGGCCAGCTTCGCGAGTTCGCCGTCGTGATCGCCCCACGGCTCGTCGGAGGCGAACAGCACGCGGTCGTGGCCAAGGCCCCGCCGTGAGATCTCCTCAACAAGCCAGCGCGGCGTGAAGCCGATCGCCCAGGACAGGTCCGTGTAGACTTGTTTCCCGGCGGCGATCCAGTCGAAGAAGCGGCCGCCGACGAGCTTGATGTGCCCGCTCATCCCGCCGCCGAAGTGCACGAGGTGCAGCCTGACGTCGCCGGCGTAGGCGTCGACGAGTTTGCCGACCTCGTCGATGTCCGAGGCCGCGCCGGGCGAGGTGTGGACGTGCACGACGAGGTCGTGTTCTCGCGCGGTGGCGAAGATCCGATCCAGCTGCGGCCGGCACGCGGGATCGGACGCCCGGCCGCCCAGCAGGAAGCTGAGCTTGAGCGCCCGCACGCCTTCTTCGCTCGCGAGTTTCAGCGCATCGTCGGTCCGGTCGGCGTCCTCCGCTCTCGGAGACACCCACAGCGCGGCGCTGATCCGGTCGTTCCTGCTCGCCGCCTCGACGCAGAGTTCGTTGAAGGAGAACGCGATCGCTGGGTCCGGAACCCCGTAGTTCGGGATCACCAGCGCACGTTCGGTGCCTTCACGGTCCAAATCGGACAAGAGCTCGCCGATCGTCGCGCGGGCGCCGATCGCCGGGGCCACCGGCGGTCCACCGTAGAACGGGTACGGGGGCAGCACGCCCAGGTGCCGATGCGCATCGTTCGTCCAGCGCATCACGCCACCGTCCGCGGCGCGACCCAGTCGTCGTCGGCCGGATAGGTGCTCACCGGCGTGCCGGAGATCCACCGGACGTCGGCACCCTGGCCGTCGCCGGTGATCCGCCGGGTCAGGTACTCGGCGTCCGCGGCGACGCCGCAGAACCGGCCGGAGCCCCAGGTGTGCTGCCACGGCAGGCCGAGGAAGTACAACCCGGGACAGCTGGTGACGCCGCGGTGGTGGGTCGGGTAGCCCTTGCCGTCGAACACCGGGACGTCGATCCACCGGTGGTCACGGCCGAACCCGGTGCTCCAGACGACCGCCGAAATCGCTTCAACCTCCAGAGCGCGCGGCCCGTCCGGCGGTTCCCACACCGCCTTGTACCGGTCCTCACGCGGTGCCGCGATCCCGCGCTGTGCGATGAACGTGTCGATCGAATCCTTGATGCCCTCGGACACCGCGTCGGCCGCGTCGAGGTTGCGGCGCAGGTCGTCGGCAAACCTCAACTGTCCACTTCGGACATCGGCCAGTCTGCCGTAGAGCTGCATGCCTTCAAGCGCGAACGCCCGCAGGTCGATGTCGTGCCCGCCGTCGCGACCGGTGACGTAGTGGTTGGCCCGCAACCGCACCGCGTCCGCGTCGGCGAACTCGTCGATCCCCCGCGCGTAGTAGCCCATCTCGTCGAGCCAGGCGACGACGTCGCGCCCGCGGTAACGCCGGGCCACCCGCGGCGCCGACCCGACAGCGAGATGCACCCGGCGCCCCGCCAGGTGCAGGTCCTCGGCGATCTGGCAGCCCGACTGCCCGGTGCCGACGACCAGGACGTCCCCGGCGGGCAGCTGAGCGGAGTTGCGGTACTCGGCCGAATGCAGCTGGACGACGTGCTCGGGCAGCCGTTCGGCCAGCCGCGGCTTCAGCGGCACCTGGTACGGGCCGGTGGCCAGCACGACGTGGTCGGCGGTCAGCTCGCCGGCCGACGTCGTGAGCCGGAATCCGCCGCCGGGCAGCTGCCGCAGCCGCGTCGCTTCGACGCCCTCGTGCAGCGGGAGGTCGAATTCCCGCACGTACGCCTCGAGGTAGGCGACGATCTTGGCCCGGACCATGAACCCGTCCGGATCGTCACCCGCGTAGGGGAACCCGGGCAGGCGGCATTGCCAGTTCGGCGTGACCAGGCAGAAGCTATCCCAGCGGCGGGTCCTCCATTCGTGCCCCGCGCGCTCGCGTTCGAGCACCAGGTGCCCGACCCCGGCAGCGGTCAGGCAGTGGGACATCGACAGTCCTGCCTGGCCGCCGCCGACCACGATCACCGGCCGGTGCAGGCCGTCGAGCTGGAAGTCCATGCCAATCAGTGCACCGGCGAACCATGTCCGGATGGTTTCATCCGGAACATCGACGTGTTACCAGACCACCGCCGCGTGACAACTTTCCCCGGTGCTGCTTAACATCGGCGGCGGCCGGCCCGTGAGTTCACCGGCACCGGACGAACGCGTCCACGGCCGTCACGCCGTGGCCCCGGGCCCGGCGCCGGCGAGCCGGGAACCCGGAAGGCACCGAGTTCGAGACGAAACCGCGCTGCGCCGTGGCGATGCTGGCGCGGGCCTTCGCGGCGAAGGTGCCGTTTGCGTTGGTCAGCGCGGACTGCGCTGGTGCACGCCGACGGTCACGGCGAAGATGTCGAGGTTGGCTTCGGTCAGCCAGCAATGCGGGCGCGGGCGATCGGGAAAGCGGTCCGCCAAAGCTGATGGGGCGGGATCAGCCTCTGGTAGGACAGGCGGGGCTGTCCCGACAGGGCAGGTCCCTTCGGCTGGCTCGGGCCGATCGACGACCGGTCTGATCCTCGTTCACGCGCCTCGTATACGTGTCCCGCGACTACGTTTGGACGGCAGTAGCCTGCGTATTGCATCAGATCACCGATGCGGACTGCGTGCCACTACCCCGGCGACCTCTACGCGGGCCGCCGCGTCCGCTCGCCGTAATGCACGCAGCAGGACTCCTTGTCCGAGGCGTTGCGTTGACCGCCTGAACCCGCACCGATGACAGGGCGCAAGCGTCCTGCGAGCAACCGCGCGGTCCGGCCAGGGACTGAGAGCCCGGTGTCTATACCTTGCTCGCGACCACCATGTAGTTCTCGGCCTCAAGATCGAACGTGCTCACTTCCGGCCGGAGTCCGACCCGGTGCAGCTCGACTTCGAGTTCCTCGTACCGGTAGGGCCAGCAGGACAGCAGTTCCGAGCGGACAAGAACCAACCCAGTCGCATCAACCTGGGCGATCGCAATCTCGATGTGGTGCTCCTCCTCCCAATGCGGCGCGATCTCCCAGCGGTAGACCACGACGGCATCGCGACCGTTCCGGCGGACGAGTCGGTCACTGATGTCCAGCCGGGAACCTCTGGCCCTCACGAGTTCCCAAGTGCGGGATGTGAGCACCAAGCGCCCGCCAGGGCGCAAGAGCCGTGACATCGACTCCAGAGCAGCACCCCTGCCTGTCGCGCCCGCGGCATGGTGGAGCGAGTTGCCAACGCAGAACAGCATGTCGAACGTGCCGTCCTCGAAATGGTCGGGCAACTCTTCCCAACTCGCCCGCACGGCCCGGACGGATGTCCCGAACTCCTCAGACAACTCTGCAGTCCGTCGAACCATCGCTTCGCTGGCGTCAGTTGCGACAACCTGTATGCCACGGCCGGCGAGGCCAACCGCCAACTGTCCGGTTCCGCACGAACAGTCGAGGACGTGAGCGTTCGACGGCAGGAGACCGAGGACGTCATCGAACGACGCAGCGAACTCGGCTGGAGGCAACTTCGCATCCGAGATGAGCCATTCGTACACCTCGGCAAGCACGTCATAATCCGTCACAACCACTACCTCCGTCACGCAGCAGACTCCCGGCGGGACGTCAGTCCATCAGCGGAGCAAGCCGAGCACCAATGGTTTTCGCACGGACAACCCGTCCACGCATGCCGCGGATAGCGCAAGCTGATGCGCTTGCTCATTCGCCGTGTTCGGCGCTTCGGACACTGTCAATACGTCCGAACTTGACACGCAGCGTGTCCGTGCTCGGCATCACCGGCGACGCGAGCAGATGACCACACTCGCCGGCGACCTGACCGCCATCGAGCGCGAGCTCCCCGACCTGGCGACCACCCACCAGACTCTGATCACACTCACCCAGGGCGAGGTGACCTCTCCCGACCCGAGTATCAACAGCGAGCCCTACCAACGGATCCTCGCCGCGTTCACACCCAGCGGCCCCGGCCTGCGCGCCAAGGACGTGTGCCGCGCCCTCGGCATCGGCACCGAGCCCAAGGACACCGAAGGCATCCGCGCCAAGCTCAAACGCCTGACGAATCGCCAGATCCTGACCGAGACAGAACCCGGCCTCTTCACCCTCACCTGAAAACGGGCGTAACCTCCCGAACCGCCCTCTCAGGGCTCACGCAACCGTCGCCAGGCACCCCGCTACGACGTGGGCAATACAGTCAAACGTCCGGTCTCCCTCATCGACCCACAACGGACCGGACGATAAAGAACAAGCTCAGGCCTCGACCCGGCCGGGCGACCGGACTCTCTTGCCGAACCACGAACTACGGTTACCGGGGGTCAGCAGTCACGTGTCGAGCAGTTCCGGCGCGAAGACCTCCTCGACCGTCCACAGCCGCGAGGACAGGCCCTGCTCGTAGTGGTAGCGCAGGTACGCTTCGAGCGCCACACGGTTGGCCGAGATGCCGTAGGGCCACCAGTCCGCGGCGAACTCCTCGCTGTTGCGCTCGATCAGCGCATCCATCCACGGGACCATGCTCTGGACCTGGTAGAGCCTGCGGTTGCGGCGGTACCGGTCGGCAGCCGCGTCCTTGGCCACGGAGAAAGTGCGGTAGACGTCATGGGCGAGACCGGGACGCTCCTGCAGGAGGTCCCGCCGGACGACGATCGTGTGCATGATCGGAAAGATCCCGGTGCGCCGGTGGTAGTCGCGTTCCAGCGGTTCGAAGTCGGGGAACAACCGAGCAACGTTCGGGGACCCGTCGAGCACGCACTGTGGGACGTTGGCGGAAAACAACGCGTCGAGCTCGCCCGCGTCGAGCATGCCGCTCAGAGTGCGTCCCGCGGGCGCATCCGCCACCTCGACGTTGTCCGGGTGCGGGTGGGGAATGAAGCCGAACGGCGCGGACGGGTGCTCGAGGCCGCCGATCAGCCAGCGGTTCTGTTCGGGCTTGAACCCGTATTCGTCCATCAGGATTCCCTTGGCCCACACGCCCGAGTCCTGGCCGTAGGTGCCGAACTCGCCAATGGTCCTGCCCACAAGATCACGTGGTTCCGCGATCCCCGAACGGGTGTTGACGAAGACGCACGAGTGCCGGAACACCCGATTCGGAAAAATCGGCAGTGCCACGAACGGCGAGTCCGACTCCAGCAGTCGGAGGTAGAACGTCAGGCCCAGCTCGGCAACGTCGAACTCGTTCCCGCGAATCAGCCGTTCGAAGATCTCCGGTACCGTGGCGGCGGTTTCGATCACCCCGTCGAGGCTGTCGGCGGGCAGGGTCCCATCGAACAACTGCCGCGTCGTGTCATAGTGGAAGCACCCGAGCTTGAGCGGACGATCGGTCATGGGTTGTCACTCCTCTCTGCCTTCTGCTTCCGATCTTTCGCCCGCGGCCCCATGGTGTCCAAGACCATTTCCGTCGACTCGATACCGCGCGGGTATCGTGACGGAGTGGATCTGCGCGCACTCCGGTACTTCGTCGCGGTGGCCGAAGAGCGTCACGTCGGCCGGGCAGCGAGCCGCCTGCACATGACGCAGCCGCCGCTGAGCCGGGCGATCCGACATCTCGAGGACGAACTCGGTGCCATCCTGTTCGAGCGCACCCCCAAGGGCGTCACCCTCACCGCCGCCGGGACAGTGCTCTACGACGAAGCCGCCGCGCTACTGGGACAGGCCGACCGAATTCCCGACCGGGTGAGCGCAGCGGCAGCGGCGAACCTGACGATCGGGACGCTCGCGGACACAGCCGAGCACGCCGGAGGCCGGCTGGTCCCGCTTTTCCGCGACCGTCACCCGTATGTGAACGTCAGCATCCACGAAGCCGATCTCGGCGACCCGACAGCGGGACTGCGGGCCGGGTTGGTCGACGTGGCCCTGACCCGGACGCCGTTCGACAGCACCGGGATCAGCACACGCGTGCTGCGCGCGGTTCCGGTCGGGGTGTTGATGCGGGACGACGACCCGCTCGCCCACTGCCGTTCGGTGTCGGCAGGCGACCTGGTCGACCGCCGGTGGGTCCGGCTGCCGGATGGCGCCGACCCTGTGTGGACGGCCTACTGGACTTGCGGAACGCACGATGACTCGCCGGTCATGCGAACGGTTCAGGAGTGCGTACAGGCAGTCGTATGGAACGGGACATCAGCACTCGCCCCCGTCGACCAACCACTGCCGGCCGGGCTGGTCGTCGTCCCATTGGACGACCGCCCGCCGAGTGAGATCGTCGTGGCCTGGCCGAAGACCAGCCGGAGCCCACTGGTGCGTAGCTTCGTTCAGGTTGCCGAAACCAGCTACCGGACTTGAACCGCACATGGCAACGAAATCGCAGACTCCTCTACTGTGGCAAGTACACTTGGACGTGAGCTTGAAGAACGGGCATGAGCACGCCGTTGGCTCAGGATTCAACTGGGGGTCAAGGGGTCGCAGGTTCAATCCTGTCGTCCCGACGGTCGAAGAAGACCCGCCGGCGATCTTCAGTCCATCATCCACAGTGGACCCAAATCCCGCGAGAGCCGGAAACCCGTTACGGGGTCGCGGTTCGCACTCCCCGGCCAGCCAAGATCGACATGTCGTCAGCGGCGAGATCCTACACGGCGTGTAGCGTCTCAAATCCCGATTCAGTTTCTCGTTCAGAATTGCACCTGAGCCGCATTTGTGCAATGGACGTGGGACTGTGTGGACTGGGTGCGGGCCCGTCACCTGGTTGAAGTATCTCGGGCCCGCGTCCGGTTGCGCCTACTCGGGCTTGCGGGCGAGGCCGCCGAAGAAGATGTAGTGCTCAGGATGTGAAGGCACATCGAGCGAAGTGTCAGGTTGCCACTCCGGCACATAGGTCGTGCCGGGCTCCACCAACTCCAACCCGTCGAACAGGCTGGTGATCCATTCCGTGGTGCGGGCGACCGCGGGGTTGCTGCTGGTGGCGTACAGCTTCTCCAACGCGCGCATCTCGGTGGGCCGGGAATCGCCGGTGGCGTGCGTGATCGCAAGGTAACTGCCGGGCGGCAGCGCCTTCCGGTAGTGGCCGACCAGGCCTGCGGGATCGTCGGAGTCGGGAATGAAGTGCAGCAGGGCCAGCATCAGGACGGCGACCGGCCGGTCGAAATCCAGCAGCCGCCGGATCTCGGGAGCGTCCAGGATGTCGCCCGGCGTGCGGACATCGGCCCGAACGACGGTGGCGCCGGCGTTGTCCTGCAATATCAACTTGCTGTGCTGGACGGCCACGTCTTCGTTGTCCACGTACGCCACCCGACAGGTGGGATCGGCCGCCTGGGCGATCTCGTGGACGTTGCCGACGGTCGGGATGCCCGATCCGATGTCGAGGAACTGTCGGACGCCGTTGCGGACCAGGAAGCACACCGAACGGCGGAGGAAGGCCCGGTTGGCCTGACAGGAGGCGGCGACGCCGGGAAAGACCTGTTCGGCCTTGCGGGCGAACTCCCGATCCGCTTCGAAGTTGTGCGCGCCGCCCAGCAGTGCGTCGTAGGCCCGTGCCGCACTCGGGGTGTTCAGATCGACGCCGGGCGGCACCCAGGCTGGCAGATCCGTCATCGGTCGTCCTCCGCGTCGTCGAGTCGGCTGCGTGATCATAGTGGCTGCCACGGTGCGCAGCCCTTCACCGCCTCCGGCCGCACGTTGTCGTGCACGCGGGCAAGGATCTCGCTGTGGAAGAGAATGGAGTGCACGATGACCTTCTCAAGACAAGGTTAATAGCACTAACCAGGTAAGTGCCCCTGACCTTGGCTCCATGCCAAAGAACGTCAAGCGGACCAGCGGCCACCACCACGGCGACCTGCGCCATGCTCTGGAGAAGGCCGCGCTGGAACTCGTGGCCACCAAGGGCGTCAGCGGCTTGACCATGGCCGAAGCCAGCCGTCGCGCCGGCGTCAGCGTGGCCGCGCCGTACAAGCACTACCCCGACCGCGACGCATTGCTGGCCGCCCTGGCGGTGCGGGCCTACACCCACCAACGCCAGCGTTACCGCGCCGCCATGGCCGAACACACCGATGCCAGCACCCAACTGGCGGCGTTCGCCACCGCCTACGTCCAGTTCGCCGCCGACGAGCCAGCCCTGTTCGAGCTCACCTTCGCCGCCGGGTTGAACAAGGCTCGCTTCCCCGAGCTCGCCGCGGCCGGCCAGGCGCTGTTCACCGAACTGTCCGCGCCGGCCCGCGCCTTGTGCAACGACGAGCACCGGGCGCACCGGCTGGTCCTAGCCATCGCCGCCAGCGCCCACGGCCACGCAGTATTTCTCACTGAAGGCGTGCTGAGCGACCTGGCGGACCCGCTCGGGACAGCCAAACGAGAGTCGGCCATCGCGGCCTCAGCGTTGATCGCACGGTATGTCGAGTGATCAACCGGACGCGGCGACAGGAGATTGCCAGGCTGTCGACGTTCTCTGGCCTACGAAACCGGCGCGAGCCGCCCGCGTATCCGTACCACCCGAACGCCACCGGAACGGCCGACCCCGCCGCCGTCACCGCGAACACGCGGTGACGGCGGCGGCGTCGGCCTGCCCTTCTAGCTGCTTCTCTTGATGGTGTCGTTGAGGTACTGCTGCGTCCTGGCCGTGCCGAAGGCGCTGTTGCCCGCCAGCGTGACGTCCGTCGTGACCGTCTCGCCCTTCTGCACCTTCACGATCTTCATGACCGGCGTGAAGCCGTCCTTCGCGAAGATCACCTGGAGCGGGTTGAAGCCCTTGTTCAACCAGAGCTGGTACTTGCCCTGGCCGTCGGTCTTCAGCGTGAACGTGGTCGGCCCGCACGTGCCGGTCTTGGTGTTGTACATCGTGCAGACCGCCACCGTGGCCCCGGCGATCGGCGTGCCGGAGCTGGACGTCACCGTGCCGGCGATCTTGCCCCACGCCGCCGGCGGGGTGGCGGTCATCGTCACCTTGACCGGACCGACGCTGGCGTACGGCGAGTCGGTGCTGACGAACAGCAGACCCTGGTAGGTGCCGGGCTGCGACACCGCCGAGGAGTCCGCGGTGATCCGCACGCTGACGGTCTTGCCCGGCGCCACGTCGAAGTCGGTCTTGTTCTCCGACAGCCACGGCACGTCGCCGCCACAGTCGCCGTAACCGGGCAGGTTCTCGGTGAACTGGGCCGCGTTGAACCCGCCGGTTGAGCCGCCGACCTTGTAGATGCCGCAGGTCGCGCCGCCCCGGTAGGTGGCGTTGTTGGCGTTGGGCAGCGCCGTCCAGGCGTTGCCGGCCGGGTCGTACTCGTAGCCCTGGTTGGAGATCTCGGCCCCGTTGTTCACGGCGCCGCCGACGACCTCCAGGTGCCCGTTGGCCGACGCAGCCGCCGCACCCCACGCGTCGACCGGGAGATCGGCCCGCTGGGTCCAGCTGCCGCTCCCCGGCGTGTACGAGTAGGTCTTGGTCAGCGCGCCGTTGCCGATGCCGCCGGCGCAGACCACCGAGGCCGCCACCCCGCCACACGCGATGAACGCCGCGCCCGTCGGGTAGTCCGGCTGCTTGGTCCACGAGTTGTTGCCCGGGTCGTAGCTGTACACGGCCGTCGACATCGGCGTGCACTGGCTCGTCGTGCAACCGCCGACCACGTACAGCTGGCCGGCCACCACCGCGCTGCCCGCCGCCGACACGGCCGCCGGCAGGTCGGCCACGCGAGACCAACTGTTGGCGGTGACGTTGTAGGCGTAGGTGTGTGCGCTGGTCGAACCCAACTGGTTCCAACCGCCGACCACGAACAGCGTGTCGCCGACGAACTCGGCCTTGGCCGCGCTGACCGCTTCCGGCAGCGGGGCGAGCGCGCTCCACGCGTTGTTCGTCGGGTCGTAGACGTACGCGCCGTTGGACGGCGCGAAACCGTCGGTGCCGCCGACCGCGTAGATCTTGCCGTTGTGGTTGGCCACCGCGTCGTCCATCACGGCCGTCGGGAAGTCGGCCACGTCGGTCCACGGCCCGGCGGCCGGCGCGGCCTGCCGCAGCGTCGGATGCACGCCACCGCTGGTCGCGGCGCCGCCGGCCGAGGCCGCAATGCTCGTGCTGGCCTTGACCACGGTCTTCGGCGCACCGGCGGCCTTGGCCGGCGTCACGCCGCCGTCGGTCTCACCGAGATGCACGTGGACCGGCGACTTGCCGGTGTTGCCGAAGGTGACGGTCTGGTCCTTCGACGCGCCGAGCTCCTCGCTGACCGAGACCGCCGACTTGTCGACCGTGAGCCGGCCGGCGTTCAGCGCGACATCCGCCTCCTGCACGCCGTCGGGCCGCACCGTGATCGTCTTGTCGTTCGGCGTGTACCGGCCGTCCGTGGTGGTGAAGCCGACGCTGCCGGTGTGCGAGCTGAACAGCCAGTAGTAGCCGTCGCCGATGTTGGCGTCGTCCGGCGTCGCCGCCGACACACCGAAGTCGGTCTTGCTCGCGTCACTGGTGACGGTCGCCCCGGTCAGCGGCTGGCCGGTGTTGGCGTCAGTCACGACCCCGGCGACCAGACCGCCGGGCAGCGGAGCGCACGCCCGGGAACCGACCAGCACGTTGTCGACCTCCCAGCGGCGGCTCCAACCCGCCGTGTAATGGAACCGGATGCGCACCGAGGACTTGCCGGCGGCCTGCGGGATCGGGATGTCGACGTGGTCGATGGTGCCGTTCATCTGCTGCACGGTCGACCAGGTCTGGCCGCCGTCGAGGCTGAGGTCGACGGATCCGGTCTGGCCCGGGAAGCCGATGTAGGTGGTGTCGAAGCCGATCTCCGGGTCGGCCCGGCCGGTCAGGTCGACGACCGGGGAGACCAGCGAGGTGTCCTGCTGGCCGCCCTCGCCGTAGAAGTCGGAGTCGACGTCGGCGAAGTACCCGTCGCCACCGGGCGGCGGGGCCCAGCCACCGACGTTGTCGAAGCCCCACGTCTGGCCGTTGCCGACGCCGTCGGTGACGGTCCAGCCGTCCTTGGTCGTCTTGCCGGACCAGTTGGCGAACGCCTCGGTGGCGCCGTCCTCGTGGTAGGCGTAGCCGGGCGCGGTGCAGGTGCTGGCATCGACCTTGAGCGGGACATCCTGGGTCACGTTCTGGTCGCCCAGCGCGACGGTCGTGTCCTGCGTGCTGTAGCCGGGTATGTCGGCTGCGGCCACGTGCAGCTTGTAGCTGGTGCCGTTGGGCAGGGCCACCGAGTAGCGCCCGGTGAACGGATCGGAGTACACCGCGCCGTTCGGGTAGCCGTCGATGGTGATCTTCGCGCGCAGCGGGTAGCCGTGGCCGGAGCCGTCGGTGACCCGGCCGGAGATGGTCCGGGTCGGCTTGGCCGTCAGCGCGAAGTTCTCGGTCACCTTGCCGCCGGCCGTGACCTGGACCCCGGTGACTTTGGCGTCGCCGTAACCGAACTTGGTCGCGGTGACGTCGTAGGTGCCCTCGGGGGCGTGCAGGTCGTAGCTGCCGTCGGTCTGGCTGGTGGCGGAGAACCGGTCACCGTTGGCTGCCGTGGCCGTGATCGCCACGCCGGCGAGGCCGGTCCCGTTGCCGTTGTCCGTCGCCTTGCCGACGATCTCGCCCGTCTTGCCGAGGGTCAGCGCCCCGATGCCCTTGGGGGAGCCGAAACCGGTAGGGCCGTCCCAGCCGGGGCCGGCGTTGCACAGCACGTTGCCGCAGGAACCGTTGGCCCCCTGGGTGACGTCATTGAGGTCGGCCGTGTCCCGGTACGGGTAGGTGACCGGGTAGGTGCCCGGTGTCGGCGTGCCGGCCAGCGCGTACATGGCCGCCACCAGCGGCGAGGCCAGCGAGGTGCCGCCCCACTGCGCCCATCCGCTCTGGCCCAGCGTGTTGTAGACGGCCAGGCCGGACGCCGGGTCGGCGTCGGCCGAGATGTCCGCCGACGCCTTGTTGTTCGGGCAGGCGGTGGCCAGGCCGGCCTGGTAGTCCGGGCGCGGCTCGTACAGCGAGCAGCCGGAACCGCCGGAGTCCCAGGCGGTTTCGGCCCAGCCCCGGGCCGAGCCGTCCGGCGTCAGCCGGGTGCCGCCGACGCCGGTCACCACCGGGCTGGTCGCCGGCCAGCTCTGCACGTTGCCGGAGTCGCCGGTCGACACCGTCACCGCGACGCCCGGGTGGTCGTAGTACTTGTCGTAGTCCTGCTCGACGGAGATCTCGCCGTCCACACCGTAGGAGTTGGAGATCGCCACGGCGCCCAGGCTAGCGGCGGTGTCGACGGCCTCGCCGAGGTCGCCCAGGTCGGCGGTGTCGCCCTCGACGAGCAGCAGCTTGCACTTGGGGCAGGCCGAGGACACCGCGTCCAGGTCGAGCGCGGTCTCCACCGACCAGCCGCCGTCCTCGGGTGGGAAATTCGTGCCGCCGCGCTGGTCCAGCTTCGTGAAGCAGCCATTGTCCGTGGTGCACGGCGGAAGTCCGTAGTACGACCGGAAGACGCCCAGGTCGGCCTCAGCGCTGCCGTAGCCGTAGGCGTCGACGATCGCGACGGTCATCCCGGCGCCCGCGTCCGGCAGCTGGTAGGCCGACCGGATCTGCTGCGGGCCCAGCGCCGTCGACGGCGGTCCGGCCGCCGCCGACCGGACCGCCGGACGGCCGGCGCCGTCGGCCACACCGACGGCGAAGCATCTCGCCACCGGCACCGCGGCCGAGCGCTGCGCGGCGGTCAGCGCGTTGCACGCGGCGGGAACGTACTGGGGTGTGGCCGCGGCCGCCGCGCCGCCGAACGCCACGGCGACGCTCGCGGCCGTGACGGCGGCCGCGAGCGCGGCGACCGTCCGGGTTAACCACGAGGTGGGTTTCATCGATGTTTCCCCCTGTTTCTTCGGGGTGGCAACGGATTCAGGCAGGGTCCGTCTTCCCGAACCTGTCATAGTTGCGCCAGCATCGACAAGTAGTGGAATGCAGCGGCTTTACGACACGTGTCACAAAGATGCCAGGGAGTCCAGATGTGGGAAGCGGTCGGCATTCCGGACGTGGAGGCCCGCGTCTACGAGGTGCTGATCATGCACGGGCGGTCCACTGTGGAGGGTCTGTCCGGCCGGACCAACCTGACCACCTCGAAGATCACCCGGGCGCTGGGCAACCTGGTCGGCCGGGGCCTGGTCACCCGGACGCCGGGACGGCCGGCGCGGTACTACGCGGTGCAGCCGTCACTGGCCGGCTCGGTGCTCATCGCCAAGCGGGAGCACGAGCTTGGGCAGCTGCAACAGCATCTGAACAAACTCGACGATGCCTTCCACGCCGAGATGGCCGCCGGACAGCTCGTCGAATACGTCGAACGTGTCGAGGGCGCGGCCCGGATCTACCGGGCGTTCGTGCGCATCCAGAGGTCCGCCCAGCGGGAGGTGCGGGCGTTCGACAAGCCGCCGTACTTCGTGTCGCCGGGAGAGCACGGCGACGAGGGCCCCAATCTGGAGGAGCGGCGCTCGCTTGCCGCCGGCACCGTCGCCTACCGCGTCGTCTACGACCAGGAGTCGGTGGCCCTGCCCGGCCGGCTGGACAACATCTGGGAGGGCATCCGCAGCGGCGAGCGGGCTCGGGTCGGCTCCATCCTACCGGCCAAGATCGTGATCAGCGACGACCAGACGGCCATCGTCAGCTCCGCCGCCGACTTCCACGACGGCGTGGCCTACCTCGTGCACCGGTCGTCGCTGCTGGACGTGATCACCGGGCTGTTCGAGGCCACCTGGGACCGCGCGGTGCCGCTCAACCGCGGGGAGTCCCGCGCTGGCGAGGCCCCCTTGTCCCACCGCGACCGCCAACTGCTCGGCCTGCTGGCCAGTGGCGCCACCGACACCGTCATCGCCCGCACATTCAACTGGAGCATTCGCACCGTGCAACGCCACATCCACGAACTCATGCAGCGCGTCGGCGCCCGCACCCGGTTCCAGATCGGTATGGAGGCCGCCCGCCGCGGCTGGTTGTGACGGACGACGACCGAGACGAATTCATCGGGTGAACGCGATCGCGTGCGCGTCGGGCACGGCTTCGGTGTCCAAATCGACCGGAAAGCCGAGGATCGGAGCGATCCCCTTCCAGGCGTGCGAGTGGGCCCGCCGGTAGTCCCGCAGCACAGCCAACGTGTCGGCGGTGCCGAGGAACCGATGGCTCGGGTCTTCCCAACGCAGGCCCGAGAAGCGGATCTCAGCGGCCGGTGCGGCCTTGAGGTTGCGGTACCAGTCGGGCTCACGCCCCCAGGCCGCGATCACGACGATCTCCGGCACGCTCGGGTTGTGGCGCACGACCTCGGCCACCACCTCACGCCGCAGGCCCGACTTCCGTCCGATGTGGACGATGTAGGCCAGGCTATGACCGAACAGCCAGCCGAAGCCGTTGCGATAGAACCAGATCGGCGCCCTCAGTACGGCTCTGAGCATGTCGGTCGGCTTGCGTTCCACAAGTTTCATGCCGCGCTCCCCACGGAATCGGCGTTGAGGACGTTGAGCAGGGACTGGTGCGTGAGCCACCCGACCAACTCGGTCGCCTCCTCGTCGAGCACCGGCAGCCCGGTGCCCTGTGCGCTGACTAAGGCCGCCAGCGCGTCGCGCAGCGGCGATGTGCAGGTGAGAGGGGCGGCAGTTCGGCCAGGTCGCCACGGTGTGGTCGTGCGATTCCTCGTCGCCCAACGCCTCCGCGACCGCTCGCGCGGTGACGCAGCCGTGGTAACGGCCGTCCGCGCCGACCACCGGGAGGATTCCGTGGCCGGACAGGGCCAGCGCGTACGCGGCGGTCCGCAGGTCCGTCTTTTCGTCCAGCGGCTCAGGCAGGGCTTCGACCACGGCTTCGACGGTCCGGCCGGCCAGCAGCGCCGGTTCCGGGCGGGCGCCCAGATCGATGCCGCGGCGGCGCAGCTTGAGGGTGTAGATGCTGTCGCGGCTCAGGGTTCGGCTGGCCAGGGTGGCGATCACGATCGCGGCCATCAGCGGCAGGATGATGGTGTACTCGCCGGTCAGCTCGAACAGCACGATCACCGCCGTGATCGGAGCCCTCGCCGCGCCGGCTAACGCCGCGCCCATGCCGATCAGCCCCTACACCCCGGGCGAGCCGGCGATCCCCGGCAACGGGGTGTGGGCGATCTCGCCGAAGGCGGTGCCGGCCATCGCGCCGATGAACAGCGGCGGCGCGAACACTCCGCCGGAGCCACCGATGCCGATGGTCAGGCTGGTCGCGACGATCTTGCCCACCACCAGCAGCAGCACCAGCAGGCCCAGCACGTACCTGCCCTCGACGGCGTTCTGCAGCACTGGGTAGCCGACGCCGTACATCTGCGGCAGCAGCAGGAGCAGACCGCCCAGCAGCAGACCGCCGACCGCCGGGCGCAGCCACTCCGGGAACCGCCACGCCCACTGCACAACACGTCCGAGCGTGCCGTGCGGGCGCTAGCCGCCTCGACGTCTGTGCCCGCCGGGCGGCCGGCGCCGGGCATTCCTAGGCACTGAGGCCGGCGACACCGAACCCGACCGCGAACCGATCGCACCAGATCAGCACGCTCTTGTACTTCGACACGTCCGTGCCGGTCGGGATGCCGTAGACCTGATTGCCATTGGTGGCCTTCAGCGCACCCAGGTCGATGTGCCCGTCCTGGGCGAAGGCGGAGTCGCCGGCGTCCTGCGGCTTGTCCGTGATCCACACATGCACCGCGGGGCCGTCGCTGGTGCCGAAGTCCCTCAGTTGCACCGTGTACTTGCCGTCCGTGGCCTTCACGATCTCCGCCTGGCCCGTGGTCGCGTGTGCCAGCGAGCGGAACGTTCCCTTGCCCACCAACGCGTTCGTGTTCGACACCAGCTGCTCGTTGATGGTGCTGCTGGTGAACAGCTTCCATGGCTGGAACGCCCACAGCCCCACCGCGACCAGCACCACCACGACAACCGTCGCCGGGACAACGACATTGCGCCGTGCCAGGAGCGCACGCATCGGACCACCTCACCCGTCTGCCGCCGGCCCTCATGACCGACCCTCTGTCACCGTCCAACGACGGGCCGTGCGAGCGATGATCCCGACCGAATCTTACGTTCCGGTGACGGACAGCAGGCCCTCCATCAGCATGGTCAGGTAGCGGCGGGTGGTGCTCCGCACCACTCCGAACCCCATGGCGGGGTCCAACAGGGCGGTGCCGATCGCCCGTAGTTTCCGACGAGCACATCCTGCGCACCCGCCGATATGGCGTGCGGTTCGCCGTCAACACCGACGCCCAATCGGTCGTCCAGCTGAACAACCTGCGTCGCGGCGCCGGCAACGACCAACGCGGCCGGCTCACCACCGACGAGGTCATCAACACCTGGCCGCTGCGCCGGCTCCGTGCCCTCCTGCACGCCAAACCGGCCTGATGGGCCTGCACTCATCGGTCCCGGGATGCCTCGCTGCGGCGCCGCCGCACCGCCTTGCCGGTTCCCGGCGGGTAGCCGTGCCTGGCCAAGCGGGCTTCGATCAACTCGTCCGCGCTGGTCAGCGTGAAGTACAGGCTCATCAGCAGCCCCAGTGCCAACGCCGGCAGCACCACCAACGGCGGGGCCGGCGTCAGCAGCGTCAGCACGACAACGCCGGCGACCAGCAACGGCAGCGCCTCCACGACCACACGCACGGCGTATCGCAGGAGCCACGTGCGGCAGGTCGCGTCGTACAGCACCCATTCGCGGTACCGCTCGGGCAGTCGGCCACCGTAGGCGTAACGCAGCCACTGCAGCGGGTTCGGCCTGTGCATCGCCACACCGTCCGGATACCCACTTCGACGCCCAAAACGCCTGTACCCAATGGCGCCACGGGTACACGAGACGAAAGGCGAGCAAGGAGAGGTGGTTGCTGATGGGCGACGGCATCGTGGTGGCACGTCAGCCGCTGTGGCAACAGGTCATGGTGGCCAGTGCCGGCGTCGGCGCGGGCATGATCGCCGAGTACCTGCTGGATCCGCATCTGGCCCTGTGCGACAACCGGGACGCCTTCTCGTCCAAGACCTACGCGTTGGCGGTGCTCAGTCTCGGTCGGTGGCTGTCCGGTGACCGGCAGGAGGCCTGTCGACTGATCCGGGACGGCATCCCCGCCGCACAGCACATCGGCGACCGATGGGTTGTCGCGCACTACCTGGAGACGCTGGCCTGGATCGCGGGAGCCGACGGTCAGCACACCCGCGCCGCCCGGCTGCTCGGCGCCGCCCACCCGGTCTGGCGCTCCGCCGGGGCGCCACCGTCCGGCCCGCGCTACCTTGCCTCCTTCCACGACCACTGCGAACACCAGGTTCGCACCGTCCTCGGGGACGAGCGGTTCACCGCGGCCTTCCAGCACGGCACGCGCTTCACTCTCGACCAGGCCATCGACTACGCCCTCGAGGACACCAGCGACCCAACGGCCACGTGATCCAGCCCGCACTGGCCGTCCTCCCTGACCTTCAGGGAACACCGGGTCGCCGCACCCGCAGGCCTCGGACTATCCACTCAGGACAGCGCTGCCCAGCTGGCCACCGCCCCACGCGCCGCATGGATCACCCAACACCCGCGACCACCAGACGATTCAGTATCGGCTTCCGCGCGCCGCAGGCCGCGAGCACCGAAGCGGCACGGCTCACTAGCCAGAAGACCGATCCACCAGCCACACCCCCGCCCAGCCCTGGGCGTTCGCCCCGGATGGGTACCGGTCCCCCGACCCGCATGTCGTCGGACCGGTACCCCGCAATCCAGGCGCACGTCGTGGGCGTGCCCGGATCTGAGCGGTACTCAACCAGAGGAGACGCGCCCGACACCAGGGGAACATGACGCCACTGGCCAGGAGTGGCCCCCTGAAGCACCACAAACGCCACCGGTGCGGCCTCCTGGATACCGTGCCCTCTGCTGCGTAGGAGGGAAGCCGCGATGACGCTCTACGGCCTGTTGGCCCACCACACCACCGGCACCGCCGTGGGCGTCGCCTGCCTGGTGATGCTCGGTCTACTGCTGCGCCTGGTCGGCCCTGCCGCCGGCGCTGGCGGGCACCGCGACCGACCGCCTCGTGGCTGGACCATTATCTTCGGCGATGCGGGCCAGAACCGATATCGCTTGACGACGCGTCGGGTTCTTTGGTCTCCCCGGAGCCCCGCACACAGTCGGGCGACCGGACTGAGACGAGCCCGGCGCGACCTCGTAGTCTCGACTGAACCTGCCAGAGGGGATCGCGGTCACCCGCCTGGCTGAGCGCGTACCTCGCTATCGACTCAGGTAGGAATCAGGTAGTTGTCCCGCTGTGTCGAGTCCTGGCCGAATCCACACTGATGGACACCGGTAAGAGGTCCGATCGAAGCGAGGCGAGGGCAATGCCAGTCACCAGCATCCACACGGCTGCCGAGCGGTTGGACGCTGTGCTTGACCGCGAGGACCGCTACGAGGAACTCGGGCGGCTGTCTCCTCATGAGCGACTCTCGTGCCCGTCGCACCGGAGGTGGGTTCACCAGTGCGTCAGCTCGCCACTGCACGTCATCCCGGTGACCGGGCACCGCTGGTGCCGCCGCTGCGAGTGCGCGCAGCTGATCGCGGTCGACGAGCTCAGCGGGACTGTGTCGCTGTCGTGCCCGCGCTGCGGTGAGGCCCCCCCGACGCTGGCCAGTAGGCAGATCGTGCGGACGTGCCGGGCGAGCCTGGCCGCATGGCGCGGCGCGCATCGTGACTCGACGCGGGCTCGAAAGCAGCCCGGTGAACGGGGCCAGTCAACGAAGCCTGTCCCGTTCACCGGGTATCCACCCCACGCCGCCAGCTGATCCCGTCGCGTCAAGGGATCGGAAGACAAGGATTCACAGGCCCTGGTGTCAACGGAGTACAGCGACACGACCGCACGATCCGCCTGATTGACTTCACAGCCCCTGTCGGGCTCTGTCGCCTGATTCGGCTCGGACGCCTTGAGATGCATCGCAACCCGCGATGTCGGCCAACCGTGCCCGCCGTTTCGCTTGGTAACGACGATCATGAAACAGAGCCTTGTGGAGTTCCAAAACCGCGCGTTGTCGCCTTGAGCAGCGGTGGCCCAGTCCGTGTTTCACATGTGGCGCAATCAGACGTTGATCGCAGCGACGGTCACCGTGGCCTTGTAGCGCACACCCAGCTTTTCGTACCGCGTGGCCACCGCCCGATGCTGTTTAAGCAGGCTGATACCGCACTACACGGCATGACGCTGCTTGTAGATCTCCGCATCGAACGCTGGCGGCCGTCCACCAGCCGATCCTCGGGCACGGCGATGGGCGGCCTGGTCGCACGGCTGAGCGATGGTGGCCTTGATCCCACGACGACGCACATAACGCCGGTTGGCCCGGGAGCTGTAAGCCTTATCGGCCAACACCCGATCCGGTCGACACCGCGGCCGTCCCACCCCCACCCGGGGAACTCGAATCTGCTCGAGCACCACCGTGAACTGTGGGCTGTCCCCACACTTGCCCGCAGTCACCACCAGCGCCAGCAGCTCACGCCCCTGTTCGCAGGCCAGGTGTAGCTTGGTCGTCCACCCACCCTGCGACCGGCCAAGTCCGTGATCGTCCAACTCCTCGCCGCCCGCCGCGGTGCCCGGTGGTTGGACCTGCAGATGTTCGACTGGTCTCGAACCGATGGTATCCACAGTTGTGCCTTGTGGTGGGCGAAGTGCTGAGCACCCAAGGAGGCGAGGGCCTGTACGGGCTCCGAACCGTGAAACCCGTGCAGGCCGGGCAGCGCCTCGGTGGTTACTGGTTTCGACCTGCCGTGACGCCGCCATCGACGTCCCAGATCGCGCCGGTGACCCAGCCGGCCTGGTCGGAGAGGAGGAAGGTGACGGCCGCGGAGACGTCCTCGGTGGTGCCGATCCGGCCGATCGGGTGGAAGTCGTTGAACCCGGCCAGGACGGTGTCGACCTCGGACGGTGGGATGAAGCCCTCGTAGATGGGGGTGGCCACCACGGCCGGGGAGATGGCGTTGACCCGGATCTTGTGGGCGGCCAGCTCCAGGGCGAGGTGCTGGGTCAGGGCATGCAGACCGGCCTTGGCCATCGAGTATGCCGACGACGGAGTCGCGGCGATGGCCTGCTTCGCCCACATGCTGCCGATGTTGACGATGGCGCCACCGTGGCCGCTGTTCACCATGTTCCGCGCCACGGTCTGGGTGATCAGGAAAGTGGCCTTGTTCAGGTCGAGGTAGGCGTCGTAGTCGGCGGCGGTGTGGTCGAGGAACGGCAGCGGCTTGAACACGCCTGCCGCGTTGACAAGCAACGTGGCGTCAGCGTGCTGGTCGGCCAGTTCCTCGCGGACCCTGGTCGCCTCGGCGGGGTCGCGCAGGTCGGCGGCGATGCCCCACGCCTGTCCGCGGGTGGCCAGGTCGGCCACGGTCTTCTCGACCCGCTCGGGGCGGGAGCCGATGACGACCGCGCTGCCGCCGCGGCTGACGACGTCCTCGGCGATCTGACGGCCCATGCCGCTGCTACCGCCGACTACGACGAGCTTGCGGCCGGTGAAGTCCTGTCCCATGATGGTTCTCCTCATCAGGCTACCTACTAGTTGGAAGGTTCATTGGTCATGCAAAAAGGGCGCCGCGGTGCCACGCGCGGCGGCCTTGGGTAGTGCGTTTTCAGAGCAGGGCGTCGACCAAGGTCGCCGCCACCGACCGGACCACATCCCGATCCTGTCCAGCGGCGCCGTCCGGCTGCCCGTGAGCGCGGGCCAGGAGCAGTGCCCCCTCCAGGGACGCCAGGTACGCCTCGGCCGCCGCACCGGTTCGAGTGGCGGGCATGCCCGCCTCGGCCAACACGCCAGCCACCCATTGCCGCTGATCGGCGAAGAACGCGTCCGTCGCCTGCCGTACCTGAACGGGCAGGCTCTCCGCATCCACGGCGAAGACGCCGCAGAGGCAGATGCGGCCGCCTTGGGCAAAGGTCTCGGCGTACAGCCCGGCATAACCCACCAGGCGCTGCCGTGCGCCCACCGCGTCGTCGTCGACTTCTTTTCGCGCTACGGCGAACCGTTCCCGATAGCGCGCGATCAGGGCCTCGGCCAGTGCGGCTTTGGTGGGGAAGTGGTGGTGGATGCTCGGCTTCGTGATGGACAGCTCGGCACTGATGTCGGCGTAGGAGAAGCCGTTGTACCCCCGAACCTGCACCAGCGTCTGAGCGCTGTCCAGGATCCGATCCGCTGTCGTGGTCACGCGACAATTTCTACCTTCTAGTTGGTAGACAGTCAAGGGGTGTCCTCGATGAACATCCGAGCCACGGCTACCGCCGTGGGAAGCGCTACGAGGTGACCAGTCCGCAGGACGTACCCCGGCGCCGGCCCACGCCGTGCGCCATGCTCGGCCGGCCCGTTGTGGTCGCGGGAGTCCGTGCACGATCGCCAGGAGTCGGGCGACCCGCGTCCCAGCTGTCGATCGGCGTCGAGCGCATGGGCGTCGTGCAATGTGTCCGCAGCGAGTTGGGCGAGCCTTGTCCCGCCGTTCATATAGTGCGCAGCCCGGTGACAACGGTCCCGGCCACCACGCCTGGGCCTGCTGGCAGCAGGAGCTGCACCGCTCGTTCCCGATGCTGATGCGCGCCATCGGCGTCGCCTTCCGACCCGTACCGGTCGACCGACGCTAGAGTCGGAGGGCAGGACCAGCGGTGAGGAGACGGCGATGGACGAAGATCAGCACGACCTCCACGTTACGGACGCCGAAATCGTCGACGACGCCCCGACCGCCGCGCTCGCGGTCCCCACGCCGCCCCTGCCCGATCCGGATTACAGCGAGGGCGGCGTGCCCAGCTTCGACTTCGTCCGGGACAAGATCGAGAACCGGTACACCACGTCGCTGGGCACCACCGAGTTGGCTGGACTGGGCACCGAGAACACCGCCGCGGCGTTGGACAAGAAGATCGCCGACCGGGAGCAGACGGCCACCAACCGCCTGGCCGAGATCCGCCGCTCACTGCGCGGCGAGTAGGCGCCCCCGGGTCAGCTCCGAGCCCCCGCGCCGGCGCCGGTCCGTCAACTCGCCTCGCCCAACCACGGTCTAGTGGCGTGTCACGCAACCTTGGCCGGGTAATGGGTCCAGGTCCGGATCGGTGAGTCGGTGGCGAACCCGGTCTTGGGTCGGGCGCGGGCGTTGCGCCAGCGGATGTAGGTCTCGATAGCGGCGTTCCGCTCGGCGTGGCTGCGGTGGTCGGTGCCGTTGAGCGCGAAGTGGCGCAGCGCGGCGAACTCCGCCTCGATCCAGTTCAACCAGGACCCGTAGGTCGGCAGGAACACCATCTCGACCTGGTTGTCGGCGCACCAGGCACGGACCCTGGGATGCCGGTGCGGGGAGAAGTTGTCGACCCACGACGTACAACTTCTCCCCAGGCCAGCGGGCGCGCAGGGCCTTGAGCAGACCGAGGAACTCGCGGTGGCGTTTGCGGTCCCGGATCCGATAGAAGATCTTGCCGGTGGCCAGGTCCAGCGCGGCCAGCATGTGCATCACGCCGTCGTAGCGGTTGTAGGTGGCCCGCTGACGCAACGGTCTGCCCACCGGTCGCCACGTTTTTCCCTTGCGGGGCTGCAGGTTCAGCGGCCCGAACTCGTCAACACAGACCACACGCCCATCGGTGGGCGGGTGGTCGTAGAGGGCCAGGATCCGGCTCATCTTGGTGATGAACTCCGGGTCCGTGGAGGCCTTCAAGGTGGTCGTGGTCTGCCACGAGACGCCGCCGGCGCGCAGGATCCGACGCAGCGTCTCCCAGCTGATGGCCACCACGGTGCCGCGGTCGAGCAAATGTTCCCGCAGCTTCTCTCAAGGTAGTGGATGTGGTGTCCCGGGAATACGGGCGGCGGCTGCGGCGACGGTCGCCAGATCTTCGCTCGAGAAGCCGGCGCGACTCAGCACCGCCAGGGATTTGTTCGTTGCCAGCGTGCACAGCGCCAGCTCGGCCGCCTCCTGATCATCGGGTCCCGCCGCCAGGAACGCCTGCTCCAGCATCGCCCGCAAATCGTCGATCATGGCGCGGACCAGCGCCCGGCCCTCCGCGTCGAGGGCCGGGAACTGCGCTGCCGACATCGTGACCAGGCAGCCATCCGGGACCGTCGGGTCGGCGATGCGGTTCAGGGTGACCTGCAGATAGGCGGCCACAACGGCGCTCGGGTTGGGGTGCGGGCCGGACAGTGCCTGGTGGTACAGCGGGTGGTAGGTCTGCGCGTACCGTTCCAGGCATTTCCGGAAGAGGGTGCTCTTGTCGCCGAAGGTGCCGTAAAGCGAGCTCCGGCCCAGACCCGTGCCCTCGGTCAGGCGGTCGATCGAGGTCTCCGCGTAGCCCCAGCGCCAGAAGACGTGCATCGCGCGTCGTAGCGCCTCGTCCACGTCGAACTGTTTCCGGCCCGCCATGGTTCGTCAGCCTACACATCTTGTACCGAACGTTTCAACATGTGTATGGTCGGCCGCATGACAAGTTGCACCGATCGTTCCAAGATGGGTACGGCGAGCTTGACTTCGCTGCGGCTGCCCGACGGGTTCACCGACGTCTTCACCAGCCGGTCCGTGGAGCTGAACGGGCTGCGGCTGCACGCCGTCACCGGCGGGGGCGGCCCGGCGCTGCTGCTGGTCGGCGGGTGGCCGCAGACGTGGTACGCCTGGCGGGAAGTGATGCCCGCGCTCGCCCGCGAGCACACCGTCGTCGCCGTCGACTCGCGCGGGGCCGGGCTCTCCGACAAGCCCGACGACGGTTACGACGCCGGCACGCTGGCCGCCGACCTGGTCGCTCTGATGGCGGCGCTCGGGCACGACCGGTTCGACGTGGTCGGCCACGACGTCGGCATGTGGACCGGATACGCCCTCGCTGCCGATCACCCCGAGCGGGTGGGCCGGCTCGCCGTCGTCGACGCCATCATCCCCGGCCTCACGCCGACCCCAGCGGTCTTCAGCCCGGCCGCGGTCAACCAGCGGTTCTGGCACTTCGGCTTCAACCGGCTCGCCGACCTCAACGAGGAGTTGGTCCGGGGGCGGGAGCGGCTCTTCTTCGGCTACCAGTTCGCCAAGAAGGCAGCCACTCCGGACGCGATCCCCGCGTACGCCGTCGACGTCTACGTCGACGCGATCGCCGCGGATCCTCGTGGGCTGCGGGCGAGCTTCGGGTACTACCGGGCGCTGGACGAGACGATCGCGCAGAACGAGCGGCGCGGGAAGACCCGGCTGACGCTGCCGGTGCTCGCCGTCGGCGGCGCGCGGTACAGCGGCGCGATGGTCGCCGAGACGATGCGGCTGGCGGCCGACGATGTTACCGAGGTGGTCGTCGACGATTGCGGCCATTACGTGGCCGAGGAGCAGCCGGCGCGGTTCGCCGAGATCCTGGAGGACTTCCTCGGTGGCAAGCCGACAGCAGGCGTCCCGCACGGCTGACACATTCGTGGCGGAGTTCCGCCCTGTCTGTCTTGCGCCCCCGCTCATTCATGTTGCGACGCCTCCCCCGGGCCAACAGTCGGCGGCGATGCGTGTGCCTGTCCTGGTCGAGAACTCGGTCGCTAGCCTGGACCTGCTGTTTGTGGTGGTCGTTGATCGGTGGTCGGTGGCTGTTCGGCTGTTGTACGGGATCTTGGTCCAGGGGTGTCCTGGCTGGCGCTGCTGGCTCGGAGCCCAGTCTCCAAGGACGCGGAGATACGCGCGCTGCGCCACGAGGTCGCGGTACTCCGCCGCGCCAACCTCGCCCACGACTGGACTGGGCCGACCGGCAACCTGGTCCAACAGCGCGCGGGTGCGCGGTGGACAACACGCTCACCGCCGTGCCCACCGCGATCCTGCGGGTCAGGCCCAGCACGTGCGCGGCGAGGGTGGCCGCGGACGGGCACACCCCGTAGGGCATGAAATGATGCTCGGCGATCCAGACGTCGTCGAACCCGTCAGCCTCGGCGCAGACCGCGGCATCGATCGACCGCCGCAGGGCCTCGTGGTCGTCCTGGCCGGGAAACCGGCCCGCCAGAAGGAAAATCCCGAACCTCAACACCTCTTGTGTATTGTCCGTGCCGCCTCAGGCCCTACCAGCCCGCGGATGGATCGCGCAGGTCAGTGGCTGGGACCGGCGGCTGTCGATTCCTCGCCCTGGCTCGTCGTGCGGTGATCGAGGCCTGGCCGCCTGATTCGGTAGCGGATCAGCCGCGAACTGTTGGCGACCACCGCGACCGAGGCCGCGTTGTGCAGGACGGCCGCCGCCACCGGAGAGAGCGCACCGACGGCCGAGATCAGCAGCCCAACCATGTTGACCGCGATCGACATGCCGTAGTTCTGCCGGATCACGGCGATCCCCCGGCGGCTGAGGTCACGCAGGTCCAGCAGCCCCTGCAGGTCGTCCTCGGCCAAGGCCACGTCGGCGGTCTCCACGGCGACATCGGAGCCGGCCACGCCCATGGCGATACCGATGTCGGCCAGAGCGAGAGCCGGTGCGTCGTTGATCCCGTCACCGACGACGGCCACCGTGTGGCCTTCGGCACGCAGCTGCCGCACGATGTCCTGCTTGTCCTCGGGCATGACCTGCGCCCGGAACTCGTCGATGCCCAGTTCGGCGGCGACCGCGGCGGCGGCAGCCGGGTGGTCCCCGGTCAGCAGCACCACGCGGGCAATGCCGTCGGCGCGCAACGCGTCCAGCACCGCGCGCGATTCCCCTCGGACGGTGTCGCGCAGCGAGACCAAGCCGACCAGCGTGTTGTCGACGGCCAGCAGCAGCGGGGTTTCGGCTACCTGCCGCAGCCTGTGGATCCATCCGTCGGCGACCCCGTTGATCGGCACGGTCTGGGCGCGAAGCAAGTCGCCGCTGCCGATGAGGATGACCTGACCATCGCTGTGCACCCGCATGCCCTGCCCCACCAGGACCTCGCACTGCTCATGCGGCGGGATCTGGATACGCCGTTCCTCCGTGGAGCGGATCACGGCCTGGGCCAGCGGGTGCCGTGAGTGGATTTCCGAGCTGGCGGCGTAGGCCAACACCCGCTCGGGCGGCCAGCCCTCGTCGAAGGAGATCACGTTGGTCACCTTCGGCCGCCCCACCGTGAGAGTGCCGGTTTTGTCGAACACCATCACGTCCACCCGGCCGGCCGCCTCCAGGTGCGCCCCGCCCTTGATCAGGACACCGCGGCGGGCACCGTTGCCGATCGCGGCGCTGATCGCGGTCGGGGTGGCCAACCCGACCGCGCACGGGCAGGCGACCAGCAGCATCGTCATCGCCCGCCGAACATCCCTGGTGACCACGAAGGTCAACGCCGACAGCGCGAAGGAGACCGGCACGAAACGACGAGAAAAGTTCTCTCCGACGGTCTGGATCGGCGCCCGGTCCGCCCGGGCCTGCTCGACCCGGGCGATGATCCGGCCGATGGCCGTGTCGGCCCCCACCGCACTGGCCCGAACCACGATTCGCCCCTGCACCAGCACCGATCCCGCATGCAGGCGCTTGCCGACACCGACGGCGACCGGCAACTGCTCACCGGTGACCGCGGATTGATCGGCGATGCCGTCGCCGGCGACGATCACGCCGTCCACCGGCAGTACCACGTGCTCATGGACGACGACCTCGTCGCCGATCTGGACATGGGCGATGTCGACCTCGATCTCGGTGCCGTCGGCCGACCTCAGCCAGGTGCGGGTCTGTGCGCCGGTGAGCAGTTCGGACACCGCGCGGCGGCTGCGCCGCAGGGTCAGGTCCTGGAGGTATTCACCGATGTTGAGCAGCCACAGCACCGTCAACGCGACGACGTTTTCCCGCAACACCAGGCTTGCGACGGTGGCTGCGGTGACCAGCGCATCGGTGCCCACGCCACGACCACCGGTCAGTGATCGCAGTGCGCCGCGCAGGAAGGGACCGCCGGTGAAGACCGCGACGCCGGTGGCCACGACGCGGCTGGTCGAGCCGAGCATGGGCGGTCGGCGCAGCCCGTAGCGGCGGATCCCGACCCCGACCAGCGCGACGCCGCCGACCACCATCCTGGTCAGGTCCGCCGTGCGCACCTCCGTCGACCGGGGAACACGAGCGGGGGTCGTGGCGGGGTCGGCATCGAGCCCGCGACTGATCGCCGCGGCGAGGTCGTCGTGCCGGCAGCGGGTGGCGTCATACCAGACCACGACGCTGCCGGTGCGCGGATAGGCGTACACCTGACGCACGCCCGGCACTCGGCCGACGGCGTCCTCGACGGCGACCGCCAACGCCGCCGACCCGCGCAGCCGGGAGCTGACGAACCGCGCCCGGCCGGCGGCGTCCGCGACCAGCCGCGGACATGCCGAAGCCGTCATCAGTGCTCGTGCCCGCTCGCCGCGCCGGGCGCCGGCGCCTGTTCGCCGATCCGGCCACGCGCCTCAGCGATGACGTCCCCGACGGCCAGCCGCACCCGCTCGCCACCTATCTCGGCAGCCCGCACGCCACGCAAGCCCCACATGGCGGCCGTGACCGACGCACCTCGCAGCGCGCCGGACCGGGTTACCCGCTTCAGACCGTCGTAGGCGATCGCACCGACCAGCCCGATCACCACCACCCGCGCCGCACCAATGATCACGCCACCCATCGCCGCACCACCTCCGAGGTCCGCTGACAGCCATCCAAATGATCTACGTCCAGCACAGCGGAACCTGACGAAGACACCAAGAGCTGGCGGTGGTCGGGGTCTGTCCTGATGGCGGCTGATCGACGAGGCTACGTGGCCGCGCTCTGCTCGTCGTAGTCCCCGAGCGCCTGCCTCGCGCGGCGATGACGATCCCGAGGGCGAGCCCGAGGATGCCAACCACCAGACCGCCGCCGCCCAGCCAACGGGCGGTGCAGTGCAAATCGGCCCCGGGGGTCTCCGCGGTGGTGGCCGGCCTGGCCGCGCCATTGCCCTTGTCCTCCGAGACGAGGGTCAGCGTCGGCGCGGGATGCTCGGGTTCAGGGGCGCCATCCGCGGCCGGCGGGTCGATCCACCGCACGACATCGCCGTTGCTGTAGGTCTGCAGTGCCTTGAAGGTCAGCTTGTCGACGTTGTCGGCCAGCGGGCCCGCCAGCGCCGAGAACCGCAGGAACTCGCCCGGCATGATCTGATTGCCCGCATCAGCGGTCCAGGTGACGGTCTGCACCGCGGTGGTGACGTCGGAGTTGTTCTGGTGCACCGGCTTGGGCAGCGTGGTCGTGGTGAGGTTGGCCGTCCAGCCCGGCATCGGGACGTGCGGGCCTCCGGCACCGGGTGGTCGAGCGGGGAGGTGACCTCCAGCTTGACCACGGCGGCCTGGTTCTCCTCGTTGGGCACGCGGAAGGTGATGGTGGCGTCGTCGCCCTTGGCGGCTCGGCCGGGATCGGTCTCCACGTGTGCGGCGGCGATGCTGGCGCCCAGTAACGCGGTGGCGAGCGTGACGGTGGCTGGCAGCAGGCGCCGAAGTGCGACCAGTCGCTGTCGGGCATGATCGTGGCTCGTGCTGGTCCGCTTCGCCTACCTCGCCGTCACCCACGCCTTCTCCGCGCTGCGACGATCGCGCACGACCGATCGCGACAAGGACGTAGAGATCCTCGCCTTACGCCACCAACTCACCGTCCTGCAACGACAACTCGGCGACCAACGCCCCAAGCTCGCCCCAAAGACCGAGCGTTCCTCACAGCACTTCTCGCTCCGCTGGCTCGCGCGACGCTACGCTGGCTCCGACTGCTGGTCAGACCGGACACTATGCTGCGCTGGCATCGCGACCTGATGAAACGCCGTCACGCCCGCGCGAGCGGACGCAGAGGGCCAAGGCGTCCGCGCACCCTCGCTTCGATCCGCCGCCTCGTCCTGCGCCTGGCAACCGAGAACCCCGTCTGGGGCTACCGTCGCATCCACGGCGAACTCGCCCTGCTCGGTATCACGATCGCTCCCTCCACCGTGTGGGAGATCCTCAACACGGCTGGCATCGACTCGACCCCGCACCGGGCGACCGTCAGCTGGGCGGGACGCCAAATACCCCGCGCTGATCAATGAGATCCTCCGTGGCGTCGGGATCGGAACGAGACCCATCTTCGGCACGCGCTTCGGAAGTACGAGCGGCACTACAAGCCTGCATCGCACCCATCGATCGCTCGCCGCAGCGGCACCTCTGCGAGCCCAGCCCGAGCCCCTCGGTCCTGACCAGATCGAACGCCTCGCATTACGCCGACGGGACCGTCTCGGTGGAGTCCTCCACGAGTATCGGCATGCCGCTTGACCTGTGCGGACGTAGTTTTCGGCACGTACACCTCAGGGGCGCACGCGAATGACGGTCTTGCCCTTGCGGCGCTCGGTCGGGTTCAGCGCGGGGACGGCGTCGTCGAGGGTCGCGACGGTTCCGATGTGCGTGCGAAGCCGCCCGTCCCGCACCCGGTCGACGATCTCCACCAGCTGACTGGGAACCGACTCGACGACGAAGTCGACCGCCAACCCGTCGACAGGGCGAGCCTCGACAGGCCCGACCACCGACACCAGCGTCCCGCCAGGCCGGATGATGCCCGCCGAGCGCCGTTGGACATCACCGCCGATGACATCGAAGACCACGTCGACCCCGCCGATGTCGTCGAGATCCCCGTCGTCGAGGTCGAGGAACTCGTTCGCGCCGAAGTCGAGCGCCGACTGGCGGTCCGCCGCCCGCCCGGTGCCGATGACGTAGGCGCCGAAATCCCGGGCGAGCTGCGTCACCACGGACCCGACCGCGCCGGCGGCGCCGTGGGCGAGAACGCTCTGCCCCGCCCGAAGACGACCATGCTGGAACAGGCCCTGCCACGCGGTCAGGCCGGAGATCGGCAGGCTCGCGCCCACCGTGAAGTCGACGTTGCCCGGCAGCGGCGCGAGGTTGCGTGCCTCCACGGCCGCGTACTCCGCCAGGGTGCCGTCGCGGTGCCAGTCCGTGATCCCGAACACCCGCTGTCCCAGCGAGAGACCCGTCGTGCCGTAGCCGAGGGAGGTGACCACCCCGGCGAACTCGTGGCCGATGATCGCCTGGGCGCGGTCGTGACCGGCGCGATCGACCCACGTGGAGGGCCATTCCCACTCCGCGGGGACGAAGCCGGACGCGTGGACTTCAACGACGACGTCGTTGATGGCCGGCGTCGGCTCGGGCCGCTCTGCGAGGGTGATCCCGGCTGCTTCCGCGGTCTGATCCGTCGCGACGATTGCCTTCACTGGTACCTCCGTGTGTCTCGTTCTCGCCGGCTTCATGCGCTGGTCGGTCCTCGTCGAGCTCCGGTGGGACTCGACGCGTTTCGGTGGTCCATCCGTCTGTGGTGAAGGACCTTGCTGCCGTTCCTGGAGTGGGCTAATCAGCCCACTCCATGACTTGGGCGCAGAAGTCCGCGGCCAGGGGCTGGCATTCGTCCCAGGTCATGGGCTGGGCGTGCAGGTTGGACCGCTCCGTCAGGGTGCGCGTTCCCGTATGGCCGCCAGTTCGACTGGTGGCGGACCGAGATGGACAACACTGAGCCGCTGGAGTTGGCGGTGCGGTATCCGCCGGAGCCGGTCTCAGCGCAATTTGGAGGCGCTGCCCTGGTGCGGCAGCGAACGGTGGACCAGCCCCCCACCAGTTCCCCGGCTCGGGTCCACCGCTTGACCGGGACCGTGCGCAGGGCAACGGCGCATGCCGGTGGATCGACGATGTCGAAAGCCGTGTGCGGGAGAACTGCATGTTCACTTGAGGTGGCGGGGGCTGGAAACGTGGACGAATGCGCAACCGCGCCAGCCCCCGACCTACTTAGTTGAGCACCTTGAGCAGCTCCTGCGCCAGGGGCGCAGCGGACGCGGGGTTCTGCCCGGTGTACAGGTTGCGATCCATGACCGTGTAGGGCCGCCAGATCTCGCCGCGGGTGAAGTGGACACCCATATTGATCAGTTCGTCCTCCAGTAGCCACCTAGCTTTGGCGGCAAGTCCGACGGCGTCCTCTTCATCGTTGGTGTAAGCAGTGACCCGGTAGCCGGCGAAGGGTGACACGCCCGCCCGTCGGGTCGCCAGCATGGCGGCCGGCGCGTGGCAGACGATGGCCAGGGGCTTGCCCGAGGCGAGGGACGCGGTCAGCAGCCGGCCAGAATCGGCGTTGGCCCACAAGTCCTCCATCGGACCGTGGCCGCCGGGGTAGTAGACGGCGTCGTAGTCCTCCAGGCGGACGTCCGCCAGCTCGACAGGCCGCCGCAACTCCTCGGCGGACCGCAGGATTTCCTCTTCCTCCAGGGCAATCTGCTCGCTGCCGGCCATTGCGGCGCGCAGACTCATCACGTCCACGTACGGCACCACGCCGCCGGGAGTGGCCACCATGACCTCGTGGTGGGCTCCGGTGAGCGCGCTGTACGGGGCCGTGAACTCTTCGGCCCAGTAACCGGTCGGATGCCTGGTGCCGTCCTTGAGCGTCCAGTAACTCGCTCCGGTCACCACGAACAGGATCTTGGCCATCGGAAAATCACCTCATCTCACGGTCCCACCGGTCAGGGGACAAAGCATGCGGGCGCACGTCCACATGGCGTCAGCGACGCGCACCGGCAATGCGGGCGCTCAACGACTGCGGAGGAAGGTCAGTAGATCGGCGTTGACCTGGTCCGCGAGCGTGGCGGTGAGGCCGTGCGGTGCGCCGGGGTAGTAGATCTCCTGGGCGCCGGGGATGAGCCGGGCCGACTTACGGGCCGAGTCGTGGACGGGGACGATCTGGTCGTCCTCGCCGTGCATGACGAGCGTCGGCACCTTGATCCTGCGCAGGTCGTCGGTGAAATCCGTCTCGGAGAAGGCCTTGATGCTCTCGTAGGCGTTCTTGGCGCCGGCCTGCATGCTCCACAGCCAGAACTGATCCAGGATTCCCTGGGAGACCACGGCGCCCGGCCGGTTCGCGCCGTAGAACTTGATCGCGAGCTCCCGGTAGAACTGGGAGCGGTCGCCGGCCACGCCCGCCCGCAGGCTGTCGAAGACCTCCAGCGGTAGGCCTTCGGGGTTGGCCTGGGACTTCAGTGGACCTGTTCGTCGAGAACGGGTACGAGGAGACGACCGTCGCGCAGATCGCCGAGCGCGCGGGGTTGAACCGTGCCACGTTCTTCCGCCACTTCGCCGACAAGCGCGAGGTCCTCTTCGCCGGCGAGGACGTCCTGCCCGGTCTGTTCGCCGACTCCCATCCGGGCCGCCCCGCCGGAGGCAACGCTCATCGAGTGCCTGCGGGCGGCTCTGGCCGCCGTCGGGGACACGATGACCCCTCAGCGGCGGGCCGCCGCCAGCCGGCGCATCCTGATCCTCACGGCCGACAGCGAACTGCACGAACGAGGCCAGCTCAAGTACGCCCGCATCACCAGTTCGATCGCCGACGCACTCCACGAGCGCGGCGTGGACGACCTGACCGCACAGCTGGCGGCAAACCTGGGCCTGCTGGCGTTCCGGGTCGCCTTCGAACGCTGGATGAAGGCCGGCGAGGACGAACCGTTCCCGCCCTTCGCCGTCACAGCCCTGAACGACCTGCGAACACGCGCAGCCCAGTTCTCGGACCCGTGACAGACGGCGAGCGCACGCATTGCCGCCGCGTCGAATGAGGTCAGCTCAGCGGCAGGCTTTCCAGGGTGAACACCGGGCTGGTCAGTGGCGCGCCGTACAGATAGGTGTCCATCTGGGAATTGGTCACCAGCAGCCGATCCCCGGTCACGGCGATTCCGGTGGTGGTGTCGGCCCCGGGATAGGTGCGCCGGCCCAGGACCGCGGCCCGGGTGTCGTCGTCGGACAGCCGCACCGTGTCGATCTCGTTGGTGGTGGAGCGGGCGATGTACAGGGTGTGCCCGCGCAGCACGATGCCGTCGGCGCTGGGCAGGGCCGGGGCGTCGATCCGGCTGACGGCACCGGTGGCCAGGGTGAGGCGGTAGAGCGCGCCGCTGTACCAGTAGCCGAGGATCAGCGACTTGCCGTCGGGCGTGGCGACGATGCCGTTGCCGTTGGACTGGCCGGCCACGTAGTCGGGCAGGCGGTAGGCGACCTGGAGGGTCCGCTGCGCACCAGTGGCGGGGGCGTGCACCTCGGCGGCCGGGATCCGGTAGACCACGGCCCGGAGCGAGTCCGTGATGTAGACATCCCCGTTCGAGGTGACGGCCGCGTCGTTGACCAGGGTCTTCTCCCCCGTGTCGGAGACGGTGTACGTGGCGACGAGCGTGCCCGCGGTGTTGTAGACGAAGAAGCGCCCGGTGAAGGCGCCGGCGAGCAGCAGTCGGTTTCCGGTGGTCTTCACGCCGGTGACCTGGGTGCGGCCGTCCTGACCGCCGGGCAGGAAGGGGTCGAGGCTCGTCGCCCCGAGGCGGCCGCGGTAGACGGCGCCGTCGTCGATGCTGCCGGTGTAGACGTAGTTGTCGTCGGTGGCGACGCTTTCCGGGAAGGCGTTGCCACCGTTGATCGTAATCGGGTGGGCGTCGCACTGCGGGCCGTGGGCCGTGGCTGCGGTGGCCGGCAGGTCGAGGCCGGTCAGGGTGGCCGCGGTCGCGGTGAGGGTGACGAGCGTGCGCCGCCACGGGGTGGGCTGGGACATCGACGAACTCCTCCAGGCTGTGCCGCGACGGTCTGCGGCGTCGTGCACCCACCATGAGCTGCATGCTTCCTATCGGGAAGTAGCCACCTTTCGGTAGGGTGGCCACCCGGTGGAGAGCATGGAGGTGGGCGGGGTCGCGACCGGTCAGGATGTGAGCGGACCGACAAGGCCGTGGGATCCGTACACGCGGGGCTGCCCGTCGCGGGACGTGCTCGACCGGATCGGCGACAAGTGGACGGTGCTCGTGCTGGGTGAGCTCGGCCGGCACGGCGTGTCCCGCTACACCCACCTTCGCAAGCAACTGGCCGGGGTGAGCGAGAAGATGCTCACCCAGACGCTGCGCGCCCTCGAACGCGACGGGATCGTCCGACGGACGGTGTACCCGACGGTGCCGGCGCGGGTGGAGTACGACCTGACCCCGCTCGGCCAGACGCTCAGGGAACCGTTGAAGGCGCTCACGGAGTGGTCGCAGCGGCATCTGTCGGAGGTCCTGGCCGCGCGCGAGGAGTACGACACCCGGCCCGACGACCTAGGCTAGTAGAGCGTCGCTGCTTAGTTGTGGCCTTCATGGCTGGGATGCTGTTGTGCGGCAGGTCCTTTCCCTGTCGGGCAAGGACGGTTGTTGTGCCCTCGCAGAAAAAGCGGCCTGTCAGGTTGACTGCCCGGGATCGTGACGAGCTGGTCCGGGTGACCACGACAGGTGTTCATCCGGCGTCGATGATCATGCGAGCGCGAGTGCTGCTCGCGTTGAACACTGCGGCCGGTGAGGTGGACGCGAAAGAGGTGATCGCGACCCGGGTCGGGGTCTCGGGTGAGACGCTGCGTCTGGTCGCCAAGCGCTTCGCCGAGACCGGCGGCGACATCTGGGCCACGATCGAGCGCAAGCAGCGCGAGCATCCGCCGGTGCCGTCGCCGGTGACCGGTGAGGTCGAGGCGCGGCTGATCACCCTGGCGTGCTCGCAGCCGCCGGCGGGGCATGCCCGATGGTCGCTGCGGCTGTTGGAGACGCACGTCGCGCTCATCAAAGACCTCCCCGACCTGGACCACTCCACCATCGGCCGGGTCCTAAAAAAACGGAACTGCGCCCTCATCTGAAGAAGTGCTGGACCATCCCACCGAAGGCGAACGCAACCTTCGCCGCGGTGGTGGAAGACGTCCTCACGGTCTACGCTCGGCCCTGCGATCCCGCCAGCCTGCGGGCTCTGTCTGATCGCGTTCACGGAACGTACTCGCACTCGGTGGTCGATCTGCCGGTCGCGGGACGAGGCACCGTGCTGGTGGTGCGGGTACGTCGGTTCGTGTGTTCGACATCGGAGTGTCCAAAGCGGACGTTCGTGGAACACATCGCGGGAGGCGCTGGTGACAGGAAACAGCAGTGGTTGAGTACGCAAAGGAGTGTCGATAGTGGATTCCGAAGGAAACAGAACGAACCGCTACCCGGACCGGACTCACACCGGCAAGCGACGACGAGCTGACGACATGAAAGATCAACCACTTACACGGTCAACCTCCAGTCTGCTGGGCGCACGAAAAAGGCTCACTGCAACTCCAGCCCGACTTCGTAATCTTGGCCGTGGAGAGGGCCTCGGAGAGTGCGGTGCGGCACCTCCCACGCGGCCGCGGATTTTCCGCCTACCCGGCCGATTCGTCCGTAGCGCTTGCCAGGGCGCGGTTGTTCAGCACGGGATAGAAAACCAGCGTCACCAGGATGAGAAAAACACCACAGGCGACATACGAGACCTGGACGGCGAACACGCTGGCGAGAACGCCGCCGAGTCCCGCACCAACCGGCCCCCCAATCATGACAACCAGTCTGCTCGACGAGAGCACCCTCCCCAAGAGTTCATTGGGCACGATCTGATGTCGCAAGGTGCTCACCACCACTTTCTCCGCGGTCATCAGCGCACCGGTCACCATCATCATCGCGGCCGCCACCCACACATTGGCGACCAGCCCCAGAACCAGAATGGCTATGCCCACACCGGCTTTGCCCGCGAGCATCACGGTGCCGGGGCCGAACCGCTTGCTGGCGGCCGCGGCAGCCAGTCCCCCGACCGTCGCGCCCAGCGCGGTGGCCGTCAGTAACAAACCGAAACCGAAATCCGGAAGTTCGAGGACCTCCTTGGCCAGCAGCGCGAGCATCGCGAACTGAGCGGTGGCGGCGACGTTGCCGAGACAGGACACCGTGGCCAACGCCCGCAGAGTCCGGTTCCCGAACAACCACCGAATGCCCTCGACGATGTCGCTCCGCACGCTCGTGCGCGGAGCTTCGGACGTCCTCTTCGGCTTGGCGTCCGTCCGGATCGAGAAGATCAACAGGCCGCTGGCGACGAACGAGAGAGCGTTGCCGGCGAACGGCAGGAAGTTCCACACGCCGAACAGCGCGGAGCCGAGCGGAGGCCCCACGAAGTCCTCACCGTTGCTCTCCGCCGCGACGATCCTCCCGTTCGCGGTTGCCAGGCTCCGCGGATCCCGCGACACGAAGTCGGGAATGGCCGACTGAGCGGCGAGGTCGAAGAAGACTTGGCCGACGCCCAATAGGAACGCCGCGAGCACCAGCCACACCAAGCTCACCTGCGCGGTCAGGATCAGCACTGCGAGAGCGACCAGGACGGCGAACCGGCCCAGGTCGGCCCACACCATCACCCACCGGCGGTCCAGCCGGTCCACCACGACACCGGCGTGTAGCGAGAGCAGCACCCAGGGAATCTCGGCGGCCATGACGACGAAGCTCAACGCCAGCGGGCTGCTGGTGCTCTGCAGGACCAGCAGGGGCAACGCGGCGGCGTGCATGCCGGTGCCGATGGCCGACACGAGCGTGGCACCAAAAAGTCTGTGGAAGCGACCGCCCAGTCGCACCTTGGCGTCGACAGATTCCTTCGTGGGCACGTCGAGAATTCCTCCCGCTAGCACGCTAATAATAGATCACGATCATCTCCGTTCTTCGTCGGCTTGGCGCAGGTAGTGCACCTGCCGGGCACGGTACTGATGCCGTCGGCACCACTCCGACCAGCGCAGGCAGTCCAGGGGATGGCAGGTTGAAACGATCGCCAGACGAACGAACAGGTGCCGGATCTCGTTGCGGGTCAACGGGATCATCCCGCCGGCGCTGGGCTGGCACGCTCAGCGGCGGTCGTGATGGCCATGAACAGATTCGCCACCAACGCCGACGTCGTCCGGCGGTACCACGACGTCCAGGTCCGGACCTGATGCTTGTCCAGACCAGCCAACCCCTTCGCCGTCTGGAAGGACTCCTCCACGGTCCACCGTCGCCCGGCGATCCCGCACCAGAATCGCCAACGCAACCCGTCTAGTTGCGTAGCAGCGGAAGTAGCCCAATTCGCCCGTGCGTCGGTGACGCCTGACCAGCAGCCACCGATGTCCGGCCGGCTCACCGGGCCCATCGACCAGACCGACAGGCCCAGTCATAGAACCGGTGTCCCTTCACTCCCTCGCCCACGGGCGGCCGTTGCCACGCTCGTTGCGGCTGTCGGGCCGTCACCGCGTCCACGCGATGGGAACCAGTCGCGGTCCGCACCTGATGATCACAGGCGACCGCCAGCACATACCCCATGCCACGTTCCTCCAACGCGCGAACGATCACGCGCTGGGCCAACACGGTCTTCGTCGCGAACACCGTGTCCTCGGTAACCCGGCCACCCCGCACCGGGCCGGGTCACAGGTCCAGGAAGCTGGTAGATACAGCTCCCGGTCGATCAGGGTGTGCCCGGCGGCGGTGGTGCAGGTCAGAAACACCCCGACCTGGGTGTACTCGATCCGGCCTGCGGTCCCGCTGTACTGACGCTGCGTACCGACACTGCACACGCCCTTTTTCACGTCGCCGGTCTCGTCGACGACCAGGATCGCGTCGGTGTTGCCCAGGCGCTCCACGGCGATCGTGCGGATGTCGTCACGGACGGCGTCGGTGTTCCACATCGCCTTGCGCAGCAAGTGCTGCATCCCGCCGGCCCCACGGTCACCGGCGTGCCCGGCGATGGTCCAGCAGTTCTTGCGTGGTAGGTCCGCTAACAGGCCGAGCACGAACGCGTGGGCTCGTCGGCGGGGTTCCACCCGTCTGAACGGGCCGGCTATCCGGGCCATGAGCCCGTCGAAAGTCTCCCGCCATCGGGCGGGGTCTCCGCTGTGGCCGGCGGCCACCACACGATCTTGGACAGTCCACACAACCGTTCGTGATCACTGAGTGGCCGCCACCCGTCCACATGGCCCTTTGACCAGCCAAGATCACGAAGTGCGGCTGGAGTACCAGACACCTCTGTCGGCGACGCTCATCGAGGGAGGGGATTGCGAGGAGAACGTACGACGTGACGGATATGACCGAGATCCGGGTCCACAGGTATGCCGGTCGCTCGCCGTGCGATGTGGCGGCCGGCCTGGGCATCGACCGCAAGACGATCAAGAAGTAGGTGTCCCCGGCGATCGCGGCCGGCATCAGCCCCGGCGGCTCGCCAATGACCACCGCGGACTGGGACACGCTAAACAGCACATGGTTCCCGCAACAGCTAGCGACACGGGGCTGCGGCAGACGACCCGGCCGGAGATCGAGCGGCACCGCGACTGCCTAGGACTGATCGGCGAGGTAGTCCTCGTAAACGGCGATCTTGTACCTGATCACGTCCAGGCAGCGGTTGAGCTCGTCGAGCTGGGCGACGACCTGCTTCTCGTGCTGGCGCAACAGGGTGAGCCGCTCCTCCTCATTGCCGTCGCCCTGCCGGACGAGGGCGGTGTACCGGCGGATCGAGTCCAGGGGCATGCCCGAGGCCCGGAGGAGGATGCACAGACGCAGCCACTCGACGTCGTCCTCGCTGTAGACGCGCCAGCCGGCGGCGCCACGGCGGACCGGATTGGCCAACAGGTCCTCGCGCTCGTAGAAGCGCAGCGCATGGACGCTGAGGCCGGTGCGTTCGGCGACCTCGCCGATGGTGAGGTCGAGCGTGTCCTCGGGCATGACCGCCAGGATACGGTCTTGACCTAGAGCCGACTCTAGTTTCTAGGGTGCCGGCATGACCATGCGCTACCGCCCACTCGGCGGCACCGGCATCGACGTGAGCGTGCACTGCCTGGGGGCCATGATGTTCGGTGCGGTCGGCAACCCCGACCACGACGACTGCGTCCGCATCATCCACGCCGCACTCGACCAGGGCATCAACTTCGTCGACACCGCCGACATGTACTCGGCGGGCGAATCCGAACAGATCGTGGGCAAAGCGCTCCGCGACCGACGCGACGACGTGGTGCTGGCCACCAAGGTGCACTTTCCGATGGGCCGGGGCCCCAACCGGGGCGGCAACTCGCGGCGCTGGATCGTCAAGGAGGTCGAGGACAGCCTCCGGCGGCTGCAGACCGACTGGATCGACCTCTACCAGGTCCACCGGCCCGACCCCACGACCGACATCGAGGAGACGCTCGGCGCGCTGACCGATCTGGTGCGCCAGGGGAAGATTCGGGCGTTCGGCTGCTCGATGTTCCCGGTCGAGCAGATCGTCGAAGCCCACCACGTCGCCGAACGCCGTGGACTGCAACGCTTCCGGACCGAGCAGCCGGCCTATTCGCTGCTGGCCCGCTGGATCGAGACCGCGGTGCTGCCGGTCTGCCGGCGTTACGGGATGGGGGTCCTGACCTTCGGCCCGCTGGCCTCGGGCTTCCTGTCCGGCCGGTACCGCAAGGACCTGCCGATCGACCTCACCACCGGCCGCGCGTCGCTCACACCGTCCCGGTTCGACCCCACGGTTCCGGAGAACATCACCAAGCTGGAGATCGTCGAACAGCTCGTCGAACTGGCCCAGGACATCGGCTGCTCGCTGCCCGAACTCGCGGTGGCCTTCCCGGTGGCGCATCCCGACGTCACGTCCGTGATCACCGGCCCCCGGACCATGGACCAGCTGGACACGCTGCTGAAAGGGACCTCGCTCACCCTTGACGACGCGACCCTCGACCGCATCGACGAGATCGTGCCGCCCGGCGCGAACCTGTACAAGGAACACGGCCCCCTGGTCCCGGCCTCGCTGACCGACGCCAACCAGCGTCGGCGCACGCTCGCGGACCGCGCCGCCGGCGACTAGCAACGTCGCCGACATGCTGGGGGCCAGGGTCACCCAGGCCACGATCAGGCAGCGGCTGCGGCACGAGCAAGGCCTGACCGCGTCGATGGCCTCGCTGAAGCGGTGGGCCGCGGCGAACCTGCCCCCAGGAAGCCCGCCGCGACCAGGTCACATCAGGTGGATCAGTTCACGGGGTCCTGCCAGGCCCTTACGCTGAGACGGTGAACCGCACTGACCGCCTCTACGCGCTGGTCGAGGAGCTTCGAGCCGTGGCACCACGGCCACGCAGTGCCTCGTGGCTGGCACGGCGGTTCGAGGTCAGCGTGCGCACCATCGAGCGGGATCTCGACGCCCTGCGGCAGTCGGGCGTGCCGATCCTCAGTGACACCGGACGGGCCGGCGGATACAGCCTGGACCGGGATCGCACACTGCCACCCGTGACGCTGTCAGCCGGTGAGGCTCTCGCCATCAGCCTCGCGCTGCGGGCGGCGGAGTCCACCCCGTTGGCTGCGGCCGCACGCCGCGCTGGGCAGAAGGTGCTAGCGGTGTTGCCTGCTGAGGTGCGACGACGGGAGGAAGCACTCGCACGGCGGGTGCACCGGGTCGGGGACCACACGCCCACCACGAGTGCCGCAGTGGGCGATGTCCTGGCCGAGGCGATGGCCTCCGGGCGTGTGCTGCACCTCACCTACACCGACCGGGCCGGCGCCGCGACCACACGCGACGTCGAGCCGTTGGGCCTGCTGTGGGGGCCACGTGGCTGGTATCTGGCGGGCTGGTGCCGGCTCCGGTCCGCAATTCGCGGCTTTCAACTGGACCGGATCGTCTCGGTGGAGCTGTTGGACGAACGGGGTGCGCCGCGCGAGCAGCACTGGGCGGCTGAGTTGGCGCGCCTGGACGCCGAGCCGTTCACATCGTGACCTGAAACACCGACAGGACGCTGTCGCCGACGATCGCCAGGCTGTCGGTCATGGACAACGAGAAGCGCATGATCGTCTGGTGCAGGATGTGGAACGAGGACCCCTCGCTGGCACACGAGCTGATGACCGACGGCTGCGTGCAGTGGTCGAACCGCAAGGAGGGCCTGGACACGGTGGTCGGCCCGGACGAACAGGAACGGTTCGTCACCGACTATCGCGCGCGGCACGTCAACCTGTTCACCCCACGGGTGTTGGTCGACGCCGGAGATCAGTTCGCCTACCTGTGGGACGTGCGGACCCCCGAGGGGCAGGTGAGGACCGGCCTGGACGTCAATGTCTTGAGCGACGACCGCATCCACGAGAACTGGACGTTCGTGGGAGAACGGCATTGCGACCAGCCCGACCCCGAACCAGCGGCGGCGGGCCTGACCGACCCGGACGCGATTGAGCGGTTGGCGCGTTGCTGGGTGCAGCTGCGCAACGGCCAGGCCGAGCTGGCCCAGGAATTGGTGACAAGCGACTTCGCCCTGTTCTACGGGGAGAGCTCGGCCGGTGACGTGAACGGGCAGGCCGAGCTTGCTGCCCTGGTCGAAAAGAAGGCCGCCCCCGCCATCGCGATCCACCGGCATCCCGTCATCGACCTCGCCCGGGGTTCCGTCGCGTTCCTCTGGACCGCCGAAGCCACGGAAGACGGTGTCGCCGTCGGCGGAGTCGACCTTCTCACGGCGCGCGAGGGCCGGATCGCGCGCGCGTGGTCACTGACCGGGATTCGTGCTTTCCGCTACTGAAACGCTGCCCGTTGACGAGGATGCGTCAGGAACGACGGGCGCGCTGAGGTCCGCTGTGGAGCGCAGAGGACCTCATCCGTCGACCAGGAGTCCTCGAAGAGGGCCTTGCAGTCGCCCGGCTCGTCGCGAGACGTTCGGCAGCAGGGTGAGCCGGTGCCGGCTGCGGTGTTTGGCCAGCGGGCGCCACAGCCGGTCCACCACCGTCGCCGGCTCACCGTCCACTTGGGACAACGGTCGTTGCAGGTGCTCCGACCACAGGCGAAGACGGGTGTCGCGGATCAACTCGCCGTCGTCGGTCACCAGGTTGGCCTCGGTGTCGTTGAACAGCGAGTGCTCGTTGAGATTGGCCGATCCGACGGTCATCCACCGGTCGTCGACGATGCCGAGCTTCGCGTGCAGGTAGATGGGCACGGAGTTGGCACCGTCGTGTGCGGTGAGCGTGACCGCCAGCAGTCGACGGCCCCCGTTGTCAGCCTCGATCAGCCGGCCGAGCTGACCGCGGGTGGTGTCGGCGCCGTTGCTGGGTTTGCGAGGTAGCACGAGCACGACACGGAAGTCCTCAGACGGCGGCCGCCGCAGCTTGTCGATCAGCACGTCGGCGATCTCCGGCGACCACAGGAACTGGTTCTCCAGATATACCAGGCGTTCGGCCGAGCGCAGCGCGCGCAGGTAGGCGTCGAGGATGGTGAACTCGCCGCGTGGCGCGAAGTCGTAGGTCTTCTCCGGCAGCGTCCGCACGAACTGGACGGTCGACCGGCCCACCTCCGGCGGCGTCACCGGCGTCGGCAGACCTTCGCCCGCGGCCTCGGTCCACCGTTGCCGGAAGTGCTCGGCCACGTCGGCGACGATCGGGCCCTCGATCCGCATCATCACGTCGTGCCAGCCGATCGGCCGGTCGGCGGGATGACGGGGGCTGTCGTGCCGATCCCCCTGCAACGCGGTGAAGTCCACGCCGCCGACGAAGGCCAGCTCGTCGTCGATGATCACGATCTTCTCGTGGTGGCAGTGCAACGTCCGCTCGCGGGTGTCGAGGACGCAGCGGACCTTGCTGTCCCGGGTGAACTCGGCGCAGCCACGACGCACGCTGCGCCTGGTGGGTTGGAACACCGGCAGCGGCGGCCCCGCCCACAACAGCAGCCGGACCGCCGCGCGCTCGGCCGTCGTGGCGAGCAGATCCCGCAGCGTCGGCGCGCCGGGTTCCCGGGTGAGCCGGAACTCCGGGCTCGAATGCCAGCCCGCGATGTGCACCTGGCGTCGGGCGGCCTGGATCGCCGCCGCCATCGACGCCAGCGCCTTCTCGCCGTCGATCAGCACAGTGGCCCGGTTGCCCATGCGGCGGTCGCGATGCGGCGTGAAGCCCTCGTCGTCGGTCGCCGGCAGCACATCGCCCCAGCCCAGCCACCGCAACCGCCGCACGTGGTGGGCGGTGAGCACCGCTTCCAACCCGTCACCGAGCTGGTTGTCGAGCACGTCCAAGAGGCGCACGACTGCGAGTACCACGGCCGGGACGCGGTCAATCCTGATGGTCAGCCGCGCGGTCGAGGCCGGCCCGACGCCGCATGAGTCCGCCCTCTCACCCTATTCGTAGACGACAGTGTGCGATGGCACCGGGGAGGTTGGACTCGGCGCGTTGACCACGGCACCCTTGCGGTAGCCGCCGAACAGCAGGCCGAGCAACAGCACCACGAGGACAGCCAGCAGCAACCACAGCCAGATCGATCTACGCACTGCACCTCCCCGTGTTTCCCCTACGATGAATATCCGTACGCCCGCGTCATCAAACCGTGGACAGCACGGTACTGGCAGCGAGGGAGTCAAGTGCGCATGGGGACCTGGCACAAACGGGCCGTCGCCGCGATTGTCGCCGCGATCGTCCTGTTGGGGGCCGTGTTGGTCGGGTCGGCGGTACAACTGTTACCCCAATTGCGCAATCCATTCGCGGACACGACGCAGGAGCGGTCCGGGCCCGTTCTGCTCCAGTCGATCGTTCAGATGTCCCGGTACGAGGCCGCCAGCGGCACCTTCCAGGTGGTCGTGGACATCTCGTCGGGCAACTCGTTCCTGCCCAGCTTCCTCGAGGGCAGCGACACCATGTTCGTCGGTGTCGGCACCGTGAACGCATACGTCGACTTCTCGCACCTGACGGGCAACGCCGTCCACGTGTCCGACGACCGGCTGTCCGCCACGATCGCACTGGACCACGCCCAGTTGGCGCCAGCGGCACTGGACGTCAAACAGTCCTACGTCTACGCGCAGCAGCAGGGACTGTTCACCAGGATCAACGACTTCCTCAACGGCAACCCGAACTCCCAGCAGGCGCTCTACGAACTGGCACAGCGCGACATCCAACAGGCAGCCGGCAAGAGCGAGCTGACCGCCGACGCCGAACGCAACACCAAGGCCATGCTGGTCAGCCTGCTGGAGTCACTGGGTTTCAAGAACGTCACCGTAACCTTCGGCCGGCCGAACACCAACTGATCATGCCGGCACCGGCCGCGCCGCCCAGCACACTCCCCAGGCCCGCAAGCCGGATAGCCAGTGACCCGTACATTCTGTCCCCCACGACCGCGAGTGGCACCCAGTTCCAGATCCGCGTGCTGGACGCGAACGACACGCTGATCAACGGCGGGCGGGTGTACACGTTCTCACTGCCGGCGTCCTGCGGCACGCAGTGCGCCGCGGCCTACAGGTCAGCTACACGACCGGCAATGGTGGCGGTGGCACCACGACGACCACTCCCCCGTCCTCGTCCACCACGACGCCGCCCGGTGGGGGCACCGCGAGCGAGTCGACCACCAGCAGTTGGCCCGGCTGTTTCCAGGCCAGTGTCACCGTCACCAACAGCGGGACGGCGCCGATCAACTCCTGGACCGTCAACGGCAGGTTCCCCGGCAGCCAGACCGTCGCCAACTCGTGGAACGCCACGGTCACCCAGTCCGGCGCGCGACTGAGCTTCCCCTTGTCGAGGAGCAGGATCAGGTCCGCGCCGGTCACCGTCGAGAAGCGATGTGAGACGTTGACTTGGTCAGGCGCAGGCCGTCGCGACAGCGACGTTCCCCGAGTTCTCGTCGACGAGGAGCAGGTGGCCGTCGGGCCGGAAGGTCAGGCCTTGCGGCGCCCCGGCGCCGGTCACCAGCACGCTGACGGCACCGCTGGCGAGGTTCACCGCGTCCAGCTGGCCGGTACTGAGGTCGGCCACGTAGGCGATCCCGTTCCTGACAAGGACTTCGTCGAGCGAGCCGAAGCTGCCGATCGCCGTGACCTGCCCGGTGTTCGGGTTGACCCGGTCGAGGCCGGGCCGGTTTTCGACGGCGACCAGGATCGTGCCGTCACCGACAGGCGCCGCGGCGACCGGACGCCCGAGGTTGCTGGCCACCACTTTCGGCCCGCCGCTGAACGGCGGCAGCGGCACCGTGTCCAGCCTGCCCTGGGCGGCGTCCGGGAGCAGGAGCATGCCGGGCTCGAGCCCCAGGCCATCGACGCCCAGGTTGCCGTTCGCCGTCAGCTGGACCCACACCTGTTTCGTGTTCCTCACCGGATCGAAGACGACCACCCGATCCGAGCGTTGCTCCGCGAGTGCGAACTGGCCGGCGGGGAGTTGGATGACGCCCTCCGGATTCCGCGCGTCGGCGAAGGTCTTGACGAGACGGCCCTGCGCGTTCAGCTCGGTGACCTGGTTGCCGGTCACGTTGGTGATCCAGACGTTGCCGTCCTGCCCCACGGTGATGTCGTCGGCTCCGTTGATGTGAGCGAACGTCGGCAGCGAGCCGAACGCCACCGGCGCCGGACAGGCGGCGGGACGGACCGCCTGGGCATTGGCCGGGTGGCTCGGGATCCCGGCGCCCGAGGCCATCGAGCTCCCGAGCAGCAATGCTGGCGCGAGCAGCGCAGCGCGCGGCAGCCAACTCGACGTGTTCATCGCAGCGTCCTCTCCCACACAGCAGTCAGAGACCGCCACAGGCCCCTCGCCACGGCCAACTGAAGGCGAGTCCGGCGCCTCCGGCGGTGGGTCACAACGCCGGGCCGCGAGTGCAACGCTGTTGGGATCCCGACGTCGTTGAAGCATCCTTACGTTACGCCTGGAAATTGTTTTCCAAAAAGGACACTAGGTACATGGAACAGTGCGGGTCTGCTCGACATGGCCGCATTCCCTTGCTCTGTCCGCCGCTTCGGGGCATGCGTGGTACCCCTGGCCGCTCAAACGCGAGCATGCCGACGCGTCAACCCCGCTGCCGCGTCATACGTCGATCTGCTCGACGAGGCCACGATTCCGGAGACCTCACCGACGAACAGCTCACCGACATCGCGCGCCGGGCGCTGAAGGAGCTCATCGGCGCCTGTGGGTCCTCGAACCTGGCCGTGTGACGGATGGGACGGCTGCGACGTCACCCGTCCCACCCACCGAAGCTCTACCTCCACAGGTCAAGTCGTGGTTGACATCACCAGGAGCAGCGTCGGCCCAGGCAGCACAGCCAGGAGGACCGGCTGTGACGGCCACCGCCAGCACCACGTTCCGGTGCCGACATCAGCTCAATCTAGCACCGCTAGACAATCGAGCGCCGCTAGTACTAGCGTTGCCTCACCGGCTAGCAGCGCTAGGTTTCTGGAGGGGCACCATGCTCAGCACGCTCGAGGTCATCACGATCGTGGTCGTCGGCGTGATGGTTGGGGTGGAGTTCTCCGTCGCCTTCGTTCTCAACCGGATCTTCAACGCACTCCCCGCCGACAGTGATCAACTCGGCCGCGCCCACGGGGGCCGGATGCTCGGAGCCCTCATGCCGTTCTGGTACATCGGCTCGCTCGTCCTGAGCGCGGTTTGGGCCGTCGCCGGATGGCATCGCCCCGGCGCCGTCCTCGTCGTCATCGCCGCCGCGCTGCTGATCGTGAGCGTGATCATGTCGGTGCTGCTGCTCGTCCCGATCAACAACCGGGGCAAGACGTGGACCCCCGAGAACCGGCCCGAGGACTGGAAGGAGCAGATGAACCGCTGGGACCGCTACCACTACGTCCGCGTCGCCGTCCTCATCGCCGCCTTCGTCCTGCTGGCCTCCGCCCTCGCCTGAGCTTGGTCATCAAGTGGCCGTTGACTGCGCGGCGCAGCCGCTGGGCCGCCGGCCGGCCGCCGTACGCGGAAGTCAACGCGCCGAGCGGCGGGGAAACACGCTCATCGGTGATGCGCCTTCACTATGAGTTCACGGCCGAGGACGGGCGCCGATGGTGCCGGTAGCCCGCTCGCAGTGGGCATTCATGCGCGGCGCCTGGGGTGCGCTGAGCAGCACCTTCATTTCCTCGGCCCCGAAGACAGCGTCGACTGCGCGGTCGGATGTGCCGTGAGGCCGATGACGTAGAGCTTCCGTGTTCGATGCTCGAGGACGCCAGTGCGAACAGCCGATTGCCGGCGATCGTGTCCAGGCGGAAGAAGTCTGCGGCAATGATCCTTCGGCCTGGGCGGGTGAGGAATTCGCGCCAAGTGGGGCCAGTGCGGAGCGGTGCCGGGTCGATGCCGGCTGCATTCAGGATCTTCCAGACCGTGGACGCGCGATCCGGTGCCATAGCAGGGCCAGCTCCCCCCTGGATTCTGCGGCGCCCCCACCCCGGGTTCTCACGAGCTGTCGTCGCAGGACTGCGTTCTCGTGCCGCAGCACGAGCAGTTCGGCGCCTTTGGCGGTTCCCACCGCAGCAACACGACCGGCACGGACAGCAGTGCACGCGTTGCTCGGTACAACAGCGAGACGATCATCCGGGCAGCGCCCCAGCCACTACCGGAAGGTCAGGTTCCCAACTGCCACCTGCAGCGATGACTTACCGAGCCCCACAGGTTCCAACGACGCCATGGGGCTGTGGAACGTTGCCATGGTGACGAGCCAGTCCGAGCGCCGCCTGGCTACTACCAGGTCGTGCCGGGCTGCTGACCGGTCAGGACGGCTTGGCGATGACGGTGTTCCTCAGCTGAGTGCCGTCGGCGGAGGAGACCACGCAGAACACGTCGCGAGCGCCGTCCTCGGGCTCGGCCTCGGTCTTCTTGTGGTCCCACGCTTGCTGGTCGGGCACCAACGCACGGAACCGCAGCGAGCTGTCCTTGTCCACCGGCGCGATCTTGGCGCTGGCGAACAGCAACCCGCAGAACCCCTCGGCATCCCGGGCCAGCACCTCCTGACCCGGGTAGCCGCCCTTGTAGTTGGCGTCCAACTCCGTGTTGCTGCCGAAGACCTCGATGTCGTGCGGCTGGTCGCACGAGATCGCCGCAGTGTAGGCCCGGCCGGTCTGCAGGCTGCCGCCGGCACAGCTGCCCGTGTACAGCTTGAACTGGGGAATCTGGCCGCCCGTGCCGTAGGTCCACGTCGTCTGCAGGGCCGGAGAGCTGACGGCCGTCGCCGTGACGCCGAACCGACCGGTCAGCCACCCGCCACCAAAGCACACGGCGGCCAGCAACACCGCCGAGCCGACCAGCACCGCCGTCCGCGTGAACCGCCTGCCCGGCACCTGAGCCTGCTTGGTAACCACTTGGGTGGTGGGACCCGCCTGGACCTGGCTGCTGGCCAGTCCCAATAGGTGCATCGCCTGCGCGGCGGACAGCCGCGCGTCCGGCGTGGCGATCAGCAGGCCCATCACCGCCGAGGCCAGCGGCCCGCGGCAGCGACTGAGGTACGGCACCTCGTTCGCCACCGCGTACAGGGTGGCGGCGGTGGTGGGACGTTCGAACGCGGCGTAGCCCTCCACCGCGAAGAACAGCGTCGCACCGAGCGCCCAGAGGTCGGTCGCCGGCGACGCCACGGCGTACTGAATCCGTTCGGGCGCAAGGTAACCCGGTGATCCGACGACCGCACCGGTGCTGGTCAGCCGGGGATCGTCGTCGATCCGCGCGATGCCGAAGTCTGCCAGCTTCACGCGACCCGAGGGCAACACCATGATATTGCCGGGCTTCACGTCGCGGTGCACGATGCCGGCCGCGTGCGCACTCTCCAGCGCCGCGAGCACCTGCGTGCCCAGCGCCGCCGCCATAGCCGGCGGCATTGGGCCGTTCGCGTTCACCCACTGCGTCAGCGTCGGGGCCTCGACCAGCTCCATCACCAGGAACAGGCTGCCGTTGTCGGCCACCACGTCGAACACCGTGACCACCGTCGGGTCGTTGAGCCGGCCGGCGCTGCGGGCCTCTCTCAGGACCCGTTCCTCCAGCACCTCGCGGCGTTCGCCGTTCAGGCCGTCGGGCAGCCGCAGCTCCTTCACCGCGACCTGCCGTCCGATCACCCGGTCCTCGGCGCGCCACACCACCCCCATGCCACCGCGGCCCAGCTCCGCCAGCAGTGCGTATCTCCCGGCTACCAGCCGTTGCGTCTCCGGTGTGGCCACGTGCGACATCCTCCAGCGAAGTTCCCGGCCGCGTGCGTGGACGAACAGTACAGACGTGCGCTGCGCCCCCAACACGGAACTGGGATCATTCTGGAAGCAGGCGAGTTTCTCTGCACGGTGCGTGATCCGCCAACCGCTCTCGGTGGATGTTCAACCGCGAGACCGCTACCCGAGTGGTGAGACCGCAGCGGGTCAACTCCGGCCCAGGGTGAACGACGAGAGGCCAGCCGCGTTCTCCACCGAGTACCGGTTGGCCGCAGTGTTCCAACCCGGCGTGGCCAGCGCGGTCGAGCCCGCGATGCCTGTGTGGACCGTGCCGTCGATGGTGGCCTCCCCGGCACCGCCGGCGAACAGCACCCGCGCCTCGACCCGACTGGGCAGCCGGACCTCGAAGCTGGACGCGCCGCCGGTCATCCGCACCGGCACGGTCTCCCGCGGCGGTGGCAGCACCGCGGTGATCCGGCCGGCCCCGGCATGCAAGTCGAGTTCGGCGAGCCGTCCACCGGACAGGTCGACGTTCTCCTCATTGGCCCCGCCGTCCAACGCGATCCGCCACACCACAACAGAGTTCAGGTCGATGACCACGTTCCCCGGTCCGGCCGACCGCACCGACACCCGTACCACGTCGCCCTGGACCTCGACCTGGGCCGGATCCTGGGTCCGGTACAACGCGGTACCCAGGTTCGCCGAGCGCACGAGCACCGAGCTCGCACCACCGACCACGTCCAGTTCCGCGGTGTGCCGGGTGTTCACACCGGCAGGTTGCGCTCCGATCGGGGAGATCACAGCCTGGCCGGAGCAACCAGCGAGCAGCAGGCACACCAGAGTGAGCAGACTCTTCCGCACGAGCGCTGGCTGCCCGCCCGCCGTCGTCGGCAAACCACGGGCGCGAACCATGGGAATTTTCGTCCATTCCTCGTTCACATCGCGGCGAGCCCGGCCCGGTAGGCGAGGATCACCAGGTGCACACGGTCGCGCGCGGCCAGTTTGAGCATGAGGTGCCCGACGTGGGTTTTCGCGGTCCCGGCGGTGATGTGCAGCCGTAGCCCGATCTCGGCGTTGGACAACCCGGCCGCGACCAGGGCGAGGACTTCCCGTTCCCGCGCGGTGATCGTGGTGGGCAGGTCCGCGCGCGGGGACGGCCCGACCGGCCGGGCCGCGAATTCCGCGATGAGCCGGCGCGTCACGCCAGGAGCGAGTAGCGCATCTCCGGCCGCGACCACCCGGATCGCCGCCAGCAGCTCGGCCGACGGGGTGTCCTTGAGCAGAAAGCCGCTCGCACCGGCGCGCAGGGCCTCGAACACGTACTCGTCCAGGTCGAACGTGGTCAGCACGAGCACCCGCACCCCGGTCAGCTCCGCGGTGATCCGCCGGGTCGCCTCGATGCCGTCCAGCTCCGGCATCCGGATGTCCATCACGACGACGTCGGGCCGGTGCACTGCCGCCAGCCGGACCGCCTCCACGCCGTTCGCGGCCTCCCCGACGACATCGAGATCGTCGGCCGAGCCGACGATCTCGCGGAACCCGGCCCGGACGAGGGCTTGGTCGTCGGCGATGAGCACCCGGATCACCAGCGGTCCCCGTCCGGCAGCCGCGCGGCGACCTCGAACCCGCCGGGCACCGGGCCGGCGCGCAGCTCGCCGGCGCAGAGCGCGGCCCGCTCGCGCATCCCGACCAGCCCATGCCCGCCTGGGCCGGGCGGCCCGCCACGGCCGTCGTCAGTGACCGTCAGCAGCACTGCGTCCTGCCCGTAGGCGATCGTGACGCGGCACGTCGGGGTCCCAGCATGCTTGACCACGTTCGTCAGGGCTTCCTGCACGATCCGGTATGCCGAGACGTCGACCCCCGCGGGCAGCGGCCGTGGCATGCCGCGCACGACCACGTCGACGTTGACTCCGGCGGCCGCCGTGCGCGCGACCAGGCCGTCCAGCCCGGCCAGGCCCGGCGCCGGTCCGAGCACGCCCCGCGAGTCGGTGTCCCGCAACACACCCAGCATCCGGCGCAGCTCCGTCAGCGCATCGCGGCCGGTGGTCTCGATGACGCCGAGCGCGGCGGCCGCGGCGGCGGGCTTGCGGTCGAACACCAGCCGGCCCATGTCGGCCTGGACGGTGATCACGCTCATGCTGTGTGCGACGACGTCGTGCAGTTCCCGCGCGATGCGCAGGCGCTCGTCGGCGACCAGCGCGTCGGCTTCGCGTTCCCGCTGCGTCGCAAGGGCTTCCGCGTACCCGCGATACTGCGCCCGCAACGACCCCGCACCCCACCCGATCACCACGACGGCACCCGGGAGCAGCACCGTCACCCACTGTCCATTCCAGACGGTTGCGGCGGCGACCGCGACCAGGATCGCCGCGAGCGCCGCGTACGCGCGGCGGGAACCCCGCGCCGCGACCGAATACGCGACCAGCGCCATCGGCACGGAAGCGAACGGCACCACCGGCACCACCGACGTCGCCAGCGACATGCCGAACGCCGGGATACCCAGCCCGAACGCCACCCACGGCCACCGTCGGCGCAGCAGGAGCGGCACGGCAAGGAGAGTGGCGCCGAGCAGACCGACCCACCGCGACGCCGGCGCCGCGTCGCTGTGCCCGCCGAGTAGCGTGCCGCCCCACACCAGCGCGACCGCGACGGCCGCGACGCAGTCCAGCGCGAACCAGTGTCCCGGCCGCAGCCGCCGCAGCAGCGGCGGGCGCACGTCCATCCCCATCGCCCGACCGTAGTCGGGCGTCACCGCCGCGCGCATCACTCTCCGGACGTATGCCCACGGGTATAGGCCGCAGGGTGCCTGCCCGTGCGGCGATGACGGCTCCCCCGCCGTCCCGGCACGGTGGAGCGGCCAGAAAGGGAGTGCCGATGATCGAAGCCGACGAGCTGACCAAGACCTACGGCCGCCGCCGCGCGGTGGACCAGCTGACCTTCCGCATCCTGCCCGGGCGGGTGACTGGATTCCTCGGACCCAACGGTGCGGGCAAATCCACCGCCATCCGGCTGATCCTCGGCCTGGACTCGCCGACACACGGCCGCGTGCGGGTCGACGGGCGGCCTTACCGCGGGCTGGACCGGCCGTTGCGGCAGGTCGGCGCGCTGCTCGACGCGAACGCCGTCCACGGCGGCCGCCGCGCCCGCGATCACCTGCGCTGGCTCGCGCAGACCAACGACATCCCGCACGGCCGGGTTGCCGAGGTGCTGCGCCTGACCGGCCTGGCCGAGGTGGGGCATCGGCGTGTCGGCGGGTTCTCGCTCGGGATGAAGCAGCGGCTCGGGATCGCCGCGGCCCTGCTCGGCGACCCGCAGATCCTGATCTTCGACGAGCCGGTCAACGGCCTTGACCCCGACGGCGTGCACTGGATCCGCGGGCTGATCCGGTCGCTGGCCGCCGAGGGCCGCACGGTGCTGATCTCCAGCCACCTGATGAGCGAGATGCAGCTGACCGCCGACCACGTGCTCATCCTCGCCCGCGGCCGGCTGCTGTCGGACTCCGGCATGGCGGAGTTGGTCCGCTCGGGCTGCGGCGACGTGCTGGTGCGCGCCGCCGGTGACACGCCGCTCGCCGCGCTGCTCACCGCTCGCGGGGCCACGGTGGCGCCGGAACCCGGCCAGGGCCTGGCGGTGACAGGTCTCGACCCGGGCGAGATCGCTGCGGTGGCCGCCACGCACGGCATCGCGCTTGTCGAACTGACTCCGCGCGCGCCGTCGCTCGAGGAAGTCTTCCGCCGCATCACCGATCCCGAACTCCAGTACCGCGCCGAGCCACACCGGGAGGACGCCCGATGACCCTGTTCCCGACCAGCCTGGTCGCCGCCGAGTGGACCAAACTGCGCTCGGTCCGGTCGACACCGTTGATCCTCGCCGTCGCGACGGTCGCCACCATCGGGATCGCGGTGTTCCAGGCCCGCTCGACAGTCGGCGCATGGGACGGCTGGGCAGCTCGCGCCCGCGCCGAGTTCGATCCCGTGTTCACGACGCTCACCGGATTCCAGGTGGCACAGCTGGCTTTCGGGCTGCTCGGCATCCTGGCCGTCACCACGGAATACGGCACGGGCACAATTCGCTCGACCTTCGCCGCGGCGCCCCGGCGCGGCCAGGTGCTCGCGGCGAAGCTGCTCGTCCTCGGCGCCGTGGCGCTGGTGGTCGGGGAGGCGCTGGCGTTCGCCGCCTTCTTCGCCGGGCAGTGCGTGCTGGCGGGCAAGCACCTGGACGTCACACTCGGCGACCCGAACGTCCTGCGCGCGGTGCTGGGCCAGGGTTTCTACCTGGGCACAGTCACGATCCTCGGCGCCGCGATCGGCACCCTGCTCCGGCACACCGCGGGCGCGATCGCACTCACCACCGGCCTGCTGTTCCTGTCCACCATGGTGTTCAAGGCGATCTCCCCCGACGGCTCCACGGCCTTGATCCATTGGGCTCCGGCCGCGGCAGCAGAAGGCCTGACGTGGACAACGTTCCACGACCCCGACTGGCCGACCGCGGGATTCGCCCTGGTCGTCTGCCTGACCTACCTCACCGTCAGCGTCACGGCGGCGGCCTGGCGCCTGACCCACCACGACGTCTGAGCCCGGGCTTGGCACTTCGGTGGCCGCGACCCCAAAGGCCAATGACAGCAACAATCACAACCCGAGGAGAGCGTGTGAAAGCAAGCCGCATGGGACGCCTCGCGGCCCTGGGCATCGGCGCGTTGTGCGTGGTGGGATCCATCCACGCGGCCAACGCCACCCCGGCGGCGGGGCCACTCCAGCTCACCCTGCCGCCGCCCACCGGACCCCATTCGGTCGGCACGGTGTCTCTGCATCTCGTTGACCCGTCCCGGCATGACCCGACGGCCGCCCGGAACGCGCCGCGGGAACTGATGATCAGCCTGTGGTACCCGACCGGCCGTATCGGAGGGTATCCGGTGGTGCCCTGGCTTCCGGCGGGGGCGGCGGCCCGGTTTCTCGCCGACAACGGGCTCACCCCTGGTCAGGTCCGAGTTCCGCTGACCCACGGCCACGAGGGCGCTCCGGTCGACCGGCACGAGGGCCGGCTGCCGATCGTGGTGTACTCGCCCGGCCACGGCTCCGTCCGGTCGGCGAGCACGGTGGTGGTGGAGGAGCTGGCGAGTCGGGGTTATCTGGTGGTCACGATCGACCACACCTACGACGCGGAGGTGGTGGAGTTCCCCGACGGCCACGTGGTGCGGGGGTTGCCCGACGGTGTGGAGGCTGATCCGGCGCGGACGCGGGTGGCTGACGTCCGGTTCGTGCTCGACCAACTGCGGCTGCTCAACACCGGAGGCAACCCCGACGCCGAACGCCGCCGACTGCCCGACGGCCTCCGTGGTGCGCTGGATCTGTGCCGCATCGGCACGTTCGGCGAGTCCGCCGGCGGCAGCGCCACCGCCAACACCATGTTCGAGGATCGGCGGATCAGGGCTGGCCTCAGCATGGACGGTCCGATGTTCGGTCCGGTGGTCACCGGCGGGCTTGATCGGCCGTTCATGTTGATGGACGCCAACCGTACCAGCCGAAAGCTGCTGGCCGACCAGCAGACGTTCTGGTCGAACCTGCGTGGTTGGCGGCTCAACACCGGACTTCCCGGCGCGGCACACGTCTCCTATGGGGACGAGGAGCTGATCGTGCCGCAGATCGCGCCGCTGCTCGGCTGGTCCCAGGACGAGATCGACAAGCAGATCGGCACGCCCCGGCCGGAACGCGTCGAGGCGGTGCAGCGGGCCTATCCGCTGGCATTCTTCGACCTGCAGCTTCGACACCAGGGCCACCTGCTGGACGGTCCATCCCGTCGGTACCCGGAGGTGACCTTCATTCCCTGAGCGGCGACGTCCGAGTCCGGCGCGGCCTCGATCACACATCAGCCCGACACCGCCAGACGAGAGATATGACCGTGGTCCCGTTGGGGTACTGCGTGGCACGCACCTGGCTGTCGGCGTCGTAGCCGAAGACGGTCTGATTGTTGTTCCAGACCGTGACCGAGTGCAGCCGTTCGGCGTCGTCGTAGCCGCGCTGCACCGGCGGTGTCTGGCCGGGATAGGTGATCGACGTCAGGTTGCCGCCGTTGTCGTACCCGTATCCGACCGATGCACCGGATCCCTGCGTCTGCGCCGTCGTTTCGCCGAACGTGTCGTAGGTCCACATCGAGTTGCCGGTGTAGCCGTAGCTGGTCTTGGCGCCCAGGCCGTCGATGGTGTCGGCCAGGGTGCCGTCGGGGTTGTAGTCGCTGATCTGAGTCGTGCTGTCGGCGTGGGTCACCTTGATGGCCCGGCCGGCCGGGACGTACGTGGTGGTGACGGAGTGGTTGTTGGCGTCGGTGTCGACGTCTTGTCGCCGTCGGCGTCGGCGTCGGCGTCGGCGTCGGCGTCGGCGTCGAAGCTTGCGGTCGCTGTGTGGTTGAGGGGGTCAGTGGTCCGCGGGACGTTGCCGTACGCGTCGTGGCCGTAGGTTGTGCACCCCTTGGCCGGCGGGGTGCAGCCAGGTGTGACTCCGGCCGCGGTGCCGTTGGCGTCGACGGGGTCGTTACGATCTCCTGACCTGGGCCAGCTACGAGATCTCCCGCTGGGACGGCCGGATCCTGTGGCAGCTCGGCGGCAAGGCCAGCTCGTTCACGCCGGTGGCCGCGCCCGGCCAGGAGCTCAACAGCGCCGGAGCGCGACGATCGGCTTGATCCGCTCGGTGAGCTGGCCGACCGCCGAGGCGACCACGAACGAGTCCGCGCCCGCCGCCCCGTAGGGCAGCAGCGTGTAGTCGAACCCGCCTTCTTCCAGCGCCTGGACGTAGGTGCGGAAGTACGCCACGTCGATGCCCCTGGTCGGGACCGGGTTCAGTTCCGTCGACGGGTTGAGGTGCGACAGGCTGATGAACTCGACCTTCCGCGCGGCGGTCGCCGGGATCGCCTGGTCGAAGGAGGGCGCGCTGGTCATGACGGTTCCGATCCCCTGTCTGTGGTGCCGGGTGCCGCGCTGGGAACGTATGGCGGCCGTGCTGGCCACGTCCAAGACAAGTGCGCGATCGATTTCGATAGCCCGGCCTTATCGACCTCACGCGCCCCGCACCAGATGCAGGTGGGGTCGCTGGGTGAAGAACTCGGTGCCGCCCGCGAGCGCGGTCTGCTCGACCGCCGGCGCCAGGCCACGGCGCACGACCATCCGGAGGTGCACCGTGCCGGCGTCGGGCAGTTCGCCCTGGACGCTCAGTCCCTCCGCCCGCCCGCCCGCGTTGGGCAACAGGGCCACGCCCAGACCGGCGCGGACGCCGGCCAGCACGCCCTCCAGCGTCGTCGACTGAGCCACGACTTCGACGCGGAGCCCATCGTCGACGAGGGTCGACTGCGCCCGGTCGCGCAGGCCGCACGGTTCCTCGAATGCGATCAGCGGCCACGCTTGGCCATCCGTCGGCGGCGTCCATCCGCGCGCCGCGTACCAGACCAGCGGCAGCTGCCCCACCAGATGTCCCGCTCCCCGGCCGCTGGGGTCGAGCACGAACGCGAAGTCGACCGTCCCCTTGCCGACCGCCTCGGCCAGCTGGGTGGACCGACCGATCTCGAACCGGGTGGCGCTGTCGGGGAACGCGGCCCTGAGCGCGCGAATCATCTCCGGCAGGATCTGGCCCGCGCTGTGCTCGGTCGAGCCGACGACGATCGTCTTGTCCGGCTCTGCCGCAAGGCGCGTCAGCGCCGCGTCGTGGACGTCGATGATCCGCCGCGCCTCGGCCAGCACCTGCTCGCCGTCGTGGGTGAGGCGCATGTGCCGCCCGTCCCGCTCGAACAGCTTGCGCTTGAGGCCCCGTTCGAGCAGCCGCACGTGCTGGCTCAGCGCCGGCTGGCTGATGTGCCGCGCCGCCGCTGCCTTGCCGAAGCCGCCGCACTCGGCGATCGCGACCAGCGTCCGCAGGTGCTCGAGATCGAGCGATGCAGTCATGCCCCGGTTACAGCCCAACGGCATGCCCATCGAAGCGCCTGACCACCATGCGGGAACCTCACGTCTACCTCTTGCCGCAGACCACAAGGCTGAAACTCCCATAATATGGACGTCAGGGTGGTACGGGCCGACTGCGCCTATCGTGCGATGTCATGCGGGCGATACAGGTCACGCCGTTCGGTGGCCCTGAGGCACTCGCGGTGACCGAGCCCGTGGCGGGCGACGGGCGGCTCGTCGTGGCCGTCACCGCGGCAGGGGTGAACCATGCCGACGTCTCCCGGGTCACCGGGACCTATTCGCCGGCGGTCGAACTTCCCTTTGTTCCGGCGCGCAGCTGGTTGTTCGACAGGCCCACGATCGCGACGGTCCGCGCGGTGTCGAGGACCCGCCGAATTTCGAGCGGATCCTGGTAGCGCTCAGGAACGGTCATGCCGACGGGACCTCCTCCCGCACGGTGGCGGCGAGGTGGGCGAAGCCCTGTTCGAGGTCCCACACCAGGTCCTCGACCGACTCGCCGGGCCTGAACAGCGACGAGGGCAGCATCAACGTGTATGTGGACGGCGCGTTGAACCAGGCGGTGTCCGTAGCCGGCTCGGGTGACCCGCACCGCCGAGCAGGCCCTGGTGTCCGTCACAGGGTTCACCCCTGGCGGCCATACAATCCAGCTGACCAGGGTGAGCGGCAGCCGCGTGGTGCTGGACGGGCTGGTCGTCCTCCCCACGGCCATCACGCCGGTCCACGACATCACCTCTCGACTTTCGCACTGCGGTCGACTAGGTGTTCGACGCTCTGCTGTCCTCGCGATGCCTGGAGGCTCGCAGCTATGAGCGTGCGGTCAGTGTTGCCGCTGATGCCCCTCAACCCCGTACCCCCCGTGGCTCACGGTCGGGCATGGCCGGACTACAAGTCGGCGGAGAAGTCGGCAGTGAACCAGCGGTCGGGGCGGACGGTGAACAACACACTGTCGCTACCGTCGACGCGGTGCGCGAACTCGCGTCCGCCTTCCTCGCCGAGATAACGGATGGCGATAGCTTCCCGAGCCTCCGCCGGTGACGGCGTGGTGGCCTCGACGACGGTGCCCTCGACGACCACGTACTGGTAGGGCAACTCTTCGCGCTGAACCACAAGGGTCACCGCGCCGGCCCGCTCGATGAGCTTGGCCTTGCGCCGCGAGACGCCCGTGTTGACCCGGATGTTCCCTCCTGGGGTGTAGTCGTACCAGATCGGGACGCTGGCCGGCGGGCGGCCGTCGGCGGCAACCGACAGCACGGCGACGTGCTTTCCCGCGAGGAACTGCTGACGTTCGGCCTCGGTGAACGCTTTCGGCATGTGGACCCGAACGTCCTGGCTCGCGGCGCTATTCCCGGGCATGCGTCGCCGGCCGGATCTTGACAGGTGCAGGGGCCGTGGGTGGCGGCGCTCGCGGGACTGATCTCCCATGGCAGCGTGCCCCAGATGACACAGAGGGGCGGTTGGCGATTCGGCGACGATGACCGCGTCGGGCAGCAGTGTCCGGGCCAGGGGCTCGAACACGGCATCGGGCGGTTGACGTCGGGGCTGGCGGGTCCAGCGGCGCGGCCGGAGAGTCTGGCAAGTTGAGGAGCTGGCCGAGGTGAGCGCGACATCGGCGATGGCGTCGCCGACTGGGGCGCGACAGCTTCGGCGATGTCGTTGGTGATGGGCCAGCGACCGACGAACGTGACCATCCTCAACGCCTACGCCCGCGTGTGGAGCGACAACCTCGACGACGCGCTCCCGCTGCTACAGCGGCTCGCCGGCGAACGACCACACCTCCGACTGCCCTTCCACGCGATCGAGCTGGCGGCGATCGGCGACTTCCTGGTAATCGCCGGTCCCGCCGAGGAACGCGCGAAGTACGCACACGCCTCCGCCACGGTCGTCGTCGACGATCTCGATGCCGTGCACGCCATCCTGACCGACGCGGACGCCACCATCACCGCACCACCGACACCGTCGCCTACCGGCGGCTTCCTCTACGCCGGGCACGCCGACGGCGTGGAAGTCGAATACGTCCAATGGACCACGGACCTGGTCGGGCACATTCTCGAGCAAGGCACGCCTGCTGATCTCGCCGCCTCGAACCGCCACCAGCCGGCCATAGGTGGCAGCATTGACTGACGTTCCCGTCCCCACTCGCGATTTCGCATGCATCCGCCCATCGACAGGAGCGGAAGGCCACACACGCGCGGCGGCGTGAGGGTGCGTTCAGGACGTCCGGCGCACGCTGGTTGCGAGCTGGCCGGCTGCTCCTGGGCTGGCCGGTAGGGAATTCCGGTTCTGCGCCCTGGTGGGGCACTGACGTGCCAGAATCCACGAATGCCGGCCGAAGACACGCGTTTCCATTCCCGGACCGGATCGGACCGGCTCGCCCCGTGGGGCTGGCGCCGGACCACCGTGCGCGTCGGCCTCTGCCTGCTGACCACGCTGCTTGTCTGCGGGCTGATCGGGGTCGGCGCGACCAGCGACAGCGGCGTCGTGCAGGTCTTCTCGTTCATCCTGGGCGTGCTCGGCGGGGCGATCGCGGCCAGTGTCGCGATCGTGCTCACCCGCCGGGTCTGGCCGTTGTTCCCGACGGTGCTGGCCACCTGGTTCTGCATGGCCATGGTCGGCCTGAGCTCGCTGTGGTACCTGGCCGACCACGGCACGCGCATCACCGCGACGGTGGTGTCCACCAGCTGCCAGCGCGCCAAGGGCGGCGGCCTGGCCTGCGCGGCCCGTCTGCGCCGGCCGGACGGCTCGCTGATCGGCGACACGGTCGCGGTGGACGATCGGCCGGACCCCGGTGACCACGTGGACGTCGTGGAGGACCCGGCCGGCGTGCTCGCACCCCGGCTCGGCGACCTCGTCGATCCGGCCGAGATCCCGGTGATCAGGGCGCTGCTGGTCGTCTCGATCGGCCTGCTCGTCGTGCTGTGGGGCGTGATCGGGGTAGTCGGCGGACGCACCCGCCGCACAGATTCGGCTGTCCTGGCGCGCAACAGATCGAGGTAGTGCTCCACATGCTCCGGCTTGCCCGAGCTGGCCAACACCAGACGGTGGCCCTGCGCCTTCACTGCCATCGCGGCCCAAGTAGCCGACCGGGTCCGGTCCCACCAGCAGCTCACCGAGGAATGGCACCGGCGGCCAAGCCCTAACGGGTCGTCAAGCGCTCGGTGAACACGGTGACCGGGCGCTCAACCGGCTCACCGTCCACGGTGATGTCGACGACCTCGTTGTAGAACGCCACATGGTTCCGGATTGCCGCGGCGGCCGGGATCGGGTCCGGGTAGGTCCACACGACGTTGTCCGGGCCGCCACGCACCGACCAGTACCGTGCCTCTCCCTTGTACGGGCAGCGGGTCCGCAACACGCTGCGGACCAGCCGGCTCAGGTCCACGTCCTCGGGCGGAATGTAGTACCGCACCGGCAAGCGGGTCTCGAACACCAGCACCGGCCGCCGGGTGTCGGCCACGACGACGCCGTCCACCGCCACCTGGACGTGCCGCGAGCTGGGCTCCTTGGGGCTGCTCGGGAACAACGGCGCGAACAGGTGGTCGTTGGCTAGCTGGGCGATACCGTTGTCGACGGCGTCGTTGACCGCCGGCCGATCCAGCGCGTAGGCGATGGCCTGGCGGACTTCCTTGCGGTCGAAGGGATGCTGGTCGACCCGCAGGGTCAGGGCGGTCATGCTGGTCGCGGGCGCCCTGTCCAGCACGACATCGCCGGCCTCCTGGATCACCGACGGGTCGGTGATCGCCAGCGTGTCGATGTCGCCGCCCTGCAATGCCAACTGCTCGGCCTGGGCGTCGGCGTAGAACTTCACCCGAACGCCGTCCAGGTAGGGCTTTCCGCGCTGCCAGTACTTGGGGTTGCGGGTGAGCGTTGCCCCGGTCGATGGGTTGTAGTCGGTGAGCAGGAAGGGCCCGGTGCCGATCGCCTTGGACGTGAAGCCGCCGGCGTAGTCGGACTTGAGGATCACCGCGTTGTAGTTGCCGGCCGACACCAGGTACGGGAAGTCGGAGAACGGCCGCTGCAAGGTGAACACCACCGTCGCGCTGTCGCGGACGCTGACCCCGCCCTGGGCCAGCACGGTCTTGAAGGCGGCCAGCGCCGCCGAGTTCTTCGCCGGGTCGAGCAGCCGGTCGAACGAGGCCTTGACCGCGGCGGCGTCCAGTGGCGTGCCGTCAGAGAACGTGACGACCTGGCGCAGCGTGAAAGCCCACTGCTGGTTGCCTTTCTCCGCGCTCCACTTCTCGGCCAGCCGCGGCTTGAGGCTGAAGTCGCTGTCCAACCAGATGAGGTAGTCCGCCACCAGTTGGACGATGGCGATCGCCGAACCGTCGTGCATCGTCACCGGATCGACGGCCGTCGGCGGCACCGGCATGCCGATCCGCAGTGTCCCGCCCGGTTTCGCCGGTCCGGCGGCCGGCGTGCCGCCCGGGTCCGTGCCGGCCGCACACGCGGCGAGCACGGCGGCCAACCCGAGGCCGCCGGCGCCGCGTAACAGGGCCCGACGGGGGAAGACGTGCTGGGGCATGACGGTGATCCTTCTCGGTGGCGCGAGAAACCGTTACGGCACAAGAGGATTTCCTTGACCGCGGCACCGATGCTTGCAGGCGCAATCCGCGGCAACAAGGCACGTCGCCGCCCGTTCATCATGTGGGAGACCCTTGCCCGGACGGTGCCGGCGTGCCAGCGGGCTAGCGCCGTCCGTCCGGGCTCAGGCCGGCGACCACCAGGCCGAACAGCCGGCGCGCCTCGGCCGCGGGGTCCGGGAAGTGCTCAGTGGCCAACACGATGCCGACGATCAACGTGATCAGGTCGACGGCGGCGACCTCCTCGGCCAGCGCCCCGTCGCGAATCGCATTGCGCAGCAACGGATCGGCTGCCTCCTCGAGCGCGGCCGAGCACGAGTTGCGGTGCACGTCGCCGTCGTAGGCCAACGCGGCAGCCAGGCCGCGCGCGGCGACGGAGTAGCTGACGACGTCGGCCAGCCAGGCCAGCAGCGCTTGCCGGCTGTCGGTCTCGTCGGCCAGTTCGTGGGCTCGTGCGCACAGCGCTTCGATTCGCTCGTGCGAGACCGCCGCGAGCAGCGCGTGGCGGGTCGGGAAGTGCCGCCGCACCGTCGCCGAGCCGACGCCCGCCACCCGCGCGATCTGCTCCAGCGACGCGTTGGCGCCGTGCGCGGACACCTCCGCCTCGGCCACCGCGAGGATGCGCGCGTAGTTGCGCCGGGCGTCGGCGCGCTGCTGCTCGGCCATGGCATCCCCTCTTGCTAAGTGGCGGGCCCCGCCATATCGTACCGGACGATAACCGGCGGGCCCCGCCACTTAGCCTCGAGGGAGTACCCATGCCCGACGTTCTCGTGACCGGCGCGACCGGCCGGCAGGGCGGCGCCACCGCCCGCGCCCTGCTCGCCGCCGGCGTGCCCATCCGCGCCCTCGTCCGCGACCCCAGCACCGACCGGGCGCGAGCCCTCGCCGCTCAGGGCGCCGAGCTGGTTGTCGGCGACCTGCACGACCTCGACTCCCTACGCCGCGCCGCCGACGGCGTCCGCACCGCCTTCTCCGTGCAGATGCCCGCCTTCACCTCGACCGGGCCCGACTTCGACGGCGAGGTCAGACAAGCCATCAACCTCATCGAGGCGGCGAAGGCGGCCGGCGTCCAGCAGTTCGTCCACACCTCCGTCACCGGCGCCGGCCAACACGCCGGCGATCCCGCCTGGGGCACCGCCATCCCCAGCCTCGACGCCAAGAGCACCATCCAGGACCACCTCCGGGCCGCCGACTTTCCCCTGTGGACACTGCTCAAGCCCGGCTTCTTCATGGAGAACTTCTTGCCCTCCATGGCTTTCCTGTTCCCGCGGGGCATCGACGGCGGCCTGGTCACCGTGCTCAAGCCACAGACCCGGCTGTCCCTCGTCGCCGTCCACGACATCGGCGTCGCAGCCGCTGCCGCGATCGCCGACCCCACCCGTTTCCACCGGGTCGAGCTCGAACTGGCCAGCGACTACCGCTCGATGAACGAGGTCGCCGCGATCCTCGCCCGCGTGCTGGGCCACCCTCTCTCCGCGCCCGACATGACCATCGCCGAAGCCCTCGCCGCCGGCATGCCGCCCATGGGCGCCGCCCACGACCGGATAAACGCGGTCGGCCAGCCCGCCCGACCGGAGTTCGCCCGGGCCTTCGACATCCCGGTCACCAGCTTCGAAACCTGGGCAGCACAACATCTTCCGAAATGAGTCAAGAGTGGGACGACTCCGCCCACGTGCCGACCTGCTGGCCGCGCCCGACTGATGTTCATGGCGGCCGGCCATGAGGAGCGGGCCCGGTGTCGAGTGCACGAGGCTCCTCCTCCACGTTGCTGACGACGGCATCGATCTGCACGGAACGGACTCCAGCGGCAGCGGCGACCCGCCAGTGCTCGAATCTCCGTTCAACTGATCCACATGAACGGCGCTGTGGCGGCGTCACGCGGTGATGAGTTCGCGTGCCTTGGCCGGCCACGGCGGCACCCCACCGGCGCCGAAGTCACGATTGCTCAGGATCACCGACACCCAGTCGCTGTCGAGGTACATCTGGAAGTCGGTCGACGTGCCGGGTGCGCCCCCGCTGTGGCCCGTCACCCACTGGTGGTTGGCCAGCGTCTTCATCGGTCCGTAGCACTGGAAGGCGACGGGCGGGACCGCGGGCGCCGGCCCGGTCGTCGGCGGCCCCAGCGGCACCTTGCCGCCGAGAGTGAGGGGCGTGAAGGCGGCGTCGAGCAGCGTCGAACCCTGAAGCGCACGGGCGAAACGGGCCATGTCGGCGCAGGTCGAGAAGGCATCGCCGGCCGGCGTGCCGACGTACAGCCGGCGGTCGATGGAATCGAGGTACTCGCCGGAGGGCTGGACCGCGTAGGGGTGGGCGATGCGAGGATCGGCGTGCCACTGCGGCCGGAGGTAGAAGTCCGTGCTGGTCATGCCGGCTGGCCGGAACACCTGCTCGCGGACGTAGTCGTAGTAGGACTGCCCGGAGACCCGGGCGACGATCATGCCGAGCAGGTGGTAACCGGCGTTGCTGTACTCGAACCCGGCCCCCGGCGGGAACCCCAGCGTCGCTCGACGGATGTAGTCGGTCGTGCCGTTCATCACCTGGTCGACGCTGGTCCACGACAGCGCCTCGGCCAGGTAGCCGGGCATCGTGAAGACGTCGCCGAGGCCGGAGGTGTGGGTGAGCAGGTGGTGCACGGTCACGGTCTCCGCGATGCCGGCCGGGAATCCGCTCAGAAAGGCGCCCAGCTTGTCGCCGTATCCGATCTTCCTCGCCTGCGCGAGCTGGGCGATGGCGACCGCGGTGAAGAGCTTGGTCACCGAGGCCATGGCAAACCGGGTGTCCGGTCCGTTGAGCGCGGCGTCGTTGGCGCGGCCGTAGGACCCGGCCGCCACCGTTCGTCCTCTGTGGACGAACAGGTAGCTGCCGGAGAACCCCTGATCACGGAGGAACTGGTCGAACGCGCGCAGGTCACCGGGCGTCGCGGCCGAGGCGGCGCCGGCAAGCGCGCCGGTGGCGAGCACCGCGCCGGAAGCGCCGATCAGGCCGAGCACCGATCGTCGTGTCGTGGTCGTCATGGCCGAAGATCTACCGATCCCGCACGATCGGGGGCCGATGCCCGATCCATACGTGATCCATATGTCGTGGCGGGGACACTGGCCGGATGCGGGTGCTGCTGGTCGAGGACGAGCAACCGCTGGCCAAGTACATCGCGGCCGGCCTGCGCAAGCACGGGTTCGCCGTCGACGTCGCGTTCGACGGGCGCACAGCGCTGGACAAATGCGTGGTCACGCCCTACGACGTCGTCGTGCTGGACCGAGATCTGCCCGTCGTGCACGGCGACACGGTGTGCCGGGAACTGGCCGAGCGCGGCACGGCGCGGATCCTGATGCTCACCGCGTCCGGCACGGTCGAGGACCGCGTCGACGGGCTCACCCTGGGCGCGGACGACTACCTGGGCAAGCCCTTCGCGTTCTCCGAGCTCGTCGCCCGGGTCCGGGCGCTGTCCCGGCGCAGCGCACCCGCGACGCCGCCGCTGCTGCGGGCCGGCGACGTGGTGCTCGACCCGGTGCGCCGCACGGCGGAGCGCGCGGGACGGCTCCTGCACCTGACGCCCAAGGAGTTCGGCGTGCTCGAGCACCTGCTCGCCGCCGGCGGCGCCGTGGTCAGCGCGGAAACCTTGCTGGACAAGGTGTGGGACGAGCACGCCGACCCCTTCACCAACGCGGTCCGGATCGCCGTCGGCACGCTGCGACGCAAGCTCGGCGACCCGCAGCTCATCCAGACCGTGCCGAGCGCGGGCTACCGGACCATCCCATGACCGCGCGCGGCCGACTCGCAATCCTCTACACCGCACTGGTGCTCGCCGCCGGCATCGTGCTCACCGGCCTGACGTACCTGCTGATGCGCAGCAACGCCGGCCGCCGGCAGTCAGTCATCGTCCTCAGCCCGTCGCCAGGATCCGGTGCGCCGCCGGCGCTGCCCGAGGGAGTCAAGGAGGTCACCCTCGTCGATTTCCTCACCCAGGCCGCTGTCGCGCTCGCCGTGGTCACGGTGCTCGCCGCGGCACTGGGCTGGCTGGTGGCCGGGCGGGTGCTGCGACCCATCCGCACGATCTCCGCCGCAGCCCGGCGCCTCTCGGCCGAGGACCTGTCCGAGCGGGTGCCCGTCACCACGCCCGCCGACGAGCTCGCCACCCTGGCCGGCACCATCAACGACATGCTGGACCGCATACAGGAAGGCGTCGCCGAGCGTGACCGAGTTCTCGCGAGCCAGCGCATGTTCACCGCCAACGCCGCCCACGAACTGCGCACTCCGCTGACCATCATGCGCACGGCCATCGACGTCACACTCGACAGCCGGCCCAGCGCGGCGGACCTACTCGCCATGACCGCCGACGTACGCGCCGCCGTCGAGCAGGGCCAGCGCACCCTCGAGGGGCTACTCGCCCTGGCCCAAAGCCAGGCCGGCGCCGGCCCGCGGCACCGCATCGACCTCGCCGACCTCGTCGAATTCGGCGCCACCAGCCTGGACGACGGTGACCTCACCGTGCGCGCCAACCTGCGACCAGCACCGGTCATCGGTGAACCTGTTCTGCTGGAACGCATGTGCGGCAACCTGCTCGAGAACGCCATCCGCCACAACCACTCCGATGGCCACGTCGAATTGACCACCGGCATCGCGAGCCGGTGGGCGTTCCTCCGCATCGCGAACAGCGGGCCGCCCATCGCGCCCACGACCGTCGCACGGCTGCGCGAGCCCTTCGTCCGCGGCGAGGGCGCGCGAATCCACACCGACCGGGGCGCCGGCCTTGGATTGTCCATTGTGGACGCCATTGTCGCCGCCCATCGGGGCGAGCTCGTCATCGCCGCCCGGCCCACCGGCGGGCTCGACGTCACCGTCCGTCTGCCTGTCTTCGGCCGTCCCACTTGGTAGGGACGGGACCCGGCGAAAGATGCTCACAGGCTGCCGTTGACCAGGTAGAAGACGAGGACGCAGGCGCCGGCGAACGCGAGCACCGACATCACAACGTGTTGCACGACCAGGGTGCGATGGCCCAGCTCCTTCTGGACCTTCTGTCGGATGTCGCTCTCCTTGATCTCCGCGAGCACGGCCTTCTTGAGCTGGACGTGCGCCTCCACGGCGTCCTTGCTCCCCAGCTGCACGACCAGGTTCACAAGCAGGAACAGGGCGGTCAGGGCCACCGTCGGCCAGAAGAAGGATTGCAGTGCGTAGAATTTCACGAAGAAGCCGACGGCCGCGCCATAGAGGACGGCGAACGGCACGAGATGGAAGAAGTATTTGCGCCTGCTGGAGACGACGAGTAGTTGCAGGAGCACGAACCAGGCAACGAACAGATAGCTGACGAAATTGCCGATCCGACCCAGTCCCGCGAACGTCAGGACCGCGCCGACCAGGTAGACCGGCAGGATCACGCCGATGGCCAAGGAATGCGAGTATCGCCGGATGGCCTGCCACGCGCCTACGGCGAACAGCACGAGACCGAGATAGAAGATCGAATCCACGATGCCACATCGTAACGGATACTTGTACTATGTTCAAGTGCGGACGTGAGCTTCCGTCGACACTCGACGAGCGACCACTTGAACGCTGTACAATGACAGCATGGTCGAGTTCTCCGACGTGCGCGTCAGCGATGCGGAACGGGAGTCCGCGCTGTCTGCGCTGGGTGAGCACATGGGCACCGGTCGGCTGGGTCTCAGCGAGTTCGACGACCGCAGCGCACAGGTGGCGGCCGCGGTGACGCGTCGCGACCTGGCCGCGTTGTTCGACGACCTGCCCCAGCCGCATCCCACGTTCGACTCGACCGCACCGGTCCCTGCGCCCGCTCCCGAACCGCAGGCGGCGGTCCGCGAGCGGCGGCCGAACGGCACGCGTGTGATCACGCGGGTCGCGGCACCGATTCTCGGGATCGCGGTCGTGGTGCTCGTCGTCGCCCACCTGTGGCTGCTCATAGCGATTCCGGTGCTGCTCGGCGTCGCCGGCGCCGCGCTGGTTCGAGGCAGCCGGGATCCCCGACGCTCCGGTTGGAACGACGGGGACCTCGACGGCGACGACGACGCGTACTACGACGGCGACCGCTACGGTTGGTACGGTCGGGGCTACACGCGCAACTACACCCGCAGCTACATGCGGCGGTACCGTCGAGGACCGCGGTCCGACCGCGACGACTACTGAGCCAGCGCATTCTGCACCACCTGGGCGACGCCGGCGGGATTCGTCGCCGACAGCAGGTGTTCGCCGGTCAGGCGAATGATCGTCGTCTGCGCGGTGGTGTGCTCAGCCCACGCCTCCGGGCGGACAAGCCCGGCATCCTGCTCACCGGCGAGCACCCAGATATTCGCACTCACCGTCGCTCCGCACAGCGCTGTGATGAGCGACCGGGACAGGTAGAGATCGCTGCGGAGCAAGGGAAGAGCATCCTCGACCACCTCCGACGGGCTGGCACCGCCCAGCGCCGCCAATCCGGCCACGGCGTCGGCGACGGAATCCACCTCGCCGGTCCCGACGGGGCCCCGCACGCACGGCGGGGCGTTCGACGCCGCGAGCAGGACCGGGGTGCGGTCCTGCTCGACGGACGCCGCCACCGCCAGCCCGAGGTACGCGCCCAGGCTCTCGCCGTAGATCGCGTCCACTGGGCCGCCCAGCCGCTGCACGAGGTCGTTCACCGCAAGGTCCGCGTCGGTGAGGAGCGGTTCGCGATAGCGGCGGCCTCGGCCGGGCAGCTCTACCGCTCGGCACTCGACAACGCCGTCGAGTGCCCGCAGCACCCGGCGGAAGTAGCCGGCGCCGCAGCCCGACGGCGGGATGAAGGCGACGACGGGGCGTGCATCCGACATGACCCGGCTCAGGCCGTGAACGGCGTGCCCAGCAGTGTCTCCGTGACGATCTTGTTGTGGCCGTACTCGTCCCGGCCGTTCACGAGCACCGCGCCCCACTTGTCCAGGGAGATGCTGCCGCCGTACTCGTAGATGCGGTCGGTGTTCGGGTAGATGCGCACCTTCGTGGGCACGTACCGGGACGCGAAACCCATCCGATAGTCCTTGCCGGAGCTGACGTTCGGCAGCGACGCGTGCATCAGGGTGGACCAGAAGATGACGCACTGGCCGCGCTCCATGACCAGCGACACGGCGTCGTCCTCGTTCGGCTTCCAGTTCGGGTCGAACTGGAGCTGCCGGTAGTCGTAGCCGAAGAAGCCGCGCTGGATCCCGTTCTTGGTCTCCTGGTTGATCTGCTCGGCCCGGTAGTCCATCCGCTTGGTCTCGTCGTAGTTCATCTGGTGCTGCGTGCCCGGGATGATCTGGAGACAGCCGTTGCGCAGCGTGGAGTCGGTGAACGCGGTCCACACGGTGAGCGTGCCGGCGCCGAAGTCGTCCTCCGACTCCCCCGGCCACAGCAGTTGGGGCTTGCCGCTGGCGTTGGCGAACGTGTCGGACTGGTGCCAGTCGGTCCCCTCGTCCCCGGGGTACTTGGGGAAGAACTCGCTGCGCCAGCACAGCAGGTCCGGGCCGAGGATGGACGCGACGCGGTCGATGATGCGCCGGTTGCAGATGTGGCGCGCCAGCGCGTCGACGTCCAGGTGGCGGTCATAGTTCGCGATGTTGGTGGTGCCGGCGATCGCGCCCTCTTCGGCGTACGCCGCGCGCGACCGGTCGAGCGTCTGCCGCTGCGCCGTCTTCCAGATCTCGTCCATCTCGTCCGGCGAGTAGACGGTCACCGGCCCGATGTAGCCCCGCTCCCGGAAGAAGTCCAGCTCTTCGGCACTCAGAGCGAAATCTGTCCGCTCGATGTTCGACGTCACGACGCTGTCCTCACTTCTCGATCGTCTCGGGTCGGTCGACCGGCGTCATCCCGGCCACCGCCTCGCTCAGCGAACGCTCATAGGTGAGCTTCTTGTCGAGCTCGGCGCCGAACGTGCCGCCGAGAAAGATGTTCAGCTTCGAGAACGTCAACGAATGACCGCCGACGTCCAGAAAGTTCTCGGCACCGGTGATGTCGGGATCGTTCAACTCGGTGCGCAACCACTCCACCGCGGCCGTCACTATCTCGGTCCTGTCCGCCGCGTGTTCCGTCTCGTCACTCATCTGCGCCTGCGACATCGGGGGCGACCTCCTCGCCGTCTTCCACCGCGAAGACAATCGGATTCTGGTATCGGCCGTCGCGGAATCCGATCGGCGACAGGCCTGTGCGATAAGGGAAAAACACCTCGCGACGCCAAGCCTATCCACTGATCCAGCATGGTCAAGAGTGACGGAAGTTATGGCGCCCGGTTGTCCTGTCGACGGGACAACCGGGCGCCGTGGCCGATCAATTCACGCGCACCGGCAGGGAGTGCAGGCCGATGAAGTCCGGCGCGCCGAAAAAGCTCGGCGGGTCGGCCGGGTCGGTTCGCATTGCCGGGAAGCGGTCCAGCAGCAGGTTGAACACGATGCGACCCTCCAGCCGGGCCATGTGGGCGCCGAGGCAGTAGTGGATGCCGCGGCCGAACCCGAAGTGCGGATTGGGGTCGCGCCCCGGGTCGAACTCGTGCGGGCGCTCGAACTGGCGCGGGTCGCGGTTGGCCGCCGCATACCAGACCTGGACGATCTGGTCCTTGGGGATCACCGTGTCGCCGACCTTCACCTCGGCCGTGGTGGCCCGGTAGGTGGCCGCGGCGGGGGTGAGGAAGCGCAACGACTCCTCGATCACGCTCGGCACCAGCGCCCGGTCCGCCCGCACCCGCGCGGCCTGGTCGGGGAACTCGTCCAGCAGCAGACCGGTGTTGCCGATCAGGACAGTGCTGGTGAGGTGGCCCGCGCCGAGCATGATGATCGCGAAGTTGGTCACCTCGTTGTCGTTCAGGCCGGTGCCGTCGAGCTTGGTGAGCCCGGTGAGCACCCCCAGCAGGTCGTCGCTCGGGTTCTTGCGATGCCCGTCGACGTGTTCGGCGAGTCGCTCGCGCAGCGGCTGGAGGTGCGCCAGCTGGGCCTCGAGGTAACTCTCCTCGCCGTCCTCGGGCGGCACCGTCGAGATCGGCACGGGGCTGTCGATCGACTGCTGGATGAGCCGGAACAGCTCGCGGTCGCCGGGCGGGATGCCCAGGATCTCGCAGAACAGGATGCCGGACATCGGGTCGGCGAAGTCCTTGATCAGGTCGATCCGGTCGCGGCCGGCGAGCTCGTCCAGGATCCCGGTGGCGAGCTCCGTGATCCGGGCGCCGAGCTTGGCCACCGCGGCCGGGCTGAACACGCGGCCGACCTGCTTGCGCAGATTGGTGTGCTCCGGCTCGGCCATCTGCAGGAGATCGCCCTCCGAGTACTCGTCCTTGTCCTCCGCATCCGGCAGCAGCCGCGACGAGTCGGAGGAGAAGGTCACCGGGTCACCGATGATCTCCGCTGCCTCCGGATAGCCGTAGACGTTCCAGATGCCCATTTTCTCGTCGTGCTCGACGATCCGCTCCGGCTCCTTGCCACGCAGCCAGAAGTGGGCCGGATTGAGACCCCAACGATCAGCGAAATCGCTCATAGTCCTTCCTTCCCCGCACGGGGTGTCCCCCTCTGTCGCACCGCGCTCACCGTTCGGCCATGCTCAGCCGATCCGTGTGGCGCCCGTCCTGCTGACGCGCGGCCTTGGACGGCCACAGGAATCCCCGGCCGACCAGCACGGTGAGCGCCGGCACGAGGAATGGCGCCATCACGAAAGCGCTGATCGCGATGCCGAGCGCCACCGAGAACCCCAGCTGCCGCATCATGGTGACCGGCGCCAGCAACATCACCGAGAACGTGCCGGCGAGAATCAGACCGGCCGCCGCCGCGATGGGCGCCGCGTGTTGGATGGCCCGTCCCGCGGCCTCCCGCGGACCATGCCCCATCGAGATCTCCTCCCGCAAGCGGGAGACCATCAGAATGTTGTAGTCGGTGCCGATGGCGAGCACGAAAAGGTAGAGCAGCAACGGCAGCTGGAAGTTCAGGCCCGGCTTGTCGAGCGCGTCCTGGAACACATAGACCGCCGCGCCCAGCGCGGCCGCGAAGCCGAGCAGCACCGACGGGACCAGGAGCAGCGGGGCCACCAGTGACCGCACGACGAGCGCCAGGATCAGGGCGATCAGCACGGCCGCCGCCACGAGGATCACCGGCAGATCCCGCCGGGTGGCGTGGTCGATGTCGACGTAGCCGGACGTGATTCCGCCGACGTAAACGTTGGTGCCGGCCGGGGCCGCGGCGAGAATCGCCGGTCGCAACGTGTCTCGCATGTGGACGATGGCGTCGTCGGAGAACGGGTCCTGCTGGAGCCGGATGTCCACCTGGGCCACCGAGGGGTCCGCGGTGCCGACCGACGGCGGCTCGACCACCCCGACCCCGGGCAGGTGCTGGACGGCGGCAACGAACGCGGTCAACTGCTCAGGTCCGAGTCGGGACCCGTCCTTGCTGCGCAGCATCACCTCCGCCGGATAGTTCAGGCCGGCAGCGCCCGGGACGACCTTCTCGAACTGCTGCTGCGCCTGGTACGACTCGGTGTCGGTCGGGAATCCGCCCTGGACGTCGTAGCTGAGCTTGAACGTGAACACGCCGGCGCCGAGCACCGCCATCAACGCGACGGACACGACCGCCACCACCGCGGGACGGCGGGCCACCAGCTGACCGAGGCGGGCAGCAGTCCGGCCCTTGGGCTGCCGCTGCCAGCCCTTGGACGGCCAGAAGATGGCCGGCCCGAGCAGCCGCAGCAGCGCCGGGATCAGGGTCAGCGCGGTGACGGCCATCGTGCCCACGGCGATCGCCAGCGCTGGTCCCCACGCCTGGAACAGGCGGAAGGAGGCCAGTAGCAGCACCAGGACGGCCCCCATCGTGGTGAGCGCGGTGCCGATGATGACCCGACCGGCCCGTTCCACCGCGTACCGCAGCGCCGTCGCCCGGTCGTCGCCGGCACGCAGGCGTTCACGGAACCGCCACAGCAGGAACAGGAAGTAGTCCGCGCCGATGCCGAACATGAGGATCAGCACCACGATCTGGAGACTCTGGTCGAAGACCAGGTTGGCCGGCGTCGCGACCATCGCGGCGATGCTGAGGGCGACCTCCATGGTCACCGGGATCACGATGATCGGCAGCACCGCGGCCAGCGGCCCACGGAAGATCAGCAGGATCAGCCCGATGATCAGCACGAGGGTGGCGATGGTGACGATGGACAGCGACTGGCTCAGCGAATTCGAGTCGTCCAGGTAGGCCGCGGCGTCCCCGCCCACCTTCGCCTGGAGATCGCTCCCGGCCAGCAGCTCCGGCAGTGCGGCGCGGATCTGGGTGACCGCGTCGGCCTGCTGCACCAGCACGCTGGCCACCGTGCTGCGGATCATCCGCACGGGAACCCACACCAGGGAGCGGTCAGGCGCGGTCGTCTGGGGGTCGACCCCGGTCACCGACACGATCTTCTTGCCGCGCAGGGCGTCGCCGACCTGCCCCGCCTTCACGACGTCGGCGTCCGTGACGGAGCCGCCGCCGGGATGCCGCAGGATGACGTACACGCCGGTGTACGCCTCCTGCCGTCCGGGGAAGGCGTGCTCCTGGAGGCGATCCACCTGGACCGACTGGTAGTCGTCGGACAGTTCATGACTCTGGTTGGGTTGGGTTGGCAGCGGCGGCGCCAGCAGCACGATCAGCACGGCCGCGACCAGCCAGCCGCCGATGGTCCACCACGGGTGGCGTGCCACCCAGCCCCCAAGGCGCCCTAGCACGACTATTCCTCACTTCCCTGACCGATTACGGGCAGCGTCGTTCCACACGACACCGTCGGCGGTGTCGCGCTGTTGTCTCTCGGTGGTTCGGGGCCGTCAGCCGGCGGCGGCCCCGACCTGTGCCATGCCGCCGCCCTGGCTGGCCCGATCGCGGTTGAACGCCCGCACCGACCAGAGGTATCCGGCGACGGTGATGACGAGGCACCAGCCGACGGCGATGATCCAGTTCGAGCCGACCGGGGTGTCCATCAGCAGGCCGCGGACCGTCTCGATGACGGGCGTGAACGGCTGGTACTCGGCGAACTGCCGCACGCCGGGCGCCATGGAGTCGGTCGGCACGATGCCGCTGCCGATCATCGGCAGCAGAATGAGGGGGAACGGCGCGTTGCTGGCCGCGTCCAGCGTCTTCGCGGTGAGACCGAACGCGACGGCGAGCCAGGTGAGCGCGAACGAGATCAGCGCCAGGATGCCGATCGCACCCAGCCAGCCGGCCGCGCTGCCGGTCGGGCGGAAGCCCATCAGCAGCGCGACCCCGATGACCAGGGCGATGCTGACCAGCGTCTGGAGCATGCTCGCGACGACCCGTGCGATCAGGAAGGCGGGCCGGAAGATGGCCATGGTGCGGAAGCGGGTGACGATGCCCTCGGTCATGTCCACGCTGACCGACGTCGAGGTGCCCACGGCGCCCGTGGCCGTGGTCATGGCGACCAGCCCGGGCACCACGTAGTTGACGTAGTTCCCGTGCGCGGCGCCGGAAGCGGCGACGCCCAGCGCGCCGCCGAAGACGTAGACGAACAGCAGCAGGAAGATGACCGGGATGCCGACGACCGCGACCGCGGTGGTCGGGTAGCGCAGGATGTGCTTGAGGTTGCGCCCCAGCAACGTGACGGAATCGCTGACGGCGTAGGGAAGAGTGCTCATCCGCGGACCATCCTTTCCAGCCGCGCCTGATCGGTGAAGGCGAGGAAGACGTCGTCCAGGTCGGGGGTGTGGATCGAGAGGCTCTGCGCGGTCACCGACGCGCTGTTGAGCCGGCCGAGCAGCGCCTGGAGCGCCTGGACGCTGCCGTCGCCGGGAATCTGGAGCGTGAGCTCGTCGTCGTCACGCGTTCCCTCGCCGGCGAACACCCGGGCAGCCCGGTCGAGGTCGGCGACCGTGGCGAACCGCAGCACGATGTGCCCGCCAGGGACGAGACGCTTCAATTCCTCGGCGGTGCCCTCGGCGACCAGCCGGCCCTTGTCGAGCACGGCGATCCGGTCGGCGAGTTGGTCGGCCTCCTCCAGGTACTGCGTTGTGAGGAAGACCGTCACGCCGCCGGCCACGAGATCGCGCACGATCTGCCACATCGTCCGGCGACTGCGCGGGTCCAGGCCGGTGGTCGGTTCGTCGAGGAAGATGATGCGCGGCGAGCCGACCAGGGTCATCGCGAGGTCGAGCTTGCGCCGCATACCACCCGAATAGGTGAGCGCCGGTTTGGCGAAGGTGTCGCCCAGGTCGAACTGCTCGCGCAGCTCGGCCACCCGGCGACGGCCGTCGGCGCGGCTCAGATGCCACAGCCTGGCCATCAGGCGAAGGTTCTCCTCGGCATTGAGGAAGGGGTCGACGGCCGAGAACTGGCCGGTCACGCCGATCGCCCCACGCACCGCGTCCGGCTCGCGGACCACGTCGTGACCGCCGACGGTCGCCACGCCGTCGTCGGGGGCCAGCAGGGTGGACAGGATCTTCACGACGGTCGTCTTGCCGGCGCCGTTCGGACCCAGCAGCGAGAAGATCGTGCCTTCCTCGACGAACAGGTTGATGCCGTCGAGCACCACCTGCTCGCCGAAGGACTTGCGTAACTGCGCGACCGAGATCGCCAGGGGCGGTGTGGGGATCGCCATGTTTCCTTCTATCCAGAGATTCTTAGCCGCAAAGGAGTTGCATGGTGTTCAAGTCCAGGCGAGTGTAGGGCACTACTTGAACTGCGTGCAAGTGGCGGAGTCGATCATGCCCGAGGCGTGCCTTATCCTGCGGGTATGCCTCGCGAAACGCTGACCCGGGAACAGATCGTGTCGGCCGCCGTCGAAGTCCTGGACACCGAGGGACTGGAGGGGCTGAACATGCGGGCCCTCGGCAAACGGCTCAACTGCGCGGCGACGGCCGTCTACTGGCACGTGCAGAGCAAGGACAACCTCGTCGTGCTCGCCGGCGACGAGGTGTGGAGCGAGATCGAGCTGCCCGATCTCGGCGTGGTGGACTGGCGGACCGCGGCCACGACGATGGCGCACGGCCTGCACGCGATGATCAACCGGCACCTGTGGCTGGTGCCCGCCATGAGCACCCATCTCATCTACGGCCCGAGGAAAGCCCGCCATGACGACCACTGCCTCCGGCTCTACGAGACGGCCGGGTTCAGCGGCCGGGACGCCGACTGGGCGCTGAACACCGTGTTCATGTTCGTTCTCGGCCGGGCCCTCGGCGAGTCGGCCGAGCTGGCCTGGCAGCGGCGGCTGCGGCGGAGCAGCGCGGACGAGCAGCAGCAGATGCACGAGTCGATGGAGAAGATCACCGAGATCGCCATGCAGTTCCCGCGGATGCGCGCCCGGATGGCGGACTGGGACGACGAGGGCGAGGCGCCGGCGGACAACGGATTCGAGTACGGCCTCCAGACCATCCTGGACGGCCTGGCGGTCCGGCTGGCCGGCGGCGGGACGCCGGTGGGCCCGGCCGCGCACACGGCCGGCGCCGCGCACGACGCGTGACGGCGCGGCCGGGCGGCACTCACGGTTGAGTTCCGCGGTCCACCGCTGCCCGGCCGCGTGCCGGGTCGGGCAGCGCGGCTCGGTCGAGCTTGCCGTTGGGGGTCAGCGGAAGCCGATCGAGCACGACGAACGCCGACGGAACCATGTACTCCGGCAGCCGCACCGACGCGAAGCGGCGCAGGTCCCGCACGTCGACGGTCTCGGCGCCCGCCGGCACGACGTAGCCGACCAGCCTGCCGCGACCGGTGGCGGCCACGGCCGCGGCCACCTGCGGATGAGCCACCAGGGCGGCCTCCACCTCGGCCGGCTCGACGCGGAAACCGCGAATCTTGAGCTGGAAGTCGGCGCGGCCGATGCACTCGAGGTCGCCGTCCGCGTTCCGGCGAGCCAGGTCGCCGGTGCGGTACATCCGATGCCCGGGTGGGCCGTACGGGTCCGCGAGGAACCGTTCGGCGGTCAGCCCGGTCCGCCCGTGATAACCGCGCCCCACCTCGCCCGCGACATAGAGCTCGCCGGCCACGCCTGGCGGAACCGGCGCGAGCCTCGCGTCGAGCACGTAGGCGCGCATGTTGTCGATCGGAACGCCGATGGGCACACTGCCCGTGCCGGCCCAGTCCACCGGGACCCGATACGTGGTCGCGTAGAAGCTTTCGGTCTGCCCGTACGCGTTGACCACCCGCGCCCCCGGCAGCGCCGCCCGCACCTGCCCGATCAGCGTCCCCGGCAGCGCCTCCCCGGCGAACACCACCGTGTCGGTCCGGACCTTGCCAGCGATCTGGTCCAGCATCTCGGCGAACACCGACGGCACGGTGTGCACCACGTCGCCGGTCCAGCCGGTCCGTTCGGCGAGCACCAGCACATCGCGTACCACCTCGACGACCGCGCCGTGGGCCAGCGCCGTGAACACCTCGAACACGGACACGTCGAAGTTGATCGAGGTGGTGGCCAGCACGCGGGAACGCGGCCGCACGTCCATCACCCGCGCCAGCGCGGTGATCCCGTTGGCGACGTTCCGGTGGGTGATGGCCACGCCCTTAGGCCGCCCGGCCGAGCCGGACGTGTACATCAGGTAGGCGATGTTGCCCGGCCGCAGCGGCGAGAGGCGCTCGCCCTGGGCCAGGTTGCCCTCCTGGCCCGGAGCGGCGAGATCCAGGGCGTCCAGCAGCAGGTGCGGGGCGTCCGTGACCGGCAACTCCCCCGCCGTGCGGGCATCGGTCAGCACCAGGTCCGGCAACGCCTCGGACAGCACCACCCGCAACCGGCGGCTGGGGTACCGCGGATCGATCGGCAGATACGCGGCCCCCGACTTGAGAATGCCCACCAACGCCACCACGAGGTCGGCCGACCGCGGCAAAGCCAGTCCCACCAGCGACTCCGGCCCGACACCGGCCCGTACGAGGGCACGCGCCAGCCGGTTTGCCCGGCGGTTGAGCTCCCGGTAGCTCAGGCCCACGTCGCCACAGACCACGGCGTCCCGGTCGGGAGCGGAGGCGACCTGCCGCTCGATCATCTCCGCGATGGTCGTCATCCGACGCGGAGCGGCAGCCCGCGGACGCCGATCATGTCCGGGGACGGGAAGAACACCGGCGGGTCCGCCGGATCGACGGCCAGGCCGGGATAGCGGTCCAGCAGGGCGTTCAGCGCGATCCGACCCTCCAGCCGGGCCAACGGCGCGCCGATGCAGAAGTGGATGCCACGGCCGAACCCGAGATGCGGATTCGGATCGCGGCCGGCGTCGAACGCGTCCGGCTCGGCGAACTGCCGCGGGTCGCGGTTGGCCGCGCCCAGCCACACCAGGACCATCTTGTCGGCCGGAATGGCAACCCCGCCGATCTCGACGTCCCGGGTCGTGCGCCGGGACATCGCCGCCGACGGGGTGAGCGTCCGCAGCGCCTCCTCGATCGCCGTGGGCACGAGAGAGCGATCCGCCCGCACCCGTGCTCCCTGGTCCGGGTAGGCGTCGAGGCACACCATCGTGTTGCCCAGCAGCATGGTCGTGGTGATGTGCCCGGTCACGAGCAGGATGTTCGCGATGTTGACGATTTCGTTGTCGGTCAGGCGAACCCCGTCCACCTCGGCCGATGCGAGCTGGCTGAGCATGTCCTCGCGGGGGCGCTTGCGCCGCTCCAGCACGTGCTCGAGCAGGTAGTCGAGCAACGGCTGGATGCCGGCTGTCGCCTCGTCGACCTCCTTCTGCTCGTCCTCGCCCCCGGTGAGGTAGGCCATCCCGTTCAGGTCGTCGATGATGCGGAACGCCCACTTCTTGAACAGGTCGCGGTCGCTGCTCGGCACGCCCAGCAGCTCCGAGATCACGACGACCGGCAGCGGATAGGCCAGATCGGTCACCAGGTCGAACCGGTCTCGGCCGGCGATCCCGTCCAGCAGTTCGGCGGTGATCTCGCGGATGCGCGGCTCCAGCCCGGCGATGGCCTTCGGCGTGAACGCGTGGCTGAGCAGCTTGCGGTACCTGGTGTGGTCCGGGGGATCCATCTGGGTCAGGTCGCCGTCGTTCAGCGACTCGTCGTACGTGATCGGCGCGAGGTGCGCCGTCCTCGACGAGAACGTCCGCGGATCGTTGAGGATGTCGAACGCCTCCTGATATCCGTAGACGCCCCACAGGCCCATGTTCTCGTCGAACTGGACCGGCAGCTCGGGCCGCAGCCCGCGCAGCCACGGGTGACCGGGGTGGATGTCCCACCGGTCGACGACGCTGCTCATCGGATCTCCCTTCGTGGTCGGACTAGCGCGCCGACGCGGCGCCGTCGGCCGCCATCGCGTCGCGCAGGCTCTTCGGCCGGATGTCGGTCCAGTTCTCCTCGACGTACTTCAGGCAGTTCGACCGGCCTTCCGCGCCGAACACGACCCGCCAGCCGCCGGGCACCTCGGCGAAGGTCGGCCACAGCGAGTGCTGCTCCTCGTCGTTGACCAGCACGTAGAACTGGCCGTTCTCGTCGTCGAACGGGTTGGTGCTCATGCGTGGACTCCGTTTCCGTTGGTGGACAGCCGCCGGCGCGCGATCGACGCGGCGATCTCGCCGCTGCGCACCGCGATGTTCGACAGCAGTGACGAGGACAGCCCGTGGGTGTGCTCGGTGCCGCCCTGGAGGTAGATCCCGCAGTCCAGATCCGGCGTGACCAGCCGGTAGTCGCGGTCGACCTGGTACCGGCCGTCGCCGTCGTAGACGCAGTACCGAGCCAGGTCGCCGAGCAGGTCGGCCGGCTCCATCGGGCTGTAGCCGGTGGCGCAGACCAGCACGTCGACGTCGAGGTCGGCGGCCTGCTCGGTGGCCGTCGAGTGCACCGTGACCCTCGTGTCCTCGCCGACCCGCTTCACGTCGAGGACCCGGGAGAGGTTGAGAAAGGCCAGCCGCCCGGGGCGGCCGAGATCGTCGTCGTACTGGCGCCGGTAGAGGTCCTTGATCACCTCGTCGTCGACCACCGAGTAGTTGGTGTTGCGGTGGTAGCGCCAGATCGCGTCCTTGGCCTGATCCGACCCGGCGTAGAAGTCGTCGACCGCCGCCGGGTCGAAGATCTGGTTGGCGAACGGGGTGTTGTCGGCGATGGAGTAGCCGTAGGACGGGATGATCGCGAACACGTTCGCGTCGGGCAGCATGTCGTAGAGGAACCGCACGATCTCCGCGGCGCTCTGCCCCGCCCCGACGACGGCCACCCGCTTCAGCCCGCTGTGGTCGGCTCGCGAGAACTTGTGCAGGAACTCCGAGCTGTGCCAGACGAATTCGTCGGTCTGCAGGCCCGCCGGCATGCGCGGCACGAGCCCGGTGGAGATGACGACGTTGCGCGCGGCGACAGTGCGGGACCCACTGGGCGCGGTGCGGTCGCGCACCTCGACCTCGACGTGGTCGTCCTCGCCCGGGCGCTGAGCGCACGGCAGCCGCATGGCGGTGACCTCGGACTGGTACGACACCCGGTGCGACACACGGGACTCGGCCCACTCTAGGTAGTCGTGGAACTCGCGGCGGGTGGGAAAGAAGTCCTGGTTGTTGACGAACCGCGCCAGCCGGCCCCGATCGTGCAGGTAGGACACGAAGCTGAAGGTCGACGTCGGGTTCCGGAACGTGACCAGGTCCTTGAGGAAGGCGACCTGCATCTTCGCGGCGGGCACCAGCATGCCGCGGTGCCAGCCCAGCGACGGCTGCCGCTCGAAGAAGGCGGAGGTGAGCCGCTGCGGGCTCTCCTCCAGCGCGATGGCCAGCGACAGGTTGGCTGGTCCGAACCCGATGCCCACGACGTCGTACGTCTCCGACCCACGTGTGTCCATGAGATGGTCCTCTCGTGCCGCTCGAGTTGTCGGGGCATCGTCCGGTGGTCGCGTCATCGGCTAGTCCCCCGTGAGTTCGCGGTTGATGGCCTGGAAGATCTCCGCCGCCGGCCCCGGCAGGTACATGTCGCCGTGCGCGCTCCGGATGTCGTGCCGGCGGATCGCGCCGCGGACGTGCGGCCGCCACAGTTCGGCGTAGTCGTCGCCGGCGTTCGGCGCCGCGGCGAAGAACAGCGCGTCGCCGTCGAAGACCGGCGAGGTGAATCCGGGCATCAGGGACGTCTGGTTGACCACCACCGCGACGGCGTTGGCCACGAAGGACTCGTACTCGTCCGCGCCGACGAGGCTGGTGAAGTGCTCCTCGAAGTACTCCCGGATCTCGGTCGGCGTGGGCGGCGCGATCGAGTTGAGGTACGTGCTCGGCACGCTGTCCAACAGCGCCAGCAGCCCGACCTCGTGGCCTCGCTGCCGCAGTTCCGCGGCCATCGCGTGGGCGATGGTGCCGCCGATGGACAGCCCCATCAGGTTGAACGGGCCCTCCGGCTGGACCCGCAGCACCTCGGCGACGTAGTCGGCCACCAGCTCGTCGAGCGATCCGGGTCGCGCCGTCCGCCCGTCGATGCCCTTCGCCTGCACGCCGTAAACCGGCCGGTCGGCCGGCACCAACGCGGCGAAACCCAGGTACACCCAGCACATTCCGCCACCGGGGTGGATGCACCACAGCGGTTCCCGATCCCCGTCCGGCTTGATCGGCAGCACCGCGGCGAACGGATCGGCGGTGTCGGCCGACCGCCCGTCCGACGCCAGATGGGCGGCCAGCTCCGCCACGGTCGGCGCCTGGAACACCAGCCGCATCGGCAGTTCGACGCCGAGCACCGTGCGGATCCGGTTGATGAGCCGGGTGGCGAGCAGGGAGTGTCCGCCCAGCGCCACGAAGCTGTCGTCGATACCGACGCGCGGCACACCCAGCACCTCGGCGAACAGCCCGCACAGGATGTCCTCCTGCGTAGTTCGCGCGGCCCGACCGGTGGGCAGGGCGGCGAAGTCGGGCGCCGGCAGGGCCCGGCGGTCGAGTTTGGCGCTGGGCGTCAGCGGCACATCGTCGATGAGCATCAGCGCCGACGGCACCATGTGACCGGGAAGACGTTCCACCAGGTGTTCCCGCACTCGCTCGGCGACCCCGTCGGCCCGGCCGGCCGCCGGGACCAGGTAGCCGACCAAACGCCGGTCGTCGGTCACCACCACGACGGCGCGGTCCACGTCGGCGTGCGCCGCGAGGGCGGTCTCGATCTCGCCCGGCTCGACCCGGAAGCCGCGGATCTTGACCTGGTCGTCCACGCGGCCGCGGAACATCAGTTCGCCGTCACGAGTCCACGCGACCACGTCACCGGTGCGGTACATGCGTTCGCCGGGCCGGCCGAACGGACAGGCCACGAACCGCTCTGCGGTCAGTGCCGACCGGCCGAGATATCCGCGCGCCACACCGGAACCCGCGATGTACAACTCCCCCGCCACACCGGTCGGAACCGGGCGCATGGCCGCGTCCAACACGTACACCGTGGTGTTCGGGATGGGATCACCGATCGGCGGGACACGGACGTCCGGCGTGAGCGGCCGGCTCATGGTGGCCGAGGCGGTGGACTCGGTGGGGCCGTACACGTTGACCATCCGGCGGTCGGCCGACCATCGCGCGATCAGCTCCGGCGACGTCACCTCCCCACCGACGACCAGGGACACCACGGTGGTCAGCGCATCGGATGGCATGACGTCCAGCACCGCCGGCGGGATCATCGCGTGGGTCACGCGGTGTGCCTCGATGACCCCGGCCAGCGGAGTCCCCGGTGCCAGTCGGTCGAGGTCGGCCAACACAACGGCGGCGCCGGACAGCAGCGCGGTGAACAGCTCGCACAGTGAGACGTCGAAGCTCGGCGAGGCGAGTTGCAGCATGCGGCTTTCCGGCGTCACCGCGAGCCGTTCGACGTGCGCGGCGGCCAGCGCGGCCACGCCGCGGTGGGTCACCGCCACGCCCTTCGGCCGGCCGGTGGAGCCGGACGTGTAGATGACGTAGGCGGTGTTGTCCAGCGTCGCGGCACTTGCCACCGGTTCACCATCCACTAGGGACTCTTCAACCCTCAAGGTGGCGATCGAGTTCTGGGCGATCGCCGCTTCGGTTTCGTCGTCCACAATCGCCAGTCCGGCGGCAGAGTCCTTGAGCACGAAAGCGATGCGCGCTGCCGGATAGGTGTGGTCCACCGGGAGGTATGCGCCACCCGCCTTCGCGACGGCCAGCAGGGCGACGACGAGTTCGGGCGACCGCCGCAGCGACACCGCCACCACGGACTCTGGCCCCACCCCGCGTCCGATCAGGGTGTGCGCCAGCCCGTTCGCCTGCTCGTCGAGCTCGCGGTAGGTCAGAACGCGGTCCTCGAAGACGACGGCCGTGGCGTCCGGGGTCGCGGCCACCTGCCGTTCGAACAGTGCCGCGATCGTGTCCTCGGGCACCTGCGGCGCGGGGTCGTGCACGGCCGGCGGCAGGCCCCGTCGGGCCGCGGCGTCCACCCGCCCGATCGGCAGGTCGGGATCGTCCGCCACCTGCCGTAGGACCTCCACGAAGCGCTCGGCGATGTCTCGTACGAAGTCCTGGTCGAACAGGTTTTCCTGGTACTGCACCGCCGCCTGGATGTCGGGGTCGGCGCCGACCGCCACGCCCAGCGGATAGTGGGTGCCGTTGGTCGAGCCGATGCCGGTGATCCGAATGCCCGCCTCGGCTCCGGCGTCGTCGATGCCGGCCTGATCGAACGGGTAGGACTCGAACACGACGACGGTGTCGAACAGCGAGGTGAGGCCGACTGCGCGCTGGATGTCGGCCAGCCCGACATGATGGTGGTCCAGCAACGCGCTCTGTCGGTCCTGCAACCGATTCAGCATCTGTCGGAGCGTGTCCCACGCGGTGAACCGCACCCGCACGGGCAGCGTGTTGATGAACAGTCCGACCACGGCGTCCACACCGGGCACCGCCGCCGGCCGGCCGGACACCGTGTTCCCGAACACGACGTCCTGACGTCCGGCGAGCCCGGCCAGCACGACGGCCCAGCTCCCCTGCACGATGGTGTTCAGCGTGACGCCGAGTTCGGCGGCCCGCCGAGTCAGCCGGCGGGACAGCTCGACCGGCACCGGAACGTCGAAGCCGGCGAGTTTCTCCTCCCCCGCCGCATCCTGCGCGAGCAACGTCGGCTCGTCGACGCCGTCCAACTCGTCAGCCCACGCCCGGGTCGACGCGGAACCGTCCTGTTCGGACAACCAGGTGAGGAAATCGCCGAACTGGCGGGCGGGCGGCAGCGCGTGACCGTCCGCGCCGTTCGCGTACAGGTCCAGCAGATCGCGCATCATCAGCGGGATCGACCAGCCGTCGAACAACGCGTGGTGAGCCGTGAACACCAGCTCGGACCTTTCAGGCTCCAGCCGCACCAGGCTCATCCGCACCAGCGGCGGTTCGGCCGGATCGAAGTGGGCCTCCCGGTCCCGTGCGAGCAGCCGCTCGAACGCCGCCGTCCGGTCCTCCGGGGACAACTCGCTCAGGTCGACGCCACGCCATGGCAGTCGAACGTCGTCGACGACGAGCTGCACGAGGTCGCCCATGGCGTTGGGCACGAACGCGACCCGCAGGCTCGCGTGCCGGTCGAGCAGCGCCTGCCCGGCCAGACGCATCCGGTCCGGGTCGATGTGTCCGGACACGTGCAGCACCAACTGCTCGTGATACGCGTCCGACGTCGCACCAGCCAGCGTCGTGTGGAACAGCAGGCCGGACTGCAACGGAGTCAGCGGCCACACATCGGTCAGCCCTGGGTAGCGCTTCTCCCACGCTTCGATCTCCCGTTGACGCACGGCCACCAGCGGGACGTCCGACGGGGTCAGGCCGCCCGAACCGGCCTCGCAGACGCGCCGGGCCAGCGCTTCGAGCGCGATCAGCCACAGCTCGGCGAGCTCCCGCACCTCGTCCGGTGCGAGCACGCCGGTGGGCGCGCCGAACAACGCGCGCAGGCGTGGCCCGTCCCGGGCGTCGTCGACCAGCGCATTGATCTCGATGGTCGCCATCGCCGGCAGGTCCGGGTCCGGCACCGAGATCCAGTCGGCGGTGTCGGCGGCCTCGGTCCAGCCCAGGCCTCGCAGGTGCTCGGGCATGTCCGCGGCGGAGAAGCGCCCGAGGTAGTTGAACGCGATCTGGCCATCGGGCCGGTCGCCCAGCACGGACGCGGTGTCCTCGTTGAGATGCCGCAGCAGCCCGTACCCGATTCCCTTGTCCGGCAACGCGCGCAGCTGCTCCTTGACCGACTTGACGATCGCGTCCGCGGCGCCGCCGCCGGCCAACGCGTCGTCGAGGTCGGCGTCCTCGATGTCCAGTCGGACCGGGAACATGCTGGTGAACCAGCCGACCGTCCGGGACAGGTCCGCACCCGGCATGATGTCCTCGGCGCGACCGTGGCCCTCCAGCCGGACCAGGACCGCGGGCTCGTGCACCCCTCGCCGCCGGCGCCAGGCGGTCACAGCCAGCGCCAGCCCGGCCAGCAGACCGTCGTCAACCCCGCCATGGAACGCCGTCGGCAGCGTCGTCAGGAGGGCCTCGGTCGTCGACACCGGCAGCTCGACCCACCGGTGCTCCACCGTGGACATCACGTCCACCGTGGGATCCAGTGGACGCGAGCCCAGCGGCGGATCCGGTGCGTCCACAATGGACTTCCACAGTGGCAGCTCGGCGACCCGTTCGGCCGATCGGGCCTGGTCGGCCAGGGCGTGCGCCCAGCGCCGGGCCGACGTCGCCACCGGTGGCAGCACCGGCGAACGACCGACCCGAACCTGATCCCACGCGGCCGCGAGATCCGGCAGCAGGATGCGCCACGACACCCCGTCCACGGCGAAGTGGTGCACCACCAGCAGCAACCGGCCCGCACCGGCTTCAGCCGGATCGAACCAGACGAACTGCGCCATCAGGCCGGCGGCCGGGTCGAGTCGCTTCGTCGCCGCGTCCAGCTCCGCCCGGGCGACTCGCAGCCACTCGTCGTCCCACCTACCGTGACAGCCCACCCGGCGCACAAGCTCGGCGACGTCGACCGACCCCGGCGGCCCCACCACGAGGCCTTCGTCCGGACCCGACAACAACCGAGAACGGAGCACGTCGTGCCGGTCCATCACCGCACCGAGCGTGGCGACGATGCCAGCGTGGTCGATGCCGGCCGGCAGGTCGACAACGACCGACATCGCGAACCGGTCGATCCCGCCGCCGAACTCGGTCAGGTATCGCGCGGCCGGGAGGAGCGGCGCCCATCCCACGCCACCACCGTCCAGCTCGGCCAGCACGCCGGTGGTGGCCCGGCCGTCCACGCGAGCGGCCAGTTCTGCCACCGTGCGGCATTCGAAGATCTCTCGTGGGGTGACCTCGACGCCGCGCGCCCGGGCCCGCGCCACCACCTGGATCGACCGAATGCTGTCCCCGCCGACGGCGAAGAAGTCGTCGTCGACGCCCACCCGGTCCAGGCCGAGAACCTCCGCGTACACCGCGGTCAGGTGCTCCTCGAGCGGCGAGCGGGGGCCACGGTACTCCGTGGCGGTGACGTCCGGTTCGGGCAGCGCGGACCGGTCCACCTTCCCGTTCGGGTCCAGCGGCATCCGGTCGATGACCACGAACGCCGCCGGCACCATGAACTCCGGGAGCCGGCCGCTGACGAACCGCCGCAGCTCCGTCGCCGACACCCACGCACCGGGATTGAGGCCGTCGGCGCTGCCGCGTCCCGCACCGGTGTCGACCGGAACCACGTACCCGACCAGCTGCGCGGTGCCGCGCCGTGAGCGGACGACGGTGATCGCCTCCGCCACGCGGGGATGCGCGACGAGCGCGGCCTCCACCTCGCCCGGTTCGATCCGGAAACCGCGGATCTTCAGCTGGGCGTCGTCGCGGCCCACGTACTCGAGCTGGTGCCCGGATGTCCATCGGACCAGGTCTCCGGTGCGGTACATCCGGTCGCCCGCCGGTCCGAACGGGTCCGCGACGAACCGGTCCGCGGTCAATCCCGGCCGACCGTGGTATCCGCGACCGACCGCGCCCGCCACGTACAGCTCGCCGACCACGCCGGGTGGCACCGGCACGAGCCCGGGTCCCAGCACATAGGTCCGCATGTTGCCCAGCGGGGCGCCGATCGGCACCCGACCCGTTCCGGTCCAGTCATCGGGCACGGTGAACGTGGTGGCGTAGAAGCTCTCGCTCTGCCCGTACGGGTTGATCACCCGGATTCCGGGGACGCGCTCGCGCACTCGCCGCACCAGCGCGGCCGACAGCGCGTCACCGCCGAAGACCACCGTGTCGGCCTCGATCTCACCGGGAATCTGGTCCAACAGCTCGGCGAACACCGACGGCACGGAGCTGATCACCGTGCCGGTCCACGTCGGACGCTCGCCGAGCGCGAGCACGTCGCGCAGCAGTTCGACCGCGCCGCCGGTGAACAGCGTGCTGAGGATCTCGAAGACGGACACGTCGAAGTTGATCGAGGTGCCCGCGAGCATCCGGGACTTCGGGCCGGCGCCGGTCACCCCGATCAGCCGCAGCACACCGTTCACGACGTTGCGGTGGGTGATGGCCACGCCCTTCGGCAGGCCGGTGGAGCCCGACGTGTACATGAGGAAGGCGACGTGATCCGGCCTCGGCCGGGCGACGTGGCTCGTCGGATCGGTGTGGTCCAGCCCGTCGACCATCAGCCGCGGTGTGTCGTCCTGGGGCAGCACGGCCGCGGCATCCGCGTTGGTGACGACCAGCGACGGACCCGCGTCGGCGAGGATGTGGGCCAGCCGTCCGCTCGGGTAACGCGGATCGATGGGGAGGTAACCCGCGCCGGCCTTGAGGATGCCCAGCAGCGCCACCACCAGGTCGGTGCAGCGCGGCAGCGCGAGGCCGACGACGGACTCCGGTCCGGCTCCCCGCCGGGCGAGCTCCCGAGCCAGGCGGTCGGCGCGTGCGTTCAATTCCCGATACGTCAACGATTCGCCGCCGACGACGAGTGCGACGGCGTCCGGCGTCGCGGTCGCCTGCCGTTCGAAGAGCTCGGGGATGGTGGCTTCCGGTGTGGGCGCGGCGGTGTCGTTCAGCCGGGTCAGCAGGAGTTCGCGTTCGCCGGGAACCAGCACGTCCACCAGTCCGATGCGACGGCTCGGTCCGGCCACCACCTGCCGTACGACGGCGGTGAACCGCGCGGCGAGCTTCTCGACCGTGCCGCGGTCGAACAGGTCGGTCGCGTACTCCAGGTGGCCGACCACCCCCAGACCGGGGATGTCGGCCATGTTGACGAAGAGGTCGAACTTGGCCGTGCCGGTGGCGGCCTGCTCGAGCGTGACGCGCAACCCGCGGAGCTCGAAGTCCTCCCGCACGAGGTTCTGCCACGCGAACATCACCTGGAACAGCGGGTGACATGCGGTGGACCGTGCCGGGTTGACCAGCTCCACCAGCCGCTCGAACGGTGCGTCCTGGTTGTCGTACGCGGCGAGCGCCTTGCCCCGTACCTGGTCCAGCACCTGCTCGAAGGTCGGGTTCCCGGACAGGTCGGCGCGCAGCACCCAGGTGTTGACGAAGAACCCGACGAGGTCGGCGAGGTCGTCGTCGGTGCGGCCGGCGATCGGCGACCCGATCGGGATGTCCTCGCCGCTGCCCATCTGGTGCAGCAGCACCGCGAGCGCCGCCTGGAGCACCATCGACGCGGTGGCGCCGCGTTCCCGCGCCAGCTTCTCCACCGCGGTCATCAGTTCCCGGTCGAACGAGAATTCCACGATGTCGCCGCGTCGGCCGGCCACCGGCGGCCGGGGTCGATCGGTGGGCAGCGGCAGCGGCTGCGGCACGCCGTCCAGCTCCGTCCGCCAGTACCGCACCTGCGCGGCAAGCAGGCTGTCCGGGTCGTCCTCGTCGCCGAGCAGTTCCCGTTGCCACAGCGCGTAGTCCACGTACTGCACAGGCAGTTCCGGCCACGCCGGCGCCACGCCGTCCCGACGAGCGGCGTACGCGGTGGCCAGATCCCGCGCCAGCGGCGCCATCGACTCGCCGTCGGTGGCGATGTGGTGGATCACCAGCGCCAGCACGTGTTCGTCGGGGCCACACCGGAACACCGTGGCGCGCAGGGGAATCTCGGCGGCCAAGTCGAACCGGTGGACGGCGGCGGCGGTGACCGCGTCCCGCACCCCGTCCGCCGCGACGTCCACCACGGGCAGCTCCAGCGCCACCTCCGTGATCGGCAGCACCCGTTGGAAGGGATTGCCGCCCTCGTCCTGGCCGATCACCGTGCGCAGGCTCTCGTGCCGGGCCACGACGTCCCGGATCGCGGCGTGCAGGGCCGTCAGGTCGAGCTCGCCGGTCATGCGCAGCACGAACGGGAGGTTGTACAGCGCGGACGGGCCCTCGAAGCGGTCGACGAACCACAGCCGGCGCTGCGCGAAGGACAACGGGATCATTTAGTGACCGCTCCTATCCATCCTGCGGACCCGGGGCCGTGCCGGGCGGGCGCCGTCCTCGACGGCGTTCGCCAGCTCGGCGACGGTCGGGTGCTCGAACAGCACCCTGATGGGCAGTTCGACGCCGAGCGACGTTCGCACCCGGCTGACGAAACGGGTGGCCAGCAGCGAATGGCCGCCCATGGCGAAGAAGTCGTCGTCGATGCCGACCCGGTCCAGACCCAGCACCTCGGCCATCAGCTCGCACAGGACCCGCTCCCCTGTGTTTCGTGGTGGACGTCCGGTCGACGTGGCGGCGTAGTCGGGCACCGGCAGCGCGCGCCGGTCCACCTTTCCGCTGGCGGTCAACGGAACCTCGGCGATCGGCACGACGGCCGACAACGTCATGTACTCCGGCAGCCGCTGCTGGAGGTAGCCGCGCAGGCCGGAGATCAGCGACCCGATCCGACGGGCGCCGGTCGGCGCGTTGACGAGCGTGCGGTCGGCGCGGTCCGACGGCGTGAAGACTCCGGTGACCACCTGGCCGGCCACGGGGCCGTCCGGGAGCACGACGGCGTCGAAGTGCTCGACGGAGCCGGTGGCCCAGGTGGCCGCCACTCCCCAACCAAGACCGTCGGCCCAGTCCTGGAGATCCTGCGGATCGACCGCCAGGGCTGTGGCGGCGTCGAGTTCCGCCGCCAGGCGTGCGTTGGGCATGCGGGTGACACGGACCGGTCCGCTCTCACGGCAGATTTTCGCCAGCCCGTCGAGGGAGTCGGCCTGCCACCCCCACACCACCACGGGCAAGTTCGCCAGATCCCGCCGTGCGGCGGGCGCCTTGTGCAGCACGACCTCGTAGCGGTGGCGGGTCAGCTCGTTGTGCGCCCGGCCGGGCTTCAGCCGGACGTCGACCTGCACGTCGTCGTGCTGGGCGGCCCAACGCACGAACCACTCCGGGTCGAGCAGAAGTTCCTTCTCCGTCAACAGGGATTGTTCCACCACGGCCCGTACCGTGGCCGGCGTCGCGGCCGGGTTGTGGGCGCGGTGCACGGCGGCCCGCAGCGCGCGCAGCGATCCCAGGTAGCGCACGTCGCCGATCACCACGCGACCGCCCGGAGCGAGGACCTCCAGCGCCCGCGTCAGCACGCGGTCCAGGTAGCGGGCGTCCGGGAAGTACTGCGCCACCGAGTTCAGCACGACCGTGTCGAAGCCCTCGGCCGGCAGTCCGGACGTGTCGTCGGCGGGCTGGCACCGCAGCCGAACCCGATCCGACCACCCGGCGCGGTCCACCTGCCGGCGCAACTCGTCGAGCACGGGTGCGGAGAAGTCGGTGCCCCAGTACTCGTCCACAGCCGGCACCAGGTGGGCCAGGAGCAGCCCTGATCCGACACCGAGCTCCAGAACACGGCGCGGCGACCATCGGAGGACGTGGCTCACCGCGGCGTCCCGCCAGTCACGCATCTGCGCCGTCGGGATCGGTTCGCCGGTGTAGCTGGAGTTCCAGCCGGTGAAGTCCTCGCCCCAGGCGGCCGGCGTGGCGTCGGCGTACGTCTGGTCGTACACCTGCTTCCACTCGTCGACCTGCTCGTCCGCGCCGCCGTCCGAGTCGTCGACGTCGGGCACGACATAAGCGACGAGCCGCTGGTCGCCCGGCTGGTCCTCGCGGGCGATGACAGTGGCCTGGGTGACGTGCGGATGCGCCATCAGCATGGTCTCGATCTCGCCCGGCTCGATCCGGAACCCGCGGACCTTCACCTGGAAGTCGACGCGTCCCAGGTAGGTCAGCGCGCCGTCCTGCCGCCAGGCGACCACGTCCCCGGTCCGGTACATGCGCTCCCCGGGCGTGAACGGGTTGGCCACGAACCGTTCGGCGGTCAGCCCGGACCGTCGCACGTAACCCCAGGCCAGCTGGACGCCGGCCAGGTACAGCTCGCCCCGCACCCCCGGCGGCACCGGACGCAACGCCGCATCCAGCACGTACACCTGCGTGTTCCACACCGGCGTCCCGATCGGCACGCCGGCGCCGGTGGCGTCGAGCTCAGGCTGGTACTGCCAGGCCGTCACCTCGACGGCGGCTTCGGTCGGGCCGTAGAGGTTGTGCAGCTCGACCTGTGGCAACACGGTCGCACAGCGCTGGGCCAGCTCGGTCGACAACGCCTCGCCGGCAGCCTCGATCCGCCGGAGGGTCCGGCATTCGGCGGCCGACGGCTCGGCCAGGAAGGTGGCCAATGTGGACGGCGCGAAGTCGACGTCGGTGATGTCCCGCTCCTGGATCAGCCGGGCCAGGTACGCCGGGTCCTTGTGCCCGTCCGGGCGGGCGATCACCAGGGCAGCGCCGACCTGGAGCGGCCAGAACAACTCCGGCACGGACACGTCGAAGCCGACGGAGGTCTTCAGCAGCATCCGATCGCTGCCGCTCATTCCGTAGCGGCCCTGTCCCCATCGGATCCGGTTCATGATCGACCGGTGCGGGACCGCCACGCCCTTGGGCCGGCCCGTCGACCCGGAGGTGTAGATGATGTACGCGGCGTGGTCGGCCGACATCGGGACAGCCGGATCCTCGTCGGGGTGGGCCGACACGTCCGGGACGCTTTCGATCACCAGTGCCGGCGACGCGTCCTCGACCATCCAGGCCACCCGCTCCGGCGGGAGATCGACCTCCATCGGCAGGAAGGCCGCGCCCGCCTTCACCACACCGTAGATCGCCACCAGCAGGTCGAACGACCGCGGCAGCCGAACTCCGACGACCGCGCCGGGGCCGACGCCGCGGTCGATCAGCCAGTGGGCGAACCTGTTGGCCCGAGCGTTGAATTCGCCGTAGGTCAGCGTTTCCGCATCGAAGATCAACGCGACCTGTCCGGCGCCCAGCCGCACCTGCGCCTCGAATGCGGCATGTAGCGTGGCGGGCGGGACGGCGTGCGCGGTCGCGTTCCACCCGGCCACTGCCAACTCCCGCTCGGCGACCGCCAGGACGTCGACCTGTGCCACCCGGCGGTCGGGATCGGCGACGAACTGCTCCAGGACGCGGCACAGCCGGTCCGCGATCTCCAGCACGAACTCGTGCTCGAAGACATCGTGCTGATACTGCAGGGCAATTCGCGGGTTCGGGTCCGCGTCCGCGGTGACGGTCAGCGGGTAGTGCGTGCCGCTGTACGGGGTGAGGCCGGTGATCGCCACGCCGGCCGCGGTGTTCGCGGTGCTGATGCCGACGTGGTCGACCGGGAAGGACTCGAACACGACCACCGTGTCGAACAGCACGGTCAGTCCGGTGGCCCGGTGGATCTCGGTCAGCCCGACGTGGTGGTGGTCCAACAGCGCGGCCTGTCGGTCCTGGAGCTCACGCAGCAACCCGCCGATCGACTGCTCCGGCGCGCACCGCACTCGGACCGGAACGGTGTTGACGAACAGCCCGACCATGGAGTCCACATCGGACAGATCGGCGGGACGGCCGGACACCGTAGCGCCGAAGACCACATCCTGGCGGCCGGTCAGCCCGCCCAGCACCAGCGCCCACGCGCCCTGCACGACGGTGTTCACCGTGACGCCGAGTTCGGCGGCGCGCCGGGCCAGTCCCTCGGCGGTCGATGCCGTCAGCGGCACGTCGACCTGTCCGATGTCGCCGCTGTCCGAACCGGCCTCCGACCCGCCGGCGAGCAGTGTGGGCTCGTCGATCCCGTCCAACTCGCTGAGCCAGGCCCGGGTGGCCGCGTCGCGGTCCTGCCGGGCCAGCCAGCCGAGAAAGTCCCGGTATCCCCGCGCCCGGGGCAGCGCGGCCGCGTCACCGCTCGATCCGTAGAGCTGCAACAGGTCCCGCATGAGCAGCGGCACCGACCAGCCGTCGAACAGCACGTGGTGGGCGGTGACGACCAGCTCGGAACGCTCGGGGCCGCACGTGACGAGAGACATCCGCACGAGCGGCGGGCTGGCCAGGTCGAAATGCGCGTTGCGGTCGTCGACCAGGAACCGGTCGACCGCTTCGGGGCCCTGGTCGCTCAGGTCGAGGTGCCGCCAGGGCAGCGCGGCCCGGTCCGGCACCACCTGCACATGATCACCGGCGGCGTTGGCCGCGAACGCGACGCGCAGGTTGGCGTACCGGTCGAGGATCGCCTGGCCGGCGGCGCGCATCCGGGCCGGATCCACGGTTCCGGACAGGTGGAACACCAACTGCATGTGGTACGCGTCGAACTTCGCGTCGGCCAGCATCGCGTGGAACAGCAACCCGGACTGCAACGCGGTCAGTGGCCACACGTCGACCACTCGGGGATACCGCTTCTCCCACGCGTCCAGTTCGCTCTGCCCGACCGACACCAGCGTGACGTCCGACGGGGTCAGCCCGCCGGCGTCCGGTTCGACCGCGTGCCGGGCCAGCCCGGCGAGCGCCGCGCACCACAGGTCGGCGATCTCCTGGACCTCCTCCCGGGCGAGGACGCCGGTCGGGAAGGACAGCCTGGCCTCCAGCTGCGGGCCCTGTTCGGTGTCGGTGACCAGCGCGTTGACGTCCAGCGTCGACAGCGCGGGCATGTCCTCGTCCGGACGCGCGACCAGTTCTGAGCAGCCGGGGGTCTCCGTCCAGCCCAGGCCCCGCAGCTCGGTCGGCATGTCGGTGGCCGAGAAACGGCCCAGGTAGTTGAAGGCGATCTGCCCGGTCGGGTAGCCACCGAGGATCGCGGCGGTGTCGTCGTTCAGGTAGCGCAGCAGCCCGTAGCCGATGCCCTTGTCCGGCACGGCGAGAAGCTGCTCCTTGACCGACTTCACCAGCCGGCCCGCGGCGGGACCGCCGGCGAACGCCTCGTCCAGGTCCGTGAGTGTCGTGCGCAGTCGGACCGGGAACATGCTCGTGAACCAGCCGACGGTGCGGGAAAGGTCCGCGCCGGGAACGATGCCTTCCTCGCGACCGTGTCCCTCCATTCGCACGAGCACCGACGGTTCGGACTCGCCTCGCACCCGCCGCCACCTGGTCACTGCCAGCGCCAGCGCGGCCAGCAGCCCGTCGTTCACGCCGCTGTGGAACACCGCCGGCACTCGGGTGAGCAGAACGTCGGTCACGGATGCCGGCAGCCGCACCCAGAGATGCTCCACAGTGGACGTCACGTCCACCGTGGGATCCAGTTCTCGCAAGCCGAGCAGCGGGTCGGGGCCGTCCAGCACGGAGCGCCAGAACGGCAGTTCCGCCACGCGCTCCTTCGACGCGTCCATCAGTGCGTCCGTCCAACGGCGGGCCGACGTCAGGACGTCCGGCAGCACCGGGGTCCGCCCGGCACGCACCTGCTCCCAGGCCTGCGCGAAGTCCGGCAACAGGATTCGCCAGGACACGCCGTCGACCACGAAGTGATGCAGGACCACCAGCAGGCGGCCCGGGTCGAACCAGACGAACTGGGCCATACGACCGGCCGCGGGGTCGAGGCGCCCCGTCGCGGCGTCCAGCTCGACGGCCGCCAGTTCCTCCCAGTTACCCCGGAGGGGTATCCGGCGGATCAAGGTCCGGACGTCGACCGACCCGGGCGGGTCGGCCCGCAGGCCGTTGGACTCCAGGCGGGACCGGAGGATGTCGTGGCGGTCCACCACGGCGCCGATGGTCGCGACGAGCCCGTCCTCGTCGATGCCGTCCGGCAGGTCGAGCACCATCGACATGGAGAACCGGTTGATGCCGCCGCCCAGTTCGGTCAGGTACCGGGCCACCGGCAGCAGCGGCATCCAGCCCACGCCGGACCCCTCCGGTTCCGGCGCCGGCGACGTGTCGGCGCGGCCGGCCACCACCGCCGCCAGCTCAGCGACGGTGCGGCACTGGAAGATCTCCCTGGGGGTCACCTCGACGCCTCGCGCCCGGGCCCGCGCCACGACCTGGATCGACCGGATGCTGTCCCCGCCGACCGCGAAGAAGTCGTCGTCGACGCCCACCTCGTGCAGGCCGAGAACCTCCGCGTAGACGTCGGCGAGGACCTGCTCCTCGGTCGTCAGCGGCGCGCGGTAGGCCGCGTTGCGGTACTCCGGGTCCGGCAGCGCCGCGCGGTCGAGCTTGCCGTTGGGCGCCAACGGAAGCCGGTTCAACATCACGAACGCGGCCGGCACCATGAACTCCGGCAGCCGCTCCGCCGCGAAGGTCCGCAGCTCGGCGGCGGACACACCGGCTGTCAGGTCGAGGTCGAGTTCGCCGAGGCTGGCCACGGTGCCGATGCGGGCGGCCGAGCTCGGCAGCACATAGCCGACCAGCCGCGTGCCGCCAGGTCCTGGGCGCGCGGCCACCACCGCCTGGGCCACACCGGGGTGCGTGGTGAGAACCGCCTCGACTTCGGCCACCTCGATCCGCTGTCCACGGATCTTGAGCTGCTGATCGTCCCGGCCGACGTACTGGAGCTGGCCGTCGGCGGTCCAGCGCGCGAGGTCGCCGGTGCGATACATGCGGGATCCGGCCGGTCCGAGCGGATCGGCCACGAAGCGCTCGGCGGTCATCCCGGCGCGGCCGTGGTAGCCCCGCCCGACCTCGCCGGCAACGTACAGCTCGCCCACCACACCCGGCGGCACCGGTCGCAGCCCTGGTCCGAGCACGTAGGTCCGCATGTTGCCCAGCGGCGTGCCGATCGGCGTGCTTGCGTCGAGGTCTGATGTGGCCGTGTCGGGAACGGCGAACGCGGTGGCGTAGAAGCTCTCGCTCTGGCCGTAGGCGTTGACAACACGGACGCCGGGGAACGCATCGCGCACTCTTGTCACCAGCGCCGGGGGCAGTGCCTCACCGGCGAACACCAGGACGTCCACCGCGGTGCGACCGGCGATCTGGTCCACCAGCTCCGCGAACACCGACGGCACGGAGTGGATCACCCCGCCCGACCAGCTGTCCCGCTCCGCGAGCTCCAGCACGTCCCGGACGACCTCGACGGTCCCGCCGACACTCAGCGGCGTGACGATCTCGAACACCGACACGTCGAAGTTGACCGAAGCCCCTGCCAGGACCTTCGCCCGCGGCCGGACCGGGACGGCGGCGGCCAGCCGCGTGATCCCGTTGACCACGCCGCGATGCGTGATCCCGACTCCCTTCGGGGTTCCGGTCGAGCCGGACGTGTACATCACATAGGCAAGGTTGTCCGGCCCCGGGCCGCCCGCCGGCGCACCTGGGTCGGCGCCAGTCAGGTCGACGTCGTCGAGCAGCAGCACCGGAATGTCGTTCGGGAGCACCGGCTGGGCCTCGGCGTCGATCAGCACGAACTGGGGCCGAGCATCGTCGAGGATCTGGTCGAGGCGACGGCTGGGATACCGAGGGTCGATCGGAACGTACGCGGCCCCCGCCTTGAGGATCCCCAGCAGTGCCACCACCAGATCGGCCGAGCGCGGCAGGGCGAGGCCGATCAGGGCCTCCGGGCCGGCACCGTGAGCAACCAGCGCATGCGCCAGCCGGTTCGCGCGGGCATTGAGCTCCCGATAGGTCAGCGAGGTGCCAGCGCACTCGACCGCGACAGCCTCCGGCGTCACCGCGACCTGCCGTTCGACCACGCCCGCTGCGGTCAGATCCGGCGTCGGTGCCGCCGTGTCGTTCACGCCGGCCAACATGATTCGCTCCGCCGGCGTGAGCACGTCGATGACGTTCACCGACGCGCCTGGATCGGCCGCGAACCCGCGCAGGACGTGCAGGAACCGTGCGCAGATGTCCGCCACGGTGCCGCGGTCGAACAGGTCGGTGGCGTACTCCAGGCTGCACCGCAGGCCGTCGCCGGGATCCGGGGAGAAGTTGAACTCCAGGTCGAACTTCGCGGTCCGCGTCCACACCGGCTCCAGCCGCGCGGCGACGTCCGGCATGTCGAGGTCGAGTCCCGGGGCGGTCTGCCAGGTGAACATCACCTGGAACAGCGGGTGGTACGCGCGCGACCGCTCCGGGTTCAGGGCCTCCACGAGCCGTTCGAAGGGCAGGTCCTGGTTGTCGTACGCGCCGAGCGCCTTGTCGCGGACCCGGTCGATCAGCGTCTCCGCCGACGGGTTCCCGGACAGGTCGGCCCGCAGCACCCACGTGTTCACGAAGAACCCGACGAGGTCGGCGAGTCCCTCCTCACCGCGACCGGCGATCGTGGAACCGATGGGGATGTCCATGCCGCCGCCGAGCAGGCACAGCAGGGCGGCCAGCGCGGCCTGCATCGCCATCGCCGCCGTAGCGCCCCGCGAACGGGCCAGCTCCGTCACCTCGGTCAGCAGGTCGCCGGGGACCACGAACTCGACCAGGTCGCCCCGGTGGCTCGCGGACGATGGACGCGGCCGGTCCGTCGGCAGCGGCAGTTGGGCGGGCGCGCCGGCGAGTTCGTCACGCCAGTGCCGGAGCTGGGTGGCCAGCACGCTGCCCGGATCCTGGTCGTCGCCGAGCAGTTCCCGTTGCCACAGCGTGTAGTCCGTGTACTGGACGGCCAGTTCCGGCCACTCGGGAGCGGTCGAACGCAACCGCGCGGTGTAGGCCGCGGCCAGGTCGCGGCCCAGTGGCGCCATCGACTCGCCGTCGGCCGCGATGTGGTGGAGCACCAGAACCAACACATGCTGCTCCGGTCCGGAACGCAGCAGGAACGCCCGGACCGGGGCTTCCCTGGACAGGGTGAACCGGTAGTCCGCCGCCTCGGCCACCACGGCGTCCACATCCTGCGGCTGCACGTCGACGACCGGCACGGTCGGCAGCGACGGATCGACCGGCAGCACCTTCTGCTCCGGAACGCCGGACTCGTCTTCGACGAGCACCGTGCGCAGGCTCTCGTGCCGCGCGACGACATCACGTACCGCGAGGGTCAGCGCGGCCACGTCGAGCGGGCCGGTGAGCCGCAGCAGGAAGGGCAGGTTGTAGGTCGCCGACGGCCCGTCGAAGCGGTCGATGAACCACAGCCGGCGCTGCGCGAAGGACAGGGGGATCACGGCGATTCCACTCCTCGGTCGGTCATCTTGCGCAGGCGTGGCCGGCTCGCGGCGGCCGCGGCGGTGTCGAGTTCGCGGGCCAGCTCGGCGACCGTGCGGTGCCGGAACACGGTCCGGATCGGCACCTCGACGCCGAGCGTCGCCCGCAGCCGGCTGACCAGGCGGATCGCCACCAGCGAATGTCCGCCCAGCTCGAAGAAGTCGTCGTCGACGCCGACCCGGTCCAGGCCGAGCACCTCGGCGTACAGGCCGCACAGCACGTCCTCGCCCGGGGTCCGCGGCGCGCGGTACCCGCGGTGGGCGGCCGCCGGCTCCGGCAGCGCCTTGCGGTCCAGCTTTCCGTTGGGCAGCAAGGGAAAGCCGTCCAACTCGACGAATGCCGACGGCACCATGACGTCCGGCAGCCGCTCGGACACGAACTCCCGCAGGCCGTCCACCGGGCCGCCGGCGACGACGTAGGCCACCAATCGCTTGGCCGTGCTCGCGCCGCGGCCCGCGCGGGCCAGGACGATCGCCTGGCTGACGTCGGGATGCGCGGCCAGCACGGCCTCGACCTCGGCGGGCTCGACGCGGACACCGCGGATCTTCACCTGCGTGTCGTCCCGCCCCAGGTATTCCAGCGGACCGTCGGGGCGCCAGCGGGCGCGGTCGCCCGTGCGGTACATCCGGGATCCGGGCGGCCCGAAGGGATCCGCGACGAACCGGTCTGCGGTCAGATCCGGACGACGGTGGTAGCCGCGACCTACCGAGGCCCCGGCGACGTACAGCTCCCCGGCCACTCCCGGTGGCACCGGGGCGAGGCCGGGGCCGAGCACGTAGGCACGCACGTTGTCCAACGGCGTGCCGATCGGCAGCACGGCGCCGTCCCAGCCGTCCGCGGCGGCGAGGGAGAAGGTGGTGGCGTAGAAGGTTTCGCTCTGCCCGTAGCCGTTGACCACTCGGACCCCGGGGATCGCGTTCCGGACTCGCCGCACCAGCGAGCCGGGCAGCGCCTCGCCGGCGAACACCAGGGTCCGCACGTCGATCGAGCCCGCCAGCTCGTCCAGCAGCTCGCCGAAGACCGTCGGCACCGAGCTGATGACGCCGCCCGACCAGCCGCCCCGAAGTCCGAGAACCGACACGTCCCGAACCAGCTCGACGGTGCCGCCGGTGCAGAGCGTCGAGAAGATCTCGAAGACCGACACGTCGAAGTTGACCGACGTCGCCGCCAGCATCCGCGAACCCGGCGGCACTCCCAGGCTGGCCACGAGTCCCGGCACGCAGTTGGTCACGTTTCGGTGCGTGATCAGCACGCCCTTCGGGCGGCCGGTCGACCCGGAGGTGTACATCGCGTAGGCGACGTCGTCCGGGCTGAGCGGCCGAATCCGGTCCGTGTCGACGGGGTCGTGCGCGTGACGGCCAGCGATCCGGGCCGGGGGCAGCAGGGGGACGTCGTTGTCGGGCAGCACGTCCCGGGTCGACGCATCGGCGACGGTGAGGGACGGGCCGGCGTCGCGGATGATGTCCGCCAGCCGAGAGCTCGGGTACGCCGGGTCGACCGGCAGGTACCCGGCGCCGGACTTGAGCACTCCCAGCAACGTCACGATCAGGTCGGCCGTTCGCGGCAACGCGACCGCCACCAGCGACCCCGGCCCGATGCCGAGCGCGATCAGGCCGTGCGCCGACCGATTCGCCCGGTCGTTGAGTTCACCGAAGGTGAGTTCACCGTCCTCGGTGACCAGCGCCACGGCGTCCGGCGTCGCGCTGGCCTGCCGCTCGAACCGGTCAGGGATCGTCTCCCCTGCTGCCGGCTCACCGACCGCTGGCAGCAGCCGGCTCCGCTCCAAGGGCGTGAGCAGGTCGACCCCGTCGACCCGTCGCTGCGGGTCGGAAGCAAGCTCCGCCAACACCGCTGCGAATCGTTTGGCGATGGACGCGGCGGTGTCGTGGTCGAACGCTGCGAGTTGGTGGTGCAGCACGAGCCGGAGGGAGTCGTTGCCGGGTAGGGCCAACACGGTCAGCGGGTAGTGCGTCGTGACGAAGAGGTCCAGCCCGGTGAAGGCGATTCCGGCCTCCTCGCTCGCCGCCTCCATGCCGGCGCCGTCGAGCGGGAAGGACTCGAAGGCGACGTAGGTGTCGAACAGCGCGGGTAGCCCGGTGGCCCGCTGGATGTCGGCCAGCGGATGGTGGTGGTCTTCGAGCAGCGTGCTCTGCCGCTGCTGCAAGCCGGCCATCAGTTCGGCGAGCGTGTCGCCCGGCTGCCACCGCACCCGCACCGGCACCGTGTTGAGGAACATCCCGACCATGGACTCCGCGCCGGCCAGTGTGGGCGGCCGGCCCGCCACCGTGGCCCCGAAGGCGACATCCCGTCGGCCGGTCAACTGTCCCAACAGGACCGCCCAAGCGCCTTGGACCACGGTGTTCAGCGTGACGCGCAGCTCGGCGGCGCGGTCGGACAGCCTCCGGGCGACGTCGGGCGCCATCGGAACGTCGATCGCCCCGATGCCCGATTTCGCGCCGCTGACGCCGGAGGCGAGCATCGTCGGCTCGTCGAATCCCTGGAACTCCTCGGCCCAGACGCGGGATGACGCGTCGCGGTTCTGCCGTCGCAGCCACGCCAGAAAGTCCCGGTAGCCGCGCGCCGGCGGCAGTTCCGAACCGTCTCCGTCGCGAGCGTAGAGCCGCAGCAGGTCCCGCATCATGACCGGAATCGACCAGCCGTCGAACAGCACGTGATGCGACGTCAGCACGAGCTCCCACCGGTCCTCCGCCATGCGGACGAGGGCCAGCCGCAGCACCGGCGGCGCCGTCAGATCGAAGGGCGTGGACAGCTCCTCGGCCAGAACTCGCCGCAGCGCCTCAGCCTGGCGCTCCTCGCCGCTCAGATCGACTTCCCGCCATGGCAGGACGACGCCGTCGACGACGAGTTGCACGAGATCGCCTGCGGTGTTGGGCACGAACGCCGCGCGCAGGCTGGCGTGCCGGTCGAGCAGCGCCTGGCCGGCCGCGCGCAGCCGGCGCGCGTCGACCGGCCCGGACAGCCGCAGCGTGTACTGCACCCGGTAGGCGTCCCGACTCGGATCGTCCACAAGGGACTCGAACAGCAAACCGTTCTGGAGCGGCGTCAGCGGCCACACGTCGGCCAGTACCGGAAAGCGCTCCTCCCACGTGTCGATCTCGCCCTGGCTCACCCTGTCCAGCAACACGTCCGACGGGGTCAACCCGCCGGCGCCGGGCTCGGCGGCATGCCTCACCAGCCCGTGCAGGGCCGCGCACCAGAGGTCGGCGAGCTCCTCGACGTCGGTCGGGGACAGCACACCGGTCGGCGCGGCGAACACCGCGCGGAGCCGGGGGCCGTCGGCAGAGTCGGTGACGGTGGCGTTGATGTCGATCTCGCAGGGTGCGGGCATGTCCGGGCCGTGCGCCGCGTCGAGCTCGGCGAGTTCGACCAGTTCGTCCGTCCGCGTCCAGCCGAGCCCGCGCAGGCTCTCGGGCATGTCGGCAGCGGAGAACCGCCCCAGGTAGTTGAATCCGATCTGTCCCAGTGGGAACTCCCGCAGCACCGCGGCGGTCTCGGGATTCAGGTGCCGCAGCAGTCCGTAGCCGATGCCCCGGTCGGGCACCGCCAGCATCTGCTCCTTGACCGTCTTGAGCGCCGTCCCGGCGGCGGTGCCGCCGGCGAACGCGTCGTCGAGGTCGATCCCGGACAGGTCGAGCCGGACGGGGAAGACGCTCGTGAACCACCCCACGGTGCGGGACAGGTCCGCGCCGGCCACCGTCTCCTCCTCGCGCCCGTGCCCTTCCAGCCGCAGCAGCGTGGTTGGCTCGTCCACTCCCCTGGCGCGACGCCACTTCGTGACCGCCAGCGCCAACCCCGCCAGCAACCCGTCGTCGACCCGACCGTGAAACGCCGCCGGCACCGTCGTCAGCACCGCCTCGGTCACGGACACCGGCAACTCCACGGAAACCCTGTGCACCGTGGACATCACGTCCGTGGCCCGGTCGAGCCGGCGGACACCCAGCGCCGGGTCAGGTCCATCCACGATGGACCGCCATAACGGGAGCTCCGCCGACCGGCGGGCTGTGTGCGCCTCGGTCATCAGGTCCTGCGCCCACCGGCGCATCGACGTCGGCACCGGAGACAGGGACGGCTCCCGACCGGCCCGCGCCTGCTTCCAGGCCATCGCGAGGTCGGGCATCAGGATGCGCCAGGACACGCCGTCGACCACGAGGTGGTGCAGGGCCATCAGCAGCCGCCCCGGCCCCGGCTCGGTCGGGGCGAACCACACGAACTGGGCGACGATCCCGGCCGACGGATCCAGCCGGCCGGCCGCCGCCTCCAGCTCGCGCAGCGCGAGCCCACGCCAGGCCTCGCCGTCCCATCGCCCGTCGCACTCGACACGGTGGATGAGCTGGTCGACGGCGACGGAACCCGGCGGGTCCACCACCATGCCGTCGGCCACCAGCCGCGACCGCAGCACGTCGTGCCGATCCAGCACCGCGGTGAGCGTGCGCGTGAGGCCGGCCGCGTCGACGCCCTCCGGCAGCTTGAGCAGCACGGCCTGGAGGAACCGCTCGAATCCCCGCCCGAGTTCGCGGTACCACCGGGCGACCGGCAACTGCGGCATCCACCCGACGCCGTCGTCGTGCGCGGCCGGCGCGGTTCCGGCGCCGTGCCCATCGGTCGCCACTGCCGCGAGTTCGGCGACGGTTCGGTGCCGGAAGATCTCGCCCGCGCTCACCACGACGCCGTGTGCCCGTGCGCGCGCCACGACCTGGATGGCCTGGATGCTGTCGCCGCCCACGAGGAAGAAGTCGTCGTCGACGCCCACCTGGGGCCGTCCGAGCACCTCCGCGAACGCGGCCGCCAGGATCTCCTCCCTGGGAGTGCCGGGTGCGCGGTAGGTCTGGTCCGCGAAGACCGGTGCCGGCAACGCGCCCCGGTCCACCTTCCCGCTCGGCGTCAGCGGAAACCGTTCCAGTGCCACGAATGTGGCGGGGACCATGAACTCCGGCAGGCGTCGGCGGAGGAAGTCGCGCAGCTCGGCCGCGCTGGGACCGGTGCGGAAGGCGAAGTCCGCGGCCTCGGTGGCAGCCGGCACGACGTAGCCGACCAGCTGGGTGCGGCCGCGGTCGGCGCGGGCGACGACGGTGGCCCCGGCGATCCGGGGATGGGCCAGCAGCGCCGCTTCGATCTCCGCGGGCTCGATCCGGAAACCGCGCACCTTCACCTGGAAATCGGCCCGGCCGACGTACTCCAGGGCGCCGTCGTCACGCCAGCTCACCACGTCCCCGGTCCGGTACATCCGCTCGCCAGGCGTGAACGGGTTGGCCACGAACCGCTCCGCCGTCAGCGCCGTGCGGTTCAGGTACCCCGACGCCAGCTGCACGCCGGCCAGATACAGCTCGCCGCGAACCCCGGGGGCCACCGGCCGTAACGCGGAGTCCAGCACGTACACCCGGGTGTTCCACACCGGCCGACCGATCGGCACGCCCGCCCCGGCGTCGGACGCCGGTTGGTACTGCCATGCGGTGACCTCGACGGCAGCCTCGGTCGGCCCGTAAAGGTTGTGCAGCTCCACCCACGGCAGCACGGCGGCGCACCGCTGGGCCAGCTCCGTGGTAAGCGCCTCGCCGGCCGCCTCGATCCGGCGCAGGCTCCGGCACTGCGCCGCCGCCGGCTCGGCCACGAAGGCCGCCAGCATGGACGGGACGAAGTCGATGTCCGTGACGTTCTGCTCGCGGATCAGGCCGGCGAGGTACTCGGGATCCTTGTGGCCGTCCGGACGCGCAATCACCAGCACGCCGCCTACCAGCAGCGGCCAGAACAGCTCGGGCACGGACACGTCGAACCCGACGGACGTCTTCAGCACCATCCGGACCTCGCGGCCGATGCCGTACTCGGCGTGGCCCCACACGATCCGGTTCACGATCGACCGGTGCGACACCACCACGCCTTTGGGCCGACCGGTCGATCCGGACGTGTAGATCACGTAGGCGGCGTGGTCGGCCGACACGCGGACGCCGGGGTTCTCGGCGGGGTACCCCGCCGCGTCCGGCATCTCCTCGATCACCAGCGCGGGCTCCGCGTCGGCGACCATCCAGGCCACGCGCTCGGCGGGCAGATCGGTCTCCATCGGCAGAAACACCGCGCCTGCCCGCACGATCGCGTAGATCGCGACCACCAGGTCGAAGGACCGGGGTAGGCGCACTCCCACCACCGAACCCGGCTCCACACCGTTGTCCAGCAGCCAGTGGGCGACCCGATTCACCCGGGTGTCGAACTCGCCGTAGGTCAATGTCCGGCCTTCGAAGACCACGGCCGGACGGTCCGCGCCGCGGGCCACCTGCCGCTCGAAGACCGCGCCCAGGGTCGCGTCACGAACTCCGTACGACGTCTCGTTCCACCCCACGACGACGCGTTCCCACTCGGCGCCAGACAACACGTCCATCTGCACAACACCATCCGAACTCATAGAGCGGACAATTCGTTGACGTTCGCTGCGACAGTCGCGTATCAGGGACTCCGAACGCCGGCCCGAGCCCGACGCCCAATACCGTCATACTCCGGAGGCGGTCCGGTCAACCCGGTTTCGGGTCCGCTCCCGATCGGTCACGCATCGGCCGTCCCGTCGACAGGACAACCGGGCATCCTTAGTATTTGCGGGCGATCCCACGGTGTTCTGAATACCGAGAGAGGAATCCGCATGTTCGTTCCACACCATTACCATGAACCGAACGAATCGTGGATGACCGACCTGATCCGCGAGAACCCGCTGGCCGAGCTGGTGAGCAACGGTAACGGACCGGCCGGCCCCTTTGCGACCCATGTGCCGGTCATTCCCGACCCGCACGACCCGGACCGGCCGCCCGGCGAGATCGTCGGGGCCACCCTGTGGGGCCACATGAACCGGTCGAATCCGCACTGGGCGGCGCTGGAGTCGGAGACGCCGGTGGTGATCGTCTTCACCGGCCCGCACGCCTACGTGTCGCCGACGCTCTACCAGCGCACCCCGGCCGCCCCGACCTGGAACTTCACTGCGGTGCACGCGCGCGGCTTGCTGCGCCGAGTGGACGCCGAGGCGGCCGGCGACGAGACCCTTGAGACGGTGATGGCCACCGTGCGCGCGTTCGAGGCCCGCTTCGGCGCCGGCTGGGCGATGTCCGAGTCGGTCGAGTACTTCCGTCGCATCGTGCCGGCGGTCGGCGCGTTCCGCGTCACGGTCTCCCACGTCGACGGCATGTTCAAGCTCAGCCAGGAGCAGGACGCCGACGTCCGCGCGCGGGTGCGGGAGTCCTTCGCCGAGCGGGAATCCAGCAACCACAAGGCGATCGCGGCCATGATGGGCAGGCTCGCGGACGCGGAGTGACGGCGCGCTGGCTGCCGGGTTGCCGGCAGCCAGCCGATGGTCAGTCGTCCGGACCGCCGCGCAGCTCGTTGGCGCAGCACTTCACCGCGCCACCGGCCTTGAGCAGCTCCGACATGTCGACGCCGATCGGCACGTAGCCGCGCTCGGCAAGCTGGCCCGCGAGCCGGCCGCCGTGCTCGGGAAGCAGGACGTGCACGCCGTCGGACACCGCGTTGACCCCGAACGCCTCAGCCTCGGCCTCACCCACCAGGACGGCGTCGGGAAAGTCCGCGGCGAGCCGCTCGCGGCTCTCCGGCGAGAAGGCCGGCGGGTAGTACATGACCTCGTCGTCGTCGAGCACGGCGAGCGCGGTGTCGAGGTGGTAGAACCGCGGGTCGATCAGCGTCAGGCCGACCACGTCCCGGCCGAAGAAGGTCGCCACCTCCTCGTGCGCGCGGGGTTCGGTGCGGAACCCGGATCCCGCCAGGAACTGGTCGCCCACCAGGAGGAAGTCCCCCTCGCCCTCGTTGACGTGCCGCGCCTGCGCGACCTCGGCCCAGCCGTTGCGGCGGAACCACTCGAGATAGGCCCGCGACTCCCCGGTCCGGCAGTCGTGCCGGAACCGCGCGACCAGCGCCCGGCCGTCGACGGTGATCGCGCCGTTCGCGGCGAACACCATGTCCGGCAGACCCGGCTCCGGCTCGATCAGCACGACCCGATGCCCGAGGTCCACCAGCTGGTCGTGCAGCCACTTCCACTGGGTCAACCCGACGTCCGGCGAGGTCGGCCGGCCGGGATCCATCCACGGGTTGATCGAGTAGGTGACGTCGAAGTGGAGCGGCCGGCACATCAGGTAGGTGCGGCGTCTCATCGTCCTGGTCGCGTCGTTCATGTCAGTCCTCACGAGTCGGGTGCGATAGCCGTTCCGGTGTTTCCGCTGCCGCCGGGGAACGCGAGATCCGAGGGAATGTCGGGCAATTCCACGCCCGCCGTCGATGCTGGCCGATATCGTCACGTCCCGTGACGGGTGGCCCCGCGTTGTCCTGTCGACAGGACAACCGGCCCACCGAGCAGGATTATCCGCGCTGACGCGAGCCCGCCACCGGTGACCGTGACCCAATAGATCAGGCCTGGCACGGGGTATCGTCGACGGCGGCCGCGGCTCGGCGATTCCGCCGGCCCGGGAAACCGGAAATGGCCCGGGTCACCGTAGCAAACCGTGCACAGGTTCCCACCGCATGCCGGTATTAAGGAGAAATATCGATGGCCATGACCATCCCCGACGCCTGGGGTGTCCACCCGGATCTCATCTGGCTGCGCGGGATCCAGCCGGAGCGTCCCGTCGTGTTCGACGAGAACCGGGGCATCTGGCACATCTACGGATATCCGGAGTCGGCCGAGGTCCTCAGCGATCCGGCGGTCTTCTCCTCCGACACCGCACGGCTCTACCCGTACGAGGTCGACGAGTCGATGAACCACGGCGACGTCACGCACATGGATCCGCCGGAGCACACCAACATGCGCAAGCTGATCGCGAGCGCGTTCACGCCCCGGGTGGTCGCCGACCTCGAGCCGCAGATCGCCGAGATCACCCACGAGCTGATCGACGCGGTCGAGGGCAAGCCCGGGTTCGACTTCGTGGACGCGGTGGCGTTCCCGCTGCCGGTGATCGTGATCGCCGAGCTGCTCGGCCTGCCCCGCAGCGACCGCACGCTGCTCAAGGACTGGACGTACAAGATCACCGAGACCAAGAGCCCGTTCACCATCCAGGACAGCGGCGACGACGACGGCGCCACCAACATGCAGATCCTGGCCGAGCAGGCCAGGCAGCTCAACAGCTACCTGCTCGACCACCTCCGGGACCGCCGCAAGCACCCGCGCGAGGACCTGCTCACCAAGCTGGTCCAGGCCGAGGTCGACGGCCAGCGGCTGTCCGACGAGGAAGTGGCCGGCTTCTCGTCCATCGTGCTGTTCGCCGGCCACATCACCACCACGCTGCTGCTGGGCAACACGGTGCTGTGCCTGGACGCCAACCCGGAGCAGGAGGCCCGCGTCCGCGCCGACCGCGCGCTGGTGCCGTCGGCGATCGAGGAGTCGCTGCGATTCCTGAGCCCCTTCCCCGCAACCTCACGGGCCACCACCACCGATGTCAAGCTCGGCGACTTCCCGGTGCCCAAGGACCAGATGCTGGTGGTGTGGCTCGGCGCGGCGAACCGGGACGAGCGCCAGTTCAAGCGGCCCGACGAGTTCGACCTCACCCGCGATCCCAACCCGCACATCGGTTTCAGCCGCGGCAGCCACTACTGCGTCGGGTCGCCGCTGGCTCGGCTGGAGGGCCGCGTCGCCCTGAACATCCTGCTGGACCGGTTCCCGACGCTCCGGCTCGATCCGGACGACCAGCCGTCGTTCTTCCCGGTCATGGACATGACGGGGGCGCGCCGGCTGCCGGTCCGCATCGGCTGACGACATCCCTTGCCCCACAACCACGAAAGGGGAACCGACGATGGAACGGCCATCGCTGGTGCACATGGCGGCCGGCTACATGCACGCCAAGACTCTCTATGTCACGGTGGAGCTCGGTATCGCGGAGGCGCTGGCCGCGGGCCCGCGCGCCTGCGCGGACATCGCCAAGGAGACGGGCACCGACCCGGGCGCACTGCGCAAGCTGCTGCGTTCCCTGGTCGGTCTCGGCCTGGCCACCCAGCTGGACACCGAGACGTACGAGCTGACCGAGGAGGGCGGTCAGCTGTGTGCGGACCGACCCGATTCCATGCGGGACGCGGTGCTGCTGTCGGCCGCGCCGGAGCTCTGGCGCGCCTGGGGTGACCTGGCGACGATCGTGCGCACCGGCGAACCGTCTCGGCAACCGGTGACCGGGTGGACGCCGCTCGAGTGGCTGTTGCAGGACCCCGAGGGCTCGGTGAAGATGCACCGCCTGGGCGGCGACCAGACCCGCGCGCTCGCCCCCGGCATCGCCGAGGCGTGCGACGTCGCTCGGTTCGGCACGGTGGCGGACATCGGCGGCGGCGACGGCACGTTGATCGCCGGCATCCTGACGGCGACGCCAGGCCTACACGGCATCCTGTACGACCTGCCCACCGCCGTCGCGACCGCGCCGCCGACGCTGACCGCCGCCGGCGTCGCGGATCGATGCGACGTCCTCGGTGGCGACTTCTTCACGTCGGTGCCGTCCGGTGCTGACGCCTACGTCCTCAAGTACATCGTGCACGACTGGAACGACGACCAGGTCATCACGATCCTCGGGCACTGCCGTGCCGTGATCCCGGACAGCGGCCGGCTGTTCATCGTGGAGACCGTGATGCCGCCGATCATGACCGCGGGCCATCCGTGGGCCGACGACGACCTCGGTGTCCTGGTGGGATGCGGCGGCGCCGAGCGCACCGAGGACGAGTACCGGGTTCTGTTCGCCGCCGCGGGGTTCACGCTCACGTCGGTCAGCGACGTGCTGGTCGGCGGCGAGCCGTCCGGAGTGCACGCCATCGAGGCCACGCCGATCGCATGACCCGGTCCGGCCAGCCGCGCTAGTCCGTACGGGGTCTGTGAGGTCGTTGGATGGAGTACCGAATCCTGGGTCCGGTCGAGGTGCTGGACGGCGGTGCCGGCGTCACGTTGGACGGCACGAAACAGCGCACTGTGCTGGCCGCCCTGCTCATCTCCGGGGACTCGCTGCTGGCCGACCCGAAACTGAGCGCCGCGCTGTGGGGCGACCGCCCCCCGGCGACGCTCAGCGCGCAGCTCTACACCCAGGTCTCCCGGCTGCGCAAAGCACTCGGCGGGCGGGCGAGCATCATCCGGCACTCGTCGGGCTACCTGATGCGGCTCGAGGGCGCGCGGTTGGACCTCCTGGAGTTCGAGAACCTGGCGGCGCGTGGACGCGCGGCGCAGCTGGCCGGCCGGTTCGACGAAGCCGGCCGGCTGCTGCGGGCCGGCCTGGCCCTGTGGCGCGGGCCGGCGCTCGCCGACGTCAGCGAGCACCTGGCGGCGGCCGAGGGCCCGGCGATCGAGGAGGCGCGGCTGTCCGTCCTGGAGAGCCGTATCGAGGCAGATCTCGTGGTCGGCATGCACGGGCGGGTGCTGCCCGAACTCACCCGCCTGGTCGGGCAGTACCCGCTGCGGGAACGCTTCTGCGCCCAGTTGATGACCGCGCTGTACCGGGGCGACCGGCAAGCCGAGGCCCTGGCGCTGTACGACCGGCGCCGGCGGATGCTCGCCGAGGAGCTCGGCATCGAGCCCGGGCCGCTGCTGCGCCAGGTGCACCAGGCGATCCTGACCGCCGACCCGGTCCTGGACCGCCTGCTGCTCGTCGGCTGAGCCGCTCAGTTCGTCGGTTCGGCGCTCGGCCACCTCCGGTAGCCGCGCAGCCCGTACAGCAGCGGATGCCCCGGCCGCAGGGTGATCCGGTACGCCTCGCCGAAGACCACCGTGTGGTCGCCGGCCGGCACGGTGGTCCCCACTCGACAGTCGGCGGCGGCGTGGGCGTCCGAGCCCAGGTGCGGGCCGGCGGAGTCGGCGTCCAGGTCCCAATCGACCAGGTCGAAACGGCCCGGGTTGCCGGAGGCGAACAGCTCCGCGGTGCGCCATGCCCTGTCGTGCAACAGGTTCACTGTGAAGCGGCCGCAGCCGAGTATCGCCGCGAGCGTCGGGCTCGCCGAGCGCAGGCTGATCAGCAGCGTCGGCGGATCCAGTGTCACGCTGCACACCGACGAACATGTCATGCCCCACGGCTGTCCGGCGAGGTCCGTGGCTGTCACGACGGCGACGCCGGTGGGGAACCCGCGCATCATCGTCCGGAACCGGTCGGGCGCCTCGACACCGCCCCGGGGTGTCGCGTCGATCGAGTCAGTCATGAGCCCCGTCCAGGGATTCGACGGTGACCGGCACGGGGGCCGGCTGTGCACGTCCCGCGCCGCGGTCGAGGAACAACAGCAGGGGGCCGGTCATCACGGTTGTCACGACTGCCGTCAAGACAAGCGCGACGAACACCGGCAGCGTGAGAATTCCCGCGCTGTAGCCGACTTTGAGGACGATCAGCTCGGTCAGCCCCCTCGTGTTCATGAGCGCTCCGACCTTCGCCGCGGTGATCCGGGGCTCTCCGGCCAAGCGAGTCCCGAGATAGCTGCCACCGCCCTTTCCCAGGACCGCCAACGGGATCGCGACGAGCATCAGCACCCACGGCAGCGAGCCGAGGCCGGTCGCGAACACGGTCAGCCCGGTCACCACGAAGAACACCGGAACCAGTGCCCGGCCCACCCGACTCACACCCGAGACGATCTTCCGCCACGGCCCGTCGGGTGGCACGGCGAGTCCGACCAGAACCGCGCCGAAGATGTCGGTCAGACCCGCCTTCTCCACTGAGAATGCGACCGTCAGCGCGATCGCGGCCAGGAGCACCGCGGTGACCGCTGGCCACCGTCCGCACAGGGCGTTCGCCGCCTTGGTGCGCAACGCCCACCGCACTGCCAGCGCGACCAGCAGTCCGCCGACCAGCACGGCGAAGGCCCGGAGGACACCGTCCGGCCGGCCGGCCCCGAGCGCGACCGCGACGGACAGCAGCAGCCAGCCGACCGTGTCGATGACGACGGCCGCCGTCATCGACAACCGTCCCTCGCGCGTGTCGGCGATGCCGCGATCGGCGAGGATCCGGGCCAGCACCGGCACCGCCGTGATCGAGAGCACCACCGCACACATCATGAGGAACGCCGGCAGCGGCGCGCCGCCTCGCTCGCCGGGCTCTCCCGCGAAGATGATCCAGCACGCGAACACCACACCCGACGCCAGGGCCGGCACGATGCCGCCGACGACGACCCACGCGGCCGTCCCCCTCGGCACCTGCCGCGCGCCGATGCGGAGCTTGTGCGCCAGGCCGACCAGGAACAGGATCAGGCCAACCTCGGAGCATGTCTTCAGGATGTCGATGATCTCGGCCGGCAGCACCACGGTGAACGTGGCGTGCCCGAGCAGTGCCAGCGCGGCCGGCCCGGCCAGCAGGCCGGCGATGATCTCCCCGATCACCTCCGGCTGGCGCAGCCGCCGCGCCGCGATCGCGCCCAGCCAGGCGATCGCGAGCACGACGACCAGCGCCGCCGCCACATGTGCGCCCGTGGCGAGCAGGTTGAGCACTGTCACGACCTCATCTCGGCGAAGTAGTCATAGTGGGTGGGCAGCGCGTCGACGAGATGCTGTGCCTTGCCCCGGATCGCCTGGAACTCCTTCTGCGCGGCGGTGTCGTCGGAGAGGCCGACCGCCGGCGACGACCGCAGCGGGATGCCGCCCATGCCGAGCAGGATGCACATGTACGAGTAGGGCGGCAGCCCGTGGTAGTAGGGAAAGATGTTCTCGCTGTCCGGCAGTTGCGCCTTCCACCGCTCGAGGCGCTCCTCGAGCGCGTCCGGCACCGGCCGGGTCTTGGCGTCCTTCCAGTACTGCGTGTCGTCACGGGCCGCGCTCCGGTAGTGCACCGCCAGGAACTCCCGGACCCCGTCCATCACGTGCGCGACCGCGGCGTTGTACATGTCGCGCGTCTTCGGGTTCCAGTCGGCGGCCGGGAAGTACTTCACGAGTTGCTCGATCGCGTGGTGGATGAAGAAGATGCCGGTCGACTCCAGCGGCTCGACGAAGCCGCTCGACAGCCCGACGGCGACACAGTTGTTCTTCCAGGACTGCGCGCTGCGGCCGATCCGCATCCGGATGTGGTTCGCTTCCACCGACTCCGCCTCCGGGCCGACGAACTCGCGCAGCGTGCGCTCGGCCTCCTCCGGCGTGCAGTAGTCCTTGGCGTACACGTAACCCGTGCCGATCCGGCCGAACAGCGGGATCGTCCAGATCCAGCCGGCCCGCTGCGCGGTCGCGGTCGTGTACGGACGGACGCCCAGCTTCTTCATGTCCAGCGGGACCTGGAGGGCGACCGCGCTGTCGTTGGGCAGCGTGTCCTGATAGGACATGAACGGCACCTCGAGTGCCTTGTTCAGCAGCACGCCGCGGAACCCGGTGCAGTCGATGTAGAGGTCGCCGCGGATCTCGCCGTGCTCCTTGGTGACGATGTGGTCGATCCAGCCCCGGGAGTCCAGGCGCACGTCCTGGACCTCGTCGACGATGTGCCGTACGCCGCGGTCCACGGCGTACGCGGCCAGGTACTTGGCCAGCAGCGCCGCCTCGAAGTGGTAGGCGTACGGGAACTGGGTCTTGCCCTGGTGCTCCGACATGGTCAGCCCCGAGGGCTCGTCGGTGACCGCGCGGGCTTCCTGGTCGAGCAGCGTGCCGTCCAGGTAGCGGGGACTGCGCCCGGCGTCGCACAGCGACGCCATGACGAAGCAGTCCTGATCGAACCGCTCCCCCGGCCCACCGTTCAGCCACCAGTCGGTCAGGGGAAAGCCGTTGACCGATCGCAACTGTTCGAACGGGTGATAGAAGTGATGCCCCGGCCGACGCCAGTCCTGGAATCGCACGGCCAGCTTGTAGGTCGCGTTGCAGGCCGGCATCCAATCCTCTTCGCGGAGATTCAGGAACTCGAAGAAGTGCCGGATGTCGCTGAAGGTCGCCTCGCCGACCCCGATGGTTCCGATCTTGCCAGATTCGACAAGTGTGATTGATATCCGGTCCTCGAACGCTGCCTTCAGATACGACGCGGTCATCCACCCGGCGGTGCCGCCGCCGACGATGACGACCTGATCTGGACCCTGAGCACCCACGTCAGCACCTCGGTTCTTACGGCCAGTGGCCACGACTGAGACACCGACCCTGGCATTCGGCCCCATCCGACTCCCATAAGGCGCCTATAAAAGACCGGGATCCCGGTCACACCTTGCGGTCACGCAGCACACCGTCGTATGCACGCGCCGCGGGCGCCGGTGTGATGTGACGGCGAGCAGGTACCCGCGGCCGCACGCCCGGCGGTAAGATCGACTTGACGTTCGCCTTGCCGCTTCACGAGGCGTTGCCGCCGGCGCGTTCCCGGTCTCCGAGAAGGAGAAGGCACATGCTCACGACAGGTCAACTCGCCGCATCCACAGGTGTGACCGTGCGCACCGTCTTGTATTACCTCAAGCGCGGCCTGTTACCGGAGCCGGACCGCGACGCATTGGGCCATCGACGTTACGACGCACGGTCGATCATCGCCCTGAAACGCATCCGGGCGCTGTCCGACGCCGGCGTTCCCCTCGCCCGAATTGACGATCTACTCGGCGCCGAGCCCGTGGAATTCGCGCGGATAGTCACACAGATCGACGAGGATCTCTCGGCGCAAATCGGCGAACTGGAACGCCGTCGGCGCCGCATCGCCGGCCTCGCCCCCGGCGACCGGCTCGTGCTGCCGGACGGAGCCCTGCGCTGCCTCGACCGACTGCGCGACATCGGTGTCAGCGACAAGCTGGTACAGGCGGAGCGAGACATCTGCATCCTGCTGGCGACGCTCTTCCCCGACGACATGCCGACATGGATACGCGAGAAGCGGTCGGCCCTGGACGACCCGGAGCTGCAATCGCTCTACCTCGAGGTGGACCGGTCGAGCGAGTGGGATCCGAACGACGAGCGGCTCACCGACCTCGCCGACAGCTGCGTCGCGTACGGCGATCGGGGGCGGCGGACGCCCGCCGCGGATGCGAAGCGGCATTCGATCACCGCGCTGCTGGACAGGCAGCTCGACGACTCGCCCGCGCCCTGGCGACGGCTGCATCAGCTGTGCGCCGACCGGATCCGGCCGGCCTGACGCCACCGTTCGGGACCCATGCGATGAGACGCTGTCCGGTCGACCGGACAGGTCACCAATGGTCACGCTTCCGTATCGATCAAGCACGCGATACGGACATCACGTTCAGTAGCGACCTGAGGCGCACTCAGGGGACCGGCCCGTACGGTTTTTCGCAATGAGCGCCAGCAGGCAGCCCGCCGTGCCACTGACAGCGCCACCCGCACGACACCCGCGCAGCGCCGCCGGCCGCGGCCATGCGCCACCTCGAGCAATCCTCCGCCGCACCCGAACTGACCTGCGACTCACCGCCGAAATAGGACGGCGAACGGCGGCTGGCACATCACACCGACGATCCAATTCGACACCGACATCACTCTCGATCCACGATCTTCACCGGAGGCTGCGACACGGCGAGTCAAGAGGTGTAGACACGTTTTTACGCAACCCATACGCCGCTACCGTGAGTACTTGAACACTGTCAAAGTTCCCCCATTTGGCCGCTTAACCTGAAGTTAGTGAGCTGCAACACTCGGCAACGGGGGGAGCTATCACCATTGGGGGGTTCTTTTGATTGAATTGCACGGATTAATCAAGAGCACTACCAGGCCCCAGGGCGACAACTTGGCACAAAATAGTTCATCAACAGAAACTGATCAAACCGCACAGGGTCGAGGGAAGGTCCTCATCATGGGCGTGGGCCTCCAGATCCCCAACGGCCTCAGCTTCGAGGACTGGGAACGCACCGGACGTCAACTCGCACACATCGTCGACTCGTCGGCCTGGTGGCTCGGCGACTGGCTGGTGTTCGGGAAGAAGAACTACTCGGACCGCTACGAACGGGCGATCCGAGCGGTCGGCCTTCGATACCAGACGCTGCGCAACTACGCCTGGGTCGCCCGACGGTTCGACCTGAAGCGACGTCGACCCAAACTGAGTTTTCAGCACCACGCCGAGGTCGCCTCGTTACCGCTCACCGACCAGGAATGGCTCCTCGACAAGGCCGAGCGAGCCAAGTGGACGACCAAACAGCTCCGCAACGCCATACAGAACGTGCGCAACGGCGAAACGGAGGATTCCAAGCCGCCGACATCCATCGACGGGCGCATCGAGGTACCGAACAACAGAATGAAAATCTGGCAGCGTGCGGCAAACCACTCGGGCGTGGAGTTCCAGAACTGGGTACTGGAAACGCTCGACCGCGCCGCCGAAGACGTACTTCAGGAAGACGCCATGACCGGATCCTGACGCGTCCACGAGTAGGACCCTACAACTCTTTTCCAGAATACGCTTCACGCACCATAGAAACTCCAACGCACAGGTGACAGCTCCCACAACCGCAGAGAAGGACGGCCTCCAGTACCGCTGCACGGAGGGAGCGAGCGGCACCGGAGGCCGTCCGTCCACGACGGACTCACTCATGACCTCCCGTCCACGGGACGCTTCGCAGGCAACCGAGCCAGCGCGACCGTGGCCTTGCGACGAGTCTCGTCGCCCGGTTCCGATCTCAAGTCGCGTCCGCATGACCCCATGGTGCACGCCTGACGCAGGGTCAGGGGCAAGACCCGCGAAGACGCGAGCTGTACTCAACACACAAGGCGAGGTGATGTCATGGACTTGACGCCGTACGTGGGTGCTCTCGGTCGCGAGCTGTTGGACGCCGTCGAGACCGGTGCCGCCGACGCCACCACCGTGATCGAGCGGTTGACCGCGACAATGGAGCCGGCGATCCGGCTCACCTTGTTGGAGGCGCTGTCGGCCGCCGCGGACGAGATCACGCATGATCTGGCGCCCGGCTCGGTCCAGGTGCGCCTGCGCGGACGTGATCCGGACTTTGTCGTGACGGCTCCTCATGTGCCCCAGGAGCCCGACGACCCACCGGCTCGCGACGCGAGGCCGGCCGACGAGACTGCGGCAAGCTTCGAGGAAGGTCCTTCCGTGCGGATCAACGTCCGTCTTCCGGAACAGCTCAAGGCCGCCGCCGAGGAGGCGGCTGCCAAGGAAGGCCGGTCGCTCAACGCATGGCTGGTCCGGGCGGCCTCGAGCGCCCTGCACGGCCCGGCACGCGGGCGCACCGCCGATCGCCACAACCAGTACGGTCCCCAACACCACACCGGCTGGGTACGTCAGAGATGACGTCCGGTGCGGCTGGCCACCCTGCACAGCATCGCCTCCGCCAAGACCTTCACCGCGGCTACCGTCCGGGTGACCGTGCACAGTGGGGTCGACCGGCCGCTGCGCGCTCAGCCGCCGTGAGCGGGCAGGGAAATGACGATGGTCAGCCCACCACCGGGTGTGTCTTCGGCGCTGACGGCGCCGCCCATGGCTTCGGCGAACCCTCTGGCAACGCTGAGACCTAGTCCGATGCCGGTGGTCGTCTCCCGGTCGCCAAGTCGTTGGAAGGGCGCGAACGCCGCGTCGGCCGTTCCCCTGGGCAGCCCCTGTCCGTGATCGACGACGCGGAGTTCGACCCGTCCCCGGTCGGCGCTGGCCCGAACGGCGACCTCGGGTTCGCCGGGGCTGCCCGGCAGCCCCTTCTTCCGCACCGCCTTGCCGTGGCGCAACGCGTTGTCGACCACGTTGGCGATCACCCGTTCCAGCAGTCCGACATCGGCGAGAACAGGCGGCAACTGCTCGTCCACGTCGACCTCGACCCGGTGGCGGTCATCCACACTGGACAGGGCGCGGGCGACGACCTCGTCGTAGCCGACGGGCGTGAGCCGGGGGCGCACCGCGCCAGCGGCCAGCCGCGATGAATCGAGCAGGTTGTCGACGAGGCCCGACAGCCGATCGGTCGATTCCGCGGCGGTGGCCAGCAGCTCTTCGGTGTCCTCCATGGACAGATGCAGCTGCGGCTCCCGCAGGCCGTCGATCGCGGCCCTGATCGACGTCAGTGGCGTCCGCAGGTCATGCCCGACCGCCGAGAGCAGAGCGGTGCGCAGCTCGGTGGCGTTCGCGCGGCGTTCGGCCTCGGTCGTCTGCGCCGCCAGGCGCTGCTGCCTCAGGGCCAGCAACGCCTGGCCCGCCGCTGCCTCCAGCACACGTCGGTCCGCCGCCGGCAGAGCCCGCCCGCGCAGCGCCAGATGAACCTCCGGTGTCACGGGAATGTCCGCATCTGCGTCGTCGGGCTCATCGCACGGTCGAGGGCCGACGCAGGCGACCCGCTCCCAGTCGCCGTGCCGTTTCTCCAACAGCGCTACGGAGCTGAGCCCGAAGTTCTCGCGCACCTTCTCCAGCAACCGCACCAGCGCCGACGAGCCGGTGAGCACGATGCCGGTGTACGAGGCGAGCAGGGCCGCCTCGGTTTGGGCCCGCGCCGCCTGGGTCGCCCGTCGGGTCGCGTTGTCCACCACCAACGCGACGGTCACGCCGACCACCGTCATCGCCACCAGGGTGATCACGTTGGTCTGGGCGTCGACCGTGAGCGTGTAGAACGGCTCGGTGAAGAAGAAGTCCAGCAGCAGGCCGCCCAGGATCGCGGCGAACACGGCCGGCCCCAGCCCGCCGACCACCGCCACCAACATCGTGGCCAACAGGTAGTCGATCACGTTGGTGGACAGGATCAGCGTCGACCGCAGCAGCAGCCCGACAAGGGTGGCGGCGGCCGGCAGCAGGACCGCGAGCCCCCACCCGAGCAGCAGGCGAGGCGCCGGCAGCGGGCTGCGGCCCAGCCGCCACCGCACACCCCGGCGCGCCTCGCTGTGGGTGACCATGTGCACGTCGATCGGACCGGATTCCTGCACGGTGGTCGCGCCGATGCCCTCCTCGAACAGCCGCGCGAACCTCGATCTCCGGGAGGTGCCGAGCACCAGCTGGGTGGCGTTCACGCCACGGGCGAAGTCCAGCAGCGCGGTCGGCACGTCGTCGCCGACAACGGTGTGGAAGGTCGCGCCGACGTCCTCGGCCAACCGCCGATACTTCGCGATCGTGTCGGCGGGCACTCCGGCCAGGCCGTCGCCGCGCAGGATGTGCAGCACCAGCAGGTCCGCGCCGGCCCTGGTGGCGATCCGGCGCGCTCGGCGGAGCAGGGTCTCGCTCTCGGGTCCGCCGGTGATCGCCGCCACCACCCGTTCCCGGGTCTCCCAGGTCTCGGTGATCTGCTGCTCGGATCGGTACCGCTGGAGGGCAACGTCCACCTGGTCGGCGACCCACAGCAGCGCCAGCTCCCGTAACGCGGTCAGGTTGCCGACCCGGAAGTAGTTGCCCAACGCCGCGTCGATCTTGTTCGCCTTGTAGACGTTGCCGTGGGCGAGCCTGCGGCGCAGCGCCTCCGGGGTGATGTCGACCAGCTCGACCTGTTCTGCCTTGCGCACCATCTCGTCGGGCACGGTCTCCTGCTGTCGAACCCCGGTGATCCGCTCCACGACGTCGTTGAAGCTCTCCAGGTGCTGCACGTTGACCGTGGACAGCACGTCTGTACCCGCGTCCAGCAGCTCCTCGACGTCCTGCCAGCGCTTCTCGTTGCGCGAGCCGGCCACGTTGGTGTGCGCCAGCTCGTCGACCAGCGCCACCTCCGGCCTGCGCGCCAGCACCGCGTCGATGTCCATCTCCTGGACCTCGATGCCGCGGTGGCGCAACGTCGCGCGCGGCACGATCTCCAGGCCGTCGAGCAGCTCAGCGGTCTTTTCGCGGCCATGGGTCTCCACCAGGGCGACGACCACCTCGGTGCCACGCTCGACGCGCCGACGCGCCTCCCCGAGCATCGCGAACGTCTTGCCGACTCCGGGCGCCGCGCCCAGGTAGATCCGCAGCTCCCCACGACGGCGGGTGGTCAGTCTGTCCGACTCCATGTCGTCAGCCCTCGCTCGGTCGCGGTCCTCCGCTGGACCGCCTCGGCTGACAGGGTGCTGCGTCCTGACGCCCACATCCGCCGGCATTTACACGATCTTGACGGCTCGGATCGCGGTCCGCGCCGTCACCGTGCCCGGGAACCACGGCTGGTCGGACAGCCATGCCAACACCGAGCTGCCCTGTGGAAGCCGCCTCCATCGGTCAGCACGCCGCCATGACGACGCCGACCAGGCGTCCCGGCTCCCCTGAGCCACCACGCGCCCGTTCTTGACGGAATCCGAACGCTCGGCCGAGGTTACGGTCGGCCGGCCCACGTAGCATCGGCGTAAACAAACCCCCTGTGGCACAACGGATCTCGTAGGCTCGGCGGCATGCGTACCGTGTTTCGGGCCCAGCTCGACCAGTGCGTGCACGATCTCGCGGCGATGTGCGACCTGGCCGTCGCCGCGATGCGGGGCGCCACCCAGGCGTTGCTGACCGGGGATCTCCGGACCGCCGAGCGGGTGATCGCCGACGACGTGCAGCTGGATCGCGCTCGATCCCGTTGTGAGGACAGGGCTTATTCGTTGCTGGCCCGGCAGGCGCCGGTGGCCGGCGACCTGCGTGTCGTGCTCGCCGCCGTGCACGCGGCCGACACCATCGAGCGGATGGGCGACCTGGCCGCGCACGTCGCCGCGACGGCGCGCCGGCGTCATCCCGACCCGGTCCTCCCCGATCAGCTCCGCCCGACGGTGGCGACCATGGCTCAGACGGCGATCACGTTGGCCGACAGCGCCGGCACGGTCATCCGCGACCATGACCTCGCCCTGGCCGACACGGTGGAACACGGCGACGAGGTCGTCAACGTCCAGCACCAACAGGTGTTCACCCTGCTGATGAGCCAGGACTGGCCCCACGGCGTCGCGACCGCGGTCGACGTGTCGCAGCTGAGCCGGTTCTACGAGCGCTACGCCGACCACGCCGTGTCGCTGGCCCGCCGCATGGTCTACGTGACGACGGGCCGACGGCGACCGCCACGGCTCGACAACGCGGCCTGAGCGGCGCGCGCACGCCGGCGCAGCAACAGCGGCCGGACCGCCGCGGCCCCTACGGCCACGACGAGCAACGCCCCGGCCATGAGGGCGTCGGAGACGCCCACGACACCGAGCTGCCCATCCGCGTGGGTGACAAAGCCGGAGTAGAAGAACCAGCCCAGCACGCCGATCCAGAGCGCGCCGGGCACAGTCGTCCACCATCCCGTCAAACCGGCCGCGGCAAGCGTCAACAGGACGTCGACCGGCACGTCGTGCGGCGTCAATGCGACGGAAACGGCCACGACCGAGTAGCCGGCCATGCCCAGCGCGCCGGCCGCCGCGGCGGGCAGTCGGCGTCGGACCGCGAGGCCGGGCACGTGCCAGGGAAACATCGTCGACGGGGACACGCGGCAAGTTCATGGCCCGCGCCGCACCGGAACGCCGGCCCTGACGAAATCTTGACGGGCCGACGGCCGATCTGCACGACGTCTTGACGGGCCGACGGCCGATCCGCACGACGTCTTGACGGGCGGTCAGCGGTACTCGGCCAGTCGCGGCCAGCAGCCGGCGACGACGAGCCCGGCCACGAGCAGCGCGGCGAGGGCCGGGAGCTGCCAGGTCCAGCCGGTCAGCCGGCCGTCGCCGTCGCCGATGGCCGCGTCGAAGGCGCGCTGGTTGATGTCGATCACCGACTTGAGCGCGGCGTCGTACCGGGCGAAGTCGGCGTTGGACTGGCCGGCGGCCGTGCCGACGTCGAACGCGATGGCGCCGTGCAGGTCGCCGGCGGTGTCGAGCGCTCGGATCCGGCGGTCGTCGCGCTCGTAGGCCTGGAAGGCGGCCACGGTCTGCTCGGCGGCGCCGCGCTCCCCGGCGAAGGTGATGTTGTTCAGCTCGGTGCCGAAGAACCCGGTGAGCTTCACGTCGGAGTTGTTCTCCTGGTACGCCTTGAACGCGCTGTCCAGCCCGGCGTCGTAGCTGTCGATGGTGGCGCCGCTCAAACCGGCCAGTGACTGGGTCTTGGCGAGGAACGCGTCCTGGTACTGCGCGGCCCGGCCGGGGTCGACCAGGTAGCGGCTCTCGTCGGCGTTCGCGTCGTAGCTGATCGCCCGCGCCTGCGACAGCGCGACGATCGAGTCGAACGCGTTGGACTTGGCCACCGTCAGCTGACCCGACTCCTGGGCCAGCAGGGCGACGCCGGTGATGGTGAAGCCGGCGGTGACCAGCGTCGCCAGCAGCAGCGCGGGATTGAGCCGCCGCCGCAGCCGTCGCCGCAGATGCACCTGCGCGGCCACGAGCAAGCCCACGGTCGCCGCGCCGATGACGATCACCCATACCCGAGCGGTCACGGTGCCGTCGACATCGCTCTGGTAGGTGGCGTTGAGCAGGTCATGATTCGAGGTGGTGATGCCGTCCACCGTGTGCAGGGTGGTCCGCATGAGGTCGGTGGCCTGCCGGTGCAGATCCAGCACGTTGGCGGCGGGTCGACCAGCGGCGTCGTTCTGGTCGAGCAGGATCACCTGCGAGGCCAGGGATTCGTACTGACCGACACCGTCGAGCACCGACCGCACCGACTTCTGCGTGGAGGCGTCCGTGGCGATCTGCTGGAGGTCGGCGTCGGCCTGACTGCGCCGCTGCGCGAACGTGCCGAGTGCCGCCTTCCGGTCCGCCGCGAGGGAAGCGTCGTCGCCGGCGAGCAAAACGTTGGCCAGCTGGGCATCCATGTCGCTCAGCGCGAAGTACAGGTCGGTAGCCGCGCTGACCTGCGGCGCAGCGCGGTCGCCGATGACGGCCAGACCGTTGCGGACGGTCGCGAACACGCTGCCGAGCACCACGGCCAACACAACCGCCGCCAGCACGGACGCTGCGGCGAGGGTCCGGATCCACTGGGGTGTCGTCCATTTCATGCGTGCTCGCCTGCCCTGATCGTGATCGTGGTCCACGCCCCGACGTGGATGCGGTCGCCGTCGCGCAGCGGCACGGGCACGCCGACGGCGATGGCTTCGGGGTTGTCGTTGAGGGTGGTTCCGTTGGTGGAGCCGGGATCGGTCAGCGTCCATCCACCGGCCGGGTCGCCTCGGAGCAGCGCGTGCCGGTGGGACACGCCGGGGTCGCCGGTGAGGTCGATGTCCGGTGCGACGCCGCCGCCCCACCGTCCGATGTGGACCTCGCCGGCGACCAGTAAGACCACCCGTTCCCGTTGCGCCAGCGGAAAGACCAGTTCCTCGTCCGCGGAGCTCACGGAGTCGAAGTGCACGCGGTCGGCCGCGACCACCGCCGTCCAGGTGGTGACGGAGACGGTCATGTCATGGCCGCAGCCCTCGCAGAACCGGCCCGCTACCGGCTCACCACAGACCGGACAGGGTGCCTCGGCCGAAACCGCCGGCACAGCGCCGATCTGGCGGCCGCACACGTCGCAGAAGTCGTCGGTGGCCGAGTCGTGGCCGTCGGGACAGGTCGCCATCGCTCAGCCCCGGCGCACGCGAGAGGTCTTGGTGGACCGGGTGTCCAGCGTCATGGCGTCGGCCTCGGCGACCTTCGCCTTGAGCCGCACGGTGCCGGTGACCGGGTCGACCACGTCCACGACCTTGGCCAGCAGCGCGGCGGTGTCCGCGTTGCCGGACTCGGCGGCCAGCTTGACGGCCCGGCCGAGCTTGGCGGTTGCCCGCTCCAGGTCGCCGTCCCGGCGGGCCAGCATGCCTTCCTGGATCACGCCGGCGAGCTCGGCCTGCCCGGTGTAGTGGGCGACCTCCTTGCTCATCCGGGTGGACAGCGCCTCGTCGTCGGTCCAGACCGCCTTGATCATGCCCGGCCCGAACACCTCGTCGCCGGCGAGGAGGCTGACCCGGCCGGCCAGCATCACATCGCCGATCGACGCCGGATTGACCTCGACGCACACGTGGTAGTCGCGGCTCTCCGAGCCCCACGAGCCGGTCGGGTAGTCGCCGTGCCGCGGCCCGGTGTCGGCGCGCTTGTCCGTGAGGTCGACCATCGACGGCGCCACCTGCTTGACGAACTTGACCTTCGCACCCTGCGGCGTCCACAGCCGCAGCTGGACGTCGGCGACGGCCTTGCCCATCGCCTCCGCGGTCATCGCCCGGAAGTCGGCCTCCAGGCCGGCCGGGTCGGCCACGATGTCGACGGTGCCGAGCAGCGCGGTGGACACCTTGCGCAGCTCGGCGACCTCCCAGTCGGTGCCGACACCGCGGCAGTCGCACACGAACCGGCCCTCGCACTCGGCCAGCACCTGGTCCAGGTGTGCCGGCTTCTCGTGCTCGTTGCGGCCATCGGTGAGCAGGATGGCGTGCCGCAGCGCGTCCTCGTGCCCGCGGAACAGGGTCGACGCCAGCGACAGCCAGCTGCCGATCGCGGTGCCGCCACCGGCCCGCAGCCGCTGCACGGCGGCCTTGGCCTCGCGACGAGTCCGCTGGGAAGCGGCGACCAGTCCGCCTGACGGATACACCGTCGAGGCCGTGTCGGTGCCGGCGACGACCGCGAAGGCGACGCCGTCGCGCAGCGCGTCGATGGCGGCGCAGGTGGCCTGCTGGGCGGCGACCAGCTTGGCCCGTGGGTACTCCATGGAGCCGGAGCAGTCGATGATGATCACCTCGGCGGCCGCCGTGGGGGTCGACGTGACGCCGGACGCGGTGACCGTGACGATGGCGTTCACCTCGCGGGCCCCGGCCGGCAGATACTCGTTCTGGTAGACGTCGACCTGGAAACTCATGGCCTGTCGCTCCTCGTGCTGGTCGATGGCAGCGGCGCGACGACGACCGTCACGTTGTCGTGGCCGCCCCGGCCGATCGCGAAACGCACCAGCTCGGTCGCGGCCGTTCTCGGCTGCGAGGCGAGCGGGCGCACGCGGTCGGCGAGTTCGTCGGCGCTGCCCAGGTAGTTCCACAGGCCGTCGCTGCACAGCACGACCACCCCCGGCCCGGCCGGGTAGTAGGTGGTGATGTGCGGCTCGACCTCGCCGGCGTCCGCGCCGAGCCAGGCCGTGAGGGCATGGCCGTGCGCGTCGTCGACGGTCAGGACCAGCGCCTCCTCGGCGCCGATCCAGTAGGCGCGACTGTCGCCGACCCAGCCGATCGTGACCTCGTCCGCAGTGATCGCGGCCGAGACGTAGGTGCACGACGGCGCGGTGTCGTCGTAGCGAATCGGCAGCTCGGCGACGGCCGAGTTGGCGGCGGCCACGGCCTTCACGGTCGGCCCGCCGGCGACGAGCACGTCGATGGCGGCGTCCACCGCGGCCAGCGACGCCTCGTCCGCCAGGTCGGCGGTGGACACTCCGTCCGACACGACCGCGAACACGGCGTTGTCGGCGGCGCGCAAGGCCAGCGCGTCCTCGTTGCGGTGGTGCACGAGACCCCGGTCGCTGACGCCCGCGGCCACGCCGAGGTCGATCTCGACATGGTCCCGGCCGGTCGGCTGGCCGAGTCCGCACGTCTCGCAGAAGTTGTCGCTCGGCGCCACCGCCGAGCCGCAGCCGGTGCAGGTCATGATCACACCCACGTGAGCGGTCGGACCGCGTTCGCCTGGTCCACCAGGGCGATCCGCTGGCTCTTGGTCGGCGCGAGCCGGGCCAGTTCCCGGTAGCAGCGCTCCAGGCCCCGGCTCAGGTCCGGCTCGGTCAGCGCCGCCCCGAGCAGGGTTCGCCCGGACCCGACAGCTCCGGCGACCGCCCGGTCACGGGCGCAGGTCAGCACCTCGACGGAGACCAGTGCGCGGCGCTCGGCGTCGAGTTCCACCGCCTCCAGCCGGTTCGCCGCGGCGATCAGCTCGTCCTCGACGACCTCGGCCGGCACCCGGTCGCACGTGCAGGCCCGGATCGCCGCCAGCTGCGCCACCAGGTGGTGGCTGGAGCTGGCCGGCACGGAGTCGAGGGCCTCGATCGCGCCGGCCCGGTCGGCGCTGCGCAGCCTGGTTCGAGCCAGGCCGAAGGCGGCGCTCAGGTGGCTGTGGTCGGTGCGCCAGACCGTCTCGTAGTAGCGGCCGGCGGTGACGTAGTCGCCTCGGCATTCCAAGGCGGCGGCCATGGCCAGCTTCGGCGCGGCTTCGCCGGGCACCACGTCGTAGACGGCGTTGAACCGCGCATACGCCTCGGCCGGATCGCTGGCCGCAAGTGCCGCCAGGCCCCGGTACCAGTCGACGCGCCAGTCCCACTCGTCCTCGCCGTGCACCTCGACCAGCAGCGCCTCGGCGCTGGCCAGGTCGCCGAGCTCGATGTGCGCGCGGGCGATCCGCAGTTTGACCTCCACAGTGGACAGTCGCGCCCCGGACAGGGCCGCCAACAGCCCGGCCGGATCGTCGGTGGCCACGGTCGCCAGCAGACCGGCGGCCGGGTCGCCGGTGTCCACCTGCGGTACCGGGAGCGCGGTCACCAGCTCCGCCGGGTTCAGCAGCGACGGCCAGTCGTGCGCGCCGAAAACCCTGCGCTCCGGCGTGAACAGCGTGGAGAAGCCGGGCCGCGGCACGCCGTCCTCTGCGGCCATCACTTCCCGCAGCACGCCGGTCAGCTGCTCCCCCATCTCCTCCGCCGACACGAACCGGCGGTCCGGCTCGCGGTCGGTGGCCCGGACCAGGAACCGGTGGAACGAGTCGTGCCGCGCCAGCACCGGCACGTCGGCCGGGCCAGGCAGGCTGTCCCGGTGGGCGCCGACGTAGTCGAAGTTGAAGGTCAGCACAGCCAGCGTCCGGCCGACCGTGTAGAGGTCGGCGTCGATCGACGGGCCCTGCTCGGACAGCTCCGGCGCGCAGTAGCCGTCGGTCTTGTAGACGGCGCTGTCCTCGTCGTCGATCCGGCGCACCGCGCCGAGGTCGATCAGCTTGAGCTGCTCCTCGCTCTGGATGACGTTGTCCGGCTTGAAGTCGCAGTACAGCAGGCCCTGCCCGTGCAGGTAGCCCAGCGCCGGCAGCACCTCGATCGCGTACGCGATGGCCTGGCCGACCGGCATCGGTCGCAGCCGGCCCCGCTCGTCCCGCTCGGACCGCAACTGCTTGAGGGACTGGCCGCCGACGTACTCCATGACGATGTAGCCGACCAGCGAGCCGGTGCGCGGATCCGGGTGCTCGACGAAGTTGTAGATCTTGACGATATTCGGGTGCTCCACCTCGGCCAGGAACCGCCGCTCGGCCACCGCGGCGGCCATCGCCTCCGCGTCGCCGGTGTCCAGCAGGCCCTTGAGGACAACCCAGCGGCCGTTGACGTTGCGGTCCTGGGCCAGGTAGAGCCAGCCGAGGCCACCGTGCGCGAGGCAGCCCAGCACCTCGTACTGGCCGGCCACGACATCGCCCTTGGCCAGCTTCGGCGAGAACGAGTAGGTGGACCCGCACTTGGTGCAGAATCCCTCGGTGCGGCCGGGTTTGCCGTCCCGGCCGCGGCCGACCGGCGCCTCGCAGTTGCCGCAGAACCGGCGGTGCTCGGCGACTTCCGGGTTGGCCAGCACGGCGGTGGCCGGATCGCGGTAGGGCACCACCGGCACCTCGATCAGTCCCGCCCCGAGTCGCCCGCGTCGGCTGCGGCCCGACCGGGTGGACCCGCGCCGCGACGCCGTGCTGCGGGTGCTGACCGGGCCGCCGGCGGTGACCGGCGTGCTGACCGGGCCGTGCGCGCCGCCTACGGGAGCGAGGCCGCATTCGTCGCAGAAGCCGTCCTGGAGAGTGCCGGCGCAGCCGGCCCTGGTGCACGCGGTCATCGGGCCGCCTCCTTGTCGCTGATCGCTCGTTGGTAGGCGTTGAGCGCCCTGGTCGACGCCGCCAGGTCGCACGGGGCGTGCCACAACAGGTCGCGGGCCTCGCGGTGCAGATCCGTGAGTGCCGGGTCCTCGCTGTGGCCCAGCCGAGCGGCCTTGATCCGATACGCGTCCAGTCGTCCGCGCAGCTCGGCGCGGCGGTCCAGCAGTTCCTGAGCATTGGCGGCCGCTTTCGCCAACTGGCCGGCAGCCGTGGTGATGGCTCGGGCCAGGTCCTCGATGCCGCGGGCCAGGCGGGCCAGATCGCGGGTCTGGGCGAGGGCGTCGATGCGGAGTCGCAGTGAGGGCACGGGATCGGCGGGCTGGGCGAGCGAGCCGGCGATCTTGCCCCGGGCAGTCACGACGAGCTGTCCGGTGGTGTCGAAGTCGGCACCGAGGTCGTGCACGGATTCCCGCAGCGCTGCGATGCGGGGCTCGGCCTCGTCACGTAATCGGCGCAAAGCGGTCAGTTCGACGGTCGCCTCGGCGAGCTGCGCGTCCACTTCGGCCAGTCGATTGTCGTTCCCCGACAATGAAAGTGGGTCCGACAGCACCTGCGCGCGGATCGCCGCCAGCGTGTCCGTGCTCGGGCCGGCGACGCCGAGCTCGTCGGCCGTCGTGGCGGCCTCGCGCAGCCGCTCGTCCAAACGGTCCAGCGTCGCGACCTGAGACCACAGGGTGTCGGCCGCCGACACGACTTCCCGCACCTCGCGGCAGGACCCCGTCATGATCTCGAGCAGCTCCGCCATCGTGACCTGACGCAGGTCGGGCAGCTCCACCGCCGGCCCACGCAGCAGCGTGGTCAGCCGGGCAAGGTCCCTCGTGCTCTCGGCCGTCGCGAGCACCTGCTGAAACAGCGCATAGTGCGCCCACAACGCACCCAGGTCCGCCTTCGCCGCGGTCCATCGGTCCAGCGTGACCCCCGACAGGCTCGCCCCGTCGAGAAATCTCCGCCCCGGACTGTCCTCGACCGCGAGCAGCTCGGCCGCGATCCCTTCCCCGGCCGATCTCAGCTCGCGCAGCGCGAGCTCGGCCTCCCGGTGATTGGTCACCGGTGTGGCGGCAGCGCCCACCGATGTCACTTCCCCCTCTGAACAACCCTGTTGATCCCCGAAGTCGTTGTACCACGGGATGATCACGGTCTCGCCGCTCGAACGACGTCAAGAAGTCGGGCCGGACCGCAAAGATCGCGTAAGGGTCGACCTCAGCTCTGGTCGGGCCCGTGTCAGCGCGGTGACTGCGCCGTGTCAGGACGGCCGGCGAAGGTACAGCCATGCCAACCTTCGAGACACCTCAGCCGATCACCGCCAGGCTGTCCACCGCAGGTGCCCGGGTCCGGGTCACCGCCAGCGAGCGCCCGGACACTGTGGTGACGGTCGAACCGGTCAACCGCGCGAACCAGTCCCACGTGAAGGTGGCCGAGAAGACCAAGGTCAACTTCGCCGACGGGAAGCTGTCGGTCGAGACGGTCAAGGCCGGCGACAAGAGCGGTTCGGTCGCCATCACGGTCGGATTGCCGGCCGGCTCCCGCCTGGTCCTGAGCAGCGCCTTCTCCGAGACGCGGGCCGACGGGGTGTTCGGCAACTGCCAGGTGGAGGTGGCCTCGGGACAAATTCAACTCGACCGGGTCGCCGCGCTGCGGGGAACCCTCGCCGCCGGCAGAGTCTCGATCGGCCATGTCGCCGGTTCCGTCGAGATCGACGGTGTCTCCGCCGGCGTGCGGATCGACGAGGTCGAGGGCCCCGTGCGGTACCACGGCACATCCGGCGGGGTCTGGATCGGCCGCGCCCGGTCCGATGTCGACCTCAAGGCGGCCAGTGGCGGCAGCTTCGACATCGACGTGGCCGAGGGCAGCGTCACCGCCGAGGCCGCCACCTGTCCCATCCGGATCGGACGGATCACGCATGGCCACGCCGACCTCCGCAACGCCGCCGGCGGCATCCAGGTCGGCATCGCCGAGGGAACCGCAGCCGACGTGGACGCCAACAGCACCAAGGGACCCGTCCGCAACTCGGTACCCGCGCAGGACAACGCCGACACCACCGTCAAGGTCTACGCCCGCGCCCGGCTCGACGACATCGTCATCCACCCCGCCGCCTGACGTCCGCCTCTAGAAAAGGAAAGTCCCATGACCAGCACCGCCTGGACCGGCATGCTCCCGGTCGACGACACCGCCCTGTACGTCAGCGACACCGGCGGCCCCGGCCGTCCCGTGGTCTACCTCAACGGCGCCTACGCCGACCAGTCGCACTGGAAGCGCGTGATCGCCGACCTCGGCACCGGCTACCGGCACATCACCTACGACCAGCGCGCCCGCGGCAAGTCGCGACGCTCGGCCGACTACTCGTTCGAGGCGTGCCTACGCGACCTGGACGCCGTGCTCACGGCGCGGGACGTGGAACGGCCGCTGCTGGTCGGCTGGTCCTACGGAGGCATCCTCGGCTGGCACTGGGCCGACCGGAACCCCGACCGCGTCCAGGGTCTGGTCACCGTGGACGCCTTTCCGATCGGCCTGACCGGCGAGGCCGGCCGGGAGCGGATCCGCAGGCTGTTCCGCCGGATGCGGTGGGCGTTCCCCATCGCCAGCCGCCTGGGCCTGGCCGCGAAGATGACCGCCGACCAGCACGCCGACGTCAACATCGAGTGCAACGAGATCTCCGCCGCCAGCGGGCCCGTCATCGAGCGCCTCACCTGCCCGGTGCGGTTCGTGCTGGCCACCGGCGACAGCCTCGGCAGCAAGGACGGCGAGATGGACGAGGGCCGCAAAGTGCTTGACCCGATCGTCGCCCACAACCCGAACGTGAAGGTGAGCGCGAAGGTCCCCAGCAACCACAGCAAGATCCTGCGCAACGACTCCCCCGCCGTTGCCGACGCCGTGCGGGAACTCGCCGCCACCACGCGATCGATCGAGCCTTGACGGACAGCGTCCCGAGATTCACGCTGCGCTCCGCCCGGCCGTCGACGCTTCGTCCGACAAATTCGCTACCGGCGGCTGGAGCGCCGTGATACACCACTGAGGTGCACAACACTGTGGAGTTCCCCGAGCTCCTGCGGCTGATCGAAGACCGCTCGGCCGCGTTCCGCGCCGCGATCGCGTCCGCCCCCGACCTCGACGTCCCGGTCCCGACCTGCCCGAACTGGACGCTGCGCGAACTGGCACAGCACCTCGGCGACGGCCGCCGCCGCCAGGCCGCCATCGTCGCGGCGGGTCCGGGCGCTGAGCCCCCAGCGAAGACGGACCCAAAGGGCGCCCCGACCGCGCCCCGTGACCGCGAAGCTCTGGATGCCTGGCTCGCCGAGTCGACCGAGCTCATGCTCGACGCGATGCGCGAGGCCGGCCCGAACCGCGGCTGCTGGACCTGGTGGGGCCGCTCGCAGGCCCCGGAGACCAGCGGAGCCGTGGCCCGGCACCAGATCCAGGAGATCGCCGTCCACACCTACGACGCCCAACTCTCCCAGGGGGCCGCACAGCCGCTGCCGACGGACGTCGCGGTCGAAGGCGTCGACGAGTTCCTGACGACCGTCTCGGCGACGACCGTCCCCTGGCCGTTCAAGCCGGCGACCATCGACCTGCACACGACCGAGGGCCGCTCCTGGCGCCTGACCCTCAACGCCGACGGCGTCCGCTGCGACGACCTCGCCGCCGACGCGGAGCCTGGCGACATGGTGATGCGGGGCGCAGCGAGCGAACTTGTCCTCTACTTCTACGAGCGCGCCCCGCTCGACGGTCTGGAGATCACCGGCGACACCGAGCCGATGGAGCAGCTCGCAGACTGGGATCCGAACGCGTAACGCGCACTTGTGACGCATCTGTCCGTTGTGCGCGTGCTCCTGCGGGCGCTACCGCGCCTGGGGTTGCGGACGGAGCGCGGCCGCACCTGCGCCTGGCCGCCAGCAGGTCGGCCGGCACGGAGACAACTGCCTCGGGCAGCAGATCCGCGCAGTCACCGGCGTGCCACAGCCGGGCCTGGACGACGGCGGCCGAGATTCAGTTGGCTGGATCACCGTCGAGCACCGTGACCGGCAGCCGGCCTCAGTGAGCCGAACGGCCTTCTCGCGTTCCCAGCTGGTGTGGGCGCGGGCCACCTCGTGTGCGTGCGGCGGGACGTACCCGGGCCACCCGATCACACACAGGAAGGATCAGTACGGCGAGGGCGAGCAGTTCGGTCAGGGCCAAGCCCCGTTCCTCGAGGCCGTACGGGGTACTCAGCCACCAGTCATGGCCCGTGCGGATCGCGACCACGATCGCACCGACGATCACCGTAATCCAGGCGAACGAGGCGATGGCCAGCAGCCGCGCAGTCAGTCGCCGTCGTGGTGCATACGGAAACGCCCGCCGCACCGAAGCGAGCACGGCCAGCGGAAGGCAGACGAACGCGACGATGCTTGCGGCTCGGTGCGCCATCCCGGCGGCGTCCATGGTCGGGTCGATCCGCCAGTCGTGTTTGGCGAACGCCACGATCACCAGCAGCCCAACCGACCAGACCGCGCCCAGTGCGGCTGCCGGCACCGGTAGCCTGCCTTCACGTAGGAGCATGGCCAGACCGGCCACCGAACCCGTGGCCAGCAGGATCAGCGCGAGATTGAAGATCCATTTGTTCCTCCCCGTACCGTACTCGCTGAGCGTGGTGTCCAGCGCGCTGATTTCGTCGGTCGGCGGTATCACCTGCAATAGCAGGACGAGGGCGGCACCGACCACGAGTGCGACGACAGCTGCCACCGCGACTTTGTTTGAGTGCCGGTCAGAGGCCATGAGCTGACGGTAGCTAGTCCGTTAGCGGCAACTGGCACTACCGTTCGGCGTGTCGAAATCCGCGGTCAGTCGCCTCATAGGCCACCTCGGCCCGAAGCTCGTGTCAAGCCGCGCAAGCGGTTCGCAAAGGACGCGGCGCTGATCGTGGACGGCACCCTGGTACCCACAGTCCAGGGTGCGGCCCATGACCGTCGCGGTGAAGGCCACCCCGACCAGCGCGGTGAAGAACTGCGTCACCTGGCCGGCGTCGGTGAGGTACGCCGAGGCGTCCACCAAAGGCCGCCAGGATGGTCCCCATCCACAGCCGAACATCCAGGCCGCAGGCCCCGAAAGACCCGCAGGGCGGCAGGCCCCCAGGCGACGCTCACCGAGTCAGGCACGCGATCAACTACGCCCGACCCGTGGTGATCGTCATGCCGAGTTCGCGGTGATCGCGAGGACCCACCCCGCGTCATGCCCCCGTGGCCGCGTGCCGGCGGTGACACCCGGCACGTGAGCCCGCACAATGCTCCGATCTGGGTGGAAGGAGGAGCGGCCATGAGTCTGTTCACGTTGGCGCTGGTGTTGGCGGTCGGGCTCGCCGGGCCGCTACTGGCCACCCCGAAGCGGTTCCGGGTGCCGGTGGTGGTCGGTGAGATCGCGTTCGGAGTGGTGCTGGGGCGCACCGGCCTCGGTTGGGTCGACGCGGACGAGCCCGCGCTGTCCTTCCTGGCCTCGGCCGGTTTCGCCCTGGTGATGCTGGTGGCCGGCAGTCACGTGCCGCTGCGCAACGCCGCGCTGCGGGTGGCGCTGCGGCGAGGGGCGCTGCTGGCCGGGCTGGTGGGCGTGTTGGCCGTGCCCGCCGGGCTCGGCGTGGCGGCACTGACCGGCACCGGCCACGGTCTGCTGTACGCGGTGCTCCTGGCCTCCAGCTCGGCGGCACTGGTCATGCCGGTGATCGACGAGAAGGGCTTGGACACGCCGGCAGCGATCGCCACCATCGTGCACGTCGCGATCGCCGACACCGCCTGCATCGTCCTGCTGCCGCTGGCGGAGGATCCCTCGCGCGCCGGCCGGGCCGGACTGGGCGCGCTCGCGGTGATCGGCGTCGGCGCGGCGTGGTTCGCGGCCATGCGCTGGCTGCGCGCGCGGGGCGTGACCGAGCGGGTGCACAAGCTGAGCAAGCGTCGGCATTTCGGCATCGAGCTACGGATCGCGTTGATCTCGGTGTTCGGCCTGGCAGGGTTGGCACAGCTCGTGGGCGTGTCGGTGATGCTGGCCGGCTTTGTGATCGGCCTGGCGCTGGCCGCCGAGGGCGAGCCGCGACGCTTGGCCCGGCAGCTGTTCGCGGTGGCCGACGGATTCCTCGGGCCGGTGTTCTTCGTGTGGCTCGGCGCGTCATTGGACCTGCGTGCGCTGGCCAGCCAACCCCGAATGATCATCCTTGCCTTGCTGCTGGCCGTGGCGACAGTCATGGTGCACGCAGCGGCCCGGCTACTGGGTCAGCCACTGCCGCTGGCGCTGCTGGCTGGGGCGCAGATGGGCGTGCCCGTCGCCGCGGTCACCATCGGCACCCGCGCCAATCTGCTCGAGAGCGGGGAAGGCGGCGCGATCCTGGCCGCCGCGATGGTCAGCGTCGCGGTGACGGCGTGGGCGGCGACGCGCGCAGCGGGCAGCCCAGGCCCGGCACCGTCTACCGGTGGCGATACGAGGAGGGACACGTCGTGAAGGAACACTGGAAGAGCGAGCCCGACGAGCACGACTACCCGGCGGCGCACGACTACCTGACGCTCGTCACCGACGAGGCAGTCGCCGACAGCATGGTCGACCTGCTCCGAGCCGCCACACTCGTCCACCGCAAGGCCAAGGACATCCTGCGCGCCAGCCGGTTGGCACTACTGCCGGCGGACAACGCGCACGTGGCCAAGGACCTGGGCAAGGTCAAACGCGGCGAGCTGCTGTCGCCGGTGCTGCTGGTCCGCGGGCACACCCGCGAGAACCTCCGGGTCAACGACGACCTGGTGATCGCGGACGGCTACCACCGGGTGTGCGCGTCCTATCACCTGGACGAGAACGCCGACATTCCGTGCAAACTCGTCTGAGCGGCGGCCACGGTCGACGGCCAGCACCAAGCGGGCCGCGGATCGCCCACAGCCGGTGATGCCACTCCACTATGGTGGCCACCACGTCACGTGTCAGCGGCGCCAACGCGGCACGACGACCCCGAAGGCGGATCATCCAACAACGGCACGCAGGCGGCCAGCGCCGCCTCCCGCACCTGCCGATCAGGGTCGTCAAGACATCGCGACACAGAGCGGAACAGGACAGGCCGGACACGCTGCAAGTGCTGACCCCCTCGCCCGACACCCAGACCATGACGGCGTCTGATCTCCATCGCCTCGTCGTCCACTTCAGCGGCAACAGCCCCCAGCCACTCCTGCAACTCGAACCGCAGAGGTGACGGCGAACCCGAGAGCGTCGCGATGGCCGGCTTGAGGGTTCTGGGGTCATCCATGATCGCGGCCACGTGCAGAGCGGCCGCCGTCCAACGCGGTCCCCTCGGCCTCGCGGCCAGGACCGCGCTCGGCCGCGTCGGCGAGCCGGACGCCATCGGGCTGGCGATCGCGTCGCTGGTGAGCGAGGCCGGCCGGTGGGTCATCGCGCAGAACATCGAGGTGTCCGGCGGTTTCTGACTCTGGGCCAGGAAACCACTGTGCAGTGAAGGACAGCCGATGATTGTCGTCAGCTCGGCCGTCGCGCCGGCTGGGGGTGCAGGTCGATCGGGCCGCCAGGCCGGCGCGAGCATGCCGGCCCGATTCCGGCGATGTCTCTCGCGCGTGCCGGCCACGCTGATATTTGGCAATTGTTGACGACACCCCACAACGAGGCACGCTCGGTATCGGTCGCACGATTCTGTGTGCCGCTCAGTGTTCCTTGGCTGGTCGCCACGATCAAGCACGTGGCCGCAGGACCACACCATGTCGGGCCCAGATCGCGGACACCTAAGTAGTTGTTGTCATACCTAGGGATTTCTTGCCAATTCCGGCCGCCGGTGCGGACGCCTTTACTGGGTCAGGTACGGATGGCAGGTGGGGCTGTTCCTCGCCGGCGTGAGAAGGGACATCCATGCCGCTCAACGACTTCAAGGGCCCGCGCCTCAGCAGACGAGGAGCGCTCAGGGCCGGCTTCGGGCTCGCCGTGGCGACCCAGCTCGCGATGATCGAGCAGGTCGCCGTCACACCGGTGCGGGCCGCGGCGGCCACCGCCGGCGGCTCATCCTCGTTCCCGAACATCCAGTTCGACATCGGCGATTTCATCGCACCACCGCTCACCCTCAACGACGGCGCCGGCAAGGTGACCGCCCAATTCGGACCGGTGTTCACCTATTTCGTGCCGGCCGTGTTGACCCGCACCCCGACGTCGAACGACCAACAGGTGCTGTCCGACGCGCTCGACACCATCGAGAGCTGCTACGACTTCAGCCCCAGCGGCATCTTCGTGTTCGTCTCCTACGGCGTGCCGTACTTCAACCTCTTGCCCGGCGGCATCAACGGCGACCTGGTCCAGACCTTCATGCCCCAACTGCGTTCCGGACAGAATCCCGACGGCACCACCAACGCGCTGGCCGAAGCGGTGCCGATGCCCACCGACGTGATCGGCGGCCTGGTCGGCGGCCCGCACGCCCCCGTGCCCAACGTCACCAAGGACCGCTTCAACGTCAACGTCGCCATCGAGCAGAACCACATGCTGTTCCACATGCGCAGCGACTCGGTGAGCAACCTCAACGACGTGCTCGCCTGGCTCAAGGGCAGCAACAGCCTGGCCGGCTCCTCTGTGCCCTCGCCCCACTTCCGAGGGCTGATCTCATTTCAGACCACCAGGGTGCAGTTCGTCCAACGCGGCCTGCCCCGGCAGATGGCCGACTCGCACCACTTCGAGTACGCGTCGCGGATCAACCCCGACTCGCCGATGTGGATGGGTTTCCTGGACCAGCAGACCGACTCCGCCGGGCCGGCGCAGATCTGCACCTTCGCCGGCAACGACTCCGCGCAGCTGACCGACGCCTCCTCCGGCGACTACTTCGACGACGGCGGCATCCAGCACCTCTCCCACGACATCGAGGACCTGTTCCAGTTCTACGCGTTGCCCAACCAGGATCCTCGTCATGCCGACGGCGAGGACGCCCAGGAACGGCAGATGTACATGTTCCGCTCCAACCAGATCGCCACCGCCAACGGCCTGCCGGCGCCCTTCAACGCCAACGACCCCTTCACCAACGGCGGCTGCCCCGCCTACGTCACCAACAAGTTCCAGGGCCCCAACGACGCCCGTCTGAACGCGCAGAACGCCGGCGGCCAGTTCAACCCGAACTCGCCGGCCAGCGTGCAGCAGACCCAGTCCTTCACCGGCCTCGGCCGCATCGGCCACGAGTCGGCCCTGCAACGCAACTCCCGGGCGGCCGACGGCACACCCCTGCACATCCGGGTCGACGGCCCCGGACTGTCCAGCCTGGACGTGCCCGCCTTCCAGACGTTCCCCGGCGGCACCACCGTCGCCGCCGGGAGCATGCAACCGAAGCTCGAGTTCAGCGCGTTCATGCCGACCGCGGAATCGTTCCGCCGGATGCGCGTCGCCGTGGCCGCGCAGGACCTCCAGGTCCAGTTCAAGGTCGACCCGGACGACAACGGCCTGGAACGGTTCATCACCGCGACCCGCCGGCAGAACTTCCTCGTCCCGCCGCGGTGTGTCCGGTCATTCCCCCTCACCGAGTTCACGTGAACCGGCCTGGCTCCAACGGCTAGGGCGCCGCTGGAGGGCACACCGCGAGATGGCGTCGGCCGGTCCGGGGCAACCCGGGCCGGCCGATGTGTCTCCCGGCAGCGGCCCACGGCCGGCACCGACCGGGTCTGACCAGCCGGCTGCGGCAGAAACTTCCGCCTTGCTTCAGTCGAGCACGCCAGGCTGGGGAGCCTCGCGCCGACGAATCGCGGCGAGGCCGAACCCGGCCCCGACGTGCCCGAGATGCGCACCAACGCCGTCGAGGAAGCCAACGCCCTCAGCGACACCGAGCGCCGCGTCGCCATGCTGGCCCGCTCCGGCCACGTCAACCGCGAGATCGCCAGCAAGCCCTACAGCACCGTCGAGCAGCACCTCACCGGCGTCTACCGCAAGCTCAACATCCGCGGTCGGGGAACCTCAGCGTGCAGATGTGAGCCGCAGCGTGAGAACCTGGAACGGGCGCAGCCGCAGGGGCACCGTCCCGTCCGGCCCCACCGGCACGTCCTCGCCGAGCGGGCGCTCCAGCAGGTCGGTGACCTGGACGCGGGAGACGGCGAAGCCGGGCCGCAGCACGGTCGACGCCCGGGTGCCCAGGGCCTCGTAGAGGCGCACCACGACATCGCCGGAACGGTCGTCGGCCAGCTTGACGGACTCCACGGCGACCTTGCGGCCGTCGACGGCCACCAGTGGCGCCGGCGGCGAACCGGCGGAGCCGGGAACGACCCGCAGCGGCAGGTTGAGGGCGTAGCCGCCGTCGACGGCATCGGCGACGGAAGCGCCGGGCAGCAGGGAGTAGGTCATCCGGTGCGGGCCCTGGTCGGCCTGCGGATCGGGGCTGCGTGGCGCGCGGACGAGGCTGAGGCGGAGGGTGGTCGTGGTGCCGCCGTCGTCACGGGCGGTGCGCCCGACGTCGTGGCCGTAGGTGGAGTCGTTGAGCACGGCGACGCCGTAGTCGGGCTCGGCCACGTGCACCCAGCGGTGGCAGAAGACCTCGAACCGCGCGGCCTCCCAGCTGGTGTTGGTGTGGGTGGGCCGGAAGACGTGGCCGAACTGGATCTCGGCGGCGGAGCGGTCGGCGTGCACGTCCAGCGGGAACGCCGCCTTGATGATCTTCTCCCGCTCGTGCCAGTCGATCTCCGTCTCGATGTCGATCCGCGGCGAGCCCGCGCGCAGCCGGATCGTCTGCACGAGCGTCGAGTCGCCGAACCGCCGCTCGACCCGGATCGCGCCGACGAGCGGCCCACGCTCCACCACCGTGATCGACTCCGCGGCGGTCAGGTCCACGTACTGGTGCCGGTAGTGCTTGTCGATGTCCCAGGCGTCCCACTGGTTCGGCAGGTCGGTGTGCAGGCGCAGCAGGTTGCCGCGCTCGCCGGGGGCCAGCACCTCACGGTCGGCGACCAGGTCCCGCACCGAGGTGAACAGGCCGTCGTCGTCGAACTCGACCCGCACCAGGCCGTTCTCCAGCACCCGGTCGCTGACGACGACCGTCGCCTGCGGTTCAGCCGCGACCAACGGCCCCGCGCTGGAACCTTCCGCCGCGACAAACACCGCTACCGTTCCGTCGGACAAATCCTGCCCGTTGGCGGCCAATTCCTTCGGCACCGCAACGACTTCGGTACGAGAGCGAGGGCCGGCGTTGAGCACCCACGGCACGTCGCCCGCAGCACCGGCCAGCGCCGCCGCGGCGTCGGCGACGATGTCCTGCAACTCGGCGGCAATCGCGGCGTAGGTGGCCTCGGCCTCGCGGTGCACCCACGCGATCGAGCTGCCGGGCAGGATGTCGTGGAACTGGTGCAGCAGCACCGTCTTCCACAGCCGGTCCAACTCTTCGTACGGATAGGGGAAGCCCGTACGGAGAGCCGCGGTGGCCGCCCACAGCTCGGCCTCCCGCAGCAGGTGCTCGCTGCGTCGGTTGCCGGACTTGGTGCGGTGCTGGCTGGTGTACGTGGCGCGGTGCAGCTCCAGGTACAGCTCCCCCGACCACACCGGCGCATCGGGGTACTCCGCCTGCGCCTCGCGGAAGAAGACGTTGGGGTCCTGCACGACCACCTTCGGCGAGCCCTCCAGGTCACGCAGCCGCCGGGCCTTCTCCATCATCTCCCGGGTGGGGCCGCCACCACCGTCGCCGTGGCCGAACGGCACCAGCGACCGCGTGCCGCCGCCCTTGTCGGCATAGTTGCGGACGGCGTGGGCCAGCTCCTCGCCGGAGAACACCGCGTTGTAGGTGTCCACGGGCGGGAAGTGGGTGAAGACCCGGCTGCCGTCGATGCCCTCCCACCAGAAGGTGTGGTGCGGCATCTTGTTGGTCTGGTTCCACGAGATCTTCTGGGTGAGGAACCACCGCATCCCGGCCAGCTTCGCCAACTGCGGGTACGCCGCCGTGTAGCCGAAGGAGTCCGGCAGCCACACGCCCTCGCACTCCGTGCCGAACTCGTCGAGGAAGAACCTCTTGCCGTGCACCAACTGCCGGGCCAGCGCCTCGCCGCCGGGCAGGTTGCCGTCGGCCTCCACCCACATGCCGCCGACCGGAACCCAGTTGCCGGCCTTGGCCGCCTCCTGCATCCGGGCGTACACGGCGGGATGGTGCGCCTTGGCCCACGCGTACTGCTGCGCCTGGGAGCAGGCGAAGACGAACTCGGGGTAGTCCTTGGCCAGCGCGGTGACGTTGGCGAAGGTGCGCCCAGTCTTGCGGACCGTCTCCCGCAGCGGCCACAGCCAGGCGCTGTCGATGTGCGCGTGGCCCACCGAGGACAGGGTGTGCGCGCTGGCGTGCGCCGGCCGGGACAGCACCCAGGCCAGTTCGGCCCGGGCTTCGGCGGCGGTCGCCGACACGTCGGCGATGTCGAGGGCGTCGAGCATCCTTTCCAAGGCGCGCAACAGTTCGTGCCGGCGGGTGTCGTGCTCGCTGAGCTGCCGCATGAGCTCGGCGGCGACCTCGATGTCCAGCACGAGATGCCAGACGTCCTCGTCGAGCACGGCGAGGTCGGCGCGGGCGAAGGTGTACAGCGGATCCGGCGGCGCGGTGAGCTTGTCCCCCAGCTGCGTGGGGAGGAAGCCGTTGGCGAGGATGTCGGGATTGCCGGCCGCCTCCAGCAGCAGCTCCACCGGCTCGCCGCCCACCGCCGGGTGGGATACCGGCACGTACTGGTTGCGCGGTTCGATGCCCTTCACCGGCTGGCCGGTCGCGTCGTACACCAGCGCCTCGGCCTGGCCGCCGGGCCAGTCGCCGATGAAGCCGAGGTCGAAGACGGCCTCCACGCGCTTGCCGGTCCACTCCGCGGGCACGGTGCCGACCGCGCGAATCCAGCTTGTGGACCATGGCCGGCCCCAGCGCTGCCCGACGGCGAACGGCTCGTACTTCGCCGCCAGCGCCTCGGACACTGGCACCGGCTCGTCGGGCACGTGCCACGCGGTCAGGGTCAACGGGACCGTCGCGCCGTACACGGCGGGCCGGATCCGCTGCTCCATGACGCGGTCGAGGCGCGCCTCCACCTGCCTGCGGTCGTCAAACACGGGCCGCCCCCTGAAGGTAGTCGAGGCCGGGAACGTCGGCGAGGTAGCCGTCGAGCAGCCGCCGCGCGACGGCGACGGAGTCGACCAGCGGATGCAGGGCGAAGGCGCGCAGCGCGGCCGCCCGGTCGCCGGTGGTGGCGGCCCGAATGGTGTCCCGCTCCACGGCCTTCACGGCAGTCACCAGGCCGACGGCGTGATCGGGCAGCGGCTCGCCGATGATCGGCCGGGCGCCGTTGGCGTCCACGTGGCAGTTGGTCTCCACCACGGCGTCGTCGTCCAACGGCCGCAGCGCTCCCCGGCCGCGGACGTTGAGGATGAGCGTGGCCCGCTCGTCCAGCGCGATGGCCCGCATCAAGGCCAGGGCGACCTTCTCGTAACCGCCGGAGTCCAGGTCGCACGAGTTGCGCTCGCCGGCGTCCACGGCCTCGCGGTTCTCGGCCATGTACGTGACTTCGCGCTCCAGCCGGGTGGCGTCCCAGGTCGCGAACGCGGGGGCGCCGGGCGTCTCCATCCGTTCGTAGAAACGGGACTGCTGGTCGAGCAGGAACGCGCCACGGGTCTGCTCGGCGGCCCGCGCGCCGGCGACCGCCTCACGGTTGAAGTAGTAGTAGTGCAGGTATTCGTTGGGCAGCGCGCCCAGCGAGCGCAGCCAGTCGGCGCCGAAGAGCTTGCCCTCCTCGAACGACGTGAGCGCGTCCTCGTCGGCGAGCAGCCGCGGCAGCATGTCCACGCCGCCGACCCGGATCGCCCGGAGCCAGCCCAGGTGGTTGAGGCCGGCGTAGTCGAACCACGTCTGGCCCGGGTCCACGCCCAGTGCGCCGCAGGCCCGGCGGCCGAGGCCGACCGGCGAGTCGCAGATGCCGATGACCCGGTCGCCGAGGTGGTGGCTCATCGCCTCGGTGACCACGCCGGCCGGGTTGGTGAAGTTGATGACCCAGGCCTCGGGGGCCAGCCGGGCGATACGGCGGGCGATGTCCACCGCGACCGGGATCGTGCGCAGCCCGTACGCGATGCCGCCGGCGCCGACCGTCTCCTGGCCGAGCACCCCCAGCTCCAGCGCCACCCGCTCGTCGGCGGCCCGACCGGCCAGGCCACCGACCCGGATCGCCGAGAAGACGAAGTCCGCGCCGGCCACCGCCACGTCCAGATCGGTCGTGACGTCCACAGTGGGCGCGTCGTCGTGGCCGGAAGCCTGCTCCCGCAACACCTTCACGATGGCGTCCAGCCGCCGCGGATCCAGGTCGTGCAGGGTGACGTGGGTGACCCGTCCCGGGCCCCGGTCGGCCAGCAGCGCCCGGTAGACCAGCGGGACGCGGAAACCGCCCCCGCCCAGGATCGTCAGCCTCATAGGGAACCTCCTTGGAGACCATCGGCATCAGCCTGGAGTCGAAACTGACCACTGCGCAGCCAGACAGGCAAGAGCGGTCCGTCACCAGCACGAATCACCGTCCACATGCCACAGACCGCCCGTGGGGGCTCATCGGCCGACGCGGTAGGTTGTTTGCCGTGACCACGAACGTGAAGCGGGCGTTCAAGTACCGCTTCCATCCAACTGACGCGCAGGCGGCCGAGTTGTCCCGCACGTTCGGATGCGTGCGCACGGTCTACAACCTCGCCCTGCGAGCTCGCACCGAGGCGTAGGCGCTGCGGCAGGAACGGATCACGTACAACGCCACCTCTGCGCTGCTGACCGCGTGGAAGAAAACCGAGGGGCTGGCCCATCTGAGTGATGTCTCCTCGGTTCCTCTCCAACAGACTTCGCGCCACTTGCAAACCGCCTTCACAGACTTCTTCGCCCAGCGTGGGAAGTATCCGCGATTCAAGTCCAAGAAGAAGTCCCGCGCCTCGGCGGAGTACACCAGATCCGCGTTCCGGTTCCACGATGGCCAGCTGACCCTGGCCAAGATGAGCAAGCCCCTGCCCATTGTGTGGTCCCGACCGCTTCCGCAGGGGGTGTCGCCGAGCACGGTGACAGTGACCCGAGACAGCGCAGGGCGCTGGTTCGTGTCTTCGCTCTGTGAGGACCCCGACGTCCGGCCACTGCCCACTGCCAGCTCCGCGGTGGGCATCAACGTCGGCCTGAACCACCTGCTGACCCTGTCCACGGGGGAAAAGATCGCCAATCCCCGACACGAGCGGCGGGACCGGCAGCGTCTGGCAGCCGCACAGCGTGCCCTGGCCCGTAAGTCCCCAGGTTCCAACAATCGAGACAAGGCCCGCCTCAGGGTGGCCCGTGTGCACGCGCAGATCACAGCTCGGCGTCGGGACCATCTGCACAAACTGAGCACTCGACTCGTGCGTGAGAACCAAACGCTCGTGATCGAGGACCTGACCGTGCGGAATATGGTCAAGAACCGCAGCCTGGCCCGCGCGATCAGCGACGTCGCGTGGCGAGAGTTCCGCAGCATGCTGGAGTACAAGGCCGCCTGGTATGGACGGGACCTGGTGGTCGTGAACCGCTGGTTTCCCTCGTCCAAGCTTTGCTCGATCTGCGGCGCGCTCCGGGACAGGATGCCGCTGCACATCCGCAGTTGGAGGTGTGGCTGTGGTTCGACCCATGACCGGGACGTGAACGCGGCGACGAATCTTCTGACCGCCGGACTGGCGGTGTCGGCCTGTGGAGCCGATGCAAGACCTCAACGGGAGTCCCCCCGGCTGGGGCGGTCGGCGGCGAAGCAGGAAGCCCTACGGCGCAAGCCGCAGGAGTCCCTCTCGTTCACGAGCGGACAAGAAGTCAAATCTCCACGACCTCCACCCCAGCCTCGCGCAGCGCGTCCCGGGTCGCCGCGTCCGCGGGCCCGTTCGTCACCACGACGTCGAGATCCTCCGGCCCGCACACGCGGGCCATGCCGGTGCCGGGGAACTTCCCGGCGTCGGCGGCCAGCACCACCTTCTCCGCGGCCGCGATCATCCCCCGCTTCACCGGCACCTCGACGGCCGTCGTGTCGAGCACGTGGCCGTCGGGCCGGATCCCGCTGGTGCCGAGGAACAACACATCGGCGTGCACCTGGCGCAGGTTGTCCTCGGTGAGGAATCCGACCAGCGAGCGGTAGTCGCGGCGGACCACACCTCCGAGCAGGATGAGCTGGATATCCTTCTCCTCCACCAACTCCTCGTAGACGGCGAGGCTGCTGGTGATGACCGTCAGCGACCGCCCGCGCAGGTGCCGGGCGATCCGGTGCGCGGTGGTGCCGATGTCCAGCAGCGCGGTCTGGCCGTCCCGCACCATCGACGCGCAGTGGGCCGCGACGGCGTCCTTTGCCTCCACGCGCACGGTCGCCACCTCGACGAACGGGTCGTCGTGGCCGTTGACCGGCACCGCGCCGCCGAACACCCGCCGCAGCAGGCCCTCGTCCTCCAGCTGGAGCAGGTCGCGGCGGATCGTCGCCTGGCTGGTGTCCAGCAGTTCCGCCAGCGCGGTGACCGTGCTGGGGCCGTCCGAGCGCAGTGCGCGCAGGATCAGCTCGTGTCGTCGGGCGGGAAGCACAGCTGGACCCTACTCTTCAAACTCGCTCAAAGTCACGCAGCTATTGCCATTCTCGTGCACGCGGTGCAGTCTCTAGCTCAACTTCGAGCAGAACAGAAGGTTGCGGAGTGGCAACACCACCGACGGTCCCCGACGTGCTCCTGTCGGGCCTGCTCTTCTACGACATCGGTTTCGCCGGCCTGCCCGCCGCCCCGGCCGTCGGCACCGAGGTCTGGGCCCGCGAGCGCGGCGCCAGCCCCGGTGGTATCGCCAACTTCGCCGTCGCGCTGGGCCGGCTCGGCCTGCGGACCTCGCTGGCCGCCGCGTTCGGCGACGACGTCACCGGAACGCTCTGCTGGGAGGAGCTCGCCGCCGGTGAGGGCATCGACCTCTCGCTGTCCCAACGGATCCCCGACTGGCCGATGCCGCTCACCGTCGCCCTCGCGTACGACGGCGACCGCGCGCTGATCACCCACGGCTCCACCCCGCCGCTGCACCCCGACGACCTCATCGCCAACCCGCCGCCCACCCGCGCCGCCGTCGCCCACCTCGGCCCGGAGCCGCAGGCGTGGATCGGCAAGGCGGTCGCCCAGGACACCCTGGTCTTCGCCGACGCCGGCTGGGAGGAGGCCTCACGGCACCGCTCGGAGATCCTCGCGCAGTTGCCGGGCTGCCACGCGTTCCTGCCCAACGACCGCGAGGCCATGGCCTACACCCGCACCGACTCCCCCGCCGCCGCGCTGGCGAAACTCGCCGACCTGGTGCCGCTGGCCGTCGTGACCTGCGGGCCCGACGGTGCCCTCGGCATCGACGGCACCACCGGCGAAACCGCCGCCGTGCCCGCCGTCGCCGTAGAGGCGGTGGATTCAACCGGCGCCGGCGACATCTTCGGCGCCGCCCTCGTCTTCGCCACCCTGGCCGGCCTGCCGCTGGCCGACCGGCTGCGCTTCGCCGCCCTGGCCGCCGCGCTTTCCGTCCAGCGAATCGGCGGCGCGGCCTCGGCGCCGCGGTGGTCGGACCTGGCCCGCTGGCGCGGCACCGACCACCGGCCCGACCACGCCTTCGTCGACGATCTCGTACGCCGCCACATGCACCAGTAGGAGCGATCCCATGGAACTCTCCCGCAGACGATTCCTCCAGGCATCCGCGATGACCGCCGCCGCGGCCGGATTCACCGCCGCCTGCGGCAGTTCCGGCACGACCAGCGCGCACGGCAAGGACCTCACCCTGTGGTACTGGGGCGGCGGCCTGAGCGACAAGGTCGTGGCCGACGCAAAGGCCCAGTTCGCCAAGGACGTCACGCTCACCGCCAGCTCCGTCGGCGGCGACTTCAAGCAGAAGCTCGTCACCACGCTCGCCGCGGGCGGGACGTCGGTGCCCGACATCACCGGCATCAAGGGCGAGGACATGGCCTCGTTCCTGCCCAGCGCGAGCAAATTCCTCGACCTCAACGAGCTCGGCTTCAAGGACATTTCCTCGCAGTACCTGGCCTGGAAGACCAAGCGCGCGCAGACCACCGACGGCAAGCAGATCGGCTTCCCGATCGACATCGGCCCGACCGCCATGTACTACCGCGTGGACCTGCTGGAGAAGGCCGGCCTGCCGACCGACCCGGACAAGCTGGCCGCGCAGATCAAGACCTGGGACGACTTCTGGGCCGCCGGCGCCCAACTGCACGGCGCCAACCCCAAGTCGTACCCGATGCGCAACCTGCCGGAGCTGTTCAGCCTGGTCGTCGACCAGGGCACCAAGCGCTTCATCGACGAGAGCAACCACTTCATCGGCGACCAGAGCCACATCCGCAACGCCTGGAACACCGCCGTGAAGGGCTTCACCGCCGGCCTGGACGGCAAGGTGGACGACAACAGCTGGAACGCCGCCATCTCCACCGGCACGCTCGGCATCGAACTCGGCGCCGCCTGGCACGCGCTGGACATCGAGCAGGCCGCCCCCGACCTCAAGGGCCAGTGGCGAGTCGCCCCGATGCCCGGCGGCCCAGCCAACGACGGCGGCTCGTACCTGGCGCTGCCCAAGCAGTGCCGCAACCCCGAGCAGGCCTTCAAGATCGTCAGCTGGATCCTCAACCCCGAGAACGACGCCCGCGGCTTCACCGACGCGGCGATCTTCCCGGCCGCACCGGCCGCGTACAAGCTGCCGGCGATGACCGCGGGCGACCCGTACTTCGGCGGGCAGAAGATCATCGACGTGTTCGGCCCCGCGGCCGAGGCCATGCCGATCAGCTACGAGGCCCCGGCCGACGCGGCCGTGATGGCGCCGTACAGCACCGAACTCGGCAACATCGAGGCCAGCGGCAAGTCCCCGGACGCCGCCTGGAACGACGCCGTCAGCAAGGCCAAGCAGATAGCCCAGCGGCAAGGGGTGAGCTGACTTGGCGTCACCGCCCGCCACCCGGCCGGCGCCGGCCCGGTTCCGGCCGCGCCGGACCCCGCCGGCGTCGGCCCGGCCGCCACGGCGCGGCGTGCTCTCCTACTGGCGGCAGTACCTCGCGATCTCCCCGTTCTACCTGGTGTTCGCCGTCTTCTCGCTGTTCCCGGTGTTCTTCTCGCTGTTCCTGGCCTTCCAGCACTGGGACGGCCTGAGCGAGATGAAGTACGTCGGCCTGCAACAGTTCCAGTTCCTGCTGCGGGACCCGGTGTTCTGGCTGTCCGTGCGCAACACGCTGGTGATCTGGGTGCTGTCCACCGTGCCGACGCTGTTCGGCGCGCTGGTGCTCGCCGCGCTGGTGCACTCGGTGCGGCGGTTCAAGGGCTTCTACCGGATCGCGCTGTTCCTGCCCAACGTCACCTCCATCGTGGCCGTCACCCTCTTCTTCGGGGCGGTGTTCAGCAACAACTTCGGCCTGGTCAACGCGATCCTGGGCGCGGTGGGCATCGCGCCGCTGCCGTGGCTGAGCAACCCGTGGCTGATCAAGGTGGTCATCGCCGCGCTGATGACGTGGATGTGGACCGGCTACAACATGATCATCTACCTGGCCGGCATGCAGGCCATCCCGCCCGAGGTGCACGAGGCGGCCCGGATCGACGGCGCCGGGCCGGTGCGCGCCTTCTTCGGGATCACGCTGCCGATGCTGCGGCCGATCATCCTGTTCACCGTGGTGATCTCCACGATCAACGGGCTGCAGAGCTTCAGCGAGCCGCAGGTCCTGTTCGGCACCAACGCGGCCAACGCCAGCCTCGGCGGCCCCGGCCAGGCCGGCCTGACCACGCTGCTGTACTTCTATCAGGAAGCCTTCATGAACAACGACTACGGCTACGGCGCGGCGATCGTGTGGGCGTTCCTGGTGCTGATCATCGTGCTGGTGCTGGTCAACTGGCGGCTGGTGCAACGCGGGAGGAAGCCATGACCCGCCGCTGGCGCGGCCTCGGCCCGCACGTCGTCCTGGTGGCCGCCGTGGCGATCTCGGTGTTCCCGTTCGCGTGGACGATCGTGATGGCGACCAACACCACCACCGACATCTACCACAGCCCGCCCAAGCTCACCCCGGGCTCGCACCTGTTCGAGAACATCGGCAACGTGCTGGCGAACATCGACTTCTTCGGCTCGATGCTCAACACCCTGATCGTCGCGACCGTCACCACCGCGCTGGTGGTGTTCATCGACTCGCTGGCGGCCTTCGCCTTCGCCAAGTTCGACTTCCCCGGCCGCCGGGTCCTGTTCGGACTGCTGCTGGTGTTCATGATGCTGCCGCTGCAGCTGGGCACGCTGCCGCAGTTCGTCATCATGTCCCAGATCGGCTGGGTCGGCACGCTGCAGGCGCTGATCCCGCCGGCGCTGGCCAACGCGTTCGGCATCTTCTGGATGCGGCAGTACATCAGCGGCGGCGTGCCCGACGAGTTGCTCGACGCCGCTCGCATCGACGGCTGCGGCTTCTTCCGCCAGTACTGGAACGTCGCCGTCCCGCTGATGCGGCCGGCCCTGTCGTTCCTGTCCATCTACGCCTTCGTCAACGCGTGGAACGACTACATCTGGCCACTGATCGTGCTGACCGACCCGAGCCGCCTGACCCTGCAGGTGGCCCTGGCCCAGCTCAACGTCGGCCACAACACCGACTACAGCATGGTGATGGCCGGCGTGCTGATGGCGTCGGTGCCGATGGTGGCGGTGTTCGCGCTGTTCGCCCGAGGCTTCATCGCCGGCGCGGCCGAGGGGGCGTTGCGCGGATGACCTGGTTCCAGGAGGCCAAGCTCGGCATCTTCATGCACTGGGGCGCCTTCTCCGTGCCGGCGTGGGCGGAGCCGATCGGCGAGCTGGGCACGTTCGACTCGGAGTTCTGGTTCGCCCACTGCCCGTACGCCGAGTGGTACTGGAACTCCAGCCAGATCCCCGGCAGCCCGGCGTTCGAGCACCACCGCGCCGTCCATGGTGGACGGCCGTACGACGACTTCCTCGACGAGTGGTGGGCCGAGCGCTTCGACCCCGATGACCTGGCCCAGTTGTTCGCTCGGGCCGGCGCCCGCTACGTCGTGCCGACCACCAAGCACCATGACGGCATCACGCTCTGGGACGCGCCCGGCACCGGTTCCCGCAACACCGTGCACCGCGGGCCGCAGCGGGACCTCGTCGCCGACCTGGCCCGCGCCGCCCGCGCCCACGGCCTGCGCTTCGGTGTCTACTACTCCGGCGGCATCGACTGGCATGCCGGTCGCCGTGCCGTCATCCGGCACGAGGACGAGATCGACGACCACGGCCGGGCCAACGAGTCCGCCTACGCCGCGTATGCGCTGCGGCAGGTCCGCGACCTGATCCAGCGCTACCGACCCGACGTGCTGTGGAACGACATCGGCTGGCCGGACCTCGGGCTGGACGACCTGCCGGCGCTGTTCGCCGAGTACCGCGAGGTGGTGCCGGAGGGAGTGGTCAACGACCGTTGGGACGGCACGCATTCGCGCCGACCGTCGGTCCGGCCCGACTTCCGGACCAGCGAGTACCAGGCCAACCGCCAGAACGAGGGCGACGGCGCCTGGGAGAACTGCCGCGGCATCGGGTTCTCCTTCGGCTACAACCAGGCCGAGGGTCCGCAGCACTCCCTCTCGGTCGCCGGAGCCGTCCGGCTGCTGGCGGACGTCGTCTCCCGCGGCGGCAATCTGCTGCTGAACGTAGGTCCACGCGCCGACGGCACCCTTCCCCGGACGCAGCGCGAAGTGCTGGAAGGCATGGCGGACTGGATGGCCGTCAACTCCTCGGCCATCCACGGCAGCCAGCCCCTCGGCGGCGTATCACCCGGCGACGCCCCGTGGCTCCGCTGGACCCGACACGGCGATCACGCGTATGCGCTCATCGCCGACGCGGCCGGCGACGTCACCCTCGCTCACCGCTCCGGCCTGCTCGACCCCACCACCGCCGTCCGGCTCTACGGCGGTCCCGTTGCCGCCCACACCGTTCCCGACGGGACGCTCCTGCACATCGGCGAGGTCGGCGAGCTGCCGGTCGTCGTCCGCTTCGACGTCCTCGGCTGACACCTGGTCGCGCCTACGCTGCACCATCGGACAGCCACACCGTGCATGCGGTCGTCGACGCGGAGTGGGATTGGCGGCGTCCCGATTCTTGTGCCCGCGTGCCGTATCAGCATCAGCGGGTGGAACCTCGACCGCATGCATCCGAGCAGCGAGCCGGCATCGTGCCGGCGCGCCGCATGCCAGTCAGCGGCGACCACCGGGCACCGTGCCTCACCATCCACCAGACCAGCACGCCGCCACCGCGCCCCCGGCGGCGTACAGCAGCAGCTGCTTCTCGACTTGTCCGCATAGGCGGCTGCTCCCCATCTCACCAACAGCACGGCGTTGAGATGCCGCTGGCCCCGGGCCAGCATGCGGTCGGTGAGCTCGGTTCTGGCTGTGAGCACGAACCGTTCGGCGTAGCAGTTCGCCCGTGGGCAGCGTGGCGGGATCTTGACCGTCGTGATGCCCGTCAGCCAGAACGGCATCGAAGGAGGCCGCGAACGGGCCGGCCCGTTCGCGGATGAGAAACCTGAACTCGTCGACTCGGCCACCGAGGCCCATCACGAGGTTGCGAATCTGCTGGCGGACGATCTGCGCTTCCGAGGACGGGCGGGATACCCTTGACATATTGGTCAGCAACAAGCTGTGTCCACGACAGACGACGCGCTTGAGTCGCGGTTGAGCCGCTTCGACGGGCTTCGTGCCACACTCGGGCCCATGCTCCGCAGGCCTGGCGATCGGTTGCTGATCGAATGGACGAGGCAAATCCGCGGGAACCTCACGAGGACCCCGTTGATGCCCCCGGCCGACGAGAAGGATGACGTCGTCGCGACGGTGTGCCTTTTCAGGCTGGTCGAGCAGTGACACTCCCCGATTCGTCGATCGGCATCCTCCGCCGTTTGGGCGGTTGTTGCCCGGGGCTCGTGGCGACAATGCGGCAAAAGCCCGGACGAGGGTGACCACCGTGTCCTGGCGCGCGAGATTCCGGGTGCTGGCGGGTGCGTACTCGTTCAGCGCGTACGGCAGCTACCTCAACATGGTCGCGCTCAATCTGTTCGTCTACCAGGTCACCGGAAGCGTCCTCGGTATGGGCGCGTTCATGGCGGTCCGACTGACCTCCGGCGTGGTGGCCGGCGCCGTCGCGCGCCGGCTGATCGCGCGGCTCGGCCGCCGGCGGATCATGGTCTGGGCCAACGCGGCCCCGGCCGCCGCGCTGGTGGCGTTGGTGGGCTGCCCGGTCGCGCTGCGGCTGGCCATGTTGTTCACGACCGCGCTGATCAGCGGCGTGGGGGCGACGCTGTTCCTGGTGGCGCAACGCAGCTCGGTGCCGGAGATGGTCCCCGCGGACCGGTTGACCTGGGCGAACTCGCTGGTCATCACCGGCCGCTCGCTGGCCATGGTCGCCGGCTTCGCGTCGGCGGGGCTGGTCGTCTCCTGGTGGGGGTATTCGGCCGCGATGCTGGTCGATGCCGCGACCTTCGTCAGCTGCGGCGTCATCGTCGCCTGCGTGCGGATCGCGGGCGTCGACACCCACACCGAGCCGGCACCGGAACCGACCGCGGCGCCGGCGCGCCGGGCGTGGGCCGCGCTGGGTGGCGCCGTGCTGGCCATGATCGCGTTGCGCGCGGTGGACGCGTTCGGCTCCTCCTCGCACAACGTGGCCCTGCCGGTGTACTCCACACTGCTCGACCCGCACGAGCCGGCGACCTTCGTCAGCGAATTCTGGTGCTGCTGGGCGATCGGCAACGTCGTGGTGCAACAGGTCGTACGGCGCTACGGTCGCAGCGCGGGAATGCGCGGCTTCGCGATCGGCACCGTGCTGATGTCGGCCGCGTTCGTGCTCGGCTTCGCCGGCCTGCCGCTGGCGCCGACGCTCGTGTTCGCGTTCCTGGCGGGACAGGCCGACGGGTTCACCGAGGTCTCCTACACCACCTTTCTGCAGCGGCTGCCGAGCGCGCGGCGCGATCACGCCTTCGCGTTGTCCGCGACGGTGGAGAACACCGGTTTCGGCGTCGGCATGATCGTCAACGCGGGCCTGCTGGACCGGCTCTCGCCGCTGTCCGTGGTGGCCGGGTCGCACGGGATCGCGATCGCCGTCGGACTGTCCTTGCTCACCTACCTCGGATGGCACAGGGGACGAGATGCCAGCACCACCGTCGGAACGGGTCGCGATCATCGGGATGGCGTTCCGGTTCCCCGGGGCTGATTCACCGGCGGCGTTCTGGCGCGACATCAGCGCGGGCGTCAGCCGCGTCCATCGCTTCACCCGGGCCGAACTGGCCGCCGCCGGAGTCCCGGAACGCGACTACCGGTCGCCGGACTTCACCGGCGCGAGCGGCCTGATCACCGGGATCGACCGGTTCGACGCCGAGTTCTTCGGCATGACGGCGCGCGAGGCCGCGATCACCGACCCGCAGCAGCGACTGTTCCTGGAGTGCTGCCACCACGCGCTCGAGGACGGCGGCTACGCGGGCGCCGACGCCCGGGTCGGCGTCTACGCGAGCACCGGCTACCGGCTCTACTCGCTGCACAGCTACCTCGACCACAACCTGGCCGCGGCCGGCTGGGAACCGGACTGGATGTCGGTCAAGCAGGTGCAGGTGGGCAACTACGCGGACTTCACCGCGACCCGTGCCGCGTTCCGGCTCGGCCTCACCGGGCCCGCGATCAACGTGGCGACGGCCTGCTCCGGCGCGCTGGTGGCCGTGCACCTGGCCGCGCAGGCGGTCCGCCTCGGCGACGCCGACCTGGCCATCGCCGGCGGTTCCGCGCTGCACCTGCCGCAGGTCACCGGCCACCGGCACGTCAAGGGCTCCACCATCTCCCGCACCGGTGTCATCCGCCCGTTCGACGCGGCCGCCGACGGCACCGTCGGCGGCAACGGGGTGGCAGCGGTGCTGCTCAAACGGCTCGACCGAGCGCTGGCCGACGGCGACACCGTGCACGCGGTCATCCTCGGCTCGGGGGTCACCAACGACGGCGCCGACAAGGCCGGGTTCCCCGCGCCCAGCGTCTCCGGCCAACGCGACGCCGTGCTGCGTGCGCTGGAGACCGCCGCCGTGCCGGCCACCTCCATCGGCTACCTGGAGGCGCACGGCACGGGCACCCGCAAGGGCGACCCGATCGAGTTCGAGGCGCTGCGTTCGGCGTTCGCGCGGCACACCGACCGGACCGGCTTCTGCTCGCTGGGCACCGTCAAGCCCGCGATCGGCCACCTGGACAGCTGCGCCGGGCTGGCCGGACTGATCAAGGCCGTGCTGGTGCTGCGTCATGGCGTGCTGCCGCCGCTGGTGAACTTCCGCGAGCCGAATCCGGCGATAGACCTGGCCGCCAGCCCGTTCACCATCGACACCGACGCCCGCGCCTGGCCCGACGGCGACCATCCGCGCCGGGCCGGCGTGCACTCGGTCGGCATGGGCGGCACCAACGCACACGTGATCCTGGAGGCGCCACCGGCCGCCCCGGCCCGGCATCGCCGGCCGGTGCCGGGCGTGTTGCCTTTGTCGGCACGCGATCCGCAGGCCCTGGCCGACCTGGCCGCCGCCTACCGCGATCACCTGCGCCGCCATCCCGACACCAGCCCGACGGACCTGCTCACCACCGCGGCGCTGGGCCGACGGCACTTCACCCACCGCCTGGTCGCGCTGGGCCGCACACCGGCCGAACTCGCCGACGCCCTGGACCGCCCGAACGCCGGCCCGGACTCGGCCTCGCCCGACCGGGGCATCGGTTCGGGGCCGGACGGCGAACTGGCCCGGTCCTACTGCCTGGGCGCGGACATCGACTGGGCGGCCGAGCTGGCCGGTAGCGGCGGCGGCCGGATCTCGTTGCCGCACTACCCGTTCCGGCCCACCAGGCACTGGGTGGGACCGCCGCTGGGCGGCGAGCGGCCCGATCAGCAGCACAAGGGAGGAAGCGTGGCGGCGGAAACGGTGACCCGGGTGATCGAGCTGACGGCGCGTCATCTCGGCTACGAGCCCGGCGAGATCGACCCGGATCGATCCTTTGTGGACCTCGGCGCCGACTCGCTGCAGCTGGTCGGCATCATGGTCGCGCTGGAGGGCGAGTACGGCGTCGAGATCGACATGGCGGAGCTGCTCGATGCCGCCCCCAACCCGAACATGGTCGCCGAGCTCATCGGCACCCGCCGCACCGCAACCGAACCACCCCGACCCGAACCGGTCGAACCCGAGCCGATCCAGGCCCGGCACGATGAGCCGGTGCCGGTCGAGCCGATGGAACCGGTGGAACCGCCCGCGCCGCTGGTGGACGGCCCGAGGGTCAGCGTCCCCGTCGACTCGGGAATGGTCGCGGCGGCCGGCGACCGGCAGCGGGCGCATGCCGACGAACTGGTCCGGCGGCTGACCGAACGCACGAAGGGCTCCAAGGAGCAGGCAGCGCGGTATCGCGGCGTGCTCGCAGACAGTCGCGCCGTGGTCGGATTCCGCAGCGCCACCAAGGAAATGCTCTACCCGATCGTCAGCCGCGCGGCGCGGGGCTCCCGGCTGGAGGACGTCGACGGCAACAGCTATGTCGACATCACGATGGGGTTCGGCGCGCTGCTGTTCGGCCACGAGCCCGAGTTCGTCACCGAGGCGGTGCGCGAGCACCTGGCGCACGGGCTGCGCCTCGGGCCGCGCAGTGCCGACACCGGCGAGGCCGCGCAGCTGCTGGCCGAACTGACCGGCGCCGAGCGGGTCGCCTTCGCCAACTCCGGCACCGAGGCCAACTCGGCCGCGATCCGGCTGGCCCGAGCCGCGACCGGCCGCACCAGGATCGTCACCTTCCGCGGCGCCTACCACGGCCACATCGACTCGCTGCTCGGCCGCCCCGGCGGCCAGCTGCGCACCGTGCCGGCCTCGGCCGGCATCCCGGACAGCGCGGTCGCCGAGGTGATCGTGCTGGAGTACGGCAGCGCGGAAAGCCTCGACGTCATCGCGGCCCAGGCCGGGCAGATCGCCGCCGTGCTGGTGGAACCCGTGCAGTGCCGCAATCCCGCGCTGCGTCCGGTCGAGTTCGTCCGCGCGCTGCGTGAGCTGACCCGGCGCCACGGCATCGTGTTGATCTTCGACGAGATGCTGACCGGCCTGCGCCCGCACCAGCGCGGCGCCCAGCACCACTACGGCGTGACCGCCGACCTCGCCACCTACGGCAAGGCGCTGGGCAGCGGCTTCCCGATCGGCGCGATTGCCGGCCGGGCCGACATCCTGGACGGTGTGGACGGCGGATTCTGGCGTTACGGCGACGATTCCCGTCCCACCCGGGACACCGTGTTCTACGGCGGCACCTACATCCAGCACCCGGTGTCGATGGCCGCGGCTCGCGCCGTGCTGACCCACCTGCGCGACCAGGGGCCGGAAGTGCAGGAGTCGGTGAACGCCCGCACCGCGCGGCTGGGCGAGCGCCTGAACACGTTCTTCGCCGACGAGGCGTTCCCGCTGCGGATGGACTGGTTCGGCTCGATGTTCCGGTTCACCCACCGCGCCGACCTGGAGCTGCTCTACCACCACCTGCTGCTGCGTGGCGTCTACGTCTGGGAATGGCGCAGCTGCTACCTGTCCACCGCGCACACCGACGCCGACATCGACCACATCGTGGACGCCGTGCAGGACTCGCTGGGCGAGTTGCGCCGCGCCGGCTACTTCCCGGACCCGCGCCCGGCCTCACGGCCGGCGCCGGTCGTGAGGCCGCGACCGGCGCCGGATTTCAGCGTCTACTTCTTCGGCGACTCGGCCGAAGGCGACCAGCAACGCCACTACGACCTGATCTTCGACACCGCCCGGTTCGCCGACGAGCACGACTTCCACGCGGTGTGGCTGCCGGAGCGGCACTTCCACTCCTTCGGCGGCCTGTTCCCGAACCCCTCGGTGCTGGCCGCCGCGCTGGCCCGGCACACCAGCCGGGTCCGGCTCAACGCCGGGTCCGTGGTGCTGCCGCTGCACGACCCGATCCGGGTCGCCGAGGAGTGGTCCGTGGTGGACAACCTCTCCGCCGGCCGCGTCGGTCTCGGTTTCGGCACCGGCTGGCACGCCGAGGACTTCGCGCTGCACCCGGAGCGGTTCGACCGGCGCCGGGACATCGCCTTCGACGGCCTCGACGAGGTACGGCGGCTCTGGCGGGGCGAGGCGGTGTCCCGCCGGTCCGGCGACGGGCAGCCGGTCGACGTCCGGGTGTACCCGCGGCCGGTCCAGGACCAGCCCCCGATGTTCCTGGCCACATCGGGACGTCCGGAGTCCTACGCGCAGGCCGGCCGGCTCGACCTCGGCGTCGTGACCAACCTGATGAGCCAGACCGTCGAGCAGCTCGCCGAGAACATCGGGGTGTACCGGCGGGCCAGGGCGGACGCGGGCCTCGACCCGGACGCCGGCCGGGTCACCGTGCTGTTGCACACCTACGTCACCGACGACCACGCGACGGCCCGGGCGGACGCCGCCGAACCGATGATCCGCTACCTGCGGTCATCCCTGCTGATGCGCTCGGCGGCCAGCGCGGCCGGCCCCGGTCCCGCAGAGTTGGCGGCGGCGAGCGAGGAGGACCTGGAACGGCTGTTCCGCCGCGCCTACGACCGGTACTGCGACCGGCGGGCGCTGATCGGCACGCCGGAAAGCTGCGCGGCCACGGTCGACGCGCTGCGGGACGCCGGCGTCACCGAGATCGCCGCGCTGGTCGACTTCGGCCTGCCCGCCGAGAAGGTGTCGACCGGCCTGATCGCTCTCGATCGCCTGCGCCGCCGCTTCCACGACGCCGCGCCCGCCAGGACGGAAGCGCCGGCGACACCGGCGCAACGCCGGATCTGGTTGGCCTGCCAATTGATCCGGCCCAACGCCTACAACGAGATCCAGGCCGTCCGGCTGCACGGTCGACTTGACGAGTCCGTGCTGCGCACCGCCCTGCGCGGACTGGTCGAGCGGCATCCGGGTTTGCGTACGGTCTTCCGGCCCGCGGACGACACCCTCCACCAGGTCGTGCTCGACCAACTCGAGGTACCGCTCACCGTCGAGCTCGGCACCGGTGATCCGGACGCTGACATCGCCGCGGCGATCCGGGCGGAGAGCCACCGCCACCGCGACCTGGCCGAGGGGCCGTTGTTCACCCCGCGCCTGCTGCGTCTGGCGGCCGACGACCACGTGTTGATCCTGAACAGCCACCACATCATCACCGACGGCCACTCCGCCGGTGTGCTGGCCGCCGACCTCACCGAGCACTACCGCGCCGCCGCCGAGGCACGGCCGCCGCGCTGGGCCGGCCCGCCAGGATCTACCCTCGACCTGCCCGCCGCCATGCCGGAACCGGCCGACCTGGACTGGTGGCGCGCGCACCTCGGCGCCGAGCCGCCGGTGCTCGACCTGCCGACCGACCGGCCACGCACCCGCACCGTCGCCGGCCGGGGCGGCTCGGTCGGCACGGTGCTCAGCGCCGAGCGCACCGAGACGCTGCGACGGTGGAGCGGCGAGCAGGGCGTCACCTTGCTGGCGACCTTGCACACCGCCTGGCGGATCGTGCTGCGCCGGTTCAGCGGCCAGGACGAGTTCCTGCTCGGCGCCACCTTCAACGCCCGGCCCACGGCGGCAAGGAACACCATCGGCTTCTTCGCCGCATTGTTGCCGCTGCGCGCACGGCTGACCGACGACCTGTCGCTACGGTCGGCCGTGCGCGCCACCCGCGACCTGGTCCTCCAGGCCAGTCGGCGCAGTCACGTCGACCTGGACACGCTGCTGTCCTCGGTCAACCCCGATCCCGGCGCTGCCCGGCCGCTCATCCCGGTGTCGGTCGACCTGGACGACGAGCCGCTGGCCGGCATCGACCTGCCCGGCCTGCGGGCGGAACCGGTGACCGCTGGCACCGAGTCCGCGCCGCTGGAACTGTCCCTGATGGCCGTTCGCACCGATTCCGGGCTGCGGCTGCGGCTGCGTTACGACAGCGACCTGTACGCCGAGTCCACCGCACGCGGCTATCTGGCCCAGCTGGAACTGGTGTTGGCGGGTATGGCCGACGCGACCTCCACCACCCGGATCGGCGAGCTGCGCACCGGTGTCGTCGACGAGGATCCGGCCTCGGACGACGCCGTTCTCGACCTGGCCCTGCCGGAAGTATTGCGCACCACTGTGGTCGCGGCGGACGCCCGCGTTCCGGGCGCGCAGCTTTCCTCCGCCGCCGCGGCGATCGCCGACCGGCTGGCCGCACTGCGGGTCGGCCCGGGCGACGTGGTGGCGCTGGCGCTGCCCCGAGGCGCGGACTTTCTCGCCGCGATGCTCGGCACGCTGGCCACCGGCGCCGCCTATCTGCCGCTGGACATCGGACAGCCGTGGCCCCGATGCGCGGCGATGCTCGCCGACGCCGCCCCAGCCGCCATCGTGTGTGCGCCGGACTTCCAGCCCGATCTCGGCCTGCCCCGCGTTCACCCCGGCGGCCGAGCCGACACCCGCCTGGCGATCAACGCAAAGCCGGTGGACCTGCTGTGCCTGCTCTACACCTCAGGGTCGACCGGGCGACCCAAGGGCGTGGCCGTCGAACACGGCAACGTCGCGGCTGTGCTGAAGGTGTACCGGGACCGGCTGGGAATCACCGCACAGGACCGGCTGTCCTGGTACAGCAGCACCGGTTTCGACGCCAGCCTGGTCGAGGTGTGGCCGGCGCTGCAGACCGGCGCGGAACTGCACGTGGTGCCGGAGGACACGCGGCTCGATCCCGCCGAACTGGTCGCCTGGTTCGTCCGGACTCGCATCACGGTCGCGTTCCTGCCCACCGTGATCGCCGAAGCCGTGCTGCGCGAGCCGTGGCCGGCCGACGCGGCGCTCCGGGTGCTGTGCACCGGCGGGGAGCGCCTCACCACGCGCCCGCGCCCGGACGTCCCGTTCACCGTGTACAACATCTACGGCCCCACCGAGTGCTGCGTGTTCTGCTCCTGGGGGCCGGTGACGCCGGACGGGTCGGGCATGCCTTCCATCGGCACGGCCAATCCCGGCATGCGCCTGGAGATCCGGGACGCGTCGGGCCGGGTGCTGCCGCCGGGAGCGGTTGGGGAACTGCACGTCAGCGGTCCCCAGGTGGCGCGCGGGTATCACGCCGACCCGGTGCTGACGGCGGCCCGGTTCAGCACGGACGCGGAGGACCGCCGCTGGTATCGAACCGGCGACCTGGCCCGGTTGCGTCCGGACGGGGAGCTGGACTTCGCCGGCCGCGTGGACGACCAGGTGAAGATCCGGGGCTTCCGGGTGGAACCGGCCGAGGTGACGGCGGCGGTCCGCAAGCTGCCCGGCATCCCGGACGCTCGGGTGGTCGCCGCCGACGGCGAGCTGATCTGCTACATCCGCAGCGACGAGCCGCTGGCCGAGCAGTCCGCACGCTGGCGGGCGCAGCTCGCCGAGGTGCTGCCCCGCCCGATGGTGCCGCTGCACTGGCGGGTGGTGCGGGAATTCCCGTTGAACGGCAACGGAAAATGGGACCACCACGCGCCCGCCGACCTCGACACCAGGAGCGCGGTGCGGGCGGAGTGGGCCGCCGTGCTGGGCAACCGGGAGTTCGCCGACGACACCCGGTTCTTCGACCTGGGTGGTCACTCGGTCAACGCCATCACGCTCCTCAACCGGATCCGCACCCGGTTCGACACCGACTACCCGCTCGGCGAGTTCTTCGACGCCCCCACGGTCGCCGGCATGGTGGCGCGGCTGTCGGGCCGGGTCCGGGGCGAGCTGTGACCGGGCTGGACCTGCTGCTGGCGCGGCTGGCGGAGGACGACGTCCGGCTCACCGCCGCCGGCGATGTGCTGCGCTACGACGCGCCGGCCGGGGTCCTCACTCCACGCCTGCTCGACGAACTGCGCGCGCACAAGCCCGCGCTGCTGGCCCGGCTGAGCGGCGTGGTCGACGAGGCGCCGGCCTCGGCGCAGCAGGAAGCCATGTTGGCGGCGGTCGCACAGGCCGGCCGGCCGCAGGTGTGGAACGTGCCGACCCGGATCGGGCTGCGCGGCAAGCTGGACGTCACCGCACTCGGCACCGCGCTCGCCGAGCTGACCGCGCGGCACGAGAGCCTGCGCTGCCGGTTCGTGTCCGATTCGGACGGTCGATACCGGCAACAAGTGTTGCCGCCCAAGCCATGCCCGCTCTCCGTCGACGACCTGCGTGACCTCCCGGAGCCCTCCGACCGAGACGAGCAGATCTGCCGGAGCCTCGCGGACACCCCGTTCGACCTGGCGGTCAGCACCGAGCCGGTGTGCCGGTTGCTGCGGCTGGCCGACCAGGAGTGGGCACTGATGCTGGTGTTGCACCACATCAGCGTCGACGGCTGGGCCTTGAACGTGGTGCTCACCGAGCTGGCCGAGTTGTACCGCGCCGCAGCCACCGGCGGTCCGTCCAGGCTGAAGCCGCCGGGCGCGCAGGCCACCGGCTACGCCCGGTGGCTGGAGCAACATCGGGACCCGGTCCGTGAGGCCCGCGCGATCGAGTTCTGGCGCGCCCGGTTCGCGCAGGTGCCGTTCGGGTTGGTGGTGCGGGCCGACCGGCCGCGACCGGAACGGCCGAGCGGCGACGGCGGCACCGCACGATTGACTGTGCCGGCAACGACTCGCGCCGCAGTGGAAGCCTTCGCCCGCCGGCGTGACACCACGCCGTTCGCGGTGGCCGCCGCCACGCTGGGCGCCTACTTGACCGGCACAGCCGGTGGCACCGTCGTCCTCAGCGTGTCCTACGCCAACCGGGAACGCGCCGAGTTCGAAAGCCTGGTCAGCTGCACGCGTCTGGGCGTCGGCCTGGCGGTGACTGTGGACGGACGGGAGAGCTTCGGCGAGTTGGTGGACCGCACCACCGTCGAGATCCGGACCGTGCTGGACAATCCGGTGCCGATGACCGAGGTGCTGCGGGCGCTGCGCGAGTCCGGTCGGACCGACGTGCCCGCTGGTCTTTCCTACGGGATCGCGTTCCAGAACTTCCAGCCGGCCGCGCTCGACTTCCCGGATCTGGTCAGCACGGTGCGCGACGTGGCCGCCGCCGCGGCCCGGGTGGAACTGGTCTTCGGCATCGTGCCGTGCGCCGACCCGGCGGAGGGCTACCAGGCGTGGCTGGAGTACTCCGCGGACCGGTGGGATCCGGCGTCCGCGGACGCGGTGCTCGCCGGCTATGTCCGCGCCCTCAACGAGTTGGCGGCAGAGCCGGCGCGCTTGAGTCGCGGTTGAGCCGCCTCGACCGGCCCCGTGCCAGACTCGGATCATGGTGCCCAGGCCCGCTGATCAATTCCTGATCGAACGGACGAAGCAGATCCGCAGGGGCCTCATGGGAACCCCCCTGATTCCGCTGGCGGACGAGCAGTGCGACCTCGTCGCCAAGCTGGAGTTCTGCAATCCCGCCGGAAGCAGCAAGGACCGCTCGGCGCTGTGGATCCTGGAGCAGGCGATCGGGCGCGGCGAGATAGCGCGCGACACGACGGTGGTCGAGTCGTCGTCCGGCAATTTCGCGCTGGCCCTGGCCTTCTACTGCCGGCTGCTCGGCATCTCGTTCGTGCCGGTCATAGACCCGAACTGCAACGAGGCCACCGAGACGCAGCTCCGGCTGCTGTGCGACCGGGTGGAGAAGGTGTCCATCCGCGACTCGACGGGCGGCTATCTCAAGACACGTCTGGCCCGGGTGCGGGAACTGCTGGTCGAACTCGACTCGGCGTACTGGCCCAACCAGTACGCCAATCCGGATGCCCGCGACGCGCACTACCGCTTCACCGGTGGTGAGTTGATCGCGCAGGCCGGGCCGATCGACTACCTGTTCGTCGGCGTGGGCACGGGTGGCACGATCGCCGGGCTCTCCCACCGGATCAAGGAGACGTACCCGCGCTGCGTGGTCGTCGCGGTGGACACCGAAGGATCGGTGATCTTCGGCGGCCCGCCGAAGAAGCGGCGGATCCCCGGCATCGGCTCCAGCATCGTGCCGCCGCTGTGCGACCAGGCGCTGATCGACCACGTCGAGATCGTCTCCGAGACGCGAGCCGTCGAGGCCTGCGCCGACCTGGCCGCCAGGTTCGGCCTGTACGCGGGCGGTTCGACCGGCAGCACCTACGCCGCCGTCCAGGACTACTTCGCCCGCCACCGTCCCGGCGCGCACCGCCCCCGGGTCGCCTTCATCGCGGCCGACCGCGGCCATGCCTACGCCCAGACCGTCTACGACCCCGCGTGGGTCCAGCGGCTGCGCGCGGAAGCGGCACAGCCCGCCGACGTCGAAGCCCTGGCCGTCAACTGAAGGAGACTCAGCCGTGTCCACGCTGGCCCCACCGCCCATGACCGTGATCGGCGCGGGCGACATCGCCGCCGAGACGGACCGTCACCGTCCCGAGCTCGTGGAGGTGGTCCGCGCCGCCTACCTCGTGCACGACGCCGGGCAGAGCTCGAACCCGCACAGCTCGTTCCTGCGCTTCCCGCACCGGAGCCGGTCGCGCATCATCTCGCTGCCCGCCTATCTGGGCGGCGAGTTCGAGGTCGCCGGCAACAAGTGGATCGCCAGCTTTCCGGAGAACACCGGGCACGGGCTCCCCCGCGCCTCGGCCACGCTGATCCTCAACGACTGCGCGACCGGCTACCCGTTCGCCTGCATGGAATCCTCCATCATCTCGGCGACGCGGACCGCCGCCTCGGCGGTGCTCGGCGCGCAGACGTTGGTCGGCGCGCGCCGTGCCCGCCGAGTCGGCATCGTGGGCACGGGTCTGATCGCCCAGCACGTGTGGCGGTTCCTGCGTGATCTCGGCTGGGAGATCGACGGCTTCCGGCTCTTCGACCTCGACCCGGCGGCGGCACGCCGCTTCGGCGCCGTCATGGCCGAGCACACCGAGGCCGAGATCGTCATCGCCGACACGGTGGACAAGGCGTTCACCGACTGCGACCTCGTGGTGCTGACCACGGTGGCCGGCGAACCGCATCTGCACGACCCGTCGCTACTGGCGCACAACCCGGTCGTCCTGCACCTGTCCCTGCGCGACCTCGCCCCCGAGCTGATCCTCGCCGCCCAGAACGTCACCGACGACGTGGACCACGCCGTACGCGAGCAGACCTCGTTGCACCTGACCGAACAGCGCACCGGCAACCGCGACTTCATCGACGGCACCCTCGGCGACCTGCTACGCGGACGGTTGGCCCGGGACCCCGGACGCCCGGCGGTCTTCTCGCCGTTCGGACTCGGCGTGCTCGACCTCGCCGTCGGCAAGTGGGTGCACGACCGCGTCGTCGCCGCGGGCCGGGGCCGCCGCGAGAACGACTTCTTCACCGGGATCGACGCGTGAGCACCGCGCACGCCGAGGACCGGTACGTGGTCGTGGTGAACCACGAGGAGCAGTACTCGATCTGGTTCGCCGACCGTGCCCTGCCTGCCGGGTGGACCGCCACCGCCGCCCACGGCAGCCGGCAGGAGTGCCTGGACCACATCGAGCAGGTGTGGACCGACATGACCCCGCGTTCCGTACGAGCGTCACGATGACGGCCGCTGACGTCGCGGCGGCTTGGCTGCGCGGACTCGGCAGCCGTGAACGCACCGCGCAGCGACGCCTGTTCGTCTTCCCGCACGCCGGAGCCGGCGCCTCCGCCTACCAGCTGGCGACGTGTCTGCCGGACACCGTCGAGGTCTGTGCGGTCCAGTTGCCCGGCCGGGAGAACAGGTTCGCCGAACCGGCGCTGACGTCGATGAGCGAGGCGGTGGCCGCGCTCGCGCCGCTCATCGCGGAGCACACGGACCTGCCGTACGCCTTCTTCGGGCACAGCATGGGTTCCCTGATCGCCTTCGAAACGACCCGGTGGCTACGGGCGCTCGGCACCCGACTGCCCGACCGCCTGTTCCTGTCGGGCATGCGCGCACCGCACCTGCCGGACCGAGACCCCCGGCACACACTTCCAGACGACAAGCTGCTGGCCACGGCCGAATTCGCCGGCGTGGACGAGGAGCTGCAGGAGCTGCTGCTGCCGCTGCTGCGGGCGGACCTGACCCTGTGCGAGACGTACACGTATCGGCCCGAGCCGCCCCTGCCCTGTCCCCTGACCGTGCTGGCCGGCTCGGACGATCACACCGTCGACAGCACGGAACTCGCCGACTGGCGCGGGCACACCTCGGCCGCCTTCGAACTGCACCTGGTTCCAGACGCCCCCCATCTGTACGTGCGCGGCGCGGAACGACACCTGGCGGAGATGATCACACGCGCTTTCCCCGCCCGGGGCTGAGAAAGGATCGTCATGACGCCGACCACCCTCGTCGCACTGTGGGAACAGCAGGCAGCCGCGACACCCGACGCGATCGCCGTCGTCGCGGGTGAACGCCGTGCCACCTACGCCGACGTGGACCGCCGGGCCATGGCGCTCGCCGCCGAGCTCCAGGCTCGCGGCGTCGGGCCGGAGGACCTGGTCGGCGTCTGCCTCGGCCGCTCCGTCGAGATGGTCGTGGCACTGCTCGGCATCCTGAAGTCCGGCGCCGCCTACCTGCCCCTCGACCCGAGCTACCCGGCCGACCGGCTGCGGCACATGACCACCGACTCGGCGGCCGGGCTGTGGCTGTGCGACGCGGAGCACCGCGCGCAGGCCGTCGTAGCGGACGTGCTGCTGGTCGAGGACCTCCCGGTGGAACCGGCCGCGCCGGTGACCCCGGTGGTTCATCCACACCACCTGGCGTACGTCATCTACACGTCCGGTTCGACCGGCCTGCCCAAGGGGGTGGCCGTCGACCATGCGGCGCTGGCGTCGTTTCTGCGCAGCGTTGCCGAGCGCCCGGGCTTGACGGCTGGCGACCGGGTGCTGGCGCTGACCCCACTGTCGTTCGACATCTCGATCCTGGAGCTGTTCCTGCCGTTGATCCGGGGAGCGACGGTGGTGATGGCCCCGCGCGCCGCCAACACCGACCCCGAGTTGCTGGCCGCCACCATCGCCGAGGCGGACGTCAGCGTCGTCCAGGCGACCCCGACCACGTGGCGGATGCTGCTGGCGTCCGGGTGGACGGACGGGCAGGGACGGACGCTGCTGTCGGGTGGCGAGCCGCTCGATCCGCGGCTGGCCCGCGACCTGCTCGCCACTGGCGGCACCCTGTGGAACCTGTACGGGCCGACGGAGGCGACGGTGTGGGCCACCGCCGCCCGTGTCGACACCGTGTCCGACCGGGTCACGGTGGGCACGGCCCTGTCCAACACCCGGCTGCACGTTGTCGACGAGGACGGCCGGGAAGCCAGCCCAGGAGTCACCGGCGAGCTGTGGATCGGCGGCGCGGGCCTGGCGCGCGGCTACCTCAACCGCCCCGCGCTGACCGCCGACCGGTTCGTGCCCGACCCGTTCGGCGACGGCTCGGGGCGTCTGTACCGGACCGGTGATCTCGCCCGGTGGTCCGCCGACGGCAGCCTGGAGGTGTTGGGGCGCAACGACCTCCAGGTCAAGGTGCGTGGCTTCCGCATCGAGCTCGGCGAGATCGAGGCCTGTCTGCGCAGCCACCCCCTCGTCACGGACGCGGTGGTGGTCGTCGACCGCGAGGCGGCCGGCGGCGACCAGTTGGTGGCGTACCTCGTGGCGCAGAACGCGGCCGAGGATCTGCCGCGCCAGGTTCGCGACCACCTGGCGCAGCGGCTGCCCGCCCACATGGTGGCCCAGGGTTACGCGGTGCTCGACGCCCTGCCCCGCACTCCCGCCGGCAAGGCCGATCGCGTTGCCGTGCAACGGATCCCGTACGGTCCGGTCCGCGCGACCGGACCGGCGGCGGACGACGCCTCCCTGCCGCCACACACCACGGCGGTGCGCCGGGTGTGGGCCGAGGTGCTCGGGCTCGACGACGTGTCCCCGTACGACGATTTCTTCGGTCTGGGCGGCCAGTCCCTCACCGCCGTACGGGCCGTCGCCCGGCTGCGGGCGGAGCTGGGCCTGCCGGTCGACGCCCAGTCTGTCTTCGCCCATCCGACACCCGCGACGCTCGCCGCCGCCCTGGACGGCGTTGCGCCCGCGGACGACGAGCCGATCCCCGCAGCCGCGACCGCCGAACTCTCCTTCGGCCAGGAGCGAATCTGGTTCTTCGAGCAGCTGAACGACTCGGTGCCCGCCTACCACCTGCCGGTCGCCCTGGGCTTTCCCGGCGGCCGCGTCGATCTGGCGCTGCTGCAGGACTGCCTGTCCGCGCTGGTGCGGCGGCATCCGGCGCTGCGCACGGCCCTCGTCGGTGGCCGGGGCCGTCCCGAACTGCGCGAGCCGGGACCGGTGCCGCTGCGCCGCATCGAGGTCGCCGAGGAGGACCTGGACGCGCTACTCACCGAACGGGTCCGCGCCCCTTTCGCCCTCGACCAGACACCGTTGCTACGCGCGGACGTGCTGTCCACCCCGAGCCGTGACATCACGGTGCTGACGATTCATCACATCGCCTGCGATGGCGCGTCGGTGGACATCATGGTGCGGGAACTGGGTGAGCTTTACACGGCGCTCGCCGCCGGCCGCCGCCCCCGCCTAGCCGCGCTGTCCGTGACGTACGCCGACTACGCGGCCTGGCAGCGCGAGCGGCTCACCGGCGCCGAGCTGGAGCGGCTGCTCGACCACTGGTGTTACCGCCTGTCCGGCGTGCCCACCCTGGAGCTGCCGACCAGCCGGCCCCGGCCGGCCGTCGCGAGCCACCGCGGCCGTCGCGAGCTGCTGCGCATCCCCGCCGACCTGGCGCAGCGGCTGCGCGCGATGTGCCGGAACGAGGGGATCACCCTGTTCATGGGGCTGCTGGCCCCGTTGCAGGTGCTGCTGGGCCGATACGCCGACGAGAGCGACGTCGCCGTCGGCACCCTGACCGGCGGCCGGCCGCGCCCCGAGCTGGACGACGTCGTCGGCTACTTCGTGAACACCGTCGTCCTGCGAACGGACCTGTCCGGCGACCCGACCTGGCGCGAACTGCTGGGGCGGGTGCACGACGTCGCGCGGCAGGCCTACGCACACCAGGACCTGCCCTTCGAGCGGCTGGTGGCGGAGCTGAGCCTGGAGCGCGACCTGAGCCGCAACCCGCTCTTCCAGGTGCTGTTGGCCCTGCACGAGGAGCCGAGCGCCGGTCGCGTCACCGAGCTGTACGACCGCAAGGAGCTGGAGGGACGGCTCGGCACCGCACGCTTCGACCTCGCCGTCGACGTGACGGACCACGCCGCCGGTGACCTCAGTGTCTCCGTCGAGTACGCCACCGATCTTTTCGACGCGGACTTCGTCCGAGGCCTCGGCCAGCACTTCGTCCGGGTGATCGACCAGATGGTCTCCGACGTCACCGCCCGACTGTCCGAGCTTGAGATCGTCTCGGCCGATGAACTGCGCGCGCTGTCCGGCGGAGACCGGGCGGAGCCGACGACGCTGGTTCGGCTGTGGGATCACCAGGTGCGGACCACCCCGGACGCGATCTGTGTGGTGGGTGACGGCCGGTCGCTGACGTTCGCCGAGACCGACGCACGGGCCTCGGCCCTGGCCCAGGTGCTGCGGGCCGGCGGCGTGCGCCCGGAAAGCCTGGTCGGTGTCTGCCTGGAACGCTCGGTGGAGCTCGTGATCGCCCTGTTGGGCGTGCTGAAGGCGGGCGGCGCCTACGTCCCGCTCGACCCCGGCTATCCGGCGGACCGGCTGCGCTACCTGCTGGCCGACTCCGGCGTGCGGCTGGTCGTCGCGGACCCGGCGCACCCCGTCTCGGCCCTGTTCGGCGACGGTGTTCGGGTCGTGGCGGTGGACCAGGAACCCGGGACTGAGCCCGGACCGGCCGAGCAGGCCCAGCCGCACCACCTCGCCTACGTGATCTACACGTCCGGCTCGACCGGCAACCCCAAGGGCGTCGCGATCACCCACGCCAACATCACCGGGTTCCTGGCGTGGAACCAGCGGCTGTGCCGGCTCGCCGGGCAGGACCGGGCCCTGCTCAACCACTCGGTGGCGTTCGACAACTCGGTCTGGGAGATCTTCCAGTGCCTGACGTCCGGCGCCGAGCTGCACCTGGCCGGCCCCACCGCCGCCTACGACCCCGAGGAGTTCCTGCGCGAGGTCGCCGAGCGCGGCATCACCACGCTCAACGCGACGCCCTCGCAGATGCGGATCCTGCTGGAGTCCGACACGGATCCCGCCGCGCGACTCGCCTCCGTGCGACTGGTGTTCACCGGCGCCGAGGCCGTGCCGCACGAGGTGGCCCGCCGCATCCTGTCCGCCACCGCACCGGGATGCCAGGTCTTCAACGAGTACGGGCCGACCGAGGCGACCGTCACCTCGGCGTTCTGCCCGATCACCGAGGAGCTGCTCGACCGGCACGGCCACCTCCCGAGCGTTCCGTTCGGCCAGTCGACCGACAACGCGCGCCTCTACGTGCTGGACCCGCGGCTGCGGCCGGTCCCCCCGGGCTGTCGCGGCGAGCTGTATGTCGGCGGCGACGCGGTCGGCCGCGGCTATCTCGGCAAGCCGGCCCGCACGGCCGCGGCGTACCTGCCCGACCCGTACGCCGCCGAGCCCGGCGCCCGGATGTACGCCACGGGCGACGTGGTCCGGCTACTGCCCGACGGAAACCTGGTTTTCCTCGGCCGCAACGACCACCAGGTCAAGGTGCGCGGCTTCCGCATCGAGCTCGGCGAGATCGAGTCCGCGCTGCAGCGCCACCCCGACGTCGTCGACTGCGTGGTGGCCGTGCGCCGCACCCGCACCGGGGTGGACCAGCTGGCGGCGTACCTGATCCCCGAGCGCCCCGACCCGGATCCGGTGGCGCTGCGCGCCCACCTGGCGGAACAGCTGCCGCCGTACATGCTGCCGCAGAGCTACACCGTCATCGACGAAATCCCCCTCACCCCGAACGGCAAGGTCGACCGGGACGCCCTGCCCGATCCCCGCCCGGCGGCCACCCCGGCCCCCGCCACCCGCCCGGCCGTCACCAAGCACGAGCTCCTCGTCGCCGAGGTGTGGCGGGAGTGCCTGGGCGTCGAGGACGACTTCGCACCGGAGGACGACTTCTTCGCCGTCGGCGGCACGTCGCTGACCATCACCACGGTCGCGGGCCGGCTCGGCGAGCGGCTGGGGCGGCGGGTCCCGCCGGTCCTGCTGTTCCGGAACCCCACCGTCGCGGGCCTCGCCGAGGCCCTGGAGGCACAGCGATGACCACCACCCAGGCCGGGCCGATGGCCACCGTCGAGGTCGATCCCGCCGAGGTTGGCATGGACGCCGACCGGCTGGCCCGGATCGACCGCCACTTCGCCCGCTACGTCGACGACGGGCGGCTGGCCGGCTGGCACGCCGTCGTGGCCCGACGCGGGCGCGTCGTGCACTCGACGACGTACGGGCAGCGCGACGAGGCCGCGGGGCTTCCGGTCACGTCCGACACCCGGTGGCGGCTGATGTCCATGACCAAGCCGGTCACCTCGGTCGCGGCGATGATCCTGTGGGAGCGCGGCGAGCTGGAGCTCACCGATCCGATCAGCCGGTGGATCCCGGCGTTTGCCGACACCAGGGTGTTCGCCGAGGGATCGGCCACCGACCCGGTAGTGGTCCCCCAGGCCGAGCCGATCCGGGTCTGGCACCTGCTCACCCACACCGCCGGGCTGACCTACGGTTTCCACCACGCGCACCCGGTCGACGAGCTCTACCGCCGCGCCGGTTTCGAGTACACCGGGCCGCCGGGCCTCGACCTCGCCGGCTGCGTCGACGTGTGGGCGTCCTTGCCGCTGATGCACCAGCCCGGCGCGGAATGGAACTACGGGCACGCCACCGACGTGCTCGGCCGGATCGTGGAGATCGTGTCGGGCCGTCCGCTCGACCGGTTCTTCGACGAGGAGGTCTTCGGGCCGCTGGGCATGCGCGCCACCGGTTTTGTCGCCGACGATCCCGAGCTGCTGGCCCGCGTCTACGCCATCGACCCGATGTCGGGACGCCGGGTGCAGCACGACGCGATGGGGCGCGCGGGGCTCACGCCGCCCACCGCGCTCTCGGGTGGTGGCGGCCTGGTCGGCACCGCCGGCGACTATCACCGCTTCGTGCAGATGCTTGCCCGCGGCGGTGAGCTCGACGGCGCGCGAATCCTCGGTCCCCGCACTGTGTCCTACATGGTGCGCAACCACCTGCCGGGCGGCGTCGACCTGACGGAGTTCGGACGCCCCGCATTCGGCGAGATGCCCTACCGCGGCATCGGCTTCGGCCTGGGGCTCTCGGTGGTGCTCGACCCGGTGGCGTTTCGCACCGCCGCCAGCGTCGGCGCATACGCGTGGGGCGGGGTGGCCAGCACCGTGTTCTGGGTCGACCCCGTCGAGCAGGTGACGGCGTTGTTCTTCACCCAGCTGGTGCCCTCCAGCGCGTATCCGATCCGTACGCAGTTCCGCCAACTCGTCCACCAGGCGTTGGTGGACTGACCGGCTCAGCCGACGCTCTCGCTCGTGGACGCGGCAGGACGGTCGAGCCCGAGCACCAGCGGCACGGACAACACGTTGATCGCGGCGAGGAACACCCAGGGCAGCGCCGGGCCGGCCGCCAACAGCGCCGTGAGCAGCGCCGGTGACACGGCACTGCCCACCGACCAGGACATCTGGTAGACGCCGAGGTAGCGGCCCCGCAGGTGCTCGGGCGCCAGTACCACGCTGAGTTCGCTGGTCGGCGGCGAGCTGAGGATCTCGGCCACGGTGTAGAGCACCATCGCGGTCAGCAGCCCGGCGATCGCCCCCCAGCCGGGCAGCACGAGCAGTGCACCGAGGACGGCAAACGCCGCCGCGTTGACCAGCAGGGCCAGCACCAGCACGGTGGCCGGCCGATGGGCCTCGATCCACCGGCTGGCGAGTGTCTGGAACACCACGACCATGCCCGTGTTCAGCACGACGAGCACGCCGACGATCCACGAGCCGACACCGAGGTCGTCCGCGGCGTAGACGGCGAGCAGCACCCTGATCACCGTTGGGGCGAAGGCAAAGCAGACACTCGTCGCGACCAGCCGCAGATACCGGGTGTCCGTCAGCACGGTGCGATAACCGCCCGAGGCCGGTCGGGTGGTTGCGGCCGCCTCGCCGGCGTCGGCGCCCCGGAACGTCATCACGAGCCAGCCGGCGACGGCGAAGGTGACCACGTTGACCACCATGACCGCCTGCAACCCCGCGACGGTTCCGATGCTCAGGGCCACCGCCGACGCGGCGCCGCCGAAACCGACGCCGACATTGCGCAGGGCCCGGACGAAGCCGAACCAGCGGGCGCGCTCGGCGCCCCGGGCGACCAGCATGGTGAGCGGACTGCTGCCCATCCAGAAGGCGGTGGACCCCAGCTGCACCACGGACTGCCACAGCACGATCTGCCAGACCGCTTGCGAGAACAGGAAACCGAGGAATCCGACCACCGAGATCCAGTTGCCCACCGCCACCACGACGCGCGGACCGTACCTGTCCAGCAGCGGTCCGATGAACGGCGGCACGGGCAGGGCGAGCAGCTGGCCGACGGTCAGCGCGGCGCCTACGGCGACCAGCGGCAGCGACGTCGTCCGCACGAAGAAGACGACGGTCACCGCCATCACCAGCCCGTTGCCCAGGCTGTCGATCAGATTGGCCGCGACGAACCGGCCCTTGCCCGCGAGGCCCGGCAGGCCCCACGCCGTCTGGATCCGCCGCCACGCGGACGGCGCGGGGGCATGCTGCGGCATCACGACTTCTCGTCAGTTCGTACGGACGGCCGGCACTTCGCCCCACACCGGCAGGTCGCTCTGGTGGAAGACGGCCGCACTGCAGGCTTTGGCGTGCGCGGCGACGGAGATGACGCCGCCCGTGTCGGCCGGCACCACCTTGGCGTAGCCTCCCGCCCACCCCTCCGGGGTGTAGAACAAGCCGTACGCCGCATGCCATTCCTCGGTTTTCCCGGTCACCGGGTCTATCACGAGCTCAGGCCTGGGCTTCACTCGCTGCTGCACGACACATCCCTCAGCGGCGGTGTTCTCCAGGGCCCGCCGCCAGGTGGCGTCGTCCGTCTCCCAGCCCACCACGACGCCGACTCCGCCGCCGCGCGCATTGACCTTGAGGACCAACTCCTCGCGCCGCGCAAGGCATTCGTCGACGAGATCGGTGTCGGTCGCCAGCACATCGGCGTCGAGCAGCCGGGTCCACGGCAGGATCCGGTCGATAAGCCGGCACTCGTCCTCGTCGAAGCCACGCCGCCGCGCCGGGTCCGACAGCAGCGCCATGCCGGCCTTGTTGGCGAACATGTTGCTGGAGAACGGGGTCCACAGCAGCGTGCCACCCGCCCGGTACGCGCGCAGCAGTGGCGCGGCCAGGTCCCAGCCGTCGGGTTCCTCGGCGATCTGGTCGGGCACGAAGGTGCGAAAGACCACGTCGATCTTCGTGTCCCCGAGGTGGAGCGCGCCGCCGCGTTCGTGCACGTCGCCGATCTCGGCCACCAGGATGTCCAGGCCCGCCGAGCGCAGAGCGGACTGGAAGTTGAGTGCGAGCTCCCCGTAGTCCTTCAGACCGCCGCGCCATTCCAGCATGGCCACGACCGGGTCGCGCCCGGACGCCACCGGGGCGCCGAAGCGGCGCAGCGCTTCGGCCACGGCGCGAATGGGATGCACATAGCCGAGCCGGTTGCGGCGCGCGAAGTCGGCGAAGCCGGCGACCTCCATCGTCGCCCGGGAGATCTCGCTCGCCAGCGCCCAGCCGCCGGCCTCGCTCCCCAGATTGGTCTCCAGGAGCTTGAAGGAGGTGCCGTCGTGGTACAGGTCGGCCCGGCCGAACGGGGGCGGCGCCACGTCGACGCCGAACTGCCGCATCACCGCCCAGTGGCTGTCGTTGATGCCGAGCTGCGACCGGAATGCCTCCAGATCGCCGCCGAACATCCGGTCCGGCAACGAACAGAGGATGTCCACGAGGCGCCGCAGGTCGTCGGCGAACTCGCGGATCTCGCGCTCGGCGACGAAGAGCGGCCGTTCCAGATAACCGCCGCGCCACGGCGTGAGCGTCGGGAAGTCCTTGACGTGCCGGGCGACCGTGGGCAGGTCGCTGCCCGGCGTGCGGAACTCCTCGTTGTACTGAGCCGCTACCCGATCCGCCGACATGCGGTCTCCGCTCCTGCTCGATGATGGCCGGCCGTCGGCCCGCGAGGCCACTGTTCCACCCCGGTCCCCGGCACGACTCAACCGCGACTCAATTCCCGTCCGACGGTCCGCCGTGCACCGGAAATCTGTGTTACGACTGGAATGCTTTCACCATGGGAGGCGCGATGATCGCCACGACAGACACTTTCGCTGACGCCATCGGCGGTCTCGAGGACACCGAGTGGGACAGTCTCGCCGACGGCCGGTTCTACTCGTCGGCGCTGTGGCTGCGGGTGTGCGCAGTCGACCCCGGGTCGGTCTCCGGCGGACTGCACGTGAAGACCGCGGCCGGCGGCCGGGCCGCCGTCCCGGTGGCGGCGGTGACCGACGAGCCCACACCCGGCCTGCGGTGGCACGACCTGCTCGCCGCGCGCGGCCTGCCGGCGCCTGAACCGGGCGGCCTGCTCATCGGCCAGCGCCGCGGCTACCTGGCGCACCTGTTGACCGCCAAGGGAACCGACCGGACCGAGGCCGCCGCCGCCGTGCTCGACGCGGTCCGCGCGCTGCGCTCCCCCCTGCACGAGGAATCGAAGATCGCCCGCGTGGCGATGTACCTGACCACCGAGGACGTGGGGACGCTGCGCGCGGCGGGCGTGCGGACCACCCCGGTCGCGCTGAACACCGACGCCTGGATCGAGATCCCGCCCGGCGGCTTCCCCGCCTGGCTGGAATCGCTGTCGGGCCATCGGGTCCGCCGGATCCGCAGCGAGATGAGGAAGTTCGAGAACGCCGGTTACGAGCTGGAGCACCGGACGCTCACCGAATGCTGGGCCGAGGTCGCCCGGCTGCTGGCCCGCACGCTGCAGCGCTTCGGCCGGGTCGTCGACGAGGCCCCGATGGCCGAGTCCTTCCGCCAGCAGGGCGAGATCGCCGGTCCGAACGCCGAGGTCGTGCTGTGCTCCCGCCACGGCGAGCCGCCCGTCGGCTTCTGCCTGTACTACCGCTGCGGCGACACCGTGTACCTGCGGGGGCTGGGCCTCGACTACGAGCGGCTCATCTCGGCCGCCGAGTACTTCAACATCACCTACTACATGGCGGCGCGGCTCCCGGGAGTGCGCTGGATCCACGGGGGCATCGACACCGCGGACGCAAAGGCACTGCGCGGCGCGAAACTCAGGCCGCTGTGGCTGCTGGACCTGTCCGAGGACAGCCCACTGACCGGGTACGACCAGGAGATCCGCGAGCACAACCGCGCCTTGCTCACCAGCCTCCGCGACTCCTCCCCTGCCGTCGCAGAGGCCCTGGACCACGAGCTCTGGTCGCCACACTGCTGACGCCGACCGGGCCGGCTCCCGTGAAATTCCACGGGAGCCGGCCCGGGTTCGTGGCTGCCACCACGCCGAGTGCTCAGGCCATCGGGTTGAAGTCGACCTGGAGCATGTCCCGCACACCCGATGATCCCTCGGCAACCGCCGGCGAGACCTCGTGGGTGATCATGTTGTCGTCGAAGAACATCGAGTCGAGCGGCTCCAGCAGAGTGGTCCGCACCGCGGGGCTGCCGTCGTTGGGGTGCACGGTGGACACGCCTCCGGTGACGCCTTCGCGGCGCATCAGGTGCAGGCCCACACAGGTGTGGCCGTCGCGGTGGCGGCCCTCGGGGGTGGGCAGGCCGTCGCTGCCGGCGCGCGCGACGACCCGGACCAGGTGAATCCCGACCCGCCACGAGGTGTTGCCGTTGATCGCGGTGGCCATCCGGGCGTCGAAGCTGACCAGGGCGCGCAGGCCGGGGCTGAGCAGGACCTCCTCGGCGACCGGCTCGAAGACCCGGTCCTTGCCCTTCCACAGCGGGATGGAGTCCTGACGGAAGACGGCGTTGGGCAGGACCTCGAAGCCGACGGCCTCGCCGTCGACGTCGACCCGCAGCCGGCCGTAGCGGCGCTCGCGGTAGACGTCGACGCCGTCGACCTGGGTATCGACCGGCAGGTTCTCGAACGCGCCGCGGAGTTCCTCCAGGTCGGCGCTCCCGACCAGCCCGGCCAGCTCGTGCCGGCGCATGATGACGAAGCCGTCGCGGCGTACCTGGCCGGAGAAGGTGGGCACGCCGTCACGCCGGCTGGTGGTCGGCGTGGTGATGGTGCTGTCGGTCATGGTGTTTCCCCTTTGCACGGGTGTCCCCGGTTCGTGTGTGCTCAGTCCTGGGCCTCGTACTCGACGCGCAGGGTCCGGGCGAGGTGGTCGAGGTAGGCCGCCGCTTCCGCGTCCGAGTCGTGATGGGACAGCACGACGGCCGGATTTCCGGACCAGTCCGGATAGGCCCGCAGCACCGAGCCGGGGCCCGCGGTCTGCACCACGTAGTCCACCCTCGGGTCGGCACGCACCTCGTCCAGGCCGTGGATCCGCTTGACCCGCCCGCCGCCGCCGATCGGCACCAGATAGACCGCCGCATGGCCGGTCGGAACCGGCTCCTCCCGCCAGCAGACCGGCTCCTGGCCGAGGTGGACGCGCAACGCCTCGGCGGCCAGGTCGATGCCGCTGCCGACGTGGACGAGATGGTGCATGTTGCCCCCGCCGCCCAGGCGCGCGGCCATCTCCAGCAGCACCGGCCGCACCCCGCCGACCAGTCGGAGCTCGGTGTGCATCGAGCCTTGCGTGACACCGAAGGCGCGGTGCGCGCCGATCACCTCCGCCTCGATCGCGGCGAGGATCTCGGCCGGCAGCTGGGCCGGGGCCCGCAGTGTGCTCTCCTCGAAGTAGGGCCCCGTCAGCTCGCCCTTCCAGCTGACGGCGCAGACCCGCACCTGCCCCTGGTGCACCAGGGATTCGGCGGAGATCTCCGGCCCGTCCAGGTACTCCTCGACCAGCACGGCGGCGTCCGAGGCCGTCCCGTCCGGGGCGCCGAGGTGGGCTTCGACGAGCTTCCAGGTGCGGGCCACGACCTCTTCGAGGCTGTCCCGGTCATCCGCGCGGATCACCCCGAAGCTGGAGTGGCCGTCCGCCGGTTTGACCACCACCGGGAACCGCAGGGTCAGCGCGTCGGCCCAGTTGGCGGGATCCTTGATGACCACGAAGCCGGGCACGCCCAGACCGGCCTCCAGCAGCCGTTGGCGCATGACGCGCTTGTCGCGCACCACCTCCGCCGTCGGTTCGGTCAACCCGGCGAGGCCGAACTCCCGGGCGGCGCGCGCCACGAACGGGATGACCTTCTCGTTGCCCGCCATGATGCCGTCGAAGGGTTCCCGCCGATAGCGCTCGATCAGCGCGGCCAACGCGCCGTCCGGGTCCCCCTCGATGTCCAGCGGCAGCAGCTCGACCACTGCCTTCGCCTGCTCGGCGCGCTCTCGTTTGTCGTCTCCCCGGGGAACCAGGATCAGATCGACGCCGGCCCGCTCGGCGGCCTCGAACACCCACGGGAACACGGACAACAAACCCACGAGGACGAGTTTCGGGCGCTGCAGCATCACAGTTCTCCCTGGATCGGGCAATGCATTCGACCTCGATTCGCTACGTCGTTGCGGCACTGTCACCGTCAGGCGGAGCGCATGACCGGCGGGCTGTCCGGCCGCGCCGCGAACGAGCGCACGCCCGGCTCCCATTCGTAGGAGAACCGGCCGTCCACGCACGGCTGCTGCGCGCGCACCAAGTAGCTCTCCGCCAGCTCCTCCAACAGGTCCTCGGCCTGCTGGTCGCCGATTCGCAGGGCCGCCGCGACCAGCGCCGGCGTGAGCCGGTCGGCAGCTCCGGGAGACAGCAACGCGTACGCCAGGGGCCGCGACTCGGCGGGCAGCGTCGCCAGCGTCCGGTCGAAGCCGGCCCGCACGCCCAGCGGATCGCTGTCGGACGCGAGAACCCAGGCGGTGGCCTGCCGAGCAGTCCAATGTGGACGGCGACGCAGCTGCGAGGCGACCGCGAAGAGCGCGCCGGGCAGCCCCCAGCACAACCGGACCAGCCGTTGCAGCCCGTCCGGATTCATGGTGATCCGATGTGTCGGCACCGAGGATGCCAACAGGCGCAGGCAGTCCTCGAAGGACAGCCCGCCCAATTCGACATGGACCGCCGAGGAGGACACGAACAGCCGCCGCCGGCTGCCGATGATCACGCCGCAGCCGGCGCCCGACGGCAGCAGCGGTGTCAGGTCCCGGGCGTCGCACACGTCGTCGAGTACCACCAGGACGCGCTGGTCTGCGGTCCAGGTGCGGAACAGCAGGCTCAGATCGGTCGTGCCCAGGCGCAGCTGCTCCTCGGTCGCGCCGAGTCCACGCAGGAACGAGCGGAGGATCTCGGCGGACGGCACCCGCTGGCCGGCGCCGTCACGCAGCCGCGCGTAGAGCCGCCCGTCCGGGTAGTGACCGCTGACCTGGTGCGCGGCGTGCAAGCACAGCTCGCTTTTGCCGGTGCCAGGGCCGCCGCCCACGACCGCGACCGGCCGATCCGCCCGCGACCGGCCGGCCAGCGCCGCGGTGAGGCGCGCGAGCTGGTCGGCGCGTCCGACCAGACGCTCACGCGGCGCGGGCAGGTGGCGGGGCGCCCTGGTCGCCGCCCTCACGGCCGTGAGTCGCCCGGCGGGACGCAGCAGCGCCTCGTCCGACGTGAGCACGGCCGTGTGCAGGGCCTGGAGTTGGGGCGACGGATCGAGCCCCAGCTCGGAGGCGATCCGCTCGCGGGCCCGCCGGTAGACCTGGAGCGCCTCCGCCCGCCGATCCATGCGGTAGAGAGCCGTCATCAGGTTGCCCTGGGCCCGTTCGTCCGTCGGCTCCCGCCCGGCCATCGACGCGAGTTCGTCGAGCACCTCGTGGTGCCGGCCGAGATGGAGGTCGGATTCGATACGCAGGTGCTGCGCACCGGCCCGCAGCTCCTTCAGACGAGCCGCCTCCGCGGTCAGCACGGGTCCCTTCCGGACGTCCACCAGGGCGTCGTCCCGCCACAACCGCAGCGCCTCGGCGGCCGTGTCGCGGGCCCGGGCGAAGTCCCCGTCACCGAACTCCGCCCGGGCCCGCGCAAGCAGCGGCTCGCACCGTAGGCCGTCCACGTGCTCGGCCGGCAGCGACAGCTGGTATCCGCTGTCCACCGTGACCAGCTGCGGCCCCGCCGGCCGCACCGCGCCGCCGCTCCTCGGATTCCCCAGCGAGAACCGCTTCCTGAGCTGGTACACGTAGGTCTGCATCGCGGTGAGCGCGCTGGCCGGCGAGTCGCCGTCCCACAGCTCGTCCATGAGGTGTTCGAACCGCACCACCTGGCCCGCCCTGAGCACGAGCAACGCCAGTGTCTGACGCACTTTCTGGGCGGCCGGCGCCAGGTCGACGCGGGGGTCGTCGCCGAAGGCCTGGAGCGGCCCGAGAAGGTTGACTCTCATGAGATCTGCTCTGCCTCGGGTCAGCCCCTGGACGCGGCGCCGGCGGCCAGGGCGGGGTGGTGGCGGGCGACGATGTCGGGGAAGGAGCGGATCAGCCCCTTCATGACGTTGTCGCCGTAGAGGGCGAACAGCGGGTTGTCGGCGTCGTCGGTGGCCCCGTCGGCGCCCGCGACGTACGGGCTGGGCAGCGGCTGCATGGTGGCGTCCAGCCGGGGGTTGAAGAAGAACGGGATCGAGTAGCGGTCGACGCCCGGGGCGGGCCGGACCACCCGGTGCAGGGTGGCGCGCACATAGCCCCGCGTGGCCACCTCCAGCAGTTCCCCCAGGTTGACCACGAACGCCCCGGGGACCACCGGCACGTCGGCGAACTGGTCGTCCTCCACCGCGACCTGGAGGCCGCCGTTGTCGTCCTGCACGAGCAGGGTGAGCAGCCCGAGGTCGTTGTGGATGCCGGTCCCCTGGCCGGCGTCCGCGTCCGGGAGCGGCTGCGCGGGGCCCGGGTAGTGCAGGAGCTTCAGGTGGATCTGCGGGTCCGGGTCGACCACGTCGTCGAGGAACCCGGCGGGGGCGTCGAGCGACTCGAGCATCAGCCGCAGCAGCCGGTGCGACAGGTCGGTCAGCCGGGTGATCCACGACTCGATGGCCGGGCGCAGCTCCGGCATCGCCGCGGGCCACTCGTTCGGGCCGATCAGGCACCGGTAGGCGGGCTCGCCGGGCGCGGCGGTCCGCGCCGGCTGCTCCGGCCCGATGTCCAGCTGCTGGCGCTGGTCGGGAATGCCCTTGGTGTGTTCGCGACCGAGTTCGGAATAGCCGCGGAACAGCGGCGAGTCCAGGATGTTCAGCGCGAGCCGGTCGGCCTCGGGCAGCGCGAAGAACCGGCGGGCCAGCTCCAGCATGTCGTCGGCGTCCTCGATGCCGTGGCCGACGAGCTGGAAGAAACCGATCTCGTGGATGGCCGTGCGCAACCGGTCCAGGAACTCCGCCCGGGCCTCGGCCGAACCGTCGGCGTCCCGGAGGTCGAGCACGGGAAAGCGGTCGGTCATGCCAGCTCCTTCGAGTCGCTCGTCTGGTAGGTCGTCGGGTCGGTCACGCCGGCGTCCCGGAACGCCGCCTGCCGCTCCCGGCAGGCGGCGCACCGCCCGCACTGCAGGGCGTCGCCGCGGAAACAGCTCCAGGTCTCGGCCCACGGGACGCCGAGTTCCTCGCCCAGCGACACGACCTCGCTCTTGCGCAGCCTGACCAGCGGCGCGATCAGGGCCAGGTCGGGATGGGCGTAGCCGCGGGTGGCGATCCGCTCCATGGCGATGAAGGAATCGATGAACGCGGCATTGCTGTCCGGCGCGGCGTTCAGGTCGTCGACGACGCCGACGGCCACCGCCTCCGCCGTCTCGGCGACGGCCACCGCGAAGGCGACGGACAACAGCAGGGCATTGCGGTTGGGCACGACGTTCGGGCTCGTGCCGGACGACCCGTCCTGGTGATCCGGCACGTCGACGGTCGCATCGGTGAGTGAGGAACCGCTCAGGAACTTGCCGACGGTGCTGAGGTCGACGACGTCGTGCGGCACCCCGAGCGTACGGGCCGTCTTCTCGGCGAACTCGTGCTCGACGAGGTGGCGCTGGCCGTAGTTCACGGACAGCAGGTGGAGCGTGTGTCCTTGCGCCTGGAGGTGGTAGGCCATGGTGACCGAGTCCAGACCGCCGGACACGATTGCGACAGTTTTCGGCATGCGTCGCCTTCCCGCAGGCAGATGGGGGACGGAGGACCAGGAGGTTGCGTCACGCCGCCGGCGTGGCCGGGACGGACAGCCGCGACGACCGGCGGCCCTTGCGGTAGGTCACCTCGGCTTCGGGCCGCGCACCGTCCAGCCGCAGGGCGATGGTCCGCTCCTCGCTCCACCCGACCAGGCGGTACTCGTGTCCGCCGAGGGCTGTCAGCGGGAAGAGGTGGTCCTCGGGAGATCGCACGGCGAGCCCCGTGCCGGTGTCGACCACGGTGAAGGTGGCCTGCGGCTGCTCGCCGGTCAGCGACCCGAACACCTCGATCTCCAGCAGGTGCGCCGGCGCGTCGAAGGAACACCGCGCGGCGCGCCGCTCGTCGTCGGTCACGGCCACCGCCGGGCGGTTGTAGAGCACCTCGGGGCCGGCGAAGTAGTCGGCCCAGTCGGCCGGGAACAGCTGCGCCAGTTCCGGTGTGACGAGCACGTCCACCACGAGGTGCACCCGGTGTTCGGGACCGAGGTTCTGGATCTGGTGCTTGCGGCTGAAGTCGCCGAACCAGAACTCCCCGGGCTGCCACCGGTGAATCACGCCGTCGAGGTCCAGCGAGGCCTTCTCGTGGGTGATGACCGGGATGTGCAGCCGGGCCATGCCCCAGTCCGGGGCGAACTTCGGATCGGTGTGGGGGTATCCGATGGTGTCGGGCCCGAGATCCATGAAGCGGACCGCGTAGAGGGTCCCGGGAATCGAGCGCAGGACCTCACGAACGTAAGGCATGTGGTCCAGCCACTCGGTGTCGGCGAACTCCGCGCTGCCCGGGCCGCCCGGGTCGGTGCGGGCCTTGTCGCCGCCGGGGCTGCGCACCGGGAGGCAGCGCCAGTCCTGTTCGGCCCACCGCGACACCCTCCCGTTCACGAATGAGCTCTGCTCATCCCACAGGTGGCCGCGCGCGGTCATGAGGTCGGCCACCAGCCGGTCCGCGTCCAGCTCGGGAAGCAGCCGCACCGCTTCCGCCGGCGTCGTGGAGTTGTTGGTGTTCATCGTTGTCCATTCCTATCGACCGGGCCATCGCATTCGGCCCCGGCTGGCACGTCACGCCCGGAGCAGGTCGAACAGCTCGCCGCGGAGCCCGGAGTCGGTGCCGAACGCTCCTCGGTACGCGGTCGACGTCATCTGCGCGGCGGCCTTGATGCCGCGCATCGTCATGCAGAGGTGCTCGCCCTTCGCGATGACCGCGACGTCCGAGGCGCCGCTCAGCGTGCTGATCTCGAGCGCGATCTGGTCCACGAGGCGCTCCTGGACCTGAAGCTTGTGCGCGTACTGATGGGCCACCCGCGCGAATTTGGAGAGGCCGAGCAGTTGGCCCGTCGGGCGGTAGGCGATCGTGATGGAGCAGTTGAACGGCAGGAGGTGGTGCTCGCACAGCGACCACACCTGGATGTCGGAGACGACCACCAGCTGACTCGTGCCGACGGACTCGAACAGCGTGCCCAGCGAACCGGTGTCGTAGTTGATGAACTCTCGCCACCAGCGGGCGAACCGCGCGGGCGTGTCGCGCAGTCCGTCGCGATTCGGGTCCTCGCCGATCTCCTTCAACAGCTGGCGGGCGAGGTCGACCAACGGGTCCTCCGCGGTCCTCGACACCGCTGGGTCGCCGTCGAGGTCCAAGTCCGTCACCGACATGCGGTCACCTTTCGTCGGGGCTGCGCCGGGCACTGCCGTCACGGCCGGTACTCGGCCCAGGTCTTGGGAGTTTCGGAAACGCGCACACAGGTCAGCTCGGGAAACTCCATCGACCAGGTCCGGTAGACCCAGGCCGCCATGTTCTCGGCCGTCGGGTTGTTGTCCATCACGTCGTTCAGATGCCGGTGGTCGAGCTGTTTGTCGATCCAGGCCTTGATCGTCGACAGTTCTCCGTAGTCCCGGACGAAGCCGACCGGCGACAGCGCCGCGTCCTCGGCGCCGAGCTCCAGCTCGATCACGTAGTTGTGCCCGTGCATTCGGGCGCATTGGTGTTCGGGGGCCAGTCCGGCGAGCTGGTGACTGGCCGAGAACTCGAATTTCTTCGTGATTCGAAACGTCATCGTGCCGCGTTTCCCCTCTCGGTCGCGTGAGCCGTCGCTCACACGGCGCGTTTGTCGTCCCACAACAACGTGTGCAGCCTGGTCGTCAGATTCCAGCCACGCTCGACCACCGCGTCGGCCAGTTCGGTCATGTGCTTGGTGACATCGTCGGCGGTGCGCCCGATCGGCATGATCCACACCGAACGCAGGCCGAATTCGGACACCAGCTCGGCCACCTCGTCGAGATCGCGGGTGTTCCGGCAGACGAACTTGAACGTGCTGCCCGACACCGCGGACAGGCTGGTGAGAGCGGCCGGCACGATCCGGCGCTTGCGGGTGTCGCCCGAGTGCGACAGTTTCGGCGAGACGTTGAACCGGACACCGGCGGCGACGAGTTCGGGGTGCGCGGCGTGCGTCCCGTTGGTCTCGATCTCGATTTCCTTGCCGCGCCCCACCAGCGCCGTCACCAGCGGAATCAGCCGCTCCTGCTGCCCGAGGGGCTCGCCGCCGGAAATCACGATCAGGTCGGTGTCGAATTCCACCAGTTCCGCGAGGACGTCCTCCACCGAGCGGCGGTGCAGCTCCTTGCGCGGATCGTGGGCGACGCCGCTGTCGCCGGCCCCGGTCCAGTCCCACGTATAGGGCGTGTCACACCACGAGCACGACAGGTTGCACCCGCCGAGTCGCAGGAACGCGCACCTGCGTCCCAGGGACCGACCCTCGCCCTGGACCGTCGGGCCGAAGATTTCGTTCACTACGAGATCCATGGCGCACCGTTTCCTAGGAGTGCGACGTCTCGACGACCGGCTTCCGCGCCTGCACGACGAACCAGTGCCGACCCAGCCGAATCCCCTGATCGACGGCCGCCTCCGCGACATAGCGGTCGAACGGCTCCTTGTCCGCCGCGGAGTCGTAGCCGTCGAGAATCGGCACCTGGTGCAGGAAGACGTCCAGATCGCGCGCCGAGTGGTAGAACTCCTCGAACCGGAACGCCCGGTTGACCGTCACCACGAGCCCCGCGTCGGTCAGTTCCCGCGCGATCCCGTCCGCCAACGGCTCGCCGTGCCAGCTGCCGAAGTCCTGGCCGCGGCCGAACGTCTCCTTCAGTTCCCGCGCGTCCTGCTCGCCGATCCCCATGTACACCAGGGCCCCACCGGGTCGGAGCACTCGCTCGAACTCGTCGGCGATCAGTGGCCCGCGGCGGGAGGTGACCACGTCGACGTGTCCATCGGGCAGCCCGGTGCGGGCGGCGTCGCGCAGTTCGAACGTGACGTGGGACAGGCCCGCCTCCGCTCGATAGCGCGCCGCGCATTCCAGCATCGCGGACGACAGGTCCACGCCGGTCACGTCGCCGTATGCATGAGCGGTGCGCAACAAACTACGCCCATCGGCGCAGCCGACATCCAGCAATCGGGCCTGCGGCGCACCGAGTTCGACCACCATTTCATCGAAGACGGCGTCCGGGCGGCCGTCGACAAAAACGTCGGTGCTCCGCGCGTCGCTGAAGTAGCCGCCGAACCGCTCGGCCACTCGGGAGTAGAACTCCGCGTCCATCGTCATCGGCCGTGCACCTTCCCCTGGGTGACGGTCGAGAAGAGGTCCTGGCGCGCGTGCACCGGCACCCCCCTCTTCCGTAAGAACTCCCCAACTAGGTCTACCGCTGCTATCGCGGGGTTTTTGTCCCGCACTTCGATTCGGTTTCCGGGACGCCGAACCGGAGGAGCAGACTTCATACTTCCGTTCGCTTCTTCAGTGTTACCTGTGTTCCACCCGAAACGCTACGGTCGGCCGGCGGACCGAGCCACGTACTGTCAATACGTGGATGAGCTCCCGTTCCACTTCGACGAACCAAGGGCGTCATAGATCAGATGATGTCGCCGCTGGATACACCGATAGCACGTCTGTCCGCGAATACCTGCACGTTCGGACAACACACCGGCACGATCCGCGCGTATCACGCCAATCTCGCTGCTTTCCAGCCGGACCGGTCGGGTTGTCCCCGAGTAATCGGCCCGTCACGACCGATAATGACAGGCGGCGTCATCGCTGCTAGCCTCGAGATGACCCGTCCAACAGCCCAAGGTGGACCCCCGATTGCCTGACTGGATACTGAACCATTCCGCCCAACGCGGTACTCCAACAGGGAAACGGGGCCGACATTCAGCCGGACCTATCAGTCGACGAACTGTGAGGTGCGCCTCCGTGTGACATGACGAAGGTGTCGCGACAGCCAGTCTGTCAAGCACCGCACGCAAACCTGTCCGGTTCTCGAGTTTTTGTCAGACTTCCACTCGAGGATGGCGCCCGCGTTTGCGACGGCCCGGTCGCACTCATTGGCACTCACCCGGGGCCGTGTCGCGCGCGAGACGAATCTCGTGCCGAGTCGCCGCGATGCGCGCTGGAATGCGTCGAAAGCTGGGGAAACGCATGTCCATCATGTCCACTACGCCCGTTGTGGCGTTTTTCCGGCGGAGTGGTTCACGAGGAACCCTCGCGCGAGCGCTGCGCCGGCTGATGACCCGCCTGACGACCGTCTCGGGGACGACGCGTGGCGCACCGCGGAGGTGGCCCGGACAGGCGCGTCGGCGCTCGAACGAGGGGCGGTGATCTGCCTCGGGACACCCTTCGCGCTCGTCGACACCGCGTTCCTGATCTGACACGCCGGGACGAACGCGTCACCTGACGGCCGGCTCTCGACCTCGTCCGGGCTGCCGGAGAAGTCGGACCGGGTCAGGTGCTGCTTGGCACACCGGCAACCACCACTGGGGATAAGATGTGTAGCAGTCGCATGTCACCGTTCGGCGCCGAAGAGACCGGCGGCGGCGGGGAAGTCGAGGCAGTCGCCCGCTGCTGCGACCACCGCAGGCTGTCGCGTCGCCGCGGCAAGCACGTGTCCGAGCAGAGCTCAGCACGGGCGGCCTCCGGTCGCCGCGGCGAGGTGGTGTAGCCGATGCGGGAGAACAGCGAGATGGCCATGCGGGATGCGTTGGCCGATTTCCTGCGTCGGCGACGCGACGCGTTGTCACCGCAGGTGGTGGGGTTGCGGATCGGCCAGCGGCGACGGACGCCGGGGCTGCGCCGCGACGAGGTGGCGCGCCTGGCGAACATGTCCACGACCTACTACGAACGGCTGGAGCAGGGGCGTGGCCCGCAGCCCTCGGCCGCCATCGTCGCCGGGCTGGCGCGCGCGCTGCAGCTGGACGCGAACGAACGCGCCTACCTGTACCTGCTGGCCGGACACGCCGAACCCGTAGCGGCGGCACCGGACGGCGCCGTCGACACCAGTCTGCTGTCGGTCATGGAGGCGGTGGAGGCCGCCGCGTCGCCGGCGTTCGTCGCCGACGATCTCGCGACGATCCTGGCCCAGAACGAGTTGCACACCATGCTGTTCGGTCCGGCCACGAACATGCCGGGCTGGGAGGGGAACCTGTTCTGGTGGTGGTTCGTCTCGCATCACGGGCGGCGGTCCATGCTGAACTCGCCGGACCAGCAGGAGGCCATCGGCCGCGCCTACGTCGCCGGTCTGCGGGTGGTCGTGGCGGAGCGTGGCTACGACGCGACGACGGTCGCGCTCGTCACCGACCTGCACGCGGCCAGCGCGGAATTCTCCCGGATGTGGCACGAACACGAGGTTTCCAACTCCACCTCGCTGATCGTGAGCATGCAGGACGACCGGGTCGGCCGCCTCGACTTCGACCACGCTCTGACCGTCGATCCGCGCTCCCGCCAGCGCCTCCACTCGCTTCACGCGATCCCCGACACGCCTACCAGACAGCGGCTCACCACACTGTGGGCGCTCGACAAATTCCACAGTGCCGAGAATCTCGCCGAGGTCTCGGCGCTTCGTTGATCGTTCGTGCGCGCCGCAGCTCGCGGGCGGCGGCGTGTTCTGGTGACCTAGAGGTTCCGGTACGGCCTGCTGAGGAATCCGACCGAGAAGGCCGCCGACACGCCCAGTCCGGCGACGATGATCACGACCTCCGGGTCGACCGTGCCCAGGACGGACCCGGTGAGTAACGCGGAGGCGGGGTAGGCGAGACCGGCACAGGTGACCAGCAGGCTCATGACCCTACCCAGCGCTCGGGCAGGCACCGACTTCTGGAGCATCGTCATGTAGAAGACGTTCACCACGGCTTGCAAGGACGCGGCGGTGAACAGCGCCGCGGTTGCCACCACCAGCGAGGAGCCCACCGGGATACCCATCAGGGCAAGTCCCTCGGCGATGCCGAGGCAGAGCGCGATCAGCCCGCGACGGCGCAGGCGAAGGAGTGCCGGGCCCAGCAGTGCCCCGATGACCGAGCCGGCGCCGAGGCCGGTCATCATGACCCCGAATCCGAGGGCTCCACGGCCCAGCGGACCCTGGGCGAAGCTCGGCAGCGCGACGTCGATCAAGCCGACAGCGGCGAGGTTGAACACGAGCGTGGTCAGCAGGTTCATCCTCACCAGGGGAGAGCTGGCGGCATACCGCAGCACCGATCGCCAGGTCCGCAGTTGGTCGCCGTCCTGGACGCCGCCGTCGGCGTGCCGCGCCGCCGTTTCGTCGGCTGTCTCGACCGCCGGCCTCGACGGGCGGATCGCCATCAGGGTCAGGCTGGACACCAGGAAGGTGAACGCGTCGATCAGCAGCCCCACACCGCTGTTCAGCGACCCGACGAGCGCTCCGCCTAGCCCGGGCCCGACGATCCTCGACGTGCTCTGCATGATCTGGATCAGGGAGTTGCCCGGAGCGAGCGACTCGGGACGTACGATTTGCGGCAATACGGCGAACGAGGCCGGCATGAATATCCCGCCGAGGATGCCGAACGGGACCGCGACCGCGATCATGGCCCACAGGGGGATGCGGCCTTCGGCGGCGAGCACGACGAAACCGAGCACGACGAGGGCGCGGAGCGCGTCCGCGGCAAGCATCACCGGCCGGGCGCCCAGGCGGTCGACAAGCGTTCCGCCGACCGGGAAGAAGGCCAGCCTGGCCGCTCCGTAGCAGGCCAGCACCACGCCGAGGTTCGCGGGGCCACCGCCCTGGTTGAGCATGACGAATGGCAGTGTGACGAGATAGATGCCGTCGCCAACCTGGGAGAGCATCTGGCCGATGAGGTACAGCGCGAAGCGTCGTTCCCGCAGTGGAGCCAGCAAGCGGACGGCAGGCTCTCCAGCGGTCAGGGCCGTGCCCGCGACACGGCGTGGGCCCGTCGTCACGCGCGCGTACCCTTGGAGACGGCCGCCCACGAGGTGTCTGCGTATTCGCGTGCCTCGGCGAGCGAGCGGCAGCAGCGAGGGATTCGGCGCGCCGACCGTTGAGCGGCCAGGCGATGCCCTTCCTGGTCGGCCCGCACGACGAGGATCAGGTTCGGCCTGCCGCCGCACGTCCTTGCGCAGACTCCGTGGTCGCATGTCGGTCCAGGACAGCCTCGACATGATCGAGGCAGCGGGCTGGGCGGCAAGCGCGACGACCACACGATCATAGGCTTTACGAAATGTTCGAACGGTGGCGGTGGCGCGCCGTGGCCGGCCAGGATTCCACGGACACCCGACACCGCTTCCTGAACCTGCCGGGCGGCCGTGGCGGGCCCCTCACGGTCCCACATCACGGCCACCAGCCGCGGAATCAGGACGATCTGGTTGGCCTCGATCAGCAGAGCGGCCAGCATCTCGGCCTGGCGCGGACCGTCGAACCGCACGTCGCGACCGCCCACCCGGGCCAGCAACGGCCCGAGAATCCCGAAACGCATCGCCCCAATCCCCCCGGATCGCACTGACGCCCCGCATACGTCGCCCGGGACAAATCTAGACCGTTTCGAGGACGGGTGTCCACAGCGTGGTGGTCGAGCATGAATCACGAGTCTGATGTGGCCGGATCCGACAAGATCCGGTCCCGGAGGGAGGGCAGCCACGATTCCCGTGCCTGAATACGAACTCATACACCAGGACGCGTTTCGTACCGGCTCGCCCGACAGCCTCGCCGGCACGTGGCCGCGGTTCCGGAACGGCCGGGTCACTGCGATCTGTGGGATCGCCCGGACCGACGGCGTCCCGCACTTGTCCGCGGGGGCGCCGGGCGACCTGGTGCCTGCGGCATCAGTGCGTACCGTTCAGCTACGGTCCACAGTGGAGAATCGAACAACGCCCGTGCCGCCTCGTCATACGGGCGGCACGGGCGTGTGGTCGAGGTCCGATGTTCGGGACGCGATGGTCAGCCGATGCCCACCACGGATTCGGCGGTCGTCCAATCCGTCGCGATCGCGTTCTGCGCGTCGACGAGGTTGACCTGGCCGTCGCACACGGCCTTCTTCAGCGCGTTCTCCACGGAATCCTTGTTGGCGGAGGTCTGGTCGCCGTAGCGCGGCTCGGGCCAGAGGTTGTTCGGGTCACGCGGCGCGCCCCCGAGCTCCAGCGGGATGAGGTGGTCCTCCTCGTAGTCGGCGGTGCTCGTGTCGTCGTAGCCGTACTCGCCGATCTGCTGCACCTTCAGGGCATTGGTGTAGGACGCGGGCGGCCGGACCGTGCCGGTCCAGCCCGACACGCAGATCGTCTGGTCGATCGTGTCCTGGCTGACGTCGGGGTTGGTGGCTCCGGGGGTACAGGACGAGTCCGGCAGCGGCAGGTACGACGTGGAGCAGGACGCGGCCGCCGCATGCGCGACCGACGGCGAGGCTCCGGCGGGCGTCGCGGCGACAAGGGCCGCCGCGCTCATGCTGATCAACACAATGAGCGCCGATCCGCCGCGCAGGGAAGGTCGGGACATTCGAGGACTCCTCGTGGTGACGATGTCGCTCCGACAGGGAAACCACACCGGATCCCGGCGTGATCGGAATGCACCGTAAACAGGTTCCGAAGCCGGCGAAACCGAGCGAAATTGACAGAACGTCAACGGAACTGTGAATGAGAAGGTCCCAAATGGCGGCTATGTCACCTACCACCGGTCACGGACACGGTCGCGTGGGTTCGGATTCGACGGTTGTTCAACGCCGGTTCCGTGTCGCGTTGCCGACACGCCGTTCGGGACCGGTGGAAACATCATCCCGAGAGACGATGATCACCTGCCGGACTCCCCCGGCTGCCTTGCCGAGCACGCCCGCGAGGAGGACCACGGCGGGGTCGTCGTGGCACGACCTGTTCGCTCAGGACGTTCAGCACGGCATCGATGCGTCCACTCGGGACGATCAGGGAATATCCGCCGCCCTGTCGCCGCCGCCCCTGCGGTCCTCCGCTAGCGGCTCGGCATCCTCGTGCCGGTGTCCGGCCTGACCCCCACGCCGACCGCGTGTGTCGGTGGGCGGCGGTGTGGCCAGCGCCTGGCGCGTTCCAGTTGGCCGGCGAGCTGGAACAGGGTGGCCTCGGCTCCGTAGCGGCCGAGGAAGTGCACGCCGACCGGCAGATTGCCGGCATTCCACCAGAGTTCAGCTGAGAACGTCCCGACAATCGTGGAGTGGGGTCATCCGGTCCATGGGCTGGATGACCTCATGGTGTTCCGAACCGGCCCTTGTCGCGCTCGGTCTGGTACTCCGTGGCGGGTGGCGCCAGCCGTACGAGCCGGTCGGTCAAGGCCCCGTCGACAAGAACGACACCGGTCCTGGAGTCCGTCAGCCTGTCTCGCAGTCGTTCGTCCGGATACTCCGGGGCGCCACGACGTCGCCGTCGGACGGCTTTCTCCCGTACGCCTACACCCTGGAAACGGCGTGTAGTTAGCGTGCACCGCAATGCTTGCTCATGCCGACGAGCTGTTCCAGCCTGGATCGAAACCCGATCCGGGCGCGCACACGCTCCGGTGTTCCGGCCGGGGATCGCCGAGGCAGTAGCCGCGTGTTGCGCGACCAACCGCACCAGCCGCCCCGATACGCACGCGCAGATGTACGTTGGCGGCGACACCCTCACGAGGTGGCGCAGGAGAGATCCGCGGGTGTAGTGGCCGAGCGCGCTCCCGGTGGCCTACGTGACCACGCCGCAATCACCGGTTCCTTCACACGAAGGGCTCTCTTCGAAGTCGACCGTCGTCTGGCCACGCCGTGCGGAGAGGTTGTTGTCGATGGTGGCGAGGTGAATGCGGACCTCGTCGGCCGCGGGAGTCCCGAGAGCCACGTATAAGGCCAGGGCGTGCTGGTAGTGATGCCGGGCCTTTGCGGGGTTACCGAGGGCGCGGTGGGCGTGGCCGAGGCCGGCGTGGGCGCGGGCCTGCTGGTCACGGTCGCCGGTATCGGCGGCGATGACGTGGGCAGTGGTGTGGTGGGAAGTTGCGTCGGCATGACGGCCGGCGGCGTGCGCGGCTTCGCCCAGGCCGTTGAGCGCCCATGCTTCCCCGTCCCGGTCGCCGGTCACGCCGAAGACGGCCAAAGCCCGCAGGTGGTGCTCGGTCGCCTGGGCAGGCTGCCCGAGGCGGGTGTGCAAGATGCCGAGGCAGTCCAACGTCCTGGCTTCGCCGAGGCGGGAGCCGAATCGCCGGTACAGGACCAGGGCCTGCTGCAGGTGGTCGCCGGCCGGCTGGTACCGGCCCAGCCGAACCTCGACAATGCCGAGGCCGCGCAGCGCACCGGCTTCACCGGTGTGGTCGCCTTCCTCCCTGCACAGGGCCAGGGCCTGCTCGTGGCTGTCGGCGGCCGCACGGTACCGGCCCAGGCACGCCTCGACCACGCCGAGACAGTTGAGTGCGAACGCTTTGCCGGTGCGGTCGCGGACGTTCCGGTGAAGCGTCAGGGCCTGCCGGAGGTGCTCGGTGGCCGACTGGTAGCGGCCGAGCCGCTCCTCGACGGCGCCGAGGCTGGCCAGGGTGCGGGCCTGGTCGGTCGGGTCGCCGGCCTGCCGGAACAGGCGCAGCGACTGCTGGAGGTGTTCGGCGGCCAGCCCGTACCTGCTGAGCAATCCCTGCGCGAAGCCGAGGCTGGTCAGTGCGCGGGCCTGCCCGGTCGGGTCGCCGGCGCGGGAGGCGGCGTGCAGGGCGTGGCCGTGCACGGCCAGGGAGTCGGTGAGGAACTGAGTGGCCAGGTAGGGGAACAGGGTGGCCGACAGTCGGGTTGTGTGCGCGGGCCAGCCCTGGGTGGCGGTGTGTGCGGCGACCGCGACGAGGGTGGGACGTTCGGTGTCCAGCCAGGCGCGGGCGGGGCCCGGCTCGCTCAGATCCGGTGCGGGCGTGGCCGGTGCGGGAATCCGGGGTCGGCGGTGTGCCTCGGCCGGGTAAATGGTGTCCATGGCCGTGGCGGCGGTGGCCAGGTAGTAGTCGAACAGCCGGGTCAGCGCGGCATGGCGCTCGCGTGGCGGGTCCTCGTCGTCGGCCCGGCCGGTGGCGTAGGTGCGGACCAGGTCGTGCATGGTGTACCGGCCAGGGGTGTCTTCCTGCAGCAGGTGGTCTCGACACAGGTGGCTCAGGACTGCCTGGGTGGTGGGCAGATCGCTGCCGGTGACGGCCGCAGCTGCGTGGTCATCAAGGTCCTGGCCCGGATGCAGCGCCGTGAGCCGCAGCAAACGTTGCCCGTGGGCGGGTAGGTCCTGGTAGGACAGATCGAACGCCAGCTCGACGCCGGTGTCCAGGCGCCGCTGGCGGTGGCGTTCGTCGAGCCGGTCGGCGTGGTCGGTGAGAGTCCAGCCAGGCGTACCTCGGATGTGTCCGGCGACCAGTCCGAGCGCTAGGGGCAGGTGACCGCAGCGCCGGGCGATCCGGTCGACGGCCCGGGGGTCGCTGCCGGCGGGGACGCCTATCGTGGCCCGCGTGAGGAAAACCGTGGATTCCTCGGGCGCGAAGACGTCCACTGCCAGGTGGGTGGCGGCATCCAGCTCGGCAAGAGCACGTCGGCTGGTGATCAGCGCCGGGCAGCCCGGCGTCCGGGGCAGCAGCGGCAGGATCTGATCGGCGTCGGCGGCGTTGTCCAGCACCACCAGGGTTTGCGTGCCGGCCAGTCGGGCCCGGTAGGCCGCGCTGCGGGCGGGCAGATCGTGAGGGATCTGTTGGCCGGACAAGCCCAGCAGCTGAAGGAATCCGTCCAGGACAGCGGACGGATCGGCCGCCGGCTGAGCCGGGCTCGGGTGGAACCCGCGCAGGTCGACGAACAGCACCCGGTCGACCAGCCCGTCCCGGACGAGCAGGTGTCCGGCCCGTACGGCGAGCTGTGTCTTGCCGGCGCCGGCGATCGCGGAGACCACCACGGCACCGCCCGTGACGGCCGTGTGCTGCAACGCCGCCCACAACCGGCCCAGCTCGGCGGCCCGGCCGGTGAAACCGGGCAGCTCCCGCGGGAGGGCGTCCTGGACCCGCACCTGCGCCGCCGCCCGGATCTCTCCGGTGAGGACACGGAGTTTCTGCCGCCACTGGGCCACATAGCCGGCGTTGGGATGCAGGGTCTGCACGATCGCCACGACCAGGTCGACGTTCACCCGGCGTCGGCCCAGCCGGAAACAGTCGGCCACGGTGCTCTTGCCGGCCAGCTCCCCGGACAGCCGTCCGGCCGCGCTCCAGGCCGAGTTCACCCGTCCGGTTATCCACTCGTAGGACGGGTCGCCCGCCCAGACCTTCAGCGACCGCAGCCGCTCGACCAGGTCGTCGAGCTTCTCGGCCGACCCGGGATCGGGCGGCGCCGCGGACGCGTCGACCGAATGCCATGACGACCGCACGGCGTGCCTCCCCCTACGCCGGCGTTTCCCGGCCAGTGCACGATACCGGCCCCGCCGTCCGGATTCATCCGGGTTTCGACCGCCCGGGGCACCGGCCCGCGACAGTCGACGGCAGGGCCCCGGCGATCACCGCGTAGGGCCGCAGTCACCACTGGGAAGGCGGAAAAGTGCTCAGAATGGCAAAAACGCTCGCGTGTCTGGGAGCGGCACTCGCGTTGGCGAGCCTCGGCCCGGCCGCGGGCACCGCGGCGGCCAGCGGCCAGTTCCACCACATGCCCAACGTCGGCACCGGCTTGTGCTTCGCGCCGCAGAGCGACAGCTTCGGCGCGCCGATCATCCAGGAGGACTGCGGGACGGCCGACCCGGGCCACTTCCTGGACTGGCAGGTGTCCGCGCCGCAGGGCACGAACCTGATCAGGCTCCAGAACCAGGGCAGCGGGCTCTGCGCGTTCGTCCTCGACGACCCGGGCAACGGAACACCCGTGACGCTGGACGAATGCGACCTCCAGGGCGGGGGCGCGGTCAGCAATGCCGAGTGGAACTCCTTCACCAGGCCGCCGAACGCGGCCCAGCTGCGGACCCTGGTGGGCGGCCGTGACCACAACCTCTGCCTGTCCGGCGTGAGCGTCGCCTTGTCCGTCCGTACGTGCAACGGCGCCGATGCCAACCAGCGCTGGCTGATCTGACGGGAGCGGACCTGTCCGGGCGGCCCCTCGCCAGTCGCGCTTGGGGCCGCGCCGCCGATCCGTTGCTGGTAAGGGAAAAGGGAGCGTGCGTCTTGCCGCGACATCCGGAAAGACCGCCGGGACGACCGCGTTCCAGTAGGCACCTGGGTGCCGTCCTGGCGGCGATCATGCTGTCCTCGGCCGTCTCCACCGCCGTGGCGGCGCCGGCCGGCGCCGCCGGCATCGGCGACTACGTCACCGTTTGCGGTTACCTGAACAAGGGCAACGACCTGGTCAACAAGTTCCTCAAGATCAACCAGGATCCCAGCCCGATCAGCCAGCTGCAGGCCACGGCCAAGGCCTCGGAGACCCACATCCTCGCCGAGGCGGACGCATCCAGGCGGCGATGGTGACCTCGTGCGCCAACACCGCGGTCAAGCAGTTCGAGAACCTCACGGGCAGCACGGTGGACCAGCGGCAGGACTACGCCAGGACCACCGACGCCCGTCTGAACCTCGCCGATCAGGACATCCCGGCCTTCGCCACCCTGGCCGACGCCGACAAGATCGGGTTCGCGCTGAACGTCCTCGGTCCGGTGGACATGCTCGCGAACGCCTACGTCGGGTTCGACACAGAGCAGGCCAGGAACACGATCATCCACGGCAACCAGGAGCTCCTGACGGTGCTCCGGCCGACCTGCGGCGGTCACGCCCGACGTGGACGTCGCCGCGGTCGTGGGCGCCACGGAGGGACCGATCCCGGGAACCGGCGGCCAGGCCCCGATGGTGAAGCGGCTTGAAGTCGGCGGCCGAGTACCACCCGGAGCCGTGCACGACCACGTCCGCGCCGTGCGGCGTTGAGGACGCCGGTCATCGCCATCACCAGCGACCACTCGCGCTGGGTCCGGAAATCGGCGAACAGCCCGCGCGGGTAGCCGGCGAGGCGGGCGCGGATCTCGGGGCACCGCCGCACGCAGTCGTGCGGGGACACCACGATTCCGTCACCGCCGCAGCGCCCGATGAGGGCGTTCATCTCCGGGGACGTGGCGGGCCCTGCCGGGTGTAGAACGTGGGGTCGAGCACCTCGGCGGGATCGTGCGTGACGGCGGGAAAATGCGTCGCACCCACAATCCCCACTGGTAGATCGACGCGTCCAAGACCGTCGGCCACAGGAACGGCTGGCCGACGCCCGAAGGAACGTCCGGTTCGCCGGAAGTACCCGTGCGGCCGTACGAGTCAGCGGCCTTGCCGCCATGGATGTCGCAGCGGGAGGGTGGAGCCGAACCGTGTCGCCGCCGACGGGGGTCCGATGAGCACCTCAGGGCTGAACGCGATCGACCACATCGTGGTGTTGATGCTCGAGAACCGGTCGTTCGACCACATGCTGGGCTACCTCTACCACGACAACGGCAACACCTCGCCGCTCGGCCACCCGTTCGACGGGCTCACCGGGCGCGAGAGCTGCCCCGGCGGCAACGGGGTCGCGGTGCCGGTACGGCAGATCACGCCGACGACGCCGAACGCGTACCTGTTACCCGGAGCCGATCCGGGCGAAGGGTACGCGGCGACCAACAACCAGCTCTACGGCTCGCAGTCGGCGCCGGCGGCGGGCGCGGTGGCGACGATGACCGGGTTCGTCACGGACTACGCGACGGCGATCAACGACAACAAGACCAAGGGCTGGTACGTGGTCCCGGGCACCACCGAGGACATGATCATGGCCTGCCACACGCCGACGACGCTGCCGGTGCTCAGTGGCCTGGCGCGGGGATTCGCGGTGTGCGACCACTGGTACTGCTCCGCGCCGACGATGACGATGCCCAACCGGGCATTCGCCTGCGCCGGCACCAGCCAGGGCCACCTCGACGACAAGACCAAGGCGTTCAGCGTGCCGAGCATCTTCGGCCTGCTCGGCAGGCACGGCGTCAGCTGGCGCATCTACGGCGACACCAGCGCACCACTGACCAAGATGGACTTCCCGGACACCATCAAGGCCCCGAAGGCGAACTCCGGGCTGCTCAAGGACTTCCACGCCGACGCGGCGGCCGGCAAGCTGCCGGCGTACGCGTTCCTGGAACCGAGCTGGAGCTCGACCGGCAACAGCCAGCATCCGAACTACGACGTGGCGCTGGGCGAGCAGCTGATCCTCGACGTCTACCGCGCCGTGCGGAGCGGGCCGGCGTGGAACTCCACGCTGCTGATCATCACGTACGACGAGCACGGCGGCTGCTACGACCACGTGCCGCCGCCGTGGGGCGCGACACCGCCGGACTCCTCCCCCGGCGAGTTCGGCTTCGACTTCACCCGCTTCGGACCACGGGTACCCACCGTCCTGGTGAGCCCGCTGATCGAGGCGGGCACGGTGTTCCGCGCGCCGGGATCCGTTCCGCTCGACCACACCAGCATCCTCGCGACCATCGAACACCGGTGGTCACTGCCCGCACTCACCCGACGAGATGCCGCAGCGCCAGATGTCTCCGGCGCATTCACGCTGACAACGCCCCGAACGGACGACCCGATGACCGGCGTCGTCGCCCCCAAGGCAACGACCATCCCACCCGCACTCGCCGCGCAACCGTCACATCTACAGCAGATTCACGAGGCGCTGATAACTCAGGCCGCCTCACTGACGGAGAAGTAGCTGTTCCGATCGAGAATGCGGATCGGATTGTTGGCAGAGAATTCCAGCATAGCGAACAGCGAGCCACACAAACCGCTAATCGCATGGGAAATTCAGACGATCCGACGGTCGCAGCACCGCCGACGGTCATCGGATCATTGGGTGATCCCGCAATCCCGCACCACCGTCGTACACCGCGCTTCGTCCGTCATGTCCGCCTACGAAGACTATCGTCATGACGGGCAGTGACCGAAGGGCGTGCGTCACAGTCGACAGAGTGCCCACTACGGTGATCATCATCGCCGTCGACCGGCGTAGACGCCACCAAGAGTTGATCACCACGGGCATCGGCGGGCCGCCCTGCCCGGTGCGAGTGAAAGATCAACCTCCAGCCGCCTTTTCCGGGGTTGCACCGTTCAACTGCTGATACCGTTCCGATCGACCCGATTCGGGCTGCGTTGTCAACAGCCCATCGGAAACTCCTGCCGCTCGACCGGTCGCCTCGCGTCGCCCTTTGACGCCTTCCGACGAGCGATCGCATCATCAGAAAAGGCGATCCGTGACCGACAAGAACCACCGTGGCACCGGGGAATCGATGCCACCGCCGATCGGACAGCAACCAGCCGGAACGCCGCAATGGCACGTCACGGCCTGTCTCGCGCCGCGCGACGGCGATCCGGCCCTGCTCGACTCGATACGCGAACTCAGGGCGCGAATCCTTTTCGACCGCGGCCGCCGACCGGCTTTCGCGCGTGGCGACGACCAGAACCTGGACTTCGGCGCCTGGCACTTCATCGCCCAGCGGGAGCCGGACGGGCCGCCGCTGGGCTACATCAGGCTGTCCACGCCGGCGACCGGCGACCTCTTCCAGTCCCGCGCCTACCTGGGGGCAGCGCGCTACGAGGCGCTGCTGCGGTCCGAGGGCGTCGCGGCAAGGGACACGTTCGAGCACAGCAGGCTGGTCGTCGAGCACCGCGCTCGCAAACTGGGGCTGGGCCTGTACCTGAACGCGATGGCGATCGCGGCGGCACACCACCTCGGCGCGAAGGCGATGATCGGCACCTCGGGCACCAAGGACGGCCAGGACCACTTCCATGAACGGTTCGGCTTCCGGAGCATGCCGGGCACCCGCGCGTACGTCGAGCAGTACACCGAGGACGTGGTGGTGATGTTCCACCGTGTCGCGGACGGCGCGGGCCAGTACGCCGAACTCGTCGACCAGCTTCGTGCGGAGTTTCCCGCCGTCGCGGCCGCCGGTCGGAAGCCGCCGGCGTCCAGGTTGTCGTCGGGCCGCGCGGCCCCGGTGGGCCTCGCCGACGCGGACTGCGACCGCGGCGTGTGGCAGCCGGTGCTGTTCGAGCCCTGCCGGGCATCCCATGTCGACGCGCTGACCGCACTGCTGGCCTCCGGCGACGTGCGGGAAGTCCATGACACGATCGACGAACAGCTCACCGAGCTGGTCCGCAGCCGTGAACCGGCCTGTGTCGACCCGATCGCGATCCAACGCAAGAAGGACGAGCAACTGGCCGGGCTCGACGCGTGGGAGTACGGCGCCTGGGCCTGGTACCCGTGGTCGCGGCGGCTCGTGCACGTGCTGCCCCGCGAGGAGTTCCGCCTGGTCCGCACCGACCGCAACCGCGGCAAGATCGAGCGTCCCGAGCAGCGCCGTCTGCTGGGCAACAGGATCGGGATCATCGGACTGTCGGTCGGCAACAGCGCCGCCGTCACCTTCGCGCTGGAGGGCATCGGCGGCGCGTACAAGCTCGCCGACTTCGACGAGTTCAGCCTGTCCAACCTCAACCGGCTGCGGGCGGGCGTGCACCACCTGGGCGTGAACAAGGCGGTGATCTCCGCCCGCCAGATGTTCGAGATCGATCCGTACCTGGACATCGAGATCTACCGGGACGGGCTGACCGAACACAACATCGACGAGTTCTTCCGCGGCGGCAACGGGCCGATCGACCTGCTGGTCGAGGAGTGCGACACGCCGTGGGTGAAGATCGCGGCCAGGGAGCACGCGCGGGACCTGGGCGTCCCGGTCGTGATGGACTGCAACGACCGAGGCATGCTCGACATCGAGCGGTTCGACCACGAACCCGACCGGCCCCTGCTCCACGGGCTGCTCGGCGACGTCAAGTCCGTGGACATGGTGGACCTGAGCCGTCAGGACAAGGTCGATCTGATCCTGGCCATGGTCGACGCTGACCGGATCAGCCCGGAACTCGCGGCGTCCTTCGAGCAGATCGGCCACACCCTGAGCAGCTGGCCGCAGCTGGCATCGGGCGTCGCCCTGGGCGGCGCGCTGACCGGCGAGGCGGCCCGCCGCATCCTGCTCGGCCTGCCCTGCGGGTCCGGCCGTTTCTACACCGACCTGGAACTGCAACTCGGGCCGGAACGCAACACCGTGGCAGGGAGCACCCGATGACCATGCTGACCGACCGCCCGGCCGGCTCGGGCCTGTCCGTGCCCGTCACCGTCGCCGGCACCGGGCTGCACCTGCCCGAAGCCGTCGTGACCAACCACCAGCTCGCCGAGACGGTGGACACCTCGGACGAGTGGATCGTCAGCAGGACGGGCATCCGCGAGCGCCGCTGGCTCGCGCCGGACCAGGCCACCTCGGACATGTGCGGCTCCGCGGCGCGATCCGCGCTGACCGCGGCCGGGCTGACCGCCCGGGACGTCGACGTGATCATCGTCGCGACCTACACCAACGACCAACCGCTGCCCTCCACCGCGTTGATCGTCAAGGACGCACTGGGCGCGCACCGGGCGCTCACCTTCGACATCACTCAGGCCGCGTGCGCCAACGGCGTGCAGGCGATGCTGTTCGGCGCGCACCTGTTGCAGACCGCCGCGGCGGAGGTGGTCCTGGTCATCGCCGCGGACTGTGCGTCACGGGTGACGGATCCTCAGGAGCGCACCACGCGGGTGTTCTTCGGTGACGCCGCGGCGGCGGTCGTGCTGACCAGGTCGTCGACCCCCGGCGCAGGCCTGCTCGGCTGGGACTTCGGTTCGGAACTGTCCTACGGCGTGCAGATCCCGGCCGGCGGTTCCCGGCTCCCCGCCACAGCTCGGACCGTCACGGACAGGCAGCACTTTCTGCAGATGGACGGCCGGGCCGTGTGGGACACCGCCACCAGGCGCCTGCCCGAAAGCATCCTCAACGCGGTCGACCGGGCCGGGCTGCCGGTCGGCGAGATCACCCACTTCTTCGTCCACCAGGCGAATCTCAACATCATCACCGCCACGATGGACAAGCTCGGTGTCCCCGGGCACCGGGCGCCGATCACCGTCGACCGGCTCGGCAACACCGGGTCGGCCGGTGTGTTCACCGCGCTGCACCAGTCCTTCAGCCAGCGCCGGGTGCGGCGTGGCGACACGTACGTCATGTCCGCCATCGGCGCGGGATTCCAATGGGGATCCCTGTGTTTGCGACACGGATGACCTGAGGGCTCCGATGGTGTGCGTGGAGGCTGACGCGGATCGCTGTTCACCCGGCCGCTGACCGACGGCGGTCTGGACGGAAGGGTCATGCTCTGGTCCCGCCACCGCGGGAGAGCTGCGCTGCCCCTGCGCTGGATGGCAGGGGCAGCGTTCTCGATCTAGTCTTTCTCGAACTCGTAGGTGTAGAACATGATCCCGTCGCCCACCCGGCGAAGGTCGGTCAGACGCATGGGGTGGGCCTCGGTGAAGTCGTCGAAAAGGCGGCGACCCGAGCCCGCCACGACGGGGAAGACGCACAGGCGGAGTTCGTCGGCCAGGTGGTGTTCGATCAGGGTGTGGACGAGGGTGTAGCTGCCGTAGACGAGGATTTCGCCGTCCAGCCTGGCCTTGAGCTCTGAGATCTGCTCCACGGCATCGCCGTCGAGGACGGTGGAGTTGTGCCAGGCGGGTGTGTCGTTGGTGGTGGACACCACGAACTTGGGCATGGCCAAGGTGCGGTCCGCCCATTCGCCGGGGCGCGCTCGGGTGCCGAACCAGGTGTCGGTTCGCCTGCCCAGCAGGAGCGCCTCGGCATCCATGGCCTGCTGGGTCGAGAGGGCGTCCCACGAAGGGACGTCGGCTTCGCCGAAGCGGTAGAACCAGCCGCCGCGGTCGAAACCTTCCTTGCCGTCGGGGTCTTCGACCACGCCGTCGAGGGTGGCATTGGTGGTGATCACGATCTTGCCCACGGGTTCTCCTGTCTCGGTTGATACGTGCACTCGGGTAGGCGCCGGGGACGCGGCGGAATGGGCGGTCAGACCGATCCAGCGAGAACAAGGCACGAGCCGGTGATCACTCTGTTCCGGGATGGGTTCTGGGAAGTCCGAACCGCGTCATGACGTTGGTGCCGAAGCAGGTGATGGCGGTGATGTGGTCGCCGGCCGTGGTGATGACCAGGACACAGTAGGCGCGGTGGACGCTGGCGTAGGGGTCCGCCAGGTACACGCCGAAGGCGGGCTGGCCGTTGGCTCGGCTGGGTACCACGCGGTAGCTGCGTCCGGGGCGGAAGGTGACGGCGGCGAACACGCGGCGGGCCGATTCGATGCCGCGGTATTCCACCATGGCCGGGGGCATGGAGAGCCTCACGTCGGTGACGAGCAGGTCGATCAGGGCGTCCAGGTCGGCGCGTTCCAGGGCGTCGGTGAAGCGGGCTACGAGCCGGTGCTCGGCGGCGGTGTCGGGTTGGCGTGCAGGCCGGCGGCTGCCGGTGCCGCTCGAGTCGGCCAGGTGGCTGTCGATGGTGGCGCGGGCGCGTTTGAGGGCGCTGTGAACCGATTCCTGGGTGGCATCGAGCATCTGGGCGACTTCGGCGGCGTGGTACCCCAGGACGTCGCGCAGGACGAGCGCGGCGCGTTGGCGTGGGGGCAGCAGTTGCAGGGCGGTGACGAAGGCCAGGGAGATGGCCTCGGTGGTCTCGTAACGGGTCTCCGGTCCGGGGCGTTGGTCGACGACGTGGTCGAGCAGGACGTCGGGGTAGGGCTCCAACCAGGGCGGAGTGTCGCCGGCGCCGGTGGGGTCGGGCAGGGCGGCCTCGGGCACCGGCGGGGCGATACGGGGGCGTCGGCTGCCGGCGCGCACCATGTCCAGGCACCGATTGGTCGCGATCTTGTAGAGCCAGGTCCGCAGCGATGACCGCTGGCCGAACTCGGCGAGGCTACGCCAGGCGGACACGAGGGTCTCCTGGAGTGCGTCCTCGGCGTCCTGTAGGGATCCCAGGATGCGGTAGCAGTGCACCTGCAACTCGTGGGAGTGGCCCTGGACCAGGTCGCGGAACGCGGTATGGTCGCCGGCCCGAGCCCGAGCGATCAGGCCCGTCGTGTCCATCTCCGTCGGCATGCACATCCTCGCCCTTCTTCCCTCCGCCGGGCCGCGTTCGGCTCGCTCAATGATGAAGACGCCGCCGAGCGCGCGAATTGGGCGGCGTCGCGACAGGCTGGACGTCCGATGCGGCGATCGACCTGGTTGGCAACTGCCTCCCACGCGTCGCTGTTCGCTCATCTGATTGCTCGGACGCGCCATCCGCGCTCCCGACCAGACAGCTCAGTGGGCGACGGCAGGTAGATCGCCGCCGACGCTGTCGGCCGCGATGAAGTCATGGGTTGCTTCGCTGCCATGTTTCCCGGACCGCCGCCTGGCGGCGGTATCAAGGTTGCCGCGACCGCGGCCCCATCGCCTGCTCGGCCGTGCGTGGCGGATCAGCGGCCGGAAATCCACGTGCCGTGGAAACCGGACGGAATGCGTACCGGAAGATGCACCTGCGCGATCGGTGGGGCGGTCAGGTCACCGGCGTCCAGGATTGCCAGGTAGCTGGTGTTCCGTGAGCGGTCGTGAGCGAAGGTCATCAGGTATCCGTCGTCCTCGCCTACCGACCCGCGCCGTGGTACGAAAACCGCTTCGCCGCAGGTGTGACCGGCGGGCAGTTGGTGGACCTGCCGGGACGCACCGTCGGCGAAGTCGTACTTGTAGATCCGCGAGCGCTCCGGCTCGGCCTCCAGCGAGAAGCTGGCGACGTACCCGAAGCGGTTCGGCTGTCCAACCTCGGTGTCGGCGACCCGCGGATACTCGACCGCCGCGTCGTCCAGCGGCTGCTCGGTGACCGCGCCCGTGACCAGGTTCAGCTTCCACTGGTGCAGTTGGGGCAGACCTCCACCGAGGTCATCGGCCCCCTCTCGCCACAGCGTCGGGACCCGGCAGCCAGTGACGGTGATCGTGCCGTCGTCCTCGGAGGCATTCATGGTGTGCCACACGTAGCAGGGATGGATGTCGAACCACCGCACCGGCCCGCCGGTGCGGCGCATCACTCCGAACCGGGCGCCGTGCCCGTCGTCCCATCGCCACGGCATCCCGGCAGCAGCCGCCGCCGCGTCGAAGACAACCGGGAGATCCATGAAGACCGCGTAGTTCTCGGTGATGGCGAAGTCGTGCATCATCGTCGCTCGCGGAATCTCCACCACCTGTGCCTGTAGCAGCTCACCGGTCGGCGAGGCTCGGTAGTAGGTCAGATACGGCGGACGCAGCCGAGTGCCGAAGAACACCAACTCCCCCGTCCTCGGACACGTCTTGGGATGAGCCGTCATCGGAGTGTGCAGCGCGCCACCGAAGGTGAACGCTCCCACCGTTTCGAGCTCCGGTGTGATCTCGTACGGGAACCCTCCCTCCTCCAGCGCGAGTAGCCGACCCGCATGCGCGACCAAGTGGGTGTTGGCGGTCGTGACCCGATAGTCCACCTTCCCGGTCGCCGGATCGAAGGCCAGGGCGAAGCGCGACTGCCCGGGGTGCTCGTACAACGGGGTCCGCACGTATCGGTTGCGGTACCAGCGGGCTCGTCCGCCGTCCAACGCGACCGCGTGGACCATGCCGTCGCCGGCGAAGTAGTGCGGCGACCACCCCGTCCGCGGGTTGGGGCCGTTCCGCAGGTACAGGCCGTTGAGCTCCTCGGGAACGGCGCCGATCACCTCGGCCGGTTCGATCGTCACCTCGTCGGTGACCGGTGCGTTGCTCCCGGCCAGGTGCAAGGGCACTTCGGGTTGGGGCGCAGTCATCTGCCGGTTCTCCTGTCGCTGATCGGGCAGGCGCCAGGATGCTGGGAAACTTGACGAAGAAACAGTCTTGTTCTTGGCGGTGCCGTCAGCCGCTCGACGATCCCACAGTCGGCCCCACGATCGGAGAGCCGGAGCTCGAGTCGCCGGCCGCGTCACCGCAGCCTGAGCAGTGCCTGCTCCTGTCGGGACCGCGCCGTCGAGGCCGAGGGCTGTCGGTCACGGAACCGGCAGCGACGGACGCCGATCCGCGCACGGTCAACACAACCCGCCAAATAGGTCTAGACATCGGAGTAATGACCAGTCGGCGGCCCACGGCTCAGGACAATGCGCTTACCGGTCACGCATCCATCGGCCACATGGATCGATACATCACCCTTGAGGGGCGGCAAAGCTCCGATGTATAACCGGGTCCCATGAACCGTGCCGTTCTGCCCGCAGCTCTGGTGATCACGCTCGCGCTGGCCGTGACCGTCGGCCAATCCCCGGCGGCACAGGCCGCCACCACCACGTCCGTGACCGTCGACGGCAAGCAGGGCGGCCGGACCTTCGACGGGGTCGGCGCGATCAGCGGCGGCGGCGGCAACTCACGCCTGCTGGTCGACTATCCCGAGCCCCAGCGCAGCCAGATCCTGGACTACCTGTTCAAGCCGGGCTACGGCGCGAACGTCCAACTGCTCAAGCTGGAGATCGGTGGCGACGCCAACTCCACCGACGGCGCCGAGCCCAGCGTCGAGCACGTCAAGGGCACCGTGAACTGCTCGGCCGGCTACGAGTTCTGGCTCGCCGAACAGGCCCGCGCGCGCAACCCGCACATCCAGTTCTACGGGCTGGCGTGGGCCGCGCCGGGCTGGATCGGCGGCGGCACGAACTACTGGACGAAGGACTCCGTCGACTACCTCGTGAGCTGGCTGGGCTGCGCCAAGTCGCACGGGATCGCCGTGTCCTACCTGGGCGGCCGCAACGAGAAGGGCCACGACAAGGCGTGGTACGAAAGCCTGCGCTCGACGCTGGACGCCGATGGCTACGGGAAGATCAAGATCGTCGGTGACGACAGCGTCGGCTGGAAGGTGGCCGATGACATGGTGGCGGACCCGGCGTTCGACGCCGCGGTCGACGTGGCCGGCTCGCACTACCCGTGCGGCTACAAGTCCGCGGCCACCACCTGCACCTCGACCGCCAACGCCCTTGCCACCGCAAAGCCCTTGTGGGCCAGCGAGAACGGCTCGCTCGACGTGGACTCCGGGGCCGCCGCCCTGGTCCGCTCGATCACCCGTGGCTACCTCGACGCGAAGCTGACCGCCTACCTGAACTGGCCGCTGGTCGCCGCGATCACCCCGAACCTCCCGTTCGCCACCGTGGGCCTGGCCGTCGCCCCGTCACCGTGGTCCGGTTCCTACCGACTGGGCAAGGAGACCTGGGCGATGGCCCAGTTCACCCAGTTCACCAGTCCCGGCTGGAAGTTCATCGACTCCGCCAGCGGCTACCTCGGCGGCGACCGCGCCAACGGCAGCTACGTCAGCCTGCGCTCGCCCAACGGCAAGGACTACAGCACGATCGTCGAAACGCTGTCCGCGACCGCCGACCAGTCGATCCACGTCAAGGTCGCCGGCGGCCTGTCCACCGGCACGGTGCACGTGCGGGCGACGAACCTCGACTCCGCCAACGCGAGCGACTACTTCGTCCCGCTGCCCGACGTGTCGCCGTCCAACGGCGCGTTCTCGCTGACGCTGAAGCCCGGCTTCGTGTACTCGCTGTCGACCGTCGGCGGGCAGGGCAAGGGCACCGCCGCCGGCCCCGAGAACCGTGCGATGTCCTTGCCGTACAACGACACCTTCGACGGCTACGCCCCAGGCGCGGAAGCCAGGTACGTCGCCGACATGCAGGGCTCGTTCGAGATCCGGGCCTGCCGCAACGGCCGCACCGGCATGTGCGAGCAGCAGGTCGCGCCGGTGAAGCCGATCGAGTGGCAGGGTGACAGCGACGCCTATGCCCTGGCGGGCGACACCACGTGGCAGAACTACACCGTCTCCGTCGACGTCAACCTGCAACAAGCCGGCACTGTCGAGCTGATCGGCCGCGCCAACAAGCAAGCACGGCCTCAGAACAAGCAAGCCGGTTACGAACTTCGCCTCTCCGATTCCGGCTCGTGGCTGCTTGCCAAGAACGACACCACGGGCACCCTCACCACACTGGCCAGCGGCACGACAACCGCGCCTGGCTTGAACAGTTGGCACAGGCTCAGCCTGGACCTGCGCGGCAGCACCATCACCGCGAAGCTCGGGTCGACGGCGCTGGCCACCGTGACGGACTCCTCCTACGCCACCGGCCAGATCGGTTTCGGTGTGGTGGGATACCGGACCGACCAGTTCGACAACCTCACGGTCACCCCCTAGTCGTCACCGGAAGGCGGCGATGTTGCGTGTCACCCACTCGACGTACGAGCGCGGTGAACGGCCGAGAATGCGCTGGACGTCGGGGCTGACCTCCTGCTCGGCCGGCGTCGGCGCGCCGAGGATGTCGAGGGTGTGCTCCGCGACCGATTCCGGCATGAACGTCGTCAGCTGTGCCTTGGCCTCGGCGCGGGTCTGCTCGGCAAACCGCACCGGCTCGCCCAACGCCTCGGCGATCGCGGCGGCCTGCTGGCGCGGTGAGACCGGCGCGGGACCGGTCAGCGTGTAGATGCCGCCGGCGTGGCCCCCCGTCCGCAGGGTCGCGGCGGCGACCTCGGCGATGTCCAGCGGGTCGATCGTCGGCAGGGCGACGTCCCCGAACGGCGCCGTGACCGTTCGATCGGCGCGGACCATGCCGGCCCAGTGCAGAGTGTTGGAGTGGAAGCCGCCCGGTCGCAGCAGCGTCCACTCCAGGCCGGAGCCGACGACGGCGTCCTCATGGTCGGCGGGGTGCCGGCCGGTGCCCACACCCTGCGAGGACAGCAGAACCACCCGCCGCGTCCCGGCGGCGCGCGCCACCTTCAGGACATCGCCCAGATCACCGCCGGACGCGGCGAAGTCCCCGGCAGTGAGCAGGAACAGCGCCTCGGCGCCGTCCAGCGCACGCTCGATGCCGCGAGCGTCCGCCAGGTCCGCCTGATGACGGCGGACGCCTGCCGGCACGTCCGACCCGTCGATTCGCCGCGAGACAGCCGTCACCTGCTCGCCGGCTGCCGCGAGCGCCGCCACCAGCGGCCGCCCGACATTCCCCGTCGCCCCGGTCACCACGATCATTTCCCGCCTCCGTCGTCGACTTCCGTTGTGGACGTCGACGACGCTACTGTCATGGTGCTAGTAGGTACCTAGAGGAAAGTATTGGACGAGAGGGGCGATCGTGGCCGAGGACACACCCTGGGCGCCCGGCGCCACCGACGCCCCCGAGGCCGCCTGCCCGGTCTCCCCGGTGGTCGATCTCGTGTTCAGCCGGTGGACCACGCCGATCCTGTGGACGCTGCATCAGCACGGGCGCATGCGGTTCGTCGAACTGGAGCGCCGCATCGCCACCATCACCCCCAAGGTGCTCACCCAACGACTGCGGCAACTCGAGCGCGACGGACTGATCGTCCGCACCTACCACGCCGAGGTGCCGCCCCGCGTCGAGTACGAGATCACCGACCTCGGCCAGAGCCTCGCGCCCCTGTTCGCCGCGCTGGCCCAGTGGACGCCGAACCTCGCGGAGGTCGAACAAGCCCGACAGCGCTACGACGACGAGCAACGCAACCGGGTCCGCGCCGCTACCCCGTCACGCTCCCGCTGAGGGCACAGCGGCGTCCAGTATCCGCCCGTCCAGGCTCGCGGCGGCCAACTCGACGCGAGAACGGCAACCGGTCTTCGCGAACAGTCTGGTGAGGCTGTTCTCGACGGTCTTCTCCCGCACCCGGATGTCGGCCGCGATCTGCCGATTGGTGTACCCCGCTCTGATCAACTCGATCATGCGGAGCTCGTGCGGGGAAAGAGAATCACGACTGCGGTGCGCACGGGGCGCGCCGACCCCACGCTCCCGGCTGGCCGAGCGGACACAGTCGAGCAGCAACGGCGAGTCGCACAGTTTGGCGAGTTCGTACGCCTCGTACAGCCAGCTTCTGGGTTCGCCGGCGAACTTCGCCACCGTCAGGCAGGCGCGCAGCAGATCGGGCTGATCCTTGCGCCTGCGGGCCAGGTCGGCGCCGACCCGTGTGTAGAGCGCGTCGTGGTTCGCCGCCCCACGGGCGAGGAAGACGAGCTCCATGGTCTTGTGCGAGGCATCGCGCCGATGCAGCTCCTCGATCTCGCCGAGCAACTGGACCGCGGCGGCGCGCTCGCCCGAGCACGCGGCGATTTCCAAGGCACGCAACAGGAAGCGCTCCAGCCCGATTCGTCCGTCGATGCGACGGTTGCGCCGCATCGCGAAGACTGCCCGTCTCGTGGCCTCGGCGGGGCCGTCGACCTGATGCGTCAACCCGGTCTCCACCCAGCCGCGCAAGGGCGCCAATCGGTCGTCCACCGTCACACCGGTGAGCCACTCGTCAGCGCCTCGCACGTCGCCACGCGCGGAACAGATTTCCGCCGCGAACAACCTTCCCGCCCCATGGACCAGCGTGTCCGCCGAACCGGTGAGCCGTAGTTCGCGAGCGGCCGACAGCGCGGCGGACCAGTCGCCACGCGCGTAGCCGCGCACCACCCGTTGATAGGCGGACAGGACGCCGGTCGTCGGCGCCCGGTACCGCTCGCCGAGCACCACCTCGAACACCGTGGCCAGGTCGCCTACGGAGATTGCCTCGATCAGGTCGTCGAGCAGCGCCGCCGGGTCGTCGGTGCACCGCGATTCCCCCAGCGCCGGCCCACACGTCCGACGGTCGCCCGCGATCGCGCCGGACACCGCCGCGAGGTCGGCGGCGGACAGCACCATGCCGACCGACCGGCTGTCGGCCAAGCGGCGCAACGCCCCGTACCCGTCGATCATGTCGGGCAGTGGCTCACCGAGAATGCGCCGCACGGCCCTCCCCGGTAGCGGTGTCCCGACGTGCAGCATGGCCATGACCGCGACGGATCGCAGGTCGGCACGTGCCGTCGGCGAGGGCGATCCGAGCATCTCGGGTTCGGCGAACAACCCGTAGACCACGTCGTACAGCCCGGTTCGCACCACCAGGCGAAGCAGGACCGGCAGCACCCGCGCGTGTTCGGGATGGCCCGGGCCGAGCCGTCGCAGCGCCGCCGCATACCAGCGCACGGCCCGTTCGGGCTGGTCCCGTTCGGCTTCCTCCGCGCGGGTCACGAGCCAGGCGCCGACCTCGTCGTCCGCATCGAGCGCCGATCCGGCGCCGGACACGTGATCGGCCATGACGGTCGCCTCGATCGGTTCGCCCCGACGCGCCCGGTCGAGCAGGTCGGCGGCGATCGCGGCGTGTAGCCGGTCCGGCGCTTCGGGACCGCTGTCCGCGACGATCGCGCCGGCCAGCGCGGCACAGCGGCAGCGAACGTCGCCGTCGGGGCCGGCGGAGAGGACGCCTTCGAGGATCAGCCGATCGAGCGCCCGCCCCAGGTCGGGCAGTTCCGCGTCGAGCACCCGCGCGAGCAGCGGCAGGTCATCGACGGTGAGCTCGCCGAGCACAGCCACGGCGGTGACCAGTTCGCGCTCCTCGCCGGCCAGCCGGCGGACCCTTCGCGGCAGCCAATGGGTGCTGGGCAGCACGATCGGCTCGCCCGGATTCCGCAGGCAGAGCCGATCGTGCAGAACGGTCAGCAGGCCGCGCTCCTGAAGGTCCTCGACCGTGGCCAACGTCGTGCCCGGATTGCCGAACAGCGGTCCCAAGGCGTCGTGCAGGGCGACGAGCAGCGACTCGTCCGGTGGCGCCGCCGCGATCCGGGACACCAGGGACTCGACGCAGGAGTCGGGCAACGGTCCCAGTTCGACGGTGTCGTCGGCCAACGTGACCAGCTCGGCCACGCCGGGCGCGAGGTCTCCGGTGTCCCGGAACGCCGCGACGACCAGGCAGCCGGGGCGGCGTGCCGCACCGAGCACCAGTGCGGGCTCCCGAACGGCGTGCGCGTCGTCGACCAACAGCACCACGCGACGGTGCTGGGCAATGCCGCCGAACAGGGCGGCGAGTTCGACGACCATCCGCGCCGTCCACCACTCCGAGGTGTGGTCGCGGACCGACATCAGCCGGGTCACCGCGCCGATCGAACGGACCAGATGAGGATCGCCCACCTGCTCGAAACGATCCCGTATCGCGTCGAGCACGGTGGTGACACCGAACCGGTCGTCCGCGGCGCCGCCGAGCGGCACTCGGATCACCATGTCGGCCGATGGCAGGTCCTGGGCGATCGCCTCCAGCAGGGTGGACTTGCCCACGCCGGCGTGCCCGCGGATCGCGATCAGTCGGCCGTGCTCGGCGGTGGCCGCGGCCTCCCGCAGCACGGCCAGTTCCTGGTCTCGACCGCAGGGTGCTGTTCGGCGTCGCCCCATCGCTCCCCCAAGCGTTGTCAAGAAGTGCAACGTGACGCAAGCGGAACACTAGTCACGCGCGTCGGCCTTCGCAGCAATCACAGGTAATCCCGGGCAAGAAAGCGTGGCTCCGCCACGTTCGGGCCGGCCGATTGCTATCGTTTCGCGGTTGTCCATGACTCCTGGTGAGCGTGAGGATTTGGGGTGACGCCCACGAACGTCGCCGAGCCCGGACCGCTTTTCGGCCGGGACCACGTCGTCGACCACATCGTGGCGACCGTCCGTTCGCCGACGGCGCCGCCGATGATCCTGGTCACCGGACCGACCGGCATCGGGCGGACCGCCGTGCTCGCCAGGGTTCGCGAGCGGGTCGCCGAACAGGGGATGGCCACCCTGAGCCTCCGGGTGGCGCAGAACGATCGGCACCGTCCGTACGCGGTGGCGTCCCGCCTCTCGGCGGAACTGGCCACCACTGGCGGTGACAGCGACGGCGCCGATCCCGCGGCAGGCACGGCCGGCCAGCTGACCACGGCCCTGGCGGCTGCGCTGGCCGGTCGCGACAACCTGGTGGTCTTCCTGGACGATCTCCACTGGGCCGACCACAGTTCGGTGGCCGTCGTGACGTCCTTGGTCCGCACGCTGACCGGCTCGTCGACCAGATTCGTCGGCGCGTTCAGGTCGCCCACCGGCGACGATCGGTCCACTGTGGACCGAATGCGCGAAACCGGTACCGGGCAGGTGGTCGGGCTGCGGCCGCTGGGCCGGGCAGTGGTCGCGGCGCTGCTCACCGATCTGCTTCGGGCCACCCCCACACCCGAGTTGACCTCGGCTGTGCACCGGCACAGCCGAGGAGTCCCCGCGGCCGTGCTCGCGACCGTGCAGGGCTACCAGCGGGCCGGCTCGCTGCGGGTGACGCAACGGCACGCCTGTCTGGCGAGCCCGAGCCAACCGCCGGAGCTACCCGCCGACCATCCGGTGTTCGACCATCTGCGGTGGCTGGCGCAGCCCGGCTGGTCGGTGGTCAAGGCGCTGGCGGTGCTGTATCCGCTGGGCGCCGCGGCTCCCGGCCTGATCGCCGCGGCAGTGGGCGTCAGCGAGGGCGAGGTCGTCGACGTGCTCCGCGCGCTGCGGGCCGACGGTGTGGTGCGACCCGGCCCGACGCCGGGGAGCTGGCGTTTCCGGGTGCCGCTGCTCGCCACGTGCCTGACCTCGTGCCACGGCCCCTACGAACGACGCCAGCTCGCCCAGTCGGCCGTCACCGCGCTCTGGGCCGGCGACGCGACGTGCGCGGACCCCTGCTACCTGCCGCAGCAGCTGGTGAACGCGGGCAAACTGGTCGATTCCGAACGATCGGCCAAGGAGCTGCTGGCACGGGGCGCCGCGGCCATGGTCGACGACGGCTATCACGCCGAGCGCTGGCTGGCGGCCGCGGCCGACCTGGTGACCGATTCCGCCCAACGGGCCACGGTGTTGCTCCTGCACGCCGCCACCAGTTGCCTGCACATGATGTTCGACCGCGCGTTGGCCAGCGCCAGAACCCTCTTCGCCGGCCCGGTCGGCCATCTGTCGTCGGACGCCGTGCTGGAACTGGAGATCATCTACGTCGTGTCGCTGCTGGGCACCCGCGACGTCGAGGCGCTGGAAGCGATCGCGTCGCACGACTGGGCGTCGCTACCCGGTTCGGACCAGCACCGCGTGCTCATCCGGGCCACCGCGCAGTGCGCACTGGGCCGGTTCCGCGAGGCGGACGAAACCTTCACGGCAACCCGGCGGATCTGGTCGTCCGGCAGCGGCACAGTCGTCGCGTTCGGCATGCTCTCCAGCACGTGCACCGCCGCGTTCCTCGGCCGGGTGACCGAATTCGACGCGCTGGTGGCGAATCCGACCGCCGGTCAGTTCTTCGACGGGGAGCGCAACCTGCTCGGGCTGCTGCTCCAACTGGCCCGGATTCTGATGGTTCTCGGCGAACTGGGCCGGGCCCAGCGGCTGCTGGCGACGCACATGCCCGTGACCGAGCGGCGCCCCCTGGCCGACCAGGCCATCGAGGCCAGCCTGGCGGGACGCTGGGACGACGCGCTGGAGCTGGCCCGGCTCCCGCTGGCGACCGGCTCCACGCTCGGCTACGTTCCCGCGCACACGACCATGGTCCGCGAGCTGGCGACGATTCTCACCGCGAGGGGCCGGCTCACGCAGGCACGCACGATGATCGACCAGGCGGTGGCGGAGCAGCCGATCCTCACCCACCTGCTCGGCGTGCCCGAAGCCGAACTCGCCGAGATTCTCGACGCGAGCGACGGCGCGCGGCAGCTGTTGGTCGACCGGCTGACAACGGCGTCCGAGCAGGGGTTGGTGATCGGCACCGACGAGTTGTGGCTTCACCTGTGCGAGCGGGAGCTGGCCGGTGGCGACGTGGCGGCCGCCCGGCGGTGCGCGGACGAGATCGGCCCGATCGCCGACCGACTCGGCACCGATCGCGCGCGCCGCAACCACCTGCTGGCGCAGGCGATCGCGTACCACGATCGGAGCGCCGGCGCGGCGGTCGTGCGACTGGTGCGGGAAAGAGGACAGCTCTTCGAGATGGCCGGCACCTTGGTCGACGTCGCCAGCCAGGGACTGGCGAGCAAGAAACTGCTCCATGAGGCGTACGAGCTGTACGGCGAACTGGGCGCGCTGCTGCCGCGCGTCCGACTGCGCCACGTGATGCGCGCGCTCGAGGTCACCGTCGGCGACCGCAACGCGACCGTGGCCGAGAGCGAGCGGCTGCTCGCCACGTTGGTCACCGAGGGGCTCAGCAACCGACAGCTGGCCACGGTGCTGCAGATCAGCGAGAAAGGTGTGGAAGGCAGGCTGAGTCGGCTGTTCCAGCGGACCGGCTACCGGTCCAGGGTGGAACTCGCGACCGCGATACTGACGGGCGCGTATCCGACCTGACGTCCTGGGGCAGGAACGAGCTGATCACGGACGCGGCGTCGCGGGCGTGTCGCAGCTCGGTGATCCGCCGCTCGTCCAGCAGCATCGTGGCCAGCGTGGACAGCAGGTGACTGTGCTCGTCGCCGTCGGCGGCGATCGCGACGCAGATCGACACGTGGTCGCCGTCCCAGTCCACGCCATGGGGGAACTGCAACACGGCGACGGCCGTCCGCCGCACGTGCTGGCGAGCCGCGGCGCTGCCGTGCGGAATTGCCGTGCCCTGGCCCACGAAGGTCGACACCGTGCGCTCGCGCTCGTGCATCGCCGCGACATACGGCAGGTCGACGGCCCCCACCTCGACCAGCACCGCGCCGCACTGGTCGATCGCGTCGGCCTTGTCCCTCGCGGTCACGCCCAGCCGGACCGTGTCGGTGGTCAGAATGCCGTTGTCAGCCAGCAAGAAGCACCCCGTCCCTGATCGCCCGCGCCAACCGGGCGAACGCCGGATCCCCCAGGAAGAGCCGGAATCCGAGCACCACCCTGTCCGGGACGGCCCGCCTGGTCCGTACGACCAGGGCCTCCTGGCACACCACGACATCCGCGTCGTCGGGAATCTCGTTGATCGACGCGTGCTGGACAGAAACCGCGTACCTGGCCAGCGTTTCGGACAATTGCGACGCCACCAGCACGCTGCTGCCCATGCCCGCGTCGCACGCGACGACCACTTTGCGCACCTTCGCGCCGTCAATCGTCCGCACGTCGGCACTCCCGCAGGTCGGTGTCATCGGTGTTTCGCTCCGCCCGGCCGAATCCCAGCAGCGCCGATCCCACGGCGAACGACGTGGCGGCGGCGACCGTCACGCCGGCCAGCACGCCGAGGTAGCCGCCTTTCGGGGTGACCGCGAGCACCGCGATGATGCTTCCGGGCGAGGGCGTGGCGATGGTGCCCGCATCCGTGATCACCAACGTCAGTATCCCCACCGCGCCGCCGGCGATGGCCGCCAGCAGCAGGCGCGGGCGGGCCAGCACGTACGGGAAGTAGATCTCGTGGATGCCGCCGAAGAAGTGGATCACGATCGCTCCCGGCACGGTCGGCCGCATCGACCGCGGCCCGAACACGAGGCAGGCCAGCAGCACGCCCAGGCCGGGGCCCGGGTTCGTCTCCATCAGGAACTCGATGGCCTTGCCGTGCGCCGCGGCCTGGGCCGCGCCGATCGGCCCCAGCACGCCGTGATTGACGGCGTTGTTGAGGAACAGCACCTTGGCCGGCTCGATGACGGCCGAGGCCAGCGGCAGCACGTGGTGGTCCAGCAGCAGCTGCACACCGTTGCCCAGCCACACGGTCACCGCCTGCACCGCGGGCCCCACGACCACCATGCCGGCGACTGCCATCGCGCCGCCCAGCACGCCGGAGCTGTAGTTGTCCACCAGCATCCGGAACCCGGGCCGGACCCGGGAACCGAGCGTCCGGTCGAACGCCCTGAGCAGGTACGCCGCGAGCGGACCGACGATCATGGCCCCGAAGAACACCGGCACGGCGGTTCCCACGGCGAGGCCGATCGTCGCCACCGCACCGACGACCGCGCCTCGGTGGCCGTGCACGAGCCGGCCGCCGCTCGCCCCGATCAGCACCGGCAGCAGATAGGTGATCGCCGGTTTCACCAGGGCGGCGAGCGTGGGATCCGGCAGCCAGCCGTTCGGGGCGAACAGCGCCGTGAGCAGCCCCCACGCGATGAAGGCGCCGATGTTCGGCATCACCATCGCGGCCAGGCTTCCGCCGAAACGCTGTGCCGCGACGCGGATCCTGGCGATGCGGCTGTCGGCCGTTCTGTCGGCCACGTCCGGTGGTGCGGTCATTGGTCGCCCCTCGCTCGGTGTCCGACGGCGTGCCGCACCGATCGCCGAAAGCAGGCGGACACGTGTGTTCGCTGCCGAAAATGCTGCAGTGTCACCGCCTGGCGGCGAGTCGTCCCACCCATCGGGCGGTCCGGCAGGGGGGAAACCCTCGCGAGTCCCCCTCGTCGCCGGAAGTGCCGCGCTTCCGCACCACTTTCGAACCTCCGGAAAGGGCACAGCCAGGTGATCGCACGGGACCGTCGCCCGGCGCGCGGCTGGGCCGTCCCCGCCCCGCCGTGACCATGGACGCATGACAAAGCTGAGTGCGGACAACCATCCGAAGGGGGGCGACCGCCGTCACGTCCTCCTGGCCGGTCCGCGGTCGTTCTGCGCCGGCGTCGAGCGGGCCATCGAAATCGTCGAGCGGACTCTCGAGTCCCGTGGCGCCCCGGTCTACGTCCGCAAGCAGATCGTGCACAACGCCACCGTCGTCGAGGATCTGTCGCAACGAGGCGCCGTCTTCGTCCAGGAGTTGAACGAAGTTCCGGCCGGCGCGACGGTGGTGTTCTCCGCGCACGGGGTCTCCCCTGCCGTGCGCCAGGAGGCGGCGCGCCGCGGCCTCGACGTCATCGACGGCACCTGCCCGCTGGTCGCCAGGGTCCACGCCAAGGCGCGGCGCTACGCGGCCCGAGCCGACACGATCGTGCTCATCGGTCACGCCGGACACGAGGAGGTCGAGGGCACTCTCGGCGAGGCGCCCGAGTCCATCGTCCTGGTCGAGACGGCCGACGACGTCCAGCGCCTGTCGCCGGCCGATCCCGGTCGCATCTCCTACCTCACGCAGACGACACTCGCGGTGGACGAGACCACCGAGGTGGTGGACGCCCTGCGCGCGAGATTCCCGCTCCTGCACGAGCCGGCGTCGGAGGACATCTGCTACGCCACCACGAATCGGCAACACGCGCTCGACGCGATCCTCGACGACGCCGACCTCGTCCTGGTCGTCGGCTCCCCGAACTCCTCCAACTCGGTCCGCCTCGTCGAACTCTCCCGCCGCCAGGGCACCCCGGCCGAGCTGATCGACCGTGCGAGCGACATCCGGCCGGAGTGGCTCGAAGGCGTGCGCACGATAGGACTCACCGCAGGCGCTTCGGCACCGCCCGAACTGGTCACGGAGGTGATCACCGTGTTGCGCACGCTCGGTCCCGTGACCGTGGAGGAGCGCGAGCTCACCCGCGAGACGGTTCACTTCGACCTGCCGCCGGCGGTTCGCGGCGCCGAGCCCCGACCGGCCGACGGCTCGCCCACCGCGGCAGGTGAACCCGCATGACGTCCACTTTGCTCAGTCGCGTCACGAGTCCGGCGCGCCTCAAGGAGTTGCACCCCGACCAGCTGCCCGCGCTCGCGGCGGAGATCCGAGACTTCCTCGTCGACACGGTCAGCGCCACCGGCGGCCACCTCGGCCCGAACCTCGGCGTCGTCGAGCTGACCATCGCCCTGCACCGGGTGTTCGACTCGCCGGCCGACCGCATCGTGTTCGACACCGGCCACCAGTCCTATGTCCACAAGGTACTCACCGGCAGGCGGTTCGCGTTCGACACCTTGCGGGCGGCGGGTGGCCTGTCCGGCTACCCGATGCGCGTCGAGTCGCCGCACGACCACGTGGAGAACTCCCACGCCTCCACCTCACTGTCCTATTCGGACGGACTGGACAAGGCCCTGCGGCTGCGCGGTGAACCGGATCGCCGCGTGGTCTCGGTGATCGGCGACGGCGCGCTGACCGGCGGCATGGCCTGGGAAGCCATGAACAATCTGGGTGGCGGCGGCGGGCGGGTCATCGTCGTCCTCAACGACAACGGGCGCTCCTACGACCCCACCGTCGGCGGCGTCGCCGAGCACCTCGCCGCACTGCGGCACGGCCGGCACCACGGCACGAACCTGTTCACCACGCTGGGACTCGACTATGTGGGGCCGGTCGACGGGCATGACATCGCCGCCGTCGAGCAGGCGTGCCGCGAGGCCGCGACACGGAACCGACCGGCGGTGGTCCACTGCGTCACGGAGAAGGGACGCGGCTACGTTCCGGCGGAGAACGATCGGGCCGACCACATGCACGGCGTCGGTCCGTTCGATCCGGCGACCGGCCGCCCTCCCGCCGGCGGATCCGCCACGTGGACCGACTCGTTCGGCGCGGCGCTGGTCGACATCGCCGAGGCGCACCCCGAGGTGGTCGCGCTGACCGCCGCGATGTCGCACCCGGTCGGCCTGGGCCGGTTCGCCGAGCGGTTTCCGGACCGCCACTTCGACGTGGGCATCGCCGAGCAGCACGCGGTGACCAGCGCGGCGGGGCTGGCCATGGGCGGCCTGCATCCGGTGGTGTGCCTGTACGCCACGTTCCTCAACCGGGCGGTCGACCAGGTCATGATGGACGTGGCGCTGCACCGGCTGCCGGTGACGTTCGTCCTGGACCGCGCGGGGATCACCGGCCCGGACGGCGCCAGCCACCACGGCATGTGGGACCTCGCCCTGCTGGGGGCGGTGCCGGGCATGCGCGTCGCGGCGCCGCGTGACACCGTCGAACTCGCCGCGCTGCTGGGAGAGGCGGTGCGCACGACGGACGGCCCCACCGCGCTGCGTTTCCCGAAGGCGAAAGCCGGGCCGGCGATCGCCGCGCTCAACCGGATGGACGGTCTGGACATCCTGTACCGCAGCCGGTCCCGGCCGCTCGACGTCCTGCTCGTGTCCACCGGCGTGCTCGCCGGCCCCGCGATCCAGGCGGCGGAATCGCTCAGCGACAACGACATCGGGGTGACTGTCGTCGATCCGCGCTGGCTGCTGCCGGTGAATCCGACCCTGGTCCATCTCGCGTCCCGGCACCGCCTGGTGATCTCCGTCGAGGACGGCGTGCGAACGGGAGGCGTCGGGGCGGCACTGGCGCAGGCGTGCACCGACGCACAGGTGTGGACACCGGTGCGGAGCATCGGACTGCCCCGCAGCTTTCTGTCACACGGGGATCGATCGGCCATTCTCGCCGATCACGGCCTCACGGCCGCCGCCATCGCCGACACCACGCTGACGCTGCAGCGTGGCTTGGCGGCACGACAGCCGACCGAACGGGAGGGAACCCGGTGATGTCCCGGATCGCGCTTGGTATGCCTGCGACTCCGCCGCCGGTGTTGAGCGAGCGGCGCCGGACCCGGCAGCTGCGCGTCGGCTCGGTCGGCGTCGGCAGTGACTACCC
>NZ_QUNO01000005.1 GCF_003387475.1 Kutzneria buriramensis | reverse complement strand
TCCGCGTCAGACCCTGGGCTGGCTGACACCGGCCCAGAGCCTGACGCGGGTACTGTCCGGGCAGTCACCCGTTGCAACGACCACGTGAAACCGCCCCCCCTTCCATGCATCAAAAGCTAGGCAGCCGCCAGCTTGGACGAGAGGGCGATCCAGCGGTCCAGCAGGGCCGTGGCGGCACCGGAGTCGATGGCCTGGGCGGCCACCGCCAGCCCGCCGCGCAGGTCGGCGTGCAGGTCGCCGGTGAGGCCGTTGAACACGGCCACCGCGCCGGCGGCGTTGATCAGCACGGCGTCCCGCACCGGACCGGGCCGCCCGCTCAGCAGGTCCCGCACCACCTGGGCGTTGTACGGCGCGTCGCCGCCGACCAGGTCGGCCGGCAGCGCGGGGGAGATGTCCAGCACCGACGGGTCGATGCGGTCGGTGCGCACGGCCCCGTCCTGGGCGATCCACACCGAGGTGGTGGTGGTCGTGGTGATCTCGTCCAGGCCGTCGTCGCCACGCACCAGCAGCACGTTCGCCCCGCGCGAGGCGAAGACGCCGGCCATCACGGGGGCCATCGGCTCCCGCGCGCAGCCGATCAGCCCGTACTTGGGCTGCGCCGGGTTGGACAGCGGCCCGAGGATGTTGAACGCGGTCGGGATGGCCAGCTCGCGGCGCGGCCCCGAGGTGAAGCGCAGCGCCGGGTGGTAGGCGGGCGCGAAGCAGAAGCCGATGCCGACCTCGGACACGCACCGCTGCACGGCGTCGGGCGGCAGCTCGATGGCCACGCCGAGCTCCTCGAGCACGTCGCCGGTGCCGCACTTGGACGACGACGCGCGCGCCCCGTGCTTGACCACGGGCACGCCGGCGGCGGCCGTGACGATCGCCGTCATGGTCGAGATGTTCACGGTGTGGGCCTGGTCGCCGCCGGTGCCGACGATGTCGATCGCCCGCCCGGCCACGTCCACGGTCCGCGCGTGCCGCAGCATCGAGTCGGCCATGCCGAGCACCTCGTCGGGCGTCTCGCCCTTGGCCCGCAGCGCGACCGCGAACCCGCCGATCTGCGCGGGCGTGGCCTCGCCGGTCATCACCTGGTCCATCGCCCAGCCGGTCTGCTCCGCCGTCAGGTCGTCCCCGGCGATCAGCCGACCGAGCAGCTCCGGCCAGGTCGGCGCGCTCATGGGGTCACGGACGCGCCGGACCGCAGCACCTCTGCGACGGTCTCGGCCGCGGCCAGCGGGTCCAGCGGATGCACGATGACGGCGTCCGCCTGCGACCAGGTGGCCAGCCAGCGGTCGTCCTTGCGCCGCACCGCGATCACGATCGGCGGGCAGTTGGCGATCTCGTTCTTCAGCTGCCGGGACAGCCCCATGCCGCCGGTGGGCTGGGCCTCGCCGTCCAGGATGGCCAGGTCGATGGCGCCGCTGTCGAGGTGGTAGAGCACGTCCGCGACGGTGCCGACCTCGACGTAGTCCACGTGACCCAGGTCCGGGGCCGGCCGTCGGCCGACCGCGCCGGTGATCGCCTCGCGGACCTCCGGCCGGTGGCTGAAGACCAGGACCTTCCACGTCTGCGTGCTCATACCGTGATGCTATCTGTGTCACACCTTCAGGTCTGCAAGCAGTCCCATCCCAGCGCGTCCCCGCCCAGCCGCTGCGCCAGCCCGGCCATCCGGGACCGCTCCTGCGCGCAGCTCAGCGCGGTGATCACCTGCGCCCGCCGCGCCTGCAACCGGCTGGGATCACCCGGTTCGACCACTCGCAGCTCCCAGCCGTCCTGGGCCAGCAGCTCGCGAGCCCGGTCCACCGAGGTCGCCGGCAGCACGAGGTGGTGCCGCAGCACGGCCCGCTCGGCCGGCCGCCAGCGCGGCGAACGGGCCAGCACGGCGGAGTCCGCCTCCGCCGGGTCGAATGCCTCCGCAACCACTTCCAAAGCAGGGTTGTCCAGGTCGAACGGCAATTCCGCGCGCCCCCCGAACAGTGACCTCAATCGCTCGAACGCGCCCATCGCTCGTGATCTCCCGTTGCACCCCACCCGACCGGGCGGCCTGATCCACCGCAGGCAATAATGCGACCCGTGACAACGGCAGCTCCCCCCATCGCTCAGCGGGTCCACTCGCTGAACCGCCCGAACATGGTCAGCGTGGGCACCATCGTGTGGCTGTCCAGCGAGCTCATGTTCTTCGCCGGCCTGTTCGCCATGTACTTCACGGTGAAGGCCCAGAACTCGACCGGCGTGTGGCCGCCGGAGCCCACCCACCTGGACAAGGCGTACGCGCTGCCGTTCACGATCATCCTGGTGCTCTCCTCGGTCACCTGCCAGTACGGCGTCTTCTCCGCCGAGCGCGGCGACGTGTTCGGCCTGCGCCGCTGGTACGTGCTGACCTTCTTCATGGGCCTGATCTTCGTTCTGGGCCAGGCCAACGAGTACCGGATGCTGGTGGAGGAGGGGACCACCATCCCCAGCTCCGCCTTCGGCACGGTCTTCTTCCTTGCGACCGGTTTCCACGGGCTGCACGTGATCGGCGGCCTGATCGCCTTCATCTTCCTGCTCATCAGGACGAGGTTGAGCAAGTTCACGCCGGCGCAGGCGACCTCGGCGATCGTGGTGTCCTACTACTGGCACTTCGTCGACATCGTCTGGATCGGCCTGTTCGCCGTCATCTACCTCATTCCCTGACCCAGCCCCGAACTGACAGCAAGGGTTGCCCTCCCATGACCACCAAGCCACCTGCCGACGCGGCGGGGACCACCGCCAAGGCGGGTAAGCGGGACCGCTCGCGGTCCAAGCTCAAGCGGCGGGTCTCCGGCCTGTTGGCGCTCGGCATCGCGCTGCTGGGCGCGGGCGCGCTGTACGCCGCGGCCGTGCCGACCGCGCAGACCGCGAGCGCGTCGGACACCTCCGCCCTCGTCGCGCGGGGCCAGCAGCTGTTCAACAACAGCTGCGTGACCTGCCACGGCGCGAACCTGGAAGGCGTCAAGGACCGCGGGCCGAGCCTGATCGGCGTCGGCTCGGCGGCGGCCTACTTCCAGCTGTCGACCGGCCGCATGCCGCTGTCCGGCGGCCAGACCGCCGAGGCCCAGCGCAAGCCCGCCGCCTTCTCGCCGCAGGACATCGACGCCATCAGCGCGTACATCCAGGCCCACGGCGGCGGCAAGGAGAAGCCGGACGCCACCGACGCGCAGCTGGTCGGCAACGACCCGGCCCGCGGTGGCGAGCTGTTCCGCGTCAACTGCGCGGAGTGCCACACCTTCACCGGGCGCGGCGGGGCGCTGTCCTCCGGCAAGTTCGCGCCGGAGCTGGACGGCGTCAAGCCCAGCGAGATCTACACCGCGATGCTCACCGGTCCGGAGAACATGCCGGTGTACGGCGACCGGCAGCTCACGCCGGACGAGAAGAAGGACATCATCGCGTACATCAAGTCGGTCACGGACGGCAACAACAACCCCGGTGGTAACGCGCTCGGCGGTCTCGGCCCCATCTCTGAGGGTTTGATCGGCTGGATCGTGGGCATCGCCGCGCTGGTCGGCCTGACCCTGTGGATCGGAGCCAAGGCATGAGCGGCGGCGAGCAGCAGGACAAGCTCCCCTCCGAGGCGGAACTGGACGGCATGAGCCGTGACGAGCTGGTCACGCTCGGCACCAAGCTCGACGGCGTCGAGATGCTCAGCTACGAGGACCCGTGGCCGGTCAAGGGCACCAAGGCCGAGAAGCGCGCCGAGCGCGCGGTGGCCTACTGGTTCCTGCTGGCCGCGGTGTCCGGCATCGCCTTCATCGTGGCGTTCATCGCGTGGCCGTGGGAGTACACCGCGCCGGGCACGGACGGCTACTTCCTGTACAGCCTGTACACCCCGGTGATCGGCATCACGCTCGGCCTGACCGTGGTCGGCCTGGGCCTGGGCGCGCTGAACTACACCAAGAAGTTCATCCCGCACGAGCTGGCCGTGCAGGACCGCCACGACGGCGGCTCCTCGAAGGTCGACCAGGAGACGGTCCTGGCCGAGCTGGCCGACGCCGGCACCCGCAGCACCATCACCCGCCGCAGCCTGGTCAAGCGGACCGCGGGCGCCGCGGCCGGCGTGATGGGCCTGGGCCTGGTGGTGCTCCCGCTGGGCGGCATGCTGAAGAACCCGTTCAAGGACACCAACTCCAAGGACTCGCTCTGGCACACCGGCTGGCAGCCGAACTTCCCGGGCGAGAAGGTGTACCTGCGCCGCAACACGGGTGACGCCAACGAGATCTCCCTGATCAAGCCGTCCGACCTGGACGCCGGTGGCTTCGAGACGGTGTTCCCGTTCCGCGAGTCGGAGCGGGGCAACGAGGAGGCGCTGTCCGCGGCGCTGCACCGCGCCGACAACCCGGTCATGCTGATCCGCCTGCGGCCGACGCAGCCGGTGGTCAAGCGGGCCGGCCAGGAGGACTACAACTTCGGCGACTACTACGCGTACTCGAAGATCTGCACCCACCTGGGCTGCCCGACCTCGCTGTTCGAGCAGCAGACCGGCCGGCTGCTGTGCCCGTGCCACCAGTCGCAGTTCGACGTGTTCGAGTACGCCAAGCCGGTCTTCGGCCCGGCGGCCCGCGCGCTGCCCCAGCTTCCCATCGCGGTGGACGAGAGCGGATACTTCGTAGCGCTGCACGATTTCAAGGAGCCGATCGGCCCCGCTTTCTGGGAGCGTGACTCATGAGCGGCATCACCACCCCGACGAAGCCGGCCAACACGGCGACACGGGTCGCGGGCGGCGCGGCGAAGTGGGCCGACGACCGTTACCACCTGGCCGCCGGCATGCGCCGTCAGCTGAACAAGGTCTTCCCGTCGCACTGGTCGTTCCTGCTCGGTGAGATCGCCCTGTACAGCTTCATCGTGCTGCTGCTGTCCGGCACGTACCTGGCGCTGTTCTTCGACCCCTCCATGCAGGAGGTCACCTACAACGGGGCGTTCGACAACCTGCGCGGCATCCAGATGTCGCGGGCGTTCGCCTCGACGCTGGACCTGACCTTCGAGGTCCGCGGCGGCCTGTTCGTCCGGCAGATCCACCACTGGGCGGCGCTGCTGTTCATGTCGGCGATCGTCGCCCACATGTTCCGGATCTTCTTCACCGGCGCGTTCCGGCGCCCGCGTGAGGTGAACTGGGTCATCGGCGTCGTGCTGTTCATGATCGGCTCGCTCGAGGGCTTCTTCGGCTACTCGCTGCCCGACGACCTGCTGTCCGGCACCGGCCTCCGGGTCATGTTCGGCCTGATCGAGTCGATCCCGGTGCTGGGCACCTGGGTGGACTGGATCCTGTTCGGCGGCGAGTTCCCGGGCAACGTCATCCTGCCGCGCATCTACACGCTGCACATCCTGCTGCTGCCCGGCGTCATCCTCGCGCTGATCGCCGTGCACCTGGGCCTGGTGTGGTACCAGAAGCACACCCAGTTCCCGGGCGCCGGCCGCACCGAGCGCAACGTCATCGGCGTGCGCATCATGCCGGTGTTCGCGGTCAAGGGCGGCGGCTTCTTCGCCATGGTCGCGGGCCTGCTGGCGCTGATGAGCGGCCTGTTCCAGATCAACCCGATCTGGAACTTCGGCCCGTACAACCCGTCCCAGGTGTCCGCGGGCTCGCAGCCCGACTGGTACATGGGCTGGACCGACGGCCTGGTGCGTCTGTGGCCGGCCTGGGAGGCCTACATCCACCTCCCGCTCGGCCTGAACTTCACCATCCCGGCGCCGTTCCTGCCGTTCATCCTGGGCCTGCCCCTGCTCACCGGCATCGCCGCGGTCTACCCGTGGATCGAGCGCCGGCTGACCAAGGACACCGCGCACCACAACCTGCTCCAGCGGCCGCGGGACGTGCCGGTGCGGACCAGCCTGGGCATGATGGCGATCACGTTCTTCATGGTTTGCCTGCTGTCCGGCGGCAACGACATCATCGCCGACAAGTTCGACATCTCGCTGAACGCGACCACCTGGATCGGCCGCATCGGCCTGCTGATCGCGCCGCCGCTGGTGTACTACATCACCTACCGGATCTGCATCGGCCTGCAGCGGGCCGACCGCGAGGTGCTGGAGCACGGCATCGAGACCGGCATCATCAAGCGGCTGCCGCACGGTGAGTTCATCGAGCTGCACCAGCCGCTGGGCCCGGTCGACGAGCACGGCCACCCGCACGAGCTGGCCTACCAGGGCGCGCCGGTGCCGAAGAAGATGAACAAGCTGGGCTCGGCGGGCGCGCCGGTCGCCGGCGGCTTCCTCAGCCCGGACCCGGCCGACGAGGTCGCCGCGCTCGAGTCCGCCCGCGCCGAGGCGCACACGCGCTCGAACGTGGTCAGCGGCGAGAGCCAGCTCAACCAGGACAAGGAGCTGCTGGGCAAGCCCCAGCAGCCCGACGCCTGACGGTTGTCACGCGGAGCGGCCCCGGTCTTCGGACCGGGGCCGCTTTGTCATTCCTCCACCTGCGCGGCCAGGGCGTCGCCGAGCGGGGTGCGGTGGTAGAGCACCGAGCGGCCGGCGCGGACCCGGTCCAACAGGCCGGCGCGGCGCAGCACGGTGAGGTGGTCGCCGACGGCGCCGACCGCGAGCCCCAGGCTGCGGGCCAGTTGGGTGGTGCTGGCCGGCGTATCCAGGGCGGCCAACAGCTGGGCCCGGGACCGTCCCAGCAGCGCCCCGAGCGCGCCCGGCACGGGTGCGGGGTGCTCCCACAGCGCGGCGACGCCGCGGGCGGGGTAGATCAGGGTCTTCGGCCACGGGTCCTCGTGGTGCACCGCCACCCCGGGCCAGACGAAGACCGACGGCACCAGCAGCAGGCCCTCGCCCCGTAGGTCGATGGCCCGCTCCAGGGTGTTCCGCAGCACTTCGATGCCGCCGTCGCGCCACCGGACCCGGGCGTGCAGGCCGTCGAGGGCGGCGAGCCAGCCGCCGCTGCCCAGCCGTCCGGCGCGGTGCACCACGTCCCGCTCGCAGATGGCGCGCAACTGCGGCCAGTCCGGGGCCAGCAGGTCGTGCCAGGCCCGGTCGAGGGCATCCGCGACCTGGTCGACGACGTCCGCCGCGGCCAGCACCGCCAGCGCCTCCTCGTCGGCCGACGGGCGTTGCCGTAGGCATTCGGCGATCTCCTCGCGGGCCTGCTCCAGGGGCGTCGCCCGTACGACGGCGAGGTCGGCGGCGACGGTCTGGGCCAACCCCTGCGGCGGCGGCGCGATGAACGCGGGGCCGTGTCGGGGCGAGTGCAGGGCCAGCACCGCGCGGAAGGCGGGACTTCGTTGCAGCAGGCGGTACGAGGGCGTGATTCGTGTCAGCCACGCGGGGGGCAGCCGGCGTGCGGCCAACCGCCGCAGGAGGCCGTCCAGCTCGAACAGCGGCGACAGCGCGAACCGGCTGCGGAGCAGGTCCTCGCCGCCGACCTCGAACCGGATCACGCCGTCACCTTACGTCCAGGCACGTAACTCTGGCCCGTTGCTGCTGGTGGACCGCAGGCTCGACGCCATGACCTACGCCCGCGTGCTCGCCAACGACTCGTTCCGGGCGGTGTTCGCCACGCGCAGCCTGGCCATCGCCGCCGACACCCTGCGCACGGTGGCGCTGTCCGTGCTGGTCTTCGCCACCACGGGATCGCCGCTGCTGGGCGCGATGGCGTACGGGATCTCGTTCCTGCCGCAGCTCCTCGGCGGCGGCCTGTTCGGCGCGGTCGCCGATCTTGTCCCGCCGCGGCGGCTGATGGCCATCGGCTACCTGATCGAGTTCGGCACCGGCCTGCTGCTGGCGTTCGGCGACCTGCCGGTGTGGCTGAGCATGGTGGTGGTCGCGGCGGTCGCGATGGCGACGCCGCTGACCAACGGGGCGGCCGGCCGCGTGGTGGCGGATGTGCTCAGTGGCGAGGAGTACGTGCTCGGCCGCTCGCTGTTCACGCTCGCCTCGTCGGCGGCGCAGCTGATCGGCCTCGCCGGGGGAGGGGTCGCCGTCGCCGCGCTCGGCGGCCGACACGCCATGCTGGTCAGCGCCCTGGTGCACCTCGTCGCGGCGGCGTGGATCCGGCTGCTGCTCCCCGAACTGCCGGTGGTGGGGGCCGGCAACGCGCTGCGGCGCAGCTGGTCGGGCAACCGTCGGCTGCTCAGCGACGGCACGACCCGGGCCCTGATCCTGGCCCAGTGGCTGCCGCCGGCCTGCGCCACCGGGGCGGAGAGCCTGCTGGTGCCTTACGTCGCCGCTCGCGGCCTGTCGGCGGGAGTCGCCGGCCTACTGCTGGCCTGTGTGCCGGTCGGGATGATGATCGGCAGCCTCGTGCTCGGCCGGGTCGTCGGACCGGACCTGCGCCGGCGGCTGCTCGTGCCGCTGATGGCGGTCGTCGGCCTGCCGCTGCTGGGGTTCGCCGCCGACCCGCCCCTGGTGCTGTGCGGGGCGCTGCTGGTGATCGCCGGCATCGGCTTCGCCTACGGCTTGGCGATCCAGCAGCGGTTCCGCGACGTCGTGCCGGCCGATGGCCGTGGCCAGGCGTTCAGCCTGCTGTCCACCGGCCTGATGACCGTCCAGGGCGTGAGTCCCGCGCTGGCGGGAGCGCTGGCCGGCGCGCTGCCCGTGGCGGACGTGATCGCGCTGTGCGGCCTGGTCGCCGTGCTGTCGGCCGCCGTGTTCCGGACGCGGGTGGCTGACGTGATGGGCCAGCAGATGGTGATGGATCAGTCGAGGCCGATGGAGAAGGACTCCTCGGCGTCGCGGCGCGAGTAGGAGCGGAAGGCGATGTGGGTGTCGGTGTTCAGCACGCCCGGCACCTTGCTGATCCGGCCGGGCACCAGCTCGGCGAGGTCCTCGTGCTTGGCCACCTTGACGTGCGCGATCAGGTCGACGTCGCCGGCGCAGGAGTAGACCTCCTGCACGCCGTCGATGTCCGCGATCGCCTGCGCGGCCTCCGGGATGGACTCGGCGGTGGCCTGGATCAACACGATCGCCGTGATCACGACGGGACCTCCTGTAATGGTTCGACGACGTGCCGATCGTAGGGCAAGGATGGGCGTCGGGACCGGTGCGACGGGGGGATCATGTCCAGCTGGCGGGTGCGGACGGCGGTCGCGGACGACGCCGAGGAGCTGGTGCGGCTGCGGGTGCTGATGTTCGAGGCGATGGGCCGGGACGTGTCGGCCACCGACTGGCGGCAGCAGGCGGTCGCGGTGTTCAAGCGCGAACTGGGCGGCCCGGACCTGATCGCCACCGTCATCGACGCGCCCGACGGCGGATTGGCCTCCTGCGCCGCCGCCTTCGTCCGCCTCGATCTGCCCCGGCCGGGCCAGCTCGGAACGGTGTCGGCGCACCTGCACAACGTCTGCACCGACCCCGCCTGGCGACGCCGGGGCCTGGCCCGGCTGGCCGTCACCGCGCTGGTCGAGCACCTCGACGCCCTCGGCGTGCCGCGATCCGACCTGCACGCGAGCGAGGAGGGCCGGGGCCTGTACGAGAGCCTCGGCTTCCAGGTCCGCGACGGCGGGGTGGAGATGGTCCGGCGGGTCAGTTGAGGCCCGCGTAGGTGGCGCGGCCGGCGACCGCGCGGTCCACCCAGGCCCGCCAGCCCGCCGCGGACTTCGCCGGCTCGGACCAGGGCGTGTCGCAGTAGACGAGCCTGGTGCCGGGCCGGTTGAGCCAGCGCAGGACCACGCCCGTCTCCTCGGCCGGGGCGCCGAGCAGCGGGCCCTCGCCCGGCAGCACCGTCTCCGCCGCCGCGACCAGGGCGTCGACGACCGGCATCGGCCGCACCCCGCGGCGGGCCACGCCGGCGGAGGCCAGCCGACCGTGCCGGACCACCGAGAACTCCCAGCCGCCGCTGCCGTCGGGGCGGGCCGCGACCAGCTCCGGCAGCGCCGCGAGCGCCGCCAGCCGCTGGCTGCGGTCCACCGCCCGCACCAGGTCGGCCAGCCGGTCGCGGCGGACCGCCGCCTCCTCGAACCGCTCCGCCAGTGCCAACTCCTCCAGCTGCGCGGCCAGCTTGTCGAACGGCGTCAGGGCGCGGCCGGCGATCAGGTCCCGGACCGCCGTCGGGGAGTGGCCGTAGTCCTCCACGTCCTGGCGTCCCGCGCAGGGCGCGCGGCAACGGCCTAACTCCGCCAACGCACACGGCGTGCCCTTCGCCCCCGTGGACGGGATGCGCTGGCTGCATGTGCGCAGGCCCGTGGCGTCGCTCAACGCCGTCGCCGCCGTCTCGGCGCCCTGACGCGAGCGAAACGGCCCCAGCGCCCCGTCGCGTGGCCGTCGCACCACCGACAGGCGGGGGAACGCCTCGTCCGTCAACACCACCCACCAGCCGCCCTGCTGGTTGCGGGAGCGCCGGTTGTACTGCGGCTTGTGGGCGGTGAGCAGGCGCAGCTCGCGGACCTCCGCCTCCAGCGAATGCGCGCACACCACCGAGTCCACTCGGATCGCCAGCGCCACCATCTCGCGGATCCGCCCCCGGCTCTCGCTGCCCGTGAAGTACTGGCGCACCCGTCGCCGCAGGTCCGAGGCCGTGCCGACGTACAGCACCTCCTCCGACGGGCCGCGGAACAGGTACACCCCCGGCTCCGACGGCAGATGCGCCGCCAGGGACCGCTTGCGGCGCTGCGCCGGCGTCACGTCCGGGAGGTAGTCGAACAGCTCCTCCAGCGACTGCACGCCCACCGGTCCCAGCCGCTCGAGGAGGCCGTGCAGCACGTCCACCGTCGCGCGGGCGTCGTCCAGCGCGCGGTGGTTCGGCGTCGTCTCCGTGCTGAACAGCTCCGCCAGCGCCGACAGGCGACAGCTCGGCGCCTCCTCCCGTGACAACACGCGGCGGGCAAGCCGCACCGTGCACAGCACCGCCGGTTTCGGCCACGCGTAGCCGTGCTGGGTGCACGCCGCCTTCAGGAAGCCCGTGTCGAACGGCGCGTTGTGCGCCACCAGCACCGCGCCCGCCGCGAACTCCAGGAACGCCGGCAGCACCTCGTCGATCGGCGGCGCCTCGTACACCATCGCCTCGGTGATGCCCGTCAGCCGCACGATCTCCGGCGGGATGCCCCGCCGCGGGTTCACCAGCGTCGCGAACTCGCCCAGCACCACCCCGCCGCGGACCTTCACCGCGCCGATCTCCGTGATCGCGTCCTCGCCCGGCCGCCCGCCCGTGGTCTCCAGGTCCACCACCACGAACGTGGTCTCCCGCAACGGCGTGCCCAGCTCGTCGAACGACAGCTGCCCCAGGTCTTCAGCAGTGGTGGTCATGGTGATCGGGATAGTGCCAGCCACCCCTGACAGTTTTGGATGGCGCGCGGTCCGGGTGCCGCCAGCCGAGGGATCGCGAGGCCCCGCCGCTGCCTGGAGCGGTTGCTGGATTTCGATCGCCGCCACCCACGCACCCCGCGGGGAGCTGATGCGGCGCTCGAAATCCGGCAAGTGAAGGCAGCGGCCCCGAAGGGGCCGAGCCCCGCGCGGGACGCGCGGCATGGGCACAGGTGCCGCCAGACGGGTGACCTGGGCGTTGTTGCGCGGGCAAGCGGACGCGTGGGGTGATTCCCCGTCAGCCCTGCCGGCTGCCACACACTAGCCTGGTGGGGTGTCCGCGTCAGCCGAAGCCGATGAGCCGGGTCAGGAGCCCGCGCTGTCCGCCGTGGACGGTGGCGATGATCAGTCCACTGTGGACTGGTCCGCGCTGCCGGACCCGGTGCGGTCCCGGCTGGCCGAGATCAGCGCGGACGCGGTCGGGGCGCTGGCCAGGGTGGACATCCCGCAGCAGGTGAAGGCGGTGGCGCGGTTCGCGCCGGCCAAGCGGGCCCGGCTGGGCGGGGCGGCGCTGATCGCGGGCCTGCGCGACGTGCACGCGTTCCGCACGGCGGTGGTGGAGTGGTGCCGCGAGCACCGGCCGGCGGCGCTGGACAGCACCTCGCCGGACCCGGTGGCGGCGGCGGCCGCGGCGGTGCTGCTGGGCGAGCCGGCGGCGGTGCACTTCGTGGAGCTGGTCGCCCGCCGGGTGGGCGAGGGGCAGCTGCGCGCGGAGCGCGACACGGCCGTGACGAAGGCGCGGCGCGCGGAGGAGGAACTTCAGCGCGTACGGGACGAACTGGACGCGAGCCAGGGCGCGGAGGCGAAGGTCCTCCAGGAGCGGGACGCGGAGCTGGAGCGGTTGCGCAAACGGCTGCGGGAACAGGGCGTGAAGCTGCGCGAGGCCCGTGACCGCGCGGACAGCGCGATGGCGGCGGCGGAGAAGGTCCGCACGGAGGCGTTGACGGAGGTCAAGGCCCTGATCGCCGAGCGGGACCGGGAACGCGAGCGGGCGGAGACGGAGCGGGCGAAGGCCCGCCGTGCGGAGAACGACGCGGAGATCGCCCGGCAGTCGGCGCGGGAGGCCCGCCAGGCCGACGAGGTGCGGCTGGCGCTGCTGGTGGACACGCTGGACGGCGCGGTCACCGGCCTGCGCCGCGAGCTGGCGATCGGCGGCGGCACGGGGCCGCGCCCGGCGGACATGGTGCGCGGGGCGACGGCGGCGCAGGGCACGGTCGGCCGCGTGGAGGACCCGGCGGCGCTGGATCGGCTGCTGGCGCTGCCGGCGGTGCACATGGTCGTGGACGGCTACAACGTGACCAAGACCGGCTACCCCGAGCTGCCGCTGTCCGACCAGCGCGACCGGCTCGTCCACCAGATGGCGGTGCTGGCGGCCAGGACGGGAGCGGAGGTGACGGTGGTGTTCGACGGCGCGGGCGTGGTCGCCGTGCCGTCGGCGGCGCCGCGCGGGGTCCGTGTCCTGTTCTCCGACCCGGGCGTGCTCGCGGACGACGTGATCCGGGCGCTGGTGACGGCGGAACCCGAGGGACGGCCTGTGGTTGTTGTCACGTCCGACCGCGCGGTGGCGGATTCGGTGCGCCGGCGCGGCGCGCACCCGGTGCCGTCGGCGGTGCTGCTGGCTCGTCTCGTCCGGGTGTGAAGAGTTAAACCCCGCCGACCTGGTGGTTCGGTGAACGGATGGGGGATTGCGCCGAACGGGATTCACGCCAGGTCAACCTGGGTGGCGGGCTGTACCGCTCGGGGGACGCCGAGCTGCTCCGAACGAGTGAGCGCGACCGTTCACCGGTCGCCAACGTCACGCCGGGTGGACGGGACGACCCTCGTTTCGTAACCTACCCGAGATCTCGCGGCGACCAGCTGGCTGGCGTGGCCGGCGACGCGGGGTCACCGTCTGTTTCGACCTGTCGGGGGGTCGTTCCCCCAGACGGGCCATTCTCGAAGGAGACACCACCGACGTGGCGTCGAACCGAATCAAGCACGTGATGCGCGGCGCGCTGGCCTTCACGGCCATGGCCACCGTCGTCGGCCTGAACCCGGGACCCGCCGTCGCCGATCCGACGCCGTCCACGCCGCAGGAGGCGAAGGCCCAGCTCGACGCGGCGAGCCAGGCGGCCGAGCAGGCCTCCCAGGCCTACCTCGCGGCGCAGGACGACCTGAAGGCCAAGCAGGACCTGGTGGCGAAGTCCGCCGCCGACATCCAGACCTTCACGCAGCAGGCCAAGGACGCGCAGGCCAAGGAGGACCAGTACCGCGGGCAGGTCGACCAGCTCGCGTCGGCCGCCTACACCGGCGTCCAGTTCACCCAGCTCTCGGCGCTGTTGACCGGCAAGTCCGCGCAGGACTTCCTGGACCAGTCCACCGAGCTCCAGTTCCTGGCGCAGCAGAACGCCGCCGTGATGGACGGGTACGACAACGCCATCAAGACGGCCAACGACTCCAAGACGAAGACCGCTGCGGCGCAGAAGACGCAGCAGGCCGCCGCGGACGCCGAGCAGGCGATCGTGAACGACCTGGGCAACAAGAAGGCCGCCGCCGACGCGGCCGTGGCCAAGTCCCAGTCGGTTTTCAAGCAGCTGGACGCCGCGGCCAAGGGCCTGCTCAACGGCGGCGACACCGGTGTCTTCCTGGGCCCGCCCGGCGCGGCCGGCACCGCGATGAACGCGGCCGTCAGCCAGCGCGGCGTGCCCTACGTCTGGGGCGGCACCACCCCGGCCGGCTTCGACTGCTCCGGCCTCACCCAGTGGGCCTACCGGCAGGCCGGCATCGACATCCCCCGCTCCGCGGCCGCGCAGTACACCGTCGGCAAGGCCGTCTCCCTGGACGGGCTCGCGCCGGGTGACCTGATCTTCTACGGCAGCTCCGCCTCCAACATCCACCACGTGTCGATGTACGTGGGCGACGGCAAGGTGGTGCACGCGCCGACCGAGGGCGAGGACGTCCGGATCGTGCCGATCCAGAACTCCGGCTCGGACATCTTCGGCGCGAAGCGGATCGTGGGCTGAGAACCGCCCGACTGGGCCATTGAGCGCAAGGCCGGCACCCTTTGGGGTGCCGGCCTTGCGCGTTCACCCGCTCGGTACCCTCCATCGCGTGGCGGCCAACAGACTCAGACATGCAGTGCGTGGCGCGGTGGCCCTCGGCGCGGTGACCGCGGCGGTGAGCATCAACCCGGGCGCGGCGACAGCCGATCCCACGCAGGATGCCCAGAACCAGGTCCAGCAGCAGACCCAGCAAGCCGACCAGATCGCCCAGCAGTACCTCGCGGCCAAGGACGATCTGGCCGCCAAGCAGGCGGCGGTGGCCAAGGCAAACGCGGACATCCAGACGTACTCGCAGCAGCTGACCGACGCGCAGGCCAAGGAGGAGCAGTACCGCGGCCAGGTCGACCAGGTCGCGGCCGCCGCCTTCGACGGCGCGCAGTTCACCCAGCTCTCCGCCCTGCTGACCGGCAAGTCCGCGCAGGACTTCCTGGACCAGTCCAGCGCGCTGGAGATGCTGGCCGCGCAGAACTCCGCCGTGCTCGACACGTACGACAAGGCCGTCAAGTCGGCCTCGGACGCCAAGACCAAGGCCGCCGCCGCGCAGAAGACGGCGCAGGACGCGGCCGACGCGGCCCAGAAGATCCTGGCTGACCTCCAGACCAAGAAGGACGCCGCGGACAAGGCCGTCAACGACGCCAAGGCCGCCGTGGCCAAGCTCAGCTCCGCGGCCAGGCAGTCCCTCGGCGGTGGTGGCGGCGACATGGGCACCTTCATCGGCCCGGCCGGCGCCGCCGGCGCCGCCATGGACGCGGCGCTGGGCCAGCGCGGCACGCCGTACCACTACGGCATGGAGACCCCGGGCGTCGGCTTCGACTGCTCCGGCCTGATGCAGTGGGCCTGGGCGCAGGCGGGCGTGTCGCTGCCGCGTTCGGCGGCCTCGCAGTACGGGTCCGGCGTGTCCGTCGGCCGCGGCGAGCTTCAGGCCGGCGACCTGGTGTTCTTCAGCAGCGGTGGCGTGTCCGGCATCTACCACGTCGGCATGATGGTCAGCGCGACCGAGATGGTGCACGCGCCGACCGAGGGCGAGTCGGTGAAGGTCGTGCCGCTGTCCAGCCTGTCGGACTACTTCGGTGCGAAGCGCCTCGCCGGCTGAGGGTTAGCATCGGCCCGTGACCGGATCGGCCCGGTTCCGGGCATGGCTGGTCGCGGCGGTCGCCGCGACGACGCTCGGTGGCGTGATTCTGCTCGTCGGGCAGCCCGTCACCGGGCCCGGTCCGGCCGTATCCGTCACGGGCAGTCCGACGGGGCAGGGCGCGCCGGCACTGGCCGACACCCGGCTCACCGAAGTGACGGCGTTGCTGCGCAATCGGGCGGCGGCGGTGCTGCACGGGGATCGGGCGGCGTTCCTGGCCACGATCGACCCGAAGGCGTCGCCGCAGTTCCGCACGGGCCAGGCGGTGATGTTCGACAACCTCGTCACCGTGCCGCTGTCGGTGTGGTCGTACGACGTGGACCCGGGCAATGCGGTCGTGGTGCCCAAGGGCGAGTTCCCCGCGGACGAGCTGTGGGCGCCGCAGGTGCAGCTGAACTTCGCTCTGCGGGACGTGGACCGGGACCCGACGAGCAAGGGCATGGGCTACCTGTTCGCGCGGCACGGCACGAAGTGGTACCTCGCGTCGGACACCGAGACGTCCCGCCAGACGTGGCGCGGGCCGTGGGACTTCGGCCCCGTGACGGCGGTTCGGACCAGGTCCGGGCTGGTGCTGGGCCATCCCGACAACGTCGCGCTGGCCGACCGGATCGCCGGCGAGTTGGACTCGGACGTGGCGGCCGTGTCGGCGGTGTGGGACCAGCCGTGGTCGCGCGAGGTGACGGTGCTGGTGCCGGACTCCACCGACGAGCTGAAGGCGTTGGTGGGCCCCGAGTTCGCGGTGGACACGATCGCCGCCGTGGCCGTCGCCGACCGGGTCGACAACGTCGCGCACACCGCCGTCGGGCAGCGGGTCGTGCTGAACCCCGCGAACGCCACCAAGATGCCTGCGGTGTCGTTGCAGATCGTGCTGCGCCACGAGATGACGCACATCGCCGCCCGCGGCTACACCGTCGACGGCACGCCGATGTGGATGCTGGAGGGGTTCGCGAACTACGTCGGCTACCGGGACAGCGGCATTCCCATGCCGGTGGCCGCGGCCGACGTGGCGGACCTGGTGCGGGCCGGGCGCCCGCCGACCGACCTGCCGGCCAACGGCGACTTCGCGGCCAGCGGCGACAAGATCAACCTCGCCTATGACGAGGCGTGGACGCTGACGTCGTTCATCGCCGACACCTTCGGCCAGCACGCCCTCGTGACGCTGTACCTGCGGGTGGCCGGCGGCAGCGCGAACGCCGACGTGAGCCAGGAGCTGCACGAGGTGCTCGGCGTGGACAAGGCCGGGCTGATCGCCGGCTGGCAGGACTACCTGCGCCGCAAGCTCTGATCTTGTCGGACCCGGCGGGTAACGTTGCCGGGTGCGCAGGACGTTGCTGGTGACCAACGACTTCCCGCCACGCCCTGGGGGCATCCAGTACTACCTGCACGCGCTCGCCGGCCTGCTCGGCGGAGACCTGGCGGTGTACGCCCCGGCGTGGCCGGGCAGCGAGGCGTTCGACGCGCGGCAGCCGTTCCCGGTGGTACGCCATCCCGAGCCGCTGCTACTGCCGACGCCGGACGTGCGGCGGCGGGTGGCCGACGTGCTGCGGGGCGAGCGGTGCGACGCCGCCTGGTTCGGCGCCTCCGCGCCGCTGGGGCTGCTCGCCCGTCAGCTGCCGGTGGACCGGGTCGTCGCCAGCACGCACGGGCACGAGGTCGGCTGGGCGATGCTGCCCGGCGCGCGGCAGGCCCTGCGCCGCATCGGCGACGCCGCCGACGTGGTGACCTTCGTCAGCCGCTTCACGCGCTCCCGGATCGCCCCCGCGTTCGGCCCCGGCGCCGCCCTCGAGCACTTGCCCGCCGGCGTCGACATCAACGTCTTCAAGCCCGACCAGGCCGCACGTGAGTTCATCCGGGCCCGGCACGGCCTGTTCGACCGCCCGGTGGTCCTCTGCGTGTCACGGCTCGTGCGTCGGAAGGGGCAGGACGACCTGATCCGGGCGCTGCCGCGGATTCGCCGGCGCGTGCCCGACGCCGCCCTCCTGCTCGTCGGCGACGGTCCCGACGGCAGCCGGCTCAGCACCCTCGCCGACGCCGTCGGCAAGAGCATCGTGTTCGCCGGCGAGGTGCACGCCGAGGAGCTGCCCGCCTACTACGCCGCCGGCGACGTGTTCGCCATGCCCTGCCGCTCCCTCGCCCGCGGCCTCGACGTCGAGGGCCTCGGCCTGGTCTACCTGGAGGCCGCCGCCTCCGGGCTCCCCGTCATCGCCGGCAACGCGGGCGGCGCGCCGGAGACCGTCCGCCGAGGCGTCACCGGTCACGTCGTCGACCGCCCCGACCTCGCCACCGTGCTCGGCGACCTGCTGCTCAACCCCGACCTCGCCGCCAAGATGGGCGCCGCCGGCCGTGAGTGGATGGCCACCTCGTGGCGTTGGGACGACCGTGCCACCACGCTCGCCGCCCTCATCGACGGTCGACGTCCGCCAACTCCCTGAGCCGCTGTTCGACCTGCTCGACATTGGCCGTCCGATGTTGGGCCCGGTAGAGCGTGAGCGCCTCCTGCCAGAACCGTCGGCTCTCCGCGGGGTCGCCGAGATCCCGGTGGACGTCGCCGATGTGGAGCAGGACGTCCGCGCCCTGGTAGCGGTTGCCGAGGTCGTCAAAGATGGTCAGCGCCTGGCCGAAGTAGTCGAGTGCCTGGTGACTGTCGCCGAGCCGGTGCGCGATGAACCCGAGGCTGTCCAGCGTCGCCGCCATGCCGTCGCGGTCGTCGCCTTTGCGCTGGAGATCGAGGGCCGTCAGGCAGTCCGCTCGGGCGCCTTCCAGGTCGCCGGTGAGGGCTCGGCACCACCCCACCGCGTTCAGGGCCCGGCTCCCGCGGAACGTGTCGCCGAGCTTCGTGAAGATCTCGTGGTGGCGCACGGCGTGCCGCAACGCGGCGTCGTGGTCGCGCTCGTGGTCGTACATCATGCTCAAGCCCTGATGGACTCGTGACTGCTCGGCGAGGTCGCCGGTCTGTTCGGCCAGGTCGAGTGCCTGCCGCAGATGGTCCAGCGCGCTGGCCGTCCCGTCCGCCTCCGCATGGATGGTCGCCAGGCCGAGCAGGCGGTGCGCCGTGGTCACCAGCGGCTTCCGGGCCAGGTGCTCGGCCGCGGTCAGGGCCAGCTGCCACGACGCGCGCTCCTCCTGGAGCAGTCCCAGGCGGTAGTGCACGTCTTTGCGGCACCAGGCCATCAGCCAGACGTGCTCGTGCCAACCGACCGCCGCGGACATCTCCTGGGCCGCGCGCATGTTGTGCTGCTCGGTGGCGAACCAGGTCAGCGCCGACTTCGCGTCCGCGATCGGCAACGGATGGCAGCCGTCGACGGGGTCCGTGTACTCGGCCTGCGGGGGATCCAGGTCCAGCAGCGCCATGCAGCCGCGCAGGGTCTGCATGTAGAAGTCGACCAGCCGGTGCACCGCCGTCGAGGTGTCGGCGCCGGCGGCCTGCTCGGCGGCGTAGCGGCGGACCAGGTCGTGCATGCGGTAGCGGTCTCCCGACCGCTGCACGAGGTGAGCCCGTTCCAGCTCGTCCAGCTCGGCGGTGTCGCGACCGGTGAGGTTGCGCGCCGCGGCCAGGCTGATGTCCGGCCCCGGCGCGGCCCCGAGCAGCCGGAACACCTCCGCCGCCGACGGCGAGAGGGCCCGGTACGAGCACTCGAACACGGCACGGAGGTTCACGCCGAGCTCGCCGCCGTCCAGCGCGTCCAACGGGGTACTGGCCCGCAGCTGCCGGGCCGTCTCGGCGAGCGGGGTGGCGGGTTCGGCCAACGCCCGCGCCGCCACGATGCCCAACGCCAGGGGCAGGCCGCCGCAGCAGTCGACCAGCTCGGCCACCGCGGCCGGCTCGGCGTCGATCCGCTCGGCCCCCAACCAGGCGACGAGCAGCTGCCGGGCCTCGTCCGGGGCCAGGCCGTCCAGACTCAACAGCGTCGCGCCGTGCCCGACGACCAGCGTCGCGAGCCGGTTCCGGCTGGTGATCACCGTGGTGCAGCTGGTGCCGCCGGGCAGCAGCGGGACCACCTGGTCGCTGTCGCGAGCGTTGTCCAACACGACCAGCAGCCGCTTGTCGGCCACCATGCTCCGGAACAACCCGCTCTGCGCGTCCAGCTCACGGGGAATCGCGCCGGCGTCGACTCCGAGCGCCACGAGGAAGGACCGCAGCGCCACCGCCGGATCCATCGGCGGGCCGGCCGGGTCGAAGCCACGCAGGTTCACGTACAGCTGACCGTCGGGAAAGCGGTGGGCGTTGTGGTGGGCCCAGTGCACGGCCAACCAGGTCTTGCCGACGCCACCCACGCCGCCGATCGCCGAGATGACGACGGCGCCGCCGCCGTCGAGCGCGGCCAGCTCACGCGTGCGCCCGGTGAACCGGCGGGGCATGGCCGGCAGCTGTCGCGGGACGCGGGTCGCCGTCGGCTCGTACGGCGGCGTCAGCGCCTGGTCGTTGGTGAGGATCTGCTGGTGCAGGCGCTGGATCTCGGCGCCGGGATCCGCCCCGAGGTCGTCGGCGAGCCGGCGGCGCAGCACGTCGTAGCGCTCCAACGCCTCCGCGGCGCGGCCACCACGGCACAGCGCGAGCATCAGCTGCCCGGCCAGGCGCTCGTGCAGCGGGTGCTCGGCGACCGCGCCGACCAGCTCGGCGGTCACCTCGACGTGCCGACCCTCGGCGAGGTCCAGGTCGACGCGGCGGCTCAGCACGTGCAGGCGCAGCTCCTCCAGCGCAGGCCCCTCGTCGCGGCGGAGTGAGTCCGAGGGGACGTTGGTCAGCGCGGGGCCACGCCACAGCGCCCATGCCTCGTGCACGCGATCGGGATCGGCGAGCAGCTCACGCACGTGCAGCAGGTCGAGTTGCCGCGGCTCGACCTGGATCACGTAGCCTGACGGCGCGGTGACGATCGTGTCGCGCCCGAGCAGGTTCCGCAGCCGCATGACATAGGCGCGGACGGTGTCCCTCGCGCCGGCCGGTGGGTTGCCCTCCCACAGCCGCTCGATCAGCTCGTCGTGGCTGACGACGGTGTTGGCCCGCAGGAGCAGCGTCGCGAGCAGGATGCGCAGCTTGGCCGCAGTGACCGTGACCTCGTGGCCGTCCACCTGCACGCATAGCGGACCCAGCAGCTGGTACTGGGGACTTGCGGCCATGCGCTCAGCCTAACGACGGGGCCTCCCGCCCCCTGCACTTCGGTCGCGACAGCGATACGTGAGCGGGGTGGTGAAGGCTGGAGCGACTCCCGGTCTGGGGAAGGGCCGGGACGCCCGGGACGCGAGGGGAAGCGCGGCCGGGCTTCGACTCTGGGGGTCGGGTGGCCCGCGTCGCGCGCGGGCCACCCGCCAGGCCTACTTGGCGTAGATCAGCGCGATGTCCTCGGCGTAGGTCTTGGCCACCACGTTGCGCCGCAGCTTCAGGCTCGGCGTCATCTCGCCGCCGGCCTCGGTGAAGTCCACCGGCAGGATGCGGAACTTGCGGATCGACTCGGCCTTGGACACGGCCTTGTTGGCCTCGTCCACCGCGGCCTGGATCTCCCGGTTGAGGTCCGGGTCGTCGATCATGCCGGCCACGCTGGCGCCGGCCGGCTTGTTGTTGGCCGACAGCCAGGCCGGGAAGAACTCGGGGTCGATCGTCACCAGCACGCCGATGAACGGCTGCTTGTCGCCGACCACCATGCACTGGCTGATCAGCGGGTGCACCCGCAGCCGGTCCTCCAGCACCGCCGGCGAGACGTTCTTGCCGCCGGCCGTGACGATGATCTCCTTCTTCCGGCCGGTGATCCTCAGGAAGCCCTCGTTGTCCAGCTCGCCGATGTCGCCGGTGTGGAACCAGCCGTCGGACAGGGCCTCGGCGCTGGCCGCCTCGTTGTGCCAGTAGCCGCGGAACACGATCGAGCCCTTGATCAGGATCTCGCCGTCGTCGGCGATCCGCACCGCCGTGCCGGCGACCGGCCGGCCGACGGTGCCGACCTTGTACGCGGCGCGGGTGTTCACGCAGGCGGCGGCGCTGGTCTCGGTCAGGCCGTAGCCCTCGAGCACCGGCACGCCGATGCCGCGGAAGAAGTGCGCCAGCCGCTCGCCCAGCGGCGCGCCGCCGGAGACGGCGGCGTCGCAGCGGCCGCCCAGCGCGGCCCGCAGCCGGGTGTAGACCAACCGATCGAACACCGCGTGCTTGACCTTCAGGCCCAGGCCCACGCTGCCGGTGTCCAGCGCCTGGCTGTAGGCGACGGCGGTCTGCTCGGCGGCGTCGAAGATGCGGCCCTTGCCCTCGGCGTGCGCCTTCTGCTTGGCCGTGTTGTAGACCTTCTCGAACACGCGCGGCACGGCCAGCACGAAGTCCGGGCGGAACGAGGCCAGGTCGGCGACCAGGTTGCGGACGTCCGGGGTGTGGCCGAGCGTGACGCGGGCGTAGATCGAGCTCAGCGCGATGACCCGGGCCAGCACGTGGGCCAGCGGCAGGAACAGCAGCACCGAGTGGCCCGGCTGCATCAGCTCGGGGAACGCCACCATCGCCGAGCGCAGCTCGGACAGCAGGTTGGCGTGGGTGAGCTCGCAGCCCTTGGGGCGGCCGGTGGTGCCCGAGGTGTAGATCAGGGTCGCCGTGTCCGAGGCCCGCACGCCCTTGCGCGCGGCGCGCAGCTGGTCGTCGGTGATGTCCCGGCCCTTGGCGGTCAGTTCGTCCACCGCGTCGTGACCGGAGTCACTGTCGATCTGCCACACGTTGCCCAGTTCGGGCAGCCGGGCGGCCACGCTGTCCAGCGCCGCGCGGTGGGCCGTCGTCTCGACGATCGCCGCCTTGGCGCCCGAGTCGGACAGGATCCACTCCACCTGGTCGGCCGAGGACGTCTCGTAGATCGGCACCGACACCAGGCCCGCCGACCAGATCGCGAAGTCCAGCAGCGACCACTCGTAGCGCGTCTTGGACATCAGGCCGACCCGGTCGCCGGTCCGCAGACCCGCCGCGAGCAGGCCCTTCGCCACCGCCGACACCTCGTCCGCGAACTGCCGCGTGGTCACGTCGACCCAGGCGCCGTCGATCCGTCGCCGGAGGCCGATCGCCGTGGCGAAGCGCTCGGCGTTGGCCTGCACCATGTCGGTGAGGTTCTCGTCGTCGGCCACCGCGGCGGTGGCAGGAACGCTGAACTCGCGCACGGTCAACCTCCGGAACTCCGATGTTACTGGCGAGGAAACCTACTGTGCCGTTTGGTGTCAACACCAGCCCGGTGGCACCCTGCCGGTCATGCCCGCGGTTGACGTCGTCGACGAAACCTTCCTGGTTGTGCCCCCGGCGGCCGTCGCCGCCGTCTTCTCCGACCGCTCCAACTGGTCGCGATTCTGGCCTGACCTGCGGCTTTCAGTCTACGTCGATCGCGGCGACGCCGGCATCCGCTGGACCGTGCAGGGGGCACTCACGGGCACGATGGAGGTGTGGCTCGAACCCGTCCTGGACGGAACGCTGCTGCACTACTTTCTCCGCGCCGACCCTCCGACGCCGTTCAGGCGAAGCCGGGACCAGCTCGCGGCGATCCGCACCCGGCAGATCGCGGCGAAGTCGATCGCGCTGGAGCTCAAGACCCACCTGGAGGGCGGCCGCGCCCCCGGCGTCTCACCCTGAGGACCGGGCCCGGTGACGCCGTAGGGTTGAGCCGTGCGGGTTCACGTGGTGTCGGACGTCCATGGCAACGCCGAGGCGCTGGCCCGCGCCTGCGTCGGCGCGGACGCCCTGATCGTGCTGGGCGACCTGCTCGACTTCGTCGACTACCACGACCACGGCTCCGGCATCATGGGCGCGGTCTTCGGCGCGGAGAAGGTGGCGGAGTTCGCCAAGTACCGGCGCGGCCCCCGCACCCCGGAGTCGATCGCGTTCGTCCGCGGCATGTGGGCGCAGCTGGGCGCGGACGCGGCGGCGGTGGTCCGGGAGGCGATCCGCGACCAGTACAAGAAGCTGTTCACGGCGATGACGGTGCCGACCTACGCGACCCCGGGCAACGTCGACGCCCCGGACCTGTGGCCGGAGTTCGCCAGCGACGGCGTCCACATCCTGGACGGTCAGACGACCGACATCGGCGGCCTGAAGGCGGCGTTCGTGGGCGGCGCGCTGATGTCGGACGACGTGGTGCTGCGCTCCAACGGCGTGTGGAAGCCGTATCTGCGGTACGAGCGGGATTTCGCGACGGCGGTCGACGGTCTGCCGGACGACGTCGACCTGGTGTGCACGCACGTGCCGCCGGCGGCGCCGGAGCTGACCTACGACGTGGTGGCCCGCCGCCCGGAGCTGGGCTCGCCGAGCCTGCTGGGACTGATCCGCCGGGCGCGTCCCCGCTGGTCGGTGTTCGGTCACGTGCACCAGCCGCTGGCCCGCCGGATGCGGATCGGCCGCACCGAGTGCGTGAACGTGGGCCACTTCCAGCGGACGGGCACGCCGTACGTGCTGCGGTTCTGAGTACGGGTAACCTGCGCGCATGGCCGACGAGTCCACCCAGTCCATCACGATCGACGCCGAGCCGGCGCGGATCATGGATGTGATCGCGGATTTCGCCGCGTACCCCGAATGGGCGAACGCGATGAAAACGACCGAGGTGCTGTCCAGCGGCGCCGACGGCCGCGCCGAGCAGGTGCGCTTCCAGCTCGACCAGGGTGTGATCAAGGACGAGTACACACTCGAGTACAAGTGGGCCGCGGACGGGCGGTCGGTCAGCTGGCACCTGGTCAAGGGCCAGATGCAGAAGTCGCAGCGCGGCAGCTACGTGCTCCAGCCGGCCGGCGCCAGCACCAAGGTGACCTACACGCTGTCGGTCGAGCTGGGCATCCCGATGATCGGCATGCTCCGCCGCAAGGCGGAGAAGGTCGTCATGGACACCGCGCTCAAGGAGCTCAAGCGCCGCGTCGAGGGCCTGAGCTGACCGTGCGGGTCCTGTTGTTCACCGGCAAGGGCGGGGTCGGCAAGACCACCCTTGCCGCGGCCACGGCCGCCGCCACGGTGGCGGCCGGCCGCAAGGCGCTGGTGGTGTCCACCGATCCGGCGCACTCGCTGGCCGACGCCTTCGGCTGCGAGCTGGGCCCGCGACCGTCCGAACTGGACACCGGGCTGTTCGGCGCGCAGATCGACACCCGGCGGCTGGTGGACGGCGCGTGGGAGGAGATGCGCGGCCACCTGCGCACGCTGCTGGCCGGCGCGGGCATCGACGAGCTGGCGGCCGAGGAGCTGACGGCGCTTCCCGGCGTCGAGGAGCTGCTGGCGCTGGCCGAGGTGCACCGCCTGGCCACCACCGGCCCGTGGGACGCGGTGATCGTCGACTGTGGACCGACGGCCGAGACGCTGCGGCTGCTCGCGCTGCCGGAGGCGGTCGGCAACTACCTGGAGCGCCTGTTCCCCACGCATCGACGCGTGGTGCGCGGACTGCTGGCGGGGGTCGCCGGCAGCGCCGCGCCGGCCCGCTGGGACGCCGCCGCGGACGCGATCGGACGGCTGGCGGAGCATCTGGAGGCGGTGCGCTCGCTGCTCGTAGACCAAGAGCGGACCAGCGTGCGACTGGTGCTCACGCCGGAACGCGTGGTCGCCGCCGAGACCCGCCGAACGCTGACTGCCCTTGCGCTGCAAGGGACTCGCGTTGACGGCCTGGTGGCCAACCGCCTCCTGCCCGACGCCGGTGCGGGTCGTGGTGCGGCGGCGAGCTGGCTGCGTACGAGGCGAGCCGAGCAGGACGCGGTACTGGCGGATCTGCGGGCCGCGGAGGTGCCGGTGCAGACCGTCGGCTACCGGGCGTGCGAGCCTGTCGGCGTGCCGGCGCTGCTGGAACTGGCCACCGAGCTCTACCCGGAGGGCGACCCGCTCGCCGTGTCGACGCTGTCGACGGAGCCGCTGCTGTCGGTCAGCGCCTCGCCGACCGGCTACCAGCTGCGGGTGTCGTTCCCGCTGGACGTAGACGCGGACCTCGACCTGGCCCGGGTGGACGACGAGCTGGCGATCACAGTGGACGGTCGGCGGCGGCTGGTCGCGCTGCCGGCGGCGCTGCGGCGCTGCGAGGTGACCGGGGCCGAGATCGTCGACGGCGGCCTGCTCGTCGACTTCGAGCCGGATCCAAGGTTGTGGATGCGGTGAGCGGACAGGACAGGATCGCCGAGGAGTTGCGGCTGCTGATCGACGCCGTGGCGGAGAAGGCCGAGCCGTGGCTGGCGCGGATCGCCGCCGACGGCGCGGAGCACGACGCGACCACCTGCGACTGGTGCCCGGTGTGCGCCGTCGCGGCCGTGGTTCGCGGCGAGCGCTCCGAGATGGCCGCCAAGGCCGCCGAGCACGCCGCCGGCCTGCTGGCCGTGCTGCGGATGGCATTGCAGCAGCAGCGTCCCGCGCAGGCCCCGGCCGAGGAGTCGCAGGCGCCGCCGCGGGTGCAGAAGATCACCGTCCGCCGCCGCGGGCAGGACCCTTGCTGACCGTCGGCATCGACGTCGGCGGAACCAGCGTTCGGGCGGGCGTCGTGGACCCCAAGGGCGCCGTCCTCGACACCACCCGCGCGCCCACGCCCAGCGGCGGCGCGCCGCTGGAGGACGCGATCACCACCGCCGTCGAGGAACTGTCTACGCGGCACAAGATCGGTGCGGTGGGGCTGGCGGTCGCCGGCTTCGTCACCGAGGACCGGATGTCCGTGCGGTTCGCGCCGCACCTGGCGTGGCGGGACTCGCCCGTCGCCAAGGCGATGACCCAGCGGCTCGGGCTACCGGTCGTGCTGGAGCACGACGCCAACGCCGCCGCGCTGGCCGAGCACCGGTTCGGGGCGGCGCGCGGCGCGAAGGTCGCCGTGATGGTCGCGCTGGGCACGGGCATCGGTGGCGCCCTGCTGATCGACGGCGAGGTCTTCCGCGGCGCCTACGGCGTCGCGCCGGAGCTCGGCCACCTGCGGGTCGTGCCGAACGGCCGGCCCTGCCCGTGCGGCAAGAAGGGTTGCTGGGAGCGGTATTGCAGCGGCACCGCGCTGAGCGCCACCGCCGTCGAGCTCATGGCCCGGCACCCCGGCGCGTCCACCGTGCTGGCGCGTGAGGCCGCCGGCGACCCGCAGCGCGTCACCGGGCGCAAGGTGTCCGGGGCCGCCCGGGACGGCGACCCCATCGCCCAGCGCGCCCTGGCCGAGCTGGCCAAGTGGCTGGGGGAGGGACTCGCGCTCGTCGCCGACGTCTACGACCCGGAGGTCGTCGTGATCGGCGGCGGCGTGTCCGAGTCGGCCCCGTTGTTCCTGGACGACGCCCGCGAGCACTACGCGGCCGTCGTCACCGGCACCGGATTCCGGCCGCTGGCCCGGATCCGCACCGCCCAGCTCGGTGACGACGCCGGCATCGTGGGCGCGGCGACCATGGCCCGCGAGATGGTGGGCAAGCGCTAGGTGCCCGAAAGTGCCCGTGAAAGGCGGTACTTCCGGCTACATCGCTTTGAGGAACCAGTCGACCGCCGGCGTCACGTCCTCCGGCTCGGCCCAGCCGTTGATCACCGCCAGCAGGCGCAGGTAGCGGTCGCGCCGCGGATCGTTGGCGGATTCCAGTTCCCGTGCGAGATCGCCGCCGTGTTCGGCCTTGACCGCCGCCACGATCCGTCGTGCCGCGGCCGACTTCGGGTCGAGGCCGGTTGCCGGTCCCGCCTTCATACGCACCAGCGCCACTAAGTCCGGCTTTGGTGGCACGGTCGGCACGTGCCGATCGCTCAGCCGCCGCATGTGGTCGCGGAAGCCCTGGTCCTGGGTCAGCTCAACCAGTTCCGACCAGGCGTCGAGCTGCTCCGCGGTGGGATCCTCCGGCAGTTCCGGCGTCATCGAGCGCCGGATGCCCGGGTCGTCGAGCACCGTGTGCAGGAAGTCGTCGATCAGCTGTCGGCGTGCGTGCAGCAAGTCCGTCTCCTCGGGAAGGCGCTCGTTCGCGGCGACCGCCAGCAGCACCGCCCGATGCAGGCTCAGCAGCCGGATGCGGGCTGCCAGCGCCTCCGCGTGCGCGGCGGCGACCTCGGCCAGCGTCGCCTCGCGCGCCAGCACGCGGCGGATCGTCGCCAGGTCGAGGCCCAGTTCGCGGAGCGTCCGGACGAGGTGGAGGCGGGCCACGGCGTCGGAGCCGTAGCGGCGGTGGCCGGCGGGATTGCGGTCGGTGGGCGGAACGATCCCGCGGTCGGAGTAGAACCGGATCGCCTTGACGGTGAGCCCCGTCAGCCGGGCCAGGTCACCGATCGAGAGGTTGCCGTTCACCTCACCACTCAACAACCTCCCCCGATGGGAGGTGCAAGCCCCCAGCGCAGGAGAGTGCTCGGCCCCGCCGCTGCCTGGAGCGGTTGCTGGATTTCGATCGGCCGCCACCGAATCACGCACCGGGAAGTCGATGCGGGCGATCGAAATCCAGCAAGTGAAGGCAGCGGCTTGAAGGGAGCCGAGCCCCGCGCGGAACGCGCGGCAAGTTACAGCTGGGCGCCGGAGCCGTCGTCGGATCCGGGCGGCGGGCCGTGACGCATGCGGAGCAGCAGCCAGCCGACGCCGCTGGTCAAGGCGATGATCGCCAACGGCGTGGCCACGCCGGCGTCCAGACCGATCAGCCCGGGAGCCACCAGCAGCCCGATGCCGATGACGATCAGCACCACCGCCAGCACGGTCAGCGGCCGCGGCCGGGGGAACGGCGGCGGGTCGGGCGGGACGTAGTGCTCCTCGTCGGAGGCGGCGGCCCAGTCCCATTCCTTCTCGGGCGTGCGCCAGCCGGCCGGTGGCGGCTGCGGCGCTGCCGGCTGCTGCGGTTCCAGCGGCCGGGTCTCCTCGGCCGCGGAGGTGTCCTGCCTGGTCGCGGGCTGGTCCTCGGGCCAGCGCATGCCCATGCCGTCCCGTTCCAGGCCCGCGACGATCTCGGCGAACGCCGCGTCGACGTCCTCCGGTCCATCGGTGTTGCCTCGCCCAGTCACCCGGCAGCCTCCACACACGTGGTCGCTCCATCCTCGCACGAGTGGGCGGTGACGCGTCGTTCCCTGGATCACTAATCCGCCCGGCTGGACGAGCCGGGCGTTGCTCGTTGTGCCGAGCGGCCGCCGCTCCGTAGGCTGATCCGCTCAGGATCGGCATGAGGAGGCGCACGCCGAGGTGCTGTACTGGGTGATGAAGTACGTGCTGTTGGGGCCGCTGCTGCGTCTCTTCTTCCGGCCCAAGATCGAGGGGCTGGAGAACGTGCCCCCGCAGGGCGGCGCGCTGCTGGCGAGCAACCACCTCGCGGTGTCGGACTCGTTCTTCCTGCCGCTGATGGTGCCGCGCCGGATCACGTTCCCGGCCAAGAGCGACTACTTCACACAGAAGGGCGTCAAGGGCACCCTCAAGCGGCTGTTCTTCACCGGCGTCGGCCAGGTGCCGATCGACCGCTCGGGCGCGGCCGCCGCGCAGGGCGCGCTGGACACGCTGGTGCGGCTGCTCAAGGACGGCGGGCTGGTGGGCATCTACCCGGAGGGCACGCGCTCACCGGACGGCCGCCTGTACAAGGGCAAGACCGGCATGGCCCGGGTGGCGCTGGAGGCCGGGGTGCCGATCATCCCGGTGGCCATGTTCGGCACCGACAGGGCCAATCCGATCGGCTCCAAGATGTGGTACCCGTACCCGATCCGGATCAAGATCGGCAAGCCGCTGGACTTCACCCGCTACCACGGCATGGACGGCGACCGGTTCATCGAGCGGTCCATCACCGACGAGGTGATGTACGCCCTGATGGAGCTGTCCGGCCAGGAGTACGTGGACGTCTACGCGGCCAAGCTCAAGGAGGCCAAGACGGCCCCCGCGCCCGCGCCGCGGGCGCCGTCCGAGCCGGTCCGCGCCGACAAGGTGCCCAGCTGAGGGTCCTTCGGGCAAACCGCCTACGCTGCTGGCCGTGCGGTTTTTCTACGATTGCGAATTCATCGAGGACGGGCACACCATCGACCTGGTGTCGATCGGCGTGGTCGACGAGGAAGGCCGCGAGTTCTACGCCGTGTCCACCGAGTTCGACCCGGACCGGGCCGGCCAGTGGGTCCGCCAGAACGTGCTGCCCAAGCTGCCGCCGCCGGCCAGCCCGGTGTGGATGAGCCGCGGCCGGCTGCGCCAGGAGCTGCTGAACTTCGTCAGCCCCAACGGCGAGAACGCCGAGCTGTGGGCCTGGTTCGCCGCCTACGACCATGTGGCGCTGGCCCAGCTGTGGGGCGCCATGCCGGACCTGCCGCGCGAGCTGCCCCGCTTCACCCGCGACCTGCGCCAGCGCTGGGACGACCTGGGCCGGCCGAAGCTGCCGCAGCCGCCGTCGGACGCGCACGACGCGCTGGCCGATGCCCGCCACAACCTGGCCCGGTGGAAGGCGATGGAGGCCGAGCGGCTGCGCCGCGGCCACATCCTGCGTTGATCGAATCCGGGGGTGCCTTGCTGCACCGATACAGGGCATGACACGCTCTCGTAACACGAGGGTCGCCAGTGACGCCGGCCACATCCGTTCGGAACTGTTGAGAGAGGCAAGCAGATGCGCATCGGTGTGCTGACCGGCGGTGGTGACTGCCCGGGTCTGAACGCGGTGATCAGGGCCGTGGTCCGCAAGGGCATCGAGGCCCACGGCTGGGAGGTCGTCGGCTTCCGCAACGGCTGGCGCGGCCCGATGGAGGGGCTGACCAAGCAGCTCGGCCTGGACGAGGTGGAGGAGATCCTCACCCGCGGCGGCACGATCCTGGGCTCCTCGCGCACCAACCCGTACAAGGAAGAGGGCGGGGTCGACAAGATCCGCGAGGTGCTGGCCCAGCACAAGATCGACGCGCTGGTCGCGATCGGCGGCGAGGACACGCTGGGCGTGGCCAAGCGGCTGACCGACGACGGCATCCCGGTGGTCGGCGTGCCCAAGACCATCGACAACGACCTGGGCGCCACCGACTACACCTTCGGCTTCGACACCGCGGTGCACATCGCCACCGAGGCCCTGGACCGGCTGCGCACCACCGCCGAGTCGCACCACCGCGCGCTGGTCGTCGAGGTCATGGGCCGGCACGCCGGCTGGATCGCCCTGCACTCGGGCCTGGCCGGCGGCGCGAACGTGATCCTGGTGCCGGAGCGCCAGTTCAGCGTGGAGAAGGTCGTCGAGTGGACGCTCAAGCGCTTCGAGCGCCAGTACGCGCCGATCATCGTGGTCGCCGAGGGCGCGATGCCGGAGGGCGGCGCCGAGGTGCTGCACAACGGTGAGAAGGACGCCTTCGGGCACGTCCGCCTGGGCGGCGTCGGCCAGTGGCTGGCCGAGGAGATCGCCGAGCGCACCGGCAAGGAGTCGCGCGCGGTCGTGCTGGGCCACGTGCAGCGCGGCGGCACCCCGACCGCGTACGACCGCGTCCTGGCGACCCGGTTCGGCCTGCACGCGGTGGACGCGGTGCACGACGGCGACTTCGGCGTGATGGTGGCCCTGCGCGGCACCGACATCGTGCGGGTCAAGCTGTCCGAGGCGACGGCCGAGCTCAAGACCGTTCCGGAGGAGCGGTTGCAGGAGGCGGAAGTTTTCTTCGGCTGATGGCATAACCGCTCAGAGCGTAAATAGATTGCCCGGGTCGCCAGACCCGGGCATTCTTGTGTTCATGGCGAGCAACGGATTCCAACCGGTGCTCGGCCGATGGGAGGCCAGCGCACCGTCACGGTGACCGCCGGCCCCGGGTCGGTCGGGTCGCGTGACGTGCATGGCGGGGTCGGCGACGAGGCCGGCCGCAGCGGTGACGGCCGCGCAGCGTGGTTCTGCGAACCCGCCCCACTCGACCCGACCGATTCCTGTCCAGAAGCCAGTCCGTGCTGTCAATTTCCCGCTCGTGGTCCAACGGAGAAGACGCCGGTCTACGAAACCGACAATGCAGGTTCGATTCCTGCCGAGCGGACGTGTGTGCCATTCCGACGAGAGGAGGAACGACGATGATGAGGATTTTCACCCGCTGCGAGCCGTTCCTCGGCGCGGAGCCCACTCCCAAGCCATGGCCGGTCAGCAAGTGAACCGAACGGCGGCCCCGGCGTACCGACGTCGGGGCCGCTGTCGGGGTCTGCTGCTCTAATGGAGGGGTGTCCACCCCACCAGCCCAGCACCGCGTCCTGGTCGTCGACGACGAGCACAACATCGTCAACCTGCTGACCACGGCGCTGAAGTTCGTCGGCTTCGACGTGGTCTCCGCGACGAACGGCCGGCAGGCGCTGGAGCAAGCGGTCGCCACCAGACCGGACGTCATCGTGCTGGACGTGATGCTGCCCGACCTGGACGGCTTCGGGGTGTGCACGCGGCTGCGGGAGGCCGGCATCGACGCGCCGGTGCTGTTCCTGACCGCGCGGGACGCCAGCGAGGACAAGGTGCACGGGCTGACGCTGGGCGGCGACGACTACGTGACCAAGCCGTTCGACCTGGACGAGCTGGTGGCGCGGGTGAACGTGCTGCTCAAGCGCGGCCGCACCGAGCGCGCGCCGAGCAACCGGCTGCGGGTCGGGCACGTGGAGCTGGACCAGGACACGCACGAGGTGTGGCGGGGCGGCGAGCTGGTGCGGCTGTCCGCGACCGAGTTCCAGCTGCTGCGCTACCTGATGACCAACGCCGGCCGGGTGCTGTCCCGGGCGCAGATCCTCGACCAGGTGTGGAACTACGACTTCCAGGGCGACTCCAGCATCGTCGAGACCTACGTCTACTACCTGCGCCGCAAGCTCGACGACCAGGACAACCCGCTGATCCACACCGTCCGCGGCGTCGGCTACCTGCTGCGGGCCTCGACCGTGCCGGCGGGCGGCCGATGACCACTCTGCTGCGCTGGCTGCGCCTGCGCTCGCTGCGCTCCCGACTGCTGGTCGGGGTGCTCGCGGTGACCGCGGCCGGCCTGCTGACCGCCGACGTCGTCGGCGTCTTCGCGCTGAGCAGCTACCTGTACAAGCGCACGGACACCCAGGTGTCGGACGCGCTGACCCAGTTCACGCCCAAGGTCCGGCCGGACGGCCGCGTGCCGATAGGCCAGTCCAACGACGACCTGTGCGCGATCACCGTGCTCGACGGCAGCGGCAAGGTGCTGCACCAGTACGGCGCCTCGGCCGGCCTGCCGATCCCGCCGCTGAGCACCCTGCAATCCCTCCAGGGCCAGCACTCGCCGACTACCGTCTCCGGCGACCAGGACTTCCGGATCATGGTGGGAGCGCTGCCCCAGGGTCGCTTCCTGATGGTGTCGCAGTCGCTGCGGCTGTCCACCGCCACCGTCTACCAGCTGGTGGCGATCGAGGCCGTGGTGACGGCGCTGGGGCTGGCCCTGGCGGCCGTGCTGGCGCTGCGGGTGAGCCGGTTCGTGCTGCGGCCGCTGGACCGCATGACCGACACCGCCGAGCTGATCGCCGACGGCGAGCTGTCGCACCGCGTCAGCGTGGACGGTTCGCCGACCGAGGTCGCCCGCCTGGGCAACTCGCTGAACCAGATGCTCGGCCGGCTGGAGCACTCCTTCACTTCTCGGCAGGTCGCCGAGGACGGGCTGCGCCAGTTCGTCGCCGACGCCAGCCACGAGCTGCGCACCCCGCTCACCTCGATCACCGGCTACGCCCAGCTGGTCCGGCACGGGGCGCTGGCCGACCCCGACGACCTGGCCGACGCGATGCGCCGCGTCGAGGACGAGGCCAAGCGCATGGCGTCCCTGGTGGACGAGCTGTTGCTGCTGGCCCGCCTGGACCAGGGCCGTCCGCTGGAGTCCAGCCCGGTCGACCTGGCGGCGCTGGCCGAGGCGGCCGTCGGCGACGCGCGGGCGGCCGACTGCGCCAGGACCGTGCGGCTGGTCGTCGACGACGGCGCGCACGTGGTGCAGGGCGACCGTCAGCGGCTGCACCAGGTTCTGGCCAACCTGCTGGCCAACGTGCGGGCGCACACCCCGGCCGGCACGGCCGCCGAGGTGCGGATCGGCCGCGACGGCGACCGCGAGGTGATCGACGTCCGCGACGAGGGCCCGGGCATCTCCGCCGAGCAGCGGGACAAGGTGTTCGAGCGGTTCTTCCGGGGCGACGCCTCGCGCAGCCGGACCGCGCTCGGCGACGGCAGCGGGCTGGGGCTGAGCATCGTCGCCGCGATCGCCGCCGCGCACGGCGGCGGCGCCGAGGTGCGACCGAGCGAGCACGGCGCGTGGCTCCGGGTCACGCTGCCCGCCACGGTGTCGGAGCAGCCCACGATCCCGGCCCTGACCAGGCAGGAAGTTCCCAGCGTCCTCTAAGCCGGTATCAACATCCTTCCGAGCCTGATGCGTTTCCCTTGTCGGTAGCGTGACCCGCGATTCGCCGCCGCAGGGGGAGCACCGCCATGTCCACCGAGTTGTCCGCCGCGCCTGGACGGGTTCGCCCGTTCCGGCTGCTGGCGGCCCTCGCGGTGTCGGTGGTGGCGATCACGGCCAGCAACGCCGGCCTGACGGTGATCGGCAAGGTCGTGTTCTCCGCGCCCGACGACTTCTGCGCGTTCCTGCCGCAGAACTCGGTGCCGATGACGCTGGAGGCGGTCGCGCTGGCCGCCACCGCGTGGGGGCTGCTCAACCACTACTCGCCCCGGCCGGCCTGGTGGTTCTACCAGGGCGCGCGGGTGTTCGTCGCGGTGTCGTGGCTGCTCAGCCTGCTCGCGCTGGCGACGTGGCGGTCCGTGCTGGGCGTGGTGACCCTGGACATCATGCTGGTGGTCGGCGCGACCGTGATCTACCTGGCGATGACCAGGATCGCGCCGACCGTCCGCGTGACTACCGCCTGAGCATCGCTGTCATTGCCGGAGCATTTCCGCGACGAGGAACGCCAGCTCCAGCGACTGCTGCGTGTTCAGCCGCGGGTCGCAGGCCGTCTCGTAGCGGCCGGCCAGGTCGTCGTCGGAGATCTCCTGGGCGCCGCCCAGGCACTCGGTGACGTCCTCGCCGGTCAGCTCGATGTGGATGCCGCCCGGGTGCGTGCCCAGCTGGCGGTGCACCTCGAAGAAGCCCTGCACCTCGTCGACGATGCGGTCGAAGTGGCGGGTCTTGTAGCCGGTGGTCGACTCGTGGGTGTTGCCGTGCATCGGGTCGCACTGCCAGACCACCAGGTGGCCCGACGCGGTGACCTTCTCCACGATGGCCGGCAGCACGTCGCGGACCTTGTGGTTGCCCATCCGGGAGATCAGCGTCAGCCGGCCCGGGGTGTTGTTCGGGTCCAGCCGCTCCACGTACTCCACGGCCATCTCCGGCGTGGTGGTGGGGCCGATCTTCAACCCGATCGGGTTGGCCAGTAGCTCCGCGAACGCGATGTGCGCGCCGTCGAGCTGCCGGGTCCGCTCGCCCACCCACACGAAGTGCGAGGACAGGTCGTACAGCTTGGAGTGCTCGCCGCGGTGGTCCATGTCCAGCCGCAGCATCGCCCGCTCGTAGTCCAGCAGCAGCGCCTCGTGGCTGGCGAAGATCTCCACCGTGTGCAGCGACACGTCGTTGACGCCGCAGGCCGACATGAAGCGCAGGCCGCGGTCGATCTCGCCGGCCAGCGCCTCGTAGCGCTCGCCGGCGCGGGAGGTGCGGACGAAGTCCTTGTTCCAGTCGTGGACCTTGGTCAGGTCGGCCATGCCGGTGGCGGTGGAGGCGCGCAGCAGGTTCATCGCGGCGCTGGCGTTGGCGTAGGCGCGGATCATGCGGGACGGGTCCGGCACGCGGGCTTCGGGCGTGGCGACCAGGGAGTTCACGATGTCGCCGCGGTAGACCGGCAGGCCCAGCGAGTCCAGCGCCTGGGAGCGGGGCTTGGCGTACTGGCCGGCGATGCGGGCGACCTTGACCACCGGCAGGCTCGCGCCGTAGGTGAGGACGACTGCCATCTGGAGCAGCGTGCGGACGTTGGCGCGGATGTGGGGCTCGGTGTTGCTGGCGAAGGTCTCGGCGCAGTCGCCGCCCTGGAGCAGGAAGGCCTCGCCGCGGGCGACCTCGGCGAGGCGGTCGCGCAGCAGGTCCACCTCGGCGGGCACGGTGATCGGCGGCACGCTCTCCAGCACGGTGCGGGCCATCCGGGTCTGCTCGGCGTCGGGCCACTCGGGCTGCTGCGCGGCCGGCCGGGCCAGCGCGTCGTCGAGCTTGCGGCGAAGCGTCGGGGGCAGCGGGGGCAGCTCGGGCAGCGTGTCCACCGGGACGTCCACGGTCCAGTTCACGGCCTTCAGGGTAGAGGGTGACTCTGGACGATCGTTGGGGATCCACCGTTCTCGTGCCCTGGGACGGCCGATCGTCGGCGAGGATGTCTCGATGACCTCCACCCCCGTCACCACGCTGAGCGCCCAAGACGCGCTCGCGCTGCTCCGGACCGCCGCCGACAACGTGCGGCGTGACCATCCGGTGCACTGGACGCACGTGATCTCCGGCGACGAGGAGCTGCGGCCGCAGCGGGAGCGCCATCCGGCGTTCGCCGGGTCGTTCGACTGGCACTCCTGCGTGCACCAGACCTGGCTGATCGTGCGGTTACGCCGGCTGCTGCCGTCGCTGCCGCTGGATGGCGGGGAGGCGCTGGACGCGCTGCTCACGCCGGAGAACTGCCAGGTCGAGGCCGATTTCTTCGCATCCGACCTCGGGCGGCACTGGGAGCGTCCGTACGGCTGGGCGTGGCTGCTGACCCTGGACGCCGAGCTCCGGCTGGCCGACTTCCGCTGGGCTCCGGCGCTGCGGCCGCTGGCCGACGTGCTGCGGCGGCGGTGGCTGGAGTGGATCACCGCGGCCCGGCTGCCGGTCCGTGTCGGGGCGCATTCGAACACCGCCTACGCCGCCGGCATGGTGCTGGACGTCGCTCGGGCTCTGGGCGACGAGGAGCTGGCCGCGAGCTGCGTCGAGGCCGCCCGGCGGTGGTACCTGGGGGACGTGGCCTACGGGGCGTACGAGCCGGACGCCTACGACTTCCTGTCGTCGGCGCTGATCGAGGCCGACCTGATGCGGCGGGTGCTGTCGGCGGGGGAGTTCTCTTCGTGGTTCGACGGCTTCCTGCCGGATCTGGACGCGCCTCGCTGGGCGTCGCTGCGGGAGCCCGTCGTGGTCGACGACCCTCGCGACCCGTACCAGTCGCACCTGGCCGGGCTGGCCCTGAGCCGGGCGTGGTGCTGGCGGAACCTGGCGCCGGTGCTGCCGTCGCGGTTCTCGGCGCTGGCTCTTGATGCCTTCGAGCAGCACCGGACCGCCGGCTGGAGCTACGTCTTCGGCAACGGCTACGGGGCCGATCACTGGCTGGGCACCTTCGCCGCGTACCTCGACCTCGGCGCCCTCGACGCCGGGCCGAAGCAGAACTGAGGCAGTGGACGCGGAGTTGGCGGCGGAGGTCGACTCGGCAGGGCCGGTCGATCGCACCGTCGCCACGCCCGCGCCCGCCGCGCCGGTGGTGGAGGCGAACGGCAAGGGCGTGCCTTCGCCTGGTACGCCCGCCGCGCCGGCAGCGGCCGGACTCCGGAGGTGCCGGCGTCGGGGGACCTGCCCTGGCGTCAGTGAGGCGGGGTCTGGGCGTACGCCGAAAACGCCTCGCCCGCCTCGCAGACGAGTTCTCCGGGCTGCATCTGGGCATGACCGGGCGCCCAGACCCACACCTTCCCGCCCTGCCGCAAACCGAACGTGCACTGGTAGCCACCGAAGTAGTCGCCGCCTCGAATGGCGACGCCGACGTCGGCGCCGTGGACCGCGACGGTGACCTGCGGCGCAACGCCGGCGAGCCCAGTACCTGGATCCACCGCGGGCTTGGGCAACCCGGCGTCGAGAGCGGCCTTGACCTGGGCGTCACCGGGCGACGCCGGCAACCCACCCAGCACGGCCCGCAGCGCCTCGGAGGTGCCGGAAGGGATGTCGTTCTTGGCCACGGCCGGCGGGATGATCGGGGTGTTCGACGGGCAGTCGACGACCGACGGCCCGTTGATCGGCTCGTAGCGGTTGAGGTCGAACCCGTAGCAAACGGTGGCAGGAATCGGCTGGCACGCGATGACATTGCCGCCGCACTTGTCATAGTCGATCCTGATCACCAGGTGCGTCAGCGGATCGGTGGGCTGGACGGCCTTGAGGTCGGTCGCTTCGAGCACCTTCACGTTGGGGTACTTGGCGAGCAGCGTCCGGGCGTAGCCCATGGCGTCGGGCGAGCGCGGGTAGGAGATCGCGGTGGCGATGCTGCGCGCCTCCTTGTCGGTCTGGGCGGTGCCGCCGCGCGGCGTCAGCAACCACGCCGCCCCGCCGATGACCCCGGCAGCGACCAACAGCGCCACGAGAATCCGCATACCGGCCACGGTAGTGACGCGGTCACGGTGGGCGCATGAGTATTTCCACGCACAGCGGACCGACAGCTCGCGTGGAGACAGTTCTGACCTGACGCGACGAGACTCGCACCGTGACCGCGACCCGGCCCAGTGGCCTGACGACCGCGCAGTGGCTGCTGGCCCTGCTCGGCCTCAACGCCATGTGGGTCACCGACCTGTTCGTCATGGACGGCGGCCTGGCCAGGGACAACCTGCTCACGGTCCTCGGCCGCGCGACGGGCCTCTACGGCGCGCTCCTGCTGGTGTTCCAACTGGTCCTGATCGCCCGGGTGCCCTGGCTGGAGCGCGGCCTGGGCATGGACCAGCTGACCCGCTGGCACCGCTGGACCGGCTTCTGGGTGCTGTGGCTGGTGCTGGCCCACGTCGTCTTCATCACCCTGGGCTACGCGGCGAGCGACGGCAGCCCGCTGGTCGACGAGCTGGGCACGCTGGTCTTCGACACCCAGGACGTGCTCAAGGCGACGGTGGCGACGATCCTGCTGATCGGGGTGGCGGTGACGTCGGCCCGCGCCGCGCGCCGCAGGATGCGGTACGAGACATGGCACTTCGTGCACCTGTACGCGTATCTGGCGGTGATTCTGGGTTTCCTGCACCAGGTCACGACCGGGGCGGACTTCGTCGGCTCGCCGATCGCCACGGCGTACTGGTGGACGCTCTACGGCGCGGCACTAGGTGCGATCCTGCTGGCGCGGTTGCTGCTTCCGTTGTGGCGCAACGGAAGGCATCGGCTCAAGGTGCAGACGGTGGTGAAGGAGTCGCCGAACGTGGTGTCGGTGTACATCACGGGCCGGCGGCTGCACGAGCTGCCGGCGCGGGCGGGTCAGTTCTTCCTCTGGCGGTTCCTCACGCGAGACCGTTGGTGGGAGGCGCACCCGTACTCGCTGTCGGCGATGCCGGACGGGCGCGGCCTGCGGATCACCGTGAAGGCGTTGGGCGACGGCAGTTCCTGGCTGCGCACGCTACGACCCGGCACCAGGGTGTTCGCCGAAGGCCCGTACGGATCGTTCACGTCGAATCCGGCCCACCGCAAGGTGTTGCTGATCGGCGGCGGTGTCGGCATCACGCCGGTGCGGGCGCTGCTGGAGGAGTTGCGCGGCGACGTCGTGGCGGTCTACCGCGCGAATCAGTGGGAGGACACGGTGCTGGCCAACGAACTCCGGTACCTCGCCGAGCGGACCGGTGCGCGGCTGCACATGGTTGTCGGCCCGCCGGACAACTGGCTGCTGAGCGCGGCGCATCTGGTGTCGCTCGTGCCGGATGTGCGGGAGCGCAACGTGTTCGTGTGTGGCCCGCCGGGCATGACGGAGGCGGTCATGACGACGTTGCGGGAACTCGCGGTGCCCGCCGACCAATGCCACGCCGAGCGCTTCGCGTTCGCGGCCTGAAGGGAAGCCCATGCGTCGAGCCGTCATCGCGCTGGTGATCACCGCCGCCGGCCTCGTGCCGCTGCTGCGGTACCACCCGAACACGACGACGACCGCCATCCGCGCCACCGCCGGCACAGCGCAAACGCCCAGCGCCTCAAGCAAGGCGCCGTCGACATCGGGCACGAGAACCGTCACGGGCTCGGAGGTGGACACCGAGTTCGGGCCGTACCAGGTGCAGGTGACGTTCAACGGCAGCACCATCACCGACGTGCAGATCGTGGAGGCGCCGTCGGACCGGCGGAGCCAGCGCATCGCCGAGTCCGCCGCCCCGACGCTGCGCCAGGAGGCGTTGCGGGCGCAGAGCGCCAAGATCGACACCGTCTCCGGCGCGACCATCACGAGCGAGGCCTACGCCCAGTCCATGCAGGCCGCGATCGACGCGAGCTGACCCCGGCAAGGGGCCGGCTCGCGTCGATGTCGGCTACTTCTCCGACTTGGGCAGCGAGAGCCCGAAGTCGTCGTCGACCGTGCCGTTGGTCGCCGGCTTGTCGGCGACCTTCTTCGCCACCTGCATGGTGTCCATCAGCTGACGGGCCATGCCGAAGCCCGCGCCGCCCAGCGACAGCGCCTTGGTGAACAGCTCCGTCACGCCCTCGGCGCCGTTGAGCACCACCATGTTGTCGACGTTGGCGAACGCCTGCGCGCCGGCCGCCACGATGGCCGGCCAGTTCTCGGCGAGCTCCTGCGCCACAACGGCTTCCTGGTTCTCGGCCAGCGCGGCCGCCCGCGCCTGGATCGCCTCGGCCTCGGCCAGACCCTTGGCCCGCGCGGCTTCCGCCTCCGCGAGACCCTGGGCCCGGGCCGCGGCGGCCTCGGCCTCACCGGTGGCCTTGGTGGCCGTCGCCTCCGCCTCGCCGCGGGCCTTGGTCGCCTCCGCCTCGGCCTGCGCCGCCGCCTTCACCCGGGTGGCGTCGGCCGCCGCCCGCAGCTCCGTCTCCTTGGCCTGCGCCTGGGCGCGGGCGATCTGCGCGTCGCGCTCGGCGTCGGCCAGCGTCCTGGTCTCGTACGCCCTGGCGTCGGCCGGCTTGCGGATCTGCGACTGGAGGCGCTGCTCGGACAGGTCGGCCTCCAGCTGCGCGGCCTTGGTCTCCTGCACGACGACCTCCTGGCGGGCGGTCGCCTCGGCCAGCGGGCCGGCCTGCTTGGTGCGGGCCGCCACCTGGTCGATCTCGGCCTGGTACGAGGACTGCTTGATCTGGCTGTCGCGCCACGCCGACGCCTTGTTCGCGGCGGCGATCTGCTCGGCCTCGGTGGCCTCCTGGTCCCGCTGCGCCTCGGCGATGCGGGCCTGCGAGGCGACCGCCGCGGCGTGCGGCTTGCCCAGGTTGGCGATGTAGCCCGAGGCGTCGTCGATCTCCTGGATCTGCAACGAGTCGACGACCAGGCCCAGCTTGCTCATCTCGTTCGCGGACGAGCTGCGCACCTCGGCGGTGAGCCGCTCGCGGTCGCGGATGAGCTCCTCGACGGTCAGCGCGCCGATGATCGAGCGCAGGTGGCCGGCGAAGACGCTGTGGATCCTGGTGTCCATCGCGTTCTGCTGGTCGAGGAAGCGGCGCGCGGCGTTGGCGATGGACACGAAGTCGTCGCCCACCTTGTAGATCACCGCGCCCTGCACGCGGACCGGAATGCCCTGGTTGGTCACGCAGGACACCACGATCTCCGCCGACCGCGTGTCCAGCGACAGCCGGCGCGCGGTCTGGAACCCGGGCAGCACCAGGGTGCCCTTGCCCGTGACGATCTTGAACCCGAGGCTGTCCTCGCCGATCTGGACGCGACGCGCGCCCAGGCCGGAGATGATCATGGCCTCATTGGGCTCGGCCACCCGCCAGAGCACCCGGAGGATGATGAACAGCACGATCAGCACTACGACCGCGCCGCCCGCGATCGCCAATACTCCTGCGTCCATTTTCTGTTGACGCCCCCTCTGCGCGTGGGACGCGTCGATGCGCCCCACGACCTTGTCGTGGTTGCCGACCAGACTTCCCGGCGCACCTTGGAGTACAGACGCTATTCCTCGGTTCCCGCGCCGTCGATGTCTCTTGGCACACACTTGGGGGACGATTCGGGGGGCCCTTTCTTGTTGCCGCCCAAGGGCAATAAGAAGGGGCACACCCTTCACTCTTTCGGGTGTGCCCCGGACCTACATTCGCTGTGTCCGAGAGCGCGACTCGCGGGGGAGCGCAATTCGGTGTGACGCGCGGCGTTGAACTAGCTGGGGGAACTCGCGCGGGGTACCAAAGGCTGCCAGCGTTCCACGTAGACGGTGCGCGGGGGCTCGAAGTCGACGACGAGGACCTGGACGCCGGGCTCGATCGTCTCCTGGGGCTCGATCGGGTGCGCGTAGAACGCCTCGACCCCGCCGCGGACGGCGATCATCACCTCGCCGACCAGCCCCGGGCCGACCCGGCCGGTGACGCGTCCCCGAGTCCCGATCATCCGCCGAGTCTAGTGTCAGGGGAACACGTGCACGACGATCTTCGTCCCCTTCTTCACCCGGCTGCCCGGCGCCTGGTCCTGGCTGATCACCTGCCCGTTGCCGTTGTGCCCGCCGCCGAAGAAGCCCTGCACGTCGATGTCCAGCCCCAACCCCTTGAGCGTCTCGCGGGCGTCGTCGGCCCGCATGCCGCCCAGGTCCGGCACCACGACCGCGTTCGACACGATCACGGTCACCTGGGTGTTGCCGTTGGTGACCGTCGTGCCGGCGGCCGGGTCGGTGCGGATCACCTTGCCCGCGTCCACCTGGTCGTTGAACTCGGCGGGGCCGTCCACCGGCTGGAAACCGGCCTGCTGCAAGGTGGTGAACGCCTGGTCGTGCGGCAGGCCGACGACCGAGGGCACCGGCTTCGGCTTGGGCCCCTTGCTCAGCACCACCACGACACCCGAGCCCACGGGCACGATCGTGCCCGGCGCCGGCAGCAGCGTGACGACCTTGCCGGCCGGCACGTTGTCGTTGAAGGTGTCCTTGTTCGGGTCCCGCTGCGACTGGAGCCCCTGGTCGCCGAGCAGCTTGTCGGCGACCGCCGGATCCGCGCCCGCCTGCACGGCCGGCACCTGCGGCTTGCCCTGCGAGATGCTCAGCGTCACCTGCGAGTTGCGCGCCACCTGCTGCTGCTCGCCCGGGGACACGTCGACGACGTAGCCCTTCTGGACGTCGTTGCTGGGCACCGACTTGACCGTGAACTGGAGATCGGCGTCGTGGATCTTCTGCTCGGCGGTCTGCTCCTGGAGGCCCTTCACGCTCGGCACCTGGGCCCACTGACCGGAGCCCAGCCACCACGCCGTCGCGGCGACGGCGGCGGCCAGCACCACGATCACCGACATCCAGATGAGGAACGCGCGCCGGCTCTTGGTGCGCTGCTGCTGGTACCGGTCGACCGGCGACTGCGCGCGCACCGGGGCGTGGCGCGCCGTGACGGCGTTCGCCTCCAGGTCGGCACGGGACATCGCCCTGGTGCCCATCGGACCGCCCATCGGCGGGGCCATGGGCGGCGCCATCGGCGCGGACATCGTGGGCGCGAGCATCGGCGCCGGCGTGGCCGCGGTGATCGGGCTGAACTTCTCCGTCGGCGGGCCGTCGTCGCGGACCCGGAGCGTGGAGTCGGGCTGCGGGCTGGCCGCCACCATCGGTATCGGCACCGGCGTGATGCCCATCGACATGGCGGTGATCTGCACCTCGGCCAGCAGCGCGTCGGCGTCCATCGGACGCAGCGACGGGTCCCGACGGGTCGCGCGCAGCACCAGGTCGTCCAATGCCGGCGGGATGCTGCCGGTGGCCGCCTCGCTCGGCGGCGGCACGTCGTCGTTCACGTGTCGGTACGCCACCGAGATCGGGTTGTCGCCGGTGTAGGGCGGCGTGCCGGTCAGCATCTCGTACAGCAGGATGCCGGCCGAGTAGACGTCGCTGCGCGGATCGGAGGCGCCCGTCGCCACCTGCTCGGGGGACAGGTACGCCACCGTGCCGAGGATCATGTCGTCACTGGTCGTGTTCGCGCTGGCCATGGCCCGGACCAGGCCGAAGTCGGCGACCTTGACCGCGCCGCCGCGGCCGATCAGCACGTTCTCCGGCTTCACGTCCCGGTGCACCAGGCCGGCCCGGTGCGCGGCGCCCAGCGCCGACAGCACCTGCTCCAGCACGCTCAGGGCCAGCGCCGGCGGCAGCGCGCCGCGCTCTCTGAGCAGGTCACGCAGCGTGCCGCCGTCCACGAGCTCCATCACCAGGAAGACGTGGTCGCCCTCCGGCGACCGGTCCACCCCCTGGTCGTAGACGCCGACGACGCCAGGGTGGTGCAGCTGGGCGGCGGTGCGGGCCTCGCGGACGAACCGGTCGATGAACGACTGGTCGTCCGAGAACCTCGGGTCCATCACCTTGATGGCCACCGGCCGTTCCAGGCGGGTGTCCACACCCCGGTAGACCGTGGACATCCCGCCGCGCGCCAGCAGGGTGTTGACCCGGTACCGCTGCTCCAGCAGCCCCCCGATCAAGTTCGCGCTCTGGGTTCCCACGGCTCGCCATGGTAGGCGAGTCCCCCCGACGGTAGCTGTGAAGGAGGCGAATCGGACTCGGCAGTCGGTGGGTGGCTGTGGCATCGTGACGCCCGTGAGTGCCATTCCTGTCGCTGCCGACGTGCTCAGCCCCGACCTGGAGGTCCTGCCCCTGCCCGACGTCGCCGAGCGGCTCGGCGTGCCCATCACCCGGGTGCACCAGATGCTGCGCGACGGTCAGCTGCTGGCCTGCCGCCGGAGCGGGATCCTGATCGTGCCGGCCCTGTTCCTGGCCGAGGACGCCGTCGTGAAGGGCCTGTCCGGCACCATCACGGTGCTCAAGGACTCCGGCTACGCCGAGGACGAGATCCTCACCTGGCTGTTCACCCCGGACGAGACCCTGCCCGGCACGCCCATCGAGGCGCTGCGGGGGGACCGGGGCCGCGAGGTCAAGCGCCGGGCCCAGGCCAGCGCCTTCTAGCTGATGCAGGGAAGGACGCCTTACCAGCAACCAGTGCGGGTAAGGCGTCCTTCCCTGCATAACGGGGTGACACGGGCGGGTGATCGGCGTCGCTCGAAGGGGTGGGGGAGCTTGAAGGCGGGGGTCCGACGGCGGTGGGGTGGCCGGCACACCCCGTACGAGAGGACCCCCATGTCACGGATGGCCCGTACCGCCGGCCTCGCCGTCGCCCTGCTGGCCGGGACGGCGGCGCCGCTGCTGCTGACCGCGGCCCCGGCCCAGGCGGCGGCCCAGGACTGCATGCAGTACCTGGTCGACCACCACGACCCGATGACCCAGCAGGCGGTCACGGGCTGCGCCTTCGGCGCGGTGCTGGCCAAGGCGACCTGCGTCAACCAGATGACGACGAACGGCGTGCCGGCGCAGGACGCCAGGGAGGCCTGCACGCTGGCCGGGCAGAACGGCCAGAACTAGCGGGCGAGGATCGCGCGGACCAGCCCCGGCCCGGCCACGGCGAGCCGGCGGCTGGTCGGCACGACGGCCCGCGGGCCGAACACGTCGTACGAACGGCGACCCAGCTCGTCGAGGATGCCCTGGTACAGGGTGAAGGCCACGGACACGCACGGCCGCGCGGCGGGCGCCAGCAACGGGATGCCGGCGGCCGCGAAGCGGTAGACGGCCCGCGTGCGTGCGGCCACGTGGGCCAGGGCGGCCCGCACACGCCGGTCCTGACGGGAACCGGCCCGGCACCACTCCAGCAGCGCCCGGTCGACCCCGAAGGCGGCGAGCTCGTCCAGCGGCAGGTAGACCCGCCCCCGGTCGAGGTCCTCGGCGACGTCGCGGAGGAAGTTCGTCAGCTGGAACGCCTCGCCCAGCGCCGCCGCGTACGGCTCGGCGCCGGCCGCGAAACCCAGCACCGGCAGCATCTGCAGCCCGATGACCTCCGCCGACCCCCGCATGTACGTGCGGAGCTCCGCGTACGAGGCGTACTCGGTCTGGTGCAGGTCCATCCGCATCGACGCGAGGAACTCCTCGAACAGCGTGTGCTCGATGCCGTACCGGCGCACGGTGTCGGCCAGCGCGGCCAGCACGGGGCGCTCGGGCGCCCCGGCCAGGGCCAGCTTCAGCTGCCGCTCCAGCTCGTCGAGCTCCAGCGCCGGCGTCGAACCCGGGTTGTCCACGACCTCGTCGGCGAGCCGGGCGAAGCCGTACAGCGCGTGCACAGCGGGCCGGCGGTCGGCCGGCAGCAGCAGAGTGGCTAGGTAGAACGTCTTGCCGTGGTGGGCGTTGAGCCGGCGGCACTGCGCGTAGGCGGCCTCCAGGCTCACTGGTGGTGCCTCAGCGCCTTCTCGGGGGCGTCGCGCACGATCCGCAGCGAGAGGTTGAGCGGGTCGGGCTTGAGCAGCGACACCGCGGCCAGCACGGACACGCCGAGGATGACCACCAGGTAGCCCCAGTCGTACAGCGCGGTCCCGCCGGACGGGTACGTGATCAGCAGCAGCCACACGGAGCCGCAGGCGGCCAGCGTGAGACCGGCGGTGCTCCACGCGAAGCCGGCGCCGAGCACGAGCGCCCAGCTGAAGTACCAGGGCAGCGTCACGGGGGCGAGCAGCGCGAAGGCGGCCATGCCGAGCGCGGCTCGGCGGACGGCGTCGTTGCCGCCGTCGCGGGCCAGCCACCACTGCTTGACCAGGATGTACAGCAGCAGGAGCGTGCCGACGGTCCGGCACACGGTGATGAACGGCGTGGCGTCGCCCCAGGGGTGCACCCAGTTCACCACCGTGTACACGGCCTGCCCGATGCCGGACGGCAGCGACAGCCAGTTGATGACGATGGACGACCCGCTCAGCGCCGGGATCCAGCCCAGGTCCACACCGGCGATCAGCGTGCACAGCACGAACACGCCGCCGAACACGCCGACCGCGGTGAACGAGGCCTTCACGAACCGGTAGCGCCGGGTGGCGTTGGGGATGTGCGTCATCCACACCCAGATCAGGAACGGCAGCGCGATCGCGGCGGTGGCCTTCACCGAGAACGCCAGCGCCAGCAGCGCGATCCCGGCCACGTGTCTGCGGTCCAGCACCAGCACGACGGCGGCGGCCATCATGCCGATCATGAGCATGTCGTTGTGCGCGCCGCCGATCAGGTGCACCACCAGCAGCGGGTTGGCGCCGACCAGCCACAGCGCGATCGAGGAGTTGCCGCCGAGCCGGTCGGCCAGCCGCGGCAGCGCCCACCACAGCGCCGCGAAGCCCACGGCCAGCACCAGGCGCATCAGGATGACGCCGCTGATCAGCGAGGTCAGGCCGTCGCCGGTGATGGCCACGATGCCCTTGGCCAGCAGCACGAACAGCGGCCCGTACGGCGAGGGCGTGTTCTGCCAGACGATGCTGACGTTGTCGGACAGCGCGTTGGGCAGCGCGGACGGCCCCACCGCGTACGGGTCGAGGCCGTGCAGCGCCAGGTCGCCCTGGGCGAGGTAGCTGTAGACGTCCTTGCTGAACAGCGGCGGCGCGACCAGCAGCGGGGCGATCCACATGACGATGACCCGGATCATGTACGCGTGGTTGACCCGGCCCGCGCGGGCGTGCCGGCCGAGCCGGATCCAGGCCCAGATGGCCAGACCCAGGCCCACGTACAGCATCCAGGTGGCCAGCATCATGCCGTGGCCGTAGCGGATCCAGTTGAACGCCCCGTTGGCCAGCAGCGGGTCGTGGATCAGGGTGGCGCCGGCGCCCATGCCGCCGCCGGCGATCAGCACCATGCCGGCCATGCCGAGCAGCGCCGTGCGGATCGGGAACGGCCACACGCGCTCGGGCTCGGGCGGCACGACGGCCCGCAGCACCGTCGTCGGCCGCGTAGGGCCGAGCGGCACCGGTGCAGGGTCGGCGCTGGAGCGTGGAATCGAAGGCGTCGCGGGCATCGCGCCGTCCATCGTCCCACAACCGCGGAGGCGGCGAGCGCGGACCGGCCTCCCCGTCACACGGAGTTCACCGCCGGACCGTGTCGAATATCAGGTAACCTGATATTATCGGTGGCGGAGATCACCCGAGGAGGCGGTCGTGAGGTCGTTGATGCAGGACGTCCCGCTGACGCTCGACCTGGTGCTGCGCCGCTGCCTGGAGACCGGTGCGCACGTCGAGGTGGTGTCCGTGACACCAGCCGGCGTAGTGCGTACGACCTGGGGCGACATCGGACGCCGCGCGACTGCCTTGCACGGCGTGGTGGACGGTCTCGGCGTCGCGCCGGGCGGTCGGGTCGCAACGTTCGCGTGGAACACACACCGACACGTGGAGCTGTTCCTGGGGGTGCCGTGTGCTGGCCGTGTCGTGCACGGCGTCAACGTGCGGCTAACTGATGACGAAATCCTCTACCAGCTGCACAACGCCGGCGACGAGGTGCTGTTCGTCGACGCCTCACTCACGAGCCGACTGTCCTCTTGCGCAGATCGACTGCCGGTGCGTGAGGTCGTCGTGTTGGAGGACGGCGGCACTGTGCACGAGGCGTTCGCCAACTGCCCGCGCTACGAGGACCTGCTCGACGCGGTGCCTGAGGCGGAACCGGTGCCGCGCGCGGAACCTGATGATGCCGCCTGGATCTGTTACACGAGCGGCACCACCGGTCGACCCAAGGGCGTGGTGTCCTCACATCTCGCGTGCGTGCTGCACTCGTTGTCGTCCATGACGGTCGACTCGCACGCGGTGTCCCGAGAGGACGTGCTGCTCGCGGCCACGCCGCTGTTCCACGTCAACGCGTGGGGCCTCGGCTACACGACCGCACTGGCCGGCGCGAAGCTCGTGCTGCCCGGTCGTGACGCCAGCGGTGGCGCGCTGGCGGCGCTCATCGAGGCGGAGCGCGTGACGGTCGCCGCTGCCGTGCCGACGGTGTGGGTCGACCTGCTCGGCCGCGCGTCGAAGCCGTACGACATCTCGACGCTGAGCCGCGCCCTGAGCGGCGGCGCGCCGGCGACGCGGGCGCTGCTGGAGGACGTCGCCGGGCGCGGCCTCGTGTTCCACAAGGGCTGGGGCATGACGGAGATGCTGCCCAGCGGCACCATGCAGGTGCAGCGGCCCGACAGCCCGCTCGGGGCGCTGACCGCGGTCGGCAAACCGGCCGCGGGCGTGCGGGTGCGGCTGGTCGGCCCGGACGGCGCGGTGCTGCCGTGGGACGGCCGCGCCACCGGCGAGCTGGAGACCAGCGGTCCGTGGGTGATCCGCGCCTACCTCGACCCGGACGACGACAGCAACGAGAGCCGGTTCCACGACGGCTGGTTGCGCACCGGCGACCTGGCGGTGATCCATCCGGACGCCACCGTGGAGATCGTCGACCGGGTCAAGGACGTGATCAAGTCCGGCGGGGAGTGGATCAGCTCGCTGGCCCTGGAGCAGGCGCTGGCCGCCCATCCCGGCGTCGCGCAGGTGGCGGTGGTCGCGGTGCCGGACGACAAGTGGGGCGAGCGCCCGGCGGCGGCCGTGGTGGCGGCCGACGGCGCCGCGCCGTGCGCGGCCGAGCTGGCGGAGTTCCTGGCCGGCCGGGTGCCGCGGTGGTGGCTGCCGGAGCGGATCGAGGTGCTGGACGAGCTGCCGCTGACCACCGTCGGCAAGTGCGACAAGAAGGCGCTGCGGGCCCGGTTCAGCTCTCCGAGCCGGAGCTGAGCATGCGCACGCAGCTGCGCAGCAGCCCCGGCAGCCGCTCGCGGTCCCCGGTGGCCAACTCGGCCAGCATGCGCGCCTCGATCTCGTTGATCAGGGGCTCGATCCGGGCCAGCACGGCCTCGCCGGCCGGGGTGAGCTCGGTGCGCATGATCCGGCCGTGCGTGGGGTCGGCCTCGCGGCGGATCAGGCCGGCCTTGGTCAGCGCGGCCAGCACCTCGCTCATCGACTGCGGGGTGGTCATCGCGCGCCGGGCCAGCTGCGCGTTGGACAGGCCGGTCTGCCGCTGCAGCACGGACAGCGTCGTGTACTGCGGCACGGTCAGCCCGTGCGGGCGCACGGCGTCCTCGATGAGCAGCCGCAGCGCGCGGTCGAGCCGGCCGACCAGATAGCTCAGCCGCGGTTCCTGCGCTTGCTGCGGGTGTGCGGACACCAGACGAAAATACCCGGGAGGTTGGTATGGGCCAGTGGGAGACGGTCACCGTCGAGGTGGTCGACGGGATCGGCTGGGTGGAGCTGAACCGCCCGGACAAGCGCAACGCGATGAGCCCGACGCTGAACGCCGAGATGATCGACGTGCTGCACACGCTGGAGGCCGACCGCTCGTGCGGCGTGCTGGTGCTCACCGGCGCGGGCGACGCCTGGTCGGCGGGCATGGACCTCAAGGAGTACTTCCGTGAGGTCGACGAGTCCGGTGACGAGGCGTTGCAGGCGCGGGTGCGCCGCGACTCGTTCGAGTGGCACTGGCGGCTGCTGCGCAACTACGCCAAGCCCACCATCGCGATGGTCAACGGCTGGTGCTTCGGCGGCGCGTTCGTCCCGCTCATCGGCTGCGACCTGGCGATCGCCGCCGACGAGGCCCGGTTCGGGCTGTCGGAGATCAACTGGGGCATTCCGCCGGGCGGGCTGGTGAGCCGGGCGCTGGCCGAGACCGTCGGCTCGCGGGAGGCGCTGTTCTACATCATGACCGGCCGGCTGTTCGACGGGCAGCAGGCGGCGCGGATGGGCCTGGTCAACTCGAGCGTGCCGCTTTCGGAACTGCGCTCGGAGGTGGAGTCGCTGGCGAAGGAGCTGCTGGACAAGAACCCGGTGGTGCTGCGCGCGGCGAAGATCGGCTTCCGGAACTGCCGCAGCATGGACACCGAGGGCGCGCTGGACTACCTGTACGCGAAGCTGGAGCAGTCCCAGTTCCTGGACAAGTCGCAGGGCCGGCAGCAGGGCTTGCAGCAGTTCCTGGACGACAAGACGATCCGGCCCGGACTGCAGGCCTACAGCCGCTCCTGAACCGGGGCCGCCGTCCAGCTGCGCAGCAGTTGGATCCGCTCCGCGGTGGGGGAGCCCGGCTCCACGTTGTAGACGCACAGCATCTGGTCGGCGTCGCCGGGCAGCAGCAGCGCCTCGTACTGGAAGTGCAGCTCGCCGACCAACGGATGCCGGTAGCTCTTGGCGCCGTGGGTCCGTTGCAGCACCTTGTGGTCGTGCCACCAGCCCGAGAACTCCGGCGACCGCACCATCAGCTCGCCGATCAGGTCGGCCAGCTGCTTGTCCTTGGGGTGGTGGCTGGCCTCCAGCCGCAGCATCGCGACGGTTTCCGAGGCGTAGCGCTCCCATTCGTCGCTACGCGAGCGTGACTCGGGATCGAGCAGCAGGTACCGGGCGAGGTTGCGCTCGGCCGGCGGCAGCGCGTCGAAGTCCGTCAGGACGGCGCGGCCCAGGGCGTTGCTGGCCAGGATGTCCGTGCGGCGGCCGAGCACGAACGCCGGCACGTGGTCCAGCGTCTGCAACAACAGGTACAGGCCGGGCCGCACCCGCTGCGGGCCGGACGTCGGCGCGCGACGGGTCGGCCCCGGCTTGGTCATCAGGTTCGTCAGGTGCTGGCGCTCGCTCGGGTCCAGCCGCAGCGCGCCGCCGATCGCCTCGACGATCTCCGGCGACGGATTGCCGACCCGTCCCTGCTCCAGGCGCGTGTAGTACTCGATGGAGATGCCCGCCAGCCGCGCCACCTCGTCGCGGCGCAGGCCCGGCACGCGGCGCGCCCGGCCGTCCGACGGCACGCCCGCCGCGTCCGGGCTGATGCGGGCCCGGCGGGTGCGGAGGAAGTCGGCGATCTCGGCGCTGCGGTCCATGCCCTCCAGTGTGGCTCGCGGTCGGTTGTCGTGGGTGGCCCTGTGCGTACCAGTCAGCACGAGAGCTGGTTGCGGGCCTTCGCGGCGGCGAGTGTTGAGGCATGGAAACCGTGAAGTCCCTTGAGGGTCGTGTCGCAGTGATCACCGGTGCGTCGAGCGGGATCGGGGAGGCCGCCGCCGAGCACCTCGCCGAACTCGGCGCCCGGGTCGTCGTGCTGGCTCGGCGGGCCGACCGGCTCGGCGAGCTCGTCACCCGGATCGAGAAGAACGGGGGCCAGGCAGTGGCGATCGCCGCCGACGTGTCCGACGCCGCGTCGGTGCAGGCCGCCGCCGACCGCGTTCTCGCCGAGTTCGGCGGGGCCGACCTGCTGTTCAACAACGCCGGTGTGATGCTGCCGGCGCCCGTCGACCAGGTGCGGGCCGACCTGTGGCAGCAGGAGATCGACACCAACGTCACCGGTCTGATGAACGCCATCGGGGCCTTCGTGCCCCAGTTGATCGCCTCGGCCGCTCGGACCGGCGTCGCCGACCTGATCAACACGTCCTCGATCGGCGCGCAGAACATCTACCCCAACTTCGCCGTGTACGCCGGCACCAAGGCGTTCGTGACGCACTCGTCCCGCCAGCTGCGGGCCGAGCTGGGCAGCCGCAACGTCCGGGTGTCGGTGGTCGAGCCGGGGCTGGTGCGGACCGAGCTCCAGGGTCACGTGACGGATCCGGGGGCGAACGCGTGGCTGGACGGCGTGAAGGACAGCCTGGAGTGGCTGGTGGCCGAGGACATCGCCCGCACCGTCGGCTTCATCGCCACCCTGCCCCGGCACGTGAACATCCAGCAGATCACCGTGATGCCGACGGCGCAGGCGAGCTGAACGAAAGTTGGTGCAGGGAAGGACGCCTTACCCTCGTTGACCGCAGGCAAGGCGTCCTTCCCTGCATCAGAAAGCGCCGTGGCGCCCGGCGCCGGCGGCGAATCGGGTGGCCCCCGCCAGCGCGTCGGTCGCCAGGGATTCCTTGCCGTAGCGGAGTTCCACCGCCAGAGCGTCCGGTTCGGACAGTCCGTGCTGGTCCCGCGCCGACAGCCGGTCGTTGCGCAGGCAGGTCTGCGGGAACGCGGCGATCTGCTCGGCCAGAGCGACCGCGGCGTCCAACGCCTGGCCGGCGGGCACGACCCGGTTGGCCAACCCGATCGCCAGCGCCTCGGCGGCGTCGACCGGGCGGCCGGTGAGGATGAGGTCCATGGCGCGGCTCTCGCCGATCAGCCGCGGCAGCCGCACGGTGCCGCCGTCGATCAGCGGCACGCCCCAGCGCCGGCAGAACACGCCGAACACCGCCGTCTCGTCGGCGACCCGGAGGTCGCACCACAGGGCGAGCTCCAGGCCGCCGGCGACGGCGTGGCCGCTGACGGCGGCGATCACCGGCTTGCCCAGGCGCATACGGGTGGGCCCCATGGGGCCGTCGCCGTCGTCGGTCACGGCGTTGCCGCGCCCGGTGCCGATGGCCTTGAGGTCGGCGCCGGCGCAGAAGGTGCCGCCGGTTCCGGTCAGCACGGAGACGCTCGCGGCCGGGTCGGCGTCGAAGGCGCGGAAGGCGTCGGCCAGTGCGGCGGCGGTCGGGCCGTCCACCGCATTGCGGGCCGCCGGGCGGTCGATGGACACAATCGTGACGGCTCCGCGAGTTTCCACGAGGACTTCTCCAGCCATGCCGGCCAGGTTGCCATGAAATTGCATGGCGACGGGAAATGATCTGGCGATGCGCACACGGAGTTGGCTGTTGACCCTTGCCGCGGTTGTCGTTCTCGTGATAGCGGCGTTCGTCGCCAAGGATGTTGCCGGCCCGGCAGCCCCGGCCAGCGGTTCCTCACCCGCCCAGGTGCAGTTGGCGCAGCTGCCGATCGGGACCTGGCACTCGATGGCCGGCTATTCGCGGGACCGCTTCAAGCACTGGATCACGCAGGGTAACGGGTGCGACACCCGGGAGGTGGTCATCGAGCGGGACGGCAAGGACGTGCGCAAGGACGCCTCCTGCCGCGCGACCGGCGGCAAGTGGGTCAGCCCGTACGACAGCAAGCAGATCATCAGGGCCGGCGACCTGGACATCGACCACGTCGTGCCGCTGGCCGCGGCCTGGCGGACCGGCGCCGACAAGTGGACCGACCAGCGCCGCCAGGACTTCGCCAACGACCTGACCGCTCCGCAGCTGCTGGCCGTGTCGGCGTCGAGCAACCGCGGCAAGGGCGACCAGGACCCGGCCAACTGGAAGCCGGCCAACCAGGGCTTCTGGTGCACGTACGCGACCAACTGGGTGATCGTGAAGCACACCTACCAGCTGTTCGTGACCCAGGCCGAGCACGACGCGCTGGCGCAGATGCTGGCCACGTGCCCGAGTTGACACCTTCGTGCACTCTGACCTGCGATCACTCCCTCGTACGCTACCGTTTGGACCGACCCGTCGGAGTTAACCCGAACCGGGAACGACGACACGCCCGCCTGCGCTCTGTGACCTCGGCCTTCGCATGGTCGATCATGGACCCCGACGGGCTGTCCGCGATCGAAGAAGGTGCACGAGGGATGAAAAGGGTTCTCATCTTCGCCGGCGTCGCCCTGCTGCTGTTCGCCCTGATCGCCCAGCCGGTGACGTCCGCGAACTGGGTGAAGGAGATCCTCGGCGGGCTCGGTCACGGAGCGCAAGCGATCATCACGTTCGTGCAGCAACTCTAGCCGCGAGTGACACCTGCTCGGCCGATTGCGCAAAGTAGTCAGCGCAGGCACAGTTCCACCGACCGGGTGCATTAACCCCGATCACACCCAGGTAACGGGAATCGGGTCTAGCGGTGCTCCGGCGGAACGCAATACGGTTCGCAGGCGTTGGGTGATCATCAGCCATGAGGAGGCACGGATGGTCGAAGACTCCGGGGTCGACGAGCTCGTCAGGCAGTGGACTGCCGAGCGGTCGCAGGACGCCGAGCTCCAAGAGGTGAATCGGATCAAGTCCCAGTGGCTTGCCGAGACGCCGACCGTTCCGCGCCAGCGGCCCGGGATTCCCGCCCAGCGGGGCGCCCGAGGCAGCGCCCGCGGACTGTTCGAGGTGGACGCCGTCGACCCGGCCTACCTGGCGGCGATGCGCAAGCGCCTGCCCGGGGTGCCCGACGAGCTGCTCACCGAGGTCGCGACGTGCTGGCAGCTGGCCGGCGCCGTCGAGGAGGCCGAGGCCTGGTGGGACGCCGGCATTAGCCCGCTCGACCAGCGTGCGCTGGACTACCGCGCGGCCGGCCTGGCGCCGTCCGACCTGGCGCGCCGACTCGGCCCGCTCACCGTGCTGGAGCACCTGCGTCGGGGCAGTGCGGCAGCCTGGTGCGTGGCCCGGCTGAACCGGCAGCAGCGTCCCTGAATCGGGCGAACCGGCGGTGACGCACCGCCGGTAGCCAGTGGTTTTGAGGCTACTAGCGGGTAGCCTGTCGTGATGGCGATCCAGCAGTCCGAGCCGACGGCGACGTCGTCCGCTCGCCCACCGAGGGTGGTGTTCCGGCTGCTGGTTGTCTTCCTTGTGCTCGCGGTGGCGGGCGCGGCGCTGTGGCTGGTCGACCGGGCCAGCACGCCCACGCCTCATCCCGTCGCGGTCGACTTCCCCGCACTGCACGTCGCCCCGGCGCCGGTGCAGGTCGGTGCGGCGGCCCCGGCCGCCGACGCCGCGCAGCCCTCGGCCCAGGCCAGCGCCGCCGGCCAGCAGGAGACCGCCGACGCGTGGCTGTCCCGCGTGTCCGCAGCCACCGGCATCCCGGCCCGCGCGCTGCGCGCGTACGCCAACGCCGACCTGACCATGGCCAAGGTGCAGCCCGCCTGCCACCTGCCGTGGACGATGCTCGCCGGCATCGGGCGCATCGAGTCCGACCACGGCCGCTACGGCGGCGCGTCGCTGGCGGCCAACGGCGACGAGACCAAGCCGATCATCGGGGTGCCGCTCAACGGCGCCGGCGTGGCGAACATCTCCGACACCGACGGCGGATCGCTGGACGGCGACCCGGTGCACGACCGAGCCGTCGGGCCGATGCAGTTCATCCCGTCCACCTGGCGGAACTGGGCCTCGGACGGCAACGGCGACGGCGTGGCCAACCCGCAGAACATCGACGACGCCGCCGTGACCGCCGGGCGCTACCTGTGCGCGGGCGGGCGCGACCTGGCCACCGCCGCCGGGTGGTGGGCGGCCGTGCTGTCGTACAACGACTCGGTGGAATACGGGCAAAAGGTGTTCACGGTGGCGGATGCGGCGGCCAAGGCCAGTGCCGGCCGCTGACCCGGCGGTGTTACCGTCGACATCGTGGTTCGAGGTCTGCTAGCCCCGCGCTGGCTGCTGGTGCACCTGCTGGCATTGGTGGCGATGCTGGCCTGCTTCCGACTCGGCTGGTGGCAGTGGGACCGGTCGCAGGAGTCGACCGGCAGCCTGCAGAACCTCGGCTATGCCCTCCAGTGGCCGCTGTTCGGTCTGTTCGTCCCGTTCATGTACTGGCGGATGTGGCAGCTGGACAAGGAACGCCGCGCCGGCGAGGCCGCGTCGGCGGAGCCCGTCGCCGAGCCCGAGGCGCCCGTGGCCAAGCCGCGGCGGTCGCCGACCGAATGGCGCCAGGCCGCCGAGGCCGACCGGGTGGACGACGCGATGGCGCAGTACAACAGCTACCTCGCGGCGCTGAGCGCGAGAGACGGAGAGTAAGTCGATGAAGGGCTCCCTCGCCCGGTTCCGGTTCATGGCCTACCTGACCGGTGTCGGTCTGCTCGTGCTGACCGTGGGCGTGATCATCAAGTACACCGCGGACGCGCCCACCCTGGTCGCCGTCGTCGGCCCGATCCACGGCTTCCTCTACATGGTCTACCTGGTGTGCGCCTTCGACCTGTCGCTGAAGTCCAAGTGGCAGCCGCTGTACACGCTGGGCGTGCTGCTCGCCGGCACCATCCCGTTCCTGTCCTTCGTGGCCGAGCGCAAGGTCACGCACCGGGTCATCGCGCGGCTGACGGAGTCCGCCCCAGCTGCCTGACGATCGGCGTGACGCGGCGGTAACGCGGCGGACCTAGACTCCGCACGATGACCGTGCACCCTGTCGACCAGCGGCTACCCGCTGGCCAGCTGCTCACGTTCGGACTCCAGCACGTGCTCGCGATGTACGCGGGCGCGGTGGCCGTGCCGCTCATCGTCGGCGGCGCGATGCATCTGTCCACTGCGGACATCGGCTACCTGGTCAACGCCGACCTGCTGGTGTCCGGGGTGGCGACCCTGTTGCAGTGCCTGGGCGTCTGGGTCTTCGGCGCGCGGCTGCCGATCATGCAGGGCTGCACGTTCGCGGCGGTGACGCCGATGGTCATGATCGGCACCACCGGTGGCGGGCTGCCCGCCGGCTACGGCGCGATCATCGTGTCCGGGCTGGTGGTGGTGCTGCTCGCGCCGTACTTCTCCCGCCTGACGCGGTTCTTCCCGCCGGTGGTGACCGGGACGATCATCCTGGTGATCGGGGTGTCGCTGCTGCCGGTCGCGGTCGGCTGGGCCGCCGGCGGCGTCGGCACGCCCGGCTTCGGCAAGCCGCTGAACCTCGCCGTGGCGTTCGGGGTGCTGGTGCTCGTCGTGCTGGTGCACCGTTTCGTGCCGGGTCTGCTCGGCCGGATCGCCGTGCTGGTGGGCATCGTGGTCGGCACGGTCGCGGCGATTCCGTTGGGGCTGACCGATTTCTCGCACGTGGGCGGTTCGCCGGCGATCGAGGTCACCACGCCGTTCCACTTCGGACTGCCGACCTTCGAGCCCGGCGCGATCGTGGCGTTCGTGATCGTGATGCTGGTGACGATGACCGAGACCAGCGGCAGCGTGCTGGCCGTCGGCGAGATCGTGGACCGGCCCGTGGACACCACGACGCTGGCCCGGGCGCTGCGCGCGGACGGCCTGTCCAGCCTGCTCGGCGGCATCTTCAACACGTTCCCGTACACCGCTTTCGGGCAGAACGTGGGGCTGGTGGCGCTGACCCGGGTGCGCAGCCGGTACGTGGTCGCCACCGCCGGCGGCATTCTCGTGCTGCTGGGGCTCGTCCCGGTGCTGGGGGAGATCGTCGCCTCGGTGCCGCAGCCGGTGCTGGGCGGCGCCGGCATCGTCATGTTCGGCTCGGTGGCGGCCGGCGGGGTGCGCATGCTCAAGCAGGTGTCGTTCGACGGCACCAACAACCTGATGATCATCGCCGTCGCGCTGGGCATCGGCCTGGTGCCGGTGGCCGCGCCGACCGTGTACGCCCAGTTCCCCGGGTGGTTCCAGACGATCATGAACTCCGGCATCAGCGCCGGCAGCATCGCCGCCGTGCTGCTCAACCTCCTCTTCAACGGTGTGAAGGTGAACACTCAACCTTCCGATCTGAAATAGTTGAGCGCTCAGCATCGTTGCGGACGGCATGACCGCGACACTCGACGCCCTCGAACTCGAGCGCTCCGCCCAGGAGCTGCTGTTCCACGAGGCCCGCACCGCCAACACCTTCTCCGACGAGCCCGTCTCCGACGAGCAGCTGCGGGCCATCTACGACCTGGTCAAGTGGGCCCCGACCAGCATGAACATCCAGCCGCTGCGGGTCACCTTCATCCGCAGCGAGGAGGCTCGGGCGCGGCTGCTGCCGCACATGTCCGAGGGCAACCGGGCCAAGACCGGCACCGCCCCGGTCGTGGCCATCCTGTCCGCCGACAGCGACTTCCACGAGCACCTGCACCGCACGTTCCCGCACGTGCCCAACGCCAAGGACCGCTTCCCGGACGCGTCGAAGCGTCAGGACATGGCCAAGTTCAACGCCCTGCTCCAGGTCGGCTACTTCATCCTCGGCGTGCGCGCCGCCGGCCTCGCCGCCGGGCCCATGACCGGCTTCGACGCCGAGGGCGTGCGCCAGGAGTTCTTCGCCGACGGCACCCAGGAGCCGCTGGTCGTCGTCAACATCGGCAAGCCCGGCCCCGACGCCTGGTTCCCGCGCCTGCCCCGCCTCGACTTCGACGAGGCCGTCGAGATCGTCTGAGCCGCGCCGCCGCCCTGTCGGCGCTGCCGGGAAAGGACCATTCCTGACGTTGAACGTGAGGAATGGTCCTTTCCTGACGTCAGAGGCGGATCGGGACGGGGACGATCCAGCGTCGGATGGTGGTGTCGGCGAGGGTCTTGGCCACGAGCGTGTCCTGGATGCGGGCGTCATGCGCCTCGGCGCGGGCGAGCAGGGCCGCCTTCGCTTCGACCTCCGTACGTATCGCCGCCTCCGCTTCCTCCCGGGTTAGGTAGACCGCCACCGGCCGGGTGATGTCCCGGACGCCGTCGTCGATCTTCACCACGACGACGTGCACGTGCCGGAAACCGCTCGGCGGCTCCGCGATCTCGTTGGTCAGGGCGTCGATGAGCCCGCCGAGCGGGATCACCGGCCCGGTGGGCTCCCAGCCATGCGGCCTCTCGCCGGTGTTCCAGGTCGGCTCGAACGGCAGCGGCATCATGTTCGTCACCATCGAGTCTGGACCGAGGTCGGTCTGCTCGTCCTCCTGCCAGCGGAAGCTGCCGGCGCACACGTGGTCGCGTATGTCGCCGGACTCCAGCACGAACGCGTCCGGAGGGAAGTCCTCGTCCGCACGGGGGCGCCGCACGACCAGTCCGTCATAGGCGGACCGGATGCACTGCCGTTCCACCGCCTTGAACAGCAGGTCCAGTCGCGTCGGCTCGCTCGACTCGACGGCGCGGAGCAGCAACTGCCGGTGCGACACCGTTTGCAGCCAGATGCGGACGCGCCGGTCCGTGCGGAAGAGCTCCATGCGGCCCATGATCGCAGCCGCCGTCGAGCGAAAAACGGCGGCGACGCCGTGCTCGGTGACTTCGACCGCGAGCTACTGGCCCTGGCCGGCGACGGGGAACGGCCACGGGTTTGGCTGGCAGACCTTGCCGTCGTGCGGCACGACCACGCCCTGCGGGTTCTGGGTGGTGAGGTCGGCGAGGTCGTCGTTGGACGTGGACAGGGTCTGCTGCATCATCACCGGCGCCAGCCCGCCGTTCTGCGAGCACGGCAGGTGGTTGCCGCCGAAGAAGTGTCCGACCTCGTGGTTCACGGCGTACTGCTGGTACAGCAGCATGTTGCCCTGGAACGCGACGGCCCCGCGCTCCCAGCGGGCGTCGTTGAGGTACACGGCGTCGTCGAGGCGGCAGGACGTGTCGTACGGGATGTCGAAGCCGCAGACCTGGGGACCGCGGGTGGTCTGCTGGGAGGCGAGCCGGATGTGCAGGTCGGGCTTGCCGGAGTCGACGCGCTTCAGCGCGATCTGGCCGCCGCCGATCCAGCTCTTGGGGTTGGACAGGGTGGCCTGCACCATTGTGGCGAAGTCGGCGTCCCCGCCGGTGGGCTGGAAGCCGTCCTCGACCTCGACGGTGTACGTGGTGAGCTTGCCCTTGCCGACCTGCGGCGAGGTGCCGGGCACGACGTGGAACGTGCCCTTGCCAGGCCCGGGCAGCGGCCCGCCGTCGGGCAGTTGGGCGGAGGCGACCTGCTTGGCGAACTTCGCGCCGGGCGGGGCCTCGCCGACGGACAGCGGGGACGCGGCCCGGCCGGCGGCGGGTGTGGGTGTCGGGGCGGACTCGGCGGTCGCCGGCTCCTTGATCACCTTGAACCCGACGACCGCGCTCAGGGCGATGACCAGCGGAAACACGTACGCCAGCCAGCCCGCTCCCGGTTTGCGGCGCGCGGGACGGGGCGGCTCGGCGGCCGCGGCCAGGGGTTGCGCCGCGTGCCTCGTGTGTTGCCGTGCCTGCCGGAGTCGGCCGCTCGCCGTCAGTCGTGCCACGGTGCTTACTACGCGCCAGTAGCCCGCGCGGTTTGCTCAGATGTTGACCAATTCCAGGTCACGGCCGGTGGTGCGCGGCCCGAGCAGGCCGACGTCCAGCGCGACGATGAGCATGGCAGCGGCGACGACGCCGAACAGCACGGCGGCGTTGGTGGCGTGCAACAGCGGCACGAGCACGAACGGCATCGCGGCGCTGGACAGCCGGGACAGCGAGTACGTCGCGCCGGCGGCCGTCGAGCGCAGGGCGGTCGGGAAGATCTCGGCCTGGTAGACGTGGAAGGCGTTGCTGAACACGTTGCTCACGGCGGTGTACAGGAAGCCGAAGGTCAGGATCAACGTCTCCGACGAGGAGAAGCCGAACGCCAGCCCGAGGGCGGCCATGCCGAGGCCGGACGCGATCACCAGGTGCTTGCGCTCGATCCGCTCGATGATCGGCAGCGACAGCGCCGCGCCGACCGGGTAGCCGACGAACGTGATGGCGGTGAACAGCAGCGACTGCACGATCGAATAGCCCTTGGCCGCCAGCACCTGCGGTACCAGCGTGCCGAAGCCGTAGTAGCCGAACGTCTGGAGCAGGTGGAACACCGCCATCATCAGCGTCCGCCTGCGGTACGGCGGCCGCAGCAGCGCGCCGACCGAGCTGGTGGTGTTGGGCTGCTCTTCGGCGGCCGGCTCGGGCAGATTTCCGCCGGCCTCCGCCTCGAACCGGGCGACGATCCGCTCGGCCTCCTCGTGCCGGCCGACGGACTCCAGCCACCGCGGCGACTCCGGCAGCCCGGTCCGCAGCAGGAACACGACCACCGCGCCGGCCGCGCCGATGACGAACAGCCAGCGCCACGCGTTCGGGCCGAGCGGCACCAGCCAGCTGGCCAGGAAGCCGACGGCCGGGACGCCCAGGAAAGAAAGCGTGTACGCCCAGCCCGTGTAGAGGCCGCGTTTCTTCGGCGGCAGCAGGTCCCCGAGGTACGTGTCGGACACCGCCGGCTCCGCGCCGATGCCCAGGCCGGCGAAGAACCGGCTGAGCATCAGCGTCCACGGGCCCACGCTGAACGCGCCGAGCAGCGAGAACAGCGAGTACACGCCCAGGCTGAGCAGGAACGCCCGCCGCCGGCCGATCCGGTCGGCCAGGCGGCCGAGCAGGATCGCGCCGACGAACATGCCGACGAACGTCGAGGCCAGCACGGCCGGCAGGATCGCCTTGTCCAGGTGGAAGTTCGCGACCAGGACGTTGGCCAGCGTGCCGGCCAGGAAGATCTCGTAGATGTCGAAGAAGAGGCCGAGGCCGACGGCGACCGTGGCCATCCGGTGGGAACGGGTCACCGGCAACCGGTTCATCCTTGCCGCTACGGACACACGATCAACTTAGCTGCTGGTAGCCAGCAGTGCGCGGAGCGTCTTCGCCGTACCGGTCGACTCCAGCTCGTCGGCCAGCTCCTTGGCGAGGGATTCCTGCTCGCCGTTCAACCGTGCCTCGTTCACGAACACGCCCGGACCGGGCACGATCGCGCCGAGCTCGACCAGCACCGGCCGCAGGTGCAGGTCGACGGCCAGGGCGTGCTTGTCGGAGGCGGCCACCTGGAGCGGCAGCGCGACGATGCCATTGAGGAAGCCGCCGGGGGCCTGGTCGAGCACGGCCTTGAGCAGGCCGGTGTAGGTCGCCTTGTACGTCGGGGACGCCACCACGAGCACATTCGTGGCGCTGAGCGCCTCCAGGGCCGCCTTCACGGCGGTCGCGCCGGGGGTGAAAACCTGCTGGGCCAGTTCGGCCGCGTCGACGACCGGGCCGGCCTGGACGCCGTCGACCAGGCCGTGGACGGCGTCGCGCAGCGCCAGGGCCGCGTTGAGGGTGCGGGAAGCGGGACGGGGGTTGCCGACGAGCACGCCGCTGGTGAGGGACATGCCCCGAGCATCGTCACGTCGCGGCGCCGCCCGCAACCGTTCCCATGATGTGGTGTCATTCGCCCCATGGTGTTATTTGGCTGTGAGTAGCGCCGCCGAGGACACCAACCGCCGGATGCTGCGGGCCCGGGACGCCATGGACCGCCACTACGCCGAGCCGCTGGACGTGCCGGCGCTGGCCCGGATCGCGCACGTGTCGCAGGCGCACTTCATCCGCACCTTCCGGGCCACCTTCGGCGAGACCCCGCACCGGTACCTCCAGCGGCGGCGGGTGGAGCGGGCCATGTTCCTGCTGCGGTCGTGCGACCGCAACGTCACCGAGATCTGCCTGGAGGTCGGCTTCACCAGCCTCGGCACGTTCAGCCGCACCTTCCGGGACATCGTCGGCGAGTCGCCGTCGGCGTACCGGGCCCGGGGACCGTTGGCCGCAGTGCCGACCTGCTTCGCCATGTCGTGGATGAGACCCAGCAGTTTTGGATAAGCGCGGCGCCGGGTGGCGGCACTAGCGTTCGGGACATGTTCAACGCCCTCAAGATTTCCCAGATCTTCGTGCTCGACCAGGACGAGGCGCTCGACTTCTACGTCGGCAAGCTCGGCCTGGAGGTCAACACCGACGCCGACCTCGGCTTCATGCGGTGGCTGACGATCAACGTCCCCGGCGAGCCGGACCGGGAGATCCTGCTGGAGCGGCCCGGCGCGCCCCGGATGGACGAGGCGACCGCCGCGCAGGTCCGGGAGCTGCTCACCAAGGGCGCGATGGCCGGCACCCTGTTCTTCACCACCGACGACTGCCAGAAGACGTACGAGACGCTGCTGGCCAAGGGCGTGGAGTTCACCGACCAGCCCACCAAGCGCGACTACGGCATCGACTGCGGCCTGCGCGACCCCTTCGGCAACGCCATCCGCTTCAGCCAGCCGCTGAGCTGAGCCCTGATGCAGGGAAGGACGCCTTACCCGCATTGAGCGAGGGTAAGGCGTCCTTCCCTGCATTGGAGGATCAGGCCGCGGGCTTCCACTTCAGGATGCCGGCGTAGGACTTCTCGATGCCGGCATTGGCCACGATGCTCGCCGGCACGCCGCTCGCGTCGGTGATCGCGTGGTTGTTCTTCAGCACGACCTTCTTGGAGTTCGAGTCGCCGGACCCGTTCTGCCAGTAGTTGCCCTCGATGTCCAGCGGGTCGTAGTTGCCGTCGTTGGCGGTGTAGTCGGTGTGCCGGCTGCCCCACGCGTTGGCCGCGCCGGTGCTGTACACGCCGTTGCCGGTGATGGTGATGTAGCTGGCCCCGTTGTCGGTGTAGATCACGTGGCCCTTGCCGGTCTGGTCGTGGAACAGGTTGCCGGTGATGTGCTCCCCGTTCGCCAGCGACGACCCGGTGATGCCGTTGGTGTAGATGGCCGCGCCGTCGTTGAGCAGCTGCATGTGGTCGAAGATCAGGTTGTTGGACAGCGTGTTGCCGTTGGAGTAGTTGGGCTGCGCCGGCAGCTTGACCTTGTCCGGCCAACCGCCCCAGCCGATCGAGATGCCGGTGTAGGGCACGTGGTCGATCTGGTTGTGCGACACGGTGGCCTTCTCGACGTACCCGATGTCGATGCCGATGCCGCCGACGAACTCCGAGGCCACGTTGTACACGTGGTTGTCGACGATCTGGTCGCCGCTGGTGCGCTGCGCGGCGGTCGGCGTGACGACGTCGACGCCGCCCAGCGCCAGGCCGTTGCCGGAGATGTCGGTGAACACGCTGCCCTTGACCAGGTCGTTCTGCGAGCCGGTGCCGAGGTCGAGGCCGGTGCCGCCGAGGTGCGTGAACGAGTCGCCGGTGAACTGCACGTTCTGGTCGCCGGTGAACGTCACCGCCGCGCCCTGCTTGGTCCACGCCCCGTACGGGCAGGTGCCGCCGGACACGAACTTGCACAGGCCCTGCTGGTCCCAGCCGTGCGGGCCGGTCAGCGTGTAGTTGGCCTGGATCTCGGAGAAGCCCTCGGACGTGTTGGGCTGCAACCAGGTCGCGTAGGAGAACTGGATCCCGTCGAAGACCACGTTGTGCACGCCGTTGCCGGTCACCAGGTGCTCCAGCTTGGGCACGGTCACCGTTGCGGTGGCGAGGTTCTCGCCGCTGCGCGGGATGTAGTACACGGTGTGCTTGCTGTTGTCGAGGTACCACTCGCCGGGGGTGTCGAGCAGCTCGTAGGCGTTCTCGACCAGCGTCGGCGACTCGGTGATCGCCTGCCGGCCGACGAGTTCGTACGTGCGGCCGGAACCGTCGGTGCGCATCACGCGCTTCTCCGAGTTGTTCCAGCACGGCTGGGCCATGGTGATGGTCGTGCCGGACATGGAGCCGATCGGGCAGCGCGGCTCGGTCCAGGCGCCGAGTCCGCCGCGATACACGAACTCGATGTCACTCGGGTTGCGCCATCCGGCCATTGTGGACGCCGACGCGGTGTAGCCGGTGGCCGTCCGGGTCAGCGTGACGGGCAGTTTCCCGCTCGCCCGCTGGGCCCGGACGCCGTTCACGTACAGCTGTCGGGTGTCCAGAGTGGACGGAGCCGGCGCCGACCAGATGTTCTTGCCGGCGTCCGACTTCGTCCATCCGCTGATCGAAATGCCGCCACTGAGCACCGGATGGGCGCCGGCCGCGGCGGTCCACACCACGTTGTGCCCGCCGGTCCCGCTGTCGCCTGAATCCAGCGACAGCGTGGACGGCAGCGGGTACACGCCGTCGGCGAGGCTCACCGTGACGTCCCCGGTCTGCCCGGCGACGAGGCCCCGCACGACCTGCTGGGCCTTGCCCACGGTCTGCAACGGCGCCGATGCGCTGGTGCCGGGGTTGGCGTCCGATCCGGTAGGCGAGACGTAGACCGTGGTCGACGTCGCCGCGTGCACTGCTCCTGCCATTCCCACCGTGACCAAACCGATGGTGATTTGCGCAGCGAGCAGCACGCCACTACTTAGTGGCTTCATTCGAGAACTCCCGTCAGGGTTGGGGGTCCCTCCCTACTTGAGGGGCGGGTCGAGGGAGGTCACTCCGGGCCGCACGGGCCACATGTCGCCGAGCGCGGGCACCGGCGTCTTCGCGATCGCCGCGCCGGCCGCCTTGTCGCCGGCCTGGTCGGCCGCGGCGTGGAAGATGTCCACGGCGATCGACTGGTCGAACACGTTGATCTGCTGGTACGGCCACACGCTCTGGCCCTGCTCCGCGGCCGGGATCAGGAAGTCGACGGCCTTGAGGATGCTGCCGCCGCTCGGGCTGGTGTAGTGCCAGAGGTCGACGCCCACGTTCTTGCCGATCTCGGCCAGCCGGCCCAGCGCCACCAGGTTGAAGTTCGAGTAGTGCCACGACATCGTGCGCGACAGCTCCAGCGGCTGGCTGCCGTCCGGCTTGATCTGCTTGTCGATCCGGTTCAGCTTGACCGACTCGACGATGCTCTTGGCCAGCGCGGTCTGTCCGGTGTAGAGCGCCATGGCGGCGTTCTGCTGGTCGATGAAGCTGCCGTGGTTGTTGGTGGCGGCCAGCTCCAGCTTGGCCTGCGGGCTGGTCTGCATCCAGGTCAGGAACTTGGTGAACCAGGCCTTGGCGGCGCTGGTGTCCTTGCCGGTCCAGCCGGGCGCGCCGGAGTCCAGCACGGCCAGCGCGTCCAGCACCTGGGTCAGGCTCTGCGACGAGTCGATGATCCCGGTGCCGGAGACCTTGGTGCTGCACGGGATGATCTGCGCGAAGTTGAGGTCGGGGTTCATCGCCGTGGCCGGGTTGAGGAACCACGTGCGGATGTCCAGCTCGGCCCGCTGCGCGTACTTGACGTCGCCGGAGTAGTACCAGGCCAGCGTCAGGTCGCGGATCGCGTCCCAGGCCACCATGCGCTCGGTGTGGTCGGTGATCGCGTCGGCCTCGGGGTTGCGCTGGCCGTCCTTGTTGATGTACGGGCAGCCCTGCGGGTTGGCGGCGGTCTTGGGCTGCGAGGCCCACCAGTACGGGGCCTGGCTCATGTAGTCGTGCTTGTCGCCACTGGGCGGGGTCTGCGGCTTGTCCGTCACCGACCACGGACCGGCCTTCAGGTCGGCGTCGGCGGTCTTGAGCAGCAGGTTGTACGCGGTGCGGGTCGCCTTGGGAGCGGTGCCGGTCGCGAGTTGGAACTTGGTCTTCGCCAGCGCCTGGCCGTCCATCACGACGGTGTGCGGCGCCTTCGCCGCATCGCCGTCGTGGCACAGCGGGGCCAGCACCAGCCCCACCGTTGTCACCAGCGCCGAACCGAGCCGTCCGATCACCTATGCACGTCCTCACGAGGAACGAGCCGCACTCGTGTGAGGACGAGCGCGGCGTGGCGGTGGCGCGCGGCAAGGAAGTTCTACGCGGGAAAACGGTTTCGGTCAACAGTCCTCCGATGAATCCGCTTCGTCCCTGCGCCCTTCGGGCGACGTGACCGTTGCCGTTCATCGGCCGCTCGGCGGTGCGCGCGCCGTTTCGGGACGCCGATGTTAATAGTGGCGAACATGACAACGATGTCATCGCGAAAGGGTGAACTTGATGTCGTTTCCCCGCACGCTGGCGTTGGCCGCGCTGGCGACCCTGCTGCTACCCGCCGTACCGGCTATGGCGGTCACGCCGTCGCTGGTGACCGATCCCGCATCCCTCGTCAACACGTTCATCGGCACGAGCAACGCCGCCGACGACTTCCCCGGCGCCGACGTGCCGTTCGGCATGGTCCAGTGGAGCCCCGACACGCCGAGCCGCCCCGACGGCGGCGGCTACGAGTACAACGACTCGTCCATCACCGGATTCAGCCTCACGCACATCGCCGGCCCCGGCTGCGGGGCCATGGGCGACGTGCCGTTCCTGCCCACCACCGGCGCGATCAACGGCTCCGCGACCGCCGCCTTCACACACGCCAACGAGCAGGCCGACGCCGGCTACTACAAGGTCAAACTCAACTCCGGCATCACCACGGAGCTGACCACGACCACCAGATCCGGCATGGGCCGGTTCACCTTCCCCGCCACCAAGCAGGCCAATCTGCTGATCAAGCTCGCCGGCAGCCAGAACGCCGTCAGCAACACCACGGTGACCGCGGTCAGCAACACCGAGATCACCGGCTCGGTGACCACCGGCCACTTCTGCGGCGCCAGTGCGACGTACACGGTGTACTTCGCCGCCAAGTTCGACCAGCCCTTCACCACCAGCGGCACGTTCAGCGCCCTCGACTCGGGCCCGGTGCCCAACTCGACCCGGCCGGGCGCGCCGGCCCGGCCGCAGACCGTCACCCCGCAGCTGACCGGGCCCAACGGCGAGTACCTGACCTTCGACACCACCGCCAACCAGGTCGTGCAGGCCAAGGTCGGCGTCTCGTACGTGTCGACGGCCAACGCCCAGAACAACCGGGACACCGAGAACGCCCAGTGGGACTTCGACGCGGTGCACCAGGCGGCGCACTCGGCGTGGAACAGCATGTTGGGCCGGATCGCGATCGCCGGCGGCACGGCGACCCAGCAGCAGACGTTCTATTCGGCGCTCTACCACTCGCTGCTGCACCCGAATGTGTTCTCCGACGCCAACGGGCAGTACATCGGCTTCGACAACAAGGTGCACGCCGTCGCCGCCGGGCACGCCCAGTACGCCAATTTCTCCGGCTGGGACATATATCGCTCGCAGGCCCAGTTGTCGGCGCTGGTGGCGCCGGACAAGGCAAGTGACATCGCCCAGTCGATGGTCAACGACTACGCGCAGAGCGGCATGCTACCGAAGTGGGCGTTGAACAACGGCGAGACGTACGTGATGGTCGGCGACCCGGGAACCTCCATTCTCGCTGACTACTACGCCTTCGGTGCACGCAATTTCGACACCTCGGCGGCGCTGACCGCGATGGTGCACGAGGCGTCGGTGCAGAACAACATCCGCCCAGGTCAGAACTATCTGACGACCCCTGGCTACCTGCCGACCGATGGCCAGTGGAACTGCTGCAACTTCTACGGACCGGTGTCGACGCAGCTGGAGTACGACACCGCCGACTTCGCGCTGTCGGCATATGCCGGCGCGCTCGGTGACACGGCGAATCAGACCAAGTTCGCCAACCGTGCGCAGCAGTGGGTCAACCTGTTCAACACGTCCAGCAAGTTCATGCAGCCTCGGCAGGCCGACGGCTCGTGGACCGGCGGATTCAGCGCGACCAGCGGATCGAACTTCGTCGAGGGCACCTCATGGCAGTACACCGGAATGGTGCCGTTCAACATTCACGGCCTGGCGACCGCATTCGGCGGAAACGCGGCCTACGTCTCGTACCTGAACAGCGTGTTGTCGGGTTTCAACGGGGCCGGCGGCAGCAAGGCCGACCTCGGCAACGAGCCCAGCATCGAGCTGCCGTGGGAGTACGACTACGTGGGGCAGCCGTACCGGGCGCAACAGGTGATCCGGCAGGTCCAGGACCAGATCTGGACCGACAAGCCGAACGGGCTCGCCGGCAACGACGACCTCGGCACCATGAGCGCCTGGTACGTGTGGTCGGCGCTGGGCATGTTCCCCGAGACGCCCGGCACCGCCGACCTGGCGCTGGGCAGCCCGATGTTCACGCAGTCGGTGATCACGCTGCCCGGCGGCAACACGCTGACCGTCAACGCGCCGCAGGCCGCCGACAACGCGCCGTACGTGCAGTCGTTGTCGCTCAATGGATCCACGTGGAACAACGCATTTCTCGCGCCGTCAATCGTCAACACCGGTGGGACGCTTGACTACGTGCTCGGCACCACCGCCAACACCTCGTGGGCCGCGTCCTCCGCGCCGCCGTCGTATCCCGGCACGGGGGCTCCGTACGTGACGAGCGGGCCCATCACCTCGGCGCTGGCGGGCAAGTGCGCCGACGACAACCACAGCGGGCTCGGCAACAACACGGCGATCCAGCTGTGGGACTGCAACGGCAGCAACGCCCAGAAGTGGGCGGTGCCCGGCGACGGCACCCTCCAGGTGATGGGCAAGTGCCTGGACGTCACCAACTCCGGCACCGCCAACGGCGTCAAGGTGCAGCTCTACGACTGCAACGGCACCGGCGCGCAGCAGTGGCAGGTACACGGCACCGGGCTGCTGAACCCGCAGTCCGGCCGCTGCCTCGACGACCCCGGCAGCACCCTCACCAACGGCACCCAGCTCCAGATCTACGACTGCAACAACACCAACGCCCAGACCTGGACCATCCCCTGACCCCCTGAACCCCGGCGAGTCGCGCTCCCAGGCAGGGCGAATGTAAGTCTCAGGTAGAGGCTGAGGCCGGGCCGTTTGCGCAAACGGCCCGGCCTCAGCGCAGAGCACACAGCGGCATGTCGGGTGCGCTGTCCGGGCTACTACTCTCCGCTCGGCGATACAGTGACGGGGTGGACGGTGTCGGCGCGCTGGTGAACGGCCTGCTGTCTGGACTGCACAGCGCGTTCGGACTGCGGGTCTGCAATGGCGACTGGCTGCTGACGACGATTCTCGCCGGCGGCTTCTTCGCGCTGGCCCCGATCGCCGCGGCGATGCTCGTGGCGATGATTCGCAAGGTCAGCGGCAACAATTACAACCCGGTCATGGTGATCCTGTTCACCGGCATCGGGGTGGTCGGCAACCTGCTGCTGCCGCTCTCGGCGTTCTCGGGGGCGACCGACGCGCTGCGGCAGCTGGCCGCGGACGGCTTCGGCGCGGGCCGCAGCCTCCAGGAGAAATTCTGCTACGTCCTGAACACCCAGGACGAGCTGCTGGCCGGCTCGCCGCGGGCGGGGCTGGCGATCACCAGCGGCTACGAGGCCGCGCCGGTGCGCTGGCTGTCCATCGCGGCACTGGTCGTGGTGCCGGCGTTCATCCTGTTCTGGATCACCAAGCAGGCCAAGAACGCGTTCCGCGGCGGGGCCCGCTGGCCGGCGCGGCTGTACTACGCGCCGTTCGTGCTGCTGGTTTTCTTCACCCTCGACCTGCCGGTCGGCGTGGTCGGGCTGCTCTGGCTGGGCTTCTTACCCGTGAGTGCGGTCGGCGTGCTGGCGGTGAAGCTGCTCGGCACCCCCAGCGACGCCGTGCTGCACAAGGAGCCGGCGACCGCCGAGCCGGGGGCGAAGGCGATGGGGGAACAGCGGCCGATGCCGCCGTCGCAGCCGAAGCCCCTGCCGCAGACCAAGCCGCAGACGCCCGCGCCGTCGGCGCAGATGGCGTCCCAGCAGGCGCCGATGCCCCGGCAGAACCCGCCGACGAAGATGTACAGCCAGGCCCAGCCGCAACCGCAGGCGCCGCGGACGCAGGTCCAGCCGCCGCCGGTGCGGCCCCAACCCCGGCCGCTGCCGCCGCCCACCCGCGTGCAGCCGGCGGCCCCGTCGCAGGCCGGCCTGGCGATGACGCCCGGTCCGCTGCCGTGGGCCACGCCGCCCGCGCCGGATCCGGACAAGACCGTCTACAACCCGCTGGACGCGCCGACCAAGTTCGACAGCACCGGCGACTCGTTCGGCGGCCGGTTCCGCCGCATCCGCCAGCTCGGCGCCGGCGGCTTCGGCAAGGTGTGGCTGGCCATGGACGCCAACCTGAACCGGCAGGTCGCGATCAAGATCGCGCACACCTCCGACGCAGACACCCAGGAGCGCATGTACCGGGAGGCCCGCGCGCTGGCCGCGGTCCGGCACGAGAACTGCGTGCACGTCTACGACATCCTCGAGGAGGAAGACGGCATCGCCATCGTCATGGAGTACGTCGAGGGGCTGTCGCTGGCGCAGGCGATGCAGCGCAACGGCCTGCTCGACGACGTGTCGGCGGCGCGGCTGTGGTCGACCCTGGCCGGGGCCCTGAACGCGGCGCACGAGAAGTCGGTGCTGCATCGGGACCTCAAGCCGTCGAACGTGATCATCGACAACGATGGCATCCCGCATCTGATCGACTTCGGCCTGGCCCGGCGGCGGGGGGACAGCACGCTGACCGCCACCGGCATGATGATGGGCACCCCGGACTACCTGGCACCCGAGGTCGCCCGTGGCGACTCCGCCAGCCCCGCGTCCGACGCCTGGCAGCTCGCCGCGACCGTCAGCTACGCGCTCACCGGCAGCCCGCCGCGCGGCACCCGTGAGAACCCCATGGCCGCGCTGCTGGCCGGCGCCAACGCCGAGCCCAACACCAAGCTGCCGGAGCGGTCCGTGCACCGGCGGCTGCTCATGGCGTCCCTGGACAAGGAGCCCGGGCACCGGCCCACCCTGGGCCGGGTGCAGCAGCAGCTGGACGGCTGGCTGTCCAACACCGGCGTCTCCCAGAAGGGCCCCGTCACCGCCTTCACCCGCCGCATCTGAACCCCGGCGAGTCTGCCCAAATAGATCAACACTGCGGAGCACACCGAATGTAGGTCTCGGGCATGTGCCTGAAACCGACATTCGGTGTGTCTGAGAGCGCGACTCGCGGGGGTCAGAGGAGGTGGGTGAGGAGGGTGGCCAGGATTGTGGTGCCGTGTTCGGTGAGGATCGACTCGGGGTGGAACTGGGTGGAGGCGAAGCCGGGGGCGCGCAGGGCGTGGATCTCGCCGGTGGCGGGGTCGGCGCTGATCTCGACGCCGGGCACGGTTCCGGTGGCGACGAAGGTGCTGTAGAAGCCGACGCGTTCCGGCTGGCCGAACAGCGAGATGGAGCGCTGCATGCCCTGGTACGGCTGGGTTTTGCGGATCAGCTCCAGCCCCAGCAGCGACGACAGCACCTGGTGGCCGAGGCAGATGGCCAGCAGGGGAATGCCCGACTCCAGGACCTCGCGGACGATCCGGCGCAGGGCGGCGATCTTGGGGTCGGTGTGCTCACGGGGATCGCCCGGGCCGGGGCCGGCGATGACCAGGTCGTAGCCGGCGATCGCCGGCGCGGAGTCGTGGGCGACGATCGTGACCTCCAGGCCCAGCGTCTGTAGCACGTGGTCGAGCATGGCGGTGAAGGTGTCCTCGCCGTCGACGACCAGGGCGCGTTTGCCGCTGAACGGCCCGGAAACGGAGTCGTCGCGGGTGTCGAGCCAGAACCGGGCGAGGCGGTCGTTGCGGGCGGCCAGGGCGTCCAACACCTGGACGTCCTGGGCGAACGAGGCGACAGAAGTGTCCGGTGTGGACTTTCCGTGCAGCGCGGAGAGGATGCCGGCGGCCTTGGCGTAGGTCTCGGCGATCTCGTTCTCCGGCACGGAATCGCGGACGAGCGTGGCGCCCACGGAGACCCGAAGCTCGCCGGCGGGGGAGATCTCGGCGGTGCGGATCAGGATCGGTGCGTCCAAAGAGGATCCGTGCGGGCCGATGAGGGCGATCACGCCGGCGTAGTATCCACGGCCGCGCTGCTCGTAGCGGGCGATCACCCGGCAGGCGTTCTCCAGCGGGCTGCCGGTGACCGTGGGTGCGAACATGGTCTCCCGCAGCACGTCCCGAACGTCCAAAGTGGTCTTTCCGGCGAGCAGGTACTCGGTGTGGGTGAGCCGGGACATCTCCTTGAGATACGGCCCGAGCACCCGGCCGCCCCGGTTGCCGACGCGGGCCATCATCTTCAGCTCCTCGTCGACGACCATGTACAGCTCGTCGGTCTCCTTGCTGTCGGCGAGAAACGCCAGCAGCTCGGCCCGGTCGGGGCGGCCGTCGGGATGCCGATACGTGCCGCTGATCGGGTTCATCATGGCCACGCCGTCCTCGACGGACACGTGCCGCTCGGGTGTGGCGCCGACGAACGTCCGGGACCCGGTGTGCACGATGAACGTCCAGTACGCCCCGCGCTCGGCGAGCAGCAGCCGGCGGAACACGGCGAGCGCGGTGGCGATGCTGTAGTCGGGAATCGCTGCGGTGTAGGTCCTCTTGACGACGAAGTTCGCCCCGGCGCCCTGGCCGATCTCCTCGGCGAGCACCTTGCGCACGATCTCGCCGTAGCTGGCGTCGTCCACGTCGAAGCCGGCGTCGGCCAGCTCGAACGGCACGTCGCCGACGCGCGCCAGAACCTCGTCCAAGGTACAGGTTTCGCGATCGGTCACGCGCAGGGCCAGTAGCGGCGCGCCGTCGTCCACGCATTCGAAGCCGCGCTCGGAGATCTGTCGGTATGGCACGATCGCCAGAACTTCATTGTCGGACAAGGGAATGTCAGCGAGTCCGGCCACCTCGACGACGTCGCCGACGAGCACGTCGACGACGTCGGGCGAACGGCGGAGCAGCGCGAACGGTGTGTCGGCGGCGAGGATCCGGTCCAGCAGCACGGGTGAGGTCCTTCCGAGAAGGGCCGTCACAACCGCAGCGGGCAAACGAAAAGGCCGCCTCGGATGAGACGGCCGCGGGGTGCGCGTGGGAGTGGGCCGCCTACCAGGCGGGCCACCAGTTCATGTTCCGACGCGCGATCACGACCCCACCGTACTACAGCCAGTCCCGCCGGCGGAAGAACCACCACAGGCCGACCGAGGCCACGACGATCACCGCGCTCGACAGCCAGAAGCCCCACTCGGTGTTGATGCCCGGGTAGGTCACGTTCTGGCCGTAGAAACCGGTGATCAGCGTCGGCACCGCGATGATCGCGGCCCAGCTGGTGACCTGCTTCATGATCAGGTTCAGCTGGTTGCCCTGCACCGTCAGCTCGGTCTCGCGCAGCGTCGCCACGAGTTCCCGCAGCGACTCGATCCGGCCGGCGGTCTTGAGCACGTGGTCCTGCACGTCCCCGAAGTACGGCTTCATCGTGCGGTCCACCAGGTGCGAGCCGTGCCGTAGCACGCCCTCCAGCACTTCGCGCATCGGCCCGGCGACCTTGCGCAGCCCCATCAGGCTGCGCCGCAGCTGGTAGGACCGGCGCTGAAGCGGCCGCAGGTCCACGTCGTCCTCGAAAAGCGCCTCCTCCATCTGCTCGATCCGCTCGTCCAGCAGCTGCACGGAGTCGATGTGGCTGTCCACGATGAAGTCCAGCACCCCGTGCAGCAGGAAGCCGACGCCGCTCTTGGCCAGGTCGGCGTTGGTGTCCCAGCGGGCCAGCACCTTGCCGATGTCGAAGCCGTCGTCCTTGCGCACCGTGACCAGCGTCGTCGGCGTGATGAACACGGAGATCTCGCTGGTGCGCAGCCTCTCCGTGTCGGGATCCACAGTTGCCAGGTATGCGGCCAGGAACAGGTGTGACTCGTAGTGGTCCAGCTTGGGGCGCTGGTGCTCGTGCACCGCGTCCTCGACGGCCAGCCGGTGCAGGCCCAGTTCCTCACTGATGGTGCGCAGGTCGGATTCGTCCGGTTCGCACATGTCCAGCCACATCGCCACCCCGGGTTCCTCGAGGTGGTCGGAGATGTCCGCCGGGTTGAAGTCCTCGGCGGCCAGGACGCCGTTACGGTAGAGCCGGGTGCGAGCCATGGCCGCCAGGCTAACCGCTCGCCCGCTGCCACGAGTGTTGATGGACGGGAAGGATCCGGCGTGCCCATCGAACCCCTGCTGCCGACCACCGAGCGCGCCCTGTTGCAGCGTCTCGCCAGCGAGCAGGCCGCCAAGCGCGTGCCCTCGCTCGTCGCCGCCGTCGTGCGGGACGGCCGCATCGCGTGGAGCGGCGGCCGCGGCCGGGTCGCCGGCGAGGTGCCCGGCGTCGACACCCAGTACCGGATCGGCTCCATCACCAAGACCTTCGTCGCCGTGCTGGTGATGCGGCTGCGCGACGAGGGCAAGGTCGCGCTGAACGCGCCGTACGGCAAATACGTGCCCGGCACCGCCTTTGGCGACGTGACGGTGGCTCAGCTGCTCGCGCACGCCGCCGGCCTCACGGCCGAGTCGCCGGGCCAGTGGTGGGAGCGCACGCCCGGCGTCGAGTGGACGGAGCTGTCCGAGCGGGTCACCGAGGCCGAGCTCAAGCACCGCCCCGGCCGGCAGTTCCACTACACCAACCTCGGCTACGGCGCGCTGGGCGAGCTGGTGGCCCGGCTGCGCGGCGTCAGCTGGCTGGACGCGCTCAACGCCGAGATCCTGCAACCGCTCGGTATGACACGCACCACACCGATGCCGGAGAAGCCGCACGCCGACGGCTTCGCCGTGCACCCCTGGGCCGACGTGCTGCTGCCGGAGCCCGCACACGACGCCGTGGCGATGGCCCCGGCCGGCCAGCTGTGGTCGACGTTGAACGACCTGTCGCGCTGGGCCCGCTTCCTCGGCGGCGACACGGATGCGGTGCTGCACCCCGACACCGTGGCCGAGATGCGCGAGCCGGCCGTCGTCGAGGACGCCGAGCAGTGGACCAGCGGGCACGGCCTGGGCCTCCAGCTGGCCCGCAACCGCGGTCGCAAGCTCGCCGGGCACACCGGCTCCATGCCGGGCTTCCTGGCCACGGTGTGGACGCACGCCGAGAGCGGCACCGCCGGCATCGCCATGGCCAACACCACCACCGGCGCGGACATCCCGGGCCTGTGCACCGACCTGATCGACATCGTCGGCACGCTGGAGCCGCAGCTGCCGGCCGAGTGGGCGCCGCTGACCGAGGTCGACCCGGAGCTGCTGGCCCTGACCGGCACCTGGTACTGGGGTCCCGCCGGCCGGTCGCTGCGGCTGCTGCGGGACGGCTGGATCAGCCTGACGCCGATCGCCGGCGGCGGGCGCGCGTCGCGGTTCCGGCCGGTCGGGCGGGAGACGTGGATCGGGCTCGACGGGTACTACGCGGGCGAGACGCTGCGGGTGGTGCGCCGCCCGGACGGCTCGCTCAGCCACCTGGACCTGGCCACCTTCATCTTCACGCGGGAGCCGTACGACCCGTCCGCCGAGATTCCCGGCGGAGTGGACCCGGACGGGTGGCAAGGCCGGTAGGCTGCGTCACTCGTGTCGTGTCCGATCTAGGGGTGGAGAAACGTGTTCCTGCTGATCTGGGGTACCCGCAGATACGTGCAGCAGCTGCTGATGACCATGTTGGTGTGCAACAACTGCCACAATCCGGCGGCGCACGCGCTGCGCAAGTTCACCACCAAGTTCACGCTGTTCTTCATCCCGCTGTTCCCGATCAGCACCCGACACACGTTGCAGTGCACGTACTGCGGCTTCGTGGGTGAGCTGACCAAGGAGCAGGCGGAGGCGCTGGTGGCGCAGAACGTGGCCGCCGCGCAGCAGCAGACCCCGCAGCAGCTCCCGCAGAACCAGGGCTGATGTCAGGAAGGGCCCCTTGAGGAAGGGGCCCTTCCGCGCGTCAGGGCACGTACTTGGCGATGATCTTGGTCATCACCTGGTCCAGGTCGTGCAGCTTGGAGATGTCCGGCTTGGCGTCCTGGGCGGCGCCCCGGGCCGGGTAGGCGTGAGCCTGGCCGGCGATCATGCCGGGCCTGGTGATGTCGTTGTACGGCGACACATAGACGTCGTACTCGTCGTAGGCCGGCTCGCCGGGCCTGGCGTTCGCGACGGTGCCGGTGAATTCCTTGGCCTGCTTGCCGGACACGGGATTCGTCGTCTGGTCGCCGTACAGGTCGGTTTGCACGCCGTAGCGGGCGGGCGTGTTGGCGGTGGACACGTCGATGATGATCATCATCGAGTGCGTCGGCTCGACGAAGATGCAGTGCTGGCCCCACACCACGGGCTTGAAGGAGTCGCCGTACACCGCTTTGACGGCGTCCACCGCGACGGCGCAGCCGATCGCCGGCGAGTCCTCGGCGGCGGGGAACCAGTCCTGGAACGAGGACGGCAGCGTGAACGGCTGGTAGGGCACGCAAGTGCTGTCGGCGTCATGGAAGTCCAAGCACGCGCCGACCTCGGCACTGTCGGGGTCGTTCGCGCCGTAGAGGAGCGGCCGTTGCGGGTTCTCGCTGGACGGCGAGGGACCGGCCAGCGCCTTCTGCACCTTTGCGGCCAGCGCGGTCGCCGCGTCGCAGTCCTTCAGACTCACCTGGGCCACCACGGTGTTGTGATCCGAGTCCGAACCGGACGGACCGACAGCCCATCGCACGTAGCACGAACTCCCGGAGCCGTCGACATCCGCCGTCTTGTCGCCGACCTGCTGCGGTTTGACCCCGTGGCCGGCCAGCGGATCCGTGCCGTACTCCAGTTGGACCGCGGCGTTGTCGGAGGTGCCCTCCTGGTTGACCAGACAGGAGTCGAACTTCGACTTGCCGGTGCCCAGCTCCAGCTTGGCCTTGTCGGGAAGCTGGCCGACCGCCTTGGCGAGCAGCGAGCAGCCGTCCCAATTGGCCAGCGGCCGGGACGCGGGCAGGGTGACCGCGCCCGGGTTGCCCAGCTTCGACACCACGGTCGCGGTCGCCGTCTTGGCCAGGTCGCAGGCATTGCCGGCATTGTCGCCGAGCTGCGCGTCCACCTTCACCGAGAACTGGAAGCTGACCGGGATGTCCACCCAGCATCGCCGGGTGTAGCCGGTTTCGCCGAGGTCCTGGATGTACGCCTTGGAGCCGCCGACGGTCATCGGCGTCTCGGCGTAGTGGCCGCCGAACGGGAAGTCCATGCCGGCGCTCACGTCGATCTTGTCATTGCCCTGCTTGAACTCGCACGAGTGCGGCGCAAGCGGCACCGCCTGGCCGGTCATCAGCGCGCACGTGTCGAGCTTGCGCATCGCGGCCAGCACCGCGTCACCGTTGCGGTCCGCCGGACGCTGCACACCCTGCTGGGCGCCCAGTGCCGGTTCCGCCTGGCCGGCGACGCCGGCACACCCTCCCAGTGCCAACACCGCCACCACGGCGGCAATCCCCCTGATCAAAGCCATGGGGCGGACCCTAGCAGCGGTGTCGTCCTATGTGGCCGGTTCGGGAAATCACGCACCGGATGGGGCGATGACGCGCTCACGGCACGTACTTGGCGATGATCTTGGCCATCACCCGGTCGAGGTCGTGCAGCCGGGAGACGTCCATCGGCTTCGTGACGTCGCCGCCGCGCGGCACGGTGGCCTCGGCCTGGCCGGTGATCATGCCGTCCTTGGCGAGGTCGTTGAACGGCGAGACGTACACGTCGTATTCGTGGTAGGTCGGCGCGGCGGGCTTCGCGGCCTTGAAGCTGTCGGTGAACGTCTTGGCCTGCTTGCCGGACACCGTGGTCGTCTGCACGTTGGCGTACAGGTCGGGCCGGTTCCCGTAGTCGCCCGGCCGGAACTGCTTCGACACGTCGATGCGGAGCAGCACCGCGTGCGTCGGCTCCACGTAGTAGCAGAAGTCGCCCTGTAGCACGGGTTTGAACGCGTCGCCGTACACCTCGCGCACGGCATCCACGGAAATGGCGCAGCTGATGGACTTCTGGTCGGAGCCGGCGAACCAGTCCGCGAACGACGAGGGCAGCGTGATCGGCTGGTACGGCTCGCAGTCCACGTCGCCATGCTGGAAGTCCACGCACGCGCCGGCGGCGGCGCTGTCCGGATCGTTCGTCCCGTACAGCAAGGGCCGCTGCGGCTTGTCGTTCGACGGCGGCGGACCAGCCAGCACCTGCTGGGCCTTCACGGCCAACGCGACCGCCGCGTCGCAAGTCCTTCCTCGCACGTCGATCTCGACAGTGTCGTGCTCCTGGTCCGAGCCCGACGGCCCGGCACCCCACAGCACCGTGCAGGCGCCGCCGCCAGTGGAAATGGCGGCGGTCTTGTCGCCGACCTGGCGGCGAGTCGGGATATTGCCGGACAACGGATCCGTGGCGTACGTGATGTCGATCGTGCCGTCCTGCGCGGGGGACTCCCCGACCCCGCAGGTGTCGAACCGCGAATCGACAAGGTCGTGGCGCAGCTTGGTTTTGGCGTCGAATCCGCCGAGTGCCTTCTCCAGCAGCGTGCAGCCGTCCCAGTTGGCGAACGGCCGGGACGCCGGCACCGCCACGGCGTCGGGGTTGCCGAGCTTGGCGATCGCGGTCGCGGCGGCCGCCCTGAGCTTGTCACAGTTCTTGTCCGACGCGCCGGTCCTGAGGTAGACCGCCCACTTGAAGCTCACCGGGATGTCCATCTGGCAACCGGCCTCGCCGCTGTCCCAGTACGCCTTCGTGCCGCCGATCGTGGTCGGGTTCATCCCCCACCGGCGGCCGAAGTCCGAGTCCATGCCGACAGCCGCCATGACTCCGCCGGCGCTGCACGCGTGCGGACCGACCGGCACCGGCGGGCCGCCGGCCAGCAACGCGCACGCGTCGAGTTTCCGCAGGCCGGCGAGCACGGCGTTCTCGTCGCGGTCGGTCGGGTGCGCGACCTTCGGCTGCGCCCCGAGTTGTGGTTGCGCCTGGCCGGCTATGCCGGCGCACCCGCCCACCAACATCATCGCCGCCACGGCGGCGACCCCCCTGATCCAAGCCATGGCCCGGACCCTAGCAGCGGCGTCGTCCTATGTGGTCCGTTCGAGGAACTGCGCCACCAGATCGGGGACGGCGTCGTCGGCGAACGCCAAGGCCTGGCTCATGCCGGCGTCGGTGACGTGATAGCCGCCCCGCCCGGCGGCGGTCGTCGCGACGAGCGTGGCGAGGCCGGCGCGGCGCTGGAAGTACGACGCGTGCACCCGCCATCCGATGATCCCGTCGCTGCGCAGCGCAACCGTTTCCCGTACGAGCGAACCGGATCGAGTGACGAGGTAGCCGTTGGTCAGCGTGTGCCCGAGGCTTCGGTACCGGTCGTAGCCGAGCCACGCCGCGAACGGCGTCAGCACCAGGAACAGGATCCACACCCAGAACGGCAGGATGTCCAGCTGGTAGCCGATCCACGCGACCACCGCCAGCGCCAGCACGGACACGACGGCCCGCGTCAGCCGGCGGCGCAGCGCGGCCCGGGGATGCGGGGTGAGCGGCGCGGTGGTCGGATCCTTGGGCTCCCGCAAGGCTTTCGCCGCGACGAGGTGCGCCTCCGCCACCGGCGCGGCGGGCAGCAGCAGGCCGCCGCCGCGCTCGTCGCCACGGCCGGTGCGCAGGCCGGACACCACCGCGGTGGCGCGGCCGCCCTGAACCAGGCGCAGCGGCAGGGTTTCCTTCACCTCGACGCCGCGCAGCCGCGCTTCCTCGATCGACACCGACCGGGTGTTGAGCAGGCCGTGCCGGATGTGCAGGGTGCCGCTGGCCTCGCGCGTCACCGAGAAGTTCCAGTACGACAGGATGTAGCCGACCACCGACGCGATCGTCGCGATGAGCAGCAGCACCACGATCGCGCCCGGGATCAGCAGCCACGGCGACTCGGTGCCGACCGCGTCCATGACCGTCCGCACGATGGTGATGTCGTCCGGCCGCAGGTGCAGATCGTTGGCGAAGTGCCAGACGGTGCCGAACGCCGCGGCGACGACCGCGATGCCGGACAGGGTGAACGGCGCGTAGCGCGTCCACCGGCGGTCCACCCGCACCAGCTCGGTCTCGGCCGGCGCGGGTTCGTCCACAACGGACGGTGCCGTGCTGGTGGTGGTGGCCACCTTGGTGAGCAGCAGGGTGCGCAGCCGCTCCGCCTCCGCCTTGGTGATGGCGTCCAGGACGAGCTCGTCGTCCTTGCCCTTGTCCTGACGGCCGGTGCCGATCTTCAGCGCGCTCAGCCCGACCAGCCGGTGCTGCCACTCCGAGGTGATGTCCACGGTGCGGATCCGGTCCCGCGGCACCGCCCGGGTCTTCCGGTTGAACAGACCCGAGCGGAGCTCGACCTGGTCGTCGGTGATGCGGTAGCGGGCGGTGGCCCAGTGCGTGACGCCGCGCGCGATCAGCAGCGCCACGCCGAGCAGGCTCAGCCACTGCCCCCAGCTGTGCGCGCCGCCGCCGGCGAAGAACACCACGACCAGCGGCACCGCGGCCCGCACGACCTCCTTGAGCGGACTGACGATCACCATCAACCCGTTGAGCCGCAACCACTCCGGCGGCTCGTTCAGCGACGGCGCGGCGGCGACCTCCAGCTCGCTCACGTCGCGTCTCCCTCGCTGGCCTCGGTGGCGGCGGTCAGGTCGTCGACCAACTGCCGCGCCACGTCGAGGTCGAGGCCGTGGATGTGCAGCGGGCCGGCCGCCGACGCGGTCGTCACGGTCACCTTGGCCAGGCCGAACATCTGCTCGAACGGCCCGCGCTCGGTGTCGACGGTCTGGATCCGGCTCAGCGGCGCGACCCGCCACTCCTGGTCGATCCAGCCGGACTGGGTGTAGACGGCGGTCGGCGTGACCTCCCAGCGGTGCACGCGGTAGCGCCAGCTGGGCATGACCGCCAGGTGCACCAGCGCCAGCACCACCGTCACCACGATCGCGACGGTCAGCCAGGCGCCGGGCGGGTCGTCCGGGAGGACCTTCACCAGCACCTCGATGACCAGCAGCACGATCCACCCCGGCAGCGCCCGCACCGTCCAGTACGGAATCGCCTTCTTGCTGATGGGGTGCCGTGGCGCCCGCAGCCGCACGCCCGTCGTCTCACTCACGTCCACGAGCAAACCATGCACCCCCGACAGTCCGTTCACCCGGGACGGATGTCACGTTCGTCCCGTGACTCCGCCACCCGCGCGGTGACCGCCGGCCCCCTCTGCTACAAACGGCGTAATCCGCTAGGGCGAGAGGACCTCATGACGAACACCTCGGAGATCGTCGCCGTCGACGACGGCGACGCCGGCTATCACAAGGGCCTGAAGAGCCGCCAGGTGCAGATGATCGCCATGGGCGGGGCCATCGGCACCGGCCTGTTCCTCGGCGCCAGCGGCCGGCTGGTCACCGCGGGGCCGTCGCTGGCGATCGTCTACGCGGTGGCCGGCGTGTTCGCCTTCTTCGTGGTGCGGGCCATGGGCGAGCTGGTCATGCACCGGCCCAGCTCGGGCTCGTTCGTGTCGTACTCGCGGGAGTTCCTGGGTGAGAAGTCCGCGTTCTTCGTGGGCTGGATGTACTTCCTGAACTGGGCGTGCAGCGGCGTCGCCGACGTCACCGCGGCCGCCAAGTACGTGCAGTTCTTCTGGCCGGACGTGCCGCAGTGGATCCCGGCGCTGGGCGCGCTGGTGCTGGTGCTCGCGGTGAACATGGTGTCGGTGACCCTGTTCGGCGAGCTGGAGTTCTGGTTCGCCGCGGTCAAGGTGCTGGCGCTGGTGGCGTTCATGGTCACCGCGATCGTGGTGCTGATCTCGCGGACCCCGGTCAACGGCAACGTGACGGGCCCGCAGCTGATCGTCGAGCACGGCGGGTTCTTCCCGAACGGGCTGCTGCCGGCGGTGCTGATCCTCCAGGGCGTGGTCTTCGCGTACGCGGCCATCGAGATGGTCGGCGTGGCCGCCGGCGAGACCGCCGAGCCGCGCAAGGTGATCCCCAAGGCGGTCAACTCCGTCGGCTGGCGCATCGCGATCTTCTACGTCGGCTCGGTGCTGCTGCTGGTGATGCTCATGCCGTCCAACTCGTACGACAAGAATGTGAGCCCCTTCGTCACGTTCCTGTCCTCGCTGGGCGTGCCCGGCGCCGCCGGCATCATGGACATCGTCGTGCTGACCGCCGCGCTGTCCAGCGTCAACTCGGGGCTGTACTCGACCGGCCGGATCCTGCGCTCGCTGTCGGCTGCCGGCTCGGCGCCGAGGTTCCTGGGCGTGATGAGCCGCGGCGGCGTTCCCTACGGCGGCGTGCTGCTGACCGCCTGCGTGTACGTGCTCGGCGTGGTGCTGAACCTGTTCGTGCCGGGGGAGTCGTTCGAGATCGCCCTGAACTTCTCCGCGCTGGGCATCCTCAGCATGTGGTCGATGATCATGGTGTGCAACCTGGCGTTGCAGCGCAAGGCGCGGCGCGGGGAGGTCGAACGGCCGGCCTACCGGCTGCCGTGGGCCCCGGTCACCAACTATCTGACGCTGGGCTTCCTGGTGCTGGTGCTGGCCCTGAGCTACTGGGACGTGCCGGCCGGCCGGATCATGATCTACTCGATCCCGGGCGTGGTGCTGCTGCTGGTCCTCGGCTGGTTCGCGGTCCGGCACCGGGTCCGCGAGGTGGCCGTCGAACACCACCACTGATGCCGGGAAGGGGGCCTTCCCCGCGTTCACCGCGGGCAAGGCCCCCTTCACTGCACAGCGGGACTACTGGGCGTCGGCGGTGGTGAGGGGTGCGGGGACCTCGGTGACCCACCGGCCCCGCGACATCACGCCGGCGACGGTGAGCTGGTCGTCCAGCACCACGAGGTCCGCCCGCTTGCCGACCTCCAGCGACCCCACGAGGTCGTCGATGCCCAGCACCCGCGCCGGCGTGCCGGACGCGGCGACCGCCGCCCGCTCCAACGAGATCCCGTTGACGAGAACGGCCCGCCGGAAGGCGGCGTCCATCGTCAGCGTCGAGCCGGCGATGGAGCCGCCGTCCTCCAGCCGGGCGACGCCGTCCACGACCTGCACCGCCAGCTCGCCGAGCTGGTAGCGGCCGTCACCCGCGCCGGCGGCGCTCATCGCGTCGGTGATCAGCGAGACCCGCGAGTGCCCGGCCGCCTGGAAGGCCAGCTCGACGGCGGCGTCGTGCAGGTGGTGGCCGTCGTTGACGAGCTCGACGGCGACGTTGTCCGACTCCAGCATGGCGGCGATCGGCCCGGGCTCGCGGTGGTGCAGGCCGCGCATCGCGTTGAACAGATGCGTCGCCACGGTGACGCCGGCGTCGATCGCCGCACGCGCCTGCTCGTAGCTGGAATCGGTGTGCCCCAGGGCGGCGATCACGCCGTTGTCGGTCAGCTGCCGCACCGCCCGCAGGCCGCCGTTGAGCTCCGTCGCCAGCGTGACCATCTTGATGGCCCCGTGCCCGCGCTCCAGCAGCTTGCCGACGACGTGCTCGTCGGGTTCCCGCAGCAGCGCCGGGTCGTGCGCGCCGCAGCGGGCCTTGCTGATGAACGGCCCCTCCAGGTGCAGGCCGGTGAGCAGCCCGTCCTGCACGAGCCCGGAGAGCGCCTCGACGGCCCGCTCCAGCTCCGGCAGCGGCATCGTCACGGTGCTGGCGATGGAGGTCGTGGTGCCGTGCGCGCGGTGGAACTCCACGACTCGGCGGGCCTGGTCGAGGTCCTCGCCGAAGGAGCCGCCACCGCCGCCGTGGACGTGCATGTCCACGAAGCCCGGCACGATCACGTATCCGGTGAGGTCGACCACCTGGGTGTCCGCGTGCGGTCCGCCGTTGGCGCCGGTGCCCAGCTCCGTGATCCATTCGCCGTCGACGGCGAGGCGGCCGTCGTGGACGACTCCTCCCGGCAACACGAGCCGGGCGTGGCGCAGCAGGTACACGGGTGCCTCCTGGACTAGGCGTCAGGGTCCGACTGCCGCCACGGCAGCTTGGCGGTATTGGTATAGACCTTATCGGAAGCGGTGCCGTGCACACGAGGTCCGGGCCGATCGGCCCGCTATCCGGGACCGACCAGCCGCAGCGTGGCCTCCCGGTGGCCGATCAACGCCGTGGACCGCGTGCGCTCCAGCGGCACCGCCCCGGCCAGGCCGATCTCCGGCCCCGTCAGCGCCGCGCACAGGCCCGCGACGGTGGCGCGGTCGCGACAGGCGAGCTGCCAGTGCCGCCCCCGGCCCCACAACGAACGCAGCGGCGACGCCGTGCCCCGCTGGTGTGCCCGCGCCAGCGTCGCGCCCACGTGCCAGCGCCCGTCCGGCTCGTCGGTGCCCAGCCGCACCAGCACCGCGGCCAGCAGCTGCTCGGCGTCCACGTGCATCGGCGGCACCGATCGCAGCGCCACGTCCTCCTCGGGCAGCATCTCCCAGCTGCGACTGGCGATCTCCCAGGCGATCGGCACCTGCGGATGCACCGCCGCCGCCTCGGATTCGACGGCTTCGATGCGCAGCAGCGTGCGTGTCGGCACGTGCCGCATCCGGAACCACAGTCCCTCGGGATGCGCGTTCAGCGGCCGCAGACCGGGCAAACCCTGGCGCCGCACCGGATCCGGGTGCACCAGCGCGGCCGACGCCAGCAGGTGCGGGATGGGCGTGAGCACGACGAGCGCGTGCTGCTCGGGGGAGTAGGTGATTCGCCCCGCCACGGACCAGTCCAGCTGCCAGCGGGTCAGCTGGTTCTCGGTGGTGTCGGAGTTGCAGGCCAGCAGCGCGAGCAGGGCGCGGAACCGGCGCTGGCCGGCCGAGCAGAAGTCGAGTCCGTGGCCCGCGAGGTCGCCGACGGCGGCGTTGACCCGGGTCAGCGGCTCACCGGTGTACGCGGACCGCCGGGCCGAGACGGACACCCACCCGGACACGGCACACCTCCCTGGTGCATCTCACGAAAAGTGGTGATCCGCCAGGGTCCGGAGCGGTTCGAAGGGCGAGCGCCGTCGACAATGCACGGTGAATTCGGCCATTCAGGCTCAACTTTGCACCGCCGGAATTAGGGTCGCAACCCATCAGGACGAAGATCACTTCGATGCCGGCGGCAGCGGCGGCACCTGCTCCGATCCGGTGACCACGGCGTTCGCGAGCTCGGCGAGTCGCAGGTTGCGCCGCCTGGCGTACTCGCGAAGGGCGCCGAATGCGCCGTCCACGCTGCTGCCGTGCCGTTCCGCCAGCACGCCTTTGGCTTGCTCGATCACTATTCGGCTGCTGAACGCGGTCTGGAGCTGCGCGGCGAGCGTTTGCGCCTGCGTCAGCTCCCCAAGTCTGCGCACGCCCGCGGCGGCCGCGAGCGCCATCGCCTCGGCGATTCGGTGGTCCTGATCCGACAGCGTTCCCCGCTCCGTCCGCAGCAGCGTCAAGGCCCCGATCGTGGTTTCCCGCACGCGTAAGGGCACGGCCGTCAGGGAGCCGAAGCCGGCCGCCCGAGCCTCCGTCAGAAAACGGTTCCATCGGTTGTTTCGCTGGTCGGTGTCCGGCACCGCGATCGCGGTTCCGGTGCGGTGGCACTCCATGCTCGGGCCGTCGCCGCGCAGCAGCGGCCACAATGGCGAGGCGGCGAGCCGATCCGCCGCGTCGTGTCCGATGTGCGGCTCTCCCCGGTGATCGACGAGAACCGCACCGACCGCGGGGACCTGCAACGTTTCCCGCGCCCGGGCGGCCAGGAATCGTGCGAACTCGGCATGGTCGAAGTCGTCGACCAGGGTATCGGCGATGCGGGCGAACGTTTCCGCCAGCCGCGCCGGGGACATCGCGGTCATCGTTGAACCGTACCTGTGCCGTCCGCGGCCGCCGCAGGTTATCAGGCCAAATGGGTTGCGGTTGTTCCGGTCGGCCCAATCCCGTTCTACCTTTCGGCGGCTGCATCCTTGATAATCCCGGTGAACGCGGGTTGCGCGGTACCCGATTGGACGCGGCGGTGTCCCTGTGCGGGGCAGCCATTCGGTTTTATCCTTGGTCGGGGTCACGGGCGAGAATTCGACGTGGAGGCCGTCATGAATTCAGCGGGCGAGGTCGCCTGATGCGCGAGGGGGAACCGCGCAACTTCGTCCAGCCGTGCCTGCTGCTGTTGCTCGACGAGCGGCCGGATCACGGCTACGAGCTCATCGAGCGGCTGCGCCTGTTGTGCGGCGTGGACAACGACGCCAGCGGCATCTATCGCGCGCTGCGCAACCTGGAACGGGCCGGGCTGGTCTGCTCGAGCTGGACCACCGCCACACCGGGACCGGCCAGACGCATGTACCACCTGACCGCCAACGGGGCCGCGGTGCTCGCCGAGTCCGCCGCCGCGCTCACTCGCACGCGCGCGTCCATCGACGCGTTCCTGCATCGGTACGCCCGCCGCGCCGAGCACTCGCGGGGCGCCGCGGTCTATCGGTTCCAGCGCTGACTTAGCCCAGACGGACCGATGGCTGACATCCTTCGCTGTCCATTGTGGAGGCAGGCCGCTTGGCCGAACCGTGAGCGGATCGGTGCGCTCCGTTGACCGTTGCCACACCGTACGTGGCGATCTTCCCGCGCCACGCCAAGGTTTTTCAAGGATGGCGAGTGACCGACCACACTAGACAGATTCGGTGACCTGCGGTTTCTCCAAGATCGGCTGGTCGGCGGTAGCGGTTCCCCCGATGTGACGACAGGAGCACCCATTCGGGGCGGATACGATTTTCGGGCGTTGTCTGGACCTGTAGCCGGGGAGCTGTTCTGGTGTACGCCCGAAGTGTGATGGCCGATGCCTGCGTGCGCGTCGCGCCGGTCGCGGTCCCGCGCGCCCGCAGAGCGCCGGCGCGCCCGCTCGGCCGCACCCTCGCCGAGCTCGACCACCTGCACGTGGCCGACCGCCTGGACTTCCTGCGCGAGGTGCAGTCCGACTTCGCCGGCCGGCTGGACATCGAGCCTGGTCGATGGCGAAACATCGAAGGTGTGCTCGAATTCTTCCGGGACAACGAGTTGGCCCGGCCGGGCAGCTGGATGTCCATTGTGGACGCGTCCATTCTGGAGGGTCTCCAGCGCGGCACGGCCATCGCGCTGGGGCTGAGCGAGGACACCCACGGCAATCCCGGTTCGGCCGAATGGGCTAGCTACTTACGCAGGCTCAGCGACGGCGAGCTGGACCGGCGCAGCGTGCACGACGCCGCCTGGAGCCGGGCCGAGCAGGCCGCCACCGAGCACGGCGTGGCGCTGGCCCGCACGCTCGGCGTCGCCCCCTCCGCCGCCGAGTGGCGGTTCTACCAGTTCTCCCAGGTCTACCGCTGGGTCATGCGCAACGAGCCGACGGCGCTGCTCGCGCTGGGCGGCCCGCTGATGAACCCGGCGATCCGCGAGCTGCGGATGCCGTTCCTGAGCTGGTTCACCGATGTCGGCACGCCGGTGCCGGCCTATCGCGGCTGCGCCTTCGCGTGGGCGCTGTCCCGGCTCAACCCGGTCGGCGGCGCGTTCTCCGGGCTCGGCCTGCTCGTGGCGTACCTGCCGAACCTGTTCGAGGACTTCCTGATCGACACCGGCCGGCGCTGACAGCGGTCTGTCGGTGACCTGACAGCCACCGCGCGCGGTGTGCGCCGTGGACACCGAAATCCTGATCATCGGGGCCGGCCGACCGGCCTCACCCTCGCCATCGAGCTGGCCCGCCGTGGCGTCGCGCACCGCATCGTCGACCGCGATCCCGGCGACTTCGCCGGCTCCCGCGGCAAGGGCATCCAGCCCCGCACCCTCGAGCTGACGTCGTTAGCCCAGGCCGACAACGGTGTCAGCGCGCTGCTGGGCGACGAGGCGGTGCGCGCGCGGTACCTGGTCGGCGCCGACGGCGGGCGGAGCGTGGTGCGCAAGGAGATCGGCGTCGGCTTCGCCGGGGAGACGTTGGAGCAGCACCGGATGCTCATCGCCGACGTGCGGGTGGCCGGCCTGGACCACTGGCACGTCTGGGTGGGGGAGGACGGACCGGTGCTGGGGCCGTGCCCGCTGGTCGGCACCGACACCTTCCAGCTGACGACGCCGCGGTACGACGTGCCGGATCTGGCCGCGTTGGTGCTGGAGACAACGGGTTTCGCGCTGACCGACGTGGGTGGTCCACCCAGTGGCGTGCGAACGTTCGCATGGCGGACCGGTACCGGTCGGGCGGGTGTTCCTGGCCGGCGACGCCGCGCACGTGCACACGCCGGCCGGCGGGCGGGGCCTCAACACGGGTGTGCAGGACGCGCACAACCTCGGCTGGAAGCTGGCCGACGGTTCGGAGGAGCTGTTGGACAGCTACGAGGACGAGCGGCTGCCGGTCGCCGCGGACGTGCTCGGCATCAGCACCGAGCTGTTCGATCGCGGCGTGATGGACCGCGGCAACCCGGCACTGCGGCAGCTCGGCGTGAACTACCGGAGCAGCAAGCTGTCCGTGGACACCGGGGTGAATCCCGGCGCGCTGCGCGCCGGCGACCGCGCGCCGGACGGGTACATCGGGATGATCGCCACCGACCCGGGGGACGTCCGGCAGTAACTGGGGCGCGCTGGTAGCTCAGCCTCGGAGTTCGGTGGCCCTGGAGCGCGGCGGCCTGCTCGTACCACTCCGCCTGCGCCTCGAGGACGGTTGCGCGGCCGGGCGCGTCCTTCGTGCGCATGGCCAGGTCGACCGCTTATCGGTGCTGTCGGCCGGCCTCCTCGGTTTGGCCTGTCGCGGCAAGGGTTTGGGCGTAGTTCATGCGCAGCAGAGCGCGGAACTGGTCCGGGGCCTCGTTGGTGTCGAGCTCCACGGTGACGCCGATCCGATCGCCCAGCTCGCGGAATTCCGTTGCCGCCCGGGCGAAGTGGCCCTCCGCCTTGGCCCCGTTGCCGTCGCTGAGCTCGGAGGCGCCATAGCCGTGCAGCAACTCGCCGGCGGCCCGCCGCCAGGGATCGTCGCTTGTGGACAGTCGTCGCGCGATGTCGGAGATCCTCGCGGTGTCGTGGCCGTTGCGGACCACGACCAGTGCCAGCGTCGCCGGGCCGTCCTCCGGGGCCAGGCGGTCCAGCAGCTCCTCAGTGGGTTCGCGGAGCAGCCTCGCCTGTTCCAGCGTCAGCCTCGCGAGCCACGTCTGCTGTTCCGGGCCGCGCAGCAGCGGTTCGGCGCCGCAGGATCGTCAAGAGGCTCTCTTACGTGCTCGTGGCAACATCACTGGGGTCCTGTGGTCGGCCCCCGCCGACGACTTGGATTGATTCGGGGGCTGCTCGCTCAAGATCGGCTCGGCCCGGTCGAGGAAGTTCAGTACCCAGGTCTCCGCACCGCGGCCGAACGCGGCCTTGCCGCCGGTTCGGTCTGGCGGCCGCTCAGCGTGTTCGCCGAGTCGCCGGCGGGGACTCCTGGTCGCGCAGCCGTTGCACGTGCCGGCGCTGGAGCTCGGTGTTGGTGCGCAGGTAGTCGGTGACGAGCCGGAGCTGCGAGGCGTCGTACCGCGAACCGATCTCGCGCGCGCCGTCCTCGATGAGCGGGGCGATCAGGTCCAGGCAGCGCTGCCGGCCGGCGTCGGTGAGACGGACGACGACCTTGCGCCGGTCGGCGGGGTGCGGGGCGCGGGCGAGCAGGTCCAGCTTCTCGAGGCGGTCGAGCATCGCGGTGACGCTGCCGGTGACCAGGTTGAGGCGCTCGCCGAGCTCTCGCGGGGTGAGCTCGCCGGCGTCGATCAAGTGCTCGAGACACCGCAGGTCGGTGCCGTTGATCCCGAGCAGCCGGGCGGTCTCGCGGTCGTAGTCGTCGACCGCGGCCTGGTAGGCCTGCACGGCCCGGCCCAGGTCGGCCAGCACGTCGTCCAGTTCGTTCGGCATCGCTTCCTCGGCTTTCAAGATCCAGCGCATGGTAACCGGCGGCACATCGCTTGACATTCGAGCGACTTTGCTCTCAAACTAAGTTACACGAAAATCGAGATACACGACGATCGAGGTTGTCATGCGTGTGATCATCATTGGCGGCGGCACCGGCGGGATGTGCCTGGCCCACGGCCTGAAACGGGCGGGCGTGTCGGTCGCGGTGTACGAGCGCTACGGCTCCCGCCGCGACGGGCTCTACGGCTATCGGGTGGGCATCGACCCGACGGGCAACCGCGCGCTCCGGCAGTGCCTGCCGCCGGAACTGTTCGACACCTTCGTCGCGACCTGCGCCCGGACCCCGCGGCACTTCAACATCCTCACGCAGTCGATGCGCAGCACCGCGAGCTTCGCGCTCCCGGACAGCACCGACGCGATCGACAGCGAACGGTCTGTGTCCCGTTCCACCCTGCGGCAGGTGCTGCTCACCGGCATGGACGACGTCGTGCACCACGGCAAGGTCTTCACCCGCTACGAGCAGAACTCGGACGGCACGGTCACCGCGTTCTTCGCCGACGGCAGCTCCGCAACCGGCGACATCCTCGTCGCCGCCGACGGCACCCGCTCGGCGGTGCGCCGCCAGTTCCTGCCGCACGCGAAGATCCACGACACCGGCGTCACCGCGATCGCCACCAAGACGGCGCTCACCCCGGAGACCCGTGCCCTGCTCGGCGACGAGGTGCTCAACGGGCTGTCGCTGGTCTTCGGCACCAAGGGCATGATCGGCATGCTGCACGTCATGGAGTTCAAGTGGGACGCCGACGGCCGGCCCAAGAACCCCGCCGACGCGGCCCTGTTGGACAGCTGGTCCGGGCTCCAGTTCGACAACACCCGTGACTACATCAACCTGTCCATCTGGAGCTCGCACCAGCACTTCCCCGACGGCGCGGAGAAGCAGCGCGGTCGGGAGCTGATCGACACCGCGCTGCGGGCCGCCGGGAACTGGCATCCCAACCTGCGCCGGCTGTTCGAACTCTCCGACCCGGACGCCGCGTTCGCCCTGCGTATCGGCACCTCCGAGCCGGTGGAGCCGTGGCCGACCACCACCATCACCCTGCTCGGCGACGCCATTCACACCATGACGCCGGGCCAGGGCGTCGGCGCGAACACCGCCCTGCGGGACGCCGCGCTGCTGTGCCGGGAACTCGTCGCCGCTTCGCGTGGCGAGAAGCCGCTGCTGACGGCCGTCGGGGACTACGAGGCGGAGATGCTCCCGTACGGCTTCGCCCGCGTCGCGGAGTCCCTGAACAACAACGGCACCAGCGGCGACGACCCGCTCTACCGTCCCGTCACCGGCCGCCTGGCCCTGCTGGCCGCCCGCACCTTCTTCGGCCTCACCAGCCGGATCCCCGCCCTCCGCCGCAAGTTCCTCGACGACCTCCGCACCACCCGCGCCGCCTGACGAACTCCCGCGAGTCGCGCCCACAGACACACCGAATGTGGGTTTCAGGCAGAGCCAAGCCTCGGGTCCCAGTTCTGCCCGAAACCCACATTCGGTGTGTCCCAGAGCGCGACTCGCCGGGGTGTGGCGCTAGGCGGGACTCGCGAGGGTGGCGGCTTCGGCGCGCATGCCGAGGATGATCGTCGCCACCGAGGCGGCGAAGGTCTCGGCGCTGGGCGGGTGGTGGTCGCCGAGCATCTCGAGCAGCTCGGGGCTGGCCTCGCTGAGGTCGAAGGCGATCTCGGCCGGGGCGGTCTGCTCCTGGAGCACGTAGCCGGTGACGTAGCTGGCGATGATGTCGCCCCAGCGGGCGGCCACCGGCAGGGGAATTCCCTGCCGGGCGTAGTCGGCCAAGACGCGCTGCATCAGCTTGAGTCCCGACGCGCTGACGGTCACGTGCGCGGCGACCAGGCGGGCGCCGTCGCGGTGGGCGAGCATGGCGTCCCGCATCCGGTGGGCGAACTCGACGAGGTTGTCGAACACGTTCGGCTCCTCCTCGCCGGTGTCGGCGAACACCGGCCGGAGCAGCAGCTCGGTGACGGCGCCGAGCAGCTCCTGCTTGCTCTTGACGTGCCAGTACAGGGCGCCGCGCTGCACGCCGAGCCGCTCGGTGAGCGCTCGCGTGGTGAAGGCGTCCAGCCCCACCTCGTCCAGCAGCTCCAGGGCGGCCTCGACCACCTGTTCCCGTCGCAGCGGCATCCGCGTCCTTTCCCGAGGGGCTTGACGGCGGCAGTCTACCCACCGTAGCTTGAGCAGCGCTCAATTGAGCGCTGCTCAAGACGATCTAGGGGGAGTTGACGATGCGAGTGCTGTGCACGGCCGTGCCCGGTAGCGGCCTTTTCCTGCCGACGGTGCCGCTGGTCTGGGCGTTGCTGGCCGCCGGCCACGAGGTGCTGCTGCTCAACAACGGCGACGGGGCCCGCGCGGCGGCCGGCGCCGGCCTGCCGGTGGTGGACCCGCTGCCCGAACGCGACCTGTGGGCGGAGTTCGTGGCCGCGGTGGCCGGCATGATCAAGGACGGCCAGATGACGAAAGCCGGGGTCGCGCGCAAGCCCGATCGCGGCGGCTTCGCCTGGTTCGGCGAGCAGATGATCGACGGCATGCTGCCGGTGGCCCGGGCGTTCCGCCCCGACCTGGTGATCACCACCGCCGAGCAGGCGGCCGGCCGGCTGCTCGCCGCCGACCTGGGCGTGCCGCTGGTCGAGCAGGGCATCCGGCTGGGCTGGGCCGGCCTGGACGAGCACGTGGTGAGCTCGCGCCGGGAGGCCGCCGAGTACCTGGAGCCGACCCGGCGGCGACTGGGCCTGCCGGACGTCCCGGTGAACCCGGTGGCCTCGATCGACGTCCGCCCGCCGAGCATGGGCGGCCTCGCCACGGACACCCAGTTCCTGATGCGGTACGTCCCGTACAACGAGTCCCGCGTGGTGCCGGCCTGGGTGACCCAGCCGCCGACCCGGCCGCGCGTCTGTGTGACCCTCGGCAGTGTGCTGCCGGCGCTCGGCGGGGTGGGCGCCCTCAAGGCCGTCCTCGCCGATCTGTCCACAATGGACGTCGAGGTGCTGCTCGCGTTGGGGGACATCGACATCTCGGAGCTCGAACCGCTGCCAGCGAACGTCCACGCGCTGGGCTGGATGCCGCTGGGCGCCCTCATGCCCACGTGCGCCACGATCGTGCACCACGGCGGTTCGGCCACGGTGGCGACGCCGCTCGTGCACGGCGTGCCGCAGGTGTCGCTGCCGAAGTTCGCCGACCAGCCGATGAACGCCAAGCTGATGGCCGACCGCGGCGTCGGCCTGACCGTCAGCGAGCCGGAGGAGGTCGCCGCGGCGCTGGCCCAGGTGTTGGAGCAGCCGAAGTTCCGGGACACCGCCGCCGAGGTGCGCGACGAGATCGCCGCCCAGCCCAGCCCGGCGGAGGTGGTGGGCAGGCTGGCGGAACTGGTGTAGTTGCCGCGGCGGGAACGGGACGGCCGGCGCCCTGGCGGGGCCTGCCCGGTCGCCGCGGTGACGTGCCGGTCGATCGCCGGCGCCCGCCCGGGTTGGGGCTACGCTGACCGCTGTGACCGGCTACTACACGCTGCGCGAGACCGAGAAGGCCGTCGGCGAGCGCCTCAACGGCCTGGCCATCGACGTCGAGTCCATGATGGCGCTGTCCAACCTGCACCGGACCGCGCTGGTGGTGCGCAACCACTTCGAGCAGTCCGTGCTGCGTGACGTGGATCTGTCGTGGACCGGTTTCGTGGTGCTGTGGGTGGTGTGGATCTGGGGCGACATCGAGACCCGCCACGTGGCCGAGGAGAGCGGCATCTCCAAGGGCACCCTCACCGGCGTCGCGCGGACGCTGGCCAACCGCGGGCTGCTCACCCGGACGACGCCCGCCGACGACCGGCGGCTGAGCGTGCTGTCCCTGACCGAGCGGGGCAAGGCGCTGATGTGCGAACTGTTCCCGCGGTTCAACGCCGAGGAGGTGTACAGCCTGGAGGGGCTGTCGCCGCGGCGGATCGCCGAGCTGACCCGGGTGCTGCGGCACATGCTCAACCACTTCGAGCAGACGTCGGCCGACCGGCAGGCGGAGGTGCGGCAGGAGGTGCAGTCCAGCACCCTGCCGACCATCGCCGGCGGCGCCTAACCGGCTTCATGCAGGGAAGGACGCCTTACCCGCGTTGAACGAGGGTAAGGCGTCCTTCCCTGCATGACCGGCATTCGGGTCAGCGGCGGGGCGGGCGGATGCCCCGGAACTCCCAGTCGCCGCCGAGTGCCGTCGACAGCACCTCCTCGGACTCCGTCGGCTGCGCGCCCACGTCCGTCCGGATCGCGGTCGGTCCGCTGACGATGTGGTTGCGCAGCACGCCGAGGCCCTCGACCTCGACCTCCACCACGTCGCCCGGCCGCACCGGCCGCGAATGAGCCGGCGTCCCGGACAGCAGCACGTCGCCCGGGAACAGCGTGATCGTTCGGGCGATGTCGGCGACGAGATAGTGCATGTCCCACTCCATCTCGTCGGTGCTGCCGTGCTGCGCGACCTCCCCGTTCACCCTCGTGATCAGCGCCTTGCCGCGGAAGTCCCAGTCGGTGACGAGCCCGGGACCCAAGGGGCACAACGTGTCCGAGCCCTTCACTCGCAGCATCGAGCCGGCGTCGGTGTCGCGGAAGTCGTGCAGGCCGTAGTCGTTGGCGACGGTGTACCCGCGGATGTGGGCAGCGGCGTCGGCGGGGGAGATGTTGCGGCAGGTCCGCCCGATCACGATGGCGACCTCGCCCTCGTAGTTCAGCCACTTGCAGCCCTCGGGCCGCACCACCGCCCCGCCGTGCGCGTTCAGCGCGGAGGTCGGCTTGTGGAAGTAGGTCGGCGCGGCCGGCAGCCGGGCCTGGAACTCCTCCACCCGGCTGCGGTGGTTCAGATGCACCGCGATGATCTTGGACGGCTCGCAGGGCGGCAGGTGCACCGCCTCGTCCGCCTTGACGCTGCGGCCGTCCCCGGCGACGAGCAGCTCCTCGCGGCGCACCACCTCGACAACGGCCCCGTCCAACAGGATCCTGCGGTGCTCGGTCACGTCCACCCCTCGCCCGGGCGGTCGAACCAGATGTGCACCTGGCCGGTGCCGACCGCGTTCTCGTACTCGCTGTAGAGGCGTCCCGGCGCCCGCCACGCCCGCTCGCCGAGGGCGCCGGCCATCATCAGGTAGTGCCCGAAACCGGCCTCCGGTTTGAACTTCGCGAACTCCGGCATGGTGTCGAGGACCCGTGCGTGATCGCCCCGCCGGAGCCATTCGATGCGCTCCAGGTCCGCCTGCGCCGCCTCCGGGGTGCGGATGTGCTCGACGCCGGCGGCCTCGTGCTTGCGGAGTTCCCGCAGCGGCCAGAAGGTGTGGCTGAGCGCTCCCGACGCGACCAGCAGCACTTTCCGGTCCGTGTCGGCGATTCCGGCGGCCAGCGCCCGCCCGAGCCGCAGGTTGTCCTCGCGGTCGGCGGTCTGGCAGACGCCGATGGACACCCACCGCTTGCCCGGAACCCCCAGGTACTGCCACAGATTCACGGTGGCGTAGTAGATCGGCAGGTACTGGTCGTCGATCGGGGTGATCCACGTGCCCTGCTTCTCGCCGTGCGCCGCGACGGCGTGCGCGAGTTCGGGATCGCCCGCGAAGTCGTACGGGATGCGGCACATCCCGCGCGGCAGCTCCTCGGACGTGAACAGCCCGGCCCGCCGCTGGTGCGCGGTGACCACGAACTCCACAGTGGTCGCCCAGTGCGAGTCGAGCACCACCACCGTGTCGTAGTCGAGCCGCTCGAACACCTCCGCGCGCAACCGCTCCAGCCCGGCGACGAGTGTGGTGTCCCTGCCGTCGTTGAGCTCCCGGCGCTCGGCCGCCGGCAGCATGATCGTCGGCACGTGGGAGAGCAGGCCCGCGCCGACGACCTCACCCATGCCGCCACCCCTGTCCCGCCGTGACCGTGTTCTTGACGTCGCAATAGAAGTCGAAGCTCCAGTTGCCGCCCTCGCGGCCGATCCCGGACTCCCGGCTGCCGCCGAACGGCGCGCGCAGATCCCGTACGAAGAAGCAGTTCACCCAGACCGTGCCGGCCACCAGCTGCTCGGTGACCCGCCTCGCGCGGTCCTCGTCGCCGGTGACCAGCGTCGCGGCCAGCCCGAAGCGGGTGTCGTTGGCCATCGCGACGGCGTCCTCCTCGCGCCGGAAGGTCTGCAGCGTCAGCACCGGGCCGAACACCTCCTCGGTGAGGATTTCGCTGCCCGGTCGGACATCCGTGAGCAGCGTCGGCCGATAGTAGAGGCCGCCGAGCTCGGTGTTCGGGCCGCCGCCGAGCAGCACTCGCGCCCCGTCGGCCACCGCCCGCCGCACGAAGCCGTCCACGCGGTCCAACTGGCGGCGGTGGATCAGCGGGCCGACGTCCGTGGCGGGATCGCGCGGATCGCCCTGCTTGAGGGCGTCCGCCCTGGTCAGGAAGCCGGCGAGGAACTCGGCGGCGACGGACTCCTCGACCAGCAGGCGAACGCCGGCCAGACACACCTGCCCGGCGTTGTCGTACTGCTCGACGGCCAGCTTCACGGCCAGGTCGAGGTCCGCGTCGGCGAACACGATCAGCGGCGACTTGCCGCCCAGTTCCAGCGAGGTCGGCACCAGGTTGGCGGCCGCGGCCCGCGCGATGGCCTTGCCCGTCGGCACCGAGCCGGTGAAGCTGATCCGGCGCAGTCTCGGGTTGTTCACCAGGTGCTGGCCGGTGTTCTCGCCGTGGCCTTGCACCACGTTGAAGACGCCGTCGGGCAGGCCCGCCTCGGCGGTGATCTCGGCCAGCAGGGTCGCGGTCAGCGGCGTCCACTCGGCCGGTTTGAGCACCACGGTGTCGCCTGCGGCCAGCGCCGGCGCGATCTTCCAGCTGGCCAGCATCAGCGGCGCGTTCCACGGTGTGATCAGCGCGCAGACACCGGCCGGGTCCCAGCTGACGCGGTTGGTGTGGCCGCGGGTGTCGAAGTCGGGGTGGCACACCTCGTCGACGAGCCAGTCCGCGAAGAACCGGAAGTTGTGCGCCACGCGCGGCATCACGCCGCGCAGGTGCGAGCGCAGCAGCGCGCCGTTGTCGGACGTCTCGACGGCGGCCAGCTCGTCGAGGCGCTTCTCCACCCCGTCGGCGATCTTGTGCAGTAGCTCCGCGCGGCGCTCGCGGGTGGTGCGCCGCCAGTGCGTGAACGCCTTCTCGGCGGTGTCGACCGCGAGGTCGACCTCCTCCGGACAGGCCCGCGAGACGTGGGCCAGGACGGAGCCGTCGATGGGGGAGATGTCGTCGAAGCGGATGGGCGAGGTGACCCGCCTGCCCCCGATCCAGTGGTCGGACATCGTGTCTCCGTAATATCGTTTGCATCCAAACGTACTTGGCTCGGTCGGGCCGGTCAAGGCGTTTGGAGGGCGCCGTGCAGGTGCGTTCACCCCGGGACGGCAAGGTTCCGATGTCGATGAGGCCGGCCCCGCCGAGGTAGACCGAGCGGTCTCCGCCGCGCGGCAGGCCTTCGACGACGGGCCGTGGCCGCGGCTGCCGGCCCGTGAGCGGGTCGACGTCCTGCACCGGCTCGCCGATCTCATCGACGCCGACAGGGATCGGCTGGCCCGCACCATCTCGCCGGAGATGGGCAAGCCGATTCGCGACTCGCTCGGCATCGAGGTGCCGGCGGTGGCTCGCACCTTCCGCTGGTACGCCGAGCTGGCGGACAAGGTCGCGGGCGAGGTCACCACATCGACCGTGGACACCCTCGCGATGGTCACCCGCGAGCCGGTCGGCGTGGTCGCCGCGGAACTTCCCGCTGACGATGGCCGCGTGGAAGCTCGCGCCGGCGCTGATCGCCGGCCGAACGGTGGTGTTGAAGCCAGCCGAGCAGTCGCCGCTATCGGCGCTTTTACTTGCGGAACTCGCAGCGAAGGCGGGATTGCCGGCGGGCGTGCTCACCGTCGTGAACGGTCCCGGCCCGGCGACCGGCGGCGCCCTCGGGCTGCACCGGCGTCGATGTCGTCACCTTCACCGGGTCGACGGAGGTCGGCCGGGAGGTCCTGCGGTACTCGGCGGATTCCAACCTCAAACGGGTGTGACTGGAGCTCGGCGGCAAGTCGCCGAACATCGTCTTCGCCGACGCCCCCGATCTTGACGCCGCAGCCGACACGGCGGCGTGGGGGATCTTCTTCGACTCCGGGGAGATGTGCACTGCGGCGTCGAGGTTGTTGGTGCACCGGGCCATCGCCGACGAATTCGTGACGTGCGTGCTCGACCGTGCCGCGCTGTGTGTGGGTCAACTGCTACGAGGAGGGGGACATGGTGGTTCCCTTCAGTGGCACCAAGTTGTCCGGCCACGGCCGTGACAAGTCCGCCCATGCGTCGGACAAGTTCACCGACCTCAAGACCACGTGGATCTCTCTCCCGTGACGGCGACGGCTGCCGCGATGTCGACGTAGTCCTTGAGGTGGGCGATCTGCCCGTCGCGGGTGGTCAGCACCAGCAGGTTCGGCAGCGTGAAGTCGCCGGTGATCTCGCTGGTGCCCAGCGCTTCCTGCTCCACGACGATCGTGTTCGGGTCACCCGTGTCGTGGACGGCGAGCGTGCGGAACCGGTGGTACCGGAAGGGGGCGCGCCAGGCTTCGGTCATCCAGGCCGTGATCTGGGCTCGGCCCTCGAGCTTGGCGGGGAGGCCGGGAGCCGTGAACGGGAACTCGTGGATTCCGTCGACTGCATACAACGTGGTGAGGTTGGCGAGGGAGTGGTCGATCGCCGCCTGTCGCCAGCGTTCCAGCACCTCTCGCGGCCCGGGCTGGTCCCCTGTTCTGCGCCTTGCGGTCACCTTGCGGTAGCGGATCCGCCAGCCCTCGGGCGTCTGGGCGACGATGTCGTCGTACTCGACGCTGCCGGCCGTGCCCGCCGCGCTGATGCCGATTCCCTTCGATCGGACCCGGACTTCGTTCTCCCCGCCCTCGGTGATCACGATGTTGGTCACGTGATGCCCGACCGGGTTCGCCTCACCCAGTGCCAGCGCCGCCTCCCTGATGGCCGCCACGCCGTGCAGCGTGCCGAGCCCGAAGTCCTCCAGGTCATACGCCACGTCCGCGCGAAAGACGTCTTCCACGCGGTTCCACGCGCCCCCGTCCACGAGGTGGCCGTGCAGGTTGATCAGGTCGGTGATGTCGATCCGGTCCTGTGCCGTCAGCGCCATGGGAGCCCCCGTTAAGGTGAGACATGGTCCGGTTGGACCGTAACGGACTGTGTCCCCGGTTAGCAAGGGAGCCCGCGAGTGGACAAGGCCCGTCCGATGCGCGCCGACGCCCGGCGCAACTACGAGCAGCTGCTCGAACAGGCCCGCATCGCGTTCGCGGAGTTCGGCGCGGACGCCTCGCTGGACGAGATCGCCCGGCGGGCGGGCGTGGCCAGCGGCACGCTGTACCGGCATTTCCCCACCCGCCTCGACCTCATCGAGACGGTGCTCGCCGGGCAGATCGAGGAACTGGTGGAACTCGGCCGTCGGCTACTCGCCGATGCCGGCCCGCTCGATGTCGACTCTCGCGGTACCGGCTCTGGTGATGCCGACTCTCGCCACGCGGACTCTCCCGACCCCGCCCCTCTCGACGCCCTCACCGTCTGGCTGCGCGCCGCCGTCGTTCACGGCCTGACCTACCGCGGCCTGGCGGCCGCCGTGATGAACTCCGCCCTCTCCCACGACCTCGTCGCCGGTTGGCACGCCGAGATGTTCGCCGTGGGGGCCGACCTGCTGGCCAGGGCCCGCGAAGCCGGCGCGATCACCGCCGTCGCCGACGACGCGGACGTGTTGCGCATGGTCGGCGCCATCGCCTGGGCCGCCCAGGACGCCCCCGAGACCGCCGACCGGCTGCTCGCCCTGCTCGTCGACGGGCTCCGCTACGGTGGGGCGTCGTGATCGCCAAGCTGCAATGCGTCGTGCTGGACTGCCCCGACATCGTCGCCCTGTCCGGCTTCTACCAGGCACTTCTCGGCGGCGTCGTGAACCAGCCCGACCCCCGGTGGGCGCTCGACGATCGCTGGGCCACGCTGCACGTCGACGGGCTCGTGCTGGCCTTCCAGCTCGCCGAGGATCACCAGCCGCCGACCTGGCTGGATCCCTCGCGTCCGCAGCAGTTCCACCTCGACCTCGGCGTCACGGACCTGGACGAGGCCCAGGCCGAGGTCCTCAGGCTCGGCGGCGCCCTGCTCGACGCCGGGAACGACCGGCGGAACTGGCGCGTCTTCGCCGATCCCGCCGGCCATCCGTTCTGCCTGGTCCAGGAGTGACTCAGGCCAGCACGGTGCCACCGTTCCAGGTCACGCCGACCTGCCGGTAGTACGCCCCGATGTGCTCCTCCACAGTCAGGTCCGCGAGTTCCTCGGTCGGCGACTCGAACAGCCGCAGCTCGGCCCGCGCGGCCCAGGCCGGCCCGCCCTCGAACGCCGCCGCCCCGGACTCCACCAGCTCCGAGTAGCTGTCCGGCTTGCCGGGTTCGATGTTCGGCTGCCGCCGGTGGTGCGCCATCGGGTGCGCGTTGACGAAACCGTTGTGCGGACTGGGTTCGGTGAGCTCGATGACCGCCTCGGCGAGCCGCCGGTCGCCGGCCGCGAGGGTCGCGCCGAACCGCGCGCCGGCCTCGATCCGCGGCGCCGGCCCGTACGGATGCGGCCGGGTCTGGTGGATCGACCCGATCTTCTTCGGATAGCCCTGGTGGATCCCGCGAGCCAGCGAGAAGTCCTTGTCCACCCAGATGAACACGCACCGCGAGTACGTCCGGCCGGCGAACCGGCAGCGCACGACGACGAAACATTCCCTGTACTGCGAGCGAACCGGGTCCAGCAGCTCCTCGCCGCCGTCCGAACAGGCCTGCCAGTCGGCCCAGATCAGCGCCACCGCACCGGGATCCTCCGCGGCCGGCGCGAGCGGTTCCGGCAGCAGCGCGGCGACCTTGGCCGGATCCGTGCGGTACTCGACGGTGATCAGGTCGCCGGCGTAGTGCCACGGCGGGCCGGCGGTCACGGACGCCCGGCCGGTGGGTGTGCGCGGATGCAGAAAGCCCTTCACGTGCCGCCTCCCGGGTGGTCGTTTGGATACGTACGATATCGCTCTTGTTGCCGACCTGTCACGGCGCTATGGTTCGGAAGCAAACGAGGGAAGGTGGAGGATGGCAGCGCAGGCCGACCGCGTGGTGGCCGAACTGACCGCCAAGGGCGTGGACGTGGTCCGGGTCGCCTTCCCGGACCTGATGGGCACCGAGCGCTCCAAGGAGCTGCTCGTGGAGCAGCTGCCCGCCGCCGTCGAACGGGGCGTCGCCTTCTGCCGCGCCGTCTACCACACCAGCCCGCTCGGCGAGACCGTGCCGGTGCCCGGCGGGCTCGACGCGGGCCTGCCGGACATGGAGATCGTGCCGGATCTGGACACGCTCGCGGTGGTGCCGTGGGAACCCGGCGTGGCCACCTGCATCGGCGACCAGCGCGACGGCGGCGAGTCGCCGCGGGCGGTGCTCGGCCGCGTCGTCGCCGGGCTCGCCGAATCGGGCCTGCGCCCGCTGGTCGGGCCCGAGCTGGAGTACTACCTGTGCGTGCCGGACGGGGCCGGATTTGCCCCGTATTCCCCGGAACCCGGCAACATCTACGTCAGCGGCACCCGCGGCGACCCCGACCGCCACCTGATCGCCACCGTCCGCAACCTGCGCGACCTCGGGCTCGGCGTGCTCGGCGGCAACCACGAGTACTGCCCCGGGCAGTTCGAGATCAACCTCGACTACTCCGGCGCGCTCGACTCCGCCGACCGGGCGTTCCGCTTCAAGGCCGCCGTCAAGGACCTGGCCCGGCGCGAGGGCAAGCTCGCCACCTTCATGGCCAAGCCGTTCAACGAGCACGGCGCGTCCGGCTTCCACGTGCACGTCTCGCTGGTGGACGCCGCCGGCGAGAACCTCGGTGCCGACGACGCCGGCGAGTACGGCATGAGTCCGCTGCTCCGGCACGCGCTGGCCGGCGTGTTGCGGCACGCGCCCGCGCTGACCGCCCTGACCAACCCGACCATCAACTCCTACAAGCGTTTCGGGCCGGACACGCTCGCGCCGTGGCTGATCGACTGGGGCCTGGACAACCGCAGCGCGATGGTCCGCGTGCCGCCCGACCGCGGCGTCGGCACCCGGATCGAGGTGCGGCTGCCCGACGCGTCCGCCAACCCGTACCTGGTGCACGCCGGCGTGCTGGCCGCGATGCGGCTCGGCATCGAGGACGGGCTCGAACCCCCCGCGCCGCTCGAGGGGTACGGCTACAACGCCGACCGCACCGCCGTGCTGCCGATGTCCCTGACCGCCGCGCTCGACGCGCTGGACGACGACTCGGCGCTGCAATCCTTGCTGGGCAAGGACTTCGTCAGCTCGTTCAGCGTGCTCAAGCGGGCCGAGGTCGCCCGGTTCGAGCAGTGGGTGACGGATTGGGAGTTCCGCGAGTATGCCTACCACATCTGAGCAGCTGCGGCCCTGGCTGGACCGCGTGCTGGCCAACCACGAGTCGTGGGCCGCCGAGTTCGGCGAGTTCACCCGGCACGATTCGTTGGCGCTCAAGGACAGCGAGGTCGCTGCGGCGCTCGACGAGCTCGCGGACCGGTTGCGCGACAACTACCCGTTCTTCCATCCCCGCTACGCCGGTCAGATGCTCAAGCCGCCGCATCCGGTGGCGATCGCCGGCTACGCCGCGGCGATGCTGATCAATCCCAACAATCACGCCCTGGACGGCGGTCCCGCCACTGCGAAGATGGAACGGGAGGTCGTGGCGCAGCTGGCCACCATGTTCGGCTACGGCGACCACCTCGGCCACCTGACGTCCAGCGGCACCATCGCCAACCTCGAAGCACTCTACGTGGCAAGGGAAATCCATCCCGATAGCGGCGTCGCGTACAGTGTGGACAGTCACTACACGCACTCCCGGATGTGCAAGCTGATCGGCGTCGCCGGTCATGCCGTGCCGGTCGACGCCACCGGCAAGATGGATCTTGACGCCCTGGAGTCGTTGCTGCGTAGTGGAAAGGTCGGCACCGTTGTCGTCACCGCCGGCACCACCGGCCTCGGCGTGGTCGATCCGGTGCACGAGGTCGTGGCGCTGCGGTCCCGGTACGACTTCCGTATTCACGTCGATGCCGCCTATGGCGGGTTCTTCAGCCTGATCGCCGGCACCGAGGGTATCGACCCCGTGCCGTGGCAGGCGATCCGGCACTGCGACTCCATTGTGGTCGATCCCCACAAGCACGGCCTCCAGCCGTATGGCTGCGGTGCCGTCCTGTTCGCCGACCCCGCCGTCGGCCGCTTCTACGTCCACGATTCGCCGTACACGTACTTCACTTCCGACGAGCTGCACCTCGGCGAGATCAGCCTGGAGTGCTCGCGCGCCGGCGCCGGTGCCGCGGCGCTGTGGCTGACCCTCAAGCTGCTGCCTTTGCGCGCCGACGGTCTCGGCGCCGTGCTGGCGGCCGGCCGTCGGGCCGCCGTCCGTTGGCACGAGTTGATCGACCAGTCCGATCGGCTCGTGCCGTACCAGCGGCCCGAGCTGGACATCGTCACCTATTTCCCGGCCGAGCCCACGCTGTCCGCGATCGACGCCGGGTCCGAGCGCATGATGCGAGAAGGCATGGGCGACAGGGACGATCCGGTGTTCCTCAGCACCCTTCGTGCCGGTGCCGAGGCTTTCGGCGCACGCGGCATCGCCGCCGTCGCCGATGTCGACGGGGCCCGGGTGCTGCGCAGTGTGCTGATGAAGCCCGAGTCCGAGGACTATCTGGACAGGCTGCACGACAGGGTTGTCTCGTTGGCAGGATAGGAGCCGTTGGGTGGACGTCGTCATCGTCGGTGGTGGGCACAACGGCCTGGTGGCCGCGGCATACCTGGCTCGGGCCGGCAAGACCGTGCTCGTGCTGGAACGTCTCGATTCCGTCGGCGGTGCCGCCGTGTCGTTCCAGGCCTTCCCCGGCGTCGATGTCCGGCTGTCGCGCTACTCGTACCTCGTGAGCCTGTTGCCGCGCAAGGTGATCTCCGACCTCGGTCTGCCGATCACCCTGCTCCGTCGGCGGATGTCCTCCTACACGCCCGTCGGCGACCGTGGCCTGCTCGTCGACACCGAGGACCCTTCGCGCACCGCTTCGTCCTTTGTGGATCCAGCCGACTTCGCCGCCTGGCAACGCTTCTACGCCATGACCGGTCGGGTCGCTGAAAGGGTGTTTCCCACCCTCACGGAACCGTTGCCCGGCAGGGCATCCCTTCGCTCGGCCGTCAACGACGACGAAGCCTGGCGTGTGTTGTTCGAGGAACCCATCGGGCACGTCATCGAGCGCACCTTCCGTGACGACACCGTTCGCGGCGTTGTCCTCACCGACGCCCTCATCGGCACCTTCGCCGGCGCCGACGATCCCTCCCTTCTCCAGAACCGCTGTTTCCTTTACCACGTCATCGGAAACGGCACCGGAGACTGGGATGTCCCTGTCGGCGGCATGGGCTCCGTCACCGCCGCCCTGGAGGACGCCGCCCGCTCCGCCGGCGCCCAGATCCTGACCGGCGCCACCGTCACGTCCATCACTCCCGACGGCGAAGTCCGTTACCTGGCAGGGGAAACCTCCCATGTGGCGCACGCCGACCACGTGCTCGTCAACGCCTCACCCGCCGAGCTCTCCCGGCTGCTCGGCGAGACCCCCGATCCCGCCGAAGGCGCTCAGCTCAAGGTCAACATGATCCTCCGCCGCCTACCCCGCCTCCGGGACACCACCGTCGACCCCCATGACGCCTTCGGCGGCACCTTTCACGTCAACGAGAGCTTTTCCCAACTGGCCCAGGCCTTTTCCGAAGCCTCCGCCGGCCAGATCCCCTCGCTGCCCCCGTGCGAGATCTACTGCCACTCGCTCACCGACCCCTCCATCGTGCGGGAGCCCGGCGCCCACACCCTCACCCTGTTCGGCCTCCACATGCCCGCCCGGCTCTTCACCGCCGACAACGACACCGCCCGTGCCCGGGCCCTCGACGCCACCTTGGCCTCCCTCAACCAGGTTCTCGCCGAGCCCATCCAGGACTGCCTCTGGCTCGACCCCGACGGCCGCCCCTGCATCGAGGCCAAAACCCCCGTCGACCTGGAGGAATCCATCGGCCTCCCCGGCGGCCACATCTTCCACCGGGACCTCTCCTGGCCCTACTCCGACGACGCCCCCGGCTCGTGGGGCGTCGAGACCGCCCACCCCCGCATCCTCCTCTGCGGCGCCGGCGCCCAACGCGGCGGCGGCGTCAGCGGCATCCCCGGCCACAACGCCGCCATGAAAATCCTCACCGGCACGGCCTGACCTCGTTCCTCGGGCTTTCAGACCCGTTGTAGGCCTTTCGGGTTGTTCGTCCGTCGCAGCCGCTAACGACCGTTCCGGGTCGGGCGACCAATGCGGTGCGTGTCCGGAAAACGGGTCCGGACGGCGGTATTCGGCGTTTGGAGTTTGGCCATGGGCGGGAAGTTCTGGGCCTGGGTGGCCGGGATCGCGGCGTCCGTGGTGGCGGCGGCGATCATCGCCAACCTGGGGATCAACCAGGCGCTGGGCGTGACCATCGACGGGCCGACGACGGGGCCGTTCGGGAATCGGGTGGCGATCCGGCTCACCGGACACATCAATGGTTCCTACGATTCGGCGTACTGGACGGACACCTTCGGCCAGCAGATGGCCTTCAACCCGAACGGCCAGTACTTCTACTGCCCGGGAGTCGGACAGTTCACGGTGACGTTGACGGCGGTCTCGGACGGCAATCAGGCGCAGGCGAGCCACACGATCAACTGCGTGCAGGTGTACTAGGAGGCGGCTCCTGCCCGGCGGCAGGGGGTGCCGGGTAGGAACCGCCGGCCGACGTCACAGAGGTCAGAAGGTGACGTCGGCGCAGGAGTAGAAGGCGTTGCCGGTGTCGGCGATGTCCCAGACACCGAGGATCAGATGCCGCCCGGTCTTGCCGGCGGGCAGCTTGCCGGGAATGGAGACGTCACCGCTTGGCCTCTTGCCGCCCCAGTTGGACACGAGGAACGGCGTGGGGTCGAGCTGGGCCCGGGTGAGCGGCTTGGTGGGGTCCCAGCCGTCGCGGGTGACGAAGTACCGGAAATCGGTGGTGGCGTGGATGGCGGTGAAGTGCCAGGTGAAGGTGTAGTTGGCGCCGCTGGTGAGCTTGGTGGCGGGCCAGGCGCCACCTCGGGGGTCGTCGAGCTGGGAGAAGCGGGCGATGCCGCCGGCGCAGATCGAGCCGTCGGCGGGCCCGGCCTGCGGGAAGTTCTTGGGGCCTTCGACGGACTGCGGCTCGTACTGGATGTCGCCGCAGTTCTTGACGATGCCCTGGGCGCACAGCGACGACCGGCTGACCGGGTTGGTGGTGTAGCCGTGCGCCTGCGCGGTGCCGGCGAACAGCACGGGCAGCGCCACCACGGCGGCGAACAGGGGTAACAGGAACCTCTTGCGCATGAACAACCCTCCATGGGGTCGGCAGGGAATCAGCGCGGCGGCCGAAGTGGTATAGACCACTTTCCGAGGTTCAGTATGGGGGCGCGGCGAAAAGGGCCGCAACGTCCGATTGGGCTACCGGGTTCGCAACCCATCGAACGCGATCGTGCACACAGCGTCAGCGATCGAGACCCCGGAGCGGGGTTTGTACCACTCGATCAGCGAGTTGACCATGCCGAAGAGCAGGCGGGAGGTCACCGCAGGGTCAACATCGGGGCGGACGTCGCCCTCGGCTTCGGCCTGCTTGACGAGATCGGTGACGAGCCGGTCGAACTCCTTGCGCCGGGCCACCGCGGCCCGCTCGATCTTGGTGTTGCCGCGGGCCCGCAGCAGCAGGGTGACGAACGGCAGCCGGTCGACGAGCACGGCGACGCTGCCGCGCACGAGGTGCTCCAGCCGGTCGATGGCCCGGCCGTCCATCGCCTGCGCCTCGTCGGCGACCCCGAACAGTCCGTCCAGCGCCCGGTCCATGGCCAGCCGCAGCAACTCGTCCTTGCTGCTGACGTGGTGGTATATGGCGGACTTGGTGATGCCGAGCTTGCGCGACAGCTCCTCCATCGAGGTGGCCTCATACCCGCGCTCGTTGAACACCTTCACCGCGACGGCGAGCAGCGACTCCTGGTCGTAGCCGGGCCGACCCCGGCGTGGCGCTGGCTCCACGGTGTGCCTCCACCCTTGCGAACTGACCGAATGGCCGGTTAATAATAGCGCGCAGACGTCCTGAGGAGAGCCGCCATGCCGGAAGTGTTCCTGGTCGACGGAGTGCGCACGGCGCAGGGCCGTTACGGCGGCGCGCTGGCCGCGCAGCGCCCGGACGACCTGGCCGCCCTCACGGTGGCCGAAGCCGTCGGACGATCGAAGGTCCCGGCGGACGTGATCGACGAGGTGATCCTCGGCGCGGCGAACCAGGCCGGCGAGGACAACCGCAACGTGGCCAGAATGGCCGTCCTGCTGGCGGGACTGCCCGAGCACGTCCCCGGCTACACGGTGAATCGCCTGTGCGCCAGCGGTTTGACGGCGATCGCGTCGGCGGCGCAGGCGATCCGTGCCGGCGAGGCGGACGTGGTCGTGGCCGGCGGCGTGGAGTCGATGACCCGCGCCCCGTGGGTGATGGCGAAGCCGGGCACGCCGTGGGCGCGCCCGGGCGAGGTGAGCGACACGTCGCTGGGCTGGCGGTTCACCAATCCCCGCTACGACAAGCAGATCACGCTGTCGATGGGGGAGACGGCCGAGGAGGTCGCGGCCCTGGACGGCATCAGCCGCGAGGACAGCGACGCGTTCGCCTTCCGCAGCCACCGGCGGGCGCTGAAAGCCATCGAGAACGGCAACTTCGCCGATGAGATCATCCCCGTCGGCGATTTCGCCGTCGACGAGGGCCCCAGGCCGTCGACCACTGTGGACAAGCTCAGTACGCTGAAACCCGTGTTCCGCAGGGACGGCGTGGTCACGGCCGGCTCCTCCTCGCCGCTCTCGGACGGCGCGGCGGCGCTCGTGCTGGCCAGCGAGGAAGCGGTGCGAACCCACAACCTCACGCCCCGCGCCCGGGTGATCGCCGGCGCCTCGGCCGGCGTCGCCCCGCACGTGATGGGTCTCGGCCCGGTGCCGGCGACGGAGAAGCTGTTGGCCCGAACCGGTCTCCGCGTCGACGACCTGGACGCCGTCGAGCTGAACGAGGCGTTCGCGGTGCAGAGCCTGGCGGTGATCCGCCGGCTGAAGCTGGACGACGAGAAGGTCAACGCCGACGGCGGCGCGATCGCGCTCGGCCACCCGCTGGGCTGCTCGGGCGCGCGGCTGATGGTCACGCTGCTGGGACGGCTGGAGCGCGAGCGCGGCCGGCGCGGGCTCGCTACGTTGTGCGTCGGAGTGGGGCAGGGCGTGGCAATGCTCGTGGAAAGGGTCTGACGTGCAGGTCGGTGTGATCGGTGGCGGCCGGATGGGGTCCGGCATCGCGCAGGTGTTCGCCGCGGTGGGCGCCGAGGTGACGGTGGTGGAGAGCGACACCATCGCCGCCAAGGGGGCCCTGACGCGGGTCGAGACGGGCCTGCGCCGGGCGGCCGAGCGCGGCAAGCTCGACGGCACGCCGACCCAGGTGCTCTCGCGGGTCGACTTCGTCACGGAGATCTCCTCCCTGCCCAGGCGCCCTGACCTGGTGGTGGAGGCCGTCCCGGAGGCCCCGGAGCTGAAGGTCCGCGTGCTCACGGCGGTGGAGCTCGCGGTCGCCACCGACACCGTGGTCGCGACCAACACCAGCTCGCTGTCGATCGCCGAGCTGGGCGCGGTGCTGGTGCACCCGGACCGGTTCCTGGGCATGCACTTCTTCAACCCGGTGCCGGTGTCGAAGCTGGTGGAGATCGTGCTGGGCCCGAACACCTCGGACGCTGTGCGGGACAAGGCGCTGGCCTGGGTGCACCTGCTCGACAAGGCGGACGTCGTGGTCCGCGACTCGCCGGGGTTCGCCACCAGCCGGCTGGGCGTGATGCTCGGTCTGGAGGCGATCCGCATGCTGGAGGAGGGCGTCACCGACGCCGAGTCCATCGACCGGGCCATGGAGCTGGGCTACGGCCATCCGATGGGCCCGCTGCGCTCGACCGACCTGGTCGGCCTGGACGTGCGGCTGGCCATCGCCGAGTACCTGGAGCGCACGCTCGGCGACCGGTTCGCCCCGCCGAAGCTGTTGCGGGACAAGGTGGAACGGGGCGAACTGGGCCGCAAGTCCGGGCGGGGCTTCTACCCCTGGAACTGACCTACTTGCCGTGGAACTCCACCGGCCGCTTGGCCAGGAACGACTCCACGGCGCCCTGATGGTCGGCGGTCAGGCCCAGCCGGGTCTGTGCCGCCGCCTCGGCCGCCAGCACGTCGGCCAGCGGCGGCTGGAAGCTCGCCGCCAAGGCCGCCTTCGCTTCGGCATACGCGACGGTGGGCCCGTTCGCCAACTTCGACGCCAGCGTCCGCACCTCGTCCGCGAACGACGCGTCCGGCACGACCCGGCCGACGACGCCCCACTCCAGCGCCTGAGCGGCGGTGAAAGGCTGGCCGAGCAGCACGAGTTCGCTGGCCCGGGCGGCCCCGACGGCCCGCGCCAGCGTCGCCGACAGGCCGGAGTCGCAGGTCAGGCCGATGCCGGTGAACGCCGTGGCGAACTTGGCCGATTCGGCGGCGATCCGCAGGTCGCAGGCCAGCGCGAGCCCCAGCCCCGCGCCGACGCAGGTGCCGTTGACGGCGGCGAGCACCGGCTTGCGCATGCCGGCCAGCGCCGACACGATCGGGTTGTAGTGGTCGCCGACGGTGTCCAGCGCGGTCGCGGCGTCCGCGCGCAGCGCCGACGCGTGCTCGGCAAGGTCCTGACCTGCGCAGAAGGCCTTGCCGGAGCCGGTGAGCACGACGGCCCGGACCGACTCGTCGTCGGCGGCGCGGCGGACCGCGGCCAGCAGCGCCTCCTTCATCGACACGGTGAGTGCGTTGCGGGTGGCCTGCGCGTCCAGGGTGATGGTCGCGACTGCTCCGTCGACGTCGAGCGACACGGTTTCCCCATCCATGCACGCACGCTAGCATGTGAACGAACGGACGGTCAGTAATTCGGTCGCGAGAGGTGCTGAGATGGCTCTGCTGCGCAGCTATGTCAACGGCCGGTGGCACACGCCGACGGTCGACGGCCAGCCGCTGCACGACGCGGTGACCGGTGAGGAGGTGTGCACGGTCTCCTCGGCCGGCGTCGACTTCGCCGCCGCGCTCGACCACGGCCGCCGCGTCGGCGGCCCGGCGCTGCGCGAGCTGACCTTCCACCAGCGCGCCGCCCTGCTCAAGACCGTCGCCTCCATGCTCCGCGAGCACCGCGAGGAGCTGTACGGGCTGTCGGCACGCACCGGCGCCACCAAGACCGACTCGATGGTCGACATCGACGGCGGCATCGGCGTGCTGTTCAGCTTCTCCAGCAAGGGCCGCCGTGAGCTGCCCAACGACACCGTCTACGTGGACGGCGACGTGGAGCCGCTCGGCAAGGCCGGCACCTTCCTCGGCCAGCACATCCACACCCCGCTGCGCGGCGTCGCCGTGCAGATCAACGCCTTCAACTTCCCGATGTGGGGCCCGCTGGAGAAGTTCGCGCCGGCCTTCGTCGCCGGCGTGCCGTCGCTGATCAAGCCGGCCAGCCAGACCGCCTACCTGACCGCCCGCATGGTCGAGCTGATCATCGAGTCCGGGCTGCTGCCGGAGGGCTCGCTCCAGTTCGTCGCGGGCAGCGCCGGCGACCTGCTGGACCACCTCACCGAGCAGGACCTGGTCGGCTTCACCGGCTCCGCGTCGACCGCGCAGCGGCTGCGCGCGCACCCGGTGGTCGTGTCCCGCTCGGTCCGCTTCAACGCCGAGGCCGACTCCCTGAACTGCTCGATCCTCGGCCCGGACGCCAAGCCCGGCACCACCGAGTTCGACCTGTACGTGAAGCAGCTGGTCAGCGAGATGACCGTGAAGGCGGGCCAGAAGTGCACCGCCATCCGCCGCGCCTTCGTGCCCGCCGACCTGATGGACGCGGTGGCCGAGGCGGCGTCGGAGCGGCTGGCCAAGGTCAAGGTCGGCAACCCGGCGGCCGAGGGCGTCCGGATGGGCGCGCTGGCCAGCCTCGAGCAGCGCGAGGAGGTCCGGCGCTCGCTGAAGGGCCTGCTGGAGGCCGGCCGCGTGGTGTTCGGCGACGCCGAGAAGGTGGACCTGGTGGACGCTGACGCCACCAGGGGCGCATTCATGTCACCGGTCCTGCTCCGCGCCGACGACGCCGACCTGCCGCAGCCGCACGAGGTGGAGGCGTTCGGCCCGGTCAGCACGCTGCTGCCGTACACGTCGACCGAGCAGGTCGTCGAGCTGGCCGCGCGCGGCCAGGGCAGCCTGGTCGGCTCGGTCGTCACGGCCGACGCCGGCTTCGCCCGGGACGTGGTGCTCGGTGTCGCCCCGTGGCACGGCCGCCTGCTCGTGCTGGACGCCGACGACGCCAAGGAGTCCACCGGCCACGGGTCGCCGCTGCCGATGCTGATCCACGGCGGCCCGGGCCGCGCCGGTGGCGGCGAGGAGATGGGCGGCATTCGCGGCGTGCTGCACCACATGCAGCGCACCGCCGTCCAGGCCAGCCCGAAGGTGCTCAGCGCGGTCACCAACCGGTGGGTCGCCGGCGCCGACCGCAATGTCGACGGCGTGCACCCGTTCCGGAAGTCGTTGGCGCAGTTGAAGATCGGCGACACGGTGGTGGCCGGGCCGCGGCCGGTGTCGATGGCCGATATCGAGCACTTCGCCGAGTTCACCGGCGACACCTTCTACGCGCACATGGACGAGGACGCCGCCAAGGCCAACCCGTTCTTCGACGGCCGGGTGGCGCACGGCTATCTGATCGTCTCCTTCGCGGCGGGCCTGTTCGTGTCGCCGGAACCCGGGCCGGTGCTGGCCAACTACGGCCTGGAGAACCTGCGGTTCCTCACGCCGGTCTACCCCGGCGACGAGCTGACCGTGACGTTGACCGCCAAGCAGATCACCCCGCGCGAGGCCAACGACTACGGCGAGGTCCGCTGGGACGCGGACGTGACCAACCAGAACGGCGACTCGGTCGCCAAGTACGACGTGTTGACCCTGGTGGCGAAATGACCGATCTCGAGCAGCATTTCGAGGACACCATCGCGGCCGATCACCGGATCGAGCCGCGGGACTGGGTGCCCGAGGGCTACCGCAAGACGATGGTCCGGCAGATCGCGCAGCACGCGCACTCGGAGATCATCGGCATGCAGCCGGAGGGCGCCTGGATCACCCGAGCGCCTTCGTTGCGGCGCAAGGCGATCCTGCTGGCCAAGGTGCAGGACGAGGCCGGGCACGGGCTGTACCTGTACTCGGCGGCTGAGACGCTCGGCGCGGACCGCGGCGAGCTGACCGAGATGCTGATCTCCGGCCGGCAGAAGTACTCCTCCATCTTCAACTACCCGACGCTGACCTTCGCCGACGTCGGCGTGATCGGCTGGCTGGTCGACGGCGCGGCGATCTGCAACCAGGTTCCGCTGTGCCGCAGCTCCTTCGGCCCGTACGCGCGGGCGATGATCCGCATCTGCAAGGAGGAGTCCTTCCACCAGCGGCAGGGCTACGAGCTGCTGCTGACGCTGATGCGGGGCACCCAGGCGCAGCGGGACATGGTGCAGGACGCGGTGAACCGGTGGTGGTGGCCGTCGCTGATGATGTTCGGCCCGCCGGACGAGGCGTCGCCCAACACCGCGCAGTCGATGGCGTGGAAGATCAAGCGGCACACCAACGACGAGCTGCGCCAACGGTTCGTGGACATGAGCGTGCCGCAGGCGGAGAAGCTGGGCGTGACGTTCCCCGACCCGCTGCTGAAGTGGAACGACGAGCGTCAGCACTACGACTTCGGCCCGATCGACTGGGACGAGCTCAAGCGCGTGATCTCCGGCAACGGGCCGTGCAACGAGGAGCGGATCGCCAACCGGCGTCGGGCGCACGAGGACGGCGAGTGGGTCCGCGAGGCGGCGATCGCCCACGCGGCGAAGAAGGCGGCGGTGGTATGAGCAGGAACAGTTGGCCGCTGTACGAGGTTTTCGTGCGGGGCAAGCGGGGTCTGAACCACGTGCACGTCGGGTCGCTGCACGCGGCCGACGACGAGATGGCCGTGCGGCACGCCCGCGATCTCTACACCCGGCGCAACGAGGGCGTCAGCATCTGGGTCGTGAAGGCCGCCGACATCACCGCGTCCAGCCCGGACGAGAAGGACCCGTTCTTCGCGCCCAGCGGCGACAAGGTGTACCGGCACCCGACGTTCTACGAGATCCCCGACGACGTTCCCCACATGTGAGCAGGCGGCCATGTTCGACAACGCTTACGAGGCCCTGAGTTCCGAGGGCGACGCTCGCTGGGCCTTCGGCACCGGCTTCGCCGACCCACTGTCCGGTGTGGACACGACGGTGCCGGCCGACGTGGACGCCTCGGCGCTGGCGGCGTACTGCCTGATGCTGGCCGATGACGCTTTGGTGATGTCGCACCGGTTGCAGGAGTGGTGCACGCGGGCGCCGGAGCTGGAGGACGAGGTCGCGCTGGCCAACATCGGCCTGGACCTGTTGGGGCAGGCCAGGTTGCTGCTGACCCGGGCCGGCAAGGCCGACGGCACCGACCGTTCCGACGACGACTTCGCGTTCCTGCGGGAGGCCGACGACTTCCGGAACGTGCGGCTGGTGGAGCTCGACAACGGCGACTTCGCGTTCTCCATGGCACGGCTGCTGGTCTTCACCACGTGGCGGCTGGCGGTGTTGCAGCGCCTGGTGATGTCGCCGGATCCGGTGCTGGCGGCGATTGCCGCCAAGGGCGTCAAGGAGGTCACCTACCACCGCGACTATGCGGCGCAGTGGGTGGTCCGGCTCGGCGATGGCACGGAGTTGTCGCATGAGCGCATGCAGGCCGGCTTGGACGCGGTGTGGCCGTACGTGGGGGAGTTGTTCGCCGGGCACCCGTCGGAGCTCGTCGATCCCGCCTCGGTGCGTGACGAGTTCGACGCCGTGATCACGCAGGTGCTGGACGCGGCCGGCCTCGCCCGGCCGGAATCCGTTGGCGTTCAGGAGCTTCTTGGTCGCGACGGTTCGCACACCTCGTCCTTGGTGGAGCTGTTGGCTGTGATGCAGAGCGTCGCGCGGGCCCATCCGGGTGCGACATGGTGACCGCACAGGCCGTCGCCGAGACCGTGACGGATCCCGAGCTGCCGATGCTCACGCTGGCGGAGCTCGGGGTGCTGCGGTCCGTCGAGGACAACGGGGACCGGGTCGTCGTGGCCATCACGCCGACCTACACCGGTTGTCCCGCGATGGATGCCATGCGCGACGACCTCGATCACCGGCTGCGCGAGGCCGGCTACCGGGACGTGGAGATCAAGGTCGTGCTGGAGCCGGCCTGGACGACCGACTGGATCACCGACTCGGGCCGTCGGAAGCTGGCCGAGGCCGGCATCGCGCCGCCGGGAGCCGCACCGCGTAAACACGACGGCCCGATTCCGCTGACACTGGGGCCTTCCGTGCGGGTGGTTTCCTGCCCGCGCTGCGGAAGTGCCGACACCGTCGAGGTTTCCGGGTTCAGCGCCACCGCGTGCAAGGCGTTGCGCCGGTGCCGGGCCTGCGCCGAACCGTTCGAGCACGTCAAGGAGATCTGAGTGGCTACCACGTTTCACGCGCTCACGGTGTCCGAAGTGGACCGACTGTGCGACGACGCCGTCGCCGTCACGTTCGACGTTCCCGGCGATCTGGCCGACCTGTACGCGTTCCGGCCCGGTCAGTCGCTGACCTTGCGCCGGGAGATCGACGGCCGCGAGGAGCGCCGGTCGTACTCGATCTGCGCCCCGGCCGGCGCGAAGCCGCGGATCGGCGTGCGGGAGGTGCCCGGCGGCGCTTTCTCGCCGTGGCTGGTGCACGAGGTGCGGCCCGGTGACCGGATCGAGGTGCTGCCGCCGACCGGCTCGTTCAGCCCCGACCTCGATGTGCCGGGCCATCACGTGCTGATCGCCGCCGGCAGCGGCATCACGCCGATCCTGTCCATCGCCTCGTCCGTGCTGGCCAAGTCGTCGGCGACGCTGCTCTACGGCAACCGGCGCACCGACACCGTGATGTTCGCCGACGAGCTCGCCGACCTCAAGGACGCCAACCGCGAGCACCTCGACCTCGTGCACGTGCTGTCGCGCGAGCCCCGGGAGGCCGAGCTGTTCAGCGGCCGGCTCGACGCCGACAAGCTGCGGACGCTGCTGCCCGCGCTGCTCGACGTCGCCGGGGTTGATCACTGGTGGCTGTGCGGGCCGTACGGCATGGTCACCGATGCGCAGGCCGTGCTGACCGAGCTCGGCGTGCCCCGGGAGCGGGTGCACCAGGAGCTGTTCTTCGTCGACGACCTGCCGCCGGAGCCCGTCCGGCACGCCGAGCCCGGCGTCGAGGGCCCGAGCTCCGCGGTGAAGGTGCAGCTCGACGGCCGGACCACCGATGTCACGCTGCCGCGGGACGTCACCATCCTCGAGGGTGCGCAGCGGGTTCGCCCCGACCTGCCGTTCGCGTGCAAGGGCGGCGTGTGCGGCACGTGCCGGGCCAAGGTCCTCACCGGCGACGTCGACATGCGCCGCAACTTCGCCCTGGAACCCGCCGAGGTCGCCGCCGGCTTCGTGCTCACCTGCCAGTCGTTCGCGGCCTCCGACCAGGTCACCGTCGACTACGACGCCTGACTGAGCAGCCCCCGAATCAAGCCTGGCGAGGTGGTCTGACAGACCGGCCGGATCGCGGTCCGCGGCCACTGCGTCCGCCCGGGATTGTCGGTCCCACATGGTTGGATTGATTCGGGGGCTGCCTTCACCGAATGTGTGAGGCCGTTTCACACATTCGGTGTGTCTGTGGGCCGGACTCGCCGGGGTCGTAGTCGATCATGGTGGGGTGAGGCTCGCCAAGGCGGTCAGTGACGTGCTGGACCCGAAGAACGTGGTCGTGGCGGGGCTGGTGCTGATCGGGTGGCGCACGGGCGGCCCGACCGGGCTGGCCTGGGCGCTGCTGGCGGTGGTGTTCGCGGGCGTGGTGCCGGGAGTGGTGATCCGCCTGGGCATCGCCCGCGGCAGCTGGCACGACCCGCACGTCCGGACGAGGCAGGCCCGGCTGGTCGTGATCCCGCTGGTGATGGTGTCGGTCGGCGGCTGCATCGTCCTGTTCGCACTGCTGGGCGCGCCGCCGATCCTGGTGGGGGCCCTGATCGCGATGATGACGGTGCTGGTGCCGCTGTTCCTGGTCACCCTGGCGTGGAAGGTGAGCGTGCACGCGGCGGTCGGCAGCAGCGCGGTGACAGCGTTCATGGCGCTGCTGAGCCCGTGGTGGGTGCTGGGCTTCGCGGCGGTGGCTGCGGTCGGCTGGTCGAGGGTCGCGCTGCGTGAGCACACGGTCGCACAGACGATCGTCGGCGCGTTGATCGGAGTCGTGTCGACGGCCGCCGCGATCCTCCTCCTTGGACAGCAGTGAAAAGTCACGGTCGGAGACGGCCCGTTGTGCCACCATGGCCGCCGTGGGACTGGAGTGCACCTTCGTCGAACTGGACGTGGTGGGGGAGGCGCTGGGGCTCGCGCTGCGCCGATTCCCTTTCACATTCCCGTACTTCGGCAACGGCATCAACCGCTCGGCGCTGCGCGCCCAGGTCGGCGCCAGCCTGGCCGGGCGAGGTCTGTTGCGGGGCAACAGGTTCACGCCGGAGCTGCACGACACGGTGACGCTTTTCGGCACCGGGCGGCCGACGATCGGCCTGCTCGGCATGACCGGCGAGCGGCAGCTGACCGCGCTCGGGGTGTTCGGCGCCGACCGCGGCCTGATCGCGGTGGGCAGCGGCGAGGGCATCCGCTTCGACTTCGTGCCGCGCGATCGGATCGTGCCGGCGCTCGTGGCACGCCTGCCGACCATGGCCGCCGCGCCCGCCGGCACGCCGGTGGGGCGGGAGCGGCTCGGCGGCGGCTCGTTCCTGATCGACGGCGAGTCGATCGGCTGGGTGGACACCGACGGGGGCCGCTACCTGGCCGTCACGAGCCGGGGCGGTGACGGTCGGGCCCGGATGGACTACTCGCCGGGCGATCCGGTGGCACTGGAGCGGCGACTGAGGACGGCATTAGCTTAGGCTAACCTAAGCAAATGTCGACGCAGTACAAGCTGGTCACGGTCACGCGCGTGCGCCAGGTCTCGCCGCGCACCCGGCGGCTCACCTTCGGCGGCCCGGAGCTGGCCGACTTCACCTCGGTGGCGCCGGATCAGCAGGTCAAGCTCTTCTTCGGCCGCAACGGCGAGGCGCGGCCATGGGTGCCGCAGCCGCCCGCCGACGGCGACACCATGCGGTGGTACCAGGCCTATCTCGACGTGCCGGAAGAGCGCCGCCCGTGGATGCGGGCGTACTCCGTGCGGGCCCACCGTGCCGACGACGCCGAGATCGACATCGACTTCCTCATGCACGATGTCGACGGCCCGGCGACGCGCTGGGCCGCCGCCGCGGAGCCGGGTGACGTCGTCGGTCTGCTCGGTCCGACCCGGAGTCACCTCGTCACGCCCGGTCCGTACGACTGGCAGCTGTTCGCCGGCGACCAGAGCGCGCTGCCGGCGATCGCCGCGTCGCTGGCGCAGCTGCCGGTAGGCGCGAAAGCGTTGGCGTACATAGAGATTGCCGACGAGCGCGAGGTGCAGGACCTGTCCAGTTCCGCCGAGATCGAGGTCCGCTGGGTCCACAATGGACTCCTCGACGCGGTCCGCGCCGCCGAATTCCCTGACGGGGCCGTCTATGCGTGGCTGGCGGGTGAGGCGTACCTGGTGCGCTCGCTGCGCCGACACCTCGTCGGCGACCGCGGCGTGCCCAGGCACATGATCGCCTTCGCCGGCTACTGGCGCGTCGACGCCACCCACGATCAGCTCTGAACCTGTCGCACCCCTTCCTCGGTGTGTAGTAGGTCTGCTACATTTCATTCCAGACGTAGGACAGGGGGAGGGGTTCATGAGCGTTCTCGACGTTCGTGACCTGCGGATGCGCTACGGCTCGACCGATGTGCTGACCGGGGTCACGTTCCAGGCCCACCGGGGGGAGGTGCTCGCCCTGCTCGGACCGAACGGGGCGGGCAAGACCACGACGATCGAGATCCTGGAGGGATTCAGGATTCGCTCGGCCGGCGAGGTCGGCGTGCTGGGTGTGGACCCGGCGCGCGGCGATGAGAAGTGGCGCGCCAGGCTGGGCATCGTGCTCCAGTCCTGGCGCGACCACCGCAACTGGCAGGTGCGCGAACTGCTGGCGCACCTCGCCTCGTACTACGAGCCGTACCGCACGCCGTGGCCCGCGGACGAGCTCATCGAGCGGGTCGGCCTCACCGAGCACGCGAACCAGCGGATCGGCCGGCTCTCCGGCGGCCAGCGGCGTCGCCTGGACGTGGCCGTCGGCATCGTCGGACGGCCCGAGCTGCTGTTCCTGGACGAGCCGACCGCCGGCTTCGATCCCGAGGCCCGGCGCGAGTTCCACGACCTGGTGCACCAGCTCGTCGACTTCGAGGACACCACGGTCCTGCTCACCACGCACGATCTCGACGAGGCCGAGAAGCTCGCGGACCGGATCCTGATCCTGGCCGGCGGCCGGGTGATCGCCGACGGCTCCGCGGACGCCTTGTCGCGGCGGGTGAACGCCGCCGCCGAGGTGCGGTGGGCCCGCGGCGGCGAGCGGTTCGTGCACTCCAGCACCGAGTCGGCGGCGTTCGTGCGGGAGCTGTTCGCCCAGTACGGGGAGGAGATCTCCGACGTCGAGGTCCGCCGGGCCAGCCTGGAGGACACCTACATGGCGCTGGTGCGAGGCGTCGAGTCCGGCGCCGGCGAGGCCGCCGTGCGCGAGTTCGAGGGGGTGACCCGGTGAGCGCGATCAGGATCGGCCTGGCCAGCGGCCGGATCGAGTTGCGGCACGTCTTCACCACGCCGACGGAACTCGCCTCGTTCTTCCTGCCGGGGCTGGTCTTCATGGTCGTGTTGACGTTCCTGCGCTCCGTGCCGGTGAGCGGGGGCGGACTGTCCTACGGCGCCCTCATGCTGGCCAGCATGATCGGCTCCGGGCTGTTGACGATGGGCATGACGCTGATGACCTCGTCGCTGGCGGCCGATCGGGAGGACGGCGGGCTGCTGCGGGCCAAGGCGCTGCCCAACGGCATGACGGCCTACCTCATCGGCAAGACGGTGCTGGTCTCCGGGGCCACCCTGAGCACCGCGTTGATCATGCTGGTGTACGCGCTGCTGCTGTTCGACGTGACGCCGCCCGGCCCGGGCGGGTGGCTGGTGCTCGTCCTGGTGCTGCTGGTCGGGCTGGTGGCCACCCTGCTGATCGGCGCCGTGCTGGGAGCGCTGTTCCCCAACCCGCGAGTGGCCGCGGTGATCTCCATCCCGATGCTGGCGTTGACGGCCATCTCCGGCATCCTGTTCCCGATCACCGTGCTGCCGGCGTGGGTGCAGTGGATCGCGCAGGTGTTCCCGATGTACTGGCTGGGCCTGGGGGTGCGCTCCTCGCTGCTGCCCGATTCCGCGCTCGCGGTGGAGATCGGGCACTCCTGGCGGACCTGGGAGACGTTCGGGGTGCTGGGCGCCTGGGTCGTGCTCGGCCTCCTGCTCGCGCCGCCGGTGTTGCGCCGGATGGCCCGGCGGGCGTCCGGCACCACGGTGTCGGTCCAGCCGGAGAAGGCGAAACTGCGGAGTGGGTGAGTCACGGATGAACGAGACGGTGCACAACCGCATCGCCATGCTGCGGGCCGAGCGGGGCATCAGCCGCCGGCAGCTCGCCGAGGCGCTGGGCGTGCACTACCAGACCGTCGGCTATCTGGAGCGCGGCGAGTACAGCGCCAGCCTCTACCTGGCGCTGCGCATCGCCGAGTACTTCGAGGTGCCGGTGGAGGTCGTCTTCTCCACCTCGCCGTTCCCCCGTATCGGCAGCGCGGAGCGGCCCGCGTAGGAACCCGCACAACTCCTTCGCGGGATCTCCACACCCGCGTGGTGAGGTGGGGCGTATGGCTTCCTGGCTCACCGGACCGCTCTACGCCCTTTACACCCGCCGCCTGCGGACACGAGTGGCGCAAGGCCCGGTGCCGCGGCACGTGGGGCTGATCATGGACGGCAACCGCCGGTGGGCCCGGCAGATGGGGATGGCGTCGCCGAGCCTGGGGCATCGGTACGGGGCGGAGCACGTGGACCACGTGCTGGAGTGGTGCCGGGCAACAGGAATCGAGCACGTGACGGTGTTCGTGTGCTCCACCGAGAACCTCCAGCGGCGGGACGACGCGGAGGTCGGGTACCTGATGGGCGTCATCGAGGACGTGGTGGCGGACCGGCTGACCAGGTCGAATGATCACTGGCGGGTGCACATCGCGGGCAGCCTGGACGTGCTGCCGGACAGCACGGCGCACGCGCTGAAGCGGGCGGTGGACGTGACCAGGGACCGAGAAGGCGGGCACATCACGCTGGCGGTGGGGTACGGGGGCCGGCAGGAACTGGTCGACGCGGTCCGGGAACACCTGTGCGCCAACGCGGACCGGGATCCCCGGGACATCGCGGCGGAGCTGACGATGGACGACATCACGGGGCGGCTGCACACGGCCGGCCGCCCCGATCCGGATCTGGTGATCCGGACCAGCGGCGAGCAGCGCATGTCGAACTTCCTGCTCTGGCAGAGCGCGTACGCGGAGCTGTACTTCTGCGAGGCGTACTGGCCGGCCTTCCGCGAGGTCGATTTCCTCCGGGCGCTGAGGAACTACGCCCAGCGGCAGCGCCGGCACGGGGCCTAGAGCAGTTGCCAGAGGTCGAGAACCGCCTCGCCGGCCTCGGCCAGCACGAAGGCCGCGAGCAGCAGCGCCAGGAGCGCGAGGACGCGGTACCGGGGTTGGGCCGGGGTGAGCAGGGCGGCGACGCGCTGCGGCACGGGACCGGCGGAGATGCCAAGGGCGGCAACGGAAAGCCGGGACTGGCGGGCAGCCAGCGCGGCGGTGGCGACGGCACGGGCGGTGAGCACACGGTCACCGGTCGCCGCCGCGGCGACCTCGTCGGCCCAACGCTCCACTGTGTACCGAACGGCGGCGCGCAGCGGCCACAGCAGCGGCTGGGCGGCGCTGGCGAGGTCGACGACCAGCACGAATCGGTGGTGGCGCAAGGAAACGTGGGCCCGCTCGTGGGCGAGGAGCGCCCGTCGCTGGTCGGCCCCCAGCGCCCGGACCATGCCGCGGGACACGACGACGCCGCCGGGCAGGGCATAGGCCAGCGGCTCGTCGTCGGGCAGGATGGCCAGCCCGTCAACGTGAACCTGCCACGCGCGGCGCCGGTGCCACGCGGCGGCGCCGGCGGAAACCAGGGCCGTCACGAACAAAGCGCCGAACACGGTGCCGAGGAGGGGGGAACCGTCCATCCAGGACTCCACTGCCTCGACGGCCAGCGTGACGGTGCTGGACAGCGCCAGCAGCGCCGAGACCACGGCGATCAGCCAGCTCGTCGGCCGCGGCTGCCACGACCGGCAGTAGACCAACGCCCAGGCCAGCATCGGCGCCAGCAGCGGCACCAGCGCGCCGTCATCCATCCGAGTCCGCGAGCAACTGTCGCAGCAGCACTTCGTCCTCCTCACTGAGATCGGTCACGAACCGGGCCAGCACGGTGTGCCGGTCCGGCTCGGCGTCGAGGAGCTTACGCATCCGGCCGGCCGCGATCCCGGGTTCGTCCTGCACTGGGGAGTAGGCGTACGCCCTACCTTGCCTCTCCCGTGCAGCCACGCCCTTCTCGTGCAGTCTGGACAGGATGGTCACGACGGTCGTGTACGCCAGCGTGCCGCCGAGCTCGGCCTGCACCTGGGCAGGCGTCATCGCGCCGTCGGCCGCCCACAACGCCGCCAGCACCTCGGACTCGAGCTCTCCGGATCTGCGCCGCACCAGGACAATCTACGGCGCACGGTCACGATCTACCTATGACCTGCCCGAGAGGGCACGCACGAGCGGCGCGAACTCCGGGTTCTGCTCGGCCTCGGCCAGGGCCCGCTCCAGCTCCGCGTCGTTGACGGGGCGGGCGGCCTCGAGCAGCGCGAACCCGGCCTCGGTGACCTCGGTGTAGATGCCCCGGCGGTCGGTCGGGCACAGGTACCGCCGCAGCAGCCCGCGGTCCTCGAGCCGGTTGACGAGCCGGGTGGTGGCGGACTGGCTGAGCACCACCGCGTCGGCCAGCTGGTTCATCCGCAGGTGGTGCTCCTGCTGCCCGGACAGTGTGAGCAGCACGCTGTACTCCCGCACGGACAGCTCGTGCGACGCCTGGAGCGCGCGCTCCAGCCGGTCCTCGATGCGGTTGTGCAGGGCCGCCAGCGTGCACCAGCCCTGCGCGCGCCGGACGTCCTCGTCGGCCAGTGTCACGGCTCACTCCTCCTCGGCTTGCCTGCATCGACTTGCCCGGGGCATCGTTGCATGCAACATTATCAAGCGTATGCAACTATTGTGGAAGCCTGTTACTCCGGAGTCTACTGGGGAAGGACCATCCGACATGCCTCTCGCCCTGCTCGCCCTGGCGGTCAGCGCATTCGGCATCGGCACGACCGAGTTCGTCATCATGGGCCTGCTGCCGGAGGTCGCCGCCGACCTCCACGTGACCATCCCGACCGCGGGCCTGCTGATCTCCGGCTACGCCCTGGGCGTGGTCGTCGGCGGCCCGCTGCTCACCGTGGCCGGCAACCGGATCCCGCGCAAGAACCTGCTGGTCGGCCTGATGGCGCTGTTCATCGCCGGCAACCTGATCTCGGCGCTGGCCCACAGCTACGCCCTGCTGCTGACGGGCCGCGTGGTCGCGGCGCTGGCGCACGGCGCGTTCTTCGGCGTCGGCTCGGTCGTCGCGGCGAGCCTGGTCGCGCCGGCCAAGCAGGCCAGCGCCATCGCGCTGATGTTCACGGGCCTGACCGTGGCCAACGTGCTCGGGGTGCCCGGCGGCACCGCGCTGGGCCAGGCGTTCGGCTGGCGCTCGACGTTCTGGGCGGTGACCGCGCTCGGCGTGCTCGGCCTGATCGGCGTCGCGACGCTGGTGCCGCGGCAGCCGTTGGAACCCGGCCGCAGCCTGCGCGGCGAGCTGGCGGTGTTCAAGCGCCCGCAGGTGCTGCTCGCGCTGGCCATGACCGCGCTGGGCTTCGGCGCCGTGTTCGCCGCCTTCACGTACATCGCGCCGATGATGACCCAGGTCGCGGGCTTCTCCGACGGCGCGGTCACCTGGCTGCTGGTGCTGTTCGGCGTCGGCCTGGTGATCGGCAACCTGATCGGCGGCAAGGCGGCGGACCGCCGGCTGATGCCCAGCCTGTACGTCATCCTCGCCGCGCTGGCCGCGATCCTGGTGGTCTTCGCCTTCACGGCACACGCCCAGATCCCGGCGGCGATCACCCTCGTCCTGTTCGGCACCATCGGTTTCGCCACCGTTCCCGGTTTCCAGACGAGGGTGATGCAGCAGGCCGATGGCGCGCCGGCGCTGGCGTCGACGGCGAACATCGCCGCCTTCAACCTCGGCAACGCCTTCGGCGCCTGGCTGGGCGGCCTCGCGATCACCACCGGCCTGGGCTACACCGCGCCGAGCTGGATCGGCGCGGCGCTCGCCCTGGGCGGCCTCGCCGTCGCGGTGATCTCCGGTCTGCTGGAACGCCGTCAGCAGACGTGGCCGCCCTCGACCTCCAACGGCACGACCGTGCCGGCCGAAGCCGGCGTGACGTGCAGCGTGAGCAGCCCGTCGGCGTAGACCGGCCGCACGTAGTCCCGGGTGTCGACGACCGTGTCGTCGGTGACGGTGCAGCCGACACCAACCACGCGATCAACGGCGCTGGATGCAACGAGATCCCGCACTGGTAGCGCGCCGCGCAGCGCGTCCTGGCCGGGGAACCGGAACGCCCGGCCGCCCTCGGGGTCCCGAAGTTCCTCGAAGTCGGCCTCGGCCAGCTCGAACGACACCGCGTGGTGCGGGGACGGCTCCCGCACCACGTGCGTGCACAACAGGACCGCCGACGGCGCGAGGTCGAGCGCGAAGTGCTCGGCCTCGTGCCGATCGCGGTGTCCACCGTCGACGGTGTACAGAGTCACCGGACGTCCACGAAGATCGGGTTCGAGTACGTCCAGAGGTCGCTCCACGGGTCCACGCCGCCGGCCGGGTCCATTCGCGGCTCGATCGAGCCGTCCGCGTGCACGTTGCCGTCGGTTCCGCGCAGCCGCACGTAGAACGGGTCGCGCACGTTGCGGAAGGTGTGCTGGAAGACCGCCACGTTTCCGCGCCGGGTGTCGAACGACTGCGCCACCTTCACGCTGGGCGTGGCGAACGTGTCGCGATCGGCCACCGGGCCGGTGACCATGCCCTGGATCAGGTCCATCCGCGCCAGGCGCGGGATGCTACCGCCGGCGTTGGGCCGGGTCGCCAGCCGCGCCACGATCAGCACCGTCACGTTGCCGCCGCACCGCACCGACGTCCGCCCGCCGAGTGTCACCGGCCAGCCGCCCTCGTCGGAGAACACTGTCACCTCGAGGCCGGCCAGCAGTCCGCCCATCGCCACCCAGACCCGGCCGTTGCGGATGCCGTCCATCACCGCGCGGTAGCTGCGGTCGGTCGCGCCGACGACCGTCCGCGAGTACTGGCCCGGCCAGAAGTCGGCCCAGCTGTGCCGGACGCCGCTGTCGACCGGGTCCAGGTGCTTGCCGGTGGAGTTGTAGTCGGAATCCGGCGACGCGTTGGTCAGCGTGTCGCCGAAGTTCCGGTGCGAGTCGGAGTTGGACGTGATCCACCAGCCCTTGCCCTCGGCCAGCATCGAGTCCCACAGGCCGCCAAGCTTGGCCGTCATCCAGTCGAAGCCGCCATGTGTCCGGTACAGCTCCAGCGGATAGCCCGGCCACGAGTCGACGCCGGGGCTGTTGGAGTAGCCGCCGCGGGCCGCGCCGTTGCCGCCCAGCGCCACGGGCGTGCTGTCGGCCTGCGCGCCGGGGGAGCCCTCCATGCCGACGGCGATGTGCGGGGCGGTGTCACGCCAGTTGCGCAGCTCGTGCGGCGACAGCCGGCCGTTGCGGGACGGGTGGTTGGCCAGGAACAGCGCCGAGTTGATCTTGCCGCTGCGCACCTGCTGGTCCAGCCACTTCAGCCCCTGGACGGCGATCGCCTCGTTGGCCGGCGAGCTCGGGTTGGTGCCGTTGACGTTGCCGTCGAAGAGCTGCTCGAACGTCTGGAGCATCTGCGCCTCGTCGCGGGTGCAGTCGAAGAACACCGTCGCGTGCTCGGCCGCCGGCGTGTTCCACTCCAGGCCCTGCCAGAGCAGCAGCCCGCGGTGCCGCCGCCGGGAGGCCAGCACGTCGGCGTAGGTCTGCTGCACCGCGTACTTCTCGTGGGCCAGGTAGCCGTGGTCGGTGATGACCATCCAGTCCAGGCCGTTGCGCACGCCGCCGGACACCTGCTGCTCGACCGTGTACATGGCGTCGTTGGAGTACTGGGTGTGGATGTGGTGGTCGCCGGCCAGCCACTGGTAGCGGCCCGGGCTGTCCCAGGTGCTCGCCGACGCGGTGCCGGCGGTCAGCGCGCCGCCGCCGGCGACCGCGGCGCCGAGCAGGCCGGCGTTGCGCAGGAACCGCCGCCGGCTCACGTCCAGCGGACGGAGCTCGCGCTCGGGAACCGACAGGTCGGCGTACTCCGGCGTGTCGCCGTCATGGTGGTGATGATGGTGATGGTGTCCGTGCACGGCCGGAAGCTAGGTGCCGGAGATGGCCGCCGCGTGTCCGCAGCCTGAACTCGGGGCGGTTCACCTGGAACGAACAGAGTCGCAACATCACCGACACGTTCGGAACCGGTCACGGTCCTAGGGTGGCCGACGTGGTGGAGGTCGGTCGGACCGGGGCTCGCTTCGGATCGTCGCGCAACCGCACACGCTGGAACGACGTTGTACCGGACGTGGAGCAGCCCGAACCGGGAGAAGCCGGTCACGACGAGCCGGCGCACGCGTTGGCCCCCGAGGTGGGACGGACCGGCGCCCGGTTCGGCTCGGCCAAGGCCCGGCGCTACCGCTGGCAGCGCGACGACGAGGACGACGACGGGCCCGTCGAGGTCGAGCATGAGCCGGCGCCCGAGGTGGGCCGCACCGGGGCGCGCTTCGGGTCGTCCCGACGCAACCGCGCCGAACCGGCCGACACGGGCGAATCCGACGAGCCGGCGAACACCCAGCCGATGCCCGTGCACCCGAAGCCGCTGCCACCCCCGCCGCCGAGGTATCCCGAGGACGACTTAGACGACGACGAGGAACCCAGCTCGCTCGTCCGCCCCTACGCGCGAACCGGCGGCCGGACCGAGGCCAGTCGCGAACTCCGGCTGGAAACACTGATCTCGGTCGAGCGCACGGACGTAGTACTCGTCATGGAACACCGACGGATCGTGGAGATCTGCGAACGCACCAGCTCGGTGGCCGAGGTCGCGGCCGCCCTGCCCGCGCCGCTGGGGGTCGCCCGTGTCCTGATCGACGACCTCATCGAGCTCGGGGTGTTAACGGTGCATACCGGAGACAGCCGCCCCGACGAGGCGCTGCTGGCCCGCGTTCTGGCCGGACTTCGCAGACTGTGACCCATCGGTAACGCTTGACGGTCGTCAGGAAGGCGTGAAAAGTTCTCGCCTACTCCGCCGAACGGAGTCCTGATCGGCCTGCCATCCAGGTGGGTGCCGCTTGCGAGGGGAGGGGGCGACCACGTTCCGTCTCGCCGATACCGGCGCGCAGCAGGAGCCGACGCCGCGCCAGGTGGCCGATGATCTGGTGGCGCTGCTCAGCCTACCGGAGAAGATCGAACTCACTCAGCAGACCCAGCCCGCCCTGCCCCGGCTGGGCCTGCCGGCGGCGGATCTGACGCTGCGGGCCGCCACCGACGGCGTCGAGTCGGACTTCCCGCGGCCGCTGGCCCTGGGCAGCAGCTGGGACCCGGAACTGGTGGCCCGGGTCGGCGCGGCCACGGCCGACGAGATCAGGGCGTCCGGCGGCAGCCTGGTGCGGGAGATCCCGCTGGTCAACCCGACCTACGACCCGCGGCACGCCAACAACGAGCGCGGCTTCGGCGAGGACCCGCTGCTGTGCTCCAAGCTCGGCGCGGTGTTCGCGCTGGGCCTGCGCGGGCCGGAGAAGGTGCACCCGAAGACCGTGCCGGTCGTGCGGCACGTGGACCACCTCGACCGCTGCGCCATGGCGCCGGGCTTCAACCTGCGCGTGTTCAACGAGTACGAGATGCCGGTGTTCCGCGCGGTGTTCGAGACCGGCGGCGCCGCCGGGATCGTGCTGTCGCAGCTGATGATGGAGGAGTACCCGGCGCTGGCCGCCCAGCTGGTGCGGTTCGTGGTGCGGGGCTGGAGCGACGGCGACGCGGCGATCTGGAGCGAGAAGCTGCCCGGCCGGCCGCTGACCGCCGGCGGCCAGGCGCTGGCGCTGCGGCTCGGCGCGGACGGCTTCATGGGCGGCGGCGACACCGTCGAGGCGATCTCCCAGGCGTGCCAACGGGGTGAGGTGACCGAGCCGCTGATCACCGCGGCGGCCCGGCGGATGCTGATGCTGCGCCTGCAACTGCTGGCGTCCAGCGCCGGCCCGGCGAGGGTGGACCGCAGGGGGCATCGCGAGCTCGTCAACCGCGCCGCGCGGGAGTCGATCGTGTTGCTGCGCAACGACGGTCTGCTGCCACTGCTGGTCGGCCCCGGCATGCGGCTGGCGGTCATCGGCCCGCACGGCGACGGCCTCGCGGCCGAGTTGAGCCGCCGGGTCACCGCCCAGTACGTCAGCGGATCGGACCTGGTCACGGTGTCCGGCCGCCAGGGCGAGTTCGAGCTCATCGAATGGCGGCAGGGCCGATTCACACTGGAGTCGGACACCGAGACGATCGAGGCGATCGCCGGTCCCGACGGCACGATGGCCACCCCGGACGGCGAACCGCTGGAGTGGCAACGGGTTTCGCACGGCATCGGCGACGCCGTGGCGCTGGCCCGCGAGGTGGACGTCGTCGTGCTGGCCGTGGGCAGCAATCCCGCGCTGGACAACGGGAACCGCTCAACGCTGGAACTGCCGCCGCAGCAGCACCAGCTCATCCGGGCCGTGCGCGCCGCCAACCCGAACGTGGTGCTGGTGGTGCGCAGCGACTACCCGTACGCGCTGCGCTGGGAGGACACCTACCTGCCGGCGATCCTGTGGAGCGCGCACCCGGGCCGGGCGTCGGATCGGGCCACCGCGGACATCCTGTTCGGCGACCAGGCGCCGTCCGGGCGGCTGCCACAGACCTGGTATCGCGCCGACACCGACCTGCCGCCGACCCTGGACTACGACCTGATCCAGGGCAACGGCACGTACATGTACCAGACCACGGAACCGTTGTACCCCTTCGGTCACGGGCTGACGTACACCACGTTCACGTACGAGGAAATGGACCTCAGCGACCGGGTGGTCGATTCCGACGCCAGCGTGACGGTGACGGTTCGGGTGCGCAACAACGGGTTCCGCGACTGCCACGAAGTCGTGCAGCTGTACACGCGGCAGCTCAACTCGCAGGTGCGGCAGCCGCGGAAGGTGTTGCGGGACTTCAGGAAGGTGCTTGTCCCGGCACGATCCGCCGTGACCGTGCGGTTCCGCCTGCGCGCCACCGATCTGTCCTTCTGGGACGTCACGCGCGACCGCTGGGTGGTGGAATCGGCGCTGCACGAGGTTTTCGTCGGCAGCTCGTCGGCGAAACCCGCCACCAGCGCGGTGTTGGACGTGCGCGGCGAGACGCTGCGGCCCCGCACGCTGGCGCGGACCTCGATCAGCTCGCACTCGTACGACGAGTCCATGGGCGTCGGCCTGGTGGACATCTCCAGCGAGGTCGGGCCGGTGGTGTCGGCGGTGAAGGACGGCGCCTGGCTGGGGCTGCTCGGGTACGACGCCAGCGGCTGCCGGTCGTGGAGCGTCACCGCGTCCAACGCCACCGGCGAGCCGGTGCCGGTCGAACTCCGTTGCGGCGCACCGGATGGCCGGCTGCTCGGCACCGTGCTGGTGCCGCCGACGAAGGACCGCCGGCGGTACGCGGTGGCCACGGGGCCGCTGATGCCCGTGGACGAGGTCGCCGACCTGTTCGTGGTGTTCCCCGACCGCGGGCCGTGGATCAACCGGGTGGCCTTCGGCGCGGGCTGACCTCTGGGCAGGGCTAACCGATCTGGACGGAGCGCTTGGCCAGGCCGTGCCAGAAGCCGTCGATCACCGTGCGCTGCGTGGACAGCTCGTCCTCGCCGGCGCCGAGCGTGACGAACAGCGGCGCGAAGTGCTCGGTGCGCGGGTGGGCGAGCCGGCTGGCCGGGGCCTTGTGCTGGAAGTCCAGCAGCGAGTCGAGGTCGCCGGCGTCGAGGGCCTGGTGGCCCCACTCGTCGAACTCGGCGGACCAGGTCGGCGTGCCGGGCGCCTGGAGCGCGCGCAGGTTGTGGGTGAAGAAGCCGCTGCCGATGATCAGCACACCCTCGTCGCGCAGCGGCGCGAGCTTGCGGCCGATCTCCATCAGCTGTTCGGGGTCCAGGGTGGGCATGGACATCTGGAGCACCGGCACGTCGGCGTCCGGGTACATCTCCACCAGCGGCACGTAGGCGCCGTGGTCGAGGCCGCGCTCGGGGGCGCTGTGGACCTGCTGCCCGTGCACCTGCTGGCCGAGCAGTTGCCGGACGCGGTTGGCCAGCGCCGGCGCGCCGGGGGCGGCGTACTGCACCTCGTAGTAGTGCTGCGGGAAGCCCCAGAAGTCGTAGACCAGCGGCACGGTGGTGGTCGCGGAGACGGTCAGCGGCGCCTCCTCCCAGTGCGCGGAGACCATCAGGATCGCCTTGGGCTTGGGCAGATCCTTCGACCAGGCGGCCAGCTGGGCCGTCCAGAGCTCGTCGTCGGCCAGCGGCGGCGCGCCGTGGCTCAGGTACAGGGTCGGCAACCGCATGACAGGACCTCCCGCTCACTAGTTGAACATTCAACATAGTAGGCGGGAGGTCGTTCAAATTTCAAGTACCTGCCCCGGTATGTGATCTACCACGAGACCGGGAGCGCCGTCACGCCGGACAGCAGGGCGTTATCGCGGCGCGGCACCTCGTCCAGCGGCACGGCCGGCCGCAGCGTCGGGATGCGGCGGAACAGCTGGGTGAAGGCGATCTCCAGCTCGGCGCGGGCCAGGTTCTGGCCGAGGCACTGGTGGATGCCGAAGCCGAACGCCAGGTGCTGGCGCAGCGGGTGGTCCACGTCCAGGTCGTCGGACTGCTCGCGGTTGGCGACGGCGCTGGCCACCAGCACGCCCTCGCCGGCCTTGATGGTCCGGCCGCCGAGCTCGATGTCGTCGGTGGCGATGCGGCTCAGCGTGCCGGCGATGGTCAGGTAGCGCAGCAGTTCCTCGACCGCGCCCGGGATCGCGGCCTCGTCGGCGCGGACCTTGGCCAGCTGGTCCGGGGTGCTGAGCAGGGCCAGGGTGCCGAGGGTGATCATGTTGGCGGTGGTGTCGTGGCCGGCGATCAGCATCACCATGCCCATCGTGGCCAGCTCGGTGTGGTCGAGCGCGCCCTCCCTGAGCTGCTCGGCGATCAGGTCGTCGAGCAGGCCGTCGCCGGGATTGTCGATCTTCCTGCCGACCAGGTCGTGCAGGTACTTGATCAGGTTCTGGATGGCCTGGCCGTCGGCGTCGAGGCGGCGGCGGGACTGCTCCTCGAAGAACTCGTGGTCCTCGTACGGCACGCCCAGCAGCTCGCAGATCACCCTCGACGGCACCGGCAGCGCGAAGTCGGCCATCAGGTCGGCCGGCGAGCCGGCGGCGAGCATCGCGTCCAGCCGCTCGGTGACGATGGCCTCGATCTTCGGCTTCAGCGCGGCGACCTTGCGCACCGTGAAGGACGGGATCACCATGCGGCGCAGCCGGCTGTGCACCGGCGGGTCGTTGGCGATCAGCGTCGCCGACAGGTTGGACGGTCGCGGGCCCGGCGTCGGCACCGGCATCGGGAAGCCGGGCGCGCTGCGGTCGGACGACACGCGCGGGTCGCTCAGCAGCGCGCGGGCCTCGGCGTGGCCGGTGACCAGCCACGGGGTGCTGCCGTCGAACAGCCGTACGCGCGCGACCGGCCCGCGTTCCCGCAGCTCGGCGGCCTGGTCCGGCGGCCCGTACGGGCAGCTGCGGTGGAGCGAGAGGTCCGGGATGGTGTCGGTCATGAGTGTTCCCCCGCCACTGTAAGAAAACGGCAATTAAGAAACGGAGCGTATCTTCTCTTCGAGGGTAGGCTTCGGTCCGAAGAAACGCAACGGATCTAATCGGGGAGTCTGGAGATGGCCGGGGCCCGGCGACGCGGCGAGGAGCTGGAGGACGCGCTGCTCACCGCCGCCTGGGCGGAGCTGCTCGAGGTCGGCTATCCCAGGCTGACCATGGAGAACGTGGCGGCGCGGGCCGGCACCAGCAAGCCGGTGATCTACCGGCGCTGGCCGACCAGGCCCAAGCTGGTGATCGCCGCGCTGGCCCACAACCTGCCGCTCGAAGAGGCCGACATCGACACGGGTTCGCTGCGCGGCGACCTGATCGAGCTCGTCGGCCGGGGCATCCGCCGCTACCGCGGGGTCCCCGGCGACACGCTGCCCGGGCTGATCACCGAGACGTTCCGCGATCCCGAGGTGTTCGCCGAGCTACGCAGCCGCCTCCGTCAGGGCGAGGTCGTCGAGCTGGTCCGCCCGACCCTGACCCGGGCCGTCGCCCGCGGCGAGCTGCTGACCGACCAGTGCGGCGACCGCGTGCTGCGCCTCCCGTTCGACCTCCTCCGCAGCGAAACCCTCGTCTACGGCGTCATGGTCGACGACCCCACCATCACCGCCATCATCGACGACATAGTCCTCCCGGTGATCCACACCCACTGCGGAACCCCCGCGAGTCGCGCCCAAACCGACATTCGCCCTGCCCCAGAGCGCGACTCGCGGGGGTAAACCAACCCGGCGAGTCGCGCTCTGGGGCACACCGAATGTGCGTTTCGCGCAGATCGGAGACTGGGGGCTCGGTTGTGCCTGAAACCGGATTTCGGTGTGTCTGTGAGCGCGACTCGCGGGGGTTCAGCGGGTGAGGGTGTCGATGATGCCTTCGCAGGTGCGGACCACGGTCTTGGCGGCTTCGGTCTGGGCGCGGCGGAAGGCGGGGTTGGCGGCGTAGCGCTGCCAGCGGTCCAGCACGGTCAGGGCCAGCGGCAGCTGGTCCTCGTCGTCGGTGAGACCGAGGCGGCTGCCGGGGCTGGTGCCGGCGCGGCCCAGCAGCTGCTCGGCCTCGGCGGCGATCTCGCTGGGCAGCTCGACCCGGCCGGTCTGCAACGCCGCGAGCAGCCGCAGCTCCCGGAAGTCCTGGGTGGTGACCTGGATCCGCTCCACCTCGGCGTGCAGGCCGCGGGCCTCGGAACGGGGCTCGGCGCGCAGCACCCTTTCGACGGCGACCAGCGCCGACCGGGCCTTCAGCACCGGCGCCCGCTCGGTGAACTGACGCTTGATCGTCAGCCGCAGGTCGTTCAACCCGCTGCGCTGCACCAACTCCGCGGCCAACCGGCTCGGATCGCCGTAGCCCCGGCGCACCAGCGTCGTCGACAGCCGCACGCCGAACAGCCCGAGCCGCTCCAGCAAACCCTGCCGCAGCACCACATCCTCCAGCGCGGGGTTCAGGAACCGGTCGGTGGACAGCACGAGCTCGTCCAGCTCCACCCGGGGCAGGGCGGCCAGCGCGGCGAGCGTGTCGAACTCCGCGTCGGTCAGGGTCCGCCCGGCGACGGCCAGAAGTCCGGCCACCGCAACGACGTCCTGGCACATCTCGCCGAGCTCGGGCTCCGCCCGCAGCCGGCGGGCGATCATCTTGGCCGACGTCATCGCGTCCACCCGCCCGCCGCCGAGCTCGTCGGCCCGGGACAGCACGACGATCGTGTTGACGGGCAGGGGATTGCCCTGCAGCGCCGCCCGGTCCTCGGCGCGCACCGGCCCGGTCAGGTGCAGCACGGCGTCCACATCGGACGTGTGCCCCTCGATGAAGTCGTCCTCGTCCAACGCGTCCAGCAGCGTCGACTTGCCCGCCTTGGGCCGCCCGGTGACGCCCACCCGCAGCGGCTCCTCGAACAGCTGCCGTTGCTGCGCCAGGAAGTTCGTCGCCTTGCCGCTGCCGCGGTAGAGCCGCAGCGCCCACTCCAGCATCGTGCGCACGTCCTCGGTGAGGACCTCCTGCGTGATCACGACGTCAGCGCGAGGGCCTGGGCGCGCTGCCGGAGCGCCACCAACGTGTTGATCTCCTCGGCGATGCTCTGGTTGCGCTGGTTGCGCGCGGCCAGGTCGGCGCTGGCCAGCTCGCGGGCCCGCCGGATGGTGTCGCTCAGGTTGTCCTGCAACTGCTCCGCCTGCTCGGTGAAGTGCTCCCGCAACCGCCGCTGCACCTGCCGCAGCGCGTCCCGACTGTGCTTGCCGACCTGGAACACCAGCTCGTCGATGTGCCGCTGCACCGCCGTCTTGGCCACGGCCTGGCGGCGCTTGAGCTGCGCGTCCCGCTCCTCCTTCAACGTCTTCGCGCCCATCACCGCGCCCGCGCCGACGGACACGAAGTTCACCAGCGGCATGCCCATCAGGCTGGTCAGCAGCCCGAACATCAGCATGCCGCTGTACGAGCCGCGCAGGCCGGTGATCACCTTGTTGGCGATGCCCGGCGGCGCCAGGTCCGGGGTGAGCAACGCCCCCATCCGCTCCAGCACGGTGGCCGGGTCGCGCAGGCCCAGGTCCGGGATGGTGCCGCGGCTCTCCTCGTCGAACTGCTCGGCGATGCGCTGGGCCAGCCAGTGCGTGCGCTCCACCGTCCAGTCGTAGTTGCGCAGCACGGCGTCGGTGAGCTTGTCGGCGAGCCAGTCGCAGTAGGCGTCCCAGGTCTTGGCCGGGTCGGCCTTGTCGAAGGCCTGGTCGGTATGCCGCAGGATGATCCGGGTGCGCTCGCGAAGGTCGTGATCCACATCGGACATCAGGTCGGCCATGCCGTCCATCAGCATGTTCTGCCACCGCGCCGACTGCCGGCGCAGCAGCTCGGCCGCGCGCTGGGCGTCCTCCAGGCCGCCGATCGACGACGGGTCCTGTGTGGACAGTTCGGCCCGCAGCCCGAGCGACACCTGCTCGGTCACCGCGAGGATGGCCTCCGACGCCGAGCGCCGGGCCAGCAGGCCGGCCTGGGCCTTGACGGTGTTCTCCAGATAGCTCACCAGCGCCGGAAAACCGGACTCGGCGTTGACGTCCTGGTCGCTGGTGGCCAGCGCCCGCTCGCGCAGCACCGAGGACACCGCCACCATCGGGATCGCCAGCCCGGCCTCGGCGACCAGCATCCGGTTGCGCTCCAGGTGCGCCCGCCAGCGCGGGCTCAGGTCGGTCTTGGTCAGCACGCCCAACACGTTCGGGCAGATCGTCGTGGCGAAGCGCAGGAACTGGAGCTCCGCCGGCGACAGCTCGGTCAGCGCGTCGGTGACGGCCAGCACGGCGTCGGCCTCGGCCAGCTCCGCCAGCGTCCGGCTGGTGTGCTCGGACCGCAGCCCGTCCACGCCGGGAGTGTCCACGATGACCAGTCCGCCGGTGAGCACCGCTCGGGGCACGCCGATCTCGGCCCGCACCACCTGGCCGCCGCTGATCTCCTCGGCGATCCGGTCGAGCTCGACCGGCTCCAGCCGCTGCTGCCCGGGCCGCACGACCGCCGCCCACGGCTGCTCGGCGTGCCGGATCACGGCCGGCGCGGCGCTGGCCACGTCGTCGTGCACGGGGCACAGGGTGGCCCCGAGCAGGGCGTTGACCAGCTGGCTCTTGCCCTGCTTGAGACCGCCGACGACCACGACCCGGATCGCCGGGTCGGCAAGTCTGCCCCGCAGGCGGCTGAGCCTGCTGGTCAGGTCGCGCCGGCGGCCGATGGCCGGCTGCCGGAGCGCCTCGTCGATCACATCGAGGGCCGTCATGGTCATCACCCGGGTGATTGTGTCCCGTTCGATCGGGTGATGCACACCAGGCCGGGCCCACGCTGAGGGAGCGGGCCCGGCCTGGAGTCAGTCACCGGTCACTGAAGGGAGGAAGGATCAGAAACCGGGCAGGTGAGCGTCCAGGTTGTGGGTCACATCACCCACGTGCACGCCACCAAGGTTGATGTCGCCGATGCCGACGTGGTTGTCGTTGCCGATGTTCAGGTCCTTGACGCCTGCGTCGACGCAGCCGCTGACGTGCTGCAGGACCTGGTCGCCGTGCACCGAGCTGGTCACCGAGTTGATGGTGTCCAGGGTGTGCGACACGTCGCCGATGTTGGTGACGGCGTGGATCGGGTCGCCGTTGGCGATCTTGGTGATGTCGGTCAGGCCGGCGGCCGTCTTGGCCACGCCGTCCACGTCGACCGAGTGCACCGCGCCGGTGACGTGGCCGGTGGTGTCGGCGACGAGCTTGCCGGCGACCGGGACGTTGCCGGCCACACCGGTGGCGGAGTGGACGGTGGTGTCGAGCGTCTTGGTGACGTCACCAGCGGCGCCCAGGCCCGGGAGGCCCGCGCCGCCCAGCAGGCCGGCGACCGGCAGGCCGTGCGCGGCCACGGCCGGCGCGCCCTGGACGATCTGCTCGGTCATGGACTGCACGCCGTACGCCGCGCGGCCCGGGTCGGCCACCGCGCTGCGGACGTCGCCGACCAGCGCGGTCGGGTCGCTCAGGGCGTCCGTCGGCAGGCCGGGGACGGCCGGGAGGGCGCCGGTGACGCCGTCGAGCGGCAGGGCCGGGATGGCGCCGTCGATCGGCAGGGCCGGGATGGCGCCGTCGATCGGCAGCGACGGCAGCGCGCCGTCGATCGGGAGGGCGCCGGTGACGGCGTCGAGGCCGGGGAGCGGCAGGGCGCCGGTGACGTCGCCCAGGCCCGGGACGGTGGGCAGGCTGCGCTCGATCGGCAGCTCGGACAGGCCCGGCAGGGACGGCAGGCCCGCCGTGGGAAGGCCGGCCGTGGGCAGGCCCGGCAGGCTGTCGACCGGCAGCGCCGGCGCGATGCTGGTGAGGTGCTGGGTCAGCTCCTGGAGGGTGCTGACGGCGTCGCCACCGGGGAGGCTCGGGAGGCCGCCGCCGATGCTCTGCTCGAACGCCTCGACCACGGGGGTCGGCGCGTAGTCCAGCACGAGGGGCAGGATCTCGTGCACGTCGGCGGCGGTGATGTCGCCGAGGCCAGCGGACTGCAAGACACCCGCCGGGTCGGCCGCGAACAGCGACCGCAGCTGCTCGTCGCGAACCAGGCCGAGGGTGAACTCGTGCAGCGTCTGGGCCATGGGGTGGTGCTCCTGACTTCGATCGGGGGACTTGACGGGGATGATCACGGTGTGAGCCGTGCTGGGGCAGAACCGTAGGGGCTGGCGGCCCGTACGCCATCCGGGATCACTCCCAGTCCTGCCTGGTGACCGCCTAGGGATCGGGCCCGGCGGGCCGCCTGGGGCACTAGGGAGCCCCCTTCGTTACGGCACCGGATCACGAATGGGTTACCTTTTCCCCATTCACCTGAGCCCCCGGCCGCTGCGCCTCGCGGAGGAACACTTGCCGTACACGCTAGGGATCGATGTCGGAGCCAGCCGCGCCGCCGCCGCGATCACCCGGCTCGACGGACCGCATCGGGGTGCCCCGCACCCGGTGTCGCCGGTCTCGGCCGATCCCGGCCAGTTCGTCGGACGTATCGGCGACGACGTGCCCATCGTGCTGGGCAATCGCCAGCACAACGCGCACGAGCTGATGGCGTCGGGCATCGACCGGATCGTCGAGCAGGTCGCCGCCCACCACGGCGACCGGCCGGCCCGGGTCACCGTCACGCACCCGCCCACCTGGGGCCCCTACCGGCTGGACCTGCTCCGGGAGGCGCTGTCCCGAGTGGGCCTGGGGGGCGCGGCCCTAGTGCCCGAGCCGGTGGCCGCCGCGGTGGCCGCGGCCGCCCGGCACCGCATCGACGGGCCGGCCCCGATCGCCGTGTTCGACCTCGGCGGCACGTCGGTGACCGCCACCCTGCTGCGCCCGGCCGCGGGCGGCTTCGAGATCATCGGTCGCTCCGAGACCTCGCAGCACCCGGCCGGCGCCGATTTCGACGACGAACTCGTCGCCCTCGTCACCGCGGGCAGACCCGACCCGGTGTCCAGGGTCGACCCGGTGACCGGCTGGGACGACCTCGCCAAGCTGCGGCAGGAGTGTGTGCAGGCCAAGCACACCCTGTCCGTGGCGCCGGAGGCGGTCGTGGCGCCGCTGCAGGTCCGGGTCACCCGTGCGGAGTTCGAGGAGCTGATCAGGCCGTTGTTGTTCCAGGGAGTGGACGTTCTGCTGCGAGCGCTGTCGGGCGCCGGTCTCACGCCGGAGCGGCTGGGCGCGATCGTGCTCGTCGGCGGCTCGGCGCGGATCCCGCTGGTCCGGCAGGTGCTGGGCGAGCGGCTGCGCCGGCCGGTGCTGGTCGACGCCGCGCCCGAGGCCACCGTCGCCGCCGGCGCCGCGCTGCTGGCGTCGCGGTCGCTGCCCGAGCCGGTCAACCCGGTCGCCGAGACGGTCGTCATGGCGAAGATCACCGACGAGACCGTGGTGCTGTTCCCGATGGACGATCCCGACGCCGTCGACGAGGACGTCCAGGTCGAGGAGCCGCCGGCCAGACCGCCGGTGGAGACCGAGCCACCGGACCTGGTCCCGGCCAAGCCGGCGCTGACCGCCGCCCCGCGCGGGCGCCGGCGGCGGCGCAAGGCCAGCCGGCGCGGCCTGGTCATCGGCATCGTGACGCTGCTACTGGTCCTGGCCTGCGCGTATCTGGTGCTCCAGTACTTCACCACACCGGTCGGGGGCGGCCTGTGATGGTGTTGGAGTCCGACCTACGGCAGCTGGACGAGTCGATCGCCGCCGATCCGTCCGCGCCGCGGGTGGTGGGCGTTCGCGCGCCCGGCGGGTACGGCAAGACCGCCCTGCTCAGCCGGTGGGCGCAGATCTACCGCGACGCCGGCGTGCCCGTGTACGACGGCCGTCACGAGCTGCCGGCGCGGGACGCCGCGGTGCTCGTGGACGACGCCCACCAGCTCGACGACGACCGGTTACGGGCGCTGCGCGGGCTGGCGGTCACCGGCAGCGCGCAGCTCGCCGTCGCGTACCGGCCCTGGCCGCGCCGGGCGGCGCTGACCGAGCTGGTCGACGCCGTGACCCGGGTGCGGCCGCCGGTGCTGCTGGGGCCGCTGAGCCGGGCGCAGATCGGCGAGCGGGCCGGTCTGCTGCTGGGCGCCAAGCCGTCCGACGACCTGGTCGACCTGGTCGGCGTGCAGACCGGCGGGGTGCCGCGGTTCGTGGACCGGCTGGTGCGGGCCGTGTCGGAGACCGAGGACTGCTCCGTGCCGGCGGCCGCGGTCGAGGGCTTCCGCTACGAGGTGGAGAACCTCGACGAGAGCGTGCGCCGGCTGCTGCTGGCCACGGCCCTGGGCGCGGGCGTGCGCACCGACCTGCTGGCGTCGCTGCTGGGCATGGACCTGGACGCCCTGGGGGACGCCATGGACGGCGCCCGGGCCAGCGGCCTGCTCGACGAGTACGGGATCTTGTTGCCGATAGCGCAACGGGCGCTGGTCGCGCTGAGCCCGTGGGAGCGGCGGCTGAGCCTGCACCAGCGGCTGATCGAGATCCAGCTGGCGCGCAGCGGTCCGCTGCTGCCGTTGGTCCGGCCGCTGTTGGGCATGCCGGTGAGCGGCCCACTGTTCGCGGCGGCGTTCAAGGCGGCCGGCGACGAGGCACTGGCCGAGTCGCCCGCGCTGGCGGCCCAGCTGTTCACCGCCGCGGTCGACGCCGGCGAGCCCGCGCTGGCGCTGGCCGCGCGGCGGGCCGAGGCGGCGGCGCTGTCCGGCGACCTGGACGGCGGCTTACGCCTCGCCGACCAGGCGATCGCCGCCGAGGCGGCAGCCGACCGGGCGCACGGCGCCAGCGTGGCGGCGGCCGTATTGGCGCACCGAGGACTGCTGGGCAGCAGCACCGAGTTGTACCGCTGGGCCGGCGAGGGCTCGTCCGTCCCGTTCGCGGCGCTGGGGTTGATCGGCACCGGCCGGCTGGCCGAGGCCGACGAGTTGCTGTCGCAGCCGGGTGTCGGCGGACCGCCGACGCTGCTGGCCGGGGCCGCGCGACAGCTGGCGCAGGGCGTGCGGGAGTCCGTCACCGGCTCCGCGACCACCGCGCTGGCCACCCTGACCCGGGCCGCCGTGCTGATCGAACCGTTGGGGCGCAACGTTCTGCTGCCCGACACCCCGGCCGCGCTGGCGGCGCTGGTGGCGATGCACTGCGGCGAGTTCACCGTGGCCGAATCCGTGCTGCGGCGGGCCATCGACTCCGGCATGGGCGGCGCGATCGCGCTGCGCCGGCATCTGTTGTTGCGGGGCTGGACCGCGATGCTCCGCGGCGGCTTCGAGGCGGCGCGGGCCGATCTGCTCGCCGCGACGTCGAACGGGCCGGTGGAGCCGCGGGATTGGCTGCTGGCAACGGGTCTGGAGATCGGGCTGGCCCGTCGCGACAGCGACCTGTCCGCGCTGCGGACGGTGTGGGACCGGGCCCGTGAGGCGATCGTGCGGCACCCGGCGGACCTGTTCGCGTTGCTGCCGCTCGGAGAGCTGGCCGTCGCCGCGGGCAGACTGCACGACACCGAGCGGCTGGCGCCGCACCTCGCGCAGGCCACGGAGTTGTTGCAGCAGCTGGGGAATCCGCCGCTGTGGTCGACCGCTCTGTCCTGGAACCGGATGCACGCGGCGGTGTTGGACGAGCATCCCGAGGACGCCTCGCGGCACGCCGCCGATCTCGCCCGGTTCGCGCCGGCGCATCCGTTCTGCGCCGCGGTCGCCGACGGCGCCCGGGTCTGGGTGAAGCTGCTCGCGGGCGACGTCGACGCCGTGGAGACCGAGACGTCCGCGCGGGCGTTGGCCGCCGCCGGCCTCGTGTGGGACGGCGCCCGGCTGGCCGGGCAGGCCGCGATCCGCACCACCGACCGCGCGGCGATGGTCGGTTTACTCGACTGCGCGCGGATCATCCAGGGCCGGCAACAGGAACCGCAGCAGGAGGCCCCGCTCACCGACAATGCGACCACGCTCAGCGACCGGGAGCGCGAGGTGGCGGAGCTCGTGGTCAGTGGGCTGACGTACAAGCAGATCGGCGAGAAGCTGTTCATATCCGCGAAAACCGTGGAGTACCACGTGGCGCGGATGCGGCAGCGGCTCGGCAGCGACACCCGCAGCGACCTGTTGAACCAGCTGCGCGGGCTGCTGGGGAACCGGGTGTGAAGCCCTAGGGCCGCCTCGGCTTTCGCGGAGGCGGCCCTTCGGTTTCCAGCTCAGTACTGCGCGGCGCCCGGCTGGACAGCGCTTACCCGAAGGCCGTGTGCCTCCTGGCTGTCGTCCAGCGGGCCCTGGTTCCACGGCAGCGTGATGAAGGTGTCGTGGGCCAGGGTGATCTTCACCGAACTCGGGGTCACCTGCTGCGCCGGGGCGTTGATGCCGGACCAGTGCAGCAGCATGCTCGCCGACTCGCCGTTGGCGATGGTCACCAGCTTGCCCTCGCCGCGGTCGGTGACCACGTCGATGCCCGGCGCGCCGGCCAGGCTCACCGGCTGGGCGCCCTGGAGGCTGCACCCGCGGTCCGGCTTGGCGGTGAACTGCACGTTCGCGTAGCGCTGGCCGGCGCCCGGGTCGCCGGCGACGAGCCTGGCGGTGACCTCGTTGGCGGTGCAGAGGTGGTCGCCGGGCATGGCCGAGGCGGTGCCGGCGGTCGCGAAGACCGCGATTCCGGCCAGGCCGATGGCGGCGAATGCCTTGATGTTCATGACGCCCTCCCAGTGGTGTGCTGTCACAACGGGAGACGCCCATCACCCATCTGAGGATCACTCGAAATGGTGTATGCCACTGCTGGGCAACCGCGACGCTCGCTGTGCGTCGTCAGTCGGTCGCCTTGTCGTCCGGCTCGCCGATGCGCTCCGCGCCCCGGCGGCGGAAGAAGCCGAAGCCGGGGATGCCCACGATGGCCCGCCGCACGTCCCGGGTCACCTTGAGCAGCTCGGTGACGTCCGGGCCGACCCGGTCCAGGGTGCTCAGGATGGGCAGGATGTTGGTGGTGAGGTGCTCGGTCAGCCGGGGCAGCTCGTCGACCAGCTTGATCGCCGCCTCGACCTCGTCCTCGGAGAGCTCCTCGACGAAGCGGCCGGCCAGCGGCGCGGCCCGGTTGGCGATCGGCTCGTAGAGGCGGATCAGCTCGTTGGCGATGGTCGCGGTGCTCTCGGCCATGGCCACGACCGCGGCGGCCTCGTCGCTCACCTTCCCCGCGTCCTCGACGATGACCGCCGCCTTGCCGCTGACCAGCGCCGCGCCGTCCACCACGAGCGCGGCCTTGCCGCTGACCACGGCCGCGTCGTCCACGATCAGATTCGCTTTGCCGCTGACGACCGCGGCGTCGTCCACGACGAGGGCCGCTTTGCCGCTGACCAGCGCGGCTTCGTCCACGATGATGGCCGCCTTGCCGCTGACCCGCTTGGCGTCGCCGACCACGACCGCCGCCTCGTCGCTGATGCGGGCCGCGTCGACCACCACCACGCCGGCCGTCGCGGCGATCGCCTCCACCTCGGTGACCAGGCGCTCGGCCCGCTGCACCACGTCGTTGATGCGCTCCACGAGCGACTCGGCCGCGCCGACCAGTCCGATCGCCCGGGCCGGCAGCGACACGAGGGCGACCGTCGTGTCGATGGCGGCCACCGTGGCCGCCTTCGCGAGGCCGATGATCGAGGTCATGACGCCCACTCTGCCCTGCTCGGGGCGGTCGTGCGAGCGATTCGGGGCGGCAAACGTTTGCGAACCGCGGGGCGCGTTGACAGGTGCCGTTAGATCACGGGCATGGGGCGGAAAACCACACTGACCGTGACCGAACTCGGGCTGCCGGCCGCGGCGCTCGGGCCCGAGAATCCGCTGCCGGTGCTGGGGGCGGACCGGGCCAAGGTGCTGCCGTGCCTGCTCCAGGACGGCTACGGGCGGTCACGGGTCGAGACCACCCTGCCGGCGGTCGTGCTGGAGAACGACCACCTGCGGGCGACCGTCCTGCCAGGGCTCGGCGGCCGGCTCCATTCGTTGCTGCACAAGGCGTCCGGGCGGGACCTGCTGTTCCGCAACCCGGTGTTCCAGCCGGCCAATCTGGCGCTGCGCAACGCGTGGTTCGCGGGCGGCGTGGAGTGGAACCTCGGCAGCACCGGGCACACCACCATGACGTGCGCCCCGATGTTCGCGGGGACCGTCGACGGCCCGGACGGGTCGCCGGTGCTGCGGCTGTGGGAGTGGGAGCGGACTCGGAACCTGGTGTACCAGGTGGATCTGTGGCTGCCGCCGGAATCGGAGTTCCTGTACGTCGGCGTGCGGATCCGAAACCCTTGGCAGCAGGAGGTTCCCGCCTACTGGTGGTCCAATGCCGCGGTACCCCGCACGGACGACACCCGGATCCTCGTGCCGGCTCAGGAGGGTTGGCACTACGGGTACAGCCAGAAACTGTCCCGTGTGGACGCTTCGCACGTCACGGTGGCCGACCGGGACGCCGCCGACCTGTTCTACGACATCCCCGCCGGCCAACAGCCTTGGATCGCCGCCGTCGACGACGACGGCTTCGGCCTGATGCAGGCGTCGACGGATCGCCTGCGTGGCCGGAAGTTGTTCGTGTGGGGGACGGGCGCGGGCGGGCGGCGGTGGCAGTCGTGGCTCGCGCCGGGGACCGGCGGCTACCTGGAGATCCAGGCCGGGCTGGCCCCGACCCAGTTCGAGTACGTGCCGATGCCGGGCGGGGCGTCGTGGGACTGGTTGGAGGCGTACGGCCCGTACGGCGACATTCCCGCGCTGCCACTGGATTCGTGGCGGTCGGTGGCGGACTCCGAGCCCTCGCGGCTGTTCGCCGGGGCCGGGTGGGGTGCGTTGGAGTTGCTGCGAACCGGGACGGATCCCTTGCCCGGCACGCCGTTCGACTCGCTGGGGCCGGAGCAGGAGCCGTGGCTGGCGTTGCTGGACGGTGCGATGCCGGTCCCGGATCCGTTGTCGCCGCCCGGATGCACGCTGGTGGCGTGGTCGTCACTGCTGGAGGCCGCGCCGGATTCGTGGTTTTCTTTGTACCACTTGGGCGTTTCGCGCTGGTACCACGGCGACCTGCTCGGCGCGGAGTCCGCCTGGGAGCAGTCGCTGGCGCTGGCGGAGTCCCCGTGGTCCTTGCGTGCCTTGGCTTTCGCCCGGCCGGCGCAGGCGGGTGTGTTGTTGTCACGGGCCATCGAGCTGGCGCCGTCAGTGCCGGCGCTGGCCGTCGAAGCCCTGGAGGCACTGCTCACCGCCGGTTCCGCCGACGCCGCCGCGGCCGTTTTGGCTTCGCTGCCGGAGGATGTCGCCTCCCTCGGGCGCCTGCGCCTGATGGACGCCCGCATCCGCCACGCCCGCGGCGACATCGCCGGCGCACGGGCCGTCTTCGACGCCGGCTTCGAGGTGGCAGACCTCCGTGAGGGCGAGGAATCCCTCAACCACACGTGGGCCCTGATCGCCGGCCCGGAACCGATTCCCGCCGCCTACGACTTCCGTATGACGACTACTGGTTGACCGTGCTCAAGACGACCGTGCGGTCGCCCAGCGGGGCATCGAGGTGCACCGTCACCCAGACGTTGCGGACGAACTGGGGGCACACCACGTGCTTGACGACGACGCTCACGACCTGGAAGTCGACCTCGGTCGCCGTCTGCTTGGACAACCGGCCGCTCACCCTGACGCAGCCGCCTTCCTCGGCGACCACGGCCAGCGTCCGGCCGCCGTCCTGTTCCCAGACCACCGGCTGGATGTCGGTGGTGACTCCGGTGGCGTCGACCTGGCCGGCCGGCACGCGCGTGCCGCCCGGATCGTCGGCGACCGATGCCGATGCGGTGCCGACCGCCGTCGCGCACAGCAGCGCCACCGCCCCGACACTCGCGGCTACTTTCCCCAGGAGACGAGACATCTTTCCTCCACTGGCCACTTGCGGCCCAGAACTGAATTCTTCGCCGGAACAAGTCGAACGCGCCCACCGGCCGTCGGTGCAGGTCGGGTCGCTTCGATCTCATCGGGCGGTCGTGCGCTGCGGATAACCGCTCTACCGCACGCACTCCAAGGTAGCCGACCCCGACGTCGCTGAAATCGAGGTCACCGCACTTTCGACCGAATGTGCGACCGTCACGACCCGAACGCGCCGGTTCCGGGACCACACCGTCGGATCAATCGGCAGCGACTGTCCGATCCTCGCGGGCGAGCCGTTCTTCCGGCGATCCACGTCCGGATCGGGTCAGGGAAGGCGGCCGGCGGCCTGCGAGTACATGCGGGCGGGGCTGGGGGTGGGGTCGAGGAAGCCGGGAAGGGGCGGGAGGTCGGTGACGAAGGGGAGCAGCCGGTCGTAGAGCACGGTGGCGTCGGCGGGGCGGCGCTCGGGGGCCTTCTCCAGCACGTCCTGGAGCAGCTGGTTGAGGGCCGGCGGCAGGCCGGGCACGTCGGGCGGGAGCTCCTTGACCTGTCGGTCGAACACGGCGTACGCGGTGGGGCCGGTGAACAGCTGCCGGCCGGTGAGCATCTCGTGCAGCACGCAGCCCAGGGCGTACAGGTCGCTGGCGGGGCCGGCGGCGCCGCGCTGGATCTGCTCGGGGGCCATGTAGGCCGGCGTGCCGAGGATCTGCCCGGCCCGGGTGAACTGCGCGAGGTCTGACTCCCGCAGGATGGCGAGCCCGAAGTCCAGCACCTTCACGCTGCCGTCGGGGCACAGCATCAGGTTGGTGGGCTTGAGATCCCGGTGGCAGATGCCCAGCGCGTGCGCCGCGGACAGCACGGCGCACGCCTGCGCGGCGACGGACGCGGCCCATGGCACGGGCACCGGCCCGTGCTCGCTGACGAGATCGGCGACGGTCACGCCGTCGATGAACTGCATGACCTGGAACAGGCGGCCCTCGTGGGCGCCGAAGTCGTACAGCACGGGCGCGCCGGGATGCTCCAGGCGGGCCAGGATCCGCGCCTCGCGGACGAACCGCTGCTCCAGCTCGTCGTCGGAACCGCCGGGCCAGTGCAGGAACTTCACCGCGACCCGGCGGTCGAGGTGCTTGTCGTAGCCGCCGTGCACGGCGCCCATGCCACCCCGGCTGAGCGGCAGGTCGTCGAGCTCGTACCGGTCGGCGATGAGCATCGGCCCTCCCGCTAGCGTCCTGGCCGCAGGCTACCCTCGACCAGGCCGTCGACGCCGAGCCGCACGACCGTCCCGCCGATCGCGGCGGCCTCCCGCAGCCGGTCCTCGAACGCCAGCAGCCGCTCGAACGCCTCGCCGCACGCCCGCTGCTCGGCCAGCGGCAGCCGCGGCACCTGGGTCCGCCGCACGTCCAGCCGGCTCGACCCGGTCGACGGCCGCGCGGTCGACGCCCGCAGCGCGCCGGCCAGGAACCGGGCGTCCAGCTGCTGCTCGTCGACGCGATACGCGGTGAGGTACGGCCCGAGCGCGGCGACCTCGGTCGCCACCCGCGCCATGCCGGTGGGGGCGGCGACGACGTCACCGGGTGCGATCATCACCAGGTCGCCGGTGTCGGCGGCACGCTCGCCGGCCGGCCGTCCCTCGGCGAGATCGTCGAGCGTCAGCACGGGAACGTCGTCGCCGGGCGTCAGCTTGGCCGGCGCGTGGCGTACGCCGAGCGCCCCGGACCGCACGAGGTCGCCGACGGTGGTGGTCGGCGCGGACCGGTGCTCGACCAGCACGGCCAGGTCCGGCGGGGTCAGGTCGAGCTCGCGGAACCGGTCGACGGCGTCGGCGAACTCGCGGCCGATGTCCGGGCCCTGGGCGAGCTGCCGCCGCCGGGCCGGGCTGACGTCGACGTCGTCGTCGAGCAGGTCGATGATCCGCACCGCGTCCTCGGCGGCGGGGTCCAGCCACGCCGCCTCCACGCCGTCCACACGGTCGGTGATCAACACCGTTGACGGCGGCCGCAGCTCGGGCGTCGGGCGGCACAGCAGCCACAGGTCGGAGTTGGCCTCCGGCAGCGCGATGACGGCCCGCAGCGCGCCGGTACGCAGCAGCTTGGCCCGGATCCGCCGGCCGGGGCGGCGGCTCGCGGCGGTCGGCGGCATCAGGATGGCGACCATGCCGCCGGGTTCGACGTGCGCGAGGCAGTGCTGCACCCACGCCAGCTCCGGCTCGCCGCGCGGCGGCACGCCGTACTCCCACCGCGGGTCGCCGATCAGCTCCTCGTGGCCCCAGGTCCGGTCGTTGACCGGCGGGTCGCACAGCACGGCGTCGGCGAGCCGGCCGGCGAAGCCGTCGTGCCGCAGCGAGTCGGCGTTGACCATGTCGACGTCGGTGTCCCGCAGCGTCAGCCGGCAGGCGGCGATCATCACGGCGGCGCGGTCGACGTCCTGGACGAAGACCTCGTGCGCGGCGGTGGCCATCGGCAGTGTGCCGACGCCGCACGCCGGATCGAACACCACGCCGCCGTCCGGGCAGGCCAGCCGGACCATCAGCTCGGCGACGGCCGGCGGGGTGACGGCGAGCCGCCGGGAGTGGGCGTCGAGGTAGCGGGCGACGAGCAGCTCGAACGCGTCGGCGGCGCCGTGCTCGGTGGCCAGCCGGGAGAGCAGCTGCGCCAGCGCGGGGTCGTCGACGCCGCTGCCGCTGGCCAGGAACAGGCCGGCGCGGGCGACCTCCTCGCCGAGCCGCAGGTCGTCGACGCTGGAGCGCAGCGCCTGCCAGGCCCGTTCGGCGGTGGACACCTCGAACGCCTTGCCGTTGCGCCGCAGCCAGTCCTCGATCTCGTCGAGGGAGAACAGCGGGCTCGCGGCGCTGCCGCCGACGGGCTGGGGGAAGTCGTCGAACCGACGCCGCCAGTTGCTGACGGCGGCCCGGCCGACGTCGACGAGGCGAGCGATGTCGGCGGCGCTGACCGTGGCGTCGTGGTTCACCGGCCGAATCCTAGCAGCAGCGGTGCACAACCATTTTGCTTGTGAACTCAGTTCACAACTGATTCACTGGTGGCATGGCGAACACATCGAAGCTTCGGTTGACTGCCGTGTCACGCACCCACCCGGGCTGCCTGCGGGCCTACAACCAGGACGCCGTCCACCTGGGCGAACACGTGCTCGCGGTGGCCGACGGCATGGGCGGCCACGCGCACGGCGAGGTCGCCAGCGCGGTCGCGGTCGAGGTTCTCGACGAACTCGAGACGGCCGTCGCACACGAGAAGATCGCCGAAAACGACAAGACGGGCGCACTCGCCGCCGTCGTCGGCGAAGTGCTCCGTCGTCTGAACGACCTCGCCGCTCGCGACAGCGGTCTGTACGGCATGGGCACCACCATCACCGCGCTGCTGTGGAACGGCGCGACAGTCACCGGCGCGCACATCGGCGACTCGCGGGCGTACCGGTGGCGCGCGGGCGAGCTCGTGCAGCTCACCCGGGACCACACCTTCGTCCAGTCGCTGCTGGACGGCGGCCGGATCACCGCCGAGGAAGCCGCCGTGCACCCGCGGCAGAACCTGCTCGCGCGGGCCGTGCAGACCGGCGGCTCCGCCGAGCCTGACGTGTTCTCCCACCGAGCGCGGGCCGGCGACCGCTACCTGATCTGCTCCGACGGCCTGCCCCGCGTGCTCACCGACGAGACGATCGCCGGCGTCCTGTCCGACGTCGTCGTCCCGGCCGACGCCGTCGATCAGCTCATCGATCTCGCCCTGCGCGGCGGCGCGCCGGACAACGTGAGCGTGCTGCTCGCCGATGTGGCGGATGCGCCGCGATCCGGCCACCGGAAGTACTTTTGGCGACAGTCCGGGTAGGAAATCCGGGGCCGGGACGGCCCGAGATGACCGGACGGGTCGGAAATCATGCCATCTGGTCGGCCGCTGGCGCGTCTTCCCGTGGCGCCGTTCGCATCGGCCGACAATGGCGGCGAGGAACCCGCACGGTCGGGTGGGAAGATCACCGGCATTTTCGGCCTGCCCTGTCAGGATGCCGACGTCCACGGTCCCATCCGCGACGAGGTAGGAGCCACGGTGTCCGAGCCCGAGATCAGTGTTGTGCTGGCCGACGACCACCCGGCGGTGCGCGGCGGGCTGAAGCGGGCGCTCGGGTCGGAGCCCGGCATCCGCCTGGTGGCCGAGGCCGTCGACGGGCGCGAGGCGATCCAGGCGGTGGTCGCGCACCGGCCGGCCGTGTTGTTGGTGGACATCGACATGCCCGAGCTGAACGGCCTCGACGCCACCCTCGCGGTGTCCGCCGTCGCGCCGTCCACCGCGGTGCTGATGCTCAGCGGCGGCGAGGACGACGAGTCGGTGTTCGCCGCCGTCCGGGCCGGGGCGCGCGGCGCCGTGCCCAAGGACGCCGAGCCGGCCGAGATCGTCCGCGCCGTGCGCTGCGTCGCCGCCGGCGGCGTCATGTTCGGCCCGCGCATCGCCCGCCGGGTGGGCGAGTTACTCGGCGGCGCGCCCGAGGACCTGCCCGACGTGCCGTTCCCGCAGCTGACCGTCGGCGAACGCCAGGTGCTCGACCTCGTCGCCGCCGGCCTGGCCAACGGCCAGATCTCCGATCGGCTGCGGCTGGCCGCCGACGCCGTCGGCGACCACGTCTCGTCGATCCGCGCCAAGCTCCAGGACGCCGACCGCGCGCAGCTCATCGCCCGGGCCCACGACGCCGGCCTCGGCCGCCAGGCCTGAGCCGCCCGGGGACCCGGCAGCGGTCAGGAACGCCAGGGAGCGGCCGCGTTCATGAGGCCGATCATGCCGGAGACCAGGCGCATCTGGTCGACGGTGCGGATGTCGGCCTCCACCAGCTTGGGCGAGCAGACCAGCACCGCGACCGCCTGGGCCCGTGACAGGGCGACGTTCAACCGGTTGCGGGACAACAGGAAGTCCAGGCCCCGGGGCAGGTCGACGGCCGACGACGAGGTCATGGTGGTGATCACCGCCGGGGCCTCCTGGCCCTGGAACCGGTCCACCGTGCCGACCCGCACGCCGGGGAAGCCGGCGCGTTCCAGCTCTCGGGTGACGACCCGCGCCTGGAGGTTGTACGGGGCCACCACGAGAATGTCCTCGTCGCCCAGGGGGCGCACACCGTCGCCGTCCGTCCACTTGCGACCGTGCAGGGACCGCACGATGTCCACGACCGCGGCAGCTTCCTCGACGGAGCGGGTGGTGTTGCCGCGATGGTCCACGGAGGCCAGGTACAGGCCGGAGTCGATGCCGTCGATGCCCCGCTCGGCGGCCGACGGGTGGGCGTGCAGCAGCCCCGCGTACGACAACCGGGACACCGGTTCGCAGACGGCGGGGTGCATGCGCCGGGACTGGTCGAGGAAATATCCCAGCGACGGCGGGATCACGTCGTTGTCGCCGATGAGGTGCCCGAGCGCGGACGCCTCGGCGCCGGCGGGATGAGTGCCCTGCACGACCTGCGGCAGCTGCTGCGGATCGCCCAGCAGCACGAGGTTTCGCGCGCACATCGACACCGCCAGGGCGTCGGCGAGCGCGAACTGGCCGGCCTCGTCGATCACCAGCACGTCGAACGGCTCGGCCCGCATGGCGGCGTTGGCGAAGGTCCACGCGGTGCCGCCGACGAGGTGCCCGTCGGTGTGCTCGGCCCGCCACCGGGCCAGCCCGGGGTTGTCCTTCGGCTGCTCCCAGGGCACGTCCTTCTCCGCCGCCTTCTTCGGCCGCTTCGCGGCGGGAAGCGTCGGCGCGGTGGACTTGGCCGCCCGCAACACGTTCTCCACGGCCTTGTGGCTGGTCGACGTCACGGCGACCGTCCGGCCGGAGCCGACCAGGTGCGCGATCAGCTTGCCGGCCAGGTAGGTCTTGCCGGCCCCGGGCGGCCCCTGCACCGCCAAGGTCGACCCGTCGAGCAGATCGACGGTCTCGATCACCGTGCGGACGAGATCCTCACCGTGGTCCGGCAACGGCCGCCCGCCGCGCAGCCGCGGGGGAGTGCGGCGGAGCAGGTCGACGCCGGGATGCTGTGGCAGCGCGGGCAAAGCGTCCACCGCGAGCTGCGCCAGGTCGGCGACGGCCTCGTCCTTCGGCTGCGGGCGGACCGGCGCGCCCGGCAGCACCGCGCCGGGGCGGGCGTTGTCGGTCTCGTCGGGCTTGGCGCTCTCGACGAGCGTCAACTCCTCGGCGGTGGCGGCGCTGACCAGCGCGTCCCGCGTCGAATCGCCGTAGCGAAGCCGAACCTGGTCGCCCGTGGCGTACGGGTGCGGCCGGTCCGGGTCGCATCGGAGCGTCAACACCCGCTTGGCCAGCTTCGACCGGCCGGCCGGCGGCTGCCAGTCGCCCGCCCGCACGGAGACCGGCACCGCGCACGTGGTGTCGACCTCCAGGTCGGACAGCGGGGCGGCGACCTGACGGAAGAACTCCCACCAGGCCGGATTCGTCTCGCGGCGGTGGTATCCGACCGCCGCGGCCAGCAGCGCGCGGGCCTTCTCGTCGTCGGTGGCGTCGAGCGGGTTGTCGGGCAGGTCGGCCAGCAGCGGATCGACCAGCGCCGCCAGGCGGGCGGCCCGCTCGGCCCGGCGCTCGGCCGCGACGAGGTCCTCGGTCTGCGTGACGAGATCGTCCTCAATGGACCCTTCCGCCGTCTCGATGCCGGCCTCGACGCGAACCCGGTGCAGGAACTGGAAAAGCTCCCGGGTCGACACGCAGTCGTACTCGTTGTAGTCGCTGATGCCCCGCAACACCTCGCCAGCCCGCGGATCGTCGAGCTGTTTGAGCGTCAGGTATTCCTCGTACGCCTCGATGCTGGACACGGCCGTCTTCACGTCGCCGTCCCGCGCCGACGGCATGTACAGCGGCTCCAGGTACTTGATGGAATACGACCGCTGCGACACCCGCAACGCCTTGCGCACCACGGCGTACAGGTCGATCAGCTTGCCGCCGCGCAGCAGGTCGTCGACGGCCTCCTCGCGGGTGCCGTGCACCGCCGCCAGCCGCTTCAACGCCGTCACCTCGTACGGCGCGTAGTGATAGACATGCGCGCCGGGATGCTCGGCCAGGCGCGCGGACGCGAAGTCGACGAAGTCCGCGAACGCCTTCTTCTCCTGCGCCCGGGAATGCGCCCAGAACGGGGTGAACCCGTCGGTGGTGATCGAGCCGAACAGGTACTCGAGCCCGGTGCCGGCCAGCGCGAACGGGTCGCCCTCCATGTCGAAGAACACGTCGCCGGGGCTGCCGGCCGGCAGCTTGGCCAGCTCGGTGCCGTCCACCACCTCGTAGCTGATCTTGCCGGTGGCGTCCTGCCGCACCTGGATCGCCGCCTGCGCCCGCAGCGCCGTGTACGTGGTCGCGGACAGGTCGCGCGGACGGTCCTCGGGGGCGGCCGATGCCAGCGCGTCGATGGTGCCCAGCCCGGCCTCGACGAGCTTGCGCCGCTGGTCCGCCCGCATGCCGGCGACCAGCGACAGGTCCCGGTCGGCCTCCCGGCCGGACTCGCAGTTGCTCAGGAACTTGCACGTGGCGCAGGCCGGCCGGGCGTCGTCCCACAGCCGCGGGGGCAGCGCCGGCTCCCGGACGGACAGCTTGGCGCGCAAGCGATCCAGCAGCGGCACGAAGTCGTCCACCCGCAGCGCCACGTCGCTGCCGTCGCCGAGCAGCAGGTGCATGTGCGGGCCGGTGGGAAAACCGGTGCGGCGCAAGGCATCCGCATACGCCGTCAGCTGGAGCACCGCCGCCGGCCGGGCGTGCCGGGCCAGCTTGGTGTCGTACGCCTCGTAGCGGCCGTCGGCGTCGGCGATGAGGAAGTCCGCGCGGCCGGTGAGGTCGCCGTCGCGGAACACCGCCTGGTAGATCACCGGCGCGCCGGCTTCCAGCGCGGCCAGCGTGGCCGCCACCGGATCGTCGCCGCCGATCTCCACCACGCCGCGTTCCGACCGCAGCCGCTCCAGCACCGCCAGCTCGTGTGCCTGGCCGTGCTTGACGGCCAGCTGGTCGCCGCCCGGATCGGGCCTCGGCGCGCCCGGCAGGCCGGCGGACAGCGCCTGGTCGAGCACGCTCCGGTGCTCGCACTCAAGCAGGTCGGCCAGGTCCGTTGGGGTGAACATCGCCGGCACAGTGTTCCACAGCGAAGGATCAACCCGTGGTTGCCACGCGCGCGGCCTCCGCGGCGAGTCGCTCGGCCAGCCCGGCGTCCGAGGCCGAGCTGAACACCGACAGCACCAGGTTGCCGCAGCGCAGCACCACCTCGACGCCGCGCTGGCTGACCACCTCGCTGGCCTGGTCGCACGGGCCCGGCAGCGCGCGCACCGCGCCGGGGATGACGTGCGTGGCCAGCGTGAACTCCCGGATCGACTGCGGGATGTCGCCGCTGCCGACGTAGGCGTCGATCGCGACGAACCCGACCGGCGCCGCCCCGTGGCTCTGGAACCACTCGCAGCCGTTCACGGTGGCTTCGGTGAAGGTGTTGGCCGGCCCGGCGTCGATGTTCGGGGCGATCCGGGCCAGCGCCTCGTGCGACAGCAGCGAACACGCCGACACGTGCGGGAAGGCGGGCGCGGGGGAGGGGCCGGCGAGCACCGGCGTGAGCAGGCCGAGCCCGACCGCCGCGACCGAGGCGGCGGACAGCCAGGACAGCTGGCGGATCCGTGCCGGCGACAAACGATTGCGGCCCCGGGTCGAGGATGTCGCCGCGAGCAGGCCGAGCGCGATGGCCGTCGCGGCGGCGACGGTGAGCCATTCACGCACGCCGAACGCCGGCTGCCACCAGTTGACGTCCCAGGACTTGCGGATCGTCCAGAACATCATGAACACCAACGGTGTCAGGGCGATGGCGGTGACCCGGACCCGCCGCCCGCTCGCCGTGCCGAGCGCCACTTCGACCAGCGGCAGCAGACACCCGAGGCCCAGGCCCAGCGCCAACGGGATGGTGCGGTGGTAGAGGGAGGGCTCGATGTTCCAGGTTTGTTCCAGCCACGCCAGGGAGGCCACGGCCAGCGCACAGGCCAGCACCGAACCGACGATTTCCCTTGCCCACCGGGGCTTCGGCGCCGGCACCCGGGCCAGCACCGGATACACCATGTTGGCGCGCAACAGCTCCGCCGCCACCGTCAACCCCGTGCCCGTGCGCTTTCGCAACGGTTTCCACGACGCCGCGAGCTCGTCCGCTGCGTACTCGCGGAGGTCGGCGTGCGGGCGGAACGGCAGCAAGGCGGGGATCGGCGCATCGTCGTCGTCCAGTTGGCTCAGCACGAACTGCGCTGTCGCGCTTCCCTGCTGCTGCGCCAAACGCGTCCGCTGGAATGCCGCGTACCCCGCGCGGAACCGGCGAAGTCGATCGTGCAGACTGTGCCGGAACCTGGCGGTCCCGAGTCGGTGACGCAGCCAGGTCTCGACGCCGAGCCAGCCGGCGGCGGCCGCCAGCAGCGGCGCGACCGTCGGCGACCGCACCGCCAGTGCGCCTAGGGCAAGCGTCGCCACCAGCCCGGCCACGGCGGTCCCGGTGCTGATCGGGCGCCTTCTCGCCATGCCTGCATGATCCCCGCGGGCGGGATTGTCTCGGTCTTATTTTAAGGCGTGTATTGACGCTCCACAGTGACCGCCATAACATTCGGCCCTGTCGGGGCCGCCAACTGTCGACACCCCTGTCCTCTTTTCAATGAAGCAGGAGGGCCCTGTGACCCCTGTGCGAACCGCCGCTGTCGCGGCGGTGGTCGTGACCCTGTCCGCGACCGCAGTCAGCTTCGCCATGGCGCCGGCGGCCAGCGCCGCGGTGTCACCCGGCACCTACACCGTCACCAACGCCAACAGCGGCAAGTGCGTGGACGCGCGCTCCGCCGCCACCGCGAACGCCACCGCCGTGCAGCAGTACGCCTGCAACGGCAGCGGCGCGCAGTCCTGGACGTTCACCGCCACCGACTCCGGCTACTTCCAGGTCGGCGTCGCGGGCGCGCCCGCGCAGGTCTGGGACGTCACCAACGTGTCGACCGCGGACTCGGCGCCGATCCAGCTGTGGACGTACGGCGGCGGCGCCAACCAGCAGTGGCAGCCGGTCGACGAGGGCAACGGCAACTACCACTTCGTCAACCGGAACAGCGGCAAGTGCCTGGACGTGCCGAGCGCGTCCGTGGCCGACAGCGTGCAGCTGCAGCAGTACACCTGCAACGGCACCGCCGCGCAGTCGTTCAGCCTCAACGGTGGCGGCACCACTCCGCCGCCCCCGCCGCCGCCCGGCCAGCCCGACTTCGGCCCGAACGTGTCGGTGTTCGACCCGTCCATGTCGGCGTCGACCATTCAGAACAAGCTCAACTCGGTGTTCAACCAGCAGCAGTCGGCGCAGTTCGGCACCGGACGCTTCGCTCTGCTGTTCAAGCCGGGCTCGTACAACGTGGACGCCAATGTCGGTTTCTACGAGGAGGTCGCCGGCCTCGGTCTGACACCGGGCCAGGTCACCATCAACGGCCAGGTGCACGTCGAGGCCGACTGGCAGGGCGGCAACGCCACGCTGAACTTCTGGCGTGACGCCGAGGGTCTGACCATCAACCCGCCCGGCGGCACCGACACCTGGGCGGTGTCCCAGGCCGACCCGCTACGCCGGGTGCAGGTCAACGGCAACCTCAAGCTGGACGACGGCGGCTGGTCCTCCGGTGGCTTCCTGGCCGACTCCCGGGTGACCGGGCAGGTGCAGTCGGGATCGCAGCAGCAGTGGCTGTCCCGCAACGACCAGATCGGCAGCTGGAACGGCCAGAACTGGAACATGGTGTTCTCCGGCGTGCAGGGCGCGCCCGGCAACACGTTCCCGAACCCGCCGTACACCACGCTGAACTCCAGCCCGACGATCGCCGAGAAGCCCTACCTGTACGTCGACAACGCCGGCAACTGGCAGGTCTTCGTGCCGGCGCTGCGGAACAACAGCTCGGGCACCTCGTGGGCCAACGGCAACCCGGCCGGCAGCTCGCTGCCGATCAGCCAGTTCTACATCGTCAAGCCCGGTGACTCGGCCTCGACGATCAACGCTCAGCTGGCCGCCGGCAAGAACCTGATCGTCACGCCGGGCATCTACCACCTCAACCAGACGCTGAACGTCACCCGTCCCGACACCGTGGTGCTGGGCCTGGGCATCGCGACCCTGGTGCCGGACAACGGCATCACCGCCATCTCGGTGGGCGACGTCAACGGCGTGAAGCTCGCCGGTCTGCTGATCGACGCCGGCACCACGAGCTCGCAGCAGCTGGTGCAGGTCGGCCCGCAGGGCTCGTCCGCGGACCACTCGGCCGACCCGACCGTGCTGTCCGACTTCCACGTCCGGCTCGGCGGCGCGACCGTCGGCAAGGCCCAGCAGTCGGTGGTCATCAACAGCAACAACGTGATCACCGACGACACCTGGCTCTGGCGGGCCGACCACGACGACAACAACGGCACGGCCGGCTGGTACACCAACACCGCCGCGAACGGCCTAGTCGTCAACGGCAACAACGTCACCGCGTACGGCCTGTTCGTCGAGCACTACCAGCAGTACCAGACGATCTGGAACGGCCAGGGCGGCAAGACGATCTTCTACCAGAGCGAGATGCCGTACGACGTGCCCGACCAGGGCTCGTACATGAACGGCTCCACCCAGGGCTTCGCGTCCTACAAGGTGGGCAACAACGTCACCAGCCACGAGGCGTGGGGCATGGGCGTGTACGCCTACTTCAGCACCAACCCGGGCATCGTCAACCACCACGCCTACGAGGTGCCGCAGAACGGGAACGTCAAGTTCCACGACATCATGGACATCTCGCTGGGCAACAACGGGTCCATCACGCACGTCATCAACGAGACGGGCGCCGCGACCCCGACCAACACCACCCCGGTGGACATCGTCAGCTACCCGTGATCCGCTGACGGCCTGATGCAGGCAAGGACGCCTTACCCGCGTTGAGCGAGGGTAAGGCGTCCTTCCCTGCATAACGGGTGCCGTAGGCTGGCCGGGAGATGAGACGCCGCGCCAAGCCCCCGCTGCCGCAGCGCCTCGGCCTCGACCCGGTGCGGATGCGGATGCCGGCCGAGGGGCCGTGGCGGACGCTGCGCGAGCACCTGGTGTTCCGGCTGCCCCGGGTGGACCCCGAGCGGATCGACGAGATGCTGCGGGAGCGGCGGATCGTCGACCTGGACGGGCCGCTGGGCCCGGACGCGCCGTTCGTGCCGGACGGGGTGATCTGGTTCCACCGGGACCTGCCGGTGGAGACGCCGGTGCCGTTCGACATCCAGGTGGTGCACCGCGACGACGATCTGCTCGTTGTGGACAAACCGCACTTTCTCGCCACGATCCCGCGCGGGCAGCACATCGCCGAGACGGCCCTGGTGCGGCTGCGCCGCGACCTCGACCTGCCGGACCTGGTGCCCGCGCACCGGCTGGACCGGGTGACCGCCGGCCTGGTGATGTTCGTGATCCGCCCGCAGGTGCGCGGCGCGTACCAGACGATGTTCCGGGATCGGCTGGTACGGAAGGTTTACGAGGCGATCGCCCGGCACGACCCCGACCTCGTGCTGCCGACCACCGTGCGCAGTCGCATCGTCAAGGAGAAGGGTGTGATCGTCGCCCAGGAGGTGCCGGGCGAGCCCAACGCGGAGACGGTCGTCGACCTCGTCGAGCACCGCGCCGGCCTCGGACGCTACCGCCTCAAGCCGCACACCGGCCGCACGCACCAGCTCCGGCTGCACATGAGCGGCCTCGGCGTGCCGATCCTCAACGACGACTTCTACCCGGTGCTGACCGAGAAGCCGCTGGACGACTTCACCGACCCGCTCCAGCTGCTGGCCAAGACCCTGGAGTTCGACGACCCCCTGACGGGGCGACACCGCCGCTTCGACAGTCGCCTGACCCTGTCGGCCTGGGGGTAGACCGAGGGCAGGACGGCGCGGCCCGCTGGGGAAGCGGGCCGCGGACGCGTCGGCTGGGGAACCAGCGCCGGAGCCGCAGGCCGGGTACGAGGTCGCGTCCCGTTCGGTCAACACGGTCGCGAACCGGCTGCCCGCCCCCCTGACGGACCGTCATACCGGCCGGCGGTCTCCCCGCCCTGTCGTCCCTCACGGGACGTGATCACTGTGCCGTCTCCACGTGGTCACGGGCATCCGTGATTTCCCGGATACGGGTACGGAGAGCCCCGTAGAGTGACCGGGTGACTGGGGCACACCGCGGGCGGCTTCCGGTCGAGCTGACCAGTTTCGTCGGCCGCCGGCAGGAGTTCGCCCGGATTCGCGCGACCCTCGACTCCGCCCGCCTGGTGACGCTGACCGGTGCCGGCGGGATCGGCAAGACCCGGCTGGCGACACGGATTGCGGCGGACCTGGCGGGGGTCTGCTTCGTCGACCTCACACCGCTGGCCGCCGGCAGCGGGGTGGAGCAGGTCGCCGGCGTGGTCGCGGAGTCGTTGGGGCTCCAGGACGGCATGCGGCCTGACCTCGTCGTGGCCCACGGCCGGCAGCTGTTCGTGCTGGACAACTGCGAGCACGTGCTGGCCGGCGCGGCGGCGTTCACCCTGATGCTGGTGCAGGCCGGCGCCAAGGTCCTGGCCACCAGCCGCGAACCGCTGCGGGTGGACGGGGAGCACGTGATCGACGTGCCGCCGCTGCCGGTCTCCGGCGAGGCGCTCGAGCTCCTCACCCACCGCGCGCGCCAGACGCTCGGTGCGGATTGGGAACCGGGCGCGGAGACCGCGGCCGCGGTCCGGCTGTGCCAGCGGTTGGACGGCCTGCCGCTGGCGATCGAACTCGCGGTGCCGATGATGCGGGCGATCCCGCTCGAGACGCTCGCCGATTCGGTCGGCGCGAGGCTCGGCCGGCTGACCGCGACCCCGCAGCCCCATCATCGGACGTTGCACGTCACCTTCGCGTGGTCGCACGAGCTCTGTGCCGACAAGCAGCGGCTGCTGTGGCGGCGGCTGGCGGTGTTCCCGGCATCCTTCGATCTGGCCGCGGTGACCGCGGTCTGCTCCGATGACGGCCTGTCGGCCGCGGACGTGTTGCCGACGCTGGCCGAACTCGTGGACAAGTCGGTGGTACGCAAGGAGACCTACGGCGGCCGCGTGCGGTGGCGGATGCTCCAGCCGGTTCGCGAGTACGCGGCGGAACTGCTTGCGACGTCAGGGGAACAGGACGTCCTGATGGCCCGGCACCGCGACTACTACCTGGGCCAGACCGAAGGTTGGGCCTCGGCCTGGGTGAGCGCGAACGAGGTCGAGTACCTGCACGCGTTCGAGCACGACATGCCCCACCTCCGCCAGGCGCTGGAGTGGTCGCTGACCACGCCCGGGCAGGAGTCGGCGGGCCAGCTGCTCGCTGTCAACCTGGCCCGGTCGCACGCCTGGTTCGCGATGGGCAACCTGCGCGAGGGCCAGGAGTGGTTGCGCCGCGCGCAGGAGGTCGACGCCGCCGCGGAGGGGCAGGCCTTCGTACTGGCGACGTCGGTGTGGCTGGCCGCGCTGCGGGGCGAAGCCGAGTTGACCGGCGAGCTGCTGCCGGTCTGCCGGGCCGCGGCGGTCGCAGTCGGGCCGAGCAAGGCGCTCACGGTCGCGACGAACCTCGCGGAGGGCACGTACCGCTGGCTGTTGCACGGCGAAGCGTCCGGAGTGGAGCAACTGGAGCTGGCCCGCGAGTCCAGTGTGGAGATGGGCTCCGAGCGCTTCCTCGCGACGCTGTTCTGCGGCATCGCGCACAGCCAGCTCGGCGACGCCGACGCGGCCCGAGCGGCGTTGCTGGAGTGTCGGGAGATCGTGGCCGCGGACGGTGCCGAGTGGACGGCCGGCTGGGCTGACTGGCTCGAGGGGCTGATCACGCGGCACTCGCGTCCGGCCGACGCGGCCGAGCTGTTCGCTCGCAACCTGCGCCGGCAGGTCGCCATCGGCGACGTCTGGGGTGCGGCGTGGAGCCTGCTGATGATGGGCTGGACCGCCGCGGCGCTGGGCGACTACCGGCGGGCCGTCCGCCTGATGGGCGCCAGCAATCGGCAGCTGGCCGACATCGGCGTGCGGTTCGCCGAACTGAAGGCGTTCCAGGCCGAGCGGCTCGGCTGGGAGGCCGTGGTCGGGCGTGCGCTGTCGAGCGTCGAACACCGGCGAATCCTGGCCGCTGGCGAGTCCGCGGCGTACGAGGACAGCGTGCGGTTCGCGCTCGGCACGGACGTGCGGGGCGGCGCCGAGTTGACCAAACGGGAACTTGAGGTGGCGGAGCGGGTCGCGGCCGGGCTGACCACGCCGCAGATCGCCCGCGCGCTGTTCGTCGGCGAGCGCACGGTGGAAACGCACATATCGCACATCATGCGGAAACTGGGGGTCACTCGCCGGGCCGCCATCGCCGCCTGGATGACCGGCGCCGACCGGAGCTGACCCGCTCACCGACAGTGCACAGCGGACGTCCATTGTGCTCGAATACATGTTCGAATTGGACGGTGCGTGGCGAACGTTGACTGTGCGTGTAGCGCGGACCGTGGTGTGGACGCGAGATCTTAGCATGTTTCACGTTCTGCGAGTGGGTGATTCCGGCCGTCCGTCCGGCGCACCCCCGGTGAAATGCGAAAACGTCCCGAGCGGGTGCTTGGTTGTCGTGTGTTGACATTATTCGAACCGTCGACAACTGCGCTGGGTCATGGAAGTTGAGCGTGCAATCGCCAGGTAGGCGGTATGCGGACTCTGGGTCACTGGGTAGGTTTCTGGGGCAACTTGCAGGGGGCTGGACGGGTGATTAATGTTACTACCCATCGGAGTCGAAGGATGAAGGTGCGGTCCCTTTCCTTACGTGAACACGCCACTGTTCAGCTGCGCGGGCTGTGCGCCGCCGTCGGCCTGTCGGACGTCGAAACTCCGGTGAGCATCCTCACATTGCTGCTGGGTGCGGCCGGTGATCGCGGTACCACGGAGCCGCCGATCTGGGCGTCCCACGTGTCCGACGACCTGACGCCCGTCGAATTTTCGATAGCGATGGACGAGGACGGCACCCCGGTGTTGCGAATGTTGGTCGAGCCGATCGCCGACGGCTCCGGTGTGTATGCCAACAATCGGGTGGCGCTCCGGGTACTCACCGCGCTCGCCGATCGATTCGACATTTCCCTCGAACAGTTCGAAAAAGTGTGGGGCCTGTTCGTGCCGGGCGAGCCCTGCGGCCGTTTCGGGTTATGGTTCTCGGTCATATTCAGGCCGGGCGCCCCGCCCGATTTCAAGGTGTACTTCAATCCCGCGGCCCGTGGGGAGGAACACGCGCCGGCATTGGTGGCCGAGGCGCTGTGCCGACTCGGGCTCGACAGCGCGTATTCACTGGTCAGCGCCGGTGCGGTGGCCCGGCCCGGGCTGGACCGGCTGCCATTCTTCGCCCTCGATCTGCACGCGCGGATGCACGCGCGGGTCAAGGTCTACGTCTCCCACTACGACGCCGGATCGCCCACCGTGGAGACGGCCGCGGCCGTCGTGCCGGGCATCCACATGGGCCGGGTCCGCGAGTTCTACTCGGTCATCGCCGGCGGCCTCGGCCGACGGTTGACCGGCCTGCCCTCACTGTCCAGCTATTCGTTCGTCGGCGATCCGGGGACGCCGAAGAACTACTCCTTGTACCTGCCCATCCGCGATCTCGTACCCGATGACGAGGTGGCGCTCGAGCGGGTGCTGCTGTTGATGGACCGGTGGGGTCTAGACCACTCGCCGGTGCTGCGCGCGGTCGACGCGGTCAGCGCCCGTCGCCCCGGCGACGGCGTCGGTCTGATCGCCTACGCCTCGCTGCGGCTGGGCCCGGACCGGTCGGGAATCACGGTGTACCTGTCCTCGGAGGCCTACGCGACGATGCCGCCGAGATCGCGGGCGAGCACACACGCCCAGCTGTCGCAAGCGAACCACTAGGAGGGGGAAGGGTCTGCCATGCCCGCCATCATCGAGCCGTACCGGATCAAGGTCGTCGAGCCGATTCCGCTGACCACTCGCGAGGCCCGGGAGCGCTCACTGTCCCGCGCCGGCTACAACGCCTTCAACCTGCGTGCCGACGAGGTCACCATCGACCTCATGTCGGATTCCGGCACCGGCGCGGTGTCGGTGGCGCAGGAGTCGGCGGCCGCGCTGGGCGACGAGTCCTACGCCGGCGCCCGATCCTTCTACCGCTTCCACGAGGTGCTCAGCGACCTCACCGGCTTCCCGCACATCTTCCCGGCGCACCAGGGCCGGGCCGCCGAGCGCATCCTGTTCGGCGCGCTGCTGACGCCGGGCAAGATCACTCTGAGCAACACTCACTTCGACACCACCCGGGCCAATGTCGAGCTGCTGCACTGTGAGGCGCGCGACCTGCCGTGCCCGGAGGCAGCCGACCTGGACAGCCACGACCCGTTCAAGGGCAACATCGACCTGGCCGTGCTGGAGCAGACGCTGGCCGGGCCGGAGGGCGACAAGGTCGGCTTCGTGATCATGACGATCACCAACAACGGCGGCGCCGGCCAGCCGGTGTCGATGGCCAACATCGAGGCCGCCAGCGCCCTGTGCCGCAAGCACGGCGTGCCGTTCCTGTTGGACGCCGCCCGATTCGCGGAGAACGCGTGGCTGGTGACCCAGCGGGAGCCCGGCTACGAGGACAAGACCCCGGCCGAGGTGGCCAGGGCGGCGTTCCGGCTCGCGGACGGCTGCGTGGCCAGCCTGAAGAAGGACGGGATCTCGCCGATGGGCGCGTTCCTGGCCACCCACGATCCCGAGCTTGCCTCACGTTGCGAGCTGATCCTCACCGCCACCGAGGGATTCCGCACGTACGGCGGCCTCGCCGGCCACGAACTCGACCGGCTCGCCCAGGGGCTGCGCGAGGTGCTCGAGCCCGACTACCTGCGGTCCCGTGCCGCCGCCGCGGCGCACCTGGCCCAGCTGGCCAACGAGGCCGGCGTCGATGTCGTGCAGCCGCCAGGGATCCACGCGCTCTACCTCAACGCCGGCCGCCTGCTGCCGCACATCCCGCCCGGCCGCTTCCCCGGCCACGCGCTGGCCTGCCAGCTGTACCTGGAGGGCGGAATCCGGTGCGTCGAACTGGGTTCGCTCTACCTCGGCACCCTTGACGAGAACTACGAACTGGTCAGCGCGGCGCCGTACGAGCTGGTCCGGCTGGCGCTGCCGCGCCGCGTCTACACCCGCAGCCACTACGAGTACGTCGCCGAGACGCTGGCCACCATCGCCAAGCACCCGGAGAGCGTGCCCGGCTACCGGATGGTGGAGACCACGCCGATCCTGCGGCACTTCAACTCCCGCATGGAACCCGTGCACATGTAGGGAGACAACGGAAAGGGCCCCCGCCGGACGCGTCGGCGGGGGCCCTTCTCGTAGCCAGGTCAGGCGCTGGCCTGCGCCGGCAGCCGGCTCATGGCGTGCTCGATCAGCCGGATCAGGATGAGCTTGCTGGCGTCGCGCTTGCGGGCGTCGCAGGGCACGATCGGGATGCCCGGGCTGATCGCCAGCGCGGTGCGGATCTCCTCCGGCTCGTAGCGGTGCTCGGCCCCGTCGAAGTGGTTGATGCCCACCACGAACGGGATCTCGCGGCGCTCGAAGAAGTCGATCGCGGCGAAGCTGGCGTCCAGCCGGCGGGTGTCGATCAGCACGATGGCCCCGATGGCGCCGCGGGCCAGCTCGTCCCACATGAACCAGAACCGGTCCTGGCCGGGCGTGCCGAACAGGTACATCACCAGCTTCGGGCTGATGGTGATGCGGCCGAAGTCCAGCGCCACCGTGGTGGTGGTCTTGCCCTCGATGCCGGCGAGGTCGTCGATGCCGTCGCTGGCCTCGGTCAGCAGCTCCTCGGTGCTCAGCGGCGGGATCTCGCTGACCGAGGCGACCATGGTGGTCTTGCCGACGCCGAAACCGCCGGCCACCAGGATCTTCACCGACTCGGGGGCCAACGCCGCGGCCTGCCGTTGGTCAGAGGGCACGGACACCATCGAGCACCGCCTGGAGGAGGTCGCGACCCGGCGCTTGCAGGGCCTGTGCGGGGGGACGGACAACCACGTCGCCGCGGTCCATCAGGTCGCTGATCAGCACCTTGATCACGACCAGCGGCACGTTGACGTACGAGGCGAGCTCGGCCACCGACAGCGCGCGGTGGCACAGGTCCAGGATCGCCTGGTGCTCGGGGCCGAGCCCGAGCCGCTCGCTGGCCGAGGGCACCGTCACCACCTGGGTGGCGACGTCCAGCCAGGCCGCGCCCGGCCGGGTCCGGCCGCCGGTCATGGCGTACGGCCGCACCAGCGGGCCGGCCGCCTCGTCGAACCACTGTGTTTCGTCGCCGGTCATCGTCACGCCCTCTGGCCGGTGTCCGCGGCGGCCGCCGCTGTGCGCGGCGCCGAGCTCAGGTACACGCCGACCTGCTTGACGAGCAGGTTCATCTCGTAGGCGATCAGGCCCACGTCCGCGCTCTCGCCGGCCAGCACGGCCAGGCAGGCGCCCCGGCCGGCCGCGGTCACGAACAGGTAGGCGTGCTCCATCTCGACGATGGTCTGCCGCACCTGCCCGCCGCTGAAATGCCGGCCGGCGCCTCTGGCCAGGCTCTGGAAGGCCGAGGCCATCGCGGACAGCTGGTCCGAGTCGTCCCGCGAGAGTTCCCTGGACTTGCCGATGAGCAGTCCGTCCGCCGACAACACGACAGCATGCTGCGCGGCGACGACCCGCTCCACCAGGTTGTCCAGCAGCCAGTTGAGGTCGGTCTCCGAAGTGGCCTTCTCGTTCATCAGTCCTGACTTCCCTGTGCCTGCGGTGAAAAGTCCGAGGATTCGCCGGCCTGGCGGCCGAGCATCGACCCGCTCTGGAACGCCGACATGGTCCGGCGGATCTCCTCGGGTGACTTGCCCGGCTCGTCGTCGAACCCGGGCTCCTGCTCGTCGTAGAGATCGCCGCGCAGCTGCGGAGCGAGGTTGTTCTGCGGTTGTCGCAGGGGCAGTGCCGGGCGGGGCGTCGCGTTGCTGGCGCCGATCGGAGTGACCTCCTCGCTGGCCGGTGCGGGCGCCGGCGGCAGCCGCAGCCCGTCGCTGCTCTGGCCGAGCAGCGGCGGCTCGACCCGGGCCGTCGGCGCGGCCACCGGCGCGGGCGCCGGCGGGGCGGCCACCTGCTGCCGCCCGCCGGTGGTCTGCACCGACTCGGCCAGCCGGGACCGGCTCAGCGCCCAGAACTCGTCCAGCTCGCTGGCCCCGCTGCCGTCCTTCTCCTGGTACTCACCCGAGACCGGGGTGCCTTCGACCGGCATCAGCTGGCCGGCGACCGACTCGGTCTCCGGCTCCTCGTCGCGGGCCAGGATGTGGTTCGGGATGAGCACGATGGCCCGGGTGCCGCCGTACGGGGACAGCCGGAACTCGACGTTGATCTCCAGTCGGGCGGCCAGCCGCGCGATCACGAACAGGCCCAGCCGGGAGTCGGACTTCAGCGCCATGGCGTCGAACTCGGGCGCCTCGGCCATCATCGCGTTGGCGCGGGCCCGGTCCTCCTCGCTCATGCCCAGGCCCTGGTCCTCGACCTCGACCACGACGCCGCGGGCCACCCGGGTGCTGCCGACCAGCACCTGCGAGCGCGGCGGCGAGAACGACGTGGCGTTGTCGACCAGCTCGGCGATCAGGTGGATGGTGTCGGCGACCGCGGTGCCGACGATGGCCACGTCCGGGCCGCGCTCGACCTGGACCCGGTGGTACAGCTCGGTTTCCGACACCGCGGCGCGCAGCACGTCGACCAGCGCGACCGGCTTGCGCCAGCGCCGGCCGGGCAGCTCGCCGCCGAGGATGATCAGGTTCTCGGCGTTGCGCCGGGCCCGGGTGGCCAGGTGGTCGAGCTGGAACAGCCGCTCCAGCTGCTGCGGGTTCTCCTCGCCGCGTTCCATGGTGTCCAGGATCTTCAGCTGCCGGTGCACCAGGCCCTGGTTGCGGTGGGCGATGCTGAGGAACACGTTGTGCACGCCGTCGCGGGCCTGCGCCTCGGTGACGGCCGCCGACACGGCGGTGTACTGGGCGGCGTTGAAGGCGTCGGCGAGCTGGCCGATCTCGTCGCCGCCGAAGTTCAGCTCGGGCAGCTCGGAGCGGACGTCCAGGGTCTCGCCGTCGCGCAGGCGGCGCACGATGTCGGGCAGCCGCTCCTGGGAGGACCGCAGCGCCTCCTCGCGCATCTTGGTCAGGCGGGTGACCAGGGTGCGGTCGACCAGGGTGCGGGACACCCGGACCGCGAACAGGATGGCGCCGACCGCGGCGAGCAGGGCGACCACCGAGCCGACGATCACCGTGGTCAGCTGGCTGTCGCTGTCGGTGATGGCCTGGCTGGAGACCTCGTCGGCCTGGTCGATGGTCAGCGTCACCAGCTGGTCGGAGATCTTGTTGGTCAGCGCCAGCCAGGTGCCCTGGTCGGTGGGCAGCCCGGTCAGGCCCTTCGTCCACGCGCCGTGCTCGATGAACGCGTTCTCGATGTCGACGAGCTGCTTCCAGTCGTCGCCGCCGGCCAGCTTGTTGTACCGGCTCTCGATGTCCGGTTCCACGAACGGCATCGTGGTGGCGAACTCGGAGTGGTAGGCGGCGACCAGGCCGGCGTACTGGAGGTGGTCGGCCGGGCTGAGCGTGCCGGCGGCGAAGCCGCTGGAGATCAGCGTGGCCGAGCGGGACATCAGGTCGGTGGCGCGGAACTGCGCCGCCGAGGTGACGCCGCCCAGCGAGACGGTGACGGCGGGCAGGATGCGGGCCTGGGTGTCGAACAGGCTCCAGGCCGAGTCCAGCATGGTGTTGTAGAACTCGAAGACCTGCGCCTTGTCGATGGTCTTGCTGTCGACCTCGGCCCGGATCTTGGGCAGCTGGTCGATGCTCACGTTGAGCTTCTGCAGGCCCTGCACGACCGGCGGCGGCGCGTTCTTGGCCAGCGCGTCGGCGGCGGTCTTCATCGAGGCCAGGTACTTGTCGGTCTGCTGCTCCTGGTTGTGCAGCGTGTCCAGGTCGTTCGACGACCCACTTAAGAAGGCCGTGCCGAGCTGGCGCTCCTTCTGCGCGGAGGCCAGCGCGGTGACCGCCGGGATGGACACCTCACGCACACCGGTGACCACCGCCTTGACGTACACGGCGTCGAAGACCAGGTACGATGCGGCCACCGTCCACAGCACGACCAGCGCGACGCTGGGAATCAACACCGCCCCGACCAGGCGCGACTTGATCGACCGGTTCGCCTTGTCCGGCTTGTCCTTGTTCTTCACGACGCTCCATCACCGACCCTGGGGGTGTGCGGTTCGTGGCCTCTCGCCGGCGCCCGGGCACGGTCGGCGATTGCGGCGGCGGACACTCGCAGTGATGGTCGCGTTCACGGCCATCTCGGGACAGAAGCGCCCGCTCACCGATCTTGATCTTCTTCCGGCCAGGAAATCTAGCACGTTCGAGATAGTGGGCGAACAGTCCTCATGTCGGCGATCTGGCCTTTTCGTCGACTACTGCGATGAGCGTGCAGAAGCATGCGCCGAACGGTCGTAGGGAGTTAGGTCGAGCTGTCGCGGCCCGTCGGGTTTCGGGCCCGGTCTTCACTCGTTCAGTGGTACAGCGGCCCCGGTTCGGCACGATATGGGACGAGGTGTTCCGTCGCTATCGGTACACGCCCGGATCGGTACGGTGAGCAAACACGTTCGACGAATTCATGAACCCGTGGCGAGAAATTCGGACACGTATTAACTCGAACGAAACGCGTGCACGCGGCGCTGATCGGGGCCCTTGCGGCGGCGGCCGACCGGCCGTAGCGGTACGTGCGTACGCCAAGATGTGCACTTCCGGTCACTGATGGTCACCCGGGGTGTCGATGTGGCCGCCGCGAGTGCGCCGGGCGGTCCAACCGGGGCGTCCGATCGACCGCGATCCGCACGCCGGGGCCGACTTTTGGGCACGGGCCCGACCGCCGCGGGCGGGGCTGCGGTTCGCGGTCACTCGGCTGCGGAGCGGCACCGCCGCCGACGGCCGGCCGATCCCGCGCCGCCGCGCCGCGGGCGCGACGCGGTCGGCGGGTGCCGGCGTAGGCCCTGCGGCGCACCGCCGGCTGCGCCGACCGTCACAAGGGCAACCGCTGACCGGCCGTGTCGGAAAATGGTCGCCACGCATTGGCGATAAACGCCTGAAACGTTTTCTTTCGCTGGCCCGAGGCATCCGGCCAGGCGGTTCGAACCCGTACGGCCGACCGCCTCGGACACGGTGGCGGCCGGTCGCCGTGATCAGGGGGCGGCGGCCCGCTGGTCAGCGCTTTCTCCGTCAAACGGTGGAATTCAGGCCGCCGATTCCGGCAGTCGACGTCCGCTCATCGGGCTGCCGCTAATACTGCACAAGGTGGCCGCGACCGATATGTCCCGACCATGCGGGGGGGCCGCCCCCGCATTTGTGTGACGGGATCGATGCGCGGAGTTCTTCCCTTTAACCGCCGGCGGCGAGGGTGTCCAGGACGGCCTGCCCGTACTTCGCGAGCTTGTTCTCGCCGACGCCGCTGACCGTGCCCAGCTCGGCCAGCGTCGTCGGGGCCTGCGTGGCGATCTGCCGCAGCGTGGCGTCGTGGAAGATGACGTACGCCGGCACGCCCTGCTCCCGGGCGGTGGCCGCCCGCCAGGAGCGGAGCTGCTCGAACGCCGGCGCGGCCTCGGCCGGCAGCTCGGCCGCCGCGGCCTTCGCGGTTGCCGTGCGCGCGGCCTTGGGTGGCTTGGCGGCGTTCTCCCGGCGCAGCCGGACCTCGCGCCGCCGGCCGAGCACGTCGGCACTGGCCTCGGTCAGCGACAACGTGCCGTAGTCGCCCTCGACGGCGAGCAGGCCCTGTGCGAGGAGTTGTCGCACCACGCCCCGCCACTCCGACTCGTTGAGCTCGGTGCCGATGCCGAACACGGTGAGCCCGTCGTGGTCGTGCTGGATCACCTTGGCGGTCTTGCGCCCCAACAGGATGTCGATGACCTGCCCGGCGCCGAACCGCTGCCGGCGCTCCTTGTCCAACCGGAACACCGCGGACAGGAACTTCTGCGCGGCAATGGTTCCGTCCCACGACTCCGGCGGCGTGAGGCAGGTGTCGCAGTTGCCGCAGGCCTCGGTGAGCGTCTCGTTGAAGTACGCCAGCAGCCCGCTGCGCCGGCACTCCACGGTCTCGCACAGCGCGAGCATCGCGTCGAGGTGCTGGCCGAGCCGCCGGCGGTGCGCGTCGTCGCCCTCGGAGGTGTCGATCATCTTGCGCTGCTGCACCACGTCCTGGAGGCCGTAGGCCAGCCACGCGGTGGAGGGCAGCCCGTCCCGGCCGGCGCGGCCGGTCTCCTGGTAGTAGCCCTCGACCGACTTGGGCAGGTCCAGGTGGGCGACGAAGCGCACGTCGGGCTTGTCGATGCCCATGCCGAACGCGATGGTGGCCACCATGACCAGGCCGTCCTCGCGCAGGAAGCGCGCCTGGTTGGTGGCGCGGGTCTGCGCGTCCAGCCCGGCGTGGTACGGGAGCGCCTGGATTCCTTGCTCGGTCAGCCATTCCGCGGTCTTGTCCACAGAGGACCGGGACAGGCAGTAGACGATGCCGGCGTCGCCCTTGTGCTCGGTGCGCAGCAGGTCCAGCAGCTGCCGCTTCGGCTCGTTCTTCGGCACGATGCGGTACTGGATGTTGGGCCGGTCGAAGCTGGAGACGAAGTGCCGAGCCTGCTCCAGGTTGAGCCGGCTGGCGATCTCCTTGCGGGTGGCCTCGGTGGCGGTCGCGGTCAGCGCGATCCGCGGCACCTCGGGCCAGCGTTCGTGCAGATGGGACAGCTGGAGGTAGTCCGGCCGGAAGTCGTGGCCCCACTGGGAGACGCAGTGCGCCTCGTCGATCGCGAACAGGGAGATCTTGCCGCGGGACAGCAGCTGCGGCGTCGACTCCATGCGCAGCCGCTCCGGCGCCAGGTAGAGCAGGTCCAGCTCGCCCGCGACGTAGAGCGCCTCCATCATCCGGCGCTCGTCCGGATCCTGTGTGGAGTTCAGGAATCCCGCCCGCACGCCGAGCGCGCTGAGCGCGTCGACCTGGTCCTGCATCAGGGCGATCAGCGGGGAAATGACGATCCCCACGCCGTCACGGACGAGCGCGGGGATCTGGTAGCACAGCGACTTGCCGCCGCCGGTGGGCATCAGCACCAGCGCATCGCCTCCGGCCACGACATGCTCCACGATTGCCTGTTGGTCGCCGCGGAACGAGTCGTAGCCGAAGACGGTGCGCAGTACCTGAGCCGGTTCACTCACGCCGCCCGAGTGTAGTCCGGCAGCGTCAGCGAGTCGGCGGAGCGGTTGACCAGCCAGGTCAGCAGGCCCGTCATGGGCTTGGTGTTGAGCACGCGGTACACGTACTTGCGGTTGCGGATGGCCCGCTCGGTCTCCGGCGCGAAGAAGCCGCCGCTGCGCTTGGCCTGGTTCTGACCCATCTTCGCGGTGGGCCGGATGACCTCCTCGTACGCCGCGAAAGCCGCCTCGTGGCTGGACTTCGTGGCCAGCTCGCCGGCGAGCACGTAGCCGCCGATCATGCCCAGACCGGTGCCGCCGCTGCCCGGGCCGCCCGCCCACGCCGCGTCGCCGACCAGCACGACCCGGCCCTTCGACCACTTGTCAAGTCGGATCTGGGTGAGCGAGTCGAAGAACAGCGTGTCGGTGTCGGCCAGGCCCTCCAGGATGGTCGGCAGCTCCCAGCCGGCGTCGCGGAACTTCTCGATCAGGATCCGCTTCTGCTGTGCGATGTCGCGCCGGTCGTAGGTCAGGGGCTCCGACGCGAAGTACATGGCCACGCCCATCTCGTCCTGGTCCAGGTGGCTGGTGACCATGACGCCGATGTTCGGCTCGGAGTACATCAGACCGGAGTGGTCCAGGCCCAGGTGGTTGGGCACGGTGAAGTAGGCGACGTAGTAGCCCAGGTCGGTGGCGAAGTCCTGCTCCGGCCCGAAGGCCAGCGACCGGACACCCGAGTGCGAGCCGTCCGCGCCGATCACCAGGTCGAAGGTGCGCGGCGCGCCCTTCGCGAACGTCACGTCCACGCCGCCGGCGTGCTCGGTCAGCGACGTGATCCGGTCGCCGAACACGTACTCCACCTTGTCCTTGGTGTGTTCGTAGAGGACCCGGCTCAGGTCGCCGCGTGGGATCTCCACCTCGCCGCTCATCACCGCGGACGGGACCCGCGCCTCGAACTTGCCGTCGCGATCGACGATCGTCACGTCGCCCATCTGGGTGCTGAGAGCCTCGATCGCCGGCAGCACGCCCATCTTGCGCAGGATCTCCGTCTGCTCGCCCCGGAAGTCGACGGCGGAGCCGCCCTGGCGCAGCGCCGCGGCCTGCTCGACGACGGTCACGTCGAAGCCGTAGTGGTTCAGCCAGTAGGCGACGGTCGGGCCGGCGATGCTCGCTCCGGAAACCAGGATCTTCGTCATTTCTGCCTCCTCGGTCGGTGTCTGGTCATACCGTCGCGGCCGGCGCTGACCGGTCGCTGATCGTGCGCTGACGATGGCGATCGAGGGTGGTGGTGAGTGGTCAGGTGAGGGGCTGTGAGGGCCGGTGACCTGCGGAGATACCGCTGACAACCATTCTACGGGGGATCTTGCGCAAGGGGTTGCGGCGGCCGGGTGACGGTCACCCTAAGACTGGGTGTCGATCGGCAGACGCACCCAGAACCGGGACCCCTCGCCGACCGAGCTGGCCACCCCGACCGTGCCGCCGTGCCCCTCCACCAGCTTCTTCACGATCGCCAGCCCCAGCCCGCTGCCGCCGGTCAGCCGGCTGCGCGACTTCTCCGCGCGCCAGAACCGCTCGAAGACGTGCCCGAGGTCCTCGGCGGCGATACCCGTGCCGGTGTCGCGCACCTCGATCACCAGGTCGCTGCCGTCGGCGAACCCGCGCAGCGTTATGCGCCCGCCGGCCGGAGTGTGCCGCAGCGCGTTGGTCACCAGGTTGTCCACTACCTGCCGCAACCGCACCGGGTCCGCCCACACCTGACCGTCACCGTCACACCTCAGCTCCACCCCGCCGGCCACCGCCCGAGCCCGGTGCCCCGCCACCACCGCCCCCAGCAGTTCCCCCACCGACACCAGCTCCCGGTGCAGCCGCAACGTTCCCGCGTCGGCCATCGCCAGGTCCTGGAGGTCGTCGATGATGTGGTGCAGCAGCAACGCCTCCTCCAGCAGCGACCCGACCAACGCCGGATCCGCCTCCGTCACCCCGTCCTGCACGGCCTCCAGCCACCCCCGGATGTTGCTCAGCGGCGTCCGCAACTCGTGGGCGATATCGCTGATCAGGTCCTTCCGCAGCCGCTCGACCTCACCGCGAGCCGCCGCCATCTCGTTGAACGCCCCCGCCAACCGACCGATCTCGTCCCGGCGTCTGACCGACACCCGTGTGGCCAGGTCCCCGCCCGACATCCCTTGAGCCGCCGCCGTCAGTGCCCGTAGCGGCCGGGTGAAGCGCCGCCCCGCCAGCACCGTCACCAGGATCGTCACGACCAGCACCCCACCGGCCGCCAGCCCGATCCGCACCTTGTTCTCCGCGCTCAGATCGAACACGCTCGCCGGCGAAACGCCGCCTTTGGTCGTCACGAACAGCAGCGCAGCCGGTGCCACGAACGGCGTGAGCTGCTCGTGCCGGCCGGTCGTGACACAGTCCTGCACCCGCTGATCCGTCGGACTCGGCACCGCCGCGCTCGTACTCGCCTGCGCCGACCGCGCCTGCCACGTGAAGTCCAGCGCCACCGTCACCGCCGGCAGCCCTTGCCGCGCCAAACACTCGTTCACCAGCGATCCCAGCTGGTCCAGCGCCGCCTGCTCCGACTTCACCGGCTCGTCGAGCGTCTTGGCGCACTGGGCCGCCACCAGCGGATCCGGGCTCTGGATCTTCGGCCGCCCGCTCGGCGTCGTCACGATCGACCCCACCGAGCCGCCAGCGCGCACGCACGCCAGCGCGCGCTGCCCCAGCCCGCTCAGGTACGCCACATCCTCCTGGCTCAGGGCGAACGGCCCCACCGCCGACGGCGAGATCCGGTCCGGTCCCGCGTCCACCAGGCTCGGATCCACCGACAGCGCGTCCACGCCCGCCGACGCGGAGTCCGGCAGCGCATGCCCGCCCGGCTCCGAGTCCATGATCACGTGCCGGTTCTGGTCCGTCAGCACGATCCGGCGACCCGTCTCTTGCGCCAGCACCGTGACGCTCTGCCCGACGCCCGCCCAGCTCGGATGCGCCGCCGCGTAGCCGAGCAGGTCGTCGTAGATCTGGTTGCCGGTGGTGATCGCCTGACCCTGCTCCTGCCGGATCGCGCCACTGGTCGTCTCGATGGCCAGCCACGCCGTCGCCGCGATGGAGCACGCGGCGACCACAATGGATACCGCGAGCAGCCGGGCGAGCACTACGACCTCTCGTCGGCGGTCAGTTTGTAGCCGACGCCGTACACCGTCACCAGTCGCACCGGCCGCCGCGGGTTCGGTTCGATCTTCTTGCGCAGGTTCATCACGTGCACGTCGATCGTGCGGTCGGTGATGTACTTGTCGAAGCCGTGCAGCCGCGCCAGCAGCTGCTGCCGGGTGAACACCCGATCCGGTTGCCCGGCAAGGGTTTCCAGCAGCATGAACTCGCCCGGCGTGCAGTCCACCCGATTGCCGTCGCTGGTCACGGTGTGCCGTCCCGGATCGATCACCAGCGTGCCGACCTTGAGGAGCTCGTCCGGTTCCGCCGCCCGCTGCGCCCGCCGCAGCAACGTCCGCACCCGTGCCACCAGCTCGCGCGGGCTGAACGGCTTGGTCATGTAGTCGTCCGCGCCCAGGTCGAGGCCGAGCAGCAGGTCGTCCTCCGTGGATCGGGCCGTCAGCATCAGCACCAGCACGTCGGATTCCCCGCGCAGCACCCGGATCACGTCCAGACCGTCCACTTTGGGCATCATCACGTCCAGCACCAGCAGGTCCGGCCGGCAGGCCCGGACCGTGTCGATGGCCGCGCGGCCGTCGCCGACGACGACAACCGTGTGCCGTTCACGCTCGAGATAGCGGCGGACCAGCTCCGCCTGCTTCTCGTCGTCCTCGGCCAGCACGATGTGGGCGCACATGGCACCGATGATAGGTCCGCCACGCGCACGCCACCGGATCCTGACAAGTTCCTCATATCCCTCGGCGATGGTGTCGCCATGACCAGAGTGGCAGCCCGCCGGCGGACGGTGATCGGGATCGCCGTCCTGGTCGTCGTGGTCGGCACGGCGCTCGGTGTGGCCCTGATCGACTCCCGGCACGGCGAACAGGCCGGCGCCGCGACGCCACCGCCGGCCGCGCAGACCGTCGCCGTGCGGCGGACCGACCTGTCGAACGCCCAGTCGTTCGGCGGCACGCTCGGTTATGGCGCGCCGCAGACGTTGAAGGGCACCGGATCGGGCGTGGTGACCAAGCTGCCCGCGGTCGGCGACGTCGCCGCGCAGGGCAAGGCCTTGTACTGGGTCAACGACAAGCCCGTGCCGGTGTTCTTCGGGGACACACCGCTCTTCCGTAAGCTGGACGGCCCGACCTTGAAGGGCGCGGACGTCGCTGTGGTGGCTTCGAACCTCAAAGCCCTGGGCTACAGCGTCGGCGCGCTGCCGAAGGACCCGCAGCAGACGGCCTTCACGCCGGCGATCGCCGCCGCGTTGAAGAAGTGGGAGAAGAGCGTCGGCCTCGACGACACCGGCACCATCGACGTCGGCCAGGTGGTGGTGCTGGCCGGGCCGATGCGCGTCAACTCCGTGACCGCGCAGCTCGGCGACCCGGTCGCCGGTGACCTGATCCCCCTCACCTCGACGCAGAAGGTCGTCACCATGCCGGTCGACGCCACCGAGGTCGGGCAGATCAAGACCGGTGCCGCGGTGACGATTCTCCGTCCGGACAACAAGACTGTGTCCGCCAAGGTGACCGCCATCAGCACCACTGTGGACGGTGGCGGCAAGGATCAGACGTCGTCCGGGCCGCCCAAGCTCAACGTCACCGTTACACCGGACGACGCGTCCACTCTAGCCGATCTCGATGCCGCATCCGTTCAGGTTCAGGTCACCACCTCGGTCCACAAGGGAGTGTTGGCGGTCCCCGTCGGCGCGCTGGTGGCTCTCCGCGAAGGCGGCTACGCCGTCCAGACGCCGGACGGCCAGTACAAGGCCGTGCAGACCGGGATGTTCGCCAACGGCATGGTGGAGGTCAGCGGCGCCGGCATCGCCGAGGGGCTGAAAGTGGTGACCACGTCGTGACGCCGGTGCTGGAGCTGACCGGCGTCAGCAAGCGCTATCCGGGCGTGACGGCGCTCGACTCGGTGTCACTGGAGATCGAATCCGGCGAACTCGTCGCCATCGTGGGACCCTCCGGCTCGGGCAAGTCGACCATGCTGAACATCATCGGCACCCTGGACCTGCCCTCGCAGGGTTCGGTTCGCCTCGGCGGCCTGGACGTCGCGACGCTGTCCGACCGGCGGCTGTCGGCCCTGCGCGGGCGGTGGCTCGGTTTTGTGTTCCAACAGTTCCATCTCACCGACGGTTTGACCGCCGCGCAGAACGTCGCCACCGGGCTGTTGTATGCCGGCGTGCCTCGCCGCAGGCGGCGTCCGCTGGCATTGGAGGCGCTTGATCGTGTCGGGCTGTCGCATCGCGTCGACCATCTGCCGCAACAGCTTTCCGGCGGCGAACGGCAGCGGGTGGCCATCGCCCGTGCAGTGGTGAACGATCCCGCGCTCGTGTTGGCCGACGAGCCGACCGGCGCGCTGGACACCGTGAACGGCCAGGCCGTGCTGGAGTTGTTGCGGCGGTTGAACAACGACGGCACGACCATCGCCGTGATCACGCATGACCGGGACATCGCGGCCGGCCTGCCACGCCGGATCGAGATGCGCGACGGGAAGCTGGTCGCGGACACACGCTCGGGGAGTTTGGTGTGACCTCTCTCAACGGCCAGCCGCGCTCGACCGGCAAGTGCGCCGGGAGTCCGGTGTGACCACCACCCTCAACACCCATCCCGTTCGCCTCTCCTTCGGCGATGTGCTGCGCCTCGGGCTGCTCGGTGTCGGCACCCGCAAGATGCGGACCGTGTTGTCCGCGCTGGGAATCTCCATCGGCATCGCCACCATGGTGATCGTCACCAGCATCCCGGCGTCCAGTCAGCAGGCGCTGCTCGACCAGCTCACGGCGTTGGGCACCAACCTGTTGCGGGCCGAGCCGCACCCGGCACAGGGCGGCGATCCCGTGCTGCTGCCCGAGAACGCGATGGGCATGGTCAAACGGATCGGGCCGGTGGCCGCCGCCGCGCAGGTCGCCAACGCGCACAGTTCCGTGCAGCGCAACGACAAGGTCGATCCCAACACCGACTCCGGGCTGACCGTGCTGGCCAGCAGCACCAACCTGCTGACCGCCGTCAACGGATCACTGCACGCGGGCAAGTTTCTCGACGACGCCACCTCGAACTTCCCGACGGTGGTGCTCGGTTCCGTCGCGTCGGCACGGCTCGGCTTCACGTCGCTGGTGCCGGGGCAGCCGCCGCAGGTGTACATCGGCAAGCAGTGGTTCACCGTGATCGGCATCCTGAACCCGATGCCGCTCGACCCGGATCTCGAGCGGTCGGTGCTGGTCGGATGGGGTGCGGCGAAACAGGTTCTGGGCTTCGACGGGCATCCGACGGTCGTGTACGTGAAGGCCGACGAGGACGCCCTTCAGGACGTGCGGGCGGTCCTCGGGCCCACGCTCTATCCGCAACTTCCCGGCCTGGTGCAGGTGTCGCGGCCGTCGGACGCGTTGGCCGCCAAACAGGACACCAAGACCACGTTCTCCGCGCTGTTCCTCGGGCTTGCCGGCGTCGCGCTGCTGGTCGGCGGCGTCGGCGTGGCGAACACGATGGTGATCTCGGTGCTCGAGCGCCGACGGGAAATCGGCCTGCGGCGGGCACTCGGCGCCACCCGGGGCCAGATCCGTGGGCAGTTCCTCACCGAGGCCGCCGTCCTGTCGGGGCTGGGCGGGCTGGCCGGGACCGTGATCGGGGTGGTGGCGACGGTGGCGTACACGGGATACCAGGGCTGGCCGGTGATCATTCCCGTCGCCACCCTGGGCGGGGGACTCGCCGGCGCGGTGCTGATCGGCGTGCTCGCGGGCATCTATCCCTCGGTTCGGGCCGCACGCCTCACGCCAACCCAGGCGCTGGCCGCGCCTTGACCTTGTTCAGGGGGACCTTAGGAGGTTATTACCGAACGTCCATTCCGGCCGGTTCCCGTGCTGGACTGTCGGTGGACGGAAGGAGCTCCCGATCATGGCGTTCGACGACCTGCGCGCGCTGTTCGTCAACTGCACGCTCAAGCGGTCCCCGGAGGTCAGCAACACCAACGGGCTGATCGACATCAGCAGCGGCATCATGGCCCGCAACGGCGTTACGGTCGAGGTGCTGCGGGCCATCGACCACGACATCGCGGTGGGGGTGTGGCCCGACATGACCGAGCACGGCTGGGCCACCGACGCCTGGCCCGCGATCTACGAGAAGGTGCTCGCCGCGGACATCCTGGTGCTGTGCGGTCCGATCTGGTTGGGGGACAACAGCTCCGAGATGAAGAAGGTGATCGAGCGGCTGTACGCCTGCTCGCACCTGCTCAACGACGCCGGCCAGTACGCCTACTACGGGCGGGTCGGCGGCTGCCTGATCACCGGCAACGAGGACGGGATCAAGCACTGCGCGATGAACGTGCTGTACAGCCTGCAACACCTCGGCTACACCGTGCCGCCGCAGGCCGACGCCGGCTGGATCGGCGAGGCCGGGCCGGGGCCGTCCTATCTGGACCCCGGTTCCGGCGGCCCCGAGAACGACTTCACCAACCGCAACACCACCTTCATGACCTGGAACCTCATGCACCTGGCCCGGCTGCTCAAGGACGCCGGCGGCATCCCCGCCCACGGCAACCAGCGCTCCGCCTGGGACGCCGGCGCCCGCTTCGACTTCCCCAACCCCGAATACCGCTGACCCCCCGGACAAACAAACCCCCGCGAGTCGCGCTTACAGACACACCGAATGTCGTTTTCAGGCACAAACGAGCCTCGGAGCTCAGTTCTCCACCAAACCGACATTCGGTGTGTCTCAGAGCGCGACTCGCGGGGGTGCGTGGCCTTCGGTGGGTCAGGACCAGGCGGCGTCGGGGGTGGTCACCTGGGTCTCGCCGCCGGCTTCGGCGAAGGCGAGGAGGGCGTCGACCAGGCCGGCGCGGGTCTCGGGCGGCATCTTGGCGACGATGCGCGCGATCTCCTTGCGCCGGCGGGCGGTCACCTGGCGCACCACCCGGTGCGCCTCGGCGGTCAGCTCGATGACGATCTCCCGCCGCGACACGGGGTTGGTCTGCCGCTCCACCATGCCGGCGGCGACCAGGCGGTCCACCATCCGGCTGGCCGTCGACGGGTTGACCCCCAGCTGGTCGGCCAGGGCGGCGTGCTTGACCGACCCCACCGACTGGAGAATCACCAGCATCCGGAACTGGGCCAGGGTGATCGCCTCGTCGACGGCGGCGATGGACCGCGCGGACACGGCGACCAGCAGCCTCGACGCCGTCAGCACCGCATCGGTGACGGCGTCGACGTCCGTGTGCTCGGCGAGTTCGCCCTGGCTGCGCGGCATGGGACCAGTGTGCCTCAGGCCCGCCCGGCCAGTGCCGGCACCGCGTCACGGATGGTGATCTGCCAGCGCGTGGTCGGCGCGACCCAGCCGGCTGCCCGCCGACCGGTGCGCTGCACGAGCTGCACGGCCGGCATCAGTCCCTGCTGGTACGCGGTCATGCCGGCGCGCAGGTCCAGGGACCGCTGCAACGAGTCGGTGAGCCGGAAGGCCCCGAACACGGCGAGCGTCGCCCCGTGACCGGCGAGTTCGGACACCGCGGCGGCGGCGTCGCCGACCAGCACGGTACGGCCCACGTGCCAGCTGGCGAGCTCCACCTGCGCGACCGGGGCGTGCTGGATCCGGGGTGGACACAGCGCCAGCGCGCGGTCGACGATCCAGCCCATGCCGGCGCACTGCTCGCGGACCTCGGCCGTCGGGTCGGCGGGGGAGCGTTCGCCGGGGTGCACGACGAACGCAGCGACCCGGCCGTCGGCGGTGCGGCAGAAGCCCGCCTGCCTGTCGGGCAGGCTGAGCACCTTCAGATCCGGTCCCACACACGCCGCGATCTCGGCGTCGTCGAACACGAACGTGCCGCTGTACTGCCCCAGCGCGCGCACGTACAGCCGGTCCGGCCCGAACACGATCCGCCGCACGCTCGAGTGCAGGCCGTCCGCGCCGATCAGCAGGTCGACGACGTGCACGCTGCCGTCGGACAGCGTCACCCGGACGGGCCCGTCGCCGTCCTCGACGGCGGTCACCTCGACGCCGTGCAGCCTCCGCACGCGGGACGGCAGCGCGTCGGCCAGCACGTCCTCCAGGTCGCCGCGCATGATCGTGAGCAGTCGGCCGCGGAGCAGGGTGGCCGTGGCCAGGTAGCTGACGGAGGCGAGTTTGGCGCCCTCCTCGTCGACGTACACCACGGCCGGGATGCGCCGGCGGAACCGGTCCAGCGCCGGCAGCAGGCCCATCCGGTCCAGCACGTCGTAGCCGGCGCCGCCGACGTCCAGCAGGTGCCCGGCGTCGCGGGGGCGCTCGTCCCGCTCCGTCAGCAGCACGTCCCAGCCGTGCCGGTCCAGCCACCACGCGGTGGTCAGCCCGGCCACGCCGGCGCCGCACACGAGCACCCGCATCGGTTCTCCCGTCATTTCCGACGAATCTCCAAGTGTTGCATATGGCAACAGTCTGTGGCGGTACTATGCCGGTCGTCCGACCCCGAACGACAAGGTGGCGGCCGTGGCCTCGCAATCGTTCGCATCACACGACCGGCCCAATGGGGTTGACCAGCGTCGACACTCTGGGCATCGTGACTGCGAACGATTGCAGCGGGGACGTCGAGGAGTGTCATGTCTTCACCCACGATCGGCTGGATCGGCGCGGGGCGGATGGGGGCCGCACTCGTCGCGCGGCTGCGCGCCGCCGGCTACGACGTCGCGGTGTACAACCGCACGCGCGCCAAGGCCGAGGCGCTGACCGCGCACGGCGCTACCGTCGCCGACCGGCCGGTGGACCTGGCCGGCCGCGACATCGTGTTCACGATGGTCGCCGCGTCCGCCGACCTGGAGGAGGTGACGACCGGCGAGGGCGGCCTGCTCACCGACCCGGACGCCGCGCCCCGGGTGGTGATCGACTCCTCCACGGTGTCGCAGGAGGCCTCGGCCGCGGTCCGGGTGGCCGCCCACAAGCGCGGGTCCGAGCTGCTGGCCGCGCCGGTCAGCGGCAACCCGAAGGTCGTCGCCGCCGGCAAGCTGACGCTCGCCGTGTCGGGACCGCGGCCCGTGTTCGACGAGGTCGAGCCGGTGCTGCGCACGCTCGGCCGGGGCGTCACCTACGTCGGCGAGGACGAGGTGGCCCGGCTCGTGAAGATCGCTCACAACGTGTTCCTCGGGGTGGTCATCCAGTCCCTCTCTGAGATCACCGTGCTCGCCGAGAAGGGCGGCGTCAGCCGCGCGGCGTTTCTCGAATTCCTCAACGACTCGGTGCTGGGTTCGGTGTTCACCCGGTACAAGTCTCCCGCCCTGGTCAACCTCGACTTCACCCCCACCTTCACGATGCCCTTGCTGCGCAAGGACTTCGACCTGGGGCTGGCGGCGGCCCGCGCCCTGGAGGCCCCGATGCCGCTGGCCTCGGCGGCCGCGCAGCTGGTCGCGTCGGCGGTCGGCGCCGGTCACACCGACGAGGACTTCGCCGCGCTGGTGCTGGAACAGGGCCGTCGGGCCGGGCTGGAGCTGGCGTCCGAGCATGCCGACGTGGACGACGGCCTCACGCCCGACGAGTGATCATCCGACCGCCGGTCCCGCGTCGGCGGCGAAGTTCCCGGCGCGGTAGCCGTTCGTCGGCAACGCTTGGTGATCGCCAGTCCCTATGCTGGCCCGATGGACAAGCCCGCGACCATCAAGGACGTCGCCGAACTGGCCCGCGTGCACGCGGCGACCGCGAGCCGTGCGCTGAACCCGCAGACCCGGGACAAGGTGAGCCCGCGCACCGCCGCCCGGATCGTGGAGGCGGCGCGGACGCTGGGCTACTCCCCGAACTCGGCTGCGCGCAGCCTGCGCACGCGGACGTCGTCGGTGGTCGGCGTGGTGATCCCGGACCTGCGCAACCCGGTGTTCCCGCCGATCGTGCGCGGGGTCGAGGACGCGCTGCGGGAGGCGGGCTACCTGGCGCTGCTGGGCAACACCGACGGCGACGCCGAGCGCGAGCGGGACCTGCTGACCACCATGCGCGGGCAGCAGCTGGCCGGGTTCATCCTCGCGACGAGCCGGCGGGACACCCTGCCGCCGCTCGGGCCGGACGTGTCGGTGGTGCTGGTCAACCGCCGGACCGAGGCCGGCGACATCGCCTCCGTCGTGCCGGACAGCGGCGCCGGCGTGCGGGCGGTCGTCAACCTGTTGGTGGAGCGGGGACATCGGCGCATCGCCCACCTGGCCGGGCCGCAGGACACGTCGACCGGCGTGGAGCGACACCGGGCGTTCCTCGACGGCCTGGCCGCGCACGGGCTTTCCCCCGTGGGGGTGGTGGTCTCGGCCGCCTTCACCGAGCAGGCGGGGTACGAGGCGGCCCAGGAGCTGCTGGCCGGGAGTGCGGCCGTCACGGCGATCGTCGCCGGCAATGACATGATCGCGCTGGGGTGCTACCGGGCGTTGGAGGAGCGCGGGCTGCGGTGTCCGGAGGACGTGTCGGTGACCGGGTTCAACGACATGCCGTTCCTGGACAAGCAGCGGCCGGCGCTGACCACCGTCCGCATTCCGCACTACGACATCGGCTACGAGGCGGCCCGCCTGCTCCTGGAACGCATCGCCAACCCCGGAGCCCCCGCCAAACGGGTGGTTCTCCCCGTGCAGTTGATCACCCGTGACTCCGTGACATCCCCCGCGAGTCCCGCGTAGGCGCACACCGAATCCCGCTCACCGTCACATCCCCCGCGAGTCGCGCTCTCGGACACACCGAATGTACGTTTCGGGCAGATCTGAGCTCCGAGTCTCGTTTCTGCCTGAAACCGACATTCGGTGTGTCTGTAAGCGCGACTCGCGGGGGTTGGACGGTTCTGAGGCAACCTGTCAGTGGTGGAAGGTAGGGTGCTGCGTATGAGCCTGCGGCATGCACTGATCGGCCTACTGCGCGAGAGTCCGGCCAGCGGCTACGACCTCATGCACGTGTTCAACAGCTCGCTGGCCAAGGTCTGGCCGGCGACCAAGAGCCAGGTCTACACCGAGCTGGCCAAACTCGCCGACGCCGGCCTGCTCGTGGTCACGGCGGAGGGCCCGCGCGGCCGCAAGGAGTACGCGCCGACCGAGGCGGGCCTGGCCGAGCTGCGCCGGTGGATGCTGGACGCCGGCAACGAGGCGCCGACGCGCAGCGAGAGCCTGCTCCGCGTGTTCATGCTCGGCGCGCTCACCCGTGACCAGGCCCGGGACTACCTGCACCTGATCCAGCGGCGGTCCGCCGAGGACCTCGCCGCGATGACGGCGTTCGGCGAGCACGTCGACTGGGACCGCGAGGACATGGGCGATCTGCGCATCTACGGCCGCATGGTGCTGGAGTTCGCCACCCGCCTGGCCGAGCTGAGCCGGGACTGGTCCGAATGGGCCGCGCAGCAGATTCCGCCGACCGATTCGTGAGATCGTACGGGTGTGAACGTGCATGCGCTGAGCCAGTACCGGACCATCGACAGGCTCGCCGCCCGCATCGCATTGCACCGCCACAGCACGAATCCCCGGCCCTGGCACGACTGGGTCCGTGACCATCTGCCCCTTCGCGCAGGCCAGCGCGTGCTGGAGGTAGGTGCCGGCACCGGCGCGCTGTGGCCGCAACCGGTCGACGGTGTGGTGCCGACGGATTTCTCGCCGGCGATGTGCACCACGTTGCGGGACAAGGGGTTCGGGCCCATTCGGTGCAGCGCCGACGCTTTGCCGTTCACCGCCGGCGTTTTCGACGGGGCCGTCGCCTGCCACATGCTGTACCACGTGGACGAGCCCGCCGACGCCCTCGCCGAGCTGCGACGCGTGCTGCGGCCACGCGGTTGGTTCGTCGCGACCACCAACGGCGCCGGTCACATGGCCGAGCTGTGGGACGTCGCCAGGACTGTCGGACTGCCGATGGCGTTCCCCGAAGCCGCGAATCTCTCGTTCAACGCGGAGAACGCGGTTGCCTTGTTGGGCAGGCATTTCGACGGGGTCGAGGTGATCCGGTACGAGGACGAGATCAGGGCGCCCGGCGTCGAGCCGGTGGTCGCCTACCTGGCCAGCTGCCTGGACCGGGACGCCACCGACGAGGAGCTGGCGGCGCTGCACGACGAGGTCGCCCGGCGCCGCGATTTCCGGGTGGGCAAGCATTCCGTCCTGCTCACGGCGCAAGGGTGAGCCTTGACGGCCTCGGGCATGCTGGGACGTCGGACCGTTACGAGGAGGACCGCCCGTGGAGTTCGCCGATGTGCTCCGTGCCCGCCGGATGGTGCGCACCTACCGCCCCGACCCGGTGCCCGAGGACGTGCTGCGGCGGGTCGTGAAGGTCGTGCACCGCGCGCCCAGCGCCGGCTTCAGCCAGGGCCACCGGCTGATCGTGATCACCGATCCCGAGCTGCGGCGGGAGGTCGCCGACCTGGCCGAGCCGTGGTACCTCGAATCCGGCATGGAGCCTTGGATCTCGGTCGCCCCGGTGCTGATCGTCGTCGGCGTTCGCGAGGAGTCCTACCACGAGCGCTACCGCCAGCCGGACAAGGTCGACGAGAACGGCAACGAGGCCGAGTGGCCGGTGCCGTACTGGTGGTTCGACAGCGGCAGCCTGCTGGTCATGCTGCAACTGGCCGCCGCCAACGAGGGCCTGGCCACCGGGTTCTTCGGTCCGCACGCCGAAGGACTGGCCGAACTCGTCGGGCTGCCCAAGGACGTCGGCCTGGCCGGCATCCTGACGCTCGGCTACTCCGACGCCGACCCCAAGGCCCCGGTGCCGCGCCTGGACCAGCGGCGGATGCCGCTGGACGACCTGGTCACGTGGCGCTGACGCGGTCGATCACCGGCAGCGTCAGCCGGCTGCGCCCGAGGTGCACGGTGTTCTCCGCGACGACGACCTCCCGCGCGTCCGCGACCACGCCGCCGGTGTTGGGATTCCGGTCGTAGCGCGGGAAATTGCTGCTCGCCACCTCCAGCCGGATCCGGTGACCCGGCAGGAACACGTTGGACGTCACGGAAAGGTCCAGCCGCAGCTCGTACACCCGATGCGGCTCGAGGAGTTCCGGTGCGGACAGCGAGTTCCGGTAGCGGGCGCGCAGCATGCCCTCGCACAGGTTGATGGCCGTGCCGTCGGGGTGCACGTCCACCAGCTTGCCCATGAAGTCGGTGTCCACCGCGGAACTGGACACGTGCAGCGTCAGCGACACGTGCCCGGTGACCTCCAGCGGATCGGCCAGCTCCGGCCCCGTGAAGCACAGCACGTCGTCCCGTGTCTCCACCGGCCGCTGGTCGCGCGGGCCGGCGTCGGCGGCCAGCGTGTTGCCGCCGATCGTGGGCACCGGATTCGCCGGGTCGTAGCGGTACGTCAGCGAGCCGGCCGCCGGCGGTACCACGGAAAGCGTTCCCTCGCCGAGGAAGTAGTCCATCCGGCGGGTGTCCGGCAGCGGCCACGCCGGCTCGTCGCGCCACTGGTCGACGCCCATCACGAAGATCCGCACCGGCGCGGAGCCGTCCGGCCTGCCGCGCAGCCACTGGTCGAAGAACCGCAGGTGCGCGTCGGTGAGGTTGGCGCTGCGGTAGTCGGTGCTCAGGTGGGTCCATGGCCCGATGATCAGACGCTCGTTGTGCGCACGGACCGTCTCGTCCACGAAGATGTCGTACCAGCCGCCGACGCTCAGCGCGGGCGCCTTGGCCGCCGGGGCCAGCCGCTGCCAGTAGCCGTCGTGCTCGGGGTGGTCGAAAACCGTGTCCAGCCAAGGGAAGTGCTTGGCCAGCACCGGATGGTCGCGGGTCGGCAGCACGTCGAACTGCTGCCGCATGATCTCCGTCAGGTCCTCGGCCGCGCCGGCCTTGAGGGCCTCGCCGGCGGCGTTCGCGGTGATCCACGTCAGCACGGTGTGCAGCGACATCGCGCCGCCGGGGGAGTACCAGGGGGCCAGGTAGAAGTCGGCCGTCGCGAACGTGGGGGCGATGGCCTGCAACAACTCCGCCGACTGCCACTGCACCGCGCCCTGGTAGGACGCCCCGAAACCGCCGATGTTCCCATCGCACCAGGGCTGTTCCCGCAGCCAGGCGATGGTGTCCGCGCTGTCCGCGGCCTCCGTCTCGTGCGGCACGTGCACGCCCTCGGAGCGGGCCGTGCCGCGGCAGCACTGGATCACCACGGCGTAGCCGGCCTCCAGCAGGGCGAACAGGTTCGGGCGGTTGCCGCCGTAGCTGGCGATGTCGTCCTTGCCGTACGGGGTGCGCAGCAACAGCACCGGCGCCGGCCGCTCGTCCGCCGGCCGCCAGATGTTCGTGGCCAGCGCGACGCCGTCCCTGGCGGTGATCCGGACGTCGGTGTCCACGATGTGCCTCATGGGTCCGGATCGTGCAGCATCCTTCCGGCGATGTCGAACCGGTATGTCTGGCATTGTTGCGGCATGAACCCGTTCGCCTCGCCGCTCGTCCTCACCGGGAACGGCCTGCTGCTGCGGGATTTCACCGACGCCGACCTGCCCGCGATGATCGACGTCTTCGACGACCCGGACGTGGCGCTGCGCACACCCATCGCCTCGCCGTTCGACCTGGCCGCCGCGCGGGACTACCTGGCCGCCATGCGCCGGAGCCGGGCCGAGGAGAACCGCCTGCACCTGGCCATCACCCGTCCCGGCGAGGACCTGCCGCTGGGCATGGTGTTCCTGCGGCCGGCGCTGTGCATGGCCGGGTACGTGGTCGGCAAGGCGCACCGCCGCCAGGGCCTCGCCGTCCGCGCCGGCCAGGTGATCACCGAGTTCGCGCTGCGCACCGTCGGCCTGCCGCACGTGCTGCTGGAGATCGAGCCCGACAACCTCGGCAGCCAGCAGGTCGCGCGGGCGCTGGGGGCCCGGCTCAGCGACGCCGCGCCCATCGAGGTGACGTCCAAGGGCCGGGCCATTCGCCTCGACACGTGGATCATCGAGCCGGGGGAATTCGGATAACGGAACGCGCCGGGACTGCGATTGCTGGTCGAACTCGCACTGCGGCACGGTTGTCCGAAGGTTCGGCGAGAAGGTGGTCGTCGGTGGATGTCCTGATGGGTATCGTCTGGCTTGTCCTCGGCGTACTGCTCGGCGGTCCATTCGGGGTGATCTGTGCGGTCCTTTTCCAGGACCGCTGGAAGGCGCGGGTCGAGCGAAGGAAGAGATTGCATGTGGCGAACGCGATCACCCGGATGCAGCACCAGGGCGACGGCATGATCCACATTGCCGGCCGGCCGACGACGGTTCACCTGGTCGAGGGCGACGGATCACTGGTCCTGGAGCCGGAGCACGTCGATATCGACATTCAGCGGGACCCCGTGCCCCTGCCTCCGGAAGTGGCGGCCGTTCGGGAACGGGTGCTCAGGGAGATGGACGTCGACCGTGGCAACAGCGTCGGCGTTGTGCCGACGTGGAACAGCAAAAGGCTGGTCGCGCTGCGCGGTTACCGCATTTCCAGAACGAGCCGGCACGAGAAATCCCGCATGCAACTGGAGACAGCGCCGGTCGACTACGCCACTTTCTGTGCCACGGTCCTCAGACTTGATGAGGAGTTCGAGCGAGTCGACGGGTCCGGCGCGACGGTGCGGACGACGTTGCGCCGAGACTATCTGACTTCCGACGATGCGGTGGTACGTCCCGTTCCCTTCCTCGCGAATGGTCTCGGTATCGCTCTGCTGGCATTCACCGATGACGACAAGGTCCTGCTCGGGCGGCGTCGTCCGACCGCGAGGGCACGTGGAGGGGAACGCGACGTCAGCGTGGTCGAAGGCATGCACTCGAAAATGGACCGGAACCCGGACGGCAGCCTCAGCGCGTACAGGACGGCCGTTCGGGGGTGCGAGGAGGAGCTCGGGGTCCAGGTTGAGCCCGCGGATGTCCGCCTGCTCGGCTTCGCGGTGGACATGAAGTACTACCAGTGGAACTTTTACGGCCGTGTCAACGTGCGCCTCAGCGCCGCCGAGGTGATCGAGGCGCAGCGGCTGCACGCGAAGGACCGCTGGGAGGCCAAGCTCGAACCTGTCGACCTCGATCCGGAGGCGATCTTCGAGCGGATGCGGCAGGACGGAATCTGGGACACCGGTCTGGTGGCGGCTTATCTCGCACTGTGTTCCCGGCTCGGCCCCGAGCCGGTCCGCCGTGCGGCGGAACGGGTGTTCGGGGCCAAGCCCGATCACGTTCCCTGGCGTCGCTGACCCCTACGCCGTCGGGGGAATTCGCCTGACGGCAGTCGTTCGCGGCGGCCATAGTGGACCGGTGCTGGAAGTGCGGCTGATCGACGCCCGGCGGGCGGTCGACGGCGAGGTGGACGAGCACCACGAGCTGCAACGGGCCGCGAGCCTGGCGGACTACCCCGGCGCGCCGCCGCCGACGAGGGAGACGACGCTTGCGAGGCTCCGGGATCCCGACGTCGACCTGGGCGAACGCCTGTTCTGGACCGCGCGCCTGGACGGCCGGCTGGCCGGGCACTTCGTCGCCCAGTTGCCGGTGGACGGCAACGAGCACCTCGGCATGGTGCGGCTCGTCGTGCATCCCGAGCTGCGCCGGCGGGGCATCGGCACCGAACTGCTGCGGGTCGGGGCGGCCGAGCTCCGCGACCGCGGCCGCAAGATCGTCGAGATCGTGCAGGTGGAGACCAACTCGCCCGGGTTCCGGTTCGCCGCCTCCCGCGGCTTCCGGACCGTGCAGACGTCGATCTTCCAGGCGCTGGAGATCGCCGAGGTCGACCCCGACATCTGGGCCGTGCCGCCGGCCGACGGCTACCGGCTCGTCCGGTGGAGCGGCCGCGCCCCCGACGACCTGGTCGAGTCGTACGCGCGAGCGCGCCACGCCATGGCCGACGCGCCGCCCGGGGAGTCCGCGTTCCGCGTGCCGGACTGGACGGTCGACCGCGTGCGGCGGATGGAGGCCGGGTATCGGGAGAACGGGATCGAGCGGCGGGTGGTCGTCGCCGTCGCCGGTGACGAGGTCGTCGGCGTCACCGAGCTCGACCTGCACCCGCTACGCCCCGAACTGGCCTCGCAGCGCGACACCGCCGTGTCGGCGGCCCATCGCGGCCACGGCCTCGGCCAGGCGATGAAGGCCTCGATGCTGAGGTGGATCACCGCCGACCGACCGGAGCTGCGCCGGGTGTGGACGTCCACGGCGGCGGCCAACCAGTACATGGCCGATGTCAACCACCGCCTCGGCTTCGCCACCATGCGCCGCTACTGTGTGGTCAACCGGGCGCTGGCCGGTTTGTGACGCTGGGGGAGCGCCAGATGGTTGACGTGCGGCCGTTGGACGGACGGCGGGCGACCGACTCGGAGATCGACGAGTACCACGAGCTGTGGAGCGCGGTCTGTCGCGTGGACTACCCGGAGCTGCCGGTCCCGACCAGGGCGGCCAGCGCCGCCGGGCTGCTCACGTCGCAGCTGCACCTCGGCGAGCGTCTGCTGTGGTTGGCGCGCCTGGACGGACGGCTGGTGGGGTCGGCGAGCATCAACCTGCCGGCTGACGACAATGACAGGATCGCCATCGCGCGCATCATCGTGCACCCCGACCAGCGGCGTCAGGGCATCGCGACGGAGATCCTTCGCGTCGTGGCCCTGACCCTGCGTGAGCGTGGTCGCACGCACATCGAGGGGTGGGATGTCACCGAGGGCGGCACCGGTGCCGGGTGGACGAGGGCCCTGGGTTTCCGGGTCGTGAACGCCTCCGTGCTCCAGATCCTGGAATTCGCGGAGAGCGACCCGAGCCGCTGGGACGCTGCCGTTCCCGCCGGATATCGGCTGGTGCGCTGGGTCGACGCGGCGCCCGACGACCTCGTGGAGTCCTACGCGAAGGCCCTCAACGCGATGGCCGACGCCCCGCTCGGTGAGTCCGGCCTGACCGAGTCGGCGTGGTCGGTCGAGCGGGTGCGCCGAGAGGAAGCCGTATACCGCGACAACGGCATCACGAGGTGGACCATCGTTGCGGTCACCGGGTCCGGTGAGGTGGCCGGGCTGACCACCGTGCAGCTTCGGCCGCTCAACCCCGAGCGGCTGGTGCAAGCCGAGACGGCGGTGCTTGCCGCACACCGTGGACACGGGCTGGGCATGGCGTTGAAGGGGGCCATGCTGCGCTGGGTCAGGGCCGACACGGGTGGCCTGAAGCAGGTGTGGACCGGCACCGGGGCCGCCAACACCCACATGATCGACGTGAACCATCGGCTCGGATATCGAACCGTGCGCCGCTTCAGCGCCGTCAGCCGGGAGCTCGCCGGTTTGTGAACCATCGGCTCGGATTTTCGACCGTCCGTCGCGTCCTTGCGGTCATCCGGGACTGTGACGGGTGGTAGCCGTTGCGCCGACCGGTGGTAGCTGGTAGTCCACCTGGAAACCCTGCCTGATTCGTGGAGTGGAACCAGTATGCGGCTGTCCGTCATCACCGACGAGATCGCGCCCGATCTCGACACGGCGCTGCGCGAGTGCGAGGGCCTCGGTCTGACGGCGGTGGAGCTGCGCAGCGTGGGCGGCCGCAACGTCGTGCACCACGAGCCGCAGCGGCTGCGGGAGATCCGGGCGGCGCTGCGGGCCGGCGGCTTCGACTGCCCGGTGGTGGACACGCCGTTCCTCAAGGCGACCAAGGCGGTGTGGGAGCACCTGGACCGCGGCATGGAGATCGCGGACATGGTGGGGGCCAAGGCGGTCCGGGTGTTCTCGGGCCTGCGCGTGGACGACCGCGACTGGTATCTGCCGTGGCTGGCCGACGTGCTGTCGGCGGCGGCGAACCAGGTCCGCGCGGCCGGGTTCCGGCTGCTGCTCGAGATCGACGAGAACTGCATGGTCGCAACGGTCGCGGAGGCGGACGAGCTGCTCGGCACGATGGCACCGGGCCTGGTAGGCGTGGTGTGGGACCCGGCCAACGAGGCCCGGTTCCGGGACTCGGAGCCGGATCGGGTGGACGGCGGCAAGATCGCGGACGCGGTGCGCCACGTGCACGTCAAGGACTACGCCCGCGGCGAGGGCTGGGTGCGGCCCGGCGAGGGCATCGTCGGCTGGGACGGCCAGCTGCGCAGCCTCGCGGCGGCCGGTTACGAGGAGTACCTGTCGATCGAGACGCACCACGCGGATCCGGTCGGCGGCACGGTGCAGGCCACCCGCGACAGCGTCACGGCGCTGCGGCGGATCGCCGGCGAGAGCGGGATTTCCCTGCTATGACTTGGGCAGCAGACCGAACCGCTGCGCCCGCAGCACGGTGGTGAGCCGGTCGGACGTGCCGAGCTTGCGGTAGATGTTCTCCAGGTGCTTGTGCACGGTCCGGGGCGACGCGCCGAGCCGGTTGGCGATGCCGCCGGCGGTCAGCCCGGCGGCCAGCAGCGACAGCACGGTGATCTCCCGGTTGGTCAGCTTCAGCTCCGCCGCCCGGTCGAAGCCGTCGATCGCCTTGTCCTGCCAGCGTTTCAGCTGCCGCACGTGCCCGTCCACCCGACGCAGCAACGGTTGCAGCCGCCGCACGAACGCCCGTTCCCGGTCGGTGAAGTCCATGCCGGCCCGGCCCAGCACGAAACCCCGGTTGTGGCCGGACATGTCGTGCAGCGGCAGGGCGATGTGCCTTGTGGCACCGGAGGTTTCGCGCAGTGCGCCGAACGTCTCCGTGGAGCGCCAGGTCCGATCGTCGAGCAGGTCGCTGACCGTGCGCGGCTCGTTGTCGCCGGTCTCGGCGTAGTGCCGCACCAGCGGGTGCAGCGGCATCCGGGCCTGCTCCTCGGCGCCGGCCGGCAGGACGCCGCGGTACCACGGCGTCCACACCTCGACCTCGTCCAGCACGATGACCCGCTCGACGAACCGGTGACTGCGCGACAGCACACACGTGGTGCCGTGCAATGATCGGATCAATTCGTCGGCGACGAGCGACCACGTCCTGTCCACGTTGCGGCTGTCCATCACCGCAACGGCCAGGTCGAGTATGCGTTCGTAGTCGCGCGACGCCAGTTCCGTCACGTCACCCTCGCACTTCTCGCCGCCTGCGGGGCACGCTACACCGTGGCGCGCGGTGGTTCCCGCCGCGCCCGTTCGTCTCAACGCGACGGCGGCCGATCAGGTTCAGGCGAGCAGCCGTCGGTTTCAGCGCAGCTGGTCCACGACCTTGCCGAGATCCTCCTCCTGGCCGGCGAGTCGGGTCAGCTGCTCGTGCACGGTCCGCGCCAGCGGCAGGTCCGCGGACGTGAGCGCGAGCGAGACATCCTTGGCGGCCAAGCGGATCGGGAAGTGCACGCCCTCGGCGAAGGCCCGACCGGCGACGCCGGCCAGCGGGCTGTTGGACAGCACGGTTCGGATCAGACTCTCGGGCAGGCCGTAGCGGTCGGCCAGCCGCACCGCCTCGGCCACCGCCGTGACGCCGACGATCACGGACGTGATGATGACGATCTTCGCCGCCGATCCGGAGCCCGGGCCGCCGCAGCGGACGGTGGTGCCGAACTGGTCGAGAATCGCCTGCACGGGCGTCGGATCGCCGCCGACGAACAGGGTCAGCTGGCCCGTCGCGGCGCGGTCGACGCTGCCCAGCACCGGTGAGTCGATCGCGGTGACGCCCGCCGGCAGCTTGGCCGCGACCTCGGCGAAGGCTTCGGGGCCGATGCTGGACATCTCGATCAGGTACGCGCCGGGGTTGAGCGCCGGCGACAGGGCGTCCACGACCTCGTGCACGGCCTTGGGGTCGGCCAGCATCGTCACCACGAACTCGGCGTCCTCGACGGCCTCGGCCGGTGTGAAGGCGGTCTTGGCACCGTCCTGTGCAAGTAAGTCCGCCTTGGCGGCGGTGCGGTTCCACACCGTCAGCTCGTGGCCGGCGGCGAGCAGGCGGCGGGCCATCGGCAGCCCCATGGCGCCCAGCCCCAGAAAAGCGATCTTCGACATGTCCTCGACGCTACGAGCGTCCGTGCGATGCCACCAGCGAATGTCTAGCATGGCTGCCATGCCTGACGCGCATGAGTTGTCGAGCGGCCTGCTGCGGGTGTTCGTCGAGGTGGCGCGGCTCGGATCGTTCACCGCGGCCGGCAGCCGGCTCGGCTACACCCAGTCGGCGATCTCCCGGCAGATCTCCGCGCTGGAGGACGAGGCCGGCACCCCGTTGTTCGACCGGCTGCCGCGCGGCGTGCGGCCGACCGAGCCGGGGCGGCGACTGCTCGCGCACGCCGAGGCGGTGCTGGACCGGCTGGAGGCGGCCCGCCGCGAACTCGCCGACCTGCGCGAGCTGGCGACCGGGCGGCTGCGGGTGGGCGCGTTCGCCACGGCCGACGCTTCCCTGGTGCCGAAAGCGATCGCGGCGTTCCGCGCCGCCCATCCGGCGGTCACGGTGACGCTGACCGAGGGCTACACCCCGGGCCTGGCCCGGCAGCTGCGGGAGGGTGCCCTCGACGTCGCGGTGATCTCCGGCGAGAGCCCGTTCGAGGGCCTGGACCTGCGGAAGATCTGTGACGACACGATGCTGGTGGCGCTGCCCGCCGGGCACCGGCTGGCCCGGCGGCGTCGGCTGCGGCTCGTCGATCTGGCCGACGAGGAGTGGATCGCCGGCAGCGACCGGCCCGAGGACACCCTGATGAGTTCGTGTCTGGCGCACGGTTTCCGGCCGCGGATCGGCTTCGTGGCCCGGGACTGGCTGGCCAAGCAGGGCTTCGTGGTGGCCGGCGTGGGCATCACGCTGATCCCGTCCATCGCGGCCGAGTCGGTGCGGCCGGACATCAGCCTCGTGCCGCTGCACCCGGACGAGGTGCCGGTGCGCGGCGTGTACGCGGCGACGCCGGCCGGGGTGGCGCTGTCTCCTGCGACTCGCGCATTCCTGGCGATTGTGAACGACTGATTTCGTTGCGATTGGCCGTTGACAGTACTGATTCGGTTGGTGTTGGCTCCCTGGCATGCCGCGTACGGAGATGTTCCGGTTCCTGCGTCGAGTCGCCGCCGACCATGCCGCCGCCGAGCGGCTGGGCATGCCGGTGGCCGAGTTCCGCGAGGCGCGGGTGGCGCGGGCAGCCGGCACGATGAGCCGCCGGGACGTGCTCAAGGTCTTCGGCGCGTCGGCGGTCGTGCTCGGCGCGGCGAGCGTGCTGCGTGCACCGAAGGCGGCCGCCGCTGCGTCTCGGGCCACGAATGCGCGGATCGCTGTCATCGGCGCCGGCATCGCCGGACTCAACGCGGCGCTGACGCTGGCCGACGCCGGCGTGCGCTGCACCGTCTACGAGGCCAACGACCGCGTCGGCGGGCGGATGTACTCCGAGCGCGACTACTGGGGCGGCGGCCAGGTCACCGAGTACGGCGGCGAGCTGATCGACACCGACCACACCGTGATCCGGGACCTGTGCAAGCGCTTCGGCATCGGCCTCACCGACGTGCACGCCGCCGAACCCGCCGGCAGCAACGATGTCCTGTACTACGAGGGCCGCTATCGTCCACACGCCGAGTTCGTCGCCGAGTTCCAGCCTGTCTACAAGGCGTTGAAGGCCGACATCGACAAGGCCGGCGAGGACACCCCGACCTGGGACTCGTCCACGCCCGGCGGCGTGGCGCTGAGCCGGATGAGCGTGCAGGAGTGGATCGCCACGCGGGTGCCCGGCGGCTACTCGACCTGGCTCGGGCGGTTCATCGACGACGCGTACGTGGTCGAGTACGGCCGGGACAGTGGGCAGCAGACCGCGGTCAACCTGACGTACCTGATGATCGACCAGGAGGACCTGAACGAGCCGTCGATCTGGGGCGCGTCCGACGAGCGGTTCCACATCACCGGTGGCAACCAGACCCTGCCCGAGGCCATCGCCCGCGCGTTACCCGCCGGCACCGTGCAACACGGGCACCGGCTCGAAGCCTTGGCACGCAACGGAGACGGCACCCAGACCCTGCGCTTCGACACCGGCGCCGTCCGGGCCGACCACACGATTCTCGCCGTGCCGCTGGGGGTGCTCAAGCGCCTCGACCTCACCCGGGCCGGCTTCGATCCCCGGATGCGCGGCGCGATCTCGTTGCTGGAGATGGGTTTCTGCACCAAGCTGCACATGCGCTTCGGCTCCCGGCCGTGGGTCGGGCGCGGCCCGTGGCCCGGCGTCGCCAACGGGATCAGCTTCTCCGACACCGGGTATCAGCAGGTGTGGGACGCCACCGCCGGCCAGCCCGGGCGCGCCGGCATCGCCATCCAGTACGGTGGCGGCAGCGGCGCCCTGGCCTTCCAGCCCACGGTTGCGTTCTCCGACGCGGGATCTTCCTACGTTCGCTCCGCCGTGCGGGACAAGTTGGCGCAGTTCTCCGTGGTGGTGCCGGGGATCGGCGATGTCTACACCGGCAGGGCGACCCTGGCCGCGTGGCACCGCAACCCGTACACGTACGGCGCGTACAGCTGCTACCCCGTCGACTACTGCCACCGCTTCGCCGGCTACGAGGGCCAGCGCCAGGGCAACGTCCACATCGCCGGCGAGCACACGTCGCTGGACTCCCAGGGATACATGAACGGCGGCGCCGAATCCGGCGCCCGAGCCGCCACCGAACTCCTCTCCCTCCTGTAACCCCCGCGAGTCGCGCTCTGGGACACACCGAAATGCGGTTTCGGGCACACCGCGCGTCGGTAGCATCGGGGTGTGGCCGATGTGATTGGTCTCGACGCCGACGCCCGGCGCCGGAACCGGGGTTGGACCTGGGTCCTGACGGTGATCTTCGGGGCCCTCGCGGTGGTGTCGGCGCTGGTCGGGAGCCGTGATCACTGGTGGTTCGTCGGCGTCACCGGCGGGATCGGGCTGCTCGCCTTCTGCTACATGGTCGACCGCGGCTACGCACGGACCATCCTGACGGCCGAGGGGATGAGGTTCCGGACCTTCTTCGGTCGCCGTTCGGTCCCGTGGGACCAGGTCGTTCGGATCGAGAAGCGCTGCCACCGGGCGCGAAGCGGCGGGTGGTGGGACATCTGGGTGGTGCGCCGCCGCGGACGGGCGTTGCGCATTCCGGGAGGTTTCACCGGCACGAGTCGGATCACCGCCGACTTCGACGCGAAGCTGACGGTGATCCGTTCGTACTGGTCCCGCGCGAGGTCAGGGGGTCAGGCGGTGGATGTCCCGTGGGAATAGCGTGGTCTGCCGGATGTTGGCGACGCCCAGCAGCCGGGCGGTCCAGCGTTCCAGGCCGATGGCGAAACCGCCGTGCGGCGGCATGCCGTGGGCGAACACGTCGAGGTAGCTCCGGTACGCCTCGGGCGACTCGCCGCGTTCGGCCAGCGCGGCGAGGTAGTCGGCGTGCCGGTGCAGGCGCTGCCCGCCGGTGACGAGCTCCAGCCCCCGGAAAAGCAGGTCGAAACTGTTGCTGTACTTGGGGTTTCCGGGTTGGGGGTGGGTATAGAACGGCCGTTTGGCCATCGGGAACCCGCTCACGAACAGGAACTCCGAACCGAGCTCACGCGCCGCCCACGCCGACAGCCAGCGCTCGTCGGCGGGGGAGAGGTCGATCTCGTCCTTACCTCCCAACAGTTTCTGGGCCTCGGCGAAGTGGATGACGGGGATCTCGGCCGGCACCTCGGGTAGGCGAGCACCCAGCAGCGACACGGCCTCGACGCGTGACGCAGCCGACGACACCATGCCGGCGATGGCGTGCCGGAGCACGGACATCACGTCCCGGTCGTCGGTGATGAAGCCGATCTCGGCGTCGAGACTGGTGTACTGGGCGAGATGCCGGGCGGTGTCGTGCGGCTCGGCGCGGAACACCGGCCCCACCTCGTACACCCGCTCGAACACGCCGACCATGGACTGCTTGAAGAACTGCGGCGACTGGGCCAGAAAAGCCCTGCGCCCGAAGTAGTCGATGCCGAACACGTTCGCGCCGGACTCGGTGGCCGACCCGACGATCTTGGGCGTGTGGATCTCGGTGCAGCCGATGGCGTCCAGCGCCGACCGGAACCCGGCGACGGAGGCGGCGGCGATCTCGAACTGAGCGCGCAGGGCGGGATGCCGCAACGAGACCGGCGCACCGTCCAAAATGGTCGGCAGCGTCGCGGGCACAACTGGTCGGTAGAGGTCGAAGGGCGGCGCGGCGACCGCCTCGCCGAGGACGGCGATGACAGGCTCGACCAGTTCGACCCCGCCGGGGGCCTTGGAGTTGGCGGTCACCAGGCCCGTCACCTCGACGACGGTCTCCTGCGCGGGCGCGGGACCGGCGGTGACGACCTGGGTGAGACCGGATCGGTCCCGCACTATCACGAAGGTCACGGATTTCAGCTCACGGCCGCGGTGCACCCAGCCGGCGACGCGGACGCGTTCGCCGATGTGGGCGGCCAGCTCGGCGGCCAGTACTCGGGCGATCATCGCCACTCCAGTGGTCGAGTCGGCCCCTTGGGAGTGCGGGCGAGAAGGGAAACTCGCGGTGCCACCGCACTTTCGTCCCCGGTGACGGGAACCTCGTCGCGGCCCGATCACGGGGGCCGGCCGGCGGGGCATTGGGCGCGCGGCGCCGTTTCTCCCCGCACTCGGGAGGGTCTTCGCACGGGGGACCCGAGACCGCCTTCGCAGCTCCCGGCGGCTCTCTCCGACTCGCGTCGATCCCGGCTACTCGTCTCCGTCAACGTGTTGCGGCAGAGGATAACCCGGACGACGTCGCAGCGCCTCAGGTTTTCAGCACCCGCTGGTGCAGCTCGGTGACGACCCGCCGCGCGGAGTCGAAGGCGCCGGCCTGCCAGGTGACGAGCCAGGTCAGCCAGTCGCCGGCGAAGTACACCCGCCCCTGCGGCCGGTTGAGCAGCTCGTACGGCTGCGTGCCGAACAAGATCGACCAGCCGCTCTCGATATGCGGCGTGCGGTGCCAGGCGACCGAGAACGAACTGGCCAGCTCGGTCCGGTACTTCGAGCCGTGGATCTTCACACCCTGCGCCACGGCGCGGGCCTCCCGTTGCGGCGGCGTGAGTTGGCCGTACGCGACGGCGTCCTCCTTCGTGTTGTAGTAGCCGATCAGCACCCCGCGCGGACCGTGGTAACCGTGCGAGGGGTACCAGATGTGCTCCACGTCCATGTCGGTCTCGGTGATGCCGCCGTAGATCCGGTAGTCGGTCTCCCACCACCGGCTGCGGTACTCCAGGCCGATCTTGCCGACCTTCTCCACGGGGAACGCCGCCAGCGCGGCCTGCACGTCCGCGCCGAGGTTGTGCGGGATCCGCGCGGTGATGTTGGGCGGCATCGCGGAGATGCAGTAGTCGGCGTCGATCCGGCGCTGGACGCCCTCACAGATGTACGTCACGGAGACGCCGTCGTCCCGGTTGGTGATGCCGGTGACCACGCAGCCGGTCCGCACCCGGCCGGGGCCGATCTCCCGCACCAGCGCGGCGGGGATCCGGTCCATGCCGCCGACCGGCTGGAACATCAGCATCGCGTACTGGTACTCGAACTCGAACGAGAAGGTCCGGCCGACGTTGCTGGCGAACACGTCCGACAGCGACGGCGGCGGCCCGAGCGCGGTGCCGGTCTGGTCGGCCGCGCCGGGATCCGGCGAGAAGCCGCGCCGGAACGACCCGGTGTACCGGTAGTCGGTCTTGCCGAGCGAACCCCAGTCCTGGAGGAACGTCAGCAGCCGCTCCTTGTCGACGGCGGTCAGGTCGCCGTCCAGCGCGCCCTGGTTCGTCGCCTTCGCCAGCAGTTCGCCGACGTAGCCGTACATGTCGGCCTTGGCGGTGCGGTACCGGACCGGCGCGGTCATGCCGGCCTGCTCGTTGTAGATCAGGGCGCTGGCGTTCTCGTTGGTGAACACCTCGATCGGGATGCCGAGCTCCCGGCAGTAGTCCAGGGTCACCATCCACTGCGCGATCCGCGCCGGGCCGGCGTTCATGTACTCGCCGTCGGCGAACCGGGCGACCTGGGTGTTGCCGTCGAGATCGGTCTGCCGGGTGCCGCCGCGCACGGTGAAGTTGCGGCCGCCGGCGATGTCCCGCGCCTCCAGCACCGTGCAGTCGTAGCCGGCCTTGCCGAGCTCGTACGCGCTGGCCAGGCCGGCGATGCCGCCGCCGAGAACGACCACCTTGGCCGCCGCACGGCCGGTCAGCCGGAAGTCGGACGGCCGCGGCGGCACGTAGGCCGGCGCGCCCATGGCCGTCGGGGCCAGTCCGAGCGCCCCCATCGTCGCGAACATCGCGCCCGCCCCGCCGGCGACGCCGACCGCGGACAGGAAGTCCCGCCTCGAAATCCCCCTCATGCCTCCCGAGGGTCCCACTCCTCGGGAGGCAGCGGAGGCGAATCCGCGAAGTTGCCGGTCAGTGCCAGCCCTGCAAGCCGGATCCGTACTGGTACAAGGGCTTGCCGTACGTCGGCGGCACCGGCTGCCCGGCCCCGATGCGGGCCCGGATGTCGGCCCGCTCGGCGTCGGTGGCCCCCAGGTCGTACGGGAGGTCCCAGCTCTCCACGGCGTCGGCCGGCACGTCGGTGCCGCCGGGCTTGAGCACCTGGTCTAGCGAGGCCGGCAGCTGCCAGGGGAGCTTGCCGCGCGGCGTGTAGTCGCCGAACAGCAGGCTCGCCGCCGCCGGCCCCATCTCCTCGCCGCCGCGATAGGTGACCACGATGGCGTCGGCCAGGCCGTTCCAGTCGGAGATCACGTACGGCCGCGGCAGCACCAGCAGCACGACCACCGGTATGCCCTGGTTCTTGTAGTTCTGGATCAGCGCCACCTGGTCCGGCGGCAGGTACGGCTGCTCCTTCACCCAGTTGGTGGCGTGCGTGTACGACGCCTCGCCGACCGCCACGACGGCGAGTTTGGGCGGTGTCGGCGACGTGTCCTGGTACACGTTCACCCCGGCCTGAGCCGCCCTCGCCTTGATGGCGTCCAGGAAGTCCAGCGACCCGTAGTCCTGGTGGAAGTAGCTGGTCCACAGGCAGCAGGCCGCGCCGTCGGCGGCCCGCGCGCCGGTGACGACGATGTTGTCGCCGGCGTTGAGCTTGACCGGCAGCACGCCGTCGTTCTTCAGCAGGGTCATGGATTCCCGCGACGCCTGGTTGGCCAGCGCCGCGTACGAGGGCTGGTGGAACCGGTACGGCGCGTTGGCCGGATCCCCGTACGGGTGGTCGAAGATGCCCAGCTTGAACTTCACGGTGAGGATCTGCCGCACCGAGTCGTCGATCCGCGCCTGCGGCACGCTGCTGGCGAAGGTGTCGAGGGAGAAGCCGGCCGCGCCGGGATCGGCCCCGCCCATTACGTCAGCGCCGGCATTGGCGGCGCTCACCCACGCGCCCGACGGCAGCCAGTCGGTGGTGATCAGCCCGGTGTAGCCCATGTTCTGCCGCAGGTAGTTCATGATCGGCGCGCTGTTGCCGGCCCCCGCGCCGCTCGGGTCGAGGAAGGACGCGCCGGCGTAGCCGGTCATGATGCTGCCGGCGTTGGCCTCGATGGCCGCCGTCCACGGGATCATCGTGTACTTGATGGTGGTGCCGTCGAACACGACGCCGGCCTCGCCGCCCGCGCCCTCGCCGGGCCAGTGCTTGACGGTCACCAGCACCGACTGCGGGTTGAGCTCCGGACCGCCCTGCATGCCGGACACCAGCGCCCGCACCTGCGCCGCCGCGACCTGGGCGTTCTCGCCGTTGCCCTCCTGGATCCGGGGGTAGAGCACCTTCGTGCCGACCTCGGCCAGCGGCCCGAGCGTGCCGCGTGCGCCGGCCTGGACCTCCTCGCGCCGCTGCATGTCGCCGAGCTTGTAGTCCAGGGCGTAGTCCTGCCCGGCGGCCAACGCGCTCTGCGCCGGATACGTGGTCTGGTAACCGATGATGGTGTCGCCGGCGGCGATCGGCGGGATGCCGAGCCGGGTTCCCGCCGACGCCTTGAGGAAACCGTCCAGGTCCTGCGGCTGCGCCGGCCCGAAGATCCAGCCCGACTGCGGGTAGACCTGGTTGTTGTAGAACATCTGGTACGCCTTCTCCTGCAACGTCATCCGACCGAGCAGGTCGTTGACGCGGGTGGCGATCGGCTGCCGCCAGTCCTCGTACGGCTCGATCGTGCCGTCCTTGTTCAGGTCCCGCGCGCCGTTGACGATCGGCACGCCGTCGGACGCCGCGGCGACGTCCGGCAGGTACAGGCTGAACGTGTTGACGTTCGACGCCTTGGTGGCCCCGCCGCCGTCGACCGAGACCACGAACCACTTGTAGGTCCAGCGATCCGAGATGTCCCACGTCGGCGTGTAGCTGGTGCCGGCCGGCTCGGCGACCTTGGTGTAGAAGTCGAGCAGGTTGCCCGACGCGGTGAAGTCGTAGTCGGCACGGCTGATGTTGAGCCACACCTGGTAGTGCGCGGCCCCGGCGACGGCGGCCCAGGAGAAGGTGGGGCGGCGGGTGTCGGTCACCATCGCGTTGTTCGCGGGCGCGGACAGCGCGAACTGGCCGGTGGTGGCGGGCGCCTTGGTCGGCGGGGAGAGCAGCGGCGGCGTGGACGTGGAGGTGTCGACCGTGCCGTGCACCTGGAATTCCCACAGGCTGTAGCCGTATCCGGTGGCGCGTGCGGTGCCGTACAGGCGGATGTAGCGGCCGGTGCCGGTGATCTTGAGGGTCTCGGTGCCGCCCTGGCCGGCGGTGGTGGAGTAGATGCTGGTCCAGTTGGTGGCGTCCGGCGAGACCTCGATGCGGTACGCGGAGGCGTAAGCGGTTTCCCAGGTCAGCACGACGCAGCTGATCGCGGCGGTGCCGCCGAGATCGACCTGGAGCCACTGCGGATCGCTGGCGGCGCTCTCCCAGCGCGTGGTGGACCGGCCGTCCAGCGCGGCCGCGGGCGCGTTCGCCCCGGCGTACGAGGAGGCCTTCACCGGCGCGAACCCCGAGATCACCGGGTCCGCGCAGCTGCCGCCGCCACCGCCGCCGCCGGTGGTGAAGACGGCGAATTCCCAGAGGCTGTAGCCGTATCCGGTGCCGCGAGCGGTGCCGTACATCCGCACGTAGCGGCCGGTTCCGCTGACGTTGAGGGTCTGCGTGCCGCCGGCGCCGGTGGTGGTCGTGTAGACGCTGGACCAGTTGGCGCCGTCGGCGGAGACCTGGATCTGGAAGGCGCTGGCGTACGCCGTCTCCCAGTTCAGCGAGACCTGGCAGAGGGTCTGGCTGCTGCCCAGATCCACTTGCAGCCACTGGGGATCGCTCGCGGCGCTGGACCAGCGCGTCCCGGTGTTGCCGTCGAACGCGGCGCTGGCCGGCGTGCCGGCGTTCTCCGTGGAGGAGGCGGTGGCCGGCTTGTTCAGGGCGGCGTTCGTGCCGCACGAGCCGCTGCCGGCGGTGCCGTAGACCTGGAACTCCCACAGGCTGTAGCCGTAGCCCGTGTTGCGCTGGGTGCCACTGAGGCGGACATAGCGGCCTGAGCCGGTGACAGTGAGGGTTTCGGTGCCGCCGGGGCCGGTGGTGGTGCTGTAGATACTGGTCCAGTTGGCGCCGTCGGTGGACGTCTGGATCTGGTACGCCTTCGCCGACGCGGTCTCCCACTGGAGCACCACCTGCGTGATGGACGCCGTCGCGCCGAGGTCGACCTGCAACCACTGGGGGTCCGACCACGCGCTCTCCCAGCGCGTGCCGGTGTCGCCGTCCACCGCCGCGGCGGCGGAGTTGCCGCCGTTGACCGAGGACGCGGTGGCGGGTTTGCCTTGGGACAGCAGGGTCGGCGCGGCGTGCGCCGAAGGGCCGGTGGCGACGAGCCCGCCGGCCGCCACGATGATCGCGAACGCGGTGCAGAGCAGGCGGAACCGGCGCGTCGTCGCGCCGCGAGGGCTGGGCATACCGTCTCCCGCAGGGTTGATGGAGCGCTCTCCCGATCGGCTGGATCGGTGACCAGAAGTCAGCACAAAGCCGTACGCAGGGGCGGATCGGCCACCGTGGGTAGCCGATCCGGGCTAGTTGGAGAGCGCTCTCCGATGCGGCCTAGTGTCACGCGCCGCGGCGGCGGCCGTCAAGCCGTCACCCCGAGCGGTTCTTCATGTTCCGGTGCAGGGCGTCCATTCCCTCGGCCAGCGCGCCGAACTCCTTGCGGCTCATTCCGTCCACGAAGAGCTCGCGCACCAGCGCGGCATGGCCGACGGCGGCCTCGCGCAGCTTCTCCCGGCCCCGTTCCGTGAGGGCTGCGACGATGCCACGCTCGTCGCTCGGGCAACCCTCGCGCGCGACGAAGCCGGCCTTCTCGAGTTGGCCGACCTGGTAGGTGAGGCCGCTCTTGGACGTCAGCGCCGCGCCGGCGAGCTCGGTCATGCGCAGCCGGCCGTCGGGGGAGTCGGCCAGCCGCGCCAGCACCTCGAACTGCGGGTGGGACAGGCCGGCGTCCTGCTTCAGCTGCTGGTCGACCAGCCGGTTGATCACGGCGCCCGCGCTCAGGAACTGCTTCCACGCCGTCAGTTCCCGTCGGTCCAGCCAGGTCGGGTCCGCCATGTCGGACATAGTACGAATTTCAACGTTCTCCGGCTTGACGGCCGCGTGTCACCGGGGCCACACTGTGCGTATCGCGAATGTCTGTGCGCAGTGCGCACAATCCTTCTGGGAACACATGGAGCGACTTGTGACGATCAAACGAGACCTGGTCATCGGCGGCGAGGACGTCCCGGCGCTGGACGGCCGCACGGCGGAGGATCTCAACCCGTACACCGGCGAGGTGTACGCGGTGGTGGCGGCCGCCGGCGCCGCCGACGTCACCCGCGCGGTCGACGCCGCCCAGCGGGCGTTCCCGGCCTGGGCGGCCACCTCCCCGGCGACCCGGCGGCGGATCTTCCTCAGGGCCGCCGACCTGATGGAGGCCAAGGCGGCCGAGGCGACCGCGCTGATGGCCGAGGAGGTCGGCGGCGTCGCCGGCTGGGCCGGCTTCAACGTGGGCCTGGCCGCCGGCATCCTGCGCGACGCCGCGTCCTCGATCGGCCAGCCGCTCGGCGAGGTGCTGTCCACCGAGACCGAGAACCAGCTCTCGCTCGCCTTACGGCAGCCGGTCGGCGTGGTGGCGGCGTTCGCGCCGTGGAACGCGCCGATCATCCTGGGCACGCGGTCGCTGGCGGTGCCGCTCGCGGTCGGCAACACCGTGGTGCTCAAGCCCAGCGAGGACGCGCCGATCGCGTGCGGGCTGTTCATCGCCGACGTCCTGCGCGAGGCCGGCCTGCCCGAGGGCGTGCTGAACGTCGTGACGAACGCGCCCGCCGACGCGGCCGAGGTCGCGCGCACCCTGATCGCGGACAAGCGGGTCCGGGTCGTCAACTTCACCGGGTCGACCAAGGTCGGACGGATCATCGGCACCACCGCGGCCGAGCACATCAAGCCCGCGATTCTCGAACTGGGCGGCAAGAACGCGCTGCTGGTGCTGGACGACGCCGACGTCGACTACGCCGTGAACGCGGCGACGTTCGCCTCCTTCCACAACGCCGGCCAGATCTGCATGTCCGCGGACCGGGTGCTGGTGCACCGGGCGGTCGCCGCCGAGTTCACCGAGAAGCTGGCGGCCAAGGCGGCATCGCTGCCGCACGGCGACCCGACCGATCCCGGCACGGTGATCGGGCCTCTGATCAGCGCGACCGCCGCGCAGCGGGTGTCCGCGCTGGTGGCCGAGGCGATCGACGCCGGCGCGTCGCTGCGGGCCGGCGGCGGGGACGCCGACGGGTCGCGCTACCCGGCGACGGTGCTCGCCGACGTCACCCCGGAGATGCGGATCTTCAACGACGAGATCTTCGGGCCGGCGGTCACCGTGACCACCGTGGACGACGACGAGCAGGCGCTGGCCATCGCCAACGACACCGACTACGGCCTGACCGCCGGCGTCATCACCGAGGACGCCCGGCGCGGGCTGGCGGTCGCGCGGCGGCTGCGCACCGGCATCGTGCACGTCAACAACCAGACCGTCGACGACGAGCCGCAGGTGCCGTTCGGCGGCGTGAAGTCCAGCGGCTACGGGCGGTTCGGCGGGCGGTGGGGCGTGGAGGCGTTCACCGAGACCCGCTGGGTGACCGTCGCCGGCCAGCAGAACGGTTTCCCGTACTAGTGATCCACGTGCCGGCGGGTCTCGTGGTCCTCGTGGGCCCGCCGGCGTCCGGCAAGACCAGCTTCGTTCGGGCACTGATCGCGCGCGGGCGGCTCGACGCGGCTGCCGTGGTCTCCAGCGACGAGATCCGCGTGGAACTCGTCGACGCCGACGACGGTCGGATCTTCGCGGAACGCGACCGCAGGATCGTCGCCCGGCTCGCCGCCGGACGGACCGCGGTCGCCGAGTCCACCAACGTCACCCCGGAGGCCCGCGCCCGCCTCATCGCCATCGCGCGGCGCTTCCACGTCCCGGTGACGATCCTGCGTTTCGCCCCGGACCTCGACACCCTCCTCGACCAGCACGAAGGGCGCGGCCGCACCGACGTCACCGCCGCCGACGTCCGCGCCTACGCCACCGTCATGGCCCGCCACGCCGGGGCCGAGCAGCTGCGGGCCGAAGGCGCCACCGCCGTGCACGACGTGCCCGGACGCCGTGACGGGGTCACGCCCGCCCAGGCCGCCGGCCGCTTCGCGGTCACCTCAGGGTGATTCCCCGATGCGACCCCGGGGTTGCCGCCGCTAATGTGCGTCAGCGTCGGAATCGACGCGGGGGAGTGACAGATGCGCAGGGTGGGAATCGGTGCCGCACTAGTTGTCGCCGGGGCGTGCGCGGTGGGCGGGTGCAGCCTGCTGCCGGCGCAGTCGGTGAGCGACACCACGACGCTCGACCAGTCGGTGACCTCGATCAAGCTGGACGGCCACTCCGGCAGCGTCGAGGTGAACGGGCAGACCGGCGCGACCAAGGTGACCGTGGAGCGGACGATCAAGTACCGGGACCAGCGGCCCAACCAGGACGCCTACCAGGTGACCGGCGGCGTGCTGACCCTGACCGGCGACTGCGGCAGCGACTGCGACGTCGACTACGTGGTCACGGTGCCGGCCGGGCTGGCCGTCGGCGGCGGGACGTCCTCCGGGCACATCGCGCTGCACCACGTCGGCGCGGTGGACGTGAAGACCTCCACCGGCAGCGTGGAACTGGCCGACGTGACCGGCACGGTGAAGGCGGAGACGAGCAACGGGGCGATCGAGGGGACCGGCCTGCGCGGCGGCGCCGTGCAGGCGACCACCAGCAACGGCGAGATCGACCTGACGCTGGCCGATGCGAACAATGTCACCGCCCGCACGTCCAACGGGCGGATCCAGCTGACGGTGCCGTCCTCGGCGACCTACCGGGTGTCGGGCAACAGCAGCAACGGGCACCGCAGGATCGGCGTGGACGACGACGCGTCCGGCAAGTACTCGCTGGACCTGAACACGGACAACGGGTCGATCGAGGTGGACAAGGCGTGACCGTTGGGGGGCAGGAAAAGCCTGCCCCCAACCGGCTCACGACAGGGTGGTCGGCACGTTGTAGCCCTCCACCAGCAGCCTCGGGCGCGACACGGCCTTCCGCGGCGACACGGTGACCGTCCTGCTCTCACCGGGCAGCAGCCAGAAGTAGTTGTCGCCGTACAGCGTGGGCAGCACGCGGTCCTTGCCGTTGCTTTCCCGCAGCGACAACCGAACCATCGCCGCCACCGTTTTCCCGGTGTTGCGCACGACCGCGCTGTAGGCGTCGCCGGACTGCCGCAGCGACACGGACACGCTCGTCGCCGCCACCTGGTTCAGCGCCCGCATGTCGGTGTCCGCGCGGTAGCGCCAGTACGTGTTCTCCGACATCAGGTTTCCCTTGCTGTCGGTCATCCGCAGCCGCAGCAGGTGCAGCGCCGGCAGCGAATCGCCGAACGCCACCGTGAACGCCGACGTCACCGAGGACGCGCCGATGTCCACCTTCTGCGATTGCGCCGCCCCCAGCGTCGACCCGCTCAGGTCGTACAGCTGCGCGGTGACGGTCGCCCCGGACACCGCCGTCGGCGTGTGGTTGACGGAACTGACCTGCCACGTCGCCAGGCTCGCCTGCACGTGGTGCGCCTCGCAGCCCTTGCGCGCCCCGTAGTAGCTGCCGTTGACGTCCAGGTCGTAGTCGTAGGTCTGCCACACGGTGCTGTGCCAGGCCGGGTGCGACATCCACAGCAGCACGCCGCGGGCGTCGTTCCACAGCAACGCGTTCCAGGCCTCGAAGATGGCGCGCATGCTCTCGTAGTTGACGAACTGGGCCTTGCGGCAGAACTCCTCCAACCCGCTCGACGGCGCCAGCCGCGCGTCGATCGCCGCCTGATAGCTCTGCGGCTGCTGGTTGCCCTGCGTCGACCAGTCGTGCAGGTACCAGGCCGGGCCGATCGGCCAGCCCGGGTCGCCGGAGCCGACCAGGTTGCGCATGCTCTCCACGACCGACACCGTCGGAATGCCGATCTCGCTCCAGAAGCCGTGCTTGCCGCCGGTGGCGTCGCCGGTGAAGTACTGCTTCGGGTCCAGCCAGTGGTACGGCCCGTCGCCGCTGATCACGCCGCCGGCCGAGTTGCTCTGGTACATCAGGTCCGTGTTGCCGGTGACGATGTCCCGCAGCGGCGCGTCGATCGAGTCCGGCGGCGTCCCCTCGTTGCAGCCGAAGAACACCACCATGCACGGGTGGTGCCGGAAGCGCAGCACCGTGTCCTCGGCCTGGGCCAGGAAGATGTCGTGGTTGGCCGGATCGGTGGAGAAGCCGTCCCAGAACTCGTTCCACACCAGGATGCCGTTGCGGTCGGCCGCCGCGAACAGCTCCTCGCGGTAGCTGCACCCGATCCAGTTGCGGATCAGCGTGAAGTTCATGTCCCGGTGCATCGCGACGACCGAGTCCGTCCTGTCCGCCGGCATGCGGCGCAGCAGCTCGTCCCAGCCCCAGCTGCCGCCGCGGATGAACACCTTGACGCCGTTGACGAAGATGGTCATCGGCACCGGCGAGTTGTCCACAGCCTTCGCGTCGGTCCAGGTCGTGCCGTCGTTGGAGACCTGGATGGTGAACGTCGCCGCGTAGGCGTACTCCCAGGTCAGCTGGAACCGGTCGAAGGTCTGCGTGGAGCCGAGGTCGACCTGGATGTACTGGTCGTCCTCCCACGCCGAGGCCCATCGGGTGCTGGGGTCGCCGTCGACAGCGTTGCCCGCCGGCCGGCTGGGATCGTCCACGGAGGACGATGTGGCCGTCTTGTTCAGCGCCAGGTCGGTGGTCGGCGCGGCGCTGTTGATCACGGACAGCGTCCACAGCGAGATGCCGTAGCCGGTGGCCCGCTTGTGGCCCTGCAACCGCACGTACCGGGCCTGCTGCACCGGGAAGTCGACGGTCTGGTCGGCCCGGCTGTTCTTCACGGTGATCGGCAGCTGGTAGTCGTAGCTGATCTTGCGGATGCCGAAGTTCACCGACCGCTTGTCGCTGGTCCTCCCGCCGACGGTTGCCGTCAGCTGGAGCGCGTGCAGATTCGGGTCGCCGTATCCGTTGGGCCACCACAACTTCGGGTTGGTCAGCTTCAGCTGCGGGTACGCCGTCGGGTCGAACTTCACGTCCGTCGACTGGCCCGCCGCGACGGTGACCGTGCTGCTCACCTTCACGTTGTCGAAGGCCGCGGTCACCGTGACCTGCTGCGGGCTACCGGACGCGTTGCGCACCGGAACGGTGATCGTCAGCTCGGCCGAACTCAGGTCGGGCGACTTCGGCAGCACGGTGTCGATCCGCGCGTCGCCGAGGACCGCCGCGCCGGTCGAGCGCAGCCGCACGTGGTCCCAGATGCCGGAGACCCGGTCCCGGACCGCCGGCATCCAGTCCCAGCCCGACGCCGCAACCAGCGTGGGGGAGTTGGCGAAGATGCCGCCGCCGGCGTCCACGAAGGACTGGCCGGCCGGGCCCTTGTCGCCGGGGCTGCCCGGGAACGGGATCGGCGAGATCTTCACCGCCAGCGCCTGGTCGCCGCTCTTGCGCAGGGCATTGGTGACGTCGAAGGCGGCCCGGCCGAACGGGTGCGACAGCGTGCCCACCGACTTGCCGTTCAGCCACACGTCGGCCTGGTTGTTGACGCCGTCGAACTCCAGCCAGACGAACCGGCCGGCGCTCGTGTCCACTCCGGACGGCACCGAGAACGTCCTGCGGTACCACCAGGCGTGCCGGCTCAGCGCCTCCGGGATGACCATGTTGTTCATGCCGGACACCGGGTCCGGGAAGTGGCCCTGCTCGACCAGCGAGGCCAGCACCGTGCCCGGCACGGTGGCCGGCACCCAGCTGTCGGTGTTCACGGACGGGCCCGACAGCGCGGCCCCGTCCTGGCTGGGCGCGAAGTCGTCCATCGTGAGCACCCAGCCGGACTCGATCGGCACGGTGCCGTCGCCGGCCACGGTGAGTGCCGGCGGGGTGCGGTGCCGCGCCGGCCAGTTCGTCCAGCCGGTCACCTGCGGCCGGCCGCCCGTGGCCGTGCCGTACACCTGGAAACCGTTGAGGCCCAACGGGTTGCTCGTGGAGCGGCCGAACGAGGTGAACCGCACCCAGCGGGCCGCCGCCGGCTTGGCCAGCGGCACGGTGCTCACCGCGCCGGTGCCGGCGGTGGTGCTGTAGACGGTCGTCCACACCTCGCCGTCGGTGGACACGTCCAGCGCGTACGAGGTGGAGTAGCTGGTGAGGATCTCCAGGCCGGTGGTCTGGTTGCGGGACTTGGAGAAGTCGAACGCGGGGTCGCCGGGCCTGGCGTCGAAGGTCAGCACGATCTTGCCGACCTGGCACTGCCCCTGGAGGTCGACGACCATCCACTGCGGATCGCCCTGGGCCGCGCGCCAGCCCGAGCCGCGCAGGCCGACCTGGGCCACGCCGTCCACCGCGAAGGAGCCCGGGGTGGCCGCGTAGTCCGTGGACGAGACGGTGACCGGACGGAACAACGCCAGGTCGGAGGGGGTGGCGTCGGTTGCCGACGACGTGTCGGCCGCGGCCGACACCATCGCGTCGGGCAGCGCCGTGGCTAACCCGAATCCGGCGAGAAGGGTGACCCCGGTGGAGAGGAAGCCTCTCCTCGACACCCCGTCTGCTTCGACCTGCGTCATGCCCTGCTCCCGGATCCGTCGCGGCGTTGACAACGTTGCCAAGACCCTGCTTCAGGGGTGTGACTGTGTCAAGACGACAAGCAAGACAGGAAATCCGGCCACCGACATCGTTGTCATAGTCGGCGGAACAGCCGGGCCGTGGGCGGCCCCGGGTCGGCGGTGATGAACACGACCTGCTGGTCGTCGTCCGGCACGGCGAGCACGTCGCAGTTCACCCGCAACGGGCCGAGCTCCGGGTGCTCCAGCGTCTTGCGGCGGTGGCCGGGAGTGCGCACCGGGTTGGTGTCCCAGATATGCACGAACTCGTCGCTGCCACGGAGATCGGCGATCAGGCGGCCCAGGCGTTCGTCGCGGGGGTAGCGGGCGGCGGCGCTGCGCAGGCGGGCGACGGCGATCTCGCCGAACTCCTCGGCGCCGCTGCTTTGGGTTGCTGTGCTCAGGAAGCGGCGGCGGGCCAGGTTCGGCTCGCGGCGCAGGTCCCCGAGCAGCGCCTCGGCCAGCGGATTCCAGGCGATGATCTCGTACGTCGCATCGGTGACGACCGCGCCGGCCTCGGGCAGGCGGCGCAACAGCTCCGCCACGTACGGGCGAACGTGGCGGGTCGGCCCCGGCGGGGGCGAGAGGTTCGTGCCGGCGAGGCGGAACAGGTGGCGGCGCTCGGCCTCGGCCAGGCGCAGCGCGTCGGCGATCGAGTCGAGGATGCGCGGAGACGGCCGCGGCCCTCGGGCCTGCTCCAACCGTGCGTAGTAGTCGACGGACATCGTGGCCAGGCCGGCGACTTCCTCGCGGCGCAGGCCCGGCGTGCGGCGACGGCCGGCAGCGGGCAGGCCGACATCGGCCGGCCGCAGGCCGCGGCGGCGGTCGCGCAGGAACCGCGCCAGCTCTTCCCTCGGCATGGGATCGATTGTGCCTGGTTGGCCGGGATGGGGCCGGGCATCGTGGTGGCCATGACTTCCACGGCATTGGTGACCGGGGCCAACAAGGGCATCGGCAAGGAGATCGCGCGGCAGCTGGCCGCCGCCGGCCTGACTGTCTGGATCGGATCGCGGGACCCTGAACGCGGTCAGCGCGCGGTCGAGGAGATCGCCGGCTCGCGGCTGCTCGTCCTGGACGTGACCGACGAGGCCGGCATCGCCGCCGCGGCGCGTGAGGTCGACTCGCTCGATGTGCTGGTCAACAACGCCGGCATCATGGTCGACGGGGACAACCCCGTGGACGCCTCCGTCGATGGCTTTCGTCGCACCTTCGAGACGAACGTGTTCGGTGTGGTGGCCGTGACCAACGCCTTCCTGCCGGCGCTGCGCCGGTCCGCCCATCCCCGCATCGTCAACGTCTCCAGCGGCACGGGGTCGCTGACCTGGAGCACCTCTGGCGAGCACTTCCGTTACGGCGGTTCGGGCGCGGCGTACCGGTCGTCCAAGGCGGCGTTGAACGCGCTCACGGTGTTCTACGCGCAAGCGCTTGCGGACGACGGATTCAAGGTCAACGCCTTGGCGCCGGGGCTGCGGCGCACCGACCTGAACGAGCGCGCCGCCGCCAGCGACGGCGACCCTGGGGAGGCCGCCGCCGGCGCCGTGCGGCTCGCGTTGCTGCCGGACGACGGCCCCACCGGCGAGTTCCGGTCCTGGGATGGTTCCCCGGTGCCGTGGTGATTCACGCCAGCTGGTGCCAGCTGCCGCGGTAGTACCAGAGGCCGCCGGTGGAGTCGACGTAGAAGTCGCCGTTCTGGCCGTTCGCGGGCGCGGTGTTGGTGAGGCTGCCGGGGAGGAGGCGGATGGCCGCCTGGCCGCCGGCGAACACGCCGCCGCGAGCGGTCTTGCTGAGGCCCTGCACGCCGTTCTGGTCCTTGCTGTCGCCCGTGACGGCCGCCGCCGGCGCGGTCACGCCGCTGCGTTCGACGGAGACACCGAGCACACCGACGCCGTTCGGCTGCACGGCGAGGCCGAACACGCCGTGGCCCTCGTTGGCGATGCCGCGGACGCCGTCGCCGCTGCCGGAGTGGCCGTAGACGCCGGTGGCGGCGTAGGAGCCGTCGCCGAAAACGCCGATGCCGTTGTCGTTCTGGCAGTTGCCGTGCACGGCGGCGAGACCGCTGGTGGTCTGCGCGGCGATGGCTTCGCCGTTCTGGGAGGTGGCGAACACCCCGGCCACCCCCTCGACGCCGATGCCGACAACGCCGGCCGGCACGGGTACCGACACGGGCCGCCCGAGCCCTGGGGCCTGGCCGATCACGCCGCCGTAGTCGCCGGTGCCGAACACCCCGTAGTCGCCGAAGGCGTCGAGTCCGGACGCGTAGCCCTGGTGCGCGACGAGGGTGTCGTTGGACACCGTGAGCGCCGCGGCGTTGCCCGCGTGGTCGGCGTACAGGGCGGTGCCGTTGGTGGCGAAGTTGGTGACGCCTTGCAGGACCGGGTTCTTGTCGTCGGCCGCGGCGGTCGGGGCGGCGGCGACCTCCGCGCCGACGGAGAGCGCGGCCGCGCCGAGGGCGACCTGGCCGGCGCGCTTGAACATGGCGCGGCGGCTCACCGGCCGGGCCAGCTCGTCGAGGCGGGCCGACAGCCTGCGGTTCTCGTCCTCCAGCTTGTGCAGCCGGGCGAACAGCTCCTCGTGTTCGGACATGGTCACCAGTGTCGGGGCGCGGTGCCGCCGCTGTCCCGTCCGATGGGGTGCCCGATCGCGCCGGCTTGTGGCACGGTGGGCGGCGTGGCCTACGACGTGCTGTTCGAGCCGGTGCCGATCGGGCCGGTCGTCACCCGAAACCGGTTCTTCCAGGTGCCGCACTGCAACGGCATGGGGTACCGCGACCCGTCGGCCGAGGCGGCGATGCGGGGCGTCAAGGCCGAGGGCGGCTGGGCGGTGGTGTGCACCGAGGAGACGGAGATCGGGCCGTCCAGCGACCTGACGCCGTCGATCGAGCTGCGGCTGTGGGACGACCGGGACGTGCCGGCGGTGGCTCGGATCGCCGACCGGATCCACGAACACGGGGCGCTGGCGGGCATCGAGCTCGTCCACAATGGAATGCACGCGGCCAACCTGACCAGCCGGATCCCGCCGATGGGGCCGAGCGCGCTGCCGGTGGTGGGCAGCAACCACCCGGTGCAGGCGCGGGCTATGACCCTGGCGGACATCGCCCTGCTGCGGGAGATGCATCGTGCCGCGGTGCGGCGGGCGCTGTCGGCGGGCTACGACCTGATCTACGTGTACGCGGCGCACGGCTACGGCATGCTGGAGCATTTCCTGTCGCCGCAGCACAATCACCGGTTGGACGAGTATGGCGGTTCGCTGCGAAACCGGGCCCGGCTGCTGCGCGAGGTACTGGCCGACACGCGGGAGCTCTGTGCCGGCAAGGCGGCGGTGGCGTGCCGGCTGGGCGTGGGCGGCGGGGCCGAGGAGACGGCGTTGTCCGCAGCGGAGACCCGGGAGGTCGTGCACGAACTGCGGGACCTGCCGGATCTGTGGGACTTCGTGGTGGGACCGTGGTCGGCGGATTCCAACACGTCCCGGTTCGGGCCGGAGGGCGAGCAGGAGGAGGCCGTCCGCGGCCTGAAGTCGTTGACCTCCAAGCCGGTCGTCGGCGTAGGACGGTTCACCTCGCCGGACGCGATGGTCCGGCAGATCCGTTCCGGTGTGCTGGACTTCATCGGCGCGGCCCGGCCGTCGATCGCGGATCCCTTCCTGCCGTGGAAGATCCGGGACGGGCGGCTGGACGAGATCCGCGAGTGCATCGGCTGCAACATCTGTGTGTCCGGGGACCACACGCAGTCGCCGATCCGCTGCACCCAGAACCCGAGCATGGGTGAGGAGTGGCGGCGCGGGTGGCACCCGGAGCGCTTGCGCCCCAGGGGATCCGACGCCACCGTGCTGGTCGTCGGCGCCGGCCCGGCCGGCCTGGAGGCGGCGATGTCGTTGGGACGCAGGGGATATCAGGTCACCCTGATCGAACGGTCCCGGGTGCTCGGCGGGCGGGTCCGTCGCGAGGCGGCGCTGCCGGGGCTGGCGGCGTGGACCAGGGTCGCGGACTACCGCGAGGCCGTCCTCGGCAAGCTCGATACCGTCGAGCTGTACTACGAGAGCGAGCTCACCGCCGACGACGTGCTGGAGCACGGCTTCTCACACGTCGCCGTCGCCACCGGCGCCCGGTGGCGCGCGGACGGCGTCGGCCGGCAGCACCCTTGCGGGCTGGCCATCGACCCGGCGGCTGAGGTCCTCACCCCCGACGACGTCATGGCCGGCGCGCGGCCGCGCGGCCGTCACGTGGTGGTCTACGACGACGACCACTACTACATCGGCGCCGTCCTGGCGGAGTTGCTGGCCCGCGAAGGCTTCGCCGTCGAGCTCGTCACACCTGCCGCGAGCGTGTCGGAGTGGACCGCGAACACCATGGAGCTCACCAAGATCCGCCGCCGCGTGATCGAGGCGGGCATCATCGTGCACACCAATCGCTCGGTGGTCTCCGTTGCCGGCGTTGTGCGTACGGCCTGCGTTTTCACCGGCTCCGAACGCGACCATGCCGCCGACTCCGTCGTGTTGGTGACCGCCCGGACGCCGATCGACGACCTGAGCCACCAATTGCTGGCCAGGCAGTCGGCGTGGACGCACCTCCGGTCCGTCCGTGCCATCGGCGACGCCTTCGCGCCGAGCACCATCGCCGCCGCGGTGTGGGCCGGCCGCGAGTACGCCGAAACCCTGGACGCCGTCGCCGAGCCGTTCCGCCGGGAGATCACGGAACTGGCGCCGTAGTCACCCCAACCAGTTGGGGTGTTCCTCGCGGGCCCAGTCCAGTCGGACGTAGCCGGTGCGCATGCCCTCGCGGGCCAGCGGATCGCGGTGTGCCATTCGGATGTGCCCGACCAGCACCGCAGCGATGGCCAGCGCGAGCCAGTCGTGCACGAAGATGGCGCTGCTGCGCGGAATCCACGGCAGCAGGCCGCCGAACCACATCAGCAACCCGGTGAACAGCATCACCGGCACCGCGCCGCCGATCCACGCGGCGTACAGCTTCTGACCGGCGTTGAACTTGCCAGCCGGCCGGGACCTGAGCCGCTTCAGGGCTCGCCGCAGCCATTCGCCGTCATACGCGGCGAAGCGGTTGAGCCGGCGCAGGTCGGCCCGGAACGACGCGGAGAACAGCCCCAGCAGCACGGGAACCGGCAGCAGCAGGCCGGACGCCTCGTGCACAGCCACGACGATCAACCGCCGGCCGACCAGCTCCGCCAGGGGAGGAAAGTACAGGCAGGCAGCGGTGCCGACGCAGAACGCCATCAGCCAGCCGGTGGCGCGGTGCACCAGCCGCTGCACCCGGCCGAACCGCGGCACCCAGCCGGGCCGCTGCTCCTGGCCGGGCCTTGGCACGTTGCCGCGCCGGGGCACCCGGTCAGAGCCAGCCGTCGGCGTCATAGCCGTACTCCTCCCAGTAGCCGGGCCGGACCTGGTCGGTGACGGTGATGCCGGACAGCCACTTCGCCGACTTGTAGAAGTACATCGGCGCGGCGTAGAGGCGGACGGGTCCGCCGCGCTCGTGGGTGAGGGGTTGGTCCTGGAGCTTCAGCGCCACGAGCATGTCGGGCCGGCGGGCCTGGTCGAGGGTGAGGCTCTCGGTGTAGACGCCGTCGAAGCAGGTGAAGCGCACGGCGGCGGCGCGGGACTGCACGCCGGCAGCGTCGAGGAGGGCCGACAGCGGCACGCCGGTGAAGGCGGCGTTCTCGACCTTCCAGCCGTCGGTGCACTGCACGTCGTGCACGACCCGGCGCTGGGGGAGCGCGCCGAGCTCGGCGAGCGTGAACGACCTTGGGCGGTCGACCAGACCGTCGATGGTGAGCCGGTAATTCGCCTCGTTCTTGACGGGAACGGACGCGGTGACGCTGTAGTACCGGAACCCACCGCTGTTCGGCAGCAGCTGGGTCACGCCGACGGGGTCGGCGTCGAGCAGCTTCTGCCATCCTCCCTGCAACACCGGGGCGGCGGCGATGCCGGCCGCGCCCGCGGCGAGCACGGACAGCAGCACCCGGCGGCCGATCGGCTTGCCCTCGTCTTCGCTCACGAGCCGAGCCTATGCGCACTGCTCTAACCGGTGTGCGATTCGTGCGGAGGTTGGCCGGATGTGTGGGTCAGCGCACTCGGCACCCCCTCAGGATCACGGCCGCCGGCGCGGACAGCTGGGAGAGGTCGGTCCGCGGATCCTCGGCGTACACAACGGCGTCGGCGGGCGCCCCGGGAGTCAGCCCGCCCAGGCCGAGGAACTCCCGAGCGGCCCAGGACGCGGCGGCGAGGGCGTCGTGCGGGCGGAGACCGGCCCCGACCAGCGACCGGATCTCGTCGACGACCCGGCCGTGCGGCCGCGAGTCGGTGCCGGCGAGCACGGTCACGCCGGCCTCGACCGCCATTGCGGCGAGCCGCCCGTGCACCTCGGCTCCGCCGAGGTACCAGTCGCGCCGCGGACCCGGTGGACGGGAACGCACTTGCTTCAGGCTGGACTCGATGACCGACAGCGTGGGGGTGAGGACCGTGCCTTGGGCGGCCATGGTCGGCAGCGCGGACGGGTCGAGGCACATGCCGTGCTCGACGGAGTCGACACCCGCGGCCACACACGCGGCTCCGCCGGTGGCGTGCTGCGTATGGGCGGCGACCCGGCCGCCGACGGCGTGCACGGCGTCGACCACGGCCTTGAGCACCTCGGCCGGCACCGGCTCGTCGTCCACACCCCAGTCACTGATGATCTTGGTCCAGCCGGTGCGGGCGGCCTGCTCGGCGGCGACGGCCGGCATGTCCGCGTGCTCGACCCGACGTCCCCAGCCGTCGAAGAACTGGCCGAACTGTGCCAGCCACGGCCCGGCGTGCCAGGCCCGCGGCAGGTCCGGGTCCCGCCCGAACCACTCCGGCGGATCGCCGGCCAGACCGGGCGCCCTGATCACGGTCACGCCGGCTGCCACGTGCAGGCGGAGATCCTCACGCAGCATCGCCTCGTCGAGCGGGTCGCCGGGTTTCTCGGCGCCGGGATGGGTGTGCGCGTCGACGAGTCCGGGCAGCAGCCAGCCCTCGATCACCTCCGCGCCCGACGCCGGATCGTCCGTCCACCGGTCGCCGTCGGCACACAGATCGACGTACTCCCCGGACGGCAACGCGGTGCCGCGGACCCGGATCATGCGGACCTCCTCGCGGTGAGCAGCAGCATCCCGGCCGGGCTGCGCAGATCGACCAGATCGAGGCCGGCCGCACCGAGCCAGGTCGTCAGCTCCGTCGGCGTGAACGATCGCACGCCGGACGCCTCCTCGTACTGTCGTTGGAAGAACCGGGCCGTGGGCCGGTCGGAGCGCCGGGCCGTGACGGCCGTGAACACGCCGCCCGGTCTCAGGCACCGGGCCACCTCGCGCAGCACCTCACGCGGCGATGGCAGTAACTCCAAGGCATGAGAGCAGTTGACGGCCCCGAGCGAGCCGGTCGCGAACGGCAACACCCCCGGTGGGCTATCGACCCCATCCAACGTGAGCACCTGACCGACGTGGTCGACCAGCGTCTGCGTCCAACGGCCGGTCGCCAGGTCGAGCAGCGGCACGTCGGCAGCGGTCAGGTGCGTGCGGAGATAGTCGTCCTCGACTTCGGGCGCCAAGACGCTGTTCTCGCCCGGCTCCACCACATTGTCGGCCTTGGTGCCCAGCGCCGCGGCCGAATCGTCGCCACGGAGCTGTGCTTCCAGGTAGTCCAACGCTAAAGTCACCGGCTCCGCGTTGGGGGAGCCGACGACGGCGAGGATCTCCGGCAGTCGGGCGGTCACCGCATCGTGGCACGACGTCGACAGGACGCCGAGCAGGATCAGTGCCCGGGCGTGCGCCGGATCCTCGGGGATGCGCTTCGCCGCAACGACAAGCCCGTCGACCACGTCGTCCGGTGTCGGCCCCGGGCCGGCGATCAACTCGCCGAGACGTCGGTACGAGTCGAGCACCGCGTGACCGCTGGCCAGATTCGCCAGATGCCGTGACCGCTCAACGGGATCGTCCCTGAACACGGTGGTGCCGCGAGCGGCCGACTCCGCGGCCATCACGGCCGGATCCGTGTGGGCGTGGGCGTCGCCGCCGGGCAGCCGGTTCTCGGCCGCCGGCGAGCTGACGATCTGGAACATCTCCTCGAAGCCGCCGGGGGTGATCAGCACGAGGAAGTGGGCCTCCTCGGAAATCACCGCGAACCGGTGCGGCTTGTGCCGGGGCAGGAACGCGGACTCGCCGGCACGCAGCACGCCCTCGCGGCCGTCGACGAGGTACGAGAGTTCCCCGGCCAGCACGACAAGCGTCTCGTCCTCGCGGGAATGCACGTGCGGGGGCGTGGAATAGCCCCGCACGGCGCGTTGCTCGACGACGCTCAGCGCCCCGTCGGTGTCGCCGGCGGTGGCACGGATCGACATCAGCCCGCCGAGATGCCACAGCTGTCGTGGCAACTCCGTGCCGCGCCGTGCCAGCAGGCCAGGTGGAATCGACATGCCGCCAACACTAGCGACCGCGACCGGCTGTCAAGGGCGATCGCCGCAGAAGGCGCAGTCCATTGGGGACGGTCACAGCCCGACGCGCTCGATCTCGTACCCGTCGGGGTAGCTCGGCGTGTCGAGTTTCTCCTGGTAGAGCGGCACTTTCCGGACCGGAAGCCGACGCACTACCGCACCGCGGGCCTTGAACGCAAGGTGCCCCGCGCGCACCGCCCACGCGGGCACGGAACCGACGCCGAGCGCCGCGCGGAGGCGTTCGTCGAGCAGTGCGTTGGCCATCGTGTCGGCGAACCGGCGGCCGACGGGCGCGAGCGGCCCCGGCAGCCATGCCGCGAACAGCTCGGTCAGCTGTGCGCGGGTGGCGTCCCACTGGCGCTTGTTCGCTTCCGTGTAGCGGAAATGCTCCCGTTCGTACGAGTCGAACCAGGTCTCGAACTCCGGCAGCGTGGCCGGGTGCCGCGCACTCCCATCAGCCGGCCCATTTCCTGGTAGAAGCGGAACAGCGCGGTCCGCTCGTGGCAGCAGATCGGCCGCCACGCGTAGACGTCCAGCCAGCGCAGCGTGGGAATCACGAACGCGCCCAGCACGTAGACGAATTCGTGGTCGGGGATCCGCCACGGCCGGTCCGTGCCGGCCCGCTGCATCGCGGCCCCGTGCACGCGGCGCATCTGCCGCACGGCTGCCTGACCGCGTTCGTGCTCGAGGCCGTAGTGGATGGCCTCGAAGAGGAGGATGGCGGTGTTGTCCAAGCGGCGCTGGGTGTGCGCGGTCATCTCGCCGGTGCGGTCGAGCAGCGCGCTGATGCCCGGCACCGCGAAGGTCCGGTAGAAACCCAGCTGGATGCCCATGGTGATGTCCCACGGGAATTCCAGCAGCGCCATGTCCCGGTAGATCCGGTGGTAGTCGCGGTCGGGGTCGAGTCGGCGGAACTCCCGCAGCCGGTCGTAGCGGCCCACCGCGTCTCCCTTCAGCGCAGACCCGATCAACCCAGGGCTGGGGCGATTTTAGCGACCAACTCGTAGGATCGCCGCCGCGCCGCGTGGTCGTGCACCGGAGTGGTCAGCATGAGCTCCGTCGTGCCGGTCTCCTCGACCACAGCCTGCAACAGCTCGCGGACGGTGTCCGGCGACCCGACCAGCACGCCACCCGAACGGGCGGCGATCTCCGCGCGGTCGTCGTCGGTGTACGGGTACGCGGCGGCATCGGCCGCGCTGGGCAGCTGGATGCGCCGGCCGCGGACCCGGCTGAGCACCTTCAACCGGGTGGAGCCGGCCAGATACTCCGCCTCGGCATCGGTGTCGGCGACGATCACCGACACGCTGACCAGGGTCTGCGATCCCCGGTACTGCCCCAGCGCCGCGGCGGCGTTCTCCGGCTCGAGGTGGTGCGCGAAGGCGTAGCCCAGGCCCAGCGACGTGGCGAGTTCGGCGCTGTGGCCGCTGGAACCCAGCAGCCACACCGGCGGCCGGTTGCCGACGGCGGGCACCGCGCGCACCCGGTTGCCGCCCTCGAAGTACTGGAGCAGCTCGCGTACCTGCGCCTCGAAGCTCTTGGCGGTCCGCTCGCGCTCGCTGCGCACGGCGTCGGCGGCCGGCTGCGGCCCGCCGAGCGCGCGGCCGATGCCCAGATCTATTCGTCCCGGGTGGAACACCTCCAAGGTGCCGAACTGCTCGGCGACGACGATGGGCGCGTGGTTGGGCAGCAGCACGCCGCCGGCCCCCACACGAATCCGGCCGGTGACGTCCGCTATCCGTCCTACCACAACGGCCGGCGCCGAGCTGGCGACGCCGCGCATGCTGTGGTGCTCGGGCACCCAGTACCGGTGAAAGCCCAGCTCATCAGCCAGAACCGCGAGGTCAAGCGTGTTTCGCAGAGCCTGTCGGGCGGTGCTGCCCCGCACGATCGGGGACGTGTCCAGCACGGATACGCGCACGTTGTTCCCTCCAGCCGGACCGGCCGCCCGGGTACCCAGGTGGGGTATGGTAGCGCCGTGACGACCCGCGCGCGGCTGCTGACGCTGTTCGCCGTGCTGGTCGGCATTTTTCTCATGCACGGCCTGCCCATGCAGTCCTGTGCCGGCGACTCGATGGCCGCCCCGATGGCTCATGTCGCCGCCGGCGTGTCGTCCAGCCATGGCGGCGTTTGCGAGTTCACCGCACCTTCCCGTGACACGGGTCCGCTGCTGACCCTGGTGCTGGTGGCCGTCGCTTTGCTGGTGACGGTGCTGTGGCGGCCGCTGTTGGTCGGCGGGCCCAGTCGCCGCGGTCCGCCGCTGTCCGGCGCCCGTCTGCTGACCGTGGTGTGCGTTTCCCGGACGTGATCGGCACTCGTGTTGTGCCGTCCTGTTCACGTCGCACGGAAAGACGTTTCCCATGTTCACGACCACGCGTGCCCTGGTGGCGGTTGTCGCCGCCGGGGTGTTGACCACTGCCTGCGGCAGCAGCCCCATGCAGATGCCCTCGTCGTCTGCGATGCCCGAGTCCTCGATGTCCATGTCGCCCATGGCCATGGGCGACGGGCTCGCGGCCCAGTCCGGCGGCTACACCTTCAAGCCGGCGTCCAACACCGTGACCGGCGCGTTCACGTTCCAGATCCTCGGCTCCGACGGCCGGCCCGTCACGGCCTTCGAGCCCGAGCAGACCAAGCTCATGCACTTCTACCTCGTGCGATCCGACCTGACCGGGTTCCAGCACGTGCACCCGACCATGGCCGCCGACGGCACCTGGACCGCGCCGCTGGCCGGTGCCGCGTCCGGCACCTACCGGGCGTACACGCAGTTCGTCGTCGGGGGCCAGTCGGAGGTGCTGAGCCAGCAGGTGACCGTTCCCGGCAGTGCGACGAATGCCGCCCTGGCTGCGCCCAGTGCAACAACGGCGGTGGATGGCTACACGCTCACCGTCGGCGGCGACAAGCCCATGGCGGGCATGAGCCACCAGCTCACGGTGAGCGTCGCGAAGGACGGCAAGCCCGTCACCGATCTCCAGCCGTACCTTGACACGTATGCGCATCTTACGGCGTTCCACGCAACAGATCTCGTTTTCGCGCACCTGCACCCGCAGGGCACGGTCGACGGCGACCGCGGCGGCCCGACCCTCACGTTCGAGGCGATGCTGCCCAGGCCCGGCGACTGGCGGATGTTCGTCCAGTTCCAGACCGGCGGCGTCCTGCACACCGCCGCGATCACCATCGCCGCGAGCTGACAAGAGCGTGGCCCCGGCTCGCCGAGCCGGGGCCACGCCTTTTAGGCGTCAGCGGAAGCGGCGCAGCCGCAGGCTGTTGCTCACCACGAACACCGAGGAGAACGCCATCGCGGCTCCGGCGATCATGGGGTTGAGCAGGCCCAGGGCGGCCAGCGGGAGGGCGGCGACGTTGTAGGCGAAGGCCCAGAACAGGTTGCCCTTGATGGTGCCCAGGGTCCGGCGCGACAGCCGGATGGCGTCGACGGCGGCCCGCAGGTCGCCGCGGACGAGGGTGAGGTCGCTGGCCTCGATGGCCACGTCGGTGCCGGTGCCCATGGCCAGGCCGAGGTCGGCCCGCGCCAGCGCCGCGGCGTCGTTGACGCCGTCGCCGACCATCGCGACGACCCGGCCCTCGGCCTGGAGCCGGGCGACCACGTCGACCTTGTCCTTGGGCAGCACCTCGGCGATGACGTCGTCGATGCCGACCTCGGCGGCCACCGCCCGGGCGGCGTCGGCGTTGTCGCCGGTGAGCAGAACGGGCTTGAGCCCCAACGACTTCAGCCCGGCGACGGCCTCGGGCGAGCCCGGCTTCACGGTGTCGGCGACGACCAGCACCGCGCGCGCCGCGCCGTCCCACGCGACGCCGACCGCCGTGCGCCCGGCCTGCTCGGCGGCCTGCTTGGCCTCCAGCAGCGAGGAATCCAGCTGCACACCCCACTGCGACAGCAGCCGCTCCCGCCCGACGAGCACCGCCTTGCCGTCCACGATCCCTTGGACGCCAAGGCCTTCCTCGTTGCGGAAATCGTCCACGGTGGGCAGTTCGCCGACCCGGTCGGCCGCGCCCGCGGCGATCGCCCGGGCGATCGGGTGCTCGGACGCGTGCTCCAGCGCCCCGGCCAGCCGCAGGGCCTCCGTCTCGGAGACGCCGTCAGCGACGTGCACGGAGACGAGGGTCATGCGGCCGGCGGTGACGGTGCCGGTCTTGTCGAGCACGACGGTGTCCACCTTGCGGGTGGATTCCAGCACCTCCGGGCCCTTGATCAGGACCCCCAGCTGCGCCCCGCGACCGGTGCCGACCAGCAGCGCCGTCGGCGTGGCCAGGCCCAGCGCGCAGGGGCAGGCGATGATCAGCACCGCCACCGCGGCGGTGAACGCCGCCTCGGCGGGATGCCCCGTGACCAGCCAGCCGATCAACGTCGCCAGCGCGAGCCCTATCACCACCGGCACGAACACCGCCGACACCCGGTCGGCCAGGCGCTGCACCGCCGCCTTGCCGTTCTGCGCGTCCTCGACCAGCCGGGCCATCTGCGCCAACTGGGTGTCCGCGCCGACCCTCGTCGCCCGGACGACCAGCCGTCCGCCGGCGTTCACCGTCGCGCCGACCACGGCGTCGCCCTGCCGCACCTCGACCGGCACCGACTCGCCCGTGAGCATGCTCATGTCGACGGCCGAGCTGCCCTCGACAATCACGCCGTCCGTGGCGACCTTCTCGCCCGGCCGGACCACGAACTCGTCGCCGACTCGCAGTCCCGCCAGCGGGATCCGGTGCTCCCGACCGTCCCGCAGCACCGCGACGTCCTTGGCCCCGAGCTCCAGCAACGCCCGTAAGGCGGCACCGGACCGGCGCTTGGACCGTGCCTCGAAGTAGCGTCCGGCGAGGATGAACATGGTGACGCCGGCGGCGACTTCCAGATATGTCTCGCCGTCGCCGAGGAACAGCGCGTACAGCGACCACAGGTAGGCCGCGCCGACGCCCATCGAGATCAGCGTGTCCATGGTGGCCGCGCCGTGCCGCAGGTTCGTCCAGGCGGCGCGGTGGAACGGCAGCGCGCCCCACACCACCACCGGGCTGGCCAGCACGAGCGCGAGCCACTGCCAGTACGGGAAGTGCAGCGCCGGGATCATCGACAGCAGGATCACCGGCACCGCGAGGACCGCGGAGACGATCAGCCGCTGCCGCAGGGCGTCGATCGGGTCCGTCTCGTCGGCGGCCGGCTCGGCTGTGTAGCCGGCGGCCTCGACGACCCGCACCAGCTCCGCCGGGTCGATCGTGTCCGGGTAGCTGACCTTCGCCTTCTCGGTGGCGTAGTTGACGGTGGCGGTGACACCCGCCACCTTGTTGAGCTTGCGTTCGATGCGCGCGGCGCAGGAGGCGCAGGTCATGCCGCCGATGGACAGCTCGACCTCGTGCTGAGCCGCTCGCACCTCGTGCGTCGCGGAACTCATCGAACCCTCCGTCAGACGAGCTGGTAGCCGGCTTCCTCGACGGCCGCGCGGATGTCGGCCTCCGGCACGTCCGCGTCGCTCGTCACGGTCAGGCGACCGGTGGGCAGGTCCACGTCGACCTGGCGGACGCCGGCGACCGCGCCGACCTCCTCGGTCACCGAGCTGACGCAGTGGCCGCAGGTCATGCCCTGGACCGTGTAGGTGTTCTCGGCCATCGGTTGGTGACTCTCCTCCATGGAAAGGGGTGGTTCAGGAGCGGACGAGGCGGGCGATCGCGTCGGCGGCTTCCTTGACCTTGGCGTCCGCGTTCTCGCCGCCCTCGGCGATCGCGTCCGTCACGCAGTGCCGCAGGTGCTCGTCCAGCAGCGCCAGCGACACCGCCTGCAGCGCCCGCGTGGCCGCCGAGATCTGGGTCAGCACGTCGATGCAGTACTTGTCCTCTTCGATCATCCGTTGCAGGCCGCGGACCTGGCCCTCGATCCGCCGCAGCCGACGCAGGTGCGCCTCTTTGTGCTCGGCGTAGCCGTGCATCGTCATCCTCCTGGGGTCGGGGCGCCTGCGGCGCGGCCGGTCGCGAGTGACCGGGGGAGCCGCTGGCTCGTCCCTCCTTTATACCCCTGGGGGGTAGGAGTATCGCAAGCCGGCTCGGCGTGCGCAGTATCTCGCCGCGGTGTGGACCGACGTCCACCCGGGGCCACACGGCCGGCCGGGTTCAGTCGATCGGGTGCGGTGGTCGACCCCGAGTAATTGAGCGGCGATCCGTCCCGCCCCGGGGCTACCCTCCGCGTCGTGTCCGCGAAGCTGACTGCGGCGGCCGCCGCGCTGCAGGCCCTGTCGAGCCCGACCCGGCTGGCGATCCTCGCCGCCGTCGCCGACCTCAACCGGCAGCGCAAGCCCGTCGTGCTCGGCGAACTGGGCTTCGACATGCGGACGCTGACCAAGGAGATGGGCCGGCTCACCGAGGCCGGCCTGCTGACCAGGTCCCGCGGTCAGCTCATCGCCGACCTGACACCTCTGTCCGCGCTGGCCGAGGCCGTCGTCGAAGCGACCGCGCTGGCCCGGGCCATCCCGCCGGCCTCGCCGCTGCGCCGGTTCCTGGTGCACGGCCGGATCGAGACGCTCCCGAAGAAGCCCGCCGACCTCGAGGCCCTCGCCGCCGCCCTGTGCACCCTGCTGCCGAACGACCGCACCCTCACCGAAGCCGAGGTCAACGACTGTCTGGCGCAGGCGGGCGACGACGTGGCCGGTCTGCGCCGCCTGCTGGTGGACCTGCACTTCGTGCGACGGAACGGCTCCGCCGAGTATCGGGTGATCGAGGCTCCGATCGACGTTACACCCTGAATTCGCGGACAATTCTGTCCCGCTGAATACGGGAACCCCGGACAGAAATGTCGGATGTCCCGACGATCAAGGCCGTCCACCAGCGGGGGATCACCCTAACGGGTGAAGCGTATTCACTGCGTTATTGGGCCGGACGTAGTCTTCAGTGCCCCCCGTGGAAATGCCGAACGATTCCGCGTGGGAATCGGAGGCGAGATGACAGCGGCTTTTCGGCACCTGGGTTTCCTCTACGGCAGCGACGCGGAGTGGCTCGAGATGGCGGTCCCGTTCGCGCTGGACGGCCTGGCGCGCGGCGAGCCGGTGCTGGTCGCGACGACGTCGGCCAACCTGGAGCTGCTGCGTGAGGCGATGGGGGACGAGGCCGACGGCGTGGACTACGCCGAGTCGGCCTACTTCGGCCGGCGGCCGCCGCAGCGTGCGACGGCGATCCACCGGTACTGGAGCCGCCGCCGCGGCGGCGTGGTGCGCATCATCGCCGAACCGGTCTGGACGGGCCGCTCCCGCCGCGAGGTGGACGCGTGGCAGCGCATGGAGGCGGGCTTCAACGTGGTGCTCGCCGACACCACCGTCCGCCTGGTCTGCCCGTACGACACCAGGATCGTCGACCCGGCCATCCTCGACGACGCCTGCCGCACCCACCCGGAGCTGGTCGCCGGCGACGCGGTGCGGCCGTCGCCGCAGTTCATGGCCCCGGACGAGTTCGCCCGCCGGCACACCGCGCCGGGCTCGGTGGCCACCGTCGGGGACATCTTCGACTTCGACGGGGACCTCGGCGCCGTGAGGCAGTACGTGCTGGGCAAGGCCACGCCGTTGCTGGGAACCGAGGACGCGGTCGCCATGTTCGGCATCGCGGTCGGCGAGTCGCTGACGTACCTGCTCCGGCAGGGCATCACGCACGTGTCGGTGTGGGTCCGGCCGGCCGGTGGCCGGGTGGTCTGCACCCTGCACAGCGAGCAGCCGCTGGCCGTGCACCCGTTCGTCGGCTTCCGTCCACCCGACCGGCCGCAAGGTGACGGCGACGGCCTGTGGCTGACGAACCAGATCTGCGAGTGGCTGGACGTCACGTCGGACGACACCGGCTGCACGGTGGAGCTGGCCGTGCCCGGTCATCGGGCTGCCGAGGCATTCGGTGTCTAACGGGACACAAGTGTCAGCGCAGCTTGACCTCGCCGAAGCGTTCCTGGATACGGCGGAGCTCCCGCAGCCGGGGTTCGGTCTCGCCGCCGACCCAGCGGCTCACGGTCTTCGCCGACACGCCCAGCTGACGCGCGGCGGTCTCCCGGTTGATGCCCTCGCGGCGCAGCATCTCCGTGATCCAGTCGGCGAAGGTGTCCTGCTCGGGGGGCATCGCCACCGGTTCGTCGGCCACCGCGTGCAGCACGTCGAACTCGACGTACTCGGGGTAGACGCGGCAGGAGATCTGGATCGCGCCGCTGGGGCCGGCCGCGTCCAGCAGGGCCCGGAACACGGCGTTGGTGATCTCGCGGTTGTCGGCCTCGGCCAGCGGGGCGTCGGAAACGCACTGTCGGATGAAGTCCCGGATCTCGGGCACTGCCGCCGGTCGCGCCGGGAACACGCGCGTGACGACCTCGATCGGGAGCACCTCGATGGGTTGCTCGCTGGTCCCGGCCACGCCTGCCGCCTTCCCGCCGCACGCTGTCCTGGGATTTTCGCCGACAACGGCCGGATCCACCAGTACCCTGGCCGCGCCGGAGGTGTCCGATGAGCGAAGTTCTGCACATCCTGTGGATGAATGGCGGGCTCGGCTGCGACGGCGACTCCGTCGCGCTGACCGCCGCCACACAGCCCAGCATCGAGGAGCTCGTGCTCGGAGGCATGCCGGGACTACCCCGGGTGGCGCTGCACTGGCCGATGCTCGACTACGACAACGGCCCGAGCTTCATGGACTGGTGGCACAAGGCGGACCGGGGCGAGCTGGACCCGTTCGTGCTGGTCGTGGAGGGGTCGATCGCGGACGAGTCGAACAAGGCGGAGGGCTTCTGGACCGGCTTCGGCACGGATCCCGAGACCGGCCAGCCGATCACCGCGAGCGAGTGGCTGGACCGCCTGGCGCCCAAGGCCTGGGCCGTGCTGGCGGTCGGCACGTGCGCCGCGTACGGGGGAATCCACGCGATGGCCGGCAATCCCACCGGCGCGATGGGCGTGCCGGACTACCTCGGCTGGGAGTGGCGGTCGAGGTCCGGCATCCCGATCGTCTGCGTGCCCGGCTGCCCGATCCAGCCCGACAACCTGTCCGAGACGCTGCTGCACCTGCTCTTCCAGTACGGCAGCCCGGAGCCGGCGCTGCCGCTGGACGAGTCGCTGCGGCCGAAGTGGCTGTTCGAGACGACCGTGCACGAGGGCTGCGACCGGGCCGGCTACTACGAGCAGGACGATTACGCCGAGAGCCACGGCTCGCCGAAGTGCCTGGTCAAGCTGGGCTGCTGGGGCCAGGTCGTGAAGTGCAACGTGCCCAAGCGGGGCTGGATCAACGGGGTCGGCGGCTGCCCGAACGTCGGCGGCATCTGCATCGGCTGCACCATGCCCGGCTTCCCGGACAAGTTCATGCCGTTCATGGAGTCGCAGGCCCTGGCGGCCCGGGAGACACGTCTGTCCGGCTCGGTGGTGCGCGTGCTCCGGTCGATCCGCACGACGCGCACCACGGGGGACCGCTAGGTGTACTGGCCCGTGAGGTTGGGAACGCGGCTGGCGGGTGGGAGGCCCGCGAGTGCGGTGTGGCCGCGGTGGTGATTCCAGGTGTGCGCGCACCGCGGCCACCGCATCGTCGGTCGTCTTGACGTACACGGTCGTGGGTGTCGACAACGCCGTCAGCTACAACGACACCAATGGCTGGGTGCGGGTCGAGATCGCCGACACGCCGGCTCTGGCCGTGCGGAATACCGGCCCGGTGCTGGACCCCGACGCCGCGGAGGCGCTGTTCGAGCCGTTCCACCGCGGGGCCGCCGACCGTACCGGTGACACCGCGCATTCAAGCCTGGGGCCGTCGATCGTGCAGTCCGCCGCCGACGCCCACGGCGGCAGTGCGCAGGCCCGTGCCCACCCCGACGGCGGGCTGGACGTCACTGTGCGACTGCCGTGAGCGGCGTCGCGGGATCGGCGAGCGCCTGCGGGTCGATCTCGGTCCTGGCCCGGATCAGCGCCTTGATCGGGTCGACGACGTCCCAGACGTTCACGTTCATCCCGGCCAGCACGCGATTGTCCTTGAGCCAGAAGGCGATGAACTCGCGGCCGGGCACGTCGCCGCGGAACACCACGCGGTCGTAGCCGTCGGGCAGGCCCACGTACTCCATGCCCAGGTCGTACTGGTCGGTGAAGAAGTAGGGGAGTTCCTCGTGGCCGGCCGGCTCGCCCAGCATGGTGGCGGCGGCGACCGGCGGCTGGCTCAGCGCGTTGGCCCAGTGCTCGACGCGGATGTGCTTGCCCAGCAACGGATGGAAGGCGTTGGCGACGTCGCCGGCGGCGACGATGTCCGGGTCGTCGGTGCGCAGCGCCGCGTCCACGACGACGCCGTTGTCCACGCGCAGGCCCGCCTTCTTGGCCAGCTGCGTGTTCGGCTCCGCGCCGACCCCGACCACCACCGCGTCGGCGTCGATCCTCGTGCCGTCGGATAGTCGTACGCCGGTGGCGGTGATCTCCGCGACCTGGACGTTCAGGCGCAGATCCACCTCGTGGTCGCGGTGCAGGTCCGCGAAGACCGTCGCGACCTCCGGGCCCAGTGCGCGCAGCAGCGGCAGCTCCGCCGCCTCCAGCACCGTGACGGCCACGCCCGCCTGCCTCGCGGCCGCCGTCACCTCCAGACCGATCCAGCCCGCGCCGACCACCACCAGCCGGCCCGCCGACGCCAGCGTTTCCCGGATGGCCTCGGAATCCTCGATCCGGCGCAGGTAGCGCACACCCGGCGCGTCCGCGCCCGGCACCGGCGGCCGCCGTGGGCTCGCGCCGGTCGCCAGCAGCAGCTTGTCGTAGGCGTGGGCGCTGCCGTCCGCCAGCTCCACGCGGTGGCCGTCGCGGTCGATTCGGCTGACGCCGATGCCCAGCGTCAGGTCCACGCCGTGCTCGTCGTACCAGGTCGCGGGGTGGACCCGCAGGCTGTCGCGGTCCGCCTTGCCCGTCAGGTGGTCCTTGGACAGCGCCGGCCGTTCGTAGGGCAGGTGCAGCTCGTCGCCGACCAGCGTGAGCCGCCCGTCGAAGCCCTGCTCGCGCAGCGCTTCGGCCGCCTTCGCCCCCGCGAGGCCGCCGCCGATGATCACGAACCGCTGCTCCGCCACCCCGACCTCCGCTCCCGGTTTTCGCCAACAAATCTTGGTCTTATCGGGAGTCTCGGTCAAGGTGCGCCAGTAGTTCCGACGCGTGAACTTTTGCGGAAACAACCATGGGTTTTTTGTGGACGGTCACCGCGGCGGGTCGGTCCGGCCGGTGAGCGGGTTGAGCCTGCCGGTCTCGTACTCGCCGAGCCACAGCCGCGGCGCGAACCGCCGCACCGCGTCCTCGACCTTGTCCGACGCGCCCTGGTAGGCCGGCAACGGGATCCGGAAGTGCGGCGACGGGCCCTTCTGCGCGTACGACGACAGCGCCGGGTACTGCTGCACCAGCTTCTTGTTCGCCGGGTAGAGCTCCAGGTACGTGGCCACGACCCGGTTGTCGCCCGGCCGGTACGACCGCTCCTGGGTGCGTGCGCCGGCGAGGCCGACGGCGGCGAGGTCGCTCCACGGCACGACCACGAGCTGGTCGCCACGGGCGTCCCGACGCCAGAACCCCGTCGCGTCCAGCGCGATGCCGTTGCCGCGCCGCAGGCCGCCGCTGCCCAGCACCATCCCGGCCAGTCCGGACACCGACAACAGCAGATCCGCGATCACCAGCGCGATGATCTTCTCGACGGTGTCCGCGTGGCCGCCGTGGGCGAACGAGGCGGGGAAGAAGACGTACCCGAGCGCGCACACGCCCAGGGCCAGCGGGATGAGCAGGCGGAGCGCCGCGCCCATCGCCGACGCGCGGAAGTCGAGGATGGCGGCGTCCGCGCCGGGGCCGGGCAGCAGCCCGCTGAACGGCGAGTCGCCGGTCGGCCGGTCCGCGTCGTAACGGCCGATCCACAACTGCGGCGCGTGTCGCTGCACCGCCGTCTGCACGGCATCCACCGCGCCCGGTCGCTTCGGCAGGCTGATCCGCACCCGCCGGGTGGGCAGCGTCGGCGAGGCCGGCGTCGACTCGATTGCCTTGTACCGCAACCGTTCCGGCACCTCGCCGAGGAAGAAGAGGTCGATGGCGCTGGGACCGCCCGCCGCGCACAGCCCCACCGCGGCGAGATCGCCCCATGGCACGGTGACGAGCACGTGGTCATGGGTGTTCCGCCACCACACCGCCTCGCCGTCGACGGCGAGGCCGATCTGACGCTGCGGTGCGCCCATCGCGATCACCAGCGTGGCCAGCAGGCCGACGGTGGCCATCGGCAGGGTGAGCGCCAGCGCGAAGGCGACGAGGTTCTGTGTGGCCGACGCGTGCGGGCTGAAGGCCGTCAGGACGGCGAAGACGGTGCAGGCGACGGCGATCGACGTCAGCAGCCACGCCTTGGTCGTCCGCCCCCGTTCGTAGTCGACGACCAGAGCGTCGGCGGTCGGGCCGTGCTTGAGTCCCTTGAACGGTGAGGGGCGAGCCATGCCTGTCACCCTAGGGGCGGGGTCACTTCTTCCGATCGGGATTCGGGGAAAGCAGTTCCGGCGCGGCCTGGCCGTAGAAGGCGACTCGCCGCTGGAAGAAATCGGCGAGTTCATCCGATTTGTCCAACGGCAATTGTTGATCACCGTCGGCGGTGCGCAGGACAACCGCCGGCCCCGGGGTGGTGGTCGCGGCGATCTGCCTCGTTCGCGATGTCGCCGTGGTCCACTGCACCGCTGACGTGATCGACGAAGGGACGATGGTCAGGCCGCCCAGCGGGAGCCGACCACTCGCCGCCGCAGCGCTGTTGTTGGACACGGCGGTGCTGACTCGCCAGCGCAGCACGTCCTTCTGCACCTCCACCGTCCCCCTGGGACGTGACCGCAGCTTCCAGACCACCGTGAACGGCGTCTCCGCCAGGTCCGTGGGGTTTCCGCTCACCAGCGCCGACCTGGCGATGCCCGCGAACAGTACCGCCACGGCGTCCAGGGCGAACCCGGCGAGATAGACTGGGATCGAGATCGAACTCGGCTGGGCCACCACCACCGGGCTCAGGCCGAGGAAGACCTGCGCCGTGCAGGCCATCAGCGCCATGATGAGCCAGGCCGACGGGTTGGTCAGGCCCTGTCGGGCGAGCGAGCGGTGCAGCACCACGACCGGGACCCACGCGCCCAGCACGGCGATGAACGCCGTCCCTTGTAGACCGTGGGCGGCGGTGTCGCGCACCAGCAGGCAGGTGGCGCCGACGGCCAGGACAAAAGGGATGACGATCAACGCGAGGGACAGCAGCGCGCTCGCGGTGGCCCACCGCCCGGACAGCGCGACCCGCGCCTGCGGCGAGATCGGGGCCGGCGGCTTGGAAACCCACCACATGCTGACTCCTCGGTCGGGGACGCCCGCTCACCGTATCGGGTGGCCGGGCCGTCCCGCCGGACGACGGGTAGGGTCGCGGCCCTGAAGCAATGGACCCATGAATTTTCGCAAATACGGGAACCGACCGGGGCCCGGCGTGGTCTGAGCCGACCAGATCGCCGATTCGGCATTCCGGACACGAAAGGGGGATGGGTGGACGCGAACGCGTGGCTGCGGGAGTACCAGCAGGACGTCCAGAGCCGCCTCGCCCGCGCCGAGCAGGTCAAGGAACAGGTCAACGCGGCGACCGGCTCGGCGCGCAGCGCCGACGGCACGGTGCTGGCGACCGTCGGCCCGACCGGCGCGCTCCAGGACCTCCAGCTGTCGCCGAAGGCCGACAACATGACCTCGACTCAGCTCGCGCAGCTCATCCTGCGCACCTCGCGCGAGGCGCACCGCAAGGTCGCCGAGCAGATGGCGCAGGCGGTCAAGCCGCTGATCGGCGACAGCGAGGCGATGTCCTTCCTGGAGAGCCAGATCCCGCCGGCCGAGGAGCCGCAGGCGCAGGACCAGGCGTCCCAGGACGAGCCGCCGCAGTGGGGCCAGCCGCAGCAACAGCAGCAGCCGCCGCAGCGGCCGGCGCGACCGTCCCGGCCGGCCTGGGACGACGACAACGACGACAACGGTCCGATCCTGAGGTGAGCGCACGTGTCTGACATCCAAGTCGAAGTGTCCGAACTGCACGCTCACGCCAAGAACGTGGACGCGCTCGCCGACCAGGTCGCCAACTGCGCGCAGACCGCCAAGGGCATCGATTTCGGCATCGACACGTTCGGCGTGATCGGGCAGGCGTTCGCCGCCTTCATCAAGCCGAACTCGCAGCAGCAGGCCGCGAACCTGGACTCGGCCGTCGAGGCGGTGCGGGACGTCAGCAAGAACCTGGACGCCACCGCCGACCTCTACGAGCAGACCGACAGCGACAACGCCGACCTGTTCGGCGGCATCGAAGGGGGCATGTGATGGCGACCGAGACGATGCCCGACCTCAAGGGCGAGGCCCCGGCCGAGAGCCCCACCTCCGGCTTCGACGGCTCCGGGATCTTCTCCGACGTCGCCAACACGGCCAAGGACGTGGCAGGAGGCGACGCGCTCGGCATGGCGATGGACGGCGCGGCGTCCGCGCTGGACACCCTCGGCTTCGTCGAGGACCCGCTCGGCTCGCTGCTGTCGGCCGGCATCGGCTGGCTGATCGAGCACGTGGAGTTCCTGCGCAAGCCGCTGGACCTGCTGGCCGGCAACCCGGGCGAGATCGCCGCCCAGGCCGCCACCTGGACCAACATCGGCGCCGAGATGAAGAAGATCGGCGAGGACTACCTGAAGTCCATCGAGTCCGACATTCCACAGTGGAAGAGCGGCGCCGCCGAGAGCTACCGGGCCAAGGGCAAGGAACTGGCCGAGGCGCTGTCCGCGTTCTCCGAGGCCGCCGACGGCGCGGCCGGCGGCATCACGCTCGGCGGCGTGCTCGTCGGCACCGAGCGGGGCATCATCCGCGACCTGGTCTCCACCTTCATCGGCAAGATGATCGAGCGGGCCATCATCGCGCTGGCCGCGTCCTGGTGCACGTTCGGCGGCACCATCGCCGCGTTCATCGCCGACGCGGTCGCCGAGGGCAGCATCGTCGCCGGCAAGTGCGCGTCGCGGATCTCCAAGGTCCTCAACGATCTCGCGCAGCTGGCCAACAAGTTCGGCAAGCTCGGCCATGCCATCGAGTCGCTGGCGCTGAAGATGAAGTCCTTCGCCAAGGACGCCGGCCAGCTCGCCGGCAAGGTCAAGGCGGCCAAGCCGGCGTGGAAGGAGGCCGGCGAGCAGTTCGGCAAGGACGCCAACAAGTTCATCCGCGGCAAGGCCGGCGAGAGCGTCGTGAAGTCGGTCGACGAGGGGCAGTCCCTCGGCGACTTCGCCAAGGACACCATCAAGGACGGGCTCAGGGAGCAGTTCACCACCGGCGAGGACGGCGACAAGTTCCCGGCCGGGCTGACCGAGGCGGGCCGGCAGAGCCACGAGGCCAAGGATCACACCGAAGAGGCCAACGAGAGCGCCGAGAAGATGGTGGAGAAGCAGGAGTACCCGAGTCGGTCGGGCAGCCTGGCGGAGTGAGCGGCGGCCCCGGTGTCAGCCGGGGCCGCGCCGACGTACTTCCTCGCCGGCCGTTCGGCGGTGGCGATTCCCTCGCGCGCCTTCTCATTCGCCTCCTGGAACAGGTGCAGCGCCTCGTAGACGGTCTGGGCGAGTTCGCCGACATGTTCGACATGCTCCAGGTCGGCCTTCGTCCAGCGCGCCACACCCGTGCTCAGCGGGGATTCGCCGGTCGCCTTGATCATGCGCATCCGGTCGTGCCAGACCGCGTCGTCGGCGTTCGCGTTCTCGAATCCGTCGCTGGTGTAGACCGGGTTGACGACGTCGGCGCGCGGCACCCGCCCGGTGTCGCGTACCGGATAGCCGCGGACGCGATTCACCTCGGCGTCGCTCAACCCCTTGCGCAGCAACACGTTCGGGTTGTCGGCGATCGTCTTCAGCAGACCGTCCAGGTCGTCCTGCGAGACGTACTCGCCCGGCTGCTTGCCGACCGCCTTGTGCACGAGCGCGTCGACCTCCGCAGTCTTGGGCATGACGTACCGTTCGAACGGTACGGTGCCTACCCGCGCGAAGTCGTGCAGCAGCTCCCGGTCGGCCTTCGTGCCGCCGGGGCCGTTGCACAGATCCGGGTCGTGCCGCAGCTGCGCCCGGAGCGCGTCCATCTGCTTGGCCGGGAACCCCTGCTGCACAAGGAACTTCTCGTATTCGCGGACCGGCGACCGCTCGAACGCCTCCCGGTTCACGGTCCCGATCGGCAGCTTGGTGTCCAGCGCGCGTTCCGTCGCCGTCCGGTGGTCGTTCGCGGCGGGACGCGGCGCCGGATGCTCGGCCGCCGCCGGCCGGATGTCCAGGCCGAACTTCGTCCGCCACTCGGCGATCTCCGGCGACACCTCCTTCGCCGCCGGCAGCACCTTGAAGTCCGGCGGCAACGGCCCGAATTCGTTCACGACGATCACCTCCACGGGGGATGCGGCTGCACGGGCGGCATCTGCCGCACCGGCGGCACCTGCCGCGGCGCCTGGCCCGGCTGGTGAATCTCCACGTGCTCGCGCCGGGGCTGTGGATGGTCCGTGCCGGGCGGGGGATGCGCGGGCCGGGCCCGGGCTCCGGCCGGGTCTTCGGACCCGGGGGATCGGGCCGAGGCGGATGCGGGCCGTCGACATGGGTGCGCACGTCCCATTTCGTGGCCGCCTTGGCCACCTCCCGGAACGCCGCCCGCACCTGCACGACCTCGGTGTCCGACTTCGTGTCCACGAGATGCAGCTTGATGTCCACCGGCTGGACGCGCAGCTCTCGACTCCCGTACCCGCCGGGCGGCGGATGGCCCGGTCGCCGGTGCTCCGGCTGCGCGAAGCCGACGTCCGTCTTCACGATGCGGGTGAGTGCCGCCCGCACCTTGGTCCAGTCGAGATTGCCGTTGTTGTCGCGGTAGTTCTTGTCGAGGTCCAGCGTGTGGGTGAATCCGATGGGTGGCAGATCCACCCGGTGCTTGATATCGGTAGCGGGCACCATCGCGGTTTCCGGGTGCGGGGTCGAACGGGCCTCGAACTGCGCCTTCCACTCGGCGAAGTTGGTCGACAGGCGCGGGCCCGGCGGCTGGTCGCCACCGTGGCGCGGACCGTCCGCGGTCTTGGGGCCGGGCACCTCGTTGATCTTGACGGGTCCGTCGCCCGACCGATGCGTGTCGCCGGACTGGTGGGATCCCGTGTCGCCCTTGGGTCCTCCGACCTCCGGGGGCTTGCCGCCCGGTGGCCCGGTCGGGGCGTGATTGTCCTTTCCTCCCTTGCCGTCCGGCTGCGCGGTCTGGTTGGCGGGACGTGTCGCGTCGTGCTGCGACTTCTGTGCGTCCGGCGGCACCGGCGGCTTGTCGGGCGGCTTCGGTGTCTTCGCCTTGTCGGCGGCCCCGGAGCCGAATTCGCCACTCATGTCTCGTCCCCAATCGGTAGCACGTGCCACCACACCCACTCCATGTCGCCGGCGAACCAGCCCTGCGCCCTGGCGATCGCGTACCGCCACGTGTCGCCGGCGTCGGCTTGAACGCCGAGCGCCGACTCGAGTGCGGACGGCCGGCTGGTGCCGTACGTGACGGCGTTGCGGCCCGCCTTGTCGCGGAGGAGCCCGGTATGCCAACGGTCCACGGCGGCGTGCGACCTCGACCGCGTCCGGGCGGGATTTCCCCGTGCTGCCAACCTTTTCTACACCACCCAGCGGCCCGAGGAGGCGCTGGCCGCCTTGGACGAGGCCGACGCCGCGATCACCGACGACAACCTTCGCGCTCTGCTGACCGGGTTGCGCGCCGCTTTCTACGTCCATCTCGGACGGCCGGCGCTGGCCGTCCAGCGCGCCACCGAGGCCCTCGGTTCCGGTGTGCTGCCCCCGCCCGCCTTTGTCATGGCCAGCTTCGGTCTCGTCGGCGGGCTCGGTGTGCAAGGCCTTGCCGACCAGATCGGCGATGCCGCCGCCCGTGCCTACGCCGTAGGAGCCTCCGCCGACGCAGCCGTGCCGTCCTTCGGACTCGGCTTCTGGCACACCCTCGCGCTCCAACTCGCCGGTTACCTTCCGGAGGCCACCCAGGTAGCCGGGGAGCTACGCCGTCGCGGCGCCGACATCCCTGGTGCGCCTCAGCTTTACGGCACCGTTCTCGCCGGCCGCGCCGCGCTCGCCACCGGCCGCCTCCGGACCGCCATCCGTGAGCTGCGCGAGGCCCGGACGGGCTTGTCGCCCTTCGACACCTCCGGCTTCGAGGAGCTCTGCCTCGTCGCCCTCGTCAGCGCCCATGCCTCCGCCGGCGACGTCCCCGCCGCCCGTGAGGCCTTGTCCCGTCTCGGCGACATCCACCATCCCGGCTGGGAGTTCCTCCACCCCGAAGCCTCCCTGGCCCGCGCCGCCCTCGCCGCCGCCGAAGGCTCCGTCAGCCAGGCCATCACCCACGCCCGTGCGGCCGCCAACCGCGCCGCCCTCAACGGCCAGCACGCCATCGAGGTCCTCGCCCTCCAGTCCGCCGCCCGCCTGGGCGACCGCACCGTAGCCGAGCGCCTGCTCGTCCTCTCCTCCCAAGTCGGCGGCCCTCACGTCTGCGGCCCCCGCGTCCAGGCCGCCGCCTCCCACGCCGCCGCCCTAGCCGCCGACGACGCCGAGGCCCTCCACGCCGCCTCCGTTTCGTACGAACAGTTCGGCGACCTGCTAGCCGCCGCCGACGCCGCCGCCCAATCCGCCATTTCCCACTCCCACACCGGCCGCCGCGGCCCCGCCCAGGCCGCCGTCTCCCGCGCCACTCGCCTCGCCGCCCTCTGCGAAGGCGCCCGCACCCCTGCCCTCCTCGCCGCCCTTCACCCCCTCCCGCTAACCACCCGCGAACGCGAGATCGTCACCCTCGCCGCCGACGGGCTCTCCAACCGCGACATCGCCAGCCGCCTGCTCGTCTCCGTTCGGACCGTCGAAGGCCACCTCTACCGCGCCACCGCCAAACTCGGCGTCACCGACCGCACGCAGCTACCCTCGGTACTCCGCGGCGACTGAGGCTCACAGGAACTGGGCAGAATCTCTCAGCGGCGCCGGGAAAGGCTTGCGGGCCTTGGGTTCCTCCCGCGCCTCACGGCTCTCGTGGCGCAGGAACACCGCCATCGCCTCGGCGTGCACCAGGTCGGCCTCGCCGTCGCGACCCAGCGCGCGCAGAGCATGCGCGAGGTCGCGCTGGCAACGGGCGTGCCACAGCGGCAGCGACAGCGCGGTCCACCATCGCATCGAGTTCTCCAGATGCTCCACGGCGTTCGCGGGTCGGCCGACGGCCAGCTCGAGCTCGCCGAGCGTGCGCAGCATCAGTGCCTGACCGAAGCCGTCCTGCATGTCGTGACAGGTGCGGTGCGCCTGCGTGAGCGATTCGCGCATGTCCCATCCGGTGCCCTGGCGGATCCGGACTTTCGCCAACGCCTGCACGGCATACGCCGTCATCAGGTGATCGTCGATGGGCCGCAGTATGGCCAACGCGCGTTCGCAGCACGTGGCGGCCTGATCGAGCCGGTCGGCTGCCCGGTGAACGATGCCCGTCGACCGCAGGGCCAGCGCCACCCCGTGCAGATCGCCGATGGCGTCATACGCCGCGACGGCCTGGTCGCAGAACCGCAGCGCCTCCGGCAGCCGGCCGAGTTCGGTCAGAATCGTGCCCCGGATGTGATGCGCGCGGGGAATCGCCTCCGGGTCGGTCGCCGTCATCAACGCCGGCCATGCCTGTTCGATGGTCCGCAGCGCCGCTGTGAGCCGGCCCAGTTCGCGCTGCGCGCTGCTGAGCATGAGCTGGGTGGCCATGCTGCCGCGCTCGTCGTGGACCTGCTCGAATGCCGCGAGCGCCTGGTCGTAGTAGTCGATGGCCTCATCCAGCCGGTCCTGCTCGCTACGCAGCCAGCCCAATCCGACCAACAGCAGGCCCTGGCTGGCCACGTCATCAGCGCGGCGAGCGGCCTGCAGTGCCGCGGTGTGCGTGCGCCACCACTGCGTGAAGTGGTTGCTGATGGCGAACGACGACGAGCACAGCGCGGTGGCCAGGCGGGCGGCGACGCCGGCGAGGTGGAGTTCGCTGGCTCGTTCGACGACGTGCACCAGCGCCGCCTGTTCGGCATCGAACCAGGCCAGCGGCGGCGCCTCGGACACGTAGTCGCTGACGTCGAGGCGGAACCCGGTGGAGAGGACGGAGCTCAGCAACCGCACCGGAGTCCCGCCCGAGGCGTGATTCACCAGTCCCATGCCGCACTCGGCCACCTGCGCCACGGCGGCGACCAGATCTGCGGAGCCTTCCTCGTCCTCGGCGCGTTCCCAGGCGAACACCCTGGTCAGGTCGTGCAACCGATACCTGCCACCGCCCACGCCGTCCCTGGCGGTGATGTCCACGAGCTGGGCATCGACCAGGCTTTCGGCGATGTCTTCCGCGTCCGGGACCGTGGCGCCGGTCAGCACCGCGAGCAGCCAGACCGAGAAGTCCGGTGTGCCGAGCCAGCCCAGCCGGCGCAGCGCAAGCCGTTCGCGCTCGGGCAGCGCCTGGTAGCTGAGGTTCAGGCTGCCGCGCACCTCCAGGTCGCCGACGCGCAGCTCGTTGAGCACGCGCCGCTGTTCACCCAGCCGCTCGGCCAGCCGAGCCAGCGGCCAGTCGGGCCGTGCCGCCAGCCGCGCGCCGGCCACCCGCACGGCCAGCGGCAGCCGCCCGCACAGGCGCACGATCTCGGCGGCCTGCTCGGATTCTCGGGTGGTTCGGCCGCCGCCCACGAGCCGGGCCAGCAGGTCGAGCGCGTCCGGTTCGGACAGCGTGTGCACGTCGATGTGGTCGGCGCCGGCCAGCGCCGACAGTCGGGATCGGCTGGTGATCAGGCACAGGCAGTTCGGCCCGCTCGGCAACAGCGGTCGCACCTGCGGCTCGTCGGCGGCGTTGTCCAGCAGCACCAGCAAGGTCCGGTCGGCCAGCAGGCTGCGGTACAGCGCCGCGCGCTCGTCCAGTGTGTCCGGCACGGCGGACTCGCCGACGCCGAGCGCGCGCAGGAACTGGCCGAGCACCTCGATCGACTGCCGTGGTGTGCTGTCGCTGCCGCGCAGATCGACGTACAGCTCGCCGTCGGCGAATCTGGCGCGCAGCCGCAGTCCGCTGTGGATGGCCAGGGCGCTCTTGCCGGCTCCGGGTTTGCCCGCCAGCGCGACGATCGGGGCCGTGCTGGCCGCGATGCGGGCCAGCTCGTCGGCCCGTCCGGTGAAATCCGCGATGTCCACCGGCAGTTGGCGCGGCACGACCGGGGCGGCGACCGGCTCGACCTCCGGCGCGGGCGGACCGGACAGCACCTGCCGCCGGATCGCCTGTAGCTCGGCGCCGGGCTCCACGCCCAGTTCGTCCGCGAGCACCTGGCTGCCGGCCTGGTAGCAGGACAGCGCCTCGGCGGGCCGGCCCGAGCAGCGCCAGGGTGCGGATCAGCTGGCCGCGCAGCCGTTCCCGGAGCGGGTTCCGTTCGACCAGCGCCGTCAGCTCGTCGACGGGCATGCTGTCGGTGCCCGTCGCCAGCGCCGCGTCGAGCAGGGCCTCCTGGATGTCCAGGCGGAATTCGGCGATCCGGGCGCGTTCCACGTCGACCCAGTCGCCGGTCGCGCCGTCCAGCGCGGTGTCGCCGCGCCACAACGTGAGGGCGGTGCGCAGTCGGGCGAGCGCCTCGTCGTGCTGCCCCCTCGCGGCCAGTTCCCGCCCGGCCACCGCCAACTCGCGCGCCCGGCTGAGGTCTACGGAGGCGCGCTCGGTGCACAGCAGATAGCCGCTTGCCTTGCGTACCAGGATGTCCGGGCCGACAACGCGGCGCAACGCCGACACCTGGGTGTGGATCGAGGCGCGAACCTTGGCGGGCGGGCTATCCCACCACAGCGCGTCCACGATCTGGTCGGTCGTGACCACGGTGCCGGCGTGGACGGCGAGCAGCGCCAGCAGTGTCCTCGGTTTGGGCCCGCCGAGCGGCACCGCGGTCCCCGCCAGCACGACCTCGACAGGACCGAGCACACACACGTCCACAGCGGCTCCAACCAGGACGCCGGAAGCCGGTCCGGAGTCCTCCCCCAGAGTCACAACCCTGCCAGAAGTTATAGCGTTCGGAAGGTTCGTCGCGCTCAGCGTTTCGACCGTTACAGCCGGTTCGTCGAGTGCCCGGCAGGCACTACGCCGATCGGCGTAGTTCGGCACCTCTCGGTCGCTGACCGCACGGCTGGGAGAGCTACCAGATTCTTCTGAGTTTTCTGTGAGTGGCCGTGGTTAGCGTCTGCCCCGTTCAGTTCACGAAGGGGGAGACAAATGAAGTTACGAAACCTGCTCGCCACGCTGCCGGTGCTGGAATTGTTGCTGGCCGGGGCGTCCGTTGTGGCGCCTACGGCGGCGCATGCGGCATCGACCCTCGGCGGCCCGATCACCCGATCCGAGGTCATCAGCCGCGCTCAGTACTGGGTCGACAACCAGCCCGGCCCTTATGACCCGAACGTCACGTCCGCGGGTCCCGGCGGTGACGGAACCTACCGACACGACTGTTCCGGCTACGTCTCCATGGCGCTGCATCTCGCCGCCGATCCCAATACCGAAGGATTGCCGGGCTACGCCGTTCAGATCGACCGGGCGGATCTCAAACCCGGCGACTTCCTCGACAGATCCGCTGGAATCTACCCCGGAGACGGTCACACGTTCCTGTTCGACCACTGGGACGACGGCAATGGGAACTTCAGCTACTACTCCTTCGGCAGCACTCCCGTCAGGCATCTGCATACCAACATCAACAATGGCAGTCTCGACGGGCATCCCAACAACAGCTACATCGCCTACCGCTACAAGAACATCCGGGACGACGGCCCGGCGCCGACCATTGCCGGGCATCGTATGGTGACCGCGGCGTCGGCGGACGGTCGACTGGAGGCGTTCGCGAGTGGCGGTGACCAGATCTATCACACGTATCAGACCTCGGTGAATGGTCCGTGGGCGCCGTGGGCGGCGATCGGTGGTCCCGGTGGGGCGCATCTGGCTATTGCGCCGGCGGGTGACGGTCGGCTGGAGTTGTTCGCGATCAACAATGATGTGGCGGAGCATCTGTATCAGGTCGCGGTCAATGGTGGCTGGTCGAATTGGGAGACCAGTTTCGGCGGTGGTGGTTATGACATCGCCGTCGGCAGGAACAAGTCGGGTCGGCTCGAGGTGGTCGCGTCCAACGGCGGCGGTGTGTGGCACAAGTATCAGTCGCCCGAGACGCCCGGTTACTGGTCGGGCTGGTCGCCGATGACCGATCCGACGGGCAACTCCGGCCCGGGGAATTCCCGCTTGGTGGCCACCACCTCCGGGGACGGTCGGATCGAGGTGTTCGCGATCAACGACGGTGTGTTCGAGCACGTTTATCAGACCGCGACCGACGGCGGCTGGTCGAACTGGGAGGCGAACTTCGGTGGTGGTGGTTATGACATCGCCGTCGGCAGGAACAAGTCGGGTCGGCTCGAGGTGGTCGCGTCCAACGGCGGCGGTATTTGGCACAAGTACAACTCGGATGACCCGAGTCATTGGTCCGGGTGGTCGGAGATGACCGATGCCGGCGGTCACTCCGGTCCGGGGAACGCTCGCCTGGCCGCTGCCAACGCTCCTGACGGCCGCATCGAGGTGTTCGCGATCAACGGATCGGTGGCGCAGCACGTCTATCAGACCGCGTCCGATGGTGGTTGGTCCAACTGGGAGACCGATTTCGGTGGTGGCGGTACCGATGTCGCCGTCGGCGCCGATCAGAACGGCACCCTGGTTGTCCTGGGTTCAAACCCGGGCGGCGTCTATCAGAAGTCCCAGACGCCCGGCGGTTCTGCGCCGTGGTCGGGTTGGTCGCTCGTGGGCCCCAACGGCCCCGGAATCTGAGACTGCGCAATCCATCGCCGTGGGCGGCATCCGCTGCCCACGGCGTGCCCTATTGGAAGCAGTCCGGACGTCATGTGACCGGCGACGAAGTTCGACGCACAATTTCTCCAGAACGCGCGGAGTGGTGTCCATGACCGCAGTTCACCACCGGCGAGGAGCACGACGGGTTCCCGGCCGGCCGGACCGAGTTGGGCCGGCAGAGCCACGAGGCCGACCAGCACGCCGAAGAGGCCAACGAGAGCGCCGAGAAGATGGTGGAGAAGCAGGAGTGCCCGAGTCGGTCGGCCAGTCTGGCGGAGTGACCGCCGGGCCCTGAGGCCGCCGCCCCCACTTGACTCCGTGAACTACCACCTGTCAGAGTTTTCTATCAGGTGCTAGTTCAGGGGGGATCGATGCGCCAGGAGTCGACGCGCGGCGGCGCGGACGTGGTCAGCCTCAGCGCGGTCAGCAAGGTCTACGGCGGTCGCGCGGGCGTGACCGCGCTGGACGGGGTCACGATCGGGTTCCGTCGCGGCACCTTCACGGCCGTGATGGGACCGTCCGGATCCGGCAAGAGCACGTTCCTGCACTGCGCCGCGGGACTGGACCGGCCGACGGCCGGATCCGTCGTGCTGGACGGGGAGGAACTCACCGGGCTCACCGAACGGCAGCTCACCGAGCTGCGCCGGGACCGGATCGGCTTCGTCTTCCAGTCGTTCAACCTGTTGCCGGCGCTGACCGTGCTGGAGAACGTCGCCCTGCCGCTGCGGCTGGCCGGCCGCGCGCCGGAGCCCCGGCGGGTCCGCGAGGCCGTCGAGCAGGTCGGCCTCGCCGACCGCGCCGACCACCGGCCGGCCCAGCTGTCCGGCGGCCAGCAGCAGCGGGTCGCCATCGCCCGGGCGCTGATCACGCGGCCGGCGGTGATCTTCGGTGACGAGCCGACCGGCGCCCTGGACACGCACACCGCTCGCGACGTGCTGGAGCTGCTCGGGCGGGCGGTACGCGGCGCCGGCCAGACCGCCGTTGTGGTCACGCACGACCCGGTGGTGGCCGCGCATGCCGACCGCGTGGTGTTCCTCGCCGACGGCCAGGTGATCAGCGAGGTGCACCAGCCGACGCCGATCGCCGTCGCCGAACGCATGACCCGGCTGGGCGCGTGGGGCGAGCCGGTCTCGGCCGGCCGGTTCACGGGGCGGGTGCTCTGATGTTCCGGCTCGTGCTGCAGACGCTGCGGCTGCGCAAGGCCGGCTTCCTGGCCTCGTTCGTCGCGCTGCTGTTCGGCGCCGTGATCGTGATGGCCTGCGGCGGGCTGCTGGAGACCGGCATCCGCACCACCGTGCACCCGCAGCGGCTGGCCGCCGCGCCGGTCATCGTCACCGCGGACCAGAGCAATCCCAGCCGCAACAAGACATTGCCGGAACGAGCCCGGCTGGCCGCTGACGCCGCCGTACGGGTTCGGGCGGTCGCCGGTGTGACGGCGGTGCACCCCGACGTCTCCTTCCCGGTGGCCGCCATGACCCGCTACGGCACGGTCGGCGCGCAGACCGTCGGCCACGGCTGGAGTTCCGCCGCGCTCGCGCCGTACCGACTGGTCCGTGGCGTCGCGCCGACCGGCAGCGATCAGGTCGTGCTCGATCAGGCGCTGGCGACCCGGCTCAACAGTTCCGTCGGCGATGACGTCTCCCTGCTCGTGCGCGGTGCGCGGCAACAGTTCCGCGTGTCCGGTGTCGCCGCCGGCGCGGTCGAGGCCACGGCGATGTTCTTCGACGACGGCGAGGCGGCCACGCTCTTCGGCCCACCGGGAGTTGTGGACTCGTTCGGGGTGTTCCTCGCCCCGGGCGCGGATCCCGCGCACGTCGGCGACGACATCGAGCGCGCCCTCGTGGACACGCCGGCCGTGGTCCTGCTCGGCGACGACCGGGGCACGGCCGAGTTCCCCGAGGTCCTCTCGGCCGGCGGCCGCCTCATCCCGGTCGCCGCGGTCACCGGCGGCATCGCCGCGCTGGTCACGGTGTTCGTCGTCGGCAGCACGCTGGCCCTGCTGCTCCGGCAACGCCGGCGGGAACTGGCTCTGCTGCGGGCGATCGGCGTCACTCCGCGCCAGCTGCGCAGGATGCTGCTCGGCGAGAGCATGGCCGTCGGGGTGCTCGCGGTGGCCCTGGCGGCGGTGCCGGGCAGTCTGCTCGGCAGTTGGCTGCTCGGCCGGCTCGCCGCCGCAGGCGTCGTGTCGCCGCTGATCGTGTACGAGCAGCACTGGATTCCGACGGTCAGTTCGGCGGCCATCGGCCTGGGCACGGCGTTTGTCGCCACAGCGGTGGCGGCGCGGGGCTCCGCGCTGGCCCGGCCGGTCGAGGCGCTGTCCGAGGCGGAACTGCCACGCCGCTGGCTCAGCCCGACGCGCCTGGTGTTCGCGGTGCTCACCCTGGCCGGGGCGACCGCGCTCGCGCTGGTCACCGCGCTCGTGATGACCGGGTCGGTGGCGGCGAGCACCGCGGGGCCGTCGGCGATGCTGTGGGCGGCCGGCGTCGCCCTGCTCGCGCCCGGGGTCACGCGGGTCGTGCTGGCCGTGCTGCTTCCGTTGGCCCGCGGCATGTTCGGACTGCCCGGTCACCTCGCCGCCGTCAACTCCCGGACCGGACGGATCCGCGTGGCGGGGGCCGTCACGCCGGTCATGCTCGCAACCGGCCTGGCCATCGCGCTGATCTACCTCCAGACGTCGTCGACGGCGGTGGCCCAACGGGTCTACGCGGAGAGCCTGCGGGCCGACGCGGTGGTGACCTCCACCGCCGGCGGCTTCCCGCCGGAGCTCGTGGGCCGGATCGCCGGCACGCCGGGCGTCGGCGCGGCGTCGGCGTTCGTCACCAGCACGGGCTACCTCGACCGGCCCATGGATCCGGGCAGCAGGACGAAGCGGTTGAGCGTGAACGAGATTCCCGTGCAGGGCGTCGACGCCGACGCGGCGGCGGAGCTCACCGCGTTCACGCCGTCCGGCGGCACGCTCACCGCGCTGCGTGGTGATTCCGTTGCCCTGCCTGAGGACCAGGCCCGACAGGTGAAAGCCGGGCTGGGCGACACCGTCACGATGCAGCTGGGCGACGGCAGCGCCCACCGGCTCAAGGTCGTCGCGCTTTTCCCCACGGCCAAGGGCTTTCCCACCGCGCTGGTGCCCGAGCCGCTGCTGGTCGCGCACACCACCGCCGGCCTGGCGACCCGGATCCTGGTCCGGGCGGCGCCCGGAACCGAGCCGGCGCAGGTGGTCGCCCGACTCGACGAGCTGGTGGCGCGCCAGCCCGGCGTGCAGGTCGCCGACCGGGCCGCGATCACCGCGTCCTTCGCCGAGCAGCAGCAGACCGGCGCCTGGGTCAACTACCTGATGGCCGCGATGATCGTCGGCTACGCGCTGATCTCACTGGTGAACACCACCGTCGTGGCCACCGCCGAGCGTCGCCGGGAGTTCGCGCTGCAACGGCTGACCGGCTTCACCAGTCCCCAGGTGCTGCGCATGATGGCGGTGGAGGCCGGTGTGATCGCGGTCGCCGGCGTGCTGCTGGGCACCGCCGTGGCCGCCGCGACCCTGGTGCCCTTCGGCCTGGCGCTCAGCGGCAGTCCGTGGCCGTCGGGCTCGCCGGCGATCTACGTCGTGATCATCGTGGTGGCGGTGGCGCTGACCATGGCCACCACGCTCGTGCCGGCCGGACTCTGCCTGCGCGCGCGGCCCGTCGACGCGGCCGCCGACTGACCGACCCCGGATCCGCCGAATCGGCGGCTCCGGCCGCCGGAAACGGATAAGAATGGGAAACGAGATGATCCCGCACGCTGACTTCGCGTATCCGATTATTTCCGAACAACGACCGCTCGCCGCTGAATCGCTGGTCGCACTGATACGCGGACAGGCCGCGTACGAGCCGGGCCGCGTCGCCGTGGAATTCGCCGGCGGCCGCTGGACCTACGGCCAGCTGTGGACGCGGGCCGAGCGGATCGCCGCCGCCCTGCTCGACGCCGGCGTGCGAGCCGGCGACCGGGTCGCGCTGTGGGCCGAGCGCAGTCCGACGGTGATCGCCGCCGCGCTGGCCGTGATGCGACTGCGGGCGGCGTACGTGCCGGTGGACCCGGCGCATCCGGCGGCGCGGATCGCCGCGGTCCTCGCCGCCGCCGGCCCGGTCGCGCTGGTGCACGACGGCCGGGCGGCGAGGCTGCCACGCGACACCGGGCCGCTGTCCGTGGTCGACGCGGCCGAGGTGGGAGCGGCCGGCCGGCCGGCGGATCTGTCCGGCCACCCGGAGCCCCATCCCGCCGATCCCGCGTACGTGGTGTTCACCTCCGGTTCGACGGGCACGCCGAAGGGGGTCATCGTCGAACACGGTTCGCTGGTCAACTACGTGAGCTGGTGCGACTGGCTGGTCGGCGGGACCCGCGACGGCAGCCCGCTGTTCGCCAGCCTCGGCTACGACCTGGCGCTGACCTCGCTGTGGGTGCCGCTCGCGCATGGTGGCCGGGTTGTCGTGGCGGCCGGCGCGTGGGACCGCGACGCGCTGTTCGCGGCCAGGACCCCGCGCCACTCGGTGCTGAAGCTGACCCCGTCGCACGCGCGGCTGTTCGAGGAGATGTCCCCGCCGCCGGCCTACCGTGAGCTGACCGGGGTGCTGATGTTCGGCGGCGAGGCGCTGGACGCCGGCCTGATCCGGTCGATCGGCGACCGGTTGGACGGGGTGCGGCTGGTCAATCACTACGGGCCGACCGAGACCACGATCGGCTGCTTCGGCTATCGCTTCGACCGTCACTCGGCGCCGGACCTGCCGACGGTGCCCATCGGGCTGCCGGTCTGGAACACCAGGGGATACGTGCTCGACGACCAGTTGCGGCCGACCCGGCCCGGCGAGCCCGGCGAGCTGGTGGTGGCCGGGCGGGCCGTGGCCGCCGGTTATCTCGGCGGCGCGACCGGCGGCTTTCTCGACGAGCGCGAGCTCGGCGGCGGCGCCGGCCGGGCATACCGCACCGGCGACCTGGTCCGGCACGTGCCCGGACACGGCCTGGTGCACCTCGGCCGGCTGGACGACCAGGTCAAGGTCAACGGCTACCGGATCGAGCTGGACGAGTTGCGCCACCACGTGCTGCGGGTGCCCGGGGTGGCGGCGGTGGCCTTCGACATCGTGCGTGACGTGGTGGACACCGTGGATGCCTTTGTGGTCGCCGCCGACACGGGTGACCGCGACCTGGCCGCGGAGGTGCGCGCGGTGCTGGCGGCCGCGCTGCCCGAGGCGCTGGTGCCGGAGCGGGTGCGGCTGGTGCCCGAGATCGTGCTTTCCGCCAACGGCAAGTGCGACGTGGCGGCCACCCGGGCCGCCGCCGAAGCCCGGACCGACTGAGTCCGGCCTGCTCAGGCGCGGTGGCTCGCAAACGCCTCGAACACGGGCTACCGGGTGGTAGACACGGGCAAATTCGAGAAATCCTCTTTTCGCCGTGATGGGGGTTGTGGCTGGCGGGTAGGCTGTATGTATCGCACGCAACAGGGGGAAATCGATGCGAAACGGGCAACCGTGGGCAAACGCTGGACGCCGTCCAGAAACAGGGCGGCTCTTACGATTGGCCATTCGAAGTTCACCGGCGCCGGTGAAATGCGGTCGAGGGGGCGGAACTCAGCTGCGATCGGCGCGTTGACATGCGCCTGGAAGTCCGACACGCCCGCGTCGTCGCGGCCGTGGCCGAGTTGGGCAGCATCTCCAAGGCGGCCGCCAGCCTGTCGCTGCCGCAGCCGAGCCTGACCGCGCAACTGCGCCGGATCGAGAAGACGATCGGCGGCGAGCTCTTCGTCCGCTCGCGCACCGGCATCACGCCGACGCCGCTCGGCGAGCGCCTCATCCCGATGCTCGTCGATCTCGCCCGCAGCGCCGACGCGGTGCTCGCCGAGGCCGCCTCACCCGTGACCGACGTGCTCGGGGTGGTCAGCGCCGAGTGGGAGCCGGCGGTGTTCTGGCAGGGCCTGCGCGATCAGTTGGCCGGGTACGAGGTGCGGACCTCGTCGCTGGATCCCGACGGCGCGCTCGACGCTGTCGTCCGCGGTGAGTACACGGCGGCGCTGGTGCGCGGCCCGGAAACCGCCGGGCCGCCGGAACTGCCGGACAGCACCCTGGACTCGCAGCTGGTCATGCGGGAGCCGACCTGGCTCGCGGTGCCCAGCACGCACCGGCTCAGCCGAGATCCGATCACGTGCGTCGGCGAGCTGGATCAACTGCCCTGGGTCCGCCACGCGCCGGGACACTGGCTGCACAACGTGGAACAGGAACTGCTCGAGGCCGTGCGGCCGACCGTGCTGCACTACGTCTCCGGACAGGCCGAGGCGATGAACTGGGTGCGTGACGCGGGCGTGGTCGCGCTGACGGTGCCCAGCGCCCAGCTCGACGATGTCGCCCTGGTCCCGCTGCCGGGGGTCACGGGCAGTCGGCTGACGATGGTGTGGCGTCGGGGCTGGCGCAATCACACCGGTCGGCGGCGGCTGCTCAGCGCCATCCGAAGAACGCTGCGCGCGCAGGCCGACCGCCATCCCTGTTATCGCGACTGGCTGGCCGTGCATCTCGACGAGTTCCCGGAGCTCAAGGACTGCGCGCCGGCATAGCGCCGTGGTGCCCGCCCGGCGACCCGCGCCGGGCGGGCATCCCCGCCGTGCCGGGGAAATCCCGGCTCAGTCAGCGGTCAGCCCGCCGTCAGCGGGACCGGCTAGCTTTGCGGCGACTCCACTGTTCGCCGGGAGGCTGACATGCGATTGGCGAGGTCCAGCGCGGGTGGCACCATGATGACCATCGCTCACATCGATCCGGGCACACCGCCGGCCGACGTGCGCGCGGAGGCGGAATCCCTGCTCGCGCAGGACGGCGCGGTGCTGTTGCGGGGTTTCGACATCGCCGACGCGGACGCGTTCCACCGCGCGGTGACGTGTTTCGGGGCCCCGCCGCTGGACAGCTACCGGGGCGGGAACACGCCCCGGAGCTCGATCTCCACCGGGGTGTTCACGTCGACCGAGTATCCGGCGCGGTACGAGATCACTCTGCACAACGAGATGTCCTATGCGCGGCAGTATCCCCGCCGGTTGTTCTTCGGCTGCCTGACGCCGGCCGAGTCCGGCGGCGCCACGCCGGTCTGCTCCGGCCGGGCGCTGCTGGCCGACCTGCCGGCGCCGGTCCGCGACCGGTTCGCCGAGCTCGGCGTGGTGTACCACCAGCACCTGCACGGTGGCGCCGGGCTGGGCAAGTCTTGGCAGGACACCTTCGAGACAGACGACAAGTCCGTTGTGGACGAGTTCCTGACCGGCGCCGACGCCCGCTTCGAGTGGACCGCCGACGGGGGGCTGCGGGTGCGCCAGCACCGGCCGGGCGTGCTGACCCACCCAGACACCGGGCACGCCGTCTGGTTCAACCAGGCCGACCAGTGGCATCCGGCCACCCTGCCCGACGGCGAAGGCGACGACCTGCTGTCCATTGTGGATGGACCGGAGGACCTGCCGCACTGGGTGACCTACGGCGACGGCAGCCACATCCCGGCGGCCGACCTGGCCGCGGTGCGCGCGGCGGGCGACCGCAACAAGCTCGCGGTCCCATGGCGGCGGGGCGACCTGATGATCGTGGACAACCTGGCGGCGCTGCACGGCCGGCAGCCGTTCACCGGATCCCGCAAGGTCGTCGTCTCGATGACCTGACCGGCTCGGGATCTCGCCGACCGCGTCTCGTGAGGGGGAGCTCACCCATGCCCGTCATCACCACCCCGCAGGAGTTCAATGTCCCCGACCTGTTCGTGGACCTCGGGCCCAGCCTGGGAATTCCGCTGTACCTCAAGTGCGAGGGCTTCAACTTCGCGGGTTCGATCAAGCTCAAGGCGGCCACCGAGATGATCGACGCCGCCGAGCGGGAGGGCCTGCTCGGTCCGGGCGCGATGCTGGTGGAGAGCTCCTCGGGCAACATGGGCGTCGCGCTCAGCCTGGTCGCGCTGGGCCGGGGCTACCGGTTCACCTGCGTCACCGACGTCCGCTGCACCCAGACCGCCCGGTCCCTGATGCGCGCCCTCGGCGCGCACGTGCACGTGGTGAGCGAGCCGGACGCGGTGGCGGGCTTTCTCGGCGCGCGGCTGCGGCAGGTGGCCCGGATGTGCGCCGAACACGACGACTACGTCTGGCTCAACCAGTATTCCAACCAGGGCAACTGGATGGCGCACCGCCGCACCACCGGACCGGAGATCCTGCGCGCGTTTCCCGAACTGGACGTGTTGTTCGTGGGCGCGGGCACCACCGGAACGCTGATGGGCTGCGCCCGATACCTGCGCGAAGCCAGGCCGTCGGCGCGGATCGTCGCGATCGACAGCGTCGGCTCGGTGACGTTCGGCCGGCCGGCCGGTCCACGGCTGATTCCCGGCCTCGGCACCGGGGTGCGGCCGGCGCTGCTCAACGAGTCCCTCGTGGACGACGTGCTGCACGTCGCCGAGCCGGACACGGTGCGGGCCTGCCGCTCGCTGGCCCGGCAGGGCTTCCTGTTCGGCGGTTCCACCGGGAGCGTGGTCGCCGGGGCCGCGAAATGGTTGGCGGACAACGACTCCGGCGGGATCACCGCGGTGGCCGTCGCCCCCGATCTCGGCGAGCGCTATCTGGACACCGTCTACGAGGACCAGTGGGTGGCGCAGGCCTTCGGCGCGCAGGCGCTGGACGAGCAGGAGTTGACCGGAGTGGGAACGGCGCGGGCGCTGAGGAGTGCGGGATGACTGCGGGACATCTGACGGGCCTGCCGCTGTCGGCCGGGCAGACCGACATCTGGTTCGACGAGAAGCTCTCCGACGCCGGCGCGGCCTACACCATGGGCGGCTACCTGGACATCCGCGGCCGGCTCGACCACGGCGCGTTCCGGCGGGCGGTGACCGGGCTGGTCGCCGAGGCGGAATGCCTGCGGATCCGGGTGCACGACCGGGACGGCGTGCCGTACCAGGTCGTCGCGCCGGTCGAGCCGCTGCCGCTGGCCGAGGCGGATCTCGGCGGCGAGCCCGACGCCGAGGCCGAGGCACTGCGCCGGCTGCGGGCCGAGCTGTCCCGCCCCTTCGCACTGGACGGCTCGCCGCTGTTCCGGCTCGTCGTGCTCACCCTGTCCGCCGAGCGGACGCTGTTCGGCATGTTCGTGCATCACCTGGCCTGCGACGGTTTCAGCCAGGTGATCTTCTGGCGCCGGCTGGCCGCGACGTACCAGGCGCTGCTGGCCGGGGCCGACCCGACCGACGACGCGCTGCCGCCGCTGCGGCAGCTGATCGAGGCCGAGGCCGAGTACGCCGGATCCGACCAGGAGGCCGCGGACGAGGCTTTCTGGCGGCAGCGGTTCGCCCAGACCCCCGAGCTGATCAGCCTGTCGGCGTCACGGGCCGAGCCGGGACCGGAGTTCGCGCGGGCCGGCGCGGTGCTGCCCGACGCGACCGCGCGGGCGCTGCGGGCGGCGGCGTGGCAGGCGCGGGTGACGCCGGGCACGGTGATCATGGCGGCGGTCGCGGTCTACTCCGGACGGATGACCGGCGCCGACGACGTGCTGTTGTCGCTGCCGGTAGCCGCGCGGACCGGCGCCGCCATGCGGGCGGTGCCCGGCATGGTCGCCAACTACCTGCCGCTCGCCGTCCCGGTCCGGCCGGCGACCACCCGGTCCGAGCTGCTCGACGGCACGGCAGCCGAACTGCGCCGAATACTGAGCCACCAGCGGCTCCGGGTCAGCCGGACCCGCCGGGCGATGGGCCTGCGCAGCGACGACCGGCGGCCGTTCGGCCCCTTCGTCAACATCTTCCCGCAGGACGCCCGGCTGCGCCTCGGCGAGTGCGAGGTCGTCGTGCGCAGCCTGTCCACGGGGCTGATCGACGACTTCGAGTTCACCGTCGTGGAGACCGCGGACGCCGGGTTCGAGGTGTTCGCCAACGGCAACCTGAGCCGGCACACCGAGTCCGAAGTGGATGGACACCTGGCCCGGTTCGTGGACTTCCTGGACCGTTTCGCGCGGGCCGACCCGGACACCCCGTTGGCGCGGCTGGACGTGCTGACCGACGACGAGCGGGACCGGCTGCTCCGGTCGGGGGCCGGCGCCCGCGACGAGGAGGAGTTCGTCGACGTCGCCCGGCGGATCCGGGCCGTCGCCGGACGGCGGCCCGACGCGATCGCCGTGACCGATGCCGGCGGCGACACCACGTACGCCGGCCTGACCGCCACCGCCGCGGCGATCGGCCGCCGGCTCGGCCGCGGCGGCCTGGTCGCCGTGCTGGCCGGGCCGGGCAGCGGGTTCATCGCGACCGTGCTCGGCGTGCTCGGCGCGGGCGGGGCGTATCTGCCGCTGGACGTCCACGCCCCGGTGGCCAGGCTGGCGAGTCTGCTCGCCGACAGCGGAGCCGACCGGCTGGTCGCCGATCCCGCGCACAGCGCGCTCGCCGAACAGGTCGTCGCGGCCGCCGGCGGTTCCGTCGAGCTGCTGGAGCTGGACGGCGCCACGGCGGAGGCCGGCGACCTGCCGCCGGTGTCCGCCGACGACCTGGCGTACGTGATCTTCACGTCCGGCTCGACCGGCCGGCCCAAGGGCGCCATGGTGCACCGGGCCGGCCTGGTCAACCACCTGCTCGCCAAGGTGGCCGACCTCGGTCTGTCCGAAGTGGACACGGTGTTGCAGAACGCGCCGCTGACCTTCGACATCTCCGTCTGGCAGATGCTCGCCGCGCTGCTGGTCGGCGGCCGGGTGCGAGTGGTCGACCGGGATGTGGCGGCCGACCCGGAGCTGCTGTTCCCGCTGGCCGAGGCCGACGGCGTGACGGTGGTGGAGGTGGTCCCGTCGTTGCTGCGCGCCGCCCTGGACGCCTGGGACCTCGCCGTCGCCCGGCCCGAACTGCCCGCGGTGCGCTGGCTCGTGGCCACGGGCGAGGCCCTGCCGGCGGCGCTGTGCCGGCGGTGGGCCGCGTGGTTCCCGGAGATTCCCGTGGTCAACGCGTACGGACCGACCGAGTGCTCCGACGACGTCACCCACGCCGTCATCACCGGCGGCGGATCCGACGCCGGCTTCGCCGCGCCGATCGGACGGGCGGTGCGCAACACCGACCTGTACGTGCTGAACGAGGCGCTGTGCCTGGTGCCGGCGGGCGTCCCGGGCGAGCTGTACGTGGCCGGGACCGGTGTCGGTCGCGGCTATCTCGGCGATCCCGCGCGCACGGCGGCGACGTTCGTCGCGGACCCGTTCGGCCCTCGTGGCCGGCGCATGTACCGGACCGGCGACACGGTCGTGCGCCGGCCCGACGGGCAGTTGGAGTTCCTGGAGCGACGCGACAGCCAGGTCAAGGTGCGCGGACACCGGATCGAGCTCGGCGAGGTCGAGGCGGCGCTGGCGACCGCACCGGGCGTGGCCGACGCGGTGGTCCGAGTGGTCGCCGACGAATCGGCGGCGAAGCGGCTGGTCGGCTACTTCGTCGGCGGCGCGGACCCGGCCGCGGTGCGTGACCACCTCGCCGCCGTCCTGCCGGAACACATGGTGCCCGCACTGCTGTTGCCACTGGAGGCGATGCCGTTGACACCGCACGGCAAGGTCGATCACAACGCGCTGCCGACGCCGCACTTCGCCGCCCCGCGGCGGGGCCGGTCAGCCCGAGGCTGGCAGGAGGAACTGCTGTGCGCGGTCCTGGCCGAGGTGCTCGGCCTGCCGGAAGTCGGCGTGGACGACAACTTCTTCGCGCTCGGCGGGGACAGCATCAGCTCGATCCAGGTCGTGGCCCGGGCACGCAGGGCCGGGCTGGCCATCACCCCGCGTGACGTGTTCCGCCTGCGCACGGCGGCGGCCATCGCGGCGGTCGCCGTGCCGGTCGGCGCCGCCACGCCGGCACTGGTGGACGACGGGGTCGGCGAGATCGAACCGGTCCCGGCCATGCACGAGCTCCGCGAGCAGGTCGGGCCGCACGACGACGCGCTCGCCCGGTACAGCCAGCACGCCGTCGTCCAGTTGCCCCCGGGGACCAGGTTCGACGAGCTCACCCTTGCCTTGCAACGGGTTCTGGATCACCACCACGCGCTGCGGATGCGTCTGGACGTGCCGGCGCCGGGCCTGTGGGCCCTGGTCGCACCGCCACCCGGCGCGGTCACCGCCGCCGGCATCCTGACCCGGTCCGGCGGTTCGGTCGAGGAGCAGGCGGCGGCCGCCCGCGCGCGACTCGACCCGCGCGCGGGCGTGATGGCGCAGGCGGTTCTGCTCGACGGCGATCGGCTGCTGCTCGTCCTGCACCACCTTGTCGTGGACGGAGTGTCCTGGCGGATCCTGGCGCCCGATCTGCTGGACGCGCTGCGGGGCGAGGCGCTGGACCCGGTGGGCACGTCGTACCGGGCCTGGGCACGGCTGCTGTCCGAGCAGGCACGTTCGGCGGCGCGGGCGGCGGAGCTCCCGCTGTGGGTGGCACAGACGCCGGCCGAGCCGGCGCTGGGGTCGCGTCCGCTCGATCCCGCGGTCGACGTGTACGACACGATCGGCCGCTGCCGCCGGGAACTTCCGGCCGACCGGACGGCGGCGCTGCTGACATCGGTGCCGGCCGCGTTCCACACCGACGTCAACGACGTGCTGCTCGCGGCGTTCGCGGTCGCCATGGCCGACTGGCGCCGGCGGCAGGACGCCGTGACCGTCCACTTGGAACGGCACGGACGCGAACAGCTCACGGACACGCTGAACCTGAGCCGCACCGTCGGCTGGTTCACCAGCGCCCACCCGGTCCGACTGGATCTCGACGGAGTGCGCCGCGGCGATCCGGGCTCGGCCGTCAAGCGGATCAAGGAGCAGCTGCGGGCCATTCCCGACCACGGCATCGGGTACGGGCAGCTGCGCCACCTCAACCCGCAGACCCAGCGGCTGCTCGGGCAGTCGGCGGGGCCTCAGGTCGGCTTCAACTACCTGGGACGTTTCCAACCCGGCGCGGTCATCGGGTTGGGCGTCGACCCCGGCATGCCGCTGCCGCACGTGCTCGATGTGACGGCGGTGACCGAGGACCGGGACGACGGCGCGGTGCTGACGGTCGACGTGGCCTTCGCGGCCGGCGTGTTGACGCCGTCGGAGGTCGACGACCTGGCCGACGGCTGGATCCGCGTGCTGTCCGCGCTGGTGGACCTGGGCGCGGGCGGACACAGCCCGTCCGACTTCGAGCTGGTCGAGGTGAGCCAGCGGGAGGTCGACGACCTGGACGCGAGCACCGACGGCCTGACCGACGTGCTGCCGCTCACCCCGTTGCAGCGCGGCCTGCTGGTCCGGGACGAGGCGTACACGCTGCAGGTCACCATCGATCTCGAGGGCGACCTGGACCTGGTTCGGCTGCGGTCGGCCGCCGAGCGGTTGCAGGGCCGCCACCCCAGCGCGCGGGCGCACTTCCGCCACCTGGCCGCCGGCGATCCGGTGTGCGTGGTCACCGGTCAGGCGCCGCCGCCGTGGGGCGAGATCGACCTGACCGGTGTGGCGGCCGCCGAGCTGCCGTCCGAAGTGGACAGGCTGACCGACGCCGACTGGCGGCACGGTTTCGACCTGGCCGAGCCGCCGCTGGTCCGGTTCACGGTGCTGCGGCTGCCGGGCCGGCGCTGCCGGCTGCTGTGGACCGCCCATCACCTGCTGTTCGACGGCTGGTCCATGTCGATCATGGCGCGGGAGCTCTTCGCGCTGTACTCGGGCGCGGAACCGGCCGCGCCGGCGCCGTATCGCGACTACCTGCTGTGGTTGGCCGCCCAGGACGGCGACGCCGCCCGGCAGGCGTGGCGGGAGGAGCTGGCGGGTGTCGGCGGCCCGACCCTGTTCGCGCCCACCGGCCGCGGCGCCGAGCCGACGCTGCCGGTGACGCTGGTGCGCGAGCTGGACGAGGAGCTCAGCGAGCGGCTGTCGGCGTGGGCGAGCCGGCAGGGCCTGACCCTGAACACCGTGATCCAGGGCTGCTGGGCGCTGCTGGTGGGACGGCTGACCGGCCGCGCCGACGTGGTCTTCGGCGCGGTGAACTCCGGCCGCCCGGCCGAGCTGGCGGGCGTGGAGTCCATGGTCGGCGCCTTCATGCACACGCTGCCGGTGCGGGCGCGGCTGGATCCCGGGCTGTCGCTCACCGAGCTGCTGATCGACCTGCAGGACCGGCAGCTGGCGCTGGAGGCGCACCAGCACATCGGGTTGGCCGAGGTGCAGCGCTGCGCCGGCGTCGGCGAGCTGTTCGACACCGTGTTGACGTACAACAACTTCCCCACGGATCTCGGCGCGCTGGAGCCCGGGCTGCGGGTCCTGGACTGGCGGGCCAAGGTGGTGGCCGAGTACCCGTTGGCGCTGGGGGTCTACCCCGGCCGGCGGCTTCGGCTGGACGCCCACCACAATCCGGACGTGTTCGGCCGGGACCGGATCGAGACCGTGCTGGACCGCTTCGAGCACCTGCTGCGGACCCTGGTCACCGAGCCCGGGCGACGGGTCGGCGACGTCGACGTGCTGCTGCCGCGGGAACGCCGGCTGATCCTGCACGACTGGAGCGGCGTGGCCGATCGGCCACGGGACGTCCTGCTGCCGCAACTGTTCGAGGCGCATGCGGCCGGCCGGCCGGCGGCGCCCGCGATCCTCGACCGCGCCGCCGTCGTCGACTACGCCGACCTCAACGCGCGGGCCAACCGGCTGGCCCGACTGCTGGTCGAGCACGGCGCCGCCCCCGGGCGGATCGTCGCGCTGGCCCTGCCGAGGTCCGTGCACAACGTGGTGGCGGTGCTGGCGGTGCTCAAGACCGGAGCCGCCTACCTGCCGATCGATCCCGGCTATCCCCCGGAGCGTGTCGCACAGATCCTGGGAGAGTCCCGCCCGATCGCGGTGGTGGCCACCGACGAGTTCGCCCGGCGGGCGGCGCCGTCGGCGCCGGTCGTGCTGACCGTCGACGACGAGGCGGCGGTGCGCGGGCGGTCGGGCGCCGATCTGACCGACGAGGAACGCGTGCGGCCGCTGCGGCCCGCCGATCCGGCGTATGTCATCTACACCTCGGGTTCGACCGGCCGTCCCAAGGGCGTCGTCGTCGACCACGCCGGGTTCGCCGCCATGGTCGCCAGCCTGGTACAGCGCTTCGGGCTCTCGCCCCGTACCAGGGTGCTGCACTTCGCGTCGGTCAGCTTCGACGGAGCCGTGTGGGAACTGGCGCTCGCGCTGTTCACCGGCGGATCGCTGGTGATCGCCGACGAGGAGCACCGGGTGGCCGGCGCTCCGCTGGTCGACCTGATCACCCACGCCGGCGTGACGCTGGCCGGCCTGCCGCCGGTCGTGGTGGCCGCGCTGCCGGCGGACACCGAGCTGCCGCCGGACCTGACGCTGGTGGTGGCCGGCGAGGCGTGCCCGGAGGAGGTCGTGACCCGCTGGGCCGACAAGGTCCGGCTGTTCAACGGGTACGGGCCGACCGAGTCGGTGGTCAGCGCGACGGTCTGCGGACCGCTGCCGGCGAGGGGGCGGCCGCCGATCGGACGACCCACCACGGCGCACCGCGTCTACGTGCTGGACGCCAGGCTGCAGCCGACGCCGGTCGACGTCGTCGGCGAGCTGTACGTGGCCGCCGGGCTGGCCCGTGGCTACCTGGACCGGCCCGGGCTGACCGCGCAGCGGTTCGTCGCCGATCCCTTCGGCGGCCGGGGCGAGCGGATGTACCGCACCGGCGACCTGGTCCGTTGGCGGCCGGACGGGCAGCTGGACTACGTGGGACGGCTCGACGACCAGGTGCAGGTGCGCGGCTTCCGGGTCGAACCCGGTGAGGTGGAGTCCGCGCTGACCGCCCACCCCGCGGTGTCGCAGGCGGTCGTGGTGATGCGGGAGGACCGCACCGGGGACAAGCGGCTCGTCGGCTACCTGGTCACCGAGGGGACCGGCACGGAGGTCCCGGCCGGGCTGCGCGGGCACCTCGGCGCCCTGCTGCCCGACTACATGGTGCCGTCGGCGTTTGTCGTGATCGAGCGGATTCCGCTGACCCAGCGGGGGAAGCTGGATCGCGCGGCGCTGCCCGTGCCGGAGTTCGCGACGGCGGCCGCGAGCCGGCAGCCGCGCACCCCGGTCGAGGAGATCCTGTGCGGCCTGTTCGCCGACGTGCTCGAGCTGGACTCGGTCGGCGTCGACGACGACTTCTTCGACCTGGGCGGACAGTCGCTGCTGGCGACGAGGCTGGTCAGCCAGGCGCGCACCCTGCTGGGCGTGGAGCTGCCGATCCGCGCGCTGTTCGAGACGCGGACCGTCGCCGCGCTGGCCGACCGGGTCGGCGCCGCGGCCACGGCGAGGCCGCCGCTGCGGCGCGTGCCCGAGGCACACTCCGGCGCCGGGTCTCCGCTTTCCTTCGCCCAGCAGCGGTTGTGGTTCCTCAACCGGCTGGACGACGGCGCCAGCGGCACCTACAACGTGCCCCTGGCCCTGCGGTTGACCGGCGAGCTGCGGGCGGACGCCATGCAGGCCGCCCTGCGGGACCTGGTCGAGCGGCACGAGGTGCTCAGCTCGGTGTTCCCCGAGTACGACGGCGTGCCGCACCAGTGCGTCCTGGACGCGCCGGCGAACCACCCGCTGCTGCGGGCCACCCGGCTGGACGAGTCCGAACTGGACGCCGCGCTGACCGCCGAGGCCGATCGGGGCTTCGACCTCACCACGGAGCCGGGGCTGCGCGCCCGGCTGTACGTGCTCGGCGCCGACCGGTACGTGCTGCTGCTGGTGTTCCACCACATCGCCTTCGACGGCTGGTCGATCGCGCCGCTGCTCGGCGAGCTGATGTCCGCCTACGGCGCGCGCAGCGCCGGCCGCACCCCGGTGTGGACGCCACTTCCCGTGCAGTACAACGACTATTCGTGGTGGCAGCGGGAACTGCTCGGCGACGAGGACGACCCGACGAGCCTGTTCTCGGCGCAGTTGCGGTACTGGACCGGGGCACTGGCGAACCTGCCCGAGCAGTTGCGCCTGCCCACCGACTTCCCGCGGCCCGCGGTGACCAGCTACCGCGGCGACGACGTCGAGTTCGCCGTCGACCCCGAGCTGCACGCGCGACTTTCCGAGATCGCGCGGCGGGCCGGCGCGACGCTGTTCATGGTGTTGCAGGCGGCGGTGTCCGCACTGCTGACCAAACTCGGCGCCGGCACGGACATCCCGCTGGGCAGCCCCGTCGCCGGGCGCACCGACGAGGCCTTGCACGACCTGGTCGGCTACTTCGTCAACACGCTCGTGCTGCGGACCGACACCGGTGGCGACCCCACCCTGCTGGACCTGGTCCGGCAGGTGCGGGAGACGAACCTGGCCGCCTACGCCCACCAGGACCTGCCGTTCGAGGACATCGTGGAGGCCATCAACCCGGCCCGGTCGTTGTCCCGGCAGGCGTTGTTCCAGGTCATGCTGCTCGTGCAGAGCGAGCAGCACGAGCCGGGCCTCACCGCCGGCCTGTCGGTCGAGGTGCAACGGGTCCGGTCCGGCCGCGCGAAGTTCGACCTGACCGTGCAGTTCTACGAGGGTCGCCGCGACGGCGCCGCGGCGATGAGCGGCATCCTGGAGTACAACACCGATCTGTTCACCCGGGGCACGGCGGAGCGGCTGGCCACGACGCTGGTGACCTGGCTGCGGGCCGTGGCCGCCGCTCCCGACGAGCGGCTGAGCCGCGTCGACGTGCTGGACCCGGACCGGCGCCGCAGGATGCTCGAGGACTGGAACGCGACCGACCACGAGGTGCCCGACCTGACCGTGCCGCAGCTGTTCGAGCGGCAGGCCGCCGGCACACCCGACGCCTACGCGGTCGACGACGTGACCTATCGAGAGCTGGACGCTCGGGCGACCCGGCTGGCCCGGCGGCTGGCCAGCCTCGGCGCCGGCCCGGACCGGACCGTCGCGCTGGCCCTGCCCGGAACCGTCGAGATGGTGGTGGCGGTGCTCGCGGTGCTCAAGTCCGGCGCCGCCTATCTGCCCGTGGACGCCGAGCACGCGGGCGACCGGGTGGCCGGGATGATCGAGGACGCCGCACCGGTCTGCGTGTTGTCCACTGTGGAGCTCGCCGACGGTTTGCGCGGACTCGGCGCCGATGTTGTGGTTATCGACGGGGTCGACGACGCGGAACCGTCCGATGTGGACCTGGTTGGACCGCAGCCCGGTCATCCCGCCTACGTCATCTACACATCCGGCTCCACCGGCCGCCCCAAGGGAGTCGTGGTCGAACACCGGGCGCTGGTCAACTACGTCTCCTGGGCGGTGTCGGCCTATCCGTCCCTGCGCGACAGCGCCTTCCTGCACTCGCCGCTGTCCTTCGACCTGACGGTGACGGCGCTGTTCGGGCCGCTGCTGTCGGGCGGTCGGGTGCGGCTGGGCGAGCTGGCGGAGGGCGGCGGCCCGGCGCGGACGGCGTTCCTCAAGGCGACGCCGAGCCACCTGCCGCTGCTGACCTACCTGCCGCCGGCGCACTCGCCCGGCGCCGAGCTGGTGCTCGGCGGCGAGCCGCTGCCCGGCTACCAGCTGGACCAGTGGCGGGCGGCCCATCCCGGGGCCCGGACCGTCAACGAGTACGGCCCGACCGAGACCACGGTGGGCTGCACGGCGCTGCCGATCGAGCCCGGCGAGCCGATCCCCGCCGACATCCTGCCGCTGGGCCGGCCGGTGTGGAACACCCGGGTCTACGTGCTCGACGCCATGCTGGCGCCGGTGGCCCCGGGCGTGGTCGGCGAGCTGTACGTCGCCGGCGCCAACCTGGCCCGCGGCTACCTGCGCCGGCCCGGCCTGACGGCGAGCCGGTTCGTGGCCGATCCGTTCGGGCCGCCCGGTTCCCGGCTCTACCGCACCGGCGACCTCGCCCGGTGGGACGACGACGGCGGGCTGTGGTTCGCCGGTCGCGACGACGACCAGGTCAAGATCCGGGGCTACCGGGTCGAACTGGGCGAGGTCGAGGCCGTGATCGCCGGGCACACCGCCGTGCGCCAGGTGGCGGTGGTGGCCCGGGAGGACGAGTCGGGGCAGCGGTACCTGGTGGCGTACGTGGTGACCGCCGACGGCCGGGCGCTGGACGTGACGGCGCTGACCCGGTCCCTGGAAACCCGGCTGCCGGCATACATGGTGCCCGGCGCCTTTGTCGCCGTGCCCGAGCTGGCGGTCACCGCCAACGGCAAGCTGGATCGGGCGGCGCTGCCCTCGCCGGAGGCCGTGGCGGCCCGGGGCCGGGACCGCGAGGCCGCCTCCGAGACGGAGCGGACGCTGCGTGGCGTCGTGCTCGAAGTGTTGTCGTTGCCGGAAATCGGCCTCGCGGACAACATCTTCGAGGTCGGCGGGGACAGCATCCGCGCGGTCAAGATCGTGAGCCGGGCCCGCAAGGCGGGGCTGACCGTCGCCATCGCGGACATCTTCGCCCACCAGAGCATCGAGGCGCTGGCCGCCGAGCTGGACCGCCGGCAGCAGCCGGCCGGCGACGGCCCGGGCCGGGCGGAGCTGATCGCCGAGGTGTTCGACCGGGTGCGGCGGGTCGCCGACGCGGACCCGTTCGCGACCGTCCTGCCCATGCAGCCCGACGGCGCCCGGCCGCCGCTGTTCTGCCTGTACAGCGGCGTCGGCTTCAGCCTGCCCTACATCGGGCTGGCCGCCCACCTCGGCGCGGAACAGCCGATCTACGGGATCCAGAACGCGGCGATCACGGAGCTGGCGCCGCTGCCGGACACCATGGCCGATGCGGTGGACGACTGCGTGCGCCGGATCAGGCACGTCCGCCCGAACGGCCCGTACCACCTGCTCGGCTGGTCATTCGGCGGCATCCTCACCCATGAGGTGGCCGCGCGGCTGCGGGCCGACGGCGACGAGGTGGGGCTGGTGGCCAACCTTGACGGCTATCCGCGGCCGCAGGACGAGGAGCGCGGCGGCGACCAGGACATGCTCGGCTGGCTGGTGCAGCTGGCCGGTCAGGACGGCGCGCAGTTCGCGGGACGCGCCATCGACCCGGCCGACCTGATCGCGCTGTTGCGCCGGGACGGCAATCCGCTGGCGGACCTGGGGGAGCGCCGCGTGGTCGCGGTCCTGGACACGATGCGGCGGCATTCCCAGCTGCTGCGGGGATTCCGGCCCAGCCGCTACGACGGCCGGGTGGTGTTGTTCGTGGCCACTGCCGGGGCGACCGAGCCGGAGCTCGCAGCCCGCGTCGACGGCTGGCGCGCGGGGCTGGTCGGCGACCTCGCCGTGCACGAGGTCGACTGCGTCCACGACGACATGATGCAGCCCGGTCCGCTGGGCCGGATCGGGTCCGTGCTCGCGACCGAGCTCGACCGGCTGGCCCGGCCGTGAGCACGCTCGCCGTCCGGCCGCGGTGGCCGCTGGCGCTGTGCGTCGAGGCGGCCGCGGCCGCCGGCCGGCGGCTGCGGCACCTGCGCCGCGCGCCGGGCCGGTTCCTCGGGATCACGCTGAACCCGTTGGTGTCCATGCTGATCCTCGGCTACCTGTTCCAACATTCGATCACCGTCCCGGGCGCCGGCAGCTATCAGGAGTACCTGTTCGCCGGGGCCGCGGCGCAGGTCGGGCTGGCCGGCATCGGCCCGAGCGCCATCGCCGTCGCCGGCGACCGCGACCGCGGCCTGGTCGATCGGCTGCGGTCGCTGCCGATCGACCGCGGCGCGGTGCTGATCGGGCACACCCTGGCCGACGCCGTGGTCGGCGTGCTCGGTCTCGCCGTGGTCACCGCGTTCGGCCTGCTGATCGGCTGGCGTCCACACGGCGACCCACTGTCCACAGTGGCCGCTTTCGCGCTGCTGGCGCTGTTCGGGTACGTGATGAGCTGGGTCGGGGTGCTGCTGGGCATGACGTCGCGCAACGCGGAGTCGATCAGCGCGCTGGCCCCGCTGGTGACGGTGGTGCTGCCGTTCCTGTCCAACGCCTTCCTGTCCTCGGCCAGCCTGCCCGGCTGGCTGACGCCGATCGCCGACTGGAATCCGGTCAGCGCGGTGAGTTCGGCGTGCCGCGCGCTGTGGGCGAATCCGTCCGGGACGGCGACCTCGTTCGCCGGCACGCACCCCGGCGTCGTGCTCGCCGCCTGGCTCGGCCCGCTGTTGGTGGTCAGCGCCGGGCTCAGCCTGCGCCGGTACCGGGCCACCGGATAGCCGCTCAGCCCGCGGTCAGCCCGCCGTCAGCGACGGCGGGCACCATCGGAGAATGTGGAGACAGCGATGACCAATCCCTTTGACGACCAGGACGGCGCGTTTCTGGTGCTGGTGAACGACGAGGACCAGCACTGCCTGTGGCCGGCGTTCGCCGAGCCGCCGGCCGGCTGGGCGGTCGCTCTCGGCGAGAGCACCCGCGAGACCGCGCTGTCCTATGTGGAGCAGAACTGGGTGGACATGCGGCCGCGCAGCCTTCGGGACACCGCGCCGGCGACCGGTCGGTGACGGCATGGAGCTGGCGGTCGAAGCCGTCGGCCTGCGCAAGCGGTACCGCGGCGTCGAGGCGCTCGCCGGCCTGGACCTGACCGTCGGGGCCGGCCGTGTGCTCGGACTGCTCGGTCCCAACGGCGCCGGCAAGACGACGACGGTCCGCGTGCTGGCCACCCTGTTGCGACCCGATGCCGGGTTCGCCCGGGTGGCCGGCCACGACGTGGTGCGGGAGCCGGACGGCGTGCGCCGCCGGATCGGGCTCGCCGGCCAGTACGCGGCCGTGGACGAGGTGCTGACAGGCTGGGAGAACCTCGTGCTCGTCGGCGAACTGCTGCACCTGGGCCGCCGGGGGGCGCGTCGCCGGGCGCGGCAGTTGCTGGACCGGTTCGACCTGGCCGCCGCCGCGGACCGCCCGGTGCGCACCTACTCCGGTGGCATGCGACGGCGGCTGGACCTGGCCAGCTGCCTGGTCGTCGAGCCGTCGGTGCTGTTCCTGGACGAGCCGACGACCGGCCTGGACCCGGTCAGCCGCCTCGCGCTGTGGGCCGCCGTCGAGGAGCTGGTCGCGGGCGGCGTGACGGTGCTGCTGACCACCCAGTACCTGGAGGAGGCCGACCGGCTCGCGGACCGGATCGCGGTGATCGCCGCCGGCCGGGTGATCGCCGAGGGCGCCCCGGACGAGCTCAAGCGCAAGGTCGGCCTGCCGTGGCTGGAGGTGGCCGTGGTCGATCCCGCGACGGTGCCCGGCGCGCTGTCCGTGCTCGCGCCGGTCGCGGCCGAGGCGCCGGTCGTCGACCGGGACGGCGCCCGGATCACCGTGCGGCTGCGCGACGGCGCCGACGACCTGGCCACGGCCGCGGTGGCCTTGCGGACGGCCGGGGTCGAGGTGCTCGACTTCGCGCTGCGCCGGCCGACCCTGGACGACGTCTTCGTCCAGCTGGTCGGACACACGACTTAGCTGGGCGGGCAAGGGGGAAACGTGCAGCGGATACATTTCACGGTGGAGGACCTGTCCCGACTGCGGTTGCGGGCGACGCTCGGGCCCGTCACCGAGGCGGTGCTGGCGTTGGGACTGCTGGGCCGGCCGGTCACCGCCTCGTACACACGATGGCGCAACCAGGCGCTGCGACAGCTGCAGCGCCGCCCCGGCCTGGCGGAGTTGGGGCGGCTCACCGCCGACGACCTGCTCTGCCTGATCGACCGGTCCGCCGCGGTCGACGATTCCGCGCTGCGGACGTTGCACCGCACGCCCCGGCAGGCCGCCAGCGATGTGCTGGAGGCGTGGCAGGTCGTGGTGGCGCCCTACTGGGCGCGGGTGCTCGGCTACCTGGACGCCGAGTGCGACGCGCGCGGCCGGATCGCCATGAGCAGCGGGGTGGAGCAACTGCTGGCCACCCTGCACCCCAAGATCGTGTGGTCGCCGCCGGTGCTGGAGGTGCCCGGCCTGCCGCCGAGGGACGTCCACCTCGATGGTCGCGGCCTGCTGCTGAGCCCGTCGATGTTCCTGCTGGACCGGCCCGGCCTGGTGATCGGCGCGCAGCGGCGCACCGGCCAGCCCGCGCTGCTGTTCTCCGTGCCGCCCGATCCGGTGCAGGCCACCGCGCTGTGGGACGACCCGGACAACAGCGTCCGGGCACTCGGCGCCCTGGTCGGCCGGACCCGCGCCGCCGCCCTGCGGGCGCTGACCGCCACCTGCACCACCAGCCAACTCGCCGAGCGGCTCGGCATCTCCTCCGCCGGCGCCAGCCAGCACGCGACCGTGCTGCGGGAGACCGGCCTGATCACCACCCGCCGGACCCGCAACACGGTGCTGCACACCGTCACCCCGCTCGGCATGGCGCTGCTCGGTGGCAAGATCCGCGAGAGGTAGGCGCATCAGGCCGCGGTGAGCGCGGCTGTGGCCTCGGCCCGGACGGGCTTGCTGAGCACCAGCACCAGTCCGGCCAGCACCACGACCAGGGCGACCAGCAGTCCGAACGCGCCCAGGGTGAGCGCGTCTGGGTGGATCAGCGGCTGGCCACGCAGGGCCTGCCAGCCGACAATGGCCAGCAGACCGGCCCAGCCCACCGCGCCGACCCCCACCAGGCGGGCCCGCACGACGGACGAGCGCAGCTTGGGCACCCACCGCGAGCCCAGCACGAGCAGCAGCACCAGCACCGGCAGCGCCTGCAGCGCGTGCAGGCCGACGAGATGGGGAATCCTCAGGTCGCCGCCCGTCTCGCTCCATCCGGTGATGGGCATGAGCGGGCCGCTGCCGTCGGCGACCCCGACGCTGTGCGCGCCCTGGATGCCGTCCCAGGTGCCGGCGGCCTTCGCGGCCTGCTGCTGCGGGGTGGCCGCGCCCATCATCGGCCCGAACGCCATGCCGGCCACCGACAGCAGCGCGCCCAGTCGGATCGCCCAGCGGTCCGCGGGGTCGCCGACCGGAACGAACACGAAGACGAACGCGAGCACCAGGGAACCGACCAGGATGAGCCCGGCGGAAATGCCCATGACGTTGCCGAGCGCGCTGTTCAAGTCGGTCGACTTGTTGAAGTGGCTCCGCTGGCCACGGATGATCTGGACGGTGAGCAGGATGTATTCGACGGAGAGCAGGGCGACCAGCGCCGTCGACACCCACGAGGCGGTCCGTCGGCCCCTCGGCAGCATTGACGTGAGCCACGCCCACGTCAGGCAGTACATTCCGATCGACAGCGCGAAATCGAAGTCCTTCTGCCAGATCGGCTCGCCGGCGAGGGTTCGGCTGTCGAACAGCATACCCAGCGCTGAAACCACGGCCATCACCGCCATGGCGCCGGTGAAGAACACCATCGGACGGTGCCATTCCCGCGTTCTGGCGGTCATCTCGGAAAGCATTCTCATGGTCCGCTCCCAGTATTATCGAACGAGGACGTGGCCGTCGTTCGGGCGGTGATCGCGGGACCTGCGGAAATCCCGCAGGCTGAACGCGCGCATCAGCCAGCGGTCCCGGCCGTCGTAGCGCGGGCGGAAGGCGGTGCGGCCGTGCAGGGCCACCCGGTTGTCGACGACGGCCAGGTCGCCGGGTGCCAGCCGGACGGTGCGCGCGGTTCGGGTCAGGGCGGCGCGCAGCTGCGCCATCGCGGCCTGCGCCCTCGGCGTGGTCGGGGTCGTCGCGGCGAAGTCGACCACGACGTCCGGGTCCTCCCGCGCGCCGCTGAGCAGCGCGTGCGGGGAGGTGACCTGGTCGGATCCGCCGAAGGACGGCGGCGGGGCGGTGACGAACTCCTCGCGGAACAGGGCGCTGCGGTCCTGCTGGTCCAGCAGGCGCAGCGCCTCCCGCAGGCAGGCGGTGCGCAGCCCGGCGACGCGGTCGTGGTCGGCCCGCAGGCACAGCAGCAGCACGTGGTCCGGGCGGTGCCGGTGGAAGGCGTTCTCGTTGTGCAGAGTGAGCGGCACCGACCCCTCGTTGCCCTGGAACTCCTCGCTGCCGGGCACCGGGACGACGTTCTGGGCCAGTGCGCCGGACTTCTCGGCGAGAAAAGCGACGGGTGTGCCCAGACCACTTGCGAGGAGCATGAGCAATGCCGCCGGAACGGTCGCATCCCGCGTCACCGACCCGCTGACCATCGGCGTGTCGCCGAGGAGGTGTTCCGCGACGGGCAGGCCCGTAACCAGCAGTGAACCGGTCTTTCCGGAATCCCGCTGAAACGCGTCCATCCGCTTTCTCAGGCCGACCGGTGCTTCCTGCCAGGCTGCGGCGGCGGAACGGATCCACGCCGGCGAGTCCACCTTGTCATGCCCGTCGCCGACGAGTTCGTCCGCGATGCGGGCGAGGGATTCCTGGTCGTCCGGATTCACCGCGAAGGTGGTCGTCGACAGTGGCTCGGTACTCGTGAGTGTCACTATTTCCCCCTCCGGTGGTGCTGATCGCCGCGAGACGACAAGCCTAAGCGGCCCCTTCGTGAGGCCCCATGACATTCAGTGTCGGGCGAAATTCGCAGGTGATCGGGGAATCGTTCCGGCGGGGGTCGCGGGGGCCGGTTGACAGTCCGAGCTCCCACCTGTCACTCTCAACTTACAGGTGAAGGTCGCCGCCTCCGGTGGCGGCCGTACTCGAAGGAGTTGGAGACCGTGCCCGAGCGACACCTCACCGTGCGCCTGGCCCGCTGGAGCGCGACGCATCCCTGGCGAGCGATCGTCGGGTGGGTGCTGTTCGTCGTGCTGTGCGCCGCCACCGGCTCACTCGTCACCAGCAACCAGATCCACGGCGAGGACGGCTGGGTGGGTGAGTACGGCCGCGGCCAGCACGTGGCGGCCGACGCCGGCCTGCTGCCCCCGCAGGTGGAGAAGGTGCTGATCACCGCGGCGAGCGGGCACGACGCCCCGGCCACCGGTCCGGCCGCCGCCCGGGAGATCACCGACCGGATGCGGGCGCTGCCCGCGGTGGCCTCCGTGGCCGACCCGATCCGGTCGGCCGACGGCAGCGCGCTCGTGGTGCCGGTGACCATGAAGGGCGACGACAAGGTCGCCGGCGCCAAGCTGCCGACGTTGCTCGACCAGACCGCGGCCGTGCAGGCCGCGCATCCCGAACTGAGAGTGTCCGAGACCGGCACGGTGTCCACCGGTCAGGCGCCGGGCCAGCAACTGGGCCACGACCTGGTGCGGGCCGAGATGATCACCTTGCCGGTGACGCTGGTCATCCTGTTCTTCGTGTTCGGCTCGCTGCTGGTCGCCGGCGTGCCGGTGCTGCTGGCGCTGTCGTCGGTGATGGCCACGACCGGGCTGTACGCGTTGGCGTCCTACGTCTTCCCCGATCCGGGCGGCGCGGTGTCCAACGTGGTGCTGATGATGGGCATGGCGGTCGGCGTCGACTACTCACTGTTCTACGTCAAGCGGGTCCGGGAGGAACGCGAGCGCAACGGCACGATCAGCCCCGCCGCCGCGATCGAGCTGGCCGCGCGGACCTCCGGCCGAGCCATCCTCGTCTCCGGCGTCGCGGTGCTGCTCTCGCTGGTCGGCCTGTACCTGGCCGACGACGTGATCTTCGCGGCGATCGCCAGCGGCTCGATCATCGTGGTCGCCATCGCCATGGTCAGCTCGCTGACCGTGCTGCCGGCGCTGCTGGCCAAGATGGGGCCGCGGGTGGACCGGCGGCGGCTGCGCCGGCGCGGCGCGAAGCCGACCGAGAGCCGGCTGTGGGCGGCGATGCTGCGCCCGGCGATGCGGCATCCGGCCGCCACGCTCGCGGCGTCGGTGATCGTCATCTTCCTGTTGGCGCTGCCCGCGCTGGGCATCAAGCTGGCCACGCCGACCAACGCCAACTTCCCGCCGTCGATCCCGTCCATCGCCACCTACGACGAGATGACCCGGCTGTTCCCGGACCAGGGCGCCGCGCACCTGGTGGTGGTGCGGGACGATCCCGCGCGGTCGGACCAGGTGGCGGCGGCGCTGTCCGACCTGGCCGGGCGCACCCGGGGCAATTCCTTGTTCGCCACCGGCCCGGATCCGGTCGTGCAGGCGTCGGCCGACGGCGGTGTGCACACCCTGCGGCTGCCCGTCCCGTACGGCAGCAACACCGACCAGGCCCAGGATTCGCTGCGGCAGCTGCGTTCCCAGCTCGTGCCGGCGACCGTCGGCACGGTGCCCGGCGCGGACGTCGCGGTGGCCGGGGACGTGGCGCTGTCGGTGGACTACGTGGACCACCAGACGCAGCACACCCCGTTGGTGCTGGGCTTCGTGCTGCTGCTGACTTTCCTGGTGATGCTGTTCGCGTTCCGGTCGGTCGTGATCGGACTGGTCGGCGTCGTGCTCAACCTGTTGTCGGCCATCGCCGCCTTCGGCGTGGTCACCGCGGTGTTCCAGAACACGTGGGCCCAGCCGTTGCTGGGCTTCACCTCCGACGGGTTCGTCAGCTCGCGGCTGCCGCTGATCCTTTTCGTCATCCTGTTCGGACTGTCCATGGACTACCAGATCTTCGTGGTCAGCCGGATCAGGGAGGCCGCGCTGCGCGGAGTTCCGCCGCGCCGTGCGGTGTTCGACGGGATCACCGGCTCGGCGGGCGTGGTCACCAGCGCCGCGGTGGTGATGGTCTCCGTCTTCGTCAGCTTCGTGTTCGTCGGGCTGACCGAGCTGAAGGAGATCGGCTTCGGCCTCGCGGTGGCGGTGCTGCTGGACGCGGTGATCGTCCGCATCATGATCCTTCCCTCGCTGCTCGCGTTGCTGGGCAAGGCGGCGTGGTGGCCGTCCCGTGCCGTTCGGGAGGCGCAGTCGACCGCCGACAGCCACGCGACCGTGCTGGAGTCCCCCCACTCCCCACGGCAGCCGGTTCAGCGGTAAGGGAAAGGCGCTCGGGGCCGGGACGCGATCGCGTCCCGGCCCCGAGCTGTGTGCCGGATATAGGAAAGGTATAGCCGCCCTCGGCAGACTTCCCGGCGTGGGCAGGCCGCGCAGCGCGGCCGTGTCGCCCGAGCCAATGGTGATCACCGTCAGGGGAGAGCAGAGATGACCAACAGCACCACCGGCGCCGCGGCCTTCGTCGACGACGAGCGTCGGGCGAAGATCAAGGAAATCGTGTGCGAGATCCTCGAGATCGACCCGGCCGAGATGACCGGCAGCAGCCTGTTCAAGGAGGACCACGGGGCCGACTCCATGGGCGCCATCGAGATCCTCTCGTCCATCGAGCGCACCCTCGGCGTGGACATCGACCAGAGCGAGCTGGCCAACATGACCAGTTTGGACGGTGTGGTCGAGGTCGTGAACCGGGCCGCCGGCTGACGGCGCCGCCGACGCACCGCACGCCAGCACGGAGGGGGAGCACAGAATGGGAGAACCACACGGATTCGCCGACCGCCGCCGGGTCGTGATCACCGGCCTCGGCGTGGTCACCAGCATCGGCGTCGGCGTCCGGGAATTCCTGGCCGGCCTGCGGACCGGCCGCAGCGGCGCCAAGCCGATCACCTCGTTCCGGACCGAGGGCTACGCCTACGCGACCGGCTGCGAGATCACCGACTTCGACCCGGGGCAGTGGGTCGAGAACACCGATCCGGCGCGGCTCGGCCGGGCCAGCCAGTTCTCGGCCGCCGCGGCCCGGATGGCCGTCGTCGACTCCGGGATGTCTCCGCAGCGGCTGCGGGAACTGCGCACGCTGGTGTCGGTGGGCACCACCGACGGCGAGTCGCGGGACCTGGACACCCTTGCCGTGCAACAGGTCGAGCACGGTCCGGAGAACCTCGACCAGGTGTTCGCCCGGCGGGCGACGGCGAACCGGTTGGCCACCAGCGCCGTGCGCGAGCTCGCGCTGACCAACGTCGAGGCGGTGACGATCCCGACCGCGTGCGCCGCCGGCAACTACGCCATCGGCAACGGCGTGGACGCGATTCGCGCCGGCGACGTGGACGTCGCGCTCGTCGGCGGCGTGGACGCGCTGTGCCGCAAGACGTTCGCCGGCTTCTACCGGCTGGGCGCGATGGCGCCGGCGGTCTGCCAGCCCTTCGACCTGGACCGCAAGGGCATACTCACCGGCGAGGGCGCGGGCCTGTTGTTCCTGGAAAGCCTGGACTCCGCGCTGGCCCGAGGCGCGCGGGTCTACGCCGAGGTGCTCGGCTACGGCCTCAACTGCGACGCGAACAGCCCGGTCGCGCCGGACCAGACCAGCCTGGCCCGCTGCATGCAGCTGGCCCACCGCAACGCCGGGATCAAGCCGGACGACGTGGACTTCATCTCCGCGCACGGAACCGGCACACGGGCCAACGACAAGACCGAGGTCGGAGCGATCCGGGAGGCGTTCCCGACGCCGCCCCCGACGATCTCGATCAAGGGCATGCTCGGCCACACCATGGGCGCGGCCAGCGCCCTGGCCACGGCGGGCTGCGCGCTGGCCATCACCGAGGGGTTCATCCCGCCCACGATCAACCACGAGGCCACCGATCCGGAGTGCGGGCTGGACTGCGTGCCCAACACCGCCCGCGAGGCCGAGGTGGACGTGGTGCAGAACAACTCGCTGGCCTTCGGCGGCAACAACGCCGTGGTGGTGCTGGGCAGGCTGCGGGATGTGGCCTGAACCTCGGCGGGCCTGCTCGGCCGTCGAGGCGCGGCGGGTGTTGCTGCTGCCGGGACTGGCCTGCAGGGCCGGCGACTGGGACGCCTTCGCCGACCACGTCGGCGACCGGTTCGAGCTGTGGGACGTCGAGCTGCCCTGGCACGGGGTCGAGGACCTGGCCTGGACCAGGCGCGGTGATCTGGGGCGGCTGCTCGCCGGCGCGGTCGCCGACGCCGGGACGCGGTTCGACGCGATCGTCGCCCACTCGTTCTCGGCGAGCCTGCTGCTGGAGGTGCTCGCCGCCGGAATGCTGCGGCCGGTGCCCGTGGTGCTGGTCAGCCCGCTGTACCGGGCCAGCGCCGACGACTTCGACTGGGCGACGATCTCCCACTACCTCAACGATTTCCACCTGATATTCGCCGAGGCGCTGACCCTGCGGCGGGGCGGCGGCCGCCGCGCCGACCGCGCGGCCCGCCTGCTGCGCGACCGGATCGGACCCTACGGCTGGACCCGCTTCTTCGAGCTGTACCTGCGGTCCCCGCTGCTGGATCTGGGCGCGGTCACCGCGCCCGGCCTCGTGCTGTGCGGTGACGGCGACATCGCGACGAGGAGCGCGGACTGCCGCCGGCTGGCCGCCGCGCTGCCCGACGGCGAGTACCGCCAGCTCGCGCGGTGCGGGCATTTCCCGATGGCGCAACGGCCCGGGCCGCTGGCCGATGCCGTCGCCGCCTTCCTCGACGACCTCGCGCCCCGGCGGACCGCGGCCGTCACCGACGACGTAAGCCTGGAGTTGATGTGAATCTGACCGCAAGCGCCGAAACCCAGCTCGTACGGACCCGAACGCAGCTGCGGCCACGCTACGAGGGCGCGAACATCTGCACCTGGATCGGCTTCAAGCATGTCAACTATCTCGTCGAGGAGGCCGTGCTGGACCATCTCCGGCAGTGCGGGCATCCGGCCGGCGAGCTCTACGAGCGGCACGGGCTCTGCGTCGATCTCACCGAGATCGACACGAAGATGCTCACCGCGTTCCACATCGACGACCTGGCCACCGCGACCGTGGACCGGCTGGCGTCGGACGGCCCGGGGATCAGGCTGTCGGTCACCTTGGTCGCCGAGCGCGCGCAGCCGGTGCGGGCCGCCGTCTCGAAGGTCACCGTGGTGCTGCGCCGGGATCCGCGCGGCTTCCCGGCGCAGTCGCCGCCGGCCGAGTTGGCCGAGCACGTCGTCGAGCGGCTGGGCAGGGCCGTCGAGCCGGTGGCGCTGACCGGCGCGGATCCGTTGGCCCAGCTCACCGCCGGCCGCAACGCCTTCGCCTGGAAGTGGCGCGCGCCCTACTTCTACTGCCACTTCACCGAACGGGTCCAGATGACCGGGTACCTGAGGCTGTTGGAGGAGGCCGTCGACCGGTTCCTCGCCGATCGCGGCGTGTCCATCAAGCGGCTGCTGGACGAGCAGAACTGGATTCCGGTGGTGCCGCGGTCCCAGGTGAGCATTCTCGACGAGGCGTGGATGGAGCAGGACCTCTACGTGGTGTTCACGGTCGAGGACGTGTTCAAGCGGCTCACCTACACCGCGCGGATGGACTGCTACGTGGTGCGGGAGAACAGGTTGGAGCCCGTCGCGTCCGGTCGGATCACCCACGGGTACGCCGTGATCGACAGCCGTCGGGACTGGAGCCAGGTCGACTTCGACGACCGGCTCGCCGGCGCGCTGAACGGGCAGGCGCGGCCGTGACCGCCGCGACGGCGCCGGACGCCGGGGCACTGGTCGTCACGGCATGGTCGGCGGTGTCGGCGTTCGGGATGGGCTCGGCTGCCTTCCGTGACGGGGTTTCGCGGCAGCGCGACGCCGTCACCGCCGTGGACCTCGACGAGTTCCCGGGGCCGTTCGAGCGGGCCGGTCTGATCCCCGGCTTCAGCCCGACCGGCCACCTGGGCGCCAAGGGCACGCGGAACATGGACCGCCTGACCGCCATCGCGGTGAGCACCGTGGGACAGTTGGTCCGGGAGTACGGCGGCGAGGTCACCGAGGATCCGGAGCGGGTCGGTCTGGTGCTGGGCACCGGATCGGGCAGCGTGCAGAGCATCATGGACTTCACCCGGGACTCGCTGGTGGGGGAGAAGCCCTACCACGTCGACCCGGCCAAGTTCCCCAACACGGTGATGAACAAGGCCACCGCGCAGAGCGCGATCTGGCACGGGATCAAGGGTCCGAACACGACGATCGCCGGCGACTGGCTGACCGGGCTGCTGGCGCTGAGCTACGCGGTGCGCCTGTGCCGCGCCGGACACTGCGACCGCGTGCTGGTCGGCGCGGTCGAGGAGTACTCCACCCAGCGAGCGTGGCTGGAATGGCACGCCGGGGCCGCCGGCGACCGGGCGCCCGCGCTCGGCGAGGGTGGCGCGATCTTCCTGGTGGAGCCGGTGGACGTCGCCGCGCGCGCCGGCCGCACACCGCTGGCGTCGGTGCTGGCGACCCGGTTCATGGCCGCCGCCACGACGGCGCAGGCCGGCGAGACGCTGGCCGACTGCGTGCGGGCGGCGCTCAGGCAGGCCGGGGTCGCGCCGGCGCGGGTCCGTGTGGTGGCGCCGGCGGCCGCCGACGGCGGCCTTGGATCGCTGGAATCGGCCGCCATCACCGAGGTTCTCGGCGAGACGGACGCGCGGTGGGTGCGTTGCCGGCCGTTGCTCGGCGATGCCTCGGCCGTGTCGACCGCGTTCCAGCTGGCGGCCGCGTTGGGCGAGCCGCTCGGCCGTGACGAGGTCGCACTGGTCACCGGCATCGATCGAGACGGCGCCGTCGGCTGTGCCGTCCTCGGCGGCGGGACCACCTCGTGAGCGCCGTGCCGGCGGCGATTCGCGCCGAGGTGAGCGTGCGCCCGGACGATCCCGTCTTCGCCGGCCACTACCCGGGTTTCCCGATCCTGCCGGGGTTGTTCCTGCTGGAGTACGTGCACACCACGACCGGGATCGAGGCGCTGCCCACCGCGGTGGACCGGGTCAAGTTCGTGCGTCCGGTCTATCCGGGCGACCAGGTCGTGCTGGACATCGGTTTCAGCCGGGACGGCGACGAGGTGCGGTGCGACGCCACTGCCTCGGTGGACGCCGACGTGGTCGCCGAGTTCCGGCTGCGTTATCCCGAGGGGGCGAAGTGATCGGCGTCGACCGGATCAAGCGGATCATTCCGCACCGCCACCCGATTCTGCTCGTGGATCGCGTGTCCACAGTGGAGCCCGGGCGGTCGCTGGTGGCGCACAAGGCGGTCACCGCGGCCGAGCCCTGTTACCAGCGGCTGGGCGACGACACTCCCGCCGGCGGCTACGCCTATCCGATCAGCCTGCTGCTGGAGTCCTGGGCCCAGAGCGCGGTGCTGCTCGCCTGCTGGGAGCAGCCCAACCCGGACGTATTGGCGGGCAAGGTGGAGCTGGCGGCCGGCATCGCCGGCGTGCGACTGCTGCGGCCGGTCTATCCCGGCCACACGGTGGAACACCGGGTGGAGATCGTGCGCAGCGTGGACGACGCCGCCGTGGTCGCCGGCGGCAGCCTCGTCGACGACCAGACCGTGTTGGAGGTCAAGCGGTTCACCGTGGCACTGCGGGATTCGGACGTACTGCGGCGGCCCTCGGTCGGGGCGAGCCGGTGACGGCCCGGCCGGTCGCGCTCGTCACCGGCGGCTCGCGCGGCATCGGTCGCCACGTGGTGACCAGGCTCGCCGCCGACGGCTACGACGTCGCCTTCTGCTACCAGCACTCGGCGCAGGCGGCCGATGACGTCGCCCGCCTGGTCAAGGACCACGGTGGCGCGGTGTTGGCGGCCCGGGTGGACGTGTCCCACGGCGACGAGGTGACCCGGTTCGTGCGGTCCACGGAGGACGAACTCGGTCCGGTGCGGGCCGTCGTGTCCTGCGCCGGCATCGTCCGGGACAAGCCGCTGGTGATGCTGGCCGAGCCGGACTGGCGGTCGGTGCTCGGGGTCAATCTCGACGGCACCTACAACGTCTGCCGGGCGGCGGTTTTCCCGATGATGAAACGGAAGTCGGGCGTCGTGGTGACGATGTCGTCGGTGGCCGGCGTGTACGGCAACGCGACCCAGACCAACTACTCCGCGTCCAAGGCCGGGATCATCGGTTTCACCAAGGCGCTGGCCAAGGAGGTCGGCGCCCATGGGGTGCGGGCCAACGTCGTCGCGCCGGGCTTCATCGAGACCGACATGACCTCGGCACTGCCCGACAAGGTGACCGCGCGCCTGCTCGACCGCATTCCGCTCGGGCGGTTCGGCCGTCCCGACGAAGTGGCCGACCTGGTGTCCTTCCTGGTCTCCGACCGCGCCTCGTACGTCACCGGCCAGGTCTTCGGCGTCGACGGCGGCCTGGTCGTGTGACCGCGGGCGGTTCGATTCGACCCCCGACTACGGCCTTGAGGAGTCACGATGGCCGACCGTGCAGCGCCACGGTTCTATTTCTCGTTGCGCAGTCCCTACTCCTGGCTGGCCTACCGGCAACTGCTCGAGCACCACGCCGATGTGGCCCGGCTGCTGCAGTGGAAACCGTTCTGGGAGCCCGACGAGGGCAGCGCCCGGGCGCTGGCCGCCCGGGGCGGGCAGTTCCCGTACTCGGCCATGTCCAAGGCCAAGCACCTGTACGTGCTGCAGGACGTGGCTCGGCTGGCCCGCGCGGCCGGCCTGTCGCCGACCTGGCCCGTCGACCGGGATCCGGTGTGGGAGGTGGCGCACCTGGCCTACCTCGTCGCCCGCGACCGCGGCCAGGGGCCGGCGTACATCGAGGCCGTCTACCGCGCCCGGTGGCAGCAGGGCCGCGACATCTGCGACCCGGCGACGATCGGGGAGATCGGTTCCGAGCTGGGCCTGGACGGGACCGAGCTCGCCGGCGCCTGGCGGGACGAGCGGCGGCGGGAGCAAGGTGTGGGCCTGCTGCTGGACGTCTGCCGGGACGGGGTGTTCGGCGTGCCGTTTTTCGTGCACGGCCACAGCCGGTTCTGGGGAGTGGACCGGCTCACCGAGTTCGCCGAGCATCTGCGGTCCCGGACGGCGCTGGCCGACCGCATGCCCGAGCCGGTGGCCGCCGTCGGGCTCGACCGCGGTGGCGACCAGGGCCACGCGGGCGGCTGCGGATGAGCAGGAGCACGTTTCCCCGGACCGGGGACGACGAGGATCTGGCCGCCCTGCGCGAGCTGGCGAGGTCGTTCTGCGAGCGCGAGCTGGCGCCGCACCAGTTGCGGTGGGCCGACGAGCACCGGGTGGACCGCGGCCTGTGGACCACCGCCGGCGAGATCGGCCTGCTGGGCATGGGAATTCCCGAGCGGTACGGCGGTGGTGGCGGCACCTTCGCCCACGAGGCCGTGCTCGTCGAGGAACAGGCCCGGGTCGGCGACACGGCGTGGGGACTGAGCGCGCACCTGGTCGCCGCCCAGTACCTCGTCACGGCCGGCACCGAGGAGCAGAAGCGGGCGTGGCTGCCCCGCCTGGCCTCCGGCGAGCTGGTGGCCGCCATCGCGATCACCGAGCCCGGCGCGGGGTCCGACCTGGGCGGGATCGCCAGCCGGGCGGTCCGGGAGGGCGCGCAGTACCGGCTCGCCGGCAGCAAGACGTTTGTCACCAACGGGTTGCACGCCGGCCTGGTGCTGCTGCTCGTGCTGGCCGGGCCGGACCGGCAGCCCAGTCTGCTCGTGTTGGAGACCGATCGCACGCCGGGCTTCCGGCGGGGCCCGGCCCTGGACAAGGTCGGGATGCGCGGCCAGGACACCGCGGAGCTGTTCCTGGACGGGGCCGTGGTCCCGGCCGGGAACCTGCTCGGCGGGCGGGAGGGACTGGCCATGGCCCAGCTGGCCCCGATGATGAACCGCGAGCGGCTGTTCATCGCGGTCGCCGCGGTGGCGGCCATGGAGGCCGCGCTGGCGCAGACCGTCGACTACACGCGGCATCGGACGGCCTTCGGCCGGAAGCTGATCCGTTTCCAGAACACGCGGTTCACGCTGGCCGAGTGCGCCGCCGAGGCGGCCGCGAGCCGTGCGCTGCTGGACCGTTCCGTGCAGCGGTATCTGGCTGGGGAGCTGGACACCGCCGGGGCGGCGACGGTCAAGCTGTGGACCACCGAGCGGCTGTGCCGCGTGGTCGACGCGTGCATGCAGCTCTTCGGCGGCTACGGCTACACCACCGAGTACCCGATCGCCCGCGCCTGGGCCGACGCCCGCGTGCGGCGGATCTTCGGCGGCACGAGCGAAATCATGAAACACATCATCGCCGGCGGTCTGTGACCGGCGATCAGCTGATTTCCCGTGGGGGGAAACGCCATGAGCAAAGGCTTGGTACTGCTGGTCAATCCCAACAAGGTGCACCCGCCGATCGCGCCGTACGCGCTGGACGTGCTGACCACCACCCTGTCCGAGGCGGGGTTCGAGGTGGACGTGGTGGATCTGACGTTCGACCGCGAGCGCTGGCGGTCGGTGATCGCCGACTATCTCGACCGGCGCCGGCCGATGCTGGTCGGCGTGACCGTGCGCAACACCGACACGGTCTACGCCTTCGAGCAGCGCCCGTTCGTCAACGAGCACAAGGAGATCATCACCGAGATCCGGCGGCGCACGGCGGCGCCGGTCGTCGTGGGCGGAATCGGCTTCTCCACCATGCCGTTCGCGCTGGTCGACTACTTCGGCGTCGACTACGGCGTCAAGGGACCCGGCGAGCTGATCCTGCGCGACCTCGCGGAGGCCCTGTGGTCCGGGCGTTCGCCGGAGACCGTCGCCGGGCTGCTGGTCAACCGCGGCGGCGGCGAGGTGGTCCGGGTCCCGCCGTTCACGGTCACCGACCGCACGACACCGTTGCAGCTCAACGGTTTCGGCGAGGACCGGGTCTGGCAGGTGGATCGGGAGCACAGCTACGCGCGCGAGTCCGGCGTGCCGAACCGGGTCGACAACCTGCGGTACTACCGGCACGGCGGGCTGGGCAGCATCCTGACCAAGAACGGCTGCGCGTACCGGTGCGCGCACTGCGTCGAGCCCGACGCCAAGGGCAACCGCTTCGGGCGGCGGTCGGTCCAGGCCGTGGTCGACGAGATGGAGTCCCTTGCCGCGCAGGGGATCCACGACCTGCACACCACGGACAGCGAGTTCAACCTGAACATCGCCAACAGCAAGAACCTGTTGCGGGAGATGATCCGCCGCAAGCACGCCGACCACACCAGCCCGCTGCACCAGGTGCGGCTGTGGATCTACTGCCAGCCCGCCCCCTTCGACGAGCAGTTCGCCGAGCTGCTGGCCGAGGCCGGCTGCGCCGGCGTGAACGTCGGCTCCGACCACGTCCGCGCCGAGATGCTCGCGGGCTGGAAGGTCACCGCGAAGGGAACCACGTACTACGACCTGTCCGACACCGAGCAGTTGGTCAAGCTGTGCCATCGGCACGGCATGATCACCATGGTCGAGGCCCTGTTCGGCATGCCGGGGGAGACCCTGGACACCATGCGCGAGTGCGTGGACCGGTTCATGGAGCTGGACGCCACGGTCACCGGCTTCAGCCTGGGGCTGCGGCTCTTCCCGTACATCGGCCTGGGCATGTCCCTGGCCGAGCAGTGCGACGGCGTGCGCACGGTGCCCGGCCTTCAGTCCAACACCGCCCGCGGCCCGATCGTGCTCAAGCCGCTGAGTCGGTGCTCGGGCCCGGTGGAGTACGAGCGGCAGTTCATGTTCGACGAGGACGGCGAGTTCCGCCTGGTCTGCTACTTCTCCCCGGACCTGCCGGAGGACCCGGCGACCGTCGGCAGCCCGACCGGGCGCTGGCACAACTCGCTGCGCCTGCTGTGGGAGCACGTCCCCGAGTCGGAGCGCTACCGGGTCATGCTGCCCACCGTCGAGGGCATCAGCGAGCACGACAACAACTACGCCGACAACCCGTTCCTGACCAGCCTGGTCGGGCTCGGCTACACCGGTGCGTTCTGGGCGCACTGGCGCGACCGCGAGGCGATCATGGCCAAGGCCGGCGCCGCGGCGCCGCGGTGAGCCCGCCCCGGGGCATACCCCGGTGGTATGCCCCGGGCCGTGCGGCTGGTATTTCCGGCCGCCCGCCGAACGGGGCATGATCTCAACCACTCGACTTTGGGGGGAACCAATGGAGATCGAGTTGTTGGGTTCCGTCGCGCTGGTGCAAGGGGAGCACCGGTGCGCGGTCGCCTCCGTCAGAATCCGCACCCTGGTCGCGTTGATGGCGTTGTCCCCGGGCAGCTCGCGCCCGTTCGATCTGCTCGTGGAGCAGCTGTGGGCGGGCCGGCCGCCGGGAAACGCCAGAAACGCGTTGCAGGCCAACATAGTTCGACTACGCAAGCTGTTCGAGTCGCTGACCGGCCGCCGGGGCGACGAACTGCTGCGCACCGTCAGCAGCGGCTATCTCCTGGACGTGCCGCCGGACTCCGTCGACGCGCACCGCTTCCTGCGGCTCACCGACGAGGGCGCCGCCCAGGTGGACCGCGACCCGGCGGCCGCCGTCGACCTGCTGGAACGGGCGCTGCACCTGTGGCGTGGGCCCGCCCTGGTCGACGTGCCCGACCAGCCCGGCCTGCGGGAGCAGTCGGCGCGGTTGGACGAGCGGCGGCTGTCGGCCCGGGAGGACCTGATCGCCGCGAAGCTCGCCATTGGCGAGGAACGCGGGCTGGTCTCCGAGCTCAGGCAGTTGGCCGAGGCCCATCCCGAGCGCGAGCGGTTCAGCGAGCAGCTGATGCTCGCGCTGTACCGCAACGGGCGGCAGACCGAGGCGCTCGACGTCTTCCACCGCGCCCGGCGCCGGCTGGCCAGCGAGCTGGGCCTGCAGCCGGGGCGCGGGATGTGCCGCCTGTACGAGGCGATCCTGGTGCAGGACAGGGTGCTCGGCTAGGACGGCGAGAGGGGGCCGGCCAGGTTAGGGGGACAGACCATGGAATTTCGCGTGCTCGGGCCGGTCGAGGCCGAGGCGGACGGCGAGCAGATCGCACTGGACGGGGCCAAGCAACGCACGGTGCTGGCCGTCCTGCTGCTCGAACGGGACAGCGTCGTGTCGGACCAGCGGATCAGCGAACTGGTGTGGGGGCACAAGACCCCGGCAACGCTCAACGCGCAGATATACACCTACGTCTCGCGGCTGCGTAAGACGCTCGGGCCCGGCGTGCGTATCGTGCGGCGCTCGCCCGGCTACCTGTTGCAGATCGGCGGGTCCGGCTTCGATCTCGCCGACTTCACCGAGCTGGCCACGCGCGGTGCGGTCGAGCTGGCCGCCGACCGCCACGAGGCGGCGGCGAAGCTGTTGCGTGGCGCGCTGACGTGCTGGCGCGGGCCGGCGCTGGCCAACGTCACCGAGCACCTGGCCAGCGCCGAGGCGCCGAGGCTGGAGGAGGCCCGGATCGCCGCCCTGGAGCAGCTGTTCGAGGCCGAGACCGCGGTCGGCCGGCACTGGCTGATCCTGCCCGAGCTGGTCCGGCAGGTGGACCGGCATCCGCTGCGGGAACGGCTGCGCGCCCAGCTGATGACGGCGCTCTACCGGTGCGAACGGCAGGCCGAGGCGCTCGCGGTGTACGACGAGGGCCGACGGGTGCTCGCCGCCGAGCTGGGCATCGACCCCGGACCGCTGCTGCGCGGCGTGCACCGGGCGATCCTCACCTCCGACCCGCGGCTGGGGAACCGAGGCAGCAGCCTCGCGGCCGGCTGACCCGGTTCCCCGGTCCTGGTTCAGCGCCTTGGCCACGAGTGGTACTCCCGCAGCCCGTAGAGCAGCGGCCGGTGCGCGGGCAGCTCCGTGATCGCGCCGACCACGCCGAACACCACCACGTGGTCGCCGACCGGCCGGGTGTCGTCCAGCCAGCAGTCGGCGATCGTGTGCGCGTCCGCGACCAGATGGGGGCCGGCCGCCGCGGGCGGCCGTTCCCAGCGGACGCGGTCGAACCGGTTCGGATCGCCCGAGGCGAACAGCTCCGCCGTGTCCCGCGCCCGCTCGTGCAGCAGATTCACCGAGAACTGGCCGCAGTCCAGCACGGCGCGCAGGGTCGGGCTGCCCGTCCGCAGGCATACCAGCAAAGTGAGCGGTTCCAGGCTCACGCTGCACACCGATGAGCAGGTCATTCCCCAGGGTCCGTCGTCACGGCCGTCAGCCGCGACGACAGCCACCCCGCTGGGAAAGCGGCTCATCATCGCCCGGAACCGCGACGGCGTCGCGGTGCTCTGTCTCGTCGGCGATTCCGTCATCGCGCATCGTTTCCCAACTCGACGGCTGCCGGCACGGTGACGGCACGCGCCTGCCACCGGTCGAGCAGCGTCAGCAACGGTCCGGTCATGGCGGTGGTGGCCAGCGCCATCACCAGCAGGGCCAGGAACAGCGGCGGGCTCAGGATTCCCGAGGCCACCCCGACCTGGAGCACCACCAGCTCGGTGAGTCCTCGGGTGTTGACCAGCGCGCCGATCCGGAGCGCCAGCATCGGCGTGTGGCCGCTGAGGCGGGCGCCGAGGTAACCGCCGCCGATCTTGCCGAGCACACCGAGGAGGACGGCGACCACCAGCACCGGCCACGCCGGGGCGACAAAACCCCGGGTCAGCACGGAAACCCCGGTGATGACGAAGAACAGCGGGACCAGGTGCCGGCCGACCGAGCCGACCTTGGCCACCACCGCCGGCCACGGCCCGTCGCCGTCGGTCGGCACGGCCAGGCCGACCAGCGCCGCGCCGAGAATGCCGGTGAGTCCGAGCTGCTGCATGACCGCCGACGACGCCAGGGCCAGTCCGCCCAGCAGCACGGCCATGACGACTTGCCGCCGTGCGGACAGGGCGCGCGCCGGGGCGGAACGCAGGAGCACACGGAACACCAGTGCCGCCAGCACACCGCAGACCAAGACCACGACCGAGTGGATCACCCCGGCGACGGTGCCGGACTGAAGACCGATCGCCACCGTCGCCAACAGCCAGCCGGCCGAGTCGATCACGATCGCCGCCCGCAGCGCCAGCCGGCCCTCGACGGTGTCGGTCAGTCCCTTGTCCGTGAGGATCCGGGCCAGCACCGGCACCGCCGTGACGGCCAGACCCGCGGCCAGGAACACCACCAGCGCGCCCGGCCGGGCGCCGCCGACCACCACCGTATTGCCGTCCAGCAGCAGCCAGCCCGCCAACCCGATCCCGCACAGCAGGGCCGGGATCAGCGCGCCGGCCACCACCCATCCCATCCGGTGCCGGCGTTTCTCGCCGGGGACGTGGTACACGACCGAGACCAAAAACAGGGCCAGACCGGCGTTCGATACCTGTTGCACGACCCCCAGCACCGGCCCGGGCAGCAGCTGCCCCATCTCGCGCCCGCCGACCAGCCAGAGCATCACCGGCCCGACGAGCAGGCCGGCCAGCACCTCGCCGATGACCTCGGGCTGCCGCAGCAGCCGGGCCAGCGCGCGGCCGCCCATCGCGACCAGCCAGATCACCGCGACCACGGCGGCCACGTGGGCCGCCAGTGCCGCGACCTGCATGCCCGTCACCGGTCAGCGCCGCAGGGAGGCGAAGTACTCGTACTGGTTGGGCAGCTTGTCCACCAGCGTGCGGGCCTTGTCGGCGATGAGCTGGAACTCCTCGCGGGCCAGGCTGTCGTCGACCAGGCCCAGCGCGGGGGAGGGCCGCAGCGGGATCGCGCCGCCGCCGAGCAGGATGCACATGTACGACATCGGCGGCAGTCCGTGGTAGTACGGCATGATCGACTCGGAGTCGGGCAGCTGCACCTTCCACTGCTCGATCCGCTCGGCCAGCGCATCCGGCACCCGACGGGTCTTGGTGTCCCGCCAGTACCGCGTGTCCGACCGGGCGGCGCTGAGATAGTGCAGCACCAGGAATTCGCGGATGCCCTCCTGCACGTTGGCGACCGCGCTGTTGTACTGGTCGCGGTGCACCGGATTCCACGCCTGGTCGGGGAAGTGCCTCACCAGCTGCTCGATGGCGTGGTGGATGAAGAAGATCCCGGTCGACTCCAGCGGCTCCACGAACCCGCTCGACAGTCCGATCGCGACACAGTTGTTCACCCACGAGTTGCGGCTGCGGCCGATGCGCATCCGGATGTGGTTGGCCTCGGCGTCCGCGCCGGCCGGGCCGACGAACTCGCGCAGCGTGCGCTCCGCCTCCTCGGGCGAGCAGTAGTCCTTCGCGTAGACGTAGCCGGTGCCGATCCGGTTGAACAGCGGGATCGTCCAGATCCAGCCGGCTTCCTGCGCGGTGGCCGTGGTGCACGGGCGGATCCCGCGCTCGAACATGTCCTGCGGCACCTGCAGCGCCACCGCGCTGTCGTTGGGCAGCGTGTCCTGGAAGGAGATGAACGGCTCGCCCAGGGCCTGGTTCAGCAGCACCGCGCGGAAACCGGTGCAGTCGATGAACAGGTCCCCGTGGATCTCGCCGTGCTCCGCGGTGACCACGTGGCTCACCCAGCCGCGGTCGTCGAGCGCCACGTGGCGCACGTCGTCGATCAGGTGCTTGGCGCCCCGGTCCACCGCGTAGCCGGTGAGGAACTTCGCCAGCAGCGCCGCCTCGAAGTGGTAGGCGTACGGGAACTGGGTCTTGCCCTGGTGCTCCGACATCGTCATCCGGTGCAGGTTGTCCGAGCCGTCGACGTAGTCGTTCTCGAACATCGACCCGTCCAGGTGCCGCGGGCTGCGCTCGGCGTCGCACAGCGAGGCCAGCACGAAGCAGTCCTTGTCGAACCGGTCCGACGGCCGGTTCTGCAGCCACCAGTCGGTGAGCGGGAAGCCCTCCACCGTCCGGACCTGCTCGAACGGGTGGTAGAAGTGGTGGCCCGGCTCGCGCCAGTTCTCGAAGCGGACGGCCAGTTTGTAGGTCGCGTTGCACGCCGGCATCCAGTCCTCCTCGCGCAGGTCGAGGAACTCGAAGAAGTGCCGGATGTCGCTGAACGTCGCCTCCCCGACGCCGATCGTGCCGACCTTGCCGGACTCCACCAGCGTGACGTCCACCCGGTCGGCGAACGCCGCCTTGAGATAGGACGCGGTCATCCACCCCGCGGTGCCGCCGCCGACGATGACGACTTTCTTGGCCATGTCGAACTCCCCCATTCGATTGTCCATTCCCGAGATCGCAATCAATTCGCGTGCGATGCGAGTGGCGAGTGTGCCGTGCGGGAATAGCATAGATTCGGGGAAATGCGTGGGCTACGTCGTTAAGTGCTCCGTGAAATTCGCTGGTCGAGCCGCCACGGCGGCAGCGGGCCCGGCTCGGCGAGCACCCGCTTCGCCGCCGCCAGCGGGTCGGTGGCCGGCCCGAGCAGCGCGCGCGCCACCCGGGCGTGCAGGGCGGCGACGGCGACCACCAGGTGGCTCGCGGCGGCGGCGAGCACGACGCAGACCGCCGCGAAGACCAGGGCGCTCGGCAGATCGCCGAGCCAGATTCCCAGCGGCGCGATGTGCAACCCGTGCTCGGTCCGGCCGTCCGGCCAGGTCTGCGGGATCGTCCAGAACCACAGCGGCACCGTGATGCCGGCCAGCAGGGTGAGCCAGAGCAGCATCGTCGCCGCGTCCAGTAACAGCAACGCCGGCATGAGCGCCATCAGGTAGCCGCAGTCCCGGCGGGTGGCCGGGTCCGTCCATCTGACTCTGAGCTGGGTGAACACGCCGGCGTCGCCGACGGCCAGGTAGCCGCCGGTGATCGGCTCGGCGACCAGCCGCGTACGCCAGCGTTCGATGTCCGCGCAGCCGCGCACGATGCCCGCCGCGCCCACCAACAGTGGGAAACCCAGCCAGCTGATGCTCAGGACACAGGCAACCGCGACGACCACGACCGTCGCCACGAACAGCGCGGGACCGAGCGCCAGATAGCTGCCCAGGTACGCGGTGGCCGCCCACGGCGCGCGGGTCAGGGGCAGCCGGACCGCGCTCGCGGCCCGGCTCACTCCACGCTCCGCAGCAACTCCTCCACCGAGGCCAGCCGGGCGGCCACGGTGGCGAGCTCGGCCTGGAGCGCCTCCTGGTTGGCCACTGCCTGCTCGGCGAGCTTGCGGTAGCTGGCCATGGCGATGGCGTCCGCGCGGTGGCGCTGGAGCCGGAAGTACGAGACGACGCCCGCGGTGATGCCGCCGATGACGATCAGAACGATGGCGATGGCGACGATGGCGCCGGTCATGTCGTGCTCCCCTTCACGTTGGATTCCCCCAGTTCGGTCTCGGCGTCGCCGTCGTCGGCCATCGCCTCGAGCACGGTGTCCACGGTGAGATGCAGGTCGAACGGTGTGAGCTCGAAGAACTTCATCGCCTTGCCCTGCGGCGAGAGTTCCAGGCTGCCGGTGACGAGGCCGGCTTTCTCCAGGCGCTCGAGGTGCATGTAGAGCAGCGGGCGGGACAGCTGCAGGCGCCGGGCCAGCTCGCTGACGTGCAGGCGGTTGCGGGCCAGCTCCACGATGATCCGCAGGCGCTGCTCGTGGCCGACGGCGGCGAGCACGGCAAGCAGTTGCTCCCTGGTCACCGCGGCCTCCGATCCGGCATGTTAGTTCTGACTTACAGGTGTAATGCTAACCTGTTTCTCGCCGTCCGCACAGTCTACTGACGTGTCGATCAAGCGGCCGACCCGGCGCTTGAAGCCAGCGCTGAAAGACCGCGCATACGCTTGACCGTCGATTTCCGGCGCCGGAGACTGGTCGCCATTGGCCGGGAAAGACGTCACTGGGGGCAGGCGAAATGGGCACACCCACGTTTTCAGTCATCGGTGGCGCGGTCGTCCAGGAAATGCTGCGCGATCGCCACCGGGAGCTCGTCGATGTGGTCGAGCACGCCTATCGGCTGCACGGCCGGGCGCAGACCGTCAATCCGCCCAGCTACTTCCTGACCTACCCGGACCGGCCCGGCGCCCGCACCATCGCGCTGCCGGCCTCCGTGCGCGGCGACATCGCCGTCGACGGCATCAAGTGGATCTCCAGCTTCCCCGCCAACATCCGCACCGGCCTGCCGCGCGCGTCCGCCGTGCTCGTCCTCAACGATCCGGAGACCGGCTATCCCTTCGGCTGCCTGGAAAGCTCCATCATCAGCGCCACCAGGACCGCCGCCTCCGCCGTGCTGGCCGCCGCCACCCTGGCCCGCGGCGACCGCCCGCGCCGGGTCACCTACTTCGGCACCGGCCTGATCGCCCGCTACGTCCACGAGTTCCTGGTCGGCACCGGCTGGGAGTTCGACGAGGTCGGCGTGTACGACCTGTCCGCCGACTACGCCCGGCGGTTCCGGGAGCACATCCATGCCGACTCGGTGACCGTGCACACCGATCCCCGGTCCGCCATCGAGAAGGCCGGGCTCGTCGTGTTCGCCACCACCGCCGCCACGCCGCACGTGCATGACCCCTCGTGGTTCGCCCACCACCCGCTGGTGCTCCACCTGTCGCTCCGGGACCTGGCTCCCGAGGTCATCCTGGCCGCCACCAACGTCCTCGACGACGTCGATCACTGCCTCAAGGCCAACACCTCGCCGCACCTTGCCGAACAGCTCACCGGCTCTCGCGACTTCGTCGACGCCACCCTCTACGACGTGCTCACCGGTGCCGTCACGCCGCGGCCCGGCAAGCCTCTCGTCTTCTCCCCGTTCGGCCTCGGAGTCCTGGACCTTGCCGTCGGAAAGTTCGTCTACGACGAGGCCGCGCGGCGTGGCCGCCTCCAGCGGATCGACGGCTTCTTCGCCGAACTCAGCCGCTACAACTGACAATGCCGGCCTTGCGGGTTCGCCGCCCATCTGGACAGGAGTCGCAGCGACTGCGCCGAAGGTGAGTCGGGCTCGGCCGTGCAGGCGTCCAGCGCCATCCCGAGACGCAGCGGACCTACCTGCTGCGGGGGATGGTGTTCTGCGCCTGCGGGCGGTGGATCTCGCTGGGGTTGATGACCGGGCCGTTGAGGCGCGGCAGAAGTCGGTGTTGCGCAAGCGCGGGTCATCGAGGCGCACGTGCCTGCCGCGCCCGGTAGTCAGCGGTCCGGAAAGGCCGGGTTACGAAGGATGACCCGCGTCTCAGCGGTCCCCAGGCCGGGCGGCCTGGTAGATCGTGAGCACCTGCTCGACGTGCTGGACAACCATGACGGCGATCCTCCCTGGCCCAGCCCGCAGCAGACCGAGGAGAGAGAGGGGCTCCCGTCATTCAACCGGCGCCGCTGAGTACCCGGCGTTGCATCGGGTAGTCAACCGGTGTGCCTGCGCAACGGACTGTCCTACTGGGCCTGTTGGCCGATCCCGGCCTGGCCACCGAGCTCGCGGAGCCGCTGGCCGACCGTCTGCCCCAACTGCTGGCGCGACGGGTGGACAGCGGCGTGCGCTGGCGGGTGATGCTGGTGCGGGATCAGTTCGCGGCCGACGAGCACGGCAGCGTCCGACACGTCGTGGGCATGGTCCGTGGGCAGGTCGTCAAGGACCGGTGCGACCTGTGGGTGTGCCTGACCGACCTGCCGCGGCGTGCCGGCACGGACCCGATCATCGCCGACGCCAGCGCGCAGGACGGGCTGGCCGTCGCCTCGCTGCCTGCGATGGGCGGCTGGGGACTCCGCCACAAGGTGGCCGACACGGTCACCGCGCTGGTCGGCGAACTTGTCGGCCGGCCGCGCCCGCTGTCGAGCCTGGCGCGGCGGATCGAGACGCCCACCGACGACATCGGGGTGCGGTTCATCGCGTCGGGGCATTTCGGCCGGCTACGCATGATCGCCGGCATGGTGCGGGCCAACCGGCCATGGCGGCTGGCGATCGGGTTGTCCAGTGTGCTGGTCGCCGCGTTGGGCACCGGCGCCTACACGATGATAAGCCCGACCATCTGGCAGCTGGGCATCCAGTCGCATCCGCTGCGGCTGCTCGCCGTGATGCTGCTGTCCCTGTCGGCCATGGTCGCTTGGCTGATCTCGCGGCACCGCCTGTGGGAACGCCCGGACGACGCGCTGGGCCGCGGCCGGGCCGTGTTGTACAACCTCACCACGGTCATCACGCTGGTGTGCGGTGTCCTCGCGTTGTACGCCGCACTGTTCGCGCTGGTGTTGGCGGGAGCCACCCTGCTTCTCGACCCGGAAGTCCTGCAGCGCCAGATCGGCCATCCGCTCAGCCTGCTCGACCACCTGCGGTTGGCCTGGCTGGCCGCGTCGGTGGCCACCATCGCCGGCGCGCTCGGCGCTCGCCTGGAGAGCGAGGAGGCGGTGCTCAGGGCGACGTACGGCTATCGCCAACGCAAGCGCCGGGAGCAGTTCGCCGCCGATTGAGCACCACGCGTTTGCCCCGGCATCGTGCGGGCAGCCTGCGCCCATGGTGTCGAACGCGCTCGCCGTCGTGCGACCGGACGACCTCGCGGCCGCCCGCGCCCAGATGGGCTTCTCCCTGGCCTGGCACATCGTGCTCGCCTGCCTGGGCGTCGGCCTGCCGCTGCTGACCGTGCTGGTCGAGTGGCGCGGGATCCGCACCGGTGACCGGAGCTACCGGCTGCTGGCCCGGCGCTGGGCGCGGGCCATGGGCGTGTTGTTCGCTGTCGGCGCCGTATCCGGCACGATCCTCAGTTTCGAGATGGGGCTGTTGTGGCCGGGGCTGATGGGCCGATTCGGTCAGGTCATCGGGCTGCCGTTCGCCATGGAGGGCATCGCGTTCTTCGTCGAGGCCATCTTCCTGGGTATCTATCTGTACGGCTGGGACCGGCTGCCGCCCCGCCGGCACGTGCTGACCGGTGTGCCGATCATCATCGCCGGCATCTGTTCGGCCTTCTTCGTGGTCAGCGCGAACGCGTGGATGAACCAGCCGCAGGGCTTCACGCTGCGCGAGGGCCATGTCGTCGGCGTGCAGCCGTGGGCGGCGATGTTCAACCCGGCGACCCCGCCGGAGACGATCCACATGATCCTGGCCGCGATCATGGTCGCCTGCTTCCTCACCGCCGCGGTCTATGCGGTGGCCCTGCTACGCGGCCGCCGGGACCGATACCACCGCATCGGTTTTGTCCTGCCGTTCGCGGTCGGCGCGGTGGTGACCCCATTCCAGATCGTCGCCGGCGACTACGCGGCACGGTTCGTCGCCCAGTACCAGCCGGCCAAGCTGGCCGCGATCGAGGGCGTCTACCACACCGGCTCGCACATCCCGTTGACCGTCGGGGGAGTCGCCGCCGACGGGCAGCTCGACTACGGCGTGAAGATCCCGGACGGCCTGTCGCTGCTGGTCGGCTCCAACCCGGACACGGTGATCACCGGGCTTGATCGCGTGCCCCGGGACCTGTGGCCGCCGGTGACGGGCGTGCACCTGTCCTTCGATCTGATGGTCGGCGTCGGATTCTTCCTGCTGGCGCTGGGAGTGTGGTTTGCCGCAGCACGGTGGTGGCGAGGGGTTCCGAATCGTGCGTTCCTCGTTTTGGGGGCGATAGCCGGTCCGGCGGCGGTGGTCGCGCTGGAATGCGGTTGGACCGTCACCGAGGAGGGGCGGCAGCCGTGGGTGGTGCAGGGCGTGATGAGCGTGCACGACGCCGTGAACCCGGCACCGGGGCTGATGGCCGGGCTGTGGCTGGTGCTTGTCGTCTACGCGGGCCTGACCGTCGCCGTGGTCTACGTGATGCGCCGGCTGGCCAGACAGACGCCGGTGCCGACCGCGCCGCAGGAGCGGGACGTCGAAAGCTACCCCGTGACGTGAAGGGAATCCGATGCTGGCCGATGTCTGTCTCGCCGCGATGTGGATCGGCTTGAGCTGCTACGGGCTGTTCGCCGGGGCGGACTTCGGGGGCGGCGCATGGGACCTGCTCGCCGGCCGCGACGACCGTCAGCGGCGGCGAGTCGAACACAGCATCGGGCCGGTCTGGGAGGCCAACCACGTGTGGCTGATCTTCGTGGTGGTGCTGCTGTGGACGTGTTTCCCGACTGTCTTCGCCGCGGTGATGTCTACTTTGTACATTCCGCTCACATTGGCCGCGCTGGGCATCATCGCACGGGGTTCCTCGTTCGCGTTCCGCAAAGTGACCGAGCAGCCGGGTCTGCGACGACTGTTCGGCGGCCTGTTCGCGCTCTCATCGGTGTTCACGCCGTTCTTTCTCGGCACGGTCGCCGGCGCCGTCGCCTCCGGCCGCGTGCCGCTGGGCGTGGCGGCCGGCAACCCGGTCACGAGCTGGACCGGGCCCAGTTCGCTGCTCGGCGGCGTGCTCGCCGTGCTGGCGTGCGCGTATCTGGCGGCTGTGTATCTGTGCGCCGACGCCGTTCGTGCTGGCGAACCCGAGGTGGCCGCGGCGTTTCGTGCCCGCGCCCTGGCCACCGGCGTGGCGACCGGCGTCGTCGCGCTGGCCGGAATCTGGATCCTGCGCGCCGACGCTCCGCTGTTGTTCGCCGGTCTCACCGGCCGGGCGCTGCCGCTGGTGGTGTTCTCCGCCGTGGCCGGCATCGCCGAGTTCCCGCTGCTGTGGTGGCGCCGCTACGGCATTGCCCGCCTGGTCGCGGCGGCGGCGGTCGTGGCCATCCTGTGGGGTTGGGGCGCCGCACAGTACCCGACCATGCTGGAGCCCGACGTCACCGTCGGCACCTCGGCGGCGACCGACAGCGTCCTGGCGTCCGTGCTGATCGTGCTGGCCGTCGGCGCGGTGATCCTGATCCCGTCGCTGTGGTGGCTGTACAGCATGTTCTCGCGTCCGGTGCCGGGCGCCGGCACCGGTGCGCGAACCGAATGACGACCGTTACAGCGGTGCGCCTGCCGAAGACGACGTCCGAACAGGTCAGACCGTTGTGGATGAACCGCATGGTCTCCGACATCCGGTGCGACAGGGCAGAGCCGACGTCCGGTCGGGTTTGTCCCGGCTGGACCGGGTACTCCGTCCCCTTGCGTCGAGCTCTCCAAAGCGGGGTGAAGGGTGTGGGCACACCGAAGCGGATCGTGATCGTCGGCGGCGGCTTCGCCGGCTTCAACGCGGCCCGCGCGCTGATCCGTGCGTTGCCGCCGGACACAGAGGTGGTGCTGGTCAACAAAACCGACTACTTCCTCTACCTGCCGCTGCTGCCGCAGGTGGCGGCGGCCGCGCTGGATCCGCGTCGGGTGGCGGTGTCGCTGACCAAGGCGCTGCCACGGGTGCGGTTGGCGTTGGGCACGGCCGACAAGGTGTCGGTCGATCGACGCGAACTGACCTACACCGATCCGGAGGGCAGCTCACATACTGTCGGCTATGACCGCTTGGTGTTGGCCGCCGGAAGCGTGAACAAGCTGCTGCCCATCCCGGGTGTTGGTGTGCACGCGCACGGTTTCCGTAGCATCGCGGAGGCGTTGTACCTGCGGGATCACGTGATTCGGCAGATCGAGTTGGCCGGCGCGACACAGGACCCGGCGCTGCGGGACGCCCGCTGCACGTTCGTCGTGGTCGGAGCCGGCTACACCGGCACGGAAGTCGCCGCGCAGGGGCCGCCGTTCACCGCGGCGGTCGCCGGCGCCTACGCGGCCCTGAGCAGCCAGCGGATCCGCTGGCTGCTGGTGGACGTGGCCCCGAAGGTGTTGCCGGAATTGGATCCGCGGCTGTCCCGCGCGGCGGACAGGTTGCTGCGCCGGCGCGGGGTCGAGGTGCTGACCGGAACCTCCGTGCGGGAGGCCACTGGCGAGGGTGTCCTGCTGACCACCGGCGAGTTCATCCCCAGCCGGACCCTCGCCTGGTGCGTCGGCGTGCGACCGGATCCGCTGACGGACGCCACCGGTCTGCCGACCCAGGGCGGCCGGCTCGTGGTCGACACCACGCTCGCCGTGCCCGGGCATCCGGAGATCTTCGCCTGCGGGGACTGCGCCGCGGTGCCGGACCTGACCAGGCAGGGCGAGTTGACGGCGATGACCGCACAACACGCGACGCGGCAGGGCCGGCTGGCCGGGCGCAATGTCGCCGCGTCGCTGGGACACGGCCGGGCCGGCGAGTACCGGCACCACGACCTCGGCTTCGTCGTCGACTTCGGCGGGCTGCAGGCGGCGGCCAATCCATTGGGCGTCCCGCTGTCCGGGCTGCCCGCAGCGGTGGTGACGCGCGGCTACCACCTGGCGGCGATGCCGGGCAACCGCGCGCGAATCCTGGTCGACTGGGCCGTCGACGCGGTGGTCGGCCGGCAGACCGTACAACTGGGCCTGGTCCGGTCCGGCGACGTGCCGCTCGACACGGCCCGCCCCTGAGCCGGCCGACCGCGTAGTGGTCCGGCGGCTGGTAGTAGGGGTTCCCCAGCAGCACCCCGCACAGCAGTGCCCACGGATCTCGTCGATCGAGATGCGCTCCGGCCTCGCGGTTGCGCTCGCCTCGCTGGCCATCCACGCCTTTCCGTTCACTCCATCTCGCGCATCACCTGCCAGGCACGGGTCGCCACGTGCAGGTTGAGCCTGCTGTCGACATCGTTGAGATCGAGCTCGGTGATCTTCCGGATCCGGCCGAGGCGGTAGCGCAGTGTGCTGCGGTGGATGGTCAGCGCGGCCGCCGTCTCATCGTAGCTACCGCCGCATTCGAGGTAGTGGAACAGCGTTCGCACCAGGTCGGCGCGCTTGTGGCGGTCGTAGTCCAGCAGCGGCCCCAGCCATTCCCGGACGAAAGCCACAATCTCGACACGGTTCTGCCCCGTGTCCAGCAATCGGTAGACCCCCAGCTCGTGGTACGCGGTGACGCCGTTGGGGGCGCGGGAATGCCGCCGGATGTCCAGTGCCCGACTCGCCTCGCGGTAGGACCGCGGGACGTCGGCCAGGCCGTCGCAGGGACCACCGATGCCGATGGCACCGTCCGGGCTGTCGAGCACTTCCGCCAGGACGCGATGCATCGCGTCGCCGTCCGGGCGGCCGGACACGATCAACACCGTGGCCTCGGACCGGCGCGCACAGAGCGCGCGCAGGCCGAGCGCGGACACCATCTGACCGATGGCCTCGTCGGTGGTCGGCCCGGACCAGCGCAGTACGACGACGTGATGCGGGCCGCGAAGGTCGTAGCCGACAGCGTCGGCGCGGGCGTACACGCTGTCGTCGTCGACGCCGGCGATCAGGTCGTCCACCAGCTCGCGATGCACCCGCAGCTCGACCTCGGCCAGGTTGCGCTGGTGCGCCAGTTCCAGCGAGAGCACGGTGGTGGCGTACTCCAGAGCGAACATCTCGTGCCGGCCGACGGTCCCGGCCGGGTCGATCAGCGCCAGCACGCCCAGCACCTCGTGGCGCGGCCGGACCACGGACACCACCCGATCGCGGACCCGGACCGGGTGCGGTGTCGTCGCGGCCTGCCGTAGCAGTTCCGTGCGCTCAGCCGCGCCCGGCTTGGGATACGGGTCCAGTCGCCCCGGTCCGCTCCACATGCGCAGATTGCCGAACTTGTCCTCGATCACCACCGGCAGCGCCGTCAACCGGTGCAGCGCGTCGGCGATGCCCGCGTCGCCGGCGCCGGAGGCGGACACGCGGTTGAGCTCGTCGTGCACGGCGGTCCGCCGTTCGAGCCGCGCGACCACCGCGGACAGCTCCGTGTTGAGATCGTGCAGGTCGTCGATGTGGGCCCGCTCGCGGCGGCGCAGCGAGGCATTCGCCAGCGCGCCGGCCAGCTGCTGCCCAAGTGCCCTGAGCAGGAAGACCTCATCCGGTGACGGGCCGTGTGCGGCTTTCACCACCAGACGGCCGATGTCGCCGCCCAGCCCGGTCAGCGGATAGGCCCAGCGCCACATGCCGTCCGCCATGACGATCTCGCCGCCGGCCTCGCCCAGGTCGCGGACGTGCCGGTCCAGCTCGGGATCCAGCGCCGGACCGCGTGGCACCGGCTCCAGTAGGCCGTCCGCGACGACGTAGACGGCCACCACCTCACCGGCGCCCAGCGACGGCACGGCGGTGACGGCGAGCTCGACGATGGCGTCGACCTCCCGGCCGTCGAACATCATCGTGGAGATCGCGAGCAGTCCGGCCACGCCCGCCAGCTGCTGTTGCCACCAGCCGCCCGGCCCGCCTTGGCCATGCACCGAGATCGCGATCCTCCGTACGCCCCTCACCTAGGACCCTACTCGCCGCAACCCGACCCGGCAGGGTGATCACGCACCGGAAGTTCGACCTCGCAGGCGCAGGCGGCCACCCCCGTTCCGGTGCCAGGGTTGTCACTGCCGCAGGTGCCGTGCCCGGAGCGAGAAGCCAGAGAAGGCAACGAAAACGCGGACGTGAGCAGTGCTACCGGCGACAGACCCGACGCGGACAACCAAGGAGTGACACCGTGACACTGATGCGTTTTGATCCGTTCCGCGACCTGGACCGGCTGACCGAGCAGGCCTTCGGTCGCGGCGCCCGGGCGATGCCGATGGAGGCGTTCCGCCGGGGCGACGAGTTCGTGGTCGCGCTGGACGTTCCCGGCGTCGACCCGGCCGATGTGGACGTCACCGTGGAGCACAACGTGGTGAGCGTGCGCGCTGGTCGCCGCCCGCTGCACGCGGACGGTGACGAGCTGGTGATCGACGAACGGCCGCAGGGCGAGTTCAGCCGGCAACTGTTCCTTGGCGACAACCTCGACAGCACCAAGCTGTCCGCCAACGTGGATCGAGGTGTCCTCATGATCACCGTGCCGGTCGCCGAGTCGAGCAAGCCCCGTCGGGTGGAGATCGGTCACGACACCGCCGAACGCCACACCATCGAGACCGGTTCCCGCGAGCCGGCACACGCCTAGAAGGAGTGAAGATGGCCGCGCAGCAGGGCGCGCCTGCGCCCACCACACCCCAGCACGAAAGCGGATACCGCACGACGATCGCCGAATACCCCGCCTACGGCGACGCTGAACGGGCGGTGGAGTACTTGACCGATCACGAGTTCCCAGTCGAGCGGGTCGCCATCGTCGGCACCGACGTGCAGCTGGTCGAACAGATCGTGGGCCGGGTCGACTACGGGGGCGCCGCACTGCGCGGGGCCGGTTCGGGGGCGTTCACCGGCGTGCTGATCGGCTGGTTGTTCGGACTGTTCAACTGGGTCGCACCGATCGTCGCGTCGCTGACACTGGCCGCGTACGGGTTGGTCATCGGCGCGGTGCTGGGCGCGGTCTTCGGTCTCGTCGCGCACGCGCTGCAGCGCGGCCGCCGGGACTTCGCCTCCGTGCGCGCGATGGTGCCGAGTCGCTACCAGGTGGTCGCCGACGCCGACGTGGCCGACCGGGCGCGCGCCCTGCTGGCCCGGATGGACGGGGGTCGGTGATGGCCAGGGCCGTCGGCATCGACCTGGGCACCACCAACTCGGTGATCGCCGCGTGGGAGGGCGGCGAGCCCGCCGTGATCCCCAACGCGGAGGGCTCGCGCACCACCCCGTCGGTGGTCGCCTACACGGAGTCCGGCGAGCGGCTGGTCGGCCAACTCGCCCGCCGCCAGGCGATCCTCAACCCCAAGGGCACCATCTACTCGGCCAAACGATTCATCGGACGCAGGTTCGACGAGATCGCCGAGGAGGCACGGGCGGTCGGCTTCGACGTGGTCGAGGGCGACGGCGGCGTGGTCCGGTTCAAGGTCCGCGGCAAGCTGTACGCGCCCGAGGAGATCAGCGCACAGGTGCTGCGCAAGCTCGCCGACGACGCCGGCAAGGCGCTCGGCGAGAAGGTCACCGAGGCCGTGATCACCGTGCCGGCGTACTTCAACGACGCGCAGCGGCAGGCCACCAAGGACGCCGGCCGGATCGCCGGCCTCGAGGTGCTGCGGATCATCAACGAGCCGACCGCCGCGGCGCTGGCCTACGGACTGGACAACAAGGGCCACGAGACCGTGCTGGTGTTCGACCTGGGCGGCGGCACGTTCGACGTGAGCCTGCTCGACGTCGGCGACGGCGTCGTCGAGGTGCGGTCCACGGCGGGCGACACCCACCTCGGCGGCGACGATTTCGACCGCCGGATCGTGGACCACCTCGCCGAGCAGTTCCAGCGCGACAACGGCATCGACCTGCGTTCCGACCCGCAGGCGCTGCAGCGGCTGTTCGAGGCCGCCGAGAAGGCCAAGGTCGAGCTCAGCTCGGTCAGCCAGACCAGCGTGAACCTGCCGTTCATCACCGCCGACCGGGACGGCCCCAAGCACCTGACCACCACGCTGATGCGGTCGGTGTTCGAGGAGATCACCCGCGACCTGGTCGAGCGCTGTCTCGAACCGGTCAAGCGGGCGATGGCCGACGCCAAGGTCACCGCCGACGACATCGACGAGGTGATCCTGGTCGGCGGCTCCACCCGGATCCCGGCCGTACAGGCCCTGGTCCGCCGGCTCACCGGCGGCAAGGACCCGAACATGAGCGTGAACCCGGACGAGGTCGTCGCGCTCGGCGCGGCGGTGCAGGCCGGCGTGCTCAAGGGCGACGTGAAGGACGTGCTGCTGCTCGACGTCACGCCGCTGTCGCTGGGGGTGGAGACCCGTGGCGGGGTGATGACCAAGATCGTCGAGCGGAACACCACGATCCCGGCCCGCCGTACCGAGGTGTTCTCCACCGCCGAGGACAACCAGCCCGCGGTGGACGTGGTGGTGCTGCAGGGCGAACGGGAGCGTGCGGCGGACAACCGGGTTCTCGGCCGGTTCCAGCTGACCGACATCCGACCGGCGCCGCGTGGCGAGCCTCAGATCGAGGTCACCTTCGATGTCGACGCCAACGGCATTCTCGACGTCACCGCGAAGGACAAGGACACCGGCGCCCAGCAGAGCATCACCATCAGCGAGAGCTCGAACCTGGACCAGGCCGAGATCGAGCGCATGGTGAGCGAGGCCGAGCGCAACCGCGCCGACGACGAACGGCTGCGCACCGAGGTCGACGCCCGCAATGCCCTCGACACCGTCGCGTACCAGGTGGAGCGGGCCCTCACCGACAGCACACCCGAACACGAGCGGGCCCGTGCGCAACTGCTGGTGGAACAGGCCCGTGACGCAGTCAAGTCGGAGGCGCCGCTGGACCAGGTTCGGTCGCTGACCTCGGAGTTGCAGCAGGTGCACGCGTCGCTGAGCGCGCCCCGCCACGGCGACGGCGACGGCGGGAGCACCTCGTCGGACAGCGGCGACGACGTGGTCGACGCCGAGTTCGACCGGGCGTGAGGGACGGCATGACCAATTCGGAGCGCGCCGCGGCGGACCACGCTGCCACCGCGGCCGATGTCGGGGCCGGCGCCGACGCGCGCCCGCAGGCGCCGGCCCCGACCTCACAGGCCCGGATCGAGGATCTCGAGGACCGGTGGCGCCGGGCGATGGCGGAACTGGACAATCTGCGCAAGCGCCACGCGGTCGAGCTGGGACGGGCGACGGCCGCCGAACGGGCTAGGGTCGCCGCGGCGTGGCTGCCGGTGCTGGACAACCTGGAGCTGGCGCTCGCGCACGCCGATGCCGACCCGAGCAGCATCCTGGACGGTGTTCGCTCGATCCGGGACCAGGCGCTCCAGATGCTCGCCACGCTGGGATATCCCCGCGACGACGAGACCGGCGTGCCGTTCGACCCGCGCCGGCACGAGGTGGTCGCCGTGGTCGACGACGCGGAGGCGGAACCGAACAGCGTGGTCCGGGTGGTACGGCCGGGCTACGGCGAGAGCGGCCACGAGCTGCGGCCGGCCGCCGTCGCGGTGGCCAGGACCCGGGAGTGATGGCCCGTGGCGACCGACTTCTACGACACGCTCGGCATTGCCCGAGACGCGACGGCCGACGACATCCAGCGGGCATACCGGCGACTGGCCCGCCGGTACCACCCGGACGTGAACTCCGACCCGGGAGCCGAGGACCGGTTCAAGGAGGTCAGCCAGGCGTACGAGGTGCTGTCCGATCCGGCGCAGCGCAGCCGGTACGACCAGTTCGGCGCGGACTTCCGTCGGGTTGCCGTGGACGCCGATCGGCCGCGCGGAACCTCAGCGACACAAGGTTTCCAGGGCATCGACATCGAGGACCTGCTGAGCGGACTGTTCCGTGGCCGCGGGCCGATTCCCGGCGCCGACCAGGAAGCCGTGCTCGAGCTGACCGTCGAGGAGGCGTACCGCGGCGGACACCGGCGGCTGACGCTGCCCGGCACCGACAGACAGTACGACGTCACGGTGCCGCCGGGAGTCCTTGACGGACAACGGATTCGGCTCGCCGGAGAGGGTGGGCGCGGCGCGGGCGACGCGCCGGCCGGGGACTTGTACCTGGTCGTCCGGATCCGGCCGCATCCGCGCTACCGATTGTCCGGCAGGGACATTCACCTCACACTGCCGGTGACGCCGTGGGAGGCCGCGCTCGGCTCGACGGTGCCGGTGACCACGCCCGGCGGCGAGGTGAAGGTCCGCGTGACCGCCGGATCGTCCAGCGGCCGGCGGCTGCGACTGCGCGGCGAGGGCATGCCGAATCCACGCGGCACGGCCGGCGACCTGTACGCCGAGGTGCGGGTGATGGTGCCCAAGCACCTCACCCGGCGTGAGCGCGAACTCTTCGAGGAACTCGCCGCGGTGTCCGAGTTCACCCCAAGGAGGACCTGATGGCCGCATACCAACTCGTCCGGCCGGTGGTGCTCAGCGCCGAGACGGTGGCCGCGCGCAGCGGGCTGCATCCGGACCTGGTCCGCCGCTACGCCGCGCTGGGTCTGGTGGAGAGCACGACCGACCGGTCCGGGCGGTTGTGGTTCCCACCGGCGACGGTGCCGGTGCTGGCCCGCGTGCAGCGGCTGCGCGACGGTCTGGCGCTGAACTACGCGGCGATCGGGCTGGTGCTCGACCTGCTCGACCGGATCAGGGTGCTGGAAGCCCAAGTCAGGAGCCAACAGCGATGGACATGAGCGAACTGACCGAGAAGTCGCAGGAGGCGCTGCGGGACGCGCAGGCCGTCGCGACCCGGCAGGGGCACACCGAGACCGACGCCGAGCACCTGCTGCTCGCCCTGCTCGACCAGCCCGACGGCCTGGCGCCCCGACTGCTGGAACGGGCCGGCGTCGACGTGTCCCGGTTGCGCGCGGCGGTGCAGGAGGAACTGGGCCGCCGGCCGAAGGTGACCGGACCGGGCGCGACCCCCGGGCAGGTCTACCTGACCCGCAGGCTGGCCGGGCTGCTCGAGTCGGCGGGCCGGGAAGCCAAGCGCCTCAAGGATTCCTACGTCTCCGTCGAGCATCTGCTGCTGGCGCTGCTCGACGACGGACCGGCTGGAAGGATGCTCGCCGACGCCGGACTGACCAGGGACAAGTTCCTCACCGCGCTCACCGAGATCCGGGGCAACCAGCGGGTCACCTCGGCCAGCCCGGAGGGCGCGTACGAGGCGTTGGACAAGTACGGCCGCGATCTGGTCGCCGACGCACGGGCCGGCAAGCTCGACCCGGTGATCGGCCGGGACGCGGAGATCCGGCGGGTGGTGCAGATCCTCTCCCGCAAGTCCAAGAACAACCCGGTGTTGATCGGCGACCCGGGCGTGGGCAAGACCGCCATCGTGGAGGGCCTGGCGCAGCGGATCGTGCGCGGTGACGTGCCGGAGGGCCTGCGCGACCGCACGATCTTCTCGCTGGACATGGGTGCCCTGGTGGCCGGCGCCAAGTACCGCGGGGAGTTCGAGGAGCGGTTCAAGGCCGTGTTGGCCGAGGTGAAGGCCGCCGACGGCCGCATCCTGCTGTTCGTCGACGAGGTGCACACCGTGGTCGGCGCCGGCGCGACCGAGGGCGCGATGGACGCCGGCAACATGCTCAAGCCGATGCTGGCCCGGGGCGAACTGCACATGATCGGCGCGACCACGGTGGACGAATACCGCAAGCACGTCGAGCCGGACGCCGCACTGGAGCGCCGATTCCAGCCGGTGCTGGTGGACGAGCCGACGGTCGAGGACACCGTGTCCATCCTGCGCGGGCTGCGCGAGCGGTTCGAGGTGTTCCACGGCGTCAAGATCCAGGACTCCGCGCTCGTCGCGGCGGCCGCGCTGTCACACCGGTACATCACCGACCGGTTCCTCCCGGACAAGGCGATCGACCTGGTGGACGAGGCATGCGCGCGGCTGCGCACCGAGATCGACTCCATGCCGGCCGAACTGGACGAGCTGACCCGGCGGGTGACCAGGCTGGAGATCGAGGAGGCCGCGCTGGCCAAGGAGGACGACCCGGCCAGCCGGACCCGGCTCGCCGACCTGCGCCGAGAACTGGCCGACCTGCGCGCGGAGGCGGACGCCAAGACCGCCCAATGGAGCGCGGAACGGCAGGCCATCCGCCGTGTGCAGCAGCTGCGCTCGGAGCTGGAACGGCTGCGGCACGATGCCGAGGAGGCCGAGCGCAACTACGACCTCAACCGCGCCGCGGAGCTGCGCTACGGCCAGATCCGCGAGCTGGAGCGCCGCCTGACCGGCGAGGAGGAGCAGTTGGCCGCCAAGCAGGGCGGCGCGCGGCTGCTGCGCGAGGTGGTCACCGAGGACGAGATCGCCGAGATCGTCGCCTCCTGGACCGGCATTCCGGTCGCCCGACTCCGCGAGGGCGAGCGGGCGAAGTTGCTGCGCCTGGACGAGATCCTGCACGAGCGGGTGATCGGTCAGGACGAGGCGGTGCGGCTGGTCGCCGACGCGATCATCCGGGCCAGGTCGGGCATCCGTGATCCGCGCAAGCCGATCGGCTCGTTCGTCTTCCTCGGCCCCACCGGGGTCGGCAAGACCGAGCTGGCCAAGACGCTGGCCGCGGCGCTGTTCGACAGCGAGGAGAACATGGTCCGGCTGGATATGAGCGAGTATCAGGAACGTCACACGGTCAGCCGGCTGCTCGGCGCGCCGCCCGGCTACGTCGGCTACGACGAGGGCGGCCAGCTCACCGAGGCGGTCCGCCGAAAGCCGTACTCGGTGGTGCTGTTCGACGAGATCGAGAAGGCGCACCCGGACGTGTTCAACACGCTGTTGCAGGTCCTCGACGACGGTCGCATCACCGACGCGCAGGGCCGCACCGTCGACTTCCGTAACACCGTCGTGATCATGACCTCCAACATCGGCTCGCAGCATCTGCTGGACGGCGTCACCGCCACCGGTGAGATCAAGCCGGATGCCCGGGACGCGGTGTTCGCCGAACTACGCCGGCACTTCCGGCCGGAGTTCCTCAACCGGGTCGACGACATCGTCCTGTTCACGCCGCTGGGACGGCCGGAGATCGAACGGATCGTGGAACTCCAGTTCGGGCAACTGCGCGACCGGCTGGCCGAGCAGGGCGTGTTCATCGAACTGACGGAGGCGGCCCGCAAGCTGATCGCCGGCCGTGGCTTCGACCCGGTCTACGGGGCCCGACCGCTGCGACGGTTCATCTCCCACGAGGTCGAGACCAGGATCGGCCGAGCGCTGCTGCGTGGCGAACTCGCCGACGGGCAGGTGGTGACGGTGGATGCGGAGGACGGCGAACTCGCCGTGCGGCTCGGGGCGGTGGCGGCGGCATGACCACGGTGGTGTGTGGCCACTGTGGACACCGCAACCGGCTGCCGCCGGCGGCCGCCGGTCGGCCGAGGTGCGGCAACTGCCACGAGCCGCTGCCGTGGATCGTGGACGCCGGCGACAACGACTTCGCGGAGGTCGCCGAGCGAGCGACGCTTCCCGTGCTCGTCGACCTGTGGGCGACGTGGTGCGGGCCGTGCCGCATGGTCAGCCCGGCCCTGGTGCAGCTGGCGACGGAGAAGGCCGGCGAGCTGAAACTCGTCAAGGTCGACGTCGATCGGGCGCCGATGCTGTCCGAGCGGTTCACCGTGCGCGCCGTGCCGACCTTGTTGGTGCTCAAGGAAGGTCAGGTCGTCGCACGGCAGGCCGGTGCCGCGCCCGTGCCGGAGCTGCGCTCCTGGTTGGACCGCGCGCTCGCGGACCGCAGCGAGGAGGCCAGGACATGACCACGAACCGGTTGCCGTCCCGGCTGACGGCCGTCGACGAACGCGGAGCGGAGGAGTGGCGATGACCGCGATCGTGGATCCGCATCTGATGTATGTGCGGAACGTGCTGCCCCGCACCCCTCAGGGCTGCGAGGAATGCCTGGCAGGCGGCACATCGTGGCTGCATCTGCGGCTGTGCCTGACGTGCGGGCACGTCGGCTGCTGCGACTCGTCGCCGATGCGGCACGCCAGCCAGCACGCGCACGCGGTCGGCCATCCGATCGTCGAGTCGTTCGAACCGGGTGAGAACTGGCGATGGTGCTACGTCGACCAGGCCTTCGTGTGACCGCCCCCGTGGGGCAGCCGCTGCTGGAGACGCCGGACCCGGACGGCGCATTCCCCCGACTGACCGACGAGCAGATCAAGACTCTGGCCCGACTCGGCTCCGTACGGCCGACGAGGGTCGGCGACCGGCTGTACGAGCAGGGTGCGCCGGCCGGCGACTTCTACGTGGTGCTGGCCGGAATGGTCGCCGTCGTCGAGGGTGTCGGCGCACGGCAGCGCATCGTGCAGGTGCACGGCCCCCGCCGCTTCCTCGGCGAAGTCGGTCTGCTGGAAGGACAACCGGCCTTCGTCGGCGCGGTCGTCGCGCAGCCGGGCGAGGTTCTCGCCGTGCCGCTGGACTCGCTGCGGCCGGTGGTGCTCGGCGATCCGGCGCTCGGCGAGGAGATCCTGCGCGCCTACCTGATCCGACGGTCGCTGCTGATCGGGCACGGCGCCGGCCTGCGGATCATCGGCTCATGTTTCTCGCCGGACACCCGGCGACTGCTGGAGTTCGCCGCCCGCAACCGGCTGCCGCACCGGTATCTGGACGTGGAGAAGGATGCCCAGGCGGAGACGTTGCTCACCCGGTTCGGCGTGCCGCCGGACGAGACCCCGGTGGTCGTCCTGGACGGCGCGGACCTGCTGCGCAACCCCAGCAATGCGGAACTGGCCAGGAGGATGGGACTGCGCCGACCGCAGCCACGGTCCGACCTGTCCGACCTGCTCGTGATCGGCGCCGGTCCGGCGGGACTGGCCACGATCGTCTACGGCGCCTCGGACGGGCTGACGGTCACCTCGGTGGAGGGCACCGCCACCGGTGGACAGGCCGGCACCACCTCCAGGATCGAGAACTACCTCGGCTTCCCGTCCGGAATTTCGGGCGCGGAGCTGGCGGAGCGGTCCACCATCCAGGCGGACAAGTTCGGCGGACGGATCACGGTGCCCGCGGAGGCGCTGACTCTTCGTCCGTGCGGGGGCCATCACCTCGTCGGCCTCGACGACGGCACGGAACTCACCGCCCGCGCGGTGGTGATCGCCACCGGCGTGCGCTACCGGCGACTGCCGGTGCCGGGCATCGAACGCTACGAAGGGACCTGCGTGTACTACGCGGCGACCGCGCACGAGGCCCGGACCTGCCGCACCGCGCCGGTCTCCGTCGTCGGCGGCGGCAACTCGGCCGGGCAGGCCGCGGTGTTCCTGGCGCACGAGTCGGCCCAGGTCCACCTCCTGGTACGCGGTGGCGACCTCGGGGACAACATGTCCCGCTACCTCGTCGATCAGGTGACTCGTCATCCACGGATCGCGGTGCTGACGCACACAGAGGTGCGGGACGTGGTGGGAGACGAGGACCTGCGGGAGCTCGTCGTCGAGAACACCACCACAGGCGAACGGCACGTCCTGCCCACCCAGGTGTTGTTCGTGTTCATCGGCGCCCGCCCGCACACCGCGTGGCTGGCCGGCGCGGTCGCCCTCGATCCGGACGGATTCGTGCTCACCGGCCCGGACGCGGATGGCCATCGGGATGACGACGTGTGGCGGCAGGTGCCACGGCGACCGCTTGCGTTGGAGACGACCCGGCCCGGCGTGTTCGCCGTCGGCGACGTGCGCCGTGGGTCGGTCAAGCGGGTGTCCGCCGCGGCGGGCGAGGGCGCGACGGCGGTGCGGATGGTGCACGACCATCTCTTCGAGGAGGACTGATGCCGGTTTTCAGCGTGACCCGCTTCGAGCGGTTCTTTCGCGCGGCCGCTGGGCTGCACATGGACAAGAGCGATCTCAAGCGGTATGAGGACTTCCTGGACCGGAACGTGCACGACCTGTTCGTGGCGGCCGGCGTGACCGCGAAGGCGAACGGCCGGGACGTGATCGAGCCGGCCGACCTGCCGATCACCAAGGGCCTTCAGGAATGCGTGCGCGAGTTCCGCAAGCTGGATGAGGAACTGGACGTGGCGCCGATGCTGGCGCAGGTGATCGCGCTGCCGCCGCCGTTGCACCAGACCATCAGCGCCGACGCGAGGGACCGGTTGCCGGACATCGCCGGCGGACTCAGCGTGGCTCTGGCGCACGCGTTCCCGCTCGTCGCCCCGTCCGTGAAGAACCCGCGTACCGCCGAGTGGGAACAGGTGTTCGCGCTGTTCGACCTGCTGCTGTAGACCGCGGTGTCCACTGCCGGCCGGTGGTTCGGCACCGCCGGCCGTGGACGTCCGGGAGCTCGTCGTCGATCTGTCCCACGCCGGGCCGCTGCCCAGCGCCCTGCTCGACCTGATGCGAGGGTGGAGACGAAGGTAGTGGCACACAACGGAACCTTCGAGAAGCGGGCGGCCGGTCTCCTACGCCGGCAGGACAACCTGCTGAGCCAGGCCGAGAACGCTGACCCAACGGACCCCTTCACTCGAGGGCTTCGCGAGCGCTACAACACGCTGATCGCCGACCACCAGCAGGTGCTGGACCAGATCACCGCTCTCGACCAGAGCGAATCCGAGTCGCCAAGTGCTCCCACATCCGACGAGCTCTCGGTCGTCTAGCTGCTCCCGCACTTGGCGATGAACCTCGACCGACTGCCGCCTGACCTGCGCGCTCGGCTGTATGAGCTGACCAAGCTCCGGGTCCACGTCGCCTACGAAACGGACAACGCGATGATTGAGCTCACGCTTCCCGGGGACGGTATAGGCGCCTTTGTAGCGGTCGCGGAACAAGCGCCACTTGAAGCGCCGCCGCGCCAGGAGGATGCTGGACCTGCGAACCTGCAGGTCAACGTTGGTGTGAATGCTGCTGGTGCCCCCGGCAGGACACGCCGGCCCGTCAAGCTATTGGGGGGGAGCCGCTGATCTGTGGGACTGTGGCGCTACACGCCGCCCAGCGTTGTCTCGCATGGTCGTATATGAGTACCGACCTGCGTGGATGGAGTTTTCAACACGCACAGCCACCACCAGCCGGAACACCACGCCATTGAGCGACAACGAACTACCCGAAACCCACAGAACGCCCTATCAGGCACGTTCGACGGACCCGTGACTGTCCGAGTTCGACCGGCCGCCGTGGATGTCTTTGCGCTCGGTGCCCAGTTTCGTCAGGACGCGGGCCACGTGCTTCTCGACGGTCCGTGGGGACAGGAACAGGGTCTGGGCGATGTCCTGGTTGGTGGCGCCGCCGGCGAGCAACTCGGCGACCTCCAGTTCCCGGGGCGACAGCTCGCTTCCATAGCCACGGCGTCCCGGTCGCCGCAACGCCTCGGCACCGAGTTCGCGCAGACGTTGGTGGCAGCGTGCGGCGTCACCGGTCGCGCCCAGCTCGGTGAAACCGCGCACGGCGTCGGCCAGGTGTGACGCCGCGTCCTCGGGACACACGCTGGTCAGGGCCTCACCACGGCGTTCAGCGGCCTTGGCTACTTCGTAGGGGCGGCCGATGTCCTGCCACCTCTGCTGCGCCTCGGCGAAGTGCTCCGCGGCCCGTGCCGGCTCGGTGGCGCGTCGCAGCAGACCCCGGGCCAGCGCCAGCTCGGCCATGGCGGCCGGCGCGTCGCGGTCGCTCAGGTCGGCCTCGGCCTCCGCCGCGAGTTGTTCGGCCGCCGCGGGGTGTCCACAGGCCAACGCGGCCTCGACCGCGACCGGCAGCAGCCCCCCGGTCCGAGCCCAGCAGCTCAGCCCACGCAGCATCGCCAACGCGGGCTCGACAGTTGTCCAGGCAGCCTGGGGGTCGCGCTGGGTGAGCCTGGCCATGGTGAGGGCGGCGGCGATTTCCAAGCTCTGGGCTGTCGCGTCACTTCCACGCGTCGCCGCGGCCGCGAAGTGGCCGAGGGCCTGGGAGCACCGGCCCTGGGCGAGGGCAAGGCGCCCCTGGCACAGCAGGCGGTCGATCTCGACCTGCCGGACATCGGCGTAGGCACGACCAAGGGCCGCATACTCGCCGTCCAGACCGGTCCAGCGGCCGGCCAGCCACTTGATGCGGAGCTCCGTGGTGCGAATGACACACTCGAACGGCCGGCGGTCCACGCCGTCGACCAGGCTCTCCATGTCGTCCACCAGGGCGCGGGCCCGCCGGTCGTGGCCGATCTCGATCGCCGTCGCACTGACGTTGCCCAGGGCGAAAAAGGTCAGGTTCAGTGCGACGCTATTCTCGGCTCGGCGCGGCATCCGGTCCACCAGCGGCCAGACGGCCGGATCGCCGTCCCGGACCATCAGGGTGAGGCGGACCGCCCGCGTCGCCATCCGGCTCTCTTCGTCGGCGCTGCCCCGCGCGGCGCGCTCGGCCCGGCCGAGCCAGTCCCAGGCGTGCGCGGCGGCGCCGTCCCGGTCGTTGAGGGCCAGCGCGAGCATCGCCCGCGCGGCCTTGTGCGGGAGCGTGGCCAGCTCGTCGACGGCGTGCTCGAGCTCGCGGAAACCGGCCGGGTCGGCGCCGACGTTGAGCATGAGCAGACCGAGCCCCAGGCGGATCTCGCCTCGGGTGGCGTCCGACAGCTTCGGATCGGCCAGCACGGCCCGCAGTTCGCGGACGGTCACGGCATACTCGACGCCGTAGTTGACGATCCGGGCCAGCGCCAGCGCGGTTCGGGACCGCCGCTCACCGTCCACATCGGACCGTTCCAGGATCTGGTGCAGCAGGGTGGCCGCGGTGCCGGCGTCGCCCAGCGCGACAGCTTGGTCGGCGGCCTGCTCGATACGGTCGAGCCAGCCCCGCTGGTCGCCGGTGGCCAGCGTGTGGTGCGCGATCTGCACCAGCGGCACCGGATCCTGGGTCTGGAGCGCCTCGATGGCCCGCTGGTGCAGGCGGGTCCGGCGCGGCCCGGGGATGTGCCGGTAGGCGACCTGCTGGGCTAGCACGTGACGGAAGGCGTACTTGCCGGTTTCGGTCTCGCGCAGCACCGCCGCCCGCAGCGCATCGATCAGTCCGTCGGCGGCCGCATCGCCGTCCAATCCGGCGACCGCGGCAAGCAGCGCCTCGGTGGCCGGCACGGCCAGCACGGCCGCCGCGTCCACGACCGCCGCCCCGGGCGGCGACAGCGCGGTCATCCGCTCGGTGACCGCTTCCCGCAGGCCGCTGGGCACCTCGGCCCGCTCCAAGTCCCCCACGTCCCGGCGTGCCTGGTCCCGCAACGTGATCAGGTCTTCCTCAGCGACCAGCGGCAGGCCCTCGCTGCGGCTGTGCAGCACCGCGCACAGCTCGGGCGTGGCCTGCGCGCCGAGCGCGGCAGCGGCCAGGTCGGCCACGTCGGTCTCGGTCAACGGCGACAGTCGGATCACCGTGCCGCTGGCGCCGGGCGGCGGACGGTAGGCCGCACCCAGCACCACCGACCCGTGCGAGAGGTCCTCGGCCCGGTAGGTGAGGACCAGCGCGAACTGCTCGGGCAGGTCGCGGGCCAGCATGAGCAGCAGCTCACGGGTGGCGTCGTCTACCCAGTGCGCATCCTCGATGACCAGCACCACCCGGCCGACCGCCGCCAGCACCGACCGCACGGCCCGGACCAGCTGATGGCGCGCCGCGCCCGGCCCCTCCGGTGTGGACGGCGCGGGCGGCAGGCGGTCGGCCAGGTCCGGCAGCAGCGGGGCCAGCGCGCCGGCCGTCGGCGGCAGCGCGTCCGGCAGCCACGGCCCGATCCGGCTGAGCGCGTCCACCACCGGCCCGTACGGCAGGGGCTCGCGCAGCGGGTGACAGAAGCCCGTCGCCACCCGCCAGCCCTCCGTCTTCAGGATCGCGGTGGCCTCACGTACCAGGCGGGACTTGCCCATGCCGGCGTCGCCCTCGACCATGACGACCGCCGGTGGCTGACGGACGGCGGCCAGCAGCAGGTCGAGTTCACGGCGGCGGCCGACGAACGCGAAGCCCCGGCCGAGCCCTGGAACTTCCTGCTGGGCTGCCACCCCATCACCGTCCTTTGCGGACACCCTGCCCTCGGTCGGTCACGCGCGGTGGCCGGCGAGTCGCTGGTTGGTCCGGCGTCGTCGGCCATACCCATCTTATTGCGCCGGCTACCCACTCAATGCGTCCCCCATTGTTTCGGCGTATCGCGGACCTGCATCGTCGGTGTCGTCCACAAGCACCATTCCCGGACGCTTCCAGAGACGAAACCCGCCGTCGCAGCCACCGACGGCAGGTGGCCGCACGCTCTGGCGCAGGCCGACGACGTCTGGTGCACAACACCCCGAGCAACGCGAGGTCACAGGCATGCCAACTACCACTGTCATGAACGTTTCCGAACAGATACCGGCACACCGTCAGGACGCGGGCACGGCACACCGCGACGGCCGTCGACGCCGACGCCCCGCCACCATCGCGGCGGCCGCGATCGCACTGGCACTCGCGGCGGTGGCCGGGCTGCTCGGTCCGCTCGGCAGCGCGCCGAGCGCGCACGCCGAGGACGGCAACCCCACCTACTACCTCGGGTCCAACAACGGCGGCGACTACATCAACTTCATCAACGACATCCGAAACCGGGTCAACGACGGCGGATCAACCTCGGTCCCGGGCGCTGGTTCCGGCTACCAGGTGGACCACACCGGCAACTGGCCGGCCGACCGGGCCGCGGGCATGGCCGACTTCATCCGGGTCGACATCCACATGTGGGGCAACCCCAACTTCGTCCGCCTTCAGCTGCGGCGCTCCGACCTGTACATCGTCGGCTGGTGGACGGGCCAGGGCACCTACAACTACCTGGGGGATCGCGCCGTTGCGGGTCCCTCCGACGGTGCCAGCCGCGGGGAATGGCAAACCCGGTTCGGGGAGAGCTACGTGAACCTCGAGGGCTGGGCGGGCCAGCAGCGCGCCGGCCTGCCGATCGATCGGGGCACCGTCAACGGGGCGGTCTGGGACCTGTGGAACGCCGGCAATGACCGTGACATGGCTCGCGGCGTGCTGATGATGACCCAGTTCATCTCCGAAGCGGCCCGCTTCCGGCCGCTGCGGGACGAGATCGCGCTGGCCATGAACGGCAACAACACGCTGTACCTGCCGGGCGAATACGCCGACCAGGAGAACAGCTGGGGCCAGTTGAGCGGGGCCTTCAACAGGTTGTTGAACCAGCCGCAGGGAACTCGCGACAACACCCCGATGACCGGCTATGGACGCATCGAGCCCTGGACCGGTCGTCCGCAGCGGATCATTCTGGACACCGCGGTCGCCTACGCGCAGTACGTGCTGGGCACATCGCTGCACCGCTGACTCCGGATTCCGATTCCCTCTGCCCCGTCGAGTGCCACTCGACGGGGCAGACTCGTTCCTGCGCAACGGTGGCAGAGGGCGTTCAGATCCTCACCGCATGCACACCGCGACGGCCCAGCCTGCGCCCAAGAGGTGTGCCGTGCCCTCGGCGCCGGGCCCACGGGCACCGGCGGCATCCGCGCCGCGCTCACATGCCCGGTCAATCGCCGCGGCCGCCGGTAAGGTGGCTCAGGGTCGCGGCGGCGGCGTCCAGTTCGCGGGCTTCTTCCTCGGTGTCGCCGATGACCGGCACAATGCCGGGCAGGATCAGGACCTGCTCGGGGTCGCGTCCGAGCCGCGCGGCCCGGTCCTTCAGGTCGGTGTAGAAACCGTTGCCCTCGTCCAGGGTCTGCTGCGCCGTGAACACCGCCTCCGCGTGCCGGGCCGCGAAGTCCCGGCCGTCCTCCGACGATCCGGCCTGCACCAGCAGCGGATGTCCCTGGGGCGAGCGGGGCACGTTCAGCGGTCCGCGCACCTTGAAGTGCTTGCCCTCGTGGTTGATCACGTGCACGCGGTCGGCCTCGGCGTGCACGCCACGGTCCTTGTCGGCCACGAGACTGGCAGAGCCAACCGGCGGTGCCCAGGCCGCTCACATCATGGGAGTGCCGCCATCGTTCCCGTCGCAGGCGGCGTCGATCACGTCGTCCAGCACGTCGCGGGCATTGACCAGTTCGGCGATCATGCGGTCGATCTGGTGGTCAACAGAGCGACGACCGAGGCGAGCCCGATGTCCCGGCCTGAGGAGCGGATGTGCCGATGGTCAAACGTGCCGCGCGTGGAGAGGGACGAGTGCGGTCATGCCCGGTTCGACGCGGGTGCCGGCGCTGTTGAGCAGCCCGGCCAGCATGGCGTAGTGGCCGGCCAGCATCACCGTCTCGATGGCGCCTGCGGTGCCGTACCGCGTGGACAGGGCGACCCATTGCCGGTCGTCCAGGGTGTGGTCGAGCACCACACTGTCCACAATGGATAGGAGTTCGGCGTCGCGGGCGTCCCACCCGTCGAGTTCGCCTTCGGTGACGCGGCGGATCGCCGCCTCGGTCAGGCCGCACTCCAGGCCGATCCGGGTGTGGTGGGCCCATTCGTACTCGCTCGCGCACCGCCAGGACGTACGCAGAATGATCAGTTCGCGGTCCCGCGCGGGCAACACGCCGTCGGCGATGAAGCCGATGCCGAAGGCGTGGTAGCGCTGCGCGAGCGCGGGATGGTGCAACATCGTCAGGCTCACGTTGACGGCGCCGCCCGTCACCGCCCCCACGTGCTCGGTCGGGCCTCGAAACTCCTCCGGAAGTCGCAGCTGTTCGGTGATCCGCGCGGCATGAGTGGTATGCACCGGATATTCCTTTCCCAGGTGAAGGGTTTGAGTCAGATGGCGAGTGGTCGCTTGGCCCGGCGGGGCGTCGTCGACCCGGCGCCAGAGGCGGGCAGGGCGTGCATGACCGTCCCGTCCGGACGGACGAGCGCAGCATGGGCGTGACCGGCGGCCAGCCAACCGTGCAGTGGGTGGCCAGGGTGGACCGGGATGATGGCGACCCCACGCCGTTCCAGGTCGGCGCGGTGCTGGGCGGTGAGCTCGCCTGCGGTGACGAACGCGAACCGGCCGGCGGCCACGTCATCCAACCGGCGCCCGTCACCCAGCGCCGCGTTCGGGCATAGCGTGCCGGCCAGCGAGGGCCCCAGTCGGGGCCGCAGCACCAACTGGGAGCGGTGCAGGGCGGGGGTGCGGCTGTCCATGACCCGCTTGGCCAGGCCGGGCACGAGGTGCGCCCGCGGCGCGACCACCCGGCGGACGGCGTCGCCGACGTTGCCGCCTTCGGTCATCACGGCGCCGACCAGCTTGGCCAGCCGGATCATCGCGCGGGCGTGTGGTCTGCGCTCGATCTCATAGGTGTCCAACGCGGATTCGGGCAGGGCGCCGTCCAGCACCCCGGCGACCTTCCACGCCAGGTTGGCGGCGTCGCGCAGGCCGGCGCCCATGCCCTGGCCGATGAACGGCGGGGTGAGATGGGCGGCGTCGCCGAGCAGGAACACGCGCCGGTCGCGCCATCGGTCGGCCAGCTGCGCCCGGAAGGTGTAGTCCGTGATGCGGACGATGTCCAGCTGGTCGACGGGGATGTCCTTGGTCCAGGGGTTGATCAGTGGGTGCAGTCGGGGCAGGTCGCGGTAGTCGTCGGCGGTTTCTCCGGGCAGCAGCCGGAATTCCCAGCGGTAACGGGTCTTGCCGACCCGCATGTAGGTCCCGGCGCGGGCCGGGTCGCAGAACTGGTGCACGCCCTCCCATTCGCCGAGTTCGGCGTCGGTGGCGATGTCGACGACCAGCCAGCGCTGGGTGAACTTGAGGTCCTGCATGGTGGCGCCGATGGCAGTGCGGGTCAGGCTGTTGGCGCCGTCGCAGCCGAGCACGTACCGCGCGTGGAGGGTCTCGCGTTCGCCGGTGGCGGTGTCGGTGACCGCGACCCGCACGCCGTCGTCATGCTGGGCGATGCCGGTGACCTCCACGCCGCCGCGCAGGACGGCTTCGGGGTGGCGCCGCAGGTTCGCGCGCAGGATCGCCTCCAGCTCGGGCTGGTCGAACAGGCTCTCCTCGGGGTAGCCGTGCCGGCCGTGGCTGCCGTCGCGGCGGAACTCGGCCAGCACGCGCATGCTTCGGTCCACCAGCCGCAGTCCCTTGCAGGGCCAGGAGATCGCGGCGAAGTCCGCGGCCACGCCGAGCCGGCCGAGGATGCGGTAGACCTCGTCGTCCAGCGCGACCGCGCGGGGTTGCGGGTAGACCGACTCCCAGCGGTCCAGCACCAGGCATTCGATGCCGCGCTGGGCGAGCAGCGTCGCGGCGGTGAGTCCGGTCGGCCCGGCGCCGACGACAACGACCGGGATCGTCGTGTCGGTCACCGGTCCTCCCGCACGACGGTGCGCTGGGCGCCCAGGTCGATGGCGCCGTCGTCGGTGGCCACCCGTGCCTCGACGATGTCCCCGTCGCGCAGGTACTTCGGATTCTTGGCCTGGCCCGAGAAGAACAGCTTCCACTTGACCGCGGGCGGCAGCAGTGACGCGATGATCTCGACGGGCTTCGGCGGTGCGCTCAACGCGGTGCCGACGGGAGTTCCGGTGAGCACCAGGTCGCCGGGATCGAGACGCTGGAACCGGGACAGGGCCTGCAGGGCCTGGAGCGGCTGGTAGATCATGTCGGCGGCGGTCATGTTCTGCCGGGGTTCGCCGTTGACCCGAAGCGTCAGCCGCAGGTCGGTGAAGCGCTTGAGCTCGTCGGCGTCCAGCAGGACCAGCGCCGGGCCGGTCGGGGTGAAGCTCGGGTACGACTTGGCTTCGTAGAACTGGGTCTGTGGCAGCTGGATGTCGCGGGCGGAGACGTCGTCGGTGACGACAAGACCCGCGATGTGCTCGGCCAGGTTGTCTTCCGTGATCGTGGTGCCGGTCGGGATCTCCCTGCCGATCACCAGACCGATCTCGACCTCGTAGTCGAGCAGCCGCACGTGCGCCGGTTTGACGATGTCGTCGGTCGGCCCGCTGATCGAGCCGGAGGACTTGCGGAAGAACGTCAGCGGCACGGTGGTGGGGTCGCCGTTGGTGTCGGTGACGTGGGAGACGAAGTTGGTCATCTGGGCGACCACCCGGCACGGCGTGGTGACCGGGGAGACCAGGGCGAGATCGTCGACCGGCACGGGGTCCCCGGCGGTGGCGGCGTCGACAGCCGGCCGATCGGCCAGCAGTGCCGCGGTCGTGGTGGCCGCGGTGTCGATGCGGAACGCGCCGGCGGGTGTGTGCACCCACCAGGCGTCGGCGGTGCGCAGCACGGAGGTGGTCATGACGTGGCTACTTTCATCAGGCCGCGCAGGCGGTCCAGGTCGAATTCGTTGTCCGCGCGCAGCGCGGTGAGCAGTTCGCGAAGTTCGCGGGCGGATTCCCGGCCGGGTTTGACGCCCAGGAAGTCCTTTGTGGCCGGTGGTCCCCACTGGGCCAGACCGGAGGCGGTCATCGGCGCCCAGCCGGGTTCGAGGGTGTTGTCGAACAGGTCGCCGTCGGTGAAGTGCTCGACCAGGAAGTCGTCGGGATCGCGCCAGTAGTCGAAGATCTGGCTGCCCTGGATGTGCCGGCCGATGCCCCAGGAGCGGTGGTAGCCGTGGTCGCGCAGGTACTCGCCGCCGGCGGCCAGCGAGTCGAGGTCGGCGACCTGGTAGGCGGAGTGCACGTAACGGTTGCTCGGACCCAGCGTCAGGGCCAGGGTGTGGTGGTCGGTCGGGGTGGCGCCGCGGTCGCAGCGGATGAAGCTCATGACCGGCCCGCGTGCGCGCTGGTCGGCGTAGTAGAGGAAATCGCTGACGATCAGCCCCAGGTGGCCCAGGTACCAGTTCAGGGTCTCGAGGTACTTGGTGGTTTGCAGCACGACGTGGCCGAGACGCTGGATGGACACTGGCTGGCGGGGCGGCCGCTGGGTGGTGTTGATGCGGGGTGCGTCGTGCCCGAGATTGAGCGTCAGTGGGTGTTGTCCGGGCAGCGCGGGCAGTTCGTCGGTGTCGGAGACCACCCGCACCTGGCATCCGCTGGGGTCGATGAGGTCCACGGTGGTGCCGCCGAGGACCACGGGCAGTCGGGTGACCGGTCGCCGGGTCGCGTCCGCCAGGCGCATCACGTCCTGGGAGTCGGCGGCCCGGAACGCCGGGCCGACGAACCGGGAGCGCGGACCGCGGTGGATGAGCACGCAGGGTGAGCCCGGGTCGGTGCCGCGCAGCTGGAGTTGGTCATGGGTGCGCAGGACGGTGGTGAAGCCGAAGGCGTGGGCGAAGATCTCGGCCCGTTCCAGGTCGGGCTTCTGGAATTCCAGCCAGGCCAGGTCGTGCACCTTGATGATCGGGTCGGGGGCGCGGCCGGGGTGCTCGCCGCGCAGCGCGCCCTGCTCGCTGTGCAGTCCGGTGTGCGGGTCGTGACGGTCGATCACGGGTCCCTCCCTCGTTGTTTCTGATGAACTCATCATCTATGATGAATTCATCAGAAGTCAAGTGGTGGTGGGCCGGAGGTGATGAGCGGGTCATGGCCGAGCCGTTGGGAAACGCGTTGAATCGGGTGGCGCGGCGGAAGGCACGCACTCGCGCGGCGCTGGTGCGGGCGGCTCAGGCGCTGATCGCCGCCGGACGGTCCAATGTGCCGATCCTGGAGCTCACCCAGGCGGCCGATGTGGGGATGGGCTCGTTCTACAACCATTTCGGCACCCGGGAGGAGCTGTACGCCGCGGCCGTGGCCGACGCGCTCGACCGACATGGCGCGCTGCTCGATCAGGTGGGCAGTGGCTTGGACGATCCGGCCGAGGTTTTCGCGCTGAGCTTCCGGTTGACCGGACGCCTGCACCGGCACAATCCGGCACTGAGCAAGGTGCTGCTGTCCGCCGGTGTACCGCAGGCGGGGGCGGACTCGGCACTCACTCCGCGGGCCCGCCGCGATATCGATGCCGCGGTCCGCGCCGGCCGCTTCCGGGCGCCCGACGCCGAGTTGGCGTTGATCGTCGTCTCGGGCGCCGCACTGTGCCTGGGCCGGTTTCTGCACGATCGTCCGGATCGGGACGATGCTGCTGCCGCCGACCAGGTGACAGAGGATCTGCTGCGCATGTTCGGCCTCGCCGCCGAGGAGGCCCGGCTGATCAGCCGCCGTTCGCTACCGGAAGTCGACCTCGCCGATCCGGGCCCGGACCGTGCCCCGTGGGCGGGTCGAGGACGGCTGAGGCCACCATCGTCTGAATCCGGCTGAGAACGTGCGGGCTCGCCGGTGGTCAGCTGGCGGACGATTCGAGGTGGCGCAGGTCGCGGCGAGCGACCTGCTGATGGCCGCTTCTCGGTCCGGGTGATTCACCGGCGGAGTTCGCACGGCCTGAACCTGGACGGTCTCGGCGGGCTTGGGGCCACCGAAACCGTCAGACCGACCGGAACGAGGTGTGATTGATTCATCAGGTTTGTGATGCAGTACCTTGAGAGTGTGGCGACCTCATCCGAACGTGCCGAACCGGTCTCCCGGGTGGCGCGGCGCAAGGCGCAGACTCGGCAGAAGCTGATCGATGCCGCGCGCGTTCTGCTGGCCGGTGACACCGCGTCCACGGCGAGCATCCAGGACATCACCGATGCGGCCGATGTTGGTTTCGGCTCGTTCTACAACCACTTCACCAGCAAGACGGAGCTGTTCGAGGCGGCCGTGAGGCAGGTGCTCGAACAGCTCGGCCAGCTGCTCGACACGCTCTCCATCGACGCCGACGATCCGGCGGTGACGTTCGCGCGGTCGGTCCGGCTGACTGCGCGGCTGGCGGTGGCGCGCCCGCAGACCGCGCAGGTGTTGGTGCGGCACGGCATGGCCTACATCGACGCCGACGAGGGCCTCGCCCCACGCGCGCTGCGCGACATCGAAGCCGGCGCCGCAGCGGGCCTGTTCACCGTCGGTGATTCCCGGTTGGCGCTGGCGGTCACGGCCGGCGCGCTGCTGGCCGTGCTGCACATGTCGCTGGTCAGCCCGGACAAGGTGACCGACGCGACCTGCGACGAGGCTGCCGAACAGCTGCTGCGCATGCTCGGCGTGCCCCTCGACGAAGCCCACCGGGTGGCCACCGCCCCGTTGCCCGACGTCTCCGCTGTCGACGAAGTGTGACCGGCTCACGCCGGCAGCTCGTCGATGCTCGCCGGCTCGTGCTGCTCGATCCCGTTGAAGGTGTGACGGAACTCGCTCGACCGCGGATAGGCGGAGCGGCGGGATCGCATGATCGAGCCAAGTGGACGGTGCGCTTCCAGGGCGTGCCACGGGTTGTAGGAGAGCACGTCGTCGGCGTAGCGGCGGCGGGCGTCGCTGTAGGCGTCCTGCGCGGGCAGGTGCAGGGTCGCCACCACCTGGTGGGGTGAGAGTTCTTCCTGCCACAGCACCGAGGCGTCCTCCACGGGCATCCGGTCGATGTCGGTGCACAGCTGCGCCCGCAGTTCGTACTCGGCGCTGTTGTGCGCGAAGAAGTCCACGACGAGGTCACGCAACGCGGACTCGCCGGCTTTCTTGTCGACCGGCCGTCCGGTCAGTGCGCGCACGTTCGTCGAGCGGGGCGCGGCCGAGAGCTTGGCGACATGGTCGCCATAGCGCAGGGCCGCCATGGAGTGGAACGTCTCGCCGAGGATGTGGTTGTTGGCGGCGGCAAGGGTCTCGATCTGCGGTGGCGACGGCCGGCCGAGGTGGCTCAGGGTCCGGGCGGCGAGACGGGCGCCCAGGCCGGCGACCTGGAGTTGTTGGTCGCTCTGCCGCGGCTGCGATTCCAGCAGCCTCTGGAGTTTGGCGTACTCGCCGATCGTCCCGAATGGCAGTGTGGCGTGGTTGACGAGCAGAAAATCCTGGGTGGTGAACCCGTCGTCGACGGCCCGCGGCCCGGTTGCGCCGATCACCTTGATCGCCATGCCACGCTGCACGGGAACCTGGTCGGAACGCAGGTCACCTGGGGCGGTGGAAAACCGCACGATCACCGGATAGGTGTGTTCGGCGGCGAACAGGCCTTGGGCGAGGTGCTTGGGCAGGCTCGGCTTGACACGCAGTTCGCCGGCCAACACGCCGTGGCTTTTGGCGTGTGCGTCGCGGAGCCCGTGCCGGTGCTTGGCCGCGACCTGTTGGTTGGCGTGCAGCATCGCCGTGACGACCTGCTGGACCAGTTCTTCCTCGTTCGGGAAGGGCTGCTCCAGGTCCGGACGGTAACGGACGTAGCTGGTTATGGTGGTCATGAGGACTCCGAAGAACAGGCGCGGTGTCAGCCGGCCAGCCAGTGGATGGCGGATAGGCTGGGCATGAACAGGTACTCGCCGCCGCGTAGCGTGTTGAAGCTCTGGATGCCGTGCACCCGGCGTGGGGGACTGCCGGGCACGGTGAAGTACGCGCCCTTGTCCTGCAACGAGATCATGGGATCCTTCTCCTTGCCCAGCCCGACGAAGTTGCCGGAGTTGACCCATTCGCTCTGGAGGAACTCGACGTTGTCGATCGCTCGTGCGCCCAGGGCGATGAAGTCCAGGCCGCGATCGGCGCCGTCGGCGGTGAGCACGGTCGGGACGACAGGTTCGCCGAACGAGGTGGAACGCCGGATGATGCGGCGGATGTTGACGTCGCTGAGGGTCTCCAGCTTCGTCGAGCGGGGATTCATCCGGCGGATGTGCGAGCCCAGCGGGGTACGCAACCCACGGGGGTCGTCGGTGTAGTCGAAATCGTTGATTCGCCGCGGGTCCGCGCCCACAGCGGGGTCGTCCTGCTCCGGCGTGAGGGCCAGGGGCGCGCCGCTGCGCCAGCGGCCGACCAGCTTGGCCGCCAGCAGCTCCCGGTCCTCCTCGGTGCTGGCGTTGTCCCGGAGGTAGCGGTTGAACGTGGCCACGTGCGAGTGGTATTTGCGGAACACGACATAGGTTCCGTTGCGGCCCAACACATCGGGGGTGGGCATGGGGAGCGGCTGGCCGGTCTCGCTCGGGTAGCCCAGCACGAACTCGCCCGCCTTGATCGGCCGCCCGTCACCGGGGAGCGGCTCGGCGCCGCTGCCCTCGACCACTGGCTGGGAGAACCCGTCCCGGTAGCCGAACACGTTGAACCCGGTCGCCCCGAAGTCCTGATGCGACAGCAGCCGCACACCGGCCAAATCCTGCAACTGCCGCTCGTAGCCGGCCATGGTGCCGCGCCAGTCGTCTTCGTTGTCGGCGTAGACGCTCACCGCCAGGTGGGCCCGCCCGCTGCCCCACGGCGCTTCCCAGTGCTGCGGCGCGTTCGGCCCGGTGTCGCGAAGCCGGTCGGCGCGCGCGGCCATGCCGGCCCGGAAGTTGGCCGGGAACGACTCCAGCGAGTCCTGCGGCACGCCGAGTGCCACCAGTCCGGCGTAGCTGATGGCCAGTGCCATCCAGGATGATCGCGGTTCGTCCCACCGGGCCGCGGAGCTCACCAGGGGCGCCAGCCTCCGCAGCAGTTGCCTGCCGGCTGCCTGGTCGGTGATCTCGATGATCGCGTGCGTGCCGAAGTAGGGTTCGGGCCGGGCGCGCAGCACCGTCGCCTGGATGTCGTCCAGGTCCAACGTCGGGCGCCGGGTGCGGCGTCGGAACAGTTCCACCGTCGGTCCTCGCTCAGTTGAGGGCGTCGACGAAGGTCTGCACTGCGGCGTCCTGCCGCTTGAGCCGGTTGGCCTCGGCGACGGTGATGTTCGGGTGGGACACGAACCAGGCCTCCGCCGGGATCTGGTGCTGGGTGATGAAGTCCTTCACGGCGGGCGAGGTGATGCCCGGCCAGCCCTCCACGTTGCCGAAGAGGTAATCCATGAACTCCGGGATCTTGGTGGCGAAGTCGTCGATGTAGGGGTCCCACTCGCCGTCGTAGGCGGTCGCGAACAGCAGCTTGGTGTCGTTGTCCAGGAACACGAACCGCATGTTGTGCAGCGTGCCGACCTGACCCGCGCCGGCGAGGTTGCCGCCGACCAGCGTGAAGAACTTCCTCAACCGCTCCGCCCCGTTGGGCTTGAGCGGCATGATGGCTGTCAGCTCCGAGACCTCACCACTCTTCGCGCCGACTCGGCCGGCGGTGGTGACGGCGTGCTCGGCGTGCTCGGCCGGGTCGGCCAGGATCTCCGCGATCTTCAGCTTGACCGCGATCTTCGCGTCCGTCAGCACCGTGTCGACCTTCTCGCGAACGGCGGCCGGAAGTTCCTGGAATCTGGTCTGGATGTCGTGCTCGCCCATGGCGCGTCTCCTCGTGCGTCTGTGCCTGCCGGTCAGCCGGCGCGGCCTGCCGGCACAGTCAACGCCACGGTGATGATTCTGTCAATAATGATGGATTCATCATCTTGGGTGAGAGTTGAGTGCTGGCCGGGAGGGGCATGAGAACCGAAGGGAGGTGACCGGGCACACGGCGGCCTGTGGGGTTCCAGAAGTCGGTTCACGCGTCCGACCTGCGGCAACGGGCGCGTGACGGGCAGGGCATGATCGCCAGCCGTGGGCTTCGGCACGATCGCAGAGCGCCTCAACCTCGATCTCGAGGCGCACCCGCCACCTGAACCACCGGGCGACGGTCGCGCCAGGGGAGCGTGGGCGAAGTCCTCGGTAGCCGACGTGCTGAAGAATCCGAAGTACACCGGCTGCCAGGTCTACAACCGTCGCGCCCGCCGCAGCCGCGGGGGAACCGGTGTCTACAACCCGCCGGAGATGTGGGTCTGGTCGACCGAACCTGCCCACGAGCCACTGATTCCTAAGTGGATGTTCGACGAGCTCACCACCCGCAGGACGGCCAAGCGCGGCTCACGCGACGGCAGCGGGCAGAACCGTCACCCGAACACCAAGCACGTCTACGAGCTTCGGGGACGGGTGCTGTGCCGCTGCGAACGTCGCATGCTGGGGCATCGGCATCGCGGCCATAGCTATTACCGGTGCTGGCCGAAGGACAACAACTGTGGCCGGCTGGACAAGTTCGGTGACCATCCCGGGACCGTCTACATTCGAGAGGACGCGCTGCTGGCTGCGATCAACACGGCCTACCAGGAGTGTCTGTTTGGCCATCGGCGCATGCAGGTCCTCACTGGCGGCCTCCAGCAGGCAGATGTACGCGAGCAGACCGAACGCGCCGAACGGCGCTCTCGACTGCAGAAGCAGGCGGCCGATCTGCTACGCCGGCAGGACAACCTGCTCAGCCAGGCTGAGAACGCTGATCCGACAGACCCGTTCACTCGAGGGCTTCGCGAGCGCTACAACACACTGATCGCCGACCACCAGCAGGTGCTGGACCAGATCACCGCGCTCGACCAGAGCGAATCCGAATCGCCAAGTGCCCCCACAGCCGACGACCTCTCGGTCGTCGAGCTTCTCCCGCACTTGGCGATGAACCTCGACCGACTGCCGCCTGACCTGCGCGCTCGGCTGTACGAGCTCACCAAGCTCCGGCTCCACGTCGCCCACGAAGCGGACAACGCGATGATTGAACTCACGCTTCCCGGGGACGGTATAGGCGCCCTTGTAGCGGTCGCGGAACAAGCGCCACTTGAAGCGCCGCCGCGCCAGGAGGATGCTGGACCTGCGAACCTGCAGGTCAACGTTGGTGTGAATGCTGCTGGTGCCCCCGGCACGAACCAGACTCCATCCGCACGAACCCGTACCCGCTGTGAACTGCTGGTTTCCGCCACCCTGGAGATCACGCGTCGTCGCCGTCGTCCGGACGGTGGTGCCCGATGAGCACGCCTGCCTCGTTCGAAATGGCCGAGTCGCACCGACTGGACGCCTTACTGCTGGTAGCTCGGCATCTCCGTCGGCACCGCTACCTGCCCGAGCCACACACAATCGCCGTAGATCGTGTCTGGCAGCGCGTTCGCCTGTTCCTACTCGGCGAGCCGGACCAGGAGCTACGTGACCTGTTGGTGTGGCACGATTCGCTGCGCGACCCGACCGCCGATTTCTGGCGGACCGCCTGCGGTACCCAACGGGTGGTCTCGGTGCTGGGCCAGACCGCCGACGGGCTGCCGGTCAAGGTCTTCACCGGCCTGCCCTACCAGGAGGGCCTGGTCACGCTGCCCGTCGAGCCGAACGCGGGACAGCCAGCCTCGCGTGACGACCTGGAACGCGCAGCGTCGAAGTGCGCACGGCGGATCGGCGAGCCGGCGGCGAATCCGAATACGACCATCATGGGGCTGAGCGCACTCCAGGCCGACGGGCTGGCCTGCGTGGTGTGTGGAGCTGACTACCTCCGCGTCCGCATCCCGCACGTGCCGGTGGGCCGGTCGGTGACCGGATCACAGGTGTTTGTCTGCGTCGGCTGCCGCACGGACGACGCGCAGCGTGCGGCGGGAGGTGTGCTGCGGTGAGCGCCACGGCATCCCCGGTTCGATGGGACCGCACGCTGTGGGTGCAGTGCGTCTGCACCGCCCTGGTCGCGCTCGGCGCGGCATACGCCTCGTACCGACATGGTCGCGATTTCGCCTTGAGGTTCGGTGCCGACGAGACCACCGCCGCGATCTGGCCTCTGATCGTCGATGGCTTGCTGACCATGGCCACGGTCGAGCTGTGGAAGACCAACCACGGTCACCAAACCACCGGCCGCTGGGCCGCTTGGCTGGCTTTCGCTTTCGGCATCGTGCTCTCGCTTTGCGCCAACATCGCCTCGGCTCCAGAGCTGAATGTGTTCGCCATCGCGGTCGCCGCCTGTCCGCCGCTTGCACTCCTGCTGGCCGTCGAACTCCTCAACCGTGCGCTCAAGCGGCACCGCTTCGAGACCACGAGCGAGACCACCGCCGAGACCGAAGACATGGAGGAGATCAAGCGCGAGACCGGCCAGGTCGTGCGTCTCGCGGCCGTTTCGGAGCCGTCTCGCCCGCCGGCCGAGCCGACCGCCGAACAGCGCATGTGGGCGTACTACGTGGCCGAAAGGTCCAAGGGCCGTATGCCGACCGGCGCGGAGTTGGACCGAATCGCCGGCACGAACAATTACGGCCGCAAAGTGTTGCGGCGGTGGCGCCTGGTCGAATGAATCCCGCTGCCGCGGACTGGCAACGATCGAATGAGAAATTTGGCTGATCTTTGCTTGCAATGGGCCGCGCCAAGCGAGTCTGGTACGTGTCGAATCTCGGCGTCGACCGGGATGGCGAAGAAAATGTCGCCGCAAGCTTCGCCCTGCGCCACGCCGCGCGGCGAGCAGGTGACGCGTGATTATCGCGGTTTCGATCGAGCTGACCTCAGCAAAATCTGCAGTCGAACACCGATGGCGCAAACGTGAGCCGCATAGACGGACGCTCCGCTGACCGGGTCCCCTGGTAAAGGGGCGGGGAGTCTCTGGTAAGGCTGATTTGCGGAGATTAAGTCTGGGGTAGAAAGGCTGCTCATGATCGCTATCGGGCCACACTCGACGTGTCCCGTAAACTGGCGTAGCACTTCAGCCAGCTGCTCTGCGCCGGTCAACGCGGGCGCTGCACCCGCAAGGCCACCCGCGCACTGACCTGCTGCGGGCAAGTTGCGCCGTCGTCACGGGAGAGGATCAGGCGTTGCGGCTTGTCGATCGCGTAACTCGTCGGTTAGTTCGCTGGGCTTCCGCTGCGCCGGCCGAAGCACGCATGATCGCCTTGACATGATCCACGATCGCGGTCCCGATGGCTTTGGCGAGTCGGGGTGGCACGGCGTTGCCGATCAGTCTGCCGAGCGGAGCGAACTGGACCGGCTCTTCTGGGGCAACAAACTCGTAATCTGGTGGGAAGCTTTGCAGGTTAGCTGCTTCTCGCAAAGTGAGGGCGCGATCCTGCTCGGGATGGCCGAAACGGCCCGTGCCGAAGTTGTACGCCATGGTGGTGATCGTGGGAGACGGATCGTCCCATGTCATGCGTGCGTAGACGTTGCGGAAGGTCGACCCCGACGCCTTGCGATGGCATGGAGCTCGTAGTTCCTCGGGCCATTCTTCCCAGGTGCCACCAGGTGTGGACCGCTTGATGCGTTTGAGATTGATCTCAGTCATATAGCGGCTCTTGTGGAGGCGGTCATGGGGGTGCGCCTGCCCGTGAGACAATGGAGGAAGATCGTAGATGGCCTGGCGTACGGTGGCGTACTCAGCTGAACTGACAATGCCCTTCGGTGCGACGATCTCGCCTAGCCGCGAGGCCAGAAGAACCAACCGCCTGCGGTGCTGGGGAACGCCATACTCTGGGCAATAGCACGACTTGATGTCGACGTGGTACCCCAGCTTCTGGAGCCGAGAAACGAAGTTCTTGAAGATCGAGGCACTCGCTATGCGAGGAACGTTCTCCATCGTGACCACGTGCGGCTTTGTCCGTTCAACCAATCGGCGTACCTCGTCGACCAACGGCCACTGCCGCTCCTGTGAAGTGTCGACGCCACGCCGGTAGGACGAGAACGGTTGACACGGAGCGCAGCCGGCCAGGACGCGGATATCGGTGTTGGCGGGCCACATCGCCGCGAGCTCGTCGGCCGTAAGGTCGCAGATGTCCTGCTGATGGAACGGTGCCCGGATGTTGGTACGAAAGGGGTACGCGCAGGCAGGATCGAGGTCGACGCCCGCGGCGATGCGGATGCCTGCCTCCCGTAGACCGTAGGACAGTCCTCCAACGCCACAGAAGAGATCGACTGCAGAGATCTTGTAGCGTCGGGCTGCCATGGTCGAGACTGTAGTGGATCTATGATCGTGGAGTGGGACCGACACCGAGTCCAGAAGGTGGCCAGCAAGGGGCTCGCTCGTGACGCGCTCCGCGCCGAGCTCGGGTCAGCCCAGCTGCTGAGGAGACGAGTCCCTCGAACGAGTAACGGCGGCGCAGTGGGCACCGATCATGATTCGGTACCTGTTCGTCTGCACGATTGTCGATGTGCGCGTTTCCTATGATGGGCTCTCCCTGAGACGGTGGAGGTGGCCATGGCGACCCCGACACGAGCCTCGACCTGTCGAACATCGAACGAGGCGCGTGTTGGCGAACTGGTGGATGAACTGCGTGCGATTCGCCAGACTCACGATGGAGGCACAGGCCGGCAGTTTCTGTCCGAGTTCGCGACCCGGCAGGGCCTGACCCACCGCGACATCGACGTTCTGCTGGTCGCATTGAGTCAGGACGATGCTGCCTCACCCGATCCCGGTGCGACCGGCGCGGAGGTCGTGCTGAGTGAGGTACCGGAGGAGGCCCAAATTGTGGTGCCAGACGGCGACCTCGCCTGGATGTTCCGGGAGGAGCCAGAGGCGCCTCCCCTGCGGGCCGTGACTGACCTCGTGGGTCGGGCCTTCGACGATTTGCTGGGGGATTGGTCACGCCGAGGAGGACACCTCACTCGAGCGGACGTCGCGCTTCTCGCGAGTACCCGAGGGCTCCTACCTGACCAGTATTGCGAGCTCTTGGATCTGTTGACCGATGCAAGAGTCGAGCTACCCGATCCTACTGGCCCGCGACCGATGCGGGCCGCCGAGCAGAGGGACGAGTACCAAGGCGATGCAGTCGGACAGTACCTGCGGGCAATCGGCCGTTTTGCGTTGATCGACGGCCCGCGAGAGGTCGAATTGTGGTCGTTGATCTCGCAGGGTGCCGCGGCCCAAGGGGAACTCGACGAGGCTGGAGACAGAACGCTGGCGCCAGACATCCGGCGAGGCTTGCGGTCCCAGGTCCAGGCAGGTCGACGCGCCCACGCTGAGCTGGTGTGCGCCAACCTACGGTTGGTGGTCTCGATCGCCAAGGCAAGGCATTACGAGTCGTCCGGCGTGGACTTCGCCGACCGCATCCAAGACGGCAACCTGGGGCTGATGCACGCGGCCGACAAGTTCGATGGGTCGAAGGGCTTCAAGTTCTCGACCTATGCCACGTGGTGGATCAGGCAATCGATCGAACGTGGTATCGCCGACAAGGGGAACACGATCCGTGTTCCCGCCCACGTCTACGAGCGGGTACGCAAGGTCCGGAGAACAGCCGCCAGGCTGGCCGCTCGGCTGGACCGTCAGCCCAGTCTGGCTGAGGTCGCGGATGCGACTGGCATGGAGCCAGGGCAGGTTCAAGCGGTGCTCGATCTTGTGCAGTCCGTGGTCAGCCTCGACCATCTCTTGGGGGACGGGGAGGACCTCCGGCTGTCCGACGTGCTGGCTGCCGAGGAAGATCGCGACGGCCGTGCCGATCCGGCGGAAATCGTTGCCCACGCCATGATGCGGGAGGACCTGATGCGTGGGCTCGCGGCGGTGCTGTCTGCCCGCGCGGTCGAGATTCTGGAACGCAGGTTCGGCATCGGCACGGGCGACGAAGAGACGCTGGACGAGATTGGCGCATCCTTCGGCGTGACTCGCGAGCGCATAAGGCAGATTCAGAAGAAGTCCTTGGACATGCTCCGGCAGGACAGATCCATAGCCTCGTTGCGGGCATACGTCATGGACGATTCGGAGCCGGTCGGGCCGGCGATCACCTGGGGAGGAACGGGGTAGTGCGCAGCACCAACGACCAGTCGCCGGAGCAGGCTTGTGAGGCATTCGTCGAGTGGCTCGATCGTCGGGTCGTCGCAGCAGGGCGTGGTGACGGGCTGGAGCGGTTGGAGGTCGCGCCCGCGGGAACCTTCTGGTTGGGCCGGCTTGCGTGTGAGGACGAGGTTCGCAAGGGCGCAGGCGATGAACGATCGGAACGACTGGACCCGTGCGCGATTGGCATTCGGCTGCGGCCGGCAAGCGGACCACCTTGGTCTATGACGGTGACGGTCCGATCCCGGGCATGGGTGCAAGATCCGAAGGATGGGCCCGTCCCGGACAAGCGCTGGTGGCGTACCGACCTTGTCGAAGAGCATGTTTCCGTACTTACGGGAACGAGGGGTGGGGCGTTCGGAGCCAAAGAACTGGCCGACGCATTCGCGTTGGTGGGTGCGCCCGGCTTGACAGCAGAGGTACGCGTCGACGTGGAGGACTGGCATCAACAGACCGAACTGGTGGTGCAACTGGTCAACACCAGCCCCGAAAAGGCGAAGGGCTTGACCGATTCGCACCTGTACGAAACCCAGATCGAGATCTCGGGCCTGATGACGGTGCCATTCCAACTGGAGGCGCTGCCGGACAGCTTCCGCTACGACCGAGCAGTGCCCGCCTACGGCGTCAACGTCGGCATCGACGTACCCAAGCCCGGGGTCTTCCGTACTTCGGACACCGTCAGCGTGCAGACCCACCGGCCCGACTACTGGAACAGCGCCCGGGAAAAGCCGGATCTGTCGTTCGCGACGCTGGCCACGAACCCGCTGCCACAGCTCGCGGCGCTGCTCGATGCACTGGCCGCTTACGACGATGCTCACTGGTCCTCGGCAGCGCTGGACGCTCGACAGACCGCCGACGGATGGACGGCGATGATGCGTGCCGAGGCGGACCGGTCGGCGGCGGAGGTGTTTGCCGAACTGGACCGGCTGCAGAACGGGCTGGAGCTTATGCGGACCCGCTCGGAGATCCTTCGTGCCTTTCAGCTGATGAATGAGGCGATCGGGCTCAGCGCACGCGGGTACACCGATTGGCGGCCGTTCCAGATCGGCTTCCTGTTGTCGACGATTCGCTTTCTCGCCGAGCCTGAGGAGGAGGCCCGCTACGTCGACACGGTCTGGTTCGCCACTGGTGGCGGTAAGACCGAGACCTACCTTGGACTCCTGTTGACGGCGGCGTTCTTCGACCGCCTGACCGGCAAAGTCCTGGGTGTGACGGCGTGGTCGCGTTTCCCACTGCGGCTGCTGAGCCTGCAACAGACGCAGCGGTTCGCCGACGCGCTGGCCGCGGCCGAGGTAGTCCGTAAGGAACGGGGCGTGGGGGGAAGCGAGTTCAGTCTTGGCTTCCTCGTCGGCCAGGGAGGCACGCCCAACAAGATCGTCCCGAGGCCGGAGAACGACGAAGACGTCACTCCGGCCAGCCCGGGAATGCCCGGAAAGTATCAAGTGCTGTTGCGTTGTCCATTTTGTCGGGACGAGAACCTGCAAATGTACTTCGACCGCCAGCGGTGGAAGCTCGAGCACCGCTGCACCAATCCGACGTGTCGAATGCACCGCCGGGCGCTGCCGGTGTACGTCGTGGACCAGGAAGTGTTCCGATTCCTACCCACCGTAGTGGTCGGAACTCTGGACAAGGCCGCCTCGATCGGACTGCAGCAGGCCATGCGTGGCCTGGTCGGACCGCCGCAGAAGGTGTGTTCGGTACCGTGGCACGGCTTCACCTACGCCGAACGCTGGAAGACACCGAACGGCTGCTTGGTGCCCGACTGTCAGGGCGGCCCGGTCCTCAAACCGCTACCGATGGATGCGCGGCGATTCGCGCCGTCCCTGAGGTTGCAGGACGAATTGCACCTGCTGCGCGACAGCCTCGGCGCTGTCGACTCTCATTACGAAAGCCTGCTGGATCACCTACAGAGCGAGCTTTGCGGCAGCCAGACGAAGATCGTAGCGAGCAGCGCGACCCTGACCGGCTACGATCGCCAGGTCGATGTGCTCTACCGGCGCCAGGGCAGGGTGTTCCCGCAACCGGGCCCGCGACCGGGCGAGTCGTTCTGGACAGTGCCAGCCAAGCAGCCTCTGCGCCGGTTCGTAGCCGTTGCCCCGCGCGGGGTGACGCTGGAGCACGTGAGCGACCGCACCCTGGACACGTTGCAGCACTGCATACGGGACCTGCTGAAGGACCCAACAATGGTCTGCGCGGAGGCAGGCGTCGACCCGCGGCACGCCGACATGTTGATCAGTCAGTACGGTACCAATGTCGTCTATGGCACGACCCTCTACGACGTGGAGGCCGCCGGGCGCAGCCTGGGCAGCAACAACACCGTCGATGGCATCAACGTCGAGCAGCTCACCGGTCAGACGGACTTCGACGAAGTCCGCGGCATCCTCGAACGACTGGAGCACCCTGAAGACGACTTCGACGAACGCGTCCACGTCGTCGCAGCAAGCTCGATGCTCTCCCACGGTGTGGACGTCGAACGGCTCAACACGATGGTGATGCTGGGCCTACCGCTGACCACGGCGGAGTTCATCCAGACGACCGCACGGGTAGGGCGACGGCACCCCGGTCTGGTGTACGTCCTACACAAGATCGGCCGGGAGCGCGACGCCCAGACGTTCCGCCACTTCGGACCGTACGTACGTCAGGGCGACCGGTTCGTTGACGCGATCCCGATCACCCGCCGCAGCCGCCGTGTCCTGGATCTCACGATCGCGGGCGTCGTGGCAGCCCGAATACTGATGCTCCTCGAACCGGCGAGCCGGCAGCGGCTGAGCACCCCGTCGAGACTGCGCGACTACGCCCGCAATGCCGGCCTGATCCCCGCGCAGGAAGCCGCGACCGTGGCGGAGGTTCTTGGATTGGACGGAGCCGAGGACACCTTGCACAAGCAGCAGATCCTCGACTGGCTGAAGGCATGGTTCGCCGATCTGGAGGACCCGACCACCAAGGCGCGATTCATCAGTGAACTAGGCCCGAATCCTCCGATGAGGAGCTTGCGGGACGTCGAAGCCACCGCTCCCATCCACGACTGACTGGGCGGACGACATGACGATCTTGGGAAGTCGAAGTGGCAGCCAGATCCTGCGGACCTTCCTGCCTGACCAAACGGTCGACCTGCGAGGGGACATCTACCGTGTCTCCGAGTGGTCGGCACCGAGCCCGATCCAGGTCGACACGGACCTCGTCCGCTGGAACCTGCTACGTGAGATCGGAGCGTGGCTCGTCCACGACACCGACGGTGGCGTAGGCGACGAACTGTTGCGGGGTGCCCAGATCGAAGTCGTGGAGCTCGATGAGCGGCGCGGCGTCACGGTCGAGCGATACCCAGAGGTGTGGCTGTGCCGGGCCTGCAAGCGCATTGGCCGATCCGTTGAGCGGCCCTGCAAATGCGGGCAGCGCAAGTGGGGCCAGCTGCATTTCGTCGGGATCCACGACTGTGGCGCGATCGAGGTGCCATGGATCCGGCGGTGCAAAGAGCACGACGACGTGATGGTGGTCATCCCGAAAAGCGCCAAGGCTGCCGACATCACGTTCAAGTGCCCGACCTGCCACACCCAGACGATGCAGGGGCTCGGGTTCAACCGGACCTGCCCGTGCGGCAATGGCACACTGCGGTGGAACGTCCACAAGGCCCGCACGGTCTACACGCCGCGCGGCATGGTGCTGATCAACCCTCCGCGCCCGGAGCACCGCGAAGGCCTCAAGCTCGCCGGCGGTGCCCGAAAGGCTCTCGTGTGGGTGGTGGAGGGCCTGACCGCCGAGCGCCCCGCGGACGTCACCGCGAAGCAGACCAAAGAGGACTTCCTCGCGAAGTTGATTGCCGACGGCATAGACCCGGCATTCGCCCAGACGATGGCGGACATGGCCGAGCAAGGCGGACAGCTCGCCAAACCCGGCGACCACCCGGTCGACTCACTGCCGGGTACGCGGCGAGAAGAGGCCGAGCGTGAAGCCGTCGACATCGCCATGGCACTCGCCGAGAGCCGCACGCCGACGACCGCGTTGCGTAGCACGACGCCTGGGGACTCGCTCGACCTGCGCTACCGGGACCGCTACCCGGCGGCGCTCACCCGAGCGGGCATGGACGGCTTGGACCTGGTCGATCGGTTCCCGGTGCTGAGCGCTATGTACGGCTACACCAGAGGCGAGGATGACCCAGCCAAGTGCCGGCTAGTGCCGTTCCGACGCAAGCGCGGCGTCTACCGCCTCTACGGCAACCTCGCCGAGACGGAGGCTTTTCTGGTACGTCTGGACCCGGTACGGGTGGCAAGCTGGCTGTCGGGTCGTGGCCACCGGCTGACCGGCTGGTCGATCGGTGACAGTGATCCAGTTGCGGCGCGCGTTGCGGTCCTGCAGTCGGCAGTGATCCCCGACAAACGCGAAGACCAGTCGATGGACACACCCGGCGCCGACGTGCTCAGGCTGGTCCACACCTACGCGCACCGGTTCATCCGCCAAACCGCGGTCTTCTCCGGCATCGAACGCGACGCTTTGAGCGAATACCTTCTTCCTGGCCACTTGGCGTTCTTCGTCTATGCCGCCGCCCGCGGCGACTTCGTCCTGGGTGGCATGCAGGCGGTTTTCGAGTCCAATCTCGACGATCTGTTGGCTGCGTTCGTCGACGCCGAGCATCGCTGTCCCCTGGATCCGGGGTGCAGCCGGGGCAGCGGGGCGTGCACTGCCTGCGTGCACCTCGGAGAGCCGTCGTGCCGGTTCTTCAACCGCTTCCTGAACCGGAAGACGCTGTTCGGCGCCGACGGTTATCTGCGTATGGCGGTCAGCTCGTGACGGAGGGAAGCCGTTGCCGCCATTCGGCCTCGACCCGATCGGCGGCCGTACCAGGCGCCTCGTGTTCCCACACGTGCAGGACGCTCCACCCCAGGCCGGTGAGCGCGGCGTCCTTGGCTCGGTCGCGGGCAACGTTGCGGTCGAGCTTGGCACGCCACCAATCCCGGTTGTTGCGAGGCAACGTGCCGTGGTCGGGGCAGCAGTGCCAGAAGCATCCGTCGACGAAGACCGCGACTTTCGCTCGGGTGAATGCAAGGTCTGGGCGACCGGGAAGCCCTGGGTGGTTCACACGGAACCGCAGGCCGCGGCGGTGTAGTTCGCGACGTAGCGCGACCTCCGGTTTGGTGGCGGAGCGTGGTTGGCGCCGCAGCCGAGCTGACGTCGCAGCGTCGAGCGGTGCTGGCCGAGCCACCGAGTGGTCCATGTCCTCGACCTTAGCCAAGGAGACCACGACAGCTCTCACTGCGAGTTACGCTGCGGGCCGCAAAAATGACCATGCGCTGTGGATGAACCTCTCTTGCACTCGATGACGGAGAACGTATCTGTGACGGCAACGAAGTCCGAGGACCGCGTGGCACTCGCGCCAGGATCGATCGTCGTGATCCGCGACGAAGAGTGGCTGGTCCGAGCGGTCGAGGAGACCGCCGACGGCACCCTCGTCCACGTGCAGGGCCTCGGCGAACTGGTCCGCGACACCAGCGCCTCGTTCTACACGAGCCTCGACGAGGTCGTTCCATTGGAGCCGGCCCGCGCGCAGGTAGTGGCCGACGACAGCCCGCGCTACCGCACTGCTCGGCTATGGCTGGAGTCGACCATTCGTAAGATCCCCGTGCCACTCGGGGAGCGCTCGCTGTCAGTGGCCGTCCAAGGACTGGCTGACGCGCTGAGCTACCAGCAGTCGGCGGTGCGCAAGGCACTCGATCCGGTGAACCTGCGGCCGAGGATTCTGCTTGCTGACGCCGTCGGCCTCGGTAAGACCCTCGAAATCGGCATGATCCTTTCGGAACTGGTGCGGCGTGGCCGTGGTGAACGGATCCTCGTCGTGACCCCGCGGCATGTGCTGGAGCAGATGCAGCACGAGCTGTGGTGCCGGTTCGCGCTGCCGTTCGTCCGGCTGGACTCCGCCGGCATTCAGCGCGTGCGCCAGAAGCTGCCGGCAACGCGAAACCCCTTCACCTACTACAAGCGGGTGATCATCTCGATCGACACCCTCAAGTCCGATCGGTACGTGACGAGCCTGCGCAAGCAGCGCTGGGATGCCGTGGTCATCGACGAGTCGCACAATCTGTCCAACGCGGCGACGCTCAACAACCGGCTGGCGCGGCTGTTGGCCCGCAACGCCGAGGCGCTGATCCTCGCCTCGGCAACCCCGCACAATGGCCGTGCCGACTCGTTCGCCGAGCTGCTGCGGTTGCTGGACCCCTCGTCCGTGCCGGCCGATGACCGGCTCGACCCAGACGAAATACGACGGCTGGTCATCCGGCGGCACCGGCACAGCCCCGAGGTCGCCCAGGTCGTCGGCGGCGACTGGGCCGAACGGCGCGAGCCGGACAACGTCCTCGTGCCGGCGACGGACGAAGAGAACGCCGTGGCCCGCGAACTGGAAGAGACCTGGTTGTGGCCGGGTCGTGGCGGCAGCCCGTACTCCGGGCAGAACGCATCGCTGTTTCCGTGGACGCTGGCCAAGGCGTTCCTGTCCTCGCCGGCCGCGCTGAAAGAAACCATCGACGGGCGGTTGGGGCGCCTCGGGCACGACGACCGGGCCGGGGTGGAACGACAGGCATTGCACCGGCTGGCTGAGCTCAACGACAAGACGTTGCGGCGGCCGCCAGCCAAGTACCAACGGCTCGTCGAGCACCTGAAACAGATCGGGGTGGGCCGCGGCTCACCGGTCCGGGCGGTGGTGTTCGCCGAGCGCCTGGAGACTCTGCGTTGGCTGCACCGCAGTCTTCCCAGTGACCTTGGCCTGCCTGCCGACGCTGTCGCGCTCATGCATGGCGGGCTGGCTGACGACGAACAGCAGAACATCGTGGAGGCGTTCAAGCAGGAGCAGGCGCCGGTGCGGGTCTTGGTGACCGGTGACGTGGCCTCCGAGGGAGTGAACCTGCACGCCCAGTGTCACGACCTGATTCACTACGACATTCCCTGGAGCCTCATCCGCATCGAACAGCGCAACGGTCGCATCGACCGATACGGGCAGAAACACGCCCCGCGCATCACGGCACTGCTGCTCGACCCAGCCAGCGAACGGTTCGCCGGAGACATCCGGATCCTCGCCAAGCTGGTGGAGAAGGAGAACGAGGCACACACCGCGCTCGGTGACGTGGCTTCCCTGATGGGGCGTTACGACGTCAAGAGCGAGGAGGACGACATTCGCGCCGTGCTGGCCGGCAGCAAGGAGTTCGACGACGTGGTCCGCCCGGTCGCCGCCGTCACGGCCGGTAACGACCTCGGCGCGCTGTTCGCCCAGCTCTTCGACGCGCCACCCGCACCCATGCCCGAGCCGTCGGCGACGCACCAGTCGGAGACCACCGCCGGGACAGACCTCGGCTCGATGCTGTACGACGACGAGGTGTCGTATCTGGAGGATGCACTACGGGAAGCCTTCATCGACCCGACGGCGCCACCGGCACGCGGTGGAGTCGGGTGGCGCCGAGACGCCGCCTTCGGCACTGTCGAGCTGAACCCACCACCCGACCTCGTGCAGCGCCTGGACGTGCTGCCGCAGAAGTACCTCGCCGAACGTGACGTCACCGACAAGCTGGTGCTCGCGACCACCCCGGCGCGCGGCAAGGACCGGCTCGCCGCGGCGCTGCGCGACAGCAAGAAACTGAGCTGGCCGGACGCACACTATCTCGCTCCGCTGCACCCCGTCCTCGACTGGGCCGCAGACCGGGCCCTGGCCGTGCTGGGCCGCAACGAGGTCTTCGCGGTACGCGGCGGCGTGAACGCCCCAACCGTCCTACTCGTGGGCACGCTGACCAACAGGCGCGGCCAGGTCGTGTCGGTCGCTTGGCTGACCGCGCAGTTCCCAGCGCAGGACGATCCGTCTTTCGCACTGATCGCCCCGCACAGCTCGGCCCGGGAGGCGCTGGCCTCGCTGGGCTGGGACCGGCCGCGCGTCAACCCGGGGCCGATCGACGACGTGGAGGCTTTCCAGAGGCTCGTGGCCCCGGCGGTCGACCAGGCCGAAAAGCACCTGCTCACCCTCTTCGAAGCAGCCGCCAACGACGTGGCAAGCCGAGTGGACCAGTGGTCCACCCGACTGAAGCGCTGGGACAACGATGCCGAAGCGCTCATCCAACGCAGCGAGATCAAACACCGGCGAGCGAGCGTGGAACAGGAACGGGCCATGGTGCAGGCCATGGCACCGGACCGACAACTCGCACGGCCGCTACTGGTCGTCGTCCCGGACGTGGAAGGTGTGACGCGATGAACGGGTCGGACGCGATCCTCGTCGGTGAGGGCTGGATCTCGGAGCACTACTTCACCACCGAAGCCAAGAGTGAGTCTTTCCACGCCAAGGTGCTGGAGCGGCGGGCATTCTGGGACGCGGAGGCCAAGGAGGGGAGGAAAACACCCCGATCACGGTTCGTCGATGCCCGGCAGGGCCTGGAGACCGACCTAGCGGCCTTGGCCGAACTTCTCGACCCGGCCGCCGAGGCCGACGCACGCGACGGACGCAGTGCCGACAATGCCGCGGCCGCAGTCCACGAACGGCTACTTGACGTGCTCGAACTGACCGGTCATGGCCTCGTCCTCGACCGGCAGGGCCCGCTGCTCCGGGTGTCGTCTCCGGGTGTCACCGAGCACGCACCCCTGGTCGTCATGACCGCTCGACCGGTCGCCGTGGTCGAGGACCTGCTCGCCCGCGACGCCGTCACCCTGCGCGAGCCCGTGCAACTCAGCGAGGACGCCGAGGAGGTGAAGTCGGCCGCGCGGCTGACCTCGGCGCTGTTCGTCGCGGACGACGCCCCAGACCTCGTCCTCGTGCTCGCCGGCCGTTGGGTGCTGCTCGCCGAGCGGGAGCGCTGGGCCGAGGGCCGCTACCTCGCCGTTGACGTGCAACTGGTCTGCGAACGCAACGAGGGGAAGAAGGGCGGGGAGATCGATCGCGCGCTCACCTGCCTTTCTGCCCAGTCCATCGCACCGGACGCCGACGGCAAGCTGTGGTGGCACGACGTTCTCGAAGCCTCCATCAAACACACCGTCGGCGTCTCCAAGGACCTGCGCGACGGAGTCCGCCTGTCCATCGAAATCATCGCCAACGAGGTGGTCACCCGCCGGCGAGACAAAGGACTCGATCCACTGCCGGCCAGCGAGGCCCAGCCGCTGGCCAAGCAGGCGTTGCGGTTCCTCTACCGCGTCCTGTTCCTGCTCTACGCCGAGGCATCGCCCGAACTGGGCGTGCTCCCGGTCGGCGCCCGCGAGTACGACCAGGGCTACAGCCTGGACCGGCTGCGCGAGCTGGTCCAGGTCGAGTTGGCCAGCCCACGGTCCCGCAACGGCACCCACCTGTACGACTCAATGGGCGTGTTGTTCGGGCTGGTCGACACCGGACACGCCCCGATGGCGGTAGGCGGCAGCAGCGAGGACGAACATGATTCGGCGTTCGCCGAGGGACTGCCGTTCAACGCGCTGCGAGCCGACCTGTTCCGGCCGGAAGCGACCGCGCACATCGATGCCGTTGGGCTGGGCAACGCCGCGCTGCAGCAGGTGCTCACCCATCTGCTGCTGAGCAAGGAGTCTCGCGGCAAGGACCGCGGCTTCATCTCGTACGCGGAGTTGGGCATCAACCAGCTCGGCGCGGTCTACGAGGGCCTGATGTCCTACACCGGCTTTTTCGCCGAGACGGACCTCTACGAGGTGGCCAAGAACGGTGACGGCTCCAAGGGGTCATGGGTCGTTCCCGTCGAGCGAGCCGACGGAATCGCGCCGGCCGACTTCGTGAAGACCGTCGACCCGCACACGGGTGAGCTGCGGCCGGTGCTGCACCAGAAGGGCTCGTTCGTGTTCCGCCTGGCCGGGCGGGAGCGCCAACAGTCCGCGTCCTACTACACGCCCGAGGTACTCACCCGCTTCACCGTCGGCCAAGCCCTCGAAGAACTGCTCGACCAGGACGGCCGCACTACGGCCGCGGCGGAGATCCTGCAGATGACCGTCTGCGAGCCCGCCCTGGGCTCAGGGGCGTTCGCCATCGAAGCGGTGCGGCAACTCGCCGAGCAGTACCTCAAGCGCCGCCAGAACGAGCTGGGCGTGCGCATCGACCCGGACGAGTACCCGCGCCGGCTGCAGGAGGTCAAGGCCTACCTGGCGCTGCACAACGTGTACGGCGTGGACCTCAACGCCACAGCTGTCGAGCTGGCCGAGATCTCCCTGTGGCTAGACACCATGGTCGAGGGGCTGTCGGCGCCGTGGTTCGGGCTGCATCTGCGGCGCGGCAACTCCCTCGTTGGCGCCCGCAGGGCGGTGTACCAGCGCAGGCAGGTCAGCGACAAGTCCTGGCTGAACGAAGTACCGCGAGACGTTCCTCTGGCGTCGCTCGTGGAGGACATCGAGGCGGGACGGGTCGCCGGCGGCGGTATCCACCACTTCCTACTGCCGTCAATCGGGTGGGGTTCCTCTGCGGAGGTCAACGAGGCCAAGGAGGCCAGGGATCTCTATCCCGAGTCTCGGGCCCGTCTCAAAACTTGGCGCAAGAATGTGACTAGCAAGCCGACACAGAGGCAGATCGAAGCCCTCTGCGACCTCGCGCGGCGGGTGGAGAAGCTGTGGCAGATCGCGACGAACCGGCTCGGGGTTGCAGAATCAGAGATCCGTCGGTCAGTCCCGGTGTGGCGTGGTCAAGACATACCTTCGGGCGGAAAGGTTCAGAGGGCCGAGATCGAGGCGGCCCTTGCCGACCCCTCCGGTGCCTATCGACGTCTGCGTCGCGTCATGGATGCATGGTGCGCCCTCTGGTATTGGCCAGTCTCTGAAGCTTTCGTCGAGGAAGTGACGGGCCAGGCTGGCGATGCAGTGACGCCTCCCAACCTCGACCAGTGGATCGAGGGCATGCGCATGCTCGTCGGCGTCCATGCTGGTAAGCGGCGGGCACCTGAGGGGCAGCTCACCTTTGGCACCGCAGTGAGTTGGGAAGACTTGAATGTATACGAAGAGCTGGACTTGGGCCTTGCCGGCTGTTTGACCGTTGACGCGACGCTACGTGCGCATCCATGGTTGCGAGTATGTGAAGCCGTTGCCGATCGTGAAGGCTTCTTTCATTGGGCGCTGGATTTTGCGCCTGTCTTCGTCAAGGGTGGATTCAACCTGCAAGTCGGTAATCCGCCGTGGGTAAGGCCGCGAACCGATTTTGAGGCGCTGCTTGCGGAGCGTGATCCTTGGTGGAAGCTCGCCGAACGGCCATCCGTCACTGCCAAGGAGCGCAAACGTGCCGAGGCGTGGACGGACCGTAGATGCGTTGATACCGCTGCGGAAGGGGTTGCGACCACTGCGGCGGCCATCGCATTCGCCGGCTCCGTGGCGAACTTCCCCCAACTGGAGCGGTTGACGCCGGATTTCTACCGCTGCTTCATGGTTCAGGCCTGGCGCAACGCCTCACCTGTGGGAGTCGTCGGCCTTATTCATCCCGAGTCGCATTTCACCGACGAAAAGGCTGCAGCTCTTCGTTGTGACGCGTATCGACGGCTTAGGCGTCACTGGCAGTTCGTCAACGAGCTGAAACTGTTCGAAATTCACGATCAAGTAAGTTATGGCGTGCACGTCTACGGCGCAGTGCAACCGGTGCCTGACTTCCGTATGGCCACGTCGCTTTACCATCCCGACACGGTCATTCGCTCGCTCGACCACGATGGCTCTGGGCCTGAACCTGGTATTAAGGATCCGGATGGTAACTGGGATGTGCGCCCGCATCGCAGCCGCATTACCACCGTCACCGACGAAACCCTTGGCATGTGGCACGCGATCCTCGAATCCCCTGAAACGCCAGTTCGGCAGACTCGGATGGTATACGCGGTCAACCGCTCCACGGTCTCGGTCCTTGACAAGCTTTCGCACGCGCGACGGATCGGCGAATTGGAGCTCCACTTCTCGGAAGGCTGGCACGAGAGTCGGGATCGCAAGAGTGGGTACTTCGAATCAGAATGGGGCAAGCCGGCGTCCTGGGACGACGTGATCCTGCAAGGCCCGCACCTGTTCGTGGCCACGCCGATGTACAAGGCGCCGAACAAGACCATGCTGCACAACCAGGATTGGTCGGCGACGGACTTTGAGGCACTGTCAGCCGACGCAATCCCGGTCACTGCGTACAAACCTCGAGGCGACCGGAGTCGCTACGCCCGCGACTACACCCACTGGGGCGACCAGAACGCCCATCCCGCCCGCAATTTCTATCGCGTTGCATGGCGTGCAATGGCGGCCAATAAGAACGAGCGAACCTTAATTCCAGCGCTCATTCCGCCAGGTAGTACTCATGTTCATACGGTTTCATCGGTAAGTTCGGTTAGTTCTGAACCGGAGTCCTTGGTTGCAATGTTGGCAGTTCTATCGTCGCTGTTGGCTGACTTCTTCGTTCGTGCCGCGCCTAAGTCGGCGATCACGGCAGCGACTGTTCGGCGCCTTCCGTATGCGAATGACGCCTTCCTGTCGGAACTTGTTTTGCGCACCCTAAGGCTCAACTGCATTGCGGATGCGTATGGAGACCTCTGGTATCGCTGTTACCGCCGATCATTCCGCGAAGACGCATGGGCCGGAGGTCTTACGCACGCGAGACGGCAGCCGCTCGGGGCCGTCAGGCCTGTTTGGGATGTCGACACACCGCTACGGATCGCGGCTGATCGGCGGCAAGCCCTCGTCGAGATTGACGCGCTGGTGGCGCTGGCGCTTGGGCTGGCCGCCGACGAGCTGTGCACGATCTACCGCACCGAGTTCGCGGTGCTCTACGGCTATGACCGGAATGTGTATTACTACGACGCCAATGGACGGCTCGTGCCCAACTCGGTGCTCACCGTATGGCGGAAGAAGGGCGACCGGATCACCGAGGAGGAGCGGACCGCGACCAATCAGGCGGGCAACGCCTATACCTACGAGCTGCCGTTCGTGACGCTGGACCGGGAGGCGGACATGCGGCAGGCTTATGCCCATTTCGAGCGCCTGCTAGAGGAGCGTTCGTGAGTGAGCTGCTGCCCACCCTGCAGGCGGCTCGCATCCGGACGAGCCTCGTCGACTACCTGACGACGACCTTCGGGCTCACAGACGGAGACGCCCGCGATGGATTGGACCGGTTCCTGTCCGATCCCGACACGGGCATGTTCAAGGGCCCATACGTCCGGCTGCGGTTGCCGTTCCGACCAGCCGATGCCGGTTGGCGGGACACCCTCGGCTGGTACGAGGGCTTCCCGCCGTACGGGCACCAGGCGGCGGCGTTCGCTCGGCTGGCGTCCGCCGCGGACGGGAGGCCACGTCGTCCATTGCCGACGCTGGTCACCACCGGCACCGGCTCAGGTAAGACCGAGGCGTTCCTCTACCCGATCCTCGACCACGTGCTGCGCGCTCGCCGGGAGGGCGTGACGGGTACGAAAGCGCTCATCCTCTATCCGATGAACGCGCTCGCGAACGACCAGGCGGCCCGGCTGACGAAACTGCTCACCACGCATCCCGCTCTCGCCGACGTGACCGCTGCGCTCTATATCGGACAGAAAGGGTCAACCCGCACCACGGTTACCTCGGACGGGCTGATCACCGATCGGGCGATCATCCGGGACAGCGCGCCGGACATCCTGCTGACCAACTACAAGATGCTCGACCAACTGCTGCTGCGCCACGAGGACCAGGACCTGTGGCGGCAGTCGTCGACCAGCCTGCGCTACCTGGTACTCGACGAGTTCCACACGTACGACGGCGCGCAGGGCACCGATGTCGCGATGCTGCTGCGCCGGCTCGGACTGGCGCTCAAGAGCCACTGGCTCGACGAAGACCCGAGCATCGACGATGCGACACGCGCTCGACCGCTCGGCCTTGCTACTCCGGTCGCCACCTCGGCGACCCTGGGCGACAAGGGCGACCCTACGGTGATGCTCGATTTCGCGCGCGCTGTCTTCGGGGAGCGGTTCGACGCCGACGCCATCGTGACCGAGACCCGGCTGAGTCTCAACGAGTGGACCGCTGACGCGGTCGAAACCGTCGCAGCGGCCGGACTCACCCCGGTCGGGACCGAGGACCTCGACGTAGCGGGAGCGGCCGATACGGTGTCGGTGCACGGCAACGACGCCACTGGCGCACAGATCGCTCACACGATTTTGGGCGTCCTCTATGGAGTCGACGCGGATCGGTTTGACGACAGCTCGGCCGAGTTCTTGTTGGCGGTGTGCCGGGCGCATCCGCTCGTCCAGGAGTTGGCTCGGCAGGCCGAGCATGCGGTGCCCCTCGACGCTTTGGCCGCTCGTGTGTTCGGCCGGGGCGACGGGGACGCCGACCGGGTGACGATCTTGCTGTCCTACGTGTTGGCGGCGCTCGGCCATGTGCGCGCGGTTGTGGGCCGGGACGCGCTGTCGGTCGACGTGCACCTGTGGGTGCGTGAGCTGACACGCATCGACCGGGCCGCGGCGGCTTCGGCACGGTTCCGGTGGGGTGATGACGGACCGCCGGTCGCCGACGGCGACGCGGAGGAGGCCCGCCCGTCTTTCCCGGCGATCTTCTGCCGCCACTGCGGCCGGTCGGGGTGGGGCATCGGTCTGGCGCCCGTGGGAACCAGCTTCGCGGTGGACGACGACGACATCCGCCGCAACCACGCGGCCAGGGAAGGCCGGTTCCGTCCGCTGCTGTACGCGCCCGCCGAGGCGGCCGTCGGCCTCGACGACGAGCGGCCGGTCGACGGCCTGATGTGGTTCTCCGTGCGCCACCGGGAACTGCTCACCAGCGTGGCCGAGGACGATCCCGATCTGCGCGACGGCTGGATCCTGCCGGTGCTCACCAACGTCGGTTCCGACGCCGACGACCAGAGCCGCAAGGACACGTGCCCATCCTGCGAGCAGGAGGACGGCATCCGGTTCCTCGGTAGCGCGATCGCCACACTGCTGTCGGTGTCGCTGTCCACGTTGTTCGGCTCGCCCACCCTCGACGCACGGGAGAAGAAGGCACTCGTCTTCACCGACTCGGTGCAGGATGCCGCGCACCGCGCCGGGTTCGTGCAGGCCCGTTCGCACACACTCACCCTGCGGTCGGTATTCCACGATGCCGTGAGCGAGGGTGCGCTCGCCCTCGACGCGCTGGTCGACGAAGTGATCCGGCAGGCCGGCAACGACCCGTTCGCGCGCTACCGCATCCTCGCTCCCGACTGCGCCGATCGGGAGTCCTTCACCGACTTCTGGCAGGCGAAGACGCTGCGCGGGGCACGCGCCTCGGTGCGCTCCCGGGTCCGCAAGCGGCTCGCGCTCGACGCCGCGCTGGAATTCGGCCTCAACTCACGCACCGGCCGTACCCTGGAACTGACCGGCTCGGTAGCCGTCGAGGTCGAGGCGGGCCTGCCCCCGCGCATGGCCGGCGTCGCTCGCGCCGCCCTACAGGGCACCTCCTGGCAAAACCAGCTCGACGCCGAGACCCGCAGTGATTCGACACTGGTGCAGTGGGTACGCGGCGTGCTGGACCGGATGCGCGCCCAGGGCGCGATCGACCATCCGTGGTTCGATCGGTACCGCGCCGACGACGGACGGGACTGGTCGATCTGGGGCGGACGCCCGCGCGGTGAAGGTATGCCAGCGTTCCCCCGGGACCGGCCCGCCCCGGCGTATCCGAAGGTCGGTGGGCAAGGCGGATCGACTCGCGGGTTGGACGCCGTCACGTCCGCCCAGTCCTGGTACGCCCGCTGGACCGCCCGGGTACTCGACGTTTCCCCGCCCGACGGTGGGCGGCTGGCCCGGATGCTGCTGGACCGGCTGGCCCGTGACGGCGTGCTCACGACCACCACCAGCGACTCCGGTGCCACCGTGTACGCCATCCCCGCGTCCGGCGTCGTCGTCGCGCCCACCAAGCTGGCAGACCTGTCCCTCGGTCGGCACCTGCTGGTCTGCAACATGTGTCGTGCCACGACTCCGGGTTCCGTGGCCTCAGTCGAGCAGCTCGCCGGAGCACCGTGCCTGAACGTGCAGTGTCGTGGCCGTCTGACCGCCGAGGCATTGCCGGACAACTTCTATCGCCGCCTGTACGCCTCCCCGGACATGCGCCGGGTCGTGGCCCGGGAACACACCAGCCTGCTCGACGACGAGACTCGCCTGGCTTACGAAGACGGGTTCCGCAACTCGGGCGGTAGCCCACAGGCGCCGAACGTGCTGGTGGCCACGCCCACACTGGAGATGGGCATCGACATCGGCGACCTCTCGGCAGTGTTCCTGGCTTCCTTGCCGCCCACCGTCGCCTCCTACCTGCAGCGCGTGGGCCGGGCGGGGCGGCTCACCGGCAACGCTCTCGACCTCGCCTTTGTCACCGGCCGTGGTGAGCAGCTGCCCAAGCTCGGCGACCCACTGTCCGTTGTGGACGGTGAGGTACGGCCACCGGCGACCTACCTGGCGGCCGAGGAGATTCTGCGCCGGCAGTACACCGCATATCTGGCGGACGCGTTCGCCCGCGACGTCCGACGGCCTCACCCGCGCAGGGCAGCCGGGGCGATCGGATCGTGCAAGCCGGGTACGTTCCTTGGCGACCTTGTCCTGCACGCCGAGCAAGGCGTTGACGAGTACCTGCCGCGGTTCGTCGCCACCTTCGACGGCTTGCCGGACGAGGTGGTGACTGGCCTGCGTGAGTGGCTGCGCCCCGCAAACGGGCCGCGTACCAGCGGCTTTGCCGACCATGTGCACGCCGCCAGCCAGCGGTGGCAGGAGACTGTGCAGACACTGCAGCAACGGCAAGCCGAAATTGTCAAGCTCCTGCCTGATCTGGAGGCGCGCGTGGCGTCGCCGGCCGTGACGGACGACGACCGGCAGGCGCTGCGCTCGGCCAAGGCCACCGGGAAGTTGACCGCCAGCCAGCTCTCTCATCTGCGCAGCACGTACTGGATCAGCGTCCTGGAGGAGTACGGGCTGCTGCCCAACTACACCCTGCTCGACGATTCGGTCACGCTCGATGTGGGCCTGTCCTGGACCGATCCGGACACTGGTGTGTACGAATACGGCGCCGCGCAGTTCCAACGTGGCTCGGCGCACGCATTGCGTGAATTCGCCCCAGGGGCCACGTTCTATGCCCGTGGATGGGAGATCACGATCGATGCGGTCGACCTAGGGCTTGACGGCGCGTCGATCCGTACCTGGGCGTTCTGCCCTGCCTGCGGCTATGCGGCAGACGTCGCCGAATCCGGTCGAGAACTCCCCGTACCACCGTGTCCCCGGTGCGGCAGCCGCGGTATCCAGGACACTGGCCAGCGCATCGACGTGGTCGAGCTGACCCGCGTGTCGGCCGAGGTTCGTCGGGACGAGGTGGCGATTTCCGACCGTCGCGACGAGCGCGGTCACGCCGCGTTCCAGATCGTCACTGCTGCCGACATCGACCCCGCCAACGCGGTGCGCCGCTGGTTCGTCGAGGACACCGGGCTCGGCTGTACCTATCTGCGTTCGGTCGACCTACGGTGGATCAATCTGGGGACACCGAGCCATGGAGTCACCCGAACCGTCGGTGGTCACGAACGGCAGGGCATGCTGTTCCGGGTCTGTTCCGGCTGTGGGAAGAAGGACACCGAATCCGGGCGGAACCGGCCGCACGAGCACCGTCCCTGGTGTCCACACCGGACATCTGCCGTCGAGGTGACGAGCACGGTTGCCCTGTCGCGGACACTGCGTACCCAAGGGCTGGTGATCCGGCTGCCTCGCTCGGTGACCATCGGCGACGACTTCGCCGTGCCCAGCCTCGCTGCGGCGCTGCTGCTCGGCCTACGTGAACAGATGGGTGGCCATCCGGATCACATCCGCGTCGAGCACGTCGTGGATCCGACCCTGTCCGACGGCACGGACAACCACGAGGCGATTCTGCTGCACGACGCGGTCCCCGGTGGCACCGGCTACCTCGCCGAGAACGCCGACCCCGACCGCCTGCGTGAACTGCTCGTGCTGGCCTGGAACCGGGTCCGCGACTGCGAGTGCCGGCACGAGGAACGGCTTGCCTGTCATCGGTGCCTGCTGCCGTTCACCGCTCCTGGTGCGGTCCGGCGCGTCTCCCGCGCCTCGGCCGAGCGGCACCTGCGCACTCTGCTCGCGTTGGGCCCCGATGCCCTGACCGCTGAAGGGACGGCCTGGACCGTGACCGAGGTGGCACCCCACGAGGAGCCGGAGTCGCATCTGGAACGCGCTTTCCACCGGCTGCTGGTCGGCCAGCTACGCCGTAACGGTGCCGCCGTCACCGAGACACCGGGCCCGACCGGCAATCTGGTCCGCTTCACCTTGCCCGGTGCGCACCGGCAGTGGACACTCACTCCGCAGGCGAACATCGCCGACTCCCGCCCGGACTTCCTGCTGCAGACCACCGACATGAACGTGCCGGCCGTGGCGATCTTCACGGACGGGCGGGCCTATCACGCCACAGCTGCCTGCAACCGGCTCGCCGACGACGCGACCAAGCGAGCGAACCTGCGTGACGCAGGCCTGATCGTCCTTGGTGTCAACCTCCATGATCTGTCCACGGAGGACGCCGACCGTCGACCGGAGTGGTACAGCCCCGACCTCGCCGGCAGCCTGATGAACGTGCCGCAGCTTCAGGCGCCACCAGAGGCGTACAGGGCGCTCGGTCGTGGCCCGGTGGACTGGCTCGTCGACTGGGTGACTGCCCCCAATCCGGGCGCGGTCCAGACCGTTGCCCGGGCTGTGCCGATGTTCCTGTCCCGAGGCGCGCAGCCAATGCAGGTCCCCGATGATGTCAGCCTCGAGGAGGTGGCCCGCGCCGTCCTGCTCGACGAACATCTCCCTACGGGAGACCGCCGGGTCCAGCTGTACCGTGTGGGCGCACTTGCCGCGGTCATCGAGATGTTGCCCACAACGATGGTGCGCGTGGCCGTCGTCCTCGACGATCGTAACGAGGTTCTCGACGACGCCCACGCGGCCGCGTGGCGAGGGTGGCTGCGCCTGTCCAATGCTCTCGCGGTACGCGACTGGCCCACTGTGGTGACCACGACCAGCCTTGTCGCCCCGTCAAGTAGCGCTGACCACGAGACAGAACGGCAGGACAACCGACCCGTAGGAGCATGGGCAGACGTCTACGACAGAGCGGCACCTGGGGCGGAACGTGAGCTTGTCGCGGCCCTCGCCGCCCAAGGGCTCGCCACTCCGCCTGCAATCGGCAAGGAAGGCCCCGACGGCATCGCGCTCGACGTGTCCTGGCCCAACCTCCGAATCGCTGTCGCCTTTTCGCACATGCCACCGGAGGATCGCGCAGATTTGACCGCAGCAGGCTGGCTGGTGGTGGAACCCTCACCCGAGCTGGTCGCCGTCGCCGTCGCCGGTGCCACTTCGCATCGATCCGGGGAGCGTTGATGCCGACCATCATCATGGGCAAGCTTGCCAGCAAGCTCGACGGTTCGATCCATGGCAAGGCCATGGCGTTCCTGCAGAAGCTCAGCGTTGACGACACCACTCCCGGTTTGCACGTCGAACCAATCCAGAACGCTGTGGACCCGCGGGTTCGCACCGGCCGGGTCAACGACTCCTGGCGGGCCGTCATGTTCCGCCTCGACAGCAACGACGAGCGCCACTACGTGATTCACGGGATCTGGCCGCACGACGATGCGATCGCCGTGGCACAACGCGTACGGCTGAGTGTCAACCCGATCAACGGTTTGCCGCAGATCGAGGAGATAGCATTGCCGGCGGCGCCGAGCGCGCCCGTCCCGCCCAACACGGCCCTGCCGGACGGTCAGCCGCTGCTCGCCCGTCTTGGCCACGACCACGGGGCCCTGATCGACACCCTCGGCCTGCCCAACGACGTCGCCGATCAGGCGCTCGCCGCCGCGGACGAGGACGCTGTGCTCGACCTCGCCCAGCGCTACGACGGCTGGATCGGCACCATCCTGGTCGACCTCGCCGCCGGCGACACCGTCGAGGCGATCGTCGCGCGCATGCAACTGGAAAAGGCCGCTCCGTCCGGCGATGACGACGCCGATGTCCTGCACTCACTCATGCGGCCCGCAGCGGCTCTCCAGTACGCGTTCATCGGCGACCAGGAAGAACTGCGCCGCGTCATCGAACACGGTGACTTCGGCGCTTGGCGAGTCTTCCTGCACCCCGAACAGCGCCGTTACGTCGAACGCAGTTACAGCGGTCCGTTCCGCCTGTCCGGAGGCGCGGGCACCGGCAAAACCGTCGTGTTGGTCCACCGGGCCCGCGCGCTGGCCTGTCGCGACCCGCAGGTCCGAATCGTGCTGACCACGTTCACCACCAACCTCGCCGAGGCGCTCAGCGACAGCTTGACTCAACTTGATCCGCGCGTGCCGCAGACCAAGGCCCTCGGCCAGCCGGGCGTGCACGTCACGGGGGTGGATGCTCTGGCCTCCGCCGTGCTGCGCGGCGCCGGCAGCAGCCTGTCCTTTGCCATGCGCGAGGTCCTCGGTGAGGAACGTTCCGCACCGATCGCTCGCACCGTCGGCACCCGATGGCGCGAGGCCATCGAGTCAGTCGACACGTCGCTGTCACCAGAGTTGGCGAACGAAGCATTCCTATCGACCGAATACGCCCACATCGTGCTTCCCAACAAAGTGCACGATGAGGCCGGTTACCTTCGGGTGCGTCGTCCCGGCCGGGGCGTAGCCCTCGACCGAGCCAAACGATCCGCCTTGTGGGCGATCATCGCGGCGTACCGGGCACAGAGCCGCATCGACGGCAGCCTCGATTTCACCGAGGCCGCCGCCGTTGCCGCCGCACAGTTGGCTCGGCAGATTGACAAGCCTGCCGACCATGTGCTTGTAGACGAAGGTCAAGACCTCTCGCCCAGTCACTGGCAGCTGCTGCGCGCCCTCGTCGGAGAGCATCCAGACGACCTTTTCATCGCCGAGGATGCTCATCAGCGCATCTACGGTAGCCGTGTCGTCCTCGGTCGTTACGGCATAGCCATCGTCGGCCGCTCACAACGGCTCACCCTCAACTACCGAACCACGGCTCAAAACCTGCACTACGCGTTGAGCCTCATCGACAGCGGACAGTATGTCGATTTGGAAGATCAGCCCGAGGCCACCGGCTACCGGTCCGCCCGGACTGGCCCGGCCCCGACCATCAAATCCGTCGACTCACTCAGTGACGAGTTGCAGGCCGTCGCTGACCACGTCCGAAGCTGGCTGGACGCGGGGGATGCTCCCGAGACTGTGGCGGTCCTGGTTCAGGATCGCTTTCACCGCGACCGGGTAGTGACGGCGCTGAACGAGCATGGCATCGACGCTCGGGCGGTCGATCGCGACCGGCCTCCTGCGGGCCGGGTGCCAGTCATGACCATGCACCGTGCCAAAGGCACCGAGTTCTCCAAGGTCGTGCTCGCGGCCGGTCGTCCGTCGCCGGCGGAGCTGGCGCGCTTGGAAAGACTGGATCCCGCTGAGCGGGCCGATGCCGAGTTGCGGACCCAGTCGCTGCGCTACGTGGCGGCCACCCGCGCTCGGGACGAGCTCGTGGTCGTGACCCGCCCGTGACGCCGCCGCCACCCTCGATCATCAGCGAAGGGAATAGCCGTGGGCGATCTGCTTGGTCCGCACGGCGGTGGCTTGGACGGTAGCGCAACGAGGGCTTGTCAGTCTGGCCGCCACGACGACGGGTGGCGCCGTTCAGTCTGCGAGGACCAGCCTCTCTGACAATACCTGCGAGTGAGCCAGCAGACCGAAAATGTAGGTGCACGCGACGTCTTCGGTTGCAACGACGACCCGGTGGCGCTTTTCACCGCGTTCGTAGAAGAAGACCTCCCACTGGTCGTCCTCGGTGCGCATGATGCAGTGGTGGTCGTCGGCCAGTCCGCCGACGACCACGGTGGTTGCGGGAAGTCCGATGTACTGCAGGTTGGTTGCCAGGTTGCGGGTGTTCATCAAATCTCCTCGATCACTCGCCGGTCGTCTCGCGTAGATAGCCGGCCTTGAGTAGGCGGTCGACGTCGTACTCTCCAAGGAAATACTGCGTCGCGCCGCCGGGTTGGTCGAACCAGCCTGCCGCGGGTCCGACCCACGAAGGGAACGGCCGCGTCACCTCATAGGTGTGGTACGGCGAGCTGAGAGTGTACGGTGGCAACGCGCGCTCGGACCAGGGAGCACCCTCGGTCGCCAGGAACGAGCCATACTCACTTCCGAACCGGTCCAGTTTGGTTCCCGGCGGCACCCACTCGGCACGCTTGTCCTGCGGCGTGTCGAAGCCGTTGGGGTGCCCGTACTCCTCGGTGGGATACCGGTACTTCTCGAACCCGCTGTTGGGATCGCGTCCCTCTGACCATTTTGAGTTGAACTGGTCGAGTTCGATGCCTGTCGGAGGTTTGTGGCCCCTGGTGACGGCATCGAACTTTTCGTTCCCAGGCATCAGGCCAGGGTGGCGGCGATGCTTGACGTCGTCGGCGTCGGCGAGCCAGTCGCTGTCGGGCTTGGGTTCCCCGTACTGCTCACGTAGCCGCCGCTGCTCCTCAGCACGGCTGTCGGCGGCCCCAGCGGAGTGTCTTGGCGTTGCATGGCTCTCGGTCGTGGTGCCGTGGCCCTTGCCGGTATGCGTTCCACGCCCACGAGACGCGCTTGAGGACCCGTGTCTGCCCTTCGAGTCAACGTCCTTGGAGTCGGGATGCAGTCTCTTGAGCAACCCGGCGCCCTTGCCGTCAGCCTCTTCGTAGAGATCAGCAGTGGTTCCCAGGCGCTTGCCGGCGCCTTCGGCCACTCGGCCGCCCTCGTTGAAGACCTTGCCCGTGATCTGCACGCCCTTGCCCATGGCCTTGGCCACCACGGCTCCGACGCCGGACTTGTCGTTGCTGGCGTGCGAGACCAGGTTCTGACCGGTGTTCTCCAGCTTCTGACCGCCTTCGGCGAGCTTCCCGCCGAAGGCGCTGAGCTTTCCGCCGGACTTACGTAGGTGGTCAGGATGCGCGTTGATCTTGCTCATGGGAGTTGTCCTGCCTCACGAGACGAGGCGTAGATCGCAGTCCAACGATCCATCTGCCTCGTGCAGGGGTCCCACTCATTCGCGGCCACGTCGGCCTTTCGTACTCGTGGTCTACAGGCCACTGTGGTAGTCGGGGTCCCCGATTACGGGTGGCACCGTTTTCTCCCCGGTGCCCCAGTGTTCGTCTGTGGGCTCCATGAACTTGTTCAGGTGCTCCTGGTCTTCGTCACCCTTGCCCTTGCCGCGCCCTGCGGCCCCGCTCATTCCTAGGCTGCCGGCGGCACAGGGCCTGCCTGCGGCACCAGCCGCTGCGCGTGCACCTGGACCGCCTTCCTCCAGCGCGCCCGCCCCGGCACTGGCACCACGCCCCGCTGCATTGCCGCCCGCGCCAGCGGCACCGCCACGGGAACCGAAACCTGTCGACACACCACCTCGAGTGCCAGCACCGCGACCACCGGCACCGCTGTCGCCACCAACGTCACCGGACCCAGACGGACCGTAGAACCCGATCGGGCCGATGGGCGAGTTTCCGCCGGGTGGTGGAGTCGGCTCGCCAACTGGCGGGAAGCCGCCGGGCGGACCGACCGTTGGCGGGCCGCTGACTGGGGCGTGCTGCAGTTCCGTGGGCGGCGGAGTGTACGGGGGCTGCTGCCCGCCGGGCGGTCCCGACGGCGGGATTGGCGCGTGGCTGACCGGGCCGGGTGGGGACACCACGTGCGGCGAGTAGCCGCCACCGCCTGGACCTGGCTGATAGCTACTTCCCTTGTAGGGCACCGGTCCACCGGGCTGCTGCTGCGGTGCGGCATCGACGCCGTTGCTGCTCGGCACCACCGGGTAGCTTGCGGGGGACGTGGTGGTCGAAGTCGTGCTGTTGCGGTAGTCGGCGTAGATCGCTGCGGCGTGGTCGGAGGCATCGATCGCTTGCTGCTCTTGGACTTCCTTGTCAGTCTTGTCCCCGGTGACGTGTGCCCAACCACGGGAGAGCCAGTTGTCGCTCGCGGTGACCTGTACCGGGGGCGGCATCTTGTCCCGCACATCGGTGAAGTGGCTGACCTGCTGCTCGTGCGCGTTCGCCACGGTGGTGGAGACGTCTTTGGCGTCCAACACGAACTGCGCCATCGGCGCGGTGTCGCTGTGGAACGCGTCGGCAGCTGCGCCTTCCCACGATGCGCTGGCCTGCTTGAGCCCGGTGGTGATCAATCCGTGGATCTCGTCGAACTGGCCGCCGATGTCGTTGTGCCAGCCACCGACCGCAGTGGACAGGTTGGTGGGGCCGCTGCCGCTGTGGATCTGGTCGTAGACCGTCTTGTGGTCGAAGGCGGCGTGCGCCTCGCCTGCAACTTCAGTACTGAAAGGCCACATGCTTCCCTCCCCTTTACCGCGCAGCGGGCAGATTGACCAATACAGCGGCGGCGACCTTGGGCGCGAACGCGCACGGATTGTGGTAGTCCGGGTTGCTCTGTCCCTCGACGAACACGGTCATCGACAACTCCTGAGTATCGGAGACCCCCAGGAACAGACCGCACGACAGGGACTGCTTGTTGACCTGGACGGCTGGGTAGGAGCTGACCGTGGTCGGCTGGAAGCCGTTGAAACTGCTCTTCTTCTTGTAGGTCTGGGCGAGCCCGGCACCTGTGGTGGTGTCAGGTGCGAGGTTGATCGTGACGTCGTCACCGCTCCAGGTGCAGTCCGCATCCCCCCACGGTGAGGAGCCCTTCTTTGGCGCACCGGTAGCGCCCAAGGTCTGCAACTGCTGGGCCGTGAGCAGCTGGCAGGCATCGATCCCCTTCATGGTCTTGGAATTGACGACCTTGGGGACTTCGCTGGCGGCGCTGGTGGTCGTACTGGTCGCCGGCTGTGGGCTGCCTGTGCCCGTCGACGTGCATGCGGCAGCCGTCAAGGTGGCCAGGGTGCATGCCATGGCGAGTGCGGTCCGAGGAAGGACTCGGTTCACGATCACGTCCTGGTTCGAAAGTGTCAGGGCTTGAGTTTGATCGAGGCGCTGGTGTCCGCGACCTTGTACAGCTGCATGGACTTCTCGACGTTGCCGATGATGTCGTCGCAGCGGGCGATGCAGTCGTTGAGTGTCTTGCCGAGACAGCCGTCGCCGTCACCAGCGAACTTGCCGAGATCCTGGACCGCCTTCTTGCTCACCTCGTCATCGCCGGGAGGGGCGATGTTCTGCAACTTCTGGGAGGAGATGACCATGGCCTTGAACTTCTCCCGCGCCTGCACGAAGGTCGCCTTCACCGTGGGCAGCTGCTCCGGGTCGACCTTGAGCTGGCCTTGAGTGAACCCGCCTTTCCCATCATTGGCCCAGACCGCGAGCGTCGCCATTTCCCGACCGACGGCTCCTGCGGCACCGTCGGTGAATCCGTTGGCCATCGTCGATGTCCTCCCCGGGATGATGGTTCACGCACGCGGCAATGATGGTGGCACGAATCAGACGGTCATAGCCCGCCGCCTGGTTCCCTCCAGCAGCTCACCCGCAACCCGGACGAGCAGCGCCGTGTCGGCAGGTGCGGCGGTGGTGTAGCCGGAACGTGTGAACATCGCCACCCGGCCGCGTACGGTATCCAGCACCTTGACCACACGGGGGTCGCGATAGCGCCGGCCACTGGAGTCGCGTGCCGCGGCGCCGAACGTGCCGTACCCGGTCCGCTCGATTGCGACCAGGGCGGTCAGGCCCCGCGCGGCGTCTGAACGCACACCTCGGGCACGCAACGCTGCCTCCACTGCGGCATCAGATCCGCCCTGCCGGCCGGCGTCGGTCACCGCCGCATCCAGATCGCTGGTCGGCACGCTCACCGTGGCGCCTGGACACGGTGACAGGTCGGGAAGTACGCCGACCAGAGAAGCGATCGCCGAGTAGTCCGGAACGGTATCGATCCGTACCCGGTCGCCGTCCAGGACCACCCGAGCGGCGTAACCGTCTCGCGCGGCTACACACGCTCGGATCTCACGGGCTGGCGCTGGTGCGAACCGCAGGTCCAACTCGATCGGAGCAAGGGCGAACAGCGCGAGCACGCCGTAGAGATCGTCGTCCAGTCCGCCTCGACGCTCGATCAGACCCCGCGCGCGCAGCCGATCCTCGGCATCACGCAATGCCTGCTGTGGGTCATCGGGCGCGCTCGCGTGGCTGCGCCAGGTGAAGACTGGCGACAACCTGGGCAGCTCTGAGCGCTGCCAGGCGATCCCCAGCTCGGCGTAGTCGAGCTCGATGACCGGCACGAGACCCCCGTCTCCCCAGGCCCGCCGCTCCCGCGGGCGACCAACTAGCTGAGAGTAGCCGATGAGTCACTGCGTGCAGGCAGATTCGTCAGATGAGGGGAGTCTCGAGCAGCGCGAGTGCGCTGTGGAGGTGGTTGGTCAACTCGGCCACCTGCTCGCGATCGTGCACGATCTGACAGACATGCACAACCGCCTGGCATTTTGGCTCGCCGGGCAGTTCCAGGTACAGCAGCATCGCCCCATCGCCGACCGGTACCTCGAACGGCGCGACGCCACCCTCGTGGTGCGGATGTGCGCCCAGCAGTCGCCAGCTGTGGGAAGCGTGCAAGCCAGATACGTAGCAAATCTCACCCTTGCCCAGGGCGTTGAGCAGCACACGTAGATCGACTGCACCCAGGCTGAGGGTGAACCGTGCGTCGGCTGTCAGTTGGACCAGCACGCGATGGTGATCCGCATCGAGCGTCACGATCGTGACGCCAGCGGTGCCGTCCATCAGTGCTCCAGGCACCGCGTGACGGAGCACTCGTTTGGGTGTCATCGCGCCGCGACCTCTACGCGCGGGAAGCTGGGGTTGGGTGCTGTCATGACGCGCTTGAACTCGGCCCATGCGGCGGTCACGTCGACGCGGGTGAACGGTGGCGTCGCGGTCAGCGGTGCCTGATGCAGAGCGAGCTTCGCTGTCGGCTCGCCGGAGATTCCGGTGGCGATGATGGTGACGGAGCCGTCGACGACCCGGGTGACGTAGAACCGCTCTCCGGCAAGGCCGGTCAAGGGATGCACGAGTGCGGCGGCGACCTGCGCGGCGGAACGCCCACCGGCCCAGTCCACGCGCATGCCGTCGGGACCATCGGTGCGGACGGTCAGCCAGAACGTGTCACCCAGTATGCGCAGGCGGCGCAACAGCGCGCTCGCCAGCGCTACGGGGCCGGGAATCCGGCCGGCGCGGATCACGTCTCGCTCGGCCACGGTCAGACCGCCGTCGAGGACGGGCAACCGCTCGGGACCGATCACCTGCTCGGCGAAAGCAAGCGTGGCCGCCCATTGGCGAAAGCTCTTGCCCGACAGCGCCACCGTCGAGGTCGAGCCACCGTCGGCGAGGTGGAGTTGGACGTGGCGACGATGCACCGTCGCGCGCAGGCCCGCGAGCCCCTGCACCTGGCCGTTCACGACGTGAGGAGCCAGGACGGCCATCATCGGCGCCAGGATCCCCGCGTTCAGGTGCAGAATCGTCTCCCCGGTATCCCGGATGGGGCGCACGATCCGACAGACCGGCATCGGCGCGACCACCTGCGTCTCTGGCCAGTGGTAGGGCGCGATCTGGCCCAGCGCGAACAGGATCCCGGCCTCCAACTGCTGCTGGGCGGCGTCGGTGGCGTCGGCCAACAGCACGTCACGCAACCGCTGATCCACTGTGGGAAAGGGATTCTCGCCGAGCAGCCTGGTCTCGTAGCCGTGATCGAGCACCCCGGCAAGGGTTCCCCGCTCGTCCGCGGAGAGCCTCCCGAGTCCCTGCGTGATGATCGGCAACAGGGTCGAGTCGGTTTCGCCGGTGTAGCTGCGGCGCAGGTTGGCGGCGCGGCGGACCAGCGAAAGACGGTGGGGCATGGCGTCGTGCTCCCAGCGTGATCAGGGATGGCGAGCGAGGGCGGCGAAGGCGAGTGACTGCGCGGGATCGCCGACGTCGGCCCAGTGCTCGGGCCGCCACTCCGGGGTGTAGACCACGCCGGGCCAGACCAGGTGCTCGAAGCTGGCGAGCATCGTGGTGATCTCCGCCCGCGAGCGCAGGTGGGCCTGGTTCTGGGTGTGCCGGTAGATTTCGACGACGTCGGCCAGCCGGTCGGGGTAGTCGCTGGCGGTGGCGTGGGACAGCGCGAGGTAGCTGCCGGAGGCCAGGGCACCGGAGTAGGCCTGCACGATGCGGGCGGGCTGCTGGTCGTCGGGCACGAAGTGCAGCACGGCGCACATCAGGACCATGATCGGTTGGGAGAAGTCGAGCAGCCGCAGTGTTTCGTGGTGGTGCAGCACACGGTCGGGGTGGGTGATGTCCTCCTGGATGCAGGTCGCGTACGGGTTGCCGGTGAGGATGTCGAGGCTGTGAGCGACGGCGACGGGCTCGTTGTCGACGTAGACGACGTGAGCGTCGGGGACGAGGGCTTGGGCGATCTCGTGCACGTTGCCCACCGTGGGAAGGCCGGAGCCGAGGTCGAGGAACTGTCGGATGCCGTGCTCGACGCCGTACTGGATGACTCGGCGGAGGAAGGCGCGGTTGTTGCGGGCGAAGGTGCGGGCCTCGGGCAGGACGGCGAGGACTTCCTTGGCCTTGTCCCGGTCGACCTCGAAGTTGTACGAGCCACCGAGGTAGTAGTCGTACATCCGGGCGGCACTGGCCCGCTCCGTGTCCACTTCGGAGGGACGCCAGTCGGAGTTGCGCGTCCAGTCGTCGTTGTCGTGGCCGTCGGCGATGCCCACGGTGGAACTCCTTGTCGGAAACGGATCTGTGGTCAGGCAGACAGGGCGTGACGACCGCTGGGCGCTTCGACGCTCGGCATCGGGATCGTGGGCACCGGTGACGTCACGCCGGGCTGGGTCAGTTCGTCGTCCGTCGGCCAGACCGGCTCGTGCTCGGAGGTTGCCGCCAGGCGCGCGAGTTGGTCGCGGATGTCTTGGAGCTCGCGGTGGATGCCGAGGTGCGGCAGGATTTGGAACCAGACGTGTTCGGTCGGGACCGTCGAGTAGAACGAGGCGACGCTCAGGATCAGGCATGGGGCTTTGCGCGTTGGCCAGCGAAGCCAGCGTCGGCAGCCTGACCTGCTCGGTCGGCATCGGCGGCAGCGGCCGTGGTCGTCGACGGAGTGCTGACGCAGGATCTCGAAGGCGAAGCAGGCGAGCCGGAGCAGGAAATCCTGGTGGTCGACTGCTGCCGGTGACGGTACTGCCGCGTTGGGATCGTCGAGCCGGCGGATAGTTGCCAGCATTTCCTTCAGCATCCGCTCACGGCGTGCCGAAGGCTTCTGGCTGTGTCGATGCTTGCGTTGTGTCGCAGTTGGTTCTGCGTCTGAAATGGTCACGGCCTTCTCCGAAGTCCCGTCTACATCAGCGGAACCATCGTGGCCAGACCGCAGGTCGACGAGGGGCACAAAATTGTGTCCCTCGCGTCACCTGACTAGATCAACGACAACCAGCTCGCAAATCCCACGAGCGCCGCGTCCGGCCGCCGGGACAGCCGCAACAAGGTCTGCGTGGTTTCCTTTACTCGCGGGTGTTCCCGCACGTGTTGGGGTGCGATCTGGCGTGCCGACTGAAGAGAGGCCAGGGATCGATCTCGGCGACCGGCCCACAACTGGGCACTCGCGAGGTCGATGTAGAAATGAGATCGGCGTTCGGCGGGGAGTTCGGCCGGTGGTGCCCAGTCCTTCGCCGCGCGCAATGCGCCCGTAGCGTCGCCCAGCTCCACGGCAACGGCGACCTCGTGCACACGGACCGAGGACGGACCGAACGCCGTCCCGAAGTAGACACCCTCGCGAACACGAGCGGCGGACTGGTGGGCCTCCGCCAGGTGCTCGATGGCCGAGGATGCCTTGCGGGCTCGGGCTGCGACGACGGCGGCCCGCATATGCAGGCTGCCGTAGGTCGCGGCGGCCGCCATCGACTTTGTCGGCGAGACGCGGCTCGCGGCCTGGTCAAGCGCGTATCCGGCGGCCGCGAGGTCGCCGGTCGCGAAGAAGGTCTCCGTGTGCACGTACGCGGTGGCCGCCCCGACCAGTTCGTTCTGGAGCTGCTCGGATGTGCGGCGCATCCGTTCGATGATCCAGGCAGAAAGGTCGAGATACCCGAATTTGTAGGCGATGCCGTCCGCGGCGCGTAGGCCCTGGACCAGCAGTTCCGCGGCCCGCTCGTTGTCTGCGCCCGCTTGGGAGTGTGCTCGTGCCAGCTCGGAGAGCACGTCGGGAAGCTCATCGCTGAGTCGGCGGTACCGCGACGCCACCCGATAGTCGACAAGCGCCGCCGTCGCCCCGACCAGCTGCGGCAGGGGCCGCACGGGGCCGTCCTCGGGGTGGTCGAGCGAGCCGATGATCCGCCGGAGGACGGGAATTGCTGTATGCACTTTGCTTGGTGTTCCGGCGATGCCCGCGAACAACTCGTCCTCGTCCATGCCGAGGCTGCGAGCGATCGCCTTTCGGACGTCGGCCGTTGCGGGTCGTGAGTTCTGCTCGATCTTCTTCAGCAGACTGAGGGACACGCCCGCCAACTGCGCAAGGTCCTGTTGCGTGAGACCTTGGCGGCCACGGGCAGCAGCGATTCGCCAGCCGGCGTCAATCTGCCCGCTTGGTGTCATCGCGTCCCTCCAGAAATCACGCGGTCAGCAATTCCGGAAGCTCATCCAGTGAATCTACCCGCCAGTCGGCTGCTCCTACCACCCGCGGGTCATCTGCCCACAAATAGCCCCATGGGCCGCGCCGGACGAGCGCCGTGCGCAGACCGGCCGCCTTCGCTGGCAGTATGTCATTGTCCCGGTGGTCGCCCACGTACACGATCTGGTCCGGTTCGCCTGGTGCCATCTGGGCGACGCGCTCGAAGAATGCGGTGTCGGGCTTGGCGACGCCCCACTCTCCGGACGTGGCGATCGCCTCGACGGGGAGCCGCAGCTCGCGCAGCAGCTCGGCGGCGCGAGCAGTCTGGTTCCCGGCGACACCGAGCCACAGACCCTGGTCGCGCAGCCGTTGCAGGGCGCGGCGGACGTCGGGGTAGAGGTCGGACTCCTCGATACGTTCGCCTTTGCCGGCTTCCTCCCGCAGCTGCCGTTCGCGGTGAAGGTCGAAGCCGGGGCGAAAGTACTGGAAGGTCTCGGCGTTGTTCCGACCGGCCGCGGTGACCGCGCCCATCACTGCCGAGAAGGTGTTGCGAGGCACGCCGATCCAGTCGGCCCAGGCACCCCACTCTCGGGTGTCGTCCAGCAGGGTCTCGCCGACGTCGAACACCACAGCGCGGATCACCCTCTGCTCATATGTCATCAGCGCCGACGACGCAAGTGCGTCCGTTCCCCTGCCATCGTCGAAGAGCGCGGCAGCCGTGGCTGATCATGTCCACCGCGCCCCAGGTCACAGCCTGGTCACGGCCGGCAGGGTCGATGTCCCCGATTGGCCCGAAAACCGGAGTTAAGGAGTGCATGGATCTCCGGCAGGATGGATGGAGGCGCCGCTCATGGCTCTCGCTCGTCGGCGAGGGGTTCGGCAGGCACGCGGGTCCGCGAGCCCAGACAACCTGGGAATTCGGTCACGATTTGGTTACCCGTGGCGATTTTGGGGCCGAAATTCGGAGTTCTTCTATGCCGAGCACCTCTCGGCTACCCCGGATGGGAGGCGGTGGTGACCATGGTGGACCGCGACAGCCGTGCCGATGACCGTGGCGTAGCAGCTGCGGATGGGCTGGCGTCTGGCGCAGCGTGTGGCTCGGCGCAGCCTCGGCGTTCTGAATCCGCTGCCCCAAACGCCGAGGCGATTCCGGCTAACACCGCTGGTCAGAGGTGGTATCGGCGGGAGCGGACGGAAGGCCGACTGAGGGGCAATCCTCACCAATCCACACATCGTCACCCGCGCGGCGGGACTGCCGGCCGCCGGGCGGGGGAACCGGACGCGGCGTTGTGGTTCCGCCTGGTCGACCGGGACCGGCGACTGCTGGCGCTACTGGCCGAGCACAAGGTCCTGACCACCAACCAGATCGCTGCGATCGAGTTCGCGTCCCTACGCCGCGCGCAGGACCGGCTGCGGCGACTACGCGAGCTGGGCGTGGTGTTCACGTTCCGCGAGACCTACCCGATGGGCGGAACCAGCCAGGCACGGTTCGCGCTGGGCTACCTCGGCGCGCGATTGATCGCCGCGCAGCGCGCGCAGAAGCCGCCCGCGCAGAAGGCGTACGCCGAGAGCCTGGAACGGCTCGGGATGTGGCCGAAGCTGGACCACCAGCTCGGCGTGAACGAGTTCTTCTGCTCCCTGTCCGCACATCGCAACCCGGCCCGCCGACGCGATGGCGCGGCGGCGAGGTTGACGCAGTGGTGGTTGGAGAAGCAGTGCACGGAGTTCTTCTGGACAAACGTGGACTCGCGCACTGTTCGACCACGCCCGGACGGATACGGTTGCTGGGAGGAGCACGGCCGCGTTGTGCGGTTCTTCCTCGAACACGACACCGGCACTGAGCCCCTCGCCAGGGTCACGGGCAAGATCGTCGACTACGGCGATTTCCCCACCAACGCTTTCGGCGTCCTGCTGTTCTCGGTGCACTCCGCCCGACGGGAGATCGCCCTGCGAGCGGCGCTGCACCGCGACCTCGCTGGCTCGCCGCCCAGCTTTGTGATCGCCACAGCGGCACGCGACCACAACCACCCTGATGGCCCAGCAGGGCCGATCTGGGGCCTGTGGACACCGCGTAGCGGCGACACCGTGGCCCGCCGGTACCGATTGGCCGAGCTGCCCGCTCGCGGCCCCCATGTCGAACACAGCGCGCCCAGCACCGACCAGCCGTTGAATGAGGCGGCGTTCGACCCGAATGACCGGGAGATCCTGGGCCGAATCAGCGCCTGGCAACCCGAGCCGGCGGACGCGACAAGCTATCCAGACGACGATGAGGACCTGGACGGCGACGTGATGCTCTACGACGACAGCGACGACGATGTGTATCGCGTGCCGGCAGACACGGCTCGGCCAGCCGCTCAGCGGCCACGGCGCTGGGCGGCCTGACGTCCCCGTCTCGGCAAGGGCTTCTGCGTCGTGTGGCGGGAGGTGAACGGCGATGAGGTGAACGACGACAATCACACCGACGATGGTCACCAGGCTGTTGGCCTGGGCCTGCCGCCTTGCGCGGCACAGGAAATCTGGACCCACCATGCGTCGAGCTGTCCATGGTGGTCTCGCTCCGGCGAGACCACACCGAGACGACCAGACGAGAAACCGAGACCACGACGAGACCAGCGAGACCCGACGTCTCGCCATCCGTCTCGCCGGTCTCGGAGGAAGTCTCGGGTGGACAGTAGAGAGGGTTCAGTCAACCGGTGATCGCTGGCCCCGATGGGTGCTACGGCAGTCGGGGAGTCGAAGCGCCACGTGGTTGCTGCAGCGAGGACGCCCGCCAGCTCGTGAATCGCGCGTCATGGCGCGGCCAACGCCTCTATCACGAACCATCCACTGTGGATGATTACGGGGTGTCGGTGAGCGAGGGCTGGCTGGGCCAGCTGCGTCGACGGTTGTCTCTGACCGCTGACCAGCGCCCGCGACTTCCCGCCATGAGCGGCTCGCGGGCTGGAGGTGCCCCATGCACACCCACGACAACACCCCAGACACCCCCGGCGATGACCAGGACGCCGTGGTCGTTCCACTACCGCGGAAAGCACTCGACGATTACATCGAGAGCCTGCCCGAAACTGGCTCTGACCAGCCGGTTTGGTGGTATGATCAGAAGCAGAAACGCGGCGGTGACCGCACGTATTCTGGTCACGTCAACCACGTTCATGGCGCGGAAGCCGAACGGGTGCGCGGCGAACTGGCCAAGGTGATCCAGGAGCTTCTGGACTGGGCCGCGCAGCAACAATCCGGTGATCAATCCACTGAGGATGGTGAAGCCGCATGACGCCCGACGACCTGCCGGTCAACCCGCCGGCGCCAGCGTTGACACGACGGGCAGCATCGCTGTCGGCGACCGTGCCGGTCTCCGGGCCGTCGGGGTTGTCCGACTATGCCGTTTCGCCGTTGGGCGTGCCGGTGGCCTTGCTGCGGGACGAGGTGCGGGTGGCGTTCCTCGGGCGAACCTCCACAGAGGACCAGCAGGACCCACGTCAATCTTTGATGCGGCAACTCGGCAACGCCAAGACTGCCATCCCGGAGTCGTGGGTGGTCGTGGCGCACTTCTACGACGTCGAGTCCGGCCGCATGGAACTCGACCAGCGTGGCCACGGTGAGAACTACGGGCGATTCGACATCCCCATCGCCCGCGACGGCGGGATCGCTGATCTGCTGGACGAGGCTGCACATCCAGGTCGGCGGTTCGACGTGGTGATCTGCGAGTCCATCTCGCGCGTTGCCCGCCGTGCCTACGAGGGCCTGTCGATCGAGCGGGAGTTGGAACGTGCCGAGGTGCCGCTGTTCGCGGCCAACGAGCCGATCACCCTGACTGGTAGCCGGGCACAGCGGATCCTGCAACGGCGCATCAACCAATCCGTGGCCGAGTACGAAGTCCTCAACACTCTCGAACAGTCCTGGGGCGGGCTGTGCACCCACGTACGGGAAGGTTGGAACATCGGCAAACCCCCGTACGGCTACAAGGCGAAGACATACCGTCATCCCAACCCCGTCAAGGCGGCGAAAGGGCAGACCAAGACGCGGCTGGAACCTGATGGTGTTCGTGGTGAGACGGTCACGCAGGTCGCGTTGTGGCGCTACCACGAAGGGCTTGGGTACGACACGATCGCCGAGCGGCTCAACGCCGACCCGACCAAGTATCCGCCTCCGGAGCCGCCCGGCAAGGAACGAGCGCGTGGGGCCTGGGGCAAGTCCAGCGTCTTCGAACTGCTCAAGAATCCCAAGTACACCGGGTACCAGGTGTTCAACCGACGCGCCTCGCGCTCCCGGCGCGGCAAGGTCAACGATCCTGTGAAGTGGGTCTGGTCGACGGAGCCGGCGCACGAGCCGTTGATCCCGAAGTGGATGTACGACGAGCTCCGTGCCCGAAGCGGAGCCCGGCGCGGGTCGCGGCAAGAGAACGACAAGAACGTCCACCCAGAGACTCGGCGGACCTACGTGCTGCGGGGGATGGTGTTCTGCGGGTGCGGACGGCGAATGTTCGGCAACCACCGGCACGACAGGGCGTACTACATGTGCTGGCCGCGCAACAACAACCGTGGCAGGGCCGACAAGTACGAGGGCCATCCCAAGGCCGTCTACATCCGGGAGGACACCATCCTGGACGCGGTGTCCCGGTTCTTCGCCGACCGGGTGTTCGGCCCGCACCGCAGGGAGATCCTCGCGGCCGATCTCGCCGGCATTGACGATCGGGCCACCCGCGAGCGACAGACTGAGCGGGAACGCCTACAACGGGCCGTCGCCGACATGGCGCGGCGGCAGAACTCGATCCTGCGGCAAGCCCAAGACAGCGACCCTGACGACCCGTTCACCAAGGCCCCTCGTGGCACCTTCAACGACCTGGACGCCGAGAAGACCGCCACGCTGGCCGCCATCGCCCAACTCGACGCCGCCGACCAGACAGAACCCGGCCTCCGCCCCAGCACAGCGGACATCGCCTTGTTGGACTCGCTGCCCTACCTGGCGCTCAACCTGGCCGGAGTGCCTGAGCAGCCGTTGCGCCAGCTGTTCGAGATCACCCAGCTCGCCGTCCGGTTGCACGACGACAGCGACCACGTGACCATCACCATCAAGCTGCCCACCGACCAACTACCCGACATCGCCCGCGTGGCAGAAAGGATCACCAACATCATGCCCGAAACACAAGAAACGCCTGCTCAGAGGGCAGGCGCGGCTTGTGTGGATGCTGTTTGTGCCCCCGGTGCGATTCGAACGCACACTGGACGGGTTTTGAATCCGTTGCCTCTGCCGTTGGGCTACGGGGGCCTGGTGCAGGGTGTTGACTCTACGCGATCGGGGCGATGGGGTTGCGGGCACCCCCGGGGTGTAGGGCTGATCACGCCGTGGCTGCGGGTGGGGTGCGGGCACACTGAGTAAACTGCGGGTTCGGTCCACTCGTCAGGGTGGATTCCTCGATCGCACAGGAGGACCGCGGTGACCCAGCCGGCTGCCGAGGCCCAGACGCAGGCTGCTGCCCCGCAGCGTCGGGTGCTCGTGGCGGAGGACGAGGCGCTGATCCGGCTCGATCTGGTGGAAATGCTCCGCGAGGAGGGCTACCAGGTGGTCGGGGAGGCGGGGGACGGCGAGGAGGCCGTCAAGCTGGCCGGTGAACTGCGGCCTGACCTGGTGATCCTTGACGTGAAGATGCCGAAGATGGACGGCATCGAGGCGGCGTCGGTGATCGCCAAGGAGCGCATCGCCCCAGTGGTGATCCTGACGGCCTTCAGCCAGCGCGACCTGGTCGAGCGGGCGAGGGACGCGGGCGCCATGGCCTACCTGGTGAAGCCGTTCGCGAAGCGGGACCTGGTGCCGGCGGTGGAGCTGGCGATGAGCCGCTTCTCGGAGCTCCAGGCGCTGGAGCACGAGGTCGCGAGCCTCACGGACCGCCTGGAGACGCGCAAGGTCATCGAGCGCGCGAAGGGCCTGCTGATGAGCAGCCAGGGCCTGACGGAGCCGGAGGCGTTCCGCTGGATCCAGCGCACGGCGATGGACCGCCGCACCACGATGAAGGCGGTCGCGGAGGCGGTCGTCGACAGCATCAAGTGACGGTGACGTCCTTCAGCGCCGACACCGGAGGCTTCGACCCGTCGACGGAATACGCCCGCACGTCGAACGTGTGGTGCCCGGGGCTGAGGGAACCGGCGCTGAACGTCACGGTGTAGCGGCCGCCGAGGCCGGGGCCGTCCATGGCGGTGGGTTGCGCGGCGACGCGGGACCCGTCGAGCCACACCTCGAATCCGGCGACGCCGGAGACCTCCGACGAGTAGCGGCCGTCCAGCAGCACCTGGAGCACGGTGCGGCCGGTGTCCACGAGCGAGTCGACCTTGACGAGGGGGAACTGCTCTACGGGCGGCGCGGCGGGCAGCGGGCCGTAGGCGACCGGCGGCGGGGGACTGGTGTGGTGGATCTCCAGGTAGCTCTCGACGATGGTGGCGGCCCCCCGCGCGGACCGCACGACGTACGGGCTCAACGGGTCGCCGGCGACGAACAGGGCCGCGGGTAGGTCGGCGGACACGGTGGTGACGGACCCCTCGGGCACTGGCCCGGGCACGGCCTGCACCAGGGGATACGTCCCGGATCCCAGCTCCACGGCCAGCCCGGACGGGTCGAGCCCGGCCCCGGCCTGCACGGTGGCGACGTAGCGGACGGACGCGGCGCCGACCATGGACCCGCGGGAGATGCCGATGCCGGGGGCGTCCTCGCCGGGCGCCAACGCCCGGAGTGTGGCGGGCACCAGCGACGCCTCGCTGATCGGCGGCACGGGCTCGGCCGCCCCGGAGAACCCGGCCCCGCCGACGAACACCCGCGACTTGAGCCCGGCCGGCCCCTGGAAGCCGTACAGCACGTACGCGGACGTCCACGACGGCACGATGCCGCCGAAGCCGATCTCCTGACCGTCCTGGAGCACGGAAACACCCGAAGAGGTGAGCACGACCTCGAACCGGTGCGGCACACCGACGCCGCGGGCTGGCGCGGCCGAGGAATGTGAGCCGGTCACGGGTACGCGCGGCACGTCGTCGGCGGCGAGCACCCGGGCGCCCTTGTCGTCGACGACGACCTGGACGGTGCCCGCCGGCAGCGCGGACCCGACCCGGTCGACGGGACCGGGACAAAGATCCACAGTCAACTGGCCGCCGGGCCCGGCGGCGTCGGTGACGACCGCGATCCGGCCCATTTCCCCTTTCGACGCGAGTTCGATGCGCGATCGGGCACGCAGCACGGCCTGATCGGATCCGCATTCCAACCCGATCGTGAGGCCTCCTCCACCGCCGCCCGCGTCCACGCAGCCCTGATAGCCGGACAGGTGCCATCGCCGGGTCAGGGTGCCCACCTGCGAGAAGTCGTCGTGCAACCCGGTCAGCGGCTTTGTCCACGACGTGTCGGTAGTAGCCGCGGGGGTCCCGCTGGCGTCGGCCGGGTTGGACCGTTGGCCGTAAGCATCAACGGCGCGCACTTCGATCGAGTAGGACACGCCAGCCCGAAGTCCGCCGAGTCGCACTTCGGGCTGTATGGTCAGCATTGTGTGGTCCAGTTCGCCCGCGTGGCGCCAGGTCACCTCGTACCCCGATGCGCCGGCATCGGTCCAGTCGGCGCGCAACGCGCCGACTTCGGAAGTCAACCGCAGGTCGGACGGCATGGCTGGTCGGCCGTTTGGTTGCGGTACGTCAACGTTACGGTTGGTGAATCGGTCCACCCGCCTGATCGTCGAATTCGGGGCGGGTGGTGTCTTTTGGTCGGGTTGAGCGGCGCGTAGCGCCACACCCGCGCTGACCAGCAGAAGGATGGCTCCCAGCGGTACCAGCCAGCGTTTCGTCGGGACCATTCGGGCATGGTAGGGCGGCACAACGGGGTCGAGATAGGGCCCGTTGCCGACTTGAAATCGGCATTTCCGCTGGATGTGTTACGTAAAAAGGTTGTGGCGTTGTGCGTCGGTTTGGCAACGGAGGGTTCTCAACGTTGCGGTCTGGTCACGGAAACGGCCACCGCGATGACTGTGAAGCGCTCCATCGCCTAACTTCCGCGCAACCCCCAAATCAGACGGGGTCGTACGGTCCGCGCGTATCACGCCGACCGCGCAGCTTGCGAGAAGGGACGTCACGTGCTTAACCGGACGGTGAAGGCCGCAGTGGTGGTGATGGCCGGCGCACTCGCGCTGGCAGCCTGCGGCACGAACAAGACCGAGAGCGGCGGAGGCGGCTCCGCCAGCTGCGACACCAGCAAAGGCACGCTGACCATCGGCGTCATCGCGCCGCTCACGGGCAGCCTCGCCGCCCTGGGCCTGGGCATCCAGCACTCCGCCGAGCTCGCCGTGGCCGAGGCCAACGACAAGTGCACGGTCAAGGGCTACAAGCTCAACCTGGACGCGGAGGACGACACCGCCACGCCGCAGGTCGGCGCGCAGGCCGCCACGAAGCTGTCCTCGGACAACACCGTGGTCGGCGTCGTCGGCACGCTGAACTCCTCGGTCGCGCAGACGGTGCAGCCGATCCTGGCCGGCAAGAAGGTCGTCCAGATCTCGCCGGCCAACACCAACCCGTCGCTCACCAAGGGCACGGACCTGACCAACCCGAAGCGTCAGTTCCCGACGTACTTCCGGGTCTGCACCACGGACAACTACCAGGGCCCGGACGCGGCCGACTACCTGGTGAAGAAGTCCGGCAAGAAGAAGATCGCGGTCATCCAGGACGGCAAGACCTACGGCGCGGGCCTCGCCGCGGCGTTCTCCGACCGGGCCACCACCGACGGCGCCACGATCGTCGACAAGGAGCAGGTCGGCGAGAAGGACACCGACTTCTCCGGCGTGCTGACCAAGGTCAAGGCGGCCAGCCCCGACGCCATCTACTACGGCGGCGAGTACCCGGTGGCCGGCCCGCTGTCCAAGCAGGCGGCCGCGCTCGGCCTGAACATCCCGGTGATGGGCGGCGACGGCATCTTCGACCCGAAGTACATCGACCTCGGCGGCAAGGAGGGTGACCTGGCCACCTCCGTCGGCGCCCCGGTCGAGTCCCTGGACTCCGCCAAGGACTTCGTGAAGGCCTACCAGGCCAAGGGTTACAAGGACCCCTACGCGGCCTACGGCGCCTTCTCCTACGACGCCGCCAACGCGATCATCTCCAGCCTGGCCACCACGCTCGGCGACAGCGGCACCTGGAGCGACTCGCTGCGCGACAAGCTGATCAGCAACGTCGGCTCGTACAAGGGCCAGGGCGCGACCGGCGCGGTCGCGTTCGACCAGTACGGCGACAGCACGAACAAGGTCCTGACCGTGTACCAGGTCACGGGCAAGGAATGGAAGCCCGTCCAGACCGGCGCCTTCGAGGGCTGACCACAACTACTCAAACGCGTGTGACAGCGGCGGGGGTGAGCGCCTCACAAGGGCGTCACCCCCGCCGTTCATGGAGGTAGCAGTGGCAACCCTGTTGCAACAGATAGTCAACGGGCTCATCTTCGGCGGCCTGATCGCCATGGTGGCTCTGGGCTACACGATGGTCTACGGGATCATCCAGCTGATCAACTTCGCGCACGGCGAGATCTTCATGACCGGCGCCTTCGGCGGCCTCGCGGTCTACACCTGGCTGCTGCCGGCCGAGGCCCAGAAGATCTGGTACGTGGCGCTGCCGGCGATGATGGTCGGCGGCGCGATCGTCTCCCTGGTGGTCGCGCTGCTGATGGAACGCCTGGCCTACCGGCCGCTGCGCAACGCGCCGCGGCTGGCGCCGCTGATCACCGCACTCGGTGTGTCGGTGTTCCTCCAGGAACTGACCCGGATCGTGTATCCCGGCGCCAACTCGGCGGTGCCGTTCCCCAACGTGTTCTCCGCGGCGCCGGTGCACATCGGCTCGATCACCATCCCGTCCAGCGGCCTGCTGATGCTGGTCGTGTCGGTGGTGCTCTCGGTGGTGCTGCAGACCTACGTCAACCGGTCCCGGATGGGCCGTGCGATGCGGGCCACCGCGCAGGACCCGGACACCTCGCGGCTGATGGGCATCAACCCGGACCGCGTGATCGTGCTGACCTTCGGCATCGGCGCGGTGCTGGCCGGCATCGGCGGCGTGCTCTACGGCACGTACATCAACAACGTCGACCCGTACATCGGCTTCCAGAACGGCCTGTTCGCGTTCGCCGCGGCCGTGCTGGGCGGCATCGGCAGCATCCGCGGCGCGGTGATCGGCGCGTTCGTCATCGGCCTGATCAAGAACATCGCCGACATCTACCTGCCCGGCGGCACCGCGTACGACTACGTGTGGATCTTCATCCTGCTCATCGCGGTGCTCGTGTTCCGGCCGCAGGGCCTGTTCGGCGAGGTGGAAAGGGTGCGCGCATGAAAACCGCGATGGCTCGTCCCCTGTCCGCGATCGGCTCGGTGGTGCTGATCATCGGCGCCCTGCTGCCGTGGGCCACCTTCGTGCTCAACGACGGCCCCTATCCCGACAAGGCCACCCTGGAGTTCTTCGACGCCCCGTTCGGGCTGAGCTCCTTCCGGCTGTACCTGGAGATCCTCGGCCTGGCCGGCATCGTGTTCACCTTCGTGCCGGTGCGGGACAAGATCCGGGTGCTCAAGTCGATCGGCTGGGGCGCCGCGGGCATCTCCGTGGTCAACCTGCTGTTCATCGCCGGCGACGGCGGCGGCCTCGGCGCCATCACGGCGGCCGACGGCGTGCCGGCGTTCGGCAGCATCGTGGCCGTGGTCGGCTCGGCCGTCCTCCTGTTCGGCGCGTACCAGCTGCCGCCGGAGCCGCTGACGGTGATCGACTCGAAGCTGCCGTGGTGGGCGGAGTGGCTGATCCTGCTGGCCGCCTTCGTCGCGCTGCTGTTCCTGATCACCGAGACGCTGACGGCCGGCGGCCACAGCGGCGTCTCCGATCCGTACATCGGCCCGCTGTTCCTGTCCTACCTCAGCGCGGTCGGCGCCCTGCTGGGCGTGCTGCACGCGTTCGGCGTCACCGAGTGGATCTCGGACATGTCCGAGCGCCACCGCGTCTTCAGCATCGTCGTGCTGGTGCTGTGCGCGGTCGCGGTGCCGTTCACCTCGGTCGGCAACGACTACTGGATGACGATCACCGCGAACATCGGCGTGTACGCGGCGACCGCCATCGGCCTGAACATCGTGGTCGGCCTGGCCGGCCTGCTCGACCTCGGGTACGTGGCGTTCATGGGCATCGGCGCGTTCGTCGCGGCGAACCTGTCCGGCGCGGTCGCCGCCGAGTTCCACATCCAGCTGCCGTTCATCGTGGCCGCGATCGCCTCCGGCATCGTGGCCGGCGTGTTCGGCGCCGTCGTCGGCTCGCCGACGCTGCGGGTGCGCGGCGACTACCTGGCCATCGTCACGCTGGCCTTCGGTGAGATCTTCGTCCGGGTCTCGCAGAACAACATCGGCGGCCTGACCGGCGGTTCCAACGCGATCCCGAACATCCCGGACCTGAGCCTGTTCGGGGCCCAGTTCAACGACGCGCCGACCATCGGCGGCCTGCAGCTGCCCGGTGGTGTCCTGTACTACTTCCTGATCGTGCTGCTGGTCGCGCTGGTGATGTTCGTCTTCGGCAACCTGAAGAACAGCCGCATCGGCCGGGCCTGGATCGCGATCCGGGAGGACGAGGACGTCGCGCGGGCGATGGGCGTGAAGACCGGCAAGCTGAAGATCCTGGCCTTCATGACCGGCGCCACGCTGGCCGGCCTGGCCGGCGCGGTGTTCGCGCACAAGCTGGCCACCGCCTCGTACGACAGCTTCCAGTTCAACCAGTCGGTGACCCTGCTGGCCGCGGTCATCCTGGGCGGCATGGGCACGATCCCGGGCGCGGTGCTCGGCGCCGCGCTGCTGTTCGTGCTGCCGGAGGAGCTTCGGCAGTTCAAGGACTACCGGCTGCTGTTCTTCGGCCTGGCGCTGGTCGTGATCATGCGGTTCCGGCCGCAGGGCCTGATCGCCGACCGGCACCGCCGGGCGGAGTTGGCCGACGAGGACACGACCGGCGAGTCACTGGACGACACGGCGATCAAGGAGCCGGTCGCCGTCGCAGCCAAGGAGGCCGGCGCATGACCCCGGTGTTGCAGGCGCGGGACGTGTCGATGGTCTTCGGCGGCCTCGCCGCGCTGAAGAACGTGTCGCTGGACCTGGACGAGGGCAAGATCGTCGGTTTGATCGGGCCGAACGGCGCGGGCAAGACGACGTTCTTCAACTGCCTGACGGGTCTCTACACGCCGACCACCGGGCAGGTGCTGCTCAAGGGCGACCCCCTGCCCGGCGACCCGGCCGCGGTGACCGACGCGGGCGTCGCCCGCACGTTCCAGAACATCCGGCTGTTCCCCAGCATGACCGTGCTCGAGAACGTGCTGCTGGGCCGGCACGTGCGGATGAAGCAGGGGCCGCTGTCGTCGCTGTTCCACGGGCCGGCGTTCCGCCGCGGCGAGGCCGCCGCCCGGGACCGGGCCCGCGAGCTGCTGGCGTTCGTCGGCCTGGGCAAGGTCGAGGACGAGCTGTCCCGCAACCTGCCCTACGGCGACCAGCGGCGGCTGGAGATCGCCCGCGCGCTGGCCACCGACCCGGCGGTGCTGCTGCTGGACGAGCCGACCGCCGGCATGAACCCGCAGGAGACCGAGGCGGCCCGGCAGCTGATCTTCCGGATCCGCGACACCGGCGTGTCGGTGGTGGTCATCGAGCACGACACGAAGTTCATCTTCACGTTGTGCGACCGCGTTTCCGTGCTGGTGCAGGGCGAGCTGCTGGTCGAGGGCACCCCGGACGAGGTGCGGGGGGACCCGCGCGTGGTCGAGGCGTACCTGGGCAAGCCGCCGGAGGAAGTCGAGGCCGAGCTCCAGGCCGTGCAGGAGGGTGAGCAGTCGTGAGCGAGACGACCGCGGCGCCGCAGGCGCCCGTCAGCACCCAGACCCGTCCGCTGCTGGAGGTCCGCGGCCTGTCCGTGGCGTACGGGGCGATCGAGGCGATCCGCGACATCACCTTCTCCGTGCAGGCGGGGCAGATCGTGTCGCTGATCGGCAGCAACGGCGCCGGCAAGACGACGACGCTGCGCACCATCTCGGGGCTGCTGCGACCCAAGGCCGGGGAGATCCTGTTCGAGGGCCGGCCGATCCACACCCAGCCGGCGCACGCCATCCTCGGCATGGGGGTGGCTCACTGCCCGGAGGGCCGGCGGCTGTTCCCGCGGATGACCGTCGAGGAGAACCTGCTGCTCGGCGCGTACACCCGGTCCGACGACGGCGTCGCCGAGGACATGGAGCGGGTGTACGAGCTGTTCCCGGTGCTGGGCGAGCGGCGGCAGAACAAGGCCGGCCTGTTCTCCGGCGGCGAGCAGCAGATGCTGGCCATCGGGCGGGCGATGATGTCCCGGCCGCGGCTGCTGATGCTGGACGAGCCGTCGATGGGCCTGTCGCCGATCATGACCCAGCGCATCTTCGACACCATCCGCAACCTGCGCGACCTGGGCACCACGGTGCTGCTGGTGGAGCAGAACGCGCTGGCGGCGCTGGCCCAGTCCGACTACGGCTACGTGGTCGACCTGGGGCGCACCACGCTAGAGGGCAGCGGCCACGAGCTGCTCGCCGACCAGCGGGTCCGCGACGCCTACCTCGGCGAGAGCTGAGTCCGAGGAGGGTAAGGCGTCCTTCCCTGCGCTCAACGCAGGGAAGGACGCCTTACCTGCATCCGGGGTAACTCGATCAGGTGGTCTTTGCGCCGGTGGTCTCGCGGATGGCGCAGGTCAGGCGGGCGGTGCAGACGCGCTTGCCCGCCTCGTCGGTGACCACGACCTCGAACGACGACAGCGTCCGCCCCACGTGCAGCGGCGTGGCCACGCCCGTGACGACGCCGGCCACCACGCCCCGGTGATGGGTGCACGACAGCTCCACGCCCATGGCGATGCGCCCGTGGTCGGCGGCGTGCATGGCGGCGGCGATCGAGCCCAGCGTCTCCGCGAGCACGGCGCTGGCGCCGCCGTGCAGCAGCCCGTACGGCTGGCGGTTGCCGGCCACCGGCATGGTGCCGACCAGCCGGTCGCGGTCCCATTCGACGACCTCGATGCCCATCTTCGCCGGCAGCTGCTCCTTGAGCTCGGCGAGCTGGGCCGCCTGGTCCTGTCGGGTCTCGGTCACCGACACCTCCCACGGTCTTGTCAGACCCTCACCCTAGACTCGCCCCCGTGAACCAGGTCGCAGCCCACGCAGCGTCGATCACCTCGGCCAACCGTCTTCTGCTGCTCGACGGCCACTCGCTGGCCTACCGGGCGTTCTTCGCGCTGCCCGCGGAGAACTTCAAGACGACCACCGGGCAGACCACCAACGCGGTCTACGGCTTCACCTCGATGCTGATCAACCTGCTGCGCGACGAGAAGCCCACGCACGTCGCGGTGGCCTTCGACGTCTCCCGCAAGACCTTCCGCACCGAGGCGTACAAGGAGTACAAGGCGAACCGCTCGGCCACCCCGGACGAGTTCCGCGGCCAGGTCAGCATCGTGCAGGACGTGCTGGGCGCGCTGGGCATCCCGGTGCTGGCCAAGGACAACTTCGAGGCCGACGACATCATCGCCACGCTGACCACGCAGGCCGCCGGCGCGGGCTACCAGGTGCTGATCTGCACCGGCGACCGCGACGCGCTCCAGCTGGTCACCGACAAGGTGACGGTGCTCTACCCGCGCAAGGGCGTCTCGGACCTGACCCGGTTCACGCCGGACGCGGTGCAGGAGAAGTACCAGCTCACCCCGCAGCAGTACCCGGACTTCGCGGCGCTGCGCGGCGATCCGTCGGACAACCTGCCCGGCATCCCCGGCGTGGGCGAGAAGACCGCGGCCAAGTGGATCCGCGAGTTCGGCTCGCTCGGCGAGTTGGTGGACCGGGTCGACGAGGTCAAGGGCAAGACCGGAGACGCGCTGCGCGCGAACCTGTCCAACGTGCTGCTCAACCGGCAGCTCACCGAGCTCGTCAAGGACGTCGAGATCGGCGTCGGCCCGGACGACCTGGCTGTGCAGCCGTGGGACCGCGACCAGGTGCACCGGCTGTTCGACGACCTGGAGTTCCGCGTCCTGCGGGACCGGCTGTTCGCCACCCTGACCAGCGCGGAGCCGGAGGCCGAGGAGGGCTTCGACGTCAGCGGCGGCGCGATCGTGGCCGGCGAGCTGGCGGCGTGGCTGGACCGGCACGCCCGCACCGGCGAGCGCGTCGGCCTGGCGTTCAAGGGCACGTGGGCGCGCGGTACCGGCGACATCGAGGGCATCGCGCTGGCCACGTCGTCCGGCGAGGGCGGCTACATCAACACGACCGCCCTGACCGAGGCCGACGAGCAGGCGCTGGCGGCGTGGCTGGCCGACGAGAAGGTGGCCAAGGCCGGGCACGACTTCAAGGGCCCCGAGCACGCGCTGCGCGCCCGCGGCTGGGACCCGCGCGGCTGGACCAGCGACACGGCGCTCGCGGCGTACCTGGTGCGGCCCGGGCAGCGCTCGTTCGAGCTGGACGACTTGGTGCTGCGCTACCTGAAGCGGGAGCTGCGCGCCGAGGAGGGCGCCGACGACGGCCAGCTGTCGCTGCTGGCCGACGAGGCCGCCGACGCGCAGGCCGCTGCGAAGGCGCAGATCGTCAAGGCGAAGGCCGTCGCCGAACTCGCCGACGCGCTGGACACGGCGCTGGAGGAGATCGGCAGCCGGCGGCTGCTCGACGAGCTGGAGCTGCCGTTGCTGGGGGTGCTGGCCGACCTGGAGGAGGCCGGCATCTGCGTGGACGTCGAGCACCTCACCGAGCTCGAGGCGCACTTCGCGGCGCGGGTGAAGCAGGCCGCGCAGGACGCCTACTCGGTGATCGGCAAGGAGATCAACCTCGGCAGCCCCAAGCAGTTGCAGGTGGTGCTGTTCGAGGACCTCAACATGCCGAAGACCAAGCGCACCAAGACCGGCTACACCACCGACGCCGAGGCGCTCCAGACGCTGTACGAGACCACCGAGCACCCGTTCCTGGCGCACCTGCTGGAGCACCGGGACGCGACCCGGCTCAAGACCACTGTGGACGGTCTGCTCAAGTCGGTGGCCGACGACGGGCGGATCCACAGCACGTTCAACCAGATGATCGCCGCCACCGGCCGGCTGTCGTCGACCGACCCGAACCTCCAGAACATCCCGGTGCGCACCGAGGAGGGCCGGCGGATCCGCCACTCGTTCGTGGTCGGCGCCGGCTACGCCGAGCTGATGACCGCGGACTACAGCCAGATCGAGATGCGCATCATGGCGCACCTGTCCGGCGACGCCAGCCTGATCGAGGCCTTCAACACCGGCGAGGACCTGCACACCTACGTGGCGTCGCAGGCGTTCTCGCTGCCGGTCGAGGAGGTCACCGGCGAGCTGCGGCGGCGAGTCAAGGCCATGACCTATGGCCTGGCCTACGGGCTGTCGGCGTTCGGACTGGCCTCGCAGCTGCGGATCTCCACCGAGGAGGCCCGCGAGCAGATGGACGCGTACTTCACCCGCTTCGGCGCCGTCCGCGACTACCTACAGGCCGTGGTGGTCAAGGCCCGGGCCGACGGCTACACCGAGACCATTTTCGGCCGCCGGCGCTACCTGCCCGACCTCAACAGCGACAACCGCCAGCGCCGCGACGCGGCCGAGCGCATGGCGCTCAACGCCCCCATCCAGGGCAGCGCCGCCGACATCATCAAGGTGGCCATGCTCGGCGTGCACAAGGCGTTGCGCGAGGCGGAGCTGCGCAGCCGGGTGCTGCTCCAGGTGCACGACGAACTCGTGCTGGAGCTGGCCGAGGGCGAGCACGAGCAGGTGGAGGCCCTCGTCCGCCAGCACATGGGCAGCGCATACCAGCTCGCCGTCCCCCTGGAGGTCTCCGTCGGCTACGGCCGAACCTGGGACGACGCGGCCCATTAACCCCCGCGAGTCGCGCTCACAGACACACCGGATGTAGGTTTCAGGTAGATCATCGGTGGGCTTCGTCGTCCACGGCTGATCGCACGGCGCTGAGCACTCGGCGCAAGTCGGGGACGGGGATCGACCCCAGCGCCAGGCGAAGTGCCTGCGGCGCCTGGGAAACGGCGAACTCCTCGGCGGTGGACACGGAGATCCGTTGCCGCGCAAGGGAAGCGGCGATGCGGTCGGCCCGGGCCGACTCGCCCAGCGGCAGCCACAGGAAGTACGACGACGGGTGGCCGACGACCGGCAGGCCGGCGAAGACGTCCCGGGCGATGGACTGCCGCATGTGGGCGTCGGTGCGCTTGTGGGCCTCGAGCCGGTCGACGGTGCCGTCGTCGAGCCACCGCCGGGCGATGGCGACGTTGAGGCCGGGGGTGTGCCAGGTGGTGGCGCGGACGACTCGCTCGATCGCCGGCACCACGGGCGGAGCAGCGGCGACGTAGCCGACGCGAAGCCCGGTGGCGACGCTCTTGGACAGGCTGGAGACGTAGACGGTGATCTCCGGCGCGAGGGCGAAGACCGGCGGCGGGGCGTCCGGCGCGAGGTACGCGTAGGCGGCGTCCTCGATGATCAGCAGCCCGTGCCGGCGAGCGGTCGCCACCAACCGCTTGCGGGCGGCCAAGGTCAGCACCGTGCCGAGCGGGTTGTGCAGCGTCGGCATGGTGTAGACGGCGCGAACCGGCCGCCGCCGGCAGAGCTCGTCGAGGTCGGAGTACACCGCCAACTCCAGCCCGAGGGCGTGAGCGATCGCCTTGAAACCCGGATACGTCACCGCGTCCGCGGCGACGACGTCACCACGCCGCAGGGTGGCCATGACCGTCGACGCGAGCCCGTGCTGGGCCCCGCTGACGATCAGCACCTGCGCCGCGTCCACGGCCAGCCCCCGCCGGCCCAGGTGACGAGCGACGGCGGCCCGATCGTCGAGGCGTCCGGCATGCGGCTGGTAGTGCAGGAACGCCTCCACCTCGCCGGACCCGGCCAGCTCCCGCAGGGCGTTGCGCAACAGGTCGGCCTGCCCCGGGATGGCGGGGTAGTTGAACCGCAGGTCCACGACGTCGGCCGCCATCAGCTGCTGGTCGATCCCCGACAGCTCCGGCAGTTCGCGCACGAACGTGCCGCGCCCCTGCTCGCCGGTCACCAGGCCCATTGCCTCCAGCTCGGCGTACACCCGGGTCGCGGTGACCAGCGCGATGCCCTCACGCGCGGCGAGCTCGCGGTGGGTGGGCAGCCGTGTCCCGACCGGCCATCGGCCGGCGCGGAGCTCCGCCGCGAGAGTGTCCACCACCTGCTTGTACCGGGGGATCCGCACGACCGATTGTATGCATGACAATTCTTCGACTGTCATGCCATCGAGCTCCTAGCGTGAGCCCCATGCACATCGCGATCCTGACCTTCGACGGGTACAACGAGCTCGACTCGCTCATCGCCCTGGGCATTCTCAACCGGGTCGACCGGCACGACTGGCGGGTGTCGATCGCCGGCCCCGCGCCGAGGATGACGTCGATGAACGGCGTGGTCATCGAGTCCATGGCCACGCTGCACGACGCCTGCGCCGCCGACGCCGTGATCGTCGGCAGCGGCAGGAAGACCCGAGAGGTCGTCGAGGATCCGGCGATCATGTCGGTGCTGCGCGGCCTCGACCCGTCTCGGCAACTCCTCGCCGCGCAGTGCTCCGGCACGCTGGTGCTGGCCAAGCTCGGGCTGCTCGACGGCGTGCCCGCCTGCACCGACCTCACCAGCAAGCCATGGGTCGTCGCCGCCGGGGTCGACGTCGTCAACCAGCCCTTCTACGCCAACGGAAACGTCGCCACCGCCGGCGGCTGCCTCGCCTCGCACTACCTGGCGACCTGGCTCATCACCCGCCTCGCCGGCGAGCCGGCCGCGGTCGAGGCGCTGCGCTACGTCGCACCGGTGGGGGAGCAGGAGGAGTACATCGAACGGGCCCTGCGCAACGTCAACCCCGCTCGGACACCCCTCGTACGAGCATGATCACGGACTCCCGGACCTCGTGCTGGCTGCGCTGAGGCTGGAACACCTGCCAGTCCAGGGCCACCACGAGCAGCGTCCCGAACAGCGCCGCCGACGCGGTCCCGACCTGCACGTCCGGCGGCAGCGCGCCGGCATCGGCCCGCCGCTGCACGACCTGCCGCACGATGGCCACGATGTCGTCGCGCAGCAGGCTCAGCGTGCCGTGCCACTGCCCGGGCGTCCGCCACATCTCGCTGACCAGCAGCTGCGCGAACGCGGGGTACTCGGCGAAGAAACCCAGGGCGCCGTCGACCAGAGCCTCCAAAGCGGAGCCGGTGTCGTCGACGTCCTCGGCGACCCGCAGCCGCGCGGCCAGCAGCTCGACGCCGTGCCGGAGCAGGGCGTCGACGAGACCGTCCTTGCTGCCGAAGTTGTAGTACACGGTCCCCTTGGCCACGCCCGCCTCGGCGGCGATCTCGTCCACGGTCACGCCGGCCGCCCCGCGCTCGCCGACGAGGCGCAGCGCGGCGTCGAACAGCTTCTGCTTCGTCGCCGAGGTACGGGCGGGCCGCGGGTTCACAGCACCAGTTCCGGCTTGAGGCGGGAGGGCGTCCACACCCTCTGCTTGTACGCGGCCAGCACGGACAGCGCCAGCCCCACCACGAGATAGCCCCCGATCACCGCAAGATCCACCCCGAGGCTGGATAGCGTGCCGCCGTAGAGCAGGTGCCGCAGGCCGTCCACGACATACCCCAGCGGCAGCGCGATGTGCAGCGGTTGCAGCGGCGCCGGGATGGTCTGCCACGGGAACGTGCCGCCGGCGGTGGTCAGCTGCAACACGAGCAGCACCAGGCCGAGGAACTTGCCGACGGCCCCGAGCAGCGCGTTCAACCCGTGCAGCATGGCGGTGAACGCGAAGCCGGTCAGCACCAGGAAACCCAAGGTGCCCAACGGATTCGACGGGTGCACGCCGACCAGCGTGGTGACGACGGCGAACAGCAGCACCACCTGCAGGAAGCTCAGGAACGCCGCCGGCAGCCAGCCGCCCAGCGCCACGATGCCGGGACGCTGCCGCGCCGCCAACGCGCGCCGGGACAGCGGCCGCAGCAGCAGGAACAGCACGAACGCGCCGATCCAGGTGGCCAGGCCGAGGAAGAACGGGGCGAGACCGGCGCCGTAGGTGCCCGCGGTGGCCTGGCCGATGGCCTGCACGGTGACCGGGTCGCCGATGGTGTCGGCGGTCTTGGTCGGGTCGTTCGGGTCCGGGATCTTGCCGGCGCCCTCGTTCAGGCCGTCCCGCAGCTGGGCGCTGCCGTCGGCGAGCTGCTTGGTGCCGGACGCGAGCTGCGTCGCCCCGGCGGAGAGCTTGTCGGCGCCGTCGGTGGCGGTCTTCAGGCCGTCACGGAGCTGCGTGGCGCCGGAGTCGGCCTGCGCGATGCCGTTGGCCAGCTGCGGGGAGGCCGCCGCGAGCTGCGACGCGCCGTCCGCGACCTGACGGGAACCGGTCGCCAGCTGCTGGAGCTTGCCGTTCACGGTCTGGATCTGGCTGTCGGCGTCGTTGATCGGCTTGCGGGCGTTGTCCAACACGGACAGCACCTGGTTGATCTGATCCTGGGTCAGGCCCTGGGCCTGCAGGCGGGCCTGGATGTCGGAACGGAGGCCGTCCAGGTTGTTGTTGAACGTCTGCGCGGCCGTGGCGACCGCCGAGCCGCCGGCCGCGACCTGCGCGTTGCCGTCGGCGACCTGCCTGGCGCCGTTGGCCAGCTGCTGGGTCTGGCTGGGCAGGCTGGCGGTGTTGCTCTTGAGCAGGTCGAGGCCGGTGACCAGCTGGTTCGCGCCGTCCAGCAGCTTGTGCTGACCCGCCGCCAGGTCGGAGCTGCCGCTGGCCAGCTGCTGCGCGCCGGTGTTGGCCTGCGCCGCGCCGTCGGCCAGCTTGGACGCCCCGCTCGCCGCCTGCAGCGTGCTGCTGCGGATCGTCGCGTAGCCGGTGAGCAGCTGGTCGGCGGCGGTCGTGCCGACCTTCTTGGCCACCGCCGCGCGCACGGCGTCCACCACCTTGTCCGCGATCGTGCGGGCCAGGTAGTTGTTGGAGTCGTTGGTGGTCAGCCGGATGACGCCCTGCCGCGGCTGGTTCTGCGCCGGCGAGGTGAGCGCCTGCGAGAAGTCCTTCGGCAGCGTCAGCGCGAAGGTGTACTTGTTGTCCCGCACGCCGGCCTCGGCCTCGGCGTCGCTGACCCGGTGCCAGTCGAACTGCCCGCTCTGCACCAGCTCGTCGGCGACCTCGTTGCCGGCGTTGATCTGCTTGCCGTTCACGGTGGCACCCTGGTCGTCCACGACGAGCGCGACCGGCAGCGACTTGAGGTTGTTGTACGGATCCCAGTTCGCGTACAGGTACATCGCGCCGTACAGCAGCGGCACGAGCACCAGCGCCACGACGGCGATCTTGGGCAGCTTGCCCGCGGTGATGCGGCGCAACTCGTTGGCCGCCAACCGAATGGGGCTCACTGGTCGTCCTCCTGAACCTGCATGAAGGCAAGCGTGTCGGGGAGCTCGCGGTCGCCGAGGTGGCCCGCGGGCAGGTCGAGCAGCCGGGCGGACGTCTCGCTGCACAGCACCACCACGGCCAGGCCGTGCTCGGCCGCCTTGGAGGCGGTGGTCCACCACGTCTGCGGGCCGGCGCCGTGCCGGTCGGGCAGCACGAGCACCAGTGCCTCGATGCCCGGGCGCTGGCTCGCGGCTTCCATCATCAGCCGGGTGCGCACCTCGGCCGGCACCGACTCGAAGCGGGTGGCGGCGTGGTCGTGGGACTCGTGCTTGAGCAGCCAGTCGGCGACGGCCTTGCGGCTGGCGGGCTGCTTGGCGAACGCCAACTCCTCGCCGATCACCGTGCCGAGGGTCAGCGCCTCCTCGGGGGCCGACACGTCCGGCGCGTCCACGATCGCGACCAGCCGGCGCAGACCCTCGTCGTCGGCCTTGCCGTCGAGCAGCACCTCGCCGACGCTCGGCTTCATTCGACCGCCCATGGCCAGCGCGAACGCGGTGTGTCCGGTGCCGGGCTCCCCGGCGACGAGGGCGAGTTCGCCCGTCCGCACGCGCAGCGAGGTCGGCTCCAACAGGGGGCCGTGCGCCCCGTCGATGCCGACGCTCTGGACGTGGATCTCCACCGAGCCTCCTTGAACTGACTGGTCAGTTCAAATAGTGGGGTAACCCGGTGCCGCGTCGCAAGCCGGGTCGACGTGATCTCGACCCTAGGGTCGCCTACCTCACGGCGCTCACCGGACTGCGCCGGCCGGGCGAACCTCCCACTGTGTCCACAGTGGCCGGTAACCCTGCCGTGGCCAGAACACCGACGACAGCGGGTTAGGTGGGTTGTAGTGCAGGAAGGTGCCGACGGTCCGGTGGCCGGCGAAGTGATTGTGCACGACCGCCATCAGCTGCTGGCCGATTCCGGCGCCCCTTGCCCCCGGGAGCACCGAAAGACAGTTCACATAGCCCCACAGCCCCATCGGCAGCTGCCGGCTGGTCTTGGTGCCGGGCGTGTTGGCGATCAACCCGGTCTCGGCGAGGCCGACCACCATGCCGTCCCGCTCGGCCACCCACACCTCGTCGCCCACGCCGAGCCGGCCGGCCACCGCCGCGCGCCGCATCGGCTCCGCCTCGGGACGCTCGATCGCCGTGCCGACCTTGGCCGAGTACCGGATCTCGGCCATCGCCAGCTCCACGACCGCGTCCTCGTCCGACGCCAGCGCCGGCCGGATGGTGACCGTCAGCGAGGGCACCCGCAGCGGGCTCGGCCGCCGCACGGCCGTCACCGTCAGCGGCTGCAAGCCGTGATCGAGGAACACTCGGACGCAGTCGACGTCACGGCTGGGCCAGACCACCGACGCCGCCGTGTCCGGGCCGCGGTCGCCGACCCGGTCCAGCCACTGACGGAAGGCCCGCAGCATCGCGTCCATGCCGGCCGCGCCGGTATGGCCGATCACCGGCTGGAGCTCGTACGTCGTCGCCGCCGACCACAGCCACGGCGGCATGCCCGGGCCCGCGACCCAGCGTGTGACCACCCCGGCCACCCGCGAGCCGTCCGGCAGCGCGGCGCTGATCATCTCGCCGGGCTCCGGCGGCGGCGCGGTCGGCAGCACCCGGTCCAGCCGTGCGAACCGTTCCTCCTGCGCGGCGAGCAGGGGGTCGGTGACGGTCATGCCGGCCGTCGGCAGCGGAAGATCGCGGTGCCGGGGAACAGCCGTCCGCGCAGCGGGCTCCACTGGCCCCACTCCGGGTGCTCGGCGCCCGGCCACTCCGGCTCGACCAGGTCCTCCAGCGCCAGGCCGGCGGCCGCGAGCTGGCGCACGTAGTCGCCGAGCGTGCGGTGGTGCTCCACGTAGGTGGCGTTGCCGTCCCCGTCCACCTCCAGATAGGGGGTGCGGTCGAAGTACGACTGGACGACCGTCAGGCCCATCGGGCCCGGGTCGTCGGGGAAGATCCAGCGCATCGGGTGCGTCACCGAGAACACCCACGGGGCGCCCGGCCGCAGCACCCGCGCGACCTCCCGGAAGACCGCGCCGACGTCGGCCACGAACGGCACGCCGCCGAACGCCGAGCAGGCGGCGTCGAAGCTGGCGTCGGCGAAGGGCAGCTGGTCGGCGCTGGCCCGCAACAGCGCCGGGCGCAGGCCCGTGGCCTCGTTGCCGGCCACCGCGTGGCGGAGCATGCCCGCCGAGATGTCCAGCCCGACGGCGTGCGCGCCGGCCGCGGTCAGCCAGCGGCTGCACGGCGCCGCGCCGCAGCCGATCTCGAGCACCGACCGGCCGGTCACGTCCCCGAGGTAGCCGGCCTCCGACTCGCGCACGCCCTCCGGGCACCACACGAAGTCGGCGTCGCCGAGGAAGGCCCCGTGCTCGGCCTGGTAGTCGTCCGCGTCGGCGTCCCACCAGGCGATACTCGCCCGGCGCGACTCCGATCCGCCCACCTCGCGCTTGGCCGAGCCCGTCGTGCCGAGCAGGTCCTCGGCGCCGGCGTAGCGTTCCTGCGTGCTCACACTGCTCCTTCTGGGGACCGGGTTTGCCCGGCCGTCACGGGCGCGCGTACGATATGGGCCGCGTAGTAGGTTCTGCGCTGCCCAGAACTTTGGACTCAGAGCTTCTTGACCATGGCCTGGAGTTTCGGTGGCGCACGCAGCTCGACAACTTCAGGCCCACTAACCCAATCCGTACCGGAGCAACCCACCTAATGTCCACCGACACCACCATCGTCCCGGCTTCGACGACCCCGAAGCAGCAGATCGCCGTCAACGATATCGGCACGGAGGAGGACTTCCTCGCCGCTATCGACAAGACGATCAAGTACTTCAACGACGGCGACATCGTCGAGGGCACCATCGTCAAGGTCGACCGGGACGAGGTCCTGCTCGACATCGGCTACAAGACCGAAGGTGTCATCCCCTCCCGCGAACTGTCGATCAAGCACGACGTCGACCCCAACGACGTCGTCAAGGTCGGCGACGAGGTCGAGGCCCTCGTCCTCCAGAAGGAGGACAAGGAAGGGCGCCTGATCCTCTCCAAGAAGCGCGCCCAGTACGAGCGCGCCTGGGGCACCATCGAGGCCCTCAAGGAGAAGGACGAGCCGGTCAAGGGCACGGTCATCGAGGTGGTCAAGGGCGGCCTCATCCTGGACATCGGCCTGCGCGGCTTCCTGCCCGCGTCGCTGGTCGAGATGCGCCGGGTGCGCGACCTGCTGCCGTATGTCGGCCGCGAGCTCGAGGCCAAGATCATCGAGCTGGACAAGAACCGCAACAACGTGGTCCTGTCCCGCCGCGCGTGGCTGGAGCAGACCCAGTCCGAGGTCCGCAGCGAGTTCCTCAACCAGCTCCAGAAGGGGCAGGTCCGCAAGGGCGTCGTCTCCTCGATCGTCAACTTCGGCGCGTTCGTCGACCTGGGCGGAGTGGACGGCCTCGTGCACGTCTCCGAGCTGTCCTGGAAGCACATCGACCACCCGTCCGAGGTCGTCGAGGTCGGCCAGGAGGTCACCGTCGAGGTGCTGGACGTCGACATGGAGCGCGAGCGCGTCTCCCTGTCGCTGAAGGCGACCCAGGAAGACCCGTGGCGCCAGTTCGCCCGGACCCACGCGATCGGCCAGATCGTGCCGGGCAAGGTCACCAAGCTGGTGCCGTTCGGCGCGTTCGTCCGCGTCGACGAGGGCATCGAGGGCCTGGTCCACATCTCCGAGCTGGCCGAGCGCCACGTCGAGATCCCGGAGCAGGTCGTCCAGGTCAACGACGACGTCATGGTCAAGGTCATCGACATCGACCTGGACCGTCGCCGGATCTCGCTGTCGCTGAAGCAGGCGAACGAGGGCTTCACCACGGAGACCGAGTTCGACCCGACCCAGTACGGCATGGCCGCCGAGTACGACGCCGAGGGGAACTACATCTACCCCGAGGGCTTCGACCCGGAGACCCAGGACTGGCAGGAAGGCTTCGACAAGCAGCGCGAGGAGTGGGAGCGGCAGTACGCCGAGGCCCACACCCGCTACGAGGCCCACATGAAGCAGATCGCCAAGGCCGCCGAGGCCGACGCCGAGGCGCAGGGGGAGACCAACTACTCCTCCGGCTCCACCGAGGCGCCGTCCCAGGGTGGCGGCTCCCTCGCCAGCGACGAGCAGCTCGCCGCCCTGCGCGAGAAGCTCTCCGGCGGCCAGTGAGCCCCCGGTAGCCAGCTGATCGACCGAGCCCCCGCTCCCTCCGGAGCGGGGGCTCGGTCGTTTCCCGATCGCTCCGTGCAGAAGCGCGGCATGTCCTATGACGTGGGCTCGACGTCCAGATCCGGCCTTGACGTACTTGTTTTCGCTGATATCTGTGGGCGGTCGGCGCCGTGAATGCTGCCCAATCTATCGTCGACCTTGCCTCGACGTTCGCCGCGTGTATAGCGTGAATGTCGCAGCCCGACGAAGAGATATGAACTTCGTCGGTCTCTGTGTCATTATTCGCACTCGTAACAGGACATGTGACGTGACATGCAACGATTCGTTTCCGATGTTGGTGTCGTCTGAGGACGCCGCGTCCCTGGCCGCTGTCGTGACGGGTTCGGTTCTGCTGCCGGGGGACTCGGGATACGACGACGAACGCGCCGTCTTCAACCTGAATCATGAGCTGATGCCCGCAGTCATCGTGGTGGTGGAGAATGCGGCCGATGTCCAGGCCGCGATCGCTTTCGCGGCGGCCCGGCGCCGGCCGGTCCTGGTGAAGGCCACCGGTCACCAGATGGTCGGCACGGCGGACGACGCCGTCATGATCGCGACCCGTCGGATGAACGACGTGACCATCGACGCGGTCGGCCGCACGGCCCGGGTCGGCGCCGGCGCGGTCTGGGGCGAGGTCGTCGCGGCCGCGGCCAAGGACGGACTGGCCCCGCTGAACGGGTCGAACCCCACGGTGGGGGTCTGCGGCTACACCCTGGGCGGCGGCCTCAGCCCGACGCTGGGCCGCTCCCACGGCTACGCCGCCGACCATGTGCGCTCGCTCGAGGTGGTGACCGCGGACGGCGAACTGCGGCAGGTCGACGCCCACTCCGAACCCGAACTGTTCTGGGCGATGCTGGGCGGCAAGGGCAACTTCGGGGTGGTGACCGCACTGGAATTCGATGTGTTCCCGGTGGCCCGCCTTTACGGGGGCGGCATCTATTTTCCCGGTGAGCGAATGGCCGACGTGCTGCGCGCCTGGACCGCCTGGCATCCGGGCACCCCGGAGACGATGATTTCGTCGTTCGCCGTGTTGCGGCTGCCGCCGCTGCCCGCACTCCCCGAACCGCTTCGCGGTGTGTTCTCGGTGTCTTTGCGGTTTGCCTACAACGGCACGGCCGTGGATGGTGAGCGAATGATAGCGCCGCTGCGGGCGGTGGGTCCGGCAATTCTGGACACCGTGCGGGACATGCCGTACAGCGAGGTCGCGTCGATCCACGACGAGCCGACCGAGCCATTGCCCTATTACGAACGGGGTGTCATGCTGCGGGAATTCCCCGCACAGGCGCAGGACAGGCTGATCGAGCTCGTCGGCCCCGAGTCCGACACCACCATGTGGATCGCCGAACTGCGGGCTCTGGGCGGAGCGTGGGATCGGGAGCCGGCGGCGGGCAACGCCGTGGCGACCAGGGGCCTGCCGTACAGCCTGCTGGGCGTCGAGGTCGGTCCGCTGTCGCAGGAGCAACGGCTCAAGGAGTCGGTCGCCGCGCTGCTGGACGGCATGAAGCCCTGGGCGGGTGACCGGCGGCTGGTGAACAACCTCGCCCCGGAAGAAGCGGCCGACGCAGCCGCGGTCTACGGCCCGGAGCGCCACGCGCGGCTCGCGGCCGTCAAGAGGACCTACGACCCGACCAACATGTTCCGGATCAACCACAACGTGGCGCCGGCCACCTGAACGGCGACGCAGGCGGGGTGCCCGCGCCGCCCGGTGGTTGGATGGCGGCATGTTGCAGGTGGGGTTGACGGGTGGGATCGGGGCCGGCAAGTCGACCGTGGCCCGGCGGTTGCACGAGCTGGGGGCGACGGTGGTCGACTCCGACCGGATCGCCCGCGAGGTGGTCGAGCCGGGCACGGACGGCCTGCGCGAGGTCGTCGCCGCGTTCGGCGACGAGGTGCTGGCCGAGGACGGCAGCCTCAACCGCCCGGCGCTCGCGGCCAAGGTGTTCGGCAACGACGAGAACCGGGCCAGGCTCAACTCGATCGTGCACCCCCGGGTGCGCGACCGGGCGGTGGAGCTGACGAGCAAAGCCCCAGCTGACGGCATCGTCGTGCAGGACATCCCGCTGCTGGTGGAGAACGGCATGGCGCCGGCTTTTCACCTGGTCGTGGTGGTCGACGCGGACGTGGAGCTGCGGGTGCACCGCCTGACCACCAGCCGCGGCATGGACGAAAAGGACGTACGGGCGCGAATCGCCGCGCAGGCGTCGGAGGAGCAGCGCCGCGAGGCAGCCGACGTGTGGCTGGACAACGGGGGCAGCGAGGCCGACGTCCGGGCCGCGGTGACCGACCTGTGGCACCACCGGCTGCTGCCGTTCGAACGGCACGTCCGCGAGGGGACCTACCCGGACCGCGGCGGCCCCGAGATCGTCGATTACGACCCCGAGTGGCCCCGCGACGCTCGCCAGCTGATCGCCCGCCTGAAGCTGGCCGCCGGCGACAAGGCGCTCCGCGTCGACCACGTGGGATCGACGGCTGTGCCCGGCCTGGCGGCCAAGGACGTGATCGACCTCCAGCTGACGGTGCAGAGCCTGGACGACGCCGACGCGCTGGCGGAAACCCTTGCCGGCGTGGGCTTTCCGGCGCTGCCGGCGTTCACCCGGGACACTCCCAAGGCGACGGACCCGGACCCCGAGCACTGGCGCAAGCGCACGCACGCCAGCGCGGATCCGGGCCGCTGGGCCAATCTGCACATCCGCGCCGCCGGCTCGCCGGGGTGGCGCTACGCGCTGCTGTTCCCGGCCTGGCTGCGCGCCGACGCCGACGCCCGCGCCGAGTACGAGGCGGTCAAACGTGAGGCCGCCCCGCGTTTCGCCGACATCCCGTCCTACGGCGTCGCCAAGGATCCCTGGTTCGCCCAGGCCGACTCGCGGGCCGAGGCCTGGGCGGCGGCAGCGGGGTGGCAGCCGCCGACCCGCTGAAAGTTGGTCCCCGCCTAACGGTGCCGCAGGTGTGGCCGGGCGGGGAACGACCACTGCGACTTCGCCCGGGACGCGCTACCGGGCGAGCAAGTCCTTACAGGGGCGGCCAGACGTCGAGGATGTCCAGGTGGCTCAGCCACGCGTTGAGGTCGTGGCGGAAGTGGCTCATCTCCTCGAGCGTGCGGTGCACGGTGCGCAGCGCCAGGTCGGCGTCGCCGGGGCGCAGCACGCGGCCGGCGACGGCGGCGGCGAACTCCTCGGAGCGCACGATGCGGGCCGTGGTGCCGCCGGGGACGGCCAGGCCGAGCAGCAGATCGGTGGTCCGCCACGACCGGCTGTCGCGCTGCACCCGCACCGCGGTCAGCGTGCTCGGCGCCGACCGGCCGTGCCGCGAGCGCGGCCGCTGGTGGGTCAGGCGCAGGCCCAGGTCGGGCAGCAGCCAGGTGACCTCGCAGTCCGCGAACGGATCCTCGGGTGTCGGACATTCCATCCGAAGTCCCCACCGCTCCACCTGGCACGTCGTGAGGTGTCGGGTGCCACCGGACGAATAGGTGCGGACCCCGGTGAAGGTGTCGACGGTGTCGACGAGCTGCGGCGTGATGACCGTTCCCACGCGACCCGAGAGTAGCCCTAGGTGTTCGCCCGGTGACCGTCCGGGTCGATTCGTTACATCACGCATTGTGCCCGTTTGGATACCGAATGGGTTGCGGGCGTCCCCGTCAGTCGAACGGCCCTTGACCGTGTCCGCCGTCATCGGCTATCCGACCAGGTGAGGTGGACACCGTCCGCGGCCAGCCACCGCTGGATGTCGTAACCGTGCGCCGCGATCCCGGCCACCGCTCGGTAGGTGCCCTCCAGGGCCAGCTGGGCGTCCTGGGCGGTCAGGTGCCCCAGGCGGACCGCCGCCATCAGCTCGTCGGTGTCCAGCACCTCGACGTCGCGGCCGGTCCGCACCAGCAGGTCGAGGTAGAGGTCGACGGTCCGCCACGCGTGCTCGCCGGGCTGCACGTGGACCACGTCCACGTAGAAGTCGAAGTCCCGCTCGTGTCCCGGCCACCAGCTCTGCCGGGTGACCCGCAGCCCGTACGCCGGCAGCAGCCACGACTCGAAGTGCCTGAGCTTCGGGTGTCCCACCACGGGCCGCGACATGTACAGGCCGTGCTCGGCGCGGCGGTACTCGGCGACCTCCCGCACCTGTCCCTTGGGGTCCGTGTTCGTCATCGCGACGAGGTCGAAGTCCTCGACCTTCGGCGGATGGACGTGGGTCTCGCCCCGGACCTGGGTGGGCAGTCGGAAGGTCATGCCGACATCGTCTGACCTGCGGGGCCGCCGGTGCCATCCTCCGGCAGGGTCATATTCCGACCGCTGTCGGACGCCTGCGTTCGGTCAACCCGTGATGGAGGTGCCGACGCTGCTCACCGTGAGCAGCGGGCCGACGTTGCCCGAGCAGGTCGCGCCGGTGCTCGGCAGGAACATCGCGGCGGTCTCGTTCGGCGGGTAGACCCGCAGGCCGCGCACGTCGACCTGCTTGCACTGGGCCGGGTCGAACGGGTCCGGGTTGACCATGATCAGACCGGCGTTGGTGCTGTAGCCGGGACGCAGCGTGATGGTCGGGCCCTGGTTGCCGCTGCGGTTGGCCGCCTCGCCGACCTGCTGGCCGTTGTCGCCGGTCACGAAGGAGACGCCCGGGAAGCCCTGGAGCGTGCAGGTGCGCTGGCCGGTATTGGTGAACTGGAGCGAGGTGTACGTCTTCTGCATCGCGTGGTCGGCGTCGTGGCCGAACGACAGTTTCAGCTCGCTCGACTTGCAGTTCGACGGATTGGCGGACACCACCGGCTGCGCGCCATTGTTGCCCGTTTGCCCACCGGTTTGGCCGCCGCCGGACTGGTTCGAGCCGCCGCCGGCGTTGGCGGACTGCGTCGCCGACGTCGGCGCGGACGCGCTGGTCGTGGCGTTGCCGTTGGTGATGGGGGTGACGGTGGCGTCGATGTGGGCGCCTCCACAGGCGCTCAGCACGATCGCCCCGGCGGCGCAGACCAGCCCAACAGCAATGGTGGAACGCATGGGTGCCTCCAGTGAAATACGGCGCGGCGGAATTGTTCTTGAATATCGCCCTGCCGTGGTGGTTCGTATGCATAGAGGATGTTTGTGGGCCCCTTTGGTTGGGGGTGTGTGATTTGGTTCACAGCGGCTGAACCTTGATCATGGTTGGCGGCGTCGTGCGAAAACTGTCAGGGGTGCGTCCTACTCTGGGGACGTGGCAGATTCACCTGTGCTCGCGTCCTCCGTCTTCCGGCCCGTCAGCGACATCCCCCGCGCCGACGGGCGGTTCAGGGTGGTCGCCGACTACCAGCCGTCGGGCGACCAGCCGCAGGCCATCGCCGAGCTGGAGCAGCGGCTCAAGCGGGGCGAGCCCGACGTCGTGCTGCTGGGCGCGACCGGCACCGGCAAGTCGGCGACGACCGCGTGGCTGGTGGAGAAGCTCCAGCGGCCGACGCTGGTGATGGCGCCCAACAAGACGCTGGCGGCGCAGCTGGCCAACGAGCTCAAGGGCTTCTTCCCGGACAACGCCGTCGAGTACTTCGTCAGCTACTACGACTACTACCAGCCCGAGGCGTACATCCCGCAGACGGACACCTACATCGAGAAGGACTCCTCGATCAACGAGGACGTGGAGCGGCTGCGGCACTCCGCGACGATGAGCCTGCTGACCCGGCGGGACACCATCGTGGTCGCCTCGGTGTCGTGCATCTACGGCCTGGGCACGCCCCAGTCCTACCTGGACCGTTCGGTGCAGCTGAAGGTCGGCGGCGAGGTGGAGCGCGACCTGTTCCTGCGCGCGCTGGTGGACGTGCAGTACACCCGCAACGACATCGCCTTCGCCCGCGGCACGTTCCGGGTGCGCGGCGACACCGTGGAGATCATCCCGGCGTACGAGGAGCTGGCCGTGCGGGTCGAGTTCTTCGGCGACGAGATCGACCGGCTGTACTACCTGCACCCGCTGACCGGGGACGTGGTGCGGGAGGTGGAGGAGCTGCGGATCTTCCCGGCGACGCACTACGTGGCCGGGCCGGAGCGCATGGAGAAGGCCATCGCCGGCATCGAGGCCGAGCTGGCCGAGTCGCTGGCCCGGATGGAGAAGCAGGGCAAGCTGCTGGAGGCGCAGCGGCTGCGCATGCGCACCACGTACGACATCGAGATGATGCGCCAGGTCGGGTTCTGCTCCGGCATCGAGAACTACTCGCGGCACATCGACGGCCGCGGCGCCGGCAGCGCGCCGGCCACGCTGATCGACTACTTCCCCGAGGACTTCCTGCTGGTCATCGACGAGTCGCACGTGACCGTGCCGCAGATCGGCGGCATGTACGAGGGCGACGCGTCCCGCAAGCGCAACCTGGTGGAGCACGGCTTCCGGCTGCCGAGCGCGCTGGACAACCGGCCGCTGACCTGGGAGGAGTTCCAGGACCGGATCGGGCAGACGCTGTACCTGTCGGCGACGCCCGGACCGTACGAGATGGGGCAGGCCGGCGGCGAGTTCGTGGAGCAGGTGATCCGCCCGACCGGGCTGGTCGACCCGCAGGTGGTGATCAAGCCGACCGAGGGGCAGATCGACGACCTGGTGCACGAGATCCGGGTGCGGGCCGAGCGCGACGAGCGGGTGCTGGTCACCACGCTGACCAAGAAGATGGCCGAGGACCTCACCGACTACCTGCTGGAGCTGGGCATCCGGGTGCGGTACCTGCACTCCGAGGTGGACACCCTGCGGCGGGTGGAGCTGCTGCGGCAGCTGCGGTTGGGCGACTACGACGTGCTCGTCGGCATCAACCTGCTGCGGGAGGGCCTGGACCTGCCGGAGGTGTCGCTGGTGGCGATCCTCGACGCCGACAAGGAGGGCTTCCTGCGGTCGGGGACGTCGCTGATCCAGACCATCGGCCGCGCCGCCCGTAACGTGTCGGGCGAGGTGCACATGTACGCCGACAAGATCACCGACTCCATGAGGTACGCGATCGACGAGACGAACCGCCGGCGCGCCAAGCAGATCGCGTACAACACCGAGAAGGGCATCGATCCGCAGCCGCTGCGCAAGAAGATCGCCGACATCCTGGACAAGGTCTACGCGGAGGCCGAGGACAGCGAGGAGGTCAAGGTCGGCGGGTCGGGGCGCAACGCCTCCCGGGGCAAGAAGCCGACCGGCGAGGGCAAGGCCGTGTCGCCGGGCGTGCTGGTGGAGCGGGACGTCAAGAACATGCCGCGCGCCGAGCTGGCCGACCTGGTGCAGCAGCTCACCGACCAGATGATGGCCGCCGCCCGGGACCTCCAGTTCGAGCTGGCCGGCCGCATCCGCGACGAGATCGCCGACCTGAAGAAGGAACTCCGCGGCATGGACGCCGCCGGCCTGAAGTGAACCCCCGCGAGTCGCGCTCTCGGGCACACCGAATGTAGGTTTCGGGCAGGGCCTGCATTCGGTGTGCCGCAAGGTTTTCGGAGTTGCGCGAAAGTGCGCGCGGGGCCGGGGAAGCGGGCCTAGCGTTGGTCTCATTCACCTGTGGGGAAGGGGAGACCGATGCGTGCAGCGGGACGGATCGTGGCGGGGCTCGCGGTGCTCGCCGCGATGGTGACGGGTGGTGGGACGGCGTTGGCGGCCACGGCGGTCGAGTACGGCGTGGTGCAACCGGATGCGACGGCGATCGAGTACGGGCTGGTGCAGCCGGACGCCACGGCGGTCGAGTATGGCCTGGTGCAACCGGATGCGACGGCGATCGAGTACGGGCTGGTGCAGCCGGACGCCACGGCGGTCGAGTATGGCCTGGTGCAACCGGATGCGACGGCGATCGAGTACGGGCTGGTGCAGCCGGACGCCACGGCGATCGAGTATGGCGTGGTGCAGCCGGATGCGACGGCGATCGAGTACGGGCTCGTGCAACCGGAAGCCTCGGCGACCGAGTACTGATCGGAGTGTGGGGCGGGTGCATGCCCGCCCACCACTTGATCTTCTGCCTGAAACCCACATTCGCTCTGTCCCGCTGTGCTTGATTTCTGGGCGAACTCGCGGGGGTGGGTCAGTCGGCTATCACGCGGGTGCCGGTCAGCCAGTCGTGGAGGGCGCGGCGCTGGGGGTGGACGAGGGCCAGGCCGATGCTGATGGGCACGATGACGTAGACGCAGGCGAGGCAGAGGCAGGCGGTCTGCTGGGTGCCCAGGTGCATCCACACCCGGCTGAGGCCGAGGTGCGCGAGGAACCACGGGAACAGCTTGATGGCGGTGCGCATGGCGAGCTGCCAGGCGTTGGCGCGGGTGCCGTCGGCACGGACCACGCGCAGGCCGACGCGGCGTTTGCCGAGGCTGCCCTGGAGCCGGCCGTTCTCGGACAGCACGAGGTAGATGCCGACGGGCAGCAGCCCGAGCGCGAGGGCGGCCAGGTCGGCGGACAGCTCGCTGGTGGCGGACCAGTGCGGTTCGAGGCCTAATCGACGCAGTCCGATCGCGACGCCGCCGAGCAGCAGCAGCCAGGCGAGCGCGACCAGACAGTCCACGAGACAGGCCTCGGTACGGGCCCTGGACCCGGCCCGCGGCTGGACGTGACGCGGCAATGCTCACCCCCGACCGAACTGCTTCAGCCGACAACAAGATCATTAGATCACGTCGACGAGTTCAGACGCCCAACCAGATCGTATCGGCAGGAACCGGCACCGGGGTCAGCCCGCGAACGGACGAACCCGCTGGTGCAAGAGAACCCGTCACGACCGCCGTGAGCGGTACCGGAGCATGAGGAAGCCGTCGTCGGTGAGCACGGAGGCGAGCTCCAACTCCCGCGGTGCGACGGGCGGTGGCCCGACGGCGATGCGGCTGGCGTCGCCGCCGGCGAGCACCGGCGACACGGTCAGGCACAGCTGGTCGACCAGCCCGGCCTCGATCAGCCCGCCGAACAGATGCGGCCCGCCCTCGCAACTGACCCGCCGCAGCCCGCGCTTGTCCAGCTCGGCCAGCGCCACCGGCAGATCCACATCGGCGTCCCCGGTGACGACGACGTCCGCGCCGGCGTCGGCCAGCGCGGTTCGGCGCTCCTCGGAGGCGGCCAGACACGTCAGCACGATCGTCGGCACGGCGGCGTCGGTGATCAGCGGCGCTTCCGGGTCGATGGTGGCCCGTCGGGTGACCACGGCGATCGGCGGCACCGGGCTGAGGCCGAGCCGCGCGCGGGCGGCGGCCCGCACCTCGCCGGCCTTGACGCCCTCGTAGCCCTCGATGGCGGCGGTGCCCGCGCCGACCAGCACCACGTCGGCCAGGGTCCGGCCGAGCATGAACACCTTCTTGTCGGCGGGACCGGACAGGCCCTGCGACTTGCCGCCGACGGTGACCGCGCCGTCCGGGCTGGAGACGAAGTTCACCTGCACCCAGGGCCGGTCCAGCTCGGGCGGGTAGTCGTAGAGCCGTTCCAGCTCGGTGTCGTCGATCTCACCGTCGTGAGGCAGGAGCATCCGCACGGCTCCATCCCAGCACGACACTACGATTCGGGCATGACCACCCCGCGCCTGATCGACCGTCATCCCACGATCAGCGGGGACGAGATCGTCGCGGCCATGGTCCCGCCGCCGCGCTTCGGCGACGTCAGCTTCGACAGCTACCTGCCCAATCCGCACGAGCCGAGCCAGGCCGCCGCCGTGATCTCCGGCCGCACCTTCGCCGACAAGATCGCGGCCGCCGCGAAGTCGAAGTCGTGGGTGAAGTCGCTGTTCGCGGGCAAGGAGCCGGCCGGTAAGCGCGGGCTGTACCTGGACGGTGGCTTCGGCGTCGGCAAGACGCACCTGCTGGCCTCGCTGTGGCACGCGGTGCCCGGCCCGAAGGCGTACGGCACCTTCGTGGAGCTGACGCACCTGGTCGGCGCGCTGGGGTTCGTGGAGGCGGTCAAGCGGCTGTCGGAGCACCGGCTGCTCGCGATCGACGAGTTCGAGCTGGACGACCCCGGCGACACCACGCTGGTCACCCGGCTGCTCCAGGAGCTGACCGACGCCGGCACGTTTGTCGCGGCGACCTCCAACACGCTGCCGGAGAAGCTGGGGGAGGGGCGGTTCGCCGCCGACGACTTCCTGCGCGAGATCCGCAGCCTGTCGGCGCGGTTCGACGTGGTGCGGGTGGACGGTCCCGACTACCGGCACCGCGGCCTGCCCGACGCGCCGGAGCCGATGTCCGACGACCAACTCGACGCCAGCGCCGAGCGCACGCCCGGGTCCACTCTGGACGACTTCGACGCGCTCTGCGCCCACCTCGCGAAGCTGCACCCGTCCCGCTACGGGCGGCTCGTCACCGACGTGGCGGCGGTGCACCTCAAGCAAGTGCACCCCGCGCCGGACCAGGACGTGGCGCTGCGGCTGGTGGCGTTCGCCGACCGGCTGTACGACCGGGCGGTTCCGGTCGCGGTGTCCGGGCAGCCGCTGTCGGAGCTGTTCACCGAGGAGATGCTGCGCGGCGGCTACCGCAAGAAGTACCTGCGGGCCGTGTCCCGGCTGATCGCCCTGTCGCGCGAGGCCGGGGTCAGGGGTTGAGAGGGAAGGTCGAGGGCTGCGTCGAAGTCGCAGGCCCTAGGGGTTGACCTCGAAGTCGCGGCCCTCGAGGCCGCGGCCGTGCTTGCGGAAGTGCTCCAGCCCGACCTCGATGAACAGGCCCTGGGCGGTCAGCGCGACCGGGCCGTCCTCGGCGTTCAGCCGGCCCGCCGCGCTGGTGTAGATCTTGCGGCCGGCCACGCCGTCGACCTGGGCGTGGATGTGCAGCGTGGAGTCGACGGGCACCGGGCGCCGGAAATCCGTCTCAAGGCGGCCGGTGACGGCCGGGATGTGCGTGAGCATCCCCAGCATGCCGAGCACCTCGTCGAACGCGCAGGCCAGCAGCCCGCCATGGGCCAGCCCGGGCGCGCCCTGGTGGTGGTCGGTGACCAGGAACCGGCCCTGCACGGTCAGCCCCTCGCCGGCCCGGACCCGCATGTGCAGGCCGCTCTCCGTGCCGCCGCACGCGAAGCACTGCGAGTAGTGCACGGGCAGTTCCTCGCCGGGCGCGGGCGCGTCGGGGTGCCGGGTCGGCAGCACCGCACCCTCGGGAAGCTCCACCTTGTTCACGGGACAAGTATCAATCGCTGCTCCATGCCGGCGATCACCAGGTCCAACCCGAACTCGAACTGGGTGTCCCCGCCGACGGTGTGGCGCAGCGCGGCGGTGTGCTCGACCAGCGTGGGATAGCGGTCGGCGGGCAGCCCGGACATGATCTCCCGCACCTTCTCGCGGCGCTCCGGGTCGCGGTTCTCCTCCAGCAGCCGGACCTCCAGCGTGGTCACGCCGACCACGAAGCCCAGCAGCGTGGTGTACGCCCGCGCCGCGTTCTCCACGTCGAAACCGGCCTCGACCAGGGCCCGCAGCAGCGACTCGGCCGATTCGGCGGACTCGTGCCCGGCCAGCGGCCGCTGCTGGAGCAGCGAGGTCAGGCACGGGTGCTCCAGGATCTGGCCGCGCAGCCGCCGGCAGATGGTGCGCACCTGGTGCTGCCAGCCGCCGTACGCGGTGGTCAGCGCGGCGGCCGCGAGCGCGTGGTCGCGCACGGCGTCGAGCAGCTCGTCCTTGCCGCGGAAGTAGGTGTAGAGCGTCATCGGCGCGACCCCGAGCTCCTTGGCCAGCGCGCGCACGCTGAACTGCTCGATCCCGGTCCGGTCGAGCAGGCCCAGCGCGGCGGTGACGATGAGCTCCGCGCTCAGTGTGTTGCGGGGCACCCTCGTCCGGGCTGTCGTCGTCATTCCGTACACTGTACCGTACGCCGTACGGAACGGCGACGAAGGAGTCAACGCGGTGCGAGCGGTTCAGGTCACGGAGTTCGGCGGCCCCGAGGTGCTGAAGGTGGTGGAGCTGCCGAAGCCGGTGCCCGGCGACGGTCAGCTGCTGGTGAAGGTGGATCGGGCCGGCATCAACTACGCCGACACGCACCAGGCGGAGAACTCCTATCTGGCCGCGCAGAAGCTGCCCTTCATCCCGGGCGGCGAGATCGTCGGACGCACCGAGGACGGCCGCCGCGTGGTGGCCCTGAGCGCGGGCGGTGGCTACGCCGAGTTCGCGCTGGCCCACGAGCGGCTGGCCTTCGACGTGCCCGACGGCGTGTCCGACGCCGCGGCGCTCGCGCTGATCGTGCAGGGCGCGACCGCCTGGCACCTGCTGCGCACGTCCTCGCACATGCAGGTCGGCGAGTCGGTCGTGGTGATCTCCGCCGCCGGCGGTGTCGGCACGCTCGCCGTCCAGCTGGCCAAGCTGTGGGGCGCCGGCCGCGTCATCGGCACTGCCTCTTCGGACGGCAAAAGGGGCCTGGCCGTCGACCTCGGCGCGGACGTGGCGATCGACGCCGACCCGACCGACACGCTGGCCGAGCGCCTGATCGAGGCCAACGGCGGCAAGCGCGTCGACATCGTGCTGGAGATGACCGGCGGCGGCGTGTTCGACGCCTCGCTGAGCGCCCTGGACAGCTTCGGCCGGCTCGTCGCCTACGGCGCGGCGTCGCGCGAGACCGGCTCGCCGGTCGCGGTGAACAAGCTGATGGCGCACTCCAAGTCGGTGATCGGCTTCTGGCTCCAGGACTGCTTCCGCCGCCCCGAGATGATGCGCGACGCCATGAACGAGCTGTTCGGGCTCGTCGCCACCAACAAGCTCAAGCCGCTGCTCGGCGGCGACTACGCGCTCACCGACGTGCAGCAGGCGCACCTGGACATCCGGTCCCGCAAGACCGCCGGCAAGCTGGTGCTCGACCCCGCCAAGTAACTGATTTTCACCGGCGAGGCCCGCTGGGTCACTATGAGCGCATGGGGTTCCTAGAGGCCGGCGGGCTCGCCTATCAGCTCTCCGACGGCCGGCAGCTGTTCACCGACGTCACGTTCCGCGTGTCGCCGGGCAACGTCGCCGCGGTCGTCGGGGAGAACGGCGCCGGCAAGACGACGCTGCTGCGCATCCTGTCCGGCGAGCTGTCGCCGGCCGAGGGCGGCGTGGTCGTGCAGGGCGGGCTGGGCGTGATGCCGCAGTTCATCGGCTCGGTGCGCGACGACTCGACGGTCCGCGACCTGCTGCTCGCCGTCGCCGCGCCGGGGCTGCGGGCCGCGGCGAAGGAACTCGACGAGGTCGAGCTCGCGCTGATGGAGACCGACGACGAGCCCACCCAGATGCGCTACGCGGACGCGCTGGCGGCGTGGGGTGAGCTCGGCGGCTACGACCTCGAAGTGCTCTGGGACGTCGTCACCGTTGCGGCGCTTGGCATCCCGTTCGACCGGGCGCGTTTTCGCGGCGTGCGGACGCTGTCCGGCGGCGAGCAGAAGCGGCTGGTGCTGGAGGCGTTGCTGCGCGGCAGCGACCAGGTGCTGATGCTCGACGAGCCGGACAACTACCTCGACGTGCCGGGCAAGCGCTGGCTGGAGGAGCGGCTGCGCGAGACCAACAAGGCCGTGCTGCTGGTCAGCCACGACCGCGAGCTGCTGGCCAACGCCGCCACCCACATCATCGCGCTGGAGGCCCGCACGACCTGGGTGCACGGCGGCGGGTTCGGCACCTGGCACGAGGCCCGCGCCGCGCGGTGGGCCCGGGTCGCCGAGCTGCACAAGCGGTGGGACGAGGAGCACGAGCGGCTCATTGAGCTCGTGAAGGAATTGCAGTGGCAGGCCGCGAGCAGCCCGGCCATGGCGCCGAAGTACCGCGCCATGCAGACCCGGCTGCGCAAGTTCGAGGAGAGCCCGCGGCCGCCGGAGCTGCCGGAGGAGCACGAGGTCAAGCCGCGGCTGCGCGGCTCGCGCACCGGCATCCGCGCCGTCACGTGCGAGCAGCTGGAACTGACCGGCCTGATGAAGCCGTTCGACGTCGAGATCTTCTTCGGCGACCGGGTGGCCGTGCTGGGCTCCAACGGTTCCGGCAAGAGCCACTTCCTGCGGCTGATCGGCGGCGGCGACGTCGCGCACACCGGCTCGTGCCGGCTGGGCGCCCGCGTGGTGCCGGGGCTGTTCGCGCAGACGCACGAGCATCCGGAGTGGGTCGGCCGCACGCTGGTGGATGTGTTGTGGCACGGGGAGGACGGCCGCAAGGGGCTCGACCGCGGGGCCGCGATGTCGGTGCTGAGCCGGTACGGGCTGGCGGCCAGCGGTGATCAGCGGTTCGAGACGCTGTCGGGCGGCCAGCAGGCGCGGTTCCAGATCCTGCTACTGGAACTGTCCGGCGCGACCCTGTTGCTGTTGGACGAGCCGACCGACAACCTCGACCTCACCTCGGCCGAGGCGCTCCAGGACGCGCTGGAGGAGTTCACCGGCACCGTGGTCGCGGTGACGCACGATCGTTGGTTCTCCCGATCGTTCGACCGGTTCCTGCTCTTCGGGGCGAACGGCAAAGTCCACGAGGTGGACGAACCCGTGTGGGACGAGGGCCGGGTCGCACGGTCCAGGTGACTTTCGTTCACAAGAATCGGTCCCGAAACAATTCGTCACGTGGTTGGTCTGGACGGTCTACCCGGTCAACCCCTAGGTTCGCCTGATTCCTGACGAACAGACGACTGTTTGGTGGACGATGACTACCAAGGCGTGGTTGGGTCTCACCCGCCGCTGCTCGGCCGTGCTCGCCGTCGCGCTCGTCGCGGCCGCCTGCGGCACCGCTTCCGGCAGTGGGAACTCCGTGGTCGGCAAGGCTTCCGGCGGGCATCTCACCATCGCGATCGCCGAGGACCAGCCGGGCAGCAGCCTGAAGGGTCTCAACGGCGACTACACCGGCTTCGACATCGACGTGGCCCAGTTCGTGGCCAAGGAGCTGGGGGTCGACCCCAGCGGCATCACCTGGCGGTCCACGGTCAGCGCCGACCGGGAGACCGTGCTGGAGAACGGATCCGCCGACCTGGTGGTGGAGACGTACTCGATCACCGACAAGCGCAAGCAGGTGATCTCCTTCGCCGGGCCGTACTTCGTCGCCGGGCAGGACCTGCTGGTGCGGCTGTCGGACAACACGATCACCGGCCCCGAGTCGCTCAACGGCAAGCGGCTGTGCTCGGTGCTCGGCACCACCTCCGCGCAGGAGGTCAAGGACAAGTTCGCCAGCCAGACGCGCCTGGTGGAGTACGCGCACTTCTCCGAGTGCATCACCGCCCTGCTGGCCAACATCGTCGACGCCGTCACCACCGACGACCTGATCCTGGCCGGCTACGCCTCGCAGAACCCCGAGCTGCTGCGGGTGGTCGGCAAGCCGTTCACGCAGGAGCGGTACGGCATCGGCGTGCGCAAGGGCGACACCGACGCCGTGGCCAAGATCGACGACGCGCTCACCAAGATGGTCAGCACCGGCGCGTGGAAGTCCTCGCTGGAGCACAACTTCGCCGGCACCGGCTACAAGATCCCGTCCCCACCGGCGATCACCGAGCGCTGAATGCAGGGAAGGACGCCTTACCCTCGCTCAACGAGGGTAAGGCGTCCTTCCCTGCGTCAAAAAGTCAGTGGATCGCGGACCACTGGAAGGTGACGGTCCCGCCGGCGGGCAGGGTGGCGTCGAACGAGTGGGTTCCGTAGACGACGGTGAAGTTCTGCGTGGTGGCGCCGGTGTTCAGGGCCACCAGCACCGTGGAGTGGTCGGGGTCCGTGAACGCGACCGTGGTCAGCGGCGCGCCCTTGCTGGACGTGGTGTCCACGGTGCTGCCGATGTGCACGGCGCCGGCCGGCACGAACCGGGAGAAGTGCCCGAGATCCCGGTACTGGTCGTTGTAGGTGACCTCGTGCGTCACCGAGTTGACGGTGATCGTGCCGTTGCAGCTGCCGCAACCGCCCAGGTGCGGGCCGTGGTTCTCGTCCAGCGCGATGTTCCAGTCGATGGAGCTGCGGCCCCAGTTCTGCATCACGCCGATGACCGTCGAGGAGTCGCCGCCCTCGCACTCGGTCATGAAGATGTCCTTGTCGGGGAAGGACGCCCGCAGGCCGGTCTGCGCGGTCGGGTCGCCGAAGTAGCAGTGGTACGCGGTGCCGGCCACCCACCGGTAGGCGTCGGTGCCGAGCAGGTCGTACGGGTAGTTCGGCTCCGGGTCCTCGTTGGCGCGCTGGTGCGAGGAGATGTCGCCGGGATGCTCGGTCCAGTTGTGGTCGAAGGCGAGGATCTTGGTGTGCAGCCCGGCCGCGCGGATCGCCGGCCCGAGCGCCTCGATGACCTTGGCCTCCTGCTCCCACGGCAGGTCGGTGCCGGGATAGTTCTTGCGTTCCAACGCCTGCGGCTCGTTCTGCACGGTGATGTAGTCCACCGGCACGCCGGCCCGCTGGTAGGCCTGGATGAACTTCACCAGGTACAGCGCGTAGGCGCGGTAGATCCTCGGGTCGTCGATGAGATTGCCGTCGATCATGGAGCCGGAGGTCTTCATCCAGCCCGGCATGCTCCACGGGCTGGCCACGATCTGGATGCGCGGGTTGAGCTTCAGCGCCTGGCGCACCAGCGGCAGGATCTGCGCCTCGTCGTGGGCGATGGAGAAGTGCCGCAGCTGGTAGTCGGTCTGGCCGGCCGGCATGTCGTCGTAGCTGTAGTCCTGGCCGACGGCGAAGTCCGAGGCGCCGATGGGCTGGCGCAGGAAGCTGAGGCCGGCGCCGGTTCTCGGGTCGAACAGGTTCCGCATCACCTGGTCGCGGGCGTCCGGCGTGAGGCCGTAGAGCACGTGCGCGGACGAGTCGGTGATCGCGGCGCCGAACCCGGACACCGACTGGTACCTGACGCCTCCGTCGACGTGCACGGTCACGGGCGCCTTGGTGACGGTGTCGTTGAGCGGCAGCTGAGTGTCCGTCGGCGTCGTCACGTCCGGCATCGTCAGCCACTCGTGCACGCTGGTGGGATTGGGCGGTGGGGCGGATCCGACGGCCGGGGCCGTGGTGGCTCGGCCGGTGGCGGGGACCGCGATCGCGGCCGCCGCGACGGCGATCGTCAACAACAGGCGAGGGCGCATCACACGAACTTCCTTTGTTCACGGTGATGAACGGCGGCGGCTTTGGTGTCAACCGGCCAGACACAACCAAGGAACTTCGTTCGACACAAGGTTCAAGGTGAAAAAGACCGGGGTGGAGCAGTGCCGCTCACCGCCCGTGATCAGGCATTCAGCTCATCCCGGTGACCATCAGCCCAGCGCCTGCATGATCGGCGTGTACAGCCGCGTCCGGTCGCCGGGCATGTCCTCGCCGCGCACCATCTCGGTCGCCTCCAACCAGCGCGGCAGCCCTCTCGCGGCGGCCCAGTCGGCCAGATCCGAGCGATCCACGTCCAGTCGGACGTAGCCGTCCACAGTGGACGCGACGTCGGCGATCAGGTCCTTGGCGTCGCGGTCGGAAGCGGCGATCACCGGGCCGATCACCACGGTCTCGCCGTCCCGCCACGAGCCGGCATAGCCGGTGATCACGCCGTCGGACTCGATCACCCGCATCTGGCCGGCGAAGCGGACGAACTCGGTGAGCAGCCGACCGCGGTCCGCGCCGGTGGCGTCGGCGTCCAGGCGGCGCACGGCGTCCAGGTCGGCGCCGGTGAAGGGGCGGGTGCGGCCGGTGCGGGCGCCGTGCCCGGCGAACCGGCCGCGGTGGGTGAAGATCGTGCCGGTGGCACGGAAACCCAGTCGGCGGTAGAGCGGCACGCCGGCGTCGGTGGCGTGCACGGCGACGGTGCGGGCGTCGGCGGCGTCCAGCGCGTGCCGCATCAGGGCGCCGCCCAGGCCGCGGCGGTCGCACCGCTGCGCCACCAGCACCATGCCGATCCAGGCCAGGCGGGGACCGAAGCGGCTCAGGATCGCCGAGCCGACGAGGTCCTCGCGGTCGTGCAGGCCGTAGGCCTCCCCGTGGGTCAACAGGAAGGTCCACTTGCGGTGGTCCCGGGGCCAGCCCCGGTCCGCTGCGAGATCGAGACACGCGGCCAGGTCGTCGATGCCCAGCCGCGCGATTGCAGCCGTGTCCATGCCGTCAACGTCTCATGACGTGGGTCACATGCGGTACGGCATTTTACCTACCTATAACGTTGGAAATCGCCGCCACGCCCCGGTCGATCTCCTCCCGGGTGATCACCAGCGGCGGCGCGATCCGCAGCGTGGTGTCGTGGGTCTCCTTGCACAGCACGCCCTGCTTGGCCAGCGCCTCGGAGGCCGCGCGGCCGGCCGGGCCGCCGGGCGCGATCTCCACGCCGGCCCACAGGCCGCGGCCGCGCACCTCGGCGACGCCGCGCCCGACCAGCTCGTTCAGCCGCCCGTGCAGATACGCGCCCATCTCGCGGGAGCGCTGCTGGAACTCGCCCGTGGCCAGCAGCTTGACCACCGCGCGGCCGACCGCGCAGGCCAGCGGGTTGCCGCCGAAGGTGGAGCCGTGCTCGCCGGGACGCAGCACGCCCAGCACGTCGGCCCGGCCGACCACCGCGGACACCGGCATGATGCCGCCGCCCAGCGCCTTGCCCAGCGTGTACAGGTCGGCGCGCACGCCCTCGTGGTCCAGCGCGAGCAGCTCGCCGGTGCGGGCCAGGCCGGACTGGATCTCGTCGGCGATCATCAGCACGCCGCGCTCGTCGCACAGCCGGCGGATGCCGGCCAGGTAGCCGGCCGGCGGCACGACCACGCCGGCCTCGCCCTGGATCGGCTCGATCAGCACGGCGGCGGTGGTGTCGGTGATCGCGTCGGCCATCGCGTCCAGGTCGCCGTACTTGACGACGGTGAAGCCCGGGGTGAAGGGGCCGAAGTCGGCGCGGGCGGTGTCGTCGGTGGAGAACGACACGATCGTGGTGGTGCGGCCGTGGAAGTTGGACCCGGCCACCACGATCTGCGCGGCGCCGGCCGGCACGCCCTTGACCTGGTACGCCCACTTGCGGGCGACCTTGATCGCGGACTCGACGGCCTCGGCGCCGGAGTTCATCGGCAGCACCAGGTCGGTGCCGGTGAGCTCGGCCAGCTCGCGGCAGAACAGGCCGAACTGGTCGTGGTGGAAGGCGCGGCTGGTCAGTGTGACCCGGCCGAGCTGCTCGACGGCGGCGGCGACCAGGGCGGGGTGGCGGTGGCCGAAGTTCAGCGCCGAGTACCCGGACAGGAAGTCCAGGTACCGGTTGCCGTCGACGTCCGTCACCCAGGCGCCGTCGCCCTCGGCGATGACGACCGGCAGCGGGTGGTAGTTGTGCGTGCTCCACCTCTCGTCGAGTTCGACGTAGCCGGCGGCCGTGGAGGGCGTGTCGATGGTGGCGGTCATGTAGCAAGGCTAGATGGCCTCAGGCGGAGATTTCATCCGGCCGACGTTGCGTCTGACACCAGTTTGTTGCGCTGTTCGACATTCTACCGGCGATTCGTTGCATTCACGTCGCATTGCGCAAGGTGCAACCTTGGTTGCGCACCTTGTCCTCGGTCTATGGTCTAGGCCAAAGTGACCGCACGCCGCCGTTGTTTCCTGGAAGGACGTGCGCTGTGACGGATCTGGATCGTCGGCGGTTCCTGGGGGTGCTCGGGGCCGGGGTCGGAGGAGCGGTGCTCATGAGCAGTGGCGTGGCAGAGGCCGGCGCGGCGCCGGACGCGAAGGTCGCCACCCGGCCGCTGTTCATCGGCACGTACACCGATGGCGCCGGGGCCGGCAAGGGCATCGGCGTCGGCACCTGGGACCCGGCCGGCGGGCAGCTGACCGCCAAGTCCGTGGTCACCGTGTCCAACCCGTCGTTCCTCGCGCTCGCACCGTCGCAGCGCTTCCTGTACGCCGTGAACGAACAGTCCGGCGGCAAGGTCACCGCCTTGACCGTGTCCAACGGCGGCCTGAAGGTGATCAACAGTCAGTCCAGCAAGGGCGACGGGCCCACGCACCTGTGCGTGACGCCCGACGGCAAGTACGTGCTGGCCGCCAACTACGACTCCGGCAGCGTCGTGATCCTGCCCGTGCGCGCCGACGGCGGGCTCGGCGCCGCCACCGACCTCGCGCAGCACACCGGTTCCGGGCCCGACCCCGACCGGCAGGAGGGCCCGCACGCGCACCAGGTGCTGCCCGACCGCACCGGCGCGTACGTGCACTCCGTCGACCTCGGCACCGACACCGTCTACGCCTACACGGTGTCGAGCGCCGGCAAGCTCAGGCTGGTGCACCAGGCCAAGGTGCCGGCCGGGCAGGGCCCGCGGCACCTGGCGTTCCATCCGAACGGCAAGTTCGCGTACATCGCCAACGAGCTCGGCAACTCGGTGATCGTCGCGACGTACAACGAGGCCACCGGCGTGCTGACGCCCGGCAAGCCGCAGACCACGCTGACCGCCGCGCCGCCGGCCGGGGTGCGCAACTATCCCGGCGAGATCGTCGTGTCGGCGGACGGGCGGTTCGTGTACGTCTCCAACCGCGGCGCCGACAACGCGGCGGTGTTCGCCGTGGGCGACGGCGGCGCGTCGCTGAAGCTGCTGGCCAACACGCCCGTGGGCAAGAACCCGCGGCACATCGGCCTCGACCCGACCGGTGCGTTCCTGTTCTCGTCCAACCAGGACTCGGGCACGGCCACCAGCTACCGGGTGGACCGGGCGACGGGCCTGCTGACGGCCGTCGGCACCGCGCTCAAGACCCCGCAGCCGGTGATGACCCTCCCGCTCTAACCGCTTTTGTTGCCACATGCGCTTCCCATTTGCGTCCTGACGCCACGCGAAGAGCGCGCATGTGGCAACTCTGGTCAGAAGGGGTGGAGTTCGACGGCGACGCGGTAGGCGGCCGGCTCCGAGGTGATGTGCAGGCCGGGATCGTCGAACATGCGTCGCAGCGAGGCGAGCCACTCGGGATTGGCGGTGGCCCGGTCGAGCGCGGTGCCCGAGCTCCAGTCGGCGACGTGCACGAACCGCGCCTCGGGCGCGTCGGCGAGCGCCCGGTGCAGGCGGGACCGCACGAAGCCGGGCTGGGTCGACATGATCCGGGCGTTCTCCCGGTACACCTCGACGAAGTGCTCGGCTTCGGCCGCCGGCACCGCGTAGTTCTTGATCAGGGTGACCGGCCCGTCGACGCCGGTCTTCGACTCCAGTGCGTGGCTCATGCCAGGAAGACCGGACACGTCCCGAACCTGTGACGCCGTTCGTCAGAAGGCGGTGGCCAGGGCGTCGGCGCGTTCGCGGCGGGACAGGGCGCGGAGCACGGGGAGCGCTCCGCGCTTGCGCACCGCGATGCGGGCCAGCGTGGTGACGGCGGCGTCGACCACCTCGTCGTCGAACTGGGGTGTGGGGACGTCCAGGCTCACCGCCAGGTCGTCGGCGTGCACGACGATCTCCAGCAGCCGGGTGAGCAGGCACTGGCCGAGCGGCAGCATCCAGCGGTCGAACACCAGGATCGGACGGTCCTCGTCCAGGCCCTCGAGCCGCGCCGCGACCTCGACGATGGCCGCGTCGTAGCGGGCGGCGAGCTCGGCGGCGGAAGCGCCGGCGTTCTGTTCGCTCCGCTCGCGGATGCCGGACGCGATGGGGGAGTCGACGTCGAGGTCGGGGTGCCGGGCGTAGTAGTGGACGGCGTCCATCACCGGCGCGTCCGACGGAACCGGCGCGTCGAGGTAGCGGGGGATGTTGCCCACCTGGCCGTGCAGGTGACCGGCGAGGCCGGAGATCCGGAACTCGGCCAGGGCGCTGGGCTTGACCCACGACTCCGCCAGCTCGGGCGCGTGCAGCAGCGGGGCCGCCGACCGGGCGGCCGACAGGAATGCGGCGATCACTTCAGGGCCTGCTCCAGGCGTGCGGCGACCTCGCGGTAGCGGGCCACCGGCACCAGGTGCACGCCGTCGAACGCGCCGGACTCGCGGATCTTGAGCACCTGCTCGCAGGTGGACTCGACGCCGGCCAGGCGATCGCCGTCGAGACGGTCGACCAGGTCGGAGGGGATGTCGATGTCGGGGATGGCGGCGGACAGCCGCTGCGCGTGGCCGGCGCTGGCGATCACCATCACGCCGGCGTAGACGGGCATGTCGACCGGGTTGGCGTCGCGCCACCGCAGCAGCGCGTCGATCGAGAAGCTGACCTGCACGAACATGAAGTCGGCGGCGTGCTTCCACTTCGGCAGCGGCCGCAGGCCGGCGGCGGTGCCGATGCGGAACGGGGCGACGCCGGCGAACGCCTTGTCCTCGGACAGCGACCGCACCTCGTCGATCATCGACCGCACGGTGAGCTGCCCGGTCCGGCTGCCCGACTTGGGGTCGTCGCCGTAGACGAACAGGAACTCCTCGACGCCGTACGCGGCGGCGGTGAGCAGGTCCCGCCGGAAGCCCAACATGTTGCGGTCACGCGAGTTCAGGCAGGCGATGCTGTGCCCGCCCATGGCCTGCACCTCGTGCGCGACGGCCACGCTGGACACCGTGGCCCGCCCGATGTGGTTGTCGGGGATGAGAAAGCGGTCGGCGACCTTGGACAGCGTGCCGATCTGATGCCGGACGTGCATCAGGTCGGGCCTGGTCGGCGGCTCGATCTCGCAGACGACCTGGAACGGGCGCGAAGTCATGGTCAGAATCTAGCGGCAAGCCCTCGCAGCACGTTCGGGAAAAGCAGGCTCATCACCCGAGCGGCCTTGGCCTCGGCGGTCACGGGCACGATCGTCCGCCGCTGCCGCACCGCCCGCACGATCTCGGCGGCGACCCGCTCCGGCGGGAAGTTGCGCCGCCGGTAGGCCTTGGTGCTGGCCGCCTGCTTCTGCGCCTGCTCGGCCGCCGACGCCCCGGAGAACGTGGTGGTGCCGGCGATGTTCGTGTTCACGATGCCGGGGCAGATGGTCGACACGCCGATGCCGGCCGAAGCCAGCTCGGCCCGCAGGCAGTCGGACAGCATGAACACGGCGGCCTTGGACGTCGAGTACACGCCGAGCAGCTTGGACGGCAGGTACGCGGCGGCGGAGGCGACGTTGACGATGTGACCACCCTCACCCCCGGCGATCATCAGCTCCCCGAACACCTTGCTGCCGTGGATCACGCCCCACAGGTTGACGTCCAGCACCCGCTGCCACTCCTCGGTGGTGGCGTCCATCAGCGCGCCGGCGTGGCCGATGCCGGCGTTGTTCACCACCACGTCCGGGATTCCGTGCGCGGCGGTGACATCGGCGGCGAACTTGGCCACCGCGCCCTCGTCGGCGACGTTCACCTGGTACGCGTGCGTCTTCCCGCCGGCCAGGACGGCGGTCTCGGCGGCGGTGTCGTGGTTGACGTCACAGACCACGACCTCCGCGCCCTGCTTGGCGAACGCCAGCGCCGTCGCCCGGCCGATGCCGCTGCCGCCGCCGGTGATCACCACCAGCTTGTCCGCGAACGGCGGCCGGTGCCGGCCGACCTCGGCGCGGCGCAGCGACCGGGTGGCCGGCGCGCCGTCGACGTGCCGGATGAACTCGGTGGCCATGCGCGCCACCACCTCCGGGTGCGTGAGCGCGACCCAGTGGCTGGCGGGAACCGTGCGCCGCCACAGTTTCGGCGCCCAGCGCTGGAGGTTCTCGGTCAGCGGCGCGGTCGCGTACCGATCCCGCTCGGGGTGGATGACCTGCACCGGAACGGTCGTGCGGCGCTCCCGCGGGTTGCGCATCACCGGTCGGAAGTTGGCTTTGTACAAGGACATGCCGTTGATGCCGTCCTTGGTGATGGTCGGCGCGGGATGCCCGGCCCGGCGCGGCACGCCGTCGGCGATGCGCAGCACGCGGCTCCAGTTGCGGCCCAACCAGAGGCGCCAGGCCAGCGCGGGCAGCACCGGCAGGTGGAAGAAGCCGATGTACCAGGAGTGCAGCAGTTGCCGGACGACCTTGGGGCTGGGGCGGCGCATCCAGTGCGCGATGTGGTCCAGGCACGGGCCGGAGATGGAGGTGTACGAGGCGATGCGGTCGGCGTTGGCCGGCTCGGTGACGGCCTCCCAGGCCTGGATCGAGCCCCAGTCGTGTGCGACCACGTGCACCGGGCGGTCCGGGCTGACCGCGTCGGCGACGGCGATCAGGTCGTGGGCCAGGTGCTCCAGCCGGTAACCATCCACAGTGGACGGCTTGCCGGTCTTGCCGGCGCCGCGGGTGTCGTAGCTGACCACGTGGAAGTCCTCGACCAGGCGGGCGGCCACGTCGTTCCACATCAGGTGGGTGTCGGGGTAGCCGTGTACCAGCAGCACGGTCGGCTTGGCCGGGTCGCCCTGCTCGTAGACGGCCAGCTTCACGCCGTCGGAGGTAACCGTCCTGCTCTTCATCGCTCCTCCAGCACCAAGCGCTCGCCGTCGGTGCGCTCGACGCACACCAGGATGTCATTGCCGTCGACCGTGCGTTGCCGGCAGGTGCCGCAGAACCCCTGCTGGCACGAGTACGGCACACTGGGCCGGAAGTCCCGCAGCACGGCCAGGGCGGACCGGTCCGCCGGCACGTGCAGGACGGTTGTGCCCACCTGGAGCTCGAACGGCTTGCCGTCGACCACCGGCGGCGGTCCGAACCGCTCGTAGTGCAGGCCGGTCGCCGGGCAGTCCCTGAAGTTGTTCTTCACGGCGTCCAGCATCGGCGTGGGGCCGCAGACGTAGACCGCGCCGCCCTCGGGGGCGTGCTTGAGCAGGTCGCCGCGGTCGGGGTTGATGGTGACGTTTCCTCGCGGCAGCTCGTCCAGGAACGGCAGTGACCGTCCTTTGTAGACGAGTCGCCAGTCCATTCCCGTTCTGGCGGCCGTCCGGACCATCGGCAGGATCGGCGTGATGCCGATGCCGCCGGCGATGAACAGCGCCTTTCCCCGGGCCACGAAGGGAAACGCGTTGCGCGGGCCGCGGACCGTGACCCGGTCGCCGGGGCGCAGCGAGTGCACCTCGGCCGAGCCGGGGCCGATCAGCCGGGCGGCGATCCGGTAGCTGTGGTCGCCCGGGTCCCCGCACAGGGAGTACTGCCGGCGCAGTCCGGACGGCAGGTGCAGGTCGAGGTGGGCGCCCGGGTGCCAGGTCGGCAGGTCCTCGCCGGCCAGCCGGATGCTGACGACGTCGTCGGCGACCAGTTTTCGTTCGCCCACCACGAGGTTCAGCGGGCGTTCGAGGGGCGCGGGGTTTCCGCGGCTGCGCCCCCAGTACGGCAGGGTCTGTGTGTAGACGTCCGTGAACCGGGTCAGGCCGCGGAGGAATCGGTCCTGCATCAGTGCGCTGCCTGCGCTGCCGGGGACTGCGCCAGGTAGGCGACCGCCTGGGCGGTGGAGCCCTCCTGGGTGGGGTAGTAGCCGGGCTTGAAGTACCGGGACATCGAGCGGGCGATCCGCCACGGTCCGGGCAGCAGGCCCTTTCCGACCGCGCGCCGGTAGTCGCCCCAGGTCGGCTTCGTGCCGTTGGGCAGCTCGGGGTCGTGGGCCATCAGGAACTTCACGCCCTTGACCCACATGATCCACAACGTCGGGCCGGCGATGAACATGGCCCGCACGCGGCGCAGGTAGCGGCCGTCGAAGTGGCGCATCACGTCGAACGCGACGCAGCGGTGCTCGACCTCCTCCGCGCCGTGCCAGCGCAGCAGGTCCAGCATGGTGCGGTCGGCGTCGGCGGCGTCCAGGCCGGGGGAGTTGAGGATCCAGTCGCCGAGCAGCGCCGTGACGTGCTCGATGGCCGCGACCAGGGCCAGCTGCTCGATCAGGTACTCCTGGCGGCCGCGCACCGTCAGCGCCGGGCGCTCGCCGAGGATGCGCCGGAAGATCCAGGACACCTGCTCGACGAACGGCTCCGGGTCGAGGCCGTTGGCCGGCAGATGGGCGAGCACGCCCTGGTGGGCCTCGGCGTGCACCGCCTCCTGGCCGATGAAGCCGCGGACGTCCTCGGCCAGCCGGTCGTCGTCGATCAGCGGCAGGGCCTGCTGGAACGCGCGGCAGAACCAGCGCTCGCCCTCCGGCAGCAGCAGGTGCAGGACGTTGAGCATGTGGGTGGCGAACGGCTCCCGCGGCACCCAGTGCATGGGCAGTTCGGACCAGTCGAACCGGACGTCACGGGGTTGCAGCACCAGCTTGTCGGGCTCCGTCATCGCCGACCTCCCGGTTACCTGTTACTTGAGGTAACAGTAAGCCGAGGCCGGTAGCCCCGCAACCCCCGCGAGTCGCGCTCACGGGCAGAGCGAATGTAGGTTTCCGGCAGAAATGAGCCTGGAGTCTCGGATCTGCGCGAAACCTACGTTCGGTCTGGTGCCGAGCGCGACTCGCGGGGGTTCAGACGGAGGGGATGAGGGTGGAGTAGGCGGCCAGGGTTTTGTCGCGGTCGTCGTGCATGAGGTAGAGGGCGAACTGGTCGACGCCCAGGGCGGCGAGTTCCTGGAGGCGGTCCAGGTGGGCGGATTCGGGGCCCACCAGGCAGAAGCGGTCGACGATGGCGTCGGGGACGAAGTCCGTCGACGGGTTGCCGGCGCGCCCGTGGTGGGAGTAGTCGTAGCCCTCCCGACCCTTGATGTAGTCGGTCAACGCCTTCGGCACCCCGCCGCCCTCGCCGTACCGGGAGACGAGGTCGGCGACGTGGTTGCCGACCATGCCGCCGAACCACCGCAGCTGGTCCCGCTGGTGTGCGAGATCCGACCCGACGTACGCCGGCGCGGCGACGCAGATCTTCACGGCCGACGGGTCACGGCCGACGGCGGCGGCCGCCTCCCGCACGGAGCCGATGGTCCAGCGGGCGATGTCGGGGTCGGCGGTCTGGAGGATGAAGCCGTCGGCCTGCTCGCCGACCAGCTTCAGCGCCTTCGGCCCGTACGCGGCCATCCACATCTCCAGCTTGCCGTCGCGCACCCACGGGATCCGCACGGGCACCCCGTGGTGGTCGACCTCCCGCCCCTCGGCCAGCTCCTTGATCACGTGCATCGCCTCGCCCAGCGTCGCCAGCGTCGCCGGCTTCTGGCCGATCACCCGCCGCGCGGAGTCGCCGCGGCCGATGCCGCACACGGTCCGGTTGCCGAACATGTCGTTCAGCGTGGCGAACAGCGACGCGGTCACCGACCAGTCCCGGGTGCTCGGGTTAGTGACCATCGGCCCGACCACGAGCGACGAGGTCGCGGCCAGGATCTGCGAGTAGATGACGAACGGCTCCTGCCACAGCACGACCGAGTCGAACGTCCAGCCGTACGCGAAGCCGCCGGCCTCGGCGGCCTTCATCATCTCCACCACGTCCCGAGCCGGCGGATCCGTTTGCAGCACAACGCCGAAATCCATCGCTGCGCCCTCTCAGTTCAGGTACTGGTTGAGTTCACGGGCCAGGAACTTGCCGTGCCCCTTGCCGCCGTGCCAGCCGGCGCCGTCGACCACGACCCGGCCCCGCGACAGCACGGTGTCCACCCGACCGGTGAGCTCCATGCCCTCGTACGCCGAGTAGTCCACGTTCATGTGGTGCGTGCTGGCCGACAGCGTCTGCCGCGCGTTCGGGTCGTACACCACGATGTCGGCGTCCGAACCCGGCGCTATCACGCCCTTGCGCGGGTACAGGCCGAACATCCGTGCCGGGGTCGTCGAGGTGACCTCGACCCAGCGCTGCAACGTCAGCTCGCCGCCGACCACACCCTGGTAGATCAGGTCCATCCGGTGCTCGACGCCGGGCATCCCGTTGGGAATCTTGGAGAAGTCGCCGCGCCCCAGGTCCTTCTGCTCCACGAAGCAGAACGGGCAGTGATCCGTCGACACCACCGACAGGTCGTTGGTGCGCAAACCCTGCCACAACGCGCCCTGGTGCGACTTCTCCCGCAACGGCGGCGACGCCACGAACTTGGCGCCCTCGAAGTCCGGGCGGGCGAGGTCCTCGATGGACAGGAACAGGTACTGCGGACACGTCTCGGCGAACACGTTCTGTCCGTCGTTCCGCGCCTCGGCAACGGCTTCCAACGCCTGCGCCGCTGACAGGTGCACGATGTACAGCGGCGCGCCGGTGACCTTGGCCAGCTGGATCGCGCGGTGGGTGGCCTCACCCTCCAGCTCCGGCGGCCGGGTCAGGCCGTGCTGCACGGGATCGGTGCGGCCGGCCGCGAGTGCCTGCGCCACCAGCTGGTCGATCGCGATGCCGTTCTCCGCGTGCATCATGATCGTGCCGCCGTTGGCCCGGGCCCGCTGCATGGCCAGGAGAATCTCGCCGTCGGTGGAGTAGAACACGCCCGGATAGGCCATGAACATCTTGAACGTGTTCACGCCGGCGTCCACGCAGGCGTCCATCTCCTTGAGCGTGCCGTCATTGACGTCGGACACGATCATGTGGAAGCCGTAGTCGATCGCGCAGTTGCCGTCGGCCTTCTCGTGCCACTTGTCCAAAGTGGACAGCAGTGAGGACCCCTTGGCCTGCACGGCGAAGTCGACGATGGTGGTGGTGCCGCCCCACGCCGCCGCCGTGGTGCCGGTCTCGAACGTGTCGGCCGAGAAGGTGCCGCCGAACGGCATCTCCATGTGCGTGTGGCCGTCGATGCCGCCCGGCAGCACGTACTTGCCGGTCGCGTCGACGACCGTGTCGGCGTTGCCCGGCCACGAGCCGGGCGCCACCACCGCCGTGATCGTCTCGCCGTCCACGACCACGTCCGCGGTCACCGAGCCCGTCGAGCTGAGCACGGTGCCGCCCCTGATCAGAATGCTCACGGCTTCACCAGCGATTCGTAGCTGTCGGGCCGACGGTCGCGGTAGAACGCCCACAGGTCCCGGACCTCGGCCAGCCTGCCCATGTCCAGGTCGCGGACGACGACCTCCTCCTCGGTGTCCGACGCGGCCTCGCCGACCAGCTGCCCGCGCGGGTCCACGAAGTACGACTGGCCGTAGAAGTCGTTCTCGCCCAACGGTTCCACGCCGACCCGGTTGATGGTGCCGACGTAGTACTCGTTGGCCACCGCGGCCGCCGGCTGCTCCAGCCGCCACAGGTACTCCGACAGGCCGCGGCTGGTCGCCGACGGGTTGAACACGATCTGCGCGCCGGCCAGGCCCAGTGCCCGCCAGCCCTCCGGGAAGTGCCGCTCGTAGCAGATGTACACGCCGATCCGGCCGACAGCGGTGTCGAACACCGGGTAGCCCAGGTTGCCGGGCCGGAAGTAGAACTTCTCCCAGAACCCCTTCACCTGCGGGATGTGGTTCTTGCGGTGCTTGCCCAGATACTTGCCGTCGGCGTCGATCACCGCCGCGGTGTTGTAGTAGACGCCGGGCTGCTCCTCCTCGTACATCGGCGCGACCAGCACCACGCCGTGCTGCTTGGCCACCTCGCACAGCAGCTGCGTGGTCGGCCCGTCCGGGATCTGCTCGGTGTAGGAGTAGTAGTCCGCGTCCTGCACCTGGCAGAAGTACGGCCCGTAGAACAGCTCCTGGAGGCAGACGACCTGCGCGCCCTGCGAGGCGGCGGTCGCGACGGCGGCCACCGCGTTCGCGATCATCGATTCCTTGTCGCCGGTCCAGCGCTGCTGGACCAGCCCGGCCCGGACGATCTGTGGTGCCACGATTAGCGCTCCTTCTAGTTCGTCGCGACGGTCACTGCCGGCGAGGCCGAGGGCCTCGGTGCCAGCACCAGGTACAGCACGAAGGCGGCGATCAGGCCGGCCACCCAGCTGTAGTCGTAGAGGGGCTTGAGGAACGGGATCAGGCCGTCGGCGGGGAACGGCCCGGTGCCGGGGGCGGAGTAGGCGCCGCCGACGGCGAGCAGGGAGCCGACCAGGGTGGCCACCAGCGCCCGCCAGTTCCAGCCGCCCGAGAACCAGTACCGGCCGCTGTCCCGGTACAGGTCGACGAGGTCGAGCTGGGTGCGGTTGACCAGCCAGTAGCCGGCGATCAGCACGCCGGCCACCGAGGCCAGCACGCCGCCGTAGAAACCGAGCCAGGTGAAGATGTAGATGTGCGGGTCGGAGATCAGCCGCCACGGCTGGATCACCACGCCGAGGATGCCGGTGATCAGGCCGCCGGTGGCGAAGGTGATGCGCTTGGGCACCGCGTTGGAGAAGTCGTAGGACGGCGACACGACGTTGGCCGCCAGGTTGGCCGACACCGTCGCCAGCACCAGCGCGACCAGCGCGACGACCACCAGCAGCGGGCTGTCGAAGTGGCTGGCCAGCTGGGCCGGGTCCCAGATCGCCTGGCCGTACAGGGAGACCGCGCCTGAGGTGGTCAGGATGGCCACGATCGCGATGAACGACATGGTGGTCGGCAGGCCCAGGATCTGGCCCCAGAACTGCTTGCGCTGGCTGCCGCCGAACCGGGTGAAGTCCGGCATGTTCAACGACAGCGTGGACCAGAACGCGATCATCGCCATCAGCGACGGCCAGAACACCGCCCAGAAGCCCGGCCCCCAGCCCAGCTTGGACGGCTCGGACAGGATCGGGCCGAAGCCGCCCGCCTTGACCAGCACGTAGCCCAGCAGGATGAGGAAGCCGACCGACACCAGCGGCGCCGTCCAGTTCTCGAACCGGCGGATCGCGTCCATGCCGCGCCAGATGATCAGCATCTGCGCCACCCAGAACAGGGCGAAGCACAGCCACAGCGTCCACGGCTGGCCGCCGACCTGGCCGGCGTTGGTCCAGCCGCTGCCGAACAGCTTGCCGACGATCACGTACAGCGCCTCGCCGCCGACCCAGGTCTGGATGCCGAACCAGCCGCAGGCGATGAACGCCCGCAGCAGCGCCGGCAGGTTGGCCCCGCGCACGCCGTAGAAGCTGCGGGCGAACACCGGGAACGGGATGCCGTACTTGGTGCCGGCGTGGCTGTTGAGCAGCATCGGCACCAGCACGATCAGGTTGCCCAGGGTGATCGTCACGAACGCCTGCACCCAGTCCATGCCCAGCGCGATCAGCGAGGCGGCCAGGGTGTAGCTGGGGATGTTGTGGGCCATGCCCATCCACAGCGCGAAGAAGTTGTACGTGGACCAGGTCCGGCGCTCCAGCGGCACCGGGGCCAACTCGGGGTTGTAGAACCTGCTGCCGACCACCGCCGAGTCGTCCGCGAGCTCGATACGGCCGTCCGATTGGGTGACTGGGACCGGGGAGTGTGCCATGGCTAGCTCCTGACGCCACCTGAGCGAGAAGTCAGTATCGTGTGTGCCGGCTGCCGGAAAGGGCAGTGTCACACTGTCCATGGTTGGCCGCCACCGTGCACAGTGTGTCCAGAACGGAACCTCCCTGCCCGTTCGGGCGTCACTTGATCGTGATCTCTCGGCGGGCGCTGCTGGTAGGCGGCGGGGTGGGGACAGCGGGACTGGTCGCGGCGGCGGCGGTCGAACAGACCCGGTTGCGGCGGCTGTTGGGGTGGACCGGGCCTGATGGCACGGTGCCGGACGTGCCGCCGGTGGCGGTGTCCGTGACCCGGCAGAAGTCGGCGGCGCGGGGCTGCGACGTCGAATTCGTGACGATGAATGCCGCGCCGGGGTTACAGGTGTGTGTCGTCCTGCACGGGCGCGGCAGCAGCGCCCGAGGCATGGTCACGCTCGGGCTGCCGCAGTTCCTGGCGGCCGCCCGAGCTAAGTTCACGGTGGTGGCGGTTGACGGCGGCGATTCCTATTGGGTACCGCGCGGCGCCGACGACCCGCAGAAGATGCTGACCGCGGAGCTGCCGGGCTGGCTGCGGGCGGCCGGGCTGGGAGAGCCGCGAGCGGTCCTCGGCATTTCCATGGGCTGCTTCGGCGGGCTCGTGTACGCCCGGCAGGCCGGCCTGCCGGCGGCGGTGCTCAGCCCGGCGCTGTTCCGGTCATGGGACGACGCCCGGACCGTGAACGCGTTCGCCGACGAGGCGCAGTGGGAGTCGTACGAGCCGCTGCGGCACCCGCTGCCGGCGCGGCTGGGCGTCTGGTGCGGGTACGAGGACCCGTTCTACGACTCGGCGCGAGAGGTGGCGGCGCACGCCGAGGTGGCGGACTTCGACCATGGCGAGCACACGGACGGCTACTGGCGGCGCGTGCTGCCGGACGCCCTGAGGTGGCTCGCGTAGCAGGACGCGCCCCCTGGCCGCGTCCTGTAGGCGGCCACCGACGTGAACACCCCTCGGGTTCACGCTTGTTCAAACCGGTGGACGCCTCGGCCAGCCTGTCAGCCGCCGACGGCCCTGTCAACACGCTGCGTTCCTTGACATGCGCGTTGCGTGTTCACTACCGTCGAAAGTGGGTTTTCTGGGGTGTGACCTGGGGGAAAGTCACTGGTGGACGACACTGTCGAGTCGGTGGCCGACAAGATCAACGCGCTGGTGGCGGAGCGCTGGCCGGGCCGCGCGCCCGGCAACGCCGCCATCGCGCGGGAGATCCGCCGCGAGACGGGACTGTCCATCTCGACCGGCTACCTGTGGATGCTGCGCACCGGGCAGCGCGGCAACCCCACCGGCGACCGGCTCCAGGCGCTGGCCCGGTTCTTCGGCCGCCCGCCGGCGTACTTCTTCGACCACGAGGTGACCAGCGCGGACATGGAGCTGGCGGCCTGCCTGCGCCAGAGCGGCGTGCGGATGATCGCGATGCGCGCCGACGGGCTGTCCGAGCGGAGCCAGCGGGCCATCCTGGAGCTGGTGGAACGCGCCCGGCAGATCGAGAAGCTCGACGAGGTCGATGACTGAGGCCGCCGCGTGGGCGCCGTTCCACCGGTGCCCGCCGGCGCCGACCGCAGAGGCGGACACCGTGAGAAGACAGCGCTGGCTGCGCGAGATCGCCGACCGGTACGCGACCATGCGGCGGTTCTCCGTCGCCGGGCTGTGCGAGGTGATCTCCGCCCAGCGCGGCCGGCCGCTGCACGTGCACCCGCTGGCCGTGCCGGCGTCGGCCGGGCTGAACGCGTGCGGCATGTGGATCGCCACCGATGTCGCCGACCACGTGTTCGTCGAGCACCGCACCAGCCGCTTCCACCAGGAGCACATCATCCTGCACGAGATCGGGCACATGCTGTGCGACCACGTCACCGACGACCTGCCGCCCGCGCTGACCGACGCGCTGCGCGACGGGCAGGTCGATCCGGGGCTGGCGCGGCAGGTGCTGGCCCGGACCAGTTACACCACCGGGCAGGAGCGGGACGCGGAGATGGTGGCCAGCCTGATCCTGGAGCGGGTGGCGCGGCGGCGGGCGCGGGCCGATGCCGGGCCGCTCGGTCGGATGCTGGGGATCAACGACGGTGACTGACGTCATCCAGACGGTTCTGCTCTACCTGTGCTGGATCGTCGTGGTGGTGCGCGTGTCGGCGCTGCGGTCGCGCAGCCAGCGGCCGCTGTGGTTCGCGCTGCTGCTGTTGGCGCTCGGGATCACCATGCTCCAGAAGGACACCAACGCGTTTCTCCAGGGGCTGACCGGCAACCCGGACGTGGAGAACCTGATCTCCAGCGTGGCCGCCGTCGGCGTCGCCGCCACCCTGCTGACGTTCGCCGCCCGCGCCGCCGAGGTGCGGATCTCCCCGTGGTTGCGCTGGATGTCCTGCGGTGTCACGGTTTTCGTGATGATCGTGTCGTTCGTGGTGTTCCAGGCCGGCGGCGGGGTGGCCCGCCCGCACTTCTTCCCGGTGCCGGGGACCTTGTCGGTGCTGGACCTGTACTGGGTCGTCTACCTTTCGTATCAGGGGATTGCGACCGCCGCCACGTTCTTCCTGCTGCTGCGGGCGTTCCGTCGCGTGCGGTCCTGGCTGGTGCGGACTCCGCTGGTGCTGCTGATCGTGGGATCGCTGGGGTTCTTCGTCTTCGTGGTGAGCCGGTTCTTCGCGGCGTTCGGCGGTTCCGCGTATGCGGTCACCTTCGGCACGTACGTCTCGTCGCCGCACACCATCGGCGTGTCGCTGGGCTGCTCCATCGCCGCCTTCGTGCCGTTCTTCCTGGGCCTGTCGGCGTGGCGCAGCGCCAATGCCTTGTACCCCATGTGGAAGGCGCTCGTCACCGCCGTGCCGCACATCGCCCTCCACCCGCCGCGTTCGCGGTTCGTCGACGCCGTGCTGCCGCAGAACAGCCAGCTGCGCCTGCACCGGAGGCTGGTCGAGATCCGCGACGGCATGCTCATCCTGAACGACTGGATTCAGCCGTCCGACCTTGCCCAGCTCGAGATCCTCGTGTCCGACGTGCCGCCCGAGGTGATGGGGCCGATGACCACCGCCTGCTGGCTGCGCGTCGCGCTGGCCGTGCACGCCGCCGGCGTCCCGATGGCCACCGATCCCCTCGACCTGGTGCGCCAGGGCGGCACCGACGCCCCGTCCGAGCTGCTCTGGCTCCGTCCCGTCACCGCCGTCTGGTCCGACCCCCGCACCGTCGGCTTCGCCGCCATCGTCGGCGAGTCGCGCTCAGCGGCACACCGAATGTAGGTTTCAGGCAGGCTTGCGGGCCCGGACGGAGATGCCGATGTAGCGGACGTCCACGAAGGTCGGGTCGTCGATCAGGTCCAGGCACTCGGTCAGCGCCGCCTCGGTGAACAGGCCCTTGGCGATCAGGTGCGGGCCGGCCTGCCGGAGGTTCAGCCGCCACAGGTCGTCGGCGAGGCCGCCGAGGCCGATCATGCGGGGCTTGGTCTCGACGTGGACGTCCACGTAGCCGAGCTGGGCCATGATGCCGGGCAGGCGGGTGCCCCACTGCATGTCGGCGCCGCGGGCCCGGGCGGAGTCGGCGGCGGCGCGGGCGTAGACGTTCATCGCCGGATACGGGCTGGAGCCGACCGGCAGGGTGTAGACGTCCTCGACCACGAACCAGCCGCCGGGCGTCAGCCACTGCAACGCCCGCTCGACGACCTCGTCCCGTGAGGGCAGATGGCACATCACCGCCCGGGCGTGGATCAGGTCGAAGGAACCCGGCGCGAAGGAATGTGTGGTGACGTCGGTTTCCAGCGCCTCGACGTTCGCCGTCGGCTTCAGGTGCCGGACGTCCAGATCGGCGGCGGTGACGTGCGCGCACCGGGATGCGAGCCAGCGGGTCACCGAGCCGGTGCCGGCCCCGATCTCCAGGCACCGCCAGGATTCTTGCACCGGCAACGACTCGAGCAGCGCCGCCGTGTCCGGATCGCGGAAGCGCTCCAGCATCCGGAGCCGCTCCTGCTCGGTGGGAATCGTCGCCGCGAACGGCCCGCTCGCATAGGTTTCCGCCACGACCGAGAACCTAGCAGCCGAGATCCATCGCGAGCAGGGCAACGTAGAGCGACAGCATGGACTCCGGATCCTCAAGCGACACACCGAGAACCGTCTCGATTCGGCTGAGCTGCTGGTAGTACGCCGTCCGCGACATGTGCGCCGCGGCGGCCGCGGCCGACTTGTTGCCGCCGTGTTCGCAGAACACCCGGAGCAGGTCCACCAACCGGCTGCCCTGCGCGGAATCCCGAGCCAGCAACGGCCCGAGTTCCCGTTCGGCGAAGGCGGTCAGGCGCTCGTCCTCGCGAAGCAGGTGCAGCAGACCTCGCAGCCGCACGTCGTCGAGCCGGTGATAGCTGCGCCCGCCCGGCGACCGCAGGGCGGCGTTGGCCACGTGTGCCGCCTCGATCATGCTCCGCCGGCCGTCGGTGATCGACCGCACGGTCGTGCCGACGCCCACCACTACCGCGATCGCCGTCGGCGAACTCCTGATCTGCGAGGCCAGTCGCCGCAACGCCGAGTCCACGTTGGACTGCGCCGGCAGCGACAGCAGCGCCCGCACCGAGATGTCGTCCACCCCACCGACCAGCGCCGGGATCTTCGTACGCCGGGCGGCCGTCGCGGTCGCCTCGGCGAGGTCCCGCAGCGCCTCCTGCGTCGCCGCCGGGGTGGTCTCCGGCCGGATCGCCATGCCGACGAGTTGCCGGCCCTCCAACGGAACCCCGAGCGCGCCGGCCCGGGTGGCCAGATCCACCGGCGGGGCCCCGGTCGCCAGCAGCTCGGTGAGCAGCGTGCGGTGCGTGTGCCGCTCCAGGCTCTCCCGGTCGCGGGCGACGAGCCGGTTCACGGCCAGCGCCGACGCCGCCCGCTCGGCCACCACGACCAGCCGGTGCGGCGGCTCGTCCGGGCTGACCAGCACCAACCGTCCCCAGTCGTTGCCGCGCGCGCCGACGATCGTCACCAGCCAGCCCGCGCCCGGGTGGTACGCCGTGCGCTCGGCGACGGTGACCGCCCGTGACCGCTCGGCCCAGTTCGCCAGCAGCTCGGCCACCTCGCCGCCGGCCGGGTCGTAGGCCAGCACGTCGTGCCCGAGCGTCTCCAGCACCACCGGCGCGCCGGTCATCCGCGCCACCTCCCGCAGCACCTCCGACGGCTCCGCCCCGGACACGGTCAGCGCCGTGAACGTCTCGTGCACCTGCTCGGCGGCCCGCAGCTCGGCCAGCTGGGCGTCGACGATCATCGCCACGACGGCCTCGGTGACCGCCACGAACCGGGTCTCCTGGGCCAGTGTGATCACCGGCAGCGACCGCCGCTCGGCCGCCGCGAGCAGCGCCGCCGGCAGCGCGTCGGTCCAGCGCCGGACCAGCTCGATCACCAGCCCGCTGGCGCCGGCGTCGGCCAGGCCGTCGATGTACGCGGTCAGGGCGGTCTCGTCGTCGCTGAGCGCGATGCCGGTGGTCAGCACCAGCTCACCGCCGCGCAGCAGCGGCCCGATGTCGGCCACCTCGGCGGCGTGCACCCAGCGCACCCGGCCCTCCAGACCCGCCGACCCGGCGGCCAGCCGGGGCCGGGCGCGCCGGATGAGCGGCATCGTCAGCACGTCCGACACCGACGGGAACACCGAGCTCTTGGCCACCTTGGACACAGTGTCAGTCTAGGCCGGTCAACCCGCTACAGGTTGTCCATGGTGGCGGCGTGCCGCCCGGCCCCACACTCGCTTGCGGGTCCGGTTCCACGACAGGAGGAGCAAGATGTCCGTGCACGCCGATCTCCTGGCCAGGCACAAGGCCGTGCTGCCCGGGTGGCTCGCCCTCTACTACGACGAGCCGATCGAGATCACGCACGGCGAGGGCCGCCGCGTCACCGACGCCGAGGGCCACACCTACCTGGACTTCTTCGCCGGCATCCTGACCAACGCGATCGGCTACGACATCGCCGAGATCTCCGACGCGGTGCGGTCGCAGCTGGCCGGCGGCATCGTGCACACCTCGACGCTGTACCTGATCCGCCAGCAGGTGGAGCTGGCGGAGAAGATCGCGAAGCTCTCGGGCATCCCCGACGCCAAGGTGTTCTTCACCAACTCGGGCACCGAGGCCAACGAGACCGCGATGATGCTGGCCACCCAGTTCCGCCGCAGCAACCAGGTGCTGGCGCTGCGCAACTCCTACCACGGGCGCGGCTTCGGCACGATCGCCGTCACCGGCAACCGCGGCTGGTCGGCGTCCTCGCTGAGCCCGGTCAACGTCAGCTACGTGCACGGCGGCAACCGCAACCGCGGCCCGTTCAGGGACTTCAACGACGCCGACTACATCGCGGCGTGCGTGGCCGACCTGCGCGAGGTGCTGGCCACCGCCACCGCCGGCGACGTGGCGTGCATGATCGCCGAGCCGATCCAGGGCGTCGGCGGCTTCGCCACCCCGCCGGACGGCCTGTTCAAGGCGTTCAAGGACGTGCTCGACGAGACCGGCATCCTGCTCATCGCGGACGAGGTGCAGACCGGCTGGGGCCGCACCGGCGAGCACTTCTGGGGCATCCAGGCGCACGGGGTGACGCCGGACATGATGACCTTCGCCAAGGGGCTGGGCAACGGGTTCGCGATCGGCGGCGTGGTCGCGCGCGGCGACGTGATGGACAGCCTGACCGCGAACTCGATCTCCACCTTCGGCGGCAACCCGATCTCCACCGCGGCCGCCAACGCCACCCTGGACTACGTGCTGGAGCACGACCTCCAGGCCAACGCCCTGAAGCTGGGCAACAAGCTGATGAACGGGCTGCGCCACGTCGGCGACGAGAACCCGGTGATCGGCGACGTGCGCGGCAAGGGCCTGATGATCGGCGTCGAGCTGGTCGAGCCCGGCGGCGACACGCCCAGCGCTCGCGCGGCGACGAAGATGCTGGAGGAGACCCGAAAGCGCGGCCTGCTGATCGGCAAGGGCGGCCTGAACGGCAACGTGCTGCGATTGGCCCCGCCGATGACGCTGACCGAGTCGGAAGCCGACGAGGCGCTGGAGATTCTGGCGGAGTCCATTGCCGTGACGAACGAGGAGCTGACCCGATGACCACACACTGGATCGACGGCAAGCTCTGGGAGGGCACCGCCGAGCGTCGCGGCGACGTGTACGACCCGGCAACGGGTTCCGTCGCGTCCACTGTGGACTTCGCGTCGGCCGACGTGGTCGACGAGGCGGTCGCGGCGGCGTCGCGGGCCTGGCAGACCTGGCGCGACGCCTCACTCGCGGCGCGGTCGACGGTGCTGTTCCGGTTCCGGGAACTGTTGAACGCCAACAAGACCGAGCTGGCCGCGCTGATCACCGCCGAGCACGGCAAGGTGGCATCCGACGCCGCCGGCGAGGTGCAGCGGGCCCTGGAGAACGTCGAGTACGCGTGCGGCATCCCGCAGCTGCTCAAGGGCGGCTTCAGCGAGAACGCCTCCACCCGCGTGGACGTGTACTCCATCCAGCAGTCCCTCGGCGTGGTCGGCGTGATCTCGCCGTTCAACTTCCCGGCCATGGTGCCGCTGTGGTTCGTGCCGAACGCGATCGCCTGCGGCAACACGGTCGTGCTCAAGCCCAGCGAGAAGGACCCGTCGGCGTCGATGTTCCTGGCCGACCTGTGGGCGCAGGCGGGGCTGCCGGCCGGCGTGCTCAACGTCGTCCACGGCGACAAGGTCGCGGTGGACCGGCTGTTGGAACACCGTGACGTCAAGGCGATCTCGTTCGTCGGCTCCACGCCGATCGCCCGCTACGTCTACGAGACCGGCACCGCCGCCGGCAAGCGGGTGCAAGCCCTGGGTGGTGCCAAGAACCACATGGTGGTGCTGCCCGACGCCGACCTGGACCTGGCCGCCGACGCCGCCGTGAACGCCGGCTTCGGCTCGGCGGGGGAGCGGTGCATGGCCGTTTCCGTCGTGGTGGCAGTGGATCCCATCGGCGACGAGCTCGTCGCCAAGATCGCCGAGCGGCTCCCGGGGTTGTCGGTCGGCGACGGGCGCAAGCCCGACAGCGAGATGGGGCCGCTGGTGACCGCCGCGCACCGGGACAAGGTGACGTCCTATGTGGACGCCGGTGTGGCCGAGGGCGCCCGGCTGGTGGTGGATGGCCGCGAGCACGCGATTGACGGTGACACCGCCGGCTTCTGGCTGGGGCCGACCCTGTTCGACGGCGTGGAGCCCGGTATGTCGATCTACCGGGACGAGATCTTCGGCCCGGTGCTGTCGGTGGTGCGGCGGCCGTCGTACGAGGAGGCGGTCGAGGTGGTGAACGCCAACCCGTACGGCAACGGCGTGGCCATCTTCACCAACGACGGCGGGGCCGCGCGGCGGTTCCAGCACGAGATCGAGGTCGGCATGGTCGGCGTGAACGTGCCGATCCCGGTGCCGGTGGCGTACTACTCGTTCGGCGGCTGGAAGCAGTCGCTGTTCGGCGACTCGCACGCGTACGGGCCCGAGGGTGTGCACTTCTACACCCGGACCAAGGTCGTCACCGGCCGCTGGCTCGACCCGTCGCACGGCGGCATCAACCTGGGCTTCCCCCAGAACGACTGAACCTGTTCTGCCGCACGCGGCGCACCCGTTGACCGGGTGTGCCGCGTGGCTCGCGGCCACCGCCGGTGTCGCGCTGACAACGGCCGGCGCCGCGTCGAGGCTCGACCAGAAGACGATCTTCATGATGGACGACATCACCGCGGCTCGGGTTCAGGGAGTCGTTGCAACCCCCTTTCCGACCAGGTGGCGTGTTGTGAAGACTGGACGGATCCCGCTGGCCCGTGCGATCCAGCTGACGTTCTGGCACGACGACTACCTCACGCCGGCGCTGACCATGGCCGGCCAGATCGGCGCCAAGACCAACCTGGGCGTGGAGAACCTGTTCGACACCGCGCTGATGATGGGCCCGGCCACCACCGACTGCGACGGCATGCCCACCATCGTCAAGGAGACGACCAAGGCCGTCGGCGGCACGCCCGCGACCGACGTCAGCGAGGCGACGTTCTTCAAGCAGTACAACACGATCCGGATCAAGCACATGAAGAAACCGTGCACCCCGGGTCGCCAGGACGACTGGCCCGACGCGGTCGGCCGCGCCCAGGCCCTCCAGAAGCTCTGGGACACCGGCCACACCGGCCTCGGCCCGTCCATCACCATCGCCGGCGGCTTCGACATCACCATCTCGAACCCCCACCGCTGAGCTTGATGGTTTCACTGCGTTCGGGACTTGACGGCCGGCTTGGTAAGTCGTAGCTTACGGTTCGTGGCGACTTACCGAACCGACGGGCTCGGGGCGCTCGGCGATCCCACCAGACGGGCGATCTTCGAGCTGGTGGCCACCGGGCCGAAGGCGGTCGGCGAGCTCGCCCGCGAGCTGCCGATCAGCCGTCCGGCCGTGTCCCAACACCTCAAGGTGCTCAAGGACGCCGGGCTGGTGGTCGACGAGGCGGTCGGCACCAGGCGGCTGTACCGGGTCGACCCGAACGGGGTCGCGGCCCTGCGCGCCTACCTGGACCTGGTGTGGGACCGAGCACTGGCGGCCTTCGCGGCCGCCGTCGAGAACACACCTGAGGAGCCGTCATGAGCGTGACCAAGAGCGTCACCGTCAAGGCCGGACAGCAGCACGCGTTCAAGGTCTTCACCGCGGGCTTCACCACCTGGTGGCCGTCCACCCACCACATCGGCAAGGCCGACATGGCCGAGGCGATCCTGGAGCAGCGGGAGGGCGGCCGCTGGTACGAGCGCGGCGTGGACGGCAGCCAGTGCGACTGGGGCACCGTGCTGGTCTACGACCCGCCGAACCGCGTGGTGGTGAGCTGGCACCTCAACGGCGAGTGGGCGTACGACCCCGACCCGGCCAAGGCCAGCGAGGTGGAGATCCGGTTCGTCGCCGAGGGCCCGGACGTGACCCGCGTCGAGCTGGAGCACCGGCACCTGGAGCGGCACGGCGGCGACTGGGAGGCGGTCGCCCGCGGCGTCGGCGGCGACGGCGGCTGGGCCGGCATCCTGCGCGGCTACGCCGAGATAGCGGCGGCGTGACCGGCGGCTGGCCGGATAGGGTCAGCCGGTGACCGCTGAACTGTCCTTTCCGCGCCAGCAGGCCCGCACCCAGCGCTTCTCGTTGGGCGTGCCCAGGGCGTTCACCGTCGCACCGGACGGATCCCGGGTGTTGTTCCTCCGCTCCGCGTCGGGCACCGACCGTCGCACCGGCCTGTGGAGCCTGGACGTCGAGACGGGGCAGGAGTCCCCGCTGTTCGACCCGTTCGCCGACAGCGAGGAGCTGTCGCCGGAGGAGCGGGCGCGCCGCGAGCGCAGCCGGGAGCAGGCCGCCGGTGTCGTCGGGTACGCCACCGACCGGGCGATGACCGTGGCGGCGTTCGCGCTGTCCGGCAAGGTGCACGTGACCGACCTGGCCACCGGCGCGACCGCGGAGCTGCCCACGCCCGGCCCGGTGATCGACCCCCGCCCCGACCCGACCGGCCGGCACGTCGCGTACGCCGTGACGGCCGGGGAGCTGCGGGTGGTCGGCGTCGACGGCTCGGGCGACCGGGCGTTGGCCGTGCCGGACGGCGACGAGGTGACCTGGGGCGTCGCGGAGTTCATCGCCGCCGAGGAGATGGACCGGTTCCGCGGCTACTGGTGGGCGCCCGACGGCGAGCGGCTGCTGGCGGCGCGGGTCGACAACAGCCCGGTGCAGCGCTGGCACATCGCCGACCCGGCCAATCCCGGCCGGACGCCGGCGGAGATCGCCTACCCGGCGGCCGGCACCGCCAACGCGGACGTGAGCGTGTCGGTGCTGGGCGTCGACGGCAGCCGGGTGGACGTGGACTGGGATCGAGCCGCCTTCCCGTACCTTGCGACCGCGCACTGGTCGGCCGGCGGTCCGCCGCTGCTGCTCGTGCAGACGCGGGACCAGCGGACGCAGCGGGTGCTGACCGTCGACCCTGACACCGGCGCGACGTCCGTGCTGCACGAGGAGACCGACCAGGACTGGGTCGACATCAAGCCGGGCTGGCCGGCGTGGACCTCGGACGGCGCCCTGGTCCGGATCGCCGCCATCGACGGCTTCTGGCGGCTCGTGGTCGGCGACGAGATCCGTACCGATGACTCGTTCAACGTGCACACTGTGACTTCAGTGACGACCGAAGATATTCTGGTTCGGGGGCACGACGCCGACTCGACGCAGATCCACGTGTTCCGGGTTCGCAAGGACGGCGTGGAGCGGCTGTCCGTCGGCGACGGCGTGCACGCCATCGCGCGGGGCGGCGACGTGACCGTGCGGGTCGGCAGCGGCCTGGGCCACTTCGGGGCCGTGACTGAGGTTTTCCGTGGCGACAGCAAGGTGTGCGAGATCGCGTCGCTCGCCGAGACGCCGTCGATCACGCCCAATGTCACGCTGCTGGCGCTGGGGGAGCGGGGCCTGCGCGGGGCGCTGTTGCTGCCCACCGGGTACGTGGACGGCAAGCTGCCGGTGCTGCTGGACCCGTACGGCGGGCCGCATGCCCAGCGGGTGATGCAGACCCGCAACGGCTTCACCGCTTCGCAGTGGCTGGCCGATCAGGGCTTCGCCGTGCTGGTCGTGGACGGCCGGGGCACGCCCGGGCGGGGGCCGGCGTGGGAGCGGGCCATCCACTTCGACTTCGCCGGGGCGACCCTGGAGGACCAGGTCGACGGCCTGCACGCTGCGGCGGAGCAGTTCCCGTTCCTGGACCTGTCGCGCGTCGCCATCCGGGGCTGGTCGTACGGTGGCTACCTGTCCGCGCTGGCCGTGCTCCGGCGTCCCGACGTCTTCCGAGCCGGCATCGCCGGGGCGCCGGTGACGGACTGGCGGCTCTACGACACCCACTACACCGAGCGGTACCTCGGGCATCCCGACGAGCGGCCCGAGGTGTACGACGCCAACTCGCTCATCGAGGACGCGTCCAAGCTCAGCCGGGACCTGATGATCATTCACGGTCTGGCCGACGACAACGTGGTCGCCGCGCACACCCTCCGCCTCAGCTCCGCGCTGCTCGCCGCCGGTCGCCCGCACACCGTGCTGCCGCTGTCCGGCGTCACCCACATGACCCCGCAGGAACAGGTCGCCGAAAACCTCCTGCTGCTGCAGGTGGACTTCCTCAAGCGGTCGCTGGGCTGACCTCCAACCCCCGCGAGTCGCGCTCACAGACACACCGAAATGCGGTTTCGGGCAGAAACGAGACTCCACGCTCGGATCTGCCCGAAACCTGCATTCGGTGTGCTTGAGAGCGCGACTCGCCGGGGTGAGGGGTCAGGCCTGGGGGGGTGGGGAGTTGGGTGGCGGCGCGGCGCATGCCGGACAGCCAGCGGTCGACGTCGGTGGCCTTGCGCTGGACGAAGGTGGCGACCTCGGGGTGGGGGAGGATGTGGAACTTCTCCGCCGCCAGCCCCTCGACGACGATGCCGGCGACCTGGTCGGGCTCGAGGATGTCGCCGAAGGCCGCGACGGCCAGCGCGGACAGGTCGCCCTGCTCGATGCCGGGCATGAGCATGTCGGTCCGCACGCCCATCGGGCACAGGACGCTGACGCCGATGCCCCGGTCGCCGTAGGTCACCGAAAGCCACTCAGCGAACGCCACCGCGGCGTGCTTGGACACGGTGTACGGGGCGTCGCCGGGGGCCATCAGCAGCCCGGCGGCGGACGCGGTGTTCAGGAAGTACCCCCGCCCCCGCGCCAGCATCGACGGCAGCACGGCGTTGGCGGCGTGCACGTGGGCCATCACGTTCACGTTCAGGTTGGTGGCCCAGTCCGTCGGCGACGCGTCCATGCCGCGCCCGAAGGCGACGCCGGCGTTGGAGCAGAACAGGTCGACGGGGCCGAAGGCCTCCTCGGCGGCGGTCACCAGGGCCGCGACCTGTGCGGCGTCGGTGACGTCGGCGGCGACGGCGATCGCACGGTCCAACGACGCGGCCACCTCCGTGGCAGCGGAGCCGTTGACGTCGGAGACGACGATGCCGGCGGCGCCCTCGGCGGCGAACCGGCGGGCGAGCGCCGCCCCGATGCCGCGGCCGGCCCCGGTCACCACGACCACCTTGTCGCGAACCTCCACCCGACGACCTCCTTCGACTCCGACAAGACTGCATACCGACTAGTCGGTATTGTAGCGTGGGGGCCACCCGACCACAGGAGCGACGAAGATGTCAGGTCTGACCGGCAAGACCGCGCTGATCACCGGCGCGTCCCGCGGCATCGGCAAGGCGATCGCCTTCGCGTACGCGGCCCAGGGCGCGAACGTGGTGCTCTCCTCACGCAAGCAGGAGGCGCTGGACGAGGTCGCCGCGGAGCTGCGCGCCGCGCAGCCGGGCGCGAAGGTGCTGGCCAAGGCTGCCCACGTGGGCAGCCAGGAACAGGCGCAGGCCTGCGTGGAGGCGGCGGTCGCCGAGTTCGGCAGCATCGACATCCTGGTCAACAACGCCGGCACCAACCCGTACTTCGGCCCCATGGTGGACCTCGACGTGGCCCGCGCGGACAAGACCGTGCAGGTCAACCAGACCTCGATCGTGCTGTGGACGGGCCTGGTCTGGAAGGCGTCGATGGCGGCCACCGGCGGCGCGGTCATCAACATCGCCTCGATCGGCGGCCTCGCGCCGGAGATCGGCATCGGCTACTACAACGCCACCAAGGCGGCGGTCATCCACCTGACCCGCCAGTTCGCCATGGAGCTCGCGCCGACCACCCGTGTCAACGGGATCGCGCCGGGCGTGGTGCGCACCCACCTGGCCCGCGGCCTGTGGGAGAACAACGAGGAGCGCCTGAACAAGGCGCTGCCGCTCGGCCGGATCGGCGAGCCGGAGGACATCGCCAACGCCGCCGTGTTCCTGGCCACCGACGCCTCGTCCTGGATGACCGGTCAGACGCTGGTCATCGACGGCGGCGCGACCGTCCGGCCGATGGTGATCTGATGAGCCGCTGGGGTATCACCTTGCCGCTGGCTGGCATCCCGCTGCCGGCGCAGCGGGACCTGGTCAAGTCCCTGCCCGACCTGGGCTACACCGACGTCTGGTCGGCCGAGACGGCCGGCACGGACGCGTTCACGCCGCTGGCGCTGGCCGCGGAGTGGGCGCCGACGCTGCGCCTGGGCACCGCGATCGCCCCGGTCTACACCCGCGGCCCCGGCCTGCTGGCGATGCAGGCGGCGACCATCGCCGAGCTCGCGCCCGGCCGGTTCGCGCTGGGCATCGGCTCCAGCTCGCCGGTGATCGTGCAGGGCTGGAACGCCCGCGCGTTCACGGAGCCGTTCGCGCACGTCCGCGACACGCTCCGGTTCCTGCGGCCGGCGCTGGCCGGCGAGAAGGTGGACGGCGACTTCGGCTCGTTCACGGTGAGCCGGTTCAAGCTGGAGCGGGTCCCCGAGCAGCCGCCGCAGATCATGCTGGCGGCGCTGCGGCCGGGCATGCTGCGGCTGGCCGCCAAGGAGGCCGACGGCGCGATCACGAACTGGCTCGCGCCGACCGACGTGCCGAAGGTGCGGGCCGAGTTGGGCGCCGACAAGGAGCTCGTGGCGCGGGTGTTCGTGTGCCCGACCGAGGACGCCGCCGCGGCCCGGGCCTTCGGCCGGATGCTGATCAGCAGCTACCTTACGGTGCCGGCGTACGCGGCGTTCCACGACTGGCTGGGCCGCGGCGAGGACCTCGCCGAGATGCACCGGCTGTGGGCCGCCGGCGACCGCAAGGGCGCCAACGCGGCCATCCCGGACCACGTGGTGGACGACCTGGTCGTCCATGGCAGCCTGGACCGCTGCCGTGAACGGGTGGAGGAGTACGTCGCGAACGGCCTGGACACTCCGGCGATCATGGTGTTGCCGACCGGTGCTGACCAGTTCGACGTGGTCAGGGCGCTAGGACAGAAGTGAGTGAGGTGGGAGCGTGACCAAGGCATCCCAGGGGCGCGGCGAGCTGACCCCGATGGAGGGCCGCATCCTGCGCGCGGCGGTGAAGCTGTTCGCGGAGAAGGGCTTCGACGCCACCACCGTGCAGGAGGTGGTGGCCGCCGCCGAGGTGACCAAGGGCGCGCTCTACCACTACTTCGACTCCAAGGACGACCTGCTCTACGAGATCTACCACTCGCTGATCGGGATCCAGACCGCCGACCTGGACGGCATCATCGCCCAGGACCTGGGCGCTAAGGAGACGGTCCGGGCCATCCTGATCAACCTCGTGGTCACCACCGCGGCCCGCATCGACGAGACGGCCGTGTTCGTCCGGGAGATGCACAAACTGGACTCCGAGCGGATGGCGGCGTTCCGCGCCGACCGCCGCCGGTACCAGAAGACCTTCCGGGACGTGATCGCCAAGGCGCAGGCGGCCGGCGAGTTCAGCTCGGCAGTGCCGGCCGACACCGCCGTGCTGATCGCGCTGGGCGTGGTGAACCAATTGCCGACGTGGTATCGCCCGGATGGCCCCAAGTCACCCGAGCAACTGGGGGCCGAGATCGCCGATTTCGTCTTGGCGGGGCTCGCCAACTGACCAGAGCGACTGCGCTGTCCGGGGTGGGCATACCATCATTTGCCCATGACGGCTTTGGACACCCCGATCGTCCGAATCGTGGTCGCCGAGGACCGCGCTCCGGTCAGATCCGGCCTGGACGCCGCCCTCGGGCACTTACCCGGCGTCGCCGTGGTCGGCACGGCGACGCATCACGCCCAGGTGCCTCCCCTACTAGACCGACACCGACCGGAAGTGCTGCTGCTCGGCCTGGCGCTACCCGGCGGTGACCCCATCGAACTCACCCGCGCGGTGCGGACCGAGCACCCGGCGACCGCGGTGATCGTGATCGCGGTGCCGCCCGCGACCAACGAACAGGTGCTGCCGGTGTTACAGGCCGGCGCGGCCGGATGGCTGCCGCCGGCGGCCGACCGCGACACCGTGATCCGCGCGCTGCGCACGGTGGTCGCCGCCGGCGCGGCCCCGACGAGGCGGCCGTCCAGCCGCGACCACCGCAACGAGTTGACCGCCCGCGAGGCCGACGTGCTCGGCCTGGTCGCCGCCGGGCTGACCAACGCGGAGATCGCCCGCCGGCTCAGCGTCAGCGAGGCGACCGTGAAGACCCACCTCAACCACGCGTACACCAAGGTCGGCCTGCAGAACCGGGCCGAGGCCGTGGAGTACGCGAAGCGCCAGGGCCTCGGCCCGGCGCACGGAAGTCAGCCGGACTGAACGGTGGCGGTTCTCCGCCACGCGCCGTGGGTGAACTTACCCATGCCGAATGGGCAATACCGGGTCTGCCGGCGGTTGCCCGCCGGCCGCGATACTTCTTCCCGACGCAGTGTGATCCGGGGGAGGGATCCGATGGACGTACCGGAGTTCGGCATCGTCGCGTGACCGCGGAGAGGCTCCCGGCGGGGACGGGAGCCTCTCGCCACGATCAGAACCCGCTGTGCGACACCATCGAATGCTGCGGCCCGAATCCAGAAGCCGGCGGTACAGCCGGGCAGTGCGTGCCCTTCGCCGGCATCTTCTGCGAGATCAGGTAGCTGTCGACCGCGTTGCCCACGCAGGGGCTCTTGTCGTACTGGCCGTGGCCCCAACCGTCGTAGGTGAGCAGCGTGGCGGCGGGGATCTGGCGCGCCGCGTCGACTGACCACGCGTACGGGGTGGCGGGGTCGTGCTGCCCGCCGACGATCAGGATCGGCGGCGTGCCGTGCACGTGGTAGCGATGCTGCGGGTTGGCCACCTTGGTGACGCCGAGGCAGTTCATCGCGGCGCCCCAACCGATCCCGGAGATGCGCAGCATCGGCGCGATCTTGTTGTCGATACGCCGCTGCGCCGCCACGGACGCCGCGTCAGGGAGGTTGAACTTCCAGTCGGAGCAGAACGCGAACGGGAAGTACACCTGCACCTGGGTGTCGGCCTTGGGGCCGAAGGACTTCGCGCCAGCGAGCTTGCTCAGCTCCTGCGCGAGCGGCGCCCAGTCCGGCCCGTACAGGTAGCCGACCGGGAGATCGGACAACATGTCCGGCGTCACCGTGCGCTGGCTGTCCGGGTCGACGAGCGTGCCGGCCTGCGCCTTGGCGTAGAGCTGGTTGAACAGCGCGTTCACGTCCTGGCCGTGCAGCGCGCACTTGGCGTCGCTGTCGCACCACTTCACGAACTCGTGGAACGCGTCCTCGTCCGTCTGCGCCTCGGTGGCCAGGAAGCCGGTGGTGTCCTGGCTGTGGTCCATGTTGCTGTCCAGCGCCAGCGCGCGGACGTGGTTCGGGAACAGCTCCGCGTACTGCTGGCCCATCAGCGTGCCGTAGGAGACGCCGTAGTAGGTCAGCTTCTGCTCGCCGAGGGCGGCGCGGATCGCGTCGATGTCCTTGACCACGCTCAGATCATCGACGTGGTCGATCAGCGGCCCGCTGACCTGCCGGCAGTCGTCGAGCAGTTTCTTGTTGTACGCCACAAAGGCCGCATACCCCTGAGGGGTATCGGCGGTGCCGGTCGGCGCGGTGGCCAGCACCGATGTGTCGCACTTGATCGCCTGGCTGTCGCCGACGCCGCGCGGGTCGAAGCCGATGATGTCGAAGTGGTCCTGGAGCTGCTGGGAGAACAGGTTCGGGTCGCCGATCACCAGCGGCACGCCCGGGCCGCCGGGGCCGCCCGGGTCGAACACCAGCGAGCCGATGCGCTCGCCGGGCACCTTCGCCTTGCGGCGGGCCAAAGCCAGCGTGAACGTGCCGCCGTTCGGGTTGTCCCAGTCGATCGGCAGCACGAGTTTGCCGCAGTCCGCGGTGGCGTCCTGGGCGCACGGCGCCCACGCGATGCTCCTCGCCTGTTCCGGTGCGGCCAGGGCGGGCGACGCCGTCGACAGGACGGCGAGCGCCGCCACCGGCAGCGCGAGCGCTGCTCGTAAGTTCTTCACTTGTGTTTCCCCTCAGTAGGTGTGGCGTCACCAGACCTACTGAGGGCCCGCAGCCCGGTCAAGGAATTCGGGGGATAACCCCCCGATCTTCGGGTGCGGCTACGACTCAGGTCTGACTCCGCACTCGTTCTCCGGTCGGATCGAAGAGCGGATCCCGTACCACCACGCCATTGATCCATTCGCCGAACAGCTCCACCGACAACTCCGCGCCGATCGGCGTGCCCGCCGGCAGGTAGGCGAACGCGATGGGCTTGTCGACGGTGTAGCCGAAACCGCCTGAGGTGACGCGGCCGACGACCTCGCCGCCGATCCGCACCGGCTCGCCGCCCAGCGGCACGGCGTGCTGCTCGTTCAGCGTCAGGCAGCGCAGCCGTCGGGTGAGCCCCTGCTCCTTGGTCTTGAACAGGGCCTCCCGGCCGAGGAACGGCTTGTCCTTCTTGACGCAGAAGCCCAGGCCCGCCTCGTACGGGTTGTGGTCCGGCGTGAGGTCGGAACCCCAGAGCCGGTAACCCTTCTCCAGCCGCATGCTGTCGATCGCCTTGTAGCCGGCGGCGATCAGCCCGTGGTCCTGGCCGTACTCCCACAGCGCCGACCACAGCGCGGCGCCGTACTCGGCGGAGGCGTAGAACTCCCAACCCAGCTCGCCGACGAACGTCACCCGCTGCGCGACCAGCGGCACGTCGCCGACGGTGATCCGCCGCGCGGTCATGTACGGGAACGACTCGTTGTCCAGCGGGGCCGGCGTCAGCTGCTTGAGGATCTTGCGGGAATTCGGTCCCCACAGGGCGAAACACGTGAACTGGCCGGTGATGTCGGTGATGCGCACCGAGCCGTCGTCGGGGGCGTGCCGGCGCAGCCAGGTCAGGTCCCGCGAGCCGTAGGCGGTGCCCGTGACGATCATGAAGACCTGCTCCTCCAGCCGCGTCACGGTGAAGTCGCACTCGATGCCGCCGCGGGAGTTCAGCGCCTGCGTGTACGTGACCGCTCCGACCTCGCGGTCCACGTCGTTGTCGCACAGCCAACTCAGCAGCTGCGCCGCCCCCGGTCCGGACACCTCGATCTTGGCGAACGAGGACTCGTCGAACAGGCCGGCCGCCGCCCGGGTGCCGCGGTGCTCGGCGACGATCGCCGGCGACCAGCCCATGCCGGCCCAGCCGCGCGGCTGCATGAAGTCGTCGCCGCCGTACATGTTGTTCTGGTAGTAGTCGACCCGCTCCCAGCCGGACTTCTCGCTGAAGTGGGCCTGCTGCTGGGCGTGCCAGGCGTACACGGGCGACACCCGCAGCGGCCGGCCGGCCGAGCGCTGCCGGTGCGGGAACGGGATGTCGTAGTACGTCTCGTAGTTCTCGGTGACCCGGGCCAGCGTGTACGACGGCGACTGGTACTGCCGGCCGAAGCGGCGAATGTCCATATGGGACACGTCCAGCTGCGCCTCGCCGGCGACGATCCACTCGGCCACGACCTTGCCGATGCCGCCGGCGCCGGCGATGCCGTGCGCGCAGAACCCGGCGGCCACGAAGAAGCCGCCGATCTCCGTCTCGCCGAGGCAGAACTCGTTGTCCGGGGTGAAGGCCTCCGGCCCGTTGATCAGCTTGCGGACGCCCAGGTCGGCCATCGCCGGCACCCGCTTGGCCGCGTTCTCGCTGATCTCGACGAACCGCTCCCAGTCGGCGGCGAGCAGCTTTCCGTTGAAGTCGGCGGGAATCCGGTCCAGGCCGGTGTCGTCCAGCGCCCACGCACGCGAGTTCCGCTCGTAGCCGCCCATGAGCAGCCCGTCGACCTCCTCGCGCCAGTACACGAGGTTGTCGGGGTCGCGCAGCGTCGGCAGGTGCGTGCCGTCGCGTTCCCGTACGGGCTCGGTCACCACGTACTGGTGGGACATCGGGACGACCGGGATCCGGACGCCGGCCAGCCGGCCGATCTCCGCCGCGTACATGCCGCCGCAGTTGACGACGATCTCCGCCTCGATGTCGCCCTTGTCGGTGCGGACCTTCGTGACCCGGCCGCGGACGACGTCGATGCCGGTGACGCGGGTGTGCTGGTGGATCCGCACGCCGCCCCTGCGCGCGCCGGCGGCGAGCGAGTACGCCAGCTGTGAGGGGTCCACGTAGCCGTCGGTCGGCAGGTACGAGCCGCCGAGCACGCCGTCGGTGCTCATCAGCGGGAACAGCTCGCGGGCCTGGTCGGCGCTGATCTCCTCCAGCGGCACGTCGAACGCGCGGGCCCAGCCGATCTGCCGGCGGACCTCGGCCATCCGGTCCGGCGTGCAGGCCAGCCGGATGCCGCCGCAGGGCACCCACCCGGGCGGATTTTCACCTGTCTGCAACTCGGCGTACAACTGCGCCGAGTACTGGTTCATCCGCGTCAGCGTCGGATCGGAGCGCAGCTGCCCGACCAGCCCGGCCGAGTGGAAGGTCGAGCCGCTGGTCAGCTCGTTCCGGTCGAGCAGGACGACGTCGCGTTCGCCCAGCCCGGCGAGGTGGTAGGCGACGCTGGCGCCGCCCACGCCGCCGCCGATGATCACGATCCTGGCCCGGTCGGGGAGTGCCCTGTCAGCTGCCACGACGCCCTTGTTACCGCATCGGGTTGACGCTGGCCAGCCACGGACCGACACTTGCTGATCACGTCGACTCCCGGGAGGCGCGCTTGCTGGACGAGATCGTCGCCGAGGTGCCCGAGTTCGCGGGCCCGGTCGAGCTGACCGTCATCAAGGGCGGGCTCAGCCACCGGGTGGTGCGGGTGGACGCCGGCGGGCGGCGGTTCGTGCTGCGGGTGCTCGACCCGGCGGTCACCGAGGCGGGCCTCGGCGTGTCGATGGACCAGGAGATCGCCAACACCGTGCAGGCCGCCGAGACCGGCGCCGGGCCGCGGGTGCTGCGGGTGCTGCCCGAGCAGCACGCCCTGGTGCTGGAGTTCGTCGACGGCGTGACGCTGTCGGCCGCCGACGTGCCCGACCGGCTGGACGGCATCGCCGCCGCGTGCCGGCGGCTGCACTCCGGACGGCCGTTCGGCAACGAGTTCGACATCTTCGACAAGCTGGCGGAGTTCCTCGCGCTGTGCGACCGGCACGGCCTGGGGCTGCCCGACGGCTACGCCGACCAGCTGCCGCTGGTCGAGCGGATCCGGCAAGCGCTTGCGGCCGCGCCGCTGCCGCGCGTGCCGTGCCACAACGACCTGCTGGCCGAGAACTTCATCGCCGACGGCGACCGGGTGCGCATCGTCGACTACCAGCTGTCCGGGCAGAACGACCCGTGCTTCGAGCTGGGGGACATCGCGGCCGAGGCGCTGCTGGACCCCGACGGCGTGGCGCGGCTGGCCGCCGCGTACTTCGGCGTCGCGCTGACCGAGCGGTTGTTGGCGCGCGTGCGGCTGTACCTGATGATGTCCAATGTGACCTGGACGCTCTGGTTCCGGGTCCACAGTGGATTGCTGGGTGGCCGAGCGGCTGCCGACTTCGATTACGCGGCCGAGGCCGCGGCGAAGTGGGGGAGGGCGCTGAGAGATCTCGGCGACCCCGGGTTGGGAGTGTTGCTGGACACCGTTCGGAGGTAGCCGTGAGCGAGCAGGTCGAAAATATTGACGACGACGCCAGAACACTGGCACGACTGGGCTACCGGCAGGAGTTGCGCCGGACGTGGAGCGGCTTCTCCAACTTCGCCATCTCCTTCTCCATCATCTCGATCCTGTCCGGCTGCTTCACCACCTTCGGGCAGGCGTGGAACAACGGCGGTCCGGTGGCGATCAGCTGGGGCTGGCCGGTGATCTCCGCGTTCATCCTGATCATCGGGCTGTGCATGTCGGAGCTGGTGTCCGCGTTCCCCACCGCCGGCGGCATCTACTGGTGGGCGTCGAAGCTGGGCAAGCCCGTGCACGGGTGGTTCACCGGCTGGCTCAACCTGGTCGGGCTGGTCGCCGTGACCGCGTCCGTGGACTACGGCTGTGCCACGTTCATCTCGTTCTTCTGGTCCCTTGTGGACTCGAACTGGGAGGGCACCCTCACCGAGATCTTCATCATCTTCGTGGTGGTGCTGGTGCTGCACGCGTTGATCAACATCTTCGGCAGCCACCTGGTCGCCATGCTGAACAATGTTTCGGTGTACTGGCATGTCATCGGAGTCGTCGTGGTGGTCGCGATCCTGGCGTTCGCGCCCGTGTCGCACCAGAGCTTCTCGTTCGTGTTCACCGAGCGGATCAACAACTCCGGCTTCTCCGACGGCACCTACTGGTTCTACATCCTGCCGCTGGGCTTCCTGCTCACCCAGTACACGATCACCGGCTTCGACGCGTGCGCGCACATCTCCGAGGAGACCAAGGGGGCGGCCCGGACCGCCGCCCGCGGCATCTGGCAGTCCATTCTCTACTCCGCCATCGGCGGCTGGATCCTGTTGCTGGCCTTCCTGTTCGCCGCGACGCACGTCGACGAGATCAACAAGCAGGCCGGCTTCATCGGCTCGATCATCACCACGGCGTTGAACTCGAATCTGGCTCTGGTGGTCGTCGGGATCTCGGCGATCGGCCAGTTCTTCTGCGGCATGAGCTGCGTGACCAGCACGTCGCGGATGAGCTACGCGTTCAGCCGTGACGGCGCGGTTCCCGGGCACCGGTTGTGGTCCCGGCTGAACTCCAACCGTGTGCCCGTGAACGCCGTGATCGGCTCGTGCGTGGCCGGTCTCGTGCTGACGCTTCCCGCCCTGTACAAGAGCTCCGCCGGCGTGCCGACGGCGTTCTACGCGGTGGTGTCCGTGGCGGTGATCGGGTTGTATCTCGCGTTCCTGATCCCCATCGCGTTGCGGCTGCGTGCCGGCGACTCGTTCGTGCCCGGGCCGTGGACGTTGGGTCGCAACTACAAGTGGATGTGCTGGACCGCCATCATCGAGATCGTGGTGATTTCGGTCTACTTCATCCTGCCGACCGTGCCGGCCGGTGTGCCGGGTGACTCGTCGTTCAGCTGGACCGCCGTGAACTATGCGCCGCTGGCGGTCGGCGGATTGGTGCTGCTGATCGCCATCTGGTGGTACGCCTCGGCTCGGCGGTGGTTCACCGGGCCCAAGCACACCGTGGAGATCTAGGCAGTGGTTTGACGGGAGGGCGGCTCGGAGGCCGCCCTCCTGCGCTGCCTCCTGAGGGCCCGGTGAAGCAGGTTTCCTGCGCGGCTAGGGCCGGCTGCGGACCAGTGGCAGGTAGACCCGGTCCACGATCTCGACGATCACGTCGTCCGGGACCGGGGTCAGCCCGGTCAGGTATTCGTTGCGCAGCAAGGTGACGGCGACGGTGGCCAGCCGCGGGTGCAGGCTGGCCGGGGACGCCTCGCCGCGGTCGACGGCGCGGCCGAGGATGGTCAGCCACATCGAGCTGCCGCCGTCGCCGACCATCTTCTGGAGCTCGGCGAACAGTTCCGGATCCTCGGCGGCGCTGGCCATCAGGCCGCGCACGAGGTCGGCGCGGGGCGTGGCCACGTCCTCGTTCATCTGCCGCAGCACGGCGAGCACGTCCTCGCGCAGCGAGCCGGTGTCGGGCGGCCCGAGCCGGATCTCGACGAGCTGCTTGTACGCGGCGACGCCGAGCGCGGCGCGGTTGGGCCAGCGGCGGTAGAGGGCGTTCTTGTTGGTGCCGGCGCGGCGCGCGACCCGGTCCATGGTCAGCCCGGCGTAGCCGGACTCGGTGAGCTCGTCGGCCGCGGCGCGCAGGATCGCCTGCTCCAGCACCGCGCCACGGCGCCTCACCTTTGCCATGGTACTCACCGTACCTTATTCGGTTGATACGGTACTCAAGGTACCTTATGGTCCGTCGCATGCGAGCCAACGGCATCAGCTACGACACCGGCTTCCTCGCCGGCGGGACCAGCACCCACGAGCCCTTCGATCCCGACGTCGTCCGGCGCGAGATGCGGATCATCCGCGACGACCTGCACTGCACGGCCGTCCGTGTCACCGGCGGGGATCCCGAGCGCCTCGACATCGCGGCCACCACGGCGGCCGAGCTGGGGCTGGAGGTGTGGTTCTCGCCGTTCACGTGCGACCTGACCCAGGACGAACTGTTGGCGGTGCTGGCCGACTGCGCCGACCGGGCCGAGCGGTTACGGCGTGGCGGCGCGAAGGTCGTGCTGCTCACCGGTGCGGAGCTGAGCATGTTCACCGTCGGCTTCCTGCCCGGCGACACCATCGAGGAGCGCATGGCCGTGCTGGCCGACCTTGCCCAGCTGCGCGAGGCGATGGCGGGAGTTCCCGCCCTGCTCAACGAATTCCTCGGCCGGGCGGTGAAGGTCGTGCGGGACCGGTTCGGCGGGCCGGTCAGCTACGCCGCGATCCCGTCCTTCGAGGGCGTCGACTGGACGCCGTTCGACTTCGTCGGCGTGGATCTCTACCGGTCCGCGGAGGTTGCCGGCATCTACGTCGACGCGATTCGTTCCCTTGTCGCGCAGGGAAAGCCGGTGGCCATCACCGAATTCGGCGCCGCCACCTTCCGTGGTGCGGCCGACAAGGGCGCTCATGCCGGCGGCATCGTCGTGCGGGATGGCGTGATCGCGGTCGGCCTCGACGGCGACTACGAGCGCGACGAGGACGGGCAGGCCGCCCACCTCATGGAGATGCTCGACATCTTCGAGGAGGCCGGCGTCGACACGGCGTTCGCCTACACCTTCGCCAACTACCACCTGCCGCACCGGCCCGGCCCGCGCAAGGACCTGGATCTCGCGAGCTACGGCGTGGTGACGGCGTTCGAGGATCGGTTCGGCGAGACGTACCCGGACATGAGGTGGGAGCCCAAGGCCGCCTTCGCCGCCTTGGCGCGGAAGTACTTGTAGTTGATCGTGTGGACATCACGGCTCTGTTGAGCCAGGTCGCGACCGACGTCGAGTACAGCCCGTACGGCTTGAAGAACTTGGGGCCGGCGCAGATCGCCGAGGTACGGCGGGCGTTGTCGGCGCCGGCGTTGCGGGAGGCGGCGCTGGCGGTGCTCGCCGCCCTCGGCGAGCCCTTCGACCACGGCCTGGTGCCGGCGGAAACCCCACGGCAGATGGTGTGCTGCGAGTCCTGGTACGCGGTGCGCACCACCGACCAGGAGGCGGTGCTGGAAGCGTTCGGATACTCGTCGCCGATCCCCGTCACGATGCTGATGGGGCACCTGGCGTGGCGGTACGACGGAGGCCGGTACGGCGGCTGCCTCGACCACGAGCGGGTGTACGTGAGCCCGGCGCTGAACGGGTGGACGCTGGTGCTCGGCATACCGTCGGCGGACTACCACCGTACGGGCGCCCTCGCTGAGGGGGAGGAGGATCCCTGGCGCACCAAGCAGATGTTCGCCGACGAGGCCGTCCATCGGGCGTTGATCCACGAGCGGTGCACCGAGTTCAGTCGCCGGTTCGGCGCGGCGCATCACTACTTCTTGAATCACGGCGACTCGCAGACGTCCTGGTACATCGCGGAGAACGGGGAAGTGGTTCGAGCGTACGAGATCGAACTGCCGCAGGAGCAGATCGGCGAGCCCGAGGCGGGGTATCGGCTGCCGCACGAGCCGCCGCCCTGGTCCCACGACGCCTTCGCGGACATCGAGCATCTGTCGGGCACGCACGAATACGCCGAGAAGTTCTTCGAGCGGTGTCGCCAGTTGAAGGCTGAACACAACCTGCCCGACACCTGCGATGCCTACACCATCGCCGGGTTGCGGTCCGTGCTGCCCGGCAAGATCGGCCCAGGCACCGAGGTCGTGGGCCGCGGCGTGCTCGCCCGCACCGCCTGCGGCGGCCCCGCATAGATAGTTGACGTTGGAAAGAAACGACGGCTACCGTGAGTCCTCCCTGTTCAGCGTGGATCAGGAGAAAAGAGACTGCCCATGCCCAGTCGTCTCACGGTGGTCGCGGCGGTGTCCGTGGCCGTTGCCGTCCTGCTGCCGGGCGCGAGCCCGGCCTACGCCAAGACCGGCTTCGCGACCCCGGCGATGGGGTGGAGCAGCTGGAGCGTCGAGGCGTCCACCCGGGCCACCTACGGCACGAGCTGGCTCACGGAGTCCCATGTGGAGGGTGCGGCGGACGCGGTGGCGTCGAAGCTGCGCTCGGCCGGCTACCGGTACATCGACATCGACTCGGGGTGGAACGCGGACATGTCGTTCCACGGCCACACGGATGGAAACGGCATTCCGGACGCCGACTCGACCCGGTTCCCGGACGGCATGGCGGCCGTCGCGACCTACGTGCACGACGAGGGCCTGCTGCTCGGCCTGTACACGACGGTCGGCCTGGACAAGGGCGTGTACGACAAGAACGCGCCGATCCTCGGAACCGGTTGCCACACTCAGGACATCGCGCAGCAGCCGCTGACCGCGACCAACGGCTGGGGCAGCTCGTGGAAGATCGATTACGGGAATTCCTGCGCCCAGGCGTATATCGACTCGATCGTGAACCGGTTCGCGTCCTGGGGCGTGGACCTGATCAAGGTGGACGGCACGACCGCGGACAACGTCGCCGACATCCAGGCGTGGTCGCGGGCGATCGACCGGTCGGGCCGGAACATGTGGCTGACGACCAGCGCCTGGCCGGTGCCGCAGTCGATCGAGTCGCAACTGTCCGGCTACACCAACGATGTTCGGATCGACACCGACGTCGAGTGCTACTGCGGCACGCTGGCCACCTGGTCCAGCTCGGTCAGCGCCCGCTGGAACGACCTGCCGAACTGGCTGGCCGGCCTGAGCCCGGGCTACTTCCCGGACCTGGATTCGATGCCGATCTCCAACAACTCCGGCAGCGCCATCCAGGACGGCATCAGCAGCACCGAGCGGCAGAGCGTGATGACCTTCTGGTCGATGGCCTCGGCCCCGCTCTACGTCGGCGGTGACGTCTACTTCCTCGACAGCGGAGCGGTTTCCATCCTCACCAACCCGGAAGTCGTGGCGGTGGACCAGTCCGCGCGCTTCCCGACCCGGATCACCGGCGGCACCCTGCAGAAGTGGCGCAAGCAGCTGCCGGACGGCAGCTGGGCGGTGGCGGTGTACAACCTCGGCTCGTCGAGCGCGAACATCACCGTGAACTGGGGCGACCTGGGCATCGGCGGCAGCCATCCGGTGCGCGACCTGGCGTCGCGGACGGATCTGGGCTCCTTCAACGGAAGCTGGACGGCCACCGGGGTGCCGGCGCACGGCTCGCGGCTGATCAAGGTGGGGTGAAGAGGAAGGGGCCCGCCCAGGCGCGTGGGCGGGCCCCTCATCAGTTGATCACCTCAGGAGTTGATCGTCCACAGCTGGTTGGCCGAACCGGCGCAGGACCAGATCTGCAACGGCGTGCCGTCGGCGGAGCTCTGGTTGGTGGCGTCCAGGCACTTGCCGGAGTTGGTGTTCACCAGCTCGTGCTGCGCGTTCAGCGTCCACTGCTGGGCCCCGGTGCCGTTGCAGTCGTACAGCTGCACCTTGGTGCCGTTGGCGGTGCCGGCGCTGGCCACGTCCATGCACTTGCCCAACGCCTGTAGCGCGCTGCCGGACTGCGTCCAGGTCTGAGCCGCGGTGCCGTTGCAGGTGTAGATCTGGATCTGGGTGCCGTTGGCGCTGTTGGCCCCGGCGACGTCGACGCACTTGCCGCCGATGCCGGTGATGGTGTGGCCGTTCGGCGGCGGCGGGGGCGGCGTGGTGCCGCCGGTGATCTGGTTGAAGATTCGCGAGTACGCGTAGCCGGTGCCCTTGTCGTAGCCGTCGACCTCCCAGAACGCCAGTTCCTGCACGCCGTTCTGGGCGGCGAAGCTCTCCAGCGTCTGGGCGTCGCCCTGGCTGAACATGGCGCCGTCGTCGTTGCGGCCGGCGATCGGCGTCAGGCCCATCTTGGCGTACGCCGCCGAGGTGGAGATGCCGAACAGCGACGCGATCTGGTTGGCCGCGTTGCGCGCCGCGGACAGCGCGTCGTTGATGACCGGCTGGCCGTCGTAGAAGTCCATGACCATCAGGTTGATCATGTTGACCTTGACGCCCTTGGCCTTCACGTCGGCCAGCAGCGTGTTCTGGTCGCCCTCCAGGCCGTCCGGGCCGACGCCGAGCGTGAAGTCGACCTGCACGTTCGGGTTCTGCGCCTGCAACGCGGCCAGCGCCTGGTCGCGCCGGGCGTTGGAGGCGGTGTCCTTGATGACGCCGCCCTCGATGTCGAAGTCCAGCCGCGGCGTGCCGTAGGTGTTGACCACGTTGGCGTAGGCCGCGGTCAGGTTGGACACGTTGGTGCAGGTCTGGGCGATCTCGCCGCCCTCGGCGCCGCCGAAGGACGGGATCACGTTGCCGCCGGCGTTCTGGATCGCGGTGATCTGGCTCTTGAAGCCGCCGACGCCGTTGCCCGCGTCGGCCTCCCAGGCCTGGTTGCAGCCGCCGCCGTTGGGTGTCAGAAACGCCAGCGTGAAGAACTTGGTGCCGGTGGCGTTCATGTCCGCCTGCATGTCGCCGACGGTGTTGCCGGCGATCTGGAGGTACGGCGCCGCGTAGTGGGCCGGGAAGGCGCCGCCCGCGGCCGGGGCCGCCGTCGCGGCGGGCATCGACGCCAGCATTGCCGCGGTCACCGCCATCGGCAACGCCGCCGCCAGCGCGGCTCTCGTTCTGGTGATGCGCATCGTCGATATCTCCTACGGGTTTCGCACGCGCCGGATCGTGCAGGCAGGGGTGGAGACCGGCATTTCCGAAAAGGCCCGCGAGCGGCGACGGCGGTGGAGAACGCGGATCTTCCCGAAACGGATCCCGTCGATCGGACGGGTCCGTGTGCGGTATTTATAGCGACCGATCGGGCACCGATCAATAGCGCGTTCGGGCGCATCACCGCAGGTCAGGGGCATTTTTGGGAACGCTGGAACCGTCCCGGCTCGTCGCGGGCGGAACGCGCGACGAGTCGGGACGGAGTCGGTGACGGATCAGTGCGTCAGTTCAGCGTCCACTGTTGGTTGGCGCCGCCGGCGCAGTCCCAGATCTGCAGCGGCGTGCCGTCGGCGGAGCTCTGGTTGGTGGCGTCCAGGCATTTGCCGGAGTTGGTGTTCACCAGTTCGTGCTGGGCGTTCTGGGTCCATTGCTGGGCCCCGGTGCCGTTGCAGTCGTACAACTGGACCTTGGTGCCGTTGGCGGTGCCGGCGCTGGCCACGTCCATGCACTTGCCCAACGCCTGTAGCGCGCTGCCGGACTGCGTCCAGGTCTGCGCGGCGGAGCCGTTGCAGGTGTAGATCTGGATCTGGGTGCCGTTGGCGCTGTTGGCCCCGGCGACGTCGACGCACTTGCCGCCGATGCCGGTGATGGTGTGGCCGTTCGGCGGCGGGGTGCCGCCGGTGCCCTGCGTGCCGTTCCAGGTGAACGTGGCGCTGGTGGCCGCCGGGATCGAGTACGTGAAGGACTCGTTGCCCCAGTTGACCCGCACGCTCTGCGCGCTGCCGGTCGGGTTGTAGGCGACCAGGGCCTTGGAGCCGTCCGGGTTCATCCACGCCACGTTGCGCACGGTGCCGTCGTTGGAGGCGATGCGGGTGGCGCCCGGCTTGACGAACTTCGTCAGCTGGCCCATGTCGTAGTACTCGATGTTGTACGTGACCTGGCCGCGCTGGGCGTCGTTCTGGTGCACGGTGATCAGGCCCGTGCAGGTGTTGCAGCCGCCGTTGTTCGGCCCCTGCGTCTCGTTCACCGCGAGGCTCCACTTCACCACGCTACGACCCCAGTTGCGGGTGTAGTCGATGATGTTGTTCATGTCCTCGTTCTGCTGGTTGGCGATCCAGTTGCCGCCGGAGTGCTCGGTGTCGTAGGCGTTCATCGACGGGAACTGGTTGTGGATCGTCGTCTGCTCCGAGACGTTGCCCTCGTAGCCGTGCCACGCCACGCCGCCGAAGTTCGGGTCGTTGCGGATGGACGCGTCGTTGACCGTCGGGGACGCGAAGCTGTCGTAGCTGTCCCAGTTCCAGTCCAGCGCCAGCACCTTGGTCGACAGCCCCGCGTTGTGCAGCGCCGGCAGCAGGTTGTTCTTGGCGAAGAAGGCCAGCCCCGAGCCGTTCCAGTTCATGCCCGGGTAGTTGCCGCCGACCGTCGGCTCGTTCTGCTCGGAGACGTAGTCGATCGGGACGCCCTGCGCCTGGTAGCCCTGGACGTACTTGACGAAGTAGTTGGCGTAGGCCTGGTAGTACTGGGACTGGAGCCAGCCCTGGATGTAGGAGTTGTTGTCCTTCATCCACGGCGGCGCGGTCCACGGCGAGCCCATGATCTTCATCGCCGGGTTGAGCTGCTTGGCCTGCTTGGTCAGCGGGATGACGTCCACCATGTCGTGCGACAGGGTGAAGTTGTTCAGGTTCGGGTCGGCGCCGCCGTCGTCGTAGGTGTAGCTGTAGCGGGCCAGGTCCGAGGCGCCCATGGGGTTGCGCAGGAAGCTCAGTCCGATGCCGCTGTTCGGGTCGAACAGGTTGCTCATGGTCGCGTTGCGGGTGGCGGCGGACAACGCGCCGCTGGAGTTCATCAGGTAGGCGGCGGTGTCGGTGAACGACGCGCCGGCGCCCTCGAACTGCTGGTACCTGGTGTTCTCGTCGACCGTGATGGTCTGCTGGCCGGTCCCGGTGCCGGCCGCGAAGCTGATCGGGCTCTGCTGTTGCAGCCCGCGGGTGACGTTGCGGCCGGAGGAGTCGTTCGTTGTGGTCAGCCAGATGTTGACGGACTCGTTCGCGGCGTTGGCGGCCGGGGCGGCCATCAATCCCGCGACGAGTAACAGGGGCACGACGAGCAGCGTTGATCGCACGGCAGCACCTCGGGTTCGACAGGGTTCGCAGGGTCCGTCGGTGTGTGAGGCTCGATGGCGGTGCGCGCGTCACACCTTATTTCGAGTCATGATTTAAGAGATGAACTCTTGGCGCGTCAAGAGGGCGCGGTGCCGGCGGTCACACCTGTACGGGTGGCGGGCTTCCACGCGCCGTGTCCGGTGTGGTTGACTGTGTCCGGTCGCATTCTGTGTTCGTGTCGTATCCACGCTCGCGGAAGAAGTCGCGGGCGGTGGTCCTCCTCGCAGGGAACCGGGTGAAGTCCCCCGTCCGCGATCAGACCCGTAGCGTCGTGGTTGCGGCGAGACGTAGTACCTGTTTGAGGAGATAGATCAAGTGGCTCAGGGCACCGTCAAGTGGTTCAACTCGGAGAAGGGCTTCGGCTTCATCGCCCCTTCCGATGGTGGCGCTGACGTTTTCGTGCACTACTCGGAGATCCAGGGCAACGGCTTCCGTACCCTGGAGGAGAACCAGAAGGTCGAGTTCGAGGTCGGGCAGGGCCAGAAGGGCCCGCAGGCCATGGGCGTGCGCGCGATCTGAGATCGGCTGACTGAAGTTCGGCTGAGCGAGGCCCGTCACCTTCGGTGGCGGGCCTTTCGTTTGTTCCGACTGTTTCAGCCGACATATCGGACGCCGATATTCACGGATCGGTACGACGAACGGCCGGACCCCGTTCGCGTTCGGCGGAACGCCGAGGTTGACGTTTTCTTTCCGTTAGCGGCGGCTGCCGCGCAGATCGTGTTCGATCGCGGCGGCGGCGGTGCGCAGCAGCGGCAGCAGTTCGTCGCGGATCTCCTCGGAACTGCCGCGACTGGCGTGCGCCGACACGTTCACCGCGGCCACCACGCTGCCGTCCGGATCGTGGATGGGCACCGCGATGGACCGCAGGCCCTCCTCCAGTTCCTGGTCCACCAGCGCCCAACCGTGCTCCCGAGCCTGGTCGAGAAGCAGGCGCAGCAGCCGCGCCTCGACGACCGTGTACCGGGTCAGCGGCTGGAGCACGACCTCCTTGAAGTACCGGTCCAGCCACTCCTCGGACTGCGCGGCCAGCAGCACCCGGCCCATCGAGGTGGCGTAGGCCGGGAACCGGGTGCCGACCGCGATGCTCACGGTCATGATCCGCTTCGTCGGCACGCGGGCCACGTACACCACGTCCGTGCCGTCCAGCACCGAGACGGAGCTGGACTCGTGCACCTGCGACACCAGCGTCTCCAGGTGCGGCTGCGCCACCTCGGGCAGGCCCATGCTGGACAGGTAGGCGTAGCCCAGCTCCAGGATCCGCGGCCGCAGCGCGAACAGCCGGCCGTCGGTGCGCATGTAGCCCAGCTCGACCAGGGTGTGCAGGAAGCGGCGGGCGGCGGCCCGGGTGAGTCCGGTGAGCCGGGCGACGTCGCTGAGCGTCAGCTCGGCGTGCTCGGCGTCGAACGCGCGGATCACCGCCAGCCCCCGCTCCAGGGACTGGACGAAGGCGTTGCCGCGGCTGGAGGTCTCGATGTCGGTCATGATGTGTCCAGGGTAGACAGCACCTGATCGGCGATCCGGAACGCCCGGTTCGCCGTGGGCACGCCGGCGTAGACGGCGACCTGGAGCAGCACCTCCTTGATCTCCTCGACGGTCAGGCCGTTGCGCAGCGCGGCCCGGACGTGCATGGCGAGCTCGTCCTCGTGCTGGAGGGTGGCCAACATCGCCAGCGTGATGGCGCTGCGGGTGCGCCGGTCCAGGCCGGGGCGGGTCCAGATGTCGCCCCACGCGTAGCGGCCGATGAAGTCCTGGAAGTCGGCGGTGAACGGCGTGGTCGCGGCCTGCGCGCGGTCCACGTGGGCGTCGCCCAGCACCTGGCGGCGCACCGAGGTGAAGTGCTCCACCAGCAGCGGTGTCACCGCATCGGGTGACTCCAGCGGGGCGAGGTGCGCGCCCGGCACCGTCGCCAGGCGTGCGTTCGGGATGCCGTCGGCGATGGCCCGGGCGTGCTCGACCGGCGTGGCCGCGTCGGCGTCGCCGGCCACCACCAGCGTCGGCGCGGTGATCGACGGCAGCGCCGGCCGCAGGTCCAGCTCCGCCAGCGCGTCGCAGCAGGCCGCGTATCCCTCGGCGTCGATCGCCGACAGCATGTCGATCAGCCAGGACCGGTCGTAGCCCGGCCGGACCCAGCGCGCGACCACCGCCTCCGCGATCGACGCCATGCCGTCCGCCCGCACCGCCGCCGCCCGCTGCCGCCACGGCTCCGGCGTGCCGAAGTAGGCGGTGGTGCAGCACACCGCGAGCCGGTCGACGCGCTCCGGGGCGTTGGCCGCCAGCCACATGCCGACCATGCCGCCCAGGGACAGCCCCAGGAAGTGGGCGCGCTCGACGCCGGCCTCGTCGAGGATGCCCAGGGCCCGTCGACCGAGTTGATCGATGGAGTGGGGGGTGAAGCCCGGCTCGCCGCCGGGTTGGTCGGTGCTGCCGTTGAGTGGAGGCTGGGCGGCGGATCGCTTGGCGGCCGCCTCGCCGCTGGGTTGGTCGGCGCTGGCGTCGGGCGGTGGCTGGTCGGTGTGTTGGTTGGCGGTCGCCTCGCCGCCGGATCGGTCGCCGGCAGCGTGGTCGGGCGGTGGTTGGGCGGCTGCGTTCGTCGAGACCGCGTCGCCGTGGCCGGGGTGGTCGATCAGCAGCAGGCGCATCGTCTGCCCGAGCGCCGGCAGCTGTTCCCGCCACATCGCCGAGGTCGTGCCGAGCGAGTTGCCCACGACCAGCACGGGGCCCGCCGCCGCGCCGGCCCACCGGTAGTCCGTCACGCGTCCCTCACACCTCGAAGAAGACCGTTTCCCCGTCGCCCTGGAGCCGGATGTCGAAGTGCAGCTCGTCGCCGACCGCCTTGGCGACCAGAGTGTGCCGCAGCTCGGCCGGCACCGCCGACAGCACGGGATCGGCGGCGTTGGCCCGCTCCTCGTCGGGCCAGTAGATCCGGGTCACCAGTCGCTGAAGCAATCCCCGCGCCAGCACGGTGACGTCGATGTGCGGGGCCTCGGCGCCGCCGTCCGGGGTGGGCAGCGGGCCGGGCTTGAGGGTGCGGATCCGGAACCGGCCCTCGGCGTCGGTGGCGGACCGGCCGAAGCCACGGAAGCCCTCGTCGAGGGCGCCGCGCGGGTCGTCGGGATGGTTGAAGCGGCCGGCGGGACTGGCCTGCCAGGTCTCGATGATCGCGTCCGGCACGGGCTCGCCGGCGCCGTCGTAGACAGTGCCGCGCACGACCACCGCGCCGGGCGTGCCGGCCGGCACCACGTCGGGGCCGTCGGGCCAGGGCAGGCCGTCCGGCAGCGCGAAGAACGGGCCGACGGTCTGGGAAGGGGTTGTCACTCGTCCTCCTCGTCCTCGAACACGCTGGCGTCGCTGCCGCGCAGCACGATGTCGAACTTGTACGACAGCGCCCACTCGGGCTGGGTGGTCGGCAGGTCGAAGCGGGAGATCAGGCGCTGCCGGGCGCGCTCGTCGCGGATCGAGTTGTAGATCGGGTCGAACGGGAACAGCGGGTCGCCCGGGAAGTACATCTGGGTGATCAGCCGTTGGGTGAAGGCCCGGCCGAACAGCGAGAAGTGGATGTGCGCGGGACGCCAGGCGTTGTCGTGGTTGCGCCACGGGTAGGCGCCGGGCTTGATCGTGACGAACCGGTAGTTGCCCTGCGCGTCGGTGACGGTGCGGCCCACGCCGCTGAAGTTGGGGTCCAGCGGGGCGTCGTGCCGGTCCCGGTCGTGCGCGTACCGGCCGGCCGAGTTGGCCTGCCACACCTCGACGAGCGTGTTCGGCACCGGCCGGTTGTTGGTGTCCAGCACCCGGCCGCTGACGATGATCCGCTCGCCTAAGGGCTCGCCCGGGTGCTGCCGGGTCAGGTCGTGGTCGAGCTCGCCGATCCGGTCCGCGCCGAGCAGCGGGCCGGTGATCTCGGTGAGGTGCTGCGGGATGAGCTGGAGCGGGCGGTGGGGCGCGCGCAGGACGCTGGACCGGTAGTGCTGGCTCGAGTTCGGCGGGTGCGATTCGCCGTCGGACGCGTAGTGCGGAAGTTTCACCGGCTCCTCCTCAGGCTTCCAGGACGACGGCCAGCCCCTGGCCGACGCCGATGCAGATGGCGGCCAGCCCCCAGCCGCCGCCGCGGCGGTGCAGCTCCCAGGCCAGCGAGCCCAGGATGCGCGCCCCGGAGCAGCCCAGCGGGTGTCCGATGGCGATCGCGCCGCCGTGCGGGTTGACGATCTTCGGGTCCAGTTCCGGCCACAGCGACAGGCAGGCCAGCGACTGCGCGGCGAACGCCTCGTTCAGCTCGACCACGCTCAGGTCGGACCAGCCGATGCCGGCCCGGGCCAGCGCCCGGTTCGCGGCCTCCACGGGCCCGATGCCGAAGTACTGCGGCTCCACGGCGTGCACGGCGCGGGCGGCGATGCGGGCCAGCGGGCGGCCGCCGAACGAGTCGATGCCGGCCCGGTCGGCGATGATCAGCGCGGCCGCGCCGTCGTTGAGTGGGGAGGCGTTGCCGCCGGTGATGGTGCCGTCGGGCCGGAACGCGGGCTTCAGCCTGGCCAGCTTCTCGACGGAGGTGTCGGGGCGGATGTTCTCGTCCCGCTCGAGTTCGGCGCCCGGCACCTGCACGATCTCGTCCGCGAACACGCCGTCGGCCCAGGCGCGGGCCGCCTTGTGGTGGCTGCCCTCGGCGAAGACGTCCTGCTCCTCGCGGCCGATGCCGTACTTCTCGGCGAGCTGCTCGGTGGCCTCGCCCAGGCTGACCGTCCACTGCGCGGGCATCGCCGGGTTGACCATGCGCCAGCCCAACGTGGTGGAGTGCAACGTCTCGTGCGCGCGGTCGAAGGCGTGATCGGGCTTGGGCAACACCCACGGCGCCCTGGTCATCGACTCCACGCCGCCGGCGACGACGATCGAGGCGTCGCCGACCGCGACCGCCCGGGACGCGCCGATCACCGCCTCCATGCCGGAGCCGCACAGCCGGTTGACCGTGCTGCCCGGCACCGAGACCGGCAGCCCGGCCAGCAGCGCCGCCATCCGCGCCACGTCCCGGTTGTCCTCGCCGGCGCCGTTGGCGTCGCCGAGCACCACGTCGTCGACGCGCGCCGGGTCGAGGTCGGAATGACGGTGCAGCAAGGACTTCAGCGTGCCGGCGGCCAGGTCGTCCGGGCGGACGTTGGCCAGGCCGCCGGCGTACTTGCCGATCGGGGTGCGGACCGCGTCCGCGATGAACACGTCGGTGGTCATGACGCCGCCTTCAGGGCACGCAGCACGGACAGTTCCTCGTCGGTGGGGTTGGGCGTCCGGCTCAGGTCGGGGGAGACGGCCAGGTCCCAGCCGGTGGCGGCCTTCACGTCGGCCAGTTCGACGCCTGGGTGCAGGTGGGTGAGCACGAACTCGCATGTGTCGGGATCCGGTTGCAGCACACCGAGATCGGTGATGATCCGGCGCGGGCCGCCGCCGCGCAGACCCAGCTTCTCGCGCTCGCCGGGACCGCGGCCGAAGCCGACGGAGGTGACGAAGTCGACCCGGTCCACGAAGGCGCGCGGACTCTGCCGCACGATCACGGTGACCTCCTTGCAGGAGGCCGCGATCTCGGGCGCGCCGCCCGCGCCGGGCAGCCGCACCTTGGGGTTGCGGTAGTCGCCGCCGATGACGGTGGTGTTGATGTTGCCGTACCGGTCGATCTGGGCCGCACCCAGGAAACCGACGTCGATGCGGCCGGGCTGGAGCCAGTAGTTGAACACCTCGGGCACGCTCACCACGGCGTCCGCGGTCTCGGCGAGGATGCCGTCGCCGATGGACAGCGGCAGCCGGTCCGGCTTCGCCCCCAGCGTGCCCGACTCGTACACCAGCACCAGGCCCGGGGCGTGGGTGCGGCGGGCCAGGTTGGCGGCGGTGCTCGGCAGGCCGATGCCCACGAAGCACACCTGGCCGTCGGCCAGCGTCCGCGCCGCGGCCACCGTCATCATCTCGTCGGCCGTGTGGCTCACTTCAGATCCTCCAGCCAGCGCGTGAACTCGTCCCGGTCCCGGCTGATCTCGTCCCAGTCACGGTAATAGTCGTTGTCCCGCACGGAATACCCCGCCGCATAGGACGGATGCGCGCCGCCCGGCACCGCGGCGACGTGGCCGACTGCCCACGACGGCAGCACCACCGCGCCCGGCAACGGCGTCAGCTCGTCCACGATCTCCTCGACTGTGACCAGCGACCGCTTCGCCGCCAGCACGGCCTCCTTCTGCACGCCCGTGATGCCCCACAGCTGCACGTTCCCCTCGTGGTCGGCGCGCTGCGCGTGGATGACGGCCGAGTCGAGCCGGAGCGCCGGCACCGCCGTCAGCACCTCGCCGGTGAAGGGGCAGGTGATCGGCTTGATGTTGTCGGTCTGGGCCGGCAGGTCGGTGCCGGTGTAGCCGCGCAGCACCGCGAACGGCAGTCCGGAAGCGGCGGCGACGTACCGGTTGGCCATGCCGGCGTGGCTGTGCTCCTCGAGCTCGAGCGGCGCAGGCCAGTCGTGCTGGACGGCGTCCCGGAACCGGTGCAGCGAGCCCACGCCGGGGTTGCCGCCCCAGGAGAACACCAGCTTGCGCGCGCAGCCCGCGCCGATCAGCTGGTCGTAGAGCACGTCCGGGGTCATGCGGACCAGGGTCAGGTCGCGGCGGCGCTGCCGGATCACCTCGTGCCCGGCCGCGAACGGGATGAGGTGGGTGAATCCCTCGAAGGCCACCGTGTCGCCGTCGTGCACCACTGCGGCCACCCCCTCGGCGAGGGTCCCGATCGTCGCCATCTCCGCGCCTCCGGCTGTGCGTATTGCGAACGTCCGTTCTGCATACGAACATACTGCCGGGGTTCGGCGCCGTCAATGTGACTCCGTCGTTCCACCCGTACGGGCGCGCGCGGTGCGGTAGCTTCAGGGGCGATGTCACCGATCGTCACTGTGTCGCTGGCCGCGTTCGACTTCCTGTGGGAGGAACTGCGGCTCGGCTCGCCGCCGTATCCGTTCCAGGTCCCCAGCCACGGGGAGACCTATGAGGAACGGTCGCGTATCCGCGCCGCCGTGCACGCCGACCTCGAGGCACGCGGCGTGACCGAGCGGGGTCGGGTGGTGCAGCCCGTCGCCGCCGCGATGGCCCTCGTGGCCCGGCCGCACATCCAGCTCGACACCATCTCCACCGTGGACGTCCATGAGTCGTCGGCGATGCTGCGCGCCGCGGCCGCCGCGCGCGGGCGGGACGCCGTGCTGATGGTCCAGGAAGGACAGATGGTCCGGCTGGAGTGGACCCGGGACACGGCGTTGGCGGCCAGCATCGTCAACCTGCTGCCGCCGACCAAGGCCGGGCCCGGGCAGGAGGTCTCGCTGCCGGCGAGCATGGTCGGCGGCTCGGGCCGGCACTCGCAGCCGGTGGCGGTCACGCGGCGGACCGCGGAGTCGGCGTCGAAGGAGCAGCAGAAGGCGCTGGCGACCATGCTGGAGCCGGAGGTGCTGCGGCTCGGGCAGATCGGCGTCGGACTGTACGACGAGCGCGGGCGGGTGCGGCGGCTGCCGGGGATGAGCTGGTTCGACAACGCCGGCGGCCGGTACTTCAGCGTGGTGGCGCCGGGGCGGGACGGACAGGACTGGGCGACGGTGTCGCCGGGGGACGCGTCCCGGATGGTGTACCGGCTCGGAGAGATGATCCGGACCGCGCGGTGATTTGCCGCGCGTCTCGCGCGGGGCTCGGCCCCTTCAGGCCGACGCCTCGCCCTTGCTGGATTTCGACCGGCCACGTCGGCTGCCCTGGTGGGTACGTCGGGTGGCGGCCGATCGAAATCCGGCAACCGTGCGAAGCGTCGGCGGGGCCTCGCGGACAGCTGACCCCACGAGCGGCGGAGGCGCGGTACCGGTACCGCGCCTCCGCCGGCATTAGTGGATCTCGTGAAAGATGTCGTCGGCCGTTCGGCCTAAACCGCCCGGTGAGAGCGCTTCCAACTGGAGCATTGCCGCCGGGTGGCAGGACGGACACACTCTGTGGCAGTGGCTGGTCGTGGTCACGTGGCGGCGGGCCACGACCAGCCACCCCTTACCGCAGGGGGATCTGGAGCTCGGTCACCCACCCTTGCTGGTCGACGCCGGGCGGACAGTGCAGGTACACCTCCCGCGCGTACGCCCCGCTCTGGTGGCCGTTCTCCGACAGCCAGTGGGCGATGGCCTCGTACACCGCCCCGCACTCCGACATCGGCCCGTGGTGCACGGCGGTGGCCGCCTCGGCGACGGCCGGCAGGTCGACCAGCGCCAGCGAGGACGAAGCCGCCAACTCGCCGGACACCTGCACCGCGGCGTGCACCATCACCCCCTCCGGAACGTCCTCGTAGTACGCGACCCCCGGCCCGCAGACGGTCAGCCCCGACTCGGCCAGTTCGGCCTCCACGCGGGCGTACAGGGGCTGGATCACCGGCCCGATGTCCTCCGGCTCGTAGCTGGCGGCCACGGCGGCCAGCTCGGCGATCCGGACCGCGGGAACGGCCTTGACCACGACGTCGATGGACGGCATCGCGCCCTCCCTCTCGATGCTGCGGAGACGGGCCTCGACCTGGGCGAGCCGGGCGCTGTCGGCGGCCACCTGGGCAGCCAGCTCGGCGCGGCGCAGCCGCAGCATGCCGCGCAACTGCTCGGCGCTGACGGTGTCGTCGAGCATCTCGGCCACCTGGTTGAGGGTGAAGCCGAGCTTGCGCAGCGCGACGATCCGGTTGAGCCGGGGCAGCTGGTCGGCGGCGTACCACCGGTAGCCGGTGGCGCCGTCGACATGGGCGGGCGGCAGCAGCCCGATGCCGTCGTAGTGCCGCAACATGCGAACCGACACGAGCCCCAGCCGGGCGAAGTCTCCGATGCTGAACATGACGTCGTCCGGTCTACGGCCTCACACGGTGTCAGGGTCAAGCGGCGCGAATCGGGGCTCGCGCCGCTCCAAGTGACTCAACACGCCCTCGCGGAAGTCGTCCTGGGTGAAGGAAGCCAGCATCAGATCCACGGCCTCGCGGCGGGAAGTGTCCAAATCGGACTCGAGGGCCTGGTACACCTGGCGCTTGATGATGGCCATGGACTGCGGGGAACAGTTGATGGCCAGGTCCCGCGAGTACGCCAAGGCGGCCGGCAGAACCTCGTCCACGGGCAGCACGTGGTCGACGAGGCCGATGCGCGCGGCTTCCTCGCCGAGGAGGATTCGGCTGGACAGCAACAGGTCCATGGCCCGGCTGGTGCCGACGAGCCTCGGCAGCTGCCAGGCGATGCCGTGCTCAGCGATCAGGCCGCGACGCGAGAACGCAGTGGTGAACTTGGCGTCGGCAGCGGCGAAACGCACATCGCAGTAGAGGGCGATCACCAGGCCGATGCCGGCAGTGGGGCCGTTGATGGCGGCGACCACCGGCTTGCGCAGGGACAGCGCGTAGCTGATCGGCTTGCCGCTGGGATGGATGTCGGCCTCGGTGATGGAGGACGGGTCCACGGCGCCCAGCGCGGTCAGGTCGGCGCCGGCGCAGAAGCCGCGGCCGGCTCCCGTCACCACGATCACCCGCACCGAGGGATCGGCGTCCGCGGCGGCCAGCGCGCCGAAGAACTGCTCCTCCATCGCCGGCGTCCACGCGTTCAGCTTCTCCGGCCGGTTCAGGGTGAGCAGCAGCACCCCGTCGGTGTTCTCCGCGAGCACGACATCGGTCATCGCCCGATCCTACAAAGGAATCGGGCGACGACCGAGGATTCTCACGCCGGGCGAGGACCCTGGTACCGCGCGCTGCCGAAGCCGAGGATCGGGAAGCCGATGGCGCTGAACAGCCACAGGCCGATGACGCCGAACCCGCTGCCCTTGCCGAAATTGCGGGCGACGTCCAGCGAGACGATCAGGTGGATGACGATGTTCACCAGCGGCACGATGTAGAGGATCACCCACCAGCCGGGGCGACCCGCGACCTTGATCATCAGATAGAGGTTGTAGATCGGGATGATCGCACCCCAGCCGGGGCGGCCGGCCTTGGTGAACACCCGCCAGACCGCCGCGACCTCGAACACCCAGAGGGCCACGCCGATGAGCGCGAAAATGAGGACGGCGGTGGGGCCGAGGCCGCCGGACGCCGTCTGGTCGTAGTTCACTGTTCCCCCTGCTCCGGCGACGGGCCTCTCCCGTCGCCGGAGCACTGTCCCATTCGGACGGGGAACCCGCCGCGGGAGTTGCCGATCCGTGACCTACCTGGTCAGGGCACCAGCAACGCCAGTGACTCGGCCACGCATCCCGGCCGGTCCTCGCCCTCGATCTCGACGGTGACGAGCACCGTCGCCAGCAGGCCCATCTTCGCGTCGGCGACGTCCAGCAGCTGGCCGTGGCCCCGGATCCGCCTGCCGACCCGCACCGGCTGCGGGAACCTCACCTTGTTCAGCCCGTAGTTGACGGCCATCGACAGGCCGTCCACCCGCCACAGGCCGCCGGACAGCTTGGGCAGCATGCTCAGCGTCAGGTAGCCGTGCGCCACCGGCCCGCCGAACGGCCCCTTGGCGGCCTTCTCCAGGTCGACGTGGATCCACTGGTGGTCCTCGGTGGCGTCGGCGAACAGGTTGACCTGCTCCTGCGTCACCGAGTGCCAGTCGCTGACCCCGAGCTCCTCGCCCTTGGCCGCCTTCACCTCGTCCAGGTTGGCGAACACGCGCATGGTGAACTCCTTGTCAGGCCGGCAGGTCGGCGAACACGGCCAGGGCGTCCCGGTGCTTCTCCGGGGTGCCCAGCGCCAGCTCGGAGCTCTTGGCACGACCCAGGTACAGGTGCACCGGGTGCTCCCATGTCATGCCGATGCCGCCGTGCAGCTGCAAGGCCTCCTCGGCGGCGTGCACGGCCAGTTCCGAGCAGAACGACGCCGCCACCGCGACGGCGATGTCCACATCGGACCCGGTGGCCAGGGCGTCGGCCGCGGCGCGGGAGACCGCCACCGCGGAGGACACCGACGCCCACAGGTCGGCGAGACGGTGCCGGATCGCCTGGAACGAGCCGATGGGCCGGCCGAACTGGTGCCGCGTGCTGACGTACTCGGCGGTCGTGTCCAGGCACCACTGCGCGACACCGAGCTGCTCGGCGGCCAGCAGGCCCGCGCCGGTGGCCAAAGCCTTGCGCAGCGCGGCTTCCGCGTCACCGGAGAGCTTGCGGGACTCCACACCGGACAGCTCCAGCGTCGCGATGCGGCGGGTCAGGTCCAGCGGCGTGATCGGCGTGACGGTGACGCCCGCCGACGCCGTCTGCACGACGTGCAGCTCCGGACCGTCGGGGCCGATCGCCGGCACCACAACGACATCGGCGACCTCGAGGTCCACGACGCTGCCGACGCGGCCGGTCAGCTTGCCGTCCTCGACCCGTACCAGGCCGGGGAACGCGGCGTTCGGCGCAGTCGTCAGCGGCACCGCGAGCGTGCCGATCCGTTGCCCGGCAGCGAGTTCCGACACGGTCTCGGTGTCGCCGGCGGCCAGCAGCGCGCTCGTGGCGAGCACCGCGCTGCCCAGGAACGGGGTCGGTGTCACCGCGCGGCCCAGCTCCTCCAGCACCACCGCGACCTCACGGGCGGAGGCCTCCGCGCCGCCGAGGGACTCCGGCACGAGCAGGCCGGCCAGGCCCATCTCGGTGGCCAGCGTCCGCCACAGCTCCAGGTCGTACGGCTTGTCGGTCTCCACGCGGGCCAGCACCGACGTCCACGGCGCGCGGTCGGTCAGCAGGTCGCGCACCGACGCCCGAAGGTCGTTCTCGACCTCGTCGTACAAAAGGTCGCTCATCGGGGCAGGTCCTTCCACGGGATGTCCACGTCGCCGCGCGGTTCCTTGGGCAGCTGGAGGATTCGGTCGGCGATGATGTTGCGCAGGATCTCCGAGGTGCCGCCCTCGATCGAGTTGCCCTTCATGCGCAGGTACCGGAAGCCGGCGTCGCGGTTGGCCCAGTCGGCGTCCTTGGGCCGGCGCATCGTCCAGTCCGTGTAGGTCAGGCCCTGCTCGCCGTGCAGCTCCACGTCCAGGCCGGTGATCGCCTGGTTGAGGGTGGCGAACGTCAGCTTGGCGGCCGAGCCCTCCGGCCCGGGCTGGCCGGCGGCCAGGCCCTGGCGCAGCCGCTCGGCGGTCAGCCGCAGCGCCTCGGCGTCCACCCACAGCCGCAGCAGCCGGTCGTGCAGGCCGGGCGTGCGCAGCTCCGGGTGCTCGCGCCAGGTCTTGGTGGCCGCGCCGATCAGGCCGTCCTCGCGCTCGGCGGCGTGCGCGCCGATGGTGACGCGCTCGTTCATCAGCGTGGTGGTGGCGACCTTCCAGCCCTCGCCGACCGCGCCCAGCCGGTTCGCGTCCGGGACTCGCACCCCGGACAGGAACACCTCGTTGAACTCGGCCTCGCCGGTGATCTGGCGCAGCGGCCGGACGTCGACGCCCGGGTCGGTCATGTCGCAGAGGAAGTAGGTCAGGCCCTGGTGCTTGGGCAGCGACGGATCGGTGCGGGCGACCAGGATGCCCCAGCGGGCCACGTGGCCCATCGTCGTCCACACCTTCTGGCCGTCGACGACCCACTCGTCGCCGTCACGGACAGCGCGGGTGGCCAGGGTGGCGAGGTCGGAGCCGGCGCCGGGCTCGCTGAACAGCTGGCACCACACCTCCTCGCCGGTGTAGAGCGGCCGCAGGAAGCGCTGCTTCTGCTCGTCGGTGCCGAACTTGAGGATCGTCGGCGCGGCCATGCCGTAGCCGATGACGGGCGCGGCCGGGTTGGGCTGCGGCGCGTTCGCGGCCAGGAAGGCCTCGTCCACGGCCTGCTGTGCGGACCGGGACGCGCCCAGCCCGCCCAGGCCGACGGGGAAGTGCACGAAGGCCAGGCCGGCGTCGAAGCGCGCGCCGAGCCACTGCACCGGGTCCGCGCCCTCGGTCGGGTGCGCGGCGAGGAACTCCTCGACCTTGGCGGCGAGGTCAGTCACGGGGGCCTCCGGCGACGTAGATGACCTGGCCGGACACGAAGCCCGCGCCCTCGCTGACCAGGAAGGACACGGTGTGCGCGATGTCCTCGGGCACACCGACGCGGTTCACCGGGATCTGCTGCGCGGCCATCGTCTTGAAGTCCTCGAAGCCCACGCCGAGCCGTTCCGCGGTGGCCGCGGTCATGTCGGTGGCGATGAAGCCCGGGGCGATCGCGTTCGCCGTCACGTTGAACTTGCCCAGCTCGATGGCCAGCGTCTTGGTGAAGCCCTGCAGGCCCGCCTTGGCCGCGGAGTAGTTGACCTGGCCGCGGTTGCCCAGCGCCGAGGTGCTGGACAGGTTCACGATCCGGCCCCACTTGGCCTCGGTCATGTGCTTCTGCACGGCCTTGGTCATCAGGAACGAGCCCCGCAGGTGCACGTTGATGACGGTGTCCCAGTCGGCCTCGGACATCTTGAAGATCAGGTTGTCCTTGGTGACGCCGGCGTTGTTGACCAGGACGGTCGGCGCGCCGAGTTCGGCGGCCACCCGGTCGACCGCGGCCTGCACCTGGTCGGCGTCGCTGACGTCGGCGCCCACGCCGATCGCCCGGCCGCCGGCCTCGACGATGGCGTCCACGGTCTGCTTGGTGGCGGCCTCGTCCAGGTCGAGCACGGCGACGGCGAAGCCGTCGGCGGCCAGCCGCACCGCGGTGGCGGCGCCGATTCCCCGGGCTGCTCCGGTCACGATGGCGACCCGTTGGCTCGTCTCCGGCACGTGCTCCTCCTTGAGCTGGTCGGCGGTTGTTCGCCGCGAGCATACCGACCAGGCGGTATGTCGACCAGTAGAGGCGCGTCACGCCAGGGCGGCCAGCAGGGCTCGGGCGGTGGCGTCGTTCTGACGGAAGGTCGGCGCGTTGATCCGAGGCCGGGCGAAGGCCGGCACGGCCCGTTCGGTGGAGGGGGCGCCGAGGGCGAACAGCCGGGGGTGCGGCTGTCCGGACGGGGTGATCACCCGCCCGTCGGCGTCGATGCGCAGCAGCCCGGTCCGTACGGTGTGGGCCCCGTCGACCAGGACCTCCTCGACGCCGCCGACGGTGCGCAGCAGCCCCGAGGCGCTGCCCGACACCGACGGCCCCGGCTGGTACGCCTCGACCAGCGCGGTGGCGGTGGCCGTCCCGGAGCCGCCGCCGGCCCGAAACACACCGTCCTCGGCGCGGACCCACATGTCGGCGCCGAGGAAGTGCACGATGCCGGCGGCGTGCAGCGCCAGCAACTGCCGGAGGCGGAAGTCCGGCGGCCCGCTGGCCATGAAGCTGAAGAAGCCGTGCCACCAGCCGTCGAGGTCCCGCACCTGCGATTCCGGCCGCAGCGACGTCAGCCGCTGCAACTGCCCGTAGCAGGAGAGCAGCCCGAAGAACGCCCCCAGGTCGGCGCTGAACCGGTCATCGGTGCGGCGGCCGATGTCGGCGACGATGTAGTCGCGCAGATCGACGGTCCGTCCTCGCAGCGGACGATCGAGCGCCTCGAAGTCGATCCGGTCGTCGGGCGACGGCACCGCCCGCCGGATCAGCGACTCCAGGGTCGGGCTGCCCCACGGCAGCGTGGCGTACCAGCGGTCGAAGTCGACCCAGTCCATCCGCACACGGTCGGGATGCCCGTTGAACAGCTCGTGGTAGTAGGCCCAGGCGATCTCCTTCGCCACCAGCGGCCACACGTCGGCCCGGAAGTCGGCGCCCGCCGGCACGGCATCGATCACCTCCGGCGTCAGGAAGCGCGGCAGCGGCGGGCGCCCGGCGAGCAGGCGGTAGTTCGTCTTCGAGTGGTACGGGACGCCGCGGCGCGACCCCACGTGCAGCACGGGTTCCTGCCCGGAGGGGAGGTAGCGGCCGTCGACGAACCGCCCGCCGCGGCCCTCCGTGAGCAGCACCATCAGGTCGACGAAGGACAGCCCGAACCCGCGCATCACAACGTGTTCACCGGGCCGCAACACGGAAAGGTCGGTGTCCGAGGCGTATTCCGGCGGGATGTAGCGAAGGTCGTTGTCACGGGCGTAATCCGCCAACCTGCGGTGCTCGGCGAGCGGTTCCGCATCCAGGTGGCCCAGCGTCAGCACGGCGATGTCCGCGGTCAGCGTCTCACCGTCGGCCAGCTCCACCAGCTGCCGGCCGTCGGGCCCGTCGGTCACGCCGGTCGCCGTCGTCTGGTGCACGGTCACCGTGACGGTGTCCGGCAGCCCCTTGACGACGGTCTCGAAAACCCACTCCAGGTAACGGCTTTGCAGCCGACGGGTGGGGAAGCCGGTGCCGGTCAGGGCTTGCAGCTCGGGATCGGCCGGGCCGCCGGCGCGAACCTGCGCCGCCCATTCGTACAGCGACGGCCCCGGCCGGATAGGGCCCGCGCAGACCACGCTGTCGTCGGTGAACATCGTGACGTCCTCGGCCATCGAGTTCATCCGCAGCAGCGGCGACTGCGCGTGCCGCCAGACCCGGCCCGCGCCGGGCGGATGCGGGTCGACGAAGTGGATGTCCAGCGCCTGCGGGAATTCCGGCAGGTTGGCGGAGATCCGCTCCAGGACGCCCGTCGCGCGCGGCCCGGCGCCGACAAACACCAGCGTGCTCATGCACACCCCCGATCGCCCTCACTGCCAGCGTAGCCAGCGCCGCGGGCCCGTCCCATCTGCTGGGAACCGCGGGGCGATCGGAGCTCAGTCCACTGTGGATCAGCCGGTCGGGGCGCCGGCCGGCACCGGGTCGCGGCGGGCGGGGATCAGCAGCGCGCGGCGCGCCGCGGTGGCCCGCAACACGTGCTGCCCGGCCACCAGCAGCATCCGGGCCTCGGCGAACTCCTCGTGGTGGGCGTGGTCCACGGCCGCCCGCAACAGGTTCGGCGCGTCGCCGATGTCGTCGACCTCGGCGAAGGCGCAGGCCGCCAGCGCCGCGGACAGGCCCGGGCACACGCGGTCGGGCTCCGGGCGGGCGGTGAGCAGTTCGGTCAGGGTGGCGTCCACCGCGCTACGCAGGCCCGCGACCGGATCGAGGGATCGAGCTGGGAATGCCGTCACGGATACCAATGCTAGTCCCGCCTTTCAACCTTGCCGTCGGTCTCGCGCTCGGCCGCGGCCCGGTCCAGGAAGCGCAGCAGCTCCACCGGGAAGGGCAGCACGAGAGTCGAGTTCTTCTCGGCGGCCACCTCGACCACCGTCTCCAGCAGCCGCAGTTGCAGCGCGGCCGGCGTGTCCGCCATGGTGGCGGCCGCCTCGGCCAGCTTGTGCGACGCCTGCAGCTCGCCGTCCGCGGAGATCACCCGGGCCCGCCGCTCACGCTCGGCCTCGGCCTGCCGGGACATCGAGCGCTTCATGGACTCCGGCAGCGCGACGTCCTTGATCTCCACCCGGTCGATGTGCACGCCCCAGCCCAGCGCCGGGCTGTCGATCATGAGCTCCAGGCCCTCGTTGAGCCGCTCGCGGTTGGACAGCAGGTCGTCCAGGTCGCTCTTGCCGATGATGGAGCGAAGGGACGTCTGCGCCACCTGCGACACCGCGAACTGGTAGTCCTCCACCGCGATGATCGCCTTGATCGGGTCGGCCACCGTGAAGTAGACGACCGCGTCCACCCGGACGGTGACGTTGTCCCGGGTGATGCCGTCCTGCGCCGGCACGGGCATGCACACGATCTGCAGGCTCACCTTGCGCATCCGGTCCACCGCCGGCACCAGCATGGTCAGGCCCGGGCCGCGCGCCGCGTCGCGCACCCGGCCCAGCCGGAACACGACGCCCCGCTCGTACTGCTTGATCACCCGCGCGCTGCTGGCCAGCCCGACCGCACCGAGTCCGAGCAGGCTGACCAGCAGATCGACGAGGATTCCCATCAGATTTCCCAGGCTACGCCGGGAAATCGATTCAGAGTCCCTTGAGGAACTCGATCAGGGCCGCGTTGACCTCATCCGGGCGCTCCTGCTGCGTCCAGTGGCCGCAACCGTCCAGATCCAGCACCCCGCGCAGGTTCGGCGCGAGCTCCGGCAGCTTCTCGATGAAGCCGGGCATGCCGAAGGTGCGGACGACGTCCCGGGTGCCGGTGATGTAGAAGGCGGGCGGGGTGATCTGCGCCCCGGCCCAGGCGGCGGTCAGCTCCCAGTTCCGGTCGATGTTGCGGTACCAGTTCAGCCCGCCGGTGAAGCCGTTGCGCTCGTACTGCGCGGCGAAGGCGTCGATGTCGGCCTCGGTCAGCCAGGACGGCAGCGTCTCCGGGTACGGCATGGTGGACAGGAAGCCGGTCACGCCGTCGGGCACCACCGGCGCGGCGGCCGCGCCGTCGCCGGAGGCGGCCACCAGGAAGCGGCGGAAGGTGTCCTTGAGGTCGGCGCCCAGCTCGGCGTCGGCGACGCCCGGCTCCTGGAAGTAGATCTGGTAGAAGCCCTTGCCGAAGCGCTGCTCCAGCAGGCTCAGGGGCTTCGCCGGCGCGCGGCGGGTCGGCGGCACGCTCAGGCCGGCGACGCCGCGGATGATGTCCGGCCGCAGCAGCGCCGTGTTCCAGGCCACCGGCGCGCCCCAGTCGTGCCCGATGACCACGGCCTCGCGCTCGCCGAGGGCGTGGATCAGGCCGATCACGTCGCCGACCAGGTGCAGCAGCGTGTAGTCCTCGATGGCGTCCGGCTTGTCGGTGCCGGCGTAGCCGCGCTGGTCCGGGGCGACGACGTGGAAGCCGGCGTCTGCCAGCGGCTGGAACTGGTGCCGCCAGGAGTACCAGCTCTCCGGGAAACCGTGCAGCAGCAGCACGAGCGGGCCCGTCCCCTGCTCGGCGATGTGCATCTGGATGCCGTTGACCGTTACTTCGCGATGGTTGACCACCCGGCCAGTATGCCGAGGCCGCGCCGATGCCTGGACCGCAGGCCCGTTCGCGTGCCGCGGCCGACTTGCCCCGTTGCCGGCCTCGCGGCACGTGAACGGGACAAGGGAAGGCATCGGCTCGGAGCGGCCGAGCCCGCGCGGAACGCGCGGCAGAAACACCGCTTGCGGAACTCGCACGTCTCGGGTTGAGTGTTGAGTCTCATATTGCAACTCAGCTGGAGGTTCGATGTCGATCACCGTGGAACGTCGCGAGCACCTGCTGCTGATCGGCCTGGACCGGGTGGACAAGCGCAACTCGTTCACCACGGACATGCTCGCCGAGCTGGCCGCCGCCTACGGCGAGTTGGAGCGTGACCCCGACGCGTGGGTGGGGGTGCTGTTCGCGCACGGCGACCACTTCACCGCCGGCCTCGACCTCGCCCAGGTCGCGCCGCACCTGGGCGACGGCCTCACGTTCGCGAAGGGATCGGTCGACCCGTGGGGGATCGCCGGTCCGGCGCGGACGAAGCCGGTGGTCGCGGCGGCGCAGGGCTGGTGCCTGACGCTGGGCATCGAGCTGCTGCTCGCCTCCGATGTGCGGATCGCCGCCGAGGGAACGCGGTTCGCGCAGATCGAGATCCAGCGCGGCATCTACCCGTTCGGCGGGGCGACCGTCCGGCTGCCGCAGGCCGCCGGCTGGGGCAACGCCATGCGGTGGCTGCTCACCGGCGACGAGTTCGACGCCGCCGAGGCGTACCGGATCGGGCTGGTGCAGGAGGTCGTGCCGGCCGGGCAGCAGGTGGACCGGGCCATCGAGCTGGCGTCGCGCATCGCTGCCCAGGCGCCGCTGGGAGTGCGAGCCACCCTCGCGTCCGCCCGCGCCGCCCTCGACGACCCGACCGCCGCCCTGTCCCGGCTGGCCGCCGACCTGCACCCCCTCCTGACCAGCGCCGACGCCGCCGAAGGCGTCCAATCCTTCATCGAACGCCGCAAGGCGGTGTTCACCGGCAAGTGACAACCCCCCGCGAGTCGCGCTCACAGGCACACCGAAATGCGGTTTCGGGCAGAAACGAGCCCGGGGTCTCAGCTCCGCACGACACCGCATTTCGGTGTGACGCTCGCCGCGGTGTGCCTGAGACGTGCATTCGGTGGGTCCGAGAGCGCGACTCGCGGGGGTTCAGCCGGCGAGGACTTCGGCGGCGGCTTGGCCGGTGGCACGGGTGGCGCCGTGGGTGGCGAGGTGGAAGGCGCCGCGGGCGGGGCCGTCGGGGAGGCCCATCTCCACGACGCCGGCATCGGGGCGGACGGCCAGCGCCTCGTCGAGGGCGGTGCTCATCCACGGGTGGCGGTGCGCGTCCCGGACCACCAGCACGAGCGGCCGGCCGGCGGCGGGGGCGAGGTCCACGGAGCCGTCGCCGGGGGTGAACGTCGCCACGGTCGTGCCCGGCAGCAGAGCCGACAGGGGAGCGCCGAGACCCCACGGCGTGGAGCTGTCGACGGCCTGGTTCATCTGCGGCCGGAACTCGACGACGTGCGGGGCGGCGGTCAGCGGCAGGGACCGCTCACCGGGCGCGACGGTGACCCGGATGGCCCGCCGCGCCGCCTCCAGCCCGATCTCGGGTTCGACCGGCGCGGAGTCGGTGACGGTGCCCACCCAGGACGCCAGCGCGGCGACCCGGCCGGCGGCCTCCCGCAGCCGGGACTCCGCCAGCTGACCGGAGGCGACGGCGTCGACCAGGGCGTCCCGCAGCGCGACGGCGGTGTCCTCGTCGCACAGCCCACCGCCGACGCACAGCGCGTCCGCGCCGGCGGCGATGGCCAGCACGGCGGCGCCGGTCAGGCCCCAGCGGTCGGAGACCGCCTTCATCTCCAACGCGTCGGTGACCAGAAGTCCGTCGAAGCCCAGCTCGGTCCGCAGGAGGTCGACGAGGATCCGGCGCGAGAGCGTCGCCGGGAACTCTGTGTCGTAGGCGGGAACCATCAGGTGCCCGCACATCACGGACTTCACGCCGGCCTCGAATGCGGCCCGGAACGGCGGCAGCGCGACGGCGGCCATCTCCTCGGCGGAGGCGGCGATCTCGGGCAGCGCGAGGTGTGAGTCGACGCCGGTGTCGCCGTGCCCGGGGAAGTGCTTGACGCACGCGGCGACGCCGCTGGCCTGGAGCCCGCGGATCCAGGCGGCGGTCTGCCGTGCGACCAGCTCGGGGTCGGAGCCGAAGGACCGCACGCCGATGACCGGGTTGTCGGGATTGGAGTTGACGTCCCCGCTCGGCGCGTAGTTCAGGTTGACGCCGACGGCGGCGAGGTCCTGGCCGAGGCCGCGGGCGAGTTCGGCGGTCAGCCGCGTGTCGTCGACGACGCCGAGCGCCAGGTTGCCGGGCCGGGAGCTGCCGGTGGCGGCCTCCAGCCGCGTGACGTCGCCGGCCTCCTCGTCGATGGCGACGAGCACGTCCGGCTTGTGCTGCCGCAGCTCGGCGGTCAGCGCGGCGACCTGGTCGGGCGACGTGATGTTGCGTGAGAACAGGACGGCGCCGCCGAGGCCCTCGTCGAGCCGGCGGCGCAGCCAGTCCGGCGGGGTGGTGCCCTCGAAGCCGGGCTGGAGCACGGCGTCGGCAAGGCGGAGCAGCTCCGGGCTGCGCTGCGCGATCGTCACCGGTCGTCGCCTCCACGATCCATTGGACTAGACCAATCTCGGTCAGGCTGTCACAGTGCGGGCGGCCCGTCAACAACCAGCCGCCGCTGGGCCGTTAGCCTGGACCGGTGATCCGATCGGCCCTGCGCGGGTGCGCGCTGCTGCTTGCTGCCCTCGTCCTCGCCGGGTGCGGCGCGGCCGGCGTGCCGGAGTCACAGCTGCCGCCGATGACCGCCAGCATGCAGGAACTCGCCAAGAGCAGCAGCGCGGGGCCGCCGACGACCACGACCAGCGCCGCGCCGGCCTGCCCCGTTCCGGGCACGGACTTCGACTGCGACATGCGCCAGCGCATCCAGGCCGCGCAGGCGTACGTCGCGACCAGGCCGGGCACAACGGGCATCGTGCTGCGGGACCGGCAGACCGGACAGGTGTGGCGCAACGACAAGGCCGACACCCTGGTCTGGACGGCGTCCACGATCAAGCTGGCGATGACGGTGAACTTGTTCCTCAGGGACAAGGCCGGGCAGATCACGCTCAGCGCCGGCGACCGCGACCTGATCCAGCGCATGCTCAACAGCTCCGACGACAACGCCGCGGACTCGCTCTGGTTCAAGTACGCCGGCGCGGACCACATGGCCTTCAACGACGCGTTTCCGACATACGGCATGACCTCGGTGCAGCCGCAGAAGGGCTTCAGCAACTTCTATCCCTACTGGGGATTCCAGAAGTGCACGCCGGGCGACCTGGACGCGCTGATCAACTACGTGCTCACCCAGCTGCCGGCCGACCTCCGCGACTACATCGTCGGCCAGCTGCGGGCGGTCGCGCCGGACCAGCAGTGGGGCGTGTGGGCGGCCGGCCCGGCGGCACAGCCGGGCAACAAGGACGGCTGGTCGCAGGAGCAGGGCGGCTGGGTGATGAACACCGTCGGCTTCGCCGGGCCGGACGCCCGCTACACGTTGTCCGTGATGAACAGTCTCAACGGGCAGGGCGGCTACGACGACGGCCAGCAAACGGACAACCAGGTTTCGAAGATCCTTTTCGCCGGCCGGTTCTGAAACACGTTCTTGATCCATAACTGCTGGTAAACGGCGCGATATTCATACATTCGGCCGCGTTGGTGAAACGTGTTCTAGCGTCATTATGAGACGCATGCGCACGACAATGATGTCTCGCAGGCGGATGCTCGGGCTGACGATGCTCGGCGCCGCCGCTGCTGCCGGTGCGACCGTGGTCGCCGCGGATCCCCGGGTCGCACGCGCGGCGACCAGCACCTTCGTGCCCGCAGTCGTGGTCGGGAGCGGCTACGGCGCCTCGGTGTCGGCCCTGCGTCTGGGCGCCGCGGGCGTGCGGACCCTCATGCTGGAAATGGGCCAGCTGTGGAACACACCCGCCGCGGACGGAAACGTGTTCTGCACGATGGTCAATCCGGACCAGCGGGCCATGTGGTTCAAGACGATGACCGAGGCGCCGCTGGACACCCTGCTCTGGCTGCCGGTGATCAACAAGCAGATCAACTCCTACGCCGGCGTGCTGGACCGGGTGGACTTCCCCAACATGAAGGTCTACGTCGGGCGCGGCGTCGGCGGCGGCTCCCTCGTCAACGGCGGAATGGCCGTGACGCCGACGAAGGACTCGTTCCCGGACATCCTGCCCGGGGTCGACGTCGACGAGATGTACACCACCTACTACCCGCTGGCCAACCGGATGCTCGGCGTGAACAGTGTCGACCCGAACTGGTGGAACACCACCGACTGCTACCAGTTCGCCCGGGTCGGCCGCGACGACGCGGCCAAGGCCGGCTTCTCCACCGCGTTCGTGCCCAACGTGTACGACTTCGACTACATGGAGCAGGAGGCGCTCGGCCAGGTGCCGAAGTCGGCGCTGAACTGCGAGGTCATCTACGGCAACAACCACGGCAAGCGCAGCCTGGACAAGTCGTACGTGCCGGCCGCGCTCGGCACCGGCAACGTCACGCTGAAGACGCTGACCAAGGTCACCGGCATCGGCCGCAACGCCGACGGCACCTACGCCGTGAACACGTCCACTGTGGACACCAACGGCAACACGACGTCGTCGCAGACCGTCAACTGCAAGTACCTGTTCCTCGGCGCCGGCGTGCTCGGCACGATGAACCTGCTCCTTCAGGCGCGGGAAACCGGCACGCTGCCGGCGTTGTCGCAGCAGTTCGGCCAGAACTGGGGCCCCAACGGCAACATCATGACGGCCCGCGCGAACTGGAAGCCGACCGGCTCGGTGCAGTCGGGCATGCCGACCCTGGGCATCGACGCCCGCAACCAGGCCGTGCCGGTGTTCGCCGAGATCGCCCCGATGCCGGCCAACTTCGAGCTGTTCATCAGCCTGTACCTGGCGATCACCAAGAGCCCCGAGCGCGGCTCCTTCAGCTACGACCCCACCAGCGGGCAGGCCCGGCTGAACTGGGGCCCGAGCCAGAAGGACTTCGCCGAGAACGCGGCGAAGACGTTGTTCGACAAGGTGAACGCGGCCAACGGGACGATCTACCGATACGACCTGTTCAGCGGCAACCGGGCGTTCGGCGACGACTTCTGCTATCACCCGCTGGGCGGTGCGGTGCTGGGCTCGGCGACCGACATGTACGGGCGCGTGCCCGGCTATCCCGGCCTGTACGTCAACGACGCGTCGCTGATCCCCGGCTGGACCGGCGTCAACCCGTTCGTCACGATCACCGCGCTGGCCGAACGCAACATGGCGCGGGTCATTCCCACCGACAACATCACGAACTAGCCGATTCCCACCAGGCCGCGTACACCGGGTGGTCGTGCACGAGGGTCTGGTAGCGCTTGACCACCTTGGCGTGCAGCAGGTCCGCGAGGTCGGCCACCGCGGAGTTGGGCTGCCACACCAGCTGCATGGTGCGCTGCAACGGGTTGCCGACCAGTGGGCGCAGCACCATGCCGGGAACGGTCACGGCCGACGGGTAGAACGCGGCGATGGCGTGTCCACATCGGACCATCATCGCCGCGGTCGCCATGTCCGCCCCGATGTGCCGGCAGCGCGGCGTGAAGCCGGCCTCCTCGCAGGCCAGCCGCAGGGAGGTAGCGAGCCCGGACAGCTTCTCCTGCGGCAGCACCCAGTCCTCGTCGGCGAGATCGGCCAGCCGCAGCGTCATCCGGTCGGCCAGCCGGTGCGAAGCGGACAACCCGATGTAGGCGGTTTCGTTGACCAGGTTGCGGGTGTGCAGACCGGCCGGCAGCTGGATCGGCACGGACGGCTGCTGTCCGCACACGGCGATATCGAACTCGGACGCCTGGAGAACCTCGTTGAGCGCCTGGCAGTTGTGGGCGATGTGCGTGACTTGTTCCCGGTGCGGCAACAACTCCCGCACCGCGCCGGCCAGCATCGGCGTGATCGGGCCGAGCGGGCCGCACACCCGGATCGCCGCCGGCGGCTCGTCGCGCACCGCCAGCACCCGCGTGCTCTCCACCAGGTCGTCGAACTGCGCCAGCACGTCCCGGGCCCGCGCGACCACGTGCTGGCCGAGGTCGGTGAGCGCGACGCCGGTCGGGGTCCGCCGGAACAGCGCGCCGCCGAGTTCCTGCTCGATGCGTTGCACCTGCGCGGTGAGCCCGGACTGCGCGATCCGCAGCTGCGTGGCGGCCCGGCTGATGCTGCCGGCGTCCGCCACCGACCGGATCACCTGGAGGTGTCGCAACTCGACCTGCATCGGTTCCTCTCCTCAGTCGGATTTGCCACCCAGACACACGGCGATGAGGACCAGTCCGCTCAGGCAGAGTGCGGCGCTCGTGCCGGCGGTGACCCGCATCGCGTGCAGATACGCGGAGGTGGCGGCCTCCACGAGGTCGGGCCGGCCGGCCGCGCGGGCGACGGACAGCGCCGCCTGCGTCGAGCCGAGGGCCTGTCGTGCGAGGTCGTCCGGCAGCCCGGACAGCGCGGGCCGCAGTCCGGACCGGTACCAGGCGCTGAGAATCGTGCTGCCGACGGCGATGCCGAGCGTGCCGCCGAACTGGCGCAGCCCGGACGTGACGGCCGAGCCGGCGCCGCTGCGTTCGGCCGGCAGGTCGGCCATGGCGGCGCTGGTCGCCGGCACCACGACCGTGCCCATCGCGAATCCCTGCACCAGCATCATCAGTCCGAAAAGGACAACCGGCGTGGAACCGTCGAACACCAGATAGCACGCGAGCGTGCCGACGGTGACGATCATGCCGGCGGACGCCACGGCCCGTACGGACCAGCGACGCACCAGCGCGGGCGCCCACAGGTTGCCGGCCAGGATGCCGGCGGCGGTCGGCGCGATGGCCAGGCCCGCGCCGAGCGGGCTGAGCCCCAGCACGTCCTGGAGATAGAAGGAGGCATAGAACAGCTGTCCGGTGATGCCGAAGAACGCCACGGTCAGCACCAGGCTGCCGCCGGCGAATCGCCGCCGCAGGAACAGCCGCACGTCGAAACTCGGTGCACGGGAACGGCTTTGCTGCACCGCGAAGGCGACCAGCAGCGCGATGCCGGTGATCAGCGGCAACAGCACGGAAGGCGAGGTCCAGCCGACGTCGCCGCCGATCTGGATCACGCCGTACACGAGGCCGAGCAGGCCGAGGAAGGACAGCGCCAACCCCGGCCAGTCCAGCGGTCGTCGCTGGTCGCCAAGGAGCTGGTCGCCAAGGAGCTGGTCGACGTGCAGCCGCGGCACCCACAACGCGATGCCCACCAGGCAGATCGCCGTCACGGGCACGTTGAGCAGGAACACCGAGCCCCACCACAGCCGGCTCAGCAGCAGCCCTCCGACGATCGGGCCGATGGCCAGACCGACCGCCGCGGCCGATGCCCAGATCGCCACCGCCTTCGGCCGCTGCGCCGGCGTCGACGCCCGCAGGGCCAGCGACAGCGTCGCCGGCGTGATCAGCGCCGCGCCGACGCCCATGCCACCGCGACACAGCACGAGTTCCAGCGGTGTGAGCGAAAACGCCGCCAGCGTGGACGTGACCATGAACACGACGAGACCGGCGCACAACGCCCAGCGCGGCCCGAACCGGTCGGCCAGCGCGCCGCCGGCGAACATCGCCGCCGCGTAGACCACGGTGTAGGCGCTGATAGCCCAGGCCAGCTCGCCGGTGCCGGCGCCGAGCCCGGCCACCGGGTCGGCCAGCGTCTTCACGGCCAGGTTGAGCACCGAGCTGTCCATCGCCGACACCGTCTGCGCGAGCACGGCGACACCCAGCACGGCCGCCCAGATCCGGGGCCGCACAACGGGATCGGCCGCGACGGTCACCGCACCGGGGCCAGCGCCGCGCGGCCGACCACGAAGATCGCGGCCTGCTCGGCCACCCGCTTGCCGAGGTGCTCGGCGGTCGCGAGGTCGGCGGCGTGCACGTCGTCGGGCTTGCTGCCCAGCAGCGACTGCGCCGCCGCGCCGGCGTGGAAGCCGAGCCGGTTGGGGTCGTGCTCGCTGCCGCGCGCGGTGTTCCACCCCGACTTCAACCCGAGGTTCACCCAGGTCATTCCGTGCTGGGCGGCCAGGGTCTGGAAGTAGCCCAGGGTCGAAGCCTTGTCGCCGGCCTTGTCGCCGGAGTTGGTGAAGCCGGCGGCCAGCTTGTCCAGCCAGCGCTTGCGCATGAACCGCATGGACGTGCTCTCGGCGAAGCGGTGGAACTCGGCCGATGCGGTGCCCATGTAGGTGGGCGCGCCGAACACGATGGCGTGCGCCTCGTCCAGCACCGCCCAGCCGGCCTCGTCGATCATGTCCACGCTGACCAGCGTCGATTCGCAACCGAACACCGATGAGGCGCCCGCGTGCACCGCGCCCGCAAATCTGGCGGTGTGTCCGCCGCCGCCGTGGTATGCCACCGCCACGTGGACGGAAATCGTCACGATCGACTCCGATCATGTGAAGAAATTGTGCCGCGAGTACCGCGCCACGCCATGCTAGCGAGGCCCCGCAAGGTCAACCATAGGCCGACTGCCTGCGTGTACGTGCGTACGGTTGACAGTTGACCCCGCCATAGCAGACCGGCTTCAAAGTCTCATCAGAGTTTGTCCGAGCGATGATCGGAACAATCTCTGGAAGGACATAACTGCGGAGTTATCACGGACTGTTAGTTGTCCGGAGCCCCATTCAGGCCAATCATTCAATCGATCGCCGAACCCGTTTGAACACAGGAGGTGCGCATCGTGGCCGATCCCGGGAAGGCGTTCCGCGCCCGGCGCCTGTCGCGCGCCGGGGACGGTCGGCACCTGTTCGTCCCGCTGGACCACAGCGTGTCCGACGGGCCGGTCGCCGCCAACGAGGACTGGGACGGGCTGATCCGGGCCGTGGTCCGGGGCGGCGCCGACGCCATCATCGTCCACAAGGGACGGATGCGGGCCATCGATCCGGGCCTGCTCCAGGACTGCGCGCTGGTCGTGCACCTGTCCGCCGGCACCTCGCACGCCGCCGACCAGCACGCCAAGGTCCTCGTCGGGGACGTGGAGGACGCACTGCGGCTGGGCGCCGACGCGGTCAGCGTGCACGTCAACATCGGCTCCGACACCGAGGCCCGACAGCTGGCCGACCTGGGCGCGGTGGCCGGGCAGTGCCAGGTCTGGAACGTGCCGCTGATCGCGATGGCCTACGCCCGCGGCCCCCGCATGGCCAGCTCGTTCGACCCGACCGTGCTCTCGCACGTCGTCAACATCGCCGCCGACCTGGGCGCGGACCTGGTCAAGACGTCGATGGCGCTGCCGGCCGAGCGGATGGCCGAGGTCACCGCGAGCTGCCCGATCCCGGTGCTGGTGGCAGGCGGCCCGGCCGCCGACGCCGACCCGGACGGTTCGGGCCTGGTCGCCTACGCCCGCGCCGCTCTGGACGCCGGCTGCGCCGGGCTCGCCGTCGGCCGCCGCGTCTTCACCTCGCCCACGCCGCGTTCCCTGTTGCACCAGCTCGCCGCCGTGCTGCACCCGGCCCAGGCCGCCGCCCAACTCTTGGAGACAGCGTGAAATTCGCATGGATCGATCTCCGCACCGTGCCACAGCAGCAGTTGGAGGCCGTGGTCGCGGCCGCCGTGCACGCGCGGGTCGCCGGCGTGGTGTCCGACGACCCCAACCTGCTCGCGACGCTGCCGCCGACCGTGCAGAAGGTGTTGTGGGGACCAGAAGACAATCAGAGCGCAACCGGCGCGGCGGATCTGGTCACCGTTGTCGTGAATGACGCCGACCAGCTGGACCGGCTCATCGCCGAGAACTTCGCCGGGGCGGCGTTCGTCGAGGTGAGCGACGACCGCACGCTGCAGCTGGCCTGCACCGCGGCGGCCCGGCTGCCGTGGACGATCGTCAGCTTCACGGATCCGACGAAGATCCCGCTGGAGATCGTGATCGCCGCCGCCGACCGCGCCGACGGCAAGCTGGTCTGCGTCGTCGGCGACATCGAGGAGGCCGGCATCGTGCTGGACGTCCTCGAGCACGGCTCGGACGGCCTGCTGCTCGCGCCGCGCGACGCCAACGAGGTGTTCCAGCTGGCCCGGCTGCTCCAGGCCGGCACCCAGGACCTCCAGCTGTCGACGCTGACGGTGGACCGGATCGACCACGTCGGTCTCGGCGACCGGGTGTGCGTGGACACGTGTTCGCACTTCGAGCAGGACGAAGGCATCCTGGTCGGCTCCTACTCGTCCGGTTTCATCCTGTGCGTCAGCGAAACGCATCCGCTGCCGTACATGCCGACCCGGCCGTTCCGGGTGAACGCCGGCGCACTGCACTCGTACGTGCTCGGCCCGGACAACCGCACCAACTACCTCAGCGAGCTGCGTTCCGGCAGCGCCGTCCTCGCGGTGAACACCGAGGGCCGCACGCGGCGGGTCGTGGTCGGCCGGTCGAAGCTGGAATCCCGGCCGCTGCTCCAGATCACCGCGCACTCGCAGGACGGCGTCGAGGTGAGCCTGACGGTGCAGGACGACTGGCACGTGCGGGTGCTCGGCCCGGGCCCGAAGGTCCGCAACGTCACGGAGTTGCAGCAGGGCGACGAGCTGCTGGGCTACATCGCCACCGACAAGCGCCACGTCGGCATCCCGATCGGCGAGTTCTGCAAGGAGAACTGATGGAGCTCGTGGCCGACCTGCTGTCCGAACATCCCGACGACCTGCCGTACCTGATCGCCGATCACGTTGTCACGCACGGAGAGCTGCGCGATGCGGTCGACCAGGAGGCGGCGCTGTTCGCGTCCTCCGGCGTGCGTGCCGGCAGCACGGTCGCGCTCCAGGTGCCGCCGAGCTTCACCCAGATCGAAGCGCTGCTGGCGTTGTGGCGGCTCGGCGCGCAGGTGATGCTCGTCGATCACCGGCTCAAGCCGGCGGAACTGGAGCAGCTGCGCGCGTTGTGCCGACCGCAGCACGTGGTCCGCGCCGGCACGGCGTCGCGGCTGGTCTTCCGGTCGCGGCACGAACTCGTGACGGAGAAGCGCGCCGACGGAGTGCCGGCGTCGACCACACACCGGCTGATCCAGTTCAGCTCCGGATCCACCGGCCGACCCAAGGTCATCGGCCGCACGGAAGCGTCGATGCGGCAGGAGATCCGCCGGTTCAACCGGCTCCCTGGCATGCCGGTGACGGGGGAGCGGGTGCTACTGCTCAGCTCCACCGCGCACAGCTTCGGCCTGATCGCCGGCCTGCTGCATTCGCTCTACGCCGGGGTCGGGGTGGCGTTCGCGCCGCGCGTGGCCGCCACCGACATCCTACGCGCCGCCGCCGAGCACGAGGTCAGCGCGATCTTCGGCGTGCCGTTCCACTACGAGCTGCTGGCCACCGCGGAAAACCCGCCGGTGCTGCCGTCGCTGCGGGCCGCGGTGTCGGGCGGCGAGATCATGCCGCCGGCCGTCGCCGAGCGATTCCACGACGTGTACGGGGTTCGCGTCGGCGAGTCGTACGGCACCACCGAGACCGGCGTGATCGCGATGGACATCAGCGGGCGGCTGCGGCCCACGGTCGGCCCGGCCGCCCCGGGCACGCTGTTGCGCATCCGCGACGGCGAGCTGGAGGTGCGGCTGCCGGACACGCCGTACCTCACCGCCGACGGCCAGGACCGCTACGTCGACGGTTGGCTGCGCACCCGGGACCGGGCCGAGCTGACCCTGGACGGCACGGTCCGGCTGCTCGGACGCGGCGACTCGCTGGTCGTCATCGGCGGTCTCAAGGTCGACCTGACCGAGATCGAGGACGTGCTGACCCGGCACGGCTCCGTGGCCGAGGCGGTGCTGGTGCACGGCGACGTCATCGAGGCGTACGTGTCCACAGTGGACTCGGACGTCGCCGCCGAGGACCTCGTGCGGTGGTGCGCCGAGCACCTGGCCGACTACAAGCTGCCGAAACTGGTGCGGGTGCTGCCGCAACTTCCCCGCACCCCCAACGGGAAGCTCGTCCGCGACCGCGGCGCCCTGCGCGCCGCGGCGCTGGTCTCCTCCTGAAAGGAACTACCCATGACCGCGTCCACCACCGACGTGCGCGAGTTCGTGCTGAGCACGCTGGCCGGCGAGATGAACGTGCCGATTGACCGGGCGAAGGTCGGCGACGACAGCCCGATCGGCACCGGCGGCATCGACCTGGAGTCGCTCAGCCTGGTCGAGCTCACACTGCGGATGGAGCGCGAGTTCGGGGTGAAGATCCCCGACTCCGACATCGAGGCGCTCGGCGCGATGACGCTGGGACAGCTGGCCGCCGACATCGTGCGCCGCAAGGCCGTCCAGTGACCGAGCTTGCGAGGGCGCCATTGGGCACAGAGGCCTGGGTCGCAGACCTGCCGAGCGCCAGCGAGGGGGGACTGTGACTGAGAAGGATGTCCGGGAGCTGTTGGCCGACCAGCGCATCTTTCCGGACCTGCCGGCCGATCTGCCGTCCGATGCCGAGCTGGTGATCGACTCGATGGCGCTGGTGTGGCTGCTGCACCAGGCCAAGGCCCGGTTCGGGGTCGACGCCGACCCGGAGGACTCGGACCTGGACGAGTTCACGTCCATCGCGCGGATCACGTCGTACTTGAACTCGGTCCGGACATGACCGGCGGGGTCGTCGTCACCGGGTACGGCGTGTTCACGGCGTTCGGCTGGGGCGAGAAGGCGTTGCGAGACGGGGTGTTCACCGGCACACAGGTGTTCGCGCCGTCCCGGCGCTTCGATCCCGCGCCGTTCCGTACGCCGATGACCGCCGCCGCGGCCGGCGACCCCGAGCTGGTCGAGGTGCTGGTCGGCTGCGCCGACGACGCCGTCGACATGGCCGGACTGGCCGCCGTCCAGGCCGCTGTGTTGCTGGGGTCGGCCGGGGACTGGAAGGCGGTGACGCGTTTCTCGCGGGGCCAGCCGTATCGGCCGGGTGAGTCGATCCCCGGGGTGCTCGCCGGAGTCCTCGGCGACCGGCTGGGGCTTCGCGGGCCGCGGCTGGCGTTCACCAACGCCTGCGTGGCCTCGGCGACCGCGCTGATCCACGGCTGGCGGCTGATCGCCGCCGGTCGCCAGGACGTTGCCCTGTGCGCGGGGGCGTACCTGGTCGAGGAGGAGAACATGGCTAAGTTCGACTCCGGCCGGGCGCTCGCGCGCGACGGCGTGATCCGGCCGTTTTCCTCCGGTCGTAGCGGTTTGTTGCTCGGCGACGGCGTCGCCGCGATCGTGCTGGAATCCGAGGAGCACGCGTCGCGCCGCGGCGCTCAGGTACTGGCCCGGATGACCGGCTTCGGCGTGGCATCGGACGCCTACCACATCGCCAAGCCGCACCCCGAGGGGCGGGGCATCACTTCGGCCGTGCGGCAGGCATTGCGTCGAGCAGGTGTGTCCGATGTGGACTACGTCAACGCACACGGCACCGGGACCCCGTTGAACGACGGTGCCGAGACGAATGGCCTGCGGGCGGCGTTGGGCGGCGATACCCCCGTGAGCTCGACGAAGAGCACGACCGGCCACATGCTGGAAGCCGCCGGGGCGGTGGAGTTCGTGGTGTCGCTGCTGGCCTTGCAGGACGGGGTGTTGCCGCCGACCGCTGGGTATCTCACGCCGGATCCGGCCTGTGACCTGGACTATGTGACGGAGGGCCCGCGGCGGACCGCGCCGCGACGGGTGCTGTCGCTGAACGCGGCCTTCGGCGGCATGAACACGGCGATCCTCTTGGAGAAGCCATGATCACCGTCGCGCGGACCGAATGTGTCGAGGCCGAGCCGGTTCCCGGCTTCATCGAATCCGCCTTCAACCCTCTGGCCTACCGCGCCGCCGCGGACTGCCTGCGCGGCCGGGAGTTCGACGGCTCCCGGCTGGCGGTGATCGTCACCAGCCTCGCCGGCGACTCGACCACCACCGGCCTGGCCAGCCGGCTGCTCGTCGGCGGCCAGGTGCACAACGCGATCCTGTTCATGCAGGCCACCGCCAACGCCGTGCTGGGCTACCTCAGCCGCGAGTTCGACCTGAGCGGCCCGCTGCTCAGCGTGTCCACAGTGGATGACGATCCGCTGGACACCGCCGACCTGCTGCTCACCGACCCGGAGCTGGACGCCGTGCTGCTGCTCACCGTCGAGCTGGCCGCCGACGAGCGCATCGCGGCCGCGTACCGGCTGCTCGGCCGCACCCCACCGACCCACGACGGCGCGTCAGCGCTCCTGCTGGAAAGGGACTCGAAGTGATCTCCAAACAAGAGCGCGCGCGCATCGCTGCCGACACCGAGCTGGGCGCCGGCAACGTTCTGCACCGGATCAAGGAGTACGGGCGGCCGCTGGACGAGCCGGTGCTGTGGACCGACGGCACCTGGCAGGCTCCGGACGGCAGCTACCCCGAGGTGCTCACGCTCGGCGAGCTGTACGAGGCAGTCGAGACCTACGCCGGTTTCTACGCGAGCAAGGGGATCAAGCCGCGGGACGTGGTCGGCGTGCTCACAGCGTCCAGCACCGAGTTCGCGATCAACTTCATGGCAGTGAACTCGCTCGGCGCGATTCCGTCCTTCGCCAACGCCAAGCTGCGCCCGGAGATCGCCCGCGAGTACATCCGACGGCAGGGTGCCTCCGGCGCGATCACCGACGCCGAGCGGCATGAAACCCTCAGTGGTGAGTTGGGTTTCGTCGTCACCGCGGAGGACGTCAAGCCGGCGCACCGCGAGCAGCTGCCGGCGTCGTGGCCGTACCGGCACGACAAGACCGACCCGATCATCATCTCCCACTCGTCCGGCACCACCGGCATGCCCAAGGCGGTGCCCCACACCCATGAGACGCTGCTCTACGCGCAGCTGCACCGGCTCAAGCTGTCCGTCGGCGGCTCGATGGGCCGGCTACTGGTGGCGCTGCCCGGCAACCACAACGCCGCCATGTCGGTGATGATGTTCGGGCTGCTGCTGGGCTCGCCGGTGATGCTGCTGTCCAGCCAGCGCGGCGAGGACGTGCTCGACGCGGTGCAGGAGTTCAAGCCCACCACCGTCTTCGGCTTCTCCGGCACCTACGCGCAGATGGCCACCGCAGATCTGTCCAAGTGGGACACCTCCAGCATAGAGGCGTACTACAACACCGGCGACGCCGCCCACGAGGCGCACATCAGGGTGCTGGTGGGCCTGGGCAGCCACGAGGAGGTCGGCCCCGACCTCAAGCCCCGGCGGGTGCCGGGCTCGGTGTTCACCGACGGCCTCGGCTCGTCCGAGACGGGCTACTCGATCTTCCACAACGGACACCGGCCGGGCAGCGCCTCCTTCGGCCGCTGCATCGGCAAGCCGATGAGCTTTGCCCAGGCCGCCGTCCTGGGTGAGGACGGGCGTCCGATGCCGGCCGGGGAAGTGGGCCGGCTCGGCGTCAAGTCCCCGACGCTGACCCCCGGATACTGGAACGACACGATCACCTGGCATCGGCTGCGCCTGGGCGGCTACTGGCTCACCGGCGACCTGGCGTACCAGGACGCCGAGGGCAACTTCTACCACCTGGACCGGGCTCCGGACGCCATCCGCACTCGTGAGGGCATCGTGTTCAGCACCCGCACGGAGGAGTTGCTGCTGGCCAACCTCCCGGAGCTCGTCGACTGCACCGTGACGGCGATCGTCGAGGACGGCGTGCGGGCCGACTGGGACGGCGACGGCGTGGGCGACGCGTACGCGCTGTTGCAGTTCGCGGGGGCCGAGGAGCCGGCCGACCTCACGGCGTGGGTCAACGATGTGTTGGCGCGGCACGGATTCCCGCCGATCACCAGGGCGCTGCGAATGGACTACACGGACGTTTCCGTCGGCGTCACCGGCAAGGTGCTCAAGCGTGTGATGCGGGAACGGGCCAGGGAGCTGGTCGCTCGCGCGGAAGGCCTGTGACGGTGGGCTCTCCGATGGAGGTGTACCGGCTGTGGTGGCTGCACGACGCCCGCTGGTACCAGGGGGTCGCCGCCCGCTACGGCCAGGACGTCGCCAACGAGATCAACGCCGAGGCGATGCGGTTCGTCGCCACGCGGGTGGGAAAGCAGGTCGCGCGGGCCCACGGCGAGCCGGTGACGGATGCCGCCACGCTGGCCAAGTTGTACGAGCGCTGCGCCGACATCATGTTCCCGAACGAGCTGCGGGACGGCGGTGTGACGGCGCTCGACGACGAGCTCCTGGAGCTCACCATGCGGCAGAACTTCGCCGTGGTGATGGTCCGGATGGCGGGCTCCCTCGACGGATACCAGTGCCCCTGCACGGAAATCCACGCCGGCTGGTCGGACGGCCTCGGCGTGACCCTGACCGAGAACAGGGCGACCGGATGCCTGCGGCACGGGGATCCCGAGTGCCGCCTGCTGATGCGGATCGCCGAACGGAGAGGCTGAGGACATGCGGGTGCTGCTGGCCGGCGCGACGGGGGTAATCGGGCGGGAACTGCTTCCCCTGCTGCGGCGGGAGAAGCATCACGTGACGGCGCTGGTCCGCCGGCCCGACTCCGACCTGGAGGCGGACGCCGTGGTCGCCGCCGATCTGCTTGATGCTCCCGGGCTGACGGCCGCTGTCGCCGCGGCGAAGCCGGAAGTCGTTGTGCACCAGGTGACTGCGTTGCGGCCGGTCAGCGGCGACACTCGCTGGGAGGTCTTCGAACGAACCGCCCACGTGCGCAGGGTCGGCACCGCGAATCTCGTCGACGCGGCGCGGAAGGCCGGCGCGCGGCGGATCGTGGCGCAGAGCATCGCCTTCGCCACTACGCCCGAAGGTGGCCCGCTGCTCGACGAGAACGCGCCGCTGTACGTGGACGCGCCGGACGCCATGTGGTCCATGACGGTCCGGGCCGTCGCGGACCTGGAGGCAACGGTGCTCGGCGCCGAGGACATAGCGCCGATCGTGTTGCGGTACGGCAGTTTGTACGGCCAGTACACCCAGTACGACGCGTCCGGCGCAATAGGACAAGCCGTACGGCTCGGCCGGCTTCCCCTGGTGGGAGACGGCTGCGGACTCACGTCTTTCGTTCAAGTGCGGGACGCGGCCTTGGCGGCAGCGCTGGCCGTCGGCCACACTGCGTCCGGCGTTTTCAACATCGTGGACAACGAGCCAACGCCCGCGCACTCCTGGCTTCCCGGCTACGCCGAGCTTCTCGGCGCGCCGGAACCCAAACGGATTCCCCTGGAACTGGGGGAGCGCCTGCTCGGCTGGTACGGCGCGTACCAGCAGACCGGACAGCGCGGCGCGGACAACGCGAAGGCTCGCGCCGAGCTGGGATGGCGGCCCACGGTGTCCTGCTGGCGGGACGGAGTCTGTGAGGTGGTCCGGTGAAGATCTGTATCGTCGGGGCGGGTCCGCGCGGCACATCGGTGCTGGAGCGGATAGTCGCGAATCATTCGGGACCGGTGGACGTGCACGTCGTCGACCCGTACCCGCCCGGCGCGGGCGGCGTGTGGCGGACCACCCAGTCCGACCGCCTGCTGATGAACACCGTTGCGTCGCAAGTGAGTCTGTACACCGACGCCAGCGTGCCGATCGAGGGTCCGGTCGTGCCGGGGCCGAGCCTGTACGAGTGGGCGAAGACGATCTCCGGCTCGGAATACCCCGACTGGGTACTGGACGAGGCGTTCCGGCTGGGCCCGGACTCCTATCCCAGCCGGGCGATCTACGGCTACTACCTGGCGGGGGTGTTCAACCGGCTGGTCGCCGACTCCGGTGAGGTGTCCGTGACGGTGCACAGCGGCACCGCCGTCGCAGTGGACGACCAGCCCGACGGCCGGCAGACCGTCCGGCTCAAGAGCGGGTCCACCGTAGACGACATCGACGCCGTGGTGCTGGCGCTCGGCCACGGTCCGGTGGTTCTCACGCCCGAGGAGACCAAGCTGCGCGACTTCGCGGCCGCGCGCGGGCTGACCTACATCCCGCCGAGCAACCCCGCCGACCTGGACCTGTCCCGGATCGAGCCGGGTGAGAAGGTGGCGCTGCGCGGTCTGGGGCTGAACTTCTTCGACTACCTGGCGCTGTTCACCGAGGGCCGCGGCGGCCGCTTCGAGCGCACCGAGGACGGCCTCGTCTACCACCCGTCCGGTCAGGAACCCGTGCTGTACGCGGGATCCCGCCGCGGCATCCCGCACCACGCGCGCGGCGAGAACCAGAAGGGTCCGGTCGGCCGGCACACGCCGCTGTTCCTCACGCCGCCGGTGATCGAGCGGCTGCGCCGGTCCGGCGGGGTGCGGTTCATGCGGGACGTCTGGCCGCTGGTCGACATGGAGGTACGGGCGGTCTACTACTCGACCCTGCTCGAGGATCGCCTGAACTCGGCCCAGGTGACCGAATTCCTCGACCTGTACGTGGAAGCGCTGCGTGCCGGCGGCGACGGCGCCGAGCTGCTGACCCGGTTCGGCGTGCGGCCGGACGAGCTGTGGAACTGGGAGCGGATCGCCAAGCCGTACGGGGAGAAGGCGTTCGAGGATCGCGCCGACTACCAGCGCTGGCTGCTCGGCTATCTCCGCTCGGACGCTCGGGAAGCCCGGCGCGGCAACGTTTCGAGCCCGCTCAAGGCAGCCCTCGACACGCTTCGGGACCTGCGCAACGAGATCCGGATGATCGTCGACCACGGGGGCATCACCGGCGGCTCCTACCGCGACGAGCTCGCCCGCTGGTACACGCCGTTCAACGCCTTCCTGTCCATCGGCCCGCCGCTGCGCCGTATCGAGGAGATGACCGCGCTGCTGGAGGCCGGCGTGCTGAGCGTGCTCGGCCCGGGCGTCCGCGTGTCGCTGGGCGACACGTTCATGGTCGACGCGACGACCGTGCCGGCCCCGCCGATCGCGGTGACCACGCTGATCGAGGCGCGGATCCCGGACGTCGACCTGCACCGCAGCGCCAACCCGCTGCTGCGGTATCTGAAGGCGACCGGGCAGTGCCGCTCGTTCCAGATTCCCGACGAGGGCACGGAGTCGTTCGAGAGCGGCGGGGTGGCGGTCACCGCGCGGCCGTACCGGGTGATCGACGCCTCGAACCAGCCGCATCCCGCTCGCTTCGCCTACGGCGTGCCCACCGAGTACGTTCACTGGGTGACCGCCGCCGGGATCCGGCCCGGCGTCGGCTCGGTGACGCTGGAGGACTCGGACGCGATCGCCCGCGCCGCGCTGTCCGTGCCGGCGGCATCGGCGAGGGAGGTAGGGAGGCCGGCGTGACCGGTAGGGATGCTGGGCTGCTGGCCCCGACGTGGGCCGGCACGCCCGTCGCCGGCGAGACCGACGACGAGGCGTGGCTGCGGGCGATGGTCGACGTCGAGGCGGCGCTTGCCCGTGCGCAGGCGCGCCTCGGCGTGGTGCCGGACGGCGCCGCCAAGGCGATCTCCGCCGTGTCCGCCGACCAGTTGGACGTCGTCGAGTTGGCGGTCGCCTCGCGGGGGGCCGCCAACCCGGTGGTGGCGTTCGTGCCGGCACTGATGAAGCTGGTGCCGGCCGACGTCGCCGAGTACGTGCATCGCGGCTCCACCAGTCAGGACATTCTGGACAGCGCCACGATGCTGGTGGTGCAACGGGTTCGTGCCCTGCTGCTGGCGGATCTCCGGCGGTGCGCGGACGCGCTGGCCTCGATGGCCGTGGCCCACCGGACGACACTGATCGCCGGGCGGACGCTGACCCAGCACGCCGTGCCCACCGCGTTCGGGCTCAAGGCCGCCGGCTGGCTTTCGCTCGTGCTGGACTCGATCGAGCGGCTGGAGTCCCTGGTGCTGCCGGCCGAACTGGCCGGCGCGGCCGGAACCCTCGCCGCGTACGTGGAATACGGGCGGCTTGCCGGCGTCGACGCCGGCGAGCCGCTGATCGCGCCGTTCGCCGAGGAGCTCGGGCTCGCCGAGCCCGTCGCCGCATGGCACACCCTCCGCACGCCCATCCTCGACGTCGGCAACGCCCTCCAACTCGTTGCCGGCGCCCTGGGCAAGATCGCCATCGACGTGCAGGTGTTGTCCCGCACCGAGATCGGCGAGGTGGCCGAGCCCGCCGCCGAGGGCCGGGGCGCGTCGTCGGCCATGCCGCAGAAGCGCAATCCCGTGCTGGCCACCATGATCGTCACCGCCGCGCGTCAGGTGCCCGCGCAGGTTTCCGTGCTGGCGGCCAGCATGGTCGCCGAGGACGAGCGTCCCGGCGGCGCCTGGCACGCCGAGTGGCAGCCGCTGCGGGAAGCCCTGCGTCTCGTCGGCGGGGCCACCCACACCGCCGCGGAGTTGTTGGCAGGACTGGAAGTCTTCCCCGAGCGGATGGCCGCCAACCTGGCACTGTCCGATGGCAGCATCGTCAGCGAGCGGTTGAACGTCGCGCTGGCCCCCGTGCTGGGCAAGGCCGTAGCCAAGAAGCTCCTCGGCGAGGCCACGCGCGAGGCGTCGGCGTCCGGGAAGTCCCTCCGTGACGTCCTCGCCGGCAAGATCGACACCGCCCTGCCCCTCGACGACCTCCTCGACCCCGCCCAGTACATCGGCGACGCCCCGGCCCTGGTCGACCGGATCCTGCGCCGCTACCGGGCCTGACCTCATGCAGGGAAGGACGCCTTACCCTCGTTGAACGCGGGTAAGGCGTCCTTCCCTGCGTTGGGGGAGCCGTCGAGACGCGAGTGGGTCACGTCCTCGGGACGAGCTCGGTGCGGTGTAACCCGTTCGGCCCCTTTTTCTGTCAAGTATCAAAAAATTGCGGGGCGCGGTCCGGTTCTTGTCCGGTTTTCCGGGACCGCGCGGTGCGAAGATCGAATTCGTTGGCCGCCACGCCAGCGAAAGGACACGCATGCCCGCATTACGAACCCTGCTCGCGGTCATGGCGACCGTCGCTGCGGCGCTCACGCCCGTGGCGACGGCGTCGGCTGCCCCTGCGCCGCCGACACAGCATCCCGCCGAGCACGTATGCCCGCAGACGCCCAAACCCGGCGAAGTCACCTGCTTCGCGTTGCAGCGCAGCGATGTGCACGGCGCGGCCGGTGTGCACGCGGACGCGGCCCCGGCCGGCTATGGCCCGAGCGACCTGGACAGCGCTTACAACCTGCCGTCAGCGACCGCGGGCGACGGCCAGACCGTGGCCATCGTCGACGCCTACGACTATCCGACCGCCGAGGCGGAGTTGGCGGTCTACCGCCAGCAGTACGGCCTGCCGGCCTGCACCACGGCCAACGGCTGCTTCCGACGCGTGGACCAGCGCGGCGGCACGCAGTACCCGGGGCCGAACACCGGTTGGCAGCGCGAAGAGGCGCTGGACCTGGACATGGTGTCGGCGACCTGCCCGAGGTGCCACATCGTGCTTGTGGAGGCCGACGACCCGACCGTGGCGAACATGGGCGCGGCGGTGAACGAGGCGGTGGCGCTGGGCGCGAAGTTCGTCTCCAACAGCTACGGCGCCGGTGAGGACCCGTCGGAGCTCCAGATCGACAGCGCCTACTACGACCACCCGGGCGTCGTCATGACGGTCAGCGCCGGTGACTACGGCTACGGCTCGGAGTTCCCGGCCTCGTCGCCGCACGTCACGGCGGTCGGCGGCACCACGTTGCAGCGCGACGGCGGCACCCGCGGCTGGACCGAGTCGGTGTGGCCGGGCAGCGGCAGCGGGTGCTCGGCGTACGAGCCGAAGCCGGCAGTGCAGAAGGACTCCGGCTGCGCCAACCGGACCGTCGCCGACGTCTCGGCCGTCGCCGACCTGAACACGCCGGTCGCGGTGTACGTGCAGGGCGGCTGGGTGGTCATGGGCGGCACCAGCGTGTCCTCGCCTATCGTCGCCGGCATCTACGCGCTGGCCGGCACCCCGCCGGCCGGCTCGTACCCGAACACGTTCCCGTACAAGGATCCCGGCGCGCTGAACGACGTGACCGCCGGCAGCAACGGGAAGTGCACGCCGGCGTACCTGTGCACCGGCGGCCCCGGCTACGACGGCCCGACCGGTCTCGGCACGCCCAACGGCACCGCGGCGTTCACGGCGGGCCCGACCGGTGCGGTCACCGGCACGGTCAGCGACAACACCGGCAAGGCGCTGGCCGGCGCGGTGGTCAAGGTCGGTGACCTGGCCGCGAACGCCGACGCCGCCGGGCACTTCACGCTGGACGTGCCCGCCGGGGCGTATGACGCCACGGCCAGCAAGTTCGGCTACACGGATGCGTCCGTGCGCGGGGTCGTGGTCGGCGACGGCCAGACCGTGACGGAGAACTTCACCCTGGCGGTCATCCCGACGACCACGATTTCCGGTCTGGTGCGGGACGGTTCCGGCCACGGCTGGCCGCTGGCGGCGCAGGTGCAGGTCGCCGGCCAGCCGACGACCGCCGTGCACACCGACCCGATCACCGGCCGATACGTGCTGACGGTGCCGCAGGGCGCCACCTATTCCGTGCAGGTCGACCCGTCGTATCCGGGTTATCTTCAGGACTCGCAACAGGTTCCGGTCGGCAAGGCGGCCGTCGGCCACGACGTGGCGATCAAGGTCGACCCGGTGACCTGCGGGGCTCCCGGCTACGGCGACAAGTTCAGCGGCGCCACGCAGTCGTTCGACGGGGCATCGACGCCGGACGGTTGGACCGTGCAGAACAACGTGCCCGGCAGCCGAGCGTGGGAGTTCGACAACCCGGGCGGCCGCAGCAACAACACCGGCGGCAGCGGCAACTTCGCCGTCGCCGAGAGCAACCTGGACTCCGGCAACCAGGACACCACGCTCACCAGCCCGGTGTACGACCTCAGCGCGGCGACCGATCCGACGCTGACCTTCGGCACGGACTTCGAGGCGTACGGCGACTCGATGAACGCTTCCGCCGAGTACACAGTGGACGGCGGTGCGACCTGGACGCCGGTGTGGCGGCACAACTCCCAGGGCGCGACGGGCAAGCAGGTGCTGCCGCTGCCGGTGGCGGTCGGGAAGTCGGCCGTGCAGGTGCGATTCCACTACGTGGAGCAGACTTTCGGCTTCTGGTGGGAGGTCGACGACGTCTTCGTCGGCGACCACACCTGCACCGTCACGCCGGGCGGCCTGGTCACCGGGCACGTCACCGACAAGGTCGCCAACGTGCCGCTCGCCGGTGCCTCGGTGACCAGCGCCGGCGGACACGCCGCGACGGCCGCCGACGGCTCGTACTGGTACTTCTCCACCCAGACCGGAACCCAGCCGGTCAGTGGTGCGGCGACGAACTACGTCACCGCGACGAAGTCCGCCACGATCACGCCGGACGGCGCGACGCCGCTGGACTTCGCACTTGACTCGGCACGGCTCACCGTGAGTCCGACGACGATCAGCAAGAGCGTTGCCTGGCAGGGGAATGCGACCGCCACGGTCAAGGTGACCAACACCGGCAGCGCGCCGGCGGACGTGCGCCTCGACCCGCGGCCGGGCGGCTACACGCCGGCGGCGCAGGTCTCAGCGCCGTTGCAGAAGATCAAGGGCGACTTCAGCACCGGTCCGTTGCTGGGCAAGGTGAAAACGGCACCAGCCGACAGCCTCGAACCGGCCGCCGCCTGGCAGACGGTCGCCGACTACCCGACGAAGATCATGGACAACGCCGCCGTGACGGTGAACGGCAAGGTGTACTCGTTCACCGGCCTCAACGGCACCGACCTCACCGCCAAGAACTACGTCTACGACCCGGGAACCCAGGCCTGGTCGCCGATTGCGGACCTCAGGGAGCCCAGGGAGAATCCGTTCGCGGTCGCCATCGGCACGAAGGTGTACCTCGCCGGCGGCTGGGGTGTGTCCGGACCGCCCAACGGTGACCTGGAGATCTACGACACCGCCGCCAACGCGTGGAGCACCGGCGCGCCGATGCCCAAGGCGTACTCGGCGATGGGGTCCGCGGTGGTCGGCGGCAAGATCTACGTCATCGGCGGCTGTCTCCAGGATTCCTGCGGCGTAACGGATGTGCAGGTGTACGACCCGGCCACGAACGCCTGGTCGGCCGGGCCGTCGCTGCCGACCCCGTTGAGCTGGACCAGCTGCGGCACCATCGCCGGCAAGCTGTACTGCGCCGGCGGCGCGAGCGGCCTGAACCAGGTCGGTATCGGCTACGGGCTCGACCCGGCGGGCGGTGTCTGGTCGCCGATCGCCAGCCTGCCGGTGTCGGTGTTCGCGGCGTCCAGCACCGTCGCGAATGGACAGTTGGTGGTGTCGGGCGGCATCCAGGACGGCAGCCTCACCAACGCCGGCTACGCCTACGACCCGTCGACCAACAACTGGGGCCCGTTGCCCAACGCCAACGCCACGCTGTTCCGCGGCGGCAGCGCCTGCGGGTTCTACCGGATCGGCGGCTCGGCCGGCGGCTTCAGCCCGACCACGCAGGACCAGTTGCTGCCCGGCTACGACCAGTGCGGCGAGTACGTGTCCATCCCGTGGATGACCGTCACCCCGACGAATGCGGTGACGATCGCGCCCGGCAAGTCGGCCACCTTCACCGTGCAGCTGGACGCCTCCGCGTTGCAGCAGCCCGGCGCCTACACGGCGACGCTCCAGGTCGGCGCGGTCGAGCCGCACCCGGTCGCGCCGATTCCTGTGACGTTCACGGTGAAACCGCCCTCGACCTGGGGCAAGATCACCGGCACGGTGACCGGGCTGGCGTGCAAGGGCGGGTCGGCGCCGATTCCCGGTGCCACCGTGCAGATCGACACCTGGACGGCGTCGTACACGCTCAAGACCGACGCCGCCGGCAACTACGTGCTGTGGCTGGACTACCGGAACAACCCGCTGACGCTGATCGTCGCGCGGGACGGCTGGCAGCCGCAGACCCGTCAGGTGAAGATCGCCAAGGGCACGTCGGTGACGGCCGACTTCGCGCTGAAACCGGATTCCTGCTGAGTAAGGATCGGGCCGGGGCTGGGTGCCCCGGCCCGACCCCTTGTCACGGCGTGTTGTCGGCGAGCGCGGACAGTCGGGTGGCGGAGCCGTTGAACTGGTTCTGATCGCCGGGGAACGTGCCGGAGTCCGCGAACTGCGCCCAGTTGCGCATCGACGCTTGCGACCGGCCGTAGCGCTGGTCGCCGTCTGGCGCGTACTCGATGTCCGGCATCGGCGGCAGCGCCTTGCCGTCCTTGGACCGGCCGCCGCCGTGCGCGACGAAGTAGTCGGGATAGGCCGCGCCGCCGGACGGGTTGGGCCGGGCGAACTTCGCGCCCTGGTCGGATGGTGGCCAATCGGCAACGGGATTGCTGGAGTTTCGGTGAATTGGCCACCGTTCGGGCAAGGTGATATCTACATGCTAGAGTCGAAGTATCACTCGTCAGCCGAGGGGGTGCCGTGGCCGAGCGCAAGGGCGTGTTGCTCAGGTTGGACCCCGCGGTGCACGACGCGCTGGCCCGCTGGGCCGCCGACGAGCTGCGCAGCACCAACGCCCAGATCGAGTTCCTGCTGCGCCGGGCCCTCGTCGACGCCGGACGCATGCCCTCGGGCGTCGGCGGCATCCCCCGCCGCGGCCGCCCTCCCAAGGACGCCCCCGGCGACTGACCCCCGCGAGTCGCGCTCTGGGGAACCGGCATTTAGTTACGTACCCGTTACCTTGCGGCGTCGGGCGGCCGGCACGCCGCACCATGGTCACCAGGGGTGATGGCTCGCGGTTGGGCCACCCTGGTGATGCGTTAGCCCGGTGCACAGTGGACGATGTGACAGAGCCCCCGGCAGCATCCATGCCGGGGGCTCTGCTCTAGCTCATCAACCGCTACGGCGCGTCGGCAGTGAACCCGCGCCGCGCGGCCGTCGCCAGGAACCGCCGCCACGACGCATCGGACACCCGGAGGTCGCCGACGGCGGGGTTCTTCGAGTCGCGCATCGATACTTCGTCACCGATGAATGCGACCTCTACACAGTCCCCCTGCTCGCCGCTGTAGCTACTCTTTCGGTACACGGGGGTACCTGATGTCATTCCCTCTCTCCCACTCCTCTAGCAGTTCGGCAATGAAAGCGAGCGATTCCGGCTCACTCATTGCCCGTCGACGGAGCTTTCCCGCCGCGATCTTGTAGTCCCGCACGTCAGGCTCGTCGTAGAGAAACGAGCCCGAACGGTGAGGCTCAAGACTGACAATCGAGGGGTTCTTTGCAAAGTTGTAGATGGTGAACGGTCCGCTGCGTCCAGAGTGCCACCCCTGGCCGGTCGGCACCACGCGCACCTCAACACGGTCGCCGTACACGGTGCCGACCTCGACGAGGTGGCGGAGCTGCTCAGCCCAGATCGTACGGTCGCCGGTCGACGACAGAAGGTCGTATCCGATGGGGTCACGGAGCGCGGCCTCACCGATGAGGCATGAGAGAACGAGCGGCGGCAGTGAGTCACGCTCGACGGTGAGCACTTCCTGTCGTTCCATGCGAACAGTGGCGCGCTCGTCGACTTCTATTCGCGTTAGCGTCTCGTCGCCGCTGATGACCTCTCGCGCCACGCGCAGCGTTTGAGTCAATCCGGGGACGTTCCACGGTTGCCAAACGACGATCTCGGTCGCCGTCTGTTCGCACTGAATCACTCCGGCAAGGTGCTGGTTGATACCTGGCACGCCGGTGGTCAGCCAATTCGGGTCGACCGCGTGTTTGGCGAGGTCGAGGATCTCGTCCCGCGTCTCGCCGGTCACGCCGACGGCCCCAAGCACCGCCGCGACGTCCTCGACCTCAGGCACGCGCTTGCCGTTCTGCCACTGTGACAGCGTGGTGTGACTGAGGTCGAGGTGTCGACCGATTTCGCGCAGGCTCATGGGCGACGCGTCAAGCACACGCTTAAGCGCTGCCGCAAGTGCTCGAACTCGCGGTGTACCTGCGGTGTCAGCCACGAACCACATCCTACGGGCACGTTCGGTCATCGCGTCGGATCACCCCATCGGACTAGGTCAGCCTGGTTGCGAGTGGTTCGTGACCACCCCATTATGGTTCGTGACCAGTCTCGCACCGGTCACATAACAAGTTCGCGAGACGCACCGTGTGCCACCCAGATGGGTCCGACTCTGCGTTTCCGCTCTGGGGAAGGGACTGCCGTGGACACCCTGACGTTGTTCAGCGTGGTCGTGGGCTTGCTCGGTGTGCTCGCCGCGTGGGGCGGTCTGGTCGGTTTCAGGAGGTTCTGGGCGCACCTCGGCTACCTCCGCGACATCGACGCCGCCGACCCGGTGACGGTCCACCGGCCACCGGTCAGAGCTCACGAGCGCTCACGGCTCGTGTGGGGCGGTCGCCGTCGTGACTAGGTACCTACTGCCCCTGCTGTGCGCCGTGTTGCTGACCGGCGTCGTGTGCTCAGTGGTGTTCGGCAGCGTGTGCGCGCTGACATGGCTTGACGACTGGCTAGCCGAGCGGGCTGAGCACACCAAGCGGGAGGGCCGGTCGGATGACTAACCTCCGCATCCCTAGCGGCGTCGTGTTCGGCGTGGTGCCTGTGCTCGCCAGGCCGACCGAGGCCGGTCGTCCGGTCCTTCTGACCGGCGGCCGGTCATGATCGACCGAACGTCACTTGCCTTGTGCACCATAGGGATTATTGGCGGCGTCGCGGTGCTGATGATCCTCGGCGTGCTCTGGTCCGTCCGGTACGGCAGTCTCCGCGCCGGGCTCGCCGCGATCATGCGCACGGTCGGCCGGCCTGTTCTGCGGTGGCTGGAGCGGGGTGGCAGCGATGATCGTTGACCTGTGCCGCGTAAGCCTCATTGTCGCCTATTCCTTGCTATGGATGGGTTTGCTCGCTCACGCCGCCCTGCATGCCTACGTGATGACCTGGGGTGACCTCTACGCCATGTTCCGGCGCGTGCGCGCACGCGTCTTGCGGCCCGTTCGTGTTGTGCTGCGCCGTTTCCGGCAACGGCAGCGCCGACACGTCGGGCCGGTCTGCCGGGCCGCTCTCGCCCCCACGAGCAGTCCGGCCCCGAACCCGGTCGCCCGCGCGACCGCCGAGCCGTGCGACCTCGCCCCCCGAGTCGCCGACCGGCGGGCAGCGACCGGGAGAGCCGAACCGGTGGTGCCGTCGCCCCGCGCGGCGGCGGTCCCCGGTTCGGCCTTAGCCCCGGCCTGTCAGGGCCGGACCGTCCCGAACCGCCACTCGGGACGCAGCGCCACCCCGCCCGGTCGAGGAACGCCCGGGGAACGCACCTGGAATGCGCCGGGTCTCTCGGGCGGGGTGGCTTCTCAGACCGCGCCGGGGGCACACGTGGTGACGGCTGGTCCGTGTGCCCCCGACGTACCCAACCTTTCGGAGTGAAGACATGACATGGTCGTCGGGCGCGGGCGCACGCGCGGGGCAATGGCAATGGGCAGCGGCGGCTGAACCGCAGGACGGTCACGAGCACGCCTACCCGTTCCCGGACGACTTCGAGATGCCGCCGGGCTACTACGAAGCGGCGTGCGACCTCTCGACGCTGATCGGGCACGGCTACCGGGAGCTAGCGGCGGCGAAGGGTCGCTGCCCGGCGTGCCTGGCGTATGTGAATCGGGACTTCTGATGACGGACCTTGCGTGGTATTGGCTGCGCCCGGTTCAGGTGAACGGTGAGCCCTATGTGTTGCACGCGTTCGCCGGGCGTGAGCTGTACCCGCCCCGGATCGCTGTCGGAGCACCAACGCTGTATGCGGCGGCGTGTATGCGTCTGAGGTTTCTGCCGCCGGCACGTGCGCCCCGTGAGGGTTTGCCGCTGTTGGAACGGTGTCCCGACTGCGCTGTGCAGATGTTCCAGGCGCACGCGGACGGCATCACCGTCTTTGCGCCTCTCCGTCGCGACGAACTGAAGCGGCCTCCAGAGCCACGGCCGACGGACAGATTGACGCCGTATGTCGAGCCGAGTGATGGCGCGTCCCCGGACCATCGTTCGCCGGACATCCCGTCGACGGTAGAGCGCGCATTGCGCTCGGTGGCCTATCCCCAGGGCTCGTATGCGCTGTATCAGCTCGTGTGCGGCTACGCCGACGCTGGGGCGGGAACGCTCGACCTCGTCGCCTTGGTGGAGGGATGGAGCCGTGCTCGTCACCACGACGGGCCGCCGTTGGGATTGGACACGATCACCCAGGTGCTGGACTGCGCGGACGCGTTGGAGCGCGGCGGCTTCCTACTCCGAACAGAAGACCCGGGCGGTGAGCGGTGGACCGCGCTTCTGAAGGGCGCGAAGCGTCAAATTCCGGGATCACAACGACGCATGTGGGGTGAGACGACATGAGCGGCGCACACATCTCGAAGGGCGAACCGTTCGATAGTTTCCCCGGAAGGCCCGACCTCCAAACCGCGTTGAGTAGCGTGGTGACGATCGCGCCGAGCATCGGGGCAGCGCCGGGCCAACTGTGGGGCTTCTACGAAGTGCCCGACCAAATTCGGATCTGGCTTCAAGATCAGGAAAGCGCCGGCTACGACCACGGCCTGTACGCACTCTACAGTCAGCTGTGTCAGATGGCCGATAGCGCATTCGGGACGGTGGATTTCGACCGTGACACACTGAACCTAGCGGGGTTCCATGGCGCTGCCGACGTATTCGAGTGCGTACTCATCCTGAAGCGTCGCGGCTTGTTGCATTGGCAAGAGATTTCGGGCGGTCACTTCTGGATCATCCTTGACGGAACCGGGCAGCCTCGCGCCATTTCAGACCGACAGAGAGAGCAAGGGCTCTCATTCCCCTACACCAGACGACAGCGGCGCGGAATATCAAGCAAACCGTGTTGGCAGCAGTACCGTGAGAGCGGGGGGCACTGCGCGATGCCTCTGAATCACACTGTCGACCATGTCGCATTCTCCGGAACAATGACGGAACCGGTCGACGTTTGGCCAACCGGAAGGCAGTCGACGTTGACGGGGGAGCAATAGGGAGAAGGCTTGACGGCGGTCTCATACATACCCAGCGGAAAGTTGACACCATCGTGAATTCTGATCAGCCGATGAGCGCCTCCGACCTGTGCTCTCACATCGTCAATCACCTCGAACACGAGACTCCGCACACGTACGCCTACGGAGCGAGTCCAAAGGACGCCATCCTGGTTGGCGGCGAGCACACCACAACCGTGCTCAGCACCCAGGCCGGAGAGGCTCGCTGGTTCCGGATCGTCATCGAGGAGTTCCACCCGGACACCGATGACCCGCTGTGGCTGGACTACTCCCTGCTCCGCACGCTGGCCCGACGGGCCGGGATACCGGAGCCCGTGTTTCGGCTCGGCCCGGGCGTCTGACCGAGGCGAGCGGTTCGCCAGCCAACGCCCGTCCCATCTGTCATGCGCGAAGCAGCAGGATGGGGCGGGCGGCGTATGCCGCCGTACGGCGCTTCCGTCCGGGCGTTCGGTTAGGCCCTGGCCCGGGACGGCACTGGTTGCGGATGGTCACGTATCGGGCACCCGTGGTGGCTTCGGGCTGTACCCTGACCGGTTGGGAACGGGGGTTCGCCAGGAACCGGCGCGTGTGGTGCTGCGTCGAACCCCGAGACTGAGCCGGCGACGGACGGGGTAGCGGCATGGCAAGGGTTGACCTGGGCGGCGGGACGTACTTCGACCCAGACCAAGTCCAGCAGGCGATCAACCATCTCAAAGCGGTGTTGGCGATGATGGTCCCCGACATCGCAAAGGCGGAGAGTCTGTTGCATGTCCGCGCCCCGGGAAATGACCCGCTGACTGCCCAGTTTCACAAGCCGATGCAAGATGCGCATCAGAATGATTATAAGGCGTTGTTGGACTTGCAAGCCAAGACCAAGAACGATGTGGCCAACTTGGAAGCGGCTATGAAGCACTATCTTGGTGCTGACGAGGCTGCCAAGTACGCGTTGAGTGCGAAGGGGCAGTAAGTGCGGGCGCGATTGATTGCGGGGGTCGTTTCGCTTACCGGGTTGGTGCTCGCAGGGTGTTCATCTCCTAGCATTACAGGAGGCACCCCCGGGCCAACACCTACATCGTCGGCCGAGTCACTGCCGCCAGGCACGCCAAATGTAACACATCCATTGAATGTCTCCAACTTTCACAAGACGCCATGTTCGACACTGACAGCTTCCCAGTTGCAGTCTTTGAGTGTGACCGTTGCCGGCAAAGATGTTTCAGATGCAAATGGTCCATCCTGCACGTGGGTAGATCTGGACGGTCCGGCGAAGATGGGAATAACGGTAATAATTCCCAATGCAAGTCAGGGTCTGGCTGGAATCTATGGCCAAAAGGACACCTTTCCCGTCTTCACACCGCTCGCGAACATCGGCGGATTCCCTGCCGTTATTGCATTGTCGGCCGACGGCAGGAGTCAGGGGAACTGTCAGGTGTCCGTAGGTGTAAGCAACAGCCAGCTTGTGGAAGTTGCGGTAACCATTGGCGCTGGCGCTACGGACGAGGCTACGCCGTGCGGTCGGAATCAGACAGTCGCTGCCGATGTAGTGGCCACACTTAAGGGGTGATCACGGATGGGACTGGGGGACTGGCTCAGCTCCGTGGGCAACAGCGTCGTCAAGGGGATTGACGATGCCGGCAACGCGGTGGGCCATGCTGTCGGCACGGCCGTCGGAGACGGCTATACATTCATCACAGGCGACTCGGCCGGCGGGCAGCGCATCACAAACTCGATTGATAGCGTCAGCAACGCTGTCTTCTTCGACGGTGCCGTTGCCGGCACCAATCCAGCCCAGATCTACAAGTGGTTCCACACGGGTCCGGGCACGGGCGACTACGGTACCGCGGAGAACAACTGTGGCACCTTGCATACGAATCTTGCACAGTACGCCGACCACTTCGCTAAGGCCAATGCCGCCGTGCAAGGTGGATGGACCGGACCTGCTGGCGCAACGGCACTACAAAACGTCAGCCCGTCCCAGACGATAGCCGAGGCGCTGGCCCAGCGTGCCGGGGCCAAGCAGGGCGCATACGGTGGTCAGATTTCCGTGTTCGACGGGACGAAAAGCAAGCTCGTCAATGTTCCGGACAACCCGCCACCGCCGAACAACCCATTGATGTCGGACCCGATCAGCGCGGCGTCCGATGCCGTTGGCGCCGCTGCCTATCAATCGGGCGCGAAGAACAATCAGCAGGCGTACACCGCGTATCTGCCGCCGACACAGTCTCACATGGCGACGATTCCTCAGGGTGACACCTCGATCAACACGGGCCAGAGCAATGATTCCAGTTCGACTCAGCAGCAGGGAACGGGGATTAATCAGCCTGGCGGCTACAACCCGACGTTCGGGCATTCCAGCACCGGTCAGCAGTCGAACGCCGGGCACCGTGTCGCCCCGCCTAATGCAGGGCCGGGCGATTCGGGGCCGGGCGGTGGGCAGAGCGGCACGCCGAGCGCGCTGCCTCCGACGACGCCCGGCGGCTCGTCGACCAACGTGGCCGGCTACCAGGGACCGCCGACGGGCAGCGGGGGTGCCACGCAGGGTGGTTACGACAGCGGTTTCGGGCAACGTGGCGGTTCCGGTGGTGGTTCTGGTGGTGCGGGCGGCGGGTTCGGCAGCGTGTTCGCCGGTGGTGGATTCGGTGGTTCGGGTTCGGGTTACGGCAGTGCTGCTGGTGTCGCGTCGGGCGGGCGCGCGGGAGCGCTCGGGTCGGGCAGCTCGGCCGGCGCAGGTGCGGGGGCTGCGTCGGAGGGCATGGCTGGACGTGCCGGCGCTGTTGCCGGTGCTCGGGGAGCGGCCGGGCAGGCCGGTGCGGGTGGCGCGGGCGCGGCCGGGCGCGGGGGTAAGCGGGAAGAGGACAAGGAACACAAGACCGCCGCGTACTTGATCAATGAGGACAACGGCAGCGAGGTCGTGGGCGACCTGCCGCCGTCGTTGCCGGCCGGCGGCGTGATCGGCGGATAGAACGATGCTCCACAGCAGCGTGACGCTGTCGCGGTCCACCTATGCCCTCACCTGGCTTGCCGAGAAGATCGGCGATCAGCACGAAGCGTTGTTCGTCCTGCCGGACACCGCCGAGCCGGACCGGTTGATCGCCTCCACGCGGCGGGCCGGTGACGAGCTGGGTCGGGCGGGTCTGTTCGACGCCCGGCGCGGCGTGCACCCCGACCTGGTCCACACGTTCCGCGCCTTGGCACGACCCGACATCGACCTCTACGGAACCATTGCCCACCAACACCATCCGGAACCGATGTCTATCGTCGCTGCGGCCGAGAGCGGCTCAGCGGTGCTCGCAGTGCTGGACGCCACGACGCTGACGCTGCATCCGATCCGACCGGACTCCGTTGCCGATGCGGTACTCGGTCTACTGCCGCCCACGCAGCCCGCGCACGGGCAGTCCCTTTCGGTGCCGGCGAGCGCCGTGCAGGGCGCGGCAGGCCGACACGCGAGTGAGGACGAGGAGTTCAGCGTGTTCGCCGGGCAGGGCCGCACGGACCCGTCGGTGGCTCGGCTGCGGCAGCTGGTGGCGCAGCCCCGCAGCAGCGCGGCGCAGATTCACGTCGCCGTCCGGGATCAGCTGGGGCGTCGGCGGCGGAGTGAGTTCCCGGTCCACGTGATCGACGTCGACTCCGGCCGGTGGTTCCTCCACCGACGGCGCAACACGGCCGGCGACGTGTGGATCACCGCAGCGCCGGCCACGACGGCGGCTGTGGCGAAAACGCTCGCGGACGTCTGCCGGGTGCTCACCGCCGCAAGGTAAGGCCTGTCCAACCCTCTCGTCGTTCGCTCCGTTTCCGACGAGCCGCGCGGCGCGTTACGTATTTCTGCGCCCCGGGTCACGGCAGGGTGCACCGGGATGTGCGCGGGGTGGTGGGCCACGACTTGCGAAGGGCTTGACAGTGCACCGATTGTCCGATCTTTACCAGGTACCGCGGTCGGGTTACTGCTATATTGTTCACGTGACTAGCATTCTGGTTCCTGCCCTAGTCTCGGCAGTCGTTGCCTTGGGGATCGAATGGATTGCCAAGCCGACACTGGAGGTTAGAAAGGAACGCATTCTTGTAGCTGCACGGTCAAAAAGGGAGGTCTACCGCCTCACTTGGGAGATAATGAACGTTGCAACCCCTCTACTGGATGCCATGGAGGATGGAGGGGGTGATCCGAGGGAAGTGGCACTTCGGGAGGAGTTGACCATACTGCTGGGCAAGTATGTTGAGCACCTGTACTCAGTACACCCGAGGATTTTCAGCAAGGGGCAGGACGTTGTCACCCGGTATCAGCACGAATTCAGCACGTTTCTAAGGTCACCGGACCTAAGTTCTGACCGACTAAAGAACATTTCAACACTCCTTACGGGCGCCTCCGTCATCTGTTTTCGCTTGGCACCATGGTGGCGGCCCCTCAAACGCAGGAGGCAGTGTAAAGCCGCCATTGGATACGTTAGTACGTATCGTCAAGCAGTTGACAACGAAGGGGTGATTTCAGCACGCTGTTAAGATTCACCCTAACGATCTATTGAAGCCTTCGCGTCAGTAAGTTCGACATCAATACCAATCTTGGGAGCATTGCAAACGGCAAGAATGAATCGCCAATCGGAGTGACCGCTCCAGGTGACGTCGGCGCCGTGGCGGACTTCCGATGCGATCACTCAAACAGCCCAGCGCACGGAAGCGCTGACCAGCTAGGATAGAGCGCGTGAATGTTGCAGATACGGCGCTGGAGTACGTCAAAGTCTTGGTCTGGCCTATCCTGATCGCCGGCATACTGATTGGATTTAGACGTACCTTAACCCGCCTGTTGGGACGAATTATTCAGCTTGACGCCCCAGGCGTATCTGCAAAGTTCGACAAGGTTGCCAACGAAGCGGAGGTGTTGAGCCAGGCGGGTACCGACGCGAAGAAGCGGTCGGAGATCAGCTTGGACGACACACCCCGCATTGCGCCAAGGAAGTATACCGAAGCTCGCGAGATTGGCGAGTACTACCGCGACGATAGGCCTGTAATTGTTGATCTTAACAAACTTGCAAACGAAGACGCCAAGCGTCTAGTGGACTTCATGGCAGGGCTTGTTTTTCACGCTCGCGGATCGATGGACAAGCTGTCCAACAAAGTCTTCATTTTAACGCCTCCGTAGACACGCTGCGCCGTAATTGGGAATTTGTAAACCGACGCCCGTTAGAGCAAATGTCACGAATCATGTCGCCGGGTGTTCTGTATTGAATCCCAGTTCGACGGCTCTTGCAATGGAGTCCGCCGGTCCGAATGCGCGAGCCACTGAAGCCATAGGCTCAGCGCATCCGGAGCCGATCACGGCATGATCGACTAACGCGTTGGCGAAGGCCGAGGGTCGAACACCTGGCTGTGAAGCCGCTCAGCGAGTGAAGTCGTCGGTGCCAGTGGCAGGCCGGTGGCGTCTCGCTGCGCGGTCAAACCAGCAGCCGGACTCGTGGATCCAGGCGCATCATTGCGCGGGGGTCGACCCGAATCGGCCTGCCGCATGCCGACAGCGACCAGTGCAGCCAGGACAACCGCCAGCGCGCAGGAGGTCACTGCGGCACCCACCAGCAGACGGCGATTCACCTGATCACCCCTTCGGAGCGCGAGTAGTGCCCGCGTGCAGCCATGTTGTCAGGAGTAGTTCGTAGAGTACTCGTCAGGGCCGGTGAGAAGCTGCGGGTCTTGCAAGCCATCGGTGGGCCAGATCCAGAGTTCGTGGCTTTCCAGGGCCTCTGTCAGGCCTCCGGCCTGGTATGCCACCATCCTGTCTTTCGCGTGGACGCGGACACGGAATGTGCCAGCTCCTGTCGCGATCGCACTGCCTTGACCAGCCGCGTAGATCTCCACTAGGTGCAGCTCGTCGTCCGTAACGATGTCACGCTCAGTGACAATCTCCCACTGGCTGTCCGTACCGTCGTCGGGTGGGCTGTCGAGGAGTCGCACTCGGACCGTGACCGGTCCGTGCGCCGTTCCACAGATGACGGCGAACCAGTTCTCTTCGCCTGTGGTCAGGTTTTCGGTGCTGTCGGGCCAAGGGTCGTCGCGCTCGTGGGATGCTTGGACGTGGTACTGGCCGTCACGTACACGAACGGTCAGTACCACGTCGTCACCGTAGCCTATGGCGGTCATGTCACCATGATCGCGAACCATCCGCGCGCACCGCAAGTACGTAGAACTGATCGTCATCGATCACGCGATAGAAGCTGTAGAAATTGTTCAGAATGCCGCCTTGCGAGTTATTCGCCGAGGCTGGCACCGTCACAGCTGACCAGTCTCCGGGCGGCGTCGTGGCAGCGCCTTGGTTTGTGGACGCCATCGGATACTCATCACACGAGGGCGGTACGTTAGCGCATGCCGCGGCACGGTTAGCGTCGATGACCGTCTCGTTGGTAGTCCGTGTGAGGGCCTGGCCGATATTGGGGTTGCCCCAATGGCTTGGCAGAGTCGCCTCAGCGGTGTAAACGTGGTCTGCGACGGGGCCGATCTTGGGATTTGTGGTGGCGTCGAACGCGACCGCGATAGAGGCGAGCGGATCCACGCAGTCGAAGCCGGGGTTCACAGTGTCACATCGGCCCCACAGGCTGTTGTCGCCAGCATCGTTGAGCTCAAATGGGTCGCCGGCGGGCCCGGTCAGGTCGAGCACGACTCCGATATACCCGGTCAAATCATCGACCGTGTTGTTGGTGGAGCGGGCGGGGCCGACGTCAATTTCGTCCCATTCGCCGAGGATGGTGGTATCGCTCGTGAGGTCGACAGGTTCGGCGCCCCCGGTGGTGATTTCACATACATCGGGGTTGTGTCCACATCCGGTGCTCATGTCGCCGGCTACGCCCCCTTCCAATGTTCCGACCCCTGTACCCACGTTGAGGATGGTGGATAGGGTCCAGTCGGCCGTGTCGTCGGTGCCGAACTGGGCGGATGACACGACGTCCACCGGTAGGGTTCCCGTCACAGTCGTCTCACCGTCGACTGTTTCGGTTTCCGTTATCGTCCACTGTTCGTCGCTGCACGACGTGAACCGGTCGGGGTTTGAGTAGCCCTGCGCGCAAACACCCGGAACATCGTGCGGCGCAACTCGCGGTTGCTTTCGGTTGAGACTTTCGTGTGCCGCGTTCAGGACGTCGGCACGTTTCACATCCTTTTTTGTCCCTTTAGTGGCGGACAGGCATACAGTTTTCGACTTGCCGACTTTTTGCGCGCCGGTCGAACAAGCGGACGTGTTCGCGTGAGTCGCCGTAGGATTTCCGTGCGGTGACTGGGAGGTTGAGGCACCGGCCATAGCCGGCGAGCCGAGTGTAAGAGCTGAGACGGATAATACCGCTGCCGCGTAGACGATTACGTGTCGATTTTGTCTCACGCCTATCAACCCCAGGTAGGTATCGAAGAAACCCTGCGGGAGCCTAGGGGTGACGCTAGATACCGCCCGCAAAGTGAGCGCGGAGCGGCGCGAAACTTGTTCATCGGCGAGATATTTCAGCACCGAACCAAGGAATGATTCATGTCACGCAAAGGCCCCCCTTTTGGTGATGCGACCCCACGGTAGCAGGGTGTAAAAAGTCACGCCACTGCTTTGAAAAATATCACTTTCCGTAATAATGGCCCTGTTAAATGTGAACAGAACACCACCCGCGCGCCGTATCTGTCCAATAAGTCCAATTGAAGTGCGACGGAGCGTTGCATGTAATTGACCTTATGAGACATATCGCGCGAGCCGTAGTCAATTGAACCAATCCGGTTCAGATAGGTGAACCGGCGCACATGGCCTGTTGTCGCGAGGCAGCCCGGCTGGCCGACCTGGTCTCGTCGTCGTGAGCGCGGATCACGCCCACATGCATGACGTCTACATGGTGCGACAGTGCAGACTTGCGTCGGATGCCGGGCTCAGGCCAGGCGGAACGGCTCCTTGCTCTGACACGAACCGCCGATGCGCCATGCCACGTCCAGGACTTCCAACACGTCCGAGCGCACCACGCGGCGGCGGTGTCGAGGCCTCCCGGTCTCAGCGTGGCCAACGGACGGTGGGCAGAGCGGTGCGCCGACCGCGCGGTGCGGCCGACGTCGCCGGGTGGCTTGTCGGCCAACCTGGCCACCGGTTGCCAGGGCCACCGGCGGGCAGCGGGGGTTCTACGAGGGGTGGTTACGACAACGGTTTCGGGGACCGTGGCGGCTCCTGTGGTGGTTCTGGTGTGGTGGGTTCGGCGGTTCGAGTTCGGGGTTACGGCGGTGCTGCCGGTGGGACGGACATCAGCGCCACCATCTCGACCAGCGCGCAGGAGGAGAGCGGCGATTCCGCCAGGTGGTAGCCGGTCTCCCGCGCGGCTTCAGCAGCTCCACCCGCCGGATCTCGGGCGGCACGTAGCCGTCTGGCGTGCTCGTATTGCTCGCCGCCGTCCAGGAAAGTACTATCCAAATGGAAAATTTCTGACCTGGGGGTTTCATATGACGGACGACGCTCGTCAGGCGTTGGACGAAGTGACGCGGCAGCGACAGGCCATGGCAGCGCGCGTCCGATTGCCCTGGTGGCATCCCGTGTTGATCACTGTCTGCTGGGCGGTGCTGATGGTCAGCGGCTTCCCTGCCCACGACTACCAGCTTCTCGGCCTGCCCGGGTTGCCGTACAGCTTCCTCGCTGGTGTAGGACTGCTCGCGCTGATGGTGATGTTCCACTTCCGGTCGGCTCTGGATCAGGGGCCGGGGTTCCCGACGTATCCAGCCTGGAAGCAGCATAGGGGGCCGGCAGTTGGCGTGATCATCGCGAGCGTGGTCGTCGAACTCGTCCTATACCTGGTCGACAGCACGTCCACAGCCGTGTTTCCCGCAGCGATCGTGTTTGCCGTGCTGTCTGGCGCCGCAATCGCGACCATGACATACAGGATCAACGCTGGCATCCGCCAGAACATCCGCGACGGCGTGGTCGGCAGTGACCAGCAACGATGAGCGGCTGGATCCGCTCATCCACCCATTGCCGCGCCTATCCATCTGCGCACTGCTCGCCGCAGGACCACAATGGGTGGACTTCGCCTCCGTGCGGGAAGCAACCGGCTTGACCGACTCGGCAGTGTCCAAGAATGCGCGAGCTCTCGAAGAGGCAGCGTATCTGGAGGTACGCAAAGGAGGTGTGGGTCGACGCCCGCGGACATGGTTCCGACTGACCCCCCTTGGTCGAAGCCGCTACCAACTACACGTCAAATCACTCCAGAAGCTACTGAGCAACAAGCTCGCCGAAGGCTTCTAAAAGATGGGGCTCTGTCGTTAACGCGATGGACGTCTGGGCAGCTTCTGACACGCTGGCAAGAGCGCCGGTCTCCTGTTCCGACTATGGTGCGAGAGACCGACGCTCTTGCTCATACTTCAGGATGGAATTACTAGGTGGCGCGCTGGGACGCACCTAATGGCATGGACGCGCCTGATGGAGACTAGGCACCGTAGCACTGAGCGATGACACCGGCGTACCACACCGCCACGCCGATGGCGCAGTCCACTGCAACTCCAGCAAGACCACAGATGGCGCTGATCGCCGCCGCGACCCAGGCCGGGACCCCGTGGTCGCTGAGGCACTTGGTGAAGTCGTCCCACCAGTCCATCGGCTTCATGGTGCCTGCCGGCGTGGCTGACGGCACCTGCGTGTTCGCCGAAGTCATGGTGCCGTTGTCGTTGCTGGCAAGGTGTCGGTAGAGCTGGCCGTCGATCCAACTCGTCAGCACACCGGACGTCGCGCTGGTGGAGGCTGCCTGCACTTCGCTGGTGTGCATGGCGCCATCCAGCCCGATCTGCACGACCAGCGCGCTGGGCGCTACCAGGCCACCGCCCTGGATTGGGATGGACACGACGGTGACGCCGGAAACGCCGACGACCACTCCCGCGCCCCCCGCGGCCAAGCCCGCGCCAACGGGCAGGTGCACGACGATGGCACCCTTGGTGATCTGCCGCTTGACCTGCGCTAATGCCTGAGCCTTCGCGCTGGCCGAGGCCGGCTTGTAATTGTTGTGAAGGTCCTGCGCGATCTGCGCGAACTCCTGGCTGCCAGTAGAGACGTTGGTCGACGCAGCCATAATCGAGTGACTGCCGGCCGAGACGGGCTGAGCACTGGCCACAGCCCCGCTTTGCATGCAGAGCAAAATCGAAGCAGTTCCCACGGCAACGGCCGAGGCAACCTTCGCCCCCAGATTGATACGCATATTCGCCAATACCCCTCAGATGGTTGTGTACATGTGCGACCGTCGAGACTTGGGCATCAGTAGAGACGATCCGGGGCAGGCGTCAAGCCAAATTCGAACATACAGAATCCCCCGTGGTCGTTGTTCTTGCGAACAACGCATCGCCCCCTCTCGACCGAGGTCGAGCTCGACGGGAGCGATGCTATCCACATTCACGGCGATTCGGTCAAGACAAAAAGGAAGTGTGAGGCAGGCCACACTCAATATCAAGTCCTGATCAAATGTCCACTACTCGGCGTTCACAACCGTACATTCGACGCGACCAAACGGGTGATCTTCGAGAAAATGCGACATATGTGTATCTGTCGCCCGGCGATATACGTTGCTCCCAACGGCTTAACGCGAGTCGGTCACCGTCGGAGTCCCGCACTATGGCAAAGGCTTCGGGCTGGCGCGCCGCCACGAGACAGCGGGCTGCCGGGCTGAATGCGGAGCCACATCGCGCGCGGCTGGCGCGGTGCGGCGGCTGCCGCGCGGCGTCGACTCGTGCGCTGTTTCGTGACGGTTGCCGTAACGGCACAGGAATCGCGGCGCGACCTCATCCCAGCGGGAGCCGGCTGTTCTGCTTCCTCTGTTGCCGGTGGTCCAGTCGCACTTCGTGTTCGACGGGCTGACGGAGGGATCGGTACAGCTGCGCGTGGCCGGTCACAGTGGGCGGTAGTAGACGCGGAGTTGGTACTTGACGGGGTGGCCGACTGACTCGTAGCCGCCGGTGCGCCATGCCACGTCCAGGACTTCCAGCTCGTCTGAGTGTCGAGCGCACCACGCGGCGGCGTCGGCCATGACCTCCCGCGCGGTGTTGCCCGTGATGCACACGCCGTCGATCGGGTCGATGACGTCGACTTGCGACAGGTCCTCACGTCCGTTTCCCATGCCAGCAGTCTTGCCATCCTGGTAGCGGTTGGCTATCCCTCGGTCGGAGGCGGCGTCAGTGTCGAGGACTCCAGGCCTCAGCGCGACAGGGTGCGCGGCGAACTGGTCAGCCCGCTGTGCGAGGCGGCGCCGAGATTTGCTTAAGTAAACCCTATTGCGCCGATCGCCCCCGGATGGGAGTCTAGAGGGTCCTGGGGTTTTAGCCCGCGTGCCGTACCGGTGTCAACCAGGAAGGCTACAGGGTACGGCCGGGGTGCTGCTGTCCCGGGCTCCGCCGGATGTAACCGACTCGCGATGATCGTTTCAAGGCCGCGAGTGTCTTGAGTCCCGGCGGTGCGCAGCGCCAAGGACCGACGTCCTTGCGTCCCGGCGGCGGCTTGCCGTCACCGGTGTTTACGTCCGCGTGGACCACGCATGTCCCGTGCGCGCTGTCGATCTGGTTCGTCGGCCATTCTCCGACGGTTCTCCTTGTCACACAACCGAATACGGCATCGGTGCCCCTGGCCTGTCCGGCCTCGGTTCGCCGGGCCGAGATGACGGCATCTTCCTACGATGAAAGGTCAGGTTTCGATCATGAACGACTCATGGCGCGCCGATGGTGAGCCGCTCTCGGTTCGCGGCGGTGACGGCGCGGTGTTTCTTCGGCTTGTCAACAACGAGCAGAAGTGGGAGGGCACCGAGATGGACGACCACGACGACGCCAAGGACGTCGAGGCGGACGACTTCGAGGTGGAGGACTTCACGCACATCCCGTATCCGGCCGCGTGGGACCGGCACCCAGACGACCAGCGGGACGCCGACGACCCGTGGTCGGCAGACGACCCGGTGTACCGCGCCGCCAACATGTGGTATCGGGCCATGGAACTGGTGATCGCGCAGGGCTTCACGGCAGAGGACGGTGAAGCCGAGATCCTGCGTCGCTGCGCACGGGTGTCGCGTCGACAGCGGGCGTTGGAGCGGCAGATCGAGCAGGACGAAGCGGAGTACGGCGCACTGGCCGCCGACGAGACCGTGTGCGAGTTCCCCTGGGGCCGGCTGTGCCCGGACCACGGCAACACGCTGACCGAGACCCGCCGGGGCGTCACCTGCGGGCATGAGGGATGCGCGCGGCGGTGGCCGCCGGGACACAAGTTCGGCCACTGCGACCTGCCGGCCGCCGTCGTCACGCACAGCACGATCAAGCCGAGTGGGCAGTGGCGGTTGTGCGCCGGGCATCGGCGCATGTTCCCCGCTGGAACGGTGCTGCGCACTCTGCCGACGCCGTCAGCGGCGGGGCCGGTCGATGCGGAAACGCCCCACGACGGTTCGTGATCTTCGGGTCCACTGGAGGCGCTGCCGGGCCGGCTCGTGAGGGTCGGCCCGGTGGGCCCCGGGCGCGTGGCGGATCGGGGCACCGCCAACTTTTTGGGTCACATTGTAGTCACGAAGCGGGAAAAGCGGGCCGATTTTCGGAGTCGGGGGATGGACGGCGAAGGACCACGCCGCCGTCGCCGCCCTCCGTTTGGGTGACGTTGGGCGGGGCGGTGTCCCGAACCAGCCGTATTTCGGGAGTTAAGGGGTGTTAGAAGCGGGACCGCCTGGCTGTCCGGTGTGGACGGCAGCGACGAGAAACGACGAGACAGGAGACTGATCATGATCAAGCGCACGTATACCGAGTTTGATGTGCGGCGGGACGCGGCATGGCCGTCCGGGTTCGCGCCAGAAGACCACATGCCGGCCGAGATCCGGCGGGCCGAACGGCTGCGGGCCCGGGAGACCGGGTATCGGCTGGCGGAGTCGCTGATCGCGCACGGCGCGCCCGTCGACGTGGCGGCACTGCTGATGCCCGTGCCCTACGAGGAACGCTCCCCGGAGCGACGGTGGACCGTCCGGGTCGAGGAGGCCACGCTCGCGGGCGACACGCGGCGGTGCTCGATGCCGGTGCGCGGCTGCCGGCGACACGGGGACACCCTGGAGTGGCGATACGGCGGGTGGCGGTGCCGCGTGGCGAAGTGCCAGGGATACCAGTACGCCAAGCGGCAACGGCGGCACTGCGACCAACCGCGCGTCGCGGTGATCGACTACCCGTCCGGGCACCGTCGCCGGGTCTGCGCCGGACACCTGGCCTCCGAACGCGCGGTATGGGCAGAGGCCGCCGAGGACGTCACGATTCGCGTCACGCAATGCAGGGTGGCAGGCGAGGCCGCCGGGGTGATCGGGTGACCAGTCCACCGACAGTCCCTCACCCTCACCCTGACCGGACCGGCCGTCACAGTGGCGTGTGGTGGCGGCGATGGCTGCAAGGCGGCGCGGCCGGTGTGGTCGCCGCTGTGGCCGCGTACGCCTCCTACGACCACCAGTGGGCCTTCGCCTCCGGCAACGGCGCGCGGGGTGTGCCGGCGGTGGTGTGGCCGCTATCGGTGGACGGGCTGTTGGTGCTGGCGAGTCTGACGCTGCTGGACCCGGCGCTGCGCCGGGCACGGCCCTGGGTCCGGGCGGTGGTGCGGGTGGCGTTCACCACGGGCGTGGCGGTCTCGCTGGCCGCGAACGTCGCGGCGGCCGACCGCTTCGACTGGGCCGGCGTGCTGGTGGCCGGCTGGCCGCCGGTCGCGTTGCTGCTGGCGGTGGAGATCCTCATCTACTCCACCGGCCGGGACAGTCACGCCGAGACAATGACCGCTGTCACGGCCGACGAGACAAAAAATCTTCGTCTCGGTTGTCTGAAACAGCCCCGCGAGACGGACTTACTAACTGTGAACGAGACACCAGCCGAGAACGAGACCACCACCCCCGGCCGTCAGGCCCCGTGGGGGCAGGCGCAACGAGTGATGTGGGAGCACTACCGGTCCGCCCGCGCGGCGGGCCGGGTGCTCACGGGAGCGGAGTTGGACCGGATCGCGGGCACCCGCGACTACGGCCGCGCCGTGCTGGCGCGATGGCGTCGCACCGGCCGCATCCCCACCCCCGCGAACCACGACGGTCCCACAGTGGACGACAACAGCACCGCGGAATTGATCACCACGGGACCGGCAACGCTGGTTTCCGCGTCGTCGGGCGAGACGACCGAGACAACCATCCGAACGCCCGCCGGCAGCACATCACCGCCGGACAACCGAGACAGCGCACGGGAATTCCCGGCCGTCACCGAACCAGACGACCCGGGCCTTGCCGCCGCATGACACCCCGAGACCACCGAGGATGACCGAGACACGTCACGGACACCGTCACAGATTCGAGAAAGGAGCGGCACAAGCCTCGATGACACACCGACCGTCCCAGTGAGACAGACGGTCGCCAACTGAACAGCGACTGGAAACACGCGCGTGGTGGAAGGCCGAGACAACAGGCTGCCTGCACCACGGCGAGAACTGCGCCACGCATCAAACCCAACCGAAAGGAGTTTTCTCATGCTACGCAAGCACTTTATCACAATGATGGCGGCAGCGGCGCTGCCGGTCCACGCGTCACCGCCGTCCTGTGCGACGGGTTCTCCGGTGACCACGTTCGCCTGCGACCCGGCCGGCACTACCAACACGTTCCTGTCGTGGCTGTCGTTCACCCTATCCCGCTGGGTGCAGGCGTGGTGGCCGCTTCTCGTGGTAGCCGCCGTGCTCGCGCTGACGGTCGGCGCGGTGCTGGCGGTCGCGGTCGCCCGCGCCCGGCGTGAGGCGGTGGAATCGGCGCGGTGGGTGGAGATCATCCCGCCCGCGTCGATGCCGCGTGACGGCGCGCATGCGTTGTGGCACAACATTGTCGGGACGCTGCACCGCACCCGGCGCCGGGGCCTGGCGCCCCGGCAGCTCGCGATCGAGTTCACCTCCGACGCCGGACGGGTGCGGGCCGGGATCTGGGTCCCGCCGGCGCTGCCTGCGGAGCCGATCGCGGACGCTGTCACCCACGTCTGGCCTGGCGCGCGGGCCCATACCCACGCAGGCGCTCCACAGTGGATTGTGCCGCCCGGTGTCCGGGTGTCGGCGGCGGAAGTCCACCCACAGGGCGGCCCCTGGGTTCCTCTGGTCGACACCGCCCGGCTGGCCCGGCCCGTCGACACGGGTGAGGCGGACTCGTTGCGCGCGGTGCTCTCAGCGCTATCACGCCTCGGCCCGGGTGAGCGGGCGTGCGTGCAACTGATCGTCACCCCCGAACGCGCCACCGTGCGCACGGGTGGCCGGTCGTGGTGGGCGCGCGGCCTGCTGTGGCTGATCACCCTGCCGCTACGCCTGTTCGTCGCCGGAATGGACCTGTTCCTGCCCGGGCCGACCAGCACTGCCACCGCGCCGACGGTCCGCCCGCGCGGTGCCGACCAGGCCGGGCAAGACCCGGCGACCGAAGCACGCCGCAAGACAATCGCGGTCAAGCAGGGCCACGGCCCGCACCTACGGGCCACACTGCGCGTCGGCTACGCCGGGCCGGGCACCCGGGACACCCACAACCGGGCGTTGACCACGCTGGTAGGCGGGTTCGACCTGACGGCCCCACTGGCGTCGGTGCGCGTGCACACCACCGGAAACGCCTCGGCCCGGCTGGACGGCCGCCGCCCGACCCGCACCCGGTACAGCATCGTCGCCACCGTGGGCGAACTGGCCGCGCTGTGGCACCTGCCCGCCACCCCCAGCGAGTACGGCATGACCGACACCACCGCGCGCATCCGCCCGGCGGCCCGAGACCTGCCCCGCGTCCGCCGCACTGTCCACAAGCGCATCCACAGGAATGGGGACAACCCCAACCGCCGCAAGGGAAAGGACACCCGCGATGAGGCAGCCTGACACCAGTCGATCCGACACCGGACCAACCCACCACGCCGATCGAACCCACGCACAGCAGCAGCCCCAGCAGCGGGGGCCGCGTCGGCTACGGCTCACCCCCGCCGAGCACCCGGCCCGCCGCCACCCCAAGCCACTCGGCGTCACCATCGACGACCGGGGCGAGGGAATCGGGCTGGCAGTCGCCGACGCCCGCCACCACCTGCACGTGCAAGGCGTGACCGGCTCCGGCAAATCCACCTGGCTGGCCAACCACGTGCTCGACGAAGCCGCCGCCGGGCGCGGTGTCGCGCTGCTGGACTGCCAAGGCGACCTCGCCCGCAACGTGCTCGACCGCCTCCCGGCCCGCTGCGGGGACCGCCTGATCATCCTCGACCCGGCCGAAACCGACGCGCCTGCGGCGTGGAACGTGCTCGCCCCCGCGCCCGGCGCGGCCACCGCCAACGCCGGGCGGGAGTGGGCGGCCGAGAACGTGGTCGGGGTGTTCCGGCAGCTCTACCACCAGTGGTGGGGACCGCGGATGGACGACGTGATGCGCGCGGTCTGCCTCACACTGGCGCGGCGGCCAGGCTCCACGCTGGCCGACGTGATCCCCATCCTGACCCGCCCGCAGTATCGCCGGGACCTGCTCGCACACTACGGGGAGCCGGACGGGTTGGACGGGTTCTGGGACGGCTTCGACCAACTGTCGGTCGGGCAGCGCGCCCAGTTGTGCGGACCGATCCTGTCCCGGCTGCGCGGGGTGCTCTCGCGGCGGTTCGCCCGGGACCTGCTCGGCGCGGCCCGCTCGACGATCAACCTGACCGACGTGTTGGACGGCGGCATCCTCATCGCCCGGCTCGCGAAAGGCGAGATCGGGGAGAACACCGCCCAAATGGTCGGTTCGCTGCTGCTGGCCGGATTGTGGTCGCACGCAATACGCCGCTCCGCGTTGCCGCCGGATGATCGACGGGACGCCACCATTGTGGTGGACGAGTGTCACAATTTTCTGCACTTGCCGATCGGTGTCGACGACACCTTGGCCGAGGCCCGCGGTTACCGTATTTCGTTGGTGTTGGCGCATCAGCATTTGGCGCAACTGCCGGCCGAGGTGCGGGAAGCGGTGAACGCGAACGCCCGGAACAAGATATTTTTCACGGTGTCCCCGGACGACGCCGCGAAGCTGGTCCGGCACGTGACACCGTATTTCACCGACACCGATCTGTGCCGGCGCGGCGCGTTCGAGGTCGTGGCCCGGATCGTGCACCACGGACACGACGCGGCCCCGTTCACTGTGGCCTCGGAGCCGCTGCCGCCGGCGATACCGGGCCGGGCGGAGGCGTTGCGGGCCGCCGCGCGGGCCCGCATCGGTTTGCCAGTGGCCGACCGGACTGACGCCGAGAAGCGGCAACGCCTGGCCACCGCCCCCGGGGCGCCGCAGGTGCGTCCCGGCACCCCGAACCCGGCAGACCCTGCCGGCCCAACAGTGCCGACACAGCCGAGTGATTCACCGCCCCAGTCACTACCCCACTCAGTACCCCGTTCACTACCCCGCCTAGGAGCGGGGCAGCCGACCGGGACGCCGTGGCCTGCGAAACCGCAGGTAGACCGGGATTGGGAGGACTGATGTCGCAACTCCGACTGGCTCATATAGCCACCCACTCGGCCGTTCGTGCGCTGCCCGGCAGCGTCGCTGACGCGATCGCCGCCGGGCAGCAACTCACCGGCCGAGACCGGGAGCTGATCGCCCTGCTGGCCGATCACCGGGCGCTGACGGCCGGGCAGATCGCGCGCCTGTTCTTCGCGCACGACAACACCGCGCGCAAGCGGCTGGTCCGGCTCACCGAGCGCGGCGTGCTCGCCCGGTTCCGTACCTGCGTGCGGCCCGGCTCTCAGTCCTGGCGCTACACCCTGGGCACGCTGGGCGCGATGATCCACGCCGCCACCCACGGCGACACATTGCCCACGGCGGCGAAAACACAAGAAAAGGTGCTGAAGCTCGCCCAGAATCCGCGCCTGAATCACCTCCTTGGCGTCAATGACTTCTTTGTCGCACTCACGGAACACGCCAGAAATAAAGAAGGATGCGAGTTGGTGGAATGGTGGAACGAGTGCGCCATTACCGAGGCGTGTGCGCGAATCGTCCGGCCGGACGGCTACGGAAAATGGGTCGACAGCGGCCGCTCAACAGGGCTTTTCCTTGAATATGACACGGGCACGGAAAAGCTGGAAACGGTGCTCAATAAGCTCGGTGGATATCGTGATCTGGCGTCGGCGGACGTGAGTCACCCGATTCTGTTCGTGCTACCAGGCGTGACACGGCACAACAACTTCCACCGCATGATGTCCGCGCAACCGGCTGCGCTCGGCGCGCTTACCGTGGCCACCGCCGCCATGGACGACCTCCACGCGGACAGCCCGGCCGACGCGGTGTGGCTGCTGGCCGGCACCCGCACCCGATACCGCCTGATCGACCTACCCCAACCAGCCGCGCTCCGCCGCGCCGCCTGACGGCCAGCCAGCGGCAGAGAAGGAGCCGCCAAGAACACACACCACGCCACCCGCAACACCCGCCACACCCATCCACCACGAGAGAGGGGGAACCGCCGTGCCATCCCGCCCACAACGCCACCAGACACCCAGTCGCCTACGCCGTGAGCCCACCGCCCGACGTCACCTCACCGCCCTACCCGACCCCGGTCAGGACACGCCCACACAGCCCGAACCCGACGTGTTCTCGCCCGGACGACTGGCCGCCTACCGGGAACTGTTCGGCTACACCCCGGCGACCTTGGCCGCCCGGACCGGGCTGGACACCGACACGATCGCCGCCTACGAGGAGGGCAGCGCCACACCGGACGCCGACACGCTCACCCGGCTCGCCGGGGCGGTCAACGTCCGCCCAGAGCAGTTGTTCGCGCCGCCCGGCGCGGATGACTCACAGCAGTACTGGGGCCTGATCTGCGCGGCCATGCCGCCGATGACCGCCGACCAGATCCACGCCGTAGCCACAGTGCTGCGCCGGATCGACCGGCAATGCGCCCAACGCCCCGGCCAAGATCCGCCCACCGAACAACCACCGGTGCCGCGCGCCGCCTGACCCGCGCCGCACCCACACGTGAGGGTGCTCCCCGCCGTCGTGTGACAGCTGGGAGCACCCTCACGTCTACGCGCACCACATCGGGCGGCAACGGGGTCACTGGGCCGCCGCCCGCGCCGCCATCTCCGCCGCTACCTCCGCCGCCCGCGCGGCCACCTCCGCCGCGCTCTTGGGCTTGACCGGGTGCACCCGGCGCGGGTTGAACCTCTTGCGACCGGACTGAGTGAACGGCTCGACCATCATCCAGTTGCGCCCCAACGCCTGCGTCAACAACGACCGTTTCTCGGCGAACCCGCCGGCATCCCACTGCCGCGCCACCTCCTCCGGGCTCTGCGCCTGCGTCGGGCCGTCGGCGTTGCCGCCCGACAACGCCTCGCGCTCGGCCGTCAACCGCGCCAGATCGGCCACCAACGGTTCGTTGGCGGCATCGAACGCGTCCAACGTCATCTGCCGCGCCCCCAACCGCGCCGACAACGCCTGGTGCAGCCGCTCGATATCGTCGATCTCGTCGTTGACCTCGGCCAGCCGATCGGCCACCCGGGCGCGGGCCGCCGCGATCGCCGCCGCGTGCCGGTCATCGGACAGCCGGTTGATCGTGAACGTCCGCAACTCCCGGTCCACCGAACCGCCGTCGGCATAGACCCCGCCGCATCCCCGGTGCTGTTTGCAGCAGAAGTAATCGAACCGCTTCGTACCATCCTTGTAGGTCTTGCCGGTCTGCACGTGCGCGGACAACTTGTGGAAGCACTTGCCGCACCGCAGCAACCCCGTGCCGACGTAGCGTTCCCCCGCCACCCGGCCGCGCTTGCGCCCGGCAATCAACGCCCGCACCCGGTCAAACGTGCGCTGCGACAGGATCGGCTCACCCGGCAGGCGACCGACCGGCTTGCCCTCGTGCTCGATCACCCCGGCCAACGTCGGCCGCTTGAGCGTGTCCCGGACGGTGACCTGCACCCAGTTCCGCCCGGCCGCCGTCCGCAGCCCGGCCGCGTTCCACTGGCGCGCGATCTCGCACATGGACACCCCGGTCAGCACCGCCTCAGCGGCGTCCCGGATCGCCTGGCGCTCCCGCGCCACCTGATCCGCCGACACCAACGGCTGATCGTCTTTGGTCTGGCCGGGTCCGGGCGTCCAGGTCAGGTCCTTGCCGGGGAACCCGAACCGGCGCGGCCCGCCAGTGCCCTTGCCCTGCTCCCGGAACGTGGCGAACCGGCGTTTGATCCGCCGCGCGGTGTCATCCGACGAGCGGGCCGCGTGGGCGACCTCGATCCGCAGAATGAACCGATCGTCAGGGTCGGACAGGTCCCGCGTGCCGTGCGCGGAGTAGACCTTGAACCCGCGTTCACCCAGCTCGATCAGCTTTTCCAGGTCGCGGGGCTGCCGGAACAGTCGGTCGGTGTGCCAGACCACGACCCCGTCCACCACACCGGACTCGACCCGTTCCAACAACGCTTCCCAGCCGGGCCGGCGCACACCGCGCTTCCACGCCGACAGCCCGTCTTGAAGCTCCTGGCCCAGCCGTGCACCGACCCGCTCGACCACCTTGCGGTTGTCGGCCCACTGGACGTCGATCTTCTCCAGCTCACCGGTCTCCGGGACCCGGGACAGCCGCCCATAGGAGTCCAATGTGACCGGTCGTGCAGCGTCCTGACCTGCGCTAACGTTCCGTTTGGGTGTCATGTCATCGACGGTAGCTCACCAAATGAGGGTTCGCCCTTGGACACACCGAATGTAGGTTTCGGGCAGAAAACCGGGCGAAGTCCGCGCCGCCGGTCGCCACACTGAGTGGCATGCAGGACGTTCCATGGTCGGGTGGCCGCCGCGACATCCCGGCGACCGCCGTGCGCTGGGTCGACGACGAGCCGTTCCCCGGCATTGTGCTGGTGCGGTTCGGCGACGACGAGCGGCACGAGATCACCGACAAGTGCGTGATCTTCGCCGGGGACCTCGCCCCCGACAGTCCTTACCCGACGCCCACCGCCGTGACCTGCGACGTGCTCGAAGTGGACGGCGAGACCGCGCTGGTCCGGCTCACCTGGTCCGAGACCGACGCCGGCCTGACCGAGATCCGCGTCCCGCTCGGCCTGAACCCGGATGCAGGGAAGGACGCCTTACCCGCGTTGAGCGAGGGTAAGGCGTCCTTCCCTGCGTGAAGAGGTGCCTGAGACGCGCATTCGGTGTGCCTGAGAGCGCGACTCACGGGGGGTGTGTCAGTTGCGGGTGATGGTGAAGGTGCTGGTCGTGTTCTTGATGTCCTGGAAGTTGTTGGAGAGCTTCAGGTTGGTGAAGGTCGCGGAGCCGACGGCCGGGCCCTGGCCCGCCTCCGGCAGCTCGTTGGCCCAGATGCCGAAGCCGGACTTGGCGTTGTAGGCGTCACCGCTCTGCTGCGCGCCGCTGATGGACACGTTGGTCAGCACGGTGTCGGTGATCGGGTTCAGCGGCGCCCCGCCGACGTAGTCGGTCTGGAACATGATGCCGCTGTAGGTGGGATTGACGATGTCGACGTCGCTGACCCGGATGCCCTGGAACTTCTGGTTGGCCGAGAACATCCAGATCCCCGGGAAGGTCTGCGCGCCCCAGAAGTGGCCGCCGGCCCGCACGATCGACACGTTCTGGATGGTGGTCGGATCCGGCCCGAAGTCCCGCATCGGGTAGCCGAAGTTCAGCGAGCTGACCGTGATGCCGGCGTAGGTCAGCATGTCGGCGACGTAGAGGTTGCGGAACGTGTTGTCCTCGCCGCCGTACACGGCGAAGCCGGCGGCCCGCCACGTGAGGATCGCGGTGAGGTTCTCGAACACGTTGCCGGTCTCGTTGCCGCCGCCGGCGTCCGTGGCGGCGAACATGGCGAAGCTGTCGTCGCCGGTGGCCCGGGCCTCGTCGTTGACGATGTGGTTGTTGGAGCTGCCGTTGGTCATGTTGACGCCGTCGGCGAAGGTGTCGCGGATCCGGGAGTTGCTGATCGTGACGCTCTGCACGTTCTGGCCCCAGAACATGCACATCATGTGCTCGACCCAGATGTTGTCCAAGGTGATGTTCGAGACGTTGGTCAGGTTGAACACCTTGCCCGGGCCGTCCTGCCGGCTGGTGTAGTTGCCGAAGTAGGCGAAGCCGGACAGCTTGGACCCGTTGGCGCTGCTCTGGATGTCGATGCCGATGTCGGTGTTGGTCTGCCCGCTCGGCGCGTCGAACCGGGTGAACCAGGGGCCCGCGCCGACGACGGTGATCGCCTTGCCGTACACCGTCATCTTCGAGCTGACCTGGTAGTCGCCGGCCGGCAGGTAGACGCCGGTCAGCGTGCTGCTCTGCCGCACGGTGTCGAACGCGTTCTGCACGTCCTGCTGGGTGAAGCCGGCCGGCACGGCGTAGTGCGCCGGGTCCGGGTTGGCCTGCGCGGTGGCCAGTTCCAGGTTGACGAAGTCGATCGCGAAGGCGCCGCTGTTCGAGGCGTCCTTCTGCAACCTGATCTTGTGGCCGGCCGGCACGGTGGTGCCGAGCAGGATGTTCGCCTCGTCGTAGATGTGCCGCGGGGAGCCGGCGCCCGGGTCGTTGCCCGGCGAGGCCTCCGCGCCGTACAGCCACGCGTACTGCGAGGTGAGGCTGATCGGCTTGAGCAGCGTGCCGTCCACGTAGATGTCCAAAGTGGACGACGTGCCGTCGGGGATGGAGAAGCGGGTGACCAGCGTGTTGGTCGCCTCGCGGGTGGTGAACTCCACCGACGCCCCGGTCTGGTTCAGCGTGACGGCCTGCCGGCCGGACGCCTCGCCGGCGAGGTCGCCGATCGTCCTGTTGGGACCGACGATCGCCGCGCCGCCGGCCAGCACGCCGCTCTCCGCCTCGTACGAGTCGTACGGCATGTTCGCGCCGCGCCCGACGAACAGGTTGGAGGTGCTGGTGTTGTTGCCCTGCTTGACCGGCAGCTCGTTGGCGTCGTTGGCCACCGTGGTGGTGACCGTGTAGTTGCCGTTGGCCGCGGTCCAGCTGCCCACGTTCACCGGGCTGGCCGTGGCCCCGGCGTTGATCACGCCGCTGTACGAGCCGGTCAGTGTCGCCACGGTCGCCCCGCTGGAGGCGTCCGCGACCTTCACGGTGATGCCGTGCGAGCCGCTCGCCGAGGCGATCGTGCCCTGGTTCTTCAGCGTCACCGAGAACTGCACCGGGTTGCCCGCGGACGGGTTGCTCGGCGTCCAGTTCGTGGTGGCGACCAGGTCGCTGCTCTGCACCGGCGTCACGACGAGCGCGGTCGGGTTGGTGTAGGAGTTGTTGCTCTCGCTCTGCTCGATGACCTTGTTGGACTCGTCCACCTTGGCGGTCAGCTGGTACGAGCCGGCCACCTGGGTGCCGATCGACGCCGACACGGTGCTGGACGCGCCGGCGGCCAGTGCGCCGACCTGCGCGGTGCCGACCTTGGTGGTGCCCAGGTAGAAGTTCACGTCGGTGGCGCCGGCGGACAGCGTGCCGATGTTCTTCACGGTGGCGCTGGCGGTGATGGAGTCCGTCTCCACCGGCGACGCGGGCGTCCACGAGGACCCGGTGATCGTCAGGTCCGGGTTGGGCGCCGGCACGCCGATCACCTGGAACTCGGCGGCCTGGCCCCCGCCGGCCCCGGAGTTGGCGGTGAACTTCAGCTGCACGTCGGCGACCCGCGCGGACACCGGGATGGTGACCGTGTTTCCGGTGGCCGGGTCGAACGAGTACGTCGTCGGGGCCACGAGACTCGTGAACCCGGTGGCGCTCTGCTCGCGGCCCAGCACCTCGATGGTCTGCGTGCGCGGACCCCAGATGCTGGCCGGGTTCAGCTTCACCACCACGGAACTGGTGTCGGCGTTGGATCCCAGCTGCGTGGTCAGCGTCTGCGGATAGGTGCCGCCGGCGCCCTCCCAGTAGGTGGTGACGTCGTTGTCGTTCGCGTTGGTGGCGACGAAGTTCAGCTGCGTCGAGGAAGCGCTGATCGGCTTGCCCACGGCCAGGTTCGTGCCGGGGTTGCCGCCGCCGCTGCCGGTGCGGGTGACGCTGTTGCTGTTGCCGGACTGGTTGCCGGCCGCGTCGTGCGCCCGCACGAAGTACGTGACGGTGGCGGTGTCCGGCTGGCTGTCGGTGTAGCTCAGCGTGCTGCCGGAAACGGTGGTGCGCAACGAGTTGTTGGCGTAGACGTCGTAGCCGGTGACGCCGACGTTGTCCGTCGAGGCGCTCCAGGTGAGGTTGATCTGGCCGGAGGCCGGCTGCGTGAACGCGAGGTTGGTCGGCGCGCTGGGCGGCGTGGTGTCGCCGCTGGCCGGTCCGTAGACCTCGAACTCCGACACCTGGCCGGCGGGCCACCCGGTGTTGCCGGTGAAGTTCAGCCGCAGGTACCGGGTGGTGACGGGGGAGTAGTTGATCGTCACGGTGTTGTTCGACGCCGGGTCGAAGGTGTAGCCGGCGGACGCGACGATCTGCGAGAAGTTGCCGCCGTCGGTGCTGCCCTGCACGGATAAGGTCTGTGTGCGGGCGCCCCAGTTCGCGGTGGGCAGCTTGAGCACGATCTGCGTGCTGCTGACCGACGCCCCGAGGTCGACCTGCAACCACTGCGGGAACGCGTTGTTGGCGCTCTCCCAGTAGCTGCCCTGGTTGCCGTCGTTGGCGTTGCTCGGTGGGTACCCGCCCTGCGAGCCGCTGGCGCTCATCGTCTTGCCCAGAGCCAGGTTGGTGGCGTCGACCGTGGCCGGCACGACCTCGAGGTCGGACAGCTGGGCCTGCGAGCCGGCGGAGTTGCCGGTGATCTCGACGCGTACGTACCGGGACAGCGTGGTCCCGAAGTTGACCCGGACGGTGTTGTCGGACTTGGGATCGAACGTGTACGCCTTGGACGCGGCGATGGTGTCGAAGCCCTTGCCGTCGTCACTGCCCTGCACGGCCAGCGTTTCCGTGCGGCTGCTCCAGCCTGCCGGCACCTTCATCACGACGCCGCCGAAGCGGGTGATCCTGCCCAGGTCCAGCTGCGCCCACTGCGGGAACGCGGCCCCCGAGCTCTGCCAGTACGAGTTCCGATCGGCGTCGGCGATCTTGCCGGCGCTCGGGGCGTCCGTGCTGGCCGAGGCCGTGACCGCCGGCGCCTTCGAGGGGGCGGGTGGCGCGCTCGCGGCCAGCGCCGGGCCGCCCATCGCTAACAGGCCGAGACCGAGCAGCGCCGCTGCCAGTCTCCGCAGGGGTCGGGGTGCGCTCATCGACTGGTCTACCTCTCGTCCGAAGTGCAGGGGAAGGCGAGGAGGCCGGGTTCTTCCACCACAGTGTGAAGAATTGACGGCAGTCTGTTCAGTTTTTGCGTGACAGGTCTCACAGCGTTACAGACCGGATACGTGCTCGTCAACGGCCAGTTAGGGCGCTGTCCGGGTCTTCCCGGCGGCCGAGCGGGTGAGCTGGCACGATGCGGCCGTGGACCCCATCTCCTTGCCCGGCCCGGTCGCCTTCGTGCTCGGGGGCGGCGGCAGCCTGGGCGCGATCCAGGTCGGCATGCTGCGCGCGCTCGCCGACCGGGGCATCGCGCCCGACCTGGTCACCGGCACGTCCGTCGGCTCGGTCAACGGCTCGCTCGTCGCGCTGGACCCCGGGCACGCCGCCGACCGGCTGACCGAGATGTGGGCCGGCATGACCCGGGCGCGGGTGTTCCCCGGCGGGCCGCTGGCGCAGCTGCGCACCCTGCGCCGCGAGCGGACGTACCTGTTCCCCAACACCGGTTTGGTCGAGGTGCTGACCGAAGGCCTGAACGGCGCGACGGACTTCGCCGAGCTGGCGCTGCCGTTCGGGGCCGTCGCGGTGGACGCCGTGACCGGGCTGCCGGTGCTGATGACGTCCGGTGAGCTCGTGCCGGCGATCGTGGCGTCGGCGGCGATCCCGGGCATCTACCCGCCGGTGCACCGCGAGGACAAGGTGCTCTACGACGGCGGCGTGCTGGCCAACGTGCCGATCCGGCAGGCGCTCGCGATGGGTGCGAAGTCGTTGGTGGTGCTGGACTGCACGTTCCCGGGGCACCTGCCGGAGGTCCCCGGCACGCTCGCGGAGACGCTGTTGTTCTGGGCCACGCTGGGCATGCGCAACCAGGCCGTGCTGGAGGCCGATCTCGCCGCCGCCGAGGTGCCCGTGGTCTACCTGCCGGGCGCGCCGGTGCAGGCGGTGACGCCGCTCGATTTCGGCCACACCGCGGAACTCATCGAGTCCTCCTATCGAGCGTCCACGGAATTCCTCGAGGAGCTCGCCGTCACCGGTCCCGGCCTCTACGGCGCGCCGGCCGGACCGGTCCCCACCGCGACCTGATGTATCGAAAGTCGAATTGACGGGAAATTCGACGCGCCGATGTACTCGGCGCCATGACACGGCCTTTTCCGTTCCGCGCCGCCCACCGCCTCGACCTCGACCCCGAATTCCGGGACCTCCGCCGGACCGATCCGCTGCTGCGGGTCGAACTGCCCTACGGCGGCGACGGCTGGCTGGCGATCGGCCACGAGACCGTCCGGGCCATCCTCGGCGACCCGCGGTTCAGCCGGGCGGCGGTGCTCGGCGCGGACGTTCCGCGGCCGCAGCCGGTGATCGCCCGCGCCAAGACCATCCTGACCATGGACCCGCCCGAGCACACCCGCCTGCGCCGGCTCGCGGCCCGGGCGTTCACCAGCCGTCGCATGGACGAGTTCCGCCCGCGCGTGCAGGCCATCGTCGACGACCTGCTGGACCGGCTGATCGACGCCGGCCCGCCGGCCGAGCTGATCGAGGGGCTGGCCCTGCCGCTGCCGATCACCGTGATCTGCGAGCTGCTGGGCGTGCCGTTCGAGGACCGCAATCGCTTTCGCGCCTGGTCGGAGCGGGTGGTGTCGATCACCGCGTATCCGGCCGAGGAGATCGAGGCCGCCGGCGCGGCGCTCAAGGCCTACCTCGCCGAGCTGGTGGACGTCAGGCGGGTCGAGCCGACCGACGACCTGCTCGGCGTGCTCGCCCAAGTCGATCACGAAGGGGCGGAGCTGGAACGCGACGAGCTGGTCAACTTCGGCGTGACGCTGCTGGTCGCCGGGCACGAGTCGACCGCCAACCAGATCGGCAACTTCGCGCACACCCTGCTGACCAGGGCCGACCAGCGCGAGCTGCTGCTGGCTGACCCCGGCCTGGTGCCGTCGGCGGTCGAGGAGATGCTGCGGTACGTGCCGATCCAGACCTCCGCCGGCGGGCCGAGAGTCGCGCTGGAGGACATCCGGATCGGTGACGTGCTGGTGCGCAAGGGCGAGACCGTGCTGCCGCAGCTGGCGTCGGCCAACCGGGATGAACTGGTCTTCGACGACCCGGAGCGGCTGGACGTCACGCGCGGCCGCAACCCGCACCTGGCCTTCGGTCACGGCGTGCACTTCTGCATCGCCGCGCAGCTCGCGCGGATCGAGCTCCAGGTGGCGATCGGAACCCTGCTGCGCCGGCTGCCGACGGTTCGGCTGGCGGTGCCGGAGGAGGAGTTGCCCTGGAAAACGGGCATGTTGGTGCGGGGGCTGAGGGCGCTGCCGGTGACTTGGTGACCAGCGGGTGGCTGCTGGTGGTTGGTTGGTTGGTGCGCGGTCACGAACTGGGCGGCGCGGGGCGCAGGTGCTGATTGCCGTCGGCCCACAACACCGTCAGCCGCAGGGCGTCGATCTGCCAGCCGTCACCCGTCCGGACCAGCCCGAAGTCGTAGGTCCCGGCCACCGTCCAGAGCGGATTGCCCAGGTGCGTGGCCTTGCGGTGCACGGCGACGACGTTGGCGGCGGCGATCGCCTTGTCGCCGTCCACCGTGGCCAGCACGCCCAGGATCAGGTGCTGGACCATGTCCAGCGCGGCGACGAACCGGGTCATCCGGCCGACGAGCTCGTCCCGGCTGACCCGGTGCGGCGCGCCGCCGTAGAGCGAGGAGTAGTCCAGGGCGATCTCCGGCGCCAGCACCTCGGCCAGCGCGGGCCAATCGGCGCGGTCGATGTGCCGACCCATCCGCGTGACGGTTTCGGTGATGAGTAGCCGATCGACCACTTGCGAATTCGACATTGCTCCTCTATTCGACGGTGACGGACAGATGAATTGCCGGTGACGCGATTCATAAATGGCGATCCGGCCTGTCGGGAAGATAACAGGCGACACGGAACGCGCCGCCATGTGAGTTATCGTCGGCGGTACATTCACCGGCACTGGGGGAGATGTGACTGATCACGGGAAAGCGCTTACCCCGCGCGTGCCCGTCGCCGTGGTGGGGATCGGCTGCCGGTATCCGGGCGCGGCCGGGCCGGACGAGCTGTGGCGGCTGGTCCGCGACGGCCGCGACCAGGTCGGCGAGGTGCCGCCGGACCGCTACGACGTGGAGGCGGTCTACCACCCGGAGGCCGGCACACCCGGCAAGACCGCGACGCGCCGGGGCGGCTTCCTCGACGACGTCAGGGGATTCGACGCCGCGTTCTTCGGGATCTCCCCGCGCGAGGCGGAAACCATGGACCCGCAGCAGCGGCTGCTGCTGGAGACGGCCTGGGAGGCGATCGAGGACGCCGGCATCCGGCCGCGCGACCTGGCCGGCAGCCGCACCGGCGTCTACGTCGGCCAGGCCATGAGCAACTACTGGGACCTGCTGAGCCGGGCCGGCGTCCTCGACATCCACTCCGGCGTGAACTCCGGCACCCGCGCGGCGCTGCCCGGCCGGCTCTCGTTCTTCCTCGACCTGCGCGGCCCGAGCGTCTCGCTGGACACCGCCTGCTCGTCGTCGCTGGTGGCGGTGCACCTCGCCGTGCAGAGCCTGCGCCTCGGCGAGTCCGAGTTCGCGCTGGTCGGCGGCGTCAACATGATCCTCCAGCCGCACGAGACGGTGGCGCTGTCCCAGGGCGGCGTGTTGTCGCCGGACGGCCGCTGCAAGTTCGGCGACGCCGGCGGCGACGGCTACGTGCGCGGCGAGGGCGTCGCGGTAATCGCGCTCAAGCCGCTGCCGGCCGCGCTCGCCGACGGAAACCCGGTGTACGCGGTGATTCGCGGCAGCAGCGTCACCGGCGACGGCCGGGGGAGCGGCTACCTGATGACGCCCGCGCTCAGCGGCCAGGAGGAGATGCTGCGCGCCGCCTACGTGGACGCCGGCATCGACCCGGCCTCCGTGGACTACGTCGAGGCGCACGGCACCGGCACCTCCGTCGGCGACCCTGTGGAACTCGGCGCCCTGGGCGCGATCCTCGGCGCCGGGCGGCCGGCCGGCCGGCCGCTGCTGGTCGGCTCCGTGAAGACCAACATCGCCCACGCCGAGGCGGCCGCCGGCCTGGCCGGCCTGATCAAGGCGGCGCTGGTGCTGCGACACCGGATCGTGCCGCCGAGCCTGCACCTGGACCGCCCCAACCCGGCGATCCCGTTCGAGGAGCTGAACGTCGCCATTGCGACGGAGACCACGGCGCTGCCCGATCGGGGCCGAGCCGCGGTCGCCGGCGTCAGCTCGTTCGGCATCTCCGGCGCCAACGCGCACGTCGTGCTCACCGAACACGTCGAGGGGCCGTGTTCGGTCGAGCCCGCCGGGCCGCTGCCGCTGGTGCTGTCGGCCGCCACCGAGCCGGCGCTCGACCAGCTCCGCAAGTCCTATGTGGACTACCTGCGGGGAGAGGGCCTGGACAACCTGGCCGACATCTGTGCCACGGCGGCGAAGCACCGGCAGCCGCAGGAGTACCGGCTGGCCGTGGGCGGCGGCAGCCGCCAGGACCTCGCCGAGCAGCTGGACAGCCCGCTCCCGGCGACCGACGCGACGCCCGCCGACCGGCCGCGGATCGCGTTCGTCTTTCCCGGCCAGGGCTCGCAGTGGGCCGGCATGGGCCGCGAGCTGCTGGCGAACTCCCCTGTCTTCGCCGACCAGCTGGCCGCCTGCGACGAGGCCGTGCGGGCCGAGGCCGGGTGGTCGGTGATCGAGCTGCTGCTCGGCGAGGACACCGGCTGGCTGACCGAGCTGGACCGGATCCAGCCGGTGCTGTGGGCGATGGAGGTGTCGATCGCCGCCCAGTGGCGGCACTGGGGCATCGAGCCGGACGTCGTGATCGGACACAGCATGGGCGAGTCGGCGGCGGCGTACGTGGCCGGGGCGCTGAGCCTGGCCGACGCGGCGGCGGTGATCTGCCGACGCAGCCGCCTGTGCAAGCAGATCGCCGGCCAGGGCGGCATGGCCACCGCCGAACTGTCCGAGGCCGAGGCCGCCGAGGTGATCGGACCGTACATCGACCGTGTCGCGATCGCGGCGCTGAACAGCCCGCACTCCACGGTGCTGTCCGGTGATCCCGAGGCACTTCGCGAAATCCAGGAGACTTTGGACCGGCAGGGCGTGTTCTGTCGCCTGGTCGACGTCACGTTCGCCTCACACAGCCCGCAGATCGACCCGCTGCGCGAGCCGCTGCTGGCCGAACTCGCCGACGTGAAGCCCCAAGCCGGCTCGGTGCCCATCCACTCGACGGTGCTCGACGAGGTGGTGGACGGCGCCGGGCTCGATGCGGCGTACTGGGTACGCAACCTCCGCGATCCGGTGCGGCTGGCGTCGGCGGTCCGGGCCACGGGCGACGCCGTGTTCATCGAGATCAGCCCTCATCCGGTGCTGCGCACGGCCCTGCTCGGATCGGGCGTTCGCGTGGTGCCGTCCTTGTATCGCAACGAGTCCGAGCTGGAGTCGCTGGCTCGTGGGCTGGGCGCGCTGTACACGCACGGCGTCGAGGCGGAGTGGGACCGCGTGTTCCCGGCCGGCACGCGGTGCGTGCGGCTGCCGCGGTATCCGTGGCAGCGGGCGAACTTCTGGTTCGCGGCACCGACGGCCGCGCCCGAGAACGTGATCGAGCTGCCCGGGAACGCCAGCCTGGTCGACGCCGAGGGGCGGACCGTGGCGGAGATTCCCGGGCTGCGCCTGAGGTTCACGCTCGGGATTGGAACGGCGCTGCCGGCCGCGCCGGCTCCGGCCGGTCCGCCGCTGCCGGACGCCCCCTCGGACACCGTGGGTCTTCTGGCCGCACAGGTCGCCGAGTCGCTGGGCATGCGCGCCGGTTCGGTGCCGCTCGACCGCCCGCTCCGCGCGATCGGGCTCGACTCGCTGATGGCGTCCCGGCTGCGGACGCGGGTCAATCAGGCGCTGGGAACGGCGCTCCCGATCGCCGACTTCGTCGGCGACACAACGCTTCGCGGGCTCGCCGGCGCGGTGCGCGCCGCGCTCGTGAACTGAACCGGAGGTACACAGTGGACTTCAGCCTCGGACCCGAGGCGCTCAGGTGGCGTGACACCGCGCGGGAGTTCGCCGCGAAGGTGGTCCGGCCGGTCGCCGCCGACCTCGACGCGCAGCCCGATCCGCGCGACGCCTGGTCGTGGGACATCATCGAGCTGGCCGATGCCTACGGCCTGCGCCAGGCCCCGCTGCCCGCGGAGTTCGGCGGCAGCGGGACCGACCACGTCACCAATGTGACCGTGCTGGAGGAGATCGCCGCGGCGGACCTGGGCATCGGCGTGGTGCTGGGCGTGCACTGGAAGATCGCGCAGGTGTTCCACGCCATGGCCACGCCCGACCAGCGCGAACGCCACCTGTCCCGGCTTGCGGCCAACCCGCGCGGCCTGTTCGCCGCCTCGGTCACCGAGCCGGCCGCCGGCTCGGACAACTTCCTGCCCTACACCGGCCCGAACGGCGGCCTGCGCACCCGGGCCGAGCGGGTCGACGGCGGGTACGTGATCAACGGTGTCAAGCACTACATCTCCAACGCCAACCGCGCCGAGATCATCCTGGCCTACGCGCGCACCGGTGACCAGGGCATCACCGGCTTCATCGTGCCGGCCGGCACCGAGGGCCTGCGCATCGGCCAGGTGCACGACAAGTGCGGCGAGCGTACCGCCAACAACTCGGAGATCTTCTACGACGACGTGTTCGTGCCCGATTCCGATGTGCTCGGCACACCGGACACCGCCCGCCAGGACGCGATCTCGGCCATGCGCGCCGGCAACACCTACGCCGCCGCGTGCGCGCTGGGCATCGCCCGCGAATGCTTCGACCGCACGCTTTCGTTCTGCCGCAGCAGGATTCAGGGCGGAAAGCCGATCATCGAGCACCAGGCGGTCGGCTCCTACCTGGCCGACATGTACGTCAACGTGGACGCCTCCCGGACGTATGTGCTGCGGGCGGCCAGTGAGGCGACCCGCACCGAGGGCTACGACCCGGCGCTGAGCATCGTCCCGAAGCTGCTGGTGTCCGAGCGCACCTTCGACTCGGCGCGGCGGGCCATGGAGCTGTGGGGCGGCGCGGGCGTGATGCGGGAGAACGGGATCGAGAAGTTGTTGCGGGACGCGGCGATCTGGCTGCACTCCGACGGCACCAACATCATCATGCGGGAGAAGCTGGCCGACCTGCTGCGGGCGGCGTCGTGAGCTTGCCCAAAGACGTTGTCGCCGACTACCCGATGGCGCGGGCGAGCCACACCTTCGACCCGCCGGTGACGTTCTCGGTAAGGCGCGAACAGGATCCGGTCGGCAAGGTGAAGCTCTGGGACGGCACCGAGCCCTGGCTGATCACCCGTTACGCCGACGCGCAGGCGGTGCTGACCGACGAGCGGTTCAGCGCGGACCCGCACACTCCCGGCTTCCCGTTCATCACGCCGGCGGTCAAGGCGAATCTCCGGTTCCGGCAGCTGATGATCCGTGACGACGACCCGCAGCACGGCCGCCTGCGGCGCATGCTCAACAAGGACTTCATGGCCCGCCGCATGGAGCTGCTGCGGCCGTCGGTGCAGCGGCTGGTCGACGGTCTCGTGGACGACCTGATCGCCGGCGGCGAGCCCGGCGACCTCGTCAAGACGTTCGCGATTCCGTTGCCGTCCATGGTGATCTGCCTGCTGCTGGGCGTGCCGTACGAGGACCACGGCTTCTTCCAGCAGCGCACGCTGCGGGTGGCCGATCGCCGTACCTCCGAGGAGGGCGTCAAGGCGGCCAACCAGGAGCTGTCCGAGTACATGATGCGACTCGTCGCCGCCAAGGACGCCGAGCCCGGCGACGACCTGGTGAGCCGGCTGGTGGTGGAGCAGTACCGCAACGGGGCCATCACCCAGCAGGAGATCGCCGACCTGGCCCGGATGATCCTGGTGGCCGGGCACGAGTCCACCGCGCACATGACCGCCCTGAGCGTGCTGGCGCTGCTGCGCCACCCCGACCAGTTAGCCGAACTGACAGCCCACCCCGCCAAGATTCCCAACGCCGTGGAGGAACTCCTGCGCTACCTCACCGTCGTCCACAATGGACTGCCCCGTGCGGCGAAGGAAGACGTGGAGATCGGCGGGCAGCTGATCAAGGCGGGGGAGGGGCTGCTGGTCGCGCTGCCGTCGGCCAACCGCGACGACGCCGCCTTCCCGGACGCCGACCGCCTCGACGTCGACCGGCCCTCGCCGCGGCACCTGACGTTCGGCTTCGGCATCCACCACTGCCTCGGCCACTACCTGGCCCGCGTCGAGGTGCAGGTGGCGATCGAGACCCTGTTCCGGCGGCTGCCCGGCCTGCGGCTGGCGATTCCCTTCGAGCAGCTGGAGTTCCGCCACCAGATGGCCGTCTACGGCGTGTTCGAGCTGCCGGTCCGCTGGTCCTGACAGCACGATGTGACGTTGCCGACGCAACGGTCAGGAGGTCAGCCGCTCGGCGACGAGCCGGCCCGCCTGGTGATCGACGTGTGTGTTGACGTCAAAGGGATTGGCGTTCATCGACCACCTCGACCCCCGCTGTGCCGGGTTCGAGGTCCACCACCGCCAGGGCGACGCCGGCGCAGTTCGCGTATGTGCCGTAACGGACCTCGATGTCCCGGATCGGCAGCATGGCATCGATCGTACGGTCAGGAGTAGAGGGCCTTGGCGAGGGCGTCGACGCTCTCCTGGAGGTGGGCGCGGTAGCCGATGAACATGCGGTTTGCCAGCGGCACGCCCCAGCGAAGCCGCTCGGCGACGTTGTACACGCGGTGCACGAGCCGCGAACCGGTCGCCTCCGGCACGACCGTGTACGTGCCGCGGTACCACCAGTGGCCCTGGATGCCGATGGTGTTGGTGTCGCGGTCGACGTCCACATAGAGCAGGTGCTGCCCGCCGGCGTGGATGTCGAAGCGGTCCGGGCCGCCGGACACCACCCGGCCGGCTCGCGCCTCGCCGGCGGCGATGATGCCGACGTTGTCCGGGCCGACCGGCCCGGGCGCGACCCGCAGCACGCGCGGCGCGACCTCCGCGGCGGGCGCGGAGATCGGGGCGGACACCTCGAACAGCGGTGTGGACATGGCTTCCTCCTGGCAGACCCGGCCGGGTTTCTCGTTACGGCAGCTGCGCGATGAACTCGGTGGGGTCGTCCGGCCAGGCCAGCCGGCCGCTGACCAGGTCGGCGACGATGCGGTCGACCCAGGCCTTTTCGGCACGGTCCCGCGCCAGCTGGTACTCCAACTCGATGAGGAGCAGCCGCGGCGCCTGGATCTCCTCCAGCGCCTTCGCCGCGGCGGTCGCGGCGGCGTGCAGCGTCGCGGCCCGCTCGTCGAGGGCCGCTCGCACGTCCGGAACGGGTAGGCAGGCCATGAACGTGAGCGCCGCGACGAACAGCGTCGAGTCGGCGTCGGGGGTGCGCAGCAGCCGGCCGACGCGGTCCTTCAGCGCGGCGCGGCCGGCGCCGGTCAGCGCGTAGACCGTCCGCTCCGGTCGCGGACCGTCCCGCAGCGTGCCGACGACCTCGATCAGGCCGTCACGCTGGAGCTTCTCCACCGCGTGGTACATGCTGCGCGGTAGCCCGGTGACGAAGTCCTTGTGCGTGTCGATCATCAGCCGGTGCATCTCGTACGTGTGCTTCGGGCCCATGGTCAGCAGACCGAGCACCGTCAGCGCGACCACGTCCCGATCGGCCCGGCTCAGCATATAGTGCAGTCTGCCTTATGGCGGCTTACACTATCAACCCCGCGCCAGTGACTGGGTGCCGCGAGGGAGGTCGGCGGCGGCCAGGTAGTGGGTGACGGCATCGCGGAGGGCCTGCACGGCCCGTGAGGGCTGGACGTCCTGCCGATAGGCCAGCCGCACGACCCGGCTGAGCCCCGGATCGGCGAACCGGGTGACGCGAAACCCGTCCCGTACAACGGTGCTCGGCACCACGGCGATCCCCATGCCGGCCCGCACGAGCTCCAGCACGGCGTCCATCTCGCCGCCCTCGATGGCGAAGGTCGGCTCGAACCCCTCGGCGCGGCAGGCGCTGACGGTGGCGTCGCGCAGGTCGTAGCCGCGACGGAACATGACCAGCGGCTTGCCGTTCAGGTCGGAGATCCGCATCCGGGCCCGCCGCACCGGGGCGGGCCGGTCCAGGGCGGAGATCACCACCAGCTCCTCGATCAGCAGCGGCTCGGTGGACAGCAGGCTCTGGTCACGCAGCCGGGAGTCGACGATCAGCGCGAGATCCAGGGCGCCTTCGGACAAATCGGTCTGGAGGTCGCGGGAGCCGCTCTCGTGCAGTGTGAGCTCGATCCCAGGGTAGGCGGCGCGGAAGCCGGCGAGCATGGCCGGCAGCAGGCCGGTGCACAGGCTCGGCGTGGCCCCGAGCCGCACCCGGCCGCGCCCCAGCTCGTCGAGTTCGCGCACGGCCTGGTACGCGGACTCGGTGTCGGCGAGGATGCGCCGCGCGAACGGCAGCAGCGTCTCGCCGGCCTCGGTCAGCGAGAGATTTCCCCGTATGCGGTGGAAGAGCTCGGCGCCGACGTCTCGTTCCAGCGCCCGGATCTGCTGGGACAGCGAGGGCTGCGCGACCCGCACCCGCTCGGCGGCCCGGGTGAAGTGCCGGGTGTCGGCGACGGCCACGAAGTAGGCGAGTTGATGCATCTGCATAGTCACAGCCTATCTTCACGAGACAAAACTTCTGTTTGCCCTCTGATCGGCGCGCTCCTAGCGTCGATGGGGTGTCCACGGATATCGCTGTCCCACCACAGAAACAGCGCCCCGTCGGCCGGTTCTGGGCGTCGACGATCGGCAAGAAGACCGTCATGGCGGTGACCGGCCTGGCCCTGGTGGCGTACCTGTTCGCGCACATGCTGGGCAACCTGAAGATCTTCCTCGGCGCCGCCGACATCAACGGCTACGCGGCATGGCTGCGCACCATCGGGGAGCCCGCGCTGCCGTACGGGGTGTTCCTGTGGATCGCGCGGGTCGGCCTGATCGTCGCGGTGGTGCTGCACATCGTCGCCGCGGCGCAGCTGTCGCTGCGGGACCGCCGCGCCCGGCCGGTCCGGTACGTGCACGGCCGGGTCAGCTTCGCCACCAGCACGATGCGGTGGGGCGGCGCGACATTGGCGGTGTACGTGGTGTGGCACATCCTGGACCTGACGGTGGGCGTGGCCAACCGCGACTACGTGGACGGCCAGCCGTACCACAACATCGTCGCCGACTTCAGCGTGTGGTGGGTCAACGTGATCTACATCGTGGCGCTGCTGATGCTCGGCCTGCACCTCAACCACGGCTTCGCCAGCGCGGCCCGCACGCTCGGCGTCGCCACCGGCACGATCAGGACCGTCGGCACGGTGGTGGCCGTGGTGATCACCGGCGGCTTCCTCGTCGTGCCGATCGCCGTGATGACCGGATTGGTGGCGTGACCATGTTGCAGCACACCGTCGGCGCTCCGCTCGCCGATACCAGGGCGCCGGACGTCCCGCTGGAGAGGCGTTGGAGTGAAAGGAAGTTCACCGCCAAGCTGGTGAACCCGGCGAACCGCCGCAAGCACCGGGTGATCGTCGTCGGCACCGGGCTCGCCGGCGGCTCGGCCGGCGCGACGCTGGCCGAGCAGGGCTACCAAGTGGTGCAGTTCTGCTTCCAGGACTCCCCGCGCCGGGCCCATTCGGTGGCCGCGCAGGGCGGCATCAACGCCGCGAAGAACTACCGCAACGACGGCGACTCGGTGTACCGGTTGTTCTACGACACGGTGAAGGGCGGCGACTTCCGCTCCCGAGAGTCCAATGTGTACCGACTGGCGGAGATCTCCGAGCAGATCATCGACCAGGCCGTCGCCCAGGGCGTACCGTTCGCCCGGGAGTACGGTGGCCTGCTCGACACGCGGTCGTTCGGCGGCGTGCAGGTGCAGCGGACGTTCTACGCCCGTGGCCAGACGGGGCAGCAGCTGCTGCTCGGGGCGTACCAGGCGCTGAGCCGGCAGATCGACGCCGGCACCGTGGAGATGCACGCCCGCACCGAGATGCTGGACCTGATCGTCGTCGACGGCCGGGCGCGGGGCATCGTGGCGCGCGACCTGGTCACCGGCGAGATCACCACCCATCTCGCCGACGCCGTCGTGCTGGCGACCGGCGGCTACGGCAACGTGTTCTACCTGTCCACGAACGCCAAGGGCTCCAACGCGAGCGCGATCTGGCGGGCGCACCGCCGCGGGGCGTGGTTCGCGAACCCGTGCTTCACACAGATCCATCCCACGTGCATCCCGCGTTCCGGCGACCACCAGTCGAAGCTGACGCTGATGAGCGAGTCGCTGCGCAACGACGGCCGCATCTGGGTGCCGAAGCGCCGTGCGGACGGCCGGGCGCCGGGCGAGATCCCGGAGGCGGAGCGGGACTACTACCTGGAGCGGATGTATCCCAGCTTCGGCAACCTCGTGCCGCGCGACATCGCCTCCCGCGCGGCGAAGAACGTCTGCGACGCCGGATTCGGTGTGGGGCCCGGGGGCTTGGGCGTGTACCTGGACTTCGCCGACGCCGTCGCGCGCCTCGGGCGGCCGGCGATCGAGGCCCGCTACGGCAACCTTTTCGACATGTACCAACGGATCACCGCCGAGGACCCGTACCGGGCTCCGATGAGGATCTATCCCGCGATCCACTACACCATGGGCGGTCTGTGGGTGGATTACGACCTCCAGAGCACCATTCCCGGACTGTTCGTCATCGGTGAGGCCAACTTCTCCGACCACGGCGCGAACCGGCTCGGCGCGTCGGCGCTGATGCAGGGGCTGGCCGACGGCTACTTCGTGCTGCCCACCACTGTCAACGACTACATCGGACGCGGTGAGTTCGAGCCGGTGGAGCCGACGCATCCCGCCGTCAGGGCCGTGGAGGCGGAGGTTCGGGAACGCCTGCACCGGTTGTTGTGGGTCAAGGGCGACCGGACCGTGGACTCGTTCCATCGTGAGCTGGGCCTGCTGATGTGGGACCACTGCGGCATGTCCCGCAACGAAAGCGGCCTGCGCAAGGCGTTGGAGCGGGTGCCCGAGTTGAGGGAGGAGTTCTGGCGCTCGGTGCTCGTGCCCGGTGGGGGCGGCGACTTGAACCAGGAGTTGGAGAAGGCGAACCGGGTCGCCGACTACCTCGAACTGGCCGAGCTGATGCTGCTCGATGCGTTGCTGCGGGAGGAATCGTGCGGCGGGCACTTCCGTGAGGAGCACCAGACCGCCGACGGCGAGGCCCTTCGCGACGATGATCGCTTCGCGTACGTCGCCGCGTGGGAGCACGGTGCGGTGATGCACCGTGAGCAGTTGGTTTTCGACCACGTCCATCCCAGCCAACGGAGCTACACGTGAAACTCACCCTGCGCATCTGGCGGCAGTCCGGGCCTCGGGACCGGGGGCGGATGGTCACCTATCGCGTCGAGGACGTCAGCCCGGACATGTCGTTCCTGGAGATGCTGGACGTGCTCAACCAGGACCTGATCATGAGGGGCGAGCAGCCCGTGGCGTTCGACCACGACTGCCGCGAGGGCATCTGCGGCTCGTGCGGCGTCGTCATCAACGGCCGGGCGCATGGTCCCGAGCGCACCACGACGTGTCAGCTGCACATGCGGTCCTTCGCCGACGGCGATGTGGTTGATGTGGAACCCTGGCGGGCCAAGGGCTTTCCGGTGGTGAAGGACCTGGTGGTGGACCGGTCCGCCTTCGACCGGATCATCGCCGCTGGTGGCTACGTGACCGCGCCGACCGGCAGCGCTCCCGAGGCGCATGCGACCCCGGTGCCGAAGCCCGACGCCGACGTCGCCTTCGACAACGCGACGTGCATCGGGTGTGGCGCATGCGTCGCGGCGTGTCCGAACGGTTCGGCGATGCTGTTCACGTCGGCGAAGGTGACGCATCTGAACGTGCTGCCGCAGGGACAGCCGGAGCGGGAGCGGCGGGTGCTCGACATGGTGGAGGCGATGGATCAGGAGGGGTTCGGGGGATGCACCAACACCGGTGAGTGCGTCGCGTCGTGCCCGAAGGGAATCCCGCTCGCGAGCATCGCGAATTTGAACCGGGAGTTCTTGAGGGCGTCGCGGTGATGGTGTTTTCGGCGGTGGTTGGTCCGGGTGGCTCTTTGGCGTGCGGCTTGATGGTTTTAGGTACGGAGGGGTGCGTGCGTTTGGGATTTGTTTTTGGTTGAGGCGGTTTGCCGCCCGGTGATGTGGTTCTGGGTGGCGCTGGGGACGGTCCCGGATTTTTGGGCGGCGTGGTTCGGGTCGATTTTGTGCGGAGCGTCCACCTCCACACAAAATCGACCCGAGGTGATGGTTGCCGGGGGTGTGTTGGCGGGTTTTCGGTTCGCTGTGGAATTGTCAAAGAACGAGGGGCGGGGTGGGGCGGTTGAGTGGTTGGGGTGGAGGTAGGGCGGTGGCCTGGTGGGGCGGGCAGTACCGGTGTCGCGGAGGTCGGGTCGTTTGGGAGGGGAATGGTTCGGCGGGGTAGGGACCTGTGGCCCGCTGGGGCTTGGTGGGGAGGTGGCCTGTGGGCCGCCGGGTGGTTGGTACTGGTGGGTTGTGGCTTGGTGAGGGTGGTGGTCGGGCGGGGCGGAGGTTCCGTCGCCTGGTGGGGGAGGGGCAGGTGGGGCAGGGGCTTGCGTCCCGTTGAGGAATGGCTTGGTGGGACCGGGGCCTGTGGCCCATCGGGGTGATCAGTACTGGTGGGGTGGAGGTTGGTCGCCTGCCGGGGGCTGGCCGGTGTGTGGGTCTTTGGCCCGACGGGGCGGTCAGTAGCAGTGGGGTGTGGTCGTGTAGCTGCGGTTGAGCGGCGTGGTCCAGTGCAGGGTGCCGTCATCGTCGACCGTCACCTTGTGCGTGCCGTGCTTGAGATGGTGGTGCCAGGTGCAGAGGCAGCTCAACGACCTGATGACATGATGATGCCCTGAGTGACGGCGACCGTATGCTCGACACCGTCATCGTCCATGTTGGACACTTCGCAACGGCAGACCGCCTTGCGCCGCCCCGCATGTACGACGCTGGTGAGCAGCGCCGGCCCGAGCACCGAGCCGGCGGCGTAGCAGATCACGCCGCCGGGCAGGAACCGGACTCGGTTTCGGTCACCGCGAAAGCCTAGCGACTGGGCAACGACCGCGGCAGCCCGAACCACGGCAGCACGCTGTTGTCGAAGCGGGCCATGGCGCTGATCCGGTCGCCGGCGAGGGTGAGGACGTACAGCCCCGTCCCGTGGCTGACGCCGTTGGCGCCGCGCAGGTACGCCCCGAACGCCGGCTGCCCGTTGGCGCGCGTCGGCACGAGCTCGAACCGCCGCCCGGCGCCGAAGATGGTGGCGCAGAAGCGCCCGGCGAGTTCGCGGCCGTAGTACTCGAACGGCACCGGCGGCATCGACACGAACACGTCGTCGGTGAGCAGATCCACCAGCGCGGCCAGATCCGCCGACTCCCACGCCCGTACGAACTTCGCGGCGATGGCGTCCTCGGCGGGCGACCCGGGCGCGGGCGGCGGCTCGGAACCCGCCGGCTGGCGGCGTTGCAGCGCGGCACGGGCCCGTTTGAGGGCGCTGTTGACGGAGTCGACGGTGGCGTCCAGCATCTCGGCGACCTCGCCGGCCGGGAAGTCGAGGACGTCGCGCAGGACCAGCACCGCGACCTGCCGCGGCGGTAGGACCTGCAAAGCCGTGACGAAGGCGAGGGAGATCGACTCGATCCGCTCGTACCGGGATTCCGGCAGCAGCGAGTCCGGGCACGGCTCCAGCCACACGACCTCGCCCAGACGCGTCGGCTCCGGCGGCTGGACCTGCGGAATGTCCCATTCCCGGGCCTGGCGGCGGGCCGTCGAGCGGCGCGCGTTGAGGCAGCGGTTGGTGGCGATCCGGTACAGCCACGTGCGCATCGACGCGCGCTCCTGGAAGCCGCCGAGCCCCTGCCACGCCGCGAGCATCGTGTCCTGCAACGCATCCTCGGCGTCCGCCAGCGAGCCGAGCATCCGGTAGCAGTGGACCTGAAGCTCCGCGCGGTACGGCTCGGTCAGCTCCGCGAACGCCGCCCCGTCCCCGCCTCGCGCCCTCGCCATCAGCTCGCCCATGCCGATGTTCCCTTCTCCAGCACCTCTTCCCCATACCGACACCGCCCGCCCGGCCAACTGGGCGGTCCGCCCGCGCCCAGTTTCCCCGCCGCGGCGGTGTCTATCTCACCGGCAGTTCGACCGTACGAACAAGGAGCACCCGAGATGGGCACGATCGTCGTCTTCGAGAACGTGACGCTGGACGGGGTCACGCAGGACCCCACCGCGGAGGAGGGCTTCACCACCGACAACTGGATCACCGCGCTGCCGCCGGCCGACCGCGAGGCGTGGGCCAAGATGGTGCTGGACGACGCGCTGGGCGCGCAGGCCCTGCTGCTGGGCCGGGGCGGCTACGAGTACTTCGGGTCGCGCTACCCGTCCCGCACCAGCGCGCTGGCCGACGTCATGAACCGCCTGCCCAAGTACGTCGTCTCCACCACCCTGACCGATCCCGAGTGGCACAACTCCACCGTGATCGACCTGGCCGAGGTTTCGGCGCTGCGGCAACGGATCGACGGCGAGCTCCGCGTCTACGCCAGCTCCCGGCTCGTGCGCACGCTGATCAAGCAGGACCTCGTCGACGAGCTTCGGCTGGCGGTTTTCCCGCTGCTGATGGGCGCGGGCGACCGCCTGCTCGACCAGACCGGCGCCCCGCTGCCGGTGCGGCCGTGGCCGCTGCGTCTGGTCGACTCCCGGACCGTCGGCGACAGCATCGTCCACCTCACGTACCGACGCGATCTGTGAGATAGCACCGCCAAATTCGGTGGACAGCGCCGGAGGTCGTGACGAGGGTGGGCGACATGCGGCAGGACGAGATCTGGGATGTCGACGCGGCCCAGCGCTACGACACGCCCGGCAGCGGCATGTTCGCCCCCGAGACCCTCGGCCCGACCGTGGACCGCCTCGCGGAGCTGGCCGGCGGCGGGCCGGTGCTCGAGTTCGCCGTCGGCACCGGCCGCGTCGCGGTCCCGCTCGCCGCGCGGGGCGTGCCCGTCACCGGCATCGAGCTGTCCGAGCCGATGATCGCGCAGCTGCGGACCAAGGCCGACGAGCGGACGATCCCGGTCGTGGTGGGGGACATGGCCACCGCCGCCGCGCCGGGCCGGTTCGCGCTGGTCTACCTGGTGTACAACACCATTTCGAACCTGCTCACCCAGGCCGAGCAGGTCGCCTGTTTCCGCAACGCCGCCCGGCACCTGACGCCCGGCGGCCGGTTCGTGATCGAGCTCGGGGTGCCCTCGCTGCGCCAGCTCCCACCCGGCCAGGACGGCATCGTCTTCCACGCCGAGACCGGCTACATCGGGGTCGACACGTACGACCCCCTCAGCCAGCTCCTCGTCTCGTACCACTTCACTTTCGACGACGGCAAACAGGCGCGCGTGGGCCGCTGCCCGCAGCGCTACATCTGGCCGGCGGAGCTCGACCTCATGGGCCAGTTGGCCGGGTTCGACCTGGAGAGCCGGCACGCGGACTGGACCGGCGCCGAGTTCACGGCGGAGTCGCGTTCGCACGTCTCCGTCTATAGGCGCCGCGAGGACAATCGGGGTGACGATTGGAGTCGGCGTGACACAAGCACGGACCACCCCACAGCCTGAACCGGACGACGACTGGGCGCCGGTGCCGACCGAGCGGAGACTGCCGCCGCTGCCCACCGACGAGGTGCCCGAACTCGAGGAGGAGGAACTGCCGACGGTTCCGGCGAGCGACGTTCCGCAGGTCGACGAGGAGCCGGAGGCCCAGCTCAGCCCGCACTCTGCCGATCGGGAGCGATGAGCGCGACGATCCGCTGCTCGGCGCGCGAGTAGGGGCCGCCGATGTACTTGGCGGCGATCCGGTCGACGACCTCCCAGCCGGCGTCGCCGTCGAGCCATTCGACGACCCGGCCGCGGACGATGACCGGCTGGAAGGGGTTGTCGGCGGGGGTCAGGGACAGCGCCACCCGCGGGTCGCGGCGCAGGTTGCGGGCCTTGCGGCTGTCGGGGCCGGTGAGGATGGCGATGTGGTCGCCGTGGGTGCCGATCCACACCGGCACGGAGTGCGGCGCGCCGTCGGGCAGGACGGTGGCGAGGTGGGCGATGGGGGTGCCGTCGAGGACGCGGCGGACGTCGGTGTCGATCATGGCGGTTTCCTTGAGGGATCAGTGCTGGACGGCGTAGTGGAGGTGGGTGACGCCGGGCGCGGGCACGACGTCGATGAGGCGGAGGCGGATGTGCTCCGGTAGCGACTGGAAGAAGGGGCGGCCGCCGCCGAGCAGGACGGGCACCTGGTGCAGGACCAGCTCGTCGACGAGCCCGGCCCGCAGCGCCGACGTCACGACGCCGCCGCCCATGAGGCCGACGTCCTTGCCGGCGCCGGCCTTCCGTGCGGCGGCAACGGCGTCCTCGATGCCGGTGGTGACCAGGGTCTGCCGCTCGCTGATCTCGGGCGCCGGCCGGTGGCTGAGCACGACCAGGTGGGCCGCCGGATGCGGGCTGCCGCCGCCGAAGTGGTCGGAGTCCTCGTACGTGTTGCGGCCGGCGACGATCGCGCCGACGCGTCCGGCGAGGGCGTCGAAGATCGGCGCGCTGGCCCCGGCCAGCGTGAACCCGTCGAACACCTGGCTGGGCGTGTCGCCGTCGAAGTACCAGTCGAACAGCGTGGACCCGTCGCCGAGCCCGTACCCGGCGCGCGGGTCGCGGCCGGTGATGTACCCGTCGACGGACACCGCGAGGGCGGTGAAGACCTTGCTCATCCCCTCGATCCTCTCTGGAGTTCCTTCAAGAGACTCCACGACCGTAACAGGCGGAGTTCCCTGAGGGAACCCTGATTGCTAGACTGGCCCCATGCAGCGGACGGACTTCGGCACCATGGCCTGCTCGATCGCACGGACGTTGAACGTCATCGGGGAGCCCTGGTCACCGCTGATCCTGCGAGACGTCTGGGTCGGGCTCACTCGCTTCGATCAGCTCCAGGCCGACCTCGGCATCTCCCGGAAGGTCCTGACCGAGCGACTGAACCACCTGATCGACCACGGCGTGCTCGACCGTCGCCCCTACGACCGGCGGCCGCGCTACGAGTACGTCCTGACGGAAAAGGGCACGGAGCTGATCGACCTGCTCATGGTCATGGTCGGCTGGGGCGACAAGTGGCTCGCCGGCGAGGCCGGCCCGCCGGTGCTCTACCGCCATCACGCGTGCGGCGAGATCAGCAGCGTCGACCTGCGCTGCGCCCACTGCGGCGAGCCGATGCACGCCGACGACGTTGACGTCATGGCAGGTCCCGGCGCGGCGGTGTGAGTACCCCTCGGCTGACGCGGGCCGAGTCCGACGCCGTTGCGGGCCAACGGGTTGCACGAGGTCACGCACGAAAAAGGTCACGACGAAGCTGACAACCGGTCGAGCTCCATGATCGTCGATCCCGACGGGAACCTCGTCGAGAAGGAGCTCGAATGCCTTACCGCACACTGCAATACGTCATCGCCGCGGTGCTCGCGACCGGACTGGCCGCGGCGCCGGCGCAGGCGGCTGACCAGGCGACATGCACGTGGACCGTGCAGAAGCTGGCGGCCGTCGCCGGTTACAAGCAGTCGTACAGCTACGGTACCGACCACGCCTCCCACGTGTTCGGCGCAGTTTCCAATGACGGCACCCTGACCGAGACTCCCGTCGTGTGGAGCACCAACCCCGCCACGCCGCCACACGTGCTCGGCTCAGCACACGGCGATCCCACCAGAATCGCGGCGCTGAACGCCTCCGGGGTAGCCGTCGGCTACTACCACGACGACACCGGCCGCCACCCGGTTCGGCACGTCAACGGCGGCTATCAGGACTTACCCGTCCCGGCCGGTGCCACGGGCGAAGCCGTGGACATCAACGCCCGCGGGGACATCGTCGGCACCGTGGACGGCAGCAGCGTCATCCTGTGGCCGGCGGACAAGCCGGGCACGTTCACCTTGCTGCCCAAGGCGCCCGGTGACAGCGCTTCGGCCGACGGCATCGACAACGCCCGTAACGTCATCGGCGTTGTCGGCCGTGGCGACCAGCTCACGGGCTACGTGTGGACTGCGGCGGGCAAGGCCGTCACGTTGCCGGTCGCCGCCGCGGGCGACTGGGCGCGTCCCACCGCGATCCGCAACGGCCGGGTGCTCGGCTCCGAGGAAGGCCCGGGTCGCGGCGCGGCCGTCGTGTGGGACCTGTCGGGCCACGTCCTCTGGCGCCTCGCCGACCACGGCGTCGAGTCGATCAACGCCGACGGCCTGGTGTCCGGCTGGCTGAGCGTGCCCGACGGCCTGGTCCAGCAGCTGATGCGCGCCGGCAAGGTGGTCGCACCGGTCCCGACGGAGTTCCGGCCGGCCGGCAACCGCTCGGCGCTGACCGACGGCGGCCTGCTCGCCGGCAGCGTGGACCAGCAGGTCGCGACCGCGCGCTGCCGCTGACCGTTACGTTCCGGGTGGTTCGGCGATGTACCGGCAATGCGCCTGTTCGTCGATCATGCCGATGGCCCGCCGTCCGATGACCGGTTCGCCGGGCCGCTGCGGTTGCGGGAGCGGCCCGGCGGGCTCGACGAGATCGAGTGGCGGCCGCGCCCGCACCTGCCGGCGTTCGTCCTCTACCACGCCAGGATGACGTCCTCGATGTCCGTGCTGCTGGCGTGCTGCGGAAACACGTTCGACTCGACCTTCGCCGGGATCAGCGACGATCTGGTCACCGAGCTCGGGCAGCACTGGACGTCCTTCGCGCACATGCTGGTCAACGGGGAGCGGGGTGATCTCTCCGACCTCGGGATCACCCGTATCGCCGACCCGGTCGACGGCGTCAAGGGCGGCTGCGTCGGCAGGGTGGTGAACCCGCGCGGCGGCGAGGACGAGTTGAAGGACGGCCTGGCCCGCGTGATCAGCGGCGCGGTCTCCGCCATCGGCGAGGGGGTCGAGGCGGCGGAGAAGTCGCCCCTGATCCGCGGGCTGCTGGCCACCCAGTCCGACCACGCGCTGCTGGACGAACGGCTGGAGGCCATCGCCGCGGCCGGCTTCTCCTTCCGTCACACCAGATCCATCCTCGATCTGGAGTGGGCTACAGGATGAACAGCGGCCGGCCGCCGCGGACCGTGTAGAGCGGGTTGCCGAGCTTTTCCTTGCCGGTTCGGCAGATCAGGTCCACGGTCTCGTCGAACGTCTCGGCGACGCCGTGGATGTCCCGGTCCTCCTCGAACAGCCGCCGCGCGCTGTCCACGTCCGGCAGCGCGCCGGTGGACATCACCAGGCCGCCCCAGGCCAGCGCGCGGACGTGGCGGATCTTGTCGAACACGCCGGCCAGGCCCTTGTGCTCGAGGAGATCGACCGATCGGTCCACCGCCTCGAAGTCGGGCACGCGCTCCTCCATCGCCGCCATGAACACCGCCGTCGCCAGCCGGGTGAACACCTCGGTGGCGCTGGTGGCGCGGTCCCGGGCGATTTCCAGCGGGTACATCACGCCGGCCGCCTGCCGGGCGACGTCCCGCAGCAGCACCAAAAACTCCTGCGCCTCGCCCTCGGCCCGGGACAGCGCGGCCCGCGTGTTGAGGAAGGACTGCCGCCAGTCCTCGCTCGCGTCGTCCGAGAACCAGTACCCGGGCGCGCCGTCGCCGATCGTCAGCTCGATCGCCGCGCAGCCGCTGTGGGCGTCGATGGAGACGTCGACGTGACCGTCGACAGTCGTGCCGGTGGGCAGGTCGAACGTGCACTTGCCCGTCATGACGACGTGTTCGCCGTCGGTGACGGTGTACCGGTCGTTCTCGTCGACGGCGACGCTGACCGCGTGGCGGCCGAGGGACAGCACGCTGCGCTGGAACATCAGCGCCACGTTCCGCACCACGTCGTCGCCTTGCAGCGTCTCGTCGTGCAGCGCGACCAGCCGGTCCGCGCCGAGGTCGGCGGTGGCGTCGTCGACCGACCAGCGCACGTTGCCGTGCCGGGCCCAGTCGGCGAATTCCGTGTACGTCGTGCGGTTCCGGTGGTTCTCGATGAAGTCGTCGATCTGCTTGGCGTGGTCGGAGAGGCCGAATTCGACGACCCGCCCGACGAAGTACTCGATCAGCCGGTCCACCGCGCGCAGGTCGTCGTCCTCGTCCAGCAGATGCGCGATCAGCCCGAGGTCGGTGTAGAAGTACGCGATGGCGTAGGCGAAGAACAGCTCGGGGTCGCCGAGCCGCGCGTCCACGCCCATGCCGACGCTCCACAGCGCCTTCACCAGCAGATACCCCGGCAGGTAGCCGCCGTCCTCGGGATCGGCCGGCCGGACCAGCACGTCGCAGCGGCGGCCGACGACGTCCGGTTCGCGCCGCCGCGACCCGAGCACGAGGTCCAGGACGTTGCGGGTCACAGCGTCCCGATGTTCCTCCGGTTTGAACGAGGCGATCACGCTGGGCCCGAAGTAGTCCGCGACGCGGGCCAGCACCGTGCTCAGCTGCGGCAGCGTGCCGTGCGACGACAGGTCGAACTCGGCGTACAGCGCCAGGCCCTCCGCGAGCGGCCGCTGGAGGGCGATGAACGCCTCGTACCGCATCATCGTGCCGGTCAGCCGGCGCGCGACGTCCTTGTCGAACTTGCTGCGGTACGCCGCCGCGTCGGTCAGGGCGCGCTGGTGCATCAGGCTCACCGCCAGGCCGACGGTGTGCATGAAGCACCAGTGGTGCGTCGCCTCGTGCAGGAAGGCCGGCAGGCAGTCGGGCGGCATGTGCCGGTGGATCAGGCCCTCGACGTGTCGGCCGGCCCGGAACGACGAGATGACGGTCTCGTTGGTGACGGGGTTGATGAAGCTGCGCCCGCTCAGCGCGGACGCGAAGTGTTCAGTCACCGTTGTTCCACGGCAGGCCGGTGGCGGAGGACAGCTCCTTGGCCACCGCGGCGTCGATGGGCTCGCTGGAGGTGTCGCGCCACTTCACGGTCCGCCGCTCGATCCGGCCGTCGGCGTGCTCGATCTCGATGACCTGCTCGAACGACTTGCCCCGGTGCCGGTAGGCCAGATAGCTCACCATGCCCTTGAGCGCGATCGCGGAGACGGCCACCACCCCGGTCACCAGGCCGAGATCGCCGAAGCTGCCGTCGGGCACCGGTTCCTGGAGGAACTCGACCGGTCCGACGAATTCCCCCAGTTCGAGGGCGTCGGACCGGGACAGCCCGGGCAGGCGGAGTTTGCTTGCAGGCACCGAAATCTCCCAACGACGCGAGGCAACGCAGCACTCATCGTCGGGAAGGTCGTTTCAGTTAGCGGTGAGGATCATCGGACCGTCGTCGGTGATGGCGACGGTGTGCTCGGAATGGGCGGTGCGGGAGCCGTCCGCCGAGCGGATGGTCCAGCCGTCGCGGTCGTAGACGATACGGTCGGTGGTGCGGGCGAACCACGGTTCCAGGGCGAGAGTCAGCCCCGGGCGGAGTTGGAGGCCGCGGCCGCCGCGGCCGCGGTTGGAGACGTGCGGTTCCTCGTGCATGGTGCGGCCGAGCCCGTGCCCGCCGAACTCGTTGTTCACGGGATAGCCGTACGCCTGCGCGACCGCGAAGATGGCGGCGGAGATGTCGCCGAGCCGGTTGCCGGGGACCGCGGCGGCGATCGCGGCGTCCAGGGCCTCCTCGGTGGCGCGGACGATCCGCTGATCCTCTGCGTCGGGCGTGCCGACGATGACCGTGCGGGCGGAGTCGGCGACCCAGCCGTCGATCGACACGGCGAGATCCGCCTTGAGGACGTCGCCGTCGCGCAGCGCGTAGTCGTGCGGCAGGCCGTGCAGGACGGCGTCGTTGACGGACAGGCAGATGACGTTGCGGAACGGGCCGTCGCCGAAGGAGGGCGCGTAGTCCCAGTAGCACGACTCGGCGCCGCGCCGCTTGATCATGCCCCGGACGTGGTGTTCGAGGTCCATCAGGTTGACGCCGACGGCGGCGAGGCGGCAGACCTCGGTGAGCGCCTCGGCGACGAACCGCCCGGTCACGCGCATCCGCTCGATCTCGGCGGGTGTCTTCAGCTCGATCATGGCCATCCCCTGTGCTGGTATTTCTATACCGACACCCTAGCGCTTGACGGTATAGAAATACCAGCCCTACCCTGGGGGCATGGTCCGCCAGCCGCTGACGCCCGAACAGATCGAGGCCGGCCGGCGCCTGGGCGCGCTGCTGCGCCGGGCGCGGGCGGACCGTGAGCTCACCGAGGTCGCGCACGCGGCCGGCATCTCGCCGGAGACCCTGCGCAAGATCGAGACCGGCCGGCTGCCCACGCCCGGCTTCGGCACCATCGTGTGCCTGGGCGACGCGCTGGACCTGCCGGTACGCGAACTGGCCGCCGCCTGGAGAGGCGACGGCCAGCCGTGGGAAGCGGCTTCCTAGCGGGGGATCAGCCCCAGATGTCGGTGATCGGGGTGGCGGAGGCGGCCGCGCCGGCGTGCGGCAGGCCGTAGGCGTCCTCGATGGTGCGCAGGACGCTGTAGTGGCTGATGTTCTCGCCGTAGTTGCCGGTCTTCACGCCCGCGCCGGTGATGATGGTCGGGATGATGTTGCCGTTGGAGCTGTCGTCCTCGTCGAAGGTGAGCACGAAGACGCTGTTGTGCGTCTTGGCCCACTGGACGTAGCCGTCGAGGTGGTTCTTCAGCCAGGTGTCGCCCTGGTTGACGGTGCCGTCGTGCATGTCGTCCTGGAGGTTGGGCACGACGAACGACACCGCGGGCAGCTTGGTGAAGTCGGTGGGGAAGTCGGTGAACCGCAGGTTGGACGACGCCGGCACGTCGGCGAAGTCCACCCACGGGTTGTGCTTGCGGGCGTAGGTGCCCGAGGTGCAGCCGGTGTAGCCGTCGCTGGGCATGCTCTCGGAGTAGCCGTCGAAGCCGATGCCGGCGGCCAGCGCCTGGCCGCCGAGGTCGGGCGTGGTGAAGGCCTTGCGGGGGCAGGTGTCGCTGGTGGTGCCCTGCGTGCTGCCGGAGAACAGCGCCAGGTAGTTGGGCTGGCTGGGGTGCGTGATGGCGTGCGAGTTGGTGAAGTTCGCGCCGGACTTGGACAGGCCGGTGATGTACGGCGCGTTCGCGTTGCCGACGATCTCGCCCTGGGCGTGGTTCTCGTCGATCACGACCAGGATGTGGTCGGGACGCGGCACACCGCCGGCGGCCGGGGCGAAGCTCGCCGACAGGCCCACCACCGACAGCGCGGTGGTCCAGTTGGTGGCGATCGCCTTGCGGGCGGCCGCGAGCGTGACCTGGCCGTCGCAGACCGCGGTCTTCAGCTTGTTCTCGATCGAGTCCTTGCTGTACGAGTTCTTCGCGCCGGCATGTGGTTCCGGCCACAGGTTGTGCGGATCACGCGGCGCGCCACCGAGTTCGAGGGGGATCAGGTGGTCCTCCTCGTAGTCGGCCATGCTGGTGTCGCTGTAGCCGTAGTCGGAGATGCCCTGCTTCTTCAGGGCGTTGGTGTACGAGGTCGGCGGCCGCACGGTGGCGGTCCAGCCCGACACGCAGATGGTGCTGTCGATGCTGGACTGCGTGACGTCCGGGTTGATGGCCCCGGGCGTGCACGAGGCGTCGGGTAAGGGAAGCCTCGCCGTCGAACAGGTGGCGGCCTGGGCGGTGCCGGGCAGGGACAGCCCCGCGGCCACGAGGGCGACAATCAGGATGGGCAGGGAGAATCGGGACATCGAGCGCTCCTCGGGTCGACTCCCCGGGAACGGTAGGCAGGTCACGGCCGGCTGGGAACCGCCGGTATTTCACAGAACGGTTCCCAGCCTGTGAATCACGTCAGTCCACTATGGACGACGTTCACGAGTTGTTCAGGAGGTTGTACACCGTTGTCCCTCCGACGGTCTGCGCCTTGTAGTGCGCGGCCACCCAGCTCGCGATCTGGCTGCTGCCGCCGGCGCCGCCGCCGAAGCCGCCGCGCCCGCCGCTGACGTAGTAGGTGATCCTGCCTTCGGCCACGTACTTCTGGAACTGGGCCAGCGAGGGCGCCGGGTCGCCGCCGTTGAAGCCGCCGATGGCCATCACCGACTTGCCGCTGGCCAGCGCCAGCGGGGCCGACGACATGGAGCCGTCGGTGGCGGCGGCCCACTCGGTGGTGGTCGCCTGCAACAGGCTCACCAGCGCGGAGCTGGCGGTTCCGTTGTCGGAACCGGGACCGCCGCCGCCACCGAAACCGCTGTTGCTGGACGGGCCGGAGACGGGGATGGAACCGGTGTGCGGCGTCGCGGCCGTGGCCACGCCGAAGGCGGCGGTGCCGAGCACGCCGGCCAGCGCGGCCACGACGATCAGTCGCCGGAACTGGTCGCCCTGCAACAACACCAGTGCCGCCACGATGACGCTCGCGCCCAGCACGATCCAGCGCAGCCACGGCAGCCAGGTGGAATCCTCCGACAGCAGGACGAAGTCCCACACGCCGGTCACGCCGATCATCGCCGCGAGCCACGCCCGCACGGAGAACTTGGCGCGGCCGCGCCACAACTGCCGGCCGACGATCGCGACCAGCGCGGCGATCGCCGGGGCCAGCGCGACCGAGTAGTACGGGTGGATGGTGCCGCTCATGAAGCTGAACACCAGGCCGGTGACCAGCAGCCAGCCGCCCCACAGCAGCACCGCCGCCCGGGTCTGGTCGGTGCGGGGCGCGCGCCGGGTGAACCACAGCCCGGCGACCAGCGCGATCAGCGCCGCCGGCAGCAGCCACGAGATCTCCGTGCCGAAGGCCTGGCCGAACATGCGGGTGATGCCGGCACTGCCGCCGAACGACAGGTTCCCGCCGCCGGCTCCGCCCCCGCCTCCGCCGCCGAAGCCGCCTCCGCCGCCGTTCCCGGAACCGCCGAAGATGCGGCCGAGTCCGTTGTACCCCAGGGCCAATTCGAGCAGGCTGTTGTTGGTCGACCCGCCGATGTACGGCCGCGAGGACGCCGGCCACAGGTCGACCAGCGCCACGAACCACCCCGCCGACACGATCACCGCGCCGAGCGCCCCGAGCAGGTGGAAGATGCGGCGCCGCAACGAGGTCGGCGCGGCGACCAGGTAGACCACGCCGAACGCCGGCAGCACCAGAAAGCCCTGCAGCATCTTCGTCAGGAACGCGAAGCCGATGGCCACGCCGGCCAACGCCAGCCACTTGCCGCTGGCCTTCTCCGTCGCTCGCACCACGCAGTACGCGCCGGCGGTCATCAGCAGCACCAGCAACGCGTCCGGGTTGTCGAAACGGAACATCAGCACCGCCACCGGCGTCAGCGCCAGCACCGCGCCCGCGGCGAGACCCGCGCCGTGACCGAACCGGCGGCGCACCGCGGCGTACAACAGCCACACCGACAGCACGCCCTCCAGCGCCTGCGGCGCGAGCAGGCTCCACGAGTTGAAGCCGAAGATCCGGGCGGACAGGCCCATCACCCACAGCGCGGCCGGCGGCTTGTCGACGGTGATGACGTTGCCGGGGTCCAGCGACCCGAACAGCAGCGCCTCCCAGTTCTGGCTGCCGGCGAGCGCCGCCTGCGCGTAGAAGTCGTTGGCGTAGCCCGAAGCGCTCAGGTCCCACAGGTAGAGCACGGCGGTGCCCAGCAGCAGCAGCACCAGCGTGGGCCGGTGCCAGCCCGGCCGTCTTCCGGGCGCGTCGGCCGCCGGGGCAGCCGCGTGCCGGGTCATCGTCGTTGTCATGGCACCAGCCTCGGGGCGGGCGCTGTGCCGCCTGTGTGTGATCACTGTGCGGCGGCTGTGAGCCGCACCGTGAACACGGTCCGGCCCGGCCGGCTGTCCAGCGCGACCTCGCCGCCGTGCGCGGTGACGATCGCGGCGACGATGGACAACCCCAGCCCGGTGCCGCCGGACGCCCGCGAGCGCGAGCCGTCGCCGCGGGCGAACCGCTCGAACACCTCCGGCTGCAACTCGGCGGGAATCCCCGGCCCGTCGTCGGCGACCTCCAACACGATCTCGCCGGGATTTCCGTTGTGGATCCCGGTGATCACGGTGGTGCCCGGCGGCGTGTGCGCGCGGGCGTTGCCGAGCAGGTTGAGCAGAACCTGGTGCAGCGCCTGGCTGTCGCCGAGCACGGCCACCGGCTCGCCGGGAATCGCCAGCTGCCAGCGGTGGTCCCGGCTCGTCACGCGGGCGTCGCTGACGGCGTCGACCACGAGGCGGGACAGGTCGACGGGCTCCCGGGCGAGCGGCCGCCCGGCGTCCAATCTGGCCAGCAGCAGCAGTTCCTCGACGAGCGAGGTCATCCTGGTGGACTCGGACTGGATGCGCCGCATCGCGTGCGACACGTCCGGCGGCACTTGGGCGGCGTAGCGGCCGGACAGCTCGGCGTAGCCGCGGATCGCGGCCAGCGGGGTGCGCAGCTCGTGGCTGGCGTCGGCGACGAACTGCCGGACCCGGGTCTCGCTCTCCTGGCGGACGTTCAGCGCGGAAGCCACGTGGCCGAGCATCCGGTTCAGCGCCGCGCCGACCTTGCCGACCTCGGTGCGGGGATCGGTGTCCTGCTCGGGAACCCGTACGGACAGCGCGACTTCGCCCCGGTCCAGCGGCAGCTCGCCGACCCGCGTCGCGGTCGCCGCCACCCGGTCAAGCGGCCGCAGCGCGGCACGGATGATCACCGCGCCGGCCGTGGCCGCGACCACCAGCCCGGTCGCGGCGATCACCAGCAGCGCGACGCTGATGCTGTCCAGGGTGTGGTCGACGTCGTTGAGCGGCAGGCCGATGACGTTCGCGCCGTCGTTGCTGGAGATCACTCGGTAGTCGCCGAGACCCGGCACGCTCACGGTGGTCGGCAGGCCGTTCGACGGCGCCTTGGCCAGGGCCGCGAGCTGGTTGGCGGCCAGCGGCGTCGGGCAGACGTATTGGTTGAGCACGGCCGCGTCCTGGCCGTTGACGCCCAGCGCCCACGGGCCCAGGCCCGGCGGCAGCGCCTGCGACTGGTCGTTCGTGCCGCAGTGGTAGAGATCCGGCCGCGGCCCGTGCGGTCCGTCGCCGCCCGGGCCGTGGCCGCCGCGGTTGTTGGCCTGCTGGAGCTGGCTGTCCACCTGCGCGACGAGCGTCCGCTGGATGAACACCTCGCCGATCAGGCCGACGGCGAGCAGCACGACCGTCAGCAGCAGGACCACCGCGACGACGAGCTTGCGCCGCAGGGTCCAGCGACGTCGGCGGTCAGCCCGTGGGACGGAGGACATAGCCGGCGCCGCGCATGGTGTGGATCATCGGCTCGCGGCCGGCGTCGATCTTCTTGCGCAGGTAGGAGATGTACAGCTCGACGATGTTGGCCTGGCCGCCGAAGTCGTACTCCCAGACCCGGTCCAGGATCTGCGCCTTGCTCAGCACCCGGCGCGGGTTGCGCATCAGGTAGCGCAGCAGCTCGAACTCGGTGGCGGTCAGCTGGATCTCGTCGCCGGCGCGGCGCACCTCGCGGCTGTCCTCGTCCAGGGTCAGCTCGCCGACGACCAGCTGCGAGCTGGTGGGCGAGGCGACGGCGTTGCTGCGGCGCAGCAGCGACCGCACCCGCAGCACGAGTTCCTCCACACTGAACGGCTTGGTGACGTAGTCGTCGCCGCCGACCGTCAGGCCGGCGATCCGGTCCTCCACGGCGTCCTTGGCCGTCAGGAACAGCACCGGCACCTCGGGCTGGTCGGTCCGGACCCGGCGCAGCACCTCCAGGCCGTCCAGATCGGGCAGCATGATGTCCAGCACCACGGCGTCCGGCCGGAACTGCTTGGCCTCGCGGACCGCGGACACGCCGTCCGCCGCGCAGCGCACCGACCAGCCCTCGAAGCGCAGCGCCATGCTCACCAGCTCGGCCAGGGACGTCTCGTCGTCCACCACGAGCACCCGCAGCTGGCTGCCGTCCGCGCGCCTGAGTTCGCCGTTCATGGTTCCCATCCTGTGGCCGGCGACTTTGCCGACGCTGTGTGGTTCCTGTGTATCACCTGTGCGGCTCGCTCACAGGATGTGCGCACAGTGCGCACAGCTCGCGCACAGCGGCGGTGGCCAGGGTGGCTGTCACAAGCCCGAACGCAGGAGGAAGACGATGGACACCCAGCAGCCCGCCGAAGGCACCGAGCCGGTCTGGGGCGCACCGCCGCCGGCGGCGCCCGCCGGGGCCCCGCAACCGAAGCGTTGGTCCGCGGGCAAGACCGCGGCGGTGGTCGCCGTCGCCGCCGTGGTGGCCGCCGGTGGCGGCTACGGCATCTCCAAGCTCGCCGGCAGCACGGCCAGCGCCGCCACCCAGGGTGGTCCCGGCGGTGGTTTCGGGGCCGGTGGCGGGGGCGGATTCGGTGGTGGCCGGGGCGGGGGCATGGGCGGGTTGTTCTCCGCTCTGCACGGCGACTTCACCGTGTCCGACAACGGCAGCTACGTGACCGAGCGGATGCAGACCGGCGAGATCACCGCCGTCAGCGCCACGTCGATCACCGCCAAGAGCGTCGACGGCTACACGCAGACGTACGTGATCGACTCCTCGACGCAGGTCGACGAGGGGAACGAGAAGGTGACCGACCTGAAGACCGGCACCACGGTGACGATCATCGCCAAGCTGTCCGGGAGCTCCGGCACCGCGACAAGCGTCAGCGACCAGCAGTTCGGCCCCGGCCGCGGCGGCCAGCAGGGCCAGCAGCCCCAAGGAAACTGACCCCCGAACCCCGGGCCCCGACCCCCTCCGGGGCCCGGCCTGACGCAGGGAAGGACGCCTTACCCTCGGTCAACGAGGGTAAGGCGTCCTTCCCTGCATTCCGGTCGGATCAGGTGAGTTCGATGAGTGGGAAGGCGCGGTGGCGCCGCGGCGGGATCAGGTAGTTCTGCCGCCGGGTGGCCGTGGTGAACCGCTCCAGGCCGTGGTCCTCCTCGTCCAGGTTGTACTTGAGCAGCAGGTCGATCGCCGAGGTGTTGGCCCGCATGGTGGAGAAGAAGTCAGCGCTCGGGAAGAAGCCCGAGAACTGGAGCTTCGCCGTGTTGCAGCCGGTCGTGGTGTCCATCGCGTCGAAGCCGGGGCCGTCGATGCGGATGTGGATCGGCCGGCCGTCCGCGGTCCGGCTGGACCGGTGCAACGTGGACAGGTGGCCCATGCGCCCGAACTGCTGGGCGCTCTGCTCGGCGTAGCCGGGCCCGTGGAACTGGTTGGGCAGCATCGCGCCCTGCATGGTCAGGTTCTTCGGGCCGCCGCCGTTGTAGAACGGGTCGTTCGGGTCCTGCTCGACGACCGGCGGCGAGTGGAACATGTACTGCACCCGCTCGTCGAACGGCTCCCGGGTGTCGGGGCCGTCCGCCGGGTCGCGCCCGTCGACGTAGAACTGCTCCAGGTCCAGCAGCACGTGCGAGAGGTGCTGGATGGCGCCGTTGTCGAAGTAGGACCCGGCGGTGGCGTTGCTCAGGTGGATGCCGTGGTCGCCGAGGAAGGTCACGTCCGACGCCGGCGCGGCCGCCCCGACCTGCTGGTCGGCGAAGCCCATCCACATCGGCGAGTCCGAGTTCACGAACGTCGCGTACGAGGTGCCGGCGTTGGCCGCGATGTAGCGGGGGAGTCCGATCTGCACGAACATCGCCCGCGAGGACGTGATCTTCATGCCGGCGTCGAACCGCGGCGAGTTGATCGTGCGGCCGACCAGCCGGTTGCTGCCGGACAGCCACTGCACCACGTCCGCCACGTACGACGGGTCGTCGCCGCGCACGGTGAACAGCACGTCGTTGCTCTCCATGCGAACCGGCACGTTGAACTCGTCCCGGCGCAGTTGCAGCACGTGGTTGCCGGGCGCCACATCGGTGGGCGCCGGCACCGCGCGCTTCAGCACGGGTTGGTTGCCGGACAGGGTTCTCGGCATGTTCGCGTTGACCAGGCTCGCCGGCAGCCGGTTGAAGTAGTTGTCGCTGTAGGCGACGTGCGTGAAAATGCCGGCCGGCGCGTACGGGTAGTTCGCCTCGATGGTGCGCAGCGCCGATTCCATCCGCGACTGGTCGGCCTTGGACGGGGTGCGTGCCAGCGTCGCGGTGAGAAACACGGTGTGCACCGGCGGCATGCCGATCGGAATGCCGTCGTAGGTGACCGCGGGCGGCGAGAACGGCCCCAGGTCGAACTGTATGTCCGGGAAGGACGTCGCCGGGTCCGCCATCGCGAGCCGCTGCGGCACGAGCGCGCCGTCCTGGAGTATCGCCAGCGTGCCGAGGGCGCCGGTGATAGCGCCGGCGGTCCGCATCAGCGTTCGCCGAGAAACGGGTTTACCTAGTATGGGGGCCATCGGCGTCGCCTTCGCCGCGGACCGCGGGTCGGCCATCGGACAGCGCGCCGGTGCGAATTCTTCGGGCACGTACACCTCCGCGGAGATGGACACGGAAGGAATTGACGAGAATACTTCCTCACGTGCTGATGCAGGGTTGGAAATTGGTATTGCCGAGTGTACGCCCGGGTCTGTCCGGTTCAAACGTCCGAAAGGCCTGTCGAATGCGTCCGTTCAGGCTGGCTCGAATTACTTAGGAATCGTGTGGCGCGAACACCTAGGTATTCCTAGGTAGGGTGTCGGCATGCCCGTCACCGCATCCGATCTGGACGCCGCCACCGCCGCCCTGTCCGCCGCATTGGCGCCCGTCGTCGACCGCGACTGGACCGTTGCGACCGGCACCGGAGAGCTGAACGCCTTCCGCACCGCCGAGCACCTCGGCGACTGCGTGCTCTCCTACGCCGCGCAGCTGCTCACTCGCCGGTCCGACCGCTACGTCGCCTTCGAGGCGGCGCTCATGCCGCAGGCGACCGTCGCCGACGCGCTGGAGTTCGCCGTGACGGGCGCGGGACTGCTCGCCGCCACCGTGCGCACGACCGGCGAGGAGGTCCGCGCCTACCACCCGACCGGCATGGCCGACCCCGAGGGATTCGCCGGGATGGGCATCGTCGAGATCCTCGTGCACGGCGAGGACATCGCCCGCGGCCTGGGCGTCACGCTGACGCCGCCGGCCGACGTCTGCGCCCGCACCCTCGAGCGGATGTTCCCCGAGGTCCACGTGGACGCCGAGCCGTGGACCGCGTTGCTCTGGGCGACCAATCGCGTGCAGCTGCCCGGGCTAGAGCCGCGGGTCGGATGGCGGTGGCGCGGCGCCCCGCTCGGGGATTGACCCGGACACTTCGCCCATCGCTGTCAACTCGTCCACTACGCAGCGTAGAAGACCGCCATGATGGAGGTTCGGCCGGTGAGCGGAGGTGTGTCGATGACGGCGGCAGGTGCGGTCTTCGGGGTCGAGGTCGGGCCCGACTCGGTCCGGGTGGCCGTGCTCGGCGACAACCTCACCGTTCTGGACCACGTGCAGCTGCGCTATCCCCGCGGCACGCTCGATCCGTACGCCGCTCTGGACGTGGTGTTCGCGGCCGTCGACCGCTGCGTGCAGCTGTGCGCGACCCGACAGGTGCCGGTCCGCGGCATGGCGCTGGCCGGCTCCGGCGACACGCTCGTCGGCCTGGACGAGCTGGACCGCCCGATGACACCGGTGTTCGTCGGCCCCGACCCGCAGACCTGCGCGCTGGCCCGGCGGATCGGCGGCTCGCTGCGGCACACCACCGGCGTCACCCCGCACGGCGGCTCGCCGCTGGTGCGGCTGGCCTGGTTCGCCGAGCACGGACCCGACCTGCTCACCCGCGTCGCCCGATGGTGTGAACTCAAGGATTTCGTGCTGTCCCGCCTGACCGCCCGGGTGCTCGCCGACACCTCCTGCGCCTCCGCCGGCGGTCTGCTGGCCGTCACCGAGCCCGAGTGGTCCCCGAAGGCGCTCGAGCTCGCCGGCATCGGCCCGACCCAGCTGCCGCCGCTGGCCGACCCCACCGACCAGGTCCCGCTCGTGACGGAGGCGGCCCAGCTGCTGGCGCTGCCCGCGCTGCTGCCGCTGGTCGTCGGCGCGGCCGGGCTGCCGCTCGCGGCGCTGGGCCTGGGCGCGACCACTCCCGGCACGGCGGCGCTGTGGCTCGGTTCACGTCTGGTGCTGGCGGTGCTGACCAACCGGCCGGTCAGCAGCGACCTCCTGTTCACACAGCGGCTCGCCGACGGCGTCTGGGCGGTGGGCGTCGACCTCACCGATGGACACTCCCCGCCGGCAATTCGCGTGGACGGCCTGGGTCGGCTGCTGGTGGCGGCGAGGGAGGCTCTGGAGGCCGCCGGGGCCGGCATTCGGCGCGTACGCATCGATCCGGCGGCGTTGAAGGTGCCCATGGCCGCGGAGGTCGTCGCCACCGCGCTGGGCGTGCCGGCCGAGATCACCCCCGACGAGCCGGCGGCCGCCGTCGGCGCAGCGTTGCTGGCTGCCCGCACACTGGGCCTGACCCCCGGCATCGAGGCCGCCGCCCGCACCCGGCCGGCCGTGCGCATCGTGCTGCCGGATCCCCAGCTCAGCGCGGCCGAGCGGCAGCGGTTGAGCGGGACCACTCGTTGAACCTTTGGCGAACCCCCGGCGGCAATGCCGGAAGCCTTGGCAGTATGGAGGGCGTGCCAACACAGACCACCCCGCCTCAGACGCGTGCGGAGCGGTTCGGCGACGCGCTCACCTCCTGGGCGACGAAGCTGCCGAAGTCGCTGCGTTTCATCACGCCCGAGTTCGTGGGGTTCGCCGTCCTCGGCACCTTCACGTTCGCCATCGACATGGCCATTCTCGCCGCGCTGAAGGCGTGGACCGAGTGGCCGCTGCCGGTCGACGTGGCGATCGGCTATCTGTGCGCCTTCGGCCTGAACTACGTGTTGAACCGGACCGTGAACTTCAAGTCGCACGCCCCGGTCGGCGGCCAGATGCTGAAGTTCACCGCGATCACGCTGGGCGACCTCGCGTTCACCACGATCGTCACGACCTGGCTGAACTGGCTCGGCGTGCCGTTCCCGATCGCGCGGGTCGGCGCCGCCTGCTGCGTCGGCCTGTTCACATATGTGGGCGCCCGGTTCTGGGTTTTCAGGAAAGAACCCGTTCAGGATTGACGATTGTGGTCTGGACCACTAAGACTGGCATTCCCCTGCAACAACTCGGTCAGGCACCGCCGCCATCCGAGGAGTGTCATGTCCAAACGTGTGTCCACATCCCTGCTCTCGATTCTCTCGGTGCTCGCCTCGCTGCTGGTCGTCGGATCCGTTGGCCAGCAAGCCGGCGCCGCGCCCGCCGCCTTCGTCCATCCCGGCGTGCTGGTCGGCAAGGCCCAGCTGGACCATGTGCGGCAACAGGTCAACGCCGGTGCGCAACCGCAGACCCAGGCGTACCAGGCGATGCTGAACGACGCGCTGCTGTCGCAGAGCCGCGCGCCGCACCCGCGCTCCGTCGTCGAGTGCGGGCCGTACTCCAATCCCAACCTCGGCTGCACCGACGAGCGCCAGGACGCGCTCGCCGCGTACGGCAACGCCCTGGCCTGGTACGTCACGCAGAACGCGATGTACGCCAAGAAGGCCATCTCCATCATGGACGCCTGGTCCGCGGTGATCACCAGTCACACCAACAGCAACGCCCCGCTCCAGACCGGCTGGGCCGGTTCGGTGTGGCCGCGGGCGGCCGAGATCATCCGCTACACCTACAGCGGTGGCTGGGCCAACCTGTCCCGGTTCCAGAGCATGCTGCGCACCGTCTACCTGCCGGTGGTGATCAAGGGCAGCAACAGCAACGGCAACTGGGAACTGACCATGATGGAGGCCGCCGTCGGGATCTCCGTCTTCCTCGACGACAAGGCCGACTACGACACCGCCATGGCCAAGTACCTGGTGCGCGTGCCGGCGTACGTGTACCTGACCAGCGACGGCGCGCTGCCCAAGACCGTGCCCAGCATGGGTCTGAACACCAAGGCGAAGATCGTCAGCTACTGGCAGGGCCAGAGCACCTTCGTCAACGGCCTGACCCAGGAGACCTGCCGCGACTTCACCCACACCGGCTACGGCATCGCGTCCATCTCGGACGTGGCCGAGACGTCCCGGATCCAGGGCAACGACCTGTACACCGGGGACGTCGGCACCCGCCTGCGCTACGCGCTCGGTTTCCAGGCGCAGTACGAGCTGGGCGCGGCCGTGCCGTCGTGGCTGTGCGGCGGGACCGTGCACCGGGGGCTCGGGCCGGTGACCGAGGTCGGGTACAACGCGCTGGGCAACCGGCTGGGGAACGTCATGGCCGACACTCGCACCCTGGTCGTGAACAACCGGCCCGCCGGCGACAACATCCTGTTCGTGGCGTGGGAGACCCTGACCCACGGCGACCAACCGAACTGATCGGGTGAACTGCCCGCCCTCGGCGAAAATCGAGTTGCCCGCCGTGTTTGGGTGAAGGCGTGGCTACCTTCGATGAACTCGTCGCCGAGGGCGCGGCGGTGCCGGTCGACGGCTGGGATTTCTCCTGGTTCGAGGGCCGGGCGACCGAGCAGCGCCCGTCGTGGGGCTACGCGCGCCTTCTCGGCTCGCGGATGGCATCCGTTCAGTCCGCTTTGGACATTCAGACCGGTGGCGGCGAGGTGCTGAACACGGTGGCGTCGTTGCCCTCGCGGATGGTCGTGACCGAGGGGTGGCCGCCCAGCCTCGCGGTCGCGCGTCGGTTGCTGGAGCCTCGGGGCGTCGAGGTGGTGGAGTCCGGTGAGACGGATCCGTTGCCCTTCGGGGATTCGTCGTTCGATCTGGTCGTGAGCCGGCATCCCATCGGGGTGGACTGGGTTGAGGTGACACGGGTTCTGCGGCCCGGTGGGGTGTATCTCTCGCAACAGGTCGGATCCGGGTCGATGCACGAGGTCTCCGAGGCGATGATGGGGCCGTTGGAGATCGACCACTCCCGTGATCCCGCGTTGGCGGCGGAGGAGGCGGAGGCGGCCGGGTTGGAGGTCGTCGATCTGCGGGCGGAGTCCCTGCGGGCGGAGTTCTTCGACGTGGGGGCGGTGGTGCACTTCCTGCGGAAGGTGGTGTGGATCGTGCCCGGGTTCACGGTGGAGGAGTACTTGCCGCAGCTACGGGCGTTGTATGAGCGGATCCAGGCCGAGGGGCCGCTCGTGGCGTACACCAAGAGGTTCCTGATCGAGGCGCGTAAGCGGTGAGGGGGAGTGGGCTTCCCGCCCGCTCCACGTTGCCGACCGTCCTTGCCCCCGCGCCTTCGGGCTGTGGTGAGTGGGCTTCCCGCCCGCCCTCCCCATCCCTCGTCGCCGACCATCCACGCCGCTGAGGGCGCGGACCGTGGTTGCGGGCCTGCGTGATAGGTGCCCAGTTCGCTCGTTTCAGGTGGGGCGCACGGTAGCTGGTCTGCCCGCGGTTTCATCCGTGGTTGCGTCCACAGAGGGGCTTTGGACGGGAGGGGAAGTGAGGGAGGCCGTCGGTCGGGGAAAGCGCTTTCCATTCGCTCGCTCGAACGGGTATTCGTGGCGCCTACGAGGGAAAACGCCTGGTCAGGACGGTAGAATGGAGGCATGACGGCGACCTGGGATGCCAACGCCGTATGGCGGATGGATGAACCCTCGCTGTGGCACGCCTGCGCCGAAGCGCAAACCGTCCGTCAGTCCGCCTACGTGCGGATCGTGGAGATGGTCGCCGAGCTATGGGACCGCATGGGACGGTCGAAGGAAGACCGGGTGTCGTTGGTGGCGCAGGTGCAGAACCAATTGCGTGTCACCAAGAGAGACGCGTTGCAGATCGTCGGCCACGCAGAGTTGTTCGCCAGTGAGGCGATCCGGGATGCGGCCCGTGTCGGCGAACTCGATGCCGATCGGCTCACCGTTCCAGGGGAGACCCTTGCGGGAGTGCCGATCCTGGACCGGGACAGGGTTGAAGCGGAGCCGCTGCACAATACCCACTTTCACCTCAACAACTTTCGCACGCTCGCCGGGGGATCCTCGTCCTGCTCGACCAGGACGGCGCCGAACCCAAGGACGACCTCGCCGAGCCGAAGCGGGAGTTCCACTACAGCAATCGCGCTGACGGGTCGTTCGGCTTTCGGGGCAGCATTGATCAGGAAACCGGCGCGATGCTCGCCGGCCTGATCAGTCCGCTGGCCGAGCCGAAATCCGGGACGGACCCACGTACCACCCCGCAGCGGCAAGGCGACGCGTTCGCGGACATCATCGAACTCGCCGCCGGCAGCGAGAACCTGCCCGACGAGGGCGGCGAACGCCCCCATCTGGCGATTACCATCCCGCTGCAAGCCCTCAAAGACGCGGCGGGCAGCGCCGACATCGAGGCCGGTGACCCCATCCCCGTCGAAGTGGCCCGCAGGATCGCTTGCGACAGCACGGCGATGCGGACGGTCCTCGGCGCGAACGGCGTTCCGCTCAGCGTCGGCCGGAGCAAACGGATCATCCCCGCCGCCATTCGACGGGCACTGATCGTCAGAGACAAAGGCTGCGCGTTCCCGGGATGCCATCGCCGACCGAGACAATGTCACGCGCACCACGTGATCCACTGGGCAAACGGAGGACCTACCGAGCTCGGCAACCTCCTGCTGGTGTGCTCCACGCACCACAGAATGATCCATCACACACGATGGACCGTGGAGATCGTCAACCAGCTGCCGGTGTTCACGCCGCTCGGTGAAGCGCCGGGATGAACTACGGCCGGTGGATGCGGAGACCGATGCCGCCGGCCAGCAGGAGCACTGCGCCGGCGATGAGCACCAGAACGGCGGCGTTGACGGTGCCGCGCGTCCAGTCCCACACGGCCTCGGGCACGGCGATGGTGACGCCGATGACGCCGCCGATGAGCAGGATGGGCATGCGGTCGGCGAGGTAGCAGGCGAAGCAGACCAGGGCGACGGCGAGGGTGGCGCAGTAGACGACGAAGGCGTGCTCGGGGAACTGGGCGCCGATCAGGGCCAGGGCGGTGGCGACGCCGGCGGTCACGGCGCGGTGGCGTACGACGTCGAAGGCGACCAGGGACGCCCCGACGACGCCGAGGACCACGAGGCCGACACCGGTCCAGGTGGGGGAGGCGCCGAGGAGATCGACCAGACCGACGACCAGGGAGCCGCCGGCGATGCCGGCCACGGGAATGGCGAAGACGGCGGGGCAGGCGGCGTAGCCGGCCACGGCGAGGATCAGGGCGGCGATGCCGCCGGCCAGGGCGGGATGGGTGTCGAACGCGGCGGAGGCGGCAAGACCGCCGGTGACGGCGGCAAGGGCCAGCAGCAGGCCGGTGACGCGGTTGCGGAGGGCCACGGAGGCGCCGACCAGGACGACGGTGACGGCGATGAGGAGCCAGACGCGGCCGGCGTGGGAGAAGGAGTCCCACGACATGCCGACGATCAGGGCGGCGCCGGCCAACAACAGTGCACCGCCGACATAGCCGAGGACCTCGGCGATCCGGTGGCGCAGCGGGGCGGGATCAGCGTCTGTCAGGGCGTCCCGGACGGTATTGGCGTCCCGTGCGGACAGCTTGCCCGCCGAAACCAACTCACCCAGTGCGCGTTCCTGCCCATGCGCCAGCCTCGTCATGCGTGCGGGGTACCCGCTCCGGCGATCCGCAACCGCACGACGGTGCCGATCGCCGCAGACGACCGCACCTGCACCAGATCGCACAGCTGGTTGACCATCCACATCCCGCGGCCACGGGGCTGGTTCGTCTTGGGACGCCGCCGGCCGACGAGCGGATCGGTGATCACGCCCTCGTCCCGCACCTCGCACACCAGCTCGTCGCCCTCGGCCCACAGCCGCAGCATGCCGCCGCCACCGCCGTGATCGACGCTGTTGACCATCACCTCGTGCACGGCCAGCGCGAACCGCTCGACGGCCTCGGCGTCCAGACCGAGCCGCCGGGCCCTGCCGGCGACGTAATCCCGCACGCCGGTGATGCTGTCCAGGGCGAACCGCAGCAGTTTGGTGGGGCCGAACGGCTCGGGCAGCGGCTGCGCCAGCGTGTTCACGTCGTCGTCGAAACCCGGGTTCGCGATGCCCTCCCACCACGGATGGTTCGCTCGCGCCCGCGCCAGCACGGACTCCGGCTGCGCCTCCGAGTACGGGCACAGCAGCCGCCACTCGACCTGGGCGAAGGCGGCGTTCAGCAGGACCTCGTGCTGGTGGCATTCGACCACGGCCGGCGGGCGGCGGGCCTCGTACACGGGTTCGCCGACGCCGACGCAGCGCCGGGCGACGTTGTGGTCCAGCCAGTCCCGCCACATCGGGATGATCCGCGCCGGATTGCGGCCGATCTCGGCCATGTCCCGGAAGTCGATGTCACGGGCGTCGGCGCCGAGCTGGTCGCGGACGGGGCCGAGCCGTTCGGGCGGGGCGACCACCAAGACGGCGGCGTCGTCGGCGAGACCGGCACGAGCGAAGTCCGTCACGCGGGCCACGAAGGCGTCGATGCCGTCGTAGCCGAATGCTTCGTGCCGGAAGACCACGGGGCCACCGTATGCCTAGCGCGGGGCGATTCGCATCCAGAGCGGAAGGATGAACCAGAGCACCAGGAACAGCAGGCCGAAACCGGACGCCAGCAGCGCCGCGAACAGGCCGCCGAACACCACGTAGCCGACCATCAGCACGGTGCCGGTCATGGCCGCGGCGAGCAGCATCAGGCCGACCAGTGCGGACACCGACGCGGTGCGGATGATCTGCTCGCGATGCCCGTGCCGGAACAGGATCCGGTGCCAGGCGGCCGGCGCGATCAGGAAGGCCGCCGAGCAGGCGGCGAGCGAGGTCGTCACGACGTGCACGACGTGCACCAGGTGGCCGGCGGCGGCGTAGCGATCGGTGAAGGCGAGCGTGAGCAGGAAACCGAACAGCACCTGCACGCCGGTCTGCGCGACGCGCAACTCCTGGAGCAGCTCGGCGAGGTTGCGGGCCAGCCGCTGCGGTTCGGTCTCCTCGGGCTCGATCACGCCCGGCAGTAGACCACGGCAGCCAGATTCACGTCAGGCGGTGACGAACTTGGCGAGGCGGTCGGCGAGGTGCTCCCGGGACCGGCAGCGCGGCGGGTTCGGCTGGCCGGGGCAGTTGCCGACGACGACCTCGTCGACGAAGTGCCGGATCCGGCCGGGCGTGGGCAGCTGGTCGGGGCCGAGGTAGCTGAGCACGACCGGGCCGTCCAGGGTGTCGATCTCCAGCCCGACCGCCCACCCGTGCCGCTCGTCCCAGACCAGCATCAGGTCGTACTCGGTGAACAGCGGATGCCGCGTGGGCAGCGCGATGTACGCCGACGCGAGGTCGCCCACCTCGTGGTACATCGCGTCCTCGGACACGCCCAAGAGCCGCGCGACCGTGGTGACGTACCTGCCCAGGCCCAGGGCCGCCTCACTGTCAGGTGCGACGTTCATGGCTCGCCCCCCGCCGTTCGGTGATGTGTCCATCGGGGGTACCCGGTCGAGTGATATCTCAAACGCGATGTGACGCGGGTCACATGAAAGGCATGGTGAACGCCACCTCGGTGCCGTCCGACCTGCGGTTCAAGCTTACCTGCGCGGCCAGGGCCCGGATCAATGCCAGCCCGCGGCCCCGGTCGCCGGGGTCCTCCGGCTGCGGTCGCCACGTTCCGTAGTCGCGCACCCGGCCGTGCACGGCGCCGGCCCCGTCCACGGTCAGCCACACGTCCACCGAACCCGGCTCGCCCGCGCGGTAGCCGTGCTCGATCGCGTTCGCCGCGGCCTCGCCCACCACCAGCTGGATGTCCTCCAGCAGCTCGCCGGACAGGCCGGCGGTGGCGGCCCAGTCGCGCACCACCTTGCGCATGCCGGCCAGTTCCCCGGGTAGGCCGCTGAACCGCAGGGCCAGCGGGACGGTTTCCGCCCGCACCCCGTCGATGTCCTCGCGTCTCGACCCGTTCACCTGACCTCCGGCGATCAGGCTATCCAGCACCGGGGGCCGCTGCCAGTGAACCGGTGACGGGTCGGGGCCGGTATATGGGGACGCAGTCGCCCTCGACGCTTGGAGCCCCGATGCTCAGTCAGCACGAACGCCGCCAGCTGGACGGGATCGAACGCGGTCTGGCCGCCCAGTACCCGGCGCTCGCCACCCGCCTGAGCGGGAGCCTGCTCGACCGGTACCGGTGGGCGCTGGAGGTGATGTGGGTGTTCGGGCTGTGCTGCTTCGTGCTGGGCATCGTCGTCAACAGCGGCCAGCTCGGCATGTCCGGCCTCGCCTTCCTCATCGGCGGCCTGCTCCTGCGCCACCGCAAGTACCTCCGCAGCCTCTTCACCGGCTGACGTCAACCCCCGCGAGTCGCGCTCTCAGGCACACCGAATGTAGGTTTCAGGTAGATCAACTACCGCCCTTGAGCCGTTCGAGGGTCTTGGCCACGCGGTTCTGCCGGGTCTCGGCCTTCTTGGCCTCCTCGATCCAGCGCACGTACTCCTTGCGGTGTGTGAACGGCAACCCGTCGAACAGCCGCCGGGCCTCGGCGTCGGCGGCCAGTGCCGCGGCGAGGTCGGCCGGCACCTCCACCTCGCGGGGCGCGGTGTCCAGCTCGATGTCCACGTCGACGTCGTCACCGGCCGCGACCCCGGCGGCGGTCCGGTTCTCGGCGCTGAGCGGGATGAGGAACTGCCCGCCGCGCACGCCGACGGTGCTCCTGTACGTGTGGCCGCCGATCGTGACCGTCACCTTGGGGGCCCGGCCGGCGCCGAGGCCCTCGATCACCTCGGCCGGCACGGGCAGCCCGGTCGCGGTCTTGCCGCCGAGCAGCACTGTGGTCCGGAATCTCATGGTCGGCAGTATGAGCTCATGACCATCTTCACGCCCGGAGATCGCGACCGCCTGCTGACGTCACTGATCGAGAGGGCCCGCGGCGACGACCGGATCACCGGCGCGGCGGTGACCGGTTCCGGCGCGCTGCACGGCACGGACCGGTGGTCGGACGTCGACTTCGCGCTCGGCATCGCCGGCGGCCGCGACGAGGTGATGGCCGACTGGACCGAGCACCTCTACCGCGAACACGGCGTCGTCCACCACATGGATGTGCCGTACCGCGCCGCGATCTACCGGGTGTTCCTGCTGCCCGACACGCTCCAGGTCGACATCGCGTTCGTGCCGGCCGCCGAGTTCGGTGCGACGGCCCCGACCTTCCGGCTGCTGTTCGGCACCGCGACCGAACAGCCGCCACCCCCGCGGCCGGACGCCCGCGACCAGATCGACATGGGCTGGCTGTACGCCCTGCACGTGCGTTCCAGCATCGAACGCGGCCGCGGGTGGCAGGCCGAGCACATGCTCGGCGGCCTGCGCAACGCCGTGCTGACGCTGATGTGTCTGCGGCACGGGGTGCCGGCGAGTCAGGGACGAGGTCTGCATTTGCTGCCGGAGGATGCGACGAAATCCGCCCTGGCGGCACTTGTGGGATCGCTGGAGGACGAAGAGCTGCGCCGGGCGTTCCGAGCCGGCGTGCACCTGCTGCTGCAAGAGGCGGCGCATGTTGACCCGGAACTCGCCGCGACGCTGAAGGAACCTCTGGAAGCCATGCTCGGCTGAGCGGCACTCAAAAACGATCTACCCGGGAACTGCATTCGGTGTGTCTGTGCTTGTGCCGCGCGTGCCGCGCGGGGCGAGGCCGCTTCCGAGCCGGCCTCTTCCCTTGGCTTAGCTCGATCGATGAACAGACTCGATCGAGCTAAGCCTGCGGTCCAGAGGCCGGCGCGACCTCGAGCGCGACTCGCTGGCCTCGGGGGTGGGGGAGGCGCTGCTCGCGGGTGTCGGTGGGGGTGCAGCCGAAGCGGGACTTGTACTGGCGGGAGAAGTGGGCGATGTCCGTGATGCCCCACTTCGCGCAGATTGCCCCGATCATCAGGTCGGGGCGGGCCAGCAGGTCGGCGTGGCAGCCGTCGAGCCGGCGGTTCTTGATGTGCGTGGACACGGTCTCGCCGCGCTGCTGGAACACCCGGTGCAGGGTGCGCACGGAGATGTGGTGGGCGGCGGCGATGCGCTCGACCGACAGCTCGGGATCGCCGAGCCAGCTGTCGATGTACGCGCTGATCTGCGCCTCCAGCGCCGGCGACACCGGCTGGGCCCGCCGGGACAACGCCCCGATGAGCAGATCCGACACGGCCTCGGACGCGGCGGCGAGCCCGGCACTGTCCAGACCGGACGCCACCTTCATGGTGGCGAGCACGTGCTGCGCCAGCAGATCCCCGACGCCCTCGACGACCAGCGTGGAGCCGAGCAGCCGGTTGACGCCGGGCACCTGACTCTCCAGCCGGGCGGCGTCCACATAGATGGTGAGCAACCGGTTCTGCGTGGAGTGCAGCGCCTCCAACGGGTTCGCGGTCGTGCACAGCGCGGCCCGGCCGGGCTTGAGCAGCAGTTCGGCGCCGCGGTGCCGGATGCGAGTGGTGCCCTCGACACACAGGCACAGGTACGTCAAGGCGTTGGGGGACAGCCGGATCAGCGACTCGGTGCGCTCCATCGACGCCCCGGTGCCCTGGTACGTCCAGTCGAACGTGGTCACGCCGCCGATCAGCAGCCGCGTGACGGTGCGGTACCCGGTACCGGGCCGGCCGAGCGTGCCGGCGTACTGGAGGTTCTGCCCGCCGACGGGAAGTCCGAAGGTCTGGCGGGCACTGGTCCTGTCGACGACTCCCTCGAACACCCGGTGGTGGAAAGCGGCTGCCGGCGGCATGGCGCGAGTGTACGCGCGCGGGGATCTTGACCCCTCGACACCGCCGGGTAACGGGTGAGAAACGGGCAGTTGACACGGCACTTACACCAAGTCAAGAATCCAGTACCACCGATCGTATAGGATCCATGAAGACCGAACCCGATGGAGGGCGAGGCGTGGCAGCAGTCCGCAAGGCCGAGGCGTTCCTGGTGGACATCGCGGTCGAGCAGGTCCGCACGGACGCCGTCCAGGCGTTCCTCTCCCAGGAGACGGTCTTCGTCGAGCTGACCACCGACGACGGCGCGGTCGGACTCGGCTACACCTACACGATCGGCACCGGCGGCACCGCCGTCCTCGCCCTGCTCAACGACCATCTGCTGCCGCGGCTGATCGGCGCGGACGCCACCCGCATCGAGGCCGTCTGGCACGACCTGTTCGCCTCGACCCGGGCGACCACGGTCGGCGCGATCACCTCGCTGGCGCTGGCCGCGGTCGACACCGCCCTCTGGGACCTGCGCTGCCTGCGCGCCGGCGAGCCGCTGTGGCGGGTCGCCGGCGGTTATCGCTCCAGGGTTCCGTTGTACGACACCGAGACCGGCTGGCTGCACCTGAGCACCGACGAACTCGTCGCCGGCGCGGTCAGGGCTCGCGACGCCGGCTGGCAGGGCGTGAAGGTCAAGGTCGGCAAGCCGACCGGCGCCGAGGACGCGGCCCGGCTGGCCGCGGTGCGGGAGGCGGTCGGCCCGCGGTTCCCGGTCATGGTCGACGCCAACCAGTCGATGACGCTGGCCGAGGCGCTGCGCCGGGCCGACCTGTTCGCGCCGCTGGGCCTGACCTGGCTGGAGGAGCCGCTGCCGGCCGACGACGTGGCGGCGCACGAGCGGCTGGCGCACGCCACCAACATCCCGATCGCCGTCGGCGAGTCGCTCTACTCGGTCGCGCAGTTCCGCGAGTACCTCCAGCGCGGTGCGGCCTCGGTCGTGCAGGTGGACGTGGCCCGGATCGGCGGCATCACGCCGTGGCTGAAGGTCGCGCACACCGCCGAGACGTTCAACGCGGAGGTCTGTCCGCACTTCCTGATGGAGCTGCACGTGAGCCTCGCCGCCGCCGTGCCGGGCGGCCGGTTCGTCGAGCACATCCCACAGCTGCGGGCCATCACCACTGGGGAGATGTCCGTGGTCGACGGCTTCGCCGTCGCCCCGGACACGCCGGGACTGGGCATCGCCTGGAACCGGGACGCCATGGACGACCTGCGGGTCGCCTGACAATCGTGTCCTCACTGGACAGTCAGCAACGGTGCGACTGAGATGGAGTTTCGATGAGTCGGAGAACGACGCGGCTGCTGACAGCGGCGGCCGCGGCACTACTCGCGATCACCGTGGCCCAGGTGCCGCAGGCGGTCGCGGCGCCGGATGCCAAGCCGGCCAAGGCCGACAGCGCGGCCACGCCCTACATGGGCTGGAGCAGCTGGAGCCTGGAGTCGACCAACTATCCGGGCGTGAACCCGACCGGCCCGGCCAGCTTCCTCAACGAGGCCAACGTCGTCAAGCAGACCGACGTGGTGGCCAGCACGCTCAAGTCGCACGGCTACAACTACGTGAACGTGGACGCCGGCTGGCTGGGCGGCTTCGACGGCTACGCCCGCCCGCTGTCCAACGCCACGACCTTCCCGCACGGCATGAAGTGGCTCGGCGACTACATCCACCGCAAGGGCCTGAAGTTCGGCGCCTACCTGGCCGTCGGCCTGGACCTGCGCGCCTACAACAACGGCAACACGCCGATCTACGGCGCGAAGGACTGCTACACCCGCGACCTGGTCTACCCGGACCTGCGCACCACCAACGGCTGGAACAGCTCGTACAAGATCGACTTCAGCAAGCCCTGCTCGCAGGCGTACATCAACTCCATCGCCACCGTGCTGGCCGGCTGGGGCGTCGACTTCCTCAAGCTGGACGGCGTCGGCCCCGGCTCGTTCCAGGGCGGCGCCAACTACGACAACACCTCTGACGTGCAGGCCTGGAACACCGCGCTGGTCAACACCGGGCGCAAGATCCAGTTCGTCATCTCCTGGGGCCTGAGCCACCGCCAGGCCAGCGTGTGGAAGGCCAACTCCAACGGCGCCCGCGTCGAGACCGACGTCGAGTGCTACTGCGACACCATCGTCACCTGGAACAATTCCGTGAAGCAGCGCTTCACCGACGTGGTGCAGTGGATCCCCGACGCCGGCCCCGGCTACTGGAACAACCTGGACTCCCTGGACGTCGGCAACGGCCAGATGGACGGCATCTCCGACGCCGAGCGTCAGAGCTACATGACGCTGTGGGCGATCGAGGCGGCGCCGCTCTACGCCGGCGACGACCTGACCAAGCTCGACTCCTACGGGCTCTCCCTGCTGACCAACGACGAGGTCATCGCCGTCGACCAGGCCGGCATCGCGGCCAAGCCGGTCAGCCAGAGCACGCAGCAACAGGTCTGGTACGCCCGGAACAAGGACGGCAGCTACACCGTCGCGCTGTTCAACCTCGGCGACGCCACGGCCGGCGTCACCGCGAACCTGGCCCAGCTGGGCATCAACGGCACCGTCAAGGTTCGGGACCTGTGGGCCCGCAAGGACCTCGCGCCGGCCACCGGCACGATCTCCGCGCAGCTGCCGAGTCATGGCTCGGAGCTGCTGAAGATCACGCCGAACGCCAAGGACAACGCGCCGAACCCGCCCGGTGACCTGCGCGCCACCGCCGCGTCCGGCACCACCGCCGCCGGCAACAGTGTCACGCTGGCCTGGGATCCGTCCTACAGCGGCAGCACCGCCGCCAAGAGCTATGAGGTCTACAACGGCACCACCCGCCTGCTCACCACGACCAGCACCTCGGTGACCGTGGCCAGCCTGGCCCCGTCGAGCACGTTCGACTTCAACGTGGTCGCGGTGACCAAGGACGGCAAGAGGTCCTTGCCCAGCACCACGTTCACCGTCTCCACGCCGGACAAGAACGGCTCGATCAACTACGAGGGCGAGGCGGCGGTCAACATCGTCTCCGGCGGCGCGTCGATCAACGACTGCGGCCCGTGCTCGGGCGGCAAGAAGGTCGGCAACCTCGGCGGCACCGGCCACCTGACGTTCCCGAACGTCTGGGCGCCCAAGGACGGCACCTACCTGATGACGGTGGCCTATGTGGACGGTGACTCCGGCCGCACCGCGCAGGTGACGGTGAACGGCGTGCCGTTCCGGCTCCCGACGGCCGGCAGCAACGACAACGACTGGAGCACACCGCAGACCGTGGTCGTGCCGATCACGCTCAAGGCCGGCGGCAGCAACGTGGTCGAGTTCAACGGCCCCACGCCGAACGACTACGTGGCCGACATCGACAAGATCACCATCTGAGCCGAGAGGGGACACGCCGTGGTGACCGCGACACAGGAAACGACAACACTACCGGTGGCGCCGGTCGCCACGGCGCGTCGCCGCAGGATCCGGCGGGGGCACCTGCCGCTGGCGCTGCTGATGATCACCCCTGCCGTCATCGGCTTCCTGGTCTTCTTCGCCTACCCGACCGTCCAGGGCGTCTACTACAGCTTCACCGACTTCCACGTGCTGTCCGCGCCGAACTGGGTCGGCCTGGACAACTTCCGCGAGCTGCTGGCCGACGACGTGTTCTGGCGCTCGCTGTGGGTGACCGTCTACTTCGTGCTGCTCTCGGTGTTCTTCGGCATCGTGATCTCGCTGATCACCGCCGTGATCATGCACCGGCTGACCCGGTCCACGGTGATCCGCGGCCTGATCCTGTTGCCGTTCCTCATCTCCGGCGTGGTGGCGGCGATGACCTGGTCCTGGATGATGGACCCCGGCCTGGGCATCATCAACTCGCTCCTGGTCGAGCTGACGGGACATCCGCTGCTGTTCTTCGGCGACAGCTCGCTGGCCGTGCCGTCGTTGGCCGCGATCAGCGTGTGGAAGTCCATGGGCTACAACGCGATCCTCATCTTCGCCGGCCTCCAGACCATTCCGGGCACCATCTACGAGGCCGGCCGGGTGGACGGCGCCACCGAGTTCCAGATGTTCCGCCGGCTCACGGTTCCGCTGCTGCGCAACATCCTGGTGATGGTGGTCATCCTCACCGTGATCGGCTCCTTCCAGGTGTTCGACATCGTCCAGGTGACCACCAAGGGGGGCCCGCAGAACGCGTCGCTGGTGCTCCAGATGTACATCTACAACAAGGCGTTCACCCAGTTCGACTTCGGTTACGCGGCGACGATGTCGCTCGCCCTGTTCGCGATGCTGATCGCGATCACCTTCACCCAGCTGAAGATGACCCGCGCCGGCGAGTCCGACCTGAACTGACCCGATTCGATCGGGGGAGGAGTCCCTGACGTGGCAACCCGTTCCGTCACCAGCCGGCCCTCGGTCGGTCGGATCCTGGCCTGGGCCTACCTGGCCGTGATCATCCTGGTCACGCTGTTCCCGTTCTACTGGATCCTGCGCACCGCGCTGTCCAACAACTACGCGCTGCACACGAACCCGTCCTCGCTGCTGCCGGTGGACTTCACCTGGGGCGCGTTCAAGCGCGCGCTGGGCCTGGCCACCGTCGCCGAGGCGCAGGCCGAGGGCGGCTCCGGCGCGTCCGTGAACACCGCGCTGTACCTGCGCAACTCGATCGTCTACGCCGGCGTGCAGACCGCGCTGGTGGTGTTCTGCTCGGCCACCGCCGCCTACGCGTTCTCCCGCCTGCGCTGGCGCGGCCGCGAACTGGTGTTCTCGATCCTGCTGTGCGCGCTGATGGTGCCGGCGATCTTCACCCTGATCCCGAACTTCGTGACGGTGAAGAACCTGGGGCTGACCAACAGCTTCGCCGGCATGATCCTGCCCGGCGCCTTCTTCTCCGCCTTCAACATCTTCTTCCTGCGCCAGTTCATGCTCGGCCTGAGCAGCGAGGTGGAGGAGGCGGCGACCATCGACGGCGCCGGGCCGCTGCGGGTGTTCTTCCGCATCGTGCTGCCCATGTGCTCCGCGCCGATCGCCACGTTGTGCCTATTGACGTTCATCAACACCTGGAACGACTACTTCTGGCCGCTGATGGTGACGTCCGACGACAGCGTGCGGCCGCTGACCCTGGCGCTGGCGGTGTTCAAGCAGTCCTCACCGAACACTGCGGTCGACTGGGCCGGCCTGATGGCCGCCACGCTGATCGCCGCGGCGCCGATGCTGCTGCTGTTCGTGGTGTTCGGCAAGCGGATCGTCAACTCCATCGGCTTCACCGGGATCAAATGATGCGGCACAACGACTTGGCGCTCTCGTGGCCGGCGCCCGCGCGGGAGTGGATCGAGGCCGCGCCGGTGGGCAACGGCCGGCTCGGTGCGATGGTGTTCGGCGGCGCGGGCCGGACCCGCTTGCAGGTCAACGACTCCACCGTGTGGTCCGGAACCCCGCACGGTCCGGCGGACAGCCTCGCCGACGTCGTGGCCAACGGCGCCGGGCCGGAGCGGCTGGCTGAGGTCCGTGCCGCCGTCCGCGCCGGCGACCACCGCACCGCCGAGCGGCTGCTGATGTCGTTCGAGGGGCCGTACAGCCAGGAGTTCCTGCCGTTCGCGGACCTGTGGATGACGCTGGGGGAGGGGGCCCTCCAGGGTAGGACCCTCAACCTGGACAACGGTGTCGCGCACGAGTTCCTCGTCGTCGACGGCAACGAGGTGCAGCGGTCGGTCTGGGCGAGCCACCCGGCCGGCGTGCTCTGCGTGGAGATCCTCGGGCGCACGGACTTGTGGCTGGAGCTGGAGTCGCCGCTGCGGACCGTGCACAAGGTTTTGCGCGACAACGGGTTCGACCTCGGTGTGGAGATCCCGGTCGACGGCGCGCCCGAGCACGAGCCCGAGGTCGCCGAGCCGCTCCGCTACGCCGACGGCCCGATCGACGACTACGACCCGTTCGGCGCGGTGGTCGTGAGGATCGACACCGACGGGCAAGTGTCCACAACGGACAAGGCGCTGGTCGTCACCGGTTCGACCCGGGCGCTGATCGTGCTGGGCACCTCGACCGCAGCCAGGGACTTCTGGGACGGCCGGTCGACCAGGACCCGCACCGAGCACTTCGCCGCCGCCGAGGAGCGGGTTTCCGCCGCGTTGGCCCAGGGTGCCGCGGAGTTGTTGCGGGAGCACGACAGCGACCTGCGCTCCCTGCTCGGCGGCACCTCGCTGCGCATCGGGCGCCAGGTCAACGGCCCGACCTCCGTCGCGGAGGTGTTGTCCGGTCGGGACGAGCGGCTGACCGCCACGGTGATGTTCCAGTACGGCCGCTACCTGCTGGCGGCATCGTCGCGGCCGGGCAGCGGGCCGCCGGCCAACCTTCAGGGCGTGTGGAACGCCGACCTGCGGCCGGCGTGGTCGTCCAACTACACGACCAACATCAACCTCGAGATGAACTACTGGCCGGCCGAGGTGACCGGCCTGGGCGAATGCCACCTGCCGCTGATGGACCTGCTGGACAGGATGGCCGCCAACGGCGCGGACGTGGCTCGCGAGCTGTACGGGGCGCGTGGCTGGGTCACCCACCACAACACGGACATGTGGGGCTGGTCGCTGCCGGTCGGCATGGGGCACGGGAATCCGTCGTGGGCGATCTGGATGATGGGCGGCGCGTGGCTGGTCCAACACGCCTGGGACCACTACGAATTCACCGGCGACAAGGACTTCCTCCGCGATCGGGCGTGGCCGTTGCTGCGCGGCTGCGCGGCGTTCTGCCTGGACTGGCTGGTGGAGGGCGACGGCTGGCTGGACACCGTGCCGTCCACCTCGCCGGAGAACCTGTTCATGGCCGACGGCCGGCCCGAGTCGCTGACGTTATCGTCCACAATGGACATAGCCCTGATCAGGGCCGTCTTCACCCGCTGCCTGGATGCCGCGCAGCTGGCCGGCGTCGACGACGCGATCCTGCCCGAGATCAAGGTCGCCCTGCCGCGCCTGCGCCCGCCGGCCGTGGCCGACGGCGGCTGGCTCCAGGAGTGGGGCGAGGACCTGCCGGAGCACGACCCCCAGCACCGGCACATGTCCCAGCTGGTGACGGTGTATCCGTTGGGGCAGATCGATCCCGAAGCGACGCCGGAGCTGGCGCAGGCCGCGGCGCACCTGATGGACCGCCGGGGCAACGGGGCGATGGGCTGGTCGTGGGCGTGGAAGATCGCGCTGCGGGCCCGGCTCGGCGACGCCGAGACGGCGCGCTCTCTGCTGCTGGAGGCGACGCGCCCGCTCGGCTTCGCCTGGGACGTCAACGCCCCGACCGACGGCTCGAAATGGGGCGGCCTGCTGCCGAACCTGTTCAGCTCGCACCCGCCGTTCCAGCTCGACGGCAACTTCGGCTTCGCCGCCGGCATCGCGGAAATGCTTGTGCAGAGCCACCATGGCGTGATCCGCGTGCTGCCTGCGCTGCCGAGCAGTTGGCCCAGCGGAGCGTTGACGGGTGTGCGCTGCCGCGGCGGTCTCGCCGCCGACATCACCTGGAGGGACGGATCCCTTGCCGCGCTGACCATCCGCCGGCTGGCCGGCGATCCACAGCAGACGGTCACGGTCGTCCACGCCGGCCAGCGGACCGAGCTCACCCTTGCCGTCGGCGAGGAGAGGCGGCTTGCGTGCTGACCGACTACCGCAGCTCCTACAAGGAGCCGGAGGACTTCGACGACTTCTGGACCTCGACCATAGCCGAGGCTCGGCGGCACGAGCTGACCGTCGAGATCGAACCGGTTGACACGCACCTGGTCACCGTCGAGGTGTTCGACGTGACGTACCCGGGTTTCGGCGGTCATCCGATCCGCGCCTGGTTGCGGCTTCCCAAGCATCGCAAGGGAAAGCTGCCGGCCGTGGTGCAGTTTCACGGCTATTCCAGCGGTCGCGGCGCCGCCGTCGAGGATCTGCTCTGGTCGTCGGCCGGCTACGCCCACCTGTACATGGATGTCCGGGGTCAGGGCGGCGACTGGGCCGGCGGCGACACACCCGACCCGGTCGGCAGTGGCCCGGCATATCCCGGTTTTCTCACCAGGGGTATCGAGAACCGCGACGAGTACTTCTACCGCCGGGTGTACACCGACGCGGTGCGGGCTGTGGACACGGTGCGCGGCCTGGACTTCGTGGACGCGGAGCGGGTCGCGGTGATCGGCAACAGTCAGGGCGCGGGCATCGCGCTGGCCACCGCCGGGCTGGTGCCGGACCTTGCGGCGGCGCACTTCCAGGCCCCGTTCCTGGCCGATATCCAGCAGGCGACGCGCACTGTGAGCACGTTCCCGTACGCGGAGATCACGAAGTACCTGGCGGCGCGACGGAACAGCGCCGACAGGGTGTGGCAGACGCTGGCCTACTTCGACGGCATCGCCTTCGCCCGCCGGGCCGAGGCGCCGGCGTGGTTCTCGGCCGGCCAACTCGACGATGTGGTGCCGGCGCAGGCGGTGTACGGCGCCTACCACGAGTACTGGGGACCCAAGCAGATCCGGCTGTGGGAGCACAACGGACACGAGGCAGGCGGCGCCGAGGACCTGGCGATCGCACTGTCCGCGTTCGCGGGTGTCCTGCGCGCCGGCCACATTCACCTTGGACAGTCCCATCGAAACGAGGAATGACTGATGATGAGAAAGCTGCTCGCGGCCGCGCTGGCGTCCGCGTCCGTCGTCGCGCTGTCGGCCTGCGGCAGCTCCGGTTCCGGGGCGTCCTCCGGCACGATCAACTGGTGGACCTGGGACGACAAGCAGGCCGCGGCCTACCAGTCGTGCGCGACCGCCTTCGAGAAGGCCAACCCGGGCGTCACCGTGAAGATCTCGCAGTACGCGGTGGACTCCTACTTCACCAAGCTCACCGCGGGTTTCGTCGCCGGCGACGCGCCGGACGCGTTCCAGAACTCGGTGCAGTTCTTCCAGGCCTACGCCTCGCAGCACCAGCTGCTGCCGCTGGACGATCTGATCAGCAAGAACAACTTCGACCTGAAGAAGTTCTCGGTCGGCGTGGACGCCTGGAAGTTCACCGACGGCAAGCAGTACGCGCTGCCGCTGGACTGGGCCGCCTCCGCGATCTACTACAACACCGACGCGATCACCAAGGCCGGCTACACCCCGGCGGACGTGGCCAACCTGAACTGGAACCCGGACAACGGCGGCACCTTCGACAAGATGGTGGCGCACCTGACCGTGGACGCCAGCGGCAAGCGCGGCGACGAGCCCGGCTTCGACAAGAGCAAGGTCGCCACGTACGGCATGGGGCAGTTGGCGGCCAAGGACTTCATCGGCCAGACCACCTGGAACTCGTTCGTCTCCACCACCGGCTGGCGGCAGGGCGACAAGAACCAGTGGCCGACGAAGTTCAACTACGACGACCCGAACTTCGTCAAGACCATGAAGTACGTCAAGTCGCTGACCGACCGCGGCTTCGCGCCGAAGATCAACACGTTCAGCGCCGGCGAGGGCACGGCGACCATCAGCGACGTCGACCTGATGGGCACCAACAAGATCGCCATGGAGACCGCCGGCTCGTGGGAGGCGGCGACGTTCGCGAAGCTGCCCGGCGTCAAGGTGGGCATCGCGCCGACCGTCGAAGGCCCCGATGGCAAGACCCGCTCTGACATGTCCAACTCCAACGGCAACAACATCTGGGCCGGCACCAAGAACCCCGACCTGACCTGGAAGTGGGTCTCCTACATGGGGTCGCAGGAGTGCCAGGCGACGGCAGGCGCCTCCGGCTCGTTCTTCCCGTCCATCCCGGCGGCGATGGACTCGGCGGCCGCGGCGGTCGGCAAGCAGGGCGTCGACCTGTCGGTGTTCACCAAGGCGCTCAAGGACGGCTCGCTGTACGGCGCGCCGGCCTACGCCAACGGCGCCGACCTCCAGCAGACGCTGGAGCCCCTGTTCGAGGCGTACTTCAGCGGCAGCCGCGGCGACGACGTGTTCGCCGAGATGACCACGAAGGCGCAGACCATCCTCAACAAGAAGGGCTGAGCTGACGTGATGCGCCGGTTCGCCACGCTGCGGGCGGCAGGCACGGGCTTCGTGGTCGACCTGGCCGCGCGGCCGCTGCCGGTGGTCGTGCACTGGGGTCGCGACCTCGGCGAGCTTGACGAGCCGGGGCTGGCCGCGCTGGCCTTCGTCGGCGAGCCGGCGGTGCTGAACAACTCGGTCGACGTGCCGCGCCGGTGTTCGGTGTGGCCGACGGAGGCCGAGGGCTGGGCCGGCACGCCGGCGCTGTCCGGCCATCGCGACGGCGTCGCGACCACGCCCCGGCCGCGGCTGGTCGAGCACTCGCTGGCCGACAACCGGCTGGAGCTCGTGCTGGACGACGCGATCACGGGCCTGCGCATCACGTTGGTGTACGAGATGGACGACAGCGGCGTGCTGTCGGTACGAGCAACGCTGGTGGCCTCCGAGCACTACGAGGTCGCCGGCGTCTCCACCCTGATGCCGTTGCCGAGCCGGGCCGTCGAGGTCCTGGACTTCACCGGGAAGTGGTGCCGCGAGCGATCGCCGCAGCGCACCCGGCTCGGCCACGGCGCCCACGTGCGGGAGTCCCGCCGGGGCAAGCCCGGCCAGGACACGGCCTACCTCATGACCGTCGGTGTGCCCGGTTTCGGCTTCGGCGACGGCGAGGTGTGGGCCCTGCACGTGGCGTGGAGCGGCGATCAGCGCTACGTGGTCGAGCAGCTGCCGGAGACGCCGCCGGTGCTCGGCGGCGGGGAGCTGCTGCGCGCGGGTGAGATCCGCCTTTCGCCCGGCGAGCGCTACGAAACCCCGACTTCGTTCCACGCCTGGTCCGACGAGGGCCTGGACGGGCTGGCCGCCCGGTTCCACGCGTTGCAGCGCAAGGAGGTCCGCCCGCCCCGGCCGCTGGTTCTCAACACGTGGGAGGCCGTCTACTTCGACCACGACCTGGACCGGCTGCGGGCGCTGGCCGACGCGGCGGCCAAGGTCGGCGTGGAACGCGTGGTGCTGGACGACGGCTGGTTCCTGGGCCGCCGCGACGACACCGCCGGCCTCGGCGACTGGCAGGTGGACACGACGGTGTGGCCGCAGGGCCTCGCTCCGTTCGTGGATCACGTCAGGGGCCTGGGCATGCAGTTCGGGCTGTGGGTCGAGCCGGAGATGGTGAACCTGGACTCGAACCTGGCCCGCGAGCATCCCGACTGGATCCTCGGCGTGCCCGGCGAGCTCGGGCCGCCGTCGCGCAACCAGTACGTGGTGGACCTGAGCAATCCGGACGCGTGGTCGTACCTGCTGGCCTCGATCGACGATCTCGTCTCACGCTATGGGATCGACTATCTGAAATGGGACCACAACCGGGACCTGCACGAGGCCGCCACCTTCGACGGCCGGGCGAGCGTGCACAACCAGACGCTGGCGCTGTACCGGCTGATCGACGAGCTCAAGCGCCGGCACCCCGGGCTGGAGATCGAGTCGTGCGCGAGCGGCGGCGGCCGGGTCGACCTGGGGATTCTCGCCCGCACCGACCGGGTGTGGGCCTCGGACTGCAACGACCCCGTTGAGCGGCAGTCGATCCAGCGCTGGACCGCGCAGCTGCTGCCGCCCGAGCTGATCGGCTCGCACGTCGGCCCGGAACGTAGCCACACGACCAGTCGGCGCACCGACGCCTCGTTCCGTTTGGCCACGGCCCTGTTCGGCCACGCCGGCATCGAGCAGGACCTGACCGCGTGCTCGCCGGCCGAGATCGACGCGCTCACCGCGTGGGCGTCGATGTACAAGGAGTTGCGCTCACTGCTGCATTCGGGTCGCGTGGTTCGCGCGGACCTTCCTGACGAGGCCGGACTTTTTTTCCACGGTGTCATTTCTAATGGGCATGCATTGTTCTGTCTGGCGCGGATTTCCACCTCGGCTGCGGGACAATCGTGGCGGGTCCGGCTGGCCGGCCTGTCGCGGGGGCACGACTACCGGCTGCGGATCCGAGGCGACCTCGGTCTTCCGGCGATGCGGCAGGTCAGGGCCCCGGAATGGGTCCCGGCGGCGCTGGACGGCTGGGTGCGCGTGCCGGGCGCGGTGCTGGTCGACGCGGGCGTGGCGATGCCGACGCTGGATCCCGGTCAGGCGTTACTCTTGGAGGTAATCATAGATCGTGCATGATCCACCAGATCCGGTATGGTATTCCGGGGAGGTTGTGGTGCGGGTGAATGAAACGACTGGTGGTCCTCGCCTGTCGGCGCTCAAGGGCCGACAGGTGCTCGCGGACGGCGTCTACGACCAGGTCCGGACGCTGATCATGAATTACGGCATCGCGCCGGGCGATCGGGTCAACATCGACGAGGTGGCGCGCGAGCTCGACGTGTCCGGCACGCCGGTGCGGGAAGCGTTGGCACGGCTGGAGTCCGAGGGACTGGTCAGCCGGCTGCCGCTGCGCGGCTACCGCGTGACGGAGCTGCTCACCCGCGCCGAGGTCGAGGACATGTACGGGCTGCGGCTGCTGCTGGAGCCGCCGAGCGCGGCCAAGGCGGCGTCGGTGATGACCGACGCGCACGCCGCCGCGCTGGAGGCGGAGATGCTGTCCTGCCCGGTCGCGCCGGACGACGACAGCTACGACGACTACAAGGCGCTGTCCGCCCATGACGCCCGGCTGCACCAGCTGATCCTGCACATCGCCGGCAACGCCGCGGTGGAGCAGGCGTTCGACCGCACGCACTGCCATCTGCACTTCTTTCGGTTGGCGTACAACCAGACCTCGGGCGTGGCGGCGCTGGCCGAGCACCGCGAGATCGTGGACGCGCTCGTGTCGGGCAAGCCGTCGCAGGCCCGCAAGGCGATGATCAACCACCTGGAGACCGCGCGGGACCGGCTGCTCGTTCGGATGTGAACGACTGCACCCCGCGCATGGGGCCGATGCCTTCTTCGCATACTCGTCGCCGATCGTTGACCGGTGGATCCCCGCCGCGTCACCGTTTTCGGCATGACCGAACACCGACACCACCGCGGCGGCGAGTGGCCCGAGCACTCCGCCGCCTTCGAGGTCCATGACCCCTACACCGGCGAGGTCTTCGCCACCGTCGCCGCCTGCGACCAGAACGACGCCCGCCTCGCCGTCGAGGCCGCCGCCGAGGCCTTCCCGGCGTGGGCCGAACTTTCCGCCGAGGACAAGGCCACCCTGTTCCTGCGCGCCGCCGACGTCGTCGAGCGCCGGCGCGCCGAGATCGCCGAGACCCTGGCCCGCGAGACCGGCTGCACCATCTTCTTCGCCAACTTCCAGCAGGATCTGGTGAAGCAGGAGCTGCGGCAGGCCGCCAACTGGGTGTACCTGCCCAAGGGCGAGATCCTGCAGTCGAACGTGCCCGGCACGTACTCCACCGCGGTGCGCCGGCCGCTCGGCGTGGTCGCCAGCTTCACGCCGTGGAACGGCGCGAATGTCCTTGCCTGGCGGGCGGTTCTGTCACCGCTGGCCGCCGGAAACACCGTCGTGGTCAAGCCGTCCGAGCTGGCTCCGATCTCCGCCGGGCTGATCGTCGCGGAGATCGCCGAGGAGGCCGGCTTCCCGCCCGGCGTGGTCAATGTCGTCACGCACGCGCCCGGCGAGGCCAAGGCCATCGCCGACGAGTTCTTCGCGAACCCGACCGTGCGGTGCGTCAACTTCATCGGCAGCGTGAAGACCGCGCGGATGCTGGCCGAGCGGGCCGGGCGGGCGTTGAAGCGGTCGGTGATGGAGCTCGGCGGCTACAACCCGATGATCGTGCTCGACGACGTCGACCTCGACTACGCGGTGCGGACCGGGGCGTTCAGCGCGTTCTTCCACCAGGGGCAGATCTGCATGAACGCGCGGAAGATCCTGGTGCAGCGGGGAATCTACTCGGAATTTGTCGAGCGGCTGGCCGAGAGGGCGCGGTCGCTGCCGATGGGCGACCCGAAGGACCCGGCGACGATCATCGGCCCGTTGATCACGCCCGACGCCGTCGCGACGGTGCACGCACGGGTGGCGGAGGCCGTGTCGGCGGGGGCTCGCATCGTGACCGGCGGTCGCAGCGACGGCCAGGTCTTCGAGCCGACGATCCTGGTCGATGTGCCCGACTCGTGCACGATGTCGTACGAGGAGACCTTCGGCCCGGTGGTGATCGTGCAGCCGGTCGACTCCGCCGACGAGGCTGTGGAGATCGCCAACCGGCCGCTGTACGGGCTCACCTCGGCGATCCTCACCGGCGACACCTACCGCGGCTTCGAGCTCGCCGGGCGGATCAAGTGCGGGGCGGTGCACGTCAACATCCCCACCATCGACGACGAGATCCAGGCGCCGATCGGCGGCGTGCGGGACAGCGGCTGGGGACGGACCGGCCCCTACAGCCTGCACGACTTCAGCGACCTGATCTGGGTCAACGTCCAGTCCGGCCAGCGCAGTCTTCCTGGCGCCGCCTTCGGCGTCGCGGCTCGGCCCCTCTGATCCGCTGCCTTCGCTTGCTGGATTTCGATCGCCCGCGTCGGCTCGTGTGGTGAGCGCGTCGGATGGCGGTCGATCGAAATCCAGCAACCACTCCAGGCAGCGGCGGGGCCGAGCGACTCCGTTCAGACGGCGCGGAACTTGGTGATCGAGGAGCGCGGGTCGCCGGACTTCACCAGGGCCTCGCCGACCAGCACCACGTCGGCGCCCTGGCGGCGGTAATCGGCGACGTCCTCGGGGCCGGCGACGCCGGATTCGGCGACACGCACTGCGGTGTCCGGGATCAGCGGCGACAGCTTGGCGAAGATCGACTGGTCGACCTGGAGCGTGGTCAGGTCGCGGGCGTTGATGCCGATGACCTCCGCGCCGATCTCGGCGGCGCGGGCGACCTCGGCCTCGGTGTGGGCCTCGACCAGCGGCATCAGGCCGAGCTCGCGGGCCAGCCCGTACAGGTCGCCGAGCTGGTCGCCGTCGAGGGAGACGACCATCAGCAGGGCGAGGTCGGCGCCGTGCGCGCGGGCCTCCCACAGCTGGTACTCGGTGACGATGAAGTCCTTGCGCAGCAGCGGAACCGCCACTTCGGCGCGGACGGCGTCCAGGTCGGCCAGCGAGCCGTCGAAGCGGCGCTGCTCGGTGAGCACGCTGATCGCCGCGGCGCCGCCGGCGGCGTACTCGGCGGCGAGCTTGGCCGGGTCGGGGATGTCGGCCAGCGCGCCCTTGCTGGGGCTGCGGCGCTTCACCTCGGCGATGATCGACACACCGTCGGCGCGGAAGCCGGGCAGCGGGTCGAGGGCGGGCGGGGCGTCGGCCACCCGGGCCCGCAGCTCGTCGAGCGAGACCTCGCGCTGCCGCTGGGCCAGGTCTTCCAGCACGCCGTCCAGGATTCCGTCGAGCACCGTCGTCATACCACCGAGCCTATCCGCTACCGCCTCTCAACCCCCGCGAGTCGCGCTCACAGACACACCGAAATGCGGTTTCAGGCAGAAACGAGCCGCGAGTCTCAGATCTGCCCGAAACCGCATTTCGGTCTGACGCCGAGCGCGACTCGCGGGGGTTCAGAGGGCGGCGGTGGCGATGCGGCGGAGAACGGTCTCGGCATGGTCCCAGGTCCAGCCGTTCTCGACGACGAGGGTGTGCCAGCTGGTGGGACCGAACCAGAGCCAGAGCAGGCCTGCGGTCTCGTCGGGGGGACCGGCCGGGGCCGGCGTCAGGGTGTGCAGGTGCGCGGCGGTGGCCTCGAGGGCGGCGCGGTAGTCGGCGGTCGCCCGCCGCCACAGCTCCTCGCCGCTCTCATGGGACGGCAGCGCCTTGCGTATCGCCTGGTGGACGGCGAACTGGCCCTCGTTGCCGGCCCGCGTGCCCCGGGCCAGCGCGTCGATGACCGCGGCCGGGGTGTGCTGGGCGAGTACGTGCCGCGTCGCCTGCTCGTAGCCGGAGTCCGCGACGCCCTGGTCGACGATGCGGTTGAGGATGTCGGCCTTGCTGCCCACGCTGGCGAAGACGGTCTTCGCCGAGACGCCGGCCGCCGCCGCGATGTCCGCGACGGTCACCAGCCCGTAGCCGCGGCCGGCGAACAGCTCGACGGCGCTGCCGAGGATCAGCTCCCGGGTCCGGGTCGCGGCCTGCTCCCGGAGCGGCGACACGTAGCTGCGTTTGTCCGGCATCCGATTACCTTCACTTTTGGCCTATTGGTTAGGTCAACTGTAACCTCAATTGAACCGACCGTCGTGAAGGGGTGCTGACCATGGGATTCACCGCGACCGAACTGGCCCTCGGGGTCTTCCGGGTGCTGGAGACCGGCGACGCGGGCCTCGCCGCCGACGTCATCGGCGACGACTTCGCCAACCGGGAGGCGGCCGTCGCGCCGCCGGCCTGCTCGATCCCGGGCCCGGCCGGAGTGCTGGCGTCCGGCGCGTGGATGCGCGCCGCCTTCGCCGACCTGCGGTTCGTCGTGCTCGGCGCCGCCGAGAACGACGACCAGGTCTGGGTCCGGCTGCGGATGCGGGGCCGGCACACCGGGCCGTTCGTCCGGTACCGGGACGGCGACCCCGACCAGGTCGTCCCGCCGACCGGCCGGGAGATCGACTTCGAGCAGATCCACGTGCTCGACATCCGGGACGGCCGGGTCGTGCGGCACGAGGCCGTCCGCGACGACATCGCCATGCTCGGGCAGCTCGGTGTCTTCCCGCCGACGCCCGCGGCCGGCCTGAGCATGATCGGTTGGAAGCTGACCGGCCGGGCCGCCCGCGCCGCCGCGACCGTCGCCGAGCAGGCCGCGGCGGCCGCTCGGTTGTGAGGCGCCACGGGCAGGTCTGCTGCCCGTTCGGATGGAAACGAGTCGGTGGACCAACCTGGCCGCAGCCCGCGCGTCTAACTTGGTGAGACACCAAGAACCTGGAAGGTGCGCATGACTCGGATTCGGACCGCTTTCGGCGCCGTCGCAATGGTTGCGACCGCAGTGATGCTGACCGCCTGCGGCAACTCCGGCTTGACCGCCGGCTCGACGGCCGCGTCGACGACCACCAGCACGCCGCCGCCCACCACGACGACCGCCACGAAGGCGACGACGTCGGCGCAGAACGTGAGCAGCGGCAACGGAAAGATCACCGCCGACCTGAACCACCAGCAGGGGCCCGGCTCGGAAATCCTTGCCGTCACGAACAAGGGCACCGGGCCGCTGACCGTCAACGGGTGGCCGGCGCTGAGCTTCCTCAACGCGGCCAACGGTTCGCTGGCGGTGCCGGTGAACAAGGTGAACCAGCCGGGCGCGGCCAGCCCGATCACCCTGCAGCCCGGACAGAGCGCCTTCGCCGGCGTGAAGCTGATCCCCGGCGACAAGGGCGCCAACGACACCTTCGTGGCCACCACCACGAACCTCGCGCTGCCCGGCGCCCCCGCGGTCGTGGTCAACCTGATCGACGACAACGGTCACGCGTCCGAGTACCCCGAACTGGACCTCAAGTCGGTCCAGGTGGGCACGTTCCAGCCGGCCATGCAGGGAGTCAGCCCGGACGCGTGGTGACTGTCCGACTGCCGCGATCCCGTTCGACGTACTGCCATGGACATCAGAACGATGATCGCCGCCCAGCGGCGTGAGCTCGCGGAGCTGCTGGCCGGCCTGCCGGCGGGGGACTGGGACGCGCCGACGCTGTGCGAGGGCTGGCGAGTGCGCGAGGTCGTGGCGCACATGACCCTGCCGTTCCGCACATCGACGCCGCGATTCCTGCTGGAGATGGTCAAGGCCAGGGGCGACGTCAACCGCATGGCCGACACGACGGCCCGCCGCGACGCGGCCGCCCTGTCCACCGGCGAACTCGCCGCGAGCATGCGGGACAACGCCGACACCGCGTGGAAGCCGCCGGGCGGCGGGTTCGTCGGCGCGCTGTCGCACGAGGTCATCCACGGCCTGGACATCACGGTGGCGCTGGGCGTCGACCGGCCCGTGCCGAAGGACCGGATGCGTCCCGTGCTCGACGGCATCAACGCCCGGTCGGTCGGTTTCTTCGGCGTCGACCTCGCCGGCGTCCGCTTGGTCGCCGACGACCTCGACTGGACCTACGGAAACGGCGAGGTCCTGGGCGGCAGCGCCCAGGACCTCCTGCTCGTGCTGTGCGGCCGGAAACTGCCGGCCGGGCATCTCACCGGCGCGCCGACCGGACGGTTCGTCCAGGCGCGCCGGTGAGACGAGCTACCTGCGGATCCCGTAGCTCCACAGGCCACGGCCGTGCGTGGCCAGCAGCAGCGCGGTGCCCTCGGGGGCGACCACCAGCTGCTGTCCGGACGCGTTCGGCAGGCCGGTGCCGAGCTTGAACCAGCTGCCGGCCAGCCGAACGTAGACGCCGGCGTCGGTTGCCGCAGCCAGCAGGCCGTTCCACTGCACCAGCGACGTCGTCGGCAGGTCGGGCAGTGAGCCGGTGTCGTCGGCCCAGTTGGCGCCGCCGTCGCCGCTCTCGAACACGTGCCCCTTGCCCGCGCCCGGCACCCACTTGTCGGTGTAGCCGCCGAACGAGATGTACAGGTGGCCGTCCCGCGCGGGGTCCAGCGAGATGGACGTGATGTACCGGCTCGGCAGGTTCGGGGTCGACAGCCGGTGCCACGTGCCGCCGAAGTTCGTGTCGATCCCGGAGTGGTAGACGCCGGTCGTCGTGTCACGGAACTGCCAGGCCGCGTAGATCGTGCTGCCCTTCGCGACGACGGCCGTCACCTGAGCGCCGGTGTCGTGCACGATCTGCCAGTCGCAGGCGGTCGGCCCGCAGTTGGTGTCCCAACCCTTGCCCTGGTTGTCCCACACGTAGCGGCCGCCGGCCACCCAGTGGTTCGTGTTCGCGATGTCCGCGCTGTACGGCGCGATGAACAGGCTGCCCGGGTCGCACGGGTTGGCCACGGTGCCGGTGACGGGGTTGTCGCACGACGGGGACATCGTGGTGTAGCTGGGAGTCGTGAAGTCCGACTTGCCGCCGTTCTCGGTGCGGGCCGTGCTCAGGTGGACGTACTCGTTGACCGCCCGGAGCCCGTTGCGCGGGTCGACGATCACCTGGCCGCCGTCGCCGCCGAACGGCGACACCTGCTCCTTCGCGCCCGGCAGCAGCAGCGAGACCCCGTTGTCCTGCAAGCCGCCCCAGATCGCGTCGCCGCCCGGCACCCGACCGGCGCCGACCGAGTAGTACTGGAGCGTGTGCAGGCCCTCGTTGAGGTTGTTCCACTTGACGGTCTTGCGCAGCGCCGCCGGCCGCGAGTAGACGCCGCCGTCGTCGCCGAAGTACGCCGTGCCATCGCTGCCGAACGCCACCGCGTGCTGGTCCGCGTGCACGGTCGGCGGGCAGGTGAGCTTGCTCAGGTCGGAGCTCCAGCACGGCAGGCCGAAGTTCCAGTACGGGCCGATGACCTGCCAGCTCGCGCCGCTGTCCGACGTCTCGTAGATGTCTTCCAGGCCGAGGTAGATGTGGTTCGGGTCGGCCGGGTCGGCGGCCACGTACTGGTCGTACCAGCCCTGGCAGCCGCCGCAGCCCTGGGCGCCGGCCTTCACCAGCGACGGGGTGTCGGCGATCTTGGTCCACGGGCCGCCGGGCTGGCCGGAGTCGGCGCGGAAGACGCCGCTGAGCAGACCGGTGTTCTTGGCGTTCTGCACCACCGCGTAGAGCGTGGACCCGGTGGAGTTCCAGGTGAACGTGGTACGGCCGATGTCGCCGTCGGCCAGGTCGCCGGTGCTCGCCTGACGGGTGAAGGTGCCCGCCCCGCCGCCGGTGGTCGACAGGTAGAAGGCGTTCTCGTCGCCGGGCCGGACGCCGGCGTTGACGACGACCGCCGCGACGACGGATCCGTTGCTGCCCGGTCGGATCCGGACATCGGTCGCGAACGAGGTCTGGGTGCCGGTGGCCGGGGCAAGCACGGTCGTCCACGGCGCGGACCAGTTGTTCAGGTCGTGGCGCAGCAGGCCGGAGTTGGTGGCCGCGTAGACGTGACCGGCGCCGTCCAGCACGATGCGGGCGGTGCGCAGGCCGAAGAAGGACTGGCCGATCCGCTGCCAGGTGCGTCCGCGGTCCGCGGAGCGGTAGATGGCGTCGCCGCCGAGGCTGTCGGCGCTGAAGTCCGCCTCACCCGTGCCGACGTACACGCTGTGGTCGGACGGATCGACCGCGACCGCGCCGATGGCCAGGCTGGGCATGCCGTCCCAGAGCGGCTGCCAGTGCGCGCCCTGGTCGTCCGACCGCCACACGCCACCGTCGGCGGCGCCGACGTAGACGGTGCGCTTGCCGTCGGTGGCCATGCTGCTGACCCGGCCGGACACGTGGCCCGCGCCGCCGGTGGAGTTGGACCAGTTCGGATCGCGGTAATCGAGCGCGTCGCTCTGGTAGGGCTTGTTGGTCAGCTCCTGCCAGGCGCCGGGCAGCGTCGGCAGCTGCCGCCCCTGCTGCTCGCCCGCGTAGTACGCCTGCGGATTGGCCGGCGTGAGCCCGGGCGCGTTGCGGATATCGCTGTACTGCTGCGCCGCATCGGTGAGGTCCTCGGTCTCGTCCTCGGCGTCATGGCCGTCCTTGGGATCGGCCAGATGGCTGACGACGGCGTGCGGTCCGCGCGGCGGCGGTGCACTGGGTGACGCTGCGGCTGCGTTGGTGACGAGCCCGAGCGCGGATAATGTTGCGACAACGACGGTCACGGCCGATTTCACCGGCCGAGGCTAACCGTGCGCCCCGCTGAGCAGAAGCGATCACAGTTGACGGATTCCTAGCGGCAGTACCGCAGGGCCGCCGCCGTGAGCGTTTCCGCGCACCGAACCGTGTCGGAGATGCTGACCCATTCGACCGCGGCGTGGGCCCCGTCGCCGGATGGTCCGAAAAGGACAGTTGGGATCCCGGCGGCGGAGATGAACGCGGAGTCGGCCCAGTAGCTGACGCCGGCGATCTCGGCGGCGTCACCCAGCACGTCGGCGAGCGCCGACACGATGGGGCTGTCGTCGGCGGTCTCGAACGGCTCCCGCGACATGGTGGTCCGCGACTTCGCCACCAGGGACGGATCGTCGGCCTGGCAGGATGCCAGCAGCTCGGCGACGTCCCGCTCGACGTCGGCGACGGACTCGCCGGGCAGGGTTCGCCGCTCGATGGTGAGCACGCACCGGTCGGGGACGGTCGATTCCTCCCGGCCACCGGTGATGATCGACGCGTGCAGGTTGCCGGGCCCGAGGCGCGGATGCTGATTCCCACGCAGGGCGGCGTTGAGCCGATCGAGCGCGACGAGGACGGGACCGGTGCGCATGATGGCGTCCACGCCGAGGTGCGGTCGGGAGCCGTGCGCGGCCTTGCCGACGACCTCGATCTCCGTCCAGACGAAGCCCTTGTGCGCCACGGCGATGGTCGACTCGGTGGGCTCGCACACAATGGCGGCGTCGGCGCTCAGCGTCGCCAGGACCTCCTGCACGCCGAGGCTTGCGTACTCCTCGTCGGCGACGCAGGCGACGACGACCTCGCCGGCGAGGGACTCGACGTTCGCGTCCCGGCAGGCGATGAGGGCGGCGGCGAGGCCGGCCTTCATGTCGTACGCGCCGCGCCCGTACAGGCGGTCACCGTCCACATAGGACTCTTTGGAGTCCCCGAACCCGACGGTGTCCAGGTGTCCGCAGAGCATGAGCCGCCGGCCGGGGCCGCCGTTGGTCGTGCGGACGATCACGCTGGGGCGGCCGGGCGTTCCCTCCAGCACCTCGACAGCCAGCCCGCTCTCCAGTGCCCAGGCGGCGACGAAGTCGGCGATCTCGCGCTCGCCGGCCGCGCCGGGGACCAGGGACGGGTTGACGGAATCGATTTCTACCAAGCGCTTCAGCAGCTCGTCGACGGTCACGAGTGACGTCCCTCCGTGCTCACCAAGACAATGCGGCCATCAGGTGGAAGGTCGAGTTCGGATCGGGCGGCGCGGACGCCGGCGAGCGTCGCCGCGCCGGCCGGCCCGGCGTTCACGCCGAGATCCCGGAGATCTTGCAGGGCCTGACGGGTGTCTTCGTCCCGCACGGCGACGGCGGAGTCGAGGCCGGCCAGCAGCGCCGGCAGCGCGGTGCTGGATGGCGTGCCGCAGTTCAGGGCGGTCATGACCGTGTCGGTGGTCTCGAGGCTGACCACCCGCCCGGCGTCCAAACTGGACAGGACGCACGGGGCGTTGAGCGGCTCGACCCCGAGCAGCGACACGGCGCCGGGAGTGCTGCGGTAGTGTCGAACCGCCGCGTGCGCAAGGGATCCGACGCCCATGGGCACCACCACCAGCGAGGCCGGCACGGTGATCTCCCGGAACAGTGTCGAGTAGCCGTCGACGATCGCGGCCGGGATCCGCTCGTAGCCGTCCCAAGCGGTGTCCTGCAACAGAATCCCGCCGGCCGCGTCGGCGGCGCGGCACGCGTCGTCGTAGGAGCCGTCGACCCGCACCAGCTCGGCGCCCTCACCGCGAATCGCGTCCACGGCGACCTCACCGACCGCGGACGGCACGAAGACCGTCGAGGACACCCCGATCAGCCGGCCGAAGTGGGCGACGGCCCGGCCGTGGTTGCCGTCGGTGGCCGTGACGAGCCGAATGCCCCGCCCGGCGACCAGTTCGCGCAGGCCGTCGAGGGTGTCGGGGCCGTCGGGATCGAAGCCCGTCAACGCCTGGCGAATGCCCCAGGACGCCCCGAGCACCTTGAACGCCGGCAGCCCCAGCCGCGCCGACTCGTCCTTCACCAGCACCTGGCCGACGCCCAGTTCCACGGCGAGCTTGGGCACGTCGACCAGCGGGGTCGGCGCGTAGCCGGGCAGCTTCCGGTGGAACGCCGAGGCCTGCTCCGGCGCCGGCTCGCACCGCCAGTGCCGGGCCTCCGGGCGTCGGTAGAGGGTCATGGACCCAGTCTGCGGGCCGCGACACTGAAGGAAAAGCGCGCATTACTGGCGCATACCGTTCAGTTCTTCTTACCATTGACTGGTGTTCGACCTGCACCGGCTGCGCCTGCTCAAGGAGCTGCACACCCGCGGCACGCTCGCGGCCGTCGCCGCGGCGCTGGGTTACAGCAGCTCAGCGGTGTCACAGCAGCTGTCGCTGCTGGAGAAGGAGGCCGGCGCGCCGCTGCTGGAGCGGGTCGGCCGCGGCGTGCGGCTCACCCCGCAGGCGGTGATCCTGGCTGGTCACGCCGAGGCCGTGCTCAACCGGTTGGAGCAGGCCGAAGCCGAGATCGAGGCGTCGCTGACCGCGCCCACCGGCGTCGTCCGGGTCGCCAGCTTCCAGACCGCCATGCTGTCGCTGATGCCGCCACTGCTGGACCTCGTGGCGTTGCGCGCGCCGAATCTGCGTCTCGATGCCGTGCAACTGGAGCCCGATCAGGCGCTGTCGCTGCTCACCGCCGGCGGTTGCGATCTCGTGCTGGCCGAGGAGTACTTCGGCCACCCCCTGACCCGGCGGTCCGGCATCGACCAGGTGGAACTCGGCCTGGACGCCATGCGCCTCGCCCTGCCGCCGCGGCTGGCCGACCGCACCGAGCTGGCCCAGCTCGCCGGCGAACGTTGGATCCTCGAACCGGCCGACACCGAGAGCGGGCGCTGGGCGCGGACGCTGTGCCGGGAGGCGGGCTTCGAGCCGGACGTCGCGTTCCACTCGACCGACATCGTCACGCACATCCGGTTCGTGGAGACCGGCCACGCCGTCGGCATCCTGCCCGACCTGGTGTGGCAGGACGTCCCGCCCCGCGGCGTCGAACTCGGCCACCGGCGCCTCTTCACCTGCGCTCGAACCGGCGCGCAGCGCCGACCCGGCGTGGTGACGGTCCGCGAAGCCCTGCGAGATGTCTACGCCAGCCGGCTGGCGGCCTGATCTCAGCCTTCGAAGCGCGTGGGGTCGCCGGCGCCGTAGCGGACGATCTCCGGCTCGCCGTCCGAGAAGTCGATCACGGTGGTCGGCTCGGTGCCGCAGTCGCCGGAGTCGAGCACGGCGTCGACCACGTGGTCCAGCCGCTCCTTGATCTCCCAGCCCTGGGTCATCGGCTCCTCCTGGTCGGGCAGCAGCAGCGTGCTCGACACCAGCGGCTCGCCGAGCTCGGCCAGCAGCGTCTGGGCCACCACGTGGTCGGGGATGCGCACGCCGACGGTCTTCTTCTTCGGGTGCATCAGTCGCCGCGGCACCTCCTTGGTGGCCGGCAGGATGAACGTGTAGCTGCCCGGGGTGCTCGCCTTGATCGCCCGGAACACCGCGTTGTCCACGATCACCAGCTGCCCCAGCTGCGCGAAGTCGCGGCACACCAGGGTGAAGTGGTGCCGGTCGTCGAGGTGCCGGATCGACCGGATCCGGTCCAGGCCGTCGCGGTTGCCGAGCTGGCAGCCCAGCGCGAAGCAGGAGTCCGTGGGATAGGCGATCAGCCCGTCCTCGCGCAGGATGTCGATCACCTGGCCGATGGAGCGCCGCTGCGGGTTCGCCGGGTGCACGTCGAAGTACCGGGCCATGCCCCCGATCCTAGGTGTGCCCCCGCGAGTCCCGCTCAGCGGGACCAGGTCAGCCGCAGCGAGAGCACGTCCGTCCCGACCGGACTGTCGCGCGTGACCACGTCGTCGACGGTCCAACGACCCGGCAGCCGGTCGAGCATCGTCCGCAGCGCGACGGCGGCCTGGCGGCGGGCGAGGTGCGCGCCGAGGCAGAAGTGGATGCCATGGCCGAAGGACAGGTGCGGGTTGGGCGACCGGCGGATGTCGAACGTGTTCGGCTCCGAGAAGACCGCCGGATCACGGTTGGCGGCGGCCATCGAGACGACGACCCGCTCGCCGGCGGCGAACGGCTGGCCGCCGAGCGTGCCGGCGCGGGTGGTGAAGCGGTCGGTGCCGCCGGCGGACGGCCGGAGCCGGAGCACCTCCTCGATCGTGCCGGATATGTGTCCGGCGTCGGTGCGCAGCTCGGCCAGCGCGGCGGGGTGTCCGGCCAGGCACAGCACGGTGTTCACGAGCAGCGTCTTGGTCGTCTCGTGGCCGTTGATCAGCAGCAACGCCGCGAAGTCGACGACCTCGTCGGGGCTCAGGCCGCTCTCCCGCAGACCGGCGATGATGCCGTCGGCGGCCGGCACCGTAAGGAGGTAGTCACGCAGTTCGGCGACGGCGGTGACGAAGTCCGGCCGGGCCTCGGGTTGTCCGAAGAAGGACGTGATCACGTCGGTCCAGCGCACGAAGTCCGCCCGGCGTGCGTCGGAGACACCCAGCAGCGCCGCCAGTGTCGCGATCGGCAGCGGGTGGGCGAACTCGGCGACAAAGTCGGATGCGGGTGTCAGCCGGTCGAGGAGGTCCAGGGCGCAGGCCTCGATGGACGGGGTGAGGTCGTCCACGGTTCGTGGCGTGAAGGCCCGGCCGACCATGCGCCGCAACTCGTGGTGCCGAGGCGGGTCCATCGCGGACATGCTGTGCAGCACGGGGTTGTCACGGTGCGGCACTTCGCTTGCGCTGTAACGGATCTCGTCGGACGAGAACACGTCGTGCGTGGTGAGAACCTCGTCGACGAGGGCGTGGCTGGTGATGAACACGCTCGAAGTCTGGCGGCGGTCACGCCGTGCGGGATTGGAGAAAACGGCCATGCAGCGCCGTCGGCGAACAGCCGGTGGCGGTCCGGAACTCGGCGATCAGGTGCGGCTGGTCGTAGAAGCCGCACTCCTGCGCGATGTCCGCCCAGGACGGTCGGGCAGCGCCTGCGGCTAGACGCAACGCAGTGTGCAGTCTGGTCACTCGCGCGTACGCCTTGGGGCGTAACCCGACGGCGACCGAGAACCGTCGTCGCAGCTGCCGTTCCGACAGGCCGACCGCCGCGGCGAGATCGCCGATCGGTGTACCGGGATCGGCGTGCAACATGCGAATAGCCGAGTCCACGGCGAAGTCGTTGTCACGCACCGAAAACTGGTTCAAGTAGGCCAATGCCGACGAGAGCCGCGAACGGGGTGGGCCGGGGGCGACGTGGCCGAAGGGTATGCCGTCCAACGGAACTTCGTCGGCGCCCAAGCCGAGCGACAGACAGGCGCTGGGTCGTAGCCGCAGGCCGACCAGGCCTCCGGGCGGCAGCGGGCCGGCGCGCACGATCACCTCGGGACCCGCGAGCCGCATCGAGCCGTCGGCGAACACCAGCAGGTCGACGGCCGGGTAGGGTAGCGGCAGAGGTGCTGAATCGATCCAGCTGCCCTTGACCAACGTGGAGGCCGGCACGGCCTCAGCCTAAGATCGCCACTGCTGCCGGGCGAGCCAGTTTCGCCTCGTCCCGGCTCGGGTCGCGGTCGTTAATCGGCGGTGAGGGCGGCGGGCGTCAGGCTCGGATCGCCGCCGCCTGCCGGGCGAACCGGTCTTGCCTTGTCCCGGCTGCCGCCTCTGATCAAGGGGAGGCCGGGACAGTGTCAGGTTGGGGTCGCTACTGCCTGATCAACGGCGGGCCCGGCCTGGCCTCGGCCTAGGATCGCGACTGCCTGTCGGGCGAGCCAGTTTTCCGCGTCGTCCCAGCTCCAGCCGCAGTCCTTGACCAGCGCGCGCCAGGCGTGGAAACCGAAGCAGAACCAGAGGGCATCGGCGGTCCGCTCGACCTCGTCGACGAAACCCTTGTCCCGCAGGTCTTCGGCGATCTGCCGCAACGCGTCGCGGTACTTGCCGGTGGCCAGGTCCCACAGTTGCGCGGCGTTCTCGTGCACCGGCATCGCGGCGAAGAGGATGTCGACCGCCTGTCGCTGGAGCTCGTTGCCCAGCCGGGTCGCCCGGGCCAGCACGCCCAGCGCCGTCGGCAGGTCGGCGGTGAGCCGCACCGCGATCACGGCCGCCTCGCCGCCGGACTCCTCGATCGCCTCGCTCAGCACCTCGCGGAGGATGTCGGACTTGCTGCCGGCGCTGGAGTACACGGTCTGCTGAGCGACGCCGGCCGCCCGCGCGATGTCGGCAACGGTCACGCGGGCGTAACCGTTGGTGGAGAACAACTCCGCCGCCGCGCGCAGGATGTCCCGACGGGTGTCGGCGGCGTCCTGCGCGCGGCGGGGGGAGTGGTAACGACGGGGAGTCGTCACCGCAGCGCCGACCTCAGTTCGGCGGCGACCTCGGCGGGCGTGGGCATGGCGGCGATCTCCTTCGCGACGGAGGCGGCTGCCTCGCGGTAGCGGAATTCGGCGAGCACTGTACGCACCGCCCCCGCGACCGCCTGCGGCGTGGCCTGGTCCGGCAGCAGCGAGATGCCCGCACCGGCCGCGGCGACCTGCCCGGCGTTGAGGAAGTTGTCCGCACCGACCGGCGTCAGGACCAGCGGGATGGCGGAGGCCAGCGTGCCGAGTGTGGTGCCGGCGCCGCCGTGCGTGAGGACGACGTCGACGTCCGCGAGCAGGGTGTTCAGCGCCGTGAACGGCACGAAGGTCACTCTGTCCTGGTCGACGTCGTACTGCTCGGCGGTGCTGGCCAGGCCCAGTGTCACCACGATGTCGACGTCCACTGTGGACAGCTCGCGGAGCAGCGGGGTCATCTTCTCGGGCGCGTTGAAGAAGGTGCCGAAGGTGACCAGCACGCGCGGCCGCGTCGAGGTCTTCGGCGGCGCAGCGGCGTCGCCGTTGTCGCGGTGCGGCTCGGGGCGCAGCGCGTGCCAGGCAGGCGGGCGCTGCCAGCCGTCGACCTGGAGGGCCGGCGGGCAGGTGTCCAGGTACCAGCGGTCGGTCGGCGTCGGCAGGTTCCTGGCCTCGTACTGGGACCGAGCGTCGTTGTCGACGACGTCGATCAGGAACGGCGGGACCGCCGGGCCGAACGTCAGCGTCGCCTGCGGCACGCCGCGGTCGGCCGCCACCAGCGGGCCGAGGTAGTCGAGCCGCTCGCGGATCACCAGGTCGGGCTTGAACGCGCGGCCGCCCACGAGTGCCTCCTCGGCGGCCATGTCGATCCGGACGCCGGCGAAGAAGGAGGCGGCCGCGGTGGGCGTGGGGTGGACGAACGGGTTCTCACCGGTGCGGCGGAACGTCTCCTCGCCGAGCACGTCCGGCATCGGGCCGGCCGGCAGCAGCGGGATGTCCTCCGCCAGCAGTACCGGCAGCATGCCCGCGCCGGTCAGAAAGGCCACCTCGTCGCCCTGCGCGCGCAGGGCTCGGGCCAGCGGCAGCAGCGGAAGCAGGTGGCCGTGCTGGGGAATGCTCGACAGGATCACTCGCATATTGGCTAGAGTAGGCGTCTGATGAATATACGGGGCGTCTGGTGATGTTTCGCCCGGCGGATCCTGCCTGAACGACCAACCCCGGCGAGTCGCGCTCTCGGGCACAGCGAATGTGGGTTTGGGGCAGATCCCGGGTTTCCACGTCGGTCCTAGCATGGGGAGCATGAGGCGGACGTCGTTTGCGAAGTGGCCGTGTTCGGTGGCCAGGACCATGGACCTGTTGGGGGACTGGTGGACGCCGCTGGTGCTGCGCGAGGCGTTCTACGGGATCCGCAGGTTCGACGAGTTCCAGCACGAGTTGGGCATCGCGCGGAACACGTTGGTGGATCGCCTGAAGCGGCTGGTTGAGGAGGGGCTGCTGGAGAAGGTGCCGTACCAGGCGGAGCCGGTTCGGTACGACTACGTGCTCACGGAGAAGGGCCGCGACTTCTGGCAGGTGTTGGCGGCGATGATGACGTGGGGGGACCGCTGGCTGGCGGACGAGGCGGGGCCGCCGATCACGCTGCGTCACGATTCGTGTGGGCATGACACGCATGCCGAGGTGGTGTGCGCGCACTGCAAGGAGCCGCTGCGGGCGGAGGACGTGCGGCATCGGATGGGGCCGGGGTATCCGCCGAAGCTGGCGTCCAGGCCCGATGTCATGCGGCGATTCGCGGGACAAGAGCGGCATTGACATGCTGAGTCTCTCTACGAGACTATCGTGGCATGGAGTGGACCGGAGCCAGGTACGCCGACAAGCCGACGGTGCGGGTGCGGACCTGGATCGAGGGCCCTCCGGAGCGGGTGTGGGACGTGGTCGCGGACGTGACCCTGATGCCGGAGATGAGCCCCGAGCTCCAGAAGGTCACGTGGTGTGACGGCCAGCGCGGGCTCGGGGCGAGGTTCGTGGGGGCCAGCAAGCACGAGGCGTTGGGGGAGTGGGCCACCACCTCGCAGATCGTGGAGTTCGAGCCGCCGAGAGTGTTCGGGTGGGCGGTGCAGGACCCCGACAATCCGACGTCGCTCTGGCGGTTCACGTTGAACGCCAGGGACGGCGGCACGGAACTGACGCAGTGGATGCAGCTGGGGCCGGCGCGGTCGGGCCTGTCGCACGCGATCGACCGCATGCCGGACAAGGAACAGAAGATCGTCTTCGTGCGGCTGCGGGAATTCGAGAACGCCATGGCCGGCACGCTCGCGCAGATCAAGCAGCGGGTGGAGAACGGCTGATGCGCACGGCGACGACGATCGAGGCGTCCGGCGACTGGGCGTCCACCCTGGATTTCGTGCTGGCGGCGGAAAAGCTCGGCCTCGACACGTGCTGGGTGGCCGAGGCGTGGGGCTCGGACGCGCCGTCGGTGCTGGGATTCCTGGCCGCCCGCACGGAAAGCATCCGGCTCGGCTCGGGCATCATCCAGCTCGGCACGCGCAGCCCGGTGGCCATCGCGCAGGCGGCGCTGACCCTGGCCCAGTTGTCCGACAACAGGTTCGCGCTGGGACTGGGCGCGTCCGGGCCGCAGGTGATCGAGGGCCTGCACGGCGTGCCGTTCGACCGACCGCTCAGCCGGATGCGGGAAACCGTGCGGATCGTGCGGGAGGCGTTCGCCGGCGAGAAGATCTCCTTTGCCGGCAAGCACTTCACCATCCCGCGGCCCGGCGACGGCATCCGCCCGATGCGGCTGTCCATGCCGCCGAACCCGGACATCCCGATCTACCTGGCCACGCTCTCGCCGAAGATGCTGGAGCTGACCGGCGAGATCGCCGACGGCTGGCTCGGCACCAGCTTCGTGCCGGAGGGTGCACAGGCGTATTTCACGCACCTGGACGCCGGCTTGGCCAAGGCCGGCCGCACCCGCCAGGACCTCGACGTCTGCCAGGGCGCGGAGGTCTCCTTCGCCCCGGACGAAGACGCGCTGCGCCAGATGGTCGCCGGCCGCAAGAAGGAACTGGCGTTCAGCCTGGGCGGCATGGGATCGGCCAGCACGAACTTCTACAACGACGCCTACAGCCGGCAGGGCTGGGCGGAGGTCGCCGCCGAGGTGCGGGAACGCTGGCAGGCCGGCGACCGCGACGGCGCCACCGCGCTCGTCACCGACGACATGGTGCTGGCCACCACGCTGATCGGCACCGAGCCGATGGTGCGGGAGCGCCTGCGGGTGTGGCGGGACGCGGGCGTCGACATGGTGCGGATGTACCCGGCCGGCGACACGCTGGACGTCAAGCTGGACAACCTCGGCCGGGCTCTGGACATCGTGCGGGAGCTCGGCTGATCCCACGACGTGGTACGGCCTTGGCGGCAGCCGACAGCGGTGTGACCATCTCCGCATGTCCGGCCCCGCCACCGTGCTGCGCGCCGTGCTGCGGCACGGCCCGGTGGCGCGCAGCACGATCGCCCGGCTGACCGGCCTCAGCCCGGCCGGCGTGACCCGGCACTGCGGCAGCCTGGCCGACCGCGGCCTGGTCGCTGAGACCGACGGGCCGGTGTCCCGCAACGGAATGGGCCGCCCGCACGTGCCCGTGGACATCGACACCGCAAGGCACACCGTCTGCGGCGTGCACATCGCGCACGCCCAGTGCACGCTGGCGGTCCTGGACCTGCGTGGCAATGTCCTTGCCCAGCAGCAGATCCCGCACGGCGGTACGCGCCCGGAGGAGGTGCTCGGCACGGTCGTCGAGGCCCTGCCGCGATTCCTGGGGGACCGGAGGCCGTTGGCGATGGGCGTGGCGGCCGGTGGCTGGGTGGACACCGACAACGGCGTGATCGTCGAGCACGCGTCGCTGGGCTGGAAGAACGTTCCTGTCAAGGAAATCCTGAGCACGACCGGGATTCCGGTGCACGCCGACAGCCACGCCCGGGCGCTGGTCCAGGCGGAGCAGCTGTTCGGCCAGGTGCGGGCGAGCGAGTCCGTGCTGCATCTGTTCGTGGGCAATGTGGTGGACGCGGCGATCGTCACCGGCGGGTCCACGCACCGTGGCCCCCGGTCGGCCGCCGGCGATGTCGCCCACCTGCCGCTCGGCGACCCGGACGTCCGGTGCGGGCGCGGGCACCAGGGCTGCTTCGAGGCGACGGTGTCCGACGACGCCTGGGCCCGCCGCACCGCCGGCGTCTCCATGCGAGAACTCCTTGGCGCCAAGCCGGATCCGTTCATCGAGCGGGCGAGGATGGTCGGCCGGGCCGCCGCGCTGCTGTACGACGTGGTCAACCCCGAGGTCCTCGTCGTCACGGAGGCGGGCGTGATCCACTTCCCGGAGTGCCTCCAGGCCCTGAGAGACGAGATCGCGGCACGGTCCCACCTGTGCGCGGCGCCGGAGCACACCGTGCTGTCGAGCAGCTTCGGCGGCGACGAGGTGCTCGCGGTGGCCGGCGGCGCGGTCGCGCTGGGCGTGCTCTACGCGGATCCGCTGTCCCACGCAGTGGGCTGACTTATTTTCAGCCGACGCAATGTTGACCCTCCGGCGAGCCGGTCAACATTATTGGGCCATGTTGCATCTCAACGCATTTCTGATGGGCGTGGGACACCACGAAGCGGCCTGGCGGCATCCGAGAACCGACCCCGAGTTGGTAAACGATGTGCGACATTTCCAGAACCTCGCGAGAATCGCCGAGCGGGGTGCGTTCGACTCGGTGTTCCTGGCCGACGGCGTGCAGATCTGGGGCGACGTCCGGCACACCGCGGCCGGCAAGTTCGAGCCGGTCACGCTGCTCACCGCGATGGCGGCGGTGACCACCCGCGTCGGCCTGATCGCCACGGCGTCGACCAGCTACACCGAGCCGTACAACCTGGCCCGCCTGTTCTCCTCGCTGGACCACATCAGCGGCGGCCGCGCCGGCTGGAACATCGTCACCTCTGCCGGCGACCGCGCCGCGCAGAACTTCAACCGCGACGCCGTCGCCGACCACGCCGAGCGCTACGAGCGCGCGGACGAGTTCCTGGACGTGGTCACCGCGCTGTGGGACAGCTGGGACGACGACGCGCTGGTCGTGGACGTCGAGTCCGGCGTGTTCGCCGACCCGGACAAGGTGCACGAGATCAACCACCGCGGCCGGTTCTACCAGGTCAGAGGACCGCTCAACGCGCTGCGCAGCCCGCAGGGCCGCCCGCTGCTGGTGCAGGCCGGCTCCTCCGAGGACGGCAAGGCGTTCGCCGCCCGGCACGCCGAGGCGGTGTTCACCGCGCAGCAGACCCTCGAGGAGGGGCAGGCGTTCTACGCCGACCTCAAGTCGCGGCTGGCCCAGCACGACCGGCTGCCCGACGAGTTGAAGGTGCTGCCGGGCATCGTGCCGGTGCTGGGTTCCACCGAGGCCGAGGCGCGGCGGCTGTCCGACGAGCTGGACGAGCTGATCGTGCCGGTCCGGGCCGTGCGCCAGCTGTCCGAGCTGATCGGGCTCGACCTGGGCGACCATCCGCTGGACGAGCCGCTGCCGCCGTTCCCGCCGGTGTCCCGGATCAAGGGCGCCAAGAGCCGGTTCGAGCTGGTCCGCGACCTCGCCGTGCGGGACAGGTTGACACTGCGTCAACTCGTCGCGCGGCTCGGCGGCGGCCGCGGGCACCAGGTGGTCGCCGGCACGCCGGAACAGATCGCCGACCACATTCAGCACTGGTACGAGCACGGTGCCGCCGACGGATTCAACGTGATGCCGCCGCTGCTGCCGTCCGGGCTGGAGGAATTCGTCGACCACGTCATTCCGGAACTGCGTCGGCGCGGTTTGTTCCGCACCGGTTACGATGCGGACACATTGCGCGGGCACTACGGCCTCGGCCGCCCGGCGAGCCGTTTCGAGCGGATTCCGTCATGAAGCGGAGAACGTTTCTCGCTGCGGCCGGCGCCACCGTGCTCACCGCCTGCGGCACGGCCAGCGGCAGCGCCACCAAGACGCTGCGGTACCAGGGCAGCGCCGGCGCCGTCACCCTGCCCGAACTGGCCGCCGACCTGGGCTTTCTCGGCGACGTCAAGCTGGACTGGGTGGGCAACACGATCAGCGGCCCGCAGGACATCCAGTCCGCCGCCACCGGCCAGACCGACTTCGGCGGCGCGTTCAACGGCGCGGTGGTCAAGCTGGCCGCCGCCGGCGCGCCGATCAAGGCCGTGATCGGCTACTACGGCTCCGACCAGTACGCCTACAACGGCTTCTACGTGCTGGAGGACAGCCCGATCCGGACGCCCGCCGACCTCGCCGGCAAGAAGGTCGGCATGAACACGCTCGGCGCGCACCTCGAGGCGATGCTCGACATCTACCTCCAGCGCAACAACGTCGACCCGAAGAAGGCCGAGCCGCTGGTGGTGCCGCCGATCAACACCGAGCAGTCGCTGCGGCAGAAGCAGATCGACGTCGCCACGCTCGGCGGCATCCTGCGGGACAAGGCGTTGCAGTCCGGCGGCATCCGCAAGCTGTTCACCGACTACGAGCTGCTCGGACCGTTCACCGCCGGCACCTACGTGTTCACGGAGAAGTTCCTGAAGCAGAACCCGGACACCGTGCGGGCCTTCGTCACCGGCGTCGGCAAGGCCATCGAGTGGAGCCGCGCCACGCCGTCGGCGCAGGTCGTGGACCGGATGACCAGGATCGTGCAGAAGCGGGGCCGCAACGAGGACGGGTCCGCCCTGAAGTTCTGGAAGTCCTGGGGCGTGGCGGAGAAGGGCGGCCGGGTGTCCGAGCGCCAGCTGTCGATGTGGGTGGACTGGCTGGCCGGCCGTGGCGAGCTGGGCAGTCGCAAGCTGGACATCTCCTCCTTGTACACCAATGAGTTCAACGGGGTGCCGGCGTGATCGGCCTGCGCGCCGTGACCAAGGACTTCGGCGACTTCACCGCCCTGGCCGGCGTCGACCTGGACGTGGCGGCCGGCGAGTTCGTGGTGATCGTCGGCCCCAGCGGTTGCGGCAAGTCCACGCTCCTGGACCTCCTCGCCGGCCTGACCGCGCCCACCAGCGGCCAACTTCTGCTGCACGGCAAGCCGATCAACGGCCCCGGGTTGGATCGCGGCATCGTCTTCCAGCAGTACGCCCTGCTGCCGTGGCGAACCGCCCTGGGCAACGTCGAGTTCGGCCTGGAGGCAACCGGCGTTCCGCGTCGCGAACGCACCGAGCGGGCGCGGGAGTTCCTGGACCTGGTCGGGCTCACCGGGTTCGAGCAGCGGCACCCGCACGAGCTGTCCGGCGGCATGCGGCAGCGGGTGGCGATCGCCCGCAGCCTTGCCTACGACCCCGAAGTGCTGCTGATGGACGAGCCGTTCGCCGCCCTGGACGCCCAGACCCGCGAGTCGTTGCAGGACGAGCTGCTCCGGATCTGGGAGCGCACCGGCAAGACCATCGTCTTCATCACCCACGGCATCGACGAGGCCGTCTACCTGGGGCAGAAGGTCGCGGTGCTGACCTCGCGGCCGGGACGGGTCAAACGGACGGTGCAGATCGATCTCGGCAACCGGGCTGAGGTGCGGGATCTGCGCTCCAGCGAGAAGTTCGCGCATTACCGGCACGAGATCTGGGAGTTGCTGCACGACGAGGTCGCCCGCGCGCAACGGCTGGAGGTGGCACGGTGAGCACCATCGAGATCGCACTTCCGCAGGTACGCAAGGCGACCGTGGGCATCAGCCTGCGCAAGATCGTGTACCGGTCGGCCGCCATCGTCGGCCTGCTGGCGGTCTGGGAGCTGGCGCCCCGGCTGGGTCTGGTCGATTCCACCTTCCTGCCGCCGTTCTCCGACGTGATGGTGGCCTGGTGGCAGCTGCTCGCCGACGGCCAGCTGCTGGACAACACCCTGGCCAGCCTCGGCCGTTCGCTGACCGGATTCGGGCTGGCGGTGGTCACGGCCGTCCCGCTCGGGCTGTTGATCGGCTGGTACAAACCGGTCGCCGAGCTGCTCGGCCCGCTGCTGGAGGTGTTCCGCAACACCGCGGCGCTCGCGCTGCTGCCGGTTTTCGTGCTCCTGCTGGGCATCGGCGAGACGTCCAAGATCTCCATCGTGCTGTACGCCTGCGTGTGGCCGATCCTGCTGAACACGATCAGCGCCGTGCGCACGGTCGACCCGACTCTGCTGAAACTGGCCCGCTCCCTGGACCTGCCGCCGATCCGGCTGTTCCAGAAGGTGATCCTGCCGGCGGCCGCGCCGACGGTGTTCACCGGCATCCGGCTGGCCGGCGCGGTGTCCATCCTGGTGCTGGTGGCGGCCGAGATGGTCGGCGCCAAGGCCGGCCTGGGCTACCTGGTCAACGCCGCGCAGTTCAACTTCGCGATCCCGCAGATGTACGCGGGCATCGTGACCATCTCCGTCATCGGGGTGGTGTTCAACCAGCTTCTGGTGGCCCTGGAACGACGGTTCACGTCCTGGCGAAGGGATCAGCTGTCATGACAACAACAACGGGATTCGAGGTGCGCCGGGTCGGCGGCCGGATCGGGGCCGAGATCGTCGGTGTCGACCTCGCCGCCGGCGTCGAGCCGGCGATCGTCACCGAGATCAACGCCGCCCTGGTCGAGCACAAGGTGCTGTTCTTCCGGGAGCAGAACCTCGACGACGACGGCCAGACCCGGTTCGCGTCGCTGTTCGGCGAGCTCACCGGCGCGCACCCGACGGTGCCGTCCGTCGACGGCCAGCCCAACGTGCTCGCCGTGAACGGCGACGAGGGCACCCGGGCCAACCGCTGGCACACCGACGTCACGTTCGTTCGCACGCCGCCGAAGGCCAGCACGCTGCGGGCGCTCGTGGTGCCGCCGTATGGCGGAAACACGTTGGTGGCCAACGCTGTCGCGGCGTACAACGACCTGCCGGCGCCGCTGAGGGCGTTCGCCGACACGCTGTGGGCGGTGCACACCAACGACTACGACTACGCGGACCCGCCGGCCAACGACGTGGCGGCGGAGCGTCGCAGGGTGTTCACGTCCCGCAAGTACCGCACCGCGCACCCGGTGGTGCGGGTGCATCCGGAATCGGGCGAGCGGGGCCTGTTCATCGGCGGTTTCGCGCAGCGGATCGTCGGCCTCGGCGCCACCGAGTCGCACGACATCCTGCGCCTGCTCCAGTCGTACGTGACGCGGCCGGAGAACGTGGCCCGCTGGCGCTGGTCGCCCGGCGACCTGATCTTCTTCGACAACCGCAGCACCCAGCACTACGCGCCGGACGACTACGGCGACCTGCCCCGACTGCTGCACCGTGTCACCCTGGCGGGCGATGTTCCGGTCGGCGTCGACGGGCGGACCAGCTACGTCATCGAAGGTGACGAGGCGGAGCACTACACGCGGACGTAGCATGCCGGTATGTCCGAGATGAGCACGTGGGAGTCGATGCGGACGCGGATCCACGCCCAGCTGGAGCGGCAGACCGGCGCGGGCGTGGCGGAGTGGAACGAGCGCATCGCCGCCGCGGGCCTCGCGGACGAGCCGGCGCTGCGGAGCTGGCTGAGCGAGCACGAGGTGACCGGTTACCCGCAGATGCTCCTCGTGTACGAGGCGTTCGGATATCCCGACTTCCTGCTCGCCACCGCCGACGAACTGGTCGACGGCCAGTACGAGGATCGGCCGCAGCTGCGGCCGATCCTCGACGCGGTGCTGGCGGCGGTCAGCGGTTTCGCCGGTGTTTCGATCCAGGCCCGCAAGACGTACGTGTCGCTGGTGTCGCCGCGGCGGACCTTCGGCGTCGTCAAGGCGACCACGCGCAGCCGAGTCGACCTCGGCCTGCGGCTGCCGGGCTTGTCGCCGCAAGGTTGCCTGGTTGACGCCGGAAGTCTCGGCAACGACAACATCAATCTGCGCATCCCGTTGTCCGCCATGGACAATCTTGACGGGGAAGCGTTGTCCTGGCTGCGCCGTGCGTACGAGGAGAACAGCTGACCGCAGCCGTTCGGCACTCGGCTTCTGCGTCGTTCGGCGGCGTCGGCTCCACTGGGGATGCTCCATGCGTGTGGAGTTGGTCGACGGGCGCGGGAAATTCGGGATCATGACTGGGCCTTGCCGTCACCGCCGATGGAGGCCCTGCCCATGTCCGGTACCATCTCGCGCCGCCAGGTCCTGCGCGGCTCGGGTCTCGCCGTCGCCACCACCCTGCTGAGCCGTTTCCCCGCCGGGGCAAGCAGTCTGCCCGTGCTCGGCGAGTACGACGTCGTGATCGTCGGCGCCGGCGCGTCCGGCATGACCGCCGCCCTGACCGCCGCCAAGCGCGGCCTGAGCTGCGTCGTCGTGGAGAAGGCGCCGACGTTCGGCGGCTCCGCCGCGCGGTCCGGCGCCGGCATCTGGATCCCCAACAACCCGGTGGTGCTGGCCGCCGGCGTACCCGACACGTACGCCAAGGGCGCGCAGTACCTCGCCGCCGTCGTCGGTGACGGCTCGTCGCCGGCGCGGCAGAAGGCGTTCCTGGACAACGGTCCGCAGATGATCGCGTTCGTGATGGCCAACAGCCCGCTGCGGTTCCGGTTCATGGACGGCTACAGCGACTACTACCCGGAGCTGCCCGGCGGCATGCCCAACGGGCGGTCGATCGAGCCGGACATGCTCGACGGCAACCTGCTCGGCAGCGAGTTGGCGCACCTCAACCCCGCGTATCTGCCGGTGCCGTCGGGACTTGTGGTCTTCAGCTCCGAGTACAAGTGGCTGAACCTGGCCGCTGTCAACGCAAAGGGCACCGCCGTGTCCGCCGGCTGCGTGGCTCGCTACCTGGCGGCGACGTCGGCCGGACAGAAGCCGTTGACGATGGGGCAGTCGCTCGCGGCAGGCCTGCGGGCCGGCCTGCTGGGCGCGAATGTGCCGGTGTGGCTGAACACCCCGCTGACCGACCTGAACGTCGAGGGCGATCGCGTCACCGGAGTTGTGGTTAGTAGCAACGGAGTTCTGAGCCTGGTGCGGGCTCGTCGCGGCGTGATCATCGGCTCCGGCGGCTTCGAGCACAACGCCGCCATGCGCGCGCAGTACCAGCGGCAGCCGATCGGTACATCGTGGACGGTCGGCGCGAAGGAGAACACCGGCGACGGCATCCAGGCCGGGCTGCGCGCCGGCGCGGCGCTGAACCTGATGGAGGATTCCTGGTGGGGGCCGGCGATTCCGCTGCCGGACGAGCCGTACTTCTGCCTGGCGGAGCGGACCCTGCCCGGCAGCCTCATCGTGAACCAGGCCGGGTCGCGCTTCGTCAACGAGGCCGCGCCGTACAGCGACGTGGTGCACGTGATGTACGACAAGAACCCGGCCGCGCCGGACATCCCGGCGTGGATGATCACCGACCAGAACTACCGCAACCGGTACCTGTTCCGGGACGTGCTGCCGGCGCTGCCGCTGCCGGACCCGTGGTACCAGTCCGGGGCGGTGGTCAGCGCGTGGAGCATCGAGGACCTCGCCGCCAAGACCGGCCTGCCGCCGGCCACGCTGCGGGCGACCGTGAACCGGTTCAACGGCTTCGCCTTCAGCGGGACCGACGCCGACTTCGCCCGCGGCAAGAGCGCCTACGACCACTACTACACCGATCCAGCGGTGTTCCCGAACTCGTGTCTGGCCCCGCTGTGGGAGGCGCCGTTCTACGCGTACAAGATCGTGCCCGGTGACCTGGGCACCAAGGGCGGCATGGTCACCGACGAGCGGGCCCGGGTGCTGCGGGCGGACGGTTCGGTGATCGCGGGCCTGTGGGCCGCCGGCAACGCCAGCGCCGCCGTCATGGGCCACAGCTACGCCGGCGCCGGCTCCACCATCGGTCCCGCCATGACGTTCGGCTACGTAGCCGCCAACGACATCGCGGCTACGGCGTAACCCCCGCGAGTCGCGCTCTCGGGCGCCTCGGCGAGTTCCGCCCTCGGGCATTTTCCAGCGTGGTTGCGTTGGTGGGTGGGCCCGAGGACGGAACTCTCCAGCCCGAGCGCGCGACCCGCGAGGGTCAGGGGATGTGGAGGCCGGCTTGGCGTAGGGATTCCTCTACGCGGAGGCGTTCTATCTCCTTGTCCATGCCCTCGGGGAGGTCGTCGAGGCGGTGGGGGATGGCCAGGGCGCGGCAGGCCTGGCGGAGGAGGTCGTCGTACGCCTGGCGGGCGGCCAGCCGACGCAGGGCTGGGGTGCCGGGTTCGAAGTCGACGAGCGTGCGGTGCACGCGGCGCAGGTTCCGGGCGACCACCTGGATCGGCGGGCCACTGGCGCTCGGCCGCGGCCGGCGCGCCTGGCGCAGCCAGTCGGCGATCTGCGGCCCCTGGAGCAACAGCCAGCAAGCCGCCGCCGGCACCATCGTCAACGCGAGGTACAGCAGCAGGTTGGCAGCAACCGCCACGCCGGCCACGTCGGCAGCATAGCCCCGGCCGGTAGGGTCGTTCCCGTGAATAACGACCGGGTGATCGACGCGCTGCGGGACTTCGCGGCGGACCGGCCGCCGGCGATGCGGCCGATGGACCTCTTCCGGGACGTCGCCGCGACCGTGCCGGCGTACCGGAAGTTCCTCGCCGAGCGCGGGATCGATCCGGCGGAGGTGACCGACTTCGGCGGCCTCCCGCTGCTGGACAAGAACTCCTACCACCGCCGCTACCCGCTGCCGGAGCTGTGCCGCGACGGCCGGCTGGACGGCTGCGACATGATCGCCGTGTCGTCGGGGTCGAGCGGCGAGCCGACGATCTGGCCCCGCTCGGTCACCGACGAGCTGCACATCGCCCGCCGGTTCGAACAGATCTTCCGCGACGGTTTCGACGCACGGGACAAGACCACCCTGGCGGTGGTCTGCTTCCCGCTCGGCACCTGGGTGGGCGGCCTGTTCACGCTGGCGTGCGTGCGGCACCTGGCGGCCAAGGGCTACCGCATCACCTCGGTCGCCCCCGGCAACAACAAGGCGGAGATCCTGCGCGTGATCCCGGAGCTGGCGCCGCACTTCGACCAGACAGTGCTGCTGGGCTATCCGCCGTTCGTGAAGGACGTGATCGACAGCGGCGAACACTGGGATCGGCACGACGTCAAGCTGGTGCTGGCCGGGGAGGTGTTCAGCGAGGAGTGGCGCGACCTGGTGTCGCGGCGGGCGAGCATCGCGGACCCGGTCAGGCACGTCGCCTCCCTGTACGGCACGGCCGACGCCGGCGTGCTCGGCAACGAGACGGCGCTGTCCGTGAGCATCCGCCGGTTTCTCGCCGGCCGCCCGGACCTCGCGCGGGAGCTGTTCGGCGACTCCCGGCTGCCGACGCTCGTCCAGTACGACCCGGCCAGCCGGTACTTCGAGACGCACGAGGGCACGCTGCTCTTCAGCGGCGACAACGGGATTCCGCTGATCCGCTACCACATAGCCGACGAGGGCGGCGTGATCGGTCACGCCGAGATGCTGGACTTCTGCCGGCGCAACGGTTTCACGCCACCGGCAGGCGACAGCCTGCCGTTCGTCTTCGTGTTCGGGCGGTCGCTGTTCACGGTGTCGTTCTTCGGGGCCAACGTCTATCCGGAGAACGTGACCGTCGGCCTGGAACAGCCCGGCATCAGCGACTTCGTGACGGGCAAGTTCGTGCTGGAGGCCGTCGAGGACGACAACCGCGACCGCCGGCTGCGGGTCACGGTCGAGCTCGCGCCGGGCAAGTCCGGCGACGCGGCGACCGTGGCGGCCTCGATCCGGGACCAGCTGCTCCGGCTCAACAGCGAGTTCGCGCACTACGTCCCGGCGGAGCGCCAGCTGCCCGAGGTCGAACTACGGCCGGCCGGCGACCCCGAGTACTTCCCGGTAGGCGTCAAGCACCGCTACACCCGCCGCTGACCCGCCGCTGATGCAGGGAAGGACGCCTTCACTGCGTTGAACGAGGGTAAGGCGTCCTTCCCTGCATGAACGAGCGCCGTCAGGCGTGCGAGGGTTGGGCGGCTGAGGCGAGGATGAGGTCCAGGCCGAAGCGGAACCGGGTCTCGTACTCGGTGTCGGTGAGGTGCGGCAGCACCAGCGCCAGCGATGGGAACCGCCCGGCGCCGACCACCTCGCCGGCCAGCGCGCCCGGGGTGCCCTGCTCCTCCTGCACCAGCCCCAGCGTGAAGTAGATGATCGTCCAGCACGTCCACGCCGCCGCCGGCGCGGGCAGCCCGCCGTCCAACAGCGCCGACACCAGGGTTTCCGCCGCGGCCAGCGTCGCCGGCTCGGCGCCGAACGTGCCGGCGACCAGCCGCCCGCCGTCCCGGTGCGACAGCAGGGCCCGGCGGTAGCGGTGCGCCAGCGCGCTCACCCGCTCCCGCCAGTCCGCCGGCAGCCCGTCCAGGTCGATCTCGGCCAGCACCGCGTCCGCCATCAGGTCGTGCAGCCGCGCCTTGGTCTTCACGTGCCAGGACACGGTGTTCAGCCGCACCCCGATGCGCGCCGCCACCGCCCGCAGCGTCACGGCGTCGAAACCGGACTCGTCCAGCAGCTCCAGCGCCGTCCGCACGATCACGTCCAGCTGCGACGGGGAGTCCCTGCCGCGCAACGGCGGGCGCGCGTCCACGCGCCGCATCCGGCCCAGCACCGCCGAATCCTGGTCGTCGGACACCCGCGGCGGCGGCAGCGTGCTCGGGCAGTCCCGCGCCACCCGCAGGCCGTCCAGCAGGAAGCCGACGGCCCGCCGGTGCAGGTCGCCCGCGGCCTGCACGGACAGCGCCAGCGGCATCAGGTCCGACGGCTCGAAGTCCGCCCGCAGCTGGCCGGCCTCCTTGGCCCGCCGCACCAGCACGGCGATGTGCTCGCCGATGCGGCGCTGGGCGCCCTCGACCAGCTCGGCCAGGCCCGTCCGGGACACGCCCAGGATCTCGGCGTGGGTGCCGCCGAGCAGCTCGTGCCAGCCCTTGTCGGACGCGATGTCCACGGCGGTGCGCTCGAGGAAGGCGGCGACCCCGGTCCACGGGTCGTCCGCCGCGGCCGCGACGCGCGCGAACTCCTCGGCCTCGGCCAGCCGGGCGGCGTACACCCGGTGCAGCAGGTCGTCCTTGCTGGCGAACCACCGGTACACGGTGGCCACGCCCACGTCGGCCTGCTTGGCGACGTCGGCTAGGGTGGCCGACAGGCCCTGCGTCGCGAACACCTCGGCCGCCACGTCCAGGATGCGGGTCTCGCGCATGGAGTCAGCGTACCGCAGCCGGCTCGCTCCACAGTGGACAACTACTGACCAGCCGAGCGACGCCGGTGGCCCTCCGCGTACGCCCGCTTCCGGTACGCCAGCACGGGATCGTCGGACAGCTCGATGCCGTCGGCCAGCCGGGTCGGGTCGAACACCGCGCCGTCCCAGAACTCCTGGTCCGACACCGGTTTCACGATCTCCAGCCGGCCGGCGTCGATCTCCGGGGTGTCGGCCGGCCAGGCCTGCGTCGGGTCGTCGGTCGGGTCCTCCGGGCCGGCGAACTGCACCTTCAGCGCGAACGAGACCGGGCCGCCGCCCAGGCGGTCGACCAGTTCGTCGTTGAGGTGCCCCGGTCCCCAGCCGACGGTGTCCGCGGCCGTCAGGTGCCGTACGGTCTCCGGTTCCCAGCGGTACCGGACGAACCGGCGCGTGCCGTCCGGCCCGACCCACACGAACGCGTGCTGCGCCCAGAACCGCACCGTCGCGTAGCTTTCCGGGACGGGAATGGCCGCGGCCTCCTGGAAGGCGTGGCCGGACTCGGGGTTCGCGGTGATGAACGCGATCACCGCCGCGGCCCGCTCCGCGCTGTCCTTCGGCTTGTCGGTCAGCGCGCGGGTCATGTCCAGGAACTTCGCCGGCGTCGACGCCATGAACACCGGCACGTTGAGGGACACCAGGTCCGTCTCCGGCGACAGGAACTTCACGGCCATGCCCCGGACCACCGTCGCGCCGCCGTCCGGCTCGGCCGGATCGCCCGCGGTGTTGGAGAAGCGAACGATTGCCGGCGTCGGATCGGACCGCAGGTGCGCGGCCGTGGTGTACGCGGCGGCGGCGCCGGACGGGGTGAACACGGCGTCGAAACAGCGGCCGAGGGCGTGCGCCCGGCGGAATCCGGGGCGCAGCCCGGACATCCGCTCCATCGCGTCGACAACGGTCACGGGGTCGGTCAAGGCAGCGCTCCGAGGATCAGGTCGGCGACCAGCTCGGGCTTCTCGTTGGGCAGGAACCAACTCGTGCCCGGCACGGTCACCACCGTGGTGTGGGGACAGGCGGTCAGGGTGCGGCGCTCGGCCGCGGTGAGTCCGCCGTCGCCACGTTCGGCGTGCACCACCCAGGCCGGCACGCCCGCCGCGCACAGCCGTTCGGCGACGGACCCGTGCACCCGAAGGTAATGCAGGTATGCGCGGAATAGCCGCCGCAACTGTCGCGGATTGTTCTTCCGGACCTCTCTTCCGAGCACGTTTCGCCGTTCCGGCGGCACCCGGGCCGCATTCAGCGCCACATCCGTGAATCCCAGCATCGCCGCGTACGGCAGGTGGCCCAGCACCAGTGCCAACCGGTCGAGCACGCGCAGCGTCAGCATCTCGTCGGGCGTCGAGAAACTGGGGGCCAGCAGGACGATCGGACCGGTGAAGCCCTCGGTGGCGGCCATCTCCAGGGCGACGTTGGCGCCCATGCTGTAGCCGACGACGACATCGCTGCCGTAGTCGGCGGCCAGCTTCGCGGCGGCCCGCGCGCACGCCTCGACGGTGGGATCGTCGGGCGGCGGGGAACCGCCGTGTCCGGGCAGCGTGGCCGCCACCAGCCGGATGTCCGCGAGCGTGGGTTGCGCCGCGACCTCGGCGTAGAACTCGGCGGTGGACAGCCCGCCCGGCAACAGCAGCACCGTGTGCCGTGCGCCGGGCGGCCCGTGCACCGTGATCTCCCAGTCCATGGCGACCCCCCGATGTCCGCCATGGTAGATCAGTCCATCTGGGACTGGTCAGTACTTGTCGTGGTGACGCAGCCAACGGAAGTCGTCGAACTCTGCCCCCAAAGGGGTGAGATCGAGGTAGTTGTCGGCGGTGTGCACGAGGGCCAGCGCCTCGTCATAGGCGGAATAGCTGTGGAAGACCGTGTCCCCTTCCCGAACGAACACGCTGGCGCCGCCCCGCTCGCCCGATTCGTCCAGTGTGGCGCGGAAATCGCGGTTGAAGTCGGTGCCGAACGACGAGTACCAGGGCAGCGTCCAGCCCATTCGTGCCCGGAAGGGCAGGATCTTGCCGATCGGCGCGCGGGACACGATGGCCAGCGTCGTGTCGCGGACGTGCAGGTGCGACATGTGCCCGATGTTGTCGACCAGGTACGAACACCACTTGCAGCCCTGGTCCCAGCTGGGGTCGAACATGAAGTGGTAGACGATGAGCTGCCGGCGGCCCGCGAACAGGTCCAGCAGGGTCTTCTCGCCGTCGTCGAACGTGTAGTCCTTGTTGACACGGACCATCGGCAGCTGCCGGCGGGCGTCGCGGACCGCCGCGTGCGCGGCCGCCAGCTCCTCCTCGCGGACCTGCAACTCCTTGCGTGCGGCCAGCCACTCCTCGGCTCCGACCACCTTGTTCACGGCGTCTCCTCTCGTGCGGGTGCTGCGCAGTGGTCGGAGCCGATCCGCGGTTCTCTACATGGTTCGGCCGGCGGATTTCACCTGTCTTCCCAGCAGCGAGGTCTCGACCTGGAGGACGCCCGGCAGGCTGCCGACCCGGGCCGCCAGGTAGTCGTAGAGGGCGTCGAGGTCCGTGACGACGACGAAGGCGACGATGTTGCTGGCGCCGGTCGTGGCTGCGGCGAAGGCGACCTCCACGTGGCTGGCAAGCGTTTGCGCGACGGTGTTCAGTCCGGCCGGGGCCACCGTCAGCCAGACGACCGCCTGGCAGCCGTAGCCGAACCGGGCCGGGTCGAGGTCGACGTCGAAGAACAGGACGCCCTCGGTTCGCACGTCCGCCAGCCGTCTGCGAACCGTCGACTCCGACCAGCCGGTCACCGCGGCCAGCCGCGGATACGTGGTGCGGCCGTCGACCGCCAGCGCCGTGAACAGGGCCCAGTCGGCGTCGGTCAATTCCCCGACCGGGTTGGATTCGGTTGCTTCCGGCGTGACCGCCGCGATCTGGTTGGACGTCAGCGAGGACACCCGTCCCGGCCAGCCGCCGACCCCGGCCAGGTCGCGGAGCATGCAGTACGCCGTCACTCCGTTGATCCGCGGCGTGCGGGCCAGGCGTTCCAGCAGCAGGTGGTCGTCGCCGGTGCGGACGCGGGTGATGCACGTGATCTCGGTGCCGCCGGACAGGATCGCCACCCAGCTCGTGTCATCGCGGCGCGACAGTGCCTGCGCGATGGCCTTGGCCGCGTCGGGGGCACAGCGGATCCGTACCAGCCAGTCGACGTGGCCGACCTTCTTGGCGTTGACCACCCCCACCACGCGCATTCCCTGCGCGCGCAGGTGGTGGTAGCGGGTCGCGATCGTGCGGTCGGAGCGGTCCAGGGCCTGGGCGATCCGGCTGAACGGCGCGCGGCCGTCGACGGACAGCGCGTGCACCAGCTGCCGGTCGAGTGAATCCACCAGCACAGGCTACTTCGACTTCGGAATCCGTCTCCTGTGGCTCGCTGGATGGCCTGTTCCGTCGCCGGTGGGCATGCTCGTCGGCATGAACCAACTCGACCAGGTCGCCCTCACCGGCCGGCTGACCGCGGCGCTGCGGGCCCGCGAGTCGGAGCGCCCCGACCGCTTGTTCACCGACCCGTACGCCTCGCGGCTCGCCGGCGCCGAGGGTTTTCGGCTGCTCGCCGAGTTCGGCGACAACTCCACCATCGCCGTGCGCACCAAGTTCCTCGACGACAAGCTTTCGGGGCTGGGAGCCCGGCAGCTCGTGATCGTCGCCGCCGGCATGGACTCGCGGGCGTACCGACTGCCGGCGCTGGCCGACACCGTCACGTACGAGCTGGACCGGCCGGAGGTGCTGGGGCTCAAGGAGTCCCTCATCTCCGCCCCGCCGGTCGGCGTGCGGCACTCTGTGGGTGTCGACCTGGCCGGCGAGTGGCGTTCGCCGCTGCTGGCCGCCGGCTTCGACGCGGGGCGGACGACGGCGTGGGTGGTGGAGGGGCTCACCCAGTACCTGCGCGGTGACGACGTCGACCGGCTGTTGGACGGGATCACCGCCCTGTCCGCGCCCGGCAGCCAACTGCTGCTCGACGTCGTCGGACAGTCCCTTCTGGACAGTGCCGCGATGAGGCCCATGCTGGACCGGTTCGCCGCGCTGGACATGACCTGGCGTTGGGGCACCGACGATCCCGAATCCCTGCTCGGCCGCCGGGGCTGGTCGTGCGAGGTGTCCCTGATCGGCTCCGTCGGCACCGCCTACGGCCGCTGGCCCTACCCCGAAGTCCCCCGCAACACCCCCGGCGTGGGCCACGGCTACCTGATCCACGCCCACCGCTGAGCTGCGGTACCTCCGCGAGTCGCGCTCTCAGACACACCGAATGCACAATTACGGATGCGTGCAGAGTGAGACCCGGGGCCCGTTTCTGCCTGAAACCTGCATTCGGTGTGTCCCAGAGCGCGACTCGCGGGGGTGAAGGGGGCCCGCAGCCGGGGCAGGTCCGCCGGGGTGTCGTCGAGCCAGTCGGCGTGCCGTCCCGGATCCGAGAAACGGCTCTGTGTGGCGTAATACTCGAGCATGCGTCCGGTCTACGCCCTCACACGGTGTCAGTGCCAAGCTTGTATACCGGAGGAGTGACCACCAACAGGGACCTGCTCCGGCACGTGTACGCCCAGGTGTCGCGCGGCGACGCCCAGCCACTGCTCGACGCCCTCGCCGACGACGTCGAGTGGACCATCATCGGCACCACCCCGCTGTCCGGCACCTTCGTCGGCAAGCAGCAGGTGATCGACGGCCTGCTGAAGCCGCTGTCCTCCCGGCTCGCCGGCCCCATCCGCTTCACCTTCGACCGTTTCATCGCCGAGGGCGACGACGTGGTGATGCTCGCCCGCGCCGAGGCGACCTCGGTGACCGGCAAGCCGTACAACAACACCTACTGCATCGTCGCCACCTTCGCCGACGGCCGGATCCGCCGCATGACCGACTACGTCGACACCGAGCTGGTCACCTCGGCCCTGTTCTGACGCCTAGCAGGCGACGGTGGGCAGCCGGCCGGCGGCGAACGCGCTCGGCGTGACGTGCATGACCGCCCGGAACTGGGAGATCATGTGCGACTGGTCGTAGAAGCCGACGGAACCGGCGAGGCCGGCCCAGGAGTCGCGGCGCAGCCGGGGAAGGACGGCGCGGACGCGGTTGATGCGGACGAACTGCTGGGGCGGCAGGCCGACGGTTCGGGTGAAGACGTTGCGCAGGTGGCGTTCGCTGACGCCGACCTCGCGGGCGACCTCGGGAACACGCGAGCGACCGAGGGCGATCGAGGCGCGTCGGACCAGATGAGCGGTCGAGCGGTCGCGGCGCGACGTCGCTTCGACGCGAGCGGAAAGTGCGGCGGTCAAACGGCCCACGCGCCGCGGGTCGAGGGGGCCCCACAGCTCGTCGAGGGGAACGACCCGGTCGGTGATCTCGTCGACGGACATGCCGAGGAGCGCGCGGGCGGCGCCGGGTGCGAGCCGGAATCGCACGCACCGAGGGATGTCCTTGGCGTCGTAGTAGGTGGCGTGCGTGCGCGGACCCGCCGCGAGCACGGCGGCATCGCCATCGGCCCGCACGCGCCACACGAGCGTGGTAGCCGGGTCGGGAACGTGGATGATCGGGCACGAGTCGCCGCCCCGGTGGGACGGCAGGTCGATGCCGTCGACCCAGCCGCGCAGGGCGGCGGGGACCGGCAGTTGTCGCCACGCGTTCACAACCCCAGGCTAACCGTGCCGAATCTTCCTATCGAACGACCGCGAGCCGCTGCCAGGCTGGCGACCATGATCTTGGTTACGGGTGCCACCGGCACCATCGGCGGCGAGGTCCTCCGGCTGCTGACACAGCGGGGCGCGAAGCTGCGGGCGATGACCCGCGACCCCGACCGCATCGCAGGATTCGATGCGGTGCAAGGCGATTTCGACGATTCGACGTCGCTGCGCGCGGCGATTGCCGGCGTGGACAGCGTCTTCCTGCTCACGGCGCCGGGGGAGCGGGTGCCGGGGCACGACCTGGCGATGATCGACGCGGCCCGGACCGGAGGGGTGCGCAAGGTGGTGAAGCTCTCGGCTGTTGGCGGCGGGATCGGCCTGCCGTCCGACTGGCACGCCCCCGGCGAGCAAGCGCTTGCCAGCAGCGGCCTGGCCTGGACGGTGCTTCGGGCGTCCTCGTTTGCTTCCAACGCACTCCGCTGGGCCACAGCGATTCGAGCCGGTGCACCGGTGCCGAACATGACGGGGACCGGTGCGCAGGGCGTGGTCGATCCGCGCGACGTGGCGGAGGTCGCGGTCGAGGCACTCCTCGGCGACGGGCACGACGGTGTGGCGTACACACTCACCGGGCCGGGCCTGATCAGCGTGCCGGACCAGGTTGAGCAGCTGGCCGAGCTGCTCGGGCTCCCGATCCGGACGGTGGATGTGCCGTTGGAGGCGGTGCGGGAACAGACGCTGGCGGCCGGGTTCGACGCCTCGGTGGCCGAGGTCGCCGTCCGTGGAGCTCAGCTGGTACGAGACGGTGGCAACGCCGTGGTGACCGACGACGTGCGCCAGGTCCTGGGCCGACCCGCTCGGAGCTTTCGCACCTGGGCACAGGACCACCTGGACGCGTTCGGCGGGTGAGTCACCAGTTCCGCACGGCCTCGACGCCCTCGAACAGGGCATCGCGGGCCCACACGAGGTCCTCGGCATCGCCGACGATGTGGGCGAGGGCGTCGAAGAGTTCCTCGCGTTCCTCGGTCTCGATGAACGGGACGCGGCCGTCGAGCTGGTTGAAGGCCTCGCCGTACTCGCGGCCGAGGTGTTCGAGACGGTCGCGGTCGGCCGCGCCGGCCAGGGCGTCGAGCACAGCGCGGCGGGTGGCCTTGTACAGGGCGACGGACTTCTTGTAGCGGGCGTCGGAGATGTGCTCGCGGCCGTCCCAGTCGCGCAAGGGGTTGTCGCGGTTCTCGGCGACCCATTCCGGTTTGCGGCCGCGGGTGATGTCGACGAGCACGCCGTGGGGGATCTCGGGACGCCACGCGGCGCGCATCGCGGCGGCGTACTCGGTGGGAATGCCGTCGAGGCAAAGGATCTCGAGCTCGGGAACGTGCCGTGGGAGCAGCCGGTCCTCTTTCGACATGCCGAACAGGTCGCTGACGTAGATCCGGCGCAGCGACCGAAGTTCGTTGAGCCGGTGGGCCGAGGTGAGGTCGCCGAGGTCGCCGGTCAGCATGAGCTCGTCCAGGCGGGGAAAGAGTTGCACCACGCGGCCGCAGTCGAGCGACACGATGTCGGTGATCTCGAGAACGGTGACGTCGGTGCGGACGGTGTCGGGGAGCGCGGCGAACTCGTCGGCGGAGTACCTGACGCGCCACGGCTCGAACGGGCCGTTGTCGCCGCGTTCCCGCCGTCGTCGCGTGGCGAGTGCTGTCCCGATGTCCCAGCCGTGGGACCGGGTCCACGAGGGTTCGTCGCGCAGCACCGGGAGGTTGCCGATGATCTTGCGACTGCGCGGCAGCACCCACTCGTAGCTGCGGTGCGCCTGCGCGAGCGGCTCGACGTCGCCGAGGTCGTCGACGGAGTGCGGTTCCGGGCCGGACCAGTCCAGGTCGAGCACGTCGGCCGTCCGCCAGCCCGGGTCGAGGCGGGTGATCTGCGCCGCCGTCCACTCGCCGAGGTGCGGCGAGAAGGCGGCGACGACATCGCCCGGGGCGATGGGTCTCGGCGGCGCGTACTCGCTGGAGGGAGCCATGCCGCCGAGACTATTCACCGGGTCTGACAGTTTCGGGCCGTCACCAGCGGTCGTGCACCTGCGGCCGGATGCGGCGGTCGTACAGGTCGGCGATCGCCTTCAGGGTGTCGGCGTCCAGCTCGGGCACGTCGGCGGCCGCGGAGTTGGCCCGGGCCTGCTCGACGTTGCGGGCGCCGGGGATCACGGTGCTGACGCCCGGCTGCTGGACGATCCAGCGCAGCGCGGCCTGCGCCGGCGTCACCCCGGCCGGCACCAGGGCGGCGAACTCGCGCGCGGCCTCGACCCCGGTGTCGTAGTCGACGCCGGAGAAGGTCTCGCCGACGTCGAACGCCTCGCCGCGGCGGTTGTAGTTGCGGTGGTCGTCGGCGGAGAACACGGACTCGTGCGTGTACCGCCCGGACAGCAGCCCGGACGCGAGCGGCACCCGCGCGATGATGCCGACGCCGGCCGCGGCGGCCGCCGGCAGCACCCGCTCCAGCGGCTTGAGCCGGAACGCGTTCAGGATGATCTGCACGCTGGCGACGTGTTCCCGGGCGATGGCGGTCAGCGCCTCGTCCACGGTCTCCACGCTCACCCCGTACGAGGCGATCCGGCCCTCCTCGACCAGGGTGTCCAGCGCGTCGAACACCGAGTCGGTGGCGTAGGCCGCGGTCGGCGGGCAGTGCAGCTGGACCAGGTCCAGGGTGTCCACGCCCAGGTTGGCCCGCGACCGGTCGTTCCACCGGCGGAAGTTGTCCAGGTTGTAGCGCTGCACCTCCTGCGGCTCGCGCCGGCCCATCTTGGTCGCCACGACCACGCCCGCGTCCGGGCGCTCCCGCAGGAACCGGCCGATCAGCTGCTCGCTGCGCCCGTCGCCGTACACGTCGGCGGTGTCGAAGAAGGTGACCCCGGCCTCGACGGACGCCTCCAGCACGGCCAGCGCGTCGTTCTCGTCGACCGAACCCCAGTCCGCGCCGAGCTGCCACGTGCCCAGCCCGACTACGGAGACCTCGCGGCCGGTGCGTCCCAGTACCCGTTGCTCCATGCGAGTGAGCTTAGGTGCCGGGCGCGTGTATCCATCGGATCACCCCAGGAGTTCAGGTCGTCGCCACGGGAGGCCGCGGACGTGGTGGTCGAGGAAGGCGAGCACCGTCTCGTACAGGACGCGCACGTTGTGCGGTGCGGTCACGAAGTGGTTCTCGTCGGGGAAGTACAGGAACTTGTGCGGGTTGTCCTCCTTGGTCCGCGACGACAGGTCCCACCACAGGCGCATCGCCTCGGAGATGGGCACCCGGTAGTCCTTGTCGCCGTGCGTGATGAGCATCGGCGTGCGGATCGCGTCGGCGAACCGGTGCGGCGAGTTCGCCTCGGCGGCAGCCGCCGTCATCTCGCGCCGGAAGTAGTGCGCAAGATCGCCGGTGGCCGACGAGTCGGGCAGCGACCAGATCGACGCGTGCGACACGATCGCGGCGAACCGCTCGGTGTGCCCGGCGATCCAGTTGGTCATGAAGCCGCCGAACGACCCGCCCAGGGCGGCGGCCCGCTCGCCGTCGATCTCGGGCCGGGCCTGCGCGGCGTCGACCAGCGCCATGATGTCGGTGTACGGCGGCCCGCCCCACTGCCCCCAGCCGCGGCGGATGAAGTCCATGCCGTAGCCGGTGGACAGCGCGAAGTCCGGCAGCAGCACGGCATAGCCGCGCGCCACCCACAGCCACGGGCACCAGCGCCACGACCATGTCTTCGCCGACATCACCGGCCCGCCATGGATCTGCACGGCCAGCGGGGCCGGGCCGTCCGACGCCGGTAACGCGAGCCAGGCGCGGATCTCGGTGCCGTCCTCGGCGGTCGTCGTCACCTCCGTCAGGCGGCCGGGTAACTCCGGCGGCGGCGCCGGGCTCTCCAGGCACGTCGTCGAGCCGTCCACGGCGATCCGCACGGGCAGGTGCGGGCTGTCGATGGCGGCCCGCAGCGCGTACACCGAGCCGTCCGGCGCCACCGCGAAGTCCCGGTACGCCCCGTTGTCCGTGGTGAGCCGCGTGACCTCCTCCGTCTCGACGTCCACCCGCCACAGCGGCTCCCGGCCGTGGTCGTCTGCCGACACGACCACGGCCCGCCCGTCCGGCGTCCAGCACGGCGACATGGGCCAGCGGTCCCAAAGAACGGCGACTGGCCGCAGCGAACCGCCGACCAGGTCCACCACGCCGAGCCAGCGGTCGCCAGGCCCCTCCGGCGTCAGCCGTTCCTGCACGCAGACCACCACGCGCCGGCCGTCGGGCGACACCCGCGGCGACTCGTACTCGTGGTCGACGTCGTCCAGCAGCGTGCGCCGATCCCCAGTGGTCACGTCGATCGCCACCAGCGTGTGCCGCTGCGAGCCGCTGGGCTCGGCCACCGCCCACGTCGCCACCACGGTCCGCCCGTCCGGCGACAGGTCCCACGTCGACTCGTCGTCCAGGGCGCGGCCGACGTGCCCGGTGAGGTCACGGGGTTCGCCGCCGTCGAGCACGAACAGGCGGGTGCGCTCCGGTCCGAGGTCGTGGTCCCAGTACCGGGCCGGGAACTCCTCGTGCAGGATCGCCGTGACCTTCTTGTCCTCCCGTGACTTCGGGTCCTGCCCGGACGGCAGCACCGCTGCCCCGTACACGATCACCTCGCCGGCGGCCACCACGCCGTGCACGCCACCCGGCGGCGACGCCAGCACCCACGCGTCACCGCCGTCCGACGGCTGCCGCCATAACGCCGGCTCCTCCTTGCCGTCCGGCCGCTGCCGCGACGACGTGAACAGCAGGTCCCCGGACGGCGTGAAGCCCGCCAGCGCCTCGCCCTTGGCGCTGGTGGTCAGCCGGCGAGTCGGTTCGAGCTGCCAGATCGCGTTGGTGTAGCGGGACTTGTCGCGGTCGAGGGTGGTCACGCCGACCACCGCGCGGCGGCCGTCGGGGGACAGTCGCAGGCTCGTCAGCCGCGGCAGCCCGATGAAGGAGTCGATGTCGGTCAGCACGATTTCTTCCTACACCGCCCCCCTGACAGTTCTACGTGAGCTGCTTGCGGAACCAGTGGTGCGCGTGCGGCTCCGCGTTGAACGGCGGCACCTCCTCGAAGCCCGAGGACCGGTACAACGCGATCGCCGACGTCAGCGAGCGGTTCGTCTCCAGCCGGATCGACGTCGCACCCCGTTGCCGCGCAAGGGTTTCCAGCTCGACCAGCAGTCGCCGGCCGAGGCCGAGGCCGCGGGCCGAGTCGTGCACCCACATCCGCTTCATCTCGCAGACGCCCGGCTCCGGCTCGTACATCCCGACGCAGCCGATCGGTTCTTCGCCCAATCGGGCAACGAGCACCGTCTCCATGTCCGGCGCGAGAACCACGTCGCCGTCGAAGCCGTCCTCGAACAGCACGGCCAGATCCTTGAAGTACGCCTGCACGCAGTACCGCGCGTCCGGGTGGTCGGGATCGACCGCCTCGACCTCCACCATGCCGACCCGCAGCAGCCGCTCCACGTCGGCCATCGCGGCGACCAGCCGCTCGCGCTGACGCTCGGTCAGCGGCGCGAGGATCATCTCGGCGATGCCGTCGCTGCGGCGGTCCAGCGCGCTCCGCTCGGTCTTGCCGGCGGCCGTCAGCCGGGCCACCCGCACGCGCCGGTCGGCCGGATCGGCCTCCACGGTCACGAGGCCGTCCGCCTCCAGCGAGCGCAGCAGCCGGCTCAGGTAGCCCGAGTCCAGGCCGAGCGTCCCGCGCAGCGACCGGAGGTCGCGGCCGTCGCCGATCTCCCACAGCAGCCGCGACGCGCCGAGCGAGCGATCCCCGCCGAGGTAGTGGTCGTTGAGCGCCCCCACCCGCTGCGTGACCGTGCGGTTGAACCGCCGGACCTCCGCCACCATGTCCGAATCCATTCTCTGACTCTAGTCAGAGAATTGCTGTCGCACCAGTTCCGGCGTCCCAGCGCCGTCCCAGCGACCCGCCATCCCGGCAGGTCAGGGGCCTCGGAACGTCCCCGCCTCCCAACTCGGTGGCAGTGCCCCACGCCGTCCCGACCCCGATGCCAGCCTCGTGCCGCCGGGGCTCCCCGGCCCTTCACCACGGGGGAAGAGATGGTCATCAGGGCCATGGTCCCGCTGCTCGCGGGACTACTGCTCGTAACGGCATGGGCGGGTGCGGCGGAGGGGTCCGCATCGGCTGCCGTCGCCGTCTGCGGGCACAGCAGCGCGCAGCCGACGCTGCGCCAGGGCTCGACGGGCGAGGACACCGTCGAGGCCCAGTGCGAGCTCAACCTCGCCACCAAGGCGAGCCGCTACACCCCGATCGGCGCGGACGGCAGCTTCGGGCCGGCGACGGAGGCCCGCGTGCGGGTGTTCCAGCAGTGCGCGGGCCTGGGCGTGGACGGCGTCGTCGGCCCGAACACGTGGGCAGCGCTGAACACGTGGGCGGCCCACCCGCACAAATGCGCCACCACGGGCACCGCCACGACCGCGCAGGCGGTGGTGTGTGGCCACAGCACGTCACAGCCGACGTTGAAGCAGGGGGCGACCGGCGCCGACGTCAAGGAGGCGCAGTGCCGCCTCGACCTGGCCATGGACGCCACGCACTACCCGCCGCTGACGATCGACGGCAACTTCGGCGGCGGCACGCAGGGCCGCGTCGAGGACTTCCAGCGCTGCGCCAACCTCAACGCCGACGGCGAACTCGGCCCCAACACGTGGGCCAAGCTGGCCGACTGGTCCAGCCGCAACCTGTACTGCGCGCCGCCCAGGCCGGCCGGCTACGCCATCGACGGCATCGACACCGCCAAGTACCAGCACCCCGGCGGCGCCCCGATCAACTGGGCGGCGGTAAAGGCGTCCGGCGTGGAGATCGCCACCATCAAGGCGACGCGCGGCACCAACGTGACGGACGAGTTCCTGGCCACCGACCTGCCGGCGGCGCACAACGCCGGCTTGGACGTCGCGCCGTACCACTACTACACCGGCAGCGCCCCCAACACCGGCGGCGACCAGGCGGACCGCTTCATCGCGGCGGTGCGCGCCACCGGCTACACCGGCAAGCGCCCCGGCGACCTGCCGCCCATCTTCGACTTCGAGCGGATGGACGACGGCACCGGCCGCTGCCCGGTCTACGGCACCGTCGCCGACGTGAAGTCGTGGCTGAACAAGGTGCAGGCGGCGTTCGGCCGCACGCCGATCATCTACACGCAGAAGTCCTTCCTGGACGACTGCTACGGCTCGACCACGGCGTTCGGCGGCTATCCGATGCAGCTCGCGGACTACCGGCGGTCCATCTCTGCCCCGCCGGTGCCCAACGGCTCGTCGACGTGGCTGATGTGGCAGTACACCGACGCCGCCGTCCCCGACGGCCTCCAGGCGCCTTCGACCGCCGACGTCTTCAATGGCACCCAGGCGGACCTGGACCGCCTGGCCAACCGATGAGGGCGCCGGCAGCGCTGGTGGCCACCGCGGCGCTGGTCGCGGCCACCGCGATGGTCGTGCCGGCGCACGCCTCCGCCACCAGCTGCTACGGCGGGGCCGCCACCTTGCACTACGGCGACGGCGCCTTCTTCGGCCCCTACACGGCGTCGAGTCGGTGCACGGACATCAACATGCGGCTGACCGCCGGCACCAGCGCGGAGGTGTACGCGTGCGTGGTGTTCATCGACCACACCCAGGACTGCAACCGGTGGACCACGGTCCCGAAGGGCAGCTGGCGCACCATCGCCACCGACGTGCTCGACGGCACCCGCTTCGAGGTGCTGCTCGGCGTGCCGCTGGAGGGCGACGACGCAACGGTCCAGATCGCTTTCTAGGAACGGAGTTCCCCATGATCCGCAGACTCGTGCCGGCGCTGGTCGCCGCGCTCGCGCTGCTCGGGCTCACCGCGATGCCGGCGTCGGCGCAGCCGGCGACCAGCTGCTACGGCGGCGCGATCTCGCTGACGTACCACTACTCGACCGCGGCCGTGGAGTACGGCACGTACACCACCAGCTCGCGGTGCAAGGACATCAACATGCGGCTGACCACCGACAACGGCGAGTTCCTCGATGCCTGCGTCGTGTTCGTCGACCACACGACGTTGTGCAACAACGACAACGCCTACCAGACCATGGGCCCGCCGTGGCTGACCGTCGCCACCGACGTCAAGGACGGCACCCACTTCAAGCTGCGCGTCCACGCCTACGACACCGACTCGCAGCTGGTCCACTTCCAGCTGGCCTTCTGAAAGGACGACGATGACCCTCTCCATGAGCCGCCGGTCCATGCTGCGTGGCGCGCTGGCGGTCGGCGCGGCCGTGGTGGTCGCCCCGACGCTGCTGGCCGGCACCGCGCAGGCGTACGGCTGGTCGCGCACCCTCAAGCAGGGCATGACCGGCAGTGACGTCACCGAGCTCCAGATCCGCGTCGCCGGCTGGGCCGCCGACCACGCCAGCCAGACCCGGGTCGGCATCGACGGCGACTTCGGCCCCGGCACGGACGCCGCCGTCAGGCGCTTCCAGGCCGCCTACGGCCTCCTGGTGGACGGCGAGGTCGGCGCGAACACGCAGGCCAAGCTGAACGCGCTGGAGCAGTCCGACGGCTCCACCCTGCACTTCAACTGGAGCGACTTCACCGACCGGGTCAGCGGCACCTTCAACGACGGCAAGGTGAGCGCCGCCGCCGCGAAGGAGAACGCGCGCCGCCTCATGTACAAGCTGGAGGCGCTGCGCAAGAAGCTCGGCGACAAGCCGATCACGGTGAACTCCGGCTTCCGCTCCATCCAGCACAACAAGGACATCGGCGGGGCCAGCGACAGCATGCACCTCTACGGCAACGCCGCCGACCTGGACGTGCCCGGCGTGTCCAACAAGACCGTCTACCAGCACGCCGAGACCTGCGGCTTCTCCGGGCTGGAGAAGTGGGAGACCGACCACCAGCACGTGGACTCGCGGGCCGACCTGGGCCGCGCGTGGTGGTGGGAGGACGGCACGATCTGACCTGAACCGGGGGTAGCCGGAAGCCGCGCTGGGGACGGCTTCCGGCTCTGCCCTGTGTCTTTGCTCCGGCTCTTTGCTCTGGGCTCTGCCCTAGGGCGTGGGCGTCGGCGACGAGGTCAGCGCCGCCTGGCAGGACGGCCAGTCGTGGAAGTCGTGGTTCACGGCCCACAGCTTGTGCGCCGTCTCGATGTTCCACGCCGGGTCGAACGCCGTGCGCGGCGTGCCGCCGTACTGGTGCAGGCGCAGGTCGGAGATCTGGAAGACGCCCCAGTTGCGGCTGCCGTTGGTGTTGGGCAGCACGTAGAGCGGGTCGAGGAAGGACGCGCAGCGGGCGATCGCCACCGCCGTGTCCGGGGCCTCCGTGAACACCGCGCGGATCTTCTGCTCCACCTGCTGCTGCGGCCAGGTCGCCATGGACACGTTGCCGGCGTACAGCGCCTCCTTGGTGGGCGGGTCCACCACGCCCTTCGGCGGCAGCCCGGCCAGCACCTGGAACGCCGTCACCTTGCGCAGCGTCTCCGGGCCGAAGTCGCTGTCCACCGACATCGTCGTATGGGCCTTGACCAGCAGCGACTGCACCTCGTTCACGCACTCGTCGTGCTCGCCCATGCTGACCGTGGACTGGCAGCCGGCCGAGAACAGCACCTTGCCGTTATCGGGATTGGGCAGGCCCTCCGCGCTGCTGGCGGCACGGGTCAGCCACACCAGGCCGCCCGCGAGCAGCACCGCCGCCACCGCCGCGACCACGGCGTACCGCGAGGTCAGCCATCTTCGCGCCTTGGGCGGCTCCGGCTCCGGTTCCTGTTCCTGCTGCGGCGGGGGCGGCGGCGAGTCCCGCTCGGTGTCGGCGAGCGCCCACAGCTGGTGCAGCTCCCGCAACTCGTCCGCGCTGGCCCCGCACACCTTGGCGAAGCTGTGCACCACCCGGTAGTCCGTCGGCACGCTCAGGCCCGAGCAGTACCGGTGCAGGCTGGACCCGCTCACGCCGGCCTGCTTGCCCAACCGGTCGAAGCCCCGCCCGCTGCGGTCCTTCAACATCCGGAGATACGCGGCGAACCTGTCCGTCTGCGTCGAGGCGATCACCGGTCCAACCCCCTGCTAGGGCCGCTGCTGACGGACTGCAAGTTAGCACCGCGCGGGCCGGCTGGACGTGACTTCCGGCCCTTGCCCGAATTGGCCGGGTCGCCGACCGTCCCGGCACGTCGGACCATGTGACGTTCCCCCGCGAGTCCCGCTCACCGTCACCCCGAAATCCGGTTTCGGGCAGAGCGACTACCGGTGGCGGTCGGCCGCGGCCTGGATGCCGGCGACGTAGCGCTCCCAGTATCCGGCGTCGCCCATCTCGGTCTGGTCCTTGCCGCCGAGGCCGTCGATCGTCTCCCGGATGATGTCGGCCTGGCCGGCGTGCTGGGCGGTGTCGGTGAGGGTGCGCACCAGCACGGAGCCCAGCGTGGTCTGCCGCTTGTCCTCGGCCCACCAGGACACGGTGGCCGGCGCGTCGAGGCCGAGCTGCTCGATGGACTCGTCGCTGTGCCGCCAGGCGCGTCGGTACAGGTCGAGCAGCTCGTCCCGGGACTCGTCGGCGGTGGCCCACATGTCGGCGCCGTCCCACACGGATCCGTCCTCGTACCAGGGAATCGTGACGGGCGTGGGCCGGCCGACGCTGTCGCCGAGGTAGCCGAACTCGACGCCGGCGAGGTGCTTGACCAGGCCGAGCAGGTTGGTGCCGGTGGGTGTCATGGGCCGCCGGATGTCGTACTCGCTCAGGCCGTCCAGCCGGGACACCACCCGGTCGCGGGATTCCTGGAGGTAGCGGCGAAGGTCTGCGATCATACGTTCGAACCTAGCGGAGCAGCGCCCACACGGCGCTGGAAACGGCGGCATCGGTCGCGCCGATGCCGGTGAGGCGGCGACCGAGCGCCGGTCCCGACGTCGCCGTGGTCGAGGCACTGGTCGTGGTCGTCGGTGACCAGCGAGCCGGCGGCGGCCGTCCGCCAAGCGGTCAGCAAACCGTTGTCGGCGAACAGCTCCGGCGGGAGTTCGCCCTTGCCGGGCCTGTCGGTGCCGATGCCGGTGGCCGACAGCCTTCACTGCGTCGAACACCGTCGACGGGGCACGGCGGCGCGGATCTCGTCGGCGTCGACGATCCTCATCGCCGGGCCAGCCAGCCGGCCCAGCGGTCGAGCGCCTCCTCCGGCCCGGTGCGGCCGACTCCGACCCGGAACCGGTCCGTCGGCGTCGCGGTCAGCTCGGAGCGGTAGATGCTCGACGGCAGCAGGAGAACGCCGACTTCCTTGACGAGATCGGCGCACATCGCCTCGACCCCGTCGGCACCGAGGTAGCGGGGGAAGCACACGCAGCCGCCCTGCGGCCGCTCCCAGTCGAACAGGTCCGGCCGCCGGCCGAAGAACGCCTCGAACAACGGCAGATTGGCCGCCGCGATGTCCCGGTTCCTGGCCAGCAGACGATCCCGGGCGCGCAGCCCGATCAGCGCGAGGACCTCGCTCGGCGCGGAGTTGCAGATCGACGTGTAGTGCTTGGCCCGCTCCAGCCGGTCCAGCAGGCTCCGGTCGCGGCAGGCGATCCAGCCGATCCGCAGCCCCGGCAGCCCGTACGCCTTCGACATGACGTTCAGCGACAACGCGGTGGCGGAGAGGTCCGCCGCCTGTGGCAGCGACGGCCGGTCGAGTTCGAGGCCGCGGTACACCTCGTCGCTGAACAGCGTGATGCCCCGCTCGTCGCACAGTGCGATCAGCCGCGCCCACGATTCGACGTCCGGCACCGCGCCCGTCGGGTTGTTCGGGAAGTTCACCGACACCAGCCGGGTGTTCGGCCGCAGCGCCGCCTCGACGGCGTCCACGTCCAGCGCCCAGCCGTCGTCCTCACGCAGCGGAACGCCCGTGACCTCGCACAGTGCCAACGGGATCGTCTCCGCCGCCTGGTAGTTCGGCGTCAGCACGACGGCGTGGTCGGACGGCGTCAGCAGCACCTGCATCGCCAGGTAGATGGCCTCTTCCGCGCCGGCGAAGCAGAGCACGTCCTCCGGCGCGACCTGCTCGTACGTCGCGGCGATCTCCTCGCGCAGCGCCGGCAGGCCGCGGGTTTCGGTGTAGCCCAGGGAAAGCGACTCCCAGCGCCGCCGGCCGTCGTCGTCGGCCATCGCCAGCAGGTCCGCCAGCGACACCGTCTGCGCGTCCGACGCCGTGAGGTGGTAGCGGGCGGTGAACTCCCAGGTGGAGAAGTAGGTTTCCAGTCGGAAGTCAGGCAGGGTCGGCATCGGCGGGCTCCTTGCGGCTCAGCGCGAGCAGTTGGTAGACCGCCGAGCGGGACAGGCCCATCGCGCGGGCCACCGTCGGCACGGACCGCCGCTGGTCGAACACGCCGGCGGCGTCCAGCTCCGCCACCAGCTCCACCCGGTCCGATTTGGACAGTCCGTCGAGGGTGGCGCCCTTGTCCCGGACGAAATCGGCGACGGTCTCGTTGAGGCGTTCGGTCCAGTCGCCGGCGAACAGCGCCGCCGGCTGGGCGGTCGCCGGTGCGGCGAAGGCCGCCAGGATGCGGGCCGCGGCGTCGAACGCGGAGCGGTCCACGTTCACGCACAGCACCGCCTCCGGGCGGCCTTCCCCGTCGCGGATCACCGCGCTGACACTGGAAAGCCGCCGCCCGTCGGGCAGCGACTTGGGGTACGGACCGTAGACGTCCGTGCCGACCGGCGTGAGCTCGTCGAGCTCGCCGAGCAGGGACGGGTCGCCCACGGTCCGTTTCGACAGCGGGTTCCAGATGGCCAGGACCGAGTCCGTGGCCGGGTCGTGCAGCACCACCTCGGCGTGCGGTGAGAGCAGGCGGGCGATCGCCTCGCACACCGGGGCCAGCCGGTCGGCCATCGGGGACACGCTGTGGACAGTACATCCGCCGTGGACAATTTGTCCACGGCGGATGGGTGTTGCGGGATCAGGCCTCGATGGCCGGGGCGCCCGCGGTCACCGCGATCTTGCGGGACTGGGCCTGCTCCACCACCGGCACGCGCAGGGTGAGCACACCCGCGTCGTAGTTGGCCTGGATGCCGTCGCGGTCCAGCGCCTCGCCGAGGCGCACGCGCCGCGTGAACGTGCCGGTCGGCCGCTCCGCGATCTGCCACCGGGCCTCGTCGTCCTTGACCGCCGGCCGCTGCGCCGTCACGGTCAGCACGTTGCGCTCGACGTTGACGTCGATCGACTCCGGGGTCACGCCCGGCAGGTCGAAGGTGACGACGAACTCGTCGCCCTTGCGGAAGGCGTCCATCGGAATGGCCGCCGAGCCGCTGTCGAAACGGCGCACGCGGGTGGCGCCCGTACCGAACATCAGCCGCTCCAGGTCGCGGAACGGATCCGTGCGCACCAACATGGCGCACCGCCCCTCTCTCGGGTCTCCCGGCGGCCCGTCGCCGCCGACATCCTTGACAACGACGGACTCAAGGTTTTGCTTCCCGACCGACGCAGAAAGTTTTCGCCAGATCTTGTCGGAGTGTCGGCCTGTGGCGGCTGGAGCGCCCGTGCGTCCGTCGGTACATAGGTACGGGCCGGCGGGTTCCTGCCGGCGCGGCAGGTTTCGCGGCGGTTCGGACCACCGGCTTCTCGGCCGTTGAGGCGGACAAAAGAGACGCGCTGTCGACACGCCTGCGACCCACTCCGCTGTGGCACGACATCGCCCTGTTCGCCCACCTGGCCTCGCTCGTCCTCGGCTTCGGCGTGGTCCTGGTCGCGGACTACTTCTTCGTCCTCTGGCGGTTCGGCTGCGTCACCTTCGCCGAGGCGGTGCGCGGCACGTCCAAGCTGCACCTGCTCGTCTGGGCCGGGCTGAGCGTGCTCGTCGCGAGCGGCACCCTGCTTCAGCCCAACCTTCAGTCGGCGGTGACGTTGGTGAAGCTCGGCCTCGTGCTCGGCCTCACCCTCAACGGCGTGCACATCGCCGTCCTCGGCCGGCGGATGGCCGCCGTCGACGGCGCGCCGCCGATGCGCCTGCTCATCCGGGGAGGCCTCGCGACTGTGGTGTTGCAGGCCTGCTGGTGGGGTGCGATCGTCATCGGCTTCCTCAACGCCAACCGCTAGCCCGTCGGCTGGCCGATGCCGGCGTCCTCCACGGTCGAGCGGAGCCGCGCGACCGTGGAGGCCAATCGGTCGAGCGCCGCGGCGGTCAACGGGCCGGCGAGGCGGATCCGGAGTTCGTCCTCGAACGTGGGAGTAGCGGCATCCAGCAGTTGCCGCCCGGCGTCGGTCAGGCCGAGCAGGCAGGAGCGGCGGTTCTCGGGGTTGGGGCGGCGGGCGACCCAGCCGGCGGCCTCCAGGCGGTCGACGCCCTTGCTGGTCGCGCCGACGGCGATGGCGAACTCCCGGGCGAGGTCGTTGACCCGGCAGTCGTCGCGGCCGCCGATGAACCGGAGGAACTCGTACTGTCCGGTGCTCAGCCCGTGCTCGGCCTTGAGCCGCGCGCCGAGCGCGTTGTAGAGCCTCGTCTCGTAGCGCACGAGATCGGAGAACGCCTGCGCGAGATCGGTCACACCCATCCATCTTCCCTTGAAGTATCTTCCGTGGAATATAGTCGACGGTATGACCAAGGAGCAACGAGCGGCCGTCGACGCCCAGTTCCGGCAGGCAGACTTCGACGGCGGCCGCAGTCCGGAGGAGATGCGAGCCGCCTTCGCCGAGCTGATGGCGGGCCCGCCGCCGGCCGGCGTGACCCTCGCCCCGACCAAGCTCGGCGGCCGGCCGGCGCTGGAGTTCGTGCCCGACGAGGGCGCGGGTGACGGCGTCATCCTGTACTTCCACGGCGGCGCCTGGATCATGGGATCGCCGGCCACGGCCCAGAAACTCACCGCGGCGCTGGTTCGTCGCACCGGCGCTCGCGCCGTCTCGCTGGACTACCGCCTCGCCCCCGAACACCCGTTCCCGGCGGCGATCGAGGACGGCGTCGCCGCCTACCGCGAGCTGCTGGACCAGGGCATCCCGGCCGAGCGGATCATCGTGGCCGGCGATTCGGCCGGCGGCGGCCTCACCATCACGACGCTGCTCGCCGCCCGTGACGCGGGGCTCCCGCTGCCGGCCGGGGCGGTGGCGTTCTCGCCGGGCCTGGACGTGACCCGAAGCGGCGAGAGCATGACCACCAAGGCGGGCGTGGACCCGTTGTTCACCAAGGAATCGCTGCAGCGTCTGAGCGAATTCCACATGGCGGGCCAGGATCCGTACCAGCCGCTGGCGAGTCCGGCCGTCTACGCGGACCTCGCCGGCCTGCCGCCGCTGCTGCTCCAGGTCGGCACGAACGAGGTGTTGCTGGACGACTCGACCCGGCTGGCGACCCGTGCGGCCACCGCGGGCGTGGACGTCATCCTCGACGTCACCGGCGATGTGCCGCACGTGTTCCAGGCGTACGAAGGCGTGCTCGACGAGGCCGACGCCGCCCTGGACCGGGCCGGCCGCTTCATCCGGGATCGCCTTACCTCGTAAGTAATTGCTCCACTGGGGAGGGTGGAAAGCATGTGGATCTACCGGTTCGAGGACGACTTCTCGATGGCGTCGCTGCGCCGTGTGCGGCGACCGGATCCGGAGCCCGGCCCGCACGACGTGGTGCTGCGGATGCGGGCGGCGGCGCTGAACTTCCGCGACCTCGCGATCATGCGCGGCGAGTACCACGTCAAGGTCGGGCTGCCGCTGGTGCCGCTGTCCGACGGCGCCGGCGAGGTGCTCCAGGTCGGCAGCAAGGTGACTCGGCTGCGGATCGGAGACCTCGCCTGCCCGGTCTACCTGCCGAACTGGATCGACGGCCCACTCCGCCCGCAGCACGGCGCGCGGCGGCTCGGCGGTCCCAACGACGGGGTGCTCTCCGAGCTGATGTGCCTGCCCGAGGACGAAGTCGTACCGATGCCCGGCTTTCTGGACCCGGTCGAGGCGGCGACGCTGCCCGTCGCGGGCGTCACGGCCTGGCATTCACTGTTCGAACTGGACCGTTTGCGTCCGGACGACGCGGTTCTCGTGCAGGGCAGCGGTGGCGTGTCGACGATCGCGATCCAGCTGGCCGCGGCGGCCGGCGCCCGGGTGATCGCGGTGACCAGGGGCCGACACGCCGATCGGCTGCGCGAACTCGGTGCAGGAGAAGTCCTTTCCCGCTTCGACGACGTCCAAGCCGACGTGGCGCTCAACGTCGCCGGCGGCGAAACGCTCACGCCGATGATCGCCGCGACCCGGCTGGGCGGCCGCGTCCACGTGGTCGGGTACGCCGCCGACCGGATCGCCGAACTGGACATCTTCACCGCCATTCAGCACGCCGTGACGATCCGCGTGGCCACCGGCGGCAGCCGCGCCGATTTCGAGGCGCTGGCGACGACGATCGAGCGGCAGGGCATCCGCCCGGTCGTCGATCGGGTGTTCCCGCTCGACGACCTCGCGGACGCCGTCGAGCACCTTGAACGCGGCGGCCACCTCGGCAAGGTCGTCGTGGCGTGGTGACCTAGCGCCGGCAGGCGTCGAGCTTCTGCTGAGCGGCGGTCAGGTCCTTGGCCGCCTGCTCGGCCTCGGCCTTCGCCTTGGTCTCGTCGGCCTGCACGGCCGTGAGGGCGGCGTCCGCGGCGGCGGCCTTCGCGGTGGCGGCGGCCACGTCGGCGTCGGCCTTGGCGATCCGGGCGTCGGTGTCGGCCTCCGAGGCGCCGTTCAACTGGGCCATCTTGGCGTCGGCGATCTCGCTGGTCGCCCTGGTCACGGCGAGGTGCAGCGGCAGGTCGTCGCCCTGCGCGGACAACACCTTGGCGGTCGCGTCCAGCGAGTTGGAATCGGCCAGAGCCTTGGCCGCCCGCGCGCCGCTGAGCGAGCTCAGTTCCCGGTCACAGGACTTCATGAACGGAAGGGCCGTGCATGCCGATGCCGTCACGGCGGCGCCGAGCACGACAGCAAGCAGCGTCAACCGCATCAGGTCTCCCCCCTGAGTGCGCAAACCACGTCAAAGGGACACTGTACAGAGGGGTGTAGCTACCTCCACCGGGACCGGGCAGCCAAGTGCATACCGGCGGCCGCCTCGGCGAAATAGCGTTGTCGCCATGACAACAACGACGCAGACCAGGACCGGGGCCGACCCCCGGCTGGCGATCATCGTCAACCTCCTGGTCAACGTGGCCGCGCCGCTCGGCCTCTTCTACGGCCTGCGCGCGGCCGGCGTCGACCAGTGGCTGGCCCTGGTGCTCGGCGCGATACCGCCGACCGCCCACGCCATCTACACGGTGGTCGTCCGTCGCAAGATCGACGCGCTGGCGCTGTTCACGCTGACGATCCTCTGCCTGAGCGTGGCCACGTCGTTCATCGTGGGCAGCCCGCGGTTCCTGCTGGCCAAGGACGGCTGGATGACCGCCGTCGCCGGCCTGTGGATCCTGGCCACCCTGCGCAGGACGCCGTTCCTGCTGCAGGCCGTGCTGTCGCTGACGAAGGGCGAGGTGCACGAGCGGGCCCAGGCCAACTGGACGGCGTCGCCGACGTTCCGGCGCGTGATGCGGGTGGCGACGGTGTGGTGGGGCGCGGTGCTCGTGGGCGACGCGCTGGTCCGGGTGGTGCTCGCGTACACGCTGCCCGTCGACCAGGTGCCGCTGATCAGCACCTTGCAGTACATCGTCGTGTACCTGGCGCTGGAAATCGGTACGCGGGTGTACATGCTGCGTAGGAAGATCGGCGACCGGGTGCTCGCAGAAGGGGGTCTGCCGCTGACGAGGAGGAAGCAGAAGTGAGCGAAGTCGTTCTGGTGACGGGTGGCGCGAGCGGTATCGGCGCCGCGGTGGCGCGACGATTCGCCCAGGCCGGTGCGAAGGTGGTGATCGCGGACGTGAATCCGGCGGGGGCGGACGTGGCGGGGGAGATCGGCGGCCTGTTCGTCCCGACCGATGTGGCGTCCGCGCAGGACAACGAGGCGATGGTCGCGGCCGCTGTGGACGCTTTCGGGCGACTGGACGTCGTCCATCTGAATGCCGGTACGGGCAACGGTGGCGTCGAGTTCGACCTGGAGTCCTACCGGCGGATCATGGCCGTCAACGCCGACGGCACGATGTACGGCATGCGCGCCGCGGTCAGGGGCGGCGCTCGGGCGATCGTGGTGACGTCCAGTCTGGCCGGGATCGCGCCGGCGAGTTTCGACCCGGCGTATTCGGCGAGCAAGCACGCGGTGATCGGGTTGGTGCGGTCCTTCGCCGCCGCGCTGCCGGACGTGACGGTGAATGCGGTGTGCCCGGGATTCGTGGACACGCCGATGGTCGCGGCGTTCCGGGAGCGGCTGGTGGAGCACGGGTTGGCGGTGGCCGCGCCGGACGAGGTGGCGGCCGCGGTCGAGGCGATCGTGCGCGGCGGGGAGACCGGTGGGGTGTGGGCGGTGCAGGGCGGTCAGGCGCCTGAGCTGGTGACTTTCCCAGCGGTGGAGCTGGCTCGGTAGCTTGGGGCCCATGGGGGACGACTAGCACTGCTCATCGCACTCGGCGTCGACAACTTCGGTTCCGGCCTGTTCCTGCCGCTGTCGCTGTTGTACGGAATGCAGGTCGTCGGCCTGCCGGTCGCCGTCGCCGGCTCGGTGGTCACCGTCGGCAAGCTGCTCGGCCTCGCCGCACCGGCCCTGGCGGGACGGTTCGTGGACCGGTTCGGCCCACGGCAGGTGGTGATCGCCTCGCAGGTCCTCCAGGCCGTCGGCACCTTCGTCTATCTGGTCGCGGGCGACGCCGTGACAGTGCTCGTCGCGTCGGCGCTGCTGGCGGCGGGGCAGCAGGCCTTCTACAGCTCGGTGTTCGCGATGATCGCCGACACGGTTCAACCCGGCGACTCGACGGACTCGGCGTTCGCCGTGGTGGGTGCGGTGCGCGGGTCCTGCTTCGGCCTCGGCGGCCTGGTCGGGGGTGCCCTGACCGCCGCGGGACCGGCGGCGCTGCGAGTCGCGGTCGCCGTCGACGGGGTCACCTTCCTGGCTGCCGCGGCGGTGCTGCTGCTGTTCCTGCACGTGTCGCACGTCCGCCACGACCGGGAGCAGGCGGTGAGCGTGCTGCGCAACCGGCCGTACCTGGTGCTGATCATCGTGACGGCCCTCGGCAGCCTGGCGTCCGACGTGTTCCTCGAAGGCATCTCCGTGTACGTGATCGAGGTGCTGCGCGGCCCGTCGTGGGTGGCCGGCACCATGGTCACGGTGCTGACGATCAGCGGCATCGCCTTCGGGGCGATCGTGGTGCGGTGGACGCGGAGCTGGTGGCGCACCACCGGCATCCGGATCGGGTACGTCATCACCGCTGTCTGGGCGGTGGTCAGCCTGGGGGCCGTGCTGGTGCCGCCGCCGGTGTTGCCGCCGTATCTGCTGGGCACCTCGGTGTTGCTGGCGGCGGCCCTGATCATCGGCAACCGGGTCAACGCCCTGGCGGAGGCTGCCGCGCCTCGGGCCACACGCGGCCGGTATATGGCGGCGTTCCAGTACGCCTTCACCGCCGCCGGCATCGCCGCGCCCGGCGTGGTGGCGTTGTTCGCGGTGGGACCGTGGCTGCCCTGGCTGGTGAGCGCCGTGGCAGCCACGGTGGCCGCCGCCGCAGTTCCTTACCTGACGAAGAATCTGCCCGAGGACGCCGTGCGGGGACGTCAGGGCACGATGGCGTCCACGTAGCCTCCGTCCACGCGCAGCGCGCCGCCGGTGGTGGCCGATGCCAACGGGGAAGCCAGGTACACCACCATGTTGGCGATCTCCTCCGGCTCGATCAGACGCTGTAGCAGCGATTGCGGTCGGTGCTTGAGCATGAACTCGTGCTGGGCCTGCTCCCACGGCAGGTTCCTGTCCACGAGCTGGTACACGAATTCCTCGACGCCGCCGGTGTGCGTGGGGCCGGCGATCACCGAGTTCACCGTCACGCCGGTGCCGGCGGCCGCCTTGGCGAAGCCGCGGGCGACGGCCAGCAGCGAGGTCTTGGACATGCCGTAGTGGATCATCTCCGTCGGCGTGACGATCGCCGAGTCGCTGGCGATGTACTGGATCCGGCCCCAGCCGCGGTCGGTCATGGCTGGCAGGTACGCGCGGGTCAGCCGGACCGCCGACAGCACGTTGACCTCGAAGTAGCGGCGCCACTCGTCGTCGGTGATCTCCAGCGGCTCCTGCGCGCCGAAGATGCCGAGGTTGTTCACCAGCACGTCAACGCGCGGCACGGCCGCCAGCACCTCGGCGGTGCCGTCGTCCGTTGACACATCGCCGGGGGCGGCGATGAACTCGCCGTGCTCGCGCAGGGTGTCGATGGCGGCGGCGACGCCGTCGGGCTTGCGCCCGTTGACGGCGACGGTGGCGCCGGCCCGGGCCAGTCCGGCCGCGATGGCCCGGCCGATGCCCTGGGTGGAGCCGGTGACCAGGGCGACCTTGCCGGTGAGGTCGAGTCGCATCTGAGGGGATCTCCTGTTCTCGGGGTACTGCCAGCCTGGCCCGGTCAGCCAGCCAGCGCGAGCGCAGCGGCCGCCGCCGTGGCCACCGCGTGGTCCTGGGCCGGGGCGCCGCCGCCGACACCGATCGCGCCGACCAGCACGCCGTCGCGGCGCAGCGGCACGCCGCCGGCGATGAACAGCAGCGGCCGGTCCAGGGCCGTCGGCAGGCTGTGGAAGGGACCGTCCGGCTTGACCGCGTCCACCACGTCGGCGGTCGCCGCGTCCAGTTGGACGGACGTGTAGGCCTTGCGGGTGCTGGTCTCGCCGGAGATCAGCAGCGCGTCCTGGTCCCGTACGAAACCCAGCAGGTGGCCGCCGCGATCGAGCACCGTGACGCTGACCTTGATGCCCGTGGCGGCCGCCTCCTTCCGGGCGGTTGCCAGCAGGTCTCGCAGCTCGTCATTGCTGAGGTCGGCGGGGTGGTGGGCCATGACTCTCCTTACGCTTGCTCGGTACGGAAGCCAGCGTACACAATAGTTGCAGACGCCTTCTAATGGCGTCAGCAATCTACTTGTCGTGAGCCGTGTCACGGGTACCTTGGAGCGGCGTGGGGGAATCGCTGCACCAGGACCTGCTCGACGCCGGCGGCCTTGGGGCCGCGCTCGAGGCACGTTGTCCCGACGCCGAGATCGAGATGTACCCGGGCGCCGGCCTGTTCGACGGATTCGGCGCGAAGGTGCGTCAGGGCGACCGCGGTGTGCGCATCCAGCCGCTCCGCGGCGAGGATCGCTGCTCGATCAGCTACTCGTTGCGCGGCCACTCGATGCATCACGTGTACCGGACCGTGTTCGCGGAGATCATCGACTCGGCCGCCACCTGGCTCGGCGGCGCGACGCCGGAGGAGTTCGCACAGGCTTGGCCGTTCGCCGGTTTCGTCGACGTCGCCGCGGCGTTCGAGAGTGGTGACCGGATCGAGCTTGCGTGGCAGCACTTTCGTCTGAGCGGCCCGTTCGAGCTCGGCGCGTTCGTCGAGGCCGCGATGCGGGAACCCCGGCTGCGCCGGATGTGCCCGTTCACGTCGATGTGGTGGATGTCGTTCCGGCCCACGGCCGACGAGTACCTGGTGCCCGGGCCGTGGGTGCGGTCGGCGCACAACGGGCGGTACACGGTTGTCGTGAATCGGCGGGAGGAACCGACCATCGACCACGACGCCGAGACGGCCGTTCGCCTGGTTCTTGCGGAGATGGACCGCATCGGAGTGCCCGGTCCCGACGAGATCGACTCCTACCACGTGGCGCCGGCGTACCGGGCGACGGAGCAGCGCCGAAAACTGGATGGTGGCGACCGGTCTGCCACCTGTTACCCCGACCGCCGTGCACTCGGCTATGCGGTGGAATTCCGTTGGCGCGACGAGAGAATCGCCTATGGTTGGGCTCCGGATCCGGCCGGGGCAACCGGTGCCGCCGAGGACTGGGTCGGCGGCGTGTCACCACGCGAGTTGGCGCGGACCTGGCCGTTCGCCGACTTCGTGGCGGCCGGCGAGGCGTTCGAGCGGGGCGACCTGCTCGAGTACGAGTGGTTGCAGGCCAGGGCCCACGCACGCTACGGCGTTCGGGAGCTGGTCGAGGCGGCGATGCGTGAGCCCCGGTTGCGTCGGTGGTATCCCGTGGTCGGGATCAATGCCCTCCGGTTCTGGGCGGACTGGCATGTCGTTCGGAAGGGCCCGATCGTGACTTCGGTCGGCGACGGCCGGTACAAGATCCACGGCGAGCACGGGGACGAGCTCGGCCAGGGCGACGTGGACCATGTGCTCCGGGTCTGCCTCGCCGAGGTCAGTCCTGAGGAGCCCCCGTCTCCGTAAGGACGCCGTCGGCGAGCCGGAGCCAGCGGGTCACGCCGATCTCCGCCAGGAACCGGTTGTCGTGGCTCACTACGACGAACGCCCCCTGGTACGCGTTCAACGCGCTGGTCAGCTGCTCGACGCTGGCGAGGTCGAGGTTGTTGGTGGGCTCGTCGAGCAGCAGCAGGTGCGGGGCGGGTTCGGCGCACAGCACGCACAGCAGGGTGGCCCGCAGGCGCTCGCCGCCGGACAGCACCCGCACCGGCAGCTGGGACCGTTCGCCACGGAACAGGAAGCGGGCCAACAGGTTCATCGAGTCGGACGTGGGCAGACTGGGCGCGAAGGCCCGGAGGTTGTCGGCGGTGGAGCGGTCGAGGTCGAGCAGGTCCAGGCGCTGCGAAAGGTAGGCCACGCGGCCCTCGGCGCCACTGAGTCCGCCTTCACGCGGCTCCAGCAGCCCGGCCAGGATGCGGAGCAGGGTCGACTTGCCGACGCCGTTCGCGCCGAGCAGCGCGATGCGCTCGGGACCGCGGATGTCCAGAGTGACGCCGTCGCCGGCGAACAGGTCACGCACCTTGATGCCCGCGCCGTGGAACACCGTGCGGCCGGCGGGAACCGTGGTGTCCGGAAGGGACAGTGAGATCGTCTTGTCGTCCCGCAGCGCCCGCTCCGCCTCGTCGAGCCGGGCCCGCGCGCCCTCGACCCGTTGGGAATGCATGTCATTCGCCTTGCCGGCGGCCGACTGCGCCTTCTGCTTGATCAGGCCAAGCGCGATCCGGGGGATGTCGCTGCCGTTGCGGGCCCCGGAACTGGCCCGCCGAGCCGCCTTCTCCCGCGCCTGCTGGAGCTCCCGCTTCTCCCGCTTGAGCTCCTGCTCGGCATTGCGGATGTTCTTCTCCGCCACCTCGCGCGCCGCCCGCACGGCGGCCTCGTACTCGGTGAAGTTGCCGCCGTGCAGGGTGATCTCGCCGCGGTCCAGCTCGGCGACGCGGTCGACGAGGTCCAGCAGCTCCCGGTCGTGGCTGACCAGCAGCAGGCAGCCCTTCCAGTCGCCGAGCACGCCGTACAGCCGTTCCCGGGCCTCGCGGTCGAGGTTGTTGGTCGGCTCGTCCAGCAGCAGCACGTCCGGCCGCTTGAGCAGCTGCGCCGCCAGGCCCAGCGAGACGATCTGGCCGCCGCTGAGCGTGCCGGTCCGGCGGTCCAGCGCGACGTCGCCGAGGCCGAGCCGGTCCAGCTCGGCGCGGGCGCGTTCCTCGACGTCCCAGTCGGATCCGACCGCGGCGAAGTTCTCCTCGCTGGCGTCGCCGGCCTCGATCGCTTGCAGCGCCTGGACGATTGGCGCGATCTCCAGCACGTCGGCGACGGTCGCGTCGGCGGCCAGCGGCAGCGTCTGCGGCAGGTAGCCGAGCACGCCGTCGACCGTGACGGAGCCGGCGGTCGGCGTAAGGTCGCCGGCGACGAGGCGGAGCAGCGTGCTCTTGCCGGCGCCGTTGGGGGCGACCAGGCCGGTGCGGCCGGCGCCGACCGCGAACGACAGGTCGTCGAACACCGGCACGCCGCTCGGCCACGAGAACGACAGACTCGTACAAATGATCTTCGGCATGATTGCTCCACCGCGAACCGGGCGCGCGTCAGCCGCCCGGGAGAACGAACAGGTGCAAGGGCACGACCGAGCACGACGTCAGAGCGACGCCGTCGTCGTGGGGCCGGTATCAGCCCTCGATGTCGTCCTCGACCAGCATGCGCCGGTTACTCCCTGTGTCGCGGTGTGCTGCTCATCGCAGCGTAGCAGCCGTCCACCCGAGGGCCGGACCGAGTTTCGTCGCCATGTCGGTGAGGATCTGCACGTAGTCCTCGTGCCGGAAGGTGAACGGCAGCGCGAACGCCACCTCCTCGACCTCGCGGAACGCGGGGTTGTCGTGCAGCTGCTCGGCGATCTGCGCCGACGTGCCGACGATGTCCCGCGCGAACAGCAACCGGCGCGGGCCGAACGGCGTGCCGAACCTGGTCGCCCGCTTCGCCGCGTACTCCTCGTAGCGGGCGCGCTGGTCGGCGGTGGCGCCGTCGGTCGGGATCACCACGAAACCGTGCGAGACGCGGCCTTCCGCGTTGTGCTTGCGGTACGTCCGGATCAGGTCGAGCTGGATCTCGTCGAAGTCGGTGCTCGCGTCGGTGGCCGCCACCACGTTGCTGGTGAGGAAGTTCATGCCGTTCTCGCCGGCCCACTGCGCGGAACGGGCGCTGCCGCCGCCGTACCACATGCGGCCAGTCAGACCCGGCGAGTGCGGCTGCACCCGGGGCGAGAACTCCTCGATTCCCTCCGTGCCGCCGAACGTCGACACCGGCTCGCCGCGCACCGCGTCCAGCAGGCGGCGCACCCGCTGGTAGCTGAAGTCCTCCACGTCCTGGGTGTCCGGGTAGAGCGCGTCCTTGACGTCGTCGTAGTGCATCGGCGGGCCGACGCTGACGCCCGGGTTGAGGCGGCCGCCGGACAGCACGTCCACCGTGGCCAGATCCTCGGCCAGCCGCAGCGGGTTCTCCCAGCCCAGCGGGATGACCGCCGTGCCGAGCTGGATCCGGCTGGTGCGCTGGGTGGCCGCCGCGAGCACCGCGACGGGGGAGGAGATGCCGAACTGGAGGTGGCGGTGGCGGACCCAGGCGCTGTCGAAGCCGAGCTGCTCGCCCAGCTGGATGATCTCCAGCGTGGACTCGTGGCCCCGCCGCGGGTCGGCCTCGTCGAACAGTCCAATCGTCAGGAATCCGAGCTTGCGCAGCGGCACGGTGGTCCTCCCGGGGTAGTCCGTTCCCCACCCATTGTGCCCCTGATAGTTGACCGTTCAGCCATCTCCCACGATGCGGGCATGCAGGTGCATGTCGTGCCACCCGTCCGCGTGCTTGGCCTCGCTGCGCTTCGTGCCTTCGAGTTCGTAGCCGGCGGCGGTCGCCACCCGGCAGGAGGCCTCGTTCCGTGTGGAGTGCAACACCTCGATCCGGTGCAGGCCGAGCTGCCCGAACGACCAGTCCGTCAGCGCCGCGAGCGCCCGACTCGCCGTCCGTCGGCCCCGAGCCTCGGGCAGCACCCAGTGCGACACCTCCGCCAGGCCCTCCTGGAGGTCGATCGTGCGGAGGCTGATCTGGCCCGCGACCTTGCCGCCGTCCGTGACCGCCCAGCCTGCGCCGTGCTCCTCGAGCCAGCGCCGCTCCCAGCGCTCGATGTACTCCCGGGCCTCGTCCTCGGTCATCGTCCGGGCATGCCAGCGCTGGATCGCCGGATCCCCGTACGCCGCGACGACGGTGGCCTGGTCCGTCGACCGCCACGGCCGGAGCACCAGGTCGTTCGAGTGGATCTCCGGCTGCGGCTGGGACGCGATGGTGCCCGGCGGCAACGCCGGTGCGGCAAGTGACGGCACGAGCCCGAATCTAACGGCGATATTCGGTGGAGCACGACCGGATTGTCGCCGACCATCGCCCCCATGACGCTGATAGTGCCCGCCGACCCGCTGCGCCCGCGCCGTGCCGACGAGCACTTCGCCGCCGAGGCCGCCGCAGCCCGCGCGGCCGGCGTCGAGGTCGTGTTGGTCGATCATGATCGCCTGGCCCGCGGCGAGGCCGTGCCGCTGCCGCCGCTCTCCGACGCGGTGTATCGCGGCTGGATGCTGCGCAGCTCGGACTACGCGTTGCTGAGCGGCATGCGTGCCAGCGCGTCGCTGTACCGTCAGGCACACGAATTCCCCGGCTGGTACTCGGCTTTGGCCGCGGTGACGCCTCATTCCGTGTGGACGAGCGATTTCTCCCGTGCCGCCTTCGGCCGCGCCCGCTCGGAGTCGGGTTCCGGTCCGGCCGTTCTCCGCGACTACACCAAGTCGATGAAGCACTACTGGTCCGAGGCGGCGTTCATTCCCGACCTGGCCGACGCCGACGCCGCATGGGCCGTCGCCTCGCGTTTCGTCGAGCTCCGCGACGAGTCCCTGACCGGCGGCTTCGTGCTGCGCCGGTTCGAGGATTTCGTCGCGCCCGAGCTGCGTACGTGGTGGGTGGACGGTGAGTGCCGCATTGTCGGCCCGCACCCGGACCTGCCCGCGGACACCGTCGTGCCGCAACCGGATCTGACAGCGATCGAGCCCCTGGTCGCGGCGCTGGGCCTGCCGTTCGTGACGGTCGACGTCGTGCAACGCGCGGATGGCGTGTGGCGGGTCGTCGAGCTCGGCGACGGTCAGGTCAGCGACCGGCCCGCCGCCGTCTCCCCGGAGTCCCTGATCGGGATGCTGTTCAGCCAGGGGTGAGCCGATGAACGGCATTGATATTCGCGGCGAGCAGGTCGTCGTGGGTGATGGCGAAGTCGCCGTTCGGCAGCCGGCCCCGCTGTCGGGCACCGAGGGCGAAGGAGGGGAGCAACGCCCGGAGCTTGTGACGCATGCCGGGGGAGTAGCTGATCGGGCGACCCCAGCCGGGCGGCGCGGCGTCGGTGCCGAAGACGACCCGGTGGTCTACGAGGACATCGGCGGAGAGGACGGGCGGGGCGCCGGTGTGGCAGTCGAGGGCTGGGGCGACCAGGAGGTCCGGCTCGTGCGGTTCGTACCACAGCAGCAACGGCTTGGCCCGCTGCGCGTCGGCGTTGTCGAAGCAGCACAACAACATCGCGTGATGCGGGTAGTGGTCGGCGTAGAACGCCAGCAGCTCCCGGTCGAGGGTCGGCCGCTTGCGCGGGTCCACACGATGCAGCGCGGCCGGCAGCATGGTGGCGTCGGGGGCGAGCACCATGGTGTAGATGTCGTGTTCGAAGACCTGCACGGCGCTGTCGGCGGACATCAAGGCCGCCGACAGGCTACGGCCGATCGGGATGGCGCCGACGGCGATGCGGTCCAGGAAGTCGTCGTCACGCCCGACATCGACCAGGTTGCCGGGCGTCATTCCGGCCGCCGGCAGGTGCAGCAGCATGGAATTGGGCCCGTCAGCCAGGTTGACGGCGGTGTTCTGGTAGCCGAGCACATGGATCAGCCCATGCTCGGCGTGGGTCTGGCGGCCCAGGTAGAGCGTCGTGCCGGTGAATTCGGCCAGGGCGGAGGAGACGCACATGGGCTCAGACCGTAGTGGCCAGAGCATCCTCGATGTCGGCGATCAGGACCTCCGCCTCCTCGATGCCGCAGGAGAGCCGGATCATGCCGTCGTCGATACGGGCGGCAGCTCGCTCCTCGGGGGTCAGCGAGAAGTGGGAGGAGTTGAACGGGGTGCTGACGAGGGTCTCGACGCCGCCGAGGCTGGTGGCCTCGGACGCCACGGTCAGCCGCCGCATGACAGCCAACGCACGGGCGTCGCCGCCACGCACGGTGAATGCGACCATGGCGCCGCCGGTACGCATCAGCCGGCCGGCGATCTCGGCGCGGGAGTAGTCGGCACGGCCGGGGTAGCGCACCGACACGACCTCGGGGTTGGCGGCGAGGCGGTCGGCGAGCGCGGCGGCGGTGGCGCAGGAGCGGTCGAGTCGCAGGGAGAACGTCTGGATCCCGCGCCACACCAGGAAAGCGGCGTGCGGGTCGAGGCAGCCGCCGAAGGTGATCACGCGTTTCTGGATCTCGGTGACGGTCGCGGCGTCGGCGAGCACGACGCCGGCGATGACGTCGGAGTGGCCGCTGAGGAACTTGGTCGCGGAATGCACGACGACATCGGCCCCGTGGCGCAACGGGTTCACGGTGTACGGGGTGGCGAAGGTGTTGTCCACCACCAGCTTCGCGCCGGCTGCGTGGGCGAGGTCTGCCAGTGCCGCGAGATCGGTGAGGTCGAGCTGGGGGTTGGACAGCGTCTCGGCGTAGACGACGGCGGTCGGCGCGGCGGCGATGGCGGCGGCCCACTCGTCGAGGTCGGTGGCATCGACCATGGCGACGTCGAACCCGAGCGCGGGCAGGTCCCGGACGAGCAGGTCCCGCGTGTCGCCGTACACCTGCCGGGCGGCGACGATCCGGCCCGGCAGGAGGGTGAGCAGGGTGGTGGCGATGGCGGCCATGCCCGACGACGTCATGAACGCGGCCTCGGCGCCCTCCAGCGCGGCGATCTCGGCGGCCGCGGCGTCCACGGTCGGGTTGGCGAACCGGCTGTACCAGTGCTCGCGCAGCCCACCCTCCTGAATGTCCTTGTACGCCAGGTCGTCCAGGTAGAACGTGGCCGACTGGTAGATCGGCGGCACGACGGGGCGGGTGCGGGCGACGTAGGCGGCGGACTTGGCGGGCCGGGAGCTCATGTGCTTGACATTACGTGCCACAAAGGCGGGATTGGTGGCGTCTTCAGGACCATGGAACCGACAAGGCCGTGGATAATCCGGTCATGGACGCGATCGACCGGATTATCCTCGGCGAGCTGGTCAGGGACGGCCGGCTGAGCTTCCGCGACCTGGCCGAGCGGGTCCGGCTGAGCCCCACGGCCACCGCGGAGCGCGTCCGGCGGCTGACCGAGGCGGGGGTGATCAGCGGCTTCCACGCCGAGATCAACCTGGCCGCGCTGGGCCGCCCGCTGCGCGCCTACATCGACGTCCGGCTGCGGCCCGGCCAGGATCACGCCGAGTTGGAGCGGGACCTGCTCGAACTGCCGGCGGTGCTCGCCGGCGCACACGTCACCGGCCGCTGGGACTACACGCTCACGGTCGCCTGCCGGGACGTCGCCGAGCTGGACGAGCTGGTGATGGCGCTGCCGCGCAGCTACGGGGTGGTGGAGACCAACACCCGCCTCCAGCTCCGCGAGCTCCGCGGCTCCGGTGTCGACGCCCTGTGCGCGCTGGTGAAACCGAAATGACAGCGACGCTAGCGTGGACCGGTGACCGTCACGATTGTGGACTACGACCCGCGGTGGCCGGATGTGTTTGCGGCGCAGCGGGACGCGATCCTCGAGCTGGCCGGCGACCTGATCCTCGCCTTCGAGCACGGCGGCAGCACCGCCGTGCCCGGACTGGCGGCGAAGCCGGTGATCGACATGCTGACCGCGGTCCGCTCGGTCGAGGACGAGGGCAAGGCGCTCGTCGACGTCGTGCGGTCGCTGGGGTACCAGGAGATCGACACCGGCATGTCTGGACGGTCGATGTGCGCCCGCGACGAGAACGGCGTCCGCGCCCAGCACCTGCACATCCTGCCGATCGAGCGCTGGGAACTGCTCAACGAGCGCCTGCTGCGCGACTGGCTGCTGACCCACCCTGCCGACCGCGACCGGTACGCCGCGATCAAGAGGGAATTCGCGGCCCAGCACGACAGCGCGGCCTACACCCGGGCGAAAACGCCCTTCGTGCAGGAGATCGTGGACGCGGCGCGGGCCGCCCGCGGGCTGCCGAGCGTCCCGGTCTGGGAGGACTGACCGCGAACCTCGGAAAGGCCACGCCGTCGCAGCGGCATGGCCTTCCCGGTGGTGCACGTGGTCAGTCGGTGCCGGACTCCATGGCCGCCAGGTCGAGCAGCTCGGCCTCCTCCGGCACGGAGATCGGCGCCTCGTCGCCGCGCGCCGCGATGGCCTGCGCGCCGCCCTCGGGCATGGCCCCGATCAGGCCGGTCGCCGCCGCCTGGGCCGCGCCGACCAGCACCGGCTGGGCGTTGCCGACCATGCCCAGGCCCGCGTACTGCTCCAGCTTGGCGCGGGAGTCGGCGATGTCCAGGTTGCGCATGGTGAGCTGGCCGATCCGGTCCACCGGCCCGAACGCGGCGTCCTCGGTGCGCTCCATGGACAGCTTGTCCGGGTGGTAGCTGAACGCCGGCCCGGTGGTGTCCAGGATCGAGTAGTCCTCGCCCCGCCGCAGCCGCAGCGTGACCTCGCCGGTGACGGCCATGCCGACCCAGCGCTGGAGCGACTCGCGCAGCATCAGCGCCTGCGGGTCCAGCCAGCGGCCCTCGTACATCAGCCGGCCCAGCTTGCGGCCCTCGTTGTGGTAGCTGGCCAGCGTGTCCTCGTTGTGGATGGCGTTGACCAGCCGCTCGTACGCGGCGTGCAGCAGCGCCATGCCCGGGGCCTCGTAGATGCCGCGGCTCTTGGCCTCGATGATCCGGTTCTCGATCTGGTCGGACATGCCCATGCCGTGCCGGCCGCCGATGGCGTTGGCCTCCAGCACCAGGTCGACCGCGCTGCCGAACTCCTTGCCGTTGATCGTCACCGGCCGGCCCCGCTCGAAGCCGACGGTGACGTCCTCGGCCGCGATGGCCACGTCGGCGTCCCAGAACCGCACGCCCATGATCGGGTCGACGATCTCGATGCCGGTGTCCAGGTGCTCCAGCGACTTGGCCTCGTGGGTGGCGCCCCAGATGTTGGCGTCGGTGGAGTAGGCCTTCTCGGTGCTGTCCCGGTAGGGCAGGTCGTGCGCGACCAGCCACTCGGACATCTCCTTGCGGCCGCCCAGCTCCGTGACGAAGTCGGCGTCCAGCCACGGCTTGTAGATCCGCAGCGACGGGTTGGCCAGCAGGCCGTAGCGGTAGAACCGCTCGATGTCGTTGCCCTTGAAGGTGGAGCCGTCGCCCCAGATCTGCACGTCGTCCTCGAGCATCGCGCGCACCAGCAGGGTGCCGGTGACGGCCCGGCCCAGCGGCGTGGTGTTGAAGTACGTGCGGCCGCCGGTGCGGATGTGGAACGCGCCGCAGGCCAGCGCGGCCAGCCCCTCCTCGACCAGGGCGGCCTTGCAGTCGACCAGGCGGGCGATCTCGGCGCCGTACTGGTGGGCGCGGCTGGGCACCGACGAGATGTCGGGCTCGTCGTACTGGCCGATGTCAGCGGTGTAGGTGCACGGCACGGCACCCTTCTCGCGCATCCACGCGACCGCTACCGAGGTGTCGAGGCCGCCGGAGAAGGCGATCCCGACACGTTCGCCGACAGGGAGGGAAGTGAGCACCTTGGACACGGGAGAAAATATACATGGCTATGCATGATCATGCAAACGTGACCGTGGCCTAGCATCGGGGCATGGCGTCGAGCAGGGCCGAGCAGGCCGAGCGCACGAGGGCGGCGGTGCTGGACACCGCCCGCCGGCTGTTCGCCGAGCGGGGCTTCGACGCGACCTCGCTGCAGCTGATCGCCGACACCATGGGCGTGCAGAAGGCCAACGTCTACTACTACTTCCGCACCAAGATGGCGATCCTGGAGGCGCTGCTGGCCGCCAACATCGCGGCCTTCGACGTCATGCTGGACGAGGCCGCCCGGCTCTCCGGCCCGGCCCGGCGGGACCTGTTGGTCACGGTGTTCGTGGACCAGGTGGTGGCCAGCCGGTCGCTCTCGCCGCTCAGCCGCACCGACCCCGGCCTGCGCCGCGACGGCCGGCTCACCGAGGCCCTGGAGGCGCAGGCGGCGCGCGGCCTGGCGCTGCTCTACGGCGACGAGCCCACCGACGAGCAGCGCGCCGCCTTCCTGATGGCCACCGACGTCGGCCCGGTGGTGCCGCGGATGAAGCACCTGGGCGACGACGAGCTGCGGACGCTGCTGCGCGACCTGTGCCTGCGGATCCTCGACATCTAGACCCAATGCCGTTCAGTTAAGGCGCGGGCAGCGGCTGTCAAGCCGGCCGAGACGGACAACGGAGCTCCTGCTAGAACAGCGTCGACCAAGATCGATGAACAGCAGGAACTCCGTTGCCCACACAGTCTGT
>NZ_QUNO01000004.1 GCF_003387475.1 Kutzneria buriramensis | reverse complement strand
AACGGCACGATCTCGGACACCGACCCCACGAACGTCGTCTTCCCGACACCGAACCCACCGGCGACCACGATCTTCGCCGACGTCGTCGCCTGCCGCGCGACCTGGGGACTAGAGCCTGCGGAGCCCACTGAGCACCCTCTCCAGGAATTCAATGGACGGCCTGTCCCCCACGACCAGGCCGCTTTGGTGAATCAGGACTAGACCCATGCTGGCCATGTCACCGATGAGCACCCGGACCACCCCGAGGGGCAGCCGCAGGTGCGCCGCGATCTCCGCGACCGAGCGGGTCTCAACGCACAAGCCGCAGATTGACCGGTGCTCGGCGGTCACTGCGGCATCCCTGTCGCGGCCGTGGTCGCTGGTGGACACCAGCGCCTCGATCGCCAGGTCGTAATCGGGCCTCGTCCGGCCGCCGGTCCTGGTGTAGGGACGGACCAGCGATCCGGTCTCGACCACGGGCTCGTTCTGCGCCGGGTCCGGTTCGGGTTCCGGATCCGGCGGCTGCACGAAGTGCACCTCGTAGCCGTCGGCATCGTAGAGCGGGCCGGACATCGGGTCCGAGATGGGGCCCGAGGGCGGTCCACCACGGTAGCCGGGGGCGCTGCGCTCGCCGGGACGCTCGTCGGCGAAGCCGAACGCGCCCCCGCCGGGCATCTCCTCCGGCAGGCCGTAGGCCCCCCGGCTGCGCGGCGGACCCTCGACGAAGCCGTGCTCGCCGAACAGGTCGGCGCCGGGCCCGCCGAACAGGCCGTTGCCGTACCCGTCGATGTCGAACCGGTTGGGCACTTCGTCCAGGCCGTGCTGGGGCGGGTCGTCTAGACCGTGCGCTGCCATGTCGCCTAGACCTCGTCCCGTCGTGCCGAAGGCACGGCCACCGGGCTGTTGTCGGGGTGCGTCGTGCAGCTGGTGTCGTGGCGGATCATCCAGCACCTCATCCAGCTCGTAGTGCGCGTCGTCCTCGGCGTCCGAGGACCCCTCCGAATCGGGATCGGAGAAGCTGAAGCCCTCGGCGGCCCAGGCCTGGTAGTCGAACTTCTTACCGAACCGGCCGCCGGGTACGCCAGAACCCTTGGCCATCACGTCTCACCCCCACCCGGGCCTATCTGCGGACCACGCCTTGCAGCTGCGCCCGTAGTTCCGGCGTCAGCTGCTGGCCCACCCGCTCGACCAGAAGGGTCATCTCGTAGGCGACGAGCCCGATGTCACAGTTGGGCGCGGCGAGGACGGAGAGGCACGAGCCGTCGCTGATGGACATCAGGAACAGGTACCCCCGCTCCATCTCCACCACGGTCTGGTTGACCGAGCCGCCCTCGAAACAGCGCGCGGCGCCCTGAGTCAGGCTGATCAGCCCGGACGACACGGCCGACAGCTGCTCCGCACGGTCCCTCGGCAGGCCGTGCGAGCCGGCCAGCAGGAGACCGTCGGCGGAGACGACGACGGCGTGCGCCACGCCGGGGACCCGGCGGACGAAGTCGGTGATCAGCCAGCTGAAGCTGCCCGGCTGCTGTACAGACGCGGTAGTCACTCCTGCTCCTCGTCTTCACTGCTCTGCGGCGATGTGGACGCATCACCAGAGTAGGCGTCTATCAAAGCGTGCCGGCCACGGCGCACGCCCTGCTGGAAGCTTGACATGCGACCCCGCACCGAGTCAGCCGACCGCGGCGCGGCCGGGGACCTGGTGGCCGCCGCGGCCGGGTTCTTCGGTGCGGCCGAACCCGGGATGAGGTGCGCCTTCGGCACCCGTTTCGGCAGCCCGGCCTGGGTCTGCGCGTCAGGCGCCTGGCTCAGCAAGGATTCAGCAGCCTGCCATCCTTCGTCGCCAGGTGATGTCCATTCGTTACTCCTGGCCGCTGCCGGGCGGGCCGGTCTGGTGGGCAGCGGGGCCGAACCGTTGCGGGCCGCCGGGGTCTCCGGCTGCTGCTGGCGGGCGGGTTCGGACTCGGTGGCCGCGGCCGGCGCCGGCGTGCTCGAGCGCGGGGTGCGCTTGGGCAGCGGCAGGGACGCGGTCGACTGCTGCGCGGCGGCGGCCGGCGGCTCGGCCGGTTCGGGCTCGGCGACCGGCTCGGGCGTGGGCACGGGCCGCTCGAGGGCCTGCGTGACCTGCTCCGGCTCGATCCGCGGCTCGGCGACCGGCTGGTCGGGCACCTCGGGCAGCGGCATGGACATGGTGGCGGTGGCCGGACCGGCGGGCAGGTCGTCGGCGCTGGCGCCGGCCTGGGCCGGCACGCCGAACGGGCCCTCCAGGTCGGGCGTCTCCTCCTCGACGGCCTGGAACCACTGCGACAGGACGGCCTCGTAGATCGGCAGCCGCTCGGTCGGCGCGTCCAGTTCGTGATCCAGATCACGCGACGGGAACGGGTTGGCCTCCGGCTGGGCCGGCGCCGGCACGGCGGCCGGCGGCGCGGCGTGGCCGTTCAGGCTGCCGTTGGTCGAGCCGCGGGTGACCTGCTCCTGGGGCATCTCCTGGAAGCCGGCGAACATGTCCACCGGCTGGCCGGCGGCGGAGTCCTCCAGCGACGGGAACCAGGTGGCGGTGCTCTCCTGCGGCTGCGGGGCCGGCGCCTGCGGCGCGCCCGGCGACCAGCGCGGCACGCCGGTGACGCCCAGCTCCGGGCTGCCCGCGCTGGACACGAACTGCACCGGCATGCCGGGGTCGCCCACCGGCTCCGGCGCCGGCGGCTCCTCGAACGGCGCGGCCTGGCGGCGGGCCATGCCGAAGGCGTTGGCGATGCCGCCGCCGGGCGTGGCCATGGGCCGCTCGGTGCCCGACGGGGGCGTGTTGACCTCGGCCCCGGGGGCGAGCACCAGCGAGGCCGGCACCACCACGAGCGCGGTCATGCCGCCCTCGATGTCCTCGTTGCCGCGCAGCCGGACCTTGATGTCGTGCCGCTTGGCCAGCCGCGCGACCACGTACAGGCCCATGCGCCGGGACACCGCGACGTCGACCTCGGGCGGGTCGGCCAGCCGCTGGTTGGTCTCCTCCACGTCCGCGGCCGACATGCCCACGCCGCGGTCGTGGATCTCGATGGCCAGCTCGCCCCGCCGGGTCTTGGCGGTGCGCACGGTGACCTTGGTGTTCGGGTCGGAGAACGCGGTCGCGTTGTCCAGCAGCTCGGCGATCAGGTGCACGAGGTCGTTGACGGCCCGGCCCTGCACGGTCAGCTCCGGCGTCGGCGCGACCTGGATGCGGGCGTACTGCTCGACCTCGGACACCGCGGCGCCGACGACGTCGCCGGCCGGGACCGGCCGGGTCAGCCGGCGGCCCAGGTCGGTGCCCGAGAGAACCAGCAGGTTCTCCGAGTTGCGCCGCATACGGGTGGCCAGGTGGTCCAGCTCGAAGAGGTTAGCCAGCTGGTCCGGGTCCTGCTCGTCCTGCTCCAACCGGTCGATCAGGCCCAGCTGGCGTTCGACCAGGGCCTGCGAGCGACGGGACAGGTTGACGAACATGGCGTTGACGTTGTCCCGCAGGAGGGCCTGCTGGGCCGCCATCCGGACCGCCTCGCCGTGCACCGCGTCGAAGGCCCGGGCCAGCTGGCCGACCTCTTCCTTGGTGTGGATCGGGACGGGCTCGACCACTTCCCGGGCCGCCTCGGCCGGGTTCGGGTCGGTGAGGATGCGCTGCACTTCCTCCGGCAGCCGGTGGTCGGCGATGTCCAGCGCGGTGCGCCGCAGCACCCGCAGCGGGCGCAGCAGCGAGCGGGCCACGAACAGGGCCGTCACCAGCGCCAGCAGCAGCGCGCCGAGGACCAGCGCGGAGTTGCGGATCGCAGAGTCCTGCGAGGCGTTCGCCAGGTCGTTGGTCTGCTGCTGGAGCTGCTGCAACAGGGCCTGCTGGACCTGGTTGGTCAGGTTGACCGTCAGCGTGGAGTCGATGTCCCACTGGGTCGTGGTCAGGCCGTTCAGGTCCGCGTTGGTGGAACCGCGGATCAGCGCCGACTCCTCCAGCTTGTTGGCGTCGTCGACGATCAGGCCGGTGACCGTGTCGTCGAAGATCCGCTGCTGGTCGGGCGTCGCCGACTTGGCAAAGTCGTTCTTGGCCGCGCTGAGCTCGGCGTCCGCGGCCAGCAGCGCGCGCAGCTGGTCCTGCTGGAAGCCCTTGTTCTGGAAGACCTGGAGCAGGATGCCGCGCTTGCGGGAGTCCTGCTCCTTGGCGCGGGCCACCGCGTTCACCGCGAGCTGCAGCTTGACCAGGCCCGGGTCGGAGATCGTGGAGATGGCCTGCTCACCCAGGTCCAGCAGGTTCTGGATGGAGTCGCTGTAGGAGTTGAACACGGCGCTGGCCGGGTACTGCGTGTCCTGCGCGGCCTTGCGCAGGTTGGTCAGGCGGGACAACTGGTCGGCGGCGGTGCGGAAGCGCTGCTCGACGTCCGGCGACAGGCCGGGACCGAGCGTGTCGACCAGGTTGCGGAACGCGTTGACGTCCTGCACCACCCGGTCCCGCTCGCGGTCCAGGTTCACCTTGTCGCCGCTGCGGTTGGCCGCGACGTACTGCGCGGTCAGGTCGCGCTCGCGCTGGAGCTGCTGGACCAGTTCCGCGACCGAGCTCTCCAGCTGAACCTGCTTGGCCAGCCGCTGCGCGTCGGTGAGGTTGGACACGTCGGCGCTCACCCGGATGCCGCCGAGGATCAGCGCGAGGATCGTCGGGATCAAGAGGACGACCAGCAGTTTGGTACGCAGTCGCCAGTTCTGTAGCCGCCACCGCGAGCCGGTGCCCTCGGCGCTGCGGTCGATGTCGGATCCGACATCGACGCTAGGTCCGTTATGTGCGGTTTCTTCGCTCACGTCCACATCACGCTGCGCAGCCAGTCCTTCACCCTTTTCGGGGCCACCCGAACGCGCCGGACCAGCTTGGCCTGGTCGGCCGGGGCCTTTGTCTCGACGGGCCACCCTGGGCTTCCTCATTCCAGCAGCAGTGTCTCGGTCCCTCCCCGGACCGAGCTTGGTTCCGAAGTGGGCCGAATTGCAGCACAACCACGGGGCGCAATGCCAGACGGCCCCGCCAAGCAGTTGTTCTGTGGTCCGCGCCGACCACGTCCACTAGCCCAATGAGCGTAGTGGTGGATACCTCGGACGGGAAGACTCCAGATGCACTCACCGTATCCGCCGCGGGGGATGCCTTCATACGTCCGGGTGGCTACCATCCCCGCATGTTGGTATCGATCGTGGTTTGATGCCAGCGGCCCGGTTGGGGGGCCCGTAGATCAAATTAATGAGGTGCGCATGGCCATCGGAGCGGTACGACGGACCGCTGTGGCGCTCGTCGGCGCGCTGGGTCTGGTCGCTTCCGCGGCCGGGTGCAGCATGCTGCCCGGATCCGGATCGTCCACACCGAACCTGGAGCACCCGACGCTACGGGTCGGTTACGAGCCCCAGGTCGACGTGGCCCCGCTGTACATGGCGGTGAAGAGCGGGCTGTTCAGCAACGCCGGCCTGAAGATCGAACTGGTGCAGGAGAACAGCGACCAGGAGGCGATCCAGCAGCTGGCCAACGGGCAGCTGGACGTCGCGTTCGCCACCCACGTCGCGTTCTTCAAGGCCGAGGCCGGCGGCGCGCAGCTGGAGTTGCAGGGCGAGGCCTACCAGGCCGGCACCAACACGATGGCGCTGGTCACGCTGCCGTCGCTGAACTACAACTCGCCGACCGCCAAGCAGACGCCGCGCGTCGCCGTGAACGCTCCGGACGACCTGGGCGAGCTGGCGACGAAGTCGGTGCTGGACACCGCGGGCGTGTCGCAGAACAAGATCGCCTTCCAGACGATGTCGTTCGCCGACATGTCCACCGCGCTCCAGAACCGCACCGTGGACGCGGCGTGGATGATCGAGCCGTTCATCACCAAGGCCGAGCAGAACCTGGGCGCGACCGTCGTGACCGACGCCGCCCGCGGCGCCACCCAGGAGTTCCCGATGACCGGGTACGCCTCGGCCAAGAAGTTCGCCGACGCCAACACGAACACCATGACGGCGTTCCGCAAGGCGTTGCAGCAGGCTCAGGAGCAGGCCTCGGACCGGCTCCAGGTGCAGGGCGTGCTGAAGGAGTACGCCGGCATCGACGCCAGCACCGCCGACCTGATCTCCGTCGGCACCTTCCCCAGCACGCTCAACGCGGTCCGCTTGCAGCGCGTCGCCGACATGATGGAGACCTCCGGCGTGCTCCAGAACCGCCTGGACGTCCAGTCGATGCTGCCGCCGTCGGCACAGAACAGCTGATCGACATTTTCTGACGAAATAGGCGACGGCCGGGTCGGGAAATCCCGACCCGGCCGTCGCCTATGTTTGCCGTCACGGCAATATCAGGAACCGCTGGGCTGTGACATACAGTAGGTGAGCTTGAGCGGGTCGTACACGATCGCGTGCGTCGGGTCGGGATCCGTGCAGGCGCTCGCGCTCGCCTTGTCCTTCACGACCTTGATCTTGATCGCGTTCGGATCCGTGCAGGGGATGGCCGGGTGACCCATGGTGGTCCCCCCGGTGGTGACCAGGTCGTAGCACTTGCCGTCCTCGAATACCGGCGCGATGCACAACTTGACGTTGTTGAGCGTGCCCTCTTCGTAGTACTCGTCGTAGCCCTTGTCCGTCGGGCACTCGTCCGTGGACTTGAGCACGATGCCCACGACGTAGTTCTGCTTGCCGCTGGCGCAGTCGACCTTCTCGTAGTTCGGCTTGGTCGTCGTGCCGGAAACAGTCGCGCACTCACCGACCGCGGTGTTGTGCGCGTCGTCGGCGCTGGTGACCGCCGTGCTCAAGCCGAAGCTCAGCGCCACCTTGACGATGAGGCCGATGACCACGACACCGACGCCGGTGAGGATGGCGACCAGCCGGCCGCGCTTCTTCTTCACCGGCGCGGTCAGCGGCGCCTGCGGGAATGGTTGCGGCTGGCCGGGCGCAGGCGGGTAGGCACCCGGGTTCGCCCCCTGCGGCATCGGGCCGGTGCCGGGAACCGGGCCCCCGCCCGGAACCGGGCCGGCGCCCGGGTACTGCTGCTGGCCAGGTGCGCCGCCCGGGTACGGCTGCTGCGCGCCGGGGAACTGCTGGCCCTGGGGACCCGCCGGGTACGGCTGACCCTGAGGCGCCGCGGGATACGGCTGGCCCTGGGGCGCCTGCGGGCCCTGCGGCCCACCGGGCATGGGTGGAGTGCTCATGAATGTCCTCTTTGTGTGGTTCCCCGTGACGAAACGCCTGGCCTCAGGCGTAACAACCCCCGATGCGGCGGACTGTAGCCAGCGGTGAGCACCCGCCGCCGGGTATTTATCCGTTGGTTATGTGAATCCCGGAATCGGGAACTTTCGTTGCCCCCGAACGCCCTCGTCGCCACGGCCGGCAGCCGGACGATCACCGCTGGTGAGCGGCCGGGTGATTGGCATTCGGGGGCCCCGGCTCGGCACACTGGACGGACGCCGAGGTGAGGAGCGCGAGCGGTGACCGACGGACCCTTGATCGTCCAGTCCGACAAGACGCTGCTGCTGGAGGTCGACCACCCGCACGCCGACGAGACGCGCACCGCGATCGCGCCGTTCGCCGAGTTGGAGCGGGCGCCGGAGCACGTGCACACGTATCGGGTGACGCCGCTGGCGCTGTGGAACGCCCGGGCGGCGGGGCACGACGCGGAGCAGGTGGTGGACGCGCTGGTCCGCTACAGCCGCTACCCGGTGCCGCAGCCGCTGCTGGTGGACGTGGTCGACACGATGGCGCGCTTCGGCCGGCTCCAGCTGGTCAACAACCCGGCGCACGGCCTGACCATGGTGTCGCTGGACCGCGCGGTGCTGGAAGAGGTGCTGCGCAACAAGAAGATCAGCCCGATGCTGGGCGCGCGGGTCGGTGACGACACGGTGGTGGTGCACCCGAGCGAGCGCGGCCGGCTCAAGCAGGCGCTGCTGAAGGTGGGCTGGCCGGCGGAGGACCACGCGGGCTACGTCGACGGCGAGGCGCATCCGATCGCGCTGGCCGAGGACGGCTGGCAGCTGCGCGACTACCAGCGGCTGGCGGCCCAGTCGTTCTGGGCCGGCGGCTCGGGCGTCGTGGTGCTCCCGTGCGGCGCGGGCAAGACGCTGGTCGGCGCGGCGGCGATGGCCGAGGCGCAGGCGACCACGCTGATCCTGGTGACGAACACGGTCGCGGGCCGGCAGTGGAAGCGCGAGCTGATCGCCCGCACGTCGCTGACCGAGGACGAGATCGGCGAGTACTCGGGCGAGCGCAAGGAGATCCGGCCGGTCACCATCGCCACGTACCAGGTGATCACCCGCAAGACCAAGGGCGAGTACCGGCACCTGGAGCTGTTCGACTCCCGCGACTGGGGCCTGGTCATCTACGACGAGGTGCACCTGCTGCCGGCGCCGGTGTTCCGGATGACGGCGGACCTCCAGTCCCGCCGCCGGCTGGGCCTGACGGCGACGCTGGTGCGCGAGGACGGCCGCGAGGGCGACGTGTTCTCGCTGATCGGCCCGAAGCGCTACGACGTGCCGTGGCGCGACATCGAGGCGCAGGGCTGGATCGCGCCGGCGGACTGCGTCGAGGTCCGGGTGACGCTGACCGACAACGAGCGGCTCCAGTACGCGACGGCCGAGCCCGAGGAGCGGTACAAGCTCTGCTCCACGGCGCGCACGAAGCTGCCGGTGGTGCGGGCGATCCTGGACCGGCACAAGGGCGAGCCGACGCTGGTCATCGGCGCGTACCTGGACCAGCTGGACGAGCTGGGCGAGGGCCTGAACGCGCCGGTGATCCAGGGCTCGACCAAGAACAAGGAGCGCGAGGAGCTGTTCGACGCGTTCCGCCGCGGCGAGCTGAAGACGCTGGTGGTGTCCAAGGTCGCCAACTTCTCCATCGACCTGCCGGAGGCCTCGATCGCCGTGCAGGTGTCGGGCACGTTCGGCTCGCGGCAGGAGGAGGCGCAGCGGCTGGGCCGGCTGCTGCGGCCCAAGGGCGACGGCCGGCAGGCGCACTTCTACTCGATCGTCTCCCGGGACACGCTCGACGCCGACTACGCGGCGCACCGGCAGCGCTTCCTGGCCGAGCAGGGCTACGCCTACAAGATCGTGGACGCCGACGACCTGCTGGGCCCGGCGGTGCCCGAGGTCGGCTAGATGGTGATGATCGACATGGGGCGGTCGACGTCGTCGACCGCCCACATCAGCTCCAGGGCGTTCACCTCGGTCGTGACGACGATGCCACGGTGGGCCACCGCGGTCGCCGCGACCATGGCGTCGACCTGGTCGGGCTTGGTCGTCACCAGGAAGTCGATCCAGTAGTCGTGGATGACGCCGCCCTGGTGGTCCTCGTCGATCTTGCACGCCCGCAGCACGGTGGTGGGTTCCCGGCCGTCCGAGCGGTTGCGCAGCTCGGTCAGCACCGCGTGCGGCACGATGATCCGGCACTCGTCGAGCAGGAAGCACTTGTGCAGGGCCATGAACCGGCGGTTGTCGTCCAGCGCCGCCAGCAGCGCGCCGACGGTGTAGACCACCGGCGGCCGGAACTTGCCGGTCACTGCTCGCGCGGCCGGAGCCGGGCCCGGGCGGCCTCGATGGCCTCGTCCGCGCTGGCCAGCTCCGGTTTGCGCAGCGGCGAGTGCCGGGTCTCCCAGTACTCCATCGCCGTCAGCCCGTCCTGGTTGAGCACGTGGTGCTCCACGATCCGGGTGACGTAGCTGGCCAACGCCATGTGGGCGTCGTCGGCCAGCTCCTGGACCCGGGGCGCCAGGTCCTCGGGCAGGGTGATCGTCACTCGCTTGCTCGGCACGGCCGACAGTATGCCGCCCCCGGGCGAACCCCGGGTGTACGCCATCCCAATGGGCGCTCCGAAGTAGCCGTTCAGCGCCGTCGCAGCCGGCTGATGAGCACGATGAGCAGCACCGCTGCGCCGATCGCGAACACGGCCCGCTTCGCAACCGACCGGCCGGCGAACTCCATCAGGTCCAGGGGTTCGGCCTCCGGCTGGGGTTGAACCGGTGGCCCGGCGGCCTTCGGCGGCGCGGCGGGTGGCTGGTCGGCCGCGGGCTCTTCGGCCTGTGGGGGCGCGACGGCGGTCGCCTGTTCGACGGATTCGACCGGCGGCGCGAGCTTGTCGGCCAGGCAGGCCGCGAACTGGTCGAGGATCTTGCCGCCGACCTCGCTGATCAGGCCGCGGCCGAACTGCGCCGGCCGACCGGTCACCGCCAGCTCGGTGACGACCGCGGCCGCCGTGCCGCCGCCATCATCAGCCGAAAGAGTGACCTCCACGGTGGCCGAGGCGGTGCCGTTGCCGCGACTGTCCTTTCCGGACGCCGTGATCACGGCCCGGTGCGCGGCGTCGTCGATCGAGTCGAACGAGCCGCTCCCCTTGTACAGCAACGCGACCGGCCCGAGCTTCACCTTCACGGTGCCGGCGAACGACTCGCCCTCGGCCGAGGTCAGCGTCGCCCCCGGCATGCAGGGGGCGACGCGCTGCGGGTCGCGCAGCGCCGACCAGACCTCGCCGATCGGCGCCGCCACCCGGAACTGGTGTTCCAACCGCACCCGTCAGCCCCCGACCGCCATCGACAACGCCCGCCCGGTCAGCACCTTCGCCAGCTGGCTCCGGTACGCCGCGTCGCCGTTGCCGTCGCTGCCGGGGCTGGTGCCCTCGGCCGCGTGCTCGGCGGCGGCCCGCAGCACGTCCGCGCCGGCCGGCTGGCCGATCAGCGCCTGCTCCACGCCGACGGCCCGCACCGGCACCGACGCCATGTTGGTCAGCCCGACCCGGGCGTCCGCGATCTGGCCGCCGCTGACTCGCAGCGAGACGCCGACGGCCACGATGGACCACGCCTGCGCGACCCGGTTGAACTTCTCGTAGTGCGAGAGCCAGCCGGTGTGCTTGGGCACCTTCACGGCCACGAGCAGCTCGTCGGCGGCCAGTGTGGTGGTGAAGTAGTCGACGAAGAACTCGCTCGCCGGCACCTCGCGCCGGCCGTTCGGACCGGCGACGACCATCACCGCGCCCAGCGCCAGCGCCGGGGCCAGCAGGTCGCCGGCCGGGTCGGCGTGCGCCAGCGAGCCGCCGAACGTGCCGCGGTGCCGAATCTGGGGATCGGCAACGGTTTCCGTCGCCCGCGCGATCAGCGACGCGTGGTCCTGCACGAGGTGGTCGCGGGCCACGTCGTAGTGCGTCGTCATCGCCCCGATCACCACGTTGTCGGCGTCCTCGGTGATGCCGCGCAGCTCCGGCACCCGGCCGATGTCGACGACGACGGTCGGCGCGGCCAGCCGCATGCGCAGCACGGGCAGCAGGCTCTGCCCGCCGGCCAACACCTTCGCGTCCTCGCCGGCGTCCACCAGCGCCTGGACGGCTTCCTCCACCGTGGACGGACGGGCGTAGTCGAATGCGGAGGGGATCACTGCAGGCCTCCCTGGATCGAACCGAGACCGCCGCCGGCCTGTCCGCCGCTGGTGTCCGCTGTTCGCCCGTGAATCGCGCTCCACACCCGGAACGGCGTGCACGGCATCTCGATGTCGTCGACGCCGAGGTGTCGCACGGCGTCCACGATGGCGTTGACCACCGCCGGCGTGGAGGCGATCGTGCCGGCCTCGCCGACTCCCTTGACGCCCAACGGGTTCGTCGTCGACGGGGTCTCCGTCCGGTCCGTCACGAACGACGGCAGGTCCGCCGCCGACGGCAGCAGGTAGTCGGCGAAGGTGCCGGTGGTCAGGGTGCCGTTCTCGTCGTGCACGGCCTCCTCGAACAGCGCCTGCGCGATGCCCTGGGCCAGGCCGCCGTGCACCTGGCCCTCGACGATCAGCGGGTTCACCACCTTGCCGACGTCGTCCACGCACACGTACTTGCGGATCGTGACGCGGCCGGTCTCGGTGTCCACCTCGGTCGCACAGAGGTGGGTTCCGTGCGGGAACGAGAAGTTCTCCGGATCGAAGGTGGCCTCCGAGTCGAGGCTGGGCTCCACGCCGTCGGGCAGGTCGTGCGCGGCGAACACGGCCAGCGCGATGTCCCCGATGCCGGCGCCCTTGTCGGTGCCGCGCACGGTGAACCGGCCGCCGGCGAAGTCCAGGTCGTCCTCGCCGCACTCCAGCATGTGCGCGGCGATCCGGCGGGCCTTGGCGATCACCTTGTCCGCCGCCTTCACGACGGCGATCGCGCCGACGGTCAGCGAGCGGGAGCCGTAGGTGTCCATGCCCTTGTGCGAGGACTGGGTGTCGCCGTGCAGCACCTCGACGTCCTCGAACGGCACGCCCAGCTGGTCGGCGACGATCTGGCTCCACGCCGTCTCGTGCCCCTGGCCGTGCGGGGAGGAACCGGTGACGACCTCGACCTTGCCGCTGGGCAGCATCCGGATCGCCGCGTGCTCCCAGCCGCCGGCCCCGTAGGACAGCGAGCCCAGCACCCGGGACGGAGCCAGGCCGCACATCTCCGTGAAGGTGGAGATGCCGACGCCCAGCTGCACGGCGTCGCCGCGCTCACGGCGTTCGAGCTGCTCGCGGCGCAGGCCGTCGTAGTCGAAGAGCTCCTTGGCCTTGTCGGTGGCGGCCTCGTAGTTTCCGGAGTCGTAGGTCAGGCCGCAGACCGTGGTGAACGGGAACTCCTCGTGCCTGATCCAGTTCCGCTCGCGGACCTCCATCGGGTCCAGCTCCAGCTCCGCCGCCAACTCGTCCATCAGGCGCTCGATGGCGAAGGTGGCCTCCGGCCGGCCGGCGCCGCGGTAGGCGTCGGTCATCACCTTGTTGGTGAACACGTTGGTGCAGCTGAACCGGTAGGCCGGGATCTTGTAGATCGCGTTGTACATGAACGCGCCCAGGATGGGGATGCCCGGCGTGACCAGGCTCAGGTACGCGCCCATGTCGGCCAGCAGGTCGACCTTGAGTCCGGTGATCGTGCCGTCGCGGCGGGCCGACAGCGTCAGCCGCTGGATCTGGTCGCGACCGTGGTGGGCGGTCGCCATCGCCTCGGAGCGGGTCTCGGTGTACTTGACCGGCTTGCCGAGGCGGCGGGCCAGCAGGAACACCAGCAGCTCCTCCGGCGTCACCTGGAGCTTGCCGCCGAAGCCGCCGCCGACGTCCGGCGCGATCACCCGGATCTTGTGCTCCGGCACGCCCAGCGTCAGGGCCAGCATCAGCCGCAGGATGTGCGGGATCTGGGTGGCCGACCAGAGCGTGAACTGCTCGCCGGTCGGGTCGCACAGCACGGACCGCGGCTCCATGAACGCCGGGATCAGCCGCTGCTGCCGGTACTTCCGCTCGATGACCACCTCGCCGGCGGCGATGGCCTCATCCACGCTGCCACCGGTGCCGGCCTCCGCCGAGTCGAACACCCAGAGCGCGTTCTTGTTGGTGCCCAAGGACTCGTGCACGAGCGGCGCGTCGTCGGCGATCGCCGCCTCCATGTCCAGCACCACCGGCAGGTCGTCGTAGTCGACGTCGATGGCCTCCAGGGCGTCCTGCGCCTCGGCCGAACTCCGCGCGACGACCACCGCCACCGCCTCGCCCGCGTAGTGCACGGTGTCGACGGCGAGTGCCGGGTGTGGCGGGTTCTTCATGTCCGGGGTGATCGCCCACGCGCACGGCAGGCTGCCCTGCTCCTCGGCCAGGTCCGCGCCGGTGACCACGGCCAGCACGCCGGACATGCCCTTGGCGGCCGAGGTGTCGATGGCGGCGATCCGGGCGTGCGCGGCGGGGCTGCGCAGGATCGCCATGTGCAGCATGCCCGGCAGCGCGATGTTGTCCGTCCACCGGGTACGGCCGGTGATCAGGCGGGCGTCTTCCTTGCGGCGCCTGGACTTTCCTACCTCGGGTTCGACGGTGGCGGTCATTCGCCACCTGCCACGGTCTCGCGCTCGCGGTCCGCCTCGGCCGCCGGCTTCAACCGGTGCGCGGCGTCCTGGACCGCGCGCACGATGTTCTGGTATCCGGTGCAGCGGCAGAGGTTGCCCTCCAGGCCGTGCCGCACGGTGCGCTCGTCCGGATCGGGATCGTCGGCCAGCAGGTCGATCGCCTGCATGATCATGCCCGGCGTGCAGAACCCGCACTGCAACGCGTGGTTGTCGTGGAACGCCTGCTGCACGGGGTGCAGCTTGCCGTCCCGGGCCAGCCCCTCGATGGTGGTGATCTCGCAGCCGTCGGCCTGCGCCGCCAGCATCGAGCACGACTTCACGCTGTGCCCGTCCACGTGCACGGTGCAGGCCCCGCAGTTGCCGGTGTCGCAGCCGACGACCGTGCCGGTTTTCCCGAGTTTCTCCCGCAGATGCTGGACGAGCAGGGTGCGGGGCTCGACCTCGTCGGTGTAGCTCACCCCGTCCACGACCATGGTCACACGCATGTCGCCTCCAGGCAGCGCCGAACCCGGTGGGCGGCCCACCACCGCGTCGTGACCGGGCTCACAGGGCGAGCCTGCTCCCGTCGTCCGGCGGGCACAACCCCTCGCGCAAATGCGGTAATACCAAGGGAAATTCGCCGCAGCTGCGGTTCAGCCGGCGCGGTGGATCGGGCCCTCGGAATGGGCCAGTCGCTCTCCGCGACCGCCCCAGCGCAACGCGATGATCTCCGCCGCGATCGACACCGCGGTCTCCTCCGGGGTCCGCGCGCCGAGGTCGAGTCCGATCGGCGAGGACAGCCGGGCCAGGTCCGCATCGGACAGGCCGGCCTCCCGCAACCGGGCCAGCCGGTCGTCGTGCGTGCGGCGCGACCCCATCGCGCCGACGTAGGCGACGTCCAGGCGCAGCGCGACTTCCAGCACCGGCACGTCGAACTTCGGGTCGTGGGTGAGCACGGCGATCACCGTGCGGTGATCGATCCTGCCCTCCTCGGCCTGCTTGACCAGGTACCGGTGCGGCCAGTCCACGACCACCTCGTCGGCGTCCGGGAAACGGCCCTTCGTCGCGAACACCGCCCGCGCGTCGCAGACCGTGACGCGGTAGCCGAGGTACGCGCCGAGCCGGACCATCGCGGCGGCGAAGTCGATCGCGCCGAACACCAGCATCCGCGGCGGCGGCTCGAACGAGTTCACGAACACCGCCATGCCCTCGCCGCGGCGCTGCCCGTCCGGGCCGTAGTGCAGCAGCCCGCTGCGGCCGCTGGCCAGCATGCCGCGGGCGTCGTCGGTGACGGCGTCGTCGATACGCGCGGAGCCGAGGTCGCCGGCGCGCCGATCCGGCCACACCACCAGGTGCCGCCCGACCAGCGACTCGTCGGGATGCTCGACGACGGTCGTCACGGCCACCGGCTCCTCGGCGCGCACCGACTCCACCACCGAGGCCAGCTCCGGGAAACGCTTGCCGTCAACGCGTTCCACGAAGACGTCCAGAATGCCGCCGCAGGTCAGGCCGACCGCGAAGGCGTCGTCGTCGGTGACGCCGTAGCGCTGGAGCACCGGCCGCCCGTCGGCCATCACCTGCTGCGCCAGCTCGTAGACCGCCCCCTCCACGCAGCCGCCGGACACGCTCCCGGCGACCTGCCCGTCGTCGGCGACGAGCATCGCCGCGCCGGGCTGCCGGGGCGCCGAGCGGAAGGTCGCCACCACCGTGCCCAGCGCCGTCGGCCGACCCTCCTGCCAGTTCTCGTCGACGATGTCGAGGACGTCACGCACGGCGCACCTCCGTCAGCAGTTCGTCCAGTGTGGCCAGGCTGTGCCCGGCCAGCAGCCGGTCGACGTGCGGCAGCGCCGCGCGGATACCGGACTGTACCGGGGCGTAGCCCGAACGGCCGGCATGCGGGTTCACCCACAGGACGGCGTGTGCGAGCCGGCGCAGCCGGGCCAGTTGCTCGCCGAGCAGCGCCGCGTCGCCGCGCTCCCAGCCGTCCGAGAACACCACCGTGACGGCCTGCCGCGCCAGCCCGCGCTGCCCCCAGCGATCAAGAAATGCCCGAACGGTCTCCCCGAGCCGGGTGCCGCCGGCGAAATCGGGCACGGCTCGGGCTGCCGCCGCGAGCGCCTGCTCAGGGTCGCGCATCCGCAGCTGCCGGCTCACGCGGGTCAGGCGGGTGCCGAGCGTGAACGCCTCCGTGCTCGGCGGGGAGCGCCGGACGACGGCGTGGGCGAACCGCAGCAGCGCGTCCGCGTACGGGCTCATCGAGCCCGAGACGTCGATCAGCAGCACCAGCCGGCGTGGCCGCAAGCGCTTGCGGCGGTACCGCAGGCGAACCGGCTCGCCGCCGGATCGCAGCAGCTCGCGAAGGGTCTCGTCGGGATCGAGCAGGCCTTTCGGCGCACGACGGGTGCGGACGCTTCGCCGCAGCGGCGGATCCGTGCGAAGAGTGGCCAGAAGTTCCTTCAATGCCGCACCGTCCAGGGCAGTGACGTCCCGACGGCGAAGAATTTCCGCGTCGCTCGCGGCCACATGCAGCTCCGGCGCCGGCTCGGAACCCTCCCCCGACACGGGGGCCACCAGCGGAGCGCTGACGGTCGTCCGCCGCCGCGTGCGGCCGTTGCTCGTGACCCGCGGCGGAGTGCCGCCGAACCAGGCGGCGAAGGCCGCGTCGTACGCGGGGATGTCGTCGGGCTCGGCGCAGAGGCTCAGCCGGCCCGCCCAGTACACCTGCCCCGGCTCGGCGACGTCCACGTGGCTCAACGCCTCCAGGTACGCCTGCGCCCGCGAAGGGTCGGCGCCGAGGCCGATGCGTCGCAACACCTCGGCGAACCCCGTCAGTCCGGGCAGCGGGTCCGTCATCTTCGAATAATGCGACTCACGCGAGCAGCGCGTCCAACCCGGCCGCCACCACCCGGTCCGCGTCCTCCCGGTACTTCAGCACCGCGCCCAGGGTGATCGCCGCCGCCTCGACGTCCAGCACCGGCCGGTCCAGCGCCAGCAGCGCCTGCGCCCAGTCCAGCGACTCAGCCACCCCCGGCGGCTTCAGCAGCTCCGCCGCCCGCATCCGGGACACCGCGGTCGCCACCTGCGTGGCCAGCGCCTGTGTCAGCTCCGGCAGCCGGCGCCGCAGGATCGCCACCTCGCGGGCCAGGCCCGGGTGCTCCAGCCAGTGGTACAGGCAGCGGCGCTTCACGGCGTCGTGCACCTCGCGGGTCCGGTTCGACGTCAGCACCACCACCGGCGGCTCGGCCGCCCGGATCTCCCCCAGCTCCGGGATGCTCACCGCGTGCTCGCTGAGCACCTCCAGCAGGAACGCCTCGAACTCGTCGTCGGCGCGGTCGATCTCGTCCACCAGCAGCACGCAGCCCGGCGTCTCCAGCGCCTGGAGCAGCGGCCGGGCCAGCAGGAACCGCCGGGTGAACAGCTCCGCCTCCGCGCCCTCGGTGCGCCCCTGCGCCTCCAACGCCCGCAGGTGCAGCAGCTGGCGCGGGAAGTCCCAGTCGTACAGGGCGCGCGCGGCGTCGATGCCCTCGTGGCACTGCAACCGGATCAGCGGCGTGCCCAGGGCGTCGGCCAGCGCACGGGCCAGGGCCGTCTTGCCGGTGCCGGGCTCGCCCTCGCAGAACAGCGGCCGCCGCATCCGCAGCGCCAGGAACGCCGCCGTGGCCAGCCCCTCGTCCGCGAGATAGCCGACCCGGTCCAGGGCCGCGGCCAGCTCACCCGGGGTGTCCATGAGGCTCAGGGTAGGCCCATCTCCGGGTCGAACCAGGGACGAACCCGGATGGCGCGGAGCCGGCGCGCCGGCAAGCTCTGTGTCATGACAAACGACATCCTGAACGAGGCCGGCACCAAGATCCGCACCTTCCGTCGCAGTCGGGAGAACCGCATGCTCGCCGGCGTGTGTGGCGGCGCGGCCGAGCTGCTCGGCGTGGACGCGGCCCTGCTGCGGGTCGGCATGGTCGTCGGCACGGTGTTCTTCGCCGGCGCCGGCATCGTCCTCTACGCGGCCTGCTGGCTGCTGGTGCCCGAGGCGGAGAGTGAGTGAGTTCGGCGGGTGACCCGGGACTCCGCCTTTGCCGCGCGTTCCGCGCGGGGCTCGGCCGCCCACGAGGTCGATGCCTTCCCTTGTCAGTTTTCGATCGATGGACAGACTCGATCGAAAACTGCCCGCGGTCCAGGCATCGACGGCGGCCTCGCACATCCGTGAGCAGGGCGGGTGACCCGGGACCTTCGAGGGGTAGATCCCGGGTCACCCCATGAGCGGCACTCGGTTCTACGCCGCGTCCCGCTGGTCCACAGTGGCCACGACCCGGTTGCGGCCGGTGCGCTTGGCCCGGTACACGGCCGTGTCGGCCGCCAGCAGCAACCGTTCCATGGTGGTCATACTGCTGCGGTGCACGGCGACACCGATCGAACAGGACAGTCCCGCGATCGGCACGCCTTCCTGCGGCGCCAGCACGTACAGCGCGCCGACGGTCTTGCGGATCCGTTCCGCGACGACCAGCGCGCCGGCCTCGTCGACGCCAGGTAACAGCACCACGAATTCCTCGCCGCCGAACCGGCCGACGGCGTCGTCCGCACGCACCTGGTTCTTCACCGCCGTCGCCACCGACTTCAGCACGGCATCGCCGGCCAGATGCCCGTACGTGTCGTTGACCCGCTTGAAGTGGTCCAGGTCGACCATCAGCACGCCGATCGTCGCGCGCCGGTCCTGTCTGGTCCGGGCCAGTTCCTGCGTGGCGAGGTGGTGCCAGGTCACGGCGTTGAGCAGCCCGGTCTTCACGTCGATGGTGGCGGCCGCCTCCAACTCCTTGACCAGCACGCTGCGGTGCAGCACGACGATCGGGCAGAACAGCAGCACCGTGAACAGCGGCTGGTACACCAGGGTGAGCGCGGTCAGGCCGCCGAGGCAGAGGGTGGTCAGCTCCAGGGCGTTGTCGTCCCAGCTGCCGAACAACTCCGTCAGGGTCGCGTTCCCCCGGCTGCGCAGGTTGATCGACACCGCCAGCAGCAGGGCGTCAACCAACTCGAACGTGAGGCCCCCGAGCAAGCAGGCCAGGGTGACGCCGAGGCTCCACGCCGGCAGCCGGTCCGCCAGCGGGGTGCCGGCGACGGTGCTCGCGGCCAGGCACGCGACGACCGCCGCGCTCGCGCCGAACACAGTGCGGTAGAGCGAGACGTTGTGCAGGTGCCGCCAGATCCGCAGCCACATGTGCGCGTACAGGGCGATGCAGAGCACGGCGACCAGCTGCGGCGGCAGCATGAGCACCGCGGGGATCAGCCAGATCGACGTCATGTTGATGTGCGTGTTGCCGCTCATCCGCCGGCGGTCGCGCTCGATGCGCCGGGACAGCTCGGCCTGCACCATGCCCAACACCAGCAACACGGCGAACCGCGCCAGCGCGACATCGCTGGGCGCGCCGTGAGTGAACGAGGCGAGGGCCAGAACGAGAGCGATCGCCTCCACCAGAACGGCGTAGGCGATCCACCGGGCGGGCAGCGCCCACAACGCGAATCCGGCCATGCGATCTATGAGCCCGTAACGATCCACCCCTTTCGGAGAGGATCTGGACTGGCTCATACTCGACACGTCGCCCCCTTATTTCGACCGCCGCGTCCAGTGTTCAGCCGGGCGCGGCAGATTCGCTAGGTTCATCCGGGTGAGTTCACAACCGTGATCAGGGAGGTTCGGCCATGACCGGTGCACGAAAGACTCGCGACTGAGACTAGCTCCTGCGACTGTCCGCCCCGGATTCCGGTACGGGCAGCCAGATTTCCGCCCGGTCGGTGGTGGCGCGGCGCCATGCCACCGCCACCGGCGCCGCGATCGCCAGCCCGGCCAGCCCGAACCAGCCGACGGCGTTCGCCGCGCCGACACGGTCCGCGACCAGGCCGCCCACGAATGGGCTCAACCCCTGCGCCGCCATCATTCCCGCATACGCAAGTCCCAACACCTGGGAACGTCGGGAATCGGGCACGCCTCGCACAATCGACGATGTGGTCTGCATGTATGTCGCGGTGCCGAATGCCCCGGCGACGATGAATATCGCGGCGGACACGATCAGTCCCGGATGGAACAGGCAGAGCAGCAGCGGCACGCCCGAGGCCACGCACATCAGCACCAACTGCCGGGCCTGCTGCCGTTCCGGCACGAACCGGCCGAAGACGAACGCGCCGATCACGCTGCCGACCGGGTCGGCGGCCAGCAGCAGGCCGAGGGTGACGGTGGTGCCGCCGAGCTGGTCGTTGTACGGGCCGGCGAGGCCCTCGTACACGATGAACACGCCGGTGAGCCAGCCGATCAGCAGCAGCGATCGTAGGCCGGAATCCCTGCGTAGCAACGAAAAGCCGCCCGGCGTGGCGCGGGCGGCGGGGTTGAGGGCGGCGGGGCGGAACCGTACGCCGGCCCGCAGCAAGGCGGCGGACACCAGGAACGACAAGGCATCCAGCGACAGCGCCCAGTACGGGCCGGTGACCGCGAGCAGCAGGCCGCCGCCGGCGAAACCGAGCACCTGCGCGGACTGGTTGGTGATGTTGCGAACCGCCATGCCGGTGACGAAGTCGTTCCGCGGCAACACATCCGCGTACAGGGCCTGCTCGGCGGCGCGGAACGGGGCGTTCAGCAGCGACACCCCGGCGACCAGCACGCACAGCACCGGGAACGGCATGCCGGGCACCGCGACCGGCACGATCATGGCCGCCCGCAACAGATCCGCGGCCACCATCACCCGGCGCCGGGGCAGCCGGTCGGCGAGCCCGGACAGGAAGACGCCGCCCAGGAAGGACGGCACCAGCGTCAGCGCGAAGGTCAGACCGGTCAGCGCCGCCGATCCGGTGTTGCCGTAGACCAGCACCACCAGCGCGACCCGGGCCAACTGGTCGCCGACCATGGACAGCCCGCTGGCCGCCCATACCGCGCGAAACTCGGCGACCGCGAAGACCGCCCCGAACCGTCCCGCCATACGCACCGCCCCCACCGTCCGTGCCCGCACGGTAGCGACTGGTAAGCGGAACGGGTGGTCGTCGCGGGCTTTTCACCCACGTCGCCTAACGCGGTCGGCCTGGCACCCCCGGCCGCGTCTGCCACGGGTGCGGCCCGGCCAGCGGCCGGTACTCCACGCCGAGCGCGTCCAGCCTGGGCAGATGCTCGTCGGCCAGCCGGCGCGTGAAGTCGGCCAGATCCCGGTTGCTCCGTTCGGTCCAGACCACCTCGGCGAACGCCGACAGCCGCGGGAAGGCGGCGTAGTCGACCCGGCGCGGCGAGTCCAGGTGCTCGGTCCAGACGTTGGCCTGCGCGCCGAGCACCCGCCGCACCGCGTCGCCGGTGAGGTCGGCCGGGATCGGGTCGTACTCGTACACATCGGACACCGTGTGGACCATGCCGACCGGAATCGGCTCGTCGCGCCGGTCGGACTCGCGGTGGTCCAGGTACACCTTCTGCTCCGGGCACATCACGACGTCGAAGCCGGCGCGGGCGGCGTCCACCCCGGCCCGCTCGCCCCGCCAGGAGGCGATCACCGCGCCGCCCGGCAGCGGGCCGACCTCGGCGATCTCGTCCCAGCCCATCGCGCGACGTCCATGCGCGCCAAGGTGTTCGGCGATCTGGCGGATGAACCAGCCGTGCAGCTCCGGCACGGTCGCCAGCCCCCGCCTCGAGGCCTGCTCGGCGGTCCACTGCACGGTCGGCACCTCGTCACCGCCGACGCAGATGATCTCCGACGGGAACACGTCCACCAGCTCGTCGAACACGTGCCGGTAGAAGTCCACAGTGGAGTCGTCGGTGTTGAGCACGTTCTCGTTGACGCCCCACAGCGGCCACACCGGCAGCGGGTAGGTCAGGTTGCCCAGCTCCGGATACGCGGCGATGGCCGCCTGGCTGTGGCCCGGAATGTCGATCTCCGGCACGACGACGACGTGCCGCCGCGCCGCGTACGCGACGACCTCGCGCAGATCGTCCTGGGTGTAGAAGCCGCCGTGCGGCCGGCCGTCCGTCACGTCGTCGGTGCGCACCCCGACCCGTGACCCCTCACGCCAGCCGCCGACCTCCGTCAGCTTCGGGTAGCGCTTGACCTCGAACCGCCAGCCCTGGTCGTCGGTGAGGTGCAGGTGCAGCCGGTTCAGCTTGTGCGCCGCGAGCAGGTCGATGAACCGCAGCAGGCCGTCCTTCGGCATGAAATGCCTTGCCACGTCGAGCAAAGCGCCCCGCCAGGCGAAACGCGGGCGGTCCTCGACCACGCCGCACGGCAGCGCCCAGTCGGCCGGCCCGATCGGCGCCCGGCGGAAAGCCGCCGGGCCCAGCAGCTGGCGGATGGACTGCGCCGCATGGAAGGCGGACTCCTCGTCCTGGGCCTCCACCAGCACGCCGTCCGGAAACACGCGGATCAGATGGCCGGACAGCCACGGCACGATGCGGAACCGGATCGTCGGATCGGCCGCGGGCCGCAGTGGCAGGCCGGTCGCCGCCACCAGCACCTCACGCAGCCAGGTCACCGCCGCCGGATCGCCGTCCAGAGTGGTGTTCTCGGTCAGCGGCAGCAGCCCACCGGTGGCGTCCACTCGCGACGGTCTGGGCAGCAGTGTCTCGAATCCGGGCACGGGACGCGATGCTAGGCCACCTTTAAGGTCCATACCAGCCGCTTCCCGCTCCCTGGATACGCCACATGCGCTTCCCATTTGGCGTCCGAGCGCAAACGAAGAGCGCGCATGTGGCGGAAAAGTCAGCCCTTGACGAGCTCGACCCACTGGGCCACCACCGCGGCGTCGACCGGGTAGTTCCAGCCGCCGGGGCGCACGGCGCTGCCGACATGGAAGCTGTGCACGCCGTCGGCCCGCAGCCCCGGCACCTGCTCGGCGCTCAGCCCGCCGCCGGCCATCACGGTCACGCCGTCGGCCTCCTGGAGGGCCGCCAGCTTGCGCAGCACCGGCAGCCCGTCGGCGACGCCGGTCCCGCTGCCGGCCGCCAGCACGGTGTCCGCGCCGAGCGCCACCACGTCCTTCCACGCCGTAATGGGGTCGGTCGAGTTGTCCAGGGCCCGGTGGAAGGTGAACTTGCAGCCGTCCAGCTCGTCGATCACGGTCTGACAGGCGGCGACGTCGATGGCGCCGGCGTCGGTGAGCCAGCCCAGCACGAACTCGGTCACGCCGACGTCCCGCAGCGCGATCGCCTCGGCCCGCAGGTGCGCCAGCGACCACGGCGCGAAGCCCGCGTCGTCGCGCAGCATGGCGCGCACGGGCAGGTCGGTGGCGGCTAGCACGCGGCGCGCGGTGGCCACGGCGGGCGTCAGCCCGTCGGCGGCCATGTCGCTGACCAGTTCGAGCCGGTCCGCCCCGCCCTCCTGGGCGGCGTGCGCGTCCCGGGCGTCGAGCGCGATGACTTCCAGCAGCATGGTCTAGACCATAGGGGCTACCTGGCCGTGATCACCACCGCCGATCAGGCAAGATCGGAAACTTCGAGAAAAATTTCTCGACGGTGTATCTCCCACCGCCGGCACAACTCCTGTCCAGTTGTCCGGCCCGTTCACCCACGCCATGGGGAGCGGGCGGGACGACCGGGCGTCTCACGGGCGCCGGTCGGGGTGGTGGAGCCGACTCGGGGGAGGCGGTTGCACCAGGTCCGCAGTACGCGCGGCAGGCGTCGGCCCCACCGGGGTGCCGGCCGGCCCGATGTCGAGGGGGCATCGGAACGGCCGTCCAACGGAGTCGGCAGCCGAGAGCGCGGTGGACCCTTCACGTCAGCGGGGGTGTGAAGGGTCCGGGCCGGAGGCGATGGAGCCGGCGTCGGAAGGGGAGACCCGACGCCAGGGCCGCCACAGTCGCCTCCGGCCCTTTCGCGCGTCCGAAAGGGCACTCTTCCGTCTTGTTGATCACGCGCTGGCGTGTATCTAGTCCGATCGAGCGATCCCTTGTTAAATCGTTGCGCTGTTCGAGGCGAATCGACGGCACAATGAGCACGCATGGTGAGCCGGAAGGGGCCGACGCACCGTGTGCGCTCCACGACAGGACGCAGCCGCCCGGGGGATGAAGAAGGGGCGGGCGCGTCACCGGGGAACAGCAGAGGGGACGACTCATGAGCACCACGGACGACACCACGTCGACCAGCACGCCGGACGTCACCGCGATCGACCCGGCGATGCTGGACGAGGTTGAGCAGGCGCTGGACGCCGTGCAGGGCGGGGTCCAGACCGACGACGGCATTCCGCAGGCGGAAAGCACCCGGCCGGCCGCGCAGGCGAATGGCATTCCGCAGGCCGAAACGGTGCACGGCCCGGTCGCGCATGCCAATGGCATTCCGCAGGCGGAAACCATCGAGGGACCGGTCGCCCACGCGAACGGCATCCCGCAGGCCGAGACCATCGAGGGACCGGTCGCGCACGCGAACGGCATCCCGCAGGCCGAGACCACCGACGGCATTCCGCAGGCGGAGAGCCCGAAGCCCGGCAGCGTCGCGCACGCCGACGGCATCCCGCAGGCCGAGACCGCCCGGCCGGTGGCGCACGCGGACGGGATCCCGCAGGCGGAGACGACCCGACCGGTCGCGCACGCCAACGGCATCCCGCAGTCGGAGACCGTCCGCCCGTGAATCGACGTCCGCGCTGGTGGCAGGCCTGCCACCAGCGCGGACATGTCGTTATCATTTCGTGAGTATCTGACGCCCGGTTCGCTGCTCTTAATCACGTCGGGACCCGTCCGGGGGTCCCGCCGGAGTGAATGGGGCGGCGGTGGCAGCACACGGGAACACGCCGGGGGGCGTGGCCGTCATCGAGCACGATTGGCCCGACTGGCTGTGGACCACTACACCAGGTAGGGCAGGATGCAGGCACGGGGTGCGTCCCCGTGGCGGGGGGACCGGGGCGCGCCGACGTACCTCAAACCCGGAGGTGCATCGCATGGCCGTTGACACGTGGGACGGGCTGACCGGCCACGACCCGTGGGAGGGGCTGACCGGTCACGACCGCCACGCGGCATGTCTCGTCGCGGCCAGAGCCGGCAACCGCAAGGCATTGGACGTGTTGGTCGCCGACCTCACGCCCCTGGTCTGGCACGTCACGCGCAGCCAGGGGCTGGACAAGGTGCACGCGGAGGACGTCGTGCAGACCGTCTGGCTGGCGCTGCTGCGCCACCTGGACCGTCTCCAGCAGCCCAAGGCGCTCGCCGCGTGGCTCATCGTCACGGCCCGGCGCGAGGCGCAGCGGGCCAAGACGTCCGGCTTCGACCGGGAGACCCTGGTGGCGGCCGAGGACCTGGTGGACATCCCGGCCCAGGTGGACGGTCCCGAGCAGCACGCGCTGCGCGACGACCGGGACCGCCGGCTGTGGGCCGCGTTCAAACAGCTCACCGACCGTTGTCAAAAATTGCTCACGCTGACCGTCCTGTCCGGCCGGGCCCAGTACGACGCGGTCGCGGAGGCGCTGGACATGCGCCGCGGCAGCATCGGCCCGACCCGGGGACGGTGCCTGACCGCGCTGCGCGAGCTGCTGGACCAGGAAGGGGGGCCGCAGTGAGCGCCACCGACGACCAGAACGAGTTCGAGGCCGGTCTGGACATGGACAACCTCACCGAGCAGGACCTGCTGCTGCTCGCCGAGCTCGACGTGCTGTTCGACAAGGTCGACCCGGTGCCGGCCGACCTGGTCGAACGCGTGCAGTTCGCCATCGCGCTCGAGGACCTCGACGTCGAGGTGGCCCGCTGGCAGCGCGGCGAGGAGCTGGCCGGCGTCCGGGGCGCCGGCCCGAACACTGTCACGTTCACCGTGGAAGACCTGACCATCATGGTCAGCTTCGCCCCGGCCGGTGCCGGATACCGGTTCGACGGCTGGCTGGTACCCGGGGGACCGCACACCGTCGAGGTCCGGGTGGCGGGCCACACCTCGACCACCGCGGAAGCGGACGAGGGCGGCCGGTTCGCCGTGGACGACGTGCCCAAGGGCACCACCCAGCTGGTCGTGCACCTGGCCAACGGCGCGGGTTCGCGGCCCCGGACGGTCGTGACGCCGACGCTCGTGCTCTAGGCGAAGCGATCTTCCCCCCGACGGTGGACACCACACCTTTGACCGGGTGTGCTGGTATGTACGAGTGCCTTCGACGTCCACCGCTACTGCCGCGCGCCTCCATGTCGCCGCGGACGTGCTGGCTCGGGTGGCGAAGCTGCACGCCGGCGCGCACCAGACCGCCCTGTCCCAGCAGTACGCCGAGGCGTCCCGGCTGCACCGGCGCGGGCTGAAGCTGCTCGACCGGCTGCCGACGGAGGACGCCGAGCAGCAGCGCCTGCGGGTGCGGGTGCTCACCTCGCTCGCGCACACCGACGCCGAGGCGTACGGGCTGCGTGAGGGCATGCCGTCGCTGGAACTCGCGCACAAGCTGGTGTCGTCGATGCCGCCCGGCGGCACCCGGATGGCGCTGGAGGGCCTGATCCAGCGCCAGCACGGCAACCTGCTGTGGCGGGCCGGGCTGCTGTCGGAGGCGTTGCCCGTGCTGGACCAGGCCGTGGCCGCGACGAACAAGGCGCTGGCCTCCGGCGCCCCCGTGGAGACGGGTCTGGTCAGCGCCCTCACGGCTCGTGCGCTGGTGAACAGCGCCCTGGGCAATCCGCACTCGGCCGGCGACGACCTGCGCCGCTGCCTGTGGCTCGGACACACGTACCACTCCCCCCTGTCGCTGGCGATCACCACCAGCAACCTCGGCGACGTGCACTACCGCATGGGCGACGCCCCGACGGCGCTCCGGTACTACGAAGAGGCCGAGCGCCTGATGCTGCGTGTCGCGCCGACGGCGGTGCCGAAGGTGCGGTCCGACCGTGCGCAGGTGCTGCTGTACGCGGGACTGGCCGAGGAGGCCGCCAACGCGCTGGATGAGGCGTTCGGCAGCCTGCGTGAGCAGGGCGGCAACCGCGACCTCGCGGAGGCGGAGACGCTGCGCGCCGCCGCAGCCGTGATGGAGGGCGACTACGCCACCGCGCGGGCCTTCGCCGACCTCGCGCGGCGGCGATACCTGCGGCAGGAGCGGCCCGCGCTGGCGTGGCTGGCGTCGCTGACGGGTCTGCACGCCGCCACCGCCACCGCGCTGAGGGGCCCTCGCAAGCCGTCAAAGGCGTTGGTGCGGCGGGCGTTGGAGCTGTCGGAGCGGCTCGGCGGGCTCGGGCAGACCGACGAGTCCGCGGTGGCCAAGCTCCTCGCCGTACGCCTCCAGCTGCGGCGCGGCGAGGTCGAGGACGCCGCGCGCCTGCTCGGCGAGGTGCCCGCGCCGGGGCGGTTCACGTCCATCGACCACCGCATGCTGCGACGTCTCGCCCGCGCCGAGGTGGCCGTGGCGACCGGCGACCGGCGCAGCGCGTTCAGCCAGGCGCGGGTCGGGTTCACGGAGCTGGGGCGCACTCGGGACCGTATGGGCGGTCTGGAGCTGGTGTGCGGCACCGCCGTACACGGGCGTGAGCTCGGCGTGCTGGCGGTGCGGCTGGTGCTGGACGGCGGCAAGTCGGCGTCGGACGCGCGGCGGCTGTTCGGCTGGCTGGAGCGGACCCGGGCGCAGGTGTACCGGTACGAGCCGCAGCCGTCCATCGACGACCCGGAGCTGGCCGACCGGATCAGCGAAATCCGCAACCTCACGCGGGCCATGCAGCTGGCCAAGGCCGAGGGGCGGCGGGTGCGGGAGATGGCCGCCCGGCACGCCGCGTTGCAGCAGGAGGTCACCCGGCTGGGTTGGCAGACCACCGTGTGGGGACGGCCGCGGCCGGTCGCCGACCTGGCCGAGGTCGGCAAGCGCCTCGAGGACCGGGCGATGATCAGCTTCGCCGCCGTCGACGACGCGCTGGTCGCCGTGGTGATTGTGGACGGTCGGCCGCGGCTGGTCCGTCTCGGCAGCGTCACCGATGCCCGGCAGGCGGCCAAGATGCTGCACGCCGACCTGGACGCCCTCGCCCCCGACCACCTGCCGCCCGCGCTGGTCGAGGTCGTGTCGGCGTCCGCCCGCCGGCGGGCGCAGTTCCTGGACGAGCAGCTGCTGCGGCCGCTGGCCGGCGTCATCGGCGACCGCGAGCTCGTGGTCGTGCCGACCGGGCCGCTGTACCCCGTCGCCTGGGGCGCGCTGCCGTCGCTGCGTGGACGGCCCGTGGTCGTCGCGCCGTCGGCCACCGCGTGGCTCGCGGCGTCCGGTGATCAGCAGCTGCCCGGCACCGGCCGCAGCGTCCTGGTCGGCGGCCCCGACCTGCCCGCCGCCGTCGGCGAGGTCGCGCAGCTCACCCGGTACCTGCCCGGGGCTCAGGTCCTCGACGGCGCGCAGGCGACCGTCGAGGCTGTGCTGGAGGCGTTGGACGGGGCACAGTTGGCGCACATCGCCGCCCACGGCATGCACGAGCCCGGCAACGCCCTGTTCTCCCGGCTGGATCTTGTCGACGGCGGCCTGTTCGCCCACGAGACCGCGCGGTTGCAGCGGCCGCCCGAGCAGGTCGTGCTGGCCGCCTGCGAGCTCGCCCTGACCCGCATCCGCCCCGGCGACGAGGCCCTCGGCTTCGCCGGCGCCCTCCTGGCCACCGGCGTCCGCACCGTCACCGCCGCCGTCTCCCGCGTCGGCGACCACACCGCCGCCGAGTCCATGGCCTCGTACCACCGCCGAGTAGCCGAAGGCGCCCGCCCGGCGGTAGCCCTGGCCGACGCCACCGCCGCCGACCCCCTCCGCCGTCCCTTCATCTGCCTGGGCGCCAGCAACTGAACCCCCGCGAGTCGCGCTCACAGACAGAGCGAATGTAGGTTTCGGGCAGAACTGAGCTCCGGGGCTCACTTCTGCCTCGTTCTTACATCCGATCTGGTGCTGAGCGCGACTCGCGGGGGTTCGTGGGCACAGCAGAAGGCCGGTCCCGCTGTGCGGGACCGGCCTTCTTGTGCTTGCTAGCGCTGGGCTTCTATCAGAAGTCCATGCCGCCGGCGTCCGGAGCACCGGCCGGGGCCGGGTTCTTCTCCGGCTTGTCGGCGACGACCGCCTCGGTGGTGAGGAACAGGGCGGCGATCGACGCGGCGTTCTGCAGCGCCGAGCGGGTCACCTTGGCCGGGTCGATGATGCCCGCGGCCACCAGGTCCTTGTACTCGCCGGTGGCGGCGTCCAGACCCTCGCCGGCCTTGAGGCCCTTGACCTTCTCCACCACGACGCCGCCCTCGAGGCCGGCGTTCACGGCGATCTGCTTCAGGGGCGCCTCGACGGCGACCTTGACGATGTTCGCACCGGTCGCCTCGTCACCCGACAGGGTGAGGCCGGCGAACGCGGTCTCGGCGGCCTGGAGCAGGGCCACGCCACCACCGGCGACGATGCCCTCCTCGACGGCGGCCTTGGCGTTGCGCACCGCGTCCTCGATGCGGTGCTTGCGCTCCTTGAGCTCCACCTCGGTGGCGGCGCCGGCCTTGATGACGGCCACGCCGCCGGCCAGCTTCGCCAGGCGCTCCTGGAGCTTCTCGCGGTCGTAGTCCGAGTCGGACTTCTCGATCTCCGCGCGGATCTGCTTGACGCGACCCTGGATCTGCTCGGCGTCGCCGGCGCCCTCGACGATCGTGGTCTCGTCCTTGGTCACCACGACCTTGCGCGCCTTGCCCAGCAGGGACAGGTCGGCGTTCTCCAGCTTGAGGCCCACGTCCTCGGAGATGACCTGGCCACCGGTCAGGGTGGCGATGTCCTGGAGGATCGCCTTGCGGCGGTCGCCGAAGCCCGGGGCCTTGACGGCGACGGACTTGAAGGTGCCGCGGATCTTGTTGACCACCAGGGTCGCCAGGGCCTCGCCCTCGACGTCCTCGGAGATGATCAGCAGCGGCTTGCCGGCCTGGATGACCTTCTCCAGCAGCGGCAGCAGGTCCTTGACGGACGCGATCTTGGAGCCGAACAGCAGGATGTACGGGTCCTCGAGGACCGCTTCCTGACGCTCGGCGTCGGTCACGAAGTAACCGGAGATGTAGCCCTTGTCGAAGCGCATGCCCTCGGTGAGCTCCAGCTCGAGCCCGAGGGTGTTGCTCTCCTCGACGGTGATGACGCCTTCCTTGCCGACCTTGTCCATCGCCTCGGCGATCAGCTCGCCGATGGTGGAGTCGGCGGCGGAGATGGACGCGGTGGCAGCGATCTGCTCCTTCGTCTCGATCTCCTTGGCGGTCTTCAGCAGCTGCTCGGCAACCGCCTCGACGGCCTTCTCGATGCCCCGCTTCAGACCCAGCGGGTTGGCGCCGGCGGCGACGTTGCGCAGGCCCTCGCGCACCAGCGCCTGGGCCAGCACGGTGGCGGTGGTGGTGCCGTCACCCGCGACGTCATCGGTCTTCTTGGCGACCTCCTTGACGAGCTCGGCCCCGATCTTCTCCCACGGGTCCTCGAGCTCGATCTCCTTGGCGATGGAGACACCATCGTTGGTGATGGTGGGGGCGCCCCACTTCTTCTCCAGCACGACGTTGCGACCCTTGGGGCCGAGCGTCACCTTGACGGCGTCAGCGAGGGTGTTCATCCCGCGCTCGAGACCGCGGCGGGCGTCCTCGTCGAACGCGATCATCTTGGCCATTGCGGTGTGGTCCTCCGGGTTATGGATGACACGGTGCTCGGCCAGGCTCGGTGCCCGCGACGGACGACCCACCAGGGGTGGGCCTCACCGTCCCGACCTAACGTGTTGGCACTCGCAGTGCCCGAGTGCTAGTTCGTGTTTAGCACTCGGGGACGCCGAGTGCAAGAAAGTCCGCTCAGGCGGTGAGGAACACGATGAGCACCACGAGCAGCACCAGCACCGCGGTGCCCAGCAGCACCGGCACGGCCCAGCGGGCGGCGCCGCCGTCCTCGCGGAAGGCGGAGTTGTTGATCGGCGCCGGCGGCCGCAGCCGGATCGGCTGGTCGCCGGCCTGCGGATAGCCGCCGTACTGCGGCTGCCCCGGCGCGGGCTGCTGGTACGGCCGGGGCTGGCTGGGGAACGGCTGCGAGGACGGACCCATGGCCTGCTGCTGCGCGGGGCCGGCCTGCACCGGCACCGGACCGCTGGCCGGCTCGGTGCGGACGATCGCCTGCTGCGCCACCGGCGTCGGCGCGGGCACACCCGGCTGCGCGACGGTGACCAACGCCGAGCGCGCGGCGGCGACCAGCTCGCGGCAGTTGCCGTAGCGCTGCTTGGGGTCCTTGGCCATGCCCTTGCGGATCACGTCGTCGATGCCGGCCGGCAGGTTCACCAGCTTCGTCACCGACGGCGGCTGGCTGCCCAGGTGGCCCTGGATCACCTCGGACACGCTGCCCTGGTACGGCGGGCGGCCGGTCAGGCAGGCGAACAGCACGCAGGCCAGGGAGTAGAGGTCGGTGCGGCCGTCGACGGGCTCGCCGCGCAGGTGCTCAGGCGCCGCGTAGGTGGGCGAGCCGAGGAAGTCGCCGCCGCGGGTGCGGTGGCCGGTGGCGCCGCGCCGCGTCAGGCCGAAGTCGGCCAGGTAGACGTGCTCGCCGGCGGACTCGCGGCTGGTGACCAGCATGTTGGCCGGCTTGACGTCCAGGTGCACCAGGCCACGTCCGGCCAGCATGTCCAGCGCCTCGCCGGCCTGGCTGACCAGGATCAGGGCGCGCGAGGGCGGCAGCGGGCCGTCCTTGATCAGGCTGGCCAGGTCGGACCCGTCCACCAGCCGCATGGCGATGTAGAGCAGGCCGTCCAGCTCGCCGAAGTCGTACAGCGGCACCACGTTGGAGTGGTCGATGGCGGCGGTGTTGCGCGCCTCGTCCACGAACCGCTCCCGGAACTCCGGGTCCTCGGTGAGGTGTTCGGAGATGACCTTCAACGCGACCTTGCGGCCGAGCCTCATGTCCGTCGCCCGGTACATGACGCTCATGCCGCCACGGCCCAGCACCGCGTCGATGCGGTAGTGGCCCAGGCGCTTTCCGGTCAAGTCATCCGACACGTGGCCAGCGTAACGTCCGCCAGTTTCGCGTTGCGGCCGGTTAGGGGGAAAACGGCGGCGGCCACGCGGGCCGCCGCCGTGATGAGCTGCTTGCCTCAGACCTTGCGGACGTCCGCGGCCTGGCTACGGCCGTCGCGGCCGGCCTGGACCTCGAACTCAACCCGGTCGCCCTCTGCCAGTGCCCTGAATCCGTCCATCTGAATCGCCGAGTAGTGGACGAACACGTCCTGACCACTGTCCTGAGCGATGAAGCCGTAGCCCTTTTCCGAGTTGAACCACTTGACCGTGCCGACTGCCACGGCGTCCTCCTTGAGATGGTGGAACCCGGCGCTGGGGGCGCCGATTGGATCTCACGTCAACGTTAGCGGCCACAGGGCGTCACGCCATCTGCTTGTTGGGTGCTCTTGCTGCGACGGGTTCGTTGCCGCACAGCAATTTCCGGTGACTCGAACGGCGGTACCGCCGACGCCGGCCGGTATGCGGGAGGATGGGTCCCGTGTCCACTTCAGCAACGCGCCTGGCCAGCGTCGACGAACACCTGGAAACGGTGTTGGGGCTGGTCGGCAATACACCGGTCGAACGTATTCGGATCGCGGACTGTCTCGGTCTCGCGATCGCCGAGGACCTGATCTCTCCGGTCGCACTCCCACCGTTCGACAATTCGGCGATGGATGGTTACGCCGTTCGGGCGCGAGACATTAGGGACGCGCCGGTCGAACTGCCGGTGACCGACGACATCCCGGCCGGTAAGACCGAACTGTCCGAACTGGCCCCCGGCACCGCGCAGCGAATCATGACCGGCGCGCCGGTGCCGCCCGGCGCGGACGCCGTCGTGCAGGTGGAACTCACCGACGGCGGCACGGAAAGCGTGCTGATCAACGGCGAGGTGGAGCCGGGCGCGCACATCCGGCGTGCCGGCGAGGACGTGAAGGTCGGCGACGTGGTGCTGCGCGCCGGCGCGGAACTCGGTCCCGCGCAACTGGGTCTGGCCGCCGCGGTCGGCGCCGGCGAGCTGCCGGTGCGCCGTCGGCCGCGGGTTCTGGTGCTGTCCACCGGATCCGAGCTCGTCGCGCCCGGGAATCCGTTGCTGCCGGGGCAGATCTACGAGTCCAACGGCGTGATGCTGGGCGCGGCGATCCGCTCGGCCGGCGCGCTGGCCGAGGTGCTGAGCTTCGTCCCGGACGACGTCGACGCGTTCCACAAGACGCTGGCGGACCGGCTGGACTCGGCCGACCTGATCGTCACCTCCGGCGGGGTCAGCGCCGGCGCCTATGAAGTGGTGAAGGACGCGTTCACCGGTCAGGGCGTGGAGTTCCGCAAGGTGGCCATGCAGCCGGGCATGCCGCAGGGCGCCGGGAAGTACCGCGGCGTGCCGGTGGTGACGCTGCCCGGCAACCCGGTCAGCGCGCAGGTGTCGTTCGAGGTGTTCCTGCGGCCGGCGCTGCGGTCGGCGATGGGGCACGCGGTGATCCACCGGCCGACCCGGACCGCCGTGATCACCGACGCGCTGCACTCGCCGCCGGGCCGCCGGCAGTTCCGCCGCGGCCTGCTCGACCCGGCGGCCGGCACCGTCAAGCTGGTCGGCGGGCCCGGCTCCCACCTGCTCAACGCGCTCGCGGTGGCGAACTGCCTGGTCATCGTGCCGGAGGGGGTCGGCGAGGTGGCGGCGGGCGACGCCGTGACGGTCGTCGGACTTGCGTAGAGTCGTGTCGTGGGACTCATCGGGTGGATCGTGCTCGGCGCGATCGTGGGCTGGGCCGCCAACCTCGTCGTGGGCGGCCGGGACCGACGACCGCAGGGCTGCATCGTCAGCATCTTGGTCGGCATCGCCGGCGCGTTTCTGGGCGGCTGGCTGTTCCAGCTGGCCACCGGGCATCCGCAGGACTTCGGCTGGAACTTCAGCAGCTTCGGCATCGCACTGGTCGGCGCGGTGATCTTGCTGGCGGTGCTGAGCCTGTTCCGGAACGCGGGCCGCCGCGGATAGCCCACGCGGGGGCCCGGGCGGGGTGCCCTATCGTGTGCCGCGATGAACGCCAACTCGCCCGACCCCGCCGGGTTCTCCGTCAGCCACTTCCTGGAACTGGCCCGTAAGACCGTGCCGCCGATGCACCCGGGCGGCCGGCCGATCGTGGCCGGCTTCGCCGTCGGCGCGCTCGTGCTGCGGCTGCTCAACCGCCGGCTGGGCTTCCTGGGCTTCGTGGCCACCGCCTGGTGCGCCTGGTTCTTCCGGGAGCCGGCGCGGGTGACGCCGACCCGGCCGAACGTGGCGGTGGCCGCGGCCGACGGCACGGTCGCCGACGTCGTCGAGGTGGAGCCGCCGGCCGAGCTGGGCCTGCCGGCCGGCCGGACGATGCTGCGGATCAGCACCTTCCTCAACATCTTCGACGTGCACGTGCAGCGGCTGCCGGCCAGCGGCGAGATCACGGCGGTGCACTACCGGCCGGGCAAGTTCCTGTCGGCCGACCTGGACAAGGCGTCCGAGGACAACGAGCGCAACTCGCTGGCCATCCGCACCGAGGACGGCAAGGACCTGGTCGTGGTGCAGATCGCCGGCCTGGTCGCGCGGCGCATCGTCTGCGAGGTCAACCAGGGCGACACCGCCGTGGCCGGCCGCACCTACGGCCTGATCCGCTTCGGCTCCCGGGTGGACCTCTACGTGCCGCTGGGCAGCAGGGTGCTGGTCGAGCCGGGACAGCGCACGATCGGCGGCGAGACCGTGCTCGCCGAACTCGGAGGCTGACTCCGATGCCCACGGGTCCCGGCGTCCGGCTGCTGCCCAACGCCATCACGGTGCTCGCGATGTGCGCGGGCCTGTCCGGCGTGCAGTTCGCCATGACCAACAACTACGCGGTGGCGATCGGCGCGATCGGCGCGGCCGCGATCCTGGACAGCCTGGACGGCCGGATCGCCCGGCTGCTCGACGCCACCAGCAAGATGGGCGCCGAACTGGACTCGCTGGCCGACGCCATCTCCTTCGGCGTCTCGCCGGCGCTGATGCTCTACATCTGGGCCCACGGCTCGAACAGCGGCCTGTGGATCGTCTCCCTGATCTTCGCGGCGTGCATGGTGCTGCGGCTGGCCCGGTTCAACACGCTGCTCGACGACACCGAGAAGCCGCCGTTCACCAAGGAGTTCTTCGTCGGCGTGCCGGCCCCGCCGGGGGCGCTGCTGGCGCTGCTGCCGATCGTGCTCTGGCTGGCCGCCGGCTCCGGCTGGTGGACCTCCACGGCGGCGGTCGCGGTGTGGACGGTGATCGTGGCGGCGCTGATGATCAGCCGGGTCCCCACGCTGTCCCTCAAGACGATCAAGGTGCCGCCGCGCATCGTGGCCCCGCTGCTGGTCGGCGTGGTGCTGGTGGCGGCGACCGTGCTGCTGTACCCGCTGTGGGCGCTGGTCGCGGCGATGCTGATCTACCTCGCGCACATCCCGTACGCCGTGTACCGCTACTACTGGCTGGCCCGGCACCCGGAGGCGTGGTCGGTGCCGTCGCGGGAGCGGCGGGCCATCCGCCGCGCCGGCAGCGCCGCCCGCCGGTTCGGTCTGCGGCCGCCGCTGCGGCGCCGGGTCGCCGGCGCGGCCAGCCGGATCAGCCAGGTCCGGCTGCCCCGGCGCGGCGACCAGTCCACCAACGGCCAGGCCAACGGGGACGGCCGCCGCCGCGGCGGCTGGCGCCAGCTCGGGCTGCGCCGCCAGGAACGCCGCTGAGTCACGGATAAGCTGGCGGCGTGATCTCGCTGACCGCCCGCCTGTCCCCGTCCGCGTTGGACACCAGGCGCGGTGTCGTCCGCCTGCACCCCGAGGTGCTGGACGCGCTGGGCCTGCGCCCGTGGGACGCGGTCAAGCTCACCGGCTCCCGCGTCAGCGCCGCTCTCGCCGCCGCACACGACGGCGAGAGCCCGCACGGCATCGTCTACGTGGACGACGTGACGCTGTCCAACCTCGGCATCGTCGAGGGCTCGGAGATCGTGGTGGCGCCGGTGGAGGTGTCGGCGGCGCGGTCGATCGTGGTGTCCGGCTCCCGGCTCGCGTCGGCGTCGGTGCACCCGGACACCCTGCGGCTGGCGCTGACCGGCAAGGTGCTGACCACCGGCGACGCGGTGTCACTGCTCCCCCAGGACCTGGCCCCGCCGCCCGGTTCGGACGTCTCGCAGGCCCGCCGGCAGCTCTCGCTGGCCATCGGCACGACGTGGACGAACGAGCTGATCACCGTGACGGCGACGCAGCCGGTCGGGCCGGTGACCGTCGGCCCGAGCAGCGTGCTGACCTGGCGTGGCACCGAGGTTGTGACCGAGCCGGAGCCCGAGGCCGAGCCGGTGGTGGTGCCTGTGGAGGCGCCGGCGGCCGCGCCGGTGCCGGTCGCCGACCTGGTCGGGCACCAGGACTCCGCCCAGCTGCTCACGGAGTGGCTGAACCTGACCATCCACCAGCCGGAGCTGCTGGCCCAGCTCGGCGCGTCCGCGCAGCTGGGCGTGCTGGTCAGCGGTCCGGAGGGCGTGGGCAAGGCGACGCTCGTGCGGTCGGTCGCCGCCGGCGTCGGCGCTTCGGTGATCGAGCTGTCCGCGCCGAGCATCGCCGCGCTGGAGGCGAATGCCGCCGCCAAACAGGTCTCGGCGGCGATCGCGAACGCCACCAAGCCGTCCGTGCTGTTGATCGGCGACATCGATGCGCTGCTGCCGGCCGCGACGCCCCCGCCGGTGGCGACGATCGTGTTGGACATCCTGCGCTCGGCCGTCCGCACCGAGGGCCTGGCCGTGGTCGTGACGAGCGCGCACCCGGAGGCGATCGATCCGCGGCTGCGCGCGCCGGAACTGGTGGACCGGGCGCTGTCGCTGCCGCTGCCCGACGGCAAGGTGCGCGTCGACCTGCTGCGGGTGCTGCTGCGCGAGGTCCCGGTGGAGTCCGATGTGGACCTCGGCGCGATTGCCGACCGCACACCGGGTTTCGTCGCCGCCGACCTGGCCGCGTTGCGCCGGGAGGCCGCGCTGCGGGCGGCCATGCGCCACGCCGGGGGCGTGCTCAAGGTCAGCCAGCAGGATCTGCTCGGCGCGCTGGAGACCGTCCGTCCGATCTCGATGTCCACTTCGGACACTTTGCGGACCGGCGGCCTCACGCTGGACGACGTCGGCGACATGAGCGAGGTCAAGCAGGCGCTCACCGAGGCCGTGCTGTGGCCGTTGCAGTACCCGGATTCCTTTGCCCGGCTGGGAGTCGAGCCGCCGCGCGGGGTGCTGATGTACGGTCCACCCGGCTGCGGCAAGACGTTCCTGGTGCGGGCCCTGGCCGGCAGCGGGCGGCTGAACGTGCTGTCGGTCAAGGGCGCGGAGCTGATGGACAAGTTCGTCGGCGAGTCCGAGCGGGCGGTGCGGGAGTTGTTCCGCCGGGCCGCCGAGGCCGCGCCGACCCTGGTGTTCCTGGACGAGGTCGACGCGCTCGCGGCGCGCCGGGGCCAGTCCTCCGACTCGGGCGTGGCCGACCGCGTGGTGGCGGCGCTGCTGACCGAACTGGACGGCGTGGAGCCGCTGCGGGACGTGATCGTGGTCGGCGCGACCAACCGGCCCGAGCTGCTGGACCCGGCGCTGCTGCGGCCGGGCCGGCTGGAGCGGGTGATCTACGTGCCGCCGCCGGACGCCGACGCCCGGGCCGAGATCCTGCGGTCGGCCTCCCGCAACATGCCGCTCGGCCCCGACGTGGACCTGCCCGCGCTGGCCGCGGAGCTGGACGGCTACTCCGCCGCCGACTGCGCCGGCCTGGTCCGGGAGGCGGCGCTGACCGCGATGCGCGAGTCGCTGTCCGCGGCCGAGGTCACCGCGGCCCACCTGGCCAAGGCGCGCACCGCCGTACGGCCGTCACTCGACCCGGTACAGCTGGCGGAGCTGGCGGCTTACGCCGAGTCGCGCAAGCTCTGAAAGCCCTGGATGTCGGATCGGCAACGGCGCGGGCGAAAGGCCGCGAAAGTGCCCGGTTAGTCGTACCGTCCGCTCCATGACCAACCCTCAGGATCCGAACCAGTACGGCCAGCCTCAGCCCTACGGCATGCCGCCCGCCGCCCCGCAGTTCACCGAGCCGGCGACGCAGAACATCCCGGTGCCCACCACCGTCCAGGCCTCGTTCTGGGTGTGGGTGGCGACCGTCGTGCTCAGCCTCATCGGCGCGGTCGTCGGCTTCGCCGGCAGCGGCGACGCCCTCGCCGCGGCCCGGTCCGCCAACAGCGGGCTGACCGACGCCCAGCTGCAGGCCATCGTCACCGGCGCCCTGATCTTCGCGGCCGTCATCGCGATCGTCTTCGCCGGTCTCTACCTGCTGTTCGCGTTCAAGGCGCGGGCCGGCCGTAACTGGGCCCGCATCACGCTGACGGTGCTCACCGTGCTGCGGCTGCTGGCGCTGGCCGCCGGCGTGACGCTGTTCGGCGTCATCACCGTGGTGGGCGCGATCGTCGCCACCGTGCTGCTGTTCCTGCCGGAGTCGAACCAGTACTTCACCGCGAAGAAGGTCGTTCGCTAGCCCTTGCGGGGCGGGCTGTAGTCATCGGTGATGATCACGATGACGCCGGGGTCGGCGGTCTGGATGCCGTCGAACCTCGGCATGACCCGGAGGTGGAACTGCTGGCCCAGCGCGTTGGCGGCGGCTTCCTCGTCGGTGCCGGGCCGGAAGTACACCGTGCTGGTCGCGATGATGCCCTGCGAGTAGTTGCTGACGGTGGTCACATGCCAGCCGGCGGTGGTGAAGTCGTTGGCCGCCTGCTGGGCCATGCCCTTGATGGTGCCGTTGTTGTAGACGCGCAGCTGTGCCGTCTGGGCCGGGTTCGCGGGCGGCGGCTGCTGCGTCGGCTGGCCGTTGGTGGTGGTCGTGGCCGGCGGCTTGGCCGTCGTGGTGGTCGTCGGCGCGGCCTTGGACGTCGTGGTGGTCTTGGCGGGGGTGGACGAGGAGGTGCCGGCCGGCGTCGAGTTGTTCGTGGAGCCGCCGGCCTCGCTGCCCCCGCCGCCGAGCGGCAGCAGGCTGACGACGCCCATCACGAGGGCGATGGCGGCGACGACGAGCAGCACGATGCCGGCGATGCGGGCCGGCCGGGCCGGGCCGCCGGTGGGTTCCGGCGCGGTCATCGCGGCTCGAACCCCAGCCTGCGCGCGGCGCGGGCGCGCTGCCGGCCGGCGCGCAGCCGGCGCAGCCGCTTGATCAGCATCGGATCGGCCGCCATCGCTTCCTGCTTCTCGATCAGACCGTTGAGCACCTGGTAGTAGCGGGTCGAGGACATGTCGAAGAGCTCCCGGATGGCCTGCTCCTTGGCCCCGGCGTACTTCCACCACTGCCGCTCGAACGCCAGGATGGCGTGCTCGCGGCCGGTCAGGCCGTCGGCAGGCTCCGCCACCTGCGTGATGGCCTTTGCGGCGTCCATCTGGCTCCTCGCCCCTCACGGTCGCGGATCCCTGCGGTCGCAGAAATCACACGCGTGTGATTCCGGGACCCATTCAATCACGTGATCTTGCTACGAGCCGTGCCCGACCCCGGCGCGTCCCGATCGGGTGACCCTACCGGCCACCCCTGACAGTGATCATGGCGAACCGGCCCCTAGGGTCGGCGCATGGCGATTCACCCGATCCGCGTGGTGGGCGACCCGGTGCTGAGCACGCCGACCCGCCCGGTCACGGACTTCGACGACGAGCTGCGCACGCTGGTCGCGGACATGTACGAGACGATGGCGGCGGCCAACGGCGTCGGCCTCGCCGCCAACCAGATCGGTGTCGACCTGCGGGTTTTCGTCTACGACTGCCCGGACGACGAGGGCAATCGGTTCAAGGGTGTGGTGGTCAACCCGACTCTGACCACGTCCGAACGGCCGGAGGGCATGCCCGATCCGGACGACGACTTCGAGGGCTGCCTCTCGGTGCCGGGCGAGACCTACCCGACCGGGCGGGCGAAGTCCGCGAAGGTCACCGGCTTCGACGAGCACGGCGAGCCGGTCGAGGTCGAGGGCGCCGGCTTCTTCGCGCGCTGCCTCCAGCACGAGACCGACCACCTGGACGGCCTGCTCTACCTGGACCGGCTGGTGGGCCGCAACGCGCGCGCCGCGAAGAAGATGCTCAAGCGCAACGGCTGGGGTGTGCCCGGCCTGTCCTGGGACCCGGCGGTGGAGCCGGACCCGTTCGCGGACGAGGACGAGGAGGACTGAGCGGCCGGTCGGACGCCTCCGTTGCACCGAGCGGCGGAGCGGTCGCGGGCGGCCGGGTCGTTCCCGGTGCCCGTTCGTCCGGCCGTTGATCCACCCAGGGTGATCACACGTCTCTCCTCCGTGGGCGCAATCCTGGGGAGGAACTAGCCATGGGCAGGGTCGTCATCACGGCCACCACCTCGCACCTCGGCCCGATGCGGACGATCGCCGCGACGATCGCCAACCGCGGGCACGACATCGAGCTGATCACCGGCCTGGAGCCGCCGACCGGACGGTCGCTGGTCGACCAGCACCGCCGCCTGTGCCGGCTGCTGGCCGAGTCCGACCAGCCGACGGTCGTGGTCGGCGACGTCGTGTTCCACGGCACGCTGCCGCTCAGCTACGGCGCCCCCGGCCCCCGGCCGGCGGCGCTGATCCTGGTCGGCACGGAGCCGTACTCGCTGAGCAGCATCGACACCGCCCCCGCGGGTTTCGGCCTGCCGCCGGACCGCACGGCCGCGGGCCGCGAGCGCAACCGCCGCGCGTATGAGTACGTCCGGGACGCCCTCGGCTGCGTGCAGGAGGAGTTCGTCGACGCCATGAGGTCTGTCGGCGTCACCCGCGATCCGCTGCCGTTCGTGATGGACGCCCCGATCCTGGCCGCGGACCGGTTCCTCCAGCTGTCCGTCGAGGAGCTGAGCTACCGGCGCAGCGACACCCCCTCGCACGTGCGGTTCGTCGGCGCGCTGCCGTCGGCCGGCTGCGCGGACGAGGTCGTCGTCAGCGACGGCAGCTTCGACACCGTGCAGAACGCGTTGCGGCACGCGAAGCCGCTGGTGCTGACCGGGCGCTCGGCGCAGCAGCTCGAAGGCAACACGCGGGCCGCCGCCACCGGGGCCGCGCTGTACCTGGCCACGGACAAGCCGTCCGAGGACGACATCGACGAGGCCATCCGGATCGTGTCGACCGATCCGACCTATCGGGGCAACGCCGAGCGGCTGGCCGCCGAGTACGCCCGGCTGGACGCACTCGGCAGCATCGCCGACGTCGTGGCGGGTTACCTAGGCCGCTAGCAGGCCCTGCACCTCGGCCAGCTCACTCGGTGTCAGCGCCCCGAACTCCAGCGCGCCGACGTTCTCCTCGACCTGGGCGACCGTGCGGCAGCCGGGAATCGGCACCGCGCGGTCGCACCGCGCCCAGATCCACGCCAGCGCGCCCTGCGAGAGGGTGCGGCCCCGCGAAGTCAGCACCTCGCGAACCGCCTCCACCCGCTTGGCGAACTCCGGCGTCGGCTTGCCGTCCTTGAAGAACTGCATCCACTCCGGCACCTTGTTGCGCACGTCGTCGTCGGGCAGCACCGCCGTCGCCCAGTCGCGGCCGGTCAGCAGGCCCATCGCCAGCGGACCGCGGCACAGCATCGTCAGATCCCTGGCCTCCAGCACGGGATACATGTCCGGCCGATCGTGCAGGACGTTCATCTCCGCCTGCACGTACGAGCCGAACGCCGCCGCCCGCTCCGGGTCGTCGGTGCTCCAGCCGTACGCCCGGATCTTGCCCTCCGCGACCAGCTCCTCGCACGCCTCGCGCAGCTCCGCCGCCTGGTCCAGCGGCAGGTCGCCGCGGTGCAGCTGGTAGATGTCGACGTAGTCGGTGCCCAGCCTGCGCAGCGACCCCTCCAGCGCCCGCCGCATGAACGGCACGCTGCCATCGTGTCCGACGATCTGACGCTCGGCGGGGTCGAAGACGTTGCCCCACTTCGTCGCGATGCGGATCTCGTCCCTGCGGCCGGCGAAGACCCGCCCGAGCAGCTCCTCGGCGTGGCCGGTGCCGTACACGTCGGCGGTGTCGAACAGGGTCGCGCCCAGCTCCAGCGCCCGGCGCAGCGCCCGTTCCGACTCGGCGTCGTCCGTCGGTCCCCACCCCACCGCCTGCGTGCCGGCCCAGAACGGACCGCCCATCGCCCACGTCCCAATACCCAGACTCACCATGGAGCCGATCCAACAGGCTGGAGCGCACTCCAGGTCAAGTCATCTGCGGATTCGCCCCACGCGGGACGCGCGGCATGGGCACAGTCAACCTTCTTTGCGCCAGGGGACGCTGGGCAGGGCCGCCAGCTCGTACAGCGAGCGGCAGGCGGCCAGCTCGTCGTAGCGCTCGGCCAGCACGTGGGCGCGGATCCGCTGCGCCTGCGAGTTGGTCGGCAGCTCGCCGAGCAGCAGGAACGGCAGGGTCAGCCGCCAGCCCTCGACGATCGTCTCCCGCTGCCGGTGCGGGGCGCGCAGCACCATCCGAGCCACCCGCATGGCGTGCTCGTTGCCGGTCATCCGGGTCGGGTAGCCGATGTGGTCCCACGCCCAGCGCTGCTCGTCGGCGACCCGGCAGCGCAGGCACGGCAGGTCGCCGGTGCCCAGCTCCGCGCCGCAGGCCGTGCAGCGCAGCACCGTCATCGCCATGTCGGTGCAGGTCCACGGCAGCTTGCCGACGTCCTCCTGCAGCACCAGCTCGGCCAGCTCCTGCTCGGGCAGGCCGGCCGCCTCCACCAGCGGCCGCCAGTCCAGCGTCCAGAACTGGTCGACCAGCTCCGCGCACACCAGGCACGTCGGGTAGCCACGCCCGGCCAGCTCGCCGCAGGCCGGGCAGTCGATGACCGCCGTCGGCCGCACGGCCCGCCGGGCGCCGGGTGGAAACGGTTGATCGTCTGCCACCGGCACAAGGTACGCGAAGCGAGGCTGGCAGGAACCGCCCGCACTCGCTAGCCTCGGGACCCGACAACTGAACACAACGCGGGAGCTCGCGCCACAGCGGGCTGAGAGGGCGGCTGGGTCGATCCGGATCCGGTGCCGCCGACCGCCTGAACCTGACTGGGTAATGCCAGCGTAGGGAGGAATCGCCATGACGTCTCTTGACGACCGTGTCCGGCCCACCGTGACCACGGGCCCGATCCAGGGCTCCCGCAAGGTCTACGTCGACGGTCCGGACGGCATCCGCGTTCCGATGCGGCGGGTCGAGCTCACCAATGGCGAACACCTTGACCTGTACGACACCTCCGGCCCGTACACCGACTCCGACGCCGTCATCGACGTCCACAGTGGACTGTCCCGGCTGCGGGAACCGTGGGTGTCCGAACGGGAACCGATCAACGGCGCGGTGACGCAGCTGGCCTACGCCAAGGCCGGCATCGTCACCAAGGAGATGGCCTTCTGCGCCGCCCGCGAGGGCGTCGACCCCGAGTTCGTGCGCAGCGAGGTGGCGATCGGCCGAGCGGTGATCCCGGTCAACCGCAACCATCCCGAGTCCGAGCCGGCGATCATCGGCAAGAAGTTCCTGGTCAAGATCAACGCCAACATGGGCAACTCCGCGGTCTCCTCGTCCATCGAGGAGGAGGTGGACAAGATGGTGTGGGCGACCCGCTGGGGCGCGGACACCATCATGGACCTGTCCACCGGCAAGCGGATCCACGAGACGCGGGAGTGGATCCTGCGCAACTCGCCGGTGCCGGTCGGCACCGTGCCGATCTACCAGGCGCTGGAGAAGGTCAACGGGGATCCGACCGAGCTGTCCTGGGAGATCTACCGGGACACCGTGATCGAGCAGTGCGAGCAGGGCGTGGACTACATGACCGTGCACGCCGGCGTGCTGCTGCGGTACGTGCCGCTGACGGCCAAGCGGGTGACCGGCATCGTGTCCCGCGGCGGCTCGATCATGGCCGCCTGGTGCCTGGCGCACCACAAGGAAAGCTTCCTGTACACCAACTTCGAGGAACTCTGCGACATCCTGCGGGCCTACGACGTGACGTTCTCGCTGGGCGACGGGCTGCGGCCGGGATCCATCGCGGACGCCAACGACGCCGCCCAGTTCGCGGAGCTGCGCACCCTCGGCGAGCTCACGCACATCGCGCGGGCCAAGGACGTGCAGGTGATGATCGAGGGCCCCGGCCACGTGCCGATGCACAAGATCGTGGAGAACGTGCGGCTGGAGGAGGAGGTCTGCGGCGAGGCGCCGTTCTACACGCTCGGCCCGCTGGCCACCGACATCGCGCCGGCCTACGACCACATCACCTCCGCCATCGGTGCCGCGCAGATCGGCTGGGCCGGCACCGCGATGCTCTGCTACGTCACCCCCAAGGAGCACCTCGGCCTGCCCAACCGCGACGACGTGAAGGTCGGCGTGATCACGTACAAGATCGCGGCGCACTCGGCCGACCTGGCCAAGGGCCACCCGAGGGCGCAGGAGCGGGACGACGCGCTGTCCAAGGCCCGCTTCGAGTTCCGCTGGACCGACCAGTTCAACCTGTCGCTGGACCCCGACACCGCCCGGGCCTACCACGACGAGACGCTGCCGGCCGAGCCGGCCAAGACCGCGCACTTCTGCTCCATGTGCGGGCCCAAGTTCTGCTCCATGCGCATCACCCAGGACGTGCGCAAGTACGCTGAGGAGCACAACTTGTCCTCTGTGGAAGCGATCGAGGCGGGAATGGCGGAGATGTCGGCGGAGTTCAGCGCCCACGGCAAGCAGGTCTACCTACCGGTAGTGGAGCAGTGAGCACAGTGCCCATGCCGCGCGTGCCGCGCGGGGCGAGTTCGCTCGTGACCGGTCTCTTCGCCTTGCCGGGAAAAATCGCTGAAAAGACGCGATTTTCCCCGGCCGCGGCTCCAGAGACCGGCGCGAACTCGCGGAGAACATCATGAGCAATTCCACTCCCCCAAGGGCTTTGACCATCGCCGGCACGGATTCCGGCGGTGGAGCGGGCGTGCACGCGGACTGCCGGACGTTCTTCGCCTGCGGCGTGCACGCCACCACCGCGGTCACCGCCGTCACCGTGCAGAACTCGGTCGGGGTCTCGGGTTTCCACGAGATCCCGCCCGAGGTGGTGGCCGCGCAGATCGAGGCGGTGGTGACCGACATCGGCGTGACGGCGGCGAAAACCGGCATGCTGGCGTCGGCGGCGATCATCGACGCGATCGCCGACACCTGCGACAAGGTGGGCATCGGACGGGACCACACCATCCCGTTCGTGGTGGACCCGGTGTCCGCGTCCATGCACGGCGACCAGCTGCTGCACGACAACGCGTTGGCAGGCCTGAAGAATCGCCTGTTTCCGAGAGCTTCTCTGGTCACGCCCAACCTGGACGAGGTGCGGCTGCTCACCGGCATCGACGTGACGAGCCGGGACATGATGCTGGACGCGGCCAAGGCGATGTTCGACTTCGGGCCGCAATGGGTGCTGATCAAGGCCGGGCACCTGCGGTCCGACCCGGAATGCGTGGACATCCTCTACGACGGCGTCGCGGTGATCGAGCTGCCCGGACCGCGCTTCGACGTCAAGGACACACACGGCAGCGGCGACACCCTCGCCTCGTCGATCACCTCGGCGCTGGCCAAGGGCGCGACCATGCCGTCCGCGGTGGAGTTCGGCAAGCGGTTCATCACCAAGGCCGTGCAGAACGCCTATCCGCTCGGCGCCGGCGTCGGCCCGGTGTCGAACTTCTGGCGGCTGTCGGACGACCGCTTCTAGCCCACCGGCTGCGGCGCGGCCTCCTGGGCCGCGTCGTACGCCGCGCGGGCGCGCTTGATGTCGTCGAAGTTGGCGGCGGTCCAGTTGTTCAGCGCGATCAGGTAGCCGCTGATGCTCTCGCCCAGCGGCGTCAGCGCGTACTCCACGCTCGGCGGCGTGGTCGGGTAGACCTTGCGGCTGACCAGGCCGTCGCGCTCCAGGCTGCGCAGGTTCTGGGTGAGCACCTTGGGCGTGATGCCGGCCACCTCGCGGCGCAGCTCGCCGAACCGGTGCGGCCGCCGGGCCAGCACGCCGACCATCAGCGCGGTCCACTTGTTGGCCACGAGATCCAGCACGTCCCGGCACGGGCAGGCGGCCAGGTACGGATCCCAGGTGGTTTCCATCAGGTACCTACTTTACAAATTAGTGCGTACTAGCGGATGTGTACCGCCTCCCACAGGATGGCCGAGCAACCGTTCGATGGGAAGGGACAAGTCATGCGAGTCGTGCGCCAGACCGAGTTGGGCGGCCCCGAGGTGCTGGAGCTGGCCGAGGTGGCCCGGCCGGAGCCGGGGCCGACGGAGATCCTGGTCCGCGTGCACGCGGCCGGCGTCAACCCGGTGGACTGGAAGACCCGGGAGCACGGCGTGTTCCTCGGCCGGCCGCCGTTCGTGCTGGGCTGGGACGTGTCCGGCACGGTCGAACAGGTCGGCTTCGGCGTGAGCTGGCTCCAGCCGGGCGACGAGGTGCTGGGCATGCCGCTGTTCCCGCGCGAGGTCGGGGGCTACGGCGAGTTCGTCGTCGCGCCGTCGCGGCAGTTCGTGCGCAAGCCGGCCGGTCTGAGCCACGCCGAGGCGGCCGCGCTGCCGCTGGCCGGCCTCACCGCGTGGCAGGCGCTGGTCGACGACGCCGGCATCAAGCCCGGGCAGAAGGTGCTCGTGCACGCCGCGGCCGGCGGCGTCGGGCACCTGGCCGTGCAGATCGCCAAGGCGCACGGCGCGTTCGTCTACGGCACCGGTCGCGCCGTGAAGCACGACTTCCTGCGCGGCATCGGCGTCGACGAGCCGATCGACTACACCACCACCGACTTCACCGAGGTCGCCGCGGACGTCGACGTGGTGTTCGACCTGATCGGCGGCGACAACGCGCTGCGCTCGGTCGACGTCCTCAAGCCCGGCGGCACCGTCTTCGCGGTGCCCGGCGGCGTCAGCGAAGAGCTGGCCGACAAGGCCCGGCAGCACGACGTGCGCGCCACCGGCATCCTCGTCGAGCCCGATCAGCGAGGACTGCTCGCCTTGCTGGACCTGATCGCCGCCGGCCGGCTGACCGTGCACGTCGACCAGGTGCTGCCGCTGGCCGAGGCCGGCAAGGCGCACGAGATCGGCGCCGCCAACGCGCTGACCGGGAAGCTGGTGCTGGACGTATTGGCCTAGCCGAGGCCGTCCTCGGCCACCAGCTCCTCCAGCGCCGGCAGCGCCGCGGTCAGCGCGGTCCGCTGCTCATCGGTGAGCCGCTCCAGGCGGTTGTGCAGCTCGTGCAGCCGCTCGGAGCGGACCCCGGCCATGATCCGCTCCCCCTCCGGCGTGGCCCGCACCAGCGACGCCCGGCCGTCCTGCGGGTCGGCCTCCCGCATCACGAAGCCGGACTCCACCAGTGCGGCGATGATCCGGGACAGCGTCGGCGGGGCCACCCCCTCCCGGGCCGCCAGGTCGCCCAGCCGCATCGGGCCCTTGTACGTCAGCGTGGCCAGCGCCGAGATCGAGCCCTGGCCCAGGCCGGGGGACCCGCTGCGGCGCAGGATCCGGGACAGCCGGCCGACCGCCAGGTACAGCCGCGTGGTCTCGTCGACCGTGGCCGCCGTCGTCGACATCGCCACGACACTCACTCCTCAGGTAGGTGGCACCTACCGTTCATGATGACTCAGCGGGCCGGGCTGGACGCCTGGGCCCAGAAGCGTTGCGGAATTCTCCCCGCAAGTAGGGCCGAACGGCCGGCATCGACGGCGCTGCGCATCGCCGCCGCCATCCGTTCGGGGTCCTGCGCCCGGGTGACGGCCGTCGCCAGCAACACCGCGGAACACCCCAGCTCCATGGCCCGCGCGGCGTCCGAGGCGGTGCCGATGCCGGCGTCGAGGATCACCGGCACGGTGGCGCGGGACACGATCAGCTCGATGTTGTGCGGATTGCGGATGCCCAGCCCGGTGCCGATCGGCGAGCCCAGCGGCATCACCGCGGCGCAGCCGGCCTCCTCCAGCCGCAGCGCCAGCACGGGGTCGTCGTTGGTGTACGGCAACACCACGAAACCGTCGTCCACCAGCTGCTGGGCGGCGTCGAGCAGCTCGACGGAGTCCGGCAGCAGCGTGCGGTCGTCGGCGACGACCTCCAGCTTCACCCAATTGGTCTCCAGCGCCTCCCGCGCCAGCCGGGCGGTGAGCACCGCCTCCGCCGCCGTGCGGCAGCCGGCCGTGTTCGGCAACGCCTCGATGCCCAGGCGGCGCAGCAGATCCAGCACGCCGGTGCCGCCGACGGCGTCCATCCGCCGCATGGCGACGGTGGTCAGCTGCGTGCCGGCGGCCAGCAGCGCCCGCTCCAGCACGGCCAGGTTGGCCGCGCCGCCGGTGCCCATGATCAGTCGCGAGCCGAACTCGCGGTCGGCGATGACCAGCGGATCGTCCATGGCGTCAGCCTCCCTGCACCGCGGTGAGCACCTCGACGGCGCCGCCGGGCGGCAGCACCGTGTCCGACCAGTCGACACGCGGCACGACCTCGCCGTTCAGCGCGACCGCGATGCCCCGCGGCGGGGCGTCCAGCGCCGCGAGCACGTCGGCGACGGTGGCTCCGTCGGCGAGCTCGCGCTCGGTCCCGTTGACCACGACCAGCAATTCAGCCTCCCCCGTTCGTGACGTCGAGCAGTCGGGCCGGGTCGGCGGCGCGCGCCGGCTCCGGCGGTTCCCGGCCGGCGAGCAGGTCCACCACCGCCTCGGCGGTGATCGGGGCGAGCAGGATCCCGTTGCGGTGGTGGCCGGTCGCGGCCAGCACCCCCGGCTCCAGCCAGCCCAGCAGCGGCAGGTTGTCGGGACTGCCGGGCCGCAGGCCGGCGGCGCATTCCACGACCGCGTACTCGCCGATGCCGGGCAGCACCCGCTCGGCGTCGCGCAGCAGGTCGCGGACGCCGGCGACCGTCACGTCGGTGTCGAAGCCCGTCTCGTACTGGGTCGCGCCCAGCACAAGCCCACGACCTTCCCGCGGCACCAGGTAGACGTGCCGGCCTTCGACCAGCGCGCGGACCGTTCTCGTCGGCGGATCCAGCGCGCCCGGCCGGGCCTTGAGCCGGAGGATCTCGCCCTTGACCGGCCGGACCACCTTCGCCAGTCCCTCGTACAGGCCGCCGCTCCGCGCCCCGGCTGCCAGCACGACGGCGTCACAGGCGACGGTCGATCCGTTGACCAGCAACACTTCACCTGCGCTGACGCTGCGCGCTGCCACCGCAATCGGCTGTGCGCCGGCATCTGTGGCCGCCTTGCGCAGCGACGCCAGCAGCACCCTGTTGTCCACGGCCAGGTCCCCAGGCACCGACAGTCCACTTCGGACGGACATGCCCAGGGTCGGCTCGAGTCGTCGCACCTCACGCGCGGTGAGGCGCCGCACCTCCCGGCCGAGTCTGGCGAGATAGTCGGCGACGCCGTCGAGTTCCTCCCGGTCGGCCGCGTCCACGGCCACCGCCAGGGTTCCCTCTTCGCGCAGGCCGCCCTTCTTTTCCAGCCTGGCGGCGAAATCCGGCCAGCGGTCCAGCGACGCGCTGCCCAGCGCCAGCACGTGCTCCTCGCCCGGCCACGCCTCCGTGACCGGCGCGAGCATGCCGCCCGCCACCCAGGACGCGCCGGACCCCGGCGCGGCATCGATCAGCACCACCTGGTGGCCCGCCTCGGCGGCCGCCCACGCGACCGACAGACCGACGACCCCACCACCGACAACGGCGACCTTCAAGACACATCACGCTCCCTGCGCCGGCATGACCCGGATCAGGTTCGACGGTCGGGGCTGGCAAGCCCCCTCTCAGCCCGGTTCCTCCAGGCTCCCGTGCGGACCACTGGGGCCTACCGTAGCACCCGTGCCAGGACTGGATGGAGAACAGATCAGGAAGCGGCTCGCGGACGCACGGCTGTACCTGTGCACCGACGCCCGCGCCGCCACCGGGGATCTCGCCGCGTTCGCCGACGCCGCGCTCGCCGGCGGCGTCGACATCGTGCAGCTGCGGGACAAGGGCCTGGAGGCCCGGTTCGAGCTGGCCGCGCTGGAGGTGCTCGCCGAGGCCTGCGCCCGGCACGGCGCACTGCTCGCCGTGAACGACCGGGCCGACGTCGCGGTCGCCGCCGGGGCCGACGTGCTGCACCTCGGTCAGGACGACCTGCCGGTGCCGCTGGCCCGCCGCATCGCCGGCGACGACATCGCCATCGGCCGGTCCACCCACGACGCCGCACAGGCCGACGCCGCCGCGGTGGAGCCGGGGGTGGACTACTTCTGCACCGGCCCGTGCTGGCCCACGCCGACCAAGCCGGGACGCCCGGCGCCCGGACTGGACCTGGTGCGGCACGTGACGTCGCCGCGGCCCTGGTTCGCCATCGGCGGCATCGACCAGACCCGGCTCGCCGATGTCCTGGCCGCCGGCGCCCGCCGGATCGTCGTCGTCCGCGCCATCACCGACGCCGACGACCCGAAGGCAGCAGCCGAGGCCCTCAAGTCCCGCCTCCCCGGCTAATCGCTCGGCCCCGCCGGCGCTTCGCCCGGTTGCCGGATTTCGATCGGCCACCACCCACGCACCCACCACCCGAGCCGACGTGGCCGATCGAAATCCAGCAAGGGCGAGGCGTCGGCCCCACAGGGGCCGAGCGCGCGCGAGCGAAGCGAGCGCCAAGAACACAGGCCCCGACGGCCGGCGCAGGGTGCCGGCCGCCGGGGCGGTGGGCGGGAGTGCAGGGAAGGACTCCCACCCCTAGGGATCAGCTCGTGACGAGCCGAAGTCCGTATGCGCTCAGTGCCGGGTTCACCGGACTGAAGTACGTGGTGCCGCCGTGTGTGCAGTCGCCCGAGCCGCCGGAGGTGACGCCCTGCGCCTGGTTGCCGCTGATCCAGGCGCCGCCGGAGTCACCGGGCTCGGCGCAGACGTTCGTCCTGGTCAGACCGGTGACCGTGCCCTCGGAGTAGACCACCGTCTGGTTCTTGGCCTGGATGACACCGCAGTGCCAGCCGGAGGTGGAGCCGGAGCGGCAGACCGCCGCGCCGACGGCCGCCTCGGCCGAGCCCCTGACCGCGACCGTGCCGCCGCCGTTGATCACGAGGCCGGCGAGAGTCCACTGGTCGGAGGTGATGTCGACCTTGCCGAAATCGCCGCCGGAACCGAAGTGGCTGCCGCTGCTCCGGCCGAGTGAAACTCGGTTGTACCCGAATGCAGTACCACCGCCGGCCGTGCAATGCCCGGCCGTCACGAAGTGTTTGCCGCCGCCTCCGTCCGTGGCGGCGAATCCGACCGAGCACCGGAAGTCCGGTCCGTACCAGGCATCGCCGCCACGGACGGCGTACAGCGGGCGCGGCCGGGCCGCGACGGTCTCCTCGCGGACGGCCGGGCCGGCCGCCGCGACGAACGATTCGGTCGGGCCCGAATGGTCCAGAACTTGAACCACAACCTGGTCGCTCGGCAGGTCGACGTACCAACCGGCCACTCCGGCGGGAGCCGGGCGGGCGTTCAGCCCCTCGGCGACGGCGGTCAACTGGGCGTCCGTTCGGGGGACAACCCTTGCCTCAACACCCGCCGCGCGCACGGACGGGACAAATGTGACGTCGGTCACTGCCACCACGGCCTCGCCGGCCGCCGCGTCGAACCAGGAGCCGGCAAAGATCGGCCCGAGCGCTGTGCGCAGCGTCGCGACCTGCACATCGGCGCGATTCTGTCGGGCGAACAGATCCCTCGCCCGAGCGGGTGACAAACCCAGATCCCGTCGCAGCGCGCTCGCTACATCGGGTGATATGACCACACCATTCGTGGACGTATCGACAGAGACGGGCGCAGAAGTCGCCGCGGCCGGTACGCTGACAGTAGCGGCGAGGCCAAAGCTCAGCAGGGCAGCGCCGGTGATCCGAGCCGCACGAGTGCGGTTCATCAGACGTCTCCCTCATCTTCGGATGCGGGGACTCGGGAGTGGCGGTTGCAGGGACCCCTTCCCGAGCCTTTCAGGGGGACGGGCGGTGGGGCGGCGGCAGGGGTCGCCCCACCCTCCCCCCACCTCGTGATCCCCCGGGTCTGAGACCCGCAGAGCCGAGATCGGGCGTCACCGTGGTCGCCTCTTCCGCCAAACTTCCCTCCCCCTGAAATCCGCCTGGGGCACGCCGCCGAATGTCTTTCGGCCGAGAGTCCGATCGGGCGCAAAGCGTGTCACACGTGCCGCCCGCGTGGGTACGACGCGTAGCGGTTAACAGTTGACGTTTAAGTAACGCCACGCAGAATTGCTGTTCAATACCGCCGGCCGCGATCGGCTGCCCGTCCGGTCACCGCCGTGACCGATCGGCCATCCGGCGGCAGTCGAACTACCCGGACCGGCGGCAGCCGCCATGGCCCCTGGCGCAGGAGGCCGACACCGGCTAGTTCGCCCCCGGCGGCGTCCCGCCCGTGGTGGTCGTCGCCTGCGGCGCAGACGTGGTGGTGGTCGTCGAGGACGACGTCGTGGTGCTGGTGGACGTGCTCGAAGACGACGACGGCGGGGTGTTGGAGGTGGTCGTCGGAGTGCTGCTGGAGGTGGTCGCAGAGGACGACGTGGGCGGCGGCGCGTTGGACGTCGTCGGCGCCGGCGTGCTCTGCCCCGGCTGGCCGAACAAGGCGCCGACGGTGGTGCGATTTCCGGTGCCGGAGGTGGCGTGGCCGTCCAGCAGTTCGACGACCGTCAGCACGCCCATGCCCAGCACGAACGCGGCCACCACGCCGGCGACCATCAGCGGCCACCGACGCCGGCCGGTCGTCTCCTCCCCGGGCGGCGCCACCATCAGCCGCACGGTCTCGGCGTCGTGCGACGCGCCGGCGGGCGGCTCCTCCTGCTTGATGCGGGCCGTGACCCGGGACCGGGCCGCCTGGATCGACCGCTCGTACATGGCGGTGCCCACGGTGCCGACCACGCTGGCCATGCCGGCGCCGGCCACGGTGCCCGCGACCCCCAGCTTCGACCCCAGCACGGCCGCCGTCACGGACGCCAGCGCGCCCGCCGCGACCTGCGTCGGCTTGATGTCCAAGCCCTTCGTACCCTGCTCCTTGCTCATCGCTCCCAATCCCCTACTGCACTACCAACGCACAAGACGTGGCGAGCACTCCCGGGGTTGGGCGATGGTGAGCACGAACACCCCCTTCAGTCCACTGTGGACACTTGACGCGGCACCACGTGCGTGGGCGGCCCCTCCACGCCGCAGTGCAGGCAGTCGCCCGGATGCGGGGAATCCTCGACTACCGCCTCCGTCGGCGCCTCGCCCAGAACCCCGTTGTCCACCCAGAAAGCGATCACACCGCCGGCCACCGCGGCGACTGCGCAAATGAGCAGGGCCATCTGCCAGCCGGCCGTCAGCGCGGTCGGATCGGCGTACTTGTCTCCGGTGATGCCGGCCGCCGCCGGCAGCACGGCCACCGCGAGCAGCGATCCCGTGCGCGCGACGGCGTTGTTCACGCCGGAGGCCACCCCCGCATGCCGGTCCGGCGCGGCGGCCAGCACCGTCGCCGTCACCGGCGCGACCGCGATCACCAGGCCGAGGCCGAACACCACCACGCCGGGCAGCACGCCGGACAGGTAGGACGCGCCCGGCACGGCCCAGCGCAGCATCAGCATGCCGGCGCCGACCAGGATCGGCCCGACGATCAGCTGGAGCCGCGGGCCGATGCGCTGGGCCAGCTTCCCGGACCGGGCGGAGCCGACGAGCATGATCAGCGTGATCGGCAGCCCGGCCAGGCCGGCCAGCACCGGCGGGTAGTGCAGCGACACCTGCAACTGCATGACCATCAGCATCATCACGCCGCCGAGCGCCGCGTACATCAGGAACGTCAGCAGGTTGGACACGGTGAACGTGCGGTTGGCGAACAGGTCCGGCGGGACCAGCGGGTCGCGCTCGCGGATCTGGAGCACGCAGAACGCGGCCAGGCCCAGCACCCCGACGACGAGCGCGACCAGCACGAACGGGTCGCCCAGGCCGCGCGCCGGCCCCTCGACCAGGGCCCCGGTGACGCCGGCCAGCCCCAGCGCGCACAGCACCGTGCCGACGACGTCCGGGTGGCCCTTCATGGACGCGTCACGCGACTCCGGCACGTACTTGCGGCACAGGTAGATGCACAGCGCCGCGACCGGCACGTTGACCAGGAAGGCCAGCCGCCAGGACCAGGCCTGGACGAGCAGGCCGCCGACCAGCGGGCCGACCGCGGCAGCCACCCCGCCCAGGCCGGACCACGCGCCGATGGCCCGCGCCCGGTCGTCGTGCCGGAAGGTCGACTGGAGCAGCGCCAGCGAGCCCGGGGTCAGGAGAGCCCCGCCAACGCCCTGGAGCACCCGCGCGGCCACCAGGACCCCGGTGGTGGGCGCCGCGCCGCACAGGACCGAAGCCAGGCCGAACCAGACCACTCCGAGCTCGAACACGCGGCGCCGGCCGTAGCGGTCGCCGAGCGAGCCGGCGACGAGGATCAGCGACGCCAACGAGAGCAGGTAGCCGTCGAGCACCCACTGCAACCCCGTGACCGACGCGCCGAGCTCGCCGCCGATCTTGGGCAGCGCGACGTTGACGATGGTGCCGTCGAGCATCGCCATGCCGGAGCCGACGACGGTGGCGGCGAGCACGCCGCGGGCCTGCGCGCTGCCCCAGCTCACTCCGGCCGACGCGGAGCCCGTGGTGGTCATGCCAGCACCGTGCTACTGCCACCCCGTCCGATGCAAGCCGAGTGCAACGAAGTCCGCCTTCGTTGCCGGTTCGGGGAATTTTCGCGCACTCGCGGGCTTCGTCCTTCCCCGCGCCGCGTGGGTGTGACTAGCGTCCGCCGCATGGCCGAAACGCGAGCACTGCGCAGCCACGGCTGGTTCCGCGACCAGGGCGTGCTGGGCTTCACCCACCGGTCCTGGCTGCGCAACCAGGGCCATCCCGACCACGCCTTCGACGGCCGGCCGGTGATCGGCATCTGCCAGACCGCCAGCGACCTCACGCCGTGCAACGCGCACCTGCGGGAGATCGCCGAGCACGTCAAGCGGGGCGTGTACGAGGCCGGCGGGCTGCCGATGGAGTTCCCGGTCACCTCGCTCGGCGAGATCCTGATGCGCCCGACGACCATGCTGTTCCGCAACCTCGTCTCGATGGACGTGGAGGAGACGCTGCGGGCCAACCCGCTGGACGGCGTCGTGCTGCTGACCGGCTGCGACAAGACCACCCCGGCGCTGCTGATGGGCGCGGCCAGCGTGGACCTGCCGACGATGGTGGTGGGCGGCGGGCCGATGCTCAACGGGCGGTTCCGCGGCAAGCAGCTCGGCTCCGGCACCGACGTCTGGCGGTTCGCGGACGCCCGTCGCACCGGCGCGATGTCCCAGGCCGACATGAACGCCGCCGAGGCGTGCATGTCCCGGTCGGCCGGCCACTGCAACACCATGGGCACCGCCTCCACGATGGGCTGCTGGGCGGAGTCGATGGGGCTGTCGCTGCCCGGCATGGCGGCGCTGCCCGCGGTGGACTCGCGCCGCAAGGCGATGGCCCACGTCAGCGGCATCAGGATCGTGGAGCTGGTGCGCGAGGACGTCCGCATGTCGTCGATCGTGACCAGGGAGGCCGTCGAGAACGCGGTCGTGGTGAACGCGGCGATCGGCGGCTCCAGCAACTTCGCGGTCCATCTGCTGGCGCTGGCCGGCCGCCTGGGCGTGCCCTTCGACCTGGACGACCTGGATCGCTTGGGTCGGTCCGTGCCGCTGCTGGTGGACCTGATGCCGGCGGGCCGGTTCCTGATGGAGGACTTCTGCTACGCCGGCGGCCTGCCGGCCGTGCTGCGCGAGCTGGGCGACCTGCTGCCGCACCCGGACGCGATCACCGTGACCGGCGGGACGGTGACCGAGAACGTCGCCGACGCCGAGGTGTTCGACCGCGAGGTGATACGGACCGCGACCGATCCATTGCGGACCGACGCCGGATTGGCCGTGCTGCGCGGCAATCTCGCCCCGGACGGCGCGGTCATCAAACCTGCCGCGGCGTCACCCTCCCTGCTGCGCCACGCCGGCCGCGCGGTGGTCTTCCACGGCGTGGACGACCTGCACAGTCGCATCGATACTGTCGAATGCGACCGGGACAGCGTGTTCGTGCTGACCGGCGTCGGGCCGCGGGGCTTTCCCGGCATGCCCGAGGTGGGCAACTTCGGCCTGCCGCGCCGGCTGTTGGAGTCCGGTGTGGACGACGCCGTCCGGATCTCCGACGGCCGGATGAGCGGCACCGCCTACGGCACCGTGGTGCTGCACGTGGCGCCGGAGTCCGCGGTGGGCGGCCCGTTGGCGCTGGTCCGCGACGGCGACGTGATCGAGCTGGACGTCGACCGCCGGCGGCTGCACCTGGCCGTCGACGACGTCGAGCTCGCGGCCCGCAAGGCGGCGTGGACCCCGCCGCCCCGCGCGGCCGATCGGGGGTGGGTGCGGCTCTACGTCGACCACGTCGGCCAGGCCGACCGCGGCGCCGACCTGGACTTCCTGGTGGGCGGCTCGGGAGCGCCGGTGCCGCCCGGCAACCACTGAGGCCGGGTCAGTCGTGCGGACGGTTCAGTGTGGCCACGAACTTGTAGCGGTCGCCGCGGTAGACCGAGCGCACCCACTCCACCGGGTTGCCCTCGGTGTCGAACGAGTGCCGGGACAGCAGCAGCATGGGCAGGCCGATGTCGGCACCGAGCAGCTCCGCCTCCTCGGGCGTGGCCAGCGCGGTCTCGATGGTCTCCTCGGCGTGCCCCATCTCGACCCCGAACCGCTCACGCAGCACCTGGTACAGCGAGCCGCCGGAGCTGACATAGCGGCGCAGGCCGCGGAACCGCCCCAGCGCCAGGTGCGTGGTCTCCAGCGCCATCGGCTCGCCGTCGGCCAGCCGCAGGCGGTGCAGCCGCAGCACCTTGGCTCCGGCCCGCACGCCCAGGTAGCGGGCCAGCTCCGCGTCGGCCGCCTCCTCGGAGGCCTCCAGCAGCCGGGACGAGGGCTGGCGGCCCTGGGCCCGCATGTCCTCTGTGTACGAGGACAGCTGCAACCGCTGCGCCACCTTGGGTTCGGCGGCGAAGGTGCCCTTGCCCTGCACCCGCAGCAGCCGACCCTCCACCGTCAGCTCGGCAAGCGCTTGCCGAACGGTCGTCCGGGACACGTCGAAATCGGCCGCGAGCGAGCGCTCGGTCGGTATCGGCGACCCCGGCGGCATGGACCGCAGCAGGTCGAGCAGGTGCCGCTTGAGCCCCCAGTACTTGGGCTCTCGCTGCGCACGCGACCGCAAGCCGGCGTCGTTACCCCCGGCCGGCGAGGTTTCGAGCATGGCCTCCTCCTTGACTTCGCCCACTCCCCAGCGAACAGGATGCCTTGTCAACCGCTGGCTGCGCGATCACACCCCCGGTCATTCGTCCGATGACTTTGCAACGGTCTTGCAACGACCTTGACATCGAGTGTGGCACGGCACACCCTTTTTCCTCATTGGTCTACACCAAATTGGTCTGCACCAGACAAGCTCGTCCGGCAGGTGAGCCGGGGTGGAAGGGCGGAAGCAGTGCTGCGTAGAAAGTGGATCGTGGCGGCGGTGGGCGCCGCGGCGGTGTCGATGGTCGCGGCCGGTTGCGGCGGTGGTTCCAGCAGTGGCAGTGGCGACAACAAGACCCTCACGGTCTGGCTGATGACGGGCTCCGCGCCGGACGCCACCGTCGCGGCGATCGACAAGGACTTCGAGGCCGCGAACCCGGGCGTCAAGGTCAAGTACGAGGTTCAGCAGTGGAACGGCATCGGTCAGAAGCTGACCACCGCGCTGACCGGCACCAGCGGCGGTCCGGACGTGATCGAGCTGGGCAACACCCAGGTTGCGCAGTACTCCTCGCAGGGCACCCTCGCGGACGTCACCGACTCGGTGAACGACCTGAACGGCAGCCAGTGGCTCTCGGCGCTCAAGGACGAGGGCGCGTGGCAGGGCAAGCAGTACGGCATCCCGTTCTACGCGGCCAACCGCGTGGTCATCTACCGCACGGACCTGTTCCAGCAGGCCGGCATCAGCGCGCCGCCCACCTCGGACGACGAGTGGCTGGCCGACCTGACCAAGCTCAAGGCGCTGCCGAACATCGACCCGCTGTACCAGCCGGGACAGAACTGGTACGAGTGGCTGTCCTTCCTCTGGGACCAGGGCGGTGACCTGGCCACCAACAGCGGCGGCACCTGGAAGTCGGCGATCAACAGCCCGGCCGGCAAGGCCGCGTTCGACTTCTACAAGAAGCTCGTGGACACCTCCGGCACGTCCGCGCCCAAGGACGCCGACGAGGCCACGCCGCAGCAGTCCGACGTGGTCGCCAAGGGCAACACCGCCAGCTTCATCGGCTTCGGCTACGAGCTGGCCGCGGTGGAGAAGGCCAACCCGGCGCTGAAGGGCAAGTTCGCCGCGTTCCCGATCCCGTCCAAGACGGCGGGCCAGACCGCGCCGGTCTTCCTCGGCGGCTCCGACCTGGCCATCCCGGCCAACAGCAAGAACGCCGACCTGGCCAAGGCCTGGCTGAAGATCGAGACCAGCGCCAAGTACCAGTCTCAGCTGGCCGCGGCCGGCGTGGTGCCGGGCACCTCGACCGACACCAGCGCCCTGAACAGCACCGAGACCGGCAAGGCGATGGCCGCGGGCGCCAAGAACGGCAAGGGCACCCCGACCACGCCGAAGTGGGCCGCGGTCGAGGCCGACAACCCGATCAAGGCCGCGCTGACCGCGTACCTGACCGGTCAGAAGAGCCTGGACCAGGCCGTTGCCGACGCCGACGCCGCGATCAACAAGACGTTGAGCGCGAGCTGACCTGGTGTCGGTGACGACGAAGGCCGCGGTGCCGGCGGGGACCACCCCGCCGGCACCGCGTTCCACTGTCTCGGACAGTGAGTCGGGGATCAGCGCGTTCGTGCGCCGGCTGTTCAGCCAGCGCACGCTGCCCTACCTGCTCCTGCTGCCGGCGACGGCGACCATCCTGGTGATGCTCGGCTGGCCGGTCGTGTCCGTGGTCCTGACCAGCTTCCGCAAGCTCGACCTGGGCGAGCTGTTTCAGGGCAAGATCGTCTGGGTCGGCCTGGACAACTACACCACGCTCATCTCGGACTCCTCGTTCTGGCAGATCACCCTGCGCACCGTGCTGTTCACCGCGGCCTGCGTGGTCTGCACCGTCGGCGGCGGCCTGCTGGTGGCGCTGCTGATGAAGCACGTGTACGGCTGGGTGCGGGTGGTGATCCAGCTGGCGCTGGTGCTGGCCTGGGCGATGCCGATCCTGGCCGCGACCACCGTGTTCCAGTGGATGTTCGACCAGAACTACGGGATCCTGAACAAGACCCTGGTCGTGCTGGGCTTCTCGGGCTTCCACCACTACTCGTGGTTCCAGACCGGGTTCAGCACCATGGCGGTGATCGTCATCCTGATCACCTGGCAGGGCATCCCGTTCGTGGCCTTCACGCTGTACGCCGGCGTCCTGGGGGTGCCGTCGGACCTGTACGAGGCGGCCGGCCTGGACGGCGCGTCCAGCTGGCAGACGTTCCGCTCGGTGACCTGGACCGCGCTGCGGCCGCTGGTCAACGTGGTGACGTTCCTGTCCCTGCTGTGGGACTTCAAGGTGTTCACCCAGGTGTGGGCCATCCGCCAGGGCGGCCCGGACGGCGGCAGCCAGACGCTGCCGACGCTGCAGTACCTCAAGGGCATCGCCACCCAGCACTTCGGCGTGGCGGCGGCGGTCAGCGTGATCATGATCCTCGCGCTCGTCGTGCTCACCGGCCAGAACCTGCGGCTGATGCTGCGCACCGAGGAGGTGGACTGACATGGGGCGGACCCGCAAGCGCCTCGCCTCGGTGATCGGCCTGCTGGTCGCGGTCGTCTTCGCGTTCCCGATCTACTGGATGGTCACCACCGCGCTCAAGCCGGCCAACCAGCTGCTGTCCGACGACTACGACCTGGTCCCGCTCGGGCTGACGTTCCAGCACTTCGTGGACGGCATCTCCAAGGAGGGCTTCCTCAACTCGCTGGGCAACAGCGTGATCGTGGCGCTGGCCGCGGTGGTCTTCGCGCTGGTCGCCGGCCTGCTCGCGGCGGTGCCGCTGGCCCGGCTGCGCTTCCGCGGCCGCAAGGGCTTCCTGCTGCTGGTGCTGGTGGCGCAGATGGCGCCGTTCGAGGCGCTGCTGATCCCGATGTTCCTGATGATTCGCTCGTTCGACCTGCTCAACGCGCTGCCCGGGCTGATCCTGGTCTACTTCGCGGCCGCACTGCCGTTCACCGCGTGGACGCTGCGCGGCTTCGTCAAGGGCATCCCGGTGGACCTGGAGGAGGCCGCGATGGTGGACGGCTGCGGCCGGTGGGCGGCGTTCCGCCGGGTCACGCTGCCGCTGCTGGGTCCCGGCCTGGTCGCCACCTCGGTGTTCAGCTTCATCACCGCCTGGAACGAGTTCCTGTACGCGCTGACCTTCATGCAGGACCCGTCGAACGTGACGCTGCCGGTGTGGCTGTCGGGCTTCGTCTCGAAGTTCGGCGTGGACTGGGGCGGCGCGATGGCGGCGTCGTCGGTGTTCACCCTGCCGGTGCTGATCTTCTTCCTGATCGTGCAGCGCAACCTGGTCTCGGGGGTGACCGCCGGCGCGGTCAAGGGCTGAGATCCCGGCCGTGGATGGACTACCGTCAGCGGCAGGCCGGACCTGGGCCCCGCCGCCACAGGATCCCAAGATTGAGGAGTGCGATGACCCGCCAGACCGAATCCTCGGCCGGGCAGCACATGAGTGCCGAGGTCGCCTCGCAGCCCAAGATCTTCGCGGACCTCGTCGCGCGGCGCGGCGAGATCGCGGAGATCGCGGCGCAGGTGACCGCTCGGCGCCCCCGGTTCGCGCTGCTGGCCGCCCGGGGGTCCAGCGACCACGCGGCGCTGTACGCCAAGTACCTGATCGAGGTGCTGCTGCAACTGCCGGCCGGGCTGGTGTCGCCGTCGACGACGACGTTGTACGGCGCCCAGCCCGACCTCACCGACGTGCTGCTGATCTCGGTCAGCCAGAGCGGCGGGTCGCCCGACCTGCTGGAGGTCACCGAGTCGGCGCGCTCCCGCGGCGCGTTGACCGTCGCGGTGACCAACACGCCGGACTCGCCGCTGAACAACGCCGCCGAGCTGTCGGTGGACGTCGGCGCCGGGCCCGAGCTGGCCGTGGCGGCCACGAAGACGTACTCCGCCACGCTGCTGGCGCTGTACCTGCTCATCGACGCCGTGCGGGGCGGCAGCGGCGAGCACGCCGCCGCGCTGGGCGAGCTGGCCCAGCAGACCCTGGACGACTCGGCGGCGGCCGTTCAGGAGGCCGTGCAGCGGTTCCGGTTCGTCAACCGGGTGCTGACCACCGGCCGCGGCTACTCGTCGGCCACCGCCGCCGAGGCCGCCCTCAAACTCGCCGAGACCAGCTACCTGTCGGCCCGCTCGTACAGCGGCGCCGACCTGCTGCACGGCCCGGTCGCCGCGGTCGACGCGGAGACCGGCGTGCTGGCCATCACCAGCGCCGGCAAGGGCGGCGCCGCGATGAGTGAGGTCCTCGACGTCATCCACTCCCGCGGCGCCGATGTGTTCGCGGTCGGCTCGGCCGCGTCCCGGGTGTCCGCGGCGCTGCGGATCCCCGTCGCCGAGACCGCCGAGGAGGTCGCCCCCGTGCTGGAGGTGCTCCCCGTCCAGCGGCTCGCCCTGGGCCTGTCGCTGGCCCGCGGCGGCGACCCCGACAGCCCCCGCGGCCTCAACAAGGTGACCAAGACTCGCTGACGGCAACCCCCGCGAGTCGCGTTCTCAAGCACACCGAATGTGAGTCTCAGGCATGTGCCCGAGACTCACATTCGGTGTGTCCCACAACGCGACTCGCGGGGGTTCGAGTCAGTTGCCGGCGGTGGCCAGTTCGGCGTAGTCGTCGACCTCGGCGTCGAAGACGACCTCGCCGTCGACCCAGACCTTGCGGGGGCGCAGGTCGTCGTCCCACCACACGAGGTCGGCGACGGCGCCGGGGGCGATGCGCCCCAACCACTTCTCGCCGATGACGTCGGCCGGGGTCCGGGTGGCGGCGATCAGAGCGTCCTGTTCGGACACTCCCAGGGAGACGATGTTCCGGACGGCGCGGTCCAACGTCAGGGCGCTGCCGGCGATGGTGCCGTCCGGCGAGCGGGGCACGCCGGCCTCGGTCAGCAGCACGTCCGCGCCGCCCAACCGGTAGCGGCCCGGCGGCATGCCCGCCGCCGCGACCGCGTCCGTCACCAGCGCGACACGCGGGCCGGCCGCCGCGAAGACGAGCCGGCAGATCGGACCGGCGACGTGGGCGAGGTCGGCGATGAGACCGAGGGTGAACCGCTTGTCGGTCAGGGCGATGCCGGGCACGCCGGGTTCCCGGTGCGTCAGCGGGCTCTGCGCGTTGAACAGGTGCGTCACCATCGTCGCGCCGGCGTCCGCGGCCTCGACGGTCTGCTCGGCGGTGGCGTTGCTGTGTCCGACCGAGACGACCACGCCGGCGTCCACGAGCCGCCGGACGGCGTCCATGCCGCCCGGCATCTCCGGCGCCAGGGTGACGATGCGCAGCGCCGCGGCGACGGTCTCGTCGGCCAGCAGCTGGTCGAGATTGGCCGGCTCCGGCGGCACCATCAGGGCCGGCTCGTGCACACCGTGCCGAACCGGGGACAGGAAGGGGCCCTCCAGGTGCAGGCCGAGCGGCCGGGCGACGCCGGTGGCGGGCAGGGCCGCCGCGGCGGCGACCACCGCGTGCGACTGGCGCAGCACCGTCGGCACCGGCGCCGTGATGAGCGTCGGCAGGAACCGGGTGACGCCGGTGGACGGCAGGGACTCCGCGACCAGCCGCAGGGCGTCCGCGTCCACGTCGGCGAAGTCGACGCCGAAGGCGCCGTTGATCTGGACGTCCACCAGGCCGGCGGTGAGCAGCCCGGTGGGCAGCACCTCGGTCGCGCCGGCGTGGCCGTCGCTGACGTCGACGAAACGGCCGCCCCGGATGCGCACCGCGACCGGGCCGGTCATGGCCCCGCCGACGAGTGCTCGTGGCGCTGCGACTACGGCGTCCAAATTGCCCTCCATTGGTCCAGACCATTAGACGGTACGGGCAGTGGCGGCCAACGTCCAGTCAATCATCCACCAAATAAGACAACTTTTGGTCACTTGCTGACCAAATACGCCGAACGGGCTACCCGAACGGCCGCCACCAGCCCGGCGATCACGACAGGACGGACCATGACGCATACTGGACGGGAAACATCCGAGGTCTGATCGACGAATTCGAGGCGGTCGTGGCAGTCACCGACGACGCGATCCTGCGCGTGAAGGAGATGATCGTCTCCGGGGAGCTGAAGCCGGGCGACCGGCTGCCCCGCGAGGCGGACCTGGCCGAGCGCCTCGGCCTGTCCCGCAACTCACTGCGCGAGGCCGTGAAGGCGTTGTCGCTGGTCAGGGTGCTGGACGTGCGGCAGGGCGACGGCACCTACGTGTCCAGCCTGCGGGCCGACGACCTGCTCGGGGCGCTGTCGTTCGTGCTGGACCTGCACAGCGGCGAGGACTCGGTGCAGGAGGTGCTGGAGGTCCGCCGCATCCTGGAGCCGGCCGCCGCCGCGATGGCCGCGCAGCGCATCGACGACCAGGAGGTCATCGCCCTGCGGGAGCTGTGCGACGCGGCCGCCGCGGCCGAATCCGTCGAGGAGCTGGTCGAGCACGACCTGGAGTTCCACCGCCGGGTGGTGCAGGCCTCCGGCAACGCCTACCTGGCGCAGCTGCTGGACACGCTGGCCGGCCCGACCGTGCGGGTGCGCATCTGGCGCGGCATCACGCAGGCCAGCGCCGTGGACCGCACCGTCGCCGAGCACCGGGCGATCGTCGACGCGCTGGCCGCGCGGCAGCCCGACCTGGCCCGGTCATGGTCGACCGTGCACGTGGCCGGCGTGGAGCAGTGGCTCAAAGACCTGGCGTGATCCCGTAGACCCGGGCCGCGGTGCCGCCGAGCACCGCGTCCTGCTCGGTCTCGGACAGACCCCCGATGAGCTCGGCGGTTGCCTCCACGACCTCGGCGTACGTGGCGGCGAGCAGGCAGACCGGCCAGTCCGAGCCGAACATCACCCGATCGGGGCCGAACGCGTCCAGCACGACCTCGACGTACGGGCGCAGGTCGGCGACGGTCCAGTCCGGGCTGGCCTCCGTGACCAGGCCGGACAGCTTGCACGTCACGTTCGGCAGCGCCGCCAGCGCACGCAGGCGCGTCGCCCACGGCTCCAGGTCACCGCTGGTGATCGGAGGCTTCGAACAGTGATCGAGCACGAACCGGGTGCCCGGCAGCTCTGCCGCCGCCCGGGTGGCCGCCGGCAGCTGGTGCGGATAGGTGAGCAGTTCGTACACCAGGCCCGCCTCCCCTACCGCCTTCAGGCCGCGCAGCACGTCGTCGCGGATGAGCCAGTCGGGGTCGGGCTCCCCTTGCACCTGGTGGCGGATGCCCTTCAGCCACCGGCCGCCGTGGCTGGCCCGCAACGCCGCGAGGGTCTCGGCGACGTCCGGCGCGGTCAGGTCCGTCCAGCCGGTGACCGCCTGGACTAGCGGGGACTCCTCGGCCAGGGCGAGGAACTCCGGAGTCTCCTCGGGCACAGTGATCGTCTGGACGAGCACGCTGGCGTCGATGCCGGCCGCCGAGGTCAGCGGCGTCAGGTCGGTCAGGAGGAACGTGCGGTGCAGGGTGTCGGCGACGTCCGGGTCGGCCGTCCAGGGCTGGTCGCGGACGGCCAGGTCCCACATGTGGTGATGCGCGTCAACCCTCACGAAGCGACTCCCGGCGTCGGTACGTCGGCCCCCAACAGGCCCTCGGCCTTGAGGTCCGCCCACAGCTCCGCCGGCACGGTCTCCGCCAGCAGCGCCGCGTTCTCGGTGATCTCCGCCGGCGTCCGCGCGCCGACGGCAATGCCCGTCACCGCGGGGTGGCCGAACGGGAACTGCAGCGCCGCCTGCGGCAGCACGACCCCGTGCCGCTTGCCGACGGACGCGATGCGCCGGGCCTTCTCCATCACCTCGGCCGGGGCCGCGGCGTAGTTGTACGTGGCGTCGACGGGCACCTCGGGCCGCGCCAGCAGACCGGAGTTGAACACCGCCACCGCCACCACCGACACGCCCCGTTCCACGCACAGCGGCAGGAAGGAGGCCAGCGATTCCTGCTCCAGCAGCGTGTACCGGCCGGCGAGCATGACGTAGTCCAGCGACGCCTCGCGAATGAACCGCTCGGGCATCTGCCACTGGTTCATGCCGACGCCGACGGCGCCGATCACGCCCTGTTCCTTCAGCGCGTGCAGCGCCGGCAACCCCTCGGAGACGGCCTGCTCCCAGTGGTCGTCGGGATCGTGCAGGTAGACGACGTCCACCCGATCCACGCCGAGGCGTTCCAGCGAGGAGTCCAGCGACCGGCGCACGCCGTCGGCGCTGAAGTCCCACACCCGCCGGTGTGTGGCGGGCACGAGAAAGCCGGCGTCATCGAGCCCCCCGCCGTCGCGAGGCTCGAGGATCCGGCCGACCTTGGTGGAGAGGACGAACTCGTCGCGCGGACGGTCGGCCAGCGCGGCGCCGAGGCGTCGCTCGGAGAGGCCGAGGCCGTAGTGCGGGGCGGTGTCGAAGTACCGCACGCCCGCGTCCCACGCGGCGTCGACGGTCGCACGCGCGTCCGCGTCCGACACCTCGGCGTACAGGTTCCCGATCGGCGCTCCGCCGAAGCCGAGTCCGCGGATCTCCACTAATCCTGGGCCTTTCCGGTCGTCAGCCGCGCGAGCACCAGCGCACCGATGATGATGGCCCCGTTGATCGCGCCGAGCCAGTACGGGTTCACGTGCGCCAGGGTGAGGATGTTCTGCACCAGGCCGAGCATCAGCACGCCGCACATGGCGCCGAACAGGGTGCCCTTGCCGCCGTTGAGGCTGACGCCGCCGAGCACGGCCGCGGCGAAGGCGTTGAAGATCCAGCCGGAGCCCTGGTTGGCGGTGATGGAGCCGTAGTGGCCGACCATCATGGCGCCGGCCAGCGCGGCCAGCACGCTGGCCACGATCAGCACGATGGCGGCGACGCGGGTGGTGCGGATACCGGCGGCCTTGGCCGCGGCCTCGTTGCCGCCGATGGCGTACAGCGAGCGGCCGTGCCGGAAGTAGCCCACGAAGGCGATGGCGATCACGAACAGCGCGAGGAAGATCCAGATCGACGCGTGCACGCCGAACCACACCGCGTTGCCCAGGTAGTACAGCGACGGCATGTTCGGGCTGGACAGCGACTGGCCGACGGTGAGGCCCTGCTGGAGGCCACGAATGGTGATCAGCATGCCCAGCGTGATGATGAAGCCGGACAGCTGCAGCCGCAGCACCAGGAACGCGTTGACGGCGCCGATGGCCACGCCGGCCAGCAGGCAGACCGGCAGCGCGGTCCACTCGGGCAGCCCGAGGCCGAGGCCGTTCTCCGACGTCGGCAGCACCAGGACCATGGCCAGCGCCGGCGCGAAGCCCAGGGTCGACTCCAGCGACAGGTCCATCTTGCCGACGATCAGCACCAGCGCCTCGCCGAGCACGACCAGGCCCAGCTCGGACTGCTGCTGCACGACGTTGAGCAGGTTGCCGCTGGTCAGGAAGATCGGGCTGGCGATGAAGCCGACGACCAGCAGCACCAGGATCGCCGGCAGCAGCGCCAGGTCGCGCAGCTTGGCGACTTGTAGTCGCGGCCGGGCGGCCACGACCGGGGTGGACACGTCACTCACCACTGCTCTCCCCGATCCCTTCGATCACACTGACCAGCTCGTTGTCGGTCCAGCCGGCGGGGAACTCGCCGGCCACCGAGCCGTGGAACATCACCAGCACCCGGTCGCAGGGACGCAGGTCGTCCAGCTCGTCGGAGATCACCAGCACCGCGGCGCCGGCGGCGGCCGCCCGGTCCACCGCGTCCAGCAGGTTCTCCTTGGACTTCACGTCCACGCCCGCGGTCGGGTCCATCAGCACCAGCAGGTCCGGCTCGCTGGACAGCGCCCGCGCCATCACGACCTTCTGCTGGTTGCCACCGGACAGGTCGGCCACGTCCTGGTCCGGCCCGGACGTCTTGATCGCCAGCTCGTCGATCATCCTGGCCGCCACCTGGTCCCGCCGCCGGCCGGAGATCGAGCCGAACCGGCCCAGTCGCCCGGCGATCGGGAACGTCGCGTTCTCCGCGATGCTCAGGCCGGGCACGAAACCCTCCTTGTGGCGGTCCTCCGGCACGAAGCCGACGCCACCGGCCAGGGCCGCCGGCACGCTACCCGGCTTCAGGGATTTCCCTGACACCGCAACGGTTCCGGCGTCGGCCTTGCGCAGACCGACGATCACCTCGCCCAGCTCCACCTTGCCGCTGCTGGCCGAGCCGGCGATGCCGACCACCTCGCCCCGGCGCACCGACAGGTCGATGCCGCTGAAGTGCTTGCCCAGAGCCAGATCGCGGATGTCCAGGACGGACTCCGAGCCGACCGCCGGCCGGCTCGCGACGGCGCCGAGGCCGACCGCCTCGCCGGTCATGGCCTCCACCAGCTGGTCCTTGGACAGGTCGGCGACCGGACTGGTGACGATGTGCCGGGCGTCCCGGAACACCGTCACCGTCTGGCAGATCTCGAAGATCTCCTGGAGGTGATGGGAGATGAACAGGAATGTCACCCCGGCCGCCCGCAGCGAGCGCATCCGCTCGAACAGCCGCTCGATCGCCGGACCGTCCAGCTGGGCGGTCGGCTCGTCGAGAATGATGAACTTGGCGCCGAACGACAGCGCGCGGGCGATCTCCACCAACTGCCGCTGCTCGACGGTCAGCGTCGCCGCCTCGACATTGGGATCCACGTCCACGCCGTACTCGCCGAGCACGTCCGATGCCTTGCGACGCAGCCGAGACCAGCTGATCACCGCGCCGCCGTCGAGATTCTGCCGGTTGATGAACAGGTTCTCGGCGACGGTCAGGGTCGGGATGATGGTGGACTTCTGGTAGACGCACGCCACCTTCGTCCGCCACGCCTGACGGTCGGACAGCGCCGGCGCCGGCTCGCCGCGGAACGTGATCTCCCCGCTGTCCGGCCGGTTCAGGCCGGTCAGCATGGAGACCAGGGTGGACTTGCCGGCGCCGTTGCGGCCGACCAGCGCGTGCGTCTCCCCGTCGGCGACGGTGATGTGCACGTCGTTCAGCGCGACGGTCTGCCCGAACCGTTTGGTGATGTTGCTGGCCTCGACTGCGTTCATCACTTCGCTACCTGGTTGCCCCAGAGGCTCTTGTCGTCCACGTTGTCCTTGGTCACCAGCGGGGCCGGCAGCTGGTCCTCCAGCTGGCCGCCGCCGACGTCCAGGATCGTGCTGTTGTGGTCGGTCGGGCCGGCCTTGAACGTCTTGCCCTGCACCGCGGCCTTGGCGTAGAACAGCGCCCACTTGGCGTACAGGTCGGCCGGCTGCGACACGGTGGCGTCGATCTGGCCCTGCCGGATCGCGTCGAACTCCTGCGGGATGCCGTCGTTGGAGACGATCGCGATGTGTCCGGGCTGGCCGGCCGGGATCAGGTGGTTGGTGGACTTCAGCAGTTGCAGCGTCGCGGCCAGGAACGCGCCGCCGGCCTGCATGTAGATGCCGTTGATGTCCGGGTTGGCGGTCAGGTCGGTCTGCAGCGCGGCCGACGCCTTGGCGCCCTCCCAGTTGGTCGGCTCGGCGAACACCGTGATGCCCGGGTAGTTCTGCTTGATGCAGTCGCCGAACGCCTCCGAGCGGTCGCGGCCGTTGATCGAGGACAGGTCGCCCTCGAACTCGACCACCTTGCCCTTGCCGCCGAGCTTGTCACCCAGGTACTTGCACGCCTTCTGGCCGTACGCCTTGTTGTCCGCGCGGACAACCATGTAGGCGCCGCCCTTGTCCGGCCGGGTGTCGACCGTGACGACCGGGATCTTCTGCTGGTTGAGCTGGGTGATGGTGCTGGCGATGGCTCCGGTGTCCTGCGGGGCCATCACGATCGCCTTGGCCCCCTGCGCGGTCAGCGCCTGCACGTTGGACACCAGCTTGGTGATGTCGTTCTGGGAGTTGGTCGGGGTCATCAGGTTGATGCCGAGGTCCTTGGCCTCGGTCGGCACGTACTTGTTGTACGAGTTCCAGAAGTCCGTGTCGGCCCGGGGGAAGTCCACGCCGATCGGCCCGACGCTGGCGTTGTCGCCGCCACCTCCGGCGGCGTCGCCTCTGTTGCAGGCGGCCAGCGTGCCGGCGAGCGCTACGCACACCGCCACGGTGAGGATGCTGCGCTTGTCCATCGTTCCTCGTTTCTCGTCTAACTCGGCGGCCGAAGGCGCAGGCCGTACATGCCGCCGTCCACCGCGAGCACGGTGCCGGCGGTCGATCCCGACAGGGGGCTGGCGAGGTAGCAGACGGCGTGCGCGACCTCGTCGGCGGTGACGAGCCGCCCGGACGGCTGGCGCGCCTGCAGCGCGGCCCGTTCGGCGGCGGGGTCGGCGGCGGCGTCGAGCAGCCGGCCCACCCAGGGTGTGTCCACGGTGCCGGGCGCCACGGCGTTGACCCGGATGCCCTCCCGCACGTGGTCGGCGGCCATCGCCAGGGTCAGCCCGTACACCGCGCCCTTGCTGGCGGAGTACAGCGCCCGCTGGGGCAGACCAGCCCAGGCGGCGATGGAGCAGGTGTTGACGATCGCGGCCGCCGGCGACTGCCGCAGGTGCGGCAGCGCGGCGCGGCTGACCCGAGCCATGCCGATCACGTTCACGTCCAGCACCTGCGCCCACTGCGCGTCGTCGTTGGCGGCGACGTCGCCCTGGGCCCCGATGCCGGCGTTGTTGATGACGATGTCCAGCCGGCCGAAGCGCTCGGCCGCTTCCGCCACGGCCGCCCGCACGCTCGCGTCATCCGTGACGTCGCACCGGATTCCGACGACGGGGTCGGCGACCTGGTCCGGGTTGAGGTCCAGCGCCGCGACCCGCGCACCGCGCGCGGCCAGCAGTTCCGCCGTGGCGCGGCCGATGCCGGATGCTCCGCCGGTGACGATCGCCGCCAGGCCGTCGAAGTCGGTCATGCCACAACCTCCGTCCACACTGGACCGTCCGGATAGACGTACTGGCTCAGCGTCTCGTCCCGCAACCGGGCCGAGAAGCCGGGCTGGTTCGGCGCGGTGTAGCGGCCGTTGACCACGCCCGCCGGGTCCAGGAAGTGCTCGTGCAGGTGGTCCACCCACTCGATGACGCGGCCGTCCAGCGAGGCGGAGACCGCGGCGTAGTCGAAGAAGGACAGGTGCCGGACCAGCTCGCACAGGCCGACGCCGCCGGCATGCGGGCACACCGGCACGCCGAACTTGGCCGCCAGCAACAGGATCGCGATGTTCTCGTTGACGCCGCCGACGCGGCAGGCGTCGATCTGCACCACGTCGACCGCGCCGGCCTGGAGCAGCTGCTTGAACACCACGCGGTTCTGCACGTGCTCGCCGGTGGCGATCTTGATCGGGGCCAGCGCGTCGGCGATCGCCCGGTGCGCCAGCACGTCGTCCGGCGAGGTCGGCTCCTCGATCCAGTACGGCCCGTACGGCGCCAGCTCGCGCATCCAGCGGATCGCGATGTCGGTGTCCCAACGCTGGTTGGCGTCCACGGCGACGCGCACGCCGGGGCCGACCACCTCCCGGGCGAGCTTCATCCGCCGCACGTCGTCGTCCAGGTCGCCGCCGACCTTGAGCTTGATCATGTCGAAGCCCTCGGTGATGGCCTGCTTGGCCAGCCGCGACAGCTTCTCGTCGGAGTAGCCCAGCCAGCCGGGCGAGGTGGTGTAGGCGGGGAAGCCCTGCTCGGTCAACTGCGCGATCCGGCCGGCGCGGGTGGGCTCCGCCTTGCGGAGGATGCCCAGCGCCTCGTCCGGGGTGAGCGCGTCGCTCAGGTAGCGGAAGTCGACCAGTCCGACGATCTCCTCCGGCGTCATGCCGGCCAGGAACCGCCACAGCGGTAGGCCGGCCCGCCGGGACGCGAGGTCCCACGCGGCGTTGACCACCGCGCCGATCGCCATGTGCACGACGCCCTTCTCGGGGCCGAGCCAGCGCAGCTGCGAATCGCCGATCAGCTCCGACGACAGCGCGGCCAGCGCCGCCGCGTCCTCGGGCACCGGCTTGCCGACCACGTGCGGGCCCAGCGCGCGGATGGCGGCGGCCTGCACGTCGTTGCCGCGGCCGATGGTGAAGGCCAGGCCGTAGCCGTCGGGGCCGTCGTCGGTCCGCAGCGTGACGTAGGCGGCCGAGTAGTCCGGGTCCGGGTTCATCGCGTCGGAGCCGTCCAGCTCGCGCGACGTGGGGAACCGGATGTCCTGGACGTCGAGTGCGACGATGCGGGCCATCTCAGGCCGCCCCGAAGGTCTGCCGCTGGCGGCCGAGGCCGTCGATCTCCAACTCGACGACGTCACCCGCCCGCAGGTACGGCTTGGGGTCCGGCTGGCCCAGCGCGACGCCCGCCGGAGTGCCGGTATTGATCAGATCACCGGGGCGCAGCACCATGAACTGGCTGAGGTACCGGATCACCTCGGCCACGGGGAAGATCATGTTCTTGGTGGAGGAGTCCTGTTTGAGCTCGCCGTTCACCCACAGCCGCAGGCCGAGTTCCTGCGGGTCGTCGACGTCGTCGGCGGGCACGAGGTGCGGTCCGAGCGGGTTGAAGGTCTCGCAGTTCTTGCCCTTGTCCCAGGTGCCGCCGCGCTCGATCTGGAACTCGCGCTCGGAGACGTCGTGCGAGAGCACGTAGCCGGCGACGCAGGCCAGCGCCTCCTCGTGCGTGTCGAGGTAGCGCGCGGTCCTGCCGATCACGACGCCGAGCTCGACCTCCCAGTCCGTCTTCACGGACTTGCGCGGCACCAGGACCTCGTCGTACGGGCCGACCACGGTGTCCGACGTCTTGAGGAAGATCACCGGCTCGTCCGGCACGGTCGCGCCGGTCTCGGCCGCGTGGTCGGAGTAGTTCAGCCCGATGCAGATGATCTTGCCGATGCCGGCGAGCGGGGGCCCCACGCGGAGGCCACTGTCGTCCAGCACGGGCAGTTCGCCGGCGTTCAGGGCCGTACGGGCTCTGGCCAGACCGCCCCCGCCGAGGAAGGCTCCGTCGATGTCCGCCGTCACCGGGGTGAGGTCGTGGACGACGCCCTCGTCGGTGCGGACGGCGGGGCGCTCGCTACCGGGAGCGCCGAGGCGCAGCAGCTGCACGGAGGGTTCCTCCTCGCTCGTACCGAAAGACATCCGATGTATATCCGCTGAGTCCGGGGAAGTCCAGACTCATGGTGGCAACAATCAGTCAACTGATCCGATGACTTCGTGGGGTGGTTGTGGCGAATACCGAGGGTTACCTGGTCGGCGTGGACGCCGGGGGGACCACGACGCGGGCCCTCGTGGCCGACCTGAGCGGGGCTCGGGTGGGCACCGGGCGGGCCGGCGGGGCCAATCCGAACTCGCATCCGCCGGAGGTGGCCGCCGAGCAGGTGGCCGCGTCGATCGCCGCCGCGCTGGCGTCCGCGGGCGTGCCCGCCGACCGGGTGCGCGCCGGCGTGCTGGGGCTGGCCGGCGCCAGCAAGCTCGCCGACGACCGGGTCGCCGCGCTGTTCGACGCCGCGTGGCACGGGGCCGGGCTCAAGTGCGGGCTGCGGGTCGTGACGGATTGTGAGGCTGCCTTCGCCGCCGGCACGGCCGTGTCCGACGGCACCGTGCTGGTCGCCGGCACGGGATCGGCGGCGGCGCGGATCGTGAACCGTCGTCAGGTCGCGATCGCCGGCGGCTTCGGCTGGCTGCTCGGTGACGAGGGATCGGCGTTCTGGCTGGGGCGGCAGGCCGTGCGCGCCACCCTGCGCACGCTGGCCACCGGCGCCGCGCTGGGCGTGCTGGCCCGCAGCGTGCTGGCCGACGTGCTGGCCATCCAGGACGTCAGCGGCGATCCCGTGCTGCGGCGGTCGGTGGTGTCGCGGTTGATCACCGCCGTGAACGCCGAGGCTCCCATCCACCTGGCCAGGCTGGCACCGCTCGTCGCCGCCGGCGCGGCGGCGCACGACCCGCTGGCGACGGAGATCGTCGACGAGGCGGTGGAGTGGCTGGTGCGGACCGCCCGGGACGCCCGGTCGGCCGGCGAGCGGACGCCGGTGGTGGTGATCGGCAGCGTCGCGGCGGGCGGCGGGGTGCTCGGCGAGCGTCTGCTGGCGGCGCTGGCGGAGGCGTGCGGCGGGGTGGTGTCGGTGGCTCGGGACGGGGCGGCCGGGGCGGCGTGGCTGGCGGGATTGGAGCTGCTCGGACCGGCCGCCCAGTCGCTACGACCGCAGCTGCTGGGTGCCTGAAACCGCATTTCGGTGTGACGGTGCTCGTGCCGCGCGTTCCGCGCGGGGTGAGGTCGCTGGAGGTCCGGTCTCTTCCCTTGTCTCAGCTCGATCGATGAACAGACTCGATCGAGCTGAGCCCGCGGTCCAGAGACCGGCGCGACCTCACGCGTGACTCGCGGGGGTCGGCGGCGTATTCGCGGAGCAGACCGTGCAGCCGGTACCGGTCGCCGACCTTCTGCACGAGGTGCACGCCGGCGAGCCGATCGAGCAGCAGGTGCGCGACCGGCTCGGTGACGCCGGCCAGCGCGGCCGCGGCGCCGGGGTCGATGTGCGACTCCCGGTGCAGCCCGAGCAGCCGGAACATCCGTGCACAGCCCTCGTCCAGCCGCCGGTAGGACCAGTCGAAAACCGTCCGCAGGGCAATGGAGTCGTACGTCGACAGCACGTTCAGGCGGCCGTCGGCGTCCAGCTCCTCGACGAGGTCGCGGACCAGGGAGTGTGGCTGGGCCACCACCCGCTCGGCTGCGATCCGCAGCGCCAGCGGCAGGTAGTCGCAGCGTGCGGCGAGATCGGCGACGGCCGCCGGCTCACGGTCGGCACGCTCGTCGCCGATCACGCGCCGGATCAGGGCGACGGAGTCGGCCGGCGTCATCGGGCCGAGGGTCACTCGCGAAGCGGCGATGCGGGGCAGGCGCCCGCGACTCGTCACGACGGCCACGCAGCCCGCGGCGGCCGGCAGCAGCGGTCGGACCTGGGCGGCGTCGGCGGCGTTGTCCAGGACCACCAGCATCTTCCGGTCCGCGAGCATCGACCGGTACAGCGCCGAGCCGAGCTCCAGGCTGTCGGGGATGCCGTCGGCCGGCACGCCCAGCGCCGCGAGGAACTCGTCCAGCGCCACCCTTGCGTCCATCGGGCGGTCATCCGCGCAGTGCCCACGCAGATCGACGTAGAGCTGGCCGTCGGGGAAGCGGTCCACGGCGTGGTGCGCCCAGTGCAACGCCAGCATCGTCTTGCCCGCGCCCGGCGGCCCGTCGATGATCACGACCCGCGCGCCGGCGGTGTCGAGCCGTTCGAGCTGGTCGTCCCGACCGACGAAGCGGCGGATGCCGGCGGGCAGCTGGGCCGGGCGCACGGCCGGCTCGGCGTTGGCCATGGCGAGCAGCGCGCCGCCGGCCACGAGCGTGTCGTCGCAGGCCCGGGCCAGTTCCGCCGACGGCGAGCGGCCGTTCTCCACCTTGCTCAGGTAGCCGGGCGTGAAGCCGACGACCCTGGACAGGTCGCGCAGGGACAGGCCGTGCTGCTGGCGCAGCCGCCGCAGCTCGATGCCGAACAGCGCCGACGCGCCGCCTCGCCGCATGTTCCCTACCCCGGGTCGGATTCCCCCTGGATCCTACTTCGCGGATGCCGTAGACCCGGGTGGTCCAAGGGCAGGGTTCGGCGGAAGATCCACCAGGTCGGGGCCAGCATCAGCACGTAGAGCGGCCAGGACAGCGCGACCCGCGCGATGCCGGAGGCGACCACGTCGTCCTGCCACCACAGGTACCCGAAGACGATCACCCGGATGCCGTACTGGATGGCGTAGACCAGAGTGGCGCGGCCGTAGGCGCGCAGCAGGTCCGGGTCCTGGCGCCAGCGGGTGCGCTGGCCCAGCAGCGCGCCGATGATCACGCCGAGCAGCGGCCAGCGGATCGCCCAGCTGACCACGAAGGCCAGCCCGCTGGCGGCGTTGCTGAGCAGCTGCACCAGGAAGAAGTCGATGGCCTGGCCGGTGTACAGCGCGACCAGCGCGGCCACGGACACCACGAACGCGCCGACCAGCACCGCCCGGATCTTGTCGCCGCGGAAGAGTCGGATCGCGCCGACCACCACGGCCGTCGCCACCGCGATCAGCGCGGCCCACCCGACGGAGTGATTTGTCAGTAGCCATCCGGCCACAAAGGCGACCGACGGCAGCGTGGCGTCCAGGGCCGCGCTGCGGCCGCCGAGCAGCTGGGCGAAGGTCTCTTCCCGCTCGATCACCCCCTCAGCCTGCCAGGTAAGGCAAACCTAATGGGTAACTTGCACACACTGTCACAACCTGAATACTCCATGAACGACCCATTGACCTGGGTGAGCGCGGTCACTACGGTGGCACGAAATCGTCTGGAAAGTTAACAGACAGGAGTTAACCAGTGCGTGCCGGAAGCCCGAGACTGCTGCGCGAGATCAACGATCGCGCGGCGATCGACGCGCTGCTGCGCAACGGGCCGCTCACCCGGTCCGAACTGGAGGGCATCATCGGGCTGTCCAAGCCCGCGACGGCCCAACTGTTGACCCGCCTGGAGGCCCAGGACATCGTGCGCCGCGACGGTCTGCGCGGCGGCGGCCGGGGTCCGCGCGCCCAGCTGTGGGCGGTCAACGGCGGTCTGGCCCACGTGGCGGCCGTCGACCTCACCCCCGACTCGGTGGACGTGGCCATCGCCGACATCTCCGGCGCCACGCTGACCGAGCACCACGCCCTCATGCCCAAGGGCACCGACGTGCTCGCCGTGTTCAACGAGGCCATGGGCAAGGCCGCCAGCGACGCCAACCTGCAGGTCAGCGACCTGCACCACGTCGTGGTCGGCAGCCCCGGCGCCGTCGACCCCGCCACCGGACAGCTCGGTTTCGCGCCGCACCTGCCCGGCTGGGAGGGCTTCGACGTGGTCGGGCGGCTGCACGACATGCTCGGCACCTCGGTCACCGTGGAGAACGACGTCAACCTGGTTGCCCTGGAGGAGATGATCACGGGTCGCGCGGTGGACGTGCGCGATTTCGTGCTCGTCTGGCCGGTGGACGCGGTCGGCTCCGCGGTCGTGATCAACCGGGTGCTGCTGCGCGGCGCCACCGGCGGCGCCGGCGAGGTCGACTGGATGCGCGTGCCGGATCTCTCCCGCCAGGACACCGGCATCGACCGCGCCGGCACCCGCTACGGCGACCTGCTGTCCAACTCGTCGGTGACGAAGTTGGCCCGCTCGCACGGAATCTCCGCCCGGCACGCGCTCGGCGCCGTCACCAAGGCGCTGTCCCAGGGCACCGCCGGCCGCGAGTTCCTCACCGACCTGGCCCGGCGCATCGCCGTCGGCGTGGCCAACGTGGTCAGCGTCGTCGACCCCGAGCTGGTCCTGCTGTCCGGCGAGGTCGCACAGGCCGGCGGCTCGATGCTGTGCGAGCTGGTCGCCGCCGAGCTGCGCCGCCTGGTCATCCCCCGAACCCCGGTCGAACTCGCGCTGGTCGCCGGCCACGCCGTTCGAGCCGGGGCCATGCACTCCGCCCTGGCCGTGGTCAGGGAAGAGGTCTTCGGCCTCCCGGCCAACGACATGCTGCCGCCGCTGCATCAAATCCGCCGATGAAACCCCCTGTCCTTGGAGGGCCCATGCGTACCCCCAGACGCGCCGCCCTGTCCCGAGCAGCCACCTGTTCGGTCGGAGCATTAGTCCTGCTGCTCTCGGCGTGCACCGCCGGCGGCGGCGGTTCCAACGGCGCGCAGGAAGCGCCGAGCGCGGACCAGAAGGTCACGCTCACCGTCTACAGCAACTTCGCCGATCGCGAGCTGGGCATCCTGAACAAGGTGCTGGACGGCTTCCACACCGCCCATCCCAACATCACGATCAACAGCCAGGGCAGCCAGGACGACGACAAGATCACCCAGTCCATCCGCGGCGGCAACCCGCCGGACGTGGCGATCTCGTTCTCCACCGACAACATCGGGCAGTTCTGCTCGAGCGGCGCGTGGCAGGACCTCAAGCCCTACATCGACCGGGACAAGGTGGACCTCACCCAGATCCCGCAGGCCGTGCAGGACTACACCCAGTTCAAGGGCACCCGCTGCGCGCTGCCGATGCTGGCCGACGACTACGGTCTGTACTACAACAAGGACCTGTTCGCCGCGAAGGGCATCACCGCGCCGCCCAAGACGATGAGCGAGCTGCTCGAGGACACCAAGAAGCTGACCGAGTTCAACGCGGACGGCTCGATCAAGGTGGCCGGCTTCATCCCGCAGTTCGGCTTCTACGCCAACCACCCGCAGGTGTGGGCCCCGCAGTTCGGCGCGAAGTGGCTGGACAACAACGGGAAGTCGGACCTGGCGACCGACCCGGCGTGGACCGAGATGTTCAACTTCCAGAAGCAGCTGGTCGACTTCTACGGCTGGGACAAGCTCCAGAAGTTCACCGCGGGCCTCGGCCAGGAGTACTCGCCCGACCACGCCTTCAACAAGGGCCAGGTCGCGATGATGTACGACGGTGAGTACCGGACCGCGTTCCTCAAGTCCGACGCCCCGAACGTCAACTACGACACCGCGCCCTCGCCGGTCGCCGACGACAAGTCGAACCTGTACGGCGGCGGCTACGTGACCGGCACGATCATCGGCATCCCCAAGGGCGTCAAGAACGCCGGCGCCGCGTGGGAGCTGATCAAGTACCTGTCCTTCGACACGAACGCGTTGGTGCAGCTGGCCAACGGCCTGGGCAACGTGCCGACCACCAAGGCCGCGCTGCACAGCTCCGACCTGAAGCTGCCGGCGCAGTTCAACACCTTCCTCAAGGTGTTCGACAACCCGAACCTGGCCAACAACCCGGCCAGCCCCAACGGCGGCGCGTACCTGAAGACCGTCGAGGACCTCGGCTCCTCCTGGCAGAGCGGCACGGTCAAGGACCTGCACGCCGCGTTCGCCCAGGCGGACAAGACGATCGACGACGCCAAGGCGCTCGGCGGCAACTGATGACAGCGACTCTGCTCGGCTCGGCCGACGCGGCCGCCGCGTCCGCTCCCTCCCGGGGGCGGGCGCGGCGGCGCAGTCGCCATCTGAAGTGGGTGCTGCTCTTCCTGGCGCCGTGGGCCGCCGGCATGGTGCTGTTCTTCGTGTACCCGCTGCTGGCGACGGTGTACTTCTCGTTCACCAATTACGACGGTCTGAACACCGCCGACTTCGTGGGCTTGCGCAACTACGTCTTCATGTTCACCAGCGACCCGCTGGTGAAGGCGGCCGCGTACAACACGCTCTGGCTCGTGGTGATCCTGACCATCGGCCGGCTGCTGTTCGCGATGGGCGTGGCCCAGATCCTCACCAAGGTGCGCAACGGCTCCGGCTTCCTGCGCGCGCTGTGCTATCTGCCCTCGCTGGCGCCCCCGGTGGCCGCGACGCTGACGTTCGTGTTCCTGTTCAACCCGGGCACCGGCCCGGTGAACACGATCCTGGGCTGGCTCGGCATCAACGGACCGCTGTGGTTCAACGACCCGAACCTGTCCAAGCCGTCGCTGACCCTGCTCACGCTGTGGGGCTCCGGCGAGCTGATGATCATCATCCTGGCCGCGATGCTGGACGTGCCCGCGGACCTCTACGAGGCGGCGCAGATCGACGGCGCCGGCCCGTGGATGCGGTTCCGCAAGATCACGCTGCCGTCCATCGCGCCGGTGCTGCTGTTCGGCGTGGTCAACTCGATCATCTTCGCGCTCCAGTACTTCACCCAGGCGGTGGTCGCCGGCTCGGTGGCGTCCGGCTCGGCCGACGCGGTCGGCAACAGCAAGCTGATCGGCTTCCCGGACAACAGCACCCTGACCTTCCCGGTGTGGATGTACAACGAGGGATTCCGCTCATACCACATGGGTTACGCGTCGGCGATGGCGGTGCTGCTGTTCATCGTCTCGTTCGCGTTCACCGCGATCCTGATCCGGCAGCTGCGCGCCGGCAAGGCGGAGGCATCCTGATGGCGACCCTGACCGCGACCGCGGCGCCGACGCGTTCGGCGGCACTGCGCAAGAAGAGGCACCCGCGCGACATCGTCGGCTGGGTCGCCGTGCACGCCGTCGCGCTGGCCATGGGCATCGGCTTCGCGCTGCCGATCGTGTTCGTGGTGCTCACCGCGTTCATGTCCGACCAGCAGGCGCTCACCTCGGACCTGTGGCCGCGCTCGTGGCACCCGGAGAACTTCCTCGAGGTGTTCGACAAGGCGCCGATGCTGGAGTTCTTCGGCAACAGCCTGCTGTACTCGGTGCTGGCCACCGCCGGCATGCTGCTGTCCAGCATCCCCGCGGCGTACGCGCTGGCCCGGCTGCGCTTCCGGGGCAGCAACTTCATCTTCATGCTGGTGATCGCCGCGATGATGCTGCCGCCGCAGGTGGTGGCCGTGCCGATCTACAGCATGTGGGCGAACCTGCACCTGACCGGCACGCTGTGGCCGCTGGTGGTGCCGTACTTCCTCGGCGACGCCTTCAGCATCTTCCTGCTGCGCCAGTTCTTCGTGACCGTGCCGCAGGACTACTTCGACGCGGCCAGGATGGACGGCTGCAACGAGTTCCAGATGCTGTACCGGGTGCTGGTGCCGATGACCAAGCCGGGCCTGGCCGCGGCCGGCCTGTTCACCTTCCTCTACACCTGGAACGACTACTTCGGACCGCTGCTGTACGTGGGCGAGAAGCAGGACAGCTGGACGCTCTCCCTGGCCCTGGCGTCCTTCCGGGGCATGCACCAGGTGCAGTGGAACCTGACGATGGCCGCGACCGTTCTCGTCCTGGTGCCGGTGATCGTGCTGTTCCTGTTCGCACAGAAGTCTTTTGTCAAGGGGATCACTTTCACGGGAGTCAAAGGGTGAAACTCACTGTCGTAGGGGGCGGTTCCACCTACACCCCGGAGCTGATCGACGGCATCGCCGGCCGCCGCACCAGTCTGGACGTCGACGAGATCGTGCTGGTCGACCCGGACGCGGAGCGTCTCGCGGTGGTCGGCCCGTTCAGCCAGCGCCTGCTCGACCACGCCGGTCACCCGGCCAAGGTTCGCACCACCAGCGTTCTCGAGGAGGGTGTCGACGGTGCGTCCGCCGTTCTTCTTCAGCTGAGGGTCGGGGGCCAGACCGCCCGCCGGTCCGACGAGACGTTCCCGCTGGTCTGCGACTGCGTCGGCCAGGAGACGACCGGCGCAGGCGGCCTGGCCAAGGCGCTGCGCACGGTGCCGGTGGTGCTGGACATCGCCGACCGCGTGCGGGCGATCGCCGGCGAGGACACGTGGATCGTCAACTTCACCAACCCGGTCGGCATCGTCACCCGCGCGCTGCTTCAGGCGGGTCACAAGGCGGTCGGCCTGTGCAACGTGGCGATCACCTTCCAGCGCTGGACCTCGCAGCTGCTGGGCCTGCGGCCGGACGAGGTGAAGCTGGAGCACGTGGGGCTCAACCACCTCACCTGGGAGCGGGGCCTGATCGTCAACGGCGAGAACGTGTTGCCGAAGCTGATCGAGGACCACTCGGAGGAACTGGCCGGCCACATCGGCATTCCCGCGCCGCTGATCCGGCGGCTGGGCGTCGTGCCGTCGTACTACCTGAAGTACTTCTACGAGCACGACGAGGTGGTGGCCAAGCAGAAGCACGAGCGGCCGCGCGCCGACGTCGTGATCGAGGTCGAGAACGAACTGCTGAAGGTCTACCAGGACCCCAAGGTCGTGACCAAGCCCGAGGCTTTGTCACAGCGCGGCGGGGCCTACTACTCGGAGGCCGCGGTCCAGCTGGTGCACTCCCTGACCAGCGGCGCCGCCGGCGAGGAGCACGTGGTCAACGTGCGCAACAACGGCACGCTGCCGTTCCTGCCGGACGACGCGGTGGTCGAGGTGCCGGCCATTGTGGACAGTCGCGGTGCGACCCCACTTCCGGTCAAGCCGGTCGAGCCCGGCTTCGCCGGGCTGATCTCGCACGTGACCGGGTACGAGTACCTGGCGCTGGAGGCGGCCGTTCACGGCGGCCGCGACCGGGTCGCCGACGCACTGCTCGCCCACCCGTTGATCGGCCAGTACTCGATCGCCGAGAAGCTCGCCGACGAGCTGGTCGCGGAGAACAAGGACCTACTGCCATGGGCCAAGGCGTGAAGGCCGCCGTGCTCGCCATCGACGGCGGGAACAGCAAGACCGACGTGATCCTGATCGACGACGACGGGTCCGTGCTCTCGCACGTGCGCGGGCCCGGCGCGTCGCCGCAGAACATCGGTCTGCACCCCAGCCTCGAATCGTTCAACCGGATGGTGTGCGAGGCGGCGAGCAAGGCCGGGCTGGCGACGAACAAGCCGTTCGCCCGGCACACGGCGGCCTACCTGGCCGGCGCCGACCTGCCGCGGGAGGAGGAGATCCTCCAGCGCGAGTTCGGGAAGCTGGGCTGGTCGGACACCACGACCGTCGGCAACGACACGTTCGCGCTGCTGCGGTCCGGCACCTCCGACGGCGTCGGCGTGGCCGTGGTGTGCGGCGCCGGCATCAACTGCGTCGCGGTGGCGCGGGACGGCCGGGTGCACCGGTTTCCCGCGCTGGGCCGGATCTCCGGCGACTGGGGCGGCGGCTCGCAGATCGGCGGGGACGCGCTGTGGCACGCCGTCCGCGCCGACGACGGCCGTGGCCCGCAGACCGCCCTGCTGCCGGCCATCCTCGCGCACTTCGGCGTGACCAGCATCAGCGAGGTCGTCGCCGGACTGCACTTCGAGGAGATCAGCGGTGAGGTGGTGCACGAGCTCTGCCCGCTCCTGTTCCGCGTCGCCGCCGAGGGTGACGCGATCGCCGCCTCCGTCGTCGAGCGGCTGATCGAGGAGATCTACCTGCTGGCCACCGTGTCCCTGCGGCGACTGGACCTGCTCGGGGAGCAGGTCGACATCGTGCTCGGCGGCGGCGTGCTGACCAACTCGGGGCCGGCGATGATCGAGGAGATCACCCGCCGCTGCCACGAGGTGGCCCCGCTGGCCGACGTGCACCTGGTCGACTTACCGCCGGTCGCCGGCGCGGCACTGCTCGGCCTGGACGCCATCGGCGCCAGCGCCGAGGTGGAGGGACGCCTCCGCGCGCACTACGCCCCCGAGGCCGAGGAACGGCTCGTCGCGGGCTGAGTTGTTGCCGCGCGTTCCGCGCGGGGCTCGGCGCTGTGTCTTTGGCGCCGCCTTCGGCGTCGCGGCTCGGCCCCTTCCAAGCCGACGCCTCGCCTTTGCTGGATGTCGATCGGCCGCGTCGGCTCGGTGGTGTGTGCTTCGGGTGGCGGCCGATCGAAATCCACCAACCAGGCGAAGCATCGGCGGGGCCTCGCGAACGCCCGCCACCACGGTCTCACCGGCCTGTCGGGGACTCCGTGGTCGTGGTCGTCGTGGTGGCCGGCGGCGGCGTGGTCGTGGTGGTGGTCGTGGTCGTCGTGGTGACGACCGGGGGCGCGGTGGTGGTCACCGTCGCCCGCACCGCCTCGACCTGTGAGGTCGGCGCCGGGGACTTGCTGACCGTCACCGTCTTCACGGTCGGGGTGCCGTTGACCGTCACCGTGGAGGCGATCACGGTGACGGGGAAGCCGTCGCCGTCCATCGGCATGGCGTCGCCGCCGTCCTGGAAGCTGGTCGGCAGCGGCTGCCCGCCCCGGTCGACCGTGCGGGGCGGGGTCTGCCCGTCCGCGGTGGACGTCAACTGCACACCGACCACGATCCCGATGACGGCGGCGATGGCCGCACTGGCGGACACCGCCGAGCGAAAGGACAAGCGCACGGGTTGGACTCCTGCTCCATCGACCACGTCGGTCGGACCATCGGGCAGCACACCACGCGCGCTACCGGATGGAGCAGTTACTCACCCCTTCGTGTCAACAATCTCCACCTATCGAGGGGTAACCGTCAGCGCCGGCTCGCCATGCTGATCATGTCACCGAGCCGGCGGATCAGCCCGCTCGCGTCGGCCGGCGACACGGTCGCCCAGTCGGCGCCGTCCCGCCCTCGTCCGGCCACACCCAGGTACCGCCCGGCCTCGGTGTCGAACCAGCTCAGCCCCGGCATCCGCCGACCGACCCCGCGCTCGTCGAACATCGCGCCGGCGAACTGGCCGAGCCGCAACACCGGCTCGCCCAGCATGACCGTCAGCGACTGGTGCTCGGGACTGTGCCGGTTGGGCTGGGCGAGCTCCGCCGCCGGCACGGAGATCTGCTCCCCCGGCCCGGGCTGGTGCGGCGGCAGCAGCGAGACCAGCGACGCCGCCAGCGCGGTGTCCCGGATCTGCTCCAGCCGCATCGTGCCGCCCTGCTGCACGGCCAGCAGCGCCCGCTGCCCGTTGGCGACCGACGCGGCGTGCACCATCAGCCCGCGCTGCCGGTCCAGCGTGGAGATCGTGTCCAGCTGGACGTGCGGCCGCGCCAGCAGCCGCAGCGCCTCCACCAGGTTCGGGTCGAGCTGCTGGCCGCGCGCCAGCTCGTGCCGCTCCAGGTCCTCGTAGACGGCCGTGCGGATCCGCGCGCGCTCGTCCAGGGTCTCGCCCTGGCTGGGCACGTCGAACGGGTAGGGCACGGACCCGAGTCGCAGGTCCTCCCACACGATGTCGAACGCGGCCAGCGGGAGGATCGCGATCGGCGGCATCAGTACCCGCCGGTCGGATTCTCACCGATGACGGTCGGCGCGACCATCTGGCCGTCGCCGAACACGTCGTCGGTCTCGACCAGGAAGGTCGGCCGCTTGTGCTCCTTGTCCTCTTCCTTCTTGCCGCCGCGGCCGCCGGCGCCCATGCCCGCGCCGCCGGCGTTGCCGGCCGCGCCCATGCCGCCACGCGCGCCCGCGCCTTCCTCGCCCATGCCGCCCGTGCCGGCCTGGGAGCCCGCGCCCGGCTTCGCCGAGGACGTGGACGACGAGCTGCCGCCCGCCGCGCCGGCGCCGCCGCGGTAGCCCGCGCCGCCACCGGTGCCGCCACCGCCGCCGGGACCGAAGCCGCCGGCCACACCGAGACCGGGACCGCCGGGACCGCCGCCGTACGGGCTGTTCGGACCGCCCGCACCCGGGCCGCCGTAACCGGGACCGCCGTTGTAGCCGGGGCCGCCCATGCCAGGGTCGTAACCCGCGATCCGGGTCGGGCTGCCGCCCGCCGCGCCGACCTGACCCGCGTTGTACCCGCCGCCGCCCGGCACCGAAGACCCCGGCGTGTAACCGCCGCCAGTGCCCGGGTGGTAGCTGCCGCCGGTGTACCCGCCACCGCCGCCGGCCGTCCCGTGGTACGCCGCGACCCCGCCGCCGGCCCCCACCGGGCCCGCGCTGGCCACCTGCGTGCTGGCCGTGCTGCCGTCGCTGATGTCCGGCGGCGGCGTGAAGGCCGGGATGGCCCCGGAAGCCTGCGCCATCGAGGCGTCACGCGTCTGCAACACCTGGACGGCCTTGTCCTTGGCCGAGTTGGACGCCTCGTAGGTGGCGTACATCTGCACCGGCAGCGTCAGCATGGCGATCGGGTTGCCGGCCGCCTGCTCGATCATCTTCGCCGGGTCGAAGTCCACCGGCTGCGGCATGTCGGACTTGGCCTTGGCGGCCGCGTCGACCTGGTCGTGCATGGCGGTGCCGGTCGCGTGGAAGTACTCCGCGGTGTCAGCCGACCAGTCACGGACCTTGGCCAGGTGGGCGCGCGCGAGGTCCGCGGCGGCGCCCTCCCAGTGCGACTGCGAGCCGTTGATGGCCGCGTCGAGCGTGATCGCCGCCTCGCGCAGCTGTCCCCCGAGGTTCTTCCAGTCGTCCCCGGCCGCGTAGGCCACACCCGGGTTGCTGTTCTGCGTGACGAGCTGCTGCATCTGCTCGTGCGTCATGTGCGGGTAGTTCTGGTTCCGCGGGGGAACCGCCGGGTGACCGCTCATCGCTCAATACCCCCTGTTTCTGCGGTGCTCATGTCGTCGGCAGCTTGGGCTCGGCTGCGGTGGCCAGTTCCTTGGCGGACGTGCACGCGGTCTCCATGCCCTTCGAGTCGGCCGCGCTCACGTCGACGCTGAAAGTTCCGGTGCCGAGTGCGATGTTCACCGCGCACGCGCCCCCGGAGTCCGACCGCCACAGTTCGGCCTTGTGGCTGCCGACGGTCATCGGCGTCACGGTCGGACTGAAGCCGTTGTCCGGCCGCTGCCCCAGTGCGTAGGTGTTGACATGCGTGTTGACGATGAAGGACGCGTACGCCTGCCACGTGCACACGTGAGTGTCCGGATCGATCTTCGGCGGTCCGCTGATCCCTAGCTTGGACAAGCCGTCGGCCGGCAGCACCGCACACGGGTCGAACTTCGCGGTCGGCGGCGCCGCCGACGTGGCCTGGCCTCCGGTCGCGGACGACGAGTTCGTTGCCGGCGACGCGGATCCGGACGCGGTGCCGCCACAGCCGCCAGCCGCCAACGCGACACCGGCCGTGACCACGGTGAGTAGCACGGAACGACGCACTAGTAGTTCCCCGCCCGACGCACATCGCCGTGGGCCTGCTGATCCGTGCTCTGGTATCCGGCCACACTGGAATTGATCGCTTCGATGAGCTTGTCCAGATTGTTGGCGAACGCCAGCATCTGTCCACTCGCGGAATCGGGGCCGCCGACGGAGATCTGCTGGTTGCGCTGGGAAATCTGCTGCGCGTAGCCGCCGCCGATCGGCATCTGCTGAAGGTTCAGAAACTTCGCCTTCGCGGAGAGCGCGATGTTCTTGATCTCGGTCAGCTTGTCGTTGATGACCTTGGCGGTGTCGCCGTCGACGGCGAACTGGCCGGCCTGGGCCGCGCCCGCGAGGCTGTCGATCGCCGAGAAGATCGTGCCGAACAGGCCCCCCGTGTTGCCGGACTGGGCGTTCACCTGCTGCGCGTAATTGAACGTGGCCTGCGCGGCCGGATCCATCGGCTGCGAGCTGCCGGTCGTCGACATGCTTCTCCCCACCCTGAGTCGCTGACGGCTACTGATGCTAGCGAATCGGCAACTCGGACGCGGAAAGGTTCACCAAGGTTCCCTCGTCGGGACAAATTCAGCCCAGCTTGGCCACCAGGGCCCGGGCCACCGGCGTGAGCAGGCGTTTCACCGTCTCGCGGTCCCCGGCGGCCGCCCCACCGGTGGAAAGAGTGATCACCGATCGACCCGATCGGAACGACAGGTTCCAGGTCGACGGGCCTGTATCGGTCAGGCAGGCGGCCCCGTCACCAAGAGTCACGCCAAGAGTCACGGCCGAGCCGCCGCAGTCCGACCGGTCACGTTGGACAGTCCACTGTGGTTTGTCCCACACCGTCATGTCCAGCCGGATGTCCCGGTACGCCGGGCCGAGCGCGCCGTCGGGCACGACGTTGGACCGCACGCAGCTGGTGGTGGTGCGCAGCGCGGTCTCGCCGTCACCCTCCCGCACGGTCGCGAAGCCGGCGTCGGCGTACTCCAGCACGAGCGGGGCGGGCCCGCCGGGGTACGCGAGCTGGAAGGCGTCGGCGGACAGCAGCGCGCACGGGCTCTTCACGCCGGCGAACGGCCCGGTGTGCCGGTACACCGCGGGCCCGGCCGCGCCGGCGACCACGGCGTCGACCACGGCGCGGGTCACGTCGGCGACGAACTGGCGCTGGTCGCGGTCGCCGTACACCGGCCGCCGCAGGTCGAAGTTGATCGCCACGGCCAGCTTCTGCCGGCCGATCACGGTGGTCCAGCCGGCACCGTCCCGGTAGGACGCGACCTCCAGCCCGCGATCGCGCCGGACGGCGACGTTGTTCTGCTGCGGCCACGCCCGGGTCTGGTCGACCTTCTCCTCGGTGGTGAACGGCGTCTGCTGCACGGTCACGTTCAGCTCGTCGCCGCCGACCAGCGTGTACCGGCAGTTGCTGATCGAGTCCAGGCCCCCCTGCGTCACGGCGGCGTCGGCCGGCACGTCGCCGTCGAGGTGGCTGTCGATGAACGACGACCCGGGATCGATGCGCACGCCGAGGTCTCCGAGGGTGCGCGTGGACAGCAGCGCGCAGGCGTCGTACGCGACGGTGTCGCCGTAGTTGAGCGGCTCCCCGCCGCCCGGCTCCTGCACGACGACCGGCTGTCCCTGCGGCGGCAGAAAACCGGGCTGCGTCTGCGGGGCGGCGTCGCTGCCACTGGCCACGACGGCGACGAGGACCATCACCACACCGGTGGCCGCGGCGGCCACCAGCCACCCGTAGCGCTGCATCGTCAACTCCAGGGGACACCGAGAGCGACAGGGACGGCGCAGACAGTAGCCCCTAAAGGATCACGGCGCGGGCGGCAGCCTGGGGTCTGCCACGAAGGCCACCTTCACCGCGTCGTAGCAGGCGGTCTCGGCGTCTTTGCCCTGGCCAACGTCGATCTGCACGGTGGAATGGGCCGTCGCCGCGAGGTACACCGAGCAGCTCGGGTCGTCGGTCTTGATGATCTTCTTGCCGGCCCGGCCGTGCACCGAGGTGGCCGTCGCCGAGGCGGGAAGGGCCAGGTCACCGAGGCCGATCTGGGTGGAAAGGCTGACGGTGGCGTAGTCCCCGTCGCCGAGCAGCCAGCCGCACGAGCTGGCCGCCGCCACATTCACCCCATTGTGTGCATCGGTGGTGATGCCGAGGGCGGCGCGGCCGGACTGGTCGATCAGCGCGCACGGGTCGACCCCATCGAGTGAGGCCGGCCGGTTCGATGAGATCCCGGACACGCCGGGAGTGCCGCCCGACGCCGCCGTGTTGGCACCGGAGGAGCAGGCCACCAGCAGGAACAGGCCGGCGACCAGCGGGGCCACGCGTGCAGACATGGCGGTGACCCTAGCCGGTGGCGATCACCTACGTCGGCGTAACCGACGGTGGCGTAGGTCGAGGTCAGCGGTGCATCCTCACTGGTTGGTTGGCCTGTCCAACCATTCTGTGGGGGTTTGGCGAGGAGGGGAACGGCAGTGCAGCACCGCTTCACCACGTTCGTGGCCGTCGGCGACAGCTTCACCGAGGGCCTGGAGGACATCGGCCCGGACGGCCTGGTCTACCGCGGCTGGGCCGACCGGCTGGCCGAGCTGCTGGCGGCGGGCCGGCCGGAGTTCCGCTACGCCAACCTGGCCGTGCGCAGCCGGAAGATGCTGGCCATCCGCACCGAGCAGGTGCCGGTCGCGGCGGCCATGAAGGCGGACCTGGTCACGCTGTGCGCCGGCACGAACGACATCATCCGGCCCGGCAGCGACCCGGACGAGGTGGCGCGGGTGTTCGACGAGGCCGTCGCCGAGCTGGCCGCCGCCGGCAGCCACGTGGTGATCTTCACGGGTATGGACACCAAGGGCACGCCGGTGCTGGGCCGGTTACGGGGCAAGATCGCCACCTACAACGGCCACCTGCGCGCCAGCGCCGACCGGCACGGCGCGACGGTGATCGACCTGTGGCCGCTGGAGATGCTGCGCGACTCCCGGGCGTGGGCGGCGGACCGGCTGCACCCGTCGCCGGAGGGACACCGCCGACTGGCGCTGCTGGTGGCCGACCGCCTCGGCGTCGACGCCGATCCGTGGGACGACCCGTGGCCGCCGGCCGAGGTGCTGGCCGCGATGGCCCGCCGACGGCAGGATCTGCGCTGGGCCAAGGACTTCTTCATGCCGTGGATCGGGCGCCGGCTGCGCGGCGTGACCTCGGGCGACGGCCTGACGGCCAAGCGGCCGGAGCTGAGCCCGGTCCAGGTCTGAGGCCGGTCGTGTGGTTCCTACCTGACCCCCAGGTGCAAGTAGGAACCACACGACACGGGTCCAGCCGGCGCTCTCCCCGAGCGCCGGCTGGACCGACCGGGTGACAGACCCCCCTCTGGGTCCCCCAGCATCACCCGCACTGCTGCCTTGCTTGAGGCACGGGGCGGTGCCTGCCTTTCACGCTTTCACATTCGGCAGCGCGGGGGCTAAACGTCGGCTAAACCGGCCAGCAGGGTCTCGACGGCCTCCGCGTAGGGCGAACGCATCCGCCGGTAGACGGTCAGCGCGAGGTTGAGCTCGAGCCGCGCGGCCTGCGCCCGGCCCTGCTCCAGGTGCAGTTCGCCGAGCTGGTGGTGCAGCATCGCCTCGACGTAGGCCATGCCGTAGGTCTGGGCCAGTCGCAGGCCGTCGCGGGCGTAGCCCTCGGCCTCGGCATAGCGGCCCAGCTGCCGGCTCACCCAGCACAGGTTGGCCAGCGAACGGGCGCCGTCCTCGTGGTTGCCGCCGGAGCGGTGCAGGGCGAGCGCGCGCTCGTAGTAGTCGAACGCGGCCTGGTGATCGCCGCGGTCCTGGGCCTGCACGCCGAGGTTGTTCAGGGCGATCGCCTCGCCCTGGCAGTCGCCGATGCGGCGGAACAGGTCGAGCGACGTGCGCAGGTGCTCGGCCGCCTCGTCGAACCGGCCGAGGTCGGCCAGGATGCCGCCGAGGTTGTCGCCGGCGGTGGCCAGCAGCGCCGGATCGTCCAGGTCTGCGGCGATCCGGTAGGCGTCCTGGTAGTGCGTCAGCGCGAGGTCGAACTCGCCGACGAGCTCGGCGGCGTTGCCCAGGCCGCGCAGCATGCGCGACTCGCCGTCGCGGTCGCCGGCCGCCCGCGCGCCGCGCAGGCCCAGCTCGAACAGCATGGCCCAGTCGGATGTCAGACCCCTGAGGTACACATAGGTCCGCAGGCACAGCGCGAGCTGCCAGGTGTGCCGGTCCAGCCCGACCGCCGCGCCCAGCCGCACCGCGGCCACCAGGTTCGGCCACTCCGCGTCGAACCAGCGCAGCGCCTGCTCGGCCGAGGCCAGCACCGGCGTCTCGGCGACCGCGCCGGACACCGTCGGCACGTGGGCGTCCCGGGGCGGGCGGATCAGCCGGTGCGCCCGATCGGCGACAAGGAGGTAGTAGTCCAACAACTTCTCGGCCGCTGACGCCCGCTGGTCGACGGTCAGCTCGGCGCCGGCGACCTCGCGGGCGTGCAGCCGGATCAGGTCGTGCAGCGTGTAGCGGTCGGCCCGGGTCTCGGTGAGCAGGTGCGCGCTGGCCAGCTCGCGCAGCCGGCGGCGCGCGGTCACCAGGTCGACGCTGGTCAGGGCGGCGACCACGTGCGGCGTCACCGACGTGCCCTCGTGCACGCCGATCGCCCGGAACGTCTCGGCCAGCTCGGGGTGCAGCGTCCGGTAGGACACGTCGAACGCGCCGCGCACGCTGGTGTCGGCGTCCTCCAGGTCCAGGGCGCGCAGCCGGTGCTGCTCGTCGGCCAGCTCGGCCACCAGGTCGTCGACCGTCCACTGTGGACTGGCGGCGAGCCGGGCGGCGGCGATGCGCAGCGCCAGCGGCAGGTGTCCGCACAGCGCGGCCAGCCGCCGCAGCGAGTCGATCTCGGCGCTGCGCCGCTGATGCCCGGTCGAGAAGTCCAGCAGCCGCACCGACGCCTCGCTGGACAGCGTGGTCAGCGCGAGCAGCCGCGCGCCGCCGCGGGCGACCAGGCCGTCCAGCCGGCGCCGGCTGGTGACCAGCACCAGCGAGCCGGAACCGGCCGGCAGCAGCGGGCGCACCTGCTCGGAGTCGCGGGCGTCGTCCAGCAGCACCAGCACGCGGCGCTCGGCCAGCAGTGACCGGTAGAGGCCGGCGCGCTCGCCCCGGTCCAGCGGGATCGCCTCCGCCGGCACGCCCAGCGCCAGCAGGAACTGGGTGAGCACATCGGCGGGCGAGGTCGGTTCGTGGCCGGGGTCGAAGCCGCGCAGCGCCGCGAACAGCTGACCGTCCGGGAACGCGTCGGCGTTGCGGTGCGCCCAGGTCAGCGCGAGCGCGGTCTTGCCGATGCCGGCCGGGCCGACCACGCCGGCGACGGTGATGGCGCCGTCCACGCCGCCGCCGTGCTGGAGCCCGTCCAGCCAGGCCAGCTCCACGTCGCGGCCGGCGAACGCGCTGGTCGCCGCGGGCAGCTGGGCCGGGATGAGCGGGCCGTAGACCTGCCGGCCGGTCTGCGCCGGCGCGGGCAGGCGCAGACCGGGGTCGTCGCGCAGCACCTGCTCGTGCAGCTGACGCAGCTCGGGGCCGGGGTCGACGCCCAGCTCCTCGGTGGCGTAGCGGTGGAACCGCCGGTACGAGACGAGGGCGTCGATGCGCCGCGCGGACCGGTACTGGGCCAGCATCAGCAGGCTGAGCAGCCGCTCCCGGAACGGGTAGTCGTCGACGAGCCGGCGCAGCTCGCCGATCACCTCGGCGTGCCGGCCCAGCTCCAGGTCGGCGGCGATGCGCTCCTCGACGGCGGCCAGCCGCAGCTCGTCGATGTCGGGCGAGCCGGTGTGCCGCTGGGCGCCGGCCAGCATCGGGCCGCGCCACAGCTCCAGCGCGCGGCCGAGCAGCTCGGCGCGCTCCGCCGCCGGGCGGCCGCCGGCCTCGCCGATCAGCTGCTTGGCGCGGTGCAGGTCCACCAGCTCGGGCTGCACCTGGAGCACGTAGCCGGGCGGCTGGGTGCGGATCGACGCGGCGCCGCCGGCCTTGGCCAGGATGCGCCGGAGCTTGGAGACGTAGCCGTGCACGATGGTGCGGGCGGTCTCCGGCGGGTCGTCGCGCCAGAGCGCGTCGACGATCAGGTCGAACGGGACGACCTTGTTGGCGTCGAGCACCAGCAGCGCGAGCAGGCTGCGGACGCCGGATCCGCCGAGCGCCGCCGGGCGCCCGTCGACCAGCAGCTGTACCGGTCCGAGCACGCCGAACTCGAGCGTGGCACCTGCTCGCTCGACGGTCGTGGACGGCAGCATCATTCGGGGCAGCTCCCTGAGGCGAGCGGTGCATCCAACTTACGGGAAGCCGTTAATCGTTCGTGAGGCGTCTCCCCGGAACGGTCGAACAAAAGAACACTCTCAGTAGCGAGTCACGGCCTCATTGGGCCGATCGAGTCATCCCTCGGGCATGACTCACTAGACGCACCGCGGGGGCGAAGAGTTCCGGTATCAGCCGTACAACTTCGCGAGCCGGGCCCGGACGCTGGCCACCCAGGGCGCGCCGATGTGGCCGAACGAGCGCAGCGCCTCCTCCCAGACCGCGCGGGCGGCGTCACGGTCGCCCCGGTCCAGGTGTACATCGCCTAGCCCGCGCACGGCGTACCCCTCACGCAGCGCGGTCCCGCTCACGCGGGACAGCCGCACCGCCTCGGTGAAGCAGGCTTCCGCGTGGTCCAGCCAGCCGGCGGCGCGGTTGGTCTCCCCCAGGTGCACCCGCACCCAAGCCTGCCGCTCCTGGTCGTCGTACTGCTGGTAGATGGTCAGGGCCTGCTGGTTGTAGGCCAGTGAGGCCTCGTAGTCGCCGCCCAGCCGGGCCAGCTCGCCGAGCGTGCTCAGCGGCTGCGCCTGCCGGTACCGGTCGCCGAGCAGCCGGTACAGCGCGAGCGCCTGCCGGGACAGCGCCGTCGCCTCGTCATGGCGGCTCAGGTGGAACAGCGCCGACGCCGCGTGCGCCGAGCCCAGCGCCACCACCGGCAGGTCGCCGTCGCCCTCCGCCAGCCGGCGGCAGGCCTCGTGCTCGGCCAGCGCCCGCTCGTGCTCGCCGAGCCGCCCGTAGAGCAGCCCGAGGCCGTGGTGCATGAGGGCCTCGCCGTTGCGGTCGCCGGCCTCCTTGGCCGCAGCCAGCCCCAGCTCGTGGCTGGTCCGCCAGTCCTCCCACGGACAGTGCGTGGCCAGGAAGTCCAGTTGCAGCCGCACCAGCTGCCACATCTGGGTGTAGAACGCCTTCTGCTGCGCCGCCCGCAGCACGGAGATCAGGTTGCCGCGCTCCCGTTCGAACCAGGCCAGCGCGTGCGCGCGGGTGTCCAGCCGCGGCGTGGCCACCAGCGAGCCCAGCGACGGGGCGAGCGAGTCGGCCGGCGGCCGGATCAGCCGGCGGGCGCGGTCGGAGACCACGCAGTAGTACTCCAGCCCGCGCGCGGCGACGGCGAACCGCTCGGCCTGGGTCAGCTCGGCGAACGCGAGCTCCCGCGAGTGCAGGCGGACCAGGTCGTGCATGGTGAACCAGTCCTGGCTGGTCTCCGTGATCAGGTGGGCCGCGCTCAGCGCCCGCAGCGCGGTGCGCGCGGTGCCGACCGCGCAGTCGGCCATCGCGGCGACCAGGTGCGGGCCGAAGTTGGCCCCAGGGAACAGGCCCAGCAGCCGGAACACCGAGGCGAACTCCGGCGGCAGCGTGCGGTAGGAGACGTCGAACGCCCGCCGCACGCTGACCTGCATGTCGTCGTCGGTGTCCTGAATGTCGAGCATCTGAAGCCGGTGCCGCTCGTCGGCCAGTTCGTCGGCCAGCCGGGCCAGCGTGCCGGTCGGGGCCATGGCCAGCCGCGCGCCCACGATGCGCAGCGCCAGCGGAAGATGACCACAAAGGCTTGCGATTCGTGAGGCGTTCACCGGATCGCGCTGCGACCAGCGGATGTCCGACACCTCGTCGAGCAGGCGGATGGCCTGGGGGCCGGGCAGCGTGCCCACCGGCACGTAGGCCGCGCCGTCGCGGGCGACCAGACCGTCCAGGCGACGGCGGCTCGTCACGACCGTCAGCGGGCCGCGTCCGCCGGGCAGCAGCGGGCGCACCTGCTCGGAGTCGCGGGCGTCGTCCAGCAGCACCAGCACCCGCCGGCCGGCCAGCAGCGACCGGTACAGCGCGGCCCGCTCGGCCAGGTCGATCGGCACCGCCTGGGGCGCGACGCCCAGCGCGATCAGGAAGCGGCGCAGCACCTCCGCCGGCTCCGCCGGCGGCCGGTTCTGGTCGAAGCCGCGCAGGCAGGCGAACAGCTGGCCGTCGGGGAAGTCCCGGGCCACCTGGCTCGCCCACGTCACCGCGAGCGCCGTCTTGCCGGTGCCGGCCGCGCCGACCACCACGCCGAGCGTGGAGGTGTCCTCCTGCAACAGCCGGTCCAGGCCGGACAGCTCCTCGTGCCGGCCGGTGAAGCCGGTCGGGGCGGGCGGCAGCTGCGCCGGCGCCATCACGCCGGCGATCTCCACACTGGACGGTTCCGGCGGCAGCAGCGACGGGTCGTCGTAGAGGATCCGCTCGTAGAGGGCGCGCAGCACCGGGTCCAGCGGCTGGTCGCGGCGGCCGGCCTGGATGCGCTCGTAGACGGCCAGCGCCTCGGCGCGGCGGCCCTGCCGGTGCAGCTCGGTCATCTGGCGGCCGACCAGGGCGCGGCGCAGGGTATCCGGCAGCAGCGCGAGGTCGGCGGCGGAGATGGCCATCGGGTCGTGCACGTCGATGCGCTCGGGGTCGATGCGCAGCCGGTAGCCGAACCGCTCCGTGATCAGCTCGATGTCGCCGCCGGGATCGGCCTTGTCCAGCAGCACGCGCAGCTCGTCGGCGGCCTCGGAGTGCTCGGTGAGCACGATCTCGTTGGGGTGCAAGGCGATTCTGGTCAGCAGCGTGCACGCCTCGGCCGAGTCGACGGCCAGTGGGCCGTCGACTCCGAGGATCTCGGGCCGGCCGAGCAGGCGGATCAGGACACCGCCTCGACGGACTGCCGGATGCGCGCTGGTCACGAGCTTCCCCCGCCCCATCAGGTCGTTCTGACGGGCAAGCTACCGCCACCGCCGGTGGACGGTCTTCGGCGGACCGGGCAGCTGGTCGAAAAACCCGAACATCTTTGCCCGATTCGTGGGCGACTCGACGGCCGGATGCGAAGCGGTCCCGCCGTCCGCTCCCGATTGCGGACGGCGGGACCGCGCTGCGCCAGGTTGGCCGCCAACAGCTCGGAACTCACCCCGAGCGGGAGTCCCGACCTGCCGGTGATCAAGGTCTGGCGAAGCGGAAGTGGCCTTGCGCCAACGGAATTGGCAAACCCGGCCGCTCCCCGGTTTGCGCGGCAACCGTAACAGAGCGCGTGTGACCGGTCACAGCCACCCCACCCTATCGGAGCATCACCGGTGATCAGGGCCGCCGAACCAGGTTCGCAGCACCGTAGTCGCACCGGCAGTCTCCTCTCCGACCCAGCCGATATGCCCCTCCGTGCTCGGCGGCAAACCCGATCGGGCGACTTGATCGGTTCCGGCCGCAGCCGTGAACGTCGTTCAGGCAAGGCAGAACACCGTTAAGCTGCCCACCGTGAAACTCAGCCGGGAGTCGGTCGTGCGGGCCGCGTTGGCACTGCTGGACGACGTCGGCCTGGATGGTCTGACGCTGCGCGCCCTGGCCGAACGCCTGCACGTCCAGGCGTCGGCGCTGTACTGGCACGTGCGGAACCGCCAGGAGCTCGTCGACCAGATGGCTGCCGCGATGATCCGCGACGGGCTAGGCGACCTGGCCACCGCCGGCGCGTGGATGGACCAGCTCGCCGACATCGCCCGTGGCTTCCGGCAAACCCTGCTGTCACACCGCGACGGCGCTCGCGTGCTGGCCGAGGCCCGCACCGCCGACCCCGCCATGAGCCGGCTCACCGAGCTGTCGCTGCGCAACCTCACCGCCGCCGGCTTCAGCCCCCAGGACGCGATGCGGGCTCTCGTTTCCGTGCTGAGCTACGTCGCCGGCTTCGTCGCGGACGAGCAGTCCCCACGTCCGGTGGCCCACACCCCCGACCCCGTGCTGTTTCCGCTGCTCACGGCCGCGGGCGGCGACTACTACACCCCCGAGACCTTCGAGTACGGGTTGGAGCTGCTGCTCGGCGGACTGCGGCTGGCCCGGCTCACCAGCCGATGACGATCTACCCGAAACCGCATTTCGGTGTGTCTGTGCGCGCGACTCGCCGGGTTGTCAGGTGACGTCGGCGATGAGGTGGCGGTCGAGGCCGGCGGAGCGGTGGACGACGTGGTCGGCGTCGACGGCGAAGATCAGGCAGCCGGGTTGGGCGTCGGCCCAGGCGACACCGTGCCGTCCCATGGCGAACGCCGCTGTGGCAACACAATCGGCGGTGGTCAGGTCGGCGGCCACCACCGTCACGCTGAGCAGGCCCCGCGCCTGCAGACCGGTGCGGCCGTCGAGGATGTGCTCGCCCCGTTCGTACGTCGCCGAGGTCGCCACCGCCAGGTCGCTGACGCCCAGCACAGCGCACATGCGGTCGGCCAGCTCGGGATGCCGGATGCCGACCAGCCAGGGCCGACCGGGCTCGGGTTCACCGGCCGCCACCACGTCGCCGCCGGCGTTCACACAGAACCGGGTCGCGCCCTGCTTGCGCAGCAGGTCAGCCGCCCGCTGCACGGCCCAGCCCTTCACCACACCGCACGGATCGAACGGCCGCCCCGGCAGCGTCGCCGTAAACGCGCCCGAGCTGATCCGCTCGTAGTGGCTGCAGATGCCGAGCACCTCGGCCAGCTCGTCAGAGACCTCGGCGACCTCGCCGCGCCCGTACCGGCTGACCTCGCTGTCCGGTTTGAACGGCGAGAACCGGGCGTCCACCCGCCGCAGGTCCTCGTACAGCGGCGCCACGTCGACCGGGTCCCGGACGTCCACCGACACCGGCATCCCCATCACCTGCTCGACGTGCCGCATGTCCCCAGAATGGGTGGTCTTGCTGTGCCCCACCTGTGGGACTTCTGTCGGGGAGCTGTCGACCGGGGCGTCGGCTCGCCACCTGTCGATTACCTGACGCACCATTGGTCCTGTGCGTGCTGACAAGGCGGAAGCCCCGGTCCGACTGCTGGTCGTGGACGACGAGCCCCACATCGCCGACCTCGTGGCCACGGTGGCCAAGTACGAGGGCTGGCAGGCGCGCGTCGCCAACAGCGGCGGCGACGCCCTGACCGAGGCGGCCGCCTTCAACCCGGACATCGTCGTGCTCGACCTGATGCTGCCCGACCTGGACGGCTTCACGGTGCTGGACCGGCTGCGGGCCAGCGGCGCGATGGTGCCGGTGGTGTTCCTGACCGCCAAGGACGCCACCGCCGACCGGGTCGCCGGCCTGACCCGCGGCGGCGACGACTACCTGGTCAAACCGTTCGCGGTGGAGGAGCTGATGGCCCGCCTGCGGGCCGTGCTGCGCCGCACCACCGGCCCCGGCTGGAAGCGCTCGGTGCTGGCCGTCGAGGACCTGGAGCTCGACGAGGACACCCGTGAGGTGCGCCGTGGCGAGCAGAACGTGTCGCTGACGCCGACCGAGTTCGAGCTGCTGCGCTACCTGATGCGGCGCTCGCCCGCCGTGCTGACCAAGGCGCAGATCCTCGACCACGTCTGGGACTACGACTTCGGCGGCCGCTCCAACGTGGTCGAGCTGGTCATCTCGCACCTGCGCCGGAAGCTCGACACCGACAACATCCCGCTGATCCACACCATCCGCGGCGTCGGCTACGTGGTCCGCCGAGCCACGTGATGACCAGACTCACGGCCGCCTGGCGGCGGCTGCGCCTGGGAACCCAGCTCTCGCTGGCGCTCGGCGCCCTCGCGCTGGTGGTGTTCGGGCTGGTCGGCGCGGTGACGGTGTCGCTGCTGCACCAGTACCTGTCCGCGCGGCTGAGCGAGCAGCTGGGCACGGTGCTCACCCAGTACAAGACGACCGGCCAGATCTCGGTGTCGCCGGGCAAGATCGGGCACGGCGGCGACCAACCCGAGCACGACCCGCCGATCGGCATGCAGTTCGAGCTCCGCCCCGGCAGCAACAACCTCGTCGCCACCGGTCCCTCGCAGGTCGACCTGCACGCGCTGCTCCCGCTCGTCCAGCGGTCGCTGCTCGGCGGTCCCGTGCACCCGGAGCAGGAGATCACGGTCAACGGCTCCACCTACCGGTTCACCGCGGCGCCGTTCACGAACCAGTTGGGACAGCGCAAGATCGCCGTGGTCGGGCTGTCCGAGTCCGACACCGAGGCCACCATCCGGCGGCTGATCATGGTCGACCTGGTGACGTTCGCGGTCGCGCTGATCGTGCTTGTCGTCGCCGGACAACAGGTTCTGCGGCGGGGCCTGCGACCGCTGGCCGACATGGCGTCAACGGCGAACACCATCGCCTCCACCGACCTGACCGCCAAATCCGTCGACCTTTCCGTGCGGGCCAAGGGCGAGGGCGGCGGCGTCGAGGTGGAGGAGCTGCGGTCCGCGTTCAACGTGATGGTCGATCACATCGACACGTCGCTGGTCGCGCGGTCCGCCGCCGAGCAGCGGCTGCGGCAGTTCGTCGCCGACGCGTCGCACGAGCTGCGCACCCCGCTGACCTCGATCCGTGGCTACGCCGACCTGTTCGCGTACGCCGCGGCGAACGAGCCGGCCGAGCGGGAGCGGCACCTCGCGCGGATGCGGGAGGAAGCCGGCCGGATGAGCCTGCTGCTCGACGACCTGCTGCTGCTGGCCCGGTTGGACGCCGCGGAGGCGCCGCTGCGACCCGAGCCGGTGGATCTCGTCGAGATCGCCGTGGCCGCCGCCGACGGTTTCCAGGCCGCGCGGCCCGACCATCCGTTCACGCTGGAGGTCGAGCCGGCGACGCTGCCCATGGTCGGCGACCCGATGCGGCTTCGGCAGGTGCTGGACAACCTGCTCACCAACGCCGCCGTGCACACCGATCCCGGCACGCCCGTCGCGCTGCGGCTGCGGACCGAGCCGGGGTGGGCCGTCGTCGACGTCGCCGACGCCGGGGTGGGCATCAGTCCCGAGAACCAGGCCAAGGTGTTCGACCGGTTCTTCCGCGTCGACGACTCGCGGACGCGTGGCAGCGGCGGCACCGGGCTCGGGCTGTCCGTCGTGCACTCGCTCGTCACCGCGCACGGTGGCGCCGTCTCGCTTCGCAGCCAGCCCGGCACCACCGTGTTCACCGTGCGGTTCCCGCTGTCAGCCGGCCAGGTGTGACTGCGCCCAGAGGTCGATGCCCGACTCGACGGCGTGCTTGTCGATCGCGGCCAGCTCGTCGTCGGTCAGCGGCGGGGCCGACAGCGCCGCCACGTTGTCCTCCAGCTGCCGCACCGAGCTCGCCCCGATCAGCGCCGACGTCACCCTCGGGTCGCGCAGCGACCAGGTCAGCGCCAGCTGGGCCAGCGACTGCCCGCGCTGGCCCGCGATCTCGTTCAGCGCCCGGATGCGGGCCAGATTCTCGTCCGAGAGCAGGCTCGTCGACAGCGACTTGTCCTGTGCCGCACGGGAATCCTCGGGCACACCGTTGAGGTACTTGTCCGTCAGCATTCCCTGGCCCAGCGGCGAGAAGGCGATGCAGCCCGCGCCCACCTCGTCCAGCGCGTCCAGCAGTTCGGCCTCGATCCAGCGGTTCAGCATCGAGTAGGACGGCTGGTGGATCAGCAGCGGGACGCCCGCTGTGCGCAGGATCTCCGCCGCCTCGCGGGTTTTCGTCGCCGAGTAGGAGGAGACGCCCACGTACAGCGCCTTGCCCTGCTGGTAGGCGCTGACCAGCGCGCCCATCGTCTCCTCGAGCGGGGTGTCCGGGTCGAACCGGTGCGAGTAGAAGATGTCGACGTAGTCCAGCCCCATCCGCTTCAGCGACTGGTCCAGCGACGCCGTCAGGTACTTGCGCGAGCCCCACTCCCCGTACGGGCCCGGCCACATGTCGTAGCCTGCCTTCGTGGAGATGATCAACTCGTCCCGGTACGGCCGCAGATCGTCCGCCAGCATCCGCCCGAAGTTCCGCTCCGCGCTGCCGTAGGGCGGGCCGTAGTTGTTGGCCAGGTCGAAGTGCGTGATGCCCAGATCGAACGCCCTGCGCACGATCGCCCGCCCCGACTCGTACGGCCGGTCGTCGCCGAAGTTGTGCCACAGCCCCAGCGAGATCCCCGGCAGTCGCAGGCCGCTGCGCCCGCAACGCCGGTAGTTCATGTCCTCGTATCGCGCCCCCGCTGCCTCGTACGGCACCGTCCGGCCTCCCTGTTCTCGCGTCCCACCGAACCGGTCGCGAGTCTAGGTCGGTTCACCGTCAGGGGCTGAGCACCGCCGGATCGAAAGTGACGGGGACGGGGGCTGCCTTGACGGTGACGGTCTCCCCCGGCTGGGCGGTCATCTCCTCCACGTACTGGCCGCGCCGAACGGCGGGATGTCGATCACCAGCACCTCCGGAATCAGGCCGGTCCGCAGCGGTGAACTGATCGCGGTCGCTGCTGCGGTGAGCACGTGCAGCTCGGTGCGGTCAGCCCGTTGGAGCGCGTCCCTGAGCAGCGCCCGCAACTCGTCAACGGCGAACTGGTGTTGCAGAGAAGGCATCGGACTCGCGTGGAAGTCCCCCAGATCAACTCCAGGCGGGATCGGTCTTCCGGTGCGTCCACCGCCAGCCAGTGCTCGATGGTGTTCGGGCCGATCGGATGCTCGAGCGCAGCGCTCACCTGCACCTCCTTCACGGTTCGACCCTCCCACGCCCGCCCTACCTGCGGTTTCATCACATGGCGCCGTCAAGTCGACACGAACGGACGCCACCACCCGGACGCGCCCGTTCGACGGCGGGCGCGCGGCCGCCATAGGCGGGACAATCGGGGGTGAAAGCCGTGCGGAAGGACGCGTGATGACCGACAACAACCCCCAGATCCGGGTCGACGCGGGCAGGCTGTGGGCCGGTGCGGTGGCGACCGCGCTGGTGGCGGGCCTGATAGCGGTGGTGGGCATTCTCATCGCCCGCGGCCTCGTCGGGGTGGAGGTGCTGGCACCGAAGGGCGAGGGGGTGTGGGGCAATGCCAACACGGTCACATACGCGCTGGTGTCGGCGGCGATCGCGCTGGCCGCGACGGGCCTGCTGCACCTGCTCCTGGTGACGACCCCGCGGGCGACGGTGTTCTTCACGTGGATCATGGTGCTGCTGACGCTGATCGCGGTGGTGCTGCCGCTGAGCCTGCCGGTGGACCTGGCCAGCCGGCTCACGACGGGCCTGATCAACCTGGCCATCGGCCTGGCCGTGACGAGCATCCTCACCAGCTTCGCCCCTGGCACCGTGCACCTGGAGCCCCCACAGCCGCGCCAGCGCCACATCGGCCCGTACGACGAGACGGTGGAGTGGCGCGGCGAGCAGCAGTGATCAGCGCGGCGGCAGGTGCAGGGCGGTCCTGATGGCCCCGTCCGTGTCGTCGCTGTCGACGTCGTGAGTCCTGGCGGTGTCGAGCGCGTGCTCGAGGCTGCCCTCGTCCGTGGCGGCGGCGGCCCGCTGCCGGTCGGCCAACTCCATCTGTTTGACGTTGATCAGGCCGGTCACCAGGCCCTGGGCGTTGCCCGGCCACGGCCGAGCCTGAAGCTCGGAGATCTCCTTCTCCAGCACGGGCACCGCCTGGGCGGAGACATCGCGCTTGGCGACCCAGGACGTCGCGGCGTCCTGCTCACCGGCGATCTTGTAGTACGGCTCGACGGCCTCGAGATAGAGCTTCTGGTCGGCGGTGTAGGGCGTCCCGCTGTCCTTGACGCGACCGGTCATCGGCAGGCCGTCGATCCGGTGGAAGAAGCACTTGATGTCCCGGTCGCCGTGCGCCCACGAGGTGTCCAGCGGATAGAGGAACGCGGTGGTGACGTCCGGGTAGTTCAGCCCCGGGGTGAGGAACCGGCCGGCGTCGGCGGGGCACTTGCTGTGCCCGATGGTCTCGACGGTGGATTTGCCGGGATAGTCGTTCCCGGACAGCGGCTCGACGGCGAACACCTCGCCGAAGTGCGACTTGGCGCAGTCCAGCGGCGTCGAGGCGGCGGACTGGTTGGTCTGCGGACGGTCGAAGCACTGCCCGACCTTGAAGTTGTAGCTGGCGTCGGCCGCGGTCCGGGCCGGCGCCTCGCGGATGCCCTGGAGCACGCCGGACACGAAGAAGACCACCAGGACGACGGTCCACAGCCCGGACAGCACGATGCCGGCGATGGCGAAACCCTTGCCGCGCTGGCGGGTCCGGTTGATGCTGACCAGCGCGATGATGCCGAACACCACGCTGAAGATCGCGCCCCCGACGATGCCGACGACGCCGGTGACGAACGAGGCGACGGCGAATCCGTTGACACCGGGTTTGACCTGCACGAACGGCGCGGGCTGGGCCGGCGGCATGGCCGGGTAGTTCTGGTACGCGGGCTGTTCGGGCTCGGTGGACATGTGCGATCTACCGCCGTTTCTCCCCTTAACGGACAGCCCAGGCTACCGCGATCCCCGGCGAACGGCCCTGATCAGCCGGCCGGCAGGTGCAGGGCCGTCCGGACGGCCTTGGCCTCGACGGATCCGTCATGACTGTCGGCGTCGTCCAGCGCGTCGTCCAGGCTGTCCTCGTCGGTGGCCGCGGCGGCGCGCTGGCGGTCGGCGAGCTCCTGCTGCTTGGCGGCCACGAGCTTGTCGACCGAGGGTTGCACGGCGGCCGGCCACGGACCGGCCTGAAGCGCGGCGATCTCTTGCTGCACAACGGGAACGGACCGCACCGCGACGTCGTGCTCCTCGGCGAACGTCTCGGCGTTCTCCTCCTCGTCGACGATCTTGTTGTACGGCGCGACGGCGTCGAGGTAGCGCTTCTGGTCGGCGTTGTAGGGCACCCCGGTGTCCTTGACGTGCCCCGTCATCTTGGCCCCGGTGGCGTTCGCGAAGTAGCACTTCACGGACCGGTCGCCGTGAGTCCAGGAAGCCTGCTGCGGGTACAGGTAGAGGACCTCGATGTCGGGATAGTTCATGCCGGGCGTCAGGAACTGGTCGGAGTCGGCGGTGCACCTGGACCGGCCGACGGCCTGGACGGCGGCCGTGCCGGGGAAGGACGTCGCGGACAGCGGCTCGACGGCGAACACCTCGGCGTCGTGCGGCTGGCCGCAGTCCCGGACGGTCACGGCCTTGCTGGTGTTGTCCCGGTCGAAGCACTGCCCCGGCTTGAAGTTGTAGCTGGTGTTCGCGCCGGAGGACGACGTCCGCGTCGGATCCGTCGCCGCGGCGATCACGGCGAAAACGACGATGGCGACGACCAGCAAGATCCACAGGCTGGACAGCACGATGCCGGTGATGGCCATGCCGCGTCCGCGCTCCCCGGTGCGGCGGATGCCGACGAGCGCGATGATGCCGAACACCAACCCCAGCACCAGGCCGCTGAAGGGGGCGAGAATGCCCAGCACCAGGGACGCGATGGCGAAGCCGTTGACGCCGGGGCGCATGCCGTACGGGCTCGGCGGCATTCCGTACGGACCGGCTGGCATGCCGTAGCTCGGCGGCATGCCGGGGCTCCAGGGCGCCGGCTGAGCGGGCGGCATCGCCGGGTAGTTCTGGTACGCGGGCTGCTGCTCGTGCTCCGTGGACATTTCCGGATTACCGCCGTCTCTCCCCTTAACGGACAGCCAGAGGCTACCGCCCTGCGGATCCGGCGTCGCTGTGAAATAACCCTAACAAGCGTCTTCAGAAACTCGCGATGGACTACACAGGGAGGGAGGGCGAGACTTCGGCCATGAAGGCACTGGTCAAGGTCGACGCGGCGCCGGGTCTCGAGCTGACCGACGTGGCGGATCCGCAGGTCGGGCCCGCGGACGTGGCGGTCCGGGTGCTCCGCACCGGCATCTGCGGCACCGATCTGCACATCGACTCCTGGGACGACTGGGCGGCCAAGAACGTGAAGCCGCCGCTGGTCCTCGGCCACGAGTTCGTCGGCGAGGTGGTGGAGACCGGCCGGAACGTCACCGGCGTCAAGGTCGGCGACCTGGTCAGCGGCGAGGGCCACCTGGTCTGCGGCACGTGCCGCAACTGCAAGGCCGGCCGCCGCCACCTGTGCGCCAACACGCGCGGCCTGGGCGTGCACAGCAACGGCGCCTTCGCCCAGTACGCGGTGCTGCCGGAGCAGAACGCCTGGGCGCACCGCACCGAGGTGGACCTGGACGTGGCGGCGATCTTCGACCCGCTGGGCAACGCGGTGCACACGGCGCTGTCCTTCCCGGTCATCGGCGAGGACGTGCTGATCACCGGCGCCGGCCCGATCGGCATCATGGCCGCGGCCATCGCCCGGCACGCGGGCGCGCGCCACGTCGTCATCACCGACGTCAGCGAGCACCGGCTGGAGCTGGCCCGCAAGGTCGGCGTGGACCTGGCGCTCAACGTCGCCGACGCGACGCTGGCCGACGCCTACGACCGGCTGAACATGACCGAGGGCTTCGACGTGGGCATGGAGATGTCCGGCCAGCCGTCGGCGCTGCGGGAGATGATCGCCAACATGTCGCACGGCGGCCGGATCGCGATGCTCGGCCTGCCGTCGAAGGAGTTCCCCGTCGACTTCGGCTCGGTGGTGCTGAAGATGCTGCACCTCAAGGGCATCTACGGCCGGGAGATGTTCGAGACCTGGTACTCGATGTCGGTGCTGCTCCAGGCCGGCCTGGACGTCGCCCCGGTGATCACGCACAAGTTCCACTACACAGAACACCGCACGGCCTTCGACACCACGCGCGCGGGCCGCTGCGGCAAGGTGCTGCTCGACTGGACGGAGAAGTAGATGTACGGCGCGATGCGGGACGACCTGCGGGCCGGGCTGGCCGAGATCCGCGAGGCGGGGCTGTACAAGGCGGAGCGGGTGCTGGGCGGGCCGCAGGCGGCGCAGGTCAGCGTCACCGGCGAGACCGTGCTCAACTTCTGCGCCAACAACTACCTCGGCCTGGCCGACCACCCCGTGCTGGTGCGGGCCGCGCACGAGGCGCTGGACCAGTGGGGCTTCGGCATGGCGTCGGTGCGCTTCATCTGCGGCACCCAGGAGCTGCACAAGCGGCTGGAGGCCCGGCTGTCGGAGTTCCTCGGCACCGAGGACACGATCCTGTACAGCTCCTGCTTCGACGCCAACGGCGGCCTGTTCGAGACGCTGCTGACCGACCAGGACGTGGTCATCTCCGACGAGCTGAACCACGCGTCGATCATCGACGGCGTCCGGCTGTGCAAGGCCAAGCGGCAGCGCTACCGCAACCGGGACATGGCCGACCTGGAGCGGATCCTCCAGGAGTCGGCCGACGCCCGCTACCGGCTGATCGCCACCGACGGCGTCTTCTCCATGGACGGCTACCTCGCGCCGCTGGACAAGATCTGCGAGCTGGCCGAGCGCTACGACGCCCTGGTGATGGTCGACGACTCGCACGCCGTCGGCTTCACCGGCCCGACCGGCCGCGGCACGCCCGAGCTGTTCGGCGTCACCGACAAGGTGGACGTCATGACCGGCACGCTCGGCAAGGCGCTGGGCGGCGCGAGCGGCGGCTACGTGTCGGGCCGCGCGGAGATCGTGGAGATGCTGCGCCAGCGGTCGCGGCCGTACCTGTTCTCCAACTCGCTGGCCCCGTCCATCGCCGGCGCCGCGCTGGCCGCGCTGGACCTGCTCAGCTCGTCCGGCGAGCTGCTGGACCGGCTGCGGGCCAACACGGAGCTCTTCCGTCGGCGGATGACCGAGGAGGGCTTCGACCTGCTGCCCGGCGAGCACCCGATCATCCCCGTGATGATCGGCGACGCCGCGAAGGCCGGCCGCATGGCGGATCTGCTGCTGGAGCAGGGCATCTACGTGATCGGCTTCTCGTATCCGGTGGTGCCGCACGGGAAGGCCCGGATCCGCACCCAGATGTCCGCCGCGCACACGCTGGAGGACGTCAACCGCGCCGTCGACGCGTTCGTCGCGGCACGGTCCAAGATGGACGGATGATCGACCCTCGACGGCTGCGGGTGTTGCGGGCGCTGGCCGACCACGGCACGGTGACCGCGGCCGGCCGCGCGCTGCACCTGACGCCGTCGGCGGTGTCGCAGCAGCTGGCGGCGCTGGAGGCCGAGACCGGGCAGGAGTTGCTGCGGCGCAAGGGCCGGCGGGTGTGGTTGACGCCCGCCGGCGAGCTGCTCGTGGTGCACGCCAACGCCGTCGCCGCCGAGCTGGAACGGGCCGAGGCCACCCTGGCGGCGTTCTCCACCGGCCTGCGGGGCCCGGTCCGGCTGGCCAGCTTCGCCTCGGCGATCACCCAGGTCGTCGCGCCCGCCGTGGCCGCGCTGAGGGCCACCGCGCCGGACGTCACCGTCCTCGTCCAGGACGCCGAGGGGCACGCCAGCATCCCGCTGCTGCTGGACGGCGAGATCGACGTCGCCATCACCGAGGAGTACCGCCCCGCGCCGCAGACCGACGACCGCCGCCTCAAGCGTTTTCCGTTGTATGTGGAGCCTTTCGACGTCGTGCTGCCGGCCTCGCACCGGCTCGCCGCCGAGTCCGAAGTGGACGTCGCCACCCTCGGCGACGAGCCCTGGATCGCGCCGCTGCCCGGCAACCCGCTGCGGGACGTGCTCTTACTGGCCTGTTCCGACGCCCGGATCCGGCACACGTCCGACGACTTCCGCGCCATCGTCGCCCTGGTCGCCGCCGGCGCCGGCGTCGCGCTGGTCCCCCGCAACGCCTTCACCCGCACACCCGGCGCGGTCGCGGTGCCCGTCAAGGGCAACCTGTCGCTGCGCCGGGTCTTCGCGGCGGTGCGGAAGGGCAGCGAGGACCACCCGCTGATTCGGCTGGTCCTGGGGGCGTTGGCACGCGGGTGACGTCTGGGGCAACGCCCCAGGCCGAGGTCTGGGGCGTTGCCCCCCAGACGCGACATCAGGCGACGTGGCCCGCGCTTTCCGCGGGCACACGTGTCCAGAGACTGAGCCGGCGGCGGGACTTGAACCCGCAACCCCTCGCTTACAAGGCGAGTGCTCTGCCAATTGAGCTACGCCGGCATGGCGCTTGCACATGGTAATTGGCAGGGCCTGGTGGCACCTGCGGCGAATGGGCTGCTCAGGGTAGAACCGCGTTCCTCCGACCGGAGGTCGACTCAGCCTCCCGGGTGGTGCGCACCACTCCTGACCAGCGCAGACGCGCCATGCGCAATCGGTGATCGGTGTCGGCCGATCGGGGTAACCCGGCGGAGCGTGTCGGAGACCACGTCGTGGCCCTTGCAACGGTTGGGTGAACGACGCCGATCCTGCGTACGGGCTATCGAGGAGGGAATGGGCAACGTGCGGCACACCCGGGGAGTGCGGGCGAGCTTGTGGCGACGGCGGCGGACACCGGTGCCGTCACCCTCGCGGCCGCCCACGGAAGTGGGCCCGGAGCTGCCGCCGGACAGCACGGTGAACCTGGTTCTGGACCTCGCGCTGCGCATCGGCGAGGTGCAGTTGGCCAGCGGCGCGGCGGCGGCGGACGTGGCCTCGACACTCGTCCAGGTGACAGCGGCGTACGGCCTTCCCCGCTGTGAGGTGGATGTGACGTTCATCTCGATCTCCGTCTGCTGTCATCGCGGCACGGCCGCGTCGCCGGTGATGTCGATGCGCGTGGTCCGCTCCCGCGGCCTCGACTACACCCGCCTGGCCGGTCTGGAGGCGCTGGTCCGACGGGTCATCGCCGGCACGGCGTCGGCCGAGGAGGCGTCCGCCGAGCTGGACGAGATCAGCACGGCGAAGCACCCGTACCCGCGCTGGCTGGCGACGGTGGCGTGGGCGGCGATGGCCGGGTCGGTTGCGCTGCTGCTCGGCGGCGGCCCGGTGATGGCGCTGGTCGCGGCGGCAGTGACGGCTGTGGTGGACCGCGTCGGCCGCCTCCTCAACCGCCGCAACCTGCCGTTCTTCTTCCAGCAGGTGGCCGGCGGCGCGCTCGGGGCCGGCGGGGCGCTGGTCGCCACCGCGACCGGCCTGGTGCCGCCGAACCAGCTGTCGCTGGTCGTCGCGGCGGGCATCGTGGTGCTGCTGTCCGGCCTGTCGGTGGTCAGCTCCGTGCAGGACGCCATCAACGGCTACAACGTCACCGCCTCGGGCCGCACGATGGAGACGCTGCTGATGTCGGTCGGCCTGATCACCGGCGTGGCGTTCGCGCTGCGCATCGGCGTGAAGCTCGGGGTCGGTTCCACGCTGGCGCCGGTGTCGCCGCTGAGCTTCGGCACGGTTCCCATCCAGATCGTCACCGGCGCGGCCGCGGCGGTGTTCTTCGCCCTGGCCAGCTACGCCCAGCCACGGGCGCTGCTCGTCGCCGGCCTGTCCAGCGCACTGGGCGTCGGCGTGTACAGCACGCTGCAAGCCGCCGGCGCGGACGTGCTCACCGGCTCCGCGCTGGCGGCAGTGCTGATCGGCTTCTGCGGCCAGCTGCTGTCCCGGCGGCTGAAGGTGCCGCCGCTGGTGGTGGCCATCTCCGGCCTGACGCCGCTGCTGCCCGGCCTCACCACGTACCGCGGGCTGTACCAGCTCACCGTGCAGGGCGACATGGCCGGCCTGTCCACCCTCGTGCTGGCCATGGGCATCGGCCTGGCGCTGGCCGCGGGCATGGTGCTCGGCGAGTTCCTGGCCCACCCGGTCCGGGCCCGCCTCGGCCGGCTCGAACGCCGCCTGCGCGGCCCCGGCTGACCGGACCAATCCCCGACGAACCCTCCCCTTCGTTCCTTTGCAAGGGACCATTCCACTCGATGAACGTCAGGAATGGTCCTTTCACTAGTTCCCGAGCGCATACCATTGCCGGGTCGAGAATTCGACCCGGGTGACGGTCGCCACTCGGGGGTAGCCCCGTCGGCAGGACGCGCCTGCAACCGAAGCTGGTTAGCCTCGGGAGGCGCAGCGCCACGAGCACCTGTCGAGGAGGCGTCACCCCGTTGAGCACCAACGGCTCGGATTTCATCGTCGTCGCCAACCGGCTTCCGGTCGATCTGGAACGCATGGAGGACGGCACCCAGCGGTGGAAACACAGCCCGGGTGGCCTGGTCACCGCCCTCGAGCCGTTCCTGCGCTCGCGCAGCGGCGCCTGGGTCGGCTGGCCCGGCGTGGCCGACGCCGAGGTGGAGGCCTTCGAGGAGGAGGGCCTGCGGCTGCACCCGGTGGGCCTGTCCGCGGCCGAGGTCCGTGACTACTACGAGGGCTTCTCCAACGGCACCCTGTGGCCGCTCTACCACGACGTGGTCGCGCCGCCGGTGTTCGACCGGGCCTGGTGGGAGAGCTACGTCAAGGTCAACCGGCGGTTCGCCGACGCCTGCGCGTCGATCGCCGCCAAGGGCGCGACGGTGTGGGTGCAGGACTACCAGCTCCAGCTGGTGCCGCAGCTGCTCCGTGAGCAGCGCCCCGACCTGCGGATCGGCTTCTTCCTGCACATCCCGTTCCCACCGGTCGAGCTGTTCATGCAGCTGCCGTGGCGGACCGAGATCATCCGCGGTCTGCTCGGCGCCGACCTGGTCGGCTTCCACCGGCCCGGCGGCGCGCAGAACTTCCTGTGGCTGGCCCGCCGGCTGGTGGGCCTGGAGCCCAGCCGCGGCGCGGTCGGCGTGCGCACCCGTCCGGGTGTCGTCCAGGTGGGTGACCGCACGGTGCGGGTGGGAGCGTTCCCGATCTCCATCGACGCCGCCGGCCTGGACGCGATCGCCCGCAGCCGGGAGACCCAGGCCCGGGCCAAGCAGATCCGCGAGGAGCTGGGCAACCCCAAGCGGATCATGCTCGGGGTCGACCGGCTCGACTACACCAAGGGCATCGACGTGCGGCTGCACGCCCTGCACGAGCTGCTGGCCGAGGAGCGCATCACCGCCGAGGACACGGTGATGGTGCAGCTGGCCACGCCCAGCCGGGAACGCGTCGAGCACTACAAACAGATGCGCGGCGAGATCGAGCAGGTCGTGGGGCGAATCAATGGCGAGTTCTCCCGGGTTGGCCACCCGGCCGTGCACTATCTCCACCAATCAGTGGACAGGCGGGAACTGTGTGCGTTCATGAGTGCGGCGGACGTGATGATCGTGACGCCTGTCCGAGATGGTATGAATTTGGTCTGCAAGGAGTACGTGGCCTGCCGATACGACCTCGGCGGGGCACTGGTCCTCAGCGAGTTCGCCGGCGCGGCCTCGGAGCTCACCAGCGCGTTCCTCGTCAACCCGCACGACCTGGACGGGGTGAAGAACTCGCTCTATGCCGCCCTCACCGTGGATCCGGCCGAGGGCCGCCGTAGGATGCGCGCACTGCGCCGTCAGGTCCTGACCCATGACGTCGACCGCTGGGCGCGGTCGTTCCTCGAGGCTCTCGGCACCGCGGCGCCGAACTGATTCAATTCAGTACCAGTGTGGCCCACACCTGAATACCCCGAAAATCCCCCGAAAGCCTGAGGAGGAGGCGCGTGACCGCCGAGGCCCTCCCCGCGGAGCTCCGTCGCGCGCTCGTGCAGCTGGCACGAACGCCGCGGCTGCTCGTCGCGTGCGACTACGACGGAACGCTCGCCCCGATCGTGTCCGACCCCGAACAAGCGCGGCCGTCCACCGAGTCGGTCGGTGCGCTGCGTTCGCTGGCCGGACTCCACGAGACCACCGCGGCGGTGATCAGTGGTCGCGCCCTGCGCGACCTTGCGACACTGTCGCGGCTGCCGGGCGAGGTGCACCTGGTCGGCAGCCACGGCTCCGAGTTCGACGTGGGCTTCGTGCATGCCCTGGACGCCGACGCCAAGGCGCTGCACCGGCGCATCGAGGACGCCCTGGAGGCCCTGGTCGCCGACGCCGAGGGCGTGCACCTGGAGACAAAGCCGGCCAGCATCGCGGTGCACGTGCGCCGCGCCGCCGACGCCGAGACCGGCGAGCGGGTGCTGGCCGCCGTGCGCTCCGGGCCGGCCACCTGGGACGGCGTGCAGGTCACCGAGGGCAAGGCGGTGATCGAGCTCGCCGTCGTGCAGACCGACAAGGGCCACGCCCTGGACGTGCTGCGTCACCAGGTCGGCGCGACCGCGGCGATCTTCCTCGGCGACGACGTCACCGACGAGAAGGCGTTCGCCCGGCTGACCGGCCCCGACCTGGGTATCCACGTCGGCGACGGCGACACCCTGGCCGGCTACAAGATCGCCGACACGGTCGAGGTGGCCACCGTGCTGGCGTTCCTCCTGGAGGAGCGCCGGACCTGGCTGTACGGCGAGCAGGCGCCGCCGATCGAGCGGCTGTCCATGCTGGCCAACGAGCGCTCGGTGGCGCTGGTGACGCCGGACGCCAAGATCACCTGGCTGTGCCATCCCGAGCCGGACTCGGCGGCGGTGTTCGCCGACCTGCTCGGCGGCCCCACCGCCGGGGTGTTCTCGATCAAGCCGGAGCGCAACGGCCTGCCCCTGGGCCAGCGCTACCTGCCCAACACCATGACCGTGGAGACGCGCTGGTCGCGGCTGCTGGTCACGGACTACCTGGACCACTACAGCGCCCCGCACCGCACCGACCTGGTGCGGGTCATCTCGGGCGCGACCACCGCGAAGATCGAGTTCGCGCCGCGCCCGGAGTTCGGGCAGGTGCCGGTCGCGCTGGTCGCCGAGGAGGACGGCCTGCGCGTGGTCGGCACCGGGGACCCGATCGTGCTGCGGTCACCCGGCGTTACCTGGACGATCAGCTCGGACGGCATGCACGAGACGGCGACCGCCATCGTCTCGCCCGGCCCCGACGCCCCGGTCGTGCTGGAGCTGCGCTGCGGGACCGACGACCTGTCGCCGAACCCGGTCAGCGAGGCGGAGCGGCGGGCTCGCAGCGGCCGCTACTGGTCGGAGTGGGTGGAGACGCTCACGCTGCCGCCGGTGGAGAAGGAGCTGGTGCTGCGGTCCGCGCTGACCCTGCGCGGGCTGGTGCACTCCGAGTCCGGCTCGATCATGGCCGCGGCGACCACGTCGCTGCCGGAGGAGATCGGCGGTGTCCGCAACTGGGACTACCGCTACTGCTGGCTGCGTGACGCGGCGCTGACCGCGCAGGCCCTGGTGTCGCTGGGCTCCACCAGCGAGGCCGAGGCGTACCTGGGCTGGGTGCACCGCGTGCTGGCCACGCTGCCCGGCCCGGAGCGGCTGCACCCGCTGTACACGTTGCACGGCACCACGCTCGGCCCGGAGGCCGTCATCGACACGCTGCCGGGCTACGCCGGCTCGCGGCCGGTGCGCGTCGGCAACCTGGCCAACCAGCAGGTGCAGCTGGACGTGTTCGGGCCGGTGGTGGACCTCGTCGCCAAGCTCACCGAGGCGCGGGGGAAGCTCACCGACGACGACTGGCGCATGGTGCAGGCCATGGCCGAGGCCGTCTCGCGCCGCTGGCACGAGCCCGACCACGGCATCTGGGAGGAGCGGCACGCGCCGCGGCACAACGTCTACTCGAAGGTCATGTGCTGGATGACCATCGACCGGGCGGTCAAGCTGGCCGAAGGCTACGGCCGCGAGCTGGACCCGTCCTGGCCGGCGCTGCGCGACGCGATCGCCACCGACGTGCTAAAGAACGGCTGGAACGAGGAGGTCGGCGCCTTCACGACCGCCTACGACGGCACCGACTTGGACGCCGCGTCGCTGCACGTGGGCCTGACCGGCCTGATCGACCCGACCGACGAGCGCTTCCAGTCGACGGTCACCGCGATCGAGGCCGAGCTGCGCTCCGGCTCCACCGTCTACCGCTACCACCGGGACGACGGCCTGCCGGGCGACGAGGGTGGTTTCCACCTCTGCGCGGCGTGGATGATCGAGGCGTACCTGCTGTCGGGACGGCGCACCGAGGCCGAGGAGCTGTTCGCGCAGCTCGTCGACTGCGCCGGGCCGACGGGGCTGCTGCCCGAGGAGTACGACCCCATCGCCGAGCGGTCGCTGGGCAATCATCCCCAGGCTTATTCACACCTGGGCCTGATCCGCTGTGCACAGCTGCTCTCGACGCACCAGTGACAGTACGTAGCTAAAAGGCCGTGTCCACGATCGGGTGACACGGAAACCGACACTCTCCGTGATCGAACGGAAGGGGTGTTGCCACCGGCAACGCCCCTTCCGTCGTCTCCGCACCCGAGTTGTCCACAGGGTTGTGCACAGTGGTTGTGCACAAGTGGGGACAACTGTGGACAGGTCAGATGTCGAGCTTGATGGGGCCGCCGAACGGCTTGAGCATGGCCATCGCCATGGTGACGATGTCGGCGTCCAGCCCGTGCTGGTCGGCGTGAGTCTTGATCAGGTTCACGGCGTGCCGCTCCCCCTCCGACCACGTCGACCACCGCTGCCGGGCCTCGGCCTCCAGGGCGGCGAAGTCCGGCGCCTCGACGGCGGTGACGTCGAGCAGCCAGCTCAGGTACGCCCGCAGGTCGGGGATCGCGGTGGAACCGGCGGCCTGCATCGGGCCGTGGCCGGGCACCAGGTGCCGGTGCTCCAGGGTGGTCAGCCAGTCGAGGGCCTGGACCCAGCCGGCGGCGGTGCCGGCCATCACCAGCGGCACCACGCCGACGAACACCAGGTCGCCGGTGAACAGCACGCCGTCGGACGGCACGTGCACGACGAGGTCGCCGGCGGTGTGCGCGATCCACGGCACCGGCAGCACGTCTGCGCTGACGCCGCCCAGCTCGACGGAGCTCGGCTCGGCGACCAGCTGGTCGATGGCGGGCGGCGTGACGTCGCCCCAGCCGTGGAAGTCGAAGACCTGCTCGAACAGGTGCGGCCCGGCGGCGATCATGTCTGCGCTGTGCCCGGTGGCCAGCAGCCGGCCGCCGGCGCGGGCGATCTGGATGGCCCCGTGGGCGTGGTCGCCGTGCCAGTGGGTGATCGCCGCGACGAGGCGGTCCCCGTCGTGCCCCGTGTCCGTGCGCACGGCGTCGAGGAACCGGGCCGTACGCGCCTCTGTGGCCAGGGTGTCGACGACGAGTGTGCGCTCGCCGCCGGTCACCCAGCCGGCGTTGTTCAGGAACCAGCCACCGGTCGGCTGCTCGTACGCGCGGGTGGCCGGGCCGAGGGAATGCACCAACGGGGATTGCGACATGCCGGCAGTCTCTCAGCCGGGGCCGCCGCCGTCCGCCGCGCGCCTCACCACCAGCCCGAACTCGGCACGAGTGGTCACTTCTTGGCCACGTCGTAGAGCACCTGGAGCGCCTGGCCCATGTCGCTGACCACCAGCGCCCGCACCTCCGGCGGCAGCGGACCGGAATCCGGCGGCACCAGCGCCCGGGTGAAGCCCAGCCGCGCCGCCTCGGCCAGCCGCCGGCCGACCCCGGTGACCCGTCGGATCTCGCCCGCCAAGCCCACCTCGCCGACCGCCACGACGTCCGCCGGCAGCGCCGCGTCGACGGTGGCCGAGGCGACCGCCAACGCGATGGCGAGGTCGGCCGCGGGCTCGGTGATGCGCATGCCGCCGACGGCCGCCGCGAACACGTCCTGGTCGGTCAGCCGCACCCGGCCGCGCCGCTCCAGGACCGCCAGGATCATCGCCAGCCGGGCCGAGTCCAGATCGCTGACCGCGCGGCGCGGGGCCGGCAGGCCGGTCTTGGACACCAGCGCCTGCACCTCCGCCAGCAGCGGCCGCTTGCCCTCCATCACGACCGTGACGGCCGTCCCCGGGACGCCGACGTCCTTGCGGTTCAGGAACAGCCCGGACGGATCGGGCACGCCCGCGATGCCGTCGTCGCGCAGCTCGAAGCAGCCGACCTCGTCGGCCGGTCCGTAGCGGTTCTTCACGCCCCTGACCAGGCGCAACGTGCTGTGCCGGTCGCCCTCGAACTGGAGCACCACGTCCACCAGGTGCTCCAGCACCCGCGGGCCGGCGATCGAGCCCTCCTTGGTGACGTGGCCCACCAGCACCACCGGCAGCGCGTTCTCCTTGGCCAGCGCGATCAGCGCCGACGCCACCGCGCGCACCTGCGTCACGCCGCCGGCCGTGCCGCTGTCCTCGGCGGACTGGATGGTCTGCACCGAGTCGGCGATCATCAGGCCCGGCTTGACCTCCTCGACGTGGCTGAGCACCGCGGACAGGTCGCTCTCGGCCGCCAGGAAGATCTCCGGGTGCAGGTTGCCGGTGCGCTCGGCCCGCAGCCGCACCTGGCCCGCCGACTCCTCGCCGGTGACGTACAGCACCGGGCCGGAGTCGCCCTTCTCCGCCCAGCGGTGCGCGACCTCCAGCAGCAGGGTCGACTTGCCCACGCCAGGCTCGCCGGCCAGCAGCACCACCGCGCCCGGCACGATGCCGCCGCCGAGCACCCGGTCCAGCTCCGAGACGCCGGTCGGTCGGACCTTGGTCTCCTCGACGTCCACCTCGGAGATCCGCCGGGCCGGCGAGCTCGGCGCGCCGGCGGCGATCCGGGCCAGCCCTGCGCGGGCCGGCGCGCGCTCCTCGACGGTGCCCCAGGCCTGGCACTCCGGGCAGCGACCGACCCACTTGGCCACCTCGAAGCCGCACTCCGCGCACCGGTAGCTGGACTTCGCCGGCTTCGTGTTCTTCACCACGGACGGAACGCTATCGAGAGGGTCTGACAGTTTTTTCGCCGCGCGTGTCGCGCGGGGCTCGGCCGCTCTGATCCGGTGCGGCCTCGCATGGCCACCTGGGAACGACTCAGTTGTTGTCGCGGGGAGCGGTGTCGGCCGCGATCGGCACGCTCAGCGTCAGGTCGCCGGCGCCGGCGAACGTGAAGGTGACCGACACGGTCTGACCCGGCTGGAGCTTGTCCAGGGTCAGGCCGACCAGCACGATCTGGATGCTGCCGACCGGCAGGTCCGCGCTCGGCGTGGTGGTCGCCGTGACCGAGGTGGACGTCGCGGAGCTGCTGCTCGACGAGGAGCTGGAGGAGCTCACGGAGGTGGAGCTCGACGCGCTGCCCGAGGTCGACGTGCCGGTGGTGGACGTCGCCGTCGTCGTCGCGGTGGTGGTCAGCGGGATGAGCTTGTTCGCGGACGCGGCGATGGCGTGCTGCGACGGGATGGTGGCGTCGCCGACGATCTGCGCGCCGGAGCCGAACTGCGGGCTGGTGACCCCGGCCAGCCTGTCGGACTTGCTGCCGGTGTTGACGATCGTCACGACCAGCGGCGCGCTGTCGCCCCGGCTGTAGTACTGCTTGCCGGCAGGGAACGCGAGCTGCACGTTACGCACCGCGATCTGGCCGACCGTGCCGGACGCCCCGTTGATGGCCGGCACCTGCGTGTCGGTCTGGGTGACCTGGCCCGCACTGCAGCCGGACACGACAAGGGCGGCGCCGATCCCCAACACGGCGGGAAGCAAGCGCAGTCGCGTGATCAGGTTCTGCTCACCGCTGCTCACTGTGGCGGGATCCTTCCTTGGCGCACCTCAAGACCGACACTGCGCCCGAAGCCTAACCACTGCCCCCGACGGCCCGCGCACACGGTGCCACTTCGCGTTGTCCACTGTGGATCGACAGGGGGGTGTCAGCACGCCGAATCGGGGTTTGTCAACCCCCCGTGCGGCCGCTGACCTGCGGTAACGGATCTTCGGCCCGAGGCGCGAGAGTTGCCGGACGTGTTAAGCTGGGGTCAGCGAAAGGGGCAGAGGACACATGGTTTTCAAGGTCGGAGAGACCGTCGTCTACCCGCACCACGGTGCCGCTCTCATCGAAGCGATCGAGACCCGTCTGATCAAGGGCGAGGAGAAGAAGTACCTCGTCCTGAAGGTCGCCCAGGGCGACCTGACGGTCCGCGTCCCCGCTGACAACGCCGAGATCGTCGGCGTGCGGGACGTCGTGGGCCAGGACGGGCTCAACCGGGTCTTCGAGGTCTTGCGTGCTCCCCACACGGAGGAGCCGACCAACTGGTCCCGGCGGTACAAGGCCAACCTCGAGAAGCTCGCCTCCGGCGACGTGAACAAGGTGGCCGAAGTGGTGCGTGATCTGTGGCGACGCGAGAAGGACCGCGGGCTGTCCGCCGGCGAGAAGCGCATGTTGGCCAAGGCACGGCAGATACTGGTCAGTGAGCTCGCACTGGCCGAAGGCACTGACGAAGACAAGGCCGAGGTCCTGCTGGACGAGGTCCTCGCTACCGCATCCTGAATTTCGTTGACGACTCCGGTGGCCGCGGACGCGCGCGTCGTGGCGCTCGTGCCCGCGGCCGGCCGGGGAGTACGCCTCGGCGCCCCCATCCCGAAGGCGCTGGTCCCCGTCTGCGGGGCTCCCCTTCTGGTCCATGCCGTGCGCGGCCTGCTCGCCGCCGGCTGTGTCGACCAGGTCGTCGTCGCGGCCCCGCCGGACATGGTGGACGTGGTCGTCGACGCGCTGCGTGAGTTCGGTCCCACCGTCCGTGTCGTGCCCGGCGGTGAGGAACGCTCCGACTCCGTCCGTCTCGCGCTCGACGAGGCGGTCTCGACCCACCCCGACACCCGTGTCGTCCTCGTGCACGACGCCGCCCGCTGCTTCACCCCGCCCGAGGTGATTCGCGCCGTCGTCGAAGCGGTTCGAGCCGGCGCGCCCGCCGTGATTCCCGTGCTGCCCGTCGCGGACACGGTCAAAGAGGTCGATTCCGCGGGGCACGTGGTCGCCACCCCCGATCGGTCCCGGCTGCGCGTCGTGCAGACCCCGCAGGGCTTCGACATCGACTTGCTGCGCCGGGCCCATGATCAGCAAGATGCCCCGGTGACCGACGACGCCGGTCTGGTCGAGCGGCTGGGCGAGCCCGTCGCCACCGTCGCCGGCCACCCGCACGCCCTGAAGATCACCACCCCGTTCGATCTGGTGATCGCCGAGGCGCTGTTCTCAGGAGCGCAGCTGTGACCGAGCTTGCGAGGGCACCATTCAACACCGGGACCTGGGTCGCAGACCCGCCGAGCGCCAGCGAGGGGGGACTGTGACCGAGCTTGCGAGGGCACCGTTCAACACAGGGACCTGGGTCGCAGACCCGCCGAGCGCCAGCGAGGGGGGGCCTGTGACCTTCCTCCCCCGCGTGGGCGTCGGCACCGACGTGCACCCCGTCGAGGCCGGCCGCGACTGCTGGCTGGCCGGGCTGCTCTGGCCGGACGTCGACGGCTGCGAGGGCCACTCCGACGGCGACGTCGCCGCGCACGCGCTGTGCGACGCGCTGCTGTCGGCGGCCGGTCTGGGCGATCTCGGCGCGGTGTTCGGCACCGGCGACCCGCGCTGGGCCGGCGCGAGCGGCGTCACCCTGCTGACGGAGGTGCGCCGTCGGCTCGACGACGCCGGCTTCAGCGTGGGCAACGCGGCGGTGCAGGTGATCGGCAACCGGCCGAAGATCGGCAAGCGCCGGGAGGAGGCGCAGCGCGTGCTGTCCGACGCGATCGGCGGCCCCGTCTCGGTGTCCGGGACGACCACGGACGGGCTGGGCCTCACCGGCCGCGGCGAGGGCATCGCGGCGGTCGCCACCGCGCTGGTTGTGCCAGCAACGAACTAGGGTCTGCACATGTCGGTTTCCCTGAACGATGCGTCCCGCGCCCTCATCGACGGCGCCAACTTCGCGTCCATCGCGACCCTGAACCCCGACGGCAGCCCGCAGACCTCGGTCGTGTGGGTCGCCCGCGACGGCGACGACCTGCTCTTCTCGACGGTCGTCGGCCGACAGAAGGAGCGCAACCTGCGCCGGGACCCGCGGATCAGCGTCACGATCTTCGACCAGCAGCAGCCGTACAGCTACATCGAGGTGCGCGGCTCGGCGACGATGACGCCGGAGGGCGGCCGTGAGCTGATCAACTCGCTGTCGCACAAGTACCGCGGCGAGGACTACCCGATGGAGCCGGAGAGCACCGTGCGTGTGGTGATCCGACTCACGCCGCAGAAGGTGACCGGCTACGCGGCCTGAGTAATCAGTCCACTGTGGACCGCCGCGACCGCGTCACGTTCGCTTGGGCGCGGCGGTCCAGACCAACTACGTTGGCGGTGTGGCTGACATCCAAGGTGTCCTGTTCGACTTCTCCGGCACGCTGTGCCGCCTGGAGTTCGGCTCCGGCGTGCTGGACGGCCTGATGGACGACGCGGGCGCGCCCCTGGAGATCACCGACCAGGTGGAGCTCATGCGCCGGCTCACCGCCCCCGTCGGCATCTCCGAGGGCCTGCCCGAGGAGCTGCACGAGGCGTGGCACCGCCGCGACCTCGACACCACCGTGCACCACACCGTCTACACCGCCGCGCTGCACGCGGCCGGGCTGCCCGGCGGGGCCGCGGAGACCGTCTACCGACGGATGCTGGACGCCGAGAACTGGGTGCCGTACCCCGACGTGCTGCCGGCCCTTCGGGCCGTGCGCGCCGCCGGTCTGCGCAGCGCCGTGGTGAGCAACATCGGCTGGGACATCCGCCCGGTGCTGGCCAGGCACGGCATCGTGGACCTGGTCGATGTCGTCGTTATGTCCTATGTGGAGGGTCACGTCAAGCCGGAGCCGGAGATCTTCGCCGCCGCCTGCGCGCGGCTCGGCCTGGAGCCGGCCAACGCGCTGATGGTCGGCGACAGCGAGGAGGCCGACGGCGGCGCCGCGGCGCTGGGCTGCTCGGTGGCGATCGTCGACCCGCTGCCCACCGCGCAGCGCCCGGACGCCCTGCTGGCGGCGCTGTCCGCTTACGGCATCGCCCAAACTCACTCTTTCGGGGACTAATCCGAACGGGCCGTCGACTACCGGAAACGCCTGTTCGATAGCGCGCGCGACTAACTCGCGCGGGTGACAAACGGGCGCCGCCACGGCGTGGAAAAAGGCCTTTCCCTGCGGAACCGACCCGGCCTTCCACCTGCGTGTAAACGATTTCCCCCTTCCAGGGATACCGTCGACGATCACCGGCGAATACGGTCGCGAGGAATTCTCCTGCGAGCGGAACCGAGGTGCCGTCAGGTGAGCAGGTCACGCGCCAAATCAACGTCGATACTGGCCGTTTTCACGTCGATAGCACTGGTGGCCAGCGGCGCCGTGCTCGCACCGTCGGCGACGGCCGCCGGGCCGACCGTGCCGGCCGGCTGCGTGGGCGGCATCGCGCCCAATCCGAGCGTCGAGCAGACGGGCAGCGGTGGCGCCCCCACCGGCTACACCTTCACGCCGGCCTCGCCCGTGCCCTCGGGCACGCCGAACAGCAAGCAGCCCAAGCTGTACACGGACGGCACCTACCCCCAGGACGGCAAGCTCTACGCGCTGATCTCCACGCCGGACGGCAAGGTCAGCACCGCGTACGAGAGCGTGCCCAAGGTGTTCCCGGGCGGCATCTACACGCTCACCGACTGGACCGGCACGCACGCGTCGAACCTGGCCCAGAGCGGCAACGACCAGTACACCGGCCTGCGGTTCTACGATTCCGGCGGCACCCAGCTGGCGCAGACCCAGCTGAAGGTCACCCACGACGTCAACACCGACGGCAAGGTCGGACGGCAGGACTTCGCGCCGTACACCGCGCCCGCCGGCACCGCCTCGGTGAAGTTCTTCGCCAGCACCAACTACAACTGGGTGAAGTGGGACTGCGTGTTCCTCCAGCTCGCGGCGTACAGCGTGAAGAAGGAGGTGCAGGACCCGACCACCGGCGCGTGGGGGCCGACCGCCACGATCCCGGCCGGCGGCACCGCCAACTACCGCATCACCGTGACCAACGAGGGCACCCAGCAGCTGACCGGCATCACGGTGAACGACCCGTGGTGCACGACGCAGCCCGCCGGCAGCCCGTTCACGCTGGCCGCCGGCGCCAACAAGGCGCTGACCTGCTCGCACACCAACGTGGCGGCGGCCGATGACGGGCACGTCAACACCGCGACCGTCTCCGGCGTGACTTCCCCCGGCGGCAACCTGCCGAACCAGACGGCGACAGCGACGATCAAGGTCTCCACGCCGACCCCGCCGGTGACGAACAAGCTCGGCGACTACGTCTGGGTGGACACCAACCACAACGGCATCCAGGACTCCGGCGAGCCGGGTCTGCAGGGCATCCCCGTGACGTTGAAGGGCACGAAGACCGGCACCGGCACCACCGACGCGAGCGGCAAGTACCTGTTCGACGGCCTGCCGGACGGCACGTACAGCGTCTGCTTCGACTTCTCCAAGCTGCCGGCCCAGTACGCCGACTACAAGCCGACCAAGCAGAACGCCGCCGGCCACAACGGCACCGACTCCGCGGCGGACGCCACCGGCTGCACCGCGACGACCACGCTGGGCGCCAGCAAGCGCGAGGACCTCACGCTCGACGCCGGCATCACCGGGCCGCCCAACCAGCTCGGCGACTACGTCTGGATCGACACCGACAAGAACGGCATCCAGGACAGCGGCGAACCCGGTGTCCTGGGCGTCACCGCGACGCTGAAGAACGACCAGGGCACGACGCTGGGCACCACGAAGACCGATGCCGGCGGCAAGTACCTGTTCGACAACCTCGCCGACGGCACCTACCAGGTCTGCTTCGACACGAGCGCCGCCGGGCAGTACGCCAGCTACCAGCTGACCCAGGCCAACGCCGCCGGTCACAACGGCACCGACTCAGCCGCCGACCCGTCGACGAAGTGCACCAACACCACGACGCTGGGCACCGGCAAGCGCCAGGACCTGACCCTGGACGCCGGCCTGGTGCCGCCGACCAACAAGCTCGGCGACTTCGTCTGGCTGGACACCAACAAGAACGGCATCCAGGACAGCGGCGAGCCGGGCGTTCCGGGCGTCACCGTCACGCTGAATGGCACCTCGTCCACGACGACCACCGATGTGGACGGCCACTACCTGTTCGACAGCCTGCCGGACGGCACGTACACGGCGTGCTTCGACCTGAGCACGGCGCCGGCGCAGTACGGCGGGGACAGCTTCACCAAGGCCAACGCCGCCAACCACAACGGCACGGACTCGGCGGCCGACCCGTCGACCAAGTGCGCCGCGCCGACGACTCTGGGCCCGACCAAGCGCGAGGACCTGACGCTGGACGCCGGCATCGTCAGCCCGCCGAACAAGATCGGTGACTTCGTCTGGGTCGACCTCAACAAGGACGGCATCCAGAACAGCGGCGAGCCGGGCGTGCAGGGCGTTCCGGTGTCGGTGAAGGACAACACCGGCAAGGTCGTCGGCACCGCGACCACCGACGCCAACGGCAAGTACCTGGTGGACAACCTCAACGACGGCACCTACACCGTCTGCTTCGACCTGTCGAAGCTGCCGCAGGCGTACAGCGACTACCAGCTGACCAAGCAGAACGCCGCCAGCCACAACGGCACCGACTCCGCGGCCGACCCCGGCACCGCATGCACCGCGCCGACGACGCTCGGCTCGGACAAGCGGGCGGACATGACCCAGGACGCCGGCATCCAGCCGCCGGTGAACCGCCTCGGCGACTACTTCTGGGTCGACAGCAACAAGAACGGTGTTCAGGATGCCGGTGAACCCGGTGTCCAGGGCATCACGGTGACGTTGAAGGGCCCGCAGTCGGCGACGACCACCACCAACGCCAGCGGCAAGTACCTCTTCGACAACCTGCCCGACGGCACGTACAGCGTCTGCTTCGACGTCTCGAAGTTGCCGCAGCAGTACGGCGACTACCAGGTGACCAAGCGGAATGCCGCCAACCACAACGGAACCGACTCCGCCGCGGACACCACCGGCTGCACGATGACCACGACGCTGGGTGCCGGGCACCGTGCGGACATGACCCTGGACGCGGGCATCATGAGTCCGCCCAACCAGGTCGGCGACTACGTCTGGGTCGACAGCAACCACAACGGCATCCAGGACACCGGTGAACCCGGCCTGGAGGGCGTGACGGTCAACCTGACCGGCACGCAGACCGCCTCCACCACCACGGACGCCAACGGCAAGTACCTGTTCGACAACCTGCCGGACGGCACCTACAAGGTGTGCGTGGACCTGTCGAAGCTCCCGCAGCAGTACGGGGACTACGCCTTCACGACGCAGAACGCGGCCAACCACAACGGAACCGACTCGGCGGTCGGCACCAACGGTTGCACGCCGGACGCCACGGTCGGCGTCGGACACCGCTCGGATCTGAGGCTGGACGCCGGCATCGCCGCGCCGAACAACAAGCTCGGTGACTTCGTGTGGGTCGACAGCAACCACAACGGCATCCAGGACGCCGGTGAACCCGGCGTGCCGAACGTGCCGGTGACGCTGAAGGGAACCACCCCCGGCAGCACCGTGACCGACGCAGGAGGCAAGTACGCCTTCGACAACCTGCCCGACGGCACGTACAGCGTCTGCTTCGACCTGTCGAAGCTCCCCCAGCAGTACGGCGACTACGCGCTGACGAAGCAGAACGCCGCCAACCACAACGGAACCGACTCCGCCGCGGACACCACCGGCTGCACCACGACCACCACCCTGGGGGTCGGGCACCGGCAGGACCTCACGCTGGACGCCGGCATCTCCGCGCCGCCGAACCAGCTGGGCGACTTCGTGTGGGTCGACGGCAACCGCAACGGCGTCCAGGACGCCGGTGAGCCCGGTGTGCAGGGCGTGACCGTGACGTTGAAGGGCACCTCCTACGCCACGACCACCGATGCCGCCGGCAAGTACCTGTTCGACAACCTGCCCGACGGCACGTACACGGTCTGCTTCGACGTGGCCAAGCTGCCGGCGCAGTACACCGAATACCTGGTGACCAGGCAGAACGCCGCCAACCATGACGGCACCGACTCGGCGGCGGACCCGGCGAGCGGCTGCACGAAGTCGACCACGCTCGGCGTCGGGCACCGCAAGGACCTGACCCTGGACGCCGGCATCGTCGCGCCGGCCAACCGGATCGGCGACTTCGTGTGGTCCGACACCAACGGCAACGGCATCCAGGACGTCGGTGAACCCGGCATCAAGGGTGTGACCGTGACGCTGAAGGGCACGTCGTACACCACCACGACCGACGGCAACGGCAAGTACCTGTTCGACAACCTGCCGGACGGCACGTACACGGTGTGCTTCGCGGTCACCGGGAAGTACCGGGTCACCAAGCAGAACGCCGCCAACCACAACGGCACCGACTCGGCGGCCGCGCCGGCGTCGGCCTGCACGCCGAGCACCACGCTCGGGTCCGGGCACCGGCAGGACATGTCGATGGACTGCGGTGTGGTCCCGCAGCCGCAAGCGGCTCCGGTCGTCCCGGCCACGCCGACCGGCGCCCAGCCGGCGCAGCTGGCCTACACCGGCGCCGACAGCGCCCCGCTGGTGGCGCTGGCCGGGCTGCTGCTGGTCCTCGGCGGCGGGCTCGTGCTGCTGACACGCAGGAGGAGGACGGACAGCTGACCTGACCGTCCGCGGAAGGGGCGCCGGCCGGTTGGCCGGCGCCCCTTCTCACGCAGCGTGACCTGGGCGAATGTAATGGCCATGCGGGGGTGCGTACCATTTGCGTGTGAGCCTTCACCTCCACGACACCGCGACCCGTAGTCTGCGGGCCTTCCAGCCTGCGCGCAGTGGCACCGTGTCGATCTACGAGTGTGGGGCCACAGTGCAGGGCGCGCCGCATCTGGGACACATCCGTGGCGCGGTCAACTTCGACGTTCTCCGGCGCTGGCTCGAGCACGACGGCACCACCGTGCTGCACGTGCGCAACGTCACCGACATCGACGACAAGGTGCTCACCAAGGCCGCCGAGGCCGGTCGCCCCTGGTGGGAGTGGGCGGCCACGAACGAGCGCGCGTTCCTCGACGCCTACGACGTGCTGGGCTGCCTGCCGGCCTCCATCTCGCCGCGGGCCACCGGGCACATCACGCAGATGGTCGAGCTGATGCGGCGGCTGATCGACGCCGGCAAGGCCTACGCCGCCGACGGCGACGTGTACTTCTCGGTCGAGTCCTTCCCCGAGTACGGCGCGCTGTCCGGGCAGCGGCTGGACGAGGTGAAGCAGGGCGAGGGCCCGGTGCTCGGCGGCAAGCGGGACCCGCGCGACTTCACGCTGTGGAAGGGCGCCAAGCCCGGCGAACCGTCCTGGCCGACGCCGTGGGGCGCCGGCCGGCCCGGCTGGCATCTGGAGTGCTCCGCCATGTCCACGTACTACCTGGGCGCGGAGTTCGACATCCACGGCGGCGGGCTGGACCTGGTGTTCCCGCACCACGAGAACGAGCAGGCCCAGTCCCGGGCGGCCGGCGACCCGTTCTCCCGGTACTGGATGCACTGGGCCTGGGTGACCATGAGCGGCGAGAAGATGTCCAAGTCGCTCGGCAACGTCATGTCCATCCCGGCCATGCTGGGCAAGGCCCGGGCCGTCGAGCTGCGGTACTACCTGGTGGGCCCGCACTACCGGTCGACCATCGAGTACTCGGACGCGGCGCTGGACGAGGCCGTGTCGGCGTACGGGCGGATCGAGAACTTCGTGCAGCGCGTCGTCCAGCAGACCGGCTCGGTGGAGCCCGGCGTGCTGTGCGCCGACTTCACCGCCGCGATGGACGACGACCTGGCCACGCCGGCCGCGCTGGCCGCCGTGCACACCGCCGTGCGCGAGGGCAACGTCGCGCTGGACGCCGGCGACCAGGAGGCGGCCCGCGGGGCGGCCGGCTCGGTGCGCGCCATGATGGGCGTGCTGGGGCTGGACCCGTTGTCCGACAAGTGGTCCCGATCGTCCACTGCGGACAACGGCATGCAGCAGGCGCTGGACGTGCTGATCGGCCACCTGCTGGAGGAACGGCAGCGGGCCCGGGCCGAGCGCGACTTCGCGACCGCGGACCTGTTGCGCGACCGGCTTTCCAAGGCCGGCATCACCGTCGAGGACACCCCCGGCGGTCCTAAGTGGAGCTTGTGAGGAACTGACTGATGGCGGGTAACTCCCAGCGGCGTGGCGCCATGCGCAAGACCGGCACCAAGAAGGGCGCCGTCGTCGGCTCGGGTGGCCAGCGGTCGAAGGGCCTGGAGGGCAAGGGTCCGACGCCGAAGGCGTCGGACCGCACCGGGCATCCGGCGCAGCGCAAGGCCAACGCCGCCGCCGCGCGCAAGGAGGACCAGCAGAAGCGGTCCAAGCGGTCGGCCAACAGCGCCGAGACGGTGGCCGGGCGCAACCCGGTCGTCGAGTGTCTGCGGGCCGGCGTGCCGGCCACCGCGCTGTACGTGGCGATCGGCATCGACGCCGACGAACGCGTCGCCGAGTCGATCAAGCTCGCCGGCAACCGGGGCATCTCCGTGCTGGAGGTGGCCCGGGGCGAGCTGGACCGGATCACCGCCGGGGCCATGCACCAGGGGCTCGGGCTCCAGGTGCCGCCGTACTCGTACTCGCACCCCGACGAGCTGCTCAAGCAGGCGCGGGACAGCGGCGAGCCGCCGCTGCTGGTCGCGTTGGACGGCGTGACCGACCCGCGCAACCTCGGCGCCGTCGTGCGCTCCGCCGCCGCGTTCGGCGCGCAGGGCGTGCTGCTGCCGCAGCGCCGCAGCGCCGGTATGACCGCCGTGGCGTGGCGGACCAGCGCCGGCACCGCCGCACGGATGCCGATCGCCGTCGCCACCAACCTCACCCGGACGCTCAAGGACTGGGCGTCGGAGGGGCTGATGGTGATCGGCCTGGACGCCGACGCGACGATCTCCGTGGACGAGCTGGAGCTGGCGACCGGGCCGCTGGTCGTGGTCGTCGGCTCGGAGGGTCGCGGGCTGTCCCGGCTGGTGCGGGAAACGTGCGACCAGACCGTGTCCATCCCGATGGCCGCGGGCGTCGAATCGCTCAACGCCTCCGTCGCCGCCGGGGTCGTGCTGGCCGAAGTGGCACGCCGTCGACGGGTGGCCGGTCGGATCTGAACGTTCGGCCAATCGGCCGCTCGGTCTTGGGTTAGGGTCGACCGTCCGTCCCTGACCCGAGGCCGAGGATGAACTTCGTCAGCCCGCTGTTCCTGTGGTACTTCGTGCCGGTCGTGCTGCTGGCCGTGCTCGCGACGCCACGTGGTTGGCGCAACGGCGTGGTCGCCGTGGCCAGCCTGGTGTTCTACGCCGCGGGGGCCGGGCCGACGACGCTGTTGCTGCTGGGCAGCATGGCCCTGAACTACATGGTCGGCATGCTGCTCGAGGCCGACCGCAGCCGGCTGAGCGCCGGTGACCGCCGCGTCGTGCTGGCCGGGGCGATCGCCGTGAACCTGGCCGCGCTGGTGATCTGGAAGTACGCCGGATTCCTCACCGAGCAGGCCAATGCCCTCGCGAGCCTGTTCGGCGGCGGGGTTCAGGTGGCGCAGATCGCGCTGCCCATCGGCATCTCGTTCTACACGTTCCACCACATCTCGTATCTGGTCGACATCCACCGCGGGGAGCGCAAGGCCGCCCGCAACCCGGTGGCCTTCATCGCGTACATCGCGATGTTCCCGCAGCTGGTGGCCGGGCCGATCGTGCGGTACCGGGAGATCGCCGACCAGCTGCCGCAGAAGCGGTACCACCGGCTCGACGACTTCGCCGCCGGCTTTCCCCGGTTCGCCCTGGGGCTGACCAAGAAGGTCATCGTCGCCGACCAACTCGGGCCGGTCGTCGCCGCCTGCTTCGACACCGCGTCGCCGCAGATGACGTCCGGCATCGCCTGGCTCGGGGCGATCGCGTACACGCTCCAGCTGTACTTCGACTTCTCCGGCTATTCGGACATGGCGATCGGTCTCGGACGCATGCTCGGTTTCCGGCTGCCCGAGAACTTCGCCCGGCCGTACTCGTCGGTCACCATCACCGAGTTCTGGCGGCGGTGGCACATGTCCCTGTCGCGCTGGTTCCGGGACTACGTGTACATCCCGTTGGGCGGCAACAAGCACGGCGAGGCCAAGACGTACCGGAATCTGGCCGTCGTCTTCGTGCTCACCGGCTTCTGGCACGGGGCCAACTGGACCTTCCTGGTGTGGGGCCTCTTCCACGGGGCGCTGCTCGTCGTCGAACGCGGCTTCGGCCTCCGGGCCTCCCCCGAGGTCCCCATCCACCGCCTCCTGCGCCGCATCGGCACCATGCTGCTCGTCGTCGTCGGCTGGGTCTTCTTCCGCGCCCCCGACCTCGGCAAGGCCTTCGTCATGCTCGGGCACATGATCGTCCCCGACTTCGCCGGCCTCGGCGACGTCGTCGGCCCCACCCTCAGCAACCAGCGCACCCTCGTGCTCCTGCTGGCCCTGCTCATCGTGCTCATGCCCGCGCGCCACGCCACCGGCCGCTTCCTCGAGTCCGCCCGCACCCGCCCCGCCGTCGCCCTCCGCGCCGCCGTGATGATCCTCGGCCTCCCCTACGCCGCCATCCTCCTGGCGTCAGGCACCTTCAGCCCGTTCCTGTACTACCAGTTCTGATCAGCCGATTCCGGCGATCACGGTGTCTGCCAACGACTCGGCGAAGGAGTCGGCGTCCTCGATGTCCTCCACGAAGTGGCCGAGAAAGGCCTGTTGGAAGCAGGCGCCGATGAGTAGGGCGGAGGCGGCGCGGACGTTGGCGGAGGCCGGGACGCGGCCGAGGTTCTGTTCGGCGGCAAGGTAATCGGCAACGGCGTCGCGTACGCGGTGGGGGCCGGCGTCCTGGGCGCGGAGGGCGGCGCGGTGGGCGGCGAAGAGGGAAGGCTCGGCGAACAAAGACGCAGCCATGGGGAAGGTGTGGCCGTAGAAGGCCAGCGCGGCGCGGGCGATGTCGGTGAGGTGCTGACGGACGGTGTCGGTGCCGGCCCGGGAGCGGAGGCCGGCGAGCAGGACGGTGAGCTCGCCGGGGGTGCGCTCGGCGAGCACGGCCAGGAACAGCTCGGTCTTGTCCCGGAAGTGCTTGTACAGGGCGGCTTCCGAGAAGCCGGCGGCTCGGGCGATCTCCTTGGTGGTGGCATGCGCAAGCCCGCGGGCGCGCATGACCTCGGCCGCGGCGTCGACCATCCGGTCCCGAGTGCTCACCGAGCCTCCAACGCTTGACAGGTGAGTAAGTGCTCACCAACTATAGCGGTTGGTGAGTACTCACCAACCGAGGGAAGGCGAATGATGCTGATCACCCTGTTCGGCGCGACCGGCGGCACCGGGCGGCAGTTCCTGGACCAGGCGACCAAGGCCGGTCACGAGGTCACGGCGGTGGTGCGCGACCCGGCCGCGCTCGAGGCGAAGGACGTGGCCAAGGGGGATGTGATGGACCCGGCGGCGATCGCGCCGTTCATCGACGGCCGGCACGCGGTGGTGACGGCGATCGGATCACGCGACGCCCGCCGGCCGACGACCGTGCAGACGGACAGCACAGCCAGCATCGTCGAGGCGATGCGCGCGACGGGCGTCCGCCGGCTGATCGTGGTGAGCAACAGCGGCATGGTCACCGACGGCGACGGCCCGCTGACGAAGACCCTGGTCAAGCCGATCCTGCGGCGCATCCTCGTGCACGGCTGGACCGACATGCGGCACATGGAGGACGTGGTGACGGCCAGCGGCCTGGACTGGACGATCATCCGACCGCCGATGCTGACGAACGGCCCGCTCACCGGCGCCTACCGCAGCCAGCTGGGCCGCAACGTCCGCGGCGGCAGCCGGATCTCCCGCGCGAACGTCGCCGACAGCATCCTGCGCAGCCTCGCCGACGACGCCACGGTCCGGGCCACGGTGTCGATCGCGAACTGACTCAGGTCACGGGCAGCAGGCCGCGCTCGGCGAAGACCTCCTTGGCCACGGCGGTCGCATTCAGGGCACGGGGAAAACCGCAGTAGCCGGCGGCCTGGAGCATCGCCTCGACGATCTCGGCCGGCGTGAGCCCGACGTTGAGCGAGGTGTTGACGTGCACCCGCAGCTGCGGCTCGCAGCCGCCGAGCGCGGTCAGCATGCCGATGGTCACGAGCTGCCGGTCCCGCGGCGGCAGCTGCGGCCGGGAGTAGATCTCGCCGAAACCCCAGGCCACCGTCTGGTGCGCGAGTTCGGGCGAGACGTCGGCGAGCGACTCCACGACCGCCGGCCCGATGCCCCCGCTGACCTCGTTGAGCAGTGCCATCCCCCGGTCGAACCGGGCCTGTCGATCATCGTGCTCGGTCATAGGCCCACCATACGACGTCACCCATTAGGATCATGCGGTGATGGCGTTCGACGGTCACGTCTGGATTCACGACGGCCAGCTCTATCTCAGCGGAGACCCCCACGGCGGCCCCGACTGGGACCGCTGCTTCACCGCGAACCCGGTCGGCATCGTCGGTGTGTACGGCGGCGAGGCGATCCTGCTCACCGGCCTGCACACCGGCCACGTCGGCATGCGGGTGGACGTCGCCGCGGCCGATCCCGGCGCGAACCTGCTCGACTACGAGGACGTGGTGGAGATCGACTTCGCGCCGACCGAGGACGAGTTGCACCTGGTGGAGTGGGCCGGCGAGGACAGCCACCCGCTGGGCGCGCTGCCGGCCGGCCCCGGCAACCACCGATTGCGTTACCACGCAAGGGGAATGGACGCCGGGCACGACCTGGACACGGCCGACGAGCACGACGGCGAACCGGTCGACTCCTACCTGGTGCAGGTGTGGCCGGCCCGCCCGTCGCTGCCGGCGACGCTCAAGCTGACCAGCGCCTACGCCCGGAGCTGTCAGGCCGGCTGACCCTTGCGCGCCACGGTGAGCAGGTGCGAGGAGACGCCGAGCACGCTGGGTTCGGTCTCGGCCAGCCGCAGCGCCCACAGCAGCCGCTCGCGGCGCTCGGGGTCGGCCAGCCGGGCCTCCACCTCGTCGTCGGACAGCGCCCGCGCGCTGCCTTCGATGGCGAACACCTGTGGCGCAAGGAATCCCGCGTCCGCCGCCTCCTGGACGGACTCCTCCGGGCGGTGGAAGTACGTGTGGGTGAACCAGTTGAACGGCCGGTCCTCGGGCGGACGGTGGTGCCCGTCGACCACAGTGGACGTCACGATGTCCCGGAACTCCTGATACCGGAACAGATCTCGGTACAGGCCGTCGTGGAACGAGGAGAAGCGGGAGATGGTCGCGGCGGCGACGTGCCCACCGGGCTTGAGAACCCGCCGCGCCTCGCGCCAGGCCGCCAGCCGGTCCTCGACGGTCAGCAGGTGGTACAGCGGCCCGCACATGAGGACGAGTCGTACGACTCGTCGGCCGCGTCCAGCTTGCGCGCGTCGCCGAGAACCGCCGTCACGCCGGGGATTTCCGCCGCGCGGCCGACGTGCAGCGGCACGGGGTCGACCAGGTCGACGTCGTAACCGAGCTCGGCCAGCCAGCGCGCGTGCACCCCGGTGCCATCACCGACGTCCACAATGGACGCCGGTGCGGGCGGTAGATGGCGCCGCACAAGTTCCTTGGTGCGCACCAGCTCCAGCAGCCCGACCCCCTGGCCGAGCCGCCCGTCTTCTTCGTCCCGCTCGTAATAGGCCCGCATGTGACGACGGTAGCGAACGGGACGAGCGAATATCTCAGTCCGCGTAACGGATCTTGATGTCGCCCGCGCTCACGCTGCCCTCGACGTGCAGCACCGGCAGGTGCGGGTCACCGGGCGAGGTGATCTTGTTGGTCAGCCGGCCGCTGCCCACGGACACCGACTCCACCACCACGGTCCAGCCGTGCGGCACCAGCACCTTGATGTTGCCCCAGCCGCACTCGGCGTGCAGCCACACGTCGCGGTGCCGGCAGATCGCCTCGCTGAAGTCGATCTTCACGTTGCCCATCGAGCAGCGGGCGTTGATCCGGGCCGGCACGGTCCACTCGCCGACCTGGTTCACGTTGCCCATGCCCGCGTTGAGCTCCAGCGGACGCTCGGTGTCGACCGCCGCCCGCGAGGTCAGGGCCACGGTGCCGTTCTGCACGGCGGCGGGCAGGTCGGCCAGGATCGCGGTCAGCTCCCCGCGCACCTTGGCCGACGCGGCGATCGCGCTGCGCTCGCCGAACTCGTCGATGGTGATCATGCCCTGGTCCAGCGCGTCCTGGAGCAGCGAGCCCGCCCGCTCGCGCTCGGCGTTGGACACTCTGAGATTGGCCGGGTCGATCGAGGCGATCTCGTCAGTCATGGTTCAACGCTAGTACGGAACGACTGGCGTTCCATTAGGGAAAGCCCCGATCAGGGGTCAGGGAGTCCCCGCCCCTACGGCCAGGTGGGCGGACGCCATGCCGCGCCCGCTGCCGATGCGCCGCGCCCGCAACACGCCGACGAGCCGGCACACCAGGTAGATGAGGAAGGAGATGGCCGTGACGAACGCGCTCACCGGCTTGCCCGGCACCAGCGACAGCACGATGCCGCCGAGCACCGCCAGCTCCGCGAACACGATCGACAGCACGGTGGCCACCAGCGGCGACGCCGTCACCCGCGACGCCGCAGCCGCCGGCGTGATCATCAACGACAGCACCAGCAGCGAGCCGACGGTCTGCACGCCCAGCGCCGTCGCCACGCCGACCAGCACCGCGAACACCGGCGACAGCACCCGCAGCGGCACCCCGCGCGCGGCGGCCACCTCGGCGTCCACGCTGGCGAACAGCAGCGGCCGGTAGATGAAAGCGAGCACCACCAGCACGCCGACCGCCGCGCTGACCAGCAGCACCAGGCTGCCCGGGTCGACGCTGGCGATCTGCCCGATGAGCAGTCCGAACTTGTTGGCGGAGTTGCCCTCGTAGAAGGACAGCAGCAGCACGCCGACGCCCAGCCCGAACGCCAGCACCGCGCCGATCACCGAGTCGTGTTCCGACACCTTGCGGGTGAGCAGCCCGAGGATCACCGCCGCGACGACCGCGCCGATCAACGAGCCGTAGCCGACGTTGATCCCGGCCAGCAGCGCCGCAGCGCCGCCGGTCAACGCCAGCTCGCTGGTGCCGTGCACGGAGAAGGCCATGTTGCGGGTGACGATCAGCGGCCCGAGCACGCCGGCCAGCACGCCGAGCACGGCGGCGGCCACCAGGGCGGTGCCGACGAAGGGAAGCAGAAGGAGGGTGGTGGAGATGTAGTCGGACATCAGGGCCGCACCTCCGGATGCACGGCGAGGGTGAGCTTGTCCGGCATCAGGGCCGCACCTCGGCTGTGGGCTCGGGGCAGTGGTGGGCCTCCTGGTGCGCGCCGACCACCACGATCTGGCCGCGCACGCGCAGCACGTCGACGGGCGTCCGGTACAGCTCGGACAGGTTCTCGGACGTCATCACCTCGTCCGGCGGCCCGATCCGGAACCGGCCGTTGACCAGGTAGAGCACCCGGTCCACCAGCGGCAGCACCGGATTGATCTCGTGCGTCACGAACAGCACCGCGGTGCCGGCGGTGCGCCGGCGGGCGTCGATCAGGTCGCTGACGACCCGCTGGTGGGCGAGGTCCAGCGACAGCAGCGGCTCGTCGCACAGCAGCAGCTCGGGGTCGCCGACCAGGGCCTGGGCGACCCGCAGCCGCTGCTGCTCGCCGCCGGAGAGCAGCCCGACCGGGTGATCCGCGTAGTCGCTGGCGCCGACCTCGGCCAGCACGGCGTCGACCTTGCGCCGGCGTTCGGCCCGCCCGCGCAGGCCGAGGCCCCAGCGGTGGCCGTCGAGGCCGAGTCCGACGAGGTCACGGGCGCGCAGCGTGAGGTTGGCGTCGATGGCCCGCTGCTGCGGGATGTACCCGAGCTTGTGGTTGGCCTTGCCGGGCGCGTGCCCGGCGATCGTCACGGTGCCGGCCGACAGCGGCTGCTGGCCGAGCAGCACCCGCAGCATGCTGGTCTTGCCGGAGCCGTTGGGGCCGAGCACGGCCAGGAACTCGCCGGGCCTGATGTCCAGGTCGAGGCCGTCCCACAGCACGCGGCTGCCGTACGCGAGCCGCGCGGAACGCATGCGCAGCGCCGCCGCCGGCGCGTTGACCGGGGCGGCGTCGACGAGCGCGTCCGCCGTCACTGCTTCACGAGCGCTTTCGATAGGGCGTCGACCTCCTTGCCGATCCAACCAACGTAGTCGGTCGTGCCGGCGGGCAGCGTCTCGGTCACGTCCACGACGGGGATGTTGGCCGCGGCGGCCTTCGCCTTGAGCTGGTTGGTCACGTCGGTCTCGGTCTGGGCGTTGTTCACCAGCGCGTCGACCTGGTGGTTCTGGATGAGCGCGGTAGCCGCGGCGACGGCCGCGACGGGGATGTCGGTGCCGCCCTCGACGGCCTTCTCGAACGCCTCGGGCGTGGCGTCGGAGACGTTGCCGGCGGCCAGCAGGTAGTTGGCGACGGGCTCGGTGACCACGGCCTTCTTGCCGGCGGGCAGCTTGCCGAGCTGGGCGATCAGGCCGTCGATCTTGGCGTCGAACGCCTTGGCGTTGGCGTCGAAGGTGGCCTTCCTGCCCGCGTCGATGTTGCCCAGGTCCTCGGCGATCTTGTCGGCGACCTTCTTCACGGTGGGCAGGTCGTAGAAGACGTGCTCGTTGGTGTCGTCGGTCTTGGTCTTGCCGGACACGTCGAACGCCACCACGCTCGGCTTGCCCGCGCCGACCGTGGACACCGCCTTGGCGAAGAAGTCGTCGTAGCCGATTCCGTTGGAGACCAGCAGCTGCGCGCCGGCGACGGCGGCGGTGTCGGTGGGCTTGATCTCGTAGTCGTGGGGGTCCTTGGTCGGGTCGTCGATGATCGACGTGACGGCGACGTCGTCGCCGCCGACCGCCCGGACCACGCTGCCCCACACGTCCGTGGACGCGACCACCTTGATCTTGCCGTCGGCCGGGGCGGCCGAGCCGTTGCCGCACGCGGCGGCGGTCATCGCCGCCATGGCCACCACGGCCGCTCCGGCCCATCGGAAACGGACGGTCATCAGCACACCCCTCGACAGCGTGAAGATCTAACAATGGAAACCGTTGTCGTGTGCAGCCTAGGTGAGAAAAGTGATCAACTTCCCCGTTGGAGTGAAAATCGTTATCACCTGGACGAGTGATCTGACCCGCCGGACACGACGAACCGGCAGGTCGAGGGCCTGCCGGTGCGCCGGGGTGTGTTCTTCGCCGCAGTCGGGCGGTTACGGCCTGCGCCACGCCCCGGAGGCCGCGGTCGGCCGGCCGAGCGGCACGGTCTCGTGATCGGGCACCACCCGGGCCGGGACGGAGGCCCAGAGCGGCGGCGGCGGACCGACCGGCGCGGCCTCGCGCCGCAGCTGCCGCCGATTACGGCCGAAGGCCAGCAGGAGCAGCCAGCCGGCCAGGGTGCCAAGCGCGGCGCCGACGCTGTTGTTCAGGAAGTCCTGGCCGTCGCAGACGCCCAGCTCGAAGACGGCCTGGCTGATCTCGATGCCGGCGCTGACCGAGGCACAGCCCAGCGCCACCAGCAGCGGCCGCTTGGTCGCCAGCACGCCGAAGAAGGCCAGCGGCATCAGCATCACGAAGTTGAGCATCGCCCCGCTGCCGGCCACGGAGAACACGCCCGGCACGCACACGAGCAGCGGGTCGCCGAGCAGCACGCCGCCCCAGTACGGCCGCACCAGCGTCACCGACAGGGCCAGCGCCAGGCTGACGCCGGCCAGCACGGAGGCGATCCGGCCCCAGCGGAACACCTGCGCCGCCAGCAGCGCCAACGCCCCCAGGACGAGGCCGCCGAGCAGCAGGGCAGCCGTGACGTCGGGCCTCGACGTGAGGTAGTCGAAGCCATCCCGGTAGAGGTCGCGCATATCCGGTCAGACGACGACCTGGTCACCCCGGTTGCGCGTGTGGCCCGCCCGGACGAGCCGGGCGGGCCACACGAGTCAGCGGATCAGACTTCCAGGCGGGCGCCGCTCTCCGGGTGGAACAGGTGCACCTCGCTGGTGTCGCGGACCGCGACCTTGACGTTCTGCCCGAACGCCGGCGGCGTGCGGCCGTCGACGCGGACGATGAACCGCTCCGGCTGGCCGCCGATGCGCACCGAGCCGTAGACGTACGCGTCGGCGCCGAGCTCCTCGACCAGCTCGACGGTCAGCTCCATGCCCGGCTCGTCGCCGGAGGCCAGGCGCAGCGTCTCGGGCCGGACGCCGAAGGTGACCTCCTTGAGGCCCTCGGACGACGCCTTGTCCAGCGCGGCCCTGGTCAGCGGCACGGTCAGGCCGTCCAGCTGGGCGCCCTCGGCGGACAGCGGAACCGTCTTGAGGTTCATCGCGGGCGAGCCGATGAAGCCGGCGACGAACGCGTTGGCCGGGCGGTCGTACAGCTCGCGCGGGGAGGCGCACTGCTGGAGCAGGCCGTCCTTGAGCACGGCGACCCGGTCGCCCATGGTCATGGCCTCGACCTGGTCGTGCGTGACGTAGATGGTGGTCGTGCCCAGCCGCTGCTGGAGGGCGGCGATGTTGGCGCGGGTCTCGACGCGGAGCTTGGCGTCGAGGTTGGACAGCGGCTCGTCCATCAGGAAGACGGAGGGCTCGCGCACGATGGCGCGGCCCATCGCGACGCGCTGGCGCTGACCGCCGGACAGGGCCTTCGGCTTGCGGTCCAGGTACTTGGTCAGGTCCAGCATCTTGGCCGCCTCGGCGACCTTGTCCTTGATCTCCTGCTTGGGCGTTCCGCGCAGCTTGAGCGCGAAGCCCATGTTCTCCGCGACCGTCATGTGCGGGTAGAGCGCGTAGGACTGGAACACCATGGCGATGTCGCGGCCCTTCGGCGGCACGTTGGTGACGTCCTTGCCGCCGATCTTGATGGCCCCCTCGTCAACGTCCTCCAGGCCGGCGAGCATGCGCAGGGCGGTGGACTTTCCCGAGCCGGACGGCCCGACCAGCACCAGGAACTCACCGTCGGCGACGTCGAGTTCCAGCTGGTCGACCGCGCGCACCGGCGGGTTCCCGGCGAACACCCGGGAGGCACTGACGTAGGCGACCTCGGCCATGTGTGGTCCCTTTCACTGCGAACGTGTGACGACAAAGTAACCCGAGAAAGCGTTTACGTCAGCCCCTCGACGGACCCCGACTACGCACCGTTTCTGAATCGTCACCCCTTGACCGCCCCGGCGGCCAGTCCGGCGACCAGGAATCGCTGGACCAGGTAGAACACCGCGACCGCGGGGATCGCTACGAGTATCGACGCGGCGGCCAGGTGGCCCCACTCGACGCGGTTCTGTTGCACGAACACCTGGAGCCCGACGGCCAGCGTCTTGGACTCGTCCGAAGCGCTCAGGAAGGCCGAGGCGAACGCGACCTCGCCCCAGGCGGTGAGGAACGCGTAGAACGCCGTCACCGCCAGCCCCGGCCGGGCCAGCGGCAGCACCAGCCGCCAGAACACGCCGAACGGCGACAGCCCGTCCACCCGCCCCGACTCGTCGATGTCGGCCGGGATGGTGTCGAAGTACCCCTTCAACATGTACGTGCAGAACGGCACGGAGGTGGTGCAGTAGACCAGCACCAGCCCGATGCTCGTGCCCTGGAGCCCGAGCGTGAGCAGCACGTTGAACAGCGGCACGATCAGCACCGCGAACGGGAACATCTGCACCACCAGGAACGACAGCAACAGCTTGCGGCTGCCCGGAAAACGGAAGCGGCTGACGGCGTACCCGGTGGTGGCCGACAGGAACACGGCGATCACCGTGGTGAGCAGCGCGATCTCCACGGAGTTGGCGACCCAGGCCAGGAAGTCGCCCTGCTGCCCGGAAAGCACGTCTCCGTAGTTGGCCAGCGACGACTCGTCGAACAGCCGGATCGTCGGCGCGACGGCCCGGCCGTCCGGCTTGAACGACGTCACCAGCACCCAGAAGACCGGGAACACCGCGATCAGCGACGCCAGCACCAGTGCCGCGTGCAGGCCGACGCTGCGCGCCCGGGATCTCTTGTGCCGCACCGGAATGTTGACAACGGGAGCCTGAAGGGTCTCGATGCTCACGCGAACGCCTCCTGACGACGCAGCGCCCGCCGGTAGAACGTGGCGAACACCAGCAGCACGGACAGGATCAGCACGCCGTACGTGGACGCCACGGCGTAGTCCCGGGACGCGCCGGAGAAGAACCGCTCGAACGCGTACGTGACGAGGATCCGGGTGTTCGGGTTCGCGGCCGGCCCGGTCACCAGGTAGATCACCGGGAACATGTTGAAGGTCCAGATGATGCCGAGCAGCACCACCGTGCCGGACACCGACCGCAGCCCCGGCAGCGTCACGTCGCGGAACCGCTGCCACGGCGTCGCCCCGTCCACCTCGGCCGCCTCGTACAGGTCGGCCGGGATGGACTGGAGGCCGCCGAGCAGCGCCAGCATCATGAACGGCACGCCCACCCAGACGTTGACGATGACGACCGCGACCAGCGCGAGATCGGTCTGCCCCAGCCACACCGGCTGGCCCAGCCCGAGCGCCCCGAGCAGCTGGTTGATCACGCCGAACTGGCTGTTGAACATGAACTTCCAGGCGAACGCGCTGATGAACACCGGCACCGCCCACGGCAGGATCAGCAGCACCCGGTACAGCGACCGCAGCCGCATCGGCCGGTTCAGCAGCAGCGCCAGCCCGAGGCCGACGCCGTACGTCAGCACCACGCACGAGGCCGTCCAGATCACCGTGCGCACCAGCGTGCCCCAGAACGCGCCGTAGCTGCCGTCGCCGGAGAGCACGTTGAGGTAGTTGCGCAGCCCGACGAAGGAGTAGCTGGCCGGGCGGTCCAGCACCGGGTTGGCGATGCTGGACTCGTTGATGTCGGTGAGGGTGAACCAGATGCCTTGCGCCAGCGGATAGAGCACCAGCACCGCGAGCACCACGACCACCGGCGCGACCATCGCGTACGCGTACCAGTGGCGTTGCAGGGAGCGTCGCACGTCAGCCCGCCGCGTAGTCGGTGACGACCTGGTCCTTGTATGTCTTCGCGACCTCGTCCAGCGCCGTCTTGGCGTCCTTCTGGCCGGACAGCACGTATGCGTAGTCGATCTTGAGCTGGTCGAACAGCTGCGCGCCCGCCGGCACCCACGGCCGCGGATGCGCCTGCTTGATCGCCGGCTCGAAGGCCGTGACCGTCGGCTGCGACTTCACGTCCGGGCTGTCGTAGGCGGACTTGCGCGTCGGCAGCAGGCCGAGTTGCTTGGAGATGGACACCTGCGCGTCGGTCGCGCTCATGCACTGGATCAGCTTCACCGACGACGCCTTGGCCTTGGTTCCTTGCCGCACGACGTAGTCCTGGCCGCCGATGGGGCCGCTGCCCTTGCCGGCGGTCACCCCGGGCAGCACCGCCACGCCCAAATTGGCCGGGTCCTTGAAGGCATCGCCCTTGAGCAGGTCCACCACCGACCACGGGCCGTCGATCTCCATCGCGACCTGGCCGGCGGAGAACGCCGCCTTCATGTTGTTGTACGAGTTGGCCTGGTCCAGCGCGGTGGTCGCGGCCTTGGCGTCCAGCAGGCCCTTCGCGGTCTGCAACGCCTGCACGTTCCGCGCCGAGTTCACCACGATCTTCTTGTTCGGCACGTCGAGCAGGTCGCCGCCGGCGCCGTAGATGAAGGGCAGCGCGTAGTAGGCGTCGTTGTTGAGGAAGATGGCGTTGGGGCCGCCCAGTTTCGGCGCGTCGGTCTTGAGCTCGTCCCAGGTGGCCGGCGGCTGCACGCCCGCGTCCGTGAGCTTCTTCTTGTTGTACAGCAAGGCAAGCGTGTCGGTGACCTGCGGCACCGCGTAGGTCTTCCCGTTGTACTTGGTGGATCCCAGGGGCCCGTCGAGGTAGTCGGACGTGTCCGTGACGGCGTCCGACAGGTCGGCGATCAGGCCGTTCTGGGCCAACTGGGCGACCCAGCCGACGTCCGAGCGCAGCACGTCCGGGCCCTGCCCGCCCTGCGCGGCCGTCTTGTAGTTGGCCAGCGCCTGGTCGAAGGAGACCTGCTGGACGTCGACCGAGTAGCCGCCCTTGGCCGCGCAGTCCTTGGCTGCCTTGTCGAACACCGGGTGCTCGTTGGGGCCGCTGGTGTCCCAGAAGACGACCTTGCCGGAGTCCGTGCCGGAGCTCGCGCCGCCGCCGCAGGCCGTGAGTAACAGCGCGCCGGCGATCACGAGGGCTGTGCGTCGCATGATTGCTGTCCGTCCCCTCCTGGTTACCCTGCAAAGTTTTGCCACGGATTTCACGCAGGTGAACGGGACTCCGGCAAGGTGACCGTCGTGATCGCACCGTAATGGCGCAGTGACTCGGCGCGGTCGTTGCAAAAGCTTTCCGGCACGGGCAGGCTTCCCCCGACACGCCCTGACCACAGGAGGACGCGGGTGCCCGGTCTGGCCGAGATCGCGAAGATCGCCGGCGTCAGCGTCTCGACCGTGAGCCGGGTGATCAACCGCCGCGCCGGCGTGAACGAGGAGACCCGGCAGCGCGTGCTGGCGGCGCTGTCCGACCTGCCGTACTCGCCCCGCGGACTGGGCGCGCTGCAGCGCACCGGCGTGATCGGACTGCTGCTGCCGGAACTGTCCAACCCGGTGTTCCCGGCCTTCGCCGAGGCGCTGGAGACCCGCGCGGCGGCCGCCGGCTACTCCTCGCTGCTGTGCAACACGCGGTCGGCCGGCATGCGCGAGGAGGAGTACGTGCGCATGGTGCTGGCGCGCGGCGTGGAGGGGATGATCTTCGTGTCGCCGGCGATCACCAACTCCCCGCCCGGCGAGGCCCCCGCGGCCGCCTACTACACCCGGCTGGTCGCCGACGGCGTGCGGATGGTGTTCATCAACGGCGCCGTCCCCGCCCTGGACGTCGCCGACATCGCCGTGGACGAGCAGCTCGCCGGCTACCTCGCCACGTCGCACCTGATCGAGCTCGGGCACACCCGGATCGGCTTCGTCAGCGGGCCGGCGCGGGCGCTGCCGTCCCGGCTCAAGCGGGCCGGCTGGGCCGCGGCGCTGGAGGAGAACGGCCACCCCGCGCCGCCCGAGCTGGTCGCGCACGGCCCGTTCGAGCCGGAGGGCGGGGCCGCCGCGCTCGGGCAGCTGCTCGACACCGTCACCCCGACCGCGGTGATCTGCTCGTCGGACCAGATGGCCATCGGGGCGCTGCGGGAGGCCGCCCGGCGCGGGCTGTGCGTGCCGGCGCAACTCTCCGTAGTCGGTTTCGACGACATCCCGTTCGCCGCCCACAGCACCCCCGCGCTGACGACTGTGGCGCAGCCCATCAGTGAGATGTCCGCCGCAGCCGTGGACGAGCTCGTGCAGCGTCTGGCCCCCGATTCCCGGCACGAGCCGTCGGCGTCGCACACCCGGCTGTTCCGGCCAAGACTGGTGGTCAGAGAGTCGTCGGGACCGATTCCGAGGGCGTGACTTGGTCCAAACCAAGGTTGCTTAACGGGAAAGACCACTTGACGTGCCGGGATAGTGCTTCAGGGGGACACGCGCCCACCCGGCTTCACGAATTGGTTCTTGACCGTTACGGTCACTCCATGGCGCGGTCAATGCATGTGCGACGGCCGGCGACGCTGGCATCCCTCGCCGCTGAGCTGGGCGTTTCGCGGACAACGGTGTCCAACGCATACAACCGGCCGGACCAGCTCTCGCCGGAGCTGCGGCGGCGGGTGTTGGAGACGGCGAGGAGGCTGGGCTACCCGGGTCCCGACCCGGTGGCGCGGTCGCTGCGTACCCGCAAGGCGGGCGCGGTGGGGCTGCTGCTCACCGAGAACCTGTCCTACGCGTTCCGCGACCCGGCGGCGGTCGGCTTCCTGGAGGGTCTCGCGCTCGCGTGCGAGGACGCCGGCCAGGGCCTGCTCCTGGTGCCGGCGAATCCGGAACGGGAGGACGTCGCCGCGGTGCACCGCGCCGGCGTCGACGGCTTCGTCGTCTATTCGGTGCCCGACGACGACCCGCACCTCGCGGCGGTCCTCGAACGGCCGGTGCCGACGGTGGTGTGCGACCAGCCCGAGCTGGACACCGTGGACCGGGTCGGCATCGATGACCGGGCCGCCATCACCCAGGTCGCGGACCACCTGATCGAGCTGGGCCACCGGCGGGTCGGCGTGGTGTGCATGCGGCTGGCGCGGGACCGCAACGACGACTTCGTCAACGCCGAGCGGCAGCACAACGCGCACTTCCACGTGCAGCGGGCCCGGCTGGAGGCGCTGGCCACCGCGTTCACCTCGGCCAACGTGGACTGGACGACCATCCCCGTGGTCGAGCGCTTCGACCACAACATCGCCTCCGGCGCATCCGCCGCGGCCCAGCTGCTGGACCGGGATCCCCAGGTCACGGCGCTGATCTGCACCTCGGACATCCTCGCGCTGGGCGCGCTGGCCGAGGCCCGGCGGCGGGGGCTGCGGGTGCCGCAGGACCTGACCATCACCGGCTTCGACGGCATCCAGGAGAGCGAGCGGGCCGGGCTGACCACCGTCCGCCAGCCCGTACTGGAGAAGGGTCGCGCCGCCGGCAAGCTGCTGGTCAACGCCGCCGACCACAACCGGCCGCGGACCGTGACGCTGTCCACCGAGCTGGTCATCGGCACCACCTCCGCGCCGCCGCGGATCACCGAGGAGCGGTGGTTCGGTCCCTGATATCCGGCAACAGCTGCTAGGCCCTGCCGCGGAGTCGCGAGGTCGCGACGAAGGGGCCGAGCCGCGCGCGGCACGCGTGCCATAGAAACGGCCCCTGCCTTCGCGCGGAAGGCAGGGGCCGTTTTCGTGGGGTTACTTACTCAGATGCCGTTGATCGGCAGCCGCGGGGCGTGGCCGAGAAGGCCGCCCAGAACCGCGGGCGTGCTGGGCAGACCCGGCACGAGGGAGCGAGCAGAGTCGTCGGTCGGCATGGCCGGGGCGAACTCCGGGCCGAGCTCGGGGACGCCGTGGATGCCGTTCACGCTGGCGCCCGGCAGGCCGTTGCCCAGGGCGGGCAGCTTGGCCAGGGCGGAGCCGACCAGCGGCAGCTGCGGGAGGTCGCGCTGCTGGGTGGGGAGCACGTTCAGCGGCAGCTTCGGCAGGGCCGGCAGGTCACGCTCGGTGCCGGCGACGCCCAGCAGGCCCTGGAGCGGCAGCGTGTTCAGCAGATCCAGACCCGGCAGCGAACGGCCAGCCGGCACCGGCAGCAGACCGGCCAGCGGCAGAGCCGGCAGGCCGGACAGGCCCGGCAGGGCGGGGAGGTCGCGACCGGCGACGGAGCCCAGCGGGGTGCTGGCCAGCAGCGCGGCGAGCGGGGTGTTGGTGAGCAGGCCCTGCACCATCTCCAGGCCCGGCAGCGCCGGCAGCGAACGACCAGCCGGCACCGGCAGCAGACCAACCAGCGGCAGAGCCGGCAGACCCGGCAGGTCACGCTCAGTGCCGGCAACACCCAGCAGACCCTGGAGCGGCAGCGTGTTCAGCAGATCCAAGCCCGGCAGCGAACGACCAGCCGGCACCGGCAGCAGACCAGCCAGCGGCAGAGCCGGCAGACCCGGCAGGTCACGCTCAGTGCCGGCAACACCCAGCAGACCCTGGAGCGGCAGCGTGTTCAGCAGATCCAAGCCCGGCAGCGAACGACCAGCCGGCACCGGCAGCAGACCAGCCAGCGGCAGAGCCGGCAGACCCGGCAGGTCACGCTCAGTGCCGGCAACACCCAGCAGACCCTGGAGCGGCAGCGTGTTCAGCAGGTCCAAGCCCGGCAGCGAACGACCAGCCGGCACCGGCAGCAGGCCGGCGAGCGGCAGCTGGGGCAGGCCCGGCAGCGAACGCTGAGCGCCCACCGGCAGCAGGCCGGCCAGCGGGAGCTGCGGCAGGGCCAGGCCCGGCAGCGAACGGCCGGCGGGCACGCCCGGCAGGTTGAGCGGCAGCTTCGGCAGCGCCGGCACGGCCGGCAGCGAGCGCTGGTCGTCGCCGAGCGGCAGCGCCGGCACCGACGGCAACTGGGCCGGGTCGGACAGCTGGGTCAGCTCGGACACGTTGGACAGGTCCGGCACCTTGGTCAGGCTGTGCAACCCACCGGTCGGCACGGCGCCGCTGTAGGTGAGGTTCGGCAGCGAGCGCTCGGTGCTGAGGTTGGGCAGCAGGGCGATCGGCAGGCCGGAGCCCACGTTCGGCACCTTCGGCAGCTGCTGGAGCTGCGGCAGGTCGGAGATGGCGATGTGGCTGGGGTCGATGGACCGCTGGTCGTCGCCGCCGAGGGACGGCAGGGCGGGCAGGCCGGGCAGCGCCGGCTTGGGCAGGTCGGTGCCGTTGAGCTGCACGTTGCTCAGGGAGAGGCTGCTGCCGCCGAGGTCGGACGGGTCGAGCGAGCGCTGCGACTGGCCGATCGGCATGGTCGGCAGCTGGATCTGGCTGGTGTCCGGCAGCGGCGGCAGGCCCTTGTGGCCGACGATGTCGGTCAGGCGCAGCGCGGTGTCCGCGACACCGGTCGGGTCGCCGAGCGCCGCGGCGGCGTTGCCGGCGGTCATCGCCAGCACGCCACCGGCGAGCAGGGCGGCCGGAATTCCGCGCCTCATCCAGGTACGCATGGGAAATGTTCTCCTTGTCGAATTCCCGGGTCACGGGAGTACACGGGTGATCCCACGAAATACGGATTCGGGGCAGGGATCACCCAGAAATGGGGATGAAGAGAAAAGAGGGTGGAGCGGACCGTTCGCGCGAGCGGCGAATCAGTCGGGGGTGATGCCGGGCTGACGGCGCGCGGTCATCGGAACGCAGCGCGACGGCGCGTGCGTGGGCATGGCGGGAGCGGCGGCCGGCACTCCGGCGAAGCCGTCGCCGAGGCAGGCGCCGCCGCCGTTGGACGGACCGTCGTGGCCGCAGGCGCCGCCGGGCAGCGCGCCGAACGGCACGGCCTCGGACGACTTGGGCAGGCCGCCCGGCCGCATCGGCGCGGCCGGCGTCGTGCCCAGGCCGACCTGCGGACGCGCGGCGGCGGCCGGGTCGGGGTCGGCGACGACCCGGTCCACGGCCGGCGCCGCCTCGGCGCGGTGCCGCGCCGAAGATCCGTCGGCGGGAGTGAAGGTCCTGGTCACGACCGGGTCGACCGACTCGGCGGCACCGGCCTGCGCCAGCTCGCCGAGCCGCTGCTCGACCAGGATCACCGGGGCCACCAGGTGCGGCACCGGGACCTGAAGGGCCGGCACGGCGGGCGCGGCGGCCGGCAGCGCCTGCGCCGCCGCCTTCGCGTCCTGGCCGATGTGCACGGTGTGGGTGACGGAGTTGTCGATCACGTACCCCGCGGTGGACACCAGCCCGGAGACCGGGCTCTCCTCCGCGGCCGACGCCGTCGCCGAGGACAGCAGCCACGCCAGCGCGGTGCCGGCGAGCACGCCGCCGATCAGCACCAGGGCGCGCAGCAGCGTCGACCGGAAACGGTCAACTCCCGCCGCTGCCTGCTCGTCCATGACCGGAAACGGATCCTTTCGAACGACTTCCCGTGGATCCACACCGTACTGGATCGGCATTGGGGAATAGTGCGTCCAGCCGTTACACCATTGGGCGAATCACGTGAGCTTGAACGGCGTCGGCCGACTCGTCAGGTTACCCAGCTTTCCGACCACCGTGTAATCGCCGGCCGGCAGCAGCGCCCCGCTGGGCGCGCAGTTCGGCGACGAGGTGCGGCCGGCCCAGGCGATGCTGAACGTGGCCTGCTCGCCGGGCTGGAGCAGCCGGGTGTCCGGGTCCTGCTTGTAGTAGCAGTCGGAGCTGGACCACAGCCGGGTGCTGGCGTCCGCGGTGAGCACGACCAGCTCCCGCAGCTGACGGGTGACCTCCCGGTTGCAGGCGACCTTGCCGGAGTTGGTGACCACCAGCGTGAGCAGCGGGGCCTGACCGACCCGGTAGCTGGGCTGCGCGATGCGCGCCTCGACGGTGATCGAGGCGTCCGGGCACGGCCCGGGCGGGGGCGGCGGTGGGGGCGGCCCGGTCGTGGTGGTGGTCGTCGGCGGCGCGGGCGAGGCCGACGAGGACGAGGAGGCCCCGGCCGGCGTGATCGTGCCGCTGGTGGGCGGCGAGGAGGTGAGCCGCTTGGCCGAGGTCGTCACCACGTTCTGCCTGTTGGCCACCCCCTGTGGATCGGCCTGTGAGCCGCCGCCGAGCCAGCCTGAGATGATCACCGCGAGCAGCACCACGGCCAGGACCGAGCCGGCGAGCGCGACCACCCGGCGACGCCAGTACACCGACGGGTCGAGCGGTCCGGTTGGCTCGATCATGCACCGACGGTAACGCCGCCGGCACCGAGGGCCAGGGATTCTGGCGGTCACCCAATCCGGTTGTGTCTTTGGTCAATTGCCCTTGTCAGGCGTGCCCCGACCAGGTGCCATAGAGATCAGAGGCAGGGAGGTGCGACATGACCGCCATCGACGAGTTGCTCGAACGCAATGCCGCACTGGTCGACCGGACCCGCGGGGACCGGTCCTCGGCCAGCCCATCGCTGCACATCGCGGTGCTCACGTGCATGGACGCCCGGATCCGGGTGTTCGAGCTGTTCGGCCTTCAGCAGGGCGAGGCGCACGTGCTGCGCAACGGCGGCGGCGTGGTGACCGACGACGTCATCCGCTCGCTGGCGCTGAGCCAGCGCAAGCTGGGCACGCGGGAGATCATGGTCGTGCAGCACACCTCGTGTGGGCTGTCGATGACCACCGACGACGAGTTCAAGGACGAGCTGGAGGCCGACACCGGCCTGCGGCCGACCTGGGCCGTCGAGGCGTTCAAGGAGGTCAAGGACAGCGTCCGGACCTCGATGGCCCGCCTGCGGCACAGCGTGTTCCTGCCGCACAAGGAGAGCATCCGCGGCTTCGTCTACGACGTGCACAACGGTGCCCTGCACGAGGTGTTGTCACCCGGCCAGGGATAATCGGGGGCGATGGTTGCCGCCGACACACTGCTGAGCTGGTTCGACGACACGGCGCGTGATCTGCCCTGGCGTCGTCCCGAATGCACCGCCTGGGGCGTGCTGGTCAGTGAGATCATGCTCCAGCAGACGCCGGTCTCCCGCGTGGAGCCGATCTGGCACGAGTGGATGGCGCGCTGGCCGGTGCCGTCCGCGCTGGCCGCCGCCAGCCAGGGCGAGGTCGTCCGGGCGTGGGGAAAGCTCGGCTACCCACGGCGGGCGCTGCGCCTGCACGAGGCCGCGTCGGCCATCGCCCTCAAGCATGACGACGTCGTGCCCGACGACGTGGACACCCTGCTGGCGCTGCCCGGCATCGGCGCGTACACCGCTCGCGCCGTCGCCGCCTTCGCCTACGGCAAGCGGTGTCCCGTCGTCGACACCAACGTCCGGCGGGTCGTCGCCCGGGCCGTGCACGGCGCCGGCGACGCCGGTCCCCCGTCGACCACCCGAGACATGGCCGACGTCGAGGCCCTGCTGCCCGCCACCGATGCCGCCGCCGCGCGCTACTCCGCCGCGTTGATGGAGCTCGGCGCGTTGATCTGCACCGCGCGGACGCCCCGGTGCGCGGACTGCCCGGTGTTCGACACCTGTGCCTGGCAGCTCGCCGGCCGCCCCGCGTACAACGGGCCGGTCAAGGCCGTGCAGAAGTTCGCCGGCACCGACCGCCAGGTGCGGGGTCGGCTGCTCGACGTGCTCCGCGGCGCCCCCGGACCGGTCGCCCGGCCGCTGCTCGACGCCGCGTGGTCCGACGCCGGCCAGCGCGACCGATGCCTGGACTCGCTGCTCGTGGACGGACTGATCGAGCAGACCGACGCCGGCCTGTTCGCCCTGCCGGGTGAGCACTGACGGGTGAGCGCCGGCGCTCCCGTTTGCCGGGTTCCCGGCCAGCCCGCACCCTGGCGCCATGGCGACCTGTGATGTCTGCGGCAACGACTACTGGATGGCCTTCGAGATCCGGACGGTGTCCGGCGAGAGCCACTGGTTCGACTCCTTCGAGTGCGCGATGGAGAAGCTCGCGCCGCGCTGCGAGCGGTGCAGCTGCCGCATCGTCGGCCACGGCGTCGAGGTCGACGGCCGGTTCTACTGCTGCGCGCACTGCGCCCGCACCGTCGCCGAGCTCGGCAACCAGATCCGCGACGCCGTGGGTGTGCGCCCCTCGTGACCGTGTTGGATGAACTCCATGGCACAGGCCCTGGAGTTCTTCTTCGACGGTGAGGCCGACACCGCGGTGCGGGGAATGTGGCAGCGGCTGGAACGCGCCGGCGTGCCGAGCCTGGCCACCCGCAGCCACCGCCGGCACCGGCCGCACGTCACCTTCGCGCTCGGCGGCGCCTTCACCCGGCAGACCCGCGCCGAACTCGCCGCCGAGCTCGACCTGCTGGCGCTGCCCAGCATCTGGCTCTACACGCTGGGCACCTTCCCCACCACCGAGAACAACCTGGTGCTGACCGCCGTCGTCGACGCCGAGCTGCTCGCGGTGCACTCCGCCGTGCACGACGTGCTGGCGAAGAAGGTCAAGAACCCGGTCGCCTACTACCTGCCGGGCTCGTGGGTGCCGCACTGCGCGTTGGCGCAGGAGATCGACACCCCCACCCTGGCCGCCGGCATCGCCGCCCTGCATCCCGTCGAACCCGTCCGCGCCAAGGTCGACGAGGTCGGCATCACCGACACCGTGACGGGCGAGGTCGACATCCTGTTCAGCCGCGCCTGAGCTCAGGCCGTCGCGGCGAGTAGGCGGCGGCGAACCGGCCGAGTTCGAAGAAGCCCCACCGCGCGGCGACAGCGGTGACGCTCGTTCCGGTCGCGGGGTCGGCCGCCACCAGATCGTCGTGGACTTTCGACAGGCGGACCCGGCGCAGATGGCTCATGGGCGTCGTGTCCAGGTGTCGAAGGAAGGCGGCTTGCACGGTGCGAACGCTGACGTTGACGGCCGCGGCGATGTCGGCGACGGCGAGGTCCAGGTGGGCGTTGTCGTCGATGAAGGCGACGGCGCGGCGCACGGTGTCCGGGGTGGCGTCGTGGCGGTCCTCGATGGTGGGGTCGATGAGCGCAGTGTTGGGAAGCGTCGTCAGCACGGTGGCGGCCAACAGCTGGGTGGCAGTGGAGATCAACAGCGGCTGCGCGCTCAGGATCGGATCCGCGAAGATGCCGTCGCGCAGGTAGGCGATGGTCTGCCGCAGGTGCCGCGCGGCCGCCGCGGAGACGGGCCGGTCGCCGGTCAACCGCACCGGATCGGCTCGTCGACCGGGCACGGTGGCGGCCACCCGGTCCAGCAGCTCCGGGTCGAACAGGACGATGTTGTAGCGGGCCCGCCGGATGACGCCGGAGTAGGGCCGGTCGTGCGGGGCGTACACGAACGCGTCGCCGGGACCGAAGGAGCCGGCCTCCCCGTGGAAGATCTGCCGCTCCGCGGTCCCGGAGAGCACGCTGCACAGGCAGACCTTGCCCATGACATCGGCGTCGTGGCTTATGTCGTAGTCGAAGTCGAGCAGGTCGATGCTGACCGGCCCGACGACGTTGCGGGAGATCCGGGCCCGGGTGTGCTCGGTGTCGCCGCCGATCTGCATCGGCGTGTACGCCCTGCTGAGGAATTCCTCGGTGAGCTCGAGGTTGTCGCCGTCGAAGGCGAGCGTCCCCATCGGGGGCTCCCGTCAGTCGGACCGATTTGACGGTACGCCCAGGCTCAGCGGTCCAGTAGGCCCGAAAGGAAGGCCTCCACTGCGCCGCGGTAGACGTCGGGTGCGCTGAGCTGGACGAGATGCCCGGCGCCGGGCACGACGAGGTGGCGGCCGTCGGAGACGCGGGCGGCCATCGCCGCCTGCTGCCCGGCCGGCATCAGCGAGTGCTCGGCCTCGATGACCAGCAGCGGGGCCTCGATCCGGTCGACGAAGGGCCAGTACGAGCGCAGACCCCACTCGGCGGCGATGCGGTAGAGGTCGGCGAAGTCGGCGATGAGGTGGTAGCCGTCGGCGCGTTCCTCGAAGCACTCGACGAAGTAGTCGCCGACCGGCCCAAAGAAGGACCGGACGTGCGCGAGGGACTCGAAGGGCCGGGGCCAGCCGTCGAACTCGGACCGCCACACGTCGACGGTGCGTCCGCGCTGGTCGGGGGCGAAGTCCTCGACGACGACGCCCCGCACGAGCACCGGATGCTCGGCCGCCAGCACGAGGGCGTGCAGCCCGCCCATCGAGTGGCCGATGGCGATCACGGGCCCGAGGTCGAGCCGCCGGATCACGGCGGCGGCGTCTTCGGCGAAGTCCTCGGTGCGCCAATCGCCGCCGCGCTGCGTATTACGACCGTGTCCCCGCGCATCGATGCCGACAACCCGCCCGTACCGCCGCAGCCACTGCGCCACCGGCCACCAGGTGGAGGCCCGGCCCATCAACCCGTGCAGCAGCAGGATCCCGGGACCGGAGCCGCCGAACTCGACGACATCGAACACGGAGCACTCATACCACCTGCTACACGTAACGGCATGCGGGTTCGAAGGGTGGCGGCGCTGGTGGCGGTGGCGGCGCTGTGCGTGGGCTGCACGCCCGGCGCCAAGTCGGACGACGAGGTGGCCGGCACGGCGGGCGCGCGCACCGCGGGCGACCCGTACTACCCGACCAGCGGAAACGGCGGCTACAACGCCTCGAACTACGTCGTGGCGATCACGTACGACCCGACCTCGCACCACCTCGACGGCGACACGACGATCACCGCGAAGGCCAGCCAGGCGCTCAGCGAGTTCAGCCTCGACCTGAGCGGCCTCGACGTCCGCACCGTGACGGTGGACGGCCGCGCGGCGCAGCAGCAACGGGACGGCGGCAAGTTGGTGATCACGCCGGCGCAGGGCGTCGCCGACGGCAGCACCTTCACCGTCGAGGTGCAGTACGACGGCGTGCCGACCCCGGTCAAGTCGCCGAAGATCGGCGCGGAGGGCTGGCAGATCTCCACCAGCGGCGGCGCGTTCGCGGCGGGCGAGCCGCAGTCGGCGTCGACCTGGTACCCGGTCAACGACACGCCGACCGACAAGGCGTCGTTCCACCTGGCGGCGAAGGTCCCGGACGGCTGGAGCGTGATCTCCAACGGCCTGCCCGGCCGCAACGAGTCCAAGGACGGCTGGACCACCTTCCGCTGGGACGAGCCGGACCCGATCGCGTCCTACCTGACCACGGTCGGCGTCGACCACTGGACGATCGCCAACGACAAGCTGGCCGACGGCACGCCGGTGGTGTCGGCGTTCGCGCCGGGCACCGACGACAAGAAGGCGCTGGAGGCGCGGCTGCCGGAGATCCTCGACTTCCTGTCGTCGAAGTTCGGCAAGTACCCGCAGGACGCGGCCGGCGGCATCTTCATCGCCGACAAGATCGGCTACTCGCTGGAGACGCAGACCCGGCCGATCTTCGCGCAGTGGACCAACCTGAGCACGGTCGTGCACGAGAACGCCCACCAGTGGTGGGGCGACTCGGTGTCGGTGCGGCAGTGGAAGGACGTCTGCCTCAACGAGTGCATGGCCAGCTACGCGCAATGGCTGTGGTCGGAGGCCAAGGAGGGCGTGAACCTCGACGCCCAGTACCGCCTGCTGGCGCAGAAGGGCCAGCAGGTGTTCGGCGGCAAGCTCTACGACATGGGCGCCGGCAACGAGTTCACCGCCGTCTACACGAAGGGCCCGATGGCGCTGCACGCGCTGCGCCGCGCCATCGGGGACGATCCCTTCTTCCAGGTGCTGAGGACCTGGCCGGCGTTGCACCGCGACGGCAACGCCACCTGGCCCGAGTTCGAGTCGTACGTCGAGAAGGTCAGCGGCAAGGACCTGAAGGGATTCTTCGACGCGTGGTTCCGCGGCGTGACCCAGCCGGCCGATCAGTACCTGTGGCCGGGCGGCCTCAAGCCCTGACCCACACCGCCGTCCCACCGACGACGACCACCCGCCCGTCGGACAGCGTCGTCACGGCCTTGGGCACGTCGTCGCAGCCCAGGTCGACCCGGGTCATCGAGCCCAGCGCCCCGGTCCACGCCAGGCCGCAGGCCTGCTGGCCGACGGCGATCGTGGTCTGGCCGGTGAACACCAGGTCGTTGACGTCGGTTCCGGTGACGCCGGTGACCACGCCGCCGCCCAGGAACGAGGCGTCGACCACCTTCCAGGCCGCGCCGTCCGAGCTGGTGGCCAGGAAGGTCCCGGTCTGCTGGCCGTCGGAGGTGTTGCCGAAGATCAGCCAGCCGCCGGTGGTGTGCAGCACCCCGGTCGGGGTCACCTCCGACTGCCCGGTGGCGAACTTGGTCAGCTGCCAGTTCTGGCCGCCGTCCAGCGACCGCCAGACGCCGAGCTGGCGGCTGCCGTCGGTGTTCTTCTCGGCGGCCGCCTCGACCGCCACCACCGTGCCGTCGTTGGCCGCCAGCGCGCCCACGTCGCCCTTGGTCGCCGGCAGCTGCACCGGCGTCGCGGTCTTGCCGCCGTCGGTGGACGTCCACAGCTTCGGGGCCGGGTAGCCGTTGTTCTGCGAGCCGGCGATCAGCAGCCGGTTGCCGGTCTGCGCGAGCGCCGTCACCTTGCCGGTGCTGCCCAGGCCGAGGTCGGCCAGCGAGGTCACCGTGCCGTCCGGGTCGAGCCGCTGCACCGTGGCCGCGCCGACGATCACCGACCCGCCCGGCTGGCCGATGGCCGACGTCGGGTTCGGCGCCAGGCTCGTGCCCGTCGGCGCGTGGTCGGGCAGCTTGAACGACGTGCAGTCCGCGCTGCCGTTCCAGTTGTCGCCGATCGTGTCGTATCCGGTCTTGTACGTGCCGATGCCGATGGCGCACGTCCCGGTCGGCACCAGCACGTTGATGCCGATGCCGTAGGTCGTGGTGTCGCCGTCGAAGCTGCCCGCCTGCACCGAGTCGGGATGCTTGACGAAGTCACCGTGCGCTCTGGTCGGTGCGCTCTGCGCAGCGTGACCACAGCCTGCCAGCGCCAGGGCCAGCAGGGCGATCGCGTAGTTCCTCCCCCTCATGGTGGAAGCATCGCACGACCTGGCCCCCGCGTTTCCTGTTACCGACGCGACACCCCTCACCTGACGTCCCTGACCCACACCGACGTGGTCCCGACGATGATCACCCGCCCGTCGGCCAGCGTGGTCGTGGCCTTGGCCGCCTCGCCGCAGCCGAGGTCGACCCGACGCAGCGAGCCCACGGCGCCGGCCCACGCCACCTCGCAGTTGGACTTGCCGCCCTCGCCGACGAGCACCAGTTCACCCGACGTGGTGGCGGTGGCGTCGACCACCCGGCCGGTCGCCACGGCGGAGGTGTCGATCACCTTCCAGCTGACGCCGTCCGAGCTGCTGGCCAGGAACGGTTGCCCCGCCGGGTCCTTCTCGTCCTCCCCGGTGCCGACGATCAGCCAACCCTGCGGGGTCCGCAGCAGGTTGGCGACCATTGGGTTCGCCTTGGCGTCGAGCTCGGTCAGCTGCCAGCTCTGGCCGCTGTCCGTCGACCGCCAGATGGCGAGCCGGCCGCTCTCGGCGGTCTGCTCCACCGCCAGGACCGTGTTGTCACTCGCCGCCATCGCCCCGATGTAGTTGTCGACCGGCGGCACCGCCACCGGCTTCACGGTCTTGCCACCGTCGGTCGAGGTCCACGCGAGCGGCGCGGGATTGTCGCCGACGAGATGGCCGCCACCGGTCACCAGCCGGTCGCCGGACCGCACGATGACTCGGGCCTCTGCGGGCCCCTGTTGCGAATCGGCTGACGCCGGGGGCAGGGCGGCCAGCGGGGTCACCGTCCCGTCCGCGTTGAGACGCTGGAGCACGGTGTTGGCGCCGATCACCGAGCCGTCGGGCATGGCGACGGCGGACACGGCCGCCAGGCCGGCGACGCCCTGCGCCGGCAGCTTGAACGAGGTGCAGTCGGCGTTGCCGGCCCAGTGCGTGCCGACGGGGCCGCGTTCGCCGGCGTAGACCCCGATCCCGAGGGCGCACCGTCCGTACGGCACCAGGTGGTTGATTCCGCTGGTGGCCGACGGCTGGCCGTCCCAGCGGTCGACGTCGACGGCGTTGGCGTGCTTGACGAAGTCCGGCTGCTGGGCCGGCGCCGTGGGCTGATCGGTCGCGCCGCAGCCGGCCAGGGCCAGCGCGAGCAGCACCACAACAGAGTTCCTCCCCCTCATGCGGGAAGCATGGCAGGGATGATCAGCTGCTGGCGACGAATTGGGTCAGCACAGCCTTGTGGTCGCCGCCGGGCACGTCGAAGGTGGCGAAGCTGTCGACGGGGCAGCGCTTGTCCACGAGCACGTGGTCGATGGGCAGCAGCGCGGGCAGCTGGCCGCCGATGGGCCAGGTGGGCAGCAGTCCGTCGCCGGCCTGGGAGGCGGCGTCGACGTACCCGGTGACCATCTCGGCGCGCAGCCCGGCGTGGTCGACGGTGGCGTTGAAATCGCCGGCGAGCACCAGCGGCGGCGAGCCGTCGACGGGGTCGGGCAGGGCGTCCAGCTCACGCTTCCAGGTGTCGGTGGTGTTGTCGTCGGTCGGCGGCCGGACGTGCACGGACTCGACCTGGATGGCCCGCTGCTGCGGCAGGGACACCTGCACGGCGACCTGCGGGAAGGTCGCGGCCTCCTCGACCTCGACGGGCTGCAGCGGGTAGCGGGAGGCGATGCCGGAGCCGGTCGGCCCGTCGCCGGGCTGGAAGACCTGGTCGGGCAGCACGCCGGCGAGCCCGGCGGCGGCCAGCGCGGCGGCCGACTGCGGGGTCAGCTCCTGGAAGGCGACGACGTCGACGTGCTGGTCCCGGATCAGGGTGACGACGGCGGCGGCGTCGGCCTTGCCCTGGGTGAGGTCGACGGTGAGCACCCGCACGGTCGGCCCGGACCCGATCGGCCGGGGCGCGGTGAACGCCCGCGGGGCGACGGCGGCGAACAGGCAGGCGGTGAAGGCCAGCGCGACCACGGCCACGGCCCACCGCCGGAACATCATGGCGACGATCGACAGCAGCGCCCCGCCGGCGGCGGCGAACGGGGTTCCCGCCAGCAGGACAACCATCAGGTGATCACCGTCGATGCCGAACAGCCGCAGCGCGACCATGCCGATCACGGCGGCGGTGAGCAGCGAGAACACGAAGGTCAGCGGCGCGCCGCCGACCCGGCGCCGGCCCTCGTCGAGATAGGCGGGCGGCCTGGCCGCGCGAGTTCGAGTTCGCACGTTGCTGGCCACCCGTCCCATTGAACCCGTCGGTCCGTCTTGTGGCAGCAAAAAACGCCGAGCCCTCAGGAAAACGACAAAGAGGGCGGTTCCCCGGCGAACCGGGAAACCGCCCTCCTGCGCTGCTACGTCAGCTCACTCGCCGTCGAACTCCTGCGCGGTCTCGCCACCGTGGGCGGCCAGGCCGACCGGCGGGGCGTCCGGGATCCGCAGCGGGCGGGACTCGCCGCGGAACACGAAGTGCGCCTTGTCGTCGGAGCCCTCGCCGTTCCAGCCCTCGACGTCGCAGAGCACGATCTGGCCGGGCTGGAGCTCCCCGAACAGGATCTTCTCCGACAGCTGGTCCTCGATCTCGCGCTGGATGGTCCGGCGCAGCGGCCGGGCGCCCAGCACCGGGTCGAAGCCGCGCTTGGCCAGCAGCTGCTTGGCCAGCGGCGTCAGCTCGAGCGACATGTCCTTGTTCTTCAGCTGGGCCTCGACCCGCGTGACCATCAGGTCGACCATCTTGATGATCTCTTCCTGGGTCAGCTGGTGGAACACGATGATGTCGTCGATGCGGTTGAGGAACTCCGGGCGGAAATGCTTCTTCAGCTCGTCGTTGACCTTGATCTTCATCCGCTCGTAGTTCGAGCCCTCGACACCACCGCCGGAGAAGCCCAGGCCGACGGCCTTGGAGATGTCCTGCGTGCCCAGGTTGGAGGTGAAGATGATCACGGTGTTCTTGAAGTCCACCGTGCGTCCCTGGCCGTCGGTGAGGCGGCCGTCCTCCAGGACCTGGAGCAGCGTGTTGTACACCTCCTGGTGCGCCTTCTCGATCTCGTCGAAGAGCACCACCGAGAACGGCTTGCGGCGCACCTTCTCGGTGAGCTGGCCGCCCTCCTCGTAGCCCACGTAGCCGGGGGGCGCGCCGAAGAGCCGGGACGCGGTGTACCGGTCGTGGAACTCGCCCATGTCGATCTGGATGAGCGCGTCGTCGTCGCCGAACAGGAAGTTGGCCAGCGCCTTGGACAGCTCGGTCTTACCGACGCCGGACGGGCCAGCGAAGATGAACGAGCCGGAGGGGCGCTTGGGGTCCTTCAGGCCGGCACGGGTGCGGCGGATCGCCTTGGAGACGGCCTTGACGGCCTCCTCCTGGCCGATGATCCGCTTGTGGACCTCGTCCTCCATGCGGAGCAGACGCGTGGTCTCCTCCTCGGTGAGCTTGAAGACGGGGATGCCGGTCCAGTTGGCCAGCACCTCCGCGATCTGCTCGTCGTCGACCTCGGCGACGACGTCGAGGTCGCCGTCCTTCCACTGCTTCTCGCGCTCGGCCTTCTGCGCGAGCAGCTGCTTCTCCTGGTCACGGAGCTTGGCCGCGCGCTCGAAGTCCTGCGCGTCGATCGCGGACTCCTTGTCCCGACGCACGTCGGCGATCTTCTCGTCGAACTCGCGCAGGTCCGGCGGCGCGGTCATCCGGCGGATGCGCATCCGCGCGCCCGCCTCGTCGATCAGGTCGATCGCCTTGTCCGGCAGGAACCGGTCGTTGATGTACCGGTCGGCCAGGGTGGCCGCGGCCACGAGCGCCGAGTCGGTGATGGAGACGCGGTGGTGCGCCTCGTACCGGTCGCGCAGGCCCTTGAGGATCTCGATGGTCTGCTCGAGCGTCGGCTCGCCGACCTGGATCGGCTGGAAGCGGCGCTCCAGGGCCGGGTCCTTCTCGACGTACTTGCGGTACTCGTCGAGCGTGGTGGCGCCGATGGTCTGGAGCTCGCCACGGGCCAGCATCGGCTTGAGGATGCTGGCGGCGTCGATCGCGCCCTCGGCGGCGCCCGCGCCGACCAGGGTGTGGATCTCGTCGATGAACAGGATGATGTCGCCGCGGGTGCGGATCTCCTTGAGCACCTTCTTCAGGCGCTCCTCGAAGTCACCGCGGTAGCGCGAGCCGGCGACCAGCGAGCCCAGGTCCAGCGTGTAGAGCTGCTTGTCCTTGAGCGTCTCGGGCACCTCGCCCTTGACGATCATCTGGGCCAGGCCCTCGACGACGGCGGTCTTGCCGACGCCCGGCTCGCCGATCAGCACCGGGTTGTTCTTGGTGCGGCGGGACAGCACCTGCATGACCCGCTCGATCTCCTTGGCCCGGCCGATGACCGGGTCGACCTTGCCCTCGCGGGCCAGTGCCGTGAGGTTGCGGCCGAACTGGTCCAGCACCAGCGAGGAGGACGGGGTGCCCTCGCCGCGGCCGCCGGCCTCGGCCGGCTCCTTGCCCTGGTAGCCGGACAGCAGCTGAAGCACCTGCTGGCGGACGCGGTTGAGGTCCGCGCCCAGCTTGACCAGGACCTGGGCGGCCACGCCCTCGCCCTCGCGGATCAGCCCGAGCAGGATGTGCTCGGTGCCGATGTAGTTGTGGCCGAGCTGCAGCGCCTCGCGCAGCGACAGCTCCAGCACCTTCTTGGCCCGGGGCGTGAACGGGATGTGCCCGCTCGGCGCCTGCTGACCCTGACCGATGATCTCTTCCACCTGCTGGCGAACGCCCTCGAGGGCGATGCCCAGCGACTCCAGCGCCTTGGCGGCGACACCCTCACCCTCGTGGATCAGACCCAGGAGGATGTGCTCGGTGCCGATGTAGTTGTGGTTGAGCATCCTGGCCTCTTCTTGAGCCAGGACGACCACCCGCCTCGCGCGGTCGGTGAACCTCTCGAACATATGCACTCCCTGACAGCTGCGTCGGCGGTCCTCCACCCACCCATGTCCTCGCCGGTGGGGTCAGCACCTGGGGTCCACTGTAGTAGGCGGACCCGTCGCTCTCAGTGCCGCTCGCAGCCGCAGACCCCGCGAGCGCCCTGACGTCTGGCACAACGTGGGTTCTGACAGGGAGATTCCCACTGTCCGCTCAGCGCGAACAAGCCACCATCAGCTGACATTCACTGTGAGTGGGGTCACCGAAAGGGTGATATTTCGGGCACTAGGCCAGGTTGGCGGCCAGCACCGTGCGATGAGTCGGCGCGGCGGCGGCGTGCCGCTCGCGGCCGGCGTCGGTCAGCTCGACGTAGATGCCGCGCCGGTCGTCGGCGCACAGCGCCCGGAAGACCAGACCCTCGGCCTCCAGCCGGGCGACCACCCGCGAGAGGGCGCTCTGGCTGAGTTGCACCTTCTTGCCGAGCTCCTGCATGCGCAGGGCCTGCTTGTCGCAGCAGCTCTCGGTGAGCTGGTCGAGCACCTCGAACTCGCTGGCGCCGAGGCCGTGACTCTCGCGCAGCTCGCGGTCCAGCGCGCACCACGTCGAGTGGTAGCGCCCCAGCAGGTCGCGCCAGGTGTCGACGAGCTCGTTCTCGGTCACGCCCCGCATCATAGTCCCCACCGTCATAAAATTCCACTGCATTAAATCCGCTTGCATTAGATGCATCTGCATGTAGTCTTCGTCCTCGTGACCACAACGGCAACACCCGTCCTGTCCGCCCAGCCCGGCACGCGCTGGCCCGCGAGCCTGTGGGCGGCATTGATGCTGCTGTGCGGCGTGCTGTTCCTGGACGGCCTCGACGTCTCCATGGTCGGCGTCGCGCTGCCCTCGATCGGTTCCGAGCTGCACATGTCCACCTCGTCCCTGCAATGGGTGATCAGCGGCTACGTGCTCGGCTACGGCGGCTTCCTGCTGCTCGGCGGCCGCACCGCCGACCTGCTCGGCCGCCGCCAGGTCCTGCTCGTCGCGCTCGGCGTGTTCGCGGCCGCGTCGCTGCTCGGCGGCCTGGTCGACGACCCGACGCTGCTGATCGCCGCCCGCTTCGTGAAGGGCATGGCCGCCGCGTTCACCGCGCCCGCCGGCCTGTCGATCATCACCACCACGTTCCCGGAGGGCCCGTCCCGCAACCGGGCGCTGTCCATCTACACGGCCTTCGGGGCCAGCGGCTTCTCCTCCGGCCTGATCCTCGGCGGCCTGATGACCGAGGTCGGCTGGCGCTGGACCTTCCTGATGCCGGCCCCGATCGCGATCCTCGTGCTGCTGCTCGGCATCCGGCTCATCCCGAACCACGGCCGGCCCGACGGCCCGCGCCAGGGCTACGACGTCGCCGGCGCCGTGACCAGCACGCTCGCGCTGCTGCTGCTCGTCTACACCGTGGTGTCCGCGTCCGCGGTCGGCTGGGCCTCGCCGCTCACGCTCGGCTCGTTCGCCGTGGTCATCGCGCTGGCCGCCGCCTTCGTGCTGATCGAGCGGCGGGTCGCGCACCCGCTGCTGCGGCTGGGCATCCTGCGCAACAAGAACGTGCTCGCCGCCGACCTCACCGCGATGGCCGTCTTCGGCTCGTACGCCGGCTTCCAGTTCATCGGCACCATCTACATGCAGTCGCTGCTGCACTGGTCGCCGCTGAGCATGGCGCTGGCGTTCCTGCCGGCCGGCCTGATCGTCGCCTTCGGCGGCCCGCGCACCGGCGCCCTGGTCAACCGCTTCGGCTCCGGCCGCGTGATCGCGCTGGGCCTGGCCTCGTTCGTCGTCGCGTACGGGCTGTTCCTCCAGATCGACGCCAACCCGAACTACGCGCTGGCCATCCTGCCGAGCATGATCCTGCTGGGCATCGGCTTCGCGCTGTCCTTCCCGGCGCTGAACATGCAGGCCACCACCGGCGTCGCCGACGACGAGCAGGGCCTGGCGGCCGGCCTGGTCCAGACGTCCTTCCAGGTCGGCGGGGCCATCGCGCTGGCGGTGGTGACCGCGGTGCTCAACGCCGTCACCCCGCACACCACCGCGGAGGTCATCGCCAGCTACCACCCGGCGCTGGCCGTCGTCACCGGCGTGGCCCTGCTGGGCCTGATCGCCACCGTCTCCATCTCCGGCCTGCGCAAGCCGCGCGCGGCGGTGGTGACCGCTCCGGAGCCGGAGCTGGTCGAAGCCTGACCCGCCGGCTCGTCGGTATCCGTGGGGGAGTCGACGAGCCACCCGTTGACGCCACATGCGCTTCCTACTTGGCACCAGACGCCACGCAGGAAGCGCATGTGGCGTTTTTAGGTGCGGTGCCGGGTGCCGACCGGCACGACCAGCGGGGTGCCGGCGACGGGGTCGTCGATGACCTTGGCCTCCAGGTCGAAGACCTCCCGCAGCAGGTCCTCGGTCAGCACCTCGTGCGGCCGGCCCTGCGCGACCATCTTGCCGGCCCGCAGCGCCACGAGCCGGTCGGCGTAGCGGGCGGCGAGGTTGAGGTCGTGCAACACCATCACCACGGTCCGCCCCAGCTCGCCGTGCAGCCGCTGCACGAGATCCAGCACGTCGACCTGGTGGGCCAGGTCCAGGTACGTGGTCGGCTCGTCGAGCAGCAACAGCTCGGTGCCCTGGGCCAGCGCCATGGAGATCCATGCCCGCTGCCGCTGGCCGCCGGACAGCTCGTCCAGGGTGCGGTCGGCGAGGTCGGTCATGCCGGTCATGGCCAGCGCCTCGTCGATGGCGGCGTGGTCGTCGGACGACCACTGCCGGTACCAGGCCTGGTGCGGGTGCCGGCCGCGGGCGACTAGGTCGGCGACGGTCAACCCCTCGGGGGCCTGCGGCGACTGCGGCAGCACGCCCAGCAGCCTGGCGACCTCACGGGTCGGCATCTTGTCGATACGTTTGCCGTCCAGCAGCACCTGCCCGCCGCGCGGCGCGAGCAGGCGGCCCATGGCCCGCAGCAGGGTGGACTTGCCGCAGCCGTTGGGCCCGATCACGGCGGTGATGGTGCCGCCGACGACGTCCAGGTCGAGGCCGTCGACGACCAGCGAGTCGCCGTAGCCCAGGCGGAGCTCTTCGGCCCGCAGTCGTGGCGTCACGCCCGCACCTCCCGGCGCTTACGAATGATCAGGAACATCAGGTAGGGCGCGCCGAGCACGGCCGTGACGACGCCGACCGGCAGCTCGATGGGGAACGCCGTCCGCGCCACCAGATCCGAGACGCTGACCAGCAGCGCGCCGATGACCGCCGACGCCACCAGCGGCGGCCGGGCGGTGCCGGCGAGCCGCTGGGCGATCTGCGGCGTGGCCAGCGCGACGAAGAACACCGGGCCGGCGGCGGCCGTGGCGATCGCCGCGAGCATTACGGCGATGAGGATCAGCGCGAACCGGCTCAGCTCGACGCGGGCGCCCAGGTTGCGGACGGTGTCGTCGTCGAACTGGAGCGCGCCGAGCACATGCGCCCCGACCAACGCCAACGGCAGGAACACGGCGAGCGCGACGGCCACCGGCACGAGGTCGGCCCAGCTGCGGGCGTCCAGGCTGCCGGTGATCCACACCAGCGCCTGCCCGGCCTGGCTGACGTCGCCGATGGTCAGCAGCCAGTACGTGAGGTTGAGCATGAACGCCTGCACGCCGATGCCGACCAGCACGAGTCGGTACCCGTCCACGCCCCGCCGCCAGGCCAGGACGTAGACCAGCGCGGCCGACACCAGGCCGCCGATCAGCGCCGCCACCGGCAGGCCGATCGCCCCGGCCACGCTGGCCACCCCACCGAAGCCGCTTGCCAGCACGATCACGCCGACCGCGCCGGCGGAGGCGCCCGGGGTGACGCCGAGGATGTCGGGGCTGGCCAACGGGTTCCGGGAGATCGCCTGCGTGATCGCGCCGGCGACACCGAACGCGGCCCCGATCAGCAAGCCGGTCAGCGTCCGCGGCAGCCGCAGGTCGAAGACGATGTACTGCTCGGTCGCGTCGCCCGCACCGGCCAGCACCCGCAGCACGTCGCCGACGGACATCGGGAAGTCGCCGAGCCGGATGCTCAGCGCCACCGCGAAGACCGTCAACGCCAGCGCGACCAGCGGCACCACCAGCGGCCGCAGCCGGAACCGCAGGCCGACCGGGCCGATCCGCACCCCGTGCAGCGCCGTCACAGCCGCACCAGCCGCTTCCGCCGGACGATGGCGACGAACACCGGCGCGCCGATCAACGCCAGCACGATGCCCACCTGGAGTTCACCCGGCCAGGCGATCACCCGGCCGATGATGTCCGCGACCAGCAGCAACACCGCGCCGATCAGCCCCGCGTACGGCAGCAGCCAGCGGTGGTCGGGGCCCGTGACGTACCGGGCGACGTGCGGCACCACCAGCCCGACGAAGCCGATCGGCCCGCACGCCGCGACCGCGCCGCCGGTGAGCAGGGTGATCGCGACCAGGCCGAGCACCCGCGTCCGCAGCACGTGCTGGCCGATGGAGCGGGCCACGTCCTCCCCCAGCGACAGCGCGTTCAGCCCGGGCGCGTTGGCCAGCGCCAGCACCAGGCCCACCGCCAGGAACGGCAGCACCTGCCCGATGATCACGGGATCGCGGCCGGCGACCGCGCCGACCCGCCAGAACCGGAACGCCTCCAGGCTCTGCTGGTCGATCACGGCCATCGCCGAGATCAGGCCGACCATCAGCGCGCTGACCGCCGCCCCGGCCAGCGCCAGGGTCAGCGGCGTCGGCCCGCCGCGGCCGGCCGCGCCGAGCAGGAACACCAGGCCGGTGGTCAGCACCGCGCCGAGGAAGGCCAGCCAGACGTAGCCGTACAGGCTGGTCAGGCCGAACGCGAAGATGCCGACGACCACCGCGAACGCGGCGCCGCTGGTGACGCCGAGCAGGCCGGGGTCGGCCAGCGGGTTGCGGGTGTGGCCCTGGATCAGCGCGCCGGCGACGCCGAGCGCGGCCCCGGCCAGCAGCGCGAGTTCCGTCCGCGGAATACGCAGGGATCGGACGATGATGTCGTTCTCGGTGTCGGTGGGTGCGGTCAGTCCGTGCCAGACCGCGTCCAGCGCGATGGGCTTGGAGCCGATGGCGATGCTGGCGAGGCAGGCCAGCGCGGCCAGACCCAGCAGCACGAGGAGGCCGACGATGCGGCGACGGCGTCGCCGCGCGAGTGCGCCCACCAGCCCTCCTCTCCGACTTCGGTTAGCCTAACCGAACCCAATGGAGGGTCTGACGCATGCGGGGAAGGACGCCTTCCCTGCGGTGAACGAGGGTAAGGCGTCCTTCCCTGCATCAAGAACGGCGAAGGGGCCGCCCCGGCGGGCGGCCCCTTCGGGCGGACCATCGGTCAGGCCTGCTGGTGGTAGGCGTCGAGCACCTCGGCCGGGATGCGACCCCGGTCGGACACCTTCATGCCCTGCTTGCGGGCCCATTCCCGGATCGCCTGGTTCTGCTCGCGGTCCGCGGCCGCCGGACGGGCCTTGCTCGGGCCGCTCGCGACGCGGCCGGGGCCGCGCTTGCGGCCGCCGGAGCGGCGGGCCGACGCGACGAATGACGCCAATCCGTCGCGCAACTTGCCGGCATTCTTTGCCGAAAGATCGATCTGGTAGGACACGCCGTCGAGTGCGAACTCGAGAGTCTCACTCGCCTCGGACCCGTCCAGATCGTCGATCAGGGCGACAGTGACCTTCTGCGCCATGAGCGGCCTCCTACGCAACGTGCGCCGCGGAAAGGGTCCATCGGCGGCTGCCCGGAAAATCTGTCTTGGGAACAGATTAGCGCATATCTATCGCGTTCCGTCAATGGCAGCCGCCGAATCACCTCATTCGGGTCGCACGAGTGGGAACAGGATCGTCTCCCGGATACCGAGACCGGTGAGCGCCATCAGCAGCCGATCGATGCCCATTCCGACACCACCGCTCGGTGGCATTCCGTACTCCAGCGAACGCAGAAAGTCCTCATCGACCGGCATCGCCTCGTCGTCGCCGGCCGCGGCCAGCCGCGCCTGGTCGGTCAACCGCTGGCGCTCCACCACCGGATCGACCAACTCGGAGTAACCGGTGGCCAGCTCGAATCCGCGGACGTAGAGGTCCCACTTCTCGGCCAGTCCCGGCGTATCGCGGTGCTCGCGGGTCAGCGGCGAGGTCTCCACCGGGAAATCGCGCACGAATGTCGGCGCGTGCAGGTGGTTGCCGATCAGATGCTCCCACAGTTCCTCCACGAGCTTTCCGTGGCCGAGCTTGGGATCGGTCTCCAGGCCGCGCTCGTCGGCGTGCTTGCGCAGCAGCTCGGCCGGGGTCTCCGGGGTGATCTCCGAGTCCAGCGCCTCGGACAGCGACCCGTACATGGTCAGCGCGGTCCACTCGCCGGACAGGTCGTACTCGCTGCCGTCGGCCAGGGTCACGACCTGGGTGCCGTGCACGGCCTGCGCGGCCTCCTGGATCAGCTGCCTGGTCAGCACGGCCATCGAGTCGTAAGTGCCATAAGCCTGGTAGAACTCGAGCATCGCGAACTCCGGCGAGTGCGAGGAGTCGGATCCCTCGTTCCGGAAGTTCCTGTTGATCTCGAAGACCTTCTCGATACCGCCGACCACACAGCGCTTCAGGTACAGTTCCGGCGCGATCCGCAGGAACAGGTCAATCCCGAGCGCGTTCGAGTGCGTGACGAACGGGCGCGCGGACGCGCCGCCCTGCAACGTTTGCAGCATCGGCGTCTCGACTTCGAGGAAACCCCGGGCGTGGAACGAATCGCGCAGGGAACGCACAACGCCGGCGCGGGTGCGCACCGTCTCCATGGCCTGCGGCCGCAGGATCAGGTCGACGTAACGCTGCCGAATGCGCGTTTCCTCGGCCAGCTCCTTGTGCGCGACGGGCAGCGGGCGAACCGACTTGGCCGCCATCCGCCACTCGTCGGCCATCACCGAGAGTTCGCCGCGACGCGAGGTGATGACCTCTCCGTGCACGAATACGTGATCGCCGAGGTCGACGGTCGCCTTCCACTCGGAAAGGGACTCCTCGCCGACCTGTGCGAGGCTCAGCATCGCCTGGAGTTCGGTTCCGTCGCCCTCACGCAACGTGGCGAAGCACAGCTTGCCGGTGTTCCGGATGAACATCACTCGGCCGGTGACGCCGACGATGTCGCCGGTCGCGGTGTCGGGCGCGAGATCCGTGTGGGATTCACGGACCTCGAGCAGCGAGTGGGTGCGCGGCAGCTCGACCGGATAGGGCGACACGCCCCGTTCCAGCATCCGCGCACGCTTCTCCCGGCGGATGCGGAGCTGCTCGGGAAGGTCGTCGTCCGTGGCGGAATGGGAAGGGGTCTGTTCGGTCACGGCTCACAAGGTTACGTAGTCGCCGGCCGTGACCACTATCGGGATACTCGCGCCGTGACAAGTGACGAGATGATCGCAAAGAGGGCATCGTCGTTCGGCCGCCGGGCGGCGGACTATGCGGAGCACCGGCCGGACTACCCGGCGGCGGCGGTGCGGTGGGCGCTGGAGCCGGTTCTCGCGGCCGCGCCGCGGGTGCTGGACCTGGCCGCCGGCACCGGAAAGCTGACGGCGGTGATCGCCTCGCTGGGCGTCGAGGTGGTGGCCGTCGAGCCGGACGACGCGATGCGGGCCGAGCTGTCGGCGCGGATGCCGGAGGTCCAGGCGCTGGCCGGGACCGCCGAGGACATCCCGCTGCCGGACGGCTCCGTCGACGCCGTGCTGGCCGGGCAGGCCATGCACTGGTTCGACCACACGCGTTCGATGCCGGAACTCGGCCGCGTGCTGCGGCCCGGCGGCGTGCTGGCCGGCGTCTGGAACGACGACGACGTGAGCGTGGACTGGGTCAGGAACCTGGACCGGCTGCACACCGCGACCAAGATCGAAACCGACAACGTGCCGAACAAGAAGGGCATCGACCTGCCGGTGGAGCTGGGGCCGTTCGGGCCGCTGGCACGGGCCGAGTTCAAACACAGCCAGCGGCGGACGGCGGAGTCGCTGGTGGCGACGGCCGAGACACATTCGCTGTTCCTGACCATGGACGAGCCGCTGCGGACGGAGACCCTGGACCGGATGCTGGCGTTCCTGAAGTCGAGGCCGGAGACCGCCGAGGGCGAGTTCGACTACCCGCTGCGGGTCGAGGTGCTCCGGACCATCCGCTCCTGAAGGTCGCTCGGGCTCAGGGGCAGGCGCATCAGGATGTGAGCGCCGGTCGAGCTGGGGACGGCGCTGACCGTGCCGCCGTGTTGTTCGGCAATCTGACGGACTATCGCCAGCCCCAGGCCGGAGCCGGGCATGGCCCGCGCGGCCGGCGACCGGTAGAAGCGGTCGAAGACGCGTGACAGATCCTCGGGCGGGATACCCGGCCCGTGGTCCTGGACGCCGAGTTCGACGTGGCCGCCGGCGGTGCGGCGCAGCTCAACGAGGATCGCGCCGCCGGCGGGGCCCCACTTGACGGCGTTGTCGAGGAGGTTGGCGACGGCCCGGTGCATGGCGTCGGGATCCACCCGGGCCAGGCACGGTTCGAGGTCGAGCCGGAAGCCGATGCCTCGGGTCGTGACGGTGGCCAGCGCCATCGTGCGGTCGACGACCTGCTGGGTGAGCAGGTCGAGCCGGGTGTCCTCGGTGTGGGACTCGACGCTCGTGTAGCGGGCGAGGTCGATCAGGTCGTTGACCAGCGCCTTCAGCGCATGGGCCTGGGTGCGGGCGTCGCGCACGAGCTCGGGGGTGAGCGGGTCGGCGCTGCCGGCGATCTCGTCGGCCAGGTCGAGGTGCCTTAAAAAGACGGCTGGGAGACGTTGCGCTCGTAGACCAGGCGCAGGCCCAGCAGGGTGAGTTCCGGAACGTGATGCTCGATCGTCTCCGACTCCCCCACAACGAGCGGGGCCAGGCCGCCGGTGCCGATCACCGTGACCGGCCCGGCGCCGGACGCCGCCAGCTCGGCGGTGATCCGCCGGACCAGGCCGTCGACCTGGCCGGTGAAGCCGTAGAGGATGCCCGACTGGAGACACTCCACGGTGTTCTTGCCGATCACCGACCGCGGCCGCACCAGCTCGACCTTGCGCAGCTGGGCGGCCCGGGCGGCGAGCGCGTCCACGGAGATCTCGATGCCGGGCGCGAAGGCCCCGCCGATGAACTCGCCCTTGGCCGTGGACACGTCGATGTTGGTCGACGTGCCGAAGTCCACCACCACGCAGGCGGTGCCGAACAGGTGGTGCGCGGCCATGGTGTTGACCAGCCGGTCGCCGCCCACCTCACGCGGGTTGTCGACCAGCAGCGGCACTCCGGTGCGCACGCCCTGCTGCACGACGATGCGCGGCACGTCGCCGTAGTAGCGGCCGAGCATCACTCGCAGTTCACGCAGCACGGCCGGCACGGTGGACAACGCCGACACCCCGGTCACCTTGTCGGCGAGCGGGCCGAGCATGCCTCGCATGCCCAGCGCCAGCTCGTCGGCCGTCATCCGTGCGTCGGTCCGCATCCGCCAGTCGTGCACCAGCTCCTCGCCCCGGTACAGGCCCAGCGAGATGTTGGTGTTGCCGATGTCGACGCACAGCAGCACGGGTGTCTACGCCTCCGCCTGGAGCAGCGCGTCCAGCCGCGCCGCGTCGGAGGTCTCGCCGCGCAGCTCCGCGCCGGAGGCCAGGCCCGAGTCGACCGGCGCGTGCGCCGGGTCGTCGCCCCGGTCCAGGATCTTGTTGTCGGCGTCGACGAACAGGACCTTCGGCCGGTAGGCGATGGACTCGATCTCGTCCATCACCCCGTACGAGATGAGGATGACCAGGTCCCCCGGGTGCACCAGGTGCGCGGCGGCGCCGTTGATGCCGATGACGCCGCTGCCCCGCTCGCCGGGGATCACGTAGGTCTCCAGCCGCGCGCCGTTGGTCACGTCGACGATCGCCACCTGCTCGCCGGGCAGCAGGTCGGCGGCCTGCATCAGGTCCTCGTCGATGGTGACCGAGCCGACGTAGTTCAGGTCGGCCTGGGTGACCGTGGCTCTGTGGATCTTGGACTTCAGCATCGTGCGGAACATGTGCCCGCCCCCTCTACTGGTTCGCGACCACGGCGCCGAGCTGCACCGGGGCGTTGTCGATCAGCCGGGTGTTCCCGACCTTGGCGGCGACCAGCAGCCGCGCGTCGCCCGTCGCCGGCGCGGGGCCGAGGTCGGGGGCGCGCAGCTCCAGGTAGAACACGTCCACTCCGTCCTGGGACGCCAGCACGTCGCCGGCGGCCTTGAGCGCGGCCTCGGCGCCGTCGAAGGCGGCGTGCCGGCCGGCGGCCAGCGCGGCGGACAGCGCCACCGCGGCCTCCCGCTGCTCCGGGGACAGGTAGACGTTGCGCGAGGACAGGGCCAGGCCGTCGGCCTCCCTGATCGTCGGCACGCCCACGACCTGCACGTCGAACTGCAGCTCGCGGACCATCCGGCGGATCAGCTGGAGCTGCTGGTAGTCCTTCTCCCCGAAGAACGCCATATCCGGCCGGACGATGTTGAACAGCTTGGCCACGACGGTCAGCACGCCGGCGAAGTGGCCCTTGCGCACCGCGCCCTCCAGCTCGTCGCCGAGCGGGCCGGGCTGCACGGTGATCTGCGGCGGCTCCGGGTAGATGTCCTCGACGCCGGGCGTGAACACCAGCTCCACGCCCTCGGCCCGGAGCTTGTCCAGGTCGGCCTCCAGCGGCCGCGGGTACCGGTCGATGTCCTCGTTCGCGCCGAACTGGAGCGGGTTCACGAAGATCGACACCACCACCACGGTGCCGGCCAGCCGCTTGGCCCGGCGCACCAGCTCCAGGTGGCCCTCGTGCAGCGCGCCCATGGTCGGCACCAGCACCACCTTGCGGCCGGCGACGCGCAGCGCCCGGGTGATCCGGCCCAGCTTGTCCGGGCTGGTGTGCGCGGTCAGCTGCCCGGGCGCGTAGTCGGTCCGGGTCAGATTCATCTCTCGGTCTCCTCGTCGAGCACGGACAGGATCTCGGGCACGGCGTCCGCGCGCAGCACGCCGACCTCGGCGGCCCGGCGCGCGGTGCGGCGGGCCAGCGCCACGTAGCCCGGCACGGTGTCCGGCGAAGCGTCCCGCAGCACGGCCAGGTGCTTGCGTACGGTCCCGATGTCGCCGCGGGCGACGGGCCCGGTCAGCGCACGGTCGCCGTGCCGCAGCGCGTTGTCCAGCGCCGCCGACAGCAGCGGGCTGATCACCCGCTCCGCCGGCTCGATGCCGGCGTTGCGCAGCAGGTCCACGCACTCGGTGACCAACGTGGCCAGGTGGTTCGCGCCGTGGGTGAGGGCCGCGTGGTACAGCGGGCGGACCGTTTCCGGCACCCGCACCGGCTCGCCGCCCATCTCCACCACCAGCGCCTCGCCGACGTTCCACGCGGCATGGTCGTCGGCGCCGGCGGTGACCGCGATGCAGCAGGCCACCACGCGGTGCAGGTCCTCGGCGCGACCGGTGAACGTCATCGCGGGGTGCAGCGCCAGCGGCAGCACGCCGACCTCGGCGGCGGGCCGCAGCACCTCGACGCCGTGCGCCCCGGAGGTGTGGACCACGATCTGCCCCGGCCGCAGCGACTCCGTCGCCACCAGGCCGCGCACCAGGCCGCCGAGGGCATCGTCGGGCACGGCCAGCAGCACCAGATCCGCCCGCGCGGCGACCTCGTCCGGCGGCAGCAGCGGCACGTCCGGCAGGAGCTCCTCGGCGCGGTGCACGGACGCCTTGGACACGCCGGAGGCGGCGACGACGACGTGGCCCGCCCTGGCCAGCGCGGCGCCGAGCACCGAGCCGACCCTGCCGGCGGACACCACGCCCACGGCGAGCCGGGCGGGGCGAGTCATGATGGCAGGAGCTCCCTTATCGCTGTTCCAGGCCCGATCAGACGCCGGGTACCGGACCGGACGAGGCTAACCGGACTCTTCGATTCAGCCCGGCGGCCGTGACTAGTTTCACGGGTGCGCCCGGCGCCGCCGAGACCGGGTGTCACTGCTGGCGTCGGTCCAGGTGATGCCGGGTCGCCTTGAGCGCGTCGGGCGCGTTCATGGCCGCCCGCCGCGCGGTCAGCATCGTCCCCAACAACTGCCGCTGCCGCACGTCGGCGTCCGGGCCGGCCGTGCCGTGCTCGACCGCGTCCCGCAGAAACGCCAGTTCCGTCGCGGCCGTCTGGTACGAGTGCACGGCGCGCGCCGCGTTGCTGCCGGCGCGCTTGCGCACCGCCGCCCGCCAGCCTCGCCGGCCGGCGAGACTGGACAGCAGCGACACCTCGCTGTCCGCGATCCACCCCGCCGCGGCCAGGCCGGGAAGCTGGGCCGCCACCACCCGCTGCTCGCGACGGCGCTGCCACACCACCAGCGCCGCCATCGCGCCCAGGATCGGCAGTATCACCAGGAAGTAGACGACCAGGAACGTGTCCGCGCCGCCCAGCGTCGCCGACGAGTTCCACAGCGAGTGCAGCAGCACCGCGCACACGTAGCCGGCGATCGGCGCGAACACCCGGACCTTGCTGCTGGTGGTGCGGGCGGCGATGCCGATTCCGATGCCGGTCATGGCGGTGAACAGCGGATGCGTGAACGGCGCCAACACCCCGCGCAGCACGAACGCCGCGATCACGCCCCCGGTCGCGCCGCCGAAGCCGTAGGTCACGAAGGCGCGGCCGAAGTACTCGATGTTCTCGGTGAAGGCGAAGCCGGTGGCGACGAATCCCGCGTAGACGATGCCGTCGACCAGGCCGTCGAACTCCTGCCGCCGCCACACGAGCAGCCCGACCAGGAAAACGCCCTTGGCCGCCTCCTCGGCGATCGGCGCCGAGATGGTGGCCGCGATCGTGTTGCCGCCGCCGTGCCCGAAGGCGAGGTCGCCGAGCGCCTCCGCGGTGCTGTTGATCAGCAGCGCGCAGATGGTCGCGCCGCACGCGCCCCACAGGAACGCCAGCCACAGCAGCTTCGCCGGCTCCGGCTCCCAGCGGTCGATCCACAGGAAGACGGCGACCACCGGGCCGACCGGCAGCAGCGCGGCGGCCGCGCCGACGGCCACGCCGAGCGGGCCCACCTTGCCCACGCCGAGTCCCAGCAGGATGAGTCCGGCCAGGCCGAGGGCGATCAGTCCGACCACCGGGGCCAACACGGTCCGGGTCCGTGGCGCTGCTGTCGTCACGGGGGTGAACCATAGGGCCATAAGGTTGACCCGATGGAACACCCCGACTGGCACAGGGCCTGGCGGGCAGCGCTGTATGGACCAACGGGCTTCTTCGCCGGCGGGGCCCGCCCCGCCGACCACTTCCGCACCTCCCCGTTGGTCGGACCGGAGCTGGCCGAGGCCGTGGTGGCGCTGCTGGAGCGCGTCGATCTGGCCCTGGACCGGCCGGATCCGCTGGATTTCGTGGACGTCGGGGCCGGCGGCGGGGAGCTCGCCGCACAGGTCCATTCGTTGGCCGCGCGGTTCGGCGGACGGCTGCGCGTGCGGGCCGTCGAGCTGGTCCGGCCGGCACTGCCGGCCGGTGTCGAGTGGTCGTCGGAACTGCCCGATCAGGTGACGGGCTTGGTCATCGCCCACGAGTGGCTGGACTCGCTGCCATGCCGCGTCGTGCAGATGCACGGGAACGGGATCTTCGAGGTTCATGTGTCCGCCGATGGAACGGAATCCCTTGGCGCTGCGGTGTCTTCGCGGTGGCTGTCGAGGTGGTGGCCGCTGTCCGCTGACGGCCGGCGGGCGGAGATCGGGTCGACGCGGGACGCCGCGTGGGCGGACTTGGTGGCGCGAGTCGCAGCAGGGGCCGCATTGGCAGTCGACTACGGCCACTTCGCCGGGTCTCGTCCGTTCGCCGGCACCCTCACCGGTTACCGGGCGGGCCGGCAGGTGCCGCCGGTGCCGGACGGCAGTTGCGACATCACCGCGCACGTCGCCTTCGACGCCGTCGCCGCGGCCGTCGATGGTCCGTACGAGCTGATGACCCAGCGGGATGCGTTGGCAGCCTTGGGAATCACCGCTTCGGCGCCTCCCGTCGAGATGGCCCTGCGGGATCCGACGGGCTGGCTCGCGGCCTCCGCCCGTGCCGGCCGGGTCGTCGAACTGCGCGACCCCGCCGGCCTCGGCGGCTTCCACTGGCTGCTCTGTCCCCGCTCGGCCGGCATCGGCCTCGTGCGAGCATGAGGCCCGTGCAGATCACTGTCGGCGTCGGCGCCGGGGCCAGGTACCTGGGCGTCGACCACGTCATCGACCTCGGGCCGCTGCACCCGTCGGCGCACGGCGCGTACCGGCTGCGGCTCACCGTCGCCGACGACATCGTCACCCAGGCCGAGCCGCTCGTCGGACACCTGCACCGCGGCGCGGAGAAGCTATTCGAGGTGCGGGACTACCGGCAGGTGCTCACCCTGGCCAACCGGCACGACTGGCTGGCCGCCTTCTGCAACGAGCTCACCGTCGCGCTGGCCGTGGAGCGGATGACCGGCATGGACGTGCCGCCGCGGTCCGTACGGCTGCGAATGATCCTGTGCGAGCTGAACCGGATGCTGGCGCACCTGGTCTTCCTCGCGCCGCTGACCCGCTCGCTCACCGGCACGCCAACCCCCGGCACAGTCGCCGCGCTGCGAGGCCGGGAAGCCGTGCAGGCCGTGATGGAGCAGGCCTCCGGCGGGCGGATCCACTTCATGGCCAACCGGATCGGCGGCCTGCGCGAGGACATGCCCGCCGGCTGGACCTCGAACGTCCGGGCGCTGCTGACGGAACTTTCCTCCTTGCTGGCCCCCGTTCGCGCCGCCACCGTCGACGACGACGCCTTCCGCACCCGGCACACCGGCCTCGGCGTGCTCACCCGTGAGGCCGCCCTGGCGCTGGGCGTCACCGGGCCCACCGGTCGGGCCAGCGGTGTCGACGTCGATCTCCGCCGCGACGGCGAACACCTTGCGTACCAGGACTTCCAGCCCGTGCTGGGCACCGCCGGCGACGCGCTGACCCGCGTCGAATGCGTGGTCGGCGAGATCGAGCTGTCCCTGCGGCTGATCGCGTCCACCCTGGACGAGCTGCCGTCCGGGCCGGTCAACCTGCGGCTGCCCAAGGCCGTCAAGGCCCCCGAGGGCTCCGTCTACGTGTGGACCGAGGCCCCGCTCGGCATCTCCGGCGTGCACCTGGCTTCACGCGGCGAGAAGACCCCGTGGCGGCTCAAGCTGCGCACTCCGTCGTTCAATAACGTGCAGGCCCTGTCGGCCCTGCTCCCCGGCACCCGCGTCGCGGATCTCCCCGCCGTCCTCGGCTCCTTCGCCGTGGTCGTCGGGGACATCGACAAGTAGCTCAGTCCGACCGACGGCGGCGACGGCCGCGCGACTCGTCCTGGCCTAACGCGGCCAGCAGCTCGCTGACGGACTTGCCGGCGGCATGCGCGCCCGTGTCGACGACCGGCGGCGTCGGCGGAACCGGCGGCGCGCTGGGGGCCGGCGCCGGCGTGACGGCCGGGGCGGTCCGCACCGGGATGGGCAGCTCCAGCGAGTTCGGCACCCAGTCGCCCAGCTCGGGGTCCCACACCGGACCGTCCACGGCGGGCTCCGGCGGGGCGGCGGCAGCCGGTGCCGGCGCCGCTGCTGGCGGCTCGGGACGACGACGGCGACCGGACGTCTCCGCCTGCGTCGGCATCGGCGACATGGCGGTGGCCTCGGGGTCGGGACGACGACGGCGACCGGAGGTCTCGGCGGCGGCCGGCTGACGGGACGCCGGCGGGGCATCGGGGTTGAGGCGCATCGCCATCGTGGTCGTCGCCGGGTCCGGCCGCTGGGTCCGCTGCTCGGGCTGACGCGGCTCGGGGCGGCGCGGCTGGCGAGGCTCCGCCGCCCGCGCCGGCTGCGACATGGGCTGGGACATCGGCGGCTGCGCCATCGGCTGGGACGGCTCCGGCGGCCGCACCCGCATGCCGACCACGCCGGGCATACCCGTCGACCGCGGTTCGGGCTGGCGCGGCTCCGGCTGGCGCGGCTCGGGACGACGTTCGGCCGGCCGGGCCTCGGCGGACTTCGCGGCGGCCGGGCGGCTCACGAACTGGGTCGGGGCCGGCTGCTGCGCCGGACGCTGCGGCTCCCGCCGTCCCTGCGAAGCGGGCCGGCTCAACGCGTCGGTCTGCGCTGACCGCAGCGGCTGCCGCGACGGCTCCGGACGGCTCGGTTCCGGCCGCCGCGGCGACTGCTCCTTGGCCCGCACCGGCTCGTGCGCGATCCGCTCGATCAACTCCGTCTGAAGCACCGACTTGTCCGCCGGCGTCTCCTTGCGCACGGTGCCGACGGTGATCGGCTTGCGTTCCTCCTTGGCGATGATGCGGTCCTCGCCCACGGCCAACAGCCGCGACTGGTCGGACAGCGACCGCATGCGCGTCGACTCCGCGCGCAGCGCCACCCGCTCCACCAGCACCTCGCCGCCGAGCAGCGCCTCCAGGTTCTCCCGCAGCGCCCGCAGCTCGCCGCGCAGGGCGTCCAGGTCCTCCCGGGACTCCTCCTCCACGCGGCGGCGCGTCTCGGCCTCGATCTCCAACTCGTACTCGCGCCGGGCCGCGACCTCGCGCTCCAGCTCCAGCTCGTAGACGGCCTGGAGGTCGGCGACCTCGTCCTCGCTCGCGGCGGCCTCTCTGCGGTACTTGACCGCGAGGAACGCCCCCACCAGGGCGGCCCACAGCGCTGCGAGGACGCCGAGGCGCAAGAACCTCGCGTCGTTGCTCAGGACGAGCACGGCGGTCGCGGCGATGGCCAGGACGAGAACCGCTACCAGGAGTAGCCGACCGTATCCACGACTGTCACCGCGCTCGCCTTCGGTCAAGCCGCTGCGGCCGGTCATGGGCTCTACGGTACCGGTCAGTTACCCGAACGAGACCTACCCGGACTCGATTGGCCCCTCAACGGAGACCGACATTGTCATCCTGCTGCGGAGGATCGGGCGTTTTGCAGCTGTGTTCCAGCCACAGGGCGGCGGCAACCAGCGCCGCCGAACCGACCAGTCCGACGAGTGCGGTCGTCCGATCCTCGCCCGCCGCCGCGGACGACGCCATGATCGGAAAAACGGTCACCAGCACCCCGACCCACACGCCGACCATGAGCGCGCCCACCAGCGACGACGCCTTCGCCAACGCGACCGCCCGCGCCGCCGTCAACGGCTGCACCGGCCGCGCGCCGTCCTTGCGGGCGATGCGATTGCGCAGCTGCCACGCCAGGATCGCCTCGACGATCGCCAGCACGCCGAAGGTCACGCCGGTCAGTCGGGGCAGCGTCGGAAGGTCCGCGTAGACCAGTTTCAGCAAAATCGCCGTCAGCAGGCCGGCTACCAGCGCAACACCGACGAGATCCCGGATTTTCGTGAACTTCATCACCACTCCAGGCGGAGATCGTCGCGGCGGCGTACACCCTCGGCGCTCAAACCGGACATCACCGCAGCGATCGGACCATGTCCCGGCAGCACCGCGTCCGGCTCCACGTCCAGCCACGGAATCAGCACGGTGGCACGCTCCGGAGTTCCCGGATGTGGCAGCGACAACTCAGGATGCTCAGACGTCACACCGTCCACAGTGACCACATCGACATCAAGCGTGCGCGGGCCCCAGTGTTTCGTTCGGACTCGTCCGGCCTCGTTCTCCAGCCGCTGCCCCAACCGCAGCCAGCCCCACTCGTCGACGTCGTCCGCGTCCACCACCACGATCGCGTTCAGGAAGTCCGGTTGGTCCTCGACGCCCCACGCGGCCGTCTCGTACACCGGCGACACCGCGCGCAGGTACTCCTTCAGGCCCGTCACCGCACCCTGGAGGAAACCGAACCGGTCGCCCAGGTTCGACCCCAGCGACAACACCGCCCTCGTCACGGCCGCGCCCGGTGCACCGTGACCGCCACGTCCTCGAAGGACAGTGGGATCGGCGCCGACGGCTTGTGCACCGTCACCTCGACCTCGCGCACCCGCTCGTCGGTCAGCACCTCGTCGGCGATGTCCCCCGCGACCGTCTCGATCAGGTCCCGCGACTCGCCGCTGACGATCGCCGCCACCCGCTCGGCCAGCTCGCCGTAGTGCAGCGTCTGCCGCAGGTCGTCGCTCGCCGCCGCGGCCGTCAGGTCCAGCCACGCCGACACGTCCACCAGGAAGTCCTGGCCGTCGCGCTTCTCGTGGTCGAACACCCCGTGATAGCCGCGCACCCGCAGCCCGGTCAGCGTGATCCGGTCGCTCATTCCCCGCTTCCCCTCTGCCAGGCCCGCACCACCAGCGCCGCGTCCAGCGACCGTCTGACGTCGTGCACCCGCACGCCCCACACACCCGCGGCGGCCGCCAGCGCCGTAATCGTCGTCGTCGCCACCTCGCGGCCGTCCGGCGGTCTCGGGCTGCCGTCGGCATCCGCCAGCAGCGCGCCGAGGAAACGTTTGCGGGACGCCCCCACCAGCAGCGGGAAGCCCAGACCCAGCAGCTGATCCAGGCCGTGCAGCAGGGCCCAGTCGTGCTCGCGCTGCTTGGCGAAGCCCAGGCCCGGGTCCAGCACCAGCGCCTCCGGCGCGATGCCCGCCGCCAGCGCCGCGTCCACCCGTGCCGACAGCTCGTCGCGCACCTCCGCCACGACGTCCTTGTACGTCGCCAGGTCGTTCATGTTCTTGCTGTGGCCGCGCCAGTGCATCAGGATCCACGGCGCCCCGGCCGCCGCGACCACCTTGGCCATCTGCGGGTCGGCCAGGCCGCCCGACACGTCGTTGATCACCGCCGCGCCCGCGTCCAGCGACGCGTCCGCCACCACCGCGCGGGTCGTGTCCACGCTGCACAGCACGCCCGCCGCCGACAGCCGCTCGATCACCGGCACCACGCGCGCGATCTCCACCTCCGCGTCCACCCGGTCCGCCCCCGGCCGCGTCGACTCGCCGCCCACGTCCACCAGGTCCGCGCCCTCGGCCCAGAGCTGGAGGCCGTGCTCCACCGCGTCGTCCACCCGCAGGTATTTGCCGCCGTCCGAAAAGGAGTCGGCGGTGACGTTCACAACTCCCATCACCACGCAGCGATCGGGATTCGGCAGCCGGCTGTGCACCTATCGTCCCTTGATCAGTTCGATCGCCTCGGCCCGCGAGGTCGCCGATGTCTTGAAGATCCCCCGCACCGCCGACGTCGTCGTCCGCGCCCCCGGCTTGCGCACCCCGCGCATCGCCATGCACAGGTGCTCCGCCTCGATCACCACGATCGCCCCGCGCGGCTCCAGCTTGGCCATCAGCGAGTCCGCGATCTGCGAGGTGAGCCGCTCCTGCACCTGCGGCCGCCGCGCGTACAGGTCGACCAGCCGGGCCAGCTTCGACAACCCGGTGACCCGCCCGTCGCAATTCGGAATATAACCGACATGGGCGACGCCATGAAATGGCACCAAATGATGTTCACAGGTGCTGTACATGGGAATATCCGTGACGAGAACCAATTCCTCGTGGCTTTCGTCGAACGTCTTTTCCAGCACCGATTCCGGATCGGTGTAGAGGCCGGCGAAGAGCTCGTGGTACGAGCGGGCGACGCGGGCCGGCGTGTCGCGCAGGCCCTCGCGGTCGGGGTCCTCGCCGCAGGCGATCAGGAGCTCCCGGACCGCGGCCTCGGCGCGGGCCCGGTCGAACGGGCCGTGATCGGCCGAGGCGGCCCCGGAAGTGGGGCCGCCTCGGTCAACAGTGCTGGTCATGCACACCTCCGCGGGGTCGCGGACCGTCTCAACGGCCGCTGTCCCGCTCAGTGTCACCCGGATTGCCCGACGGCGGGTTCTGATCCCAGTTGGGCGTCCACGAGCCGTTGGGGTTGGGCTGCGTCGCGGGCGTCCATCCGGGCGGCGCGCCGTAGTTGGGCGGGCCGCCGGCGTTGCCGGCCGGCCGGGCCGGCGGGTAGGCGGCGGAGCCGTTGGTGCCGGGCAGCTCGCCGCCGCCGGGCACGGTCGCCACCGGGGTGGGCGCGGGCTCCTCCTCGGTGACCGGGGGCCACGGCTCGCCGCGCTCCTTGGCCAGCTCGCCAGGCGTCTTGACCGGCGGCTTGTCGGACGGGGTGCGGTTGCCGAAGTTGTTGAACTCGGTGATCCGCGGCCGCTTCTGCACCCGGGCGAACACCCGCTCCAGGTCCTTCTGGTGCAGCGTCTCCTTGTCCACCAGCTCCAGGACGAGGTCGTCGAGCACGTCGCGGTAGGTGTTGAGCACCTGCCACGCCTCGTCGTGGGCGGCCTCGATGAGCTTGCGCACCTCTTCGTCGATCTCGTGCGCGACCTCGAGCGAGTAGTCCGGGGCGTGCGACATCTGCCGGCCCAGGAACGGCTCGCCCTCGTGCTGGCCGTACTTCACGGCGCCCAGCCGTGCGCTCATGCCGTAGTCCGTGACCATCGAGCGGGCGATCTTGGTCGCCTGCTCGATGTCGTTGGAGGCGCCGGTGGTGGGCTCGTGGAAGACGAGCTCCTCGGCGGCGCGGCCGCCCAGCGCGAACACCAGCCGGGCGATCATCTCGGACCTGGTCATCAGGTCCTTGTCCTCCTCGGGCACCGACAGCGTGTGGCCGCCGGTGCGGCCGCGGGCGAGGATGGTGACCTTGTAGACCGGGTCGATGTCCGGCATGGCCCACGCGGCCAGGGCGTGCCCGGCCTCGTGGTACGCGGTGATCTTCTTCTCCTTCTCGGAGATGATCTTGCTCTTGCGGGCCGGGCCGCCGATCACGCGGTCGACCGACTCCTCCAGCGCGGCGCCGGTGATGATGGTGCCGTTGTGCCGGGCGGTGAGCAGGGCGGCCTCGTTGATGACGTTGGCCAGGTCGGCGCCGGAGAAGCCGACGGTGCGCTTGGCCAGGCCGTCGAGGTCGGCGTCCTGGGCCAACGGCTTGCCCTTGGCGTGCACCCGCAGGATGGCCTTGCGGCCGCGCAGGTCGGGCGCGCCGACGGGGATCTGCCGGTCGAACCGGCCGGGCCGCAGCAGCGCCGGGTCCAGGATGTCGGGCCGGTTGGTGGCCGCGATCAGGATGATGCCGCCGCGCGAGTCGAAGCCGTCCATCTCGACCAGCAGCTGGTTGAGGGTCTGCTCGCGCTCGTCGTGGCCGCCGCCCAGGCCGGCGCCGCGGTGCCGGCCGACGGCGTCGATCTCGTCGACGAAGATGATGCACGGGGCGTTCTGCTTGGCCTGCTCGAACAGGTCGCGCACGCGGGAGGCGCCGACGCCGACGAACATCTCGACGAAGTCCGAGCCGGAGATCGAGTAGAACGGCACGCCGGCCTCGCCGGCGACGGCCCTGGCCAGCAAGGTCTTGCCGGTGCCCGGCGGGCCGTAGAGCAGCACGCCCTTGGGGATCTTGGCGCCGAGTGCCTGGTAGCGGCCGGGGTTCTGGAGGAAGTCCTTGATCTCGTGGAGCTCCTCGACGGCCTCGTCCGCGCCGGCGACGTCGCCGAACGTGGTCTTGGGCATGTCCTTGGACAGCTGCTTGGCCCGGGACTTGCCGAAGTTCAGCACCCGGTTGCCGCCGCCCTGGACGTTGTTCATCATCCACATCAGCACCAGCAGCAGCAGGCCGATGGGCACCAGGATGATCAGCATCTGCAGCAGCGGCGAGTCGCTGGTGACCTTCACGTCGTAGGAGCCGACCTTGTTGGCCGGGTCCTGGAGCATCCGGAAGACCGCGTCCTCCGAGCCGTTGGCCGGGAAGGACGTGACGATCTGGCTGTGCCCCTGGAACGGCGTGTTCAGGTCGAGCAGGAGCTTCTGCTCCTTGTCCTCGAGCGTGGCCGACTTGACATTGCCCTTCTGCACCTGGCTAATTGCATCCGAAGTCTGCACGGTGGCGTACCCACGCGTGTCATCGGTCAGAGTGCTGATGGCAAACCAGACAACTACCGCTGCCACGATCCAGATCAGCGGGTTGCGGAGAACGCGCTTGCGGTCCATGCACCTACGGCCGTCACGCGGCCTCGACCCTCCCTGCGTTTACGTCAAGCCCTGCCTCACGACACTGCTTAACAGCTCGAGCAGTGGCGTCACCGCACTCGGCGGGACCGCCCCGTCCAGCTAGCTTACCGCCCGGTGGGGACGGACCACGGGACGGAAGTTCAGCGGTCGGCGGACGCCCGCCTCACGTGGCTCCCAACGGACGGGGTCGCGGTCGGGTTCCCCGACATGACGGGCGCCACGCCGGGGCCGTTCGGGGTGAACCGGCGCGGCGGCGGCCACGTACCTCCGGGAGCCGCTCTGCACCGGAAGAAGGAGGGCGCCCGGGTGCCAACGCCACCATCGGACTGAGCCTTTCGGCCCCCGAAAATGCCCCGTTCGGCGCAATAAGGGCCGGACCGGTCGTCCGGCTGATACCAGTAGGGCCCGCCACGTCGACGATCCGAGCAGGAAACGCGCCCACTGGGGGACGCCGACCAGGAGGTTCGCGCACCACCATGTCTACGCCAACTGCATCCCACCGGTCCCCGTCCCGGCCCGGTCGAGGGAGGAAATGGCATTTCTTCCTGCCTCTTGTGGTCGCCGCGCTGGCCGTGGGCGGGGTGGTGGTCGCGAACACGGCCAATTCCGTGCGCTGTGCCGGCGAGGTGCCGCTGCGGGTCGCGGTGACGCCGAGCGCGGCGACGGCCGTGCAGTCGGTGGCCGACGCGTTCCAGCACGACCAGGCCGCGGTGAACGGCCAGTGCGTGAAGGTGTCCGTGGTCAGCGAGGGCTCGGCGGACGTGGTGCAGTCGCTGCCGACCCGGCCGATCGACCCGCCGGCGCTGTGGATCCCGGACTCGTCGCTGTGGGTGTCGACGGCGCAGGACGTGGACAGCAAGGACCCGGGCAACAGCCCGAAGCTGGCCGAGCACCCGTCGCTGGCGTCCTCGCCGCTGGTGGTGGCGGCCAGCACGGCGCAGGCGAACAAGCTGGGCTGGCCGAAGTCGCCGGTGAGCTGGCAGCGGCTGGTGACCGGGCAGACGCCGATCGCCATCGCGGACCCGGTGACCAACACCGAGGGCGTGGCCACGCTGGGGCTGGCGCAGGGCCTGCTGCCGGCGCAGCCGAGCGGGCTGCCGCCGCAGGAGCTGATCGCCATCCTGCTGCGCCTGCGCAGCACGACGCTGAGCTCGGTGACCGACGGTTTCGCCAAGATCCGGCAGGACCCGGAGAACGCGATCCTGTTCACCACCACCGAGCAGTCGGTGGTGTCGCACAACGTGGACTCGGTGACCGCGTCGAAGGCGGTGGCGATCTATCCGGCCGAGGGCACGGTGCTGTTCGACTACCCGGTGGTGCGGGTGACGACCAGGGGCGAGGTCACCGGCACCGACGGGGCGGCGGCCGCGTTCGAGCAGGAGCTGCGGTCGGCGCGGTCGGCGGGCATCTTCGCCGCAGCCGGGTTCCGTGACTCGAAGGGCGCCGCGTCGGCGACCTGGGGCGGCAAGGACGGTGTGCAGGCCGCGACCCCGCCACTGCTGCCGGCGCCGTCGGCGGCCCAGGTGAGCACGGTGCTGCGGGCGTGGAACGTGGTGCACCTGGACGGACGGACGCTGGCGGTGATCGACGTGTCCGGGTCGATGACCACGCCGATGCCGGATGGGCAGTCCCGGATCGAGGTGGCGCGCGACGGCGCGCTGGCGGCGATGTCGCTGATGCCGGACAGCACGTACGTGGGGCTGTGGGCGTTCTCGCAGCAGCAGGGCCCGCCCAACGACTGGAAGGAGCTCGTGCCGCTGGGGCCGCTGGGCGGCACCGTGGGCGGCATCAGCCAGCGGTTCGCGCTCCAGCAGGCGGCGACATCGCTGCCGGCGCGGGTGAGGGGCGGGACCGCGCTCTACGACACGGCGTTCGCGGCGTACGAGACGCTGCGGGACGACTTCGACCCGACCAAGGTGAACGCGGTCGTGCTGATCACCGACGGCAAGAACGAGAAGCAGGGCGGGCTGGACCTCACCGGCCTGCTGAGCACGCTGCGGGCGCAGCAGGACTCGTCCAAGCCGGTGGAGGTGATCGGCATCGGGCTGGGGCCGGACGCCGACATGAACGCCCTCAACCAGATCGCGCAGGCCACCGGCGGCAAGGCCTACCAGGCGCAGGACGCGAACTCGTTCCGCGGCGTCCTGTTCGACGCCTTGAGCCGACGTCCCTGCACGGGCAGCGGCTGTTGAGCTTTTGGCGCGCGTTCCGCGCGCCGGCTCGGCCGCCCACGAGGCCGGTGCCTTCCCTTGGCATTTCTCGATCGATGGAAAGACTCGATCGAGAAATGCCCGCGGTCCAGGCACCGGCGGCGGCCTCGCGGGTCACCGACTCCGTTCAGCTGGAGTAGACCGCCGGGTCCAGGGTGCCGATGTAGGGCAGGTCCCGGTAGCGCTCGGCGTAGTCGAGGCCGTAGCCGACGACGAACTCGTTGGGGATGTCGAAGCCGACGTAGCGGACCGGCACGTCGACCTTGACGGCGTCGGGCTTGCGCAGCAGGGCGCACACCTCCAGCGACGCCGGCCGGCGCGAGGCCAGGTTCTTGAGCAGCCAGGACAGCGTCAGCCCGGAGTCGACGATGTCCTCGACGATGAGCACGTTGCGGCCGGCGATGTCCCGGTCGAGGTCCTTGAGGATGCGCACCACGCCCGAGGACGACGTGGAGGACCCGTAGGAACTGACGGCCATGAACTCCAGCTGGACGGGCACCGGGAGGGCCCGCGCCATGTCCGTCATGAACATCACCGCGCCCTTGAGCACGCCGACGAGCAACAGGTCGGAGCCGCCGTCGGCCGCGGGATGGTCCGCGGCGACCTGCTTGGCGAGTTCCTGGATCTTGTCGCTGATCTGCTGCTCGGTGATGAGCACGGAGGCGATGTCGCCCTCGTACACGGGCAGCTTCCCCTCTTCCGGCCTGGATGCGCGCCCCTGGTCAGGGCGACGCTCGGTCTAGTTGCAGCCTGCCATGTGCGCGCTGTGCGACCAAGCCGCCGCGAAGCAACACGCCCCCCTGACCTCGCCATTCACCGATCAGTGCGTCGACGTCACGCAACTGGGCGTCGGTGAGTTCGGTCACACCGCGTCGCCGGAGCCAGGTCCGCAGCACCCGCCGGCGGATCGCGGCCGGGGTACCGGCGAGCGCCTCGACCGCCAGCTCCGCCGGGTCTCCGACCAGCAGTTCGGCCGCGATCGCGTCCAGGGCGTCGTTGTCCTCCCGCAGCTGCGCCGCCGTGCGGGCCAGGGCGTCGGCGACGCCGCCCCGCAGCACGTCCTCCAGCAGCGGCAGGACCTCCTGCCGCAGCCGGACCCGGGTGAAGGACGGGTCGGCGTTGTGCGGATCACTCCACCAGGTCAGCCCTTGGGCCGTGCAGGCGCGCTCCGTCTGGGCTCTTGTCACGGCCAGCAGCGGGCGGCCCCACGGCGGGTCCAGCGGCCGCATGCCGGCGATCGAGCGGGGGCCGGAGCCGCGGCCGAGGCCCAGCAGCACCGTCTCGGCTTGGTCGTCACGGGTGTGGCCGAGCAGCACGATCGCGTCCGGCGCCGGCAGGGCGCCGCGTAGCGCCGCGTAGCGGGCACGGCGGGCGGCTGCCTCCATGCCGCCCGGGCCGTCTACGTCGACCGTCAGGACCTGTGCGCGCAGGCCCAGGTCGGTGAGCTGGTCCGCCGCCACGGCCGCGACCTTGTCCGAGCCGGGTTGGAGGCCGTGGTCGACGATCAGTCCGTGCACGGTGAGGCCGAGGCGTCGGGACTGGTGCTGCGCCGCGGCCGCCAGCGCGAGCGAGTCCGCGCCGCCGGAGACCGCCACGGCCAGCTGCCCGTCGGCGAGGTGGCCGGCCTTGCGGGCGGTGGTGATCAGGCGGCGTACCGCGGTGCGGACCGCCGACACCGCCTCGTCGGGACGCGCACTGTCCGCCACTCCAACCCCAACCAGCTCAGCCCCCACCCGTCCCAGGGGGGCGACCCCGAAGCCAGTCTACCAGCGGCAACCCCTAGTCGATCTTGAAAACGGGGCGCCTGTGGACAACTCAGGGCAGCACCCGGCGGAGCCAGGCGTCGGGGTCGGCGATCTCGGCGCGGGACGGCAGCGTCTCCGGCGACGTCCACACCTCGTTGAAGCCGTGCATGCCGACGGCATCCACAACGTGCCGCGTGAAGGCGGCGCCCTCGGCGTACTGGCGGATCTTCGCCTCGACGCCGAGCACCGCGCGCAGCACACGGTCCAGCACACCGCCGCCCTTGCGGCGCGCGGTGAACCGGGTCCGCAGCGTCGTCACGGACGGCACGACCACCGGCCCGACGGCGTCCATGACGTGGTCGGCGTGCCCCTCGAGCAGCGTCGACATGGCGACCAGCCGGTCGAGCACGGCTCGCTGTTCCGGCGACTGGATCAGCTCCATCAGCGCGGTCGGCCCGACCTCGGTGGGCCGCACCGACTTGAGCCGGTCGCGCGCCGAGCGGACCATCTCCGGGACGCGGGTGAACGCCCCGACCGCGGTGTCGTCCATGACGGACAGCAGCTGGCCGACCTGCCCGGAGAAGTAGTCCCGCAGCCACGGCACGGCGGTGAACTGCAACCGGTGCGTCACCTCGTGCAGGCAGACCCACATGCTGAAGTCGCTGGCGGGCACGTCCATCGCCTGCCGCGCGGCGACGATGTTGGGCGCGACGAGCAGCAGCCGGCCGCCGCCGCCGAACGGGTCGTACTGGCCGAGCACCCGTGAGCTGAGGAACGCCAGCACCATGCCGGCCTGCACGCCCGCGGTGCCGGCGAGGACGCCGGCCAGCGGCCCGGGCACGGTCGCGGGCATCGCGCCCTCGGTGAGGATGGACAGGCCCTCGCTCGCGGCCCGCACCCAGCCGTGCCGGTCGACGACCACGCCCTCATGCAGCGGCAGATCGGCGCCAAGGCCGGTCAACTCGCGCACGTGCAGCTCGGCCGTGCCGGTCATGTCGCGCAGCTCGCGCACGACGGCGTCGGCCTCGGCTCTGGGCACGGCGGGGCCGGACCGGATCAACCGCTGGGCGGTCGACGCGGCGACCGACCAGTCCACCGGCGACGGAGCACCGCCGGCGGGCAGGGACCTGGCTGCGTTTCCCGCGTTCACCCTGTCGACGCTACCTTGCGTGACGCGGTGATGGCAGCAGCCGAATCAGCGGCATCCACATCCGCGCAGCGCCGCGGCCACGTCGTCCAGCGCGGCGCGGCCCTGGTCGATCTGGGATCCGTTGGACATCAGGGCGAACGCGAGCACCTTGCCGTCGGTGTCCTGGACGATGCCGGCCAGCGTGTTCACCCCGTCTAGGGTGCCCGTCTTGGCCCGCACCCAGCCCTTGCCCGGCGCGGAGGTGGCGTCGTTGTAGCGGTCGGACAGGGTGCCGCTGCCGCCGGCGACCGGCAGCCCGATCAGCAGCGGCCGCAGCTTGGCCACCCGCGCGTCGTTGCCGCCCGCCGGGCCGGCGGCCACCGACATGATCGAGCCGAACAGCTTGGCCGGCACACGGTCCTGAGTGGACAGTCCGCTGCCGTCCATCATGGTCACACCGGACAGGTCGAAGTTGTTGCTGCGCAGGATGTTCAGCACCGAGCTGGCGCCGCCGGCGAACGTCGTCGGCGCGCCGGCCTGCTTGGCGACCTCGCGGCCGACGGCCTCGGCCATCACGTTGTCGGAGATCTGGAGCAGGTTGCTGATCATGTCCGTCAGCGGCGGCGACTGCACGCTGCCCAGCACCTTCGCGCCGGCCGGCGCGGTCGTCTTGGCCACCGAGTTGGGATCCGCGCCGAGCCGGCGGGCGAACTCCTTGGCCGCGTCGACGTCCGGCGTCGCCGTGCGGGGCGGTTCCGAGACCGTCGGCCGGCTGCGGCCGCCGTCCAGCATGAGCGGCGTGATCGGCGCGACCGAGCCACCGGCGATGTCGCTGGCCTCCCAGCCCGGGGCCATCGCGTCGCCGCTGTACCGGCTGGTGTCGAACAGGACCTTGTGGACGGCGCCGCCGGTCGCCTGCTTCACCTGGGCCACCAGGTCGTCCAGGTGGGCGGCGCCGGGGTAGACGCTCTCCTTGCCGTCCGGGAGGGACGACAGCGACGGGTCGCCGCCGCCGACGATGATCACGGTGTCGGGGTCGGGACCGGCGACCACCGTGGTGGTGAAGCGGAACTGCGGGTCCAGCGACAGCAGCGCCGCCGTCGTCGCGAGCAGCTTGCCGGACGAGGCGGGCGTCAGCGGCGTCGTGGAGTTGTGGTCCCACAACGTGGTTCCGGTCGCCGGGTCGATGACCGTGCCGGTCAGCGTGCCCAGTGCCGGCGATCCCGCCGGGCCCGCCAGCGCCGCGGCGATGCCCTCGGCGGACGGCGTCGGCGCGTTGGTGACGGGCTTCAGCAATTCCTCCGGTGCCGCGGGCGACGGTGGCGGCGCGGTCGGAATTGCCGTCGTCCCACCGAAACCGAGGGCCTGCACGACGCTCGGCGCGCCGAACCACACGCCGCAACCGACCGCCAGCACGACGACGATCGCCAGACCCACCAGCGCCGGCCTGCGGGACCGCCGCGGCGCTGGCACCTCCAGCGCGTCATCGTCGTGGTCACGGGGCGGTGGCGGCAGCTGCGGGGCCGGCTGGGGGACGTCATCGCCCAGCTCCGGACGTCCCGCAGCAGGCGGACGCGGCAGCTGCACCCGCACCGTCGGCGAATCGTCGCCACGCCGCGTGTCGACCGGGGCCGACATCTGGACCGTCGGCGGGTCGAGGCGAGCCCGGTCGTTGTCGACCGGCATCGTGATGGTGCTTTCGAGGCTCGTGACCGTGTCCTCGAGCGACGAGATGTCCGCCAGCCTCATCCGGATCGTCTCGGGTTCGCTGGCGACCGGCCTCGGCGGCGGTGGCGGCTGCCGGGGCGGCTGCTTCGCCGCCATCGGGGGCGACGGCGGGATCCGGGTCGGCGGCGCCTTCGGCGGCATCGGCGGCCGCGGCCCGAGCGGCGGCGCGGTCGGGGCCTTCGCGGCCAGGCCCGGCGGCAGGGGGTTCCCCGTCGGCGGCCGGACGGGGGCCGACGGCGGGATGGCCGGCCCACCCGAGGGCGGCGTCGGCCTCGGTGGCTGGGCCGTCGGCGCCGGCTTCACGGGCGGCGGCGAGGAGATCGGCGGGGCCGAGGTGGGAGCCGGCTTGGTGGGCGGCAGCGGGGAGGTCGGCGCCGAGTCCGCGGGCGGCGGGGCTGGGGCAGGGATCGGCTTCGCGGGAGGCGTCGGCGCCGACTCGGTGGTGGGCGGCGCGGAGGCCAGCGAGGCCGACGTCGTGAGCGGTTTCGTGGTCGGCGCCGGCGGCGGGACCGGCAGCGGCTTCGTGACCGGGGTCGAGTCGGACGCCGGCTCGACCGGGGCCGGTTCGGGCGGCTCCGCGGCCGGAGTCTCCGGCTTGGTGATCGAGGCCGACGGTGGCTCGGCCGGCTCCGTGGGCGGCGTCGAGAACGACGAGGTCGGCTGCTCTGCGGGTGCCGAAGTCGGATCCGGCTCCGGGACCGGTGTCGGCAGGAAAGAGGTCGGCTGCTCGGACGGTGTCGTCAACGGCGACGTGATCGACTCCGCCGAGCTGTCGGCCGGGCTGGACGCCGTCGAGCTCGCGTCGGCCTCCGGCGCGTCGGTCGAGGTCGCCGTCGTCTCCACGGTCGGCGCCGGGGTCGGTGGCTCGTCCGACGCCAGGTCGTCGGCCTCAGCATCCGGAGCCGGCGTGGCCGAATCCGCCGCCGAGTCCGGTTCCGGATCGGAATCCGGTTCCCGATCCGATTGCGGTTCCGGGTCCGAATCCGGTTCGACGTCCGAGTCCGACTCCAGGTCCGCGGCCGGCGCCGGCTGCGGCTCGGGGTCAGCGGCCGGTTCCGGGGCCTCGGCCTCCTGGGCGTTCGAGATCGGATCCGAGGTCGAGGCGTCATCCTCAGACGGGTCGGGGGTGGTGTCGTGAGTCGGTTCAGGTGCGGGCTCGGACTCGGTTTCCGCCGTCGGACCGGCCTCCGGCTCCGGCTCCGGAGCGCTCTCCGGCTCCGAATCGGCCGCCGCCTCCTGGGCGGCCGCCGGCTCCTCCACCTCGGGCTTCGCGGCCGAGAGGGGCTCCGGCTCGGCGTCGGCGTCCGGCTCGACCTCCGCGTCGGCCTCCGCCGCCGGGGCCTGGTCTGCGGTTTTCACCACATCAGGGGACGCGAGCTCGTCGGTCGGCCAGTCCGGCCCCCCGTTGTCGCCGTCGGCGGCCGGCCAGCCGACGCTCTCGCCCCCACCTGCGGCGACGGCCTGGTCCGGGGTACCGTCGGTCGGCTGGCTCGGCCAGCTCGGCGCCGGTTGGCCGGATTCGGGCACAGGGTCCTCCTCGACGGGCCCGTGACCACACGGACCAAGCTCACACAGCTCACCGGTCACATGGGTGCCGGAGACGCACGACTCGTGGTCCACACTAGTGGCGTTACGAGAGTGCCAACCCCGACGCAGCGCGCCGACCGTGGAGTGCGCCCGCGCAAAGAGGCGAAACGAGCGAGGACAGTGGAGTTCGACGTCACCATCGAGATCCCCAAGGGTGTGCGGAACAAGTACGAGGTCGATCACAAGACGGGCCGCATCCGGCTAGACCGGACGCTGTTCACGGCGACCCAGTACCCGGCCGACTACGGGTTCGTGGACGACACGCTCGGCGAGGACGGGGATCCGCTGGACGCCCTCGTGCTGGTCCAGGAGCCGACGTTCCCGGGCTGTCTGATCCGGGCCCGCACGATCGGCATGTTCCGGATGACCGACGAGAAGGGCGGCGACGACAAGCTGCTCTGCGTGCCCGCGGACGACCCGCGCTCGGAGCACCTGCGCGACATCCACCACCTCAACGAGTTCCACAAGCTGGAGATCCAGCACTTCTTCGAGGTGTACAAGGACCTGGAGCCGGGCAAGAGCGTGGAGGGCGCCACCTGGGTGGGCCGCGCCGAGGCCGAGGCCGAGGTGGAGCGCTCCTACCAGCGCTACCGCGACGCGATCGCCAACGGCAGCATCGAGCCGTTCGCGAAGCACTGAATCACGGAAAGGGCCCCTCTCCGCGGAGAGGGGCCCTTTCCTATGGATCGATCACTCCATGACGGGCATCAGCGGGCGCTCGTCGGCGCTCTCCTCCTCGCTGGCGCGCTGGATGCCGGACTTGGTCGACAGCGGGACCTCCCGCAGGAACCAGACCAGCACGAACGCGATCGCGGTGGTGATGCCGCCGACCAGGAACACGGTGTCCATCGCGGAGGAGAAGCCCTCCAGCAGCGGCCGCGCCAGCCGGGCGTCGAGCAGCTGGATGAACGAGGTGTTCTCCAGGTCGATGCCGCCGCCGCCACCGGCCAGCCCCTTGAGGAAGCCGGCGTTGACCGGGTTGGCCAGCACCTGCGGGTCGTGCGTCGCGGCGAGGAACGACGGGTCGGTCTGCGCGGTCTTGAACGCGTTGCCGATCCGGTCGCCGACCACGCCGAACAGGATGGACAGCGAGATGGCCGTGCCCGCGGTGCCGCCGATGCCGCGGAAGAACGTGGCCGACGCGGTGGCCACGCCCATGTCCTGCGGCTTGGCGACGTTCTGGATCGCCAGCACCAGGGTCTGCATGCACAGGCCCAGGCCGATGCCCATGAGCGCCATGACCAGGCCGGCGACGGCCAGGTTGGTGTCGGGGCCGAGGCCGGTGAACAGGAACAGCGCCAGCGCCATGGTGGCGGTGCCGATGATCGGCAGCACCTTGTAGCGGCCGGTCCTGGCGATCACCTGGCCGGAGCTCAGCGACGACACCGTGATGCCGACCATCAACGGCAGCGTGAGCAGGCCGGCGTCGGTGGGCGACTCGCCCTTGACGATCTGGAGGTACAGCGGCAGCGCCACCAGGCCGCCGAACATGCCCATGCCGACGATGAAGTTGAGGACGTTGGCCAGGCTGAACACCGAGTTGCGGAACAGTCGCATCGGCAGCAGCGCGGCGTCGCCCATCCGGCGCTCGACCAGGATGAACGCCACGATGCCGACGGCGCCGACGGCGAACATCGCCAGCGACCCGGCCGAACCCCAGCCCCACTGCTGGCCCTGCTCGGCCACGATCAGCAGCGGCACCACGCCGAGGCACAGCGTGAGCGCGCCCCAGTAGTCCACCTTCTGCTCGACGCGGCGGTGCGGCAGGTTGAGCACCCGGCTGACGACGATCAGCGCGATCACGCCGATCGGCACGTTGACCAGGAACACCCAGCGCCAGCCGTCCACGCCCAGCAGCGAGTGCAGGCCGGCGAAGAAGCCGCCGACCACCGGGCCGGCCACGCTGGACAGGCCGAACACGGCCAGGAAGTAGCCCTGGTACTTGCCCCGCTCCCGCGCCGGGATCATGTCGCCGACGATGGCGAAGGCCAGCGACATCAGGCCGCCGGCGCCGACGCCCTGCAGCGCGCGGAACGCGGCCAGCTCGTACATCGACGTGGAGATGCCGGACAGCACGGAGCCGACCAGGAAGATGGAGATCGCGGCCAGGTACATGGGCTTGCGGCCGTAGAGGTCGGACAGCTTGCCGTACAGCGGGGTCGCGATGGTCGAGGTGATCAGGTACGCGGTGGTGGCCCACGCCTGGAGCGTCTGGCCGTGCAGCTGGTCGGCGATGGTGCGCATGGCGGACGAGACGATCGTCTGGTCCAGCGCGGCCAGCAGCATGCCCAGCATCAGACCCGAGATCACGGTCATGATCTGACGCTGGGTGAACCCCCCACCGCCGACAACGGCGGTGGGTTCCGCCGTGGAAGCGGTCTGTGACATTACTTCTCCCCTCCCACGCCCGCCTTGTCGGCGAACGCGGCGATGAACACCGGCAGATGGCGCTCGTAGTCGGTGATGAACCGCTCGAAGAGCTCGGCGAACCGGGCTCGGTCGTCATCGGGCCAGTGCATGATCATTTGTGCGATCTGCGCGTTGCGCCGACCGCGCATCTCCGCGAGCAGGGCCAGGCCCGGCTCGGTCGCGGCCAGGACGGTCGCCCGGCCGTCCTGGTCGTCCACCTTGCGCTCGACCAGACCCGCCTTGACCAGCTGCGCCACCTGGCGGCTGACCGTGGACGGGTCGGAGTGCAGCGCCTCGGCCAGCGCCCCCGACCTGCGCGGACCGTGCTCGGCCAGGGTGGCCAGCAGCATGAACGTCGGCCGGTCCATGCCGGCCTTGGCCTTGCTGCCGGAGGACGACACGCAGGCCAGCAACCTGTGCAGGCGGGCGATCGACATCCCGATGTCGTCGGCCACCTCCAGGTCGTCCTGCGTGACCTCACCCAGCGGAACCACGGGGCTCCCCCCTGTTGCTTGTGTCATCCAAGTAGTTGCCGAGTACAAGCATGCATCTCGAGGGGATGTCTTAGCAAATGAAATACTCTGTGAGCTGGGTCATGGGAGACGAGCTAAGTTACCGTCGAGTAGCATCGGCCCATGAGCACTGACTACGCACTCATCGGCGAGGGCATGAAGACGGCCGTGCCGTGGGTCGGCAGCAACGGGGTCGAGTTCGAGCACATCGGACCGGACAAGGTCGTCGCGACGATCGCCGACGACCCCCGTCAACACAACCACGTCGGCGGCTTGCACGCGGCCATGATTTTCGGCATCGGCGAGACCGCGTCCGGGGCGCTGCTGCTCACGGCGTTCGCCGACCAGCTCGGCCGGGCCACGCCGCTGGTGGCCAAGGCCGAGATCGGCTACCGCAAGGTGGCGCTGGGCCCGCTGCGCGCGGAGGCCGTGCTCGGCCGGGACGCCGCCGAGGTCGTCGCCGAGCTGGATGCCGGCCAGCGGCCGGAGTTCCCGGTGCACGTGACCATCAGCAACGCCGAGGGCGTGGTCACCACCGAGCTCACCGTGCTGTGGACCCTGCGCCCGAACCGGTCGTGACAACTGTCATGGCCGACCTCGATCGTCCGGCACCCGCGCGGAAAGCCGTGCGTTCGTAGCGTTCCGGTCATGACGACGACGCAGCAGATCGCAGCCACCCAGACCCCCACCACCGCCGCTCAGGGGCAGGGCGCGCTGGGTCGCGTGCTGCCGCTGATCCTGGACATCGCGCTCCCGCTGGGCAGCTACTACCTGCTGAAGAACGCCTTCGGCCTGGACGCCATCCCGGCCCTGGTGATCAGCGGCCTGGTGCCGGCGGCGCGCACGATATGGACCACGTTACGGGCCGGCAAACCCGACCAGTTCGCGCTGGCGGTGCTGGTGCTGACGCTGGTCAGCATCCCGATCACGCTGCTGACCGGGTCGCCGACGTTCATGCTGGCCAAGGACGGCGTCGGCACCGCGACGCTGGGCGTCTACGTGGGCGTGATGGCGCTGCGCCGGCAGCCGGTCATGACCTCGGCCTTCAAGCCGTTCATCGCCAACAGCGCCGGCAAGTCGGCGGCCTGGGACGACTTCTCGGTGAACTCGACGGCGTTCCGCGACCTGCTGGTGCGGGTGAACATGGTGTGGGCCATCGGTTTCGTGCTCGAGGTGGCCGCGCGCCTGCTGATCGTCTTCACGCTGCCGTTCGACACCGCGGTGTGGGCCACCAACATCCCGCTGTTCGCGATGATCGTCGGCTGCTCGGCGGTGCAGCGCCGCTGGCTGGTCCCGGTGGCCCGGATGGTGAACGCCGCCGCCGGCGAGAAGTGAGTGCCGACAACGGAAAACGGCCCGGCCGCCACGGCCGGGCCGTTTCGCGGTCGCATTTCTCAGGACACGACGCGGACGGTCCAGAAGTCCGAGGACAGGCTGCGCTCGGTCAGGTACGCGTACGGCATCGTGAAGTGGCCGTTCTGGCCCCAGCCGGTGCCCCACGAGTTGCGCACCAGGAACCGCTGGCTGGCGTCGTCGTAGCCGACGGCGAGCACCGCGTGGCCGCCGAGCACCTGCTCGGACGGGCCGGGCATCGGGACCACGCCGGTCTGCGCGACCTGCTGGCTCTCGAAGCTCTCGTACACGGTGAAGCCGAAGACGAACGGGTAGCCGGCGGCCAGGCAGCCGCGCAGCTGGTCCAGCGTGGTGATCACGCGCTGGTAGGTGGTCACCCGGTTCTTCAGGGCGTCCTGGTAGCAGGCGTCCGTCGGCTTGGTGGCCTCCCGCGAGCCGGGCGGGAAGTGCCCGTTGGCGTCGGCCGGGATGGCCTCGTACGGCCACTCGGTCTCCGGGCAGACGCCCTGCTTGGCCACGCTCTTCACGCCGTCGCGGATCTGCGCGCCGGAGTCGGTGCCGACGTTGCCCTCCATGGCCCGCTCGTTGTAGTAGATGAACAGGCGGGACGGCATGAAGTCGGCGAGCGCCTGCTTGCGCAGCGCGAACTCGAACGCGCCGGCGATGGCGTTGGCGGTGCAGCTGCCGATCTGGCCCTGGTCGTAGCAGTCGGGCAGGCCGGAACGCAGGTCGGTGCTCGCGGGCAGGTTGGCGACGGCGGCGCGGGGCGCGGCGTAGATGTGGTCCCTGGCGTCGGGCAGATCAGGAACCCAGCCGTAGCGGGCGACGCTCCTCGGTGTCGGACTGGTCATTGGCGATGTCCCCTCCTAGGGCCCGCCGCAACCCGGCGGGTACCGCTGATAGGAGCATCGGACCGGACCGCCGATACGAAACTCGCCCATTGGGGTGGCGGGGGTCGTAAATCACCCGAACACACCAAGGGGCGTCCAGCGGAATTGATCTCCCGATGGACGCCCCGCCCATTCACTGCATCGATTCTTGCGCCGTCAATCGGACGGCAGCCACCCCGCGAAAACCCGGCGGACCAGCGTCGGCAGCAGGCTCGAACTGGGACGGCGGTGCGCGCCGCCGCGACCACGGCCCGCGGTCGCCGGCTGCTGCGGGCAGCTCGGCGGCCGGCTCGCCGACCGGGTGCGATCCGGGAACGCGTGCACGATGATCTGCACTCGGTCGTGTGACCCGTCACGCTGCGGTGGCGGTTCTACACTCAAGTTCGGTCCTCTCTCGGGCGACGACAGGGAAGGACTGCGCCGCGGTTCCTGCTGGCACGCCGACCGCGGCTTTTCGGTGCCGGAATCATGCTCCCGTCACGCGCCGCTGACACGAGCCCGGTTGCCCCGCCCGCCCGATCATCGACGACCGGTCGATCACGGGCGACGAACGGTGTCCGGGTATCGGCTGCCATGATCGTCGAAACGCTTCGGTTCACACTATCGAGTGACTCAAGGATGACGCGCAGATGCACGTGCGGCGGAAATTCCACAAATGTCGTGCGCGCCGACACTAACGAGTGACCCTCAAATGAGGGGGATAGTGACGGTGAAGGCGGCGCCGCCCTCGGGCGCCGGACCGGCTGCAATCGTGCCGCCCATCCTGGCCACCAGTCCGTGCACGAGCGCCAGGCCCACGCCGCTGCCGACCGGCCGCAATCGTTCGTATCGCGCGTGCAGCGCCCCGCGCTCGAAGGCGACCCCGTAGTCCTCCTCGGACAGTCCCGGGCCGCCGTCGCGCACCTGGAGCACCGCCGCGTTAGAGGGTTTCGACAGGCTGAGCACGATCGGGCGGCCGGCGGGCGTCACCCGCAGCGCGTTCTCGGCCAGGCCGTCGAGCACCTGGCGCAGACGACGGGGATCCGCGCGGGCGACCAGTGGTTCGTCCGGGCCGTCCACACCGAACTCGACGCCTTTGCGGCGGCAGCGGTCGGCCCACACCTGGGCGGCGTCCCGCAGCACGGCCCCCAAGTCGACTTCCACCACGTCCAACCGGAAATCGTCGGCGCCCAGCCGGGCCAGGTCCAGCAGGTCGCTTACCAGACGGTCCAGTCGGTGCGCCTCCGACTGGATGGTGCGCCCCACCTCGGCCACCTGATCGCCGATGACAACGCTGTCAGCAAGGGATTCCGCGAAACCGCTGACGGCCGTCAGGGGCGTGCGCAGTTCGTGCGAGACGGACAACAGGAACTCCCGCTGCCGGGATTCGCTGTGCTGCAAAGCATCCGCGAGGCCGTTGACGGCGTGCGCCACCTCCGCGACCTCGGCCGGGCCCTCCACCGGCACCCGCAGATCGCGGCGGCCGTCGCTCATCGTGTGCGCCACCTGCGCCGCCCGTCGAAGGGGCCGGGCCAGCACACGTGCCAGCAGCAGACCGGCCACAGCCGCCACGCCGAGCCCGATCGCCAGCGCGAGCAGGATGTTGCGCAGCAGCTGCCGGCCCGGGTCGGTCGCCGGCTCCTCCACCAGTGCGAAGGCGCCGTTGGGCGCCGGCCGCGCCTCCACCAGCAGCGTGCGGCCCAGCACCGTCTCCACGCCGGAAACCCTCTGCCCCTGTGCCGCTTTCGCCGAGCCCGCCAGCCGGGCCGCCTCCGTCGACCGCGGATCGGTGCTGCTCAGCGTCCCGTTCGGACCGACCAGCACCACCGTGATGCCCTGGCCGCGCAGCACCTTGACCACCTTGAGCAGGCCCACCGCCGAGCCGTCGGCGAGCTGGCTGGCCACCACATCGGCCTGGTTGGCCAGAACCTGGCCAGTGACCTCCTGCGCCGCGCCGGCCACCAGCCGCGCCGACACCAGGCCGGCGACGATGACCGCCACCGCCGCCACGCCCAGGCACAGCGCCGTGATCCGGACCGCGAGGCTCTTCACTTGTCGTCCGCCGAGTAGCCGACGCCGCGGACCGTCCTGATCGGACTCGCGTCGCCGAGTTTTCCGCGCAGCTGCGCGATGTGCACGTCGACCGTGCGGGTGCCGGCCACCGCCTCGTAGCCCCAGACCGCGCTCAGCAGCTGGTCGCGGTCGAAGACCCGGCCACGGTTGCGCATCAGGTGCGCCAGCAGGTCGAACTCCGTGGACGTCAGGTCGACCTCCGTGCCGTCGGCCCAGGCTCGGCGCTGTCGGGGATCCAGCCGGACGCGGCCCACCTCGAACACCGGGTCCTGCGGACCCTGGGCGCGGCGCAGGACCGTACGGACCCGCGCCGCCAACTCCCTGGGACTGAACGGTTTTGTCACGTAGTCGTCGGCCCCCAGCTCCAGGCCCAGCACCCGGTCCACCTCGTCGTCACGGGCCGTCACGAACAGCACCGGAGTCCAGTCGCCGTTCGCCCGCAGCGTTCGGCACACCTCAATACCGTCAACGACCGGCAGGCCGACGTCGAGAATCACCGCCACCGGCTTGAGCCGGCGCACCGAGGCCAGCGCGCTCCGGCCGTCGCCGTCCACGTGCACGCCGAAGCCGTCGCGACGCAGGTACATCGCGATCAGGTCCGCGATCGCCCGCTCGTCCTCGACGACGAGCACCAGTCCTCGGCCGGGCTGCATGGCTGGGATCCTGTCACCCGTTGTCGTCGACGTCCGACTCGATGCTGTTCAGCGTGTTGTCGATGCCGTCGAGTTCGCTGGTCGAGACCGTCGTCGGACTCGGCGCCTGGGCCGTCCGGGCGTGGCAGCCGGCGCACAGCGCGAGCGCCAGCAGCAGTCCTGTCGTCAGGCGCTTCATCCGCAGTGCGCCGCCTTGAAGGCGTCCAGCCTCTTGCTGGCGTCGTCGAGTTTCGCCAGGTCACCCTGGCGGCGGTCGGCCCGGTCGGTCAGTCTGGTCGCGATGTCCTGGTGGCCGGTGTCCTGGGCGCGCTTGGCCTGGGCCTGCAGCCACTGCACCGAGCCCGCCACGCCCGGACCGGCCTGGATGCGTTTGGTCAGGGCCGTGATCCGCTCCTCCAGCCTCGGCACCCGCTGCTCGCAGATCTGTTTCACCTGGTCGGAGGAGATCGTGATCGGCGCCGGCGCGGTGGTGTCCGCCCAGGCCGGCGCGGTGGTCAGGGCCATCGCCGTCAGGGTCAGTGCCGTGATCGCTGTTCTCATGGCCGTCAGCCTGGAGCGCGTCGGTGCGGTCCCCGTGCGGCGCATGTTCGGGGTTTGTAAGGGCTACTGCTTGCGGGCCATCGCCCCGTACATCCTGGCCCCGGCCAGGTCTCCCACCTCGTCCTCCGGCCGCCACTCCGGCAGCCACACCACCCCCGGCGGCAGCACCTCCCAGCCGTCGAGGAAGGCCGTCACCTCTTTCTTGCTGCGCAAGTTGATCGTCGCCGTCGCGCGCTTCGCGTACAGGTCCGCCACCTCGTCCGGCGCCACCGCGTCGCTCGCCCCGTGCGAGATCACCAGATGGCTGCCCGGCGTCAGGGATTCGCGCAGGTGCCCGATCGCCTCCGCCGGGCGCTCCTCGTCCTTGACGAAGGGCAGCACCGCCAGCATCAGCACCGCCACCGGCTGCCCGAAGTCCAGCAGTTGCGTCGCCTCCGCCAGCGCCAGCAGCAGATCCGGCTCCCTCAGGTCTCCCTGGATCGCCGCCGTGTTCGGGTCGTCCGCCAGCAACACGTGGGCGTGCGCCACCGCCACCGGGTCAAGGTCGACGTACACCACCCTCGCCCCCGGCGCCGCCACCTCGTGCGTGCTCCCCACCGTCGGAATCCCCGCGCCGATGTCCAGGAACTGCCGGATCCCCGCCTTCCCCAGCTCCCGCACCGCCCGCCGCAGGAACGCCCGGTTGGCCCGCGCCACCATCGGCGCCTCCGGCGCCGCCGCCGTCATCCGGCGCGCCATCTCCCGGTCCGCCTCGAAGTTGTGCGACCCGCCCAGCAGGAAGTCGTACACCCGCGCCACGTTCGCCCGCTCCGGGTCGGCCCCGGCCGCCCACTGCGACATCCGGCCATCCTCTTCACCGCGCCGGCCCCGAGCAAGAAGATCAACACGTTTGGGGCAAACTCCGCGCGGCGCGGTAACGGCCATCCGGCTGATGATCCACCAAAACACCAGAAGACCCCCAGCGTGCGTGCCACCATGGCGCTCGCCGTTTTTCCTTGGGGGTGCATCGAACGTGGCCAACGACGAGCAGCAGGGTCATCGCCCGGCGCCATCGTCGCCCGCCGGTGGTGACAGCGCTCGGCAGCCAGCGGCTGGCTCGGCGACCGACCGCGGAAAGTTGGTCCCGGCCAGCTCCGCAGAGGTCGAGCCTCGCGCCACTGGCCCTGTGGTGCGGCGCGACGACCGTTCCGGCGGCCCGGCGCGCGTGGTTGGTGTCCGCCTCGGCGTCGTGATCGTGCTGCTGGTCGTGATCATCGTGTTGGCCACGGCCGTTGTTGTTCTGTGGCTGACGAGGCTGCCCGCAGACGAGGCCGGCACGAAGCCGTCCACCACGACCACCCCCACCCAGACGTCGACGACGGTCAAACCCACCACCGGGCCGAGCAGCCGACCGGCGTCGACAACTCCGAGCAGCTCACCCGGAGTCTCCAGTACGGCCTCGTCCGGTGGGGGCGCAGCACCGTCATGGAGTGGTCAGGTCGTGCTGACGAGTGGCGGCGACTTGAGCGGGCTGAGCATCCATTTAGTGCCGCCCAAATACAGCGAACTCGAGGGCAATATCTCCGTGGGCCTGATGGACGACGAGCAGCAAGTGGACAGGCTGAGCCTCGCCAACGGCACGTTGGCGGCCAGGCTGGACACGCCCGCTGCCGGGGCCGGGTTCGACGACTGCCGCCAACTGCTCCTGCACAACATCTCCGGCAGCTTCCTGAACGTGCACGTCGGCGACCGTGTGTGCTTCCAGAACAAGGACGGGGACATCGGCCTGATGACCGTGAAGGGCCGACACCCGGAGGGGCAGTTCGCGCTGGCCACCGACCTGGTGGTCTGGCAGCACCCGTCCTGAAACTGCGGGCCTTCCGGAGAGGGAAGACCCCATGGACCACCCGTCGGGGTCCGGGGCGAAGCCCCGGCGTGGGGGTGTGGGGGCCGGGCCCCCACAAAACACAACGAGCGATCCATGTCTGCGCTTCACAGCAGACATGGATCGCCCGGATCGCGAGCCGCCTGTCGGAATCGAACCGACGACCTGCTCATTACGAGTGAGCTGCTCTGGCCGACTGAGCTAAGGCGGCGTGGTGCGTGGACAACTATAGCGGGCCGGGGGCACCAGTCGTGCACGGGATACCGGCCGGGCGCGGGTGACGGGGGTCTCACCTGGCCGGGTGGTGTTGATCAAGCTAGCAACAAACCCGTTACCTGCGGTTACCTCTGTCGTTAGCACCTACGTGACGCCGGTCTCATGCGCTGGCCACCGAGGAGGAAGCCGCTGATGCGAGGTCGCCCGCCGCTCGCCCTGGCACTGCCGGCCGCTGTCGCCCTCCTGGCGGTGGGTGCGGGGCCGGCCTTCGCGGTGCCGACGACGACCCCGATCCCGAGCCCGGCGGACCCGAACCAGCCGCCCGCCTCGGCGCCGAACGGGCCGCAGCCGCTGGGCCACGCGGTGGGGGACGCGGGCGGCGGCCTGGCGGTGATCCGGTTGCTGCCGAACTCGGTGCCGACCTCGTCGATCCTGCCGAACCTCCAGGACGAGCTGCCGAAGCAGCCGGCGGCGGAGGCGGGCTTCGGCCTGTCGAGCGCGCAGGCGAACTCGGAGGCATACCTCTCCTACGAGCACGCGATCGCACAGGCATCGCCGCTGGGGTTCGCGATCGCGGGCAACGCGCCGCAGACGCCGGGGGCGCTGTCGCAGACGGCCCTGCCGGACAACCCGCAGCCGACGTCGGGCGGCCTGAACCCGCCGTCGACGCCGCTGGACACGCTGCTGAAGGTGGGCGTGCTCAACGGCAGCGTGCACGCGAGGTGGAGCGAGACGGCGGGCCCGTGCGTGGACACGATCGCGGACGCGCAGACGTCGCTGGCGGATCTGTCCGTGCTGAACGCGATCCCGAACCTGCCGAACGTGACGGACCTCACCGGCCTGGTGAACCCGTCGAGCAAGCTGGACCAGGGCACGGCCAACCAGGTCGTGGACTCGCTGAAGACGATGACGGCTCCGCTGAGCCAGCTGGGCGGCTTGCTGTCGGGCAAGCAGACCTCGGACGGCAAGGGCTCGCTGGTGAGCCTGCCGAACACGCTGAGCTCCCGCTCCGTGGTGAAGCTGGTGGACATCCCGGGCTCGCCCAACAAGGCCGTGCAGTCGACATCCACCATGCAGGTGGCCAGCGTGAAGGTGCTGGCGGGCACGCCGATGGAGCTGGACGTCAACGTGGTAAGCCAGCCGACGCTCCAGGTGACGTCGACGGGTGACCCGAAGACCTCGACGGTGAACTACACGGCGCCGGTGCTCCAGGTGGTACAGGGCGGCAAGACGCTGGGCACGCTGGACGCCGCGAACCCGAAGCTGGACGTGCCGGTGGGCGTGCCGCTGCCGGGCGCCGACCAGCTGGGCAAGCTTCCGATCATCGGCGGCCTGCTGCCCAACGGCAGCCCCATCCCGGCGGCGCTGAAGAAGATCGACATCGGCGTGCTGCGGCTCCAGATCGCCGAGCTGGACCAGAAGACCCAGCAGATCACCGGTCAGCCGTTCACCGGCTTCCAGCTGGGCGCGACGGCCCGGCTGCTGGACCTCCAACTGCTGCCGACCGACGCCCTGGGCCTGCCGAACCTGCCGTCCGCGCTGGCCCAGGTGACGCTGGGCGAGCAGGTGGCCCGCGCGGTGGCGCCGACCGGCGGCGTCGTGTGCGGCTCCACGACCCCGCCGGCGACCAACCCGGCCCCGCAGGGCTCGCCGCCGCTGGCCTACACCAACGCCGCCTACGACACGATCCCGCTGTTCTGGACGGGCACCGCCTTGCTGCTGGCCGGGGTGGTCGTGGTGGCGGCGCTGCCGTATCGCCGGCAGCGCCGCCACCACTGACTCAGATGTCCAACGCGAGGGTGGCCCGGTCGGGCCGCAGGACCCGCAGGATCGCCTCCATCAGGTAGTAGTCCGCGTAGGGCAGGCCGATCTCGACGCCGTCCTCCGCGGGCCGGTTGCGGGTGCCGCGCGCCAGGATGGCGTCGGCCCGCGCCGACCTGGTGGTCAGGCACGACCGGCCGAGCGCGTCGAGGAACCGCAGCGCGGCGGCCTCGTAGCGCGGGTTGCCGGTGAGCTTGGCCAGGTCCAACATGCCGGCCGCGTTGACCGTCGCGGCCGACGAGTCCTTCACGTCGTACGGCGCGAGCGGCGACCGGTAGTCCCACACCGGGATGTAGTCGTCGGTGATGTGCTGGATGGTCCAGTCCGCCAGCCGCCTCGACACGTCCAGGAAGGCCCGGTCGCCGGTGCGGTGGAACATCCGGGCGAAGCCGTACACGCCCCACGACTGGCCCCGCGACCAGCACGACGTGGCGCTGTAGCCCTGCACGGTGTTCTGCCCGATCGGCGCGCCGGTGTCGGGGTCGAAGTCGAACACGTGGCAGGTGGTGTTGTCCGGCCGCACCATGTACCTCGCGGCGGTCTTGGCGTGCGCGACGGCCACGTCCTGGTACCTGCTGTCGCCGGTGACCTTGGCGGCCCAGCACAGCAGGTCCAGGTTCATCATGGTGTCGATGATCATCCGGCCGGCGTTGGCGGGCGTGCCCAGCGCGCCCCAGGCCCGGATGAACTGGCCCTTCTCGTTGAACCGCTTGATCAGCTCGCCGGCGGCGACCAGCGCGCCGTCCCGCCAGGACGTCTCGCCGGTCAGCCGGAAAGCGGTTACCCACGACGGGGTGAACAGGAAACCGAGGTCGTGGTCGGTGTTCTGGGTCTGCCTGGGCGCCAGCTTGAGCGCCCACGACTCGGCGAGCTGCTTGAACGAGTCGTCGTTGGTGTACAGGTAGGCCATCCACAGCTGGCCCGGCCAGAAGCCGCCGACCCAGCTGCCGTCGGCGGCGGTGGTGTACTTCTCGAACTTCGTGCCGGTGGGGAAGGCCGTCACGGTCGGCGCAACCGCGCGCAGCTTGGCGATGGCGTAGTCCATCGTGCCGCGCAGGTTGCCGCCGTACGAGGCGTCGGCGGCGCTTGCGGTGGCGGGTGTGGCGACCAAGGCTCCTCCAGCTGCGACAGCGGCGCCGGCGATCAACGTGCGACGCGACAAGGTCATCTCAGGGCACCATCCATCCGAGTACGGGAGTGGACTGCAGGAAGACGAGCACGCACAGGACGAGCAGCAGCCCGATGCTCCAGCCGAAGACCCGGCGGAACAGCTCCCCCTCCTTGCCGACCAGGCCGACCGCGGCCGTGCCGATGGCGAGGTTCTGGGGAGAGATCATCTTGGCCATCACGCCGCCGGAGCTGTTCGCGGCGCCGAACAGGATCGGCGAGGCGCCCAGCTGGTGCGCGGCGGCGAACTGCGACCCGCCCAACAGGGTGTTGGAGCCGACGTCGGTGCCGGTGATGGTGACGCCGAACCAGCCGACGACGGGTGACAGGAACGCGAAGAACGCCCCGGTGCCGGCCAGCCACGAGCCGAGCGTGGTGATCTGGCCGGACAGGTTCATCACGTACGACAGCGCGAACACGGCGAGGATGGCGATGATCGCCCAGCCGAACTGCTTGACGGTCCGCCCGTAGATCCGCACCGCGGTGCCCAGGCCGATCCTCAGCACGAACAGCGACAGCAGGCCGGATACGAGCAGCAGCGTGCCGGTGGCGCCGAAGAAGTTCAGCGTGTAGCTGGTGTCGACCTTCTTGCCGGCGGCGTTCTGGATGGCCAGGCCCGGCCAGCTGAACTTCCACACGATGGCGTTGAGGGCCTTCTTGATCGGCGCGATCTGGGCCAGCGAGAAGACCACCACGATGATCGCGTACGGGGTGAAGGCCTTGATCACGTCGGCCCGGCTGTCGCGGGCTCCGTCCGCGCCGCCGGTCACCGTCGCCACGCCACCGCCACCGTTGCCACCGCCGCCTCCCCGGCCGGTGGACACGGTCGCGGTCGCCGGCTGCCACACCCGGACCAGCAGCAGCACGGCGCCGGCCGACACGATCGCGGCCAGGATGTCGCACAGCTGGTACGAGAGGTAGCTGGAGACCAGGAACTGGGTGAGGCCGAAGCTGACACCCGCGACCAGCGCGGCCGGCCACGCCTCACGCACGCCCTTGCGGCCGTCGGCGATGAACAGCAGCACGAACGGCACGATCGCGGCCAGGAAACACACCTGCCGGCCGGCCATCGCGCCGAACTGGTCCACCGGCAGGCCGCTGATCGGGCCGAGCGCGGTGATCGGGTTGCCCAGGCCGCCGAACGCGACCGGCGCGGTGTCCGCGACCAGCGTCAGCGCCGCCGCCTTGAGCGGGTTGACGCCCAGCGCGATCAGCATGACCGAGCAGATCGCGACCGGGCTGCCGCCGCCGGCAAGCGCTTCCAACAACGCGCCGAAGGAAAAGGCGATCACGATCGCCTGCACCCGCGAGTCCTCGCTGACCGAGCTGAACGCCCGCCGGAGCACCTCGAAGTGCCCGCTGTGCACGGTCAGGTTGTAGACCCAGATCGCGTTGAACGTGATCCACAGGACCAGCAGCACGCTGTTCGCGATGCCGTACACGCCGGCGTCCAGCGCCGTGCCCAACGGCATGCCGAAGCCGGCCACCGCGATCACGATGGCGATCACCAGCGCCGCGATGCCGGCCCAGTGGGCCTTCCAGCGCAGCCCGCCCAGCAGTAGCAGAACCGCCAGCAGGGGGATGAGCGCCAGCACCGCGGACAAGGTGAGCGAGCCGGCCGGGTCGAGGGTCTGTCTGAACACTTCTCACCGCCTTTTCCCAGGTTGGAGCCCGTATGGAAGTCGGACCCCGTAACCGGCGGCGGTGGCCACGGGGGCACTTGTTCCGTAGGACGGAACGTAGTTCCATAAGTGGCGACATCGTGTCATCTGGTCGCAACATCCGCCAGGGGTCAACCGCCGCTGCCCCCGCTAGCCCAGCAGGAGCACCACATGGAGGTCAGGCACCACACCAACCCCGCCCAGCTGCGCGGTTTCGACACCGCCCAGCTGCGGGAGAACTACCTGGTGGAGGACCTGTTCCGGACCGGAGAGGTGCGCACGGTCCTCACCCACGCCGACCGGGTCGTGCTCGGCGGCGCCGCGCCGGTGCCCGGCCAGCCGCTCACGCTGCCCAACCCCGACCAGCTGCGCTCGACGTCGTTCCTGGAGCGCCGCGAGATGGCGGTGGTCGTGGTCAGCGGCGCCGGCAGCGTCGTGGTGGACGGCGACAAGCACGAGCTCGGCCACCGCGACTGCCTGTACATCGGCCGGGGCGCGGTGGACGTGCAGTTCCACGCCGGCGACAGCGAGACCCACTTCTACCTGTTCTCGGCCACCTCGCACGCCAGCTACCCGACGGCCGTGGCCCGGTTCGACGAGGTCGAGTTCGCGGAGCTCGGCGAGCAGTCCACCGCCAACGTCCGCGAGCTGCGCAAGTACATCCACGCCGACGGCATCCGGTCGAGCCAGATCGTGGTCGGCGTGACCAAGCTGGCCGACGGCAGCGTGTGGAACACGATGCCGCCGCACACCCACGACCGCCGCACCGAGTGCTACCTGTACTTCGACCTGCCGGCCGAGCACCGCGTCGTGCACCTGTGCGGCGAGCCGCAGGAGACCCGGGACATCATCGTCGCCAACGAGCAGGCCGTGGTGTCGCCGAGCTGGTCCATCCACAGCGGCGCCGGCACGCACTCGTACGCCTTCGTGTGGGCGATGGCCGGCGAGAACCAGGCGTTCACCGACATGGACCAGGTCGCCGTGACGGAGCTGCGCTGATGTTCTCGCTCAAGGGCAGGACCGCCCTGGTCACCGGGGCTCGCACCGGCATCGGCAAGGCGATCGCGGTCGGCCTGGCGCAGGCCGGGGCCGACCTGGTGCTGCTCGGGCACCGCCCCGACTTCGCCGAGGTCACCGCCGAGGGAAAAGCCGCCGGCGCGGCCGTCGAGACGATGATCGTCGACCTCACGGATCCGGCCGCGGTGGAGCCGGCGCTGGCCGAGCTGCTGGCCCGCCGCGAGGTGGACGTGCTGGTCAACAACGCCGGCATCATCCACCGGCAGCCGGCCGCCGACGTGTCGCTGGAGGACTGGCGGCGGGTGCAGGCGGTGAACCTGGACTCGGTGTTCGCGCTCAGCCAGGCCGTCGGCCGGCAGATGACCGCCCGCGGCTCCGGCAAGATCATCACCATCGCGTCGCTGCTGAGCTTCCAGGGCGGCATCAACGTCAGCGGCTACACCACCAGCAAGCACGCGGTGGCCGGCCTGACCAAGGCGCTGGCCAACGAGTGGGCGCCGCACGGCGTGCAGGTCAACGCCATCGCACCTGGCTACATCGAGACCAACAACACCGAGGCGCTGCGGGCCGACCCGGACCGCGAGCCGGCGATCCGCGGCCGCATCCCGGCCGGCCGCTGGGGCCGGCCCGAGGACCTGGTCGGCGCGGCGGTGTTCCTGGCCTCGCCGGCCTCGGACTACGTCAACGGTCACGTGCTGGTCGTCGACGGCGGGTGGCTGTCGCGTTGACCGAGGGCGCGGTCGAGAAGGCCCTCGCGGTGCTGGCGGCGCTCGCCGAGCACGGCCGGATCAGCGAGCTGGCGCGGGTGACGGGCTTTCCGAAGTCGACCGTGCACCGGCTGCTGCGCACCCTGGTGGACACCGGCTTCGCGGTGAACACCGCCGACGGCGACTACCGGATCGGCCCGAAGGTGCTGGTGCTGGCCGGAAACGTGTTGCAGCCGGTGGATTCCGTCGAGCGGGCGCGCCCGGTGCTGGAGGCCCTCCAGGCCCGCACCGGGTGCGCCGTGCACTTCGCCATGCTGCTCGGCGACGAGCTGGTGTACGTGGACAAGGTGGAGGGCGGCAAGCCGTACCGGATGGCGTCCCGCATCGGCGGCCGACTTCTGTTGCACTGCACGGCGATCGGCAAGGCGGTGCTGTCCACGAGGGACATGAACGGGATGGAGCTGGTGGCCCGCACGCCCGGCACGATCACCGATCCGGTGCGACTGCGGGCCCAGCTGGACCGGGTCCGCAGCTGCGGGTTCGCCTTGGACGAGCAGGAGAACGAGCCGGGGGTGCGCTGCGTCGGCGCGGCCGTCCGCAACCACAACGGGACCGTGGTGGGCGGGCTGAGCGTGTCGACGCTGGCGCTGGAGCACACGTTGCCGGAGCTGATCGCGCTGGGGCCGCGGGTGGTGGCTGCCGCGCGCGAGGTCTCGCGGGCGCTGGGCCACACGCATTAGCCTCGACGGATGGCAGTCCACAAGCTGTCCCGGACGGATGCGCGGCGCATCGCGGTGCGCGCGCAGCTGCTGGGCAAGGCCCGGCCGACCGACCTGCACGACGTCGTGCGCGGCTTGACGTTGTTGCAGGTCGACGCCACCGCGGCGGTCGCGCCGAGTGCGGATCTGGTGGCGTGGAGCCGGCTCGGCTCCGCCTACTCCCCCACGGAGCTGACCGAGGCGTTGGCCAAGCGGTCCCTGGTCGATCTGCGCCAAATGGTCCGGCCGGCCGAGGACATCGCCTTGTACCGGGCGGAAATGGACGCATGGCCGGGCGGCGACGACGCCCCCGGCTACCGCCGGTACCAGCACAAGTGGCTGCACACCAACGAGATGTGCCGGCAGAGCATCCTCAACCGGCTCGACGCCGAGGGGCCGCTACCGGCACGCGCGTTCGAGGACACGTGCGTGGAGCCGTGGAAGTCCAGTGGCTGGACCAACAACCGGAACGTCGTGCAGATGCTGGAGTTCATGCTGCTGGCCGGCGAGGTCGCGGTGGCCGGCAACGACAGCGGCCGGCTGTGGGACCTCGCCGAACGCGTCTATCCCGACCAGCCGGCCGTGCCGCTGGCGGAGGCGCTTCGGACGCGCAACGAGCGGCGGTTGCAGTCGCTCGGCATCGCCCGGGCCAAGGGCCCGGGGTGTCCGGTCGAGCCGATCGACGTGGGCGAGGTCGGGGAGCCGGCGATCGTCGAGGGCGTCCGCGGGCAGTGGCGGGTCGACCCGGCGCAGCTCGGGCAGCGCTTCGCCGGCCGGACGGCGCTGCTGTCGCCGCTGGACCGGCTGGTCTACGACCGCAAGCGCATGGTCGAGATCTTCCAGTTCGACTACCAGCTCGAGATGTACAAGCCGGCCGCCAAGCGGCGCTGGGGCTACTACGCGCTGCCGATCCTGCACGGCGACGAGCTTGTGGGGAAGGTCGACGCCGCGGCGGATCGGAAGGCCGGAGTGCTGACGGTCAACGCGGTCCACGAGGACGAGCCGTTCACCACGGCGATCACGGCGGCGGTGTGGCGGGAGATCAGGGACCTGGCGAAGTGGTTGGAGCTCGAGCTGGCTGCCTGAGACGCACATTCGGTGTGCCTGAGAGCGCGACTCGCGGGGGTTGGGTTTAGTCGAGCAGCTGGGTCAGTTCGTTCAGGAGTGCCAGCACGCGATCCGCCTTGTCCTCACCCACGGCCTTGGCGATTGCCTCGTCCGCCGGCCGCCCGGCCCGCCGCATGATCGCCTGGTGGGCGATCTCCGCCAGCGTCAGCCGGGTGCGGCGGCGGTCCTCCGGGTCGGGCGAAGCGATGATCAGGCCCCGCTCGCGCAGCCGGGACACCGAGGTGGACACGTGGCTCTGGGCGAAGCCGGTGCGGGCCTGGATCTCCGTCACCACGCTGCCGGGGTGTTTGAGCACGTCCTCGAGCACGGCGATCTCGCCGGGCGTCAGCACGGTGTCGCCGGCGTCGGTGGTGACCTGCCGGGCCAGGTCGATGAGCCGCTTGCCCAGCCGGTGCAGCTGCACCCCGTCCATGGCGGAGAAAGTACATCATTGGCGATTCATCGGTAGCGATGTAATCTGCGGGCATGGACGAGGTGAGCACGACGGCGCTGGGCGTGGCCCGGGTGCGGGCGGCGGAGAGCGAGCGGGGAGACGCGCTGTTCGACGACCCATGGGCGGCGAAGTTCTGCGCGGCGGCGCCGGACCGGGTGCCGGGCGGCGAGCGGACGCCGCTGTCGCTGGCGTTCGCGTTCCACGCGATCATCCGCACCCGGTTCTACGACGACTACCTGCTCGGATCGGGCTGCCGGCAGGTCGTGCTGCTGGCCGCCGGCCTGGACAGCCGCGCCTTCCGGCTGGGCTGGCCGGCCGGCACCGACCTCTACGAGGTGGACCTGCCGAAGGTGTTGGCCTTCAAGCAAACTGTGCTCGCCGACGCCGAACCCCGTTGCCGCCGAACGGTTGTGGCGGCCGATCTCCGTGACGACTGGGCCAAGGCCCTGCGGGACAGCGGCTTCCGACCGGACGAGCCGACCGCGTGGCTGGTCGAGGGTCTGCTGATCTACCTCACGCCTGAGGACGCCGACCGCCTGCTGTCGACGGTCACGGCGTTGTCAGCCGAAGGCAGCCGGATCGCGTTCGAGCGCGGCGACCGGTCCTACCAGGACCAGGCGATGAACTCCCCTTCCATGCAACGGTATTCGGCGCTCTGGAAGGGTGGTCTCGGCCGGCCGGCGAGCGAGTGGCTGGCCGAACATGGTTGGCAGCCAACGGAACACGCCCTCGGGCCGGTCGCCGAGGGCTACGGTCGGCCGATCCGCAAGGAGACCAGCAGCGGCTTCGTCACCGCTAGCCGCGGTGCATCGACGTGATCATCGCCTCGATGGCGAAGCGCGGCTTCACGTTCTGCTGCAACGCATCCCGGCACGCCAGCACGGCCTCCAGCCGGCGCAGCGTGGACTCGGACGTCCACATCGAGGCGGCGTTGGCGACGTCGTTGGCGCGGTCGGGATGGGTCAGCGGCACCTCCGCCCGCGCCTTCGTCACCAGCACGTCCCGGTAGAAGCCCATCAGGTCGACCAGCGCCAGGTCCAGCGAGTCGCGCTGGGTCCGCGTCGCCCGCGACTTCTGCCGCTTCTCCAGCTCCTTCAACGCGCCGGCCGCGCCACGGGTCGCCGAGGCGGTGCCCTTGCCGGTGCCGCCCGCGCCCATGGCGGTCTTCAGCGCCTCGGTCTCGGCGGCGTTGCGATCCTCATTGGCGGCGACGGCGTCCTGCTCGGCCGCCTTCACCAACGCGTCCGCGCTGCTGAAGATGTCGCCGAAACGCCGCAGCCCCAACGGAATCGCCAGCACCGACTCACGCCGCTGCCGGGCGTCCGGGTCCGTCGCCAGCCGGCTGGCCCGGCCGATGTGGCCGCCGCAGACCGACGCCGCCCACTGCGCGGTCGCCGGCTCGATGCCGTCACGGTGCTCCAGCACCTCGGCGATGGCCGCCGCCGAGGGCGTGCGCAGGCCGACGTTGCGGCACCTCGACCGGATCGTCACGGAGATGTCGTCCGGGTGGTCGGACGGCGCGCAGAGCAGGAACACGGTCCGGTCCGGCGGCTCCTCGACCGCCTTGAGCAGCGCGTTCGCCGCGCCCTCGGTCAACCGGTCAGCGTCCTCGATGATCACGACCTGCCAGCGCCCGGTGGTCGGCCGCTTCGCGGAGACCTGGACCAGCGCCCGCATCTCGGCGACGGAGATGGACAGCCCCTCGGGCACCACCAGCCGCACGTCGGCGTGCGTGCCGTGCATGGTCGTGCGGCAGGCCTGGCACTGACCGCAGCCGCGTGGGCCGGCCGGGGCCTCGCACTGCAACGCGGCGGCGAAGGCGCGCGCGGCGGTGGACCGGCCGGAGCCGGGCGGGCCCGTGAACAGCCACGCGTGGGTCATCGCGCCCGGCGTCGTGGGCCGGCCCGCGACCAGGTCGGCCGCGGCCTCGGCAGCCGTGCCGAGCACCTCGACCGCGTGGGGCTGGCCGACGACGTCGGCCCACACCGTCATGCCTGCACCTTCTCGGTCACCTCGTCATGATGCCGCGCGGCCAACTGCCGATGCGCGAAGACCCCGGCCAAGGCCGCGATCACGGCCGCCACCAGCAGCGCCGGCCGGATGCCGATCAGGTCGACCATCGCCGGCGCGATCGTGGTGGCGGCAAACAGCACCACCTTGACCAGCGCCTGCACGAACGCGTTGACGCGGCCACGGACCTCGTCCGGCACCTGCGCCCCGATCAGCGTCAGGCCCGTCACGAACGCGACGCCGGCGCAGGCCCCGACCAGGCCGACGGCGGCCAGCGCGAACCACAGGTGTGGGGCCGCCGCGACGGCCACGAGCAGCCCGCCGGCGGCGACGATCGCCACGCCGAACGGCAGCCGCAGCCGGGGCGTGCCGACCACGCCGATCACCAGGCCGATGAACATCGCGATCACCAGCGTGCCGAACGCCGCCTCGCCGCCGCGCAGCGCGTTGGCGTACGGGCGGGCGATAGCGATCACCGTGCCGCCCGCGGTCAGCGCCCCGACGATGCCGATCACCAGGCCCCGCACCAGCCGGCTGCCGCGCACGTAGCGCAGGCCGTCGCGGGCCATGCCGGGCTCGCCGACCGCCGGCGCGACCCACCGGCCGGACGCCTCCGGCAGCCGGGTCGCGATCACCAGCGCCGAGCTCAGGTAGAGCAGCCCGTTGATCACGACGATGACGTGCACGTCCGAGTTCGGGGCCACCGCCGTGATCACCGAGTACAGGCCGGCGCCGGTCAGTAAAGCCAGCCCGTACGTGGTGACGAGCGTCAGCTGGCTGGCCGTCTGCACCTGGCCCGGGCGGTGCAGCAGGGTCGGCAGCGCCGAGTCCTTGGCCGGGATCCAGAGCATCGAACAACAGCCGACGAGGAAGTTCGCGGCGAGCAGCCACCACGTCGTGCCGATGACTGCGATGGACAGGAACAGCCCGCAGCGGACCAGGTCGGTGGCGATCATGACCTTGCGGCGGTCGAAGCGGTCGGCCAGGTGCCCGGCCACCGGGGCCAGCAACAGCCCGGGCAGCAGCTGAGTGGCGACGACCCCGCTCAGCGCGAATTCACTCGATCCGGTGAGCTTGGCCAGCAGCGAGGACAGGCCCAGAAGCGACAGCCAGTCACCGACGCAGCAGAGGTACGCGGACGTCCAGAGCCGGCGGAACGCCGGGATGCCCATCACCTCGGCGATACGCCTCATCGCTGGGTGCCCACCGCCACGAACACGAACGCCAGCACGATGAAGACGAACACCAGCACCACCGCGCAGCCGACGCAGCCGGCCGCGTTGTTCTTGCGCTGGACCTGCTGCGCGCCGGGCGCGGGCGGCAGGCCACCCGCGGCCGGCAGGCCGATCGTCGGGGCCGACCGCCTGTACTGGAGGCCCGGGGCGGGCGGCAGCGGCGCCGGCGGCGCGGGCTTGGCGGCCCGGCGGGCGCGATCCCGGGCCAGCTCACGCTGGGCGGCGGCGCGCACCTGCTCGGGGTCGACGGCCACCAGCGGCGCGGGCGGCGGCACGACGGTGTCGGGCGCATCCGGCAAGGACGCCCCGGGCACGATGCCGCTCAGCGCATCCGGATACACCGGCAGCGGCGGCAACGCCTGGGTGCCGTCGAGCCCGAACTCGCCTGCCATGGCTCAAGCGTAACCGCGGCGTGTGCGCCACGAGTCGACTCGTGGCGCACACGTGCGGGTCAGCTCTTGGCCTTGGCCGGGGCTTTCTTCGCGGCCGGCTTCTTGGCCGCCGCGGTCTTCTTCTCGGCCGCCGGCTTCTTCTCCGCCGCCGGCTTGCGGGTGGTCGTCCGCTTGGGGGCCGGGCCCTTGGCCCGCTTCTCCGCCAGCAACTCGGCCGCCCGCTCGTCGGTCAGCTCCTCGACGCTGTCGCTCTTGCGCAGCGACGCGTTGTACTCGCCGTCGGTCACGTACGGGCCGAACCGGCCGTCCTTGACCACCATCGGCTTGCCGGACACCGGGTCGTTGCCCAGCTCCTTGAGCGGCGGCGCGGAGGCGGCCGACTGCCGGCCGCGCTTCTTCGGCTCGGCGTAGATCTTCAGCGCCTCGTCCAGCGTGACGGTGAACAGCTGCGCCTCGGTGGCCAGCGACCGCGAGTCCGTGCCCTTCTTCAGGTACGGGCCGTAGCGGCCGTTCTGCGCGGTGATCTCCGCGCCGGTCTCCGGGTCCTTGCCCACCATGCGCGGCAGCGAGAGCAGCTTGAGCGCGTCGTCCAGGGTCACCGTGTCCAGCGACATGTCCTTGAACAGCGAGCCCGTACGCGGCTTGGGGGCGGTCTTCTTGTTGCCGTTCGCGCCCTCCGCCGGCTCCGGCAGCACCTCGGTGACGTACGGCCCGAACCGGCCGTCCTTGGCCACGATCTCGTGCCCGGTCACCGGGTCGTTGCCCAGCGAGCGGCCCTCCATCGGGGTGGCGAACAGCTTCTCCGCCACCTCCGGGGTCAGCTCGTCCGGCGGCATGCCGTCCTGGAGGTTGGCGCGCTGCGACTCACCGTCGACCTCGCGCTCCAGGTACGGCCCGAAGCGACCCACCCGCACGACGACGGTGTGGCCGTCGGCGTCGGTGAACATCGGGATGGAGTTGACCTGCCGCGGGTCGATGCCCTCGACGCTGGCGTCGATCAGCTTCTTCAGGCCGCCACCGCGGCCGACGGAGCCGTCCGGGCCGATGTCGCCGCCGAAGTAGAAGCCGGTCAGCCAGCTGGTGCGGTGCTGGTCGCCGGCGGCGATCCGCTCCAGCTCGTCCTCCATGGCGGCGGTGAAGTCGTAGTCCACCAGCCGCTCGAAGTGCTGCTCGAGCAGGCCCACCACGGCGAACGCGACCCAGGACGGGATCAGCGCCGAGCCGCGCTTCCACACGTAGCCGCGGTCCTGGATGGTCTTGATGATCGTCGCGTACGTGGAGGGCCGGCCGATGCCCAGCTCCTCCATGGTCTTGATCAGGCTCGCGTCGGTGTAGCGCGGCGGCGGGCTGGTGGTGTGCCCGTCGGCGGTCAGCTCGACCGCGGTCACCTCCTGGTCCTTGACCAGGTTCGGCAGCCGGCGCTCGGCGTCGTCGGCCTCGCCGCCGGCCTCGGAGTCGATCGCCTCCACGTAGGCCTTGAGGAAGCCGGCGAAGGTGATCGTGCGGCCGGAGGCGGCGAAGGTGCAGACCTCGCCGGTGCCGGCGGTGCCGGCGATGCGCACGCTCATCGTGGTGCCGCGGGCGTCGTTCATCTGCGACGCGATGGTCCGCTGCCAGATCAGCTCGTACAGGCGGAACTCGTCGGCGGCCAGCTCGTTGGCCACCTCGCCGGGGGTGCGGAACACCTCGCCGGCGGGCCGGATGGCCTCGTGGGCCTCCTGCGCGTTCTTGACCTTGCGGGTGTACTGGCGCGGCTTGTCCGAGACGTACTGGGCCCCGTAGAGCTGCGTGGCCTGGGCCCGCGCGGCCGCGACCGCCGACTCCGACAGCGTGGTCGAGTCGGTACGCATGTAGGTGATGTAGCCGTTCTCGTACAGCCGCTGGGCCGTGCTCATCGTCCGGTCGGCGGTGAAGCGCAGCTTGCGGCTGGCCTCCTGCTGCAACGTGGACGTCATGAACGGCGCATAGGGTCGCCGCGTGTACGGCTTCTCCTCGACCGAGGTGACCTTGAGGGTGGCGTTGGCCAGCCCGTCGGCCAGCCGCCGGGCCTCGGCTTCGGTGAGCACCCGGACCTCGCCGGAGCCCTTCATCTTGCCGTCGGGGCCGAAGTCGCGGCCGGTGGCCAGCCGCGCGCCGTCCACCTGCACCATCCGGGCGGCGAACTGGCGGGGGTCGGCGTCCGCGCCGGCGTCGAGCTGCGCGCCGATGTCCCAGTACGAGGCGGTGACGAAGCGCATGCGCTCCCGCTCCCGCTGCACCACGATCCGGGTCGCCACGGACTGCACGCGGCCCGCCGAGAGCTTCGGCATGACCTTCTTCCACAGCACGGGCGAGACCTCGTAGCCGTAGAGGCGGTCCAGGATGCGGCGGGTCTCGTAGGCCTCGACCAGGTCGGTGTCCAGGTCGCGGGGGTTGGCGGCGGCGGCCAGGATGGCCGGCTCGGTGATCTCGTGGAAGACCATCCGGCGGACCGGCACCTTGGGCTTGAGCGTCTCCAGCAGGTGCCACGCGATGGCCTCGCCCTCGCGGTCACCGTCTGTCGCGAGGTAGAGCTCGTCGACGTCCTTGAGCTTCTCCTTCAGCTCGGTGACGGTCGACTTCTTGTCCGGGGTGACGATGTAGACCGGCTCGAAGCCGTGCTCGATGTCCACGGCGAGGTTGGCCCACGGCTCGCCCTTGTACTTGGCCGGGATCTCCGCGGCCTTGCGCGGCAGGTCCCGGATGTGGCCCTTCGACGACTCCACGACGAAGTTGCGGCCCAGGTAGGAGGCGATTTTACGGGCCTTGGCAGGCGACTCGACGATCACCAACCGGCGGTGGCCGGACCCGTTCGTCCCGGCACCACTCTTGTTCGCCTTTGTCGATCCAGCCACGCCGTCCCGCTCTCTTGTCTACCTGTGTCCCCAGCCCGCCACTATGCACCGTCGGGCGCCGTTGTCAGGCAGGGCCGTGACGGACAGAGTGACATAACACAGCGCCGGCACCCATCGGGAGTAGCGTCCGACACCTTGTTGGAGGACAAACCCTGCCGAAACGGCCCGTTCCGGAGGATACCCTCCGAAACGGGCCGTGCCGGTTCCGTATATCAGCCCACGCCGTTGGAGACGGTCTCCGCCGGGGCGTCGGCGATGGTGGTGCTGCGGCGCTTCGACACCACGACCGCGACCACGATGACCGCCACCGCGACGATCGCGATGACGATGCGGATGGCCGGCGACTGGCCGGGCATGCTCAGCCCCACGATGGCCGGCGCGATCAGCACCGACACCAGGTTCATGACCTTCATCAGGGGGTTGATGGCCGGGCCCGCGGTGTCCTTGAACGGGTCGCCGACGGTGTCGCCGATGACCGTCGCGGCGTGCGCGTCGGAGCCCTTGCCGCCGTGGTTGCCGTCCTCGACCAGCTTCTTCGCGTTGTCCCAGGCGCCACCGGAGTTGGCCAGGAACACCGCCATCAGCGTGCCGGTGGCGATGGCGCCGGCCAGATAGCCGGCCAGCGGGCCGACGCCGAGGCCGAAGCCGACCGCGATCGGCGCCAGGATCGCCAGCAGGCCCGGGGTGGCCAGCTCACGCAGCGAGTCGCGGGTGCAGATGTCCACGACCTTGCCGTACTCCGGGCGGACGGTGCCGTCCATGATGCCGGGGTTGTCCTTGAACTGGCGGCGCACCTCGAACACGATCGCGCCGGCCGCCCGGGTGACGGCGTTGACCGCCAGGCCGGAGAACATGAACACCACGGCCGCGCCGACGATCAGGCCGACCAGCGTGCTCGGCGTGAACACCGCGAAGGCCGCGCTCACGTTCTGCTGCACCACGTCCAGGCCGGCGCCGTTGACGTACGAGCCGAACAGCGCGGTCGCCGCGAGCACGGCGGTGGCGATCGCGATGCCCTTGGTGATGGCCTTGGTGGTGTTGCCGACCGCGTCCAGCTCGGTGAGCAGCTTGGCGCCGTCCTCGCTGATCTCGCCGGACATCTCGGCGATGCCCTGCGCGTTGTCGGAGACCGGGCCGAAGGTGTCCATGGCGACGATGACGCCGACCGTGGTGAGCAGGCCGGTGCCGGCCAGCGCCACCGCGAACAGCGCCACCGCGACGCTGCCGGACAGCAGGAACGCGCCGTAGACCGCGGCACCGATGACGATCGCGGTGTAGACGGCGGACTCGAAGCCGACCGAGATGCCGGACAGGATCACGGTGGCCGCGCCGGTCAGCGAGGTCTCGCCGACGGTCTTGACCGGCTTGTACTCGGTGCCGGTGAAGTAGCCGGTCAGCCACAGGATGATCGCCGCGAGCACGATGCCGATGATCACCGCGACCGCCGCGATCAGCGCTGGGTTGCCGCCGTCGGAGATGCCGTGGTCGAGCTTGGCGAATGTGCTCGGAAGGTAGACAAAGGCCGCGATGGTGCACAGCACCGCGGAGATCACCGCGGAGATGTAGAACGAGCGGTTGATCGCCGCCAGGCCGTTCTCGCCGGGCCGGGCCTTGGTGATGTAGACGCCGATCACCGCGGTGAGCACGCCGATGGCCGGCACGATCAGCGGGAACAGCAGGCCCTGGGTGCCGAAGGCGACCGAGCCGAGGATCAGCGCCGCGACCAGCATCACCGAGTAGGACTCGAACAGGTCCGCCGCCATGCCGGCGCAGTCGCCCACGTTGTCGCCGACGTTGTCGGCGATGGTCGCGGCGTTGCGCGGGTCGTCCTCGGGGATGTTCTGCTCGACCTTGCCGACCAGGTCGGCGCCCACGTCCGCGGCCTTGGTGAAGATGCCGCCGCCGACACGCATGAACATGGCGAGCAGGGCGGCGCCGAAGCCGAAGCCCTCCAGCACCTTGGGGGCCTCGCCGGCGAAGGCCAGCACGACCACGGAGGCGCCCAGCAGGCCGAGGCCCACCGTGCTCATGCCGACCACACCGCCGGTGCGGAAAGCTACGCGCATCGCCTTCTCGCGACCGCCCTCGGGCTCGTTGGCGGCTGCGGCAACGCGCAGGTTCGCGCGGGTCGACAGCCACATGCCCAGGTAGCCGATCGCCGCGGAGAACACGGCGCCGATGATGAAGAAGACAGAGCGGCCGATGCGTTCGCCGATACTGTCCGCGGGAAGGAAGAACAGCAGCACGAAGACGATGACCACGAAAATGGCCAGCGTGCGGAACTGCCGGTTGAGATAGGCCGCGGCGCCCTCTTGAACAGCCTTCGCGATGTCCTGCATCTTCGGGGTGCCCTGGCCGGCGGCCAGCACCTCCTTGCGCAGCACGAACGCGATGGCCAGGGCGATGATGGCGACCACGGCGACCACACCGACGATGGTGTAGTCACCCCCGGACAGCGTCAGGCTGCTGTCCGCGAGTTGTTGCCGGGACATCCGTCCTCCTGGTGACGTCATGCGTGTTACAGCCGTCAGCGCCAGGAGCCGGTGTCGTGCGTCGGCTCCGACGCAGCGTGTGCACCCTCACACAAGGGTGCGATGCCGGCGGAGTCTATTGGTCGGTCAAGGCGGCCAGACGATCAGTCCCGTTCCGTTCACAGTCCGTTATCTGGAACGGGCTTTGTGAATCGATAAAGCGGGCATCTGCGGAGCCTGTGGCGATGCGCCGCCGAACACCTTGAGTGAACGTCCGCTCGGCCGGTCGAGTGGTGTCGCACCTGTGTGCGAAGCTCGGGGCTGTGGGCGGAACCGAGCGTGGTCGCGAACTGCTGCGGCGCGTCCTGGCCGGAGTGCCGGCGGGCGAGTCGCCGCTGACGCACGTCACCGACCAGCCCGAGCGGCGCGGCCGGCACGCCGACTGGCCGGCCTGGGCCGATCCGGGGCTGGTCAGCGCGCTGCGCGAGGCCGGCGTCGAGCGGCCGTGGACGCACCAGGCGCGCGCCGCCGAGCTCGCCTGGTCGGGAAAACATGTGGTTCTCGCCACAGGCACGGCGTCCGGGAAGTCGCTCGGGTACCAGCTGCCGGTGCTGAGCCGTCTGGCTGAAGATCAGCGGGCGACCGCGTTGTACCTGGCCCCGACCAAGGCGCTGGGCGCCGACCAGCTCAGGTCGGTGTCGGCGCTGGGGGTCGACGGGGTGCGGCCCGCGTCGTTCGACGGCGACACCCCGATGGTCGAGCGGGACTGGGTCCGCGCGCACTCCCGCTGGATCTTCACCAACCCCGACATGCTGCACCGCGGCGTGCTGCCCAACCACGCACGCTGGCAGTCCTTCTTCCGTCGACTGGCCTACGTCGTCGTCGACGAATGCCACTCCTACCGGGGCGTTTTCGGCTCGCACGTGGCGCTGCTGATGCGCCGGCTTCGTCGCGTCGCGGCCAAGTACGGCGCCTCGCCGGTGTTCGTGCTCGCCTCGGCCACCGTCGCCGACCCGGCCGGCTCCGCGCACCGACTCTGCGGCGTCGAATGTGAGGCCATCGATGAGGACGCCTCGCCGCGCGGCGAGCGGACCGTCGCGCTGTGGGAGCCGCCGCTGCTGGAGGAGCTCGCCGGCGAGAACGGGGCCCCGATCCGCCGGGCAGCCGGCAGCGAGGCCGCCCGCATCCTCGCCGACCTGGTCATAGAGAAGGCCCGGACGTTGGCGTTCGTCCGCTCCCGGCGAGGGGCGGAGCTGACCGCGCTGGCCGCCCGGCGGCTGTTGGCCGAGGTCGACGACGACCTGGTCGGGCGAGTCGCCGCCTACCGCGCCGGCTTCCTGCCCGAGGAGCGCCGGGCGCTGGAGCGGTCGCTGGCCGACGGTCGCCTGCTCGGCGTCGCCACCACCAACGCCCTCGAACTCGGCGTCGACATCGCCGGTCTGGACGCCGTTGTGGTCGCCGGCTACCCGGGCACCCTCGCCTCGTTCTGGCAGCAGGCCGGCCGCGCCGGGCGGACCGGCGACGGGTCGCTGGTGGTGTTCGTGGCCAGGGACGACCCGCTCGACACGTACCTCGTTCACCACCCGGCCGCCGTGCTGGACAAGCCCGTCGAGGCCACCGTGCTGGATCCCGTCAACCCGTACGTGCTTGCCCCGCAGCTCGCCTGTGCCGCCGCCGAACTGCCGCTCACCCCGGACTGCCTGGCCACCCTCGGCGGCCCGATCGCCCGGGAGATCGTCGACGACCTGGTGCAGGACGGCCTGCTCCGCAAGCGCCCCACCGGCTGGTTCTGGACCTCCCGCGAGCGGCCGCACGCCGGCGTCGACATCCGTGGCTCGGGCGGCGAGCAGATCGCCGTCGTCGAGGGCGACTCCGGGCGGATGCTCGGCACCGTCGACCCCGGCTCGGCCACGTGGCAGGTCCATCCCGGCGCCCTGTACCTGCACCAGGGCACCTCGTACGTGGTCGACGTGCTCGACCTGGAGGACGGCCTGGCGCTGGTGCACGCCGAGGACCCGGAGTGGACCACCCAGCCGCGCAACGTCGTCGACATCTCGGTCGTGCGCACCGCCCAGCAGGAGAACTTCGCCGGCGGGGTGCAGGTGTGCCTGGGCGAGGTCGACGTGACCTCACAGGTCGTCGGCTACCTGCGCAAACTCCCGTCCGGCCGGGTCATCGACCAAGTGCCGCTGGACCTGCCCGAGCAGACCCTGCGCACTCGCGCCGTCTGGTACACGGTCAGCCAGGACCTGCTCGAAGCCGCCGGCACCGAGGCCCCTCGCGTCCCCGGGGCCCTGCACGCCGCCGAGCACGCCGCCATCGGCCTGCTGCCGCTGTTCGCCACCTGTGACCGGTGGGACATCGGCGGCGTGTCCACCGCCCTGCACGCCGACACCGGCGAGGCCACCGTGTTCGTGCACGACGGCCATCCCGGCGGCGCCGGCTTCGCCGACCGCGGCCACGCCGCCCTGATTCCCTGGCTCACCGCCACCCGTGAGGCCATCGCCTCGTGCGAGTGCCTGATGGGCTGCCCGTCCTGCGTCCAGTCCCCCAAGTGCGGCAACGGCAACGAGCCCCTGGACAAGGAGGGCGCGGTCGCCGTCCTAACGGCAATCCTGAACGTGATCGACACGAAGACCGCCTAGCCCGAACACCGCAAACGGGGTCCGGGGCGAAGCCCCGGCGTGGGGGTGCGGGGGCCGGGCAAGCAGGAGGCCGCGGCGGCCAAGGCCGAGGGGCGGGAGCCGCACCCCCGCAAAAGCTCCGAGCGAACCAGGCGAGCGCGTGCGCGAGCATGGTTCGCTCATTCGTGAGGAAGGCGCCGGGGGCGCCTTCTCGGCGCGCACCCCGGCGCTCTCCATATTCCGCCGAACATCTCCACCATCGCCTGCCACCGCGTTGTGTGTGCGACCGGCGAGGTGGCGTCTCGACCGCGAGGCGCTTCACGGGCACCAGGGAGGCGGTGGTGTCCGGCGCGGCGGTCGCCCTCGTCGGGGCCGGCGGGACCCGGCCCCTCCCGGTCGCATCCGGGAGGCGATCTTCGGTGCTGGTGTTCGGCTGTGCACCTGTCCCGGGTCCACCTCGCCCACGAGCGGGAACGGCGAGGCGACGGTCGGGCAGGGTCGTTCTTCCAACTGTGGTGCGGTTCTTCGACGGTGGTGCGGTGGCTGCGTCGGGTCCGCGCGCTCGGGGTCGTCGCGGGAGACGTCGCGAGGACCCGACGCAGCCGGTGGAGCGATCAGAAGGAGTCGGCCGCCACGAGGCGCTGGGCGGAGGAACCCAGCAGCTCGACAACGTGATCCGGTCGGGTGGCCTCGACGAGGGCCTCCTGCACGACCTGGGAATCCGGCAGCGACCAACCGCAGACCTCGGGCTTCACCCGCCAGTGCACGACACCGTGCTGGAAGGGCGTGGGCGGCAAAGGGATCCAGCTGTTCAGGCCGTGCAGCACGATGTCGCCGCGTCCGGCGAGATCGGCCGACAGCTCCTGGCCGGAGTTGACCAGGAACATCCACTTGCCGGCAGGGGTCGCGGCGATCGGCACCGGCACACCGGTCGAGCGCAGCACCGTGGCCACGCGCCGGCCGAGCTCGGCGTCCACCTCGATGGCGTCCACCACGTAGCCGGTGGCGACCAGCAGGCTGTACCGCCGGCCGGTCCACCAGGCCGCGACCTGCTCCGGCTTGGTGCCGATGCGGTCGACCCAGTCGCGGTGCACCGGCACCGGGCCGGTCTGCTCGACGCCGTCCCTGCCCGCCCACTGCGAGCCCGTCGGATAGGTGCCCGGCAGCACCGGCCATCCGCGCCACGCGAGGCCCATCGCCTCAGCCCGCAGCTCGATGCGGAACGCGCCGCGCCAGCTATCCGACCAATCCATCTTCCGTCGCCTCCTTGACCGTCAGGCACCGTGTCGGCGCCCACAACACACTCAACGGCATCCGGTCCCGGCTCCGTAACCCCGCGTCGACCACTGGTAGCTGACGCACGGCGAGTGATGCGCCCGCCGGCGATGGGCTGAACGGTGGACGGCAGCCCGTCCCGCGACGAGGAGCGGCCCCGAAGAGTGACGACACGCCGCCAAGCGGGTGTGACACCACTCACCGCCGCTGAGCGACCGCTCGTCGTGTCATTACCGGTCAACGGCCGCCGGCCACTTCAGCCGGACCTGCACGGGCGTGGGCGTTGGCCGTGCCGGACAACGCCGCCCAGCCCGGTGGTCGGGCGGTCACCTCGACGTAGGCCTCCCATCCGCTGATGCGACAAGCGGTCATCGACGCCGACATCCGCTCGACGATCCGGCCCGCCCGCTCGCAGGCGCGGTCCCCGCCGACGACCAGTTGACCGGCCGCCGCGAGCGCCGCGAGGTCCGCCGCCGCGGCCACCCGATGCCGGGTCACCACCGCCGCGCCGAGCTGGACGCCGACGCCCACGAGCAGCATCAGCACCGCGATCACGCCGACCACGAGCACCGTGGCCACGCCTCGTTCTTCGTCGAGGGCGACTCTCATCCGTCCCCCGCCCCCGGTTCCATCACCGCGTAGGCCGTGCCGGACGGGCGTAGGCCCAGCAGCAGCGGCACCGGCTTGGCGGTGACCGTCACGCTCACCTCGTCGCCGTTGACCGTGATCGACACATCGGCGCCCTCGGGGCCGAGACGACGGGCGGCGTCGGTGCCACGGGACCGGTCGCCGCGGGCGACCAGCCGGGCGACCTCGGCGGCGGCGTCGATGGAGCGCATGGCGGCGATCACGGCGCCGACCGCCGAGAGACTGAGCGCCAGCACGGCGATCAGGCCGCAGACGGCTATGGCGGCCTCGACGGTGACCGCGCCCCGGTCACTGCGGCACCGACAGCGCACGATCGATCAGACCCTCCAGCAAGGAAAGGACGGATTCACCGGTCACCACCTTGAACAGCACCACCGCCAGCGCGGCAGCGCCGAGAGTGCCGATGACGTATTCCACAGTCGTCATTCCGGCGTCCTCGGAACCGAGCATCACCCGGATCCGCCGGCGCAGAGCCCGCATCTTTCCTCCTTGTTCTCTGTCACCACGTGAGGAGCAGTCGTCCGGCCAGTCCCACCACCACGGGCAGCACACCCAGGCAGAAGAAGGCCGGCAGGAAGCACAGGCCGAGCGGAGCCGTGATCAACACCGCCGCCCGTTGCGCCCGGATCTCGGCCGTGTCGGCGGCCGTGGCCCGGATCCGCCGCGCCAGGCCGTCGGCGACCTCGGCGAGCGCGGTGCCGGAGCGGGCGCTGCGGCGAGCGGCCTTGGCCAACGCCGCCGTCGCCGGATCCGCCAGCGCAGGTGCCCATGCGCGCACGGGATCGGAACCCAGCGCCAGCAGTTCCGCGGTGTTGTGCAGCACCTCCGCACAGCCGGACGGCGCGTCCACCGCCACGGCCCGGATCGCCGTCGGCACCGGAAGACCGGCCCGCAGACAGGCGGCGAGCAGATCCCACGTCGCTGCCATCCGCAGCGGATCCGGTGGCGGCGGTCCGCGGCGGGTCACCCGCCGGCACCACAGGAACGCCGCAACGGCCACCACCAGCGCCGGCACCCAACCGAACAGCACCTCGGCCAACGCCCCGCCAGAGATTCCGGCCAACGCCGGCAGCCACTCCTGCGGCACCCGCGGTCCGCGCCGGGCCGTGGCACCCGCCGGCCCGAACACGATCGTGAGCCGAACGCGAGCAGTCGTCGGTCCCGGTAATAGAAGGAGTGCGACCGCGAGAAGGAGCGCGGACACCGCGTAACCGGTCATCGGCAACACATCCCATGACCCCACCTCACGGCAACGCCGCGTGGTCGGTCAGCTTGGCGCTCCACAGGACGCCGCCGCAGATGAGCAGTGCGCCGCCGGCGAGCAACAGCTGTCCGATGAGCGTGCTGGCGAGCACGTGCAGCGGCCGTGCGTCGATGGCCTCGCCGAGCAGCACACCGAGCTCGGGCAGGACCGCGAGCACGGCGGCACTGGCCCGTGGACCGGCCATGCGGGCGTGCACCTGCCGACTGAACTGGAGCCGCTGGTCGAGATCTCGTCGGACGGCGTCGAGCACCTCGGCGAGCGGAACGCCGTGCCGAGCGGCCAGCCGCCACGCACGGCCGACATGTCCCAGCACGCCGGCCAGGGAGGGCTCGGTGTGAGCACTGCGCGCCAGCGCCCGGTCGACGTCACCGCCGAGTCGGGCGGTGTGAGCAACGGTGCTCATCGCCTTGGCCGCCAACGGATCGGCGTCCATGGCGGCCCGCTCGGCCGCGGTGGCCGGATGGGCGCCCACGCGGAGTTCTGCCACCAGTGCCCCGAGCGCACCGACCATGCCCTCGGTGACCTGGGCCCGGCGACGAGCGGTGCGCCGGGAATGCCATCGCCGCCAACAAGTCAGACACAGCACTGCATTCGCCACCGCGCCACCGGGCCCGAGCACCGACCATCCGACGAAGGCACCGGCGACCGCCAGCACCGCGCTGGTCGGACGGGGCAGCCGCCGACGGTGCTTCGGGTGATGCGACACCGGCAGCACCGCCCGCAGCCGTCGCGGCGCATGCCGAACGGGCCAGACCAGAACGGCCACCGCCAGCAGAGCGAGGGAAAGGCTCAGCATGAGAAACCCCTTTCTGCCAACAGGTCTGTGAGTTGTGACCAGGCCTCGCCCGGCTCGCCGTCGCGCCAGGCGGTGCGTACGACGACGTCGTCCCGGTCGCGGGCAACGACACCGATCTCGACCAGGCGTCGCACGCCGTCTGCACAGCGCTTGATGTGCAGGACAACCCGGATCGCGGCGGCGAGTTGGCTGTGCAGCGCGGAACGCGAGACGCCGCCCAGCGCGGCGAGGGCCTCCATGCGGGCGGGCACCTCGGACGGCGAGTTGGCGTGCACGGTGCCGGCGCCGCCGTCGTGGCCGGTGTTCAAGGCGGCCAACAACTCGCAGACCTCGGCGCCGCGAACCTCGCCGACGACGATGCGGTCGGGCCGCATTCGCAGGGCCTGGCGCACCAGTTCCCGGGAGGTCACCTCGCCCGCCCCTTCGACGTTGGGCGGCCGCGACACCAGCCGCACGATCTGCGGGTGCTCGGGGTTGAGCTCGCCGGCGTCCTCGATGCAGACGATCCGTTCGCCGGCGGGCACCTTGGCCAGCAAGGCCGCGAGCAACGTGGTCTTGCCCGAACCGGTCGCGCCGATCACCAGGAACGCGAGCCGCGCTCGCACGATCCGGTCCAGCAACTCCTCGGCGGCAGCGTCGAATGTGCCGAGGTCCCGCAGCGCTGTGAGGTCGTACCCGGCGGGCCGGAGCACACGCAGCGACAGGCACGTGCCGTCGGCGGCGATGGGAGGCAGCATGGCGTGCAATCGGATCCCGTCCGGCAACCAGGCGTCGACGAACGGCTGGGCGTCGTCGAGCCTTCGGCCGGCGGCCAGCGCCAGGCGCTGGGCGAGCCGGCGCACGGAGTCGTCGTCCCGGAACGCGACGGCGGTGCGGCGCAGGCCCTCCGGGCCGTCGATCCACACCCCCTCGGGGCCGGTGACCAGCACATCCGTGACGCCGGGATCGCGCAGCAGCGGCGCGAGCGGGCCGGTGCCGGAGAACTCCTGGCGCAACTCCCGGACCGCCCCCAGGGTGTCCAGATCGCTGGCCACGCCGCCGGTCTCGGCCCGGAACGCGTCGGCGACGACGGCATCGGTGACGTCGCTGCCGAGCGCCGCCAGCCGTTCCCGCACCCGTTCGACCAGGTCACGCCGCATCGGGCACCCCGCACAGGACCTCGACGGCGAGGTCGGCCGCCTCGGCGAGCGGGCCGCGCGGGCGGTTCGGCGGCTTGCCGGCCTCCAGCGCCATCGCGAGCCCCGGCTCGGCCAGCATGCCGGTCAGCAGGTCCAGGCCGACGACGCTGGCCACCTCGTCGGCCCGCAACCCGCCCGGCGCGGGCCCGCGCACCACGATCTGCGCCTGCCGTCCCTCCTCGATGAACCGGGTGACCAGCCGCCGCGCGGCCGCGCAGGCACGCAGTTCCGCCGGCAGGACGACGACGATGAGATCGGCGCGGTCGAGCACCGCTCGGGACGGCTCGGTCTGGTGCCGTGGCAGATCACAGATGACCAGTTCGCCGCTGCGTTTGGCCGAGCTGACCACCGTCGCCACGGCGTTCGGATCGAGTTCGACGTTGCCCCGGTCGCACGACAGGATCGTCAGCCTGGTCTGGCCGCGCTCGTTGCCGGGCAGAGCCGAGTGCAACGAGGACGCGGCGACGCGGCCGGCGCTGAGCTTGAGATCCGGCCAGCGGAGTCCGTCCACGCGTTCCGCACCGAGCACCAGATCGAGCCCGCCGGCCATCGGATCGCAATCGACGAGCAGCACTCGGCGGCCTCGGCGCAGCGCCGCATAGCCCGCGGCCGCCGTGAACACGGACGCGCCGGCGCCGCCCCTGCCGCCGATCACCGCCATCACACGGCCGGTGTCCTTGGCGGGACCCTCGACGGCGTCCGCGATCGCCCCGGCCAGCCACGACTCCGCGTCCGGCAGGCCCACGACACGTTCCGCGCCGACGGCGACGCCGTGCTCGAACATGACCGGCGGCGGCTGTCCCGCCGCGAGCAGGACCACGCCCGGCCGTCGCGGCAGGCCGGCCTCGCCGCAGCGCCGGGCGGCCCGCTCGTCCAGCACCACCATCGGCGCGTGCGCCCAGCCGGCCCGGACCGCCGCCAGATCGGCCGCGCGGTCCACCTCGCAGCCGGCCGCCGCGGCCACTCTGAGCAGGTCGTCGAGCAGGTCGTCGCTGTCGACCAGGGCCAGCGGCCGTGCTCGGTCCACGTTCTCCCCCGTCCTCGTCACTCGGCGCGGAGGTGCGCCGCGGGACCAGACTCGCCCCGGCGGCCGGCGGCGCGGGGCGGTCGGAGATCAACATGTGGACAACTCGGAGGCTGTGGACAACTCGGCCGAGGTTGATCTTCGCGACCGAAAGTGTCAGACCCTCTGGCCATACTGGAGCGGGGCGATACCCGGGCTCGGACGCAGAGAGCTGGATACGGCGGGAGACGGACACGACCGAGGGCGGATAAGCGAGGAGACAGGCACCTCGAGCTGGACGCGCCGGCAGCCGATGCGAGGGAGGCGGCTGCACCAGCGGAGAGAGCCACCCGGACCTGGACATGGGACGACCCCCGTCAGGGGGGAGGGACGGGGGTCGCCGAAGGTTCAGTCCCGGGGGGTTGGACTGAACACGTCCGGATCTGTGGCCGGACCTCACTACTGTATCCCCCCGGAGGCCCGTCGCGCTTCCCATCCCCGCAACAGACACGCCATATTTTCGTGACGACACCTATGCTGGCCGCGTGAATCCCAGCACCGGCGCACGTGTGGCGGCCTTCTTCGACCTGGACAAGACCGTCATCGCGAAGTCGAGCCTGCTGGCCTTCAGCCGTCCCTTCTTCCAGGAGGGCCTGATCAACCGGCGAGCGGTGCTCAAGAGCGCGTACGCCCAGTTCGTGTTCATGCAGTCCGGTGCGGACGCCGACCAGATCGAGCGGATGCGCCAGCACATCACCGCGCTGTGCGCGGGCTGGGACGTCGGCCAGGTGCGCTCCATCGTCGAGGAGACGCTGCACGACATCGTCGACCCGCTGGTCTACAAGGAAGCCACCCAGCTGATCGCCGACCACCGCGACGCGGGGCACGACGTCGTGGTCGTCTCGGCGTCCGGGCAGGAGATCGTGACGCCGATCGCCGAGATGCTCGGCGCGACGCAGTCGCTGGCCACCCGCATGGTCGTCGCCGACGGCCGCTACACCGGCGACGTCGATTTCTACTGCTATGCGGAGAACAAGGCCGTCGCGATCAAGCAGCTGGCCGCCACCAACGGCTACGACCTGGCGCAGTGCCACGCCTACTCGGATTCAGCGACCGACGAGCCGATGCTGGCCGTGGTCGGCCACCCCACCGCGGTCAACCCGGACCGGGCGCTGCGCAGGGTCGCCGCGCAGCAGGGCTGGCCGGTGTTGACCTTCTCCGACCCGGTGTCGCTGCGCGCCCGCATCCCCACCCCGTCCGGCACCGCCGTCGCCGTCACGGCGGTCGGGCTCGGCGCGGTCGCCGCGGCCGGGGTCGCCTGGTACGGCATCCGCCGGCGGCGCCGGAGCTGAACACCACCCGAAGAGGGCATCGGCGCAGGTCATGATCTGTGCGGGTGGCCCGCTCGGTCACCCAGCGCCACTTGACCGGTGCACCCGTCCGTGCCCTTGCTGTGGCCGCCGTCACGCACTACAAAGGAGGTGCGGACATCGAGTCGGCCAGGGACGGAGCGGAGGAGAAGCCCCGTCCACCCCGGAAGATCTCCGTGCGCGAACATCGGGCACCCACGCACTGCACGCCGCGGGAGGCATGTCGTTTGGGGGCTGCGTACCGGGACGCCGGACGCCGAGCACCCCGCTGATACGACACCAGTTGCACGCTTGGTAACCCGATCCGTTCGCGCTGAGACTAGCGGCTCCCCAGCCTCGCGAGAGGCTGGGGAGCCGCTGTGCTGTGTGGGCACTGGTCCAATCCAGTTAGCGCCGTTGACCTCCAACCCGTGACGTCAGTAACTTGCCGATTGATCTGCATAGTCGGTGAGAAGATTTCCGGTCACGGGAGGACGCCGTGCGCAGGACAGTCGTCGCCCTACTGGCAGGGTTGGCCGCGATGGCCACCACCGTTCCCGCCGGCGCCGCCGACGCCCAGCCCGACCAGGCCCGACCCAATCAGGTCGGCGCCCTGATGCGCGGCATGACGCTGGCGGAGAAGGTCGGCCAGCTGTTCATGACCTACGGCTACGGCCCGACCGCCGGCACCGTCGACGCCCGCAACCAGTCCGAGTTCGGCGTCGACACCCCCGCCCAGCTGGTGCAGAAGTACCACCTCGGCGGCGTCATCTACTTCGCGTGGTCGGACAACGTGCAGAACCCCACACAGATCGCCGGCCTGTCCAACGGCCTCCAGCAAGCGGCGCTCTCCTCCGGCGCGCACATCCCGCTGCTGATCTCCACCGACCAGGAAGAAGGCCTGGTCACGCGGATCGGGGCGCCGGCGACCACCTTCCCGGGCAGCATGGCTCTGGGTGCGACGCGCAGCACCGCCGACGCCGAGCAGGCGGCCGCCATCACGGGCCGTGAGCTGCGGGCGATGGGCGTGAACATGAACAACGCCCCGGACTCCGACGTGAACGTGAACCCGGCGAATCCGGTGATCGGCGTGCGGTCCTTCGGCGCTGACCCGACGCTGGTCTCGAACATGGTGTCGGCTCAGGTCAAGGGCTATCAGCAGAGCGTCGTGACGACGTCGAAGCACTTCCCCGGCCACGGCGACGCGGCCACCGACAGCCACACCGGGCTGCCGGTCATCGACCACGACAAGGCGACCTGGGAGAAGATCGACGCGCCGCCGTTCCGGGCCGCCATCAAGGCCGGCGTGGACGTGATCATGAGCGCGCACATCGTGTTCCCGAAGATCGACCCGTCCGGCGACCCGTCCACGCTGTCGCCGACGGTCCTCACCGGCATGCTGCGCGACGAGCTCGACTACCGCGGCGTGGTGATCACCGATTCGTTGCAGATGGCCGGCGTGCGGCAGAAGTACAGCGATGCCGAGATCCCGGTGAAGGCGTTGCAGGCGGGCGCGGACATGCTGCTCATGCCGCAGAACGTCGGCACCGCCGTCGATGCGGTGATCAACGCCGTCGAGACCGGGCAGCTGTCCGAGCAGCGCATCGATCAGAGCGTCGCCCGCATCCTGGCCGCGAAGCTGCGGCGGGGCGTGCTGTTCAACCCGTTCGTGAACGTCGACACCGTGGCCAAGAAGGTCGGCACGGCACCGAGTCTGGCCACCGCGCAGCGCATCACCGACAAGTCGGTGACCGTGCTGAGCAACGACGGAACGCTGCCGCTGAAGGCGAAGTCCGTGCTGGTCACGGGATGGGGCGTGACGACGACTCAGACGTTGGCGGATGCCCTTACTGCGCAAGGCATTCCGGCGAGCAAGACCGCCACCGACTACGACGCGATCGTCGTGACGACGAACGGTGCGGCGACGGATCCCGCGCAGCGGCAACGGGTACGCGACCTGGTCGCCACCGGCAAGCCGGTGATCGCCGTCGGCGTGGGCAATCCCTACGACCCGGGCGCGATTCCCGAGGCCCACACGTGGATCGACACCTACTCGTACACAGCGGTGTCGATGCGGTCGCTGGCACGGGTGCTCGCCGGGGTGGTCGGTCCGCGCGGCAAGCTGCCGGTCGACATCCCGAACTCGTACTCGTTCGGCACGGGGCTGACCTGGTGAGCCTGTCGCGCCGGGGTTTCCTCGCCGCGTCGGCGCTGACGGCGGCAGCGCCGGCCGTGCCGGCCACAGCCCAGACGCAGAAACGGTTGAACGGCGCGGACATCCTCGCGGCCGAGGGTTACCGGCGGCTCAAGGGGCACAAGGTCGGCGTGCTGACGAATCCGACCGGCGTCCTGGCCGACCTCACGCACCTGGTCGACGACATGGTGGCGCACGAAGTCCGCCCTGTTGCCGTTTTCGGCCCCGAACACGGCTTTCGTGGCACCGCGCAGGCCGGCGGATCCGAGGGTGACTACACGGATCCGCGAACCGGGATCCCGGTGTACGACGCGTACAACGTCACCGTCGACGCGCTGGCCGCCATGTACCGCAAGGCCGGCGTCGACACCGTCGTGTTCGACATCGCAGGCGTCGGCGCGCGGTTCTACACCTACACGTGGACGATGTTCATCGCGATGGAGGCGGCCGCCACCACCGGGGCGTCGTTCATGGTGCTGGACCGGCCGAATCCGATCGGAGGCCGGGCGTACGGGCCGCAGCTGGATCCCAGGTACGCCACGCTGGTCGGGTTGAAGCCGATCGTGCAGCAGCCCGGCATGACCAACGGCGAGCTGGCGCGGCTGTTCGACGCGGAATTCCTGACGACGCGGTTGTCGAGCCTGGAGATCGTCCAGTGCACTGGCTGGCGGCGCGACGACCTGTTCACCGGCCAGTGGGTGCCGCCGAGCCCGAACATGCCGACCCCGGACACGGCGCTGCTCTACCCCGGCACCTGCCTGTTCGAGGGCACACTGCTGGCCGAGGGACGCGGCACCTGCCGGCCGTTCGAGACGATCGGGGCACCGGGCATCGACTGGCGGTGGGCCGAGCGGCTGAACACCCTGCACCTGCCCGGCGTCGAGTTCCGCGAGGCGTACTTCGTGCCGACGTTCAGCAAGTTCGTCAACCAGACGTGCGGCGGCGTGCAGGTGCATCTGACCGACCGGCCGCGCGTCGACGCCATCCGAACCGCCGTCGCCATGCTCGTGACGGCCCGCGATTTGTACCCGAAAGTGTGGGGTTGGCGGCCGGACCACTGGGTCGACAACCTCAGCGGCTCGGCGCGTTTGCGCAGCATGGTGGACGCGGGCGCGGGCGTCGACGACATCGTGGGGGCGTGGGCCGGCGAGCTCGCGGCCTTCCGCCGAGATCGTTCCCGGTATCTGCTGTACAGATGAGGTGGCCATGCGGATTCGTGCCCTCGCCTTACCGGCCGTGCTGGTCCTGGCGTTCGCCGTGACCAGCGCCGCCGGCGGCGCGCCGAACGCGGCCCGGTTCGACCGCCCGTACCAGGGCTTCGCGCCGGCGAACACGGTGCTGCGCGCGGGATCGCCGGCCGCGGCCGGGCTGAACCCGGCGCCGATCGACGCCTTCGACAAGCAGCTCGCCGCCTGGGTCCCGTCGATCTACCCCGGCGCGACGGTGTTGTTGGCGCACAACGGTGTCGTGGTCGACCGGACGGCGACCGGGGAGGCCGTCAAGTACAAGGACGCCACCACGCTGCTGCCGGCGGATCAGCAGGTGCCGGCCCGCACCGACACCATCTACGACCTGGCGTCGCTGTCCAAGCTGTTCACGTCGATCGTCGCCGTGCAGCAGCTGGAGGCCGGCAAGATCGCGCTGGACACGCCCGTCGCCCACTACCTGCCGGAGTTCGCCACCAACGGCAAGGGCGGCATCACCATCGAGCAGCTGCTCACGCACACCTCCGGCCTCGCGCCGGACCCGGTTCCCTCGCTGTGGCAGGGCTACCCGGACATTCCGTCGCGGGAGAAGGCGATCCTCGACGCCGCGCCGCAGGAGCCCGCCGGCACCGCGTACGTGTACTCCGACCTGAACATGCTGAGCATGCAGCTGGTGCTGCAACACGTCACCGGCAAGCCGCTCGACCAGCTCGTACGCGAGGACGTCACCGAGCCGCTGCACATGGTCGACACGGGGTACAACCCACCGGCCTCGAAGCTGGGGCGAATCGCCGCCACCGAGTACCAGACCTCGCCGCCGCGGGGCATGGTGCGTGGCTCTGTGCACGACGAGAACGCGTGGGCGATGGGCGGCGTCGCCGGGCACGCCGGCGTCTTCTCCACCGTCGACGACCTGGCGGTTCTGTCGCAGGCGATCCTCAATGGCGGCGTCTACCGGGGACACCGCGTCCTCAGCGAGCACGGCGTGCAGCTGATGGAGCAGAACTTCAACCAGAAGTTCCCGGACGACTCGCACGGGCTCGGCTTCGAGCTGGACCAGATCTGGTACATGGGCGGTCTGTCCGGGCCGAACACGTTGGGGCACACCGGGTTCACCGGCACGTCGCTGGTGATCGACCCGGGCTCGCGGTCGTTCGCGATCCTGCTGACGAACCGCGTGCACCCGACCCGGAACACGCCGTCGACCAACGGCGCCCGCCGAGCCGCGGCGGAGGCGTTGGCGCAAGCCATGACCGTGTCGGCGCCGGGCGGCGGGCAGTCGTGGTTCTCCGGGCAGGGGCCGGCGTCGACCAGCACGTTGACGACGGGCGTCCTGCACGGTCCGGAGAACGTCTCGTTCGAAGCCTTCGTGAACACGGAGTCGACGGATCTGCTGACGCTGGAATCCAGCGTCGACGGCGGAGCCACCTGGACCACAGTTCCGCTCACGGTGCGTGGTCAGAGCGCGCCGCAGACGGCGTTGTCGGGTCAGTCCGTACGGGCGTGGCGGCAGGTTCGGGCACACGTGGCCGGGTCGTCGAACGGTCTGCTGCTCCGATGGCGTTACACAACCGACCCCGCTTACGAAGGTAGGGGCGTGAACGTGGCCGACATCCGGTTGAGCACCGGGCGGACCACGTTCACCCCGGCCGGCTGGCAACTGGTGTAACGGCAGGTCAGGGGCCATCATGTTGACCGAAACAGTTACTGTTAGTAAGTTTCCCACGTGGCACCCGCCAAGTCAGCCAGTGAGATCAGCGAGGCGAGCCCGCTGGTCCGGATCCGTTCGCTGCTACCCGGTCTGGCCCGGGCCGAACAGCGAGTGGCCAAGGTCGTGCTCGACAACCCCCAGGTCGTCGCGCACCGCAGCATCACCGAGGTCGCCGAGGCGGCCGGCACGAGCGAGACGACGGTGACCCGGTTCTGCAAGGCGATCGGCGTCGGGGGCTACCCCGAGCTGCGCATCGCCCTTGCCGCCGACACCGCGCGGACCGCCGCCCGGATCGATCGCGACCTGGGCAGCGACATCGCGCCCACCGACGACCTGTCGCAGGTGGTCGGCAAGGTCGCGTTCGCCGACGCGCGGGCCGTCGAGGAGACCGCCGACCAGCTCGACATCGCCACGCTCAGCGCCGTCGTCGACGCCGTGGCCGGCGCCGGGCGAGTCGATGTGTACGGCGTCGGGGCGAGCGCCTTCGTGGCCGCCGACCTCCAGCAGAAGCTGCACCGGATCGGGCGCGTCAGCTTCGCGTGGAGCGACACCCACATCATGCTGACCTCCGCCGCCGTGCTCGGCAGCAGCGACGTCGCCTTCGGCATTTCCCACACCGGCGCCACCGCCGACACCGTGGAGGCGCTGCGGGTGGCCCGGGAGCGCGGCGCCACGACCGTGGCGCTGACCAACTTCCCGCGGTCGCCGATCTCCGAGGTCGCCGACCATGTGTTGACGACCGCCGCGCGGGAAACCACCTTCCGGTCGGGCGCGATGGCCAGCCGGATCGCCCAGCTCACGGTGATCGACTGCCTGTTCATCGGCGTCGCGCAGAAACACCTGGACAGCGCGCGTAACGCGCTGGAGTCGACCTACGAGGCTGTCGGCGGGCACCGGCTCGGTCCGCGTCCCGACGGCCGTCGAAAGGCACGGGAGGCAGGTAAATGACTTTGCCGCAGCCACGTGAGTCGATCGTGCGAGTCGATTCCCCCACCGAGCAGCGCAACCCCAGAACCGAAGGGATCGACCGGCTGCCCACGGTGGACGTGCTGCGGATGATCAACAACGAGGATCGGCTCGTGCCGGCCGCCGTCGCCAAGGTCCTGCCCGAGGTGGCGCGGGCCGTGGACTTCACCGTCCACGCCCTGCGCGCCGGCGGGCGGGTGCACTACATCGGCGCCGGCACCTCCGGGCGGCTGGCCACCCTGGACGCCGCCGAGCTCGTGCCGACGTTCAACACCCCCGCCGACTGGTTCGTCACGCACCACGCCGGCGGGGCGACCGCGCTGCGGACCGCCGTCGAGAACGCCGAGGACGACAGGGAGGGCGGGGCCGCCGAGATCCGGGCCACCGTCCGTCCCACCGATGTGGTGTTCGGGCTGACTGCCTCCGGCCGCACCCCGTACGTGCTCGGCGGCCTGGCCGCCGGCAACGAGATCGGGGCCCGGACCGTGCTGATGTCGGCCAACCCCGCCGCCACCCCGAGCGTGCCCGTGGACGTGCTGATCGCCGTGGCCACCGGGCCCGAGGTGATCGCCGGCTCCACCCGGATGAAGGCCGGCACCGCCCAGAAGCTGGTGCTCAACGCCTTCTCCACGGCCGTGATGATCGAGCTCGGACGGACGTATTCCAACCTGATGGTGAGCATGCGGGCCACCAACGCCAAGCTCCGTGGGCGGACGCTGCGGATCCTGCGCGAGGCCACCGGCCTGGACGAGCCCGAGTGCATGGCGGCGCTGTTGGACGCCGACGGTGACCTGAAGGTGGCGCTGGTGCGGCTGCTCGCCGGCATCGACTCCGTACAGGCCGCGGAGGCGCTGACCGCCACCGGCGGCCACGTCCGGAACGCCCTGGTGGCCTTGGGCGCCGTAGCTAGCTAGAACAGCCCCCACCCGATCCCGGGGGGCGTCCCAGGCCCAGTCTACCAGCGCAAACACTGCAGTGATCTTGACTAAGGCGCTGCTGTGGACAACCGCGAAGTCATCCACAGCAGCGAAACTAGCCTTGACCGACGGCGTCGGCGATGCTGGCGGCTTCCCGGGCGCCGGCCTCGAGGGCGGAGCAGCTGAACAGCAGCCACGCGCCGAGGCCCTCAGGCGTGCCGGAGGCGAAGCCGTCCAAAGCGGACCGGTATTCCCCGGAACGCCGCAGGTACGCGACCTCCGGCACGGCCAGCCCCTTGGTGTCCAATCCGGTGCCGATCATCGTCAACCGCGCGGCGGCACGGGCGATGACGCCGCTGACGGGTCCGAAGGGAGCCAGCGCCAGCAGCTCGCCGTGCACGACGGCGACCAGCACGGGAGCGGCGACCTTCGTGCCACCGGCGACCAAGGAGGCAAGAAGTTCGAGGCGTTCGCCGCCGGCGGAGGGGCGTCCCAGAGCAGACGACTCCACAAGATCGGCCGCGGCCAACACGTGCAGTCGCGCCAACGCTTGCAGCGGCGCCTTCTGCCAAGTGCCGAGCAGGGGGCCGATCGCCTCGGCGACCCGCAGCGCCCCAGCCAGAATCGGATCGGATACGGAACCGTCGGAGGGAATCTCCACGGCCCCACCGTCCAGGGCAGCCGACGCCCGGGCGGCGCGGACGGAGGCCTCGGCGGCGGTGGTGGGCCAGCCACGGCGGTTGGAGGGGTGGCGGTGCACCTCGGCGACGGCATCGCGAGCGGCCTCGACGGCAGCCTCGACACCAGGCAGATCCAGCAGCGGCGCCAGCGGGTCGGTCACGGACCTTCCTCGCTGACGCTCGGCACACGAAGGTCCGCGACCAAGGTCGCAATGCTGGATGGTTCCCTCGCAAGCTCGGTCACAGCGCGCGACCCTACCCGCCGATATGGTCTAGACCTTACGGCACTGGTACGGGAGTCCCCGTAGCACTAGGTTCAGCAGCAATACGGCAGGCGATATCCAGGAGGCCATGCACCATGACTGAGTCGTCCGCGTTGAGCAACCTGCTCTCCGAGAGCAGGTCGTTCCCGCCCAGCGAGGAGTTCGCCGCTCAGGCCAACGCGACCGCCGCGCTGCAGGAGGAGGCGGACGCGGATCGCGAGGCCTTCTGGTCCAAGCAGGCCGAGCGCCTGACCTGGGCGACCAAATGGGACCAGGTGCTGGACTGGAGCGGCGCCCCCTTCGCCAAGTGGTTCGTCGGCGGGAAGCTCAACGTCGCCTACAACTGCGTCGACCGGCACGTGGAGTCCGGCCACGGCGACCAGGTCGCGATCCACTGGGTCGGCGAGCCCGGCGACACCCGCACCATCACCTACGACGACCTCAAGCGCGAGGTCTCCAAGACCGCCAACGCGCTGCTGTCGCTGGGCCTGACCACCGGCGACCGGGTGGCCATCTACATGCCGATGGTGCCCGAGGCCATCTACTCCATGCTGGCCTGCGCCCGCCTCGGCCTGGTGCACAGCGTGGTCTTCGGCGGCTTCTCCGCCGAGGCGCTGCGCTCCCGTATCGACGACGCCCAGGCCAAGCTGGTGATCACCACCGACGGCCAGTACCGCCGCGGCAACCCGGTCTCGCTCAAGGCGGCCGTGGACGAGGCGGTGGCGAAGACGCCGACCATCGGCAACGTGCTGGTGGTCCGCCGCACGGGCGGCGAGGTCGACTGGACCGACGGCCGCGACCTGTGGTGGCACGACGTGGTCGAGGGCCAGTCCGAGGAGCACACGCCGGAGGCGTTCGACTCCGAGCACCCGCTGTTCATCCTGTACACCTCGGGCACCACCGGGAAGCCGAAGGGCATTCTGCACACCTCGGGCGGCTACCTCACCCAGGCGTCCTACACGCACTACAACGTCTTCGACCTCAAGCCGGACACCGACGTCTACTGGTGCACCGCCGACATCGGCTGGGTCACCGGGCACAGCTACATCGTGTACGGCCCACTGTCCAACCGGGTCACCCAGATCGTCTACGAGGGCACGCCGAACACCCCGCACGAGGGCCGGCACTGGGAGATCATCCAGCAGTACAAGGTCTCCATCTACTACACCGCGCCCACGCTGATCCGCACCTTCATGAAGTGGGGCGACGAGATCCCGGCCCGCTACGACCTGTCCTCGCTGCGGGTGCTGGGCAGCGTCGGCGAGCCGATCAACCCCGAGGCCTGGATCTGGTACCGCGAGCACATCGGCGCCGGCAAGACGCCGGTGGTGGACACCTGGTGGCAGACGGAGACCGGCGCGATCATGGTCGCCCCGCTGCCCGGCGTCACCGTGGCCAAGCCCGGCTCGGCGATGGGCCCGCTGCCGGGAATCGGCGCGAAGGTCGTCGACGACACCGGCCGGGAGGTCGGCCGCGGTGGCGGCGGCTACCTGGTGCTGGACAAGCCGTGGCCGTCGATGCTGCGCGGCGTGTGGGGTGACGAGGAGCGCTTCCGCGAGACCTACTGGGCGCGCTTCCACGACCAGGGCTACTACTTCGCCGGCGACGGCGCGAAGTACGACGAGGACGGCGCGATCTGGCTGCTCGGCCGGGTCGACGACGTGATGCTGGTGTCCGGCCACAACATCTCCACCACCGAGGTGGAGTCGGCGCTGGTCTCGCACCCGCGGGTGGCCGAGGCGGCCGTGGTCGGCGCGACCGACCCGACGACGACCCAGGCGGTGGTGGCGTTCGTGATCCTGCGCGGCGTCAAGGAGGACGAGGACGCCACCGAGCTGGTGAAGGACCTGCGCGACCACGTGGCCAAGGAGATCGGCGCGATCGCCAAGCCGCGGCAGATCCTGGTCGTGCAGGAGCTGCCCAAGACCCGCTCCGGCAAGATCATGCGGCGGCTGCTGCGGGACGTGGCCGAGAACCGCCAGATCGGCGACGTCACGACGCTGGCCGACTCGACCGTGATGGACCTGATCTCGAGCGGCCTGAAGTCGGGCAAGTCCGAGGACTGAGCACAGCCCGAAGCCGCCCCCGCGAACGCTTGCGCGGGCGGCTTCGGCGTTCCCGGGTTAACATAATGTCGAAGGGTGCGCCGGGAAGTCTGGTCGGCAACGTGATCGTCGACCGCACTGGAGCTGCCCGTGACCCGTTACCTGCGCACCGAGACCGTCGGCGGCCTGCTCCTGCTGGCCGCGACCGCCGTGGCCCTGCTGTGGGCCAACTCCCCGCTCGCCGACAGCTACCACGCGCTGCGCGAGTTGACCGTCGGCCCGCTGGCGCTGGACGCCTGGGCCGAGGACGGCCTGTTGGCGCTGTTCTTCTTCGTCGCCGGCCTGGAGCTCAAGCGCGAGCTGGTGGTCGGCGAACTGGCCGACCGTCGGGCGGCGGTGCTGCCGGTGGTGGCAGCGCTCGGCGGCATGGTGGTGCCGGCACTGCTGGCCCTGGCCATCGGCGGCGGCCAGGCCTGGACGATCCCCGTGGCCACGGACATCGCATTCGCCCTGGCCGTGCTGGCGATCACCGGTTCCGGCCTGCCGGCCACCGCGCGGGTCTTCCTGCTCAGCCTGGCCGTGGTCGACGACCTCGGCGCCATCGCGGTGATCGCGGTCGCCTTCAGCACCACGATCAACCTGGTCGCGCTGGGTGCGGCCGTCGCGTTGTTGGCCGGCTACTGGTTCTTGCAGCGGCGACGGGTCCGCAGCCCTTGGCTGTACGTGCCGATCGCCGCCGCGACCTGGTTCGCCGTGCACGAGGCCGGCTTGCACGCCACGATCGCCGGCGTCGCGCTGGGTCTGCTCACGCGCGTGACGGCCGACCCAGGCGAGGCGGAGGCCCCGGCGATCAGGCTGGAGCACCGGTTGCAGCCCTGGTCGGCGGGCGTCGCGGTGCCAATGTTCGCCTTGTTCGCGGCCGGCGTGCCGATCGGGGCCGACTCCCTGCACGCGATCGTCACGGACACAGTGGCCATCGCCGTGGTGGTCGGGTTGGTGATCGGCAAGATCGTCGGCGTGCTGGGCGCGTCGGCACTGGCCGTGACGACCGGGTTGGCAAGCAAGCCGCGTGGCCTGGGCTGGCGGGACATGGCGGCGGTGGCGACGTTGGGCGGTGTCGGCTTCACGGTCAGTCTGCTGATGGCCGAACTCGCCCTGGCCGGCGACGCCGCCGAGCGGGCCAAGGCGGCGGTGCTGCTCGCCTCGGCGGCCGCGTCGCTGCTGGGCGCGGCCCTGCTTCTTCGACGGAGTCGGGTGCACCGCACGGCGAACACCTGAGGGTGCATGGCACGATGACCATCGTGACAGGCCCAGGACACAACGCGAACGGCCACGGCGCTGGGCTGCCCCCGGTGCCCTCGATCCCGCTGGCCGACGAGACGCCGCGCGACGTCGCCGGCGAGCAGTCGGTGGGCGGCCTGATCAAGGACGTGATGACGCAGGTCTCGGTCCTGCTGCGCGCCGAGATCGAGCTGGCCAAGCTGGAGCTGAGCGCCGAGGTGAAGAAGGTGCTGCGCGGCAGCGTCTTCATCATCGCCGGGATCACGATCCTGATGTTCAGCCTGTTCTTCCTCTTCTTCGCGATCGCCGAGCTGCTGGCCGACCTCGGCCTGTACCGGTCGTTGTCGTTCGGCATCGTCTGGTTCGCGATGCTGCTGTGCGCCGGCGGCCTCGGCTTCCTGGGCTACCGCAAGGCTCGCCAGCTGCGCGCCCCAGCACGCACCATCGAGACGATCAAGGACACGGCCGCGGCGCTGAGTCACCCCGGCGAGCGCTCGTAACAGGCCCACGCCACCGGACCGTCTCGGCCAACGGCATCCGGCTGCACGTCGCCGAGGCCGGCAGCGGTCCGCTCACGCTGATGCTGCACGGGTTCCCCGAGTTCTGGTGGACCTGGCGGCACCAGCTGCCCGCGCTCGCTGCGAACGGCCGGCACGCGGTCGCGGTGGACCTGCGCGGCTACGGCCAGTCGGACAAGACGCCGCGCGGCTACGACGGCTGGACGCTCGCCGGCGACGTCGCCGGTCTGATCAAGGCCCTCGGTGCGCGCCGAGCCCACCTGGTCGGGCACGGCTGGGGCGGCGTTCTCGCTTGGACGACGGCTGCGCTGCATCCCCGGCTCGTCGAGTCCGTCACGACGATCTCCGCGCCGCACCCGCTGGAAGTTCCGCTGCGGCCACTGCTGCCGGCTCAGCCGCCGTTCTGGCCGGAACGCCGGCTGCTCGCCGACGACGCCGCCGCGGTCGAGCGCCTGATCCGCACGTGGGCCGGTCCGCAGTGGACTCCCGACGCCGAGGTGCTGCGCCGCAACCGTGAGGCGATGCTGATTCGGGGCGTGGCCCATTGCAGCATGGAGTACTTCCGCTGGGCCTTCCGCTCGCGGCTGCGCGGCGACGGCCGCGAGTTCAAGGCCGCTGTCAGCCGGCCGCTGGAGGCCCCTGTCCGCAGGCTGCGCGGCGCGCACGACGCCCGCACGTCGCCCCGTACGCGCTTCGAGCCGTACGAGGTGATCGACGGCGCCGGGCACTTCCCGCAGTGGGAGCGGCCCGACGCCGTCACGGAGCTGCTACTCGGCGCAGGAGCCCGTTGACACCGGCCGGAACAGCGTCGGCGCCTGCTGGATGACCCGGCTGACCTCGGCGGTGGTCAGCGCGAAGCCGGTCTCCGGGTCGTCCACGGCCGCGCCGAACACCACGCCCATCACCTGGCCGGCCGGGTTGATCAGCGGGCCGCCGGAGTTGCCGCTCTTGACCGTCGACCGGATCGTGTAGACGTCCCGGGTGACCTTCTGCGAGCCGTAGATGTCGGGACCGTTGAGCTGGATGCGCTGCCGCACCCGGGCCGCCCGCGCGGTGTACGGGCCGTCCAGCGGGTAGCCGAGCACGATCGCGTCCTGGCCGGAGGTGTAGTCCTGCTGGGTGAACGGCAGCGGCCGGGCGTCCAGGCCGGGCACCGACAGCACCGCCACGTCGGCCTCCGGGTCGTAGTAGACGACGTGCGCGGTGAGCTGGCCGCGGCCGACCTCCACGGACTCGTCGTCGGTGCCGGCGACCACGTGCGCGTTGGTCATCACGCGCTCCGGGGCGATCACGAAGCCGCTGCCCTCCAGCGCCCGCGAGCAGGACGGCGCCCGCCCGCGCACCTTGAGCACGCTGGACTGCACGGCCTGCACGACCTGGCTGTTCTGGAGCGCGGTGTCCGGCGGGTCGACGTCGGTGATCGGGGTCCGGGTGAACGGCCCGGTGGCGGTCAGCAGGCCCGAGCTGAGCAGCCGGCTCACGTCGTTGGGCAGCTGCTCGGCCTCGGCCGGCATCAGATTGTTGACGGTGCCCAGCACGACCGAGCCGCGGATTGCCGAGGCCAGCCCGGGCACCGGCACCGAGGTCAGCGGCAGCGCGAACACCCAGGCCACCACGAACACCACGGCGCACTGCACCAGCGCGCCGAGCGTGTGGTCGACGCCGGTGAACGGGCCGAGCCGCACGTGCTGGCGGATGGACCGGCCCAGCCACACGCCTAACGTCTCGCCGAGGGCGACCAGCAGCACCAGCGCGCCCATCCAGACCGCGATCCGGGTGACGTTGCTGCTGAAGTTGGACATGATCATCGGCGTCACGATCAGGCCGAGCACGGTGCCGCCGAGCACGCCGATGGTGGCGGGCAGGGTGGTGATCAGGCCGTGCCGCGCCCCCGAGACCGCGGCGATCACGGCCAGCAGCACGACAACCAGGTCGACCCAGTTCACGCCTGCACCTCCGCGTTGGCCGCCCGCAGCGACTCGTCCAGATCCCGCACGTCCGCCGCGTTCCAGGGGCGTTCCCAGCCGGCCAGCCGCAGCAGCCCCGCGAGCAGTCCGGCGGTGAAACCCCACACCAGCATGCCCGGGGCCGCAAAGGCGGGTCCGGTGAAACCGGAGGGGTGGCGCACCCGGAACCGGTTGGCCGGGTCCACCAGGTGCGCGATCGGCACCCTGGCCACCGCGGCCGTCTCCCGCGGGTCGACCGCGCGAACCGGCGACGGATGCTCCCACAGGGCCAGCACGGGCGTCACCATGAAACCCGAGACCGGCACGTACAGGTCCGGCAGCAGGGCCACCGCGCGCACGCCGTCAGCCCGTACGCCGGCCTCCTCCTCGGCCTCGCGCAGCGCCGTGGCCACCGGGCCGTCGTCGCTGTCGTCGGCGCCGCCGCCGGGGAAGGCGACCTGGCCGGGATGCGAGTTGAGCGTGTCGGCGCGGCGGGTGAGCAGCACGTCCGGGCCGTTGTCGCCGTCACCGAGCAGCATCAGCACCGCTGCGGGCCGGGTCGGCAGGCCGCCGGGAGGGCGCACCCTGGTCAGCGCGGAGGCGTCCAGGTCGGCGGTGGCCGCGACCAGGCCGGACAGCCACCCGGGCACGTCCGCCGGGTCCACCAGGGGGCCAGGACTCATCCGGTGACACTCCCGTCCGCATACTGCCGCACCGCCTGTTCCACCTGGTCCGCCGTGTCGAAGGAGGCCGGTGTGGTGATCCTCTTCGACGTGCCGTCCGCTGCAAGTACGTAGCTGACAGGGAAGACGTTCGGCTTGCCCAGCGCGTTGGCCACGGATGCGTTCGGATCCCAGACCGACGGCAGCTTGACGTGCAGCGAGCCGAGCAGGTCCAGGCCGCCGGCCTGGTCGCTCTGGTCCGGGATCTCGACCAGCAGCACGGGCATCGCCCCAGGTCGGGACCCGTATTCCTGGAGCGCCGGCAGCTCGGTGCGGCACGGCACGCACCAGGGCTCCCAGAAGTTGACGATCATCGGGCCGCCGCCGAGGGTGGTCTCCGCGCCGTCAGCCATGCAGGTGACCTTGAGACCGGCGGTTCTGCCCTTGCCGACAGGTTTCGGACATTGCGGCAGCGCGGCCGTGGCCCGCAGGGCGTTCAGGTCCGGCGCGGGCACATCGGCGTGGGTGGGCGCCTGGCCACGGGGCCAGACGGCGACCGCGGTGGCCACCGCGATGACCACCGCGACCAGCACCCAACGCCAGCGGACGCTCATCGCGCGGCGCCGGCCTTCTTGCCGAGCTTCTTGGTCGCCCGGACCTTCTCGGCCAGGGCCAGCAGGTGCGGCGCCTCGTCGCCCTTGACCAGCTTCTCCGCCACTGCCGGGTCGGTCGGCCCCTCGCCGTAGGAGGGGCAGTCCGGGGCCAGGAAGCAGGCCCCGCAGGCCGGCTTGCGGGCGTGGCAGACGCGCCGGCCGTGGAAGATCGTCCAGTGCGAGAGCATCGTCCAGTCCTTGCGCGGGACGAGCTCGCCGATCGCGTGCTCGACCTTGACCGGGTCGGTCTCGTCGGTCCACTGCCAGCGCCGGACCAGCCGTCCGAAGTGGGTGTCGACGGTGATGCCGGGCACGTCGAAGGCCTCGCCGAGCACGACGTTGGCCGTCTTGCGGCCGATCCCGGGCAGCCGGACCAGCTCCTCCAGGGTGCCGGGCACCTCGCCGCCGTGCTTGTCGACCAGCGCCGCGCCCAGGCCCATGATCGAGGTGGCCTTGTTCCGGTAGAAGCCGGTCGGCCGGATCATCTCCTCCAGCTCGACCCGGTTCGCGCCGGCGTAGTCGGCGGCCGTCTTGAACCGTGCGAACAGCGCCGGCGTGACCTCGTTGACCCGTTTGTCGGTGCACTGGGCCGACAGGATGACGGCGACGGTGAGGTCGAGAGCGGTGCCGAAGTCGAGTTCGCAGTGCGCGTCGGGGTACCCCTCCCGCAGCGCGCGCGTCATCCGCCGCACACGGCGGACCAGACCCAGGTTGTTCGCGGCGGTCGGTGGCACTCACCCAGCGTACGGACCCCCACCGACATCGCCGACACGCCGGGGTGACCCCCCGATGCGCGCGTCCGGACGGGCATGGGAGAGGATGAGGTCATCATGACTGCCTGGTTGGTGCTCGTCGTACCACTTCTGATCATGTTCTTCGCGCTCTTCATGGAGCGCGTGGAAGCTCGCCTGCGCCATGTGGCCGTGCAGGAGAACGAGGTCGAGGAATTCCTGGAGCAGGCCCGGCCGGACGAGGTCCGGGCGCTCTACGGACACGGCATCGGCCGGGCGCTGGAGCTGTTCCGTCTGCGTAGGCTGGGCGGACGCGCCGCGAGGCTGCGTCCCCGGCGGACCAGGGGCAACGGGTCCTAGACTGGCACGCTAGTGATCGGCGGCACCGGCCGCCGCGTCTCGAAGGAGGGACGAGGTGGACGAGACCCTGGCCCGCGCGGGCATCTTCCAGGGTGTGGACCCCGCGGCGGCTGAGGCGTTGCTCATCACGCTGGAGGCGATCGACTTCCCGCGTGGGCACGTGATCTTCGCGGAGGGTGAGCCGGGCGACCGCCTGTACATCATCCACAGCGGCAAGGTGAAGATCGGCCGCAAGTCGCCGGACGGTCGGGAGAACCTGCTCAACATCATGGGCCCGTCGGACATGTTCGGCGAGCTGTCGATCTTCGACCCCGGGCCGCGCACGTCGACCGCGACCACCGTGACCGAGGTCCGGGCGCTCACCATGGGCCGCCCCGAGCTGCGGGAATGGATCAGCAAGCGGCCCGAGATCGCCGAGCAGCTGCTGCGGGTGCTGGCCCGTAGGCTGCGCCGGACGAACAACATGCTGGCCGACCTGATCTTCACGGACGTGCCCGGCCGCGTGGCCAAGGCGCTGCTCCAGTTCGCCCGGCAGTTCGGCAGCCAGGAGGCGGGCCTGCTGAGGGTCACTCACGACCTCACACAGGAGGAGATCGCCCAGTACGTCGGCGCCTCCCGCGAGACCGTGAACAAGGCCCTGGCCGACTTCGCGCACCGCGGCTGGCTCCGCCTGGAGGGCAAGAGCGTGCTCATCCTCGACCCGGAGCGCCTCGCCCGCCGCGCTCGGTAGCGCACGCAAGACCGCGAACGGCCCCTGTCCCACTCGGGACGGGGGCCGTTCTGCTGCCCAACCAGGCAACCATGCGTCAACTATCGGCCACACTTCGCCCGGCCGAAGATCACCCGGAATGACCGCACTGCCCGCCCACGACGAAAGGCCGGTAGTGGCCCCCGACGCCACGTACCGGCCTTTCGTGTTGCGCGGGCCATCCCCCGACGGGCCGCGCACCCCGTCCCCTCCGATGTCAGGCCCCGAACCCGACGCCAGAGGAGGTTGTGCCTGGTCACTGTGACACGAAACTGCCTGCCACGAACAACCGGATTCACTCTCAAGGACTCCGAATTGGGTCTTTACGTTGCCGGCGTTCACCCAGTCATCGCAACGCCGTGACTACATCGTGACCTCCATCGCCACTCTGGCACGGTCGTACCAGTATCTGGCATACTTGTACGCATGTCCCACTCCGCGTCCCTCTCCGACTACCGCACGGCCCTGACCACGCCCGGCGCCAAGCTGCCGGTGCTCGCCTCCGCGCTGGCCCGGCTGCCGGTCGCGATGATCGGCCTGGCGCTGCTGCTCTACGTGCAGCGCGCCACCGACTCGTTCGCGATCGCCGGCCTCACCTCGGCCGCGGCGCTGATCGGCGTCTCGGTCGGCTCGGTGGTCCAGGGGCGGATCATGGACCGGCTGGGACCGACCCGTCCGCTGTGCGCGACGGCCTCCCTGACGCTGCTGTTCGTCGGCGCCGAGGTGTGGGCGGTCGAGACCCACCAGGCCGAGTGGATCCTGGTGGCGCTGGCGTTCGGCATCGGCCTGACCGAGATGACCGTCGGCTCGGCGTCCCGGTCGCTGTGGGTGCGGCTGGTGCCGCCCGGCCCGGTGCGCCAGGCCGCCTACGCCTACGAGGCCATCAGCATGGAGGTCTTCTTCATCCTGGGCCCGGGCCTGGCCGGCCTGATGACTGCGCTGCCGTGGGCCGGCACGGGCCTGGTCGTGGGCACGGTCTGCATGGTCGCCGGCGGCCTGGCGTTCGCCCTGACGCCGACCGTCCGCGCCTGGCGGCCCGAGCGCGACGAGCTGCGGCCGTCGAGCCTGCTCGGCGCGCTGGCCAGCCCCGGCATGCGGACGGTGGCGCTGGCCGCGCTGGGCTTCGGCGTGACCATCGGCTTCGTCGAGGTCGCGGTGCCGGCGTTCGCCACCGAGGCGGGCGCGCCGTCGGCCGGCGGCCTGATGCTGAGCCTGTGGTCGATCAGCTCGGTGGCGTTCGGCGTGCTGTACGGGGTTCGGCCGTGGCCGCGGGCCATGCACCACCGGCTGCCGGTGCTGCTGGCCGGGTTCTCGCTGCTCCTGCTGCTCCTGCTGCTGCCGTCCACGCTGTTCGGACTGGGCCTGGCGCTGCTGGCGGTGGGCATCCTGATCACGCCGCAGTCGACCGCGCACTCGGCGGCGATCGAGCTGGTCGCGCCGGCCGGCACCACCACGGAAGCGTTCGGCTGGGTGATCACCTCGGTGACGCTGGGCCTGGCCATCGGCCAGTCCACCAGCGGCCAGCTCGTGCAGAGCTTCGGCACCAGCTGGTCGTTCCTCGCGGCCGCCGGCGCCGGCCTGGTGATCGCCGCGCTGGTCTGGGCGTTCCGCGGCACCGTCAAGCAGTCGACCCTGACGACCGCGGCGCTGGTCAGCGTCGAAGAAAGACTGGGTTAGTCAGCGCGACCATCTGCTCGCCCCGCCGCACCTCGACCCGGATCCAGTCGGAGTCGGCGGGGCCGGTCGCGAAATCGACCGACCCCTCGCCGGTGTGCACGACCCCGGTCTGGTCGATGACCCTGGTCTGAGTGCCCGGCGCCCCGTCCACCTCGACGTGGACGGTCACCGGACGGCCCGTGCGCAGCGTCTCCCCGATGCCGGCGCTGCGCCGGCCGTCCGTCACGGTGAGGGACAGCTGGACCTGGACCGATTCGGCGATCCAGTTGTGGCCGGCCTTGAGCCCCGCGAACAGGAACGGCCCGAACAGGTCCTCGGCCAGCACGACGTTGTGCGGCAGGCCCACCACCTGCGGCTCCGAGTGCGCGTCGCTGTCGCCGACCGCCGGGATCCAGCGGCCCTCCCGCAGCATCGCGTCCCATGCCTGGAGCGTCTTCTCGTCGTCCTCGGTCCACGGCCCGTTCCACACCTCGATGGCGTCGACCAGGTCATAGCGGAACTCGAACGAGCAGCCGATGCACGGCGCGTACGGGTGGGCCGCCACGACTAAGCCGCCCACCGAGTGCACCTCGTCGACGAAGCGGCGGAACTCGTTGGGCTCGGTGTCGCGGTAGCGCCAGTCGATCCAGCGGCCGACCGGCAGGTTCCACGCCGGCCAGTGCCCGGAGCGGGTGGTGACCTCCTCGCCGTTGAGGATCAGCAGGTCCTCGGTGGCGTGCCGGCCCCACTGGAGCGAGGCGCTGGGCGTGTTGTGCTCCGTGGAGATGATGAAGTCCAGGCCGGCCGCGCGCGCCGCCGCGACCAGGTCGTCGGGCGTGCGCTTGCCGTCGGAGTAGATCGTGTGGAGGTGGCCGTCGCCGCGGTACCAGTCGCGGCCGCGGCGGCGGGCCGGCGCGAACGACGGGGCCGGCTTCACCTCGAACGGCTTGCCGGCCGGCCCGAACGTCAGCGTGATGTCGACGCGATAGTTCAGGCCCTGCTCGGCGACGGTGTACGGGCCGAGGACCACGTGCCAGGTGCCGGGGTCGATCGGCCCGGGCAGGTAGCCGGGGGTCGCGTCGGAGGCGCTGAGCGTGAACCGATCGCGGGCACCGCCGGACCAGCCGCGGAAGCCGTGGTGGTTGCCCAACTCGTGGCCGGCCGGCCCGAAGACGCCGAAGTCCAGGGCATTGCCGAGCTGCCCGGACGGCACCTGTGGGTGGTCGTAGCTGTAGACGACGGTCAGCTCGGCGACCCCGCGTGGGACCTCGACGGGGAGGTAGTACCAGTCGGGAGCGCCCGGCTCGAACCGACCCGTGACGGTGATCGTCTGCGCGCTGCCGTCCGTGCCGTCGGCGAACGCGATGCCCGGCAACATCTGGCCCGCTGCCAACGCGCCACCCGCGATGAGCAGCGCCCTCCGGTTGATGCTCATGCCTGGCGACGCTAGGCGTCGGAACGTGACTCGAACACCACCGCGAGATGAACGCTGTTGCTCGTTGACGGGAACCCGGTTTTGTCAGGGGTGGCGCGTAGCTTGCGGGACATGGACCTCACCGCCACGACCGCCCAGTTGGCGAGCACCGTCGCCGACCTGGTCCGGCTGCTGCCGACCAAGATGTACGACCCGGTGCTGGCCGGCGTTCTGATCACCGCGGATCGGGACGGGGTGCTGGTCCGCGGCACCGATCGGGAGCGTGGCGTGCGGCTGCGGTGTGCGGCGACGGTGCACGAGGACGGTCAGGTCCTCGTGCCGGCCAAGCCGCTCGCGGAGACGCTGCGCGCGTTGGAGGCCCCGCAGGTTCGGCTGGTCGTGGAGGGTGCGCGGCTGGCGGTTCGGGTGCCTGGCGGCCGGTTCGCGCTGCCGCTGCTGGAGGCCGACCTGCACCCGGGAGTCGCCGAGCCGCCGGCGCGGGTCGGCGAGGTCGACGGCCCCGAGTTCGCCGGCCTGTTGTCGGTCGTCGCATCGGTGGCCTCCCGTGACGATGCGCTGCCGATGCTGACCGGTGTGCGGCTTCGTGGCGGCCCCGGCGGTCCATTGTCGATGGTCGCGACGGACCGGTACCGGCTGGCGATCGCGACGCTGCCGTGGGCCGGGGAGTCCGAAGTGGACGCTATGGTGCCGGCGGCGCTGCTCGTGGAGGCCGCGAAGCAGGCGGCGTCGGCCGAGCGGGTCGCCCTGCACGTCGACGGCGACCGGGCCGGTCTGGTGTGGGACGACTCGGCGATCGTCACCTCGCTGCTGGCCTCGACGCTGCCCGACGAGCGCAAGCTGCTGCCGTCCACAGTGGACGCCAGCGTCACCGTCGACGCCGACGCGCTGGCCGGGGCCGTCCGCCGGGTCGGCCTGTTCAGCGAGGGCCACGCCATCGTGCAGCTCGACCTCGGCGACGGCGAGATCCGGGTGCACTGCGGCGGCCAGCAGGTCGGCGAGGCCGAGGAGCTGGTCAAGGCCGAGATCACCGGCGGCCGGCCGCGGCCGGCCTACCAGCTGCGCTACCTGTCCGATGCGCTCAAGGCGTTCGCCCACAGGCAGGTCACGCTGGCGATCCAGCCGGGCCGCCGCGGCACCATGATCACCGACACTGCGTCCAATTCTGGGGGGAGACGGCTCCAGTACCTGGTGGTGCCGATCCTGCCGCAGGGCGGGTGATGCCTCAGGTCAACGAACGCAAGTACGCCAGCTGGGTCCGTACGGACCATTCGGCGGCGGGCCACAGCGACCGGTCCACGTCGGCGTAGACGAGCTCGACCACCTGGCGCGCAGTCGCATCCGGACCGAGCTGCGCGAGGGCGCCGCGAACCTGGTTCAGACGCAGTTCGCGGTGTGCGAGGTAGGCGCGGGCGGTGGTGCCGGCATCGGGCAGGTCGGGGCCGTGGCCGGGCAGCAGGGCGGTGCCGTCCGGCAGCTCGGCGAGCCGGCGCAGCGACTCGAGGTACGGCCCGAGGTCGTCGGTGACCGTGGTGCCACGGCCGAGCACCGTGTCGCCCGTCAGCACGGCCGGCGGGGCGTCGTGTTCGAGCCAGAAGCACAGGGAGTCCGCAGTGTGGCCGGGGGTGGCGAGCACGCGGATCTCCAGGCCGGCCTCGGCCAGCACGTCGCCGTCGGACAGGCCCTCGGAGCCCAGCCGCATCGCGGGGTCGAGCGCGAGCACCGGGGCCTTGACCAGCTCGGCGAAGCGCCGGGCGCCGGCGGAGTGGTCGGGGTGGCCGTGGGTGAGCAGCACGGTGCTCACCGGGCCGTGCGCGGCGACGAGGCCGAGGTGCCGCTCGTCGTCGGGCCCGGGGTCGACGACGACGCACGTCTCGGAGCCGGGGGCGCGCAGCACCCAGGTGTTGGTGCCGTCGAGGGTCATCTCGGACGGGTTGTCGGCCAGCAGCACGGCGGCGGTGGGCGTCACGGAGCGCAGGACGCCGTAGGCGGGATGCTCGGCGCGTTCGCCGACGGCGGGGCTGCCGCTCATCGGCCCGCCACCTCGTCGTCGGGGCCGGGCTGGATGGCCAGCGGCGCGGTGCCGTACTCGGGGTCGCCGGGCAGCACGGCGTGCAGCGTGCCGCCGCGCCGGATCACCTTCGGGATGATCTTGTCGGTGGCCCGCTCGGCCGTCATCGCGGCGGCCACGGTGCCGGCCTCGCGCAGCTCGGCCAGGGTCATCCAGGTCGGCGGCAGCAGGCCGACCCGGCCGGCCTTCCAGTCGTCGATCGCGTCCTGCGGGCGCTGCCAGCCGGCGTGGTCGGCCTCGCTGGTCTGCCCGTCGGCGTGCTGGCCCTCGGGCAGCACGGCCAGGAAGAACCGGGTGTCGTAGCGCCGGGGCTCCTCGGTCGGCGTCACCCAGTTCGCCCACGGCCGCAGCAGGTCGGCCCGCAGCACCAGGTTGGCCTCGCTGAGGAACTGGGCCAGCGACACCTCGCGGTTGACCAGCGCGTGCCGGGCCTCCGAGTACTTCGCGGCGTCGGCGACGACCGAGGTGTCGTCCTTGCCGGCGAGCAGCACGCCCGACTCCTCGAACGTCTCGCGCACGGCCGCGCAGACCAGGGCCCGGGCCAGGTGCGGGTCGCAGCCGAACTTGCGGCCCCACCAAGCCGGCTCGGGGCCGACCCACGCGACCGACGTGTCCGCGTCGCGGCGGTCCACGCCGCCGCCGGGGAACACGGTCATGCCGCCGGCGAAGGCCATGCCGGCGACCCGACGGAGCAGGAACACCTCCAGGCCGGCGCCGCCCTCGCGGACCAGGGCGACGGTCGCGGCGTCCTTGGGCGTCACGGGCGGGTTCGGCGGGATCGCCGGCACCATCTCTTCGGGCAGCGTCAGTTCCTCGGGCAGTCGTGGCACGTCCCCGAGCCTAAGGGCGATCGGCCGTCCCGCCTTGTGGAGAATCGTCACGTGGAGGAACAACTGCGCGTGGGACTGATCGGCGCCGGGCCCTGGGCCAGCACGGTGCACGCACCCGGCCTGGCCGACCACCCCGGCACCCGCCTGACCACGGTGTGGGCCCGCCGCAGGGACGCCGCCGCCGAGTTGGCCGGTCGCTACGGGGCCGAGGTCGCCGACGACGTGGACACGCTCATCGACGAGGTCGACGTGGTGGCGGTGGCGGTGCCACCCGCCGTGCAGGCGGACCTCGCCCTTCGGGCGGCGCGGGCCGGCAAGCACCTGCTGCTGGAGAAACCGCTGGCCGAGACCGTCGAGGACGCGCGTCGCATCGTCGACACCATCGCGGACAACAACCTGGCCTCGATGGTGATGCTGACGCTGCGGTTCTCGCCCGAGGTCGTCGACTGGCTGGCCGAGCTGGACAAGCTCGGCGGCTGGGCCGGCGGCAGCGCGCAGTGGCTGTCCGGCGCGCTGCTGGGCGGCGCGTACTCGGGTTCGCAGTGGCGGCACGACGACGGTGCACTGGCCGACGTCGGCCCGCACGCCTTCGACCTGCTCGACGCGGCGCTGGGCCCGATCACCGAGGTCCTCGCCGCGCACCACGCCGACAACGACCTCTGGCACCTGATCCTGGGCCACGAGAACGGCGTGACCAGCACCGTCACGCTGTCGATGCGGCTGGCGACCCGACCCACGGTGGTCGACGTCGCGGTGTACGGCGCGCACGGCTACCGCGCGCTCGGCGGCCGCCAGACCTCGGCGCAGCAGGCCTACGCCCTGATGCTCAACGACTTCGTCGCCATGGCGCACAGCGACGTGCGGACCCACGCCTGCGACGCGCGGCGCGGCCTGCACCTGCAACTCATCCTCGACCAGGTCCGCCGGAAGCTGGCATGAAAAAAGGGGCGCTCACCGTGGTGAGCGCCCCTTCCGGCTTTACTGCTCGCGCTGGGCGAGTTCCTCGTGCAGCTGACGGAGCAGGTCGCGCTCCACGTCGCTGAGCTTGTCCTCGGCGATCGGCTTGTAGTCGACCAGCCCGAGCGCCGACGGGTCGGCCGAGGGCTCCAGCACCGGCGGCTGCGGCACGGACTTCTCCTCCGCGACCGGCTCCACCGGCGCGGCCTGCGCGACCACTTCCGGCTTCGCCTCGGCGTGCGCGACCGGCTTGATCGGCACCACCGACGCGCCCTTGGCCCGACGGCCACCGCCCGACGGGGCCGGCGCGGCCGCGTGCTGGCCCGATAAGTTGATCGGCTTCGCGTCCTGCGCGGCCAGCTTGTGGTAGTCGCTGCGGTCCGCACCGGACTTCAGCACCTCGACCACGGCCCGGATGCCGGCCGTCTCGAGCGCCTGGGCGATGCGGTACGCAGTCGCCGGCGCGAACCCGTCCGGGCCGATCTCGACCAGCACCACCCGCTGCGGCACCGCGCCCGGCGTCGCGCCGGCCGGCGTCACGCGCCACACCGCCGCCACCGACCGCACGCCGATCAGGAAGTCGACCACCGGGGCCAGCGCCGCGCCGACACCCGCGCCGGCGTCCGGCTCGTAGCTGAACCGGTGCGGCGGGGCGTACCAGGTGTCGCGGACCTTGAGCCGGTCGGCCAGCGCCGGCTCGGACCGGGACTGGTCCAGCAGCGCCCGCAGCTGGCCGTTCTCGGCCGGGGTCACCGGCACGCCGCCGGCGATCAGGCAGCCGACCAGCAGCTCGACGGCGCGGTCCGACTCGGCGATCGCGACCAGCTCACGCGCCGAGGTCAGCGCGTCGTCGTCGACCCGCCCGGCCATCCGCAGCAGGATGTCGTGCAGCCGATCGGGCAGTCCGTCCCCAGTCGCGACGTCCGACACGACGGGTCTCCTTTCAGGCGTGGGCGAGATCGGCAGCGCCGAAGCACAGCAGTTCGGACACGTCGAGCGCGGCGCGGTGGTACGGCGGCAGCTCGAAGTCGGGCGCCAGCACCTCGACGCACGGCTCGTGCTCGCCGAGCGCCCGCAGCATGCGCTGGAGTTCGCCGGCCAGCCGGTGGTGGTCGTCGACCGCCGACACCAGCACGACACGGTGCGTGGAGTCGCCGGGCGCGTGCCGCCACGCGCAGCGCACCTCGCCGAGGCCCTCGCGGCCGCGCAGCGTCGCGCCGAGCACCACGCCCACCGGGTCGCCGCTGGCGGCCTGGTCGGCGGCCTCGCCGGTGAAGGTGAAGGCCGGCTCCGGCACCGCGCCGATGCCGAGCACGGAGCTGGTCAGCGAGGGATCGGCGCCGATCTCCCGCAGCAGCCCGTGCTCGTCGGCGGTCAGGCCGATCCGGTCGTGCAGCAGCGCCCGGGGCAGTGCCCGGCCCAGCACCGGCAGCGCCCCGCTGGCCAGCCAGTCCCGAAACCGCCACAACTGGGCGTCGGACAGCCGTCCGGCCAGTCTCAGCAGCAGCTCATGCGCGTTCAGCTCGGCGTTGTCCGGCACGCCCACCGCCCCTTCCAGTGGCGCAGGTGACCATCGCGGTCTAGCAGACCAGGAGACGCCACCTTAGCGCCACCCGAACGGGCGACAGAATTAGCCGATTTCGACGATCAACTCCACCTCGACGGGTGCACCGAGTGGCAGCTCGGCCACCCCAACGGCGGAACGGGCGTGCACGCCGGCGTCGCCGAAGACCTCGCCCAGCAACTCGGAGGCACCGTTGACCACGGCCGGCTGGCCGGTGAAGCCCTCGGCGGAGGCGACGAAGCCGACCACCTTGACCACCCGGGTGATCGAGTCCAGGCCGACCAACGCGTCCACCGCGGCCAGCGCGTTCAGCGCGCACGTTCGGGCGTAGCCCTTGGCCTCGTCCGGCCCGATCTCCCCGCCGACCTTGCCCGTCGCGGGCAGCGCGCCCGCCACGAACGGCAGCTGGCCGGAGGTGTAGACGTGCGAGCCGGAGCGGACCGCCGGCACGTAGGCGGCGACCGGAGCGGCCACCGCGGGCAGCTCGATGCCCAGCTCCTTCAGCCTGGCCTGCCAGCTCATGCCTTCTCCCGCTTGAGATAGGCGACGTGCTGCTCGCCGCTCGGGTTGGGCAGCACCGTCACGAGCTCCCAGCCGTCCTGGCCCCACTGGTCCAGGATCTGCTTGGTCGCGTGGATCAGCAGCGGGACGGTGGCGTACTCCCACTTAGTCATGCCGGCAGCCTATCCGGCACGCTATTTTCGATCACGTGGAGACGTGGCGGATCATCGCGACCTGCCTGTGCGCGTTCGCCGGCGTGGTGATGATCCTGCTGATGACCGGCAAGGTCCGCGACCGCCGGGACAGCACCGCCGGCGACATCTGGCGGGTCGCCGCCTGGGCGTCCCTGTTCTTCCTGGCGTTGTGCCTGCTCATCGGCACCGTGCTGCCCAGCACCGTGGTCTGGGGCATCGTCGCCGCCCAGTACATGATCCTCGTCCTGATGCATCACATCGGGTAACCCGTCACAACCGAAAGCGACGTCCGATGGCGACGCCTAGGCTGGATGCCGTGACCACTCCCATCGTCGGCTGGACCGAGGAGCTCAGCCGAGCCAGGTTGCACGTGGTCACCGGCAAGGGCGGCACCGGCAAGACCACCGTGTCCGCGGCGCTGGCCATCGCGCTGGCCACCGGTGGCCGACGCGTGCTGCTCGTCGAGGTCGAGGAGCGGCAGGGCATCGCCCAGCTGTTCGACCGGCCGCCGTTGCCGTACTCCGAGGAGCGCATCGCCTCCGCACCCGGCGGCGGCGAGATCCGCGCGCTCGCGGTGGACGCCGACGCGGCGTTCATGGAGTACCTGGCCATGTTCTACAACCTGGGCTTCGCCGGGCGGACGCTGCGCCGGATGGGCGCGATCGAGTTCGTCACCACGCTCGCGCCCGGCCTGCGGGACGTGTTGCAGACCGGCAAGGTCAAGGAGTGCGTGGGCCGCACCGAGGCGACCGGCCGGCACATGTACGACCACGTGGTGCTGGACGCGCCGCCGACCGGCCGGGTGGTGAAGTTCCTCGACGTCACCAAGGCCGTGCAGGACGTCGCCAAGGTCGGTCCGATCAAGGGCCAGAGCGAGGGCGTGGTGCGGCTGATGCACTCCGGCGACACGGCCGTGCACCTGGTGACGCTGCTGGAGGAGATGCCGGTCCGCGAGACTCTGGACGCGGTCGTCGAGCTGGACGGCGCCGACCTGCGGCCAGGCGCGGTGTTCGTGAACCGGGTGCGGCCGGCGCGGCTGGCCGACCGCTCGGTGCCGGCCGCGGCCGACGGCCGGGTGGACGCCGCCCGGGTCCGCGCCGGACTGGCCGCCGCCGGCCTGAAACTGGCCGACGACGAGGTCCAGGGCCTGGTCGAGGAGACCGTCGAGCACGCGGTGCGGCTGCGGGCCGAGACGCGTGCCCGTGAGCTGCTGGCCGAGGCCGACCTGCCGGCGGTGGAGCTGCCCGAACTGGTCGACGGGGTCGACGTCGGCGCGCTCTACGAGCTGGCCGAGGTGCTGGTCGACCAGGGGGTCCGCTGATGGCGGCAAAGCTTCATGTCGACAAGTTGCTGGACGACCCGGCGACGAAGGTGATCGTCTGCTGCGGCTCCGGCGGCGTGGGCAAGACCACCACCGCGGCGGCGCTGGCCGCGCGGGCGGCCGAGCGCGGGCGGCGCACCGTCGTGCTGACGATCGACCCGGCCCGCCGGCTGGCGCAGTCGCTGGGCCTGCGGGAACTGGACAACACCCCACGGAGGGTGCAGGTCGAGGGCTTCGACACCGAGGACCGGCTGCACGCGATGATGCTGGACATGCGCCGCACGTTCGACGACATGGTGCTGGCGCACGCGGGCCCGGAGCGGGCCGAGCAGATCCTGGGCAATCCCTTCTACCAGACCATCTCCTCCTCGTTCTCCGGCACGCAGGAGTACATGGCCATGGAGAAGCTGGGGCAGCTGGCGGCGGACGGGTCGTGGGACCTGATCGTGGTGGACACCCCGCCCAGCCGGTCCGCGCTGGACTTCCTGGACGCCCCGCAGCGGCTGTCCACCGTGCTGGACGGGCGGATCATCCGGCTGCTGTCGGCGCCGGCGCGGGCCGGCGGCCGGGGCCTGCTGAAGATCGTCGGCGCCGGGTTCGGGCTGTTCACCAAGGCCATCTCGACGATCATCGGCGGGCAGCTGCTGGCCGACGCGTCCGCCTTCGTGCAGGCCTTCGACAGCATGTTCGGCGGCTTCCGGGAGCGGGCGCAGAAGACCTACCAGCTGCTGCGGTCCCCGGGCACCGCGTTCCTGGTGGTGGCCGCGCCGGAGCCGGACGCGCTCCGCGAGGCGTCCTACTTCGTGGAGCGGCTGGCCGCCGAGTCGATGCCGTTGGCCGGGCTGGTGCTCAACCGCACCCATCCGGTGCTGGCGAAGCTGCCGGTCGGCCGGGCGCTGGCCGCCGCCGACGAGCTGGACCGAGCCGGCGACGCGCCGCTGGCCGCCGCCGTGCTGCGCGTGCACGCCGACCGGGTGGCCGTGGCGACCCGGGAGCAGCGGCTGCTGGCCCGGTTCACCAAGGCGCACCCGTCGGTGGCCGTCACCGGGGTGCCGGCGCTGGCCGAGGACGTGCACGATCTGGCCGGCCTGCGGGAAATCGGCCGCCGGCTGGCCGGTGAGTGAAACGACAGCTTCGTTTCACCGGGGGCGGCGGGATTGCCGCCCCCGGCAAAATTGGTGTCGATCTTGGATTGTTTTTTGAGCCCTCAACAAAGGGCGTCGATCAACTGACCTTGTACTCGCCGAGATCGGCATGCTCGCGCCGTGCGGACTCCAGCAACTCGAACCACGAGTCGACATCCGGTCGACGACGGAGCAGAGCCCTGCGCTCACGCTCGGTCATTCCGCCCCACACACCGAACTCGATGCGATTGTCGAGCGCCTCGGACAGGCACTCGGTCCGCACCGGGCAGCTCAGGCAGATGACCTTGGCTTTGCGCTGCTCAGCGCCTCGAACGAACAGCTGTTCCGGATCTTCGTCACGACACATGGCGTTGACACGCCAATCCCCCTGAACGAACTGCATGACCCCCGCTCCCCTACGTCTCGTCCAAAAACCGATACCCCCCGGTACCGGGTGCCGTAGGCTGACCGCGGGTGCGGACTGTCCTCCGGCGTTGTCATGAGACGTTGACGGACTGTAGAGCCATCCGGTTCCCATGCCAACACCGGGTTACCCGAATGTGAGCTTCACCCACCCGAAGTGGTGAATGAACGTAGCGGTGAGCGCTCACACCGGAGCACCACGTGATGACGCGTACTGTGGCTGTCGTGCGTGTCGGCAACGGTCTTGTGAAGTTGGTCGGTTTGTGCCTTTTGGCCGGTGTTCTGGTCGCGGGCCTGCTCTTCCCCACGGTCGGGGCGCTAGGCGTGGTCTCCAACCGCGCGAGCGACACCGTCGACGCCACGTCGGCGGACCTGGTCACCACCGACCCGCCGCTCATGTCCGTCGTCGAGGACAAGGACGGCAAGCCGATCGCGTACCTGTACCAGCAGTACCGCGTCAACACGCCGTCCGACCAGATCTCGCCCTTCATGAAGGCGGCGATCGTCGCCATCGAGGACCGGCGGTTCTACCAGCACGACGGTGTGGACTGGCAGGGCACCTTCCGCGCGATGCTGACCAACCAGGTCAACGGCAGCGTGTCGCAGGGCGCGTCCACCATCACGCAGCAGTACGTGAAGAACTACCAGGTGCTGGTCGCCGGGCGCGACGACAAGGCCGCCCAGGAGCAGGCGCAGGCGCAGACCGTCGCCCGCAAGCTCAAGGAGGCGCGGGTCGCGCTCCAGCTGGAGAAGAAGCTGTCCAAGGACGAGATCCTGACCCGATACCTCAACCTGGTCACCTTCCTCGGCCGGGTGGACGGCGTCGGCACCGCCGCGCAGGTGTTCTTCAACACCACCCCCGACAAGCTCAACCTCCAGCAGTCCGCGCTGCTGGCCGGCGTGGTCAACAACCCGGTCAGCTTCGACCCGTGGCAGCACCCGCAGGCCGCCAAGAACCGCCGCGACCAGGTGATCGACGCCCTGGTGTCGACCGGCAAGATCACCCAGGACACCGGCGCCGCCGCCAAGAAGACCGACCTGGGCGTCGGCCCCGAGCCGCAGCTGCCCGGCTCCGGCTGCGTGGGCGTGGCCCCGGAGGACGGCTTCTACTGCGACTACGTGCTCGGCTACCTGCACGACGCCGGCTTCACCGGGGACCAGTTGCAGACCGGTGGCTACGTGATCAAGACCAACCTGGACCCGGGCATCTCCAAGATCGCCAAGCAGGCGGCCGAGACGAACGTGGGCAAGACGGCCAGCGGCATCGCGAACACGTTCGTGATCGTCAAGCCGGGCACCCAGTCGCACGACATCGTGGCCATGGTGGCCAACCGGGACCTGGGCGTGGACTCGGCCCAGGGACAGACCCTGACCAACCTGCCCGCCGACGTCAGCGACAACTTCGGCGCCGGCTCCATCTACAAGATCTTCACCACCGCGGCGGCCATGGAGAAGGGCCAGGTCGGCCTCAACACCGGCATCCCCAATCCGAAGACGTTCTGCTTCTTCCCACCGGTCCGGTACCCCGACACGAAGTGCCACACGGTCGCCAACGACGACGCGACCAACCCGGATCCGATCACCCTGCACGAGGCGCTAGCTATCTCGCCGAACACCTCGTTCACCAACGTCGAGCTCGGCGCGGGCATGCCGGCGGTGCTGGACATGGCGTCGCGGCTGGGCATGCGCAACACAATGAAGACCAACCAGGCCGGCGGGGCGCCGGACCCGAACGGCGCGAACGAGCTGACGACCAAGCCGCAGAGCCAGTCGATGCTGAACAATGTGTCGTTCACCCTCGGCGTGACCCCGCTGAGCCCGCTGGAGCTGGCCAACGTCGGCGCGACCCTGGCCAGCGGCGGCGTGTGGTGCCCGCCCAACCCGATCGCCGGGGTGACCGACCACACCGGCAAGCCGGTCCAGATCAACGCCCCGGCCTGTGAGCAGGTGGTCAACAAGGCCGTCGCCGACACGATCGTCAACGGCCTCAAGGACGACACCATCAGCGGCACCTCGGTGCAGGCCGCGAAGAATGCGCACTGGACCCGACCGATGGCCGGCAAGACCGGCACCACCGAGACCAGCCGGTCGGTCGGATTCCTCGGCATCCTGCCCAACTTCGCGGCCTCATCCATGGTCTACGCCGACGGCTCCACGCCGGAGCCCATCTGCGGCACGCTGCCCGTCCACAGCAGCCCGAACTGCGCCGGCGCCAACGGCGCGTTCGGTGGCACCGTGGCCGCGCCGACGTTCTTCAACGCCTTCAACCAGATCCTCGCCGGCACGCCGACGCTGCCGCTGCCCAACGCCGACCCGGCGTACATGGACAAGAACAACCATGGGCCCGCCATCCCGTACGTTGTCGGCCAGAACGTCGGCGACGCCACCAATGCGCTCAAGTCCGCCGGCTACCCCGGCGTGCAGACCGCCGACTTCAACTCCACCGCCCCCAAGGGCACCGTCGTCGGCGAGACCCCGATCGGCTCGGCCCCGCACAGCCAGACCGTCACGCTCTACGTGAGCACCGGCTTCGTGCCCCAGGCCCCGGGCGCGACCTCACCGCCACCGACGTCAACGTCGAACACACCGGGCGGCTGACCTGACGAGGGGCCGGGAGCGATCGCTCCCGGCCCCTCGTCATTCGCAGGCGCCGCACGATGACGCCGAACGACAGCGCCGCGATCAGGTACGCCACCCCGGACAGCGGCCGTTTCCGCTGACGGCCGTACAGCGACCACGTGCGCTCGCCGTAATGGTCACTTCGACTTGCCTGTCGTCACCAGGTCGACCCCGAGCACGCCAGCCATCGCGGCCAGCTGCTCCCGGGTGTAGGCGTCCCGGAAGGGAACCAGCACTTTTCCGTCGGCATCGACGAAAAAGCCGATACCGGACCGCGGAACGATGACCTTGGCGACGGCCGCCCGCCGCGCGGAGCCGGCCACGCCGACCAGGGTGTGTACCCGGACCTGTTCTGCGTCGATGACGATCCTGGTGCGGCGCAGGTAGGCGATGGTCGGCCCGACCACGAGCACGACCACGGCCAGCCAGGCCAGGAGCTGACCGACGCCCCGGCCGGCCACCCCGCCGCCGAGCAGGCCGGCGGCGAGGACGCCGGCGGTGAGCAGTCCCATCACGGACACCAGGTACGACACGCGCCCGTTGCGCAGGGAACAGCGGTACACCGCCGGCTCCGACATCGACACCGCCACCAGCGTCCCTTCGCACGTGGGCGAACGCCGGAAACCGAGGAATCCAACAAGGTTCCGGGGCGACCCACAGGACCGGGAGCGGACGACTCCCGGCCCATCGGCGCCTCAGCCCAGCAGCTTCGCCTTCACGGCGGCGGCGACCCGGCCGCCCTCGGCGCGGCCGGCGACCTTCGCATTGGCGGCCTTCATGACCTGCCCCATCTGCTTCTGCCCCGGCTGCTCGCCCGACTGCGCGGCGACCTCGGCGACGGCCTGCGCCACGATCTCGGCGAGCTCCTCATCGGACAGCTGCGCCGGCAGGTACGACTTCAGCACCTCGGCCTCGGCCAGCTCCGCGTCCGCCTGCTCCTTGCGGCCCGCGCCGGCGAACGCCTCCGCCGCCTCGTTGCGCTTCTTCACCTCGCGGGTGAGCACCTTGAGGACCTCGTCGTCGGACAGCTCACGCGCGACCTTGCCGGCGACCTCCTCGTTGGTCACCGCCGCCAACGCCATCCGCAGGGTGCCGACCACCGTCGTCTCCCTGGCCTTCATCGCCGCGGTCAGATCGGTCCGCAGCTTCGCCTTCAACTCCGCCATGGGCGCAAACGCTACTCCGGCGGGCACCACAACCCCGATCGAGTAAACGGCCGTACCCTGGAGGCGTGAAGACGTTCGGTCGGATAGTCGTGGGCACCGCCGCCCTGGGAGCAGCCACCGTCGGCTACGCCGCCGCCATCGAGCGGACACGGTGGACCCTGCGCGAAGCCACCGTGCCGGTGCTCGCCGAAGGCGCGGCGCCGCTGCGGGTGCTGCACATCTCCGACCTGCACATGATGCCGGGGCAGCGGTCCAAGCAGCGCTGGGTCGCCGACCTCGCCACCCTCGCACCCGACCTCGTCGTCAACACCGGCGACAACCTGGCCCACCGGCACGCCGTGCCCGCCGTCGTGCGGGCCCTCGGCCCGCTGCTCGACCTGCCCGGCGTGTTCGTGTTCGGCAGCAACGACTACTACGCGCCCAAGCCCAAGAACCCGGTGCGCTACCTGCTGCCCAAGGCCCGCAAGAAGCGCATCCACGGCATCCCGCTGCCCTGGCGCGACCTGCGCGCCGCGTTCGTCGAACACGGCTGGATCGACCTCACCCACAGCCGGCAGACCTTCAGCGTCGCCGAGCAGACCATCGTCGCCGCCGGCGTCGACGACCCGCACCTCAAGCGCGACCGCTACGAGGACATCGCCGGCCAGCCCGACCCCTCCGCCGCGCTCCGGCTCGGCGTCACTCACTCACCCGAGCCCCGGGTCCTCGACCTGTTCGCCGCCGACGGCTACGACCTCGTCATGGCCGGCCACACCCACGGCGGCCAGCTCCGCGTGCCCGGCTACGGGGCGCTCGTCACGAACTGTGAGCTGGATCGCACCCGCGCCCGTGGCGTCTCCCGCTGGGGCGCCCACACCTGGCTCAACGTGTCCGCAGGCCTCGGGACCTCGCCTTATGCGCCCGTCCGCTTCGCCTGCCCGCCCGAAGCCAGCCTGCTCACCCTCGTGCCCCGCAGCAACGTCGCAGGTCAAGACGGGTCCGGCCGCGGAAACCGGACCCGATTCGGAGCTGGCGCGGACATCAGCTAGACTTCCCCTCGTTCGATCAACCGGGGTGTGGCGCAGTTTGGTAGCGCGCTTCGTTCGGGACGAAGAGGTCGCAGGTTCAAATCCTGTCACCCCGACCAGGTCAGGGGCTGCTCGCTGTATAGCGGGCAGCCCCTGATTTGTGTCTGAGTGACTACGCTCCTTCGACCGCGAAGGTCCGTCCGGCGACAGCCGATGCGATGGCTTCCACCGGGCCGCCTCACGCCTGCAAGACAGTCAGGTTGCCGTCCACTCCGAGGCCTGCGGCCAAGACGGAGACCAGCCCCAGCGTGGTGCGGGCGCGGGCATGACTCAAGATCATCCGACTTTGTGAGGAACAATCGTTTCTCCATTCCCGGCCCCACAGGCACGCAGAGAGAATCGATTGCGAGCCAACTCGTGCCTGGCTCAGGGCCTGCCGAGTTCGTACATGCTCAGTTGAATTGCGCGGATGGTGTCGTCCAGCGTGGCGATACCGGCCCGCAACTGCTGGACGAGGAGGTCGTCGCTGCTTAGCGACAGGGCCGCGGCGAAGCTCAGTCCGGCGTCGAGGATCCCGTTGACCGCATCGTCGAGCAGCTGTGCCAGGGCCGCCTCACGCGAGACCGACCTCGGCGTGGTGCCGTTCGATGCCACCGGAGACGCAATGCCCAGCTGGCGGGCGATGACCTCACCGGCGAGGTGGCCGTAGAGCTCGATGAACCGCAGGTCCCGTTCACCTGGCTCGGCGGGATGCGGCCGGTGGGTGGAGATCATGCCGATCATCCGGCCGGCGCGGTCCACCAGGGGAGTGGACTGGACGGCACGAACACCGGCAGCGCGGAACACTCGTTGATGCGGGGCACAGGCCAGGTCTTCCCGAACGTCGGGCACGACCACCTGGGCACACGAGGAGGCGGCCCGTCCACAGACGGAACCGCCGTCGTTGACGACCGCGAAGTGGTCGAGGAACTCGGGGCCGAACCCGAGTTGGGTGACCAGTATCAGCGAGCCGTCCCGAGGGTCCAGCAGCTGGATGTTCCCGGCCTCGGCGCCCGTCAGGGACAGCGCATCCTCGAGCAGTGTCGGCAGGACCGCCGCGAGCCCGGGGCGTTCGTGCAGATCAGTGGTCGCTTCGTGCAGGCTCCGGACCAGTTGGGGTTCGTTCAGGCTGAGATCGATGTAACCAGCCAACTGGCCGGGTGTCGGGGTGATCGCCGCCGCTGCGGTCGGACGGGCCTGACCTGTTGGATCGAGGTAGGAGGCCGTGACATGCTCCAACGACGCTGTCAGGTTCTGGCCCGTGCTCATCGACATGCCGCACCTCAAGCCCTCGACCTGGACGCCCCTGACCTGGACGTTCCAGGCGTAGGTCCCAGATTACGGCCGCGAGGGACCCTCAGACTCCGCCGATCTGCCGAACGGGCGACGCCGAGCGCACGACGCGAGCCGTCGTATCAGGGGACCTACCAACTCCTACCCACGACAGCTCTACGGACGAGATCACAGACTGCTGAGTGGTAAATCCCTCGGACAAGGGCAAGGCAGGAGGCGCTCCGTCCCCTACACCTTTCCTGCTCTCCACTCCTTCGCCTTGCCAGAGCGGTCAGGGAATCGAGAGGGAGTGTCGGAGGTGGTCGCGGAGGATGTTGATGGTGGCGCTGAGGTGGCGGGAGGCGGCGGCTAGGTCGGCGGTGGCGGGGGAGGTGCGGACGGTGGCGGCGGTGGTGAGGAGGTCGTCCACTGCTTGGGTGGCGGCCTGGCGGATTTCGTTGGTGCCTATGAGTTTCAGAGTGGCAAGGGTGTCGCTCATGGTGGTGACGGCGGCGTGGAGTTCGGCGTAGGTGGCGTCGTCGGGCGGGTTGTGCCAGGTGTCGACGACGATCTCGCGCCAGGCGTTCATGGTGACGAGAAGGGTCAGGGCGGCGTCGAGGCGTTTGTCGCGCCAGAAGATGTGATCGGCACGGCGGATGGCGGCGGCCTCGCGAGAGAGGTCGCGGCGGGTGGTGATCAGTTGCGTGGCCAGGACGCCGAGAAGACCGATGAGACCCACGGCCAGGGGGACCCAGATGGAGACCTGCGGCTGCATGGCGGCAAGGTAGTTGACACGGCGGTTTGAGAACGTTTTCATTGATGCGGCGGATCGACCCTGGCCGCCACCAGGGGCGGTCCGCACCCTCGTGAAGAACGCCGCCGGTCGTGACAGGATCGGGGGGTGACCAATCATCCCGTTGCCCCCGTGCCGGATCGGCTGTTCGAGGACCCCGAGGCTGAACAGCGCTGGCGCGCGCGGTTCACGGCGCGACGGGTGTCGCTGCCGGACTGGGCGTTGAACGCGCCGGACCGCTCCCTGTACGTCTCCAACGCCAGCGGGGTGTGGGAGGTGTACGCCTGGGACCGCGCCACGGACACGCACCGGCAGGTCACGGACCGGCCGAACGGGACCCTGCACTCGACGCTGAGCCCGAACGGCGAGCAGATCTGGTGGTTCAACGACACCGATGGCGACGAGTTCGGCAGCTGGGTGGTGGAGCCCTACGCCGGCGGCGAGAAGCAGCCGGCGCTGCCGGGGGTGCACGACGGGTACCCGGCGGGCCTCCAGGTCGGGGACGGCACGGTGGCGGTGGGGGCGTCGACCGATGACGGGACGACGATCTGGGTGACCCGGGGCGGCCAGCCGGAGGTGATCTACGTCAACGAGAACGACGGCGGCGTGGCGAGCCTGTCCCACGACGAACGCCTGCTGGCGATCTCGCACTCGGAACACGGCGACAGCCGGCACCCTGCACTGCGCGTGCTGAACGTGGCCGACGGCGTGGTGGTGGCGGAGAAGTGGGACGGCAAGGGCAAGGGCCTGGACGGCATCGCGTTCTGCCCCGTAGCCGGCGACCCCCGCCTGCTGGTGCTGCACGAACGCCGCGGCAAGGAAGAGCTGCTGATCTGGGACGTCGAGGCCGACACCGAGACGGAGATCCACCTCGACCTGCCCGGGGAGCTCTCCGCCGACTGGTACACCGACGGCAGCGCGCTGCTGATCGTGCACAGCTACCGGTCGCGGACCACGTTGCACCGCTACGACATCGCCGCCGACGAGCTGTCCACTCTGGACATTCCCAAGGGGACGATCGGCGGCGCGGGCGCGCGGCCGGACGGGTCGGTGGAGTACTCCTGGTCCTCGGCGGAGCACCCGTCGGTGGTGCGCACGCTGAGCGCCGACGGCGACCGCGTGCTGCTGACGCCGCCGGGTGACAAGGCGCCGTCCTCACAGCCGATGGAGGATGCCTTCGTCGGTGACGTGCACGCGCTGATCTCCCGCCCGGCGAACGCCGGAGACGGCCCGCTGCCAACGGTTTTCGCCATCCACGGCGGCCCGCACGCGAACGACGAGGACCGGTTCTCGCCCTACCGCGCGGTCTGGCTGGACGCCGGCTTCGCGGTGGTGCAGGTGAACTACCGCGGCTCCACGGGCTACGGCTCGCAGTGGCGCGACGCGATCGAGGGCCGGCCGGGTCTGACGGAGCTGGAGGACATCGCCGCGGTGCACGACTGGGCGGTCGAGTCCGGGCTCGCCGACCCAAGCAAGTGCGTGATCAACGGCGCGTCCTGGGGCGGCTACCTGACCCTGCTGGCGCTGGGCGTGCAGCCCAAGCGCTGGGCGGTCGGCGTCGCCGGCGTGCCGGTCGCGGACTACGTCGCGGCGTACGAGGACGAGATGGAGCCGCTGCGGGCCTTCGACCGCGCCCTGTTCGGCGGCTCGCCGGAGGAGCTGCCGGACCTGTACCGGGAGTGCTCGCCGCTGACCTACGTGGACGAGGTGACGGCCCCGGTGCTGGTGCTGGCCGGCGAGAACGACCCGCGCTGCCCGATCCGGCAGATCGACAACTACCTGGACCGGCTGGCCGCGCGCACGGCCCCGTACGAGGTGTACCGGTACGAGGCGGGCCACGGCTCACTGGTGGTCGCCGAGACGATCAAGCAGACGGCCATCGAGGTGGACTTCACCCGGCGGGCCCTGGGCATGTGAGACGGGTGGGGCCGCGCGGCCCCACCCCTCGCCTCACGCCAGCTGGGCCTGCCACATCCAGTGGGCCTCTTCCAGCTTGGCGGTCAGCTCGATGATCAGGTCCTGCGTCACCAGGTCGGTGTCGTCGGTGGTCTTGATCCGCGCGCGCATGCGCTGCACGACCTCGCCGACGGTCGCGGTGACCGCCTTGATCACGTCCTCGTCGTTGCGCCAGCCGACCGCGAACTCCGGCACGCCGGAGTGCTTGGCCACGGTGCCGGCACGCCCGTCCGGGGACACGCCGATCGCCGAGGCGCGCTCGGCGACCTGGTCGGTGTACTCGCGGGCGGCGGCGACCAGCTCGTCGAGCTGGAGGTGCACGCTGCGGAAGTTGCGTCCGACCACGTTCCAGTGCGCCTGCTTGGCCACCAGGGACAGGTCGATCAGGTCGACCAGCGCCTCCTGGAGCACCTGCCCGGTCGCGTCCCGCGCCTTGGCCTCCAGCGGGCTGGTGATCGGGGCCTTGCCCATTGCTGCCTCCTCGGGAATCGGGTACGGATCGAGTACCCGAGGAGGCAGCGGCTAAAAGTCACACCGTGGCGTTGACGGTCACGTCGATGTTGCCGCGGGTGGCGTTGGAGTACGGGCACACCTGGTGCGCGGCGGCGACCAGCTGGTCGGCGGCGCCCTGCTCGAAGCCCGGGAAGTGGCCCGACAGCTCGACGGCCAGGGTGAACGCGCCGCCCTCGAGCGGCAGCAGGCTCACCTTGGCGGTGATGGACGTCTCGGGCAGGGTGATCTTCTGCCGGCGGGCGACCGCCTGCAGCGCGCTGTGGAAGCAGGCCGCGTAGCCGGCGGCGAACAGCTGCTCGGGGTTGGTCTTGTCGCCGCCGGGGCCGCCGAGCTCCTTCGGCACGGCCAGGATCTCGTCGATCACGCCGTCGGAGGAGCGGACCTCCCCGTTGCGGCCTTCGCCGATCGCGATCGCCTCGGCGGTGTACAGCGCTGCCATGTCGGTCTCCCTACTGCTCAAAGTTACCGACCGGTACAACGCTCCGACCCGGCTCAATGAAGTCGGTGGTGACCGACTTCACCCAGGGCGAACTCGGCGACCTGCCGCCCGACCAACCGCAGCGAGTCGTAGGCCCGCTGGTCGGAGCACGTGCCGTCGGTCTCGAAGCGGACCTCCGCAGTATTCAGCGGCACGCCCAGCGGCGTGGGCCAACCGCGCAGGGCGTGCACGATCGAGCGAAGCGCGGTGAGCGTGCTCACGGCGGCCTGCCACCCCATCGCGCTGGTGACGCAGCCGACGGCACGGCCGTCCAGGAACGGGTGCGGGTCGTCGCTGAGGTCCTGCACGTAGTCGAGGGCGTTCTTGACCAGCCCCGACAGCGAGCCGTGGTAGCCGGGCGAGACCAGCACCACCCCGTCGGCGTCGCGCAGGAGCTCGACCAGGCGGGTCGCGGCCTCCGGGCGTTCCGGCACGGCGGGGTCGTAGAACGGCAGCACCAGGTCGGTTCCGGTGATGGCGATGGTCTTGACGCCCGCGTCCTCCGCGCCCGACAGCGCGACGTGCAGCGCCCGCTCGGACTGCGAGTCGGCCCGCAAGGAGCCGCCGATACCAACCACCGTCACCGTCATACACACACCGTACGAGTTACAGCGCGCTTGAGGTCAAGATCCCTCGCTCCGGTACCTACCGACGGGTAGTGTCCTGCCCCATGGCGACGCTTGCGCAGTCCATTCCGGTCCGATGGCAAGGCAAGTTGCTTCAGGCGCTGTTCGCGCTGCCGGCGCCCGCGCGGCGGCTGATCGCCGGCCGGCCGGTGCGCATCGACGGCCAGACCCTCGACCTGGACGCGCAGCTGCTGCTGAAGATGCAGCGCCTGTCCGGGGTCGAGCTGCACGGCAAGAGCGTGCAGCAGGCACGGGCGGCGATCAGCGGCGGCCGCGAGCTCGTCGGCGGCGCGGAGATCGAGCCCGTCTCGACCAAGGATCTGTTGCTGCCGGGCGACATCCCGGCCCGGCTCTACCGCCCCGGCGACCTGCCGGAGGGCTCGCCGCTGCTGGTCTTCTTCCACGGCGGCGGCTTCGTCATCGGCGACATCGACAGCCACGACGGGTTGTGCCGGTTCCTCGCGCGCAACGCCGGTGTGCGGGTGCTGTCCGTCGGCTACCGGCTCGCCCCGGAGGACCCCTTCCCGGCCGCCGTCGACGACTGCGTCGCCGCCTTCAAGTGGGCGGTGTCGGAGGCGTCCGCCCTCGGCGCGGACCCCAAGCTGATCGCGCTCGGCGGCGACAGCGCGGGCGGCAACCTGTCGATCGTCACGGCGTTGCAGGTCGCCTCGGGCAACGCCCGCCCGGTGTTCCTGCTGCTGCTCTACCCCACCGTCGACGCGACGACCCGGCGGCGATCGCGGGAGCTGTTCGGCAACGGCTACTTTCTCACCGACGCCGGCATGGACTGGTTCATGGAGCGCTACGTCCCGGACCCGGCGACCCGGCCGGACCCGCGGGTGTCGCCGCTGCTGGCCGAGGACCTCAGCGGGCTGCCGCCCACGTACCTCGCGACGGCCGGCTTCGACCCGCTGCGCGACGAGGGCGAGCTGTTCGCCCGTCGCGTCGCGGAGGCCGGCGTGCCGATCGTGCTGCGCCGGCACGAGGGCCTCTTCCACGGCTTCGCGAGCATGACCGGCCTGGGGCACTCGTTCAAGGAGGCGACGCTGGAGGCGGCCAGCGCGCTGCGCACGGGCCTGGCGATCAGCCGCAACGGCCGGCCGCGGCGCAAGGCCGTGAAGCCCGACGAGCTGAACGGCTACCCGGTAGGCGGCTGGCTGACCTGAGCCCGCAGGCAGTCCGGGCAGCGGCCCCAGAACACCACCTCGGCCTCGTCCAGCTCGAACCCCAGCGAGTCGGACGGGTCCAGGCACGGCGCGGGGCCGACCGCGCAGTCCACGTCCTCGGTGCGGCCGCACCCGCGGCACACCAGGTGGTGATGGTTGTCACCGGTACGCGTCTCGAAGCGGGCGGCCGAGCCGGCCGGCTCGATCTTGCGCACCAGCTCGGCCCGCACGCAGGCGTTGAGCACGTCGTACACGGCCTGCGTGGACACCGAGCCGATGTGGTCGCGCACGCCGGTCGCGACCTGGTCGGCGGTCGTGTGCGGATGTCCGGCGAGCCACTCCAGCACGGCGAGCCGGGGCGCGGTCACCCGCAGCCCGGCCGTGCGCAGGCGTCGGCGCAGTGTCTGCACGCTGGAGTCGTCGAGAGTCATCGTTCAACCAGCTCACCACGCATCCTTGAATCCGACAAGAAATCGGTTGCGCGGCGGGCCTGGTACCTAGTGACATCGAGCGTGTGGTCTTGACGTCCTACGGCCGGGTGGCGCGCCTGCCCGGCGTGCGCACCCTGTTCGTGGTCACCGGGCTGGCTCGCATCCCGGCGGCCGCCTCGGGCGTGACCATCACCCTGCACGTAGTGCTCGGCCTGGGCATGGGCTACGGCGAGGCCGGCGCGGTGGCCGCCGCCACCACGATCGGCATGGCGCTGGGCGGCCCGATGCTCGGCCGGATGATCGATCGTCGCGGCGTGCGCCGGACGGTGCTGCTGAGCACGATCGCCGCGGGCGTGTTCTGGGCCTCGATCCCCTGGCTGCCCTACTGGTCGCTGATAGTGCTGGCCTTCGTCGGCGGTGTGCTGGCGCTGCCGGTGATGTCCATCGCCCGGCAGTCGATGGTCGCGTTGCTGCCGCCGGACGACAGCTACCGACGGCCGGCGTTCTCGCTGGATTCGGTGCTCACCGAGCTCTCGTACATGGTCGGGCCGTCCGCCGGCGTGTTCCTGACCACCACGTTCTCCTCGACCACGGCGATGTTGACCGTCGGCGCCGCCTCGGTGCTGTCCGGCGTCTGGCTGTACGCGCTGGACCCGCCGGTGAAGTCGGAGGAAGCCGAGCAGCACGAGCATGCGCCGCTGATGTCGTGGCTGCGTGGGCCGATGATCGCCGCGCTGGTGATCGCCGGCGCGATGGTGCTGATCATGGCCGGGTCCGAGGTGGCGATCGTCGCCGCGCTGCGCCAGACCGGCCAGGTCGGCTGGTCGGGGCTGGTGATCGCGGTGTGGTGCCTGGCCTCGGTGGTCGGCGGCATCGTGCACGGCGCGCTGCCGCGCCCGGTGCCGCTGGTCGTGCTGATCACGCTGGTCGGCGCGACCATGATTCCGGTCGGCCTGATCACCAGCCAGTGGTGGCTGCTGGCCCTGGCCTTGGTGCCCAACGGATTGCTGTGCGCGCCCACCTTCTCGTCCACATCGGACGCCGTGACGCGGCTGTCGCCGGAGTCGGTGCGCGGCACGGTGATGGGCGTCTACAGCTCGGCGTACACCATCGGGGCGGCCATCGGCGCGCCGCTGATCGGCGTGGTCATGGACAACTCGTCACCGGCGTGGGGCTTCGCCGCCGCGGGCGGCGTCGGGCTGCTGGGCACTGCGGTCGGCGTCGCGCTGGGCGGGCGCAAGCTCGGCCGTCCTCAGCTGTCGAGCTCCCTCAGCGCGTCGTAGATCCGTTCCAGCGCCGGGCGGTTGCGGGCCATCCGGTGGCTGGCGAACTCTTCGGGCGCGACCGTGTCGACCGGCGTCACGAGGTCCGCGGCCGCGTCCAGGGACGGCAGCTCGCCGAGCGCGCGCCAGCCCAGAAGTGCCGCGCCCACACCGGATCCCTCGTTGCCGTCCACGAAGGACAGCGGCTGCCCGAACGCGGCGGCGATCACCGACGTCCACAGTGGACCACGGAAGGCGCCGCCGGTTGCGCGGATCTCGTGCACGCTCGCGCCGGCGTCCCGAACGGCGTCGAGCACCAGCGCCAGCTGCTGGCCGACGCCCTCGATCATGGCCCGGGTGATCACCGCCCGGCCGTGCTCGCGGCGCAGGCCGACCAGCACCGCCCGCGGATCGGGGTCCCACCAGGGCGCCCGTTCTCCCAGCAGGTAAGGCAAAGCGAGCAGGCCGGCGGCGCCCGGCGGCTCCGCCTCGGCCTCCGCCAGCAGCTCCGGGACCGGCACGCCGAACACCTCGGACGCCCACTGCGCGACCACGCCGCCGTTGCTGACCGCGCCGCCGAGCACCCACAGCCCGTCGGCCAGGGCGTAGCAGAAGACGCGGCCGCGATCGTCGACGCCGGGCCGGTCTCGGACGACCCGCAGCGCGCCGCTGGTGCCCAGTGACAACGCCGCCATGCCCGGCCGGATCGCGCCGACGCCGAGGTTGGCCAGCGGCCCGTCGCCGCCGCCGGCGATCACCGGCAGGCCGCTCGGCAGGCCGGCGATGCCGTCGGCCAGGGCCAGCGCCCTGGTCGGCTCGACGAGCGTCGGCAGTTGGTCGGCGTGCACGCCGGCGATCGCCAGCGCCGGCCCGTGCCAGGTCAGGTCGTACATGTCGAACAGGCCGGTGCCCGAGGCGTTGGAGTGCTCGGTGACCAGCCGTCCGGTGAAGCGGGCCAGCACGTAGTCCTTGAGGCCGGCCCATTTCGCGGCCCGCTGGCAGATATCCGGCTCGTGCTCGGCGAACCAGGCCAGCTTGGCCAGCGGGAACGAGGGGTGCACCGGGGCGCCGGTCGCCGCGTGCAGGTCCAGCGCAAGGCCGCGGTCCGCCCGCAAGCGTTTGGCGATGTCGGCGGCGCGGTGATCGGCCCAGCTCAGCGCCGGGGTGATCGGCTCGCCGTCACCGTCGAGGGCGAGCAGCGTGTGCATCGCCGAGCTGAACGACAGCGCGCGAATGTCGCCTTCGGTGCACTGCACGCACTCAGACAACGCCTTGGTGGCGGCGGCCAGCACCACGTCCGGGTCCTGCACGGCCTCGCCGTGCTCGCCGGTCTTGAGCGGATAGCCCTGCTCGGCGGTGGCCACCACCCGGCCGTCGGGCCGGGTGGCGACCACCTTCGTCGCCGTGGTGCCGAGGTCGACACCCAACACGACCTCGGTCATGTCCGCCTCAGCCGAACTCGGGGGCCAGCGTCTCGGCGATCTCGTACGTGTTCAGCGCGGCACCCTTGCGCAGGTTGTCGCCGCACACGAAGAAGTCCAGCGTGTTCGGGAAATCCAGCGCCTGCCGCACCCGGCCGACGTAGGTCGGGTCCTCGCCGACGACGTCCGCGGGTGTCGGGAACTTCTTCTGCTCCGGCTCGTCCACGAGCACCACCGTGGGCTGCGCGGCGAACACCTTGTGCGCCTGCTCCACCGTCACCTCGCGCTCGAACACCGCGTGCACGGCCAGCGAGTGCGTGGTAATCACTGGGACGCGCACGCAGGTCGCGGAGACCTTGAGGTCCGGGATGCCCAGGATCTTGCGGGACTCGTTGCGGACCTTGAGCTCCTCGGACGTCCAGCCGTCGCCCTTGTAGGAACCGGCCCAGGGCACCACGTTCAGCGCGAGCGGGGCCGGGAACGGCGAGTCCTCGAAGCCCAGGCCCGCCGCGGCCAGCGCCTCGCGCACGTCGCCGGCCTTGACGCCGAGCTTCTGGCCGGCGACGGCCTCCAGCTCCGCGTACAGGCGGTCGATGCCGGGCGCGCCGGCGCCGGAAACGGCCTGGTACGAGGCGACGACGAGCTCCTTGAGGCCGAACTCGCGGTGCAGGGCGCCCAGCGCGGCCATCATGGACAGCGTCGTGCAGTTCGGGTTGGCGATGATGCCGCGCGGCCGCTCGGCGACCTTGTGCGCGTTCACCTCCGGCACCACCAGCGGCACGTCGTCGTCCATCCGGAACGCGCCGGAGTTGTCCACCGCGACCGCGCCGCGCTCGGCGGCGATCGGCGCCCACTCCGCCGAGATCTCGTCCGGCACGTCGAACATCGCGATGTCCACGCCGTCGAAGACCTCGGGCGCGAGCGCCCGCACGGTGATCTCCTCGCCGCGCACGGTCAGCTTCCGGCCGGCCGAGCGGGCCGACGCGATCAGCCGGATCTCGCCCCACGGCACGGTTTCCCGCGCGTTGATGATGTCGATCATGACGCTGCCGACCGCGCCGGTGGCACCCACCAGCGCGAGCACCGGTCGATTGCTCATCGCCCGCTCCCCGCGTAGACGACGGCCTCTTCTTCGCCGCCGAGTTCGAACGCATCGTGCAGGGCGCGGACCGCGTCATCCAACTGGGTATCGCGGCAGATCACCGAGATCCGGATCTCCGAGGTGGAGATGATCTCGATGTTCACGCCGGCGGTGGACAGCGCCTCGCAGAAGGTGGCGGTCACGCCGGGGTGCGAGCGCATGCCCGCGCCGATCAGCGACACCTTGCCCACGTGGTCGTCGTAGAGCACGCCGCTGTGGCCGATCTCCGGCTTGGCCTTCTCCAGCGCGGCCACCGCCTTCGGGCCGTCGGCCTTGGGCAGCGTGAACGTGATGTCGGTGCGGCCGGTGGCGACCTGGGAGACGTTCTGCACGACCATGTCGATGTCGACCTCGGCGTCGGCGACCACGCGGAAGATGCGCGCCGCGATGCCCGGGTGGTCCGGCACCGCCGTGACGGTGACCTTGGCCTCCGACCGGTCGTGCGCGACGCCGGTGATGATCGCCTGCTCCACGGGAAGGTCCTCCATCGACCCGGTCACCAGCGTGCCCGGCTTGTTGTTGAACGAGGAACGGACGCGCAGCGGCACCCCGTACCGGCGCGCGTACTCGACCGAGCGCAGGTGCAGCACCTTCGCGCCGGCCGCCGCCATCTCCAGCATCTCCTCGTAGGTGATCTGGGGCAGGTGCGCCGCGTCCCGCACGATGCGCGGGTCGGCGCTGAACACGCCGTCCACGTCGGTGTAGATCTCGCAGACGTCGGCCTTGAGCGCCGCGGCCAGCGCGACGGCGGTGGTGTCGGTGCCGCCGCGGCCGATCGTGGTGATCTCCTTGCTGTCCTGGCTGACGCCCTGGAAGCCGGCCACGATGGCGATCGCGCCGTCGGCCAGCGCGTCCTGGATCCGGCCCGGCGTGACGTCGATGATGCGCGCGTTGCCGTGCACCGCGGTGGTGATCACGCCGGCCTGCGAGCCGGTGTAGGACCGGGCCTCCGATCCCAAGGAGTGGATGGCCATGGCGACCAGCGACATCGAGATCCGCTCGCCGGCGGTCAGCAGCATGTCCAGCTCGCGGGCGGGCGGCACCGGCGCGACCTGCGCGGCCAGGTCCAGCAGCTCATCGGTGGAGTCGCCCATGGCCGAGACGGCCACGACGACGTCGTTGCCGGCCTTCTTGGTAGCGACGATCCGCTCGGCCACGCGTTTGATCCGGTCGGCACTTTCGAGTGAGGAGCCGCCGTACTTCTGCACGACCAGTGCCACTGATCGAACCTCCTCGCAGACCGGGCCAGAGCGTGTCGGGTCGCAGCGTACCCTCGGCAGCAGACCCGGTGGCCAGACGAAGGGATCGGGGTGTCAGCCATCACGACGGCCCGTCCCGAGGCCAGTTCCGCCACGTCGCGGCAGGTCGCGTACCTCACCGCGCCCGCACTGGTGTTCCTCGGGGTGCGCGCCGCGGGGCTGGCGATGCTCGCCTGGATGGCCGCACGCAACGGCCGGACGATCACCGCCGCGCTCACATCGTGGGACGGGCAGTGGTTCCTGGGGCTCGCGCAGGGCGGCTACAACATCGCCGGCGGCGGCCTCGTGGACGCCCACTTCCAGCACGACCAGACCAACCTGCTGGCCTTCTTCCCCGGCTACCCGGCGTTGATCAGCCTGTTCGCGCACCTGCCCGGGGTGACGTTGGTCGACGCCGCCTTCGCGGTGACCGTGCTGGCCGGTCTGGCCTGCTCGTACGGGCTGGTCCGGCTCGGCTCGCTGGTGCCCGGCGGGTCCCGCCGGCTCGGGCTCGTGCTGGCCGCGGTGTTCGCCGCCTCGCCGATGGCCGTGGTGCTGTCGATGACGTACTCCGAGGCGTTGTTCTGCGCGCTGGCCGTGTGGTCGCTGGTGTTCCTGCTGGAGCGGCGGTGGCTGTGGGCCGGGGTGCTGTGCCTGCTGTCCGGTCTGGTCCGGCCGACCGCCGCCGCCGTGATCGCCGCCATCGGCGTGGCGGCCGTGATCGCCATCGTGCGGCGCGAGGACGGCTGGCGGCCGTGGGTCGGGGCGCTGCTCTCGCCGCTCGGGCTCCTCGGGTACCTGGCGTGGGTCGGCGTGCGGACCGGGCAGTGGGACGGCTGGTTCGTGGTGCAGCAGCGGGGCTGGGGCTCAGAGTTCGACGGCGGCAAGGCCACCTTCAAGTTCGCCCTCGACGCCCTGGCCTCCGGCCGTTCGGTGCTCGAGGTCCTCACCGTCGGCCTGTGCGTCGCCGCCATCGCCCTGATCGTGCTGTGCGTCCGGCACCGCGTGCCGTGGCCGCTGATCGTGTACGGCGTCGCCGTCCTGGTCATGGACCTCGGTTCGAACGGCCTGATGAACTCCAAGGCCCGGCTCATGCTGCCGGCGTTCACGCTGCTCATCCCGCTGGCCATGGCCCTGGTCAAGCGGCGCAATCCGACCCAGTGGCTCACCCTGGCCTCGGTCGCCGCCATGAGCGCCTGGTTCGGCGCGTACTCGATCACCGCCTGGCCCTACGCTATCTGAGCATGCATCCCCTGATCAGCCAGCGCTGGAGCCCCCGGGCCCTGGATCCCGCCGCGAAGATCACCGACGAGCAGTTGGAGTCCCTGTTCGAGGCCGCCCGCTGGGCCGCCTCCAGCGGCAACACCCAGCCCGGCCGCTGGCTCGTCGGCCGCCGCGGCTCGTCGGCTTTCGACCGGATCTTCGCCGCCCTGCGACCCGGCAACCAGACATGGGCCGGCGCCGCGTCGGCGCTGATCGTCGGGTGCGTCGTGACCGAGGACGAGACCGGCCGGCCGATGCCCAAGCCCGACTACGTGCTGGGGCTCGCCGCTCAGAACCTGGTGCTCCAGGCCGTCGCCGAGGGCCTCGTCGCGCACCAGATGGGCGGCTTCTCGCCGGAGGACATCGCCTCGTCGTTCGGCCTTCCGTCGACGGCCCGGGCCGTCGTGGTGATCGCCGTGGGGGTGCTGGGCTCGACCGACCTACTGCCCGAGGACCTCGCCACCCGTGAAGTTGCCCCGCGAACCCGAAAGCCGTTGTCGGAGCTGGTTTTCACGGAAAATTGGGGCTCCCCAGCCTTCTGACCAGCCCCCACCCAACCCAGGGGGGCGACCCCAAGCCCAGTCTACCAGCGGAGACGCCTAGTCGATCTTGTTAGCGGGTCGCCTGTGGACAACTCAGCCGAGGCGGCGAACCAGCCGCACCACGATGCTGGTGACGATGAGCCAGAAGATCGCCGCGAGACCGTAGTTCGCCAGCACCCGCAGCCTGGCGTCGGCCGGCGTGAACAGGTCGCGGAAGGCCAGCGCCAGCGGGTCGGCCCAGGACCGGACGAACTCGGTGATCGGGTTGTCCGGGTTCGCGCCGAACACGGTGAGCAGCACGTGCGCGACGAGGATGACGGCGATGATGGTGCCGACCCAGCGCAGGACGGCGGCGACGATGCCGATCACCCTGCCGCGCGCGTGCGTCTCCGTCTGTTCCGCCATACGGGGCAGTCTGCCATGCCCGCCGGCCGGCGTCGATCAGCCGGCGCGGTAGAGCACCCGGGCGATGAGACCCGTCACGACCAGCCAGAACACCGCAGCCAGGCCGTAGTTCAAGATCACGTTCAGCGCGTCGCTACCGGTGGCGAACAGGCCGCGGAACCAGATCGCGAGCACGTCCGCCCACTGCGCGACGAACACCACCAACGGGTTGTTCGGGTTGGCCCCTAGCAGGCCGAACAGGATGTGGGCGACCAGGATGACCGCGATGATCGTTCCGATGACGCGAACTACCGTCCCGGCCGTCGCGCGACCGCCACGAACGTAGGTAGCCATGACCGACCTCACCTCGCTCGACACGTTTGCCACCCGATCGGGTGGCGTCGAGTGGTGAATACCCACCCCGCGTGATCGCTACACCGTCACCGCAGCACCCGGGCCACGATCCGGGTCACCAGCAGCCAGAACGCCGCCGCGAGCGCGTACGTGATGATCACACTGGCCGGCGCGCCGGCCGGCTTGACGATGCTGCCCCACCACAGGACCAGCAGGTCGGACCACACCTTGACCACGGAGAACAACACGTTGTCCGAGGTCGAGCCGGTCAGCACCAGCAGCATGCGGATGATCATGACCAGGCCGGTGAGCACGCCGAAGAGGTTGATCACCGTGGACAGCACGCCGGTCTTCTTGCCCCCTGACGCCATGGGTCCACCTAACCACAGCCCCTTGCTCCCCGATCGTGCCCAGCATGTGGGTCCCGGGTTTCACGATCCGGCGATAGCGGTTACGCTCCGCCCGTGCGTTTCGCCCTCCTGCTTCGCTGCCGTGGCGGGGTCTGATCCAGACCGGCCCCCCGTCGCGGAGTTGAGCGCTGCCGCCGGTCGAGTCATCCCGGTCAGCAGGAGTTCACATCCATGAGCGAGTCCAGCAAGATCCGCACGCCCTCCCGCCCCGCCTCGGCCGACCAGCCGGTATGGAACACCCAGCGCGACAGCTCGATGCCGACGCACCGCTACCGGCCGTTCCACGAGCTGGTCGAGGAGATCTCGGTACCCGACCGCACCTGGCCCGACAAACGGATCACCAAGGCGCCGCTGTGGTGCGCGGTCGACCTGCGCGACGGCAACCAGGCGCTGATCGACCCGATGTCGCCGGCCCGCAAGCGCAAGATGTTCGACCTGCTGGTCCGGATGGGCTTCAAGGAGATCGAGGTCGGTTTCCCGGCGGCCAGCCAGACCGACTTCGACTTCGTCCGCGAGATCATCACCGACGGCGCGATCCCGGATGACGTGACCATCCAGGTGCTCTCGCAATGCCGCCCCGAGCTGCTGGAGCGCACCTTCGAGTCGCTGCGCGGCGCCCGCAAGGCGATCGTGCACATCTACAACTCGACCTCGATCCTCCAGCGCCGCGTGGTGTTCCGTGAGGAGCGCGAGGGCATCAAGAAGATCGCCACCTCGGCCGCCGAGTACGTCGTCGAGCTGGCGGCGAAGCAGCCCGACACCGACTTCCGCTTCGAGTACTCGCCCGAGTCCTACACCGGCACGGAGCTGTCCTACGCCGTCGAGGTGTGCAACGCCGTCACCGAGATCCTGGGCGCCACCCCGGAGCGACCGGTGATCATCAACCTGCCGGCCACCGTCGAGATGGCCACGCCGAACGTGTACGCCGACTCCATCGAGTGGATGAACCGCCACCTGGAGCGCCGCGACTCGGTGATCCTGTCGCTGCACCCGCACAACGACCGCGGCACCGGCGTGGCCGCCGCCGAGCTGGGCTACCAGGCCGGCGCCGACCGCATCGAGGGCTGTCTGTTCGGCAACGGCGAACGCACCGGCAACGTCTGCCTGGTCACGCTGGCCATGAACCTGTTCAGCCAGGGCATCGACCCTCAGCTGGACCTGTCCGACATCGACGAGATCCGGCGCACCGTCGAGTACTGCAACCAGTTGCCGGTGCCCGAGCGCCACCCCTATGGCGGCGACCTGGTGTACACCGCGTTCTCCGGCAGCCACCAGGACGCGATCAACAAGGGCCTGGACGCGCTGAAGGCCGCCGCCGACCAGGCCGGCGTGCCGGTCGAGGACTTCCCGTGGGAGGTCCCGTACCTGCCGATCGACCCGAAGGACGTGGGCCGCACCTACGAGGCCGTGATCCGGGTCAACTCGCAGTCCGGCAAGGGTGGCGTCGCCTACGTGATGAAGACCGAGCACCAGCTCGATCTGCCGCGCCGGTTGCAGATCGAGTTCTCCAAGGTCATCCAGCGCGTCACCGACTCGCAGGGCGGCGAGGTGTCGCCGAAGCAGATGTGGGACGCCTTCGCCGGCGAGTACCTGGACCGGGTGACGCCGCTGGAGCTGGTCCGGCACCGCGTCGACGACGACGAGGAGGGCCACTACCGGATCACCGCCCAGGTCCGGGTGGAGGGCGACCAGCACGAGATCACCGGCGTCGGCAACGGCCCGCTCGCCGCGTTCGTGGACGCGCTGAGCACCGTCGGCTTCGACGTCCGGGTCATGGACTACGTCGAGCACGCGCTCACCGCCGGCGACGACGCCCGCGCCGCCTCCTACGTGGAGTGCGCCGTCGGCGACGCCGTGCTCTGGGGCGTGGCGGTGGACAGCTCCATCGTCGCCGCCTCGCTGCGTGCGGTGGTCTCCGCGGTCAACCGCACCTCGCGCTGACACGGTGAAAGGACCATTCCTGACGTTCGACGTCAGGAATGGTCCTTTCCAAACGTCGAGAAGTCAGTGGGACTCGTCGGCCGGGGCGGCCATGGCCTTGCCGGCGCGGTGTTTGACGTAGAGCGAGATGCCGGCGCCGGCGACGACGGCCACGCCGAGGCCGACCCAGGCGAAACCGCTCAGCCACTTCTCCGCCGCCTGCCCGACGAAGTGGATCAGCGCCGTTGTGCCGGTGGCCCACACGATGCCGCCGAGCGCGTTGGCGACCAGGAACTTCGGGTAGCGCATGTGCAGCGCGCCGGCCAGCGGACCGGCGAAGATCCGCAGCAACGCGATGAAGCGGCCGAGGAACACCGCCCACATGCCCCACTTGGCGAACGCCCGCTCGGCGGTGGCCAGGTGGCTGGGCCCGAAGTGCTTGGGGAACTTGCGGCCGAGCCACTCGAACAGCGGTTTGCCGCCCTTGCGGCCGATGGAGTAGCCGATCGAGTCGCCGATGATCGCGCCGGCGGTGGCCGCCACCGCGATGAACTCCCACTGCACCGCCGATGACGGGTGGATGGTCAGCAGGGTGGCGCTGACCAGGGCGATCTCACCCGGGATGGGGATGCCGAGGCTCTCGATCATCACGATCAGGCCGATCGTGACGTACACCGCGAGCGGTGGGATGGCCGCGATCCACTGGTCGATGTGCAAGGTCGTCGGTCCTTCCCCTGTCCGTACGTTGTGTCCAGTGTGCCCGATCGAACTCCGGCTGTCGGGCCGCTGTCGACTTCCTGAGGAGTCGATGTGATCTGGCATCACGCGGGCCGGGACGATGTTGACTGTGGACATGAGCGTTCCGGACAGTGTGGCGGCGGCGTTGGGACTGGTGTTCCTCGTCGGCTTCGTGCCGCTGCTGCCGACCGAGCCGGTGCTCATCTCGTGCGGGGTGCTGGCCGCGTCCGGCAAGCTCCCGCTGCAATGGGTGGTGATCACGGCCATCACCTCGTGTGTGCTGGCCGACCTCGTCAACTATGGCATCGGCCGACGGCTCGGACATCCGGCGATCGCGAAGTTCGCCCAGCGCCGGACGCCCGCGCTGGTGCTGGAGTGGATCAAGGACCGGCTGGCCCGCAACGCCGAGCCGATCCTGATCGGCGGCCGCTGGCTGCCCGGCGGCGGCACCATCGGCGCCGTGCTGTGCGGCTCGCTCCGCTTCCCGCTGCGCCGGTTCGCGATGGCGTCGACCATCGGCTGCACGCTCTGGTGCCTGTACGCGACGCTGCTCGGCTACCTCGGCGGTGAGCTCGCCGACGACGACATCCCGCTGGCGCTGGGCGTCTCGCTCGGCATCGCGGCCGTGCTCAGCCTGCCGGCCAGCATGTTCCTACGGGCCCAGCGGCGTCGTGCCCTCCCCGCAGAGACCGCCGTCGCCCTCGACATCGACGACGACCCCGATCTGGAGCCCGTCGCCGGCTGACTGGCCGTAGCCGACGAAATTGGCCACGGCCTCGTCCATCTGCCGCCGTGAGAGCAACGTCGGTTCGTGCCCGGTGCCGAGCACCTTGAGCGCCACCTCGCAGACCCATTCCAGGTAGCCGGCCCGCTGATACGCCTGCGCCAAGTCCACACCGGTCGTGACGGCCCCATGGTTGCCGAGCAGGCAGGCGCTTCGGTCACCCAGCGCGTCCACGAGCGCGGCGGCCAGCTCCGGCGAACCGAAGGCGCGATACGGCGCGACCAGCACCCGGCCGCCGAGCAGCGCCAGGTAGTAGTGCACAGCCGGCACCTCGTCCACGACCGCCGACAGCGCAGCGGCGGCTATGGAATGCGTGTGCACGACCGCCTTGGCATCGGTGTCGGCGTAGACCGCGAGGTGCATCGGCAGCTCGCTGGTCGGCTTCAGCGGCGCCTCGACGGCGGTGCCGTCCAGTTCGTGCACGCCGACCAGGTCCGGCGTCAGATCGCCGTAGTCCAGGCCGGTGGGCGTCACGGCCACGAGGTCGCCGACGCGGACGCTCACGTTGCCGGCGGTGCCGATGACGAGCCGGTCCTCGACCGCTCGCCGACACGTCTCGACAACCTGTCGCCTGGCGTCCGCGAGCAACATCAGGGCGCCGTCAGCACGATCGGGTCGTCCTCGGTGATCGCGATCGTGTGCTCGAAGTGCGCCGCCCGGCTGCCGTCCTCGGTGAGCAGTGTCCAGCCGTCGACGCCGGTCCAGTACGTGTCCTCGCCGCCGCCGGTGAACATCGGCTCGATCGCGATCACCAGGCCCGGGTGCAGCGTCAGGCCCTTGCCCGGCTCCCCTTCGTTGGGCACGTGGGGCAGCTCGTGCATGGCGTGGCCGACGCCGTGGCCGCCGTGGTCGGCGAGGATGCCGTAACCGGCGTTGCGGGCGATCGGCCCGATCGCGTGGCCGATGTCGCCGAGGGTGTTGCCCGGCCGGCAGACCTCGATCGCCGCTCGCAGCGCCCGCTCGGTGGCCTCCACCAGGGCCACGTCCTCCGGCTGCTGCCCGCCGATCAGCACGGTGATCGCCGCGTCTCCGTGCCAGCCGTCTACCTCGGCGCCGAAGTCGATGCTGAGCACGTCGCCGTCGCGAAGCCTGTAGTCGTTCGGAATGCCGTGCACCACCGCATCATTGACGCTCGTGCACAGGACCGCCGGATAAGGCGTCGGCGCGAAGCGCGGGTGGTAGTTCAGGAAGGACGAGCGGGCGCCCCGCTGCGCGAGGACCTCCGCCGCGACCGCGTCGAGTTCCCTGAGGCCGACGCCCACGACGGCTCGTTCCCGGACGGCCGCGAGCCCCGCGGCCACCACCGAGCCGGCCACCCTCATGGCCCTGATCTCGGCTTTTGTCTTCAGCTCGATCACACCAATAACTTTACCGGTATTACTATGACGGTTGTGGTGCGCGTCCCGCTGACCGAGTCCGAACGAGCCCGCGGCGAGCGGCTCGGCCGACTGCTGCGCACCGCGCGGGGCGGCCGCAGCATGGTCGACGTCGCGGCGGACGCCCGGATCTCGGTGGAGACCCTCCGCAAGATCGAGACCGGCCGCGTGCCGACGCCCGCGTTCTTCACCGTCGCCGCCGTCGCCGAGGCGGTCGGGCTGTCACTGGACGAGCTCGTCGATGCGACGGTCGAGCAGCTTCGCTGAGTCCTCCTCGGGCAGCGCCGCCTCCGTGATGCGGCGGAACGCCAGCTTGTAGGCGTCCACCTCGTCCGGCGCGTCCGCGTAGGAGGTGGCGGTCAGCCCCTCGGTGTAGACCGTGGTGAACGCCGGCACAGCCAGCGTGATCAGCGTGAACGCCATGCCGAGGGCCGCGTGCTCGCCGTGGTCGATGGGGATCACCCGGAACGTCACGTTCGGCCGGTCGACGAGCGCGCGCAGGTGCTCCAGCTGGTTTCTGAGCACCAGGCGTCCGCCGACCGGCCGCAACAGCGCCGGCTCCCCCACGACGACGTGCAGGTCCGGCGGCTGCACCGAGGTCAGCGGCCGCTGCGCCTCCACCCGTTCGCGCGCCTCCCGTCCCACGTCCGAGGGCGCCGTGCGCAGCGACGTCGACAGCAGCGCGTACGCGTAGTCCACGGTCTGCGTCAGTTCCGGCAGCAGTTGGTCCGCGTACGTCCTGACCTCCGACGCCTCGGCCACGAACGCCCGCAGCGTGCTCTCGCTGGGCGTCACCCGGGACGGCCGCTCGCGCGCCTTCACGCCGAAGAACCGGATCTTCTCGGCCTCGCCGGCCGGCACCCCGAAGAGCTCGAGCATGCGCTCCAGCTCGTCCTCCGGGATCTTGATGGCGCCCGCCTCGAGCCGGGCGATCTTGACGCTGCTGTACCAGCCCAGGGACTTCGTGGCCTGGGTCGGCGACATGCCGGCCTTCTCCCGGCAGCTCCGCAGGACCGCACCCAGCAGCTCGCGGTACGCCGCGACGGCGGCAGACCCCATCAGCACACCCCTCCGAACCACTCCGCGGCCACCCATCCTGCCCGTCGAGCCGGCCGCCACCCCCAACCCCACCCGATCGAGGGACATCTACTTGGTAGCTTGCCAACAACCATACCCACTAGATTGGGCTCCATGACCCCCAATCCCGCCCTCCGCACCCGCCTCCAGCAGGCGGCGTGCGACTACACACACCTGGCCGGCTGGCAGATCGTCCCGGGCTCGGTGTGGACCGGCAGCGAGTACACCCGCGGCCACACCGACCGCGCCGCCGGCGAATTCGAGCCCGTCTTCCCACGGCCGACCCGCGACGTCCGGCGCGTCCACTCGCTGTGGAAGATCGCGCCGTACTCCGTGCTCGCGCCCACCGGCACCGCGTTCGACGTCATCTCCGTGCCGCTCGTACTGGGCGTCGCCGCCACCCGTACCGGCCCCTTCCGACGGTCCCTCGCCCCGGCATCCCTGTCGCCCGACCGTGTCCGGTTCCTCGTGCTCCCCGGCTTCCCGCTCGCCCCCGACCTCCCCGGCGCCGAACTCTGCACCGCCGGCGAGTTCGTCCCCCTGCCACCCAGCCCCGTCCGCGGCGGCGCCCTCACCTGGTGGGTGTCCCCCATCGCCACCGACTGGGTCCCCGGCGACCCCCTCGCCGTCCAGGCCGCCCTGCGCCAAGCCGCCGCCGACCTCCGTCAGCCATGCTCGTACTGATCGCTCTCGGCGTTGTCCTTCTGGTTGCCGCCGTCCTCGTCCAGCCGCACGTCTTCGGCCCCAAACCCCAACACGCCGGCGCCCGCCACGGCGCCGCCCTCACCGTCGCCGACCTGCGCATCCGCCTCGCCTACGAGGCCGGCCAACGCTCCGTAGAGACCGGCCGCCACCAACTGGTGACCCACCGGCTCTGATCAACGCGAAATCCGGTTATAACCCAGCGTTGTCATCTTCCCCAGCAGCCCGTATTCCATTATGGCCAATGTAATGTAGATATACCGAGCCATCGGTCTCGCCACCCACCAGAGCGGGCTCGCCTTGAACCTCACACAACCACTTCGAGTGGTAGATCTCCTCCACCGAATCGAGTGGCATTACCCGCCGCCAAAGATCAGACTCGACGCCCAGAAAGGCCGACCAGCGAGTTGACCACGAAAGCCCCCGAACGATTGCACCCTCCCGACGGGACGGCATACCGCAAGGGCGCAATCAAGAGAACTAATTAGCGTCAACCCAGCTCAGGCCAGCCAGAATCTGCGAATACGTGAGACGACCGAGGAGGTAGTTGCACGCCTGATACTCAGAAGAGAACCGCTCCAACTCGTTCTTGTTGCCACGCTCGCCCCAGAACACTTCCCACGCGCCGTCGTCAGCCTCAACGACGCACCACGCATACTCCGCATACCCCTTGATGGCAACAAGAGTGTTCTCGATGCCAATTTCCGCGGTCGCTTCCTTGAGTTCTTCACGATTCACGGGGAACCTCCCTCAGCTAACCGGCGTTGACAAGGTCTTAGTCCACCTTGGTGACCAGGTCGGCACGGCCGATACCGACGAGCCATTCGGCGACCTTGGCGCTGCCGGCGACCCTGCCCATGTATTCGAGGCAGGCGTCCTGCTCGTCCGCGAACTCCGAGAGCTCGTTGCGGTTTCCGCGCTCCATCCAGAACACCCGCCACAACCCGTCATCGTCGTGGACGATGCCGAAGCACATCTCGGCTTCACCGATGACACACGCCCGATGCCAGCAGCCCATGGCAACCAGCACGGAACGCAGGGTGTCGACAGTCAGGACGGCCACGTTCAATTGGCAACCTTTTCCTCGGGCCAGACCACCGTGTCCACCTCGCGGAGGTTCTCGACGTCGGACTTGGCTATAAGGCCGGTGGCTACGAACCGCTCCTCGACGTCGAGACCCAGTTCGCGCGTCTTGGGCTCGCTCCCGCCGAGGTAGTACAGGAGCAGCCTGTCGCCTCGGCCGGCGGTCACCTTGAACGGCTCGCCACGATACTCGGCGAACCACTCGACGCGGTGCACACTGTCAACCTCGACGAGCGGCGTGTGCCGGATGTAGATGTTCGGCGCGACCTTCTCGAATCCCGTCAGCGGCGGATTGTCGTCGTACCAGTAGAGGTCGACGACATCCGGGTCTACGGTCATGGCGGTGCGGAACTGGCGGCCGCCGAGCAGCGAGTAGTACCGCTGCTCGTACAAATCTGTCATCGGTCGTCGTCCTCGAACTGGAACGCACCCCTCGTGATCTGAAGCAGCGTCATCCTGCCCAGCATCGTATAGCAGGCGTCAGACTCGGCATCGAAGATGGACTCGTCGAAGTTGCCACCGCGCTCGCGGTAGAACACGGCCCACTTTCCGTCCTCGCGGCGCACTATGCACCAGCGGTTGTCGGCGTTTTCACCGATCGAGACGTCATCCTCATCGATGCCGATGGTCTCAAGGAAATCGGGAAGGCTGTTCAGCGAGATAATCACGTGTGCTCCTGGCTAGATTTCCTTGAGATGACCGGAAAGGATCAGGTCAGCGACCGTGGTCGGCGAGAGATATTGGATGCCGCCGCCGGGCTGCCCCATTGCCGGCGCGATCTTGCCTGCCCACACCGGGATGTCCTTCATGACCTGATACTGATGGTAGCCGTCGTCAAGGTTCTGCGGCGGCAGCCCACGCTGCTCGTACGGCGTGCCCGCGGGCGACAGGAAACGCCCGTCGGCCTTGCCGAATCGATCGATCACGCTTCCTGACTCGATGACGGCGGGATGGCGCTCCTCCGGGCTGTCGAATCCATTGGGCTGCGTGTCGGCGTCCGGCCAGTGGTAGTCCTTGGGCTTTCCCGTGGCGGGATCGACTGCGGTGACGTAATCGTGCCGCCACTTCTGCTCGGCCTGCGGATCATCCGCGCTGTAGGGCCGCCACTGCGTGCCGGCATAACTGGTGGTGAGCCGCTGCACTTCGGGATCCGACGCCGGGCGGCCCGGCGTGTCGACGATGCCCTGACGGCGCGGGTCGAGTTGGGCTCGCTCGATCGCGGCGGAATCGACCAGGTCCGCCCGGGGATGCTTCAGTTGCCAACTGGGAATCGCGGTGCCGTCAGGGTTGCGCTGCTGGATACCGGTCTCGTCGAGGAACCTGACCTTGCTCCCGGACGGCGCCGGATCCCGCAGGTCGCCACGGGCCGACGGATGCAACGTGGCCGTGCCGGACGGAAGCTTCTCAGGTGCCCGAAACCCCTTGCCGCGGCCGACGGTGACCTTCTTGGTCGGCTTCGCACTGCCACCGGCAACGGGCTTGGCGGTCCTGTCCTTGCCGCCACCCCCGCTGCCGACGGAGGAGCCGACGCGTGAAGAGGCACCGGGCGGGTCGACCTTGCCCTTGACGCCGGGATGAGCCTTGCGCAGGCCCTTGGTGGCGGTGTCGTCGGCCTCCTCGAACAGGTCGGCGGTGGTACCGAGCCGGCCGCCGGCGGAGCCGGCGACCCGGCCGCCCTCCTTGAACACCGTGCCCGTGACCTCCACGCCGCGGCCCATCGCCTTGGCGACGACGGCGCCGATGCCGGAGCGGTCGCCGGAGGCGTGGGAGACGAGGTTCTGGCCAGTCTCCTCCAGCTTGGAGCCGCCCTGCTCGATCTTGCCGCCGAAGTCCTTGAGCTTCCCGCCGGACTTGCGCAGGTGGTCGGGGTGGATGTTGACCTTGCTCATGTCGGGATGCCCTGGTTGGTGGCGACGGACTCGGCGGTGCCGAGGGGATCGTTGACGACGCTGGAGACCATGCCTTCGACCTGGTCGACGGAGTCGCTGACGCCCTGGGTGAAGCCGCCGGCGCCGGCATTGGCGACGGCGCCGAGGTCGATGCCCTGGTGGGTGCCCAGCGCGTCGCCGACGAGTTGGGTGGCGAGCTCCTCTCCGGCGCTCTCCAGCGCGGCGAAGATGGGGCCCTCGACGACGGACAGCAGCTGCTGCTCGACGGTCTGGATGGCCTGCTTGATCGCCTGCTTGACGATCTGCTCGGTGAACTCGGTCTGCGCGACGGCCAGCGCCTCGGACGCGCCGAGCGTCTCGATGGCGGCGGCCTGGTCGGCGATCAGCTCGGCGGCGAGCACGACCAGCTGCACGATGGCGGCCAGCTTCATGCCCATGATCACGACGGCCGCTATGTCGAGGCCGGTGGCGAGCAGGTCCATACCCTCGCCGAGCTGCTGGAGGTGACCATCGGAGAGCTTCTTCCAGAGCGCCTCGAAGATCTCCAGCGACTCGGCCGAGTTGACGCCGAGCATCTCCTCGATCTCGGACTTGGCGTCACCGTTGTTGCCGGACAGCTCGCCGCCGAGCTGACGCAGCTGGTCGGCGGCCGATCTCAACTCGTCCTCGTCGATGTTGGGCCACTCGACGCCGATCAGGTCCAGCACCCAGGTGACCTCGGAAGGCAGGGTGACGCCCATGAGCTATCACCACGACCCTTCGTTGAGCACGGAGCCGCCGTCGTCATCGTCGTCATCACGGCGAGCGGCGGGCCGCTGGGTCGGTGCGGGGCGCGCCGGCGGAGCGGGCGGGGGCGGGCTGTACGCGGGCGGCGCGGGCTGACGCCACTGGTCGGCCTGGTCGCCGGGGTCGGTGGCGGTCCGGGGCACGGCGGGCGTGCTGAGCTGCCCGGCGTCCATGCCGACGGCGCTGCCGGCGGCGGCGAGCACGTTGGCGCTCTGCGCGCGAACCGGTGCCAGGGTCTCGCTGACCTTGGCGCGGGCCTTTGCTGCGGCAGCCTGGATGGTGGCGACGACGGTCTGCGCCAGCTTGTCGGGGGTGGTGCGGTCGAACGCGGTGGGCGCGAACTTCAGCGACGTGACGACGCCCGTGGCGTCCACGGCGACCTGCACGCTGCCGTCCCGCGACGTCGCCTCGCCGGTGCTCGACAGGGCCTGCTGCTGCGCCTGCTTCACGGCGGCCATCTGGGCGCGCAGCCCGGCCAGCGCGCCGTCGGCCTGTTGCCGCAGCTCGGCGACCTTGGCCACGCGCTGTTCAGGACTCAGGTCCGGATCGGTCATCACCAACACCTCTCACGTCGGGCCCTACGACGCCGGTCGCGCGCGACCGGTTCCCGTCCGGCCGTGACCGGACCGCACGCGCACATCTTCGATGCCGGCCCCGCCGCAAACCAGTCGGGGGGTGTGACCAGCGCGAGTGGCGCCCGGTAGTCGATTCGCCGTGCACGTGCCGGTGCCTACTTGTCGCAATAGGGCGGGAACCCGACGGCCGTCGCGCCGACGGCGTGCACAATCTGTACTTGCAGCGTTCGCCAGGGAAGAAGGGGTGCGACCGGGTTGGCCGTGGAGTTCCGGATCCTCGGGCCACTGGAGGTCGTCGTGGACGGCCAGGTGGCGCCGATCGGCGCTGCCAAACACCGCACCCTGCTCGCCTGCCTGCTCCTTCGGGCCAACCGCGTCGTCTCGGTGGACGAGCTGGTGGACCGCATCTGGGACGGTGACACCCCGCACCGGTCCAAGGCGACGCTCCAGACGTACGTGATGCGCCTGCGGCAGGTGCTGGGCGACCCGTCGGTGATCCGCACCGCACCGGACGGCTACCTGATCTCGGTCGACGCCGACCACCTGGACCTGCTGCGATTCACCGACCTGGCCGCCGCGGCGCAGTCGACGCTGGCCACCGGGGACCTGCCGACCGCAGCGGAGCTGTACGGCCAGGCGCTGGCCCTGTGGCGCGGCCAGCCGCTGGTGGACGTGCCCTCGGACGTGCTGCATCGCGAGGAGATCCAGCGCCTGGTCGAGCGGCGGCTGGAGGTGCTGGAGCGCCGCATCGAAGTGGAGCTGAGCCTGGGCCGGCACACGGACCTGATCCCGATGCTGCGCGCGGTAACGGGCGAGCACCCGTTTCAGGAGCGGTTCTGGGGCCAGCTGATGCTGGCGCTGCACCGCTCGGGCCGCCAGGTGGAGGCGCTGGAGGCGTTCCGCCAGATCAGCCGGCTGCTGGCGGAGGAGCTGGGGGTGGGCCCCGGCGAGCGGCTGCGGGCGCTGCACCAGGCGGTGCTGCGCGACGACCCGGGCCTGGCGCCGCCGGAGCGGTCGCCGCGCCCGCCGTCGAAGGCGGTGCCCTCGGAACTGCCCGCCGACCTGGTGGACTTCGTCGGACGGCAGGAGGTGTCGGACCGGATCGCGCACCGGCTGCTGGCCGGCAATACGAACACCGCGGTGCCGCTGGTGACGCTGTCGGGGCCGCCCGGCATCGGCAAGACGGCGCTGGCGATCCACGTCGCGCACCAGGTGAGCGGCCATTTCCCCGGCGGTCAGCTGTACGTGAATCTGCGTGGCTACGCCCCGGGCCCGCCGATGAGCACGGTGGACGCGCTGACCAGGTTCCTGCGCGCGCTGGGGGTTCCGCCGTCGCAGATCCCGCTGGACGTCGAGGAGCAGATCACGCTCTACCGGTCGTGCATGGCGGGCCGGCAGGTGCTTGTGGTGCTGGACAACGCGGCGGCGGCCGAGCAGGTGCGCCCGCTGCTGCCGGGCAGCCCCGGCTGTGCGGTGCTGGTGACGAGCCGCGACACGCTGCTGGGGCTCACGGCGTTGCAGGGCGCGCGGCCGGTCGGCCTGGACGCGCTCACGCCGGACGAGGCGACGGGCCTGCTCGGCAAGATGCTCGGCGCCGAGGCCGTCAACGCCGAGCCGGAGGCGGTGGTGGAGCTTGCGCAGTTGTGCGCCAACCTGCCGCTCGCGCTGCGGATCGCGGCGGCGAACCTGGCGAACCGGCCGGGTGTGGCGAACTACGTGGCGCAGCTGAGGCAGGGCAACCGGCTGGACGCGCTGGTGGTGGACGGCGACGACGAGGCGGCCGTGCACACGGCGTTCGACCTGTCGTATCACGCGTTGAAGCCGGCGGCGCGGCAGCTGTTCCGGCTGCTGGGCCTGATCCCCGGCCCGGACTTCACGGCTGAGGCGGCCGCGGCGGTGGCCTCGCTGCGGCTGGACGAGTCGCAGCGGCTGCTGGACCGCCTCGCGGCGGCCAACCTCGTGCAGCAGCACTCGCCGGGCCGCTACCAGCTGCACGACCTGCTCCGTCTGTACGCCGAGCTGCGCACGAACGTCGAGGAGAACCCCGGCTCGAAGGTGATCGCCCGGTCCAATCTGGCCGCGTACTACCACCAGGCGTCGGCGGCGGCGTCGAACGCGCTGGCCCCGGGCAGCGTGCGGCTGCCGGTCCCGGGCGCCGGCTTCGTCGTGACGACGCCGCGGTTCGGCGACCACTTCGAGGCGCTGGCGTGGCTGGACGCGGAGCGGGCGAACCTGATCGCGGCGGTGGCGCAGGCGGAGGAGACGGGCCCGCTGCCGGCGGCCTGGGGCCTGGCCGACGCGCTGCACCGGTACTTCCGCGGCTACCGGCCCGGCGACGAGGGCGAGGCGACCGCCAGGATCGGCCTCACCGCGGCGCTGCGGTCCGGCGACCGGCGAGCGGAAGCCGTTATGCGTCAGGCACTTGGCGCGCTGGCGTGGGATTCGAGCCACTACGAGGAGGCCATCGACCAGCTGTCGCTGGCGCTGGCCTACTACCGCGAGATGGGTCCGGACGAGGCCCTCATCGAGGCGCTGACCGACCTCGGCGGCGTGTACGGCGAGACCGGGGACCTGCCGCTGGCAGCGGCGTGTTTCGAGCAGGCGCTCGACGTGGCGGACAAGGTCGACCTGCCGGGCGGCCGGGCCACCGCGCTGTCCAAGCTCGGCACGCTGAAGATGGCGTGGTTGGAGTACGACGAGGCGGTGGCGCTGTACGAGCGCGCGCTGGTCGGATTCCGGGCGCTGAACCGCCGGTACGACGAGGCGTCGGTGCTGACCAATCTCGGCCTGACCTACCTGGAGACGGGGCAGCCCGACAAGGCGTTGCCGCACCTGCACGCGGCGCTGGACCTGCGTACGGAGCTGGGCTCGATGAACGGCCGCAGCAACCTGCTGGACAACATCGCCATGGTGTACCTGGAGCTGGAGGACCTGGCGCAGGCCGAGGAGTACGCGGCGAGCGCGGTCGCGCAGGCCAGTCAGACCGGCTCCCGTCGCGGCGAGGCGACCGCGCTGGGCACGCTGTCCGAGGTCGCGTTCCGACGCGGCGACCGGGACGGCGCCGTGCGGCAGCTGGACCAGGCGATGCGTATCGCCCAGGAGATCGACAACCGGGTCCTCGAAGCCGGCGTGCTGATCGCGCAGTCCAGGCTGCACCGGCGGATGGGCAACGGGAAACACGCGGTGGAGCTGGCCCGGCAGGCACTCGCGATGGTCGAGTCGGTGGTGGACCCGCTGCTGCTCAAGCAGGCGCAGGAGGCCTTGGCGCTAGCGCTGGACGATTAGGTCGGCCCGCGCCCGCGTGCCGTCCACCTGGAACCAGCCGCGCTCGAATTCCTTCCACCGCAACAGATCCGCGCGGCTGGCCTCGCCGTCACGCGCGACCGCCCGCTCCAGCGCATCGTCGGCCTCAACCCAGACCAGGCGGGACAGCCACGGCATCGCCGCCCGGCGCCCGGCGGAAACCCCTTCCACGACAAGGACTTCCGTCGGCTCGACGATCACCTCGGCGCCCAGCGCGGGCACACCGCCCGTCCACTCCATGCGCCGGTACCGTCCCGGTTCGCCGCGCAGCAGCGGCCGGATCACGCCGTCCACCAGCCGCGGCCACCACGCGACCGGGTCGTCCCAGGTGGCGAAGTGGTCGGTCGGCACGGTCGGCAGGCCGAGCGTCGCCGCGTACTCGGACTTGCCCGCGCCGGACGGCCCGTCGATCGCGATGATCCTCACACGGTCCGGCGGCCGGACAGGGCCCGGCCGAGCGTCAGCTCGTCGGCGAACTCCAGGTCGCCGCCCATCGGCAGGCCCGAGGCCAGCCGGGTGACGGTGAGCCCGGGGAAGTCGCGCAGCAGGCGGACCAGGTAGGTCGCGGTCGCCTCGCCCTCGGTGTTCGGGTCGGTGGCGAGGATGATCTCCTTGATGTCGTCCGCGCCCATCCGGGCCAGCAGCTCGCGGATGCGCAGCTGGTCCGGTCCGATGCCGGACAACGGGTCGAGCGCGCCGCCGAGCACGTGGTAGCGGCCCTTGAACTCGCGGGTCTTCTCCACCGCGACGACGTCCTTGGGCTCCTCGACGACGCACACCACGGTCGCGTCGCGGCGCGAGTCCTTGCAGATGCGGCAGGTCTGCTCCTCGGAGACGTTGCCGCAGATCTGGCAGAACTGCACCCCTTCGCGCACCTTCTGGAGCGCGTCCTGGAGCCGCCCGATGTCCGCCGGTTCGGCGGCCAGCAGGTGGAAGGCGATGCGCTGGGCGCTCTTCGGACCGACGCCGGGCAGTCGGCCCAGCTCGTCGATCAGGTCCTGGACCGGTCCCTCGTACACCGTCAGAACCCGGGCAGGCTCAGGCCGCCGAGGTCGAACCCGCCGCCGAGGCCACCGGCCAGCGGACCCATCTTCTGCGCGGCCAGCTCCTGGGCGTTGGTGTTGGCGTCCCGGACGGCCGCGACGATCAGGTCGGACAGCGTCTCGACGTCGTCGGGGTCGACCACCTTGGGATCGATGCTCAGCGCCGTGAGCTCGCCGGCGCCGGTGACGGTCGCGGTCACCAGGCCGCCGCCCGCGGTGCCGGTGACCTCCGCGGCCGCCAGCTCCTGCTGGGCGTTCACCAGCTGCTGCTGCATCTGCTGGGCCTGTTGCAGGATCTGCTGCATGTTGGGCTGGCCGGGCTGCACCGCGGCTCCTCTCGTCGGCGTGACCAGCACCAGCGTAGTCGCCGGGTGTGACAGGGTGGATCCATGGGGCTGGACGTGAGGCGACTTCTGGAACTGCGCACCTGGCGGGCGTTCGACGTCGACGACGAGGGCCGGGTGCTGGCCGGCTCGGACGAGACGGGCCGGGTGCAGCTCGTCGAGCTGGCGGCGGACGGCACGGCGACCCCGCTGCCGCACCTGACCGGCGTGAGCACCGCGAAATATGTCAAGAGCGAGCGGGCCGTGGTGGTGGAGCACGACCACGGCGGCAATGAGCGCGGGCAGCTGTCGCTGCTGCGCATCGGCGAGGACGAGTTCGAGCCGCTGGTGCACGACGAGCGGTATCTGCACCGGCTGATGGGCGTGCTGCCGGGCCGGATCGTGTACGCCACGAACCGGCGCAACAAGGTCGACTTCGACATCCTGGTGCGCAACCTGTTCAGCGGCGCCGAGGAGGTCGTCTACGACCGCGGCGGCAACCAGTCCGCGGCGGCGCTGTCGCCGGACAGCCGGTTCCTGGCCACGACGGTGGCCGCCGACCAGGCGTACTCCACGCAGCTGGTGCTGATCGACACCATGCCGGAGACGGAGACCGACCGCGTGCGGGAGCTGACCGGCGCGGACGAGGAGGCCTACAACGGCCGCGTCGCCTGGCTGCCCGACAGCGGCGGGCTGCTGGTGACCAGCAACCGGGACCGGGAGTTCAAGGCGGTCGCCCGGGTCGACCTCGCCGGGACGTGGACCTGGCTGGTCGCCTCCGACCACCACGACCTGACCGGCTGGCTGTCGCCGGACGGCCGGAAGCTGTTGGTGCTGACCAATGTCGACGGCGTCGCACGGCTGACCGTGCACGACGGCACGACCGGGCGTCAGCTCGACGAGATCCAGCTGCCGGCCGACGGCTGGGTGTCGGATCCGCTGCCCGAGCCGGTGTTCTCGCCGAACTCCCGGTACGTGGCGCTGACCTTCAGCTCGCCGACGATCCCGATGGACGTGCTGGTGGTCGACCTGGAGTCGGCGAAGGTCACCCAGCTGACCGACACCGGGTCGCAGCTGGCCGGCATGGTGGAGCCGACGCACGTCCGCGCCAACGGCCAGATCCCGTGCTTCGTCTACGGCAGCGGGACGTCCGCGGTGCTGTTCCTGCACGGCGGCCCGGAGGGGCAGTCGCAGCGCCGGTTCGACGCGCTGGTGCAGGGCCTGGCCGCGGCCGGGCACGTGGTCGTCGTGCCGAACATCCGAGGATCCATCGGCTACGGCAAGTCGTACTACTCGGCCGACGACCGCCGCAAGCGGCTGGACTCCGTGCAGGACCTGGCGGTGCTGCACGACTGGCTGCCGTCGATCGGGGTGGACCCGGCGAAGGTCGCGCTGTGGGGCCGGTCCTACGGCGGCTACCTGGTGCTGGCCGGGTTGGCGTTCCTGCCTGAGCGGTGGGCGGCCGGCGTGGACATCGTCGGCATCTCCTCGCTCGTCACGTTCCTGGAGAACACCTCGCCGTACCGGCGGCGGGCGCGGGAGCGCGAGTACGGCTGGCTGGACCGCGACCGGGACTTCCTCGAGGAGGCGTCCCCGCTGAACAAGGTCGACCAGATCCGGGCGCCGCTGTTCGTGGTGCACGGGGCGAACGACCCGCGGGTGCCGCTGAGCGAGGCCCAGCAGCTGGCCGAGGCGGTGCGCGCCAACGGCGTGGAGTGCGAGCTGGTCGTGCACGGCGACGAGGGGCACCAGATGGCCAACCTGGACAACAAGCTGGCGACCTATCCGCGGGCCATCGAGTTCGTCACGCGCCGGCTGGCTTAGCGCGCTTCTCGATCGGCACCGCGCCGAGCTCCTCGGCCAGCATCTCCAGCAGCACGTCGTGCGGGTCCCGGCGGTCCACGAGCTCGCCGGGCTCCGGCTTGCGCGCGGCCTCGGCCAGCATCTGCTCCTCGGTCTCCGGCTCCGGCTCGGGTTCCTCCGGCTCCGGCGGCAGCGGGATGTCGTCGACCGGGGCCGCCGTCGGGGGCGGCGCGACCGGCGTCGACTGGGCCTCGGGCTCCGGCTGCGGGCGCGCGGCCTGGCTGGGCCGGACCGGCGCGGGCCGCTGCCGGGGCGGGGCCGCGACCGGGGCGGCCATCGCGCCCGGACCACCGCCGGCCTCGCCGTGCACGACGCGAACCTGCCACGACCCGCCGACGACCGAGCCGATCGCGGCGGCGATGGCGTCCTGGTTCTGGGCCGCCGCCAGCCGGCGGGCCAGCGGGGCCGAGGTGTGCGCGATGGTGACGTTGTTGCCGTCCACGGACTGCACAGCGGCGTTCATCAGCATGGCCTGCGTGGACTTGCTGGGGATCGCCGCGAGCAGCTGGGACCACAGGCGGCGCAGCGTCGCCACGTCCATCGCGCCGTCGCTCGCGGGGGCCGGCTCGGGTTCGGGCTGCTGCACCTGGACCGGCTGGGGCTGCGGGGGTTCCGGCTGCCGGGGCGCGGGGGCCTGGGCGACCGGCTCCGCGGCCTGGGGCTGAGGGATTTGAGCTGCCGGCGGCGGAGTCAGGGTGGGTTCGGGCGCAGCGGCCGGCTGGGGTTCCGCCGGCCGCTGGGAGGGCCGCTGGAACTTGTTCGCGACCGGCGCCTGTGCCTCCGACGACGGCGCGGCGACCGCACCGGCGGCCGCGACCGGCCGGTGCTCCAGCTGCTCGATCCGTTGCAGCAGGGCCGCGTCGGTGGCGCTGGCGGCCGGCAGCATCATCCGGGAGCACAACAGTTCCAGCACCAGCCGGGGCGCGGTCGCGCCGCGCATCTCGATCAGGCCGGCGTGCACGATCTCGGCGTACCGGGTGAGCGTGGCCGGGCCGAGGCCGGAGACCTGGTCCTGCATCTGGGTGAGCTCGTCCTCCGGCGCGGTGATCAGCCCGCGCTGGCCGGCGTCCGGCACGGCCGAGAGCAGCACCAGGTCACGCAGGCGCTCCAGCAGGTCGGCGGCGAAGCGCCGGGGGTCGTGGCCGGCCTCGACGACGCGGTCCAGCGTGCCGTACACGGCCGCCCCGTCGTTGGCGGCCAAGCCGCGCACCATGTCGTCGATCAGCGCGACGTCGGTGACGCCGAGCAGCGAGATCGCCCGCTCGTAGGTGACGCCCTCGTCGCCCGCGCCGGCCAGCAGCTGGTCCATCACCGACAGCGTGTCGCGGGCCGAGCCGCCGCCCGCGCGCAGCACCAGCGGGTACACCGCCGGCTCGACCTTCACGCCCTCGTCGCCGCAGATGCTCTCCAGCAGCCCGCGCAGGGTGCCCGGCGGAATCAGCCGGAAGGGGTAATGGTGGGTGCGAGACCGGATGGTCGGCAGCACCTTCTCCGGCTCGGTGGTGGCGAACACGAAGATGAGGTGCTCCGGCGGCTCCTCCACGATCTTCAGCAGGGCGTTGAAGCCCTGCGTGGTGACCATGTGCGCCTCGTCGATGATGAAGACGCGGTAGCGGGCCTCGGCCGGCGCGTAGAAGGCGCGGTCGCGCAGCTCGCGGGCGTCGTCGACGCCGCCGTGGCTGGCCGCGTCCAGCTCCACCACGTCCACCGTGCCGGAGCCGCCCGGCGCCAGGCCGACGCAGGAGTTGCACACCCCGCACGGGTTCGGCGTCGGGCCCTGCACGCAGTTCAGCGACCGGGCCAGGATGCGGGCGCTGGACGTCTTTCCGCAGCCCCGCGGCCCGGAGAACAGGTAGGCGTGGTTGACCCGCCCCGCGGCCAGGGCGGCCCGCAGCGGCTCGGTGACGTGATCCTGGCCGACGACCTCGGCAAAGGTCGCGGGCCGGTACTTGCGGTAGAGGGCGAGCGCCACGGGTACGACCCTACTGCGGTGGTCCGACAATCCGAGGCCGCGGGTGCGTCTCGGGGGCGTGAGGGCGGAGCCCCCACATCGGGGGCCTGGGGGTCGTACCCCAGATACAACGCCGAACGCCCCTGTCCGCGCTCTCCGCGGACAGGGGCGTCCCTAAGTTCGGGGACCCCGCGCACCTGTCAGAGCCCGCTTATCCTTGCTGCCTTCCGGCCCTGGGGAGGTTCACAGGATGGACACCGCACGAGGTCCACGTTCAGTGTAGCGGGTCGCCCGATCCGGTGCTCCGAGGGGCGGTGCCGTGCGATCGGGAGCAGGATGCCGGGCCATGGCGGAGGACACACGGCTTGAGATCGACATCGAGCTGTTCGGCGGTCCCGAGGACGGCCGGACGATCACGGTCCCGGCGCAGCGGGACGGGGTCCCGACGCTGCCGCGCTGGGAGTTCCCGCAGCTGCCCAAGGAACGCAACCGGGAGAAGCTGAAGGCGGCGCTGGCCTCGTCCCCGGTGATCGTCTACGAGCGGCCGGCCGAGCCGACCCGCGGCCGCTGGAAGTACGTCTACGCCGGCACCCGCGCCCGCAGCTGACCCAGCACGACCGCCGCGAGGAAGACGATCGCCGGCCCCACCACGCACCCGGCGATCGCCAGCCCCACACGGTTGCGTGCGCCCGCCCGCGCGAGGAGCCACACCGTGCCCAGGCCGATCGGCAGCGACACCACCAGCGCCGACACGGCCAGGGCGAGCAGGATCACGCCCCACGGCATGGTGCCGGCGTAGACCATCGCCACGATCACCCAGGCGAGATGCCAGCCGGTCACCGTCATGTAGACCCAGAACAACCTGTCCCCCACGGGTCCAGTGTGCCCGTTGATCCACCCGCAAGGCCCTCACCAGCCGTTTTGGCTGGTAAATAGCCCCTCGGGTAAGCTCCCACGCGGAGGATTCGCCTAGTGGCCTAGGGCGCACGACTGGAAATCGTGTTGGGGATTAAACCCCTCACGGGTTCAAATCCCGTATCCTCCGCTCGCGAGTGAGCGAGGTGTGCCGGCAGACAACGCCAGCCACCTCGCTCTCCGCTTTTCTGGGGCTCTCGCCCCAGACCCCAAGGCGGGCGGGCTGCGCCCCCACGCCGGACGGCCCTGCTGAGGCGAAATGTCAGACCCGCGTGCCAGGCTGGTGGGGTGACGGATCCGCTGAGCGTGCTCCTGGAGGGGACGGCAGCCCAGGCCCGCCGCCGGTTCGACCGGCGCAACGGGCGGCTGGGCAACTCCTCGACCGTGCACGCGGTGCATTTACAGCGGTGGCTGGGCGAGATGCTGATCCCGGCGCCTGGCTGTCACGTGGGCACCGGCACCTGGGACTTCACCCGGTTCGAGCCGACCAACGACCCGGTGACGTGCGGACGCTGCCTGCGGTCCCCGCAGGTCCGGCAGGCAGCGTCCGACCACGTCCCGCCGCAGCTGGAACTGGAGCTGGTCAGCCCCGAAGACAGCCGCTGACCCACTCCTCGACGCCGTCGGCGGTGATCGGCAGCGCCGCGGACAGCACGTCGGCGCCGGTCTCGGTGACGACCAGGTCGTCCTCGATGCGCACGCCGATGCCCCGCAGCTCCGGCGGCACGGTGAGGTCGTTGGGGTGGAAGTACAGCCCCGGCTCGACGGTCAGCGCCATGCCGGCGGCCAGCGTGCCCTCGTGGTACGCCTCGGCCCGCGCCCGGGCGCAGTCGTGCACGTCCAGGCCGAGGAAGTGGCCGACGCCGCAGACGATGTAGCGGCGGTGGTGCTGGCCGTCCGGGTCCAGCGCCTCGTCGACGGAGACGGGGAGGAGGCCCCAGTCGTGCAGGCCCTCGGCGAGCACCCGCATGGCCGTGTGGTGGAACGCCCGGTACTCGACGCCGGGACGCACGTCGGCCATGGCGGCGAGGTGCGCCTTGAGCACGAGCTCGTACACCTGGCGCTGCGGGCCGCTGAACTTGCCGCTGACGGGGAAGGTCCGCGTGACGTCGGCGGTGTAGTACGTGTCGACCTCGACGCCGGCGTCCATCAGCAGCAGGCCGTCCGCCGGCACGTCGCCGTCGCAGCGAACCCAGTGCAGCACCGGGGCGTGCGGCCCGGCGGCCAGGATGGACGCGTAGCCGGGGGCGTTGCCGCTGGTGCGGGCCCGCCGGTCGAAGGTGCCCTGGAGCCAGCGCTCGCCGCCGCCCTTGATCGCCATCGGCAGCTCGGCGGCCACCTCGGCGAAGCCGAGCACGGTGGCGTCGACGGCGGCCTGTAGCTGGCCGATCTCCCACGCGTCCTTGAACCGGCGCAGCTCGGCCAGCACCGTGCGCAGGTTGGAGCTGTTGCCGTAGCCGAGGGCGTCCAGCATCGGCTCCACGCCGCCGGTCGCGTTGACCGACGGGTGTTGGCCGCGCAGCAGCCCCGGCAGGTCCTCGATCCGGCGGCACGGCAGGCCGAGCGCCTCGCCCCACTCGGCCAGCCCGGGCACGGGGCCGATCCACAGCTCGCCGTCGCGGGCGCTGCCGAAGAACTCGGGGTCGCCGGGGCGCGCCGGTTCGCGCAGCAGCAGCACGGACTCGTGGCCGCCCGACACGGGCAGCATCAGCAGCACCGCGCCCTCGGCGTTGCAGCCGGTGAGCCACGAGAAGTCGCTGTCCGGGCGGAAGTCGTAGTCGGTGTCGTTGGCGCGGACCGGGGCCCGCCCGGACGCCACCGCGATGCGCTGCCCCGGGAACTCCGCGGACAGCCGCGCCCGGTGCGCGGCGGCGGCCTCGCGGGCGCCCGGGGTCAGCCGGACCTCCCGGGCGGCGTCGCCCCAGCCGGTTCCGACCGAGGTCCGGAATCCGGTCGCCTCGACCAGCCTGGACGGGTCGCGCCTCGCCGGCCGATCAGTCATCACGAGCACTCCTCACAGCGTGAACCCGTTCGGGAACGGGTCGGTTGGGTCCAGCAGGTACTGTGCCATGCCGGTCAGCCACGCGCGGCCCTCGATCGTCGGGGTCACGCCTCGTGACGTCTCCGCTACCAGCCGGCCGGTGAACCTGGTGCCCAGCAACGACTCGTTCACGAAATCGGTGTTCAGCGGGAGCTCGCCGCGGGCGTGCAGCTGCGCCATCCGCGCGCTGGTACCGGTTCCGCACGGCGACCGGTCGAACCAGCCGGGGTGGATGACCATCGCGTTGCGGGCGTGGCCGCCGTCGCGGCCCTCGGCCACCAGTTGCACGTGCTTGCAGCCGGCGATGCCGGGGTCCTCGCGGTGCACGGGCCGGCGCTGCGCATTGATAGCGTCCATGATGGACAGACCGGACGCCAGCATCCGGTCTTTCTCCTTGACGTCGAAGGGAATCCCGATCGAGTCGATCGGCAGGATGGCGTAGAAGTTCCCGCCGTAGGCCATGTCGTAGCGGACCTCGCCCAGGCCCGGCACGTCGACCACCGCGTCGAGCTCCTGCGCGTACGCCGGCACGTTCTGGAACCGCACCGACTCGGCGCGGCCGTCGCGCACGGTCACCTCGGCGACGACCAGGCCGGCCGGGGTGTCCAGGCGGATCGTGGTGACCGGCTCGGTGACCTCGACCATGCCGGTCTCCACCAGCACGGTCGCGACGCCGATGGTGCCGTGCCCGCACATCGGCAGGCAGCCGGAGACCTCGATGTAGAGCACGCCCCAGTCGGCGTCCGGGCGGGTCGCCGGCTGGAGGATCGCGCCGCTCATGGCGGCGTGCCCGCGCGGCTCGTTCACCAGGAACTGCCGGATGTGGTCCATGTTCTTGACGAAGTGCTCGCGCCGCTCGGCCATCGTGGCACCGGGGATCGGCCCGACGCCGCCGGTGACCACACGCGTCGGCATGCCCTCGGTGTGCGAGTCGACGGCGGTGAAGTACCTGCTCGCGCGCATCGTCAGGCCACCCGCGCCAGGTCGGCGTCCAGCCGGGCGCGGTTGGCCTCGGTGAGCGGACCGCGCGGCGGCCGGCAGGGCCCGCCGTAGCGGCCGATCTTGTCCATCACGTACTTGATGGCCTGCACGAACTCGGTGCGCGAGTCCCAGCGGAACACCGCGACCAGCCGCTCGTACAGCTCGCGGGCCTCGTCGAGCCGGCCCTGCGAGGCCAGCGTGAACAGCTCGACCGACTCCGCCGGGTAGGCGTTGGGGAAGCCGGCGAACCAGCCGGTCGCGCCCATCAGCACGGCCTCCAGCAGCACATCGTCCGCGCCGGCGATCACCGCGAGCTCCGGCGCCTGCTCACGGATCTCCAGCACGCGGCGGACGTCGCCGGAGAACTCCTTGACCGCCAGCACGTTGTCGATCTGGGCGATCTCACGCAGCAGCGCCGGCGTGAGATCCACCTTGGTGTCGAACGGGTTGTTGTAGACCATCACCGGCAGGCCGACCGACGCCACCGCTTCGAAGTGGGCCACCACCTCCGCGTCGTTGGCCCGGTACATGGTCGGCGGCAGGCAGAGCAGGCCGTCCGCGCCGTCCTCGGCGGCCAGCTCGGCCCAGCGTTTCGCCTGGTGGGAGCCCGGCGCGTGGACGCCGACGACCACGATGCCGTCGTCGCCGACGGTCTCGATCGCGGTCCTGGCCACCGACCGGCGCTCGTCGTCGGTGAGGGACGAGTACTCGCCGAGCGAGCCGTTCGGGCCGATGCCGTGGCAGCCGTTGTCGATCAGCCAGCGGCAGTGCTCGGCGTACCGGTCGTAGTCGACGCTGAGGTCTTCCTTGTACGGCAGGGCGGTCGCGACGACCACTCCATCGAAGATCATTGCTCCTCCACGGGATTGGCGGCGAGGTCGCCGAGCGGGATCGGGGTGGCGATCGGCCGGCGGGCGAACGTGGTGGGATCGAGGTCGAGCAGGTCGGCGACGGTGGCGCCGCAGATCCGGCCCTGGCAGGGGCCGAGGCCGGCGCGGCTGGCGAGCTTCACCGCCCGGGTGGCGGTGGCGCCTCTGCCGGTGGCTTCTTGCAGCCTGTGGCGGGTGACCCGCTCGCAGCGGCAGATGATCGTGTCGTCCGTGAGCCAGGACTTCCAGCCGTCTTTGACGGCATACACCCTGGTCAGGGCATCGGCGAAGCGCCGGTCGACGGTGAGGCCGAGTTGCACGCCGGCCGCCGCGGCGCCGGCGATGACACCCTCGTCGGCGGCGAGGTCCGCGCCGCCGACGCCGGTGATCTCGCCGGCGGCGAAGATCCACGGCACCGAGGTGCGCTGCTGCTCGTCGACGGCGACGAAGCCGTCGCTGAGGCGGCAGCCCGCGGCGATCGCGAGTTCCAACTGCGGCACGAAGCCGTAGCCGACGCAGACCGCGTCGACGGCGATCCTCTTCTGCCGCAACGGGTTCCAGTTGTCGTCGAGCTCGGCGACGGTGACCTCGCGAACCCGGTCGTCGCCGTGCGCGGCGATCACGGCCGTGCGCTCGCGGTAGTGCCGGGCGACCTTGGCGTACCGAGTCAGTTCGAGAAGCTTGCGGCGGCCCGCGAACAGGGCTGTCGGTTCGCGGAGCCACCTGTGGGAGGGCGAATTCGCCTCGAAGACCCGCACCTTCGCGCCGACATCGAGGAGCGAGCTCGCCACCGGCAGCAGGAACGGCCCCGTTCCTGCGACGATCACGTTGCGGCCCAAGGCGATTCCCTGGCCCTTGGCCATCGCCTGCGCCGCGCCGGCGGTGTAGACGCCGGGCAGGTCCCAGCCGGGGAACGGCAGCGTGCGGTCGTACGCGCCGGTGGCCAGGATCAGCTTCTCGGCCGTCACGACGCGAGATCCGGTGAGGTGCAGGCGGTTGTCCTCGATCGCCCACACCGTGGTGTCCGGCAGGTGCCGAACCCGCTCGTGGGCGACGCGGATCTCCTTGGCACGAAAGGACTGCCGGTGGTACTGGCCGCCGATCCGCGCAGCCGAGTCGATCAGCAGCACGTCCTTGCCGGCGCGGGCCGCCGTGACGGCCGCGTTGACGCCGGCCGGGCCCGCGCCGACCACGACGATGGTCATCGCGTGATCACCTCGTCACCCTCGCGCAGAACCCGCTGGCACGCACGAACATCTGGCACGTCGTTGACCGTGACCAGGCAGCCGTGGCAGACGCCGATGGCGCAGAACACGCCCACGTTCGGCACCACTGCGGCAATAGTCCGGCCCGGTTCGACCGTCGCCGGCTCGCCGTTGATCGTGACGTTCATGCCGCCAGCCCCGGCCGGTCGACCCGGAACGGCTTCGGGTCGACGTGCGGTTCCTGGCCGGTCATCAGCTCCGCGAGCAGCCGGCCGGTGGCGACGGCGAGTCCGATGCCGGCGCCCTCGTGCCCGGTGGCGTGCCAGAGGCCGGGAACCCGGGGATCGGCCCCGACGACCGGCAGGTGATCCGGCGTGTACGGCCGGAACCCGCCGTAGGCGCGCATCACGTTGACGCCCGCCAGCCTGGGAAAGAGCCGGATCGCCTTGCGGGCCAGCTCGCGCAGGACGTCGACCTGGATCGTCTCGTCGAAGCCGACGCGCTGCCGGCTGGAGCCGATCAGCACCGTGCCGGCCGGTGTCGACTCCACCACCGTCGACGTCTGGAGATCGGCGTCGCCGCTGGCCACCGCGCCGACGTAATCCGCGTCGTACACCTTGTGCCGCACCAGATCCGCGACCGGCGTCGTCACCAGGATCAGGCCGCGCCTCGGCAGCACCGGCAGCGGCGCGCCGAGCTTCGACGCGAAGTCGCCGGCCCACGGTCCGCAGGCGTTGACGATGTGATCGCACGCGATAGTGCCGCTATCGGTTACCAATGCGGACTTCGTTGCACCAGTCGCGGTCACGCCGGAGAGGAGCCGGCCGCCACGCTGCCGTACGGCGGACAGCAGCGTGGTGGCCAGCAGCACGGGTTGCACCTGGCCGTCCTCGGGGTAGTGGACGGCCGTGGTGATCTCGCGGGTCAGGTTCGGCTCCAGCTCGAACGCCTGCTCCGGGGTGATCTCGTGCGCGGTCACGCCGGCGGTTCGCTGCCGCTCGGCGAAGTCCCGCAGCGGCCGGGGATCGGTGGTGGCGACGACCAGCCCGCCCTTGGGCTGCCATTCCACATCGGACAGCTCCGGCCCGAGCTCGTCGGCGAGCTTGGCCAGCAGTTCCGGGAGCTGTCGGCGGGCGGCCTGGGCCAGTTCGAGCTCAGGCCCCGGTTCCTTGTCCGAGACGAGCACGTTGCCCTCGCCGGCGCCGGTAGTGCCGGCGGCCGGGCCGCTGCGGTCGACGACGGTGACCGTGGCGCCGGCCGCGCTGAGCGCCTCGGCGCAGGCCGCGCCGATCACTCCGGCGCCCACCACCACAACGTGCACGGCCACCACCCTCGTTCGTTAAAATGAACGCTACGCGTCGGGGGTGGCGCAGGTCAAGGCCGGCGGCCCGGCGTCGGCGGGGTACTGGAGCAGCAGCACCGACAGCACCGGCTCGTCGACCGCGCGGTAGATGTGCGGACGGTCGGCCGGGAAGCTCACGTAATCGCCGGGGCCGAGCTCGTAGGGGTCCTCCGGCGGGCCGATCAGCAGTCGGCCGGTGACCACCGTGACGTGCTCGATGCCGGCGTGGCCGTCCGAGTGCTGCTGCTGGCCGGGGCGGACCCGCTGGTCGTAGACCTCGAACACGGTCTCGGTGACGTCCAGCCGGCGCAGCATGCGCAGGTCGACCGCGTTGCTGCTGAGCACCTCCAGGTCGGCGGAGCGGATCAGCACCACGTCCGGGTCGCCGCGCAACGTCAGCAGCGTCGACACCGGCACACTCAAGGCGTTCGACAAACTGAACACCGTCTCGATGGTCGGGTTGCCCGCGCCGGACTCCAGCTGGGACAGCGTGCCCTTGGCGATGCCCGACCGGCGGGCCAGTTCGGACAGCGACAGGCCGCTGCGCTCGCGCAGCACCTTCAGGTTCGCCGCCAACACCTGGCCGGCCCTCGGCTGAGTCACGTCCCCAACAATGACATGAGGGGAGCGCTCGGGCTGAGCGCTCCCCTCACGGAACTGCGGTGTTACTTCGCCGGCGGGGCGAAGCAGTGGGCCAGGTCGAGCAGCTCGTCCAGGAACTCGTTCCCGGTGCTCGGCCGGAATCGGACCACCTGCGGGTCGTGATCGCTGGCCTGGTCGGCGAACTCGGCGTTGACGTGCACCACGTCGTACTGCACGCCGCGCGGCGCGGTGCTGACCAGCAGGTGGTCGAGCACCTCGGAGTTGCCCTGGTAGACGTAGCTGTAGCGCTGGTCCGCGGGCAGCTCGTTCACCAGGTCACGCAGCTTGCCGCCGGCCGTGAGCGTGGCCACCGTCGGCGAGAACTGCATGTCGTTGAAGTCGCCCGGAATGACGATGTTCGCCTTCGGGTTCACCGCCAGGATCTGGTCCACGAACGCCCGCAGCGCCGCCGTCTGCTGCGCGCGCTGCACCTCCGAGGAGCGCACCGGCGGCTGGTTGCGGCCCACGTCCGGCTGGTCGCCGAGCTTGGACACCAGGTGGTTGCCGATCACGATGACCTCGCGGCCCTGGAACCGGAACTCGGCGGCCAGCGGCTTGCGGCTGGCGTTCCAGGCCGGGTTGGTCGGGTCGACGCGGCCCGGCGAGATCGACAGCTCGGCCTGCCCGTGCTTGTTCACGATCGTCGTCGCGGTGGTCGCGTCGCCGCCCGGACGGTCCACGAGGGACACCCGCTTCGGGTTGTAGAAGAAGGCGATCCGGATGTTGCCGCCCGGCTGGCCGCCGTCGGCGTCGTTGGTCGGATCGATCTCCGCCCACTTGTACTGCGGGCCGCCCGCCGCCACCACTGCGTCGGCGAACTTCGTCAGCGTCTGGTCCGCCGCGACCGTGCCGTCGTCGGTGGCACCCGAGTTGTCCTGGATCTCCTCCAGCGACACGACGTCCGGCGCGGCCAGGTTGTGCACCAGGTTGCCGGCGAGGCGGTCGAACTTGGCCTGTGGGTCGGTCGGCGCCAGGTTCTCCACGTTGTAGGTGGCCACGGCGAGCTCGTCCACGGTCTGCTTGGACGTCGTCTCCGGCTTGATGCCGCCCGAGACATAGCTGCCCAGCTGCGTCGCCTGCACCACGTAGCCGCCGAACTGGGTGTAGTCCAGCGGGCCCGCGGTCGCGCCCGCGAGCTTGTCGCCCACGTTCGCCTTGGGGAAGGGCGTCTGGGAGAACGGGATCAGCGACTGCACCTCGAGCCGGCCCGAGTTGTTGTCGTCATAGCCCAGGTACACCGTGCCGCCGCGGACGCTCGGGTTCTGCGTCGGCTTGGTGGTGACGTACAGCTCGTTGTACTTGTCGGTCGGGCCGACCACGCGGGCGTCGTCCACCTCGACCCGCATGCCCTCGCGGGACTCGAAGAAGTCCAGCGCGTACTTGTCCGGCTGGAGGTCCAGCGACTCGATGTTGCCGCCGGTCGGGGCGAACGCCGTCGGCACCGTGTCCGGGCCGAGCACCTCGGCCGCCGGCAGCGGGTTGCCGCTCGACACCACCGTGATCGTCGGCGAGTCGATCTCCGTGTTGGACTGGTAGAGCGACTTGGCGCCGGTCTCGTCCGGGTAGAACTCCGACACCTTGCCGGCGACCTTGATCGAGTCGCCCGGCTGCACCGTGACCTTCGCCGATCCCGTGTAGACGAAGATGCCCTCGCTCGTGCGGGGATCGCTGTCCGGGTTCGGGTCCTGGAAGAAGAAGCCCTGGCTGGAGCCGAAGGAGCGGACGCCCGTCACGATGCCCGGCACGTCGACCACCTGCTTGCCGACCAGCGGCGAGAGGCGGGTCGTGCCCTGGATGTCGTGGATGCGGGCAGGCACCCCGGTCGGCGGGGGCGTGCCGCCCGGCGCCGTCTCGCCCTTGCTGTTCGTCGGGGCCGGCGTGCCGGCGGTGAAGTCCGCCGCGTTGTTGTCGGTGTCGCCCGCCGCCCGGGTCACCGCCGTCGTGTTGCTCGCGGCCGGCGCACTCGTGCCCTCGACCACCACCGCGCCGCCGAAGCCCACCAGGTCGTGCACCCGCGAATCCGCCGCGCAGTCCGCCGCCGTCAGGCAGGTCAGCGGGTCCTTGCCCGAGACCAGCGCCACCGTGCCCGCCGTCGCCGACATGTTGATCGTGCCCGTGGCGTCCGGTGTTGGCAGGGCCATCGTGCCGCCCGTGCCCTTCGCCTCGCCCACCAGGTACTTCGCGCCCGGGGCGATGCTGCCCGTCAGCGGCGTCGTCTGCCAGGTGCTCGTCGCCTTCGGCGCCGCCGGCAGGTACTGCACGCTCCAGCCGTCCACCGACACCGCCGTCGCGGCCCGGTTCGCCAGCTCGACGTAGTCGGAGGTCAACGTGGCGCCGGAGTTGCCGCCGCCCCCGTATACCTCGGCGATCAGGGCATCGGCACTCGGCGCCGCCGAGACCGGCGCCGCCGTCACGACGAGTCCGGCCGACAGCAGCGCGGTCACCGCCGTGCCGGCCAGGGCTCTACGGCGGTGTGGGGATGGGGTCACCCTCGTCCTCCTAGCTCAGTGGTCGGGGCATCCTCCCCCGGTTGAGTGAACGAAGGGAGGCTTTTGCGCAACGGTTACCTGGTAGTACGAACGGCCGTCACGCTTGCTGCGCCGTTCGCACCAAGGTCGGATGTTTCCGTCATATCAGGCGGAATCGCGCTTTACCGTCGCCGCATGAAGTGGCTGGCGATCGTGCTGACGGTGGACGCCTTGTGCGCCCTCGTCGCGGTTGTGCTGTCCTGGATCCCCGCCGTCGCGCTGCCGATCACCGAGCCCGAACTGGTGGCCTTCTTCGTGCCGGGCGCGATCGCCGTGCTCCTGGTGTCGACGTTGCGTGGCCGCCGATTGAAGGTGCTGGCCGCCGTCGGCCTCGGCTGCCTGTTCGCCAACCTGCCGTTCAGTAATCCGCAGCTCATCGACGGCCAGTGGGTGTCGAACAACCACGGGCACAAGACCTATTACACCGCCGCCGAGGCGGCACAGATCCACTTGGCTTGGCCGCGGTCAGAGGCCGGGTTCGCGGTGTTCTTCCTGGCCATGCTGGCCCTGCACTGCCTGATCGCGCTCAACGTCGGCCCCGAGCCGGCGGAGCCCGAGCCCGACGAGCGCCGCACGAACATCACGCTGCACCGGGATATCGACAACTCCCCGCCGCAAGACTGAGCACAGGCGTAACAGTCCTGGTTCGAATGCCCGCTGTCTCCGCCGCGGCCCATCCGCGCATCGCACCTCGCGCTCACCGCCCGGCGCTGGACGCGGCGTAGTGCTCCGCCAGGGCCGACCGGTCCGGTTCGCGTCCCTCCGGAACACAGAGCGGGCGTCCGTCCAAGGCCGCATAGTCCTCGTAATGCATCAGACGAGGGTCGACGACGATCGCCAACCGTTCCGGATCGACGGCTACCAAGCCCCGGTCGAACAACGTGTGGATGTCGGCGCGCAACAACAACCCCTCCTCCCTGCGGTGCCGCTGGTGCTCGGCGAATCCACGTAGGTGCGCGGCTTCCAGAGCCTCCTCCGGGCACGGCCCGGTCACTGCACAACGCAGCCCGTACCAACGCAGCAACGTTCTGCGGAAATCCCCCTGGCCATTACGCACCGAGACCGTTGCCGACCTCGTCCCGCCGCGGATCTCCCGGGCTTCCGGTGTCGGTGTGTCGTTCGGCTGCGGCAGCGGGACAGCGAGCTGCCCGAGCAGTTCGGCCGCCCGGTCGGCATCCAAGGGGCGGATCGACTGCTGCATGGCCCGATTGGTGGCCAGTTCCTCGATGTCGGCTTTGGCAATTGCGCCGTCGAGCGAGTACCACGTACCGCCGTAGTGCGCGGTGTAGACGGTCACCTCGATCTCGGCGGTGGCCGGTTCGTCGAAGGTGTGGCGGCAGTCGAGACACAGGTAGCGGGGCGTCTGACGGGTACGACTCTTGAAACCCGTCCGCCGGCAGTCAGGGCACTGTCGGCGGATCTTCGTCCGGTTCGGCTGCACCTCGATCCGTTCCACGCTGGCCGTCCCGAGCGCCATCTCCCGGTCGCGCAGCAAGACCAGGTCGCCCTCGGCCAGCTCGGCATGATGGGCGACCGTCGAGTCGTACGTGTACGTCGCGCCGGTGACGTCGGCATATCCGTCATTGCCCTGGAAGTCCCGGCTGCCGCTCAGCGTCAACAGCGACCACGCCCGATGGGCGCGACCTCGTGCCGGCGCCGGCAGGCCCGCCGAACGCAGCAGGTCGACGAGGTCGATCTCGGTGAGATACGTGTCGGTCAGGTGCGCCACGAACTCCCAGGCGACGTCGCGGTCACTCAGCGCCGACTCGGCCCGTTCGCTCAGTCCGACCAGGCCGTCGGCCAGGGTCCAGAGCTCGGACAGGCGCAGGTCGACGATCGTCTTCTCGGCCGATCCCGGCACGCCGTATCGGGTGAGCAGCGACCCGAGTCGGGCCACGTCGAACTCCGCGCGGGTCCCCAGGCAGTACTGGCAGACGGCCCAGACGAGCGCGAAGGCCTCCGCCTTGCTCGGATCCTCGACCGCGCCGAGCAGCTCGCCCGGCTCATCGTCCGCAACGTCCGCGTCGATCTTGAACTGCAGACGCTCAAGGGTTGCCGCGACGGTGCGCCGGCCACCGCTGAAGTCCGACGCGCGCAGGAAGCGGCCGGTGGCATACCCGTGCGCGACACCCACGATCGCCTTCGAGTCGTAGCTCCGTCCGTTGTGGACGAGAAAGTACGACCTCGCTCCCCTGAATCCGTAGCGACGCAGGAATGCGGACCGCTCGATGTCGTCGTACTCGGCAATCGCCCGGAGCACGTCGTCCCGTGTGATGTCGGCAAGGCTCACGACAGCAGGTTAGGGGGCGCAACCCGTCAGTTCTGCCCGTCCGGAGGAATCGCACCGATCCGCGTATCCGTAGCCTTTCCTCCCGTGGACCTCGAGTCGCTGTGGACCGCCCTGGACGAACACCTGCTACCGCTGCTGCTGGACTACCGTGGCCGGCTGTCGGCGCTCGACGTCGTCGAGAAGTCCGACCGCACGCTGCTGTCCGAGGCGGACATCGCGGCTCAGCGCATGATCGTGGACACAATTCTGGAGCACTACCCCGACTCCGGGTTCGTCGCCGAGGAGGACGACGAACAGTTGCCCCGTACGGGCTCCCCGACCTGGGTCGTCGACCCTATCGACGGCACGGCGGAGTTCCTCGCCCCGGGCTCCCGTGAGTACTGCAGCGTGGTGTGCCGGCTCGACGAGGGACGCCCGACGGGCGCGTACGTGCTGGCCCCCGAGCTCGCGACCGGTGGCGGACCGGTCCGGGTGCACTGGGCGGGGCAGGTGCAGGTGAACGGTTCGGCCGCGGTCGCGATGCCGACGCCGGACGTACCGGCCCGGGCCTCCGTGACGCGCAGCCGCGGCACTGACGCGCGTCCGTTCGAAGCGGAGCTGGACCGGATCGGCTCGCGCGTGAAGCTGCGGACGACGTCGCAGACGCTGGACATGTTGCGTACGTCGATCGACGTCTCGGACGTCACCGGCGCTCCGCAGGAGCAGTTCGACGTGTTCTACCGGGCCTCGCAGAAGATCTGGGACGGGGCCGCGGGCATCGGGCTGAGCACGGCGATGGGGCGGCTCGCGGTCGGTACCGACGGTGAGGACCTGTTGCCCTTCGGCGAGGATCTCCTCGCCCAGCGCGAGCCGACGCTCGCGGGTTCCCTCGTGGGCGCGCCCGGCTGCGTGCGCTGGCTCGTGGAGGCCATGCGCTCGTGAACCGGGACAGCGCGATCGTTCTCGACGTGACGTCGTTCATCAGCGCCGAGGAGTTCGTGCTGTCCCAGAATCACGGCACGGAGCCCGCCGATCCGTTCGCACGGCAGTGCTACGCGGAAGTGGTCCAGTCGCTGATCTTCTTCGACCACGTGTTCGTCCCGCATCCGACCCTGCTGACGCCGGGTCCCGAGGACTTCGGCGAGCACCCGCGCCTGCTCCGCAACCTGTTCGCCCTCGGAGTGGTCGAACCGCTGACTTTCGACCAGACGGAGGGCACAAGCCTGCGACGCGTCGAAAGTGGAGTCCTCGACGCGCTGAAGACAGACGGTGTGCTGTCGTTGCTCAGCTTCGTGGACAAGACCGCCCGGTGCGACCGTGCACAGCGGGAGCGCGGCGGCACGGACCCGATGCTCGCCAGGATCACCGACTGGACCGCCTTCCAGGCCGCCCGTGTGCACCCCTATCAGGGTCCGAGGATCGGCACTCCGGACGGCGTGGAGGCCGATCAGCTCGGGGACTGGGCACGCGCGTCCGCCTCGGCGCTCGAGGGTCAGCTCCGCAAGGTGCTTCCGGAGCCGGACTCACAGGTGAGGCTCACCGCGACTCTCGTCCGATCGCTGAAGTACACCGCGCGAGCGGACGTGAAGAAGTTGACCTATCAGCCGCACCCGCTCCGCCGCGACTTCTGTCTGACGTTCGACATGACTGCGGGCGGGGCGTCCGACAGCGAGGTGTTCGATGTCATCCGGGAGATCAGGGGCATCCACCGGACGCTGCGCGACGCTGCTGGGACGGCGAACGACAGCAGGTTGCAGCTGCTTGAACTCGAGCTTCCGCTGCTGGGTGGTCGACTGTGGACGTCGCGCGAGCGTGGACGTCACACCGACGACAGATGGCTCGAGTTGGCTTGCGGGCGGTTGGACGAGTACCGAATCCGTGCCACGGACCTGCGACGCGCGGTGTCGCGGTGCATCTGTGAGGAGGACAAGCTACGGCTGCGCGTCGAGCTCGATCACGTGTGCCGGCAGCTGCTCGAGAGACTCGGCCTTAGCTCCACCCAGCTCAACGAGACCGAACGTGAGCTGGTCCGTGGGGTCGCGTCCGTGGCGGACAGCGCGATCGGAGTTCCCGTGGTGAGTCCGTTGCTCATCGGTGGACGCACGCTGGGCCGTCGACTAGCCGCCTCAGGAAACGCGTACCAGAAGTTCGTCTACCGCGAGTTCGTCGGTGCCTGGCGACGCACCGACTTCTGACGACGAATGCCACCACACGTCAGAGCCCCGGCAACCTGGTTCGGTTGCCGGGGCTCTGAGCAGCGGTGGCGGTGGGATTTGAACCCACGGAGGGTCTCCCCTCACACGCTTTCGAGGCGTGCTCCTTCGGCCGCTCGGACACGCCACCGGTAAGAACATTACAGGAGCCGTCGCGCCGGCCGGCACGCGGGGCTCACTTGCGGTGGAGCCTGGCCTTGAGGTCGTCGACGACGGCGCCGGCCTTGTCGAGCAGGTCGTGGCCGGCCGCCTTGGCCTTGCCGACGAACTGATCCTTCTGGCCCTCGGCCTGTAGGTTCTCGTTGCCGGTCAGCTCGCCGACCTTCTGCTTGGCCTCGCCGATCAGCTGCTCGGCCTTGTCCTTGGCCTTGTCGAACACGCTCATCAGTGCCTCCCTGTGCGACCGTCCCCACAGGGATGCCCGGTCGGAGCCGGACAAAACGGGACAGTTAGCCAGGTCACGGTCGGTGGGCGGCGAAGAAATCGTCCATCAAGGCGGCGCATTCGGCCTCGAGCACGCCGCCGCGCACCTCGGGCCGATGGTTGAGCCGACGGTCACGGACGACGTCCCACAGCGAACCCACGGCCCCGGTCTTGGGCTCCCACGCCCCGAACACGACGCGTTCGACCCGGGCCAGCACCAGGGCGCCGGCGCACATGGTGCACGGCTCGACGGTGACGGCGAGGGTGCAGCCCTCCAGTCGCCAACCGTCGCCGAGCTCGGCGGCAGCGGCGCGCAGGGCGAGGATCTCGGCGTGAGCGGTGGGGTCGCCGAGGCGCTCCCGGGCGTTGCATGCGGAGGCCAGCTCCCGGCCGTCGCGGTCGATCACGACGGCGCCGATGGGGATGTCCTCGCCGGCCTCGCGGGCGACCCGGATGGCCGCCCGGATCAGCTCCTCGTCACTGCTGGACACGGTCGACCAGCGCCGCGAACTCCGTGCTGAAGCCGCAGCGCTGGGCGATCATCTGGAGCTGCTCGTCCGGGTAGAGGTCCACCTCGTCGACGATCACCTGCAACTCGCCGTCGGGCAGCCCCAGGTCGGCGAGGATGGCCAGGTCGCCCTCCGGCCACAGGCCGTCGTCCTCGTCGTCGGGCGGCTCGACGCGCAGCAGGTCCAGCACGTCGGCGGCGATGTCGTAGTCCAGCGCGGCGGCGGCGTCGGACAGCAGCAACGACACGCCGCCCGGGCTGGGCCGCAGCAGCACGAAGAACTCGTCGTCGACGTTGAGCATGCCGAACAGGGCCCCGGTCGACCGGATCTTCCGCAGCGCGGTGATGGCGGCGTCGAGCTCGCTCAGGGTGGCCAGTTCCAGCGAGCTACAGCGCCACTTGCCGTCCTCCCGGACGACGGCGACACCGAAACCACTGACCGGCTCGTGCACCGACATGTGCACACCGTATGCGCACGGGCCGGTCACCCGGAAGCACCATCCCCCAAGCCGGCGTCACGAAGATCGGCCGGACGGTGGTTCCGGTGGGACCATGGCTGGATGACCACTTCAGCGGCACGCCCAGCTACCACCCAGTCAGGCGACCCCCGGCTCGCTGGTCTCATCGAGGCAGCCCGCGCGCTCCAGCCCCGCACGGTGGCGTTGCGCCGACAGGTCCACAAGCGGCCTGAGCTGGGACTTCGCCTCCCACAGACGCAGGCGGCGGTGCTGCACGCGCTGGAGGGTCTGCCGCTGGAGATCACCACGGGGAAATCCACCGACTCGGTGGTGGCCGTGCTGCACGGGGCCCGTCCCGGCCCGACCGTCCTGCTTCGGGCCGACATGGACGCGTTGCCCCTGACGGAGCAGACCAGCTGTGCCTTCGCCTCCGAGGTGCACGGGACGATGCACGCGTGTGGCCATGACACGCATGTGGCGATGCTGGCCTCCGCCGCGCGGCTGCTGTGCGCCCGCAAGGAGGCCCTGGCCGGTCACGTCGTGTTCATGTTCCAGCCCGGCGAGGAGGGCCACCACGGGGCCAAGCACATGATCGACGAGGGCGTGCTCGGCGCGTCCGGCCTGCTGGCAAACAAGGCGCTCGCGCTGCACATCACCTCGACGATGCGGTCCGGCGTGATCACCACCCGGCCCGGCCCGATCATGGCGGCCGCCGACGTGTTCCGGGTGCGGGTCATCGGCCGCGGCGGGCACGCCTCGCAACCGCACAAGGCCCTGGACCCGGTGCCGGCCGCGGCGGCGATGGTCGGCGCGCTGCAGACGATGATGACCCGGCGGGTCAGCGCCTCGGAGCCGTCCGTGCTGACCGTGGCCAAGATCGCCGCCGGCACCACGAACAACATCATCCCGGAGATCGCCGAGCTGGAGGGCACCATCCGGACCCTGACCGAGACCACCCGCAGCCAGGTGCACACCGAGGCGAAGCGGATCTGCGAGCACACCGCCGCCGCCTACGGCTGCTCGGCCACGTTCCAGATCGAACGCGGCTACCCGATCACCGTGAACGACGCCGAGGTCGCCGCGACCGTGCTCGACCTGGCCGCCACCGTGCTCGGCACCCGCAACAGCGAGCCCATGGCCGACCCGATGATGGGCGCCGAGGACTTCTCGTACGTGACCAGGCAGATTCCGGGCACCATGGCCTTCCTGGGGGCCTGCCCGCCGTCGGTCGAGCTGGACGCCGCCGCCCCCAACCACTCCAACCGGGTGCTGTTCGACGAGGCCGCGATGGAGCACGGCGTGGCCATGTACGCGGCCTTCGCACTGGACGCGCTCCGTTAAACACGGAGGGGTGGTTTCGCCGGGTCTGCCCGTGCCGGCAGGATGGGCAGCGTGCTGCCTGTTTGTGTTATCGGGTTGGGTCTGGTCGGCGGGTCCGTGATGCGCGCCGCGAGCGCCGCCGGCCGGGCGACCTGGGGTGCCACCGCGTCGACAACCGACGCCGAGGCGGCCCGGGCCGCCGGCTTCACCGTGGAGGACAGCGTCGACGACGCGCTGCGCCGGGCGGATGAGGAGGACGCCCTCATCGTGCTGGCCGTGCCGCTGACCGCGCTGTCCGACGTGCTGCGGTCGGTGTCCGCCTACGCGCCGGGGTGCCGGCTCACCGACGTGATCAGCGTCAAGGGCGCCGTGTCGGAGGCCGTCAGCAAGATCAACCCGTACGCGCGGTACGTCGGCGGCCACCCCATGGCCGGCACCTCGCGCTCCGGCTGGTCCGCCGGGTCGGCCGAGCTGTTCCGGGACGCCGCCTGGGTCGTCACCACCGAGGACGACAGCGACCAGGAGGTGTGGGCCGAGGTCGTGCACCTGGCCCTGGCCTGCGGTGCCCACGTCGTGCCCGCCTCTGCCTCCGCACATGACGACGCCGTTGCCCGCATCTCGCATCTGCCGCACCTGCTCGCCGCCGTGCTGGCCAGCGTCGGCGCCTCCGGCGGGCCGCTGTCCCTCGCGCTGGCTGCCGGCGCCTTCGGCGACGGCACCCGCGTCGCCGGCAGCCGTCCCGAGCTCGTGCAGGCCATGTGCGAGGGCAACCGGGCCGCCCTGCTCGACGCCGTCGACGACGCCCTCGGCCGCCTCGGCGCAGCTCGTGGCTCCCTGGCCTCCACCGGCGGCCTCGCCGCCACCGTCAACGCCGGTCACCTCGCCCGTCGCGAGCTCGAACAGCACCGCTCCGGCGCCCGGCATGCCGTCAAGGTCGACCTGGAGGCACGGGACGCCCTGGCCAACCTCCGGGACCTGGGCAACAAGGGCGGCCGGCTGACCTCCCTGGACGGCACCGTCGCCGTCGTCCAGGTGCTGTGATCACGGACGGAAGGGACGTCAGACGCGTCGTGCCAGGCCCGGGTACTCGATGACCAGGCCGTTCGAGTCGACGCTGAGCTCGACGCTGGCGTCGCCGCGGTCGAAGGCCAGCACGCTGCCGTTCTCGTCGACTGAGACGGTGCGGTAGCGCTCGCGGACGAGGCTGACCGACAGGTCCGGCAGCGACACCCAGACGACGGGCAGCTCGTGCTCGCCGGCCTCATGGTGCAGCCCGAGCCGGCGCACCGGCAGGGTGTTGAACAGGACACTGCTCTGGAGGTTGACGTCCAGCGCGCCCTCGAAGTCCCGGCGCTCGGCGCCGCGACCGCGGTCGACGATCCACATGCCGTCCTCGGTGCGGCTGAGCGACATGGTGCGCTCCTCCTCCGCCGTGGTGCTGCGCAGCAGCAGCCGGCTCACCACACCGTCCTCACCGACGGACAGCTCGAAGGAGGCGTTGTACGCCTCCTTGCCCTCGATGGCGGCCGCGACGACCCGGCCGCTGCCCTTGATCCGCTGCTCGGACAGCACCAGCCGGGCCGACTCCAGGCGGGGGCCGGTCAGGCCCTGCCACGTCACCATCACCGGCCGGCGGCCGGCACGGGGCGTGCTGTCGGACTGTGCGGGCTCAGTCGCGTTGGGGACGTTCACTGTCCACCTTTCGAGGTCAGGGTCGACAACGGAGCGTACCTAACCGGAACGACAGTGGGGCCTCCCGTTCGCACGGGAGGCCCCACATGGATCAGCGTGTCGCCTGATGTCAGGCGGTGTGCTTGGCCTTACGGCGACGCACGAAGAACAGCGCGCCCACACCCGCGCCGATCAGCACCAGGCCGGCGATGATCGGGCCGATCACGGAGGCACCGGTGTAAGCCAGCTGGCTGGTGTCCGCGTTGGTGGTCGGGGTGGCGCAGGTCGGCGGCATCGGGGTGTCGCCGCCACCGCCGTTGGTGTTGCTGGTGGTGGCCGTGACGCACGTGGGGGGCGTCGTGGTCGTGGTGGTGGTCGTGGTGGTGGTCGTCGTGGGCGGCGGCGTCGTGCTCGACGTCGTGGTGATGGTCCACGAGCCGGTCGCCTGGGCCGAGACGGTGGCCTTGGACGCCTGCGCGACGATCAGCTCCTGCGGGCACTCGTGCTTCTTCTGGTCCTCGGTGAGATCACCGCTGCACTTCTTCGGGGTGTCGTCGACGCCGATGAAGATGCGGCCGAGTTCCAGCGTGGCCTCGGTGGAGATGCCGAACGTGGCGCTGCCGGCCGGGGTGCCGTCCGCGACCTTGAGGAAGACGCTGTCGCCGTCCTTGACGGAGGTGACCGCATTGCCCTTGCCGTCGGCGAGCGTCACGCCCTTCGGCAGCTTGCTGGTGTCCAGCTTCAGCTCACCGGTCGCGGTGCTGGCGACGACGAACGGGCCGACCAGGTCGCCGTTCTGCTTGGCGTCCTTGGAGTTGATGTTCAGCGTCGGCTTGGGCTGGTCCAGACCGGGGTTGTTGTCGGTCAGGAAGTGGTACAGCTTGTCGGTGTCCTGGACCACCTTCTGCGAGTACGGGTGGCTCGGGTCCGTGCTCTGGGCGCCGACCAGGTCGACGCCGTCGCTGTAGTGCCAGACGGCGGCCTGGGTGGCGCCGATGGCCACGTCCTGCGCCAGGTTCTGGATGCCAGCGGCCTTGCCCAGGTCGGCCAGGCTCGTGGTCGGGTACGAGTGGTGCAGCACCCAGTTGATCTGCGCCTTGTTCTTGTTGAAGTCGACGCTCTCGTTGGGGTACTTGTCCCAGTCGACCTCGTGCATCTTCTCGCCGTTGAGGTCACGGGTGAGGCCGATGCAATAGGTGAAGACCGGGTCCTTGACGCCCTCGACCTTCAACCCGATCAGCTCGGTCTCCTCGGGCGTGGTCTGCTGCTTGTCGTTCTTCAGCTCGACGTTGACGCCCGTGGGCCCGGGGTTCGGCTTGATCGGCGTTGCGGTCACCGACGAGGTGCCGTCCGCGGGGGCCGCCGGCGCCGCGAATGCCAGCGGTGCCGCCGCCATCAGGGCGATCGAGGCGCCGAGCACGGCCGCGCCGATACGACCCGGGTGGAACCGGTTTGCCATGACTCTCCTCTTTGACTGCCTGCTAGCGCTGGTCCCCGACCTCTGACCTGCCCTGCGGTGTCACGGTTCGAGCAGCGCTGACCCGAAAGGGCGTATTCGAAGCTCATGACACATAGTCCGAACGGGCGGTTAGCGCCGCGTTCGGTGAAAGTCCTGTGTGGAACGCGGCGTCACACTACTCGATGGAGTGATCTATGCCGCCCAAGGCTCACCCCATAGTGTCTGACCAGCGGAAACGTCACCCGGTCGTGACATGACGTGAAGATCGACTAGGCGAGCTGAACTCGGTTATCACCGAGCGTCACGTAATTCGGCGATCCACCGCGACGATCACAGTTAACGAGAGTCATCCGCGGCTTTGCGTTTTCGCAGGTCACATCGGCGCAAACGATTACGCTGTCATGAAACAGTCGACATTCCGCGATAAGATCGTTATCCAACGGAGACATGTTGATCTCGGGCGTTACTCCGTTCGTGTAGCGGTGGCAGGTGCTCAGCGTCGTCAACATCACGTGTCGCGGGGGTGAACGAAACCGGGACCTGCGGGGACACTGTGCGGGTGACGCGAGCTCGGGACCTGACCCCGTACGTGGAACTGGGGCGCGATCACTGGCGCGAGCTTCGCGCGGCGACGCCGATGAGCCTGACCTCCGAGGAGCTGCACCGCCTCCAGGGCCTCGGCGACCGCGTGTCGATGGACGAGGTCGCCGACATCTACCTGCCGCTGTCCCGACTGATCAACCTCCAGGTCGCGGCCCGGCAGCGGCTGCACGCCGCCACCACCACGTTCCTCGGCGAGCCGTCCGAGAAGGTGCCGTTCATCATCGGCGTCGCCGGCAGCGTCGCGGTCGGCAAGTCCACCACCGCCCGCATCCTCCAGGCGCTGCTGGCCCGGTGGAGCGACCATCCGCGGGTCGACCTGATCACCACCGACGGATTCCTGCTGCCCAACGCGGAGCTGGAGCGGCGGGGTCTGATGACCCGCAAGGGATTCCCGGAGAGCTACGACCGCCGGGCGCTGGTCCGCTTCGTCGCCGACGTGAAGGCCGGCGCGCCCGAGGTGGAGGCCCCGGTCTACTCGCATCTCAGCTACGACATCGTGGCCGGAACCCGGCAATCGGTGCGGCAGCCCGACATTCTCATCGTCGAGGGTCTCAACGTGCTCCAGCCCGGCGCGCGGCTCGCGGTGTCCGACCTGTTCGACTTCTCGATCTACGTGGACGCGCGCACCGACTGCATCCAGAAGTGGTACGTCAGCCGGTTCCTCAAGCTGCGGGACACCGCGTTCACCAACCCGGCCTCGTACTTCCACCGCTACGCGTCGCTGACCGACGAGCAGGCCGTGGCCCGGGCGACGCAGATCTGGCAGGAGATCAACGAGCCTAATCTGGTCAACAACATCCGTCCCACCCGCGGCCGCGCGACCCTGGTGCTGCGCAAGGAGGCCGACCACTCCATCAGCCGCGTCCGCATGAAGAAGCTCTAGCTCCAGCAAAAAACAGCCCCCGCCCATCCCTGGGGGCCGGCCCCGCTCCCAGCGTACCGACCGGAGGGGTCTCCGGGCGGGGCGAAGATCCAGATGTGGACAACTCGGCGCCTGTGGACAAGTCAGCCCCAGCGGTGGGCTATCGCCTGACACTGGGCTCGCAGCGCGTCCAGCACGATCGGCAGCAGGGGGTTGGTGTTGCTGGGCCGGTGCAACGCGAGGATCCGCCGGAACACGTCGCCGTCGGCGATCCGCAGCACACCGAGCCCGGCGTCGATGCCCAGGGCGAGTTTGGGCACGACGGCGACGCCGAGCCCGCGCCGCACCAGTGAGCAGACGACGCCGTAGTCGTTGCTACGCAACGTGATTCGCGGGACGAAGCCGGCGGTGGCGCAGAGGCGTTCCAGGGACTTCGAGCCGGCGGTGTCGCTGCGGGTGCAGATCCAGCGCTCGTCGGCGACCTCCACAAGGGACGCGTCGGCCCGCGATGCGAGCCGGTGGCCGGGGGAGGTGACCAGCACGAGGGGCTCGGACAGCAGGGGCGTGGCGATGAGCTCACGGGGCCAGGTCCGAGGATCGAGGTCGTACGCGAACACGACGGCGGCGTCCCGGTCGCCGTCCAGCACACCGGCGAGCACCTCGTCGGGTTCGCCCTCGTCAAGCAGGACATCGGCGCCGGGGCGGCGTTCGACGATGGCGGCGAGGGTGGAGGCCATGATCCGCGCGTTGGCGGTGGCGAAACTGGCCAGCCGCAACGTGCCGGCGTCGCCACGGGTCAGGGCCCGCACCTCACGCTCCAGTTCGGACAGTGCGGCCAGCGCGTCCCGGCTGAGCAGCGCCATCCGCTCGGCGATGGCGGTCGGCCGGACGCTGCGCGCGGAGCGTTCGAACAGCTGGGCGCCCACAGCCCGTTCCAGCATGGCGATCTGCTGCGACACCGCGGAAGTGGTGTAGCCGAGCAGACGCGCGGTCTCGGCGAACGATCCGGTTCGGACCGCCTCGGTCAGCGTACGGAGATGGATGGGGTTCAGCATCAGACGCAGTTGAGCTCGGGGCGAGCCGACCTGGCCGCGAACCGGCCGGCGGACAGGCCGGACACGTCGACCACGGGCGGCACGCCGAGCACGAGGTCCCGCAGCACCTCGCCGACGGCCGGCCCCTGGAGAAACCCGTGCCCGGAAAAGCCGGTCGCGTACAGCAGCCGGCTGACGTCACGGGCCTCGCCGATCAGCGCATTGTGATCGGGGCTCATCTCGTACAGACCGGCCCACCGGTGCGCGATGCCGACGTCGGCCAGCGCCGGGGCCCGCCGCTGCACCGCCTCCGCCAGCCCGGGCAGCCACTCGTCGCCGGTGCCCAGGTGGAAACCCGGCTCCTGGTCCGGATCGGACATGCCGACCAGCAACCCCGGGCCCTCGGGGTGGAAGTAGAACGAGGTGCCGAAGTCGATGGTCATCGGCAGGTCGGCGCGCACATCCGGCAGCTCGGACGTGACGATGATCTGCCGCCGCAGCGGCACCACCGGCAGCGGCACGCCGGCCATCGCACCGACCTCGGCCGACCACGCCCCAGCCGTCACGACGACGGTCGACGTGTCGACAAGTCCGTCTGTCGTCCGAACGCCGGTGATCACGCCGTCGGCGGCCTCGATCCCGGTGACGGCGCAGTGCTGACGGATGCGCGCGCCGAGCGCCCGCGCGCCGCGGGCGTAGCCCTGGACGACGGCCTCGGGTGTGCAGTGACCGTCGGTGGGCGAGAAAGCGGCGGCGAGCAGGCCGTCCCCGACGATCAGCGGCGACAGCTCGACCGCCTGCTCGACGGTCAGCATCCGGCTGGGCACCCCGAGCTGGTTCTGCAATCGGACGCCGGCCTCGAACGCGGCCACGTCGGCGTCATTGTCGAGCAGGAACAGGTAGCCGTGCTGGCGGAGGTCGATCTCGGCGCCGGGACGACGACCGAAGCTCTCGTACGCCGTGAGCGAGCGCCGGGCCAGCTCGATGTTGACCGGGTCGGAGAACTGGGCGCGCACGCCGCCGGCCGCCCGGCAGGTGCTGCCGGAGCCGAGTTCGTCCCGTTCCAGCAGCATGACGTCGACGCCTGCCTCGGCAAGGTGGAAGGCCGCGGACAGACCCATCACACCACCGCCGACGACGATCACCTCGGCTCGCTCGGTCATGTGATTCACGCTAGGCCAGGATCGCCACGAGCACGCCGGCAAACAACCCAATTAGCGCACACAGCGCAGCGCCGATGCGAGGGTATGGCCGCCCGGGCACCAACCGCAGCACCGGCACCAGGACCTGCGACACCGCGAGCGACGCAGCCACCAGCAGCCCGATCGACCGCAGCCCGCCGCCGGTGAAGCTGGTCGGCACCTGCGGCAGGAACAGCGCGGCCGCCGCGATCACAGAGAGCCAGATCGACACCACCGGTCCGACCGTCACCACGAGCACCAACAAGGCGAACAGGTGCGCGGCGCGTCGCTCCTTCACGGGCCCCACCGTAGTTGTCGTGGGCGTGGCCGGGCGCCCATCCCCTGCCACGCCCACGTTCCACTTCGCCCGGCCGGTCCCACTGTGGCACCGGCGCCGTCACACGCTGGGGTGGAGCTTGGCCGCTCGAACCGGTGAAAATATATTGTTCAACGTTATCGCCGAAAGGAGCCCCGTGGCCGATCCGACCGGCGGTCCGGTGGAGCTGCTCGCCGCCGACCGCCTCCAGCTGGACCGCGTGAGCACCGCGGAACGCGTCGCCGACGTGCTGCGCACCAGGATCACCGTCGGCGATCTGCCGCCGGGCACCCGGCTGTCCGAGGAGGCGATCGGCGCCGCCCTCGGCGTCTCCCGCAACACCCTGCGCGAAGCGTTCCGGCTGCTCACCCACGAGCGGCTGCTGGTGCACGAACTGAACCGGGGCGTGTTCGTGCGCACCCTGACCAGGGACGATGTCACCGACCTGTACCGGCTGCGCAAGGTCGTCGAGTGCGGCGCGCTGCGCTACGCCGTGGTCACCGACGACGAGCTGCGGCGGCTGCACCAGGTCGTGGACGAGGCCGTGGCCGCCGCCGACCGGGCCGACTGGGTCGCGGTCGGCACCCACAACCTGCGGTTCCACCAGGCACTGTGCGCCCTCGCAGGCAGCCCTCGAGTGGTGGACATGATGCGCGGCATCCTGGCCGAGCTGCGGCTTGTCTTTCACGTGATGGGCGACCCGAAGCGGTTCCACGAGCCGTACATCAAGCGCAACCGGGAGATCCTGGACGCGCTGGCCGAGCATGGGCCGGAGCGGGCCGAACGGATGCTCGTCGAGTACCTGGACGACGCCGAGCGGCAGCTCACGCAGGCTTATCTGTGACGCGGCGGAGCTGCTCCGGCACCTCCACGCGCTCACCGGTGAGCAGCGCGCTTGCCGTCATCAGGTCCACGGTCAGCGGCCGGTCCTCGGTCTCCTTGGGCAGCATGTGCACCGCGTTCTCGAACGCCGTGCGCAGTTCGACGCTGTTGATGGGGTGCATCTGCCGCATCCGCAGCACGCGGACCGCCGCGATCAGCTCGCACGCAAGCACGATCACGAAGTGCGGCACCACCTCGCCGGTCATCCGCGCCGACTGGGCCGAGAAACTCGCGTGTTCCTCCACGCCGCGGGACAGCGTGGCGTGGCCGAGCACCGCCGGCATCGCCATCGATCGGAAACTCGCCAGCGAGGCCGCCGCGGTGTACTCGATCACCATCAGGCCGGAGCTGCCGCTCGCCTCGTCCGCCGCGAACGGCCGCAGGCCCGTGTAGTTCGGCTCGCACAGCATTGCCAGCCGGCTCACGCACAGCTGCGCCGACTGCAACGCCGACAGCCGCGCCTTGTCCAGGGCCAGGCTGAGGGTGATGCTGTGGAATCCGCCGTGGTGGAAGACGTCGCCGTCGAGCACCGACACCAGCGGGTTCTCCGCGCCGGCGTTGATCTCGATGCTGAGCACCTGCTCCAGCGCGGACAGGCCGTCCACCGCCTCGCCGTGCACCTGCGGGAAACACCGCAGCCCGAACGGGTCCTGCACCCGCGCCGGCGTGTGCGTGATCTCGCCGAGCAGGTCGCGGATGCGCCGCGCCACCAGCTGACTGCCGTGGTGCGGCCGGGACTGGTGCACGACTTCCGCGAACGGTTCCACCGAGCCGTCGACCGCCAGCAGCGAGAGCGCCGCCGTCGTGCACGTCTGGTCCAGCAACGCCGACAACTGCCCCTGTGCCAGCACCGACTGGCCGATCGTCAGGGCGTTGCTGCTCAGGAACGCCAGCGCGTCCGAGGTCGCGAAGTCGATCGGCGGCAACGGGTGCGGGCCCAGCCACTGCTGCTCGCCGAGCAGGGTCAGCGCCAGCTCCGCCAACGCCGTGAGGTCGCCGGTACCGATCGCGCCGATCGAGTGCACCTGCGGGTAGCAGCCCGCGTTGAGGGCCAGCGCCAGCGAGTCGAGCACGTGCTCCGAGACGCCGGAGTGGCCGGCGAGGATCTGGTTGGCGCGGACCACCATCATCGCCCGCGCTTCCGCCTCCGGGATCAGCGGTCCGGTGCCGCCCGCGTGGCTGCGCAGCAGCCGGCGGCCGAACGCCGCGACCTCCTGCTCCTCGACGCTGACCATCCGGTTGGCGCCCACGCCGGTCGTGCGGCCGTAGACCGGCCGGCGGCCCGTGACCTCCTTGGCCAGGTCCGCCGCCCGTCGCACCCATTCCCGCGCGGTCGGGTCGATGCTCACGGCCTCGCCGCGGACGGCGACCGCGATCACCTCCGTGCACGTCAGCGACTTACCGTCGAGCACAACTGCCACCAGCGAAGGTTAACTCGTCAACAACCGCAGTCCACCGCTCGCGCCGGCGCCGTCAGCGGATCCGGTTCCCGCAGCTCGTCGCCGGTGTCCGTGCGGACCGGGAAGCCCTCGCGGATCCAGTACTCGATGCCGCCGATCATCTCCCGCACCTGGTAGCCGCGCCGCGTCAGCTCCGCCGCCGCCTTCGTCGCGCCGTTGCAGCCGGGTCCCCAGCAGTAGGTCACCACCGGCACCGCCGGGTCCAGTTCGGCCCCCGCCAGCCGCACCGCCCCCGGAATCCGCCCCTGCGCCCAGGCTTCGTCACTGCGTGTGTCCACCAGCACAAAACCCGGGTTTCCGCTGGTCAGGGCCTGTCTGACGTCGCTGGGGTCCGTCTGGGATGCCAGACGCATTTCGAAGAAGTTCATGCCTCAACGCTAGGGAGGGGAGCCCCCGGGCTGAACCCAACGTCCACGGCACCTTCGCCCAACGGGCGGGGATTCCATGACATTCTGCCGCTGTGACCATGGATTCCCTGGACGCCACCGATTGGCGCATCCTGGAGGCACTCCAGGCCGACGGCCGCGCCAGCTACGCCGACCTCGCCCGCACCGTCGCCATGTCCCCCAGCGCCGTCACCGAACGGGTGCGTCGGCTGGAGGAATCCGGTGTCATCACCGGCTACTCCGCCGTCGTCGACCCCGAGCGCCTGGGCCTGTCGATCATGGCCTTCGTGCGGCTGCGCTACCCCACCAACAACTACAAGCCGTTCCACGCCGTCCTCGACTCCACCCGGGAGGTCGTCGAGGCCCACCACGTGACCGGCGAGGACTGCTTCGTGCTCAAGGTCCTGGCCCACTCGATGCGCCACCTGGAGGAGGTCACCGGCCGCATCTCCTCCCTCGGCCCCGTCACGACGACGATCGTCTATTCCAGCCCGCTGCCCCGGCGTGCGCTTACGCACTAGTTCCCCAACCAGGGCCGTGCCGGCTCGGCGGGTGACTAGAGTGCTGCTCGTGTCGGTGCCATTGAAAACGGGGGAGCCCGACCCGGAGCAGACCCAACCGTTCACCGTGCACGAGGCGCGGCTGCCGAGCGACCATCCGAACTATCGGCCGCGGCACGCGGCCAAGCAACGGCTCGCGCTGGTGTGCTCGGTGATCTTCTTCCTCGGTCCGCTCGCCGGGCTGGCGGTGTTCGGCCAGCCGCCGGCGATCGAGAACCGACCGCTGCACCCGTTCCCGAGCCTGTCGCAGGGCTGGGGCTTCTTCAGCGGCCTGGTGCCGTGGGCGGTGGACAACCTGTCCTTCCGCAACAGCGCGATCCAGGCCAACGACCAGATCAGCCGAGGCGTGTTCGGCGAGCCGCCGGCGCTCGGCTCCAGCGGCACGGACGCCGCCCCCGGCGGCATCCAGGCCCCGCCGCAGCAGGCGGCGGTGTTCCCCCAGGTCATCGAGGGCAACAACGGCTGGATGTACTACGGCGAGGACATGCGGGCCAAGTGCCAGCCGAACGCCTCGCTGGACGCGGTGATGCAGAGCGTGCTGCGGCTCAAGGACGACGTGGTGGGCTCCGGCCGCCGGTTCGTCCTGGTGGTGCCGCCGGACAAGTCGACGATCGAGCCGCAGAACCTGCCGTCGCAGTACGAGGGCAAGGACTGCGCCAAGAAGCTGAGCGACCAGTTCTGGCCGCGCATCGTCAAGGAGGCCGGCGCGATCGACCTGCGCGGCGCGGTGCACGCGGCGGAGAAGCAGATCGGCGGCCCGGTGTACTTCCCGCAGGACAGCCACTGGACCTTCGTCGGCGGGTTCCTGATGACCCGCGCCGTCGCCGACTCGATCGTGCCGGGCATCGACAGCACGTGGAAGGTCGCCAAGGGGCAGTCCTACAGCGGCCCGGCGGATCTGCCGCCGCTGATCGGCCGGACCGGCGTGGACACGACCGACCGGCTGACCCTGGCCCCCGACGGCACGACCGACCGGACCTTCCAGGACTCGTTCGACGCCCGCAACGTGCTCACCTTCCACAACCCGGCCGACGTCAAGGGCACGGTCGGCGGCACGACCACCTGGATCGGCGACTCGTTCACCACCTGGGCGACGCCGTCGATCGCCGCGGCCTTCCAGAACGTCAGCGTCGTGCAGGGCGCGAAGCTGCTCAGCGACCCGGCCGCCGTCGCGCAGCTGATGGTGGACAGCGACACGGTCGTCGTCGAGATGGTCGAGCGGGGCATCGCCCCGGGCATCTCGGTGGAACTTGATCCGAAGGTGCTGGACACGCTGACCAAGGCGATGGCCACCCACCCCCGGCGGTAGTCAGCCGCGGTGCCGGCCGGGCGGCGGCGCGGTCGGCAGCTGCGGGGCACGAGGGGCCGGTCGGGCCTGCGGATTCCGGGGCGGGTACTGGTCGCGCGGCTGCGGCATCGGCATGCGTTGCGGCGGCTGCGGCGGGCGGGGACGAACCGCCACCTGTCGAGTCGGCTCCTCGACCCGAGGAATGCGGGTGGTGACCTCGGCCGCGATCTCGGCGGCGATGTCACGCGGCTTCTCGTCGGGCTTGCGGCTGGCCAGTCTGCGGGCCAGCACGTGGCTGGGGTGCTCGATCAGCCGGTAGCTGACCTCGACCGCGCCGAACGTCGCGATCACCGCGACCACCAGGGCGAACTCGAAGCCGACGACCGGCTCGACGGCGCTCAGCACGCCGTAGCCGACCAGGCCGTGCCACAGGTACAGCGAGTAGGTCCGCTCGGACAGCCAGGTCCAGGCCGCGCGTTCCTTCAGCCGGTCCTCGGCGAACAGGCCCAGCAGGAAGCACAGCAGCGCGATCGCCAGCGACAGATCGTAGGAGCTGTCGATCCGGCCCATGTCACGCATGCCCGCCCACACGTACAGCACCCAGCACGCGGTCATCAGCACACCGGCCGCCCACAGCGGGATCCGCTTGCTGTTCGCGGCCCAGATCACCTGGCCCATCACCACGATCGGGATGTAGGACACCGTCACGGCGAACAGCAGGTAGTTGGGGCCGAACGACCGCGCGGTCATCAGCACGATCTGCACGAACGTCAGCTCGACGGCGATCGCCGCCCACAGGTGCCGGCGCACCAGCGGCAGCAGCGCGATGATCAACAGGTAGAAGACGACCTCGATGATCAACGTCCAGGCGACGCCGATCAGCACGACCTGCGGCACCAGCAGGTAGTTCACCAGCGTGGCGTTGGTCAGCAGGGTCAGCGGGGTGACGTCGTCGGCCTGCCCGGTCAGCAACGGCTGCAGGCCGAGCAGCATCGCGCCGCCGGTCAGCAACACCACGACGATCAACGTCGGATAGATCCGCAGCACGCGGCCGACGGCGAACCGGCCCACGCCCTGACGCACCGCCAACGGCGTCACGATGAAGCCGCTAATCAGGAAGAACAGCGGCACCCCAGGCTGGCCGATCCCCTGGTTGGACAGGTACAGCGGATCGGTGAACAGCGAGTTGACCACGTCGAACACCGGCGAGCTGACGTGGTGGCGCACCGTCCAGGCCGTGACGAGATGGCTCTCCATCACGAGCAGGGCCGCGAGGGCACGGGCGATGTCGATGAACACGACACGTCGCTTGCCCGTCTGCTGCCCTGCTGCCACCTGCCCCCCTCAGGACGCCCGACCAGTGTGGTCAGACTAGTGGAGCCTGATCAGTGCGATGGGCCATTCAGACGTATCACGTACGTGTAGCTGATCCAGCCGTCGCCGGCGAGGTCGTCCCGCTCGGCCCGCAGCACGGCCGCTCCGAGGTGCTCGAACAGCCCGCGCACCAGGTCGATCCGTAGCGGGTGCATCTCGATCGCCGCGTCGGACACCGCGGCGTCCACCGTGACCGGCGTCTCGGTCGCCGTCTCTTCCGTCTCGACCGGCGCCGTCGGCGCGGGTTCGATGTCCACGTCGGCGAACGTGGTCGGGCTGCCCACGCCGCTCCACCACGTCACGTGCTCGTGCACGAGATCGAGCTCCAGCAGCGCGCGTCCCGGCTGCTCCGGCGCGGACACCCGCAGCTCCAGCTCGACGGTCTCGCCCGGCTGGACCGTGCTGGGCAGCCGCACCCGGCCGTCGTCCTGGACGATGTGCCGGCCGTCGCGCTGCCAGTGGTTGCCCAGCCGCAGCGCGCCCGCGTGCTGCCAGGCCAGCGGGCTGTCGTTGGTCACCCGCACCCGGACCTTCACGGCCTCGCCGACCGCCATCCGCGTGGGCGGATCCACCATCTCCAGCCGCGCCCGGTACGCCTGCGGGTCCAGCGACACGGGCTCCTCGAGATGGCTGGGCACCTGGAAGACCAGCACGCCGCCGGGGCGCACCACCCGGGCCAGCTCGAGCAGGCAGCGCAGCGACACCGCGGCGGGCGCGTGCTGCAACACGATCAGGCTGATCGCGCTGTCGAACGAGTTGTCCGGGAACGGCAGCGTCTCGCCGTCGCCGTGCACGAACCGGATCCGCTCGGGCTCCCGGTTGAGCTTGTCGGCCTGCTCGACCATCGAGGCCGCGATGTCGATGCCGGTGACGTCGTCGACCAGTTCGGCCAGCGCGAAGCTGAGCCGGCCCATGCCGCAGCCGAAGTCCAGCGCCCGCTGCCCCAGCTCCGCGCCGCAGGCCTCGAGCTGGCCGCGGATGTGCGCAATGCCGTCCCGGCCGGTGGCCAGGAACTCCTCCAGCCGCCACTCGCCGTCGCGCTGGCCGGGCGTGGACAGCACCGCCCACATCGGGTCGGTGCGGCCCAACTGCTCCCAGGTGGAGCGCACCGACGTCACATCGCTGGGGGGCATCCCGCTACTTCCTTCTGCTCGTCGGCCGCAGCCACAACGTCACGAATCCGCCCTGCTCGGCCTCGGCGCGCCGGATCACGTCGTCGTCGGAAGCGGCGGTCAGGTCCTCGTCGGAACCCTCGATCACCGGCACCAGCTCGTACCCCCAAGACCGGTAGCGGGCCAGCGTCGCGGCCGGGTCGTCGCCGAGGTCCCGCACGCCCTCAGGCCAGAACTCGCAGACCACGTGCGGCCGGTCGCGACGGATCAGCTCCGCCAGCCCGGCCAGCGCCCGGTGGTCGCGGCCCTGGGCATCCACCTTTACGACGTCGAGGCGGCGGGCCCGCAGCTCCTCGACGCCGGCCAGGGCCACGCCCCGAACCTCGATCTCGCCGTTGGCGCCGATCCGGTTGTCGCCGCTGTTGCCGTCACCGGCCAGCTCCAGCCGTAGCGTCTGGTCCTCGTCCCACGCGGCGACCGGCAGCACGGTGAGCGTGCTGGCGACAGCGGGGGTGAGGTTGGCGCGGACGTTGTGCGCCAGCAGCTCGCCGAGTCGCTGCCAGGGCTCGACGGCGAACACGGCGCCGGTCTCGCCGGTTCGGCGGAGCGCCCGAACCGTGTGGTAGCCGACGTGCGCGCCGATGTCGACAAAGGTGGCCCCCGGGCTCAGCAGCTCGTCGAGCAGCTGGGACTCGCGTTCCTCCCACGTCGAATACGCCCGCAGCCAGGGCAGCACGACCGTGTCCTCAGCCGGCAGCCGCAGCATGCCGACGTCGGTCGAGACCGGCTCGCTCGGGCCGTCGACCGGCGCGGGATCCAGCAGCTCGTGGTGGCTGCGGACGCTGCGGTCCAGCGCACGGACCTGACGGCTCAGGCTCGTCACCGCCGCGGCCGTCTCCTCGATCCGGGCGTCTCGGTCCTGCACCATACCGACCAGCTTGTGGTCGACGTGCTCGGCGCTGCGCCGCACGTCGTCGATGCGCCGGCTCGCCTCGTCGGCGCGGCCGGCCAGCTCGCTGACCTGCCGGAACCGTTCCTCGGCCTCGCCGGCCAGGCCCTTGCCCAGCCGCTGCGCGTCGCTGTCGAGCGCGCCGACCTGGGCGTTCAGCTCCGCCAGCCGGCTGACCACCTCGTCCATGCGCTGGTCCAGGTGCGTCTGCCGGGCGGTCGTGCGTTGCTCGGACACCGTCAGGCGGTTCTCCACCCGACGCACCGCGCCCTCGACGCCGTCCATCAGCTTGGCCAGCACCCGCCGCTGGTGCACGTCGTAGTGATCGATCAGGCGCAGCACGCCACGACGCACCATCGGCGCGACCGGGATCCTGCTCGGCACACCGGGATCGGCCCGCCAGCGCAGCGCCTCGCGGGACTGCTGGAGCGGGGCGAGCACCTGCTGGTCGTCGTCCGAACCCGACTCCGTGGGCGCCGGGGCGGCGTCAGGCTCGGCCCGCCACTGCTGGTAGGCCGCCGTCACCCGCTCGTCGACCCAGGCCGCGGCCCGTTCGAACGTCCGCGTCGTCAGCACGTGGTTGCGACCAGCCAGGCCCCGGCGACGAGCCTCGGCCGGGTCGGCGGCGACCGCACGCATCGCCTCGGCCGCCGCGTCCGTGTCAGGCTCGGCCCACACGGCGGTCGGCGGGTAGGGGTGCTGGTTCTTGCCGACCGCCACCCGCTCGTACGGCACGATCCAGCCGACGCCGTCGGTCAGGAACTCGCCGGAGCCGCCGTAGTTGGTGGTGATCACCGGCAGGCCCTGCGCCATCGCCTCGGCGACGGTCAGGCCGAAGCCCTCGCTGCGGTGCAGTGACACGTAGCAGTCCGCCGACGCGAACAGTTCGCGCACCTCGGCATTGGACAGGTAGTGCTCGACCAGAGTGATCCGGTCGTCGCCGCGCACGGCGGCACGCAGCCGCTCGCGCTGCGCCGGATGCAGGTCGCCGTTGATCGACTTGATCACCAGTGCAGCGTCGGTCCGTCCGTCGAATGCCTTCTGGAAGGCGCGGACCAGACCCAGCGGGTTCTTCCGGTCGAACAAGCTGTTGTAGTCGAAGGCAAACAGGAACCGGGTCGGGCCGTCGCCGTCGCGGGCGGGCGGCTCGGCGCCGTCGAGCGGATCACGCACCGGGACAGGGACGGTGTGCACCGGAACCGAGGAGTGCTCGGCCAGCGCGGCGCGGCAGAAGTCGCTGACCGTCCAGACCTCGTCGACCAGTCCGTAGGCGGAGTGCATCCACTCGGGGAACTCCTCGAGTTCCCAGGACCACACGCCGATCACATAGCGATCGCCGCCCAGTTGGGAGTGCAGCCGCAGGGTCTGCTCGGTCATGTCAGCGTTCACGCACAGCACGCTGACCGGGAACTTCGGGGGTTGCGGGCGCACGCCGTCGGGCAGCTTGTGGTCGGTGCGGTTGTGCACCGTCGACTCCTCGACCGCCACGGCGATCGGCAGCCCGGCCTCGCGCATCGCGTCGTGCACCAGCCGGCCCATCTCGCCGACGCCCAGTTCGGCAGTCAGGTAGCCCAGCACGTTGACGCCGCGCGTGTCCTCGATCGCCACCGTGGAGCCGGCCTTCGGGCCCGTGGGCACCGCGCGCCGCGGCATCTCGTGCTCGGCGACGCCCGAGGTGATGCACCAGTGGCGGTAGTCCTCGGCGTTCGCGCCGAGCGGGTCCGGGAAGGCGATCTGGAGGTCGGCGCGGGCACTCCACACCGACATCGCCCAGCGCGTCATGCCGACGCCCGCCTGCGCCCCGTCAGCGGGCGAGCAGGCCCAGCGCAGGAACGCGTCGGGGTCGTCCCGGTCGAACGGCGTGGGCGGGATCTCGGCGCCCTTGCGTTCGGCCTGCACCCACGCGGTCCGGAAGGCGCGGCGCAGCGAATGTGACAGCGGAGTGCCGTCGGCCGCGGTGTTCCAGCGGTACGGGATCGACTCCAGCGACTCGGCGTAGCCGGCCTCGATCAGCTTGTCCCGGTAGCTGTCGCACAGGTCGGCCAGCAGCGGGTACTCCGACAGCAGCGCCCGGGGCTTGTCCGCGTAGTGCGTGCTCAGCAGCCACGGCTTCTCCGGCCGGTACCCGCTGAAGTGCACGAACCGCAGCGGCACGCCGTTCGCGGTCAGCGTGCCGTCGGCCGTCCGGGCCAGCTCACGCTGGTAGACGTTCCAGTACGCCAGGTTGAAACCGGGATCGCGGACCACCGTGTGGTCGAACAGCGCCGGCACGTTGTCGACCCAGCGCTGGTCGGTGAACAGCTGCTCGGTCACCGAGGAGATCGCGTCGTGGCGCAGCCGCTCGGCCCAGAAGTCCAGGAACGGGGCGGCTTTGCGGGACACCGTGACGTAGCCGAGGTTGAACACGCCCGCGGCCATGATGTCGCCTTCGGACGGTCGCAACTGGTCCCGCGGCATGGGCTCCAGCACGTGCGGCGTGAGCACGATTCCATGCTGCGCCGCCAGTTCGTCGACCTCGGTGATCGGGGCGAACACCTCGATGTCGGGGTCCAGGTACGTCACGACGTCATGGCTGCGCAGCAGGTGTTGCAGCAGGAACGGCTTGACCGCCGTGCACAGCTCGGTCACCGAGTAGGCGGTGGCCATCCGGTGGAAGTCCAGCTCCGACACCGTCAGCACGTCCGGACCGACCAGGTCGAGCTGGTCCGTGCCGCCGGTCAGCTCGCCGAGCAGCGCGTCCACGACCATGATCGTGAACCGGCCGCGCGGGTGCTGACGCAGGTAGGACGCGGCCAGCACCCGGGCGGCGGGCAGGTAGTTCCGAGCGACGATCGTGCACGCGACCGGCCCCCTGGTGGGCTGATCAGGCATCGGGCTTCAGCTTGGTGGTCTGCGCGGTGATCGTGTTGGTGAAGTCCTTCTCGACGCTGCTGACGCTGGTGCCGTTGACCTCGATGCGCACCACGTAGTCGCCGGAGACGTAGTGCGCCCGGCGCAGCACCGGGGACGCACCGGGAGTGGTGTCCAGGCCGGTCGCGCTGACACCCACGGGCGCGGTCTCGGTCTTCTGCCCGTAGCCGGTCTGGAGCGCGAGCAGCTGGGTCTTGGCCTGCTTGGCCGCGTCCGCACTGCCTTCCTTGACCACCAGCACGATGATCGTGTCGCCGCCGCTCTTGGACATCGCGAACCGCACGGTGGACGGGTTGCCCGCCTCGTACGCGGCGACCTCGCTGTCCTTGGCGCCGGGGGTGAGGTAGTTCAGGCCCTGCACGGCGGCGAAGTCGGTGACCTTGCGGCCCTCCGGGATCAGCGAGGTGCCGGCGATGTCGGCCAGCAGCGGATCGCTCGGTTTGGTCGTGGTGGTCGGCGCCACGGTCGTCGAGCCGCCGCCGGCGGTCGGGGTGCTCGGCCCGCCGCGGCCCCAGATCATGTACGCGCCGAAGCCGGCCGCGAGCAGCACGACCACCACCGCGACAATGCCGATGATCTTGCCCCGGGAGCGCTTGCGCTCCTCGAAGACCTCGGGCCCCTGCCGCATCCAGTTGAGCGAGCTCGGGTTCGGCAGCGGCATGTCGTTGTCGTTGTCCCACGGGGCGGGCTGGTTCCAGTTGCCCTGCGACTGCTGCTGCATGCCGAAGCCGCCCTGGTAGTTCGGCGGCGGGAAGTTCGGCTGCTGCGGGTTGCGCACCACCTGCGTGCGCTCGGCGTTCTCGGGGCCCTGCTGGGGTTGCACACCGGCGGTGCCGCCGCGGACGACCTGCGTGCGCTCCGCGTGGTCGCCGGCCTGCGGCAGGTCCGTGATCGGCGGCATGATCGTGGTCGACTCGGCGGCCGGTTCCCCGCCGGGGTTGCTCGGCTGCCAGCGGAACGGCGCGCCGAAGGGGCTCGGCGCGGCCTGCTCGGGCTGGGCCGGCACCGGCTGCGAGGGCGGCCCGGTGGGCGCGCCGCCGGCCTGCTGGGCCAGCCCCAACAGCTGGTCACGGCGCTGGCGGTAGTCCTCTGGGGTCACCCGGCCCTGTGCCAGCTCACTGTCGAGCTGTTGCAGCTCCTCTTGCCAGGACATCCCCAAACCTCCGGATAGTCGACCTCGTCGGTGGCCCCATTCTGCCCAAGCCGCCGCGGCGGCCTCAGGGAAGTACCAGGTTGTTATCTCTCAGCTCAGCGGCACCCGGGCCATGACCACTGCCATCACGTCCCGGATGCCCGCGGTGATGGTGGCCTCGGACAGTTGCCCGGTCCGCTGGCTGGCCGATGCGATGACCACCGCGTGCGTCGACGGGTAGATCGCCACGCACTGGGCGAGGTTGGCCGTCATCAGCTGCAGCGTGCTCACCGACGGAGGCAGCCCCGGCTTGTCGGTCGGCGTCAGCGCGTTCGCCTTCTGATAGGCCACCAGGTCGGCCGCGATCTTGGCCGCCTGCTCGGCCGTGTCCGTGTTGATCACGTATACGACGTAGGTCAGGTCACCCATCGTCGACCCACTGAAGACGACCTTGCCCGCCTGGTCCCCAGCGAGCAGTGTCCTCGCCCGAGCCTCGATCAGCCCCTTCGCCGCCGCCTGGTCGACCGTGTAGTCCCCGTTGTTGGCGTCCGCCTTGCCCGGCAACGGCGGCAGATCACTCAGCTGCACCGCCGTGACGGCCGCACCACCCGACGCCGCCGGCTGCCCGCCGGCGGACGTGGTCGTCGGCACCCGGAACCCGAACCACCACCCCACCCCCAGCCCCACCACTAACAAGACCACCACGACCGTCACCGTCACCGCGTGCTTGCGATTGGTGCGCCTCGTCATCCGTGTGTTGAACAACTCAGGCGGCGGCCCGTACTCCTGCGGGCTCCCGGTCGGCATCGGCGTAACCGCCGTCCACATCTCCGCCCCGTTGACCGAGGGCTCGACGTGCTGCGGAAACGGCAGCCCCGGACTGGTCGGCGGCATACCCCCCGACACCGACGCCAGCAGATCATCCCGCCGACTCCGGTACTCCGCCGGCGTGATCCGCTTCTCGGCCAACTCGGCGTCCAGCGACCGCAGATCCTTCTGCCAGCTCATCCCGCCGCACCTCCGCCACCAGGTTCTGTAGCCACCATCGTGCGACACCCGTCCAGCCCACCCCACCCTGCCCCCAGGTGTCGACCCCACCGAACCACACACCCAACACAAGGCAAAGGCGAAGCCGAGCCCCCGAGGGCGATGCGAAGCGAGCCCGAAGGGGGGTGCAGGGGGGCGAAGCCCCTCCTGCCTTGGGGTGTGGGGCGAGAGCCCCACAAAACACAAAGCGAGAGCCTTGTTCACTTCGTGAACAAGGCTCTCCCACTCTCGCGCGTGCGCCCGAAGGGATTCGAACCCCTAACCTTCTGATCCGTAGTCAGATGCTCTATCCGTTGAGCTACGGGCGCGTGTTCAGTTGTCATCCTACCGTAGCAGGATGTTGCGGAGGCTCCGGGATTTGAACCCGGGATGGGGGTGAACCCAAACCGCATTAGCAGTGCGGCGCCATAGACCAGACTAGGCGAAGCCTCCCCGGAGCCCTCGGCTACCGTCGATAAGACTACACACTCCCCGCGTAGGCTCCAAAACAGGGGGTCAGAGGGGGTGTGACCTGCGGGTTCGCCCTGTCGGGTGTGTCGGGGGCCACCCCCGGTCGGAGGTGGACCCTCCGCCGCCCGGTCACTAGCGTGAACGGGTCCACATCGTCGTGGCCGGGGAGTGAAGAATGGACAAGGTTCGGCCGTCAGCGGCTGACGCCGTCGGTGATCTGCCCGCGGGGGCGACCCTCGCCGTGGGTGGTTTCGGGTTGTGCGGGATTCCCAGCGATCTGATCAGGGCGGTGCACGATCTCGGGGTCGACGACCTGCGGGTCGTGTCGAACAACTGCGGCGTGGACGACTGGGGCCTGGGCGTCCTGCTCCACGACCGGCGGATCTCGCGGATGACCTCCTCGTACGTGGGCGAGAACAAGGAATTCGCCCGCCAGTACCTGTCGGGCGAGCTGGAGGTGGAGCTGGTTCCGCAGGGCACGCTGGCGGAGCGGCTGCGCGCGGGCGGCTGCGGCATCCCGGCGTTCTACACGCCGGCGGGCGGCGGCACGCAGATTGCGGAGGGCGGCCTGCCGTGGCGGTACGCCGCGGACGGCGGGGTGGCGGTGGCGTCGCCGCCGAAGGAGACCCGCGCGTTCGGCGGCCGCGAGTACGTGCTGGAGGAGGCCATCACCACGGACTTCGCACTGGTGCGGGCGGCGAAGGGCGACCGGCACGGGAACCTGGTGTTCGACAAGTCGGCGATGAACTTCAACCCGCTGTGCGCGATGGCGGGCCGGGTGACGGTGGCCGAGGTGGAGGAGCTGGTGGAGCCGGGCGAGCTGGATCCGGAGCACGTGCACCTGCCGGGCATCTTCGTGCACCGCGTGGTGCTGGTGACGGACAACGAGAAGCGGATCGAGCGCCGGACCGTGAGGGAGGCCCAGTGATGGGGTGGAGCAGGCAGGAGATCGCCGCCCGGGCCGCGCGGGAGCTCGAGGACGGCCAGTACGTGAACCTGGGCATCGGCCTGCCCACGCTGGTGCCGAACTACCTGCCCGAGGGCGTCACGGTGGTGCTGCACAGCGAGAACGGCATCCTGGGCACCGGTCCCTACCCGACGGACGACGAGGTCGACCCGGATCTGATCAACGCGGGCAAGGAGACGGTGACCACGCTGCCGGGGGCGGCGTTCTTCGACTCGGCGCTGTCGTTCGGCATGATCCGCGGCGGCCACATCGACACCGCGATCCTGGGGGCCATGCAGGTGTCGGCGTCGGGCGACCTGTCCAACTGGGCCATCCCGGGCAAGCTGATCAAGGGCATGGGCGGCGCGATGGACCTGGTGCACGGCGCGCGCCGGGTGATCGTGATCATGGAGCACACCGCCAAGGACGGCTCGCCGAAGATCCTCAAGGAGTGCTCGCTGCCGTTCACCGGCCGCGGTGTGGTGCAGCGGATCATCACGGACCTGGCCGTGCTGGACGTCACACCGACCGGTCTGGAGCTGGTGGAGCTGGCGCCGGGCGTGTCGGTGGACGACGTCCGGTCGGCCACCGAGCCGGAGATCTCGGTGGCCGCCGGCGTCGCCTGATCACCTCAGGTGTGAGTCGAACCAGTTGAGGGTGCGCTGCCACGCTTCGGCACTGGCCTTCGGGTCGGTGTCGAAGCGGTGGTTGGCCTGCGCGAGCAGCACCACGTCGGTGGCGACGGGCGCCGACGCGGCGGCGTCCCGCAGCTTGGCGACCTCCTCACCGGTGACGTCTTCGTCCTGCTCGCCGTAGATGCCCAGCCAGGGGCAGCTCAGTTCGTGCGCGACCTCGACGAGCGAGGGGATGCCGTCCGACAGCGGCGCCACGATGCCGCTGCCGGAGACGCTGACCGCCGCGCCGATGGCGCGCTTGGTCGCCACGATCAGGGCGGCGGCGCCGCCCAGGTCGAAGCCGATGACACCGGTCCGGTCCGGGGTGATGCCCCGGTCGGCGAGCCACACGCAGGCCACGTCGATGTCCGCGAGCACGGACTCGACCGGCAGCTGCGAGAGCTGGCCGGCCACGTCCTGCGCGGCCAGCTCGTCTGCATCCGGGTAGAGGTGCGGCGCCACCACGAGCCAGCCCTCGGCCGCCAGCGATCCGGCGAGCAGCCGGACCGTGTCGGTGACCCCGCGGGCCTCGTGCAGCAGCACCAGACCGCCCCGCGCTGCACCCTCCGGTTCCGCGGCTGTCACGCGCAGCTCGCGTCCGTCGGTCAACGGCAGGTTCTCGGTCCTGGTTTCCGTCATCTCACCACCCAATCACGCTGGGGTGAACTCCAGTCAACGCGACCGGCCCCCAGACGCGGCTAGCGTTGCCTACCCGTTGTGATTCGATGTCAAACCTGCCGCGGCCGGCGCATCACGTGCACCAGCGCGGGCGGGACATTGTTCCAAATGGTCCTGGTGAGCACGACTTCCTCGAAGCAGCGCCGAAAACCGGCGAGCTGCCGCCGGGACGGCCCGGCCCAGCGGGTCCAGGTGTAGGTGAACTGGGTGAAGACGCCGGCCGGGTGCATCGCGGCCGCGACGGCCTCGGTGAGGCTTCCTCGATATGCCGCCCACGGCAGCCCGCTGATCACCACCTCGGCGAAGACTCCCCGTTCCGCCAACAGTTCCGGCAGTTTCTCCGCGTCGGCGACGATGACCTCGACGTCGGGAAAGCGCTTCGCCAGCACGTCGGCCAGCCGCGGGTTCAGCTCGACGGCCAGGTGCCGGCCGCGGCCGTCCAGTCGGCGCTGGATCACCTCGGTGAAGGCGCCGGTGCCCGGCCCGAGCTCGACGACCACCGGCTCGCCCTGCTCCGGGATGGGCGCGACCATCTGCTCGGACAGCGCCCGCGAGCTGGGGATCGCCGAGGCCGTGGTCAGCGGCGATCGGATGAACTCCTGGAAGAAGAGCTTGGCGTCACTCACGGCGCGGCCCCAGTCAGTCGACGGTCGGTGCGGCGCACACCGTACGGACCGAGCGCGAACAGGAAGCAAACTGCCGTGACCGGAATGAGGTCGAGGCTGACCAGCGTCAGCACCGTGCCGACGACCAGCAGCATCGGGCTCCACCAGCCCAGCTCGCGCCAGTTGAGGATGGCCAGGGCTGTCAGGCACACGTAGAACAGCGCGGGGCCGATCGTGTAGATGCCGGGCAGCAGGCCCGGCACGGACTGCACCTGGTGGTAGATCGCGTTCATCCCGGCGCGGTCGCTCGCCACCAGGCCGGCAACGATGTCGATCACTACCTGGGCCATCGAGGCGGCCACGCCGAGCAGACCGATGGCGGCGATCACCGGCGCCGCTCCGGGCCGGTCGCCAAGGGTGAGCAGCACCGGCACGAACAGCACGAGACCGGCCAGGAACAGCAGGTGCCCGACCGTCCATCCGACACCGGGCCCGTGATCGGTGAGCAGCCGCACCACGCCGTAGCCGCCGAGCAGCAGCGGCGCGGCGACGAAGGCGGCGTTCCGTACCTTGAGCATGCTTCGAGCCTGCGCCGGGCGCAGGCTCGAAGCATCAGGGTCGGACCCTGGCGTTGCCCTGGGTTACGCCGTCACGCGCGCGGAGACCGTGTTCGAGACGGCGGCGCCGTCCTCGTAGCCCGCGCCGAACTGGCCGAAGAGGCAGCCGAGGTAGATGTGCCCGTAAGAGAGCGCGCCGGCCGGCACCGGCTCCGACACCTGCCGGGTCAGCGTTGCGTGCGCGGGCACCGTGACGCCTTGGCCGGCCTGGAGGTCGCCCCAGCCGGTCATGTTCTGCCCCAGGGTGTTCGGCTCGCCGCTGAGGTCGCACTTCGCGGTGATGCCGGGCAGATCGTGGTCGCCGTTGTTGGTCAGGGTCACCGTGGTGTGCGTGGTGTCGTCGGCCGCGTAGGTGTCGGAGTCCAGTGCGACCACGGCCGTAAGCGCGTCCGACACCTTGTGCCGAGCCTCCAGGGTGATCGGCAGCGTCTGGTCCTTCACGTGCCAGGTCGTGTAGGGGAGCACCAGGCCGGCGTCGACGGCGGGTGAGTAGGCACCCGAGGGGATGTCGGTGAAGGCGAAGTGCCCGTCCTGGTTGGTTTTCACCGCCGGCTCGCTGTGCCAGGGCGCGCCACCGCTGACCGAGACGTCGATGCCGGCGAGCCCCTCACCCGCGTCGTACTGGCCGTTGCCGTTGGCGTCGAGGTAGAGCACGCCGTCGACGCTGCCCCTCGTCGCGATGACCGCCGCCGTGGCGATGTTGCTGTCCTTGGCGAAGTTGAAGCCCTGCACTTCGGCTTCGACCGCGATCGGTTTGCCTCCGTCCAGGATCGTTTCCCTGAACGGGAGCACGACGGAGGCTCCGTGGGCGAGAGAGGCCCTGCCGCCGTACCACTGGTTCATCCAGTCCTGTGGCTCGGGCTGGAGGTTGGTGTTCGAGATGACCAGACTCAGGCCGTCCGCGTCGGTCGAGCCGGTGTTGGTGATCGTGATCGACCCGGTGACGTCATCGCCCGAGTTGTACGTCGACTGGCCCAACGCCACCGTCAGATCGAAAGACGGAACGCTCTGCGGCACCGCAGCGGCCACGCCGCCGAACGCCGTGGTCAACGCGACCGTCAACGCGCCGGATCCGACCGCGATCCGGCGCAGCAGGGAATACCCCACAGAACCCCTCCCCAGGCGCAGGTCGCCGACCTGCGGATTAGCAGGCCGGCGTCTTCCGTGCTCGTTGTTCAGTACGTCCGGCGACGCCGGGACAGCACCATCAGGCCGATGCCGGCCAACAGAGCGCCGAGCGCCACAACGGTCAGCGTCGCCACGTCGGCGACGCCCGTGTACGCCAGCTCCGGTGTCGGCGAGGCCTCCGCGACCGGCGACACCGGGACCTCGGTCGTCGGCGTGGTGGCCGTCGGGTCCGGCTGATCCGGTCCGGGTTCCACGGCGACAGCCGTCGGGCCGTGCAGCGCCCGGATCGTCGGCCACGTCGTGCCCTGGCCCTTGTCGCCGGCCACCTGCCACGGTCCGACGAGACCGATTTCGTAGAGGCCGGCGGGCAGCGAGGCGAAGGTGGCGTTGCCGGCGGAATCGGTGACCGCGGAGGCGACGATCTTCTTGGTCACGTCGTCCGTCAGGTAGACCTTGACGCCGGTGACGGGGAGGGGGTGGCCGTCGTTGTTCTTGTCGTAGCCCAGGCTGAGCACAGCGGTCGGGACCACCGCTCCCGGGACGCTCGCGATCGCGAAGTTCGTGAAGACGCTGTCGAAGTCGCTCTGGCCGAAGGCGCATTCCAGGCCGGTGAAGCCCCAGTCGTGGGCCTCGGCCGGCACCTTCTCCGTGGCATCGACCGTCAGCGTCGAGTGCGCGGGCACCGTGACGCCGGCCTTGCCCTGTGGGAGAGTGCCCCAGCCGTCGCCGTAGCCGTTGAGCTCGTTCGGATTGCCGACGCCGTTGCAGACCTCGGTGATGCCGCTCAGGGCGTGGTCGCCGCTGTTGGTCAGGGTCACCGTGATCTTCGCGGTGTCACCGGGCGCATACGTGGTCGCGTCCAGCCCCACCGACGCCTTCAGCGAGTCGGCGATCTTGTGCCGGGCCTCCACCAGCAGGGTCTTCGCCTGGTCGCTCACCGTCCAGTCCGCCGTGCCCGCCACCAGGTCGCCGAGCCCGTCGTACTGGGCGTAGTAGGAGCCGAACGGGACGTCGGTGAAGGCGAAGTGCCCGTCGCGGTCCGTCGTCTGCGGCGGCACGTCCTGGTACGGCGCCCCACCGGAGATCTTGATCTTCACTCCGGCCAGCCCCTCGCCCTGGTCGTACTGGCCGTTGCCGTTGGCGTCGAAGTACAGCGCCCCGTCCACGCCGCCCCGGCCGGAGATAACGTAGGCGTAGGCGTTCGCCGTCAGGGCGGGCTTGGTCGGATCCGCCCACACCTGCACGGACATCCAGATCGTCTGGATCTTGCTGTCCTGGATCGTCCCCGCGGCGGTGACCACCACCGACTGCCCCGGATCGATGTCCACCCCGGTCCCCAACGGCCCGCTGTTGACCGGCGCCCCGGAGAACGTCAACTTGACGTTGTTCCCCGACGCGAACATGGTCACGCCCTTCGCGACGGCCGTTCCGTTGTTGGTGACCGTGAACGACCCCGTCACGTCCTTGCCGAAGTCGAACGCGTTCTTGTCGAACTTCGCCGTCACGTCGATCTTCGGCGCCGGCTGTTCGTCCTGCGCCTTCGCCGCCGGCTTACTCGGCGTCGCTGCGGTCGAGCTCGGCGCGGGAGTCGCTGACGTCGAGGCGCTGGGCGCCGGCGTCACGACCGACGAGGTCGGCGGACTCTCATCCGCCGCCGCCGCACCCGCCAACGCAGTGCTGAACACGAGAGTCAACGCACCGGACCCGACCGCCATCCGGCGCAGCAAACCATGCACCATGAAGAACCCCTCCCCTGGTTCAGTCACCCGGCGTCATCAGAGACGCACACCGGGTCTACCGCGAGGATCGCCTGAACCGCCGCGGCCCGTTACAACATCGACTTCACAGGTCGGAAAGCCGCCCGAAATGCCACCTTTCGACGCAGCTCCGAGCGGCCGTCCGAACCGGTCAGTGGGCGTGGCGACGCCGTGACATCAGCACCAGGCTGACGCCACAGACCAGCGCACCGATCGCCGCCATGGTCAGCGAGGCCGCATCCGCGACCCCCGTGTACGCCAGCGCCGGCGAAGCCTGGTCCACCGGCGTGACCGGGAGCTCAGCTGTCGAGGTGTCGGTGGTCGGCGCGTTCGTCATCGAAGGACTCGTCGGCGGCAGGCTCGTCGTCGACGAGTCGGTCGGCGAAGGGCTGGTCGTTGACGAGTCCGTCGTCGAGCTGGACGTGGTCACCGGCTCGACGCTGATGTCCTGTCCCGGGTTGTCACCCGCGCGGAACGACCGTGTGGGCGACTCGCTGTCCGTCAGCCTCCAGGCGCCGACCAGCGCGATGTCGTAGCTGCCGGCCGGCAGACCGCTGAACGCGTACCCACCGTCGGCATCGGTGATCGTGTGGGCGACGACCTTCTGCGAGGCGTGGTCGGTCAGGTTGAGCGTGACGCCGGGGACACCGACGGTGTGCCCGTCGTTGTCCTTGTCGTAGACCAGCGCGCCCTCGACCGAGGCCACCGCACCCGGTACCTGCGCGGTGGCGAAGTTGGAGCGGGCGGTCCCGTCCTGGTACTGCGCGTCGAACTGGCCGAAGTCGCAGCCGACTCCGGTGGAGCCGTAGACCCCGGCGTCGGCCGGGACCGCCTCCGTCGCGCCGACGGTCACTGTCTCGTGGGCTGGCACCGTGACACCATGGCCGTCGCGCAGGTCGCCCCAGCCGGCCATGTTCCAGCCCAAGTCGTGCGAGTCACCGCTGCGGTCGCACCACGCGGTGATCCCCGCGAGGTCGTGGTCGCCACTGTTGGTCAGGGTCACCGTGATCTGCGCGGTGTCGCCGACGGCGTAGCTGTCCGCGTTCAGCTTCACCGATGCGGCCAGGGTGTCGGACACCTTGTGCCGTGCCTCTTCGGTGACGCGCACGCTCTGGTCCTTGACCTGCCACGGCGTCCACGGCGTCACGAGACCACCGAGACCGCTGAAGCTAGGTGTGTAGGAGCCGGACGGGATGTCCGTGAAGGCGAAATGCCCGTCCTTGTCGGTCTTCTGCGCCGGCAGCGTCTGGCTCGGCGCTCCCCCGGTGATCGTGACCTGCACGTCCGGGAGCCCCTCGCCCGGATCGTACTGGCCGTTGCCGTTGGCGTCGAAGTACATGGTGCCGTCGATGCTGCCCGTGGTCGGCACGACCGACGCCGTTCCGGATGCCGTCTGCACGGCGCTCTTCGAGTCGACGATCAGGTTCGCCCACAGCGTGATCGACTTGTGCGCGTCCGTGATCGTGCCGGTGACGGTGAGGACGACGGAGCTGCCGGGGTCGAGGTTCACACCGGCCATGCCGGGCCATATGGCCGGCCAGTTCGGGAAGGCCAGGTCGACGTTCTCGCCGAACGGGCTCATGTGCACCGTATGGGCGACGTCGTCGGTGTTGGTGATCGTGATCTTGCCGCTGACGTCGTCGCCGGAGTTGTACGTGGCCTTGTCGAACGCCGCCGTCAACCCGAACTGCGACGGCGGGTTCGTCGGCGGCGTGGTCGTAGTCGTGGTCGATGACGACGTGGTCGTGCTCGAACTGGTCGTACTCGACGGCGGCACGCTGGACGTCGAGGTCGACGTGACCGTCGTCGGCGCGCCCGCCGTGGACGTCACCGTCGTCGTCTCCGACGGCGACGTCACCGTCGTGCCGGTCGGTGTCTCGTCCGCCGCGGCCATCCCCGCGAGAACCGTCGTGAACGCGATCGCCAACGCGCCGGATCCAGCCGCAATCCGGCGAGCAAGGGTATGCGACAAGTTGGAACCCCTCCCCTGGTCCACGTCACCCGCTGCGATAGGCCATACACCGGGTCTACCGCCCCCCATCGCTCCCACTCGTACCCCCCGTTACACACCTGATGGCAACGACACACAACGCACCCCTCGACACGAAGCCGAGCCCCCGAGGGCGATGCGAGGCGAGCCCGAAGGGGTGCAGGGGGCGAAGCCCTCCCTGCCTGGGGGTGTGTGGCGCGAGTCCCACACAACACCTGGAGCGACCCCGGCGCAGCGGACCTAAGGTCCGCGAGCACACGTCACCCACGAGCGGAAGCGGAGGGATTTGAACCCCCGGACGGTTGCCCGTCTTCCGCTTTCAAGTTCTACGCATGGCCGTACGGCGGAGTACGCCTGGAGCCGTCACCGCTGGTCAGGGCAACCCGGTGAAGCCCGCGAACTGGTCCGGCCGTCGACGAATGAGACGACGACTGAGACGACTCAGCGAACTACCCCGCCGGCACGAAGTCATCACCGGGGAGCGACTCCGGCGAGTAGACCGACCGCCGGTACCCGACGCCGTCCGGCGGCTCCCACCACACTTCGCTGGAGAACGCCAACCTCCGACCACCCTGCCGCACAGCCCGCTCCGGCTTCTCCACGTACACGAAGGCTGCCGCGACGTCCAGCTCCAGCGCCGCGCGCGTGCTCCAGTGGTTGTCGGTCATCCTCGTTGCCCTCTCTAGCCCGCACAGCGCGGGAAGCGCTGCTGGGCCAGGATCAGTGCTGCATCAGCACGGAGATTCCCAGGTGAGTGAGGTGGTGGTGGACGGCTTGGCCGAGGCGGTGGCTGGTGACCAGGCCGGCGTTGCGTAGGGCGGTGGTGTGTTCGGAGGCCGAGGAGACGCTGATGCCGACGTGGCCGGCGAGGCCGCTGGTGGTGCTGGGCTGGGCGAGGGCGCGGAGGACGGCGGCACGGGTCGCACCGACCAGCCCGGCCAGCGCATCGCCCTTTTCCATGATCGGTCCGGTCGTGGTGCGATAGTTGGTGCGGGCGGGATAGATGAGCACGTGTTGTGACGGGTCCTGAGGGTCCCAGGTGATGCGTGGATGGCCGGTCCAGAACGCGGAAGGCATCAGGATCAGCCCGTGGCCGTGGAGGTGGACGTCGCGGTCCCACGGGTAGCGCGCGGTGATTGTCGTGCCGGTCAGGCAGAGGTCGGGGCTGAGCGTGCTGATCATGGCGGCGAGGCCGTGCGCGCCGAGGGTGGTCATGCGGTGGGTGATGTCGTCGTGGAACCGGGCGGTCACCGTGGGCCATAGCTGAGCGAGGCACGTGGTATGGAAGGCGCGCAACGCGTCGTCGAGGGCGTCCAGGACGCCGGTGTCGCCGTCGGCGTAGCGGCGCAGCCAGGTGGGGATGGGGATGACACCTATCTGCGCGATGCGAGTCAGGTTCTCGGCGTGCACCGACGTGGCGGTATCACGGACGAGCTGGAATGCCTGTTCCGCGTCGGTGGTCAGGACGTCGAGGTAGAGCGCATGGTGCTGGGACGGCACGAGCTGCACGAGCGGCCGAGCGCTGGACGACAAGGCTGAGCGTGCCCGCGGCCGCCAGTCGTGGTGGCCGCGGGTGGCCGATTGCGGTCGGTTCCGGAGCTCCAGCAGGATCATCGCCGTTTCCAGGACCGGCGCCGGCGCGGTGGCGAAGCGGACGCGCGCGAGGTCCTCAGCGTGCAGATGCACTCGTAGCATGGCTGCCCCCCCAAGCCTGACGATGCACCCGAAGTCTAGTCGTCGGGGATCGTGGCGTTGCCGCCGTCGGCAGGGGCCGGCCGTGTCAAGACTGTTCGGTCAGGTCCGAAACGCTCGCATCGCGTGGACCCGTCAGACATGGTGAACATCGTCGAGCGGGTCATGTTGCAGCTTTGGATTTCACTGGATTGACAAAAGGTGAATCGCGTTCAGTCGTGTGATTGCCGTTGCGACCCATCGGGGCACGGTCGAGCCATCACACGGGAGCTCCTCCCGCACCTCCGCTCGACATAGGTTTCGCCAGCTGTACGAGACAAGGAGCAAAGATTAGCATGGCAAACGGCAAGGCAAAGCGTATAGCGACGGCGGCACTGGCCGCCGCCGCTGTCATCGGTGGGGGGATCGCAATGGCGGCGCCCGCCAGTGCGGCTACCTACGTCACCGACTGCCCGGCACGCCCCAACTGGTCACGCGGGGTCGAGTTGTGGGAGCACACCGGCGCCAACACGTGCTTCGCGGACGACGGGACGGGGTGGGCTCGGGCGCGCACATGGATTCCCAACGTCCAGGATGTGACTTCGGGCTGGAACTTCGCCTACATCTACGTCGTCGGCGACCCCAACCCTTATAATATCAAGCCGAACCAGTCGCTTCACCTGTCGGATACGGGCGTGACCGTCAACGCGGTCTACATCTACGGTTAACGGCGCCTTTATCCGCTAGGCGTGTCAACCGGCGCGGCGGCCGAGAATGCCGCCGCGCCCTTTTGTGTTCTGTCGCAATGGTTGATGGGATTTAACGTGAGACGCATTGCGTGCACTCCGGGGTAGTCTTCCTGCTTCTGGCCCGAATCTGGTCGAATTCCGTATTGTCATCGGCCAGTTCGTCCCGGCGTAGGCAGGGCGTCGCAACGTCGACATGAAGGAGCTCGTCACCAGGAGGGAGGGGTGACGGGCTCAGGACCAGCCTACGCGTTGCAGGACAAGGCATCGAGGTCACGTTCGAGTTGGCGACGAGCCGCCCCACGGGTCCAGCACGGTCCGGCGCAGCTCACCGGCAGCGAGAGCGAGGCCCGGCTCAGCGTCGGCGAGGTGCTTCACCGCGTCGCGGTAGCCGGCCAGCACCGCGTCAGGCAGCCGGCCGCCGTACGCGCGGCCGACACCTATCGACAGCCGCCGTAGCTCCGTGGTTAGCGCAGCGACTGCCCCGGCAACCTCGGCGGCCTCGGCCGGATCGGGCACGTCGGCCGTCCGCGCCATGCTGTCGATACGGGAGGCGTCCGCGACCAGCCGGGCCGCCAACTCCCGCCACCCGGGACGCTCCACCGTCATGACCGGCACCGTAACACCGACTGGTCCCTGACCTGCGGTTATGGGAACCGCGGAATTGGCCGTCGGCCGATCTCAGAGAGTTCGGTACTGCTCGGCTACTCGCATCAGCAAGTCCCGTGCATCCGCCCCGGTGACGGCGATCGGCCACAGGCTGTCCGTGATCTTGTGGTAGACGCCGACCTCGGCCGGGTCGGTGATCCGGTGCTCGTCGGTGTACTGCTCCACGAACACCGTCTCCCCGTCGGCGGTCGACTTGATCGTGTAGCCGTTGACCGGCACGTAGGGCATCTGGACGCCAAGCGGGATCACACCGAACCGCACCGACGGCAGGCCGGTCACGGTGATCAGCCGGTCGATCTGCGCCACCATCACCGACGGCGCGGCGATCGGGTTTCGTAGCGCGGCCTCGGCTACCAGGATCTCGATGCGCTTGCCGGGCTGGTAGAGCACCTGTTGCCGGGCGACGCGCAGCCGGGCCGACTCGTCGGCGTCCCGCGCGACTGCGAGTAGTTCGGCGTGCCGGATGAACACCTCGCGGGCGTACTCGAAGACCTGCACCAAACCGGGCACCACGCCGAACTCGACAACGCGGATGCTGGTCGCCTCGTCGTCGGTGGCAAGGCTTTCCGCTTGCCGGTCGCGGTGACCGTGCCGGAGCCGGCGGCGCCACACCACGTGTGCGGATTGGAGTTCACGGGCCTGGTTCATCAGGTCGGCGGCCACCGAGTCCGGTGTTGCCGCCAGCGCGCACCAGGCGCGGACGTCGTCCTCGGTGGCCGTCTGCGTGCCGAGTTCGAGCTTCGAGACCTTCGACTGTGACCAGCCGTCGCCGAGGGCGGCGGCCCATTCGACGCCGGTCATGTCGGTGGCTTCGCGGAGGCGTCGCAGGGTACGGCCGAAGTCCTGCCGCCGATCTTCGAACCCGGTCACGCGCTCCCCGTCATGGACTCATGCTGTACGTCTCGAACTTGTCTGCGTGCGTCCACGCGAGGTCACGCCACGCGCGGTGCTGCGACACCGTATCCGGCTCGGTGAGGACATCCACGGCGACGAGGCCGGTCGCGTCGTCGAAGTGCATGATCGCCACGCGCTCGTTGTCGAACAGCCAGTAGTCGTAGTCGGGCAGTCCCAGAGTCGTCGCCGTGGAGCGGGTCATGACTCGGATGTCCTCGCCAGCCTCGATGTTGAACGGGGCCACGGCGAACTCGAACGTGAGGTAGTCGGTCAAGGGCTCCGGGTAGACGCGGACGCGCCCGTAGCTCCGCCCGGCCGCCGTCGCTGCTCGGACCGATTCGAACCAGGGTTGGCTGTAGGTCAGGTCCAGTTCACCGGTTGCAAGGAAGGTGGTCAGCGACGCCTGTTCGGCCGGCACGGTGTAGCTGTCGCGGGTCTCCAGCCGCCACGCCGAGCGGGTGAACGTCTGGAACTGCTGGGCCAGGAGTTCCCGAGGGGTCACGAGCGGGGGAAGAACTGGAGCAGGCTCGCCGGGATCACCACGGCCGTTTCGCGGTCGGGCAGGCCGCCGTAGGTCTCGGCGAGTTGGGTCAGCGCGGCCTGGTCGGTGATGCGGTAGCCCTGCACTACGTAGTCGCCACCTGCGGTGCGGAACACGCGCGGGCACTCGCCGTTGGTGCTGCTTGTGCCGAGGAACTCCAGCTCACCGAGGTTCTGGTCCATGACGGTCGCTCCGTTCGTGTCCGGGCCGGTCGGCCCTGGTCCGTCCATGGAACCGGAGTGCGCGGCGACGGACACACACCCAATGGGATGAATTGACGAGAGGATATTCCGAATATTCTAGTCAGTATTCGAGCTAGCTGGCAGTCTGGTGGCCCCTGTTCCCCCAACTTGGAGGCCCGTCGATGTCCGAGCAGTCGCGCGCCGGGACCCTCTTCACTACGTGGCTGACCAGCAGTGATCGTGTCGACCACGCGGTGACCGACGAGCAGTTCCACGACAACCGTCCTGAGCCGGAAACGGTGTGCGGCGTGACGATCTTGCTCGCGCCAATGGAGACCCCTCCCGGTCCGCGCTGCGCCCGCTGTACCGCGTTCCTCGCGGCCCGTGCGTCGCTTAGTGGCCTGGAACAGCGCCTCGACCCCCACCGGCACCGCCGCACGTCGTGGTTGGGCCGGCTCTTACATCCGAACACTTCGGCCGTCCCGGGCCCGCGCGCTCTCGCTCGGGACGGCCGGTTCCAGGCTCCGGTGGACACGGTGGGCTCCCCGGCCGCTGTGTCCACCGGCCCGGATCTCGGGGCGACGTCGTGACGCCGCTGGAGTTGGCCATCATGTTGTGGCCGGAACTGACCGACCTTCGTCACCTGGACGGATGGGCGTGGCAACGCGGCGAAGGTGTAGGCGACCTGGCCGAGGTCGGTCTGTGTGGATACAGGCAGGTCGCGCCGTCGTGGATGGATGTGTTGTGGATCTTCGCACCGGATGACGCACACGCGGTTCGGTCGATGATCGACGGGCCGGCGACCTGGATGCAGGAGGGCACGGTGGTCGAGGTGCTCACGGCGATTGCGTTGGTGCCGCGCCCGGGGCAGCCCGGCGCTCCGTTGGTGGCGATCGACCTTGGGTCGCCAGTCGCGCCGATCTAGAGGCCCAACAGCTTTTCCAGTGCTTCGGCTGGCGTGACGCAGCGAAAACCGGTGTCGTCGTCGCACATGGTTTCGGCTGCATCATTGAACGACGACGGCGTGGCCCTGCTAAAGGGACTTGTCCATGCGCCACCCTTGAGTTCATGTCTGCCCGGCGTAGTCTCCGACGAACACCACTCCCACACGTTGCCACACATGTCATATGCGCCATACGGGCTGATGCCGCTTTGGTAGCGGTCCCCGGGTGTGGTGCTACCGATCCCGTTCTCCCTGACGTTGCACTTTGCGGGAGTCGTCGAGGTCGATGTGAAGTCGGCTGCTGGTCGACGCGGCCTCCGCCTGCCCGACCAACTCTTTGACCTGCTCAAGGCACACAAGGAGGTACAGGATAAGGAACAAGAGATCGCCGGCAACCTGTGGCAAGGCGGCGATTGGATGTTCACCCAGCCGAACGGCAAGCCAGTGGACCCGCGAACCGACGCCTACGAATGGAAGGCACTGCTGGCTGAGGCTGGCGTCCGCGACGCCCGGTTGCACGACGCCCGGCACACCGCAGCGACGGTTCTGCTGCTGCTCGGCGTGCCAGAACGGACCGCCATGGAGTTCATGGGCTGGTCCAACTCGAAGATGGCCGCGCGCTACCAGCACGTGACTGCGGCAATGCGCGATGACGTCGCGAGCAGGGTGAACGGCTTCCTCTGGAAGCCCGCCTGAGACGAGACGCAATGGGGTGTCTCTCGATGATCGAGAGACACCCCCGTCCGACCTAGGCGGGCCTGGCGAGGTGTTGTTGAAGCATAGTCCGCAGGCGAAAAGAATCCTTGATCTTGCTGACACGTTGGATGCATCACCACAGAAGACGGAGTGACGCCATCCAACACGGCGTAGATACATCCAGGAGACGCGTTACTCCGCCTCAGCGAACGGGTCACGCAGCCCATACCGCTCCTTAAGGATGTACACTGCCTGCTCGATAGCCGGAAGCAGAACCGCCTCAACCGCCTGCATGAACTTCAGGTGATTAACAATCAAATTGTCATAGCTAACCGAAGGAATAGAAAGCTGACGGAAGAAGATCTGCGTCTTCGAGTTAGCCGCTCTGATCTGTTGTCGAATCAACAGGAGCGCCCGCGTCAACTCAACATCATCCTGAATAAGCGAGTATACATCTACCAACAGACGATCAAGGACGTCATTATCGAGCGTCTGCAACGAGTACGTACCTAGATCTACGTGCGCAACCTCCTGCAAGACCTCACGATTCTGAACCAACTCAATAAACAACAACTTCAGCTTATCGCGCATCTCCTCATAGTTCCTAAACTGGGCACGAATCTCCTCTAGACTCATCTGCTCATTGCCCGTATTTGTTCGCTTCCAGAAAATGCGCTTGTCGGCCAGCAGTGGCAGGTGCGGACGCTCAAGACTCCGTGGCACATGGAAGACGTAGATCAGGTTAGACGAGTTCGGCAACAAAATAGGCAGAGGCACCTCAAATGGGATGGTCGGCACCGCCTTGAGCTTCTGCCCAAACTCTGAAGCAATCTCCGTTGAAGGCGGAATGCCCCGAGGGTCGAACTGACCACCCTTCTGCTGATGCACCCCAACGACCACAAATCCGCCTTCGGTATTCACAAAGGCGCAGCAAAGCTTCGTCAGCTCGTCAGGGCTTGGCAACATTCCCTTGAAGTCGTGTCGATAGCTTTCAACCTGCCCGATCTGCACGAGTTCTTCGACCACCTCAACTGTCCAGCCGTCGAGCGTCTCCGGAACTGACATTCAATCCTTCTCCATCTTTCACACACGCTTCCTCAAGTCCGCCACCCAAAATTTGACTGGTGAAGCTAATCGCCATAAGGCTCTCTTTTTAACAACGTAAAGTTCAAGTCGTGAATCTTCGCTCCAGTGTTCACAAGGAATTTAATCGACTCGGTCGTAACGAAAGTTCCCCGAATTGATACCGCTACACGGTCGGGATCATCTACCGGCTGCCACGATTCGTCGCGAATCACAGGGATCTGACCCACAGGGAGATAGGTCGCCACGAAAGCCTGGTCGTCAAGATGGTCAATAAGGCCTCGACACTTATCGGGACTGAACTGCCCAAGCCAGGACTTACAGTCGACGGTGTAGCTCATGCCAAATTCTTTCAATGGACGCCATCTTAAAACATCAGAGCGATCGCGAACTAGCGCCCTAACAGATCGGTCGAGGCTAATTCGGTGAACCTGCCCGGTTGACCGAGGAACTTCTCGGCCATTCCACGCCCGCACAAAAGTTTGCACAGGGTCCACCTTAACGAAAGTGGATCCAAACTCATCCGATGACCCGTCGTCAAACGACAGCACGAAAGGAAATTCTCCATCTGGGATGATTCCATCTCCAGCGTCGAACCAACCGAGCACAGAACACTTTACGGTGGGTTCGAGATCCAACCAGACGAGAGGAATCGTCAGGTCGCGTGACCAGTCACGAGATTCAGCGTCATGCAGATTCCATAAGCTGACACCGAGCTTCCGCGCATAGTCGTGAATGGTCTTAGCGAACCCAGCATTGCAAACCAGCACGCCCGAGCTTGCTCGTACATCCTTTACCATCGAGGCAAATTTCTCAACCGCGCCCACATCCGCCGGCTTAGACCAATTCTTTGCATCGACTATTAGCAGACGTTCGTCCGGGCCATCCATCCACCTAACAGCAACATCGATCTGGCGCCGAATCCCACTATCCTTTCCAAGGATATGATCATTCCAATGTATTTTGGCATTCGGCGCAAGATCTTGCATGATTTTCTCGGCGAGGCGCTCAAATCGTTGCCAAGGCTTCACTTTCCACCAACTTGTGTTCTAAAGTGCAGAAACGACGATCACCTGCGCCAATTCTAAGCCAGGACGTGGCGCGCACAACTGCGCGACACACAGCAGCAAGGGCCTCAGAAGGTTCTTGCTCGGACAGCGCTGCAACGCGGGGGCGACACGTCCCAGCGCCAGAGGCGAACATCAGACGCGGCCCGTCAGGATGCCACTGGGGCAGAGGTCCCTCGACCGTCAACTGAGACGGACCACAAACGCGGTCGGCACCGGATCGTCCGGCACCGACCGTGTTTGCACTGGTCAGGCCCTGCGGAAGCGGAGGGATTTGAACCCCCGGACGGTTGCCCGTCTTCCGCTTTCAAGGCGGATGCATTCGGCCGCTCTGCCACGCTTCCCTGGGGTGTGAGGGTAGCCGGTCAGTCGTCGGTGGTCGCGGCCAGCATGGCGCCGACGCGTTCGAAGACCTTGGCGAGCGTGGCCTGCTGGGCCTCGGTGGTGAGGTCGATCATGTGTTTGCGGACGCCGTCGAGGTGGGTGGGGGCGGCTTCGCGGAGCTTGGCCATGCCGGTCTCGGTGAGGACGGCGTAGACGCCGCGGCCGTCGCTGGAGCAGTTGTCGCGTTCGACGAGGCCGGCGCGCTGCATGCGGGCGATCTGGTGGGAGACGCGGCTCTTGGAGGAGGCGACCTCGCCGGCGAGCACGCTCATGCGCATGCGGTGGTCGGGGCGTTCGGCGAGCCGGACGAGCACCTCGTAGTCGGCGAGGGTGATGTCGTGGGCGTCGACGAGCTCACGGTGGAGTTGGCCTTCCAGCAGGATGCTGGAGACGCGGTAGGCCCGCCAGGCGGCCATCTCGCCTTCGTCGAGCCACTTGGGTTCGCTCACCTGTCAAGGCTAACCGTCACGTCCCGCTCAGACCTCGACCCTGGCGTCGCGCCGGGTCACGGGGCACACTCCTGCGCCGGATGCCCGCTCGGGGAGTCGGGCGCGTTTCGGAGGGATCGACATGATCGTTTTGGCTAGACGGCTCGGCGCACTGGCGGTCACCGCCGCCGCGGCGCTGGCGCTGGCAGGGGCGCCGGCGCAGGCTTCGCCGGCCCCGATCGACGTGCGTCTGATCGGTTTCAACGACTTCCACGGCAACCTGGAGCCGCCGGCCGGCTCGGGCGGCCGCGTGGTGTTGTCGGACGGCACGACGGTGATGGCGGGCGGCGCCGCGTACATGGCGACCCATGTCAAGCAGCTGCGGACGAAGAACACCCTGCTGTTCTCGGCCGGTGACAATGTCGGGGCCTCCCCGCTCGCGTCGGCCCTGTTCCACGACGAGCCGACGATCGACTTCATGAACGACATCGGCGTGAACGCGTCGGCGATCGGCAATCACGAGCTGGACAAGGGCTACCAGGAGCTGCTGCGCAAGCAGTTCGGCGGCTGCGCCTCGGACGGCTGCCAGTTCGAGAAGACGTTCTCGGGCGCGAAGTGGCCGTATCTGGCGGCGAACATGACGTTCGACAACGGCCTGCCGGCCGCGCTGCCGTTCACGGTGGACTTCAGCGGCGGCGTGCCGGTGGGTGTGATCGGCGTGCCGCTGCACGACCTGCCCAGCGTGACCTCGGCGGACGCGATCAAGGGCCTGAAGTTCGGCGACGAGGTGCAGGCGATCAACTCCTCCGCCGACCTGCTGGACCGGCTGGGCGTGAAGACGATCGTGGTGCTGCTGCACCAGGGCGACAACACCGAGGGTGGCGGCCCGAACGACTGCAAGACGGCGCCGGGGCCGGCGCTGGCGATCGCCAAGGCGGCCTCGCCGAAGGTCGACGTGATCTTCTCGGGCCACAGCCACCAGCAGTACAACTGCACGGTGACGGACCCGGCCGGCAACCCGCGGCCGCTGATCCAGGGCGCCTCGTTCGGTCGGCTGCTGTCGGTGGTCGACCTGAAGATCGACCCGCGGACCAAGGACGCGATCCGGAGCAAGACGGTGGCGCACAACGAGGTCGTCACGCGGGACGTGACGCCGGACCCGACGGTGCAGGCGCTGGTGTCCAAGGCGGTGTCGGAGGCGGCGCCGATCGCGAACAAGGCGGTGGGCACGATCACTTCGGACGTGGTGGCGGCGGAGCAGGCGTCGGGCGAGTCGCCGCTGGGTGACGTGATCGGCGATGCCCAGCTGGACTCGACGAAGTCGGTGGGCGCGCAGGTGGCGCTGATGAATCCGGGCGGCATCCGGGCGGACCTGAACTTCAAGTCCTCGACGGCGGGTGTGCCGGACGGCACGGTGACGTACGCGAACGCGTTCGCGGTGCAGCCGTTCGCGAACATCCTCCAGACCGAGACGTTGACCGGCGCGCAGCTGAAGGCAGTGCTGGAGCAGCAGTGGCAGCCGCAGCCGGACGGCTCGGTGCAGCAGAAGATGCTCCAGATCTCGTCGAGCCTGCACTACACGTGGTCGGCGTCGGCGCCGATCGGCTCGCGGATCAGTGCGATCACGGTGGACGGCCAGCCGGTGACCCCCGACGGCAGCTACAAGGTGACCGCGAACAACTTCCTCACCGGCGGCGGCGACGGCTTCACGGTGTTGAAGTCCGGCACCGGCATCGTCGGCGGCGCGATCGACCTGGACGCGCTGACGGCATACCTGACGGCGCACCAGAACCTGGCCCCGCCGGCCCTGGATCGCATCACCCGGACCTCCTGACGGTACGTGACCAGCCGAATCAACCGATTCAGGTACCCACAAGGGGTTGTGATCAAGGTCACGTAGAGGGAAGCTCGTAACACGGATGGACGAGCGGGAACTGGTTTCGCGAATCGCCGGGAAGGGACCAGGTGGTGCCATGGCGGAAGAGCTTCGCTGTGACGGTCGGCGCGTCGGCTGCACCCCCGCGGCCGGATCGGTCGGTGCCTGTCCGGTCGCGACTGTGAGCAGCACCAGCTAGGTCTCGGGTGCGCGCAGGCATCTGTTCGCGCACGTCGACGCTGTTGAGCCCCACATCGGATGCGTTTCAGGGCGCACCTGGTGAGGCTCCACGCCAGCCTCGCGACGACCGCGACCGTCACGTTTATGGGAAATACCTGGGTGCGGTGGCCTTCGGGGGCACCGCACCCAGGCATGTCCGGGGGCCGCCTATGGTGGACGTCGTCGATCGGGATCGGGAGGAACCGTGCAGTTCAACGACGACGCGGACCTGGACACCTCGCAGGTCGAGGACTACCGGGGGTCCGGGGGCGGCGGCGGTGGCGGTTTCCCGCTCGGCGGGCTCGCGCTGGGCGGCGGCGGTCTCGGCATCGTCGGGCTCGTGCTCTACCTGGTGTTCAGCCACTTCATCGGCGGTGGCTCGCCCAGCCAGCTGTCCGGGCAGCCGAACAACTCCACGATCAACCAGTGCAAGACCGGCGCGCAGGCCAACGCCAGCCAGGACTGCCGGGACGTGGCGCTGGTCAACTCGATCCAGGCCTACTGGCAGGACCAGTTCTCCCGGTCCGGCAAGACCTACCGCAAGGCCACCACGATCTTCTTCACCAACCGGCAGCAGACCGGCTGCGGCACCGGCACCACCGGCATGGGCCCCTTCTACTGCCCGGCCGACCAGCACGTGTACATCGACCTGAGCTTCTTCAAGGAGCTTCAGACCAAGTTCGGCGCCACCGGCGGGCCCTTCGTCGAGGGCTACGTGCTCGCGCACGAGTACGGCCACCACGTGCAGAACCTGCTCGGCACGTCGAAGAACATCGGCAAGGGCAGCGGCGCGACGTCCGGGTCGGTACGGCTGGAGCTCCAGGCCGACTGCTACGCCGGCGTGTGGGCCAACCACGCCACGTCCACGCCCGGCACCAACGGCAAGCCGCTGATCACCAACGTGTCCCAGCAGGACATCACCAACGCCCTGGACACCGCCTCCCGCATCGGCGACGACTTCATCCAGTCGAAGCTGGGCAGCGGTCAGGTCGACCCGAACTCGTTCACGCACGGCACGTCGGCGCAGCGGCAGAAGTGGTTCACCGCCGGCTACCAGAGCGGCAACCCGACCTCCTGCGACACCTTCAACACCAGCAACCTGGGCTGACACCGGTTGTCCACAGGGCCCGAGTTGTCCACATCTGGATCTTCGCCGCCCATCGCGGGCACCCCGGACCGATAGGCTGGCCTCGGGGTCGCCCCCCGGGACAGGGTGGGGGCTGTCGTGGTGCTGGTTGCGACTTGGCGCGTGGGTCAGGCGATCAGCAGGGGCAAGCAGGAGTCGGCGCCGTCCACCGCGAGTTTCCAGTGGGGGCGATGGGCGGCGAAGCGGTCGGCGGTGAGGAGCATGCGCAACTGCACCGCTGGTTCGCCGCGTCGGCTGCCCCGCAGGGTGCCGTCGTCGACGTAGCCGAGGGAACGGCTTACTGCCAGCGAGGCGGCGTTGTCGACGTAGGCGGAGGTCCGGGCCTGCACGGCGCCGAGGTGGTCGAAGGCGAAGGCCAGGACGGCGGCGCGCATCTCGGTGCCGTAGCCGTGGCCCTGGAACTCCCGCCCGAGCCAGGAGCCGGTGCTGACCTCGCGGGTGACGGCGAAGTTGCTGGCCATCATGCCCTGCTCGCCGATCACCTTGCCGTCCAAGCGAACCAGGAAGTGCAGGTGCCAGTCGTCCGGACGCAGCCGCGCCCGCTCCGACCAGTAGTACCGGAGGTTCTCCAGGCCCAGCCGCTCGTCGGGCACGTCGGTCCACGGCACGGAGAACGGCATGTACTCGGGCGGGTGCACACCGGCCCGGGCGACCTCGATGAGCTGGTACAGGCCGAAGTCGTCGTCCGGGCGGAGTTCGAGTCGCTGGGTGCGCAGCACCAGGTTCCGCAGTGGCCAAGGCTCCATGACGGAATGGTGCCCGCGAGGCGTCGGCCCGGCCAGCGGATTACGGTCGAACCCATGCACGCGATCACGATCAGGCAGCCGGGTGGCCCGGAGGTGCTCGAATGGGCGGAGGCGCCGGATCCCGCACCGGGCCCGGGCGAGGTGCTGGTGGATGTCGCCGCGACGGCGGTGAACCGGGCGGATCTGTTGCAGCGCCAGGGGTTCTACCCGCCGCCGCCCGGCGCGTCGGAGATCCTGGGGCTGGAGTGCTCGGGCACGGTCGCCGCGCTCGGCGACGGCGTGACCGGCTGGAACGTCGGCGACCAGGTGTGCGCGCTGCTGGCGGGCGGCGGCTACGCGGAGAAGGTGGCGGTGCCGGCGGGACAGCTGCTGCCGTTGCCGAAGGGCGTCAACCTCATCGAAGCCGCCGGCCTGCCGGAGGTCGTGTGCACGGTGTGGTCGACCGTGGTGCAGACGGCTGGCCTGACCGGCGGTGACGTGCTGCTGGTGCACGGCGGCGCGGGCGGCATCGGCACGTGTGCGATCCAGATCGGCAAGGCGCTGGGCGCCACCGTGGCGGTCACGGCCGGCTCGCAGGAACGCCTGGACAAGTGCCGGGAGCTGGGCGCGGACATCACCGTCAACTACAAGAGCCAGGACTTCGTGAAGGAGGTCCGCGAGGCGACCGACGGCCACGGCGCGGACGTGGTGCTGGACAACATGGGCGCGTCCTACCTGGCCCGCAACATCGACGTGTTGGCGATGGACGGCCGCGTGGTGATCATCGGGTTCCAGGGCGGTGTGAAGGCGGAGCTGAACATCGGCGCGCTGCTGGCCAAGCGCGGCGGCGTCTACTCGGCCGGCCTGCGGGCCCGCCCGGTCAGCGGCAAGGGTGGCAAGGCCGACATCATCGCGGACGTCCGCGAACGGCTCTGGCCACTGGTCGAGACCGGCAGGGTCCAGCCGATCATCGGCCGGACGCTGCCGATGGCGCAGGCCGCGGAGGCGCACCGGGCGCTGGAGGCGTCGGACGTGTTCGGCAAGGTGGTGCTCACGGCGTGAGCAGGGCGTAGCCGATCGAGTCCTGGGTACGGAAGCGCAGCGCGAACTCCCGCCGCCACCGGTCCATGACGGTCAGCTCGCCGGGGCGCCCGACGTCGTCGAGCAGCACGGCGGCGCCGGGCGCCAGCACGCCGTGGAACACCGGCATCGCCGGATAGCGGATGAGATCGTCGCCGGACGGGCCGTCGACCAGCAGCAGGTCGACGAGCCCGAACCGGTCCACGTACTCCGACACCTCGTCGTGCACGACCTCGGGCGCGTACCAGCCGGCCTTGCCGATGGCGGCGGGATGCTGCGTCAGGGGCACGTGCACGACGCGAGCCACATGCCCGAGACCCTCGCGCCGCAGCTGACTCGCGACGAAGGCGGCCTGCCGTTCGTCGTGTTCGAGCGACAGCAGGTGCCCGAAGCCGCGACGGTGCAGCAGCCGCGCGATGAGCACGGAGGTGGTGCCGCAGCCGCACTCGACCAGCACGCTGCGGGCGCCGAGCAGCACCTCGTCGAGCAGCACGGTCAGACCGGACGGCCGCAGGTCACGGGCGGTGTGCGGCAGGTACTCGGTGAGCAGCGGCGTCAGCCGGATCCAGGCCGCGACGTCGGCCAGCGCGCGGTCATCCAAGGTCGGCCAGCGCGCGGATCAGCTGGTCGACCTCCATCTGGTTGGTGTAGTGCGCCAACCCGATGCGCACCGCACCCCCGATCTCGCCGACGCCGAGAACGGAGAACACACCGTTCTGGCCGGGGTCGGCGAAGGCGCACACGCCGCGTTCGGCCAGGTGCTCCACCGCCTCGACGGCCTTCACGCCGGCCACGGTGAAGGCCAGCGACGGCACGCGGCGCATGGCGTCGCCGATCACCATCGCGTTGCGGGACCAGCGCAGTTCGTTGATCAGGTGCGCGAGCAGCCCGGCCTGGTAGGACTTCACGGACCCGAGCGAGCTCATCAGCCGCTCCCGGCGCGGCCCGACGGCGGCGTCGTCCAGCGCGGCGAGGTAGTCCACCGAGGCGACCAGCCCGGCCAGCAGCGGATACGGGTGCGGCCCCAGCTCCAGGCGTTCCGGACCGCGGGCGCCGGCCTCCAGCGCGACCGACGGCAGCCGGTCCAGCAGCTTGGCGTCGCGGAACACCAGCGCGCCTACCGGCGGCCCGCCCCAGGCGTTGGCCGACACGACGACGACGTCCGCGCCCATGGCGACGATGTCCAGCGGCATGAACGGGGCGGCCGAGGAGGCGTCCACCACGACCAGCGCGCCGGCGTTGTGCGCGGTCTCGGCGATCTTGCCCAGGTCGGGCCGGGTGCCGACCGCGCCGGACGCCGCCGTGATGGCCACGACCTTCGTCCGCGCGGAGACCAGCTCGTCGTACTGCCACGCGGGCAGCTCGCAGGTCTCGATGTCGATCTCCGCCCAGCGGACCGTGCCGCCGGAGCGCTGCGCGGCCCGCTGCCAGGGCGACACGTTGGCCGGATGGTCCAACCGGGACACCACGACCTCGTCACCGAGCAGCCAGCCGTCGCCGAGCGCGTCGGCCAGCCGTTGCAGCAGCACGGCCGAGCTGGTGCCCAGCACCACGCCCGCCGGCTCGGCCCCGACCAGGTCCGCGACGGCCCGCCGGGCCGCGTCCACGATCGCCTCCGCCCGCTGCGACGCCGGGAAGATGCCGCCCGGTCCGGAGACCGGGGCCCGCAGCGCGGTGGAAACGGCGGTCGCGACCTGCTCGGGCACCTGCATGCCCGCCGGCGAGTCGAGGTGCACCCAGCCGTCGCCGAGAGCGGGGAACAGCCCACGGACCCGAGCGACGTCGAACGCCATGGCACACACCGTAGGCGAGCGCGCAGCGAAGCGGCACTCCCGGGTGCCAGGATGGAGGTATGACAGCGCCCAACGACAGCGACTCCAACGGCACCGGCCCGCAGCACATCGTGGTGGTGGGCCCGGACGGAGCTCAGCTCGGCTCCGCGCGGGTGCCGTCTGCCGACGAGGCGGAGGCCGGCGGCCAGGACGTGAGCGGCCTGGTGGAGCAGCCCGCCAAGGTGATGCGGATCGGCACGATGATCAAGCAGCTGCTCGAGGAGGTGCGGGCGGCCCCGCTGGACGACGCCTCCCGGAATCGGTTGCGGGAGATCCACAAGGCCTCCATCACGGAGCTGGAGGACGGCCTGGCGCCGGAGTTGCGGGACGAGCTGGAGCGGCTGTCGCTGCCGTTCACGGACGACTCGACGCCGTCCGACGCCGAGCTGCGCATCGCCCAGGCCCAGCTGGTGGGCTGGCTGGAGGGCCTGTTCCACGGCATCCAGACCGCCCTGTTCGCGCAGCAGATGGCGGCCCGGGTGCAGCTGGAGCAGATGCGCGGGCGCGCGCTGCCGCCGGGCCTCGGCGGCGGGGACGCCGACCAGCAGCAGGTCCGGGGCAGCGGCCAATACCTTTAGTCGGAATGGTCCGGCGTCGTTCTCGAGGTGCAACCGCCCAGGCGCAACACCACGGAATGACGCCGGTACCCTCGTTCCTCGTGCATCCCTCAAGCACCATCGACCGCCCCGTGGAGCCGCTGGCGCCCTCCACCCGCAGCTGGTCACGCGCCTTCGCGGATCTCCGCGTCGGTTTCGCCAACCGGCAGCTGTGGGCCCACCTCGGCTGGCAGGACATCAAGCAGCGCTACCGCCGCTCGGTGCTGGGACCGCTGTGGATCACCATCGGCATGGGCGTCACCGCGCTGGGCACGGGCCTGCTGTACGCCCTGATCCTGAACGTGGACGTGCCGACGTTCCTGCCGTTCGTGACGGTCGGCTTCATCGTCTGGAACTTCCTGAGCGGCTGCCTGACCGAGGGATTGCAGACCTTCATCACCAACGAGGGCCTGATCAAGCACCTGCCCGCGCCGCTCTCGGTGTACGTGCTGCGCACGGTCTGGCGCCAGACCCTGCTGCTGGCGCACAACCTCATCGTCTACGTGCTGGTGGCGGCGGTCTTCTTCACCAGCATCTCGCACGAGTACACGATGTCCGCGGACGGCAGCGGTACCCATCAGCCCGGCCTGGGCTGGACGTTCTTCCTGGTCGTGCCCGGCTTCCTGCTGGTGGCGGTCAACGGCGGCTGGGTGGCGATGCTGCTGGGCATCATCAGCACCCGCTACCGGGACATCCCGCAGGTCATCAACGCCATCATCCAGCTGCTCTTCTACGCGACGCCGATCGTGTGGACGACGGACACCCTGACCAAGCAGAAGGACCTGGCCCAGTCGGTGTTGAACTGGAACCCGCTCTACCACCTGATCCAGGTGATGCGCGCCCCGCTGATCGGTCAGTCGGTGGACGCCCTGAGCTGGATCGTCTGCGTCGGCATGGCCGTCGTCGGCTGGGGCCTTGCCCTGGTCATCATGAAGAACTACCGTGCCCGCGTTTCCTACTGGGTGTGAGTGAGGCCTTCCCGAACATGGTCAGCATCGAAGTCTGGAACGCCTCGGTCGACTTCCCCATCTTCGACGCCAAGACGCGGTCGTTGAAGAAGGCGGTCCTCGGCAAGGCCGGCGGCCGGATCGGCACCGAGAACCGGGTGCCGATCATCGAGGCGCTGCGCGACATCAACCTGTCGCTCAAGCACGGCGACCGGGTCGGCCTGGTCGGCCACAACGGCGCCGGCAAGTCCACGCTGCTGCGCATGCTCGCCGGCATCTACGAGCCGACGCGGGGCTCCGCGCAGATCAACGGCCGGGTCGCGCCGGTGTTCGACCTGGGCGTCGGCATGGACCCGGAGCTCTCGGGCTACGAGAACATCATCATCCGCGGCTTGTTCCTGGGCATGACCCGCAAGCAGATGGACAAGCGGATGGACGACATCGCGGACTTCTCCGAGCTGGGCAACTATCTGTCGATGCCGATCCGCACCTACTCCACCGGCATGCGGGTCCGGCTGGCGCTGGGCGTGGTGACCTCGATCGACCCGGAGATCCTGATACTGGACGAGGGCATCGGCGCGGTCGACGCGGCGTTCATGGAGAAGGCCCGGACCCGGCTCAACGACCTGGTCAAGCGGTCCGGCCTGCTGGTGTTCGCCTCGCACTCCGACGAGTTCCTGATGGAGCTGTGCAACTCCGCCATCTGGATGGACCATGGCCAGATGAAGATGCGGGGCGGTCTGCGCGAGGTGCTCACGGCGTACAAGGGCCGCGACCCGTTCGAGCACATGTCGCAGGAGCAGCTGGAGCGGCTCGGCCTGACCGGCGATCCGGTGCTGCCGAACGGGGACAGCGCATGAGCACCCGGCGCCTGGCCAAGGGCGCGGTCGTGGCGGTGATCGTCACGCACAACCGGCGGGAGCTGCTGGCCACCTCGCTGAAGGTGATGGCCGCCCAGACCAAGCCGGTCGACCACCTGGTCGTCGTGGACAACGATCCCCTGCACCCGGCCAAGGACGTGGTGGAGTCCTGCGGGATCCCGACGACCTACCTGACCTCGCACCGCAACCTCGGCGGCGCCGGCGGCTTCGCGCTGGGCATGCTGCACGCGCTGGCGCTGGGCGCGGACTGGGTGTGGCTGGCCGACGACGACGGCCGCCCGGCCGACGAGAACGTGTTGCAGATCCTCTTCGAGGAGGCGACCAAGCGCCGGCTGGCCGCGATCTCGCCGGTGGTCGCCGACATCGAGGACCCGGAGAAGCTGGCCTTCCCGCTGCGCCGGGGCCTGACCTGGAAGCGCGGCGCCAACGAGCTGGGCGAGGACTTCCTGCCCGGCATCGCCTCGCTGTTCAACGGCGCCCTGTTCCGCGCGGAGGCGCTGGACGTGGTGGGCGTGCCGGACTACCGGCTGTTCTTCCGCGGCGACGAGGTCGAGATCCACCGCCGCCTGGTCCGCAGCGGCCTGCCGTTCGGCACCAGCCTGCGCACCCAGTACCTGCACCCCAACGGCAGCGGCGAGTTCAAGCCGATGCTGGGCGGCCGGTTCCACGCGCAGGACCCGGAGAACGACGTCAAGCGCTACTACACGTACCGCAACCGCGGTTATCTGCTGTCTCAGCCGGGCCTGCGCAAGCTCGGCCTGCTGGAGGTGGCCCGGTTCGGGCTGTACTTCCTGACCGTGCGCAAGGACCCGAAGCTGTTCGCGCAGTGGCTGAAGCTGGTGCTCCAGGGCCGGCACGAGCGTTTTTACCGCAAGTGAGCGATTCGCGTTCCGGAATGGCCTAATCGCGGGCCGGAACGGCCGACGACCGGTCGTTCCGGCCGCCGCGACGGACACGGATCGAAGCCTTTCCCTTTCGTGACACCGCCCCGTGCGGCGCACGCGAGGAACCCTCGACCTGCGCTAACTTCGGTCGATGAGGTCCGCGACGCTGTGGGTCGGCGTCGGCGTTGTCGCCACGTTTCTTCTCACGACGACAACCGCGAACGCCGCGACCGGTAATCCCTGGGAACGCTACAACCTGTCCCCGGCGTCGAGAACGCTCACGCCGACCGGTGTCCTGCGGGTCTACGGGGAAGCGGACGCCAGCGGCGGCGTCACCACGCTCACCGGCGCGCAGTCGGCGGTGGTGTTCGACTTCGGACGCGAGGTCGGCGGCCTGGTCACGCTGCGGTTCACCGGCGCCAGCGACGCGGCGCAGCAGATCGGACTCGCGTTCAGCGAATCGACGACGTTCGTGTCCAGTAGGGGCAGCGACTTCTCCAACGGCGGCGCCGGCGGCAACCAGCCCGACGGCATCCTGACCGCGTCGGCGACTCCCGGCACGACCTACACGATGCCGGCGGACAAGATCCGCGGCGGATTCCGCTATCTCACCGTCGTGCTGAACACCGACGGCTGGGTTTCCTTCGACTCGCTCACGCTGCAATTCACGGCTGCGCCGACGATGGCGAATCCGCGGGCGTACCGGAACTACTTCTACTCGAACGACGATCTGCTCAACCGGATCTGGTACGCGGGCGCGTACACGGTGCAGATGGACACGATCTCGCCGAGTTCGGGCCGGGAGTGGCCACCGCCGCCGTCGAGTTGGGAGAACGACGCGCTGATCGGCCCCGGCGACACCATCCTGGTCGACGGCGCGAAGCGGGACCGCGCGGTGTGGGCCGGTGACCTGGGCATCGCCTCCGCCACCGCGTACGCGTCGACCGGCGACACCGTGTCCACCCGCAACTCGCTGGAGGCGCTCTTCTCGCAGCAGTCGGCCAACGGCGAGTTGCCGATGGCCGGCGCGCCGATCTGCCCCGGCAACGACAGCGCCGCCTGGCCGCTGCACTCGGACACGTACCACCTGTGGGCGCTGACCGTGTTCGCCGGCTACTTCGCCGCCACCGGCGACCGGCGGTGGCTCGCACAGCACTGGTCCGCCTACAGGAAGGCGCTCGCCTACAGCACCGCCAAGATCGGCACGTCCGGGCTGATGTCGGTCACCGCCACCGACGACTGGGCGCGCGGCGACCAGGGCGGCGAGAACATCGCCGCCAACGCCCTGCTGTACCGGGTGCTCCAGGCCAGCGCGCGGCTCGCGACGGTGCTGGGCCACGACACCGACGCCCGTCGGTGGAACGCGACCGCCACGAGCCTGGCCGCCGCCGTGAACGAACGGCTGTGGGACGCCTCGGCCGGCCTCTACCGGGACAACCCCGGCAGCGGCCTGTACCCGCAGGACGGCAACTCCCTCGCCGTCTGGTTCGGGCTGGCGGCCGAGCCGGAAACGGTCGTGCGGCAGCTGACGGCGCGCTGGGGCCCGTACGGGGCGACGACCCCGGAGTGGGGTTCGAACATCGCCACCTTCCCCGGCTCGATGGAGGTGCACGCGCATTTCGTCGCCGGTGACGACGTCGGCGCGCTGAACCTGATCCGTCGCCAGTGGGGCTACATGCTCACCAACCCGACCAGCACGAACAGCACGTTCTGGGAGGGCTACCTGGCCGACGGCAGCTTCGGCTACGCCGGCGGCGGCAGCTACATGAGCAACGCCCACGGTTGGGCCACCGGCCCGACCGCCGCGCTGACCGAGTACGTGCTGGGCCTCGCGCCGGACCCGGTCGTCGACGGCCAGGTGATCGTGCGGCCGCATCCCGGCGACCTCACCCACGCCGAGGGCCGGCTCGGCGACGTCACCGTGTCCTGGGTCAGGCGGGGCGAGGCCTTCACCCTGACGGTGACCGTGCCGCCCGGCGGCGCCGCGAAGGTCTACCTCCCCTCGTCGAACGGCTCCTACCAGCAGTTTTCCGCCGGCACGCACACCACCTCGACCCCTTGAGGTCGACCCCAAGGTTTCCTCAAGGATTTTCGAACGCCCCGCGAATAGCGTCCGATTCGCGGCGAACGAGTCGTTCCGGTCCAAGAGGGGAGAGCCGGAGCGCTCCTCCCGCCCTTCCCGTCAGTCGATCTGTGGAGGGCACCGATGACATCTGTCGCCCTACGGGTGGGCGCCGCAGTGCTGGGTCTGGTCGCGGCGACGGGGCCGCTGACGCCGTGGGCGTCGGCGCAAACCCCGTCGCACGTCTGGGACCGGTACAACTACTCGCCGACCTCGCGCACGCTCGCGCCGGTGGCGGTGTACCAGGCGAGCGCCGGCGTCGGCTCGCCGACGAACGTGTTGTCCGGCCGGCCGACGCGGATCGCCGGCCGGGACTCGCTGATCACGCTGGACTTCGGCAAGGACGTCGGCGGGCTGGTGACGCTGACCTTCGGCGGCGCGAGCGACGCCTCGCAGCGGCTGGGGCTGGCCTTCTCGGAGTCCTCGCGCTACGTCGGCGAGGACAGCGATTCGAGCCGGCAGCTCGGCGGTGACGACGGGGCGATCTTCGCCGACGTCGCCGGGGCCGGCACGTACACCGTGCCCGCGGCCAAGCTGCGGGGCGGTTTCCGTTACCTGACACTGTTCCTGGCCACCGACGGCTGGGTCGACCTGACCGGCGTGTCGCTGGAGTTCACCGCCGCGCCGGGCAAGGCGGACCCGCACGACTACGCGAATCACTTCTATTCCAACGACGATCTGCTCAACCGGATCTGGTACGCCGGCGCGTACACCGTGCAGCTGGACACCATCGGGCCGGACCAGTCGCGGCTGAAGTCGGCCACCAGCGGCTGGGACAACTCCGGCGTGCTGGGCCCGGCCGCCAGCTATCTGACCGACGGCGCGAAGCGGGACCGCTCGGTCTGGGCCGGCGACCTGGGCGTCTCGCTGCCGACCGAGTTCGCCACGACCGACGACACGGCGTCCGCCCGCAACTCGCTGGACGCGCTCTACGCGCTGGAGAAGACCACCGGCGAACTTCCCTACGCGGGGCCGACCTTCAACGAGTTCGGCTCGGACACGTATCACCTGTGGGCTCTGGTCGGCACCGGCTACTACTACCGCTACACCGGCGATCGGGCGTGGCTCGCCGGAATCTGGCCGAAGTACGCGGCGGCGATGCGGTTCATCACCGGCCAGATCGACGGCAACGGGCTGCTGGACGTGCCGTCGAACCTGTGGCCGGACTGGGGTCCCGTGGGCCGCGCCGGCGAGGTGGTCGAGGCCAACGCCATCCTGTTCCAGGCGCTGAACCTCGGCGTCGAACTGGCCACGGCCGTAGGCGACGCCGCCGACGCGAACGCCTGGGGACGGCTGGCGTCCGGCATCAAGTCGGCAGCCAACGCCACGTTGTGGAACCCGACCGTGGGCCTGTACCGGGACTCGCCGGGCGGCACGCTCTACCCGCAGGACGGCAACTCGCTCGCGATCTGGTTCGGGCTCACCGACACGCGCGACAAGAACGTCCGGATCACGCGGGCGCTGGCCGGCCGGTGGAACAGCCTTGGCGCGGTGACGCCCGAGTACCCGGGGCTGATCGGCACCTTCCCGGGTTCGATGGAGGTCAGCGCGCATCTCGCCGCCGGCGACGACGTGAACGCGCTGGACCTGATGCGCCGCGAGTGGGGCTACATGCTCGACTCGCCGGCCGGCACGGACAGCACGTTCTGGGAGAGCTTCAACTACGACGGATCCTTCTACTACAACAACTCCTTCGTGAGCGCCGCGCACGGCTGGTCCACCGGACCGACCTCGGCGCTGACGTTCTCCGTGCTGGGCCTGGCTCCGACGAGCGCGACCGGCTTCGACTTCGCGCCGCACCCGGGCAACTTGTCCCATGTGGAGGGTGATCTCACGCTGCCGCAGGGCAAAGCGACCGGCAGCTGGGACTTCGCCGACGGCACGCTGACCGAGAAGCTGACCAGCCCGAGCGGTAGCACGGTTCGGCTCGGGATCCCCACCTACGGTTCGAGGTCCGTCACCGTCACGGTGAACGGGGCGACGGCGTGGTCCGGCGGACATTCAGTCGCCGCCAACGGATCGACCGACGGCGAGTACATCTACCTGACCGGTCTGCCGGCGGGCAGCTACGAGGTGACCGCCACCGGCATCGCGTCGCCCACCACGTTCGCGACCTCCGTGCTGCCGAACCAGCTGCCGCCGGGCTACGCGCCCTGCGCCGCCGAGGGCGGGACCTGCACACCGACGACCTCCGACCAGGTGGTGGCCTTCGGCGCGGGCAGCTATGTGTATCGAACCGCCGACGGGCCGATCACCTGTGATGCCAACGCCTTCCACGGCGCCGACCCCGCCTTCGGGCTGGTGAAGACGTGCTACCTGGCACCCGCCGGCGGCCCGGCCGGGTACGCGACCTGCGCCCCGTCCGGCGGAACCTGCACGCTCACCGGCACCCACGAGGTCGCGTACGGGGCGGACGGGGCGTTCCACTTCCGGCTCGCCACCGGGAACATCGCCTGCACCGCGGCGGCGTTCGACTCGGACCCGTTGCCCGGCAAGGCAAAGGCCTGTTACGCCTCCCCCGGTGCCCCGCCCGGCGACTGGGCGAAGTGCGCCGACGAGAACGGATCCTGTGCGGTCAGCGGCGTGCGGCCGATGGCGTTCGGGGCCGCCGGCGACTACTGGGCCGGCAGCACCAACGGTGCGACACCCTGCACCACCGGCACCGTCGGCGTGGATCCCGCGTACGGCGTGGCGAAGGCTTGTTACACCTGGTCAGGCCCGCCGCCCGGGTTCGCCCGGCAGTGCGCGGCGGAGCACGACAGCTGCGCCGTCGCCGGCCAGCGAACCGTGGCCTTCGGGGCCGCCGGGTCCTATGTGTACCGAACGTTCAGCGGGCCGACGCCGTGCACGGTGCAGGCGTTCGGAACCGACCCGCTCCACGGCACGGCCAAGGCCTGCTTCCTGACGTCATGACGACACGAATCACCGAGGTGCGAAGAATCATGGGTCGACGGACGTTCACCACCACACAGATCGTTGAGATGCTGCGCGGCTGGCACAACGGCCACACAGTCACCGAAATCGCCGCGACGGCCGGCGTGGACCGCAAAACCGTACGCAAGTACGTCCAGTGCGCGACGGACGCCGGCATTCGACCCGGCATCGGCGAGGTGACGTCGACCGAGTGGCGCGAGCTGGTCTGCCGGCACTATCCGGAGATCGAGAATCCGCTACTGCGCACCACGTGGCACGATCTCGACAATCACGGCGCGCTGATCCGGGAAATGCGGCGCAGCGGCCACAGTTACGAGTCCATCTGGCGCCGACTGCGGGCGGAGCGCCGCAGCAGCGTCAGCGTCGCGTCGCTGAAGCGCTGGTCAAGGCAGAACCTCAGCAACCAGAACGCCTGCTGACACCGGCACCCGAAATGGCCCCTCGCCCAGGCGAGGGGCCATTTTTCATGCTCGACAAAGGCAACCTCGAGGTCTCCTGGAGATCGACGTCGAGATCACCTCAAGGTTTCCCATAGAGGCGGCCCATAACGTTCTCCCTGTCACCAGGGGAACGAGGAAAGGGAAGCCGAAATGAGGTCAGGAATCTTAGGCGCAACGGGCATCGCCTTCGCGCTCGCCGGGGCGCTCGCAGCGCCGGCGGCAATGGCAGCGCCGGCGGCGACGGTCATTCCGGACACCATGAACAACGCAGTGACGCCGTTCGCGAGCACCGGCTGCGGCGGCCACTACGACGACCAGAACCCGCCGTCGACGATCCGCGTGCTGCTCAGCTCCGGGCAGGTCTCCACCGTCGACTTCAAGACCTACGTCAAGGACGTGCTGCCCAACGAGTGGATCGCCGGCTGGAACCCGCAGGCCCTGCGGGCCGGCGCGATCGCCGCGAAGAGCTACGCCTGGTACTGGGCCAACCACTCCGGCGACCGCTCCGCCAACGGCCAGTGCTTCGACGTCTACGACAACACCAACTCGCAGGTGTACAAGGCCGGCAGCCACCAGCCGTCGACGGACGCGGCGGTCGACGACACCTGGGGTATCGTGCTGCGCCGCGGCGGCGCCGTGATGGAGGCCCAGTACCGCGCCACGCTGACCGGCAACACCGGCGAGGCCTGCGGCGCGGGCGCCGACGGCACCAAGGCCAGCCAGTGGGGCTCGCAGAGCTGCGCCCAGGCCGGCGAGAACTACGCCCAGATCCTGAACACCTACTACTCGGGGATCACCCTCTCCCAGCCCACGTCGACGCTGGTGGGCGACGTCTACGACAACATCCGCTACGCCGCCACCGGCGGCTGGCAGCAGCCGAAGGTCGCCGACAACGGCGGCGCGGTCAACTCGTCGGTCGCGGTGGGCATGCCCAACGGCGACATGCACCTGCTGACGCTGAGCGCCGGCATCGTCTACGACAACATCAGGTTCGCCAGCGACGGCCACTGGCAGGGCGCCCGCGAGGCCGACAACGGCGGGCACGTGCAAGCCATCGCGGCCGCGGCCATGCCGAACGGCGACCTGCACCTGGAGACCCTGACCGGCGGCGTGGTCTACGACAACATCCGCTTCGCCACCGACGGCCACTGGCAGGGCGCTCAGGTCGCCGACAACGGCGGCCACGTGCAGGCCATCGCCATCGCGGGCATGCCCAACGGCGACCTGCACCTCGACACCCTGGTCAACGGCGTCGTCTACGACAACATCCGCTACGCCGCCACCGGCGCCTGGCAGCAGCCCCAGGTCGCCGACAACGGCGGCCACGTGGACGCCATCGCGGTCGCCGCGATGCCCAACGGGGACCTGCACCTCGAGACGCTGACCGGCGGGCACGTCTACGACAACATCCGCTACGCGGCCACCGGCGGCTGGCAGCAGCCGAAGGTCGCCGACAACGGCGCCGCCGTCCAGGCCATCTCCATCGCCGCCATGCCCAACGGCGACATGCACCTCGAGACGCTGGTCAACGGCGTCGTCTACGACAACATCCGCTACGCCACCGACGGCCACTGGCAGCAGGCCCAGGTCGCCGACAACGGCGGGCACGTGCAGGGCATCTCGATCACCGGCATGCCCAACGGGGACATGCACCTCGACACCCTCGTCTGAGCGCCACCTCCCACAAATCCTGAAGCCTCGAAAGGAAAAGTCATGTCCAAGAAGACCCGTGCCCTGTCCGTCCTCGCCTCCCTCGCCGTGCTGGTCCCGGCCGCCGGCCTGCTCACCGCCACCGCCGCGAGTGCCGGCACCCCGGCCGACATCGCCTCGATCGCCGCCGCCAACCTCGGCAAGAAGGCCTGCTCGACGAACACCGCCGGTGGCGTCGGATACGGCAGCAGCTGCACAGGCTCCGGTGGCAGTCCCGAGTTCTGGTGCTCCGACTTCGCCAAGTGGGTATGGGCTCAGGCCGGGGCCAACGTGACCGGTCTGACCGCCGGCGCCGGCAGCTTCGCGATCTACGGCGCGATGCACGACACCCCGCACGTCGGCGACGCGGTGCTGTTCAACTACAGCGGCAACGGCTACGCCGACCACGTCGCGATCGTCACCGGGGTCAGCGGCGGCAACATCACCACGATCGGCGGCGACGAGAACGGTGTCGAAGGCAACTGGGCGGCGACCTCGACCGTCGTGCAGGACTCCAACTACTCCGGGGCGATCGGCTACAGCTCCAAGATGGGCATGAACATCTCCGGCTACGTCAGCCCGCGGGGCGTGACCGGCGGTTCGACGGCCCCCGCGCCCACCGGCAAGGTCTACGACAACATCCGCTACGCGGCCACCGGCGGCTGGCAGCAGCCGAAGGTCGCCGACCCCGGCAACGGCATCCAGGCCGTCGCGTCGGCCGCCATGCCCAACGGCGACCTGCACGTCGAGACGCTGGCCGGCGGCATCGTCTACGACAACATCCGGTTCGCCAGCGACGGCCACTGGCAGGGCGCGCAGGTCGCGGACAACGGAGGGCACGTGGACGCCATCGCGGTGGCCGCGATGCCCAACGGCGACCTGCACCTGGAGACCCTGACCGGCGGCCACGTCTACGACAACATCCGCTACGCGGCCACCGGCGGCTGGCAGGGCGCCCGGATCGCCGACAACGGCGCGACCGTCTCCGCCCTCTCCATCGCCGGCATGCCCAACGGCGACCTGCACCTGGAGACCGTGTCCGGCGGCCACGTGTACGACAACATCCGGTTCGCCAGCGACGGCCACTGGCAGGGCGCGCAGGAGGCCGACAACGGCGCGACCGTCTCGGCGGTGTCCGCGGCTGCCATGCCCAACGGTGACCTGCACGTGGAGACGCTGTCCAACGGTCACGTCTACGACAACATCCGCTACGCGGCCACCAGCGGCTGGCAGGGCGCGAAGGAGTCCGACAACGGCGCGATCGTGAACGAGATGGCGATCACCGCGATGCCGAACGGCGACCTGCACCTGGAGACCCTGGTCGAGGGCACCGTCTACGACAACATCCGGTACGCCGCCGACGGCTCCTGGCAGGGCGCCAAGGTCGCCGACAACGGCGGCGGCGTGGTGGCGATCTCCATCGCCGGCATGCCGAACGGCGACATGCACCTGGACACCCTCGCCTGACCACCTGTCCACTCCCCACAGCCGCCCGGCGGGTCCCCCCAGACCCGCCGGGCGGCGCCCTTTCGTCCCTCTTGTCCGGCCCGGCGACCTGTTGCCACGCAACGGTTGCCGGGCTGTGCGCGTCCTGGTGACGTGCTGGTCCACGGCCCGGGATTTTCGTGGACAGCCGTTCATTGACAACGGGTCGGACGCCCCACAGGGTTGGGTACCGAGCCTTGAGGGGGGATCAGGTTTGCGCGTGCGGCTCCTGGGTTCGGTGTGCGCCCATTCGGACGGCGGTGTCGTCGAGATCAGCGGGCGCAAGCCACGGTCGCTGCTGGCCGTGCTGGCGGTGAACGCCGGTCATGTGGTGGGCACCGAAACCCTCGTCGACGTGCTGTGGGGCGACAATCCGCCGGACAGCGCCCGGGCCAGCGTGCACTCCTACGTCTCGACGCTGCGCAAGGTCCTCGGCGACGGCGTCATCCTGAGACGCCCGTCCGGCTACGAGCTGGCGCTCCCGCCGGAAGAGGTCGACCTGAACGAGTTCCTGGTGGCCGTCGCCGCCGCGCGGGACGCGGCCGCGGCGGAGCGGCATGCCGAGGCCAGCGCGCTGCTGGGGGCGGCGCTGGGTCTGTGGCGCGGCACGGCACTGGGCGGTGTCGACGGGGCGTGGGCCGAGCGCGAGCGCGATCGCATGGAGCAGCTGCGCCTGAGCGCGACCGAGAACCGCGTGGAGGCGGAGCTCAAGCTGGGCCACGGCCCGCAGCTGATCGCTGAGCTGGCCGCGGCGGTCGACGCCCACCCGCTGCGCGAACGCCCGCGCTGGCAGCTGATGCTCGCGCTCTACCAAGCCGGCCGGCAGGCCGAGGCGTTGGACAGCTACGAGACCGCCCGCCGGCTGCTGATCGACGAGCTCGGCGTGGAGCCCAGCCCCGAGTTCCGGGCCGTGCACACGCAGATCCTGCGCGGCGAGGTGCAGCGCCCGACCGTCGAGGAACCGAAACCCGAACCACCGGCCGCCGAGCCGAAAGCGGCCCCGCAGCAGCTGCCGCCGGACGTCGCCGACTTCACCGGCCGCGAGGCGGAGTTCGAGCTGCTGCGCAATCGGTTGACCACGCCAGCGAGCGTCACGACGGTCTGTGTGATCGCCGCGACGCCCGGCGCGGGCAAGAGTGCCCTGGCCGTGCACGTGGCGCACGAGGTGCGGGACAGCTTCCCGGACGGCCAGCTGTACGTGAACCTGCGTGGCGTGCACGCGACCTCGGCCGAACCGGCCGAGGTGCTGGCGCGCTTCCTCCGCGCGCTGGGCGTGCCGGCGCCGGCCATCCCGGACGGCCTGGAGGAAAGGGCGAACCAGTTCCGCACGATCCTCGCCGACCGGCGCGTGTTGATCGTGCTGGACGACGCCGCCGACGAGCGGCACGTGCGCGACCTGCTGCCGGGCGGCCCGGGATGCGCGGTGGTCGTGACGAGCCGGCGGCGGCTGCCGGCGCTGGCCGGGGCGACGCACGTGGACCTGGCGGTGTTCGCCGAGGCCGAGGCGACGGCGCTGCTGGAGACACTGGTCGGCACGGACCGCGTCGCCCGGGAACCCGACGCGGCGGCGGACATCGTCCGACTGTGCGGCCACCTGCCGCTGGCGGTGCGCATCAGCGGTGCCCGGCTGGCGGCGCGACCGCAGTGGCCGCTGCGGCTGATGGCGACGCGGCTGCGGGAGCGCCACCAACTGCTCGACGAGCTGTCCGTGGGCGACATGGAGGTCCGCGGCAGCCTTTTGCTCAGTTACGAGGGCCTCACCGACGCCGGCCGGCACACGCTGCGCATGCTGGGCTGGCTGGGCACGATGGAGTTCGCCTCCTGGTTCGTCGCCCCGCTGCTCGACGTGGACGTGCCGGCCGCGGACCGGATCCTGGAGCGGCTCGCCGACAGCTACCTGCTGGACACCGCTCTGGTCGACGCGACCGGCTCGCCCCGCTACCAGCTGCACGACCTGACCAGGGCGTTCGCCACCGAGCGGGCCGAGGCCGAGGAGTCACCGGCGGAGGCGCTGGCGAGCCTGGAGCGGGTCGTCCAGTGCGCCGTCGCCATGGTCGACGAGGCCACCTCGCACATGCCCCGCGGCTGGTCGGCACGCCTGCTCGCGCGCGACAACGCCATGGATTCGGGCACGCTGGCCCGGCTCGCCGCCGACCCCGTCGGCTGGTTCGACGCCGAGCGCTCGGTGTTCGTGACGCTGGTCGAGCGGGCCAGCGAGCTGGGCCTGGTGACGGCGTCGACCAGTCTGGCCGCGGCGCTGTCGGCCTCGGTGTTCACCGCGCGCAACCAGTTCGACCAGTGGTGGCAGACGCACTCGGCCGCGCTGCGCGCCGCCGACCTGGCCGGCGACGAGGCCAGCAAGGCCTCGCTGTACGTCGGCCTGGGCCGGCTGCGTCAGGAGCAGGACCGGCTGGACGAGGCCGGCGACTACTACGGGCGGGCGCTGGAGATCTACGACCGGCTCGGGGACGCCGACGCGATCACCATGACCAACCTCGACCTGGCCACCGTGCAGCGGGAGCGGGGCGAGCTCACGGACGCGATGCGGTCCATGCGGGCGGTGCTGTCGGCGTTGACGCCGGCGCACCCGCCGCAGGTCCACGGCCGGGTGGCGCACGGCATCGCCATGATCCACGTCGAGCAGGGCGACTTCGCCGCCGGCATCCGCGAGTACGAGCGCGCCCTGGTGCACTACCAGGAGTGCGACAACCGCTTCGGCGAGGCGCTGGCGCTCAGAGCCATCGGCATCGCCCACCGCGGACTGGGCGATCTGACCGCCGCGGCCACGTACTGCGGCTCGGCGCTGCGCCTGATGGTGGAGCTGGGCGACCCGCACATGCTCGTGTACACCGTGCAGGCGCTGGCGAAGGTCCGCATCCGTCAGGGCCGTGGCGACGAGGAACACGCGGCGCTGCTGGACGGCCTGGAGACGTGCAGCCAGCTCCAGGACGGCTTCGGCCAGGCGCTGGTGCTGCGCACCCTGGGCGAGCTCGATCTGGCCGCCGGCCGGCTCGACGACGCCGAGCAGCACCTCCAGCGGTCGTTGCAGTGGTGGACGGCGTTGGCGCTGCCGCTGTGGCAGGCGCGCACCATGCGTGACCTGTCGACGGTGCTGGCCTTGACCGGCCGTGTCGACCAGGCGGACGCGATGTGGGCCACCGCAAGGGAAACCTTCGAGCGGCACGGCAGCCACGAGGCCATGGAGCCGCGGCCGAGCGTGGCCGGCGGCGTGACGCGCTAGCGGCTGCGCGCCGGCTCGCGGTAGTCGGCGCCCTTCGGCAGGTACGCCAGCGTCGTGCGATTGGTGAGCCCGTCGCGGATGCCGCGCAGGATCGCCGGCAGCGTGGCCGACCGCTTCGGCTCGAACAGCGCGGTGGTGACCGCCTGCCGTCCGATGTAGAGCAACGCCATCAGCGCCCACTTCGGGTTCGCGCCGACGTGTTCCTTGATCATCACGACACCGTTGCGGGTGATCCAGTAGTGCCGCCACGGCGCGTACCGCAGCACCCGGAAGGTGAACGGCCCGACCTTGTGCTCGCGGCGGTCGCCGATCGAGTGCGGCAGCACCGTGTTCAGGTCCTGCACGATGCGAATGCCCTTGCGCCGCAACCGAAGGCAGAAGTCGTTGTCCACCCAGTCGACGAAGAACTCGTCCCGGAAGCCGCCGACCGCGGTCAGCGCCGAGCGCCGGACCAGCATGCCGGAGGTGATCACCGTGTCCCGGTCGGCCAGCCCACTGCCCGTCGGCGCGAACCGCTCGTAGCTGCGGCCGTCGGCGATGTCGACCGGCGTCGGGGCGACCGCGCCGATGCTCGGGTCGGCCAGGTGCGCGGCCAGCGCGGCGACCATGCCGTCGGGCAGCGTCGAGTCCTGGTCCAGCAGCAGCGCCGCGTCGGTGGCGGCCGGCAGCTCGCGCACCGCGTCGTTGAGCGCGCCGGCCAGCCCGCCGTTGCGGCCCGACCGCAGCACCCGCACGCGGGCGTCGGTGAAGGTGTCGGTCAGCGACTCCTCGCCCTTGGGCGTGTTGTCGACGACGAGCACGTCCGCGCAGGTCACCAGGGCGGCGTCGAGCACCGCGGCCAGCCGCTGATCCGGGTGGTAGGCGGTGACGACGGCGGTGATGACGGGTTCGGCCATCGCGGGTACGGGCTCCCTCGGATCGGGCGCGGCTCAGCGCGCGGAGTACTGGGCCCCGGCCGGCAGGTACTTCGCGCTGAACCGGCCGGTGAGGCCGTCGGCGAAGCCGCGCAGCAGCGCGGGCACGTGCGTGCGCCGGCGCGGTTCGAAGACGGCGGTGTTGAACGTCCAGCGGGCCAGGTACAGCGCCGCCGACAGCGACCACGCGTTGCGCTGCTCGCGGGCCAGCACCGTGCTGTTGCGGGCGACCCAGTAGTGCCGCCACACCGGGTAGTGCAGCACGTGCACCGTCCACGGGCCGAGCCGGTGCTCGCGGCGGTCGCCCAGCGAGTGCGGCAGCCGCACGGTGGTGTCCTGCACGACGCGGTAGCCCTTGGCGCGGGCCCGCATGCAGAAGTCGAAGTCGACCCAGTCCACGAAGAAGTCCTCGCGGAACGGGCCGACGGCGTCCAGGCAGGCGCGGCGGACCAGCATGCCGGAGGTCATCACGCCGTCCCGGTCGGCCAGCGTCGGGCCGGTCGCGGCGGCCTTCTCGTACGAGCCGCCGTGCTCGGCGTCCCACGGCGTCGGCGCGACGACGCCGATGCGGCTGTCCGCCTCCAGGTGCACGGCCAGCGACGGCACCAGCTCGGCCGGCAGCACCGAGTCCTGGTCCAGGAACAGCACGGTGTCGGTGTCGGCCGGCAACTGCGCCACGGCGGCGTTCAAGGCGCCGGCCAGGCCGCGGTTGCTGCCGTTGGTCAGGACGGTCACGCGCGGGTCGGACAGCCCGGCCGCGGCCGAGGTGGACCCGGGGGGCGTGTTGTCGGAGACGATGACCGTCTCGCAGCTCTTCAGCGCCGACTCCACCACCGCGGCCAGCCGGTCATCGGGGTGGTACGCCGTGACGACGGCCGTCGCTTTCACATCGGGCAGGATAGCCTTCGGCGAAAGCCGGCCTGTCCACACCAACCCTCTGGCGAACCGGACCCATGAACCTGAAGACCTTGCTACGTGGCCCGATGCCCCTGATCGGCGGCGGACTCGCCCTGGTCGTGCTGGCCGGGCTGGTGTTCACGGCGGTGACGACCCGCGCCATCAAACCGTTCGACCAGATCGGCCTGTCCGCCCTGATCAACGGCCTGTACTACCTGGTCAACACCGTCGCTTTGGGCGTGTTCTCGGGCGTCGAGCAGGAGGGTTCACGCGCGGTCAGCCAGGAACGCGCCGCTGGACGGGCGGTGACGCCGATCGTGCACGCCATGGCCCGTCAGTCGATGCGACTGTTCGCGCTCACCACCGTGGTGATGCTGATCGTCTCGCCGTTCCTGGTCGGCCCGGTGCTGGGCGGCCATTGGGAGCTGCTCGCCGAGCTGATCATCGCTCTGTTCGCCACCGCCTGCGCGTCCACGGTTCGTGGCGTGCTTGCCGGCAGCCAGCGCTTCGGCGGCTACGCGGCCACCCAGGCCACCGAGGGCCTGGTCCGGATCATTCCGTTGCTGCTGCTTCTGTTCCTCGGTGTGCACCAGCCGTGGGCCTACGGCCTGGTGTTCGTGCTGGCGCAGGTGTTCGCGGCGCTGGTCGGCGTGCTCATCCTGCGCACCGGCACCAGCCAGAGCTGGGGACAGCTGATGTCGACCCCGCCCGCCCGCGACGTTGCCGGCGCCGGCAAGGTCTGGTTCGGCGTCTCCATCGGCCTGGTGCTGCTGGTGCTGGCCAGCCTGACCAACCAGGCCGTGGTCAACCTGCCGCCGGTGATCGGCGGCGCCAAGCTGCAAGCGACCATGCCGTTGCTCGCCACCGCCGTCGGAGCCGCGATCGGCCTGACCCGGCTGCCCATGTTCGCCTTCGTACCGCTCCAGACGATGCTGCTGCCGCAACTCACCGCTGCCGTCGGCCGGGGCGACAAGGCCGGTGTGCGCCGGCAGACCCTGCGCACCTCCGTCGCCTGCGTGGCGCTCGGCCTGCTGGGTGTCACTTTCCTCGGCACTCTCGGCCCGTGGCTGCTGTCGATCTACGTGCCCGGCGTGAGCAACCTGTCCGGGGCCACGCTCGCCGGTCTCGGCGTCGGCACGCTGTTCCTGATGACCGCCAATGTCACCCAGCCCGCGCTGATCGCGCTCGGTCGGCACCGCACCGTCCTGGTCGCCTACCTGGTCGGGACTGCCGCGATGGCGCTGGCCTTCGTCGTGCCGGTGGACCCGGTGCTGGGCGTCGTGCTGTCGACCTCGGCCGGTCCGATCGCGCTGGTGCTCGTGATGGCTGTGGCGCTGGCCAAGGCCACTCGGCCCACCGCCGATCAGCAGCACGTGATGGCCTGACACCAGCAAACAGAACGGGGCCGCCTCCCACTGGGAGACGGCCCCGTTTCGCGTCGGCTAGCGGCCCTCGAAGACCTTGCGCCAGGACTCGATGGACGTCAGTTCCGCCTTGGCCCGGCGGTACTCCACGGCCAGCCGCGGGAATTCCCGCGCGAGCATCGCGTGGTTCTGCACGGACCGGCGCAGCATCGACCAGAACATCTTCGGGTCGCGCTTGCGGTAGGACACACCCCGACCGTCCGAAGTGGACACCGTGGCGCCGTCCAGCCGGGCCAGCAGGAACCAGCGGGCGTCCTGGGCCGGAATGTTCAGCTGCGGCCGCTCGTGGTGCTCGTGCTTGACCGGCAGCAGGTTGTGCACCAGGCCGCTGGCCAGCGTCTTGCCGATGGTCACCGGGTTGGTCGGCGGATTGAGGAAGTGCTCGGCCACCAGCGGGTCCATCGTGGGCAGCGGGAACTGCTTGGCCGACGGCAGCACCTGCCCGTCCGGGAACTGCGAGCGCAGCTCACGGATCTCCGGCAGCGCGTTGGGCAGCAGGTCGAACAGCCGCGACGGGCCGGCCATGAAGTCCTGGATGGCCCGGTCGTGCAGCGCCACCGTGGAGTACTCCAGCGACAGCAGGTGCTTGAGCGCCATCTTCATGGTGTGCTTGAACATGCCCTCGGGCCGGGCCGGGCCGTACATCGCCGCGACCACCAACCGGTTGCGCAGGTGGAAGTACGCCTGCCAGTCGGTGACGTCGTCCTTGTCCGTCCACGGCATGTGCCAGATGGCCACGCCCGGCAGGCTGACCGTCGGGTAGCCGGCGGCGCTGGCCCGCAGGCCGTACTCGGCGTCGTCCCACTTGATGAACAGCGGCAGCGGCAGCCCGATCTCGTCGATCACGCTGCGCGGGATGAGGCACATCCACCAGCCGTTGTAGTCGACGTCGATGCGGCGGTGCAGCTTCGCCGACTCCTCGTCGCGCAGCGGCTCCTCGTCGAAGTCGTGGTTGTACGCCGAGTTGGGCGCGGCCCGCCACGAGAACACGTAGCGGTCGATGACCTCGCCCATCGAGTGCAGGTGCGAGCGCGCCTGCAAGTTGAGCATCTGGCCGCCGACCAGCATCGGCCGCTCCGCGTAGCGGGCGAACGCCATCGCTCGCAGGATCGCGTCCGGCTCGATGACGATGTCGTCGTCCATGAGCATCACGTGGTCGCAGTCGGTCGTGGTGACCGCCTCGTACATGCCCCGGGCGAAGCCGCCCGAGCCGCCCATGTTGCCCTGGTCGACGATGCGCAGCCGGTCGCCCAGCCGGGTCTGCGCGACGTCGAAGCCCTTGGCGTCGCGGATCTTCTTGTTGCCCTGGTCGGCCACGAACACGTTGCCGACCGAGGACAGCACCGCCGGGTCCTCGCCGATCGCCTGCAGCGCGCCGACGCAGTCGTCGGGGCGGTTGAAGGTGGTGATGGCGATGGCCACCGAGCGCACCTCGCGCGGCGCCGGGGTGGTGGCGTACCAGCCGCCGTCGGACACCGTCACCGGTTCGTCCTCGGTGGTGACGTCGAACCAGTACCAGCCGCCGTCCTCGAACGGCGTCAGGTCCAGCTCGAACACCACCGGGCCGCCCTGGTCCAGCACCCGGCCGCTGTCGTGCACCTGGAGGCCGTCCGCCTTGGACCGGTAGATGTCCACGCGGCACGGCCCGCTCACGGTCAGCCGCAGCTCGACGGTGTTGACCGTGGTCCAGCGCCGCCAGTAGCTGGCCGGGAAGGCGTTGAAGTAGGAGGCGAACGAGACGCCAGCCCGCTCCGGGATGCTCAGCGAGGTCCGGGAGAGCGGACGGGTCCGCTGCTCGTTGGACGCGTCCTCGTCCAGGTACAGCGCCCGGACGTCGAGCGGGTCGCCGGCGCGCGGCGCGATCACCCGCTGTAGCAGCGAGTGGTTCGGCACCCCGGCGGTGTCCCGTGCGCCGGCGGGCGCGGCCTGGGTGCTTCGGTCGGCAGTCTTGCTCGCCATCTTGGCGTCAGTCCTCCAACGAGCCGTTGGGGGTACGGCCCTCGACGAAGTACGGGGTGATCTTGTTGTCGAACATGCTCAGCGCCGAACCGATCGCCATGTGCATGTCCAGGTACTTGTACGTGCCCAGCCGGCCGCCGAACAGGATGTTCTTCTCGGCCGCCTCGGCCTTGGCCAGCTCGCGGTACTGGAGCAGCTTGGCCCGGTTGTCCTCGCTGTCGATCGGGTAGTACGGCTCGTCGCCGCTCTCCGCGAACCGCGAGTACTCCCGGACGATGACCGTCTTGTCGGTCGGGTAGTCCCGCTCCGGGTGGAAATGCCGGAACTCGTGGATCCGGGTGTACGGCACGTCGGCGTCGTTGTAGTTCATCACGGACGTGCCCTGGAAGTCGCCGACCGGCAGGACCTCGGTCTCGAAGTCCAGCGTGCGCCAGCCCAGCTCGCCCGCCTGGTAGTCGAAGTACTTGTCCAGCGGCCCGGTGAAGACGGTCAGCGTCTTCTCGGGGATCTGGTCGCGCACGTCGAAGTAGTCGGTGTTCAGCCGCACCTCGATGTTCGGGTGGTCGGCCATCTTCTCCAGCCACGCGGTGTAGCCGTCGACCGGCAGACCCTCGTAGAGGTCGTTGAAGTACCGGTTGTTGAAGGTGTAGCGGACCGGCAGCCGGGTGATGATGGCCGGCGAGAGCTCGGTGGGCTCGGTCTGCCACTGCTTGATCGTGTAGCCCTTGATGAACGTCTCGTAGAGCGGCCGGCCGATCAGCGAGATCGCCTTCTCCTCGAGGTTCGAGGCGTCGGCGGTGTCGAATTCGGCGGCCTGCTTGGCGATCAGCTCGCGCGCCTCGTCGGGCGTGTGCGACTTGCCGAAGAACTGGTTGATCAGACCCAGGTTCATCGGGAACGAGTAGACCTGGCCCTTGGCGCGGGCGAACACCCGGTGCTGATAATTGGTGAACTCCGTGAACTGCGTCACGTAGTCCCAGACCCGCTTGTTCGAGGTGTGGAACAGGTGCGCTCCGTAGCGGTGCACCTCGATGCCTGTCTCCGGCTCGGCCTCGGAGTAGGCGTTGCCACCGATGTGGTGACGGCGGTCGAGGACCAGCACGCGCTTGTTCAGCTGCGTGGCGGCGCGCTCGGCCACGGTCAGGCCGAAGAATCCAGAACCGACGACAATCAGGTCATAGCCCGAGAAGCTCACGGCCGCCAGGGTACCCAACTCACATCGGGTGACCGCACCGGCCGAATTCTACCCGCCGCGGGGTCCGTGGTCAGGCGGTTTTCGGGTGACTCATACACTGCGTGCGACCCAGCACGCGACCGGGCTTGCGAGGACCGATGAACTGGCTCGACACGATACCTGTCGCCCTGGCGGCCGTGGGCTGGCTCATCCTGCCCGGCCTGCTCGGGGGCTATGCCATTGGCATCCGCGGTATCGCCGCCTGGGCGCTGGCACCCACCCTGAGCGTGGCCGTGATCTCGGTCACCGCGACGGTCGCCGGCAAGCTGGGCATCCACTGGTCGGTGCCGCTGGTGCTGATCGCGTCACTGCTCGTGGTCGTCGTGGCCGGGCTCGTCGCGCTGCTGCTGCGCCGGCGGTTCGCCGTCGTCCGCCCGGCCGACCCGCGGCCGGTCACCGCCGCCGGCCTGATCGGCATGCTGCCGGCGATCGCGCTGGGCGCGCTGACCATCGTGCTGGGCATGGGCAGCCCGGAGAACCTGTCGCAGACCTTCGACGCCGTCTTCCACTACAACGCGCTGGCCTACATCCTCGACAGCGGCAACGCCTCGCCGCTGACGCTGGCCAGCATCGGCACGCCGGGCATCCCGGTCGGCTTCTACCCCGGCGCCTGGCACGACTTCGCCTCGCTGACGCTGCTCAGCAGCGGCTCGTCGATCCCGGTCGCCACCAACGTGGCCACCGGGGTGATCGTCGCGGTCGGCTGGCCGCTGGGCTGCCTGCTGCTGGTCCGCCAGGTCGCCGGCCGCTCCGTCCCGGCGATGGCGATCACCGGCGTGCTCAGCACCGCCTTCACCGCGTTCCCGTGGGGCCTGATCAGCTTCGGCGTGCTGTGGCCGAACACCCTGGGCCTGGCCCTGCTGCCCGCCGGCCTGGCCGTGGTGCTGTCGATCGCCGGCCTGGCCAAGGACGACGCGCTGAGCCGCGCGCACGCCTGGGTGCTGGTCCCGGTGGTGGTGCTGGCCGGCGGCTTCGCCCACCCGAACTCGCTGTTCAGCCTGGTCGCGCTGGCCGTGGTGCCGGTGTTCATCGGCATCGGCCGCTGGGCGCTGCGGATGCGCCGCGAGGGCCGCACGTCCCGCGGCGTGATCGGCGTCGTGGTCGCGCTGGTGGTGTTCTTCGGCGCCTTCCTGTGGGCCGCGACCACGCCGATCTTCGCGCCGGTGCGCAGCTTCTACTGGAAGCCGTTCGAGACGACCGCGAAGGCGCTGGGCGAGGCGCTGCTCGGCGCGACCAACGACCGGCCGTCGCTGTGGGCGGTGTCCGCGGTGGCGATCGTGGGCCTGTTCCTGGTGTGGCGGGTGCGGGAGCAGCGCTGGCTGGTCGGCTCGTTCGCGGTGAGCGTGCTGCTGTTCGTGCTGACGGCCGCGGTGAACACGCCGATCACCATGCGGATCACCGGCTACTGGTACAACGACTCGTACCGGCTGGCCGCGATGCTGCCGGTGATCGCCGTGCCGCTGGCGGTGCTCTCGCTGGTGCGGCTGGCCGACCTGGCCCGCGAGCGGCTGACCGCGACCGAGCGGCTGGGCCGGTTGGGCGCCTCGACGCTGGCGCTGACCCTGGTTCTCACGGTCGTGCTGGCGATCCTGGGCAAGGGCCTGTACGTCGGCGACCACGTGCGGACGGTCGCGCTGAACTACACCGGCCAGGACACCTCCAACACCGGGAACCTGGTCGACAGCGACGAGCGGGCGTTCTACAACAAGATCAAGAACGAGATCCCGGAGAACGCGGTCGTCGCCAGCAACCCGTGGGACGGCAGCTCGCTGATCTGGGCGCTGATCAACCGCAAGCCGCTCTACCCGCACCTCCAGCTGACGCTGAGCCCGGAGCAGAAGTACCTGGCCAAGCACCTGATCCAGCTGGGCCAGGATCCGGCCGTGTGCACCGACGCCCGCTCGCTCGGGGTGAGCTACATGCTGATCGGCGACTTCAACTTCTGGCCGTGGGACGCGCAGATCAAGGACTACCCGGGCATCGTCGACCCGGGCTCGCGGCCGGGCTTCGAGCTGGTCGACTCCAGCGGCGAGCTGAAGCTGTACAAGATCACCGGCTGCGGTGTGATCCCGGCGCCGGCCACCCGCTGAGCGGCTGACCGGCGCCGGCTGTCGACAACGCGCCCGCGGTCCCGGCACGTACCGCCCGTCGGGGCCGGCGGGACGCGTTCCCCCCAGGCCGCAGCCTTCGTTGACAACCTGTCGACTCACGTAAGCTCACGTTTACGCCGACCACGACAAGCTATCGACTCGTCGCGCTGCGGTCAACCTCAGTTTCAAGATCAACCAACGGCTATAAGCAGAGGTTTACACTGATGCCGGCGGACCTCGGCACGGACACGAAAACGGGTGAGTGGTGACCGACGACAACGGCGCCCGCTCGATCGCGGAGAAGCTGGACACGCTGTTCCACACGGTGCATCCGAGCGGGCAGGGCGAGTACAGCCACGCCGCGGTCGCGGAGGCGATCCGCGAGCAGCAGGGCGTGGCGATCTCGCACACCTACATCTGGCAGCTGCGGACCGGCCGCCGGACCAACCCGACCATCCAGCACCTCACGGCGCTGGCCACCTTCTTCGGGGTGCCCGTCGCCTACTTCCTGGACGACAACGAGGCCGCGCGCGTCGAGCAGGACCTGGAGCTGCTGGCGGCGATGAAGAAGGCCGGCGTCACCGACATAGCGCTGCGCGCCGCCCGGCTCTCCCCCGGCAGCCGCGACACCGTGACGGCGATGCTGGACCAGATCTGGCTGCTGGAGCACCCCGAGGGCGAGGCCCCCTAGTCGGGGATGTGCCGGCTGGGACCGAAGGCGTGCCGCATCAGCGTGCGCACGCCGTCGCCGTTGCGCTGCCAGACCGCGGTCGGCAGCACGGTCAGGGCGTGCAGCCGCGACGACAGGTGCGCGCGGGCGGCGCGGGCGGCACGCGGCCAACCCTGCCGCTGCATGCGCTCCGCCGCCTCCACGAAGAAGTTGCGCGCCTCCACGAACCGCGAGCCCTCCAGCGCCGTCCAGCCGGACGCGCTGGCGGTGTGCCGCCGGTAGCGGAAGCACAGCGTGTCGTCCACGACCAGGCTCTCGCCGCGCTCCATCAGGTCCAGCACCAGCGCGAGGTCCTGGATGATGGCGAGGTCGGTGCGGAAGCCGATGGCGGTGATGGCCTTGGCCTTCCAGCACACCGACGGGAAGTACATCCAGTTGCCGCGCAGCACGCTGACGGCGAGCTCCTCGCCGCGCATCTGCCGGCGGCCGGCGACCCGGGGCGCGTACAGCCGGCGCTTGGTCTCGTCGGCCAGCGTGCGCACCGGCCGGCCGTCGCCGTCGATCACCTCGACGCCGGGCTGGATCATGCCGACGTCGGGGTAGGTGCGGTGCACGGCCCGCACGGTGCGCACGTAGTTGGGCAGCATCAGGTCGTCCGACCCGAACATCACGACCAGCTCGTGCTCGACGAGCTCAAGACACCGGTTGAAATTGCCGGTGACCCCGAGGTTGCGCTCGTTGCGGAAGTAGCGCACCCGCTCGTCGCCGAGGCCGGCGAACCACTCCGGCACGCCCTCGGCCCGGCCGTCGTCGACGACGGTCAGCCGCCACTCCGGATCGTCCTGTGCCAGCACGCTACGGACCGCGTCCTGCATCAGGGCCACGTCGCCGTAGTACGGCATCATGATGTCGACGGTGGACATGGCCGTCAGTTGTCCGCCTTGTCCTTCAGCTTCTCCTCGATCTCCAGCCGGAGAATGGCGAGGTCCTCGGCGAGCTTGCGGGTCTCGCTCTCCAGGCGGGACAGCTCCCAGGACTGGTGCACCGAGACGCCGACGGTGAACACGATCGCCACGAAGAACAGCAGGTTGGTCGGGATCGCGATGCCGATCAGGTTGGCCAGGTCGACCAGCGAGTGCGGCCAGATCGCCAGCACCAGCACGATGACAGCGACGACCAGCCACATCACCGCGTACTTCTCGGTGAACTGGCGGCGGCGCAGCATCTCGATGATGCCCGCCACCAGCACGAGGCTGGCGACGATGCCGAGGATCTGGGTTGCGACGCTCATGCCTTCACCTCGGTGGGCAGCGGGGTGTCCGCGTTCGACTTGATGTCCCAGCGCCGGATCAGGGCCAGCACCAGGGCGAAGCCGGCGCGGAACAGGTAGATCGAGGACTTCAGCGGGCTGTGGCTGGGGGTGCCCGCCCGGCGCACCCGCATGTTCACCGGCACCTGGACGATCTTGCAGCCGCCGCGGGCGGCGATGACCAGCGCCTCGATGGTGTCGCCGAGGTACTCGGTGGGGTAGTTCTCGGCGAACAGCGGCAGCGTCTTGCGGCCGGTCGCCTTGAAGCCGGACGTGGTGTCGGTGAGCTTGGTCTTGGTGACCCGCGACAGCACCACGGCCAGCACCTTCATGGCCCACTTGCGCGGGCCGGCGACATGGTAGGCGCCCTTGCCGGAGAACCGGACGCCGATCACCAGGTCGGCGTGGCCGAGCTCCGCGAGCAGGTCCTTGACCTCGACGGGGTTGTGCTGCCCGTCGGCGTCGACCTGCACGGCGGCGTCGTAGTCGTGCCGGACGGCGTAGCGGAAGCCCGCCCGCATCGCGCCGCCGACACCGAGGTTGATGGGGAGTTCGAGGACCATGGCCCCGGCCGCGCGCGCGACCCGGGCGGTGCGGTCGGTCGACCCGTCGTCGACCACGAGGACGTCGACGTCGGGCAGCGCGGCGAAGATCTCGCGCACCGTGTCGCCGACGGCCTCCTCTTCGTTCCAGGCCGGTACCACGATCAGCACGCGGTCCACGTGTTCACTCGACACGGGGGCGAGGATAGCGGCAGGCCGGACGGGCTCTGCCGGCGGCAGCGTGCCGCGTCCCTACACTGGCCCCGTCGGCCGTCAGGACCTCTCGATCGATGTGGTGAGCCAGCAGATGAGCAGCGCCGTTCCGGACAAAATCACCGCCGTCGCGACCGCGTACCACCCCGACGAGCGGCTACTCGCGGTGATCGAGGCGGCACTGACGGCGTGCACCGAGGTCATCGTGATCGACAACACCCCCGGCGGCGGCGCGGTGCTCGCCGACGACCTGCCCGACCGGGTCCGGGTGCTGCGCCCGGAGAGCAACCTCGGGCTGGCCGGCGCGCTCAACCTGGGCCTGCGCGAGCTCGGTCCGGACGCCGACGCCGTGCTGCTGCTCGACCAGGACTCGGTGCTCCCCGAGCAGCTGGTCCGCCAGCTCGCCGCGCATCTGGACAATCCGCAGGTCGGCGCGGTCGCGCCGGCTCCGTGGGACGAGATCCGGGGCTCGTTCATCGACCCCCGCACCGTGCTGCGGCCGGACGTCGCCGACCGGGACGCGGTGATCACCTCCGGCATGCTGGTGCGGCGCGAGCTGCTCGACCGGCTCGGCGGCTTCCGCACCGACTTCTTCGTCGACTGCGTGGACCAGGACTTCTGTCTGCGGCTGCGGCGCACCGGCGCGCGGATCCTCCAGGACAAGCGGGTCAAGCTGCCGCATTCGCTCGGCAACGTCGTGGAGCACAAGTTCCTGATCGGGCACGTGCGGGCCAGCCATCACCCCACCTGGCGGCTGTACTGGGTGTTCCGCAACGGCGTGGTGCTGGTGCGGGAGAACATCACCCGCACGCCGACGTGGTGCCTGGCGTCGATCCTGATCATGATCCGGTGGCTGCTGCTGACCGCGATCTACGAGAAGCCGCGCGGCAAGCGGCTGCACGCGATCTGGCGTGGCCTCGTGGACGGCGTCCGCGGCCGCACCGACGCCGCCTACATCCCGGCGGGCGGCACCGTGCTGGCCGCTGACCGGAAGTAGTCCACGGTCCGCTGCACGCCGTCATCCAGCTCGACCGTCGGCCGCCAGCCCAGGTCGCGCCGGGCCGCCGCCGCGTCCAGCGCCGACGCCCGCAGGTCGCCGAGCCGGGCCGGCGCGAAGTCCGGCTCGGCCTCGCTGCCGACGGCCTTGGCGACCAGTGTGTGCAGCTCTAGGTCCGAGGTCTGCACGCCGGTGCCGATGTTGTAGCGGCGGCCGCCGCCGACCGGACCGGCCGCGGTGACGAACGCCGCCACCACGTCGTCGACGTAGACGTAGTCACGGGTGTTGCCGCCGTCGCCGAAGACCCGGGTCGGCCGCCCGGCCAGCAGCCGGTCGGCGAACACCGCCACCACACCGGCCTCGCCGAACGGGTGCTGCCGCGGCCCGTACACGTTGGCCAGCGCGAGGTGCGTGCAGTCCAGGCCGTGTAAGCGGCGGTAGGTGTTGAGGTAGACCTCCGCCGACACCTTGGCCGCCGCGTACGGGGAGCGCGGGTCGATCGCCGCGGTCTCGGCCACCGGCAGCCGGTCGGGCATGCCGTAGATGGCCCCGCCGGACGAGGCGAAGACGATCTTGCGCGCACCGTACCGCCGGGCCGCCTCGGCGACGTTGAGCGTGCCGAGCACGTTCTGGTCGGCGTCGAACAGCGGCTCGCAGACGCTGCGCCGGACGTCGATCTGCGCGGCCAGATGGAAGACCACCTCGGGTTCGTGGCCCGCGACCACCTCGTGCACCCGAGGACTCGTCACGTCCAACTCGACCAGCTCAGCGGCCGTGTGCGCGAGGTTCTCCCGGCGGCCGCGGCGCAGGTCGTCGAGGACCAGCACCCGGTGACCGTCGCGCACCAGGCGGTCCACGAGGTGCGACCCGACGAAGCCGGCGCCGCCGGTCACCATGACACGCATGGCGAGCAGCTTAGAGAAGCTGGTCAGAGACCTTGTCGGCCACGTGTCGCCCGATCTCCAGCGAGCTCGTCGCAGCCGGTGACGGCGCGTTGAGCACGTGCACCTGGCGGGCGGCCAGCTCGAACAGGAAGTCGTCGACCAGCGAACCGTCCGGCAGCATCGCCTGCGCCCGCACTCCCGCCGCCGCCGGAACCAGGTCGTCGGCGGTGACGCTCGGCACCAGCCGGGCCAGGCTGTCCGCGAACCGCCGGCGGGACAACGACCGCGCCACCTCGCGGACGCCGGTGGCCGCGTACTTGCGGGCCAGCCGCCAGGTGCCCGGGAAGGACAGCGTGTCGGCGAGGTCCGTGGCGGAGAAGTCACGCCAGCGGTAGCCCTCGCGACGCAGCGCCAGCACAGCGTTCGGGCCGGCATGCACGCTGCCGTCGATCATGCGTGTGAGGTGCACGCCCAGGAACGGGAAGGCCGGGTCCGGCACCGGGTAGATCAGGCCGTTGACCAGCGAACGGGCCTCCGGCCGCAGCTCGTAGTACTCGCCGCGGAACGGCACGATGCGCGCCTGTGGCCGGCGGCCGGCCAGCCTCGCCACCCGGTCGGCGTGCAGGCCGGCGCAGTTGACCAGCACCTTGGCCCGCACCACGCCGTGCGGCGTGGCCACCTCGATCGCCGACGAGTTCTCCCGGATCGCCAGCGCCGGGCTCGCGCTCCACAGCTCGGCGCCGTGGTCCACCAGCTGGTCGGCGAGCACCTGGCAGACGGCCTTGTAGTCGATGATGCCGGTGCTCTCCACGCGCAGCGCCGCGACGCACTGCACCTCCGGCTCGTACTCCCGGGCCTGCGCCGCCGTCACGGTCCGGGCCGGCACGCCGTTGGCCGCGGCCCGCTCGGCCAGCACGTTCAGCGGCCCGATCTCCTCGCCGGTGACCGCGACGACGAGCTTGCCGTTGACCTCGTGCGGGATCCCGTTCTTGCGGGCGAAGTCGACCATGGACTGGTTGCCCGCCACGCACATCCGGGCCTTCAGGCTGCCCGGCTTGTAGTACAGGCCGGCGTGGATCACGCCGCTGTTGTGGCCGGTCTGGTGGGCCGCCCAGGTCGCTTCCTTCTCCAGGAGCACGACCTTGTGCCCGCGCCGCACGACGAGCTCATGCGCGGTGGCCAGCCCGACGATGCCACCGCCGACGACAACAACATCCGTGTTCGCGACCATCGGCGGACATCATGCCGTACTCAGAACCAGCGTTCGAGGACCAGTGCCAGGCCGTCCTCGGAGTTGGGCCCCGTCACCTCGTCGGCCACCTCGATCGCCTGCGGGTGCGCATTGGCCATCGCCACCCCGTGCCCGGCCCACGACAGCATCGGCACGTCGTTGGGCATGTCGCCGAAGGCCACCACGTCGGCCGCCTCGACCCCGAGCCGGTCGGCGACCTCGGCCAGGCCGGTGGCCTTGGTCACGCCGGCGGCGGAGACCTCGATCAGCCCGTTGTTGCTGGAGTACGTGACGCAGACCTCGTCGCCGAACACCGCGGTGGCCGCCTCGGCCAGCTGCCCGCTGGTCATCTCCGGGTGCCGGACCAGCATCTTGATCGCCGACTTGCCCAGCACCACGCCGCGGGGCGCGGCCGCCGAGTCCGGGTTGGGCCAGGGGTGGGTGTAGCCGGGCTCGGCGAGGAACTGCTCGCTCGCGCCGTCCATGGCGGTCGCGCCCACCCGCTCGGTGGCGATCCGGCAGCCGGGGACGGCCGCCAGCAATGCACGTGCAAGCTCCTGGAGCCGGATCGCGTCGAGTTCGTGTTTTCCGATCACATGATCGGCGCCGATGTCGTAGAGCACCGCGCCGTTGGCGCAGACGGCGTAGCCGGCCACCCCGGCGAGCTCGGCCACCCGGGGGACCCAGCGCGGGGGACGGCCGGTGACCAGCACGAACGGCACCTCGGCGGCCAACACGCGGGCAATCACCGCGGCCGTGCGAGGGCTCACGTCCTCGGCCGGCGTGAGCAGGGTGCCGTCCACGTCGGAGGCGACAAGTCGGGGCTTCTGCACCCCACCATCGTGCACTGCCTGCGCGGAAACATGCCTCCCGCTACTGTCCGAAAGGTGCGCGTTGGCATTGTGATCCTCCCCGAACACCGCTGGTGGGTGGCCGAGCCCAAGTGGCGGACGGCCGAGGAGTACGGGTTCGACCATGCCTGGACCTACGACCACCTCGGCTGGCGGTCGCTGGTGGACGGGCCATGGTTCGGCGCCGTGCCGACGCTCACCGCTGCCGCGATGGTGACCTCGCGGATCCGGCTCGGCATGATGGTGGCCTCGCCCAACTTCCGGCACCCGGTGTCGTTCGCGCGAGAGCTGACCACCCTTGACGACGTGTCGGACGGCCGGTTCACGCTCGGCGTAGGAGCGGGCGGGCTGGCCGGCTACGACAACGAGGTGCTCGGCCGGGAGCCGTTGACCCCGGGGCAGCGGGCCGGGCGGTTCGAGGAGTTCGTGGAACTGCTGGACCGGCAGCTGACGACGCCGCTGACCACGTGGGCCGGCGAGTGGTACGAGGCGGTGGAGGCGCGGTCCGCACCGGGCTGCGTGCAGTCGCCGCGGGTGCCGTTCGTGGTGGCCGCGAACGGGCCCCGCACGATGCGGCTGGCCGCCCGTTTCGGCAACGGCTGGGTCACCACCGGCGGCGACAAGCGCGACGACGTGGAGACCTGGTGGCGCGGCGTCGCCGAGGCGTCCGAGCGGATGGACGACGCCATCGCGGCCACCGACCGGCGGCTCGGCAAACTGGATCGATACCTCCAGGCCGATGCCTGCCCGACCTTCGTGCTGTCCAGCCGCGGCCTGTACGAGGACACCCTCGGCCGGGCGGCCGAACTGGGCTTCACCGACGTGGTGGCGCCGTGGCCCCGTCACGACGGCGTCTACGCCGGCGCGGAGGCCGTCCTGGAGGAGGTCGCCGCCGAGGTCCTCCCCAAACTTGTCACCTGATCGGGTGACAAACGGAACTGTCCCGGGCCGCGCCGCGTCGTAGGAGGTGCAGGCCTGGGCGAGGGGTTCCGGGACCTCCGCGGCGCCTCGTTCGGGGCGATCGGCGACGCAGAGGCTGGATAACCACGTGCGGCCCGCACTCGATCTCGGGGACCGGGTGCGGGCCGCACGTGTTTTCGCCGTCGGCTACGGCTTGAGCACCTCGACGCCGCCGACGTACGGACGCAACGCCTCGGGCACCCGCACCGAGCCGTCGGCCTGCTGGTGGTTCTCCATGATCGCGACGATCCACCGGGTCGTCGCCAGCGTGCCGTTGAGCGTGGCCACCGTCTGCGGCTTGCCGTCCGCGTCCCGGTAGCGGATGTTCAGCCGCCGCGCCTGGAAGGTGGTGCAGTTCGAGGTGGACGTCACCTCGCGGTAGGCCCGCTGGGTCGGCACCCACGCCTCGCAGTCGAACTTGCGGGCCGCCGACGCGCCCAGGTCGCCGCTGGCGGTGTCGATCACCCGGTAGGGCAGCTCGACCTTGGCCAGCATCTCCTCCTCCCACGCGAGCAGCCGCTGGTGCTCCTCGGCGGCCAGCTCCGGCGGGCAGTAGGAGAACATCTCGACCTTGTCGAACTGGTGCACGCGGATGATGCCGCGGGTGTCCTTGCCGTACGAGCCGGCCTCCCGCCGGTAGCAGGACGACCAGCCGGCGTAGCGGCGCGGCCCGGCCGACAGGTCCAGGATCTCGTCGGCGTGGTAGCCGGCCAGCGGCACCTCCGAGGTGCCGACCAGGAACAGGTCGTCGTCGCGCAGCCGGTAGACCTCGCTGGCGTGCGCGCCGAGGAAGCCGGTGCCCTCCATGATCTCCGGGCGGACCAGCGACGGCGTGATCATCGGCGTGAAGCCGGCGGCCACCGCCTGCTGCACGGCCATGCTGAGCAGGCCGACCTGGAGCTGCGCGCCGATGCCGGTGAGGAAGTAGAAGCGCGAGCCGGAGACCTTCGCGCCGCGCTCCATGTCCAGCGCGCCGAGCGACTCCATGATCTCCACGTGGTCGCGCGGCTCGAAGTCGAACTCCGGCGTCGTGCCCACGTGCTTGAGCACCACGTAGTCGTCCTCGCCGCCCTCGGGCACGCCCGGCTCGACGATGTTCTGGATCCGCTTCTGCGCGTCGACCAGCGCCGCGTCGGCCTCGGACTGCTCGGCCTCGGCCGCCTTCACCTCGGCGGCCAGCTCCTTGCCCTTGGCCAGCAGCGCCGCCCGCTCGTCGCCCTGCGCCTTGCCGACCTGCTTGCCCAGCGCCTTCTGCTCGCCGCGCAACGCGTCGGCCCGGGACACCGCGGAGCGGCGCCGCTCGTCGGCGGACAGCAACGCGTCCACCAGCGACGGGTCCTCGCCCCGCGCGCGCTGCGACGCGCGGACCGCTTCCGGGTTCTCTCGCAGTGTCCTGAGGTCAATCACCCGGAGAAATCTACCGCTTCGACTTTTCCGGCTCCCGCGGATATCCGCTCAGCTGACCGAGACCGCCACCACCAGGCCCAGCGCGACGTTCGCGGCGGCCACCACGGCGCTGGCCGGCGTGAACTTCTCGGCCGCCAGCATCGCGCCGATGTCCATCCGCATGGCGAACTCGAAGATCCGCATCACCACCACCTGGGCGATGATGCCGGCCAGGCCGAACACCAGCGCCGTGATCAGCCCGTCGGACAGCTTGGCCGGCGAGTTGTAGATCGCGATCACGATGATGAAGGCCAGGCTGAACAGGCCCGACGAGGTCACCACGGCCGCGTTCGGCCGGCCGTCGCGGACCAGCTGGGACAGCTTGCCCGGCGTGGTCCAGTCGATCACGTAGAAGCCGGCGAGCATCAGCACCAGGCCGATGACCGCGTACAGGGCGATGGCCCCGATGCCCTGTCCGAGCGAAGCGAGCGTCATGGCCAGGCAGTATTCACGACTCGACGATGCGGTGCGGCACGAAAGCGGCCCCGTCGTCGGTCACAAGTCCGACACTTTCCCGGATCCCCATGCCGGCCGCCGAGTCGTTGACGATCCAGGCGCCCAGCACCGGCCGGTAGCCGTCGAACTCGGGCAGCGGATCGAACAGTTGGTAGACGTGGCCCTCGCGGCCGTACACGCCGCCGGTCTGCGTCTCGTAGCCCGGCGCGACGATCTGCACGTTCGCGCCCTCGCGGCCCAGCAGCGGCTTGCGCACGTACTCCGTGAGCATGCCCGGGTCGTTCAGGTAGGCCGGCAGCAGGTTGGGGTGGCCGGGGTACATCTCCCACAGCACGGCCAGCAGAGCCTTGTTGGACAGCAGCATCTTCCACAGCGGCTCGACCCACAGCGTGCCCGGCAGCGACTCGACCGCGAAGTGGCCGAACTCCTCCTCGACCACCCATTCCCACGGGTAGAGCTTCACCACCGTGCTCATCGGCGCCTCCTCGAGGTCGACGAACCGCTTGAGCAGCCGGTCCCAGCCGATGTCCTCGATCGCCAGCCCGACGGTGTCCAGGCCGGCCGCGGCCGCCGTCTCCTGGAGGTAGGAGATGGTGACGTGGTCCTCGCCGGTGGTGTCGCCGCCGGACCAGGTGAAGTGCAGCTCGTTGCCCGGCAGCAGGTCGCGGATCTCGCCCCAGCGTTCCACCAGCTTCTCGTGCAGCGAGTTCCACTGGTCGTCGTCCGGGTGCAGGTCGGTCTTCCAGTTCCACTGCACGATCGACGCCTCCACCAGCGAGGTGGGCGTGTCCGCGTTGTACTCCAGCAGCTTGGCCGGGCCGCTGGCGTCGTAGCGCAGGTCGAAGCGGCCGTACACGTGCGGGTCGCGGCGCTTCCACGACTCGGCGATCGCCGGCCACAGCCACTCCGGCAGCGCGAAGTCGCGGTACCGCTCGGTGGTCACCACGTTGTCCACCGCGTCCAGGCACATCGAGTGCAGCAGCTCGACGTCGGCCTCCAGCGAGAGGATCTCGTCCATCTCGAAGACGTAGTGCGCCGACTCGTCCCAGTAGGGCCGCTGCGCGCCGTTCGCGCCGGCCGAGGGCGAGCCGAACACCAGGCCCTGCTCCGCGACGAGCTGCTGCCAGTTCGGCCGTGGCCGTGAGGTCTCCCGCCGCACCGCTCAGCTGCCCCCGCTCTTGCCCGAACTCCCGTGGCTGGACGACCCGCTGTCGCCGCCGCTGCTGTGGCTGGAGGAGCCGCTGCTCCCGCTCTTCACGCCGAAGCCGCCGCGCGAGATCGTCGATCCGCTGGTGGTCTTCACCGTGGTGCTGCCGCTGGGCGCGGTGATCGTGCCGCCGGTCGCCCGCTGGCCGATGCTGCCCGAGCCGCCGTAGTAGTAGTGGTACTGGCGGCCGCCCGGGAAGAGGAAGAACCCGCCTCCCGGGTTGTAGTAGCCGCCGTTGCCGGCGAAGTAGGACGAGTTGGTGTTGCAGTAGTCGTCGTTGACGACCACGCCGCTGCTGTCGGTGCAGCGCGCCACCACCGACTGGGAGGGGCTGGCCAGGGCGTAGCCGGCGGCCACGATGCCCACCAGGCCGACCGTGACGCCGCCGCCGATCATCACCCGCTTGCGGATCTTCTTCTTGCGGGCGAGGGCCGCCGCCTCGGCCTCCTCGTGCTCGCGCTCCTCCTTGGCCGCCCGGTCGCGCGCCCTGCGCTCCGCGAGCGTGGGCTCACGCGGCGTGGTCGAACCGTCCTGGAACCGCATCCGACCCTGTTTCGGCTGGTCAGCCTCGTCGGGGTCCATCTCGTCCGCCATAGCCGTCCTCCTGTGGTGAACGGTACCTACTCCCGGCCCGGCGCTCCGCACGGGCATCATGGTTGTGATGCCTGAACTCGCTGAGTGGTTTCATCCGAAACGGCGGACCGGCCAGACCCGGCTGCTGATGGTGGGCGCCGTGGTCGGCGCCCTGATCGTGCTGACCTCGAGCACGCTGTTCTCCTGGCCGATCCACGGCCTGTCCGCGACGGCGGCGTCCGACGACCCGAACGTGGCGTTCGACGCCCCGGACGGGAGCTGTCTGACCTGGCCGGCGGGCACCGCGAACATCAGCAAGGTGGACTGCTCGGCCAAGCACCTGTTCGAGATCGCCGGGACGCTCGACCTCACGTCGAAGTACCCGGCCGGCGCGCCGTTCCCGGACGGGACCCTGTGGCAGAAGATCGCCCAGGACAACTGCGGGCCCGTCGTGTCCAAGTTCATGGGCGGCAAGCTCGATCCGGACGGCAAGTACTCCGCCAACGCGCTCAACCCCACCGCCCAGCAGTGGTCGAGCGGCGCCCGCACCATCCGCTGCGGTCTCCAGGCGGCCGGTCCCGGCGGCGCGCTCCAGCCCACCACCGGCAGCGCCAAGGGTGGCGACCAGTCCAACATCTACCCGGTCGGGACGTGCCTGGGCATCAAGGACAAGGCCGTCGGCGACCCGGTGTCGTGCGGCGTCGCCCACTCGTACGAGATCGTCGGCATCGTCGACCTGAAGTCGCAGTTCCCCGACGGCTTCCCCGCCGACGACAAGCAGCAGACCGCGCTGGCCACCCGCTGCGGCAAGGCCGCCAGCGACTACACCAACGGCTTCGACCTGACCAAGGCCAAGCTGGGGCTGACCTGGGACACCGTCAAGCAGGAGAGCTGGAACGTCGGGTCGACCAAGGTCAACTGCAAGGTCGGTCAGAAGCTCGACGACGGCAGCGGGCTCAGCCCCGTCACCAACTCCGTCAAGGGGGTCGGCACCGGCGTGGCCGCCACGTCCACCAGCACCGCTCCCCCGCCGAGCGGCTGATGGCCGTCACCATGACCGACCGGCGCTTCGACGAGCTGGTCGGCGAGGCGCTCGACCTCATCCCGCCGCGGCTGGCCGAGGCCATGGACAACGTCGTGATCCTCGTCGAGGACCGCAACGCCGAGGACCCCACCCTGCTCGGCCTGTACCACGGCATCGCCCTCACCGAGCGGACCAGCCACTACGGCTTCGCCCTGCCCGACCAGATCTTCATCTACCGCCGGGCGATCCTGGACATCTGCCACACCGAGGACGACGTCGTCGACGAGGTCGCGGTGACCGTGGTGCACGAGATCGCCCACCACTTCGGCATCGACGACGACACTCTGCACGACCTCGGCTGGGGCTGAGCGCTCAGACGACCGGGTGGCCGGCCCAGTCGAGGCAGCGCCAGCCGGTGGGGGAATCGCCGTCGGCCTCCAGGACGACGCGGCCGGTGTTCTCCAGGCGATGCTGGTCGACGAAGTCGGCGGTGACGTTCGGGGACAGGGGCGAAGGAGCTGATGCGGATGGCGGCGCCGTGGCTGACGAGGACGACGACGCCGTCGCTGTGGCGGGAGCGGATGTCGGCGACGACGGGGAGGAAGCGGTCGAGAACGTGCTGGGCGGACTCGCCGCCGGGCATGGGCACCGACAGCTCGCCGGACTTGGTCCAGCGGTGGAAGACCTCGAAGAAGGCGGTGAGGGCCTCGGGGTCGTTACGGCACTCGAGGTCGCCGACGAAGGCCTCGTGGATGCCGTCGACGACCTGAACGGGCAGGCCGTGGGCGGCGGCGATGGGGGCGGCGGTCTCCCGGGCCCGTACGGCGACGGAGGCGTAGACGGCGACGACGGGCAGGGCGGCCAGGGACTCGGCGACGGCGGCGGCCTGGCGGCGACCGACCTCGGTGAGGGACGGCCCGGGCGGCCGGGAGTCGAGGGAGCCGATGACATTGGACGGGGTTTCGCCGTGCCGGACGAGCACCAGCCGCAGGGTGCTCACGCCGCCTCCTTCGTCGGCAGCGCGAGCGCCGCTTCTGTGTTCGATCGTTCGCTCGCAAGCGCGCTCACGCGAGCTCCCCGCGCCGCACGGCGGCCAACCACTCGGCGGCGGCGGAGAAGTCGGCGTCGGTGGTGGGGGTCCGCACGACGGTCGGTTCGCTGTCGGTCCGCGGATACGAGCCGAGGAACCGCACCTCGAGGCAGCGCCGGTGCAGGGCGGCCAGCGCGTCGCCGATGCGCTGCTCGGCGATGTGCCCCTCGACGTCCAGGTAGAACCGGTAGGTGCCGAACACCTCGCGGGTGGGCCGGGCCTCCAGCCGGGTCAGGTTGATCTCCCGCAGCGCCAGCTCGTGCAGCACGTTGGACAGCGCGCCGACCTCGTTGGGGGTGACGGCGACGAGCGACGTGCGGTCGGCCCCGGTGGGCGCGGGCAGGGCGCCGGGCTTGGCCAGCAGCAGGAACCGGGTCTTGGCGTCCTTCACGTCGCCGAGTCCGGTGACCAGCGCGGTCAGCGGGTAGTGCAGCGCGGCCACGGGCGCGCTGACGGCGGCGTCGAACTGGCCGGCGAGCACCTCCTTGGCGGCGGCCGCGGTGGAGCTGGTGGCGATCGCGGTGGCCTTGGGCAGGTTGGTCTCCAGCCACTCCCGGACCTGCGCCAGCCCATGGGGATGGCTGGCGACGGTGCGGATGGCGTCCAGCGTCATGCCCTCCCGCACGAGCAGGCTGAACTCGACCTGGAGCACGTGTTCGGCGACGGCCACGACGGGCTCGCCCAGCGCCAACGCGTCCATGGTGGCGGGCACGGCGCCCTCGACGGAGTTCTCCACCGGCACGCAGCCGCGGTCCACCTCGCCGGCGCGCACGGCGGCGACCACGGCGGGGGTGGTGGCAAACGGCACGAACTCGTTCGTCTCGGGATCGGCCAGCTGGCGCACGGCCTGCTCGGTGAAGGTTCCCTGCGGTCCGAAATAGCCGATGCGCGACACGCCCCACACCCTACGACGGGGCGTCGAGCGGACGTCGTTGAGGCATATATCACCCACTCGGACGGTGGCCTCCCCAGTTACGCGGCGTGTCGGTCGCCTGCAATGCTTGGGCTGTGACCGCCGACCCGGAGGGCGACCTGGCCACTCCGCCGCTCGAACTCGTGCTGTGCGCCGTCGAGGCGCCGCTGGCGCGGGCGTGGCAGACCGTCGCCGAGAACCGTCCCGGCATCCGCGTGCATCCCGGCTCCGTGCTGGACATCGAGGCCGAGGCCGTGGTCAGCCCGGCCAACTCGTTCGGCTGGATGCGGGGCGGCATCGACGCGCTCTACTCGCGGGCCTTCCCGGACGTGGAGCAGAACGTGCGCAGCGGGGTGCTCGCCTACCACGGCGGCGAACTTCCCGTGGGTGAAGCCATCATCGTGCCAACGGGTGAAGCCGCGCCCGAATGGATGATCAGCGCTCCCACTATGCGTGAACCCGGCGAGCAGCTGCCGGCGGACACTGTGCACCCCTATCTCGCCGCCCGAGCGGTGTTCCGGCTGTGGCTGCACGCCCGGCTGGAGACCGGCGTCCCGGTGCGCGACGCGGTGCACACCATCGCGATGCCGGGCCTGGGCACCGGGGTCGGCGAGGTGGAGCCGCAGACCTGCGCCCGCCAGGTGGCGGCGGCGTGGGACGAGGTCTTCAGCGAGCTGACGACCGCCAGCTGATCAGCCGGCCGGCAGCTCCCGCACCAGGTCGACCTCGTCGTGCAGCGGGATGTCGTAGCACCCGATCTCGGGGATCTGCGGCTTGAGCCGCCGCGCCTCGTCGGCCGCACCCGGCCGCACCGCGACCAGCCGGAAGTCCCGGCGCTGGTAGAAGCGCAGCGCGTCCAGGTTGTCGTTGGTGGTGGTGACGACCAGCCGGCGCACCTCTCGCCGGCGGGCCTCGTCGGCGACCGCGGTCAGCAGCGCCGAGCCGACGCCGCCGTTGGGCGTGATCGCGTCGATGGTGACGATCTCCAGGGCGTCGCCGCCGACGTCGTAGGTGAGCAGGCCGGCGAGCCGCCCGTCGCGGACGGCGACCAGGCCCGGGAGTTCGGCGGGCCGGAACACGGTGCCGTGCGCCACGGCGGTGACCGCACCCCACCGGCTGGCGACGAACCGGCCGAGCGCCGCCCGGTCCGTGTTCACGACGGGCTTGATCCGCAGCGTGTTCTCGGCCACCCGTCAACGGTGGCACACCGAATTCGACTACGGGCTACCTTTAATCGGTGACGGTCAGCGTGTTGCTCGTCGACGACCACGAGATCGTCCGGCGCGGCCTGCGGGACCTCCTCGACAGCGAGGCCGACATCGACGTGGTCGCGGAGGCCGGCGGCGTGGGCGAGGCTCTCGTGCTGGCCCAGGCCCACAAACCGGACGTCGCCGTGGTCGACATGCGGCTGCCCGACGGCGACGGCGTGACGCTGTGCCGTGACCTGCGGGCGCTCACCGACGGCCCCCGCTGCCTGGTGCTCACGGCCTTCGACGACGAGGAGGCGCTGGTCAACGCCATCCTCGCCGGCGCCTCCGGCTACCTGCTCAAGCAGGTCCGCGGCCAGGACCTGGTGCAGGCGGTCCGGGAGGTCGCGGCCGGTCGTTCGCTGCTCGACCCCGTGACGACGGCGCACGTGCTGGAGCGGATGCGCCGCCCGGAGCCGACCGACGAGCTGGCGCCGCTGACCGAGCAGGAGCGCAAGGTGCTGACGCTGATCGGCGACGGTCTGACCAACCGGCAGATCGCGGAACGCCTGTTCCTGGCGGAGAAGACCGTCAAGAACTACGTGACGGCGGTGCTGGCCAAGCTCGGCATGGAGCGCCGCACGCAGGCGGCGGCCTGGGTGGCCAAGCGGTCCCGCGACTAGAGGGGTACCTCCCACAGCACCGACGTGCCGGTACGGGCGCTGGACTCCACCACGCAGCGGCCGCCGGCGGCTTCGGCGCGCTCCTCGAGGTGCAACAGGCCGCGCCGGGTGACGCCCGGTGGGATGCCGCAGCCGTTGTCGACGACCTTGAGGTGCAGGCCGGCCTGGTCTCGGCACAGCGACACCGTGACGGCGCTGGCGCCGGAGTGTCGGACCACGTTGGACAGTGCCTCGCGCAGCGCGGCCCGAGCGTGGTCGGCGACGGCCGGCGGCACGTCGGCGAAGTCTCCGTTGGTCTCGAACGACGGCTCGAAACCGAGCAGCTCGCCGGCGGTCGCGACCTCGGCGCGGGCGGTCTCCAGCAGCGCGGGCGTCGGGTAGCGGGGGTCGGCGTTGCGCAGCGATCGGACGGTGGCCCGCACCTCGGCGATGGTCTGGTCGAGCTGGTCGACGGCGTCCGCCAAACGCTTGCCCTCGGTCGGCGAGAGCTTGTTGCCCAGCTGCCGGCCGAGCAGGTCCAGCTGCACGCCGGCGCCGTAGAGCCGCTGGATGATCACGTCGTGCAGGTCGCGGGCGATGCGCTCGCGCTCCTGGTAGACGGCGACGCGTTCGCGGGCGGTCGCGCCCTCGGCCAGCACGAGCGCCAGCCCGGCCTGCGCGGCGAACGAGTTGAGCACGTCCACTGTGGCCGGCCCGAACGGCTCGTGCCCGCGCCGCCGGTACACGGCCAGCGCGCCGAGCCGCCGCTCCTTGGTGCCGAACGGAACCACCGCGAACGGCCCGTACAGCCGCAGGATCGGCGGCACGAACGGCGCGGTGCTCGGGTCGGAGGTGAAGTCGGAGACCATCACCGGCTCGCCGCCCCGTGCCACCCGCGCGGCGACGGACCGGGAGGAAAGCACGGTGCCGACGGGGTCGACGCCGCCGTAAGCGGCCTCGACGGTCAGCTTGTCGTCCTCGCCACGCACGCCGACCAGGCACAGGTGCGCGCCCGCCAGCGCGGCGGCACCGCGGACCACCAGCGGCAGCACGGCGTCGGGGTCCTCCCCGGACAGTGCGGCGTTGGTGATCTCGGTGGCGACCTGGAGGGTTCGGCTGGCGAGTGCGGGATCCATGATTCGCATTCGAGCCTAGACCGCCTCTCGCTGGCGCGACCGGATCGTGCCGCCGCTCACCTCGATCACCAGGTCGGCGTCGGCCGCCTCGTCGAGCCGGTGGGTGACGTGCACGACGGTACGGCCGGCGAGCCGGCTCCGCAGCCGCTGGAGCAGCGCCTGGGCGGTCGGCTCGTCCAGGTGCGCGGTGGGCTCGTCCAGCAGCACGAGGTCGGCATGATCGGCCCGCAGCAGGGCACGGGCCATCGCCAGCCGCTGCGCCTCGCCACCGGACACCGCCGCCCCGCCGGTGCCGACGACGACGTCCAGCCGGTCGGTCCAGGCGGGCAGTTGGGCGTCGCAAAGAGCTTCGCGCAGACGTTCGTCCGACGCCCCGGGATCGCCCAGCCGCAGGTTTTCGCGCACGGTCGTGGACACCAGTTGCGGCTCCTGCGGGCACCACGACACAACGGCCGGCACCTCGGCCGCGCCGCTTTCGGGGGGCAGGAAACCCAGCAGCAGCGCCACGAGCGTGGACTTGCCCGCGCCGGACGGCCCGATCACGGCGACGTGGCTGCCGGCCGGCACGTCCAGGTCGACGCCGCGCAGCGCGGGCCGTTCGGCGCCCGGCCAGCGGACATCCACGCCGGTCAACAAGATTGTGTTGCGGGGTGAAGGGCTCTCCCGACGAGTCGAGCCCTCCTCCCCGCAACTCCCGGTCAGCTCAGTGACCCGCTGAAAGGCGGACCTAAGGGCACCCCACTGCTGAGCCGCCGGGGGAATGGCCGCGACCGCTTCGGTCGTGGCCAACGGCACCAGTGCCAACAGCGGCACCAGCACCGGGTCGAGCCCGGCGGCCGAGGCGGCCAGCCAGGAACAGATCAGGGTCGCCACGCCGATCGAGGCGATGACGACAGCGTTCGCGGCACCCGCGCCCAGCGCCTGCCGACGGGCGGTGGCGGCCAGTTCGGCGTCGACGGCGGCGAGTTCGGCCCGGCGGCGGCGGACCGCGCCGAAGGCGATCAGATCGGGCGCGGCGTCGAACAGCGTGAGCACCTTCGCGGCGACGTCCCGTCGGCCGGCGGCCAGCGCGGTGGTGGCCCGCCGCTCCACCAGCAGCGCCACCGCAGGCCCGCCGACACCGGCGACCAGCAGCGCGGCCGCGAACACCACGCCGGCGGCGGGCAGCACGGCCGTCTCCAGGGCGACGGCGCCGATGACCACGAGCAGGCCGACCAGCGGCGGCACCAGCACGCGCGGCACCAGGTCCCGCACGGTGTCGGTGTCGTCGACCAGGCGCTGCACGCCGTCGGTGCGGCGCAGCGTGATCGTACGGGCCGGGCCGATGCGGACCAGGGCGTCCCACAGCTGTCCACGCAGGCTGCCCCCGAGCCGGAACGCGGCGTCGTGCGTGACCAGGCGCTCCACGTACCGCAGCGCGCCCTTGCCCAGGCCGAACGCCCGCACCGCGACCACGGCCACCGCGAGTGCGGCCTCCGGCGGTTGCTGGGACGCGCGGGCGATCAGCCAGGCTGCGGTGGCGGTCAGCGCGATGCCACTGCCCACGGCCAGCACACCGAGCAGGACGCCGATCATGGACCGGCGGTTCAGCAGGTCGGCGATGCGTGCGCGCGGTGCCACGAAGTCCGCCTTCGCTGCCTGAGACGCCACCGCGGCCACCGTGGCGGCGTCCTCGGCAGCGGCGACGCGGTGCGTCGCTAGCAGCACGCCCACGCCGTTCGCGGCGGCGTCCTCGATCGCCGCCATGACCAGGCCGGCGGTCGCCGGGTCCAGGTGTGCGGTCGGCTCGTCCAGCAGCAGCCAGCGCGCCCCCTGCTCGACGCGCAGCAGGGCGCGGGCGATCGCCACCCGCTGCCGCTCGCCCGTGGACAGCTCGACGATCGGCCGCTCCAGCAGGTGCGCCGCGCCGACCCTGGCGGTCACGCCGACCAGGTCGCCGCCGACCAGCGCCAGCTCGTCCGCCACGATCTCGGCGCTGAACGCCGGCCGCTGCGGCACCCACGCCACCTGCCGTCGCCAAGTCGACAAATCCACTGTAGACAGATCGACACCGCCGACCGTGACCAGGCCTCGCGTCGGCCGCACGAAACCCAGGAGCACGGCCAAGGTGGTCGATTTCCCCGCCCCACTGGGCGAATCCAGCCGCGTGATGTGTCCTGATCGGACGGTGAACGAGGCGCCGTCGGGTGCCAGCGCGCCGCGCCGCTCCACCGAGAGCCGGTCCACCTTGATCTCGCCGTCGGCGATCGCGCCGCCGCCCCGTTCGACGTGGTCGATCTCGGCGACCCGGCGCACCGCCTCCAGCCCGTCCTCACTGGCATGGAAGGCCGCGCCGGCGGCGCGCAGCGGCAGGTAGCACTCCGGCGTCAGCACGAGCACCAGCAACCCGGTGGCGAGGCCGAGCGTGCCGCCGACCAGCCGCAGGCCGATGTCCACGGCGACCAGCGCGACCGACAGCGTGGCAATGGTTTCCAGCGCGAACGCCGACAGGAAGGCCACCCGCAGCGTCGACCCGGTGGCCTTGCGGTGCTGGTCCCCGACCCGCCGCACCGCCTCGGCCTGCGCCTCCGCCCGACCGAACGCGGTCAGCACCGGCAGCGCCCGCACCAGCTCCAGCAGGTGCCCGGACAGCCGCGCGGTGGCGTCGGCGGACTTGGCCGTGCGCTGCTCGGTGTACTTGCCGATGAGGATGGCGAACACCGGGATCAGCGGCACGGTGACGGCGACCAGCACCGCCGACTGCACGTCCTGGAACAGGATCGCCACACCCACCAGCAATGGCACCACCGCGGCGGTCACCAGCGCCGGTAGGTAGCGGGTGAAGTACGCGTCCAGGGCGTCCAAACCCTTGGTGGCCAACACAGTCAGCTCGGCCGGCCCGTGCGTGGCGATCCACTCCGGGCCGAGGGCGAGCGCCCGGTCCAACGCCCGCGCCCGCAGCTCCTCCTTGGCCCCGGCGGCGGCCCGCGCGGACATGGTGTCCAGCGCCCACACCAGCACCGATCGGGCCACCACCGCACCGGCCAGCAACGCGAACGGCCGGTCGCCGTGCCCGGTGACCACGGACGCGAGCACCGACGACAGCGCCCACGCCTGCGCCACGATGGCGACGGCGTTGAGCACCGAGAGCGCGCCGCACACCCCCAGCGCACGGCGCGCGCTCGGCGACAGCGCCGGTAGGTCTCCCAGCGGTCCCCGGCTCACGGCACGTGCACCGGCGGGATGTGCGCGGCGTTGATCCGCTTGCGGAACACCCAGTACGTCCAGCCCTGGTAGACGAGGATCGCCGGAGTGCCGAACGCCGCCACCCACGTGATCACGCCCAGCGTGTACGGGCTCGACGCCGCGTTGGCCACCGTGATCGAGTACGTCGGGTCCACAGTGGACGAGATGATGTTCGGGAAGTCGGAGCCGAACAGGGCCGCCGTCGCGGTCGCGATGAGCACCCCCAGCAGCGCGAAGGCCTGTCCTTCGCGCCCGGCGGCCAACCGCACCAGCGCGCCGGCCCCGGCCAGCAGCCCGACCGCCGCGATCACGATCGTCACCAGCCCGCCCTGCCGCACCTGCACCGCCACCATGAGCGCGGCCAGCGGCAGCAGGCAGAACGGCCCGACCCGCAGCGCCAGCGCGCGGGCCCGTCGGCGGATGTCGCCGTCGGTCTTGAGCGCCACGAACACCGCGCCGTGCACCAGGCTGAAGCCGGCCAGCGCCAGCGCGCCCAGCACCGCCGGCCACGTGAACAGGGCGAGGAAACCGCCCTCCAGCACGCCGTTCTTGCCGATCGGCAGCCCGGTCGCGACGCCGGTGATCACCAGACCCCAGCCCAGCGGCGGGATCCACGAGCCGAGCGTGATCACCACGTCCCAGCCGCGCCGCCAGCGGTCGCTGTCCACCTTGCCGCGGTACTCGAACGCGACCCCGCGCCCGATCAGACCGAGCAGGATGAGCAGCACCGGCAGGTACTCGGCCGAGAGCATGGTGGCGTACCAGGGCGGGAACGCGGCGAAGGTGGCGCCGATGGCGACGATCACCCACACCTCGTTGCCGTCCCAGACCGGGCCGATGGTGTTCACCAGCACCCGGCGCTCGGTGTTGTCCCGGGCCAGCAGCCGGGTCAGCATGCCGACGCCGAAGTCGAAGCCCTCCAGGAAGAAGTAGCCCGTCCAGAGCGCGGCGATCACCCAGAACCACAGGGTTGGCAGGTCCACGGCAGGCTCCTCAGTACGCGAACGCGAGCACGTCGTCGTCGGGCTTCCTCTTGTCGCCGTCGGTCGGCGGCATCACGCCGGCCACGCCCGCCTTGGCGTAGCGGACCAGCAGGAACACCTCCACCACGGCCAGCACCCCGTACACCGCGGTGAGCGCAATCAGCGAGGTCAGCACCTGGCCGGCCGACACCCCCGGCGACACCGCCTGCGCGGTGTACATGAACACGCCGTCGACGCCGGTCGGGTTGGGCACGACCACGAACGGCTGGCGGCCCATCTCGGTGAAGATCCAGCCGAAGCTGTTGGCCAGGAACGGGGTCGCGATCGACGCCAGCGCCAGCCGCGGGAACCACCTGGTCCGTGGGATGCGGCCGCGCCGGGTCAGCCACAGCGCGAGCAGCGCCGCGCCGGCCGCGATGGCGCCGAAGCCGATCATGAACCGGAAGCCCCAGTAGGTGACGGGCAGGTCGGGCACGTAGTTGACGGGCTTGCCCGACAGCTCGCCCAGGCTCGGGTCCACCGGGTAGTTGTGCCCGTACTTCTTCTCGTACAGCGCGGTCAGGTCCTGCACGCCCTTGACCTCGGTGGTGAAGTCGTTGTGGGCCAGGAAGGACAGCAGCGCCGGCACGGTGATGCTCTTGACGTTCTCGCAGTCCGGCCGGGACACGTCGCCGTACGCGAAGATCGAGAAGCTGGCCGGCGCCTCGGTGTGGCACAAAGCTTCCGCGGCGGCCATCTTCATCGGCTGCTGCTGGAACATCAGCTTGCCCTGGGTGTCGCCGGTCAGCGCGACCGCCGCGAAGGCGACCATGCCGATCCAGGCGCCCAGCTTGAGCGAGGCCGACCACACCTTGCGGTCCGGATCGTCCACTGTGTCAATTCTCGAACCCGCAAGCGGTTCTTCGGTGGACGCCTTGTGCTTCTTCCACAAGTGCCAGGCCGAGATGCCGACCAGGAACGTGCCGGCGACGGCGAAGCCGCCCGAGACCGTGTGCGTGAAGGCGGCGATGGCGGTGTTGTTGGTCAGCAGCGCCCAGATCGAGGTCAGTCGCGGCTTGCCGTCCACCAGCTCGATGCCGACCGGGTGCTGCATCCACGAGTTCGCCGACAGGATGAAGTAGGCCGACGCGGTCGAGGCCAGCGACGCGGCCCACAGGCAGGCCAGGTGCACCCGCTTGGGCAGCCGCTCCCAGCCGAAGATCCACAGGCCCAGGAAGGTCGACTCGACCATGAAGGCGACGATGCCCTCCATCGCCAGCGGCGCGCCGAACACGTCGCCGACGAAGCGGGAGTACGCCGACCAGGTCATGCCGAACTGGAACTCCTGGACGATGCCGGTCACGACGCCCATGGCGAAGTTGACCAGCATCAGCTTGCCCCAGAACTTGGTCATCGCCAGGTAGTGCGCCTTCCCCGTGCGCACCCAGGCCGTCTGCATGACCGCGACCACAATGGACAGCCCGATGGTCAGCGGCACCATCAGGAAGTGGTAGACGGTGGTGATCCCGAACTGCCACCTGGCCACATCTAGTACGTCCACGCTGACGACACTGCCACCGCGGAGGGGTCCCCGCTCAGGTCCCGGCGTCCTGTCCCGGCGGGACCTTGGTCCCGGTCGACCCGGGACCCTGTGACTCAGGTCGCGGCGCGGAACTCATGCGCCCGCTACAATGTGAGACGCCTGAGGGGAGTAGTTCCCGGGGTCCGCCTTCATCGCGGCGGCCCGGCGAGCGCATCGACATACTGGTTCCGCCATCGGAATCCGGTGCCTCACCCGCGTGATCGCGGGCGAACGAGACCTCCGGCCGGGTGATACGCGCGCCCGGTCGGGGTCGCACGTCCCCCGTCCGGGCCACATGTGGGAGGGACTGACCCCAGTGGCCGCAACACTGCTGGTGCTGCTGACCGCCTTCGCCGTCGTGCTCGCGGTGGAGTTGCCGGACAAGACGCTCGTCGCCACGCTCGTGCTCACCACGCGCTACCGTGCGCTGCCGGTCTTCACCGGCGTGTGCGTCGCGTTCCTGGTGCAGTGCGTGATCGCGGTGTCGTTCGGCAGCGTGCTGACTCTTCTACCGGAACGGGTGACCACCGGGGTCGTCACGGCGCTGTTCGCCATCGGCGCGTTCATGCTGCTGCGCGAGGGCTTCGGCGCCGAGGAGGACAGCGAGCAGGACGCCGCCCGCTCCGGCGCCGGCGAGGTCTCGTTCCGCCGGGCCGCGCTGACGTCCTTCGGCGTGCTGTTCGCCGCCGAGTGGGGCGACGCCTCCCAGCTCGCCACCGCCGGCCTCACCGCGCACTACGGCCACCCGTTCGCCGTCGGCCTCGGCGCGTGGCTCGCGCTGGTCACCGTCGCCGGCGTTGCCGTCCTGATCGGACGCAAGATCCGGGCTCGGGTGCATCCGCAGCTCATCCAGCGCATCGCCGGCTTCGTGTTCGCGGTCTTCGCCCTGTTCGCGCTCTACCAGACCATCGCCGGCTGAGCCGTCAGCGAAGCGCCTCGGCGACGGCGGCAGCCGCCGCGACCACCAGCGGTCCCACGACGGTCTGATCCATCGGCTCCATGGAGATGACGCCGACGCTGGCCCGCAGCCCCGGAACGCCCCGTACGGGCGCGGCCACGCCGTACGCGCCGGGCTGGAGCTCACCGGTGCTGTCGATCCACTCCGGGCCACCCGGCGGCAGCGACATCGCCTTGCCGCCGGCGCCGCGACTGACCGGGTGGCGTGTGCCCACCCGGTACGCCACGTGATACGTCGTCCAGGAGGGCTCCACAACGGCCACCGCCTGCGCCTCAGGGCCCTCCGCGACGGTGAGGTGCGCCGTCGCCCCCACGCCCTCCGCGAGCTCGCGTAGCGGCGGCGTGGCGGCGATACGCAGCTGCGGCACCACCTTGGCGGCCAGTTGCAGCACGCCGAGGCCCAGCCGCACCTTCGAGCCGTCACGCAGCACGAGCCCACGCGCCTGCAACGGCACCAGCAGCCGGTAGACCGCCGCCCGGGACGCCCCGATGGCGGTGGCCAGGTCGCTGATGCTCGGCGCACCCGTGTCCGAGTCCGCGACGGCCTGGAGCAGGGCAAGGCCCCGCTCCAGGGTCAGCGAGCTCTCGCGGGTGGCCGGCTCGACCATGTCAGGCCGCCGGTCTCACGGTGCCGGCGACCTCGGCGATACCCACCACCGAGCCGTCCTCGCCGGGCGCGGTCGCGGTGATGACGATCGTGTCGCCGTCCTCCAGGAACGTGCGCGAGGAGCCGTCCTTGAGCTCCACCGGCTCCTTGCCGCCCCAGCTCAGCTCCAGGAAGCTGCCGCGCTGGAACTTCTCCGGCCCGGACACGGTGCCTGAAGCGAACAGGTCGCCGGGCCGGACGGTCGCGCCGTTCACGGTCATGTGCGCCAACTGCTGCGCGAACGTCCAAGACATGGTCGCGAACGGCGGCTCGGTGACGACGGTGTCGTTCCACGACACGCGAAGCGCCAGGTCCAGGCCCCAGTCCGTGTCCTCGACCAGGTACGGCAGCAGCGCATGCGGTGGCGTCGGCGGCGCCACCCGGGCCCGGGACAGCGCCTCCAGCGGCGTGATCCAGGCGCTCACCGAAGTGGCGAAGGACTTGGCCAGGAACGGGCCCAGCGGCTGGTACTCCCACGCCTGGATGTCCCGCGCCGACCAGTCGTTGACCAGCACCACGCCGAAGACGTGGTCGGCAGCCGCGGAGGTGCTCACCTCGCCGGCGACCGGCCCGCCGCAGACGAAGCCGACCTCGGCCTCGATGTCCAGCCGCACGCTCGGGCCGTACACGGGCTCCTGCTCGCCCTTGCGCTGGCCCTTGGGCCGCACCACGTCGGTGCCCGACACCACGACGGTGCCGGCGCGGCCGTGGTAGCCGACCGGCAGGTGCGTCCAGTTCGGCAGCAGCGCCGCCCCGTCCGGGCGGAAGATCTTGCCGACGTTCTCCGCGTGGTGCCGGGACGAGTAGAAGTCCACGTAGTCGCCGACGGCGAAGGGCAGCCGGGCCGACGCCAGCGGGGCCAGAGCGGCCCCCTGCGGCGCCTTGGTGGCCGTCACGAGCTCGATCAGCCGGGCCCGCAGTTCGCTCCACACCGGCCGGTCCGCGGCCAGCAGCGGGTCAAGCGAGTCCGCCGACACCAGCTCCGCGAGCCGGTCGCCGAAGGAGCCGGCGATCGGCCGCAGCGGCAGCGCCTGGCCGCCGACCCGGACCGCGACGCCCTCGTCGATCACGCCGTACGGCAGCGTCTGCGGCCCGAACGGGTGGTCCGCGGTGAATTCCGGGTCGTCGATCCAGGTCACAGCATCCCCAGCTTCTCCAGGTCGTTCACCGGATCCGTGAGCGAGCACGAGCCGTAGGACGCGAACACGCCGCGGACCGCGTGCGCGGCCGGATCGGACAGCGCCTTGGCCTCCTCGGCGAGCTTCTCGCCGTCGGTCTCGGCCAGCGCCTCCCGCACGTCCTTGCCGGACAGCGAGCGCGCGGTGGCCACCAGCAGGTTGAGGAAGCCGTGGTGGGTGAAGCCGGTCTCCTCGGAGGTGTGCCGGACCGCGTTGTGCAGGCCGGCCGTCGCCTTGAAGGACACGCCCCCGCCGGAGACCACGGACAGGAAGTCCGCGACCTGGTCCACGCTCGGGAACGCCTCGTGGCTCAGGCCGCCGCAGCGCAGCTTCGGCCAGCTGCCGTGCTCGATGACCCGGGCGACGCCGTCCAGCCACTCCGCGCCGCCGCGGCGCGGCTCGACCACGCGGATCACGTCCTCGGGCACGAACTCCGAGACCCGTTCCAGCCACACCTTGTCCACGTCGGACGGGGCCGGCATCTCCACCATCCGCAGCGCCAGCAGCTCGCTGCGGGACTCCACGATGGAGACGGCCTTCGGCACCCCGCCCAGGCCGGTGTCGATGACCAGCGAGATGGCCACCGGCTTGACCGGCTTGGCCTTGATCAGCTCGGTGATGAGCTCGGGCAGCCGAGACGCCGGACACAGGAAAAGGCCCAGCACACCGGCCCATTCGCCGGTCCGCCCGTCGAGGTGTCCACGGACCGCGTCGGCCATCGTCGCGTTGCCGGGCGGGAACAGCGCCGCGTCGTCGACGAGCCTCGCGAGCAGCGGCGGCGTGCCTCGTGGACCGGGCGCACGGAGTTCTACAGCGCTTGACACGGGTGACACGCTAGCGGTGTCACGGCAGCTGAACAAAGATGTCCGACTATCGGACACCCGGAGAGCCCAATGCCTTACTACCGTCAGGTCGGCGAGATCCCCCGCAAGCGGCACACCCAGTTCCGCACGCCGGAGGGCGGTCTGTACGCCGAGGAGCTCATGGGAGTGGAGGGCTTCTCGTCGGATTCGGCCCTGCTCTACCACCGGCACCTGCCGACCGCGATCGTCGACGCGCAGGTGGTCGACGACCACCGCAACGCGCCGAAGCCGAACCTGCCGCTGCTGCCCAGGCACTTCAAGACACCCGACCTGACCTGGGAGGACGCCGACGCGGTGACCGGCCGCCGGGTGCTGTTCGGCAACTCCGACGTGGTGATCGTCTTCGTCGCCGCGACTACGCCGAGCCCGCTCTACCGCAACGCCACCGGCGACGAACTGCTCTACGTGCAGACGGGCTCCGGGGTCGTGGAGACGATCTACGGGGCGCTGACCGTGGGCGACGGCGACTATGTGGTGATCCCCACGTCGTGCACCTATCGGGTGGTGCCGAACTCCGGCGAGCCGATGCGCATCCTCGTGCTGGAGGCCACCGGCCACATCGGCCCGCCCAAGCGCTACCTGTCGGCCAAGGGCCAGTTCCTGGAGCACTCCCCGTACTGCGAGCGGGACGTCCGCGGCCCGGCGGAGCCGCTGCTGGCCGACGGCGAGGACGTGGACGTGCTGGTCCGGCACCGGGCCGGCGTGACCCGCTTCACCTACGCCAACCACCCGTTCGACGTGGTCGGCTGGGACGGCTGCCTGTACCCGTGGGCGTTCAACATCCGGGACTTCGAGCCGATCACCGGCCGGCTGCACCAGCCGCCGCCCGTGCACCAGACGTTCGAGGGGCCCAACTTCGTGGTCTGCTCGTTCTGCCCGCGCAAGGTGGACTACCACCCGCTGTCGATTCCCGTGCCGTACAACCACGCCAACGTCGACTCCGACGAGCTGATGTTCTACGTCGGCGGCAACTACGAGGCGCGCAAGGGCTCCGGCATCGGCATCGGCTCGCTGTCGCTGCACCCCGCCGGCTGCACGCACGGCCCGCAGCCCGGGGCGGTGGAGGCGTCGCTCGGGGCGGAGTTCTTCGACGAGACCGCTGTGATGGTGGACACGTTCCGGCCGCTGGAGCTCGGCGAGGCGGCCCAGGCGTGCGAGGACCCCGCGTACGCCTGGACCTGGTCGGGCCGTCAGCGGCCCTAGCCCTCCTTGAACTGCACCGCCGTGACGAAGGGGAGGCCCGGCAGCCCGGCGACGGCCGAACCGCCGAAGCTGGGTGTGCCGGCCACCCAGAGGTAGCCCGTGGCGCTGATGTTGGCGATCAGCCACGGTTCGCCGTAGCGGGCCCAGACCGGCAGCACGCTGCCGTCCGGCAGGGTCAGCGCCAGCCGCAGCTTCCCGATCGGGGCCGGATTGCCGGCCCACGACAGGAGTTGCACCGGGTAGGCCTGCCACGGGCCGTTGCCCAGCAGCTTCACCATGCGGTGCTGGTTGCCGCGCCGGAAGAGGGCCGCGACCGCGAACAGGACCAGCGCCCCGACGAAACCGAGGGTCGCCACGACCCAGCCGGCGTCGGTCAGCAGCACGTCGAAGATGGCACTCCCGCCGAGAAGGCCGACGAACGCGAGCGATATCCACACCACGCGCGCGGCTTTGGCCGCCCCCACCCGTGGCAGATCCCCGTCCGTGACGGCGATCGGCCGCGGTGACGCCGGCGCGGGCACGACTCTCGCCGGCAGCGGCACCGCAAACCCGTCCACGACCACCGCCGCGACGCCGTCGGCGTTCGGGCCCACCAGCGACACCTCACGCTGCCGAGCCAGCAGCTGCCGAAGGCGGTCCTCGGTGTTCGTCAGGTGTACGTACAGCCGTCCACCGTCGACGGACAGCTGCGTCCACGTCTTCTCGCCGCCAACCGTCTCGCTGCGCACCCGCACCGGCGGCGGGCCGTCCAGCAGCGACTGGGCCGCCGGCAGCCACCACTTCACGCGACTGTGGGCCTGGACCAAGCCGACCACCATCACCACCGCGGCAAGCAGAAGCATGACGCCGAGCAGGCTGAAGCCGCGGTGGATCGCGAACATCAGCACCGCCACCGCCAGGCAGAAGATGATCTGCGGCACCTGCCGGCGCCGCCGCCAGAAGTTGACCACCAGCTGAATTGCCGGGTCGCTGCCGAGCGGTCGGTCCAGCGGCGGCCGCCACATGTCGTTCACACGAACCTCGCAGGTGCCGCGATCGGATAGCCGGGGACGCCGGCGGCGGTGCCCGCGTCGATGATCCACAACGTGCCGGTGGCATGAACGTGTGCCACCAGCTCCACCGGAGCCGCCTTGACGACCATCCGGCGCAACTCGCCGTTCGTACGGGTCAGTTGCACGGTGAGATCCGCAACCGGCCGCCGCGACTCTCCGCGCCAGCTCAGCGCCACCGCCTGGTACTCCTGCCACTGCCCTGCCGCGAGCAGTTTCGGCAGCCGCAGTTGCGGAGAGACCGTGATCAGACCGGCCAGCATGGCCAAGGCGCCGAACGCCGCGATGGGCCAGCTGTATATCGCAAGGGCCTCGATCCGCACGTCCGTCAGCAGCGGAATCGGCTGAGTCGCGTCGTAGACCAGCGCGACGATGACCAGCAGCGGCGCGGCGAACGGGATCAACAGGGCGCGAGCACGCTGCCTCGCATGCGACATCGGCACAGCGTCCTGCGCGCCGTTGCGGGAAACCGGGACGACAGGCTCCACGGTTGTCTGCGCCGGCTTCGCCACGACCCTCGCCGGCAGCGGGGCGGGCTGGCCGTCCACGAACACCACGGCGTTGCCTTTGACGTCCGGGCCGACCAGCGTGATCTCACCGGTGCGCGCGATGACCTGCCGCATGCCCCAACTGAGCAGTCGCACCCGCAGGTACCGATCGCCGACAGCGACCACCGTGCCGGTGTCCTTGTGCGCCACCACCACGGCCGGGAGCCGGTGGCTCGGGCTACCCGACAGCAGCGCCTTGGCCGCCGGCAACCACCGGCCCACGACGAACCACCGCCACCCGGTCAGACCGACCATCGCCACGGCGATGATCAGAAACGCCACGGCAAGGGCCGTCGAGGCCCCCAGCGCGATCAGCACCGCCGCCCAGGCCACCAACACGCCCGCGGTGAGCAGCACATAGCGGCCCCGCGTCATGTACACCTTCATGCACAGCTCGACCGACTCGTCGTCGGCCTGCCATTGCTCGGCCGGCCGCCACGCGGCGACCGACAACAGGGTGTCGTCCACCCCTTGTCTCCCCCCTGCTAGTTGAAACGCACAACTCCCGCGATCGGGTATTCCGGCACCCCGACGCCGAGCGTCGTGCCGGTCGCGGGTTCGCCCGCCACCCACAGCCGTCCGGAGGCGCGGACGTTGGCCAGCAGCTGCACGGACCAGAGCAGCACGCCCGTCAGCTCGGAACCGTCCGGCAGTGTCACGGCGACCGACTTCTCGGTGATCACCCGTGCCGGGTACTCGACGAGCGGTTCCCGCAGCTGGCGCGACGCGTGCAGGCTGGGCACGATCCGCAGCCACTGCCGGCCGGCCAGCACCAGGATCACCGAGCCGGCGATCGCGTACAGCCAACCCAGCACCTGCGGTTGCGGAGCCAGCTCGGCACCGATCGAAATGGTCACCACGATCGTGAAGAGCCACCGCCGGGCGTGGGCACGGGCCGCCGACCTGCCCGCCGCCCGTGCCGCCTGCCACGGCCGCCACTGACGCTGGGGCCGGACGCTCAGGTGCTCCGGGGTCGCGGACACCACCTGACCGAAGTTCGGGGTGATCACCGCGTCGACGAACACGACCGCCTCGCCGGCGCGGTTCGGGCCAACCACCCAGACCCGACCCGTGGGCATACGGGTGGGAAAGCGCAGCACCTTCCCGTCGATCTTGAGCAAGCGGCCGCCCAGGGACTCGGCGTCGACCGATCGAGCCGGCTCTGCGGCGAGCAGCCGCTCCATCGCGCCGAGGTGTCGTCCCACCTGAAACCAGAACCCGGCCATCCGAACGCCGGTGACCACCACGGCCAGCGTCGCGAGCAGGAGGCTTGCCCACAGGCCGGCGAACAGGCAGAGGACCGCGAGGAAGACGAGCCCCGACCAGGTCCGCGCCAGCCGGTCGCTGTGCTCACGCAGCTGCGACAGGCTCCGGCGCACCTCCGGATCCCGGCCCGCCGGACGCCCCGTCGGCGGCTGCCAGACGGAAGACGTCACCTTCTCCACCAATCCCCCCTCGGATGACGGCTGATTCCTACCAGCGCGGTACTCATCGGGCAAACGGGCTTCATCCGACTGTGACCTGCGCGAATGGCGGAGCGCCAGGTGTCGCGGCAACTACCCCCCAGCGCCGGAAAGGGCGAGGCCCCGCCGGTGCCTGGACCGTCGCCGGATTTCGATCGCCCGCCACCCGACCTGACCACGGCAGGAGCCAACGCGGGCGATCGAAATCCGGCTAGGGAAGGCACCGGCCCCGAAGGGGCCGAGCCGCGCTGCCGAAGGCGGCGCCATTCAAAACTGTCGGGGGGTGCCCATATGGTCGTGTCATGGACGTGGAAGCAGTGCTGGCGCAGGCGCCGGACCGCCAGGTGGCGACCGGGGCCAGCAAGCTGGCGGTGCCGGCGAAATGGCCCGAACTCGGCCATGACGACGCCGCGCTGTGGGGGCTGTGCCAGGGCAGCGGCAAGAGCCCGTACCAGGTCTGCGTCGACCTCAGCGACCGGGCGACGAAGTGCTCCTGCCCGTCCCGGAAGTTCCCGTGCAAGCACGCGGTGGCGCTGCAACTGTTGCACGCCAACGGTTCCACTCAGGAGAAGCCCCAGCCGGACTGGGTCGGCAGCTGGCTGCACGCCCGCCACGCGCGCGCAACCACCGAGCGCAAGCCGGCGCAGCCGGGCAAGCGCCGCGAGGAGTCGGTGCGGGCGGGCATCGCGGGCCTCACGGACTGGCTGACGGACCTGTCGGCCGGCGGCCTGGCCACCCTGCCGTCACGGGAACCTTTGTGGTGGCAGGGAATCATGGCGCGGATGGTGGACGCGCAGGCGCCCGGCATCGCGTCGGCGATCGGTGAGCTGCGGTCGGTGGTGGGGGCGAACCGACCGCGCTGGTACGAGGAGGCGACCGACCACATCGGACGGCTCTACCTGCTGACCCGAACGGATTTCTCCGACGCGGCAAGGGTTCGGCTGGGATTCACCACCACCGAGCAGGAGGTGCGGGCCGGCGAGAGCTGGGCGGACGACTGGGTGGTGCTGCTGCGGCTGGACAGTGACGACGGCAAGGTCCGCACCGTCCGGCAGTGGGCATGGGGGCGGTCCCGCAAACAGTGGGTGTACACGGCGCGGCACGCGGCCGGCGGAGCGATTCCCGTGCCGGCAATGACTCCCGGGGCGGAATTGGCGGCGGTGATGCACCCCTACCCGGGCGGTTTGCCGCGGCGGGTGGCGGTCGGCGAGGTGACGCGGTCGGGGCCGGCGGGGCCGATCCCGTTGCCCGACACCTGGGATCAGGCGCTGGCGGCGGCGGAGTCACTGCTGGTCAACGACCCGTGGCTGCGACTGGTTCCGTTGTGCTGCAAGGGGACGAGGCCGGCGCGGGACGACCGGTCGCTGTACCTGATCGACGCCGCCGAGCGAGCCCTGCCGGTGCGGGCGGGCGCGTCGCTGGCGCAGGCGTTGGCCCGCACCGGCGGCGACCCGTTCGACGCGATGGGGCTGTGGGACGGGAATTCGCTGCAACTGTGCGCGATCGCGGAGCCGGGGGCGTTCCCGGAGGTGGTCTCGTGAACATGGAGCAACGGTGGCAGGACACCGTGCAGCAACTGCTGGTCGGCACCCGGCGCGCCAACGTCGAGCGGGACACGCTGCTGGCCGACTGCGCGTCGCTGGGGTTGGCCCGGTTCGGGGCGCGGCTGCCGATGACGCCGGACGGCCTGGTGCCGATTCCCCTTGCGCCGCCGGAGAATGCGCAGCTGGCCGGCGAGTCGGCACGCAACGTGCTGGCGCAGGTCCTCGGCTGGGACGACGAGGCGTTGCTGACGGAGTGGTGCGCGGCGGCCAGCCGGGCTCACGTGGTCGCGGCGTACGCGCAGTTGCCGCAGCTGCTGGCGCTGGGCGGGGCGCGGCCGACGCTGCGCCCGGCGATCCGGCTCGTGCTGGGTGCGCGCGGCGAGTGGCTGGCGCAGCTGAGCAAGGACTGGTCGTGGGCGATCGGCGTCAACGACCAGGAGCCGTACGACCCGGACGCGCCGGCGGGCAAGCGCCTGACGGCCCTACGGCTGTGGCGGCGGCAGGACCCGGCGGCGGTGCGAGCCCTGATCGGCGAGCGGTTCCCGGAGGAGCGCCGTGCCGCCGACCGGCAGCTGCTGGTCAACGCGCTGGAGGTAGGCCTGTCCATCGAGGACGAGCCGATCCTGGAGGCCGCGCTGGACGACCGGGCGGCCGGCGTGCACGACCTGGCGCTGCGGCTGCTGCGCAAGCTGCCCGGCACGGCGCTGGCGCAACGGGCGGAGCGGCGGCTCTGGGACGGCCTGCGCGACGCCGACGTGATCCCGGACGGCCGGTTCGAGCTGGAGCCGGACGCCGCGGAGCAGCGGGACCTGTTGCACGACGGCAACGCCGAGACAGGCATCGCCGGCCGGTTGCGGGCGGCGGCCGCGTCGGTGCCGCCGGAGTTCTGGGAGCTGGACCAGGTGGTGGCGAGCCCGTGGGCGAAGCCGCTGCTCCAGGGCATCGCCGACGCGCTGCCGCTGGCCGCCGACCCGGTGCCGTGGGCGCTGGCGGCGTCCGAGGTGCTGACCGGCATGGCGCTGCTGGACGCGATCGACTCGCTGCCGGCGCGATCGGCGTCCGAGGTGCTGGTCGCGGTGTCCCACGACTGGAAGTACGACCTGCTCGACCACGGCTGCTCGCAGCTGCCGGGGCCGTGGTCGGCGCCGACCACCGAGGCACTGCTCAACCGCTTCGTCGTCGCGGTGACGCCCGGCTGGCGGACCGGCCGGCCGCCGCCCGTGCTGCTGACCAGGGGCGATGTCGGCGTGCTGACCGAGCAGTGGCCGCGGATCGCCGAGCGCTGGCCGGAACACACCAACGAACAAGCCGTGCTGCACCTGCGCGTCCAGCTGAGGGACGCGTTCGATCGAAGGGGCGATCAGTGACCGAATCAGTGCTGCGGCCGTCTGCGGAGCAGCAGTACGCCGCCGAGTTGGAAGCGCTCGCGGCGGTCGACGACCGCCCCAAGCCGCCGATGTGGAGGCTCTCGCCGCAGGCCGTCGTCCGCTACGTGCTGGGCGGCGAGCTGTCCGACGGCACGAAGATCACCCCGAAGTACGTCGGCGACCGGCGGATCGTCGAGGTGGCGGTGGCGACGCTGGCCACCGACCGAGCGCTGCTGCTGGTCGGTGTCCCAGGCACCGCGAAGTCCTGGCTGTCCGAGCACCTCGCGGCGGCCGTCAGCGGCGACTCCACGCTGGTCGTGCAGGGCACGGCCGGCACCAGCGAGGAGTCCGTCCGCTACGGCTGGAACTACGCCCGCCTGATCGCCGAGGGGCCGAGCGAGGCGGCGCTGGTGCCGAGCCCGGTGCTGCGGGCGATGCGGACCGGCGCGATCGCCCGGGTCGAGGAGCTCACCCGGATGCCGTCCGAGGTGCAGGACTCGCTGATCACCGTGCTGTCGGAGAAGGCGCTGCCGGTGCCGGAGCTGAACTTCCAGGTGCAGGCCGTGCCCGGCTTCTCGATCATCGCCACCGCGAACGACCGGGACCGCGGCGTGAACCAGATGTCCTCGGCGCTGGCCCGCCGGTTCAACACCGTCGTGCTGCCGCCGCCGGCGTCCGAGGACGCCGAGGTGGAGATCGTCTCGAGCCGGGCCGCCCAGCTCGGACGGGCGCTCCAGCTGCCGGCCGAGCCGCCGGCGCTGGAGGAGGTGCGCCGCGTGGTGCGGGTGTTCCGCGAGCTGCGCGGCGGGTCCACCGTGGACGGACGTACCCAGCTGAAGAAGCCCAGCGGCAGCCTGTCCACCGCCGAGGCGATCTCCGTGATCACCAGCGGCATGGCGCTGGCCGCGCACTTCGGCGACGGCAAGCTCGGCGCCGACGAGCTGGCGTCCGGCCTGCTCGGCGCGGTGGTCAAGGACCGGGTGTCGGACACCGCCGCGTGGCAGGAGTACCTGGAAGCCGTGGTGAAGGAGCGCCCCGAGTGGCGCGACCTGTATCGCGCCTGCCAGGACCACGACCTGGCCGGTTACGCCTGATGCCCAAGCTCCCCGAGCGCGTCACGCTGCTCGGCATCCGCCACCACGGGCCGGGGTCGGCCCGCATGGTCGCCGCCGCGCTGGCGGCGATCGAGCCGGCGCTGGTGCTGGTGGAGGGCCCGCCGGAGGCCGACGGCCTGGTCGCGCACGTCGGCGGCCTGACCCCGCCGGTGGCGCTGCTGCTGCACGACGAGACCGATCCGGCGACGGCCGCGTTCTGGCCGTTCGCCGGCTTCTCGCCGGAGTGGCAGGCGCTGCGCTGGGCCGACGAGCACCAGGTGCCGCTGCGGTTCTTCGACCTGGCCGCGGCGGCCACCCTCGGCGAGGAGGACGAGCCGGACCGGGTGGCGATCGACCCGCTGGGGCTGCTGGCCGAGGCCGCCGGCTTCGACGATCCCGAACGCTGGTGGGAGGACGTCGTCGAGCAGCACGCGGCGGCCGACCCGATCGGGCTGGCGCAGGCGGTCGCGGAGGCGATGACCGCGCTGCGCGAGGAGTTCGCCGACCACGTCGGCCAGCGCACGCTGCGTCGTGAGGCGGCGATGCGGCAGGCGCTGCGCAAGGGGCTCAAGGAGGTCGAGGGCCCGATCATGGTCGTCTGCGGGGCCTGGCACGTGCCGGCGCTGCTGGAGCTGCCCAGTGCCACCGCCGATTCGGCGCTGCTGAAGGGCCTGCCCAAGAAGAAGATCAGCGGCACCTGGGTGCCGTGGAGCCACGGCCGGCTCGCCAACGCCTCCGGCTACGGGGCGGGCATCGCCTCCCCCGGCTGGTACGCGCACCTGTGGGAGACGGCCGACGCCGGCGACGCCGTGCCGCGGTGGTTCGCCCGCGCCTGCGCGGTGCTCCGCGAGGAGGACCTCCCGGCGTCGACGGCAAGCGCCGTGGAGGCGGTCCGGCTGGCCGACGCCCTCGCGGCCATGCGTGGACGGCCGTCGCCGGGGCTGGCGGAGGTCAGCGAGGCAACGCTGGCCGTGCTGTGCGGCGGTGACGACACGCCGCTGCGGCTCGTGCACGACAAGCTGGTGGTCGGCGAGGAACTGGGCATGGTCGGCGCGGGCGTGCCGCGGTCGCCGCTCGCCGCCGACCTGGAGCGCCTCCAGCGACGCCTGCGGCTGCCGGCCTCGGCGATCGAAAAGCAGATGCGGCTCGATCTCCGTAAGGACATGGACCGGCAACGCTCGAAACTGCTGCGCCGGCTGCGGGTGCTGGATGTCCCGTGGGGCGAGACCGACCACACCAACAGCACCGGCACGTTCGCCGAGGCGTGGCGGGTGCGGTGGGACCCGAGCATGGCGGTCGCCGTCGCGGCCGCCGCGCGGCACGGCACCACCGTGGAGGCCGCCGCCGAGCAGGTGCTTCGGCAACGGGCCGAGGACGCCGACCGCGTGGCGAAGGCCGGCGAGGTGCTGGAGCAGTCCGTCTTCTGCGAGTCACCGACCGCTGTGGCCGCGGCGCGCCGGGCGCTCGACCGCTGCGCCGCCGCCGCGACCGACGCCGCCGAGTTGTTGCAGGCCTTGCCGTCGCTGGCCAGCACCGTTCGCTACGGCTCGGTCCGCGGCACCGATCCCGAGCTGCTGCGTTCCGCCCTGCACGGTCTGCTCGCGCGCGGCGCGGTCGGGCTGCCGTTGGCCTGCCGCAACGTGGACGACGACACCGCCGACCAGTTGGTCGCCGCGCTCGACGCCGCCCAGGACGCCGCCGGCCTTGCCGCCGACGACGACCACCGCGCGGTGTGGCGGGACGCCCTGCTCCGGCTGGTCGCCCTGACGGATGCGCACGGCCTGCCGGCGGGACGGGCGACCCGGCTGCTGTGGGAATCCGGCGACCTGGACACCGATTCCGTGGCGGCCCGGCTGCACCGGGCGGTGTCCGCGACCGCCGGCGCGACGGCGTTCGTCGCTGGCTTCCTCCGTGGCTCGGCGGCCCTGTTGGCGGCGGACGACCGGCTGTTCGCACTGATCGACAACTGGCTGACCGGTCTGTCCCCGGAGGCCTTCGCCGACGCGCTGCCGCTGCTGCGGCGGGCCGTCGGCGAGTTCAGCAGTGCCGAGCGCCGCACCCTCGGCGACCGCGTGATGGCCGGCGACAGCCGGGCCGTCGCCGCCCCCACCGGTGACTGGGACGAGGACCGGGCGGAGCGGCTGGCCGCCCACGTCCGCGAGCTGATCGGAGCGACGTCATGACCGACGAACGGCAACGGCGCTGGCGGCTGCTGCTCGGCGGCGCGGCGGGCGCGATGGGCGGCCTCGGCGAGGACGACGAGCGCCGTGACGGCGCGTTGACCGCGCTCTACGGGGGCGGCGGCGAGGGCGCGGACGGCAAGCGCAGCGCCGGCCTTGGCAGCAGCTCGCCGGTGCTGCACCGCTGGCTCGGCGACGTCCGCACGTACTTCCCGACCTCCGTCGTCCAGGTCATGCAGCGCGACGCCGTCGAGCGCCTCGGCCTGAACAAGCTGCTGCTGGAGCCGGAGCTGCTGTCCACCGTCGAGCCGGACGTGCGGCTGGTGGGCACGCTCGTCTCGCTGTCCCGGGCGATCCCGGCCCGCACTCGGGAGACCGCCCGCGCGGTGGTGCGCAAGGTCGTCGAGGACGTGGAGCGCAAGCTGGCCGACCGGCTGCTGAACGCCGTGCACGGCGCGATCGACCGGTCGCGGCGCACCCACCGGCCCCGACTGTCCGATGTGGACTGGGCCACCACGATCCGCGCCAATCTGAAGAACTACCAGCCCTCGCAGCGGACCGTGGTCGTCGACGACCTGATCGGGCGGCAGCGGCGGTCCCGCACCGCCTCGCTGCGGGACGTGGTGCTGCTGGTCGACCAGTCCGGCTCGATGGCCGAGTCGGTGGTGTACTCCGCGGTCTTCGGCGCGGTGCTGGCGTCGATCAAGGCCGTGGACACCCGGCTGGTCGTGTTCGACACCGAGGTCGTGGACCTGACCGAGACCCTGGACGACCCGGTCGACGTCCTGTTCTCCACCCAGTTGGGCGGCGGCACCGACATCAACCGCGCGGTGGCCTACGGGCAGTCGTTGATCAAGCGGCCAGCCGACTCGGTGATGGTGCTGATCAGCGACCTGTTCGAGGGCGGCGTGGCCGGCGAGTTGCTGCGCCGCGTGCGCGAGCTGGTGGCCAGCGGGGTGACCGTCGTGGTGCTGCTCGCCCTTTCGGACAGCGGTGCGCCGGCGTACGACCACGAGTTGGCCGCCCGCCTTTCGGAGCTGGGGGCTCCGGCGTTTGCCTGTACTCCAGACAGGTTCCCCGACCTGCTGGCCGCTGCGCTGCGGCGGGACGACGTGGCAGCCTGGGCGGAGGAGGCCGGCATGGCGGTGGGCCGGTGAGGGTGTCGGCGCTGGTCGGAGTGCACTCGATTGAGCACTTCCCAAGACCGGCGACCGGAGGTTAGGGTGACCTAACTTGGAGGTGAGCGGATGAGCCAGGCCACGTACCGGCCGCCGGCGCCCAGCGCGGCGGAGCGGGCCCGGACGATCGCCGCACGCGGCGGCCGGGCCGCCGTGCTGCCCGGCGCCGACGAGGCGTCCGCGTCGGCCTCGCGCACGGTGCCGATGCTGCACCACGTGCACGGCGACGGCGTGGCCACGCTGCTGTTCCGCGACAACGACCCGCTGGTCGCGCTGGCCGGTCAGGCCCCGCGCGGCGAGCTGACCGGCATGCTCGAACTCGCCGACACCGCGCCGGTGCCGCTGCGGGAGCCGGTGCGCGGGCTGCTCTGGATCACCGGCTGGCTGCGGGCCCTGGAGGGCGAGGAGGCGCGCGCCGCGGTGCTGGAGGTGGTCGAGGCCAAGCCGGATCCGCGGCTGCTGGACGCCGGCCACGGCGCCACCGTGCTGCGGTTGACGCCCGCCTCGATGGTCATCGCCGACGCCGAGGGCACCAGCTCGGTGCGGCCCAACGAGTTCGGCGAGGCCGAGCCCGACCCGTTCCACCGGGACGAGGACCAGTGGCTGCGGCACCTGGAGCTGTCCCACCGCGACGTGGTGGAGCTGCTCAGCCGGCACCTGCCCGAGCACCTGCGCGGCGGGCACGTCCGGCCGCTCGGGCTGGACCGGCTGGGGCTGCGGCTGCGCGTGGAGGCCGTCGAGGGCGACCACGACGTCCGGATCGCCTTCGAACGTCCGGTGCACAACGCCAAGGAGCTGTCCGGCGAGCTGCGACGCCTCATGGGCTGCCCGTTCTTGACGCAGGTCCAGCAGGGGTAACCGGTAGCGTCCGCGCGCATGAGCCCAAAAGGATCAGGCACCGTGCGCGGCTGGATCGCGCCGGCGCGGGTCATCGACGATCCCATCACGGATCCGGCAGAGCGGCGCGGTTACACCTGGGAGCTGCTGATCGTCTTCAGCGCGACGCTGGGGCTGTCCGGGCTGCGCAGCCTGATCTCGTTGCTCAACGCCCTGCTCCAGCCGAAGCCGTTGAACCAGCAGAGCGTGGCGCTCAACGTCCAGCAGGCCACCGTGAGCCTGCTCGACCTGCTCGCGCAGCTGGCCGGCGTGCTGCAACTGCTGGCGTGGGGCGCACTCGGCGCGTACCTGCTGTGGCGGGCGGGCATCGGGCCGCGGCTGGTCGGGCTGGACCGCACCCGCCCGGGCAGGGACCTGCTCGCCGGCTGCGGGCTGGCCGCCCTGATCGGCATTCCCGGGCTCGGCTTCTACTTCCTGACCAGGGCCATCGGCATCAACCTGAACGTGGTGCCGTCGGCGCTGGGCGACACCTGGTGGCGGGTGCCGGTGCTGATCCTGTCCGCCTTCGGCAACGCCTGGGCCGAGGAGTCGCTGGTCGTCGGCTACCTGATCACGCGGCTGCGCCGGTTCGGCTGGGGCGAGAACGCCTCGCTGGTCACCGCCGCCGTGCTGCGCGGGTCGTACCACCTCTACCAGGGCTTCGGCGGGTTCCTCGGCAACATCGTGCTCGGGCTGGTGTTCGGCCGGGTCTGGCAGCGCTTCAACCGGCTGTGGGCGCTGGTGGTCGCGCACACCATCCTCGACATCGTGTCCTTCGTCGGGTACGCGCTGCTGCACAGCGTCATCCCCGGACTCTGAACAACAGATCGACGCGTGACCGCTCGATTTATTTAACGGATCGTTGTTCGGACCGTCATTCTGTTTCTGAAATCGCCGTCACACCCGGTTGAGGGGCGACAAATCCACTGTCGCGTGGTTACCCTCGGGGCCGTGACCTCAGACATCAGTTCTGCCACGGACTTCTCGCCCGCGCCGAGGGTCGACAGCGAGGTCGGGCCGCTGCGCACGGTGCTGCTGCACCGCCCCGGCCTGGAACTGAAGCGGCTGACCCCGCGCAACAACGACCAGCTGCTGTTCGACGGCATCCCCTGGGTCGGCCGGGCCCAGGAGGAGCACGACGCGTTCGCCGAGACGCTGCGCTCGCGGGGCGTCGAGGTGCTGCTGCTGTCCACCCTGCTGCGGACCTCGCTGGAGGACCAGCGCGCCCGAGCCGCCGGCATCTACGCCGCCGTCGACGAGCGCCAGCTCGGCATCGACCTGGCCGATGCGCTGCGCTCGCACCTGTCCACGCTCGTGCCGTCCGAACTGGCCACGGTGCTGATGGCCGGCATGACGTTCGAGGAGCTGCCGGCCGCCGAGGGCGGGTCGCTGGTGCGGCACATGCACCAGCCGCACGACTTCGCCATCGCGCCGCTGCCCAACCTGCTGTTCACCCGCGACTCCTCGGCCTGGGTCGCGGACCGGGTCGCCGTGTCGTCGCTGGTGATGCCGGCCCGCCGCCGCGAGTCGTCGATCACCGACCTGATCTACGCGTACCACCCGCGGTTCGCCAAGACCTCCCGCGCCTACGGCGCGCACTCGGCGCCGCTGGAGGGCGGTGACGTCCTGCTGCTGTCACAGGGCGTGCTGGCGATCGGTGTCGGCGAGCGCACCACGCCCGCCGGCGCGGAGTCCTTCGCCCGCTCGGTGTTCCTGGACGGCCTCGCGCACACCGTGCTCGCCGTGCCGATCGCGCAGGAGCGCGCCACCATGCACCTGGACACCGTGTGCACCATGGTCGACCGGGATGCCGTGGTGATGTACCCGGCGATCCGCGACTCGCTGTCCGCCTTCACGCTGCGGCCCGACGGCGCCGGCGGCGTGACCGTCGACGGCCCGTCGCCGTTCCTCGACGCGGCCGCGACCGCGATGGGCATCGAGCGGCTGCGCGTGATCGACACCGGCCTGGACGCGGTGACCGCGGAACGCGAGCAGTGGGACGACGGAAACAACACGCTCGCCGTCGCTCCGGGCGTTGTCGTCGCGTACGAACGAAATGTGGAAACCAATGCGCGGCTGGAGGACGCCGGCATCGAGGTGCTCCGGATCAGCGGCTCCGAGCTGGGCTCCGGCCGCGGCGGCCCGCGCTGCATGTCCTGCCCGGTGCTGAGGGAGGCCCTGTAGAAAATACCCCGCAAATGGAGTAACTCCAGGGACAGAATGGAATTGCAAGCCATTCAAACGCCCTGGGAGTCCATTGTGGAGTATCGAAAGCTCGGCGGCAGCGGCTGCTCGGTGTCCGCGCTCGCGCTCGGCACCATGACCTTCGGCCGCGAGACCGACGAGGAGGGCTCGCACGCGCAGCTCGACGCGTTCGCGGCCGCGGGTGGGACGCTGATCGACACCGCGGACGTGTACTCCGGCGGCGTCTCCGAGACGATCGTCGGCAAGTGGCTGGCGTCGCGACCCGGCGAGGTCACCGACAAGATCGTGATCGCGACCAAGGGCCGGTTCCCGACCGACACCACCGACCCGAACGCGGTCGGGCTGTCGCGGCGGCACCTGGACCAGGCGCTCACCGCGTCCCTGCGCCGGCTCGGGATCGAGACCATCGACCTGTACCAGGTGCACGCCTGGGACCCGATCACGCCGCTGGCCGAGACGCTGGAGTTCCTCGACGGCGCGGTGCGGACCGGCAAGATCCGCTATTACGGTCTGTCCAACTTCCTCGGCTGGCAGGTGCAGAAGGCCGTCGACCTCGCCGAAGCGCGCGGCCTGGTCAAACCGGTCACGCTCCAGCCGCAGTACAACCTGCTCAGCCGGGAGATCGAGTGGGAGATCGTGCCGGCGTGCGAGTCGACCGGCCTCGGCCTGCTGCCGTGGTCGCCGCTGGCCGGCGGCATGCTGACCGGCAAGTATCAGCGGGACGCCGAGGCGCCGGCCGACACCAGGCTCAGCAACGCCGGCACGAGCTCCTTCTTCGTGCAGCGGTCCGCCGCGCAGCGGACCTGGGACGTGATCGAGACCGTGCGGACGATCGCCACCGAGCGTGAGATCAGCGCCGCCCAGGTGGCGCTGGCCTGGGTGAAGGGCCGGACGCAGGTCACCTCCGTGATCATCGGCGCGCGCACGCAGGAGCAGTTCGCCGACAACATGGCCGCGGCCGACCTCGTGCTCACCGAGAAGGAGATGGAGCGGCTGAACACCGCCAGCGAGGTTCCGGTCGACTACCCGTACGGCGGCATGGCGCTGCTCCAGCGCAGCCGCCAGATCGAGGGCGGCTGGGGTCCCGGCTGGGGACGCTGATTCCCGCGCTGTCCCGGCTCGTCCTCAGCGGGCGAGCCGGGGCAGGAGCGCCGAGGCCACCGCGATGCCCAGCACCGCCGTGCCGACCAGGACCGCGAAGTCCAGCCACAGGCTCGCCGGCGTGCCCAGCAGCAGGCCGCGCAGCGCATCCACCTCGTAGCTCAGTGGGTTGACGTGGTTGAGCACCTGGAGCCAGCCCGGCATCAGGTCCACCGGGTACAGCGCGTTCGAGGCGAAGAAGAGCGGCATCGTGATCGCCTGGCCGATGCCCATCAGGCGCTCGCGGCTCATCACGATGCCCGCGATCGTGATCGACAGGCAGCAGAAGAAGGCCGACCCCAGCACCACCACGACCATAACTCCCAGCAGCTTCAGGGGATTCGCCGTCAGCGTGACGCCCAGGACCGCCGACAGCACCAGCACCACCACCGCCTGCGCGATCGCCCGGATGCCCGCCGCGAACGCCTTGCCGGCGATCAGCGCCGAGCGCGGCGTCGGCGTCACCATCAGCTTCGACAGCACGCCGGCGTCCCGCTCCCAGATGATCTGGATGCCGTAGAAGATGGACACGAACAGCGCCGACTGCGCCAGAATCCCCGGCGCCAGGTAGTCCAGGTACGGCAGATTGCCCGTCGGGATCGCCCGCAGCCGGGTGAAGGTCTCCCCGAAGATCAGCAGCCACAACGCCGGCTGGATCGCGCGGGTGATCAGCTCCGTCCGATCGTGCCGCAGCTTCTGGAGTTCGACCAGGCACATCGTGCCCACCCGGTTGAGCAACACCATCGGCAGCGCCGGTCCGTTCTTCGCCATCGTCGGCACCGACATCCCATCTCCCTTCACCAGGCCAAGTCCGCTCCGCCCAGCCGATCGCATCCCGCCGGCTTCGTCGTGGGCCGATTCCGCTACCCCAGCCGCCGGGCCGTGCGCCGAGTCGCGCGAACCTCGCGCAGCCCCTTCGCCGCGTCGCCCTCCAGGTCACCGCCTGTGCTCGCGCGGAACACGTCGTCCAGCGTCGCGTCCGGCCCCAACGCCGCGCGCAGCTCGGCCGGCGTCCCCATGTCCGTGAGTTTTCCCTTGTGCATCAACGCGATCCGGTCACAGAACTCGTCCGCCTCGGCCATGTAGTGCGTGGTCACCAGCACCGTCATGCCGGTCTCCTCGCGTACCTGCTGGATCCGCTCCCAGACGCCGGCGCGGGCGATCGGGTCCAGGCCGATCGTCGGCTCGTCCAGCACCAGCAGGCGTGGGGCGCTGACCAGGGCCTGCGCCAGTTCCAGCCGGCGGATCATGCCGCCCGAGTACGTGCCTGCCTGCCGGTCCGCCACATCCAGCAGCCCCACCGCGTCCAGGACTTCGTCCACTTTGGACGCCCGTGCGCGTCTCGGCACGTCGAACAGCCGCGCGAACAGCGCCACGTTCTCCCGTCCGGTCAGCGTCGCGTCCGCCGAAAGCTGTTGCGGCACATAGCCGATCAGCCGCCGTACCGCCATCGTGCCCTTGGCCACGTCGCGGCCGAACACCGTGATCCGTCCCGGCGGCGACGGCAGCAGCGTCGTGATCATCCGGATCGTCGTCGTCTTGCCCGCGCCGTTCGGCCCCAGTAACCCGAACACCTCGCCCGCGCGGACGTCCAGGTCCACGCCGTCCACCGCCACCGTGTCGCCGAAGGCGTGCCGGACGTCCGTGCAGCTCACCGCCAGTTCCGTCATGCGCTCGCCCCTTCCCCGCCCAGCTCCGCCAGCAGCTTGCGCAGCGCCGGCAGGGCTCTTTCGATAGCCGCCACTTCCTCCTCGTCCAGGCTTTGGAGCGCCCCTTCCACCAGCTTCGTGCGCTCCTCCCGCCACGCCGCCTGCCGCCGCACCGCCTTCGGCGTCAGGTGCAGCCTCGCCGCCCGCCGGTCGTTCGGGTCCGTCTCCCGGCGCAGCAACTCCTTGTCGATCAACTGGTTCACCAGCGTGCTCACCGTGTTGCCGGCCAGATGCAGTTCTTTCGCCGCCGCCGCCACCCCGATCCCCGGGCTCAGCCGCACCACCCGCAGCAACTCCGTCTGCGCCCCGCGCAGCCTCGGCCCCGGCTGCGACGCCTGGAGCCGCCGCCGCACCACCCGCTTCAGCCCCATCACCGTGGCCATCAGCTCGTCAGCGATCACCCACCGAATGTACCTCTCATTAGGAGCTAATCTGAGTAAGAGTTTCCACTCGACGAGAGCGGCTGTTGGCTGCCCAACCGCCGCCGCGTGTACGCCATGGCGGCGGTGTTGACCGAGGAGTCGGACCACCCGCTCCTGCGCAAGTGTTTGCGCTCGCTGTTGCTGCCGGACCGGACCAACCTGCATCAGCACGACGAGAGCTTCGACCGTCGGATGCAGATCGTCCGAGCAATGGCCGAGATGCCGTTCAGCGGAGCCATCGTCGTAACGGCCGACACCACGGTTGCGAAGGAGGAGAGTGCTCGGCCGGCTGATCAGCGCGGACATGCGGGTGGCGCACGTGGCCAAGCGCGGTGACCCCGAACAGCGCGAATCCCGGGCTCCCGTCGTCCGGCGGGTCACCCGGGTCCGCTTCCAAGCGTGCCCTGGGGCCGCTGGCTACGTGGTCGGTTCAGCAATCCGGACCGCTCTGCGCCGCCCCGCGGTGAACCCACGGTGGAGTGAAGGGGTAAACATGGCGGCACGGCAGCCGAGAGAACGAGGAGCCATCGGGTGAGCGGTTTCATCCACTGGTACGAGAACGGCTGGTCGGCTGCTCGGGCCGACCGGACCGTCGCCAGGATCGAGTCACTGGGGCTGACGCTGTCCGATCCGGAGACGCAGCGGGCGGGGCTGCTCGACCGGTTGGCGCTGGCGGACTCCGCGTCGGTGGACGTGGAGTACTGGCTGGACGAGGAGACGGCCCTGTACTGCCGGTTCCGCCGGGTCGGCGAGGACGTGGTGGCGCAGGAGTTCGACCTGGACGGCCTGTCCACGGTCGAGCAGCACCAGCTGGTGGCCGGCATCGTCGAGCTGTTCAACGAGGACGCGACCAACACGGTCGGCTTCGTGGTGGACCGCTCCGGCGGCTCGCAGGACGTGGAGTGGGACGACGTGGTGCTGGGCCATCCGAAGATCGTCACGGTGCGGCCGGACGTGCTGGCGCTGCCGGCGGAGCTGGTGGACCGGCTGCACCCGGAGCTGAACCGGTTGACCGGCCGGCCGCTGGGCGGGCTGACGCTGTTCGACCGGGTGGGCGCGGCGGCGCCGGCCTAGTTGTCCACAGGACGTGCACAACCTTCTTGCACAGTGAGCCCCGGTGTGAAAGCGCGCAAAGCCGCTGCTCACCGGGGTTTTCACAATCTGGACACGATTGCTGTCCACCGGCTGTCACCAGGTTGTCCACAACTATCCCCAGGTTGTCCACAGAGCCTCACCAGGGCGGGGGACAACCGGCTCGGCGACCGTTTTGTCCTGCGCCGTTCGAGGTACCGTGCTTGACATGTCCCCGAACACCAATTCGAAGTTCCACGAGCTGCTCAAGGCGCAGATCCGCAACGAGTTCACGGCCGCCCAGCAGTACGTGGCCATCGCCGTCTGGTTCGACGACCAGGACCTCCCCCGCCTGGCCGCGCACTTCTACCGCCAGTCGCTCGAGGAGCGCAATCACGCCATGATGATCGTCCAGTACCTGCTGGACAACGGCATCCGCGTGGCCATCCCGGGCATCGGTGAGGTGCGCAACGACTTCGAGAACGTCCGCGAGCCGGTCGAGCTGGCCCTCCACCAGGAGCGCACGGTCACCGAGGAGATCACCACCCTGGCCCGCGCGGCCCGCGACGAGGGCGACTACCTGGGCGAGCAGTTCATGCAGTGGTTCCTCAAGGAGCAGGTCGAGGAGGTCGCCTCGATGTCGACCCTGCTGCACACGGTGGACCGTGCCGGCGCCAACGTCTTCCACATCGAGGACTTCCTCAGCCGCGAGGACGTCGGCACCCAAACGGACCCGACGGCGCCGCGGGTGGCCGGCGGCGCGCTCTGACGCGCTACTGGTAGCAGTCCTGCACGGCCAGCTCCAGCCGCACGTCGGCGACCATGTGGTCGGCGAAGACGAACCAGTAGTGCGCGTTGGGGTTGCCGGGCACGGGCGTCACCCACTCGAGGCCGCCGACGTGCGGCTTGGCCTGGTCCGGGTACAACGCCCGGACATCGGCCTCGGACGCCCCGTCGTAGACGCCCTCGGGCGTCTCGGCATCGGCCCGCCCGCCGATCTGGACCAGGCCGTACTTCGGGGAGAACAGCAGCGAGTAGTGCGACGGCGGGTTGGCGTGCCCGGACCAGTCGTAGCCCTGGCAGCCGGCCGCGTCGACGGGCGTGAGGTTGGGCTGGATCAGACCGCTCGCCACGGCGTCGTCCCGCGCCATGCCGAGGCGCAGCCCGCCGACGGCGGTCGGCCCGAACGCCAGCCGAGCGGCGGGCGGGCGCGGCTTCGTCGTCGAGGTGGACGTCGTGGTTGCGGTCGTCGTCGTGGTGCTCACGGGCGTTGACGTCGCCATGACGGGCGGCGCGACGCTCGAGGTGGGCACGACCGTGGTCGTGGTCGGCGGCGGCTCCGTCGTGAAGCTCGTCAGCGCGGGGGTCTCCGGCGCGGCCATCGGCTGACGGGCAGGCGCATCACCGCCGACGCCGAACGCGGTGCCGGCGAGCAGCATCGTCGCGACGGACAGCATGCCGCCGCCGAGCACTACGCGACTGCGGCGCCGTCGGCGCAACCGCTTGGCCCTGGTGACGACGGCTCGGTGGGCCTCCTGCCGCACGGGGACGTCGAGGCGGTCGTCGGCGAAGAGCCTGCGCAGCTCGTCGTCGAGATCCACCGGTCACCTCCCCCGAAGGCACGAGCGCAGCGTGGTCAACGCCTTGCTCGCCTGGCTCTTCACCGTCCCCTTGGTGACGCCGAGCGTCTCGGCGATCTCGATCTCGGACAACCCCTCGTAGTACCGCAACACGATGACCGCGCGTTGCCGCGGCGGCAACCCCCGCAGAGCCTGCCACAGCGGCTCGTTGTCCAGCCGGTCGAACTGTTCGACGGCGTGGTCGGGCAGGTCGGCGACCAGGTTCTCGCGGCGGGTCCGCCGCCACTGGCTGACGTGCGCGTTGGCCATCGACCGGCGCACGTAGGCCAGCGGCTCGTCGCAGAACGCGTGCCGGCCGCGCCACCGCGACCCGATCTTCTCCAGCACCGACTGCACGAGGTCGGCCGCGTCGTGCGGATTGCCGGTCAGCGCGTGCCCGTATCTGAGCAGGCCCGGCAGGGCCGTCCTGGCGAACTCGGCGAAGTCGCCGTCCGCGGTGACGCGGGTGGCCGTGGCCTCCCGGCGCACCGGCACGACCGCCCACGAGCCGCTGCTCTCCGCCCCCAACACACCAACAGGTGCACCCATGGGTCATCCCCTCCCCCTGTGACCAACTGTAGAGAGGTCGTGTGGGAAGGGCGGCGGTTGCGAAGTTAGAAGGTCACAGTTCGGCCAACTCCTTGGGGAGTTGGAAACCACCTTCGGCCGACGGCAGGAACTCCATCGCCGCGACGACGGCCCCGGTGTTGACCGGACCGTAGACGTGCGGAAACCAGATGCCCGACGGGTGCGGCGGCACGCCGGCCTCCCAGCGCACCGGGGCGTCCAGCGCGGCCGGGTCGATGACCAGCAGCACCAGGTCCTGCCGGCCGGCGAACACCGCGTTGGCCGGGATGCTGAGGGTGCCGAAGTCCGAGCAGTGCACGAAGCCGACCTCGTCCAGTGAGGCGGGCACCAGCGCGCCCTCCTCCTCGGCCGCGTCCCACTCGTCCCGCGAGCAGATATGCAAGATCACGAGTTATCCACATCCTCCTGTGGACAGCCGATCGCCGCTGTGGACAACCGGCCGTCCGTGTGGGCAAAGGGTTTCAGCGCAGCGTGACCTGGCGACCGCGCAGGCCGTCGAGCGCCCGGTGCTCGGCCGAGGTGAGCTCGCTGTCCACAGCCAGCGCCTCGGTGAGCCGGCCGCCGAGGGCCTCCGCACCAGGCTCCCACTCACGCACGTGCATCTCCGGGTCGAGGTCCCACACCGGCACCAGCAGGCCGTGCGCCCGGAACGAACCGGCGTAGCGCGAGCCCTCGCCGAGGTGCAGCTCGTCGCGGGCGGCCAGCCGGGCCATCGCCTTGAGCAGCTGCTCCTCCGGCTCCGGCCGCACCCACCGCAGGTGGGCCTTGTCGCCCGCGTCCACCCAGTACGCGGCGTTGAGGCCGTCGCCGGTCAGCCGGGCGCTGGGCATGATCGCCGCGTTGGCCCGCTCGAGGGACAGCGCCACGTCGCCGGTCGGCTGCGTGTCCTCCGGCAGCCACCAGGCGAAGTCCTCGTGCAGCGTCGGCTGGAGCGGCTCGTCGGCCTTGAGCACGTCCTGGAGCCGGCCCGGCTCGGACCCGTCGTCCACGCCGACGACCGGCAGCGCGTCGCCCGGCTCGGCGGTCAGCACCCAGCGGATCGCCCGGGCCAGGTCGCGGGAGAGGTCACCGGAGCGGGTCTGCACCTGGAGCCCGATGAACGCGGCGCCGTCGGAGCGGACCAGCGCCGCGGCGGCCATCGGCAGCACGGTGGCCAGGGTGACGGTGCGCTCGTGCGGCTCGGCGAGGGTGAGGGTCGCGGTCGCCGACGGCACGAACTCGCGCAGCGCGATCAGCTCCGGCTCGGCGGCCAGGCCCTCGAACGGCCGCGCGACCATGACGTCGGCCGGCCCGCCGGCGATGCCGTGGCACGCCTTGTACCGCTTGCCCGAGCCGCACGGGCACGCCTGCCGCGGGTTGATCCCGTCGGCCGTGGCCGTTGTCCTCGCCCCGCGCTTGACAGCCGTCCGCCTGGACACGGTTTCCTCCTCGCAGTGGGGCCCGGGTCACTGACCGGGCTGGGTCTGGGCGACCGTAGCCGACGGTCCGGACTCCAGGTGGCGACGGGTGTTCGCGGGGGCGTTCGTCGCGAGGTAGCGGACGCCCGCGCGCCGGCACAGGTCGATGTCCTCGGGCTTGTCGACCGTCCAGCAATACGTGTCGTGGCCCTGTTCTGCGCTGCGCGAGACGTAGTCCGGGTCCTCACGCAGCAGATGTACGCCGGGACCGGTGATGTCGGCCCAGTCCGGCAGCGCGCCGGTGCGCAGGCCGGGCAGGAGGCGGTCCAGCAGCAGCACGGTCGGCAGCTTGGGGGCGTGCTCGCGGACGCGGCGCACCGCCAGCCGGGAGAAGGACATCACGACGATTCGGGACTCCTCCTTGCTCACCGGCGCGCTCAGGCCGTGCCGGCGGAGCTGGGCGACGAGTTTCGCCTCGACCAGGCCGGTGTAGCGGACGGGGTGCTTGGTCTCGATGAACAGCTTCACGTGCGGTGGGCTGTCCTTGAGCAGGCCGAGCAGGTCCTCCAGGGTGAGCAGTCCCCGGTCGTGGACCTCGGCCGACGGCTGCGCGACCGGCTCGTGCACGAGGTCGTCGGCGGAGTCGGGCAGCTCGTGGTGCCAGCCGCCGAAGTCGAGCTCGTTGAGCTTGGCCAGGGTGAGCGTGCTGACCACGCCGCGACCCGACGAGGTGCGGTCGACCGTGCGGTCGTGCACGCAGACGAGGTGGCCGTCCCTGGTCAGGCGGATGTCGCACTCGAGGCCGTCCGCGCCCTGCTGGAGGGCGAGCTCGTAGGCGGCCCTGGTGTGTTCCGCGCGGTGCTGCGAGGCGCCCCGGTGCGCGACGATCTCGGGTCTCACGCACGGCATCATGCGGCAATCGGGTGAACTACGGGTGACGGGGTCCACGCTGGACCACGGATGGGTGAGCGAATTACCGTCGGTCACCATGACGACGTTCGACCCGAAGGACCCGGCGTTCATCGCGGATCCGTACCCCGTGTTCGCCGCGATGCGGACCGAGGGCGAGCTCCATCGGCACGCCGACTTCGGGCTGCCGATCACGCTCTCGCACGCCGCGTCCGCCGCCGTGCTCCGGCACCGGGGCCTCGGCCGGATCTGGTCGGACGCCAAGCCGATCGACGCGTTCGCCGCGTTCAACCTGCTGCACCGCAACTCGCTGCTGGAGAACGAGCCGCCGACACACACCCGGCTGCGCCGGCTGGTGGCCGGCGCCTTCGGCCGCGGCCACGTGGAGCGGCTGCGGCCGTGGGTCGGCGAGCTGGCGGTCCGGCTGGTGGACGACGTTGTCGAGCGGATCGACGCAGACGGCGACGCGGACCTGCTGGAGCTGGTCGCCGCGCCGCTGCCGGTGGAGGTGATCGCCGAGCTGCTCGGGGTGCCGACCGAGGACCGCGGGCTGCTCCAGCCGTGGTCGAACACGATCGTCAAGATGTACGAGTTCGGACTGCCCGACGAGCAGCGGCGGCGGGCCGAGCAGGCCGCCGGCGAGTTCGTCGGCTACCTGCGGGACCTCATCGCGCTGCGTCGCCGGAGACCCGGCGACGACCTGGTCAGCGACCTGGTCGCCGAGACCGACGCCGACGGCGGCAAGCTCACCGAGGACGAGCTGGTGGCTACCGCCGTGCTGCTGCTGATGGCCGGGCACGAGGCGACCGTCAACGTGATCGGCAACGGCGTGCTGGCGCTGATGCGGCACCGCGACCAGTGGCAGCGCCTCGTCGACGACCCCGACCTGCTGCCGACCGCCGTCGAGGAACTGATCCGCTACGACTCGCCGCTCCAACTGTTCGAGCGGACGGCCGTCGCCGAGGTCGAGATCGCCGGCGTCACCCTGCGCCCCGGCGAGAAGATCGCCGCCCTGCTCGGCGCGGCGGCCCGGGACCCGCTGGTGTTCGACCGGCCGGACGTGCTGGACATCGGCCGCTCGCCCAACCCGCACCTGGGTTTCGGCGCCGGCATCCACTACTGCGTCGGCGCGCCGCTGGCCCGGATCGAGGTCGCGGCCACCCTGCAGGCGCTGTCGGCCAAGCTGCCGGATCTCCGGCTGGCGGCCGAGCCGGTGCGCCGGGCCGAGTTCGTGATCCGGGGACTCAGCTCGCTGCGGGTGAACTAGCGGGGAGCGCCGGCCGGGCGGCTGGCGCGCAGCGGCGGCTCGGGGGCGTCGACGACCTTGACCACCCGCAGGCGGCTCACGGTCGACAGGTCCACCGGCTCCAGGAGCTGGGTGATCCGCGCGACGAAGATCGCCCCGGCGCCGGCCACGAAGGCGGCGACGGCGTCGGCGAGCAGGTGCAGTTCGACGCCGTTGGCGAGCGACTGGACGCTCGTGCCGAAGATCATCACGAGCCAGGCGACGGCGAACAGCAGCTCGCTGGCGATCCACGCGATCCACCACACGGTCAGCAGCCGCGACGGTCGCGGGCGCTCGCCGGCCGGCTTGCGGGCGGCGGCGTGTTCGAGCTCGGAGAGCACGGAACCGGCGACGGCCAGGTTGAGACCGGGCACCAGCAGGCCGATGAGCACATCACGGACGGAGCGGGCCGGCCGCTGACCGGAGACCGCGCTGGCGACGTCGCGAGCGCGGAGCACCCAGAGCACCGCGAGGGCGATGGACGCCAGGGCGGCGAGCCCGGACACGACGCCGGCCGTCACGACGAGGGCGTCGGAGAAGGCGACGATGTTGCGGGACAGGGCGCCGTTGCGGCTGAGGATGAGCAGCACGTACCGCCAACCTTCGGCGCCGACGGCGACGGCCAGGGCGGCGGTGGTGACCCACAGGGTGGCGGTCAGATTCCGCGACAGCATCCGCAGCTGGTCCAGCGGCTGGGGCTTGGCCTTGCGGCCCAACGCCACCGGCCAGCGCCAGCTCAGCTGCGGGAATCCCCAGCGCGGCGGCACCGGGTAGGACGGCGGCCCGGTGTACGGCAGGGACCGCCGGAACAGGCCCTTGGACGTGCCGGTCTGCGGCGGCGGGGTCGCCACCCACTGCCACCGCCCGGTCATCGTCAGATCACCTCGGGGACGACGCCTTCGGCGGCGACGAGCGACAGCCCGTGCTGGTGCCAGACCTGCATGCCGCCCGCGACGTTGACGGCGTCCCAACCGTTCTGGTTGAGGTACATGGTGGCCCGAGCGGACCGGCCGCCGGCCCGGCAGACCACGTACACATCGCGGTCCTGGGGCACCTCGCCGACGCGTTCGGCCAGCTCACCCAGCGGGATGTGGATCGCCTGCGGCGCGTGCCCGGCCGCCCATTCGTCGTGTTCACGCACGTCGAGCAGCACGGCGTCGGTGGGCACCTGGTCGACCGTGGTGGTCGGCACCTCCTGCGGCATCATGCCCCGAATGCTGCCACGCGCGGGCGTGGGACCGGCGTGAGCCCCTGGTCACCCGATGCCGGCGACGCGGGTCGCGAGGGCGGTGAGCTGCTGCTCGTTCAGCGGCAGCGAGTGCCGGCCGGCGTCCTTGGGCACGCTGAGCGTGTCGGGCTGGTCGGGCGACTTCACCCAGTCGGTGCTGGCGAAACCCTCCGCGATGATCACGTACAGCACGTGCGCGGGCGTGTAGACGCGGAGTGTCTGGGAGGGGTGGGCGGGGGTGTAGTTGGCGACGGGGTAGAGCTGGAGGACAGTGCCGTCGGCGAGCACCTGGCGCTGCGGCAGCGTGCAGCCGCCGTCGACGAACTTCTCGTTGTCGGCGGCCTGAACGGGGGCGCCGCCGAACGCGTGCATCTCGACGTACACGCTGCCCGCGCCGCCGGCGTCGACCACGTCGGCCCAGGTGCTGCCCAGGAGTTGGTCGACGGGCCGGACGGCCGCGGTCGCCTTGGTGATCTTCACGGAGGCCTTCGGGGCGACCTGGCGCAGCGCGTCGAGCAGCACCTTGTCCACGGTGTCCACGTTGACGCTGGCGTTGCCGGGCCGATCGGGCATGGCCGGGCCCTTCGAGCAGTTGTCGGTGGCCGCGTGGGAGGTCTGGGGCTCGGCGGGTGCGACGCTCCAGCCCGACATCGTGGACGGCGACGGCGATCCGCTCACCGACGAGGCGGCGTTGATCTGGCCGGCCGGCAGGCCGACGCCGGGCATGCCGAGCCGCAGGATCGAGGTGGCGATGCCCACGCCGCCGACGACGGCGACCACGCCGAGGGTGGCTCCGAGCCGACGGGTGCGCAGCCGTCGCCGACCCCTCCGCACGACGTCGTCCAGGGCGGTGTGCACGGGAGGCGGCGCCTGGCCGTCGACCTCGGCCCGCAGCAGGGCGAGCAACTCTTCGTCCTGGGAGTCCACGGCGTTCACCTCGCCCCCTGCAGCAGGCCGGTCACGGCACCGTACGCCTTGCGCAGCGTGGCCAGTCCACGGGCGGTCTGGCTCTTGACCGTGCCGGCGGTGCAGCCGAGCGCGTCGGCGACCTCGTCCACGGACAGGTCCTCGATGAACCGCAGCACCAGCACGGCCCGCTGCCGCGCCGGCACCTCCTGGAGCGCCTTGAGCAGCGACGGCCGGTCCTCGACGCTGGAGGTGTCCTGTTCGACGACCACCTCCGGCGGCTCGGCCATCACCTGCTCGCGCTTGCGACCGCGCCGCCGCGTGTCGAGGAACGCCCTGGTCAGCACGGTGTGCAGGTACGCGTCGGCGCTGTCGATGCGCACCTTGTTCCAGCGTGCGTACATGCTCACGAACGCGGTCTGGGCGATCTCCTCGGCCTCCAGCCAGTTGCCGCACAGGGCGTGCGCCATCCGCCGCGCGCCGTCGAACCGGCTGGTGAAGAAGTCGGCGAAGCCGTCGTCACGGTTTGCCACACCTCTGGTGACGTCCCATCACCCCGACGGGTTGCTCAGGCCGACGAGGACGAGCGGCGGGACCGCAGCCGCGGGCGGATGGCCAGCCGCCGGTGCCGGCCGTCGGTCTGGCCCTCGCCGAAGCGCAGCACGTCCCGGTCGCGGGTGAAGCCGAGCGGGTCGGGGGCGTGCAGCCGCAGCATGATCCGGTTGACGTCCTCGGGCCGCCGCCGGGACGTCGCCTTGCTGACGATGATCATCGTGAGGAACGCGACCGGCACCGTGATCAGCGCGGGCTGCTGGAGCACGGCCGGCGCCCAGTTGCCGGTGTAGCCGCTGACGATGTTGCCGATCAGCGCCACCGCGACCATGCTGCCGCCGAGCACCATGCCGACGCCGGCGCCGACCCAGGTCAGGCCGCGCCACCAGATGCCGAGCATCAGCACCGGGCAGAAGGTGGAGGCGGCCATCGCGAGCGCCATGCCGACGCCGAGCGAGACGTCGCTGCTGCGCAGCAACAGCGCGGCCAGCAGCGGCGCGAGCACGACGAACACCGTTGACCAGCGGAAGTCGCGGACCCGGCCGCGGGAGACGTCCGTCGACACCACGCCGGCCAGGCTGACCAGCAGCCCCGAGGACGTCGACATGAACGCCGCGAACGCGCCGGCGGCGATGATCGCGCCGAGCACCTGGCCGAAGACGCCGGGGATCATCGCGGACGGCAGCAGCAGCACCGCCGCGTCGGTCTTGCCGGTGACCAGCAGCTGCGGCTCGTAGATGCGGGACAGCGCGGCCAGTAAACCCGGGAACAGGTAGAACGTCCCGAGCAGCAGCAGCACGTGCAGGGTGGTGCGGCGGGCCGACCGCCCGTCGGGGTTGGTGTAGAAGCGGGCCAGCACGTGCGGCAGGCCGAGGATGCCCAGGAACGTCGCGAAGATCAGCGAGTACGTGTTGAACAGGTCGGGCAGGCCGCCGGACTGCGGCCGCAGCCAGTCGGCGTTGTCCTGCACCGCGCCGGCGACCATCGGCACCGGCGTGCCGGCGGTGAACGACAGCGAGGTCTTGGCCGCGACCTCCTGCTCGCTCGGGCCCCAGTAGGCCTTGCCGTCCACTCGCACGCCGTTCACCACGCCGTGCACCTCGGGCAGCCAGATGGCGCGCTCGACCCGCAGCTTCACGGACTGGTCGAGCGTCACGGTGGTGTCCTGGGTGAACACCGGCGACCCGTCCGCGGACAGGCTCTGCGACCCGGCCGGCGCCCCGCTGCCGGCGAACACCACGCACAGCACGAACGCCGGCACGCAGATCGCGAACAGCTTCACCCAGTACTGGAACGCCTGAACCAGGGTGATGGCCCGCATGCCGCCGCTGAGCACGTTGACCACCACGACGATCGTGACGACGACGATGCCCAGCCAGTCCGGCGCCCACGGCAGCACGCTGTTCAGGGTCAGACCGGCGCCCTGGAGCTGCGGGATCAGGTAGATGTAGCCGATCGCCACGGTGATCACGGCGGCGATGCCGCGCAGTCCCCGCGAGCCGAGCCGGGCCTCCACGAAGTCGGGCAGCGTGTACGCGCCGGAGCGGCGCAGCGGGGCCGCCACGAACAGCAGCAGGGCCAGGTAGCCGGAGGTGAAGCCGATCGCGTACCAGAGCTCGTCCGGCCCGTTCTTGAGCACCAGCCCGGCGATGCCGATGAACGAGGCCGCGGACAGGAACTCGCCGGCGATCGCGGCGGCGTTCTGGTGGGCCGACACCCGGCGGCGGGCGACCAGGAAGTCGCGGGTGGTGTTGGCCGTCCGCGAGCCGTAGTAGCCCAGGTAGAACGTGCCGAGCACGATGAACGCGATGCTCACGCACGCCCAGACATTGATCCCCATGTCAGCGGTCGACCATGCTGACGAAGTCGCGCTCGTGCCGTTCGGCCCGCCGCACGTACCACACGCCCAGGCCGTAGAGCAGCGGATACGGCAGCGCGCCGAGCAGCACCCAGGGCAGCCGGATGCCGAAGACCATCAGGTCGCCGAAGCCCGGGAACAGGTAGAACAGCATCGGCAGGCTGGCGATGGTGACGATCAGCAGCACCGCCATCCAGAACGAGGTGCGGAACTGCGCCCACACCAGGCTGCGCACCAGGTGCTCGTCGACGCTGGTCTGCTCCTCGAGCTCCACCATGGTGTGCGCGACCGTGCGCGAGCCCTTCGACTCGGCCAGCACGACCTTCTTGCGCCGCTGCGGCTTGCGGACCGCCGCCGACTCGACCGGCACCAGCTCGGTCGAGGGCTGCTCGGGCGTCCGGTCCCCCGTCATGTGCCGGTGCCCCAGCCGTGCTTGGGCTGGCGCACGAGGCGGTCCTTGAGCTCACGGGTGTGCCGGCGGCTGACCGGCAGCTCCTTCTCGTCCGCGCCGGCGCCGACCACCACCGTGTACCCGGACGAGCCCATTCTCAGCTCGGTGACCAGCGGCAGCGACACCAGGAACGACCGGTGGATGCGGATGAAGCCGGCGTCGGCCCAGCGCTCCTCCAGCTGGGCCAGCGGGATGCGGACCAGGTGGCTGCCCTCGGCGGTGTGCAGGCGGGCGTAGTCGCCCTGGGCCTCCACGTAGCGCACGGTGGAGCGGGGCACCAGCTTGGTGGTGCCGGCCAGCTCGACCGGGATCACCTCGTCGTCGTTCTGCTGCTCGACCACGCCGCCGACCGGGGCCGCCGGCACGGCGGACAGCATCCGGAACTTGGCCACCCGGTCGATGGCCATGTCCACCCGGGCCTGCTGCGGCGGCTTCACGATGTAGTCCAGCGCGCCGAGCTCGAAGGCGGTCACGGCCTCCTCGGACAGGCCGGTGACGAACACCAGCTGCGGCTTGTCCCGGAAGGCGTTGATGACCTGGGCCAGCTCGAGGCCGGACAGGCCCGGCATCGAGATGTCGGCGAACACCGCGTCGACGGGGCACAGCCCGCGGTCCAGCCGCTGCTTGGTCTCCGGGTCGCTGCCGCGGATGACGCGTAGCGCCTCCGCCGCGTCGTACGCCCCGATGACCCTGCGGACCTGCGGGTTCTGGTCGAGCAGGTAGGTCAGCTCGTCCAGCCCGTGCGCCTCGTCATCGACGGCCAACACGAGGAGACCTGGCGTGGTGTCCTGAATGCTCACTGTGCCGCGCAATCTTGCCGATCGACCGGTGGGTGTGTCCATCTTCGACCACCGTTCGATCGGGGTGAAGCCGGCCCCACCACACGGACGTGGCGTGCGCACCGACCGGTGCCACGTACGGGTGATGTACGTGGCGGATCGGGGTGGCGGTTCAGAGCCCGAAGCGGGACCAGGCGGCGCGCTGCTCGACGGCGTCGATCGCGGACAGCACCTTGTCGCCGGCGCTGCCGAACAGGGCGCTGCTACCGCTGGCGATGCCCAGCCGGGCCAGCAGCGGCTTGCGCGGCTCGGCCACGGCGATCTCGGCGCCGGGGAACTTCTTGTTGACGATCTCCCGCAGCGACCCGAGGCCGTCGACCAGGCCCAGCTCCAGGGCCTTGGCGCCGGTCCACACCTCGCCGGTGAACAGGTCGGGGTCGTCGACGAGCTTGTCGCCGCGGCGGTCCTTCACCCAATCGGTGAACTGCGTGTGCAGCTCGCCCTGGAGGCCCTTCAGCCAGGCCACGTCCTCGTCCTTGACCGGGCTGAACGGGTCGAGCCGGTGCTTGTGCTCGCCGGCGGTGTAGACCCGGCGCTCCACGCCGAACCGCTCCAGCAGGCCGGTGAGCCCGAAGCCGGCGGTGATCACGCCGATGGAGCCGACCATGGACGTGCGGTGCGCGTAGATCTCGTCGGCGGCGCAGGCCAGCCAGTAGCCGCCGGAGGCCGCCACGTCCTCGCAGAAGGCCAGCACGGGCACGTTCTTCTTGGCCGCCAGCTCCCGGATCCGCTCGCCGACCAGCGCGGACTGGGTGGGCGAGCCGCCCGGGGAGTTGATCGCCAGCGCCACGCCGAGCAGCCGCTCGTGGCCGAAGGCCTTGGCCAGCGCCGGCTCGACGGCGTTGAGGTTGATCGCGCCCCGGCCCAGCGGCTGCGGAGTCGGCGTGATCACGCCGTGCAGCCGCACCACGGCGACCACCGGCGACCGATCCACCCGGTCGCCGATCAGGGGCAGCTTGGCGGCCAGCTTGTCGGCCAGTCTCTCCGGGGCGCTCATGACTCGACCCTACGCGTGAACGGTGTTCAGCGGACGGGGGTTCACGTCCGCCGTCAGCGGACCGGGCTCAGCCGGACCCGGCGCTCGTCCGGGCCGGGGCCCTCGTCGGCGGCGTCGTCCGGCACCACCGCGAGCACCGGCCGCACGCCCGGGCTGAACTTGGGCACCCGCATGGTGACCTTCATGCCGGCGTCCGGCGCGGTCTCCACCATCAGCGCGTAGTCCTCGCCGAAGACCGTGCGCATCCGGTGGTTGATGTTGCCGATGCCGACGTGGGCGCCGGACTTGTGGGCGTCCTTGAGGTCGTCGAGCAGCAGGTCGGCGTCCATGCCGACGCCGTCGTCCTCGACGCTGATCAGCGCCTCGCTGCCGTTGTCCTGGGCGATGATGGTCACGGTGCCGCCGCCCGGCTTGTTGGCCAGGCCGTGCTGCACGGCGTTCTCCACCAGCGGCTGGAGCACCAGGAACGGCACGACCACGTTGAGCACCTCGGGCGAGATGCGCAGCCGCACGGACAGCCGCTCGTTGTAGCGGGCCCGCTGGATGGTCAGGTACCGGTCGATGTTGCGCAGCTCCTCGGCCAGCGTGGTGAACAGGCCGTTCGCACGGAAGGAGTAGCGGGTGAACTCGGCGAACTCCTGGAGCAGCTCACGGGCGTGCTCCGGGTCGGTCCGCACCAGCGAGCCGATGGCGTTGAGCGCGTTGTAGACGAAGTGCGGCGAGATCTGCGCCCGCAGCGCCTTGACCTCGGCCTGCGCCAGCCTCTGCCGGGACTCCTGGAGCTCGCCCAGCTCCAGCTCGGTGCAGACGAAGCGGGCGACCTCCTGCGACATCCGCAGCAGCCGCTTGTGGCCCACGCCGCCGACGATGATCAGCGCGCCGCGGGTCCGGGACTCCACGATCAGCGGCACGATGATCGCCTGGTGCATCTTGCAGTTGCCCTTGTCGGTGCACTCCAGCGTGTCGTGCTCGACGAACTCCTTGCGTTCGCCGCTGATCGCCTTGACGATCGCGTCCTGGAGGTCGACGTAGTGCTCGTTGGCGTCGCCGTCCCAGGACAGCAGCGCGCCGCGCTCGTCGGTCATCCCGACCGCCACGCACTTGAGCAGCTCGACCAGGTTCTTGCACGCCTTGTCGGCGGCGTCGGGGGTCAACCCGTCCCGCAGGTCCGGCGCGGCCTTGGACATGCGGTGCAGCGCGTCGGCGACGGCTTCGTCGACCGACGTGCTGACCCGACGCGCCCGGCAGAGCAGAACGAACAGCCCGAGCACGGCGAGCGTCGCGATGATGCCGAGCACGGTTTGCTCGGTCAGGAGCTCGACCACCCCGCAATGCTCCGCCGAACAGGGCCGATGGGCAAGCTCTCGTCAGGCTGACGGACGGGTGTATCGGTGAACGGTCCACTACCCGCTGCGATCGAGTAGACATCCGATGAATCTTGAGTCAGGGTGGATCCGTGCCAGCCCCCCGCGTAGGCCTGTTCGCCACCTGCCTGACCGACACGTTCTTCCCGTCGACGGCCCGCGCGGTGGTGCGCCTGCTGGAGCGACTGGGCTGTGACGTGCACTTCCCGATGGACCAGACGTGCTGCGGCCAGATGCACTACAACACCGGCTACCGCGACGAGGCCCGGCCGTTGGCCGCGAAGTACGCACAGGTCTTCGCCGGATTCGACGCGATCGTGGCGCCGTCCGGGTCGTGCGGCGGCATGGTGCGGGAGATCCACCCGGAGCTGCACGGGACATCGGATGCCTTCGCCCGCACCTACGAGTTGTCGGAGTTCATCGTCGATGTGCTCGGTGTGACGGATGTCGGCGCGTACTTCCCACATCGGGTGACCTATCACCCCACCTGCCACTCGCTGCGGATGTTGGGCGTCGGCGACAAGCCGCTGCGGCTGCTGCGCGCGGTGCGTGGGCTGGACCTGGCCGAACTGCCCGAGGCCGAGTCGTGCTGCGGCTTCGGCGGCACGTTCGCCGTGAAGAACGCGGACACGTCCACCGCCATGCTGGGCGACAAGATGCGCTGTGTGCTCAACACCGGCGCCGAAGTGCTGTGCGCGGGCGACAACTCGTGCCTGATGCACATCGGCGGCGGCCTGTCCCGACTGCGTACCGGCGTACGAACCGTTCACCTGGCGGAGATCCTGGCCAGCACCGAGGAGGAGCCGTGGGCACCAACCCCGTGACCTGGCTGGGCAGCCCGGTCTTCCCCAAGGCCGCCCGGGCCGCGCTGGCCGACACCCAGCTGCGCCGCAATCTGCGCAAGGCGACACACACGATCCGCGACAAGCGGTCGAAGGCCGTCGCCGAGCTGCCCGACTGGGAGGAGCTGCGGCAGGCCGGCGAGGCGATCAAGGACGACGTTCTGTCCAATTTGGACACTTATCTGGAGCGCATCGAGGCGGCCGTCACCGCGCGCGGCGGCGTCGTGCACTGGGCGCGGGATGCCCGTGAGGCCAACGAGATCGTGCTGCGGCTGGCCAGGGAGGCCGGCACCGACGAGGTCGTCAAGGTCAAGTCCATGGCCACCGCCGAGATCGGGTTGAACGAGGCGCTGGAGGCGGGCGGCATCCGCGCCGTGGAGACCGACCTCGCCGAGCTGATCGTCCAGTTGGGACACGACCGGCCCTCGCACATCCTGGTGCCGGCGATCCACCGCAACCGCGCGGAGATCAGGGAGATCTTCCGCCGGGAGATGGCCGAGAAGCCGGCCTCCGACGAGCCGCGCGACCTTGCCGAGGCGGCCCGGCGGCACCTACGGCGCAAGTTCCTGTCGGCCCGGGTCGCGGTGTCCGGGGCCAACTTCGGCGTCGCCGACACCGGGTCGATCGTGGTCGTGGAGTCCGAGGGCAACGGGCGGATGTGCCTGACGCTGCCGGAAGTGCTGATCACCGTGATGGGCATCGAGAAGCTGGTGCCGAGCTGGCAGGACCTCGAGGTGTTCCTCCAACTGCTGCCCCGGTCGTCCACCGCGGAGCGGATGAACCCGTACACCTCGGTGTGGACGGGGGTGACGCCCGGCGACGGTCCGCAGCAGTTCCACCTGGTGCTGCTGGACAACGGCCGCACCGACGCGCTGGCCGACCAGGTGGGGCGGCAGGCGCTGCGGTGCATCCGGTGCTCGGCCTGCCTGAACGTGTGCCCGGTGTACGAGCGGACCGGCGGCCAGGCGTACGGGTCGGTGTACCCGGGGCCGATCGGCGCGATCCTGTCGCCGCAGCTGGTCAACGACATGCACGACAAGCAGGCGGCGTCGCTGCCGTACGCGTCGTCGCTGTGCGGGGCGTGCTACGAGGTGTGCCCGGTGCGGATCAACATCCCGGAGGTGCTGGTGCACCTGCGGGCCGAGGCCGTCGAGGCGAAGGGCCGGACTCCGGAGTCGGTCGGCATGGCCGCGCTGAGCTGGATCTTCGCCGACGCGCGCCGGTACGAGAACGCGCAGAAGGTCGGCTCGCTGGCGCGGCATCTCGCGCCGTCCGGGCGGATCAGCAGTCTGCCGTGGCCGGGCTCGAAGTGGACGTCCGCGCGGGATGTGCCGGCGCCGCCGGCGGAGTCGTTCCGGATGTGGTGGAGGCGCAACCGTGGCTGACGCGAGGTCGGTGGTGCTGGGCCGGATCCGGGCCGCCTTGGCGGACCGTCCGGCAGCGCGCGAGATCCCCCGTTCGTACGACACCAGCCGGCCGCTCGGCGACCTGGTGGAGCTGGCCGCGGAGCGGATCGCCGACTACCGGGCCGAGGTGCATCGCGCCGCCGTCGACGACGTGCCGGCGACGATTTCGCGGCTGCTGGCCGAGCGTGGTGCGCGGCGAATGGTCGGACCTGTCGATCTGCCGGCGTCGTGGCAAGTTGACGGCGCGGAATGGTTGAGCGACTCGCCGACGCTGTCAATCGATCAGTTGGACGGTGCCGACGGCGTCCTCACGGGCTGCGCGGTGGCGATCGCCGAGACCGGCACCATCGTTCTCGACGGCGGTGTCGCGCAGGGCCGGCGGGCGCTGACGCTGGTGCCGGACTACCACCTGTGCGTGGTGCGGAGCGACCAGATCGTCGGCATCGTGCCGGAGGCGTTGGCCCGGCTGGAGCCCACCCGGCCGCTGACGTTCATCAGCGGTCCCTCGGCCACCAGCGACATCGAGCTGGACCGGGTGGAGGGGGTCCACGGCCCCCGGACGCTACACGTGATCATCGCCACCTGACCAGCTTTGTGCCACATGCGCTTCCTACTTGTCATCTGGCGCCACATAGGAAGCGCATGTGGCGGAAATGGCGGCTGGTGGGTGGTTACTTGAGTAGCCTCGACAGCCGGCGGTCGGCCAGCGGCTTGCCGCCGGTCTGGCAGGTCGGGCAGTACTGGAACGACTTGTCCGCGAAGGAGACCTCGCGGACGGTGTCGCCACAGACCGGGCAGGGCAGCCCGGTCCGGGCGTGCACCCGCAGGCCGGAGCGCTTCTCGCCCTTCAACGTGGCCGAGCCCTGGCCCACCGACCGGGTCACGGCGTCGGTGAGCACGCTGTGCAGCGCCGAGTGCAGCCGGTCCAGGGCGTTGTCGTCGAGCTTGCCGGCGGTCGCGTAGGGCGAGAGCTGGGCGGTGTGCATGATCTCGTCGGAGTAGGCGTTGCCGACGCCGGCGAGCAGGGTCTGGTCGGTCAGGGCGGTCTTGAGCCGCTCGGTGCGGCCCCTGAACAGCGCGGCCAGCGCGTCCCGGTCCAGCGACAGGGCGTCCGGGCCGAGCCGGGCGATGCTCGGCACCTCCGCCGGGTCCTTGACGATCCACACCGCCAGGCCCTTCTTGGTGCCGGCCTCGGTCAGGTCGAAGCCCGGCCCCTGCCCCGGCGGCCCGAGGTGCACGCGCAGCGCCAGCGGCCCCTTGCCGGGCTTGGGCGGGGCGGCCGACAGCGTGTTGGCCCAGCGCAGCCAGCCGGCACGGGCCAGGTGCACGATCAGGTGCAGCCCGTCGCAGTCCAGGTCCAGGTGCTTGCCGTGGCGGCCGGCGCCGGTGACCTCCCGACCGTGCAGGTCGGTCCACGGCGGGCTGGCCGTCTTGAGCACCGACAGCGACGCCACGTCCACCCGCGCCACCGTGCGGCCGACAGCGAACTCGCGCAGGTGGTGCGCGAGCGCTTCGACCTCGGGCAGTTCAGGCAAGGGCTAGTCCACCGGTTGCAGCGGCCCGTCCACGTTGGGCAGGGAGTACACCTCGATGTTACGCGCGACCTTGCTGGTCTCCTGCCGCACGTTGAACACGCCGCGCACGGTGCCGACCCAGCGCTCCGGCGGGTGTTCGTCCAGGTCGCCGGGGGTCTCGGCGACGATCGTCCACGGCCGGCGCAGCGCCCAGCGGGCCGGGAAGAACAGGAACAGCAGCACCAACGCGAGGATCAGCCAGCCCGGGACGACCACGCCGGCCGGCCGCCAGACCAGCAGCACGATGGTCAGGATGACCAGGATGCTGATCATGCCGATGCCCGGGCCGTGGCCGCCGGCCACGTCGTGCTCGAAGTCGTCGGCGCCGTCCATGTTGGCCCAGGACATGCGACCGCGAACGGTCCACATCCGGCCGTCGGCACCCCGTACCAACCGCGTCATCCCCGCCTCCTCGCGATCGCGAACCGGTCACCGGAGCGTGTGTTCACGGTATCGCTAGTGGGCTGGACCCGGCGGGTGAACCTTTGCACCCGACAATTGTGACGCTACGACGTCTGGTCCGCTCACTGGGGTTTTCGCGGGGCGGTGGCGCTGGTCGTGTCCTTGTCCGGCGTGCCGGACTTGGTGGTCGGCGGCGTGGTGGTGGTCGTGGTCGCGGCCGTCGTCGGGTCGCTCGGCGTCGGCGTGATGGTCTGCACCGTCTTCTTCGGCACCGGGGTGGTGGTCGTCGGCGTCGAGCTGCCGCTGATCACGTCCATCGTGTCGGTCGGCTTCGTGCCGTTGGTCGGGTCCTGAAGGGTCCGCCCGGTGGGGGTCGTCGTGTCCGGCGTCGTGGTGACGTCGGACTGCGTGCCGTCCGCCGGCGGGGTGGCGGCGTCCGTCTGCTGCTGCCCGCCGTTCGGGCCGCCGGAGTGCTGCGGGAAGAACGCCGTCTTCGCGCCCTCGGCCGCCTGGAACTGACCCGAGGCGGCGCGGGCGCTCGTGAACGTGTTCGTCGGCACCTGCGTGGCCGAGGTGGGCGTACCCGGCGCGGGCGTGCCGCCCTTGGACGGCTGGGTCGACGGCGTCGCGCAGTAGGTGGCGACGACCTGGTGGTCGCTGTGGTCGGGCATCGCCTCCGAGGAGTGCGACAGGAGCGGCCCGATGGCGATGCCGAACACGCCGACCGCGGCGACCGAGCTGGCCGTCAGCGCGAGCTTCACCCGGGTCGCCAGCAGCGCCCCCTTGCTGACGGCGGCGGTCGCGCCGAATCCGCTGTGAGCAGCGAGCGCGGCGGTCGCGCCGAGGCTGACCAGCGGCACCAGCGCGCCGGCGTGGGCCCGCAGCGCCGAGCAGACCTCCCGCAGCTCGCCCTGGAGCGTCTTGCACTGGACGCAGCCGCGCAGGTGGGCCTTGATCCGGCGGCCCTCGAGGCCCTTCACGGTGCCGGCGGTGTAGCCGCCGAGCTTGTCCCGCACCGACTGGCAGGCCGTCGCGCCGAAGTCCTGGGTCAGATGGGCCTGGAGGTAGGCCGCGCGCAGGCCGTCGCGCGCCCGGCGGGCCAGCGCGGCGGTGGCGTTGGCGCTCAGCCCGAAGTGCGGGGCGACCACGGCCGGCCGCTCACCCTCCACCTCGACCTGCCACAGCACCGTCCGCCAGCGCTCCGGCAGGCTGCTGAAGGCCTGGCTGATCAGCGTGCTCTCGGCCAGCCGGGACGAGTTGTCCGTGTACGGCTCGACCCGGCGGTCCAGCTCCTCGTCCTCCACTGGCACGTCGCGCCGACGGGCGCTCCACTCCCACGACACCCGGCGCGCCACCGTCAGCAGGTACGTCCGCACGTGGTCGGTGGGGCCGTTGCCGCGGCGCACCGCCTGCAACACCCGGAAGAACGCCTCCGCGGTCAGGTCGTCGGCCTCCGCGGCGTCCCGCACCTGCTGCATCGCGAACCGGCGGACCGCGTCGGCGTGCCGGGAGAACAGCTGGCCGAAGGCGCTGTCGTCGCCCGCGCGGAGTCTGTCGAGCAGGGCTTGGTCATCGTCGGCTCCCGCCGACGCCGGGCGGCTGAACTCTGCCATCCCCGCCCCCTCCCCAGCCGACGCCACCGAGTGGGTGACGATAATCCCACGAACAGGTGTAACCAAACGTAACAGGATCAGGACAACCTGAGTCGTTCTTACAAGGTCGCTCACCACCGCTGATACCGCCGATTGGCCTCAGCCAGCCGTAATAACGCCTGGTGTCGGCCCGGTCACGGCTCGGCGTCAGCTGGTCACGGTCCCGTCCACCGACGGCTCGCGCTCCAGTAACCTTCAGCCGTGGTGGAGTGGCGTGGAGAAGCTTCGGCGCAGTTCCCCGAACTGCGTCCCTTCCTCGACCGCGACTCCTGGTCCTGCCATGTGTTCCTGTTCGAGGTGCTGCAGCTCGCCCTCGAGGCGCACCGCACCGGCGACGTCGAGCTGCTCGACCGGTCCTACGGCTTCGCCCGCTGGTGCTTCGAACAACCCGGCCGGTTCCTGTCCAACGCCGCCGTCGTCAGCTTCTACGAGCACGTCTTCGACGACTGGGACCTCCGCCACCAGGTCGCCGCCCGACTGCCCGCCGAGGTCATGTCCCAGGTCCGCCCCCTGTGGGAATGGCGCCTGCCCGCCGACAAGTTAGCCGAGGTCGACCGGCTGCTCGGGGTGGCCGACCACCCCGCTTGAAAAGCCCTCCCCGGCATGGGATATGCTGTGCCCACAACAGCAACACCATGCGGACGTAGCGCAGTTGGTAGCGCATCACCTTGCCAAGGTGAGGGTCGCGAGTTCGAGTCTCGTCGTCCGCTCGGGATGGGGGACGTGTGTTCGCGGAAAGCGCGAACCGCGTCCCTCGCCGTTTATTTTGGGGGCCGAGCCCCCCGAGCCCCCCCACGCACTGGACCACCGGTGGGTTCGGCTGCCTGTCGGTCATCTGCCGGGTCGAGCATGGTGTTCAAGTCCCTTTGGGCACCTTCTCCCACCTGGCCGCCGAGCCTGTAGGGCCCGGTTTCCTTCCCTTCCCCTATTTCCCGCCAGCCCCTCGGTGTCCCCGGCCTTCCCTGTCCTCTTCAGACTTCGATTCGGTAGATGCCGAAGATCATGAAGGCGGTTTCGAAACGGATGGCCAGGTCGCTGAAGCCGTTGCCCCAGACTCGGACGGAGAGGACCTCGGTGCCGGGGCTGGTGGCGAAGGCGAGGGTGACGTCGGAGTCGCCCTCGAGGGGGAACTCGTACCAGCCGTCCTGGGCGGTGGAGTCGCTGGTCATCAGGCCGAGGTCGACATTGCGCCAGTCGCCGTCCTCGAGTTGCTGACCGGCGAACGTGCTGGCGACCTCGACGAACGCCTTCGCGTTCTGGGCCAGGATCCAGCCCTCCGCGAGCAACTCACCCTTGCTGATGACGGCCTCCTGTGGTGGAGCCGGCGTCGAACCCCACCACAGGAGGGTGGGCTCAGCCGCCGAAGTACGAGCTGAAGTTGTTGGCGAACTCCCAGTTGTTGAACTTATCCCAGTTGATGGACCAGGTCATCAGGCCGCGAAGGTCGGGATGCTTGCCGTGCACGGCATAACCCCCGCAGCTGGTGTTCTTGGTCAGGCAGTCCAGGGCCTGGTCGAGGGTGCCGGTGGGGATCCAGCCGTTGCCGGCGTTCTGGTTGGCCGGCACGCCGATGGCGACCTGGCCGGGGCTCAGCGCCGGGAACATCCGTGACGTGTTGCCGGCCACCGGGAAGCCGGTGAGCAGCATGTCGGTCATGGCGATGTGGAAGTCCGCGCCGCCCATCTGGTGGTACTGGTTGTCCAGGCCCATGATCGGCCCCGAGTTGTAGTCCTGGACGGTGAGCAGGCTCAGCGAGTCGCGCAGGGCGTAGATCACCGGCAGGAAGGCGCCGGCGCGCGGGTCCTGGGCGTTGTTCGGGCCGGGGCCGTAGAACTGGTAGCCCAGCTGCACGAAGAACGTCTCGGGGGCCATGGTCAGCACGAACTTGCTGCCATAGCGGGTCTTGAGCTGCTTGAGGGCCGAGATCAGGTTGACGATCACCGGGGTGGTCGGGCTCCGGAAGTCGGAGTCGCCGGCCTGGAGCGACAGCGACTGGTTCTCGAAGTCGATGTCGACGCCGTCCAGGCCCCACTTGTCGATGATCGCGCTGACCGAGTTGACGAAGTTGGTGGCCGCGCCGGCCGAGGTCAGCTGCACCTCGCCGTTGGCGCCGCCGATGGAGATCAGCACCTTCTTGCCCTTGGCCTGCTGGGCCTTGATACCGGCCAGGAAGTCGGCGTCGCTCTCCACGCCGGCGCACTCGCTGGCCGAGCAACGGTTGAAGACGATGTTGCCGTTGCCCTGCGAGTCGGCGAAGGCCAGGTCGATCACGCTCCACGTGGCCGGCACGCTGGCGATGGGCTCGTAGCCGGAGCCATTGGCGAAACTGGCGTGCAGGTAGCCGACCAGGGCGTGGGTGGGAAGCCCGGTGCCGGGCGGGCTGGTCGGACCGGTGGTCGTGGTCGTCGTGGTGGTGGTTGTCGTCGTTGTTGTGGTCGTGGTGGGCGGTGGCTGGTTGCCGGCGGGGCCGGTCAGCGAGACGTCGTCCAGGTAGTAGGTCGGCTGCCCGTACCAGCCATGCACGTAGATCGTGACGCTGGTGGTGGCCGCGCCGGTGGTGAACGACGTGGTCAGCTGCTGCCAGGCGGAGCTGGAGGTCCAGGTCTGCGGATCGGTCGTGCCGGTGCCGGTGGCGCCGAGGTAGACGTAGCTGCCCTGAACCCAGGCCGACAGCGAGTACTGCGAGTTCGGCTGCACGCTGATCTGCTGGCTGCACTGGGCGAAGTTCTGGCCGGCCGGCGTGCCGGCGGCGGCGCCCGTGCCGGAGTGCGTCGGCGATCCGACGGCGGCCGCCGCGGAGCACGTCCAGTTCGACAGGCCCGACTCGAAGCCGGGATTGGCCACCAGGTTGGCCGTCGCGCCGGTCGCCGGCTGGGCCACGATCGCCAGCGTGACCAGGGCCGTCGCGGTGAGACCGGCTAACACGTGAAGCAGGGATCTGCGGGTCATGCGTGCCTCCACAGGGTGCGATCCGCGGTGCCCGAAAGTGGACTAGACCACATTTTCCGTGTCAAGGTCTAGACCAAAACCGGTGGCATGGGACGAGACGGCCCTGGGCACTCCCTCCAGGCACGCACGCGGGAGGTGTTGCCGCCATCGACACGGCCGGGCGCGACGAGGTGGATTTCGGGCCGGACGGCCTGGCCGGGCTCAGGGCCCTGGTCACCGCCCGGGCGCTGGCCTGCGGGCTGGCCCGCACCCGGACCGAGGACCTGGTGCTGGCGGTGCACGAGCTCGCCACCAACAGCGTCCGGCACGGCGGCGGGCGCGGCAGATGCCGGATGTGGCGGGAGGGCACGGCGCTGGTGTGCGAGGTCAGCGACCGCGGCTGGATCACCGACCCGCTGGCGGGACGGCGCCGGCCGCCGGCCGATCAGCCCGGCGGGCGCGGGCTGTGGCTGGTCAACCAGCTGTGCGACGTGATGGAGGTGCAGTCCTCACCGGACGGCACGGTGGTGCGGGTACGCATGTCGGATGGCCGCTGACGGGGTCAGCGGCCATCTCCCGTCGAACCGGTCAGACCGCGCGGGCGGCGTTGTCGGCGATGGCGTCGACGATCTCCGGCCAGGCGCCCGGCGGCAGGTCGTGGCCCATGCCGGGGATGATCAGCAGCCGCGAGTCCGGAATGGCCGCGGCGGTCGCCTTGCCGCCGGAGACGTTCAGCAGCGGGTCGCCCTCGCCGTGGATGACCAGCGTCGGCACCTTCACCGTGCGCAGTCCCTCGGTGCGGTCGCCGGAGGCGATGATCGCCGCGAACTGGCGGAGGAAGCCCATCGGCCGGCGGGACCGCTCGAACGCGGCGATGCCCCGGGCCCGGGCCTTGTCCTCGTCCAGCGGGAAGCCGGGCGAGCCGATCGCCTTGGCGGCCTTGACCGAGGCCTCGCCCGCCTCCTCGGCGGTCTGCGGCGCCGGCGCCTGGAGCGCGGCCATCGCCTCCGGCGTGGAGTGGCCGACCGCGGGGTCGCCAGTCGTGGACATGATCGAGCAGGCCGACAGCAGCCGGTCGGCGTGCCGGATCAGCAGCTCCTGGACGATCATGCCGCCCATCGACGCGCCGACCACGTGCGCGCGGTCGATACCCAGCTCGGTGAGCAGCGCCGCGGCGTCGGCGGCCATGTCCGACAGCTTGTACGGCGCGGAGGAGCCGTCGCCGGCCAGCACGGCCGGCGCGTCCACCGGCAGGTCGTCGAGCGCCTGAGACAAGCCGATGTCCCGGTTGTCGAACCGGATAACGTGGAATCCCTTGTCCGCCAACAGCTGGCAGAACTCCTCGTCCCAGAGCGTCATCTGCGCGCCCAGGCCCATCACGAGCAGCAGGGCGGGCCGGCCCGGGTCGCCGAAGGTGTCGTACTCCAGCGAGATCCCGTTCGCGGTCAATTGCGGCATCGGCGTGTTGTCCCTTCACAGATCCGGCAGCGGGTCCGGCGGCAGCCAGTCCGAATCGGCGTGCTCCGCGTCGGCGGCCCGCGCCACCGGCACGTATTCCTCGTCGATCTCCAGCCGCATCGTGCCGAGCTCGATGATCCGGCCCGCCGACGTCCACTCCGGCGACAGCCGGACCGACCGCGGGAAGGTCGCCCACACCGACTCGGGCACGTGCCGCTGGAAGAACTTGCAGGCCAGCAGGGTGATCCCCGACGTGCCGACGACAACGAGCAGGCTGATCATCCCGGGCTGCCCGACGGACAGCGCCGGGAACACGTACTCGATCTGCTCACCCGGCGGCAGCAACGCCTTGCACAGCTGCCTGACCTCGGACGACAGGGGCACCAGACCAGTCTGCCATCAGTCGACCCGGAACGGATCGTGCTCGGCGATCAACTTGTCGACTCGGGCCCGGTCCACGCGGCTCGCGAGCGACGTGTCCTCCTGCCGGTCGCGCACCACCTTGGCCAGCGTGAACGCGGACGTGACCGTGTAGAGCATGCCGACGCCGAGGAAGGCGCGGATCCAGGGGTCGACGGGCAACAGCACCACGCCGATGCCCACCGCCAGCAGCGCGACGCCGAAGGAGATCGCGGCCTGGGCGAAGAAGGCGGGGGTCGGTCCCTGGGACGGGGTGGGAGAGGTCATGATCGAAGGGTCCCGGCCGGGACCCTTCGACGTCTTGAGTACAGCTACTCAATCAGAGCTTGCCGCCGCAGTCCGAGCAGAACATCGCGCCGATCTTGTTCGCCGTGGAGCCGCAGCCGCCGCAGGTCACCGGCGTGGCCAGCGAGGCGCCGCAGGCCGAGCAGAACTTGCCGCCGTCCACCTTCACGCCGCAGCTCGGGCAGTTGAGCTTGGCGCGGGTGGCGACGTCGACGTCCTGGGTCCAGTTCTGCTCGCGCGCCTTCTGCCAGATCTGGTCGCGCTGGGCGGCCGACTGGGCGCGGGCCACCTCCTCGGCGACGATCGGCGAGCAGCGCAGGCACTGGCCGACCTCGTCGTTCCAGCACAGCGACTTGCACATCCAGTCGCCGCAGCCGCGGCACTGCTGGAAGCTCGGGCTGATCTCGCCGACCGCCGCCGTCAGCGCCCGGTCCTTGGCCGGCGAGTTGGTCGCCCGGTCGTAGCGCCACTGCTCCGCGGACCGGCTGACCTCCTCGACCACGCCGCCGAACAGCGAGCCGACCGAGCGCAGCAGGCCGCGGCCCATTTCCACCTTGTCCCGGTGGAACGCCGACCGGTAGCCGTTGCCGCAGCGTTCACAGTAGAACTCGAACTGGTATCCCTCGGCATTCGAGAGATCGTGGAAGTTGTTGGTGAACGGGACCATTCCAGGCACGCACGGACCCTAACCGGCGACAGACCCGTTTGGCCCCTGCCGTTTCGGGCAAGGACCCCCGCATTCGGGGCAAGGGTCGCTGCCCCTTGGTGCACCGGGTGATCCACTCGTCACGCCACGTCCCGCGACCATTCCCGCAACGTCGCGGCAACCGTATCCAGATCGTCCGATTCGCCGGCAGCCGCCGCGAGGACGAATTCGGTGGCGAGGTCGTCGTCCGGCCGGAAATCGAACCCGTTCAACGCGAGGAACACTCGTGCCGCGACCCAGGCCAGCCGCTTGTTGCCGTCGATGAGCGGGTGATTGCGCAGCACCGAGTGCATCAGCGCGGCAGCCTTCAGGTGGAGGTCCGGGTACGCCTCCTCGCCGAACATGGTCGTCCGCGGCCGGGACGCCGCCGAGTCGACCAGTCCCTCGTCGCGGATCAACGCCTCGCCACCCATGGTGGCGTGCGCGATCGCCAGCAGGTCCGCGGTCGTCAGGCACCTGGTCATGCCGTCCCCAGCCGGTGCACGATCACCGCGTCCGTGGCCAGCACGCGGCTCGCGATCGCCATCACCTCGGCGTGCCGCCGCTCGTCCAGCGCCGCCGCGACGGCCGTCGCGGCGAACTCCGCCTCCGTCACGCCGGCCGCTTCGGCCGCCACGCGCAGTTCGACATCGAGGTCGTCGGGCAGGTCGACGGTCAGCCTGGTCATCGGGCGACCCTAGTCAAGGTCCACCGTCGGCCGGACCGGTTTTCCGGCCTCCGCCGGTGGGGTGACCGGCCGCACGTGACGGTTCCCGTGCAGATGGCACCCGGTGGCCACGGCATAGATCGTCACATCTTTTCCGACAGAAATGTGATCCCGATCACTTCAGAATGGGTTCAGCTGCCCAGCGTGACAGGAAGGGTTCAAGACGGTCGGCGCGTGCTACGCACAGTATTTAACTGTGAATCTGTTAACTAGGGCTGTATTCCCCAAACGGGTGAATCCCTGTCACCTTGATGTCGAAGGTTCGCCGGTGCCAAGGGGCCGGCGAAGGTGGGGGCGGGACACCTTGGAGGCAGCGGTGGCGTTGCAGGTGGCGGCGTTGATAGCGGTCGGCCTTGTGCTGTTGGTGAGAGTCGTGGTCGCGACCTACGACCGACCCTCCAACCCCTCCGATCGGTGATCCGACATGGACGGCGTCCTGGGCAAGCTCGCCGAGTTGCGTGACCGCGGCTTCCAGTTCATGAACATCCCGGACGAGGACGGCCGGCTGGACCGGATCATGGGATACCGGCAGCTGCGCGGCTTCGTCGACACCATCCTGTTCCGCTCCGAGCACGATGCCAAGGCCGGCCGCATGCCGGCGGCGCACGACTCGTCGCAGGCGGGCAAGGCGGTGTGGCTCTTCGAGGGCAGCCTCGCGGAGGCCATCGACCGGCTGCTGGAGCTGCCGCCACCGGGCGCTCCGACCGCGCCGACGCTGGCCGGCTCGTCCGCCGAGCCCGAGCTGGTGCCCGCCCCGCTCAACCCCTTTCGCATCTGGACGCCCCGCGAAGGCATCGCCTGACGCTAGGTTCTCCCGCCATGGAGCAGGTTCCGCTGTGGGTGCCGGTGGCGGTGGCGTTGCTGGGCCTGGCCGGCGTGCTGGGCGCACAGGTGATCGCCGGCTGGCGCGAGGACCGGCGGTGGCGGCGCGAGACCGAGCGCGAGGAGCTGCGCTGGAACCGGGAGCGGGCCAAGGACCGTGACAACCGCAGCTACGAGGGCCGGGCCAAGGCGTACGCCGAGGTGATCGGCGCGATCGAGTCGTTCGACTGGGTGCTGTACGACGCCCGCCGCGTGCTGCGTGAGGGCCGGGAGCTCGACGAGACGACGGCGGCCGACCTGCGGAAGGTGACTGCGCAGGCGAGGAACGCGCTGGGGGCGGTGAACGTGCACGCGCCGGAGCGGATCAGGGCCATGCTGCGGGAATCGCTGGTGCGCAGGTCGTCGCTGGCGACGACGCTGCTGGCGGGCCGGCACGGCGAGGTGGAGCGGCAGACCTGGCGCGAGGCCCAGCGCGAGTACAAGATCATGCGCCGGGCCATGCGCGAGGACCTGGGCCTGGACACGGAGTCAACGGGAGATGTGCAGAACCCGCCCGCTGAGCTGAAAGCCGACCCGCGTGTAGACGCCGGCGGCGCCGTCGTCGGCGGCCATCAGGAACGGGACCCGAACCCCGAGCCCGTGGGCGGCTCGGACGAGGTGGGCGGTGATGGCGGCGGCGACACCGCGACGCCGCCACGAGGGGACGACGCCGATGCCGGCGAGCTCGGCCACACCGTCGATGGGCACGGTGACGAGCCCGCCCCCGACCGGCTCGCCCGAGACTGACTGGGCCAGCAGCGCGAAGCCACCGCGGTCGCGGGAGCCGGCGTGGCTGGCGACGTCCTCGGGCGTTGGCGGCGGCTCGCCGTAGGCGAGATTCATGGCGGTGGCCATGGCCAACAGCCTGTCGTCGGTGTCGGCGGCCACTAGCTCAAGCCCGTCGACCGCAGGTGGTTCCACCAGCGCCGTAAGGGTCATCAGCGGCAGCAGACCCTCCTCGACGAAACCGGCCTCCTCCAACGCCGGCTGCACAAGGGGGCTGACCGCGGGCAGGTATTCCAGCCGGGGCTTGAGGTCACGGTCCTCGAACGCGGCAATCAGCTCGGTGACGTTGGCGGCCGTCGGCCGCGCATCGTCGTCGGGCACGGCGTAGTTGGCGAACGGGCTGTTCGTGTGGGAGGAGAAGCCGATGGTGAACGGCCCGACCCGGACCCGGTTGCGGCGGTTGGCGCGCATGTACGCGGCGATCTCGGTTTCCATCAGTTCCGGAGTATGGACCCTGGCCTTCACATCGGCGTCAAGGTTTACCGTCGCTTACATGCGCATCGGCGAGCTTGCGGACCGGGCCGGCACCACGACCCGCTCGCTCCGCTACTACGAGGAGCAGGGCCTGCTGCCGGCCCGCCGCACGGCCAACGGCTACCGCGACTACGACGAGGACGACCTGCGCGCGGTGAACGAGATCCGCTCGCTGCTGGCGATCGGCTTCGCGCTGGAGGACACGCGGCCGTTCGTGGAGTGCCTGCGCGCGGGCAATCCGACCGGCGACGTCTGCCCGGCGTCTGTGGCGGTGTACCGGCGCAAGCTCGCCGAGCTGGACGACTGCATCGAACGACTGCAGGCGGTGCGGGCGCAGGTGGCCGCCGCGGTCGACCGAAACACAGGGGAGGAATCGTGCTGCAAGAAGTCACGGACGCGGACTTCCGGGACCGGGTGCTGACCAGCGACAAGCCGGTGCTGGTGGAGTTCTGGGCGACCTGGTGCGGCCCGTGCCGGATGGTCGGCCCGGTGCTGGAGCGGATCGCCGACGAGCACCCGGAGCTGACCATCGTGAAGATGGACCTGGACGCCAACCAGGTCACGGCCCGCGACTACCAGGTGATGGCCGCGCCGACGATGTTGCTGTTCCAGAACGGTGTCGCCACCGCGACCATCGTCGGCGCGAAGCCCAAAGCGGCCCTGGAGCGGGAGCTGTTTCACTCCGGGTTGTTGCCCTCGCCGACCGAGAACGGCGTCGTCACGTCGGTGTAGGCCAGGTGCATGACCATGCCGATCTTGGCGTGCCCGAGGTTGTGGCAGTGATCCATCCAGATCCCCGGGTTGTCCGCCTTGAACGCGACCGTCACGGTCTCGCCCGGCCGCACGGAGACGGTGTCCATCCACACCGGGCTGCCCGCTGACGCGACGCCGTCGCGGGACAGCACCAGGACCTCGTGTCCGTGCAGGTGCATCGGGTGCTCGCCGAGGCTGAGGTTGCGCCACGTCAACCGCACGGTGTCGCCCTCGCTGACCATGAGCATCGGGGCGTCGGGGAACACGCCGCCGTTCATCGTCCACTTGAACCCGGTGGCCCCGATGCCCTGGTCCAGGTCGACGGTGTAGTCGCGGTCGTATTTCGTGCCAAGGGAAACCAGCGCGGGCGCGCCGTAGTGCATGAGGTCCACCTCCGGCCCCGGCGCGCCCGCGTCCACGGTGGACTTCCCGTCCGGGCTTAGCACGTACGCCGGCGAGGGCTCGCCGGCCAGCGACACCCGGACGGGATGGTCCGGCATGGTGAGCTGGATGTCGGCGCGGCCGCCGCCACCGATCGGGACCGTCTGATCGGTGAGCACCCCGGGGTCGTGCAGGTCGTTGCCGTCGACGGCCGCCAGTTTCCACGGCGAGCCCGTGACCTGCACGGACTCCAGGTCGGAGTCGGTGTTCACGACCCGCACCCGCACCGAGGACCCCGGCTCGACCTGCTTCACCTGCACGCCGGCGTTGTCGCCGAAGGAAAGCCCGCCGCCCCAGGTGTGGATCATGAGCGCCTGGTCCACGTCCGCAACCGGCCCTGTCCGGGGCCGCACGACGATCAGCCCGAACAGGCCGCGCGTGACCTCGTCCTTGGTGTCCTCGTGCGAGTGGAACCAATACGTGCCAACCTGATCGACCTGGAACTTGTACTCGAAAGTGCCACCGGGTTCGACAGCGTCCTGCGTGATACCCGCGACGCCGTCGTCGGCGTTGGGCACGTCCAGGCCGTGCCAGTGGATGGTCACGGGCGTGTTCGGCGTCTTGTTGACCAGCGTGGCATCGAGCACGTCACCCTGCTGGAGCCGGATCACGTCGGGGTCGAAGGAATACCGGTCGCCGTTCTGCCGCGCGGTGATGGTGACCTTCTTGACCGGGCCGGTGGTCGGCAGCCCGGTCAGCTGAGTCACGCTGCGCATGGCCATGCCGGGCATCGCGGGCATGCCCATGTTCATCGTGGTCGGCGCGGCGGAGGCGGGAATCCAGATTCCCACGCCGAGAGCCGCCAGCGCCACGAACGCCACCGGCGCGATCCAGCGCCGGATCGGCAACGAGACCAGACCTCCCGCCACCGCGAACAATCCGAGCACGGTCCACTGTGGAACGGATTGCGGCAGAACGAGATCCAGCGCGAAGGCGGCCCCGGCGGCGACGATCAGCAGCTTGCGCCGCTGCGGGAAGGCGAGAGCCACGGCCAGCAAGGCCAAGTCCCGCAACGGCTTCACCGCAAACTCGAAGCCGTACGCCAGCATCAGGACCGCCACCGCGGCCTTCAGCACGACCAGTGTGCCGACGGTCCACTTGCGCCAGCGGCGTATGGCCAGCGCGACGATGAGCAGCAGCGATGTCAGGAACTCTGCGATGAGTGCGATCACGTACACGACGCACAATGCTCACCACGGAAGGCCGGGGCGTCGTCGGGCGACAGGCGACATCGGCACGTACTACTCGCGCGGTGTCACCAGCTTCGACTCGTACGCCAGCACCACGAGTTGCGCCCGGTCCCGCGCGCCGAGCTTGGTCATGATCCGACTGACGTGCGTGCGCGAGGTCGCCGGGCTGATCACCAGGTGCTCGGCGATCTCCTCGTTCGACAGACCGCCCGCGACCAGCGCCAACACCTCGCGCTCGCGGTCGGTCAGCTCGCGCAGCGCCGACGGGTCCGGCCGCCGGTGCTCGGGCCGGGCGGCGAACTCGGCGATGAGCCGCCGCGTCACGGTCGGCGCGAGCAGCGCCTCGCCGGCGGCGACGACCCGGATCGCGTGCAGCAGATCCACCGGCTCGGTGTCCTTCAACAGGAACCCCGAAGCCCCGGAACGCAGCGCCTCGAACACGTACTCGTCGACGTCGAAAGTGGTCAGCACCAACACCTTCACTCCGGAAAGCCGAGGATCGGCGGTGATCTGCCTGGTCGCGACGAGCCCGTCCACGCCCGGCATCCGGATGTCCATCACGACCACGTCCGGCCGGTGCTCGCGCGCCAGCGCCACCGCCTGCGCGCCGTCGGCCGCCTCGCCGCACACCTCGAAGCCGACCTCGGTCTCCAGCAGCAGCCGAAAACCGGCTCGGACCAGCGCCTGGTCGTCGGCCAGCACCACGCGAACCGTCATAGCGGCAACTCCGCCCGCACCACGAATCCCCCTTCGTCCCGGGACCGCGCCAGCAGCGTGCCGCCGAGCGCCAGCGCCCGTTCCCGCATGCCGCGAACCCCGTTGCCCGGCTCGACCTGCACGGGCCGGCCGTCGTCCTGCACCTCGACCGTCAGGCTGTCACCGTCACGGTCGAACCGCACGCTCACGTTTCGCGCCTCCACCGCGTGCCGCACGGTGTTGGTCAGCGCCTCCTGCACGATCCGGTACGCCGTCGAGTCGACCGGCGCCGGCAGCTCGCCGGGATCGCCGCTGACCTCGACGGACAGGCCCGCCCCTCGAGCGGAGCCGAGCAGTTCCTCGATCCGGGCCAGGCTCGGGGCGGGTGCCCGGTCCTCGCCGGAGCGCAGCACGCCGAGCGTGGCGCGCAGGTCGACGAGCGCCGCCCGGGACGCCTCCTTGATCGCCAACAGCGCCTGCCTAGCCTCCTCGGGTCGCCGGTCGGCGACGTGCGCCCCCACCCCGGCCTGCACGTTGATCATGGCCAGGCTGTGCGCGACGACGTCGTGCACCTCGCGGGCGATGCGCAGCCTTTCCTCCTCGGCGATCCGGCGGGCGCGCTCCTCGAAGTACTCGTGCTGCGAACGTCGGCTGGCCCGGATGTTGCGGGCCGCGGTGCCGATGGAGATCGCCAGCGGCACGAAGGCGATGTACCGCACGTCGGTGGGATCGCCGCCGGTGTAGAACTGCGCCACCGCGAAGCCACTGACCAGCACCAACCCGGCGATGCTGGACCGGATCGGCCCCTCGCGCTTGGCCAGCGTGTACAGCGCCAGCGCCGGGAACAGTGGCGTCGGCGCGCCCGGGTTGTCGGTGTAGAGGTAGGTGAAGGCCAGCGCCGCCGACAGCGCGAACACCGCGTACGGCCAGCGGTTGCGCCAGAACAGCGGCATCGCGGGGGACAGCATCCACACCACGCCGAGGACGCTGTAGTGCGGGACCTGGTTGTGCCAGTGCGCGGTGAACAGCGCGATCAGCAGGCAGCCGACCGCGAGCGGAATGGGAAGCAGCGCGACCTTCCTGGCGCGGCTGTGGGGCACGGAGCCGACGCTACGACATCGGGGGCCGTCCCGCGTACGTCACCGAGCGGCAATGCGTACTACGTTCCACGTGGAACGTTGTTCACCGGCCGACGGCGTATCCCTGCATGCCACGGGCGTTGGCGCCGGCCCGGAGCAGCCCGGTCGCCGGGTCGCGGGACACCGCGGACAGCCGCCCGAGCGCCCACGGGCCGGCGTCGACCACCTGGTGGCCACGGGCCCGCAGCTCGTCGAGGGCGGCGGCGCCGAGCCGCGACTCCGCGACCAGCTCGCCGGGCTGCCAGCTGCGCGGATAGAACGACAGCGGGAAGGCGCCGGAGTGCCACATCGGCGCGTCGATCGCGGCCTGGAGGTCGAGGCCGCCGACGGTGTGCGCCAGCCAGAAGCACAGCTGCCACTGGTCCTGCTGGTCGCCGCCGGGCGTGCCGAAGGCCAGCGGCGCCCCGGCGCGCAGGGCCAGCGACGGGCTCAGCGTGGTCCGCGGCCGACGGCCTGGTGCCAGCGACGCCGGCAGTCCCTCCTCCAGCCAGAACATCTGGGCCCGGCTGCCGAGCGCGAAGCCCAGCGACGGGATCGTCGGCGACGACTGGAGCCAGCCGCCGGACGGCGTCGCGGAGATGACGTTGCCCCAGCGGTCCGCCACGTCGATGTGCACGGTGTCGCCGCGTGTTTCGCCCTCCCGGGTGACCGTCGGCTCGCCGACCGCCGCGTTCATGGGCGAGTCGTCGCCGCCGATGCCCCGCCCGGCGGCGATGAACTCCGGCAGGCGCGGCTCGCGGCCGCCCGGTGAGCCCGGCCGCAGCTCCAGGGAAGCGCTTTCGCCGATCAAAGCCACTCGGGAGGCGGTGTACTCGGCAGAGAGCAGGTCGTCGATGGGCACGTCGGCGCTGTCGCCGTACCAGGCCTCACGGTCGGCGAAGGCGAGCTTCGCCGCCTCGATGGCCAGGTGCACGGTCTCCGCTGTCGGCACGCCGTCCACGTACTTCAACCGGTCCCGCAGCTCGTGCAGCATCAGCACCTGCTGCGCCAGCGCCGGCCCCTGGCTCCACGGCCCGCACTTGGCCAGCGTCCAGTCCCCGACCTGCACGGTCACCGGGTCCTCGTAGGTCGCCGACCAGGTGGCCAGGTCCTGCGCGGTCAGCACGCCGGCGTGGTCGCGCCCCGAACTGTCCCGGTGCGGCTTCCGGCTGAAGGCCTCGATCTCCTCGGCGACAAAGCCCTGGTACCAGGCCTTCCGCGCCGCCTCGATCTGCGCTTCCCGGCCGCCGCCGGCGGCTTCCGCCTCGCTCAGCAGCCGCTCCCAGGTGCCGGCGAGTACCGGATTGCGGAAGAGCGTGCCGGCGACGGGCACCTTGCCGTCGGGCAGCCACAGCTCGGCGGAGGTCGGCCAGTGCTCGGCGAACAGCTCCTGGACGCCGCCGATCGTGGCGGGAATCCGCTCCACCAGCGGGAAACCGTTGCGGGCGTAGCCGATCGCGTAGTCCAGCACCTCGCGCAGCGACTTCGTGCCGTGATCGCGCAGCAGCGTCAGCCAGCCGTCCCAGGCGCCCGGCACGACTGCGGCCAGCAGGCCGCTGCCCGGCACCAGGTCCAGGCCGAGGCCCCGGTAGTGCTCGATGGTCGCCCCCGCCGGCGCCACGCCCTGCGAGCACAGCACCCGCGGCGTCGGGTCCTCGGCCGTCACGAAGATCGCCGGCACCTCGCCGCCCGGTCCGACCAGGTGCGGCTCCACCACCTGCAACACGAACCCGGCCGCCGCAGCGGCGTCGAACGCGTTGCCGCCGGACTCCAGCACCGCCATGCCGGCGGCGGAGGCGAGCCAGTGGGTGGACGCGACCATGCCGACGGTGCCGGCGAGCTCCGGGCGAGTGGTGAACATGACCCCCATCAGATCACGGCGGCGAGGTCCTGTCCCAGGTCCAGGTGCCCGCGGCCGACGCCCCACCAGGTCAGGCCGCTGCGGCGCAGGGCGTCCGGGTCCAGGTGGTTGCGGGTGTCGACGACCACCGACCCGGCGGCCAGCTCGCCGACGCGGGTCCAGTCCAGACCCCGGAACTCCGGCCACTCGGTGAGGACGACGACGGTGTCGGCGTCCTTGGCCGCCTCGTACGGGTCGGAGACCACCCGCACGCCGTCGACGTGCTGGTCGATGCCCGGGTCGTAGCCGGTGAGCTCGGCCCCCTCGGCCCGCAGCAGCGCGGCGACGGCCAGCGCCGGCGAGTCGCGCAGGTCGTTGGTGCCCGCCTTGAAGGCCAGGCCCAGCAGGCCGATCCGGCGGCCCCGCAGCCGCCCGCCGGCCGCCTCGCGGATCTTGGCGACGATCAGCTGCCGCTGGTGGGTGTTGGTGTCGATGGTGGCCTGGAGCAGGGAGAAGTCGTAGCCGACGGCCGCGGCGACCTGGAGCAGCGCCTGGGTGTCCTTGGGCAGGCAGGAGCCGCCCCAGCCGGGGCCGGGCTGGAGGAAGGACTGCCCGATGCGGCGGTCGTAGCCCATGCCCTCGGTGACGTCCGCGACGTCCGCGCCCAGCCGCTCGCACAGCTCGGCGATCGCGTTGACGTAGGAGAGCTTCATCGCCAGGAAGCAGTTGGCCGCGTACTTGACCATCTCGGCGCTGGCCGCGTCGGTGAGCACGGTCGGCGCGCCCAGCCGGGAGTACAGCGCCGCGACCCGCTCGGCGGCGTCCTGGATGTCGCAGCCGACGACGATCCGGTCCGGGTTGAGGAAGTCGTGCACCGCCGTGCCCTCGCGCAGGAACTCCGGGTTGGACACCACCGGCACGTCCTTGCGCTTGAGCAGGTTGGAGACCCGGGCCGCGGTGCCGACCGGCACCGTCGACTTGTTCACCACGATGCTGCCCACCGGCAGGATGGTCCGGACCTCGGAGATCACCGACTCGACCGCGGCGAGGTCGGCCGCGCCGCCCTGCCCCATCGGCGTCGGCACGCACAGGAACACCACCTCGGCGTCGCCGACCGCGGCCGCCGCGCCCACCACGAACTCCAGCCGGCCGCCGGCCTGCCCCTCGGCGACCAGCTCGGCCAGCCCCGGTTCGAGGATCGTCACCTTGCCGGCCCGCAGCCGCTCCACCTTCGCCACGTCCACGTCCGCGCACACCACGTGGTGTCCGAGCGAGGCCAGACAGGCCCCCGTGGTCAGACCCACGTACCCGGTCCCGATCACCGCGATTCGACGAGCGAACACCTCGCACCACCCCGACCTGGTCGCAGGAGCTTCCCCTCAGCGACGGTCGCAGGCGGAGTTGACATGCCCGCTGGCTTAGGCCGTACAGGTGGTGAACACCCGGTAGCGCTACCTGCGGGTTAGGGTGACCGCCCGTGGAGCAACGTCGCCTTGGTGATTCCGGTCTGGTCGTGAGCGTGGTGGGCCTCGGGTGCAACAACTTGGGCAGACCGGGCACGGCCACCGAGACGCTGGCCGGCGCGCGGTCGGTGGTGGAAGCCGCGCTGGACAACGGGATCTCGTTCTTCGACGTGGCCGACGTGTACGGCGCGCCGCGCGGCCGCAGCGAGGAGCTGCTCGGGCAAGCGCTATCCGGCCGTCGCGAGCACGCCGTGATCGCGACCAAGTTCGGCGTGGACATGCAGGGCGTCAACGGTCCCGACTTCGGCGCCCGTGGCTCGCGGCGATACGTGCGGCGGGCGGTGGAGTCGTCGCTGCGGCGCCTGAACACCGACTGGATCGACCTCTACCAGCTGCATCGCCCGGACCCGCGCACTCCGCTGGCGGAGACGCTGTCCGTGCTGGACGACCTCGTGCACGAGGGCAAGATCCGCTACGTCGGTCACTGCAACCTCGCCGGCTGGCAGATCGCCGACGCCGCGTGGACCGCGATGTACGAGCACGTGGCCGCGCCGGTGTCCGCGCAGAACCACTACTCGCTGCTGGAGCGGGAGGTGGAGCGCGAGGTGCTGCCGGCGTGCGAGCGGTTCGGGCTGGGCATGCTGCCGTACTTCCCGCTCGCTAACGGGCTCCTCACCGGCAAGTACCGGCAGGACGGCGAGGCGCCGATCGGCAGCCGGCTGTCCGGCCGCGAGCGGCTGCTGTCGGAGGCGCCGTGGGATCGCATCGAGAAGCTGCGGGCCTTCGCCGACGAGCGGGACGTGCCGATGGTGCGGCTGGCGATCGGCTGGCTGGCCGCGCAGTCCACGGTGGCGTCCGTGATCTGCGGCGCGACCAGCCCCGAGCAGGTGCGCGCCAACGCCCGCGCCGGCGAGTTCGCGCTCACCCCCACCGACCTGGAGCTCCTAGACGAAATATGTCCGCCGGGTCGTCGCTGAGTGTGATGTCCGTCATCCCCCGGTTGTAGGCCGGAACGGCACCAGCGGCGGACGCGGGATCAAGCTCGGCGCGCGCACCCTTGTTGACATGGAACTTCTTCAGATCGCGGGCCTGTTCGTGGGCGGCGCGCTGGTGGTGGCGCTGCCGCTGCTGGCGATGCTGCACCTGTTGCAGGACCGCTCCGACCGACACGACGTCTGATCGATACAGCAGGTTAGCCTCGCCGAATGCAGATCTCTGACAACGCGGCGATCGTGACCGGTGGGGCTTCGGGGCTGGGCGGGGCGACGGCGCGGGCGCTGGCCGCCCGTGGCGCCAAGGTGTTCGCCCTCGACCTGCCCAAGGCGGTCGCCAACGCCGAGGCCGTCGACGGCGTGACCTACGTCGAGGCGGACGTCACCAGCGCCGAGCAGGTGCAGACCGCGGTGGACACCGTGGTCGCCGCCGGCGCGCCGCTGCGCATCACCGTGAACTGCGCGGGGGTGGGCACCGCCGGCCGGATCGTCGGCAAGAACGGCCCGCACGACCTCGACACGTACCGGAAGGTCATCGAAGTCAACCTGATCGGCACCTTCAACGTGCTGCGGCTGGCTGCCGACGCCATCGCCAAGACCCCCGCGCTGGACGACGGGCAGCGCGGCGTCGTGATCAACACCGCCTCGGTGGCCGCATTCGACGGCCAGATCGGGCAGGCCGCCTACTCCTCGTCCAAGGGCGGCGTCGTCGGCTTGACCCTGCCGGCCGCCCGCGAGCTGGCCTCCTCCGGCATCCGGGTGATGACCATCGCCCCCGGCATCATCGACACCCCGATGCTGGCCGGCGTCTCCGAGGAGTTCCGCGCCGGCCTGGCCTCCGGCGTGCCGTTCCCCAAGCGCCTCGGCCGTCCCGACGAGTACGCGCAGCTCGCGGTCGCCATCGTCGAGCACGACTACCTGAACGGCGAGGTCATCCGCATGGACGGCTCGCTGCGCATGGCCCCGCGCTAGGGGCTCAGAGGTCGCCGGCGAAGGGCAGCTCGTCCATCGCCGGCGAGCTCATCCACTCCCGCAGCGCCAGCGTGGCGCGGACGTCGTCCTCGTTGTACTCCAGCAGCCGCTGCCGCTGGGACACCTCGGCCGGCGCCCCGTCCATGCCGACGGCGTCCCGGTACCAGCGCATCGAGTTCTCGCCGCCGGCCTCCGGGTCGCGCCAGTGGAAGCCGGCGACCGGGGCGATGATCTTCAGGCCCTTGCCGTGGGCGCACAGGAACTGGTCGCGGACCACGCCGAACACGTCCACCCAGGCCGGATCGCGAATGAAGGCGTTCACCTGGGCGACGGTCGGCACGCCGGGCTTGCCGGCGAAGCGCTCCGCCGACGACAGCAGCCAGCGGTTCTCCGCCAGCTCGTTGTAGCAGTAGGCGCGGAACGTCAGGTTGTGCGCGAGCGCCCGGTCCCGAATGCGCATCAGCCACGTCCAGAACTCGCCGAAGGACCGCGCCTCGTCGTCGTCCGGCAGCGGCTCCCACGACACGAACGGCCGGTAGCCCTGCGGCTCGCCGATGTCCTTGCCGGTCAGCAGGCAGCCCCACATGTACGCCCCGGCGTCGCCGAAGCTCTCCATGTCGATGTCGACCTCGATGTCCGCGCGGGGCACCCGCACGTTGCGCACCCGGCGGACGACCGCCAGGTCCCGCAGCCACGCCCGGGCCAGCACCACGGCGTCCGACAGCGGCATGCCGACCAGCGGCGTGGCCAGTTTCGTCGCCGGATCCATCGCGGCCAGCTCGTCGACGGTGGAGACGCCCAGTTTGCGCAGCGCGAAGGCATCCTCGCCGCGCACCACCAGGCTCACGTCGCGGGACTCGGTCAGCGCCGTCTCGCAGATCGGCCACCAGGGGCAGCTGCGGCACTCCACGATCCGGGACGGCCGGGCCAGCGGTTCCGCCCCGGTGCTCGCGGCGTTCGCCACGGCCAGCCGGTCGGCGAAGCGCATGTCGTACTCGGAGAGGGCGGTGCGCGCGCCCGGCCAGGTCGGCGCGTCCAGGTCGTGCCAGAGGACGACGTCGGCGTCCATGCCCACCACGCCGCCGTACGAACGACCGCTGGCGGCGAAGCCGCCGGCCTGGAGCATGCGCTGCGCGTGGGCGAGTCGGAGCTGGTCACGGGGCTGCGGGCGGACCTTGCGCAGCGGGTCGGAGCGGATGCCGATCGGCGTCGGCTCGCTCAGCGGCGAGGTGCGGGCCCCGCTGCCCGGGTCGGTGACCTTGTGCCGGACCACCAGCACCGGGACGTATCCCGTGCTCACGCGGACCAGCAGGTCGATGCCGCCGCGACGGCCGCCGGCGGGATCCCTGGGCAGCTGCGGGGCCCAGACGAACGGCGCGCCTGCGGACAACGCCGCCACCGTCGCCCGCTCCCGGTCGGCAGGCTTGGCGTCCAGCGGGATCTCGGTCCAGGCCGAGCCAGCCATCTTCGCCATCCGGTCGGCCACCGCCCGGCGGTGCGCCATCGCGTCGGCGCGGCGCTGCTCGCCGGTGGGGTCCGGCGGGGCCTTGGGGGCGTCCACCATGGTCGGGTCGTTCTCCAGGTGCACGCGCCGCCGGCAGCGGGTCACCACACCGGCGTCGAGCTGCACCGAAGACGTCACGACGATCAGCCTAGTTCCGCCCGCCGAGGTCCGTGTCGACGCCCGGTGGATCTCCACCGGGCGGACTAGAGTCGAGCCGTGGCCCGCAACCGGTCGAAGCCCCGGCTCACACCCGCTCGCGCCAAGAACCTGATCGGCCTGGCCAAGGTCGTCGGCCCGGCGGTGGTGCCCGTTGTCGCTCCGTACGCGCTGAAGGCCGCCGCGGCGGCCCGTGACGCCGTGGACAAGATGCGGGCCCGGCGGCTCGGCATCGAGGTCTCCGAGCTCGCCACCTACTCCGGCCGCGGCGGCGCGCTGCACGCCCGCATCGCCGGCGCCGCGAAGGCGGCCGCCGACCTGCGCGCCTCCGACGCCGTCTTCGCCGAGACGAGCGAGGTTCGGCTCACCCAGCTGGCCGCCGCCGTGCGGGCCGCGGAGCGGATGCCCAGCGCTCGTCGCAAGGCGGCGCACAAGGCCGTCAGCCAGGAGCTGGACCGGCTCGAAGAGGACCTGCTGCGCCGCCTGGGCGTGAACTAGACGGTCCGGCGGTAGCCGACCAGCGGCAGCACGCGGCTCGCCGTCGCGACCGTGACGGTGGCGACGACGACGTGCATGACCAGCAGCCCGGCGACGTTGACACCGTCGGCGGTGCCGGAGATCAACAGCCCGAGGTCGGGGATGAAGCTCAGCACGACCACCAGTGGCACGACCACGCGCAGCGTCGCCCGTGCGTGGGCCGCGTAGCGGCGGATGACCGCCCAGCCGACGGTGCCGGCGAGCACGCCGATGATCGTCAGCGGCGCGTAGGCGACCAGGTCGAGGCCCATACGGGTGCCGCTCGGGTCGAGCGCGATCGTGCCGAGGGCGATGCCGGTGTTCACGGCGATCGAGACGACCGCCGCGGCGAGGACGCCGATCGCCACGCGCAGGGTCGAGGTGTCGGTGTGCGGGTGGGCGTGGGTGCTCATGACCGTCTCCCTAGAAGTGGATAGGTTCGCTCCGTTTCCCCGCCGACCGTAGCAGTGAAAACGGATAAGAGCTATCCACATGGACAACCCTTATCCATTTGACAGCTAGGATGGGCCCATGGACGGCTCGAAACCGCTGCGCCGGGACGCCGAGCGCAACCGCCGGCGCATCCTCGCGGCCGCGAACGCGCTGGTCGCGAAGGTCGGGCTGGACATCAGCCACAACGACATCGCCCGCGCCGCAGAGGTCGGCGTGGGCACCGTCTACCGGCGCTTCCCGGACCGCCAGGAGCTGATCGACGAGCTGTTCGACGAGCGGGTGGACCGGATCGTCGCGCTGGTCGACCAGGCGATGGAGATCGACGACCCGTGGCAGGCGCTGTGCGCCTTCGTCGCCGGCAACCTGGAGCTCCAGGCCAGCGACAAGGGCCTGAAGGACCTGATGGTCGGCGACGGCCGGGTCACCGAGCTGGCGCAGCGCGCCGGCCGGCGAATCGGGCCGGCCGTGCGGCAGCTCGTCGAACGCGCGCACGCCTCCGGCCAGCTGCGCCCCGACGTGGGCGTGGAGGACTTCCCGCTGATCCAGGAGATGGTCAGCGCGGTGATGGAGCACGCCCGGCACATCGACCCCGACCTGTGGCGGCGGGCGCTCGCCCTCGTGCTGGACGGCTACCGGGCGCACGCCCAGCCGCGGGAACCGCTGCCGGGCGCGACGCCCACGCCGGAACAGATCGAACAGGTGCTGAGCGCTAAGCGCCGCTAGGCGGCATGTCCCTGCTGGTCACGAAGCCCTCCTTGACCAACCAGTCCCGGGCGACGTCGGCCGGGTCCTTGCCCTGCACGTCCACCTGGGCGTTGAGCTGCTGCATGGTCTGGTTGTCCAGCTTCGCCGACACCGGCTCCAGCACCTGCTCGATCTGAGGGTGCGCCGCCAGCACGCTCGACCGCACCGTCAGCGCCGCGTTGTACTGCGGGAAGAAGTGCTGGTCGTCGTCCAGGACCTGGAGGTTCAGCGACAGGATGCGGGCGTCGGTGGTGAAGACCTCGCCCCAATTGCAGGCCTTGGCGTCCTTGGTCGCCTGGTAAACCGCGCCGGTGCCGAGGATCTTCACGTTCTGTGAGGGGATGCCGTACTTCTTGACCATGCCGGGGAAGCCGTCGTTGCGGCTGGCGAACTCGGTCTCCAGACAGAAGGTCACGTCGGCCGGGTCGACCTTGGCCAGCTGCGACAGCGTGTGCACAGTGAACTTCTTGGCCACCTCGGCGTTCGCCGCGATGGCGTACTTGTCGTTGACCGGGGACATCGCGATCCAGCTGACACCGTTGGCCTTGTCGGCGTCGCGCACCTTGTCGAACTGCTGCACCGGATCCACGATCACGTCGCTGTGCCCGAGGTAGCTGATCCACGCCGTGCCGGTGTACTCCCAGGTCAGATCGACCTGCCCGGCCAGCAGCGCGTTGCGGGACGAGTTCGAACCCTGGATGTTGGTCAGGTCGCTGACCTGCGCGCCGGCCGCCGACAGGGCCAGCTCGGCGATGTAGCCCAGCACGATGTTCTCGGTGAAGTCCTTGGATCCCACGGCCAGTCGCACGCCCGAGAGCACCGGTTTGATCGAGCCCGGCCCGACCGCGACCGGCACCGTCGAGCCCGCGCTGAGCCCGCATCCCGTGAGCAGCGTCCCGACCAGGGCCAGCGCCACCAGCTTCCTCATCGCAGCCCCTTCGGTCCGAGAAACTCCTCCGCCAGCCCGCCGAGCCAGTCCACGAGCAGCGCCAACGCCATCGCCAGCACCGCGCCGACCACCAGCACCGAGTAGCGGGCCAGCTTGTCGCCGGTGTCGATCAGCACGCCCAGCCCGCCGCCGGCGACGAAGAACGCCAGCGTCGCCGTGCCCACGGCCAGCACCAGCGAGGTCCGCAGGCCGGCGAGGATCAGCGGCACCGCCAGCGGTAGCTCGATCCGCCGCAGCACGGCCGACGCCGACATGCCGATGCCGCGGCCGGCCTCGCACAGCGTCGGATCGACCTGCCGGATGCCGACGATCGTGTTGCGCAACACCGGAAGCAGCGAGTACAGCGCGATCGGCAGCGCCGCGACCCAGAACCCGGTGCTGGCCGTGACCAGGAAGAACAGCACCAGCACGCCGATCGCCGGCGCGGCCTGGCCGATGTTGGCCAACGTCAGCACGACCGGCGCCGCGAACCGGGCCCAGCGCCTCGTCAGCACGATGCCGAGCGGCACGCCGACCAGCACCACCACCGCCGTGACGGCGATCGCCAACAACAGGTGCTGCCAGGTCAGCTCCAGCAGCGTCGGGAAGTTGATGTTGCGTTGCTCGATGTCGTCCAGCTGCCGGGTGGTCGCCCACACCAGCACGCCGGCGACCACCGCGAGCACCACGACCGGCTGCGCGAACAGCCGGATCCGATCGGCGCGGTCAGCCATTCTCGTGCTCCTCGCGCAGCTTGCGGACGGTGTCCATGACGGTGTCGATGCCGACCGCGCCGACGTACTCGCCGCGCGTGCCGACCACCGGCACCGAGCCGCCCTCGGTGAGGATCGCCTCCAGCGCGTCCTGCACCGTCGACTGCTTGGTCACCAGGTCGTTCACCGGCCGGCCGACCGTGTCCAGCGGCCCGTCGTTGAGGTCGCGCAGGTGCACCCAGCGCTTCGGCCGGCGTCGGCTGTCCAGCACCAGCGCGTACTTCCGGTTCCTGGCCACGAGCCGGTCCCGCACGACCGAGGGCTGCTCGTCGATGGTCGCCGTCTCGGCCTCGTCCAGCTCGATGTCCCGGACCCGCAGCAGCGTCAGCTGCTTGAGCGACGCCCCGGCGCCGACGAAGCCCGCCACCGTGTCGTCGGCCGGCGCGGCGAGGATCGCCTCCGGCGTGTCGAACTGGAGGATGCTCGACTGCGGCCCGAGCACCGCGATCCGGTCGCCGAGCTTCACGGCCTCGTCGAAGTCGTGGGTGACGAACACGATCGTCTTGTGCAGCTCCGATTGCAGCGACAGCAGCTCGTCCTGGAGATTGCCGCGGGTGATCGGGTCGACCGCGCCGAACGGCTCGTCCATCAGCAGCACCGGCGGGTCCGCCGCGAGCGCCCGCGCGACGCCGACCCGCTGCTGCTGGCCGCCGGAGAGCTGGCGTGGGAACCGGTCGCGGAACTCCGCCGGATCCATCCCGACCAGGTCGAGCATCTCCTCCACGCGGGCGTGGATGCGCGGCTTCGGCCAGCCGAGCAGGCCCGGCACCATGCCGATGTTCTGGCCGACGGTCAGGTGCGGGAACAGGCCCGCCTGCTGGATCGCGTAGCCGATGCGGCGGCGCAGCTCGTCCGGGTCGAGCGAGAGCGCGTCCTGGCCGCCGATGGTGATCGTGCCCGACGACGGCTCGATCAGCCGGTTGATCATCTTCATGGTGGTGGTCTTGCCGCAGCCCGAGGGCCCGACGAACACCACGATCTCGCCGGCCCGGATGTCCATGCTGAAGTCCCGCACGGCCGGCTGCTTCGTGTTCGAGTACCGCTTGGTCACGTTCTCGAGCTGGATGTCGACGGCCTGGTCAGTCACGGATGCCCCTCGAAGTGGTGAGCCGGCCGACGAGCACGTACGCGCCGTCCAGCAGCAGTGCGATCACGATCACGCCGACGGTGCCGACCAGCGCCAGCTCGACGGCGTTGACGCTGCCCACCCGGGACAACCCGCTGAAGATCAGGTTTCCCAGCCCCGGGCCCTTCACGTACGCGGCGATGGCGGCGATGCCCATCAGCAGCTGGGTGCTCACCCGCATGCCGGCCAGGATCGCCGGCCACGCCAGCCGCAGCTCGACGCCGGTCAGCACGCGCAGCCGGCTCATGCCGATGCCGCGGGCCGCGTCCACCACCGATCTGTCCACGCCGTTCAGCCCGACGACGGTGTTGCGCACGATCGGCAACAGCGCGTACAGCACCAGCGCGACCATCGTCGGCGGCACGCCCAGCCCCAGCACCGGAATCAGCAGCCCGAGCAGCGCGAACGACGGAATCGTCAAGATCGCGCTGGTCAGCGCGGTCGCCACCGCGGAGCCGAGCGGGCTCCGGTAGACGGCCACGCCCAGCCCGACGCCGATCAGGGCCGCCAGCACTGTGGCCTGAACCACGGCGCTGGCGTGGAGGTAGGAGTCCATCAACAGGGCCTGCCAGCGTGCGGTCACGTACGTCCACAGAGGCATGGCACGACGGGTACCCAAATGGAGTAGTGGCAAACCACCATTCGGAACGGTGAGGAGGAGCCCTTACGCTCACGGACGTGTCCAGACGGCAGCAACTCACCGGCCCCGTGCGCATTCTGCGCGGCGCCATGCTGGCCGTCAGTTCCACCACCCTGGCGGTGACCGCGCACGGCGTGGCCGGCGGCGGCTGGCCCGAAACGCTGCCCGTGCTGCCGTTGAGCCTGCTCATCGCGCTGGCCGGCACCGCGCTCGCGAACCGCTGGCGCAGCAGTTGGACGATGGTCGGCGCCCTCGGCGCCACCGAGATCGCCCAGCACGTGCTGCTGTCCGTCATGCACGGCGAATCGCTCTTCGGCTCGGGCCTGATGACCTCCGCACACCTGGTCGCCCTCGTGCTGACCGCGGTGCTGCTGGCCAAGGCCGACGCCGCGATCGTCGCGGTGGCGGGAGCGGTCCGCCGGCTGCTGCCGGTCGTGCCGTCCTTCCCGCATCCCGACCGCGTTGTCACCGCGCCCGTGTTCGCGCTGCCCACCGGCCACGTCCTCGACGTGCTGCTGCGCCGCGCCCACGGCCGCCGCGGACCACCCGTCCTCTCCTGAATCCCTTACACCCCAACGATTTGCCCTATTCAGGAGAGAACCCAGGCATGTCCGCAACCCGCTTCGCGCTGCGCGTCGGCGGCGTGATCGCCGCCGCCGGCGTGGTCGCGCTGGTCAGCGCCCCCGGCGCGTCCGCCCACGTCACCGCCAACGTCACCACCGCCGTGCAGGGCAGCTACGCGAAGATCACCTTCCGGGTGCCCAACGAGGACCCGAGCGCCGGCACGGTGAAGGTCCAGGTGACCTTCCAGGACTCCTACCCGATCCCGGGCGCCTCGGTGAAGCCGGTGCCCGGCTGGAAGGCCGTCGTCGACATCGAGCCGCTGGCCAACGCGGTCAAGGAGAACAACTCCGACGTCAAGAACGCGGTCAAGACGATCACTTGGACCGCCGACCCCGGCACCCGGATCAACCCGGGCGAGTTCCAGGAGTTCGACGTGTCGGCCGGCCCGATGCCCGACGACACCGACCTGCTGCTGTTCCCGGCCGTGCAGACCTACGACAGCGGCAAGACGGTGAACTGGACCGACCAGCCGGCCGCAGCCGGTCAGAAGGAGCCAGAGCACCCGGCGCCGTCGATCAAGCTCCAGACCAAGGCCAACGATCCCGGCGTGATGGACATGTCGTCCATGGGCGCGACCGGCGACGTGACCAACACCGCCTCCAGCACCACGGCCCTGTCCGACAACACGGCCCGCTGGCTGGGCGGCGCCGGCCTGCTGGTGGGGGCCATCGGCGTCGGCTTCGGAGCGGGGGCGATCCTGCGCAGCCGCCGCCCGGCGACGGCTTTGAGCGGTGAGAGCACGCCGGCTCCCGAGGACGGGGGCAAGTCGGAGTGAAGCGGCTGCTGGCGTGCCTGCTGCTGGCGGCGGGCGGCATGATCGGCCTGGCCGGGCCCGCGTTCGCGCACAACGTCCTGGTCGGCAGCGACCCCAAGGACGGCGCGCAGCTGGCGGTCGGCCCGTCCACCGTGACGCTGACCTTCGACCTGCCGATCCAGCAGGGCGACTTCGACGTGATCACGGTGACCGGGCCGAACAACACCCGCTGGGACGCGGGTGCGGCCAAGGTGGACAGCAACGTGATCAGCGCACCGGTGCGACCGCTCGGCCCGGCCGGGCAGTACACGATCGGCTACCGAATCCTGTCCGCGGACGGGCATCCGGTGGCCAACACGGTGAAGTTCACGCTGACCACGGCCGGCACCGGCACGCCGGCGACGCCGACCGCGGCCTCCACCTCGCAGCCGTCCTCCAACGACTCCGGCGGGATTCCGGTGTGGCCGTGGATCGTCGGCGGTGTGGTGCTGCTGGGCCTCGGCGTGTTCGTGGCACTGCGCATGGGCCGCGTCCCGGAGGACAGCTCGAAGTGACCACTCCCCGGACCATCACGCGGCCCAATCTCGGGCTGGTCGTCGGCCTCACGCTGGCGGCGCTGGCCGGCGCGCTCATCGGGACGTCGCTGACCGGCGACGTCCCGGTGCCGGGCGTCACCGAGCCGGGCGTGCTGGTCCGGTTCGGGCTGCCGGTCGTCCGTGTGCTGCTGGACGTTTCGTCGCTGGTGACGGTCGGGCTGAGCCTGCTGCCGATGCTGCTCGGCTTCGACCGTCCCAAGCAGACCGAACCGGTGTTGGACACCGCGCGCCGGGCGGCGGTGATCAGCTCCGCCGCGTGGGCGGTCACCGCGCTGCTGTCGCTGGTGTTCGCCGCCGCCGACCTGCGGCCCGGCGAGTTCCCCACGGTCGGCACGATCGTCGAGTACATCTCGTCGATCGGCGCCGGCCAGGCCCTGGTGATCAGCGCCGTGATCGCGCTGGTGTACCTGGGCTTCGCCGTGCTGGCGCTGCGGCACGGCGAGAAGGTGCCGGCCGAGCTGCGGATCGTGCTGTCGGTGTTCGGCCTGCTGCCGATCCCCGTCACCGGCCACGCCTCGAACTTCGGGCTGGCCTGGGGCGGGCACGGGCTGACCATGGTGTCGATGGAGCTGCACGTGATGGGGGCCGCCGGCTGGACCGGCGGCCTCCTCGCGGTCGGCGTGCTCGTGCTGGCCAACCGTTCGCTGCTGGCACGGGCGCTGCCGAAGTTCTCCCGACTGGCCACCATCTGCCTGATCGCGGTCGGCGTCACCGGCCTGGTCAACGCCGTCATCACGCTGGCCGAGACGCCGGGCGTCAGCGTCTGGACCGGCCTTTTCGTCACCCACTACGGCTGGATCGTCATCGGCAAGATCCTCTGCTTCGCCGCCCTCGGCCTGCTCGGCGCGAACATCCGGTTCCGGTTGATGCCACTCGTCGTGCAGCACCAGCGGATGCCCGCGCTGGTCGGCTGGTTCACGTTCGAGATCGCGGTGATGGGCCTCGCCTACGGCCTCGCGGTGGTCCTCACCCGCGCCCCAGTCGTGTGACCCGGGCTTCCTCCGCCGCCTCGTCGGCTTCCTCGTCCAGGCCGATCACCCGGTAGTAGCTGCCGAGAGTCGCCAGCGCGTCGGCCAGCTCCGACCGATGGCCGCCGTTCTCGCCGACGACGAGCCGCCACGTGTCGACGGCTTCCTCGGTCAACGCCACAGCGTCCGGGTACCGCGCGCCGGCGTTGTATGCGATGCCGAGCGCGGTCAACGCGGCGGCCAGCTCCGCCAGGCGTGACGGATCCTCGCCCGCTTGCGCCCGGCTCTTCTCGACCGCCCGCTCCAACTCCACGACCGTGTCCGCGCCCATGCCATCCTCCCGCGTCGGATGGTAGATCGCGGCGGCCGCGCGGCAACCCGGAAAACCGGGACTTCAGGCCGCGCTTCCCTCCAGCAGCACGGCCGCGACCTGCTCGGGATCGTCGGTCATGGGCACGTGACCGCAGCCGGGCAGCGACAGGTGCCGGGCGTTGGGCAGCGCCCGCTTGGCCCGTTTTGCCTGGTAGGGCGGCAACATCGCGTCCTTGCTGCCCCACGCGACGGTGATCGGGATGTCGTCGGGGATACGCTCGGTGAAGACCGTCCCCTCCCGCACGATGAGCTTGTACGACGGCCAGGCGATCTTGAACGCCTCGAAGTCGCCGAGCGCCTGGGACGGGTCGAGCCGGCTGGGCCTGGCGACGACGGCCGCGTACATCAGGCCCCGCCCGGCGGTGTGGTGCACGAGCCTCGGCACGGCCGGTTCGAGCGCGCGGCCGATGCCGCGCATCGTGCCGAACACGGCCCGCGTGTAGGCGAAGTCCCAGTTGGCGCGCCAGAAGCCGGCCGGCGACAGCGCCGTCACCGAGCGGACGGCGTTCAACGCTGCGAGCTCGAGCGCGAGCCGGCCGCCGAGCGAGTTGCCGGCGACATGCGGGCGCGGCACGCCGAGCCGGTCGAACAGCTTGATCAGCTCGTCCAAGGTCTGCGTGAGCGCGGTGCGGCCGTCGTGGTCCAGCGGACCGGACTCGCCGTGCCCCGGCAGGTCGACCAGGATCAGCTCCCGGTGCGGAGCGAGCAGATCGACCAGCGGCGCCCAGGCCTGCCGGCGGTGCGTGACGCCGTGCAGCAGGACGAGCGGAGCGCCGGATCCGACGCGGTCGTAAGCCAGGCTCACAACGGCCACCTCCCCAAACCTACTGACGGTAAGAATACCTAGCGGTAACAGGATTGCCAGACCCCGTTAGCGTGGACGTCATGTCACCGTCGGCCGAGTCGATGCTCCTTGAGGCCTACGAAAACGGCCTCGAACTGGGGAATCGGCACGAGGTCGACGAGTCGGGCTGGGACTTCCTCGTCCTGCACGCGACCGCGGCGGACGGCACCCCGTGGATCCTGCGGGCGCCCCGCCGGCCCGGCGAGTACCTCAAGGCGGAGGGTGCGCTGCTCGACCACGTCCGCCCGCACCTGCCGATCGCGGTGCCGGACTGGCGGATCCACACCGACACGCTGATCGCCTACCCGCGCCTGCCCGGCATGCCCGCCGGCGGGACATGGCTGCCTGCCGACGACCGGCTCGGCCGCAGCGTGGCCGTCCTGCACGCGCTGCCGACCGAGCCGATCGAGGCGCTGGGGATCCCCGTCCTCGACCCCGACGACCAGCGGAAATGGCTGATCGGCCGGTTGGAGACGGCGATCCGGGAATTCGACATCCCGGACGAGAAGGTGCGCCGCTGGCAGGACTGGCTGGCGGCGACCGACCGCTGGCCGCAGGACATGGTGCTGGCCCGTGGCGACCTGCACCCGCAGCACCTGCTGGTGGAGGGCGGCCGGCTGGTCGGGATGATCGACTGGGCGGACGCGACGATCAGCGATCCGGCGCTGGACTTCATCGACCCGTACCACTACCTGACGCCGGCGGCGTTCGACCGCCTGCTCGCGGACTACGAGCGGCACGGCGGGCACGTCTGGCCGGGGATGCGGGAGCACATCGCGCTGCGCGCGTCGTTCGGGCCGGTGATCGGCGGCACGTTCGGGCTGGCCACGGGTCGGGACGACCTGGTGGCGGAGGCCCGGGAGGAGCTCAGTCGCGGTCGATGACCCGCGCGGCCGAGGGCTGGGTGCGCAGTTCGCTCAGCCGGTCGAGCACACCGTGGCCGCGTCGGTCGAGCTCACGGCGGTCGATCCAACCGGCGGCGTAGTGGCGGTAGGCCTGGGACAGCATCACGAGCTCGGCCAGGTAGTCCGCGGATCGACGTCGACGGGCCTCGGGCAGCGCTGTGAGCAGCGGCAACTGGCTGTCGACGACCTCGTCGAGCAGCTGCGCCGTGCGCAGGGCGCGCCGGGTGCGCCACCCCGTCCACGCGAACATCCGCGTTCCAGCCAGGCCCTTCACCGTTGCCGCCCACCTCGCCAGCGTCAGGGACACGATGCCTGTGACGTCGGTTCGGTCCGGCACCGCGTTACCGGGACGTGACGCTACCGGTAAGGGACCCACCTGGTGAAGGTGTCGCCGACACGAACCGAGCGCAGTCGCCGGCGCAGCTCGGAGCGGATGTTCGGGTTGCTGCGGGCGACCGGCAGCACCGCCGCTGTGAGCTTGAGCTCACGCACCTCGCGCAGCACCGGGAAGCCGTCCCACTGGGTGACGTCGAAGCCGTAGGCGTCGGCGAGGATCCGGTGCTTGTTCACGGTGTGGTGGAACCGCAGCTGGCCGACGGCGATCGGCACCAGGTCCCACTCGCGCGGGCCGACGCAGGTGGTGTCGAAGTCGCACAGCACCGTGCCGCCCGGCGTGGTGATCAGGTTGCCCAGGTGCGCGTCGCCGTGCACCACGCCCCGCGGCAGCTCGTAGCGGACCTCGGCCAGCCGGGCCTCCAGGTCGTCGCAGCGGCGGAGCAGGAACTCCACGTCGTCGAGGTCCCACTCGGCGGCGTCGCGGATGCGGCGGCGCAGGTCGTCGATCGGGTTCCACTCCGGCAGGCTGGCGTCCTCGACCGGGATCTCGTGCATCTGCCGCAGCAGGTCGGCCAGCTCGACGGCGGTCGGCTCGTCGCCGGTGTCGGGGACCTCCTGCCAGAACGTCGCCAAGTGGTCGCCGATGTGCAGCGGCTGGTCGACGTCGGGCATCAGTTCGACCGCCGGCACGCCGTAGTCGGCGAGCAGCTGGGCGGCGTTCACCACGGTGTCGGCCCGGTGCCGCAGCGCCGGGGTCGTCGCGATCCGCACCACGACCGGGTGCCGGGCGAGCCGGAAGACGGCGTTGTTCACGAACCGGACCAGTTCCGCACCGGTCGCGTCCAGTCCGACCTCCGCGCACGCCTGACCGAGGACGGCGCGTAGCCGATCCCTGGTGGAGCGTCCGTCCGACAACGAAGCAGTCACTTGGTCATACCGTCCGATACACCTTGATCCGCTCGGCGAGGTCGAGCGCCGCCGAGTTGTTCTTGCGCCGAGCGGCCTCCAGCTGGAGCGGCATCAGCCGGTCCGAGATCCGCTTGGACTTGATCGACTCGCCCAGCCTCATGGCATGGTTGCCGATCTTCACACCCTGGTCTACGTCGCCGACCCGCATATGGTTCTCCGCCAACATGGAGAGCCCGAAGACGTGGGTGCGTTGCATGTTGCTCTCGTAGCCCTCGGTGCACTTGATCAGTTCGTTCACCGCGAGCGGCGCGTACTTGACGCGGTTGTCCTCGAACTTGCTCAGCGCCGACAGCGCGCTGCCGATCATCCCGTGCAGGTCGTTGACGTCGAAGAACTTGACCCAGCTCGGGGCTTCCTCGCTCTGCGCCCGCTCGAACTCGTCACGGGTGCGGCTGATCATGCGCTGCACCTGGTCGGGCCGGTCCAGCATGCCGTAGGCCCACGCCTCGTTGGCGCAGAGCACGGCCACCGTGAGCGCGGAGCCCGACTCCTGGGCGGCGATCTGGCCCAGCTGGAACATCTTCAGGGCCTCGCCGGCGGCGTCGTTGTGCAGGTAGACGCGGCCCATCCGGTACAGGATGTTCGCCACCAGGCCGTTGTCGCCGCCCATCTTGGCCAGCTCCAGCGCCTTGGCGAAGTGCGTGCGGGCCGAGTCCAGCAGGCCGGTGTCGAACGAGGTCCAGCCGGCCAGACTGTGCATGTCGGCGACCGCCTTGAACAGGCGGTGCTTGACCGGCTCGGCCGCCTCCACCTCGAGCAGCTGCCGGGTCCAGGACAGCTGCGCGACCACCGCGTCCCGGCAGAAACCGCCGCCGTACTGGTAGTCCAGCGAGCGCAACGCCCTGGTCGCGGCCTCGATCTGCCGCACGTCGGTGGTGCCGATCCGGTTCGGGGTCGGCGTCTGGGCCGCGGTCGGCACCCACGCGCCGCTGTCCGGGCCCAGCACCTGGGCGCCCATCGTCACGGAGGCGGCGTGCTGGAGGAAGCGGCGGCGCTTGACCTCCTCGTCCTCCCGCTGCTCGGCCTCGTCGACGGAGCCGGCGACCTTGAGCGCCGTCGTCTCGTCGTAGGCCAGGCCCATGTAGCCGCGAGGCACCCCGAGACCGTCGGCGATGCGGGCCAGCACGTCGTAGGCCATCACCTGGCGACCCTTGAGGATCTCCGAGACCTCCGACTGCGACTGGCCGGTCAGGGCCGCGATCTGCCGCTGGGACACGCCGACGCGGCGCAGCTGCCGGTACACCGAACTGATGTCCCTGGCGGCCAGCGCGTCGCGCATCTCCTGGCGCTCCCAGTTGTCCGGCGTAACGGGCGAGCTCTGGGAACCGATGGTGTTCAATTGCGCCCCCTCACGGTCCGTTGGGCGTCATCCGAAGAGTAAGGGCAGCTCTGCCCGGTCGAGAAGTGCTGATCGGCGAGGCTGATCGGTCGCACCGAACCCGTCCGACCGTTCATCGTGCAACTCCCACCGATCAGCGCTGTGACGCCCCACAACGTTTGATGTCGTCGCAATCTAGTTTTCCGTAAGCGGCTGCACACGGAGGGACACAGCAAGTGGAACTGATCGGACGAGTCCAGGGGAACACCCCCGGCGGAGTCGCGGAACAGGCCACCGGCTCCCCCGACGGGCGGCGCGCATGGCAGATCCACTGCCGCGATGTGGTCAACCGGGAACGGAGCCTCACCGTGGTGGTGGACAAGGGCAGGGTGGTCCTGATGGGCCCTCCTGGGGAGACCGCGGTGCTGTCCGCCGGCCAACTCGGCCAGCTGCGGACGGTGTTGCGCGAGGCCGCCGACCAGGCGGAAAGGTGACGGTGACGTTCAGGTGGACGAGATACTCGGCCAGGTGCTCCGCAACGCCGTGTGGGAACGCTTGGACATGCTGTCCGAGCTGGCCAACCGCGCGGACGCGCCGTCCCTGCTCTCCGTCGCCCGTTCCGAACTGCCCCGACTGACCGACGGCTGGCGAGCCCTGCTGGCCGCGCACGAACCCGACGAGAAGGGCAACTGCCCGGAGTGCTCCACCCGCTGGCGGCAGCAGAAGTCGCCGTGCTCCGTGTGGCGTGCCGCCTACGAACACCTGGTCGCCGGCGGACTCGCGCCGCGACCCGCCCGACACATGCTCAGCTCCGCGCAGCCCGCGCCCGTGCAGAACAGCGCGGCGCAGCGGGGATCCCGTCACCGCACCGTTGCGGTGGCCCACTAGCTGGCGGCGTCGGCGTCCCGGACACCCCGACCCGGGAACGCTGATCCTCCGCCACCGGCCGGCGACCCGGGGACGTCCGAACCCCCGACCGCGACGTACCGGGTCGCTGGCCAAATAACTCCACAGATTTCCGCGGGCCGGCGCTGAGTGGCGACCTCACGCCAACCCCGAACCGGTGACGGTCCGCGGCCACCAACCCCGGCTGGGGTGCCTGTTTTCCCCGGACAGGCACCCCAGCCGGTCTGTGTTTTCTGCGCCGCCTTCGGCGGCGCGGCTCCGCCCCCCTTTGAGCCCCTGCCTCGCCCTTGCCGGGTTTTCGAGGCCCGCGTCGGCTCGGTGGTGGGGCGCGTCGAGTGGCGGAGCTCGAAAACCCAGCAACCGGGCGAAGCAGGGGCGGGGTCTCGCGGGGTTGCCGGCGGTATTCAGGCGACCGACTTGATCCTGGTGACCATGACGCCGCCGGCGATGGTGGCGATGGCGGAGAGGACGAAGAGCGCCGCGTAGCCGCCGGCCGCCTGGAGCGCCAGGCCGGCCACCACCGGGGCAATGACCTGCGGCAACGCGTTCGCGATGTTGATGACGCCGACGTCCTTGGCCCGGTTGGAGGCGGCCGGCAGCACCTGGGTGAGCACGGCCAGCGCGACGGCCCAGTAGACGCCGAAGCCGACGCCGAGCAGCGGGGCGGCGATCAGCGACGCCACCCAGGTCGGCCAGATCGCCAGGATGACCGCGGCGGCGGCCATCACAACCGACGAGGCCACCACGTACGGCTTGCGCTTGCCGGAGTGGTCGGACATCCGGCCGGCGACGAGCGCGCCGATCGTCAGCGCGATGCCGTAGAGCACCATCAGGATGAGCAGCCCGTCGACCGGGTCGCCCTGGTAGTGCACGGCGTCGGCGAGGAAGTACAGCAGGTACAGCGTGCCCAGGGCATTGCCGAGGTTGACCATGAAGTGGGTGCCCCAGCCCCACCCGAAGTCGGGGTGCTTGGCCGGGGAGATCCACAGCGCGCCGATCATCTGCCGCAGACCGCCGTCCGGCCGGAACCGGCGGGGCAGCACCGCATCCGGCGTGAACCGGACGAAGGCCAACGCGCCGAGCACCACCAGCACCGCGCACGCCGCGTAGCCGCCGGCCAAACTGGTGATCACCACCGACACCAGGGCGGCGCCGGCGACCGTGCCGAGCATCTGACTGATGCCGATGAAGCCGCCGACCTCGGCCCGCTGCTCGACGGGCACCCGGTCCGGCAGCGCCGAGGTGAGGCTGGCCAGCATGCCGTTCAGCCCGGCCTGCACCAGCGACCAGCCGATCACCATGATCACGACGTTCGGCGCGACCGCCAGCACGACCAGGCCGACGGCACCGAGCACCGAGCCGGCCAGCGTCCACGGGTGCCGCCGGCCCCAGCGGGAGCAGGTGCGGTCGGACAGCGCGCCGATCACCGGGTTGGCGATCAGCGCGACCAGCGCGCCGACGCCGGTGACGAGGCTGAACACCGTCTCCTTGTCGGTCCCGGCCAGCAACTGGGCCTGCTCCGGCAGCAGCACCTGGATCGGCGCGTAGATCGCCAGCCACAGGCCGAGGTTGGCCAGGAACAGCAGCGTGGTCCAGCCACCGCGGACTTTGATCACGGGTTCGGTGAGCGCGCTCGGTTCGTCGTCGAACGGTCCGGCCCCGTCGAGCTCAGCGGCCTGCGCCATCAGTGGTCACCTCTGATCAGTTCGCGGTACCAGGTGAAGGACGCCTTGGGGGTACGTCGCTGGGTCTCGTAGTCCACGTCGACCAGCCCGAACCGCGGCTGGTAGCCCTTGGACCACTCGAAGTTGTCCAGCAGCGACCACACGAAGTAGCCGCGCACGTCGACGCCCTCGTGCATGGCCAGCCGAAGCGACCGCAGGTGCTCGGCGAGGAAGTCGATGCGGGCCCGGTCGTCGACGCCGTCGAAGCTGCATCCGTTCTCGGTGATCTGCACCGGCGGCAGCCGGTCGCCGTGCCGCTCGCGCAGCTCGATCAGGAACTGGCGCAGGCCGTCCGGCACCACCGGCGACCCGTTGGTCGTCATCGGGTAACCCTCGACCTCGCCCAGGTCGAACGGCAAGGGGTTGCCCTCGGACGGGGCGGAGACCTGGGTCGGCTCGTAGTAGTTGACGCCGTAGAAGTCGATCGGGGCGCTGATCGCCGGCAGGTCGTCGGCGAAGCCGGCCGGCAGATGCTGGTGCATGGACTCGGGGTAGCCGGCGCCGAGCACCGGGTCGGCGAACAGCCAGTTGATCAGGTCGCTGGCCCGGCCGGCGGCCTCCCGGTCGCCGGGCGTGTCGGTGGCCGCCCAGACCGGGCCGTGGTTGTTGGCGGTGCCGATCTGCTTGGCGCCGGCCGCCCGCAGCGCCTGCACGGCCAGGCCGTGCGCGAGGTTCTGGTGGTGCGCGGTCGGAATGGCGTCCATCAGCAGGAACTGGCCGGGGGCGTACTGGCCGATGCCGTAGCCGTAGACGGTGGTGACCATCGGCTCGTTGATCGGGATCCACATCGGCACCCGGTCGGCGAGCTTGGCGCCGACGATCGACGCGTACTCGGCGAAGTGCTTGGCGGTGTCGCGGCTGAGCCAGCCGCCGGCGTCCTCGATCAGCTGCGGGGTGTCCCAGTGGTAGACGGTGGCGACCGGCGTGATGCCGGCCTCGCACAGCGCATCCACCAGCCGGTCGTAGAAGGCCAGGCCCTCGGGGTTGGCCGCGCCGGTGCCCTCGGGTTGCACTCTGGGCCAGGCGATCGAGAATCGGTACGCGCCGACGCCGAGGTCGCGCATGAGGCCGATGTCCTCCGGGTAGCGGTGGTAGTGATCGCACGCGATCGCCCCGCTCTGCCCGGAGAACACCCGATCGGGTGTCTCGCAGAACGTGTCCCAGACCGACCTGCCCCTGCCACCCTCAGAGACGGCACCCTCCACCTGATATGCCGAGGTGGAGACGCCCCACAGGAAGTCGCCGGGGAAGGACGGGAGGACGGGCTCGCTCATGGCACCACCTCTTGGACTTGCACTACTGCCGAGTAGACGTGAAATTTGTTCGGATAGTAGGCGTGTGCGGGGTCACAGGGAAGTGCCCGGCACCCGTCAAGGGCGAGAATGCCTGCCACAGCCGCCAGCCAAGGAGTCCGAGTGTCCGCCGACCTGAGCACCGACGTGGGTCCGCTGCGTCGCAAGCCCGTCCAGCAGCGCAGCGCCCAGCGGGTGGAGCGAATGCTCGAGGCCTGTGCCTCGCTGATCGAGGAACTGGGCTACGACGGCGTGACGACCACACTGATCGCCGAGCGGGCGGGTGTCGCGGTCGGGTCGCTCTACCAGTTCTTCCCGGACAAGCGCGCGGTCGTGCAGGCGCTGACCCTGCGCAACCTGGAGCGCTTCATGGCCAACGTGGTCCAGCGCTTCGACTCCGCCGAGCTGGAGCACTGGTGGGACGCCGTCGACTCGATGTTCGACGTGTACGTGGAGATGCACCGGACGGTGCCCGCGTTCAGCCGGCTGCACTTCGGCGACGTGGTGGACACCCGGCTGCTGGACGAGGGCAAGGACAACAACGCGGTGATCGCCGAGGGGCTGGCCGCGCTGATCTCCGAGCGGTTCGGCCGCTCGATGGAGGAACTACAACTGCCGGTCGCGATCGCCATCGAGGCGGCGGACGGCGTGCTGAAGTTCGCCTTCCGCCGCAACGACCGCGGCGACCAGGTGGTGGTCGACGAGGCGAAGGCCCTGATCAAGGGCTATCTGTCGACCCGGCTCGGCGACCCCGAGTAGGTCACCCGAACGCCTGGCCCTCGCCCCGGTAGGTGGGGGCCGTGCGCTCGACCTGATAGCCCCGGACCAGGTGGAACTCCCGGAACCGCTCGGCCAGCTCGCCGGCCTTGGCGTGCCGCATCCAGACCCGGTCGCCGATCCGCAGCCGGTCGGCGGCCTTGCCGGTGACGGGCGTCTGCACCTCGCCGGCCGCCTCCAGCTTGGTCAGCTTCAGCCCGGCCGGCAGGTAGGGCGAGGGCAGCCGGTCCTCGCCGATCGGCCCGGACGCCGGGTAGCCGCCGGTGAACAGCGTCGCCACGTTCGGGCCGGGGCGGCGGACGACCGGCAGCGCGAACAGGGCGGCCGGCCGCGGCTGGAAAGACCGGTAGCCGTCGAACAGCGTCGGCCCGAGCAGGCCGGAGCCGGCCGCGACCTCGGTGACGGCCTGTTCGCTGGACGTGCCCTCGAGGCTGCCGGTGCCGCCGCCGTTGACGAACTCCAGCGGGGCCAGCGCCCGCACCGCTGCGACCACCGCCGCCCGCCGTTCCGCCAGCTCGGCGGCCGATTTCGCCTGCATCCAGCGCACCGCGGCGCCGCGCAGGGGGTTGCCGGGGGGCGCGTCGCCGATGCCGGCGATCTGCCCCTCGTAGGCCATGATCCCGACCGCCTTGAAGCCCGGCCGATCGACGATTCGTTTGGTCAGCTCGGTGGCCTGGGCCGCGGTGTGCACCGGCGAGCGCAGTGGTCCGACGTGCAGCCGCCGCGAGCCGTTGAGCGGCCGCCAGGAGGCGTCGAGCTCGATGCAGACCCGGATCTCCGGGTGGCCCGGGCCGAGCGCGTCGTCGATGAGGTCGAGGTGCTCGACCGAGTCGACCATGACCGTGATCGCGCTGCGCGCGGCCTCGTCCACGGCGAGCTTCTGGAGCGTCGCGCGGTCCGTCGTCGGGTAGCCGACCAGCAGGTCGTCGCTGGTTCCCTCGGCGAACAACCACATCGCCTCGGCCAGCGAATAGGTCATCAGGCCGGCGTAGCCCGGCATCGCCAGCACCCGATCGAGCAGGGCGCGGACGCGCACGGACTTGCTGGCGACGCGGATCGGCGTGCCGCCGGCCCTGCGCACCAGCTCGGTGGCGTTGTGGTCGAAGGCGTCGAGGTCGACCAGGGCGAACGGCGGATCGAAGCCCTCGGTCGCGGAGTCGAACCGGACGCGCTGCTGCTGCGGTGACACAGTTGCACGGTACGTCGAGACGCATTGAAATGTGAATACTTTTCACCTAGCTTGTGTGCAGCGCATCACAGGGTCACGGAGGACAGCGATGGTCGGACGTCTCCGGTTGGGCAGCGATACGGCACGCCCGGCGCCGTGGCGGAACTGGGCGGGTACGGCGCGGTCACAGCCGGTGCACGTGGCTCGCCCGCGTGACGTGAGCGAGATCGCCGAGGCGGTGACCGTCGCGGCCAAGGACGGCTTCACCGTGCGGCCGCGGGGCAGTGGACACTCGTTCACCAGCATCGCCGCCACCGACGGCGTGGCCATCGACCTGGGCGAGTGGTCCGGCGTCGTGCGCGCCGACCTGGAGAAGGGCCTGGTCACGGTGCGATCCGGCACGCCGCTGCACCGGTTGAACGTCGAGCTGCACCGCCTCGGCCTGGCCATGGCCAACCTCGGCGACATCGATGCCCAGACCATTTCCGGCGCCATCTCCACCGGCACGCACGGCACCGGCGCCCGCCTCGGCGGCCTGTCCACGCAGGTCAGGGCCCTGGAGCTGGTGCTCGCCGACGGCACGGTGGTCACCTGTTCCCCCGACGAGCGACCGGACCTGTTCAGCGCCGCCCGGGTCGGCCTCGGCGCCCTTGGCGTGATCAGCACCGTGACGTTGCAGTGCGTGCCCGCCTTCGTGCTGCGCGCCCGGGAGTTCCCGCAGCCACTGGACGGGATCCTGGACAAGTTCGACGACATGACGGCGTCCGAGGACCACGTCGAGTTCCACTGGTTCCCGCACAGCGACCGGGTGCAGGTCAAGCACAACGTTCGGCTGCCCGCAGAGGCCGCGGCCCAGCCGCTGTCGAAGGCACGCCAGTTCTACGAGTACGAGGTGATGGAGAACGGCGCCTTCAGCCTGGTGTGCAAGCTGGGCCGCGCCGTGCCGTCCGTCGTGCCGACCCTGAACCGCGTGTGCGCCTCGCTGTGGTCCGAGCGCTCGTACAGCGACCAGTCGTTCCGGGTGTTCACCACGCCGCGGCGGGTGCGGTTCGTCGAGACCGAGTACGCGGTTCCACGTGAATCACTGCACGGCGTGCTCCGCGAGTTCCGGTCGGCCATCCCCCGGCTCCGGCATCCGGTGATCGTGCCCGTCGAGGTGCGGGTCGCGGCCGCCGACGACATCCCGCTGTCGACCGCTTTCGGCCGGGACAGCGCGTACATCGCCATCCACCAGTACGTCGGCATGCCGTACCGGGAGTACTTCGACACCTTCGAGAAGATCGCCGGCGCGGTCGGCGGACGCCCGCACTGGGGCAAGATGCACACCCTCGACGCCGCCGTGCTGGCCGAGCGGTATCCCAAGTTCGAGGAGTTCCGCGCGGTGCGGGCCAAGGTCGACCCGACCGGCGTGTTCCGCAACGCCTACCTGGACACGGTGCTGGGCGCCCCGTGACATTCGGTCATGGGGGCAACCCGCGCAGTAAAACCCTCACTGCGCCCCAACACCGCAGGTCAACCGATACGCAAACGCTTGTCCACAGGCACCCGAGTTATCCACAGGCGCCTTCCGTCAAAGATCAACTCCACCCCACCCCCGATAGGCTGGCAGCGGGGTCGCCCCCCGGGATCGGGTGGGGGATGCCGGTAGTACGGAGGAGCACGCGTGGCGGGTGGGTGGCGGTGATCATCGCCGCTGGGTCATGGGCGGCTCACGGCGGCGACGGCGGCCGGGATGTCGTCCTCGCCGGCGATCAACTCCAGGGTCAGCCCGGCGGTCGCCGGCGCGTCGAGCAGCGCGACCAACACCGCGGCGACATCCGCCCGAGTGACGGTGCCCCGCGTGGTGCCGGGAGTCTCCAACCGGATCCGACCGGTGGGCGCGTCGTTGGTGAGTGCACCGGGACGCAGCACCGTCCAGTCGAAGTCGTACCCGCGCACCGCGTCCTCCGCGGCGGTCTTGGCCGCGATGTACGCGGTCCACGACTCGTCGGAGCCGGCGGCGAGCGGTCGGCCGACGCCCATCGAGCTCACCAACAGGTAGCGACGGATCCCGGCGAGCACCGCGGCCTCGGCCAGCAGCACGGCGGCCGCCCGGTCGACGGTGTCCTTGCGATCGGTCCCGCTGTTCGGACCGGCGCCCGCGGCGAACACCACGGCGTCGGCGTCCTTGAGGTGGCCGGCGAGCTCGTCGGCGGTGGCGGACTCGAGGTCGCACACCACCGCTTCGGCTCCGGCGACGGCCAGATCGTCGGCGTGGGCGGGGTTTCGCACCAACCCGACCGGGTTGTCGCCCCGACCGGAGAGCAGTCGCTCCAGTACGAGGGCGATCTGGCCGTGTCCGCCGGCGATCACTACGCGCATGTGGTCCGACACTAGTTCAGCTGGCGGTGGCCAGCACCTGCTCGTAGACGACCTCGTTGACCCAACGGGTGACGGCGGTCTGCTCGAGGCTGATGTGCTCGGGCGTGCCGGCGAGGTCCATGGAGACGGTGCCGTCCGGGTCGGCGGTGACGATGGACAGGCCGTAGCGGCGGGCGCGCGGCAGGCAGTTGCTCAGGTAGTCGTCGGTCAGCGCGACGGACGACGGCAGCACGACGGCGGCGTCACCGTGCAGCGCGAACGGCACGGCGGAGGCGAGACCGGTGCGCCAGTGCTTGGCGACGGCCAGCACACCGACGATGCGCACGGCGGCCGGCGGCACCTTGCCCGCCAGCTCCGGCCACACCCAGGTGGCGACCGTGGTGCGGTCGACGACCGGGCCGACGCCGAAGCACAGGCGCTCGGCGTGCGCGTCGGGCAGCAGCTCGGCGACCACGAAGACCTTGCGGCCGAGCAGGGTCAGCTGCGGCAGCAGCACGCCCTTCCAGCCCAACCGCTCGACCGCCTTGACGGCGAGTTCCTCGGACGGCGCCGGAAGTTCGACCGCGGGGACCGCGCGGGACGGCAGGGTCTTGGCGTTCTTGTGGACTGCTGCCGTGTTGCCAGCGGAGCGGCTCACGAACTTCGCCTCCTCATCAGCCTCGACGACTGCGCCGTCGCGATTTCTTCCGGTTACTGGAGTACCAGGTCTGACCGGCGGTGATCCCGCGCTCCGTCGCGGTGTGCGGTTGGCGGCAACAAGCGGTCGATGACCGGTCGCCAGCCCCGAATCGGACTTCGGTCCGGCGGTGCTGCCGTTCGTGTGAACGGCTCCGTCGGACGGTCGACGGTCGGCCAGCGGTCACGCGCAGCACGATGCACGTGCATCTGCGCAGGAACGGGCCCCGGTAGCGTTCACGCGAGTGGTGGTATCGACGCCGCTGACCAGCCGCGCAGGCCGCTGAACGGGTGAACGCCGACCGTTCGTCGCACGGTGACGGGACCACCACGCGACGAACGGTCGGCGTGGTCCCGCACAATCGAGGTGACAAAACCGGTACAGTCCGTCACCGGCATTCACGGATGCCTGGCAGGTCCACCTTCTGATCCCGGCCGACGGGTGGAACAGACCGCCGACGGTTGTCTCCGCGCACCACCGTTTTCTTGTGACTCGACGACGGCTGCCTTCTTGCCCTTCGCCGAGCCGGGCGGCGAGGAGCGAGGACCCATGCCACACAGACTTTCCCTGGTCCGGCGCCTGGCGATGCTGCGCCGCATGTACACCGGCGAGACCGATTCGACGCTGCTGCCCGCGATCACGGCGGGCCTGCAGCAGTTGGGCCCCGAGGACCGGCAACTGCTGCACGAGGTGCTGGACACCGACAACGTGGGCCGGCTGTTCGGCGACGACGAGCTGACCCCGCTGCCGGTCCACGTGCGCCGGGCGATGCTGGCCGACGCCCCGACCGAGGGCCAGCGGGAGTTGGAGTCGGGCATCCTGACCGCCGCCGGTCTCGCGGTGAACCACCTGCACCTGCGCATGCCGGCCGATCTGCTGCGGCCGGCCCGGGTGTTCCGGATGGTCCGCCCGCACGCCCACGAGATGGTGCTGCACCTGGAGTCGACCGCGCTCGGCCCGATCCTGGCCGAGCTGATGCCCCGGGTGACGCCGGAGGGGTTGGTCGGCATGCCGGGCCTGCGCGCCCGCCTGCACCGCCGGCACGTCGAGCTCTTCCTGGTCGACGACGTCTCGGCGACCGTGCACCTGTCCAATGTGTCCTACCGCCAGTGGACGGCGGCGCTGGCGTTCGCCGAGTCGCTCGTCGACATGGGCGAACTGCGCTGGCTGGGCAACGACCCCGCACCGCTCATCGACGCCGAACGGTCGGCGCTCGACGTCCGGCACCGCGCGCCGGGCCCCGCCGGCCTGAACAGCGCGCTGCTGCGGCGGGCCCGCATCTTCGGCGACGCCCTGTGGTTCGTCGTGTGGTCACAGGGCTGCGAGACCACGAAGGTCGACTGGGTTCCGCAACCGTCACTCGGACGGGTGACGCGACTGCTCATGCATCCGCTGTTCGGCCTGCCCGGCGACGGCCATCACGTCCGCTACTTCGACGAGGCCGGCCTGACCGTCACCGATCCGCACGCTCCGCGCTGCCCCATGCACCCCGCGTCGGGTCCGCCCGTCCTGGTCGTGCGCCCCGCGCCGTTCCCGGACGGTCCGCTGGAATTGGCCAGCCCCGGCTGGCGCTCCCACACCGCCCCGTGGGCGGCCTGGCATCGAGTTCTCTCCGCCGCCAATCCGACCTTCCCCCGGCAGTCGACCCAGCCCCCGTCGCCCCTCCCTCAGTGACCGACGTCACCCAGTCAGACGATTTTCGCCCCCCTTGCACCCCCACCCCCGTTTCGCTCCCCGCGAAACGGGGCCCACCCACACCCGCCACAAACAAATGGCCCAACGAAGCACCGCCGCACAAAAGTCCACCAAACACCCAGCCCCCAAAGCATCCGCCGAGCGACAAAAACACCCGACCATCGCCATCGCTCCCGGACAAAAACCCAGCCGAGCCCCCGCCACCGCCTCGCACGCCGATCGACTCCCCCCGAAGCCCGCAGACGAGCACCCCGGCCCCCGGCCCGCACAGCACCTCACACGCGACCGGCACAGCCGGCTCGCGGCGCCCCCGAACCTCTGCGGATCACCTGACGACGAAACACACCCCGACAAACCGACTCAGGCGCCGACTCCTACGTCCAGGGAAGCCACCCAATGACCACCGCACCCCGGGGTTGCACAAATCACACCCCACCCCAAGCCGGCCCCACAAAACCACCCCACCCGAACCCAACCCATCCCCAACCACACTTGGGGGGGTCAAGGGGGGCGAAGCCCCTCCTTGCTTGGGGTCTGGGGCGAGAGCCCCAGTGTGAAAAACGAAAGAGCCCCGTTCGCGCATTCCGCGAACGGGGCTCTCTCACTCTTGAGTGGGCGAGGGGGGAGTTGAACCCCCACGTCCTTTCGGACACACGGACCTGAACCGTGCGCGTCTGCCATTCCGCCACTCGCCCGGAGCGACGAGAGGAACCCTAGCACGGCTGTGGGGCGGTCTCCTAATTGGGCCGTGTCGCCACTCGCGGGCCCGGATACGATCGAGTCAGGAAGTCCGTAGCGAGAGGAACAGCCGTGGGACGCGTGCAGCGCTTCGAGCGCCGCCTTGAGGGCGCTGTGGGCAACGCCTTCGCACGCGTGTTCGGCGGTAGCGTCGTGCCGCAGGAGGTGGCGCAGGCGCTGCAACGCGAGGCCGAGCTGAACGTCAAGGAGCTCGCCGGGGACAGGTTGCTGGCGCCCAACAGCTATCGGGTGCTGCTCGGCGCAGCCGACCACGACCGTTTGGCGGGTGCGGGGCAGGACGAACAGCGCATAACGGAGCTGCTCGAGGACTGCGTCCGGGAGCACCTCGCAGAGCACGGATGGGATACCTATGGTGACGTCGTAGTCTCCCTGGAGCGCTCCGACGCGCTGCACACGGGACAGTTCCGAACCAACTCGTCCGTCGACCCTGACGTACGACGGCCAGCACCACCTCGCACCGCAGGAGACCGATCCATGAGCCAGCCACCAGGCCAGTACCCCCCGCAGGACCCCTACGGTCAGCACCAGGGTCAGCAGGGTTACGGCTATGACCAGGGCTACCCGCAGCAGGGCGGCTACCCGCAGCAGCAGCAACAGCAGCAGGGCGGGTACGACCAGTACGGCCAGCAGCAGGGTGGCGGTTACGACCAGCACGGCTACCCGCAGCAGGGTGGCGGTGGTTACGAGCAGGGCTACCCCCAGCAGGGCGGCGGCTACCCGCCGCAGGGTGGCGGTGGTTACGAGCAGGGCTACCCGCAGCAGGGCGGTGGCGGCGGCTATGACCAGGGCTACCCGCAGCAGGGTGGTTACGGTCAGCAGGGCGGCGGCTACGACCAGTACGGCCAGCAGGGCGGCTACGGTCAGCAGCAGGGCGGCTACGACCAGTACGGGCAGCAGGGCGGCTACGGCCAGCAGGACCCGTACGGGGCGCCTCCCGGCCCGCCGCCGGGCCCGCGCCAGATCACCGCGATCCTGCAGCTGGACGACGGTTCCAACCGCACGTACAACCTGAAGCAGGGCGGCAACGTGGTCGGCCGTGGCCAGGACGCGGACTTCCGTCTGCCCGACACGGGGGTCTCCAGGAGGCACCTGGAGATCACCTGGGATGGTCAGAGTGCGATGCTCGCGGACCTCGGCTCCACGAACGGCAGCACGGTGAACGGCACCCCGGTGCAGACCTGGCAGCTCGCGGACGGCGACGTCGTCCGGGTCGGCCACTCGTCACTCGTGTTCCGCACGCAGGGCTGAGGCGGTCGCGGGCGGGTACGAGGCAGGCAGGGAGCGGTCACTACAGGTGCCAGAGCTGGTGTTGCAGCTGACCAGAGCAGGGTTTCTCGCCCTGCTCTGGTTGTTCGTGCTGGCCGCGCTGCGCGTGGTCCGATCCGACATCTACGCCGCGTCGGGGCTGAGAGTCGCGGTGCCCGGAGGGTTCCGCAAGGGTGGCAAGCAACTGGCCAAGGGGAAGACGGCCAAGCAGCTTGTGGTCACCCACGGTGCGCTCACGGGCACCCGCATCTCGCTCGACGGCAGACCGATCCTGATCGGTCGCGCCGACGACTCCACGCTCGTGCTCGATGACGACTTCGCCTCGACCAGACACGCGAGGCTGTCGCTGCGTGGCAGCGACTGGTACGTGGAGGATCTCGGCTCCACGAACGGAACATACCTAGACCGGGCGAAGGTGACGGCACCGCTGCGGGTCCCGCTCGGTGCCCCGATACGCATCGGCAAGACAGTGATCGAGCTGCGCACATGACCCTCGTCCTCCGCTATGCGGCCCGCAGTGACCGGGGCCTGGTTCGTGCCAACAACCAGGACTCCGTCTACGCGGGCCCCCGCCTGCTCGCCCTCGCCGACGGCATGGGCGGCCACGCCGCCGGTGAGGTGGCCAGCAAGGTGGTTGTCGCCGCCCTGGCCCCGCTCGACGACGACGAGCCCGGCGACGACCTGCTCGACCAGCTCCGCGGCGCGGTGCTGGACGGCAACGGCGCCATCGCCGAGCTGGTGTCGCACGATCCGGACCTCGACGGGATGGGCACCACGCTGACCGCGGTGCTGTTCTCCGGCAACCGGCTCGGTCTCGTGCACGTCGGCGACTCCCGCGCCTATCTGCTGCGCGGCGGCCAGTTCACCCAGATCACGCACGACGACACGTTCGTCCAGTCGCTGATCGACGAGGGCCGGATCACCGAGGAGGAGGCCAACGTGCACCCGCAGCGGTCGCTGCTGCTGCGCGCGTTGACCGGCCACGAGGTGGAGCCGAGCCTGGCGGTCCGCGAGGCCCGCGCCGGCGATCGGTACCTGCTGTGCTCGGACGGGCTGTGCTCGTACGTCAGCCACGAGACGCTGGCCGAGGCGATCCTGATCCCGGACCCGCAGGCCTGCGCGGACCGGATGATCGAGCTGGCGCTCAAGGCCGGCGGCCCGGACAACGTGACGGTGATCATCGCCGACGTGGTGGACGTGGACTACGGCGACGACGTGGCGATCGTCGGCGGCGCCGCCGGGGACGGCAGCCAGGACCAGCCGCCACCGGACTCGCCGGCGTCCCGCGCCGGCGCGATAACCGCACCGCGGACGCCGCCGCCACAAGCGATGGCGCAGGTAGCACCGACACCGGACCCCAAGGCGAGGAATCGCAAGAGGGTCCGGTTACTCGTCTGGATCGTGGCGGTCCTGATCGTGCTGGGGCTGGGCGCTGGCGGCACCGTGTGGTGGGTGCTCGGCCAGTACTACGTGGGCGCCACCGAGGACAACCATGTCGCGATCTTCGAGGGCGTGCGCGGCGGCCCGGTGCTGGGCATCCCGCTGCACCGGGTGGCCGAGAGCTCGTGCCTGATCCCGACGCAGGCGAACTGCCAGCCGCTGACCCTGGACCAGCTCCAGGAGTCGGCGCGTGAGGCCGTGCGCCAGGGCGTGATCCCGGAGAACGCGGGTGTGGACGGCGCGCGCGAGGCGGTGCACCGGCTGTGGCTGGGCTCGCTGCTGCCGCTGTGCACGACCACGGGGACCACGACCACCACCACGACGACGACCACGGCGGCGGGCGCCACCACCACCGGCGCGCCGAACGGCGCCGCCAGTTCGACCAGCTCCACGCCCACGCTGACCAGCGCACCGCAGCAGCCGGGCAAGAACTGTAGGGAGGGCTGATGGCCCTGCCGCCCGGTGTGCTGGGTTCGGCGACGACGCACATGACTGCGCCGGGGTCGACCCCCGCCACACCGACCCGCCGCGGCACCGAGCTCACGCTGCTCGGTTTCGTGCTCGGACTGGTCGTGCTCGCCTTCGTGCTGATCTCGGAGAACCAGTCGCAGAGCATCAAGCCGGAGATCCTGCTCTACATCGCCGGCTACGCGGTGCTGTTCGGGGTGGCACACCTGGCGGTGCGCAAGTTCGCGCCGTACGCGGATCCGCTGATCCTGCCGTGCGCCGCGATGCTCAACGGCCTGAGCATCGCGATGCTGTACCGGCTGGACCCACCGCTGGCCGAGATCGCCTTCTCGGGCGGGAACGGCTACTCCAACGCAGCCCCGAAGCAGCTGATCTGGACCGGCCTGTCGCTGCTGGCGATGATCGCGGTGCTGTGGCTGATCAAGGACCACCGAACGCTGTCCCGCTACGGCTACACCTTCGGCCTGGCCGGCCTGGTGCTGCTGGTGCTGCCGGGCGTGCTGCCGTGCAGCATCTCCTGCGTGGCCGGCGCGAAGCTGTGGATCATCATCGGCCCGGTCTCGATCCAGCCCGGCGAGTTCGCCAAGGTGCTGATCATCCTGTTCGTGGCCGCCTTCCTGGTGTCCAAGCGGGACCTGTTCACCATCGCCGGCCGCAAGTTCGTCGGCCTCGAACTGCCCCGGCCGCGGGACATGGGCCCGCTGCTGATCGCGTGGGCGGTCGCGATCCTCGTCCTGATGATCGAGAAGGAGCTCGGCGCGTCGCTGATGTTCTTCGGCACCGTGCTGGCCATGCTCTACCTGGCCACCGAGCGGTCCTCCTGGGTGTGGATCGGCATCGTGCTGTTCATGGGCGGCGCCACCGTGGCCGACCGGTTGTTCACGCACGTGCAGACCCGGGTGGCGAACTGGGTCGATCCCTTCGCCGACGCCCAGGGTGACGGCTACCAGATGGTGCAGTCCCTGTTCAGCCTGGGCAGCGGCGGCATCGCCGGCGCCGGGCTGGGCGGCGGCCATCCGGAGCTGGTACCGGTGATCAACAGCGACTTCATCGTGGCCGCGTTCGGCGAGGAGCTGGGCTTCATCGGCCTGGCCGCCATGATCATGGTGTACATGCTGCTGGCGATGCGCGGCCTGCGCAGCGGCCTGGCGGTGCGCGACACCTTCGGCAAGCTGCTCGCCGGCGGCCTGTCCTTCCTGCTGATGTGGCAGATCTTCGTGGTCATCGGCGGCATCAGCAAGCTCATCCCGCAGACGGGTCTGACCGCCCCGTTCCTGTCCGCCGGCGGCTCGTCCCTGCTGGCCAGCTACATCATGGTGGCGCTGCTGCTGCGGATCTCCGACGCCGCGCGCCGCCCGCAGGCCAGCCGTCCCAAGCCACAGGCGCCGATCGCCGAGGCAAGCACCGTCCTCGTGGAGCGACCGACGTGAACAAGCCACTTCGCCGGGTCGGCCTCACCATGATGGTGATGGTCCTGCTCCTGCTGGCCAATCTCACCTACGTGCAGGTGATCAACGCCGACACGTACGCCAACAACCCGAGCAACCGCCGCAGCGTGATGGAGGAGTACGGCCGGCAGCGCGGCCAGATCGTCAGCGCCACCGGCACCATCCTGGCCAACTCGGTGGAGACCAAGGACGCCCAGCACTACCAGCGGGTCTACAAGAACGGCCCGGAGTACGCCCCGGTCACCGGCTACTACTCGTCGATCTTCGGCGCGACCGGCATCGAGCGGGCCGAGGACGACGTGCTCAACGGCTCGTCGTCGAAGCTGTTCGTGCGCCGGCTGTCCGACCTGATCACGGGCCGGGACCCGCGCGGCGGCAACGTGCAGCTGACCGTCGACCCCAAGGCCCAGGACGCGGCCTACGCCGGCATGACGGCGAAGAACTTCAGCGGTGCGGTGGTCGCGATCAAGCCGTCGACCGGCGAGATCCTGGCGATGGTGAGCACTCCGTCGTTCGACCCGAACCCGCTGGCCTCGCACGACAACGGCACCCAGCGCGACACCATCACCAAGCTGGACGACGACCCGAACAAGCCGGCGCTCAACCGCGCGACGCAGGAGACGTTGCCGCCGGGCTCCACGTTCAAGCTGGTGGTGGCCTCCGCCGCGCTGTCCGACGGCGTGGACGACGCGAACACCAAGAACCTGCCGGCCGATCCGACGATCACGCTGCCGGGCACCACCACCACGTTGTCCAACTTCGCCAACGAGACCTGCCCGGAGAGCACGAACGGCCAGGTGTCGGTGACGATCGCGATCGAGTACTCCTGCAACACCGCGTTCTCCACGCTGGCCGGCAAGGTCGGCAAGGACAACCTGATCGCGCAGGCGTCCAAGTTCGGCATCGGCCAGACCGATCTGACGGTGCCGCTGTCGGTGGCGCCGTCGACCGTCGGGTCCATCCCGGACGACGCGGCGCTCTTCCAGAGCGGCATCGGCCAGCGCGACGTGAAGCTGACCCCGCTCCAGGACGCCATGGTGGCGGCGACCATCGCCAACGGCGGCGTGCGCATGCAGCCGCAGCTGGTGAAGAACATCCTGGCCCCGGACATGTCGCCGATCTCCACGTTCTCGCCGCAGGAGGCCCCGGGCGGCCCCGCGATCAGCAAGGACGTGGCGGACCAGATCAAGGCGATGATGAAGCTGTCCGAGCAGCACACCGGCGGCACGGGCAAGCAGGCCAACATCAGCATCGCGTCCAAGACCGGCACCGCCGAGCACGGCACCGACCCGAAGAACACCCCGCCGCACGCCTGGTACGTGGCGTTCGCGCCGGCGGACAACCCACAGATCGCGGTGTGCGTTGTAGTGGAGAACGGCGGCGACCGCGGCCTGGCCGCGACCGGCAGCTCCGTGGCCGCGGGCGTCGGCCGCGCCACCATCAACGCGTATCTGGCCGGGGGAGGCTGAGATGCTGACCACCGGGCAGCTGCTCGCCGACCGCTACCGGTTGTCGCGCCGGATCGCGGTCGGCGGCATGGGCGAGGTGTGGGAGGCGACCGACTCCCGCCTGGACCGGGCCGTCGCGGTGAAGGTGCTCAAGCCCGAGCTGTCCGGGGACCCCGAGTTCCTGCACCGGTTCCGGACCGAGGCCCGGACCACCGCCTCCCTCAACCACCCGGGCATCGCCGCGGTGCACGACTACGGCGAGACGGCGTCCGAGCCGGACGGCCCGGAGGACACCGCCTACCTGGTGATGGAGCTGGTGAACGGCGACCCGCTGGCGGCGATCCTGGCCGGCCAGGGCCGGCTGACCGCCGACCACACGCTGGACATGCTCCAGCAGTGCGGGGCCGCGCTCCAGGCTGCGCACGAGCGCGGCTACGTGCACCGAGACGTGAAGCCCGGCAACATTTTGGTCACGCCCAACGGCAAGGTGAAGCTGACCGACTTCGGCATCGCGAAGGCCGCCGACGCGGCGCCCGTGACAAGGTCGGGCATGGTGATGGGCACGGCGCACTACATCGCGCCGGAGCAGGCCGTGGGCCAGGAGGCCGAGCCGGCCAGCGACGTCTACTCGCTGGCCGTGGTGGGGTACGAATGCCTGGCCGGGCGGCGGCCGTTCCTGTCCGAGAACGCGGTCACGGTCGCGATGATGCACATCCGGGAGCTGCCGCCGCCGCTGCCGCCGGACGTGCCACCCGGGGTCCGGGCGCTGATCGAGGCGACGCTGGTGAAGGACCCGCGGCAGCGTTACCGCAGCGGCGGCGAGTTCGCGGCCGCGGTCGGCGCGGTCCGGGCCGGGCTGCCGCTGCCGGCGCCGTCCGGGTTGGCGATGGCCATCCCGATGCAGCAGCAGCGCCTTCCGCAGGCCGGGCCGCCGACCTATCCGCCGGGGGCCATTCCGGTGGTTCCGCCGCAGGTGCCCCCAACGGGTGCTCCGATGGGGTCCGGCACCGGTACCTTCCTCCTGGGACCGCCGCCTCAACCTCGGCCGAACCGGACGGGACTGTGGGTCCTGCTGGCGTTGTTGGTGGTGATTCTGGTGGGTCTGCTCGCGGTCTGGGGGATTCGCGAATGGCAGCGCTCGGGGTCGGGGACCGAGGGCACCGGCAGGCCGACGACGGCCAAACTGACCGGCGATCGCCCGGCGCAGGACCGATGTGTGGGGGCGGTCCCGTGCGCGTGGCGGGGTCCAGGTGGCTGAGGCGGGTGGCAGGAGCATGATGGGACCACTGTTGACGAGGAACGAGACGACGCACCGATGAGCACTCCGCGACTGCTCTCCAACCGTTACGAACTGGGCGAGACCCTCGGCTACGGTGGGATGTCGGAGGTCCACAAAGGCCGCGACGTCCGTCTCGGCCGGGACGTCGCCGTCAAGGTGCTGCGCGCCGACCTCGCCCGGGACCCGCAGTTCCAGGAGCGCTTCCGCCGCGAGGCGCAGAACGCCGCCGCGCTGAACCACCCCGCGATCGTCGCCGTCTACGACACCGGCGAGACCAAGACCGAGTACGGCCCGCTGCCCTACATCGTCATGGAGTACGTGGACGGGCGGACGCTGCGGGACATCATCAAGACCCAGGGGCCGCTGTCGGGCAAGCGGGCCATGGAGGTCATGGCCGACGTCTGCGCGGCGCTGGACTTCAGTCACCGGCACGGCATCATCCACCGGGACGTGAAGCCGGCCAACGTCATGATCACCAAGACCGGCGCGGTCAAGGTGATGGACTTCGGCATCGCCCGCGCCATCCACGACGGCCAGGCCGCCGTCACGCAGACCGCCGCCGTCATCGGCACCGCGCAGTACCTGTCGCCGGAGCAGGCGCGGGGTGAGGCGGTGGACGCCCGGTCCGACGTCTACGCCGCCGGCTGCGTGCTGTTCGAGCTGATGACCGGCCAGCCGCCGTTCACCGGCGACTCCCCGGTCGCCGTCGCCTACCAGCACGTGCGGGAGGAGCCGCCGGCCCCGTCCTCGGTGAACCCGCAGGTCACGCCGGCGCTGGACTCCATCGTGCTCAAGGCCATGGCCAAGGGCCCGGCCAACCGCTACCAGTCGGCCGCCGAGATGCGGGCCGACCTGGTGCGCGTGCTGTCCGGTCAGCGGCCGTCCGCGCCTGCCGTGATGTCCGCCGAGGAGCGGACCGCGTTCATGGGCAACGGCGCCGGCGCCCGCACCCAGGTCGTCACCGGCCGGCACCGCCCCGCGCCCGCCGCCGAGGAGCCCGAGTACGACGCGTACGACTACGAGGCCGACGAGGAGGCCGAGCGCAAGGCCCGCCGCAAGCGCGCCCTGACCATCGCCGGCGTGGTGCTCGTCTGCATCGCCGTGCTGGCGCTGGCCGCCTGGCTGACCACCATGTTCCTCGGTGGCAATGGCGCCGGCGCCAGCAACTCCGGCAACCTGCCCAATGTCGTCAACATGACGCAGGCCAAGGCGCAGGAGACGCTCAAGGCGGCCGGCTACAACAACGCCCCGGTCAACTACGTCGCCTGCGCGCCGACCCCGGACGGCTCCCCACAGCCGTGCACGAAGGACCAGATCGGCAACGTCATCAAGCAGGACCCGGCCTCGGCCAACAACGTCGACAAGTCGACCGCGATCAACCTGACCGTCGGCAAGGCGCCGGACGCGTTCTCGCTGCCGGACGTGAGCGGGCAGAGTCAGGCGGACGCCACCGCGGCGCTGGAGAAGCTGAAGCTGATCGTCTCGCCGACCACGACCCCGGAGACGGTGACCGACCCGAAGCTGATCGGCAAGGTCAGCTCGACCAATCCGCCGGTCGGCTCGCAGGTCACCCAGGGGCAGTCCATCACGCTGAGCATCGGCAAGGCGCCGGACCAGGTGGACGTGCCGGACGAGACCGGCCAGGACTACTCCGCCGCCAAGAGCAATCTCGAGGGTCTCGGCTTCAAGGTCGTGCAGCAGACCCAGTCCAGCACCAAGCCGAAGAACCAGGTGCTCAGCCAGAGCCCGCAGGGCGGCGGCAAGGCCGCGCCGAACAGCACCATCACGCTGACCGTGTCGCTGGGCGACCAGATCACGATGCCCGATCTCGTCGGCCTGACCGTCTCCGCCGCGCAGAGCAAGCTCCAGCAGCTCGGCTGGAAGGGCCAGTTCAGCCAGACGACGGACACGACGCTGGACAACCAGAAGGTGAACACCATCGAGTCGTCCAACCCCGATGCCAACCAGACCGTCGGCATCAACCAGACGATCCAGATCCAGGTGTTCCAGTTCCCGGGCAGCGGTGGACCGACAACGACGACGCCACACAACTGAGCCAAGCGAAAGGGCCCGGCACCTGCGAGGTGCCGGGCCCTTTCGTCTGTCCGGAGTCAGACGGCCGCGGCCGCCGCGGCCAGGCGGCGCATGCCGGCCTCGAGCTCGTCGACGCGCTCCGGGGCGACCGGGAAGCCGGCGGCGGTCATCCAGTTGGCCAGCATCCGGTGGCCGCCGTCGGTCAGCACCGACTCGGGGTGGAACTGCACGCCGTCGATGGGCAGCTCGCGGTGCCGCATGGCCATCACGATGCCGGTCTCGGTCCGCCCGGTGACCTCCAGCTCGGCCGGCACGGTCTCCGGCAGCACGGTCAGCGAGTGGTACCGGGTGGCGACGAACGGCGACGGCACACCGGCCAGCACGCCGGCGCCGGAGTGTTCGACGAGGCTGGTCTTGCCGTGCAGCAGTTCGGGGGCGCGGTCGACGGTGCCGCCGAAGACGACGCCGATGGCCTGGTGGCCGAGGCAGACGCCGAGCACCGGCACGCGCTTGTCGGCGCAGTAGCGGATGACATCCATGCTGGCGCCGGCCCGCTCGGGTGTGCTGGGGCCGGGGCTGATGAGCACCCCGTCCGCGGCGTCGACGTCGGACAGCTGCACGACGTCGTTGCGGCGCACCACGCACTCGGCCCCGAGCTGGGCCAGGTACTGCACGAGGTTGTAGACGAAGCTGTCGTAGTTGTCGACGACCAGGACGCGCATGGAAGGAACCTACCCCGTCGTCACCTGGTTGAAGGGCAGCAACGGCTCAACCCACGGGAACACCACGAGCATCAGCAGCGCGACCACACCGAGGACGAGCACCAGCGCCTCGACCACCTTGGCCGCCGTGGGGCCGGGGAGGTGCCGCCAGATCCAGGCGTACACGTCAGTCGGTCTCCTTCAGCTCCGGCGGCGCCTTGTCCGGGTTCTTCGGATCCTTGGCGTACTGGTTGGTGAGCACGGCGTGCAGGATCAGCCGGTGGGAGGCGGAGAACTTCGGCGTGCAGGTGGTCAGCGTCATCAGCGCGACCTGCTGGCCGGCGGGCAGCTGGAGGTTGGCCTTGTGCGGCACGGGGGCGATGACGTCGCCCTCGGACGGCAGCACGGTCTCCTGCCCGACCAGCCCGGCGTACGGGCCGCCGAGCGGCGCGACGCCCTTGCACTGGGGCTGGGCGCCCTTGCCGGCGGCCCAGCCGGCGACCTCACCGCTGGTGGGCAGCATCCGGTAGACGAACCAGTCGGTCGAGGTCTCCACCACGATCGCGTCGCAGGAGCTGACCAGGTCCAGGTCGTTGAACGGCGCGCCCTTGCCGACCCGGTGGCCGGCGACGGCGAAGTCGCCGGGCTGGCCGGGCAGCGCGCTGCCGATGTAGTGGCCGGGGCCGATGTCCAGGTCGGCGTCGGTGGTGCCTTCGACGATCGTGAAGTGGTAGTCGGCGCCGAGCGCCGGCACGTAGATCTTGGCGAAGCCCTGGCCCTCGGTCAGGTCGTAGTGGGTGCCGCGCTGCGGCCCGGTCCCGACCGTGTCCTGGTCCTTCCACTTGTCGTTCAGCGAGGACGTGGCCTGGTTCTGCTTGCCGGCGGAGATGAGGTCGGTCCAATACACCTCGTAGACCACGAACAGCAGGATCACCAGGCCGGCGGTGATGAACAGCTCGCCGAAGGTGCGCACGACCCGGCGCGCGGTGTCCTTGGGCGGCGGGGCGTCGTCGGCCGGCTCCTCGAAGTCCTCGGCCCCGAAGTTGTCGGTGGCGAAGTCGTCGATCCGGCCGGTGTCGTCGTCCTCCGGTCGACGGCCGAACTTCGTGCCCGGCCGGCCCTGGGCCAGCACATCGATCTTCGGGATGAAGGCGGTGGGCTGTTCGGGGGCAGGCCGAGGCCGCCAGCCGGGGGGCCGTCCCGCTGCCGGCGGCGGGTCGTAGCTCACGTGAACGCCTCCTGTGCCCCTGACCTCAACTAGTGGTTCGCTGGCATCCTCGTTTACGTTAACGTGTTACCCCTGGCAGTGGTTGCCCCGCGCAGCCACCGATGCCTCAGCGCGCGAGGTCAGGCGAGGAAAGATGCCCAAGTCGAAGGTCCGCAAGAAGACCGTCTACACGCCGCCGACGGATCGGCGCACGCCGGTCAAGGTGAAGGCGGTCGGCCCGTCCCACCCGGTGTACGTGACGATCATGCTCGGCATGATGCTGCTGGGTCTGGCCTGGTTGGTGGCCTATTACCTGGTCCCGAACGGGATCCCGGTGATGGAGTCACTGGGCGCGTGGAACTTCCTGATCGGCTTCGCACTGATGATCATCGGCCTGCTGATGACGATGAAGTGGCGCTGACGGCTCACTCAGCGTGACGACGACCCGGGCGTGCCACGTCCGGGTCGTTGTCTGTTCCCCGGCCGTTCAGCCAGTTCACCGCACGGTCATCGAACGACATGCGTGTAAGTCATCCCCACTGGGGACAACTCCTGTGGACAACTTTGCGCAATAAAGCACAAGCGCCGGAGCGTGCACATGACCGAGCCCACGACCACGGAGCACCGCTGGGCCCCGCAGGCGCCGCTGGTCGGCATCGGCTGGGTGCTCACCGCGATCGCGGCGCTGTTCGTGGTGGTCAACTCCGACCCCGGCGGGCGGGTGCTGCTGGCCATCGCGGCGCTGATGCTGGCGGCGATCTCGCTGTTCGGCACGCTGGCCCGGCCGCGGCTGCGCGCCGACGCCGAGGGCGTGACGGTGCGCGGCCTGTTCTCCAGCCGGTCCTGGACCTGGCCGGAGGTGCGGATCCGGCTGGCCCACAACCGGCGGCTGGGCCGCGTCACCTCGACCGTGGAGCTGACGGTGCTGCACGACGACGGCCTGATCGTGTTCGGCAAGCTGGACCTCGGTGAGGACCCGGCGGACGTCGTCGAGCAGCTCCAGGCGCTACGACCCTGGCCCCAGGGCTGACGCCAGCTGCGCCGCCCTGGTCGCGTAGATCAGCACCAGCACCACGAACAGCGCCGACAGCGCGATGCCCTGCCAGCGCGCCCGGTTGGCCTGCGGCGCGTACACGATCGCGGCCATCGCGATCGCGCCCACCACCAGGCCACCGAAGTGCCCCTGGATGGACAGGCCGAGCGAGAACGTCAGGAAGACGTTGATCGCCAGCGTGATCAGGATCGGGCGCGGGTTCATCTTCAGCCGCACGACGGCCACCAGGTAGCAGCCGAGCAGGCCGTAGAGGGCGGTGGAGGCGCCGGCCGCGCCGCTGTTCGGGGCGGCGAACAGCATCACGCCGATCGAGCCGCCGATCAGCGACAGGAAGTACACCGCGGCGAACCGGATCCGGCCGAGCACCCGCTCCAGGTCCCGGCCGATCATCCACAGCGAGAACATGTTGACCGCGAGGTGGATGAAGCCGATGTGCAGGAACCCGGACGTGAGGACCCGCCACCACTCGCCCTGCGTCGCGGCCTGCTGCGGCCACATCACCCAGTCGTAGAACAGCGGCGAGTTCGTGTTGCCGGCGAAGCTGCCGGCCTCCACCGCGGTGATCGCGTAGATCACCACGTTGACGGCGATCAGCAGGTAGACCAGCACGGGCTGCCGGTTGGCCACCCGGGCGCCGGCCCACGTGACGGGCTGGCGGGTCGCCCGCCGCCCCTCGTTGACGCACTCCACGCACTGCTGCCCTACCGCGGCGTCGCGCAGGCACTCCGGGCAGGTCGGCCGGTCACACCGGGTGCAGCGCAGTCCGGTGTGCCGGCCGGGGTGCCGATAGCAGGCGGGCAGCGCGTCGGTCGGCTGCCCGTACGGCGCGGTCATGTCAGCCGCGGTCGATCGTGATCTTCTCGATGGCGACGTCGGTCAGCGGCCGGTCGCTGCGGTCGGTGGCCGTGTTGGCGATCGCGTCGACCACCTTGCGGGACTCCTCGTCGCGCACCTCGCCGAAGATGGTGTGCCGGCGGTTGAGGTGCGGGGTCGGGCCCACCGTGATGAAGAACTGCGAGCCGTTGGTGCCGGGCCCGGCGTTGGCCATGGCCAGCAGGTACGGCTTGTTGAACACCAGCTCCGAGTGGAACTCGTCCTCGAACTGGTAGCCGGGGCCGCCGCGGCCGGTGCCGGTCGGGTCGCCGCCCTGGAGCATGAAGCCGGCGATCACCCGGTGGAACACGGAGCCGTCGTAGAACGGGCCCGTCTTCTCGCCGCGCGCGTTCTGGGTGGAGTAGTCCTTGGTGCCCTCGGCCAGCCCGACGAAGTTGCGGACCGTCTTCGGGGCGTGGTTGGGGAAGAGGTAGAGGCGGATGTCGCCCTGCGTGGTGTGCAGGGTCGCCCCGACGATGTCGTTGTCAGCCACGACGCCATCGTGCCATCCACGGCGGGATCCCGGCGGTAGGGGCAGACTGGATCGGTCAGATCGGTACCGATCGACAGGCTTGGAGCAGCTGATGGACGAGGTCGAGACCATGGCCGAGGCCGGCGCGAAGGCGGGCGAGGCGGTCGGCAAGGCGGTCCGCGCCGCCCGCCGGCGGGCCGCTCGCGCGGGCCAGGCCGGCATCGAACGGACACACGAACTGGTGGATTTCGCGGCGGAGGAGTTCAAGCCGACCCGCAAGGCCGCCCGGCGGATGGCCAAGCAGGCCCGCAAGGACTTCAAACGCAGCACCGGCAAGGCGCGGGCGGAGGCCGCCCGCAACGCGAACCAGATCCGCAAGCAGGCGCGCAGGGTCGCCGAGGACCTGGCCGACACCATCGATCCGCGGCCGAAGCGGCGCAGGCGATGGCCGTGGCTGCTCGCGGTGCTGGTGGCCGGCGCGGCGGGCGTCGCCGTGATGCTCTCGCGGCGGCCGCGTGAGGTGCGGCTGGAGGACGTGCAGGACGACGCGCCGGGCGCGGTCCCGGTGCCCGAGCCGTCCCGAAATGGACGGGAGGCGCCCCGGACCCAGGCGTCGAACACCGCGGACAAGTGAGCCGGGCGGCGCTCCGCCCGCTGAGCTGGGCGGGGCGCCGTTCGTCGCGAAAACGACACCGTTCCTGCGGCGCCCCGGTCCCGCTGGTCGCATATGCCCGATTGAGTGCTGCCGATGTGACCTGCATCTCCTAGGTTACGGCGGGTAACTATGCCCCGTCCGGGAGGTTGCCGTGGGCACCACCGAAGACCCCGCCGCCGCGACGCCGGCGACGACCGACTGGAGCGAGGTCCAGGCCAGTCCTGACTTCGCCGAGCTGCGACGCCGCCTGCGCGGCTTCGTGTTCCCGATGGCCGGGCTGTTCCTGGCCTGGTATCTGCTGTACGTCCTGCTCGCCGACTACGCCCATGGCTTCATGTCGACAAAGCTGTTCGGCAACATCACCGTCGGCCTGGTGTTCGGCCTGCTCCAGTTCGTCTCCACCTTCGTGATCACCGGCCTCTACGTCCGGTTCGCCAACCGGGTCGTGGACCCGGCCGCCGACAAGATCCGGCACGAGATCGAGGGGGACGACCAGTGAGGAACTCCGTGGTCGCGGCCGGCGTCGAGGGCAGCAACTCGGCGCTCAACATCTCCATCTTCGCCGTCTTCGTGGTGATCACCCTCGTGATCGTGTTCCGGGCCAGCCGGAGCACGAAGACCACCACCGACTTCTACGCGGCCGGCCGCGCGTTCACCGGCCCGCAGAACGGCATCGCGCTGTCCGGCGACTACCTGTCGGCCGCCTCGTTCCTGGGCATCGCCGGCGCGATCGCCATCTACGGCTACGACGGCTTCCTGTACTCGATCGGCTTCCTGGTGGCCTGGCTGGTGGCGCTGCTGCTGGTCGCCGAGCTGCTGCGCAACACCGGCCGGTTCACCATGGCCGACGTGCTCAGCTTCCGGATGAAGCAGGGCCCGGTACGCACCGCGGCTGCCATCTCGACGCTGGCCGTGTCGTTCTTCTACCTGCTGGCGCAGATGAACGGCGCCGGCGGCCTGGTGGCGCTGCTGCTGGGCGTGACCAGCACGGCCGGCCAGGCGCTGGTGGTCTCCGTGGTCGGCGTCGTCATGATCATCTATGTGCTGGTCGGCGGCATGCGCGGCACCACCTGGGTGCAGATCATCAAGGCCGTGCTGCTGATCGCCGGTGCGTTCGTGATGACGGTCTGGGTGCTCGGACGCTACGGCTTCAACCTGTCGTCACTGCTCGGCGACGCCGTCGACCACGGCGGCAAGACCGGAGAGGCGCTGCTCGGCCCGGGCAAGCAGTACGGCGCCACCGGCACCTCGCGGCTGGACTTCCTGTCCCTGGGCATCGCCCTGGTGCTGGGCACTGCCGGCCTGCCGCACGTGCTGATGCGGTTCTACACCGTGCCGTCGGCCAAGGAGGCGCGGCGCTCGGTGGTGTGGGCGATCGTGCTGATCGGCGTGTTCTACCTGTTCACGCTGGTGCTCGGCTACGGCGCCGGTGCGCTGGTCGGCCCGGAGAAGATCAACGCCGCCCCCGGCAAGGTCAACTCCGCCGCCCCGCTGCTGGCCCAGGCGCTGGGCGGCCCGATCCTGCTCGGCCTCATCGCCGCCGTCGCCTTCGCCACCATCCTGGCGGTGGTCGCCGGCCTGACCATCACCGCGTCGGCCTCGTTCGCCCACGACATCTACGTCAACGTGATCAAGAAGGGTGATCGGGAGAGCGCCAAGTCCGAGGTCAAGGTCGCCCGCTGGGCCGCGGTTGTCATCGGCCTGCTGGCGATCGTCGGCGGCATCCTCACCAACGGTCAGAACGTCGCCTTCCTGGTGGCCCTCGCGTTCGCCATCGCGGCCGCCGCCAACCTGCCGACGATCCTGTACTCGCTGTTCTGGAAGCGCTTCACCACCACCGGCGCCCTCTGGAGCATGTACGGCGGCCTGGTGATCACCATCGGGCTGATCATCTTCTCGCCGGTCGTCTCGGGCGCGAAGACCTCGATCTTCCCCACCGCCCACTTCGACTGGTTCCCGCTCAGCAACCCCGGCCTGGTGTCGATCCCCCTGTCCTTCCTGCTCGGCTACCTCGGCACCGTCCTCGGCAAGGACCGCGCCGACGAGTCCAAGTTCGCCGAGATGGAAGTCCGCGCCCTCACCGGCGCCCACGCCGAAAAGGCAGTCCAGCACTAACAGAACCGACAAGAGGACGAAGAACCCAGGCGATCGCCGCCCCTCACAACCCGAGGGCGGCGATCGCCTGCTTCACCACCTGCTTGGCCTTGATCGTCTGCTTCTGATCGGTCACCGCCACCACCGCAGACCCACCCTTGGACACCGCGAACACCGCCCCCGTAGCCGTGGCCTCCGACCCCCCACTCCACCCGCCCGGCAGATCCGCCTTGTCCGACGTCTCGATCGGCGCGGCCTTGTTCACCAACGCCGTAGCCGCCCCCGCCGACCCCACGTACACCTGCACCGTCAACTGCTTGTCATTGCCGAAGCTGTAGAAGAAGCACGCCGGATGCGGCTGGTCCGCGGAGATCATCACCTTCGTGACCTTCTCCCCGTTGGCATCCGCCACAAAGTCGGACGACAGATACGGACACTGCCCCGTAGCCGCCGCCACCGGATCCGCCGGCGCAACAGCACTGGTCGTAGTAGGCGCAGCAGTGCTACTCGAAGTCGGCGCCGGCGTTGTCGAAGTGACAGGCGCAGCCTGCGGCGACGAGCACCCCGACACGGCTGCGGCGGCGACCAGGACTCCGGCGAACAACACGGCGTTCCTCATAGCCACCAGAGTCTCGACCATGCCCCACCGGCAACGGAGATCGGGGTCAAGGGCGACGCGAAGCGAGCCCGAAGGGGGTGCAGGGGGCGAAGCCCCTCCTGCCTTGGGGTGTGGGGCGAGAGCCCCGCAAATACGACGAGCGAGGCGGCGAGAGCGGCGCAGCCGCTACGCACACCTCGCCCACTCGCGAGTGGAGACAAGGGGAATCGAACCCCTAACCCCCGCCTTGCAAAGGCGGTGCTCTGCCAATTGAGCTATGTCCCCGATGGGACCCGGCTACGGGCCGTGCCCCGGTGTTCGCCCGACCTCAGTCGGTCGGCGCCGTAGCCTCGCGCCACAGGTCGGCCTCAGCCTTCGCCGACCGCTGCTTCCTCACGAAGAACAGCACGACTCCAGCCACAGCCACGAGCGCGATGAGCTTCTTCACGTCTGGTCGCCTCCTTGGCGCTTGCCACCCCTTGGGAAAGAACAGGTAGCACCCAACATACACGTCCGCCCCGACCAGGCCACCGCCCACGGACCACCCCCAAACCACCCGCCACCGGTACCACGGATCGGGGGTCAAGGGGGCGGAGCCCCCTTGCTCGGGGTGTGGGGCGAGAGCCCCACAATCTCCGCAAACGATAAAGGCCTGGAAGCGAAGCTTCCAGGCACACGTCACCCAATCGGTTGCGTGGGCCCAGGAGGACTTGAACCTCCGACCTCTTCGTTATCAGCGAAGCGCTCTAACCGCCTGAGCTATGGGCCCTTACGGGGGAGAAGATTACCGCACTCCTCTCCCCTGATCCAAACCGGGTCACTCCCGCTCGGAGAGGGTGACCTCGACGCCTCCGGCCAGGTCAGCGGACACGTTGTAGATGAACGCGCTGACGGTGGCCATGGCAGTGAACAGGATCACGTTCACCAGGCCGACGACGGCGGCGATGCCGAACACGCGGCCGGCGCTGATGAGGTCGCCGCCGCTGTTGTCACCGCCCTGCACGAGGTCGTTGTAGGTGCCGTTGAGCTTGGTCCACACGTTCATGCCACCGAGCACGCTGTACAGCACGCCGACGGCGACCATCCAGACCAGGAACATGGCGAAGCCGAGCACCAGCGCCAGCTTGAGCACCGACCACGGGTCGACGCGCTTGATCTGGAGGCTGGCCCGCCTGGGCCCACGGCCGGGGCGGCGCAGCGCGGTGGGCGCGGCGGTGCCCCGGGGCGGGGTGGTGGGTCCGCCGAGGTTGACCGACGTCCGGGTGGACACGGTCGGCGAGTCGAGCGGGGACGCCGACTGGGGCGGGCCGACCGGGCGGAAGTTGGTGGTGGCCTGCGAGCTGGTGTCGACCGGCTCGTTGTCGTACGCCGTGGACGAGATGGTGGTCGCCGCCGCGGCCGCCGCGGTGTCGGCGGTGACCCGCTGCCACGGCGGCGGCGCCGACGAGGCCGCCGGCTCCGTCGGAGCGACGGGTGCCGGAGTGACCGGTGCCGCCGGAACGGTCGGCGAAGCAACGGGCGATGCCGCCGGCGTGCTGGCCGCAGCCGGAGTCGCCGGTGCAGAGGGAGCCGCCGCGGCGGGCGCGGCGGCCTCCTCCTTCTTGAACTTCGTCGTCTCCTGCTCGTGACTGACCGCGCCGTTGGTCGCCGGTTCGGCGGCCGCCGGCTTCGGCGCGGCCGGCTCGGGCTGCTCCGGCTTGGCGGGAGCCTCCTCGGTCGCCACCGACTTCTTCTCGACCTCGCCGTCCGACTCGGTCTTGGCGTCCGGCTTTTCCGGGTTCTCCGGAGTTGTCACGAGCGGTCCTCAGTCAGCTTGTCGTTGGGAGTTGCCTGCCGTGCCTACTCGGCCACGTCCGGCGCGGAGGTCTGGTCGTCCTCTCCGGAGACGTCCGTGGGCTCGTCGGCGTTGCGTGCCACACCCATCAGGGTGCCGCCCTCGTCGAGGTTCATCAGCCGCACCCCCTTCGTCTGCCGGCCGGCCCTGCGCACCTGTTCGACGCTGGTGCGGATCACTCCACCAGATGAGGTGATGGCGTACAACTCGTCGCCCTCGTCCACGATCAGCGCCCCGACCAGCCTCCCACGCTTGCGGTCGTACTGAATGGTCAGCACGCCCTTGCCGCCGCGACCCTGGATCGGGTAGTCGTCGATCGGCGTCCTCTTGGCGTACCCACCGTCGGTCGCGACAAGCACGAACTTGTCGGGCTGCACGACGCCCATCGACAACAGCTCGTCGCCGCTGTTGAAGCGCATGCCCAGCACGCCGGAGGTGGCCCGGCCCATCGGTCGCAGCGTCTCGTCGGTGGCGTGGAACCGGATGGACTGCCCGTCGGCGGAGACCAGCAGCAGGTCGTCATCGGCCGAGCAGAGCACGGCACCGACCAGCTCGTCGTCCTCCTTGAGGTTGATGCCGATCAGGCCGCCGGACCGGTTGGAGTCGAAGTCGGCCAGCCGCGACTTCTTGACCAGGCCGGTCTTGGTGGCCAGCACCAGGTAGGGCGCGACCTCGTAGTTGGGGATCTCGATGACCTGAGCGATCTCCTCGCCCGGCTGGAACGCGAGCAGGTTGGCCACGTGCTGGCCGCGCGCGTTCCGGTTGGCCTCGGGCAGCTCGTACGCCTTGGCCCGGTAGACCCGGCCCATGTTGGTGAAGAACAGGATCCAGTCGTGGGTGGAGCACACGAAGAAGTGGGCGATGATGTCGTCCTGCTTGAGCGCCGCCCCCTGGACGCCCTTGCCGCCGCGCTTCTGCGAGCGGTACAGGTCGGTCTTCGTCCGCTTCGCGTAACCCGTTCGAGTGATCGTGACGACCACGTCCTCGACGGCGATGAGGTCCTCCATGGAGACCTCGCCGTCGAACGGCAGGATCCGGGTGCGCCGGTCGTCGCCGTACTTGCCGACGATCTCCATCAGCTCGTCGCGGACGATGGCCCGCTGCCGCTCCGGCTTGGCCAGGATGTCCTGGAGGTCGGCGATCTCGATCTCGATCTCGGCCAACTGGTCGACGATCTTCTGCCGCTCCAGGGCGGCGAGCCGGCGCAGCTGCATCTCGAGGATGGCGTTGGCCTGGATCTCGTCGACGGTGAGCAGCTCGATCAGGCCGACCCGGGCGTCCTCGACGGTGGGCGACCGGCGGATCAACGCGATCACCGCGTCCAGCTGGTCCAGCGCCTTGACCAGGCCGCGCAGGATGTGGGCCCGCTCCTCGGCCTTGCGCAGCCGGAACCGGGTGCGCCGGACGATGACCTCGACCTGGTGCTTCACGTAGAGGCGGATCATCTGGTCCAGGCGCAGCGTGCGCGGCACGCCGTCGACCAGGGACACCATGTTCACGCCGAACGTGTGCTGGAGCTGGGTGTGCTTGTAGAGGTTGTTCAGCACCACCTTGGCCACCGCGTCCCGCTTGAGCGTGACCACGATGCGCATGCCGGTCCGGCTGTTGGACTCGTCGGCGATGTTGGCGATGCCGGTGAGCTTGCCGTCGCGGACCAGGGTGGCGATGTTCTCCACCAGGTTGTCCGGGTTGACCTGGAAGGGCAGCTCGGTGGCGACCAGGATGACCCGGCCCTTGCTGTCCTCCTCCACCTCGACGACGGCGCGCATGCGCACCGAGCCGCGGCCGGTGCGGTAGGCGTCCTCGATGCCGCGGGTGCCCAGGATCAGGCCGTGGGTCGGGAAGTCGGGGCCCTTGATCCGGGCCATCACCGCTTCCAGCGTCTCCTCGTCCGGCGTCTCCGGGTTCTCCAGCGCCCACACCACCGCGTCCGCCACCTCGCGCAGGTTGTGCGGCGGGATGTTGGTGGCCATGCCGACGGCGATGCCGGCGCTGCCGTTGATCAGCAGGTTGGGCACCCGGGACGGCAGGACGATCGGCTCCTGGATGCGGCCGTCGTAGTTGTCCCGGAAGTCGACGGTCTCTTCCTCGATGTCCTGCAACATGTGCATGGCCAACGGGGTGAGCCGGCACTCGGTGTACCGCATGGCGGCGGCCGGGTCGTTGCCGGACGAGCCGAAGTTGCCCTGGCCGTCGACCAGCGGGTAGCGCATCGCCCACGGCTGGGCCAGCCGCACCAGCGCGTCGTAGATCGACGAGTCGCCGTGCGGGTGGTAGTTGCCCATCACGTCGCCGACCACGCGGGCGCACTTGTTGTAGCCGCGGTCCGGCCGGAAGCCGGAGTCGTACATCGAGTACAGCACCCGCACGTGCACCGGCTTGAGGCCGTCGTACACGTTGGGCAGCGCGCGACCGACGATCACGCTCATCGCGTACGCGATGTAGGAGTTCTGCATCTCCTGCTGGATGTCGACCGGCTCGGTCCGCCCGTGGTTGTCGGGCGGCAAGGTTTCGGTCACGGCTGGGTGTTCCTTTCACACAAGGCGAGGAGGCGGTGGGGCCGGGACGTCACACGTCGAGGAACTTGACGTCCTTGGCGTTGCGGGTGATGAAGGACCGCCGCGCCTCGACGTCCTCGCCCATCAGCACGCTGAACAGCTCGTCGGCGGTGGCCGCGTCGTCCATGGTGACCTGGAGCAGCACCCGGTTGGCCGGGTCCATGGTGGTCTCCCACAGCTCCTGGGCGTTCATCTCGCCGAGGCCCTTGTAGCGCTGGATGCTGTCGTCCTTGCCGATCTTCTTGCCGGCGGCCAGGCCGGTCTCGAGCAGGCCGTCCCGCTCGCGGTCGGAGTAGGCGTACTCCGGCTCGACGCCGCGCTGCCACTTGATCTTGTACAGCGGCGGCTGGGCCAGGTAGACGTGCCCGTGCTCGATCAGCGGCCGCATGAACCGGAACAGCAGCGTCAGCAGCAGGGTCCGGATGTGCTGGCCGTCCACGTCGGCGTCGGCCATCAGCACGATCTTGTGGTACTTGAGCTTGGCCAGGTCGAAGTCGTCGTGGATGCCGGTGCCGAAGGCAGTGATCATGCTCTGCACCTCGGTGTTCTTCAGCACGCGGTCGATGCGCGCCTTCTCCACGTTGATGATCTTGCCCCGGATCGGCAGGATCGCCTGGTACATGGAGTCCCGGCCCTCCTTGGCCGAGCCGCCCGCGGAGTCGCCCTCCACGATGTAGATCTCGCACTCTTCCGGGTCGGTCGAGCGGCAGTCCTTGAGCTTGCCGGGCAGGCCGCCGATGTCCAGCGCGCCCTTGCGGCGGACCAGCTCGCGGGCCTTGCGGGCGGCCAGCCGGGCCTGCGCCGAGGACACCGCCTTGTTGATGATGATCTTGGCCTCGGCCGGGTGCCGGTCGAACCAGTCGGCGATCCACTCGTTGCACGCCTTCTGCACGAAGGACTTGGCCGAGGTGTTGCCCAGCTTGGTCTTGGTCTGGCCCTCGAACTGGGGCTCCTTGAGCTTGACCGAGACGATGGCGGCCAGGCCCTCGCGGATGTCCTCGCCGGAGAGGTTGCCGTCCTTCTCCTTGACCAGCTTCTTGTCCTTGGCGTACTCGTTCACCACCCGGGTGAGCGCGGCGCGGAAGCCCTCCTCGTGGGTGCCGCCCTCGTGGGTGTTGATCGTGTTGGCGAAGGTGTACACCGACTCCGAGTAGCCCGTGTTCCACTGCATGGCGATCTCGACCTCGAGGTCGTCGCCCTTGGCGTCGAACGCGATGACCTTCTCGTGCAGCGCCTCGCGGGACCGGTTGATGTGCCGGACGAAGTCCTCGAGCCCGCCGGGGTAGTGGAAGGTCTGCTCCTTGACCCGGGCGACCTGGCCGTCGGCGTCCGCCTCGGCCTCCTCCTCGCTCACCCGCTCGTCGCGCAGCACGATGGTCAGCCCCTTGTTCAGGAACGCCATCTCCTGGAGCCGCCGGGCCACCGTCTCCAGGTTGTACTCGGTGGTCTCGAAGATCTCCGGGTCGGCCCAGTACGTGATGACGGTGCCGGTCTCGCTGGTCGGCTCGCCCTTGACGAGCGGGCCGGTCGGCGCCGAGTTCGCGTAGCTCTGGGTCCAGACGAAGCCGTCCTTCTTGATCTCCACGTCGAGCCGGGTCGACAGCGCGTTGACCACGGACACGCCGACGCCGTGCAGACCGCCGGAGACCGCGTAGGAGTCGCTGTCGAACTTGCCGCCGGCGTGCAGCGTGGTGAGCACGACCTCGACGGCCGGCCGCTTCTCCACCGGGTGCTCGTCGATGGGAATGCCGCGGCCGTCGTCGATGCACTCGATGCCGCCGTCGGCCCGCAGCACGAGCACGACCCTGGTGGCGAAGCCGGCCATGGCCTCGTCGACGGCGTTGTCCACCACCTCCCAGATGAGGTGGTGCAGACCGCGCTCGCCGGTGGAGCCGATGTACATGCCCGGCCGCTTGCGCACCGCCTCGAGGCCCTCGAGCACGGTGATGGACTTGGCGCTGTACTCAGCGTTGGTGTTGGCAGCCACGAGTTTTGCTGTCTCCCTCTGGGACGCCACGCAGGACTGGTGTGCGAGCCTGCGCGGACGACCGTCCAGCGCTGCCGTGCTCACATCCTCCCGAAAGTATACCGGGCGACCCCGCCCAAATCGCGGCAAGGACCCGGCTGAGAACGTCACAGAAGCCCGGAAGTGAACGGGCTAGGGTCCGCCGGGCTGGGGATGTCACTCGGTCCGGCTACGTTCGTCTCCGTGAGCCGTGATTTCCCCGCTGCCGTGTTTCATGTGAAACATGGTGTGTCAGCCGTAGGTGTCACGTGGCCCGCGACCTGGGGCATGTAGCGGCCCGAATCGCCAGTTGGGGGCCGACGGGCCCTGCACCTTGAGCCGCTTGACCACGTTCGGGCCGACGCCCTTGGCGATCTGCTGGAGCAGTTGGCGCTGGAGCAGCCGGAGCTGGGTCGCCCACGCCGTCGACTCGGCCTGCACCACCAGTTCGCCCTCACGCAGCGTCACCGGTTTCGCGTGCTGGGCCACCTCGGCCCCGACCAGATGTGGCCACTTCGCGAACACCTGACCGCCGGAGAGCTGCTCGTCCCAGCCCCTGTCCTTGGCCATCCGGGACACCAGCCGGCCGAGCGGCTGCGGGTCACGGTCGTCCGCGCCGGAACCCGACCAGCGCCGCCGCCGGCCGCGGTTGACCGCGGGCGTGCCGCGCTTCGACGGCTTGCGCGCCTTGGACGCCTCGCGGGCGGCGGCGAGGGCCGCGCGGGCCAGATCCGATCCCTTCAGTCCCTCCGGCAGCCGGTCGACCACCCGTTCGGGTTGTCCACCTTCAGGTGACGGCTTGGGGGTAGATCCCGTCCGATTTGCCCCGTTCGCCGCATTATCGGACGGTTTCGCGGTGGGTCGACGCCCCGGAGTGACCGAGTTATCCACACCATCCACAGGTTTATCCCCAGATGTGGGGGAAGTTGGGCCGGAGATGCGTACCCCTAGTGGCGGATTGCCCGCGGGCTCATCGGACACGGTTCACCTCGCCGTCGCGGACCTCGTATCGTGCGCCGGCCAACTCCTCCGGCACGTCCTCGGCGACCGCCGCGGTGATCAGCACCTGCTCCGCGTTCGCCGCCACCTTGGCCAGCTGCTGCCGGCGCCTGCGGTCCAGCTCGGCGAACACGTCGTCGAGCACCAGGACCGGTTCGGCCCCATCCTCACGCAAGAGCTCGTACGCGCCCAGCCGCAACGCCAGCGCGAAGGACCATGACTCTCCGTGACTCGCGTAACCCTTGGCCGGGTTGTCGCCGAGCGTCAGCTCCAGCTCGTCCCGGTGCGGCCCGACCAGCGAGACGCCGCGCTCCACCTCCTGCGACCGGACCCGGGCGATCTCGGCGAGCAGCGCCGCCTCCAACTCGTCGATGTCGGCCCGCTCCCGCCGCGGCAGCGCGTCGCCGAGCGTCGACCGGTACCGGATCGAGACCGGCCGCGACTCCGGGGCGACCCCGGCATACGCGGCCGCGACCAGCGGAGCCATGTCGTCGATCAGGTCGAGGCGGCCGGCGAGCAGCAACGCACCCTGCTTGGCCAAGTGGCCGTCCCACACCTCCAACGTGCTCAGGTCGCCACGCCCGCCGGCGCGGCGCGCGGCGCCCGCCGACTTCAGCAGGGCGCTGCGCTGCTTGAGCACACGTTCGTAGTCGGAGCGAATGCCGGCGTACCGCGGCGCCCGCAGGACCAGGAGGTCGTCCATGAACTTGCGACGCTCGCCGGGATCACCGCGCACCAGCGCCAGGTCCTCCGGCGCGAACAACACGGTGCGCAGGATGCCCAGCACCTCACGCGGGCGAGGCACCGGGCCGCGGTTGATCCGCGCCCGGTTCGCCTTGCCCGGCGTGATCTCCAGCTCGACCAGCAGCTCGCGGCCGGCGTTGACCACCGCCGTGCGGATCACCGCCCGCGGGCTGCCGGTGCGGACCAGCGGCGCGTCCGTGGCCACTCGGTGCGAACCGAGGGTGGCCACGTACCCGACCGCCTCGACCAGGTTGGTCTTGCCCTGGCCGTTGGAGCCGACGAACACGCTCACGCCCGGATCGAACGCCAGATCGGCGTGCGCCCAGGAGCGGAAGTCGACGACCTGGAGATGTCTGACGTACATCAGGCTTTCTGAACCGCGTGGCCGCCGAACTGGTTGCGCAGCGCCGCGACGGCCCGCATCGCCGGCGAGTCGTCCTGGCGGGAGGCGAACCGGGCGAACAGCGCGGCGGAGATCACCGGCGCCGGCACCGAGTGGTTGATCGCCTCCTCGACGGTCCACCGGCCCTCACCGGAGTCCTCCACGTAGCCGCGCAGGTCGTCCAGCTCGGGGTCGGAGTCCAGGGCGCGGACCAGCAGGTCGAGCAGCCACGACCGGACCACGGTGCCGCGCTGCCAGGCCTTGATCGTCGCCGGCACGTCCGTCACCAGCTCGGACGCCTCCAGCAGCTCGAAGCCCTCGGCGTAGGCCTGCATCAGGCCGTACTCGATGCCGTTGTGCACCATCTTCGAGAAGTGGCCGGCGCCGACCGGGCCGGCGTGCGCGAAGCCCTCCTCGCGCGGGCCCTCCGGGCGGAGCGCGTCGAAGATCGGCATTGCGTGCTCGACGTGCTTCTTGTCGCCGCCGACCATCAGGCCGTAGCCGACGTCCAGACCCCAGACGCCGCCGGACACGCCGCAGTCGAGATAGCCGATGCCCTTGGTGTCCAGGTGCGCGGCGTTGGCCGAGTCGTCGGTGAACCGCGAGTTGCCGCCGTCGATCACGAGGTCGCCCTCGGACAGCAGCTCGCCGAGCTGCTGCACCGTCTGCCGGGTCGGGTCGCCGGACGGCACCATGATCCACACTGTCCGCGGCGCCTCCAGCGCGCCGACCAGGTCGGCCAGGCTGGCGACGTCGGTGACGTCCGGGTTGCGGTCGTAGCCCACCACCTCGTGGCCGGCCTTGCGCAACCGCTCCCGCATGTTGAAGCCCATCTTGCCCAGGCCGATGAGTCCGAGCTGCACGATCGCGGTCCTCTCCTGTTACAGGCAGCGAGCTGGGTCAGCCGGGCAGGCGCACCGGCATCAGCAGGTAGAGGTAGCCCTCCACCACGCCTCCATCCTCGCCCACCGGCTTGATCAACGCGGGCCGGCTCGGTGTGGTGAACGACAAGTGGGCACGATCCGTGCGCACAGCCGCCAGGCCGTCGAGCAGATAGCCCGGGTTGAACGCGATCGTCACGGGCTCGCCGGTGAACTCGACCGGCAGCTCCTCCTCGGCGCTGCCCTCGTCGTCGCCGCCCGCGGACAGCCGCAGGCCGCCGTCGCTGAACTCCAGCCGGACCTGGGTGCCGCGCTCGGCCACCAGCGAGACTCGCTTGATCGCGTCCTGGAGCGAGGACACGTCGATGATCGCAGCCGCGTTGTGCTCAGCGGGCAGAAGTTGCCGGTACTTCGGGAATTCGGCATCCAGAAGTCGACTGGTGGTTCGCCGCCCGGTGCCCGACAGGCCGAGCAGGCCGTCGCCGGAGGCCAGCGAGAGCTCGACCGTCGAGCCGGCGCCGCCCAGCGTCTTGGCCGCGTCGGCCAGGTTGCGGGCCGGCACCAGGACCGCGGTGTCGACCTCGTCGGCCGGCTCCCAGTCGAACTCGCGCATCGCCAGCCGGAACCGGTCGGTGGCGACCAGGGTCAGCTTGCCGCCGTTGAACTCGACCCGGACACCGGTGAGCATCGGCAGCGTGTCGTCCTTGCCGGCGGCGACCGCGACCTGGCCGACCGCCTCGGCGAACACCTCGCCGGCCAGCGCGCCCGCCCGCTGCGGCATCGCCGGCAGCGCCGGGTAGTCCTCGACCGGCATGGTCGGCAGGCTGAACTTGGCGCTGCCACACGTGATCGAGACGCGGGCGCCGTCGACGGCGATCTCCACCGGGTGGTTGGGCAGCGCCTTGGTGATGTCGGCGAGCAGTCGGCCGGAGACCAGGGTCTTGCCGCCGGCCGCGATCGTGGCCGGGACGCCGACCTGCGCCGAGACCTCGTAGTCGAAGCCCGACACCGTCAACGCGTCGCCGGTGTCACCCTCGTCCGAGCCGGCGTCCAGTAGGACACCGCCGAGGACCGGGACCGGCGGCCTGGACGGCAGGCTTCGTGCGACCCAGGCCACGGCGTCGGCTAGACCGTCGCGCTCGACGCGGATCTTCATGAGGGCGTCCTTTCCTTCGGCACGACCGTGGTCGTCCCCGTGTCGTCCGGGCTCGGCACACGACCGGGTCCTAGGGGAGCCCAACGGTAGAGCGTGCGGGGCCGCTTCGTCATGTCGGGGCTTCCCGTCGCGAACCGGCGCTGTCCCCAACTTCGGCCACCCCCTGTTTTTCTTCTTTTCATCTCTTCGAAGAGATATCCAGTAACAGCAGTAAGGGGTGTGGATTGTGTGGACAACCGGGGTTTGCGCTGTTCAGGTGATGGCCGGGGGTGTGGGCAAGTACCCCGGGTGACCGGTGGACAACTCGGGGACCCCGTGGACAACTTCCCGGCTGCTCCGAACGGTCCACAGATCGGCGAAGTTGTCCACACATCCATCCCCAGATGTGGGCTGGTCCGTCCCCAGGTGTTGCACAGGGTGAAAGTGGCCCAGGTCTCCCCGATGTGGGTGACTGTGGACAACTTTTCTGGGAGCCGGGGCTGATCGGGCACCCCGGCCCGCCAGAAAAGTTCATCGACCGGGGGTTGCGGACGGCGGGGTCGACGGCCGGCGACGGGTCGCGTCGTCGCCAAGATCACGATGCCGCACGCAGGTCGCGGCGCCTTTCTGAGGGGGCCGGCGGGCCGATCCGGCGGTCGGCCAGAAAGCTCCGGCCGGCGCGAGGCGAGGGTGGGGACCCCGGGGCGCGGCCACCGACCTTTCTGACGGGACGGGTGGCGGGGCCGGGACGGTTCTCAGAAAGTTCGCCCGGACCCACGGGCCGCCGATCGGCGCGCACTTTTCTGGTCGAGGCGGCAGACCGGGGCGCGGCGCCGAGCAGAAAGGCGCCGGTCGCGTTCCCTGAGAAAGGTGCCGGTCGGCCCGTCGATGGGCGGGGCGGCGCGCGGAGGGGCCGACCGAAGCAAGGGGTTTCTCACCGGGTCGGGTGACGCTGTCGAGGGCGCGGTGAGAAAGATGCGTCGCCGATCGGCCGTCGGCCGGCTGGTTTCTCACCGTGCTCGGCGGCGGACCGGGGTGGTCGGTGAGAAAGGAGTCGGCGTCGCGGGCCAAGGGCCGGACAGCCGCGAGCGGCCCGCCGAAAGTCGGGGGCCGCTCAGGGGCGAAACGGGGTCAGGCGCGGGCGCGCTGCTTGATGCGGGAGGTCAGCTCCTGCACCTGGTCGTAGATGCGCCGGCGCTCGGCCATCTCCTTGCGGATCTTCTTGTCCGCGTGCATGACCGTGGTGTGGTCGCGGCCGCCGAAGGTCTGCCCGATCTTGGGCAGCGACAGGTCGGTCAGCTCGCGGCACAGGTACATGGAGATCTGCCGGGCCTGGGCCAGCGCCTTGGTCTTGCCCGGCCCGCACAGGTCGTCGATCGTCACGCCGAAGAACTCGGCGGTCACGGCCATGATGGTCGGTGCGGTGATCTCGGGGGCGTGCGAGTCCGGGATCAGGTCCCGCAGCACGATCTCGGCCAGCTGCACGTCCACCGGCTGCCGGTTCAGCGACGCGAACGCGGTCACCCGGATCAGCGCGCCCTCCAGCTCCCGGATGTTGCGCTCGATCCGGGCGGCGATGAACTCCAGCACCTCTGCCGGCGCGGCCAGCCGGTCCTGCGCGGCCTTCTTGCGCAGGATGGCGATCCGGGTCTCCAGCTCGGGCGGCTGGATGTCGGTGATCAGGCCCCACTCGAACCGGGTGCGCAGGCGGTCCTCCAGGGTCTCCAGCCGTTTCGGCGGCCGGTCGGAGGACACCACGATCTGCTTGTTCGAGTTGTGCAGCGTGTTGAAGGTGTGGAAGAACTCCTCCTGCGTGCCTTCCTTGCCCTCCAGGAACTGGATGTCGTCGACGAGCAGCACGTCGATGTCCCGGTAGCGGCGCTGGAAGGCGATCTTGCGGTCGTCCCGCAGGGAGTTGATGAAGTCGTTGGTGAACTCCTCGGTGGACACGTAGCGCACCCGCATCCCCGGGAACAGCCGCTGGGCGTAGTGCCCGACGGCGTGCAGCAGGTGGGTCTTGCCCAGGCCGGACTCGCCCCAGATGAACAGCGGGTTGTACGCGCGGGCCGGCGCCTCGGCCACCGCCACCGCGGCGGCGTGGGCGAACCGGTTGGACGCGCCGATGACGAACGTGTCGAACGTGTACTTCTCGTTGAGCCGGGTCTGCGAGTTGGTCTGGCTCGGCTGCGCGGCCGGCGGCCCGCTGAACGTCGGCCAGATCTCGTGCACGGTGGCCAGCGCCTCGCGCTCCTCGTCCACCTCGTCCTCGGATTCGCCGTCCTCGGACACGGTGATCGCCGCCATCGGCGCGGTCTGCTCCGCGGGCGCGACGGCCGGCGGGCGCGGCGTGGGGTTGGTGAGGAGCGGCATCGGCTGCGGGGCGGGGGGCGGCGGCGGGCCGGGGGTGGCGGTGCGTGGCACCACGGTGTCGACCTTGACGGCCAGTGACACCGGGCGGCCCAGTCGCCGGGACAGCGCGGCGGTGATCGGATCGCGCAGCGCCCGCTCGATGGCTTCCTTGGCGAAGTCGCTCGGCGCGCCGAGCAGGACCGTGCCGTCCAGCAGCCCGATCGGCCGAGTCACCCGCATCCAGGCGCGCTGTAGGGAGGACAGGGCCCCCGCGGCGAGCAGTTCCTGGACGACCTGGTCCCACACCTGACCGAGGTTGGTCTGGTCGTCGGACACGTCCCTGCTCCCCTCCCCTCGCCTGATCCGCTCACGCCGGGGTCGGCCGGCGAATGCGCAGCAGCCCCAGATCGTCACGTCCGGTGGTGTCGTGGACGTCGGGACCGTGTAGTCCACAGGTTGTCCACAACTGTGCACGAAGGTACGCCGGGACACTTCGGCGCCTCGCACTGGGTCTGGCCAGCGACGGGGTCCGGGTTCCGTGCGGACGGCTCGGCGCCACGTGTCGGGAGCCTCGGGCTGGTCCCGAGTCAAAACCGCGGAGGAGCACGCTAACAAGGCGTGGCAGCCGCCACAAGACGAACCTGCCGGTCACTCCCCCACCGTGACCCGTCTGTCGCCTGATGGGGTGGTGGAGGGGCCGATTTGAGAACCGGCGCTCGGCTGCGTACCCTCGAAAGGTCTCCCGCTGGTAGCGGGCGTCTTCGCGCGCCCGTGCCACTGAGTGTCGGAACGTGATCCGGCGCCCACGACTCTCGTCCGGACAGGCCGTTGCACTGCGGCGACCGCGCGAGTCGCGGCAGGGGACACCACCAGACCTGCTTGCAGTGAGCACCGGGAGACCCAGAAGTGAGCAAGGGTAAGCGCACCTTCCAGCCCAACAACCGTCGTCGCGCCAAGACCCACGGGTTCCGGCTGCGGATGCGTACCCGCGCGGGTCGCGCGATCCTGGCTGCCCGCCGGGGCAAGGGCCGCGCCCGCCTCTCGGCCTGACCCTGACGCGCCGTGCTCCCCGCGGCCGCCCGGCTGACCAGTGGCCAGGACTTCGGCCTGGTCGTCCGTCGGGGTCGCCGAGCCGGCAGACCCCGGCTCGTCATGCATGCCCTGACGAGCTCGGCGGACATCTCAGCACCGACGTCGCCCACCCGGACCGAGCCCGCTCGGACCAGGGTGGGCTTCGTCGTGAGCAAGGCCGTCGGCAACTCGGTGGTGCGCCACCGGGTCAGCCGGCGGTTGCGTCACCAGATGGCGGAGCGACTCGGGCAGCTGCCGGCCGGTACGGCGATGGTGGTGCGGGCGCTGGCGCCCGCCGCCACCGCGACCAGTGCCGAGCTCGGCCGTGACCTGGACGCCGCGCTGCGCCGCCTCGGCCTGACGGGAGGTGCCTCGTGACCGTCGCGGCGAAGGTGCTGGTGGCCCCGATCCGGGTGTATCAGCGGTGGATCTCCCCGCTGTTCCCCCCGAGCTGTCGCTTCTACCCGAGCTGTAGTGCTTACGCGGTGGAGGCGCTGACCGTCCATGGCGCGGTGCGTGGCAGCTGGCTGACCGTGCGTCGGCTGCTGCGCTGCGGGCCCTGGCATCCTGGAGGCTTGGACCCGGTGCCGCCACGGCAGCCGCGGACCGGAGCCAGTTCCAACACCGCTGCCGAGGAGTAGCTCAGTGCTCAACTTCATCTATTACCCCGTGTCGGGGATCTTGTGGGTGTGGCACAAGGTCTTCGGCTTCATTCTCGGCGACGGGTCCTTCGGCGGCGCGGCCAGCTGGGCGCTCTCGGTGGTGTTCCTCGTGTTCACCCTGCGCGTGATCCTCTTCAAGCCGTTCGTCGCGCAGGTCAAGTCGATGCGCAAGATGGCCGAGTTCCAGCCCGAGATCAAGAAGCTGCAGAAGAAGTACGCCAACGACAAGCAGAAGCTCGCGGCGGAGATGCAGAAGCTCCAGTCCGAGCACGGCGTTAACCCGCTGGCCGGCTGTCTGCCGGTGCTGCTGCAGGCGCCCGTCTTCATCGGCCTGAACCACGTGCTGCGGTCGTTCAACCGGCCGGGTCTGTCCTACGACCAGAACATCAAGATCGCCAACTACTGGCTGCCGCCCGACGACGTGAAGTCGTTCCTTCAGGCCCGACTGTTCGGCGCGCCGCTGTCCTCGTACATCGCGGACACCGACCTCGGCACCTTCGTGCCGCACGTGGACCGGCTGGACGTCATCCTGGTCTCGATCCCGCTGATGATCGTCGCCAGCATCGCGACCCACCTGACCGCCCGGCACAACGTGGCCCGGCAGACCGCCGCGGTGACCGCGAACCCGCAGACCGCGATCATGAACAAGCTGACCCTGTACTTGTTCCCGCTCGGTGTGCTGGCGTTCGGCGCCTTCCTTCAGATCGGTCTGCTGTTCTACTGGCTGAGCAACAACGCGTGGACGCTCGGGCAGCAGTACCTCGTCTACCACCGCATCGACCGGGAAGAGGCGGAGGCGAAGCAGAAGAAGGTCGAGCAGCGCAACAACCTCGCCCCGAAGCCCGGACAGAAGCCGATGCAGCAGGTGCGCCGCCCGGCCAAGCCGCAGGACGCCGTCCCGGCGACCGACCCCTTGGACACGGTGGCCGACAAGGCGCCCGAGCAGAGCGACTCCAGCAGCAACGGGGCGAGCGCGCCGGCCGGCGGCGCCGTCAACGGCAGCGGTGAGTCGACCAAGATCCCCGGTCTGGCCCCGGACCGAGCCCGTAAGAAGCAGAGCCGGAAGCGTCGCTGAGGCCGAGCTTTTCTGGAGAGGAGAGAACGTGTCGGAGACGGTGCAGGCGGCCGATGCCGACCAGGAGGAGACGACCGAGGAGCGGTCGTCGGCCAGCACCGAGGATCTGCTCGTCCAGGAGGGCGACATCGCCGGTGACTACCTGGAGCAGTTGCTGGACGTCCTCGACTACGACGGCGACATCGACCTGGATGTCGAGGCCGGCCGCGCGATCGTGAGCATCGACGGCGGCGAGGAGTTGGAGAAGCTCGTCGGCCAGCGCGGCACCGTGCTGGAGGCGCTTCAGGAGCTGACCCGGCTCGCGGTCCAGCAGGAGACCGGCGTGCGGAGCCGGCTGATGCTGGACATCGCTCAGTGGCGGGAGGGTCGCCGGACCGAGCTCCGTGAGCTCGGCAAGTCGGCGGCCGAGAAGGTGCTGTCCACCGGAGAGAAGGTGCGGCTCCAGCCGATGACCCCGTTCGAGCGCAAGGTGGTGCACGACGCGGTTGCCGCCGTGAAGGGCACCTACAGCGAGAGCGAGGGCGAGGAGCCTCAGCGTCGCGTGGTGGTCTTCAAGGAGCAGTAACTCGGCAGGATCGACGCGCGGCCCGTTTCACGTGAAACGGGCCGCGCTTTTTGTGCCGCACGGCGACGCGTGGCGTCCGTTGGCCGCCGTGTTTCACGTGAAACGGGGTCGTCAGGGAAGATGGGTCCGACATGGTTTCACGTGAAACGTGCGGACGGATTGGGAGCGTATGAGCGAGGCGTCGCAGCCGCCGATGGACGTCGTGGAGCGGGTGTTCGGCGGCGGGTCGTCGGGGGCAATCAAGTTCGCCGCGCTTCTGGCCGATCATGGAGTGGAGCGCGGTCTGATCGGACCGCGCGAGGTGGACCGGCTCTGGGACCGCCATCTGTTCAACTCGGCCGTACTCGCCGAGTTGGTTCCGCAGAACTGCCGGGTGGTGGACGTAGGCTCGGGGGCGGGACTTCCTGGCATCCCGTTGGCGATCACGCGGCCGGACATCCGGCTGACTCTGCTAGAGCCGATGGCGCGTCGCATCGCCTGGCTTCAGGAGGTCGTGGACACGCTCGGTCTCGACGTCGAGGTGATGCGGGGCCGGGCCGAGGAACCCGAGGTGCGTCGCCGGCTCGGTGGCAGCGACGTGGTCACCGCCCGGGCGGTGGCTCCCCTGGAGCGACTGGCCAAGTGGTGCCTGCCGCTCCTCCGGCCCGGTGGCGAGCTGCTGGCGCTCAAGGGGGCCAGCGCGGCCGAGGAACTGGATCGCGATGCGGCAGCGGTGGCGAAGGCGGGTGGCGGCCGGCAGCGGTTGGCCACGTGTGGCGCCGACGTGCTGGAGGTGCCGACGACCGTCGTGGTGATCGGGCGGGATGAACAGGTGGGGCGTCGTGACGGCGGGCGTCGGAGACGGAAGGATGGGTGAGCGTGTACTCGGATCCCCAGATCGGAGCGCCGCATGTTCCACGTGAAACAGCGAGACTCGCAGAGGCACACGACGGGCCCGTCGGAGCCGGAGAGGTACTACGCCCGATGAATCCAGCAATGAGCGAGTCGGTCATGGCCGGCGAAGGCGCCACCTGGACTCCGATCGAAGCCGAGGCTCAGCGCGCCGCCAAGGTGCTGCACCCGGATTCGTTGAAGCTCCCCCGCCCGGCCCACCGCCGCATCCTGACGGTGGCCAACCAGAAGGGTGGCGTCGGCAAGACGACCAGCACGGTCAACCTTGCCGCCGCCCTCGCCCTGCACGGTCTGAAGACGCTCGTGATCGACCTAGACCCGCAGGGCAACGCCAGCACCGCGCTCGCCATCGAGCACCGGTCCGGCACGCCGTCGGTCTACGAGGTGCTGATCGGCGAGATCTCCATCGCCGACGCGGCGGCGGTCAGCGAGCAGTCCGAGAATCTCTACTGCGTGCCGGCCACCATCGACCTCGCCGGCGCGGAGATCGAGCTCGTGTCCATGGTCGCCCGCGAGTCGCGGCTCAAGGAGGCGCTGTCCAGCGAGGCGCTCGACGAGCTCGGCATCGACTACGTCTTCATCGACTGCCCGCCGTCCCTCGGCCTGCTGACGGTCAACGCGCTCGTCGCGGCCAAGGAGGTGCTGATCCCGATCCAGTGCGAGTACTACGCGCTCGAGGGGCTCGGCCAGCTACTGCGCAACATCGACCTCGTGAAGGCGCACCTGAACCCGGCGCTGGACGTCTCCACCATCCTGCTCACCATGTACGACGGCCGCACCAAGCTGGCCGACCAGGTGACCAGCGAGGTGCGTGGGCACTTCGGCGACACCTGCCTCCAGACGGTCATCCCACGCAGTGTGAAGGTCTCCGAGGCGCCTGGCTACGGCCAGACGGTGCTCGCCTACGACCCGGGCTCCCGGGGCGCGATGAGCTACCTGGACGCCGCCCGTGAGATCGCCGACCGCGGCACCGAGATGGAGAACGCATGACACCGCCGGAACGCAAGGGTGGTCTGGGCCGCGGCCTCGCGGCGCTGATCCCCCAGGGGCCGCCTCCGGGCGAGACCAACGGCGGCGGTGTCACGATCGGCACCATCCCGGACAGCGCTCCCCCGGCCGTCGTCGGCGGCAACACGGTGGCCGGCGCGGTCTACCGCGAGGTGCCGATCACCGAGATCAAGCCGAACCCGAAGCAGCCTCGGCAGGTCTTCGACGAGGAGGCGCTCGCCGAGCTGGAGCACTCCATCCGCGAGTTCGGGCTGATGCAGCCGATCGTGGTCCGCGAGTTGGGCCGCGGCTCGTACGAGCTGGTGATGGGCGAGCGCCGCTGGCGCGCCTCGCAGCGTGCCGGCCTCGACGCGATCCCGGCGATCGTGCGGCAGACCGCCGACGACGCGATGCTCCGCGACGCGTTGCTGGAGAACATCCACCGGGCGCAGCTGAACCCGCTCGAAGAGGCGGCGGCCTATCAGCAGCTGCTGGACGAGTTCGAGGTGACGCACGAGGAACTGGCCAGCCGCATCGGCCGCAGCCGGCCGGTCATCACCAACACCATCCGGCTGCTGAAGCTGCCGCTGCCGGTGCAGCGCCGCGTCGCCGCCGGCGTGCTGTCGGCGGGCCACGCCAGGGCGCTGCTCGGCCTGGAGGACTCCGGCTCGCAGGAGGATCTGGCGGCGAAGATCGTCGCCGAGGGGCTGTCGGTGCGGGCCACCGAGGAAGCGGTGACGCTGGCGAAGAGCGAGGCGCCGGCCAAGCCGAAGCCCGCTCCCCGCAAGCCGATCCACGCCCCCGGTCTCCAGGACCTCGCCGACAAGCTGTCGGACTCGTTCGACACCCGGGTCAAGGTCGAGCTGGGACGTCGCAAGGGCCGGATCGTGGTCGAGTTCGGGTCGGTCGACGACCTCGAACGCATCGTCGGCCTCATCGCGCCGGATGCGGCAAATCGGACACGGATCGACGACATCCAGTCACCTTGACCACTTACGTCACGGTGACGAAGCGGTTTTTCGGGGCGGACACGCCGGCGGGAACGAGGATGAGTCGCGCCGGTGACGAAGGGGTCTGATCCGGGCGAGCCAGCGGAACGAAGCGTGAGTCGCGCCGTCGGCGGAGAGGACTTCGAGCGGGACGCGCCGGTGGGGGATGAAGAAGAGCCGCGCCCGGCGACGACAAGGATTCGAGCCGGGCGGGCGGCAACGACGGTGAGTCGCGCCGGTGACGAAGGGGATTCCGACCGGGGGCAAGCCGGCGGATCGAATGTGACTCGCGTGCCGGTGGCGATGAAGGTCGAGTGGGGCGAGCCGGCAGGAACCAGGAGAGTCGCGCCGGTGGCGAAGAGCGTTCCGGGAGGGCCGGGCTGGCGGATCGAATGTGACTCGCGTGCCGGTGGCGATGAAGGTCGAGCGGGGCGAGCCGGCAGGAACCAGGAGAGTCGCGCCGGTGGCGAAGAGCGTTCCGGGAGGGCCGGGCTGGCGGATCGAATGTGACTCGCGTGCCGGCGGCGATGAAGGTCGAGCGGGGCGAGCCGGCAGGAACCAGGAGAGTCGCGCCGGTGGCGAAGAGCGTTCCGGGAGGGCCGGGCCGGCGGACCGGGAGTGGGTCGCGCCGGCGGGCTCCGGTTGCTCAGCGAGCGCCTCGGGCGACGGCTCGCTCGATCAGGGTCGCGAAGGTGTCGCCGAGCGAGCGGCCGGCAGCCTCGATGGCCATGGGCAGCAGCGAGGTCTCGGTCAGCCCGGGCGACACGTTCACCTGAAGGAAGTTGACCGTGCCGTCCGGGGCGACGATCGCGGTGGTGCGCGAGACGTCCCGCAGCCCGAGGAGCCGGTGCGCGGCGACGGCCAGCTCGCCGACCTCGACGGCCACCGCCGGCGCGAGCCGAGCGGGCGTGTGGAACTCCGTGAGGCCGGCGGTGTATCGGGCGGTGTAGTCGTACGTGCCGGTGGTCGGGCTGATCTCCACCGCCGGCAGTGCCTCCGGCCCGGCCGGACCCTCCAGCACGCCGACGGCCACCTCGACGCCGTCGACGAACTGCTCGGCCAGCACGGTGTCGCCGTACGCCAGGCAGCCGACCATCGCGGCCGGCAGCTCGGCGGCGTCCCGGACCACCTGAGTGCCCAGCGCGGAACCGCCCTGGTCGGGCTTGAGGATCAGCGGCAGCCCTATCCGGTCCACCAGCGCGTCGAGCACGGCCTGCGCGCCCAGCTCCCGGAACGTGCTGTGGGGAAGCACGACCCAGTCCGGCGTGGTCAGCCCGACACGGGCCAGCTCGGCCTTGGCGGTCGGCTTGTCCCAGGACCGCCGGCACGACCGCGAGTCGGTGCCGACGTAGGGCACGCCGAACATCTCCAGGATCGACTGGATGGAGCCGTTCTCGCCCTCACCGCCGTGCAGCGCGACGACCACCGCGTCCGGCTTGTTGGTGCGCAGCCGCTCCAGCAGGCCGGCGTCGGCGTCCCACTCCTCCACGGTCAACCCCACCGACCGCAGCGCGGCCGACAACCGGCGACCCGAGCGCAGCGACACGTCCCGCTCGTGCGACAACCCACCCGACAGCACGGCGACCCAGCGATCCGACATGGCAGTCACCGTAGATGACGGTCAGGCGGTGTCCGGAGTCGGCGTCTGCGCGCCGGACAGCCGGCGGTGCGACACCGTGCCGAAGGTGTGCAGCAGCTCCAGCTCGCCCTCCAGCACGGCGGCCAGCCGGCGCACGCCCTCCCGGATCCGCTCCGGCGTCGGGTAGCAGTACGACAGGCGCATCTGGCGGCTGCCGAAGCTGTCCGCGTAGAACGCGGTGCCCGGCACGTAGGCCACGCGCTGCGTGACGGCCCGCGGCAGCATCGCCTTGGTGTCCAGACCCTCCGGCACCGTCAACCACACGTAGAAGCCGCCCTGGGGCTTGGTCCATGTGCAGCCGGCGGGCAGCTGCTGCTCCATCGCGGCCAGCGTGGCGTCCCGGCGCTCCCGGTACGCCTCCCGGTAGGTCTTGATCTGGCCCTTCCAGTCGTGCTGCGACAGGTAGCGGCTCACCACGGCCTGGGTGAACGCCGGCGGGCAGAGCGTCGCCGACTCGGCGGCCAGCACCAGCTTCTCCCGCACCGCATGCGGCGCCAGCACCCAGCCGACCCGCAGGCCGGGGGCGAAGGTCTTGGAGAACGACCCGAGGTACACAACGTTGGTCGGCTCCACCGACCGCAGCGCCGGGTAGGTCTGGCCGTCGAAGCCGAGCAGCCCGTACGGGTTGTCCTCGACCACCAGCACGTCGTGCTGGGCGCAGATCTCCAGGATCTCCGAGCGGCGCTGCACCGACAGCGTCACGCCGGCCGGGTTCTGGAAGTTGGGGATGGTGTAGAGGAACTTCACCCGGCGGCCCTGGGCGCGCACCGCGGCCAGGGCCTGGCGCAGCGCCTCGGGCACCAGTCCGGCGTCGTCCATCTCGACGTGCACCACCTGCGCCTGGTAGGCGGAGAAGGTGCCCAGCGCGCCCACGTAGGACGGGGCCTCGGCCAACACGACGTCACCCGGGTCGCAGAACACCCGGGTGACCATGTCCAGCCCCATCTGGGAGCCGACGGTGACCACCACGTCGTCGGGGTGCGCGGTGATCCCCTCCAGGGCCATCACCTCGCAGATCTGCTCGCGCAGCTCGACGGTGCCCTGCGCGGAGCCGTACTGGAGCGCGGTCAGGCCCTCGGTCGCCACCAGCTGGCCGACGTCGGCGGCGAGCGAGTCCAGCGGAAGTGCGGAAAGATAGGGCATGCCGCCGGCCAGGGAGACAACCTCGGGGCGGCTCGCCACCGCGAAGAGCGCTCGGATCTCAGATGCCGTCATGCCCGCCGTCCGCGCCGCGTAGCGGCCGAGGTGCGGGTCGAGGCTACGTCCGGCCTGGTGCGCCGGCTGAGATCCGGTGTCGCTCACGCCTGCCTCCCTCAACATGTGAGGCGTGGTAGATCAGACGAGTGTAACGGGCGTCCCGATCGGGGCTGAGTCCTTCCGGCGCTCGTCACACCGGCCTATGCTGGTTCGCGTTCCCGTGGGGTCACGCGGGGTTCAGGTCTGCGCGTGGGAGGTCGGGTGTCGCGGCGCGTTGTGGGCGTCACTCTGGACAACCTGGAGCACCTCCCTAAGCGGTGCCGTAAGTGCGTGTTCTGGGAGCTGGCTCCGCACCTGAAGGAGCAGGCCGAGGAGTACGGGCAGACCGACTTCGAGAAGGAGGCCTGGGTCTCCAGCGTGCTGCTGGAGTGGGGCTCCTGCGGTCGCATCATCTACGTGGACAACGTGCCCGCCGGCTACGCGCTGTACGCGCCGCCGAGCGCCGTGCCCCGTGCCGTTGCCTTCCCCACCGCCCCGGTGTCGGCCGACGCCGTGCTGCTGACCGCGCTGCGGGTGCTGCCCGAGTTCGAACGGGGCGGCCTGGGCCGGGTGCTGGTACAGGCGGTGGCCAAGGACCTCACCCGCCGCGGCGTGAAGGCGATCGAGGCGTTCAGCGACGCGTCCATCGACGACGAGTCCAGCTGCGTGATCCCGGCGAACTTCCTGCTCTCCGTCGGCTTCAAGACGGTCCGTCCGCACCCGCGCTGGCCCCGGCTGCGCCTGGAGCTGCGCACCGCCCTGTCGTGGAAGGAAGACGTCGAGGCGGCGCTGGAGCGGCTGCTCGGCACCGTCACCATCACCGGCGTCGGCAGCGCCGAACCCAGCCTGCGCCCGGCGTGAAAAACGCCCCTGACCAGCAGGGGAAGCACTGGGCAGGGGCGATTTGTCGATCTCTCGCCTACTCGGCCTTGGCCAGCTCGTGCCGGATCAGGTCGGCGAACGTGAAGGTGCCGGTCGGCTGGTCGTTCTCACCCAGCAGGTAGAGCCGCTTCACCGCGACCAGGATGCCCTCGGCCACGGTGTCCCGGAACGTCGGATCGGCCAGCTTGCCCCGGTCCGCGGCGTTGGTCAGGTAGCCGACCTCGATCCGCACCGCCGGGCAGCGGGTGCCGACCAGGATGTCCCAGGTGCGGCCGTGCGTGCGGCAGTCCGGCAGTCCGGTGCGGGCCACCAGCTCGCGCTGGATGAAGCCGGCCAGCGTCTCGCCCACCGTCGAGGTGGTGGTGCCGTTGCCGGTGCCGTAGTGGAACGTCGCCACGCCGCTGGCCTGCGGCGACGCGTTCGCGTCGACGTGCAGCGACAGGATCAGGTCCGCGCCCGCCTCGTTGGCGAACCGGGCCCGCTCCCGCTCCGGCGGGCACTGGTCGGGGCCGCGGGACAGCAGCGCCTCCATGCCGGTGGCCTGCATGCGGCCCTCCAGCCGGCGGGCCAGGTCCCAGACCACGTCGGCCTCGCTGTGCGTGCCGACGACCACGCCGCGGTCCCGGCCGCCGTGGCCCGGGTCGATCACGATGCGCTTGCCGCGCAGCCGCGGACCGGCCTGGCGGACCTGCTCCTGCTCGCGGAGCAGCACCGGCCGGCCGCCGCGGACCTTCGGCGTCAGCTGGCGCAGCGCGCGGACCGTCTCCGCGCCGCAGATGCCGTCGACGGTCAGGCCGTACTCCCGCTGGAAGCTGCGCAGCGCCAGCTCGGTCTGCTGGTCGAACACGCCGGTGTGGCGGCCCGCGTCGAAGCCCAGCTCCAGCAGCCGCTCCTGGAGGGTGGCCACGTCGTCGCCCGTCAGCGGGTGCGAGACCAGGTACGTCAGCGGGCGGTCGCCGAGCTGGTACGTGGCGGCACGCAGGGCTGCGTAGGTGGCCGGGCCGACCAGGCCGTCGGTGATCAGGCCTCGCTGCTGCTGGAAGGCACGCACCGCGTGCTCCACCTCGGCGTCGAAGACGACCTCGCCATCCCGTGCGGTCGCCGACAGCAGCCCCAGCGCGATGAGAGTCGACCTGATCTCGGCAACTGCCGGACCGACGTCACCGCGACGGAGAACCTGCATACACCCTCGCTCGTCTAGGGCGCCGGATACCTCCGGCGCGGTGTGTGACGCCCTATTGTGCCCTGCCCGTGACAATGCTCAGAACAGGGCTACGCAGAGCGTTCGGCCCACTACGGAGCTGGTCCGAACGGCCCAGAAGCGCAGCGACCCGTGCGTCGAAGGGTAAGACGCACGGGTCACTCGAACGGGTTGCCTCGCGGCGTGTCACAACACCGCGGAAAGCTCCTTGAGCATCGCGGCCTTCGGCTTGGCGCCGACGATCTGCTTGGCCGGCAGGCCGTTCTGGAAGAGGATCATGGTCGGCACCGACATGATCTGGTACTCCCGGGCGATCGCCGGGTTGGCGTCGATGTCCAGCTTGGCAATGGTCAGCTTGTCCGCGTGCTCGGCGGCGATCTCCTCCAGCACCGGCGCGACCATCTTGCACGGACCGCACCAGGTCGCCCAGAAGTCCACCAGCACGGGCTTCTCGCTCTTGAGGACGTCCTGGTCGAAGGACTTGTCCGTGACGGTCACGGTGTTGCCGGCCATGTTCTCTCCTACGTGGGTGAAGGGACGAAGCTCAGTTGACGGGGACGGCGGTCGCCTCGGGTTCGGCGTCGTCGGCGGCCCGGTCGGCCAGCCAGCGTTCAGCGTCGATGGCCGCGGCGCAACCGGAGCCGGCCGCGGTGATCGCCTGCCGATAGGTGTGGTCCACCAGGTCGCCGGCCGCGAACACGCCGTCGAGCTTGGTGTAGGTGGACGGCGCGAGCACCCGCACGTAGCCGTCCTCGTCCAGGTCGACCTGGTCGGCGACCAGCGCGCTGCGCGGGTCGTGGCCGATGGCCATGAACAGGCCGGTGACCGCCAGCTCCGACTCCTCGCCGGTGCGCGTGTCGCGGATCTTGGCGCCGGCCACCGTGGTGTCGCCGAGCACCTCGACGACCTCGGCGTTCAGCAGCCACTTGATCTTGTCGTTGGCCCGGGCCCGCTCCAGCATGATCCGGGAGGCACGGAACTCCTCGCGCCGGTGGATGATCGTGACGCTGCGGGCGAAGCGGGTGAGGAAGGTGGCCTCCTCCATCGCCGAGTCGCCGCCGCCGACCACCGCGATGTCCTGGTCGCGGAAGAAGAAGCCGTCACAGGTCGCACAGGCCGACACGCCGCGGCCCAGCAGCTTCTGCTCGCCCGGCACGTCGAGGTAGCGGGCCGCCGCGCCCATCGCGAGGATCACCGCGCGGGCGGCGTGGCGGACGCCGTTCGCGGTGACGTACTTGATGTCGCCGGTCAGCTCGACCTGCTCCACGTCCTCGGTGCGCAGCTCGGCGCCGAACCGCTCGGCCTGCGCCCGCATCTGCTCCATCAGCTCGGGGCCCATGATGCCGTCGCGGAACCCGGGGTAGTTCTCCACCTCGGTGGTGGTCATCAGGGCGCCGCCGAACTGGGTTCCCTCGAACACCAGCGGCTGCAACTGCGCCCTGGCCGCGTACACCGCCGCGGTGTAGCCCGCGGGGCCGGACCCGACGATGATCAGGTTCCGGACTTCTGATTCCGCCGCCACTGACACGACCTCCGTATCGCGTTCGCCAGACGTACCGTTGAACGCGATGGTAGGTGTCCGGCATTCCGCACCGGAGAGTGACGGCCGGCACCGGGCCGGCCGTCACCGCTGTCGATCAGTGACCGATGGTGCTGTTGGCGACGGTGGCCGGATTCCCGGCGGCGCACTCGGCGCCGACGACCAGCAGCTGGTAGCGCACGGGCTTGCCGGTGGACAGCAGGAACATCTCGACGGGCCGCCCCTCGAGGGTGGCCGGCCGGCCGAAGATCGGCTTCGTGCCGGCGGGCTGGCCGTTGGCGGTCAGGCAGGCGTCGAGCTTGCCGGCGTCGGCGAACGGGCCGTAGTCGTGGAACCCGACCGCCTTGATGCCGGCCGCCGGCAGGTCGCCGTCGCGCAGCGTCAGCGGGCCGTTGTTCTGCGGGTCGGTCTGGACGCTGGACGAGGTGGTCGGCAGCGGGACCGCCTGCGGGATGCCGGCGGTGTTGTTGCCGGGCAGCACCACGAACACCACGCCGGCGACGGCGGCAGCGGCCGTGATCAGGCCGCCGGCGATGCCGAGCCGGCGGTTGCGACGGCGACGGGCCTCGGCGAGGTCGACGACCGGCGCAGGGTGCTGGGCATAGGCCGGGGGCGCGGCGGCGGGCCGCAACGGCACCGGTGCGGACGGCATGGCGGCTGCGCCGGTGGCCTGCGGCGGCACAGGGGCTGCGGCGGCCTGGAACGGAGTCACCGGCGACACGGCACCGGCGCGAGCGGCAGCCTCCACTGCCAGGGCGGCGTCGATACGAGCCGCAACGTCGTCGGGCATCCGCATCGGCGGCAGGGCGGCGAGCTCCGCCTGCGTCGTGTCGAGGGCGGACAGCACCGCGTGCGCGTCGGCGTCCAGGGCGGTCCGGTCGCCGCCGTCCGCGTGCAGGTCGGCGAGCAGGTCAACGGACCACGGCTGCCCGCCGTGGGGCGAATCCCCGTTCATCGGCCCTCCCTGAGGCGTTGCGGATGCGAACCCGGTGCACTACCTGGGACGTTCGCATCTGCACTTGGGTTCCGCAGGTGCCCGAGAAGTTTCGCCAGCTTCGTACGACCGCGGGCGCAGCGGCTCTTCACGGTGCCCTCGGCGATGCCCAGCATCTTGGCGGTCTCCGCCACCGAGTATCCCTCGACGTCGACCAGCACGATCGGCACGCGCTGCTCGGCGGGCAGCTCGTGCAGCGCGTCCTGGACGACCATCCGGGTCTGGAGCTCGGCCACGGCGTCGCGGGGCACGGACGGCTCCTGCCCGCCGGCCTCCGGCAGCGGCACGGTCGGCCGGGCCTGACGTCGCCGGATCCGGTCCAGGCAGGCGTTCACCACGATGCGGTGCAGCCAGGTGGTCACCTGCGATTCGGCCCGGAACGAGCCGGCCGCCCGGAACGCGGAGATGAAGGCCTCTTGGAGCGCGTCAGCCGCCTCGTCGGGATCGCGAAGGGTGCGAACGGCCACCGCCCACATCCGGTCCCGATGTCGCCTGACCAGCTCCCCGAACGCGTGCGGATCGCCGGCGGCATGAGCCGCTATCAGGTCGGCGTCCGAGCTGGCGGCTGCGGTCACCCGCTGAGGATATCGGTACTGCTTCCGGGCCTCTTGACGCGGCCGATCGGGTGATCAACGACCGCCGATGAACTTGATCTCGGCGATCTGCGACGCCCACAGCTTGCCGCTGGGGCTCATGCTGGTGATCCACACCACGATGCGCTGGCCCGGCGCGGTCATCTTGACCGGGATGGTGGTGTCGCCGGCGGCCAGCGTGGCGCTGCCGACGACCAGCGTCTGCTGGAGCTGCGGCTGGTCGCTGGCGGCGGTGCGGATCTCCACCTTGGTGCCGGCGCTCGGCGAGGTGATCACGACCTGGGCCAGCTTCACCGGCTGGGCGAAGGTCGCCATCAGGCCGATGCCGGGCTTGAGCGCCGGGAAGTTGGACAGGTACTTGTCGGTCCGCCACGAGGTGTTCGGGTCGCCGTCGATGGCCAGCCCGCCCTTGTTGGGGCTGTCCGGGTCGCTGGCCACGTTGAACACGCTGATGCTGGCCGGCGCGACCGGTCCGGTCGTCGGCGTCGGCGCGTTGTTGATGGACTGCTTGGTCTCGGTGGTCGGCACCACCTGGCTGATCACCAGCGGCGGGCCGCTGTCGCCCTTGGTGTTGTTCTCGTTGAAGAAGCCGACCACCTGCATGGCGATCCAGCCCAGCACCAACAGCGTGGCCACGGCCAGCGCGGTGACGCCGATGGCCAGCTTGCGGGTGCGGGTCTTGTCCTTGACCGGGCGCTGCGTCGTCCAGACGACGTTGTCCTCGGGCTCCTGCTCGGTGACCACCGGGATCAGCCCGGTCTCGGCCTCCGCCTCGGCGATCTCGTCGAGCACCTGGAGGATCGCGGCGCCGGTGCGGATGCCGCCGACGCTGGTGTCCTCCAGGCTGCGCACGGCCACCGCGGACAGCGCGTGCGGGACCATCGGGTGCAGGCTGCGGGGGGCGACCACGCTGCCGTTGGGGCCGATCGGCGCGACCGGCAGCCCCTGCGGCCCGCCGGGCAGCGCCCAGCGGCCGGTCAGCAGCAGGTACAGGATCGCGCCGAGCCCCTTGACGTCGTCACGGGAGGAGGCCTCCGCGCGCGGGCCCGGGAAGGCCAGCCGCAGCTGCCCCTCGGGCGTCACACGGATGCGCTGGGGGTGCTCGGTGCCCAGCACCAGGCCGGCGTGGTGCGCGCCCTCGACGGCGGCGGCCAGCGGCTCCAGGAGGCGGGACGCGGTGGCGGCCGGCAGCGGGCCGTCGGCGATCAGGTCGATCAGGTCGGTGCCGTTGGTCCACTCGGCGACGACGATGCCGAGGACGTGCTCCCGCGGCGCGATGCCGTTGCCGGGGCTGAGCACGTCGAGGATGCGGGACACGCCGGGGTGCGCGTAGCTGGCGCCGTGCATGGCGCGTTCCAGCGTGCGTCGAACCCTTGCGGCCGCGTGCGCGTCACCCTGGTTACCGAGCAACACCGTCAGGGCCACGTCGCGGCCGAGCTGACCGTCGCGGGCCCGCCACATCTGGGCGTTGCAGCGCCCGTCGGTGCCGGAGTAGCTGAGCAGCCGGTACCGTCCGTCGCCGACCATGCCCCCCGGTTGGAGGGCAGGGCTGGGCGGCCCGGCAGTGCCTCTGCCGGGCGGGGCCATCTCGGTCGGCCAGGTGCTCACCGCGTGCTCTCCCGTCCCGCTCGGGGTCGAGGGTACGTGAAACAGGTCGGTCGGGCTGTGGGTGAACCCTCAGGTCCGCCGCACGAATCGGGTGATTCGGCTCAGCGCCGGCTGGAGCTCGTGCACTCTGAGCAACGTCATCATGCCGAACGCGCAGGCCAGGCCGAGCAGGCCGCCACCGAGCAGGGTCACCCAGGCTCCGCCCGCCCGGTGGATACCCCCGGGAATGTAGTGGGTAACCAGCAGGACCACGGCCAGCGCGGCGGCCGCGCCCCACACGGAGCTGACGCCGGTCTTGACGTAGGTCCGCACCACGCGGCGGCTGCCGAGCTTGCCGAACCGGCGGCGCAGCCAGATCTCCCCCATCAGCATGCCCACCGCGTAGGTGAGGCCGTTCACGCAGGCGATGCCGTAGACCACGTCCTGCGCGGGCAGCACCAGCGGGCAGGCGAAGGTCAGCGGGACCTGGAAGATCACCATGAACAGGCGCAGCACGGTCGGCGTGCGCGAGTCGTTGAACGCGTAGAACACCCTCAGCTGCAACAGCGTGACGGCGTAGGGCAGCAGCAGGAAGGCCGACGCCGTCACGCCTAAGCCCAGCTCGAACGCGCCCGCGGCCTCCGAGGACTTGAGCGAGAACAGCGCGACGCCCATGGCCGGGCCGAGGACCGTCATCAGGGCGCTGATCGGCACCAGCATCACGGCGGTCAGCCGGCTGCCTTGGGACAGGTAGTCCAGCACGCCGGGCACGTCGCCCTCGGCGGCCGCCTGGCTCATCTTCGGCATGATCGCGGTGAGCAGCGACACCCCCAGCACGCCGTAGGGCACCTGGAGCAGGTTCCAGGACTGGAGGTAGATCGACAGGCCGCCGCCGGCCGCGCCGGTGGCCACGCGGGTGGTCGCCCACACCGTCACCTGGCTGACCAGAACGTAGCCGAAGGCCCACCCCATCAGGCCGCCGAACTGGCCGATCCGCTTGTCCCAGCCCCACCGCCAGCGCAGCTTGAAGCCGCTGCGCAGCAGCGCCGGCACCAGCACCACAGCCTGCGCGGCCACGCCCAGCGTGCTGCCGATGCCCAGCACCAGGAACTTGGCGTCGGTGAAGTGGAACGGGTTCAGGTCCCGGTCGCCGGGCACGATCACGTACGCCGCCAGCGTGCCGAACATGATCACGTTGTTGGCCACCGGCGCCCAGGCCGGCGCCTTGAAGATGTTCTGCGCGTTGAGGATGGCGCTGAACAGGGCGCTGATTCCGTAGAACAGGATCTCCGGCAGCACCAGGTAGCCGAAGGCGGTGACCACCTCGGGCCGGGACTGGCCGGTCGAGCTGTCGACGAACACGCTGGTCAGCAGCGGCGCGCAGGCCACCGCGAGCACGGTGACCGCGAGCAGCATGACGGTGCCCATGGTGACCAGGCGCTGGGTGTAGGCGACGCCCCTGTCCTCGTCGTCGTGCCGGGCCTTGATCAGCACCGGGATCATCACGCTGGTCAGCACGTTGCCGACGAACAGCTCGTAGATCATGTTCGGGAAGTTGTTGGCCGCGTTGTAGGCGTCCTGGGTCGCGGTGATGCCCAGTAGCACGGTCAGCGCCAGCCGCCAGCCGAAGCCGGTCACCCGGCTGATCAGCGTGGCGATGGCCATCGAGCCGCTCGCCTTGGCCAGCGATGGACTTTCTTCGCCCTGCAGGTCAGCGGCTCTGATGATGATCGTCGCCGGCTCGCTCACCTGTCGTTCGACCTCTCGTCGCCGGGCACGCCGGCGGTCAGCTTCTCCGGGACCGGCGTGTGCATCGGCTCGGTGACCTCGGCGTCGGTCTCGGCCGGCGGCTCGGTGCGCCGCTTGCGGGCGGCGGCGATCCGGCGGTAGATCCGCCGCCCGGACAGCGCGAACAGCACGAACGCGGCCAGCCCGGTGATGATCAGGTTGACCGTGCCGAACGCGGTGGAGGTCAGGTCGATCCGGGCCGGACTGCCCAGCTCCGTGGCGCCGGAGGTGGTGGCCAGCGACACCACCACGGTGAAGCGGCCGCTGCGCGCCACGTTGGCGTTGATCTGGAGGTCGCGGGGCAGGCCGGCGGGGATCCACTGGTACGACGGCGCGGCGGTGATGCCGTTCAGCGGCTGGAGCTTCACGCCGACCTTCACCCGCACCTGCAGGCGGTTGTAGACGGTCACGAGCAGCGGGCTGTCCTGGGACGCCAGCGTGATCGGGCTCTTCGGCTCCATGATGCCGACCTGGCTCTGGAGGTCGCGGAGCATCGCGTCCGGCGCAGCCAGCGCCAGGGCCGCGGCGGCGTCGTTGCCGCGCCAGGCGCCGGAGCCGGCGCGCAGCAGCGCGTCGAAGGTGGGAGCCATCACCTGGTCGGGGGTGACCGTGGAGGCCGGCTCCTGGTCCATCGAGTTGTACAGGTCCCAGGCGTGCGTGTTGGCCTGGGCGACGTTGCCCGCGGCGGTCGGCGACAGCTCGGTGGCCTGTTCGCCGTAGCCGGGGGCGACCTTCGAGGTCGGCGTGGGGCCGGACGCCAGCGCGGCCAGCGCGGTCGGCGCGAGGTACAGCTGGTCGGCGAGCGTCTGGACGCCGTTGAGCAGGGTTGCGGCGTCCGCCGGCGAGGCCGTCCACACGTGCGGCGGGGCGATCACGATCGGCAGCGACGAGCCGGCGTGCAGCTGGAGCGCGCTCAGGGCGGCCGTCGGGCCGGCGGCCAGCGCGGACGTGACCAGGTCGTCGACCCGGATCACGCGCGGGCCCTTGTCGCCGAGCTGCACCGGGTCGGTGCCGGGCACGGTGGCGGCCGACAGCAGCACGCTGCTCACCTTGGCCCCGGACAACAGGCTGGTGTCCAGAGTCTTCTTCGAGTTGTCGGTGAACGCGGCCAGCGTCTTCGGGTCCAGCTGACCGTCGATCGGCCAGGTCATGCCGCTCAACGGGGCGACGCCGAGCGCGGTCTTCAGCTCGTTGTTGACCAGTGCGTACTGCACGAGCGAGGTGGCGCCGGCGCGGGCCAGCGCGTTCAGGTCAGCGTCGGCGCCGGGCAGCGCGAACACGCAGCGGCCGGGCACGTCCCCCTTGAGCCGGTCCAGCCACGCGTGCGCGTAGGACTGCCCCTTGCCGGCCACCAGGCCGGCCGGGGTCTGCACGCGGTAGCCGGCGGACATCGACTGGAGGGTGGCGACCAGGTCGGGGTCGATGGCCAGGCAGATCGCCTGGGTCAGCCCGGGCGGGGCCTGCTCGTACGCGGCGAGCAGGTTGGTCAGCCGACCGGTGGGGGCCAGCGAATCGGCCAGGTCGTCGTCGGCGAGCACGGCGTTGCCGGCGGTGTCGGCGGTGACCAGGTGCGGTCGGTCGGCCAGCGGCCACAGCACGGTGGTCTTGGCCGGCGTCTGTGGCTTCTGCTGCTCGCCGCCGCCGGGCACCGACAGCACGGGCAGCAGGGTGGTGGCCTCGCCGATCTTGGCCGTGCCGCCGAAGTCGGGCACGCCGTTGACGTTGACCATCAGCGGGTACACGCCGGGCTGGTCGACCTCGAGGCTGTTGTTGCTGACCGCGTGCAGCGTGACGGCGATGGTGAAGTTCACCTGCTGGCCGGGGGCCAGCGAGGGCGCGGCCGGCTGGAACTCGCTGAACTTCACGCCGGTCTGCGGCTTGGACAGCGCAGTGCGCAGGCCGTTCTCGTCCAGCCGGTCGCCGCGCTCCAGGCGGATCTGGGCGTTGGACACCCGCCGGTCGCCGACGTTGGCCAGCGTGCCGGTGACCTGGACGGTGTCCGGCTGGGTCGAGGTGACCGGCTCCGGTGTGACCTGGGTGATGCTGATCTTGATGCGGTTCTGCTGGTCGGACTCCTGTGCGGTGGCGCTCGACGGGGTGACGGTCAGCGCGGCGACGCCCGCCGCCGCCACGACGGCCAGCAGCTTTTTGCCCGTGCTCCATGGTGAGCTCGCAAGCTCGCTCACGCCGACCCCGTCCCGGAACGCCCGCTGGCGGCCGACCCGTCGGAGAGCAGGTCGAGCGCCAACCGCACCAGGCGGCGCTCGTCGGCGTAGGCAAGCAGATCGTCCAGCTCGCCCAGCGGCACCCATGCCACCTCGGTGACCTCCACGTCCTCGTCTGAGAGTTCTCCGCCCACCGCTTCGAGCAGGAAGTGGTGGACCGTCTTGTGCACCCGCCGGTCCTCGGCCACGAACCAGTAGTCGATCGTGCCGAGCGTCCGCAGCACCTTGCTGTCGATGCCGGTCTCCTCGCTGACCTCCCGGATGGCGGTCTGCTCGGAGGTCTCCCCGGCCTCGATGTGTCCCTTCGGCAGCGACCACAGCAGCCGGCCGCGCCGGTCGAGCCGGCCAATGATCGCAGCGTGGCCGTGTGTCTCGTCCAGCACCAGCCCGCCGGCCGAGGTCTCGTCGACGGTCCGCAGCCGCCGACCCCGGCGCCGGTTGCGGCGCCCCGGCTTGGTTCCGCCGGAACGACCGGTCGACGGGGACATGCACGCGATGGTAGTGGTGAGCCGCGTGTGCTGGCCGTTGCAGGGCGATCGCGCTCCGACACCGGGCCCGCTACCGATACGCTGCCTTGCCGTGCCCGGTTCGAAATCCCCCGTCCTGTCCGACTCCGTGCGTGAGAATGCCGTGGTGGAACTCCTGCGTGTCGCCCCGGTAGCCGAGGAGCTCGCCGCCCGCTTCGCCGCCGCCGGCCATCAGCTGTACCTGGTCGGGGGACCCGTCCGGGACGCGATGCTGGGCCGGCTGGCTGGCGACCTGGACTTCACCACCGACGCCCGGCCGCAGCAGGTGCTGGCGCTGGTCCGGCCCTGGGCCGACGCGGTGTGGGAGACGGGCATCACCTACGGCACGGTCGGCCTGGCCAAGCAGGGCCACCAGCTCGAGATCACCACGTTCCGGGCGGACAGCTACGACCGGGTCAGCCGCAACCCCGAGGTGACCTTCGGCGACTCGATCGAGGCGGACCTGCTGCGCCGCGACTTCACCGTGAACGCGATGGCGGTGGAGATCAGCGAGCGGCGCTTCGTCGACCCGTACGGCGGCCTCGAGGCGCTGGCGGCGAAGGTGCTCGACACGCCGGCGACCCCGCAGGAGTCCTTCGCCGACGACCCGCTGCGCATGCTGCGGGCGGCCCGCTTCGTGAGCCAGCTCGGTTTCACGCCGGCGCCCCGCGTGGTCGAGGCGATGACGTCGATGGCCGACGAGATCACCCGGATCACCGCGGAGCGGGTGCAGACCGAGGTGTCCAAGCTGCTCTGCGGCGCGTACCCCAAGCGCGGCATCGAGCTGCTGGTGGAGACCGGGCTGGCCGCGCACGTGCTGCCGGAGCTGCCGGCGATGCGGCTGGAGATCGACGAGCACCACCAGCACAAGGACGTCTACCAGCACTCGCTGGTGGTGCTCGACCAGGCGATCGCCCAGGAGGAGGACGGTCCGGACCTGATCCTGCGGCTCGCCGCGCTGCTGCACGACATCGGCAAGCCGCCGACCCGGCGGTTCGAGGAGGGCGGCGGCGTCAGCTTCCACCACCACGAGGTGGTCGGCGCGAAGATGGTCCGCAAGCGGTTGCGCGAGCTGAAGTACAGCAAGGAGATCACCAACGACGTGGCCCAGCTGGTGTTCCTGCACCTGCGGTTCCACGGCTACGGCAAGGGCGAGTGGACCGACTCCGCGGTGCGCCGCTACGTCACCGACGCCGGTCCCCTGCTCAGCCGCCTGCACAAGCTGGTGCGGGCCGACTGCACGACCCGGAACAAGCGCAAGGCGCAGAACCTCCAGCGCAGCTACGACGAGCTCGAGGAGCGGATCGCGCGGCTGGCCGCCGAGGAGGACCTGGCCCGGGTGCGGCCGGACCTGGACGGCAACGAGATCATGCGGCTGCTGAACGTGCCGCCGGGGCCGATCGTCGGCAAGGCCTGGACCTTCCTCAAGGACCTGCGGCTGGACCGCGGGCCGCTGGAGCACGACGAGGCGGTGGCCGAACTGTTCGCCTGGGCCCGTGAGCAGGGCGTGCAGGTCCCCGACTGATGTTTCATGTGAAACGTCAGCGCGGGCTGTTGGGGTGCGCCCGCAGCACGAGCAGGTAGCTGGCGAGGCCGACAAGGTAGACCGCGGCGGTGCCGATCACCACGCCCGGGGACCGGCCGTCCATCGGCACGATGAGGGCCACCACCGCGACGCCGATCACCATCGCCGCGTTGAAGACGGTGTCGGAGACAGCGAACACCCGCCCCCGGGACTGGTCGGCCACGTCGCGCTGGATGGCCGCGTCCACGTTCAGCTTCACGGTCTGTCCGCAGAACGTAACGACGAACGCCGCGGCGAGCAGCGTCGGCACCGTCGTCGGCAGTCCGAAGGCGACCAGGCCGACGCATGCCGCGAGCAGGCTGATGACCACCACCAGCGGCCGGCCGAAGCGGCGGACCAGCTCCGGGGTGAAGACGCCGGCGAGGACGAGGCCGGCCGCGCCGGCCGCGACAACCTCGCTCAGGCCGCCCACGCCGGCACGCAGCATGCCGTGGCTGTGCAGCGTGTACTTCATCAGCAGCACGATCACCAGCAGCGAGGCGCCGTAGACGATGCGGTGCGCGGTCAGCGCGATGAAACCGGCGGCCACGCTCGGCACCCGCAGCGCCGCGCGGCCGCCGTCGACCATGCCCTTGGCCACCGCCGTGAAGGCCTGGCTCGGCTCGTCGACCTCGTCCGGGCCCAGCGCGGCGGGCGCGAACTGCGCCGCGAACATCGCCGACACCAGCGCGCCGACGATCGCCACCGCCGTCACCTGGGCCGAGCCCACGTTGCCGGCGCCGAGGATGTTGCGCAGCCCGAACGCGGTCGCGCCGCCGATCGCCGTCGCGACCGAGGACAGGGTCGCCACCAGCGAGTTGCCGGTGACCAGGTCGCGCTGCTCCACGACGTGTGGCAGCGCCGCCGACAGGCCCGCGCCGGTGAACCGGCTCGCGCCCATCACCAACAGCGCGGCGGCGTAGAGCGGACCGTTGCTCAGCCCGAAGCCGTCCGCCGCCGCGGCCACCAGCACCAGCAGCACCCGCACGAAGTTGGCGACGATCAGCAGCCGCCGGCGGTCCCAGCGGTCCAGCAGCGCGCCCGCGAACGGGCCGACCACCGAATACGGGATGAGGATCACCGCGAAGCCGCCGGCGATGGCCAGCGGATCGGCCTGTCGTTCGGGGTTGAACAGCACGGCGCCGGCCAGACCGGCCTGGAACAGGCCGTCGGCCCATTGCGAGGCGAGCCGGCAGAACAGCAGCCGCCGGAACCCCGGATCACCCAGCATCCTGCGCACGGCGTGTCCGTCTGCGACCACGGCAGCAGACTACGTTGCCGGCATCGGCGCGGTCGCCGATATCGGGGTCTCGCTTAGTGGGATCATCAACGCGTGCGCCCCGACCGAGAAGTCGAGCCCGGTTCGCTGCTGGTGGCCTCGCCGAAGCTGCTCGACTCGAACTTCCGCCGCACCGTGGTCTACGTGATCGACCACCGGGGCGAGGGCACGCTCGGCGTGGTGCTCAATCGGCCGAGTGAGGTCGCGGTGCACGACGTGCTGCCGGCCTGGGGCCCTTACGTCAGCCGGCCGCAGGCGGTGTTCGTGGGCGGCCCCGTGGACCAGAAGACGGCGCTGTGCCTGGCCGCGCTGAACACCGGCGAGGACGTCGGCAGCACCGACGGGGTGATCGCGGTGCGCGGCCCGGTGGCGATGGTGGACCTGGACTCCGACCCGGAGGCGCTGGTGCCGAAGGTGCGCGGTTTACGGGTGTTCGCCGGCTACGCCGGCTGGGACGTCAACCAGCTCGGCGGCGAGATCGAGCGCGGCGACTGGTACGTGGTGGCCGGGCTGCCCGGCGACGTGCTGACGCCGCCGGGCATCGACCTGTGGGGGCGGGTGCTGCGCAGGCAGGGCATGCCGCTGGCGTTGCAGGCCAGTCACCCGGGCGACGTGCTGCGGAACTGACCGGTTGGGCAGTGTTGGCTCAGCGCTTCACCAGGCTGCACCCGCCACAGGCGCACCCGGCGCACCCGGCCGGTAGCGTCGGCTCCGGTTCCGGCAGGGCCTCGGCGGCCTTGTTCCCGGTCGCCGCGCCGGCCAGCACGATCGCCAGCATGCCGACCACGCCCACGCCCAGCGGCAGGATCGCGTCGCGCAGCGCCAGCGAGGTCGCCGCGCCGATCACGCCGGCCAGGCCGGCGACCAGGGTCGGCAGGCCGGCCACCCGGTTGGCCAGGGTGAACGCCTCGTCGCTGCGCATGGCGGCCTCGGTGCGCACCCCGAAGAACCGGTTGCGGCGCAGCGTGCCGCGCAGGCCGAGCCCGCCGATCACGCCGAAGGACATGCCGACGAGCAGGACAACCACCGATACCGTCGTGACTGCGAGGTTCACACCGTGGAGGGTAGGCGTTATCCCGTGTCCACCAGGACTTCACCCCGGTCGTATGTGCTGCACGCCATGTTCGGACGCACCCTGACCATCGCCACCACCGCCCTGCTGGCCGTCGGCCTCACCGCGGGCGTCGCCGCCGCGAGTCCGTCCCGGGTCCGCCTGCTCGGCGAGCAGATCGTGCCGCTCAATCTCGCATTTCAGGGAACGACCGTGGGGGGCCTGTCGTCCATCGACCGTGATCCCCGGACCGGCCAGTACGTGCTGATCAGCGACGACCGGTCGGCGATCAACCCGGCCCGGTTCTACACCGCCAAGATCGATGTGGACGCCGCCGGCATCCACTCAGTGGACTTCACCGGCACCCACCCGTTCCTGCGGCCGGACGGCAAGACGTATCCGCCGATCAAGGAGTGGACCGCCACGCCGTGCGCCGCCTCGCGCGAGGTCTGCGACCGGGACGGCACCGTCGACCCGGAGGAGCTGCGGGTCGACCCGTGGACCGGGAACATCACCTGGAGCCAGGAGGGCGAGCGGATCCTGACGCCCCCCACCGCCCTGCTCGACCCGTCGATCCGGCAGGTCCGGCCGGACGGCAGCTACGTCGGCCAGTACCCGCTGCCCGCGAACGAGCGGATGACCACCGACAACGTCGGCCCGCGGCAGAACCAGACGCTGGAGGGCATCACCTACGCCGCCGCCGGCACGCTGCTGGTCAGCGAGCTGGAGGACCCGCTGCTCCAGGACGGCCCCAACCCGACGGCGACCGCCGGCGCGCTGACCCGGATCACCGTGCAGAGCCGGTTCGGCCCGGTGCTGGCGCAGTACGCGTACCCGATCGACCCGTTGTTCGCGGCGTCGCCGAACGCCAACGACACCAACGGTGTGTCGAGCATGGTCGCCTACGACCCCTTCGACCCCACCCGCTACCTGATGGTGGAGCGGGCGTTCGTCACCGGCGTCGGCAACAAGGTCCGCGTGTACGAGATCGACACCAAGGGCGCGACCAACATCAAGGACGTCGCCTCCATCGCCGGCAAGAAGATCAAGCCGGTGAGCAAGAAGCTGCTGGTCGACCTGGACACGCTCGGCCTGCCCAAGGTGGACAACATCGAGGGCATCACTTGGGGGCTGACGCTGCCCGACGGCGAGCGGACCCTGCTGCTGGTCAGCGACAACAACTTCAGCGCCGCCCAGGTCACCCAGGTGATCGCGCTGGCCGTGCGCTAGGCGCCGGCCACCGCAACGACGCCGTCCATCGTTCCCACGTAGGCGTGGTCGACGGACAGCGTCGGCGAGGCGTAGCGCGGTGTGGGGCCGATCGACAGCTGGCTCCGCACCGCGCCGGTCGCCGGATCCAGCGCGTACAGCACGCCACTGGCCGGGTCGATCACCCAGAACGCCGCACCACCGGCCGCGGGCGAGCCGGCCGCCGCGACCGGCGAGGTCCAGAGCGGCGTCAACGTCCCGTTGTTGGCGTAGCTGAACGCCTTGGGGCCGGTCTGGCACGGGAGGACCAGCGTGTTGGCGGCCACCACCGGCGCGCCCTGCGATGGACAGGTCGGCACCTGCGAGACCACATGCGAGAGATCGGCCTGTTCTAGCACGTACGTGACACCGCGCTTGCCCGTGACGATCACGTGCGTGCCCATCAGGACCGGACTCGTCGCGCCGAGATCCACCGCGTGCGCATTGTCGTCGTCCCAGGTCGGCGGGGTGAAGATGTCGGTACGGTTCAACGTGTCGGTGGTCAGCGCCAGCACCGAGTCGCTGTCGTCGTACTGGCCGCCGGTCGACGCGCCGGCGCCGGCGGCGAACAGCAGCCGCGAGTTGTCGACGATGCCGCCGGCGGGACCGGAGAAGCCCGCCTTGCCCCTGGTCGGCACCAGATAGCTGTGCGCGTCGGTGCCATCGGTGCGGACCGACAGCACCGTGCCGACGTAGTTGCCGCAGGCGCCGGTCAGGCCGCCGTAGGCGATGAAGACCCGGCCATCGTTCACCGCAAGGGCGGCGCTCTGCTCGTAGGCGACCGTGTCTCCCTTGGGCGGGTCGGCGATCGCCTGCACCTCGACCGTGCCGGTGTCGACGTCCAGGCCGACCAGGGTGTGGCTGCCGCCCGCGGTCTCCGCCACCGCGAACAGCCGGCCGGTGAGCCGGTCGTACGCCATGGTGCCGGTGATGCCCAGCGGATCGATGTCCCCGCACGGCAGGCCCTGCTTCGGCATCGGCGTGCCCAGGTGGGTGTGCCACTGCACCTGGCCGGTCGCCGGATCCAGCGCGTAGACCGTGTCGTTCTCGGTCGCGGCCAGCACGTGCGTGCCGACGACCAGCGGCTGGCCGTACACGGGACCGTCCAGATTGGCGTGCCAGGCGAGCGCGAGCGTGCCCACCATGTGCAGATCGTCCTTCCAGCCGGTGCGCTGGTTGTCGAAGTGGTACGTGGGCCAGTCGCCGGCCGCGATGGCGGGCAGGACGGTGGTCGTGGTGGTACTCGGCGCCGGAGGGGGCGGGGGCGTCGCGGTGCAGGCGGCCAGCGACAGAACCAGGCAGATCCAAACCCAGCGCATGACCTACAGAGTGTGCGCTAAACTTCGGCCCATGAGCACGGTCCGCCTGCTCCTTATTTAGCCGCGTTGACCTCCTGACGAAGTGGTCGACGCGGCAGCCCTCCATGCCCATCCGGGCTGGGGGGTTTTGTGTTGTCAGGGGCAGGTACGACGAGAGGGACTTCGATGACCGAGCAGACCGCTGAGGCGGCGCCGGCCCACCGTTACACCGCCGAACTGGCCGGCGAGTTCGAGCGCCGCTGGCAGCAGCACTGGGAGGAGCACGGCACCTTCCACGCGCCGAACCCGGTCGGCGCGCTGAGCAGCGACGCGCCGCTGCCCGCCGACAAGATGTTCGTGCAGGACATGTTCCCGTACCCGTCGGGCGCGGGCCTGCACGTCGGCCACCCCCTGGGCTTCATCGGCACCGACGTGTTCGCCCGGTTCCACCGGATGAACGGCCGGAACGTGCTGCACACCATGGGCTTCGACGCGTTCGGCCTGCCGGCCGAGCAGTACGCCGTGCAGACCGGGCAGCACCCGCGCAAGACCACCGAGGACAACATCGCCACCTACCTGCGGCAGATCCGCCGGGTGGGGCTGGGCCACGACGAGCGCCGCCGGATCTCCACCATCGACCCGGGCTACTACCGGTGGACGCAGTGGATCTTCCTGCGCATCTACAACTCCTGGTACGACGAGTCGGCCGGGCGGGCGCGGCCGATCGCCGAGCTGGAGGCCGAGTACGCCAAGGACCCGTCCTGGGCGACGCTGTCCGACGACGAGCGCCGCGCGAAGATCGACTCACGGCGGCTGGCCTACCTGTCCGAGGCGCCGGTGAACTGGTGCCCGGGCCTGGGCACCGTGCTGTCCAACGAGGAGGTCACCGCGGACGGCCGCAGCGAGCGCGGCAACTTCCCGGTGTTCCGGCGCAACCTGCGCCAGTGGATGATGCGCATCACCGCCTACTCCGACCGCCTGGTCGACGACCTGGACCGGCTGGACTGGCCCGAGAAGATCAAGTCGATGCAGCGCAACTGGATCGGGCGCTCGCACGGCGCCCGGGTCCGCTTCGCGTCCGGCGAGCACAGCATCGAGGTCTTCACCACCCGGCCCGACACCCTGTTCGGCGCGACCTACCTGGTAGTAGCCCCGGAGCACCCGCTGGTGGACTCGCTGACCGCCGACGCCTGGCCGTCCGATGTGGACGACCGGTGGACCGGTGGCGCGGCCACCCCGGCGGAAGCCGTTGCGGCGTACCGGCTGGCGGCCTCCCGCAAGTCCGAACTGGACCGTCAGGAGAACAAGGACAAGACCGGTGTGTTCACCGGCTCGTACGCGGTCAACCCGGTCAACGGCGCGAGCATCCCGGTGTTCGTCGCCGACTACGTGCTGATGGGCTACGGCACCGGCGCGATCATGGCGGTGCCCGGTCAGGACACCCGCGACTGGGACTTCGCCGAGGTGTTCGGGCTGCCGATCATCCGCACCGTGCAGCCCACGGAAGGCTTCGACGGCAAGGCCTTCACCGGCGAGGGCCCCGCCATCAACTCGGGCTTCCTGGACGGCATGGACGTCGTGCAGGCCAAGAAGGCGATCACCGAGTGGCTGGCCGAGCGCGGCGCCGGCGAGGGCACCGTGCAGTACAAGCTGCGCGACTGGCTGTTCTCCCGGCAGCGCTACTGGGGCGAGCCGTTCCCGATCGTCTACGACGAGCACGGCGTCGCCCACGACATCCCCGTCGACCAGCTGCCGGTCGAGCTGCCCGAGGTGGACGACTACTCGCCGCGGACCTTCGACCCGAACGACCCGAACACCGAGCCGTCGCCGCCGCTGTCCCGCGCCACCGAGTGGCTGAACGTGGAGCTGGACCTGGGCGACGGGCCGAAGATGTACCGGCGCGACGCCAACACCATGCCCAACTGGGCCGGCTCCTGCTGGTACCAGCTGCGCTACGTGGACCCGGAGAACACCGACCGGTTCGTCGACGCGGTCAACGAGAAGTACTGGTTGGGCCCGCGCCCGGAGATCCACGGCTCCGCCGACCCGGGCGGCGTGGACCTGTACATCGGCGGCGTCGAGCACGCCGTGCTGCACCTGCTGTACTCCCGGTTCTGGCAGAAGGTGCTGTTCGACCTGGGCGAGGTCAGCTCGGACGAGCCGTACCGCCGGCTGTTCAACCAGGGCTACATCCAGGCCTACGCCTACACCGACGCGCGCGGCGTGTACGTGCCGGCCGACGAGGTCGTCGAGCGGGACGGCAAGTACTTCTGGCAGGACCAGGAGGTCAACCGCGAGTACGGCAAGATGGGCAAGAGCCTGAAGAACGTCGTCACCCCCGACGAGATGTGCGACAACTACGGGGCCGACACCTTCCGGCTGTACGAGATGTCCATGGGGCCGCTGGAGGTCTCCCGGCCGTGGGCGACCAAGGACGTCGTCGGCGCGCAGCGCTTCCTGCAACGGCTGTGGCGCAACATGGTCGACGAGGAGACCGGGCAGCTGCGGGTCAGCGAGGCGGAGCCGGACGAGGCGACGCTGCGCGCGCTGCACAAGGCGATCGCCGGCGTCCGCGAGGACTACGCGGAGATGCGCTACAACACCGCCGGCGCGAAGCTGATCGAGCTGAACAACTTCCTGACCAAGGCCGGCGTCACGCCGCGGTCGGTCGCCGAGCCGCTGGTGCTGATGCTGGCGCCGCTGTGCCCGCACATCGCCGAGGAGCTGTGGCAGCGGCTGGGCCACGACACCTCGCTGGCGCACGGGCCGTTCCCGGTGGCCGACGAGCGCTACCTGGTCGACGACACGGTCGAGTACCCGATCCAGGTCAACGGCAAGGTGAAGGCGCGGATCACCGTGGCCGCCGACGCCGACCAGGAGCAGGTCAAGGCGGTCGCGCTGGCCGACGCGAAGGTGGCCGAGCTGCTGGGCGGCAAGGAGCCGCGCAAGGTCATCGTGGTGCCGGGCCGGCTGGTCAACATCGTCGCGTGAGTCCCTGAGGGGTCCCGCTCGCGGGACCCCTCAGGCCGCGTCGGCCAGGCCGATGTCGTCCAGCAGCTGGGTGAGCATGGATTCGAACAGCGGCTCCGGGTTGGTCACCGCGAACGGGAACCGCCCGAACACCTCCAGGGCCACCTGGCCGTACAGGCGGACCCAGAACTGGAGCATCAGGTAGACCACGGACAGGTTGAGCGCCTGCTCGGGCAGCTCGATGCCCTCCTGCTTGATCTGCGCCAGCAGGGTGCCGCGGAAGGCGATGAGGTCGCCGCGCAGCTCCTCGGGCACGTGCTCCTCGTCGGGCAGCAGCAGCTCGTGGGCGGCCAGCAGCTTGCCGGCCATGTTCAGGAAGATCCGGCCGAACTGGTCCTTGGCCGGCCGCAGCATCTTGCCCGTCGAGTCGTCGACCACGCAGTGCGCGGAGTCGTCGGGCGAGGCGAAGACGAGGGTGAATTCCTGCGGGTGGGCCAGCGCCCAGCGGCGGAAACCGCGGCAGACGGCCAGCACGCCGCCGACCGCGTCGTGCTCGTCGATCTGGCCGATGTCGGCGGTCAGCTCCGCGCCCAGGTCGACGCAGATGTCGTCGATCACGCGCCGCAGCAGGTCCTCGCGCGAGTCGTAGTACCGGTACAGCGCGGGCGCGGTGATGCCCAGCTCACGGGCGATCGCGCGCAGCGTGACGGCCTCGCGGCCCTGCTCCACCAGTAGCCTGCGCGCCTGCTGGCGGATTTCCCGCTCGGTGTCGGCGCGGGGCCGATCACGTCGCGTGGTCTCCGTCATAGTTCACCCCATCGTGTTGTAAACGCCGTTAACCATCCCGTACCGTCGGACCGAGTTAACAGTGTTTACAGGTGGCTGTCCTAGGGGAACGGTACAACGACGGAGGGGTGGATGTTCGCTTCCTGGGGAACGCTGGCGTACCGACGCCGCTGGATCGTGATCATCGGCGTGCTGTTGCTGACGGTGATCGGCGGCGCCTGGGGTGCGGGGGTGACCGGCAGCCTCACCCAGGGCGGCTACGACGATCCCGGCAGCCAGGCCGCGCAGGTCGACAAGGTGATCGAGGACTCCATCGGCAAGCAGGGCGGCGACGTCGTCGTGCTGTACACCGCGCCGGCCGGAACCACCGTCGACGACCCGGCACTGGCCCGCAAGATCAACGACAAGCTGGCGGCGCTGCCCAAGGACGACGTGAGCAAGGTCGTCTCGTACTGGAACACCCACGTGCCGCAGCTCGCCGACGCGAGCAGGACGCACGGTCTGGCCACCATCACCCTTGCCTCCGCCGACCAGAGCAAGCAGAGCGCGCAGTACGCGGCGATCGCCGACAAGCTCGCGGTCGACGGCGTGCAGACCCAGATCGGCGGCCAGGCGCCGCTCCAGAAGACGATCACCGACAAGTCCATGACCGACGTGGAGTTCGCCGAGTTCGTCTCGCTGCCGGTGGTGCTCGTGCTGCTGGTGGTGATCTTCGGCAGCGTCGTCGCGGCGCTGATGCCGGTGCTCGTCGGCGGCCTGTCCATCCTCGGCGCGCTGGGCGTGCTGCGGTTGATCTCCCTCGGCCTGGACGTGAACACCTTCGCGGTGAACGTGGCGTCGCTGCTGGGGCTGGGCTTGGCCATCGACTACGGCCTGTTCACCGTCGGGCGGTTCCGTGAGGAACTCGCCGCCGGTCGCGACACCGCCGAGGCCGTGCGCCGCACCGTCGCCACCGCCGGACGGACCGTCGCCTTCTCCGCGACGCTGCTGGTGATCGCCCTGGCCGGGCTGATGGTGTTCCCGCTCGACTTCCTCAAGGCCGTCGCCTACGGCGGCATGTCCGCGGTGGCCATCGCCGCCATCGTGTCGCTGACGCTGCTGCCGGCGATGCTGAGCGTGCTCGGTCCCCGTATCGACAAGCTGTCGGTGCCGTGGCGGCGGGGCAAGGCCGCCAACCCGGAGCCGCGCTGGCTCAACCGCGTGGCCGGCACCGTGATGAAGCGGCCGGCGCTGTTCGTGGTGCCGATCGTCGCCGTGCTGCTGGTGCTCGGCGCGCCGTTCCTGAACGTGAAGTTCGGCGCCGCCGACGAGAAGCAGCTGCCGCCCAGCGACCCCGGGCGTCAGGCCATCGAGTCCATCACCAAGGCGTTCCCGTCCACCGGCAACGACGTCGCCTCGATCGTGCTGCGGGGCAAGACGCTGGGCCAGGCCGACATGGCGAAGTTCGTCCAGGACGCCGGCAAGGTCGCCAGTGACGTGCACCCGGTCGGCGCCAAGGGCGACGTGTACGTGTTCACCGGCAACCTGCCCGGTGACCCGCTCGGCGACCAGGCCAAGGATGCCGTCAAGGATTTGCGGGCGCTGCCCCACCCGGCAGGCACCGAGGTGCTGGTCGGCGGCTTCACGGCCAAGCTGGCCGACAGCACCCAGTCGATCTTCGACCGGCTGCCGTGGATGGTCGCCATCCTCGTCGGCGCGACGCTGCTGTTGATGTTCCTGGCGTTCGGCTCCGTGCTGCTGCCGATCAAGGCCGTGCTGATGAGCGCCCTGAGCCTGTCGGCGACCTTCGGCGTGCTGACGTTCGTGTTCCAGGAGGGGCACGGCGCCGGGGTGCTCGACGTGACGCCGCAGCCGATGCAGGTCGGCGTGATGGTGCTGATCGGTGCGCTCGTGTTCGGCCTGTCCACCGACTACGAGACGTTCCTGCTGTCGCGGATGGTCGAGGCCCGGAACAAGGGCATGTCCACGCCCGAGGCCGTGCGCACCGGCCTGGTCCGCACGGGTCGGATGATCAGCGCCGCCGCCCTGCTGCTGATCGTCGTCACCGGCGCTTTCGGCCTGTCCAGCATCGTGATCATGCGGTTCATCGGCGTCGGCATGATCGTCGCGCTGGTGCTGGACGCGACGGTGGTGCGGCTGCTGCTGGTGCCGGCCGTGCTGCGGCTGCTCGGCAACGCCGCGTGGTGGGCCCCCGGTCCGCTGCGCCGGCTCCAGGAGCGGGTCGGCATCCAGGAGTCGGACGAGCCGGACGACGACGTGGCGGTTGTGCGGGAGCCGGAGCTCGTGCACTGACCGCGGTTGTCCACAGGGCCGGAGTTGTCCACATGTGGATCTTCGCCGCCCCGGGAGCGGCCCTCGGCTCGGTACGCTGAGCGAGGGACGCCCCCCAGGGATGGGTGGGGGATGGAATATCGGTTCCGGGCGAGAGGTTGGCCATCGAGTGACCACTGAAGTGCTTGTACACGTGCGGCCGGGCTGCCCCTTCTGCGACATGCTGCGGTCCAACCTCAAGCGCAGCGGCCTGCCCTACCGCGAGCTGGACATCTGGCAGGACCCGGACGCGGCGGCGGCGGTGCGGGCGGCGGCCAACGGCAACGAGACGGTGCCGACGGTCAACGTGGGCAGCACCTGGATGGTCAACCCCTCGATCCAGCAGGTGCTGGCGGCCGTGCAGGCCGAGGCGCCGGAGCTCCTCCCTCAGCAGTGAGGCTCAGCCGGTGACCGCGACGACGGTCGCCGGCTGCTTCTCGCCGGTGATGCGGATCGTCGAGGTGAGCTGGCCGGTGCCGCCGTCGACGACGGCGGTGGTGTGGCCGGTGGCCAGGTAGACGCTGTGGTCCCGGTTGGAGACGGCGATGCCGTACACGGGGAACACGAGCGTCTGCACCAGGCGTCGGGTCACCGTGTCCACAACGGACACGGTGCGGTCCTGGAGGTTGGCGACGTACAGCCGGTCGGCGGTGACGGCGAGCGCGCACGCGCCGACGCCGACGGGGATGCGCGCGACGACCTTGTCGGTCTTGTTGTCCAGCACGGTGACCGAACCGTCCGTGTTGGACAGTTGGCTGGTGTGCGTGACGTAGGTGGTGGCGCCGTCGGGGCTGATCGCGACGTACTGAGGCAGCAGGTCCACGGGCACGGTGCGGGTGACGGTCGCGATCCGCGGGTCGATCACGGTGACGGTCGCGCTCTGGTTGTTCGTCACGTAGAGGTGATTGCCGTCGGGCGTGACGGCGATGCCGGTCGGGACGCTGCCGACCTGCACCACGGCGGCGAGCGTGTCGGTGGCGGTGTCGAAGCCGAGCACCACGCCCTGCCCGCCCGCGGTGCCGGTGACGTAGAGGCGCTTGCCGTCCGGCCGCACCACGGCCGAGTCGAGCTCGGCTTTGACCTGGAACCGCTTGACCACCTTGGCCTGGGCCACATCGACGACGGCTACCGAGCCGGTCCAGCCGTTGACCACGTACACGGTGCGGCCGTCGGGACTCGCCGCGAGGCCGGTGACCTTGCCGCCGGTGTCCACCACGGCGGTGACATCGCCGGCGGCGATGTCCAGGATCTGGAGCTCACCGGTGTCCCCGGCGACGAACGCGTGCACCGCGGCGGCGTTCACCGCGGGTTGGATCTCCACCGGTAGCTCGGCCTCCAGCCCGGCGGCCAGCAGCGCGCACGCGATTCCGACCGCCACCAGTGCTCGCAGTCGCCGAGCGCCGAACCGACGCTGGCAGCGCGTGGTGGTCACAAGGCGCATGGGAGCATTTTGACCATGGTCCCGGCCACTCGCGCACCCGGGACGGGTGAACGTTTGCCCACGGCCGAGAACGCATAAGTGCCCTGGTGCCGTATCGCTCGGGGGGCTACGCGATCGGCGCCAGGGCACCCAACCGGCTGCCAAAACAGCCGGTACACCAGTGTGTATCAGTCCTGCACCTGATTTGTTACGCCCCGCGACTCATCCGTTATGACTCCTTCACGTGAGACCAGACGGGCGTACCGCGTGCCCGCCAGCAGCAGTAGCAGGCCTGCGGCCAAGAAGGCGAGCACGCGGGCGAGCCCGTCCAAGGTCGCCAGGTCGAACAGGATGAGCTTCACGACAGCGGCCCCGACCAGCACCAATCCGACCGCGCGCAGCGCCGCGGAGCGGACGCCGAGCAGTAGCAACGCGATGGCGGCGACGGTCCACGACACGGTGATCACGGCGTGCCCGAACACGAATCCGGTCCGGTCGGGCTCGATCAGCAGGGCGGTGGACAGCACCGCGCCGGCCGCGCCGTACAGCATCACGACGCCGGCGACGATCCACGGCGCGGCCTGGCGGATCGGCGCTCCGATGACCTTCATCCGGTACCCGACCAGCGGAATCGCGATCGCCACGACGGCCACCAGCAGGGCCGTCAGCGCGGTGCTGACGGTCAGCTCCTGCTCGGGCCGGTAGACGACCAGCATGGCCGGCGTGACTGTCGTCAGGCCCCAGAGCAGGCCGAATCCGCCGGTCAGCAGCGCGGCGAGCAGCGCAGCCCGGTGCCGGACGAGATCGGCGGCCAGAACCAGCACCAAAGATTCACCCAGAAGGGTGACGGCTTGGGTGGGGCCGGTCAGCGCGTGCACGGTCGCGTCCACGACGGCGACCGAGCCAAGGACCGCCGCCGTGACCGTGATCGGTGTGCCCAGCCAGCGGTCGCAGACCGCCACCGCGAGCATCAGCACGGCGACGATCACCGCCAGCCACGTGGCCTCCGACTTGGTCAGCGTGACGCCGGCGACGAGCGCGGCAACCGGGGCGGTGGCCAGCAGGATCGCCGGCATCGCGACGTTCTCGCGGTCGCGCAGCGTCGCCACCACGGCGACGGCGACGCCGACCACCGTCGCCGCCAGCGCCACGCCGGCGGTCTGCATGCGGTCGCCGGGCCCGGCGCTGAACACTGTGGTCACCAGGCTGGCCAGCACGGGCGGGATGCCGGCGACCAGCGCCAGCGCCGGCCAGCTCCGCAGCAACTGGGCCGGCATCGCGCCGATCTGCAACACCACCAGGAATGCCACCAGCAGCGCCGTGAACCCGTGCGTCAGCACCGGATCGCACACCGCGCAGCCGAGGATCACCCAGATGGCGATGAACTGGGCGTTCCAGCGCGCGGCCAGCAGCAGTCCACCGGCGGCGACCAGCAGGGCCACGAGCAGCCCGGCCCACTGCGGCATCAGCCCGTACAGCGAGGTCGCGGCGGCGATGTCCAGGTAGAGGACCGCGATACCGGTCGCGGCCAGCGCGTACGCACCGCTGCGGCCGGCGGGATTCCGGTGCACCCACAGGCCGCCGGCGATCAGCGCGAGCCCCAGCCCACCGCCGACGACCACCCGCGGCTCCGGTCCGAGCCAGCCGCGCTGCACCGCCAGCACCATCAGCAGCACGATGCCGAGCAGCGTGACGGAACCGCCGACCCAGGCCACGACCTTGCTGCCGGCGCCCTCGCGGCCGAGGCGTTCCGGCAGCGGAGGCGGCGGGACGTACCTGGGCGGCGGCATCTGGCCGGGCACGGGTGCGGGCATGGGCGCGCCGGGCGGCTGGACCGGGACCGGCATCGGCATCGGCATCGAGGTCTGCACGAACGACGGCGCGGGGCCCACGACCTGCGTGCGCTGCAACTCCTGGCTGACGACCTGGAGCCGCCGCCCGATGAAGTCCAGCTCGGCGGCCAGTCGCGCCAGCGGTTCCGAAGTGGTCATGCCGTCAGGATGAGTTCTGCCGCCGCCGAATGGATCCGTAGCACTACTCACGTGGCAGGGTTGTGATGTGACCGTTGAGGTGGTGGTGATCGGATCGGCGAACGCCGACGTCGTGGTGCAGGTGGAACGCCGCCCGGGCCCGGGCGAGACGGTGCTCGGATCGGACACGGTGCTGGCCGCCGGCGGCAAGGGCGCGAACGCGGCGGTGGCGGCGGCGTTGCAGGACGGCCGGGTCGCGCTGCTGGGTGCGGTGGGCGGCGATCAGCACGGCGAGCTGCTGCGCGGGTCGATGAGCCGGGCCGGCGTGCAGCTCGACCTGGTGCGCACGGTGGATCGGCCGACCGGGGCCGCCTACATCACGATCACGCCGGACGGGGAGAACACGATCGTGGTGTCCCCCGGTGCGAACTCGGCGGTGGACGTCGACCAGGTCGAGGCGGCGCGGAAAACGATCGCGGGGGCCAAGGTGCTGCTGGCCTCGCTGGAGGTGCCGCTGCCGGCCATCGAGCGGGCGGTGGCGCTGGCGGCCGAGGCCGGGACTCGGGCGGTGCTGAACCTGTCGCCGGTGGCGAAGCTGTCGTCGCAAACGCTTGCGGCACTGGATCCGCTGGTGGTGAACGAGCACGAGGCGCAGTGGCTGCTGGACGGCGCGACCGATGTGACCAAGCTGCTCGGCCTCGGACCGCGCTCGGCGGTGGTGACGCTGGGCAGCCGCGGGGCGCTGGTGATCGAGTCCGCCGGCACGACGGAGGTGTCCTCGCCGAGCGTCAGGGCGGTCGACACGACCGGCGCGGGCGACGCCTTCGTGGGAGCGTTGATCACGCAGTTGGCGGCCGGGGACGACCTGGTCGCGGCGGCTCGCCGGGCGGTGCGGGTGGCGGCCGTCTCGGTGACGCGGCCGGGTGCGCAGGCTTCCTACCCGACCCGTGGTGAGGTCGACCGGGCGGAGGGTATGGTCTAGACCATGTCGAGCGCGCGACTCAAGGGTGTCGGGGTGAGTGCGGGCCGGGCCTCCGGCCCCGTCGTGCGGGTCGCTGACCCGCTGCCGGAGCCGGCGGCGACGCCGGCGCCCGCCGATCCGGCGGCCGAGGCCGCCCGGATCAAGCCGGCCGCGGCGGCCGTCGTCGCCCGGCTGACCGAGCGCGCCGACGCCGCGACCGGCGAGGCCAAGGAGGTCCTGGAGACCACCGCCGCGATGGCCGCCGACCCGTCGCTGGCCAGCCAGGCCGAGAAGCTCGTGACCACCAAGTCGCTGCCCGCGACCCGAGCCGTGTTCGAGGCCGCCGAGACGTTCGCGGCCGCGCTGGCCGCGGCCGGCGGCTACATGGCCGAGCGGGTCCGCGACATCCGGGACGTGCGCGACCGCATCGTCGCCGAGCTGATGGGCGTGGAGCCGCCCGGCGTGCCGACGCTGACCGGGCCGTCCGTGCTGGTCGCCCGCGACCTGGCGCCGGCCGACACCGCCGGCCTCGACCCGAGCAAGGTGCTCGCCCTCGTGACGGAGGAAGGCGGGCCGACCAGCCACACCGCCATCCTCGCGCGGGCGCTGGGCATCCCGGCCGTCGTCGCCACCACCGGCCTGCTGGCGCTGGGCGAAGTCCGCGGCCTGATCGTCGACGGCGACACCGGTGTCGTCGAGGTCCCCGCCGGCCGCGTCGAGGTGCTCGCCGCCGCCGCGGGCAAGGAAGTGCACTGGGACGGCGTCGGCATCACCTTCGACGGCAACCGGATCAAGGTGCTGGCCAACGTCGGCTCCGCCGCCGACGCGACGGCCGCCGCGGCCAACGGGGCCGAGGGCGTGGGCCTGTTCCGCACCGAGTTCTGCTACCTGTCGGCGACCAACGAGCCCTCGGTGGCCGAGCAGACCGCCGCCTACACAGCGGTGCTCAAGCCGTTCGCCGGCAAGCCGGTGACCGTCCGCACGCTGGACGCCGGCGCGGACAAGCCGCTGGCCTTCCTCGCCCCCGACCCGGAGCCCAACCCGGCGCTGGGCGTGCGCGGCCTGCGGGTCGCGTTCACCCGTACCGACGTGCTGGACCGGCAGTTGGAGGCGATCGCCGCGGCCGCCGCCGAGACCGGCGCGCTGGTCCAGGTCATGGCGCCGATGGTGGCCACCGCCGAGGAGGCGGGCTGGTTCGCCGAGCGGGTCCGCGCCGCCGGCATCGCGAAGGCCGGCGTGATGATCGAGGTGCCGGCGGCCGCGCTGACCGCCCGCGAGGTCTTCGACGCCGTCGACTTCGTCAGCCTCGGCACCAACGACCTGGCCCAGTACACGTTCGCGGCGGACCGGCAGGTCGGCGCCGTGGCGGCGCTCAACGACCCCTGGCAGCCGGCGCTGCTGCGGCTGATCGCCCTGGTCGGCAAGGCCGCCGGCGAGACCGGCAAGCCGGCCGGCGTCTGCGGCGAGGCGGCGGCCGATCCGCACCTGGCGGCGGTGCTCGTCGGCCTCGGCATGACCAGCCTGTCGATGAACGCGAGCGCGTTGCAGCGGGTGGGTGCCGGCCTGGCCGAGGTGCACTTCGACCAGTGCCAGCTCGCGGCCAAGGCGGCCGTGGCCACGCACGACCCGGAGCACGCGCGCCTGGCGGCGCGGGCGGCGCTCACGCCGCGCCGCAACCACTGAGGTCAGTGCTGGTCCGCGTCCAGGCCGTGCTCGATGGCGTAGCGGGCCAGCTCGACCCGGTTGTGCAGCTGGAGCTTGCGCAGCGTGGACTGGACGTGGTTCTCCACGGTCCGGTGCGAGATCACCAGCTTGGTGGCGATCTGGCGGGAGGTCATGCCCTTCGCCACCAGGCGCAGCACCTCGGTCTCCCGGTCGGTCAGCTCCGGGGCCGGCTCCGGCCCGGCCGGCGCGGCGGCCATCCGCCGGTACTCGCCGAGCACCAGCCCGGCCAGGCCGGCGGTGAACACCGCCGCGCCCTCGGCGGTCCGGTTGACCGCGTCCACCAGCTCCTCGACCGACGCCGACTTGAGCAGGTAGCCGGAGGCGCCGGCCTTCACCGCCTCCAGCACGTCGCTCTGCTCGCCGCTGGCCGACAGCACCAGCACCCGCGTCTCCGGCCGCGCGGCGATGATCTGCTGGGTCGCCTCCACGCCGGTCTGCGCACCCAGGTTGAGGTCCATCAGCACCACGTCCGGCCGGACGGTGCCGGCGATCCGCACCGCCGACGCCGCGTCGCTGGCCGTGGCAACCACCTCGAAGCCCCGCTCCTGCAGGTCGCGGGCCACGCCGGCCCGCCACATCGGATGGTCGTCGACGACCATCACCGACACGCTCACCTGGATCCCCCTGTCGGCACGTGCAACTCCCACTCGGTGCCCTCGCCGGGCGCCGTCGTCAGCTCGACGGTGCCACCCAGGTCGGCGATCCGTCCCCGGATCGACTGGGAGACACCGAGATGGCCCTCGGCCTCGGCGGCGGCCAGCCGGCCGTCCGCGATGCCCACGCCGTCGTCACGGACGCTGAGCACCACCTCGCCGCCGAGATCCTCCAGCAGCACCCACGCCCGCGCCGCCGACCCGGCGTGCTTGTCCACATTGGACAGCGCCTCGCGCACGGCGGCCGCGAGCTCGCCGGCGGTCACCTGCGGCACGAGCACCGGCGTCGCCGGCGCGGCCACCGAGATCGACGGCGTGGCCATGAGCTGCAACCACTGCCGCAGGTCGGTGTCGCCATCCACAGTGGACTCCAGCGGCCCGGACGCGATCAGCGACCGCAGCGCGATCTCCTGCTCGCCGGCCAGCTCCGCGATCTCCGCCGCCTCGCCGCCGACCTCCAGGCCGCGCTTGCGCACCCGGGCCAGCACCTGGAGCACGCCGTCGTGGATGGACCGCGCCAGCCGCTCCCGCTCCGCGGTCGCCGCCTCGGTGCGCAGCGCCTGCCGCACCCGGTCCGCCGAGTTGCGGGTCGCCTCCGTCGCCACGCCGACCACGAAGCTGACGCCGATCAGCAGCACGGTGTCCTCGGCGAGGTAGATGTTGAAGTAGCCGCGCGGCAGCACGTTGGCCACGGCGGTGATGCCGCCGAACAGCAGCCCCCAGTACCGGCCCCCGTAGATCGCGCCGCCGACCGGCACGGCTGCGGACCACAGGGTGGTGATGGTCTGCGCGCCGCCCTGCAACTGCGCGGGGCCGACGATCGGCACCGACGACAGCATCAGCACGGTGTTCAGCACGAGGTCGGCGATCACGAGCTGCGGCAGGCGGCCGGGCGGCGTCACGTAGAAGAACGTGAGCACGCCGGTCCACACGGTCATCACGCCGGCGACAAGCCACCCGGCCCACGCCACCGCGAAGGTGTGGGCGTTGAGCCAGATGCTGCCGAGCGCGAACGCCCATGTCACGATGCGTAGCACGATCAGGCCCCGCCAGAACGGCGTGGCCGGATCGTCGTCGGGACTGATCCCCGGAATGGCTGGTCTGTTCCTCACCACGTGCTCCTCCCCGCGGACATCCTGCCGTGACCGGGTGGATCCGGGTATCCCTGACCGGTGGACTTCTGCTCACGTCACGACGTGTGCGAGGCTCAACGACATCCGGTGACGTGTCGGAAACGGAACTCACGTGCGCGACTGGTCGATGTGGACCCTGCCGAGGCCCGCGTTGGTCTACTGGCTCGCAGTGGACCTCGCCGCGGTGGCGCTGGGCGGCTACGTCCTGGCCGCGACCCCGCCGCCGCAGCTCGCCGACCTCGGCCGCTTCGGCGCGGTCGCGGGCACCGGCGTGGTGGTCGTCGTGATCACGGCGATCGCCACCCAGCTCTCCAACGAGTCCCGGCGCAACCCCTGGGCGCTGCACATCTGCTACCTGTCGGCGGGCCTGCTCCTGCTGCCGCCGAACCTGGTGCTGCTGCTCCTGCTCGGCCCCGCCCTCTACGGCGTGCTCGGCCCGGGACCGCAGGCGCACCGCTGGCTGTTCACGCTGGCCGCGACCACGCTGTCGGTGTTCGCCGCCCGGCTCGTCATCGGCTGGGACCACCCGAACTGGGACTTCGGCATGCTCGTGCTCGCCGGCGCGGTGCTGCTGCTGACCCGCTTCGCGCTGGTGGCCATCGGTCTGCGGCTGCGCGCCCCGTCCGCCGGCGCCGACGAGGTGTTCGGCGAGCCGATCGACGTGGTGCTGGGCATCGTCGCGGCGAGCACCGGCGGGCTGATGGCCGCCGCCGTGCTGGCCGACCCGATCCGAGCGCTGCTCGCCGGGCCGCCGATGTTCCTGCTGGAACGGGCCGCCCAGCTGCCGCAGTGGCGTCGCTCCGCGCAGCGGGACGCCAAGACGGGGCTGTCCAACGCCGTGCACTGGGACGTGCAGGCCCGCGAGGAGCTGGCCAAGGCGTCCGGACGCGGCCGGCCGGTCGCGATGATGCTGCTGGACCTGGACCACTTCAAGCGGGTCAACGACCAGGTCGGGCATCTGGCCGGCGACGCGGCGCTGGCCGCGGTGGCCCGCGAGCTGCGTGGCAGCGTCCGGCACGGCGACCTGGTCGGGCGGTTCGGCGGCGAGGAGTTCGTGGTGCTGCTGCCCGACACCGGTCCGGGCGTCGCCGAGTCGGTGGCCGAACGGGTCCGGCACGCCATCTCGCTGCTGCGGGTGTCGACCACCGCCGCCGACGGCCAGGCGCACACGCTGTCGGGCCTGACCGTCAGCATCGGAGTGTCCACATCGGACCGCTACGGCTACGACGTGTCGGCGCTGCTGGTCGCCGCCGACTCGGCCCTGCTGTCCGCCAAGGGCTACGGCCGCAATCTCGTCGCGATGGCGTAGCTACTTGCCGTGCCCCGGCTCCACCTTCGGCGGCCGGGTCGGGTCCACTTCGGACGGATCGACGCCCTGGTCGTGCAGCAGCGACCGGATCCCCGAGTTCAGCACGGCCAGGATCGGCACGGACATCAGTGCGCCGGCGATGCCGCCGAAGGTGAAGCCGGCGGCGATCATCAGCACCACCGCCAGCGGGTGCAGCTGCACCGCGCGGCCCAGCAGCAGGGGCTGGAGGATGTGGCTCTCCAGCTGCATCACCGCGATCACGATGGCCAGCACGATCAGCGCCGACACGAAGCCCTTGGCCACCAGCGCCACCAGCACCGCCACCGTGCCGGCGATCACCGCGCCGACGATCGGGATGAACGCGCCGAGGAACACCAGCGCGGCCAGCGGCACCGCCAGCGGCACGCCGACGATGCCGATGCCGATCCCGATGCCGAGCGCGTCCACCACCGCCACCGCGGCGGTGGCCCGCACGTAGCGGACCAGCGAGGCGAAGCCGCGGCGGCCGGCCACGTCCACCCGCGGCCGCACGTCGGCCGGGATGATCTTGATCAGGAACGACCAGATGCCGCCGCCGTCGTGCAGGAAGAAGATGGTGGTGAACAGCACCAGCAGGACGCCGGTGAGCACCTCGGTGAGGGTGGCCGCGGTGGACAGCGCGCTGGTGGTGATGGTCAGCTGGTTGTCCTGGATCAGCTTCACGATCTGGTTGGTGAAGCCGGTGAGCTGGTCGGTGGACACGCGCAGCGGCGGCCCGGCCAGCCAGGTCTGGATCGCCTTGACCGAGCCGGCCACCTGCTTCTGGAGGTCGGGCAGGCCGCCGATGAAGGCGTTGATCACGCCGTAGAGCACGCCGACGACCAGGGCGATGCCGCCGACCACGACGATCGCGGTGGCCAGCCCGCGCGGCAGCCGCCAGCGCACCAGCTGGGCCACCGCCGGCGCGAGCAGCGCGGACATCAGCAGCGCGATGGCCACCGGGATGATGACGACGGCCAGGTAGCCGACGATCCAGGAGATGAGCCAGACCGCGGCGGCGACGGCCACCAGCCGCCAGCTCAGCGCGGCGCTGACCCGCAGCACCTTGGGCACGGACTGGCTGACGTCCTCGGGGCGACCGGGCCGGGCAGAAGTCACGAGATCACCGTAGCCGCCCGAACCGCCCGAAGGCATCGTTCACACCTTCAGGGGATCTTGGGGTGTCGGAGCTGCGAGGACCGTTCCGAAACTGACAGTCTCTCGGCGTCGACATCGCGGACGCCTTCGCGTTCCGCCGGTGATGTCGGCGTTTCCCCAGGCGAGCGGAAGAGGATCTTCATTTTGTCGACGGACGGGCACGTGATCACGGGGGGCGGCCGGCTGCGCCGCGCGCTCACCCGTGCGCTGCTGACCGTCGGCGGCGCGGCGGGCCTGACGGTCGCCGCGTGGTGCCTCTCCACCGCCTGCGCGTCCGCGGGAACCCTCGACGGCCACCAGGCCGCCACGGCGAACCCCGCGGCCGTGACGCACGGCCACTCGCCGGAAACCGCATCAGCGGACGCCGGGGTGCACGAGATGGCCCGCACCGTCGCGACCGCGAGCAAGCCGGCCGTGGGCTCTCTCGCCGACGGGCACCAGATCGTGGCGAGTGGGGCGAACCTGCCCTCCTCCGCCGATTTCGACCGGTTCGCCCACCAGGTCCAGGACGACTTCGTCCAGGTGGGGCGGCACGTGGCCACGCCGGCCCCGGCCGCCCTGGTGGGGGACTCGGTCACGCTGGTGCGCCACGTGGTCCAGTTCCCGCTGGCCACCCTGCCGGTGCGGCTGCCGATCCCGGTGATCGGCGACCTCAACGGCGCGTCCACGACGACCGACGGCCGGCAGTCCGTCACCTCGGCCGGGCTCGACCCGGCCGGTGTGCTCGCCGGCCCGCTCGCCGCCGTCGTCGGCGCGTCCGCCGACACCGTGTACATCGTGCGGCACTCGTTGCCGCCGCACCGGAGCTCGGACCTGTCCGGCCCGAGGAACTCCACGCCGATGCCGGCCGTGCCTGCCCAGGCCCCGTCGGCCCCGTGCTGCTTCGGACACGGAGGCGCCGGCACGCCCGGCTCCCCCACCGCCGGGCAGCTTCCGTTCGGCTCCACCCTCGGCGCCGCTGCGCGCAGGTCCGTCGTGGCCACCTCGCAGTCGGTGTCCGTGTTGACCGGCAAGCAAGCCGGCATCACGCCTGACTGATTCCCGCGCGCGGCTGGCGGTCGCAGGGGCATTGCCCCGCACCGTTCTCGGTCCGTGCGCATTCTTCTGCGCCGTCCCAGCCGCGCTAACGACCCGGGATGCACCCACCCCCCTCAGCCGGGTGCATCCCACTTCCCCGGGTGGCCGTTGCCCCCGGCCACCCGTTAGCCCCGCAAGGGACAACCCGAAGGAGAAGTAATGCAGACGTGGGCGAAGCGCGGTATTCAGGCCGCGCTCCTCACCGGCGGCATGTTCGCCCTGGGCGCTGGCATCGCCAACGCGTCCGAGGCCGCGCCGACGCACCCGCTCGGTGTCCCCGCGACGGACCTGGTCGACGTCAACGTCAAGGTGCCGATCAGCGAGCAGAACAACCAGCTGGGCACCGTGCTGGGCAAGACCAACCTGCCCGGCGTCAGCCAGACCGTGAGCACGCGCCAGCTCACCGGCAAGCTGGCCCCGCACCCGCTGGCCACGCAGGCGAAGAACATCCCGGTCGCGGTGCCGCAGAACATCAGCCGCGGCAACACGATCCCGCTCGACGTGTGCGTGCCGATCGACATCTCCGGCAACGCCATCGGCGCCACCGGCGACGCGGCCACGTACAACAACTCGCGCATCGGCTGCGAGGCCCAGTCGGTCACCTCGACCGACGGCCGCAACGGCTCGATCGCCGGCAACATCGTCGGCGTCGACTGGGGCCTGCCGGTCCAGCTGGACAACAACGCGATCGCCGCCGCGGGCAACGCGGCCGCCGCCGGCTCCGCCGAGGCGATGACCGCGACCGGCACCACGCCGTTCAACAGCAACGGCACCCGCGGCACCCTGGCCGGCAACATCATCGACGCCGCCCTGGGCACCCCGGTCCAGCTGACCGGCAACGCGATCGGCGTCGGCGGCAACTCGGAGACCGCCTCGAAGGCCTCCACCGACGTGGCCACCGGCGGCTCGTTGAACAGCACCGGTGACGGCGGCACGCTGTCGGGCAACCTGGGCGGCATCCCGGTGGCCCTGCCCGTCGAGGCCAACGGCAACGCCATCTCCTGGGTCGGCAACGCCGACGCCAAGAACCACAGCAGCGGCTGGGTGCAGGCCGGCGACACCATCGACGGCTTCTACACCCGGACCGAGGGCGACCCGAGCACCCTGTCCGGCAACATCGTGCAGGCGCCGCTCGTCAGCAAGGCCCTGCTGGCCGGCAACGCGGTGTCCTGGATCGGCAACACCACCGCGCTCGGCGTCACCGAGAACGACCTGCGCGCGGGTGGCAACGCCGCCACCAACGGCATCAAGTCGACCGGCTCCGGCAACATCGTCGACCCCGAGCTCGCGCTGCCCGTCGAGGTCTTCGGCGACGGCGTCACCTGGATCGGCACCGCCGAGGCGGCCGACCTGAACAAGGTCACCGCGCTGGCCGGCGGCGCCACCTACACCGACGGCGACAACTCCACGCTGGGCGGCAACGACGCGAGCGTGCCGGTCGCCGGCGCGGTCGACGTGTTCGGCTCGGCCGTGTCGTGGATCGGCAACGCCTGGGGCAAGGCCGGCAACGACTCCAAGGTCAACGACGGCGGCTACAACGGCACCCTCGGCAACGGCGGCATGGCCGGCGGCAACGAGGCCAACGTGCCGCTCGCGCTGCCCGTCGAGATCTTCGGCGCCGGCGCCAGCCTCACCGGCAACGCCGACGGCCTGGCCAAGGAGGTCAAGGACGTCGAAGCCGGGGACAAGGTCAACACGCAGGACGACCGCGGCACCCTGAGCAGCAACATCGCCGCCGTCCCGGCCACCGCGCCGGTGCAGGCCTTCGGCGACGCGGCCGGCCTGATCGCCAACGTCAGCGGCAGCGCGCAGTCGACCACGACCACCACCGCCGGCCACGACATGCAGGCCAACGGCGACAAGGGCAGCGGCTCCGGCAACGTCGCCGCCGTCCCGGTCACGCTGCCCACGCAGCTGTTCGGCGACACCGCCACCCTGGTCGGCAACGGCGACGCCATCGCCAAGGGCATCACCAGCTCCACCGCGGGCGGCGACATCGACGCCAGCGGCAAGGGCGGTTCGATCACCGGCAACATCGCGGACGTGCCGGTCGCCGGCGCGATCCAGGGCTTCGGCGGGGCCATCGCGGGCGCCGGCGTGGACAACGCCACCGCCACCAACCTGACCAGCTCGATGGCCGGTGGCAGCGACCTGACGTCCGGCCACGACGGCTCGGTCGCGGGCAACATCGCCCAGGTGCCGCTGGCGCCGGTCGTCTCCGTGCTCGGCGACACCGTCACCGCCGCGGGCGTCGGCAACTCGATCGCCGACAACAAGGTGTTCGACACCGCCGGCAAGGAGACCACCACCGACGGCAGCGACGCCGCGATCTCCGGCAACGTCGCCAAGGTGCCGGCCGCCGCGACCGCCGCCGTGCTCGGCGACGCCGTCACCCTCGGTGGCCTCGCGAAGGCGATGGCGCACAGCTACATCGACCCGTCGGCCGGTGGCGACACCACCACCTCGGGGACCGCCGGCTCGTGGGCCGGCAACGTCGCGCAGGTGCCCGCCGCGATCAACGCGGAGGTCCTCGGCGACTCGGTGGGCGCGGCCGGCAACGCGGTCGGCGAGACCACCGCGTGGACCGGCAACTTCGCCGGCGGTGTCACCCACACCGACGGCAAGTTCGGCTCCGTGGCCGGCAACCTGGCCCAGGTGCCGCTCGTGGGCAGTGCCGAGGTGCTGGACGACTCGGTGGGCGCGGCCGGCAACGCCGCCGACAAGGACGCAACCACCGCGATCAACACCGCCGGTGGCGACTCGTCCACCTCCGGCGTGTTCGGCTCGGTGGCCGGCAACCTGCTCTCCGTGCCGGCGGCCGCCGACGCGCAGGTCACCCAGGACGCGGTGTCCGCGCTGGGCCAGGCCTACCACTCCGGCTTCAACAAGGTCGTCGACCTGGCCGGCGGCGACGTCGCCACCAACGGCACGGGCGGCTCCATCTCCGGCGACCTGCTCCAGGTCCCGGTCGGCGCCATCGCGGGCGTGTTCGAGGACGCCGTGACCGTCGGCGGCATCGCCGCCACCAAGGGCGTCAACGTCACCGAGCTGGCGTCCGGCGGCAGCCAGACCACGGCCGGCGCGATGAAGCAGCTGTCGGGCCTGAACGGGCACCTGCCGATCGGCGCCCTGGTGCAGATCTTCGACGTGCCGGTGGAGGTGTTCGGCACCGCGCTCGCGCACGGCGCGAACGTCACCTCGGCCGTCGTGGGCGAGGAGCACCCGCTGATCGACGTTCCGGTGAGCAACCGCCTGCTGGGCGCCGCCGAGCTGCCGACGCAGCGCGACCTGCCCACCGCCGCCGGCCTGCCGCTGGCCGGCCTGGGCGTGGACAGCGTGATGGGCCTGTTCAAGCTGCTGCCGCTGGGCGGCCTGTCGCAGTCCCTGCCGGGCCTGCCGGCCCAGGAGCGCGACCTGCCGACGCTGTCGGGCACGCTGCCCACGGACAACCTGATCCCGGGCGCGCACCTGGCGCAGCTGCCGAGCCTGAACGGCCTGCACGTGCAGCCGGGTCTGGCCAACGCGGGCGCTCGCGACCTGCCGGGCCAGGAGCTGCTGGGCGACCTGGGCTCGATGACCGAGGGCCTGCACCTGGGCTGAGCTCCGAATAGCTAGCGAGAACCCCCGGGACAGCCAGTCCCGGGGGTTCTGTATTTTTGCCGCCCGTTCCGGCAGGGGGCTCGGCCCCTTTTGAGCCCCCTGCCTCGCCCTTGCTGGATTTTCGAGGCCCGCTTCGGCTAGGTGGTGGGGCGCGTCGGGCGGCGGACCTCGAAAATCCAGCAACCGGGCGAAGCAGGGGCGGGGCCTCGCGAGGGGCCAGCTATGGCGTTCGGAGTCTCTTCTCGACGTGGCCGATGACCTGGTGCGCGGGGGCGGAGCCGTCGCTGGTCGCCCAGCACACCCGCACCTTCGGGTGCAGCCGCACCTTGCCCACCATCACCGCCCGCTCGGTCAGCTCCCGCACCCGGGCCGCGATGGGCTCGCCGTCGCCGCACGGATGCTCGGCCACCACCGCGAACTCGTCGCCGCCGTAGCGGGCGACGGTGTGGTCGTCACGCAGCCCCTGCCGCAGTCGACCGGCCAGCACGGTGAGCAGCCCGTCGCCCACGGCGAAGCCGTGCTCGGCGTTGACCTCGGCGAGTTTCCGCACGTCCACCAGCACGAACGTGCTGAGCGAGCCGTTGGTGCGGGACCGGGTCAGCGACTGCTCCAGGCGGTCCAGCAGCAGCGCCCGGCTCGGCAGCCCGGTCAGCGGGTCGACCAGTCCCCGGCTGTGCGGCACGTCGGTGTGCACCGGTTGCAGCACGGTCAGCACGCTCGGCCGGCCCCGGTGGCTGACGGCATGGAAGTCGGCCCACAGCCGCGAGGCGGCGACGCCGTCGCGCACCACCACCATCGGCACGGCGAGCCGGCCGTTGCCCCGCAACACCTGCGCGGCGAGCTCGGCGCCATGCGGCAGCGGCGCGCCGGAGTCGTCGCAGATCCGCCAGCCTGCGGGCCGGCGGTTGCGGAGCAGATCGGCCCGGCTCAGCCCGAGCAGGTGCCCGGCCAGGCTGTTGGCCGCCAGCACCGCCCCGCGTTCGTCCTGAAGCAGCACCCCCACGGGAAGCTCGGACACCAGCTCGTCCCAGACGGTCCCCGTGATGATCGGTGCCGCCGTGTCCACGGCACTCATCGGCGTTTCGCACCTTCCTCGCAGGCACGCTTTCACGATGAGCCTGCCCCCGAGGTGGCCCGTTAACAAGGGGCCCGATCCACCCGTACCGGTGATCTTTGGCCGGTTTCAGGTGATCAGCGTCTCGAACAGCTCGGCCGACACGATCGGCACGCCGTACCGGCGGGCCGTCCTGGCCTTGGTCGACATGGTCTCCGGGTCCGCGGCGACGACCAGCGCGGTCTGCCTGGTGACATAGCCCGCATTGACCCGCAGTCCCGCCGCGAGTGTCCGTTCGACCAGCTCGGCGCGGGGCAGGTGGGCCTGTCCGGTGAAGACGACCAGGTCCCCGAGGCGGAGTGAGGGAACCTCACCTGTGGGCGTCGGCGGCACGTAGCTGCCCCGCCGGTACTCCGCCACCTCGTCGTCGGGCAGTGCCGGCCACCGCCAGGTTGACGCGGCGGCAAGCAGATCCGTCCACGGCTCGGGGCGGCCGGCGCGGGTCAGGTAGTGCGCCAGCAGCCCAGCGGCGGCGTGGGCGTCGTCCAACGCGGAGTGCGCATCACGCAGTTCGACGCCCGCCGCATCGCAACTTGCGCGCAGCGACCGCCCGCCGCGATGCGGCAGATACGCCGCGCCGAGCGCCATCGTGCACAGGCCGAACTCCGCCGACACCGGCGCCGGCAACCCCAGGCGGTCGAACTCGGCGGCGAGGAACCGCGCGTCGAAGGCGAGGTTGTGCGCCACCAGCACCCGGCCGGCCAGCCGCGCCGCCAACGCGCCCGCCACCTGCGCGAACGACGGCGCGCGGCGGGCATCCCCTGCGCTGATCCGGTGAATGTGCTGCGGCCCGAGATCGCGGCCCGGGTTGACGACGGTGCACCACTCGTCGGTGATCGCGCCGTCCCGATCGACGCCGACCACCGCCACCTCGACCACCCGATCACGGCCGGCGGCCGCGAATCCCGTCGTCTCGACGTCAACGACCGCATAGCCATCCGACACGCCTGCAAGTTACAAGCTGTGCCACGATGACGATCGTGAGGTGGCTCGAAGCGTCCACGCCGTGGCTGGTCGCGGTGATCGTGTTCTGGGTCGCGGCCGGCGTCTTCGAGTTCCTGCTGGTGCGCCCCCGGGAGAAGGCCGCCCTGGAGGGCAAGGGCTGTCCCTACTGCGGCGCGGAGTGGACGGGGCTCAAGGCCTGCGCCAACTGCGGCCGCGACCTCGTCCGCGAGCAGAACCACATCGTCACCCGGGTGCTGTTCACCGTGGGCGCGCTGGCCACCGGGCCGGTGATCGGCATCGTGGTCGTGCACCTGCTCACCGGGAAGTGATGGTGTACGGCACCTCCTGGCTCGGGCCGGACTTGTAGCTCCCGGTGGCTCGGATCTCGTTGCCGGCCAGCACCTCGAACGTGGACTCGATGCCGGCGGCGTCGAAGGTTCCCTTGTGCGCCAACACGTAGCTGCCCGGCTCGTCGTCGAAGGAGCCGGTCAGCAGCTCGTAGCCGACGAACGTGCCGGTGCCGTCCGGCCGGTAGTGCAACAGGATCTGGGCCCGGCTCTCGCCCTTCAGCGGGCCGTCGTAGACGAAGTCCACGTCGGCGTGCGCCACCTTGGGGCCACCCTCGGCCTCGGCGACGACCTTCTCGTCCCAGCGGGTGTATCTGAACGTGCTCATGGGGACGACTCTGGCAGCCATACCTGACAGGTCATGTCAGGTTCCGGTAGCGGCTCGGCGCGATTCCGTACCGGCCGACGAACGCCTGCCGCAGCGTCTCGGCCGAGCCGAAGCCGCAGCGGCGGGCGATCGCGGCCAGCGGCAGCGGGGTCGAGGTCAGCAGCCGGGCCGCCGCCTCGGTCCTGGTCTCCCGCACGTACTTCGCCGGTGGGCGGCCGATGTGGTCGAGGAACAGCCGGGTCAGGTGCCGCTCGCTGACGCCGGCGCGACCGGCGAGCGCGGTCGTGCCGAGGTCGTCGTCCAGATTGGCGGCGATGTGTGTGACCAGCTTGCGCACCACGGAGTTCTCCGGCGTCGGGGCCTGCACGTACATGCTGACCTGCGCCTGGTTTCCCGGCCGCTGAAGGTAGGTCACCAGCGCGCGGGCCACCGTCCGCGCCATCTCCGCGCCGTTGTCCTCCTCCACGAAGGCCAGCGAGAGGTCGAGCCCGCTGGTCACGCCGGCGGCCGTGTAGACGTTGCCGTCCTTGATGTACAAGGGTTTCGGGTCGACGTTGATGCGCGGATACCGCTCGGCCAGGCCCGGCGCGACGACCCAGTGCGTGGTGCAGCGCCGGCCGTCGAGCAACCCGGCCGCCGCCAGCACACTGGCCCCCGAGCAGACCGACGACACGCGCCGGCTTTCCCTCGCCAGCCTTCGGACATGCGCCACCAGCACCGGATCGGCCGCCGCCGTCTCGTGGCCCAGACCGCCGGACACGACGAGCGTGTCCAACGGTCCGGTGACCCGCTCCAGCGCGTGCTGGCCGGCCAGCACGAGGCCGGAGCCGCTGATCGCGGGCTGCGCGCCGAGCGTGGCGAACTCGATCGTGTACTGCGGAGAGGCTCCGACCCGATTGGCCGCGTCGAAGGTGTCGGCCACGCAGGCCACGTCGAGCAGTTCGACGTCCGGATATCCGACGATCACCACCCGCCTCATGGGCCGACGATACTCGTCCGAAAGACAGGGATACCAGGATTCAGGACATCGCCGCGCGACTCCATTGCCGACGGCCGGCCGCGAGGAAGATCGTCGACGCCATGAAGGACATCGCATTCGTGCTGTACCCGGGCTTCACGATCCTCGACATGGTCGGGCCGCTCCAGGTGCTCAGCGCGCTGGCCGCGTTCGACCCGCAGTACCGGACCGTGGTGCTCGGCGAGGACGGGGGGCCGGTCGGCACCGACACCCCGCTCGGCGTCACGGCCAGCCACACCTTCGACGAGGTGCCCGAGCCGTACGCCGTGTTCGTGCCCGGCGGCGGCGTGCCGACCATCGCCGCCCTCGGCGACGAGAAGCTGCTGGACCGGATCCGGGCCATGGCCGACCACGCGGAGATCGTCGGCTCGGTCTGCACCGGCTCGCTCATCCTCGGCGCCGCCGGCCTGCTGGACGGCCGCCGCGCCACCACGCACTGGATGTGCCGGCACCTGCTGCCCAAGTTCGGGGCCACGCCCGTCGCCGAGCGCTGGGTGCGTGACGGCAAGGTGGTCACCGCCGCCGGGGTCGCGGCCGGCATCGACATGGCGCTGTTCATGGTGCAGGAGCTGGCCGGCGAGGACGTCGCCCGCCAGGTGCAGCTGCTGATCGAGTACGACCCGCAGCCGCCGCTGGGCGGCATCGACTGGGCCGACGTGGACATCGCCGCCCGCCGCCCGCTGGTGGACGGCTGGCTCCAGGCAGGACTCGCCGACCACCCGGAGCTGCTCGCTGACCTGGCCGGCTGACTTCTGGCCTTAGTGTTGGGGCATGACCAGATGGACCACGGCCGACATGCCCGATCAGTCGGGACGTGTCGCCGTGGTCACCGGGGCCAACACCGGTGTCGGCCTGGCCACCGCCCGTGCGCTGGCCAAGGCCGGCGCGACGGTGGTGCTGGCCTGCCGCGACCGGGACCGGGCCGACGCCGCGGCGGCCGACACGGGCGGCGAGCCGGTGCTGGTCGATCTCGGCTCGCTGGACTCGGTGCGGGCCGGGGCGGAGCAGATCGTCGCCGCGCACCCGCGGGTGGACCTGCTGATCAACAACGCCGGCGTGATGATGACTCCCCGCGGCCGCACCCAGGACGGGTTCGAGCTCCAGATCGGCATCAACCACCTCGGCCACTTCGCGCTCACCGGCCTGCTGCTGCCGGCGATGTTGGGGGCGCCCGGCTCGCGCGTGGTCACCGTGTCCAGCAACGCGCATCGGGCCGGCGAGATCAACTTCGACGACCTGAACTCGCGCGACCGCTACCGGCCGATGGCCGCCTACGCCCAGTCCAAGCTGGCCAACCTGCTGTTCGCGTACGAACTCCAGCGCCGGCTGGCCGCCGCCAAGGCGATGACCATCTCCGTCGCCGTGCACCCCGGCTCGGCGCGCACCGAACTCGCCCGGGACACGCCGCGGGCGGTGCGGACGGTGATGGCCTCGCCGCTGATGTCGTGGATGGTGCAGGAAAGCGACCAGGCGGCCCTGCCGACGCTGCGGGCCGCCACCGACCCCGCCGTGCGCGGTGGCGACTACTACGGTCCCGACGGCTGGAACGGGTTCAAGGGGCATCCCGTCCGCACCGCCTCGGCGCTCCGCTCCCACGACGCCGCGGTGGCGCGGCGCCTGTGGGAGAAGTCGGAGCGCCTGACCGAGGTCGCCTACCGCTTCACGCCGTGACTACAGGTACGGCCGGGTGAGCAGTTCCAGCCCGTGTCCGGCGGGGTCGCGGAAGTACACCCCGCGCCCGCCGTGCTCGGTGTTGGTCTCGCCCGGCCGCTTGCCGAACGGGTCGGCCCAGTGCTCGATGCCCTGGTCGACCAGCCGCTGGTAGGCCCGGTCGAACAGCTCGTCGTCGACGAGGAAGGCGTAGTGCTGCATCTGGATGTCCACCGGCGGCTCGGCGAACTGGAGCAGCACGCCGTCGGCGAGCTGGACGTTGGTGAACGGGCCCCAGGACGGCGCCTCGGCCGCCTCGAGGATCGTCCGGTAGAACCGCGCGGATTCCTCGCGGTTCGTGGACGCGATGATGGTGTGATTGAACGTCGCTGACACTGGGTTGGCTCGCTTTCTGTTGTGGTCTCACGGATCGGGGGTTGTCGTCCCCGATCCGGAGGCCCACGCGAGCGCCCGGTCAGCGGTCCACCGGATCGCCTTCCCGTGAGTGGCGCGAGGCCGTTCCGGTGATCACGTCATCACCTTAGCCGTCACGGCAACCGAAAACGGGTCACTTCTTCGGCGCCAGCAGCGTCCAGTCCCGGCCGTCCGGGTCGCGCACCACCATCTCCCGGGTGCCGTAGTGCGTGTCCTCGAACGGCGTGACCACCTCGACGCCCGGGTCGAGCTCGACCTTCTCCTCGTCGTCGACCATCAGCACCAGCCGGGTGCTCGGCTCCTGGTTCGGCACCTCCGCGACGAACACGTACGGGCCGTCGCCGTTGCGCAGCTGGCCCGAGTTGTGGTCGGTCTCGAAGTCGAGCTCGTAGCCCATCGCCTGGAAGAACTTCGCCGTCCGTCCCCAGTTGTGCGTGGTCACGAAGACCGCGCCGATGCCGTTGGTGCTCATGCCGATCCCTCCGCTCGCGCGTTCTCGTCGTGGGTCTCGAGGTAGGCCCGCAGCGCGTCGGCGACCAGCGCCGACAGGGACAGCCCCTCCTCGACGGCGTGATGCTTCACCTGCTTGATCAGCTCGATCGGCAGGTACACGTTGAACTGCTTGACGTCCTCACCCACGCTAGGATGCTAGCATAGTAGCCATCAGCAGGCCCATGCCCCTCTCGTCGCCGGTGGTCCCGCCGCCCATCTTGTTCATGGCGTAGGCGAGCGTCAGGTGCGCGTCCATGTCGACGAGGGCCAGCGAGCCGCCGGCGCCGCCCCAGTAGATGGTGTTCGGATTCGGCATCATGCCGCTGTTCACGGCGAAGCCCAGGCCCCATCGGATCTTCATGCCGAGGACCAGGTCCGGGCCCTCGACCTGCACCTCCAGCGCCCGCCGACAGCCCGCCTCCGACAGCAGTTGCCGGCCCTTGGCGACGCCGCCGTTGGCCAGCACGGCGAGGATTTCCGCCACCGACCGGGCATTGCCCGTGCCGCCGCCCGCGGGAATCTCCGCGCCCCGCCAGGCCCGCGTGCCGACGACCGCCGGGTCCACCTCCGGGTTGGTCGCCACACTGATCTGGAGCTCGGTCGCGTCGTCGCCGAACGGCGACATCTTCGGCGGGATCAGCTCCGCCACCCGGCCGTCCTCCGACGCCGGCAGCCCGATGTGGAAATCGGCCCCCAGCGGCTCGGCGATCTCCTCCCGGAACACCGTGCCCACGGTCCGGCCGGTGATCCGCCGGATCACCTCGCCCACCAGGTATCCCTGGGTGAGCCCGTGATAGCCGGAGGCGGTCCCCGGCTCCCAGAACGGTTCCTGGGCGGCCAGCAACGACGTCGCCTTCTCCCAGTCGTACAGGTCCTCGGTGGTGATCGGCTCCCGCCAGCCGGCGAGGCCCGAGGAATGGCTCATCACCTGCGCCACCGTGACGGACTCCTTGCCGCCGGCCGCGAACTCCGGCCAGTACTTGGCCACCGGCGCCTCGAACTCCAGCTCACCCCGGTCGGCCACCAGCAGTGCCGTCAGCGCGGTCATGGTCTTGGTCAGCGAGTAGACATTGACGATCGTGTCCCGCTGCCACGGTCGGGTCCCGGCCTGATCGGCGAACCCTCCCCAGAGGTCGACCGCGGTCTCCCCCTCGACGGTGACGCAGTAGGAAGCGCCAACCTCGTCGTTCTGCTCAAACGTTTCGCGTACCGCCGCGAACTCGTCAGCGGCGAACCCCTCGCTCGTGGTCACGAGCCGCAGTGTCGGCCTCCCGGGCGGCCGACTCCAGCGAATATCAGCTCCAGGTGACCGGCAGCCGGTGCACGCCGTAGATGCTCTGGTGCACGGGGCGCAAGGGCACTTCCTCCGGCGCGACCGCCAGCCGCAGCGTCGGGAACTGCTTGAACAGCTCGGGAATCGCCACTCGCATCTCCACCCGGGCCAGCTGCTGGCCGAGGCACTGGTGGATGCCGTGACCGAAGGCCAGGTGCCCCACGGCGTCGCGGCTCAGGTCTAGGGCGTCGGGGTCGGCGAATCGCAGCGGGTCGCGATTGGCGGTGTGCATCGCGAGAGTGACGGTCGAGCCGGCCTTGATCAGCTGTCCGCCGAGTTCGACGTCCTCCCGCGCGGCCCGGATGTTGAGGTTGGCGACGGTCAGGTAGCGCAGCAGTTCCTCGACGGCCTTGTCCGGATCGGCGTGCAGGCCGGCGATCTGCTCGGGATGACGGAGCAGCGCGAAGGCGCCGAGCGCGATCATGTTGGCGGTGGTGTCGAGGCCGGCGGCCAGCAGCACACCGCCGACGCCGGCCAGCTCCTCGTCGTTGAGGTCGCTGGTGGTCAGTTCACTGAGCACATCGTCGGTGGGGTCGGCCCGCTTGGCCGACACCAGCCTTCCCATGTATTCCTGCAAATTCTGGTATGCGGCGAACTTCTCCGCCGGGGGGCCGTCCGCGGCGAACAACGCCGTGACGTAGCCCTGGAACGTGTCCCGGTCCGAGTAGGGCACGCCGAGCAGCTCGCAGATCATCACCGCCGGCACCGGATGGGCGAACTCCGCCACCAGATCCAGCTCGGGACCCTTGCGCCGCATGGCATCCAGGTGCTCGGCGGTCACCCGCTCCACCTGCTCGCTGAGCTGCCGCATCCGGCGTACGGTGAACTTGCCGACCAGCAGCCGCCGATAGCGGGTGTGCTCCGGGGCGTCGAGGCCGATCATGTCGCCGACCGGCGCCGGCGGCAGCTCGCCGATCTCCTCCATGCCGGGCAGGGGATGATGCATCAGCTCGTACCGCGAGCTGAACCGCTGGTCGGCCAGCACCGCGCGGACCTCGGCGTAACCGGTGGCCAGCCAGCCGACGTGTCCGTCCGGATAGGTCATGCGCACCAACGGGTTCTCGGCCTGGAGCCGGCCGAGCTCGCTCGGCGGATCGAACGGGCAGCCCTGCGGGCGGGCCAGCGGTAAGTCATCGATGTGAGACACACTCAACTCCTGTCAGTGGGCGTATTCACGGTTGAACAGGCGCTTGGACCAGAGGTAGCTGCCGAGCGCGATCACCGCGCACCAGGCCAGCGCGAGCCACGCGTTGTCGCCGAGCGGACGGTCCATCAGCAGGCCGCGCAGGGTCTCCATGATCGGCGTGAACGGCTGGTACTCGGCGAACCAGCGCAGCCCGGCCGGCATCGAGTCAGTGGGCACGAAACCGCTGCCCAGGAAGGGAAGCAGCGTCAACGGCATGGGCAGGTTGCTGGCCGTCTCCACGCTCTTGGACACCTGACCCAGCGCCACCGCCAGCCACACCAGCGCGAAGGTGACGACGATCAGGAAACCGCCGGCGGCCAGCCACTCCGCGAGGCTCGCCTGCGGCCGGAACCCGACCAGCAGCGCCACGCCGATCACGATGGCCAGGCTGATCACCGCCTGGATCACGCTGCCGAGCACGTGCCCGGTCAGCACGGAGACGCGGGCGATGTGCATGGTCCGGAACCGGGCGATCACGCCCTCGGTCATGTCCATCGCGATGGAGATCGCGGTCCCCTGCACCGTCGCCGCGATGGCCATGATGATGATCGCCGGCGCGACGTAGGTGGCGTAGGACGCGCGATCGCCGCCCAGGCCCGCGCCGAGCGTGCCGCCGAAGACGTACACGAACAGCAGCAGGAAGATGATCGGCATCCCGACGAGCATGAGCGTCATCGACGGGTAGCGGAGCATGTGCCTTATGTTGCGGCGCAGCATCGTCGCCGAGTCGCGCAGCGGATGGAACCGCAGGTCCACGGTGCTCATCGGGCACTCACCTTCTCCTGGCCGGTCAGGGCGAGGAAGACGTCGTCCAGGTCGGGGGTGTGCACCGAGAGCTCCTCGACCTCGACGCGCCCGTCGAGCCGGTCGATCAGCGTCTTCAGCGCACGCATGCTGCCGTCGTTGGGCACCCGCAGGGCCAGCGCGTCGTCGTCACGGTCGGCGTCGGCCAGCAGGCTCATCGCCCGGTCGAGGCCGCTCGGGTCGGCGAAGCGCAGCCGCACGTGCCCGCCGGGGATGCGCCGCTTGAGCTCGTCCGCGGTCCCCTCGGCGACCAGCCGGCCGTGGTCGAGGACCCCGATCCGGTCGGCCAGCTCGTCGGCCTCCTCCAGGTACTGCGTGGTCAGGAAGATCGTGACGCCGTCGGCGACCAGGTTCCGGACGATCTGCCACATGCCCCGCCGGCTGCGCGGGTCCAGGCCGGTGGTCGGCTCGTCCAGGAAGATCACCCGCGGGCTGCCGACCAGCGTCATCGCCAGGTCGAGCCGGCGGCGCATGCCGCCGGAGTACGTCGACGCCGGCTTGCGGCCGGCCTCGACCAGGTCGAACTGCGCCAGCAGCTCGGCGGCGCGGCGACGGCCGTCCCGCCGGGGCAGGTGGTGCAGGTCCGCCATCAGCAGCAGGTTCTCCTCGCCGGTGAGCAGGTTGTCCACCGCCGAGAACTGACCTGTGACACCGATCGCGGCCCGCACCGCGTCGGCCTCGCGGACGACGTCGTGCCCGGCGACCCGCAGGTCGCCGCCGTCCGCGCTGATCAGCGTGGACAGGATCCGGACGGTGGTGGTCTTGCCGGCGCCGTTCGCGCCGAGCAGGGAGTACACGGTGCCCTGCGGCACCGCCAGGTCGAGGCCGTCCAGCACCACGTGCTCGCCGAACGCCTTGCGCAGGCCGGAAACGGAGATGGTCATGGTCGATTTCCCTTTCAGGCCCGGCGGATCGTGATGCCGCCGAAGGAGGTGTGCGCGCGGACCTCGACCCGCTCGTCGGCCTCGCCGGGCTGGCTGACGTCGTCGAGCTCGTTGCTGACCTGCCCGAAGGAGGTGCCGACCTCCAGCCACGCGGCGGTGCCCTTGGCGATGCCGATCTCCAGGTCGCCCATGGAGGTGGCCAGCGTCGCCGTGCCGCGCGACACCTGGCCGACGCGGACGCTGCCGTTGGCGGTCTTCGCGTCGACGTTGCCGCCGACCCGGTCGACGATGATGCTGCCGTTGGACGAGCGCGCCTGAACGTTGCCGTTGACGTCGCCGACCTCGATCTCGCCGTTGGAGTTCTTCACGACCAGGCCGCCGTCGATGTCGCCGAGCTGGATCCGGCCGGAGGCGGTGTGCACGTCGGCGTCGCCGCCGGCCGCGTCCACGGCGATGCTGCCGGCCGAGGTGCTCGCCCGCAGCGCGCCGGTCTGCTCCGCCCGGATGCTGCCGGCGGCGCTGCGGAACCGGGTCTCGCCCAGCCGGCCGGTCGCCGTCAGGTCGCCCACCTGCGTGTCGCCGGACAGCGTCGAGCCGCTGGGCAGCTCGATGGTCACCTCGACCGACCGGGACTTGCGGGAGAAGTCGAACATCCGGACCTTCGGGCCGACGATCTGCAGCAGGCCGTTCGAGTAGTCGACGCGCACCCGCTGCGCCGCCTCCACGTCGGAGTTGTCGGCCGGGTCCGTCGGATGCACCTCGACGACGGTGTCGGTGCGGTCGCTCGCGGCGACCCGCACGTTGCCGACGCTGAGTTCGACGGTGACGGAGATGGCTTTGGGCGTCTCGAAAATAGGCATGGCTGTCCCCTCGAAAGGTGTCGTTGAAGCGTCCCCGCAGGTCAGGGACGTGTGGTGGTGGTTAGCGAACCCAGCCGGTCATGGACTGGGAGGTGCGCTTGACGGCGCGCCGCTCCGGACGCTGCTCGGCCTTCTGGAGGCCGGCGGAGGCCGCCCGGACCAGCCAGGCGTTGACCGACCGGCCCTCCTTGGCGGCGGCCTCCTCGACGGCGGCCTTGAGCGCCTCCGGCAGCCGGACGTTGATCCGCGACGACGGGCCGTCCTCGGCGAAAAGTGGGCTCCCCTCCGGTCCACTCTCCGCCGGCTCGTCCGCGGCCGCCGCGGTCACCGGCTCGGCCGGCGGCGCCGTGACCACGAACTGCGGGTCACGTCCCCGCAACCGCAGCTCCACCGACCCCGGGGCCAGGTCCTGGGTGATCTCGTCGGTGGCGGCCGACAGCGCGTCCAACAGCGTCATCCGGATCGCCGACTCGAGTGAGCCGGTGAGGCGCTCGACCAGCGCCCGCGCCTCGTCGCCGCTGGCCTCGGCGAGCGTGGCGAACTCGCGTCCGAGGTTGTTCACATACGCCGTCAGGTCCATGGCACCACTATGGCACACGCATGGCACCAAGGCAAGCCATCTTGGCTCAGCTTGGCATCATGTGTGGCTCAGGGTGGTGCCATAGGTGGCTCTACCAGCGCTTCGACGCCCGATCGGTGAGCCCGAGCTTCTCGGCCCCGTCCTTGCTGCCGCCGACAATCTCCGCGGTGGACTTCGGATCGACGGTCCGCAGGGACTCGACGACGTCGGCGGCCACGGTCGTAGGGTCCCCGTCGACGTCGATGACCAGCCCGAACTGCACGGAGGGGTCGTCGAACGACGCCCGTGCCGCCGGGTGCTCGAAGGTCAGGCGCACGGTGTCGAAGTCCCTCAGCCACGCGGTGCACCAGTTCAACCGGCAGTCCCACTGCGTCAGGACCTGAGGCTCGGTCCGGAGCCGCTCCCCGATGAGCCGTGCCGCCGTCCGGGCCGGCCACTCCCACCCGTGGTCACGTTCCGCCCGTGCGATCTCGCGGTCGTACTCGGCCGCGTCGAACCGGAACTCGTGCCCTTCGAGCTGCCAGACCGCTTCCGATCCCTCGCGGGTGATCGTCGCGTACAGCGCCCCGCAGCAGCCCTCGGTGCAGTACGCCTCGGCCAGGCGGACCTTCTTGACGTGGTCCAAGGCCCGCAGTCGACCGCCGTGGACCAGGTATTCGGGATCCTCGGCGGCGCCCTTGTCGAAGTGCTGGGCGATCACCGGCGCGCCGTCGATCAGGATCCTGGTCTCGATCTGCGAGAAGCTCGTCGGCGTCGGATCCGGCACCACCACCCGAACCGCGAACCGCCCGGTCGGCACACCCCCCTTGGCGGACTCGGCGATGGCCCACGCCGCGCGCCTGGCCTCGACCGGATCGTCGGACTCGGCGGACCGGTGCAGGAACTCCAGCCACGGCGGAGCGGACAGCACGCCGCCGATCCGGTCGATCAGGCGTTCGTGATCGTCCCCCAGGACCGGAGCGGCAAAGCCGGTGCGGAGGTCCTCGGCGACCATCGCCAGCATCGCGGCCCCGTCGAGGGACGGCGTCCGCCGCTCGGCGACCGTCACCCACCTGCGGTAGGTCTCGGCGGCGTCCGCGTAGCGACCGACCTGGGCCTGGTAGTTCCGTGGGGAGGTCATCGCCAGCAGGAGGTTGCCCACCTGGTCCCACTGGGCATCGTCGGTCGACAGGTCGACCAATCCATGGGTTTCGGCGATCTTGCGGGCCAGATCGCTGGACAGCAGGTGGCGTGGCGTGGCCCGAACCCAAGCCTTCACGGCCGGATCCTGGTCCCCGACCAGCCATTCCACGGCTTCGAGCCTGGCGTGAGGGCGTGATCGCTCGGCCAGCCAGATCGCGTCTCGGCCCGCGCCGGGAATCCTCGCCAGTGCCAAGACGGCCGGCCGATCCACGAACCGCAACCGACCGATCGTCTTCAACAGGGTGACGTCACGAGGCTCGGCACGACCGATGAGCAGGCCGATCCCGATCGCCACCGGACGGCGATCCGTGCCGTGACGCACAAGCCACCGTGCTGTCTCCAGGAGCTGCTCGGACGGCGTGGACACCACTTCCCCGACGATCAGCGTGGCCACGATGCTGATCGGCAGGCGAAGACAGCGGTTGTGCAGTTCCTGGGCTGGCAGAGACGGATCGGCCAGGAGCTCCCGGAGCAGGGATCTCTGGGCTCGGACCTGCGTGCGGGGCTGGGCGTCGTCATCGGGGAACGGGCGGCCGCCGTCGGGCAGCGGATCGTCCGGCGTACGCCGGTGCAGCCGCTGGGCGTGATCGAACAGGGAAACCGGGCGGTCGAGCGCACTGCGCTCGTCGGACACGCTCACCGGTTGGGGATGAACTCGATTCTCTTCGACATGCCCTCACGGTACTCAGGTCGACCGGGGCGCCACATCTGTGATCGGCGTCACAGGCATAGTCGTGGAGGTGCTGTCGAGAACCGCGCGGCGGCTCCGTCCCTGGGGCACGATCGGCCCGAACGAGAAGGAGAACGTCGTGAAGTACCTGCTGCTCAAGCACTACCGCGGTGGCCCGAACCCGACGACCCCGACGGTGAACTGCAAGCCGATGGACCAGTGGACGCCGCAGGAGGTCGACGCGCACATCCAGTACATGCGCGACTTCGCCGGCCGCCTGGAGCAGACGGGCGAGTTTGTCGACGGGCAGGCGCTAGCGCCGGAGGGCGCGTGGGTCCGGCACGACGGCGAGGGGCGGCCGCCGGTGACCGACGGTCCGTTCGTGGAGACCAAGGACCTCATCGCCGGCTGGATGATCATCGACGTGGAGTCCTGGGAACGGGCGGTCGAGCTGGCCGGGGAGCTGTCGGCGGCGCCCGGCCCCGGTGGCGAGCCCATCAACGAGTGGCTCGAGGTGCGGCCGTTCCTGGCCGAGCCGCCCGCGGTGGTCGAGTGAACGAGTCGCTGCTGCGGGAGCTGGTGCCCGCGGTGATCGGCGTCCTCGTCCGTCGCGGGGCCGACTTCGCCTCGGCCGAGGACGCCGTGCAGGAGGCCCTGATCCGGGCCCTGGAGACCTGGCCGGACGATCAGCCGCGCGACGCCAAGGCGTGGCTGATCTCCGTCGCCTGGCGCAAGTTCCTCGACGCCGTCCGGGCCGAGAAGTCCCGGCGCGACCGCGAGGTCGTCGTCGACGCCGAAGGCCCCGCCGGCCCGGTGCCGGCCGTCGACGACACGCTGCGCCTGTACTTCCTGTGCGCGCATCCCACCCTGCCGCCGAGCTCGGCCGTCGCGCTCACCCTGCGCGCGGTCGGCGGCCTGACGACCAAGCAGATCGCGGCCGCCTACCTGGTGCCGGAAGCGACCATGGCGCAGCGGATCAGCCGGGCCAAGCGGCGCATCGCCGGCGTGCCGCTCGACGAGCCCGGCGACCTGCCTACGGTGCTGCGGGTGCTCTACCTCGTGTTCAACGAGGGCTACGGCGGCGATCTCGACCTCGCCGCCGAGGCGATCCGGCTGGCCCGCCAGCTCGCCACCCTCTCCGACGAGCCCGAGGCCGCCGGGCTGCTCGCGCTCATGCTGCTGCACCACGCCCGCCGGTCCTCCCGCACCGGCCCCGGCGGGCGTCTCGTGCCGCTCGCCGAGCAGGACCGTTCGCTGTGGGACACCGAGATGATCGCCGAGGGCGTGACGCTGCTCCAGACCGCGCTGGCCCGCGACCGGCTCGGCGAGTACCAGGCACAGGCCGCGATCGCCGCCCTGCACGCCGACGCCCCCACCGCCGCCGAGACCGACTGGGTGCAGATCGTCGAGTGGTACGACGAGCTGCTGCTCCTCACCGGCAGCCCCATCGTGCGGCTGAACCGGGCCGTCGCCGTAGGCGAGGCCGACGGGGCCCAGGCCGGACTCGCCGCGCTCACCGACCTCGATCCCGCGCTGCCCCGCTACACCGCCGTGCTGGCCCACCTGCGCGAACGCGCCGGCGATCTCGCCGAAGCCGCCGACCTGTACGCCCAAGCCGCCCGCGCCGCCACCAGCGTCGCCGAGCGCGACCACCTCACCCGCCAGGCCGCCCGCGTCCGGCAGCAGGCTTGACCATGCCGTGAGGGAGCCGGCCGCACCGTACGCAGGCTCGTGCCGGCGAGATCAGGTGGCTTGTCCGAGTCGGCCGAGTACACCACGCTGAGCCCCGAGCACGAGGACTGCCGGCGAGCCAGATCGCGCACCGATGAGTTTCCCGCGCCGCGCTGGTCCCTACGCCGGACACGCACGGACGGAAGGCTGCGCCATGCGGAAACTGATCTACGGCATGAACCTGAGCCTGGACGGCTACATCGCCGCGGCCGGCGACGACATCGGCTGGAGCGGACCGCCGAGCGACGAGCTGTTCCAGTGGTGGCTGGACCACGAGCAGGCGAGTGACCTGTCGCTGTATGGGCGCAGGTTGTGGGAGACGATGAGCTCCTACTGGCCGACCGGCGACCAGCAGCCCGATGCCACCCCGGCGCAGATCGAGTTCGCGCGGAACTGGCGGGACACGCCGAAGGTGGTGTTCTCCTCGACGATCGACAAGGTCGACTGGAACACCCGCCTGGTCACCGGCGACGCGGTCGCCGAGATCACCCGGCTCAAGGCCGAGGACGGCGGCCCGATGAACATCGGCGGCGCGACGCTCGCCGGGGCGGCCATGCGCGCCGGGCTGATCGACGAGTACGCGATCGCCGCCCATCCGGTCCTGGTGGGCGGCGGCACGCCGTTCTTCACCGCGCTGGACAGCTGGGTGAACCTGAACCTGGTGGAGACGCGGACGTTTCCCGGCGGCGTGGTCCTGGCCAGGTACGAGACCAGGCGCTGAGCAGCACCACCTGTAGGGTCTCAGCCCTGGGCGAGGTCCGCGAAACGGCTGTAGTGCAGCTGGTGGGCCACCGTGATCGTCGCCGTCGGGCCGGCACGGTGCTTGGCCAGGATCAGGTCCGCCTCGCCGGCGCGGGGGTCGTCCCGCTCCCACGCGTCGGGCCGGTTGATCAGGATCACCGCGTCCGCGTCCTGCTCCAGCGAGCCGGACTCACGCAGGTCGGACAGCATCGGCCGCTTGTCGGTCCGCTGCTCGGGACCACGGTTCAGCTGACTGATCGCGATCACCGGCACCTCCAGCTCCTTGGCCATCAGCTTCAGGTGCCGGGAGAACTCGGAGACTTCCTGCTGCCGGGACTCGGTCCGCTTGCCCGAGGTCATCAGCTGGAGGTAGTCCACCACGATCAGCCGCAGGTCGTTGCGCTGCTTGAGCCGTCGAGCCTTGGCCCGGATCTCCATCATCGTCAGGTTCGGCGAGTCGTCCACGAACAGCGGCGCCTCGCTGATCTCGCTCATCCGCCGGGCCAGCCGCGTCCAGTCGTCGTCGGTCATCCGGCCACCGCGCATGTCCCCCAGCCGGATCTTCGCCTCCGCCGAGAGCATGCGCATGACGATCTCCGTCTTGCTCATTTCCAGCGAGAAGATGCAGCTGGTCAGCCCGTGCCGAATGGAGCACGACCGTGCGAAATCCAATCCCAAGGTCGAGTTGTGCGTCGGGATCATCGACCGCCCGGCCAGGTACAGGTGCGCCGAGTTGTCCACCTCCACGCACCGCACCGGCACGCTCGCCACCGGCCGTACATCGACGATGTATCGCGATCCGGTCCGGACTGTGCTCGTGGCCCGCCGCCGGTCCTTGTGCACCAACCGCTTGCGCTCCAGGCGGAAGACCTCGTCCTCGGTGCCGAAGGTGATCACGTACGCGATCGAGGACTCGGCGGTGCGTCCGCGCACCTGCTTGGTAGTCATCGAACAGCGGTAGCCCAGGCTCGTAATGAGCTCGCGAACATCGTCGGCCAGCCGCTTGTTGGTCACCGCGAACTGGACGCTGCCGCCCGCGGTCACCGTGCCGTCGGTGTCGAGCAGGCCGGCCAGCAATGCGCGGCGCTGATTCTCCGAAGCACGCAGATATTCAGCGGGAATGTGCTTGTCGCCGAGCACTCGGAGCGTGCGGAGGATCGCCTGCACGGTGCCGTGGTGATTGCGGCACTGTTGGCACTGGGCCAGACCGCAGGAGGGGCCGCCGCAGTCGACACACACCGGTGCGGGCACGGCGGCGGAGACGAACCGTGCCTTGCCGCCGCACGAACGGCCACACGTGCGGACCTGACTGGTCTGGGGCTGGAACACCTCGCCGCAGACGACGCAGGGTCGGGCGGGAATGCCCTCGCGGGCGGGCAGCCGAAGGCTGTAGCGGAGGTCGTCACGGTGGATCACCTCGATGCCCTCGGCCTCGATGTGCCAGGTGATCTCCGGGTCGGCGGTGGTGAACCGCGACGACGCCGAATGCCCGTCCCCCAGCCAGACGCCGAGCGTGTACGGGGGCAGCAACAGATCCCGCTCGGGCAGATTGAGCGGCTGTGTGTTGGTCACCGAGTGCTTCAACCGGCCGTCCGCGGTGTCACACCGCAGCGTGGCGGCGATCTCTTCGGTCGTCCGAACCTCGGCGAATGTCCGCTGGTTGCGGTACCTGTTGTGCCCGGTCGCCTCCTGCTGGGCCGACCGCCGGGATGCCCGCGTCTCGGTCAGCCATTGGTGGTGGGCGTCCGCGACGATGACGGAGCCGTCCGAGAACTCGACCTCGTAGCACGGCCGGCCGCGCAGCACGTCGGTCGCCGCGACCACCCGGGTCGGCCGACCGGTCGCGTCGATCAGCTCGTCGCCGACCCGGACCTCGCCCATGGTGGTCCAGCCGGACGGTGTGGGCAGCAGCGTGTCCAGTGCCAGCGCCTTACCTACGCCGGGCCGGGCCGCGACGATGATCATCTGGCCGGGGTGCAGGCCGTTGGTGACGGCGTCGAGGTCGGCGAAGCCGGTGGGGATGCCGAGCGACTGGCCGCCGCGGGAGGCGATGGCGTCGATCTCGTCCATGGTGGGCTGGAGCATGTCCTCCAGCACCGAGTAGTCCTCGGACGTGCGCCGCTCGGTCACCTCGTAGATGGCGGCCTGCGCGCGGTCCACCACCTCGTCGACGTCGGCACCGTCGGCGCCGTTGTAGCCGAGCTGCACGACGCGGGTGCCGGCCTCGACCAGGCGGCGCAGCACCGCCTTCTCGGCGACGATCTCGGCGTAGTAGCTGGCGTTGGCCGCGGTGGGCACGGTGGCGATCAGGGTGTGCAGGTATGGCGCGCCGCCGACGCGCATCAGCTCGCCGCGCCGCTCCAGCTCGGCGGACACGGTGATCGGGTCGGCGGGCTCACCCCGGCCGTAGAGGTCGAGCACGCAGTCGTACACGGCCTGGTGCGCGGGCCGGTAGAAGTCGTTGGGGCTGAGCACCTCGACGACGTCGGCGATGGCGTCCTTGCTCAGCAGCATGCCGCCGAGCACCGACTGCTCGGCGGCGAGGTCCTGTGGCGGCTGCCGTTCGAATCCCGGCTCACCCATGCCACGGTCGTCGACCAGCGCCACGCCGAACTCCCCAAGTCGAAGGTTGTCGTGCTCGTTTGTACCCGGCACCCCTGACAGTTCCGGGCGTGCACGCTAGGTCCCCCGTCCGGAGCAGGCAAACCAGCCTGTGCACGCAGCTGTGGACAACCTGTGGACGCCTCCGCGAGGGTGGGGCACAGGCCGCCGGACGCCTGGGGACAGCTTGTGGACAACAGCCGGGGGTATGCGCGGAACCGCAGGTCAGAGGCTGTGGGTAAGTTGTGGAAAAACTTGCCCGACGCCGACACGGCGTGTCGCGTTCGACCGGTTCCTCGGCGTGTCGCGGCCGGCGGGCACGCCGGGACTGTCCACAGCCGTTCGTGTCGGCGCTGCTGCAAACGAGCGAAAGCTCCGCCCGGGGCGTCCCCGGGCGGAGCTTTCGGGTGAATCAGGCGGTCGGCACGACCTGGAGGGTCAGCGCGACCGTCACGTCCGGGTGCAGCCGGACGTTCACGGTGTGCTTGCCGGCGGTCTTGATGTGACCGGCGGTGTCCAGGGACCGCTTGTCGAGCACCGGGCCGCCCGCGGACTTCACGGCGGCGACGATGTCGGCGGAGGTGACCGAGCCGAACAGCTTCTTGGCGTTGGCCGCGGCCTTCGCGTTCAGCGTGATCGGGCCGAGGTTGTCGATCGCGGCCTTGATCTCCTTGGCGTGGTCCAGGTCGCGCACCCGGCGCGTCTCCTGGGCGCGGCGGATGGTCGCCACCTGCTTCTGCGCGCCACGGGTCGCGAGGATCGCGAAGCCGCGGGGCAGCAGGTAGTTGCGGCCGTAGCCGTCCTTGACCTCGACCAGGTCGCCGGGGCCGCCGAGACCGCTGACATCGGTGGTGAGGATGAGCTTCATCGGTGCACTCCCTTCGTCAGCGAGCGGTCGAGGTGTAGGGCAGCAGCGCCATCTCGCGCGAGTTCTTCACGGCGATGGCGATGTCCCGCTGGTGCTGCGAGCAGTTGCCGGTCACCCGACGCGCGCGGATCTTGCCGCGGTCGGAGATGTACTTGCGCAGCAGCGTGGTGTCCTTGTAGTCGATCAGGTTCGCGCTGCTCTTGTCCTTGCAGAAAACGCAAACCTTCTTCTTGGGCTTGCGCACAGGCGGCTTCGCCATGGGTCTTCTCCTGGAGAACTTCTACGTGAATGAGGTCGTGTGGGCCGCGATCAGAACGGCGGCTCGTCGGCGAAACCGCCGGAGCTCGCCGGGGGCGCGGAGCCCCACGGGTCGTCGACCGGGGCGCTGCCGCCACCGCTGCCGCCGAACCCACCACCGCCGCCACCGCCACCTGCGCGCTGGACCTTGTTGACCTTGGCGTTGGCGTACCGCAGCGACGGGCCGACCTCGTCGACCTCGAGCTCCACGACGGTGCGCTTCTCGCCTTCCTTGGTCTCGTAGGACCGCTGGCGCAGCCGACCGGTCACGATCACGCGCGCGCCCCGGGTGAGGGACTCGGCGACGTTCTCGGCGGCCTGGCGCCAGATGTTGCAGCGCATGAACAGCGCGTCGCCGTCCTTCCACTCGCCGGTCTGCCGGTCCAGCGTGCGCGGCGTGGCCGCGACGGTGAAGCTGGCGACAGCGGCGCCGGAGGGCGTGAAGCGGAGCTCGGGATCGGCGGTCAGGTTCCCGACCACGGTGATCGTCGTCTCGCCCGCCATGGGATCAGCCCCTGGCGGCGTCGCGACGAAGGACCTTGGTGCGCAGCACCGTGTCCTGGAGCGACAGCTGGCGGTCCAGCTCCTTGACCGCGGCCGGCTCGGCGTTCACGTCGAGCAGGGCGTAGATGCCCTCCGGCTGCTTCTTGATCTCGTAGGAGAGCCGGCGACGGCCCCAGACGTCGACCTTCTCCACGTTGCCGCCGGACGTGCGGATCACGTTGAGAAAGGTGTCCAGGGTCGGGGCGACGGTGCGCTCGTCGAGACTGGGGTCGAGGATGACCATCACTTCGTAATGACGCATGAAGACCACTCACCTCCTGTGGACTTGGCGGCCACGGTCGTTCCGTGGCAGGAGGGCCTGTTGCGTCAGCAACCCGAAGAGGGTAACAGCCGGGGGCCGGTCGGCCGAAATCGCGTCAGAGCGCGACCAGTCGGCGCAGCACCCAGGTGCGCACCAGCGCGGCGGTCACGCCGGCCAGCGCGAGCACGGCGATCAGCACCGGTGCGGCCACGCCGGCGGTGGTGCCGCTGCCGGGCAGGGCCTGCGCGCGGCCGGCGGTCTGCACGCCGTCGCTGGACGGGCTGATGCCGCCGAGGGAGCCGATCTGGGGGGCGTAGCCGGGCACGTTGCCGCCGTAGAGCACGCCGGGCGACGGCGAGAAGTCGCCGGGCACCGCGAACGGCAGGTTGGTGTACGAGAACAGCGGCACGCGACCGTAGTCGTACGCGTTCGTGCCGTTGAACTGGTAGAGCTGCACGCCGGTGTTGGACAGGCCGCCGGACGTGGGGAAGTTCACGCCGCCGCCACCGCCCGAGCCGCCGGTGGCCCCGCCACCGCCGGTCGAACCGCCGCCGCCCGTGGCACCGCCGCCACCGCCGGTCGTGCCCCCGCCACCGGTGGTCCCACCGCCGCCGGTCGAACCGCCGCCGGAGGCGCCGCTGATCGCGCCGGCGACCTTGCTGGCGCCGTCCTGGACGGGCGCCGCGGCGGCATTCACGCCCTGCACGGTGACGCCGCAGCCGGCGGTGAGCGCCTGCTGCACGCCGCCGACCAGCAGCCCGATCACCGGGCCGAGCAGCGGGATGTTCTTGAGCTGGGCGACCACCTGGGTCGCGATGGTGCCGCCGCTGATGTAGCCGCTACCGGTGGGCAGCGCGCCGATCGGGATCGGCGGCAGCGCGGTGAACGCCTGCTGGAACGGCTGGGCCAGCGGCGGGCCGAGCAGCGGGATGGAGTTCAGCACGGTGGTGATGGGCTGCACGACCGCGCTCGGGCTCAGCGACACCGGCTGGCCGGGCTCGCCCTGGATGGAGGTGGCGCAGCTGCCGATGACGATCGGCGTCGCGGCCTCCGCGGTGCCGGCCGTCGCGGCCAGGCCGAGCGAACTGGTGGCGAGCACGAGCGTCGCTGCCGTCGTCAGCGTGCCGATTCGCCCTCGCATGCCCACCCCGCAACCGCGTAACCCGTCAGTAACTTACGTAGTGGAGAACGACGGTACGTGCAATTGGTGACGCGATGCCATACCCAATTCAGGTTCGATCTTGGACTACCCTGCCGGTCATGCGCATCGGAGCCCACGTCCGCGACGACGACCCGATCGGCGCCGCCAGGGAGCGCGGCGCCGAGGTGGTGCAGTTCTTCCTGGCCGACCCGCAGGGCTGGAAGGCCCCGAAGGCCCACCCGCAGACCGAGGAACTGCTGGCCGGGGACCTGACGGTGTTCGTGCACTCGCCGTACATCATCAACGTGGCGTCGACCAACAACCGGATCCGGATCCCGTCCCGCAAGCTGGTCCAGCAGCACGCCACCGCGGCCAAGAAGGTCGGCGCGCAGGGCCTGATCGTGCACGGCGGCCACGTGACCAAGGGCGAGGACGCCGAGGCCGGCTTCGAGAACTGGCGCAAGCTGTTCGAGCGGCAGGCCGAGACCGGCGGCTTCGACGTGCCGATCCTGATCGAGAACACCGCCGGCGGCGACAACGCGATGGCCCGCCGGTTCGACGCGCTGGCCCGGCTGTGGGACGCGGTCGGCGAATTCGGCGCGGGCTTCTGCCTGGACACCTGCCACGCGTTCGCCGCGGGCGAGGACCTGGTCGGCATCGTGGAGCGGGTCAAGGCCATCACCGGCCGTATCGACCTCGTGCACCTGAACAGCTCCCGTGACGAGTTCAACTCGGCCCGGGACCGGCACGCCAACATCGCCGACGGCACGATCGAGCCGGAGCAGCTGGTGGCCGTGCTGGCCGCGGCGCAGGCGCCGGCCGTGGTGGAGACGCCCGACGAGGGGCAGGCCGCCGACATCGAGTTCCTGCGCGCCAAGCTCGGCGGCTGACCGGGGCGAACACGCCCCGTTGTGATCAGCACCACCCCAGTGGGCGATAGCTGGTTCCTCCTCTCCGAGTGATGGTGGAGATCCGCCGCCGCGGAGGGGAGAGCTGCCATGCGAACCCGATTCGGACGAGTCGCGCTGGTCGCGATGCTCACGTTCGGTGTCACCTCGGGACTGGCGACCGCGGGGACTTTAAGCAGCGCCAGCAGTACCTGGGTGGGGACGTGGGAGGCGGCGCCGGCCAGCGGCGTCGACAACACCCCCGGCGGGTACACCAACTACTCGATCCGCAACGTCGTGCACACCACCGTAGGCGGGTCGCAGACCCGGATCCGGCTCAGCAACCGGTGGGGCGCCGCGCCTGTCACGTTCGGTCACGTCACCGTCGGCGTGCAGGCCCGCGTCGGCACCGCCGACGCCGCGTCGCTGGTCAACGTGACCTTTCACGGCAAGACGTCCACCACTGTCGCCGCCGGGGCCGACATCGTCAGCGACGCCGTGCCGCTGCGGGTGCCGTCCAACTCGAACCTGCTGGTCACGACCTACGTGCCGACCCCGTCCGGACCCGTCACCTATCACCCGCTGGCCATGCAGACCTCGTTCTTCACGCCCAACGGCGATCACAGCGGCGACGCCTGGGGCACCGCCTACACCCAGACCACCAACGTGTGGCACTACGTGACCGGCATCGACGTGCTCAGTCCCAACGCCAAGGGCACCGTCGTGGCGTTCGGCGACTCCATCACCGACGGCTACGGCTCCACACCCGATGCCAACCACCGCTGGCCCAACTACCTGTCCGAGCGGATCGGCCAGCGCTACGGCGTGATTGACGCCGGCATCAGCGGCAACCGGCTGCTGCTCGACGGCGGTCCCGCCGGCGAGGCCGCCGTCAAGCGGCTCGACGAGGACGTGCTGTCCCGGACGGACGTGCACAGCATGATCGTGCTGCTCGGCGTCAACGACATCCAGCAGAGCCCGCACCAGCTCGACCCCACCAAGATCGAGGGCGCCTTGCAGGACATCGCCCAGCGGGCCCACGCCCGCGGCATCCGCACCATCGCGTCCACCATCCTGCCGTTCAAGGGCTTCGACACCTGGACCCCGCAGCTGGAGACCGTGCGCCAGGCCGTCAACCAGTGGATCCGCACCAGCGGCGTCTACGACACCGTCGTCGACTTCGACCAGGTCGTCCGCGACCCGTCCGACCCGGAGCGCATGCTTCCCGTCTACGACTGCGGCGACCACCTGCACCCGGGCGACGCCGGCTACCAGGCCATGGCCTACGCCGTCGACCCCAACTCACTCTGACTGGTCGGACGCGGCGCTCGTTCAGCCGAGCGCCGCGTTCGTGTCGGCGGTGGTCATACCGAGTTGTTCGCACGCGTAGAGCAGCTTCTTGTCGCCCGAGGCGAAGACGAACTCCGGCACGGCCAGGCGTTCTGCAGTGGCGCAGTGCATGGCGTCGTAACCCCGCAGTCCGAACTCGTGCGTGAGTACGGCACCTCGGCGGACCAGTGCCTCGGAGAACCCGGTGATGTAGAGGTTGTCGTACACGGAGTCCAGCGCGGCCAGGGCGACGCCGTGCTCCTGGTCGTCGAGCCGACCCATTCGCCGTGCCTTGGCCAACGCGCCTGCGGCCTCGACGTAGATCAGCTGCGAGGCAACTCGCCGATCGGCCTTCTGCCACAGCCTCGTGGCCGCTGCCCGGCCCGGCTCGTCGACAAGCAACGGGACGATCGCGGAAGTGTCGAAATAGCAGATCATCCTCGCTGCTCCGCCACCAGTTCGCTGACCGAGCCGGTCGCCTTGGCGGGCGTCGGGAGCTCGCCCTTGGTGGACCGTGCCGGGCGAACGAGTCCCTCGGCGATCAGCTGCTCCAGTGTGGTCGGCTGTTGGACCGGCACGATCATCGCGATCGGCCGGCCGTGGTCGGTGACGGTCAGCGTGTGGCCCTTGCGGACCTCGGCCAGGTGCCGGCTCAGTCCGTCCCGCAGTTCGCGAATTCCGATGTCCATGACGTCCTCACTCACGTGGCCACTCTAGCGTTCCAAATGTAGCCACGAATGGGTGACTGCGTCCATCGCAGTGGACGGGTGCGAGGATCGCGGCATGTTCGAACCGAAGTCATCGGCGTTCGGCGCGTTCCGGCGGCTGGCCCAGCCCGTGTTCCTGGGGTGTCTGCTGTTCGTCGCACTCGGCCTGGTGGTTCTGCTCCCGGGCGCGCCGGTGACGCTCACGCCGTACGCGCTGATCGCGCCGGTGGTGGGTGTGGTGGGCGCGATGGTCGTGCAGCAGGTGCTGGACCCGCGCAAGGCCCCGGCCAAGCGGCCGGACCGCGAGGCGGTGGTGGAGCTGGCCCGGTCGATGTTCTTCGCCCGGCTGATCACCGGCGAGGCAGCGATCATCGTCGGCCTGGGCGTCGGCGTGGTGGTGAACGACCAGACGCCGCTGCTCGCGGGCCTGGCCACGACGGTGCTGCTGTACACGTGGTGGCTGCGCACCGACAACTTCCTCGTTGCGCTGCACCGGGTGCTGGACCCGGTCGGCGCCGGTCAGCTCACCGACGCCGTCATCAAGCGCTGACGCCGGCCGAACGTGAACTTGTCGGGGGCGCCGTCCAGGAAGCCGCCCATCGGGTCGTCGTCGCCGGTCCGGCGCACCAGGTCCAGTTCCGGCCGGTAGATCTCGCGGATCACCAGCACGCACAGGCCGATCACGGCCAGGTCGCGCAGGCAGACGAAGGTGAGGAACGGCCCGGCGGGCAGACCCTTCTTGTCCGTGCCCAGGTAGAAGAACATGCGCGGCACCCAGACCAGGGCGTCGATCGTCATCCACGCGAGCAGCGGCTTCCAGCGCGGGATCGCCAGCACGGCCAGCGGCACCAGCCACAGCGAGTACTGCGGGCTCCACACCTTGTTGGTCAGCAGGAACGCCGCCACCACCAGCAGGCAGATCTGTGCCAGCCGGGGCCGCGTGGGCGCGGACATCGTCACCCAGGTGATGCCGATGCAGCAGAGGATGAACAGGATCGCGCTGACCGTGTTCAGGATCGTCGGCACCTGGTTCTGCGCGAGGACGCCGTCGAACCCCATCCAGCCCGTGAAGTACTGGACGACGTTGTAGAGCGAGTCGGGGTCGACGCCGCGTTCGGTGTTCAGGCGGAAGAACTCCCACCAGCCGGGCCGGTACAGGAGGTAGATCGGCGCGTTCACCGCGACCCACGTGATCAGCGCCGACGCCGTGGTGGTCCAGCCGGCCTTCATCCGCCCGCCGCGCCAGCAGAGCAGCAGCAGCGGTCCCAGCAGGAACAGCGGATACAGCTTCGCCGCGCCGCCGAGCCCGAGCAGGATGCCCGCCAGCACCGGCTTCTTCTTCGCCCAGGCCAGCAAGCCCGCGGTGGCGAACGCGACCGCGATCGTGTCGAAGTTGGTGAACGCCTGCACGATGACCAGCGGCGACACAGCCACCAGCGCCGCGTCCCACATCCGCCGGCCGGCTATTCGCATCACCGACCACACCACCACCAGCCAGGCCAGGGCCAGGAAGAAGGCGATGAAGTCGAAGTAGGCGACCACCGTCATGGTGAACGGCAGGATCCCGCTGCTGGCGATGGAGATGTAGCCCTGCGCCAGCTTGGCGTTGAACCACTGGAACACGCCCGTCAGCACCGGGTACTCCATGTACCGGATGTGCGCGCTCGGCGTGCCCTGCCCGTCGATCCACGACGTTTTGTACGGGAACGTGCCCGGCTGGTCGAGGCGCTCGGCCGTGTACAGCGGCACGATGTCCGAATAGCACATCGCCACGTACTGCCGGTTGCCGCTCCAGTCCAGCTGGAGGACGCCCTTGTCGTCCTTGTACGTCTGGATGCACGGCGACTTCTGGAGCCAGCCCAGCGCCAGCACCACCACCGCCAGCAGCAGGATCACCCGCGCCGACGTCCAGAACCACTGCCGGCCCACCGACGCGTGCCGGCCGAGCGGCCCGCCGAACGGCCGGCTCAGCGACCGGACCAGCGGCTCCGTCCAGGTGGGCGCGACACGCTCGTCCGGGCCCAGCGACTCGGTGTCCTCCAGCAGGGAGGTGCCGGTCGGCTGCTCGGACTGGTTCCCCTCCGGTTCACCTGACACCCGGCGCATGCTACGGGCACCGACGTGTGCGCTGGGTCAGCGGCAGGTCGCGGCGCGTTCGATCGGGCCGATTGTCGGTTGTGTCCCTCCGCGGCATCACCTGGTCGGGCCTGACGTGGGCGTGGTCAGCACGGCGGATCCCGGAGGAGCCGGGAACTGCTCGACCGGCGCGTTCACCGCCTTGAGGTAGCCGTTCATGAAGGCCTGCCAGATCTTGCCGGGCAGGCCGTTGCCGGCGACGGGGTTGCCGTCCTTGTCGTGGATGGCGTCGTACCGGTCGGAGCCGACCCACACCGCGGCGGCGACCGAGCGGGTGTAGCCGACGGTCCAGGCCTTGGCGTTGTCGGCGCCGGCGAACGGCATGGCACCCGTCTTCACGGCGGTCGGCCACGGCCCGGCCAGCCCGAGCCCGTTCTGCTGCGCGCCGTCGGTCATGGTGGCGGTGACCTGGTCGGCGATCTGCTGGCTGGTGGAACCGAACGCGGCGGCGGCGTCATCCGGACGGCTGATGGCGGCCCCGCCGGAGAAGGTGATCTTGCTGATGAAGTGCGGCGCACGGCGCTGGCCGTCGGCGGCGAGGGTGGCGTAGGCGGCGGCCATGTCGAGCGGCCGCACCTGGGTGGAGCCGCCGCCGGTGGCGATGTTGATGTCCGGGTTGCCGCCGTTCTCCCCGACGAGCAGCTTGGTCCCGTCGACCTCGCCGGGAATGCCGGCCTGGTGCGCGGCGTCGGCGACCGACCTGGTGCTGACCCGGTTGTAGACGAGGTTCGCGAACTCGGTGCTGATCGAGTACTGGAGCGCCTGCGCGAGGGTGCACTTCGGCTGGCACGGATAGTGGTCGGTGGCGTTGGCGATCTGCCGGTTGTCGAACGTCTGCGGCGAGGTCGACGGGAACACCGAACTCGGGCCGATGCCTTGTTGCAGCGCGGCGACGAGGTCGAACGGCTCGAACGCGGTCCCCGGCTGCTGGAGGGTCTGCGCGTTGTCGGTGGTGCCGGGTCCGGCGTTGCCCCAGTAGGCGGTGACGCCGCCGGTCTTGGGATTCACGGCCACCAGCGCCTGCTGAAGCGCCCGCGGCTGACCGTTCATCACACCGGCGACGGCCTGCTCGGCGGCATCCTGAGCCTTGGGGTCGATGGTCGTGTAGATCTTCACGCCCTGCCGCTCGGCCTGGTCCTCGCTGATGCCGAACGGCTGCTGACTGAGCTCGTCAAGCACCTGGTCCTCGATCGCCTCCCGGGTGCCGGTCAGCGTCGTCGGCCGCGCCTTGTCCAGGGCGATCAGCCCCGGCGGCGCGGTGAAGCGGGCCCGGTCGCCCGCCGACAGCCAGCCCTTGTCCACCATCTGTGTCATCACGTTCGTCCAGCGCCGCGACCGGTACGCGCCGTCCTCGCTCTTGCTCGGCCCCTGGATCATGCCGGCCAGCTGCGCCGCCTCGGAAGCGTTGAGCTGATTGAGGTTCTTGCCGAAGTAGGCCTGCGCGCCGGCGGCGATCCCGTACGCGCCGCGTCCGATGTAGACGGTGTTCGCGTACGCCGTGAAGATGTCCTCCTTGGACTTCTCGTTGTTCATCTTGAACGCCGTCACCAGTTCTTCCCACTTGCGGCCCAGCGTGGGGGCGTCGTCACCAGTGGCCGCCTTGACGTACTGCTGGGTGATGCCGGAGCCGCCGCTGTGCCCGCCGGAGAGCTGGATCCACAACGCCCGCACGATCGACTTCACGTCGAAGCCGGCGTTCTCCTCGAAGGTGGCGTCCTCGGCGGCGAACACCGCGTGCTTGACCAGGTCGGGGATCTGCGCGTACGTGACCTTCGACCGGGTGCCGCCGGGGGCGATGTCCACCATTTTGCTGCCGTCGGAGTAGTACAGCGAGACCGTCTGCGTCTCCCGCGCCGCGAGCGTGTCCGGATCGGGCACGTCGACCGTCAGGTAGGTGATCACGAACCCGATCACGGGCACGAGAAAGGCGGCGGACACCAGCACGTAGCACGTGCGCCGGACCCGCCGCCAAACCCGTTTTCTGTTGTCCCGCTTGTCCTCTAGCTGCTCCTCCGCCACATCAGGTCAGACGCCGACCCCCGTGGCGGAGTTGCTCAGCCCGTGGGTACCCCGCCACCGCCCGGACCGCCTCCGCCGCCATGACCGTTCCCGTTGTCGGTGGTCGTGGTGGTGGTCGTCGTGCAGTTGAGGCCGGGGATACAGGGATCGGTCGTCTTGGTGTGCTTGGTGGTCGTCGTCGGCTGGTCTTCGTTGGTCGTCGTGGTGTCGGTCGTCGTGGCGTCGGTGGTGGCGGTCGTCGTGGTCGTCGTGGTCATCCCACTGAAGTTGCCCTTGCCACCGAGGTCCGTGAACGTCGGGAACGGCACGACCGGCTGGCCCTGGAGGTAGGCGTCCATGAACATCTTCCAGATGTACGCGGGCTCCTCACGACCGAAGATGTTGTAGTTCTGCGTCTGGGAACCGATCCGGTTGAGGTAGAAGCCCTTGATCGGCCCGAGGTGGTCGTTGTTGCCCACCCACACCGCGGTCACGACCTGCGGCGTGTAGCCCACCATCCACGCGTTGCCGTTCTCGTTGTGGTCGATGCCGTCCGGGCCGATGTAGCCGGCGGTGCCGGTCTTCGCGGCGACCGGGCGGTTACCGGACAGGCTGGCGCACTGCGTGTGGGCCAGGTCGGCGCAGGAGCTGCCCGCCACCTTCAGCATCGACTCCGTGACGTTGCGGGCCAGCTGCGCGTTGTGCTGCGCGTTCGCCTTGTCGAACGCCGGCGTCGGCGTCAGCTTCGGGTTGGCCTTGGCGTCGTACTTGGTGTCGCCGTTGCTGTTATCGATCTTCGTGATGAAGTGCGCCGGGATGTACATGCCGTTGTTGGCCAGCGTGGCGTAGCCCTGGGCCATGTCCAGCGGCCGCACCTCGTACTGGCCGATGCCGATACCGTCGGCCGGCCCGTTGCTGCCGATCGCCTGGAGCGACGGCACCGTCTGGTTGCCGAAGGTCTGCGTCGGGGCGATGCCCGCGGCCAGCGCCGCCTTGCGCACGTTGGTCGGGCCGACGTCGTCGGTCATCTTGTAGAACACCGTGTTGATCGACAGCGTCATCGCGGTCTGGACCGAACACGGCTCCGTCGGGCACTCCTCGCCGTCGGAGTTGTTGATGGTGACCTTGTCCTGGCCCTGACCGAACTGCTGCGGGCCCTTGCCGTTGTACAGCGACTGGAGGCCGATCTGCGGGTTGTTCTGCATGCCGGCCATGAACACGAACGGCTTGAACGACGAGCCCGGCTGGTTCGGGGTGACTGCCATGTCGTAGCTGAACTTCTTCGGATCGGGGCCGCCGTACCAGGCCACGATGCCGCCGGTCTGCGGGTCGATCGACACCTGCGCCGACGCGATGCTCGGATTGTGCGGGGTGTCCTTGGCCATCACCGTCTGGTTGGCGGTGACCGCCTTGTCCATCGCCGCCTTGTCGATGGTGGTGTAGATCTTCGCGCCCTCCTGCTGGAGGGCGGGCCGGTCGAGGCCGGCGAAGTCCTGCTTGCCCGCCTCGTCGATGATCTGCCGGACCACGAACGTCGTCGGGCCGGGCAGCGCGCCGCCGTCGTCGCTGTTGTTCGGGATCGGCTTCGGCTGCTGCGGGTACTTGGCCCGGTCGGCCTGGCTGATCCAGCCGTTGGCGACCATCCGGCCCATCGTGTACGTCCAGCGGTCGTTGGTGTGCGCCGGGTCCTCGTTGAGGCTTGGCACGTTGATGCAGCCGGCGAGAAACGCGGCCTCGGACGGGTTGAGGTCGCCGACGTTCTTGCCGAAGTAGGCCTGCGCCGCGGCCTGGATGCCGTACGCGCCGCGGCCGAAGTAGACGATGTTGAGGTAGGACTCCATGATGTGGTCCTTGGACTGGACCTGGTTCATCTTGATCGACTGCACCAGCTCGACCCATTTACGGCTGTACGTGTGGTCCTCGTTGCCGGTGGCCTTCTTCACGTACTGCTGCGAGATGCCCGAACCACCGCCGCCGTTGCCGCGCAGCTGGTTCAGCACGGCGCGGCCGATGCCCTTGATGTCGAAGCCGCTGTTGGTCTCGAACGTCTCGTCCTCGGCCGCCTCGACCGCGTGCTGCACCATCTTCGGGATCTTGTCGATGGTCAGATACGTGCGGTCGCCGCCGCTCTGCGGGCCGAGCGAGGCCATCACGCTGCCATCTTTGTAGTAGATGGTCATGGTCTGCTGCTGGCTCAGCGCCGTCTGCGGGTCCGGCGGCGTGACGAGGAAGTACGTGATGATGAACGCGACGATGGGGCCGACGAAGCCGACGGCGGCCAGCACGTAGGCGGTGCGGCGGACCCGGCGCCAGATGCGCTTCTTGCGCAGCGTCGCCTCGTCGTACTCGTTGTCCAGGTACTCGTCGGGCTCGATGAAGTCGTTGGCACCCGGCGGCAGGTCGTGCTCGCGGTGCGTCATCAGCTCCGGCTCGCGCTGGTACTCCTCGTGCACCGGCGGCAGCATGTCCGTGGGCTGGTTGAACGGGGTGCGCTGGGTCGGCGCGTTCGGGCCGCCGCCGCGCTGGCCGGGGCCGGGCGGCCGGCCGCCCATCCCGTTCGGACCGGGACCGACAGGGCGCCCGCCCCGACCCATCGGGGGCTGCTGCGGACCACCAGGGCCACCGGGACCGCCCGGGCCCATCGGGCGGCGGGGCGGCTGCTGTGGGTAGCCCCGCGGCGGGGTGTTGGGACCCCGCATGGTCGGCTGCTGTCCGGGCGGCACCGGCGGTCGACCGCCGGGCCCTCGACTCGTCGGCTGGTCACCCGGCCACGCCGGCTGACCGCCGCCCCGGCGGCCGGGTTGCTCCGACTCGTCGAAGCTCGGCCACTGGGCCTCGTCACCACGCTCGTCACTCACCAAACGGCCTTCCAGATCGGTACCCACCAGGTAGGCAACCAGTCGTGCACGTCCATCGTCTCTACTGTTAGACGCCGCTGCTCAGGAGGGTGTTCACTCCGCAGCGGTGCGCCGACGCGGCTTGCGTGCGCGCAAGCCGCCCGTCCCCAGGACGTATGACTGCACCAGGTGGTTCCAACTACATGTACGGCAAACTTCGACGACGTACACGGTGAACTCCTCGTACAGGGAGCTCATCCGGTCCAGTTCGTCCGGTGTGCGCGCCGAACCCGCTATGTGCTTGAGCTCGTCGCCGTAGACCCAGGACACCAGGGTCAGCTGCTCCTTGCGGCACACCGGGCAGCTCGTCTCCGTCGGCTGCCCATGGAACTTCGCGGCCCGCACCAGGTACGGGCTCGCGTCGCAGACCTCCATCGTGCCGACCCGGCCCGAGTAGACCTCCGCGAGCAGCGCACGGCGCTGCAACGCGTAGTCCACCACCTGCCTCTGGGTCCGCACGCACAACAGAGTACGTGGCGCCTCCTGAGCCCTGATGGGCCGTTCAGGGCAGTGCCCGGCCACGCTGTGTCACCCGCGCCACAACAACAGGTCGGCGACAGGTCGCCATGAGAGGCTGAAAAGCCGGGCTGACCAGCGATGGAACAGCACGTGCTCAGCGTCGCGTTGGCAGTGGTAATGCCAACCACACCGAGGAGGAGTCCGGATGAGTGTGCGGGTAGCCATCGTGGGTGTCGGCAACTGCGCCGCATCCCTGGTTCAGGGGGTGCACTACTACCGTGACGCCGAGCCGGGGACCAGGGTGCCCGGCCTGATGCATGTCCAGTTCGGCGACTACCACGTGCGGGACGTGGAGTTCGTCGCCGCGTTCGACGTGGACGCCAAGAAGGTCGGTCTCGACCTGTCCGAGGCGATCGTGACCAGCGAGAACAACACGATCAAGATCGCCGACGTGCCGCCGCTCGGGGTGACCGTGCAGCGCGGCCACACCCTGGACGGCCTCGGCCGGTACTACCGGGAGACCATCGACGAGTCCGACCAGGAGCCGGTCGACGTGGTGCGGGCGCTGCGCGAGGCCCAGGTCGACGTGCTGGTCTCCTACCTGCCGGTCGGCTCCGAGGAGGCGGACCGGTTCTACGCCCAGTGCGCCATCGACGCCCGCGTCGCCTTCGTCAACGCGCTGCCGGTGTTCATCGCCTCCGACCCGGCCTGGGCGGCCAAGTTCACCGAGGCCGGCGTGCCGATCGTCGGCGACGACATCAAGTCGCAGGTCGGGGCGACCATCACGCACCGGGTGCTGGCCAAGCTGTTCGAGGACCGCGGGGTGCTGCTCGACCGCACCATGCAGCTCAACGTCGGCGGCAACATGGACTTCAAGAACATGTTGGAGCGGGACCGGCTGGAGTCGAAGAAGATCTCCAAGACGCAGTCGGTGACCTCGCAGGTGGACCGTGACCTGGGCGCCCGCAACGTGCACATCGGGCCGTCGGACTACGTGCAGTGGCTGGACGACCGCAAGTGGGCCTACGTCCGCCTGGAGGGCCGCGCCTTCGGCGACGTGCCGCTCAACCTGGAGTACAAGCTGGAGGTCTGGGACTCCCCCAACTCCGCCGGCATCATCATCGACGCCGTCCGCGCGGCCAAGATCGCCCTCGACCGCGGCATCGGCGGCCCGATCCTGTCCGCGTCATCCTATTTCATGAAGTCGCCGCCGGAGCAGTACTCCGACGCGCAAGCGCACGACGCCGTGGAGAAGTTCATCCGCGGCGAGCTGGAGCGTTAGGGCACGTCCGGCCGCCCGCGGGGCGGGCGGCCGGACACAGTAGCTGGTGTCGCCCATTCGGGTGCTGGCAGGATGCTCGGGTGCGGATCCTGATGCCCTTGCCGGATCACGACTTCGACGTCACCGAGGTGGCGGTGCCGTGGCGGCTGCTGACCGACGCCGGCCACCAGGTCGTGTTCAGCACGGAGCGGGCCGGCACCAGACCGGCGGCGGATCCGCGGCTGCTCACCGGCGTGATCTTCGGGCAGCTGGGCGCCGAGCCGGAGCCGAAGCGGTTCTATCAGGAGCTCGAGGCGGATCCCGGGTTCGTGGGGACGGTCGCGTGGGAGGCGATCGAGCCGTCCGAGTACGACGGATTGGTGCTGGCCGGCGGCCACGCGCCGGGCATGCGGCAGTACCTCGGCAGCGAGGTCCTGCACGCCAAGGTCGCGGACTTCTGGCGGCTGGAGCGGCCGGTGGGCTCGATCTGCCACGGCCCGATCGTGCTGGCCCGCGCGGGGGTGCTGGCGGGTCGGCGCACGACGTGTCTGCCGAAGTACATGGAGCGGATGGCGTACTACGGGACTGCGTGGAAGCTGGGACGCTACTACCGGACGTATCCGCTGTACGTCGAGGACGAGGTGCGCCAGGCCGGCGCGAGATTCGAGAGAGGGCCGTTCGCGGGGTCGGCGAGAGGCACGGCCACCGACGACGGTCCGGCCTTCACGGTGCAGGACGGCAACTACCTCTCGGCCCGCTGGCCGGGGGACGCCTACCTGTTCGCGCGCCGGTTCGATCAGCTGCTCACGACCTGACGTGCGGGAGGTGTGGCTCGACCCGGACGACCCCCAGCTGAGCTGGGACGGACTGGTCGAACTTCGACGCGCCGGCGACTGGTGGCAGCCGTGGCGGCTGCCGGCGGACCGGATCCCGACGCCGAGGCTGGCGGCGTTGGCCAGGATGCCGGCTGGGGTCCGCGTCGGTCTGCGCACGGACGCCCGCCTGCTGTCGGTGCCGCTGTTCGGCGACCCGGACTACTCCTCGCCGGTGGACGTGGTGGTCGACGGTCAGCTGGCGCACCGGATGGCGGTCAAGCCGGGCGAGCAGGTGCTGACCGTGGCATTGCCGGGCCAGCCGGCCAACGTGGACGTGTGGCTGCCGAACTACGGCCGCACCCAGGTCGGCAGCCTGCGGCTGGCGGCGCACAGCATGGTTCGGCCGCTGAGCCGGACCGGTCCGCACTGGGTGGCGTACGGCAGCGCGATCACGCAGTGCCGGCTGGTGGACGGCCCGAGCCAGACCTGGCCGGCGGAGTTGGCGCGGCGGCACGGGTGGCGGCTGACCTGCCTGGGCTTCTCCGGCGAATGCCATCTCGATCCGGTGGTCGCGCAGACGATCCACGAGCAGTGTCCCGACCTGGTGACGCTGTGCGTCGGCGTGGACATCCACCACGCGGCGAGCTTCAGCCGGCGGACCCTCGGTCCGGCGCTGGAGTCCTTCCTGGACGTGATCGCGGACCAGCCGGTCGTCGTGATCACCCCGCCGCTGGCGCCGGCCCGGGAGGACGAGGTCAACGCGCTGGGTCTGACCCTGGCCGATATTCGCGGCCTGGTCGCGGAGGCGGCCGGCGGCGTGCACGTGATCGACGGGCGCGATCTGGTGTACGCGGATCTGGTGGTCGACGGCCTGCACCTCGGCCCGGACGGCTACCAGTCGCTGGCGGACCGGATCTCGCCGCTGCTGGCGGCGGAGCTGGTTCAGAAGCCGGCGGCGGCGTACTCGGCGTAGTCGGTCGGTGGGGCTACGTCGACGCGGCTGCACTCGGAGTTGTTGGCGCGCGTCTTCGGCCACTGCGTCAGGTAGTAGATCTGCCGACCGGTCTTGCGCGCCGCCTGCGCGAAGCCGGCCGCAGCGTCCTTGTCGTTGTAGTAGGCCTCGCCGATGATCACCGGCTGGGTGGTGAGACCCTGCTGCCGCAATTGGTTGTCGTTGTAGGTGAACTGCGCGGCCTCGTCGCCGTAGATGTGCAGGTCCAAGATGGACGGTGGCGCGCTGCCGTAGATCTTGGACACGTTGAGCACCTGGCCGGGATCGTTGCCGTAGATGGAGAAGCCGACGGTGTCGGCGCGGCCGAAGGCGGCTGTGTAGGTCTGCCACAGCTGCTGGTCGTAGCGCAGCACCAGGGGCTCGTTGTTGCCGGACGCGGTGAGTTCGCTGCCCAGGTCGAGGTGGAACGGCACGCCGGCGGCGGCGAGGATCGGGTGCAGCGACTGGATGAGCTGCCAGTTCTCCTGGTACATGGCTTCCTGCCAGGTGTCCCAGGTGCTGGGGTCGTTGCCGTCGGAGGGATGCAGCACGACCGTGATCTCGGCGAAGCCGGCCTGCTTGACGTCGGCGAGCAGACCGGCGAGGTTCTCCTGGTCCTGTGGGGGAAGCCGGCCGCCGGTGGAGTCCATGGCGGTGCCGTTGTCCGCGCCGTGGTGGTGGTAGACGCCGATGGACAGCCGGTTCTGGCCGCTGCGCTTCAGGCCGGCCAACTGGTAGGCGATGATCGTCGGCGCCTTGTTGAACGCGTCGACCACTTGGTACGGCTGGTAGTAGCAGCCGTCCAGGTAATAGAAGTCGTAGTTCGAGCCGCCGGAGACGGCCGGCGACGCGACCGGATCGGCCGCCGCCGGGACGGCGAGCGCCGCCGCGAGCAGGACGACCGTCGCGACGACCAGTGCCCGTGTGCGCATGACGGAATCCCTCCCGTCCGGTCGCCGCCATTGATCTTCCGAGCCTGACACCGTCGCCGGGATCCGACCGCCGGACGGCGGCCGATTTCACCGCTTCGGGTGGGTTTTCGCAGGTTAGGCGGCGTGGTTGCGGGTGAAACAAAACGCGGTCGGCGCTCTCGATGCTCATATGCGCACCTGTGCACGTCCATCCGAACTATGGCCGTTCGACCGAACGAGTTAGCTTGGGGATCATGACGCCTCGACCGACCGCCCTGATCACCGGCGCCTCCCGCGGCATCGGCGCCGCCGTGGCCGCCGCGCTTGCTCCCACCCACCACCTGCTGCTCGGCGGCCGCGACGTCGAGGCGCTCAAGGCCGCGGCCGCCACTTTCCCGTCCGCCACGCCGTGGCCGGTCGAGCTCACCGATTCCGAGGCCGTCGCCGAGGCCGCCGCCGCGATCGACCGGCTTGACGTGCTCGTGCACAGCGCCGGCGTGGCCAAGCTCGGGTCGCTGGCCGAGACGCCGGTCGAGGTGTGGCGGACCACGTTGGAGGTCAACGTCGTCGCCGTCGCCGAGCTGACGCGCCTCCTGCTGCCCGCGCTGCGCGCCGCCGCCGGCCAGGTCGTGCTCATCAACTCCGGCGCCGGCCTGCGCGCCAACCCCAACTGGGGCGCTTATGCCGCTAGCAAGTTCGCCCTGCGGGCCTTCGCCGACGTCCTGCGCGCCGAGGAGCCGCAGCTTCGCGTCACCACCGTGTACCCCGGTCGGACCGCCACTGACATGCAGCGCGCCGTCCGCGAGAGCGAGGGCGGCGAGTACCGCCCCGACGACTACCTGACCCCCGAGTCCGTGGCCCAGGCCGTCACCTTCGCCCTGCTCGCGCCGCCGGACGCCCACGTCCAGGACGTCAACGTGCGCTCTCGATCGCACTAGTCCTGCGGACGTGGGTGTCGAGTAGTTCGAGCAGCCGGACCGCGGCGGGGTGATCGGCGACCGCATCGCGGACCCGGACGGAGATGCTCCGCCGCGGTGTGGGGTTCACGATCGGCACGGCGACGGTGGAGGCCGGCAGCGCGCCGAGGCCGAGCCGGGGGATCACGGTGATGCCCATGCCCTCGGCCACGAACTTGATCGCGGTCGGGTAGTCCTGGGTCTCGATGTGGAAGGCCGGGCTGAAGCCGACCGTTGAGCAGGCGTCGAGCACCGCCTGCCGGCACGCGCCACGGGCCACGTCGTTGTCCACCCAGGCCTCGTCGCGCAGCTCCGCCAGGTCCACCTCGATCCGGTCGGCCAGCGCGGAACCCTGCGGCACCACGGCGAAGTACGGCTCGGTGAGCAGGGACCGCACCCGATAGCCCCTGATGTCGGCGGGCTCCGTGCCGTCGACGAAGATCTCGACGTCCGGCGGGCCGGCGTCCGCTCCGACCAGTTCGATCAGCCGCAGGTCCAGACGGAGCCCGGGGAACTCGCGGGCCAGCGTGGCGACCATGGGCGGGATCCAGACCGCCCCGGCGGAGGCGAAGTAGCTCACGGACAGCGCTCCGACCCGGCCCGCCCGCAGGTCGGACACGACCGATTCCAGCTCGGCGATCCGTTCGAAGACCCGGGCCGCCTGCGCCGCCACGGTGCGGCCGGCCGCCGTCGGCTCGATGCTCCGGCCGGTGCGTTGCACCAGCGTGAGCCCGGTTTCCTTCTGCAGCGCGGTGATGTGCTGGCTGATCGCCGACGGGGTGTAGCCGAGGCTGGTCGCGGCGCCGCGGATGGATCCGTCCGCCACGACCGCGCGCAGCACGCGAAGCCGGTGAATGTCCACGCTGCAACACTACAGTGCGACTGAACAATGCGGCAGTTTTTCTCGCTTGTGCTTACGCTTTCGGCGGGCCATCGTCAAAGACATGCCGACCAAATACCGCGCCGTGGCCGCCGTCCTGACGACAGTGCTGCTCTGGGCCTCCGCTTTCGTGGTCATCCGCGCCGTCGGCGAGGACCTCTCCCCCGGATCGCTGGCCTTCGCGCGGCTGGCCGTCGGCACGGTCGCGCTCGCAGTGGTGGCCCTCCGCTACCGCCGCCCGCTGCCCCGTGGGCGGGCACTCGCCTTCGTGCTCGGCTACGGCGTGCTGTGGTTCGCCGGCTACACCGTCGTGCTCAACTGGGCCGAACGGCATCTGGACGCCGGCACCGCCGCGCTGCTGGTCAACGTCGCGCCGATCCTGGTCGCCGTGGTCGCCGGCGTCGTGTTCCGCGAAGGCTTCCCCCGACCGGTCATGATCGGCATGCTCGTCGCCTTCACCGGCGTCCTCGTGATCGCCGTCGGCGGTGACGGCGGCGGTGTGGTCGACACGCTGGGCATCGTGTTGGGCCTGGTCACCGCCGTGCTCTACGCCGCAGGGGTGTTGATGCAGAAGGTCGCATTGCGCTCCGTCGACGCGGTCACCGCGACCTGGGTCGGCTGCGCCGCCGGCCTGGTCGCCACACTGCCGTTCGCCCCGCAGGCCGTGGTCGAACTCGCCCACGCCTCCGGTGGGTCGATCGCCGGCGTCGTCTTCCTGGGCGTCGGACCCACCGCGATCGCATTCACCACGTGGGCGTACGCCCTGGCCCGGACCGACGCCGGTCGCATGGCCGCCACGACGCTGTGCGTCCCCGGCATCGCCGTGCTGGTGTCGTGGGTGACGCTCGGCGAGGTGCCGACGGCCCTCGGCCTGATCGGCGGCGCCCTGTGCCTTGCCGGCGTGGCCATCAGCCGCCGCAAGCCCCGAGTCGTCGAAACGGCCGCCCCGCAGGTCCCGGCGGAATCCTGCGAAGCGGCCGCTTAGTCAGGCGTCCGCCAGCAGGCGGTGGGTGACCTTGCGGACCTCCGCCGCCGCCGCGGCGCGGTCGACCTGCGTGGCCTCGCCGTCGGCGACGACCTGGGAGCCGGCGACCCAGACCTCGCGCACACGCCGTGAGCCGGCGGCCCAGACGAGGTTGGACAGGAGTTGGGCGTCGGGGACGTCGAGGCCGGCGGCGAAGGCGGGGTCGTCGAGGTCTATGTGCACGAGGTCGGCACACGCGCCGGGGGCGAGGGTGCCGAGGTCGTCACGGCCGATGGCGGCGGCGCCGCCACGGGTGGCCATGAGCAGGGACTGAGCGGCGGTGAGGGCGGCGGCGTCGGCGGACGAGAGCCGGGCGAGCATGGCGGCGAGCTGGATCTCCTGCCAGAGGTCGAGGTCGTCGTTGCTGGCGGGACCGTCGGTGCCGAGGCCGACCTGCACGCCATGGCGGCGCAGGTCCAGGAGCCGAGCGGTGCCGGAGGCCAGCTTGGCGTTGGAGCCGGGGCAGTGGGCGACGCCGACGCCGCCGGCGGCGTAGAGCTGAATGTCCACATCGGACAGATGGACGGAGTGGGCGGTCAGCACCCGGCCGCCGAACACCCCCAGCGAATTGAGCAGCAGCGGCACGGAGCCGTGGGCCTCCCGCACGGCCTGATCCTCGGCGAGGGACTCGGCTACGTGGATGTGCAACAGAGCCCCTCGCTGCCGGGCCTCGGCGGCGATGACGGGCAGCGCCTCGGCGGGCAGCGTGTACGCGGAGTGCGGCCCGTAGCCGAGCTCGATCCGCTCCCCGGGCCCGAACCGCAGCCCGTCCGCGTCGATCCACGCGCTGATCTGGTCGGTCATGTGCAGCCAACTGCCGAGCCGGTCCCAGCCGGGCGCGGCGATCACGGCCGGCGTGAGCACGACCCGCGAACCGACCTCCAGCACCGACTCGACGATGGACTCGGCGTAGAAGTACATCTCGACGCTGGTGGTCACGCCGTGCCGAAGCATCTCCAACGCCCCGAGCCGCATGCCGGCCCGCACGTCGTCGCCGTCGAGGCGCCCCTCGGCAGGCCAGATGACGTCCTGGAGCCACGCCATGAGCGGCAGGTCGCCGCCCATCCCACGCAGCACGGTCATGGGGCTGTGCGCATGGGCGTTGATCAGACCGGGCATCAGGATGCCGGGCAGATCCCGTACGGGCAGCGAGATCTCCGGCGCGTTGGAGGCGGGCCCGACGTAGCCCAGCCGCCCGTCGGCGCCGACGTCGACGACCGCGTCGCGGACGACGGAGCAGGCGGCGTCGCAGGGCAGCACAACCGGGGCACGGAGCCGGAAAGCCTCAACCATGACGGGATTCTGTCATCCGCCCAGCGGCAGCTCGGCGGCCACCGTCCAGCCGCTGCCGCCGTTCGGACCGGCGCTGAACCGGCCCCCGAGCAGCTCGACCCGCTCCCGCATGCCGACGAGCCCGAAGCCGCCGGACCCGCCGACGGGGCTGCTGTGCTGGCCGGTTCCGTCGTCGGCGACCCGCACCAGCACGGCGCCGTCGTCGGTGCGCACGTCCACATCGATCCGGCTGACGCCGGCGGCGTGCTTGCGGGCGTTGGTCAGCGACTCCTGCACGAGCCGGATCACGGACTGCGCCAGCTCGGGCGGCACGGGGTCGGCGAGCTTCACCTCGAGCCGCACGGGCCCACCGACCTGCTCGACGGTGCGCCGGATCTGGGCCTCCAGCTCGTCGTTGTCACGGCTGGTGGGCGAGGCCTCGGTGCCGCGCAGGGTGCCGACGAGGCGGCGCATGGCGGTCAACGCCTCGTGCCCGCTGGCGGTGATGATCGGTAGCACCTGCCGGGCGGCCTCGGGGTTCTGGTCGGCGATGGCCTGGGCGGCCTGCGAGTGCACGACGATGCCGGTGACGTAGTGCGCGACGACGTCGTGCAGCTCCCGGGCCAGAGCCAGCCGCTCGGCCTGCTGCGCGGCGGCAACGGAGGCGGACTCGGCCTGACGGCGTTCCCGGTCGCGGGCGCGGAAGTACAGGCCGGTGCCGATGGCGACCGCGAAGCAGACACCCCATACGGTGCCGACGTTCACCAGCTCCAACGGTGCGGAGTCGGGGACGCTGTCGTTGTCGAGGTAGACCGCGACCAGGTTCGACGCGATCAGGGCCAGGGTGCCCACCGCGGCCCGGCCCCGCGTGGCCTGCCGCACCACGATCGCGACCATCGCCATGCCGGCGGCCAGCGGGATGATGTCGCCGCCGATCTGCACGTGGCCGAGCCAGTGCACGAGCAGCGCGCTCGCGAAGATGGTGATCGAGGCGGCCAGCGCGGCGTCGAACGGGCGGCGCGGCGAGATCACGGCCAGCACGAACAGGATCAGGTCGAACGGCAGCTGCCACCACAGGCCGGGGTCCAGCCCGCGCCACTCCACCATCTGCAACAGCATCAGCAGCACGAGTGCGGTGGCCAGCGGCCACTGGCGGCGGGCCAGCGCCCGCCAGCCGAGGTACCCGTTCTCCACGTCGGACACCGTAGGGCGTAGCCGGGGCCACCGCCGTCAACCCGTGGGCTGGCGCCCTGTCAGACCTGCGGCGTAGCCGGGATCGAGTCCGCGGGCCGACGCCCGATGACGCACCGCACGGCGAGGCTTGAGGCAACGTCGGAGAAAGAGGTGCGAGATGTTCTCGATGGTCATGACCTGGAGCGGCGCGGTGGTCGGCATGTTGGTGCTGGCGGTCATGGTGGTCACGGGCCTGCTGGTCGACAGCGAGCAGACCAAGTAAGCACCCCTCAGCCCAACTGCTTGCGCAGCAGGGCCGCGAGCCGACCGCCGTGCGGCTCGGTGTCGACGGCGTCGGCGAACCGCGCCGGGGCGCCCTGCCTGGCCCGCTGCGCCGTCGTCGAGTCGATCCGGAACGCCGGCCGGTTGCCGCCGGCCCGCTGCCGCGATCGCAGCCACGCCAGCCGGTGCAGCGCCTCGGCATGGTGATCGGTGATCGTCACCTGGGCGGCGTCGAACGAGTGGAGCACCGCTCGGTTCAGCTCGACGGTCGCCCGGTCCCGCCACAGCGTCCGCTCGGTGCGGGTGTCCAGCCCGAGCCGCGCGGCGACCTCCCTGGCCACCGCATACGCGCCCTCGTCGGCCAGGCTGCGGGTGCCGATCTCGGCCCCGACGAACCAGCTGTTGAACGGCGCCGCCGGATAGGTCACGCCGCCGATCACCAGGCGCATGTTGCTGATCACCGGCACGGCGTGCCAGCGCAGCCCGAGCTCGACGAACCACGCCAGGTCGGGGTGCTCCAGCGGCACCTCCTGGATCATGTCCCGCGGCACCGTGAACAGCTGCGGTCCCTCGTGCGCGGTCTCCACCACCAGCGGCAGATGGTCGAACCGGCCGCGCTGGGTCGGCGGCCGCCAGCCCATGTTCGTGACGGCGGCGGTGAAGTCGGCGTACCGCGGATCGCCGACGACCTTGCCGTTGGCGTCCCGATAGCCGGCGTACCGCACGAGCTGCTCGTTCCAGATGCACGGCCCGGGCGTGGACGGCGTGTCCGGCGCGAACACCGTGACCAGCGGCTGGATCTGGCCGCCGTTGGTGGACAGCCGCAGGTGCTGCACGCATTCGGCGGCGACCGCGGCCGCGTTGCGCAGGCCGCGCAGGTCGCGGACCTTGAGCCGGCGCCACGGCACGCCGCTGGTGCACCAGCCGCTGTCCCGCAGCGCCACCCGGGCGCCGTAGGCGAGCTCCTGGGGCGTGTGCCGGTAGGTGCCCGTGTCGGCGATCTCGGTGCGTACGGTCGTGAGGCGCTGGCTCACCGGCCCGGCCTCCGGGTGCGCGTCGTGGAACATGCGGAGGAACTCCTCGGCGGCGTCGAGATCGACGCAGTCGAGGGCAGGGAGGGTTGCCAGAGCCGTCACGGTCGGCAACCGTAACCGCCGCCCGGCCTCACTCGTCACTGCCAGAAGGGGCACACGTCGGCCTAGTGGATCTCCCCCCGAAAGGGTGAGCGTTAGACCGAGAGTGGCCGACTCGACCGCAGGGCGTCGCAGCTTGATTACCTGGTCGGGTGACCTAGTCGACCTTGGCGAACATCAGGTCGTGGCTGATCCGGCCCTCCTCGACGGCCCGGTTCTCGAACTTGGTGACCGGCCGCCAGTCGGGTCGGGGCGCCCACCCGCCCGGCTCATCCGCGTACACGTTGCGCAACCGAGTCTCGTCGCTACACACGGTCATCATCTGCTCCGCGTACTCCTCCCAGTCGGTGGCCATGTGGAACACACCGCCGGGCACGAGCCGGGACGCCACCAGAGCGACGAAGTCGGGCTGCACGATGCGCCGCTTGTGGTGCTTGGCCTTGGGCCACGGGTCCGGGAAGAACAGCCGCACGCCGGCCAGCGACGCCGGCTCCAGGTGCTCGGTCAGCACGGTGACGGCGTCGCCCCGCAGCAGCCGGAGCGTGTCCACCTCCAGGACGTCGGCCCGCAGGATGAGCTGGGCCAGACCCGGCTTGTACACCTCGACGGCGAGGTAGTTGAGCTCCGGCTGCGCGGCAGCCAGCTGCGAGGTGGTCTCGCCCATCCCGGACCCGATCTCCAGCAGCACCGGCGCCGGCCGGCCGAACCACTCGTCCAGCGCGAGCGGGCCGGGCGGCAGCTCCTTCACCTCGCGGCCCAGTTCGGGCCACCGGGTGTCCCAGGCGCGCTGCTGGCCGACCGTCATGCGCTCGCCGCGCTGGACGTAGGAGACGATGGAGCGGTGGTGCGGTGGACGCTGCTCGGCCTGATTCGGGTCTGACTGTCTCACGGTTGCATGACTCTTCCAGATCAGGTCGCCTCGATGTCGTCCAGCCTGCTCCGGAGGTCGTCGACGCCGCGGACCGCGGTCCGCTTGGGCACGGCGCCACGGTGCGCCGGCAGCACGTCCAGCCAGCCGCGGTGGCGGGCGGTGAACAGCACGGTGGTGGGCACGGTCGGCGCCTCGCCGGCCGCGTACACCTCGGACGGCACGTACTCCCAGTAGCCGTCCTCCCAGGGCACGTAGACCCAGCCCGGCCGGGCGGCGAGCAGCTCGCCGACCTCGTCCTCCATCCGGAAGGCGGCCTTGCGGGTGGGCAGCCCGCCGGCGGCCAGCGCCCGCAGCCACCAGGGCGCGGGCAGTTCGGGCTCGAACTGGCTGAGCACCCGGTACAGGCCGACGACCTGTCGTTCGGGGGCCCGGTGGATCCAGGCGCGACGGATGTCCTCGGGTCCGGCGGCGTCGTCCCGGACGCCTGCCAGCTCGACCGCCTGAGACCACTCCAGCGTGGCCATCGGCTCCACCCGCACGCTCTTGCGTGTGTTGCGACGTGGGTGCGAATCGGTCACCGCCACCGCTCACCTCCATGGGCTGCCTGACGGGATAATTCGATCCGATCACTTCTGGCGGCGCTTCGCACGTTCCTGTGCGGGAGTTCACGTGGTCTTCATGCAGTTATTACGCCATTCGAGCGGCCGAACCACCGATCACGACTTGGTCTGGACCAAACGGCGGTCAACCGGCGTGGTGCGCCACCGCGTCCTCAGTGTGGCGCAGGTACGCCTCCTCCAGCGAGCCCCGCCTGGGACTGAGCTCGTGCAGCACCACGCCGTGGGCGGCGGCCACCTCGCCGATCTCGGCGGCGTCGAGGCCGACCACGACAAGTGCGCCAGGCTCATGTCGGACCGTCGCACCCTTGTGGACCAATGCCGTCTGCAAACGTTCCACCTGAGCGGTGCGAACTCGCACCGACGACTCGGTCGCCTCGCTGATGAATTGGGCAGTGGGACATTGCGCGATCAACCGTCCGCGGCCGATCACGATCAGCTCGTCGGCGGTCTGCGCCATTTCCGCGAGCAGGTGGCTGGACACCAGCACGGTCCGCCCGTTGTCGGCCATCGTGCGCATCAGCTTGCGCACCCAGGCGATGCCCTGCGGGTCCAGGCCGTTGACCGGCTCGTCGAACAGCAGCACCCGCGGGTCGCCCAGCAGCGCACCGGCGATGCCCAGCCGCTGCGACATGCCCAGCGAGAAGTCGCCGGCCGGACTGCGCGCCGCCTTGGCCAGCCCGACCAGGTCCAGCACCTCGTCGACGCGCGTGCGGGGAAGGTCGGCGGCCCGGGCCAGCCAGCGCAGGTGGTTGCGCGCGGTGCGGTGCGGGTGCACCCACTTCGCGTCTAGCAGGCCGCCGACCACGCGTAACGGCCGGCGCAGCTCCCCGAACCGCTTGCCCTCGATCAGCACGAACCCGGTGTCGGGCCGGTCCAGGCCGAGCACCATCCGCATGGTGGTGGACTTGCCGGCGCCGTTGGGCCCGAGGAAGCCGGTGACCACACCGGGCCGCACGGTGAAGGTCAAATCGTCCACGGCGACGGTCCGGCCGTAGCGTTTGGTCAGACCCACCGCTTCGATCATGTCCGCATGATCCCAGGGAACAGGAAATGGTGGTGGACCAGGCGGTCCGGGTGTCGGCAAGGGTCCGGGCCGCCCCCCGATCGGCGGTCCGGACCCTCGCCCGAGTGGGCCCCGATTCCCACTCGTTCCCCAGCCCCTGTACCCGTGAGACGACACACGTGCGCCGTCATGACGCGGTTCAGGCGTCTCTTTTTTCGACCACTGCGAGAGCGGCCACCAGCAGGGCGGCGGCGATCGCCGCGAAGTAGGCCAGACCGCCCCACGGGCCGTAGGGCAGGCCCCGGTCCGCGGTGCTCGCGAACTGGCTCGCGGCCACGAACGGCATCCAGTCGTGCAGCCGGTCGCCCACCCGCGGAATGATCTCCACCAGCTGCTCGACCAGCAGCGGGAACACCAGCAGGATGGCCACCGCCGCGGCGCTCTGGCGCAGCAGCGCGCCCACCGCGACGGCCAGCACGGCGGCGATCGCGTACACCAGGCCCATGCCGGCGATCTGCCGCCACTCGGCGGCGGTGTGGATGTCGGTGTCCGGGCTGTGCGCGATCAGCTTGGCCACGCCCCAGGACCCGAACGACGACACCTCCCCGACCAGACCGGCGACGATCGCCAGCACGGTGGCCTTGGCCAGCAGCGCGCGGCTACGACTGGACACCGCCTGGAACGTGGCCCGCATCGTGCCGAAGCGGTACTCGGTGGTGACCGACAGCGTGGCCATCACCATGATCACGGTCAGGCCCAGGATGTACATGGTCTGCGTGCTCGACGGCGTCGGCCCCTCGCCGGCGTGGTCGAGCATGGTGAGGCCGGCGGTGACGCCGATGGTCAGCACCAGCGCGGTCGCGATGCACCACACCGGCGCACGCGTGGAGAAGAGCTTGATCCGCTCGACGGCCAGCAGCGTCACGACACGGTCACCTCGTCCGACTGGTACTCGACCGCGTGACCGGTCAAGCGCATGAACGCCTCCTCAAGCGAACCCTGCTGCGGGCTCAGCTCGTGCAGCACGACGCCGTGCGTCGCGGCCATCTCGCCGATCTGGTCGCTGCTGCCGCCGCTGATCACCAGCGCGTCATCGTCCGTGATACGCACCGACATGCCCCACTGGGTCAGCACCTCCACCAGGCGCTCGGCCTGCGGGCTGCGCACCAGCACGGTGGTCTCGGTGGCCCCGTTGACGAAGGCGTCGACGGTGCCCTGGGAGATCAACTGTCCGCGGCCGATGACGATCAGGTCCTCGGCGGTCTGCGCCATCTCCGACAGCAGGTGACTGGACACCAGCACGGTGCGCCCCTCGGCGGCCAGGCCCTGCATGATCCGGCGGATCCACAGGATGCCCTCCGGGTCCAGGCCGTTGACCGGCTCGTCGAACAGCAACACCTGCGGGTCGCCCAGCAGCGCGGCGGCGATGCCCAGCCGCTGAGACATGCCCAGCGAGAACGTCCCGGCCCGCTTGTCGGCAACGGTCGTCAGCCCGACCTGCGCCAGTACCTCGTCCACCCGGGCCCTGGGCAGTTGGCTGGCCCGCGCCAGCCAGCGCAGGTGGTTGCGGGCCGAGCGGTTGGGATGCACCCACTTCGCGTCCAGCAGCGCGCCGACCGTGCGCATCGGGTGCCTGAGCTCGTGATACGGCCGGCCGTCGATCAACACCCGGCCCTCGGTCGGCCGGTCGAGGCCCAGGATCATGCGCATCGTCGTCGACTTGCCGGCGCCGTTCGGCCCCAGGAAGCCCGTCACCCGGCCCGGCCGGACCGTGAACGACAGGTCCCGCACCGCCACGGTCCGCCCGTAGCGTTTGGTCAGGCCGATTGCCTCGATCATGGTGCAAGCATGCCGGGGCCGGAAGTCAGCCGGCATCGGACCCAGGACCGATGCCGGCTAGTCCCAACGGGTGATCCCACACGCAGTGAAGGGACCATTCCTGACGGTGAACGTGTGGAATGGTCCCTTCCGAGCGGTGGGTCAGTGCTTGAGGCTGGCGATGTCGGTGACCTGGTCGGCGGCCGGCGCGGCGACGTCCACCTTCGCGCCCCAGTTCGTGTAGTGGATGGTCGACGTGAACAGGCTGCCCATCGACATCACGACCTGCACCGGCAGCTGGTCCTTGGTCAGCCAGATGTCGACGTCCGCGGTCTTGGGCAGCTGGGCCGCCGCGTCGGCCGGCAGCTTGTCGGCCTCGCCGGCCTTGGCCGTGTCGACCTGGAGCGCGTAGTGGGTGACCGGCTGGCCGTTGAGCGTCGTCTGCCAGCTCTTGGTGATCTTGCCGGCCTTGGACAGCTGGTCCAGCACCGACGTCGGGCTGTTCTGCTCCGCCATCTGGTCGAAGCCGCCGGCCAGCGCCTTGGACAGCGGGTCGTCCCCGCCGCCGAGCTTCAGCCACGGCGTGGTGACGCCCTCCTTGCTCAGGGCATCGGCGGGCAGGGCCATGTAGACCGCCTTGTCGACGATCCGGATCTCCATGTCGCCGGTCTTGCTGCTCATCTTCATGTCCAGCTGCGTGTTCGCGCCGTCGATCAGCGCCGCGCCGGACATCTCCATCTTCTGCTGCTGGACGTTGATCACGGCGTCCATGTCGACGCTCTTGGTCTTGTCGGCGCTGGTCTTGGCCAGCGCGGCCAGCTGCACGGCGTCGGTCACGGGCTCGGGCCCGCCGGCGCTGGCGTTCTGCGGGCCGCCGCAGGCAGCCAGCGTCACGAGCACGGCACAGCCCACAACAGTCTTGCGCATGATGGTGGGTCCCCCCTGGTTTCGGCCACGATCGGCAGCCTCACCACCAGGCTATTCAGCCCCACCACCGATTTTTTGGCGCCGCCTTCGGCGGCTCGGCTCGGCCCCCTTTGAGCCCCTGCCTCGCCCTTGCCGGGTTTTCGAGGCCCGCGTCGGCTCGGTGGGGCGCGTCGGGTGGCGGAGCTCGAAAACCCAGCAACCGTGCGAAGCAGGGGCGGGGCCTCGCGGGGTGCTGGCCCTACCCGTCAATGACCGCCGAGGTCCTTGAGGTCCGCGACCTGGTCAGCGGGCGGGGCCTGGACGTCGACCTTGCCGCCCCAGTCGGTGTAGTGGATCTTCGCGGCGTACGTGTTGCCGGCCACCGCGTTCACCTGGAGCGGCAGGTTGTCGCCGTTGAGCCACAGGTCCACGGTCATCGGCGAGACCGCGCCGGCCAGCTGCGGCGGCAGGTCGGCCTTGGCCTTGGCGGTGTCCACGTCGATCGTGTAGTGCGTCGCAGGCTGGCCGTCGAGCGTGGTCTTCTCGGTCTTGGTGATCTTGCCGCCCTGCGAGATCTGGTTCAGGAACGTGGTCGGGTCGTTCTGGGTGGCCAGCTGGTCCAGGCCGCCGTCGATGAGCTGGGAGAGCGGGTCGTCGGAGCCGCCGAGCTTGATCCACGGCTTGTCGGTGCCCAGCCGGGACTGCGCGCCGGCCGGCGGCTTGAGGTAGACGACCTTGTCCAGCAGGCGCATCTCCAGGGCGCCGGCGGTGGTGCCGAGCTGCATCTCCATCTGCGAGCTGTCGCCGCCGAACGCGCCCTGGCCGGTCATGGTGACGTGCTGGCCGGACGTGTCCACGGTGGCGTCGATCTTCACGGTCCGGCTCTTGGACGTGCTGGTCTTGGCCAGCGCGACGAGCTGCACGGCGTCGGTCTCGGTGCTGGCGGCCGGCTGACCGCCGGGGGCCGGGGCCGGCGAGCCGGTCGTCTGGGCGCTGCACGCGCCCAACGTCATCAACAACAGGGCCGCACCCGCTACGGACTTGCGCACTTGCTCATCCCCTCATCGGAACAGTCGGTCGAGCACGGTCGCCACGCCGTCCTCTGCGATGCTGCCGGTCACCTCGTCGGCGGCCGCCCGCACGTCGTCGGCGGCATTGCCCATGGCCACACCCAGCGCCGCCCAGCGGAGCATCGCGATGTCGTTGTGCCCGTCGCCGAACGCCACGGTGGCGTCCGCTGGCACTCCCAGCTCCAGCCGGAGCTGCTCCAGCGCACTCGCCTTGGAGATGCCCTCGGCGACGACGGTCAGCCACGCGTCACTGTGATGGTCGTACGTCCACGTGACGCCGGCAATGGGTGAGACGTCCATCAGCGCCTCGAGTTGCGCCTTGGTGACGCCGTTCCAGTAGGCGATCATGCGCGTGGTCGGGGTCGCGGCCAGCTCCACGTCGTCGACCTGCCGCCGGGTGCCGGAGCCGTCGCCGGGATAGCCGGTGCTGACCCGGTTGCCGACGCCGGGCTCCTCCAGCGAGAAGGTCACGCCGGGCAGCAGCGCCCGCAGCTGGGTGATCACCGGCGCCGGCTCGAAGGTGGCCAGCGGGATCACCTCGCCGCTGGCCAGGTTGAGCCGCACCGCCCCGTTCGAGCAGAGCGCGGTGCCGGTGGTGAAGCCGAGCTCGGTGATGACGGTGCGGACGCCAAGCACGGTCCGTCCGGTCGACAGCACGACGTGCGCGCCGGCGGCCTGTGCGCGGGCGATGGCGTCGCGCACGGCCGGCGAGATCGTGCCGGTCGAGTCCAGGATCGTGCCGTCCACGTCGAGGGCGATCAGGGCAGGGCGCACAACACGGAGCGTAACTACCTCCCCGGGGTGAATTCGGTGTGACTGCAATCACCGAAACGGAAACGGATCGTTTCGCAAGTTGCGCGTCGGCAACGAGGCCGGCGCCTGCGGAAGCGGAGGGCGTCCGTGGGAACAATCGCACGCGCCGTGACGGGGCTAGCCCTGATCACGGCCACGATGCTCGTCAGCACCTCAACCGCGTCGGCGAGCGAGTCAGCCGCCGGCCCGGCCCAGCCCAACATCGCCTCGGCGGCGGTCTACGCGTTAGGCCACCCGACCGCCTCGCCACCCGGGTCGAACGACTTCACCTGCAAGCCGACCGCCGCGCACCCGCGCCCGGTCGTGCTGTCCAACGGAACCGGTGCGAACGCCTACGACGACTGGGCGGGGCTGTCCTGGATCCTCAAGCGGGACGGCTACTGCGTGTTCGCGCCCAATCTGGGCGGCCCCGAGGGCGGCATGTTCCAGGCCCTGGGGGACATTCCCACCACGGCCGGCCAGTTCGGCCAGTACATCGACAAGGTGCTCGCCGCCACCGGCGCGTCGAAGGTGGACATCGTCGGGCACTCCCAGGGCGGCATGATGCCGCGCTACTACCTCAAGTTCCTCGGCGGCGCGAACAAGGTCGGCACTCTGGTCGGCCTCGCCCCGTCCAATCACGGCACCGATCTCGACGGCCTGGTCGAGGCGGTGCGGTCGCTGCCCGGTGGCAACGACTTCGTCGGGGCGCTGTGCGCGTCCTGCGTCCAGCAGGAAGTCGGCTCCGCCTTCCTGACCAACCTCAACAACGGCGGCGACACCGTGTCCGGCGTCAACTACACCGTCGTCGCCACCCGCACCGACGAGGTGGTCACGCCCTACACCTCGGCCTACCTGTCCGGCCCGCAGGTCACCAATCTGCGGCTGCAGGACTACTGCCTGATCGACGGCACCGAGCACATCAACATCACGTACGACCACATCGCGATCCAGCTCGTGCGCAACGCCCTTGACCCGGCGTACGCCTGGACGCCGAACTGTCTGACGTAACGGGGATCCCTACCCTGGTCCGGCCCGGGCTCACACGTCGCCGGGTCGGACCAGCCCCGTCTCGTAGGCCAGCACCACCGCCTGCACGCGGTCCCGCAGCTCCAGCTTGGCGAGGATGCGGCCGACGTGCGTCTTCACGGTCGCCTCGGACAGGAACAGCTTCTGCGCCAGCTCCGTGTTGGACAGGCCCTTGGCGATCAGCACCAGCACCTCGCGTTCACGCTCGGTGAGCACGTCCAGGACCGACGCGTCGCGCAGCTCGCCGCCACCGGCCGGGCCGAGGAAGCGGTCCAGCAGGCGCTTGGTGACGCTGGGCGAGACCACCGCGTCGCCGCTGGCCACCGCCCGCAGCGCCGACACCAGGTCGGCCGGCGGGGTGTCCTTGAGCAGAAAGCCGCTGGCGCCGTTGCGCAGCGCCGACAGCGCGTACTCGTCCATGTCGAACGTGGTCATCACGAGCACCTTGGCGGTGCCGGCCTCGGTGATCTGCTTGGTCGCCTCCACGCCGTCCAGCCGCGGCATGCGCACGTCCATCAGCACCACGTCGGGCCGCAGCTCCTCGGCCAGCCGCACCGCGTCCACGCCGTCCGCGGCCTCGCCGATCACCTCCAGGTCCTCCTGCGCGTTGAGCACCATGCGGAAGCCCATCCGCATCAGTTCCTGGTCGTCCACCAGCAGAACTCGGATCACGGGCATCAGACTAGGGGTCCCTGCGCGGCGCCGACCGGCAGCACGGCGTGGACGCGCCAGCCGCCGCCCGGCCGCGGCCCGGCCTCCAGGCTGCCGCCGAGCACTCCGGCCCGCTCCCGCATGCCGATCAGCCCGTTGCCGCCGGACATGCCGGCCAGCTCGCGCGGCGTGCCGAAGCCGTTGTCGTCCACCACCACGTCGATCCGGTCCTCGGCCCTGGTCACGAACACGTCCGCGGACGCGCTGCCGCCGGCGTGCTTGAGCGAGTTGGTCAGCGCCTCCTGCACGATGCGGTACACCGAAAGCCCGACGCCAGCGGGCAGGTCGCCCAGGTCGCCGCGCAGCGTCAGGCTCACCGGCAGGCCGGCGGTGCGGACCTGCTCGGCCAGCTGCGGCAGCGAGCTGGTGTCCGGCTGCGGCAGCCGGTCGGTCTCGCTGTCGGACTCGTTGCGCATCAGGCCGAGCAGCCGGCGCAGCTCGCCCAGCGCCTGCCGTCCGGTGTCGGAGATCGTGGACAGCGCCAGCTGCGCCATCTGCGGATCCGATTGCAGCGCGTAGGCGGCGCCGTCGGCCTGCACCACCATCACGCTCACCGCGTGCGCGACGACGTCGTGCAGCTCGCGGGCGATCCGGGTGCGTTCGTCGGCGACGGCGATCCTGGCCTGCTGGTCGCGCTCGACCTCCAGCAGCTTCAGCCGTTCCAGCAACTCGGCGTTGAGCGCGCGGCGGGCGCCGACGAACTCGCCGACCGCCCAGCAGAAGCCGAAGATGCAGACGACCATGAAGAAGCTGATGGCCACCTCGGGCGGGTCCTGGATCCGCCAGACCTCCCACAGCACGGTGCCGAGCAGAAGCCAGGCCGCGTAGATCAGGCCCTGCCGGCGGCCCACGTAGGCGACCATCGTGTACAGCGCGATGCCGAGCGCGAAGTCGGCCGGCCGCACCGGCACGCCTTCCATGATCCCGTACTCGCCGTGCGTCACGTTGTGGGTGACCAGCTGCACGAACGCCGCGACCAGGATGATGTTGCTGGTCAGCTTGGGCCGGGCCCGCCGGAAGATCAGCGGTCCCCACAGGAACAGGCCCACCAGCAGGTACACACCGCGCGGCGTGCCGCCCAGGTTCGCGACGGTGCTCAGCAGGTCGGGAATGCCGATCAGCCCGGCGATCAGGGTGTCCCCGACCACCGGGTGAGCACGCATCCACAGGCTCAGCCGTCGCACGGGCCCAGCCTATGTTCGGTGCCCCGGCCGCAGCGTCGCCCTGGGGTACCACAGACAGCTACTACCCCAGAATGAGTGATCCACATCGCCGGCATGGCACCATCTGCCTGGTGACCTCCTCCCTGGCCGGGCCGCTGTCGGCCGCGGTGGCGCGGTTGGCGCACACGCTGCGGCCGCAGGTCGGCCCGGCCACCGCCGCGGGCTTCGACGAGGTGGTCCGGCGGCTGTCGGCGCCGCTCCAGGTGGCCGTCGCCGGGCGGCTCAAGTCCGGCAAGTCCACGCTGGTCAACGCCCTGATCGGGCGGCGTGTCGCGCCGGTGGGCATCGGCGAGACCACCCGGCTGGTGACCCGGTTCCAGTACGGCGCGGTGGACCGAATCGAGGTCGTCGGCGTGGACGGCTCGCGGCGGGTGCTGCCCTTCGACCCGGACGGCATGATCCCCGCGGAGCTGGACGCGGACGTCCGGACGGTGTCGCACCTGGAGGCGTACCTCACCAACGAGGTGCTGCGGGAACTCACCGTGATCGACACGCCGGGGCTCGGGTCGCTGGACTCGGAATCGGTGGCGCGGACCGAGAAGCTGCTGGACCAGGTGTCGCGGGACGCGGTCGCCGGCGCGGAGGCGGTGCTCTACGTCTTCACGCAGACCGTCCGCGCCGACGACCAGGAGACGCTGCGGGCGTTCACTGCGGCCACCGCCGGCCGCGACGCCGGCCCGGTCAACGCCATCGCCGTACTGAACAAGGCCGACACGATCCCGCCGGAATCCGTCACGGGCTCGGACGGCGACGTGTGGCAGGCGGCCGCGCTCCTCGCCGGCCGGCAGGCCGCGACGTTGAAACCGCGGGTGGCCGATGTGCTGCCGGTGATCGGGCTGCTGGCCGAGTCCGCCGAGTCGGGGGCGTTCACCTCGGCCGACGCCGATGCCCTGCGCGAGCTGGCCGAGGTCGACGAGGACAGCTGGCAGACGATGTTGATGTCGGCGGACCTGTTCACCACCTGGGAGTGCCCGGTGCCGGCGACGACCCGCGCCCGGCTGCTGACCAAGCTCGACCTGTACGGCGTCGGCCACGCGGTGCGGGCCATCCGCGCCGAGCCGGAGATCACGGCCGGGGCGTTGCGGCGTGTCCTGCTCGACGCCTCCGGGCTCGCCGACGTCCGCGCGAAGCTGGACGCCGTGTTCCGGGCCCGCGCCGACGGGATCAAGGCGGCGGCCGCGCTCGCCTCGGTGACGGCGCTGGCCGCGGCCGATCCGGGCGAGCGGCGGCGGGTGCACGACGCCATCGAGCAGCTGCTCGGCCGTCCCGAGGCTCACCAGCTCCGACTCCTCGAAGCGCTGACGTTGATCACCGCGAATGCCGTGTCGATGCCCGACGACCTGGCCGAGGAGGTCCTGCGGGTCGGCGGCTCCGCCAGCATTCCCGAGCAGCTGGGCCTGGTCGGCCGGCCGCCGCACGAGCTCGTCGCCTATGCCCTGGAGCGGGCCGGCTGGTGGCGCTCGTTCGCCTCGTTCGGGGCCACTCCGGCGCAAAGCCGGGTCGCGCACGTGGTGCACCGGGCATATTTCCTCATCTGGCAGCAACTGAGGGGGGCCAGTGGAGGCTGAGCAGGCACTCGCCGAGCGCCGGGCACTGATCGGGATGTGCCTGTACGCGCTGGACCGGGCCCGCAGCGCCGGCGTGGTGGCGCGGCTGGAGCAGGGGCTCGCCGAGGTCGGTGTGCGGGCGGTCCGGCCCGACGGCGAGCGGTTCGACCCGGCCGTGCACGAGGCCGGCGGCACCGCGCCGACCGACGACCCGGCGCTGGTGGGGCTGATCGCCGAGACCGAGGTGCCCGGCTTCACCGACCGCGGCCAGTCGCTGCGGGCGCCGATCGTGATCGTCTACGTAGGACAGTCATGACGCCGACCCCGCAACTGCCGCAGCTGGTCAAACAGGCCCGCGAGCGCCTGGCGACGCTGCTCCGCGACCACGACGGCCGGGCCGCCGACCAGATCGAGCGACTGCTCGCCCGGCGGGACGCCACGCCGTCGGTGGTGGTCGTCGGCGAGACCAACCGCGGCAAGAGCTCCCTGGTCAACGCCCTGATCGCAACGCCGGGGCTGTCGCCCGTGGACGCCGACGTGGCCACCGCGAGCTACCTCGTGCTGCGGCACGGCGAGACGTGGGCGGCGCGCGCCTGCTATGCCGAGCCGATCGACATCCCCGTCGAGGAGCTCGGCCGCTGGATCACCGGCGGCGAGCAGCAGCCGCCCCGGCACATCGAGGTCGAGGCCCCGATCCCGTTGCTGGCGCGTCTGTCCGTTGTGGACACTCCTGGCGTCGGCGGGCTCAACTCCATGCACGGCGAGCTGGCCGCCGAGGCCGCCGCGACGGCCACCGCCCTGCTGTTCGTGGTGGACGCCTCCGCGCCGTTCACCAAGGGGGAGCTGGATTTCCTCGCCGGTGTCGGCGAACGCGTCGAGACGGTGGTGTTCGCGCTGACCAAGGTGGACCAGTTCCGGGGCTGGCGCGAGATCCTGGACGCGGACCGTCGGCTGCTGGCCGAGCACGCGCCGCGCTTCGCCGCCGCGAAGTTCCATCCGGTGTCGGCGCGGATGTTCGAGATGGCCGCGAAGGCCCCGAATCCCGCTGCCGCGGCGATGCTGCGCGAGAAGTCCGGCGTCGGCGATCTTCAGGTGGCCGTGCAGGAGCTGGTCGTCGGACGGTCGCTGATGTTGGCCGAGGCCAACGCCCTGCGGACGTTGACCACCGCCATCGGCGAGGTCGTCGCCCGGCTCGAATCGTCGGCGCGGGCGCTGGAGACCGGCCACGACGAGGCCGATGCGCTGCGGGCCCGCCGCGACAAGCTGGCCGCCGAGCGCAAGTCGTCGACCCGGAGCTGGCAGGTCAAGCTGCGCACCGAGATCCAGCGGGCGCGGCTGGAGTCGCTGCACGAGGTCAGCCGGCAGGTCCGGGACGCGCAGGCCTGGTTCCGGCAGACGATCGACAGCGCCGACAAGGAGGCTCTCGCGGCGCTGCCGCAGCAGGTGGACGCCGCGTTGCAGGTGATCTCCGCCCGTATCAACGCCGTGCTCGCCGACCGGCTCGGTCGCGCCGCCGACGCCGCCCTCGCCGAGCTGTTCTCGGTACCGGAGATGGCCGTGATCCGGGCCCAGTTCGCGCGCGGCGGGCAGCCGCCCGTCGTGCTGAGGGCCCCCGAGAAGCGGACGGCGACCGCCGAGGACCGGCTGCTGGTGTTCATGGGCGTCTCCGGTGGACTCGGCGCCGGCCGCATCGCCGCACTGCCGCTGGCCGGCATCGGCGTCGCCGCCCTGAACCCGATCGTGCTTCCCGTGACGATCGTGCTCGGCCTCGGCGCCGGCTACTGGATGGCCCGCACCCGCAAGCACCTTGCCGACAAGCAGCACATGCGCCAGTGGCTCTCCGATGCCCTCGCCGACGCCCGCTCCACCCTCGACCAGCTCGTGTCCGAGCAGCTCATCGACGCCGAGGGTCAGCTGTCGCTCGCGCTGGACGAGGCGCTGACCGGCCGTATCGAGGCGATCGAGGAGGAGCTCCGCGAGGTCGACAAGGCGCTGCGCCTCGACGCCGCCGAACGGACCCGGCAGCAGCAGGCCGTCGCCGGGCAGCTCGCCGACGTCACCGCCGCTCGGGACCGTGGCGAGGCGCTGCTGACCACCCTGCGGCAGCTGCGGGACCGCGGCTGACTGGTTGTGGGAACCGATCCGCCCTACCGTGAGTCCAACCAGCAAGAACCGGTGAAGACGGGGGTAGCGCGGTGTACATCGACAACGGTGCGGCCGACGGTCACGAGCTGAAGATCGAGGTCGACGGGCACGAGTACACCGCCGCGGAGACCGAGAGTTACCACCACGACGGCACCCTCGACACCGCCGAGGTGGACGGCGACGACGGCGGGCACGTCGCCTACACCGACACCGACCACGACGGCACCGCCGACCTGGCCACCAGGTACGACGCCGACGGCCACCAGATCGGGCAGTCGCACTACGACGCGGCCAGCGGGAAGTGGACCCAGGGCGGCGGCAACGGGTCGATCACCGTTGACACCCCGCACGGTGAGCAGAACGTCGGGCCGGCCACCGCCGACACCACCAACAGCGGGCACAACGACACCGCGGTCGTCACCGACGCCGACGGCAACACGTGGCTGTACACGGACGCCGACGGCGACGGCAAGGCCGACTACTCGATGGAGATCGACGCCAAGGGGCAGGTCACCATCTCCGAGCACACCGGCGAGCACCAGTGGACCGAGATCGAGCGCGGCCATATCGACGCGGGCGGGGTGTACCAGCGGGACGGCCAGGGCTTCGCGGAGTTCGGCGCGGACGACCAGTCGTGGGGCGGCGAGCAGCAGGGCGGCCAGCAGGCGGTCCGCACGGACTCGGCGACCGGCGAGTGGACCTGATCGAGAGCGATCAGCTGGAGCCGATCGGGCGCGCCGACCGGCACTGGCCGGCGTTAGTTTCGGCGGTTGGTGAGCGGTCCTGATCGAGGCGAGTGGGCGGCGCGATCGGGCACGGCGGCGGGCGATGGTCCGCGCCAGTTTCGGCGGTTGGTGAGCGGTCCTGATCGAGGCGAGTGGGCGGCGCGATCGGGCACGGCGGCGGGCGATGGTCCGCGCCAGTTTCGGCGGTTGGTGAGCGGTCCTGATCGAGGCGAGTGGGCGGCGCGATCGGGCACGGCGGCGGGCGATGGTCCGCGCCAGTTTCGGCGGTTGGTGAGCGGTCCTGATCGAGGCGAGTGGGCGGCGCGATCGGACATGGCGGCGGGCGATGGTCCGCGCCAGTTTCGGCGGTTGGTGAGCGGTCCTGATCGAGGCGAGTGGGCGGCGCGATCGGACATGGCGGCGGGCGATGGTCCGCGCCAGTTTCGGCGGCCGGCGAGCGGGTCTGATCGACGGGGCGATCGGCCGCGGCCATCAAGTCGGCGGCTGGCGAGTCGGCTGATGGAGTGCGGGCGATCGGCGGCGGCCGTCGAGTCGGTCCACGGGCGGTCCGAGCGAGGGCGATTCGCGGGTTATTGTCCGGATCGGCTCCGCAGCCGGTGACCTCGTCCGGCCCGACCCTACCCGCCGGTAGGGGCGGTCGTCCGGCTCCGCCGCAACAGCTCGTGGGCTGCGTCTCCCGTAAGCCCGGACACAGCCTCGATACCGTCTGGTGTCGGGGATGTCTCATTTTGGGCTACCATTTCGCCGGCCCGATCCACGTGGTCCGTTATGGTCTGAACCAATAGGTATTCAGAAACGATTCCGGAGTGACCGCCGTTACACACTGGAAGCGCTCTCATCGATCCCTTTTTGTGCCTCGAGCCTGCTCAAAAAGAGTGCTGAATCGATTCCTTGATCGCTTATGTGAGGTGGCTGACAGGTGAACGGTCGGCCACCGCTGTGTAACCCGGATACAGTTGGGCATCCCCTAAACCTCACACCCGGACGCCGCCGGGTGTGTTCCGCATTTCCATGAGGACGCCGTCGTCTGCACATCCGGGACAGCGGCGTCCCTTGTGCTTTCGTCCGGCAGACCCCAGGGCAGGAGACGAGATGACCGCACTGACCATCCCCGGTCTCGACCAGGCACCGACCACCAACGCACGGCTCCTGACCTGGGTGCAGGAAGTGGCGGAGCTGACCACTCCGGACCGGGTGGTCTGGGTGGACGGCTCCGAGGAGGAGTCGGCGCGGATCAACGCGGCGCTGGTCGAGGCGGGCACCTTCGTCCCGCTCAAGAAGAAGCCCAACTCCTACTGGGCGGCGTCGGACCCCAACGACGTGGCCCGCGTCGAGGAGCGCACCTTCATCTGTTCCGTCGACCCGGCCGACTCGGGCCCGACGAACAACTGGATGGAGCCGGCCGAGATGAAGGCCATCATGCTCGACCTCTACCGGGGCTGCATGCGTGGTCGCACGATGTACGTGATTCCGTTCTGCATGGGGCCGCTGTCGGCCGACAAACCCATGCTGGGCGTGGAGATCACCGATTCCGAATACGTCGTCGCCTCGATGCGCATCATGACCCGTATGGGCGAGAAGGCGTTGGCCCGCTTCACCGACGACGCCGAGTTCGTGCAGGCCCTGCATTCCGTGGGCGCGCCGCTCGAGCCGGGCCAGGCCGACGTGCCGTGGCCGTGCAACGACACGAAGTACATCACCCACTTCCCCGAGGAGCGGACGATCTGGTCGTTCGGCTCGGGCTACGGTGGCAACGCGCTGCTGGGCAAGAAGTGCTACTCGCTGCGGATCGCCTCGGTGATGGCCCGCGACGAGGGCTGGCTCGCCGAGCACATGCTGATCCTCAAGCTGATCTCGCCGGAGAACAAGGTCCACTACATCGCGGCCGCCTTCCCGTCGGCCTGCGGCAAGACCAACCTGGCGATGCTGGAGCCGACCATCCCCGGCTGGCGGGTGGAGACGCTCGGCGACGACATCGCGTGGATGCGGTTCGGCGAGGACGGCCGGCTGTACGCGGTGAACCCGGAGTACGGCTTCTTCGGCGTCGCGCCGGGCACCGACTACCACACCAACCCCAACGCCATGCGGACCATCGAGCGCGGCAACTCGGTGTTCACCAACGTGGCGCTGACCGACGACGGCGACATCTGGTGGGAGGGCATGGGCGAGAAGCCCGCGCACCTCACCTCGTGGAAGAAGCAGGACTGGACGCCGGAGTCGACGGAGCTCTCCTCGCACCCGAACTCCCGCTACTGCACGCCGATGCAGCAGTGCCCGATCCTGGCGCCGGAGTGGGACGACCCCAAGGGCGTGCCGATCTCGGCGATCTTCTTCGGCGGCCGCCGCGCCACCACGGTGCCGCTGATCACCGAGTCCCGCGACTGGCAGCACGGCGTGTTCATGGGCGCGACGCTGTCCAGCGAGACCACCGCCGCGGCCGTCGGCCAGGTCGGCGTGGTGCGCCGCGACCCGATGGCCATGCTGCCGTTCATCGGCTATCACGCCGGCGACTACTTCAACCACTGGATCCAGCTGGGCAAGAACGCCAACGCGGAGAAGCTGCCCAAGATCTTCTACGTGAACTGGTTCCGCCGCGGCGACGACAAGCGCTTCCTCTGGCCGGGATTCGGCGAGAACAGCCGCGTGCTGAAGTGGGCCATCGAGCGCATCGAGGGCAAGGCCGCCGCCGAGGAGACGCCGATCGGCCACGTGCCGACGCCGGCCGACCTCGACCTGTCCGGCCTGGACGCGCCGGCCGAGGACATCGCCGCCGCGCTGGACTTCGACGCCGAGGAGTGGCGGGCGGAGCTGCCGCTGATCGAGCAGTGGTTCACCAAGATCGGCGACAAGCTGCCGACCTCGCTGCGTGACGAGTTCGAGGCCCTGAAGCAGCGCCTGGGCTGATCCCGGGAAGACTTCGGCCGGTGAGGGTCCCAATGATGCGACCCTCACCGGCCGTTCCGTGCTTTTGCCGCGCGTTCCGCGCGGGGCGAGGCCGCTCCTAAGCCGGCGCCCGGCCCTTGCCGCATTTCGAGGGCCGCGTGGGCTCGGTGGTGGGCGCGTCGGCCGGCGGCCCTCGAAATGCGACAACCGGGCCAAGCACCGGTGCGGCCTCGCGTGTCCGCCGGACGAGTGAGCAACCGGCGCGGGCGCTGCGGCGTCCTCCTCTCATACGAGGAGGTGTGACGTGATTTTCGCGGCGTTGGCGATGCTGGCGCTCGCGGCGACCGCCCTGCCCATGGCGATCATCGCGTTGTCCAGATCCGCCCAGAAGACTTCCGACGGCGACGGCGTGACCGCTGTCGCCACCGTCGGCGACGACCGGTCCGAGCTCTGACGCAGTTGGTCAGCGCGGCAGGGGACCGTTCCCGATCCCCTGCAGGCGCGCGCCGACCGAGCGGGCAGCCTCGGCGTAACAGATCAGATTGGTGTACCCCTGCGCCCACGCCTGCCGGGTGTCCGGCGCGCGCCAGGTGTAGGTGACGTCCGTCCGCGACGACGTGCCCAGGTAGCTGGCCAGCTCCGACGAGCAGCGGTTGCGGGCGATCTGGTTGATCACGTCCGTCGCCGGCATGGCGTCGGTGGACCGGCCCAGCGCCTGCACCCCTGGCATCGCCTCGCCCAGATGCGGCTTGTCGCAGGGCCCGAACCGCAGGGTCTCGTCGCGCGACGGCGAGCTCACGGTGCACGTCTGGTAGCGGGCGAAACCGCCGCCGGCCAGGCCGTCACGCAGCGACCCGGTCATGGTGACGGGGTTGCCGGCCGAGTCGATCTGGGTCGCCGCGCAGACCAGCCACCGCTCGCCCTTCGTCCAGGCGTCGGCCTGCGGCCAGAACGCCCACGCCTGGATGTCGGTGGCGTCGGCGTCCTTGCTCTTGAGGTAGTCGGCGAGCGAGTCCCGGCAGGGCGGCAGCGCCGAGCGGGTCATGGTGGTGTCGTCGGGCAGAGCGTCCGGCAGCCCGTCGGGCAGGTCCCCCATCAGCGTCACCTCGCCCTGGTGCGGCGTGGTGCAGGCGACGGTCTTGTGGTCGGCGTCGATGCAGTCGCCGACGGCCGGCAGCTTGTCCCGGCTGACGCCGCCGCTGTCCACCTGCGGCATCGGCACCGGCGCCAGCCCGGCCGAGTTGCTGGGCGAGCTGGGCGTGGCCGTCAGCCTGGCGGCAGGGTCCGCGGCCGGTCTGCCGCAGGCGCTCACCAAGCCGAGCGCCAGCACGATGACCGCCAACCAGCCCCGCCGCACCATCACACTCCTCGTCCGTTCGGGTATCGGTCGCTCGACCGTACCGGCTCAACCGGGTGCCAACCTGGCAATGACCTGAGGGATGCTCCGACTCTGCCGTACGGGCCGAACCGGGCATCCCCCAGGTCGACTACCCCGGATCAGCTCAAAGCACTCGCGGCGGCCGTGACCAGTGCCACTGTCTGGTTCACGATCGCGGTGCGCCGCCCCTCGAAGGCGGCATCGGTCAGCGCGGTCGGACCAGCCGGTTCGCCCAGTACGGGGGTGTGCAGGTGGCCGCCGCGGACCGCGGTCGCGCCCAGGCCCAGCCGCACCCGGTTGGCCCGGTACATGCTCTCGTTGGACAGGTAGTCACCGCCGCCGCCCTGCGCGGCGACCTCCCCCGGCTTGGGCGCGTCGGTGCGGCACACCTGCTGGCCGGTGCCCGGGTGGGTGCTGTCCGACCAGACGCAGAACAGCAGGTCGAAGTTCACCGGGTAGCTGCCGGTCGGCGTGGCCTGCATCTGCTGGTACGGCAGCGTGGTCTCGATGAACTGGTCGGCCGGCTGCGGCCAGCCCGCGGCCGCCGGCACCGGGCCGGTCGAGCTGGCGTTGTTGTTGTCGGGGAAGCCGCCGCGCCAGTCGCCGGCCCACCGCTCGATGTCGAACTGGCCCGGCCGGCCCTGGCTGATCGTCACGACCATGTCCGGCCGGTGCGTCGCGTCCTTGATGGCGGCGCCGTAGGCCGCCTCGACGATGCCCTGGTCGAAGTAGCCCCAGACGACCGGGAAGCTGACCGCCTGCACCACCGCCGGGCCGTTCGGCGTGCTGACGGTCAGGCCGTCCAGCGCGAGGGCGGCCGCGCCGGCCGGGTTGGAGATGCGCACGCCGTCGCCGTCCAACTCGAACGGGTCGAAGCCGCTGACCATGACCTTCCTGACGCCGGCGCCGGCCGGCAGCCGGTCCGAGTCCAGGCCGCGGGAGCCGTGGTCCAGCGCGGTGAGCAGGGACGTGCGGTCGGCAGCCGACAGGGCGAACTTCGGCTGCCACTGCCTCAGGTCCTTGCTCATCTGGAGGCGGGCCCAGTACAGCGGCCGGTCGTCGTGGGTGTCGAGCGTGCCCATGCCGGGGCGGCGGCCCTGGGCGCGGTCGACGGCGGTCTGCCAGAGGTTGTCGCCTGCGGCGGTCACCAACTGGCGCGCGGCGGACGTGGACTTCGCCGCGCACAGCTGTTGGAGGTAGGCGCCGACCAGCGGGTCGAAGCCGGCCTGGGTGACCAGGGTGGGGCCGACGGCGGGGCCGCCGGCCGGCATGGTCGCGGTGAGCCGCTGCTCCTCGACGGTGATCTTGGCGTTCGGGTTGAGGCACTGGGCGGTCGGGTCGGCCTGCGCCACGGCCGGACTGAGCAGGGTCAGCGCCAGGACGGTAGGGGCCAATACGTGAAGTTTATTCGTAATCGCCACGTGAACGAGTCTCGTGCATCCGTGCGTAGAGCAATACGGCAAGTAGTCGGGTTTCTCGCGGAGGGTCACACCGATGGCACGCAGAGGCATGATCGGTGACGTGGCGATCGTCGGCGCGGCCGTGCTGATCGCCGCCGGTGTCCTGGTCGCCGTGGCCACTCCGAGCAACAAGGTGGAAGCGTTTGCGCACTCCTTGACCGGCGGCGACGACCCGCCCGCGGTGCCGCTGCCCGGCCCGCCGCCGACCTCGGCCCCGTCCTCGCCGGTGCCGGGCACCGCGGCGCAGTCGCAGATCACCGTGCAGACCGACGCCACCGGGCGCGTGGTCGGCATGCTGCCGCAGACCCCGCTGCCTTCGACCGCCGGCAGCTCCCCCGCCTCCGCCGGGCAGTCCCACCTGGCCGAGATCGCCCAGGTCTGGCGAGTGGACCCGGCCTCGCTGCGGCTGACTGACATCCGTCCGGTGCCGTTCGGCACGATCCTGCGCTACCAGCAGACGATCGGCGGCAGGCCGGTGTTCGGCGGCCAGATCGTGCAGGCCCTCGGCAAGGACGGCTCCCTGGTCAGCGCCGTCGGCAAGACCACCAGCGCCCGCTCCGGCGACTTTCCCGTCGACCCGTCGCAGACTCTGCGTGCCGCCGGTCAGAAGGCGGTCTCCGCGACCGCCGACGCCAAGAAGCTCAAGGCCACCGACCTGAGCGTGCAGTCGACCGAGCAGTACTGGTGGGACCCGACGCTCGGCGGCGTGCCCGGGACGGCCGCGGCCAAACCGGTCTACGTGGTGCACATCCGGGGCACGCGGGCCGACCAGCAGTGGTCCATGGTGGTCGGTGCCAACCGCACCGACGTGGTGCAGTCCTGGTCGGAGACCCGGGAGGCAGTCAACCGGGACGTCTGCGACGCGCGGCGGCGGTTCGTCAGCGGCAGCCTGGCCTCGGTGCGCTGCGGCGCGGCGTTCCCGCTGGTCCGCACCGAGAACGGCGGCTCGTCGGCCGGCGACGTCGGGACCGTGTTCAAGTTCTTCGGCGACGCCCAGAACTTCTACGCGCGGTTCACCGGCCTGGACCTGACCTCCCTGATCGGCGCCGACTACGGCGACGGCACCGGCAAGGCCATCCGCGGCACCGTGCGGATCTGCATGGTCGGCGAGCGCTGCCCGTTCCTCAACGCCTTCTGGGACGGCGAGCAGATGGCCTTCGGCGAGGGCGTGACCACCGAGGACATCACCGGGCACGAGCTCACCCACGGCGTCACCCAGCACACCTCCGGTCTCCAGGGCGGCCTGGCCGACGCGTTGAACGAGGGCATGTCCGACGTGTTCGGCAAGTTCATCGGCATCACCACCGGCGACCCCAACGACAGCGCCGCGAACCGCTGGCTGATCGGCGCCGGCTCGGCCATCGGCGCGATCCGGGACATGCGCAACCCGCAGCGGTTCCAGCAGCCCGACCGGGTCAACGGCCCGTTCTGGGTGAGCAGCAACCCCGACCCGCACGCCAACGACGGCGTGGTGAACAAGGCGGCCTTCCTGATCACCGACGGCGCCGGCTTCAACGGCCAGAACGTCCGGGGCCTCGGCGTGGCCAAGGCCGTGCAGGTGTGGTTCGGCGTGGAGAACCTGCTCACGCCGAGGGCGACGTTCCAGGACCTGGGCAACGCGCTGGCGGTGTCCTGTCGGGCCAACCAGGACGCCGGCGTCGCCGGCATCACCGCGGACGACTGCGCCCAGGTCGCGGCGGCCGTCACGGCCACCCAGTTGGATCAAGCACCCCGGTGACGGGAAGTGAGGGATCCCCCCAACGGGTCGCAATTGTTACAACTGATCGGGGCGATCACGATCATCTCGGCTTAACATCCGCTTCATCCGCTACGCCGGGAGGATGTCATGCCGACTGAACCGCCACCACGGCGGTGGAACCCGTGGAACCTGTTGCTGCTGGTCCCCCTGCTGATGCTGATCACGCCCTGGTTCAACTCCGACGGGCCCCGGGTGTTCGGCCTGCCGTTCTTCTACTGGTACCAGTTCCTGTTCGTGCCGGTCGGCGTGATCTGCGTCGGGATCGTCTACGCCAAGAGCCGGGGTGAGAAGCGATGACCACGTCGCAAGTCGTCGAACTCGTCGTCTTCCTGGTGCTGTTCGTGCTGGTCGCCGTCATGGGCTTCATGGCGTCGCGCTGGCAGGCCGGCAACACGCTGGACCACCTCGACGAGTGGGGCCTGGGTGGCCGCAAGTTCGGCTCCTGGGTCACCTGGTTCCTGGTCGGCGGCGACCTGTACACGGCGTACACCTTCGTCGCCGTGCCCGCGCTGATCTTCGGCGCCGGCGCGCTCGGCTTCTACGCCCTGCCCTACACCGTCGTGCTCTACCCGATCGTGTTCCTGCCGTTGCAGCGGATGTGGTCGGTGTCCCGGATGCACGGCTACGTCACCCCCGCCGACTTCGTGCGCGGCCGCTACGGCTCGTCGCTGCTGGCGCTGCTGGTCGCCATCACCGGCATCGTCGCCACCATGCCGTACATCGCGCTGCAGCTGGTCGGCCTGGAGTCGGTGCTGCGGACCATGGGCGTCAACGGCAGCGGCCTGCTCGGCCACCTGCCGCTGTTCATCGCCTTCGTCATCCTGGCGCTGTACACCTACCAGTCCGGCCTGCGGGCGCCGGCGCTGATCGCGTTCGTCAAGGACGCGCTGATCTACCTGGTGATCATCGTCGCGATCGTCTACCTGCCGTCCAAGCTCGGCGGCTGGGGCCACATCTTCGACCAGGCCGCCGCCACGCTGGCCAAGCCCAACCCGGCCACCGGCAAGCCCACCGGCTCGATCATCCTCGGCCCGACCAACCAGCTCCAGTACGCCACCCTGGCCCTGGGCTCGGCGCTGGCGCTGTTCCTGTACCCGCACTCGGTGACCGGCATCCTGGCGTCCAAGAGCCGGACCGTGATCAAGAAGAACATGGTCGCGCTGCCGGCCTACTCGCTGGTGCTGGGCCTGCTCGCGCTGCTCGGCTACGTGGCGCTGGTGTCCGGGGCCAAGCCGATCGTCAACCAGGCGACCGGCAAGCCGGACTCCAACACCATCGTGCCGGTGCTGTTCGGCCAGCAGTTCCCGGCCTGGTTCGCCGGCATCGCCTTCGCCGCCATCGGCATCGGCGCGCTGGTGCCGGCCGCGATCATGTCCATCGCCGCGGCCAACCTGTGGACCCGCAACATCTACAAGGAGTACTTCAAGCGGGACGCCACCCCCAAGCAGGAGGCCACCCAGGCCAAGCTCGCCTCGCTGGTGGTGAAGTTCGGCGCGGTCGCCTTCGTGCTGTTCGTGGACCCGCAGTTCTCCATCGACCTCCAGCTCATCGGCGGCGTGATCATCCTCCAGACGCTGCCCTCGGTGGCCATCGCCCTGTACACCCGCTGGCTGCACCGGTGGGGCCTGGTCGCCGGCTGGATCGTCGGCATGGGCTGGGGCCTGTACCTGCTCTACACCATCCCCAACGCGGCCAACGGGCACGCCCACTTCGGCGGCTCGGCGCTGGCCACCGGCAATCTGTCGCTGTTCGGCTGGCACCCGTTCGCCGGCTCGGCGGTGCAGATCTACGTCGGCGCGGTGGCGCTGATCGCCAACCTGGTCGTGGCCGTCATCGTCACGGTGATCGCCCGCCAGGCCAAGTGGTTCAACGGCCTCGACGCCACCAACCACGAGGACTACGACGCCGACGAGGGTCACCCGAAGCTGAAGGAGATCGCGGTCCACTGAGTTTTTGCCGCGCGTTCCGCGCGACTCCTGTGTTGCCGGTGATCATCAAAGCAGCGCCAGCGCGGCGGCTCCGACCAGTCCAGAGTCGTCGCGCTCTGCTTTGACCACCTTGAGGCCCCTGAGGAAGGACAGGCCGGCGTGCACGTCCAGCGTCCGCCGGATCGGGTCGAACAGCAGGTCGCCGGTGCGCGAGATGCCGCCGCCGATCACCGCCAGGTCCAGGTCGCAGATGGCCCCGGCCGCGGCGATGGCCAGCCCGACGGCCTTGCCGCCGCGTTCGAACGCCGCCGCCGCAACGGCATCTCCCGCCCGGGCGGAGCGCTCCAGCTCGATGGCGTCGGAACCGGACCAGCCCTGTTCACGGGCCCACCGCACCATGTTCGGCCCGCCGGCGACGGTCTCCACGCAGCCCCGACCGCCGCAGGTGCACGGCCATCCGTCCGGCTCGGCGACCACGTGCCCGATGTGCCCGGCATTGCCGGTGCGCCCGCCGAACGGCTTGCCGTCCAGCACGAGGCCGCCGCCGACGCCGGTGGACACCACCATGCCGATCATGAATCGGCTGCCGCGCCCGGCCCCGAGCCAGTGCTCGCCCAGAGCGATGCACAGGCCGTCGCCGGCGAGCGAGACCGGCACCCCGGGCAGCAGCGCCTGCACCCGTGAGCGCAGCGGGAACGCCTGCCAGCCGTTGATGTTGATCGGGCTGACGGTGCCGGCGTCGGTGTCGACGGGGCCGGCGGAGCCGATGCCGACGGCGCTCGGCGCCGCCCCGTCCAGCACCTCGGCGACCAGGTCGGCGACGGCCTGCCAGGCCAGCTCGGCGTCGTGCGCGGGAGTCGGCCGCGCGGCGCGGCGCAGCACCGAGCCCTGCGCGTCGACCAGTCCGGCGGCGATCTTGGTGCCGCCCACGTCGAGCGCCAGCACGTGGTCGGTCACCCGGATTCCTCCCTACGCCTTGACTGCTCCCGCCATGCTAAAGCCGCCCCCGAGCCACCGGGACACCAGCAGATACAGCGCCAGCACGGGCGTCGTGTAGAGGATCGAATAGGCCGCGAGCTGCCCGTACGCGACGAGCCCGTTCTGCCCGAAGAACGAGAAGATGCCCACCGAGGCCGGCATCTTGTCCGGGTCCAGCAACAGCACGAACGGCACGAAGAAATTGCCCCAGGCCGAGATGAACGTGAAGATCCCGACTACCGCCACGCCCGGCGCCATCAGCGGCAGCACGATCGAGCGCAGCGCCTGCATCGACGACGCGCCGTCCACCCAGGCCGCCTCCTCCAGGCTGACCGGGATGCCGTCCATGAAGTTCTTGCACATCCAGATGGCCATCGGAAGTGCCGTGGCGGCAAGGAAAACAGTGGTGCCCCACAGCGAGTCGACCAGTTCCAGCCGCACGAACAGGCCGTACACCGGCACCATGATCGCGGTCACCGGCAGGCCGGTGGTGAACAGGATCGTGTACAGGAACGGCCGGCGGAAGCGGAGTTGGTAGCGGGACAGCGGATACGCCGCCAGCACCGCCACGATCACCGCGATGATCGCGGTGCCGGCGCTGATGAACAGGCCGTTGACCAGCGGCCGGCCGCCGACCTGCCAGTTCAGGATCTGCCCGAAGTTGCCCAGGGTGAAGTCGCCGGGCACCTTCGCGGCCAGGCCGCCGCGCGCGTCGAACGAGGCCGTCACCAGCCACAGCAGCGGGGCCACGAACAGCAGGGCGACGGCGAGCAGCACCAGGTTGACCACCAGGCGGGGGCCGCGCATTCAGACCTCCGCCCTCAGGCTGCGGATGTACACCAGCGAGAACACCGCGCCCAGCACCAGCAGCACCAGGGCGATCGCGGTGCCGTAGCCGATCTGCCCGAACTTGAACGCCTGCTCGTACATGAGCAGCGGCAGCGTGCGGGTCCTGTTGTCCGGGCCGCCCGCGGTCAGCACGTAGATCAGCCCGAACACGCCCAGCGTCTGGAGGGTGATCAGCATCAGGTTGGTGACCACGGTCCGGCGGATCACCGGCAGCACCACGTGCCAGAACCGCCCCACCGGACCGGCCCCGTCGACCTCGGCCGCCTCGACGAGGTCGCTGGGCACCTCGCTCAGCGCCGCCTGGTAGACGAGCATGGAGAACGCCGTGCCGCGCCAGACGTTGGCCAGCACCACGGCCAGCATCGGCGCGGTGTAGAGCCAGTTCTGGCCCAGTCCGAACCAGCCGAGCACCTCGTTCAGCGTGCCCCCTGCGTTGAGGAAGGCGTAGATGGCAAACGCCGCAACGACTTCCGGCAGCACCCAGGCCGCCACCACCACCGTGCCGACGACGCCCCGCAGCAGCTTTCCCCGGTGTTGCAGGAAAACCGCCAGCAGGATGCCGAGCCCGTTCTGCCCGAGCACCGCCGACAGCAGCACGAACACCACCGTCAGCCACAGCGACGACGCCACGTCCGAACTCGTGAACGCGGTGGTGAAGTTGTCCAGGCCGACGAACTTCGGCCGCCGGGCGGCGATCCCGCTCAGCGCCGAGTTGGTGAAGGCCGCGTAGAAGCACCACATGATCGGGCCGGCGACGAACAGTCCCAACAGGACGATCGACGGGGCGAGCGGCGGCAGCCACACCCCGAACCGCGGGGCGCGCCTCAACCGGCCGTCACCTTGTCGGAGCCGACCGCCTTGGCCACGTCCTGCGCCCACTTCTGCGCCGCCTGCGCCGGATCGCCGCCGTTGACCACGGAGTCACCGGCCACGTCCATCGCGTTGGACACCTGCGGGTACTCCGACAACGTGGGCCGGTAGCGGGTGAACGACACCAGGCTGCTCCAGAAGGGCTCGGTCGGGTCCTTCTGGGCCAGCCGCGGATCGGCCTTCACGTCCTCCCGCACCGGCAGCCACGAGCAGGCCACGTCGATCGACGCCGAGTTCTCCTTGTTCATCGCGGTCTCGATGAACTTCACGGACGCGTCCGCGTTGCCGGTGGACGCGCCGACCGCCAGCGTCCAGCCGCCGGACAGCGTGACCTTGCCCGGGGCCTGGCCGTGCTGGGTGGGGAAGGTGGTGGTGCCCAGGGTCTTGGACCAGTTCGGGAACGGCGCGACGCCGCCGTCCTCCCAGTACCGGGCGTACCAGCCGCCGTCCATCATGAAGCCGAGCTTGCCCTGGGACATCAGCAGCGGCATCTGGGTCTGCGCCCACTGCGTGTCCTCGGCCTGCGCCGGCGTCTGCGCCAGGTTCTCCTTCATGACGGTGTCGACGAAGCCCAGCGCGTCCTGGAAACCCTTGCTGGGCGCGACCCACTTGCCGGCCTTCTCGTCGTACAGGTTCTTGGTGTCGGTGCCGTAGAGCAGCATCTCCAGCGACTGCATGGACATCGCCTCGGCGGCGGGCTTGCCCAGCGGCATGTACATCGGCTCCACGCCCGGCTGCGTCTGCTTGATCCTGCGCGCCGCGTCGAGCACGTCGTTCCACGTCTTGGGCTGCCAGTCGGTGGGCAGGCCGGCCTTGGCGAAGATGTCCTTGTTGAACCACAGGCCGCGCGAGTCGGTGCCCATCGGCACGGCGTAGGTCTTGCCATCGGTCGCCTTGCCGGCCTGCTTGGTGGTGGGGATGAACTGGCTGTTCCAGTCCGACCACTTGGCCAGGTAGTCGTCGATCGGCAGCAGGTAGCCGGCGGCGGCGTCCGCGTTGACGTTGAAGCTGTCCTCGAACAGCACGTCCGGCGCGGTCGACGGGGACCGCTGCATCAGCTGCACCTTGGCCAGGTAGTCGCTGTCCAGGCTGGACACCGGCGTCAGCTGGGCGGTGACGCCGGGATTGGCCGCCTCGAACTCCTTCTTCACCGCCTTCATGAAGGTGTCCATCTGCGGGAAGTCGCTGTAGTTGCGGTAGACGATCTTGATCGTCTTGGCGTCGCCCGCCGAATCCCCGCCGCACCCGGCCAGCGGCAGGGTCAGCGCGGCGACGGCCAATCCCGCGGCGATGGTGCGTGCCCGCATGGGCGCCTCCCCTTGGTCGACTGCGACGTGGACCACAGGGGGCGACCGTAAATCCGGTGATCGAACAAAGTCAACGCACCGCAGTCAGTTAGGCGCTGTTCGTGACAAGAACGGACAATCTCACGGATTGTCACCGGTGGGGTTGAGCACGCGGGCCAGGAACGTGCGGGTCCGCTCCTGTGTCGGCGCGCCGATGACCTGCGCCGGCGGGCCCTGCTCGACGACCACGCCGCCGTCCATGAACAGCACCGTGTCCGCGACCTCGCGGGCGAACTGCATCTCGTGGGTCACCACGAGCATGGTCATGCCCTCGTCGGCCAGCGCCCGCATGACACCCAGCACGTCCCCGACCAGCTCCGGGTCCAGCGCCGAGGTCGGCTCGTCGAACAGCATCACCTGCGGGTCCATCGACAGCGCGCGGGCGATCGCGGCCCGCTGCTGCTGGCCGCCCGACAGCTGCGAGGGCATCGACCGCTCGCGCCCGGCCAGCCCGACCTTCTCCAGGTTCTGCTTGGCGATCCGCTCGGCCTCGTCCCGGCTGCGGCCCAACACCTTGCGCTGCGCGATGGTGAGGTTGTCCAGCACGGTGAGGTGGTTGAACAGGTTGAAGCTCTGGAACACCATGCCAAGCCGGCGGCGGGCCTTGTCGATGTCCACGTCCGGGTCGGTGAGCTCGGTGCCGTCCACCACGACCTTGCCGGAATCGGGCTGCTCCAACAGGTTCACGCAGCGCAGCAGCGTGGACTTGCCCGAGCCGGACGGCCCGATGATGCACACCACGTCCCCGCGCTCGACCGTCAGATCGATGCCGCGCAGGACCTCCAGCGACCCGAAAGCCTTGTGCAGCCCGGAGATCTCGATGACGCTCACGACAGGACCTCCAGCCCGCGCTTCGACTCCCCGCTCGTGCGCCGCTCCAGGTAGCGGCTCAGGTACGACAGCGGAATCGTGATGATCAGGTAGCACAGGCCGGCCGCGACCAGCGGCGTCATCGACTGCACGGTGTTCATCGCGTCCCGGCCGTACTTGGTCAGCTCGTACTCCGAGCCGGTCAGGCCGAGCAGGTACACCAGCGAGGAGTCCTTGGCCAGCAGGATCAACTCGTTGGTCAGCGGCGGCAGCACGATCCGGAACGCCTGCGGGATCACGATCGACACCATCGCCCGGAACTGCGACATGCCCAGCGACCGGGCCGCCTCCAGCTGCCCCTTGGGCACCGCCTGGATGCCGGCGCGGATCGTCTCGGCCATGTACGCCGCGCCGACCAGCCCCAGCGCCGCGACCACCGTGGACAGCGTGGTGAACCGCACGTGGAACGCGATCGGCACGCCGAAGCCGAAGGCCAGGAACACCAGCAGCGCCGGCACGCCGCGGAAGAACTCGATGTAGACGGTGGCGAGCCAGCGGTAGGGCGGCACCGACGACAGCCGCATCAGCGCCAGCACCAGCCCGAGGAGCAGGCCGAAAACGAAGCCCAACACCGTGTACTTGACGGTGTTGACCAGCGCGATCGTCAGCACGTCCGGGAACAGCTGCTTGGCCGCGTTCAGGTCGAAGAAGCCGCGCTGGATGTCGCCCCAGTTGGCCGCGAACACCAGCACCAGGACGGCGGCCACGAGCACGCCGTACTGCGTGCCGCGGACCGCCGTCCGGCGCTGCCGACGGGTCAGCGCCACCACTCAGCCCTTGCTGGTGGTGGTCGGGCTGGCCGGCTGCTGGTCGCCCGGCTGCCAGGACGGCTTGCGGCCGAACCACTTCTCGTAGGCCGCCGCGTAGGTGCCGTCGCCGGCCGAGGCCTTGATCGCGTCGTTGAGCACCTTGAGCAGCGCCGCGTTGCCCTTCTTCACGCCGAAGCCGTACTGCTCGTTGGTGTTGAACTCGGCGCTGACCTGCGTGTCCGGGTTCTTCTTGGCGTAGTCGTAGAGGATGCCGTTGTCGTTGATGGACGCGTCCACCTGGCCGGTCTTGACCGCCGCCTCCAGCAGTGCCGAGTCCTCGAAGGCGACCGCGGTGATGTTGCCGCCGTGCTTGGCGTTCCAGCCCTTGATGTAGTCCTCGCCGGTGGTGTCCGACTGCACGCCGACCTTCTTGCCGGCCAGGGCGTCGAGCGACTTGTAGTCGTTGCCGGTCTTGGTCAGCAGCGCCTGCGTGGCCTCGAAGTACGGGATGGTGAAGTCGAAGTTCTGGGCCCGCGTGGCGTTGATGGTGATCGCGCCGGCCACCACGTCGCACTGGCTGGAGTTCAGGTCCGCGCCGGACTTGATGCCGTCGAACGGCGTGTCGATCACCTGCTGCGGGACGTTCAGCTTCTTGGCCGCGAAGTCGACCACGTCCACGTCGAAGCCGACGACCTTGTCGCCGTCCTTGTACTGGAACGGCACGTACGGCAGGTGGGCGCAGGTGAGCAGCTTGCCCGACTGGACCAGTTGCACGCCGTCCGTGCCGGGTCCGGACGTGCTGGTCGACTCGACGCACCCGCCGGCGACCATCGCGACGGCGACCGCCGGGATCACGGTCCACACTTTGAGGCGGGTCACAGTCCCACCTCGCTGGCGCTCGGCGAGTCTGCGACCAAGGCCACTGTGTCCAATGGTGCCCTCGCAAGCTCGGTCACAAGCTCTCCCTCGTCCGGAGTAGTGGTGACCGGCATCCTGCCACCGGACGGGCCCGCTGCCCACTTGACCGGACGAGGGCCCACCATCCGGAATACGGTCGGGGGCCATGAGGGGAATCGCGATACTCGCCGCTGCCGGCCTGCTCCTGGGCGGCGCGGCCACAGCGCAGGCGGCGCCCGCCGCCGTGGCGCACGAGCAGTTCACTTTCCAGTTCGGCGACTTCGCCGGGGGCGGCCAACTGGACTATCCGACCGACGTCCGGCATGCGCCGGTGGTTGTGCTCATCCCGGGGTCCGGGCCGGAGAACCGCGACGCCAACGTGCTCGGCAAGTCGCACATCTTCGCCGACATCTCGGCCGCGCTCACCGCGCGGGGCTTCGCGGTGATGCGGTACGACAAGCGGTACGTCCACGCCGACGGCACGGTCGACTACCAGGACTTCTACACGAAGCTGGACCTGCCCAAGATGCTCGACGACGCCGGTACGGTGCTCGCCGCGGCCGAGGCCGACCAGCACGTCGACAAGCACCGGGTGTTCCTCTACGGCTGGAGCGAGGGCAGCACGATCGCCGCGGCGCTGGCGGTGAAGCACCCGGAGCTGGCCGGCGTCGCGTTCCAGGGGCCGGTGACCTCGGGGTGGCGGGACCTGTTCACCGACCAGGCCACCCGCGTCGCCCAGCCCTACCTGCGGACCTTCGGCCAGCAGCTCGCGCCGGCCGACCTCCAGCGGGCCGCGCACGGCGGTGGCGGCCTGGTCGCCACCGAGTACATCGGGTTCGTGGCGCCGGGCTCGTACAACGGCACCGACTACACCGTCAGCCCGACCTTCGACACCAACGGCGACGGCAAGCTGGACGTGGACACCGAGTTCCTGCCGGGCCTGGAGAAGACGTTCGACGCGCAGTTCCAGCCGGGCGGCGTGTTCAACATCTACGCCCCGGGCCGCGCGCTGCCGTCGGTGCTGGACCAGGCCCGGGCGCTGTCCAAGTTCCCGACGCTGGTGCTACAGGGCGGGCGGGACGCCAACGTGCCGCCGACCGGCGCGTTCCGGCTGCACGCCGCCCTGCGCGGTGACCTGGACTTCTATCCGTCGCTGGGACATTCGCTGGGGCAGACGCCGTCGCTGTTCGCCGACGACTTCCAGCCCATCGACCAGCGGCCGCTGAACGATCTGGCCTGCTGGCTGCGGGCGCACAGCCGCTGACGTCGGGCCGGGTCGGGCACCGCTCGACCCGGCTCAGCTGTACGTCTGCGGATTGATCTCGGAGGTCTTGATCCCGCCGGCGCTGATCCCCCACTTGTCCAGGATCTGCTGGTACATGCCGTCCTCGATGAGCGCCTGCACCGCGCCCTGCACCGCCTTGGCCAGGTCGCCCTTGCTCTTGCCGACCGCGATCCCGTACGGGGCGGTGGCGAACGTGCCGCCGAGCTGCTCCAGCTGGCCACCGGCCTGCTTGATCGCGTACGCCACCGCCGGCGAGTCCGCCAGCATGGCGTCCGCCTGCTTGGACGTCAGCGCCTGCACCACGTCCGTCTGCGCCGGCAGCTCGGACACCGTGATCGGGAGCTTGCCGCTCTGGGTGCAGTTCGCCGAGCGGGCCGCCAGGTCCTGGTCCTGGGTGGTGCCCTTCTCCACGGCGACGGTGTGGCCGCACAGGCCGTCCAGGGCCAGGTCGGCCGGATTGCCCTTGAGCACCGCCATCGCGGTGCCGGCGGTGAAGTAGGTGACCAGGTCCACCGCCTGGAGGCGGTCGGTGTTCACGCTGATCGAGGACATCGCCAGCTCGTACTTGCCGGCGGACACGCCGGGCAGCAGCGTGTCGAAGGCGCCGGTCTGGAAGTCGGCGGTCAGGCCCAGCTGCTGGGCGATCGCGTTGCCGAGGTCGATGTCCATGCCGGCGGGTTTGCCGCTGTCCAGGAACTCGTTGGGCGCGTAGGTGGCGTCGGTACCGATGGTGAGCTTGCCGTCCTTGGCCACGTCCGGCGGCACCATCGCGCCCAGGGCTGTGCTGTCGGCCGCAGTTGTTGTCGAGACGCTGGCGCCACCCGCTGTGGTCCCGTTGCCGGCTGTGCCGCACCCGGCGGCGAGCAGCAGGACGATGGGCAGGGCCAGCACGGCTCTAGCACCAGGTCTGGACACGGCGGCCTCCGCTCACAATCGATTCCGCCGAATCGTGTCACCCGATCGAGCGAGTGACTAGGGCACAACGGTCACTTCTTGTTACGAGTCGCTGAGCCAAGTGGTGGAAAAGTTACCCAGCGTGATAGTTCGGACGTTTCGATCGACGACATCGGCCGCGGTCATCGATCCGGCCTGATGTGCCGAAAGCTGGTGGCGTACCGGCGCAGTCGCGCGCGCAGCGGGCCATCGGTGTTCGGAGTGATCGGCAGCCCGACCGAGCGGGCGACGGTTCGGCGACCTGCGCGACCGTCCGATCGTCGGTGGCGATGTGCGTCGCGAACGCCGCGTCGCCCAGCCGGGTCAGGCAGTCGTCGAGACGCGCCACGGCCCAGCTCCCGTGCTTCAGTCCCGGCCGAAGCCCGCGCCCGTTCAGTCGTCGCAGCACGGTCGTGGGCTCGGCGAGCAGGGCGAAGTGGTGCACCTCGTGACCGTCGTCGCGCAGTCGGCCGACTATGTCCGTGAAATAGCCGGCCTCCACCAACGTCATGGGGACGATGACCGGACCGTCATGGCTGCGCAGGGCCAAGTCCAGCATTTCGCGCACGCCACGCCGCCAGGCCGCGAGGTCCTGGAAGTCTCCGCGCAGGGCCGGCGGCAGCATGCGGTGCAGCGCGAAGCCGAGGTGCTCGGGGTCGGACACGATGCTGCCGGGAAGGCGACGGTGGAGTTCGTACGCCGTCGCGGTCTTTCCTCCCCCCGAACGGGCCGTTGATCCATATCAGCATCGGCGGGTCAGGATCCGTCCTGCCGCGCCGGGTTGTGGATCGGGGTGGCCAGCAGGCGGGCGACCAGGGCGGTCCATCCCGTCTGGTGGGTGGCGCCGAGGCCCTCGCCGGTGTCGCCGTCGAAGTACTCGCTGAACGCGATGTGCGGCCGCCACAGCGGCGAGTCCGTCGCCTCCACCCGCTTGCCGTCGCAGGGGCGGCTGCCGTCGGCGGTGGGCAGGAAGATGCTGACGAGGCGGCGGGCCAACTCGTCGGCGGCCTCGCCGGCGGTGACGGCGTGGCCCGAGCCGGTCGGCAGGTCCACATGGAACTGGCCGTCGTGGAAGTCGTCGACCTGGCGCAGGGCCTCCACCAGCATGGCGTTGGTGGGGAACCAGATCGGCCCGCGCCAGTTGGAGTTGCCGCCGAACATCGGGGTCATCGACTCGCCGGGCTCGTAGCCGATCATGTGGGCCTGGCCGGCGAACTGGACGTCGACGCCGTCGCGGTGGGCCGCGGACAGCGAGCGGATGCCGTGCGGGGACAGGAACTCCGCCTCGTCGAACATCCGGGACAGCACCCGCCGCAGCTTCTTGGCGTCCAACAGCGCCAGGCTGGCCCGACGCTCGTCGCCGACCTGCTGCCAGGTGATGAACTGGGCGAACTCGGGCTGCTTGCGCAGCAGGTAGTCCAGCCGGCTGGTGAATCCGTGCAGCTCGGCGAACACCCACGGCTCCAGCACGGCCTGCGCCAGCACGGGCATCAGCCCGACCATGGACCGCACCCGCACCGGCTCGGACTCCAGCGTGCCGTCGGGACGCCGCCGCGACACCAGGTCGTAGCAGAATCCGTCGTCCTCGTCCCACAGCCCGCGCGTGGTCGACCCGAAGTTGTTGAAGGCCCGCGCGATGTAGAGGAAGTGCTCGACGAACTTGGTGGCCACGTCCTCGTAGGACTCGTCCTCACGGGCCAGCTCGAGCGCGATCTGGAGCAGGTGCAGGCTGAACGCGGCCATCCACGACGTGGCGTCGGACTGCTCCAGCCGCCAGTCGCCCAGCATCGGCGTGGACCGGTTGACCGGGCCGATGTTGTCCATGCCGAGGAAGCCGCCCTCGAACAGGTCGCTGCCGTCGGCGTCCTTGCGGTTGACCCACCACGAGAAGTTCAGCAGCAGCTTGTGGAACACCTTGGACAGGAACTTGCGGTCCGGCGCCGCCTCCGCGCGGTACACCTGGAGCGCCGCCCATGCGTGCACAGGCGGGTTGGCGTCGCCGAAGTCCCATTCGTACGCCGGCAGCTGGCCATTGGGGTGCATCATCCACTCGCGGCAGAGCAGCAGCAGCTGCTCCTTGGCGAACGCCGGGTCCACCAGCGCGAACGGCACGGCCTGGAACGCCAGGTCCCACGCGGCGAACCAGGGGTACTCCCACTCGTCGGGCATGGAGATCACGTCGGCCACGTCGAAGTGCCGCCAGTGCACGTTGCGGCCGCCGATGCCTCGGCGCAGGTCGGGGGCCGGCGGCTGGGCCGGGTCGCCGGCCAGCCAGTCCCGCACCTTGAACCGGTAGTGCTGCTTGGTCCACATCAGACCGGCCAGCGACCGCCGCAGCACCTGCTTGCGCTCGGCGTCCAGCTCGGGCGCGATGCTCTCGTGGAACTCGTCGGCCTCCCGCCGGCGGTCCTGGACGGCGGTGTGGAAGGTGGCGCCGAAAGGGTCGACGTGGCCGTTGCCGGCGATGAGCCGCAGCCGCACGATCACTGTCTCGCCGGGCGCGACAGAGTCGAACCGGTACCACGCGGCCGCCTTGGTGCCCGGCCGGGACGCGCTGCCCTCGCCGATCACCTGGCAGGTGCCGGCCTCGCCGCGCACCACGTGCGCGTCGATGCCGCACTTGGTGTACCGGGTCTCGTTGCTGGCGCTGCCGAACAGCTCCACGTCGTTGGTCTCGTTGTCGGTGACCAGCAGCGTGGGCGCGCCGTCCATGTGCAGCGTGTACCGGCCCAGCGACGAGTGCTCCGCGACCACCACGCACCTGCCGTTGAGCCGGGTCGCCTCCAGCGCCGGCCGCCGGGCGTCCCGGCCCCACGCCCAGGTGTTGCGAAACCACAACTGCGGCAACAGATGCAGCGGCGCGGCGTCCGGGCCGTGGTTGGTCGCGGCGATCTCCACGCAGATGTCGCTCGGGCCGGCCTTCGCGTACGTGGTGACCACGTCGAAGAACCGGTTCTCGTCGAGCACCCCGGTGTCCGCGAGCTCCGGCTCGCGCGCCTGCCGACCGGCGGCGCGGGCCATGTCACGCAGCTTCTGGTACGGGAACTCGGCCTGCGGATAACGGTAGAGCACGCTCATCCACGAGTGCGTCGGCGTGCCGTCGAGGATCCACCAGTGCTCCTTGACGTCCTCGCCGTGGTTGCCCTCCTCGTTGGCCAGGCCGAACCACCGCTCCTTGAGGATCGGGTCCTTGCCGTTCCACAGCGCGAGCGCCAGGTTGAGGAAGCCGTGCCGGTCGCAGATGCCGGAGATGCCGTCCTCGCCCCACCGGTAGGCGCGCGAGCGGGCGTGGTCGAACGGGAAGAACGACCAGGCGTCGCCGCTGGCCGAGTAGTCCTCGCGAACCGTGCCCCACTGCCGGCCGGACAGGTACGGGCCCCAGTGCCGCCATGGGGCGTCCGTGTCGTCCGACTCGGCCAGTCGCGCCCACTCGATCTGCTCGCTCACCCCACCAGTGTGCGGCACCGCGACTGGCACTCGGCGGGTTGTCGGGGCGTCGCCTCGCCGACTTCGCGGCGACGGCCCGCGTGCGTCCTTTGTGACCTGCGGGAGCACGCGGGCCGGCGGCCGTCAAGTCAGTGCCGGGCGTGGGCGTCCAGCACCTTCGCGATCGCCACGGTGACCTTCTTCGCGTAGTCCAGGTGCAGCGACTCGTCCGGCACGTGGGCGTTGCTGCCCGGGCCGAGCGCGCCGGTGGCGACGAACTGCGCGTCCGGGTACAGACCGTTCAGCAGACCCATGAACGGGATGGAGCCGCCGACGCCGAGCGTCCGCCAGGGGCCGCCGAAGACGTCCTGACCGGCGGTGTCGAGCGCCTCCCGCAGCCACGGCGCGAGCTCCGGCGCGTTCCACCCGTCGGCGTGCTCCACCCGGCTGAGCTCCACGTGCGCGCCGTAGGGCACGTCGGTGGTCAGCGCCTTGGTGACGGCCTCCAGCGCGGCGGCGGAGTCGGCGGTCGGCGGCAGCCGGAAGCTGAGCACGAGGGTGGTGTACGGCCGCAGCACGTTTCCGGCGTCGGCCGGCGCGGGCAGCCCCTCGGCGCCGATGATCGACAGCGTCGGGCCCCAGGTGTTGTTGAGCACCTGCTCGACCTCGTCGCCGGTGACCGGCGCGACGCCGGGCAGGAACGGAATGCCGGCGCTGGCGAAGCCGGGCGCGGTGGCGACGCTCTCGCGGATCTCGGCCTGCCGGCCGGCCGGCACGTCCACGTGCATCTCGGCGATCTTGATGCGGCCGGTGGCGGAGTCCTCGATGCGGTCCAGCAGCTGCCGGGCCACCCGGAACGAGCTGGGCACGATGCCGCTGACCATGCCGGAGTGCTGGCCGAAGTCCAGCACCTTCACGGTCAGGGTCACCTGCACCATGCCGCGCAGGGACGTGGTCAGCCACATCCGGTCGTAGTCGGCGGCACCGGAGTCCAGGCACACCACCAGCGTCACCCGGCCGAGCCGGTCGGCCAGGTGCCGGACGTAGGGCTCCAGGTCGGGACTGCCGGACTCCTCGGCGGCCTCCAGCATCAGCACGCATCGGCCGTGCGCGCCGCCGTTGGCCCGCAGGGCCTCGATGGCGGCGGTGGCGGCGTACCCGGCGTAGCCGTCGTCGGCGGCCCCGCGCCCGAACAGGCGGCCGTCCCGGATGACCGGCGTCCACGCGTCCAGGCCGTCGGCCCAGCCGCCGACCGGCGGCTGCTTGTCCAGGTGGCCGTAGAGCAGCGCGGTGCCGGCATCCTCGTGACCGGGCGTGGCGGGGATGTCGACCAGCAGCAGCGGGGTGCGCTCGGGCAGCTGGACGACCTCGAGCTCGGCGCCCGGCAGACCGCGGTCGGCGATCCAGGACTTCACGTGCGCGACGGCGGCGGCGAGGTGGCCGTTGGCGGCCCAGGCCGGGTCGAAGGCCGGCGACACCGCGGGGATCGCGACGAACTCGGAGAGGCTGGGCAGGACGGCGTCGTCCCACAGCCCGTTGACGGTGGTGGTCAGTGCTGTTGGCTCCACCCGGCCGATACTAGGAGGCCGACCGACCGATCGGTTCGGAGTGGCGGCGGCCGGTGCTCGGCGCGTGCGGCATGACCCGTACCTCGTAGGTCTCGCACTCGTGACAGCCGCTGCACACGCACTTGCGGCGCTCCAGCGTGGCCGAGTCGGTCTGCGTCACCGCGATCGTGGTGTAGCTGTGTTCCCCCAGCTTGCAGCCGCACTCGGTGACGGCGGAGATCAGCGTGGTCGGGAAGTCGCGCTTCTGGAACGGATACTCACTGCCGTCGATCCGGCTGGTGAGCTTGGTGATGATCGGCATTAGCGGCCCTTCGGCAGGTCTGGCTGCGCGGGTTGTACCCCTCGCACTCGCCGGCCGCCTCTCCCCAGGTCCCGACGAATCCCCCAAGATCACTATAGCGAGCCGGCTGCGACACCGTGGACACGGTGGGCGACGAGTACTGGGCCGGTGTCGCCGGGTACTGCGGGCCGGTCGCCGGTTAGCCTGGGCCGGTCCGGTGTTTCCGCAGTTCACAGTGGTGCAGGTGGTCACGCTTGGTTGACTTCGGTGTGGTGACGCTCACCGGTTCGGGTGAGCGCGTGTCAGGATGGAAGGGAGTTCCGTCAGTGTCGACGGACCACCGTTCCGCCTCACCGGGTCGGCGGTGGCCGGCGACGGAGCCGGATCCGGTCCGCCACAAGCGGCCGGTCGGCGTCGTAGACGAGGAGAAGGCGCAATGTCGTCCCCAGAACGATGGTCGCAACCGCAGCCGTCGGGAGCCCCAGCCGCCACCGCGGCGCAGCCCACGGCGGAACAGGTGATCGCCGGGTTGCGGGCCACCAGCGAGGGTGGCCCGGAGTTGGTCCAGCTGCTCACACCCGAGGGTGAGCGCGTCGACCACCCGGACTTCCACCTCGACATCACGCCCGAGGAGCTGCGCGGCCTGTACCGGGACATGGTCCTGGTCCGCCGTGCCGACCGGGAGGCGAACGCGCTCCAGCGGCAGGGCCAGCTGGGCCTGTGGGTGCCGCTGCTGGGCCAGGAGGCCGCGCAGATCGGCGCCGGCCGCGCGCTGCGGCCCACCGACATGGCCTTCCCCAGTTACCGCGAGCACGGCGTGGCCTGGTGCCGCGGGGTTCACCCGAACGAGATCGTGGGCATGTTCCGCGGCGTCGACCACGGTGCCTGGGACCCGGTGGAGCGGCGCTTCCACCCCTACACGATCGTGATCGGCAACCAGTGCCTGAACGCGGCCGGCTACGCCATGGGCCAGCGCTTCGACGGCAAGGTCGGCGACGACAACGGGGAGGCCACCATGGTCTTCTTCGGCGACGGCGCGACCAGCCAGGGCGACGTGCACGAGGCGTTCGTGTGGGCCGCGGTCTACGACGCGCCGCTGGTGTTCTTCTGCCAGAACAACCAGTGGGCCATCTCCGAGCCGACCGAGCGGCAGAGTCGGCTCCCGCTGTACCAGCGGGCCCGCGGCTACGGCTTCCCCGGCATCCGGGTCGACGGCAACGACGTGCTGGCCACGCTGGCCGTGGCCCGCTGGGCCCTGGAGGAGTGCCGGCACGGCAACGGCCCGGTGTTGATCGAGGCGTTCACCTATCGGATGGACTCCCACACCACCTCGGACGACGCCACCCGCTACCGGCTGTCCACCGAGGTCGAGGAGTGGAAGCTCAAGGACCCGATCGAGCGGGTGAAGGCGCACCTGAGCCGCAACGGCTTCGCCGACCACGACTTCTTCGACGGCGTCGAGGCCGAGGCCGACGAGCTGGCGGCGGTGCTGCGCGAGCACTGCGTGAACCTGCCGGAACCGCCCCCGGGCCGGATGTTCGACAACGTGTACGCCGAGCCCAGCCCCGCGCTGCGGGCCCAGCAGGACGAGTACGAGACCTACCTCGCCGGGTTCGCCGGAGGTGAGCACTGATGGCCGCGCCGACCATGGACCGCTCGACGGACACGCCGTCCGCCGCGCCGCAGAAGATCACCATGATCAAGGGCCTGAACCAGGCCCTGCGCGCCACGATGGAGGCCGATCCCAAGGTCATCGTGATGGGTGAGGACGTCGGCAAGCTCGGCGGCGTCTTCCGCGTCACCGACGGGCTCCAGAAGGACTTCGGCGAACAGCGCGTGCTGGACACGCCGCTGTCCGAGTCCGGCATCATCGGCACCGCGATCGGCCTGGCCATCCGCGGCTACCGGCCGGTCTGCGAGATCCAGTTCGACGGCTTCATCTTCCCCGGCTTCGACCAGATCGTCAGCCAGCTGGCCAAGCTGCACTACCGGACCCAGGGCCGGATCAAGCTGCCGATCGTGGTGCGGGTGCCCTTCGGCGGCGGCATCGGCGCGGTGGAGCACCACTCCGAGTCCCCGGAGTCGTACTTCGCGCACACCGCCGGCCTGAAGGTGGTCGCCTGCTCCAACCCGGTGGACGCGCACTGGATGCTGCGCCAGGCCATCGAGTGCGACGACCCGGTGCTGTTCTTCGAGCCCAAGCGCCGCTACCACGAGAAGGCCGAGCTCGACCCGTCGATCGCCCCGCAGCCGCTGTTCAGCTCGCGGGTCGTCCGCAAGGGGTCGACCGCGACCATCGCCACGTACGGCCCGATGGTCAAGACCAGCCTCGACGCGGCCACCGCCGGCGCCGAGGACGGCCTCGACCTGGAGGTCATCGACCTGCGCTCGCTGTCGCCGCTGGACCTGGCCCCGGTCTACGAGTCGGTGCGGCGCACCGGCCGGCTGATCGTGGTCAGCGAGGCGCCCAGCGAGGCATCGATCACCGGCGAGATCGCCGCCAAGGTCCAGCAGGAGTGCTTCTACTCGCTGGAGGCGCCCGTGCTGCGGGTGACCGGCTTCGACACCCCGTACCCGCCGGCCAAGTTGGAGGAGAACTTCCTGCCCGACCTGGACCGGGTGCTGGCCGCCGTCGACCGTTCGCTGGCCTGGTAGGGGGATCGCGTCACCATGCCGCAGTTCAAGGACTTCCCCCTGCCCGACGTCGGCGAGGGGCTGGTCGAGGCGGAGATCCTCACCTGGCACGTCAAGCCGGGCGACGCGGTCACCGTCAACCAGATCATCGTGGAGATCGAGACCGCCAAGGCCGCGGTCGAGCTGCCCTGCCCGTTCGCGGGCGTGGTCAGCGAGCTGCTGGTCGAGCCGGGCAGGACGGTCGACGTCGGCACGCCGATCATCGTCATCGACACCGACCCGAACGGGGAGGCCGCGCCGGTCAACGGCTCGGTCGAGCCGGAGCGGGTGCCCAACCTGGTCGGCTACGGCGTCAAGCAGGTCGCGGCCAAGCGCCGTGCCCGCGTCGGGTCACCGGCGGCCGTGCCCGCGTCGGCCGCCGTGTCCGCGGCGACAGCCCCGGCCACGGTCGTGCCGACGCCGCCGGTCATCGCCCCGGAGCCGGCACCCGTGGTGGCCGCCGGCGGCTACGTGCCGCTGGCCAAGCCGCCGGTTCGCAAGCTGGCCAAGGAGCTTGGCATCGACCTGGGCGCGTTGGCCGGCAGCGGGCCGGGCGGCGTGATCACCCGGGACGACGTGGAGCAGGCCGCCACCCCGGTCGCCGCCGCTCCGGCCGTCGCCCAGCGGGGCGAGCGCCGGGTGCCGATCAAGGGCGTGCGCAAGGCGACCGCCCAGGCCATGGTCGACAGCGCGTTCACGGCGCCGCACGTCACCGAGTTCCTCACCATCGACGTCACGCCGATGATGGAGCTGCGGGCGAAGCTCAAGGACAGCCCGGAGTTCCGGGGCGTCAAGCTGACCCCGCTGGTGTTCGCAGCCAAGGCGGTGTGCCTCGCGGTGCGCCGCACGCCGGACGTGAACGCCACCTGGGACGCCGCCGCGAACGAGATCGTCTACAAGGACTACGTGCACCTGGGCATCGCGGCCGCCACGCCGCGCGGCCTGGTGGTGCCCAAGGTCCGCGACGCCGACCAGCTGTCGCTGCGCGGCCTGGCCGAGGCGCTGGACCAGCTCACCGTGACCGCGCGGGACGGCAAGACCACTCCCGCGGACATGCTGAACGGCACCATCACCATCACCAACGTCGGCGTGTTCGGCGTGGACACCGGCACGCCGATCATCAACCCCGGCGAGTCGGCGATCCTCGCGTTCGGCGCGATCCGGGACATGCCGTGGGTGGTGGACGGCCAGGTGGTGCCGCGCAAGGTGTGCCAGCTGGCGCTGAGCTTCGACCACCGGGTGGTCGACGGCCAGCAAGGCTCGCAGTTCCTGGCCGACGTCGGCGCGCTGCTGGCCGACCCGGCGGTGGCGATCACCTACTGATTCACAGGTCTGAACCAATTCGGACCCGTTCCGCGTAAGCGCTCTCACGAGGGTGCTTACGCGGAACGGGAGCCGGCTCATGATCAGTAGGAGGACGTTCCTCGGCGGCGCGGCGGCGGTGGCCGCCGCCGTGCCCGTCGGGATCGCGGTCACATCGTGGACCGGCGACGCCAAGGCCGCCGCGCCGGCGGGGCTGCGGCTCAGCGCCGTCAACAAGACCGGGGTGCACGCCGACAACGAGCTCACGATGTACATCGTCGGCACCGATCCGGCCGGCAACCAGGCCTTCGTCCGCGCCGACGGCAGCCTCCAGGCCGTGTCCGCTTCCCTCAACGGCGCGAACGGTTTCGCCGATCTCAGCATCCCCTTCGGCACGACGATCACCCTGCCCAAGATGTCCGGCCGGGTGTACTTCGCGGCGGGCGCCAAGCTGCCGTTCAAGGTCGTCAACGGCACGGCGCTGCAGTTCCCGGCCGGGTGGGTGTCCAGCGACCCCAGCTTCAACGTCCTGCACGACTGGATCGAGTTCACGTTCAACGACGCCGGCATGTTCTGCAACACCACGATGGTGGACATGTTCAGCATGCCGATGGCAATCCAGTTGTCCGGCAAGGCTGTGCAGACCACGGGCACGCTCACCGCCGGCGGCCGCGCCGCGATCCTCAAGACGCTGAGCGCCGACCCCGTGTTCGGGAAGTTGGTGGTGGACAACGGTCAACGGGTTATGGCGCCCGGGCACGGCATCGAGGCCGGCCTGTTCCCGGCCGACTTCTTCGACGCCTTCGTGGACCAGGTGTGGAGGAAGTACGCGTCGACCGACCTCGTGGTCAAGACCGACACGAATACCTTCACCGGCCGCGTTTCCGGCGACGTGCTCCAGTTCGACAAGGGCGTCGCCCCGATCAAACGGCCCACCACCAGGGATGTGTTGTTCTGCGACGGCGCCCTGGCCGCCCCCAACGACGGCGTCACCGGCCCCGTCGCCGCGATCGTCGCCGCCGGCCTGAACCGCGGCACGCTGCTGGCCAACGCCAACCAGCCCGCGACCGACCCGAAGTCGTTCTACGCCAACGCGAAGCCGCACCTGTACGCGAAGGCGATGCACGACAACAGCGTCGACGGGCACGCCTACGGGTTCGCCTTCGACGACGTCGCCAACTTCGCCGCCTTCATCCAGGACCCGGCGCCCTCGGCCATGACGGTGACGCTCACGCCGTTCTAGGGTGCCGGCAAGCCGGCAGGGGCGGTCGGTCCCCGCCCCTGCCGGTGCCTCGCTACGCCATCGCCAGGCTGAACCGCTGCTGGTCCTCGTCGATCGCGAGGATGCGCACCCGCACGCTCTGGCCGTCGGCCACGGACTTGACCTGCGGCAACAGGCCGTCGACGCCGTCGATCCGCACGAAGGCGCCGAACGGCAGCACCTTGCTCACCGTGCCGTCGACGACATCGCCGACCGCGTGGCCGGCGAGGAACTCGTTCCAGGACATTCGCCACTCACCTCCTCTCCTCGCGCGTGTCCTCAGTGGACGAATGCGCGCGGAGGCGGGCCACGGGCCCGCGAGGCGGTCAAACCGTGGCCGGGTACCCGATCCGCTCGTGGCTCGAGGCCGACCCGGCAGTCACGCCGGCGAGGATAGCCGTAAATGCGTTGACCCTCCAGTAGGTGGAGACTTCACCGTTGTGGGCGTGAACGGGGACGACGACCTGTACGGAATCGGGGAGCTGGCCAGGCTGACCGGCCTGTCCGTGCGCACCATCCGGTTCTATTCCGACTCGGGTCTGCTGCCCCCGACCGAACGCACCCACGCCGGCTACCGGATGTACGACATCCACGCGCTGACACGGCTGAAGTTCGTTCGCACGCTGCGTGAGCTGGGCGTGGACCTGCCGACCGTGACCCGGGTGCTCGCCCGTGAGCTGAGCATCCCGGAGCTGGCCGCGGAGCACGCCGAGGCGCTCGACGTCCAGATCAGGACGCTGCGGCTGCGACGGTCCGTGCTGCGCGCCGTGGCCAAGCGCGGGTCGAGCCCGAAGGAGCTGGAGATGGTGCACGAACTCGCCCGCATGACCGAGGAGGAGCGGCAGGCGATTGTCGAGGACTTCTGGCGGGAGGTCGACCTGGGCCTGCCGGAGCCGGAGAACGCCGCCTGGATGCGCCGAGTTCGTCCCGACCTGCCCGACGACCCCTCGCCCGAGCAGGTCGAGGCGTGGATCGAGTTCGTCGAGCTGATCCGCGACCCGTCGTTCCGGGCCAAGACCCGGGCGATGGCCGTCGAGAACGTCCGGATGACCGAGGAGGGCACCGTCGACGCGGTGACGACCGCCTTCCAGACCGCCTACGAGCAGGCGTTGACCAAGGTCACCGAGGTCATCGCCGCCGGCGAGGCCCCCGAGTCCGAGGCCGGCCGCCGCATCGTCGCCGAGATGCGCGCCGCACTGGCCGCCGCCATCGGGCGTGACGACGACGCCGAGTTCCGGACCTGGCTGGTCCGGCTCTACGACATCTTCGCCGACGACCGGGCCGAGCGGTTCTGGAACCTCCTCGGCAAGATCAACGGCTGGCCCGAGTACCCCAGCCCCAAGCCCGCCCGCGACTGGCTGGAAGCCGCCACCCGCTGCCACGCCTGAGTTGTCCACAGGCGCCGCCTGTTGAAGCAGTTGTCCACAGGCGACCTTCATTGAAGATCAACTAGGCCCCGCGGTGGGTAGGCTGGCGACGGGGCTGCCCCCCAGGGAGTGGCGGGGGATGCTTGTTGGTCGCACGGTTTTGTCAGGGGCAGCTGGCAGGGTCGGGGCCATGGCGACATGGCAGCAGTTCGAAGGGGAGGCGGCGGAGCTGGCCGCCGAGGTGCGGCGGGTGCTCACGGCGGAGGTGAGCCACGTGCTCGCCACCCTGCGCCGGGACGGATCGCCGCGGGTCAGCGGCACCGAGGTCGCGTTCGACGGCCCCGACCTGACCATCGGCTCCATGCTCGGTGCGATGAAGGCGCGGGACCTGCTGCGCGACGGCCGGTTCTCGCTGCACTCCAATCCCGGTCCCGACGGCGACGCCAAGCTGTCCGGCGTCGCCGTCGCGGACCCCGTGGCCAGCGACCACCACAAGTTCCGGCTCGACCTGCGGCAGGCGGTGTTCACCGGGATCGGTGACGACCGCAAGCACCTGCTCATCCAGGTCTGGCGGCCCGGGCAGGAGGTGGAGCGCATCAAGCGTTACTGACAGCGGCCGGTTCGTGCAGAATCGGTGACATGAGCGAACCGACGCCGTCCGTGCCGGTCGTCCGGCTGCCGTCCCGCCGGATCGTGGCCGGCGTCGTGCTGCTGGCGGCCGGCCTGCTTGCCATCGGCGGCACGTTCGGCAGCCTGTTCGACCTGTCGATGTCGTTCTCGTTCGGGCTGACCTCGGTCGGCCACACGTTCACCACCACGTCGTGGACCACCGAGTACCCCACCCTCGGCGTGCCGTTCGGCACGGCGTCCCGCCCGAACTACTTCGGCCTGCCGGCGGTCGTCGCCGGCGCGCTCGCCCTGTACGGAGCCGACGCGCTGCTGCGCGGCCGCGGCCGGCCGCTGAACCTGGTCCGGGTGCGCCTGTTCGCGGTCGCCGCGTGCGCGCTGATCGCCGGCTACATCTGGTTCGCCGCCACCAACCTGATCGACTCCATCTCCGTCAACGCCGACGCCGACGGCTTCGGCTACACCACCGGCGCCGGCATGTGGATCCTGATCGCCGCCTGCCTCGTCGCCGCCCTTGGCTCCGTGCTGCTGCTCGGCCTCACGCCCGAGGCCGCGTCGGCGCCGACCGCGCCGGCGGACGAGGTGATCGTCTACCAGGTCGACGCGGACACGCCGCCGATGGGCTTCGAGGTACCGGTCGACCTGCCGCCGACCGACACGTACCAGCCGCCCGAGAAGCCCTAGAACACGGAAAGCCCACTGGCCGTGGTGAAAGCGTCCAGCGCCGCGACGGCCGCGACCGAGTTGCCCGCCGGATCCAGGCCCGGGCTCCAGGCGCAGACCGCGCCCCGGCCCGGGATGATCGCGAGCACACCGCCGCCGACGCCGCTCTTGCCCGGCAGCCCCACCCGATACGCGAACTCGCCGGCCGCGTCGTAGGTGCCGCACGTCAGCAGCACCGCGTTCACCTGCTTGGCCTCGCTGCGGGTCAACAGCCGCTCGCCGTCGGCGCGAACCCCGTGCCGGGCCAGGAATCGGCCGGCGAGCGCGAGGTCCCGGCAGCTGGCCTCGATCGCGCAGTGCTCGTAGTACTGGGCCAGCACCGCGTCCACGTCGTTGTCGAGGTTGCCGTGGCTGGCAATGAAGTGCGCGAGCGCCGCGTTCCGGTGCCCGTGCTGGGCTTCCGATGCCGCGATCTCCCGATTCGTTGCCAGCGAAGGGTTTCCGGTCTCCGCCCGCAGGAACCCGCGCACCGCGCCGGCCGCGTCCCCGGTGAGGCCGAGCAGGCGGTCCGTCACCACGATCGCGCCCGCGTTGATGAACGGGTTTCGCGGAATGCCGTGCTCGGTTTCCAGCTGTACCAACGAATTGAACGGATTGCCGGACGGCTCGCGGCCCACCCGCCGCCACAGCGCCTCGCCGCCCTCGGCCAGCACCAGGGCCAGCGTGAACAGTTTCGAGATGCTCTGGATGGAGAACGGCCGCGCGGCGTCCCCGGCCTCGAACACCTCGCCGTCGACGGTCGCCAGCGCCATGCCGAGCGCGGTCGAGTCGGCGCAGGCCAGCGCCGGGATGTAGTCCGCGACCCGGCCGTCGCCGAGCCGCGCCCGGCCCGCCTCGACCGCGCCGTCGAGCAGTTCCTGGTAGTCCACGACCGCCATTGTGCTGTCCGGCGTAAACCGCCAACCACCGCACCGGTGGCACGTCTGAAAGCGGTATGAGCAGACAGAACGGACCCGAGGCGCTCGTGTTCGACCTCGTGGTGGCCGCGCCGGCGATCGGCGCCGTGATCGCCGGCGGCGCGATATTCGCGATCGCCCGTCGCCACCTCGGCGTCCGCAACGCCGTGCTGGCCGCCGTGGTCGCCGGCCTGACGTTCGGCGTCGCCTGGTTCCTCATGTTCCTGTTCGCGGTGTTCGCCGCGATCCTCGCCGCCGTCGTCTACGCCCTCGCCCTCCGCCGAGCTGCTCCCGGCCGGGCACTGGTGATCGCCCTCGGCTCGTACGTCGTGATCGTCGCCGGCCTCGGTGGCCTGTCCTATGCCGCCCTTGCGTACACCGCCTGAGATACGAAGAGGCACCCGAGCTCTCGCCCGGGTGCCTCTTCGCCCGCGTCGGCTCAGGGGATGTGGATCCCGGAGATGGCCCGCGAGATCACCAGTCGCTGGATCTCGGACGTGCCCTCGAAGATGGTGAAGATCTTGGCGTCGCGGTGCATGCGCTCCACCGGGTGCTCACGGGTGTAGCCGGCGCCGCCGAGGATCTGGATCGCGCGCTCGGTCGACCAGACGGCGACCTCGCTGGCCTTGAGCTTGGACATCGAGCCCTCGCCGGCCTCGAACGGCACGTTGTTGCGGCCCATCCAGGCGGCCCGCCACACCAGCATGCGCGCGGCGTCGATCTCCATGCGCATGTTGGCCAGGTCGAAGGCGATCGACTGGTTCTCGATGATCTTGCGGCCGAAGGCCTCGCGGTCCTTGGCGTACTCCAGCGCGTAGTCGTAGGCGGCGCGGGCGACGCCGACGGCCATCGCGCCGACGGTGGGGCGGGTGGTCTCGAAGGTCGCCATCGCGGCCTGCCCGCCGGCTTTCTTGCCCTCGCGGGCCCGGGCCAGCCGGGCTTCCACGCGCTCCTTGCCACCGAGCACGCAGCGGCCCGGCACGCGCACGTCGTCGAAGAACACGTCGGCGGTGTGCGAGGCCCGCAGGCCGTGCTTCTTGATCTTGCGGGTGCTGGCCACGCCGGGGGTGTTCGGCGGCACGATGAAGCCGGCCTGGCCGCGCGCGCCCAGCGTGGGGTCGACGACCGCGGTGACGACGTGCACGTTGGCGATGCCGCCGTTGGTGGCCCACGCCTTCTGACCGTTGATCACCCACTCGTCGGTGGCCTCGTCGTAACGGGCCCGAGTCTTGTAGCCGCTGACGTCCGAGCCGGCCTGCGGCTCGGAGGCGCAGAACGCGGCCACCTTCGGGTCGTTCTCGTCGCCGAAGCACTCCGGCACCCACTCGGCCAGCTGCTCCGGCTCGCCGGAGGCGAAGATGCCGGCCACCGCGAGCCCGGTGCCCATGATCGCCAGCGCGATGCCGGCGTCACCCCAGAAGAGCTCCTCGGTGGCGATGGGCAGGGAGAGGCCGATCGGGTCGGCGAACCAGGTCGCCAGCGACTCGAAGCCGTAGAGGCCGATCTTGGCGGCCTCCTGGAGGATCGGCCACGGTGTTTCCTCGCGCTCGTCCCACTCCGGGGCGGCCGGCCGGATCACGTCCTTGGCGAAGCCGTGCACCCAGTCACGCAGGTCGCGCTGGTCCTCGTTGAGTTCGAGGGAGAAGCCGGCCATCGGGGATAAGTCCTCTCACGCCTTGGGGATGTCGAACAGGCTCATGAAGCCGGCCGCGAAACCGAGATCGCCCTTGACCTTCAGCTTCCCGGTCATGAACAGCACGGGGGCCGACGCGTTGCCGGTGGCCAGCTTGAGGAATTCCAGCGGCGCCAGCGTCACGGTGGCGCGCGGCTCGTCCTCGCCGTTCTTGGTGATCGCGCAGGCGCCGTCGTTGATCGCCACCTGGTACCGGTCGAAGTCGTCGCCGCCCGTGAGTCGGAAGTGCACGATCGCCCGCGTCGAACCGGCGCGCTCGGTGCGGAAGTGCACCTCCATGCGCCGGAACACCTCGTCCAGGATCGGCCCGCGCAGCGCCGGCTGGGCCATCACGGCCTCGATCTGGTCCTTGGACGCCCGGGAGATGATCCGCGCGAAGTCCTGCGGCGGCATCGCGCTGAGGTCGAACTGCGCGCCGTCCTGCGCCGCCTCGGTGAAGGAGGACAGCAGCGCCACGAACTCGTCCTTGCTGAGTTTCTTCGGGTCGATCGATGTCAACTGCTCGATGTCGGCCATGCCCCACCTCCGCGTACCTACTCGCGAGTAAGCCTACTGTGTAGTAGGTACGCCGGCAAGATAGCCTGCTTCGGATGCGGACGAATGACGCGGCCGGCCGGGTCCGGGCCAAGCGGCTGCCACGCGAGGTGCGTGAGCGGCAGATCCTCGACGCCGCCGTGGGGGTCTTCTCCCAGCGCGGCTACCACGCGGCGTCGATGGACGAGATCTCCGAGGTCGCCGACATCTCCAAGCCCATGGTGTACGCCTACCTGGGCTCCAAGGAGGACCTGTTCGCCGCCTGCATCCGGCGCGAGGCCACCCGTCTCATGGAGGCCATCGCCGACGGCGTCAGCGGCGCCGGCGACCGTCCCGACGTGCAGCTATGGCACGGTCTCCGGGCATTCTTCGGCTTCGTCGGCGAGTATCGGGACAGCTGGCAGGTGCTGCACCGCCAGGCCAGCGCCCAGGGCGGCCCCTTCGCTCAGGAACTCCTCGACATGCGCCGCCGCGCCGTCAGCCTCGTCGCCGCGCTGCTGCTGAACACCGCCGACAGCGAGGCCGCCACCCTGCACGCCGACGCCATGGCTGCCGCCCTGGTCGGTGCCGGCGAGTCGCTCGCCGACTGGTGGCTCGACCACCCCGAGGAATCCGCCGGCGCGGTCGCCGCCCGCCTGATGAACCTGGTCTGGATGGGCTTCGGCAACCTCGTCGAGGGCCAGATGTGGCAGCCGCCGAAGTAGTTGTCCACAGGCCGAGGGTCGATTCCCCGGTTGTCCACAGGACGACCGGTATCAAGATCCAGTAGGCGTTTCCGCTGGTAGACTGGGCTCGGGGTCGCCCCCCTGGGATAGGGCGGGGGCTATCGTTCCGGCCAAATGAGGTCGGCCGGTGCGGATGTCGTGTACGGCGAATTCCCACCCGTCCCCCACCGCCGACGCGCTGAAACCGACCTTGGCTGGCAACAGCACGGGCAGCTTGAACCTCACATCCACGGTGTAGGCGGCGGGAAGCCGTTCCTCCAAGGCAGCCAGGCACCGGGCCTTGGTCCACATCCCGTGGGCGATGGCCCGCTTGAAGCCGAACAGCCGCGCAGCCAAGGCGTTGAGGTGGATGGGATTCCGGTCGCCGGACACCGCCCCGTAACGACGGCCGATGTCGCCAGGCACAGACCACACGGCGGACGGCGACGGTGGCTCAACGGAAGAACCGCCGGAGCCGGCAGAGCCCTCCCGACGCAGATACGTGCTGACGTCGGTCCACACCACGTCCGAGCCGACCAGCAGCTCGCTGACGACGTCGAACTGCCGCCCCCGCTCGTGTGACCGAAGGTCGACGGCCCGCACCCGGAGGTCGAACCGCTCCGAAGCGAGAACCGGCCGCGAAACGGTGATCCGGTTCCCGACATGCACCAAGCCGGGCAGGGGAAACGGGAAACCGGACGACGTCATCAGCCGCATCTGCAACGGAAAGGCCAGCACATGCGGATAGGTGGCGGGCAGCTCGTCCCGCAGCCCGAAACCGCAAACCCGGTTGTACGCGGCCAAATGCGCCACGTCGACGGCCACATCCGACAGCGAGAGGACATCGGCGGGCAGCGAGGAGCCGCCGCGCCGGAAACTGGTCAGCGCCGCACGAAGGAACATCACGCCCCCAGCAGGCTCTGCCCGCACACCCGGACGACATTGCCGTTGACCCCGGACGACGCGGGATTCGCGTACCAGGCAATGGTTTCGGCGACGTCCACCGGCAGCCCGCCCTGGGACATGCTGTTCATCAGCCGCCCGGCCTGCCGGATGAACAGCGGCACGGCGGCGGTCATCTTGGTCTCGATGAAACCGGGAGCGACGGCGTTGATGGTGCTGCCGCGGCTGGCGAGCTCCGGCGCGAGCGACCGAACCATGCCGATGACGCCGGCCTTGCTGGTGGCGTAGTTGGTCTGCCCCACGTTGCCGGCGATGCCGGCGATCGACGACACCCCGACGATCCGGCCGTTGCGCCGCAACGCCCCGGCCTTCACCAGGCCGTCGTTGACCCGGAGCTGGCTGGTGAGGTTCACCGCGAGCACGGCGTCCCACTGGTCCTCGGTCATCTTCGCCAACGTCTTGTCCCGCGTGATGCCGGCGTTGTGCACGACGATGTCCACGCCCTCGTGCCGCAGCTGGAAGTACTCGACGAGCCGGGCGGGCGCGTCCGGCGCGGTGATGTCCATCTGCACGGCGGACCCGCCGACCCGGTTGGCGACCTCGGACAGCTCGCCGCCCTGAGCGGCGATATCGAGGCACACGACGTGCGCGCCGTCCCGGGCGAGCACCTCGGCGATCGCGGCGCCGATGCCCCGCGACGCACCGGTAACCAGGGCGACCCGGTCGGCGAGTGGGTGCTCCCAGTCCACGGGCTCGACCACCTCGGCGGCGCCGACCCGGATGACCTGCCCGGACACGTAAGCGGACTTGGCGCTGAGCAGGAACCGCAGCGTCGACTCGACGTTCGGCTCGGCGCCTTCGGACACGTAGACGAGCTGGGCGGTGCTGCCGGCCCGCAGCTCCTTGGCGACGGAGCGGACAAATCCCTCCAGCGCCCGCTGCGCGACAACCGCCGGCACGCTGGTGAGCTCCTCGGGCGGGGTGCCGAGCACCACGACCCGTCCGCACGGTCCGAGCTGCCGAATGACCGGCCCGAAGAAGGTGTGCAGCGCGCGCAGCTGCTCGGGGGTGTCGATGCCGGTGGCGTCGAAGACCAGTGCCCCGTACGGCGCGTCCCCGCCGGTGGCGTGTCCCTTGAGCACGGCGTCGAGCCGGCCGGCGCCGCCGGTCAGCACCGGACCCGCCAACGCCGGCTGCCCCGGGCGGTACCGCCGCAAGCGGGCCGGCCGCGGCAGCCCGAGCCGGCCGGTGACGAACCGCCCGAAACCGGACTGGGCGAACTGGAGGTACCGATCTGACATGCGAGACGCCTCCCTACTCGCTGGTAAGTCTACTCGTAAGTAGGTTATTGTCGAGGCATGACCCCGACCGTTCAGCGGGTGGCCGTGCTCGGCGGCAACCGCATCCCGTTCGCCAGGTCCAACGGTCCGTACGCCACCGCGTCCAACCAGGACATGCTGACCGCCGCGCTGGACGGCCTGGTCAGCCGGTTCGGGCTGCAGGGCGAACGGGTCGGTGAGGTGGTCGCGGGAGCGGTGCTCAAGCACAGCCGTGACTTCAACCTAGCCAGGGAAGCGGTTCTCGGCAGCCGTCTGTCGCCCCAAACCCCGGCCTACGATCTCCAGCAGGCCTGCGGCACCGGCCTGCAAGCGATCATCGCGGCGGCCAACAAGATCGCGCTCGGGCAGATCGACTCGGCGATCGCCGGCGGCGTCGACACCACCAGCGACGCCCCGATCGGCGTGAACGAGGGCCTGCGCCAGGTGCTGCTGGAGTTCAACCGGGCCAAGACGGTCGGCGCCCGGCTGCGCGCGGCGACCAAGCTCCGCCCGACGCACGTGGTGCCGAACATTCCGCGCAACGCCGAGCCCCGCACGGGCATGTCGATGGGCGAGCACGCGGCGATCACCGCGCAGGAGTGGGGCATCACCCGAGAGGACCAGGACGAGCTCGCGGCGGCCAGCCATCGCAACCTCGCCGCCGCCTACGAGCGCGGCTTCTTCGACGACCTGGTCACGCCGTACCTCGGCCTGACCCGCGACCAGAACCTGCGTGCCGACACCACGGTGGAGAAGCTGGCCAAGCTCAAGCCGGCCTTCGGCGACACCATGACGGCCGGCAACTCCACGCCGCTCACCGACGGCGCCTCGGTGGTGCTGCTGGCCGGCGAGGAATGGGCGAAAAAGCATCGCATTCCGGTGTTGGCGTACCTGACCTGGACGGAGACGGGCGCCGTCGACTACGTGCACGGCGAGGACGGCCTGCTCACCGCGCCGGTGTATGCCGTGCCGAGGATGCTGGAACGGGCCGGCCTGACGCTCGCCGACTTCGACTTCTACGAGATCCACGAGGCGTTCGCGTCTCAGGTGCTGGCCACGCTCGCGGCCTGGCACAAGAACGGGGTCGGCGACATCGACCGGGCCAAGCTCAACGTCAACGGCTCCTCGCTCGCGGCCGGCCACCCGTTCGCCGCGACCGGCGGTCGAATCGTCGCCACGCTGTCGAAACTGTTGAACGAGAAGGGGGCCGGTCGCGGTCTGGTCTCGATCTGCGCGGCCGGTGGCCAGGGCGTCGCCGCGATCCTGGAGAAGCCCTAACTTGATGCCCCGTGGCTGAGGGCGACGAGAGAGAAGACCGCGGTGACGTCGACCTGGGGCGCGTGCTCGCCCTGTCCGACGGCGTGTTCGCCATCGCGATGACCCTGCTGGTGCTGGACATCAGGGTTCCCGACGAGGCGCACGGCGACGACTTCTACAAGGCGCTGGCCGACCTGGTGCCGGCCGTCTCCGGGTACGTGATCAGCTACTTCGTGATCGGCGTGCTCTGGCTGACGCACCACCGGCTGTTCCGCCGGCTGAAGCTGCGGCACCCGCGCCTGGTGACGTTGAACGTGGTGATGCTCGGCTTCGTGGCGCTGCTGCCGTTCCCGTCGTCGCTGCTGGCCAAGCACGGCGCCGAGTCGATCTCGTTCGCCCTCTACGCCGCCAACGTCATCGCGGTGTTCGCCATCCAGTGCGTGATCATCGCGGTGGCGCAGGCCGCCGGCGACGCCGAGCCGATGCCCGGCCGGTTCCCCCGGTTCAGCTGGTACACCCTGCCGATCGGCGCCGCCCTGGTGTTCCTGGTCTGGGTGCTGGTCGCCGAGTTCATCAGTCCTTCCGAGGCGAACTGGGCCTGGCTGCTCCTGGTCCCGGTCAGCATGGTCAGCCGGTGGATACGAAACTCTAAGCCAGTATTGGCTCAGAGCTAGACAGTGTTAGAGAAGCCCAGACGGAACCGCAGCCGGCACACCACGGCGGACGTGGTGCGCCCGACACAGCGGGCGACCACCGCCCCACGCCGGTTGCGCAGCATCCGTTCCCACCGCGCGGCCGGCTCGATCTCGCCGATCAGAACCACTACGTGCTCGTCGGTCAGCGACTTCACGTAGCGGGCGATGGGCGGCCCGAGCACGCGGTGCTTCGAGTCCAGCAGCACCAGCGGCACCTCCGGCCGCCACTCCTGCCAGTCGGCCTCGAACCGCCGGGCCCGGTCCTGCTCGTCGTCGAACGAGACGTGCACGGCCACTACCCGATCACCCATCGACAGCGCGGTCGACAGGCACTCCGCGGTCAGCTTGGTGATCGCGACCACCGGCACCACGACCACCGAGCCGGTACGCCGCGGCCGTGCCGGCACCGTGCCGACGCCGATGTCCCGGCCGATCCGGTCATAAGCCCGCCGCACGATGCTGAACAGCAGCACGAACACCGGGATCACCAGCACGATCAGCCACGCGCCCTCCAGGAACTTGGAGGCGGTGACGTCGATCAGCGCGGCGATCGTCAACACGGCGCCGAACCCGTTCAGCAGGGCACGCGGCAGCCAGCCCCGACCGCGCTCGGCCCGCCAGTGCCGGACCATGCCGATCTGCGCCAGCGCAAACCCGACGAACACGCCGATCGCGAACAACGGCACCAGCACATCGACCCGGCCCGCGGTGCCCACCAACAGCGCGCCCGACAGCACGGCGAGCACCAGCACGCCGTGCCGGTGCACGAGCCGGTCGGCCCGCAATCCGAACACGTGCGGCAGGTAGTCGTCGCGTGCCAACTTCGCGGCCAGCACCGGCAGCCCGCCGAACGAAGTGTTGGCGGCCAACGCCAGGAGCAGCACCGTGGACAGCTGGATCACCACGTATAGCCAGCCATTGCCGATCGAGCCCTCGGTGACCAACGACAGCACCGTGCGGCCCTCGGTCGGACGCACATCGAACCGCTGGATCAGCACGGCCAGCCCGATCAGCAGCACGCCGAGGATCAGCCCCAGGCCGGCCTCCGCGCGCCGGGCCCGCTGCCGTCGCGGTGACCGGAACGACGGCGTCGCGTTGGCGATCGCCTCCACGCCCGTCAGCGCCGAGCACCCGTTGCCGAACGCGGCCAGCACGAGCAGCGCGCCGACCGAGCCGATGGTCGTCGACTGCGACGCCGGCGCGGTGACCTCCGGCCGGAACAGCCCGACCACGATCACCACCAGCACCGAGGTGACGAACACGGCCGCCGGCAGCGCGAACGCCTTGGCGCCGACCACGATGCCGCGCAGGTTCACGCCCGTGACGATCACCAGCACCAGCACGCACAGCTCGGTGCTCCACGGCAGCAGCGCCGGAAACGCCGACGTCAGCGCGGCCACGCCGGCCGCCACGGAGACGGCCACGTTGAGCACGTAGTCGACGACCAGCGACGCGCCAGCGACCAGGCCGGCACGCCGGCCGAGGTAGCGGGTGGCCACCGTGTAGGCGCCGCCACCGTCGGGGAACGCCTGGATCACCTGGCGGTAGCAGGCGATCAGCACGCCCAGCAGCACCACGATCGCCACCGTCACCGGCAGCGTCCACCCGAGTCCGGCGGAGCCGGCCGCGGCCAGCACCAGCACGATCGACTCCGGCCCGTAGGCCACGGACGCGATGGCGTCCAACCCGAGGCCGGCCATGCCGGTCACCGTGGTCAGCCGATGCCGCTGGTCGTCGCGGGACACGGGGACCGCTCGGGTCGCAGTTGTCGTCACGCCCGCACTGTGCGACCGCGCCCGGTCGCCGTACAGCCGCTTTGACGGGTTCCTAACGTGTGAGCTTCGCGCGTTGGCCTGCCGCGAAATGGGGCAGCTGCGCCCTGATCACCTCCTCGTCGCCGGTCATCGAGACACACACCAGATAGGGGCCGACCGCGATCCAGCAGACCCCCAACGTGCCGCCGCCCTCCCGCTCGGTGACGAATCCCCGATACGGGTCGAGCCCGTCGATCAGCAGATTGGACGGAGCCAGCGCGCTCAGGATGGCGATCGGGGCCTGAGGGTTGCCCAGCTCCACGAGCATCACGTGCACGCCCGCGGTCGCCGACGCGAAGCTGCGGAAATGGCCGCCGAGCAGGCCGTGGCTGCGGAAGGTCAGCGCCTGGCTGCTGTGGCTGCCCCAGTCGGCGCCCGGCATGGACACCAGCCGGTAGTTGCTGTCCACCGCGGACTCCCGGGCCAGCCGGAAGCCCGCGGGCACCTCGCTGATCACCAGGTCGGCCCGCTCCCGGTCGCGCTCCCCCGGCTCGTCGCCGAGCAGCGCGGCGAACGCCAGCAGGTCCGCGCCGCCGGTCTCGATGGCCGAGATCATCGAGCGCAGCGCGGCCAGCTCCTGCCGCAGCGCGTGCCGGCCGGCGTCGGTGATCGAGATCCAGGTCCGCGGCTTGCGGTCCTCGATCACCTTGTCGGTGTCCACCAGGCGGGCGTCCTCCAGCACCCGCAGGTGCCGGCTCAGCCCGCTGTCCGGCTGGCCGAGCAGGTCGCGCAGCACCGTGAAGGCCACCCGCGGCTCGGTGCTGAGCACGGTCAGAATGCCCAGCCGAACCCGCTGGTGGACCACGTCGTCCAGGCGCTGCGCCGGGTGCGCGTCCATCCGGTTCTCTCCCACTTGCCGCTCCGTCCGCACTTATCAAACCGCAAGTACTGCACAGCTCGCAACCGATACCTGAGTCTTCCGGTGTATTGAGCCAGCACTAGACGCGCCGATACGGTCCGATGATGGATCCGGTGCGCAACCCGTTCGCCCCCGGGGCCGGGCAACGACCGCCCGAGCTGGCCGGTCGGGACCGCGAACTCGCCGCCTTCGACGTCGTGCTCGAACGGGTCGCGCGCGGCCGGCCGGAACGCAGTCTCGTGCTCACCGGCCTGCGGGGCGTCGGCAAGACGGTGCTGCTCGGCGAGTTGCGCTCGATGGCCGTCAAGCGTGGTTGGGGCGCCGGCAAGATCGAGGCCCGTCCGGACGCCGAGCTGCGACGGCCGCTGTCGGCCGCGCTGCACCGGGCGATCCGCGACCTCGCCGTCCGGCATCGCGACCCGGACCGGGTCGAGACGGTGCTCGGCGTGCTCAAGGCGTTCGCGCTGCGCGCCAACCCGGACGGCGCCAAGCTGCGCGAGCGCTGGCAGCCGGGCATCGACGCGCCGGCCGCGCAGGGCCGCGCCGATTCCGGCGACATCGAGATCGACCTGGTCGAGCTGTTCACCGACGTCGCCGAGCTGGCTCAGGACGTCGGCACCGGGGTGGCGCTGCTCATCGACGAGATGCAGGACGTGCAGCCCGACGACATCTCCGCGCTGTGCGCCGCCTGCCACGAGCTGTCCCAGTCCGGGGCGCCGCTGGTGGTGGTCGGCGCCGGCCTGCCGCACCTGCCCGCGCTGCTGTCGGCGAGCAAGTCCTACTCCGAGCGCCTGTTCCGGTACGTGCTGATCGGGCAGCTCGACCGCGAGGACGCCGATCACGCGGTGCTCGCGCCGGTGGCCCGGGAGGGCGCGGAGATCAGCCCGCAGGCGTTGGACGCGCTGTTCGACGCCTCCAGTGGCTACCCGTACTTCGTGCAGGCGTACGCGAAGGCGGCCTGGGACGCGGCGCCGGCGGATCCGATCACCCATGAGGACGTGGCGATGGCCGCGCCGGAGGCCGAGGCGGAGCTGGCGGTCGGTTTCTTCGGCTCACGCTACGAGCGCGCGACCCCGGCCGAGCGGGAGTACCTGCGCGCGATGGCCGACCTGACCGAGGGGCGCGACGAATCCGTTGGCACCACGGATGTGGCCGTCTACCTGGGGAAAAAGCCGTCGTCGCTGTCGCCCGCGCGGGACAACCTGATCAAGAAGGGGCTGGTCTACTCGGCCGAGCGCGGGCGGATCGCGTTCACCGTGCCGCATTTCGGGCGGTTCCTGCTCGGTCGGGAGGAGTGACACGTTCGGCGGACAGGGCGTGATCGCCGGATGAACAAGGGGTGAAGCGGGCTAGTCTGCCGATGATTCATCGGCATGTGCCGCATCTCACCGGACAAAGTGGTGGTTTGCGGGGTCGTGCGGGTGCATACTGGTACTACCGCACCAGAAGCATGACCTTGAGAGGGATGCAGACCCCATGAACTTCGCCGCGAAGATCCGCGCCCGCCGTGCCGAGTCCCGCACTCGCCGTGCCGTGAGCAAGGCGATCGACGCTGCTGCCACCCCGGCTATGCGCCACGAGCTGATGATCATGGCTCAGTCGCGCATGCAGGGCCTGCGCTGAGCGTCGGCCTTTTCGATCCGACTTCCCGACCGGCCTCCGCAGCCGCGCCCGATTCGACCCGGGCGTGCCCTCCCAGCTGCGAGCCATCGCCGGTCGGCGCGGGATGCAGGGCCCGCGCCGACCGGCGCCATCTCCCGACGCGTCTCCTCCACGCCGGGAGAAACCCCGAGCGGTTCACCTGAAAGTGACTCAAGTCACACCTCCGAGGCGCTGTAACGCGCTCCGTGACGGCAGCGATGAGCCGAATGACCCCGTAGTGCTGTCGGACCCCCGACCTGGCAGCACTGCGGGGTTTCCCATACTCGGCGAGTGACTGTCGAGTCCCGCTCCTTCCGCCGATCGGCCGCGCGCGTAGCCACCGAGGTTTTCGCGCCGGTGGTCGTGATCGTCGAAATCTCCTTCCTCGTCGGACTGCACGCCGGCGACACCATTGCCGCCGGTCTGCTCTGGGGAGTGCTGGCAGCGCTGTTCTCCAGCCTCATCCCGTTCGGCGCGATCCTGGTCGGCGTGCGCCTCGGCCGCCTGACCGACCATCACGTCGGCAAACGCGAGCAACGCCGAATCCCGCTGCTGATCGCGCTGGCGTCCGTGCTCGTGGGCCTGGCCGTGCTGGCGCTCGCCGGCGCGCCGCGGGAAATGCTCGCGCTCGTCACGTCGATGTTCTTCTCGCTCGCGGTCACTCTCGTCATCACGCACTGGTGGAAGGTGTCCGCGCACGCGGCCGTGGCCAGTGGCGGCGCAACTATCGCCGCCTTGGTTGCGGGAGTCGCATGGTTGGCCGCGTTCGTGGCGGTCGCCGTCGTCTGTTGGTCACGGGTCGAGCTGCGCGACCACACCGTGAAGCAAGTTCTCGTCGGCGCCCTTCTGGGCGTTGTTGTCGGCGGATCGGTGTTCGAAGCACTGCGATGAGCCGATGTGACGCCCGTCATAGCGGCCGCGATCGGGGGGCTTTTCCGGGGTGGTCAGGGGCGTCGCGCACGGCCCTGACCTGCGTCGATGGATCTTGGCCAGGAGCGTCAGGGGGCCGATTTGGAAGCGCCTTGGATCGGCTGCTAATGTTCTCCACGTACCGCAGGGCAGGACGGAAACGGACGCCAGCGGGTCACCGACAAAGCCACTGAGAAAGTCTGGTAGAGTCAGTGACGCCCGGGACGAACCCCAGCAAATCGGCAAGAACAAGCCGATTTGACAGGGAGAATCCGGACCGGATAAGCTTCAAACACAGCAAAACGAAACACCGAAGCCCCTGAACGCGGCTTGAAAGAGCCAAGTGACGGTGTGCGTGTGTTCTTTGAGAACTCAACAGCGTACTGTAATAGCCAGTACTTGAATGAATAACCCCTTAGTGGGTTCCTTTGAGATGGTTGAAC
>NZ_QUNO01000003.1 GCF_003387475.1 Kutzneria buriramensis | reverse complement strand
GGGCGGGCTCAGGTGGACGTGTACAAGCTGGCCGAGGAGGTCACCGCCGGCCTGGAGGGCATGGAGGTGCCGCTGCGGGTCGCGGTGATGGGCTGTGTCGTCAACGGCCCCGGCGAGGCCCGCGAGGCCGACCTGGGCGTGGCGTCGGGCAACGGCAAGGGTCAGATCTTCGTCAAGGGCCAGGTCGTCAAGACGGTGCCGGAGCACCAGATCGTGGAGACGCTGATCGAGGAGGCCATGCGCATCGCCGAGGACATGGAGCCGGTCGACGGCGCCTCCCCGGTGGTCACCGCCTCCTGACCCGATCGGGATGCGAACCGCGTGGGCGGGGCCCGTCCGCGCGGTCCGGCCGGGTGCCTAAGATCCGCTAAGTGGGTGCTCATGCGCGCAGGTTGCCTGCGTTATCTGGCAGGCTGGGGAGCGTGTTGAGGCTTGCCGGGGCACGGGTGCTCGATGATCGGGACGTGTCGGCGGTGCGCGCGGTGCTCGACGAGGACCCGATCGCGTCCTGCATGGTCGCCGCGCGCGTGGAGATCGCGGGCGCGGACCCGTGGCGGCTGGGCGGCGAGCTGTGGGGCCTGGAGGGCCGTCCGGCCCGCAGCGGCCGGCTCACCGGCCTGTGCTTCTCCGGCCCGAACCTGATCCCGCTGGCCGGCAACCGAGCCGCGCTGCGGCACTTCGCCGACCGCGCGCTGCGCCGGCACCGGATGTGCTCCTCGCTGGTCGGCCCGGCCGACCTGGTGATGGGGCTGTGGCAGGAGCTGGAACCGGTGTGGGGGCCGGCCCGGGAGGTGCGGCCGCACCAGCCGCTGCTCGCCATGGGAGGCTCCCCGACGATCGCGCCGGACCCGCTGGTCCGCCCGGTCCGCCCGGACGAGCTGGACCAGTACCTGCCGGCCGCGGTGGCGATGTTCACCGAGGAGGTGGGCGTCGACCCGTGTCTTGAGGACGGCGGCGCGGGCTATCGGGCCCGGGTCGCCGAGTTGATCGCCGGCGGGCGGGCGTTCGCCCGGTTCGAGCGCGGCGAGGTCGTCTACAAGGCCGAGATCGGGGCGCTGTCGGCCAAGGTGGGCCAGATCCAGGGCGTGTGGGTGCGGCCGGACCGCCGCGGCCAGGGCCTGGGCGCTACCGGCACCGCCGCGGTGGCCGACCGGCTGGTGCGCGGGCTGGGCCGTACGGCCAGCCTCTACGTCAACGGGTTCAACGCGCCCGCGCGGGCGGCCTATCGCCGGATCGGCTTCTCGGAGGTCGGCCGGTACGCCACCGTGTTGTTTTGACCTAGTTCCGACCGGACGCACGGCCATATCACGCGAATTTGTCGGGGCCGGATGGCATAGTGCGGGCCGTGCCGAGAAAGCTGCCGCTGGCGATCGCGTTCGCACTGGTCCTGCCGCTGAGCGCGTGCGGCCTGTTCGAGTCGAAGCCCAGCCAGGACGACATCGCCAGGAACTTCCTGGCCGCCTTCGCCAAGGGTGACACCGCCGCGGCGGCCCAGCTCGCGGACGACACGAACGGCGCCAAGGCGATGCTGGACAAGGTCAAGGCGGCGCTCAAGCCCAAGGCCGTGACGCTGACGGCGGCCGCCTCGCAGCCGCCCAGCGGCGACACCGCGACGGTGCCGTTCAACGCCGACTGGAACCTCGGCGACGACCGCTCCTGGAAGTACCAGGGCTCGCTGGCGATGACCAAGGCCAGCGGCGACTGGAAGGTGCACTGGCAGCCCGAGGACATCCACCCGAAGCTGTCGGCCCAGCAGTCGATCGAGCTGAAGGTGCAGCAGCCCGACCCGGCGCCGGTGCTCGACCGCGACGGCGCGCCGCTGCTCGCGCCGACCCCGGTGATCGGCATCTCGGTGGACCGCAAGCAGGCCGGCGACCTGGGCTCGGTGGCCAACGCGCTGGCCGCGGCGCTGGGCCAGTTCGACAACACGATCACCGCCCAGTCGATCATCGACGGCGCCACCAAGACGCCGGACGGCCAGGTGTACTCGGTGATCAACCTGCGCGACTCGGACTACCAGAAGGTGCGTGCGCAGATCCACGAGCTGCCCGGGGTCAGCTTCGTCACCTCGACGCAGCTGCTGGCCCAGAACAAGGCGCTCGGCCCGCAGTTCCTGACGGCGATCAAGACGGCGGTCAACGCCCAGGTCGCCGGCGCGGCCGGCTGGCACGTGGTGACCCTGGACGCGGCCGGCAACGAGGTCAACGACCTGGCCGGCAAGGACCCGCAGGCGGCGCAGTCGCTGACCACCACGATCGGCACCAACTACCAGGCGGCCGCGCAGGCCGCGCTGGCCGGCGTGCCGCAGGCGTCGGCGATCGTGGCCATGCAGCCGTCGACCGGCGAGATCCTGGCCGTGGCGCAGAACGCGCCGGCCGACGCGCAGGGCCTGATCGCGCTGACCGGCCAGTTCCCGCCCGGCTCCACGTTCAAGATCGTCACGGGCATCTCGGCGCTGGAGGCCGGCAAGGTCACCCTGGACGGGCCGCAGGCCTGCCCCGGCACGACCACCATCGACGGCCGGGTCATCCCCAACGAGAACAAGTTCGACCTGGGCACGGTGCCGCTGCGCACCGCGTTCGCCCAGTCCTGCAACACGACGTTCTCCCAGATCGCGGCCACCCAGCTGACCAGCGAGCAGCTCGCCGACACGGCCAAGCAGCTGGGCATCGGCGCCGACTTCACGGTGCCGGGCGTGACCACGGTGACCGGCTCGGTGCCGGTGCCGACCTCGACCGTGGAGCGCGCCGAGGACGGCTTCGGCCAGGGCAAGGACCAGGTCAGCCCGTTCGGCATGGCGGTGGTCGCCTCCACCGTGGTGAAGGGCTCGATCCCGACGCCGAGCCTGATCCGCGGCACCCAGACCAAGGTCAACACGCCCGCGCAGCAGCCGGTGCCCGGCCCGGTGCTGGACTCGATACGGCAGATGATGCGGGCCGTGGTCACCGACGGCACCGCGAAGGCGATCAAGGACATCCCCGACGTGGCCGGCAAGACCGGCACCGCGCAGTTCGGCGACGGCACCAACTCGCACGGCTGGTTCGTCGGCTACCGCGGCGACCTCGCGTTCGCGGTGCTGCTGGTGGGCGCGGGCACGTCGTCGCCGGCCGTGGTGGTGGCGGGCAACTTCCTGCGCGCGGTGCACTGATCCGTCAGTAGATGCGGGTGGACGTGTAGAGCAGGTCGAAGTTGGTGTCGGCCGGCGTGCCGCCGCTCGTGTAGCAGCCGACATCGATCAGGGTGTGGTCCGGGCCGCTGTAGTCGTTGTTCTTGGTGATGACGCAGTAGCGGCCGACGCCTTCGGCGGTGACGTGCATGGTGCTCGGGAAGTAGCCGTTGCCGAATTCCATGTGGTACTTGCCGGTCGAGGTGGGAGAGAACTTCGGGCTGCTGGCCCACTGCATGCTCGGGTCGGCCGTCACGAGGTAGTCGCCGACGGGCTTTCGGCTGTCGTCCAGGAAGTTCTGGTTGTTGGCGACGCTCGCGGCGAACGCCGAGTCGACCGGGCTGCCCTGCTGGTTGAAGCAGGCGATGTCGACGGCGTTGCCGTTCCGGCCGAGGATCGAGCAGTGCTTCGGGTCGGAGCCGATGGGCGTCAGTTCCACCACACCCGTTGCGGCGCCGGCAAGTTGGGCGGTGTAGCGGCCGGGGCCGGTGTGCGCGACGGTGCCCGCGTTGCGGCCGTGCCGCCAGTCCGGGGCGAAGAAGTCGGCGCCAGGCAGGTCGTCGACCACGTACGAGCGAGTGCCGCCGGCGGCGAGCGGGTTGCTGCCGCTGCCGGCGGCGAAGAACACGAAGACCCGCATGTTGGTGGGAGCGCCGGCGTTGGTGAAGCAGTGGACGTCGATGATCTCGTCCACGCCGCTCTGGCCCCAGCTCGACGGCTGGCAGAACGCGCCCGCCTCGCTCACGTCGTAGGCTGTGACGATCACCGCGCCGCCGGGCGTGCCGGCCGCCGGCATCATGATCCGGTCCCAGCCGGTGCCCAGGTGCGTGGCCGTGGCGTGCCCGGCCGGCGGTGACTGCATCATCCAGATGCCCCAGACCCAGTTCGCCGTGCCGCCCGGGCTGTCGAGTCGGCGCGGTTGGCCGTTGTCGTCCTGCATGTCGTCGCGGGCGAAGCCCCAGCTGAAGGTGTGTGGCGCGGTGCTCGGGTCGGAGGTGCCAGAACCGGGCTGGCCGGGTTGTCCCGATTGGCCGGGCTGGCCCGAGGTACCAGGTGATTGACCGCCCTGACCCGGTGGGGCGCTGGTGGTCGCGCTGGTCGCCTTGCCGGGGGGACTGACGCCGGTCGTCGGCCCGGCGGTCAACCCCGGGCCCGGAGTCTCCGTCGTGCTGATGGTCGTGTCGGGCGGCGGGCCCTCCGCGCTCACGCCGGGAGCATGTCCGGACGCCGTCACCAGGCCCGCGACGAGCGCCGCCACCGTGCCGATGCCGGCGACCGCGCGCACCACCTGGATGTTGTTGGCGACGAACTGCTGCACCGAGGCCGGCACCTTCAGCACGCTCACCTGCACCGGCCGCAGCAGCGCGGCGAGGCCGGTCGTCGCCTCGGCCGGCGGGTTCGCCCGCTGCTCGACCTCGTGGGAGAGCCGGCGGATCCGATTCGCGGTGGGCTCGTCGACGGCGTCCACCCAGTCGCTGATCAGGGCGGCCAGCAGCTCCAACGCCTCTTCGAGCCGGCCGTCGGCGTACTTGCGGGCCGCGATCGCGTACCGGAAGGAGATCTCGTCACGCACCGACTTCGCGTGCACCGCCGCCCGCAGCCCGAGCGTCAGCACCCGGCCCCACTCGCTCCAGTGCCGGGCCGACATCAGCTTCGCCGCCGCGATCCGTGCCAACGCCAGCGCCAGGTCGTGGCGGCCGGCGTCGAGATTCACCAGCAGTGCCTGCTCGATCACCGTGATCGCGTCGGCGATCTGTTGCGCGTCAACGGTTTCCGTCACCCAGGCGGTGATCCGCTCGGTGACCCCGACGACGTCCAGCCGCTCGGCGAGAGGCTCGGCGACGCCCTCCGCGGCCTGGAAGCCGTTGTCCTGGAAGACAAGCGCGGTCTCGAGCAGCGTGGTTGCGGTGCCCTGAGTGGGAATGCCGGCGACGGCGGCGAGCACCGGCCAGCTCCACTCGGCCCGGTCCAGCGCGGCCAGGGCGAGCACCGCCGCGCGGCTCGGCTCGTCCAGCCACTCGACCAGGCGGGGCACGATCAGCTGGGCCTCGTCGGTGTCGAGCTCCGGCAGGAGCTGCCGCTGCGCGCACGCCACGGCCAGGTACCGGCCGAGACGGGCAACCAGGGCGGGGCGGTGGCCGTAGCCCTCGCACAGTTCGTGAACCCGATGGCGGGTGGCGGCCGGCAGCCGCCCGTTGAACCTGGACCGCAGCACCTGTCGGCTGGCCCGCACCGGAAGGCCGGCCAGCAGCACGTGCGCCTCGATGTCCTCGATCTCGGCGAGTTCCGGCCGGTCCGTGGCGATCACGAACACGCTGTCCGGCACGGCTTCCAGCAGATCGACGAGGTCATCGGGCGAGCACTGCGGGTCCTCGACGATCACCAGCGCCCGCAGGTCGGCCAGCACGTGCCGGGACACGTCCGGCGGGATCGTGCGGCGGCGCGGGTACTCGCAGCACTTCTGCGCCACCTTGAGCAGGATCGCGTCGGCGTCGGGCTGCTGCGGTTTCGGCCACACCAACGCCTGCATGTCGGGCACGGCGAGTCGGCCGGTGTAGGCGGCGTGGCGGAGCAGGGTGGATTTGCCGACGCCGCGCGGTCCGTACAGCAGGACGTGCTGTTCCTGGCCGAGGGCCTCGGCCAGCCGGGCCAGCTCCGGCTCGCGGCCCAGACACGCCGCGTTCCGCCGGCCGAGCGTGCGCGGCAGGTCGTCCCGTAACCGGATTTCGCCGATGCCGATCGGGTCCTTGCAGACCTCGTCGATCGGGGGGAGGTTGATCACGACCTGGTCGACGTTGGCGGCCTGCACGCCGTAGTTGTCGCCGTCGTTCCTGAACTGCGGGCCGTCAGCCACGGCCGGCACCCCCTCACGGTCGAGTGATGCATCGCACAGCGGGTTGGACCCGTTACGTCCCGTCAGTGCCGGTCCGGCACCGTTCCCGGGGGCCAGGTCGTAGGGTGATGACATGCCCGTGCGTGCCGCTCTCAAGCCCGGTGAGTTGTCTCCCCGGCGACCCGTCCCCAACCACATCCCGCGTCCCGAGTACGTGGACAAGCCGGCGCCCACGCGCAACAACGACCCGTGGGTGCAGCCGCCGGAGATCATCGAGGCGATGCGGGTGGCCAGCCGGCTCGCGGCGCAGGCCCTCCAGGAGGGCGGCAAGGCGGTCGCGCCTGGCGTGACCACCGACCACATCGACGCCGTCGTGCACGAGTTCCTGTGCGACCACGACGCGTACCCGTCGACGCTGGGCTACCGGAACTTCCCCAAGTCGTGCTGCACCTCGCTGAACGAGGTGATCTGCCACGGCATCCCCGACTCGACCGTGATCGAGGACGGGGACATCGTCAACATCGACGTCACCGCCTTCATCGGCGGCGTGCACGGCGACACCAACGCCACCTTCCTCGCCGGCGACGTCAGCGAGGAGGCCCGGCTGCTGGTCGAGCGCACGCACGAGGCCACCATGCGGGCGATCAAGGCGGTGCGGCCGGGCCGGCAGCTCAACGTGGTCGGCCGGGTCATCGAGTCCTACGCCAACCGCTTCGGCTACGGCGTGGTCCGCGACTTCACCGGGCACGGCATCGGCCGCTCCTTCCACAGCGGCCTGGTCGTGCTGCACTACGACGAGCCCAGCGTCACCACCGTGCTGGAGCCGGGCATGACCTTCACCATCGAGCCGATGATCAACCTCGGCACCATCGAGTACGACATCTGGCCCGACAACTGGACGGTCACCACCAAGGACCGCAAGTGGACCGCCCAGTTCGAGCACACCATCGTCGTCACGGAGACCGGCGCGGAGATCCTCACCCTGCCGTGATTCTCGTGCTTGGAAAGGACCATTCCTCTCCTCGAGTGAGAGGAATGGTCCTTTCACATCATCGTTGAGGCGCATCAACTCCGGGCGCTTGCCGGCGGGGCCGTCACGGCGACGGCGGCCGCGGCGAGCCTCGCCGCGAGGAGAAAACGTTGGCGCATCGGAGTTCTCGTCCGGCACCGATCAAGCCAGCGCTGCCACCAGTTCCGTGAGGGCGGCGGCGACCGGGATCGGGTCGGTGGCCGGCGCCAGGTGATTGGACGCCAGTTCCCGCACCGGCCAGCCGAGTTCCCGCGCCCTGGCCGCCTGTACGCCGTACGCCTCGGTCAGCAGCAGGTAGCCGCTGGGCCCGTCCCACTCCGCCGACGGCCGCTGCTCCTTGAGGAACTCGACGGCGACCTCCGGCTCCTCGTCGAGCATCTCCGCCCGCAGCGCCTCGTCGGCCACCAGCTCCGTGAACGGGTTCGGGGTGAACCAGTCCGACCAGCGCGGCAGCTGGCCCTCCCGCGCCGACGCCCGCAGCTTGGCGAACCGCGCCGGTTCCAGCTCGCGGAAGCTGTGGCCGGGCGTCGGCAGCTCGGCGTCCACGTACACCAGGGCCGACACCAGCTCGTCGAGCTCGGCGGCGAACGCCGGCAGCAGCGTCCCGGCGGCGCTGTGCCCGACCAGCACGGCCGGCTCCGCCAGCTCCACCTCGTCCATGGCGTCGGCGAACGCGCCGATCAGCCGCTGGTGCACGGGCGCCGCGCTGACCGTGACCCGGAGGTCGATGAGACAGGACTCGACGCCGCCGGCCGCGAGCGCGTCGGCCAGCGGGCGCAGGCTCGCCGGACCGAGATAGGGACTGTGTACCAGGACTACGGGCAGGAGACCGACAGCGGGCATGACGTGGATGATGGCAGCACAGTGACACGGGGAGGGAACTTTGGGCGCATTGCTTGTGGCCGGCACGACATCCGACGCCGGCAAGAGCGTGCTGGCGGCCGGCATCTGCCGCTGGCTGGCCCGTCGCGGCGTGCGCGTGGCCCCGTTCAAGGCGCAGAACATGTCCAACAACTCGGCCGTGACGGTCGAGGGCGGCGAGATCGGGCGGGCGCAGGCGCTCCAGGCGGCGGCCTGCGGGCTGGCCCCCAGCGTCCGGTTCAACCCGGTGCTGCTCAAGCCCGGCGGCGACCGCAGCTCGCAGGTCGTGGTGCTGGGCAAAGCGGTTGGCGAGGTCAGCGCGATGTCCTATCGGGACCGCAAGCGGGAGCTCTCCGTGATCGCCCAAACGGCCCTTGCGGAGCTCCGTTCGGAATTCGACGTAGTTATCTGTGAAGGCGCAGGTTCACCCACTGAGGTCAATCTGCGCGCCACTGATATCGCCAACATGGGGCTCGCCCGGGCCGCGAACCTGCCGGTGATCGTGGTCGGGGACATCGATCGCGGCGGCGTGTTCGCGCATCTGTACGGCACGCTGGCGCTGCTGTCGCCGGAAGATCAGGCCCTGATGGCCGGATTCGTCGTGAACAAGTTCCGAGGCGACCCCGCTTTGCTGGAGCCGGGACTGCGCCAACTGCGCGCCGTCACCGGCCGTCCGGTGTACGGAGTGCTGCCGTGGCGGGAAGATCTGTGGCTGGACGCCGAGGACTCGCTGTCCTATGTGGCCGATGGCGTGATCGGCCGTCCGGCCGCTCCGGTGGGCGGGCAGTGGCTGCGGGTGGCGGTCGTGCGGCTGCCTCGCATCTCCAACGCCACCGATGTGGAGGCCCTGGCCGGCGAACCCGGTGTGGCGGTGCGCTTCGTGACCGAGCCGTCACGGCTGACCGACGCGGATCTGGTGGTGCTGCCGGGATCCAAGGCGACGGTGTCCGATCTGGACTGGTTGCGCCGCACCGGATTGGCCGATGCTGTTCGATTGCATGCCGCGCGCGGGCTGCCGGTGCTGGGGATCTGCGGCGGTTTCCAGATGCTCGCCCGCACGATTGACGACGTTGTCGAGTCGGGCGTCGGCGAGGTGCCCGGCCTCGGTCTGCTCGACACGGCCATCGGTTTCGCGCCGGACAAGACGCTGACCCGGCCGGCCGGCAAGGCGCTCGGCCAGGCCGTCACCGGGTATGAGATCCACCACGGTCAGGTGCTGCGGCGGCCGGCGGAGCTGGACGGCCTCATCGAGCTGTCCGACGGCGCCGTGGAGGGCGCGGTGGCGGGTCCGGTGATGGGCACCCACTGGCACGGCCTGCTGGAGAACGACGGCTTCCGCCGGGAGTTCCTGCGCTGGGCGGCCGGCACGGCCGGCCGGGACGGCTTCACGGCCGCCGAGGGCACCTCGTTCGCCGCCGCCCGCACGGCCCAGCTGGACCTGCTCGGCGACCTCGTAGAGGAGCACCTGGACACCGAGGCGCTGCTGGCCCTGATCGAGCGCGGCGCCCCCGAGGGGCTGCGGGTGCTGCCGCCGGGGGCGCCGCCGCTCGACTGATCAGTGCGACGACGAGGTCTCGGTGGTGCTGGTCGGCGCGGTGGTGCTCGTCGCCGAGGTGCTCGGCTGCACGCCCCGGTCCACGTTCAGGATCGCCTTGGCCACGTCCGCGCCGCCCGCGCCGAGGCCCGACGAGTAGGCGGAGATGATCTGCTGCTCACGGGCCGGGTCGGTCTTCTGGCCGCCGGCCGAGGTGCGGATCTTCTGCACCGTCGCGGACGCCTCGCCGCGCTGCTTGAGCAGCTCGATGATCTGCTTGTCGAGACCGTCGATGATCTTGCGCTGCTCGGCGATCGACGCGTTCGGGTCCACCGTCGCCGGGGGGTTCGTCTGGCCGGCCGGCTGCGTGGACGTTGCCTCCTTGCTCGGCGAGCAGGCCGCCGCGGCAAGCAGGGCCACCCCGCCCAGACCGGTCAGCGCGGCCCGGCGGGACAGGCTGGAACTGCGGACGTCCATCGAGAACCTCACATAAGCAGGTCTTCGGCACGATCTTTGCCCTTGCGGGCCCGATCGTAGGACCTCGCCCGTCAGCCCCGTTCGGCGGTGTGCCGCTCCAAGAGCTCCTCGAGGAACGAGCCGGCCTCGCGGGCCGCCCGCTCCGGGTCGCCGGCCCGCACCGCGTCCAGGATCCCGTCGTGCGAGATCTGGCCGGACTCCACCGGCGACACGTTCACGGTGGCGGCCACGCTGGCCCGCACCACCTCGGTCAGGCCGCGGTAGAGCTCGGTGAGCAGCTCGTTGTGCGAGGTCTGGACGATCAGCAGGTGGAAGGCGGTGTCCTGCTCGATCATCGCCTCCCAGGCCTGCTCGGCGGCGGCCCGGTTGCGCTCGGCCAGCAGGGTCTCCAGGTGGACGATGTCCTCGGGTGTTCGGTGCTTGGCGGCCAGCCGCGCGCCCTCCACCTCCAGCGTCCGGCGCACCTCGAGCACCTCGCGCAGCTCCTCGCCGACCAGCCGGCGCACCGCGCCCGATAGTTCGCTCGTCGCCCGAACGAAGGTGCCGTCCCCCTGGCGGACTTCCAGCAGGCCGGCGTGGGCCAGCGCGCGCACCGCCTCGCGGACCGTGTTGCGGCCCACACCGAGGGCGCTGACCAGTTCGGGCTCGGCCGGTATGCGCTGGCCGACGGGCCATTCCCCGGACGAGATCGCCTTTCGCATCTGCTCGATTACCTGGTCCACAAGGCCAGTTCGGCGAGTAGTGGCCAACGGCACGGGGTCATCCTCTCGTCCGGACATCCTACGTTTGTCATAGTGTGACAGTGACGACCCAGCACCAGGCGCCGGACCGGTCTCCGTCAGCCGTTCAGAGTGCCACCAGAGGCAAGCAGACAGCGCATTTGCTTGAGCCGGCAACGAAGCCGCGCTCGCGACACGCCGTGCTGGCCGGAACCACCCTGCTGGCGGTTGCGGTCACGCTGGCGGCGGCCAACCTCCGCATCTCCGTGACCAGTCTCTCCTCGGTGCTGGGGGACGTCCAGCGTGGTCTCACGGCGACCTCCGCTTGGGCGAGCGCGGTGACCGCCGCCCCGTCCATCTGCTTCGGCTTGGCGGCGCTGGTGTCGCCGTGGCTGGCTCGCCGGCTGGGCGGCGGACCGGCCATCGCCGGCGCGTTGGCGCTGCTCGCCGCCGGCCTCGTCGTCCGCGTGCTTGCGGGTCCCGCGCTGCTGCTCGGCGGCACGCTGGTCGCGTGCGCCGGCATCGCCGTGTGCAACGTGCTGGTGCCCGTCGTCGTCAAGGAGTCGTTCCCGACCAAGGTCGGCCTCGTCACCGGCATCTACAGCTCGTCCATGGCCGCAGGCAGCGCGGTCGCCGCTGCCGTCACCCCGCCGCTGGCGACCGCTTCCGGCGGCTGGCGGCCGGCGCTGGCGGCGTGGGCCATCCCCGCGGCGCTTGCCCTGGCCGTGTGGCTGATCGGCGCCCGTCGGGCCACCGATGTCGTGGCGGGCGACCAGGTTCACGGTGGTCGGCGCAACCTGCTGCGAGTGCCCATGGCCTGGGTCTTCACGCTGCTGTTCGCGGCGCAGTCGATCTACGCTTACGTGATCATGGGCTGGCTGCCGGAGATCCTGCGCGACGCCGGCATCGACCGCGACGCCGCCGGTGTGCTGCTGGGCATCACCATGGTCGTCGCCGTGCCGCTCAACCTGGTCGTGCCGCACTTCGCGGCCCGGCTGCGCTCGCAGTCGTGGGTGATGATCGGGCTCACCGTGATGCCGGTTGTCGGTGTGCTGGGCCTGATGCTCGCGCCGGCGACCGTGCCGCTGGCGTGGGCGCTGCTGCTCGGGGCCGGCATGACGATCTTCCCGGTGGTGCTGACCATGATGGCGTTGCGCACCAGAACATCGGCGGAGACCACCCAGCTCTCGGGCATGTCCCAGGGCTTCGGCTACCTGATCGCGGCGGGCGGCCCGTTCCTGGCCGGCCTCGTGCACGGGTGGCTGGGCTCGTGGACCGTGCCGCTGATCCTCGTGCTCGGCGTCCTCGCCGCCCAGGCCACCCTCGGCGCCGTCATCGGCCGCCCGCGCCACATCTAGCCGATGCGAGGTCGCACCGGCTTGGAGGCGGCCGAACCCCGCGCGGAACGCGCGGCAAGAACTCAGTCCAGCTTGAGCTTCAGCAAGGCGTTCTCGAGCAGCTCGGGCATCGCCGGGTGGATCCAGTACTGGCCGCGGGCCATCGACCGGACGTCCAGGCCGAAGCTCATCGCCTGGATCACCAGCTGGATCAGCGTCGGCGCCTGCGGGCCGATGATGTGCGCGCCGAGCAACTGCCCGGTCGCCGGGTCGGCGACCAGCTTGGCGAAGCCGGTGGTGTCCTCCATCGCCCAGCCGTAGGCGATGTCGGCGTAGTCCTGAGTCGCAGTCACGTAGCGCAGGCCGCGCTCGCGGGCGTCGCGCTCGGTGAGGCCGACGGAGCCGATCTGCGGCGAGGAGAACACGCCGTGCGGCACGAACCGGTGGTCGGCGTCGACCGGGGCGTCCGGGTGCAGCAGGTTGTGCTGCACGATCCGGGCCTCGTGGTTGGCGACGTGCTTGAGCTGGTAGTCCGAGCTGACGTCGCCCAGCGCCCAGATGCCGTCGACGGCGGTCCGCTGCTGGTCGTCCACCACGATCCGGCCGTCCCGGTGCACGGTGACGCCGGTGGCCTCCACGTCGAGCAGGTCGGCGTTGGGGATCCGGCCGACGGCCGCGAGCAGCACGTCGCCCTCGACGACCTCGGCGCCGCGCGGCGTCTCCAGGTGCAGGCGGACGGTGCCGTCGACGCGTTCGACGCGGACGGCCTTGCTGTTCAGGCGGACGTCCCACTTCTTCGAGGCGATCTCGGTGAAGCGGGCGGCGACGTCGTCGTCCTCGGCCCGCAGCAGCACGCCGGAGCGGGCGACCAGCGTGACGTCGACGCCGAAGGACGAGAAGACGTGCGCGAACTCGGTCGCGACGAAGCCGCTGCCGAGCACGATCATCCGCTCGGGCAGCTCCTCGAGGCGCATGACGTCCTCGTTGGTGAGGAAGCCGACCTCCTCGATGCCCGCCACGTCCGGCACGATCGGCCGCGAGCCGGCGGCGATCACGAACCGGTCGGCGGTGATCGTCTCGCCGGTGCTCGCCCCAGGAATAGACACTGTCAGCGTCTTCGGGCCCACGAACCGCGCCTGGCCCTCGTACACGGTGACGTTGGCGTTGCCCTCGACCCGCCAGCGCCGGCCGCCGGCCGCGATCGGGTCGATCCGGCCGAAGATCCGGTCCCGGATCTCGGGCCAGCGCACCCCGTGCAGCTCCTCGTCCACGCCCAGGCGGGCCGCGCCGGCCGGGGTCGCCGCCACGTCCGCGGTGTGCACGAACATCTTGGTGGGGATGCACCCCACGTTCAGGCACGTGCCGCCGAACACACCCTTCTCGACGATCGCCACGTCCCAGTCGGCGAAGCGCTCGTCGACGATCGAGTTGCCGGATCCGGTGCCGATTACCACCAAGTCGAAGTGCCGCACGTATCCATCAAACAGGAGAGGGGGCCGGAGGATTCCCCCGGCCACCCTCGGCGTAAGGGAATCGTCAGTGCGAGTAGACCGGGGTGATGATCGCCCGGGCCAGGGTGTGGAACGCGAGGTTGAAGCTGACGAACGCCGCCGAGCTGTCCGGCTCGACCTCCAGCTTCTCCACGTCCACGGCGTGCACGACGAAGTAGTAGCGGTGGACCTGGTCGCCCTGGGGCGGGGCTGCGCCGCCGTAGTTGGCGGTGCCGAAGTCGGTGCGGGTGTGGAAGGCGCCGGCCGGCAGCGAGTCGTCGCCGGCGCCCGCACCGGTGGGCAGCTCCGTGACCGAGGCCGGGATGTTGACGACCAGCCAGTGCCAGAAGCCGGACGGGGTGGGGGCGTCGGGGTCGTAGCAGGTCACCACGAAGCTGCGGGTCTCCGCGGGGAAGCCCGACCAGCTGAGCTGGGGGGACTTGTTCTCGCCGCCGGCGCCGAAGCCGTCGAACACCTGGGCGTTGGGCAACTGCTGGCCGTCCGTGACGTCCTTGGAGGTGACGTCGAACGATCCGACCGCGGGCAGCAGCTCGTACGGGTCGGGTGCGACGGGACGATCGAGACTCATGGGGAGGCCTCCGTGACGCGGGGTTGTCGGGGGCAACCCTAGTCGGGATCGGCTCCGACGACTTGGCGACGGCATGCAACCATGACCCCTGATTGGGCGTCCCTTAATCGAGTGATGCTCACTACGGGGTGGAAGGTCGTTTCCCATGCGCGCCGGTCTGGTCGCTGTTGCGGCGGTTGCCGCCGTCTCCCTGCTCGCCGCCTGTCAGGCCGGCACCGAGCAGGACGCCGCCGGCATGGCCGTCGGCACGACCAGTAGCACGGCGACGACCACGACGCCCACCCCCACCACTACCACGAAGGCCCCCGAGCCGGCACAGCCTTACCCGTTCGGACAGCCCCAGGCCACGGCCCCGGCCATCGTCGGCGGGAAGGCGCCGGTCGTGCGGCGGATCGACACCACCAAGCCGTACGTCTTCATCACCATCGACGACGGCGCCGTGCCGGAACCGCACGCCCTCGACCTGATCAAGCAGTCCGGCGCGCGGCCCACGCTGTTCCTGAACAACCGGTACGTCAAGGGGCACGAGGCGTACTTCAAGGCCCTTCAGGACCAGGACGACCTGGTGATCGGCAACCACACCGTGAACCACCCCGACCTGGTCAAGATGCCCTATGCCGCGCAGAAGAAGGAGATCTGCGACGACTCGGACGACTTCGCCAAGGCCTTCGGCAAGCGTCCCACCCTCTTCCGGCCGCCCTTCGGCGACTTCAACGCCGACACCCAGCGTGCCGCCGCCGACTGCGGCCTGAAGGCCCTGGTCATGTGGACCGCCGCCGTCAACGACGGCGTCGTGCAGTTCCAGGCCGGCGCCAAGCTCAAGCCCGGTGACATCGTGCTCATGCACTTCCGCAAGACCTTCGTCCAGGACTACACCGCGTTCGTCAACCAGGCCAAGAAGGACGGCCTCATTCCGGTGCCGCTGCCCGACTTCCTGGCCTAGTCTGGCCGGCGAGGACGTAACCGCTTCGAGGAGTTGGGGTGCCCGGTCACTCACGCACGCGCTGACCACCGTCACCGCGTGCTGCGCCGAGACCAGGGCAGCACTCTGCCTCGAAGGGCTCGGCCTTGCTCGTCCTGTCCTGTCTTGCCTACCTAGGTGTCGCCCTGCCCGGGGCAACCCTGGGCCTGTTGTGGCCGTCGATGGCGGCCGACCTGCGCGAACCGGTTGGCGCGCTGGGCTTCGTGCTGGTCGCCGGGGTCGCCACCAACACTCTGTCGAGCCTCGTCGCCGGACGACTCAGAACGCCGCCCAGGGTGCTGTTGGCCGCCGGCATGGCGGCGATCGGCGTGGCGCTGGTCCTGGAGGCGCTGGCCCCGGCGCTGTGGGTGATCGTCATCGGTTCGGCGATCTTCAGCCTGGGGTTCGGCGCGGTCGACGCCGTGCTGAATGCCCACGCGGCTGGGCATTTCGGCCCAAGGGACATCACCTGGATGCACGCGGCCTACGGAATCGGCGCGGCGCTGGGGCCGCTGCTGGTCACGGGCCTGCGGGAAGGCGTCGGCTGGCGCGGGGCCATGGTGGCGCTGGCCTGCCCGGTGGCGGTGGTCGCCGTGATCGTCGCCACACGTTGGCGTGACAAGGAAAAGCCGCGGCCGGCACGGGGTGGGCGGGGCCTGCTGGTGGCGGTGGCGTTCAGTGCCGTCGAGAGCGGGATCGAGGCAGCGGCGGGGGTGTGGGGGTTTCTGTACCTGACGTCCGCGAGGGGCCTGCCGGCGGTGACGGCCGGCGTCGCGGTGTCGGCGTACTGGGCGACGATGGTGGTCGGCCGCGGGGTGCTCGGCGTGCTGGCGGGGCGCCTCGGCCCGCGGCGAATACTGGCCGCTGCCATGGCGTCCGTGCCGTTGGGGGCGTTGCTGATGTCGCTGCCGGGTCAGTTCCCGGCGGTGGCCGGGTTGATGGTGGTGGGGCTGGCGACGGCCCCGGTGTTCCCGCTCCTCGCGCTGGTCACGGCGGATCGGGCGGCGGTGAGCGCGCAGGTGGCGGCGTCGGCGATCGGCGGCGCGGGGCTGCCGGCCGGCATCGGGCTGGTGATCGGCGCGGCCGGGGCTTGGACGCTGGGCCCGTCGCTGCTGGTCCTGAGCCTCGCGATGTACGGGATCAGCCGCGCGTGGGGGCCAACACGGCGAACGCCTCGTCCATGAGGGTGGCGATGTCGCCGGGGGCGCCGGCGAACAGCCACTCCCGGCAGACGACGTCGAACACGGCGAGGGCGGCGCTGGCCAGGACGTCGGCGTCGAGGCGGGGGACGGACCGGGCCTGGAGGGCGTCGGTGAGCAGCTTGCGCCAGCGGTCCTGCTTGTCCTGGTGCCGCGCGCGCAGCGAGGGCGTCTCGTGGATGAGGCGAAGCAGGGCCATGGCGTCCTCGGCGCGGCCGAGCATGGGCTCGATGAGCACGGCGCAGCTGGCGCGCAGGGCGTCCCACGGGGGTTCGGCGGCCGGCCGCGCGGCGACGGCGGCGGCCAACTCCTCGCCGAGGTCGTAGAGGAGGCCGAAGACGGCGTCCTCCTTGGACGGGAAGTAGCGGAAGAAGCTGCGCCGGGACAGCCCGGCGGCCTCGGCGATCTCGTCGACGGTGGTCTGCTCGAAGCCCCGCTCCACGAACAGCGCGAAGGCGGTCTCGGCGATCTCGGTGCGCATCGCCAGCCGGGCCCGCGCCCGCAACCCCTCCGTCATGACTCTGAGTGTAGCCCGGGGCATCGGATGACAGAAGTGGCACTGAGTGCCATACTGAGGGAAACGCCCCTCGCATCAGGAGACCACCGATGGCACAGCACTGGACCGAAGCGGACATCCCCGACCAGACCGGCCGCACGGCGCTGGTCACCGGCGCGAACGCGGGCCTGGGCTTCCTCGAGGCGCTGAACCTGGCCAAGCGCGGCGCGCACGTCTACGTGGCGGCGCGCAACGAGCAGCGCGGCGAGGCGGCGCTGGCCAAGCTTCGCCAGCAGGCCCCGGCCGAGAACCTCGAACTGGTCTCGCTCGACCTGGCCGACCTGGACTCGGTCCGCAAGCTGGCGGCCGAGCTGCCGCCGCTGGACCTGCTGCTGAACAACGCCGGCGTGATGGCGGTGCCCCGCCGGCACACCACCAAGCAGGGCTTCGAGCTCCAGTTCGGCACCAACCACCTCGGCCACTTCGCGCTGACCGGCCTGCTGCTGCCGGGCCTGCTGTCCAGGCCCGGCAGCCGCGTGGTGACGCTGAGCAGCATCGCCGCCCAGATGGGCCGGATCAACTTCGCCGACCTCCAGGCCGACCGCCGCTACGGCGCGAACATCGCCTACTCCCAGTCGAAGCTGGCCAACTCGATCTTCGCGCTGGAACTGGACCGCCGGCTGAAGGCGGCCGGCGCGGACGTGCTGAGCATCGGCGCGCACCCCGGCTACAGCCGCACCGACCTCCAGTACAGCGGCCCGCAGCTGGGCGGCGGCGGCCTGTACGCGCAGGCGATGAAGGTCATCACGCCGCTCGTCGCCCAGTCGGCGGAGCGCGGCGCGCTGCCGGCGCTGCGCGCGGCGACGGACCCGAGCGCGAAGGGCGGCGAGTACTACGGCCCCAACGGCATCGGCAACCTCCGTGGTTTCCCGGTGGCGCAGCGGTTCGTCGGCGCGGCGTACAACGAGGACGTCGCCCGCAAGCTGTGGGACGTCTCGGTGCAGCTGACCGACGTCGACTACGCGGACCTGGCCGCCACCAGGAACTAGCGGCAGAGGATCCGGTCGAGGGCTTCGCGGAGTTCCGCCTCGGAGCCCTCACCCCCGGTGCGCCAGCCGACAAAACCGTCCGGGCGCACCAGCACGGCGCCGTCCTCGTCGATGCCGGCGGCGTCGGCCCAACCGGGAACCTCATGCGCCGCAATGCCGTTCGCGGCGGCCGCGGCGAGCCAGCCGTCGGCCTTGGTGCCGGTCAACAGGGTGAAGCCGTCGACGAGGTCCAAAGTGGACTTCCCCGGCTGCACCCACAGGTGTGGGATGCGGCTGCCGGGGGCGCCGTCGAGGACGAGATCCTCCATCGACGGCATCGGTTCCGCGTCGATCACGGCCGGCGAGTCGTACCGGTAGCCGGCGATCACCACCAGCACGTTGGCCATGCCGACGGCGGCCCGATCCGCGGCGCGCTCGGGCCGCAGGTCCCAGTGCAGGTCCCGGTGCTCGCCGCGGATCAGCGACTGCTCCATGGTGAACTGGGCCACCGGCTTGCGTTCCAGCTCGTACGTGTCGAGCAGCGCGTCGCCGCCGGCGGCCAGCTTCCAGGCCAGGTTGTGCCCGTCGGCGACGCCCGTGTTGAGGCCGAAGCCGCCGGTCGGCGGCACCACATGGGCGGCGTCGCCAATGAGGAACACGTTGCCCTGCCGGAACTTCTCCGCCACCCGGGCGGTGGATGCCCACGGCAGCATGCTGATCACGTCCACCTCGACGTCCCCGACCCCGGTGGCGGCGCGGATCAGCCGCTGGAACTCCGACACCGGCATGGCGGGGTCGCCGCCGGGCACGTGGAAGATCCACCGGTCGCCGTGGTCGACCTTCATCAGGATCCCGACCGCCTCCTCGTTGCGCAGCACGGACATCGAGTACTCGGGCACCGGCAGGCCGGGGGCCCGGAACAGCACGTTGAGCATGTGACCGCCGAGCACGCCGGGGCCGGTGGTGCCGATGCCGAGCAGGTCCCGGACCCGGCTCCGCGCGCCGTCGGCGGCGATCACGTAGTCCGCCTCCACGGTCTCACCCGACGCTGTCGTCACCACACCGTCGTCGGTCACCCCCACGACTTCGGCGTCGAAGTCGATCCGCGCGCCGAGATCGCGCGCCAAGTCCAGCGCCGCGCGGTCGATGCGGTGCTGCGGGCAGCTGCGCTGCGCGGCCGGGCCGATCCCGGGCAGCTTGATCGGCCCGGTCGTGGGGGTCAGCTCGGCCAGGCTGGGCCCGGAGGCCACGCCCGCGTTCCGTTCGTCGGTCTCGAACTCGATGCCGGCCCAGCGCGCGATCTCGGCCGACCGCGGGTTCAGGCCGAAGGCCCGCGGATGGTCCGACACGGTCGGCCGGCGTTCCAGCACCCGCACCGAAACGCCCTGCCGGGCCAGGAAGACGGCGGTGCACAGGCCGACCGTGCCGCCGCCGACGATCACTGCGTCCATGGGGTCCCCCTCCGAAAGTGGGTACAGCGTTCCCGTCTTGGGAACACTGTACCCACTTAGTACTCTCAACGCCATGCCCCAGGACTTCACGCTGGTCTGGACGCGACTGGCCGAGCAGCGCCGGCGTCAGGCGCTGAGCGTCGAGCAGATCGTCGCCGTCGCGATCCGGCTGGCCGACGCGGAGGGCACGCAGGCGCTGACCATGCGCAGAGTGGCGACGGAGGCCGGCACGGGCACCACCTCGCTCTACCGCTACGTCACCAACAAGGACGAGCTGCTGGAGCTGATGGTGGACGCCGTGCAGGGCGAGCGCGAGTGGCCGACGCCGTCGGGCGACTGGCGGGCCGACCTGACGGTGGTGGCCGACGGCATGAGGGCCACGATGCTGCGCCACCCGTGGCTGGCCACCGAGCTGCGCAGCCGGCCGACGCTGGGCCCGAACGCCTTGCGCCAGGCCGATTTCGCGCTCGCGGCGGCCGGTGGGGCGACCGACGACATCACGCTGGCCTCGGCGCTGCTCGGGACCGTGGCGAACTATGTGCACGGGGCGGTGCTCGCCGAGCTGTCGGAGCGGGAAGACGTGCGCAGCACCGGCATGACCCAGGACGAGTGGCGCTCGGCGGTGTCGCCGTACGTGCGCGAGGTCATCATCGACAGCGGCAACTACCCGCGGGTGGCCCGGCGCATCTTCGAGGCCGACGACCTCAGCCACGACCAGCAGTTCGCCTTCGGACTGGAATGTGTGTTGGCGGGCATAGAGAAAAGCGTGGCCCGCTGATCGCAGGCCACGCTTTCCCCTACCGCGTCAGGCGCTCAGCACCGGCGCGTTCACCGGCTGCAGGGCCAGCTCCAGCACCTCGCGGACGTCGCCGACCAGGTGCACCTCCAGCTGCTCGCGGACCGAGGCCGGCACGTCGTCCAGATCCGGCTCGTTCCGCTGCGGCAGCAGCACCGTGGTGATGCCCGCCCGGTGCGCCGCCAGCAGCTTCTGCTTGACGCCGCCGATGGGCAGCACCCGACCGGTCAGCGACACCTCGCCGGTCATCGCCACGTCCGACCGGACCGGCCGGCCCGACAGCAGCGACGCCAGCGCCGTGGTCATGGTCACGCCGGCGCTCGGGCCGTCCTTCGGCACCGCGCCCGCCGGCACGTGGACGTGCACGCCGCGGTCCTTCAGGTCGCCGACCGGCAGCTCCAGCTCGGCGCCGTGGGAACGCAGGTAGCTCAGCGCGATGTGCGCCGACTCCTTCATCACGTCGCCCAGCTGCCCGGTCAGCGCCACCCCGGTCGACCCCGTCTCCGGGTCGGCCAGCGACGCCTCGACGAACAGCACGTCACCGCCGACGCCGGTGACCGCGAGACCGGTCGCCACGCCCGGCACCGCCGTGCGCTCCGCCGACTCCGGCGTGTGCCGCGGCCGGCCGAGGAAGTCCGGCAGGTTGTCGTGCCCGACCGTCAGCGGCAGCTTCGCCTCGTCCACGGCCGCCTTGCGCAGCACGCGGGCGATCTGCCGCTCCAGGTCGCGGACGCCGGCCTCCCGGGTGTACTCCGCGGCCAGCCGCCGCAGCGCCTCGTCCTGCACGGTCACGTCGTCCGGGGTCAGACCGGCGCGCTCCAGCTGGCGGGCCAGCAGGTGGTCGCGGGCGATGGTGACCTTCTCGTCCTCGGTGTAGCCGTCCAGCCGGACCAGCTCCATCCGGTCCAGCAGCGGGCCGGGGATGGCCTCCAGCACGTTGGCGGTGGCCAGGAACAGCACGTCCGACAGGTCCAGCTCGACCTCCAGGTAGTGGTCCCGGAACGTGTGGTTCTGCGCCGGGTCCAGCACCTCCAGCAGGGCCGCCGTCGGGTCGCCGCGGTAGTCCGAGCCGACCTTGTCGACCTCGTCCAGCAGCACCACCGGGTTCATCGAGCCGGCCTCCTTGACGGCCCGCACGATGCGGCCGGGCAGCGCGCCGACGTAGGTGCGCCGGTGGCCGCGGATCTCGGCCTCGTCCCGGACGCCGCCAAGCGCGACCCGCACGAACTTGCGGCCCATCGCCCGCGCCACCGACTCGCCCAGCGACGTCTTGCCGACGCCGGGCGGGCCGACCAGCGCCAGCACCGCGCCGCTGCGCCGGCCGCCGACGACACCCAGGCCCTTGTCGGCCCGGCGCCGCCGCACCGCCAGGTGCTCGATGATCCGGTCCTTCACGTCGTCCAGGCCCGCGTGGTCGGCGTCCAGCACCGCCCGCGCGCCCTCGATGTCGTACGCGTCCTCGGTGCGGGTGCTCCACGGCATGTCCAGCACCGTGTCCAGCCAGGTGCGGATCCAGCTGACCTCGGGCGACTGCTCGGAGGTCCGCTCCAGCTTGTCCACCTCGGTCAGCGCGGCCTCGCGCACCTTCTCCGGCAGATCGGCCGCCTCCACCCGGGCGCGGTAGTCCTGCTCCTCGGAGGCGGGCTTGCCGTCCAGCTCGGCGAGCTCCTTGCGGATCGCCGCCAGCTGCTGACGCAGCAGGAACTCCCGCTGCTGCTTCTCCATGCCCTCCTTGACGTCCTTGCGGATCGTCTCGGCCACGTCCAGCTCGGCCATGTGCTCGCGGCCCCAGGCCAGCAGCTTCTCCAGCCGCTCGCGGACGTCCACGGTCTCCAGCAGCCAGATCTTCTGCTCGTCGGTGATGTAGGAGGCGTACCCGGCCAGGTCGGCCAGCGCCGACGGGTCGTCCACGCCCTGCACCGAGTCGACCACCTGCCACGCGCCCCGCTGCTGGAGGATCGAGGTGACCAGCGTGCGGTACTCCTTGGCCAGCTCGCGGGTGGCGTCGTCGACCGGCGGCTCGTCCTGGACCTCGGCCTGCACCCACAGCGCCGCGCCGGGACCGGTGGTGCCGGTGCCGATCCGCACGCGCTCGGTGCCGCGCACCACGGCCGCGCGCTCGCCGCCGGGCAGCCGGCCGATCTGGGTGATCACCCCCAGCGTGCCCACCTTCGCGTACTTGCCCTCCAGTCGGGGCACCAGCAGCACCTTCGACCCGGTGTCGCCGGCCTGCGCGGCCTCGACGGCGGCGCGGATCTCCGCGTCGGCGAGCTTGACCGGCACCACCATGCCGGGCAGTACGACCACGTCGTCCAGCGGGAGCACCGGGAGTGCCAGTGTTTCGCTCACGTCTTCCTCCAAGGTTGAGTCTTACGGGCTCAACCAACTGGAGCGTGGAAGTGTTCCCGAACGGATGTTCGCCGTCGGCGATCGCTGCTCCGATGGGGCCTGGATCGGGCATCCGGCCCACGACGGACGCGGCCCCTTGCTATAAGAAAGGCATCCCGACCAGCGGAGTGGCGCATGTCTGAAGTCGTACTGCGGATCGACGCCGAGCCGGCCCAGCAGGCCCGGCTGACCACCGTGCTGTTCCAGGACCTGCGCGCGACGGGCCTGGTCAAGGTGGCCAAGGCCCGCGAGGAGGCGCCCGCCGACGCCAAGGCCGGCGCCGGGGCCGACGTGGCCGAGCTGATCATCAACGGGGTGTTCAGCGCCGGCACGGTGACCGCGGTGACCAAGATCGTGGTGGCCTACCTGGAGCGGACCAAGGCCCGCTCGGTGACCTGGATCGACGGCAAGAAGAAGGTGGTCTTCACCGGCATCGCCCGGGACGACCAGAAGGCCCTCGCCGAGGCGTTGGCCGGCGCCGAGGAGGACGGGACGCCGGAGTCCTGATGGGTCGCCGCCTGGCCCTGCTGGTGGCCACGTCAACGTACGGCGCGGCCAAGCTGCACGCGCTGCCCGCGCCCGCGCAGGAGGCGCCGCTGCTGGCGCGGCTGCTCCAGGACGACCGGATCGGCGCGTTCGACGAGGTGCACTACCTCGTCAACGCGCACAAGAGCGAGGTCGAGCGGAACATCGAGGACCTGTTCCGGGACCGCGACCAGGACGACCTGGTGCTGCTGCACATCTCCGGTCACGGCCTGAAGAACGACCACGACCGGCTGTTCTTCGCCACGTCCGACACGAACCTGGACCGGCTGCACTCCACGGCGGTGTCCGCGACGCTGGTGCACCAGCTGCTGGAGGAGTGCGACGCGCAGGCCAAGGTGGTGCTGCTGGACTGCTGCTTCAGCGGGGTGTTCCCCAAGGGGCTGGTGCCCAAGGGCGGCGGCCGTGTCGACGTGCGGGCGGAGCTCGGCCACGGCACGTACGTGATCACCGCCAGCGACGACGTGCAGGAGTACGCCTTCGAGGGCCGGCGGACCGTGGCCAACGAGGAGCAGTCGTACTCGCGGTTCACCGACGCCGTGATCAACGGCCTGTCCAGCGGTGCGGCCGACGTCGACGAGGACGGCCAGATCACCGCGTCCGACCTGTACCGCTACCTGTACGACCAGATCAAGGCCAGCGGCCGGCAGACGCCCAAGGAGGCCGGCGACCGCGGCGGCAGCTGCGTGATCGCGTGGCGGCCGGACCGCCGGCTGCACGCGGGGGAGCAGGCGCCGCTGCTCGACACGATGCTGGCCGAGGCCGATGACGGCGCGAAGTTCGCGGTGCCGATCGGCCTGGCGCACCAGGTGGACCGCCGCTCCGACGGCGTGCGGCGGCTGGACCTCGCCGGCCAGGACGGCCACGTCGCGGTGGTCGGGCGCATCCAGTCCGGCAAGTCGACGCTCGTGCACACGCTGATGGCGGGCCTCGCGCACAACCGCACGCCGGCGGAGGTCAGCTTCTACTGCCTGGGCCTGTTCAGCCGCCTCGGCCACGTGCGGGCAGTGGCGGCCTCGTTCGAGGCGGCCACCGCAGCGCGGCTGCTCACCCAGCTCGAGTCGATCATCAACGACCGGGCGCGGGAGTTCCGCCAGCGCGGCATCCACGGCGCCGGCACGTTCCGTGAGCTGCGGCGGCGGGGCATGCTGTCCGGCCGGGACAACAGCGACGTGTTCCTGATCATCGACGGTTGGGAGCAGTTCGCCCTGGACGTGGCCGACTTCGTGCCGCAGGTCGCCCGGATCGCCAGCCGGGGGCTGGACCACTGCGTGCACGTCGTCGTGACGGCCCGCAGCTGGTCCGAGCTGCCGCCGCAGATCACCGCGCTGCTGCGCGGGCGGATCGAGCTGGCGCTGGACGACCCGCGCGAGTCCAAGATCAGCCCCGAGCTGGCCGCCACGCTGCCGGACGAGCCGGGCTGGGGCCTGCACGGCCGGACCCGGTTCGTCGCCGCGCTGCCGTGGGCCGAGCAGCAGGACTTCGACTACGAGCAGTTCGCCGCGGAGCCGGCCGCGGTGGACCCGCTGCCGGCATTGGGCCAGCCGCCGACGCTGCTCCACCTGCTCGGCGTGGACGGCACTCCCGACGGGTTCGACCTGGCGACGGGATGGCAGCGGCGAACGCGGGCCGAGCAGCTGCGGGTCGCGTTCGGCGTGGACGAGCTCGGCCAGCCGGTGGTGCTGGACATCAAGGAGGCGGCCGAGGGCGGCATGGGCCCGCACGGCCTGTGCATCGGCGCGACCGGCTCCGGCAAGTCCGAGCTGCTGCGCACGCTGACCACCGCGCTGATGGTGGCGAACTCGCCCGAGGACCTGAACCTGTTGCTCATCGACTTCAAGGGCGGCGCGACCTTCCTCGGCCTGGAGCAGGCCCCGCACGTCACGGCGGTCGTCACCAACCTCGTCGACGACCTGAGCCTGGTCGACCGGATGAGGGACGCGCTGGCCGGCGAGGTGGCTCGCCGGCAGGAGGCGCTGGCCAAGGCGGGCAACTGCCGCAGCCTGTGGGAGTACCAGCAGGCCCGGCGCAGCGGCCAGGAGCTCGCACCGCTGCCGGTGCTGCTCGTGTGCGTCGACGAGTTCTCCGAGCTGCTCACGGCCAAGCCGGACTTCCTCGACGTGTTCGTGCAGATCGGCCGGGTCGGCCGGTCGCTCGGCGTGCACCTGCTGCTCAGTTCGCAGCGCCTGGAGGAGGGCAGGCTGCGCGGCCTGGACACGTACCTGTCGTACCGGATCGGCCTGCGGACGTTCTCCGCGGTCGAGTCGCGGTCGGTGCTCGGCGTTCCGGACGCCTACGAGCTGCCGCCGATTCCCGGCTCGGGTTACCTGGCCGCGCTGGGCGAGCCGATGACCCGGTTCAAGGCCGCCTACGTGTCCCAGCCGACTGTGGGCGGCCGGACCGAGTTGGAGGCGATCGTCGAGCGGATGGCCGGCCAAGGAACGTCGGCGCACCAGATCTGGCTGCCGCCGCTGACCGAGTCCCCGTCGCTGGACATGCTGCTGCCGCGCATGATCAGGACGCCGGGCCGCGGCCTGTTCCCCCAGGGCTACCAGGCGTACCTCCAGGTCCCGCTGGGCCTGGTGGACAAGCCGTTCGAACAGCGCCGCGACCTGTTCTGGGCCGACTTCTCGGGCGCGGCCGGCCACGCCGCGGTGGTGGGCGGCCCGCAGTCCGGCAAGTCGATGCTGCTGCGGACGTTGATCATGTCCCTGTCGCTCACCCACACGCCTCGGGACGTGCAGTTCTACGCCCTGGACCTGGGCGGCGGCTCGCTGGCGGCGCTGGAGGCGCTGCCGCACGTCGGCGGCGTGGCCAGCCGTCTGGAGCCGGACAAGGCCCACCGGATCGTGGCCGAACTGGCGAACCTCGTCGCCGACCGGGAGCGGCTGTTCCGCGAGAACCTCATCGACGGCATGGTGGACTTCCGCCGGCGGCACGGGGACCGCGCGTTCTCGGAGCACCCGTACGGCGACGTGTTCCTGATCATCGACGGCTGGCTGAACTTCCGCCAGGAGTTCGAGGCGCTGGAGCAGACCGTGATGACCCTGCTGGCGCGCGGGCTCCAGTACGGCGTGCACGTGGTTGTGACGGCCAACCGGTGGGCGGAGATCCGGCCGGCGGCCAAGGACCTCATCGGCACCCGCCTGGAGCTGCGGCTCGGCGACCCGAGCGAGTCGGAGATCGACCGCCGGACCGCGGCCACCGTGCCGGCCGGTCAGCCGGGGCGCGGCCTGACCTCGGAGAAGCTGCACTTCGTGACCGCGCTGCCGCGCATCGACGCGTCCTCCGACGGCGACCTGCACGGCGCGACCCAACACGCCGTCGCCACGATCGCCGAGGCGTGGGGCGGGCCTCCGGCGCCGCCGGTCCGGCTGCTGCCGGAGCTCCTGCCGTACCAGCAGCTGCCGCAGCCGACCGTGGACTCGGACCGCATGATCCCGATCGGCGTCGACCAGGATCGGCTGGCGCCGGTGTTCCTCAACTTCGACGGCGAACCGCACTTCTGCGTGTTCGGCGACGGCGAGTCCGGCAAGACGAACCTGCTGCGCACGATCGTGCGGGGCATCATGACCCGGTACACCACCAGTGAGGCCGTCGTCATGCTGGTCGACTACCGGCGCACTCTTCTGGGCTTCGTCGACACCGACCACCTGCTCGCCTACGCGGTGTCGGGCAACCAGCTGACCGACATCATCGGTGACGTCACGGCGTCGCTGAAGGGGCGGCTGCCCGGCCCGGACGTCACCCAGGAGCAGCTCAGGAGCCGGACGTGGTGGCGGGGGCCGGAGGTCTTCGTGGTGGTCGACGACTACGACCTCGTGGTTACTCAGGGTGCAAACCCACTGCTCCCTTTGGCGGAATTCCTGCCGCAGGCCAAGGACGTGGGACTACACCTCGTGGTGGCCCGCCGCTCCGGCGGCGCGAGCCGGGCGCTGTTCGATCCGGTGATCGGCAAGCTGCGCGAGATCGCCACCTCGGGCATGGTGCTGTCGTGCAGTCCGGACGAGGGTGTGCTGCTCGGCTCGTACAAGCCGCAGATCCTGCCGCCGGGCCGGGGCGCGCTGGTCACTCGCCGGCGCGGGCAGCAGCTGATTCAGACCGCGCGGCTCGACGCTGAGTGACGCGATCCGATCCGTGCGTGTTCGTGACCGTCCCGAGGTGGACACGGCGCGACCTTGCCCGCACGATTAACACGATTGGGTGAATTTGGCGGAAGGGGTCGCGCGGATGCACCGTCCTCGGTGGATACCTGCCGACGTCGATCTGGACCGCCCGAACCCGGCGCGGATCCTCGACTACTTCCTGGGCGGCGCGCACAACTTCGCGGTCGACCGGCGGACGGCCAAGCAGGCCGTGCAGGCCATGCCCGAGGTCGCCAACGGCATGCGGGCCAGCCGGTCGTTCCTGCGCCGGGCCGTCAGCCACCTGCTCGACCACGGCGTCGACCAGTTCCTCGACCTGGGCTCCGGCATTCCGACCGTGGGCAACGTGCACGAGATCGTGCACCGGGCGAATCCCGGGGCGCGGGTGGTGTACGTCGACAACGAGCCCATCGCCGTGGCGCACAGCCGGACCATCCTCGGCGGCAACCCGCTGGTCGCGACCGTGCGGGCCGACCTGCGCCACCCCGACTCGGTGCTGAACCTGCCCGAGGTCCGGAACATGATCGACTTCTCCCGGCCGGTGGGCCTGGTCGCTATCGCCGTGCTGCACTACCTGCCCGACGCCGACGACCCGCACGGCCTGGTCGAGGCCTACCGCGACGCGCTGGCCCCCGGCAGCTTCATGGCCATCTCGCACGCCACCCTCGACTTCGTGCCGGAGGAGCAGCTGGGGTCGGTGGACCGGGTGGAGAAGATCTACCGGTCCATCAGCGCCCAGCTGTACCCCCGCCCGTACGGGGAGATGGCCAAGTTCTTCACCGGCCTGGAACTGGTGGAACCCGGCGTCGTGCCGGTCCGCCAGTGGCGCTCCGAGTGGAGCGACCAGAACGAGGGCACGGTCCACCTCTCCTACGGCGGCGTCGGCCGCAAGTCCTGACTTGGATGCGGCCGAGGCGCCGCCCGGTGGGTCGCGGTCAGTCCTCTCCGAGCAGCGTCACGTCGGTGACGTACACGTAGTCCAGCGAAATGGTCTGGCCCCAGCTGAAATCGATCCGCTGGCCGTTGGCGATGATGTAGCCCCAGTAGGAGTTCGACTGGAGGGCGCGGACGTTGTAGATGCTGACGGGGTCGCTTCCGGGGAAGCCGTTGAAGCAGTATCCGACGTCGGGGTTGATCGCGAAGAGATCGAATGACGTCCCGCGGCAGCCGTTCTGCGTGGGGACGCCGGCGCTGGCCGGTGACGCCAGGAAGACGCCGCCGCCCAGGATCGCGGCGGCCGTGGCCAGCGAAGTGACAACCGTGCGCAGTCGCATGCTCTTCTCCCTCTTCGGTGCGGCGCCACGCCGAGGAACGCGGCGGCGCTCAGCCTGGCGCGGTCGACTGCAACAAAGCGGAAGTCGAGCTGAAGTTCTGGTGCAGCGTCCTCCCCACATGAAGTGGATCTCGTGGGGGTGGGGTCCATGAGGTCGCTCACCTACCATGAACCGACCAGACGGCGGTGGGTGCGGAGGAACCCGGTGGGAGTCCGGGGCGGTCGCGCCACTGTGAAAGCCAGACACTCCACCACCGGCCGTGATGTCTCTACCCGGGGCGCGGGACCCCGAGGAGGGTACGGCTGATGACTTCGCGCGTCCTGCTGCTGTCGACGGCGGACACGGACCTGCTGGCCGCCAAGGCGAGCGGTGCCGAGTACACGGTGGGCAATCCGGCCCGGCTGGAGGTCGAGGAGCTGCCGGCGTTGCTGGCGGACGCCGACCTGGTGGTGGTGCGGCTGCTGGGCGGCCGGCGGGCCTGGGAGGAGGGCCTGGACGCGGTGCTGGCCAGCGGCAAGCCGGTGGCCTGCCTGGGCGGGGAGGCGACCCCGGACGCGGAGCTGATGGCGGCCTCGACGGTGCCGGCGGGCGTGGTCACGCAAGCGCTTGCGTACCTGGTGGAGGGCGGCCCGGCGAACCTGGGGCAGCTGGCGAACTTCCTGTCGGACACGGTCTTGCTGACGGGCGAGGGCTTCGAGCCGCCGGCGAGCACTCCGGTCTTCGGCGTGCACGGTGAGCGCCGGCACGACGCCGGGAAACCGACGGTCGGCATCGTCTTCTACCGGGCGCACGCGCTCGCCGGGAACACGGCGTTCGTGGATTCGCTGGCGGACGCGGTGGAGGCGGCGGGGGCGAACGCGCTGCCGGTGTTCTGCGGCTCGCTGCGTGGCCTGGCGGGCGACGAGTCGGCGGCGCTGCTGGAGGTGCTCGGCCGCTGCGACGCGGTGGTGGCGACGGTGCTCGCGGCCGGCGGTGCGGTGGCGGCGGACGCCAGCGCGGGCGGCGATGAGGATGCGTGGGACGCGGGTGCGCTGGCCACGTTGGACATCCCGGTGCTGCAAGGACTTTGCCTCACGTCGTCGCGCGCGGCCTGGCAGGCGTCGGACGCGGCGCTGACGCCGATGGACGCCGCGATGCAGGTGGCGATCCCGGAGTTCGACGGCCGGCTGATCGGCGTTCCCTTCTCGTTCAAGGAGAACGGCCCGGACGGCATCCCGGTGTACGTCGCCGACCCGGAGCGTTCGGCCCGGGTCGCCGGCACGGCGGCGGGACTGGCGCGGCTGCGGCACGTGCCGAACCGGGACAAGAAGGTGGCGATCGTGCTGTCGTCGTACCCGACGAAGCACGCCCGCGTGGGCAACGCGGTCGGACTGGACACCCCGGCGTCGGCGGTGATCCTGCTGCGGCGCATGGCCGAGCAGGGCTACGACCTCGGCGGCCTCGATGTGTCCACTCTGGACGGTGACACGCTGATCCACCGGCTGATCGCCGCCGGCGGCCACGACGTGGACTGGCTCACCGAGGAGCAGATGTCCGGCGCGGCCATGAAGATCCCGGCCGCCACCTACCGCGGCTGGTTCGCCGCGCTGCCGCAGAGCTTCCGCGACGGCGTCACCGAGCACTGGGGCGAGGCGCCGGGCCAGCTGTACGTCACCGACGACGAGATCTACGTGGCGTCGCTGCGCTTCGGCAACGTGGTGCTGATGATCCAGCCGCCACGCGGCTTCGGCGAGAACCCGGTGGCCATCTACCACGACCCGAACCTGCCGCCGTCGCACCAGTACCTGGCCGCCTACCGCTGGCTGGAGCGGGAGTTCGGCGCGCACGCGGTGCTGCACCTGGGCAAGCACGGCACGCTGGAATGGCTGCCGGGCAAGGGATTGGGCCTCGCCGACGACTGCGCGCCGGACGCCGTGCTCGGCGACCTGCCGCTGATCTACCCGTTCATCGTGAACGACCCCGGCGAGGGCACGCAGGCCAAGCGCCGCGCGCACGCCACCGTGGTGGACCACATGATCCCGCCGATGGCCCGCGCCGACACGTACGGCGACATGGCCAAGCTGGAGCAGCTGCTCGACGAGTACGCCACCGTGCAGGCGCTGGACCCGTCGAAGCTGGCGACCGTGCGCGGGCAGATCTGGGAGCTGGTCACCAGCGCCAAGCTGCACCACGACCTGCACCAGTCGGAGGCCCCCGGCGAGGAGGACTTCGACGACTTCGTCATGCACATCGACGGCTACCTGTGCGAGATCAAGGACGTCCAGATCCGGGACGGTCTGCACGTGCTGGGCCGCGCGCCGGAGGGCGAGGAGCTGGTCAACGACGTGCTCGCGGTGCTGCGGGCACGGCAGGTGTTCGGCGGCAAGGTCGGCGCGATCGCCGGCCTGCGCGCGGCGCTGGCCGTCCACTTCGGACTGGACGAGGAGGAGCTGCTGGCCGACCCCGGCGCCAGGATCGCGAGCACGAACGGACTGTCCGATCTGGTCGAGGGGCCGGCGCAGACCGGCGCGGATGTCGTTGACCTGCTCGAGGAACTGGCGCGCCGGCTGGTGACCGCCGCGCACGACTCCGGCTGGGCCGCCGACGGCGTCACGGAAACCGTTCTGGGGCAACGGGTCGAGAGCGTGGCGACGGTGCTCGCCTTCGCGCGCGACGAGTTGGTGCCGCGACTGGCCCGGACCACCGACGAGATCGGCAATGTGCTGCGGGCGTTGGACGGCCGGTTCATCGAGCCCGGCCCGTCCGGATCTCCCACCCGCGGCCTGGTGTCCGTGCTGCCCACCGGCCGCAACTTCTACTCCGTGGACCCCAAGGCGATTCCGTCCCGCAACGCCTTCGACGTCGGCTCCGCGCTGGCGGATTCCTTGCTGGCGCGGCATCACGCCGACACGGGGGAGTGGCCGCGCAGCGTCGGCCTGACGGTGTGGGGCACGTCGGCGATGCGCACGCAGGGCGACGACATCGCGGAACTGTTGTGGCTGCTGGGCACGCGTCCGGTGTGGGACGACGCGTCCCGGCGGGTCACCGGCTTCGAGATCGTGCCGGTTCCGGAACTGGGCCGTCCCCGGATCGACGTGGTGGTGCGGATCTCCGGCTTCTTCCGGGACGCCTTCCCGCACGTGGTCGCCGTGCTCGACGACGCGATCGCGGCGGTGGCCCGGCTCGACGAGTCCGACGAGGACAACTACGTCGCCGCCCACTTCCGCCGCGACCTGGACGAACACGGCGACGAACGCCGTGCCACCACAAGGATCTTCGGCTCCAAGCCCGGCGCGTACGGCGCCGGCCTGCTGCCGCTGATCGACTCCCGCAACTGGCGCGACGACGCCGATCTCGCAGAGGTCTATGCCACTTGGGGCGGTTACGCCTACGGGCGCGGCCTGGACGGCGCGCAGGCGCGACAGGACATGGAGACCGCGTACCGCAGGATCCAGGTGGCGGCCAAGAACGTCGACACGCGCGAGCACGACATCGCCGATTCCGACGACTATTTCCAGTACCACGGCGGCATGGTCGCGATGGTCCGCTCGCTCACCGGCGACAACCCGGCCGCGTACGTCGGCGACTCCGCGGTGCCGCACGCGGTGCGCACCCGCACCCTCGGCGAGGAGACCAAGCGCGTGTTCCGGGCGCGCGTTGTCAACCCCCGTTGGATATCGGCCATGCGTCGACATGGTTACAAGGGAGCGTTCGAACTCGCGGCCACAGTGGACTACCTGTTCGGGTTCGACGCCACCGCAGGGGTTGTCGACGACTGGATGTACGCGCAGCTGGCCGAATCGTACGTGTTCGACAAGGAAGTCCAGGACTTCATGCGCAAGTCGAACCCGTGGGCGTTGCGGGGCGTGACGGAGCGCCTTCTGGAAGCAGCCGATCGGGGACTGTGGTCGCAGCCGGACGAGACCGTGCTCGACCAACTGCGCACGGTCTATCTGGAACTGGAGGGCCAGCTGGAGGAATGACGCGCGCCGTTTGACCCCAGACCGGTGACTTCCCGGGCATTTCCCCGCGGAAGGTCCTTTAATGACAGGTAGTGCTCCGCGGGTTCGCCGCCCCGAAGACGATCGGGGCGGTGAACCCGCGGACACCGGACGCCGTACCAAGGAGCGCGCCAGCGGGTCCGTCACTGGGGAAGGGGGTGCGCCGTGCGGGTCGAGACGATGGTGTTGTCCGGGGTCGCCGCGGCCGGCCTCCTGCTGGGCTGGTGGCTCACCTCGCCGCGGTTCATCGGCTTCCTGGCGGCGCGCCGGCTGCGGCGGCTGAAGGCGGTGGCCCGCTCGCTGTCGCCGATGCTGGCCGACGAGCCGGACCCGCTGGCCAACATCGTGGTGATCAACCGGGCCGAGCCGACGCCCGTGCCGCTCCAGCGCAGCGCCGAGCTGCCGCCCGGCGACAACGTCGACACGCTGACGCGGCCCATCGTCAACTGAGGCCGATCGTCAACTGAGCTGCATCGCCGCGTTCAGGCAGTCCAGCGCCGAGCTCTGCCGGCTGGCGTCGGCGACGTCGAAGGGTCCACTCCAGAACAGACCCAGCTGGTTCGCATGGCTGCGGGACTTCCAGACGGCCAGCGAGTTGCGCACCGCGAACGCCGTGTACGTCGACGACGGCGCGACCTGGTTGAGCGCCACGAGGTTGCGCATGAAGATCCCCTTGAACTGCGACTGGTCCAGGTCGCAGCGGCGCTCCTCGCACGGCTCGCGCAGCACGCCGCTCGCGTCGACGAGCCTGGTCATGGCGGCGTTGGCCAGCGAGGTGGCCGACGCGAGCAGGTCCCGCCGCCCGGTCAGCCGGTACAGGTCGGCCAGCCCGCCCAGCACCACACCCTGGTTGTACGTCCACGTGGTGCCGCCGTTGTTCGCGCAGCCGGCGGTGAGCCCGTCGTTGACCAGCCCCTGCGCGTTGACCATCCCGGTGCGCGCGAACCAGCCCCACTCCAGCAGCGCCCACTGCTCGTAGTTGGCCGCGGCCGGCCCGGTGGTGCGCAGCGCCAGCGCGGCCGCGATGGACAGGAACAGCTCGTTGGGGATGGCGTTCTTGTAGGTGCGGTCCTTGTTCCACCAGATGCCGCCGCCGCAGGTCAGGTCCCAGCCGTGCGTCATGTCGTCGAACAGCGACTCGGCCAGCACCAGGTACTTCTGCTCGCCGGTCTGGTCGTAGGCCTGCACCCAGGTCAGGGCCCACCAGCCCTCGTCGTCGTAGTAGTCGTTACGGAACCAGCCGGCGATGTTCTGGTTGTAGGTGTTGGCAGCGCGGCGCGCCCCGACGTCGTTGCCGAGCAGGCTGGACGCCACCAGCTGGGCGCGCAGCGCGTTGGCCGAGTTCCACCACTGCGTCGTGCGGTACCGGCCGTCCTGCGGGTCGTACCAGTGGTCCAGCGTGGCCGACGCCTCGGTGATCCAGCTGATCGCGGGCTCCGGCGCGGCCGGCGCCGCCTGGGCGGTCACCGGCAGCGCCGACAGCAACACGGACAGCAGCGCGCCGAGACGGAGAAGCATGCGCTAGAGCCTGACAGATCAAGATCGGAAGGCCTCGGCGACTCCGAGGAAGAGGTCGTTGCCGTCGACCTCGCCGATGGACACCCGCGCGCCCTCGCCGGCGAACGGCCGGACCATCACGCCCGCGGCCTGCGCCCGCTCGGCGAACTCCAGGGTCCGCTCGCCCAGCCGCAGCCACACGAAGTTGCCCTCCGAGGCCGGCACGGTCCAGCCCTGGTCGCGCAGCGCGTCGATCACGCGGCCGCGCTCCTTGGTGATCAGCTCCACCCGCTCGAACAGCTCGGCCTCGGCGGCCAGCGAGGCGATCGCGGCGTCCTGGGCCAGCTGGCTGACCCCGAACGGCACGGCCATCTTGCGCAGCGCGTCGGCCACCGGCTCGTGCGCCACGGCGTAGCCGACGCGCAGCCCCGCGAGTCCGTAGGCCTTGGAGAAGGTGCGCAGCACCGCCACGTTCGGCCGATCCCGGTACAACTCGATGCCGTCGGGCACCTCGGGGTCGCGGACGAACTCCCGGTACGCCTCGTCGATCAGCACGAGCACGTCGCTCGGCACGCGGTCCAGGAATTCTGTGAGCTCTGCTCGGTGCAGCGCGGTACCGGTGGGGTTGTTGGGATTGCAGAGAATGACGAGTCGCGTGTGGTCATTGATGGCCGCCGCGATCGCGTCCAGGTCCTGGTACTCGTTCGGCGTGAGCGGCACCTGCACCGAGTGCGCGCCGACCATCTTCGTGATGATCGGGTACGCCTCGAACGACCGCCACGGGTAGATCACCTGGTCGCGGTCGTCGCAGACGGCCTGCATGACCTGCTGGATGACGCCGACGCCGCCGGTGCCGGTGGCCACGTGCGCCTCGGGCACGCCCAACCGCGCCGCGACCGCCGGGATCAGCGCCGAGCAGCCCATGTCCGGATACCGGTTGAAGCCCCGCAGCGCCTTCTCCATCGCCCTGAGCACGCTGGGCAGCGGCTCGTGCGGGTTCTCGTTCGACGACAGCTTGAACGCCGGCGCCCCGTCCGCGCCGACCGCCGGCTTGCCCGGCTTGTACGTGGGGATGTCGTTCAGCGCGCCGCGCAGCTTCGGTCCGGTCATGGCCTCACTCTACGATCCGGTCCCCCTGGCGTAGACCCTCCAACCAGCTGTCGGTCTCGCTCAGGACCCGCTCCCGGACGGCCGGCGCCGAGAGGAACAGGTCGTGCATGCCGCCCTCGATCGCCACCACCGTCACGTTCGGGCCGATCTTCGGCGCCCACTTCGCCATCTGCGCCACGTCCAGCACGGTGTCGGCGCGCATCGCCTCCGGCGTCCACTCCTTGGCCTTGAGCAGGCTGTGCGAGGAGCGCAGCAGCAGCACCGGCACCCGTACGTCCAGCCCGCGGTGCAGCCTGGCCTGGTTGCGCCGGATCGTGCGCAGCCAGCCGGCCCGCACCGGAAAGCCGCTCTTGGGCTTCCAGTCGGTGTCGAACTCCCACTCGCCGTTGTCGTCCCGGTGCAGGCTCAGGCCGTACGGGCTCTCCAGCCCGTTCTGCACGACGGCGGTCGGGCTGACCTTGCCCAGCACGTCCACGGCCCAGGTGCCGACCGTGCGCATGAACCAGTTCTCCTGGAGGTCCACCCACGGGCTGTTGAGCACCAGCGCGTCGAGCACGTTGTCGTCCCGCCGCTCGTGCGCCCACATGATCGAGATCAGCCCGCCGGTGGAGTGTCCCATCAGCGTCAGCCGGGAGTGGCCGTGCTCGTCGCGGATGATGCGCGCCGCCGCGTCCAGCTCCTCGAAGTGGTAGCTGAGGTCGGTGACGAAGTTGGGCACCTGCCCCGGCTGCAGCGACCGGCCGTAGGCCCGCAGGTCGACGGCGTAGAAGTCGTAGCCGCGGGCGGCGAAGTGCTCGGCGACGTGGGTCTGGAAGAAGTAGTCGACGAAGCCGTGCACATAGAGCACGGCCCCGTTGACCGGCTTCTCGGCGCCGTTCCCATCGGCCCTGCGCCGGACCAGGTGGGCGACGTTGTCGCCCCCCGGCCCGGCGCCGGCCGGCAGCGCGCCGAGCGGCAGCGTGACAACTTCGTAGCCCTCACCGAGCACATCGCGTTCCACGCCGACAGTATCGGCTACGAGCTGGCTAAACCGGCCGCACGACAAGTGGCAGCTTGGTCACGGCCACCATGGCGAACGGGTTGCGCTCCTCCACCTTGTCCTCGACCACCTGGATGTCGGCGTAGCGCTCGAACATGATCTTCAGCGCCACCCGCGCCTCCAGCCGGGCCAGCGGCGCGCCCAGGCAGAAGTGGATGCCCTTGCCGAACGAGGCGTGGTGGTTGGGGTCGCGGTGCAGGTCGAACTTGTTCGGGTTCGGGAACACCCGCTCGTCCCGGTTGGCCGCGGTCAGGAACGGCAGCACCATCTGCTGGGCCGGGATCGTGACGCCGCCGAGCACCGTCTCCTCGGTGGTCATGCGGGCCACCCGCGGGAACGGCGTGCGCAGCCGCAGCACCTCCTCGATCGCCGCCGGCAGCAGCGACAGGTTCTCGCGGACCTCGCGGATCGCGTCCTGGTTCTCGTGGAACGTCAGGATGCTGTTGCCCAGCGTCGCGGTGGTGGTGATGTGCCCGGCGAGCAGCAGCAGGCCGACGAAGCCGATGATCTCGTCGTCGTCCAGCCGCCGGCCGTCCTCCTCGACCAGGGTGAGCTGGCTGGTCAGGTCGTCGCCGGGGTTGCGGCGGCGGTCGGCGATGAACTCGCGGAAGTAGTCGTTCATCTCCCGCATCACCGGGGTCACCTCGGCCATCAGCTCCTCGCGGACCTCCGCGATCGGCTTGTCCATCGGCACGTCCCGGTCCAGCAGGGTGTCGGCCCAGCGGCGGAACACCGGCTGGTCGGCGGTCGGGATGCCGAGCAGGTTGGCGATGACGATCACCGGCAGCGGGTAGGCCAGGCCGTCGACCAGGTCGAACTCGGCGCCGGCGGCGTCGAGCAGCTGCTCGGTGAGGTCGTGGATCGCCGGCTCCATGCCGGCCACGAACTTCGGCGTGAAGGCCTTGCTGACCATGCCCCGCAGCTGCCGGTGCCGCGGGTCGTCCATCTGAATGAAGTTGCCCTTCTGGAACAGGGCGAACTCCTCCTGCGTCGGGATCAGCGGGGACAGGTCGGAGCTGAACCGGTGCGGCTCCGACAGGACCTCGTTGACCTCCGGGTGGCCGAGCACCATCCAGGACTGCTGCTTCTCGGCGTAGACGACCTGCCCCTGCTTGCGGAATCCCTCGATGTAGTCGAGGAAGTCCTGGAGGGTGGGCTTCGCCGTAGTCGTCATGACTCCCCCTAGCTGAAGTTGTGTCAGCCCTCCGGCTGTTTGCCGTGGACCGTGGCCGCGAGCGCCCCGTGGAAGTCGGCGAGTATCGCGGTCATCTTGGGCGCGAGCGCCCGGAGCACCTCGGGATCGGGCTCACCGGGGGTGTGCAGGGCCTGCCGGATCGTGTGCGCCAGCAGCGCGGCGGTGGTGTGGTCGTCGCGCGTGCCGGCGACCGGGCCCAGCATCGGCATCAGGTAGAAGCCGGTCTGCACGGCCGACATCAGCTGCCGCTGGCTCTCCAGGTCCAGGTCGGTGCGGACGAGACCGTGCTCGCGCAGCAGGTGGAACATGTCGCCGAACAGGTCCGTCTTGACCCGCACCAGCGGCTGGATGCTGGGGTCGAGCACCAGGTCGCCCAGCATCTCGACGTTCCGGCTGAACATGGCCCGCAGCAGCGGCCGCTTCATCACACCCAGGTACACCATCTGCGCCTGCTCGGCCGGCAGCATCATCATCGGATCCCGCCGCAGCGCGTCCAGCATCTCCGCGGTCATCGCCACCGACTCCCGCACCAGCACGCTCATGAACAGCTCGGTGCGGTTGCGGAAGTGCAGGTAGACCGTCCCCTTGCCGATGCCGGCCTGCTTGGCGACGTCCTCGATCGTCACCCGCTTGTAGCCCCAGCGCAGCACCAGTTCGGCGGCCGCGTCCAGGATCCGCTCGCCGCGTTCGTGGTCGGTGCCGGGCATGAGCGTCGCTCCCTTTTGACTCGTGACCAGATTTCTTATCCGGTCACGAGTCACGGTAGACCCGCCCGACGAGGCCGTCAACGCCTTTCGTGTGACACCCCGGCGAGTTGTTCTGCTTGTCCGCGCACGGATCGGACGGTTCCGTTGCGGGTATGCGAATCTCCAGGTCGAGCCGCCTCGCCGTGGTGGCCGCCGTCTTAGTCGCTCTCGCCGCCGCCGTCCCGGCGGCCGCTTCCCCCCGCGTCGTCGGCGGCGAAAGGGCGAGCATCGTGGAGTACCCGTGGGTCGTCTACCTGACCGACTCGACCGGGTTCCAGTTCTGCGGCGGCACCGTGGTCGCGGCCACCAAGGTGTTGACCGCGGCGCACTGCCTGGCCAACCAGCGGGCGGACAACCTGCGGGTGGTCGTCGGCCGCGAGGACAAGAGGACCACCGACGGCCGGGTGGTCAACGCCCAGTCGGTGTGGGTGTCCCCGAACTACCGGGGCGACCCCACCGGCGGCTCCGACTTCGCGGTGATCACGTTGAGCCGCAGGGTCAACGTGCCGGCGCTGCCACTGGCGTCGGACAACACCCTCTACCAGCCCAACGCCATGGCGACGGTGCTGGGATGGGGCATGACCAAGGAGTCGGGCGAGGCGTCGGAGTACCTGATGCAGGCGGCCGTCCCGCTGGACTCGGACACCGCCTGCACGGCGGCGTACCAGCAGTACCGCGCATCGGCGATGGTGTGCGCGGGCTACCAGCAGGGCGGCGTCGACACGTGTCAGGGCGACTCCGGCGGACCGCTGGAGATCAACGGGGTGCTGGTCGGCATCACGTCCTTCGGCGACGGGTGCGCCCGTCCCGGCAAGTACGGCGTCTACACCCGCGTGGCGTCGTACGTGACGGCCATCGAGGGCGAACTCGACCGGTGACACCGACGCGGCGGCGCCCGTCCCGTGCACGCGGGGCGGGCGCCGTTCGCTTTTCCCTTACGCCACGACCAGTCCGACCGAGATGGTGAAGAACGCGGCCGCCGACACGGCGTCCAGCGCGGTGGTGACGCCCTTGCGCTGGAGCCGCCGCGACATCCGGCCGGCGGCCAGCACGATGGTCGCCTCCCAGCACGCGGCCAGCACGAGGAACAGCGCGCCGAGCACCCCGAGCTGGAGCACGGCGTCACCCGATCCGATGAATTGCGGCAGGAACGCCAGGGAGAACAGCAGCATCTTCGGGTTCATCAGGTTGGACAGGAAGCCCTGCCGGAAGGGATGGGCCACCGCGACCGGTTCGTCCGACTCGGCGCGGCGCGGCCGGAGCAGCCCGCGGACGATCTGCGCGGCGAGGAACGCCAGGTAGGCGGCCCCGAGCCAGCGCAGGATCTGGAGCAACGCCGGGTAACCGGCGAGCAGCGCGCCGAGGCCGGAGACGACCAGCGCGATCTGCACCGCGCTCGCGGTGTGCACGCCGGCCAGCGCCCGCAGCCCGGCCCGCGCGCCGGCCCGCAGCGACGTCCTGAGCAGCAGGAACGCGTCCATGCCGGGCGTGATGATCACGACCAGGCAGGCGAGCAGGAAGGCGGGCAGGGGGGCGACGTCGAACTTCACGTGAAAACTCCGGTCCAAGCGGGCCGTCAGCGAACAAAAACCCGCTCGCGGGCTTGCTGACGGAAGATTCTTCGTACTTATGAGATCTTAACGGGAGATTTTCCTGCCTTGACACGTTCGGGTGAGTGATCTCGCTCGCGTCCCACCCGGTGCGGTGGATCGGCTACGGTTCGTGTCCTCCCCCTCCCCTGTAGGAGTGCTCGCCGTGCCCATGCATGTCCGGCGGTCGGCCGCCGTCCTCGCCTCGCTGCTGCTCAGTGCTGGATCCATCTGGGCCGCCCCCGCGTACGCGTCCACCGCCACGCCCCGGATCGTCGGCGGCGACGACGCCAGCACGACCGCCACACCGTGGGTCGTCGCGCTCACCACCGACGGCGGCCAGTTCTTCTGCGGCGGCACGCTCGTGGCCCCGACCAAGGTCGTCACGGCCGCGCACTGCGTGACCGAGGCGCTGGCCACCGGCGGCATGACCACCAAGTCCCCGTCCTCGCTGCGGGTCGTCGCCGGCCGCACCGACCTGCGCACCAGGGACGGCATGCAGGTGCGGATCGCCTCGGTGTGGGCGGACCCGGGCTTCCGCGACGTCGGTACCGGCCACGACGTCGCCGTGCTGACATTGGCCCGCGAGGTGCCGTACCGGACGCTGCCGCTGGTCGCGGCCGGCGACACGTCCGGCTACGCGCCGGGCACGCCGGCCGCGGTGCTCGGCTGGGGCCGCGTCGGCGAGTCCGCCGCGCCGTCGCCGACGCTCAAGTCCGTGCAGGTGCCGATGGTGGCCGACAAGACGTGCGCCACCGAGGAGGCCGACTTCGACGCCGGCAGCATGGTGTGCGCCGGCTACCCGAACGGCGGCAAGGACGCCTGTGCCGGCGACTCGGGTGGCCCGCTGGTGGTGGACGGACGGCTGGTCGGTGTCGTCTCGTGGGGCGACGGCTGCGCCCGCGCCGGCAAGCCCGGTGTGTACACGCGGCTCACCAGCTACCGAGACGAGGTGTCTGCCCAGTTGGGCGCGTGATACCAAGTGGTATGACGCTTCACGCCACCCTGCGCCGCGAGTGGGCGGCCGACCTGACCCAGCAGCAGCTCTACGACCTGCTGCGGCTGCGGGTCGATGTCTTCGTCGTCGAGCAGAAGGCCCCGTACCCCGAGCTCGACGGCCGCGACCTGGAACAGGCCACCCGCCACTTCTGGCTGGCCGGCGACGACGGCCGGGTGCTGGCCACGCTCCGCCTGCTGGAGGACAAGCCGGGCGAGTTCCGGATCGGGCGGGTCTGCACCGCCGCCGACGCGCGCGGCAACGGCCTGTCCGGGCGGCTGATGGACGCCGCGGTGGCCGAGATCGGGTCCGCGCCGAGCGTGCTCGACGCCCAGGTCACCGTGAAGGACTTCTACGCCCGCTACGGCTATGTGACCGAGGGTGAGGAGTACCTGGAGGACGGCATCCCGCACATCGTGATGCGCCGCAACGGCTGACAATCCGTCAGGTCGACGGGGGAACACGGGTGACGTTCGGTCACGAACAAACGCACCTCTCGTGTGGTGACCGGGCGTTGGCCGCTGACTAGCGTCCACTGTGGATTCAATCCCGAGTTCACGGAGGATCGATGTCGTCCAGCAGCAGACTCCTGGCCGTGTCGGCAGTGATCGCCGCCGGCATGGCCCTCGGCGCGGCGGTCGCGCCCGCGTCGCCCGCGCCCGCCGCTCTCGGCTGTCGTCCCGACTCCGTCCACAACCCCTGGTTCACGCTGAGCGTGAAGCGCGCGCTGCTCAGCTGCGACGTCGTGGAGGTCGGCGTGAGCGGCGGCGGCGCCATCCCGCCGGGCGGCGCGGATCTCAGCGTGTGGGGGCCGGACAACTTCCAGCACCTCACGCACGCCGAGGCGGGCATGTACAAGACCGTGTGGCGCGGCGACCACGTCCCCGGCGCGCAGTGGTGCGCGAGCTTCGTAGGTGACGCCGGGGAGATCTGCCTGACGTCCTGACTAGCGCCCCGGCGCGGTGCGGGTGATCACGTCGACCGCGTGGTCCAGGTCGGCGGTGGTCAGGTCGGCGCGGGCGGTCAGTCGCAGCCGCGAGATCTGGTCCGGCACCGACGGCGGCCGGAAGCAGCCGACGACCACACCCGCGGTGCGGCAGTCGTTCGCCCAGGCGACGGCGGCCTCCGGGGACGGCGCCCGGACCGACACCACGGCCGCGGTCGGCGTGCTCGCGTGCAGGCCGGCCGCGGTCAGACGCTCGGTCAGGTCCAGGGCGTTCCGCCGCGCCTTGCCGGCCAGCTCGGGCTCCTCCTTGAGCACCCGCAGCGCCGTCAGCGCGGCCGCGGCGCTGCCCGGGGCGAGGCCGGTGTCGAAGATGAAGCTGCGCGCGGTGTCGACCATGTGCTTGATCACCCGGCGGGGGCCGAGGATCGCGCCGCCCTGCGCGCCCAGCGACTTGGACAGCGTCAGCGTCATCACCACGTTCGGCGATCCGGCCAGGCCGGCGTCGTGCACCGCGCCCTTGCCCTCGTCGCCGATCACGCCGAAGCCGTGCGCGTCGTCGACCAGCAGCGCCGCGCCGTGCTTCCCGCACGCCTCGGCCAGCTGCGGCAGCGGCGCGAGGTCGCCGTCCACGGAAAACACCGAGTCGGTGACGACCAGCGCTCGCTCGGTCTTGCGGGTCGCGAGGGCGTTCGCGGCGGCCGCGACGTCACAGTGCGCGACGACCGCGACGTTCGCCTTGGACAGGCGGGTCCCGTCGATCAGGGAGGCGTGGATCAGCTTGTCGGCGACGATCGCCGACTCCGGGCCGCTCAGCGCCGCGACGGCGGCCAGGTTCGCCATGAAACCGGACGAGAACACCAGCGCCGCCTGCATCCCGCAGAACGAGGCCAGCTCCAGCTCCAGCTCGGTGTGCAGCTCGGTGGAGCCGGTGACCAGGCGCGATCCCGTGGAACCGGCCCCCCACTTCAGCGCCGCCGCCGCGGCCGCGCCCGCCACCCGCTTGTCCTTCGCCAGGCCGAGGTAGTCGTTGCTGGCCAGGTCGAGCGCGTCCGAGCCGGCGGCGCGGGGGCGGAGCTGGCGGGTCAGGCCGGCGTCCTGCCGGGCCTGCGACCGGGCGTCGATCCAGTCGAAGACGGCCTCGGGTGCGGGGAAGGGGCTGCTGGCGGTCACGCGCGCCAGTCTCGCATCAGGCCACTGGCGGGCCGCCACTAGCTCGTCTTCCCCTAGGCACCCACCTCCACCACCTCCTGGATCCGCGACACGTCCCGGCCCGGCGGCTCGCCGAACAGCCGCCGGTACTCCCGGCTGAACTGCGACGGGCTGTCGTACCCGACCGCGTAGCCCACCGCGGCCACGTCGTCCGGCTCGGCGATCAGCCGCAGCCGCGCGTGCTGGAGCCGTAGCTGCTTCTGGTACTGGAGCGGGCTCATCGCCGTCACCGCCTTGAAGTGCCGGTTCAGCGTGGCGACGCTCACGCCCACCTCGTCGGCCAGGTCGGCGATGCGGATCGTCCGGTCGAACCGCTGGGTGATCCACTTCGTGGCCCGCCCGACCAGCGACACCCGGCTGTCCTCGACGCCGATCCGCCGCACCGCCGCCCCGCGCGGGCCGGTCATCAGCCGCCAGTGGATCTCCCGCTCGACCCCGGCGCCCAGCACCGCGTAGTCCGCGGGCCGGTCCAGCAGCCGGAGCAGGCGCACCACCGCGTCCAGCAACTCCTCGTCGGCGTCCGCGGTCACGATGCCGCTGCTGACATCGTCGTCACGACCGCTGCCGCCCGTCTCCAGCAACAGCTCCGTGATCACCGACTTGCGCAGCGGCAACCCCAGCGCGATGAACGGCTCCCGCGGGCTCGCCTCGATGATCCGCCCCATCACCGGCAGCTCCAGCGAGGCGATCAGGTACTGCCCGGCGCGGTACTCGTACACCCGGTCCGCGAGCGTCGTCTGCTTCGCACCCTGCGCCACCAACGCCAGCACCGGCGTCGTGATGCCGCCCGTGCCGGTGAGCGCGCACGTGGTGACGGCCGCCGTCATGCCCTCGATCCACACCGGCCGAGTGGTGCTCGCATGCAGCCGGGTGATCCGCTCGGCCAGCTCCCGCAACGTGTCCCGCATGTCCCCATCTTCACCGAAGTTGCGCAGATCGTGCAACGCGCGGATCTGATCGTTCTAGGAGCGACCCGGGTTCGCTGGTGGAATGGAAGGAGCAACTGATCGGATCATTCAACTGGAGCGTGTGGCATGTCGCTGGACTCGTACGTCACCCTCGGCCGGTCCGGCCTGCGGGTCAGCCCGTTCACCCTGGGCACGATGACCTTCGGCGAGGACTTCGGCTGGGGCAGCAGCCCCGAGGTGTCGGCCGACATCCTGGCCGCCTACCTCGACCGCGGCGGCAACTCGATCGACACCGCCAACATCTACACCGCCGGCCACTCCGAGCGGATCATCGGCGACTACCTCGCCGCCCACCCGGGCCTGCGCGACGGCGTGGTGCTGGGCACCAAGTTCTTCGGCAACCTGCGGGCCGGCGACCCCAACGGCGGCGGTGTCGGCCGCAAGGCGATCGTGCAGCAGCTGGAGAACTCGCTGCGCCGGCTGCGCACCGACTACGTCGACCTCTACTGGGTGCACAACTACGACCCGACCACGCCGATCGAGGAGACCATGCGGACCCTCGACGACCTGGTGACCGCCGGCAAGATCCGGTACGTCGGCCTGTCCGACCTGCCGGCGTGGAGGGTCGCCGAGGCGGCGCTGACGTCCCGCTTCCACGACCGCGTGCCGATCACCGCGTTGCAGCTGGAGTACTCGCTGCTGGAGCGCACCTCCGAGGGCGAGCTGCTGCCGGCCGCGCAGCACCTGGGCATCGGCGTGCTGCCGTGGAGCCCGCTCAAGAACGGCTTCCTGTCCGGCAAGTACTCCAGCGCCCGACCGAGCACCACCGCCCGCGGCAACAACGGCTACTTCCAGCCGCCGACCGCCGAGGAGTACGTGGTGATCGACGCCGTCAACGACATCGCCGCGGAGATCGGCGCCAGCTCGGCGGCGGTCGCGCTGGCCTGGGTGCAGGGCCGGCCGGGCATCACGTCGACCATCATCGGCGCCCGCACGCTGGAGCAGTTCACCGCCAACATCGCCGGCCTGGACCTCGTCCTCGGCGACGAGCACCGGGCCCGCCTGGACGAGCTGTCCGCGCCGACGCTCGACTTCCCGGCGGCGGCCAACCTGCACGCGCCGATGATGCAGTTCGGCGGAATGTCGGTGGACGGCATCCGCCCACCGGCCCATCCGGCGTTGGTGCCGGTCGAGGCGTGAGGACGCCCCGGGCAGAATGCGCGGATGCGAGTCGACGCCGAGCGCAACCACCGGGTCATCGTCGAGGCGGCCGGTGACCTGTTCTGCCAGCACGGCCCGAAGGTGTCGATGGACGCCATCGCGGCTGCCGCCGGCGTCGGCAAGGGCACCCTGTTCCGCCGGTTCGGCGACCGCGACGGCCTGGTCCGCGCGGTCGTCGAGGAACGGACCGAGGCGTGGTGGCAGGAGGCGCACCGGCGGGCCGTGGACCGGACCGTCCCGGCCAGGGACCGCGCGATCCGGTTCGTGGACGACGTGTTCGACCTGGTCGTGCTGCGGCTGCGGCCGCTGATGGCCACGATGGAGCGGTCCGAGTGCGCCGACGGCACGCCGCCGCGCTGGATCACCCAGCTGGCCGAGCTGATCGCGGAGGTCCGGCCGGCGGCCGACGCCGACTTCCTGGCCAGGGCGATCATCGGCAGCATGCGCAGCGAGATGGTGCAGGCGGGGCGGGAGAACGCACTCAGGGTGAATGTGCTGGCCCTTACGACGAGCGTGTTGGGTGATTGACCCCCGCTGACCTCACGGGACCACACTGGGCGGTCGGTTCGCTGCTCAGCGTGGAGGAGCCATGACCCTGCGCCGCCTGCTCACAGCCGCGGTTGTCGTCCTCACATCCCTCGTCTGCCTAGGCACGGGCGCCGCCGCCGCGGCGACGCCCACCTACTCCCGCTACGTCGCCCTCGGCGACTCGTACACCTCCGGCCCGTTCATCCCGTTCCTGCGCCTCGATCCCATCGGGTGCGTCCGCTCCACCAACAACTACCCGGCGCTGCTCGCCGCGACTCTGCACGTGAGCAGCTACACCGACGTCAGCTGCGGCGGCGCGGACACCACCAACATGACCGCCGCGCAGAGCGTGCCGCTGTTCGGCACGAACCCGCCGCAGTTCAACGCCCTGCGCGCGGACACCGACCTCGTCACGGTCGGCATCGGCGGCAACGACGACGGCGTGTTCGGCAACGTCGTCGGCACCTGTCCCGGTCTGCGTGCCTCCGATCCCACTGGCGCGCCGTGCAAGGCGCACTTCACCGTGAACGGGCAGGACACGCTGCTGGCGAGCATCGCCGCCACGCAGGGCAGGGTGACGGCCGTGGTGCAGGGCATCCACCAGCGCTCGCCGCACGCGAGGGTGCTGGTCATCGGCTACCCGCGTATCGCGCCGCCGACCGGCACCTGCCCGGACGTGCTGCCCTTCGCCGACGGCGACTACCCGTACCTGGACAGCATCGAGCATGCGCTCAACGCCGCCGTGTCCAACGCCGCGGCGGCCGCGAACGCGACGTACGTCGACACGTACGGGCCGTCGCTCGGGCACGACGCGTGCGCGGGCGACAACGCCTGGGTCCAGGGGCAGTCGTTCGACCTGTTCGCCGCCTACCCGTACCACCCGCGCAAGGCCGGCATGGTCGGCGAGGCGGGCATCATCGCCGGCGTCCTCGGCGCGAGCCGCGTCGTGACGACGGTGACGCCACACGCGCCGACCGCGAGTGTGAGCACCCTCACGGCGCTGGCCCACGCCCTGGTCAAGGGCTGATTCACCGCCTCGCTGCCGGCGGGCATGCAACTAGACTGCCCGCCGACAGCGAGGTGTGTGCGAGGAACCCGGTGCGAGTCCGGGACGGTCCCGCCACTGTGACCTGGCCGCAGTCGAGTTGACTACGGCCCGGGAGTCAGGAACTCGGCCCCTCGTCCGCCGGACCCGGGCGTGGACACCCGAGGAAGGACTTGGCATGGCACCCCGCTTCCCGTTCTCGGCGGTCGTCGGCCACGACGACCTACGACTGTCGCTGCTGCTCAACGCGGTGCACCCGGCCATCGGCGGCGTGCTCGTGCGCGGCGAGAAGGGCACCGCCAAGTCGACCATCGTGCGGGCGCTCGCCGCGCTGCTGCCGGACCTGGACGTGGTGCCGGGCTGCCGGTTCGCGTGCGACCCGGCCAACCCCGACCCCGACTGCCCGGACGGCCCGCACGGCGCGGGCGCCGACCGTCGGCCGTCACGGCTGGTGGAGCTGCCGGTCGGTGCCACGGAGGACCGCCTGGTCGGCTCGCTGGACCTGGAGCGGGCGCTGACCGAGGGCGTGCGCGCGTACCAGCCGGGTCTGCTGGCGGCCGCGCACCGCGGCGTCCTGTACGTGGACGAGGTCAACCTCCTGCACGACCACCTCGTGGACCTGCTGCTGGATGCGGCGGCGATGGGGCGTGCGCACGTGGAGCGCGAGGGCGTGTCCGTGTCGCACGCGGCGTCGTTCCTGCTCGTGGGCACGATGAACCCCGAGGAGGGGGAGCTACGCCCGCAGCTGCTGGACCGCTTCGGGCTCACGGTGCAGGTGCTGGCGTCACGGGACGTCTCGACCCGTACGGAGGTCATCCGCCGGCGTCTGTCGTACGAGGCGGACCCCGCGGGCTTCGCGGCGGATTGGGCGGACGCGGATGCGGAGCTCGCGGCGCGGATCGTGAAGGCACGCGCGGAGCTGCCGAACGTGGTGCTGCCGGACACGGAGCTGCGCCGGATCGCGGCCGTGTGCGCGGCGTTCGAGGTGGACGGCATGCGTGCGGACCTGGTGGTGGCCCGCACGGCCAGCGCGCACTGCGCGTGGCGCGGGGCGAACACCGTCACCGAGGAGGACGTGGAGATCGCGGTCCGGCTGGCGCTGCCGCACCGCCGCCGGCGAGACCCGTTCGACGAGCCCGGTGTCGACGAGCAGCAGCTGCAAGAGGCGATGCAGCAGGCCTCCGCCGAGATCGACGACGACCCGGACGATGACCCCGACGGCGGCGAGAGCCCACCGGAATCGCAGGCGCCGCAACAACAGCAACAGCAGCAAGGCGAGGGCAAGGCGCCGAAGGACCAGGCCCCGGCCGCGCCCTCGTCGGCGTTCAAGGCCCGGCTGTTGCAGGTTCCCGGTGTCGGCGAGGGCGCTCCCGGGCGACGGTCCCGTGCGCGGTCGACCGGCGGTCGCACGGTGCGTTCCTCCACCGTGGACGGTCACGGCCTGCACCTCATCGGCACTGTCACCGCTGCCGCCCCGCACCAGCGGGCGCGTGGGCGTGACGGCGCGGGGCTCCGGCTCACGGGCGAGGATCTGCGACTCGCCGTGCGTGAGGGCAAGGAAGGCAACCTCGTCCTGTTCGCCGTCGACGCCTCCGGCTCCATGGCCGCACGGCAGCGCATGTCGGCGGTGAGCGGCGCTGTGCTGTCGCTGCTGCGTGACGCGTATCAGCGGCGGGACAAGGTCGGCGTGGTGACGTTCCGCGGCACCGAGGCGCAGGTGGCGCTGCCGCCGACGTCGTCCGTGGACGCCGCGGTGGCCCGCCTGCGCAAGCTCCGCACCGGCGGCCGCACGCCGCTGGCGGACGGTTTGTTGAAGGCGCACAAGGTGTTGTCGGTGGAACGCCTGCGCGATCCGCGCCGGCGACCGCTGCTGGTCGTCGTCACGGACGGCCGCGCCACCGCCGCGCGTCCCGGGCACGACCCCGTGCAGGATTCGCTCAGGGCGGCGGCGATGCTCGCGGCCGACGGCGTCGCCACGGTGGTGGTGGACTGCGAGAACGGGCCCGTCCGGCTCGGCCTCGCCGACAAGCTGGCGACGGCGCTGGACGGCGTCTGCCTGCGGTTGGAACAGCTGTCGGCCGAGCAGGTGGCCGGTGTGGTGCGAGCGACGAGGGCGGCCTGACATGCCACAGGGAAAGCCGGAAGTCGTCCCCGCCGACGGCCTGACCACCAGGCAGCGCCGCAACCGGCCGCTGGTCGTCGTGCACACCGGCGTGATGAAGGGCAAGTCCACCGCCGCCTTCGGGCTGGCCCTGCGCGGCTGGAACCAGGGCTGGTCCATCGGCGTATTCCAGTTCGTGAAATCGGCGAAGTGGAAGGTCGGCGAGGAGGCCGCGTTCCGGGCGCTGGGCGAGGTGCACGAGCGCACCGGCCAGGGCGGCCCGGTGGCGTGGCACAAGATGGGCGAGGGCTGGTCGTGGACCCGCAAGCCCGGCAGCGACGAGGACCACGCCGCCGCCGCGCTGGAGGGCTGGCGGGAGATCCAGCGCCGGCTCGCCGCCGAGGAGCACGGCCTGTACGTGCTCGACGAGTTCACCTACCCCCTGAAGTGGGGCTGGGTCGACGTCGACGAGGTGGTGGCCACGCTGCGCGACCGCCCCGGCTTCCAGCACGTCGTGATCACCGGCCGGAACGCGCCGGAGAAGCTGGTGGACGCCGCCGACCTCGTGGTGGAGATGACCAAGGTCAAGCACCCCATGGACGCCGGCCAGAAGGGCCAGCGGGGGATCGAGTGGTAGCCAGGCTGGTGATCGCCGCGCCGTCGTCGGGCAGCGGCAAGACCACGGTGGCCACCGGGCTGATGGCCGCGCTGCGGCGGCGCGGCGGCCGGGTGGCCCCGTTCAAGGTCGGCCCGGACTACATCGACCCCGGCTACCACACGCTGGCCGCCGGCCGGCCCGGCCGGAACCTCGACCCGGTGCTGGTCGGCGAGGAGCGGATCGCGCCGCTGTGCCGGCACGGCTCGCACGGCGCCGACATCGCCGTGATCGAGGGCGTGATGGGCCTGTTCGACGGCCGCATCGGAACGGACGGCTTCGGTTCCACCGCCCATGTGGCGTCGTTGTTGCAGGCGCCGGTCGTGCTGGTGGTCGACGGCCGGGGGCAGGGCCGCAGCCTCGCGGCTCTCCTGCACGGGTTCCGTTCCTACGACGCCACCGTCCGCCTGGCCGGAGTGATCCTGAACCAGGTCGGGTCGGAGCGGCACGAGCAGGTGCTGACCGAGGCATGCGACGAGATCGGCCTCGACGTGCTGGGGGTCGTGCGGCGGTCGCAGGGGTTGGAGGTGCCGTCGCGGCACCTCGGTCTCGTTACCGCCGCGGAGCACGGATCCGTTGCGGTGCAAGCGGTCGAGGCGATGGCGGACTCCGTTGCCGCCGGCGTGGACCTGGACGAGGTGTCCGCGCTGGCGGCGACCGCGCCGTCGTTGACGGCGCAACCGTGGTCGCCGGACGTCGATCCGGTGAGCGCCCGGCCCGTCGTCGCGGTGGCCGGGGGATCGGCCTTCACGTTCGGGTACGCCGAACACGTGGAGCTGCTCAAGGCGGCCGGCGCGCAGGTGGCCGTGGTGGATCCGTTGCGGGACAAGGAACTCCCCGATGGAACCGCCGGTCTCGTGCTGCCGGGCGGCTTCCCCGAGCAGCACGCCGCCGAGCTGTCCGCGAACGACTCGCTGCGGCGGGAGGTCGCCGAGCTGGCCGCCAGCGGCGCGCCTGTGCACGCCGAATGCGGCGGCCTGCTCTACCTCGCGCGGGAACTCGACGGCCTGCCGATGTGCGGCGTGCTGCCGGCCGTAGCGGCCATGACTTCCCGACTGACCCTCGGGTACCGCGACGCTCTAGCCCCGGTCGAGTCAACATTGCACTCGATCGGGGACCGGGTGACGGGACACGAGTTCCACCGCACCGCCGTCACGCCCCGGCACGGCGACCAACCGGCGTGGCGGTGGCGCGACGCCGAGCCCGAGGGCTTCGTCCACGGCGGCGTGCACGCCTCCTACCTGCACACACATCCGGCCGGCGCCCCGCAGGCCATCAGGCGGTTCGTCGAAAGGTGCACGAAGTGAGACTGGTCGGACTCGGCGTCGGCCCCGGCGACCCGGAGCTGCTCACCCTCGCCGGCCTGCGCGAGCTCAAGGCGGCCGGCCGCGTCTTCGTGCCGGTGATGTCGACCGAGGAGGAGGGCCGCTCGGAGGCCGTGGTCCGCGCGCACCTGCCGGTCGACGCCCCGATCGAGCGACTGGTGTTCGCGCTCAACGACGACGTGCGCGGTTCACAACAACGTCGTAACGAACTGTGGGACGCCGCGGGCACGCGAGTCGCCGAACATCTGCGCGAAAAGGGCGGCAGCGCGGTGTTCGCGACCATCGGCGACCCGATGATCTACTCCACTTTCACCTACCTCGCGGCCACCGTTCGGCGGTTGCTGCCCGAGGTGGAAGTGGTCCTCAGCCCCGGCATCACCGCCATGCAGGCGGCCGCCAGCACCGCCGGACTCCATCTGGTCGAGGGCGTCGAGTCGCTCACCCTGGTGCCCGTGACCCGAGAGGTGACCGGGCTGCGGGCGGCCTTGCGGGGTGGCGGTACGGTCGTCGCCTACAAGGGCGGCCGTCGTCTCGACGAGCTGAAAGCCGAGATCGTGGCCGCCGGGGCGCTGGACCGCTCGGTGTACGCCGAGCATCTCGGCACGGATCGGGCGCGGGTGCTCCCCCTGTCCGATGTGGACGAGTCGGTTGCTGCGCCGTACTTGTCCACGGTCGTGATACTTCCGCCCCGAGGCGGGAGAGGGGAGCAGTTGTGAAGTCGGGGTTGGTGTCCTTCGTCGGCGCGGGTCCGGGCGCCGCCGATCTGATCACCGTGCGCGGCGCACGCAGGTTGGCCGACGCGGACGTGGTGGTCTGGGCGCCGAGTCTGGTCGACGCCGAGTGCGTCCGCGAGCACGTGCGTGCCGACGCCGAGCTGATCGACCTGTCGCGAACCGGCGGGGACGACGTCGTGGAGCTGTTCCGGCGGGCCGCGCGGGACAAGCTCCAGGTGGTCCGGATGATCACCGGCGACCCGGTGCTCTGGGGCGCGGTGCGCGACCAGGTCGACGCCTGCCGCCGGATCGGCGTCGAGACCGAGATCGTGCCGGGCGTGTCGCAGGTGTCGGCGGCGGTGTCCGCGGTCGGCCGCGAGCTGACCGATGTGGACCAGTCGGTGATCCTCACCCGGGTGGACGCCACCGCGCTGCCGGACGCCACCCAGATCCGCCAGCTCGCCGGGCACGGCGCGACGATGGGCGTCTTCGTGGCGGCGGCCCGCACCGCGCAGCTCGTCGAGGAGCTCACCGAGGGCGGCTACGGCGCGGACACGCCGGTCGTGGTGGCGTACAAGACGACGTGGCCGGACGAGCTGCTGCTGAACACCACGCTCGGCGAGCTGGAGGCGACCGTCAAGCAGCGCAAGCTGTGGCGGCACACGCTGTTCCTGGTGGGCAAGGCGATGGCCCCGGGCACCAAGGCCCGCTACCGCCGCACGGAGAGCGCCGAGCCGGTCGAGGAGGCCCTGGAGCCGGGTAGCGAGCGCGCCGCGCGCCGGACCTCCTGGTCGGCGCGGGCCGGCCGCACCAACCGCATCGCCGCAGCACGTAGCGAGGTGCCGGTGCAGGCGTCCGGCGAGACCTCGCAGGCCGCCTGGCGCGCGGTGCACAACTGGCAGGCCGACGCCCGGACCAAGGCGCCCGCGCCGAAGGCCGCGGCCAAGCAGCCGGACGCCGACCAGACCAGCCTGGACGACGTGGCGGCCGAGGAGCCGCAGAAGGTGACCGTGTCCCCGGCGGCGATCAAGCCCGCCGCCCCGCGGACCACGGCCAGGACCAACCAGACCGGGGCCACCAAGCCGACCGCGAAGCAGCAGCCGGCCAAGGCACGGACCACGCAGGCGAAGAGGACACGCAAGAGCGGGTGAGCTGATGACGATCACCGTGATCGGGGTGGACGGGGCCGCGCTGCCGCCCGGCGGCGAGGCGCTGCTGGACAAGGCGACCCTGGTCGTCGGCGGTCGTCGGCACCTGGAGCTGCACGTCCGCAACGGCGCCACCACCATCGAGCTGGGGGCGCTGGACAAGGCGCTGGAGGCGCTGGCCGCGCACACCGCCGAGCATGGGCCGGCGGTGGTGCTCGCCTCCGGCGACCCGGGCTACTTCGGCGTGCTGAGGGCGTTGCGGGACAAGGGAATCCGGCCGCAGGTGGTGCCGGCCCCGTCCAGCGTGCAGCGGCTGGCCGCGCTCGTCGGCCGGCCGTGGGACGACGTCACGGTGGTCAGCGCGCACGGCCGCGGGCTGCGCCAGGCGCTGAACGTCTGCCGCGCGCGGCCCGCGGTCGCGGTGCTGACCGCGCCCGGCGCGGGCCCGGCGGAGCTGGCGGCCGGGCTGACCGGCTGGCGGCGGACCTTCGTGGTGGCCGAGGACATCGGCGGCGACGAAATTCTGTCCACTGTGGACGCCGCCGATGCCGCCCGTCGGACGTGGCGGGAGCCGAATGTCGTGCTGTGCCTTGCCGATCCGGACGCGGTCGCGCCGCGCGGCTGGCTGGCCGGCGGCGAGCCGCTGCCCGGCACGAGCGGGTGGGCGCTGCCGGAGGACGACTTCGCGCACCGCGACGGCATGGTGACCAAGGCCGAGGTCCGGGCGCTGGCGCTGGCCAAGCTCGCGCCCGCGCCGGGCACGCTGATCTGGGACGTGGGCGCGGGATCAGGCTCCGTCGCGGTGGAATGCGCGCGGTTCGGCGCGGCGGTCGTCGCCGTGGAGCGGGATCCCGTGCAGTGCGTGCGGATCATCGCCAACGTCACCACGCACGGCGTGGACGTGCGGGTGGTGGAGGCGGAGTTCCTGGCCGCCGTGCACGGAATGCCCGAGCCGGACGCGATCTTCGTCGGCGGCGGCGGGACGAAGGTGGTGCGGGCGGCGGCCAGCGTCGGCGCACCGCGGATGGTGGTGTCGCTGGCGGCGGTGGACCGGGTCGCGCCGGCGCGGGATGCGTTGCGGGAGAGCGGTTACCGGGTCGAGGGCGTGCAGCTGTCGGCGTCCCGGCTGGCCGACCTGCCCGACGGGTCGAGCCGGCTGTCGGCGGTCAACCCGGTGACGGTGTTGTGGGGAGTGCGGTCATGATCGGGTTGTTCGCCATCGACGCGGAGCAGCGCAAGCTCGCCGTCGAGCTGTCGACGAAACTGGGCCGGGACACCGTGGTCGCGGACGGCCCCGTGCACCAGGCCGTGCACCGGATGTGGGGCAAGCTGGGCTCGGCGGTGCTGCTGATGCCGACCGGCGCGGCCGTCCGCAGCATCGCGCCGATGCTGGTGCAGGACGAGTCCTCGCCGGCGGTCGTGTGTGTCACCGAGGGCTTCGTCGTGGTGCTGGCCGGCGGCAGCTCCGGCGGGGCCAACGCGCTCGCCGACCGCATCGCCGAGGTGCTCGACCTGACGATGGTGCAGTCCAGCGGCAGCGACAACACCGGCGACACCGTGCTGGAGCAGCTGGTCGAGCAGCTCGACGCCACCGTGGACGGCGACATCGCCGAGTGCGCGGCGGCGATGCTCGACGGCGAGCCGATCCGGCTGCTCAACCCGATGGGCTACGAGCTGCCGCCGATGCCCGACAACGTCGGCCAGACACACGCCGCACGCTGGACGATTCTGATCGACGACCGGTTGGCCGAGCCGGCGGCCGACGGCGAGCTGCTGCGCATCGTGCCGCGCACGCTGGTGGTCGGGCTCGGCGCGTCCACGGGCGTGTCCGGCGACGAGGTCACCTCCGTGCTGTCCATGCTGGAGTGGGACTTCGGGCTGGACCTGCGCGCGGTGCGGGCGTTCGCGAGCATCGACCTCAAGGCCCGCGAGGAGGGCGTGCTCCAGGCGTTGGAGGACTGGAACTTCTGGCACGGCCAGGGCAGCATCGGCGAGGCCCCGCCGAAGCTGCTCACCTACCCGGCCGACACGCTGTCCACTGTGGACGTTCCCAACCCGAGTCCGGTGGTGCAGCGGGAGACCGGCACGCCCAGCGTCGCCGAGGCCGCCGCGCTCTACGCGGCTGCGGAGATGGCCGAGGGGCGGGCCGTGGAACTGGTGGTGCCGAAGGCGAAAGGCGTGAACGTCACCGTCGCCGCGGCCCGCATCAGGCCATAGGGCGTCGCACGGCCGGGTGAACCGTCGGCCAGCCTGTGTCCGATGCCGGCGCACGACCGGTAGACACGGACCGTGCGCCCCTGGACCCGATACTGGCTGACGTCCGCCGTCGCCGTCCCCGCAGCGCTGGCGCTGGTCGGCATCGCCGTGCAGGGCGGCGACATCGAACGCCAGATCAGCGCCGAATCGTCGAAGGCGTTGAACGGCGTGGGCGACGTGGTGGTCAGCGGCCGGGACGTGACGCTGGTCGGCGTGCCGTTCGAGCGGATCCCGGCGGCCAAGGAAGTCGTGCAGGCGCTGCCCGGCGTGCGGACGGTGAGCGCGCGCGAGCCGGCGTTGGCGCCGTTGACGATCGCCGTCGACGACAGCCAGGTCGTGGTCACCGGCACCACCCAGCGGGACGCGTGGCGCAAGCAGTATCTCCAGGTGATCGGGGAGTACACGCACGGCCGCACGCTCGTCGACCACACCACGACCAGCCCCGACACCGACTTCGCGATGACCACGACCGCGGTCGCCGCCCTGGTGTCGGTGCTGACGCAGGCGCCGGGCACGGACGTGAAGGTGTCCGTCGTGGACGGTCGGGTGGTGCTGGACGGGGTGCAGCCGGACGCCGCGCGCAAGGCCAGCACCGCCAAGCTGCTCGGGCGGCTGTACGGCAGCGGTGTCGTTGTGGACAAGACCAGGAGTGCCTGATGACGTGGTTGTTCGGCCAGGTTTTTGTGCTGTGCCTGGTGTCCTTCGTGGCCGGCTCGGCCGTCACCGCCGCCGGGTTCCTGGCGCGGCGCCGGTTCGCGGCGCCGGAGCCGGCCGAGGAGCCCACCGGCGAGCGGAAGATCGTCGAGATGGAGCCGGGGGAGTGAGGGCGCTGCTGGTCGCGGCGCTGATGCTGCTGTCGGCCGGCGTGGCCGCCGCCGACACCGGCCTGCACGACTGCGGCGCCCGGCTCGGCGACCGCTCCGCGACGGGCTGGTGCCACGGCACCGGGGCGTTCGCCATGGACGTGACCTGCGTCGACGGGCACGTCGAGCGGAGCGGCACGGTGTACATCGAGGACGGCTACGGCCTGGTCAGCGCTTCCTGCTTCGACCGACCCCGGGACGCGCGGATCGTCGTGAAATCCTGACCCGTGTGACCGACCAGCAGCTTGCCGTCCTGCGGTCCCGGGTGGACACCGCGCACCTGCCGCCGTTGACCCGGGCCGTCGTGGAACGCGTGATCCTCACCACGGCCGACCCGACCTGGCTCGGCGACCTCGTGCTGGACGAGCAGGCGCTGGCCGCCGGCCGGGACGCGTTGGGCGCGGGCGGACCGCTGGTCGTGGACGTCCGGATGTTGGCGGCGGCCGTCGCGCCGCGTGACGCCGTCATCGGGCTGGACATGCCGGGTGTCGCCGAGCTGGCCAAGGCCGAGGGGACAACCCGGTCCGCGGCCGGGATTCGGTTGGCTGCCAGGGCTTTTCCCGACGGCGCGGTGTGGGCTGTGGGCAACGCGCCGACGGCGTTGCAGGAGATCCTGCGGCTGGCGGCCGCCGGATCGCTGCGGCCGGCGCTGGTGATCGGCATTCCGGTCGGCTTCGTCGGGTCCGTCGACGCCAAGGCCGCGCTGCGGCGCTCCGGGCTGCCGGCGGCCAGCTCCGCCACCGAGCGCGGGGGCGCGGCGATCGCCGGTTCCGTGGTCAACGCGCTGGTCGACGCATGGCAGGCTGACGCCCATGTCCGTTGAGCAGCACTACCTGGTCGGACTCGACCTGGCCGGCCGGCGCGTGGTGGTCGTCGGCGGCGGCACCGTCGCTCAGCGCCGGCTGCCGCGCCTGGTCGCGTCCGGCGCCGCCGTCGAGGTGATCGCGCCGCATGTCACGCCGGCGGTACAGGGCTTGGCCGACGCCGGCGAGCTGACCTGGCACCCGCGGCCGTACGCCGACGGCGACCTGGACGGCGCCTGGTACGTCGTCACCTGCACGCAGGTGACCGAGGTCAACGAGGCCGTCGCCGCCGAGGCCGAGCGCCGCCGGATCTTCTGCGTGCGCTCCGATGCCGGCACCCAGGGCAGCGCCGTCACACCGGCCGTCGGCGAGCACGACGGGCTGCTGGTCGGTGTGCTGTCCGGCGGCCAGCCCCGGCGCTCCGCCGCGGTGCGGGACGGCGTGCTCACCGCCCTGCGTACGGGCGCGGTCGTCGACCGTCCGGAGAAGCCCCGCGAGGGCGGTGTCGCGCTGGTCGGCGGAGGTCCCGGCGACCCGGAGCTGATCACCGTGCGCGGTCGGCGGCTGCTGTCGCTGGCCGACGTCGTGGTCGTGGACCGGCTCGGGCCCATGCAGCTGCTGGACGAGCTGCCGCCGCACGTGCGCGTGGTGGACGCGGCCAAGATCCCCTACGGCCGGTCGGCCAGCCAGGACGTGATCAACTCGACGCTGATCGAGGAGGCCAAGGCCGGCAGGTTCGTGGTCCGGCTCAAGGGCGGCGACCCGTACCTGTTCGGGCGGGGCTTCGAGGAGCTGCTGGCCTGCGCCGACGCCGGCGTGCCGGTGACCATCGTGCCCGGCGTGACCAGCGCCTTCGGCGTGCCGGCGGTGGCCGGCGTGCCCGTCACCCACCGGGGCGTCGCGCACGAGGTGGTCGTGGTGTCCGGGCACGTTGCCCCCGACGACCCCCGCTCGCTGGTGGACTGGCCCGCGCTGGCCCGGCTCAAGGGCACCCTGGTGCTGCTGATGGCCGTCGAACGCATCCGTGCCTTCGCCGACGCCCTGCTGAGTGGCCGCCCCGCCGACACCCCCGTAGCGGTGATCCAGGAAGGCACCACCCGCTCCGAGCGCATTCTGCGCACGACTCTCTCCGAGGTCGCGGACCGCGTGCTCGCCGAAGAAATCCGCCCCCCGGCCATCGTCGTCATCGGCCCCGTAGCCGCCCTGGGCGACCACCTCCACTGAAAACCCCCGCGAGTCGCGCTCTGGGAACTACCGAATGTGGGTTTCGGGCCTATGCCTGAGACCTACATTCGGTGTGTCTGAGAGCGCGACTCGCGGGGGTGTTCGTCAGCGGTTGGGGTCAGTGGTTGTAGCTGCGGCGGCGGTCGCCGCCGTAGCTGCGACCCTCGCCACGGGGACCGCCGTGGCCGTGCTCGCCGCGCGGGCCGCCGTGACCGTGGCCGCCGCGGCTGCCACGCTCGCTGCGGTCGCCGCCGTAGCTGCGCTCGCCCCAGCTGCGGCCGCCGCGCTCGGCGGAGGACCGCTCGCCGCGGTCGCCCCAGCCGCGACGCTGGCCGCCGCCGCCCGTGCCGCCCGGGCGCGGGGTGCGCTTCTTCGGCACGAACTCCGGCACCGGCTCGCCGCTCGGCACGCGGGCGCCGGTGATGCGCACCAGGTCCTCGTCGCCGGGGCGGACGTTGGTGCTGGTCGGCTTGACGCCGGCCCGCGAGGTCAGGCCGTGCACCGCGCGCCGCTGGTCGTGGGTGACCAGGGTGACGACGGTGCCGGACTGCCCGGCGCGGGCGGTGCGGCCGGCGCGGTGCAGGTAGTCCTTGGGGTCGGCCGGCGGGTCGACGTGCACGACCAGGCTGACGTCGTCGACGTGGATGCCGCGGGCGGCGACGTCGGTGGCGACCAGCACCGGGGTGGTGCCGTCCCGGAACTCGTTGAGCACCCGGGTGCGGGCGTTCTGTGCCTTGCCGCCGTGCAGCGCGCCGGCGTGCACGCCGATGGAGCGCAGCTTCTTGGTGAGCCGGTCCACGTGGTGCTTGGTGCGCACGAACATGATCGTGCGGCCCTCGCGGGCGGCGACCTCGTTGATCACGTCCGGCTTGTCGTCGTTGGAGACCATCAGCAGGTGGTGCTCCATGGTGGTGACGCTGCCGGTGGGCGGCGACACCGAGTGCACGACCGGGTTGTTCAGGTACTCGCGGACCAGCTTGTCCACGTCCCGGTCCAGCGTGGCCGAGAACAGCAGCTTCTGGCCGCCGGGCGCCACCAGGTCCAGGATCGCCCGGACCTGCGGCATGAAGCCCATGTCGGCCATCTGGTCGGCCTCGTCCAGGGCGGTGAACTCCACGTCGGACAGCACGCAGGTGCCCTGCCGGACGTGGTCGGACAGCCGGCCCGGGGTGGCGATCAGCAGGTCGACGCCGCGGCGCAGCTGGTCGGCCTGGCGGGTGAACGAGGTGCCGCCGACGACGGTGCGGCACCACAGGCCCAGCGCCCGCGCGTACGGGGTGAGGGCGTCGCTGACCTGCATGGCCAGCTCACGGGTGGGGACGAGCACGATGGCGCGCGGGTGCAGCGGCTTGGCGTGGCCGCCGTTGAGCCGGCTCAGCAGCGCCAGGCCGAAGGCCAGCGTCTTGCCGGAGCCGGTCTGGCCGCGGCCGAGCACGTCGCGGCCGGCCATGGTGTCGGGCAGGGTGGCGGCCTGGATCGGGAACGGCTCGGTGATGCCGTTGGCGGTCAGCGCGTCCAGCAGGGGCTTGGCCAGCCCCAGCTCCTCGAACGTCGGCAGCGGGCCCTCGGGCAGCGTGGACGGGATGTCCTCGGCGATGATCGGCTGGTACGCCTCGACGGGCTTGTTGCTGCGACGGTTCGGCCGACGGCGGTAGCCGCCGTTGCCGCCGCGGGAAGAGGAAGAGTTGCCGTAACGGCGGTCGGACGATGGTGCGGGCACAAATAACCTTCCGGAACGTGGCACGTCTCGGGGAAGGCGCCGCGGAAGGTCGCGGAGATTCACAAGGACGGGCCCGGCGCGCTTGTCCGCGCCGATGGTGGGTGGGTCGCACCGCGAACCTGTGTGGAGTCGGTGGCGGGTTCGCCACAGCGGTGCGTCATAACTATATCTGATCAACGGGGCGGTCCCGACCAGCAGGCCAGTGAGCTCGCTAACCAGGTGTTGTGGCCCCGCAGGACCACAACACCCGATCCGCTCAGCCCATTCCCGCCTCCGCCAGGAGCTCCGCGATCAGCCCGTCGGCGTCGGACATCTCCACCGGCAGGCCCCTGCCCGCGAACCAGGACGTGATGTTGCGCACGTCCCGGGCCAGGAACTCGGGCCCACGCGGGTTGGCCACCACGTCGACCACCTGCGGCAGGTCGATCAGCATCAGCCGGTCCTCGTGCACCAGCAGGTTGTACGCGGACAGGTCGCCGTGGGCCAGGCCCAGCGACGCCAGCGCGCGCAGCGCCGCCCCCAGCTGGTACCAGAGGTCCCGCAGCTGTGGGCCGACCGGCCGCAGCTGCGCCAGCCGCGGCGCGGCCGCCCCCTCGTCGTCGCCGAGGAACTCCAGCAGCAGCTCGGTGCCGGTGCGCTGCACCGGGTACGGCACGGGCGCGCCGACCGTCCACAGCCGACTCAGCGCCACGAACTCCGCGACCGCCCACTGCTCGGCGATCAGGTTGCGGCCGAACGTGGTGCGGGTGGCGATGGCCCGCATCTCACGGGATTTGCGCAGCCTGCGACCCTCCAGATACCCGGCGTCGCGGTGGAACATCCGGTGGTCGTTGCTGCGGTACCGCTTGGCGGCCAGCAGCGTGGTCCGGTCGGAGCCGGGCAGCGACCGGCGCACCAGGTGCACGTCGGCCTCCTTGCCGGTCTTCACCGGCCCCAGCTCGTAGTCCACGGCCGCCGCCTCGGTGATCAGCCAGTCCGGCCGGGGCGTCGGTCCCAGGTCGCCGTCGCCCCAGGTGGACCAGCGGTCGGCCCCTTCGGGCAGCGGATCCCCGATCGCGTCCTCCGCGTCCGCGCGCTGCTGGGCGAGCAGCCCCCTGGCCTCCTCGGTCAGCCGGCCGCGGCGGGTGGGACGGGGTGTGTCGTCGTCGAACCGGCGCTTGCCGCGCCGGCGTTCGGGCAGGTCGAAATCGAAATCGTGCTCGCGCACTGGTGAGGTCTCCTCAAGAAAAGAACTGGGAAGACGTCCCCACCGAGCGGTCGTCGCTACGCGGACCTCGGCGGGACGCCGGGACGGGTGCGGGCCACGCCCCAGACGACAGTCGTTGCCACAGCGCACCTCCTCCGGTCGATCCACGCCGGTACGAAAACGGTCGGCGGGATACTCCCGCCGACCGCCGCGTCAAAGCAACTGATTTACGGCTTGCGGCCCACGGCCGCGTACACCGCGGACTCCTCCGGGTGCTCGCCGACGTCCTCCGGCGACTCCGGGTGCCATTCCGGCGTGAACACCACGCCCGGCTCCACCAGTTCGAATCCGTCGAACATGGCGGCGAACTGGTCCCTGGTGCGGGCCGTCACCGGATTCTGGCTGTTGCGGTACAGGTCGATGAGCTGCCGGATCTGCTCGCCCATGGCGTCCATGGTCACGTGCGACAGCGCCAGGTAGCTGCCGCTGGGCAGCGCGGCCCGGTAGCGGGCGGCCAGCCCCAGCGGGTCGTCGGACTCGGGGATGAAGTGGTAGACGGCGACGGTGAGCAGCCCGATCGGGCGGCTGAAGTCGAGCATCTGCCGGGTGCGGTCGTTGCCCAGGATGCTGTCCGGGTCGCGCAGGTCGGCCTCGATGGCCACCGCGTTCGGGTTGCCTTCCAGCAGCAGGTCGCTGTGCGCGACCGCGACCGGCTCGTTGTCCACGTAGACGATGCGCGCGTCCGGGTTGGCCTTCTGCGCGATCTCGTGCACGTTGCCGGCGGTGGGGATGCCGGAGCCGATGTCCAGGAACTGGTCGACGCCCTGCTCGGTCAGGTAGCGCACGGCGCGGCGCAGGAAGGCCCGGTTGAGCCGGGTGAAGTCGAAGACGCCCGGGGCGACCGCGGCGACCTTGCGGCCGAGCTCCCGGTCCACCTCGAAGTTGTAGCTGCCGCCGAGGAAGAAGTCGTACAGCCTGGCCGCGCTGGCCTTCTCGATGTCGACATCCTTGGGAGCCCAGTCCGGCCGATCCACCAACGCCCACCCCTTCCGCCTCGCCCGGGGAATCCGCCCGGCGAATCCTAGTGATCGCGGCGGGACGGCGACATCACCAGTCCGGGTCGACCGTGCCCGCGATGATCATCGGCTCCACCTCGAACGGCAGCGACGGCGGCCCGAACCAGTCGCCCTGGCCCAACTCCACGCCGAGTTCCCGCAGCGCCACGGCGTGCCGCTCGTGGTGCACGCCGGCCGCGTGCACCGGCAGCTCGGCCAGCTGGGCCGCCGACACCACGCCACCGATCGCCCGTTCGGCCGAGGGTTCCGGCTTGTCGTCCTCACCGAGCGTGGCCACGAACTCGGGGGCCAGCTTCACGCCGTGCAGCGGCAGCCCGCCGAACCCGTGCGGGCAGCAGCTCGCGGTCATGCCGCCGACCAGCACCTTGAAACCCAGGTCGGTCAGCACGGTCAGCACCTCGGCCGGGTCGCCGTCGGCGTCGCGCAGCATGTCGGGGGACACCTCCAGCACCAGCTGCTCGGCGCGGGCGCCGCTGGCGTCGAGCACGGCCAGCAGCAGCGCCGACAGGTCCTGGTCGCCCACCATCCGGTCGGACAGCGCCACCGACAGCGGCGGCGTGCGGTCGCCGTGCTCGTCGTGCCACTCCCGGGCCTGGTCGCATGCCTGCCGCAGGGCCCAGGAGCCCAGCGGCAGCATGTGCCCGGTGCGCTCGGCCAGGTGCAGAAAGTCCTTGGCGGACAACATGCCCTGCTCCGGGTGGTCCCACGAGACGACCAGCGAGAAGCCGGCCAGGCCGCGGTTGGCGACGCGGGCGACGGGCTCGAACTCGACGGCGAACTGGCCGCCGCGCAGCGCCGCCGGGAGCTGCGCGGCCAGCTCGAAGTCGCGCCGCTGCCGGCTGCCGCGGTCCGCCTCGAACAGCTGCCACTGGGCCCGGCCGTCCCGCTTTGCCCACTGCAGCGCCAGTTCCGCGTCCGCGAGCAGCCGGAACGGGTTCGAGCCGGCGGCCGCCCGCTCCACGATGCCGACGCTGGAGGTCACCGAGTACTCGCGGCCGGCGGCGAGCACCGGCTCGGCGATCCGGGCCATCGCCCGCTCGACGACGTCGATCATGCCCTGGGTGCTGGAGCGCACCGCCAGCAGCGCGAACCGGTCGCCGTCGACCCGGCCGAGCAGGCCCGTGTCGTCATCGACGACGGCCCGCAGCCGGTCCGCGGCGGTCTTGAGGATCTTGTCGCCGACCTGGTCGGACGCGCCGGCGTTGATCACCGACAGGCCGTCCAGGCCGAAGCAGGCCAGCCCGATCCGGTCGCCCGGGCCGAGGCCGCCGACCGCGGTCTCCACCTTGGACATGAACAGCGCCCGGTTGTGCAGGTTGGTCAGCGGGTCGTGGGCCACCTGGTGCGACCAGCGGTCCTGCAACAGGTGCAGGTCGGTGATGTCCTCGATCATCACCACCGGGTAGTCCGGCAGGCCGTTCTCGTCCTTGATCAGGGTGACCGCGATGTGCACCCAGATCGGCTCGTTGTCGCTGCGCAGCATCTGCTGCTCGGAGCGCAGCGAGGTGAACTGGCCGTTGATCAGCTTGCGGTAGGCCGTCGACACCTCCTCGGCGTCCTTGCGCGGCATCAGGTCGTACGGCGTGCGCTGGCGCAGCTCGTCGGCGCTGTAGCCGAGCATCTCCTGCATCGCCAGGTTGGAGTTGACGATGTGGCCCTGGATGTCGCCGATGGCGATGCCGACCACCGACTCGGTGAACACCGTGCGGAACCGGCGTTCGCTGGCGCGCAGGGCCTTCTCGGCCGCGTCGCGGGCCCGGAACACCGCCTTCTTCAGCGTTTCCTGCTGGAGGAAGATGTGGTCCCGCAACGCGTCCACGTAGCCGCCGGCGACCGCGCCCAGCAGGTCCACCAGCCGGTCGTCGTCGGCCTCGCTGCGCAGGTACCGGCTGAGCACCCGGATCGTGGCGTCCAGTGCCTTCGGGCCGACCAGCTGGCTGGCCACCAGGCCGCGGCCGACCTCCAGGGCGGGCGAGTGGTCGAACTGCTCGGCGTGCAGCGAGGTCATCAGCAGCTCGGCGAAGCCGGTCAGGATGACGTTGAGTTCGCCGCGGGACAGCGGGACGTTGCTGGTCGGCAGCACCGCGCCGGTCCACAGCCGCGCGAACTCCGCGAGGCCGGGGTACATCGACCCGCCCTGCTCGTCCTCGCCCGTCATGACGCCTCTCCAGCCGCGATCAGACGACTGTAGCCCGGATCAGTCGGTCACAACGAGGTCAACTGCGCGGTCCCCGGTCTGCCGCAGCGTGAGTCCGGCGGCGGTCGCCGTGCGGACCAGCGCGGACACCGTCGAGGGCTCTCGCGCGGCGGTTGTCAACACGCGGGCGAGGCGTCCCTTGTACGCCTTGTTGAAGTGGCTGACGGTCTTGCCGTTGGGCATGATCACCTTTACTGCCACCGCATCCGGGATCCGGGCCAGTGCCGCGTACGCGCCCGAGCGCATGTCGATCACCAGCTCGTCCGCGGCGGCCAGCACCGGCTCCAGCTCCGGCCGCCACAGCGCGGCGAGCGTGCCGATGCCGGGCAGCGTGCTCCCGCCGGAGAGCCGGTAGGCGGGGATCGGGTCGCCGGCGCGGACGACACCGAACAACGCGGAGGCCACGGCGAGGCGTTTCTCGGCGCGGGCGCGTTCCGCCTTGGACAGCGACTTCGCGTCCAGGGCGTCGTAGAGCACGCCGGTGTAGCGGGACAGCGCCGGCGCGGTCGCCGACGTGCGCAGCGCGGCGTTGCGGTGCACCTCGTGCTGCTGGCGTTCCGACAGGTCCAGCGCCCGCAGGCTCGCCGGCACGTCCGCCGCCAGCGTCACCAGGGCGTCGGCCAGCTTGCGGCGCAGCGGCGTCAGCTCGGGGAAGGACAGCGCGTCCAGGTCGAGCGGGCCGCCGGCGCCGCCGTCGGACTTCGTCTCGGACGGGGGAAGCAGCACCAGCACCCGCCGAGATTACCGCGAGCCGCCGACCTGAAGGCTTCGCGGCGGGCCTTGTCCCCCCGACGTGATCGCGCTTACACTCGGATTTGCCTCCGCCTCACGCCACTTTCCCGTGGTTCCGCTCGCCCTGTCGAATTTCGGGCGGACCCGGGTCGAGGAGGATGCCCGTGTCTCGACGCACTCGCGCTCTCGGGGGAATTCTGGCCGCGGCGGCCCTGTTTCTCGTCGCGCCCAATGCCTATGCCCAGGTCGAAAGCGGCACCTGGAAGACGTGGAATCCCGGCTTCAAGGTCCAGACGGTCGGCTGCGGCTCGGCCAGCGGCTCGACGTTCAAGCTGACCTGCTCCAGCAGCAGCGGCGAGCAGCGGGCGGAGCGTCGCTACGACACCTACAGCAGCGGCACCCACCAGTTCGAGGGCTATTTCAAAATTAACAGCATGGGCGGCAGCCGGATCAGCCTGAAGCAGACGTTCAACGAGAACAACGGGCCGTTCTTCCTGCTGGGTGTCGAGGCCGGTGGACGCATGTACGACGTGGAGGGCGGAGCCACCATTTCGGGCTCCGCGACCGTCGGAACCACGGTTCGCGTCAATACTGTGAACCAGGTCGGCAACACGCACCGCACCTACATCAACGGGTCGCTGAAGAACACGGTTTCGAGCCCGGGCGGCAGCTACTACGACAAGTTCGGGGCGTACCGGACGTCCACCGGGCAGGGGCCGATCTCGGTCACCTGGAGCAACATCAAGTTCTGGACGAAGTGAGCCGCCGGCCGCCCGTCCGGATCGGGGCGGGCGGCCACCCCGACCGCCGAGGCAACCCTGTGAAACGTGCGCTCGTGCTCTGCTGCGCCGCCGTCGGGGCGGCGCTGACCGCCTGCTCCGCCGCGGCGACCCCGCCGGCCGGCATCATGCTGGCCGCCACCATGACCTCGCCCGTCGACATCCGGCTGGACTGGACCGGGAGCGACCCGGCCGCCGCCGGCCGGATCATCGAGTTCGCCACTGCGTCGGGCGGGCCGTGGACGACGTTGCAGTTCATGCCGGTGCGGCAGAACAGCTACACCCACCCCAACCTGATGCCGCAGACCCCGTTCTACTACCGGCTCCGCCCCTACTACGGACCGGCGTCCACCGCGGTCGACGTCACCGTGCCGGGCGGCGCCGGCGACCAGCCCACCGACTTCCCGGCGCCCGCCACCTTGCCGGGCGGGCCGGCGGTGACCCACTCCATCCGCGACGGCTCCACCGCCGGGGCCCCGACCGGGCTGAAGGCGAAAGTCATTCAGGACAACGGGATCCAGCTGACCTGGACCGACAACGCCAGCGACGAGGAGGGCTACCTCGTGGAGGACAAGCCCGCCGGCGCCGCCGACTACTCGGTGGTGGCCACGCTGGACAAGGACATCAACTCGTTCGCCCTGATCACCCTGCCCGACGAGAAGGAGGCGTCCTACCGGGTGCGGGCGTTCTACTACGGCCCGTCCTCCAACGTCGTCACGAGAACCACCGGCGGCCAGTGAGAACCCGCCGATGCAGTGAAGGCGTCCTTCCCTGCGCTCAACGCAGGGAAGGACGCCTTCACTGCATCAAAGACCCGATCAGGCGAAGGCCGGGGCCGTCTCCAGCAGGTCCAGAAACGCCTGCTGGTGCACGGTGAGGTCGTCGCCGGAGTACAGCGCCGGGTTGCCGTCGAAGTCGATGCGCGGCCCGGCGCCGCCCTGGCCGCCGTGCACGGTGATGGTCAGGTCCTCCACGGGCCCGGCGGACAGCGTGTGGGCGACGGCGGTTCGCCCGTCGAACACCAGCTCGTAGCTGATGGGGTTGATGTCGACGACGGGCCCGTACAGCCGGGGCATGTGCAGTTCCTGGCGCAGCAGCTCTGACCGGTACCGCTCGTGCGGCTGACACACCTTGACCTCCTCGGCGACGTCGCCGGCGAGCTCGGCCAGGCTGGCGCCGGGCGGGGTGAGCACCCGCAGCGGCATGGTGTTGGACGTCGAGCAGGGCACGTTCAAGGCGGCGGTGCGCCGCCGGCACATGCGGGGCAGCCCGAGCACGACCTCGGACGTACCGGTGACGTGCCGCAGGTACGCGGCGACGGCGGCGATGACCACGGCGGACCAGCTGGTGTGGCAGCGGCCGGCGACCTCGGCCCAGTCCTCCAGGGCGGTCCGGGGCAGCTCGACGGTGCGACGGAGCACGCCGGCCGACGGCGGCGCGGAGCCCTCTGTGAGCCCGATAGGCACGGGCGCGTCGGCGAACCGGTCGAGCCAGAAGCGTCTGTCCCGCCGCCACCCGGCCGACAGCGCGTAGGCGACGTCCTCGTCGACCACGGGTCGTAAGGGATCGAACGGTTCCCCGTCGACGCCGTTGTACAGCTCGGCGACCCGGCGGTCCACAAGGAACAGTCCATAGCGGTCCAGGGCGATCCGGTGGCTGCGGTGGTACCAGAGCACCCGCTCGGGCGACACGGTGATCAGCGCCTGCCGGAACAACGGCCCGTCGGCGAGGTCGACGGCAGATGTGAGGTCGGCTCGCATCCAAGTCAGCGCGGCGGACATCGGGTCGGCCGAGGCGCTGACGTCGACGGGCTCCAGCCGCCACGGCCGCACCGCCACCACGTCCTGGCAGCCGACGACGGCGAACCGCATGTGCAGCGCCTCCGCCTCGGCCACCGCGCGCCGGGTGGCCTCCTCGAAGCGGCCGTGGTCGACGGGCCCCGCGATGTCGACGTACTCGGCGACGTTGTGCGCGGCGCCACCGGGATCCACCTGGTGCGCCGAGAAGATTCCGTGTTGTGCGGCGGACAGCGGCCACCGGGACGTCGAAAAGGCGGTCATGCTCATCCCCCTGAGGTGACGGTGGCCAGCGCCGCGCGTGCCCGCGCCCGGCCGTGCGCGACGACGGTCCTGGCGACGTCCGGGTCGAACCGGGCGAAGCCGGACACCTCGAACTCGTCGCCGGGCTCGATGAGCACCAGCCGGGGCGCCTCGCCGGGCCCGAGCTCGCCGAGCTGCTTGGTGTGCTCGTAGTCCCGCAGCACCGCGAACCGGGCGACGTTCTCGAACGCCAGGCCCAGCGCGTCGCCCAGGGACGCCGGCGTGGTCGACTGCCGCCCGCAGGACGACGTCACGACCACGACGGTCCGCGGCTCATACGCGAGAGCGGGCTGCAAGGGCGTGTTCGCGACCATGCCGGCGTCCACATAGGTGCGGCCGTCGATGTGCACGGGCGGGAACAGGATCGGCGCGGCCGCCCCGGCCATCAGGTGGTCGACGGTCAGCGGCACCTCGTGGAACCCCGAGCCCTCCGGTGCGGAGTTGGTGAAGTGCACGACCTCGCCCGAGCATTCCTCGACGGCGGCGACGACAACCCGCACCCCCTCCTCGATCCGCAGGCGTTCGCCGCCGATCGCGGCGATCAGCGTCTTGCGGGCCGGCGCGGTGTCGAGCAGCCAGGTCCAGCCGACGGAGTCCAGCGCGTACCCCATCAGGTCGCTGGTGGGCAGCCGCACCAGCCCGGCGGGCCGCAGCAGCCGCCACAGGTCCAGCCGCGGCTTGTAGACGTCGTGCCCCTGCACGTTGATCCACAGCTCCACCAGCTGCTGCGGCGACAGGCCGGCGGCCAGCAGGCCGGCGTTCAGCCCGCCGGCCGACGTCCCGGACAGCACGGTCGGGCGCAGCCCCACGTCGGCCAGGCCCTGCGCGACACCGGCGCCGAAGTACGCCGCCGACGCCCCGCCGCCGGAGAGCACCAGCGCGACCTCGTCGCTCACGACGTCAGCCTCGGGCGGTACACCTGCCACAGGGAGCCCAGGAAGAACGTGCCGAAGCGCTCCAGCACGGTCGGACTGGCGGCGCGGATCGTGGTGAGCTCGCGTAAGAAGTCCAGCCCACCCAGCCGCAGCTCGCCGGCGCCGAGCGTGACGCCGTCGCAGAGGATCTTCGCGTGCAGCGTGGTGGTGTCCGGCCAGATCGCCGTCGGCGGCCCGGCCCGCAGCTCCTTGTGCCCGCTGAGCAGCAGCTCACGGCCGCGGTCGTCGGCGAACGGCAGCCGGTAGCGCATCCGCCGCCGCCCGCCGGCGCTCTCGGTCACCATGAGCTCGACCCGGCCACGGGCGACCAGCAGCCGGCCGCCCAGCGGCTCGCAGTCCAGCCAGCCGGTGGCGGCGGCCTCGTGCCGCGGGTCGGCCAGGAACGCGTCCATGTCCTCGATCGACACGGTCACGTGCAGGCGAAGCGGGTTCTGCCCCTCTCGTTCACCGAGGGTGACCTGGCCGGCCATCTCCTCGGTGAACGAGAGGGCGGCTGCACCGGTCCGACCCCCGCTGAGACGGGCCGGTGCCACCGGAGTGGCCTGCGTCGTTCCCCCTGAACGGCGCTGACCACCGCGCGCGGACGACCTCCCCGCCATACCGCGCGCGAGCAACAGATGATCGCAGAGACGGTCCGCCATCGCGGCGATCGTCAGCGAGGGGTTCGCGCCCACCGGGCCCGGCATCGCGGCCCCATCGGCAACGTACAGGCCCGGATGCCCGAACACCTCGCCATAAGGGTCGCAGACTCCCTCGCCGGGATGGCGGCCTATCGGCGCGCCCCCGAGCGGGTGCGCGACCGCCAGCCGGCGGCGCAGCCAGAGCGGATTGTCCACGTACTCGCCGCCCAGCGCGCCGGTGATGGCCCGCATGGTCGCGCGGACCCGCTCGATGTAGTCCCGGCTGGTCTCGGTCGTCCACGACACGTCCAGCTCGCCCTTGCGCAGCCGCATCACGCCGTCGGGCACGTCCCGGCCCATGCCCAGCAGCGGCAGCGAGCAGTTGGACAGCGTGCCGCTGCCGATCAGCTGGCCGATGCCGTGCTCCAGGTGGTCCGGGCCGGTCCAGCGCAGCAGCGCGCGCACCCGGTTCCAGGTGAAGCCGGTCAGCCGGGACAGGTCGCCGCGCACGTCCATGTTCTGCACGAGCCAGTCCAGGATCACCGGGTAGCCCGAGTCCTGGATGTAGAACCCACGCCCGACCCCGCCGTCCTCGTCCAGCTCGTCCGGGACCCGGATGGTGCTGGTGATCACCGGCCCGCGGCTGGCGTGCATCGGACGCGGGCGGCCGTCGCGGCGGGCGTGCAGCGCGAACGACAGCATGTCGCCGTTGCCGCTGAACCGCGTGCCCAGCGCCGCGCTCAGCCCGGGCAGGTTGGCGCGGTTGCCCAGCAGCAGGCGGGTGGTGCCGAACGAGCCGGCGGCCAGGATCAGGCGCTCGCAGTCGATGCGCTTGGGCACCGAGCTGCCGTCCATGCCGTGCAGCAGGTAGCGGACCTGGTAGCCGGGGCCGCCGGGCCGGATCGCCTGCACCTCGCACATCGTGCGCAGGTCCGCGCCGGCCGCCTTGGCCGCCGACAGGTAGGTGTGGTCCAGGCTCAGTTTCGCGCCGTCGTTGCAGCCGAAGTCGCACTCGCCGCACAGGCGGCAGGTGCGCCGGGGCAGGCCGTGCAGGTTGCCGTAGGACGGCTCGACGATCGGCAGCCCGATGCCCGGCTGCCCGCCCGGCTTGGCCGCGAACGCCACGGCCAGCGGCGGCAGCTGCCAGTCCAGGCCCAGCCCGGCGGCCGCCTCCTGGAACGCCTCGGTCTTGGGCACGCCGGCGAACTGCGGATCGTCGAACGGGTACCGGCTCGGCGTCAGCATCGCCTCGACGGTGTCGTAGTGCGGGTCCAGGTCCTCGCGGGTCACCGGCCACGACTCGTAGCCGCCGCCGGGCAGCTCGCTGTCCTGCACGAACCAGCGCTCGTCCTTGCGCAGCAACACGTTCGCGTAGATCAGCGACCCGCCGCCGAGGCCGGCCGACACCACCGAGTCGAAGCCGCGGAACTCCAGCACGTCGAACAGGCCGTAGTCGGCCTGCGCGGGGTTCCAGAAGTTGTGGTGCATCTCGTCGGGCGTGCGGGCGAAGCTGCCGGGCGGCCAGGCCCGGCCGCGCTCCAGCACGACGACCGACAGCCCCGCGTCGGCGAGCCGGTGCGCGGCGACGGAGCCGCCGAAGCCGGAGCCGACGATCACCGCGTCGACCGTCTCGATCCCGGTTCCCCGTGGGCCGGCCATCACGAGGCCCGCTGCTTCAGGAAGTCCACGATGTGCGGGAACACCTCGAGGTCGGCGTGCTTGCCGATGAACGGGTCGAGGTGCCCGTAGCCGGGCAGCACCCGCAGCTCGTGCCGGCCGGGCGCGGCCTCCTCCAGCCGGCGGTGGAACACCTGCTGCGAGTCGATGAACACCCGGTTGTGCGAGCCCGTGAGCAGCAGCAGCGGGGTCGTCACGGCGCCGAGGTCGGCGGTGTAGTCCTCGCCGGTGTCGTAGGCCACGGCCCGGCCGGCGAAGATGATCTTGCGCACGTGCCGGTCGTAGTTGACGCCGCTGGCCTGGCAGATGTCGCCGATCCGCTGGTGCGTGACCGGCAGCAGGTTGCGGTGCTCGTACATGGCCGGCCAGCCGGTGCCCCACATCATGCTGAGCAGGTGGCAGGCCGGCACCGAGCACTCCGGGTGCAGCACCGACATCACCTTGGACACCGCCCAGCCGGTGGTGAACGCCGGCGCGTCGCCCCACTGCGGGTCCAGGTACGGCTGGCGCAGGCCGTACTCGACGACGTCCGGGCCGGCGACCAGGCGCGCCCGCGACCACAGCGGCACCCGTGGGGTGAGGCCGACGCTGTTGCACACCATGCTCGCGATGTCCCCGACCGCCCCGGAGAACAGGCTCATCAGGAAGGACACGGAGCCGAGGCAGTGCGCGACCACGTGGATCCGCCGCCCCCCGACGTGGCGGCGGAGTTCGGACAGTGCCGCGGGATAGTCGTTGCGCGCCAGGTCGTCCAGCGTGAACCGGTGCTGCGACTTGTTGTACGGCAGGCGGTTGCTCATGCGGGAGTCGAAGGACCACACCTCGCCGAACCCGTTGTCCAGCAGGTGGTTGACCAGGTTGCGGTGCTCCGGCATGACGAACATGTCCGTGGACGAGGTCAGGCCGTGCACCAGCAGCACGACGTCCTCGGCGGGCTCCCGGCGGAACCGGGTCAGCGTCAGGCCGAGGCCGTCCAGGGTGGTCACCGGGTGAACGCTCACATCCGCGTCGCGCACACCGTCGAGGGTGTAGAGCGGGATCTCACGGTTCATGGCGCGCCCCCCAGCGACTCGTCTGTTGGTCGACCGTCACCCTGACGGACCAGCTTCGTCTTTTCCATCGTGGTAAACCACGACATTCGGTGTTCGATCCGGCCCGATCGGCCGCCGAACCTGGTACGCCCAGGTGAGGGGCCATGCCCGCAGCGTGACCGTTTTTGACGCGTTGGTCAGTTTTCGAGGTGCGGGCCCAGCACGCGGCCCAGGCCGCCCCGCGCCGGCACCCCGGTCTTGCCGAACACGCGCGTCAGGTGCGTCTCCACCGTCCGCAGGCTCAGCGACAGCCGCTCCGCGATCTGGGCGTTCGTCCGGCCCTCCACGACCAGCCGCGCCACCTCGAACTCGCGGGCCGACAGCCCGAACGGCAGCTCCGGCCGGCGGCCGCCGCGCGGCACCGGCACCCGTTGGCCGAGCCGGCGCTGCGCCTCGGTGGCCTGGGCGTGCAGCCCGCGTGCGCCGGCCGTGGCGAACAGTTCGGCCGCGATGGCCAGCTGCCTGAGCCCGCCCGCGCGGTCGCCGGCGGCGGCGAGGCTCTGGCCGGCGCGCAGCCGCGCGCGGCCCTCCTCCAGACGGTAGTCAGGGCCCGTGAGCGTGTCCGCGGCCCGGAGCGCCAGCCGCGCCGAGGTCGACGGGTCCGAGCCGCTCACCGCGTGCGCCCGGATCAGGTCGGCGATCGCGACATTGACCTCGTGGTCGGGGTGCCGGATCGCGTCGGCGCGGTCGGCCAGCGGCAGGCCCGCGCCCGGGTTGCCGGCGATCGCCTCGGCGTGCGCGATCGCCTCCAGGCAGATCAGCATCAGCGTCTCGTCGCGGACGCCCTCGAGCTCGAACTCGTCGCACGCGGCCAGGACCGCGGGCTTGCCCGCTTCGAGGTCGCGGGAGTAGATCAGCACCAGGCTGCGCATGCAGCCGGCCAGCACCGACCAGTAGACCTTGCTCGGCTGGTTGGCCTGCGCGCCCCCGCTGGCCGCCTTGAGCGCGGCCGGGTACTCGCCGGCCCAGGCCAGCACCAGCGCCTGGGAGGTGAGCGCGATCGTCTGCGCGTCGCCCGAGCCGACCAGCCGCGCGATGTCGCACGCCTCCTCGGCCACCGTCGCCGCCTCGGTCAGCCGTCCCATCCGGCCCAGCGCGAAGATCTTGGCGGACAACAGGTACGCCAGCACGAACTGCTGCCCGGTGGACCGCGCCAGCTCGGTCACCCGGTCCAGCCGGGCCAGCGCCGAGGAATGCCGGCCGACCATCAGCTCGGCCCAGCACAGCCACGCGCAGATGTCCATCCACGGCGTGATCTCCGCGGCGGTCAGCCGGGACATCAGCCGGTCCACCTCGTCCAGCCGGTCCAGCGCGCCCGGGATGTCGCCGGCGATGTAGGCCGGCATCACGCCCAGCGCCGTGGCCGCGAACGCCGTCGGCGGGTCCAGGTGGTCCAGCTTGGTGAGCTCCTCCAGCATCCGCGCGCATTCCGCGGCCTCGCCCGTGCCCACGTACTCCACGGCCAGCCGCAGGTACAGCGGCGCCGCCTCGACCATCAACGGGTCCGGCAGCTTGCGGAGCTCCGCCAGCAGGACAGCCTTCGCCGCCTCCCGTGACCCCAACATGCGCTCCGTCGTCGCGCACAGCCGCGCGGCGATCGCCCGTCGGGTCAGGTCCTCGGCCGGCAGCAGCTGCAACGCCTCACGGGCCGAGTCGCGGCCCGCGCCCAGCTGGCCGCTGGTCAACTGGGCGTTGCCGAGCGCCAGCAACAGATTGCAGCGCGTCGGCCGCGTCGCCTCGTTGTCGGGCAGCAGCCGCAGCGCGTTGCCCAGCCAGTGCGCCGCCGTCGCCGGGGCGCGCGAGACCACGGCCTGCGCCGCCGAGGCCAGCTCGCCGACCGACGCGAGATCCCCGAACGGGGCGGAGTTCACCACGTGGTGCGCCAGCATCTGCGGCTGCGCGCCCTTGCCGCGCAGGAAGTGCGCCGCCCGCCCGTGCGCGCCCATCCGCCAGCCGGCCTTCGCCGACGCGTACGCCGCGTGCCGCACCAGCGGATGCCGGAACCGGAAGCGCGCCGCGTCCGGCCGCACCACGTCCCGGGCCACCAGCTCGTCCAACGCCGTCAGCGCGTCCGACTCGGCGATCTCACCGGCCGCGGCGACCGCCGCCGGCTCGAACTCGTCGCCGACGACCGCGGCCGCCTTCGCCACCAGCTGCCCGATCCGGCTCAGGCTGGTCAGTTCCATCAGCAGCGCCGCCCGCACCGTGTCCGGCACCTCGGCCGTCATCGACGGGAACGCCTCGCTCTGCGCGTCCCGCGGCGCCGGCACCCGGCCGCCGTTCATCCGGGACAGCGCTTCCAGGTAGAAGGGATTGCCGCCGCTCGCCTCGAACAGCCAGCGCCGGCGGGTGTGGTTCACGTCCGGGCCGAGCAGTTCCTCGGTCTCCTGCTCGGTCAGCGGCGCCACATCCAGCCGTACGCGGCGGGTCGGCTGGGCCAAGCCCAGCGCCGCCACCAGCAGCGGCGACGCCTGGCCCGGGCGGTAGGCCACCGCAACCACGAGCCGGCCGCGCGGCGGGTGCCGCAGCAGGTGGTCCAGCAGCTCCACCGAGCTCTCGTCGGCCCAGTGCACGTCGTCCAGCACCAGCACCATGCCGCCGGACTCGGCCAGCAGCTCCAGCAGGCCCCGCACGGCGCGGTACAGCCGGTAGCGGTCCGTGGCCTCGGCCGGGACGTCCGTGGCGATGCCCGCGAACACCGAGCCCAGCAGCCGCCGCTCGCCGTCGCTCAGGCGGGCCAGCTGACGGTCCGACAACGTCTCCAGGTGGTCGTCCAGCGCGTCGGCGACCGCCGCCAGCGGGGCGTCCCGCTCGAACTCCGAGGCCCGGCCGACCAGCGTCAGCATGCCCTTGCCGCGGGCCGCCGCCACCGCCTCGGCCAGCAGCCGGCTCTTGCCCACCCCCGGCTCGCCGACCAGCTCCAACAGCTGGAACGCGCCCTTTCCTGCCCGGTCCAGCGTCTTGTCCACCGAGCGCAGCGCGTCCGCCCGGCCGACCAGCGGCGCCCGGTCAGGGTCCTCCGCCGTACCCCGCGTGCGTTCGCGCCGGCCGGTCACGGCACCTCGCAAGGCTGGGGGAGTACGGGAATGCGCATCGGCGTCAAGGGTGCCAGTCCTGGGCCGTTTCGGGCAAGAGACGAAAAGGCAGGGTTAACCGGAGAAGTGAATTCAACGGGACAATTCCGCACGTCACCGGATTCGTATCACCCTCGTATGGGGGAGACGGCGTTCGGTGATCAACCGCGGAGCAGGGAGAAGCGGACGTGCCGGACCGGATTGTCCACATTGGTGTCGACCAGGCAGATCGACTGCCAGGTGCCCGTCGCCAGCCGGCCGGCGAGGACCGGAATCGTCGCGTACGGCGGAAGAAACGCAGGTAGCACGTGGTCCCGGCCGTGTCCTGGCGTGCCGTGACGGTGTCGCCACGCCTCGTCACGCGGCAGCAGCCGGGACAGCGCCGTCAGCAGGTCGTCGTCGCTGCCCGCGCCGGTCTCCAGCACCGCGAGGCCGGCCGTCGCGTGTGGCACCCAGACGTGCAGCAACCCGTCCACGGCGCCTTCCTCGGCGAGAAATCGCTCGCAGTCCGCGGTCAGGTCGTACACGACCTCGGATGATCCGGTCCTGATCTGAATTTCCACACTTCGCACATGGTTGAACGTAGCGTGTGATCCGTGCGCGAAGCCTTCGGACAGACCTTCGACATCCCGGCGGGCTATCTCAACACGGCAAGTATCGGTGTGCCACCGACCGTGGCCGCCGACGCGGTGGAGGCGGCGGTGCGGCGGTGGCGGCTCGGCGCGGACGTGCCGCCCGGCTTCGACGCCGACGTGGCCGCCGCGAGGGCGGCCTTCGCCGCGTTGGTCGGCGTGGACGCGGCCCAGGTGGCGATCGGGGCCAGCGCCTCCCAGCTGATCGCGCTGGCCGCCGCGTCCGTGCCGGACGGCGCCCGGGTGCTCGTGCCGGACGGCGAGTTCACCAGCACGACCTTCCCGTTCGCGGCGCTGGGGCACCGGGGGATCAAGGTGACCGAGGTGCCGCTGGCCGAGGTCCCGGACGCGATGCGTGACCACGACGTGCTGGCCGCCAGCGTCGTGCAGTCCAGCGACGGGGCCGTGCTCGACCTCGACGCCGTGCGCCGCAACCGGGCCGGCGTCACCGTCGTGCTCGACGCCACCCAGGCCCTGGGCTGGCTGCCGGCCGACCTCGCCTGGGCCGACTACGTGGTCGCCGCCGGCTACAAGTGGCTGATGACGCCCCGTGGCGCGGCGTGGATGGCGCTTCACCCGGACGTGCTGGACCGGACCCTCCCGCTGGTCGCGAACTGGTACGCCGGCGAGGACCCCTGGCAGACCGTCTACGGCCTGCCGCTGCGACTGGCCGGCGACGCCCGTCGGCTCGACCTCTCGCCCGCCTGGTTCTCCCACGTCGGCGCGGCGGCCGTGCTGCCGTGGCTGGCGTCGCTGGACGTCGAGGCGGTCCGCCGGCACAACGTCGGCCTGGCCAACCTGTTCCTCGACCGGCTCGGCCTGCCGCCCGGTGAATCCGCCATCGTTTCCGTCGACGCGAATGCCACCCGATTGGCGCAGGCCGGTGTGCGGCATTCGGTCCGAGCCGGCCGCGTCCGGTTGTCGTTTGCCCTGAACAACACGGTCGACGACGTGGAACTGGCGGTCCGGTCGCTGCTCCGGTGACGGATCGTGATGGGGTCGGCCGAATCGTGTCGCAATCGCTCACCCGTTACGGTGCTGGTTGTGTCGGAGTCGTATCCCCCTTCCGATCAGGCGACCTGGCGGACCAGTCCGATGACGGCCGGGCCGTCTGACACCTCGCCGTTCCAGCTGCCCCCGGAGTTCTACGACCCGGAGCCCAGCGGCGGCCCCCAGCCGCCCGACCGGCGCAACAAGCTGCTGCTCCAGGGCCTGGGTCTGGTCGGTGTCGCCGTGCTGTCGGGCCTGCTGTTCTGGGCCGTGCAGCCCTCGCACGTCGCCGGCGTCGCCGAGGCGCAGGCCCCGCAGGGCGTGGTCGCCGGCAAGTACACCTTCGTCCGGGTCGCCGGCCCCGCCACCGACGCCAACTGCGCGCAGCACGCCTTCGGCAAGACGCAGACGTTCCTCCAGACCCACCCGTGCCAGCAGCTGGTGCGGTCCCTGTACCGGACCACCACCAAGGACGGCACCGTCGCCGTGGTGTCGGTGGTCGACGTCAAGATGCCCAGCGCCGACGCCACCCAGCAGCTGCGGACGCTGACCAGCCAGGACAACACCGGCAACATCACCGACCTGCTCAAGGACGGCGGCGTGACGGCGACCGACATGCCCACCACCGATCAGCTCCAGGACGGCGGCTACGCGTCCACCACCAACGGCGACGTCACCACCATCACGCTGTCGGCGTGCGTCGGCGCCCACCAGGACAAGGCGGCGCTCAAGGACATCAGCACCGACGCCCTGGGCCTCACCGGCAAGTGACCCCCAATGCAGGGAAGGACGCCTTACCTGCGTCCAATGCGGGTAAGGCGTCCTTCCCTGCATTGGACGGGTCAGGCGGGCTGGCCGGGGAGCGGGGGCGTCGCCGGGGTCTGGCCGCCGGACTGCCGCCAGGTCATGGCCCGCACGGCGCCGTCGGTGAGGGCGGCCAGCGCCGTCTTCCGGATCCCGGCGTCCGCCGTGTACTCGAGCACCGACCGCCACGCCGACACCACGTCGGTCTCGGCCGCCACCAGCAGCACGAACGCCGACGAGGCGTTGGTCAGCGGCTGCGGCACGCTGTAGCCGGGCTCGGCCGGCTTCGGCGTCGCGCCGGCCTTCTGGAGGGTGGCGGTCACCGCGTCCCGGCGGACGGTGTGGGCCTCGGCGCCCTTGGTCAGCGCGGCGTCGGAGGCGGCCGGCAGGTAGGCGCCGGCCAGCCCGTACGCCCAGATCGCGGCGTGCTCGGCGGCCAGCGCTCGTTGGAGGGCGTCGACGGTCTCGGTCGGCACGGGGGAGGTCACGACAGCAGCTCCTTCAGGCACGCGCAGCCGGCGACGACGGAGCCGACCAGCCCGGCGCGGTAGCCGGGCGCGTTCAGCGCCACCCGGGTGGCCTGCTCCACGGCGGATCCCAGCGAGGCCGTCAGGCCGGCGACGGCGGCGGCCTGATCCGGGTAGGTCTTGCCCTGCGGCGGGCTCGACGGCGTGGTCGACGCGGAGGTCGACGGCGGCGGTGTGGCGCGGTCGATCTCCTTGCGCAGCGCGACGGCCTGCGCCTCCCGGTTGGTGGCGACGAGCTGGAACTTGGCCGCCAGCGCGGGGTACGCGGCGACCAGCCCGCGGGCGGTCGCGGCGTCCGCGGCGGCGGCGTCCGCGAGCGCTGCCAGCGGGTCCGGTGGCGGCGGGGCGGGCGGCTGCGTGGTGCACGCGGCGACGGCCGGCGCGGCGACGGCCGCGAGCGCGGCGAGCCGCAACAGGGCCCGGCGGCCGAGCAGAGGGGTCACGGTGAGTCATCTTGCCAGCAACACCCGACCCACTCCGGTCCACGTGCGTCTGGACGGCTCAGTGACGAGATACGCTTGGCGACCACGACCGGCGACGCTATCGCCGGTCGATGTCGTCACGTCCGCGTGGCGGCAGGCAGGAACTGCGACGCAGGGGAGTGAGAACGTGTCCAGCGCGCCGCGCGGGGAGATAACCGCGCAGCTCGAACCGGTCGTCCGGGAGGCCGTCTCGGCGATCGGCTTCGATCTCGAGCTGCTCGACGTGCAGCAGGCTGGGCGTCGCCGACTGGTCAAGGTGGTCGTCGACGGCGAGGAGGGCGTCGGCCTCGACGAGATCGCCGAGGCCAGCCGCGTCGTGGCCGCCGCGCTCGACGAGCACGACCACGTGCTCGCGGGCCCGTACACGCTCGAGGTGACCTCGCCCGGCCTGGACCGGCCGCTGACCGCGCCCCGCCACTGGCGGCGCGCGAAGTTCCGGCTGGTCAAGGTGCGCCAGACCGACGGGGACGAGTTCCTCGGCCGGGTCGGCCGGGTCACCGACGAGACCGTCCAGCTGCTGGTCGCCGGCCAGCTGCGGGAGGTCGCCCACGGGTCCGTGGAGCGGGCCGTGGTGGAAGTGGAGTTCCGGCAGCCGCCGGTCGAGGAGTTGGCGCTGTTGGAGCGCGGCTGTCAGGAGGAGTCCGAATGAACGTCGACATCGCCGCCCTCCGGGCGATCGAACGGGACAAGGACATCCCCTTCGAGACCGTCATCGAGGCCATCGAGACCGCGCTGCTGACGGCGTACAAGCACACCGACGGCCACATCGCGCACGCCCGGGTGGACATCGACCGCAAGACCGGCGTGGTCCGCGTGCTGGCCCAGGACATCGGCCCGGACGGCGTGGTCAACGAGGAGTGGGACGACACCCCCGAGGGGTTCGGCCGCATCGCCGCCACCACCGCCCGCCAGGTCATCCTCCAGCGCCTGCGCGACGCCGAGCACGAGCGCACCTTCGGCGAGTTCGCGGCCAAGGAGGGCGAGATCATCGCCGGCGTCGTGCAGCGCGACGCCCGCGCCAACTCGCGCGGCATGGTGGTGGTCCAGGTGGGTGACACCGAGGGCGTGCTGCCGCCGGCCGAGCAGGTGCCCGGCGAGCGCTACGAGCACGGCGAGCGGATCAAGTGCTACGTGGTCGGCGTGTCCCGGGGCGCCCGCGGCCCGCAGATCACGCTGTCCCGCACCCACCCGAACCTGGTGCGCCGGCTGTTCGCGCTGGAGGTGCCCGAGATCGCCGACGGCACCGTGGAGATCCCGGCGGTGGCACGTGAGGCGGGTCACCGTTCCAAGATCGCGGTGCGGTCCACGGTGGCCGGCGTGAACGCCAAGGGCGCCTGCATCGGCCCGATGGGCGCGCGCGTGCGCAACGTGATGAGCGAGCTGGCCGGCGAGAAGATCGACATCATCGACTTCTCCGAGGACTCGGCCACCTTCGTCGGGAATGCCTTGTCCCCGGCCAAGGTTGTGTCCGTGCGGGTGCTCGACGAGCGGGCCAAGACGGCGCGCGTGGTGGTGCCGGACTTCCAGCTCTCCCTGGCCATCGGCAAGGAGGGCCAGAACGCCCGGCTCGCGGCCCGGCTGACCGGCTGGCGCATCGACATCCGCAGCGACGCCGAGGTGGTCGCGCCGACCGGTCCGGTATCCGGTTCGGCAGAGTGAGCCCGAGGGGATAGAATCTTCGGTGGTTCGTCGTCAAGAACCGGCACCCCTGACCACCGGCCCCGTCCGGACGTGTGTGGGATGCCGCGCCAGGGCGTCGGACTCCGAGCTGCTGCGCGCGGTGGTCAGGGACGAGACCGTGGTCCCGGACCCGAGGCGCAGGCTGCCCGGCCGGGGCGCGTGGTTGCATCCCGATCCGGCGTGCCTGCGTGCCGCCGAGCGACGTCGGGCGTTCCCGCGGGCCCTCCGGGTCCAGGGGCCGCTCGATCTCGCGGTCCTGACCGCTCACGTCGAGTCGGTGCAGCTGGGGAAGACGTCGCAGGAGCCCCCTGCGGCGGATGAGTAGAGGAAGCAGGTCGACCCGTCATGAGTCAGCCGTGAAGCTGAAGACATGATCGCGCGACGATAGGACGAGGTCGAGCGGGCTGTTGCCGCCGGCCTCCCTAGACGAGGAGAGCAGTGGCAGGCAAGGCCCGAGTGCACGAGCTCGCGAAGGAGCTCGGCGTCACGAGCAAGGAAGTGCTCAACAAGCTCGCCGAACAGGGCGAGTACGTGAAGTCCGCGTCCTCCACGGTCGAGGCCCCGGTGGCCCGACGGCTGCGGGACGCCTACGAGAAGGGCGGCGCCAAGCCCAGGGGCGGCGCCCCGAAGCCCGGCCCGCGTCCGGGACCGCCGGCGGCGAAGCCCGCTCCGGAGCCCGCCGCGACCGGTTCCGCGCCGCAGGGCGGATCCGCCCCCAAGCCGGCCGGCGCCCCCGGCCAGCGTCCCCCCATGCCCGGCCCGCGTCCGGGTCCGCGCCCCAGCCCCAAGCCGGCGGAGACCCCGGCCGCCGCGGCGGCCGCTCCGGCCGAGACCGCCCAGGCCCCGGCTCCGCAGGCTCCGAAGCCGCCTACGCAGCCGCAGCTGTCCAGCCCGGCCCCCGCGCCGGCGCCGCAGCAGCAGCGTCCCCAGCCGTCGCAGCAGGCCCCGGCCGCCGCGTCGGCCGGTCAGCAGGCGCCGTCCCGGCCGCAGTCCCAGGGCCAGGGCAACCGTCCCGGCCCGCGTCCCGGCCCCCGGCAGCAGCCGCAGCAGGACGGCGGCGCCACGGTGCCGCCGCGCCAGCAGGGCCCCAAGCCCGGCCCGCGCGCGCCGCGTCCCGGCAACAACCCCTTCGGCGTGGGCTCCAACGCGCCCGCGCCGCGTCCCAGCGGGCCCCGTCCGGGCCCGCCCGCCCAGGGCGGCGGCGACCGGCCGCGTCCCGGTGACGGCCGGCCCGACCGCGCCCCGCGCGGCGACCGTCCGTCCGGCGACCGCGGCGGCGATCGCGGTCCCCGCCCGACCCCGGGCAACATGCCGCCTCGGCCCAACCCGGGCATGATGCCGCCCCGACCGGCCCGGCCGGCCGGTGGTGGCGGCCGCTCCGGCGGTCCCGGTGGTGGCGGCGGCCGCGGTCCCGGTGGGGGCGGCGGTGGCGGTGGCTTCCGTGGCGGTCCCGGTGGGGGCGGCGGCGGTGGCGGTTTCCGTGGCGGCCCTGGTGGCGGCGGCGGTGGCGGCGGTTTCCGTGGCGGTCCCGGTGGGGGCGGCGGCGGTGGCGGTGGCTTCCGTCCCGGCGGCGGTGGCGGCGGTGGCGGTGGCTTCCGTCCGGGTGGTGGCGGCGGCGGTGCCGGCGCTCCGGCCGGTGGTGGCGGCGGCTTCCGCGGTGGCGGCGGTCGTCCGGGTGGTCCCGGCGGTCGCGGCGGCGCCGCGGGTGCGTTCGGCCGTCCCGGTGGTCCCGCGCGCCGTGGTCGCAAGTCGAAGCGCCAGAAGCGCCAAGAGTTCGACAACATGCAGGCGCCCAGCGTCGGCGGCGTCCGTCTGCCCAAGGGCAACGGCGAGGCCATCCGGCTGCCGCGCGGCGCGTCGCTGACCGACTTCGCGGAGAAGATCAACGCGAACCCGGCGGCGTTGGTGCAGGTGCTGTTCCACCTCGGTGAGATGGTCACCGCGACCCAGTCCGTCTCCGACGAGATCCTGGAGCTCCTGGGCTCGGAGATGAACTACGTGGTCAACGTGGTCTCCCCCGAGGAGGAGGACCGCGAGCTGCTGGAGACCTTCGACATCACCTACGGCGAGGACGCCGGTGGCGAGGACGACCTCGTGATCCGGCCGCCGGTGGTGACCGTCATGGGTCACGTCGACCACGGTAAGACCCGACTGCTGGACACGATCCGCAAGGCGAACGTGCACGAGGGCGAGGCCGGCGGCATCACCCAGCACATCGGCGCCTACCAGGTCGAGACCTCGCTGGAGGGCAAGCCGCGGCTGATCACCTTCATCGACACCCCGGGTCACGAGGCGTTCACCGCCATGCGTGCCCGTGGCGCCAACTCCACCGACATCGCGGTCATCGTCGTCGCCGCTGACGACGGCGTGATGCCGCAGACGGTGGAGGCGATCAACCACGCCCAGGCGGCCGGCGCGCCGATCGTGGTCGCGGTGAACAAGATCGACAAGGAAGGCGCGAACCCGCAGAAGATCCGCCAGCAGCTGACCGAGTACAACCTGGTGGCCGAGGAGTACGGCGGCGACACCATGTTCGTCGACATCTCGGCCAAGCAGGGTCTGCACATCGACCAGCTGCTGGAGGCGATCCTGCTGACCGCGGACGCCGCGCTCGACCTGCGGGCCAACCCGAACATGGAGGCCCAGGGCGTCGCGATCGAGGCGCACCTGGACCGCGGTCGCGGCCCGGTGGCCACGGTGCTGGTGCAGCGCGGCACGCTGCGGGTGGGCGACTCGATCGTCGCCGGCGACGCCTACGGGCGCGTCCGGCGCATGGTCGACGAGCACAACGAGGACGTCATCGAGGCGATGCCGTCCCGTCCTGTGCAGGTGATCGGTCTGACCTCGGTGCCCGGGGCCGGCGACACCTTCCTGGTCGTGGACGAGGACCGGGTGGCCCGGCAGATCGCCGAGCGCCGCCAGGCCCGCACCCGCAACGCCCTCAACGCGTCCCGCCGCAAGCGCGTCAGCCTGGAGGACCTGGACGCCGCGCTGAAGGAGACCAGCCAGCTCAACCTGGTCATCAAGGGCGACAACTCCGGCACCGTCGAGGCGCTGGAGTCCGCGTTGATGAACATCGAGGTCGGCGACGACGTCGAGCTGCACGTGGTGCACCGCGGCGTCGGTGGTGTCACGGAGAGCGACATCAACCTCGCCACCGCGACGGACAACACCATCGTCCTGGGCTTCAACGTCCGGGCCGAGGGCCGGGCCACGGAACTCGCCAACCGCGAGGGCGTCGAGGTCCGCTACTACACGGTCATCTACCAGGCGATCGACGAGATCGAGCAGGCCCTCAAGGGCTTGCTCAAGCCGGAGTACGAGGAGGTGCAGCTCGGCCGGGCCGAGGTGCGCGACGTCTTCAAGTCCTCCAAGGTCGGCACGATCGCGGGCTGCCTGGTGATGTCCGGCGAGCTCAAGCGCAACTCGAAGGCGCGCCTGATCCGCGACAACGTCGTGATCCAGGAGAGCCTGACCCTCACCTCGCTGCGTCGCTTCAAGGACGACGTGACCGAGGTCCGCGAGGGCTTCGAGTGCGGTCTCACCCTCGGCAACTACGGCGACCTGCGGGTCGGCGACACCGTCGAGACGTACGAGATGCGGGAGAAGCCCCGCAACTGAACAAGTGGCGCCCGCGGGGCCGGCTCTCGGCCGGCCCCGCTGGGCGTCCGCCCATGGTGATGCCCATGTTCGTCGGTGCCCTCGAGTTGGACGTGCTGCTGGGCGACGTCCACTCGCTGAAGGAGAAGCGTTCCGTGGTCCGGCCGGTGCTGGCCGAGATCCGACGCAAGTACGAGGTCTCGGTCGCCGAGGCCGGTCATCTCGACCTGCACCGCCGCGCCCTGGTCGGGGTGTCGGTGGTCGCCGCCGACGCGGAGCACGTCCGGGACGTGCTCGACGCGTGCGAGCGGCTGGTGTCCTCCCGGCCCGAGCTCCAGGTCCTGTCCGCGCGGCAGCGGCTGCTCGGCCCCGAGGACGACTAGTACCTGTCACTACTCATGAGGAGGAGCGCCGTGGCCGATCAGGCCCGCGCCCGCAGGCTCGCCAAGCGGATCGCCCAGATCGTGGCGTCCGCGCTGGAACACGAGGTGAAGGACCCCCGGCTGGCCCGGGTCACCATCACCGACGCCCGGGTCACCCCCGACCTGCACGACGCGACCGTGTACTACACCGTGCTCGGCGACAACCTGGAGTCCGCTCCCGACCACGCCGGCGTCACCGCCGCGCTGACCAGCGCGACCGGTGTGCTGCGGACCATGGTGGGGCAGCAGACCGGCGTGCGGTTCACGCCCACGCTGGCCTTCGTCGCCGACACCGTCCCGACCGACTCCAAGCGGATCGAGGAGCTGCTGGCCAAGGCCCGCGAGTCGGACGCCGAGGTGGCGCAGCTGGCCTCCGGCGCGCAGCCGGCCGGCGAGGCCGACCCGTACAAGGCTCCCCGCGAGGAGGAGTCGGACTCGGAGTGACGGTAGCGTTCGGGTGTGACCGCACCCGAGGTTGATGTCACGGCCGCCGCCGCCCTGCTGGGCGCGGCGGCCGACGTCACGCTGCTGGCCCACGTCAATCCCGACGCCGACGCGTTGGGCAGCGCGCTGGCCCTGGGCCTGGCGCTGCGGCGGCGCGGCGCGACCGTCCGCGTGTCCTTCGGCGCGCCGTCCGCGGTGCCGGAGTCGTTGCGGGTACTGGATTCCGAGGGCCTCTTCGTGCCCGCCGCCGAGGTGCCGGCCGTAGTGCCGGTGCTGGTGGCCCTGGACACCGGCAGCGTGGACCGGCTCGGCCCGCTCGGCGACCGGGTGGCCACCGCCGACGTCTCGCTCGTCGTCGACCATCACGTGTCGAACACCCGCTACGGCAGCCACAACCTGGTCGACGACCGCGCCGAGGCCACCGCCGTGATCGTGGCCCGGCTGCTGGACGAGCTCGCCGTCGAGATCGACGAGCCGATCGCCCGCTGCCTGTACGCCGGCATCGCCACCGACACCGTGTCCTTCCGTTTCGCCAAGCCGGAAACGCACCGGCTGGCCGCCCGGCTGCTGGAGGCCGGCGTGGACGGCGCCGGCCTGATCCGCGGCCTGATGGACAGCCACCCGTTCGCCTGGCTGGGCATGCTCGCCTCGGTGCTGTCGGCCGCCCAGCTGGAGCCGGATGCCGCTCAGGGGCTGGGTTTCGTGCACGCCGTCGTGCGTCGGGCCGACGCCGCCGGGGTGCGGGCGGAGGAGGTCGAGAGCGTCATCGACGTCGTGCGGTCGACCTCGGAGGCCGAAGTCGCCGCAGTCCTGAAGGAAACCCCGTCCGGGGAGTGGACCGTCTCGCTGCGGGCCGTCGGGCGGCTGGACGTGCGGTCGGTGGCCGTGCGGTTCGGCGGCGGCGGTCACCGCCTGGCCGCCGGCTTCACCGGCCACGGCACCGCCGAGGAGGTCGTCGCCGGCATCCGCGCCGCCCTCGCCGAGGCTACCCCCGCCCACTAGCACCGCCCGCCTTTTCTGCCACATGCGCTTCCTATGTGTCATCTGATGCCACATAGGAAGCGCATGTGGCGTTTCCGGTAAATGCGCCGATCTGGTCTAGACCACCTTGAGGGGCGGCGGTATCGTCGGAGATCCGGCCGCCGCCGTCCTTCGACGATGGGAGCTGGCCATGTTCGGTCGGATATCGCGGACCCTGACGGCAGTCCTTGCCGCCGCGCTAACCGTTCCGGCGCTCGGTCTGGCGTCCGCACAGGCGAACCCTGCCGCGCCGCAAGCGGACACCTGCGCCGTCAAATCACGGCCCGCGGGCAAGGTGCTCCAGGGCTACTGGGAGAACTGGGACGGCGCCGTCAACGGCGTGCACCCGGGCCTGGGCTGGATACCGGTCACCGACAGCCGGATCGCGCAGCACGGCTACAACGTCATCAACGAGGCCTTCCCGGTGATCCGCTCGGACGGCACGGCGCTGTGGCAGGACGGCATGGACGCGAACGTGAAGGTCGGCACGCCGGCCGACAACTGCGCGGCCAAGGCCGCCGGCGCGACCATCCTGATGTCCATCGGCGGCGCGGCCGCCGGCATCGACCTGAGCTCGTCCACGGTGGCCGACAAGTTCGTCAGCACGATCGTGCCGATCCTCAAGGCCTACAACTTCGACGGCATCGACATCGACATCGAGACCGGCCTCACCGACAGCGGCAACATCAAGACGCTGTCGGCCTCGCAGTCCAACCTGATCCGCATCATCGACGGCATCCTGGCCAAGATGCCGTCCAACTTCGGCCTGACGATGGCGCCGGAGACCGCCTACGTCACCGGCGGCAGCATCACCTACGGCTCGATCTGGGGCGCGTACCTGCCGATCATCAAGAAGTACGCGGACAACGGCCGGCTGTGGTGGCTGAACATGCAGTACTACAACGGCAGCATGTACGGCTGCAAGGGCGACTCGTACCAGGCCGGCACCGTGCAGGGCTTCACCGTGCAGACCCAGTGCCTCAACAACGGCCTGGTGGTGCAGGGCACGACGATCAAGGTGCCCTACGACAAGCAGGTTCCCGGCCTGCCGGCGCAGGCCGGCGCCGGCGGCGGCTACATGTCCACCGGGCTGGTCTCGCAGGCGTACAAGAGCGTCAGCGGGATCAAGGGCCTGATGACGTGGTCGATCAACTGGGACGGCTCGAAGAGCTGGACCTTCGGCAACAACGTGAAGTCCCTCGAGGGGCGGTAGTTCTACCGCAGGAACACCGCCCAGCCGTCCGCGTCGGGATGCCTGTTCATGCCGACGCGGACGGCCAGCCGGATCGCCGGCTCGTTGTCCGGGCGGGTCTCCACCAGCACCGGCCAGTCCGGGTGGATCTCGTTCGCCACGGCGATGGCCTTGCGCGCCATCTCCGTGGCGATGCCTTTTCCTTGCAGTTCCGGCCAGATCCGGTAGTACAGGTTCCACACGGATCGGCCGCGCCAGGTTTTCGGCTTCACGCCGCCGAATCCGGCGGTCCGGCCGTCGAAGTCGATCCGCCAGTAGCCGTGCTCGCCGGCGTCCCAGACGGCGCAGAAGTCCTTGAGCAGCCGGTTGAGCGCCTCGACCGACCGGGGCTTGTCCTCGACCGCGTGCAGGGCGAGGAACTCGTCCAGGTCGGCCATGGTCACGCGGGTCAGTGAAAGCCGTTGCGTGGTAACGGTATTCATCCGAGCACCTCGCTCAGCACGTGCCGGGAGTTGGCCGACAGCCCGGGATTCGTGTCGCGGTAGTAGGGCAACTGGACCAGGGCGATGGACATGGCCCAGGCGCGGCCGCGTTCCCAGGTGTCATCGTCGACGTCCAATTCGGCGCGGAACACCGAGCGGGCGTCGGCGGGCAGGAGGTTCCAGGCCACGACGAGGTCCACAGTGGGGTCGCCGATGCCGACACCACCGAAGTCGATCACGGCGGAGAGGCGGCCGTCCCGCACGAGCACGTTGCCGGGGGAGAGGTCGCCGTGCGACCAGAAGACGCCGGGCGGCTCGGGCAGGGTGATGGCCCGGTCCCACAACGCCAGGGCTTCACCGGTGTCGATGTCGTCATGGAGCTGGGAGATGGCCTCACGGGTGAGGGCGTCGCGGCCGGGCGAACCCAACGGCACGCCGCGGCTCTGCGCCGGCCCGCCGGTGGGATCGATCTTGCGCAGGGCCTGGACGAACTCGGCCAGGTCGAGGGCCAACGCCTCCGGATCGGCCAGGGCGCCGACAACCGGATTGCGGCCGTCGATCCACCGCAGAACGGCCCACGGAAACGGGAAGTCGTCGTCGGGTTCGCCGACCGCGACCGGGACCGGCACCTCGACCGGCAGTTGTGGGGCCAGCACGGCCGGCCAGTGCTGCTCCTTGCGCAGGCCGTCCGCCACGAACTGCCGGCGTGGCAGCCGAACGGCCAACTCGCTGCCCAGGCGGTACATGGCGTTGTCGGTGCCCGAGGAATCGACACGTTCGATGGGGAGATCGGCCCAGTGCGGGAACTGCGCGGCGAGCAGCCGCCGCACCAGCCCGGAGTCGATGTCGATCTCGTCCGCGTGCATGCGCATGGCCACATACTGGGACAACGCAACCGTAAGTGCCATCACATAATTCGCGGACCGGGGGGCGCGCCGTGCACCCTGGGACGGTGACAGTGCGCTCCGGTTCGGCCCGTCAGGTCTTCTCCCTGGCGGTTCCGGCCCTTGGCGTACTCGCGGCCGAGCCGCTGTACGTGCTCGTCGACACGGCCGTGGTCGGCCACCTCGGCGCGCTGCCGCTGGCCGGCTTGGCGCTCGGTGGCCTGCTGTTCTCCCAGGTCTCCAGCGCGCTGACCTTCCTCTCGTACGGCACCACCTCGCGCACCGCGCGCCTGCACGGCGCCGGCCGTCGCGGCGAGGCCGTCGAGGAGGGCGTGCAGGCGACCTGGCTGGGATTCGCGGTCGGTCTCGCCGTCCTGATCCTGGGCCAGTTGCTCGCCGCGCCGGTCGCGGAGTTGTTGGCGGGCAAGGGACCCATCGCGGACGCCGGCGTGAGTTGGCTGCGTATCGCGCTGTTCGGCGCGCCGATGGTGCTGATCACGATGGCCGGCAACGGCTGGATGCGCGGCGTGCAGGACACCAAGCGCCCGCTGGTGTACGTGCTGTTGGGCAACGGGCTTTCGGCCGTGCTGAACCCGATCCTCGTGTTCGTGCTCGGCTGGGGCCTGGAGGGTTCCGCCATCGCCAACGTGTTTGCGCAAACGGTCGCGGCGACGCTGTTCGTCACCGCGCTGGTCAAGGAGAAGGTGCCGCTGAAGCCGGTGCCGCGCCTGATCAGGGCGCAGCTGGGCCTCGGCCGGGACCTGGTGATCCGCACACTGGCGTTCCAGCTGTCGTTCATCTCCGCGTTGTCGGTGGCCTCCCGCACGTCCGCGGACGCGGTCGGCGCGCACCAGATCGTGTTGCAGCTGTGGAGCTTCCTCGCACTGGTGCTGGACTCGCTGGCCATCGCGGCGCAGGCGCTCGTCGGCGCGTCGCTCGGCGCGGGGCGGGACGACGAGGCGAAGTCCCTTGCCTGGCAGGTGACTCGCTACGGCCTGATGTTCGGCGTCGTGCTGTCGGTGCTGTTCGCCGCGCTGTACGACGTCATTCCGCGCGTGTTCACCACCGCGCCCGGGGTGCTGGCCGAGATCCCGCACGCGTGGTGGTTTTTCGTGCTGATGCAACCGATCGCGGGTGTGGTGTTCGCGTTGGACGGTGTGCTGCTCGGCGCCGGCGACGCCGCTTTCCTCCGCACCGCAACGGTTGTCAGCGCGCTGGTCGGGTTCGTGCCGCTGGTCTGGCTGTCGCTGGCGTTCCACTGGGGACTGCTGGGCATCTGGGTCGGGCTGTCCACGTTCATGGCGTTCCGGCTGGTCGCGGTGGTGCTGCGCACCCGGTCCGGGCGCTGGGCCGTCACGGGCGTGTGACGGACTGCACGTCTGAAGCGGTTAACACGCCCCTGTGCTGCGGCGATACCCGTATTGGATCTCCCCTACATCTGACTTTTGGAAGGACAGCCGTGCCGGCCTCGCGCGCCACCCGTCAAGCCTGGGTGGTCTGGATCACCGCCGTCGTCGTCTACCTTTTCGCCGTCTTCCACCGGTCCTCGCTCGGCGTGGCCGGACTGGCTGCCGCCGACCGCTTCGGCGTCGGCCCCGCCGCGCTCAGCACGTTCACCGTGCTCCAGGTCTTCGTCTACGCCGCCATGCAGGTGCCCACCGGCCTGCTGGTCGACCGGTTCGGCCCGCGCAAGCTGCTCACCGCGGCGGCGATCTTCATGGGGCTGGGCCAGATCCTGTTCGCCGTCGCCGACAGCTACCCGCTCGGCCTGATCGCCCGCGGCGTGCTCGGTCTCGGCGACGCCATGACGTGGGTCAGCGTGCTGCGCCTGATCGGCGGGCACTTCCCGGCCCGCAAGTACGCCGTGGTGATGTCGCTGTCGGCGATGATCGGCTCCGCCGGCAACCTGGTCGCCACCGTGCCGCTCACCCTCTCGCTGCACAACGCCGGCTGGACGCTGACGTTCCTCGTCGCCGGCGTGGCCACCGCCGCGTACGCCACCGTCGCCGCGACGCGACTGCGGGACCTGCCCGAGGGCGCGCCGAAGCCGGTTGTGCCGCGGGTCACGCCGCGAGAGGTCGCTCGCAACATCGCCGCCGCGTGGCGTACCCCCGGCACCCGTCTCGGTTTCTGGGTGCACTTCAGCACGATGGTCGCGCCGACCACGCTCGGCCTGCTGTGGGGCGTGCCGTATCTCGTGCAGGCGCAGGGACTCAGTGTCGAGACCGCCGGCTCCGTGCTGAGCCTGCTGGTCATCGGCGGCCTCATCCTCAGCCCGGTCGTCGGCACGCTGATCAGCCGCAACCCCGAGTTGCGGGTGCCGCTGGCGGCCGCGTACCTGGCCACCTCCGGCGTGCTGTGGACGCTGCTGCTGGTCGTGCCCGGCCGGATCCCGTTGTGGCTGCTGGTGATCGCGTTCGGGCTGTTCGCCGTCGGCGGCCCCGCCTCGTCCGTCGGGTTCGCGCTGGCCAAGGACTACAACCCGACGCGGATCGTCGGCACCGCGACCGGCGTGGTCAACGTCGGCGGCTTCGTCGCCACCACGATCGCCGCGCTGTCGGTGGGCGTGCTGCTCGGCGTGGCCGACGGTCTCGGCCAGCAGAACGCGTTCCGCGTCGCCTTCGTGGCGATCCTGCTCGTGCAGTCGCTGGGCACCTGGCGGATGGCCATCTGGTGGCGGCGGGCCCGCGCCGTCGTGCTGCACGCCGCCGCCCGCGGCGAGGAGGTGCCGGTGCAGCTCCGGCGCCGGCGCTGGGACGACGTCATCGAGCCCGCGGCGGCGTGACAGAATATTCGGCTGTGTCACAACCGCTTCGCTCCCGACGCCCGCAGAACCGACAGCGCACGCCCGGCACCACCGCCAACGCCGGACTGGTGGTCGTCGACAAGCCGGCCGGGCTGACCTCGCACGACGTGGTCGCCCGCGCCCGACGGATCCTCGGCACCCGCAAGGTCGGCCACGCCGGCACGCTGGACCCGATGGCGACCGGCGTGCTCGTGCTCGGCGTGGAGCGGGCCACCAAGCTGCTGGGGCATCTGGCCATGGACACCAAGGCGTACCTGGCGACGATCCGGCTCGGGGCCGCCACCACCACCGACGACGCGCAGGGCGAGGTCACCTTCACCGCCGACGGGTCGCAGGTGGACGAGGCGCAGGTGCGGGCCGAGATCGCCGAGCTGACCGGCGAGATCATGCAGGTGCCCAGTTCCGTGAGCGCCGTCAAGGTCGACGGCAAGCGCGCCTACGCCCGGGTGCGCGCCGGCGAGGAGGTCGAGCTGGCCGCCCGGCCGGTCACCGTGAGCCGGTTCGACGTGCTGGTGCTGCGGCGCGAGGAGGACGCCACCGAGCTGGACGTGATGGTGGAGTGCTCCTCCGGCACGTACGTCCGGGCGCTGGCCCGTGACCTCGGCCAGAAGCTGGGCGTCGGCGGGCACCTGGTGGCCCTGCGCCGGACCCGGGTCGGACCGTTCGACCTGCGCACCGCTCGGACGCTGGAGCAGCTGGAGGAGGAGCCGGCGCTGTCGCTGGACCTGGGTGAGGCCGTGAACACCGCCTTCCCCCGGCACGACATCGACCTGCCGTCCGCGGCGGCGCTGTCGCACGGGCGGAAGCTCCCGGCGGCCGGGATCGACGGCCCGTACGGGGTGTTCGGCCCGGACGGCCGCGCCCTGGCGCTGGCGGTCGACGCGGAGGGCGTGTCCAAGCCCCTGGTCGTGCTGGCGATCGACTGACTTGATGCAGTGAAGGGGGCATTCCTGGCGTTGAACGCTGGGAATGCCCCCTTCCGACCATCGGCGGCGACCCGCTTGGTCACCTTTCCCTCCGCGCGTCGGTACTCCTGAGTAGGCTTCTTTCTCGTGCAGCGGTGGCGTGGGCTTGAGCATCTTCCGAGCGGCTGGGGTCGCTGTGTGCTGACCATCGGCGTGTTCGACGGCGTGCACCGGGGACACCGGGAGCTGATCAACCGGGCGGTGGAGCTGGCCGCGAAGCGGGACCTGCCGTGCGTGCTGATGACGTTCGACCCGCACCCGTCCGAGGTGGTCCGCCCGGGCAGCCACCCGGCCCAGCTGACGACGCTGAAGCGCCGCGCCGACCTGGTGGAGGAGCTGGGCGTGGACGTGTTCTGCGTGCTGCCGTTCACCCCGGAGCTGTCGCGCATGCCGGCGGACGTGTTCGTGCACGAGCTGCTGGTGGAGCAGCTGCACGTGGCCGCGGTGGTGGTGGGGGAGAACTTCACCTTCGGCCGTGGCGCGGCCGGCGACGTGACGCTGCTGCGCACGCTGGGCAACCGCTTCGGCTTCACGGCCGAGGGCGAGAGCCTGGTCACCGAGGACCACCTCGTCTACTCCTCGACGTACATCAGGGCCTGCATCGACGCCGGCGACGTGGTCGCCGCCGAGCACGCGCTGGGCCGCCCGCACCGGCTGGAGGGCATCGTCGTCCGCGGCGACGGCCGGGGCCGCGACCTGGGCTTCCCGACGGCGAACCTGTCCACGCCGAAGTTCGCCGCCGTGCCGGCCGACGGCGTCTACGCCTGCCGCTTCATCCAGGGCGGTCAGGTGCGCAACGCCGCCGTCTCGGTCGGCACGAACCCGACCTTCTCCGGTCGGGAGCGCCGGGTGGAGGCGTTCGTGCTGGACGTCAGCGAGGATTTCTACGGGCAGCGGGTGGCGCTGGACTTCGTGGCGCGGCTGCGCGGGCAGCTGAAGTTCGACTCCAGCGACGCCCTGGTCGAGCAGATGCGGCTGGACGTGGAAGAGGCACGCCGGCTGCTGGTCTGAACGGCCCGTCCCACCCCGCGCCATCAGCTACGATCATCCCGGGTGCGAATGCAAACCGGACATTCGTCGGGGAAGGGGGCCACGTGGAGGACCACAAGATCGTCCAGCGCAATCTGGCGCTGCAACGTGAGTGGTACGGCGAGCCGCTCGGGGACCGGGTGCGCCGGCTCGTGGTGGCCTTCGACATCTCCCAGGCCTACCTGGCCGACGTGCTGGGCATCAGCGCGCCGATGCTGAGCCAGGTGATGAGCGGCCGGCGGGCCAAGATCGGCAACCCGGCGGTGCTGGCCCGGCTGATCATGCTCGAACGCAAGATCCTCACCCCCGGCGTGGCCTCGGGAGACCGGCCGTCGATGCAGCAGGCGCTGGAGGACGTGCGGGAATCCCGGCCCACGGTGGACCGCGACGCGCTGCCCGTGCACGACGGCCGCCCGGACGTCGCCGCCGTGCAGGCACTGCGCCGCGTCGCCCGCCCCGAGGACCTGACGCAGGCCGCCGAGACGGTTCGCGACCGCCACCCGTGGCTCGCGGAGCTGCTCCGCCGAGCAGCCTTCCCACAAGTTTGAGAACTGTGTTCATGCCTCGCGCTCAACCGGGTATGAGAACTTTCACCGCCCTCGTCCCGGATGCCGCCGCCCTCGACCACCTGGCGGCGGCACTGGCCACAGTCGACGGTCCTCAGTGGATCGCCCGGGACAAGTGGCACATCACCCTCTGCTTCCACGGGGACGGCGACGACCCGGCGGCCCGCGCCGCCTGGCTGCGGGAACGGGCCGCCGACCTGCGGCCCATCCGGCTCCGGCTGGCCTCGGCCGGCACCTTCCCCGGGGTGCTGTGGATCGGCGTCGAGGCCGACGACGGGCTGGCCGCGGCGGCGGCGGCCGTCCGGGACCACACCTCCGTCCACGTCGAGCGGCACGAGTTCGTGCCGCACCTCACCGTCGCCCGGTCGCCCCGCAAATCGCTCGACGCCATCCCCCTTGTGGGTTACAAAGGACCTTGGTGGACGTCGAGCGAGCTGGTGCTCATGCGAAGCGAGCGGACCCCGGACGGGTACCGCTATTCGGCCCTCGACGCGGTGCTGCTGCGCGGCCTCCCGTGAACACCTGCTAACCTCGGTGTTTGGGTCCGGCTGCGGTCCGTGGCGGCCGGTACCGACAACCCCCTTCGCGAAGGGGGCCCCACGGGACGACCGCAACAGAGATGAGAGCGAACAAGTGGCACTGTCCACCGAGCAGAAGAAGACCATCCTCGCCGAGTACGGCTTGAAGGACGGGGACACCGGATCTCCCGAGGCCCAGATCGCGCTGCTGAGCAAGCGCATCAGCGACCTCACCGAGCACCTGCGTTTCCACAAGCACGACCACCACTCGCGTCGTGGCCTGCTGCTGATGGTCGGCCGCCGCCGCCGGCTGTTGAACTACCTGACCAAGACCGACATCGAGCGTTACCGGTCGCTGATCCAGCGGCTCGGCCTGCGTCGATGAGCAGCGAGGGGGAGCGGCCACCGGCCGCTCCCCCTCTCCGCACGTAACCACAACAAACGAACATCGGGACACGCGCCAGCGGCGCACGGCGAGTACGGGTACGCCGGTCCTCGGTAGTGGTCCCCGGGAGCATCCCGTGGACTTCGATCGAAGACCGGCCTCGTCGCCAGGGACCGCGGGCGTCTCCCTGTGACGAGGAGAACCAACTACATGACCGATTTCGAGGTCCACGAGACCACCGCCGTCATCGACAACGGCGCGTTCGGCAAGCGCGCCGTCCGCTTCGAGACGGGCCGGCTGGCCCGCCAGGCCGCCGGCAGCGTCGTCGCCTACCTGGACGACGAGACCATGCTGCTGAGCGCCACCACGGCGTCCAAGCACCCGAAGGACCAGTTCGACTTCTTCCCGCTGACGGTGGACGTCGAGGAGCGGATGTACGCCGTCGGCCGCATCCCGGGCGCCTTCTTCCGCCGCGAGGGCCGGCCGTCCACGGACGCGATCCTCACCTGCCGCCTGATCGACCGCCCGCTGCGCCCGTCCTTCGTGGACGGCCTGCGCAACGAGATCCAGGTCGTCATCACCGTGCAGAGCCTGAACCCGGCCGACCTGTACGACGTGGTCGCGATCAACGCCGCGTCCGCCTCCACCCAGCTGGCCGGCCTGCCGTTCTCCGGCCCGATCGGCGGCGTCCGCGTCGCCCTGATCGACGGCCAGTGGGTCGCCTTCCCGACCTACGAGCTGCTGGAGCGGGCCACCTTCGACATGGTGGTCGCCGGCCGCATCGTCGGTGACGACGTCGCGATCATGATGGTCGAGGCCGAGGCCACCGAGAACGTGATCGACCTGATCGCGGGCGGCGCCGGCGCGCCGAACGAGCAGGTCGTCGCCTCCGGCCTGGAGGCCGCCAAGCCGTTCATCCGCGCCCTGTGCGTGGCCCAGCAGGAGCTGGCCGAGAAGGCCGCCAAGCCGACCGGCGAGTTCCCGCAGTACCTGGCCTACCAGCCGGACGCCTTCGAGGCCGTCGAGGCCGCGGTGAGCGGCGAGCTGGCCCAGGCGCTGACCATCGCCGGCAAGCAGGAGCGCGAGTCCCGGCTGGACGAGATCAAGGCCGCGGCGCTGGAGAAGCTGGCCGACCAGTTCGAGGGTCGCGAGAAGGAGATCGGCGCCGCGTTCCGGTCGCTGACCAAGAAGCTGGTCCGCCAGCGCGTGCTGCGCGACAAGATCCGCATCGACGGCCGCGGCCTGACCGACATCCGGCAGCTGTCCGCCGAGGTGGCCCTCGTGCCGCGGGCGCACGGCTCGGCGCTGTTCGAGCGTGGCGAGACCCAGATCCTGGGCGTCACCACGCTGAACATGCTGCGCATGGAGCAGCAGATCGACTCGCTGTCCCCGGAGACGCACAAGCGCTACCTGCACCACTACAACTTCCCGCCCTTCTCCACCGGTGAGACCGGCCGGGTCGGCTCGCCCAAGCGGCGCGAGATCGGCCACGGCGCGCTGGCCGAGCGGGCGCTGGTGCCGGTGCTGCCGAAGCGGGACGAGTTCCCGTACGCGATCCGCCAGGTCTCCGAGGCGCTGGGCTCCAACGGCTCCACCTCGATGGGCTCGGTCTGCGCCTCCACCATGTCGCTGCTCAACGCCGGTGTGCCGCTGAAGGCCCCGGTCGCCGGCATCGCCATGGGCCTGGTGTCCGACGAGGTCGACGGCGAGACCCGCTACGTCGCGCTGACCGACATCCTGGGCGCCGAGGACGCGTTCGGCGACATGGACTTCAAGGTCGCCGGCACCAAGGAGTTCGTGACCGCGCTCCAGCTGGACACCAAGCTGGACGGCATCCCGTCCGAGGTGCTGGCCATGGCGCTGGGCCAGGCCCGCGACGCCCGGCTGACCATCCTCGAGGTCATCGAGGAGGCCATCGACCGGCCGGACGAGATGTCCCCGTTCGCGCCGCGCGTCACCGCGATCAACATCCCGGTCGACAAGATCGGCGAGGTGATCGGCCCCAAGGGCAAGATGATCAACTCGATCACCGAGCAGACCGGCGCCGACATCTCCATCGAGGACGACGGCACGATCTACGTCGGCGCGGCCGACGGCCCGTCGGCCGAGGCGGCCATCGGCCTGATCAACGCGATCGCCAACCCGCAGCTGCCCAAGGTGGGCGAGCGCTTCCTGGGCACGGTCGTGAAGACCGCCGCCTTCGGCGCGTTCGTGTCGCTGCTGCCCGGCCGCGACGGCCTGGTGCACATCTCCAAGCTGGGCAACGGCAAGCGCATCGCCAAGGTCGAGGACGTGGTCAAGGTCGGCGACAAGCTCCGCGTGGAGATCGCCGACATCGACAACCGCGGCAAGATCAGCCTGATCCTCGTGAACGAGGACGAGGCCGCCGCGGCGGACGCCCCCAAGACCGACGGTGTCCCCTCTGGGCAGCCGGAGCCGGCCGCCCAGTGAGTTCCAGCAACTCGAGGACGGCCGCGGGGGTTTCCCGCGGCCGTCCTGGCTATCGGCAACGTCCGGGCAGCACGCTGACCCTGGAGCGCACCGCCGGCGGCGGCGCGGTCCGGCGCAGCCTGCTGCCGGGTGGCCTGCGCGTGGTCACCGAGCAGATCCCCGGAGTGCGGTCGGCGTCGGTGGGCATCTGGGTCAACGTCGGCTCCCGGGACGAGCTGCCGCCGGTCGCCGGCGCCGCGCACTACCTGGAGCACCTGCTGTTCAAGGGCACCGACCGGCGCACCTCGGCGGGCATCTCCGAGGAGATCGACGCGGTGGGCGGCGAGCTGAACGCGTTCACCTCCAAGGAGCACACCTGCTTCTACGCGCACGTGCTGGACCAGGACCTGCCGCTGGCGCTGGACCTGGTCAGCGACGTCGTGTTCCACGCCGTCTGCGCCGAGAAGGACATGGAGACCGAGCGCAGCGTCGTCCTCGAAGAGATCGCCATGCGCGACGACGACCCCGAGGACCTGCTGCACGAGGCGTTCTGCGAGGCCCTGATGGGCGATCACCCGCTGGGCCGGCCGGTGCTGGGCACCGAGCAGTCCATCGGGGCGATGAGCCGGGACGCGCTGTTCAACTTCTACAAGCGGCGCTACACGCTGCCGCGCATGGTGTTGGCAGTGGCCGGCAACGTCGAGCACACCCAGGTGCTGCGGCTGACCCGCAAGCTGCTGGGCGACCGGCTCAAGGGCGAGGTCGCGCCGGTCGCGCCGCGTGCCGGCCGGGCCCGCATGGGGGTGCGGCGTGAGTTGGTGCTGTGCCCCGACGACACCGAGCAGGCGCACCTGATGCTGGGCATGCGCGGCCTCGACCGGCACGACGACCGCCGGTTCGTGCTGGGTGTGCTCAACGCGGCGCTGGGCGGCGGCATGAGCTCGCGGCTGTTCCAGGAGGTCCGGGAGCGCCGGGGCCTGGCCTACCAGGTGTATTCGTCGACGGCCGCGTACGCCGACACCGGCAACCTGTGCGTGTACGCGGGCTGCACGCCGGACAAGCTCGGCGAGGTGGCCGGCGTGATCCGGGGCGTGCTGGACGACGTGGCGCGGCACGGGCTGTCGGCGGCGGAGGTGGCCCGGGGCAAGGGCCAGCTGCGCGGCGGCCTGGTGCTGGGGCTGGAGGACACCAGCTCCCGGATGTCGCGGATCGGCAAGGGCGAGCTGAACTACGGCGACCACCTCACCGTGGAGCAGACGCTGGCGCGGATCGACGCCGTCACCGACGAGGAGGTCGCCACGCTGGCCAGGGAGCTGCTGCGACGCCCCGTCTCGGGCTCCGTGGTCGGACCCTACGATCACCGTGACGACCTGCCTTCCGAGGTGCACGAGGTGATTCAGTGAGGGAGCTTGCGACCTCACCATTCAACACAGCGACGTTCGGACTCTCGCTTCCTCCGAGCGTCAGCGAGGAGGAAGCGTGAGTCGCGACTACGCCACCGAGCCGCTGCGCGTCGGGGTGCTCGGCGCCAAGGGCAAGATGGGCGCCGAGGTCTGCAACGCCGTCGAGCACGCCGACGACACGGTGCTGGTGTCGGCCATCGACCAGGGCGACCCGCTGTCGGCGCTGACCGACGCGGGCGCCGAGGTCGTCGTCGACTTCACCCACCCCGATGTGGTGATGGGCAACCTCGAGTTCGCCGTGAACAGCGGCATCCACTGCGTTGTCGGCACCACCGGCTTCACCGAGGACCGGCTGGCCACGCTGCGCGGCTGGCTCGACGTGTCGCCCGGCCTCGGCGTGCTGATCGCCCCGAACTTCGCCATCGGCGCCGTGCTGACGATGAAGTTCTCCGCGATCGCGGCCAAGTACTACGAGTCCGTCGAGGTCATCGAGCTGCACCACCCGCGCAAGGCGGACGCCCCGTCCGGCACCGCCGCGCGCACCGCGCAGATGATCGCCGCCGCGCGGGCCGAGGCCGGCCTGCCGGCCAGCCCGGACGCCACCAGTCAGGAACTGGACGGCGCCCGTGGCGCGCTCGTCGACGACGTGCGGGTGCACTCGATCCGGTTGTCCGGGCTGATCGCGCACCAGGAGGTGCTGTTCGGCACCGAGGGCGAGACGCTGTCCATCCGGCACGACTCGATGGACCGCAAGTCGTTCATGCCGGGGGTGCTGCTGGCCGTGCGCACCGTGCCGACGCTGCCCGGCCTGACCGTCGGCCTGGACTCGCTGCTCGGGCTATGAAGGCACTGTGGACCTCGGTCCTGCTGACGGCCGCGCTGGTCGTCTATCTCGTGCTGCTCACCGACCGGGCCGTGCTGCTGATCCAGTCCGGCAGCGCGGTCGGTCTGGGGCTCGGGATCGCCGTGCTGGCGCTGCCGCTGATCGGCGTGTGGTTCGTGGTGGCGCAGTGGCGTAACGGGATCCGCGTCGCCCGGCTGGCCAAGCGGCTGGCCGCGGAGGGCGGTCTGCCCGACACGTCCGACCTGCCGCGCCGGCCGTCCGGGCGGGTCGACCGGGACGCCGCCGACCAGTGGTTCGCGCAGCGGCGGGTCGAGGTGGAGGAGTCGCCCGGGGACTGGCGGGCGTGGTTCCGGCTGGCCCACGCCTACGACGTGGCCGGCGACCGGGGACGGGCGCGGGAGGCCATGCGGAAGGCGATCGAGCTCGGTGGCTGATCGGCCGATCTCCGGTAAGGTCTACGCGGGGGCAGAGAGTCGTGGGGCCACTGTGGGATTACGGAGTTGGGTACCGGCCGAGGTCGACACCACCAAGCCGAGTGCCGCGCGCGTGTACGACGCTTACCTGGGCGGCGGCCACAACTTCGCCGCCGACCGCGAGTTCGCCCGGCGGGCCGAGGAGGTCCTGCCCGGCGTGACCGCGGCCAGCAGAGCCAACCGCAAGTTCCTGCGCCGGGTCGTCGGCTTCGCCGCCGAGCGGGGCATCCGGCAGTTCCTGGACATCGGCTCGGGCATTCCGACCGCGGGCAACGTGCACGAGATCGCGTTGCAGGCGAGCAAGGACAGCCGCACCGTCTATGTGGACAACGAGGCCGTCGCCGTGGCCCACAGCGAGCTGATGCTCGCGGACGTGCCCCAGGCCGCCGTGATCGACGTCGACCTCCGGTCGCCCGGCGAGGTGTTCAGCCACGCCGTCACCCGCGAGATGCTCGACTTCGACCGCCCCGTCCTGCTCCTCATGCTGGCCGTCCTGCACTTCGTCCCCGAACCCGCCGACCTCGGGCCGCTGATCTCCAAGTACCGCAACAAGCTGGCCCCCGGCAGCATGCTCGCCATCAGCCACGCCACCGGCGACCACCGGCCGCGCGCCGAGGAGGAGGGGCTGGTCAACCTGTACGCGACCAGCACCAACACCGCCGTAGGCCGGTCCCGCAAACAGATCACCGCCCTCTTCGGCGATTTCGACCTGGTCGCCCCCGGCGCCGTCTACGTCCCCGAGTGGCGTCCCGATGACGGCGAGGCCGAGGAACACCCCGAGCGCTACCTCTTCTTCGGCGGCGTAGCCGTGAAGACCCCCTGACACCCCCGCGAGTCGCGCTCTCAAGCACACCGAATGTAAGTCTCAGGCACATGCCTGAGACTTACATTCGGTGTGTCCCAGAGCGCGACTCGCGGGGGTTCAGCGCCAGGGCGGGCCGCTGGGGGTGGTCATCGCCAGACCTTGATCAGCTTCGCCGAGTGCGGGGCGAGGTTCACGCTGTATGAGTTGGTGAACTTGCCGACCTGCTGGTGTGACCACATGTCTCGCACCTCGGCCTTGCCGTGGAAGCCGAAGTCGGACCAGTTGGCGGTCACCGTCGCCGGCGAGGTGTCCAGGTTGAACAGTGCCACCGTGTACGAACCGTCGGCGTTGCGCACCCACCAGGTCTGCTGCGGGGTGTGCGCGACAACGGGCTTGGCCACGCGACCGGCCTGGTCCTGGGCGATGACCTCGTCGTTGGTGAGCAGGGACAGACCGTACGAGTCGAGCTTGGTCAGGTCGTCGCCGGTGTAGAGCGGCGCGGCCTCGATCGCCCACAACGTCATGTACAGCTGGCGCTCGTCGTTGCTGAGGCCGTCCATGGAGCCGACGCCGACGTCCAGCGAGTCGAGGTTGTTCCAGCCGCCGGGGCCGGCGTCGCCGACCCACGGCACGACGTCGTCGAACCGCTTGACCAGCGAGTTCTGCCACGTCACGAGCGTGCCGCAGTAGCACTCGACGTCGGTGTCGACCCGCCAGCCGTTGCTGTACCGCTGCCACGTGCTGACGTAGTTGTGGTCCAGCGACCAGGAGAGCAGGAACTGGATGTCGCGGCCGGTCTGCACCAGGGCCTTGGACCAGGCGGCGACGTCGGCGGTGTTGTCGTAGTTGGGGCCGGACTTGTCCGAGCCCGGACCGACGCCGTCCAGCTTGAGGAAGTCCACGCCCCACTTGGCGAACATCTGCGCGATGGAGCCGATCCACTTGGCGGCGCAGGGGTTGTCGAAGTTCAGCTTGTACGAGCTGTCCCAGCCGTTGGTGGTGCGCAGGTCGGGGTAGACGACGTCACGCGTGTAGCAGCCGGGGGCGCCGTAGATCGGCGAGTTGCCGCCGTTGTACGCCTCCTTCTCCATGCCCACCGGCATGTAGATACCGACCTTCAAGCCCATCGAGTGAATCTTGCGGGAAGTCGCGGCCATGCCGTCGGGGAAGCGTGCGGCGTCGGTCAGCGGCCGGGCGTACTGGTCGTACTCGGGCCTCCAGTCCCACTTGCGCCACCAGCCGGCGTCGATGTTGACGTACTGGTAGCCGTGCGAGCGGAGCTTGGTGGCCATCACCCGCGCCTGCTCCAGAACGTGCTGCTCGGTCAGCCAGCTGTAGTCGCCCTGGGTGTTCACCCCGGGGTACTTGGTCGACTGCAGGCTCCAGCTGCTCCACCCCAGGTACGGTGTGGGCGCCGGCGGTTTGCTCGGGGTTCTGGCGGCCTGCGCGGGCGCGAGCCCGGCCAGCATCGTGAGCAGCGCGGCGAGCAGGATGACCAAACGGGAACGGCGCATGGCGGCGCACTCCTGTCGAAAGGGGCTCATCACGGCGGCGGGATGCTGGCATGAAACTCCGCCACCGGTCGGGTGTCAAGGCTGTTAATTTCTGAAGGAAACAATGTTTGCTATGGTCAACGTCGTGTCAGCCGCGGTGCAGGTGTTCGCCGCGGTGCTGCGGCACGGCCCGATCTCGCGTGTCGAGGTCACGGCGCGGACCGGCCTGTCGCCCGCGGCGGTGACCAAGGCGGTGCGCCCGCTGGTGGACGCCGGCTACCTGGTCGAGCGCCCCGACGACCGCGCGCCGGCCCGGCTGGGCCGCCCGGCGATGCCGCTGCACGTGGTGGCCGAGCGCGCGTACTTCCTCGGCGTGAAGCTCACCGCCGACGAGGTGATCGCGGTGCGCACGGATCTGTGCGGCGTCACCCGCGAGGCGGTGCACCGCCCGTTGACCTCGACCGCCGTCGCCGACGTCATCGAGGTCGTCGCCGACGTCTGCCGTGGGCTGGCCGTCGGGCACGACGTGGCCTGCCTGGGCGTCTCGCTGTCCGGCGACGTGCTGCGCGACACCGGCATGGTGCGCTTCTCGCCGTTCCTGAACTGGCGGGACGTGCCGCTGGCCGACCTGGTCTCGGCCGCCACCGGCCTGCCGACCCTGATCGAGAACGATGTGCGGGCGCTGACCGTCGCCGAGCACTGGTTCGGCGCGGGCGTCGGCGTGTCCTCGTTCGCGCTGGTCACGGCCGGCACCGGCATCGGCTGCGGGCTCGTCGTCAACGACGTGCTGCTGCCGGCCGGCGAGCTCGGCCACGTGGCGATCGACGTGGACGGGCCCGAGTGCTACTGCGGCGGGCGGGGCTGCGTCGAGGCGCTCGCGGCGGATCGCGTGGTGCTGGCCGGCTGCTCGGCGGTCGTCGGGCGGCAGTTGACCATGGCCGAGGCGATCTCGCTGGGCCGCAGCGGCGATCCGGCCGTGCACGCCGTGTTCGAACGCGCCGGTCGCGCCCTCGGGCTGGCGCTGGCGGCGGTGGCGAACTTGGTCGGCCCGGAACGGATCGTGCTCACCGGCGAGGCCGTCGGCGGCTACGACCTGTACGCCGACCAGATCCGGCAGGCCCTGGCCGCGCAGGCCTTCGGCGCCGCCGCGGCGTGCGAGCTGGTGGTCCGGCCGCTGCCGTTCGACGAGTGGGCGCGCGGCGCCGCCGTCGTCGGCATCCAGGACCTGATCACGCGAAGTGGGGCAGCACGTGGCTCAACAGGTGCGGTGACGCTGCCAGCGCGGTGAACCGGATGAACCGGCCGGCCAGGGTCACCCCCACGAACACCAGCACGGACATCCGCGCCACGCCGGCCAGCACGGTGGTCGCCATGAACGGCGGCATGCCGACCACGGAGCTGACGCCGGTGGTCGCGATCATCAGCTTGGGACGCTTCTCGCACTGTGCCCGCAGCGCCCCGAACCACACGCCGACCTTGGCCCACGCGGTCGTCCACCAGGTCTGGCGGCGGGGTTTGTCCTTGGGCTGCAACCACGTCGGCAGCGTGATCCGGCCGCGGGCGGCGAAGAAGTAGAGCAGCTTGCCGACGACCTGGCCGACCGCCACCACGCCGCCGAGGATCCAGCACGCGATCGGCGGGTGGTGCCCGTTCGCGATCATGCCGACCAGGAACAGCTCCACGCTGATCAGCGGGCACAGGGCCGAGCCGACGGCGACGCCCAGGGAGAGCAGCAGCCACAGCAGCACGGCGCTTTCCTCCCCGGACCGGATGATCACTTCCCGGACCGAGGTTACCGGAGTCGCGCTGGCATCGGAGTCGTGCTACGGGCCCATTCCCGGTGGGTTTTCCTCCACCTGGAGGACTACCTCTGGGTCGCCTCGAAGTACTCGTTCAGGACCCCGGCCAGGTTCTCCGACGCGCCGCCGGTCATGCCGATCAGGGCCTTGTTGCCCTTGCCGTCGGCCGGCACGGCGAACATGTTGATCGCGGTGGTCACGTTGTTGTAGTCCAGCAGGTTCCACGCCCACCACTTGGGCACGTCGGTGCCGCTGACCCCGGCGTACTTGCGCTGGGCGACCGGCGCGATCGTGGCGTCCTCGCCGTAGAGGTCGATCGTGTTGGGCTGGGCCCGCCAGATGACCTCGCCGTTCTGCATGATCTCGGAGACCTCGAACGGCTGGTTGTACCGGCCGAAGTTGTCCACGGAGCTCAGCGCCGACGCCGCCCGCAGCGGCGTGGTGGCCAGCGCCTTGGTGCCGGGGATGAAGTCGAAGCCGGTGTCCTGGTAGTGATCGGCCGGAATGGCCTTGCGCAGGAAGCTCTCCACGTCGTCGCCGAGCGGGCCGGCGGCGGAGAAGGCGTCGTTGAAGGCCTGCTTGAGGTAGTCCGGCCCGCCGTAGAAGCCCAGCACCGCACCGGTCTTGTCGTCGACCGAGGCCAGTCCGATGTGGACGTTCTGGTCGGCCGGCCTGCTGGAGTCCAATTTGGACAGTTGGTCGCTCGCGGCCTTCTGCGCCGCCTGCATGTAGTCCTGACGGAACGTGGTCACCACGGTGTAACCGCCGCGGGCCACGGTGTTGGAGTCCGGCACGTTCGGATCCTGAGCGTGCAGGCGGTCCAAGTTCTGCATCGCCGCGTCGACCATGTAGCCGTTCATGCCGCCCATGTCGTCCGGCTCGTACTTGACCGGCGTCGGGAACTGCATCGAGGCCCGCTGCTGCGCGGAGATCTCGTGCTCGGCGACCATGCCGTCCAGCACGTACTTCCACCTGTCCTGCAACGCCTTCGCGGCCTTCGGGTCCTTGTCCGCGGTCGCGTAGTAGTACGGCGACTGGATGATCGCCGCGATGTAGGCGGCCTTGGCCGGGTCGGTCAGCTGCGTGATGTCGACGCCGAAGTACGCCAGCGAGGCCGATTCGATGCCGTAGGCGCCGCGGGCGAAGAAGATGGTGTTCAGGTAGTCGACCAGGATGGCGTCCTTGGACTTCACCTGGTCCAGTTTGATCGAGACCAGCACCTCGTTCAGCTTGCGGGACAGCGTCTGCTGCTGGGTGAGGTAGTAGTTCTTGACGAACTGCTGGGTGATCGTCGAGCCGCCCTGGAGGTTGCCGTCGCCGCTGCTGGTGACGTCGTTCTTGAGGGCCCGCAACAGGCCCATCGGGGAGACGCCCGGGTCGCTGTAAAAGGTGCGGTCCTCGGCGGCGAGCACGGCCTGCCGCACCACCAGCGGGATCTGCTCGAAGGTGACCGGCCGGCGGTTCACGCCGACGTGCGTGATCTGGGTGGACGCGTCGGCGTAGGTGAAGATCGTGGCCTGCTGCAACGCATCCTTGTTGGGCTCGGGGATCTGGACCGTGGCCACCGCCACGAAGAAGCCGGCGACCAGGCCGACCACCACGGTCATCGAGGTGCCCAGCACGAGCTTCCACGAGGGCAGCCAGCGGCGGATGCCCCGCTTGTTCCGCCGCGGGTAGTCGATGAGGCGCACTCGGTTGTCCTTCCCCAATCCCGACTGTTCGGGGGGTACGACTCCGTTGACGCCTCGGGGGTTGTCCCGGGTTCAGGAATTGATCAGTTTCAGGTCGACGGGACCGGTCACGCGGGCCTCGCGCAGCGGCCGGCCACCGGCGTCCAACGTGCGCACCACGCCGTCGGTTTCCCAGCCCACCGAGCGGTAGAAGCCCAGCGACGCGCGGTCCGCCTCCGGCACCCAGCTCACGCCCCGTGTCGCGCCTCCGTTGCGCAGCGTTTCCGCCGCCGCCGCGAGCAGCCGGCCGCCGTGGCCCCGCCTGCCCCAGCGGGGTTCCACCAGCAGCGTCGCCACCAGCCCGGTGGTGTCCGCGTCCGCCGGCAGCGTGCCGTCCGCCTCCGCGACCTCGCTGTCCGGGGCCGGGCCCACCACGCAGAAGCCCACCGTCCACTCGCCCTCGGTCGCAACGTGCACCGTCGCCGTGCCCTGCTCCACCAGCTCCCGGACCGCGTCCACCGGGTCGAGCCCCGCCAGCACCTCCGCCGGCAGGAGATCCCGGTAGGCGGTGCGCCAGGTGTCGCGCTGGATCCGCGCGATCTCCTCGACGTCGGCGAGCACGGCAGGTCGGACAGACGCTTCAGCCACGGAGAAAACCTAGCGGCCGGCGCAGGCGCCCCGGTCGGTGGTGTCCCGTGAGGCCGCGCCGGTGCCTGGAGCGGTTGCTGGATTTCGATCGTGCGCCGTCCGACGCGCCCCACCACCCAGGCGGACGCGCGCGATCGAAATCCAGCAAGCGAAGGCACCGGATCAGAGCGGCCGAACCGCCCCGCCGAAGGCGGGGCCAAAGAAACTGTCAGGGGTGCGTGGCAGCATCTTTCGGGTGCTCAAGATGTCTCACTTGGCGGCCCGGCGGACCGCTCTCGCCGCGCAGGGGTTCGCCCAGGCGCGGCCCAACGGCGCGGTGACCAGGCGACACCTCCAGGGGGTGCTCGCCCGGACGCAGGTGCTCCAGCTGGACTCGGTGAACGTCGCGGTGCGCGCCCACTACGCCCCGCTGTTCAGCCGGCTCGGCAACTACCCGGCGGGCCTGCTGGACGAGGCGGCGTGGTCGCACAGCACGCGGCGGCCGCGGATGCTCGTCGAGTACTGGGCGCACGTGGCGTGCCTGATCCCGGTGGCGGACTGGCCGCTGCTGCGGTGGCGAATGCGTGCGCACAAGGAACACCCGAACGCGTACTGGCAGAGCGCGGGCGGGGAGCGGCTGGCCGAGGAGGTGCTGACGGCGGTGAAGGACCTCGGCCCGATCACCGCCGGCGCGCTGGAGGACGAGCTGGGCCTGAAAGTGGCGCGGGAGAAGGCGCGCGGCGGCTGGTGGAACCGGTCGGACGTGAAGCGGACCTGCGAGTACCTGTTCGCCACGGGGGAGCTGACCACCGGCACGCGCCGGGGCTTCGAGCGCTACTACGACCTGACGGAGCGGGTGCTGCCGCCGGAGGTCTACTCGGCGCCGGAGATCTCGGGGGAGGACGCGGCCCGGCAGCTGATCGCGAAGTCGGCCGCGGCGCTGGGCGTCGCGACCGAGCCCGATCTCCGTGACTACTACCGGCTCAAGCCGTCGCGGTCGCAGCAGGCGGTGGCGGATCTGGTGGAGGAGGGCGTGTTGGAGCCCGTCACGGTGGACGGGTGGCGGCACCAGGCGTATCGGCACGTCGATGCGCGCACGCCGCGGCGAGTCGAGGCGCGGGCGCTGCTCTGCCCGTTCGATCCGCTGATCTGGGAGCGGGACCGCACGGAGCGGCTGTTCGACTTCTTCTACCGCATCGAGATCTACGTCCCGGAGCCGAAGCGGGTGCACGGCTACTACGTGTTCCCGTTCCTGCTCGGCGAGGACCTGGTGGCCCGCGTCGACCTCAAGGCCGACCGCGCCGCCGGCGTGCTGCGGGTGCCGGGCGCCTTCGCGGAGATCGGCGTCGATCACGCGCACGTGGCGCACGAACTCGCCGAGGAGCTGCGGCTGATGGCCGACTGGCTCGGCCTGGACGGCGTCGTCGTCGGGAAGCGGGGTGATCTGGCGCCCCGCCTGGGCGCCCTGGTCTGACCCCCCACTCAATGCGGTCGGGCCGCACAAATCCCGGGTGTCTGGGTGCCGACTCCCTGGCACCCGGGAATCCCCTCCCCGCACGATGGACGGGCTGGGGAGGGGATGCGGCCCGGGACCGCCCCACGGAGGTTGGGCGGCCCCGGGAGCCTGGGCGGGGTACGCCTTCCACCTCCCCCCGGTGGAAGCCGTACCCCGTCACCCCCAGCGCCGGTCAGCCGACCGCGGTGGTGATCACCGCGTTGCCGGAACCGGTGCGTCCCCGGATGGTGAGCTTGGGCTCCTGGGCCGGCGGCGTGGACGACACGTCCAGCTCGCTGCGCGCCTGGCCGGCATGCGACACCAGGTCGACCTGGGCGGCGGTGCCGGACCGCACCGCCACCCGAAGCTCCCCGCTGCCGGTGACGAGCTCGATGGCGCCGCAGGCGGCATCGGCCACGGTGACGTCACCGGTGCCGGTGCGCACCATGACGTCGGACTGCACGGCCCCCAGCCACACGTCGCCGCTGCCGGTGAACAGGGCGCTGCGGCCGCCGACTGACGACACCTCGATGTCGCCGGAGCCGGACTTCACCCGGACGCCGCCCATCATCGGGCCGAGGCGGACGGCCGCCGAGCCGCTGTTGACGCTGGCGACGCCGTCGGCGCGGTCGACGCTGACGTCACCGGTGCCGCTGATCACGTTCAGCCGGCCGGCCGACCCGGTGGTGACCAGCGACGCGGAGCCGCTCTTGGACTCCACGTGCGAGCCGTTGGGCGCCTCGATCACGATCGCCAGCGGCACGGCGCGCATCGGCAGCGGCTTCGGCGAGGCCACCACCAGGCGGCTCGCGGTCAGGTCGATCCGGGTCTGCCGCACGGCGTCGTCCGGCGAGCCCTCGGCCGGCGTGCCGAACTGGCCGCTGACCCAGTTGATCAGCCCGGACAGCCCCGGCACCCACTGGTCGGCGGCGTCCGCGTCGTGCCGCACGGTCACCCGCACGCCGGTGCGCTCGGTCAGCCGCACCTCGATCCGGCCGGCGCCGATCGCGACGTCGATCTCGATCGGGCCGGACGCCTCGAACTCCTCCTCGCGGACGAACCAGCCGTCCTCGCCGGGTGCGCTCTCGGTCTCGGTCATCGTCTCCACCCCTCAGCCCTCGACCCAGCCGCTGACGCGCGAGCCGCCCTGGCCGCCGCGTCCCTGGCCCGGGCCCTGGTCGTTCCATCCCGGCCAGCCGCGGCCCCCGCCGTGGCCGCCCCAGTTCCGGTTGTCGTCCCACCACTGGCCGCGGTTGCGGCCCCGGCCGCGCCCGCCCCGGTGCTGGTTGTTCAGCGCCCCCTGCACGGCCTGCGCCACGAAGGCGTTCAGCGACTGCCCCTGCGCGGAGGCGGCCTGCTCGGCCTTGGCCTTCAGCTCCTCCATGAGCCGGACCGTGATGCGGCTGATGTCGCCGGTCGGGTCGCCGATGAAGGCGGCGCTCGCGGCGGTGTCCTCGGCGGTGGGCTCGTCGGCCGGCGCGGTGGAGGTGACCACCACGTTCACGTCCCGGCCGTCCAGCCGCAGGCTGACGACGTGGTCGTCGAGCGACGCGGTGACCTCGGCGGCGAGGTCCGACAGCGCGTTCATGATGGCCAGCCGGACGGCCGGCTCCAGCGCGGCGGACAGCACGGCTGCGGTGCGGCGGGTCTGGTCGTCCCCGGCTGCGGCGGCGGTCGTGAGGTCCTCGCGCAACGTTGCGATGTACGGCGTGAGATCCATGACGTCACTCTGACATCACTCGTGACGTCAGTCAAGGGTTGTGACGTCAGTGGTGGTGTCGCCATGATGTCACGGTCACGGTCGTCTACGCTCGGGTGAATCGCCACCGGGGAGTAGGAGACACAACTCGTGACCGAGACGGTGCCGCTGAAGGTGCAGCTCATCGCCAAGACGGAGTTCTTCCCGCCGGCGGACGTGCCCTGGTCCACCGACGGTGACGGCGGCGAGGCGCTCGCCGAGTTCGCCGGCCGCGCCTGCTACCAGTCGTGGTCCAAGCCGAACCCCAGGACCGCCACCAACGCCGGCTACCTGCGGCACATCATCGAGATCGGCCACCTGTCCGTGCTGGAGCACGGCACGGTCAGCTTCTACCTGAGCGGGCTGTCCCGGTCGCTGACCCACGAGCTGATCCGGCACCGGCACTTCTCGTACTCGCAGCTGTCCCAGCGCTACGTGCCCGAGCGCGACGCAGCCATGGTCGAGCCTGACGTCATCGCCAACGACCCGGAGCTGCACGCCAAGTTCGTCGAGGCGGCCGAGGCCAGCGTCAAGGCCTACAACGAGCTGCTGGAGGGCCTGGAGAAGAAGTTCGCCGACGTGCCCAGCGGCACGCTGCGGCGCAAGCAGGCCCGGCAGGCCGCCCGCGCGGTGCTGCCCAACGCCACCGAGACCCGCATCGTGGTCACCGGCAACTACCGGGCCTGGCGGCACTTCGTCGCCATGCGCGCCACCGAGGGCGCCGACGTGGAGATCCGCGCGCTGGCCATCGAGTGCTTGCGCCAGCTCAAGAAGGTCGCCGCGAACGTGTTCGAGGACTTCGTCATCTCCACGCTGGGCGACGGCACCGAGGTGGCCTCCAGCCCGTTCGTGACCGAGGGCTGACCGATGGGCGTGGCGAGCGAGGAACGCCGGCTGATCTGCGAGGCGTTCGAGGACCTGGGGCCGGACGCCCCGACCCTGTGCGAGGGCTGGACCGCCCGCGACCTGGCCGCGCACCTGGCCGTCCGGGAGCGGCGCATCGACGCCTCGCCGGGCATCGTGCTCAAGGCGTTCGCCCCGCACACCCAGCGGGTGCAGGACTCCTACGCCGAGAAGCCGTGGCCGCAGCTGATCGACCTGGTGCGCAGCGGCCCGCCGGCGCTGTCGGTGTTCGCCATCCCCGGCTTCGACGAGCTCGCCAACACCGTCGAGATGTTCGTGCACCTGGAGGACCTGCGGCGGGCCCAGCCCGACTGGGAGCCGCGGGCCCCGGAGCCGGTGCGCGACGCCGCGCTGTGGAAGATGCTGTCCCGCAGCAGCAAGCTGACCTTCCGCAACAGCCCCGTCGGCGTGATCCTGCGCCGTCCCAACGGGAGCGAGGTCGTCGCCAAGCGCGGCCCGAACACCGTGACGATCACCGGCGAGCCCGGTGAGCTCGTGCTGTTCCTGTCCGGACGGGACCAGGTGCGCCTGGAGTTCGACGGCGAGCAGACCGCGGTGGCACGGGTCAAGGGCCTCGATCGCGGCGTGTGACTGTGTGTTTGGCGCCGCCTTCGGCGTCGCGGCTCGGCCCCTTGGGGCCGGGGCCTCGCCCTTGCTGGATTTCGATCAGCCGCATCGGGCTCGGTGGTGGGTGCGGTGGGTGGCGGCCGATCGAAATCCAGCAACCGTGCGAAGCATCGGCGGGGCCTCGCGACCGGGTCGGAGGGCTCCAAGGCCTCGCGATGCTGGTCCGTGACCTGACCGGGTAGCGTCTTGGCCATGACCGGGAGTCCCACCAGCGCACCAGGACGGCCCTTCGGCCGGGTGCTCACCGCCATGATCACACCGTTCGACCGGGACGGCGCGCTCGACCTGGACAAAGCCCAGGAGTTGGCGGCCCGGCTGGTGGACCTCGGGCATGACGGGCTCGTGGTCAACGGCACCACCGGCGAGTCGCCGACCACCACCGAGGGCGAGAAGGCCGAGCTGGTGCGGGCCGTGGTGGACGCCGTCGGCGACCGCGCGACCGTGGTCTCCGGCGCCGGCAGCTACGACACCGCGCACTCGGTGCGTCAGGTGCAGCTGATCGAGAAGGCCGGCGCGCACGGCATCCTGTCGGTGACGCCGTACTACTCGCGGCCGCCGCAGGCCGGTGTCTACGCCCACTTCCGGGCCGTCGCCGACGCCACCGGCCTGCCCGTGATGCTGTACGACATCCCGGCGCGCGCGGTGGTGCCGATCGAGGTGGACACCATCCGCCAGCTCGCCGACCACCCGCGCATCGTGGCCGTCAAGGACGCCAAGGGCGACCTGCTGGCCGGCAGCGAGGTGATCTCCGGCACGGATCTCGCGCTGTACTCCGGCGACGACCCGCTGAACCTGCCGTGGCTGTCCGTCGGCGCCGTCGGCATGGTCAGCGTCATCGGGCACGTCGTCGGCCACCGACTGCGCGCCATGGTCGAGGCCGTGGAGGCCGACGACCTGGCCGGCGCTCGGGCCGTGCACAACGAGCTGCTGCCGCTGCACCGCGCGATGGCCGCGATCGGCGGCGTGATCTTCGCCAAGACCGCGCTGCGGCTGACCGGCATCGACGTCGGCGAGCCGAGGCTGCCGCTGGTGCCGGCCACCGCGGAGCAGACCGCCATGCTCGCCGATGTGCTGCGCTCGCTGGGCCTGGAGGTGGCCGCATGACCGACGTGATCATTCCCTCTCGTCCGAGCAACAACCCGCCCCCGCTGGCCGACGGCGGCCTGCGCATCGTCGCGCTGGGCGGAATCGGCGAGGTCGGCCGAAACATGACCGTGTTCGAGCACGCCGGCCGGCTGCTCATCGTCGACTGCGGCGTGCTGTTCCCCGAGGACATGCAGCCCGGCGTCGACCTGATCCTGCCGGACTTCCGCGCCATCGAGGACCGCCTGGACGACATCGAGGCCATCGTGCTCACGCACGGCCACGAGGACCACATCGGCGCCGCGCCGTTCCTCCTGCGCAGCCGCCCCGATGTGCCGGTCATCGGCTCCAAGTTCACGCTCGCGCTGCTGGCCGCCAAGTGCAAGGAGCACCGGCTCTCGCCCGTGCTGGTCGAGGTGGCCGAGGGCGAGCGCACCCAGCACGGGCCGTTCGAGCTGGAGTACTTCGCCGTCAACCACTCCATCCCGGACGCCATCGCGATCGCCATCCGCACCGCGGCCGGCCTGGTCCTGCACACCGGCGACATCAAGCTCGACCAGCTGCCGCTGGACAACCGGCTCACCGACCTGGCCGGCTTCCACCGGCTCGGTGACGAGGGCGTCGACCTGTTCCTGGTCGACTCCACCAACGCCGAGGTGCCCGGCTTCGTCACCCCCGAGCGGGAGATCGGGCCGGTGCTGGACCAGGTCATCGGCAAGGCGACGCAGCGGGTCATCGTGGCCTGTTTCGCCAGCCACGTGCACCGGGTGCAGCAGATCCTCGACGTCGCGGTGAAGCACGGCCGCCGGATCGCGCTCGTCGGCCGGTCCATGGTCCGCAACATGGGCATCGCCGCCGACCTGGGGCTGCTGCACGTGCCGGACGGGCTGCTCGTCGACCTCGACGCCGCGATGCTGATGCCCGAGGACGAGGTCTTGTTCGTGTCCACCGGGTCGCAGGGCGAGCCGCTGTCGGCGCTGTCCCGGATGGCCCGCGGCGAGCACCGGCAGATCTCCATCCGCTCCGGCGACACCGTCGTGCTGGCCAGCTCCATGATCCCCGGCAACGAGACCGCCGTGTTCGGCGTCGTCAACGGCCTCGTCCGGCTAGGCGCGCACGTGGTGCACCAGGGCAACGCCAAGGTGCACGTGTCCGGCCACGCCGCCGCCGGTGAGCTGCTGTTCCTGTACAACGCGGTGCGGCCCAGCAACGTGATGCCCGTGCACGGCGAGTGGAAGCACCTGCGGGCCAACGCCGAGCTGGCCATCCGCACCGGCGTCGCCGCCGAGCAGGTGGTCATCGCCGAGGACGGCGTCGTCGTCGACCTGGTCGACGGCAAGGCCGCCATCTCCGGGCGGGTCGAGGTCGGGCACGTCTACGTGGACGGCCTGTCGGTCGGCGACGTCGGTGAGTCCACCCTGTCCGACCGGCTCATCCTCGGCGAGGGCGGCTTCATCAGCATCACCGTCGCCGTGGACACCGCTAGTGGCCGGGCCGTCGCGCCGCCGACCATCTCCGGCCGCGGCTTCTCCGACGATCCCAAGGCCCTGGACCAGGTCGTGCCGCTGGTGGAGATGGAGCTGTCGCGGACCGAGGCCGAGGGCATCACCGACACGCACCGCATCGCCCAGGCCGTGCGCCGCGTCGTCGGCCGCTGGGTCGCCGAGTCCTACCGCCGCCGGCCGATGATCATCCCCACGGTGATCCCGGTCTGAGTTCTCACAGCGCCGGCGGGGTGTCCGGCTCGATGCGACGGCCGGCGGCGACCTGCACGATGGCGGCGCCGGCCAACAGCACGACGGCCCCGACGACCTGACCCCAGGTCAGCACCTGGCCCAGCACCCACCACGCCGCCAGCGTGGCGACGAGCGGCTCCACCAGCCCCAGCACGGACGCCGCGGCCGACGGCAGGTGTCGCAGCGCCACGACCCCGGCGACGTACGCGAAAGCCGTGCTGACCAGCGCCAACAGCACCAGGCCCAGCCACACCGGGCCGATCACCGTGGGTGTCGTCATGGCGTGCCACGGCAGCGCCCACGGCGGGCTGACCAGGCTGATCAGCACCGCGCCGACCACCATGCCGCCGGTGGTCAGCGCCAGCGGGTCGCCGTCCTTGGCGGCGTGCTCGCCGATCAGGTAGTACGCGGCCGTGCCCACCGCCGCGCCGAGCCCGGCGAGCGTGCCGACCAGGTCGAACCGCACCCCGTCGAAGAGCTGGGCGATCATCGCCAACCCGACCAGCGCCAGCACGGTGCCGACCCACATCGAGGCGGGCAGGCGGGTGCGCCGCACGAACCGGATCCACAGCGCGACCAGCACCGGGGCGAGGAACTCCAGCACCATCGCCACGCCGACCGGGATGCGGGAGACCGCCACGAAGTACAGCAGCGGGCTGCCGATCACGCCGAGCAGGGCGTAGCCGAGCACGAGCCGCCACGACGCCGGCCTCGGCAGGCCGGTGAACGGGGCGACGAAGGCGAGCAGCACGAGCGCCGTCAGCACGATGCGGACGGCCGTGACCTGGAGCGGCGTGAAGCCGGCGTCGTAGGCCACCTTGGCCGGCAGCCCGGAGAAGCCGAAGGTGATCGCGGAGAGCAGGCTGGCCAGGGTGGCGCGGACACGTGCGGTGGTCACGGGGCCAGTCTCGATCAGCGAGTTGCGCTGCCGTGACGTATGTGACGGAAGTGAAAGGGCTACCGTAGGGGCATGGCAGGCCGGACGACGACTTCGAAGCGGACCCCCACGCGCGGGAGAAGCACGTCCAAGCCCCGTCCCGCGACCAAGCCCCGGGGCAAGGCGGCGGCACGGAAGCCCGCCGCCAGCCCGGCGAAGGCGAGTTGGGGCGTCGTGGCCAAGGGCCTCGGCGGCATCGCCCGCGCGGTCGGGCGGACCAAGGAGCTCGACCCCGCGCACCGCCGGGACGGCCTGGCGATGGTGATGATCGGGCTCGGCGTGATCTTCGCCGCGGGCGTCTGGTGGCACGCCGGCGGCCCCGTCGGCGGCTGGCTGGACATGGCGGTGCGCAGCGTCATCGGCGCCGCCGCCTACGTGCTGCCGCTGGTGCTGCTGTTCATCGGCGTCGTGCTGATGCGGTCCGACCCGCTGCCCGAGGCGCGGCCCCGCATCGTCTTCGGCATGGTGCTGCTCGGACTGTCCGTGCTCGGCCTGCTGCACCTGTTCCTCGGCGCGCCCGAACTCGCCTCCGAGAGCGGCGACGCCGGCGGCGCGCTCGGTTGGCTCGCCGGGCATTTCCTCGCCCAGGGCCTCACCGGCTGGGTTGCCGTGCCGCTGCTCGGACTCGTCGCCGTGTACGGCGTGCTGCTGCTCACCGGCACGCCCATTCGCGAGGTGCCGAACCGACTCCGTGCGCTGGTCGACCAGTCGGCCACGCCGTCGACTTCGACGTCGCCGTCGGCTTCGGAGGCCACACCCACCGACGACGTCACCGAGAAGGACAGCTCGGCTGTGCGGCTGCGGCGGCCGTCGCGACGCCGTCAGGCCGCCGACGCCGAGGAAGCGCCGCAGCAGCTGGAACTTCCGACCGACGAGCCCGAACCGGTCGCCCGGCCCGTGGCCAAGCCCGCCGCGCCGCGCAAGGCCCCCGCCGCGGCAGAGAAGCCTGTCGCGCCACGAGCCGTCGAGGGCGACTACACCTTGCCGTCGCTGGACATGCTCCAGGCCGGGGATCCGCCGAAGTCGCGTAGCCGGGCCAACGACTCCATGATCGAGGCCATCACCGGCGTGCTGGAGCAGTTCTCCATCGACGCGCAGGTCACCGGCTTCACCCGCGGCCCGACCGTCACCCGGTACGAGGTCGAGCTCGGGCCGGGCGTGAAGGTCGAGAAGATCACCGCCCTGACCAAGAACATCGCGTACGCCGCCGCCACCGACAACGTGCGGCTGCTCGCGCCGATCCCCGGCAAGTCCGCCGTGGGCATCGAGGTGCCCAACAGCGACCGCGAGATGGTCCGGCTCAGCGACGTCCTGAAGGCGCCCAGCACCGTGCAGGACCAGCACCCGCTGATCGTCGGTCTGGGCAAGGACATCGAGGGTCACTTCGTGACCGCGAACCTGGCGAAGATGCCGCACCTGCTGGTCGCCGGCTCCACCGGCTCCGGCAAGTCGAGCTTCGTCAACTCGATGCTGGTGTCGCTGCTGGCGCGGGCCACGCCCGACGAGTGCCGGATGATCCTGATCGACCCGAAGATGGTCGAACTCACGCCGTACGAGGGCATTCCGCACCTGATCACGCCCATCATCACCCAGCCGAAGAAGGCCGCCGCCGCGCTGGCCTGGCTGGTGGAGGAGATGGAGCAGCGGTACCAGGACATGCAGGTCAACAAGGTCCGGCACATCGACGACTTCAACCGCAAGGTGCGGTCCGGCGAGATCACCGCGCCGCCCGGCTCCGAGCGCGAATACCGGCCGCGGCCCTACATTCTCGCCATCGTCGACGAGCTCGCCGACCTCATGATGACCGCGCCCCGCGACGTCGAGGACGCCATCGTCCGCATCACCCAGAAGGCCCGCGCCGCCGGCATCCACCTGGTGCTCGCCACCCAGCGGCCGTCGGTGGACGTCGTCACCGGCCTCATCAAGACCAACGTGCCGTCCCGGCTGGCCTTCGCCACGTCGTCGCTGACCGACTCCCGCGTCATCCTCGACCAGCCCGGCGCCGAGAAGCTCATCGGCATGGGCGACGGCCTGTTCCTGCCCATGGGGGCGGCGAAGCCCGTCCGCATCCAGGGCGCCTACGTCGGCGACGACGAGATCAACAACATCGTGGCCTTCACCCGGGAGCAGGCCCAGCCCGACTACACCGACGGCGTCACCTCGGCGAAGTCCGCCGAGAAGAAGGAGATCGACGCCGACATCGGCGACGACCTCGACCTCCTCGTGCAGGCCACGGAGCTCATCGTCACCAGCCAGTTCGGCTCCACGTCCATGCTCCAGCGCAAGCTCCGCGTGGGCTTCGCCAAGGCCGGCCGCCTCATGGACCTCCTCGAGACCCGCGGCGTCGTCGGCCCCTCCGAGGGCTCCAAGGCCCGCGAGGTCCTCATCAAGCCCGACGAACTCGACTCCGTCCTGTACACCATCCGCGGCGGCGGCGTCCCCGGCGACGACCCCGAGGAAGAGGAGTAACCCTCAGTTCTCGCGCGGAACCCTGGCCATGGCGTTTCTGACGGTCGTGGCCAGGTCCGGCACCTTCATGCCCAGCTTCTGCAACCGTTCCGCTACGTCGGTGATTGGTTCGGAGCGACGACGGCTGGCGTGTACCAGATGGGCCAACGTGACCGGCTTGTCCGGATCTAGATAAAGACCTGTGGAAGCCTGGCGAAGCAGTGTCAGATCGGGGAAGCCGGTGAGATCGGGTAGCTCTGCGAATGCCATTCTGAAGCCTAGGCTCGTGAGCCTGGCGACCACTTGCTCGGGTGGCAGGTACAAATCTGCGTAGGCTTTGATCAAATGGTGCGGCTGAACCGGTAGTCTGGTGTCGAGCCAGGGGCCGCGGCCGTCCAGGTCGACGCTGATGAGTTCCAGGTCGTCGGTCGACAACTCCCTGCGAACGTTTGGAGGTGTCAATCCTACGTTTACTACGTACTGTGTGACTTCGTCGATGTCGAGATCGAGCTCTTGGGCGATGTAGTGCAGGTGTCCCAGGGCGATCGGCTTGTTTGTGTCATCGATGTCCTCCAGGAGTAGGTTATCTATGCGGTCTGCAAACTTGATCTCCCCGGTGTACGTGACGAATTTATCCAGTCCGACACCCATGTGACGTGCTGCGGCAATCACGTCGCCGATCGAATTGCTGGCCTTAATTGGGCCATCTGGTGGTGGTGGTGACACCCTGATGTCATAGTGTTCCGCCACTTTGATCGCGTCGGCCAGGGGGAGTTGTATCCTTCTTGCCGTTGTTGCGAGGTGGTGATACGGCATGACCTCGGACTGTGGGTGCCAGCCGGTCGAGTGGGGATCGGTGGTGGCGAGTAGGGCTATTTCGGCTCGGTATGTGCGCCAGTGGTCGTTTGAGTACAGCCCGGCTTCAATACCTTCGATACCCAGCTTGCTCAAGCGTAAGGCGATCTCCTGGGCTGACCTTCCGAACTTCTCGGCAGTGGAGACGATGTGTCCCGGCGTCCTCAGTTGCTTCGTTGACCGCCAGTTGGGGCTGCCGAGGAGAAATGCGTCGGACGGTCTTGGTTGGAGAAGTGTGCCGGCCGGCATGGCGTCCGGTGCCAATGCGGCAAGGCTGTCCGGATCGCCGTTTGCGAGCAGTCGTCAGAGTAGTATATGGTCCAGTATGGTGTCATGCACGGATGTTTTGGTGAGCTGTCGCCCGAATTTGGGGGCGATCGTGCGGTCTTCAGAAAATCGGCGATGTTCGGGGTAGTGGTCGGTAATAAGATCCGCGAGTTGGGGGTTTTGTCGCCCGAGGCGGTCTATCCAATCTTTCGAAAGGAGGAGTTTTGAGTCGGCGAGGTAGGCGAGTGCGGCCTTCTGTAATTTGGTGACGCGAGGGCCGACGTGTTCCAGGATCTCCTTTCGATCTGTCGACGGGGATGGTGCCTCGCGGCCCGTCAGATTGACGAGCGTACCCAGTTCCTCGTACGTCGGATCGTCCGATTTGGGTGTGACGTGCAGACCGTCGATAAGTAGGCCACCGCCTTTCTCGCACCAGAGAACCTGGCCGCCGGTGGTGGATGCGGTTTCTCCGTGTGCGTTGTAACCGCCGTCATCGCGAAATCCTTCACGGGGCTTGAAGATGCCAGGATCCCACCGCTGGTTGAGCTCCCCGTCCTCGGCGGTGGTCTCAAACTCCGCGACGGCCAGCAGGCGGGTCAGAATGGCGACGCAGGATTCGGGAAGACTGCGGTTTAGGTGCAGGCGGACCTTGGTGCCGATGGTTCCCCGTTCAGCGGTCTCTTTGATCTCGAAGAGCTGACCGGGACCGATGATCTTGACGGTCAGCTCCGCGCCCGCGTGCCCGGTTTTCCTGTCCATGCGGCACGTGGTGACGGTGATCTCGTTGGCCAGCATGAAGTAGCTGTGCACGCCGATGCCGAAGCGGCTGTTCGGGTGCAGCTCGATCGGCGGGTTCGCGCGTGACCACTCCACCTGCTCACGCCGGAACTCGTCGAGGTCGGCGAAGCGGGCACCGGCCTGGGCGAAGGCACCGACAAGTTCCGCGTGGCCCATGCCGATGCCGTTGTCGACGCAGTCGAGGTAGGGGCCAGAGGCGTCGACACCCTGCTTGAAGGCGATCTGACCGATCCAACGCGACTCGCGGTCGTCGGTGGTCGCGTCCAGGTACATCTCCCGCGCCCGGCGGTAGCGGCATGCGTCGAGAGCGTTCTGGTACATCTCACGAATCGCCAGACTCCGGTCGTGGTAGAGCTGAACGCCCATCACCAGCTCCCGCAGCCGCTCCTCGTCGATGGTGAACCGGCTCCAGCCGCTGAACGCCTCCTTGCCGTCCGGCCCCTTGGCGGCGCGGATGCTGCCGCCGATGGCACGCCCCGGCAGTCGTCGCAGGGGATGGAGGACGGTGGGGTCCTCTGCGGCGCGGCGAACGGCGTGCAGGAACTCGTCGAGGTGGTTTGTGTGTTCGTGTAGTGCCGCGGCAACGGCGGCGTGATGACATTTCGCGAACGGCAGCAGGCAGCCGGCATGGACCTGCCAGAACACCGCTGACACGGTTTCGTGTAGATGGTCGAGCACCGTCGGACCGTGCCATGTGATGACGCTGGACAGGTCGGTCGTGTCGATCGTCTTGCGATACGCGATGGCGAGGACGAGGCTGAGGAGCGGAAGACTGAGTGGTTGCTCGTCGCCGGTTCCGCCGTGGATCGTCTGCTGCTCGTTCAGTTCGTTGATCCGCGACCCCTCGCAGAGTTGGTGCGTGTCAAGGCGAAGGCCTTGCAGGAGTACTGCCGCCCGCTCGGACTTGAACTCCTCCAACCCGTCGATCTCCTCGAGCACGGTGTTGATCGCGTCGGTGGCGAGCACGTCGGCCTCGAGCCACAGCCAGCGGTGCCGCAGCCACCATCGGATCTCTTCGTGCTCCTTCATTCGGGCGGCAAGCCGGCTGTCGACCTTTGCCAGCTCCTTGTCGGGAACGGCGGGCAACCTTCTCTCAGCGGCGCGCCGCCACACTACTTCGTGCAGCAGCGGAATCAGTGCGAGCAGGGTCGCCTCGGCCTGGCTGAACATGTACTCCTCGCTGAGTCTGTTGACGACCCAGTCAACGCTCTGGGAGAAGCGCGTGACGAAGGAGTCGTCGAGCCAGCGGTCCTCGGCGGGAAGAGCGGGATTCAGCGCGGCCAGTTGGCCGGCGACAGCGATGGCGGGGGAGCGGTCGTGCGAGGGCTGCCAGGCCTTGGAGTCGTGGACCAGCCGGCCCCATGGATCGGTCGGCGGCGGGGCGGCCTGCGGCGATGCGTACTGGTGGATGCCCCCGTACACCGTGTGTGCCTGCACGGCGTTGGAGACGTGCCCGGAGATCGAGTTGTCGTTGCCACCGCTGGCCATCCGACGAGACTAGCGGCTGGGCGCGCCGCACCCCCTGGTTACGGCGCGCCCAGCCGCTAGTCCTCGCCGGCGAGGAATCCCTCGATGTCGGGCTCCTCGCCGCCGGGCTCGGTGAGCCGCTCGGCGATGGCCGGCACGGGCTCGGCGAGCCAGGCGGGGTCGTCCTCGAGCAGCCCGTGGGTGGCGGCGAACTGCTCGGTGGCGTCGCGAATGGACTCCCGCAGCGCGCCGACGACGACGCTCTCGGCGGTGCTGGTGAGCTCGATCAGCAGCGACCGGACCTGGTCGAGCTGGTCGGCCTGCCCGCTGGTCTCGGCGATGGACGGCCACACGTGCCGCTGGAAGACGTCGACGAAGTCGGCGGCGACGCGGTCGGTGGCCTCGCGCAGACGCTCGTACTGGCCGAGCACCTCCTGCGGCCCGATGGTGAGCTGGCAGAGGCGGGAGCCGCTCTCGAGGGCCCAGCGGCGGGTGTGCGGCCGGCCGTGCCGCCACTTGACGAGACCGAGCTGGGTGGCCCGGCGCAGCAGCGACGGTCGCAGCTCCCGTACGGACACCAGCGCGCGGATCTCGTTGATGCCGATGGGAATCCAGTCCTCGGGACCGTCGGGGGCGAGCCCGAGGACGTCGGCGACGGTGTCGCCGCGGTCCCGGGCGGCGAGCAGCTGCGCGATGGCGGGCAGGGAGAAGCCCCGGTCCTGGAGCCGCTGCACGAGCCGGAGCCGCTGCACGTGACTGGCGTCGTAGCGGGCGGTGCGGCCGACGCGTCGCGGCGCATGCAGCAGACCCTTGGTCTGGTACATGCGGATCGTGCTGGTCGGCAGGCCGACCTCGGCAGCGAGCTCCTCCACGGACACACGACGATCCTCGCGTGCCCGGACTCGTCCGGTCAATACTCTTCTAGTTGTAATTAGAAGAGTTGCAGCAACATTCGGCTGTTCCCGAGCGTGTTCGGCTTCACGTACGTGAGGTCGAGGAACTCGGCGACGCCCTCGTCGAACGAGCGCAGCATCTCGTCGTACACCTCGGGCGACACCGGGGTGCCCTCGATCTCCACGAAGCCGTGCCGGCTGAAGAACTGCGTCTCGAAGGTGAGCACGAAGATCCGCGCCAGGCCCAGCTCCCGGGCGAGCTCCACGAGCCGGCCGACGATGGCGTGCCCGATGCCGCGCCCGGACGTCAGCGGGTCGACGGCGACGGTGCGGATCTCGGCCAGGTCCTCCCAGAGCACGTGCAGCGCCCCGCAGCCGACGAGCTTGCCGTCGAGCTCGGCCACCCAGAACTCCTGCACGGACTCGTACAGCGTGACCAGCTGTTTGGCCAGCAACACCTTGCCCGCGTAATGGTCGACGAGCGCCTTGATCGCGCGCACGTCGGCGATGCGAGCCCGCCGCACGAGAAGACCGTTGTCCACGTCGTCAACCTAGTCGGTCACGCCCGCACGCCAGCGCCCCGGTGAACGGCCGCCACCGTAAGCTGCCAGGCGAACACAGGCTGCGGAGGGGGAGCGATGACGGGCGCGGGTTGGGACCCGTTCGCGGAGGCCGAGCGCGGGGCCGCGATGGGCCGCACGACCGTCCTGACCACACCGGACGGCGCGTGGTGGCTGCTCAACCCGGGCCAGCCGTGGCTGTGGTGGCGCGGAGTGGGGCAGTGGCGGGCGATGTCCCCGCCGATGGACCCGGGCTTCCGCGCGACGGCCCGGCCGTCGCAGCTGCCGGGCAGCGCGGCGCCGCAGCAACCGATGTCACAGCCCATGCCGCAGCCGGCGTCGCAGCCCGTGGCCCAGCCGCAGATGCCACAGCCGGTGCCCCGGCCGATGCCGCAGGCCGGCTCGCTGTATCCGGAGCAGCCAGGCTCGCCGTACCCGGCGGTGCCGGCGTCTCAGCCGATGCAGCAGCCGGGGTCGCCGTACCCGGCGGTGCCGGCGTCTCAGCCGACGCAGCAGCCGGGGTCGCCCTACCCGGAAGCGCCGGTGTCGCAACCGTTTCCGCAGCCGGGATCGCTCTATCCGCAGCAGCCGGCATCACAGCCGTTCCCGCAGCAGCCGCAATTCCCGGCGCCGCAAGCCTTCCAGCCGCCGCCCAACGCGCAGCCGACGCAGCAGTTCCAGCCGGTGCCACAGCAGGCGCCCCCGCCGCTGCCCCAGCAAAGCCCGCCACCGCTTCCCCAGCAGGGACCGCCGCCGCTGCCGCAACAAGGTCCGCCTTCGTTGCCGCAGCAGCCACAAGGTCCCGCCGCGGTGGCCGAGCCGCTCTACGGCGGCGGCCACTTCGTGCGCACCGGCGAACCCGTGGCGGCCTTCTTCGAGAAGGCCAAGCGCGTGATCATGTGGGCGGACGGCATCCGGCACGCGGAGAACACCGCCGGCCAGGCCAACCCGGTCATCCTGCTGATCGGCCAGCAGCACAGCGGCCAGCGCCGCCTGGTGCGCTCGTTCGCCCCCTTCATGAAGGTGACGGAGGCGATCTCCGAGAGCGAGCCGGTGATCAAGACCGCGGCGAGCCTGATCCTGTCGGCGAAGGAACAGGAGAAATCACTCGAAGCGGTGACGCGGGCGGCGCTGACGGCGGAGTTCAAGAAGACGCCGGTGCTGATGATCGAGAATGCCGACGCGCTGCTGGCCGACGCGGGCGAGCGCGGCAGCATGATCGACATCATCGTGGACGTCGCGCACGACCAGGACGAGTGCTCGGTGCTGGTGCTGGCCGGCACGCCGGCGTTCCTCAAGCAGCTCACCGACGCGGCGCCGGCGGTGGCGCAGCGCGCGCTCGTCTACCACCTGCCGGACTTCGAACAGCGGGCCGCCGCCGAGGTGCTGCTCGACGTCCTGGCCGCGGAGCGCCAGGCGTCGATGACGCCGCAGGCCCGCGCCGGCATGGCCGACCTGATCACCGGCGGCCGCGCACACCGCACGATGGGCGGCGCCCGCCGGGTCGAGGCGGTGATCGAGACCGCCTGCCAGAGCGCGATCATGCGCAGCGCCATGCCTGGCATGGTGCGCATCGACGTGCCGGACCTGGAGGAGCTGCGCAAGGCGGCCGGCAACAGCGACCGCAAGTCCGCCGCCGAGCTGCTGGCCGAGCTGAACGGCATGGTCGGCCTGGACTCGGTGAAACGCCAGGTCAACGCGCTGGTGTCGGAGCTTCAGGTGGACGAGCGCCGTCGCGCCGCCGGCCTGCCGATCCCGCAGCGCAGCCGGCACCTCGTCTTCACCGGCAACCCCGGCACGGCGAAGACCACCATGGCCCGCGTGATCGCCGAGCTGTACCGGGAGCTGGGTGTGCTCGCCGGCGGTCAGCTCGTCGAGTGCATGCGGGCCGACCTCGTCGGCGAGTACATCGGCGAGACGTCCGGCAAGACGCGCAAGCTGATCGAGCAGGCCTACGGCGGCGTGCTGTTCATCGACGAGGCCTACAACCTGGTGCAGGGCGGCGACGAGGACTACGGCCCCGAGGCGGTCGCCGAACTCCTCGCGCAGATGGAGAACCATCGCGACGACCTGATCGTCATCGTCGCCGGCTATCCGCGGGAGATGAGCACGTTCCTCGACTCCAACCCCGGCCTGCGCTCGCGATTCCAGACCCGGATCGAGTTCCCGGACTACAGCAACGAGGAACTGGCCCGGATCTTCCAGCTGATGGCCAAGGCACAGGGCTATGAGCTGGGTCCGGACCTGCTGGCCGCGCTGCCGGTGCGGATGAGCCGGGTCAACCGTGGCAAGGGTTTCGCCAACGGACGGTCGGCGCGGCAGCTGCTGGAGGCGACGATCAGCCGGCAGTCGGCGCGGCTGGCCGCCAACCCGAACGCGGACGTGGCGTCCCTGAACCGCCTGGTCGCCGCGGACATCCCGGCTCCGGGCGACACCGGCGTGCGGATGGGAGCCGTTGGCAGGCAACGGAATCTGCCTGAGCTGCTGTCCGAGTTGGACAAGATGATCGGCCTGGAGCCGGTGAAGCGCCGGGTGCGCTCGATGGTCGCGGAGATGGACATCGACCGCCAGCGTCGTCAGCAGGGGTTGCCGATCTCGCCGCGCAGCCGGCACCTGGTGTTCACGGGCAATCCCGGCACCGCGAAGACCACCGTGGCACGGTTGATCGGCGAGATCTACCGCGAGCTCGGCGTCGTCACCTCCGGGCACGTGATCGAGGCGCAGCGGTCGGACCTGGTCGCCGAGTACACCGGCCAGACCGCGCCGAAGACCCGCGCCGTCTGCGAGGACGCCCTGGGCGGCATCCTGTTCGTCGACGAGGCGTACACGCTGGTCAGCGACAAGCAAGGCGACTTCGGCGGCGAGGCGGTGGCGGAACTGTTGGTGCAGATGGAGAACCATCGCGCCGACATGATCGTGATCGTCGCCGGCTACCCGAAGCTGATGGACGACTTCATGGAGGCCAACCCCGGCCTGCGCTCGCGATTCGCCAACCGCGTGGAGTTCCCCGACTACAGCAACGAGGAACTGGCGAAGATCTTCCTGGCGATGGCGCACGACCAGGGCTACACCGCGTCCGGTGACCTGGTCGCGGCGCTGCCGGACCGGATCCGGCTGATCCCGCGTGGCCGCGGCTTCGCCAACGGCCGGTCGGCGCGGCAACTGCTGGAGGCGACGCTTACCCAGCAGGCGGCGCGGCTGGCCGGGGCCGGTCAGGCCGATGCGGCGACGTTGAACGCCCTGACCGCCGCCGACCTGCCCGCGCCGGACGAGGCCGGTGTGTCGCAGGGAAGTGGCGGCCGGCGCAAGACCTTGCCGGAGCTACTGTCCGAATTGGACACAATGATCGGGCTGGAACCCGTGAAGCAGCGGGTGAAGGCGATGGTCGCCGAGATGGACATCGACAGCAAGCGGCGCGCCGCCGGGATGAAGACCGCGGAGCGCAGCCGGCATCTGGTGTTCACCGGCAATCCCGGCACCGCCAAGACAACCGTGGCCAGGCTGATCGCCCAGATCTACCGCGAGCTCGGCGTGGTCAGCTCGGGTCACGTCGTCGAGGCGCAGCGGTCCGACCTCGTCGCCGAGTACCTCGGCCAGACCGCGCCGAAGACTCGCGCGGTGTGCGAGAGCGCGATGGGCGGCGTGCTGTTCGTCGACGAGGCGTACACGCTGGTCAGTGGCACTCAGGGCGATTACGGGCCCGAAGCGGTCGCGGAGTTGTTGGTGCAGATGGAGAACCACCGTGACGACCTGATCGTGATCGCGGCCGGCTACCCCAAGGAGATGGACGACTTCATGGAGGCCAACCCCGGCCTCCGATCCCGTTTCGCCAACCGTGTCGAGTTCCCGGACTACAGCAACGAGGAACTGGCGCGGATCTTCGAGGTCATGGCCCAGGGCCAGGGTTATCGCCTCGCCGAGGACCTGCTTTCCGCGCTGCCGCAACGGATCACACGCATCCCGCGCGGCCGCGGCTTCGCCAACGGACGGTCCTCGCGGCAGCTGCTGGAGGCGACCATCACCAAGCAGTCCGGACGGCTCGCCGCCGCCGGAAACGTCGACGCCTCGGTGCTGAACCTGTTGGTGGCAGCGGATTTGCCGGCGCCCGAAGACAGTGGCGTGCAGCAGGGCGACGGCGGCAAGCGGCGTAGCCTCGCCGACTTGCTCGCCGAACTGGACGGCATGATCGGGCTGGCACCGGTGAAGGAGCAAGTGCACACGCTCGTCGCCGAAACCCGGGTGGACGCGCGCCGCCGGTCGGCCGGGCTCAAGGTCGCGCCACGCAGCCGGCATCTGGTGTTCACGGGCAATCCGGGCACCGCCAAGACGACCGTGGCGCGGCTGATCGCCCAGCTGTTCCGGGAGATGGGCGTGCTGTCGTCCGGGCACCTCGTGGAAACCAGCCGTCCCGACCTGATCGCCGAGTACCTCGGGCAGACCGCGACCAAGACCCGTGCCGTCTGTGAGAAGGCCATCGGCGGCGTGCTGTTCATCGACGAGGCGTACACGCTCGTCGGCGCCACGCAGGGCGACTACGGCCCGGAGGCTATCGCCGAAATCCTTGTGCAGATGGAGAATCACCGCGACGACCTGCTCGTGATCGCCGCCGGCTACCCCGCCGACATGGACCGCTTCCTGGACGCCAACTCCGGCCTGCGGTCGCGGTTCGGGGCGACCGTGAACTTCCCCGACTACAGCAACGAGGAGCTGACCGGCATCTTCGAGGCGATGGCCAGGAGCCAGAGCTACCTGCTCGCCGACGACCTGCGCGCCGCCCTGCCGGCCGCGATCGCCGCCATCGACCGGGGCGTCGGCTTCGCCAACGGCCGCTCGGCGCGGGGCCTGCTGGAGCGGACCATCGCCCGGCAGGCCGTCCGTCTTGGTGGTCCGGACGTCGACCTCGACGCGCTGCCCGACGAGGAGTTGCAGACCCTGCACGCCGTCGACCTGCCGGCGTGAGCCCGGTCGAGGAGGCGCTCGAGCTGCTGCGGACGCGGGCGTACTACGCGGACCGTGTCGACTGGGAGTCGGTGACCGACGCCGCGTTGGCCGTCATGAGCAGCGGCGGCACGCTCCGCGAGGCGCTGCGGCTGGCGTTCGCGTCGCTGGGCGACCGGCACAGCAGACTGGTCGGCGCCGGTATGCGCGCGCAAGGGGAGTTGCCGAGCGGTGAGGTCGTGAAGGGCGTTGGTGTGCTGCGGCTGCCGGGCGTGAGAGGCGAGGGCGGCGACTACGCGCGGGTTGGTCGCGAGGTGCTGCGACGTCCGGCGAGGGCCTGGGTCGTCGATCTGCGGGGCAACACCGGCGGCAACATCCGGCCGATGCTCGCCGTGGTGGATCCGCTGCTCGGTGACGCGGATTTCCTCTCGTACGAAAGAAGAACCGGCGAGCGTGTGCGCTTCGGCAACCGCACCCAGGCCGTCGACCTCACGGATCTGCCCGTCGCGGTTCTGCACGACGGGCGCACGGCGAGCTCCGCGGAGGGCGTCGTGGTGGCGTTCCGAGGCCGGCCGCTGACCCGGTCCTTCGGCGCCGCGACCGCCGGCGTGCCCACCGGCAATGTCCTCTGCCGACTCTCCGACGGCTCGGCGCTGGCGATCACCACGTCGGTGGCGGTCGATCGCCGCGGCCGCCGCCACGAGTCGGCGATCGAGCCCGACGAGGGTACCGGTGATCCGCTGCGCCGGGCGGTGGAGTGGCTGGGCGACATCTGATCGTGTCGACCGGCACCATTCGGCCGATCAGTTCACGACGATCGGCGGAAGATGCTCTTTATGTCCGATTGTCCGGTCAATGGTCGAAAGGTGTGCTTCGGGGGCGTTGTCCTCCAGGAAGGGATTACCCCTGTGACCGCACACCTCAGACGCCGAGTCGGGGCGCTGGCCATCGCCGGCGTGCTCGGAGCGGGCGTCTTCACGTTGGCCACCCCTGCTGCCAGCGCGGACGACACCCCGCCGAGCTCGGCCAAGCAGCTCGACAAGCACGACCGGGAACTGGTCGCCGAGGCGGAACGCCAAGGCAAGCCGACGGTCACGCTGGTGGTGGCCGCCGAGCGCGGCCGCACCGATCAGGCCGCGCAGCAGCTGCGCGACCTCGGCGGCAGGGTCGAGACCGCCGCGAAGGACGTGGACTACCTCAAGGTCGAGGTGCCGCGCGACAAGGCGGAGAAGGCGGCCCAGCTGGGCGCCGTGAAATCCGTGGACGTGGACGGCCTGATCAAGCTGGACGACCCGAAGCCGGAGGGGTCCGCGGCGCCGCTGCCGCAGAAGCCGCCGGGCAAGGACACCCCGCGGATCAACCCGTACATGCCGACCGGCGACACGGGCGCGGCGCAGTTCGCGCTGCAGGCGCCGCAGTGGGACGGCCGCGGCACGACGGTCGCGGTCCTCGATTCCGGCATCGACCTGGACACGCCGTCACTGGCCAAGACGACCACCGGCGAGCGTAAGATCGTCGACTGGTTCGACGCGAACAGCCCGACCTCGTCCGGCGACGGCACGTGGGTCGCGATGTCGAAGACCCGCTACACCGGCAAGTTCACCGCCGCCGGCCGCAACTGGACCGCCCCCGCCACCGGCGGCCTGTACACCTTCGCCACGCTGGCCGAGACCGCCGGCGACCTCGCCGCCGGCGAGTTGGGCGGCGACCTGAACCGCGACGGCGACAAGACCGACGTCTTCGGCGTGCTCCAGGACGTGACGACCAAGGAGGTGCGGGTCGACGTCGACGGGGACGGCGACTTCACCAACAACGCCCCGATGATCGACTACCGCTACAAGCAGGACGTCGGGCACTTCGGACCGGTGGCGTTCGTGGTGCAGACGAACCTCTCCAACTACAACGGCAACGACACCGCCTACGTGAACATCGGCATCGCCGGCGCGGAGCACGGCACCCACGTCTCCGGCATCGTCGCCGCGAACTCGCTGTTCGGCGGCAAGATGGCCGGCGCGGCGCCGGGCGCGAAGCTGATGGCGGTCAAGGTCTGCCTGACCACGTCCTCGTGCACGAACAGCGGCCTGATCGACGGCCTGCTCTACGCCGCCCGCAACGGCGCCGACGCCATCAACATCTCCATCGGCGGCCTGCCGGCGCTCAACGACGGCAACAACGCGCGCGCCGACCTCTACAACCGGACCATCGCCGAGTACAACGTGCAGCTGTTCATCTCGGCCGGCAACAGCGGCGCGGGCGTGAACACCGTCGGCGACCCGTCCGTGGCCACCGACGCGATCAGCGTCGGCTCGTCCATCACCGACGCGACCTGGCTCTCCAACTACGGTTCCGTGACGGCCGCGAAGCTGGGCCTGCACCCGTTCTCGTCCCGCGGTCCCCGTGAGGACGGCGGTTTCAAGCCGGACATCGTCGCGCCGGGCGCGGCCGTCTCCACGATTCCGCCGTGGCAGCCGGGCAGCCCGGTCGTCGGGACGTATCCGCTGCCCAACGGGTACGGCATGTTGCAGGGCACCTCGATGGCCGCCCCGCAGGCCACTGGCGCTGCCGCGCTGCTCATCGGCGCGTACAAGGCGACCCATCACGGCCAGCGGCCGCCGGTGGCGTCGCTGCGTGAGGCGATCAAGTCCACCGCGAGGTTCGTGTCCGGTGTCGGCGCGTACGAGCAGGGCGCCGGCCTGATCGATGTGCCGCGAGCGTTCCATCGCTTGCAGGACAACGTCTCCCCGGTTTCGGTGACGGCCAGCGTGCCGGTGAACACCGTGCTCAGCAGCCAGTTGAAGACGCCGGGGCAGGGCGTCGGCATCTACGACCGCGAGGGCGTGGCCGTCGGTAAGGCGTACACCCGCACGTACACGCTGACCCGCACCAGCGGTCCCGACCGCAACGTCCGCTACGACGTGCAGTGGACCGGCGACGACGGCACGTTCAGGTCCGCGGGCTCCGTGGTGCTGCCGCTGAACAAGCCGGTGTCCTTCGACGTCAAGGTCGATCCGCGCACCGTCGGCGTGCATTCCGCGCTGCTCAAGGTGTCCGGCACGAACCTGGTCAGCCTGAACACGGTGATCGCCGCCCAGGACTTCACCGCGGCCAACGGCTATTCGTTGTCCAGCAAGGGGAAGAGCAGCCGGAACGAGAGCACCAGCGTGTTCGTCAAGGTGCCGGCCGGGGCGTCCGCGCTCAAGGTGGACCTCGCCGCGAGCACCGGCCAGATCCGGTTCCTGCGCAACGATCCCACCGGCGTTCCGTTGGACTCCAACACATCCACCAACTGCTACCTGCCCGACGCGGGCGCCGGCTGCGCCGGTGGGACGCCGACCAGCCGCACCGTCGTCAACCCGATGCCGGGCGTGTGGGAGATCACCGTCGAGTCGCGGCGGACCTCCGACGCGGCGGTCGTGCCGTTCACGCTGACCACCTCGCTGATCGGCGCCAAGATCAGCCCGGACCCGGACACCATCGCGTCGGCGACGATCGGCACGCCGGTGGCCCGTAGCTACACGGTGGCCAACCAGCTGGCGGCGTTCACCGGCCGGCTGACCGGCGGGACGCTGGGCAGTTCGGCGATCTCCCGGCCGTCCATCGCCGAGGGCGCGAAGCAGAAGTTCGACGTGACGGTGCCGGCCGGCGCGACCACGTTCACGGCGAAGATCGGCAACCCGGCCGCCGGCGGCGCGGACCTCGACATGGTCGTCTACGACTGCACCGGCGGCAGCTGTGTGCAGGCCGGCAGCAGCGGCGGCCCGACCGCCGAGGAGCAGGTCACGATCAAGAACCCGGCCGCCGGACACTGGCAGGTGGAGATCGACGGCTTCGCCGTGCCGGGCGGCACGACCGCCTACGACTACAGCGACACCTACGTGGCGCCGTCGCTGGGCACCGTGACCGTCAACGACAGCAACGCGCTTCGGTCGTCCGGCGGCTCGTGGACGGTCACCGGCGCGGTCACCGCCGGCGCGCAGCCCGGCGCCGGGCGGGTGCTCCGCGGCGAGTTGGCGCTCGTGCTGGAGGACGGCACGGTCGTCGGTCGCTCGACGGTTGTCGTGCAGGCGGTCAGCTGACCGCCATGCTGTCCGGGTGAGACGTATCACCGATCGGCAGCGGCGGGCCCTGCTCGGGGCCCGCCAGCTGCTGGCCCGGCGCGGCGACACCGTCGCCGAGGTCGCCGACGCCGTCCTCGCCCTGCACGCCACCGACGCCGCCACCGTGTTCCTGTCGGTGTTCGCGCGGCTTCGGGAGCCGTCCGTCGCCGCCGTCGAGCAGGCGTTGTACTCCTCGATGCACCGGATGCTGGCGATGCGGCGGACCATGTTCGCCGTCGCCGACGACCTCGCGCCGGTCGTCTGGTCCTCCACCGGCCGGGCCATCGCCGCCCGTGAGCGGGCCGGTCTGGTCAAGTTCCTCGCCGACGCCGGCTACTCGGCGGCCTGGCTGGCCCGAGTCGAGAAGTCGACAATTTCCGCGCTGGCCGCCCGGGGCGAGGCCACCGCCGCCGACCTCGGCCTCGACGTCCCCGAGCTGCGGGAACAGATCGCCGTGGCCGTCGGAAAGCCTTACGAGGCAACGCAGAGCATCGGCACCCGGGTGATCCGGGTGCTCGCCGCCGAGGGCTCGATCCGGCGGTCCCGGCCCCGTGGCGGGTGGACCAGCAGCCAGTTCCGGTGGGCGCCGGCCGTGCCGTTCGAGGACGTCCCCGATGCCAAGGCCGAGCTGGTCCGGCGATGGCTCGACCGCTACGGGCCCGCGACCGCCGCCGACATCAAGTGGTGGACCGGCTGGACGCTGACCGACGTCCGCAAGGCCCTCGTCGACGCCTCACCCGTCGTGCTGGAGGACGGCGCAGCTGCCTTCGCCCCACCGGATCTCGTGATCCCGGACGTCGAGCCGTGGGCCGCCCTGCTGCCCGCCCTCGACCCCGCGCCCATGGGCTGGCAGGAGCGGTCCTGGTACCTGCCCGCCGACCCGTCGCCGCTGTTCGACCGGACCGGCAACATCGGGCCCACCGTGTGGTGGGACGGCCGAGTGGTCGGCGGCTGGGCGCAGCGTGCCGACGGCTCGCTGGCGTGGGAGGCCGTCGCCGACGTGCCTCGCGCCGCCGCTCGCGCCATCTCCGCCGAGGTCGACCGCCTCGCCGCCGTGCTCGGCGACGTCCGCGTCACTCCCCGGTTCCGCACCCCGCTCGAACGGAGGCTCTCCTCGTGATCGACCGCATCCGGGCCGCCCTCGACTCCGCCGACCCCGCCCGGTTCGCCGAGCTGCTGCACCCCGACGCCCGCTGGGGCGAGAGCTGCCGCACCCGCGACGAGGTGATCGCCTGGTACCAGGGCCTGCTCGACCAGGGCGTCCGCTTCACCGTCCAGGACATCCGGGCCGACGGCGACCTGCTGCACGTCACCCTCGACGTCACCGGCCCCGACGGCTCCTGGACCGCCCACCAGGCCGTCCGCGTCGCCGGCGACCAGGTCGTCGAGATCCAGCCCGAGGAGTGACCGGATACCCTTGAGCACGTGTCTTCCCCCTCCACGTCCCGCCGTGTCGCCCTGCTCACTCTCGGCTGCGCCCGCAATGAGGTCGACTCCGAGGAGATGGCCGGGCGGCTGACGGCCGACGGCTGGCAGCTGGTCGACCCCGACGAGGGCGGCGCGGACGTCGTGCTGGTCAACACCTGCGGCTTCGTGGAGTCGGCGAAGAAGGACTCGGTGGACACGCTGCTGGCGGCGTCGGACTCCGGGGCGAAGGTGGTGGCGGTGGGCTGCCTGGCCGAGCGCTACGGCGCGGAGCTGGCGGAGAGCCTGCCGGAGGCCGACGCGGTGCTGGGCTTCGACCACTACCCGAACCTGGGCGAGCGGCTGGACGACGTGCTCCAGGGCCGCACGGTCGAATCGCACAAGCCGGTGGACCGCCGCACGCTGCTGCCGATCAGCCCGGTCCAGCGACCGCAGAAGGCGCCGGAGGTGGCCCTGCCGGGCCACGGCACGGCCTGGGGCCCGCAGGTGCTGCGCACCCGCCTGGACAAGGCGCCGGTGGCCCCGCTGAAGATCGCCTCGGGCTGCGACCGGCGCTGCTCCTTCTGCGCGATCCCGAGCTTCCGCGGCGCCTTCGTCTCCCGCAGCGCGGAGGAGATCCTGGGCGAGGCGGCCTGGCTGGCCACGCAGGGCGTCCGCGAGGTGTTCCTGGTCAGCGAGAACTCCACCTCGTACGGCAAGGACCTCGGCGACGTCCGGGCCCTGGAGACGCTGATCCCCAGCCTGGCCCAGGTGCCGGGCATCGACCGCGTCCGTGTCTCCTACCTCCAGCCCGCCGAGACCCGCCCCGGCCTGGTCCGCGCGATCGCGACGACGCCGGGCGTGGCCGACTACTTCGACCTGTCCTTCCAGCACTCCAGCGAGGCGGTGCTGCGCCGGATGCGCCGGTTCGGCTCGACCGACTCCTTCCTGGACCTGATCAAGCAGATCCGCGACCTGAGCCCCACGGCCGGCATCCGCACCAACGTCATCGTCGGCTTCCCCGGCGAGACCGAGCACGACCTGGCCGAGCTGGAGCGCTTCCTCACCGAGGGCCGCCTGGACGCGGTGGGCGTGTTCGGCTACTCCGACGAGGACGGCACCGAGGCGCTGACCCTGGACGGCAAGCTGGACGCGGACACCATCGCCGAGCGGGTGGCCCGCTTCTCGGCCCTGGTCGAGGAGCTGACGGCGCAGCGCGCGGAGGACCGGATCGGCGAGCAGGTGGTGGTCCTCGTCGAGCACGAGGAGGATGACGACAGCGACTGCGTCGGCCGGGCCGCCCATCAGGCGCCGGAAGTCGACGGCGAGTGCGTGGTCCTCGACGCCGACGGCCTGAAGGTCGGCGACCTGGTCCGGGCCGAGGTGACCGACAGCGAGGGGGTGGACCTCATCGTTCGCCCGATCGAAGTGCTGCCGCGATGAGCTCCCCGGGCGAGGAGCCCAGAGCCGTGCCGCTGGTCAACATCGCCAACGTGTTGACCGTGTCGCGGCTGGTCATCGTGCCGTTCTTCCTGCTCGCCCTGTTCACCGGCGGTGGCACCGACCTGCTGTGGCGGCTGGTCGCGTTCGGGCTGTTCGTGCTGGCCTCGATCACCGACCGGATCGACGGCGACCTGGCCCGCAAGCACGGCCTGGTCACCGACTTCGGCAAGATCGCCGACCCGATCGCGGACAAGGCGCTGACCGGGTCCGCCCTGGTCGGCCTGTCGATCCTGGGCGACCTGCCGTGGTGGGTGACGATCGTGATCGCGGTCCGCGAGCTGGGCGTCACCCTGCTCCGGTTCTGGGTGATCCGCTTCGGCGTGATCCCGGCCAGCCGCGGCGGCAAGGCCAAGACGCTGATGCAGATCGTGGCGATCGGCTTCTACCTGCTGCCGCTGCCGCCGTGGCTGCTGTTCGTCCGCTGGGTGACGATGGGTATCGCGATCCTGCTGACGGTGGTGACGGGCGTGGACTACGTGCTCAGGGCGTTCCGGCTGCGCGCGGTGGCCCGCCGCTCCGTGGCGCCGTGACGGCCGACCTGGTGGCCCGGCTGCGACGCCTGGGGCACACGGTGGCGACGGCGGAGTCGCTGACCGCCGGCCTGGTGGCGGCGGAGCTGACGTCGGTGCCGGGGTCCAGCGCGGTCGTGCGCGGCGGCCTGATCGTGTACGCGACGGAGCTGAAGGCGAAGCTCGCCGGCGTGGACGCGGGGCTGCTGGCCGAGCACGGGGCGGTGCACCCGGATGTGGCGGCGCAGCTGGCCCGGGGCGCCCGCGACCGCTGCGAGGCGACCTGGGGCCTGGGATTGACCGGCGTCGCCGGCCCCGACCCGCAGGACGGGGTCGCACCGGGAACCGTGTACGTGGCGGTCGCCGGCCCGGCCGGCGTCGAGGTGCGCCGGCTGAGCCTGGCCGGTGACCGGCACCAGGTCCGGGCCGACAGCGTGACGGCCGTGCTGGACCTGCTGCGGGCCGCGCTGCCGGCTACTTCCTGAACACCCAGTACCGGTAGCCGATGTAGTTCAGTATCGACGCGACGCCGATGGTGAGCAGGTTGGCGATCACGTACTGGACGCCGAGCGAGACCAGCCAGGGGAACACGATCACGCCGAAGCCCCAGTTGGCGACCGCGAGGATGCCGTAGTAGACGAGCTGCTTGCCGGCCGGCAGGCTGCTGCCGAACGACCACATGCGGTTGAGCGTGAAGTTGAAGAAGAACGCCACCACGGTCGACACCATCTTGGCCGGCTGGGGATCGACGCCCAGCAGGCCGTGCAGCACGAAGACCACGCCGGTGTCGACGCCCGCGCTCAGCCCGCCGACGACCAGGAAGCGCACGAAGCTGTGCTTGGCCAACCGGACCACGAAGTTCGGTGGCGTTTCGTCCGGTTGTCCCCGCTCTGCGACGAGATCCATCATTTGTCCCCTACCTCGTCGGGATTGCCGTTGCGTCGGTGAACTTAGCCGTCCGCACGGCGACGAGCAGCACGGCCACCCCCACGACGCCGAGCGCCAGCGTCGCCGGCGATCCGATCACCGGATGCCAGGGGCCGTCGAGGGGATTCATCAGCGGGATCTCGCTGTTCAGCCCGTGCTGGAACCGGATCATCGCGTACATCAGCGCCCACAACTGCTCGAACGCCACTACCCCGGCCACGAACCCGACGGCGGCCCGCTGGTGACGGGCGCTGACCGCGCCGCTGCGGCTGATGATGTGCGTGGCCATCAGCACGATGCCGGCGGACACCGGCAGGATGTAGCGGCCCTGCATGATCATGCCGAGCGAGTGCACGGTGAGGACGTCGCCGGCGGCGATCGGCACGAACGTGACCGCCACGGTGAGGATCATTCGCCACCGGTCGGCCCGCGAGCCGACCACCATCGCGGTCAGCACGATGAAACCGGTCACCGCCAGCCACACGAAGTAGAAGGTGGCGGGCAGTTCCGTGTCCAGGTAGCCGAAGTAGCCGATCATGCCCTCGACGTAGCCGGGCAGCCGGTCGGCGATCACGACCCGCAGGGCCTGGGCGTACGTCCAGTTGTGCCCGCCGACGGCGAGCAGCTCGTTGGCCTTCAGCACCAGTGTCCACACGCCCGAGGCGACCCCGGCCACGCCGACGCCGACGATCAGGGCCCACACCTTCTTGCTGGTGAACAAGCGCTTGAGCCGCGTCCCGCCGGCGAACAGCAGCACCGCGACGGCGGCCTCGGCGACCTCCAGCGGGCCGTTCGGGCGCACCAGGGCGAGCACGGCCGCGGCGACGCCGGCCAGCCACACCAGCCGACGGTCGATCGGCCCGTCCTCGAAGACCAGCGGTATCAGCGCCGCCCACATCGCGACCGCGGAGGCGATCTCCAGGCCGTTGGGGTTGATCTCGCCGATGACGCTCAGCGCCTCCGGCGTGACCGCGAGCAGCAGGCCGGCCAGCATGAGCGGGCGGCGCACCCAGCGGACCACGGCCAGCGCGGCGAACCCGACGAAACCGGCCGACAGCAGCACGCCGATCAGCCGGGACAGCGTGAGGCCGAGGTTGTCCGGCATCCAGCTCAGCGGCCAGCCGACCAGCGCGTAGTACAGCGGCTGGTAGCGGCCGGCAGCGGTGGTCTCGTTGACCATCTGGCCGTGGATCGGCTGCTTGTCGTAGAGGCACGCGGCCGACTTCGAGGGGTCGAACGCGAAGCAGGCGTCGAACTTCAGCTCCGAAGGCACGTGCTGGGTGACCGGACCGACGGCGGTCCAACCGTCCGGCGCGATCTGCCCGCTGACGACGCCGACGGCGCGCACCATGTGGGCGCGTTCGTCCGGCGCGCCGTCCCACGGCTGGGCCATCGCCCACGCCGCGCCGAGCAGCGCGAAACCGAGAAAGATCAGCACCGGGACCAGGCGAGATCGCGACGTGGTCGGCACCGAGGTGACGACGGTGGATTCGCCGGCTTCATCCCGTGCGAGGAGAGCCTCCGACACGCCAGGGATCGTAGAGTATGCGCCGTTCACCCCCGCAGCGGTCCGCGAAACGGCGGTCCGCGCGGCTTTCGGCGCGGCGACAGGTGAACAGCGGGTAGCCGGCCTTGCCCGAATCGCCCGTCTCGAAGTGTGGCGAGCCGCTCGATCGTGTGGTGAACCGGAGCGCACCGCGACGCGTTGCCAAGATCGCGGGAGAATGGACCTGGAGCCGCTCGAGCGCTGGTCAACGGCCTGTCGGAGATCTTGGCCGGTCACCGTGGCCCGGGGAACATCCGGGACCTTTCACTCGTTCGCCTTGGGCGTACGTGGTGAGAAGTCGGTGCCAGCGGGGGTGCCGTCTGGGTAACGTGGTCGGTACGGGCCCGGCTGGAAGGAGGCGCGCGATGACTGTGCTGCTTCGCGAGGCGATCGGTGATCGGCTTCGCCACACCCGCACCACCCAACACCGCACGCTGCGTGAGGTGTCCCGCTCGGCACGGGTCAGCCTGGGCTACCTGTCCGAGGTGGAGCGCGGTCGCAAGGAGGCCTCCAGCGAGCTGCTGGCCGCCATCTGCGACGCGCTGGACCTGCCGATGGCCGATCTCCTGCACACAGTCGCCTCCGACATGAGCGCGCTGGCCGCGGTGGCCAACGCGCCGACCGCGGACGACGCCGTGAAGTCGCGGGAGCACGCCGACGCCCCGTACGAGGGCGGCCGCCTGCTGTCCGAGTCCGTGGGGGACAAGCTCAGCGACATCCGGCTCCAACCGGTGCTCACCCACCGGCTGCCCACCCTGACCCCGCCGCGGGGAGAGGTCGTGGTCGCCGCGTAGCACGGGAGGAGGCGCTCCACCCTGGACGAGTTCGAGCTGGTGGCGCTGCTGGTGGTCGTGGTGCTGCTGGCCGTCGCCGCCGGATCGCTGCTGGTGCTGACCAGGCGCAGGCCCGTCGCCCGGACGGGCCCGCCGGTCCGGGAGCGCCGGCTCGACGTCGAATGGGTGGACCGCGCCGTGGTGGCGGTCGAACAGCTGCACACCGAGGACGCCGTCGGCGTGCTGGTTGAGATGCGCGCCGCGGCGGCCGACATCGACGCGATCAACCGGACGCTGGCGGCGCTGCACGCCGCGCGCCTGCGCCGGACCCGTGACCAGTTGGCCGCCCGCCTCGCCGACGAGTCCGGCGGACCGCCGATGACCGAGGCCTATCGTGCGGTGAGTGATCGTCTGGCTACCGCGGAGCGACTGCGCGCGACCCGCGACGCGCTGACGACACGCCTGCACGCGTGCGTCACCGGGTTGGAACGAGTTCGTGATTCGGGCCACCCCGACGGTCCGAATCCGGCCGCTGAGCTGGTGGAACTGCGCGCCGCCCTGGCTCAGGTCAGGGTGCTGGCCCGGGAGCTGCCCGGGGTTCCCGCTCAGGGCCCACCCTGATATTCGGCGGGGTCGGTGGTAGCGGCCCAGCTCACCTGACACGATGGAACCCGCACCGCCACCGGCTCGTTGGCCTGGTCGCGGCGTTCGCGCACATCCAGGAGTAAGCAGAAGGCAGGCGGAGGAGATGGCCAACCCTTTCGTGAAGGCTTGGAAGTACCTGATGGCGGCGTTCTCCGCCAAGATTGACGAGAACGCCGATCCGAAGGTGCAGATCCAACAGGCCATCGAGGAGGCCCAGAAGCAGCACCAGGCGCTCTCCCAGCAGGCCGCGGCCGTCATCGGCAACCAGCGGCAGCTGGAGATGAAGCTGAACCGGCAGCTGGGCGAGGTGGAGAAGCTCCAGGCCTCGGCGCGCCAGTCGCTGGTGCTCGCCGACGAGTCCCGGTCCAAGGGCGACGAGGCCAAGGCGCAGCAGTTCGAGCAGGCGGCGCAGTCCTTCGCCACGCAGCTCGTGACGGCCGAGCAGAACATCGAGGACCTCAAGACCCTGCACGACCAGGCCCTCCAGGCGGCCGGGCAGGCGAAGACGGCCGTCGAGCGCAACGCGATGATGCTCCAGCAGAAGCTGGCCGAGCGCACCAAGCTGCTCAGCCAGCTGGAGCAGGCCAAGATGCAGGAGCAGGTGTCCAAGTCGCTCAACCAGATGAGCGAGCTGGCCGCCCCCGGCAACGTGCCGTCGCTGGACGAGGTCCGCGACAAGATCGAGAAGCGGTACTCCACCGCGCTGGGCTCGGCCGAGCTGGCCAGCAACTCGGTGCAGGGCCGCATGCTGGAGGTCCAGGCGTCCACCACGGAGATGGCCGGCAACGCCCGGCTGGAGCAGATCCGCGCCTCGCTGCGCGGCGGCTCGGTGGCCGGCGAGGTCACCGGCGGCGCCTCGACGCCCGCGGTCAGCCCGGCGACGGCCAGCATCCAGCAGGAGATCGCCGCGCGGGTGCAGCAGGAGAAGCAGCAGTCCTGAGCGGCATGACGGGGGAGTAGGGCGATGGCGGCCGGACCGCGCAGGCGCGACCTGGGCGAGCTGATCAGGCTCGGTCAAACGGTCGGCGAGCAGCTGCGTGGTCCGGTCGCCGATTCCGTCCGCACCAAGGTGGCGAGCTGGCGCGACCCCCGCGCCAAGCTGCTGCGTCGCCGTCGCCGGGCCAAGCGGTCCACCGCCGCGTGGACCGGCACCACCGCCCTCGGCGGCCTCTGGATCGGCATCGACGCGGCCGGCAACTCGCTGCTGTCCTTCAACGGCATCACCGCGATGGCCGTGACCGCCGTGTTCGCCTTCTGCACCACCGGATCCGTGCGCAAGCTGGTCGCGCTGCACCGCCAGCCGCTGCCGGCCGCCATGCCGCCGCCGGTCCGGCTGCCCGCGGCCGGGTCCGCCGCCCGCGAGCCGATGCGCCGGCTGGCCGAGGCCGAGGCCGGCCTCGCCGAGCTGCTGGTCCAGCTGGGCACGCCGCGTCCCGGCGGCCTCGCCCCGCTGCCGGCCCAATCGCTGGCCCACGCGCAGGAATCCGCCACCGAGGCCGCGACCGCGCTGCGCGCCGTCGCCGCCCAGCTGTCCGCCGTGGAACGGGCCCGGGACCTCGCGCCGCTGTCCCAGCGCGGCCCGCTCGACCAGGGCGTCGCCGACCTGCGCCGCCGCCTCGACGAGGGCCTCGACGGCTATCTCGCGCTGATCGGCACCGCCGGCCAGGCGGTCATCGCCAGCGGCTCCGTCACGCCCAACGACGCGCTGCTCGACGCCAGCGACCGGCTGTCCGGGCTGGCCTCGGCGCTGCGTGAACTGTCCGGTTCGGACGACTTCCGCTGATCGGTGCCGTCCTGCTGCGCCGTTCGGGCTCAGGGGTGGCCACTATCCCGTGACTGGTGACCGCACGTGACTGATTTGTTGGCACATTGTGCGTGCCGGCGGAGATTCTTCAGGCAAATGTGTGATTATCAGTTCGTTACCTAGCCGAGACCACTACCCGCCGTGGCAGGATCGGGCGAGGCAGCGTAGCCCAGGCCCTTGGGCAGGCCAGACCCTCGGGGAGGTCGACGTGGCGTTGTGGACCGTGCACGGCGACGGGCGTCGTGTGACGGACGGCGAGGTGGTGGCCCCCGAGGAGCGGCTGAGCTGGCCGCTGACCGCGGGTTTCGGCCTCCAGCACGTCGCGGCCATGTTCGGCGCCACCGTTCTCGTACCGGCCAGCACCGGCTTCCCGGTCGCCACCACGCTGCTGTTCTCCGGCGTGGGCACGCTCATGTTCCTGGTGCTCACCCGCAACCGGGTGCCCAGCTACCTCGGCTCCTCGTTCGCGTTCATCTCCCCGCTGGCCGCCTCCCGGATGGACGGCCTGGCGGCGCAGCTCGGCGGCGTGCTCGCCGCGGGTCTGCTGCTGGTGTTCGTCGGCATCGCCGTCAAGGCGCTCGGCGTGCGGCTGCTGGAGTCGCTCATGCCGCCGGTGGTCACCGGCGCCGTCGTGATGCTGATCGGGCTCAACCTCGCGCCGACCGCCACCCGCAACTTCCAGGACCAACCCTGGCTCGGCGTGATCACGCTGGCCGTCATCCTGCTCTGCGGCGTGCTCGGCCGCGGCCTGCTGTCCCGCGCGTCGGTGCTGATCGGCATGCTCGTCGGGTGGCTGGTCGCCGCGGTGACCGGCGGGCTGGACGCCGGTCGGCTGGGCGAGGTGGCCAACGCCGCCTGGTTCGGCTTTCCCCAGCTGACGGGGCCGGAGCTGCGGCCCAACGTGGTGCTCGCGGTGCTGCCGGTAGTGGTCGTGTTGGTCGCGGAGAACGTCGGGCACGTCAAGGCGGTCGCCGCGGTGACCGGCCGTGACCTGGACGGCAGCGTCGGCGACGCGCTGATCGCCAACGGCCTGTCCACGGCCCTGGCCGGGCTCGGCGGCGGCTCCGGCACCACCACGTACGCCGAGAACATCGGCGTGATGACCGCCACCAAGGTCTACTCGACCGCCGCCTACGTGGTCGCCGGGGCAGGGGCGATAGTGCTGTCTTTCTGCCCGAAATTCGGGACGCTGCTCAACACCATGCCGGCCGGCGTTCTCGGCGGCGCGATGGTTCTGCTCTACGGCTTGATCGCGTTGGTGGGCGTGCGCATCTGGTTGGACAACCGGGTCGATCTCCTCAATCCCGTGAACCTGATGATCGCGGGCGCCGCACTGGTGGCCGGCGTCGGCAATCTGACCGTGTCCGTCGGAGGCGTCGCGCTCGGGGGCATCGCCTGGGGTTCGCTGCTCATCGTGGTCGGGCACCCCCTGCTCCGAACGCTGAGGGCCGCTCGCGGCTGATCGATTGGTTCTGTTAAAAACCGCGATCACATTGAAAATCTCCCTGTTCTCCTCAGGTTCCCCTCAGGGTTAGCCTTCCTGGCGTCCCGTGTTGGGTGGGCCGCGGGAACCCATTCCGCCCGGGGGTTGATTTCCGTCCCGCGGCTTTTGCCGCGGGTTCTTGGAGAAGGGGCGTTTTCGTGCGAAGAACTCCAGCGTTCCTGCTCGCGCTGACGATGGCCGGGGCCGGCATGACCAGCCTCGTGCCGTCGGCCGCCGCGGCGGGGCAGTCCGAGATCCCGGACTCGCACCCGGTGTGGGCCACCCCCAACGCCAAGGTCGGCACCGCCGCCGCGGCGAGCAACGTGACCTTCCGGGTGTACCTGAAGCTCGCCGACCAGGCCGGGCTGGAGGCCGCGGCGGCCGCCGTGTCCGACCCGACCAGCGCGTCGTACAAGCACTTCCTCACCGCCGACCAGGTGCGTTCCCGCTTCGCGCCCACCGCAGCCACGGTCGGCGCGGTCCGCAACTGGCTCACCTCCGCCGGCTTCACCGCCGGCTCGGTGCCGTCCAACAACGCCTACATCGAGGCCTCGGGCTCGGTGGACCAGGTCCAGAAGGCCTTCGGCGTCCAGCTGGGCGAGTACAGCGTCAAGGGCAAGACCCTGCGTTCGCAGGACCGCCCGCTGTCGGTGCCGAACTCGGTCGCGTCGCTGGTCTCCGGCATCGTCAACATCGACCAGGCCACCGCGCTGCTCAAGCCCCAGCACGTGGGCGCCGCCGGTGACGCCGCGCCGAACGCCGTCGCGCAGCCGAAGGCCGCCTCGCCGGCGGTCGCGCCGCCGCCCGCCGCGTTCGTGAACGCGCGGCCGTGCTCGGACTACTTCGGGCAGAAGACCGACACCACCGACCCGGCCTACGGCGGCAAGCAGCTGCCCTACGCCGTGTGCGGCTACACCCCGGGCCAGCTGCGTGCGGCCGACCAGCTCGACGTGGCCGGTCGTTTCGGCCTCGACGGCCGTGGCACCACGGTGGCGATCGTGGACGCGTTCGGTTCGCCGACGCTGTACCAGGACGCCGCCGAGTACGCCAAGCGCAACGACCCGGCGCACCCGCTCAAGCAGTCGCAGTACAGCCAGTTCGTCTACCCGCCCACCCCCGGCTCCGAGGACCCGTCGCAGTGCGACGCCTCCGGCTGGTACGGCGAGCAGAGTCTGGACGTCGAGGCCGTCCACGCCATGGCGCCCGCTGCGAACATCCTCTACGTGGGTGGCGCGGACTGCTCCTCGCTGGACGCGGCGCTGAACCGGATCGTGGCCGGCAACCTGGCCCAGATCGTCTCCAACTCCTACGGCGACCAGGGTGAGGACATCCCGGCCGACGAGGTGAAGGCGTTCGAGTCGATCGCCACCCAGGCCGCCGCCGAGGGCATCGGCCTGTACTTCTCCTCCGGCGACAGCGGCGACGAGAGCCACGCGCTGCCCAAGCCGTCGGCGGACTTCTCGGCATCCAGCCCGTGGGTGACCGCGGTCGGCGGCACCAGCCTCGGCATCGGCCGCGACGGCGACAAGGTGCTGGAGACCGGCTGGTCCACCGGCAAGTCCACGCTCACCAACGGCGCCTGGGCCCCGGCCGCGCCGGGCAAATGGCTGTACGGCGCGGGCGGCGGCACCTCGGTGCTGTTCCCGGAGCCGAACTACCAGAAGGGTGTCGTGCCGGACGCGCTGGCCAAGCAGAACCAGACCGGCAACGCCCGCGGCCGTGTCGTGCCGGACATCTCGATGGACGCCGACCCGACCACCGGCATGCTGATCGGCCTCACGCAGACCTTCCCGGACGGCAGCGTCAAGTACGGCGAGTACCGCATCGGCGGCACCAGCCTCGCGTCGCCCCTGATGGCCGGCCTGATGGCCGTCGCCGACCAGTTCGGCGGCCGGCACGGGTTCATCAACCCGTGGCTGTACAAGGCGCTGTCGCACACCCCGGCGGTGACCGACGTCAAGCCGATCACCGGCGCCGGTGAGGTGCGCGTCGACTACGCCAACGGCATCGACGACTCGAACGGCTTCGTTCGCACGGTCCGTTCGTTCAACAACCCCGACCAGACGATCCAGACCGCTCGCGGTTACGACAACGTCACCGGTCTGGGCACGCCCAACGGCCTGCTGTTCCTGGGCCTGATCTGACGCATCGCCTGACCGTGTGGCGCCTGCCCGACTCTCCCGGGGCAGGCGCCACACGCATGTTCAGCGCAGGGAACGGTTGATCTTGCGGATGAGGCCGGGGCCCTCGTAGATGAAGCCGGTGTAGACCTGCACCAGGTCGGCGCCGGCGTCGATCATCCGCTGCGCCGAGTCCGGGTCGAACACGCCGCCCACGCCGATGATCGGCAGCCGGCCGCCGGTCTCCTTGTGCACCAGGCGAACCACCTCCAGCGCGCGGGCGGCCAGCGGCCGTCCGGACAGCCCGCCGGCCTCGCCCGCCCGGCCCTGGTCGGACGCCGCCAGGCCGTCCCGGGACAGCGTGGTGTTGGTGGCGATCACGCCGCTGATCTCGTGCTCGCCGCAGACCTCCAGCAGCTCGCCGATGGCGCTGTCGGTCAGGTCGGGGGCGATCTTCACCAGCAGCGGCTTGCGGTCGGAGTTCTCGTCCTGGACGCCGGCCAGCAGCTCGTTCAGCGCGGCCCGGTCCTGAAGCGACCGCAGGCCCGGCGTGTTGGGGGAGCTGATGTTCACGGCGAAGTAGTCGCCGTGCCGGCCGAGCACCCGCATCGAGTGCCGGTAGTCCTCGACGGCCTGCTCCACCGGCGTCACCTTGGACTTGCCGAGGCTGACGCCCAGCGGCACGGGCAGCGGCCCGAGCCGGTCAAGCCGGTCCGCAAGCGCTTGCGCGCCCCGGTTGTTGAAGCCCATCCGATTGATCACGGCCTCGCTGTCCGGCAGCCGGAACAGCCGCGGCCGGTCGTTACCCGGCTGGGCGTGCCGGGTGACGGTGCCGACCTCGACGAAGCCGAAGCCGAGCGCCGGCCACGCCGGCAGGGCGACGCCGTCCTTGTCCATGCCGGCGGCCAGCCCCACCGGGTTGGGGAAGCGCACGCCGAACACGGTCCGCGGCGCCACCACCGCGTACCGGGCGCGCAGCGCCGACAGCACCGGCGGCATCGCGCCGACCCGGCGCAACACGCCCATCGTGCGCTCGTGGGCCACCTCGGGGTCGCCCCCACCGAACCGGAACAGCGTCCTGCGGACCAGTTGCTTGTACACCACGGCTCCTATCGTGCCTGGTCACGGGCGGCCCGTGGACACCGCCTCCGGTGCTGTGACGCAGCAGACCTTTTCAGAAGGGTCGATCGCCTCGGTCGGGGGAGCGCAGACTGTCGGGGTGTCGTACCTGAGCCTGCCGCCCGCCGCCGCCCGCCTGTACCGGCTGCTCGCCATGCACCCCGGCGCCGACTTCGACGGAAGGCTGGCCGGCGCGCTCGACCCGCAGGGCGAGAACCTGCTCGGCACGCTGGAGGAAGCCGGGCTGCTGCGGGCGGCGCACGGCGGCCGCTACTCGTACAGCGCGCTGGCGCACGGACATGCCTTGCAGCAGTCGGACCGCACCGACAGCAACGCCGACCGGCTGGCTGCCCTGACGTCGATCGTCTGGTGGCACGTGGACCGTGCGACCGCCGCGGACAAGGTGATCTCGCCGCACCGGTGGCGGCTGAGCCCTCGATACGCGCACGTGCCGGCCTTTCCCGGCGACGAGAGCGAGGCGATGGACTGGCTGGAGCCGGACCGGGCCAACTTCGTGCAGGTGGCCACGGCCGCGTACGAGTCCGAAATGGACGATGCGGTGCTGGCGCTGGCGGAGGCGTTGTGGGGCCTGCACTTCCACCGCGCGCTGTACGCGGACTGGAAGGCGGTGGACGAGATCGCGGTGCGGGCGGCGATCCGCCGCGGCGACCGGCGGGCCGAGGCCCGGATGCGCTGCCAGCTGGGATTGCGCCACTGCGAGCTGGACGATTTCGCCGCCGCCAAGGAGGAATTCACCGCTGCCATAGCCGTTGAACCGCCCGACCACCAGCAGGGACTGGCCACCGACCTGGAGTCGCTCGCGCTGGCGCACTACGGCCTCGGCGAGTACGACGAGGCGCTGGCTTGCGTCGAGCGGGCGGCCGCCCTTGCCCCGCACGACCGGTTGCTCAGCCACCTCCGCGCCCGGATCCTGGCCGCGCTCGGCCGTCACGACGAGGCGTTCGCCGACCTCGGCACGGCGTTGAAACACGTGCAGGACAAGGAGGACCGCTACCACGAGGCGCTGGTGCTGACCAGTGTCGGCGAGACCTTCCTGCGTGCCGGCGAGCCGGCCAAGGCCGCCGCCGAGCTGGCCCGGGCGTTACGGGTGATGGTGGAGATGCACCGGATGGTGCCGGAGGCGGTGGTGCGCGGCCTGCTCAGCCAGGCCCACGAGCGGCTCGGCGACCGCGCCGTGGCGCGGGACGAGGCCGGCCGGGCGCACGCCATCCTGCACGTGCTGGAGCATCCTCGCGAAACCGTTGCCCGCCAACGACTTCACCAGCTCGGCTGATCAGTCCCGGCCGTGCCGTGTATATCGCCGGTGATCTTGTAGGCCTGCACGACGTTGCCGATGACCTTGCCGCTGATGGAGTTGGAGTTGTTCACGCCGTGACCGCTCGCGGTCTGCTCGACGGAGTGGACCTCCGGCTTGGCCGCCGCCCACAGCTCTCGCAGCTCCGCCGCGAACTCCGGATCCGCTTCACCCGTCCGGTCCAACACCCTGGCCAGCGCGTCGACCCACTTGGTGTCGTCCGGGTTCTCCTGCGCGGAGGCCAGCACGATCTCCGAGCCGGGGTCCTTCGCGAACCGCTCCTTCACCCGTTCGAGGAGTTTGCCCAGTGCCTGCTTGCCGGAAGTGACGGCTTCCTTGGCCAGCGCGGCGGCGATCGTGGTCATGATCGGGTCCATGCGGTCACCCCTCATCACGGCGATCAGATCACCGTAGCAGCGGGGAGGCGAGGCCAGTGGTGGCAAACCTCGCCCCCCGAGGCCCTTCAGTCGACCGCCATGCCCTGCGCGCCGGCCGGCACGTCCAGCCGGCCGTAGTCGTCGAGCCGGAAGCCGAACGGCGCGAACAACAGCTCCCGGGACATCACTCCACCACACCCGCGAAGCGGAGCAGTTGGGCCATGCCGAACCGGCCCTCGCTGTCGGCCAGCGTCGGCGTCCAGATCGGGTACGTGGAGCGGTACGAGGTCGGGTCGGCGTCGAGCAGGCCCACCAGCACCTCGCTGACGATCAGGCCGCCGACCGCGCCGAGCCGGCCGCCGCCGTGGCGGACCTCCGCCTCCTTGAGGATGTAGTACCAGAGGTAGATCGGCCCGGTGGTGGCCAGTTCGGCGTCGGTCAGCGGCACCTGGCCGATCTTGCGGCTGATGTCCTGGCCGGACGGCAGTTGCTGCACCTCGCTGCGCAGCAGGTTGCGCACCACCAGCGAGCGCAGCTGGCGGCCGATCTCCACCGGCACGTCCGTGATCGGCGGCAGGTCGAGCAGCCGCACGTTCAGCTTCGCCTCGATCCGCTTGGCTCGCTGCGGCCGCGAGCCGTCGATCGTGTAGAAGTGCCGGAAGTCCAGCGCGAACTCCGGGGCCACCGGGCCGCCGCGCAGGTCGGTGCGCTGCTGCGGATCCGTCGGGGCGGGCTCGGTGAAGTCCGACGGGAACAGCGGCAGCGTGAACTTGTCGTTGACGGCGTAGTCGGAGCGGATCGTCGGGTGCATGAAGCGGAACGCCGCCACCGCGAACTCCACCGGGATGAACGGGTGGCCGCCCGGATCGAAGAACCGCAGGCCGTGCCGGTCGATCCGGTCCACCGCGTCCTGGCCGCAGACCAGCGGCAGGTACTCGTGCACGATGATCCACTGGTAGTGCCAGCGTACGATCTGCTGCGCCGCCGCGAACAGGTCGTCCCAGTAGGTGCGCACGCTCAGCAGGTCGGCGATCGACGCGTTGGCCGGCGGGTTCGGGTCGTCCGCGGGCGGCGGCGGGAACCGGTTGCCGAACACGTCGGTGATCTCGCCGTCGCGCAGCCCGTCCACCACCCGGTTGTGGAACTTGATGAACGCCAGGTGGGTCTGGTTGAGCAGCAGGTTCTCGTCGTTGCGGGGGTCGCCGATCAGCGCCACCCCGGCGGCGGTGCGGCCCAGGTCGACGCCGTCCGGCGACAGCACCAGCTTCGTGTTGTGCGAATCGGTGTCGTACAGCAGCGGGCTCGCGAACGGGCCCGAGCCGTACAGGTGGTCGAGGTCCAGCATCGGCGGCCGGAAGTTGGTCGTCGCCTCCGGGTCGACCTGCCGGCCCAGGTTGCCGGTCACGTCGAAGGTGATGTTGTGGTCGATGAACTGGCCCAGGAACGTGAAGCCCGCGTCCAGCGTGGGGCTGTCCTGCTGGCTGGTCGTGTCGCCGCCGTCCATCAGCCCGCCCGGCAGGCCGAACCGCTCCGCCATCTCCAGGCCCGTCGGCGGGCGCCCGGGCAGCGTCGGGAACATCCGGCCGAACCGACCCGTCGGCGGCGCCGCGCCGCGGGGCACGTCCAGACCGCGGACCTCGAAACCATGTTGCGTCGTCACGGAACCCCCTAGAACCGTGCGCCGACGACGCCCTCCCCCAGGGCGCGCGTCATCGGCGTGCGTGTGCGAACTCGTGTCGCGGACCTCCGGCCGGTCACCCCCGTGGTCATCGGCCGTGCAGGAAAGATCCCCCGTGACGTCAAGAGTACACGCGGCGGCGGTGGATACATGTGGATACGCTGAGAACCGGGAGGCACACAATCGTTGCCGCCCAGGGGAGACAAATACCGTCCATTGTGGACTTCGTGACCTGGTTTCCCGTGCTCAGGAGGTGGGCCCCGGCTGGCAGTGCGGGCAGTACCAGGTCGGGCGCTGCTGGAGGCCGCTGCCCTGGACGGCCCGGACGATGGTGTGGCCGCACCGCAGGCACCGCTTGCCCTGGCGTTCGTAGACGAAGTGCTGCCGGCCCCGGGCCAGTTCGCCGGTGGTCGACTGCTCGGGACGCCAGGCGTTGCGCAGCAACAGCTTGTGGCTCAGGGCGACGGCGCGGGCGGGGTCGGCGGCGGACACCGGGGACCAGGGAGAGACGCCGAGCAGGAAGCAGACCTCGGCCTTGTACAGGTTGCCGACCCCGGCCATCACCCGCTGGTCGAGCAGCGCCAACCCGATCTGGCGGGACGGGTCGGCGGCCAGCCGGCGGGTGGCCTCCGCGGCCATGTCGGCGTCCCAGTCGGGGTGCAGGAGATCGGGTCCCAGGTGGCCGACCAGCCGAGACTCCTCGGCGGTCGGCAGCAACTCCAGATCGTGCAACAGGAATCCGACGGCGACACGGTCCGAAGTGGACAGAATGGCCCGGATCTGGTGGGACGGCCGGCGCCAGGACTCGCCGGGGCGGTAGAGGTGCCAGCTGCCGTCCATCCGCAGATGGCTGTGCAGGCTGAGGCCGTCCTCGAGGCGGGTGAGGATGTGCTTGCCGACGGAGCCGACTCCGGCGACGACCCGGCCGGCGAGGTCCACTGTGGACAGAGAGGGGTGGCGGATCTCCCCGCGCGTCAACGTGTTGCCGGCGAGTGCGTCGTGCAGCCGGTGCGCGGTGAGGAAGACCGTGTCCCCTTCGGGCATGTCAGGGCAGGTGCGGTTCCATGAACTGCGGCCGGCCGACGGGGCCCGGCTCGGCGGCCGGCCCAGGGGCCTCGACGGTCTGCTCCTCCACGGTTTCGACCTCTTCGACGGCCTCCTCCTCGGCCTGGGCGAAGACCGAGCGGGTCCGCCTCCGGCTTGACCGGAGCACCCGCGCCAGCAGCAGGTTGAACGCCAGGGCCACTTCCCGCGCGCCGGGCGTGTTCCACATGTGGATCGGCATGCACGCGCCCTGGGCCTGCTGCACGGCGAGCCGGTCGGGCAGCGCGACCGGCATCACCAGCGGCCCGAAGATGTCCCGCAGCTCGTCGATGCGGAACTGGTGCTCGTGCGACCGTGGCCGCACCCGGTTGACGACCACGCCGAGCGGCTGGAGGTCGGGGTTGTGCTCCTCCCGCTCGGCCTGCACGGCCTCGAACGCCCGCTGCACGCCCGACACCGCGAACATCGTCGGCTCGGTGACGAGCAGCGCTCGGTCGGCGGCGACCAGCGCGGACCGGGTGAGCTGGCCCAGCGAGGGCGGGCAGTCCAGCAGCACCAGCTGGTACGGCTGCTCGTCCTCCTCCAGCATGTCGTGCACGGTGGCCAGCGCCTTCTCCAGCCGGCTGAGCTTGTTGGTGCCGGGGTCGGGGTGGTTGAGCCCCTCGACCTCCTCGGCGCCGACCAGCACGTCCACGCCCTCGCCCCAGCCGCTGGGCGCGATCGCCGCGCGCACGACCTCCAGGGTCGGCTTCTGGAGCACGTGGAACAGGGTGGCCTCGGTCTCGGCCGGCTCCAGTGTGGCCGTCGAGTTGCACTGCGGGTCCAGGTCCACCACCAGGGTGCGCACACCCCGGCGCAGCGCCGCCGAGGCCAGGCCCAGGGCAACCGTGGTCTTGCCGACACCGCCCTTGAGGCTCAACACCGCAACCGTATGCACACGGGCAGCCTACGGTCTCCGACAAGCCGCGCAGATCACGACACCGGCACACCCATAGACTCGGGCCCATGCGACCCGATGCCGTCCGTCTGGCGCTCGACACCGAGCTGGCCGCGGTGCGCCGCCGCCACGCCGAGCCGCCCCGCGTGCTGGACGTGGGCGGCGGTTCCGGCATGTGGGCCGTGCCGCTGGCCGCGGCCGGCTGCCTGGTCACGGTGGTCGATCCGAGCCCGAACGCGCTGGCCACGCTCCAGCGCCGGGCGGCCGAGGCCGGTGTGGCCGAGCAGGTCACGGCGGTCCAGGGCGACAGCGACGCGCTGTCCGAACTGGTCCCGGCCGGCGGCGCGGACCTGGTGCTGGGCCACGGGGTGCTGGAGGTCGTGGACGACCTCGCGGCGGCACTGTCCCAGCTGGCCGGTGCGGCCGCCCCGGGCGGCGCGGTGTCCGTGTTGGTGGCGAACCGTTATGCGGCGCTGATCAACCGGGTGCTGGCCGGCCGGCTGGTGGACGCCCGGCAGCTGCTGGACGACCCGGAGGGCCAGCTGCCCGGCGACACGCTCAAGCGCCGGTTCGATGTGGACACCCTGCGCACGGCGCTGAGCGCCGCGGGCCTGGACGTGGAGCTGCTCCAGGGCTACGGCGTGGTCTCGGACCTGGTGCCGGGCGCGGTCCTGGAGGGCAGCCCGGGCACGGCGGAGGCGTTGGCGCAGTTGGAGGTGGCGGCGGCGACGCAGCCGCCGCTGCGGGACGTGGCGTCCCGGCTGCACGCGCTGGCCCGCCGGCCGTGACGGCCGGCGGGCACAGCCCGCGTCAGAACCCGGACGTCCCGTTCGGGGTGCCCAGGCCGGTCGGCCCGTCGTAACCGGGGCCCGCGGTGCACAGGTACGTGCCGCCGCAACTGCCGTTGTTGCCGGTGGTCACGTCGTTGAGCCCGGACGTGTGCGCGTACGGGTACGAGCCGGCGTTGACCGAGGTGCCGGCCAGCGCGTACACGCTGGCGATGATCGGCGACGACAGGCTGGTGCCGCCGACCTGCACCCAGCCGTCGGCGCCCTGGGCCAGGCCCAGCGCGATCAGGAAGTCGCAGAACGAGCTGGTGCCGCAGCTGTTGTACGTGTCGTAGATGCCCAGGCCGGACGCCGGGTCGGCGTCGGCGGAGACGTCGGCGACGGTGCGGTTGGCACAGCCGGTGTCGTGCTGCCACGCCGGCTTGGGCTCGATCGTCGAGCAACCGCTGCCGGCCCCGGACCAGGTCTTCTCGGTCCAGCCGCGCGGGGTGCCGGCGGCCTTGGTCAGCGTGGTGCCGCCGACCGCGGTGACGTACGGCGAGGAGGCCGGCCAGCTGACGCCGTAGCCGGAGTCGCCGGACGACGCCGTGACGGCGATGCCGGGGTGGTTGAGGTGCACGTCGGCGGCGGTGATGGTGCCGTCCTCGGCGCCGCCGTAGCTGTTGGAGATGGCCACCACGCCGGGGGTGTTGGCGGCGGTGTCCACCGCGGTCATCAGCGGGTCGGTGTCCGCGGAACTGGCCTCCACCAGCAGGATGTGGCAGTCGGGGCAGGTCGAGGAGACGGCGTCCAGGTCGAGGCTGATCTCCTCGGCCCAGCCGTAGTCGCCGGCCGGCAGCGGGCTGGTGGCGCCGTTCTGGTTGACCTTCTTGAAGCAGCCGTTGGCCGTGGTGCACGGGGCCAGCCCGCGCTTGCTGCGGAACACGGCGAGGTCGGCCTCGGCGGTGGGCGCGTCCATGGCGTCCACGATGGCCACGGTGCGGCCGCCGGAGGTCTTGCCGGCGAGGCCGTAGGCGGACTGGATGTCGGCCGGCGCGAGGCCGACGGGGGTGGTCACGGTCATCGGGCCGGGGCCGTTGGGCGACTTGATCGCCTTGCCCAGGCAGTGGAAGTGAGCGTGGCTCGCCGTGGCGCAGCCCAGGTCGACCAGGCCGCCGGAGAGCAGCGGGGCCGCCTGCGCGACGGGCGCGGCGAAGGACAGGGGTATCAGCGCGGCGGCGGCCAGCGCGAGGACTGCGAGGAATCGGGATCTGCCGCAGGGTGACATTCCGCCTCCTAGGTGACTCGCGTCACGTACCGAAACTGGATCGTCTCGTGTCGCCCTCACGGGTGACACTCCGCCAAACGACTGTTGGCACTCACAGTTACGACCTGCGTTTTTGTCAGTCCCCGACGCTAGACTCGGCGCGACAACGTCGAACGTGTGATCGAGGGGTGTGGGCAATGGGGCGCAGCGGGAACCTGCCGCGCGGCCTGGTGGAGCGGTTCCGAGTCTCGGACACCGTGTGGCCGGACGACGACGGCTGCCCGATCCTGCACGTCGACATGGACGCCTTCTACGCGTCGGTGGAGATCCGGGAGCGGCCGGAGCTGAGGGACAAACCGGTGATCGTCGGCGGCACCGGCAACCGGGGCGTGGTGTCGTCGGCCAACTACATCGCCCGCGGCTTCGGCGTGCGCTCGGCGATGCCGACCACGCGCGCCCGCCGGCTGTGCCCGCACGCGGTGTTCATCCCGCCAACCTTCTCCCTGTACACCGAGGCGTCCCGCACGGTCATGAACCTGTTCCGGGAGATCACGCCGCTGGTCGAGCCGCTCAGCCTGGACGAGGCGTTCCTGGACGTCTCCGGCGCGCTGCGGCGGCTGCGCACGACGCCGTCGCGGATCGGCGCGAAGCTGCGCGAGGACGTGCTGGCCGGGACCGGGGTGAACTGCTCGGTCGGAGTGGCGTCCACCAAGTTCGTCGCCAAGCTGGCCTCGGGCCTGGCCAAGCCGGACGGCATGGTGGTGGTGCCCAAGCCACAGATGCTGGAGTTCCTGCACCCGCTGCCGGTGTCGGCGCTGTGGGGCGTCGGCGGCCGCACCGCCGAGGCGCTGGACCGGATCGACCTGAAGACCGTCGGAGACGTGGCGGCCGCGCCGGTGACGCGGCTGCGGCGCGTGGTCGGGGTGGCGGCGGCCGATCACCTGTACGCGCTGGCCAACGGGTTCGACTCGCGGCCGGTGGTGCCGGACTCGGCGGAGAAGTCCATCGGCGCCGAGGAGACGTTCGAGGTCGACCACCACGACCGGGAGCTGCTCAAGCGGGAGCTGCTGCACCTGTCCGAGCGGACCGCGACGACGCTGCGGGCGCGGGGGCTGCGCGGCCGGACCGTGTCGATCAAGGTGCGGTTCGAGGACTTCACCACCATCACGCGATCGCGCACCCTGCCGGTGGCCACGGATGTCACCCAGGAGGTCTATCAAGCCGCCGTGAAACTACTCCTCGAGAACGTTCCGTATGGCGCCGTTCGGCTGATCGGCGTACGGGTGGAGCAATTGGCGCAGGCGTCCGAGATCGGTGAACAACTGCTCATCGACGCGCCCGAGCGGGGCTGGCGGGAAGCGGACCAGGCCGCCGACTCGGCACGTTCCCGATTCGGCGGCGCGGCCGTTCGCCCAGCGTCATTGCTGGGGCGCACAACGTCGAAAGATCGTGGTTGAATTCACCGACTAGTCGTACGGGGTGCCGATGGCGGGCGCCGCGGAAACGGCGGCCTGGTGCGTCGTCGCCGCGGCGGCGACAGCACCTGCACCAGCGAAGATGGCGAGCGCGAGCGCCACGACGGCCATGGTGAAGCGCATTGTTCCTCCGTGGTGATTACAAATCAGTACACAGGTGGTGCGCGATTCATCGCTAAGGGTGGCAGTAGTCGCGTGACGCTCGAACCAGCGGGGCGTGAACAGTCGGCAGCAATTGTGTCGCCCGGCGTTCACCTCGAATAGTTCTGATAAATGAAATGCCTTGTTCAACTCGCGTTTTTGTTGTATTCTGGCGCGCATGCTGATCGGGCGGAGTCGCGAGCTGGCCCGGCTGACCGCCCGAGTGCGTGAACTCGCCGGTGGCCGTGGCGGCGTGACGCTCGTCGACGGCGAGCCCGGCATCGGCAAGACGACCCTGCTGCGCGCGGTGTGCGACGCCGCCCTGGACAACGGCAGCCGCGTGTTCTGGGGCGCGGGCGACGAGTTGGGGCAGCTGCTGCCCCTGTTGCCGCTGCTGGAGGCGTTGCGGGCGGAGCGCTCCGACGAGGGGCAGGCGGTGCTGCGGCTGCTGCGGGGCGAGGTGCCCACCGTCGTCGACCCGACCGCGGTGGCGGCGGAACGCGTGCTCGGCATGGTCGAGGAGCTGTGCGCCGACGGCCCGGTGGTGCTTGCGCTCGATGACCTCCAGTGGGCCGACAAGGTCACCGTCACGGTGGTCAGCCGGCTGGTGAAGCTCGTGGACCAGCTGCCACTGCTGCTGATCGGCACGCTGCGGCCGGTCCCGGTGCGGGACGACCTGGCCTTGCTGTGGCGGCAGCTCGGCGCCGACGGCCAGGTCAGCCTCGGTCCGCTGCCCGCGGACGCGATCGGCGAGCTCGTCGCCGCGCTGGTCGGCGCGCAGCCGTCGGGCGAGTTGCTCACCCACGCCGAGGGCGCGGCCGGAAACCCCTTGTACGCAACGGAACTCGTCACCGCGGTGGCGGGCGGCGCGGCCCGGCCGGGCTCGCTGGCCGCCGCCATCGACCACCGGCTGGACTTTCTGTCCGAGCAGACCAGGCACGTGCTGCGCGCCGCCACCCTGATCGGCGTCGTGTTCTCCGTGGCCGACCTGGGCGTGGTCCTCGGCCGGTCGGTGGTGGAGCTGCTGCCCGCGCTGGACGAGGCCATCGCCGCCGGCGTGCTCGTCGAGTCCGGCGACGGCCTGTCCTTCCGGCACGGGCTCGTGCGGTCCGCGCTGTACGAGCGGATGTCGCCGCCGGTGCGCGCCGCCTGGCACCTCGAGGCGGCGCGGCTGCTGGCCGACGCCGGCGCGCCCGTGGAGCGGGTCGCCAAGCAGCTGCTGGTGTCGTCCGGCCACGACGACTGGACCGTGGAATGGTTGTGCGACAACGCCGGCGCGCTCATCGGCCAGTCCCCGTCGGCGGCCGTGGACCTGCTCCGTCGGGTGCTGGGCGCGCCGCGCTGGGGTCCCCGGCGGCTGTCGCTGGCCAGCCGGTTCGCCGACGCCCTCTACAAGACCGGCGACTTCGACGAGGCCGAGCAGATCGCCACCCGGGCGCTCGCGCTGTCCGCCGACCCGGTGCAGATCGTGTGGCTGCACCACATTCTGTTGCAGTGCCGGAGCATGAGCGGCCGGGTCGCGCAGTCGCTGGTCGAGCTCGACCGCGCGCTGTCGGATCCGGAGACCACCGGCCGCGTCCGCGCGCGACTGCTGGTGCTGACCGCCCGTGCGCACTGGAATCTCGGCGATGCCGACGCGGCCGAGAAGGCCGCCCTCGACGCCGCCGACGCCGCGCCCGGCGACGAGTGGGTCGTCGGCTGGTCGCTGCACGTGCGGAGCATCGTGCTCATCGGGCGCGGCAACATGTCGGCCGCGCTGGAGCTGCTCGACCACGCGGTGCGGGTGATCGGCCGGGACGGCGCGACCGCCGAGTTGAGCCTGCTGCTGCGGATCAACCGCGCGGTGGCGCTGGGCGGCGTCGACCGCTGCGACGAGGCGGTGGCAGCCGCCCGGGACGTCCGTCAGCTGGCCGAGCACGTCGGCAACACGGTCCGGCTGGCGCAGGCGCAGAGCGCCCTCGTACAACTGTCGTACGACTCGGGCTGCTGGGACGACGCGCTGGTGGACGTGGACCTGGTCGCCGACGAGTTGAAGAACCCAGTGGTCGCGGCCTGCGACCACGGCATCGCGGCGCTGATCCAGCTGCACCGCGGCGATCACGTGGCCGCCGCGCGGCACCTGGACATCGCCCGTGCCAGCGGTGCGCAGCTGGGCGAACGGTCCGTGCTGCAACTGGTGCTGCTCACCGGCCTGGAGCTGGAACAGGCCGGACGGCCGGCCGACGCGCTGGCCGCGTTGCGCGGCTCGGCCGAGGACGACGTGCTGCCGGAGATCGTCCGGCTCGCGATGGCCGTCGGCGATCTCGACACCGCGCGGACGACGACCGAGCGGGTCGTCGCGCTCGCCGCCGATTCCGAGGTGAGGCACCGGATCGGGGCCGCCGCGTACTGCCGCGGCCTCGTCGACGGGGACGGCGAGGAGCTGCTGCACGCCGCAACCGCGTACCGGGAGTGCGGACTGCCGCTGGCCCGGGCCAAGGCGTTGGAGGCGGCGGCGACCGCGTTCGTCCACAATGGACAATCGAGCTCGGCGCGGGCGGCCGCGTCCCGGGCGCTGGACCTGTACGCCGAACTCGGCGCCGAGTGGCAGCTGGCGCGGGCGCAGTCGTCGCTGCGTGGGCTGGGCCTGCGCCGTGGGCCGAAGGTCAAGCACCGCCGGGCCAAGACCGGATGGGACAGCCTCACCCCGGCCGAGGCGACCGTGGCCCAGCTGGTGGTGGCCGGCCTGTCCAACCCGCAGATCGCCGAGCGGCTGTTCGTGTCGCGCCGCACCGTGACCACGCACGTCTCGCACATCCTGGCCAAGTTGCAGGTGCGCACCCGTACGGACATCGCCCGCGAGGCGAGCCTGCGGCAGGCGGCATCGGGCTGACACGACGACACACCGGCGCCGGCCAGGTCGGAGGCTTGACCTGGCCGGCACCGGCTCCGCTTGCCCGAACATCGCGCGACGGCGGGGCCGCGCCGCAGCACCGCCGCGCGGGTCGGGGTTTCGGGCGAGCGGATTCGGGTGGTCTCAGCGCTGCCCGGGCAGCGTGTGCTGGCCGTGGTGGCCCGGCGGGACGGGACCGGGCGTCAGGTGACCGGGCGCGACGTGCTGGCCGGGCCGAACCCGCTGGCCCCGCACCGGATGCGGGGCGGGGGTCGTGCGGCGGCGCACCCTGGGCGACTGCCCCCGGCACCAGCGCAACCAGAGCGGCACGATGTACCACCACACGCAAAACCAGCTGACGATCGCCGCGGTGAGGATGCCGGCCCATTCCTGGCCCAGCACCACGTCCAGGATCAGCATCAGCGCCGACGCCAGCGACAGCATCAGCAGCACCAGCCCGCACAGCGCCAACCCGCTGGCCAGGTGCACCAGTTGGCGCTTGAGCCGGTGCTGGAACACCAGGCGGTGCACCGGCGCCGGCGCGATCAGCAGCGCCGTCGCCGCCGCGCCGAGCACCAGGCTGGCCACGAATGCCCCGCGGTCGAACGGCCCCAGCGTGCCGAACTTCGGCGTGAACGCCAGCGACAGCAGGAACGCCAGCAGCAGCTGCACGCCGGTCTGGGCGACCCTGATCTCCTGCAACAACTCCGCGTAGTTGCGGTCGAGCCGCTGCGTCGGTGTCTCCCCGCGGGCCGCGAGATTCCAGCTGTCATGGGTCTCGTAGCTGACTGGCGTGTGGTTCATGGCGAGATCCGTTCATCACGGGGACACCGGCCGTTCAACATTCGCGCACGGACCGTGATGAGTCATCGGAGAGGTGACGTATCTATGCCGCGCGTGCCGCGCGGGGCGAGGCCGCTCGTGACCGGTGCCTGGCCCTTGCTGCATTTCGAGGGCCGCGTCGGCTCGGTGATGGGGCGAGTCGGGTGGCGGCCCTCGAAATGCAGCAACCGGGCCAAGCACCGGCGCGGCCTCGCGGGAACCGGCGATCAACTCGCCGGGCGGCGGATCACGTCACCGCGCCTGGTGCAGCAGCCGGCCCACCTCCTGCGATGTCCGGTCGTAGTCGTGGTCGTTGTCGACCTCGCCGACCAGACGGTGGTCGCGCATGACCAGGACGCGGTCGGCGAGGGTGACCATCTCGGGCAGGTCGGAGGAGATCAGCAGGATGGCCAGGCCGTCGGCGGCGAGGCCGACGATGAGCTCGTGGAAGGCGGCCTTGGTCCGCACGTCGATGCCGACGGTCGGCTCGTCGATGACGAGGATGTCGCAGTCGGCGGCGAGCCACTTGGCCAGGCTGACCTTCTGCTGGTTGCCGCCGGAGAGCTCGCCGGCGAGTTGCGCCGGCCCGGACAGGCGCATGCCCAGCCGCTCACGGTAGGTCGCTACCAGGGAGTTCTCGTCACGTTCGCGGACCAGACCGGCCCTGGCGAGTCGCCGCCAGACCGTGACGGCGATGTTCCGGCTGATCGGCTGCGTGAGGAAGACGCCCTCCTCCTTGCGGTTCTCGGTGACGTAGCCGATGCGGTAGCGGCGCAGCGCCTCGCCGACGTCCCGGATCCTGGCCTGCTCGCCGCGGATCCGCACGGTGCCGGCGGTGATCTTGTCGAGGCCGAGAACGGCCCTTGCCAGCTCGCTGCGGCCGGCGCCGACCAGGCCGTAGAGGCCGACGATCTCGCCCGGGCGAACCGCCAGCGAGACGTCCTCGTGGCCGTCGGCGGTGCCGATCCCGTCGAGTTCGAGCGCCGGCGTGGCGGTGCGGTCGACCGGCGTGCGGGCCAGTTCCAGCACGGCGTGCGCGCGGCCGACCATGAGGTTGACGATCTCGTCGTGGTCGAGGTCGGCCAGCGGCTGGGCCTCGGCGACGCTGCGGCCGTCGCGCAGCACCGTCACGGTGTCGGCGATGGCGAAGACCTCGTCGAGCTTGTGGCTGACCAGCACGATCGCGTGCCCCTGGTCCCGCAGCTCCCGCATCACCGTGAACAGGCGGTCCGCCTCGTCCGAGGTGAGCGACGCCGTCGGCTCGTCGAGCAGCAGCACCTGCGAGTCGACGGCCAGCGCCTTGGCGATCTCCACCAGCTGCGTCTGCGCCACCGACAACGTCGAGACCGGCCGGTCGACGTCCAGTTGCACCTTCAGCTGCGCGAGGCAGCGTTTCGCGAGGGCGCGGGCGGCCGCCCGGTCCACGAAGCCGAATCGCTGCGGTACCGCCGGCAGCGCGATGTTCTCCGCCACCGAGAACGCCGGTATCAGGTTGCGTTCCTGGTGCACCACGCCGATGCCGGCGCGCTGCGCGTCGTGCGGGCCGCCGAAGTGCGCCTCGCCGCCGTCGGCCAGCACGATCCGGCCGCCGTCCGGTCGCAGTACGCCGGTCATGATCTTGATCAGGGTGCTCTTGCCGGCGCCGTTCTCGCCCAGCAGCGCGTGCACGCTGCCCGGCGCCAGCCGCAGCGTCGCCTCGTCCAGGGCCCGGACCCCCGGGAACTTCTTGACCAGCTTCTCCGCCGTGACGGTCATGTCGCCGCCCTCCCACGCAGTTGCGTGATCAGCACCGCGCCCAGCACCACCGCGCCGACGATCAGGTCCACCCAGTCCGGGTTGATCGAGTACTGCGCCTGCGCCACGTCGACCAGCCGTACGATCAGCGCCGCCAGGCAGGTGCCGACCACGCTGATCACCCCGCCGGCCAGCGCCACCCCGCCGATGATGGGCGCCGCGAAGCTCGGCAGCAGCAGGTCGTCGCCGATGGTCGCGTTCACCGAGCCCGACAGCGCCACCACGATCACCCCCGCCACCCCGGCCAGCAGCCCCGACAGCAGGTGCGCCAGCACCAGCGACCGGTCGTTCGACACCCCGGAAAGCCTTGCCGCCAGCGGGTTTCCGCCGCTGGCCAGCAGCTGCCGGCCCACCGTCACGTGGCGGAAGAACACCGCCACCGCGATCGCCACCAGCACCGCGAACAGGAACACGGTCGGCACGCCGAGCACCGATCCCTGGCCCAGCCGCACCAGCCCGGGCGAGTAGCCCTGGTAGGTGGCGGTGCCGTGCACGCCGTAGCGGAGGCCGTCGATGATCGTCATGGTCGCCAGCGTGACGATGAAGCCGTTGATCCTGGTCAGCACCACGATCAGGCCGTTGACCAGGCCGATCGCCGCGCCGGTGGCCAGGCCCGCCAGCAGCGCGAGCCAGGCCGGCAGGCCCACGTCGACCATCAGCCAGGCCGTGACCATCGCGCAGAAGCCCGTCACCACGCCGACGCTCAGGTTCATCTGGCCGACGCCGAGCACCGCCATCTGCGCCAGGCCGATCACCATGGGGACGGCCAGGAACTGGAAGATCGCGGTGAGGGTGTCGCCGTGCAGGACGCTGCCGTGCGTGGTCAGGGCGAGCACGACGAAGGCCAGGACCGCGAGGACGGTCAGGGTGAACTCGGTGCCACGGAAGGAGATCTTCAGGGAGGGGGTGGTCATGCCACACCTTCCTTCTGTTCGACCGGTTCCGGGACTCTCGGCACTTCCTGTTTCCTTCGTTCCGCCAGCACCTGCCTCAGCCGGTCCAGCGACAGCGCCACCAGCAGCACGATCCCGATGTATATCTTGAACTTCTCCACCTCGAACTGGAGCAGGTTCAGCCCGGTCTGGATCACCTCGGTCAGCGCCGCCCCGAACACCGTGCCCAGCACGCTGACCGCACCGCCGGCCAGCAGCGTGCCGCCGAGCACCGGGCCGAGGAAGGACGGCAGCAGGAACGAGCCGCCGATGTCCGCGGAGAAGGCGCCGTTGGTGACCGCCAGCAGGAAGCCGGCCAGCGCCGCCAGCAGGCCGGACAGGGTGTGCGCCTGGATGATCCGCCGGCTGGTGGGGATCCCCGAGAGCCGGGCGGCCTGGAGGTTCGACCCCGTCATGAGGATCTCCCGGCCCAGCCGGGAGTTCCGGAAGAACACGCCGACGGCGAGCGCGGCGACCAGGGCGATCGGCACGACCAGGGGGATCGGCGGCCCGCACAGGTCGCCGGCGCAGTAGTCGGCGAACGTGTCGCCGCGCAGGATGTCCATGCCGGCCGGGGCGACGTGGAACGCCACGCCGTCGCTGAACGTGCTGTACAGCAACGACACCAGGCCGATCAGGGCGAAGTCCAGGGCCAGCGTCACCACGAACGAGTTCACGCCGGTGGCGGCGATGGTCCAGCCGGCCGCGGCGCCGACCAGGGCCCCGACGGCCAACCCGATGAGCAGCCCGACGACCAGCGGCACGGCCAGCTTGTCGTAGGCCCAGCCGGCGGCGAAGGCCGACACCGCGGCCATCCGCCCCACGGCCAGGTTCATGTGCCCCAGCGACAACACCGCGAGCTGGGCCAGCCCGACCACCACGAACACCGTGAGGTCGGACTGAATGGGCACGATCGTCAGGTCGACGTCGAGGAAGGCCGGTCGCAGCGCGGTGAACACCGCGACCAGCACGACGATCACGACCAGCAGGCCGAGGCGGGGATCCGCCCAGATGCGTCGCCTCATCCTCACGCCTTGGGGCAGTTCAGATACTTGTCGTCGAAGTCCTTGCGCAGCTGGGTCGTCTCCTGCTGGCGCTGCGTGTCGTAGGTGTCGACGTCGTCCCTGGTCACCACGAACGAGCCGGAGTCGATCACCTGGCCGGACGTCTTCATCGCGCAGCCACCGGCCAGTCTGGACAGTGCGTACGAGCCGATGTAGGCCTGGCCCACCGGGTTCTGCACCACCGACGCCGTCACCGAGCCGTCCTTGATGTCGCCGAGGATGGTCGGGTCGTCGTCGATGGCGACCACCTTCACCGGCAGCCCGGCCGCCTTCACCGCGGCCGCCGAGGCCACCGCCGGGTTGTACGCGGTGGTGACGATCCCGTTGATCTGCGCGCCCTTGGCGGCGATGAGGTCGGCCACAGCCTTCTGCGCGGTCTGGAGGTCGGTGTCGATGTCGGTGACGGTCTGGATCAGCTTGACCTTGCCGCCGGTCTCGTCGATCGCCTGCTGCACGCCCTGGATCCGGCGGGTGGTGTTGGAGTCGGTCTTGTTGCCGGTCAGGTGCACCAGGTTGCCGGCGCCACCCATCGCGGCGATCGCCGACTTGGCCGCCTTGTACGCCGCCTGCCGCACGTCGGTGGCCAGGCAGAAGTCGGCGTTGTCGGTGTCGCCGGCCGGGCAGGAGCCCAACGACGCCAGATGGAAGCCCTGCTTGCGCAGGTCGCCGAAGGTGGAGTTGATCGTGTCCGGCGACACGCCGAACACGCCGAAGGCGTTGAAACCCTGCGCCGCCAGCGACTTCAGCACCGAGTTCTGGGTGGTCTGGTTCCACGCCGAGGTCTCGTTGAACGTCACGTCGCCGAGCTTGAAGTCGGTCTTCGCCTGCTGCAACGCGGTTTTCCACGGCTGGAAGTACGGGTGCGGCCCGCCCGGCACCAGCGCGACCTTCACCTGCCCCGGGGAGAGCGCGGACTGGTCACTGTGGACGGTGTTGCGGCTGCAACCGACCACGCACAGCGCGATCGCCAGGACCGCGACGGTCAGTCTTGGTGTGCGCATTACGTCCTTACCTCTCTGTAAGAACTACGTTTCTACGTAAGGCTCCAGGGCGGACGGGTAGTCCAGTCCCGCCGGCAGCGCGATGCCCGGCCCGGTGGGGGCGTGGACGAACCCGTCGGCATCGACTTCTGGCCGGCGCCGCACGGGATTCGCGGTGATCAGCGACTCGTAGTAGGTCGTGTTGGAGATCGCCATCGCCAGGTGCCGGCTGGGGATCTCGTCGCCGAGCACCTCCGCGCGCAGCCGGTAGGCGTCGGCGAGGTGCGCGGTGCGCATGGCGCCGGTGATGCCGGCGCGCATGGTCGCGCTGGCCCGCACGCCGAAGGTGGCCGCGCCGGCGGCGATGAAGTCGGCGGTGTTCATGTGCGCGCCGTCCGAGGTTTCGGCCACCAGCAAGGGAATCCGTACGGATCGCGCGAGCTGCCCGTACGCGGTGACGTTGAACTCGCGCATCGGCTCCTCGTACCAGAGGAAGCCGGCGTCGTGCAGCGCCCGCCCCAGGTAGACCGCGTCCGGCAGATCGAAGCCGGCCGAGCCGTCGTACATCAGCGGCACGCCGTCGCCGACGTGCGCCCGCAGCTTGTGTCCCAGTTCTGCGTCCCGGCGGGCGTCGCCCCACGCGTGCAGCTTGATCGCCTGGTACCCCAGCTCCAGGCACTGCGTCGCGACGTCCAGGTACTCGTCGAGGTCCCGGAAGGTCGCGGTGGAGGCGTACGCGGGGATCTTGGTGCGAAAACCTCCGAGGACTTGCCACGCCGACTGGCCGCTCCGCCGCCCGGCCAGGTCCCACAGCGCGATGTCGACCAGCCCCAGCAGCGGCAGCGGGAACTCCTCGGTGCGGTCGAGCTCCCACATGTGGTGCCACAGGAACTCGCGCTGGCGCGGATCGCGGCCGGTCAGCGCCTCGCGCAGGACCCGGTCGACGGCGTCCTCGACGGCTGCGGCCATGCCCGGCCGCGTCGCCAGCGCCACGCCCGAGGCGCCGTCGTCGGCGCCGATGCGCAGCACCGCCGCGTGCCCGTCCGGGCTCGACCCCAAAAGGCCCCGCCGCCAGGCGAAAGGCGGCTCCGCCCCGGGTAGCGGGAGGCGGAAGGACTCCACGTGGGTGATGCGCACGGCCGGCAACATAATTCGTAATACGAATGCCGTCAAGGGTATGCTGCGTGGATCTTCCGACCGACGAAACGGACTCCCGTGAGCCTCGAGCAGCCGGCGGCGCAGCCGCTTCCGGGCTGGCCCCGCCGGCCCCGCAGACTGGCCACCGCGGTGGTCGAGGACCTGGTCGACCGCATCGTCGGCGGCGAGATCTCGGCGGGCAGCGCGCTGCCGATCGAACCGGTGCTGTGCGAGATGTTCTCGGTCAGCCGCACCGTGATCCGCGAGGCGGTCAAGTCGCTGGAGGGCATGCGGCTGGTCAAGGTCCAGCAGGGGCAGGGCACGACCGTGCGCGCCACCGAGGACTGGGACCTGCTCGACCCGATCGTGCTCGCCGCCAGCATCCGGCACGACGCCGAGCGCTCCATCCTGGAGGACCTCGTCGACGTGCGGCGGGCGCTGGAGTCACAGATGACCGCCCAGGCGGCGGAGCGCGCCGACGCCGAACACCTGCGGCGGATCGGCATCGCGCTGCGGCACGTCACCGACGAGGTGGCCGACGCCTCCCGGTTCTTCCGCGCCGACATCGAGTTCCACGACGAGATCATGGCGGCGTCGGGGAACCGCCTGGCCCGGGCGGTGATCCGCACCGTGAACGCGGAGGCGTTCCGCAGCCTGCGCTACATCGGCGAGCCCACGCTGGCCGACTTCGAGCAGTCCAACCGCGAGCACCGGGCGATCTACGAGCGGCTGATCGCACGGGACGCCGAGGGCGCGGCGCAGGCGATGAACGAGCACATCAGGGACTCGTGGGAGAAGCGCCGGCCGCGGCAGCGCTGAGGCCGTTCACACCGTGAAGCGTGGCGCGGGGTCCCGGCGTTGACACGTCCTTGCGGGTTGTTGTCCACTACTTGCGGCTAACATCATACCTCGGATGATTGCTGTCCCCACCTGTCAAGGGAGACACGGTGTCCACCAGCAGCCGCTTACGAGTCGCCCTCATGGCGACCACCCTGACCGTAGCGGGCCTCGCAACCCCTGCCCATGCGGCAACCCCGACCACCGCCTGGCAGAACGGCTCCTTCCAGCTGGACCGCCACGCCGTCGTGAGCCGATCGAACATCGTGCTCGGCGCGCCCAACTCCGCCGCCACCCAGTCCCTGCCGCTGGGCAACGGCTCGCTCGGCGCGGCGGTGTGGGCCGCCGGCGGCCTCACCGCCCAGCTCAACCGGGACGACACCTTCCCGGACCGCAAATCCCCGGGTCAGGTCACGATTCCCGGCCTGGCCAAGCTCACCTCCGCCGGTGACTTCGCCGCCCACCTCGACCTCTACGACGCCGTCCTCACCGAGACCGGCGCCGGCCTGACCGCCCACATCTACGTGCGCGCCGACTCCGACGAACTGGTGGTCGACGTCTCCGGCGCCGACCCGAACAGCACCCAGACCGTCCAGGGCAACCTGTGGTCCGGGCGGTCGCCGCAGGCCCAGGCATCCGGCCCGATCGCCGCCCTCGCCGAGACGTGGGTGGACAACCCGACCGGCGGCTCCGGGCAGACCTTCGGCAGCCTGCTCGCCGTCACGGCCGGCGGCCGCAATGTCGGATCCTCGGTCGTGGACGGCCAGACCGTCAAGGTTTCCTTCAACCCCAACACGGACGGCACGTTCCGCGTGGTCGTCGGCGCGCCGCGCTGGACCGGCGGCAACGCGCTGACCACCGCCGCCCAGCTGTTCGGCAACGACGCGACTGCGTCCACCGTGGAGACCGGGCATCTCAACTGGTGGCACAACTTCTGGGCCGCCGCGAACCTGATGGAGGTCAACTCCAGCGACGGATCGGGGCAGTACCTGGAAAACCTCCGGACGATCTACCTGTACCAGGAGGCGAGCCTCAACCGCGGCCAGTATCCCGGCACGCAGGCCGGCGTCGCCGACCTGTTCGCCTTCTCCAAGGACACCCAGGACTGGGTGCCGGCCGACTACTGGTTCTGGAACCTGCGCATGCAGCTGGCCGCCAACCTCAGCTCGGGCGTGCCCGCGCTGAACACCGGCTTCCTCAACCTGTACACGTCCAACCTGGGCAACATCCAGTCCTGGACGTCCGCGCACGTGCCGGGGACCAGCGGCGCGTGCGTGCCGGAAACCATGCGCTTCAACGGAAACGGCTACTACGGCGGCGGCAGCGCCGCGAGCAATGCCTCCTGCGACACGACCATCGCGCCGTCATACAACTCGCAGGACCTGTCCAGCGGGGCCGAGGTGAGTCTGTGGATCTGGCAGACGTACCTCCAGAACCGGAGCCAGTCCTTCCTGCAGAGCGGCTACCCGCTGATGAAGGCAGCGGCCCAGTTCCTGTTGTCCTACGCCAAAGTCGGCAGCGACGGCCTGCTGCACACCACCGCCAACGCCCACGAGACGCAGTGGCAGGTGACCGACCCGGTCACGGACATCCTTGCCATGCAGGCATTGTTCCCGGTGGTGGTGTCGGCGGCGCAGACCCTCAACACCGATCAGGCGTTCGTGAGCCAACTCCAGGCGGCGGAGAAGAAGATCCCGCCGCTGCCCCGCACCGACGCCGCCACCCACAAGCAGGTGCTGACGGCCAGCGCCGACGCCGGCGGCCAGGACGTGATCGCTTACTCCACCCAGCCGGCGGCGACGCTGCACAACGGGGAGAACCTGGACCTGGAGGCGACCTTCTCGTACGGGCTGATCGGCGACAACTCCGGCCCGCTCACGGCGCTCGTGCAGCGCTCCTACAACGCCCGCCTGTTCCAGAACAACGCCGACTGGGACTACGACGCCCTGTACGCGGCGCGGTTGGACCTGGCGTCGGAGGTCAAGAACAACCTCGTCAACAACGTCAAGAAGTACCAGCTATACCCGTCCGGCATGGCGAGCCTGTTCGGCACGGTCGGCGACGAGCCGTACAACGAGGAGACCGGCATCGTCGCCGCCAGCATGAACGAGGCGCTGGCCCAGGACTACGACGGGCTGCTGCGGATCGCGCCGGCCTGGCCTGCGGACTGGGACGGCGACGGCACGGTGTCGGTGCAGAACAACAGCAAGGTCGACGTGCAGGTGCGCGGCGGCGTGCCGGTGACGGTCGTGCTGGAGGCCGGCGGCAACGCGGCGATGAACGTCCGCAGCCCGTGGTCGGGGCAGTCGGTGGAGGTGATCGACGCCAACACCGGCTCGACGGTGGTCGCGCCGAACGCGAACGCGCAGTTCACCGTCAACACCGTGTCGGGGCACAAATACCTGATCGAGAAGACTGCCGCCCCGTTCACGAACCTGCCGTTCGCGCCGGTCACCGGCACCGCGGCGACCTCGTCGAAGCACTTCGGGCCGGTGCAGATCGGGCTCGACAAGGCTGCCGTCGCGGCAACGTTGTCGGCCACGTACGACAACGTCGGCGTCACCGCCGACAACAACACCAATCCCGGCAACATCGACGGCGGCGGGGCGAGCATGTCCGCCACCGCGCTGGCCAACGCCGGCGCGCATGCCGGCGGCACGCTCAGCCACGGTGGGTTGACCTTCACCTGGCCGTCGCAGGCCGGCACGGGATCGGCGGACAACACCGTCGCAAATGGACAGACGATCGCGCTGGGCGGATCCGGCAACACGCTGGGCTTCCTGGTGACCTCCACCTACGGCACGTCCGGCGGCACCGGCACGATCACCTACACCGACGGCAGCACCCAGGACTTCACGCTGTCCAGCTCCGACTGGTTCGGCGGCCCGGGGGACGTGGCGATCGCGGCGGCGTACCAGAACCGTCAGGGCAACACGACATACCAGGGCGGATCGGACGTCTACTACGTCGGAGTGCCGTTGCAGGCGGGCAAGACCACGTCCTCCGTCCGGCTACCGGCAGTGAGCGCGGCGGCTACCGCCGGCACACCGTCGCTGCACGTCTTCGCCATGGCCAGAGGCTGAGCAGGCAGAAGGGGCACACCCTGCCGGCAAATGGTGTCACGGGGCTGCAAGTTATTGACACCGTGACGCAGAATTGCGGCCAACCTGGCGCAAATTCGGCAGATAGGGTGCCTCCTGATGCTCCTCAGCAGATTACTGCCCGCGCTGACCGCGGCCGGACTGCTCCTCGCGAGCGGTCCGGCCGTCGTCCCGTCCTTCAACAGCCCGTCCTTCAACAGCGCTGTCGGGGCCGACGCCACCAACCTCGCGCTCGGCAAGCCGATCACCGCCTCCTCGGTGATCGGCAACTTCGCCGCGACCAACGCCGACGACGGCGACCCCACCACCTACTGGGAGGCCGCCGGCAACAGCTTCCCCAACACCCTGACCGTCTCGCTCGGCTCCAACGCCGACGTGACGTCGATCGTGCTGCGGCTCAACCCGTCCACCGACTGGGGCGCCCGCACCCAGACCATCGAGGTGCTCGGCCGCGACCAGGACAGTGGCTCCTTCGCCAGCCTCGTCGCCGCGACCCCGTACGTGTTCGACCCGGCGACCGGCAACACCGTGACCATCCCGGTGACCGCCCGCGTCGCGGACGTGCAGCTGAGGATCACCTCCAACACCGGCTCCGGCGGCGGCCAGATCGCCGAGTTCGGCGTGTTCGGCACCCCGTCGCCCAACCCCGACCTGACGATCACCGACGCCGCCTGGACGCCCGGCGCGCCCACCGAGACCGACGACGTGCATGCCAGCGCCACCGTGCGCAACGTCGGGCAGCTCGCCACCAGCGCCACCACCAACGTCACCTTCTACCTGGGCGACACCAAGGTCGGCACGACCCAGGTCGGCCCGCTGGCGATCGACGCCTCGGCGACGGTCGCGGCGGACATCGGCCGGCACGACGCCGGCTCGTACCGGCTGACCGCCAAGGTCGACGAGGCCAACCGGATCATCGAGAAGGACGAGACCAACAACGCCTTCACCGACCCGACGCCGCTGGTCGTCGCCCCGGTCGCCAGCGCGGACCTGGTCGCCACGGTCAGCCCGACGCCGGACGAACCGGCCGCCGGCGACACGGTGAACTTCGTTGCCACCCTGAAGAACCAGGGCACGCGCGCGTCGGCCGTGGCCCACACGATCAAGACCACCATCACCGACGCCAACACCGGCCGGTTTCAGACGGTGCTGATCGGCGTGCACATCGGCACCCTCGCGCCGGGCGCGTCGGCAACGGTCCAGCTCGGCAAGTGGTGGGCCGCAGCCGACGGCCGTTACACCGTGAAGACCGAACTCTCCAACGACGCCAACGAGGTCGCCATCAAGCGGGCCAACAACGTCAGCAGCCAGGACCTGTACGTGGGGCGCGGCGCGGCGATGCCGTATCGCACGTACGAGGCGGAGAACGGCGTCCTGCGCGGCGGCGCCGCGATCGTCGGGCCCAGCCGAACCATCGGTGACCTGGCCGGCGAGGCCTCCGGCCGCGAGGCCGTCACCCTCAACCAGACCGGCGCCTCGGTCGAGTTCACCACCCACGAGCCGACCAACACCCTCGTCACCCGGTTCTCCGTCCCCGACGGTAATCCATCCACTCTGGACGTCTACGTGAACGGCCGCTTCCTCAAGCCGATCACCCTGAACCCCAAGTACGCCTGGCTCTACGGCCCCGAGGCGTCGCCCAGCAACGAGCCGACCGCCGGCCCGCCGCGCCACATCTACGACGAGGCGAACCTCCTGCTCGGCGCCACCGTGCCGGCCGGCAGCCGGATCCGGTTGCAGAAGGACGCCGCCAATACCGGCACCTTCACCATCGACTTCGTCAGCCTGGAGCAGGCCACCCCGATCGCCAACCCGGATCCCGCGCACTACGTCACGCCCGCCGGCTTCACCCAGCAGGACGTGCAGGCCGCGTTGGACAAGGTGCGTACCGACATCACCGGCGCCTACACCGGCGTCTACCTGCCGGCCGGCGACTACCAGACCACCGACAAGCTCACCGTCACCGGCACCGCCGTGAAGATCGTCGGCGCCGGCCCGTGGTTCACCCGGTTCATAGCCCCGCAGGACAGGACGAACGTCGACGTCGGCTTCCGGATCGACGGCTCCGCCAACGGTTCCACCTTTGCGGGCCTGTCCTTCTTCGGTGACTACGACACCCGCCTGGACGGTCAGGGCCGTGTCTTCGACCTCGCCAACGTGTCCAACCTGACCATCGACAACGTGTGGGTCGAGCACTCCGTGGTCATGGTGTGGGGCACAAATGTGCACAACGTGACGGTGTCCAACTCGCGGGCCCGGGACCTGATGGCCGACGGCGTCAACATGACCAACGGCAGCACCGGCAACCACGTGGTCAACGACGAGGCGCGCAGCACCGGCGACGACAGCTTCGCGCTCTGGGCCGCCACCGACCTGCACAACGGCGACCAGCGCGACAACCTGTTCGAGCACCTCACCGCGCTGACCCCGTGGCGGGCCGCCGGCGTCGCGGTCTACGGCGGCCAGGCCAACGCGTTCCAGGACGTCAAGGTCGCCGACACGCTCGCCGGCAGCGGCGTGACGATCAGCTCGCTGAACTTCGGCGTCACCCTGCGGGACTTCGGCCCGGACACGACCTCGCTGCACAACTTCGAGATCGTGCGGGCCGGCGGGCACTTCTGGGGCGCTCAGACGTTCCCGGCGATCTGGGTGTTCTCCGCCACCAACGCGTTCCGGGCGATCCATGTGTCCGATGTGGACATCGTGGATCCGACCTACAGCGGCATCATGTTCCAGACCGACTACATCAACGGCCAGCCGGCGTTCCCGATCACGGACACGGAATTCGACCACGTGTCCATCAGCGGCGCGCAGCTGTCCGGCGACGCGTTCCAGGCGAAGTCCGGATTCGGCCTGTGGGCCAACGAGTTGCCGGAACCCGGTCAGGGGCCGGCGGTCGGCTCGGCCACCTTCCACGACCTCCGGCTGTGCGACAACCACCAGGACGTCAAGAACACGACGTCCACCTTCACCATCACCGTCAAGTGACGCCTCGTGGGCGCCGGCGCGAGCCGGCGCCCACGTCAGGCCTTGCCTGGCAACCGAATCGTGACGATGAGACCGCCGGCGGGTCGGGGCGTGAGATCCAGGACTCCGTCGTGGGCCTGCACGATGCTGTGCACGATGGCCAGCCCGAGTCCGACGCCGGCATGCTCGTCGGTGCGGACGCGATCCGTGCCGCGTCGGAACGGTTCGGTGAGCGTCGGCACCAACTCCGGCGCGAGCGGCTGCCCAGTGTTCTCCACCCGCAACACGCTCCGCCCGCGCACCGATTCCGTGTGGACGGTGACCGTGCCGTCGACGGGCAGGTTGTGCACGATGGCGTTCTGCACGAGATTCGTCACCATGCGCAGGATGAGCGGCCCGGAGCCGACGGTCTGCGTCGGCTCGCCGGTGACGTCGAGCGTGATCCGGCGCTGTTCGGCAAGGGGGAGCAGCGTCTCGGCGGCCTCCTCGGCGACGAGCGAGAGGTCGACCGGTTCACGGGTGAAGACGCCGCGATCGGCGCGGCTGAGAAGCAGCAGGGCCTCGGTGAGGTCGATCGACCGCGTGTTGACGGTGTGCAGCCGTTCCAGGAGCTCGCCCTGATCCCGGCTGGGATCGCTGCGGGCGACATCCAGCAGCGTCTGGGAGATCGCCAGCGGCGTGCGCAGCTCGTGCGAGGCGTTCGCGGCGAACCGCCGCTGCTCGGCGACGTGGGACTCCAGCTGTTCCAACATGGTGTCGAAGACGTCGGCGAGTTCACGGAACTCGTCGTGGCGGTCGGTCAGCCGGATCCGGTGGGACAGCGAGCCGTTCGAGGCCAGCCGCGCCGCGTCGGCGATCCGCCGCAGCGGCGAGAGCATCCGGCCGGCGAGCAACCAGCCGCCCACGAGACCGAACACGAGCAGGAAGGCCAGCGCCACCCCCGCGGCCCGGCCGAAGATGCGCGACAGCAGGTAGCGGTTGGGGGAGGTGAAGAGCAGGCCCTGGGGGCTGTCGGGCACGTAACGCAGCAGGAACAGCCACACCACGGCCAGCATGACGGCCCCGGCCACCATGAGGAACCCGGCGTAGCTCAGGGTCAGCTTCAGCCGGGCGCTGAACCGGGGACGCCTAGGCATCGGCGCCGGCGTCGATCCGGTAGCCGACACCGGCCACGGTCGCGATGATCCACGGCTGGCCGAGGCGCTTGCGCAGCGCCGAGACGGTGATGCGCACGGCGTTGGTGAACGGGTCGGCGTTCTCGTCCCACGCCCGCTCCAGCAGCTCCTCGGCGCTGACGACACCGCCCTCGGCGGCGACGAGGACCTCCAGCACCGCGAACTGCTTACGGGTCAGCGCGACGAAGCGGCCGTCGCGGAACACCTCCCGCCGGAACGGATCCACCCGCAGGCCCGCGATCTCCCGCACGGGCGGCCGGGCGTGCGCGCGCCGACGGTCCAGCGCCCGCAGCCGCATGACCAGCTCCCGCAGCTCGAACGGCTTGGTGAGGTAGTCGTCGGCCCCGAGCTCGAAGCCCGACGCCTTGTCGTCGATCCGGTCGGCCGCGGTGAGCATGAGGATGGGCATGCCGCTGCCGGAGGCGACGATCTCCCGGGCGATCTCGTCGCCGGACGGGCCGGGAATGTCCCGGTCGAGCACCGCGAGGTCGTAGGAGTTGACGCGCAGCAGCTCCAGCGCGGTGTCGCCGTCGCCGGCGATGTCCGCGGCGATCGCCTCCAGCCGGAGGCCGTCACGGACGGCTTCGGCCAGATAGGACTCGTCCTCCACGATCAGCACCCGCATGCAAGCAGCCTAGGCAGCGGGACATATCGCCGTCATATGCGCGCTACCCCTGGTAGCAGTGCCCGTTCGAGTAGAGGTCGCCCGGCGACACCGGCAGTCCCGCCGGCGGGTTCAGCTGGTACGGCCGCGATCCGTTGCGGGTCAGCGAGTTCTCGCAGCGCACGATGCCCCGGTCGGTGGCCGCGCCCGTCCACAGGTCGATGTGCGGGCCGCTGCAGTCCGCACAGGTGTCCTCGAGGATGAAGTACCGCTGCACGTCCGGCACGTAGATCTTGGTTCCGGGCGCGAACCGGCCCTGCTGCGCGGCGAAGGTGATCGGGTCGGCGAAGGTGCCGGTGCCGCCGGCCTGGCCGTGCATGACGTTGGGGAACGCGATCTGCCGGCTGCCGGGCGGGTCGTTGTCCGCGGCCCCGTAGAAGGTGATCGGGCCGGACGCGTTCGGGCTCGGCTGCCGCGCCGGCGGCTGTTGGGCCGGCGGGGGAGCAGCAGGCGGCGGGGTGGTGCTCGTCGACGGCTTGCCGGCGGTCGTCGGCGCCGTGCTGGACGTGGTCCTGGTGGCCGCCGCGGTGGTGGTCGTCGTAGCGCCGGACGACGTCGTGACGTACGTGGCGCCGCCGATGATCGGCGGGCCGGCCGCGCCGGCGACGGAGACGCCCGCGACCTGGCTCGGCGAGGAGACCAGCCAGGCCACGGCCCCGAGGACGAGCAGGGCGACGGCAGCCGCCGCCCCAACGATAAATCTCGACCGCATAAGTAAAGGTCCTTGACGTTCAATGACAGTGACCGGAACCTATCGGCGGTTCGACCGTCGTCAAGGGGCTGAATGCGCCAGTGCCGCTAGTCCCAGTCGACGGCGATCCCGGCCAGTCCCCGGCCCACCCGCGAGAAGTACGCGCTGGCCACGCCGCCGATGCCGCACACCAGATCCTCGGACTGGGTGGGCTCGGCGTCGTCGCGCAGCCGGAAGTAGCTGGTGCAGCGGGCCGGCATCGCCTTGCGGTGGAACGCGATCTGCAACAGGTACTCGCCGGAGGGCTCGCGGAAGGTGCGGTTGCTGCCCGGCGTCGGCCCCACCGGCTCGTCGTGCAGGCTGAAGCAGAACACGTGCCGCTCGCCCTCGGTGAGCCGGCGGTCGAACAGCAGCTCCACCACCATCGTCGAGGACTCCACGTGCCGGCGGATCCGGCCGGTGCGGCAGCCCTCCGCGGTGCGCACCAGGCACTTGTCCACCGAGCTGCCGTCGTCGGCGTGGTACATGGCGATGTAGCGATCCGGGCCGGCGCCGTTGGCCTGTACCACCATCCGGGTCGTCACCCCGCGCTGGGACCGGCGCTGGTCGACGGTGATCATGTCGTGCACCGACAGCACCTGGAGCTCGGCGTTGCAGCGGGCGGCCGTCGGATCCACGTCCAGCTCGCTCAGCAGCGCGTCCGAGCCCGACCACAGCGAGCCGAACTCCACGAAGGACCCGACCGGCTGGCGGTCGGCCGCCGGGCGGGTGCGCGGGCCGACCAGCACCACCAGCGAGTCCGGCGGCAGTGTGAGGACGCGCTCCAGCGCCCGTAACGCCGACAGCGCGCGCGGCACCTCGGGGTGGCGCAGGCCGCGCTGCCAGTAGCTGAGCGTGGACTGGCCGACGTGAACGCCCATTCGGTCCAGGTGGGCGCCGAGGCGGGCCAGCGACAGGCCGCGGTGGGCGATGGCGGTGCGCAGGGCGTGCGGGAAGGGGCCGTAACGCAGGGCCTCGACGAGAGTCGCGTCGAGTTCCGGTGCTGAGGGTGTCGAGTCGGTGCTCATCCGTCCCGGGGCGTTCGCAGGGTGTGAACGGCGTGTGAATGTTCACGGTAGGTGGCCGACGGGCATGGCGGAAGGCCCGGATGGGCGGGGAACGCTCCGCCCGACTGCCGGACACTCTTGTCCGCTGTCGTGACGTCACGTACAGTCATCGGGGCCGCTGGTCGCGGTGCCCTGCACCCCGCGACCGGCGCGCCATCGAACTCCGTACCCGCCAGGAGGTCGAGACCCGTGCTCGCACTACCCGCCGCCGCCCTCGCCGCGGCGCTGGCCGCCGCGCCGGCCGTGTCGGCGGCCGACCACGCCACCCGGCCGTACCAACAATCCCTCGAAGGGCGGAAGGGTGCTGCCGCCCCGCCGTCGTCGGTGACACAGAGATACGTGCTGACCCTGCCCGGATCGCCACGGCAGGTCACGGCCCGGCCCGCGAGCTACGCCGGCCGCGACGATCCCGCGCCCACGGGCGAACCCGTGCCGCCCAGCCCCGGCATGATCGTGCTGGTGGCGGTGTTGGCGCTGGTCGGGGCCGGTGCCATGCTGGTCGCGCCGCGGTGGCTGCGGGGCCGCTGAGGGCCCGTCCGGCCCACCCCGCGCGGGGGCGGCCGCTACCCCTAGTGGATGATCGTAAGAAGCGCCACCGGTTCAGGCGGCCCGACCGGCTAGTGGACAAGCCTCGCGGATCGTATCCTGGTTGGTGACGCCCCAAAGTGGGCGTCCGCCGGGTTCGGCGGCAACCGTGACCCTGGCGCCCGCGACCCCACTGTGCCGGAGGAGGAGTCATGCCACTCTCCGAGCACGAGCAGCGACTGCTCGACCAGATCGAGCGTGCGCTCTACGCTGAGGACCCGAAGTTCGCCTCCACTGTGCGTGGTGCTCGTCTCCGCCGGCCGTCCCGACGGCGCAGGCTGTACGGCATCGTCGCCTTCCTTGTTGGTGTGGCTTTGCTCGTATTCGGTGTGATCGTGCCGCTCAAGCTCGCCAGCATCCCGATTGTCAGCGTGCTCGGCTTCCTGGTCATGTTCGTCGGTGCTCTGCTGACGCTGACAACACTGACCAAGGGCGGTTCCTCCGCCGAGGGCTCCGCCGCCGGCGGAACCCCGCACCGCTCCGGCTTCGCCCAGCGCATGGAAGACCGCTTCCGCAAGCGCTTCGAAGAGGAGTGACTCCCTAACCCCCGACACCCACCCGCTACAAGGGCTCCCTCCCCGAGGGAGCCCTTAGCGCGTTCTGGGGCGCAGGGTGCGGGTTGCCTGAAGCCACCGGTGAGTGCCCTACCGACCGCGCCCCACCGGCGACCCGTCTAAAGCCCCGGTGAGTGGTGTACCAACATGGTGACCACCCTTCCCGCGAGTCGCGTTCTCGTGCCAGCGAGTCCCGTCCTCGGGCCAACAGCGAAACGCACCACGCCGGAAATGGCCCGAGGGCGGGACTCGCTTGCGTCACGAGAACGCGACTCGCGCGTCGGCAACCACCACATCCGAAAAGCCCCGGCCCCACCCACCCGCACCCGCACCTACCCCAAACCAACATTCGCCCTGCCTGAGAGCGCGACTCGCCGGGGTCAGCTCACCGCCGTGGAACCACCGACCGAGGCAGCACCTTCGCCCCGAACGCCAACGGCGCCGTCCGGTGCAGGCTGGCCCGCAGCTCCTCCACCGCCGCCACCAGCTTGGGATCCGGCGTCTCCCGCCCGCCGTACCAGGCCCCCTCCACAGCGGTGATCACCTGCCGCAGGGCCTCCCGCCCGGCCTCGTCCAGCTCATGGTCCCGAGCCAGCCGCCGTCCCGCCGCCCGGATGGTCTCCGTGGGCGACACCGCCGACCCCCGGTCCATGGACTCCGCCAGCACCTCTTCCCACGCCGCACTCGCCGCCGACGCCCCCAGCAGCGCGATCTCGTGCAACCGAGTCCGCCGCCGCCAGGCCCGTATCCCCGCCGGCGCGGCACACACCGCCACCACTATCAGGAACCCGCTCAGCCACCACGACAGGTACGACGCCAGCAGCACCGCCACCACGCCCCACCCGACCACCGCCACCGGCGCCAACCGAACCGGCAACTGCCGGAGACGCACCAGCACCGTCAGAGCCAGCGCGATCAGCAGCACCAGCGCGGTCACCCAGATGGGCGGCGCCGTCGGATTCAAGATCGACCCGTCCCCACCCGACTGCGCGTTCACCGGGGCCGCCACGGACGGCGCGGTCGACTCCGGCTTGACGGTGCTGGTCGGCCCGGTCGAGTTCTTGGCGCTGGGCAGCGAGTTGGGGTCGCCGGACGTGCTGGTGTCGGACATGTACGGCGGCGGCACGACCCGGGTGCCGGCCGGCGTCGGGTCGAAGGTCATCCAGCCGTAGTCCGGGAAGTCGATCTCCACCCAGGCGTGCGCGTCCCCGCCGGTGATGGTCTTGACGTTGGGGTCGCCGTTGTACGGCACGCCCGGCGTGAAGCCGATCGCCACCCGGGTCGGGATGCCCATCGACCGGGTCATCGCGGCCAGCGCGGACGCGTACTGCTCGCAGAACCCGGTCTTGGTGTTGAACAGGAAGTCGTCCAGCCGTGGCGCCTTGTCGTCCTGCACCGGCGCGTCCAGGCTGTACTTGAAGCCGTTGGCCCCGCTGTTCAGGTACGTGGTCAGCGCCCGCACCTTGTCGAAGGTCGACTCCATGCCGCCGGTCAGCTGATTGATCAGGTTCTTGACCCGCGGGCTCACCACGATCTGCTGCCGGTACCGCTGGTCCACATGGGACTCGTCGACGATGCCCTCGGCCCGCAGCTGGTCGGCGGTCGGCACGGACAGCCGGGCCTGCTCGACGTAGCTGCCGAACTGCTGCGCCCCGGGCGCCCAGACGGTCTGCGCGGTCGGGTCCCAGCGCCACTCCGAGCCCAGCCCGTTGATCGCCGACGGCTCGCCGTAGACCGGCGCCCACTGGTCGTCGAACTGGTTGGGCTGGATGGACACCGACGTGACCGGCCCGGAGCCCTGCACCAGCTCGTGCGCGCCGAGCTGGTCGCCGCCGATGATCGGGGCGCCGACCTGCCAGCCGTCGTTCTCCACGAACTTGTCCAGCGTGACCAGCCGCAGGTACTGCTCGGACTTGAGCCCGGTGACGCGGAAGAACTCCACGTTGACCTGGCCGGTGAGCAACCCCTGGAGCTTGGTGTACGGCTTGAGCCCGAACGGGCCGCCGCCCGTGCCGCTGTCCCCGCCGCCGGGCAGCCGGCCGACGGTGCCGATGACGGTGAAGGTGGCCCCGACGAACAGCGCCAGCACGAGCGACACCAGCACCACGGCGCTGGCCTCGTGGCTGGGGGCGCCCTGGCTGTAGCCGGGCAGCCCGGTCCGCCGGCCGCGCCACGCCTTGTGCTTGGCCCGGCCGTCCACGGTGAGCAGCACGGCGAACGCGGACGCGCCCAGCACGAAGCTCCACCACGGCAGCATCTCGTCGGCCAGCGACGCCGGCACCGCGTACACGCACAGCAGCACCAGACCGGACGCGGCGGGCGCCTCCGCCTCGACCGCGAGCAGGTCCACGACGACGGCGACCATGCCGATGGCCACCACGATCAGGCACAGGATCGGCTGGTCGGCCGGCACCGGCGGCACCTCGGTCTGCACCGCGCCGAAGGACCGGCCGAGCACGTCGAGCAGGTCGCCCAGCGCGGCCGGGCCGGGCAGCACGAGCAGGATCCCGTTGGTGCTGAAGGACATCGTCAGCAGGCACAGCAGCGCGAACAGCTCGCCCAGCGCCACCAGGGGCGGCGGCGTGCGCATCGAGCGCAGCAACATGCCGGTGCCGACCACCAGGCCGATGGCGATCACCAGGTAGAACAGCCACAGCGTGCCCTGCACGATGCCGGACAGCGCCGTCGCCGCGCACAGCACGGCGAAGCCGGCGGCGATCGGAGTGGTCGGCAGCGTCCACGCCGGATCGGCCGGGGGCGGCGGCTGCGGGCGGGTCCGGTGCCGCGGCGGCTGCACGTCCGTCATGGCCATCAGGCGATTCCCCCTTCGGTGACGGTGATCGCGCCGCCGCGAGTCCCCGCCTGGCACAGCTCCGACCACACCACGCCCATCGCCATCTCCGGACGCGCGATCACCACGCCCCAGCCGGAGCCGCGCAGCAGTCGCGCCGCGTCCTCAAGCTCGGTGGCGGCGGCGCCGTCCTGTCCGGGCGCCCACGCCGACACGTCCAGCAGCACGGCGAGGCTGCGGGTGACGCGCGGCCGGTGCCGCATGAGCTCGGTGGCGGCCACCGGGTTGGTGGCGCCGAGGATGGCAATGAGCTCCTGCCCGTTGCCGGGGTCGCCGCCGCACACCAGGTCGCGCTGGTGCGACGGGTGCAACGCGGCGAGCGGGTCCAGCACCAGCACGTCGCTGTGGCCGACGTCGTTGACGCCGCCCGCGAGCACCTTGCCGTCCTCCATGACGAGCCGCACCTGGTGGCCGTGGCGGTGCAGGTGCAGGCAGACGCTGGCGGTCATCGAGATGGCCCACTCCAGGCTGCTGGTCGGGCCGGTGCCACGGTGCGCCGCCGAGCGGTGGTCCAGCAGCACGGTCGTGCCGCCGCGCCACGGCTTCTCCTCCAGGCGCACCATCAGCTCGTCGCGGCGCGCCGACGACCGCCAGTGCACCTTGCGCAGGTCGTCGCCGTGGCGGTACTGCCGCACCACGGCGTCGTCCTCGCCCTGCCCCGAGCGCAGCCGGACCGCGCCCTCCTCGCCCGCGCCCATGCCGGCGCCGCTGGGCAGCCCGGTCAGACCGTGCACGCGGGGCACGACCACCAGCCGCGTGCTGCCGGCGAGTTCGCGGTCGAACTCCGCCATGCCGAACGGGTCGGTGATGCGGCCGAGCAGCGGTCCCACGTGCTGCACGCCGCGCAGCACCGGCCGCAGCTGGTAGCGCAGCGGGATCTGGTGGTGTCGCGGCAGGCGCTCCAGCACGAAGCGCGGGCGGCTGCCCAGCGCGTACGGCACGCCGTCCTCCAGCAGCAGGCCGCCCGTGGGCAGCCGGCCGTCGCTGCGGATGTCGATGCGCACCTCGGCGGTGCCGCCGACCGGCACCCGGTCGGGCAGCACGTGCCGCACGGCGGACAGGCCCACGCGGGAGCGGGACGTCAGCACCGCGGCCAGCACGGGCAGCGCCACCACGAACACCGCGATGCGCAGCAGGTCACGTTCGTTGAGCACCAAGGAGCAGACGCCCGCCGCCAGTCCCGCCGCCATCAGGCAGCGTCCGCGGGTCGTCAGTCCGGCGAGCACCTTCATCAACGCCCTTGTCGCAGCCAGCGGCCGTTGGGACCTGTCACGGGTTGGGACACCTGGCCGTTGCCGTGCGGGATGACCACGCGCTGCAACACACCCCGGACCAGGTCGGCGGGGGACCGCCGCGCCGCCAGCGCCTCTGCCGTCAGCACCAGGCGGTGCGCCAGCACCGGCACCGCGACCGCGTGCACGTCGTCCGGCACCACGAACTCGCGGCCGGCCAGCGCCGCCTGCGCCCGCGCGGCGCGCACGAGGTGCAGCGTGGACCGCGGCGAGGCGCCCAGCCGCAGCTCGGGCAGCCGGCGCGTGGCGGAGACCAGCTCGACCGCGTACCGCTTGATCTCCGGCGACAGGTGCACGCTGCGGACCGCGGCCACCAATTCCTTGATCTGGGCGGCGTCCGAGACCGGACGGAGGTCGGTGAGCGGGTCGCGGCCGGCGTGCTCGTCGACCATGGCCAACTCGGCCTGCGGGTCGGGGTAGCCGATGGAGACGCGGCACGTGAAGCGGTCGCGCTGCGCCTCGGGCAGCGCGTACGTGCCCTCCATCTCGATCGGGTTCTGGGTGGCGATCACCATGAACGGCGAGTCCAGCGCGTAGGTCTGCCCGTCGATGGTGACCTGGTGCTCCTCCATGCACTCCAGCAGCGCCGACTGCGTCTTGGGGGAGGCGCGGTTGATCTCGTCGCCGACCACGATGTTGGCGAACACCGGCCCGGGCCGGAACTCGAAGTCGCTGCTGTTGCGGTTGAAGATCGAGACGCCGGTGATGTCGCTGGGCAGCAGGTCGGGGGTGAACTGCACCCGGCTGACCGTGCAGTCGATGGACCGCGCCAGCGCCTTGGCCAGCGAGGTCTTGCCGACGCCCGGCACGTCCTCGACCAGCAGGTGGCCCTCGGCCAGCAGGGTGACCAGCGCTACGCGCACCACTTCGGGCTTGCCGACCAGCACGTGCTCGACATTGGCCGCGATCCGCTGCGCGATGTCGTGCAGCCGCCCGAGCGTCGACGGCGGCTCGGGCAGGCCGGCCGGGCCGGGGGCCTGAGTGGTAGGCGGGGTACTCGACGTCAACTTCGCCCTCCAAAAGCCACCGCGAGGTCCTCGCGTGGCATCAGCGTTCCCAGCAGTGTGTCAAATCGGAGCGAAGCGCCCCAAGGATTCCGGTCAATCCTCCGCCACGGTGCCCCACCCCGTCCCCCACGATGCCCCACCCGGCCGCCCGAAGGGGTGCCGGAGGGGGTCCGAGACGATCACCCGGGGTGTCGCCGGGTGGAGTGAGGCCGATCCCGCCCCACCCCCGCCCCCACCGCGTCTACCTGCGGAAACCGTCGAGAATTTCGATTTCGGCCGGGCCTGTCGCCGTTGACTGTGGCGGAAAGTGGGGTAGTGTGGCGGCCGGTGGGGCGAACGGGGGCCCCATCGCCGGTCCGGTCCCTGCCCGGGGACTTGGTTCGGGTTGGAGGTGGGCGCGCGGTGTTCCTCGGCACGCACACCCCCAAGCTGGACGACAAGGGCCGGCTGACGCTGCCGGCGAAGTTTCGGGACGCGCTCGCAGGGGGTCTCATGGTCACCAAGGGCCAGGACCACTGCCTCTACGTGTTCCCACGCGCGGAGTTCGAGCAGATGGCTCGCAAGGTCGCGGAGGCACCCCTGACCAACGAGGCGGTCCGGGCGTACCAGCGCTACCTGTTCGCGGGCACCGACGAGCAGCGGCCGGACGGCCAGGGGCGCGTCAGCATCGCCCCCGAGCTGCGCCGCTATGCCGGGCTGGCCAAGGACTGCGTGGTGATCGGCGCGATCACCCGCCTGGAGATCTGGGACGCGCAGGCCTGGCAGCGCTACCTGGACGAACACGAGGACGACTACGCGCAGGCCCGGGAGGAGGTGCTGCCCGGACTGTTCTGAGACAGGGGTCATGACCGACCCGGGTGCCGTTTGGCCTCGGTCCGCTCGGCTATCGGCCCTGGCGCACCTTCCCCGGCGCCAGGTTCGACGGGCGGGCGGGGACCTGACTGCATCCGAAGCCGGCAAGGCTCGGTTTCCAACCGACGAGAGGGGAGTGAGCGGCAACCGCGTGTGGAAGGGGGTTGGCCGTGACCGACATGTCCGACCAGCCGAGGGCGAAGCACGTGCCCGTCCTGCTCGACCGCATCGTGGAGCTGTTCGCGCCCGCGTTGTCCACGCCGTCCGTCCTGGTGGACTGCACGCTGGGCCTGGGCGGCCACTCGCACGCGCTGCTGTCCGCCTACCCGGAACTCACCGTGATCGGGCTGGACCGCGATCCGGAGGCGCTCTCCCTGGCCGGGCGGCGCCTGGCCGAGTTCGGCGACCGGGTCCGTTACGTCCATGCCGTGTACGACGAGTTGCCGACGGTGTTGGTTCAGCAGGGCATCCCCGAGGTCGACGGCGTGCTGTTCGATCTCGGCGTCTCCTCGCTCCAACTGGACGTGGCCGAGCGGGGCTTCGCCTACTCCCAGGACGCCCCGCTGGACATGCGGATGGACCCGACCACCGGGCAGACCGCCGCCGACGTGCTCAACAGCTACCCGTTCGCCGACCTGGCGCGGATCCTGCGCGAGTACGGCGAGGAGCGGTTCGCCGGCAAGATCGCCAAGGCGATCGTGGCCGAGCGGGCCAAGGAGCCGTTCACCACCAGCCCGCGGCTGGTGCAGCTGCTGCACGACGTCATCCCGGCGGCCAGCAAGCGCACCGGCGGGCACCCGGCCAAGCGCACCTTCCAGGCGCTGCGCATCGAGGTCAACGGCGAGCTGGAGGTGCTGCGGCGGGCGCTGCCGGCGGCGCTGTCCGCGCTCGCGGTCGGCGGCCGCATCGTCGTCGAGTCGTACCACTCGCTGGAGGACCGGATGGTCAAGCGGGCGCTGACGGAGCTGTCCGTCTCGACCAGCCCGCTCGACCTGCCGGTGGAGCTGCCCGGGCACGGCCCGGAGCTGAAGCTGGTCACCCGCGGCGCGGAGCAGGCGGGGGAGCAGGAGATCGCCGACAACCCACGGTCGGCGTCCGTGCGGCTGCGTGCCGCGGAACGGATCCGGAGGGCGTCATGAGCGCACCCGCACCGGTGGGCGCGCCGTCGCCCCGCACCCGCGCCAACCGAAAGGACAGCGGGCGCAGCAGCGAGCGCAAGATCGAGCGGGAGCCGGCCGAGCCCGGCTCGCGGGCCACCCGCGGCCGCACCACCGCCGCGCAGAAGGCCTACGCCCGCAAGGCCAACCGCAAGCAGCGGTGGCCGCAGCGGATGTCGTCCGGGCTGAAGTCGGCCTCGCGCACGCCGTTCGTGCTGCTGGTGATGGGGCTGCTCGCGGCCGGCGTGCTGGCGACGCTGTTCCTGTCCATCTCCGCGGTCTCCGACTCGTACCGGCTCGAGGACGCCAAGAAGAAGACCACCGACCTCACCAGCCGGGTCGAGCAGCTCAAGGCCGACGTGGCCAAGGGCGAGTCGCCGGACGTGCTCTACGACGAGGCCCGCAAGCTCGGCATGGTGCCGGCGCCGGACCCGGCCCGGATCAAGGTCAACCCGGACGGCACGGTCAGCGTCACCGGCAGCCCCGTGCCCGCCACCACGACCACCACCCCGCCGCCCTCGTCCAGCACCAGCGCGCCGCCGCCGTCCTCCGGACAGCAGTCTGGGGGCCAGCCGGCCAACTCCGCCACCACGTCGACCACCGGACAGCCGCCAGCCTCAGGGGGAGGCCACTAGATGCCCGCCAACCGCACCGCCGGCGGACGTCCGGCCACCCGGCCCCGTCCCGTCGCCCGTGGCGGGCCCGCGCCGCGCCCGGCGTCCGGACGCAAGCCGCGCCGCGGCGCGCCCGCCGGCGTCGGCAACCACCCGACCCGGATCGTGCTGAGCCGGGTGCTGATGGTGGCCGTGCTGGTGATCGCCGGCGTGCGGCTGGTGCAGGTGCAGGGCTTCCAGGCCGACGAGCTGTCCGCGGCGGCCGAGCGGCAGCGGCTCACCGAGACCACCCAGCAGGCGCTGCGCGGCCAGATCCTGGACCGCAACGGCACCCAGCTGGCGTTCTCCGTGCAGACGGTGTCGCTGTCGATCAATCCCAAGCAGCTCAAGGCGGACTGGGATTCGCAGACCGCAGTATTCAAGACGTTCAAGCTCGGCGACACCTACGAGCAGTACACGCAGGGCATGGCCGACTTCATCCACCAGCAGCTCGGCGACCAGGCCAAGGCGGCCGACATGCTGGCCAAGATCCGCGACACCGGCACCACGTACGCGCTGCTGGTGCGCGACGCCGACCCGGTGAAGGCCGGCACCATCACCAAGCTGTACACCTCGATCGCGCCCGCCCAGCGGCAGCAGCGGGTGTACCCGGACGGTTCGGTCGCCTCCAACGTCGTCGGCTACGCCAACTGGCGCGAGGACGCCAAGACCCCGCAGGGCCTGATCGGGCTGGAGAACTCGCTCGACGACACCCTCAAGGGCACCAACGGCTCCACCCTGTTCGACAGCGCCAACGGCAACGACGACCTCCAGCTGCCCGGGTCGATCCGGGAGGACCAGCCCGCGGTGCCCGGCTCCAACGTGCAGCTGACGATCGACGCCGACGTGCAGTACCAGGCGCAGAAGATGCTGAACGCGTACAAGGTCGCCACCGGGGCCGCCGACGGCAGCATGGTCGTGATGGACGCGAAGACCGGCGAGGTGTACGCGCTGGCCGTCACCGACGGCTTCGACCCCAACCACTACGGCGACTACAAGCTGGAGCAGCTCGGCGACTCCGCCGTCACCACGCCGTACGAGCCGGGATCGGTGAACAAGGTCGTCACCGCGGCGGGCGCCATCGAGTACGGGGTCGCGCAGCCGGACACCGTCGTCGACGTGCAGCCGTCGTTCAAGATGGCCGACCGCACCGTGACCGACGCGTGGGGCCACGGCGACGTGCAGATGACGCTGGCCGGCGTGATCGGCAAGTCGTCCAACATCGGCACCCTCGAGGTGGCCCAGAAGATCGGGCCGGACCGGTTCGTCGACCTGCTCACCAAGTTCGGGCTCGGGCAGAAGACCGGCATCGGGCTGCCCGGCGAGAGCCCCGGCATGGTGCCGCCGCGCAGCACCTGGTCCGGCTCCACGTTCGCCAACCTGCCCATCGGCCAGGGCCTGTCCATGACCCTGTTGCAGATGACCGGCATGTACCAGGCCATCGCCAACGACGGGCTGCGCGTGCCGCCGCGGATCATCAAGTCCGTCACCAAGGCCGATGGCACCGTGGTGCCGCAGGCCAAGCCAGAGCCGGTGCGGGTGGTCAGCCCGCAGACGGCGAAGACCGTGCGGGACATGATGCGCGCCGTCATGCAGCACGATCCCAAGGACACCAACCAGAACGGCACCGGCTACCCCGCCGATCTGCCCGGCTACCAGCTGTCCGGCAAGACCGGCACCGCGCAGCAGCCCGACCCCGCGCTGGGCGGGCGGTACAGCAGCAGCAAGTACTGGATCACCTTCGCCGGCATCCTGCCCGCCGACAACCCGCGGCTGGTCGTCGGGATCATGATGGACAAGCCGAACTACAGCATCCCCAAGATCGGCTCGTCGGCGGCGCCGCTGTTCCACGACATCGGCTCGTACCTCGTGCAGCACTTCCAGATCCCGATGTCTCCTGGCGAAGCGCCGTTCCAGCAACTCCAGCTCCCGTAACGTGGTCGGCTGACCCAGGGAGGGCGGCGATGGTCGATCCGGTGACGATCAGCGTGGCGGTGGCGCTGCTGTTGGCCCGCAAGATCGCGGAGGGCGCGGCGAGCGAGGCCGGCAAGAAGGCGTGGGCGGGGCTGTCCGGTCTGGTGCGCGGCCGGTTCTCCAGCGACAAGGAGGCGACCAGGGCGCTGGACGCCGTCGAGGCGTCGCCGACCAGCGAGGCGGCGGTCCAGGCGCTCGCCGAGCACCTCCACCAGCACGCCGCCGATCCCGGCTTCGCGACGGCGCTCAAGCCGTGGGTCGAACAGGTCTCCGGCGGCGCGACCGCCATCGTCGGCGACAACGCCACCGTGCAGGGCCACAACATCCAGAACAGCACCGTCAGCGGCACCATCTCCGGCGGTGGCAGTGGGCACGACCGGTGACCACGCTTCGGTCGGCGACCATGCCACGGTCGGCGGGCACAACATCCAGAACAGCACCATCGTCAACAGCAGCGTCACCATGGCGCTGCGCGACCCGAGCACGTTCCCGCGCCAGCTGCCGCGTCCCGTCGACGACTTCACCGGCCGGGACGCCGAGGTCGAGCGGCTGGTCGGGCTGGCCGACGCGGGCGCGGCGGTGGTCGTCACCGCCATCGAGGGCACTGCCGGCGTAGGCAAGACCGCGCTGGCCGTGCACGCCGCGCACCAGGTCAAGGACCGGTTTCCCGACGGGCAGCTGTACGCGGATCTCCTGGGCTACACCGTCGGCCGGACGCCGACGCCGCCCGGCGAGGTCGTCGAGGGTTTCCTGCGCAGCCTCGGGGTTCCCGCCGAGGACATCCCCGCCCACACCGACGCCCGCGCCGCCGCGTTCCGGGACGTCGTCAGCCGCCGGCGCTTGCTCGTCGTGCTCGACAACGCCCGTCACGAGGGCCAGATCCGCCCGCTGCTGCCGGCGTCCGGCAGTTCGCTGGTGATCGTCACCAGCCGCACCGTCCTGGCCGGGCTCGACGGCGTTTTGCGGCTGCCGCTGGACGTCCTGACCGAGGACGAGGCGCTTGCGTTGCTTGCCACCACGGTGGGTGGGGAGCGGGTCGCTTCGGAGCCCGCAGCTGCCCGCGAGGTCGTCGCCTCGTGCGGGCGGCTGCCGCTCGCCGTTCGGATCGCCGGGCGGCTGCTGGAGACCGACCCGGACCTGACCGTCGCCGACCTGGCCCAGGCCTTGGGCGACGAACGCGAGCGCCTTGCCGAACTCGCCGTCGGCGACCTGGCCGTACGCAGCGCCTTCGAGCTGTCCCACCGTGCGCTGTCGGGCGACCTCAGCCGCATGTTCTCCCTGATCGGCCTCCATCCGTGCCAGGAGATCAGCGCCGATGCCGCCGCCGCTCTGTGCGGCGACCTGACGTCCCAACAGGCCGGCCGCCTGCTCCGCGACCTCCGCCACGCGCACCTCCTGGAGCTCGCCGGCGCGGGTCGGTACCGCACACACGACCTGATCCGCCTGTTCGCCGCCGACTGCGCCGAACAAGACTTCGATCCCGACGAGCGTGACCACGCTTTCGAACGACTGGTGTCCAGCTACGTGGCAGCGGCCCGCCAGGCGATCGATGACGAAGCGATGGACTGGCTCGAAGTCGAGCGCGAGGTGCTGGAGGTCCTCCGAGACGCCGTCGATCACGTGACCGACGGGGTGCCGGACGAACGGTCGGCGTGGCTCGACCTAGCGCTGGCGACGGGCCGGAATCACCGCCTGTTGAGGGAGCGGTGGGAGGGGCGGGCGACGCTGGAGTCGTGGGCCCGCCGACTGTGCGGTGACGCGGCCGAACTCGCACTGCACAGCGCGGTTCGTGTCCACGAACTCGCCGTGGTCATGCGCCGGGCGGCGGCGGTGGCCCGATTCCTTTCCCGAGTCCGTCGGATCTACAAGCGGCAGCCGTGGGCCTTCGCCGACATGGCCGCCGGAGCCGCCGCCGACACGCAGCGAATAGCGGTGGATATGGAGGATATGGCGAAGAGGCTCGTGGCCGAGCCACGCCTTGCTGCCCTCACCCGCGCCGCCGACGAGTTCACGCGGCTCGCCGATGACTGCCGGCGGCTCGCGGAGCACTGCCGCGGAGCCCGGGATCCGTTCGCGGAGGCCTTCGACAAGTTGGCGCAGACCTGCTCGTCCGACGCCGCCCAGTGCCGTGGTTGGGGTCAGCAGCTCGACAGAATGACACGTACGGTGGCGGACTCGATGCGACTCATGGGCGAGTCCCTGGCCATCGACGAGAGATGGATCGACACCTCGACAAGGTTCGCGGCGAGGTGGGAGGAGAAGCGGGATCCCCGACGCCGCGACGAATTCCGGCAGATCGCCCGCGCGTGGCGGGACCTGGCCGACCGCACGCGGCAAGGCCTGGCGGAACTACGGGCGGCCTCGCCCGATCAGGAGGGATAGGGCTCGTCCAGCGGGCCGCGGAGCTGGGCGATGATCGCCTCGTTGACCTCGGCGATCTCGCCGTCGGCGACCCAGCGCTGAGTCCGGGCGTGGCCGACGGACCGGATCAGCGCACGCTGCCGTAGTAGCTGGAGATCGCGTACGGACTGGTCGCGGGTGAGGTTCTCGTCCTTGGCATACGTGGCCCGACGGAGCTCGCCGACGGCGGCGGCGTAGAGGGCGGAGACCACCCGCTCGTCGAGCTCGTGCTCGATGGCGACGGCTTCCAAGGCGCCCCACAGCATCCGGGCCCGGTCCACCCGCCGTTGCACGGTCTGCGCCTGGAGGTGGTGGGCCCGCAGACAGAACCGCATCCACTGGTGGGCGTCGGCCGCTTCGGGCTCCCAGGTCGGACGGGTGGTGCGCAGCGCGGCGTAGTACTCCAGTGTGTTGGTGCCGTCGCCGAGCCACTCCTCGATCGAGGAGAACTCCGGTGCCAGCACCTTGTCCTGGGCCAGCACGAGCGTGTGCAGGCAGCGCGACATCCGGCCGTTGCCGTCCCGCCATGGGTGGATGCTGACGAGATTCAGGTGGGCCATCGACGCCCGCACCAGCGCCGGCGCGTCGAGGTCGCCGGTGTTCAGCCAGTCGACCAGTTCGACCATCAACCGAGGCACCACATCCGGCGAGGGACCGGTGTACGCGGGGGTGAGCGGGTCCCGGCCGGTGACGAAGATCCCGCCCGTGCGGTAGCGGCCCGGCCACTTGCCGAGGTCGTAACTCTGGATCATGAAGTGCAGGGTGCTGAGCAGCATCTCGTGGTAGCCGAAGTTCGCCATGGCGGCCGACTGCTGCACCCACGTGAGGGCGTCGCAGTAGCCCTCGACCGCGCGCCGGGTGTGATCGTCGAGGCCGGCGGACATGTCCTGGCCCTCGACCAGCGCGGCGGCGTCGGCCGAGCTGACGTGGATGTTCTCGATGGAGTTGGAGCCCTGGATGGCGTTGGCGACCAGGCTCCGACGCAGCTGCCCCTCCCACTTCGGGTGGTCGCGGACCTGAAACCGCAGCTTGTCGCGGTACTCCTCGATCTCGGCGAGCACACGGAGATCGTCCGCGTCGAGTTCGGGCGTCGCGATGAGCATCCACAAATGCTACCAGTGTCGTAGCATCGCAGGCTTCGGGGCTGCGCTCATCGGGTGACAGGCGTCGGTTTGTTGACGTGCCGTCAGGTAGAAGGGAATGCCGGACTCGGGGAGGTGCGGATGGTCTGCGAGCAGCAAGCGGCGCGGTATTCGGACGTCTTCGCGCTCCGCGAGTTCCGTGCCGTGTTCGCGGCCCAGCTGCTGTCGGTGATCGGCGACCAGTTCGCCCGGGTCGCGCTGTCGGTGCTGGTGTTCGACCGCACGCAGTCGCCGGGTCTGACCGCCCTGGCGTACGCGCTGACGTACCTGCCGGACCTGTTCGCGGGGCCGCTGCTGGCGGGCATCGCGGACCGCTACCCGCGTCGAACGGTGATGGTGGCGACGGACCTGGCCCGGGCGATCCTGGTGGCGCTCATGGCGTTGCCGGGGATGCCGCTGTCGGTGGTGTGCATCCTGCTGGTGGGCGTGCACGCGCTCGGCGCGCCGTTCAGCGCGGCGCGGGCGGCGACGCTGGCGTCGATCCTGCGTGGCGACCGCTACGTGCTGGGCACGGGCGCGGCGGACATGGTGGACCAGCTCGCCCAGGTGCTGGGCTTCGCGGTCGGCGGCCTGGTGATCGTCGGCATGGGCGCGGGCCGCGGCCTCCAGGTGGACGCGGCGACGTTCCTGGTGTCGGCGGTGATCGTCCGCCTCGGCGTGCACGACCGCCCGGTGCCGGCGTTCCCGACGGTCCGCGACCCGGTGCAGCCGTGGTGGCCCTCGCTGGTGACGGGCGCGATCACGGTGTGGACGACGCCGAAGCTGCGGGCGCTGGTGCTGCTGGCCTGCGTCGCCGGTTTCTACGTGACGATCGAGGCGCTGGCGGTGCCGTACGCCGTGGACGTCACCGGCGGCGAAGGCGGCGTGGGCCTGCTGCTGGCCGCTGGCCCGGCCGGCACGATCGTCGGCATGTGGGCGATCAGCCGGCTGCTGCCGGGCCGTCGCCTCACCCTGCTCGGACCGCTCGCCGTGATGGCCTGCGTGCCGCTGGTGCTGAGCGCCCTGCGCCCTTCCATACCGGTGATGGTTGCCCTTCTGGTCGTGTCCGGAATCGGGTCGGCCTATCACATGGTCGCCCGCTCCGCGTTCGTGCAGTCGGTGCCGGATCACGGCCGTGGCCAGGCCTTCGGCCTGGCGGTGACGGCGCTGCGGACCGCCCAGGGCACGGGTCTGCTGCTCGCCGGGGTCTGCGCGGAGACGTTCGGCGCGCCGAACGTGTTGTCCGGTGCCGGCATCACCGGCACACTGGTCGCGGCGGCGGCGAGCCTGACCTGGTACCAGGCTCGCCGCCGCCCCGTCAGATAGCCGTCACCAGTTGTTCGCATCGTCGAACACGATGGAATTCCCTTCTGCCGTCAGGAAAAGCGTCGGCTGTTGCTACGCGTGACGCGGCGGTGACGGTTCAGCGTCATTCTGGGCCGATGCCGCCCATCACCGACACACCGTGCCCGCAGCTGGTTCCCGGCGACCCGGGCTACGACGAGGCCCGCCGCGTCTGGAACGGAGACATCGACCGCAAGCCGGCGCTGATCGCGCAGGTCACCGGCCCGGCCGACGTGGCGGCCGGCCTGGCGTACGCGCGGGCAAACGATCTTGACGTCACCGTGCGCGGCGGCGGCCACAGCCTCGCCGGCTCCGCCGTCGCCGACGGGGCCGTGATGATCGATCTGAGCGGCCTGCGGTCCGTGCGCGTCGATCCCGTCCAGCGGACCGCACGCGTCGGCGGCGGAGCCACCAACGCCGATGTGGACGCCGCCACGCAGGCCCACGGCCTCGCGGTGCCGACCGGCACGTACAGCGACACCGGCATCGGCGGCCTCACCCTCGGCGGCGGATTCGGTTGGCTGACGGCGAAGTTCGGCCTGTCGGTGGACAACCTGCTGTCGGCGGAGGTGGTTCTCGCCGACGGACGGGTCGTGCGGGCGTCCGCCTCCTCGCACCCGGACCTGTTCTGGGCGGTGCGCGGTGGCGGCGGGAACTTCGGTGTCGTCACGGAATTCGAGTACCGGCTGCACCTCGTCGGCCCGCTGGTGGACGCCGGCATGTTCTTCTGGGAGCTCGATCGCGGCGCCGAGGCCCTGCGCACGGTGCGGGATCTCGCACCGACCTTGCCCGCCGGCACCGGCATGATGACCGTCGGCATGACCGCGCCGCCGGCCCCGTTCGTGCCGGCCGAGCACCAAGGCAAGGTCGGCTACACGTTGATACTGGCCGGCTTCGACGGCACCGAGGCGTTCGCCGCGCTCGCGCAGCGGGTCCGCGGCGCGCTGCCGCCGCTGTTCGAACTGGTGACTCCGTTGCCGTACACCGAGTTGCAGAAGATGCTCGACGGCAACGGGTATCGCGGCGTGCACGCGTACGAGAAGTCCGTCTACGCCGAGGAACTCTCCGACGAGCTCATCGACGTGCTCGTGACGGCCTTGCCCGGCAAGGCATCCCCGATGACCGGCACCCCGATCGCCTACCTCGGCGGGGCGTACACCGCCGTCGGAGAGGGCGCCACCGCGTTCGGCGGCGCGCGCCGCACCGGCTACATGGTCGGCATCACCGCCCTCTGCCCGGTCGCCGAGCTGCTGCCGGCCGAACGTGCCTGGACCCGGGACCTGTGGCAGAAGCTCGTGCCGTACGCCAGCAATGCCGGCGGCTACGTGAACTTCATGGCCGAGTACGAGCAGGATCGCGTCCGCGCCACGTATGGGCCGGCGAAGTACGAGCGGCTGGCCCGGATCAAGGCCGCCTACGACCCGGACAACGTGTTCCACCACAACGGCAACATCCGCCCGGCAGTCGGCTGACCACTCCCTCTTGCCCCTGACGATGGGAGTCCCCCATCAACGCAGGGAAGGACGCCTTACCCGCATTGAACGAGGGTAAGGCGTCCTTCCCTGCATGAACGGCGCACTTCCCGGGGACGGTACAAGATCAACTCTGTGCGTTGGTGACAGGGGTGTGGCCGGTCGCGCACGGTGCGCCGGTAGCCTTCCGCGCGTGCCTGCCAACTCACTACCGGGCAAGGTCGCGCCAGCCCCGCCCCGCCCGACCAAGATCCGGCCCACCGTGCCCGCACGGCTGGCCGCGGAGATCGGCGCGCGGCTGGACCACGCCGAGAGCGCTCAGCCCGTCACGGGCCTGACACTGCGCGCCCAGCACGTGCGGCCGGGCGACCTGTTCGCGGCGCTGCCGGGCGCGCGGGCCCATGGCGCGGACTTCGCCGCCGAGGCGGTCGAGGCCGGCGCCGTCGCGGTGCTCACGGACCCGGCCGGTGCGGCGAGAGAGTCCCTGAGGGACGTTCCGCTGCTGGTGCACGACGACCCCCGAGCCGTCCTCGGCGCGGCGGCGTCCACGGTGTACGGGAACCCGTCGCAGCGGCTGAAGGTGTTGGGCGTCACCGGCACGTCCGGCAAGACGACCACGACGTACATGCTGGAGGCGGGTCTCGCGGCGGCGGGCCTGACCACGGGCCTGGTCGGCGGCGTGGAGCTGCGCATCGCCGGCGAGCGCATCACGAGCGCGCTGACGACGCCGGAGGCCCCGGACCTCCAGGCGCTGTTCGCGGTGATGCTGGAGCAGGGCGTCACGCACGTGCCGATGGAGGTCTCCAGCCACGCGCTGGCCCTGGGCCGCGTCGCCGGCACGCACTACGCGGCCGGCGCCTTCACCAACCTGTCGCAGGACCACCTGGACTTCCATCCGGACATGGAGGACTACTTCCGCACCAAGGCCAAGCTGTTCGACGGCCGCGCCGACGTGGAGGTGGTGTGCACGGACACGCCGTGGGGCGACCGGCTGGTGAAGCCGACGACCATCACGGTGTCCACCGCGCACGACGCGACCTGGACGGCCAGCGACATCGTGGTGTCGCGCACCGGCTCCCAGACCTTCTACGCCCACGGCCACGGCACCAAGCTGCCGGTGGAGATCCTGCTGGCCGGCTCCTACAACGTCGCCAACGCGCTCACGGCGATCGCCGTGCTGTCCGCGGTCGGCGTGGACGACAAGGCGATCGTGGCCGGCCTGGCCAAGGTGCAGGTGCCGGGCCGGATGGAGCGGGTCGACGTCGGCCAGGACTTCACCGCCGTCGTGGACTACTCGCACAAGCCGGCGGCGGTCGCGCAGGCGCTGGACGCGGTCCGGGCCCGCACCGAGGGCCGCGTCATCGTGGTGCTGGGCTGCGGCGGCGACCGGGACGCGGCCAAGCGCCCGCTGATGGGCGAGGCGGCCGCGGTCCGCGCCGACCTGACGATCGTCACAGACGACAACCCGCGCAGCGAGAACGCGTCTGACATCAGGGCGCAGATGCTCGCGGGCGTGCCGGCCGGCCGCCGGGACACGGTGATCGAGATCGCCGACCGCCGGGAGGCCATCCGGCACGCCGTCGGGCACGCCCGCCCCGGCGACGTCGTCCTCGTCGCCGGCAAGGGACACGAGACCGGCCAGGAGGTCGCAGGAGTGATCCACCCGTTCTCCGATCGGGACGAGCTGACCGCCGCCATCGCGGAGGCCGCCCGGTGATCGAACTGACCCTGCGCGAGATCGCCGACGTCGTCGGCGGCCGCGTCCATCACGCTTCCGGGGACGAGAAAGTCACCGGCACAGTGGAGTTCGATACCCGCAAGGTGACCGCGGGCGGCCTGTTCGTGGCGCTGCCCGGCGCCCGCGTCGACGGCCACGACTTCGCGGCCCAGGCCGTCGAGCAGGGCGCTGCCGCGGTGCTGGCGGCCCGCGAGGTCGACGCGCCGGCAGTGATCGTGCCGCCGGCGACGGCCGCGTACGGCGGCTCGTACGTGCTCAGCGGCGACACCGACGGCTCCGGCGCGGCGGTGCTCGCCGGCATGTCCCGGCTGGCCCGCCACCTCGTGGACAGCCTGCCGGACCTGACGGTCGTCGGCGTCACGGGCTCGTCCGGCAAGACCTCCACCAAGGACCTGATCGCTCAGGTGCTGGCTCCGATGGGCGCCACCGTCGCGCCGCCCGGCTCCTTCAACAACGAGCTGGGCCACCCGTGGACGGTGCTGCGCGCCGACCGCGACACCCGGCACCTGGTGCTGGAGCTGTCCGCCCGCGGCCCCGGCCACATCGCGCACCTGTGCGAGATCGCCCCGCCCCGGATCGGCGTCGTGCTCAACGTCGGGAGCGCTCACCTCGGCGAGTTCGGCTCCCGCGAGGGCATCGCCCAGGCCAAGGGCGAGCTCGTGGAGGCGCTGCCCGAGCACGGCCTGGCCGTGCTCAACGCCGACGATCCGCTGGTCGCCGCCATGGCCGACCGGACCAAGGCGCGGGTGGTTCTCGTCGGCGAGGACGACAAAGCCGAGATCCGGGCCACCGACATCGTGCTCGACGAGCAGGCCCGGGCCAGCTTCCACCTGGTCACGCCCAAGGGCGAGGCCGACGTGACGCTGGGCGTGCACGGCGCCCACCAGGTCGGCAACGCGCTGTCGGCGGTCGCGGTCGCCCTGGAGCTGGGCGCGACGGTCGAGCAGGTCGCGCAGTGGCTGAGCGCCGCCCAGCGGGTGTCCGAGCGCCGGATGGACGTCCGGACCCGGGCCGACGGCGTCACCGTCGTCAACGACTCGTACAACGCGAACCCGGAGTCGGTGCGGGCGGCGCTGAAGAGCCTGGCCGCGATGGCCCGCGCCGGCGGCGAGCCGCGGCGGTCCTGGGCGGTGCTGGGCATGATGGGCGAGCTCGGCGACTCCCACGTGAGCGCGCACGACGAGATCGGGCGGCTGGCGGTGCGGCTGGACATCAGCCGGCTCGTCGTGGTCGGCGAGGCGGCCCGGCCGATGCACCAGGGCGCGCATCTGGAAGGCTCGTGGGGAGAGGAGTCCGTGCTGGTGCCGGACGTCGACGCGGCCGTGGCCCTGCTGCGAGACGAGTTGCAAGCCGGTGACGTCGTGCTGGTCAAGGCGTCCAAGTCCGAGGCCCTGTGGCGGGTCGCCGAGGAGCTGCTCAACACATGAAGAACATCCTGGTCGCGGCCGCCGTCGCGCTGGTCGTGTCCATCCTGCTCACGCCGTACCTGATCCGGGTGTTCTCCCGGCAGGGCTTCGGCCAGGAGATCAGGGAGGAGGGGCCGGACAGCCACAAGAAGAAGCGGGGCACGCCCACCATGGGCGGCGTCGCGATCCTGGTCGCGATGTGGGCCGGCTACCTGGTCTCCCACCTGTACAGCTACATGGTGAGCAGCAGCACCCAGGCCGACGTGCCGATCAGCATCACCGGCCTGCTCATCCTGTTCCTGACCACGGCCCTGGGCCTGGTCGGCTTCCTGGACGACTTCATCAAGATCCGCAAGCAGCGCAACCTGGGCCTGAACAAGACGGCCAAGCTGGTCGGCCAGTTCATCGCCACCATCGCGTTCGCGCTGCTGGCGGTGCAGTTCCCCAACCGCTACGGCTACACGCCGGCCTCGGTGAACCTGTCCTTCGTGCGCGACGTGTCGGTGATCTCGTTCGGCGCCATCGGGTTCGTGGTCTTCTGCTACGGCGTGGTCAGCGCCTGGTCCAACGCGGTCAACCTGACCGACGGCCTGGACGGCCTGGCCGGCGGCTCCTCGGCGATGGTGCTCGGCTCGTACGTGATCATCTCGTTCTGGCAGTTCCGCTGGAACTGCGCGACGGTGTCCTCGCTGGGCTGCTACATCGTGCGCGACCCGCTGGACGTGGGCCTGGTGGCGGCCTCGGCGATGGCCGGCTGCATCGGCTTCCTGTGGTGGAACGCGGCGCCGGCCAAGATCTTCATGGGCGACACCGGCTCGCTGGCGCTGGGCGGCCTGGTCGCCGGCCTGTCCATGGTCACCCGCACCGAGCTGCTGATGATCATCATCGGCGGCCTGTTCGTGGTCGAGGTGGTCTCGGTCGGCAGCCAGATCGCGGTGTTCCGCACGACCCGGCGGCGCCTGTTCCGAATGGCCCCGTTCCACCACCACTTCGAGCTGGCCGGCTGGGCCGAGACGACAGTGATCATCAGATTCTGGCTGCTCGCCGGCATCTGCTGCATGTTCGGCCTCGGCCTGTTCTACAGCGACTGGCTGACCCTGACCGGATGAGCGAGCAACGGCGGGTTCTGGTCACGGGGGCCGGTGTCACCGGCCCGTCGGTGGTGCGCGCGCTGCTGGCCGAGGGCGCGTCCGTCACGGTCACCGACGCCGACGCGAGCCGGCTGGCCAAGCTGGCCGGCGGTGTCGATGGCTTTGGTGGAGTCGAGCTGGTCACCGGCCTGACCGAGTTGCCCGCCGGCACCGACCTGGTCGTCACCAGCCCCGGCTGGCCGCCGAGCTCGCCGCTGCTGGCCGCGGCGGCCGAGGCCGGTGTGGAGATCATCGGCGACGTGGAGCTGGCCTGGCGGCAGTGCCAGCGGATGGCGGAGCCGCCGGCCTGGCTGATCGTCACCGGCACGAACGGCAAGACCACCACCGTGGGCATGCTGGCGTCGATCCTCGACGCCGCCGGCCTGGACGCGGTCGCCTGCGGCAACATCGGCCTGCCGGTGCTGGAGGCCCTGGAGGCCGGCCATCAGGTGCTGGCGGTGGAGCTGTCCAGCTTCCAGCTGCACTGGGCGCCGTCGGTGCGGCCGGCCGCCGGCGCGCTGCTCAACATCGCCGAGGACCACCTCGACTGGCACGGCTCGCTGGAGGCGTACGCGCAGGCCAAGGCGCGGGCGTTGACCGGCGCGGTGGCCATCGGCGGCGTGGACGACCCGTACGTGGCGAAGCTGCTGGTGAACTCGCCGTCGCCGCGGAAGATCGGCGTCACGCTGGACGAGCCGCTGACCGACCAACTCGGCGTGCTCGATGGCAAGCTGGTCGACCGCGCCTTCGGTGACGCAGATCTGGTCGACGTCGCCGATGTCACGCCGGGCGGCCCGCCCGGGCTGACCGACGCCCTGGTGGCGGCTGCGCTGGCCCGCGCGTACGGCGTGTCGGCGCAGGCCGTGGCCGACGGGCTGCGCGCCTTCCAGCCGGGGGCGCACCGCGCCGCCGTGGTCGCCGAGCTGGGTGGCGTCCGCTACGTGAACGACTCCAAGGCGACCAACCCGCACGCTGCTGCGGCGTCCATGCGGGCCCACGATCGGGTGGTCTGGATCGCCGGCGGCCTGCTGAAGGGCGCCTCCGTGGACGAGCTGGTGGCCGAGGTCGCGCCGAGGCTGGCGGGCGTGGTGCTGATCGGGCGGGACCGCGACGTGATCGCGGCCGCGCTGGCGCGACACGCGCCGGATGTCCCGGTGCACCAGGTGGCCGCGGGAGACGATGGGGCCATGACTAGGGCGGTTGACCTGGCCGGCGCAATGGCACGTCCGGGTGATGTCGTGCTGTTGGCCCCGGCGGCGGCATCCATGGACATGTTCACCGACTACGGGCACCGAGGACGGGCGTTCACCGAGGCGGTGCTGACACGTCTCGGCCTTCCGACGTGACAACGTCGGTCGAGCGCCCCGCCCGCCGCACCGCGAAGGGCGGCCGAGTCGGGGCGCTGCGGCAGGGCCTGACCGCCTGGCTGGGCCGCCCGCTCGCCTCGTTCCACCTGCTGCTGGCCCTGTTCGGCCTGCTCGCGGTGATCGGCCTGGTCATGGTGCTGTCCGCGTCGGCGGTGCAGAACGCCGACAGCACCATCCTGTCCACCTTCGGCAAGCCCGTGCTGCTGGACAGCCTCGGCCTGATCGGCTTCTACATCGGGCTGCGCATCCCGATGCGCACCTGGCGCCAGTTCAGCCCCACGCTGATCCTGATCGCCGTCGCTCTGCTGGCGCTGGTGCTGACGCCGCTGGGCGCGGGCGCCTACGGCCGCGAGCACGCCTGGTTCAAGGTCGGCTCGCTGTCCTTCCAGCCGGTCGAGCTGGCCAAGGTGGCGCTGGCGCTGTGGGGCGCGCACGTGCTCGTGACCAAGCGGGCACTGCTGGGCCAGTACCGCCACCTGTTGGTGCCGATGGTGCCGGTGTCGCTGGTGCTGTTCGCGCTGATCATGCTGGAGCCGGACCTGGGCAGCACCGTGAGCCTGGGCATCGTGCTGCTGGCGCTGCTCTGGTACGTCGGCGCGCCGATGCGGCTGTTCGCCGTGGTGATGGGCAGCGCGGCCGCCGCGGTGATCGTGGTGTCCATCGGCAGCGGCTACCGCAACACCCGGCTCAGCACGTTCCTCAACCCGGGCGCGGACCCGCAGGGCGCCGGCCAGCAGCCGCTCCAGGCGCTGTACGCGCTGGCCGACGGCGGCCTGTTCGGCCGCGGCCTCGGGCAGGGGGCGGCCAAGTTCAACTACCTGTCCAACGTCCAGAACGACTTCATCTTCGCGCTCATCGGCGAAGAGCTCGGCTTCATCGGGTGCGCCGTGGTGCTGATCCTGTTCGGCGTGCTGGCCGTGGTCGGCCTGCGGATCGCCGCCCGCAACACCGACCCGTGGATCCGGCTGGTGGCGTCCGCCATCACGGCCTGGGTCGTCGGCCAGGCCGCCATCAACGTCGGCTACGTGATCGGGTTGCTTCCCGTCACGGGCATCACACTGCCGCTCATCTCGGCGGGCGGCACGTCGATCGTGGTAACCATGATGGCGTTTGGGATACTCGCCAACTGCGCTCGCAACGAGCCGGACGCGGTGGCGGCGCTGCGCTCGCTGGGCCCCGGCCGGGTCGGCGGGCTGCTGCGGCTGCCGGCGCCCGAACCGTACCGGCCGCCGGCCCGGCGCAAACCGGTGCGACCATCGACACCGCCGCGCGGCGCCGCGCGCACCGGTGGCAGCCGGGCCGCCGCGCCCTCACCCGAGGAGCGGCGACGGGTGCACCGCTCTGCCCCGCCGACCGAGTACCGGCGGCGCAGCGCCTGGCGCTCCGGCCACGGACGTTCGACAGAAGGAGGACGGCGTTGACCGCCCCAGACCGGATGGGCCCCTGCGTTGTCGTCGCGGGCGGCGGGACCGCCGGACACATCGAGCCGGCGCTGGCACTGGCCGACGCCGTGATGCGGGCGCGCCCCGACGCCCGGGTGGTCGCGCTGGGCACCGCGCGCGGCCTGGAGAGCAAGATCGTGCCGGCCCGCGGCTACCCGCTGGAGATGATCCCGCCGGTGCCGATGCCCCGGAAGCCCTCGCCCGACCTGCTCAAGATGCCGCTCAAGGTGCGCGAGGCGATCAAGCAGACTCGCGCGGTGCTGGACCGGGTGCACGCCGACGTCGTCGTCGGCTTCGGCGGCTACGTGTCGCTGCCGGCCTACCTGGCCGCCCGCGGCAAGGTGCCGATCGTCGTGCACGAGGCCAACGCGCGGGCCGGCCTGGCCAACAAGGTCGGCGCCAAGTTCGCGGAGAAGGTCGCCGCGGCCGTGCCCAACTCGGGCCTGCCGGACGCGCAGGTGATCGGCATCCCGCTGCGGCACGCCATCACGTCCATGGACCGCGCCGCGCTGCGCGCGCAGGCCCGTCAGTACTTCGGGCTGCACCCGACCGCCCCGGTGCTGTTCGTCTCCGGCGGCTCGCAGGGCGCCCGGACGCTGAACAACGCCGTGTCCAACGCGGCCGCCGCGTTCGCGCGGGCCGGCGTCAGCGTGCTGCACGCGCACGGTCCCAAGAACAGCCTCGTGGTGCAGGAGATCCCCGGCGCGCCGCCGTACGTGGCCGTGCCGTACGTGGAGCGGATGGACCTCGCGTACGCCGCCGCGGACCTGATGCTGTGCCGCGCCGGCGCGATGACCGTCGCCGAGGTGTCCGCGGTCGGGCTGCCGGCGGTGTTCGTGCCGCTGCCGATCGGCAACGGCGAGCAGTCGCTGAACGCGATCCCGATCGTGGAGGCCGGCGGCGGCCTGCTGATCCCCGACGACGAGCTCACCCCGGACCGGGTCGTGGACGAGGTGCTGCCGCTGGTCGGCGACCGCACCCGGCTGGCCGTGATGAGCAACGCCGCGCGGTCCGGCGGCCACCGGGTGGCCGCCGACGTGCTGGCGCAGATGGTGCTGTCGGTGGTGAACAAGTGAAGGCGCCCATCCACTTCGTCGGCATCGGCGGCGCCGGCATGAGCGGCATCGCCCGCATCCTGCTGGCCCGCGGCGTCGAGGTGTCCGGCTCGGACGCCAAGGACTCCCGCACCGTGCTCGCGCTGAAGGCGCAGGGCGCCCGCATCGAGCTGGGGCACGCCGCCGCGAACCTGGGCGACGCCCAGACGCTGGTGGTGTCCAGCGCCATCAAGCAGGACAACCCCGAGCTGGTGGAGGCCAAGGCGCGCGGCATCACCGTGCTGCACCGGTCGCAGGCGCTGGCGTCTCTGATGGTGGGGCGGCGTGCCGCCTGCATCGCCGGCACGCACGGCAAGACGTCCACGACGTCGATGCTCACGGTGGCGTTGCAGCACTGCGGCATGGACCCGTCCTTCGCGATCGGCGGCGACCTCAACGAGTCCGGGGCCAACGCGCACCACGGCAGCGGCGACGTGTTCGTGGCCGAGGCCGACGAGAGCGACGGCTCGTTCCTCGTGTTCGAGCCGGCGGTCGCGGTCGTCACCAACGTCGAGGCCGACCACCTGGACCACCACGGCACCGTCGAGGCGTACGTGGGCGTGTTCGACTCGTTCGTGCAGCGCATCGAGCCCGACGGCGTGCTCATCGCGTGCGCCGACGACCCTGGCTCGGCGGCGCTGGCCGACCGCGCCGAGAAGCTCGGCGTGCGGGTCCGGCGGTACGGCGCTTCCGGCGCCGACGCGCGGACCCTCTCGTACGAGCCGGTCGACACTGGCGGCCTCGCCGTCGTCGAGATCGAGGGCCAGAAGGTCGAGGTGCGGACGGCCGTCCCCGGCGCGCACATGGCCGCCAACGCCGTCGGCGCGCTGCTCGCGGGGTTGGAGCTCGGCGCCCCGCTGGAGGGCCTGCTCGCCGGGCTGGCCGCGTTCGGCGGTGTGCGCCGGCGCTTCGAGTTCAAGGGCGTCGCCGGCGGGATCCGGCTGTACGACGACTACGCGCACCACCCCACCGAGGTCGCCGCCGCCCTGCGTGGCGCCCGCCCCGTCGCCGGTGACGGCCGGCTGCTGGTGATCTTCCAGCCGCACCTGTACTCCCGGACCCGGGAGTTCTCCGCCCAGTTCGGCGAGGCCCTCGGTCTGGCCGACGAGGTCGTGGTGCTGGACGTGTACGGCGCCCGTGAGGACCCCATGCCCGGCGTGACCGGGGCGCTGGTCGTCGACGCCGTGACGCTGCCCGAGGGCGCCGTGCACTACGAGCCGTCGTTCGACCGGGTGCCGGGGTTGATCGCCGGCCTGGTCAAGCCCGGCGACCTGGTGATGACCATGGGGGCCGGCGACGTGACCATGCTCGGTCCCGAGATCCTCGCCGTCCTGTAGAGGAGACGACGTGACCGAGGAGGAGCGGCCGGATCGCCGGCGACCCGCGTCCGAACAGACCGGGTCGGACCGCGGCGGTTCCGATTGGTCTGTCTCGGAACCGGCGGATCGGTCGGCGTCGGACTGGTCGGACCGGTCCGAGGCGGATCGCGCCACCTCGGACCGGGTCGCCTCGGATCGCTATGGCTCGGATCGGTCTGCCGGGGAGCGGTCGGACCGCGCCGGTTCGGAACGGTCGGCGTCGGGTCGGCCTGCGTCGGATCGTGTCGGCTCGGATCGGGCTGCTGCGCAACGGGCCGCCGCGCGGTCCGGGGCTTCGCGCACGCGCTCCGAGCGGACCGTCTCCGACCGGCGACCCTCCTCGGAGCGGACCGTCTCGGCGCGCGGTCGCCGGGTGGAGCGGGGCCGGACCCGTCGCCACCGTCCGGGCCGCGGCAAGATCATCCGCCGGCGCGTGGTCGCGCTGGCGGTGGTCTTCGGCACGATCGGGCTGTTCTACGGCGTCTACTTCACGCCGCTGCTGGGCGTGCGGTCCGTCGAGGTGCTCGGCACGAAAGACCTGTCGCAGAAGCAGGTCCTCACCACCGCCGCCGTGCCGTCCGGCGCGCCGATGCTGACGATCGACCTGGCTGGCATCCGCGACCGGGTTGCCGCGCTCGCGCGGGTCGCCTCGGTCAACGTCTCCCGCTCCTGGCCGGCCACCGTGCGGATCGACGTCGCCGAGCGCGTCGCCGTCGGCGTGATCAAGCAGCCCGACGGGGTGCACCTGGTCGACCACACCGGCAAGGACTTCGCCACCGTGTCGTCCGAACCGGCCGGCCTCCCGGAGCTCGACCTGCCGAGGTCCGACGCATCCGATCCGACGGCGGTCGCGGTGGTGCGGGTCCTGCTGGCGGTGCCCGACAAGATCCGCGCCGAGGTCCTGTCCGTCGCCGCGAAGTCGCCGAACTCCGTCGTGCTGACGCTGTCCGCCGGCCGCCAGGTCCGCTGGGGCAGCACCGACGACTCCCCGCGCAAGGCCGCGGTCCTCGCCGCCCTCATGACCCAACCCGGCAAGATCTACGACGTCTCCAGCCCCCAACTAGCCACCATCTCCTAGCCGGAACCCCGCGAGTCGCGCTCTGGGGCACACCGAATGTGAGTTTCGGGCACATGCCTGAGACCTGCATTCGGTGTGTCCGGCTGTGCTCGATTTCTGGGCGAACTCGCCGGGGTTGTCGCTAGGCGGGGGTCCAGGCGGTTTTGAGGCCGGCGCCGGAGAGGGGGACCACGGCGTCGGGCCAGGAGGCGGCGCGGGCGGCGGCCCAGCAGACGGCGGCGGTGTCCTCGACGTACCAGCCGTTCTGAGCAAGTTCTGATCTTCCGGCGAGGACCTGCTCCTCGGTCACCGTCACGATCTCGTCCACGGCCGCCAGGATCTCCGCGCCACGCGCCGGCTCCGCGATGGCGATGCCCTCCGCGATGGTCGGCGTGGCATTCACCGCAACCGGCTCCGCCGCACCGGCACGCCACGCCGCCGCCAACGGTGCACAGTTCGCTGCCTGTACGGCCACGATCCGCGGCCTCTTGGTGATGCGCCCCGCCGCCAGCAACCCTGCCACCGCACGGGTGACTCCCAGCACCAGCGTCCCGTTCCCGACCGGCAGCACCAGCGTCTCGGGCAGCCGGCCGCCGAGCTGCTCCCACACCTCGTACGCGTACGTCGCGGTGCCCAGATGGAACACGGGGTTGTACACGTGGCTGGCGTAGAACGCCCCGCCGGCCTGCACCGCCTCGATCGCCGCGGCGGCGGTCGCCTCCCGGTTGCCGGGCACCAGGTTCACCCGCGCCCCGTGCGCCCTGACCTGCCCGATCTTCTTCGGCGACGTCGACTCCGGCACGAAGATCTCGGCCGGCAGCCCGACCCTCGCCGCGTACGCCGCGACGGCCGTTCCGGCGTTCCCGCTGGAGTCGGCGATCACCCGCGAGGCGCCGGACGCCAGCGCCTGCGCCAGCAGCAGCACGACCCCGCGGTCCTTGAACGACAGCGTCGGGCTGGCGTACTCGACTTTGACCGAGATCCCGTCCACGGCGGGCAGCAGTGGGGTGATCCCCTCACCGAGCGTGGCGGCCCGCCACGGCTCCGCCGGCACGCCGAGCGCCTCGGCGTAACGCCAGGTCGTCAGCGGCCGCCCGGCGAGCTCGGCCAGCGGCACGGGGGCGGCGGGCGGCGCGGCGAGGCGCATGGGCACGCCGCAGCAGCGCCACGCCGGATCGATGAACTCGAACTGCCGACCGCACTCGGGGCACACGCGCACAGGACCAGCCACGCGCCCACGGTACTGGCTACCCACGGTGACCGCCGTCGGCGGCGAGGTGATCTACGTCAACGACCCGCCTCGCCGTATTCCACAAGTGCGGCGGCGATGTCCGGGAACGGACCCGACCTCGCCCCACGGCACACGGTCGGCGGCCGCACAGACTACGCTCTGCATTGCGTGGTTCGGCGTGGATGCCGCACTCGGGGACATGCCTGAAATCGGGGCGGCCGGCAACGGGGGCCGTCGAAGACCTGGGTCCGTGTTCGGCGTGGCTGCTGGACCGTCGCACCTGTGGTGCATACCGTCCACCCCAATGTCGGGGTTGACATAACTTGAAGCCTTCGGTTGAGGTTGAGAGTTTGACCGGAGCCTGGCCGGGGGCGGCCAGGACGGGAAGGTGACCACCGCAGGAAGAGAGCTCGGTACCACGATCAGGAAGGCGGATCCGATGACGCCCCCGCACAACTACCTCGCGGTGATCAAGGTCGTCGGCATCGGCGGCGGCGGTGTCAACGCCGTCAACCGCATGATCGAGGTCGGGCTCAAGGGCGTCGAGTTCATCGCGGTGAACACCGACGCGCAGGCGCTGCTGATGTCCGACGCCGACGTCAAGCTGGACATCGGCCGCGAGCTGACCCGTGGTCTCGGCGCCGGCGCCAACCCCGAGGTCGGGCACAAGGCCGCCGAGGACCATCGGGAGGAGATCGAGGAGGTCCTCAAGGGGGCCGACATGGTCTTCGTGACCGCCGGCGAGGGCGGCGGCACCGGCACCGGCGGCGCGCCCGTGGTCGCCTCGATCGCCCGCAAGCTCGGTGCGCTCACCATCGGCGTGGTCACCCGGCCGTTCAGCTTCGAGGGCAAGCGCCGCGCGAAGCAGGCCGAGGACGGCATCACGCAGCTGCGCAACGAGTGCGACACCCTGATCGTCATCCCCAACGACCGGCTGCTCCAGCTCGGCGACGTGGGCGTGAGCCTGATGGACGCCTTCCGCTCCGCGGACGAGGTGCTGCTGTCCGGTGTCCAGGGCATCACCGACCTGATCACCACCCCCGGTCTGATCAACCTGGACTTCGCCGACGTCAAGAGCGTCATGTCCGGCGCCGGCAGCGCGCTGATGGGCATCGGCTCGGCGCGCGGCGAGGGCCGGGCCGTGCAGGCCGCGCAGAAGGCGATCAACTCGCCGCTGCTGGAGGCCTCGATGGACGGCGCGCACGGCGTGCTGCTGGCCATCGCCGGCGGCTCCGACCTGGGACTGTTCGAGATCAACGAGTCGGCGTCGCTGGTCCAGGAGGCCGCGCACCCGGACGCCAACATCATCTTCGGCACGGTCATCGACGACTCGCTCGGCGACGAGGTGCGGGTCACCGTGATCGCGGCCGGCTTCGACAGCGGCGGCCCCACGCACAAGAAGCTGGAGCCGACGGCGCTGACCTCGCCGCCGCGCACCACCGCGACCGCCGTCGCGGAGTCCGGGCAGCTCAGCACCCCGGCCCCGCAGCAGCAGCCGGCGCACCCCGCGCCGGTGCAGCAGACGCACACGCCGCCGACTCCGCACACGCCGCCGCCGGCCAACGGCTACACCGCCGTGCCCCCGGCCAGCGCCGGCTACCAGCCGCCGAGCTCGCCCAACTCCGGCCTGCCGCCGGTGAGCCGGCCGAGCACCGGCAACGGCTACTCGGCCCCGCCCGAGCGGCACGGCTCGCTGCCGTCCCGCGCGGTGCCGCTGCCCGAGGACCCGGACGACGAGGTGGACGTCCCGCCCTTCATGCGGCGCTGACTTGATGCAGGGAAGGACGCCTTACCCGCGGTGAACGCAGGTAAGGCGTCCTTCCCTGCATCGGGAAGAATCACCTCATGCGCGTTCGTCGAGTCGTCACGACCCGGGCCGGTGGCCGGTCCCGGGCCCCTTACGAGTCGTTCAACCTGGGTGACCACGTCGGTGACGACCCAGCCGCGGTGCGCGCCAACCGGCAGCGCCTCGCCGAGGGCGTCGGCCTGCCCGCAGACCGTCTGGTGTGGATGGAGCAGGTGCACGGCCGCACGGTCACCACCGTCGACGGCCCGCGGAGCGAGCCGGCGGAGGCGACGGACGGCCTGGTGACCAACCGCCCGGGCCTCGCGCTGGTGGCGCTCGTCGCCGACTGCGTGCCGGTGCTGCTGGCGGATCCCGACAACGGCGTGGTCGCCGCCGTGCACGCAGGCCGCGTGGGGGCTCGCGTCGGCGTGGTGCCGGCGGCCGTCGCGGCGATGGTGGAGGCCGGGGCGAAGGCGGACCGGATCGAGGTGCTGCTGGGCCCGAGCGTCTGCGGCGAGTGCTACGAGGTGCCGGCCACCATGCGTGACGACGTGGAGGCGCACCTGCCCGGCAGCGCGGCCAAGTCCCGCAAGGGCACGCCCGCCCTGGACCTGCGGGCCGGCCTCTGGAACCAGCTCTCCGACCTGGGCGTGGCCAAGATCGGCGTGGACCCGCGTTGCACGGTCGAGGACAAGACCCTGTTCAGCCACCGCCGCGACGGCAACACCGGCCGGCTGGCCGCCGTCACCTGGATCGAGGCATGACCGACCGCCGGGAGCAGCTGGCCGAGAACCTGGCGGCGGTCCGAGAGCAGATCGCCGAGGCCTGCCGCGACGCCGGGCGGCCACTCGACCAGGTGAAGCTGCTGGCCGTGACCAAGACGTTCCCGGCCTCGGACGCGATCCTGCTGGCCGAGCTGGGCGTCACCGACTTCGCCGAGAACCGGGACCAGGAGGCCGCCCCGAAGGCGGCCGAGGTGGCCCTGGCGCTGCCGGACACGCCCGTCCGGTGGCACATGGTGGGCCGGATGCAGCGCAACAAGGCCCGCTCGGTGGTGGGCTGGGCGGACGAGGTGCAGTCCGTCGACTCGCCCAGGCTGGCCGCAGCGCTCGCGAAGGCCGTCGCCGCGGCCCGCACCCACGGCCGCCGCGACGAGCCTCTCAGCGTGCTGATCCAGGCCAGCCTGGACGGGGACACGGAGCGCGGCGGCGTGCCGCTGTCCGGTCTGCTCGAGCTGGCCGACGAGATAGGCCGTTCGAGTGAACTGATCTTGCGCGGTGTGATGGGAGTCGCACCATTGTCCATGGATCCGGCGGCGGCTTTCGCACTCCTGTCGAAGGCGGCCGCGAGGGTCCGTTCCGATCATCCGACGGCTGTCGAGCTGTCCGCCGGCATGAGCGGGGACCTCGCGGCGGCGATCAGGCAGGGTTCCACGTGCGTGCGTGTCGGAACGGGTCTGTTCGGGTACAGAGGGCTAGCCTCGCCGTAGCGGTGGGGAACCGGGACGCGTCGCCGCGCGTCCAGGTCGTCGGGGAGTCGCGGAGGAAGGGCTGGCATGAGTGCGCTTCAGAAGCTGAAGGCCTACTTCGGGATGGTGCCGGCCGACGACATGGACGGCTACGACGAGGACGGCCGCTACGTGTCCGACTACCGGGACGACTACGACGACCGCCCCCGCGATGATCGTTCCGTCGGGGGCGACGACTACGATCGCTACTCGAGCGGTCGGCGACGCCCGGCCGGCAGCACGCTGTCGGCCCGCTCGTCCTACCGCGCCGACTACGACGAGGACGGCTACGAGCTGCCCGGGGACCGGTCGTCTCGGGGCCGCCGCAGTTGGGCGACCGAGGCGCCGACCCACGGCGCGCTCGCGGTCGAGCCCAAGCACGAGCCGGTCACGCGACTGCGGCCGGCCCAGGACCCGGTGGCACACCCCTTGGCCAAGATCATCACCCTGCATCCGCGCAGCTACACCGAGGCGCGGACGATCGGCGAGCACTACCGCGACGGGACGCCCGTCATCATCAACCTGACCGACATGGACAACGCCGACGCCAAGCGCCTGGTCGACTTCGCGGCCGGTCTGGCCTTCGCGCTCCGCGGCAGCATGGACAAGGTCACCAACAAGGTGTTCCTTCTCTCACCGCCGAACACGGACGTGACCGCCGAGGACCGCAGGCGCTTGGCGGAGGGTGGCTTCCTGCCCAAGTCATGAGAGATGGCACAGTGGTGGCGTGCAACCGGTCTTGGTGGTCGTCTACTACGTGCTGTTCTTCTTCTGGCTGCTGCTGTCGGCACGCCTGGTCGTCGAGTACGTCCGGGCGTTCTCCCGGGAGTGGCGACCCGCCGGTGGGGTTGCGGTCACGCTGGAGACCATCTACACAGTGACAGACCCCCCGGTCCGGTTGGCCCGTCGCGTGATACCGATGGTACGAATCGGGGGCGTCGGGCTGGACCTATCGATTATGGTCGTGTTCCTGGTCGTGTACATACTGATGCAACTGACGCAGCCCAGGTGACGGGGATCCTGGCTGTTCCGGTTGTGACTGCCGTGAGGTGATCTGATGCCGTTGACCCCCGCTGACGTGCACAACGTCGCGTTCAGCAAGCCTCCTATCGGGAAGCGGGGCTACAACGAGGACGAGGTTGACGCCTTCCTCGACCTGGTTGAGGGCGAGCTGGCCCGCCTGATCGAGGAGAACTCCGACCTGCGCGCCCAGGTCGAGCAGCTGGACTCCCAGCTCGAGGCCGCGCGCGCCGACCTGGACGACGCCCGGAGCAAGGTGGGCTCCGGCCCCATGCCCGGCCGCGAGGAACCCCGTCGCCTCGCTTCCGTCCCGCCGCCGTCGGTGATGGAGCAGACCACGCCCGGTGGCGACCACCACGTGCAGGCGGCCAAGGTCCTGGGTCTCGCCCAGGAGATGGCCGACCGGCTCACCGGTGAGGCCAAGGGCGAGGCGGACTCGATGCTGGCCGAGGCCCGCACCAAGTCCGAGCAGCTGCTCTCCGAGGCGCGGGCGAAGGCGGACACCATGGTCAACGAGGCGCGCACGCGCGCCGAGACCATGCTGAACGACGCCCGGACCCGGTCGGAGACCCTGGAGCGCAACGCCCGGGAGAAGGCCGCGGCCCTGGACCGCGACGCCCAGCGCAAGCACGCCGAGGTGATGGGCAACATCACCCAGGAGAAGAACGCGCTCGAGAAGAAGATCGACATGCTCCGCACGATGGAGCGGGAGTACCGGACCCGGCTCAAGAGCCTGCTGGAGTCGCAGCTGGCCGAGCTGAACGACCGGACCTCCGCCGCGCCGTCCGAGGGCCGTCAGAGCGGTGGCTACACCTTCGGCGCCCGCGCCGAGGCCGGCTGAGCTCGATCCGCTTCTTCCGAGGAGGCAGGCCCGGGTGGGTCTGCCGGCGATGACACGCGTCGTCGAACCGACACGCGTCATTCCGCTGTGAACGACAGCGTGGTGACGTAGGGTCGCGGCGTGTCGTCGAACAACGCAGCGTCGTCCAGCGATGCCGGACGGTCTTCCGTCGACCGCTCCGGATTGCTGTACGTCGTGCTGCTGTGCGTGCTGGCCGCCTTCGCCCTGCTCGTCGTGGCCCTCGTGTCCACCGAGACCTACTGGGCGTGGGGTTCGGTCGCGCTCAGCGTCGCCGGCGCCGTGGTGCTGCTGCTCGACTGGCAGCGCCGGCGCCGCGCCGGTGCGCGCCCGTCTGCCGGTGATGCGGCTGCCGCCGAACCGACGACCGTCGGCGGCGAGGACGACGATGCTGATGCGGGCCCCCAGGACGAAGACGAGGGTGGACCGGGAGAATCGCAGGCTACAGGTGATCTTGACAGGCCTGCCACCGGGGGTGTCCGGATCGGCACGAATCGTGATGATCAGCAGGAACCGGCCGGTGACGAGCCGGCCGAGGAGGACACCGACGCCGCCGACGCGCTGGTCGTCTCCGAGCTGAGCGACGAGGTGCTGGTGCTCGACGAGCGCCCGCGCTACCACCTGGCCGGCTGCGCCTGGGTCGGCGACCGCCCGACCATCCCGCTGCCGGTCGACGAGGCCCGCCAGCTGGGCTTCACCCCCTGCGCCCGCTGCACCCCCGACGCCAAGCTGGCCGCCATGGCCCGGAGCGCCAAGGACTGACCCGCCACCTCACGCGCGCGCGGGCTTTTGATGTCACATGCGCTTCCTAGGTGTCACCTGAGCGCAAATAGGAAGCGCATGTGGCAACGGGGGCGAGGCGATTTGCCGGCGGGCGCTACGCTTGAGGCAGCACACGGCGTCGATCCGGCCATCACCGGGGAGCCTCCGGAAGAACGGGCCTCCCGGGGCCTCAGTAGAACCGGACGGGTGGGCCCGTCACAGCCCGCAAACGAGTGGCCGCCACCTCGCTGGCGGCAATCGGGGTGGTACCGCGGTGCGCCGACCCGGGCGCGTCGTCCCCGTCAGGACTGACGACGGGACCGCGAGGAGCAGCACCGATGGCCTACCCACTCGAATCCTTCACCGACGGCGAGGGCGTGCCGGCGCAGCCGTCGTTCCCCAAGCTGGAGAACGCCGTCCTGGACTACTGGGGCAAGGACGCCACCTTCCAGGCCAGTGTGGACAATCGGCCGGCCGGCGAGAGCGGCGCCAACGAGTTCGTCTTCTACGACGGCCCGCCCTTCGCCAACGGCCTGCCGCACTACGGCCACCTGCTCACCGGCTACGCCAAGGACGTCGTCCCGCGCTACCAGACGATGCGCGGCAAGCACGTGGAGCGCCGGTTCGGCTGGGACTGCCACGGCCTGCCGGCCGAGGTGCGCGCCGAGAAGGAGCTGGGCATCTCGTCCAAGGCCGAGATCGAGGCCCTGGGCGTGGACAAGTTCAACGACGCCTGCCGCACCTCGGTGTTGCGCTACACCGACGAGTGGCGCGACTACGTCACCCGCCAGGCCCGCTGGGTGGACTTCGACAACGACTACAAGACGCTCGACCTGGACTACATGGAAAGCGTCATGTGGGCGTTCAAGACCCTGTGGGACAAGGGTCTGGTCTACGAGGGCTTCCGCGTCCTCTGGTACTGCTGGCGCTGCGAGACGCCGCTGTCCAACTCCGAGACGAAGATGGACGACACCTACCGCGACCGGCAGGACCCGGCCGTCACGGTGGGTATGCGCCTCGAATCCGGCGAGCTGGCCCTGATCTGGACGACCACGCCGTGGACGCTGCCGTCCAACCTGGCCATCGCGGTGCACCCGGACGTCGACTACGTGACCGTCGAGGCCAACGGCGAGAAGTACGTGCTGGCCGAGGCCCGGCTGCGCGCCTACGCCCGCGAGCTCGGCGAGGAGCCGACGGTGCTGGCCCGCTTCAAGGGCACGGAGCTGCTGGGCCGCCGCTACACGCCGGTCTTCGACTTCTTCGCCGGCCGCGCCAACGCCCACCAGATCCTGTCCGCCGACTACGTCACCACCGAGGACGGCACCGGCCTGGTGCACATCGCGCCCGCCTTCGGCGAGGAGGACAAGGTCGTCACCGACGCCGCCGGCATCGAGCCGGTCGTGCCGGTGGACGCGCGCGGCCGGTTCACCGCCGAGGTGCCGCCGTACGCCGAGCTCCAGGTGTTCGAGGCCAACAAGCCGATCATCAAGGATCTGCGCGAGCGGGGCGTGCTGCTGCGGCACGAGACGTACGACCACTCGTACCCGCACTGCTGGCGCTGCGACACGCCCCTGATCCAGCGGGCGGTGTCGTCCTGGTTCGTCGCGGTCAGCCAGTTCCGGGACCGCATGGTCGAGCTCAACCAGGAGATCAACTGGGTGCCCGACCACGTGCGGGACGGCCAGATGGGCAAGTGGCTGGCCAACGCCCGCGACTGGAACATCTCCCGCAACCGGTTCTGGGGCTCGCCGATCCCGGTGTGGATGTCGGACGACCCGGCCTACCCGCGCACCGACGTCTACGGCTCGCTGGACGAGCTGGAGCGGGACTTCGGCGTGCGGCCGACCGACCTGCACCGGCCCACCATCGACGAGCTGACCCGGCCCAACCCGGACGACCCGACCGGCAAGTCGACCATGCGCCGCGTGCCGGAGGTGCTGGACTGCTGGTTCGAGTCCGGCTCGATGCCGTTCGCCCAGGTCCACTACCCCTTCGAGAACACCGACTGGTTCGAGCACCACTACCCCGGCGACTTCATCGTCGAGTACAGCGCGCAGACGCGGGGCTGGTTCTACAACATGCACGTGCTGGCCACGGCGCTGTTCGACCGGCCGGCGTTCCGCAACTGCATCGCGCACGGCATCGTGCTCGGCGACGACGGCCAGAAGATGTCCAAGTCGCTCAACAACTACCCGGACGTCAACGAGGTGTTCGAGCGGGACGGCTCGGACGCCATGCGCTGGTTCCTGATGTCCAGCCCGATCCTGCGCGGCGGCAACCTGGTCGTCACCGAGCGCGGCATCCGCGACTCGGTGCGCCAGGCGGTGCTGCCGCTGTGGAACTCCTGGTACTTCCTCGCGCTGTACGCCAACGCGGCCGGCGCGCAGGGGACCTGGCGGGTCGACAGCGAGCACGTGCTCGACCGGTACGTGCTGGCCAAGACCCACGACCTGGTGGTCGCCACGTCGTCCGCCCTGGACAACTACGACCTGGCCGGGGCGTGCTTCGCCGTCCGGGACTTCCTGGAGGTGCTGACCAACTGGTACGTGCGGCGCTCGCGCGACCGGTTCTGGGCCGGCGAGCAGGACGCCATCGACACCCTGCACACCGTGCTGGAGCTGGTCAGCCGGGTGGCGGCGCCGCTGCTGCCGCTGACCACGGAGTCGGTGTGGCGCGGCCTGACCGGCGGCCGGTCCGTGCACCTGGCCGACTTCCCGTCGGTCGACGAGGTGCCGGCCGACGCCGCGCTGGTGTCGGCGATGGACGAGGTGCGGCAGGTCTGCTCGGCGGCGCTGTCCCTGCGCAAGGCCAACAAGCTGCGGGTGCGGCTGCCGCTGGCCAAGCTCGTGGTGGCCACGCCGGACGCGGAGGCGCTGCGGCCGTTCGTCGGGCTCATCGGCGACGAGGTCAACGTCAAGGCGGTCGAGCTGACCACGGATGTGGCGGCGCACGGCGAGTTCCAGCTCACCGTGAACGCGCGGGCCTGTGGTCCGCGGCTCGGCGCGGCCGTGCAGAAGGTGATCAAGGCCGTGAAGGCGGGCGAGTGGACGACCGCCGAGGACGGCTCGGTGTCGGCCGCCGGCATCGACCTGCTGCCCGGCGAGTACGAGCAGCGGCTGGTGGCCAGCGACCCGGCCGCGACGGCGGCGCTGCCCGGCGGTGCGGGCCTGGTCGTGCTGGACACGTCCGTCACCGACGAGCTGGCGGCCGAGGGCGTGGCCCGGGACGTGGTGCGGGTGGTGCAGCAGGCCCGTCGCGACGCCGGCCTGGACGTGTCGGACCGGATCACGCTGACCGTCGCCGCGGCCGACGACGTGGTGGCCGCGGTGCGGACCCACGAGGCGTTCCTGGCGTCGGAGACGCTGGCGGACGCGGTGGCGTACGGGCCGGTCGAGGGTGGCCCAGAGGGAAATAGCACTGTCGGCGCGGTCGGCGACGGCGGCGAGGTGGCCGTGCGGGTCGCCAAGGCCTGAGAAAACGTGGCGACCCCGGTCACCCCCATGGCACCGGGGTCGCCACGGCCCTGTGGTCTTCGGTGGAACTGTGGTCATTTCCATACGCTGCCGTACGGATCAGTTCCATACGGTAGCGTACGGAACCGTGGTCGGGAAGCGCCGGACGAAGGACGACTGGGTCGCGGCCGCCCTCGAGATGATCGCGGAGCGGGGCGTCGGGGCCCTGGCCGTGGAGCCGCTCGCGCAGCGCCTCGGGGCGACCAAGGGCAGCGCGTACTGGCACTTTCCCAGCCGTGAGGCGCTGTTACAGGCGGCGCTGGACCGCTGGACCGGCGACATCGCCACCGGCCTGGCCGCGTTCGCGGCGGTCGAGCGGCCGCCGGACGAGCAGCTGTGGCTGATCTTCAGCCGGGTGGTGGTGGACCGCCCGCAGAACGACCTCGAGTTCGCCATGATCGCCGCGACCGACGACCCGCAGGTGGCGGCGGCGATGCGGCGGCTGAGCGAGGAGCGGCTGGCGTTCCTGGCGTCGCGGCTCGTGGCGCTGGGCTTCGACGCGGACGCCGCCCGCGAGCGGGCGCTTCAGATGCACACTTTCCTGCTCGGGCACGTGCAGGTCCTCCGCCGTGGCGCGCAGATCGACGATCCCGTCGAGTACGCGCGGGGCGTCTACCGGCTGCTGACGGCACCATAGGATCCGGACCCGTGAGGTTCGCTGTCCGCGTAAAGCCCGGCGCCCGGCGCGATGCCGTCGGCGGCGTGTGGGGCGACGGGGCGCTGGTGGTGGCCGTCGCCGCGCCGGCCGTGGAGGGCAAGGCCAACGAGGCCGTGCGCAAGGCGCTGGCCGGGGCATTCGGCATCCGCCGGCAGGACGTGGTGATCGTGTCCGGTGAGCGTTCCCGGGACAAACTCGTCGAGCTGCCGGACGCGTTCGACCGGTTGCGCGAACTTCTAGGATAACACCGGTTTCGCACTGTCTACTGTGGACATCCAAAGTGGGCGATTAGTACTTTTCCGTGATCGTCACGCACAATGTTCATGCGGACAGGTGACATCCGGGAGGTGGGATGCTCGATCTATCGACTGCGCTTGGTATCGGTGCGGCGGTGCTCCTGCTCTCCGTGTTCGCCGTCCGCGTGTCGGTCCGCCTCGGCCTCCCGTCGCTGCTGCTGTACCTCGGCATCGGCCTGCTCATCGGCGAGGCCGGGCTGGGCATCCGGTTCGACAACGCTGCGCTGACCCAGTCGCTGGGCATCGCCGCGCTGGTGCTGATCCTGGCCGAGGGCGGCCTCACCACGCGGTGGTCGGCCGTGAAAAGCTCGCTGGGGCAAGGAATCGCACTGTCCACAGTGGCAGTTGTCGTCAGTATCGCCGTCACCGGCGCGGCGTTACACCTGCTGCTCGGCCTGGACTGGCGGACCGCCCTGCTGTGGGGCGCCGTGCTGTCGTCCACCGACGCCGCGGCCGTGTTCAGCGTGCTGCGCGGCGTGGGCGTGAGCAAGCGGCTGGTCGGCGCCCTGGAGTTGGAGTCCGGCCTCAACGACGCGCCGGTGTTCATCGCCGTCGTCCTGCTGGCCTCGCCCGATCCGGTGAGCTGGACGACGCCGATGCTTGCCGGGTACGAGCTCCTGGACGGCGCGGTGGTCGGCCTGCTCGTCGGCTGGCTCGGGGCGATGGGCCTGCGCCGGGCCGCGCTGCCGGCGACCGGCCTGTACCCGGTCGCGACCGTCGCGATGTGCGTGCTGGCCTACGCGGTCGGCGACCTGATGCACGCCTCCGGGCTGTTGGCGACCTACGTGACCGGCCTGGTGCTGGGGAATTCCCGGCTGCCGCACCGGTCCGACACGCTGTCGTTCGCCGAGGGCCTCGGCTGGCTGGCCCAGATCGGGCTGTTCGTCTTACTCGGCCTCTACGCGTCGCCGGCGCGGCTGCTGAGCGCCCTGATTCCCGCGCTGGTCGCCGGGGCGGTGCTGTTGCTGCTGGCCCGGCCGCTGTCGGTGCTGCTGTCCATGACGCCGTTCCGGATGAAGTGGCGGGAGCAGGTTTTCCTTTCGTGGTCCGGACTTCGCGGCGCCGTGCCCATCGTGCTGGCGCTGATTCCACTGACGCGGGGGGTTCCCGGCGCGGAACGTCTCGTCGACGCCGTGTTCGTGCTGGTGGTCGTGCTGACCTTGGTGCAGGGCGGGACCCTGCCGCTGGTCGCGCGGTGGCTGGGGCTGGTGAAACCCGGCGACGCGCAGGAGATCGAGGTCGACTCCGCGCCGCTGGACACCCTCGGGGCGGAGCTGCTCCAGGTGCGGGTGCAGCCCGGTTCGAAGCTCCACGGCGTGTACCTGTCGGAACTCCGGCTGCCGCTCGGGGCGACGATCAGCCTGATCGTGCGCGACGAGGCCGGTTTCACGCCGTCCGCGACGACCCGGTTGCAGGAGGAGGACCAGCTGCTGGTCGTGGCGACAGAGAAGGTGCGGGACGCCGCCGAGCGCCGGCTCCGTGCCGTGGACCGCGCCGGCCGCTACGCCCGCTGGAAGGGCGAGTCCGGCAAGGAGTAGCGGCCAGCCTCGACTGCGCGACAATCGGGCATGGCCGTGGACGTCCTCACCGAGATCGTCATCGATGCGCCGCTGGCGCGGGTGGCCGACTACGCCGCCGACCCGACCAAAGCGCCCGAGTGGTACGTCAACATCAAGTCCGTGCGGTGGGAGACGCCGCCGCCGGTCGCGGTGGGATCGCGGGTCGCCTTCGTCGCACGATTTCTGGGACGGGAACTGGCCTACACGTACGAGATCGTGGAACACGAACCCGGTTCGCGTCTGGTCATGCAGACCGCGCAAGGGCCGTTCCCCATGCGCACCACCTACACCTGGGAGTCGGCCGGCCCGGGCCGGACCCGGATGGCCCTGCGCAACACCGGATCCCCCAGCGGCTTCGCCGCCGTCACCGCCGGCGCGATGGCGCTGGCCATGCGCCGCGCCAACCGCAAGGACCTGGCGAAGCTGAAGTCCCTGCTGGAGAGTCGACCCGACAACTGACCACCGCACGTAGTTGATCTACCTGAAACCTACATTCGGTGTGTCCGACAGCGCGACTCGCGGGGGTTGCCGTCAGCCGAGGGTGCCGGCGAAGAGGGCTCGGTGCACGGCGAGGTAGGCGGGGCACGGGAAGGCCGGGCGGGGCTGCCACCAGTGGTCGGGGCGGCAGGTGGCGCAGCGGCCGGCGGCGTCGGGGGAGTGCTCACCGAGCAGGGTCGCCACGGCGTCCACGACCCGCGGCAGCTGGGCCCGGGTGACGCCGCTGACCAGCCGGTCGTCGGGATCCCGGGCGAGGTCGGCCAGCATCGACAGATGCCGGTTGAGCTCGTCGTCGAGCTCGCGGAACATGACTACCTCCCAGCGGACGGCCACACGTGCTGCGCCGCCGAGTCTGCGCCGGCGCCGGCCCGTTGAGACCGGCCCGTCACCCCTCCGGGAACGAAATCACTCGTTAGTGAGCCCTCTCACGATGTGGAAGGACCCTCGACTCGGGCGACCACCGTCGGTTACGGTGGTCGCCGTTAGGTCATGAGTGCCAGCGTCAAGCCCCGGCTAGCTGGCCGGCAACCCTCCTCCGCGGTGGGGTGCCCCGGGTGAGGACCAGGCCCGTCGCAGCACGCGACCGGGCAAGCGCGGACCCTCTGCACAGGTGGGTCCCTGACCCGAGGAGCACCCCTGTGACCATCGCGATCCCGCCGGCCCGCGACACCGCTGGCAACGACACCCTGGGCGACATCCCCACCGTGCCGGCCGTGGTCGGCGCCCGCCTGTCGGTGCCGCTGGTGACCGGCGACCGCGTCACGTACGCCAACCTCGACCACGCCGCCAGCGCGCCCTGTCTGGAACAGGTCCGCGACGCCGTCGACGAGCTGCTGCCCTGGTACGCGAGTGTCCACCGTGGAGCGGGTTTCGCCTCCCAGGTGTCCACAAAGGTCTACGAGCAGGCCCGGGACACGTTGCGCCGCTTCGTGGGGGCGCGCTCCTCGGACACAGTTGTGTTCACCCGCAACACCACGGACTCCCTCAACCTGCTGGCGAAGTCGTTGCCGCGCCGCACTTCCGTAGTCCTGTTCGACACCGAGCACCACGCGGCGCTGCTGCCGTGGCGTGGCCCCAACGTCCGCCGTGTGCAGACGCCGGCATCCGCGGCCGCGGCCGTGCCGGCGCTGGAGGCGGCGCTGAAGCTGTGCCCGGAGGGCCCGCGCCTGGTGGTCGTCACCGGCGCATCGAACGTCACCGGCGAGCTGTGGCCGGTCGCCGAACTCGCCGCCGTCGCCCGCCGCTTCGGCGCGCGCATCGCTCTGGACGCCGCGCAGCTCGCGCCGCACCGCCCGGTCGACATCAAGGCCCTGGACGTCGACTACGTCGCCCTGTCCGGCCACAAGCTCTACGCCCCGTACGGCACGGGCGCCCTGATCGGCCGCGCCGACTGGTTGCAGGCGGCCGAGCCTTACCTGATCGGCGGCGGCGCCACCAAGAACGTCGTCGACTGGGGCGACCACCTGGGCGTCGCGTGGTCGGCGGTGCCGGAGCGGCACGAGGCGGGCTCGCCGAACGTCGTCGGCGTGCACGCGCTGGCCGCGGCCTGCGACACGATCACCCGCCACGGCTGGGACCGCATCGTCGCCCACGAGCAGGCGCTGCTGACCCGGCTGCGCGAGGGCCTGCGCACCATCCCGGGCCTGCACGAGCTCGCCATCTTCCAGGGCGACCAGGACCGGGTGGGCGTGGTCAGCTTCACCATTCACGGCCACGAGGCCGGCCTGATCGCCGCGGCTTTGTCAGCCGAGTACGGCATCGGCGTCCGCGACGGCGCATTCTGCGCACACGTGGCGACCCGGCGGCTGCTCGACCGCGTCGACGCCACCGAGCAGCGCGCCCTGCGGGCCAGCCTGGGCCTGGGCAGCACGGTCGAGCACGTGGACCGCCTGGTCGGGGCCCTGCGCGAACTCGTCACCAACGGGCCGAAGTGGACATACGTCCAGGAAGACGGCCGGTGGGTGCCCGCCGACGACAACCGGCCGCTGCCGCCCTTCGTCGCCGCCTGAGGGACAATGGGCGGTGTGAGCACCGAGCCCAACACCGAATCGGTCGCGGCGCAGCGGCAGCTGCCTCGCCGGATCGGCCTGCTGGTGACGGCCGGCGTCGTCGCGCTGGCGCTGGACATCGTCACCAAGTACCTGGTCGTGGCCAACCTGGAGGGCAAGCCGCCGCTCCAGCTGGCCGGCGGCCTGGTCTACCTGGACGTGATCCGCAATCCGTACGCCGCGTTCTCGCTCGGCGTCACCGGCATGACGTGGGTGTTCAGCGTGATCTGCGTCGGCGTGCTGGCCGCGATCATCTGGGTGGCGCCGCGGCTGCGCTCCCGCGGCTGGGCCGTCGGCCTGGGCTTCGTGTTCGGCGGCGCGCTCGGCAACCTGCTGGACCGGATCTTCCGCGCCCCCGGCGCGCTCCAGGGCCACGTGGTCGACTTCATCTCGGTGTTCGGGCCGAACGCCGAGTACTTCCCGGTGTTCAACTTCGCCGACTCGGCGATCTGCGTCGGCGGCGCGCTCATCGTGCTGATGGCGATCCTCGGCCGCGACTACGACGGCCGCTCCACGCGGGAGGCCAAGTCCGGTGAGTGACCTGCGTGAGCTGCCCGTGCCCGACGGCCTCGACGGCATGCGCGTCGACGCCGGCCTGTCCAAGCTGCTCGGCCTGTCCCGGACGGCCGTCGCCACGCTGGCCGACTCCGGCGACGTGGTGGTCGACGGCCGCGCCGTCGGCAAATCCGACCGGCTCGTCGCCGGTTCCTGGCTGGAGGTGACGCTGCCGCCGCCGGCGCAGCCCGTCACCGTGCAGGCCATCCCGGTCGAGGGCCTCGTCGTGCTGTACGAGGACGACGACGTGGTGGTGGTCGACAAGCCGGTCGGGGTCGCCGTGCACCCCAGCCCCGGCTGGACCGGGCCGACCGTGGTCGGCGGCCTGGCCGCCGCCGGCATCCGGATCTCCACCTCCGGCGCGGCCGAGCGGCAGGGCGTCGTGCACCGCCTGGACGCCGGCACCACCGGCGTGATGGTCGTGGCCAAGAGCGAGCACGCGTACACCGTGCTGAAGCGGGCGTTCAAGGAGCGCACCGTGGACAAGGTCTACCACGCGCTCGTGCAGGGGCATCCCGATCCGACGCGGGGCACCATCGACGCGCCGATCGACCGGCACCCCAAGCACGACTACAAGTGGGCGGTGGTGGCCAGCGGCCGCCCCAGCGTCACCCACTACGAGATGATCGAGGCGTTCCGGGCGGCGTCGCTGCTGGACGTGCACCTGGAGACGGGGCGCACGCACCAGATCCGCGTGCACTTCTCGGCGCTGCGGCACCCGTGCGTCGGCGACCTGACGTACGGGGCGGATCCGGTGCTGGCCAAGCGGCTGGGGCTCACCCGGCAGTGGCTCCAGGCGAAGACGCTGTCGTTCCACCACCCCGCCGACGGCGAGTGGGTGACGTTCGAGAGCCAGTACCCGGACGACCTGGCCACTGCCCTGGAGCAGCTCCGCACCGAGGGCTGACCCCCTCTTTTTCGCCACATGCGCTTCCTATTTGGCACCTGGTGACACATAGGAAGCGCATGTGGCGAAAATTGGAATGGCGGGGGGTTAGTTCTCGATCTCCCAGGTGAGGGAGTGGGCGGGGTCGTCGGGGCGGGGGCTCCAGCGCACGGAGGTGATCTCCGTGGCGTCCGGCAGCACGTAGACGGTGTGGCCGCCGGCGGTTTCGCCGGGCTGCACGCCGATGCGGTGCGGCGGCCGGGACGACAGCGACACCGGCGCCTTGGACACCGTCTGCCCGTCGGCGGCGACCAGCAGCAGGTACAGGTCGGGCAGCGAGGAGAACGGCACGCTGCCGCGGTTGGTGAGCTCGGTGTGCACGACGACCGCCCGCTCACCTTCCTGGAGCCGGTAGCCGGCGGCGGTGAACAGGAAGTCGGCCGGGTCGACGACCTCGACGAGCTGGATGGACAGCTGCTCGCCCTCCAGGCCGACCGTCTGCTGCGTGCTGCCGACGGTGAACTTCTGCGGCGGCACGGGCTCGGCCTTGACCGTCTGCTGGTCGCCCCGCGCCCACGCGGACGTCTGCGGCGGTCCCCAGGTGCCACCGGCCGGAGGCTGTGCCGCGGGCTGCTGTTGCGGCGGAGCGGCCGGCGGCTGCTGCGCGGGGAACGGCACGCTCTGCGGCGACTGCGCGTACTGGGGCTGCGGCGGCGCGTACTGCGGCTGGGGGTGCTGCTGCTGGTACTGCGGCGGCATCTGCTGCTGGGGAGCGCCGTACTGCGGCGGATATCCCTGCCACTGCTGCTGTTGCTGCTGCCGGCTCGCGGCGGCGATCGCCGCCCTGATCCCGTTCGGGTCGCACTCGACGCCGACCAGCAGCGGCATGCCGGACGCGGACAGCGCCACCAGCCGCGCGGCGGCCTCCCGCGGGTCCATGCCCAGACGCGCGGCCACGTCGTGCACCGCGGCCCGCCCCATCTCGGCGAGCAGCGTGAGCAGACGGAAGTCGACAGGATCCGGCACGGCCACGCCTGGCACGCTACCCGGTCGCCTTCCGCACCGTCCGTCCCGGTGCGCCGCGACGGGGAAGATCACCTGCCCAGGTGGGGTTACAGCGTTGGAACCTGGCCGTAAAAGACGCTTCCTACGGTCGGAAGCCATGACGGTCACCGACGTGAAGACGGGCCCCAAGCGCCGCTACGCGTGGCTGGCGGCCAACGAGGACAGCGAGGACTTCTCCCTGCGCTACGCGGCGAACTCGTTCCGCCGCTGGTCGCCGTTCGCGGTGGCCAGCACCGCGCTGGGCGGCATCGCCTACCTGGCCGACTTCGCCATCGGCGCGAGCATCGTGATGCTGCACGGCTTCCAGTCGGCGGCGCTGGCCATCGGCATCGCCGCGGTGGTCATCTTCCTGACCGGAATTCCGATCGCCACCGCCTGCGCCCGCTACGGCGTCGACATGGACCTGCTCACGCGGGGCGCCGGCTTCGGCTACTTCGGGTCCACGCTGACGTCGCTGATCTACGCCAGCTTCACGGTGATCTTCTTCTCGCTGGAGGGGTCGATCATGGCCCAGGCGTTCCAGCTGGCCTTCGGCTTACCGCTGGCGCTGGGCTACCTGCTGACCACGCTGATCGTGCTGCCGTTCGTGCTGTTCGGGATGCGCGCGCTGGCCCGGATGCAGGTGTGGACGCAGCCGATCTGGCTGCTCGGTCTGGTGCTGCCGTTCGTGGTCGTGCTGGTGGTGCACCCGGAGCGGTTCGGCCAGTTCACGTCGTTCGGCGGCGGCCTGTCGCTGACCGGGGTCGGGCTCGGCGCGGGCGTCGCGCTGTCGCTGATCGGGCAGATCGGCGAGCAGGCCGACTACCTGCGGTTCATGCCGGCGAAGACCGAGGCCAACCGGCGGGCCTGGTGGGCGGCCGTGATCGCCGCCGGGCCCGGCTGGGTGGTGCTGGGGGCGCTCAAGCAGTTGGGTGGAGCGTTCCTGGCGTTCTGTGCGTTGGGGGCGATCGGACAGTCCGCCGTCCTGGAGCCGATCGCCCCCTACGTGGAGGCCGTGCGGCCCGCGCTCGGCGCCGTCACGCTGCCGCTCGCGGCGCTGTTCGTGGTGGTCTCCCAGATCAAGATCAACACCACCAACGCCTACTCCGGGTCGCTGTCGTTCGCCAACTTCTTCTCCCGCGTCCTGCACCGGCACCCCGGCCGCGCCTGGTACGTGCTCGTCAACTGCGGCATCGCGTTGGCGCTCATGGAGTTCGGCGCGTTCGCGTTCCTGAACAACATCCTCGGCTTCTACTCCAACGTCGCCATCGCGTGGATCGGGGCCGTCGTCGCCGACCTGGTGATCTGCAAGCCGCTCGGCTGGAGCCCGCCGTACGTCGAGTTCAAGCGGGCCTACCTGTACGCGGTGAACCCCGTCGGATTCGGCTCCATGGTGCTGGCATCGGTCGTGTCGGTGGTGGCGTACTTCGGCGCGTTCGGCGAGGTCGCCGCCGCCTGGAGCCCGTTCATCGCGCTGCTCGTCGCCATGATCGCCGTGCCGGTGACCGCACGGCTGACCGGCGGCAAGTACTACCTCGCGCGGCCGAACCTGGTGTCAGGCCCCGATTCCGAGGCCACCGACCTCACCGCCGCGCTCGAGTGCCAGGTGTGCGACGACCCGTACGAGCTGCCCGACATCGTCGACTGCGTGCACCACGGCGGGGCCGTCTGTTCGCTGTGCTGCACGCTGGAAACCCAGTGCGGGCAGGCATGTCAGCGCACCGGGCCGGTGCTGGTGCAGCTCAAGTCACCGTAGGGCGGCCAGGTTCCGTACGGTGCGGGCCGTGTCCGGGTGGTCGGGGCCGAGGAGGCGGCGCTTGATCGCGAGCGCCTTCTCGTACAGGTCCCTCGCCCGGGCGGTCCGGCCCTGCGCCGCCAGGACGACGCCGAGGTCGTTGTACGTCACCGCGAAGTCGTAGTGGTCGGGCGGGTAGACCCGTTCGAAGACGTCCAGCGCCTGTTCGTACAACGTCGTCGCCTCGTCGAACCGTCGCTGGCCGGCGAGCAGCGACGCCAGCGCCGCCCGATCGGCCGCCACCGTCGGGTGATCCGGGCCGAGCGCCCGTTCACGGAGGGCCACCGAGCGACGCGCGTGCGGCTCGCCCTCCGCGTATCGACCGCGCGCGTGGTCGAGGCCGCCCAGGTTGTGCCAGACGCTCGCCGCCGCCGGCTCGTCCGGGCCGATCAGGTCGAGGGCCTGTCGGTAGGCGGTCTCGGCGTCGTCGTGGCGGCGAGCGTCCTTGTAGACGACGCCCAGCCCGCACAGCAGCGCCGCCTTCTCGTCGGTCGCCAGGCCCAGGGCCTCGCGATAGCGCTCCTCCGCGCGGTCGTAGTGGCCACGGACCCGCTCCACCACCGCCAGCGCCGCCAGCGCGTGGATCCGCGACCGGCCCGTCGCCAGGCGGACCGCCTCCCGGGCGTGGCGCTCCGCGTCGTCGTATCGGGAGAGGCGCTCGTGGATCTCGCTCAGCGCCACATGGATGATCGCCGCTCGGGGCGAGTCGCCGTCGACCGTGGCGAGCGCCGCCGACGCGGGCCGGAGGGCCTCCGCCGGCCGCCCCTCGTCGAAGAGGCGGCGGGCGGCGCGGAGCAGGTCGGCCGTGGTCAAAGGGACTCGCACTCACTGTGGTTGTTGGGCTCGGTCAGCGGCCAGATCAGGTCCTCGAGCTCGTTGTGGTTGGTCGATGGGTCCTGCATCGGCCAGAGCAGGTCCTCGATCGACACCTCGTTGTGGTTGTGGGGCTCGGTCATCGCCCAGAGGTCTTCTAGGTCGAGCTCGTTGTGGTTGCTCTTCTCTTCCAAGATCCAGATCAGGTCGTCCATGGGCGCAGCCTCGCCGGGGACGCTTCCCGGTCGGAAGGGAGTCCGCACCCAGATCGCCCGGGAAATCCGCCCGTTCGCCGACAGTCGCGAATGCCCCGCCCTGACCTGCGGCTTTCTGCTACCCGGAAGTAGCGGAAAGTAGTCCGCGTGGCTGGTGCCGGCTCCGCCGGGGAGAGGAGGCAAGATAGGGGCGCTAGTCGTTCAGCCCAGGGGAGGCCGCCTACAATGTCCGACTCGTTCGTGCACCTGCACGTGCACACCGAGTACTCGATGCTCGACGGGGCCGCCAAGCTCAAGGACATGTTCGCCGAGTGCAACCGGCTGGGCATGCCGGCGGCCGCGATCACCGACCACGGCAACATGTACGGGGCCTACGACTTCTTCAAGCAGGCCACCGCCGCCGGGGTGAAGCCGATCATCGGCATCGAGGCGTACATGGCGCCGGGCTCCCGTCACGACAAGCGGCGCATCACCTGGGGCGAGCCGCACCAGAAGAACGACGACGTGTCGGCCAGCGGCGCCTACACCCACCAGACGATCTGGGCGGCCAGCAACGAGGGCCTGCACAACCTGATGCGGGCCTCCAGCTACGCGAGCATCGACGGCCAGCTGGGCAAGTGGCCGCGGATGGACCGGGAGCTCCTGGCGGAGAACTCCAAGGGCCTGATCGCCACCACCGGCTGCCCGTCGGGCGAGGTGCAGACCCGGCTGCGGCTCGGCCAGGAGAAGGAGGCCCTGCAGGCGGCCTCGGACTGGAAGGACATCTACGGGGACGGCAACTTCTTCGTGGAGCTGATGGACCACGGCATCGAGATCGAGAGCCGGGTCCGCGACGGCCTGGTCAACGTGGCCAAGCAGCTCAACCTGCCGTTCGTGGTGACGAACGACTCGCACTACACCTACGAGTCGGACCGGGACGCGCACGGCGTGCTGCTGTGCGTGCAGACCGGCAAGACGCTCCAGGACCCGACCCGCTTCAAGTTCGACGGCACGGGCTACTACCTGAAGTCGCCGGACGAGATGCGCGCGATCGACTCCTCGGACCCCTGGCAGGAGGGGTGCCGCAACACGCTGTTGGTGGCCGAGAAGGTCGACACCACCGACATGTTCAAGTTCCACAACCTGATGCCGCGGTTCCCGATCCCCGAGGGCATGACCGAGGACGAGTACTTCAAGGAGCAGGTGTGGGCCGGCATGCACCGCCGGTTCCCCGACGGCATCGACGAGGAACACCGCAAGCAGGTGGAGTTCGAGATCGGCGTCATCCTGCAGATGGGCTTCCCGGCCTACTTCCTCGTGGTCGCCGACTTCATCAACTGGGCCAAGAACAACGGCATCCGGGTCGGCCCGGGCCGTGGCTCCGCCGCGGGGGCGCTGATCGCGTACGCGATGGGCATCACCGACCTGGACCCGTTGGCCCACGGCCTGATCTTCGAGCGGTTCCTCAACCCCGACCGCGTCAGCCCCCCCGACATCGACATCGACTTCGACGAGCGCCGGCGCGGCGACGTCATCCGCTACGTCACCGAGAAGTGGGGCGAGGACAAGGTCGCCCAGGTGATCACCTTCGGCACCATCAAGGCGAAGGCGGCGATCAAGGACTCCGCCCGCGTGCTCTACGGCCAGCCCGGCTACGCGGTCGCCGACCGGATCTCCAAGGCCTACCCGCCGGCCGTGATGGCCAAGGACATCCCGCTCAACGGCCTGTTCGACCCGCAGCACAAGCGCTACGCCGAGGCCACCGAGATCCGCGCCCTCTACGAGCAGGACCCGCAGGTCAAGGAGATCATCGACACCGGCCGCGGCCTGGAGGGCCTGATCCGCAACGCCGGCGTGCACGCCTGCGCGGTGATCATGTCCGCGGAGACGCTGACCGACCACATCCCGGTGTGGAAGCGGCCGCAGGACGGCTCGATCATCACGCAGTTCGACTACCCGACCTGCGAGACGCTCGGCCTGCTGAAGATGGACTTCCTGGGGCTGCGCAACCTCACGGTCATCGACGACACGATGAAGAACATCAAGCTCAACGGCAAGACCCCGCCGGACCTGGACAGCCTGGCGCTGGACGACAAGAAGACCTACGAGCTGCTGGGCCGGGGCGACACGCTGGGCGTGTTCCAGCTGGACGGCGGGCCCATGCGCGACCTGCTGCGGCTGATGCGCCCGGACAACTTCGAGGACATCTCCGCGGTCGGCGCGCTCTACCGGCCGGGCCCGATGGGCGCCAAGTCGCACACGAACTACGCGCTGCGCAAGAACAAGCAGCAGGAGATCACCCCGATCCACCCGGCGCTGGAGGAGCCGCTCAAGGACATCCTCGGCACCACCTACGGCCTGATCGTGTACCAGGAGCAGGTCATGGCCATCGCGCAGAAGCTGGCCGGCTACACGCTGGGACAGGCCGACCTGCTGCGCCGCGCGATGGGCAAGAAGAAGAAGGAGATCCTGGACAAGGAGTACGCCGGCTTCGAGAAGGGCATGCTGGACAACGGCTATCCGCAGGACGCCGTCAAGACCCTCTGGGAGATCCTGGTCCCCTTCGCCGACTACGCCTTCAACAAGGCGCACTCGGCCGCGTACGGCCTGGTCTCGTACTGGACCGCCTACCTGAAGGCGAACTACCCGGCCGAGTACATGGCCGGCCTGCTCACCTCGGTCGGCGACGACAAGGACAAGGCCGCGATCTACCTGGCCGAGTGCCGCAAGATGGGCATCACCGTGCTGCCGCCGGACGTCAACGACTCGATGCGCGAGTTCGCGCCGGTCGGCGACAGCATCCGGTTCGGCCTGGGCGCGATCCGCAACGTCGGCGCGAACGTGGTCGACTCGATCGTGGCGGCCCGCACCCAGAAGGGCGCGTTCGTCGACTTCTCCGACTACCTGCGCAAGGTCGACGCCAACGCCTGCAACAAGAAGGTCATCGAGTCGCTGATCAAGGCCGGCGCCTTCGACTCGCTGGGCCACCCGCGCAAGGGCCTGCACATGGTGCACATCGAGGCCGTCGACGCGATCATGGACACCAAGAAGGCCGAGGCGGTCGGCCAGTTCGACCTGTTCGGCGGCGGGGACGACGGCGAGGACAACGCCGGCGGCGTGTTCGACGTGAAGGTGCCCGACGAGCAGTGGGACTCCAAGCACCAGCTGACGCTGGAGCGGGAGATGCTCGGCCTGTACGTGTCCGGCCACCCGCTCAACGGCGTGGAGCGGGTGCTGGAGGCCCAGTCCGACACGGCGATCGCCACCATCCTCGAAGGCAACCTCCCCGACGGCGCGCAGGTGACGGTCGGCGGCATCCTGGCCTCGGTGACCCGGCGCATCAACAAGTCCGGCGAGTCGTGGGCGTCCGCGCAGCTGGAGGACCTGGCCGGCGGCATCGAGGTGCTGTTCTTCCCGAAGACCTACTCGGTGGTCGGGATGAGCGTCGCCGAGGACGCGATCGTGCTGGTCAAGGCCCGCATCGCCAAGCGCGACGACCGGATCTCGCTGATCGCCAACGACCTGGCGCTGCCGGACCTGGAGATGGCGGCCAGCGGCATGCCGGTGAAGCTGACCATGCACGCGGCCAAGTGCACCCGGCCGCTGGTGGGCCAGCTCAAGGAGGTCCTCAAGTCGCACCCGGGCTCCACCGAGGTGCACCTGAACCTGATGAACGGCCGGCGCGGCACCATGCTGCGACTGGACGACGGGCTGCGGGTGGACCCGTCACCGTCACTGATGGGCGACCTCAAGGCCCTGTTGGGACCGGGTTGCTTGGGCTGAGACGCCTGTGACCCCGGGCACATTCACCGATAATGGATGCGCCCGGGGGACCATGTGGGCACACTGGCGTAAACAGGGTTAACCAATCGTTGGTTGCCCCTATTACGTGGCGGAGGGGAGAGCCCGATGACTGGCACCGAGACGGCGCCCGACGAGTTGTTCACCTACGAGTTCTTCCAGGACCCGCAGTCCTTCCAGGCCGCGTTACGGGCCGAGGCGCCCGCCCGGCCGGTGGTCACACCCAACGGCTTCCGGGTGTGGCTGGTGACCCGGTACGAGGAGGCCAAGGCGGTGCTGGCGGACCCGACCGTGCAGAAGAACAGCGCGGGCATGAACGCGGTCTCGGCCAAGAACCGGACCGTCGAGGGCGAGGGCCGGCCCTTCGCCGACGAGCTCAACCAGCACATGCTGGCCATGGACCCGCCGGACCACACCCGGCTGCGCCGCCTGGTCACCAAGGCGTTCACCGCCCGCCGCATCGAGCAGATGCGCCCGCGGATCGAGGAGATCACCGCCGAGCTGCTGGCCAAGCTGACCGCCGGCGACCAGGTCGACCTGCTGGACGTGTTCGCCTTCCCGCTGCCGATCACCGTGATCAGCGAGCTGCTCGGCGTGGACGACGAGGACCGCGAGGCGTTCCGCCGCAACTCCAACACCATCATCTCCAGCGCCGGCCCGGAAGAGGTGGGCGCGGCCGGCAGGTGGATGGTCGGCTACTTCATGAAGCTGGTCGCCGACAAGCGCGCCAACCCCGGCGACGACCTGCTCTCGGCGCTGATCGAGACCAGCGAGGACAGCGACCGGTTCAGCGAGCAGGAACTGGTCTCGATGGCGTTCCTGCTGCTGATCGCCGGCCACGAGACCACGGTCAACCTGATCGGCAACGGCGTGCTGGCATTGCTGACCAATCCCGAGCAGTTGGCGCGCCTGAAGGCCGACCCGTCGCTGATGCCCGGCGCGGTCGAGGAGTTCCTGCGCTTCCGCAGCCCGGTCAACATGTCGACGTTCCGGTTCACCACCGAGCCGGTGGTGGTCGGCGACGTCACCATCCCGGCGGAGTCACTGGTGCTGGTCGGCCTGGGCTCGGCCAACCGCGACGAGGACCGCTTCGAGCACGCCGACCAGCTCGACATCACCCGACCGGTGGGCGGGCACCTGGCGTTCGGGCACGGCATCCACTACTGCCTCGGCGCGCCGCTGGCCCGGCTGGAGGGCGAGATCGCCTTCCGCGGCCTGCTCGCCGCGTTCCCGGACCTCAAGCTCGCCGTCGAGCCGTCGGAGCTCCAGTGGCGGATCAGCGTGCTGGTGCACGGACTTGAGAAGCTGCCCGTGATCCTGTAGCCATCGGGGCATGCCAGCACGAGTTGTCCTTGCAGGAAGCACTCGACCGGCTGCCCGGGGCGTCGTGCCGGCCGGCACGCTCGATCCGGCGACCGTGCTCACCGCGACGGTGGTGCTGCGGCGGCGGGCCGAGCTGCCGGCCGGTCTCGTGTCCGGGCCGGCGGTGGTCGGCCGGCAGGAGTTCGCCGACCGGTACGGGGCCGATCCCGCCGACGCGCAACGGGTCCGCACCGTCCTCGGTGGACTCGGCGTGGACGTGGTGGCTGAGGACCTCGCGTCGCGACGGCTGTCCGTACGGGGCGATCTGGCGGCGATGAACCGGGCGTTCGGCGTGTCGCTGGAGCTGGTGTCGGCCGGGGACGTCCGGCATCGGCACCGGGTGGGCGCGCTGGAGGTGCCGGCCGAACTGGACGGTGTCGTGCAGGCCGTGTTGGGGCTGGACGACCGTCCCCAGGCACGGAGGCAGGCGGTCGACGCCGCTGTCGGCGTCTCGTACACGCCGCCGCAGCTGGGCAAGATCTACGGCTTCCCGGCGGCCGTGCCCGGGGCCGCGTCGACGATCGCAGTCATCGAGCTGGCCGGCGGCTACACCGATGCCGAGCTGGCGACGTACTTCCAGCAGGTCGGGGTCGGCCCGGTGTCGGTGCGGGCGGTGAGCGTGGACGGCGGCGCGAACTCGCCGAACACCCCCGGCGACAACGAGGTCATGCTCGACATCGAGGTGATCGGCGGGCTCGCCCCCGAGGTGACGCAGGCCGTCTACTTCGCACCCAACACCGATCAGGGTTTCGTCGACGCCATCAGCACCGCCGTGCACGCCGCGCCGACGCCGGCGGCCGTCAGCATCAGCTGGGGCGGGGCCGAGGACCTGTGGACCGAGCAGACCCGAACCGCGTTGAACGACGCCTTCGCCGACGCCGCCGCGCTCGGCGTGACGGTTGTCGTCTCGAGCGGCGACTGGGGCGCCAGCGACCAGCAGACCGACGGCAAGAACCACACGGACTTCCCGGCGTCCAGCCCGTATGTGCTGGCCTGTGGGGGAACCAGTTTGATCGCCGACGTCTCCAGTGGCGTGATCAGCAGCGAGACGGTGTGGAACAACGGCGCCGGCACGAACGCCACCGGCGGCGGGGTCAGCGTGTTCTTCGCCCGTCCCGACTACCAATCCGCTTGCGGCGCACCGGAATCCGGTCGCGGCGTGCCGGACGTCGCGGGCGTCGCCGATCCCAAGACCGGGTATTCGGTGCTGGTGCACGGAAAGTCGTACCCGGCCGGCGGCACCAGCGCCGTCGCCCCGCTCTGGTCGGCGCTGGTGGCCCGGCTCGTGCAGCAGCTGGGCCGACCGTTGGGGCTGCTGCAACCGTTGCTGTACAAGGATGCTGAGCCCGGGAAGCTGGCCGCCGGCTTCCGTGACGTCACCGCCGGCGACAACCAGGGGTATCCGGCCTCGCCCGGCTGGGATCCGTGCACCGGTCTCGGCTCGCCGGACGGCAACGCCCTGCTTTCCGTGCTACGGCAGCGACTTACGGGTTGAAGTGCACCTCCGGGTTCTGCGGGGTCGGCCCGTTGAGGACGGCCTGCGGGATGTGCCGGAGGGTCTGGTCGAAGAACGCCGTCACGTAGCCGCGGGTGACGGCGACGGCTCGATCCGCCGGCAGTCCCGACTGCTGCAGGCCGAGCTGGGCCAGCAGGGTCGGCGAGTCGGTGAACGAGAGGTGCGAGGCGCCGCTGACGGTGAGCCAGCGCTTCCAGCCTCCGAGTTGCGGCCACACCTCGTCCCAGAGCGTCGGACACCGGCAATCCCTGTGCCTGCAACGAAGCCGTGGTCTCGGCGACGGTCGCGTACGGCGCGGTCGGGCCCGTGCCGGGGAAGGCCGGGTAGGACAGGCTGACCATCAGCTCCCGGGGATTGGCCTGCGACCAGGGATCCTGACGGCTGTGGTCGACGAGGTGCCGTGCTTAACGGCTTCTCAGTTAGGGTCCACGGCGTGACACCCGACGAGCTGCTCGCGCTGGACCGCGCCCACGTCTGGCATCCGTACGGGCCGATGCCGGGACGGATCGACCCGCTGGTCGTCACCGACGCCGAGGGCGTGCGGCTGCGGCTGGCCGACGGGCGGGAACTGGTCGACGGCATGGCCTCCTGGTGGTCGGCCATCCACGGCTACCGGCACCCGGTGCTGGACGCGGCCGTGCGGGACCAGCTCGGCCGGATGAGCCACGTGATGTTCGGCGGTCTCACCCACGAGCCGGCGGTGCGGCTGGCGGCGAGGCTGGTGGAGATCACCCCGGAGCCGTTGCGGCACGTGTTCCTGGCCGACTCGGGGTCGGTGTCGGTCGAGGTGGCGATCAAGATGTGCCTCCAGCACTGGCGGTCGCTGGGCCGGCCCGACAAGCGCCGGCTGCTGACCTGGCGGCGCGGGTACCACGGCGACACGTTCCACCCGATGAGCGTCTGCGACCCCGACGGCGGCATGCACTCGCTGTGGACGGGCGTGCTGCCGCAGCAGGTGTTCGCCGATCCGCCGCCGGCCGAGTTCGAGCACGACTACGTGCAGCACCTCGTCGATCTGGTCGAGCGGCACGCCGACGAGCTGGCGGCGGTGGTGGTCGAGCCGGTCGTGCAGAACGCCGGCGGCATGCGGTTCCACGACCCGCGCTACCTGCACGTGCTGCGGGAGGTGACGCTCGCCAACGACGTGCTGCTGGTGTTCGACGAGATCGCCACCGGGTTCGGGCGCACCGGCGAGCTTTTCGCCGCCGACCACGCCGGCATCAGCCCCGACGTGATGTGCGTCGGCAAGGCCCTGACCGGCGGTTACATGACGATGTCGGCGGCGCTGTGCACCTCGCGGGTCGCCGACGGCATCTCCCGCGGCGAGGTGCCGGTGCTGGCCCACGGGCCTACTTTCATGGGCAACCCGCTGTCCTCGGCGGTGGCCAACGCGTCCATCGACCTGCTGCTCGGGCAGGACTGGCGGGGCGAGATCAAACGCATCGAGACCGGCCTGCGGGCCCTGGAGGCGGCGCGGGCCGTGCCCGGCGTCAAGGACGTCCGGGTGCTCGGCGCGATCGGGGCCGTGCAGCTCGACCACCCCGTCGACATGGCCGCCGCCCAGCGCGCGGCCGTCGAGCACGGGGTGTGGCTGCGGCCGTTCAACGACCTGATCTACACGATGCCGCCGTACGTGATTTCCGACGACGACTTGTCTCAGGTCTGCAACGCCATCATTGCGGCCGCGGCGGTCCCCTGAGCCTGCGACGAGGCGAACCACTAACCTGATGGGTCGTGAACATCCTCGTGATCACCGGCACCGGGACCGGTGTCGGCAAGACCATGGTCACCGCGGCCTGTGCGGCCCTGGCGGTGGACGGCGGCCAGCGGGTCGCGGTGGTCAAGCCGGCGCAGACCGGGGTCGGCCCGCAGGAGCCCGGCGACCTGGACGAGGTGGCCCGGTTCGCCGGCAAGATCACGACCAGGGAGCTGCGCCGCTACCCGGAGCCGCTGGCCCCGGACACCGCCGCCACCCGCGCCGGCATGCCGCAGGTGCACCCCGGCGAGATCGCGTCCGCGGTGGCCGAGCTGGCCGCCGACCACGACCTGGTGCTGGTCGAGGGCGCGGGCGGGCTGCTGGTGCGGTTCGACGACGAGGGCGCGACCCTGGCCGACGTCGCCTGGGCGCTCAACGCGCTCGTGCTGATCGTCGCCGAGGCCGGCCTCGGCACCCTCAACCTCACCGCGCTGACCGCCGAGGTGCTGCTCAAGCGGGGCATCGAGTGCGCGGGCGTGGTCATCGGCAGCTGGCCGGCCGAGCCCGACCTGGCGTCGCGCTGCAACCTCGTCGACCTACCAGAGGCGGCCGGCGGTCCGCTGCTCGGCGCGCTGCCCGAGGGCTCGGGACTGTTGGACCCCTCAGACTTTCTTGAGGTCGCTCGGGCCGCCATGTCACCGTGGCTCGGCGGCACGTTCGACCCGGACGTGTTCGCGGAGCAGTTCACCGCGTGAGCGAGCCTGCGAGCGAACCATTCGACGCAGCTTGACTCACGCTGCCGACGAAGGAGGCGGCGTGAGTCTCGTAACACGATCCGACGAGGTCGCGTGGGGCAGACTGCATCCCAGCGTCACCCGGAGTGAGGAGAGCAGTCTGTGACCGAGCTTGCGAGGGAACCATCCAACACTGCGACCTTGGTCGCGGACCTTCGTGTTCCGAGCGTTAGCGAGGAAGGTCCGTGACCGCCGTGGACACCGACATCATCGCCGTCGCCCGTGACCAGGTGCTGGAGCGCGGCGAGGGACTGTCGCAGGAGCAGCTGGTGCAGGTGCTCCGTCTCGGCGACGACCGGCTGGAGGAGCTGCTGGAGCTGGCCCACCAGGTGCGGATGCGCTGGTGCGGCCCGGAGGTCGAGGTCGAGGGCATCGTCAGCGTCAAGACCGGCGGCTGCCCCGAGGACTGCCACTTCTGCTCCCAGTCCGGCCGCTTCCCGTCGCCGGTCCGCTCGGCCTGGCTGGACATCCCCGGCCTGGTGCGCAGCGCCCGGGAGACGCGCGCGACCGGCGCCACCGAGTTCTGCATCGTGGCGGCCGTGCGCGGGCCGGACGCCCGGCTGATGTCGCAGGTCCGCGAGGGCATCAAGGCCATCCGCGAGGACGGCAACGACATCCAGATCGCCTGCTCGCTGGGCATGCTCACGCAGGAGCAGGTCGACGAGCTGGTGGCGATGGGCGTGCACCGCTACAACCACAATCTCGAGACGGCTCGCTCGCACTTCCCGAACGTGGTCACCACGCACACGTGGGAGGAGCGCTGGGAGACCCTGCGCATGATCCGCGAGGCCGGCATGGAGGTGTGCTGCGGCGGCATCATCGGCATGGGCGAGAGCGTCGAGCAGCGCGCCGAGTTCGCCGCGCAGCTGGCCGAGCTCGGCCCGGACGAGTGCACGATGAACTTCCTCATCCCGCAGCCCGGCACCCCGTACGAGCAGTACGAGATCGTCGAGGGCCGCGACGCGCTGCGCACGGTGGCCGCGTTCCGGCTGGCCATGCCCCGCCCGCTGCTGCGCTTCTCCGGCGGCCGCGAGCTGACGTTCGGCGACCTCGGCACCAAGCAGGGCATGCTCGGCGGCATCAACGCCATCATCGTCGGCAACTACCTCACCAACCTGGGCCGCCCGGCCGCCCAGGACCTGGAGATGCTCGACGAGCTCAGCATGCCGGTCAAGGCGCTGAACCAGAGCCTGTGAACGCCGAATTCTGCGCCCGGTGCGGGCAGCCCGCCGCCACGGGCGACCACACGCTCTGCCGGACCCGGCTGGCCTCGATCGACCCGCCGCGGTTCTGCGCGGAGTGCGGGCGGCGCATGGTCGTGCAGGTGACACCCGCCGGATGGGTGGCGAATTGCAGCCGACACGGCGAGCGAACGTCGACGTCACCGTCGGTCGGCTAGGGTCGCTCGAATGTCGGAGCAAGCGGGCGAGCGGGCCGAGCCGATGCGCATCCCGCCGGTCACCGAGCGGGACCCGGAGCCGGGTTCGTCGGCGGTCTCGTCGGACGTGCGGACGGCCCCGGTGCCGTCGGTGTCGGACATCATGGCGATGCTGCCGCAGGCCAGACCGGCCCGCGTGGTGGTCAAGCGCGACCTGCTGCCGGCCGTGAGCGTGCTGTCCACGGTGGCGCTGTCCGGGCTGCTCCTCGGCTGGCTGTGGTCCATCCTGGCGCCGCCGCAGCGCGTGATCCTGGTCGACGGCCAGCAGCTGCCGCTGCTCGACGAGAGCTACCACCGGTTCGACGACCTGATCCTGTTCGTGCTGCTGGGTCTCGGCATGGGCCTGGTCGTCGGCGGCATCGTGTGGCTGCTGCGGGAGCGCCGCGGCCCGGTGATCATGATCGCCGCCGTGCTGGGCTCCGCGCTGGGCGCGTGGCTGGCGATGAAGGTCGGCGTCTCCTGGGCCGGCGCTCACTACGCGCTCCCCGGCACGCCCGCCAACCGCGCGGTGTTCGACCAGGCCCCGATCCTGGAGTCGAGCTGGGTCATCCTGGCGCAGCCGCTGGCCACCGCGCTGGCGTACGGCACGTTGACGGCGTGGAACGGCATGGACGACCTCGGCCGCCGCCTCGGCTAGTTCGTGCTGGGGCGGATGCTGAACTCCGACAGCGCGGCGGGGATGGCGCGTAGTTCGCGCAGGATGCCCGTTTCGCGGTTCAGCACCCGTCGCACCATTCGCAGGCGCCGCAACGGGTTGCGCTCCTCCAGCAGCCCCTGACGGTCCTCGATGGTCAGCAGGCAGTCGGCCGCGAGCAGGTGCGCCAGCGTCCCGGTGTCCGCGCCGACCTCAGGCTCGTTCCAGTCCTCACGATGCCAGGCGGCGTTGCAGTAGCGGCGATGCGCGGCCCGCGCGGACTCCGACAGCTGCGGCGCCGCCGACACGCTGGCGGCGGCGACCTCGGCGTCGGGCAGCCATTCCACGCTGCCGAGCAGGTACGGCGCGCTGCCGGAGTCTATGTCCAGCAGGCGAAACCGGCGCTCGCCGCGCGTCACGATGTCGAACCGGCCGTCGGGCAGCCGGTTGACCTGGCGCAGCGTCGCCGAGCAGCCGACGTCGTGCAGCTGCGAAAGCTCGTCCACGTCGGTGAACCAGCCCTGTCTGATCGCGACCACGCCGAAGCTGCGCCCCGTCACCGCGCCGGTCACCAGGTCGACGGTGAGCTGGCGGTAGCGCGGTTCGAAGATGTGCAACGGCAACGACGCCCCGGGCAACAGCACCGTGCCCAGCGGAAAGATGGGGAGCGTCTCGGCCACGGGTCTACCGTACGTCGCCGCCGGACCCCCTGCTGGGTGGTCGCAGCACCGCGAAGGGATCGGTCACGAGCATGCCGTGCCCGGTGAACCGGAACAGCGCAGCTGGGCGGCCGCCCGACGGCCCGGGCGGCGAGGTGTGACCGGTCGGCTCCAGCAGACCGCGCCGGGACAGCACCCGCTGGAGGTTGGTGGCCGCGACCCGGTAGCCCAGCGCCGCCGAGTAGAGGCCGCGCAGCGCCGAGATGGTGAACTCCGGCGGGGCGAGCGCGAACCCGAGGTTGGTGTACGAGAGCTTGGCGCGCAGCCGGCCCTGCGCCCGCCGCACGATCGCCTCGTGGTCGAACGCGGTGTCGGGCAGGTCGTCCACCGGGTACCAGGCGGTGTCCTCGGGCACCTCGGGGTCGACGTCGCAGGGGATCAGCCCGAGGAAGGCGCTGGCGACGATCCGGCCGCCCGGCACCCGGTCCGGGGCGCTGAAGACGGCGAGCTGCTCGACATGTGCCAGTTTCCTGACGTCCACCTTCTCCGCGAGCTGGCGGCGGATCGACGCCTCCACGTCCTCGTCGTCGCGCAGCCGCCCACCGGGCAGTGACCAGCGGTGAGCGTGCGGTTCCTGGGCGCGCCGCCAGAGCAGGACCTGGAGTGATTCCCGCCTCACCTGGAGGACTGCTGCCAGTACTTCATTGCCTGTTAACCCCGGTTGGCTGATAGGATCTGGCACGTTTTCGATTATAAGGCGAAAACCGGGGGACCCGCAACCGAGGAGGACACGATGGCCGCTACCGCGCAGTTGGAGCGGACCGAGGACGGCTGGACCGGGGTGCAGCCGGACGCCGCCTGGCGGGAGGAGGTGCGACGACTCGTCGAGACGCACGACGCCGTGCTGCTCGCGCACAACTACCAGTTGCCCGAGATCCAGGACATCGCCGACCACACCGGCGACTCGCTCGCGCTGAGCCGCATCGCGGCCAGCAGCAGCGCGTCCACGATCGTGTTCTGCGGCGTGCACTTCATGGCCGAGACGGCCAAGATCCTCAGCCCGGACAAGCGGGTGCTCATCCCGGACGCCCGTGCAGGCTGCTCGCTGGCCGACTCCATCACCGGGGAGCAGCTGCGGGCGTGGAAGGCCGAGCACCCGGGGGCCGTGGTCGTCTCTTACGTCAACACCACCGCCGAGGTGAAGGCGGAGACCGACATCTGCTGCACGTCCTCGAACGCAGTGGACGTGGTCGCCTCCATCCCGGCCGACCGCGAGGTGCTGTTCTGCCCGGACCAGTTCCTCGGCGCGCACGTGCGCCGTGTGACCGGCCGGGACAACCTGCACGTGTGGGCCGGCGAGTGCCACGTGCACGCCGGCATCAACGGCCCCGAGCTGGCCGACCGGGCGGCCGCCAACCCGGACGCGGACCTGTTCATCCACCCGGAGTGCGGCTGCGCCACCTCGGCGCTGTACCTGGCCGGCGAGGGCGCGGTGCCCGCGGAGAAGGTCAAGATCCTGTCCACCGGCGACATGCTGACCGCCGCCCGCTCGACCAACGCCCGCAGCGTGCTGGTGGCGACCGAGGTCGGCATGCTGCACCAGCTGCGCAAGGCCGCGCCGGAGATCGACTTCCAGGCGGTCAACGACCGGGCCTCCTGCCGGTACATGAAGATGATCACGCCCGCGGCGCTGCTGCGCTGCCTGCGCGACGAGGCCGACGAGGTGTTCGTGGACGCCGACACGGCGGCGCGGGCCCGTGGCGCGGTGCAGCGGATGATCGAGATCGGCCAGCCCGGCGGTGCGGAATGAGGGCCCGCTGGGAGGCCGAGGCCGACCTTGTCGTCGTCGGCACCGGCGTGGCCGGCTTGACCGCGGCGCTGGACGCGCACGCCCTGGGCCTGCGGGTTCTCGTCGTGACGAAGGCCGCGCTGGGCGACGGGAACACACGGTGGGCCCAGGGGGGCGTCGCCGTCGTGCTGCCGGGCGAGCACGAGCAGGGCGACACCGTCGACCGGCACGTCACCGACACCCTGACGGCCGGTGCGGGGCTATGTGACCAGATCGCCGTCGCGCAGATCATCGCCGACGGCCCGGCCGCGGTGACGCGCCTTCGCAAGTGGGGGGCGGTGTTCGACAGCGGCGAGGACGGCAGGCTGGCGCGTACCAGGGAAGGCGGCCACACGGCGTTCCGTGTCGTGCACGCCGGCGGGGACGCGACCGGCGCCGAGGTCGAGCGGGCGCTGCTGGCGCAGGCCCGTGACGGCCGGATCGCCATGCTGGACAACCACGTTGCCGTCGAGGCGCTGCGCACGCCGTCGGGCGCCGTGGCCGGGTTGCTCGTGCTGGACGGCGATGGCGTGCCGGGCGTGCTGCGCGCGCCGGCGGTGCTGCTGGCGACCGGCGGCGTCGGCCAGATGTACCAGGTGACGTCGAACCCCGAGGTCGCCACCGCCGACGGCATCGCGCTGGCGCTGCGGGCCGGCGCGGTTGTCGCGGACCTGGAGTTCGTGCAGTTCCACCCGACCGTGCTGTACATGGGTTCCGGCGCGCGGGGACGCTGCCCGCTCGTGACGGAGGCGGTTCGCGGCGAGGGCGCGGTTCTCGTCGACGGCAACGGTTCGCGGGTGATGGTCGGCGTGCATCCGTTGGCGGACTTGGCTCCTCGCGACGTCGTGTCGGCGGCGATCACCCGCCGGATGAACGAGATCGGCGACGATCACGTCTTCCTCGACGCCACCCACCTGGAGGGATCGGCCTTCCGCAAGCGGTTCCCGACCGTGTACGCGGCCTGTGCGGCGGTCGGTGTCGACCCGGCCGTGGACCCGATTCCGGTCGCGCCGGCGGCACACTTCTCGTGCGGCGGCGTTGTGGCCTCCGTGGACGGTCGGACGACGGTGCCGGGACTGTACGCCGCCGGCGAGGTCGCCCGCTCCGGTCTGCACGGTGCGAATCGCTTGGCGTCCAACAGCTTGCTGGAAGGCCTCGTCGTCGGCTCGCGGGCAGCGCGCGCCATCGCCGCCGATCGGGCGGTGGGCCTGCTCGGCGATCCGCGCAAGGCGGAGCTGCTCGGCTCGCTGGCGGCCGCCGTCGCGGAGCGGGATGTCTTGCAGCGCACGATGAGCCGGCACGCGGCGATCGGCCGCAATGGTGACGGGTTGGCGACTGCCGCTTCCGTACTGGAGAAGTCGACCGTCGTCCGTCCACTCGGGACGCGGGAGTCGGTCGAGGACGCAGCTTTGACCATGGCCGCCGAGATTCTGCTCACCGTGGCCGCTGAGCGCACCGAGTCGCGCGGCTGCCACGTGCGGACCGACTACCCGAACCGCAACGACGGCGCGTGGCAGCGGTCGGTTCCGGTCCGGCTGGACGCCGCCGGGCGTCCGTTCCTGTTCGAGCGGCCCGTGCTCGGGGGTGTGGCGTGAGTATTGACAGGGAAGATCTCCAGCGAGTCGTCAAGGCAGCGCTGGCCGAGGACCTCCGCTACGGCCCGGACGTCACCACCGCGGCCACCGTGCCGGCCGATGCCGTCGCCGTCGGCAGCTTCAGGCCGCGCAAGGCCGGCGTCATCGCCGGCGTGCCGGCCGCGCTGGCCGTGCTGGACGAGGTCACCGAGTACGAGGTCGTGTCACGGGTCGAGGACGGCACCCGCCTCGTCGCCGGCGAGGCGGCGCTGGTCGTGCGGGGGCCGGTCCGTGGCCTGGTCACCGCCGAGCGGACGGCCCTGAACCTGCTGACCCACCTGTCCGGCATCGCCACCGCCACCGCCGCCTGGGTCGAGGTCATCGCCGGAACCGGTTGCGCCGTCAGGGATTCCCGCAAGACGCTGCCGGGGCTGCGGCTGCTGGAGAAGTACGCCGTGCGCTGCGGCGGCGGCGTCAACCACCGGATGGGCCTCGGCGACGCCATCCTGATCAAGGACAACCACGTCCAGGCCGCCGGCTCCGTCACCGCGGCGTTGGCGGCCGCGCGGGCCTACGCGCCCGCGTTGACGTGCGAGGTCGAGGTCGACACCCTCGACCAGCTCGACGAGGCCCTCGCCGCCGACGCCGAGCTGGTGCTGCTGGACAACTTCACCGTGGCGGACTGCGCCGAGGCGTTCCGCCGCACCAAGGCCGCCGGCACCGGCACGCTGCTGGAGGCGTCCGGCGGGCTCACCCTCGACGTCGCGCGGGCCTACGCCGAGACCGGCGTCGACTACCTGTCCGTCGGCGGCCTCACCCACTCCTCACCCGCCCTGGACCTCGGTCTGGACATGTGAGGCCCCGCGCGGGGCCAGCGCTCCAGGGGGAGGCTGGCCCCGCGCGGGACGCGCGGCAAAGATACTGTCGGGGTTGTGCGTCGACTTCTGCTTACTGCCTCGCTGCTCGCCGCCGCCGTGGTTCTGGCCGGGTGCACGGGTGAGTCGGCGCCGAACAAGCCCGGCACGGTCAACGACAACACCACCATGACGCTGGCCGCCACGGCCGAGCCCGCCACGCTGAATCCCGTGCAGGGCTTCGCCCCCGAGGGTGGCTCGCGGATGTACGACGGCCTCGTCGAATACCAGGCCGACCGGACGCTGCGGGCCGTGCTGGCCACCGAGTTGCCGCAGCCCGCCGCGGACGGCCGGTCCTGGACGGTGAAGCTGCGGTCGGGCGTGAAGTTCTCCGACGGCAGCCCGCTCACCGCCGCCGACGTCGTCGCCGAGTACTCCGCCGTGCTGAATCCGGCCGTGAAGTCGCCGCTGCGACCGGACTTCGACATGCTGTCGGGCGTCACCGCGGTGGACGACCTGACCGTCCGCTTCGACCTCTCGTTCCCGTATCCGACCTTCCCGACGCGGCTGGTGCTGGGCGTCATCCCGCACACCGCCTCGGCGACCGACCCGCAGCCGCCCGGCACCGGGCCGTACGCGGTGACCGGGTGGGACAAGGGCAAGCAGCTGGTGCTGGTCCTGAACAAGAACTACGCCGGCACGCCGCCGAAGGTCGTGAAGCTGACCGTCGTCTTCGTGCCGGACGACGCCACCCGGATCAGCCGCATGCACAACGGCGACTTCGACGGCGTCGAGGTGCCGCCGCAGCAGGCGGTCGCGGTGGCGAAGTACGACGGCGTGAAGGTCATCACCGAGGACACCGCCGACTACCGGGCGGTGTCGCTGCCGACGTCGAATCCCGTGACCGGCGACCGGGCCGTGCGGCTGGCGATGAACTTCGCCGTGGACCGCAAGGACCTGATCGGGACGGCGCTGGGCGGCAAGGGCACGCCCGCGTACACGCCGATGCCGGACTCGCTGCCCGAGTTCGTCGACCCGGGGGCCACCTACCGGCTCGACCGGCAGGCCGCCGGCCGGATCCTGGACCAGGCCGGCTGGCTGGCCGGCGCGGACGGCATCCGCTCCCGCGGCGGCGTCCGCGCCGCCTTCACCGTCAGTTACCCCGCCGGCGACATGGAGCGCCGCGCCGTCGCGCAAGCGTTTGCCAAGCAGCTCCGGGGCGTCGGCATCGACGTCACCGCCACTCCCGACGCCGGGGCCGGCGCCGCCCAGATCGTCGACGGCGGCAACCCCTTCGACCCCGACCTGGCCGTCCGCCAGGTCCTGCGCACCGGCGGCGCGGCCAACACCACCGGCTACAGCAACCCCGGCGTCGACGCCGCTCTGGACAGCGCCCACAAGGCCACCGACCCCGCCGCCCGCGCCACGGCGTTCCGGGCCGCCCAGCGGGCGTACATCGGCGACCCGAGCATGGTGACGCTGGCCTTCGTCACCCACACGTACGCCGTCCACGACAACTGGTCGGGGTCGGTTGCGATCACCGAGCCGTCCGTGCATGGCCCCTTGACCTGGGGACCGTGGTGGAACCTGGCCACCTGGACGATTCGCTGAGGTCGGTTGCCGCCGGGCTTGACAGCGGGCCTCGGTACCCTGATGCCCATGCTCAGCCGCACCGACCTGCGTGGTCACGTCCCGTCCCCGGCCCACCTGCGCGCCACCATGCCGCGCGCCGAGGTCGACGTGGACGCGGTGCTGCATCAGGTGCGGCCGATCGTGGACGCGGTGCGTGACCGGGGCGTGCCGGCGGTGCTGGAGTTCGCCGAGAAGTTCGACCGGATCCGGCCGGGGTCGGTGCGGGTGCCGGCGGACCGCCTGGCCCAGGCGCTGGCCGACCTCGACCCGAGGGTGCGCGAGGCGCTGGAGGAGTCGATCGCCCGGGCCCGGAAGGTGCACGCGGACCAGCGGCGCACCGACAAGACCACCGAGGTGGTCCCGGGCGGCACCGTGACGGAGCGTTGGGTGCCGGTGGGCCGGGTCGGCCTGTACGCGCCGGGCGGCCTCGCGGTGTACCCGTCGAGCGTGGTCATGAACGTGGTGCCGGCGCAGACGGCGGGCGTGGGCTCGCTGGTGGTGTGCTCGCCGCCGCAGGCCGAGCACGGCGGCCTGCCGCACCCGACGATCCTGGCGGCGTGCGCGCTGCTGGACGTCGAGGAGGTGTGGGCGGTCGGCGGCGCGCAGGCGATCGCGCTGCTGGCGTACGGCGGCGTGGACACCGACGGCGCGGAGCTCGAGGCCGTGGACCTGGTCACCGGCCCGGGCAACATCTACATGACGGCGGCCAAGCGCCTGTTGCGCGGCCTGCTCGGCATCGACGCCGAGGCGGGCCCGACCGAGATCGCCATCCTCGCCGACGACACGGCCGACCCGGCGCACGTCGCGGCCGACCTGATCAGCCAGGCCGAGCACGACACGCTCGCGGCGAGCGTGCTCGTCACCGACTCGGAGCGGCTGGCCGACGCTGTCGACATCGAGCTGCGCAAGCAGGTCGGGGCGACCAAGCACAGCGCCCGCGTGGCGGAGGCGTTGGCGGGCCGGCAGTCCGGCTGCATCCTGGTGTCCACTGTGGACGACGGCCTGCGCGTCGTCGACGCGTACGCCGCGGAGCACCTGGAGATCCAGACAGCCGACGCCCGCGCGGTCGCCGCGCGGGTGCGCAACGCCGGCGCCGTCTTCGTCGGGGCCTACGCCCCGGTCTCGCTCGGCGACTACTGCGCCGGCTCCAACCACGTGCTGCCCACCGGCGGCTGCGCCCGCCATTCCTCGGGCCTGTCCGTGCAGACCTTCCTGCGCGGCATCCACGTCATCGACTACACCGAGGACGCGTTGCGCGACGTCGCCGACAAGGTGGTCGCGCTGGCCAACGCCGAGGACCTGCCCGCTCACGGCCAAGCCGTCACCGCACGTTTCAAGGACGCCTGAATGACCTCACCGATTGGCGCGCGTGTCCAGCTCGCGGATCTGCCGCTGCGCGACGACCTGCGCGGCCGCACGCCCTATGGGGCGCCGCAGCTGGACGTGCCGGTGCGCCTGAACACCAACGAGAACCCCTACCCGCCGCCGCCGGAACTGGTCGCGGACGTGGCCGCTGCGGCGGCCGAGGTGGCGGCGACGCTGCACCGCTACCCGGACCGCGACGCCATCGCGCTGCGCACCGAGCTGGCCGCCTACCTGGCGTCCTCCACAGGCGTGCCGGTGACGGTGGCCAACGTGTGGGCCGCCAACGGCTCCAACGAGATCCTCCAGCAGCTGCTCCAGGCGTTCGGCGGGCCCGGCCGCAGCGCGCTGGGCTTCGAGCCGTCGTACTCGATGCACCCGATCATCGCCGCCGGCACCCGCACCGACTGGGTGCCGACGCCGCGCCGTCCGGACTTCTCGCTGGACACCGACGAGGCCGCGCGGATCATCGTCGAGAAGGCGCCGGACCTGGTGTTCATCACCAGCCCCAACAACCCGACAGGCCAGGCCATCCCGCTGGACCAGCTGCGCGAGCTGATCGCCGTGACGCCGGGTGTGGTCGTCATCGACGAGGCATACGCGGAGTTCAACGAGCACGCGAGCACCCTGGGCCTGCTCGACGAGTTCGCCGACAAGCTGGTGGTCACCCGGACCATGAGCAAGGCGTTCGCCTTCGCCGGCGGCCGCCTGGGCTACCTGGCCGCCGCCCCCGCGCTGGTGGACGCGCTGCAGCTGGTTCGGCTGCCGTACCACCTCTCCGCCCTGACGCAGGCCGCCGCGCTGGCCGCGCTGCGGCACGGCGAGCAGACGCTGGAGTCCGTCGCCAAGCTCGTCGCCGAGCGCCACCGCGTGGTGGACTCGTTGGCCGGCATGGGTTTCCAGGTCGTGCCCAGCGACGCCAACTTCGTCCTGTTCGGACGGTTCGACGACGCCCGCGCGGCCTGGCAGTCCTATCTGGACCGGGGCGTGCTGATCAGGGACGTCGGCATCGCCAACCACCTCAGGGTCAGCATCGGGACGCCCGACGAGAACGACGCGTTCCTGGCGGCCAGCAAGGAGATCACTCGATGAGGGAGCTTGCGACCTCATCCATCGAACACAGGGGCTGTCGCAGTTGCGACGAGCCCTGCGAGGAGCTTCTGTGACCCGGATCGGGCGGATCGAGCGCGCCACCAAGGAATCCTCCGTCCTGGTCGAGATCGACCTGGACGGCTCCGGCAAGGTGGAGATCGACACCGGCGTGCCGTTCTACGACCACATGCTCACGGCGTTCGGCGTGCACGGCAGCTTCGACCTGGTGGTGCGGGCCACCGGCGACACCCACATCGACGCCCACCACACCGTCGAGGACGTCGCCATCGTGCTGGGCCAGGCGATCCGCCAGGCGCTGGGCGACAAGGCCGGCATCCGGCGCTTCGGCGACTGCTGGATCCCGATGGACGAGGCGCTGGCCCACGCCGCCGTGGACGCGAGCGGACGGCCGTACTGCGTGCACGTGGGCGAGCCGGAGTCGATGGAGTCCTTCACCGTCGGCAACAACTACGCCACCGTGCTCAACCGGCACGTGTTCGAGTCGCTGGCCTTCCACGCGCAGATCGCGCTGCACGTGCGGGTCATCCACGGGCGGGACCCGCACCACATCACCGAGGCGGAGTACAAGGCGATCGCCCGCGCGCTGCGCGCGGCCACCGAGCCGGACCCGCGGGTGGCGGGCGTGCCGTCCACCAAGGGGGTGCTGTGATGTCGCAGCACGAGCTGATCGCGGTGGGACTGCTGGCGCTGGCCGGCTTCCTGATCGGCGGTGTCTACACGATGTGGAAGACGGCCAAGATCGCCGCCGCCGTGCTGGGCGTGCTGGCCCTGCTGGCCGCCGGCGGCGCGATCGCCTGGTTCATGTCGAACTGAGGTACGCCGCGGGCACGTGTTCCGTGAACCAGACACCGTTGGCGCTCAACCGGAACACGTGTCCGTCGGCGTGCATGCGACCGGCGTCGACCGCCAGCACCACCGGCTTGCCCCGGCGCGAGCCGACCTTCACCGCCGTCGCCACGTCCGGCGACAGGTGCACGTCGTGCCGGCTCATCGGCCGCAGCCCGTCCGCCATGATGGCGTCCAGGAACTTGGCCACCGTTCCGTGGTAGAGCGTGGCCGGCGGGGTTTCGACCGGCAGGTCGAGCTCCACCGGCACCGTGTGCCCCTGGTTGGCGCGGATCCGGCTGCCCGTCTCGTCGAACGCGAACCGCCGCTTGTTGTTCGTCTCGACCACGTGGTCGAGTTGGTCGCGCGTGATGCGCAGCGCCGCCAGCAGCGGCGCGACGTCCGTCCAGCCGTCGGTGGTCAGCTGGATGCCGATCTCCTCCGGCGCGTGCCGCAGATGTCGCGACAGCCGTTTGGACAGGCGGACGGTGTCCTTCTCGTTCATGGGCCGCAAGTGTGGGTGGAGGACCGGACCCAAGTCCACCGGGATTTCCCCACCCTGCGCTTTCCCCCACTAGCCACGTTCCGCCGACCGCGTTTCCGCCGCCGGCCGCTTTGCACCCCGGCGCTCCTGTCACCGGCGCTCCGCCGCCGGCCGCTTCCGCCAGCCGCCTGTTTCCGCCGCTGGCCGCTTTGCACCCCGGCGCTCCTGTCACCGGCGCTCCGCCGTGTGCCGTTTCCGCCAGCCGCCTTTCCCGCCGCTTTGCACGCCGGCGCTCCACCGCCCGCCACGTTCCGCCGCCCGCGCTCTCTCCCCCCAGCGCTGCCGCCATCGGCGCTCCACAAGCCCGGCGTCTTCCCCACCCGCCGCTGTCAGCCCGCCAGGGCCAGTTCGCTGATCACGTGGTCGGCGAGCAGCACCTCGGCGCCGGCCAGGCCGGTCGCGCAGTACAGGGTGATCTGGCCCTCGCTGATCCGGCCGGGCAGGTCGCCGGCGATGATGCCGCCGAGGTGCGCCAGCTTGCGTCCGGTGAAGAACGGGTTGCCGTAGGCGGCGGCCTGCGCGGGCGAGTCGGTGGCGACGATCGCGGCCACGCTGGCCAGCTCCGGCGGGAGTTCGCTGGCGCCGCGCAGCTTCGGCCCGATCGTGTTCACGTGGCAGCCCGGGGCGAACGCGGTGGCCGGCAGCACGGGCTTGGCCGACTTGGTCGCCACGAGCACCACATCGGCGTCCCGCACGGCCGCCACGGAGTCGGCCAGGTCGACGGCGTTCAGGCCGAGCTCGTCACGGGCCCGCGCGGCGAACTTGGCGCGGTTCTCGGGAGTGGGGGAGCTGACCCGGACCTCGCTGAAGGTGCGCACGGCGCAGGCGGCCCACAGTTGCGCCCACGACTGCGTGCCGGAGCCGATGACCGCGCACACCGAGGCGTCGGGCTTGGCCAGCACGTCTACCGCCGCGCCGCCGAGTCCGCCGGTGCGCAGCGCGCCGAGTGCCGTGCCGATGACCACGCCGCGCAGGTTGCCCTTGTTGTCCCACACCGCAACCAGCTGGTCGGCGTGCCCGGGCCACAGGCCGTAGCACCGGAAACCCGCGGTGCCCGAGGCATTTCCGCCGGCGGTGAAAACGAGTTCCGTTGAGCCGACGTCGATCCCGGTGCGGGGCGGGGCCTTCAGCGTGCCGCGGTAGGCGTCCACGAGGGCGTCTCGGGAAACCCGGACGGCCGCCCCGGCCCGCAGGGTGGCTCGCACGTCACCGTCCGAGATGACCTTCACATACTCCAGTCTGCGACTGCCGGACAGCGCCTTCAAGGCGACGCGGACAGCTGCATCCTTATGGCGCAACGGTGATCACTGTGCGCCGACCGGCGCACTCAGTCGATACCTCCCTCGGCGGCGGCGCGCAGCCGGGGCGCTCCCGGACCGTAGTCGGCCATCCGGTCCTCGGTGTTGACCAGCGTGCACACCCGCAGCGACAGGCAGCCGCAGCCGACGCAGCCGGCCAGCTTGTCCCGAAGTCGTTGCAGGGAATCGATTCTGGCCTCCAACTCGGTCTTCCACTGCCGCGACAGCCGCGCCCAGTCCGCCTTGGTCGGCGTGCGTCGCTCGGGCAGCGTCGCCAGCGCCGCGCCGATGTCCTCCAGGCTCAGCCCGACCCGTTGCGCCGTGCGGATGAACGCCAGGCGCCGCAGCACCGAGCGCGGGTAGCGACGCTGGTTGCCGGCCGTGCGCTCGGCGGTGATCAGGCCGCGTTCCTCGTAGAACCGCAACGCGGTCTGCGCGACTCCGCTGCGTTCGGAGACCTGGCCGATGGACAGCCAGTCGGGGAGTTTCACCACCCGATGAGCCTAACCTGGAGTTAACTCGAACGCTCACACGCCTCGCTGCTGTGGCACCATGACGAGCCGATCGGGTCGTTCCACCACCGACACTTGCGCCCGCAACCGGCGGCCCAGCGTGGGCAACAGCTGCCAGCGCGTGGCGATCGTCGCGACCGCGACCGTCAGTTCCGTCCACACGAACGAGCCGCGGTCCTCGTAACCGAAGGGCACGAAGGCGCCACGGGGCAGGTGCGCGCAGCGGTCCGCGCGCCATCGGTCCGGATCGAACTGTGCCGGCGCCGGGTACAGCTCGGGGTCGCGGTGCAGCGAATGCGGGCGCAGCAGCAGCTCCGCGCCCGGCGACAGCGGGATTCCGCCCAGCCGAACGGGTTTCACCACCGTGCGCATCACCAGCAACACCGGATGCAGGCGTAACACCTCACTCACTACGCGTCGGGTGTAGCGGAGGTTCGGCACGTCCGACGCGGTGACGGGACGGCCCGCGAGCACCGTGTCCACCTCGGCGTGCAACCGGGCCTGGGCGTGCGGATGCGAGGCCAGCTCGTGCCAGGTCCAGGCCAGCGTCGCCCTCAGCAGCGCGGCCAGGCAGCCGCGTCCCGGGTCGGTCGCCGGGAAGAAGCGCTGCATCAGGAGGGTGATCGTGGACGGGATGGCGATCGGGCCGCGGTCCACCGGCTCGTAGCGGTCCATCGCCGCCGTCACGTCCACCTCGACACCCGGCCGCCAGTCCGCCGTCAGCCCTCGGGCTCGGACCGCCGCGTTCACCGTGTGGCCGACCAGCTCGCCGGCCGTCGGCGGCCGGACCTTCGCCTGCGCCTCGTAGCGCCTCGGGTCGGCCAGCAGGACCGCCCGCACCAGGTCCGGGGCCGTCACCGCGTGCACCAGGCGGGGGCCGATGTAGAGCGGGGTCACCCCGGGGCGGCCGTCGTCGGCGAGCGAACCGAGGAAACCCAGCGGATCGCCGGCGACAGCTGCCTCCATGTGCCCCATCCTGATGACGCCCATCGGACGCAGCAACCGCCGGCCGGACACGATGGGCGCATCGGGCACGTATCTTCCGACCAGTTCACCGGCTGGCCGGGCGGCCGGCACGTAGAGTCGGTGGCGGCTCCGGACCCGGTTCCGCGTTACGTGCAGCCCTGCAAACCGTTACGCAACGGTTTTCATTCAGCCCGCCGACCCGCACAATCGGGGCCATGAACCAAGCGATCACCGTGGGAGTCGTCGACTCCGAGGCGCTGGTGCGCGGCGGCGTCCGCCGCGTGCTCGAACAGGCGCCGGACGTGCGGGTCGTGGCCGAGGCCGCCAGCGGGCCGGGGGCCGTCGAACTCGTGCGCAAACACCATCCGCGGGTCCTGCTGATGGACATCCGGATGCCCGGGATGGACGGGCTCGCCGCCACCGAGCAGGTCCGGACCCTCTCGCCCGGCACCGCCGTCGTGCTGCTGACCTCCATGGCCGACGACGGTCACATCCGGCGGGCCCTGCGGGCCGGTGCCACCGGCTTCCTGCTCAAGGACGGCAGCCCCCGTGAGCTGGTCACCGCCGTGCGCGCCGTCGCCGCCGGCGAGGCCATGCTGTCGCCGGCCATCACCCGGCGGGTGCTCGACCGCATCATCGACATCGACCCCGAGCCCGTCGAGCGGGCCCGGACCCTCGTCGGACACCTCACCGGCCGCGAGCGCGAGGTGCTCGGCCTGCTCGCGCAGGGCATGGGCAACCTCCAGATCGCCCGCAAGCTCTACCTCAGCGAGGGCGCCGTCAAGGCCCACGTGAGTCGCCTGCTCACCAAGCTGAGCTGCGACAACCGCGTGCAGGCCGCCATCCTCGCGCACAACGCCCGCCTGGTCAGCGCCTGACGGTAAGCGCATTCCGGTGGCACCGCCGCCCACCGGGCGCCAGGCCGCAGAGCGGGCACTTCACCAGCCGCCAGCAGCAGGCCTTCGGCCATTCCGCCAGCCACGGCAACCAGCCGCAGGCCTTCGGCCGTTCCGGCGGCCACAGCAATCAGCCGCAGGCCTTCGGCCATTCCGGCGGCCACCGGCCACTGGTCATCGGCCGCTCCGGCCACCTGCCACTGGTCATCGGCCGCTCCGGCCACCTGCCACTCCTGCCGCGGGAATCAGGCACCGGTCAGCGGCCCGGCCATCCCACCTTTGAACGGGATCATTCCGCGACCGAGGGAAAGCGCTTTCCTGTGTGGGTCGTTCGTGGAGGCTGATCGGGTGGGAGTCCCGAGATGGCTGCTGGTGTGTGGCACTCCGATCGGTCCCAGGTCTGAGCGGCCCGTGGGTGACACCGCGATCGGTTCCAGGTTTGGGTGGTCCATGAGGCGCGACCGGCGCCGGATCCGACGGCTCCAGCCTTCAGCTTCCGACGGGGCTTTCCGCCGGCGGTGTGCGGGGCTTGTCCGGGTCTGCCCACGCGACGACGTCGGCCCGCGTTCGCAGGCCCAGCTTGGTGCGGATCCGGTGCAGCCGGTAGGCCACGGTCCGCACACTGACTCCCAGGCGCGCGGCGATCTCGGGGTTGGTGAGGCCGGCGGCCACCAGTGCGGCGACCTCGCGTTCGTCCTCGGCCAGCTCGGCGCCGGTGGAACCGGAGGGGGCGGTCCACACACCGTGCAGGGCGTAGGCCATCACCTGCTCACGGTTGAGCCGGCCGACGTCGTCGGCGATGCGTTCGATCTCGTCGTCGTCGGGCACACCCCAGTCGCCGAGGCTGCTCTCGACCTGCCGTCGCCAGGCCGGCTCGGCGTACAGCCGGTCGCCGCCGCGGATGTAGCGCGCGGCGCAGAAGAGGCGGATCGCCCGTTCACCGTCGCCGCGACGGCCGGCGGCCATGGCGAGACCCTCCAGGGCGAACGGCACCTCCAACCAGCTCGCGGGCGCGTTGCGCAGGCTGTCGGCGAAGAACTCCTCGGCGGTGGTCAACTCGCCGCGACGCAGGGCGATGGTGCCGCCGGTGTGCAGCGCGAGGCTCATGCCGTGGCAGACGGGCCCGGCCCGGAACCGGCGCAGTGCGGCGGTGATGAGCTCGTCGGCACGGTCCAACTCGCCCAGCCAGTGCGCGGTGAGCGCCAACCGTTCGAGCACCATCGCGACGGCGGTCTCGGCCCCGGTCCGCTCGGCCAGCTCGAGGGCCTCGGTGAAGCGTTCCTTGGCGTCGGCCAGTCGCTCGGCGGCCTGACACACCGCGCCCATGGTGTAGAGCGCGCTGATCAGCGGCACCGGGTCGCCGGTCGTCCGGGCCAGCGCGAGCGCCTCGGCGAGGTACGTGACGCCCTCCTGCGTGTCACCCTGCACGGTCGCCAGGTAACCGGCATAGGTGAGCAGCAGGCAGCGATGCTCGGGCCGGGTGTGCACCCGGTCCAGGGCGGCGCGCAGCAGCTTGCGGCCCTCGGTGAGGAAGCCCCGCGGCATCCAGCAGCGGACGGTGGCCATGGTGAGCACCGCGTTGCGCTCGTCGTCGGTCGACGCGGTCCAGCGCACCGCCACCATCAAGTTGTCGATCAATCCCTCCAATCGGCGTTGCGCCGCCAGCGGGAACCACACGGGCTCCCGGACCAGCGGCTGGGCCAGCTCGGTCAGCCACCTCGTCAGCCGGTCGTGCGTCGCGGCGCCGTCGTCGGAGGCGTCCAGGCGTTCGCGCGCGTACAACCGGATGGACTCCAGCATCCGCAGCCTCGACGAGCCGGCCGCCGTCACGAGCGAGCCGGCCTGGAGGCGGAAGACCAGCTCGAACACGTGCTCCGGGCGGAACTCGTCGTCGGCACAGACCGCGATGGCCGTGTCCAGATCGAACGTACCGCTGAGCACCGACAGGCGGCGGAACACGACCTGCTCGTCGGGTCCGAGGAGCTGGTGGCTCCAGTCGATGGCCTGCCGAAGGCTGCGTTGACGTGCTTTTCCACGCCGATGGGCCGTTGTCAACAGCTCGAACCGGCCGGCCAGCCGGGCGTGGATCGCGCCCACCGACAGCATGGGGATCCGGTGTGCGGCCAGCTCGATCGCCAGCGGACTGCCGTCCAGCTCGGCGCACACCGCGGCGATCAGCCCGACGGTGTCGTCGTCCAGAGTGAACTCCTGGTCGCGCTCGCGGGCCCGGTCCACGAACAGCCGCACGGCGTCGCTGCGCATCGGGTCGGAATCGCCGCTGGGCAGGGCCAGGCCGTCCAGGGAGAACACCAGCTCGCCGGGGATGGCCAGCGCCTCCCGGCTGGTCGCGAGCACCCGCAGGCCGCGGCAGCGGCGCAGGGCCAGGTCGACGAACCGCGCGCTTGCGTCCACGAGGTGCTCGCAGTTGTCCAGGACGAGCAGGGTGCGCGTGCCACGCAACACCGTGAACAGGGCCTCGGTGATGGTCCGGCCCGGCAGTTCGCGCACGCCGAACGCGCCGGCCACCACCTGCGTGATGCGATCGCCGTCGTCCAGGCTGTCCAGCTCCACCAGCACGGCCCGCTGCGGCTGCCGGCCGGCGACCTCCAGCGCCAGCCGGGTCTTGCCGACGCCGGCGGGGCCGACGAGGGTGACCAGCCGGCGCTGCCCGATGAGCTGGGTGAGCTTCTCGATCTCCGGCCGGCGGCCGACGAAGCTGTCCACGAGCGCCGGCAGCACGCCCGGGATGTCCGAATTCACCGCGGCGGGAATGGTCGCTCGGGCCGCCGACGAGGCCCGTCGGCGATAGGCCCGCTGGCGGCACGCGTTCGAGCAGTAGCGCAGGCGTTGCTGGTCGGCGAGCACCCTCCCGCAGACCGCGCAAACCCGCTCCGCCGACGACACCGCAGTGACGCTAGCAGCAAGTGGCCTGGTCAAAATGGTGGTCACCCGATCAGCCGGTCGGCGCGTCGGCCGTATCCAACGACCACCGTTTTACGCCTGATCGACGAGATCGATGGATGACAACCCGCGAGGCCCCGCCGCTGCCTGGAGCGGTAGCTGGATTTCGATCGCCCGCCGCCGAAGCACCCACCTGAACCCCGATGCGGGCGATCGAAATCCAGCAAGCGAAGGCAGCGGGCCCGAGGGAACGAGCCCCGCGCGGCACGCGCGGCAAAAGCAGAGCGGATCCGAGGGGCCGAGCCCCGCGCGGCACGCGCGGCGAAGATACTGTGCGCTGTGACAGCCAGGACGCTCATCTGGACCCCCGTGCCGACCGCCAAGCTGCAAATGCGGCTGCACGAGGAGGGCGAGGGGCCTGCGGTGCTGGTCCCGGTGGCGTCCGGCACCGTGGTGCTGCCCGCGCCGTCGGCGCGTTTCCCGCGTGCGGTGGCGATGGCCCGCACCTGCCTGCGTATCGGCGAGCGGGCGCTGGCCGTGCGGTGGGACGACCACGCCGTCACCGCGCACCCGATCTACGAGAAGGCGCTCTACGGCTGGGCCTGGGGTGCGCACCGCGACGTGCTCGGGCTGCTGGAGGCGACGAACCCGCGGGGCGGCCTGGCCCGGATCCTGCTGCGCGGCATGTTCCTGCTGCACAGCGACAAGCGCGACCAGCGCAGCCGGCACGACGTGGTGGCGCGCCGGTTCGGCGAGACGCTGGACGGCGCCGACCGGGCGATGGTCGAACGGGTGCAGGACTGGCCGACCGGCGGCCCGACCGCCCTGGCGGCGCTGTTCACCGCCGCCGGACGGGACGACGTGGCGCAGGTGACGTCGCTGGTCGACGCCGGCCACGCCGACTCGTGGCTGGCCAAGCTGCCGGCCGACGCCAACCGCAAGGCGGTGCGGGAGGCCCCGCTGAACACCGTGCTGCCGGTCGTGCCGGTGGCTCAGGGCATGGGCCCCGTCACGACGTGACGGCGACCCGCCGGCGGAACAGCGTCGAGCGGCCCATGATCAGGCGGTTGGCCGGCACCTCGACGTAGCGGTACGTCAGCCAGGTGACGCCGAGGGCCAGGGTGAAGATGCCGGCGGCGGTCAGCGAGCCCGGGATCGACTCGATGTGCTTGAGCTTGGGGAACAGCGCCCGCACGGCGTGCATCACCAGCAGGTGCACCATGTAGAACGAGAATGACAGCTCGCCGAGGCGGATCATCACCGGGCTGCGCCACACCGACGCCGCGCCGCGCAGGTCGGCTGTCGCGGCGGCCGGGATCAGCAGCGCGAAGCCGATCAGCGTGGGGACGATGTAGCCGTAGTCGTACGGCAGCGCGGGCGCGGTGAAGTAGCCGATCAGCGTGACGGCGAGCGAGACCTCCATGCCGGGACCGCGCCAGCGGCCGAGCACCACCAGCCGCGCCAGGGCGATGCCCAGCGTGAACTCGAAGACGCGGGCGATCGGCAGGATGTGGACCGGCCAGTGCACGTTCTCGGCGTGCGCGGCGATGGGGATGGCCATCGCGATCACGGCGCTGCCGCCGGCCATGACCGTCGCGGCGCGGGCGCTGAGCCGGTGCGCGAGCGGGCCGACGAACGGGAACACCAGGTAGAAGAACGCCTCGCAGGCGAGCGACCAGCTGACCTTGTCCATGCTCTGGTTGTGCGCGTAGTCCGGCCACCAGGCGTGGATCAGCAGCAGGTTGGTCAGCGCGGGGCCGGGCTTGGGCAGGTCCTCGGACTTCAGCGCCAGCGCGAGCAGGATCGCGGCCAGCGCGGTGATCACGTGCACCGGGTAGATGCGGGCCACGCGGCGGCGCCAGAAGCGCAGCGGCCGGTCGTCCGGCCGGAACGCCCACATCATCACGAAGCCGGACAGGATGAAGAAGAACGAGACGCCGCTGGCGCCGTTGCCGAACAGCACCATCGCCACGTGCTCGGCCCGGCTGTCGTTCGTGAACAGGCCGGACACGCTGATGTGCAGGCCGAAGACCACGAACGCGGCCGCCCAGCGCAGGCCCGTCAGGGACGGGAGTCTGCGGTCCCCCCGTGGCGCGCTCGGCGTGGCCGCGACGGCCGGCTCGGTGATCACGGGTCGGCTAGCGGTGGCCAGCTGGGTCACTGGGGATCCTTCGGCGGTCTCGACGACAGCAGCAGCCGGCTACGGTACGACACCGGGCTTACCTCTTTAGATGGACGAGATGCCCGATTGGTTCGTCTGCCGGCAACAACACGCTCCGTACCGTGATGTAGATCACGGTCGCGAGGCCCTCTAAGCTGTGCTCGTGCCCCGTGTAGTCGTGCTGGATTACGGATCAGGCAACCTCCGCTCGGCCGAGCGCGCGCTGCGCCGCGTCGGCGCCGACGTGGAGGTGACCGCCGATCATCGGGCGGCGCTGGCCGCCGACGCCCTCGTGGTGCCCGGGGTCGGCGCGTACGCGGCGTGCATGACGGGTCTGAACGCCGTGCGCGGCGCGCGGATCATCGGCGAGCGGCTCGCCGGCGGCCGCCCCGTGCTGGGCATCTGCGTCGGCATGCAGATCCTGTTCGAGCGCGGCGTCGAGCACGGCATCGAGTCCGCCGGCTGCGGCGAGTGGCCGGGCACCGTGGAGCGCCTGCACGCGGACGTGCTGCCGCACATGGGCTGGAACACGGTGCAGGCCGCCGAGGGCTCCGTGCTGTTCGACGGCCTCGACGCCGACGCCCGCTTCTACTTCGTGCACTCCTACGGCGTGCGCAAGTGGGAGCTGGTGCCGGACAGCACCCTCAAGGCGCCGCTGGTGACGTGGGCGAACCACGGCGAGGACTTCGTCGCCGCGGTGGAGAACGGCGCGCTGTGCGCCACCCAGTTCCACCCGGAGAAGTCCGGCGACGCCGGCGCGCACCTGCTGGAGAACTGGCTCGCCAGCACGCGATAGGGTCCCCTTCGTGACGTTCTACCTGCTCCCCGCCGTTGATGTCGCCGACGGCAAGGCGGTGCGCCTCGTCCAGGGCGAGGCCGGCACCGAGACCTCGTACGGCGACCCGCTGGAGGCCGCGCTCGCGTGGCAGCACGACGGCGCCGAGTGGATCCATCTCGTCGACCTCGACGCCGCGTTCGGCCGTGGTTCCAACCGCGAGCTGCTCGCCGGCGTCGTCGGCAAGCTGGACGTGAAGGTGGAGCTGTCCGGCGGCATCCGCGACGACGAGTCGCTGGCCGCCGCGCTGTCCACCGGCTGCACCCGGGTCAACCTGGGCACCGCCGCGCTGGAGAACCCACAGTGGTGCGCCAAGGCCATCGCCGAGCACGGCGACAAGGTGGCGGTGGGCCTGGACGTGCGGATCACCGAGCAGGGGCACCGGCTGGCCGCCCGCGGCTGGACCAGCGACGGCGGCGACCTGTGGGACGTGCTGGACCGGCTGGACCGGGACGGCTGCTCCCGCTACGTCGTCACCGACGTCAGCAAGGACGGCACGCTGCGCGGCCCCAACCTGGAGCTGCTGCGGGCGGTCTGCGACCGCACCGACGCCCCGGTGATCGCCTCCGGCGGAGTGTCCAGTGTGGACGATCTGGTCGCGCTGGCCGGGCTGGCCGCCGACGGCGTCGAGGGTGCCATCGTCGGCAAGGCCCTCTACGCCAACGCTTTCACTCTCCCTGACGCTCTCGCTGCAACTCGCTGAACTTCGCCAGGATCCAGCGTTCGGCCTCGGCGGCCTGCACGCCGAGACCGGTCAGCACCTTGGCGCCGATGCCGTCGCCCTCGGCCAGCAGGCCGAGCAGCACGTGCTCGGTGCCGATGAAGTTGTGCTCCAGGCGCAGCGCTTCGCGTACGGACAGCTCCAGCACCTTGCGCGCTCGCGGCGTGAAGGGGATGTGCCCGGTGACTGCCTCACCGCCGGCCGGCGCCGCGACCTTCACCGCGGCGCGGACCTGTTCCTCGGTGACGCCCTGCGCGGCCAGGGCCTGCGCGGCCAGGCCCTCCGGCTGCGACATCAGCGCCAGCGCGATGTGCTCGGTGCCGATGTAGCCGTGGCCGGCGGTCTGGGCCTCGGTCTGGGACTGCGCCACGACCCGGCGGGCGCGGTCGGTGAAGCGGCTGAACGGGCCCCAGTCCATCGGCTCGTCCTTGGGCACGAAGCGCTTCTGCGCGGCCTGCTTGGTGACGCCCATGCTGCGGCCGATGTCGGTCCAGGTGGCGCCGGCCCGCCGGGCCTGGTCGACGAAGTGTCCGACCAGGTGGTCGGACAGCTCGCCGAGGCGGTCCGCCTGCTGCACCGCCTCGGCCAGCCGGGCCAGCGGGTCGCCGTCCGGGTGGAGATGGGCGACCAGGTTGATCATGTCGTCGAGTCGGATCGGTGTGGTCATGCCGTCAACGTTAGGTTGACCCTGGTACGGCTGTCAACCTTCGGTTGACGTCACTGCCACGTGCCGGACGCGCCGTACGTGCGGGGGCGTCCCGCCCGGACCGCGGCGTCCGCGATCACCATTGTCGCCGTCAGCAGAATGACGTCCTTGAGCACGTACTGACCCTCGAGATTGGGCATGTGGTCCGGGCCGCTGAACAGTTCGCCCGGCATCAGAACCAGTGGCAGCAGAATGCCGACCGCCCATAGCGCCATCGGGTATATCACCAGTCTGAGGCCCACTCCGGTGATCACCGACAGTCCGATCACGCATTCAACGGTGGCGAATCCGACCATCACCAGCCGGTCCGGCATGAGGCCCAGGGTCAGCATCCGGCTGACCGTCTCCACCATGTGCTCGGCCGGGCTGACGCCCGGGAAGTACTTGAGGAAACCGAAGAGGAGAATGATCGATCCCATGCTGATCCGGAGCAGTCGCACGCTGTTTCGCCCCAGCCAGGAGTGTATTGTGCTCTCGACTCTTGTGATCGTGTGCATGACTTCGGACACGCGCGCCTCCGCGGGAACGGGGAGTTTTCGGGTAGGCGGGACCCGTGGCCGGTCTCACCGTGAGTAGCGTATTGGGCGCGTTACGGGTACGGCCATCCCGAAATAACCCTAGGTATGGCCGGAACTACCTAGTTCGAAAATGTGTGCGGCGGCGGGTTTATTTGGAGTGTTTCCAGTCTGCATTCGGGCCCGCCGGGTGTGGTGCAGGTCTCGGCGGACCGTGCTGCCGGGGGCCGGTAGAGCTGACCGGCCGCCGACGGCGGCCCACCTCGGCCGGTGTCACGTTCGGTGACGAGGGTGGCCCGGAAGTCGGTATTCAGTGTGTCCGGGCGAGGGAACCGCCGGCTCGGACGGGGGGTGGGCGATCATGGTGTGGCAGGCTTCGGACAGACGTGAGGAGTTGCTGTGACTGCGTCGCCTCTGGGCTGGCAATTGCCGCCGAATTCCGATCATCCCCTGACGACTGCCGAGTATGAGCGCCTGCCCGAAGACACCGAACACCGCTGGGAACTTCAGGAGGGCTGGCTCGTGATGAGCCTTTCGCCGAAGTCCCGGCACATGGTCACGACGTCGCAGCTGATCATCCAGCTGGCGCCTCAGCTGCCCACTGGCCTCGGCGCTATCCCGGACATCGACATCAACCTTGAGCTGGCAGCGCCGGATGAGCCGGGCAATGTGCGCAGGCCAGACCTGATCATCGTCGACTCGGCGGCCTACGAACGATCCGACGCCGAGGGCACGCTGTTGCGTGCCTCCGAGGTGTTGGTGATCGTCGAGATCGTGTCGCGGGGCTCCGTGCGGATGGACAACGTCATCAAGCGCGGGGAGTATGCCGACGCGGGGATCCCGCATTACTGGATCATCGACGTCGACGAGCCCGTCTCGCTGGTCGACTGCCATCTGGCCGGTGAGTTCGGCTATCAGGACAATGGCGGTGTCGCCGGTGTGTTCACCGCGTCGGTGCCGTTCCCGGTGCGGCTCGACCTGGATGCCCTGGTCAGGTTGACCCCATAGAGTGGGAGCCGTGGGTGGTTCGTTCATTCGGCGGGTGCGGCTGGACGAGCCGTCGACGGGTCGGTATCCCTTCACGCTGCCGGTGGTGCGGTGGCTGGCCGAGTCGGAGGGGCTCGACCTCCGGGCCGGCGTCACCTTCCTGATCGGCGAGAACGGGGCCGGCAAGTCGACGCTGGTGGAGGCGATCGCGGTCGCCGCCGGGTTCAACCCGGAGGGCGGGAGCCAGGACTTCCGGTTCGCGACGCGGGCGACGGAGTCGTCGCTGGGGGACTACCTGACGCTGAGCCGGGGGATCGGCAAGCCCCGCACGGGGTTCTTCCTGCGGGCGGAGTCGTACTACAACGTGGCGACGGAGATCGAGCGGCTGGGGCACGACTCGATCCAGCACTACGGCGGCCGGTCGCCGCATGAGCGCTCGCACGGCGAGTCCTTTTTGGATCTGGTGACGCACCGTTTCGGGCCTAATGGCCTGTACATCCTGGACGAGCCGGAGGCGGCGCTGTCAGTGCGCGGTTGCCTGGCGCTGGTGGCGCGAATGGCGGATCTCGCGCAGCAGGACTGCCAGCTGATCGTGGCCACGCACTCGCCGATCCTGCTGTCCCTGCCGGGCGCGGCGATCCTGGAGGTGGGCGAGGACGGCGCGATCGAGCGGGTGGACTTCGACTCGGCGCTGCCGGTGCGGCTGACCCGGGAGTTCCTCGCCGAACCGGACCGCTATCTGCGGCACCTGCTGGCATGACCCGTAAGCTGGCGGTATGCCCGTCGCAGTCCGTGTGATCCCGTGTCTCGACGTCGACCGGGGCCGTGTCGTCAAAGGCGTCAACTTCACCGACCTCCGGGACGCGGGCGACCCGGTCGAGCTGGCGGCCGCCTACGACGCGGCCGGCGCCGACGAGCTGACATTCCTGGACGTGACGGCGTCCTCCTCGGACCGCGAGACCACCTACGACGTGGTCCGCCGCACGGCGGAGCAGGTGTTCATCCCGCTCACGGTCGGCGGCGGCGTGCGCGCCCCCGAGGACGTGGACCGGCTGCTCCGCGCGGGCGCGGACAAGGTCAGCATCAACACCGCCGCGATCGCCCGGCCGGAGCTGCTGCGGGAGGCCTCGCAGCGGTTCGGCGCGCAGTGCATCGTGCTGTCGGTGGACGCGCGGCGCGTGCCAGAGGGCGGCGAGCCGACGCCGTCGGGCTTCGAGGTGACGACCCACGGCGGACGCCGCGGCACGGGCATCGACGCGGTGGAGTGGGCGGCGCGCGGCCAGGAGCTGGGCGTCGGCGAGATCCTGCTCAACTCGATGGACGCCGACGGCACGAAGGCGGGCTTCGACCTGGAGCTGATCCGGCTGGTACGGGCGCAGGTGACCGTGCCGCTGATCGCCAGCGGCGGCGCCGGCCAGGTCGACCACTTCCCGCCGGCCATCGCGGCCGGCGCGGACGCGGTGCTCGCGGCGAGCGTGTTCCACTTCGGCACGCTCAGCATCGGCGAGGTCAAGGACGAGCTGCGCGGCGCCGGGGCGGTGATCCGGTGAAGCAGGTGCTGCCGGGTTCCTCGGCCCCGCTGGAGATCAAGCTCGCATCTCTCGTATTGGCCGGCGGTGGGCTGCTGTTCCTGTTGACGTTCCTGGTGCTGGGCATCCAGGCCGGCGACCTCGGCTCGGTGATCCTGCCCGCGCCGGTCGCGGTGATCAGCCTCGGCCTCGGCGCCGGGCTGCTGGCCGGGGCCCGGCCGGTGCGCGTACCCGCTCTACTGTGGACGATCCTCGTCGCGGTGCTGTATGCCGCGTTCGCCTTGCTGGCCAGCGAGATCTGGCTGGCGGTGCTGACCGGGGTGCTGGCCGCCGTGCACGTCTACTCGCTGGTCCTGCAGATCACCCTGCCCGCCCGCCGACACATGGGAAGCGCCACGTGACCGACACGCTCGACCCCGAGATCGCCAAGCGGCTCAAGCGAAACGCCGACGGGCTGGTGTGCGCGGTCGCGCAGCAGCGCGGCACCGGCGAGGTGCTGATGGTGGCGTGGATGGACGACGCCGCCCTGCACCGCACGCTCACCACCCGCGAGGCGACGTACTACTCGCGCAGCCGGCAGGCGCAGTGGATCAAGGGCGAGACGTCCGGGCACACCCAGCGGGTGCACGAGGTGCGCCTGGACTGCGACGGCGACACCGTGCTGCTGGTGGTGGACCAGGAGGGCGGGGCCTGCCACACCGGCGACCGCACCTGCTTCGACGCCGGCAGCATTCTTGGCCCCGCCTCCGGCGGGGCGGGCTCGGCTGAGCTTGTGGCGCCGCCTCCGGCGTCGCGGCTCGGCTGAGCTTTTGCCGCCCGTTCCGGGCGGGGCTCGGCTGAGCCTTTGCCGCCCGTTCCGGGCGGGGCTCGGCCGCTCGTGACCGGCGCCTTCCCTAGCCGGATTGCGATCGCTCGCGTCGGCTGGGGTTGTGGGGCACGTCGGGTGGCGAGCGATCGAAATCCGGCGACGGTCCAGGCGCCGGCGCGGCCGAGCGGTCTTCGGGCTGACGGTAGTCAGGCGAGGTCGCCGGCGCGGCCGAGCGGTCTCCGGGGCTGACGGCGGTCAGGGCAGGTTGAGGTCGCCGGTGAGGTAGCGCTGGAGGGTGGGCCCGATGGTGGCGGCCAGGGTGTCGATGTCGGCGTCCACGATGGAGTCCAGCCGCAGCACGTAGCGGGCCAGCCCGAGGCCGGCCAACTGCGAGCCGAACAGGCCCAGGCGCAGCTCCGGCTGGTCGACGCCGAGTTCGCGGATGATGCCGCCGAACAGGACGGAGATGAACTGCTTGAGCATCTGGGCGGCCGACTCCTGGGTGGCGGCGCTGCGCACGAGGGTGGCGAAGGAGCCGCCGCCGGAGTTGTCCCAGGTGGTGATGAACGTCCGCACCACCCGGACCGCGATCTGGTCGACGGGACCGCTCAACACCGTCTCCCGGATCCACTCGGGCGTGACCGGGAGTTCGACCGCGGCGGCGAACAGGCCCTGCTTGCCGCCGAACCAGTGGTTGACCATCGCGGGGTCCACCTCGGCCCGCGCGGCGATGGCACGTACGGTGGCGCCGTCGAATCCCTGTTCGGTGAAGACCTCCCGGGCGGCGGCCAACAGGGCCGCCCTGGTGTCCTCGCCGGCGGGTCGGCGGCCCCGCCGCTTGGGGTCGGTCACGTGCTCTCCTTATTTCAACAACCATTGAAATCTAGGACCGCTTGGCCACGGCGTCAACCCGATGGGGAACAATGGCGACCATGGTCAGTGCCTTCGGGGAGGTCAGTCCCAGCCGCGACGAGTTCCGCGCGCTGGCGGCACAGCGCAGGGTCATCCCGGTCGTCCGCCGCCTGCTCGCGGACGCCGAGACACCGGTGGGGGTGTACCGCAAGCTCGCCGCCGACCGTCCGGGCACCTTCCTGCTGGAATCCGCCGAGAACGGCCGGTCGTGGTCGCGGTGGTCGTTCGTGGGCGTGCGCAGCCCGGCGGCGCTGACCGTGCGGGACGGCGAAGCGGTCTGGACCGGCATGCCGCCGGTCGGCCTGCCCAGCGGCGGCGACCCGATGCAGGCCCTGCGCGAGACCATCGAGGTGCTGCGCACCGACCCGCTGCCCGGCCTGCCCCCGTTGACCGGCGGCATGGTCGGCTTCGTCGGCTACGACTCGGTGCGCCGCCTGGAGCGCCTGCCGGAGCTGGCCGAGGACGACCTGAAGCTGCCGGAGATGGTGATGCTGCTGGCCACCGACCTGGCGGCGCTGGACCACCACTCGGGCTCCATCACGCTGATCGCCAACGCCGTCAACTGGGACGACTCGCCGGAGCGGGTGGACGCGGCCTACGACGACGCGGTGCGCCGCCTGGACGAGATGACCGAGGAGCTCTCCGCCGAGGCCCCACCGACGGTGTCGACGCTGCGGCCGGCCGAGGTGCGGCTGCGCCGCCGCCGCACGTCCGAGGAGTTCGGCGCGGCGGTGGAGACGGCCAAGGAGGCCATCCGCGCCGGCGAGGCCTTCCAGGTGGTGCTGTCCCAGCGGTTCGAGGTCGACACCACCGCGGACGCCCTGGACGTGTACCGGGTGCTGCGCACGACCAACCCCAGCCCGTACATGTACCTGCTGCGGCTGGACGGCTTCGACATCGTCGGCGCGAGCCCGGAGGCGCTGGTCACGGTGCGCGAGGGCAAGGCGACCGCGCACCCGATCGCCGGCACCCGCTGGCGCGGCGCCGACCCCGACGAGGACGCGCTGCTGGAGAAGGACCTGCTGTCCGACGCCAAGGAGCGCGCCGAGCACCTGATGCTGGTCGACCTGGGGCGCAACGACCTGGGGCGGGTCTGCCGGCCCGGCTCGGTGCACGTGGTCGACTTCTTCAAGGTGGAGCGGTACAGCCACGTGATGCACATCGTGTCCACGGTCACCGGCCAACTCGACGAGGGCCGCACCGCATTCGACGCGGTGGCGGCGTGTTTCCCGGCCGGCACGCTGTCCGGCGCGCCCAAGCCCCGCGCGATGGAGCTGATCGAGGAGCTGGAGCCGACCCGCCGCGGCCTGTACGGCGGCATCGTCGGCTACCTGGACTTCGCCGGCGACGCCGACACCGCGATCGCCATCCGCACCGCCCTGGTCCGCGACGGCGTGGCCTACGTGCAGGCCGGCGCGGGCATCGTGGCGGACTCCAACCCGCAGGCGGAGGACACCGAGTGCCTGAACAAGGCGCGCGCGGTGCTGGCCGCCATCGCCACCGCGGAGACGCTGCGGCCGGCCCGCGACTCGGTGACCGCCGATGTCTGACCGTCGTCCACTCTGGACGGTGGTGGGCCTGCTGGCGCTGGCCTCGCTGCTGCTGTGGCTGTCGTCGCTGATGACGTGGTCGTGGACGCAGCGCACCGACCCGCTGGCCGGGGTGGTGACCACCAAGCTGACCGGCTCGCAGGAGGCGACCGCGCTGGTGCCGCTGGCCCTGCTGGCGCTGGCGCTGATCGCGGCGGTGGTGGCGACCGGCGGGCTGCTGCGGCGGATCGCCGGCGGGGTGGTGTTCCTGGTCGGCGTGGGCACGGTCTGGGTCGGCTTCGACAACGCCCCGGAAATCTTCGCCACCCACCCGGCGGGCTACCCGACCGTGACCATCGTGGCCGGGCACGGGATCGCGGTGCTGGCCGGGCTGGCCGTGACGCTCGCGGGTGTCCTGTTGGTCCGGTCCGGGCACCGGATGCCCCGGCTCGGCGCCCGCTACCAGGCTCCGGCGCAGGCCAAGAAGGCGGCCGACCCGGACCGCGACCTCTGGCAGGCGCTGGACTCGGGCTCGGACCCCACCGCCAATCAGTGACGGAAGCGGCACGCGGCGTGATTGTTACCGGTTAGGGCCTTGACTACCAGGGGTCCTTCGATGACCCGCCGTACGTGCCCGATGCATCGCGGGGTTAGCATCAAACGCGGCGGGAAGGGGAGTTGGCGTGACCGTGCTCGACTCGATCATCGACGGCGTCCGCGCCGACCTGGCCGCGCGCCAGGCCGAAATCCCATTCGAGGTCATCAAGGAACGCTCGCTGGCGGCGGCGTCGCCGCGCGACGTGATGACCGCCCTGAACGCGCCCGGCATCGGCGTCATCGCCGAGGTCAAGCGGCGCAGCCCGGCGCGCGGCGAACTCGTCCCGGTGCTCGATCCCGCCGAACTGGCAAGGGAATACCAGGCCGCGGGGGCCCGGGTGATCAGCGTGCTGACCGAGCGGCGGCACTTCGGCGGGTCGCTGGCCGACCTGGCCGCGGTCCGGGCCGCGGTGAGCGTTCCCGTGCTGTGCAAGGACTTCGTCGTCAGCCCGTACCAGGTGCACGAGGCCCGCGCGCACGGCGCCGACATGGTGCTGCTGATGGTGGCCGCGCTGGAGCAGAACGCCCTGGAGGCGCTGCTGGACCGCATCGAGTCGCTGGGCATGGTCGCGCTGGTCGAGGTGCACAACGCCGAGGAGTGCGACCGGGCCCTGGAGGCCGGGGCCAAGGTGCTCGACGTGAACGCGCGCAACCCGCACACGCTCGAGGTGGACCGGGACATGTTCAGCCGGCTGGCGCCCGGCCTGCCGTTCGACACCTACAAGGTGGCCGAGTCCGGCGTGCGCAGCCCCGGCGACCTGATGACCTACGCCGGCGCGGGCGCGGACTCCGTGCTGGTCGGGGAAAGCCTGATCACCAGCGGGGATCCGAAGGCGGCCGTGACGCAGCTGGTCACCGCCGGCTCGCACCCGGCCTGCCCGCGGCCCAGTCGTTGACGACAGCTCTCTGGGGAGACATGACCGACAAGCACGACCCGGATCAGCGGGGCTACTTCGGCGAGTACGGCGGCAGGTTCCTGCCGGAGGCGCTGATCGCGGCCATGGACGAGCTGACCGCGGTGTACGAGAAGGCCCGCCTCGACCCCGAGTTCACCGGCGAGTTCGACCGCCTGCTGCGGGACTACGCGGGCCGGCCGTCGCTGCTGACCGAGGCCAAGCGGTTCGCCGAGCACGCCGGCGGCGCGCGGATCCTGCTCAAGCGCGAGGACCTCAACCACACCGGCTCGCACAAGATCAATAACGTGCTCGGGCAGGCGCTGCTGACCAAGCGCATGGGCAAGAAGCGGGTCATCGCCGAGACCGGCGCCGGCCAGCACGGCGTGGCCACCGCCACCGCGTGCGCGCTGATGGGCCTGGACTGCGTGATCTACATGGGCGAGGTCGACACCGAGCGCCAGGCGCTGAACGTGGCCCGCATGCGGCTGCTCGGCGCCGAGGTCATCGCGGTGAAGACCGGCTCGCGCACCCTCAAGGACGCCATCAACGAGGCGCTGCGGGACTGGGTCGCCAACGTCGACACCACGCACTACCTGCTCGGCACCGCGGCCGGCGGCCACCCGTTCCCGGTGATGGTCCGCAACTTCCACCGGATCATCGGCATCGAGGCCCGGCAGCAGTGCCTGGACCTGATCGGCCGGCTGCCGGACGTGGTCGCGGCCTGCGTGGGCGGCGGCTCCAACGCGATCGGCATCTTCCACGGCTTCCTCGACGACCCCGAGGTGCGGCTGGTCGGCCTGGAGCCCGGCGGGCACGGCATCGAGTCCGGCGAGCACGGCGCGACGCTGACCGAGGGCACACCCGGCATGCTGCACGGCGCCCGCTCGTACCTGTTGCAGGACGAGGACGGCCAGACCGTCGAGGCCTACTCGATCTCGGCCGGCCTGGACTACCCGGGCGTCGGCCCGGAGCACTCGTACCTCAAGGACATCGGCCGCGCCGAGTACCGGCCCGTGACCGACGCCGAGGCCATGGACGCGATGATGCTGCTGTCCCGGACCGAGGGCATCATCCCGGCCATCGAGTCCTCGCACGCGCTGGCCGGCGCCCAGGTGCTGGGCCGCGAGCTCGGTCCCGACGGCGTGATCCTGGTGAACCTGTCCGGTCGCGGCGACAAGGACATGGGCACCGCCAACAAGTTCTTCAACCTCGTGCCGGAGAGTGACTCCTGATGCCGCTGCTCGACGAGGGACGGTCCTCGCTGATCGGCTACCTGCCGGCCGGCTTCCCCACCGTCGAAGGCTCGAAATCGCTGCTCAAGGCCATGGTCGACGGCGGCTGCGACCTGGTCGAGGTGGGCGTGCCCTACTCGGACCCGGTGATGGACGGGCCGACCATCCAGGCCGCCGCCGACCAGGCGCTGGCGAACGGCTTTCGGCTGCGCCACGTGTTCGAGGTCGTCGAGGCCGTGTCCGCGGCCGGCGGCAAGGCCGTGGTGATGAGCTACTGGAACCCGATCTACCACTACGGCGTGGACAAGTTCTCGCGCGACCTGGCCGCGGCCGGCGGCCTGGGCATCATCACGCCGGACCTGGTGCCGGACGAGGCCGCCGAGTGGATGGCCGCGTCGCAGGCGCACGGCCTGAACCGCATCTTCCTGGTCGCGCCGTCCTCGACCGAGGAGCGCATCGCCATGACCGCCGCGGCGAGCAGCGGCTTCCTGTACGCGACGTCCGTGATGGGCGTGACCGGCGCGCGGGACGTGGTCAGCAACGCCGCGCCGGAGCTGGTGGCGCGCGTGCGTGCCCACACCGACCTGCCGATCGGCGTCGGCCTCGGCGTGAAGTCGGGGGCGCAGGCGGCGGAGCTGGCCGCCTTCGCGGACGCGGTCATCGTCGGCTCGGCCTTCGTGACCAGGTCGGCCGACGGCGAGTCCGGCGTCGCTGAGCTGGCCAAGGAGCTCGCCGAGGGCGTGCGCAACCCGGTGGCCACCGCGTCGTGACCTGATACGAACCCGGGTCGGACACAGGCGTCACACAGCCTCAAGTACCGTGGGCGCGTGCCGAACCATGTGATCCTGGCCAGCTTCCCCAGCCCGCCACAGGGCGTGTGGCACCTCGGGCCGATCCCGATCCGCGCCTACGCGCTGTGCATCATCGCCGGCATCATCGTGGCGATCGTGTGGGGCGAGCGCCGGTTCCAGGCGCGCGGCGGCCAGAAGGGCTTCATCACCGACATGGCCGTCTGGGCCGTGCCGTTCGGCCTGGTCGGCGGCCGCCTGTACCACCTGGCCACCGACTGGCGGACCTACTTCGGCCCGGGCGGCAACCCCATCGGGGCGCTCGAGGTGTGGAACGGCGGCCTCGGCATCTGGGGCGCCATCGCGCTGGGCGGCGTCGGCGCGTGGATCGGCGCCCGCCGCCGGGGCGTGCCGCTGCCGGCGGTCGCCGACGCGATCGCCCCCGGCATCGTGCTCGCGCAGGCCATCGGCCGCATCGGCAACTACTTCAACCAGGAGCTCTACGGTCGTCCCACCGACGTGCCGTGGGCGCTGGAGATCTACAACCGGGTCGACCCGAGCACCGGCATCGCCGACCCGATCAACGGCATCGCGCAGGGCCCGCCCACCGAGCTGGTGCACCCGACGTTCCTCTACGAGCTGCTGTGGAACATCGGCGTCGCGATCCTGGTGGTGTGGGCCGACCGGCGGTTCAAGCTGGGCCACGGCCGGGCGTTCGCGCTGTACGTCGCCGGCTACACCGCGGGCCGGTTCTGGATCGAGCTCATGCGCAACGACGAGGCGACGCACGTCTTCGGCGTGCGGATCAACGTCTTCACCGCCGCGATCGTGTTCATCGGCGCGGTGATCTATCTGATCGTGGCGCGCAAGCGCGGCCCCCGCGAGGACCTGGTGGCCATTCGCGAGGCGTACGAGGCGGGGCTGCCGGACGCCTCCGGCGAGGCCGTCGACATGGAGGTCGCGGACGCCGAGAAGGCCGAGGGCGCCGCGGAGGAAGCCGAATCGGATACCACTGAGTCGGAGAAGGCCGAGGAGGAGGCCCCGGCGGACGAGAAGTCCGAGGAGCCGAAGTCCGCGGAGGAGACTCGCGTCGAGGAAGCTGCCGAGCGCAAGAGCTGAGTCGGCCTACCATCGCTGTCCATGCGGATCCTCGTCGTCGAGGACGATGACCGGGTGGCGCGGGGCCTGGTGACGGCGCTGCGCCACGCCGGCTACGAAGTGCACCGGGTGGGCACGGTGGCGGACGCGGTGAGCGCCCCGCCGGTCGACGTGGTGCTGCTCGACATGGGGCTGCCCGATGGCGACGGCATCGAGGTGTTGCGCCGGCTGCGGCGCGACTCCGGGACCGCGGTGATCGCCGTGACGGCCCGCGGTGAGGAACGGGACCGGGTGCTCGGGCTGCGGTCCGGCGCGGACGACTACGTGGTGAAGCCGTTCGGCACGGCGGAGCTGCTGGCCCGGATCGAGGCGGTGCTGCGGCGCACCCGGTGGGCGCGGGCGGAGGCCGTGGACGCCGAGATCGTGGCGGTCGGGCCGCTGCGGCTGGACACCGCCACGCGCGCCGTTTCGGTGGATGACCGCGAGCTGGCGTTGACCCGTAAGGAGTTCGACCTGCTAGCGCTGCTAGCGGCGCGCCCGGGGCAGGTCGTGAGCCGGGATCTGATCATGGACCAGGTGTGGCAGGCGTCGTGGGAGGCGCCGTCACGGACGTTGGACACCCACGTCGCGGCGCTGCGCGGCAAGCTCGGCGGCCAGGTGCGCATCGAGACCGTCCGCGGCGTCGGCTACCGCCTGGTGGGCTGATGCTCCGACGCCTCCTCCTCGTCCTGCTCCCGCTGCTGTTGCTGCTGGCGGCGGCGCTGGGCGGCCCGCTGGCCAACGCCGTAGCCGAGCGGGAGACGCAGGCGACGTACCTGGACCGGCTCACCGACGTCGGCCGGTTCGCGTCGCTGGCGGAGAGCGCGCTCAACTCCACCCACACCGAGGCGTTGCAGGACGAGGTGGCCCGCTACGGCCAGCTGTACGGCATCCCGGTCGCCGTGGTCGCGGTCGACGGCGACATCGTGGCGGCGTCGCAGCAACGGCCCGACCTGACCGATCCGGCGGTGGTCGCCGCCATGGACTCGGCGTTCGCCGGCACGCGGCCGAGCCCGCCGGCGGCGGTGATGCCGTGGGAGACCGCGCCGCTGGTCGTCGTCGAGCCGGTGGGGCGGGACAGCGAGGTCGTGGCGGCGGTGGTCGAGGTGTCGCCGACCGACCGCCTGCGCGCCGACATCCTGTCCCAGTGGGGCTGGCTGGCGGCGCTAGGAATCCTGCCGCTGCTAGCGGTGATAGCGGCGGCCTGGCCGATCTCGCGCTGGATCCTGCGGCCCGTCCGGCGGCTGGACGAGGCGACCGCGGCGATCGCCGGCGGCATTGTCGACACGCACGTGGACGACGTCAGCGGGCCGCCCGAGCTGCGCCGGCTCAGCACGTCCTTCAACACCATGGTCGACGTGGTCAACACCGCGATGCGCCGGCAGCGGGACTTCGTCGCCGACGCCTCGCACCAGCTGCGCAACCCGCTGGCCAGCCTGCGGTTGGCCGTCGACAACCTGAAGCCGCACCTGCCCGACTCCGAGCCCGTGCGCGAGGCGCACCACATCGCCGTCGACGAGGCCCAGGAGATGGGCAACGTGCTGGACGCGCTGCTCGCCGCCACCCGGCTCGACGCCGCCGCCGAGACCGTGGAGCTGGCCCTGCTGGTGTCCGCCCATCTGCCCAAGTGGCAGGTGCTCGGCGTGACCGTCGAGACGGATGTGCCGGCGGGGCAACGGGTTCCGGTGTCCTATGGCAGTGTCCTGGACGAACTGGTGGCCAACGCCGCCCGGCTGTCCGGCGGCACACGCGTCCGAGTGTTCTTCGTGGACGGTTCCCTGCACGTCGCCGACAACGGAACCGGGTTGTCCGAAGAGGACCGGGCGCAGGCCCTCAACCGGTTCTGGCGTTCCCCCAGGCACCAGAACGTCAGCGGCACCGGCCTGGGTCTGTCCATCTGCGCCGACCTGATCTCCGCCGCCGGCGGCACGCTCCGCCTGGCCGAGGCGAACCCCGGCCTGGACGTCGTCATCACCCCCGCGAGTCGCGACTGAGCGCAGTGTCCGGTCGGGACGCGGGGGAATTCGGCCAGCCGCCGCCGATGTCCGCAGTGCGCCACCACCGGCCGCCCCGTCGACCGTAGTCAGGACGGCGCGGAGATCCGGCCGCGCATCAGGGCTTCGGCAGGAAATCACGACGTGAAAGGTGGCGGGCACCATGCGTGAACCGAGATCGAGGACGGCGCTGCTCGCGGTGCTGGTCGTTGCCGTCGCGTTCAGCCTTCCGGCGGCGGCGTCCCGGGCCGACGCCCGGGGCGTGAACGGTCCCGCGCTCTCCACTCTCCCCAGCCACACGGCATTCGCTCAGCGGCCCCATCCCTACACCTTCATCATCGTGGCGCGGCACAGCGTCAAGTGCCTGGAGGTTGCGGACGCCAGCGTCGACAACGGCGCGAACGTGGTCCAGCGGACGTGCGATGAGAGCCTCAACCAGCAGTGGTCCTTCTTGTATCTGGAGAACAACAGGTACCTGATGGTGGCGCGGCACAGTCACAAGTGCCTGGAGGTTGCGGACGCCAGCCTCGAGGACGGCGCTAACGTGGTCCAGTCGACGTGCAATGGCGGCGCCAACCAGCAGTGGTCCTTCTATCACGTGGGTGGCAACAGCTACCTGGCGGTGGCGCGGCACAGTCACAAGTGCCTGGAGGTTGCGGACGCCAGCCTCGAGGACGGCGCGAACGTGGATCAGTGGACGTGCGACGGCGGCACCAACCAACAGTGGAGCCTCGGTTACTGATCGCTTTTCCTCACAGTGGTGCCAGGGCATGGCGGAGGGCGGCGTAGGTTTCGGGGATTCCGGCGGCGTGGACGATCCTGGCGTCGGGGCGGGCGGCCAGCAACTCCAGCAACCGGTCGTACATTGTGGACAGCGTCGCGGCGTCGGTGTGCTTCACGGGATCGTTCCGCTCGAAGAACCGGCGCCGCACGTTTTCCTTGATGTCCAACAGAACCACTTCCACGAACTCCGTGCCGACCTCGGCGGCCAGCGCCGAGAGCTCGAGGACGAACTCCGGTCGGCCCAGGAACTGCGGCACCACAACGTCGTGCCCGGCGAGCAGGTGCGTGCGGGCCGCCGCCACCGCCAGGGCCCGGGCCAGCAGCCCGGCCCGGGCGGGATCCGCTTGCCAGCCGCCGATCTGGCCGCGCAGCACGTCGATGTCCAGGTTCAGCGCCGGTGGATGATCGTCCACGTACAGACCGGCCATCGTCGACTTGCCGACTCCGGGCGGCCCGTTGAGCAGCACCAGCATTCAGCGCTTCACGTCCCGGAACCAGCCGGCCGCCCCCGGGTGCAGCGGCACGATGCCGGTCGCGATGCCGGTGCGGACGTTGATGTGGCTGGCCTCGGGATGCCCCTTGGTGATCACCGAGACCTCGGTGAACACCGTCTCGGTCACGATCCGCGCCACGTCGTCGCCCAGGTCGTCCCGGCTCAGCAGCAGGTTCGGCACCGCCACGGTCGGGCACGCCTTGACCCCGTGGTACGTGGTCGACGGGATCGTCGCCGGCACGTACGGCCCCGGATACTTGCCGGCCAGCAGCTTCGCCTCGGCGTCCAGCGACACCAGCCGGACCGACTTACGTCTGGCCAGGTCGGTGATCGCCGGCGTGGGGATGCCGGTGAGCGTGAGCATGGCGTCGATGGTGCCGTCGGCCACGGCGTTCGCCCCGTCCGTCTGGGACATCTGCACGCCGACGGGTTTCACGCCGGTCATGCCCAGCAGCCGGTCGGAGGTGAAGCCGGTGCTGGATCCCTGCGCCCCCAGCGACACCTTCCTGCCGGTCAGGTCCGAGAAGGACTGGATCGGCGAGTCCGCCGGCACGACGAGGTGCAGGAAGCTGTCGTAGAGCCGGCCGATGGCGCTCAGCCCGGCCGGCGACTTGCCGGTGCTCTCGATGGCGTCCAGCGACGCCAGGCCCAGCTGCCCGGCTCCGGCGGCCAGCAGCCGCAGGTTGTCCACCGAGGACCCGGTGGGCATGGCCGTGATGAACGTGTTCGGCAGGTGTGGCTTCAGAGCCGCCACGAGCGAGGCCCCGACCTCCCGGAAAACCGCCCCGGACGGACCGGTCAACAGGACGAGCCTGGCCAGTTCCGGAGCCGGTGGCCCGCTGCAACTCGCCGCCACGGCGCCCACGCCCATGGCGGCCAGTCCTCGCAGCAGCGATCGCCGGTCCAGCGACATGGCAGGAAGGGTAGCTGTCAACGTCAGGTGAACCCAAAGTTTCGCCGGGCGCGCTTGTCCTGCGGTAGTCGTGTGCCAAGGATCACTGCAATTCCCACACATGGGTCATAAGGAGTGAGGGCATGTCGACGGCGACCGCCACCCGTAAGCCGTGGGTCCAACAGCTGTACTTCTGGGTCATCGCGGCAATCGTGCTGGGCATCGTGTTCGGGCTCGTGTTCCCGCACGCGGCCGCCAACTCGAAGTGGCTGGCCGACCTCTTCGTGAACCTGATCAGGATGGTGACCGCTCCCGTCATCTTCCTGACGGTCGTGGTCGGCATCGCGAGCCTGGGCAACCTGGCCAAGGCCGGCGGCCTGGCGCTGCGGGCCATCGGCTACTTCATCGTGATGACGCTCGTCGCGCTGGTCATCGGCCTGGTCGTGGTCAACGTGCTGCAGCCGGGCACGGGCCTGAACCTGCACGTCGACCCGAAGGCGGCCGACTCCACGATCAAGGCGGCGGGCCAGGCCACCGAGGGCGTCACCGACTTCATCCTCAGCCTCGTGCCGAGCTCCTTCGTCGGCGCGTTCACCGGCACCCAGCTGATCCAGGTGCTGGTGGTCGCCGTGTTCGTCGCGATCGGGCTGTCCACGCTGGGCGAGCGCGGCAAGCCGATCCTGCGGGCGTTCGAGTCGCTTCAGGCGCTCATGTTCGCCGTGATCAAGGCGGTCATGTGGATCGCCCCGATCGGCGCGTTCGGCGGCATCGCGTACACCGTCGGCGCGTTCGGCAGTAAGATCCTGGGCAGCCTGGCCTTCCTGATGCTCGCGTTCTACCTGACCTGCATCCTGTTCATCGTGGTGGTGCTGGGGCTGATCGCCAGGTTCGTGGGCTTCAACCTGTTCAAGTTCCTGCGCTACATCAAGGACGAGCTGCTCATCGTGTTGGGCACCTCCTCCAGCGAGACGGTGCTGCCGCGGCTGATGACCAAGCTGGAGGCGGCCGGCGCGAGCCGCTCGGTGGTCGGCCTGACCGTGCCCACCGGCTACTCGTTCAACCTGGACGGCACCTGCATCTACCTGACGATGGGCGCGCTGTTCATCGCGCAGGCCACCGGCCACGAGATCGGCATCGGCACCCAGATCGGGCTGCTGCTGTTCATGCTGCTGTCCAGCAAGGGCGCCGCCGGCGTCACCGGCGCCGGCCTGGTCACGCTGGCCGCCTCGCTGTCGGCGTTCGGCACCGTCATCCCGGTCGTGGGCATCGCGCTGATCGTCGGCATCGACCGGTTCATGTCCGAGGCCCGCGCCATCACCAACGTGATCGGCAACGGCGTCGGCAGCCTGGTCGTCGCCCGCTGGCAGGGCGAGCTGGACCGGGACCGCCTCCGGGAAGTTCTGGACAACCCCTCCGCGGTGGATGCGGAGAAGGATGCCGCTCAGGTTGTGACGGCCTCCTGAGCGGCGGCGTGGGTCGCGACTCCCCGAGGCCGCGGCCCACGCCCACAGTCGAGTCGGCGCGCCGGTGCCCCTCCTTCTCCCGGCGCGCCGGCTTTTCTCGTTCTCCGCACGGGACCCCTGTCCCCGCGTGGGGCTCAGTCCCGGCGAGGCGCGACGACCAGGCTGCCGTCGGGGGCCGTCAGCACGGTCACCGACGCTCCGTAGTGCCGCGAGAGGCGGTCCGCGGTCAGCACCTGCGCGGGGGTGCCGGCCGCCGCCACGTCGCCGCCGTCGAGCAGCAATACCCGGTCGGGGTATTGGGCGGCCAGCGTGAGGTCGTGCAGCGTGCTGACGACCGTGGTGCCGTCGGCCCTGCGCAGCTGATCGACGAGTTCCAGCAGGGCCTGGGCGTGGCCGATGTCCAACCCGGTCGTCGGCTCGTCCAGCAGCAGGACCCCGGCCTGCTGGGCCAGCACCCGGGCCAGCACCGCCCGCTGCCGCTCGCCGCCGGACAGCGTCCGCAGTGGACGGTGGGCGAGGTCGGCGAGATCCAGCCGTGCCAACGCGCCCGCGACCAGGTCGAGGTCCGACCGGCTCTCCCGGCCCAGCGGCCCGAGGTGCGGGGTCCGGCCCAGCAGGACGTAATCCGTGACGGTGAGGCCCTCGGGCAGCGACGGCGTCTGCGGCGCGTAGCCCAGCACCCGGGCCCGCTCGCGATTCCCCAGCGCCGCAACGGATTTCGAGCCGACGAGCACGTCACCGGTGGCCGGCACCAGACCGGCGACCGCCTTCAGCAGCGTCGACTTGCCGGCCCCGTTCGGCCCGATGATCGCCAGCCAGCTGCCGGCCGGCACGTCCACGGTGACGTCCCGGACCACCGTCCGGCCGCGATAGCCGGCGGTCACGCCGGTCAGCCGCAGCGCGGTCACGACTGCCGCCGGCGGAGCACGAGAACGAAGAACGGCGCGCCGGTAAACGCGGTCACCACGCCGATCGGCAATTCCGCGGGGGCCAGCGCCGTCCGCGCGACGATGTCGGCGAGGACGAGGAAAATGGCCCCGCCGGCCAGCGACAAAGGCACCACAACGCGGTAGCTGGCCCCGAACAGCAACCGAATCACGTGCGGCACAACGATTCCCACGAATCCGATCAAGCCGCTCGCCGATACCGCGGCGGCCGTCGCCAGCGACGCCGCGCCGAGCACCACCAGCCGCACCACGCCCGGCCGCACGCCCAGCGACGCCGCCTCCTCGTCACCGAGCGTCAGCACGTCCAGCAGGCCGGCGCAGGAGCACAGCACCACCAGGGCAACCGCCAGATAGGGCAGCACCGACAGCACCTGGCTCCATCCACTGGTGGACAGTCCACCCAGGATCCAGCCGTACACCTGTTGCAACGTAAGGGTGTTCAGCTGCTGAACGAAGGTCTGCACCGCCGTCAGGAACGACGCCACGGCAACGCCGGCCAGCAGCAGCGTGGCCGTGCCGGCGCCGGCGGACCGGCCAAGACCCCAGGTCAGGGCCACGCCGCCGAGCGCGCCGGCGAACGCCGCCGCCGGCAGGTACGCCATGCCCGCGCCCGGCGCCAGCACCACCATGATCGTCACCACCATGCCCGCGCCGGCCGCGGCGCCGAGCAGGTAGGGGTCGGCCAGGGGGTTGCGGAACACCCCCTGGAACGTCGCCCCGGAGCAGGCCAGACCCGCGCCGACCAGGCCGGCGAGCACCACCCGAGGCATCCGCAGCTGCCACAGGATCGCCGACTCCTGCACGCTCAGCGGCGACACGCCACCGGTCAGCTGCGCCCACACTTCGCCGAGCACCCGCTGCCAGCCCAGGTCGATCGCGCCCAGGAGCACCGCCCCGACCACGACGACCACCAGCACGAGACCGGTGACGAGCAGATGCCACCAGGTCAGCCGGGTCGGCCTGGCCATCCGCCGTCAGCCGGCCTTCTGCACGGCGGCCGCGACGGCCCGCGCGAAGTCGACCACGCGCGGCCCCCAGCGGGAGGCGATGCTGTCGTCCAGCGCGACCACGTTGCCGGCCTGCACGGCGTGCAGCGAACCCCAGCCCGGACGGGCGGCGACGGCGGACGCGTTCTGCTGGCAGCACACGGTGTCGGCCAGGAAGATCAGGTTCGGGTTGGCGGCGATCACCTTCTCCGCCGACAGCTGCGGGTAGTCGCCGGCTCCGCCGGCGGCGTCGGCGATGTTGTGCAGCCCGAACAGGCCGTACACCTGGCCCACGAACGTCTTCGACGTCACCGTGTACCCGTCCGCCGACAGCTCGTGGAAGTAGCTCAGCGACTTCCTCGGGGTCTTGGCCACCACGTCGGTGATCTGGGCCTTCATGTCGCCGACCAGGCGATCGGCCTCGCTCTGATGCCCGGTCGCCTTGCCCAGCAGCGAGATCTGCCCGTACGCGTCGTCCAGCGAGGAGGCGGCCTTGAGCAGCAGCACCGGGATCTTGAGCTGGGTCAGGCCCGCCACCACGTTGTTGGTGTCGTCGTAGACGATCACCAGGTCGGGCTTTTTCGCCGCGATGGCCTCGACGTTCGGCTTGAATGCGTCGATGTCGCTGCGCGGCGCGGAGGACGGGTAGTCCGACAGCTTGTCCACGGCCGTGACCTGCGGGCCGGCGCCGATCGCGAACAGGTCCTCGGTGCTGGCCGGGCTCAGCGACACGATGTGCTGCGGCTGGGCGGCGATGCTCACCGGCTTGCCACCCGATGGGGTGACGGTGACCGGGAACGACGGGCCGCTCGCGGTGGCGGGCGGCTCGCTGTGCGTGGCGCAGCCGGCGAGGGCCAGGGCGGCGGCCAGCACGAGGGCGGGCATTGTGCGGTTCACGACCGGACGCTATCAAGCGGCGACGGCCTGTGATCGGAATCACCGACCGTGAGCGGGCTTCGTCGGGCGCGCATGTCGTCCGCGTGTCGGCTATGCTTAGCAAGCCGAAGTTTCTGGTTGATGTCCGCGGCAATGTCGTCCGGGTAACCCAGATCGTTACGGACCGTGGATGTAGATCACCCGTTTGATGGTGCCTCCACGTTTCGTGACTGTTAAGGTTTCGTCAACCACGGGCCACCGTCGTCCCGAGATGCGAAAGCAAACCGGGAGTTCCCCAAGCCAATTGGGGCCTCGTTAGGACGATGAGGGAGGTCTCGTGCCGATCTTCTCCGCCCTTCCCGGCCCGCAGGGGCTGTACGACCCGAGCGCGGAACGGGACGCCTGCGGTGTGGCCATGGTGGCCGACATCAAGGGGCGGCGGTCGCACGGCATCGTCGTGGATGCCCTGACCGCGCTGGCCAACCTGGAGCACCGCGGGGCCGCCGGCGCCGAGCCGACCAGCGGCGACGGCGCGGGCATCCTGCTCCAGGTGCCGGACGCGCTGCTGCGCGACGAGTGCGGGTTCACGCTGCCGCGGGCCGGCCAGTACGCCGCCGGCATCGCGTTCCTGCCGGCCGACGCCGCGGAACGGGCCAAGGCCGTGGCGCTGATCGAGCGGATCGCCGTCGAGGAGAGCCTGGAGGTGCTGGGCTGGCGGGAGGTTGCCGTCGACCCCGACGCCGCCGACGTGGGCCCGACCGCCCGCTCGGTGATGCCGCACTTCGCCATGCTGGTGGTCGCCGGCGTCGCCGACGGCGAGGGCAACCGACCGTCCGATGTGGACCTCGACCGGTTCACCTTCTGCCTGCGCAAGCGGGCCGAGCGGGAGACCGTCGCCGCGGGCGTCGGCTCGTACTTCCCGTCGCTGTCCGCGCGAACCCTGGTGTACAAGGGAATGCTCACCACGGGCCAGCTGCCGGCGTTCTTCCCCGACCTGGTCGACGGCCGGCTCACCAGCGCCATCGCCCTGGTGCACAGCCGGTTCTCCACCAACACGTTCCCGTCCTGGCCGCTGGCCCACCCGTTCCGCTACGTGGCCCACAACGGCGAGATCAACACCATTCGCGGCAACCGGAACCGGATGCGCGCCCGGGAGTCGCTGCTGGCCAGCGACCTCATCCCCGGCGACCTGGCCCGGCTGTTCCCGATCGTCGACGGCGAGGGCTCCGACTCCGCCTCCCTCGACGAGGTGCTGGAGCTGCTGCACCTGGGCGGCCGCTCGCTGCCGCACGCGGTGCTGATGATGATCCCGGAGGCGTGGGAGAACCACGCCACCATGGACCCCAAGCGCCGCGCCTTCTACCAGTTCCACGCCAGCCTGATGGAGCCGTGGGACGGGCCCGCCTGCGTCACCTTCACCGACGGCACGCTCGTCGGCGCGGTGTTGGACCGCAACGGCCTGCGGCCGGCGCGCTGGTGGCGCACCGACGACGACCGGGTGGTGCTGGCCAGCGAGGCCGGCGTGCTCGACCTGCCGCCGCACCGCGTGGTGGCCAAGGGGAGGCTCCAGCCCGGCCGTATGTTCCTGGTGGACACCGAGGCCGGCCGGATCGTCGACGACGACGAGGTCAAGGCCAAGCTGTCCGCGCAGCTGCCGTACGACGAGTGGCTGCACGCCGGCCTGCTGGAGCTCGCCGACCTGCCCGACCGCGAGCACGTGGTGCAGAGCCACGAGTCCGTGGTGCGCCGGCAGCTCACCTTCGGCTACACCGAGGAGGAGCTGCGGATCCTGCTCGCGCCGATGGCCTTCACCGGCGCGGAGCCGATCGGCTCGATGGGCTCGGACACCCCGATCGCCGTGCTGTCGCAGCGGTCCCGGCTGCTCTACGACTACTTCGTGCAGAACTTCGCGCAGGTGACCAACCCGCCGCTGGACGCCATCCGCGAGGAGATCGTCACGTCGGTGTCCCGCGTGATGGGCCCCGAGCAGAACCTGCTCGACCCCGGCCCGGCCTCCTGCCGGCACATCGGGCTGCCCTATCCCGTTATCGACAACGACGAGCTGGCCAAGCTCATCCACGTCAACGACGACGGCGACCTGCCCGGCTTCGCCTGCACCGTGCTTTCCGGACTGTATGAAGTGGACGGTGGTGGCGAGGCGCTGGCCGCCGCGATCGAGCGGGTGCGCCGCCAGGCGTCCGAGGCGATCGCCGCCGGCGCGCGGACGCTCGTGCTGTCCGACCGCGATTCCGACCACCGTCGGGCGCCGATTCCCTCGCTGCTGCTGGTTTCCGCGGTGCACCACCACCTCGTGCGCACCAAGGAGCGGCTGCGGGTCGCGCTCGTGGTCGAGACCGGCGACTGCCGCGAGGTGCACCACGTGGCGCTGCTTCTGGGTTACGGCGCCGCCGCGGTCAACCCGTACCTGGCCTTCGAGACGATCGAGGACCTGATCAGCCAGAACGCGATCACCGGCGTGGAGCCGCGGGTCGCCATCCGGCGCTACGTGTCGGCGCTGGTCAAGGGCGTGCTGAAGATCATGTCCAAGATGGGCATCAGCACCGTCGGCGCGTACACCGCGGCGCAGGTGTTCGAGGCCGTCGGCATCGCCCAGCCGATCCTGGCCGAGTACTTCACCGGCACGCACTCCAAGCTCGGCGGCGTCGGCCTGGACGAGCTGGCCGCCGAGGTCGCCGTCCGGCACCACCGCGCGTACCCCGACAACCCCGCCGACCGGTCGCACCGGCGGCTGGAGGTCGGCGGCGAGTACGCGTACCGCCGCGAGGGCGAGCTGCACCTTTTCACGCCGGAGACCGTGTTCCTGTTGCAGCACGCGACGAAGACGCGCCGGCGCGAGGTGTACAAGCGCTACACCGACGAGGTCGAGCGGCTCGTTCGCGAGGGCGGCGGCCTGCGCGGCCTGTTCCGGTTCGCCTCCGGCCGCACCCCGGTGCCGCTGGAGGAGGTCGAGCCGGTCGAGTCGATCCTCAAGCGGTTCAACACCGGCGCCATGTCGTACGGGTCGATCTCGTCCGAGGCGCACGAAACCCTGGCCATCGCGATGAACCGCATCGGCGGCCGGTCCAACACCGGCGAGGGCGGCGAGGACCCCGAGCGCCTCTACGACCCCGAGCGCCGGTCGGCGATCAAGCAGGTCGCCAGCGGCCGGTTCGGCGTGACGAGCGAGTACCTCGTGCACTCCGACGACATCCAGATCAAGATGGCGCAGGGCGCCAAGCCCGGCGAGGGCGGCCAGCTGCCCGCGCACAAGGTGTACCCGTGGATCGCGCGCACCCGGCACTCCACGCCGGGCGTCGGCCTGATCTCCCCGCCGCCGCACCACGACATCTACTCCATCGAGGATCTGGCCCAGCTGATCCACGACCTGAAGAACGCCAACGAGCAGGCCCGCATCCACGTGAAGCTGGTGTCGGAGCTGGGCGTCGGCACCGTCGCCGCCGGTGTGGCCAAGGCGCACGCCGACGTGGTGCTGATCTCCGGGCACGACGGCGGCACCGGCGCCTCCCCGCTGAACTCGTTGAAGCACGCGGGAACGCCGTGGGAGGTCGGCCTCGCCGAGACCCAGCAGACGTTGATGCTCAACGGTTTGCGGGACCGGATCACCGTGCAGGTCGACGGCGCCATGAAGACCGGCCGCGACGTCGTGATCGCCGCGCTGCTCGGGGCCGAGGAGTACGGCTTCGCCACCGCTCCGCTGGTGGTCGCCGGCTGCGTGATGATGCGCGTCTGCCACCTCGACACCTGCCCGGTCGGCGTCGCCACGCAGAACCCGGTGCTGCGCCAGCGTTACACCGGAAAGCCGGAGTTCGTCGAGCAGTTCTTCCACTTCGTCGCCGAAGAGGTCCGGGAAATCCTCGCCGAGCTGGGTTTCCACACCCTCGACGAGGCCATCGGGCACGCCGAGCTGTTGAACACCGACGAGGCCGTGGCGCACTGGAAGGCCAAGGGCCTGGACCTGTCGCCGGTCTTCGAGGTGCCGACGGCGACCCGCTACGGCTCGGCCCGGCGGCGGTTGCGCGGCCAGGATCACGGCCTGGAGCACGCCCTCGACCGGACGCTGATCCAGCTTGCCGAGGCGGCGCTGGAGGATGCGCACCCGGTGCGGCTGGAACTGCCCGTACGCAACGTGAATCGGACCGTGGGCACCCTGCTCGGGTCCGAGGTGACCCGTCGCTACGGCGGCGACGGGCTGCCCGAGGACACCATCCACGTCACCCTGTCCGGCTCCGCCGGCCAGTCGCTGGGCGCTTTCCTGCCCCGTGGTGTGACGCTGGAGCTGGTCGGCGACACCAACGACTACGTCGGCAAGGGCCTGTCCGGCGGGCGGATCGTGGTGCGGCCGCACGAGGACGCGCCGTTCGCCGCCGAGCGGCAGGTGATCGCCGGCAACGTGATCGGCTACGGCGCGACCGCCGGCGAGATCTTCCTGCGTGGGCGGGTCGGTGAGCGGTTCTGCGTCCGCAACTCCGGCATGGTCGCGGTGTCCGAGGGCGTCGGCGACCACGCGTTCGAGTACATGACCGGCGGTCGCGCCGTCGTGCTCGGGCCCACCGGCCGCAACCTCGCGGCCGGCATGTCCGGCGGCATCGCGTACGTGCTGGAGCTGGACCCGATGCTGGTCAACACCGACATGGTCGAGCTGCAACGGCCCAGCGCCGACGACCTGCGGTGGCTGCGCGAGATCGTGGAGCGGCACCACAAGCTCACCGGTTCCGCGGTGGCCGCGTCGCTGCTGGGCGACTGGCCGCGGCGGTCGGCCGGCTTCACCAAGGTGATGCCGAGCGACTACCAGCGTGTGTTGGAGGCGATGCGACTGGCCCGCGCCCAGGGCCGCGACGTCGACGAGGCGATCATGGAGGCGTCCCGTGGCTGACCCGAACGGCTTCCTCAAGTTTGCTCGGGGCGACGCCCCCAAGCGGCCGGCGGCCGAGCGCGTGCACGACTGGGACGAGGTCTACGTGCGCCAGCCCGCCGCCGCGCGGGAGGAGCAGGTGCGCACCCAGGCCAGCCGGTGCATGGACTGCGGCATCCCGTTCTGCCACTCCGGCACCGCCGGCTGCCCGCTCGGCAACCTGATCCCCGAGTGGAACGACCTGGTGCGGCGCGGGGACTGGCCGCAAGCGTCGGATCGCCTGCACGCCACCAACAACTTCCCCGAGTTCACCGGCCGGCTCTGCCCCGCCCCGTGCGAGGCTGCCTGCGTGCTGTCCGCGACCCCCGAGGCCGGCGGTGCCGTGGCGATCAAGCGGGTCGAGCAGACCATCGCCGATGTGTCGTGGGAGAGCGGGTTCGTGCCGCCGTGGCAGGCCGCCGTCGCCTCCGGCAAGCGCGTCGCCGTCGTCGGCTCCGGTCCGGCCGGCCTGGCCGCCGCCCAGCAGCTGACCCGGGCCGGGCACGACGTCACCGTGTACGAGCGGGACGACCGGCTCGGCGGGCTGCTGCGGTACGGGATTCCCGAGTTCAAGATGGAGAAGAAGGTGCTGGACCGGCGGCTCGCGCAGCTGCGGGCCGAGGGCACCCGGTTCGTCACCAGCTGCGAGGTCGGGGTGGACCTGACCGTCGAGCAGCTCCAGTCGTCCTACGACGCCGTGATTCTGGCCGTGGGGGCGTTGCGTGGCCGGGACGCGGTTGAGATCCCCGGCCGCGAGCTGGCCGGCGTGCACCTGGCCATGGAGCACCTCGTGCCCGCCAACCGGGCGTGTGAGGGCGACGGTCCGTCCTCCGTGGACGCTTCCGGCAAGAACGTCGTGATCATCGGTGGTGGCGACACCGCCGCCGACTGCCTCGGCACCGCCCACCGTCAAGGTGCTTTGAGCGTCGTCCAGCTGGACCAGTACCCCGAGCCGCCGTCCACTCAGGACTTCTCGGTGTCGCCGTGGCCCACCTGGCCGCTGGTCATCCGCAACTACCCGGCGCACGACGAGGGTGGCACGCGGAAGTTCGCCGTTGCCGTGCAGCGCTTTGTCGGCGACGCCGACGGGCACGTCCGGTCCATCGAGCTCCGTCAGGTGCGGGTCACCCGGGACGCTTCCGGCCGCCGGGTCGTCGAGCCCGTGTCCGACGAGGTCGAGGTCATCCCCGCCGACATGGTCCTGCTGGCCATCGGTTTCGAGGGCGTCGAGCACATGCCCCTGCTGGACGGCCTCGGGATTTCGCTGTCCGGTCGTGGCACCCTGTCCGTCGGCTCCGACTGGCAGACCGCCACCCCCGGCGTCTTCGCCTGCGGTGACGCCCACCGTGGCGCGTCGCTCGTCGTCTGGGCCATCGCCGAGGGCCGCTCCGTCGCCAACGCCGTCGACAGCTACCTCACCGGCTCCTCCGAGCTCCCGTCCCCGGTCCAACCCAACCTGTTGCCACTGGCCGTGGTGTAGCGCACCGGCTGCCGGGCGGTCTCCCGCCCGGCAGCCCGTTGCTTTGTGTTGCGTGGTGCGCCCGCGCCGCGCGGTTGCCTTGGTGAGGTTGCTGTCGGCCGTAGCCTGACCTCGACATCGGCCGAGCCGGGGGACGGGCGCGCATGGACGACTTCGCGGAGGACGCCGGTGCCGTGCTGGACGGGCTGACTTCCCTGCCGCGGAGTTCCTTCGACGCGATGCGAAGTGGCAGACGTTCCGCCACAATCCGCTCGAGGACGAGCGTGATGCCGTCGTGGCGGCGGCGCAGTACGGACTTTCCATCGACACCGAATCGTGGTGGCAGGGTGACGGCTTCCGCGTTCATCTGTGGCGGACATTCGCGAAGGTGTTCGCAAACGACGGCAGTAGGTGGGCCGTCTGGGCCGAGGACGAGGTCGCGGCGGAAAGGGGCCCGGGCTTTCCTGAGTGCTTGACTCGTCAATAACGTGAATGGGTGGGACCGGGCTCCGGTCCCACCCATTCTGTTGTTCACGGACAATTCGCCGGAATTCGGGTGGACTACCGGGGCCTGGCCCGTGCGGCGGCGTGCGTGGCGGCCCCGCCGCCGACCAGAAGGATCACCGCGGTCAGGGCCCAACGGCGCTGTCTGGTCCGCTCCTCGTTGTCGACGGGCTTGACCGCCGGGGTCGCCAGCGGCTGGGCGTGCTTGGTCGTCGGCGGCGGAGGATTGACTACGGGCCGTTGCGGTGCCGGGGGTGGAGGCACGACAACGGGGGCCGGCGTGGGTGGCAGTGGCGGAGGGGTGGTCACCACCGGCGGCGGCACGGTGGTTGTGGTCGTCGGGGGAGGCGGTGGCGGCGGAGGCGGGGGCGGAGGCGGCTTGGGCGTGCTGAGGCAGCCGGCCGCATCCGACGACGCGACCGGCGCCGCCGACGAGAGGAGCTGGGCCGCGCCGCCGCGCGGGATGGCGTACAGCCGGCTCTGGTGACCGTCGTTGTTGTTGAGGACGTACAGCGTGCGGGCCGAGTCGATCACCGCCGACCCGAAGCTGGAGCCGTGCGGCAGACCGGCCGGGACGGCCACGATGCGCACCGCGCCGCTGGACGGGTCGACGCTGACCACGACCGGCGCCCCGTGCGCGGAGTCCACCCCGTAGAGCAGGCCGTCGACCGGGTCGACGGCGAAGTCGTCCAGACCGTCGGCCTCCGGCCGCATCCGCACGACCCGGGTCACGCTGAGGTACGTCCGGCTCGACGGGGTGACGTCGATCGTGAACAGCCGGTCGTCGAGCCGGACCACCAGCGCCCCGTTCACCACCGCGCCGGCGGTGGCCAGCTCGAGGTCGTCCCGGGGCACCCCGGCCGGGTAGCCGAGGTCGGCGACTCCACCCGATCGGTCGATGCGCAGGACGTGACCGTGGGCGCCGATGCCGTACACCAGATCCTGTGACGGCACGTAACCCAGCGCGTTCATCTCGTACGGAACGGCGCGCAGCACCGTCTCCCCGCCACTCGGCAGGTCGACCCTCGAAAGGGTGGTGCCCAGACCGTGCTCACCCGTTCGCACCAGGATTGCCTCACACACCGTGGGCGTTACCGCGTCCGATCGGGGAGAAAAGAGCGCCGTTATCGCTAGAACGGGTAATAGAACACCCGTCATGCGCAGAATCCTGGTCACGCGGCACCGATTTCCTGTTTCAACGAGTTGGCGGATACGGTCCCCACCGTAGACGGTGCTTGAATCGGCTGTCAGCACATAGGAGAGTGAATGGACATCTACCTACAGGGGCTCGTGTGGGTGCTCGGCGTGGCGATTGTCGCCGGCGCGCTGACCGTCCTGATCCACCGCCTCACCTCCGGTGACGGGAGGTCCAGCAACAACGAGTCGGCCGGCAACGTGTTCGTGATTGTCGGCGGCCTCCAGGCGGTGCTCGTCGCCTTCGTGCTGATCTCGCTGTTCGACGCGGTCTCCTCCGCCCAGGACAACGCCCAGCAGGAGGCCAACAGCCTGGTCGCCGTCACCTGGGCCGCCGACTCGCTGCCCGAGGCCACCCGAACCGAGGTGCACGACCTGGCCCGCAAGTACGCCACCGCCGTGCGGGACCAGGAGTGGCCGCAGATGCAGGCCGGCGACGCCGTCACCGGGCCGGGGGCGCAGTACCTGTCGCAGATCCACGACGCGATCGACAAGGCCAACGACAACGGCGACGACTGGCTCAAGGACCGCAAGACCGAGGCCTCCAACCAGCTCTGGCAGGTCTACCAGTCCCGGCAGCAGCGGCTGGACGCCGCCGACGGCAGCGGGGTCAACGCGGTGACCTGGTTCGCGCTCATCGTCGGCAGCGTGCTCGCCATGACCTTCACGTACATGTTCGGCGGCCCGAAGCTGATCGCCCACGTGGTGATCGTCGGCGTGCTGGCGGCCACCATGACCCTGCTGCTGTTCGCCATCTACCAGCTTCAGGACCCGTTCAACGGCGGCGCCAACATCGGGCCGGACGCCTTCGACTCCGCGCTGGCCCGGCTCACCTGAGACGGGCCCACCAGCTCCTCCGCGATCTCCTTTGTGGACCGTCGCGCGCTACGACGTCGTTGCCGGGCCCTACCGGGATAAGGCGAGGCGATCAGTCTGCGCCTACCCTGGCGGGCATGCCCGATCCCCTCCCACGGCTGCGGCGGCTGTGCCTGGGTCTGCCCGAGACCACCGAGCGGCTCAGCCATGGCGAGCCGTCGTGGTTCGTGCGGGACAAGAAGAACTTCGTCGCCTACCGCGACCACCACCACGACGACCGCGTCGGCTTCTGGTGCGCCGCCGCCCCCGGCGCCCAGGCCGAGCTCGTCGCCGCCGACCCCGTCCGATTCTTCGTGCCGCCCTATGTGGGCCACCGCGGCTGGCTCGGTGTGTACCTCGACGTGCCCCAGGACTGGGCCGAGATCGCCGAGATCGTCACCGACGCCTACCGCGCTGTGGCCCCGAGGACGCTGGTGGCACAGTTGGACGCGTGAAGTTCCACGGATTCGGCGAGCACGCCATCGACTTCTACGACGGCCTGGAGGCCGACAACTCCAAGGTCTACTGGGACGCCAACAAGCACCTGTACCAGGGCGACGTGCGGGCGCCGATGGAGACGCTGCTGGCCGAGTTGGAGCCCGAGTTCGGCGGGCTGGGGGAGCCCAAGGTGTTCCGCCCGTACCGGGATGTGCGGTTCTCCAAGGAGAAGACCCCGTACAAGACGCACTGCGGCGGTGTCATCGAGCAGGGCCGGGGCGGCGGGGCGTACTACGTCCAGGTGGGACCCGCCGGCCTCACCGTCGGCGGCGGCTGCTTCCACCTTGAGGCCGACCAGCTGGCCCGCTTCCGCGTCGCCATCGACGACGACCGCCGCGGCGGCGAGCTGGAGAAGATCATCGCCAAGCTCGCCAAGGCCGGTTTCGAGATCAAGGGCGAGCAGCTGAAGACCAAGCCCCGTGGCTACGACGTCGACCACCCCCGTATCGAGCTCCTGCGGCACAAGTCGCTGTACGCGTCGATGACCTGGGAGCCCGACGACGTGCTGCACGAGCGCGGCAGCTTCGACCGGGTCCGCAAGGCCTGGCGGCAGCTCCGCCCCTTCAACGAGTGGGCCGCCGACCATGTCGGCGTCAGCGAGAAGCCCGCCCGGTGAACGACTGGAGATTCTGCCCCCGCTGCGGGGCCGGCCTGGCTCTCGTCGGCGACGGCCCCGAGCGCCACGCGTCCTGCGGCGGTTGCGGGTTCGTCAAGTACGACAATCCCTTACCCACCACCATCGGCCTCATCTGCCGCGGCCGTTCCATCCTGCTCCTGCGCCGCGCCCACGAGCCGGCGGTCGGCAGTTGGGACACCGTCGGCGGCTTCCTGTCCGGCGGCGAAACAGCCGAGGAGAACCTGGTTCGTGAGGCGTGGGAGGAGATCGGCTGTCAGGTCGTCGACCTCCGCCCGGCCGGCACGTATTCCTCGGTGTACGGCGACACCGGCCTGACAACCATCGGCATCGCCTTCACGTGCCGAATCGCCGACGAAGCGGTGATCACCTTGTCGGGGGAGAACTCCGAGCACGGATGGTTCGGCTTCGGCGAGATCCCGGACCTCGCCTTCACCGACGTGACGGCCGCGGTCCGGGATCTCGCGGCCGGAACCGGATGAGCTGTCGTCCCGCGCGGACGGAGAATAGCGGCGCGTTCCCGCACATTCGCCGGGAACGCGCCGCTGGTGGTCAGGCCTTGAAGAACTCGGTCAACACGGCGGCGAGCACCTCGACCGGGAGGTCGTGGAAACCGCCGTCGCGCTGGACGTGGCGGGCGTCGGGCAGGGCGGCGGCAGCGCCGGCCGCGCCGGCTTGGAGCCAGGGGCTGGAGCCGGTGGAGCTGATGATGAGGGCGGGTACGGCGATGTTGGCGAGCAGAGCGGGCGGCTCGCCGTCGCCCATGATGGCGTTGTCGTACGCGAGGGTGGGGGCGACGGCGACGAGGCCGTCCCACATGGGGCTGGCCTTCATCTGGTCGACGACCTCGGCGGGCTGGCCGACGGCCTTGGTCACGAAGTGGGCGACGGCGTCGCCCCGGCGGCCCTCGGCGAGGAGGGACTCGAGGACCGGCCCGTAGGTCGGGTCGACGGGAGGGGCTCCCTCCACCCGGTAGGGCGGCTCCATGCCGGCCACGCGCCGCACGGGCACGCCGGAGCCGGCGGCGAGGAGCGCGAGCGCGGCGCCGGAGGACATGCCGTACACGAAGGAGCCGCCGACGGCTTCGAGCACGGCGGTGAGGTCCTCCAGTTCCCGCTCGACGGAATAGGGCAGGGTGTCGGTGCTGTCGACGCGCCCGCGCCGGTCGTAGCTGACGGCCTCGAACTCGCCGGCCAGGGCCTCGGCCAGTGGCCCGAACGACTGTCGTGTCATGAACGCGCCGCCGACCAGGACGAGCGCCGGTCCCTGCCCGGTCCGCTCGTACGCGATCGAGGTGCCGTCCTTCGAAGTGACTGTCTCCATGCCCATACGTCGAACCTAGGCCGCCGGGCACGACATCGAGGGGTCGACACGCGCTAGGATCGAACACCCGTTCTAAACCAGCGTGTCGCGGGACGGGGTCGGCGGCCCGTCTGTGGCAGACTCCGGCCCTAGTCCGCGTCCGCCACGACGAGAGGAAATACCGGCCATGGGCCAGAAGGTTGTGCTGTTCTCGGACCTGAGCGGCAAGATCGTCGAGGACGGCGAGCTGGTCAAGATCGTCGTCACCCAGCACCCCGCCCTGCTCGACGGCCCGGTCGAGATCGAGGCGGCGCCCGCCGAGCTGGCGGCCATCGACGACCAGTCGATCGACGTGGTCAGCTTCGAGGTGTTCGCGCCGGGCGAGGAGCCGCGGTCGGTGGTGATGCCGCTGGCCGAGTTCGACAAGCTGGCCACCGACGACCCGATGGATGTGGTGCTCAAGGCGGCCAAGAAGTCCTACGCCAAGCCGGCCCGGGCCAAGTCCACCGGCGAGCCCAAGATCAACTACGGCAGCCTGGAGCACGCCGGCAAGCCGCACCGCGGCAAGGTCAACGACGCCGAGAAGCAGATCATCCGGGACCACTTCGACTCGGTGAACGAGCGGCTGGCCGGCGAGGGCCTGCGGGTGATCGACCTGGCCGACCCGGAGATGGTCGCCCGCTACGGCCTGGAAGAGCTGGTCGAGGAGCGCGCGGCCGTCGCGAAGCCCGCCGAGGCGATCTCCGAAGCGACTGACGAGGCCTAAGCAGCCCCCACCCTCACCGGGGGGACGACCCCGACCCAGTCTACGGCCCGCAGGATGCCTGCGGGCCTGGGCGTGATCCACGTGTGGACAACTCGGAGGCTGTGGACAACCTCGGGGCGAGCGGTCGAATCGGTGAACGAGGAGTGAGTGAACGGTGACCGTGCGTTGAAAATCGGGGGTTGCGGGACCGTTTCTAGGGTGTTGCCACACGTTACTGCCGGGTAGTTCGGGATCGGTCCAGTGCGGCGGTCTAAGCTGCTGGAACGTGAGCCGACGAGCGAAGATCGTCTGTACCCTCGGGCCAGCGACGTCCACCCCGGAGAAGATGCGCGACCTGGTCGCGGCGGGCATGGACGTGGCCCGGATGAACTTCAGCCACGGCAGCCACGCCGACCACAAGCAGGTGTACGACCTGGTGCGGACCACCGCCGCCGAGTCGGGCCGCGCGGTCGGCATCCTGGCTGACCTGCAGGGCCCCAAGATCCGCCTCGGCACGTTCGCGGGCGGCCCTGTGGAGTGGCGGACGGGCGACGTCGTGCGGGTCACCGTCGACGACGTCGCCGGCACCCACGACCGGGTGTCCACCACGTACAAGAACCTGGCCAAGGACGCCAGGGTCGGCGACCGGCTGCTGGTCGACGACGGCAAGGTCGGCCTGGTGGTCACCGCCGTCGAGGGCCAGGACGTGGTCTGCGAGGTGACCGAGGGCGGCCCGGTCAGCAACAACAAGGGCCTCTCGCTGCCCGGCATGGACGTCTCCGTGCCGGCGCTGTCGGAGAAGGACATCGAGGACCTGGAGTTCGCCCTCAGCCTGGGCGTGGACTTCATCGCCCTGTCCTTCGTCCGCTCCCCGGCCGACATCGACCTGGTGCACCAGGTGATGGACCGGGCGGGCAAGGGCCGGCTGCCGGTGGTCGCCAAGATCGAGAAGCCGGAGGCCGTCGACAACCTGGAAGCCATCGTGCTCGCCTTCGACGGCGTCATGGTGGCCCGCGGCGACCTGGGCGTGGAGCTGCCGCTGGAGCAGGTGCCGCTGGTCCAGAAGCGCGCCATCCAGATCTCCCGCGAGAACGCCAAGCCGGTCATCGTGGCGACCCAGATGCTGGACTCGATGATCACCAACTCCCGGCCCACCCGGGCCGAGGCCTCGGACGTGGCCAACGCCGTCCTGGACGGCGCGGACGCGCTGATGCTGTCCGGCGAGACCAGCGTCGGCCGGTACGCGATCGAGTCCGTGGAGACGATGGCGAAGATCATCACGGCGGTGGAGAGCGAGTCCACCGTGGTGCCGCCGCTGACCCACGTGCCGCGCACCAAGCGGGGCGTCATCTCCTACGCGGCCCGCGACATCGGCGAGCGCCTCAACGCCAAGGCCCTGGTCGCGTTCACCCAGTCCGGTGACACGGTCCGCCGCCTGGCCCGCCTGCACACCCACCTGCCGCTGCTGGCCTTCACGCCGGAGCCCGACGTGCTGAGTCAGCTTGCTCTCACCTGGGGCACGGAGACCTTCCTGGTGCCTAAGGTGGACTCCACCGACCAGATGGTCCGCCAGGTGGACATCTCCATGCTGTCCATCGGCCGCTACCAGCCCGGTGACCTCGTGGTCATCGTGGCCGGCTCGCCGCCCGGCACCGTCGGGTCGACCAACCTCATCCGGGTGCACCGGTTGGGCGAGGACGATCACGCCTAGGAGTGGCCTTGACTGAAGCGGCTCGCGCCGCGGCCGCCGACCCCGGAGCCTCCCAGGCTCCGGGGTCGGTGCCGTTGACGCTCGACGGCGTCCCGCACGGCCAGCCGGTCCTCGACCGCCTGGTCGCGCTGCTGGACCTGGAGAAGATCGAGGAGAACATCTTCCGCGGGGTCAGCCCGGCCGACTCCTCGGTCCGGGTGTTCGGCGGCCAGGTCGCCGGCCAGGCGCTCGTCGCCGCGGGCCGCACCGTGCCGGAGGAGCGCAAGGTGCACTCGCTGCACGCGTACTTCATACGGCCCGGCGACCCGCGCGTCCCGATCGTGTACGAGGTGGACCGCATCCGTGACGGCCGCTCGTTCACGACCCGCCGGGTGATCGCCGTCCAGCACGGCAAGGCGATCTTCTCCCTGTCGGCGTCGTTCCAGCTGATCGAGCCGGGCATGGAGCACGCGGAGCCGATGCCGCAGGTGCCGGACCCGGAGTCGCTGCCCACCTTCGGCGAGCGGCTGGAGCAGCTCGGCGCCGACCGCGAGAAGCTGGGCCGGGACCGGCAGCGGCCGATCGACGTCCGCTACGTCACCGACCCGCCGTGGATCACCCGCGAGAGCGGCCCGCACGAGGCCCGCAACCAGGTGTGGATGCGCGCCGACGGCAAGCTGCCCGACGACGACCTGCTGCACGTGTGCGTGCTGGCCTACGCCTCGGACATGACGCTGCTGGACTCGGTGCTCTCCCGGCACGGCGTCTACTGGGGCACCGACAAGGTGCTCGGCGCCAGCCTGGACCACGCGATGTGGTTCCACCGCCCGTTCCGCGCGGACGAGTGGTTCCTCTACGACTGCGTTTCGCCCAGCGCCTCCAACGCGAGGGGCCTGGCCCAGGGCCGCTTCTTCACCCGCGACGGCAAGCTGGTCGCCACGGTGGTGCAGGAGGGCCTGCTGAGGGTTCTGCCGTAAGGAAAAGGGGCGCGGCCAACACGGCCGCGCCCCTTCTTCCCCACAGCCGTCAGTTGATGCCGGCGAGCACGAAGTACGCCAGGGAGCCGATGCCGGCGACCATGCAGTAGATGGCGAACGGGTTGAGCGTGCGGGTTTCGAAGTAGGAGGCCAGGAACCGCGCCGACACGTAGGCGGCGACGCCGGCGACGACGCTGCCGACCAGGGCCGGGCCCAGCGAGCCGTGCACCTCCGGCTTGAACAGCTCCGGCATCTTGAACACGCCCGCGCCGAGGATGACCGGCGTCGCCAGGAGGAACGCGAACCGGGCGGCGTCGACGTGGCGGAGGCCGCGGGTGAGGCCGGCGACGATGGTGATGCCGGAGCGGCTGATGCCGGGCAGCAGGGCCAGCGCCTGGGCGCCGCCGATCAGGGCGGCTTCCTTCCACTGCAACTTGGACAGCCGCCGCTCGGACGCCTCGTCCTCCGACAGCGGCTCGGCGGTGATCGCGTTCAGCGGCGCGGTGTCGCCGGAGGAGAAGGCCGCGTTGGGGATGACCATCGTCTGGTCCGGGGACACGTACTCCTCGGTCTCCCGGCGGCGGTGCTGCAACCGCTCCACCGCGAACAGCACCAACCCGTTGAGCGCCAGGAAGATCGCGGTCGGCACCGGCTTGCCGAGGAAGTTGCGGACCAGGCTGTCCAGCGCGATGCCGGCGATGCCGACGGGAATGGTGCCCACGACCAGCAGCCAGCCCAGCCGCTGCTCGGAGTTCTCGATCTTCCGGGTGAGGATGGACGTCCACAGGCCGCGGATGATGCGCACCCAGTCCCGCCAGTAGAACACCACCAGCGCCAGCGCGGTCGCCACGTGCATCGCGACCAGCACGGCCAGGTACGGCGTCTCCTTGCCGCTCAGGCTGAGGTCCTTGGCCCACTGGCCGCCGGCCAGCGCCGGTAGCAGCACGCTGTGTCCCAGGCTGGAGACCGGGAACAGCTCGCTCACCCCCTGGAGCAGTCCGACGGCGATGGCCTCGACGTAGCTCAGGTCCGACATCAAACGCCTTCCGGGGGTGACTGCGGGGTTCCTGCGGCACCGTAGGGGGTGCCGTGACGAGTTCGGTGAACCCTAGATGAACGGTGGGTGATTCGGTCCTACCGGGTTGCTCACTCCCGCTTCACCCCGACCCCGCCGTAGCCGGGCGGCAGCTTGGCCGGCATCTCCTGATCGGTGTCCGGCCGCCACTGGTGCACCAGCACGACGCCCGGCTCCAGCAGGTCGAAGCCGGCGAACAGGGACTCGATCTGCGCCCGGGTGCGCAGCACGACCGGGTTGGTGGTGTTCTGGTACACGGCCTTGAAGTCGGCCAGCATGCCCGTGCTGTTGTCGGGCGCCTCGTTGGATCCGATGTGGGACAGGGCCAGGTGGCTGCCGGCGGGCACGGCGTCCCGGTAGGCGGCGACGATCTCGGCCGGGCGCGAGGAGTCCGGCACGAAGTGCAGCACGGACGCCATGATCAGGCCGACCGGCTCGTCGAAATCGATCAGCCCTCGCACCTCGGGGTTGCCCAGCACGGCGTCCACGTCCCGCATGTCGGCCTGCACGACGGCGGCCAGCGGGTTGTGCCGCAGGATGGCGGTGCTGTGCGCGACGGCGACGGGGTCGATGTCCACGTACACCACGCGCGTGGTGGGATCGCGGCGCTGCGCGACCTCGTGCACGTTGCCCACGGTGGGGATGCCCGAGCCGAGGTCGAGCAGTTGCCGGATGCCGGAGTCGACCAGCAGCCGGACCGCGCGCCGCAGGTAGTCGCGGTTCCCCCGGGCGCCCTGGATCGTGTACGGCATCGCGGCGATGGCCCGCTCGGCGGCGTCCCGGTCGACCTCGAAGTTGTGGGTTCCGCCCAGGTAGTAGTCGTACATCCGGGCGGGGCTCGGCCTGCTGACGTCCATCGTCGCCGGCACCCAGTCAGGCAGCTCCATGCCGGCGAACCCTATGTCAGGCGGCCTGACCCGTCGAGGTCCAGGCCACCACCAGCTCGTCCTTGGCGCCGAACCGCACCAGGTGGCGGGCGACGACGTCGGCGAGGCGGTCCAGCGCCTCGGCGTCGCCGGCGGTGACGGTCATGCGCAGGCCGTCGGGCTGCGCGTACAGCCGGGCCGTGCCGAAGTCGAAGTGCAGCTCGCCCTCGTGCTCGGTCCACACGGTCTGGATCTTGTGGCCGAAGTGCTTGCACAGCTGGACCAGGTAGCGAGAGGGCCGATCGGTCGCGACCAGCGCCTGCGTCGTGAATGATGAGCCTGTCATATAGTGAGGCTAGGTCAGTATTCAGATGCCGGCAACGGGAGGTTCACGTGACCGACGCCACGACCGCGCGGCTCGCAGACGCCTTCATGCACGTCGCCAAGCGCATGCGCGGCTGCTGGATGCAGCAGCTGGCGCCGCTGGGCCTCACCCCCGGCCAGGGCCGCGCGCTGGGCGTGGTGGCGCGCGCCGGCGACGGCATCCGGATGGCCGAGCTGGCCAGCCGGCTGGACATCGTGCCCCGCTCGGCCACCTCCGTGGTGGACGGGCTGGAGGAGGCCGGCCTGGTGCTGCGCCGGCCGGATCCAGGCGACCGCCGGTCGATGCTGGTGGGCCTCACCGAGGCCGGCCGGCTGCTGCTGACCCGGATCGACGACGCCAAGCGCGGCGCCGCCGAGGAGATGTTCGGCGCGCTGGAGCCGGCCGAGCGCGAGCAGCTGCTGGCCGTGCTGCTGCGGCTGGATCCGTGCGGCAAGCCCGCCGGATCGATTTAGCCTCCCGGCTGGAAGTTGAGCGCCAGGCCAGGCAGGCTTGGTGTATGGCAACTGAAGAGAAGGCTCGGATCGGCGTCACGGGCCTGGCCGTGATGGGCAGCAACCTGGCTCGCAACCTCGCTCGTCACGGTTTCCGGGTCGCCGTGCACAACAGGTCCGCCGCCCGCACCAAGGCCCTGGTCGAGCAGTACGGCTCCGAGGGCGACTTCGTGGCGTCGGAGACCACCGCGGAGTTCGTGCAGTCCCTGGCCAAGCCGCGCCAGGTGATCATCATGGTCAAGGCGGGCGGGCCGACCGATGCCGTGATCGACGAGCTGGCCGAGCTGATGGAGCCCGGCGACATGATCGTCGACGGCGGCAACGCGCACTTCGCCGACACCCGCCGGCGCGAGAAGGCGCTCAAGGAGCGCGGCCTGCACTTCGTCGGCACCGGCATCTCCGGCGGCGAGGAGGGCGCGCTCAACGGCCCCAGCATCATGCCGGGCGGCTCGGCGGAGTCGTACCAGCACCTCGGCCCGGTGCTGGAGGCGATCGCGGCGCAGGTCGACGGCGTGCCGTGCTGCACGCACGTCGGCGAGGACGGCGCCGGCCACTTCGTGAAGATGGTGCACAACGGCATCGAGTACGCCGACATGCAGCTCATCGCCGAGGCGTTCGACCTGCTGACCAACGTCGCGGGCATGGCGCCGACGGAGATCGCCGACGTGTTCCGCGGCTGGAACACCGGCGACCTGGAGTCGTACCTGGTGGAGATCACCGCCGAGGTGCTCGGGCACGTCGACGCGGCCACCGGCCGGCCGTTCGTGGAGATCATCGCCGACCAGGCCGAGCAGAAGGGCACCGGCCGCTGGACCGTGCAGGAGGCGCTGGAGCTGGGCGTGCCGGTGACCGGCATCGCCGAGGCGGTGTTCGCGCGGTCCCTGTCCGGCCACGTCGGCCAGCGCGCCGCCGCGCAGAAGGCGCTGCCCGGGCCGTCGAGCAAGCCCGCGGTCGCCGACCGGGACGCGTTCGTCGAGGACGTCCGGCAGGCGCTGTACGCGTCCAAGGTCGTCGCCTACGCGCAGGGCTTCGACGAGATCCGCACCGCCGCCGACACCTACGGCTGGCAGATCGACCTCGGCTCGATGGCCACCATCTGGCGCGGCGGCTGCATCATCCGCGCCCAGTTCCTGAACCGGATCAAGGAGGCCTACGACAAGGACGGCAGCCTGCCGTCGCTGCTGGTCGACGAGTACTTCGCGGACGCCGTGATCAAGGCGCAGGAGGCGTGGCGGCGGGTCGTCGTCGCGGCCGCCGGCGCCGGCGTGCCGGCCCCGGGCTTCTCGTCGGCGTTGGCCTACTACGACGCGCTGCGGGCCGAGCGGCTGCCGGCGGCGCTGATCCAGGGCCTGCGGGACTTCTTCGGCGCGCACACCTACCGGCGCGTGGACCGCGGCGACGCCAGCTTCCACACGCTGTGGAGCGGCGACCGCACCGAGCAGGACGCCTGAGTTGACATCGGGGAGGGGTCGCCAACTCTGTTAATGAGGCGGCGGCCCTTCCGGGCAACTTCTGGCGAGCGTGACTCGTCAAGTGTGCGTGAGAACCTCTTCGCGCAACATCGCGATCGGCTGCGTCGCGGCCGCCCTGCTCGCGCTGCCGGCGGCGGCCAGCGCGGGCTCGGCCAACGCGTCAGCCCTCGGCCAGGACCTCGACTCCCTGCTGGGCAGCGCCGAACTGGGCGGCGCCACCGCGGGCCTGGTCGTCCGCAACGCCGACACCGGCGACACCCTGTACTCGCGCCTCGGCGACAGCCTGCTGACGCCGGGGTCCAACGAGAAGCTGGTGACCTCGACCGCGGCGCTCGACCTGCTCGGCACGGACTACTCCTTCGACACGATCGTCCGCTACACCGGCTCCCTCACCAACGGCACCGTCAACGGCGACCTCTACCTCAAGGGCTTCGGCGACCCGACCACCACGCTGGCCGACTACCAGGCGATGGCCGCCCAGGTGCGCCAGGCCGGCATCACCAGCGTCACCGGCCGCCTCGTCGCCGACGACACCTGGTACGACAGCACTCGGCTGGGCCCGGACTGGGCGTGGGACGACGAGCCCTACTACTACGACGCCCAGGTCTCGGCGCTGACCGTCGCCCCGGACGCCAACGCCAACGCCGGCTCGGTGAACGTCGTGATCACGCCCGCCGCGGCGGGACAGCCGGCGACCGTGACGATGAACCCGCCGAACAGCTACATCACCATCCAGAACACCGCGACGACCGGCAGCGCGACGGCCCTGTCGGTGAACCGCGTGCACGGCACGAACACGATCACCGTCGCCGGCACGATCGCCGCCGGCGCGCAGCCCGACACCGAGCGGATGTCGGTGGACAACCCGACGGCGTTCGTGGCGTCGCTGTTCCGCAAGGCGCTGTCGGACGCCGGCGTGTCCGTCACGGGCGCGAACGCGTTCCAGAAGATGCCGACGGGCCTGCCGACCGTGGCCAGCCACACCTCGGCCACCCTCGGCCAGCTGCTGCCGACGTTCCTCAAGCAGAGCAACAACATGATCGCCGAGACACTGACCAAGTCGGCCGGCCAGGAGCGGCTCGCCTCGGGCACCTTCGCCGGCGGCGTGAACGCGCTCACCACCAAGCTCGGCGACCTGGGCATCGATCCCAACCAGTACAACCAGTTCGACGGCTCCGGTCTGTCCAGGATGGACATCGTCAGCCCGGCCCAGATCGCCCAGCTGCTGATCAACGCCAAGTCGCGGCCGTGGTTCCAGAGCTGGTACGACGCGCTGCCGGTGGCCGGCAACAGCGACCCGGCGATCGGCGGCACGCTGGCGCACCGGATGGCCGGCACGCCGGCCGCGAACAACCTGCACGGCAAGACCGGCTCGTTGACCGGCGTCAGCGCCCTGTCCGGTTACGTCACCGCCGCCGACGGCGAGCACCTGGTGTTCTCCATGGTGTCGAACAACTTCCTGCCCGCCACGGTGAAGGACGTGGAGGACGCGGTCGCGGTCCGGCTGGCCCAGTACGACGGGTCGGCCGACACCGCGCGCCAGCCGGCGCAGCGGCTCGCCCCGCACGCCCGCACCGGCAAGGCGACCGACCGCCGGGCCGGCCTGGAGTGCTCCTGGACGCACACCTGCTGATTGCCCGATGGTGACGCCGCCCCCGCCGCCCGGCGGGGGCGGCGTCGTCGCGTCCGAGTCCGAACGCGACGGTGCCGTTACCCTGCCGTGACCCAAAAAATGGGTGCGCGTCCCGGGATGTCGGGAACCTGCACCCATGCGGCCGGGAAGCCCGAAGGGGCATCTTGGTCACACGGCGCGCCGTATGTGGGCGCGCCTGATGGGGAGGCAGGGGAATCTCGTGCTCAACACCATGACACGCACCGCGGTGCTCGTGTGCGCGACCGATCCGATCCTGCGTGGCGGCATCGTGCTCGCACTGCGCGGGCGACCGGAGATCCAGCTCGTCGACGACGCCAACGCCGAGCCCGCGCGCACCGTCGCGCTGGCCGTGGGGGACCGCTTCGACGAGCGCGTCATGGCGCTGCTGCGCCGGATGCGGGCCCGCGGCTATCGGCGAATAGTGCTGCTGGCCGGCGCCATCGACGACAACGAGGTGCTGGCCGCCGTGCAGTCGGGGGTCTGCTCGGTGGCCCGGCGCAGCCAGATCGACGCCGACGCGCTGGTCCGCCTGATCAACTCGGCCCAGGCCGGCGAGGGCTCCATGCCGCCGGACCTGCTGGGCCGCCTGCTGGACCGGGTCGGCCGGCTCCAGACGAAGGTGCTCGAGCCGCGGGGGCTGAAGATGTCGGGCATCTCCGCGCGGGAGACGGACGTGCTGCGGCTGATCGCCCAGGGGCTGAGCACCCGGGAGATCGCCAAGAAGCTCTGCTACTCGGAGCGGACGGTCAAGAGCCTGCTGCACGACGTGACGGTCCGCTTCGAGCTGCGCAACCGCTCGCACGCGGTGGCCTTCGCCGTGCGGGAGGGCCTGATCTGACGGAGGGTGGCGCGGGCGCGCGGCTGTCGCCCGCGCCACCGTTTCCGTGGCGTCAGACCGTGATGTCGCGCAGGGCCCGGCGGTCGGGGTCGACCAGGAAGGCCTTGGCGGCGGCGATGTCGAAGTACATGCCGACCAGCTTCACCTTGCCGGCCGCCACCGCGGCGGCGACGTTGGGGTAGCTGAGCAGGTTGGTCAGCTGTTGGGCGATGTTGGCCAGGCACAGGCGCTCGTTGGCCGGCATCTTGGCGTCCTCGCCGGTGGTGGCGGCCAGCCGCAGCAGGCTCGGTTCGGCGTGCCGGAGCCAGTCGTGCAGCGCGGAGCCCTCGGCCACCGACTGCGCCAGCACGGCCTTCATCGCGCCGCAGTCGGAGTGCCCGCAGACCACGATCTCCTGCACGGACAGCACGTCCACCGCGTACTCGACGGCCGAGCCGACCGACGCGTCCTCGCCGAAGCCCGGCACCAGGTTGCCGACGTTGCGCAGGCTGAACTGGTCGCCGGGGCCGCTGCTGGTGAACAGATTGGGCAGCACCCGCGAGTCCGAGCAGGTGATGAACAGCTGCTTGGGCCGCTGGCCGTGCTCGGCGAGCTCGCTCAGGAACGGCCGCACGAGCTCGGCGGCGTGCTTGTCGAACGCCCGGACGCCGGCGATCAGGTGGTCGGAATCGTCGGCCTGCGCGGCCAGATCGACGTCGGCCAGCTCGACGTCCGCCGGCTCCGCGCGCTGCCAGTGCGACCACGGCGCGAACCAGCGGGGCGGCACGTTGCCGCGCACCGACTTGCGTCGCTCCGGCCGACCGCCGATGGCCCGGTGGTACCAGCTGTCCAGGACCTCGTCGACGCGCACGCGGCCGCCGGTGCGCTCGTAGCCGACGCGCCAGTCGTTGATCGCCTCGAACACGCCGTGGTCCATGAAGTCGACGTGCAGCTCCAGCACCACCTGCTCGCGCAACGGGATCGCCCGCAGCTCCCGCACCAGCCGGCCGGCGCCGAGGAACACCAGCGAGCCGCGCACGGTCACCCACCAGCGGCCGTCGGCCTGTTGAACCTCCACAGTGGAGTGGGTTAGCCGGTAGAAGGCGCTCAGCAGCGCCACGGCCAGACCCACCAGCACGCCCTCGACCAGGCCGAACCCGATCACGCCGAGCAGCGTCGCCGCGTACACGACCATCTCGCGGTGCCGCCACAGCTGCTTCATGTGAGCGACGCTGACGAGCCGGATGCCGATCACCACCAGCACCGCGGCCAGCGCGGCCATCGGGATCATCCGCAGCACACTGGCCAGCAGCAGCACGGCCAGCAGCATCCAGATGCCGTGCAGGATCGTGGACCAGCGGGTCTTCGCGCCGGCGGCGACGTTGGTGGAGCTGCGCACGATCACGCCGGTCACCGGCAGGCCGCCGAGCGCGCCGGACACCATGTTGGCCGCGCCCTGCGCCAGCAGTTCCTTGTCCAGGTTGGCCCGCGGGCCGTCGTGCAGCTTGTCCACGGCCACCGCCGACAGCAGCGACTCCACGCTGGCCACCAGCGCGACGGTGAGGATGCCGCCGATGATCGCCAGCACCGGGCCGCTGGGCAGCTGCGGCAGCACGACCTCGTTGATGATGTCGGACGGAAGGGAGACGCGGACCAGGTCGAGCCGGAAGCCGGCGGCGACGGCGGTGCCCAGGGCCACCGCGACCAGCGGGGCGGGCACGACGTTGACCTTGGGGATCTTGGGCCAGAGCAGCATCACCGCGATGGTGAGCGCGCCGACGAGGAGTGCGCCGGGGTTCAGGCCGGCGATCTGGCCCGGCAGCTCGGTGACGTTGTCGAGCACCGAGCCCTGGTTGGTGCCGCCCAGCATCACGTGCAGCTGGCCGATGGCGATGGTGACGCCGATGCCGGCGAGCATGCCGTGCACGACGGCGGGGGACAGCGAGAGCGCGAGGCGGCCGACGCGGCTCAACCCCAGCAGCAGCTGGACCAGGCCGGCGCCGACGGTGATGGCGGCGGTGGCGGCCCAGCCGAACTGGGCGACGAGGCCGGCGACGATGACGGTCAGGCCGGCGGCCGGGCCCGCGACCTGGAGCGGGGCCCCGCTCAGCAGGCCGCCGACCACACCGCCGACGACGGCGGCGATCAGGCCGGCGATCAGCGGCGCGCCGGAGGCGGCCGCGATGCCCAGCGACAGCGGGACTGCCACCAGGAAGACGACGAAGGACGCGGGTAGGTCGAAGCGGAGCACGGTGCGCAGCCCGGTGGGCGGGCCGGCGGTGGTGTGTTCACCGGCATGCGACTTCTTCGTGCGCTGATCTGCGACGGACAAGCGAGACTCCCCAGACTCGGTCGTTGACGTTTCCGTGATCTCCATGATGCCGAGAGTCACGTCGAGGGTCAGTCAACGGTGTGTAAATATTACTTTACCCTCAGCTGGAGCCGGAGAAGTGGCCGCGATCACCCACTTTCGGGTGACGTCAGCGGAGTCGCGCGTCGAAACCGTCGATGACCGAGGTCAAGCCCTGCTCGAACGTCCGCTCGTCGCGGTCGGGAACATGAGAAGTGGTCGCCTTCATCCGGTATCGAGGGAGCCTCGGGTCAAAGGCCGCTGTCCCTCGCATCGACACGGCCTCGACGTCCTCGGCGTCGGTGATCGCTACCGTGGAAAGGCGGCGAACGCTGTACTCAATGAGGGGGGCGACATGAGGGACGTGGCGATCGCCGGCGGCGGGCCGGTCGGCCTGACACTGGCCGTGGAGCTGGGCCTGGCCGGCCTGGACGTGCTGGTGCTGGAGCGGTTGACGCGGGATGGGCAGCGCGAGGTCGACGGCCCGATGGGCTACCGGGCGATGAACGTGCCGACGGTCGAGCACCTGGACCGCCGCGGCCTGTTGCCGGCGGTGCGCAAGGCGCAGGCGGGCGCGCCCACGCTGTTCGGGCGGACGAGGGCGGCAAGGCGGTGAACCTCGGCCACTTCTCGCTGATCTTCGCCAAGGCGACGCTGGTCGACCCGGACGACCCGGACCTGCGCGGGCATCGCGCGGTCAACGGCGGCGGGTTCGTGCACCGCGCCGAGTTGGTGGACGTGCTGGCGGCGAAGGCCCGCGAGCTGGGTGTCGAGATCCGGTACGACGCCGGGGTCACCGGCTTCGACGCCGATGCCGACGGCGTGGCGGTGCACGTCGGCGACGAGCGGATCCGCGCGGGCTGGCTGGTCGGCTGCGACGGCGCGCGCAGTGTCGTGCGGCGGCTCGTCGGCGCCGACTTTCCCGGCGTGGACCCGGAACAGCTGTCGTATCAGGCCATTGTGGACATCGACGGTGAGCTGCCCGACGGCGACATGACCGAGACCGGCTTCTACATGCACGGCGAGATGCCGCAGGGCGGGCTCCTCGTCGGATGCACCGAGTTCGTGTCGGAACTGCCGTACCGGGACGAGCCCGTGACGGCCGAGGAACTCGAGGCGAGCCTTCGTCGGGTCAGCGGGCGGGAGGTGACGGTCACCGCGCTGCACCACGGTTCCCGCTACTCGGACACGACCCGGCAGGCCGCCGAGTACCGGCACGGGCGGGTGCTGCTCGCCGGCGACGCCGCCCACGTGCACCCGCCGTTCGGCGGCCAGGGCATGAATCTCGGTATCGGCGACGCGGTCAACCTCGGCTGGAAGCTCGCGGCGACGATCCGCGGCACGGCGCCGGACGGCCTGCTCGACACGTATCAGGAGGAGCGGCACCCGGCGGGCAAGTGGGTCCAGGACTGGACGATGGCGCAGGTCGCCCTGCTGCGGCCGGATCCGCGCAGCCGGGCGCTGCGGGCGGTGATGCGAGAGATGCTCGACACCGTGGACGCCACCACCTACGTGGTCAAACACATCGCGGGCGTCTGGCGATCTTCACTGGTGCGGGATGTGGATCTCGGTGACGGCTCGCGGCTGGCCGAGCGCTGTCGCGACGGTCGCGGCCTGCTGGTCGGAGATCCGGAACTCGTTGGCCTCGCAACAAAGTACGGGCTGATCTTCGTCGAAGGCGACGAGCCGCTGCTGGTGCGCCCGGACGGCGTGGTGGCCTGGGCCGGCGACGGCGACCCGGCCGCCGCGGTGAGCCGATGGTTCTCTCACTCGATCGAGTGAACTTCTGTGAACACACACGATCCCCGCCCGGCGATGGTTTGGGAGTGGGCGGGGATCGCGTGTGTGTCCCGGGCGGCGCGGGGAGGGGGCGTACGGGGGTGATGCGCCACCCGGCTCGAGCACGGACTCGGGGCCCGTGTCGTCCTGGGGTTGTCCGGCTGGACCCTCAGCCGGCGCTGCGCAGATGCCTGCGGGCGGACCCATCGCCGGAGGCTGCGCGCTGTTCGTCGCGAGTGATCGTCAGGCAGAGGTGCGCGGCCAGGTAGGCGCGGCACGGGGAGGGGAGTCGCCGGCTGAAGCGGCGGGTGCGGCAGGTCGGGCAGCGGCCGTTCTCGTCGGGTTGGTGCTCGTCCAGCAGTGCCTTGAGCGCGCTCACCATGCGGGGTAGCTCGGCCCGGGCCAGGCCGATCGCGGTACGGTCGTCAGCCTTGGCGGCCAGACGCATCAGGTCGGACAGATGTTCGTGCAGGGACTTGTCGAGTTGACTGAACACGCTGGTGGGCATGTCGGTGGGTCACCCCGCCCGATTCACGAGCAGGGCCGTTGCTTCCTCGATGGCGCGTTCCAGGCTCTTGCGCAGCTGCGTCGCCTCGGCGATCGTCAGGCTGGAGGTCTCGGCGGGCGGTGAGATCATGACGATCCGGCCGGGGCAGGACCACACGTGCACCTGTCGCTTCCGGTCCAGCGCGTCCAGGCAGGCGATGTCCCAACGACGTCCGGTGAGCTCGGTCATCCCTGGTCCTTCCACGGTTGGTGGGTGGCACCCGCTTGAGGTCCCCGGTGCGGCGTGTCGGCTAGCAGCCTGCGACCGTCCGCCGGGTTTCTGCAAGTTGCACTACACGATTGGATGACAGGTCTTTGCCGGCTCTCAAGTCCCGTTCCACACTGAGTTTCGTGCGAAAGGCGGTTGACAGGTGACCATGCAACCGAGCCCCACGGTTCGCAAGCGTCGTCTCGCCAGTGAGCTGCGCCGGCTGCGAGAGGCGGCCGGGCTGACCATCGAGGACGTCGGCGAGAAATTGGAGTGCTCGCCGTCCAAGATCAGTCGCATCGAGACGCTGCGGGTCGGGGTCACGCCCCGGGACGTGCGCGACATGCTGCTGCTCTACGGGGTGCCGGAGGAACAGCGCGAGTACCTCGTGCAGATCGCCCGCGAGGCCCGGATCAAGGGCTGGTGGGAGTCCTTCGGCGACGTCGGTCGCGGAGCCTTCCTCGGCTTCGAGGCCGAGGCCGCGATCCTGCGTACCTACAACGCGATGCTGGTGCCCGGACTCGCGCAGAGCGAGGCCTACATCCGGGCGCTGATCGCCGAGGGTGCGCCGGACATGTCGCCGGACGAGGCGGAACGCCGGATCACGATGCGCCTGACGCGCAAGCGGATCCTGGAGCGGGAGGACCCGCCGCGGGTCTCCTTCGTGCTCGACGAGGCCGTGCTGCGCCGTCCGGTCGGCGGCCCCGAGGTGATGCGGACCCAGCTGGACCACCTGGTGGATCTGTCCACCCGGCCGAACGTCACCTTCCAGGTGATCCCTTTCGCGCACCGCTCGTACCCCGGTATGGGCGCGTCATTCGTGATCATGGAATTCCCCGATCCCGCCGACCGCGACGTGGTCTACGTCGAAGGAACGGTCGACGGGACGTTCCAGGAGAACGCCGATGAGGTCGACTACTACTCGATGCTGTGGGGGCATCTGGTCGCCGCGGGGCTGAGCCCCAAGGACTCGATCGCCTTCATCGCGGACGCGGCCTCTCAATTCGACTAGGCCCCGGCCGGGCCGTGCGGCAGGCGGCGGGCGACGGGGCTGCAACCAAGGAGTGTGCTGTCGTGATCGAAACCCAGGCCGACCTGACCTGGCGCAAGAGCAGCTACAGCGGTCCCCGCGACGTCTGCTGCGTTGAGATCGCCTTCGCCGGCGCGGACACCGCCGTCCGCGACTCGAAGAACCCGGCCGGCGGCTCGCTGCTCGTCGGCGAGTCGAGCTGGCGGCGGTTCCTGACCGCCGCCCGCGGTGAGGGGTTCCGGCGGGACTGAGCCCGCCACGAGCCGTCGGCGCCGTGGGGACACAATCCCCGCGGCGCGCCGACAACCCCGGACGCGTGGCGTCCGGGGTCGGGGCAATGGGGGACGCGAACCGATCGATGTTCCGCCGCCGCGGGCTGTTGCCCTCTGCACATCGATCGGCCCGCGTCGTCTGTGGGGAGCTTGCGGGCTCCGTGTTCTGGTTCCATCGGGTGGAACTGGTAACAATGATTACTGAACCGTCCACAGTTCCTCTGGAGTACGTCTGGAGGCCCGATTAGGCTTCGATCGCCGCGTGGGCGGCATGGAGGGCTGATCGCTTGTCGGACGGTGGATTGCCCTGGTGGTTCGAGGTGCTGGGCGCGCTGCGCGCCAGCCGGGACGGCCAGGACGTGGCGCTGGGGGCGCCCAAGCAGCGGGTCGTGTTCGCGGCCCTGGTGCTGGGGCGCAACACGGTCGTGGGCCGGGACCAGATCATCGACGCGCTGTGGGGCGAGAGCGCCCCGAGCAGCGCGGTCAATGTCGTGCACACGTACGTGGCCGGCCTGCGCCGCGCGCTGGAGCCCAGCCGGGCCAGCCGGTCGCAGGGCGACCTGCTGCGCTCCTCCGGCGACGGCTACCAGCTCCGCCTCGACCCCGCGTGGGTCGACCTGGACGTCTTCGACCTCCGCACCGCCGCCGCCGGCCGCCTGCGGGCCGCCGGCGACCTGACCACCGCCGCCGACGAGTTGGACGCCGCCCTGGCCCTCTGGCAGGGCGACCCGCTCGGCGGGCTGCCGGGCCTGTTCGCCGAGGTCGAGCGCAGCCGGCTGGTCGAGCGCCGGCTGACCGTCCTGGAGGAGCGGGCCGAGATCCGGCTCGCGCTGGGCCGCGGCGCGGACGTGGTGGCCGAGCTGTCCCGGCTGGTCGACGAGTATCCGCTGCGCGAGCGCCTCTACGGCATGACCATGCGCGCCCTGTGCCAGACCGGCCGGCAGGCCGAGGCGCTGGCCACCTACCGCACCGCCCGGCAGATGCTGATCGACGAGCTGGGCGTGGAGCCCGGGCCCGAGCTCCAGCGGCTGCACCAGGCCGTGCTGGCCGGCGAGGACCTGACCGGCCCCGGCGAGCAGCGGCCGCCGGTGGTCGTCGCGGCCGCGGTGCCGGGGCAGCTGCCGCCCGATCCGGCCACCTTCGTCGGCCGGCAGGACCTGCTGGACCGCCTCGACGAGCTGCGGGCCGAGACGCCCAACGGCCTGGTCGTGGCGATCACCGGCCCGGCCGGCGTCGGCAAGACGGCGCTGGCCACGCACTGGGCGCACCGCGTGCGGGCCGACTTCCCCGACGGCCAGCTGCACGTCGACCTGCACGGCTACGACCCGCAGCGGGACCCGCTGGACGCCAACGAGGTGCTGCGGCGGTTCCTGCGCGCGCTGGGCGTGGTGGCGGGCGAGGTGCCGGCGACCGTGGACGAGCGCGCGGCGCTGTTCCGGACGATGGTCTCCGACCGTCGAATGATCATCATGTTGGACAACGCCCGCGGCTCCGAGGAGCTGATGCCGCTGCTGGCCGGCTCCGGCTGCTGTGTGCTGGTGACCAGCCGGCGTCGGCTGGACGGGCTGGTCGCGCACGCCGACGCCAAGCTGGTCGACGTCGACATGCTCAGCGACGACGACGCCGTGGACCTGCTCGGCCGGATCGCCGGCAGCGCCCGCCTGCGGGAGGAGCCGGCGCAGGTGGCGCGGCTGGCGTCGCTGTGCGACCGGCTGCCGCTGGCGCTGCGCATCGCCGCCGCGCGGCTGGCCGTCGCGCCCAGGCAGCCCGTGGCGGCGCTGGTGTCGGAGCTGGACGACGAGCAGGGGCGGCTCGCCGCCCTGGGCCTGGAGGGTGGCGCCAGCGCCGTGCGGTCCGCGTTCGACGCCTCGCGCCGCGCGTTGCCGCCGCTGCCCGCGCGGCTGCTGGCGTTGCTGGGCCTGCACCCCGGTCACGACATCACCCCGCACCTCGTCGCGGCGCTGGCGGAGGTGCGGCTGTGTGACGCCATGCGGGCGCTGGACGCCATGGAGGCGGCGCACCTGCTCACCGTGACCGAACCCGGCCGGTTCCTGCCGCACGACCTGATGCGGGCCTACTGCGTGACGCTGGCCGGCGAGGAGCTCAGCGAGGACGAGCAGCGGGCGGTCGCCGGCCGGATGCTCGACTACTACCTGTACTGCGCCGACCTGGCGGACGGGCTGCTGCCGATCACGCGGGGGACCGTCGAGATCTCGCCGGAGCACCCGCCGGCCGAGATCCCCGTGATCGACTCGGCCGCCACGGCCATGGCGTGGCTGGAGTCCGAGCGCGTCAATCTGCTCGCCGCCGCCGGCTACGCGGTCACGCACGACTGGCCGGTGCACGCGTGGCAGCTGCCGTACACGCTGAGCCGGTTGTTCTGGCTGCTGGCCGACCGGGACTCGTGGCTGACGACGCACGAGGCCGCCACGCCGGTCGTGCGGCGGCTGAAGGATCCGTTGGCGCAGTTCGTGACCCTGCACAACCTCGGTGTGGTCCTCACGTTGCACGAGCGATTCGACGAGGCTCTGGAGGCGGAACGGGAAGCGCTTTCCGTGAGCCGGCGGCAAGGCCACGGCGAGTGGCAGGCGCGGGCGTACACGTCGATCGCCAACATCCTCCAGTCCACCGGCCGCGCGCACGAGGCCGAGGTGCAGTACCTCCGGGCCGCCGAGATCAGCAAGCGCACCGGCGCGCAGTTCGCCGAGGCCAACAACCTGCACAACCTGGCCGTGCTGTACGCCGGGGAGCAGCGGCACACCGAGGCCGTCACGCAGCTGAGCGCGGCGCTGGAGATCTACCGGCAGCTCGGCGACTCCGTCGGAGAGACGGCCGGGCTGAGCACGCTGGCCGAGTCGCTCATCGCGCTGGGCGAGGGGGCCGAGGCGTTGACCGCGGCCAAGCGGTCGCTGGAGGTCGCCGTCGAGGCCAGCAGCGTCTACCACCAGGGCATTGCCCACGACCGCATCGCCCAGGCCCTCGACTTCCTCGGCGACCAGTCGGCGCTGCCCCACTGGCAGCGCTCCCTGACCGTGCTCACCAACCTCAACGCCCCCGAGGCCGACGCCGTCCGCACCCGCCTGGCCCGCGCCCGAGTCACCGTCAGAACCCCCGCGTGAACCCCCGTGAGTCGCGCGCTCAGACACACCGAATGCAGGTCTCGGGCACACCTGACTGGATGTGCCCGAGACCTGCATTCGGTGTGCTCGACGGCGCGACTCACGGGGGCTGAGGGGCCTTACCTGGGCCTCAGGCGTGGGTAAGGGGGCGGGTAAGGGATGGCGTAGGTGTTCGTCCGATGTCCGGGGGCAGGCCTCAGGACGAATCTCCTTCTCGTCGAACAACGAGGAGGAAACCATGTTGGAGTACAGCGCCCCCGAGTCCATCCGCGCCGAGGTCGAGTACCGCCAGGCCCGGGCCCGGGAGCTCACCCGCCACTCCTGGGAGCAGCCGTCCTGGGTGTCGCGGCTGTTCCACCACCGGCGTCGGGAGAGTGACCAGTCCGACGCGAAAGTGACCCGCCTGGCCGCCTGAGGTGTGCGACCATGCCCACCGTGCCGCGCCTGGGATCGGGAATTCCGCTGGTGGCACGCAGCGCGGAGATCGGCCGCCTGCGTGCCGCCTTCGCGCGCGCCGAGCAGGGACAGGCCAACGCCGTGCTGGTGTCGGGGGACGCCGGCGTCGGCAAGACCCGCCTGGTCACGGATCTGGCCGCGACGGCCGAGCGGGCCGGCGCGCTGGTCCTCACGGGACGGTGCGTGGGCTCGGCCGCGGGCCTGCCCTACCTGCCGATCGCCGACGTGCTGGCGCAGCTGCGCGCCGACCACCACGACGCCCTGCACAGCCGTCCGGCGCTGGCCCGGCTGCTGCCCGACCTGGCGGTGCGCCCGCCGAGCCGTGAGGACGACGCCGAGCTGGGGCAGCTCCAGCTGTTCGACGCCGTGCACAGCCTGCTCACCGAGCTGTCGACCGAGCGGACCGTGCTGCTGACCATCGAGGACGTGCACTGGGCCGACTCGTCCTCGCGGAACCTGCTGACCTTCCTGCTGTCCCGGCTGAGCACCCAGCGGCTGCTCGTCGTGATCACCTACCGTGCCGACGAACTGCACCGGCGCCACCCGCTGCGGCCGGTGCTGGCGGAGCTCGTGCGGCTGTCCGCGGTGGAACGGCTCGATCTGACGCCGTTCAACAAGGAGGACGCGGTGCTGTTCGTCCGGTCACTCGCGGACGACGACGTCGCCGAGACGATGGTGCAGCGCATCGCGGAACGCTCCGAGGGCAACGCCTTCTTCGCCGAGGAGCTGCTCGCCAGCTGTGCCGACTGCGGCGAGCCTGGCATGCCGACCGCGCTCGTGGACGTGTTGCTCGCCAGGATCGAACGCCTCAGCCCGCAGACGCAGCAGGTGCTGCGCGCGGCGTCGGCCGGCGGTCGACGGGTCCGCTACGCGCGGCTGCACGAGGTCGCCGACATGGCGCCCGCCGAGCTGGAGGAGGCGCTGAGGGAAGCCGTGCAGCACAACGTGTTGCAGACGATCGACGTCGACGAGCACTACGCGTTCCGGCACGCCCTGCTGCGCGAGGCGATCTACACCGACCTGCTGCCCGGCGAACGGGTCCGGCTGCACGCGGCGTACGCGAAGCAGGTCATGGGGGAGCTGGGAATTCGCGGCGCGGCCGCCAAGCTTGCCTACCACAGCATGGAAAGCCACGCGTTGCCGCAGGCGCTGGCCGCGTACGTGCAGGCCGCCCGCGAGGCCGACGAGGCCGGCGCGCCGAGCGAGGCACTGGGTTTCACCGAGCAGGCGATGAAGATCTGGGGCGCGGTGCCCGACCCCGAGTCGCACGCCGGCATCAGCGAGGTCAAGCTGACCAAGCTCGCGAGCATGTTCGCGATCAGTGCCGGCGAACTGGAGCGCGGCGTCGCCTTCGCCCGTCAGACCGTTCGCGTCGCCGAGGGCGAGGCGAAGATCGAAGCGCTGCGGCGCCTGGCGATGGCACTGGCCAATTTGGACGGCAAGGAGCGCGAGGCCGCCGACGTCATCGCGCAGGCCTGGGAACTCGTGCGGGACGAGCCGCCGTCGGTGAACAAGGCATGGGTGATGGCCGTCCGGGCCCGGATGCTGCGCGTCGTCTGTCTGCCCGACGCCCGGGCGGCTGCCGACGCCGCCGTCCGCGTCGCCGTGGAGACCGGCTCCCGCAGCGCCGAGGCCGACACCCTGATCACGATCGCCGTGCTGGACGAGAAGGAGGGCCGCGTCGACGACGCGTGCTCGCGGCTGATCATCGCCCGGGATCGCGCGATCGAGGCCGGCGCGCTGAACGTGGAGCTGCGGGCCTGGTTCAACCTCGGCATCAACCGGTACGAGCAGGGCCTGATCGGCGAGGCCGTGAAGGTCTTCGGCGAGGGGCTGCGCCGGTCCGAGCAGAACGGACTGTCCTGGGGCCCTTCGGGTTTCCAACTCCGGGCGCTGCTGGCGATCGCCCGCTACGTGGCCGGCGACTGGGTCGGCAGCGCCGAGGCGGCGCGGCTGCCCGGCGATCCCGTCGCCAACATCGGCAACGCCATCGTCGCCTCCTCCGGCCTGCTGACCGCCGTCGGCGCCGGCCGCTTCGACCACGCCGAGCAGCTGCTGCAACGACTCCGTCCCGAATGGCGGCGCGACTACCAGCTGCCGCTGTTCTGCACCGCCGCCGCGATCGAGCTGCACCACTGGCGCGGCCGTCCCGATCTCGCCATGGCCGCCGCCCAGGACGGCCTGGACACGATGGAGTCCTTCGAGCCCGGCCTGACCGCCGAGATCCGCGTCGCCGCGCTCGGCATCTCCGCCGCCGCCGACGTCGCCCGGCGGGCCCGGCGCCGCCGGGACACCGACGCGGAGTCCGCCGCCCTGGCGACCGCCCAGCGGTTCGCCGACCTCGGCGCGATCGCCGGGAAGTCCAAGCCCCGCAGCGGAAAGCTCGGGCCCGAGGGGCTCGCGTGGCAGACCCGGCTCGCCGCCGAGATCACCCGGCTCGACGACGGCACCGGCGATCCGCAGGCGTGGCGGCGGGTTGTCGACGCCTTCGGCTACGGGCACGCGTACGAGCGGGCCCTGGCCCGCTGGCGGCTGGCCGGCGCGCTGCTCGCCGACGACGACAAGGACGAGGCCGCCCAACAGCTACGGCTCGCCGCCGAGACCGCCGACCGGCTCGGGGCCGTGCCGCTGAGCACCGCCGTCACCGAGCTCGCCAAGCGTGGCCGCATCCAACTCGGCGAGACCGAGCCCCGCGACACCGTCGACGTGCTCACGCCCCGTGAACGGTCGGTGCTGGCCCTGGTCGCCATGGGCCGTACCAACCGCGAGGTCGGCGAGGAGCTGTTCATCAGCGAGAAGACCGTCAGTGTGCATTTGTCGCGCGTCATGGCCAAACTCGGCGCCAGCCGCCGTGCCGAGGCCGTTGCCACCGCGTATGACCGGGGTTTGCTGGACTCCTGACCGTCGGGTGCAACGGCCGCCGGCGCTGGCGCGTATCAGGGCTATGAAGAGGTCTTCGCGCCTTGGCGTGCTGGCGCTCGCCGCCGTCCTGGGCGCCGGCGGCGCGTGCGCCCACGTCTTCGCGCACCGCGCGCCCGCGCCGGAACACCACGTGGTTGCCAAGCCCGTTCTCTCGCACGTGCTGCCGTTCAACGCGAAGCTGACGTCTCACGACATTCCGCAGCTCGACGGCAGCGTCCGCAGCGGCGCGTGCAGCGGCTCCCTCATCGCGCCGCAGTGGGTCGTCACCGCCGGGCACTGCTTCCACAGCATCGTCGGCACTCCCGACAGCGGGCCGCCTCGGTACCACATGACCGTCACGCTCGGGAAGCTCAAGGACAGCGACCCCGGCGGCGACACCGCCCAGGTCGTCGACGTCCGCCAGTCCCCGGTCAACGACCTCGCCGTGGTGCGCCTCGACCACACCATCACCGACATCGTCCCCCTCGCGCTGCCCACCGGCCCACCCACCGTCGGCGAGCCCCTGCAGTTCGCCGGCTGGGGTTCCACCTCGCCGACCGTCGTCGCCCCGTCCGACCACCTCAAACGCGGCACCTTCACCGTGGCCGCGCTCCACTCGTACACCCTCGACGCCGCCCCCACCGTCGCCCGCACCGTGGAGAACAGCCCCTGCCCCGACGACTCCGGCGGCCCCTTCTTCGTCTCCTCCGACGACCGCACCGGCACCCTTGTCGCCATCGTCAACAACGGCCCCTCCTGCCCCCAGGCCGGCCTGGAGGTCGTCGCCCGCCTCGACGTCGTAGCCAACTGGATCCGTCAGCAAATGGCGTGACGGTGGGGTCTCGATGCAGGGAAGGACGCCTTACCTGCGTTCAACGAGGGTAAGGCGTCCTTCCCTGCATTGCCGGGACCGGCAAGCACGTGGCGGCCGTCGGCGCGCTCCGGCTGGTCGATCAAGGTGTGCTGGGCCTTGACGAGGACATCGACACGTACCTGAAGTCGTGGCCGGTAGCCCGTGAAATGTGCCGTGATCGTGGCGGGTTGTGGCCGGTGACGTGCGGCGCGAGCTGGGGTTGTACGCCTTCGGGATGACGTCGGTCAGCCTCGGGTACGACGCCGGTTCCCGCCCCCGAGTGGATGTTGACGCGGGCCGCCGCGCCATAGGTTCTGCCTCATCGACTTCCAGGTGAGGAGCAAGCATGTCTGCTGTGGCGTCCGACGTCGGACTCCGTACCGCGGTCCAGGCCCGTGAGCTGGTGAAGGTCTACGGCCGGGGCGACACGGCGGTCCGCGCGCTCGACGGGGTGAGTGTGGCCTTCGCGGCCGGCCGGTTCACGGCGATCATGGGGCCGTCCGGCTCGGGCAAGTCGACCCTGATGCACTGCTTGGCCGGCCTGGACTCGGTGGACAACGGCCAGGTCTACATCGGACAGACCGACATCACGAAGCTGTCGGACCGGGACCTGACCCGCCTGCGCCGGGACCGGGTGGGCTTCGTGTTCCAGTCGTTCAACCTGCTGCCCACCCTGACGGCCGAGCAGAACATCCTGCTGGGCCTGGAACTGGCCGGCAAGAAGCCGGACCGCGCCTGGTACGACACGATCGTCGACACGATCGGCCTGCGCCAGCGGCTGAGCCACAAGCCGAGCGAGCTGTCGGGCGGCCAGCAGCAGCGGGTGGCCTGCGCCCGCGCCCTGGTGGCCCGGCCGGAGGTGGTCTTCGCGGACGAGCCGACGGGCAACCTGGACTCCCGCTCCGGCGCGGAGGTGCTGGACTTCCTGCGCATGTCGGTGCGCAAGCTCGGCCAGACGGTGATCATGGTGACGCACGACCCGGTCGCCGCCTCCTACGCGGACCGCGTGGTGCTGCTCGCGGACGGCCGGCTCGCCGGCGAGATCAACCAGCCCACCGCCGACTCCGTGCTGTCGGCCCTCAAGCACCTGGGAGCGTGATGTTCCGGGCCACGCTCGCGGGTCTGCGCGCCCGCACGGCGCGGATGGTGCTGTCCTCGATAGCGATCATCCTCGGCGTCGCCTTCGTCAGCGGCACGCTGATCCTGGGCAACGCCCTCAACCAGCAGGTGCACGACGAGTTCGCCCGCCAGGCCAAGGGCGTCGACGTCTCGGTCGGCATCAGCCACGCCACCAACGCCGGCGACAACACGAAGATCACCCAGGACACCATCGACTCCGTCCGCAAGATCCCGGGCGTCGCCGGCGCGGACGCCCGCGGCGGCGGCGACATCGCGGTGATCAAGCCGAACGGCAAGGCGGCCTCGGCCTTCGTCGCCACCATCGAGAGCACGCCGCAGCTCCAGGAGTTCGACCTGGTCTCGGGCGCCTTCCCCAAGGCGGACAACGAGATCGGCCTCGACGAGCGGACGGCCAAGAGCCTCGGGCTGGGCGTCGGCCAGAAGATCTCGGTGCTCGGCCCGGACGACAAGCCCGTGCCGCTGACCGTGTCCGGCACCTACAGCCAGGGCAGCAACTCCCTGTCGCTGTCGGACATGCAGGTGCTGCTGACCCCGTCGGCGCTGTCCAAGCTGGACAAGCAGTCCGGCCTCTACCAGATCGTGGCGGCCGCGGCCCCGGGCGTGAGCCAGCAGGAGCTGGCCGACCGCATCTCGGCCCAGCTGGGCAAGGCCTTCTCGGTGCAGACCGGTGACGCGTTCACCCAGGACACGCTCCAGCACGCCGGCCAGGGCAGCGGCGGCCTGACCCAGTTCATGCTGATCTTCGCGCTGATCTCGCTGGTGGTCGCGTCGATGGTCATCTACAACACCTTCACCATCCTGGTGGCCCAGCGCACCCGGGAGCTGGCGCTGCTGCGCTGCATCGGCGCGGAACGCCGCCAGGTGTTCGGCAGCGTGCTGCTGGAGGCCTTCGTGATGGGCCTGGTCGCCTCGGTGATCGGCCTGGCCGCCGGCATCGGCCTGGCCGCCCTGCTGGAGAAGGCGATCGGCTGGATCGACGGCTCGGCGACGTCGGTGAGCGTGCCGATGACGGCGAGCGTGGTGATCGCGGCCTTCGCGATCGGCGTGCTGGTGACGGTCGTGTCGGCGGTCCTGCCGGCGCTGCGCGCCACCAAGGTCGCCCCGCTCGCGGCCCTGCGCAGCCAGCTCGACACCCACGACGACGTCCGCCGCACCGGCGTGCTGCGCATCATCAGCGCCGCGGTGCTGCTGCTCGGCGGCGCGGGCATCATCGGTCTGGGCATGGGCCTGAAGGACCAGCCGAACGCGACGCTGTTCACGGTCGGCGGCGGCACCATGGTGATGCTGCTCGGCGTGATCGTGCTGGGGCCGCTCATCGTCGGCCCGGTCAACAAGCTGCTGGGCGCGCTGCCCAGCCTGCTGTTCGGGGTGCCGGCGAAGCTGGCCACGGCCAACGCCGGCCGCAATCCGCGGCGCACCGCCGCCACGACCGCAGCGCTGGTCATCGGCGTGACGATCGTGACGATGGTGACGGTGGTGGCCAACAGCGGCAAGCAGGCGGCGGCCGCGCAGGTGGACAAGCGGTTCCCGGCCGACTTCGTGGTGAAGTCCTCGGTGTACGACCACGCGCTGCCCGCCGACCTGGCCACCAATCTCCGCTCGAACGGCAAGATCGCCCAGGTCGCCCCCAGCCAGATGGCGGCGGTCAACGTCGGCCAGATCGGCGACGAGGAGGCCACCGGCATCGACCCGTCGGCGATCGGCACCATGGTCAACCCGAAGATGGTCAGCGGCGACCTGCACCAGCTCGGACCGGGCACGGTGGCACTGAACAAGCAGGCCGCGGGCACGGTCAAGCTGGGCGACCAGCTGGTGGTCAGCACCCCGGACGGCAACAAGACGCTCAAGCTCGTCGCGGTCTACGACGCGCAGCAGCTCACGGACGTCCTGGTCACGCTGGACACGCTCACCTCGGTCGCGCCGAAGGCCACCGGCTACTACCAGATCCTGGTCAAGGTGAAGCCGGGCGTCAGCACGGCCGACGGCCAGGCCGTGATGGACCAGGCGACCGCGAACATCGCGGTGGCCGACGTGACCAGCGCGGCCGCGACCAAGGACCAGCTCAACAGCCAGATCGACAGCCTGCTCGGGCTGATGTGGGCGCTGATCGGGCTGGCGGTGGTGATCGCGCTGTTCGGCATCGCCAACACCCTGGGCCTGTCGGTGCTGGAGCGGACCCGTGAGTCGGCGCTGCTGCGGGCGCTGGGCCTGACCAAGGGCCAGCTGCGGCTGATGCTGGTGATCGAGTCGGTGCTGATGGGCGTGATGGGCGCCCTGATCGGCGTGGTCCTGGGCGGCGCGTTCGCCTGGGTGCTGATCGAGGCCCTGTCGAACCCGGAGCTCCAGCTCGGGCTGGCGATCCCGGGCGGCCAGCTGGGCGTGCTGCTGCTCGCGGCGGTGATCGCCGCGGTGTTGGCGGCGCTGATGCCGGCCCGGCGCGCGGCGCGGATGTCGATCGTCGCCGGCATGGCCGAAGCCTGATCCACGAAGCTAATTTCCAGGCCGGGTGGCGCTCGTCCGTCGGGGGACGAGCGCCATTCGTGTTCGTGTAACCGCGTGGTGTATCCACGGTAGGGCGGCGCTCTCCTGAAACCCAGGTGGCGAACGTCCTGGGGGACACATGGAGCTCCGGCTGCTCGGACCGGTGCAGGCGAGGATCGGCGACGCGACCGTCGACCTCGGGCCGCGGCAGCGCCGGCTCGTGCTGGCGGTGCTCGCGATGGAGGTGAACCGGCTGGTCCCGGTGGACCGGCTGGTGGAGCTGGTGTGGCCGGTGCGCGCGCCGCGCACGGCCGCGCACGCGGTGCGGGTGTCGGTGTCGAGCATCCGGGCGCTGCTCTCGGAGGCCCAGGTCGACCCGGACGAACTGACGGTCGTCACGCGCGGCTCCGGCTACCAGCTGCGGGCCGACCCGATGCTGATCGACGTGCACCGGTTCCAGGCGCTGGTCGCCCGGTCGAGGGACGGCGCCGACGACCCGTCCCGGCTGGCCCTGCTGGACGAGGCGCTGGCGCTGTGGCGGGGCCCGGCGCTGGTCGACACGGCCGACCCGGAGATCGTCGACGAACTGGTCGGCGGCGTCACCGAGACGCGGCTGACGGCCCAGGAGGACCGGTTCGACATCCTGCTGCGGCTCGGCCGGCACCAGGAGGCGCTGAGCGAGCTGCCCACGCTCGTCGACCTGCACCCGACCCGGGAACGCCTGGTCGGGCAGCTGATGCTGGCCCTGCACCGGGGCGGCCAGACCAGCCGGGCGCTGGCGGTGTCGCGGCGGACCCGGGCGCTGCTCGCCGAGGAGCTGGGCATCGACCCGAGCGAAGACCTCAGCCGGCTGGAGCTGGCGATCCTGCGCAACGACCCGACCCTGACGGCCAGCCGCGCCCAGCCGCGGGTGGAGCTGACCGCGCCGGCGCTGCTGCCGCCGGCGATCGGCGACTTCACCGGCCGGGAGGACCAGTTCGCGGCCCTGGACGAGGCCGGCGCGGTGAAGCTGGTCGTCGGCACGGCCGGCGTCGGCAAGACGGCCCTGGCGGTGCAGTGGGCGCACCGGGTGCGGGCGAAGTTCCCGGACGGCCAGCTCTACGTCAACCTCAACGGCTACTCGGTCGGCCCGCCGGTGCAGCCGTTGCAGGCGCTGTCGCAGTTCCTGCGCGCGGTCGGCGTGCAGCCCGACCGGGTGCCGGTCGACCTCGCCGAGGCCACCGGCATGTACCGGTCGCTGCTGGCCGACCGGAAAATGGTGGTGCTGCTGGACAATGCCGTCAGCGGCGAGCAGGTGCGGCCGCTGCTGCCGGCCGGCCCCGGCTGCCAGGTCGTGATCACCAGCCGGTCCCGCCTGGACGGGCTGGTCGCGATGGACGGCGCACAGCGCCTCGCGCTGGACGTGCTGTCACCCGACGAGGCGATCTCCTTGCTGCGCAACATGATCGGCGGCGAACGCGTCGACGCCGACCCCGCCGCCGCGGCGTCGCTGGCCGCCACCTGCGCGCATCTGCCGCTGGCGCTGCGGATCACCGGGGCGCAGCTGGCGAGCCACCCGTGGCGGCAGATCGCCGATCACGTCGCCGCCCTGGACCAGGGTGACGTGCTGGCGTCGCTGCGTATCGACGACGACGAGCACAGCGCCGTCCGCGCCGCCTTCGACCTGTCGTACTCCGGTTTGAAGCCGGACGCCCAGGAACTGTTCCGCCGCTTGGGTTTGGTGCCGGGTCCGGACGTGAGCGCCGAGTCCGCGGCGGTGCTGATCGAGGCGACTCCCCACGACGCCGCGGCGCTGCTGGACCGGTTGGCCGCCGCGCACCTCGTCGACCAGCCGGAGCCCGGCCGCTACACGTGCCACGACCTGTTGCGGCACTACGCCCGCGAACGGTCCGGCGAGCAGGACAGCGCCGAGGAGCGGGAAAGCGTGCTGTGCCGGCTGCTGGAGCACTACCTCCGGCACGCCCGCGCGGCCGTCGGCGTGCTGTATCCCCATGTGCTGCAACTGGTTTCGCCCACCGAGAAGCTGTTCGACGACTTCGCGTCCGCGCTGGCGTGGCTGGACGCGGAACGAGCCGGCATGGTCGCCGCCGTCCACCACGCGGCGCGCGCGGGGCTCCGTGAGCAGGCGTGGCTGCTCGCCGACGCCATTCGCGGTTACCTGTACGCGCGCGGCGAGATCGCCGACTGGTTCGCCACCGCCCGCCTCGCGCTCACGTTGTCGGCCGAGAACCCTCGGGCCAAGGCGGCGGCGCTGTTCAGCCTCGGCACCGCGCACTACGCCGTGAACCAGTACGCGGAGGCGATCGAGCTCTGCACGTCCGCGCTGGAGCTGTGCAAGGAGACGGGCTGGCTCTACGGGCAGGCGTGCGTGCGGAACAACCTCGGCCTGATCAGCGAGTCCACCGGCGAGCTGGCGCAGGCCGCCGCGCACTACGAGCAGGCGCTGCGGATCGGCCTGCGGCTGGGAAACCGGTTCACCGAGGAGATGGCGCTGGTCAACCTCGGCATGGTGTGCCAGGCCCGCGGGGAGTCGGAGCGGTCGGTGGACTTCTACCGGCGCGCTCTGACCGTGCAGAGGGAGATCAACCCGCGCGGCGAGGGCACGGTGCTGGTCTACCTCGGGGCGGCGCTGTGCCTGCACGGGGACCTGGACGAGGCGTTGGCCAGCTGCGTCGCCGGGCTGGCCGGCAGCCGGGAGATCGGCGCCCGCAACGACGAAGCCCACTCGCAGGTGACCATCGCCAAGATCCAGCACGCCGCCGGACGCCGTGACGAGGCGCTGGCCGCCGCCCGCGCCGCCATCGAGATCGGCGCCGACATCGCCGACCTGCGCACGGAGGCGTGCGCGTGGACCGTGCTCGGCGCGATCCTCGGCGGCACCGTGGAATGCGAGCGGGCCGTCGCCCTCGCCCGGTCCATCGGCGCGCGGTACGACGAGTGCGAGGCCTTGATCACCATGGCCGTCAACCTGGTGCCGGTCGGCGGGCTGGAGCAGGCGACCCTGTACGCGCAACACGCCGTGAGCATCGCTCGCGACGTCGGCTACGGGGCGCTGGAGGGGCGGGCGCTGTCCGTGCTGGCCGACATCGCCTTGCGGGGAACGCATTCCTGGCGGGCCGTCGACCTGGCGACGGAGGCGTTGTCCGTGCAGCGGCGGTGTGGAGACCGGCTCGGCGTCGCGGCGACACTGTGCGTGCTGGGCATCGCTTTACGGGCCAGCGTCGGCCCGGGCGCCGCCCCGCCGCACTGGCGCGAGGCCCGGGACCTGTACGCCCGCTGCCACGCACCCGAACCCCCGCGGCTGAAGGCGTTGCTTGGGGCATAAGGAAAGGGCACCCCTTCGGGATGCCCTTTCCTCGCGTCAATGATGTTTTGTCGGCGTCGTGTGGGTGACGACGCCGGGGCCGCTGGAATGGCCGTGCAGCCAGAGGTACAGGGCGACGATGAGCACGACGATGCACGCCAGCACGAACAGGAAGATCTTCATCTTGCTGTACGGGCGCTCGCCGTGCACCTGCCCGGTGCGGCCGTTGACCAGGATCTGCCAGGACTTGCCGCCGTAGAGGTAGCAGGCGATCCAGATCGGCAGCAGCATCAGCTTGAACGTCAGCGCCGTGTAGTTGGTGTTGACGCCGTCGACCCGCTGCTCGTCGCCGCCGATGTCGCGCCGGCAGTCGTCCCGGATCACCGAGTCCATCCGCCGCTTGGCCTCGTCGAGGCCGGTCTCCGGCTCGATGTCGTAGCGCAGCGCGTGCAGGCCGGCCAGGTACTGCGGCTGGTACGGCGCGGCGTCCGGCAGCGGCCACGGCGCGATGGCGTCGACCTTCGCCGGCGGCACGACCATGCTGGCCGGCACCAGGACGTCGTCGAAGAACCGGCTGACCTGCCCGGAAACCGGGTACCAGCGGGTCTTCTGCACCTGTCTGGTCTCGGTCCGGCCCTCGCTGTTGGTGAACGTCTCGGTGACGTAGTAGTGCTCGCCGCGCGCGCCGGAGTAGCTGGAGTACGTCTGCGAGTCGTACGTCCAGTGCGGCACGTAGGTGCCCCGGGTGGACTCGGCCTCGCTGACCTTCTTCAGCGCGTTGGGCGCGAACCACCGCGACTTGATCCAGCCGCGCAGCGCCTCGCGCACGCCGTTGCGGTCCAACACGAACGGCAGCACGGCCTCGGGCGCGATCTGCCCGCTGGCGTTGGGATCCATCACCAGCGGCGAGCCGCAGAACTGGCACAGGGTCGCGGACTCGTTGCTCTGGGTCTGCGCCGCGCAGCGCTGGCACACGTACACGTACGCGCCGAGCTGCGCGACCGGCTTGCGCGGCAGGGTGGCGAGCTCGGCTAAGGCGTGCTCGCGGATCTGCCGGTCGCCGACGGCGATCTGCTGCTCGTACCCGCAGTACGGGCAGCGCATCGCCGTGGTGCCGGGCGCGAACTCGACACGGGCGCCGCAACCGCCACAGGGGAACGCCCCGGGGGTGACGGTGCCACCGGGGGTGATCGGTCCGGTCATCGGGTCACGCCTGCGGGGGCAGCGGCGGCGGGGTGGCGCCGAACAGCGACGCCAGCTCCGGCACCTGCGCGGCCGGCGTCCACTGGCCCATGCCCTGGTGCCACACCAGGGACTGCGGCGTCAGCACGCCGGAGCTCACCTGCTGGGCGAGCGCGGCCGGCTCGAACGGGCCGAGCTGCTGGCCGTTCGCGCCGACGTACCACTGGATCTGCGGCGGCAGCGGCGGCGGGCCGGCCGGCGGCGGGGCCTGCTGGTAGCCCTGCTGGGGGTAGCCCTGCTGCGGCTGCTGGTAACCGGGCTGCTGGTAGCCAGGCTGCTGGTAGCCGGGCTGCTGGAACTGCTGCCCGACCCGCTGGCCCAGCGCCATGCCCAGGCCGACGCCGAGGCCCTCGCCGGCGCCGCCGGGGTTGTTGGCGGCGTCCTGGATCGCGTTCGCGGCCTGGAACTGGGTGTACTGGTTGAGGTCGCCGACGATGCCCATCTGGGTGCGCTTGTCCAGCGCGGCCTCGACCTCGGGCGGCAGCGAGATGTTCTCGATGACGAACTTGGTGATCGCGATGCCGACCGACGCCAGCTCCTGGCTCAGCGCCGGGGCCAGCCGGTCGCCGATGGTGCCCTGCTGGGTGGCCAGGTCGAGCATCGGCACGCCGGCGGTGGCCAGCGCGGTGCCCAGCCGGCTGACGATGATCTGCTTGAGGTAGTCGCCGACCTCCTCGGTGCGGAACTGCGGGTCGGTGCCGGCCAGCTCGCGCAGCAGGGCCGGCGGGTCGATCACCCGGATCGCGAACGCGCCGAAGGCGCGCAGCCGGACCATGCCGAACTCCGGGTCGCGCAGGATGACCGGGTTCTGCGTGCCCCACTTGAAGTCGGTGAACTGCCGGGTGTTGACGAAGTACACCTCGGCCTTGAACGGCGAGTTGAAGCCGTACTTCCAGCCCTTGAGCGTGGACAGGATCGGCATGTTCTGCGTCTGGAGGGTGTACATGCCGGGCGGGAACGCGTCGGCGATCTGGCCCTCGTTGACGAACACCGCCGCCTGCGACTCACGCACCGTCAACTTGGCGTTCATCTTGATCTCGTTGTCGTAGCGGGGGAACCGCCAGACGATGGTGTCCCGACTGTCGTCGGTCCACTCGATGATGTCGATGAACTCGCCCTTGATCTTGTCGATCAGGCCCACGTGTACCCCCTGCTCCTCGCCGTCGCGGCACCCTACCAATCCACGTCAGTCGTCGTCCCGAGAAGCACCGTTACGGGTGGCGCGCGCCGTCCAGCGCACGCTCGTCACCTGTGGCTCCATGCTCAGCCGCGACACCGCCGACTCCATCTGCTTGTCGTCGCGACTGTCCGTGAGCAGGTCGGCACGCACCTCGACGTAGCCCTCGGCCGTGCTGTTGCGGCTGGACACCGACTGCAACTGGAACGAGGTGCCGGTCATGGACTGCACCAGCAGCGCGCGGATGTGCGCCTCGGCCTCGTCCTTGGTGACGGCCATGAAGGTGTACGAAGTCGTGGTCTCCTCGCCGGAGGCCGGCGTGCGGTCCACCGCCCGGCCGACCCACCGCAGCACCACGTTGGCCACCAGCACCACCACCGTGCCGGCCACCGCCGGCTGGTACAGGCCGGCGCCGGCCAGCGCGCCGACGGCGGCGGAGCACCAGAGCGTGGCGGCGGTGTTCAGGCCCCGCACGTTCAGGCCGTCGCGCATGATCACGCCGGCGCCGAGGAAGCCGATGCCGGACACGATCTGCGCCGCGACCCGGGTCGGGTCCGCGCTGGCGTGCCCGGGCACGGCGTCGAAGCCGTACCCGGACAGCAGCACGAACAGCGTGGCGCCCGCGGCGACCAGCGCGTTGGTCCGCAGCCCGGCCATCCGGGCCCGGTACTGCCGCTCGAAGCCGATCGCGGCGCCGAGGCCGACGCCCGCCAGCAGGCGCAGCGACATCTCCAGGGTGTTCACGAGAATTCCTCACAGCCAGGTGGCGAACTTGCGTACGTAGAAGGTCTTCACGGCCTGCACCAGCGCGCAGTAGCCCACGAGTGTGGCGGCCAGCCAGGGGAAGTAGGTGGCGGGCAGCTGTACCAGACCGAAAAGCCCCGTGAACGGCAGCGCCAGCCCGATCGCGGCGGCCGCGGCCGTCGCGACGATCACCGGCAGGGCGGCCCGGGAGCGCCGTTGCGTGCGGATGACGTGCACGATCAGCAGCTGCGACAGCAGTCCCTCGACGAACCAGCCGGTCTGGAAGGTCGCGGGGTCGTAGTGGCTCATCGCCGCGAACAGGACGAGGTCGAACAGGGAACTGAGCGGGCCGACCAGGAGCATGAACCGGGCGAGGTCGCCGCCGGCCCACTTGCGAGGAGAGCTCACCTGCTCACGATCCACGCCATCCCACGGGATCGCCAGTTGAGCTACGTCATACGCCAGGTTCTGGACCAGCAGCTGCACCGGCAGCATCGGCAGGAACGGCAGGAACACGGCCGCCGCGAGCACGCTCAGCACGTTGCCGAAGTTGGAGCTGGCGGTCAGCTTCACGTACTTCATGGTGTTGGCGAAGGTGCGCCGGCCGGCAAGGACGCCCTGGGCCAGCACGGTGAGGTCCTTGTGCAGCAGGATCACCTCGGCGATGTCCCGCGCGACCGGCACCGCGCCGCCGACGGAGATCGCCAGGTCGGCCTCGCGCAGCGCGAGGGCGTCGTTCACGCCGTCGCCGAGGAAGCCGACGGTGTGGCCGGCTTCCTTCAACTCGCGGACGATCTCCGCCTTGCGGGGCGGCGTCGCCCGCGCGTGCACGGTGGCGTCCGGGATGCCGATGTCGCGGCAGACCTTGCGGGCGACGCGCTCGTTGTCGCCGGTGACGACGACGATGCGGACGCCCAGCTCGGTCAGCTGCTGGATCGCCGTCGCGGCGGACTCCTTCGGCGGGTCCCGGAAGAACAGGTGGCCGACCAGCTCGGCGCCGTCCTCGTCGGCGAGCTGGTAGATCTCGCGGGGCTCGATCTCCTTGCACCACAGGCCCAGCACCCTCGTGCCGTGCTCGGCTTGTGCGTGGTCGACGGCGCCCTTGGTGACGAGCAGGTGCCGACCCTCGGTGTCTCGGACGATCACCGACATCCGGCGGCGCTCGTGGTCGAAGGGCAGCTCGTCGACCAGCCGCCAGCCCGCCTCGAGGATGAGCCGGTGGTCCGGCTCCACGGCGTCGATCACCGCCCGGTCGAAGGGGTTGCGCAGGCCCGTCTGCAACGCGGAGTTGAGGTAGGCGAGCTCCAGCGTCCGGTCGTCGGTGTGCTCGAGTGTGATCCGGTCGTCGGTGAGCGTGCCGGTCTTGTCCACGCACAGCACGTCCAGCTGGCCGAATTCGTGCACGGCCCGCAGCCGCTTCACGATCACCTGCCGCTCGGACAGCTCGACGGCGCCCTTGGCGAGGTTGGTCGTGACGATCACCGGCAGCATCTCCGGCGTCAGGCCGACGGCGACCGAGACCGCGAACAGCGCCGCCTCGGCCCAGTCGCCGTGGGTGAGGCCGCTGACCGCCAGCACGATCGGCGCCAACACCAGTGTGAACCGGATCAGGGTCCAGCTCACCGACCGCATGCCGGCGTCGGCGTCGCGGTCCGGCTGGGTCAGCCGCTCGGCGATGGCGCCCAGGTAGGTCTCGGCGCCGGTGCCGACCACCACCGCCGTCGCCGAGCCGCCGACCACCGTGGAGCCGAGGAAGCAGAACACCGGCGAGTCGAGCACGTTGCCGGCGATGTGGTCCGTCGTCACCGTCTTGCGCACCGGCAGCGACTCGCCGGACAGCGTCGCCTGCTCGACGACCAGGTTGTTGGCGGTGAGCAGCCGGCAGTCGGCCGGCACCAGGTCGCCCGCCTTGAGGTGCACGACGTCGCCGGGCACCAGCAGCTCCACCGGCAGTTCGGTGGTGACCGTCCCGGGCGGGCCGGCGAACCGTCGCGGCGAGCGGCTGCCGCGCCGGGCCACGGTGGCGGTGGTCGCGACGAGGGCCCGCAAACGTTTGGCGGCCTGGTCGGAGCGGTGTTCCTGCCAGCACCGGAGCAGCACGCCGACCAGCACCATCACGCCGACGGTGACCGCGCCGGCGATGTTGGCGGTCAGCGCCAGCACCAGGTCCAGGCCCAGCAGCAGGCCGACGAAGGGGCTGCGCACGCAGCGCAGCAGGCGGCCGGTCCAGCGCGGGCCGTCCGCCCCGGCGATGCGGTTGCGGCCGTGGCGGGACAGCCGGGCGTCGCGTTCGAGGCTGGTCAGGCCGGCCGGGCTCGCGCCGAGGTGGCGGATCAGCGTGCCGGCGTCCATCGACGCGAGTTCGGTGAGCGTCGCGGCGACGGCGTGCGTCGTCCTGGTCATGACAAGACTCCCAGTGGGCGTGGGCGATGGCCACGCGGCACTGGTCAGGCAGACAGGTACCGGGCGGCCGCGGAGCTGCGACTACTTCCGTCGGTACTCACCGCGACCACCTCCTCTCGTCACCCTCGGTCAGGGTAGCGGCACGGCTGCGACTGGCCGCGATTCTTGTCAACGCCTTGACAGTGAGCGCTGTCACGGTCAAGGTGAGAGCGCTCTCACCCACGCGCGCGTCGAGGAGGACGGACGATGGGCAGAAGCCGGACGGTCGCCGCCACCGCCGACGGCTGCTGGGACACCTTCGCCGGCTTCGGCCGGCCGGCCTACCGGTTCCCGGTGGCCTGGGCGGGTGTGCAGCCAGAGGGACGCGGCGCAGCGCCGCGGGCGTGCCTGGCCTTCTACGACCGGCTCGTGGACCGCCTGCTGGACAAGGGCGTCACCCCGATCGCCACCCTCTACCAGTGGGACCTGCCGCAGTCGCTGGACGAGGCCGGCGGCTGGACGAACCGTGAGACGGCCCTCCGGTTCGCCGAATACACCACGGCCGTGCACGGCGCGCTGGGCGACCGTGTGCGGCTGTGGACCACTCTCGACGAGCCGTCGCGCGCGGCGTTCCTCGGCTACGCGCACGACCCCGTCGCCGCGCTGCGGTCGGCGCACCACCTGCTGCTCGGGCACGGCCTCGCCGTGTCCGCGATCCGCGAGCAGTCGCCCGAGCACGAGGTCTCCATCGTCCTCAACCTGACGACCGTGGTCGTCGACCGCGACGACCAGCCGCACGCCACCGTCTTCCGCAAGGTCGACGGCCTGCGCAACCGCTTCTTCCTCGACCCCCTCTTCGGCCGCGGCTATCCCGCCGACGTCGTCGCCGACACCGCGTGGCTCGGCCGCTGGCAGGACGTCGTCCTGCCGGGCGACCTCTCCCTGATCGCCGAACCCGTCAACTGGTACGGCGTCACCTACTACGGCCCCACCCGCGTCGCCCCCGCCGACGACCCCGCTTCGGTCACCGGCGGCGCCCACCCCGGCCTTCGCGGCGTCCGCCTCCTGGCCCCCTCCTACGGCGAGCCGCTCGGCGAGTCCTTCGCCGACCTCATGCTCCGGCTGTCCATCGACTACCCCGAGCTCCCGCTCATGGTCACCGAGCAGACCGCCCGCCACCCCGCCGCAGTCGCCGTCTAACCCCCGCGAGTCGCGCTCACAGGCACACCGAATGCAGGTCTGAGGCACACGCCCGAGTCAGGCCGACTGGCGGTGCACCAGTTCCACGGGGAGCATCTGGTGACGGTGGCGGGGCTCCTCGCCGCGGATGAGGGAGTCCAGGCGGTCGACCATGGCCTGCACCTGACGGCCGATGTCCTGACGGACGGAGGTCAGCGGCGGGTCGGTGTGCGGGGCCACGGACTCGTCGTCGTCGAAACCGACCACGGCGACGTCCTGTGGAACACGCTTTCCGGCGGCCCGCAGCGCGGCCATCGCGCCGGCGGCCATGAGGTCGTTGGCGGCGAAGACGCCGTCGAGGTCGGGAACCCGCGAGAGCAGGGCGGTCATGGCCCGCTCCCCGCCCTCGCGGTTGAAGAACCCGCACTCGGTGATCTCGGCGAGCCGGCGGTCGTCGGCGCCGGTGGCGGCGCGGAAGCCGGCGAGGCGATCGGTGGCGGCGAGCTCGTCGACGGGACCGGTGACGCTGACGATCTGCCGGCAGCCGCGCTCGGCCAGGTACCGGGTGGCCATGGCGGCGCCGTTCTCGTTGTCGTTGTCGACGGTGTGCAGACCCCGCAGGGACCCCCACGGCCGGCCGCCGAACACGACGGGCAGGGAGAGCTTGCGGACGGAGGTGGGCAGGGGGTCGTCCTGGTGCGGCGTGAACAGCAGGGCGCCGTCGACGTGCCCGCCGGCGAGGAACCGCTGGGCCCGCAGCTGGTCCTCGGGGGTGTGCACGAGGACGAGGACCATCTGGGAGTCCCGCGCGCCGAGCGTCATCGCGGCGTACTTGACCAGGCCGGCGAAGTGCGGGTCGTTGAAGATCTTGGGCTGGGGCTCGGAGATGAGCACGGCCACCGCGCCGGTCCGCCGCGTGACGAGGGTCCGGGCGGCCTGGTTGGGCTGGTAGCCCAGCTCCAGCACGGCGGAGTTGACCGACTCCAGGGCCGAGGGGCTCACCTTGGGCGAGCCGTTGAGCACCCGGGACGCGGTCGCCCTGGACACGCCGGCCTTGGCCGCCACATCCTCCAAGGTGGGACGGGAGTTGGGGCGGTGCACGACCACGTCTGCTCCTCACGAGCCGCCACAGACTGGCGGCTTTCGTCAAGAAGCTTAACGCGAGAAGGGGTCCGTGGAAGCGCTCACACGGGTTACTGAACCGGTTCTGCGGAGTGTCACCGCCACCCTGAGCAACCCGTCCTCCACCCGCTGTCGCGAAGCGAGGCCGGCCCGGGCGGCCGTTCGGACGAGCGCGTCCTCGGCCGGCAGGCACCAGCCCACGAGCTCGTCGAAGTCTCCTCCGCGTGCCACGGCGGCCAGGTGCGTCAGCAGCGCGGCGCCGACGCCACGGCGCTGCCAGGCGTCCTCGACGAGCAGGGATACCTCGGCGACGCGGGGAGTGGTGGTGCCGATCAGCTGCCCGATTGCGATGACCTCGCGGCCGGCCAACGCCACGAAGGTGGTACCTCGTGGCGGGCTGAGCAACCGGTGCAGCCATCGACGCGGCACGGTCCGCACGCCGGCGTGGTAGCGGGCGAACAGGGTCCGCATCGAGCAGCGCTGGTGCAGGGCGGCGACTGCGTCGGCGTCGGACGGCTGCCCGAGCCGCAGCACGAGCCCGGCGCCGTCGGACGTGACGACGGCCCTGGGCGTCGGCACACCGGCCGTACGGAGCACCTCCAGCAGCGCGAACGCCCGGGCCAGCTCGGAGTCGGTGAAGGGTGCCCACTCTCGGCGTACGAGAAGGGCGCCGCCACCCGGAAAGCTGACCACGAACTGGTGAGGGTCGAGCGCCGACACACCCCAGCCGGCCATTTCCGGGCCGGATGTCACCGGAGAGACGGAATCCGCGCCCAGCACGGACCGCAGCGCCGACGCCAGCTCGGCGGGATCGGCCAGCACCCGGCCGGCGGCCCGCAGCGCGGCCGCCCGGTCGTCGACGAGGTCGTGCATCTCGGCGGGGGCGATGGACACGTCCCGGGCGCCCTCGCCGTGCACCAGCGACACGATGTCCGCCGGCTGCAAGCGGTCAGGAGCGGCGACGACGAGCTCGTCGACCACGCCGTCGGGCACGGGCAGCACGGAAAGCGCCAGCACGTTGCAGTTCTGGTCGGCCAGCCGGACCGTCAACCGGGCCAGCACGCCCGGGCTGTCGACCAGCCGCACTCGCAGTCGCCATGTGGAAGTGGCCATGACCCCACCCTGCCCGCGCGCTGTTTCCGACCGGTTTCGGTGGCGTGAGACCTCAGTGGGTGCAGAAGATCAGGCACGTCGTGGTGGTGGTCGCCGGCGGCGGCGCCGTGGTCGTCCGCGGCGGCGGCACGGTGGTCTTCGTGGTCGGCGGCGGGTTCTTGGTCGGCGTGTTCTGGTGGGTGTCCACCGGCGCCGTCGTGGTCGTCGTGGTCGTGGTGGTCGGCGTGACCGTGACGACCACGGTGGACACCTGGGTGCTCACCGTGGCCGGCACGGACGACACGACGGTCGGCGCCGGGTCCGCCTTGGCATCCAGCTCGTGCAGGTAGGCGCCGAGTAAACATCCGACGAGCGCCGACGCGCCGACCGCGACGGCCGACGACGCCACCAACGCGCGAACCACCGATCCTCCCTTGCACCCCAGGATTGAGCCGACAGTGCGCCGAGCGGAGTTACCGCTTGGTACGTCACGACTCCCCATAAGCTAGTCGGCCGGTCAAGTCCTGGGCTGAAGGCGTCAGGGCGTCGCCTTGGCCACGAACTCGGTGGTGTAGGTCTCAGTCAGCCGCACGCTGTCCTGCTTGCCCTTGACGTTGGGGGAGAACTGGCTCAGCACCTTGAGCACGTTCGCGGCCCCGTCGGCAGGCATCTTGCCATCGCTGTTGAACATGGACTTGGTGTCCGAGATGGCCTTCTCGTACAGGGACTTGTCGCTGCCGGCGTAGTCGGCGGGCATCTTGGCGGCGATCTCCGCCCCCGAGTGCGACCCGATGTACTGGAGCGTCTTGACCAGCGCGTTGGCCAGCTTCTGCACGACCGGCTTGTGCGCGTTGACGTAATCGCAGCTCATGTACAGCGAACTGGCCGGGTACAGCCCGCCCAGCGCCGCCGTGGTGCCCTCCTCGGTGCGCATGTCCAACATCACCTTGCCCTTGCCGGTGGCCACCAGCTGGGCGACGGTCGGGTCCGTCGTCATGCCGGCGTCAATTTGGCCGTTTTCCAGCGAGGCGACAAAAGTCGAGCCGGCGCCCGCCTTCACCTCCGTGTAGTCGGTGCCGGCGTGCAGACCCTGCCGCTGTCCCAGGTACTGGGTGAGGAAGTCGGTGGACGAGCCGAGGTCGGTCACGCCGAGCTTGCGGCCCTTGAAGTCGGCCGCGGACTTGATCGTGCCGGCCTGCGCCGGCGACACCATCTCGACCTCGCCGGGGATGTTGGCCAGCTGCACCACGCTCTCCAGGCACTTGCCCTTGGTCTGGAGGTCGATGGTGTGGTCGTAGAAGCCGACCACGCCCTGCACGTCGCCGGAGATCAGCGAGTTCTCGGCGCTGACGCCGGCCTGCTGGGTGGCCAGATCGACGGTGACGCCCTGCTCCTTGAAGTAGCCGAGCTGGTCGGCCAGCTTGGCCGGCAGGTAGATGACCTTGTCGATGCCGCCGACCATGATCCGCACGTGGTCGGCGCCGCCGGCCGACGCGGTGTCCGTGCGGGAGTCGCGGCACGCGGCCAGGCCGAGCACGGTCGCGGCGGCGACGACCAGCGTGACAGGGGTACGCAGGTTCATAGCTGGGCTCCTTGCTCGTGCGCCGCGGTCGGCCGCCACTTGAGCAGCCGCTTCTCGAGTGCGGTGAGGATCGCCTCGGCCAGCAGCGCCAGCACGGTGATGACGATCATGCCGGCGTAGATGCCGGGGGTGTCGAAATTGCCCTGGGAACGGGAGATGAGCAGGCCGAGGCCGGTTTCCGCGCCGACGACCTCGCCGACGACGGCGCCGATCAGGGCGAAGCCGAAGGCGGAGTGCAGCGAGGCCAGGATCCAGGACGTCGCGCTGGGCAGCACGATCGTGGTCAGCACCTGGAGCTTGCTGGCGCCCAGCACCCGGGCGTTGTTGATCAGGTTCCGGTCCACCTCGCGGGCGCCCTGGAAGGCGTTGAAGAAGACCGAGAAGAACACCAGGATGAAGGCCGTCGCGATCTTGGACTGCATGCCGAGGCCGAACCAGATCACGAACAGCGACGCCAGCACGATGCGCGGCACGGCGTTGAGCGCCTTGATGAACGGCGCGCAGATGTCCGACAGCAGCGGGCTGCGGCCGAGCAGCACGCCGAGCACGATGCCGGCCAGCGCCCCCAGCACGAAGCCGAGCACGGCCTCCTGCATGGTGGCGGCGATGTTCGTCCAGATCGAGCCCTGGCTGGTGCCGACGGTGAACCAGTCGACCAGCTTGGACCACACCTGGCTGGGCTTGGAGTAGAAGAACGGGTCGATCCAGTACGTGGCGGCCAGCTCCCAGCTGCCCAGCCAGGCCGCCACCAGCACGACCCGGATCGACCACACCTTGATGCGGCGGTTGCGCGCCGCGGTGGCGGCGCCGGTCAGCTCCCGGGCCGGCGGCGCGTCAACCGGCGACAACACTGCGCTCACGGGCCTTGTCCACCTCTTCCCGCAACGATTCCCAGATCTGCCGGTACATGAGCTGGAACTCCGGCGTCATCCGGATCTCCTCGACCAGCCGCGGCCGCGGCAGGTCCACCTCGAAGCTGGCCTTGATCGTCGCCGGGCTCGCCGTCATCACGATCACCTTGTCCGCCAAGGCGATCGCCTCGTCCAGGTCGTGGGTGACGAAGATGACCGAAGACCTGCTCGCAGGGTCGAGCGTTGATCCATCGGCGTTGGAGCCCGACCACAGGCGCAGCAGCTCGTCCTGCATCAGGGCCCGCGTCTGCACGTCCAGGGCGCTGAACGGCTCGTCCATCAGCAGGATCGACGGCTCGTTGACGAGCGTCGCCGCCAGCGCGACGCGCTTGCGCATGCCGCCGGAGAGCTGGTGCGGGTAGTAGCCCGCGAACGTGCCCAGCCCCACCTTGTCCACCCAGGCCCGGGCCTTCTCGCGGGCCTTGGCCTTGGTCATGCCCCGGTAGCGCGGGCCGGCGGCCACGTTGTCCAGCACGGAACGCCACGGCTGCACGGCGTCGTTCTGGAACATGTAGCCGATGCCGTCGGGGATGCCCAGCACGGGCTCGCCCCGTACCAGGGCGACGCCGCTGGACGGCGGTTCCAGGCCGGAGACCAGGGACAGGGTGGTGGACTTGCCGCAGCCGGTGGGCCCGACCACCGCCACGAATTCGCCCGGCTGCACGGACATGGTCAGTTCGCGGACGGCGGTGTGCACGCCGCCGGTGGCGCCGCGGAAGCGTTTGGTCGCGGCCCTCAGTTCGATGACGGGTCCGGTCGTCATTGGCCAGCTCCTCTCATTGGCGCAGGACCGTAGGTGGCCGGCGTCACGGTGCGAACCCTTGTCGCGGTTGTTCGTCCATCGCGCGTTTCCCGTGTTTCGCACGTTCTGCTCACGGGGGTCGGCGGCGTAGGGTCCCGCCATGGCGCCGCCCCGGATGCGGTTCGCCCGCCAGGTGCTGCTGCTTCAGATCGGCGTGGTCGTGCTGGTCGTCGGAGTGGGGTTTGCCCTGGTCGGGTGGCTGCTGTACAGCAACTTGACCGATCAATACGAGCAGCGGGCCCTGGCCGTGGCCCGCTCGGTCGCGGCCGACCCGGTCGTCGGCGACGCCGTCGGCGCGGCCGACACGAGCGGTGTCGTGCAGACGCGCGCCGAGGCCGTGCGGGTCCGTACCGCGGCGCTGTTCGTGGTGGTCACGGACCGGAAGGGGATCCGGTACTCGCACCCAAACCCTGACGAGCTGGGGGAGGAGGTGAGCACCGACTTCAGCGAGGTCGTGGCCGGCAAAGAGGTCTGGAACATGGACGAGGGCACGCTCGGGTATTCCGCGCGGGGCAAGGTGCCGTTGAGAGACCACAGTGGAGCGATCGTCGGCGAGGTGAGTGTCGGCTTCGACGCCAGCACGATCTGGGACGCTTTGCTGAAGGCACTTGGGTACTGCGCGGCCGGTTTGGTCGGGGCGCTGGCTCTGGGTGTTGCCGGTTCGGCGTTGCTCAACCGGTTGCTGAAGCGGCGGACCCTCGGCCTGGAGCCGCACGAGCTGTCGGAGCTGGTGCAGCAGCGGGAGGCCGTGCTGCACGGCATCGGCGAGGGGGTGCTGGCCGTCGATCCCGCCGGTCGCGTCTCCGTCTGCAACGACGAGGCGGCGCGACTCCTTGGCAGCGCGCCGTCTCCGGGCACCGCTATGTCCACTTTGGAGCTGCCGGCGCGGATCGGCGAGGCGGTGGCGGACGGTTCGCCGGTGGACAACCTGATCGCGGTGGCCGGGGACCGGGTGCTGGTGGCGACCTGTCGTCCCGTCCGGCGGGACGACATCGACCTCGGTATGGTGCTGACGCTGCGGGATCGGACGGATCTGGAGACCCTGACCCGGGAGTTGGACTCGGTGCACCGGCTGACGGACGCGTTGCGGGCGCAGCAGCACGAGTTCGCCAACCGCCTGCACACGCTGTCCGGGCTGTTGCAGACCGGCCACCACAACGAGGCCGTCGACTATCTCCAGGCGCTGTCGGACACGCCGATCGTGCCGCTGGGGCCCTCGGCGGTGCCGGATCCGTACCTCCAGGCGTTCGTGTCGGCGAAAGGCGTTGCCGCCGCGGAGAAGGGCGTGACGCTGGAGGTCGGCGAGGCGAGTTGGGTGCCGACGAAGGTGATCGCGCCGGTCGAGGTCACGACCGTGCTCGGCAACCTCGTCGACAACGCCGTGGAGGCGGCGCGGGTCGGCGCCCGGCGGCCCGCCCGCGTCGAGCTGGACCTGGTCGCCGACGGCTCGACCCTGCACGTCTCGGTGGCCGACAGCGGCGACGGCGTGCCGGAACGCCTGCGTGACAACGTGTTCCTGGAAGGTGTGTCCACGAAGGACGGACCCGGCCACGGCCTCGGTCTCGCCCTGACCCGGCAGGCCGCCCGCGCCCTCGGCGGCGACGCCCGGCTGGCCGATCCCGGCGGCCCCGACCACGGCGCCGTGTTCGCCGCGACCCTGCCGGAGGTGTTGGCGTGATCAGAGTCCTGGTCGTGGAGGACGATTTCCGCGTCGCCCAGGTGCATTCGGCGTTCACCGAGCGCGTGCCCGGCTTCGTGGTGGTCGGCTCGGCCCGCACCGCCGCCGAGGCGTCGGCGCTGATCGACGACCTGAGACCGGACCTGGTGCTGCTGGACACGTACCTGCCGGACCGGTCCGGGGTCGACCTGCTCGCGGAGATCTCCGTCGACACGATCATGCTCACCGCCGTCTCGGAGGCGGCGTCGGTCCGCGCCGCCTTCGCCGCCGGGGCGTTGAACTACCTGGTGAAGCCGTTCACCGCCGAGCAGCTGGCGGAGCGGCTGATGGCGTATTCCCGGTACCACAACCAGTTGTCGCCGGGGCGGGCGCTGACGCAGGAGGAGATCGACCGCGCCGTCCGCACCCTGCACGACGGCGATCATCCGCACGCCCCGAAGGGACAGTCGCCGGTGACCGCCAAGCTGGTCGCCGACGCCCTGCGCACCGCCGACGGCGCCTGCTCGGCCGCCGAGATCGCCGCCGGCCTGGGCATCGCCCGCGCCACCGCGCAGCGCTATCTGGCGGCGCTGGCCCAGGAGGGCGCGGCGACGATGAGCCTGCGCTACGGCCTGACCGGCCGCCCCGAGCACCAGTACGAGTGGCGCGCCTGAACTACTCGGCGGTGGAACCCTCGATCGTGTTCATCAGACCCACCGACGACACGACCTGCGCCAGCATGCACGTAGTCGACGGGTCGCTGAGCTTCGGCGTGTAGATGACCTCCACGACCTGCCCGGTGACGAGCTGCGCGGCGAACCCGCACATGGGGCCGGCACTCTCCATACGGGACGGCGGCACGCCGAGCTTCGCCGCGGTGGCCTTCGTGCGGGGAACCTGTGTGGGCAGGGAGGAAGGCCCGCCGGTGGCGCCGGTCAGCAGCACGTCGACCACGGCGGACGAGGCCTGGTACTTGCAGGTGGCGCCGGCGGAATTGCTGCCCTGCTCAGGGTTCTTGTCCTCCAGGTCCCGGGCGTGGCACACGGCGCGGCAAGGGTTCTTGCCGCTGGCAAAACGCGAGGTCACGCCCGTGCCGAGCGCTACTCGACCGGGTGACATACTCGCCGTCATGGATTCGCTGTCGACGATCGACACCTGGTCGGCCGAGCACGCGGCGGTCGCCGTGGTCGACGCCGACGGCACGGTCCTGGGCACGTACGGGCCGCTGGACCACCGGTTCGCGCTCGCGTCGGTGACCAAGCCGCTGGTCGCGTACGCGGTGCTGATCGCCGTCGAGGAGGGCGCGGTCGAGCTGGACGACCCCGCCGGCCCGCCCGGGGCCACCGTCCGGCACCTGCTCGCGCACACGTCCGGGCTGGCCTTCGACGACCGCCAGACGGTCGCCGCGCCCGGGACCCGCCGCGTCTACTCCAGCGCCGGCTTCGAGGTGCTCGCCGACACCGTCCAGGCCGCCACCGGCATCGCGTTTCCCCAGTACCTCAAGGAAGCCGTCTTCGAGCCGCTGAAGATGACGTCCGCCGAACTGGTCGGCCCGGCCGGCTCCGGCGCGGAGGCGTCGTGCGCGGACCTGATCCGGTTCGCCGTCGAACTCCAGGCGCCGACGCTCGTCGCGCCGGAAACGCTCGCGGCGGCCACGAGCGTCGTTTTCCCGAATCTCGATGGTGTGTTGCCGGGATTCGGCAATCAGCGGCCGAACGACTGGGGACTCGGATTCGAGATCCGCTCCCGGAAATGCCCGCACTGGACCGGCGACCGCAACTCGCCCGCCACGTTCGGCCATTTCGGCGCCGCCGGCACGTTTGCATGGGTCGATCCGGCGGCCCGTGTGGCGACTATCGCGCTGACCGACCGGCCGTTCGAGCAGTGGGCCACCGAGGTGTGGCCGCCGTTCAACGACGCCGTGCTGGCCGAGGTGTCAGCTCTCCGCGGCCAGTAGCCGCTCGCACAGCTGCCGGCTGGCCGCGACCACGTCGTCCCGCCGGCGATCCCAGTCGGGCGTGCCCTCCGCCTTGACCAGCTGCTGGTGCGCCCGCACCAGCAGCCCGGTGGCGTCCAGCAGCTCTGGACCCTGACCGGCGCCGACCAGCGTCGCCGCCCGGCGCGGCCCCAGCTCGGTGGACAGGTCGACCACCTGCTGCGCGAGCGTGTGCAGCTTGACGTTGTACTGCTGGGAAAGCTCGACCAGCAGCTGGAATCCCTGCTGCGGCCCCTGTTCCCCGACGGCCGCGAGCAGGCCCGTCGCCTGCGCGATCACGGTCCTGGTCCGCAGCGCGCGGCGCAGCCCGTCGATCTCGCTCTCCAGCTCGGCGATCCGGGCGCGCAGCCGGTCTTCCCCGGATGGCGGTGCGACGGTCACGCCCGCCCCGCTGTCGATCTCGCCACTGGTCCGCACCTCTCGCCGTCGTCTGCACAGCGCGAGGACACGGAGCGGCCGCCAGGGAACCAGCGAGCAAGCCCGGGCGCGAATCCGCGCCTCGCGTGGAGCTTGCGGCTGGTGTCTCAACCGCGATGACGATCACCGTAGCATCGGCGGCCGGCGGTCGATTCAGGGCACGGGAACCGGCGTGCGCCGGGTGAACCAGCTCAGCCGCCGGATCCGCGGCAGCTTCGGCGGTTCGGGCGCGACCGGCTCGGGGAATGCCCGCGGCGCGCCGGTGGTGCCGCGCAGCCGGGCGTCGTCGTCCAGCACGAACTCGGGGCGCAGCCGCTCGGTGTCGTAGTAGCGGTGGAACACCGGCGTGAGCGCGCCGGACATCGGCGGCACGATCCAGCTCCAGTCGGCCGGGCACGTGCGGCCGGCGTCCTCCTCCTTCTGGAGGTGGGTGAGGAAGCGGGCGGATTCGGTGTGGTGGTCGGTGATCGTCACCTCGGCGCGTCCGAACGAGTGCAGCACGGCCCGGTTCAGCTCGACCAGCGCCCGGTCCCGCCACAGCGTCTGGTCGCTGGAGGTGTCCAGGCCGAGCCGATCGGCGACCTCCTTGACCATGTCGTACCGGTCGGCGTCGGCGAGGTTGCGGGCGCCGATCTCGGTGCCCATGTACCAGCCGTTGAACGGCGCGGCCGGGTAGGAGACGCCGCCGATGGACAGCCTCATGTTGCTGATCGCCGGCACCGAGTGCCAGCGCAGCCCGAGCCCCGCGAACCAGCCGTGGTCGGGGTGGCCGAGCTCCACCTCGTGGATCGCGGCCCGCGGCAGCTCGTGCAGGGTGACGCCCTCCTCGGGCGTCTCGACGACGAGCGGCAGCACGTCGAACCGCGTGCGCTGCGCCGGCGGCTGCCAGCCGAGCCGGGTCACGACGTCGGTGAACTCCAGGTACCGCGGGTCGCCGATCACGCTGCCGGTCTCCGCGTCCCAGTAGCCGGCGTACCGGATGAGCTGCTCGTTCCAGATCCGTGGCGCGGGCTGTTTCGGCGTCTCGGGGGCGAAGATTGTGACGGTGGGCCGGATCCGGCCGCCGTTGGTGGCCGACCGCAGGTGCTCGGCGCACTGCGCGGCGATCGCGCCGGCGTCGCGGACCCTGCGCATGTCCCGCACCCGCAGGCTCTGCCAGTAGAGGCGTCCGATGCAGCGGGCGCTGTTGCGCCACGCCACCCGCGCGCCGAAGGCCAGCTCGCCCTCGGTGTGCCGGTACGTGCCGGTGTCGTCGATCTCGGCCAGCACCTGGGTCAGGCGCGGCTCGACGGGGCCGGCCTTGGGGTGCTCGCCGTGGAACAGGCGGAGGAACTCCTCGGCCTCGGCCCGGATGTCGCCCGCCGGCTCCGGTTCCGGGGCATGGCCGTGGGCGACGGGGCAGCCAGTGGGGGCGGTCATGGCGAGTGAACCTATGCCCGGGTCACGGGTCACAAGCACCGCCAGAACGGTTACCAACTTGATGCCGGAAAATCAGCCGTTCCGGGGATCAGTGACGTTCCGTGCGCGGTCTCGGCCCTTCCCTCGGGTGACTTGAGCGCTGGATCGTGTAGTTGACAAAGGCCGTGATCACTGCATGCGCAGGATTTCCTCACGCAGGTCGTCCAGCGCCATGGTCAGCGCCGCCGCCTGCTCGGCCTGCGCCGCCACCCGCGCCAGCACCAGGCTCGCCCCGCACAGCCCGGCCGCGATCACCGCGCCGGTCAGGTGCCAGGTAGGCGCGTCGCCCGTGCACGCGAACATCGGCGACGGCTTCGGCGCCGCGCAGGTGGTGAACGGCACCGTCGCCAGCGCGATCGCCGCGGCCGCGGTGCCGCCCAGCAGGGCCGAGCCGAACGTGCGCATCAGCGGGAACGCCGCGTTGCCGGTGCCGACGGCGGCCACCACGAACAGCAGCGGCACCGGCGACGGGAACGGCCCGGCCGCGGCGGCCGCCACCATCAGGCCGGCGATCACCACCTGCCCGACGGCGATCGACCGGTTCATGACTTCGCCTGCCGTGTCACCCGGTGCACTCTGCCCCCAGCGGCAACACAAAGCCAGTGCCTACGGTTGCGATGGTGCAAATGGTTCCGCGAGGCCGCGCCGGCGCCTGGACCGCGGCTAAGACACAGCGTCCAGGGCCTTGGCCAGGTCTTCGTGCGCGAGGATCCCCCATTCCGCCTGTTCCGGCGGCAGCGCCCAGTGCATCGGTCCGCGTCGGGTGGGTGTGGGCGGCGCCGGCACCCAGCCGCCCTCGCCGCGGATGCGAGCGTTCATCGCGGTCAGCCGGTCGTCGGCGGGCAGTCCGGGGTTCACCCAGAACAGCCGCACGCCGCGTTCCCGCCACACCGCGATCGGCGTCGGTGTGCCGTGTTCGACCAGCGCCCCCTGTACCCGGACGGCGGCCGGCTCGGGGAGTTCGACCACGTCGAACACCGCGCCGGTGGGCAGGGCCACCGCGAACGAGAAGAGCCGGTACCAGCTGGCCACGACGTCGGGGTCGGAGCTGGCGCGGCCCTGCCAGAGCCGCCACACGGGGTGCGGACCGTCCTGCACACAGTCCGCCTGCACACAGGCGTACCGTGTGCCGTCGAAGAATGCGGCCGGCACAACCGGCCATCCCTGCGCCGCGTAGCACAGCGCGGCCTGCCTGAGGGTCCGCTGCTGTCCGGGATCGGCCGGACGCAGCCGGGACCCGCTCACGACCCGGTCTCGGCGCGACCGGTGGACACCATGATCATCTCCTCGGGGTTGGCGATACCGTCATGGTCAAGACTCGCCCGATTACGGCCGCCTGGGTGAGTCCAATTCAGTGAAAGTGGACACCGTTCGTGGACAACCCCAGAATCGGCGAGACCGCGTTGGCCCGGCTGTTGGACGGCTGGTGCACGGACGCGCGCGAGTCGCTGCACCGGCAGCTCGCCGCCGCGCTGACCGCGTTGATCTCCTCCGGCGAACTGCCGCCGGGCACATTGCTTCCGTCCGAACGGGCACTCGCGAGCACACTCGCGGTCAGCCGCGGCACATTGGTCACCGCTTACACCACACTGCGCTCACTGGGTTTACTGGATTCGAGGCAGGGCAGCGGAACCCGCGTCCGCGGCAACTCGCAGCCCCGGCTGCCCGGCTCGGCCGCCCGGCTCAACCCGTTGAGCGACACGGCCGACAGCGCCGTCGCCGACCTGTCCAGCGCCGCACTGCCCGGCCAGGACTGGGTTGCCGAGGTGGTCGGCGCGGTCAGCCCGCAGGATCTGCGGCACTGGGTGCGCGGGCACGGCTACTACCCGGCCGGCCTGCCCGCGCTGCGCGCGGCGATCGCCAACCACTGCACCGACGACGGACTGCTGTCCGACCCGGATCAGGTGCTGGTGACAAGCGGTTCGCAGCAGGCGTTGCAGCTCATCGCCACCGCGATGCTCGCGCCCGGCGACGAGGTCCTGGTGGAGGATCCGACGAACTGGGGCGCGCTGGACGCGTTCCGGGAACGCGGCGCGCGGCTGCGCACGATCCCGTTGCGTGACGACGGCCCGGACGCGGACGTGTTGGTGCGGCTGCTGCGCAGCCGTCGGCCGCGACTGTTGTACCTGGTGCCCACCGTGCACAATCCCGTCGGCGTCACCATGCGTCCCGCCGTGGCCAAGGTGATCGCCAGCGCCGTGGCGGAGACCGGCACCACGCTGATCGAGGATCTGTCCTCTGTGGACACCTTGTTCAAGGGTCCGCCGCCGCCGTCGATGGCCGCGCTCGCCCCGGACGCGCCGGTGCTGTCCATCGGGTCGCTGTCGAAGCTGTTCTGGGGCGGCATCAGGGTCGGCTGGATCCGGTCCACTGTGGACTTCGTCCGGCAGCTGGCCACCTACCGGTCGTCGGCGGACATGGGCAGTTCGGTGCCGAGCCAGCTGGCGGCGCTGCGGCTGCTCGGCTATGTGCCGCGGGCGCGGCGGGCGCGGGCCAGGGAACTGCGGGCCAGTTACGAATGGACGGCGGAGCTGCTGGTCACGCACCTGCCGGACTGGACGTGGGTGGAGCCGGACGGCGGCGCGTCGCTGTGGGTGCGGCTGCCGGAGCCGAACGGCCTGACGGTGGTGGAATCCGCGCGGCGCGCCGGCGTGCTCCTCACGCCGGGATCGGTGTTCTCCGCGGCCGACGGGCAGATGGACCGGATACGGTTGTCCTACGCCGCCGGGCCGGACACCGTGTTGGAAGGCGTGCAGCGACTGGTATCGGTGTGGCGGGGCGGGCGGAGACTGCGATGAGCGACGCGGCGGCGCGGTTACGGGAATTGATCAGCCACTACGACCGCCTGCTGATGGGCCAGGACGAAATCGTCACCCCGGAACGCGTGGAATTGGCGCGAATGACCGCGGCCGCCGGGCGGCTGCTGTTTCGGCACAAGGGCTGGGACGACAGCCATCCGGTGGCGCGGACGCTCGCCGCGGCCGACGCGTTCGTCGCCGGTCCGAGCGACGACACATATTCGGAATACGTCCGGGTGGCAACGAACTCGTATCCGTTCGGGGCCGGCGACGGCTGTTTCAAGCTGCCCGGATACGACAGCTGTGAACCGGGTTCCGGCTGCACGACCGGCGCCGGTTCGCTGTGGTCCATCGCCTCGGTGATCGGTCACGAAACGACCCTGATCGTAATGTCCTGACGGGTCAGGGAATTCCCCATGCAACCGGCTGGCGGTGGCGGCGTCCTCTGGTGGACAATGATTCCTGACAGGGGGAAAAGAACCGTGATGATCAAGCGCCTTTTTCTTGCCGTGCCCGCCGGACTGCTCGCACTGACGGCCTGCTCGCCGTCGGTCGCGACGCCTCCGCCGCCGGTGGTCACCACGACCGCCGCCAGCGCCGCCGCGCCGACCACGACCACCACCAGCGCCACGCCCGCGAGCACAACGACCGCCACCGCGACCCCCGTGGCCTCGGACAACGGATGCAAGCCGAACCCGGCGACCGCGCCGGTGCCCACCGCGGATCCGTACGGGTCGGTGCCGGCCGCGGACCAGGTGCGGGTCAGCCTGAGCGGCGCGCCGTCGGGCACGGTCAAGGTCGACGGCGCGCCGGTCGAGGTCGACATGACGGTGTGCAACAACTCGCCGGTCTCCTACCCGAACGTCGGTTTCGTGCTCGTGCTGGACCACTGCACGTGCGTCGCCGGCCCGTTGCCGTTCGCCCACGGCGTCGTGCAGCGCTACGACCCGGCCACGCTCAAGTACGTCGACGTGCCCCTCTCGTACGCGGGCGGCGGCATGGACTTCCTCAGTGCCTACACCGCCCAGCAGCCGCTGCCCAAGGGCAAGTCCGTCACCTTGCGCTACTGGTTCGTCTTCGCCCAGGACACGATCAGCGGCAAGGGCGGGGTGCGGGCCGACGTCGTGACGCCGGACGGCCCGCACGACATCGGCGGTGCCAAGCTTTCCTTCACGGTCAGCCACTGAGCACCGCTCGCGATGCCGGCCGCCGCTAGGTTGGCGGGTATGAACCTGAGGTTCCTGCTGCGCGCGGGCGTCGCCGCCGCCCTCGCGCTGACCGTGCTGCCGGGCGTCGCGGCGGCATCCGCATCGGGGCGGACGCCGGTCGTGCTGTTCCCGGCGTTCCACCTCACCAAGCTCCAGGTGACGGTGCGAGACCAGACCACCGACCCGAACTGCCCGCGCTCGGGCAGCTTCCAGGACTGGTTCCAGAACCCGCAGACCAGCGCCTTCAGCCAGGTCTGCCAGGACGAGCTGGAAACCCTGCGCTACGACCCGAATCCGACCAAGCCGATGCCGCTCCGGTTCGCCGAGCAGCCGGGCGTCAGGGTCAGCGTCATCGACTACGGCAGGACCGACAGCGCCCCGTTCTACGAGCAGCTGTACAAGACGCTGGAATCCGCCGGCTACCAGCGCGACAAGGACATCCGGGTGGCCGGCTACGACGCGCGGCTCACCCCCGACCTCGGCGGATTCCTGGCGCGGGCCGTGCGGTTGGTCGAGCAGACGTACCACGACAACGGCAACCGGCCGGTGCAGTTGGTCGGGCATTCCAACGGGCCGCTGTACGCGCAGTACCTGCTCACCCACACCAGCCAGGCGTGGCGGGACACGTACATCCACGGCTTCACCCCGCTCGCCGGCAACTTCCCGGGCCAGGGCCTGCTCTATTCGGTGTTGTTCACGGGTCTGAACGTGCCGGATTTCGGCTATCCCAAGACGGTCGACAACGCCGTGAGCAGCGCTCGGATGTACCTGACCGCGCCGTCCACGTACATGAGCGCCTCCGATCCGGCGGTGTTCGGCGACCGGGAAACCGTCATCAAGGACACCTCCACCGGCCGCAGTTACACGCCGCGCGACTGGCCCCGTCTGCTCTCGGACGCCGGTCTCACCGCCGAACGGCAGATCGCCCAGTACTACATCGGATTCGTCAAATTCCGAACGCCACGGTATTTCCCGGACGTGGACGTGACCGCGGAGAAGGGCTCCGGGCTGCCGACCATCGTCGGCGCGACGCTGCCGAACCTGAAGGTGGGGCAGCTGGTCGACCAGAGCCAGTTCATCTTCCTCAGCGGCGACAGCAATCAGGAGGACATCACCAACAACGCCAACCGGGTGTGGTCGGCGATGAAGTGCCACAGCTACGTGCTCAGCGACAACCCCGGCGTGGACCACTTCTCGCTGCCGAGCAACCCGAACGTGCTGAACCGGCTGCTGGCGACCCTGAAGGCCCCCAGCCACCACTGCTAGGCGCCGTAGGTCTTCACCGCGATGGTCTTCCACTCCTGGAGGAGCTGGTCCTGGCGGGCCGGATCGCCGCCGATCATCGCGTCCAGGGCGAGACCCCGGATCAGGTTCACGGTCAGCCACAGCGGCAGATCGCGCTGGTCCGGGGTCACCTGGTCGCCGAGCATGTCGCGGAACAGCTCGGACGTGCGGCGGGCCAGCGCCTTGTCGATGGGGTGCATCGCCGCGCGCAGCTCGGGGTCGGTGCGGGCGGCCACCCACAGCTCCATCACGGCCGTCGAGAGCGACCCCGAGTAGCCCTGCCAGAGCAGGTCGATGCCCATCGCGACCCGGTCCGGGCCGGGCAGCGAGGCCGGCGGCTGCTCGCTCATCCGGGCCAGCAGCTTGGTCACCAGGTGCTCGATGGCGTGCGCCATCAACTCCGCCTTCGTGGCGAAATGGTGCTGCTGGGCGCCCCGCGACACGCCGGCACGGCGGCAGATCTCGTTGGTGGAGGTGCGGGCGTAGCCCAGCTCGACCAGGCAGTCGATGGTGGCGTCCAGCAGCAGCTCCCGGGTGCGTTCGGTGCGCTCCTGCTGGGTCAGTCGTGGCCTGGTCACACGGCCGATGCTAGCGAGGTCTTCACAAACAATCCAGGCTGCCGGTAAGTTTACCGGCAGCCCTGATTGTTTCTTCGGGAGGTCAGCACCGTGCCCCAGCACCGCTCGTCCTGGATGACCGAGGACCTCGACCAGCTGCGCCGCCTGGCGCGGGACGTCTTCGCCAAGGAGCTGACCCCGCACCAGGAGCGCTTCGCCGAGCAGCACTCGGTCGACCGCGACCTGTGGCGGCGGCTGGGCGAGCTGGGGCTGGTCTGCATCAGCATCCCCGAGGAGTACGGCGGCGGGGGCGGCACCTTCGCGCACGAGACCGTGCTGCTGGAGGAGCAGGCCCGGGCGCTGGACAGCTCCTGGGGCAACAGCGTGCACAGCGGCATCGTCGCCCACTACCTGCTCAACTACGGCACCGAGGAGCAGAAGCACCGCTGGCTGCCGCGGCTGGCCAGCGGCGACCTGGTCGGCGCGATCGCCATGAGCGAGCCGGGGGCCGGCTCCGACCTCCAGTCCGTGCGGACCCGAGCCGTGCGCAGCGGCGACGAGTACGTGATCAACGGGGCCAAGACGTTCATCACCAACGGCTCGCAGGCCGACCTGGTCATCGTCGTCGCCAAGACCGACGCCGACCAGGGCGCGCACGGCATCTCGCTGATCGTGGTGGAGACCGAGCTGGTCGAGGGCTTCCGCCGCGGCCGGGTGCTGGACAAGCTGGGGCTGGCCGGGCAGGACACCTCCGAGCTGTTCTTCGACGACGTGCGGGTGCCGGTGTCCAACCTGCTCGGCGGGCAGGAGGGGCAGGGCTTCGTGCAGCTGATGCAGCAGCTGCCGCAGGAGCGTCTGATCATCGCCGTGGCGGCCGTCGCCGGCATGGAGATGGCGCTCGAGCTCACCCTCGACTACGTCAAGCAGCGGCAGGCCTTCGGCCGGGAGCTGATCAAGTTCCAGAACACCAAGTTCGAGCTGGCCGAGTGCGCCACCGAGGTGGCCGTGGCGCGGGCGTTCATCGACCAGTGCGTCGAGCGGCACCTGGTGGGGAAGCTGGACGTGCCGACCGCCGCGATGGCCAAGATGTGGGCCAGCGAGCGGCTCTGCCGGGTCGCCGACCGCTGCCTCCAGCTGTTCGGCGGCTACGGCTACATGAAGGAGTACCCGATCGCGCGGATCTGGGCGGACGCGCGGGTGCAGAAGATCTACGGCGGCACGAACGAGATCATGAAGGAAATCATCGGGCGGTCGTTGTGAGCGGCCCTCTCACCGGCCTCCGGGTCATCGAGCTCGCCGGGCTCGCGCCGGCCCCGTTCGGCTGCATGGTGTTGGCGGACATGGGGGCCGAGGTGATCCGGATCGACCGGCCGGGCGCGCCGCCGGCGGTGCCGAACGATCCGCTGACCCGCGGCCGTCGCTCGGTGTCGCTGGACCTCAAGAAGCCGGCGGCCGTCGACGCCGTGCTGCGACTGGTGGAACGCAGCGACGTCCTGGTGGAAGGGTTCCGGCCCGGTGTGACGGAACGGCTGGGCATCGGGCCGGCCGACTGCCACGCGCGCAACCCCCGCCTGGTCTACGCGCGGATGACGGGCTGGGGCCAGCACGGTCCGCTCGCCGACTCCGCCGGGCACGACATCGACTACATCGCGGTCGCCGGTTCGCTGGAACCCATTGGGCAGAACGGGGGTCGCCCGGTTCCACCGCTCAACCTCGTGGGCGACTTCGCCGGCGGCGGGCTGCTGATGGCCACCGGCGTCCTGGCCGCCCTGTACGAACGCGAGCGCTCCGGACGCGGCCAGGTGATCGACGCCGCGATGGTCGACGGCGCCGCGCTGGTGGCGACCTTCGTGCACGGCATCAAGGCTGCCGGCGCGCTGTCGTTGCCACGCGGGGGAAACCTCCTCGACGGCGGCGCGCCGTACTACGACACGTACGTCACGGCCGACGACAAGTTCGTGGCGATCGGCGCGCTGGAGGAGAAGTTCTACGCCGAACTGGTGACGCTTCTGGAGCTCGATCCCGCTGCGCTGCCGGCCAATCGGCACGATCCCGCCAACTGGCCGGCGCTGCGCGCGCACATCGCCGAGGCCGTGCGGCGGCGCACCCGTGACGAATGGGCGGCGCTGTCGGTCGGCAGCGACGCCTGCCTCGCGCCGGTGCTGGCCCCCGACGAGGCCGCCGACCACCCCCACAACAAGGCGCGGGAGAACTTCGTGGAGCTGGCCGGCGTCGTGCAACCCGCGCCCGCGCCACGGTTCGACCGCACCCCGTCGGGAACGCCCGGCCCGCCGGCGTTTTCCGGCGAGCACACGGCGGAAGTGTTGGGGGAGTTGGGGTTGACGGTAGACGACGTCAGCTGACCGCCGCCACTTTTGTGCCACATGCGCTTCCTACTTGTCACCAGGGCGCAAATAGGAAGCGCATGTGGCAAAAGAGGGCGGCGTCGGGCCGGGGCTCAGTTAAGCTGCGGGAGCACCTCCGCGACCAGCCGCTCCATCTGCTCGTGCTCGTCGAACATCGGGTTGAGCAGGATCGTCTCCGCCCCCGCGTCGGCGACCTCGCGCAGCCCGCGCACGACGTCGTCGGGGGTGCCGTAGACCGCCACGGACGTCAGGTCGCCGAGCGGGAATCCCGCGTACAGTGCGCCGAGGGCCTCGCCGATACGGTCCCGAGCCCGCGCGGCGTCGTCGTCCACGGCCAGGTACACCCGCTTGGCGATCTTGAAGTCGGGACGGTCGAACTCGGCCATCGCCTCGCGGGCCACCTTCACCTGGTCCACGAACCGGGCGGTGGTCGAGGATCCGGCGCCGATGAAGCCATTGCCGAGCTTGACGGCGCGGCGCACCGCCTTGGGGTGATTGGCGCCGAACCAGATCGGCGGGTGCGGCGACTGCACCGGCTTCGGCTCCATGTGGGCGTCCTTGAGCTGCCAGAACTGCCCGTCGACGGTCACGGACTCCTCGGTCCACAGCCGCTTCATCAGGTCCAGGTGCTCGGTGAAGCGCGTGACCAGGTGTTCGGGGCCGGAGTCGAACGCCGCGAACGGCCGGAACTTGCCGCCGGTGCCCACGCCGACGTCGATCCGGCCGCCGCTGAGCTGATCGAGCGAGGTGATGGACTTGGCCAGGTGCACCGGGTTGCGCAGCGGCGTCACGAACACCGCGCAGCCCAGCCGGATCCGCTCGGTGCAGGCCGCGGCGTAGGCGAGCAGCTCCAGCGGGCTGATCACCGGTTTGCTGCCGATGATCTGCTCCTGCGTCCACGCGCCGTCGAAGCCGAGCTCCTCGGCGCGGGTCAGGAAGCGCCGCACCTCGCGCGGGTCGACGGCGAACTGCGGGATGGCGACGGCGAAGCGCATGGCCTACCTCTCGACGGGTCGTCCACCGAGCCGCACCGCCCGGCTGTCCCCAAGTTCTACCTCCTGGCGGCAGTGCGCGCAGACGACCTGGGGGCGCAGCTCGTGACCGCAGCTGTGTTCCCACACCGTGGGCGGCGGGCCGGCGGTCACGTGGTCGTTGCCCCACGCCATCAGCGTCAGCAGCACCGTGTGCAGGCTCTGGCCGACCTCGGTGGGGTGGTACTCGTAGCGCGGCGGGTGCATCTCGTACTGGCGGCGCTCCAACAGGCCGACCTCCACCAGCTTGCGCAGCCGGGTCGCGAGGATGTCCCGGCTGGCGCCGGTCTGCTGCACGATCTGGTCGAAGCGCCGGTTGCCCAGCAGCACCTCGCGCAGCGCCAGCAGCGTCCAGCGCTCGCCGATCACCTCGAGGGCGTTGGCGATCGAACACTCACGGGCCATGGTCCGAGCCTACCTTGTGGGTCTGGTTTTCCAACCTGCGCGAACTGGCCGCGTTGCGGGCACGGAGGGTCACGTCTTCCAAGATCTGGTTCCGCGCCAGCCGGGCGCCGCTAGCGTCGGGGCCGCGGGCCGGACCACGACCGGGGGCGGTGTTGCGGGATGGACGACGGCGGCTGGTGGCGGGTTCCATCGTGGCCGCTGTGGCAGTTGCCGGCGCCGGCGGTGGCGTACGTCCTGACGGTGGAGACGGCGGCGATCGCCGCGGCGGCGGCCATCGCGACGGCCGCGCCGGTGCACTCCCAGGACCTGCTCACATTCGGTGTGCTGGCGGCGTGCTCGGTGGTGCACCTCCAGGCGTCGCGGCGGATCGAGCGCGTCCGCCGCGTGACGACCGGCGGCCCCCAGGTCGACCTGACGTCGATCTGGCTCGTGGCGGCAGTGTGTTGTCTGCCACCACTTCTGGTGCTGGGCATGGTCGTGTTGACGCGGGGTCAACGCTGGCTCGCCTTCGATCGCCCGCCGCACCGGAACTGGTTCTCGGCGGCGTCGATCACGTGTGCGGCGTGCGCGGCGAGCGGGGTGCTCGTGGCGGTCGGTCACCGGCCGCCGCCGATGACCGACGTGCCGGGTTCCCTCGCCGAGCTCGCCGTCCTGACGGCCGCGAGCGTCGTCTACTGGGTGGCGCAGCTGGTGCTGGTGGGCGGCGCGATCGGCCTGACCACGCCGCGGGCGCGGCTCGTGGACCTGGTGGGCGATCTGGAGTTGAACGCGATCGACGTGGCCACGGTGTGCCTGGGCGTGCTGGTGTCCATCGCGTTGACGCACGCGCCGCTGGTGATCCTGTTCGGCGTGCCGGTGGCGGTGGTGCTGCACCGCGCGATCCTGGTGCGGCAGTTCGAGAACGACGCCCGCTGCGACGCCAAGACCGGGCTGGCCAACACCGTGCACTGGCGGCAGATCGCGCGCAAGGAACTCGCCACCGCCGCCCGTCGCGACGACGGCGTCGGGCTGCTGATCATCGACTTGGACCACTTCAAGCACCTCAACGACCGCTACGGCCACCTCGCCGGCGACGACGTGCTGCGGGCGGTGGCGGACGCGCTGCGCGCGGAGGTGCCGGACTTCGACTTCGTGGCCCGCTTCGGCGGCGAGGAGTTCAGCATCCTGGTGCCGGGCGTGCACAGCCAGACCTCGTTGCTGCACACGGGCGAACGGATCCGGCGAACGCTGGAGCGGCTGACCGTCGCGGTCACGGGTGACCGAGGTGATCCGGCCGTGGTGGGCGTGACCGCGTCGGTCGGCGCGGCGATGTTCCCGGACCACGCGCTGAACCTGGACGATCTGCTGCGCACCGCCGACACCGCGCTGTACGCGGCCAAGCGCGGCGGCCGCAACCGGACGTGCCTGGCCGCGGATCCGTTGCGGCGACCGGCGTGACGCAGACAGGGCGAGACCCCCGTCCCAGAGGGGGGAGGTGGACGGGGGTCTCGCTAAACCCGCTACCGGGGGGAGGAGTAGCGGGGGGCTCTTCGGGTTGTCCTGCGGTGCAAGATCGTTGTTACTAGAACCGCACCGTTTACGGACTCTACGTTACTTCGACGCCGGCTGAAAGGCCAACCGCCGAAAGTGTTGCGGGTTGTCCGTCACGCGCACGTTCTGACCAGGCGATTCCGCCCCGGTATGAGTCACGTTTCGCTCGGATGGCTGTTGAATGTGAACGTCCGTCGCGGGCCTCACACCGGCACCGCGCTGCCCGCGTTGTCACGCTGTCGGGGGAGTGCCCGTTCCTGCTCGGCATTGACGACCCCGTTCCACGCCAGCATCGCCCGCGCGGCCAGCCGTCCCGGCGTGGCGTCCACCGGCAGCCGCGCCAGCAGCTGCCCGGCCACCGGCTCGCCGTCGGCGTCGCGCAGCGGCAGATGATGGGGATCCGGCAGCATCTCCTCGAACACCAGGCCGGATTCCGGGTCGTCGGCGAGGAGTTTGTCCAATGCCCGCACCGCGGACAGGCAGTCCAGGTCCACCGGCCGCGGCTGGTGGCCGCCCTGTGAGCGGGCGAACACCCAGCGGGGGATGCCGGTGCCGATGCGCAGCGCGGCGATCGCTCGGATCCGTTCGTCCGATGGCAAGTCCGCCGCCGGCAGCTGCTCGCGGGGGATCCGCCACTGCGCCCCGGACAGCACCAGCCCGCCGGCGAGAACGAGGCGTGGCAATCGATTGCGGTCGGGCAGCGCCGCCAACGGGTTGCCCAGCACCAGGGGGCCGGCCAGCCGCCGCACCGGCGAAGCGGCCGTCAGCAGCGTCACGAGTAAGCCCCACGGCGCCAGCGGGGCCCGCGCCGAGTGGTACATCGGCCACAGGGCAAGGCCATCGGGCGCGTCGGTGTCCTCGGCCACGATCCGGTCGCCCACCCGCCGCACGGTGATCCGGTCCAGCGGCAGGTGCCGCCCGCCGGCCGGCTGGTAGGCGGACGAATCGGCCTCACCCGTCCACATCGGACACAGGCGGGGCCGGCGGACCGCGCCGACGGCCTGCGGGTCCTGTGGTGGCACCAGGATCTCCACGGTCTCGGCACCGCAGCGCCGGCCGAGCTCGTCCAGAAACGTCCGGTACGCGGTCACGTGCGGCAGTTCGCCGTGCAGGTGGCGAAGCGCTTCGACGAACCGGGCGTCCACCACGCCAGCCGGCGCCGCGCCTTCCAGCACTGCTCCGTGACCGCCACCGACGCCGATCGGCCGCACCAGGCAGTCCACCGGCCAGGCGGGGGTTGCCACCGGTGGCGCGCCGATCTCGTCCAACAGTTGCGGCGTCAACGTGACCTGGTCGGCGTCGGTGTCCAGCAGCGCCAGCAGCCGGCCGTACGGTGTGTCCACATCGGACGGTGGGGCCGGCCAGCCGGGCCGCTGCCGCGGCACGCCGCCGTCCCACTCGTGCAGCGCCGGCTCGCGGGAGTCCTCGTGGGCGCCGAGGAACTCGGCCAGCACCTCGGTCACCGGCCGTGGCTGCGGGCCGACCAGCGCCAGGATCGGGTGCTCGGGGGCGGGCGCGGCGGCGGCCGCCAGCACCGCGCCGACTCGGCCGGCCTGCGCCAGCAGGTTCTGAAGCCGTGAGGCGGCCTCGGTCGGCATGGTGCCGCCCGCCCGGCGGTACACGTCGACGAGGCCCGGCTTGGGCGGCGCGGCGGCGGTCGGACCCCAGCCGGTGAGCTCGCTGCTCGGCGGCGCGGACACCGTCAGCACGCCGAGCCCGGCCAGGTGCCGCAGGTAGCCGCGCAATACGTCCGGGGCGTCGGACGACAGCCGCATCACCAACTCGTCCGCCTCGCAGGCGCCGGTCGAGAGGGCCCGTCGGATCGCGTCCAACGCCGGCGTGCGGCGGATCTTCAGCCGCCGCATGGTGCCGCCGTCGACGGCGTCGACCACCCAGCAGCACAGGTGGTCGCGGTCGATCCAGTTGAGTCCGGTCATCGCCACGGTGGCGCCGACGAGGTCCGGCAGCGCGCGGTCGCCCCGCGTCGCCGCGACCCGGTTGGCCGCCGACTCGCCGACCGACGTCCACGCGCCGGACCGCTCGCCGACGGCCAGCAGCGCCACGTGACCGAGCCAGTCCCGGGGCGCCGGCTTCGCAGCGCCGCGGGCGAGCACCCGCAGCAGGTAGTCGGACCGGTGCCGCAACCGTTTGCTGTCCCAGGTTTCGCCGAACGACAGCCGGCGCCTGATGTCGTCCACCATGCCCGGGGCGGCCTCGGTGACCGCACGCATCGCGAACTCCGACGAGTTCACCAGCCGCCAGGGAAGATCGGAGAGGCGCTCACGTTCTGCGTGGAGGGCGCTTTCCGCCTGCGCCAGGCGGGCGACCATCGCGGTCGACCAGTCGCCGGCATGCGTGAGGTCGTCGGCCAGCTCGGCGTTCAGGCCGGAGACCGCGCCGGCCACGCGGTAGCAGTCCTCCTCCGGAACCGGTTCCCCGCGGTGCAGCAGACGGCGCAGCGCCAGCAGTTCCGCGCGCTCCTCCGGTTCGAGGTACGGGTGCGGCACCAGCTCGGCGCCCAGCCGCTCGGCCAGAGTTTCCGCGAAGCGTGCGTACGAGGACCGCTCGCAAGTGCGTTCCCGGAGCAGGGTGAACAGCTCGGGGTTGCCGACGGCGGTCCACAGCCGGGCCGGCAGGCCGGCGACGCGCAGCAGGCCGCCGGCGCCGATGGTGAGGGCGTCGTCAGGCACGGCGACCGACCAGTGCGTCCAGGATCCGCGCCTGCCGCGCGGGTCCGAGCTTCGCTCGGTTCCAGTGCTGCACGACGTGGTACGCGGCGGCCTCGCGCGGCCCGACCCGGGCCAGATCCGTCGCGAAGTACTCGGTCCGCCACCGTGTCAGCACCGGCGCGACCCGCCGCTCGTGGTCCGCCAGCAGCTCGCGGGTGGGCTCCGGCAACCGGGCCAGGAGCTCCTCGTCGCCGTCCCACCAGCCCGCCAGCTCCGCCGAAACCGGTCCCGGCTCGCCGCCGACGATGTCGCGCACCCGCGCCCACACGTCGCGGTCCTCCCAGCCGGCGACCTGAAGTCCCTCGAACACGGCGCGCAGCATCCGCAGCGACACCACCCAGGCCGGTGTGCTGTCGCCGAGGGACCCACAGGAATTGGCACTGTGATGGCGCAGCCACGTCACCGAGTCGACGGTGAACAGCTGATAGGCGTGGCGCATGGATTCCGGGCCGCCGAACAGGTGCGCCTCCGGCTCGTACACGCCGGGCACCGCCTCGGTCACCAGCCCGCGCCGCCGCCAGCGCGCGGCCAGCCGGCGCACCTCGGCCCGCACCTGCGTCGCCCGGCCCGGCGCGGCGGCGAACCGCACCCGCATGCCCGGCGACCCGTGCGTGAACAGGAAGTCGGTGATCTCGCCGTCGGCGAGCAGCTGCTCCACCGCGTCGAGGAGCGCCGGGTACAGCCGCGGCGCGAGGCCGGCCAGGCCGACCTGCGTCCAGCGCGGCGCGCCCGCCGTGCGCAGCGCGTCAAGCCCGCCGGCCAGGAAGGTCAGCCGGGCCGCGACCAGCTCCTCGTCCCCGGCGGGATCGAGGCAGTCGGCGACGAACTCGGCCAGCGGCACGCGCCGGCCGGCCACCGATACCATGGGTTCGATCGACCCCACCCGCACATCACCTTTCTCGTCACCCCGTGATGACGGTAAGTGATGTCCGCTGGATGGGGTCGTTCCGTCAGTCGAAAGAGTTGCCGGGCGCCCACTGGAGAGGGTGACCCGTGGTCCGTCACGTCTCCGGTTCGCGGCGGCGCCGGCGCTGGTCCCGCAGCCGCGCCGCCTGCTCCACGGTCACGCCGTTGGCCCGGTGGCCGGCCGCCTCGTCCGGCCCCAGCCCCGCGCCCAGCCAGTCGGCGACCTCCTCGAACGGGATGCCGACCCGCCACCACTCGCGCAGCTCCGCCACCGGCCGCCGGCCGGCCCGGGCCAGCTCGCCGCCCTCGGCCGCGGTCAGGCCCAGCTCCCGCCAGCCCATCGCGTCCGCCGCGTCCACGCCCTGCCGGGCCCACTCCAGCGCCTGCTCGTCCAGCCACTGCCGCAGCAGGTACGAGCTGAGCACCGGCCCCGCCACCCCGGCCTCCCGGAACCGCCGCACCACCTCGAGGTCGGCCGGGCTGTCGGTGCCGTGCGTGCGCTGTGACCACGCCTGCTCCGGCGTGACGCCCCGCGCGCGGAACTCGGCCGCCGCCCGCAGACCCACGCCGAACTCGTGCCAGCGCACCGCGTCCGCCGGGCTGATGCCGGCGTCCCGCCAGCCGGCCACCGTGCTCGGCGTGACGCCGGCGATCGCCCACTGCGCGGCGGTCAGACCGGTCGTGACGCCGGCCGAGATCCAGGCCCGCGCGGTGGTGACCGTGAACCCCCAGCGGCGCCAGACGGCGGCCTCCCCCCGGGCGAACCCCGCGTTCACCCAGGTGTTGAGGTCTTCCGGTCGAGGCTCCACAGCGGTCCCATCATCCCCCAGACGCGGTCACGGATTGTTCCGTTTGATCGTCCCGATGGCCGAAGTCGCAACGTTCTCCGCCAAATGGCAGCTGTTCGTGTTCGGCCCGGCCGCGACCACGCCGATCTGCTGCGTGCCCGCCACCTGCACTCCGACGGCGCAGCCGATGTCGCTGGTGGTCTCCTCAGCCGGATAGCCAGCGATCTTGATCGGTGTGCTCGGGTATTTCGGCCGCTTGACCGCCACGGTGAGCCGGACCGTGCCGGTCGGCGTCGGCAGGGCGCAGGTCCCGAAGTCGCCGCTCTGCTCGGCGACGCCCGGCCCGGTGATGCCGAGGTTCGATCGCTGGTCGGCGTCGAGCAGGGTGCAGGGCTTGTCCATGTAGGGCTGCACGTTCAGATCGTCGAGCTTGACCGGTGGTGGCGCGGCCGACGTCGAAGAGCAGCCGGCCAGCGCAAGGGCGGTTAGCCCGAACAGCAGGAGGCCCTTCACACGCGCCACGAGGCTGCCTTCTTGCCGCCCATCAGCTGCTCGCCCGTCAGCACCCGCACCCGCCACGGATCCAGGCGTAGCACGGAGAACGCCGGCGAAGAAGGCCCGTCCCAGCCCGGGACGCCGATGCCTCCGGGGTCGTAGCCGAGCGGTTCGGCGGCGTCGGCGAACAGGTGCCAGACGCGTTCCTTGGTCGCCGGGTCCTGTTCCCATTCGGCCCGACATTCAGCCAGACAGGTGTCATGGTTCGGCGCCCAGTAATTGCACGCGGTGAATGCGCTGTGCGTCAGGTGAGCCTTCTTCGGGCCCGTCTGCATGGTGGCGATCCAGCCGGTCAGCCGGTTCCCGTCCCATTCCCAGTACGGGTGCAGCACCCGGGAGCGGGGCCGGTTGGAGCCGTCCACGGTCGACACCGTGCACCACACGATCCGGTGAGCCATCTCCACGAATGCCGGTGCGATCTCACTGAGCGCAAGCATGCCGACGAGTATCGCAGCTGGCGCAGCCGCCGTGGGCCGTCCGGACGGGCAGCGTGTGTCGAGGATCCCAAATGATCGGTTGGTTACGACGTGACGCCGGGCACTCCGGCCAATAGAGTCGGTTGCCGTGGGCAACCAAGCAGGTGGGACGGCGGTTTCCGACGAGCACGAGGCCGAGGTGGCGGCGCTGCGGGCGCAGTACGCCGCGTTGCCGCCGGGCACCCCGGTGCGGCTGGCCAAGCCGACCTCCAACCTGTTCCGCTTCCGCGACGCGAACGCCCATCCCGGCCTGGACGTGAGCCGGTTCAACCGGGTGCTGCGGGTGGACCCGGCCACGCGGACCGCGCAGGTCGGCGGCATGACCACGTACGAGGACCTGGCCGACGCGACGCTCCGTCACGGACTGATGCCGCACGTGGTGCCGCAACTGAAGACCATCACGCTCGGTGGCGCGGTGTCCGGGCTGGGGATCGAGTCCTCCTCGTTCCGCAACGGGCTGCCGCACGAGTCCGTGCGCGAGATGGAGATCCTCACCGGCGACGGCCGCGTGGTCGTCGCCCGCGCCGACAACGAGCACGCCGAACTGTTCTCCGGCTTCCCCAACTCCTACGGCACGCTCGGCTACTCGCTGCGGCTGGAGATCGACCTGGAGCCGGTCAAGCCGTACGTGCGGCTGCGGCACATCCGCTTCGGCAACGCCCACGACTGCGCCGCCGCGATCGCCGAGATCTGCGCCGACCGCTCCTACGGCGGCGAGCCCGTCGACTTCATCGACGGCACCGTGTTCAGCCGCGGCGCGATGTTCCTGACCCTGGGCGACTTCGTCGACACCGCGCCGCACACCAGCGACTACACCGGCCAGCAGATCTACTACAAGTCGATCCCGTTCAAGAAGGTCGACTACCTCACCGTGCGGGACTACCTGTGGCGGTGGGACACCGACTGGTTCTGGTGCTCCAAGGCGCTGGGCGTGCAGGACCCGTGGGTGCGGCGGCTGGTGCCGCGCAAGTACCTGCGCTCCGACGTGTACCGCCGGATCGTGGCCATGGACCGCCGCTACGGCCTGAGCCGGCGGGTTGAGACCCTGCTGACCGGGTATCCCAGCGAGCCGGTGATCCAGGACATCGAGGTGCCGGTGGACCGGCTGCCGGAGTTCCTCGACTTCTTCGCCAAGGAGATCGGCATCAGCCCGGTGTGGCTGTGCCCGCTCCAGGTGACCGACGACCGGCCGTGGCCTCTGTACCCGCTGGACCCGAAGACCCTGTACGTGAACGTGGGCTTCTGGTCGGGTGTCCGGCTGGGGTTCGGCGAGGAGGAGGGCGTCTACAACCGGCGCATCGAGCGGGTGGTCGCCGAGCTCGGCGGGCACAAGTCCCTGTACTCCGACTCGTACTACCCGCCGGAGGAGTTCTGGCGGTTCTACAACGGGGACGCGTACCGGCGGCTCAAGCGGGACTACGACCCCGCGAGCCGCCTGCCCGATCTGTACGACAAGTGTGTCCGAGGGCGCTAGCACCCGGGGGCGTGGAAGAGAGGGGTCGCGCATGCGGCTAGCGGAGCTGTTCAGCCGGACGCTGAAGGCGGACGAACGGATCCAGTTCGTCGGCTACGACGGCAGCCGGAGCGGCCCGGCCGACGCCGAGGTCCGCATCGAGATCAGGTCCCCGTTCGCGCTGTCCTACCTGGCGTCGGCGCCCGGCGAGCTGGGGCTGGCGCGGGCGTACGTGACCGGGCACCTGGAGGTGGTCGGCGACCTGCACCGGACGTTCCACCTGCTCGGCGACATCGAGCTCGGCAGCCTGGACAACAAGACCAAGCTGGAGCTGGCCGGGCTGCTGGCCAAGCACCGGTTCTGGTGGCCGGTCAGCCCGCCGCCGCAGGAGGCGCGGCCCAAGGGCTGGCGGCACTCCAAGAGCCGGGACGCGCAGGCCATCTCGCACCACTACGACGTGTCCAACCGGTTCTACGAGTGGGTGCTCGGGCCGTCCATGGCCTACACCTGCGCCGTCTACCCGACCGACGACGCCTCGCTGGAGACCGCCCAGTTCACCAAGCACGACCTGGTCGCGCGCAAGCTCGGGTTGACCGAGGGCATGCGCCTGCTCGACGTCGGCTGCGGCTGGGGCGGCATGGTCATGCACGCCGCCGAGCACTACGGCGTCAAGGCGCTGGGCGTGACGCTGTCGCGGTCGCAGGCCGAGTGGGCGCAGAAGGCCATCGTCGAGCGCGGGTTGCAGGACCTGGCCGAGGTCCGGTTCATGGACTACCGCGACGTGCCCGAGACCGGGTTCGACGCGGTCAGCTCCATCGGCCTCACCGAGCACATCGGCGGCGCCAACCTGCCGGCGTACTTCTCGGCGCTGTACTCGAAGCTGCGCGACGGCGGCCGGCTGCTCAACCACTGCATCACCCGGCCCAGCGACGACTTCCCGTTCAAGGCGGGCGGCTTCATCACCCGCTACATCTTCCCGGACGGGGAACTGGAGGGGCCCGGGTACCTGATGTCCCGGATGAACGATGCCGGCTTCGAGATCCGGCACTCGGAGAACATCCGCGAGCACTACGCCAAGACCCTCGACGGCTGGTGCGCGAACCTCGACGAGCACTGGGACGAGGCCGTCGAGGAGGTCGGGCTGCCCAAGGCCCGCATCTGGCGGCTCTACCTGGCCGCCAGCCAGTGGGGTTTCGACGTCAACAACATCCAGCTGCACCAGATCCTCGGTGTGAAACTGGACGGCGTCACCTCGCACATGCCGCTGCGCCCCAACTGGGAGCCGCCGCAGGCCTGACCTTCATGCAGGGAAGGACGCCTTACCCTCGTTCAACGCGGGTAAGGCGTCCTTCCCCGCATCGGGTCAGAAGCGGACCGCGGCGCGGGGCGACTCGTCGACGCTCAGCGAGAAGACGTCCGCGCGGGCGTAGTGCCCGACGGCGTCGAAGTCGAAGCGGGCGCGGGCGATGTCGTCCAGGTCGAGATCGGCGGCGAGAATGCCCTCGCACTCCCGCAGCGGGCCGGCGAGGACGTGGCCGAGCGGTGAGACGATCATCGAGCCGCCGCCGATCAGCACGTGGTCCATGTCGTCGGTCCGAAGGTCCGCGGGCAGGCCGTCGCGGCGCAGGAACTGGTTGGCGCTCAACACGAAACAGCGGCCCTCCAGCGCGATGTGCCGCATGCTGGCCTGCCACTGGTCGCGATCGTCCACGGTCGGCGCGCACCACACCTCGACGCCCTTGGCGTACATGGTGGTGCGGAACAGCGGCATGTAGTTCTCCCAGCAGATCGCCGCGCCGAGGCGGACCGCGCCGGTGTCGATCACCGGGAGCGTGGAGCCGTCGCCCTGGCCCCACAGGTAGCGTTCCGCGGCCGTCGGCATCAGCTTGCGGTGCAGGCCGAGGTAGCCGGTCGGGCCGAAGAACAGGGCCACGCAGTACAGCGTGCCGCCCTGGCGCTCGACCGCGCCGACCACCGCGTGCACGCCCAGTTCCCTGGTCACCGCCGCCAGGGCCTGCACCTCCGGCCCCGGCACCTCGATCGCCGCCGCGTGGTACCGCCGGAACAGTTCGCGGCCCGCGTCGGTCCGCCGGCCCACGGTGATGTCGAAGTCCAGGCCCTTGGGGTAGCCGCCGAGGAACGCCTCCGGCAGCACGATGACCTGGGCCCCGTTGGTCCTGGCCGCCTCGCGGATCAGCCCCTCGGCCCGGGATAACGCCGCGGGCGTGTCGAACAGGGGCGCGGACGCCTGCACGACGGCGGCGGTCAGGATAGCCATGCCCGCGACGGTATGAGCCGCCCGCCGGCTTGGCAATGTCCGGACGGGACATGATCGGCCGTTCGGTGGACCGGGCCCTCCCGAAAATCACCGCCCGGCCGTCGGTGCGGCGGCCCTCCACAATGACCGCCCGCGCTCGCCCCTACGCAATCACCAGCCTGCGCCCGGCTTTCGCATCACGTGTCTGCGCTTGCCCGCGCGTGGACCACCTGACCGCTCCCGCTTCACCGTCCGCGTTTGCTCAGCGCTGACCGCTCGGCTCTCGTACCACCTGCCTGCGGTCGCCTCTCCTGTCGCCCCCGCGCGCAATGTACTCCCTCCCCGCAGTTTCCGCGCGACTTGCACGAAGCCCCTGAGAAACCCTTGCCTCGATGGTCTAGACCTCGGATACTCCCTGGTACCGCCGCCACGCCGATCATGAGGGAGCATCGGAAACAAGAACTGAGAGGTGATCATGACTGTGACGCCTTCCCTGCGGCGCACACGTCGAATCCGCATCCGAGTCCGCCTCGCCGCCCTGGTCGCGGCCGCGCTGGCCGTGACGATCCTGCCCGTCACCGCCGCGTCGGCCAGCCCGGCCGGCGCCTCGTTCACCGACGACTTCGACGGTCCGGCCGGCGCGGGTGTCGACACGTCCAAGTGGCACTTCGAGACCGGCGACAACGTCAACAACCACGAGCGTGAGTGGTACACGTCCGGCACGGACAACGCCGCGCTCGACGGCCAGGGCAATCTGGTCATCACCGCCAAGAAGGAGAATCCCGGCAACTACCAGTGCTGGTACGGGCCGTGTGAGTACACCTCGGCCCGGCTGTCCACGGCGGGCCAGTTCACCCAGGCGTACGGGCACTTCGAGGCCCGCATGAAGATCCCGCGCGGACGTGGCATGTGGCCGGCGTTCTGGCTGCTCGGCGACAACATCGGCTCGGCCGGCTGGCCGCAGTGCGGCGAGATCGACATCATGGAGAACGTCGGCAACGAGCCGAACACCGTGCACGGCACCATCCACGGCCCCGGCTACTCCGGTTCGAACGGGGTCGGCGCGGCGGACAACGGGCCGGTCTTCGCCGACGACTTCCACACCTACGCGGTGGACTGGTCGCCGAACCAGATCAGCTGGTCGGTCGACGGCGCCGTGTACGAAACCCGCACGCCGGCGGACGTCAACGGCAACCAGTGGGTGTTCGACCACCCCTTCTACATCATCCTCAACCTCGCGGTCGGCGGCGACTGGCCCGGCGACCCGGACGGCAGCACGCAGTTCCCGCAGCAGCTCGTCGTGGACTACGTGCACGTGACGACCGGCTGAGAAATCCCCCTGCACCAACGCTTATCGGAGAGCACATTGCCCTGCACCCGGAAGACCTCCCTGCTGACCGGCGCGCTCGCCATCGCGCTCACCGGTCTCGCGGCGCCCCCGGCCCACGCGGCGTCCGCCGCGCTGCCGGCCCACTTCGCCGCTCCGTACCTCGAACTCAGCGATTCCAGCGCCGGCCTGATGGCCGACGACATGCAGGCCAGCGGCACCAGTCACTACACGCTTGCGTTTCTCATACCGGACAACGGATGCACCGCGAAGTGGGAGTCCGGCGGCACGCCGGTCGGCTCCTACTCGTCACAGATCAAGGATCTCCAGGCCAAGGGCGGTGACGTGATCATCTCCTTCGGCGGGGCCGAGGGCGGTGAGCTGGCCCAGACCTGCACGTCGGTGTCGGACCTGACCGCCGCCTACGCGAACATCGTCACGACGTACGGCATCACCCGGCTGGACTTCGACATCGAGGGCGGCACGCTCGGCGACTCCGCCGCCAACGAGCGTCGCAACCAGGCGCTGGCCGCGTTGCAGCAGCAGAATCCCGCGGTGCAGGTGGACTACACGCTGGCCGTCGCCCCGGATGGCCTGCCCGGACAGGAGATGGGCGTGCTCCAGGACGCCAAGTCCAAGGGCGTCAACGTGAGCGCCGTGGACATCATGGCCATGGACTTCGGCGACGGCGAGAACGCGTTGAACGACGCGCTTTCGGCGGCGAAGGCGACCAGCGGCCAGCTCGCCGGGCTGTACGGCATTTCCGGTTCCGAGGCGTACGGCAGGCTCGGTATCACGCCGATCGCCGGCAAGAACGACGACAACGAGACCTTCAGCCAGGACGACGCGTCCCAGTTGGAGGACTTCGCCGCCTCGAACGGCGTGCAGCTGCTGGCCTTCTGGGAGGTCGCCAGCTACGACAAGGCCACCGGATACGCGTATTCGACGATTTTCAACAAGATCTCCGGGGGTGCCGCGTGAAGCGACTGCTGCCCGCCGTCACCGCGGTTGCGCTCATCGGCTTGGCCGCGCCCGCCCATGCCGTTTCCGGCGACGGTTTCGCCCCGTACACCGACATGTCGAACTCGACGGAGTCGTTGCTGGACACCGCGATCGGCCAGCACGGCGTCAAGGCGTTCACCGCCGCGTTCGTCATCGGCCAGGGCTGCGACGAGATCTGGGGCGACACGTTGCCCGTGGGCAACGACCCGAACACCGATGCCGCCATAAGCAAGGCGAAGTCCGAGGGCGCCTCCGTGATCATCTCTTCCGGCGGCGCGGCGGGCGAGCCGCTGGCCTGGACATGCACCGACCAAGGAGCGATCGAGAATGGCTACCAGAAGATCATCGATTCCTACGGCGTGACCTCGCTGGACTTCGACGTCGAGGGCGCCGCCGTCGCCGACACCGCCGCGGCCGCGCGGCAGATGGCCGCGATGAAGGACCTCAAGGCCAAGAACCCTGGGCTCACCTTCTCGGTCACGCTGGCCGTGCTGCCGAGCGGGCTCACCCAGGATGGCGTCAACGTGGTCAAGGCCGCCCACGACGCCGGCGTCAAGATCGACAACGTCAACATCATGGCCATGGACTACTACGACGGCACCCAGGACATGGGCCAGGCCGCGATCCAGGCCGCGCAGCACACCCTGTCCCAGATGCAGGGCGTGGACGGCAGCTACGGCTACGGCAACGTCGGCATCACCCCGATGATCGGCACCAACGACGACAACTCCACGTTCACCTTGGACGACGCCAAGACCGTCAAGAGCTGGGCCGACTCCAACGGCATCGGCCGGCTGGCCTTCTGGTCCATCAACCGGGACCAGTCGTGCTCGGCCTTCGCGCCGCAGGCGTCGCCCACGTGCAGCGGCGTGAACCAGAGCCCTCTGGCCTTCGCCGACGAGTTCAAGTGACGGCCGTTCGAAGCAGCCTCCCCCTCGAGAATTCAACGCAGTAATCCAACCACAGGGGGCTGACAATTCGGGGTGGCCGCCGGTCCTGCACCGGCCGGCCACCCCGAATTGTCAGCCCTCCCCACTAGGATTGATTCGGGGGCTGCTCATTTCGATCATCAACGACCGATTTCGGGGCGGCGGCGGGCCGGGCGTCCGGGCGTCCGGGCGTTCCTCCCCTCGGATGCGATCGGCGACAACGTATCGCCGATCGCATCCTGTACACGGCCGTGTGTCACACGCTGCTCATCCTGATCATGTTCCACGACAGCGCCGGCAGCTCGGCCGTCAACTCGCCGTCTTCAATGGACGAGCCGCTGACCTGGCGCGGCCGGACCCGATCGGGCTCCGCCACCGTGTTGGTCAGCGACCGGTCGTCCTCGGCCAGCACGACGTGCTCGACCACCCGCAACCCCGGCAGGGCGCGGAGATTCGCGGTCAACCCCAGCGATTCCTCCACCGACCGGTTCACGGCGAACAGCACCACCTCGTCGCCGTCCTGGGTCGCCACGGCCTCCAGCAGCGGCACATCGCCGAACCGCGCCGTCTCGTAGCGCGGCGAGTCCGGCTCCACCCGCAGCACCCGCCCCCGGGCGTACCGCGCGGCGTCGGCGAACGGGAAGAAGATCGTCTGACGGCAGGAGCCGCCGCCCGGCTCGGTCAGGATCGGCGCGATCACGTTGGCCAGCTGTGCCTGGCACGCAACGGAAACGCGATCGGCGTGCCGCAGCAGAGTGATCAGCAGCGAGCCGACTACCACGGCGTCGGCGACGTGGTAGTTGTCCTCGATCAGGCGCGGCACCCGCTCGGCCGCCAGGTTCCGCTCGCCGACGAACCGGCTCATGTACCAGACGTTCCACTCGTCGAACGACAGCCGGATCCGCTTGCGGTTGCGCAGCTTCGCGCCGACGTGATCACACGTCGCCACCACGGCGCTGATGAACTGGTCCATGTCCACCGAGCTGGCCAGGAAGCTGCCGAGATCGCCGTCCCGCTCCTCGTAGTAGGCGTGCAGCGACACGTAGTCCACGTTCTCGTAAGTGTGCTCGAGGACGGTTGCCTCCCACGCCCCGAACGTGGACATGCCGCTGTTCGAACTCCCGCACGCCACCAGCTCGATGCCGGGATCGACAATGCGCATGGCCTTGGCCGTCTCGTTGGCCAGCCGACCGTACTCGTCCGCCGTCTTGTGCCCCATCTGCCACGGGCCGTCCATCTCGTTCCCCAGGCACCACAACGAAATCCCGTGCGGCTCGGGGTGACCGTGCTTGGCCCGCAGGTCGGAAAGCGCCGTGCCGCCGGGAAAGTTGCAGTACTCCACCAGATCCGCGGCCTCCCGCACGCCGCGCGTCCCCAGGTTGACGGCCATCATCGGCGTCACGCCGGCCTTGCGCGACCACCGCATGAACTCGTTGAGCCCGAACTCGTTCGACTCGATCTGCCGCCACGCCAGGTCGAACCGGCTCGGCCGCTCGCCCCGCGGCCCGACGCCGTCCTCCCAGCGGTAGCCCGAGACGAAGTTGCCGCCGGGATACCGGACCGTCGTCACGCCCAGTTCCCGCACCAGATCCAGCACGTCGCCGCGGAAGCCGTCCTCGTCGGCGGTCGGGTGCCCCGGCTCGAAGACGCCGGTGTACACGCAGCGCCCCATGTGCTCCACGAACGAGCCGAACAGCCGGGGGTCCACGTCGCCGACGGCGAAGCCGGGGTCGAGCGTCAGTCGTGCCTGTCGCACCGTGTTCTCATCCTTTGATCGCGGTCACCAGCTGCCGCTGGAACGCCAGGAACAGGGCCACCAGCGGCAGCCCGCCCAGCAGTGCGGCGGCCAGAACCTGGGCGTACCGGACTCCGTAGGAACTCTGCACGGTCGCCAGCCCCACCGGGAACGTCATCAGGTGCGGGTCGCTGACGGCCACGAACGGCCACAGGAAGTTGTTCCACGTGGTGACAAACGTGAAGATGGCGACGGCGGCCAGCGCGGGGCGGGCCAGCGGCAGCATCAGGCTCCAGTACACCCGCAGCCGCCCGGCCCCGTCGACCACCGCCGCCTCCTCCAGTTCCCTGGGCACGCCGTCGAAGAACTTCTTCAACACGTACACCATCGCGGGCAGGACCACCTGCGGGAGGATCAGCGCCCAGTACGTGTCGGCGAGGCCCAGCCCGACCATCTCGGCGAACAGCGGCACGATCAGCACCTGCGGCGGCACCAGGATGCCGGCGATCAGCAGCGCCAGCACGACCGACCGGCCGCGGAACCAGGTCCGGGACAGGCCGTAGGCGGCCAGGCTGGTCACGGCGACCGTCAGCGCCGTGACGGCGATGCCGACCAGCAGGCTGTTTCCCAGCCAGGCCAGGACGTCTCCGTCGGCGAAGACCCGACCGAACGCGTCCAGGCTCATGCCGTCGGCAAACCAGCTCACCGGGATCCGGGTTGTCTCCGACTCCGGTTTCAGCGCCGTGTCCAGCGCCCAGGCCAGCGGGATCAGCCAGATCGCCGCCAGCACGACGGCCAGCGCCCTCATCGTTTCACCAGCCGGAAGTGCACCAGGGCGACCACGGCGATCAGTGCGAAGAACACGTAGGAGATCGCCGAGGCGTAGCCGATACGGAACCGGGTGAAGCCGCTTTCGTAGATGTACTGGACGATGCTGCGCACGCCCGGGATGCCGCCCTGGCCGCTCAGCAGGTAGATCTGGTCGAACACCTTGAGCGAGGCGAGGACCTGCAACACGATCACCAGTTGGTGCGTGCGGGACAGCAGCGGCAGCGTGATCCGGCGCAACTGCTGGAACGGTGTCGCCCCGTCGAGGGCTGAGGCCTCATAGAGCTGGCGGGGGATCTCCTGCAATGCCGCCAGATAGAGCAGGAAGCCGAAACCGGCGGTCCACCACACGGTGGTGATCACGATCGACGTCATCGCCATGCCGTCGGTGGACAGCCAGCCGACCTCGTGCAGCCCCAGCCGGGTGAGGGCATCGTTGATCAGGCCGAATCCCGGCTGGTAGAGCCAGTTCCAGATCAGCACCACCACGGAAACCGGCAGCAGGTACGGCGCGAAGAACGCCAGCCGGTACAGCCACCGCTCCGGCGCCATGCGGTTGGCCAGCAGCGCCATGCCCAGGCCGACCAGCACGATCACCGGCGTGCTGGTCACCGTGAAGATCAGCGTGTGCCACAGCGAGCTCCAGACGGCGGGATCGCCGAACAGTTCGACGTAGTTGGCCGCGCCGACGAACCTCGCGTGGCCGGTGATGCCATCGTCGGTGACGCTCGCGCCCAGGCCGATGACCATCGGCACGATCAGGAACGCCACGTAGAGCACCAGGAACGGCGCGACGAACCAGAACCCCGACCGTTTCATGACGGCCTCGGTGTGTTCTGGAGGCGTACCAATGTCGCTTTCAGTGCGTCCAGCGCACCTTCTGGCGACATGGTGCCGCCCAGCACGGACCCGATCGTGGCACCCGCCGCGCTCTGGAGATCGGACGCCGCCCCCGCGAACCACACCGCCGGATCCAGCTCCACCTCCGCCGCCTCGGACCGGTAGTTCGCCTGCGGCAACAGCTTCAGGTACGCCGGCGAGGTCGCCACGGGTTGGTAGGCCGGGATGTGCCCGCCGCGGGCCCAGGTGAGGCTGTTCTCGATGAGTTCGGCGATGGCTGCCACGGTCCGCTCGGTCCGTTGGGGGTCGCGATTTCGCTGGTGCGGCAGGACAAACGCGTGCGAGTCGGCGTGCACCGCCGGCCGTTCGTAGACCTGAGGGAACGGGGCCACGTCGAACGGCATGTGCTGCTCCTGGAACGTCGGCAGCTCCCATTCGCCATTCCAGAAGAAGCCGGCCTGACCGCTGCCGAACAGCGCCACCGCCGCGTTGTTGTCGGTGAATCTGGTTGTGGCGCCGACTTTCGCGAGCAACCGCAGGGCGGTCAGTGCCTTGGCGTCGTCGAGCGGGCCTTCGCCGTTCTGTTGGCGGTAGAGCGTCCAGAACAGCCGCCACGGATTGACGTCCCGCGCCGCTGCGAGCGCGAGTCCCGCCTTACCGAACGCGTCGAGCAGTTGTTCGGGGCCGCGGATCGGTTTCAACCGGCCGTTCTCGAGAAGGCCGGCCTTGCCGCACAGTTCCGTGTTGTAGAAGAGGACCAGCGGATGCGTGTCCAGCGGCACCGCGTAGGTGCGGCCGTTGTGGCGCGCCCGGCTCCAGACCGCCTCCGGGAATCGGTCCGAGGTCAGGCCGTGCGCGGCGAGCAGGTCGCCGTCGAACGGGTCGAGCAGGCCCAGCGGCGCGAAGCCCGGCATCCGCGACAGGTGCAAGATCGCCAGGTCGGGCGCGCGGCCGCCGGCCGCCGCCATCGCCAGCTTGGTGTAGTACGGCGTGCCCCAGGCCAGCGTCACCGCGTCCAAGCGGGTGCCGATCGCGCCGACCATCTCCGTCATCCGGCTGCCGTCGCCGCCGCCGAACAGGTTCCAGTACTCCAGGCCCGCCGATCCCGAGCAGGCCGAGCCGGTCGTCGCGGCCAAGGCCGCCCCGGCCAGCAGGAACGTGCGACGGTTCACCGGCGGCCTCCTCTTTTGCAACGTTGTAAACCGACTCGTGGCGAGAGTAGCCGTACTGTCGGGTACCGGGGAAGATGGCGGCGGCAGGAGGAGGAGCGGGGTGGGCGCCAGCCTGAAGGACGTGGCCAGACTGGCTGGGGTCTCGGTCAAGACCGTGTCGAACGTGGTCAACGAGTACCAGCACGTCAGCGAGGCGACCCGCAGCCGCGTCCAGGAGGCCATCGACCAGCTCGGCTACCGGCCCAACCTGACCGCCCGGCACCTGCGCTACGGCCGGTCCGGCATCATCGGGCTGGCCCTGCCCGAGCTGGGCATCCCGTACTTCGCCGAGCTGGCCGAGGAGATCATCGGGGCCGCCGAGCGGGAGTCCTGGTCCGTGCTGATCGACCAGACCGACGGCCGGGGCGACCGCGAGCGGCTCACCTCGTCCGGCGCCCGGTCCCGCACCATCGACGGCCTGATCATCAGCCCGCTCACGCTGGACGCCGAGTACCTCGCCGGGCTGCGCGCCGACCTGCCGCTCGTGCTGCTGGGCGAGCAGGTGGGCCCCGGCACCGCCGACCTGGTCGCCATCGACAACGTCACCGCCGCCCGGGAGGCCACCGAGCACCTGCTGGGCCTGGGCCGGCGGCGGGTCGCGGCCATTGGCGACCAGCGGGTGTCACCCGGCGGCACTGCCACTCTGCGCCTCCAGGGCTACCGAGAGGCGCTCGCCGCCGCCGGCGTCGAGTACGACCCCGAACTGGTGGTGCCCGCCGAGTCCTACCACCGCCCCGATGGCGCGGCAGCCATGCGACTGCTGCTGTCCCTGGCCGACCCGCCGGATGCCGTGCTCTGTTTCAACGACCTGCTCGCATTGGGCGCTCTGCGCACCCTGCTCGCCGCCGGACTGCGGGTGCCGGCGGACGTCGCCATCGTCGGCGTCGACGACATCGAGGACGGCCGGTTCAGCACCCCCACCCTCACCACCATCGCCCCCGACAAGACCCAGATCGCCGAAGCGGCCGTGACCATGCTGCTGGAACGCGTCAACGGCCTGGCCACCCCACCCCGATCGGTCACCGCCCGCCACACCCTCCTCGTCCGCGAAAGCACCCACCTCCGCGGGCTCGCCCAGGAATGAAACACGGCCAGGCACATCGAACGTAGGTCTCGGGCGCCCGCGCGAATGTGACGAGCACACCAGGACACCGCACGTCACCCTGGCTAGGGTGATCACGTGGTCCGTGCGCTGCTCGCCATCATGCTGGTCGCCGCCCTCGCCGGCTGCTCGGCGGGCTCGACCGCCTACTCGTCGCCGAGCGCCGACGCGATCACCATCGGCTTCACGGCCCCGCCCGCGAACCTCGACTTCACCCGGACGGACGGCGCGGCGATCCCGCAGGCCCTGCTCGACAACGTCTACCAGGGGCTGGTGCGCCTGGACGCGAACGGCGCCGTCGTGCCGCAGCTGGCGACGTCCTGGACGGTCAGCCCGGACCGCCGCACCTACGACTTCCAGCTCCGGCCGAACGTCACCTTCACCGACGGCGAGCCGTTCACCGCCGACACGGTCAAGTTCAGCATCGACCGCGTCCACACCGACTGGACCATCTCGCTCAAATCCGCGATGGACGTGGTGGACCACGTCGAGGCGGTGAACCCGACGCACGCCCGCGTGGTGCTGAAGCAGCCCAGCAACGGCTGGCTGTTCACCATGGCCAGCCGGGTCGGCGCGATGTTCGCCCCCAACGGTGTCAAGAACCTCCCCACTACGCCGATCGGCACCGGACCCTACGAGCTCGACCGGTTCAATCGCGGCGATTCGATCGTGCTGAAGGCCAATCCCGGCTACTGGGGCCCGAGGCCGGCCTACGGACGCGTCGTGCTGAAGTACTTCCAGGACCCGACGGCCCTGAACAACGCCCTGCTGAGCAACGGGATCGACGTGATCAGCTCGGTGCAGGCCCCCGACTCGCTCGCCCAGTTCGCCAGCGACGAGCGGTTCACCACGATCCAGGGCACGACCACGGCCGAGGTCGTGCTCTCCTTCAACAACGCCAAGGCGCCGCTCGACGACAGGCGGGTGCGCCAGGCGCTGACGTACGGCATCGACCGGAAGGCGTTGCTGGACACGGCATGGGCCGGCAAGGGCCTGCTGATCGGCAGCATGGTCCCGCCCTCGGACCCCTGGTACGAGGACCTCTCCGCCGTCTACCCGTACGACCCGGCCAAGGCCAAGCAGCTCCTGGCCGACGCCGGCCAGCAGCACCTCACCCTCCGGCTGCGCATCCCGAACCTGCCCTACGCGGTCGACTCCGCGCAGGTGATCCGCTCCCAGCTGGCCGAGATCGGCGTCACCGCGACCATCGAGGAGCTGGCCTTCCCTGCGGTGTGGCTGAAACAGGTCTTCGCCGGCCACGACTTCGACATGTCCATCGTCGCCCACGTCGAGGCCCGCGACATCGCGACCTTCGGCAATCCCAAGTATTACTGGGGCTACGACAATCCGGCCGTCACCCAACTGCTCGCCGACGCCGACGCCGGTACGCCCGAGCAGCAGATCGCCGACATGAAGAAGGTCGCGCGGACGATCAACGCCGACGCCGCGGCGGACTGGCTGTTCCTGCTGCCCAACCTGATCGTCGCCAAGAAGGGCATCACCGGGCTGCCGCCGAACCAGGTCGGCGAGGCCTTCGACCTGTCGGCGCTGGGGAGGTCGTGATGGCGCTGCTGCGCAAGGCCGGCATCTTCCTGCTCACATTGGCGATCGCCTCCGTTCTCGTGTTCGCGTTCATGGCCGTGCTGCCGGGCGACCCGGCGCAGGTCGCGCTGGGCGTCAACGCCACGCCGGAGCTGCTCGCCCAGACCCGGCACGCGTTCGGCATCGACCGACCGCTGCCGGCGCAGTACACCGACTGGGTCGGCGGCCTGCTCACCGGGAACTTCGGCCGCTCCTACATCACCGGCGACGCCATCGGCCCGCAGTTGGTCGACCGGTTCGAGGTCACACTCTGGCTGGTCGGCGCGGCCACGGTGGTGGCGGTGATCGTCGCCGTGCCGCTCGGCACGCTCGCCGCGGCCAGGCACCGCAAGGCGTCCGGCACGGTCGTGTCCGGCCTGAGCCAGCTCGGCGCGGCGATCCCCGCCTTCCTGGCCGGCATCGTGCTCGTCGAGATCTTCGCGGTGTCGCTGAGAATCCTCCCCTCGGGCGGGTGGACGCCACCGGACGCCGATCCGGTCGCGTTCCTGAAAGGCCTTGTGCTGCCGGCACTCTCGCTCGGGCTCGTGCAGGCGGCGGTGCTCACCCGGTACGTCCGGTCGGCCGTCCTGGACGTGCTGCGCGAGGACTACCTCCGCACGGCCCGCGCCAAGGGCCTCAAGCCGGCGCAGGCCCTGGTCCGGCACGGGCTGCGCAACGCCGCCGTGCCCGTCATGACGGTGCTCGGCCTGCAACTGGCGACGCTGCTCATCGGCGCGGTCGTGGTGGAGCGGGTGTTCGTGATCCCAGGCCTGGGCAGCATGCTGCTGGACGCCGTCGGCAGCCGCGACCTGATCGTGGTGCAGGACGTGGTGATGGTGCTGGTGGCGGCGGTGTTGGTCATCAACCTCCTCGTCGACGTGCTGTACACGGTCGTCGACCCGAGGCTGCGGAGGGCGCGGTGAGGAACCTCGTCATCGGGGCCGTGCTGGTCGGGCTGATCGTGCTCGCGGCTCTCATCTCCTTTCTGTGGACGCCGTTCGACCCCACGCAGGTCGACGCGGCGCTGCGGTTGCAGGGCCCGAGCGGCGCGCACTGGCTGGGCACGGACCGGTTCGGCCGCGACCTGGTCAGCCAGCTCATGGTCGGTGCGCGGACCACGCTCTACGTCGGCATCGTCGCGGTCGGCGTGGCCGCGCTCGTCGGCACGCCGCTGGGCGTGTTCGCGGCCGCCGGCCCGCGCTGGCTCGGCGAGATCGTGTTGCGGGCCAACGACCTCGTGCTCGCCTTCCCCGCGCTACTGCTGGCGATAATGTTCGGCGCCGCGTTCGGGGCCAGCACGCTGACCGCCATGATCGCCATCGGCGTCGCCACCGTGCCGTCGTTCGCCCGCCTCGCTCGCGCCTCCGCGCTCCAGGTGCTGAGCACGGAGTACGTGCTGGCGGCGCGATCCGCCGGCCGGACCGGGCCGGCGATCTCCGTCCGGCACGTGCTGCCGAACATCGCCGGACTGATCATCGTGCAGTGCTCGGTGTCGTTCGGCATCGCCGTGCTGGCCGAGGCCGCGCTGTCATACCTCGGCCTCGGCACGCAGCCGCCGACGCCGTCCTGGGGTCGCATGTTGCAGGAGTCGCAGGAACTCCTGGCCGTGCAACCGAGGCTGCTGATCGTGCCGGGCGTCGCGATCGCCCTGGCGGTGCTCGGTTTCACGCTGCTGGGCGACGGCCTACGTGACCGGTTCGACCCCAGGCTGGAGGGTGCCCGTGCTCAAGGTTGACGGCTTGAACATCGCGGCCGGTGAACTGCCGTTGGTCAGTGATGTCTCCTTCACGGTGGCTGGGGGCGAACGGGTCGGCCTGATCGGCGAGTCCGGCTCCGGCAAGTCGTTGACCGCGTCGGCGGTGTTCGGGCTGCTGTCCGACGACGTGTCGGCCGCCGGCTCGGTGCGGCTCGAGGGCGTCGACGAGAATCTGGTCGGGGCCTCGGAAAACCTGCTGTCGAGCCTGCGGGGTTCTCGACTGGCGATGGTGTTCCAGGAGCCGATGACGGCGCTGAATCCCTCGATGCGGATCGTCGACCAGGTCGCCGAGGCCCGGCTGATCCATCGCACGGTGGGCGATCGCGCCGCCGCGCACCGGGATGCCTTGCGGCTGCTGGAACAGGTGCGCCTGCGGGATGTCGCTGAACTGGGAAGGGCCTATCCACACCAACTTTCCGGCGGGCAACGGCAACGTGTGCTGTTGGCCATCGCTCTCGCCAATGACCCGGATGTGCTGATCTGCGACGAGCCTACCACCGCGCTCGACGTCACGGTCCAGGCGCAGCTGCTCGACCTGATTGTCAAGGGAGCAAAGGAAAGGACGGCGGCGCTGTTGTTCATCACGCACGATCTCGCCGTCGTGGCAACGGTTTGCGAGCGCGTGCTGGTGATGTACGGCGGTCGGATCGTCGAGTCCGGACCGGTCGCCGAGGTGCTGACCGCCCCGGAACACCGCTACACCAAAGGCTTGCTCGACGCCTCCGACCTGGAGACTGTTGACGAAGGCGGCCGCTTGCACGCCATCGCGGGCGCCGTTCCGGCCGCCGGCAAGTTTCCCAGCGGCTGCGTGTTCCGCAACCGCTGCCCGCGCGCCGACGAGCAGTGTGAGGTGTCGCCGCCCTGGTTCGGCGAACCGGCGCACGGCCACGCGTGCTGGCATCCGGTCGGAGGCGACGCATGATCAAGCTCGAGAGCGTGAGTCGGGTCTACCGCCGGTCCCGGACGTCGGCGTTCGGGCCGCGCGCCGAGGTGCACGCACTGCGGGACGTGTCGTTCGAGATCGAGCAGGGCCGGCGGTTCGGCATCGTCGGCGAGTCCGGCTCCGGCAAGTCCACATTGGTGCGACTGATCGCCGGCCTCGACCAGCCGACCGCCGGCACCGTCACCTTCGACGGTCAGCGCGTGAACGGCCGGTCCGAGCGGCAGCTGTCTTTCCTCCGACGCGACCTCCAGGTCGTCTTCCAGGACCCGATGGGATCGCTCGACCCGCGGATGCGGGTGCGGGACATCATCGCCGAACCACTGGTGGCCCAACGGATTCCCGGCCAGGAGGGTCGGGTCGCCGAGCTGCTGGAGGCCGTCGGACTCACGGCCGACGCCGGCCGCCGGTTCCCGCACCAGTTCTCCGGCGGTCAGCGGCAGCGCATCTCCCTGGCCCGTGCGCTCGCACCGAAGCCCCGCGTCCTGGTCGCCGACGAACCTGTCAGCGCGCTGGACGTGTCGGTGCGGGCGCAGATCCTGAACCTGCTGGCGGACCTGGTCGACCAGTTCGCGCTGACGCTGGTCTTCGTCTCCCACGACCTGTCCGTCGTCCGCCACGTCTGCGACACCGTGGCCGTGCTGCGGGCCGGCGAGCTGGTCGAGATCGGTGACGTGGAAAGGGTCTACCGCTCGCCGGAGCATCCGTACACGCGGCAGTTGGTGCAGGCGATCCCGACGCTGCGCGGCGCCCTGTCCGGAGTGACGGCAGAGGATCTGATCAGGCCGTGAATGCGGCTTTCAGTGCACCAGCGGCAGCGGATACCGCATTCATACCGCTCTCCCATGACGTTCCCGCCGGCAGTTCGGTCATGATCGCGACCGCGTAGGGCATCGTCGGGCCGAGGCCGACCATGCCGGTGGTGTCCAGCACCGTCGTGGACATCAGCAGCATCCAGCCCTGCTTGATCGCCCACGACGAGCCGGCCAGGCCGGTCGGGATGCCGAAGTACTGCTGGAAGCCGTCGGCTGCGGTGGAGGCGGCCTGCGTCATGCCGGTCATCAGCACGTCCTGCGCCGCCGTCGGGATGTCGTCGCGGATGAACTCGTACGTGGTGACGACGTCCTGCGCGGACATCAGAGCCTCGCCCCACTGCGCCTCGTCGTCCGGCGCCTGCGTGCCGGTGAGCCCGATCAGCGACACCATCCGGGTGATGATCGAGTTCCCGCCGTCCTCGTCCCACAGGTCGTCGGCGATGTCGTCGTCGCTGTACGAGATCATCCGCTCCAGCTCCGCCGAGGTCCCGGCGTCCGGCGCCCAGTTCTGGCTGCGCAGCAGGTCGATGGCGATCAGCAGCTTCACCACGGACGCCGTGTACATCGGCGTGCCCGCGCCGTAGCTCGCGACGGCCTGCCCGGTGTCGGTGTCGACCGCCATGACGCCGACCTCGGTGCCCGGCACGACGGCGTTGGCGGCCTTGTCGACGATCTGGCCCATGTTCACGGGGTCCACCGCCGGCGGGGGCGGCGTTGTCGTCGTGGTGGTCGGCGGCGTCGTGGTTGTCGTCGTCGGGGTGGGCGTGGTGACGGTCGAGCGCTCCGCGGCCAACTTGGCCGTGGCCGGCGTCGCCGACAGCAGCACGCTCACCACCGCGACCGAAGCCGCGAGCAGGGCCAGTGTGACCGGAAGTCGCCTCATGCCTGGTCAAACGCATGCCGGCGCGGGAAATCCCCGTCTTCCGGAAACCGACAGAGTCATTTCACGATGCTCTTAGGAAGCGCGCCGGGCGGTGACTGAACGGCTACCGGTCCGGAATTGTCAGACCCCTCTGCAAGGGTGGGGCCATGGACGACATCATCCGAGGCACCGCCGCCGGGGTGCCCTTCCTGGCCCGGCCGCCGGAACGGCGGACGGCCACCGCTCCGTTGTTGGTCGGCTGGCACTTGATGGATCCGCCGCGCACCGCGGCGGCGATGGCCGCGGCCGTGCCGATGGCCGGCGTGCCGGCCTGGCGTGTCTACTTGGGACTGCCCGAGTACGGCGATCAGCGCGAGCTGACCCGTCGGGCGGCCGAGGACTACGTCCTCAGACTGATAGACCCGATCGTCAGCACCGCTTCGCGCGACTTCCCGGCGGCGCTGCACACCCTCCGTTCGACGCTGGGGACCGACGGTCCACTGGGCCTGTTCGGCGGCTCGGCCGGCGGCGCGGTGGCTTTGCAGATCCTCACCGAGCAGGACGTCGACGTGACAGCCGCGGCCCTGGTGAACCCGGTGGCGCGACTGGAACCCGTCGTCGACAGCGTGTCGGAGTGGTTCGGCTCCCCGTATCGGTGGAGCAACGAGTCGCGGGCCGTCGCCGCGCGGATGGACTTCGTCGCCCGTGCCGACGAGATCCGCAAACGGCGGCCGGACCTTCCCTTACTGCTCATACGCGGCGAGCAGGACGAGGAGGCGTTCCGTGAACCCATCGGGCAGCTGGCACGGGCGCTGGACGCCCGGTTGCTCGACGTCCCGGGCATGGAACACGCCTTAGCCGCGGAGCCGGGCACCGAGCCGGCGCCGCAGAACGACGACGCCCGTCGCGTGGACGAGGCGTTCGGCGACTGGTTCCGCCGACATCTGGCTATTTGATACCGCCGTTGCTGTGGAGCAGCTGGCCGTTGATCCAGCCGCCCTGCGGCGAGCACAGGAATGTCACCAGGTTGGCGCAGTCCTGCGGGGTGCCGACCCGGCCGAGCGGGGTGTCCCGCTCGACGTCGTTCAGCAGCTCCGGTGTCATCCAGCCGGTGTCCACGGGGCCGGGGTTGATCACGTTGGCCGTGACGCCCAGGTGCGCCAGCTCCCGGGCGGCGGCCAGGGTGATCCGGTCCAGCGCTGCCTTGCTGGATCCGTAGGGCATGTTGCCGGCGGTGTGGTCGCTGGTGAACGCCATGATCCGGCCGGCGCCGTGCGGGCCGTGGAAACGCTGCCCGAATTCCTTGATCAGCAGCCAGCTCGCCCTGGCGTTGACCGCGAAATGGAGGTCGAAACTCACAACTGAACTGTCGAGCAGCCCCGAGTCGACGCTCTCGGCGTGGCACATCACCAGTGCGGTGACGGCCCCCAGCTCGCGTTCGGCCGCGTCGAACAGCCGAGCCGGGGTGGCCGGATCGCTCAGGTCGGCCTCGATCGCCGCCGACCGTGCGCCGAAGGCCGTCATCCGGTCGGTCAGTTGTCGCTGCGCGTCGGCGTCGGCGCCCCACGGCATCTTCTCGTCGTAGGGCCGCCAGTGGCTGATCGCGACGTCCCAGCCGGCTTCGGCCAGGTCAAGGGCCACTGCCGCGCCGATCCCGATCGTCCGGCCGACGCCGGTCACCAACGCCACTCCGCGTTCGCTCATCCGGCCACTCTCGATCATGCGGACGGTGCGGGCGACCGGTTTTTCGCGGGTCCGACCTGAGGATGATCTCAGCCGGGCCGACGCGAGACCGGGGTTTGACGCGAGCCCAGCGCCGGACCGGGCACCATGGGCGGCATGACCACGTTCCACGACCTTCGGGTCTTCCTCGGGGCCGTCCGCCGCCAGCCGTCCGCCGTCGGCGCGATCGCCCCCAGCGGACCGGCGCTGGCCGGCCTGTTGGCCACCGTGGTGCCCAGCACCGGCGCGCCGACCGTGGTCGAACTGGGGCCCGGCACCGGGTCGGCGACGCGCGCCGTGCAGCGCCGGATCCCGGCCGGCGGCCGGCACCTGGCCGTGGAACTCGACGGCACGCTGGTGGAGCACCTGCGGACCACCTACCCGCGGCTGGACGTGGTGCACGGGGACGCCGCCGAACTGGGCAAGCTGCTCGCCGACCGCGGCGTCGAGCAGGTCGACGCGGTGATCAGTGGCCTGCCCTGGGCGCTGTTCCCGCAGGACCTGCAACGGGCCATCCTCCGCCAGGTGGGCACGGTGCTCACGCCGGCGGGCGCGTTCACCACGTTCGCGTACGTGCACGCGCTCGGCATGAAGCAGGCGCGGCAGTTCCGCGCGCAGCTGGACCGCAGCTTCGACGAGGTCATCGTGTCCCGGGTGGTGTGGGCGAACGTGCCGCCCGCGATCAGCTACGTCTGCCGCCGGCCGATCATGGCCGACGATGCTGGCTGAGCTGCTCGGCGGGCTGCCGGGACCGTTGTTCGTGCTGGTCGTCGCCGCGTTCGTGGTCGCCGAGGCGGCCCTGGTCATCGGCGTGGTGCTACCCGGTTCCAGCGCCCTGCTGACGCTCGGCGTGTTCTCGGACAACGGCCTGGTGCCGCTGCCGGCGGCGCTCGTCGTCGGCACGGTCGCGGCACTGGTCGGCAGCAACCTGTCGTTCGCCGCCGGCCGCTACCGGCCCGGGGCCCTGAGCAGCCGATGGCTGACCGGGGCCAAGGGGCGGCGGGCGCGATTGGTGCTGAGCCGGTTCGGCGGTTCCGCCGTGCTGGTCGGCCAGTGGGTCGTCGGCGGGCGGACGCTCACGCCTCGATTCGCCGCCGCGGCCGGGTTGTCCTACCGACGATTCCTGCCGTGGAACCTGCCGTCCGCGGCGGTCTGGGGCGTCGTGTGGGTGGTCGTCGGCTACGGCGCGAGCGAGGCGTACCAGCGCTGGTCCTGGCTGGCCGCGGTGGCCGCCGTGGCGCTGGTGGCCGTTCTGCTACTGCTCAGCCGCCGCGCGCTCGACCGCATCGATGCCCTCGAGCAGGCGTGACCTGGTCTGCGCGCCGCAGAACGCCGCCCGCGCCGCGTTGCGGGCCAGCTCCGCCAGTTCGCTCCGGCCGAGCCCGAACACCTCGTGGCACAACAGGTACTCGCGGTTGAGGTCGGTGCCGAACATGCCCGGGTCGTCGGTGTTCAGCGTGAGAGTGACGCCGGCATCCAGGAGCCGCGGCAGCGGGTGCTCGGCCAGCGATGGCACCGCCTTGGTGCAGATGTTCGACGTCAGCGACACCTCCAGCGGGGTCCCGGTCTCCACCAGGTGGTTCACGAGCTTCTCGTCGCGCACCGCGCTGACGCCGTGCCCGATCCGCTCGGCGTCGAGGTCCCGCAGCGCCGCCCAGATCTCTTCCGGCCCGGTGGTCTCGCCCGCGTGCGGCACGCTGCGCAGGCCGGCGGCGATGGCCTCCTGGAACACCGGCCGGAAGTCCGCTCGCCGGTAGGGCGCCTCGAGGCCGGCCAGCCCGAAGCCGACCGTGCCCTCTGGCCGCTGGTTGAGCGCGTAGTCGAGGGTGCCGCGGCCGTCCGGCTCGTCTGACGGCAGCGGCACATCGAAGATCCACGCCAGCTCGACGTCGTACTCCGCAAGCGCTTGCCGCCGGCCTGCCACCAGCGCTGCGGACAGGCCGTCGGGGGAGATGCGCGCGAAATGCGCGACCGCCGACACGGTCACCTCGGCGTAGCGCACATTGTTCGCCGCGAGGTCACGGGCGAGGCCGAGCAGGAGTGTCTGCACGTCCTCGGGCGTGGTGACCAGCTTGTTCACGGCGCTGTAGACGTTGATGAAGTGCGGGAAGTCGGTGAACTCGTAGTACCGCGCGAGCTCGGCACGGTCCGTCGGCACCCGGCCTGGATGGCGGCGGGCCAGCTCCAGCACCGTGTCCACGGAGGCCGCGCCGACCAGGTGGACGTGCAGTTCGGCCTTCGGCAGGGCGGCGATGAACTCCCTGACGTCCATTCAGTCCGTCACCAGGCCCGTCTTGTACGCGTACGCCACCGCCTGCGCGCGGTCCCGGAGATTGGCCTTGGCGAACAGGTGGTTCACGTGCGTTTTCACCGTCGCCTCGCTGACCACCAGCTTGCGGGCGATCTCCGTGTTCGACATGCCCGCGGCGATCAGCCGCAGCACGTCGATCTCGCGCGGGGTCAACCCGTCGGCCGGCTCCGCCGTCGCCTTGATCGGGGCGCCGCCGCCGGCCGCGGCCGCCACCAGACGCCGCTGGACCTCACCGTCCAAGGTGGACTGCCCGGCCGCCGCCGCGTGCAATGCGCGGGCGATCGCCTCGGCGTCGGCGTCCTTGGTGAGGAAGCCCCGTGCGCCCGCCCGCAACGCCGACAACACGCTCTCGTCGTCGGTGTACGTCGTGAGCACCACGACCTCGGTCTCCGGGTATTCGCTGCGCACGCGTCGGGTTGCCTCCACGCCGTCGCAGCGGGGCATCCGCAGGTCCACCAGCAGCACATCAGGTCGCATCTCCGCGACCAGCGCCACCGCCTGCTCGCCGTCCGCCGCCGCGCCCACGACCTCCACACCAGGCAGCAGCTTCAGCAGCGTCACCAGGCCCTCGCGGACCACCGTCTGGTCATCGGCGAGCACCACCCGCAGATCGTTCACAGCCACACCTCGCTGGCGCTCGGCGCGACCGCGAGGCTCGCTGTGTTCAATGGTGGACTCGCAAGCCCGTTCACGCCGGCACCACCAGGCGTACCCGCCACCCGTCCTCCATCGGTCCCGTCTCCAGTTCTCCGCCGATCAGCTCGGCTCGTTCCCGCATCCCCAGGAGACCGTAGCCGCCGCTGGTGGCGTGCGCGGGCGGCTTTCCCGGATGGTCGATGACGGTCAGCACCGTGCGCCCGTCCTCGAAGTCCAGCACCGCGTCCACCGGCGCGCCGGGCGCGTGTTTGCGCGCGTTGGTGAGCGCCTCCTGCGCCGTGCGGTACAGCGCCGTCGCTGCCTCCGCCGGCAGGTCACGCGGCTCGCCGTTGACGGTCAGTTCCGCCGGGGCGCCGGACTCCAGCCGGAAGGCCGTCACCAGATCGGCGATGGCCCGTGCGTCCGGCACCTTGTCGTCACGCAGCGCCGCGACCGCCCGCCGTGCCTCGGCGAGGCCGTCCGCGGCCAACTTCTGAGCCTTGCTCACCTGGTCGATGACTTCCTGCGATGCGTTGTCCCGTTGCAGCATCAGGCGCGTGCCCTGCAACGTCAGGGACAGGCCGGCGAGCGAGTGCGCCAGCACGTCGTGCACCTCGCGTGCGATCCGCGCCCGCTCCGCCAGCGCCGCCGCGCGGGCATGTTCCTCGACGACCTGCTGCCGGCGAGCGAGCAGCAGCTCCGCCTGCTCCAGGCGTTCCTCGCGGCCCTGCCGATTGAGCGTCAGCAGCGCCACCAGCAGCACGCCGAGCCCGATGCCCAACGCGGCCAGCCAGTTGAAGTCCCTGAACAGCTGCGGCAGCCCCGCGCCGATCACGGACAACGCGATCACGACGTAGCTCAGCAGGTTCGGACGGCGATAGCGGACCGCCAGCCGCGCCGTCCAGAACGGCAGGCCGTAGACGACGCCGTCCGGGTGCAGGACCAGGATCACGCCGGTGGTCACCGTGATGACCAGGAGGCCGATCTGCGACAGCAGCGCTGCCCGCCGCTCCGGCCAAGGCCACGGCAGCAGCATCAGGTTGCCCGCGACGACGACCAGCGCCAGCGCACCCAGCCACGGCCGCAGGTCCGCAGGGATCTGCTGACCGCCCAGGAAGAGACGCTGGGGCAGGAACAGCGTCAGCGCCAGGACCGCCGGCAGCATCCGGAACGCCGACAGGGCCCCGTACCGCCGGTCCCGGGGTACGAAGCCCTGATCGTCGAACATGGTCGTCATCATCGCAGGTCTAGCGGCGCGGCGCGGCCATCGCGAGCGGCAGCCGCTGCTGCTGCGACCGCAGGTAGATCACTACGTTCTGGGCGGCGATGGTGAGGCCGAACAGCAGCACCGCCGACGCCGTGGTCAGCGTGCCGTCCACGCCGAGCGTGTGGCCGAGGAAGCCGGCGCCGACGCGCACCGCGATCGTGGTCAGCCACAGCACCAGCGTCAGCGCGGTGCCCTTCTGGAACAGGCCGCCGTCGCGCAGGCTCAGCCGGGTGCTCGCGCCGCGGGCCAGGCCCAGCGCCACCACGACCACCGCGTCGAGCAGGAAGAACAGGATCTCGCCCGGGCGGGCGATGCTCACCGCGGTCGCCGCGGAGCCGAGCCCGATGACGATCAGGATCGCCGGCATGAGCACCAGCGACCTCGCGGTGACCATCGACCCCGTGAGCTGCTTGCCGAGCACCCGCAGCACCACCAGCGCACCGACCAGGATCAACACCAGCGTGGACATTGCACTCTCTCCTCGATCTCCGGGTGCCGCTCCGGCACAGCTCAAAGACTCGTCTCCGGTGGCGCGGATTTCGTCGGTCCCCAGGTGGGAGCCGGGTTGAATGCGGTATCAACCCGTGGGTGGACGGAGGAGGGCGCGGATGGCGAACGAGCGGTTGAGGGTGGCCGCGTACGCGGTCTGCGTGCGGGACGGCGCGGTGCTGCTGGCCCGGTGGGTGGGGCCGGAGGGCAAGCTGTGGACGCTGCCCGGCGGCGGCATCGACCACGGCGAGGACCCGTTCGACGCGGTGCGGCGCGAGGTCGAGGAGGAGACCGGCTACCGGGCGGACGTGCAGAGCCTGCTCGGCGTGCACACCATGCGCCGCCGGTACGCCCGCCGGTTCGGCGGCGAGACCGATTTCCACGCGCTGCGCATCGTCTACGAGGCCCGGATCGTCGGCGGCGAGCTGCGCGACGAGATCGACGGCTCGACCGACAAAGCGGCCTGGATCCCGCTGCCGGAGGTGGCCTCGCTGGCCCGCGTCGACCTCGTCGACACGGGCCTCGAGCTGCACCGATCCCGCCCGGCCACCGGCCACCTCGGCCGGTAGCACACACCCCCGACACAACCGGTCCGAAAAGCCCCGTCCGCCCCGCCCTGTGGACAAAATCCGAGTTGTCCACATCTCGATCTTCGCCGCCCCCGCCGCACCCCGGCACGCGAGCAGTGTGGCCGCATGGACACCGCCGCACACCCCACCCCGCACCGGACGGTCAAGCTCAACGACGCCGGCGCGCTCATCGCCGCGATCCCGTCGCTGATGGGCTTCCACCCGGTCGACTCGCTCGTCGTGTTGGCGATCAAGAGCAGTGGCCTGATCGGCCTCACCACCCGGTCCGACCTGGGACCGCCCCCGTTGCACGCCGCGCTCGTCGGCCGCCTGGTCAGACCCATGCAGCAGGTCGAGGCGGTCGCCGCCGTGCCCGTGGTCGTGTGCGCCGAGGCCAAACCGGAGCACAAGGACCTGGCACTGCGGACCGTCGCCGCTCTGGAGGGCGTGGGCCTGTCGATCGTGCACGCCCTGTGGACGCCATCGACCGCCGGCGGCGTGCCCTGGCACTGCTTCCTGCACGAGGACTGCGCGGGCGAGGTGCCCGAGCAGTCGGCCACCGAACTCGCCGCGGTGATGACCTACGCCGGCGCCGTCACCTACGGCAGCCGCGACGATCTGGTCCGCATGCTGGAACCCGTCGACACCCAGCGCATGATCCGGCTCAGCGGCCTGCTCGACGCCGCCATCCGCTGCGACGAAACGCCCGCGTCGGAGCACCTCGCCACCATGTCCGCCGCCGTCACCGCCGGCGCGTTGCCCACCACCGACGAAGAGCTGGTCCGGCTCGCCATGGCCCTGGCCGACTACCGGGTTCGCGACGCCTGCCTCGCCTTCGTCCTCGACCGCCAACTCTCTGCCGTCGCGGAGAAGCTGTGGCTCGAACTCACCCGTTGCCTGCCCCCGCCCGAACGTGCCGAGGCCGCCGTTCTGCTTGCCGTGTCGAGGTATGTCCACGGCGACGGCGCCATGGCCAATGTCGCCCTGGAGCACGCACAGGTCGCGCTGCCCGTGCACAACCTCGCCGGCATGTTGCGCGGCGCCCTGGACTACGGACTGCCGCGGGATCAGATTCGGCAGGTCCTCGCCGACGCCGCGGCCGACGCCCGCATCGAGATCGAGGAGGAGACCAAGATGCCCGGCTGACGCCTGATCCTGTACGCCTCCTGCCGGCCGCGCGCACCGGCAGGCGCCGCCCCGAACCGCGTACGCCGCGACTCCCAGCCGTCGCCGCGAACGGCCCGGGGCAGGCCGGGACCCGCCCACCCGCCGCGCGGGTCCCGGCCCCACAGCGACCAACGGTGAGCGGTGCTCACCCGTGAATGCCACTCTGCCGGATCGGCGAACCGGCAGATGCGGCCCCGAGTCCGTGACCGCCGGCTAACCCCTTCGCCGGCGCGTCAGGGCATCGGGGCGGGCGGGGATCCCGTCACTCGGTGGGGCACGGGATCCCCGCCATCTCACCTCGTGCCGAAATTCGGCCGCCCACAACGGCTTCTGCCGGTTTGCTCCACCGGCAGAAGCGCTCCGAGCCCGCGGGTCGCCGGTGACCCCCTGCCGGCGATGCGGTTCGGAGCCGGTGGGGATCCCGGGAATCAGTGGGCCGGGATCCCCACCACCTGACCACCGGGCCCGTGTGTCGACCACGGAATCCGGGACCGGCCGCCCGGCCGGGTGTCGCCACCGCTTTCCCCGGGTGGAGACGAGCCGGGGGCCGTCCGACGTGGACGGGCCCCGGGCAGGTACCTCGAAGCAAAGGTGGTGGTGCGTCAGGAGAACAGCTCGGCGACCTTGCGCAAGGCGGTCGCGTTGCCCTGCACCAGCAAGGTCGTGATCACGGTCTCCTCCCAGGCCGGCAGTTCGTCACGGATCTTGGCCGCGGGGCCGATCAGCGCCAGGTCCTCGACCATCCTGGTGGGCACGGCGGCGATCGCCGACTTCTTGTCGCCGGCCAGGTAGAGGTCCTGGATCCGGTCGCACTCGGCCTCGTAGCCGAGCCGGGCGATGGCGTCCCGGTGGAAGTTGGCGCCCTTCGCACCCATGCCGCCGATGTAGAGGGCGAGCATGGGGCGGATGAAGTCCGCGGCCTGCTCGACGTCGTCGTGCACCAGCACCGGCACGCTGGCGGCGACCTCGAAGTCGTCGAGGGTGTGGCGGGCGCCGGGGCGGGCGAAGCCCTCGGCGAGGGCGGCCCGGAAGAAGCCGTCCACCTTGGGCGAGTAGAACAGCGGCAGCCAGCCGTCGGCGATCTCGGCGGCCAGGGCCACGTTCTTCGGGCCCTCGGCGGCGAGGAAGATCGGGATCTCGGCGCGCAGCGGGTGCACGGTCGACTTGAGCGGCTTGCCGAGGCCGGCGCCGCCGGGATAGGGCAGCTGGAAGAACTCGCCCTGGTGCTCGACGGTCTCGCGGGCGACGACCTTGCGGACGATGTCGATGTACTCGCGGGTGCGCGCCAGCGGGCGCGGGTAGGGCTGGCCGTACCAGCCCTCCACCACCTGCGGTCCGGACGCGCCGAGGCCGAGCACGAACCGCCCGCCGGACAGGTGGTCCAGGGTGAGCGCGGCCATGCCGGCCGCGGCCGGGGTGCGGGCCGACATCTGCATGATGTTGGTGGCCAGCTTGATCTGGCTGGTCGCGGCCCCCCACCAGGCCAGCGGGGTGAGCGCGTCGGAGCCGTAGGCCTCGGCGGTCCACACCGAGTCGAAGCCGAGGCGGTCCGCCTCGATAACGGCCTCGGCGACGCCGGCCGGCGGCCCCGACGACCAGTAGCCGGTGTGATACCCGAGCTTCATCGCTGACCTCCCGCCGGGGCGTCGGCGCCCGGAGCCGGCACGACGCCGTCGGCGACCAGGCCCGCGAACACGGCCTCGCTGAGCGCGGCCGCCGCGGACTGCGGTCGCACCATGACCGTGAAGGTGGCGATGCGGCCCTCGTCGTCGAACTGGAGCATGTCGATGCCGTGGATCTGCTTGTCGCCGACCCGGGCGCGGAACACCAGCACGCGCGAGCCGGCGTCGCCCTCGACGTCGCCGGACAGGTTGCCGACGTAGCTGAAGTCCTCGAACGTGCGCAGCAGCACCGCGAACAGCGCGCCTACCGTCGCGATGCCCTCGAACGGGCGGAACTTCACCGGGCTGTGGAACACGATGTCGTCGCGGAACAGGCCGACGATCGCCGCGTGGTCCCGCTGTAGGACGGCGTCGTGCAAGCGGGCGACGGTCCGTGCCGCCGGGCTGTCGTCGTGCGTCTCGACCGCTTCTGAGGTGGTGGACACGGTGGGCCTCCATGGCGACCTTGCCTGGCCAAAAAACTGGCTAGTCATAAAATTGACTAATCGCAGTCTTGCCTAGGGTGGGGGCCGCGGTCAAGGATGTCTTGGCTGGTGGCTGGTGGCTGGTGGCTGGTGGCTGGTGGCTGGTGGCTGGTGGCTGGTGGCTGGTGGCTGGTGGCTGGTGGCTGGTGGCTGGTGGCCGGTGGCCGGGAACGGCCAGCGGGCGAGGCGGTTTGGGCGCAGGTGAGCCGGTGGCCAGTGGCGACGCGGCGGCCAGCGGGCTGCGCACCCGTCAGCGGGCTAGACGGTCGCCGACGGGCTAGGCACCCGCCGGTGGGCTGGGCTGTCGCCGGCGGGCTGGGCGGTTGTCGGCGGGCTGGGCGGTTGTCGGCCGGCTAGGCGGTCGCCAGCGAACTGGGCGGTGAGTGCGGTTGGGTCGAGGGTTGGGAGGCGGCGGATGGCGTTGCGGCACGCGGTGCTGGCGGTGCTGCTCGGTGGTGAGCTGAGCGGCTATCAGCTGGCCAAGGTGTTCGACACCGGGGTGTCCAACTTCTGGTTCGCGTCGCCGCAGCAGCTGTACACCGAGCTGACCAAGCTGGAGCAGGCCGGGTTGGTCGACGGTCGGCTGGTGATCCAGGTGAACCGGCCCAACAAGCGTGTGTACACCGTCACCGAGGACGGGGTGGCGGAGCTCGACCGGTTCGCGGCGGCGGACGCCAAGCCGGCGGTCATCCGGGACGACCTGTTGGTCAAGGTGCACGCGGTGGATCCGTCCAGGGCCCGGGCCGTGGTGGCGCGGATCGAGGAGCGGGCGGTGCAGGCCGCGGCCAAGGCCGAGTTGTTCGACGAAACGCTGCGAAACCTGCGCGGCGACCTCGACGAGGAGACGTTCCTGGCGACCGCCGAGCGCATCGGCCCCTACCTGACGTGCCTGCGCGGCAAGCGGTTCGAGGAGGAGAACCTGGACTGGTGCCGGCGCAGCGCCGACCTGATTCGGGCCCGGTGGGGTGCGGAGATGCGCGAGGAGTGAGGGCCGGAAGGTGACCAGGCACGCCGGCGGGAAGGCGTTGTGCCGGAACGTGCGCGGGGCGCACTGGTCGGAAGGCATTAGGCCCGAAGATTCGTGAGGCGCACTGGCGGAAGGCGTTGCGCCGCGAGGTGTGGGCCGCACCGGTGAGAGGCGTTGGGCCGGATGCTGTGTGGGATGCGCAGGCGGCCAGGCGTTGGGCCGAGGGTGTCTGGGGTGCCGAAATGCGCAAGGAGTGACGGCTGGAGGGTGACCGGACACGCCCGTCGGGAAGGCGTTGGGTCGGAAGGTGTGTGGGGCGCACCGTCGGGAAGGCGTTGGGTCGGAAGGTGTGTGGGGCGCACCGTCGGGAAGGCATTGGGCCCGGAGGCCAGTGCGGGTGTGGCGGGGAGACCGGCATGCGGGAGCCTGGAAAGCGATGGGGCCGCTGGCGAACATGCCGGCGGCCCCATCGGTGAGCTGGGCTCAGATCATCGCGGGGCGCTCCCACTTCTCGCCGAGGACGTGTTCGGCGAGGAAGGCGAGGACGGTCTCGTACCAGACCTTGGAATTGCCGGGGGTGAGGATCCAGTGGTTCTCGGTGGGGTAGTACAGGAACTTCGCGGGCACGCCGTGGCGGACCAAGTCGAAGTACAGGCGGATGCCCTCGCCGATGGGGACGCGGTAGTCCTTGTCGCCGTGGATGACGAGCATGGGCGTCCGGATGTCGGCGACGCGCAGGTGGGGTGAGTTGTCGAGGATGCGCTGGGTGGACTTGAGCGGGTCGGTCATCTCCCGCATCCAGTAGTACGACGCGTCGGTGGTGCCGGTGAAGGCATCCAGGTTCCACAGCGAAGCGTGGGTGACGATGGCGTCGAACCGCTCGGTCTGGGTGGCGATCCAGTTGGCCATGTAGCCGCCGAAGGAACCACCCATGGCGGCGGTGCGGCCCTCGTCGATGTCGGGGCGTTCGACGGTGACGTCGGTGATGGCCATGAGGTCGGTGTACGGCGCATTGCCCCACGAGCCCCAGCCGACCTGGATCATGTCCCGGCCGTAGCCGGTGGACAGCGCCGGGTCGGGGAGCAGGACGGCGTAGCCGCGGGCGACCATGACCCACGGGTTCCACCGCCAGGACCAGCCGTTCCAGCTCATCATGGGACCGCCGTGGACCCACAGCAGCAGCGGCGCGGGGGAGTCGGCGGAAGCGCCGGCGGGCAGGGCGAGCCAGGCGCGGACGGTGCGGCCGTCGGCGACGGTGGTGGAAACCTCGGCGAGGGTGCCGGGCAGCGACTCGATGACGCCGGGGGCGGGCAGGGCGACGGGGTCCTGCTCGGCGGCAACGGGGTCGAGCCGGACGGGCTGCGGCGGGTGGGCGATGGAATCCCGAAGGGCGTACAGCGCGGAGCCGTCGGCGGCGACGGACAGGTCGCTGTAGTGCCCCTCGCCGGTGAGCCGGGTGACCTCGCCCGACGCCAGGTCGAGCCGCCACACGGGGCGTCGGCCGGAGCGGTTGGAGAGGAAGTAGACGGCGGAGCCGTCGGGCGCGACGACGAACTCCTCGGGCCAGTCGGGGAAGCCGGGCAGGATCTCCCGCACGGCGCCGTCGGCGAGGGAGATCAGCACGAGCTCGACGTGCGGGCAGTCCTGCTCGGTGGACTCGGTGCCGCGAACGGCCACGACGCCGGAGGAGTCGGGCAGGAACACGGCGTGCGAGTAGCTGTGGCCGGCGTCGAGGGTGCGGTCGGCGGCCAGCTCGCGGTCGCCGGTGCCGTCGGTGCGCACGACGCGCAGGGTCTCGCGTTCCCCGTACGACGGGGCGAGCTCCACGTCGGCGCCGTAGACGACCCACTGGCCGTCGGGGCTGACGGCGGCGCCGCCGACCGGGTACGGCAGGTCGCGGGTGAGCTCGACGACGTCGGTGACCCGCTGCTCGCCGGTCACCGCTGGCGCGGACACCAGCCGGGGCCGGTCGGGCCCCAGGTCGTGGTCCCAGTACCGGACGGGGTAGGCCTCGTGCAGGATCGCGGTCACGCCGGCGTCCTCACGGGCCTTGCGGCGCTCCTTGTCCTCGTCGCCGACGGCCGCGCCGTACAGGGCACTGGTGGTGACGACGAGGGTGCCGGCGTCGCGGGCGACGGACACGCCGGCGACGCCACCGGGCGGGGCGTAGACCTGCCGCGCCTCGCCGCTGGGCGGCAGCAGCCACAGCGCGGCGGTCTCCTTGTCGTCGCCGGGCTTGGACTCGGCGTTGGCCCGCGTGGTCACGAACAGCACGGAGCCGTCGGGCGTGAACACGGGCGCGGACTCGCCCTTGGCGGCCCGGGTGAGCCGCCGCGCGGCCCGCGAGCCGGCGGGGTCGATCTCCCACAGCGCGGACTGCCAGCTCTTGCCGTCGGGCGCGAGCTCGGAGACGGTGGCGACCAGGCGCGTGCCGTCCGGGGACAGCGCGAGCGAGCCGATCCGCGGCAGCTTGGCCACCGCGTCCAGGTCGGTGAAGTCGGTCATGGTTCAGTCCCCCCGGCCCGCGGTGGCGAACGCCCACGCGTCGCCGACGATCGACGTCAGGTCCTCGCGCTTGGGCTGCCAGCCCAGCTCCTGCCGGGCCCGCTCGCTGGACGCGACCAGCACGGCCGGGTCGCCGGCGCGCCGCGGCGCGACCTCGGCCGGGATCTCGTGCCCGGTGACCTGCCGGCAGGTGTCGATGACCTGCTTGACGGAGAAGCCGAAGCCACTGCCCAGGTTGTAGATGGCGTGCCGGCCGGGCTTGGCGTTCTCCATGGCAAGCAGGTGCGCCTCGGCCAGGTCCAGCACGTGGATGTAGTCGCGGACGCAGGTGCCGTCCTCGGTCGGCCAGTCGTCGCCGAACATCTGCACCTTCTCGCGCTGGCCCAGGGCGACCTGGAGCACGATCGGGATCAGGTGCGTCTCGACGGTGTGCCGCTCGCCGAACTTCCCGTACGCCCCGGCCACGTTGAAGTAGCGCAGGCTCACGCCGGCCAGACCGTGCGCGGTGGCGAACGACGTGATGGCGTAGTCGATGGCGAGCTTGCTGGCGCCGTAGGTGTTGGTGGGCCGGGTCGGCGCGGTCTCGACGATCGGCACCTGCTCGGGCTCGCCGTAGGTGGCGGCGGTGGAGGAGAACACCAACCGCTGGGTGCCGTTGTCCCGCATGGCCTCCAGCAGCCGCAGCGAGGTGACCACGTTGCCCTGCCAGTACTTGGCGGGGTCCTGCATGGATTCGCCGACCAGCGACTTGGCCGCGCAGTGCAGCACGCCGTCGAAGCCCTCGGCCAGCAGCGGCCCGGCCACCTCGGCGATGTCGCCCTCGACGAAGCGCACTCCCTCCGGGACGGCGTCGGCGTGCCCGGTGGACAGGTCGTCCACCACGACCACCTCGTGGCCGGCCTCCACCAGCCGCGCGGCGCTCACACTTCCGACATAGCCAGCTCCGCCGGTGACGACCAGCTTCACGCGTCTCAGCCTCTCGATGTGTGGTTGTACTACTACGGGTTGGGGATCTACTCGTCCCGGCCGGCGCCCGGCGACGGCACGCCGACGAACAGCCGGGGCGGGGTCAGCGACCGCGCGGCGTAGGCGTCCAGCGCCGCCTGCTCGACGGCGGCGCGGTCGCCGGCGCGGACCAGGGCGATCGCCGAGCCGCCGAAGCCGCCGCCGATCATCCGGGCGCCCAGTGCGCCGGCGGCGAGCGCGGCGTCCACGGCGACGTCGAGCTCCAGGCACGACACCTGGTAGTCGTCGCGCAGGCTGACGTGCGAGGCGGTCAGTTCGGGGCCGATCTCGTCCAGCCGACCGGCCTTGAGCTTGGCCACCACGGACAGCACCCGGGCGTTCTCGGTGACGACGTGCCGCACCAGCGGCCGCAGCTCCTCGGGCAGCCGGGCCAGCGAGCCGTCCAGGTCCTCGACGTCCCGCAGGGACTCCAGGCCGAGCAGCTCGGCGGCCCGCTCGCAGCCGCGGCGGCGGTCGCCGTAGCCGGACTCGACCAGCGAGTGCTTGGCCCGGGTGTCGATGACCAGGACCTCCAGGCCGGCGGCATCGGCGTTGAACGGCACCTGCTCGGACTCGCCGGAGCGCACGTCCAGGAACAGCACGTGGCCGGCGACGCAGCACAGCGACGCGGTCTGGTCCAGCAGACCGGTCATGGCGCCGACGAACTCGTTCTCGGTGCGCTGGACCAGCCGGGCGATCTCCGGCCGGGTCGGCGACCCGGGCTGGTCGACCTCGCGGCCGGCCAGGCCCAGCAGCGCCAGCGCGGTGGCGCACTCCAGCGCGTGCGACGAGGACAGGCCGGCGCCGGTCGGCACGTTGCCGGAGACGACCAGGTCCGCGCCGGACAGCTCGACGCCGTGCTCCTGCAGCGCCCAGGCGACGCCGGCGGGGTAGGCGGCCCAGCCGCTGATCCGGCCGGGTGTCAGCTCGGCGATGACCACCGGGTCGGCGGTCTGGAGCTGGCCGTCGTCGCCGAGGGTGGACACCGTCAGCACGCCGTCGGTGCGCGGGGACGCGGCGACCGCGGCCCGGTGCGGCAGCGCGAAGGGCGCGACGAAGCCGTTGTTGTAGTCGGTGTGCTCGCCGATCAGGTTGACCCGGCCGGGCGCCGACCAGATCGCCTTGGGGGCCTGGCCGTGCAGCTCGGTGAACGCCTTCTCAGCTTTTTCGACCGGCGTCACCGCGCGGTGACCAGGACGGCGTGGGCGACGGCGGCGTCGATCTTGGCCACGGCGCCGAGGCCGTGCACCTCGATGACCGCGGCGGCGGCGGGGCCGCCCTGCACCTGCACGGTGTTGCCCGGGATCAGGCCGACCGTCTTCAACTCCGCCATCAGCTCCTCGTCGATCTGCACGTGCTCGGCGATGCGGCGGACCTCGACCGAGCCGCCGCCGCGCCGGGCCACCTCGTCCACCCGGACCAGTCCGGGCTCGGGTGACGGCGCGGGCTTGCCGCCCTCGCCCAGCTTGTCCAGCCCCGGGATGGGGTTGCCGTAGGGGGAGGTCGTGGGGTGGCCGAGCAGCGCCACCAGCTTGCGTTCGACGGCCTCGCTCATCACGTGCTCCCAGCGGCACGCCTCGGCGTGCACCTGTTCCCACTCCAGGCCGATCACGTCCACCAGCAGGCGCTCGGCCAGCCGGTGCTTGCGCATCACGGCGATGGCCAGCTCGCGGCCGGCGTCGGTGAGCTCGAGGTGGCGGTCGCCGGCGACGACGAGCAGGCCGTCGCGCTCCATGCGGGCCACGGTCTGGCTCACGGTGGGGCCGCTCTGCGCGAGCCGCTCGGCGATGCGGGCCCGCAGCGGGACCACGCCCTCTTCCTCGAGTTCGTAGATGGTGCGCAGGTACATCTCGGTGGTGTCGATGAGGTCGTTCACCAAGACTCCAATCGGCGGAGGCTGCGGCCTGCAGGCCGGGCAGGAGCCGATCCGATGGTAACTGGCCGCGGGCACGGCCGGGACTGTCGGTGGCTGCATCGGGTGTGCTCGGGTCGCGCGGTGGGGCGGCGGTCGGGCCTGGTCATCTGCCGCCTCCTGTCCGCTTGTCGGGCGTGGGCGCGCCCCCGTCGTCCGGGGTCGCGAGTGCGCCACAGCCGTTCCCGCACGTTTGTAACCAATGTTAGTAGGTAGCACTGACAACATCGGTGGCGTATCCGGCGCGTGACCTGGCCGTGGCGCACCGCGACCGGGCAGGATGGCGGGGTGCGCGCCTTGATCACCCCCACCGAGCTGGCCGGCCTCGCCGAGACGCCCGTGCTGCTGGACGTGCGCTGGCGGCTGGTCGGGCCGCCCGGCGTCGAGGACTACCGGGCCGGGCACCTGCCCGGCGCCGTGTTCGTGGACCTGGACCGCGACCTGGCGGCCGAGCCGGGCGCCGGCGGCCGGCACCCGCTGCCGACGCCGGAGAGCCTGCGGGCGGCGCTGCGGGCCGCCGGCGTGCGGCGAAATCACCCGGTCGTGGTGTACGACGCCGGCGACGGCTCGGTCGCGGCCCGGGCGTGGTGGCTGCTGCGCTGGGTCGGCCACGATCAGGTGGCGGTGCTCGACGGCGGCTACGCGGCGTGGACGGCGGAGGGCCGGCCGGTCAGCACCGAGGTCCCGACGCCGGAGCCGGGCGACATCGAGGTCGTGCCGGGGCACATGTCCGTGCTGGACGCCGACGAGGCGGCGGAGTTGGCCCGCGCCGGCGTGCTGCTGGACGCCCGCGCGCCGGAGCGGTACCGCGGCGACGTGGAGCCGGTCGATCCGCGGGCCGGGCACATCCCGGGCGCGGTCAACGCCCCGTTCACGGATCACATCGGACCGGACGGCCGCTGGCGCACGCCGGAGGAGCTGGCGAAGCGGTTCGCCGACCTGGGCGTGGAGGCCGGCAAGGTCGGCGCGTACTGCGGGTCGGGCGTGACGGCGTCGTCGGTGGTGCTGGCGCTGGAGGTGGCGGGTCTCGGTCAGGCGCCGCTGTACGCAGGCTCCTGGTCGCACTGGTGCACGGACCCGGAGCGCCCCGTGGAAACTGGTTGATAGTGCCTTTGCCGTGCCTTTGCCGCGCGTTCCGCGCGGGGCGAGGTCGCTCTGATCCGGTGCCTCGCCCTTGCTGGATTTCGAGCGCCGCATCGGCTCGGTGGTCGGTGCGTCGGGTGGCGGCGCTCGAAATCCAGCAACCGTGCGAAGCACCGGCGCGACCTCGCACCGAAACCGGTTGACCACCTCCGCACTATGAGGGTGTGAGCGGCTACAAGCGATTTCGACGCCCCTCGGTGACCCGGGGGCGTTGAGTCGCGCGTTCTGACGGGGTGCCGAGGGGGCTCGCGGCCACCTCCCAGCTCACGTCAGGACCCGAAGCCATGAACCTCATGACCGCCGACCAGGTGCGGGCGGCGCTGGCCGTCCGCGACCTCACCGACCCCCACCAGGGCCCGCACGCGATGCAGCTGCTGCTCGCCGAGATCGAGCAGCACGTGTCGGAGTGGGCCGGGCTGCCGGTGCGCCGGCACCGCGCGAACCCCGTGGTGCCGGTCGCCGACAACTACGACCGCCTCGGCTACCCGGCCGACGCCGCCGCCCGTGACGAGCGGTACTCCCGTTACCTCAGGCCGGATCTGATGCTCCGCGCGCACACGACCGCGATGATCCCGCCGCTGCTCGAGAACCTCGACGGCGACGCGCTGCTGAGCTGTCCCGGCCTGTGCTACCGGCGGGACGCCATCGACCGCCAGCATGTCGGTCAACCGCACCAACTCGACCTCTGGCTCGTCCGGGAAGGCTTGTCCGACAACGACTTGCGCGAGCTCGCCGAAACAGTCGCACGAGCGGCCGTGCCCGGCGCGACCACCACCCTGCTGCCGTCCGAGCATCCGTACACGGTGCGGGGCAAGGAAATCATCGTCGACGGCGTGGAGGTCGGCGAGTGCGGACTGGCCAGGCCGGACCTCTGCCACGGGCTGGCGATGGGCCTCGGCCTGGACCGGCTTCTCATGCTGCGCAAGGGAATCGACGACATCCGGCTGCTGCGCTCGGCCGAGCCGCGCATCGCGAGCCAGCTGCTGGACCTCCAGCCCTATCGGCCGGTGTCGATGAAGCCGCCGATCCGCCGCGACCTGTCGGTGGCGGTGGCCGCCGACATGGACGCCGAGCAGCTCGGCGCGGCGGTGCGGGAGGCGCTCGGCGCGGACGCGCACGTCGTAGAGGAGATCCAGGTGCTGGCCGAGACCGCGGGCGAGCTGCTGCCGCCGGTCGCCCGGGACCGGCTGGGCCTGCGCACCGGGGAGAAGAACGTGCTGCTCCGGGTGGTGCTGCGTGACCTGGAGCGGACGCTGACCGACGCCCGTGCGAACGCGCTGCGGGACGCCGTGCACCGGGCGGTGCACGGCGACCGCTGAGGGGGTGGCGCCGGCGGGCGCGGGCCCGCCGGCGCCGTCGGACTAGTCGCCGGACTGCTCCTGTGACCGTTCACGCAGGGCGAGCGGCGCGCCGGCCAGGTCTTCCTCGTTGCAGAGCAGCTTGACGTCGTAGTACGGCGCGCTGGGCGTGTCGTCGTAGTCCAGGTGGATGGCGATCACGTCGATCGGCTCGCCGAGCCACTCCTGCGCCTGCCGCAGCCAGGCCGCGGCCCGTTCCAATGCGGTTGGCAGATCGTCGTCCCGGAACTCGACGGGACGGTAGGGGACCCCTTGCACCTGGTCCTTCTGATCATTCGGGCGGGGCAGGTCGACACCGACGCCGGAGTCATCGAGATCCAGGCGGATCAGTTCCTCACTCACCCCTCAAGAGTCCACCAGGCAGGCACACCCGGGCAACCCCGGCGTCCAGCGCCTACCTTGGTCGTCATGGGCAAGCTTGCCGGAGTCGTGTGGGACGACACGCTGCTGGGCTACGACATGGGGGCCGACCACCCGCTCAACCCCGTCCGCCTGGACCTGACCATGGGCCTGGCGCGGGCGCTGGGCGTGCTGGAGGGGGTCGAGCCGATCCGGCCGGCGCCGGCCACCGAGCAGGAGGTGTTACGGGTTCACTCGGCCGAGTACATCGCCGCGGTGAAGGCGGCGCCGGAGTCGCCGCTGGGCGTCGGGCACGGCCTAGGGACCATGGACAACCCGGTGTTCCCGCACATGCACGAGGCGGCCAGCCTGGTGCTGGGCTCCTCGCTGGCCGCGGCCGAGCTGCTGCTGGCCGGGGAGACGGACCGCGTGGTCAACATCGGCGGCGGGCTGCATCACGCGATGCGCGACGAGGCAGCCGGCTTCTGCGTGTACAACGACTGCGTGGCGGCGATCGACCGGCTGCTGGACCGTGGCGTGGAGCGCGTGGCCTACGTCGACACGGACGTGCATCACGGCGACGGCGTGCAGGTGGCGTTCTACGACGACCCACGGGTGCTGACGATTTCCCTGCACCAACACCCGGCGACGCTGTGGCCCGGCACCGGTTACGCCCGCGAGCTGGGCGTCGGCGACGCGTACGGCACGTCCGTGAACCTGCCGCTGCCCCCGGGCACCACCGATGAGCACTGGCTGCGCGCGTTCCACGCCGTGGTGCCGTCGCTGCTGCGCGCCTTCCAGCCGCAGGCGCTGGTGACACAGTGCGGTGTGGACACGCACCGGGATGACCCGCTGGCGCACCTCGGGTTGACCGTTGACGGCCACCGCGCGATCTACCAGGCGCTGCGTGAGCTCGCCGTCGAGCACGGCGGCCGCTGGCTGGCCGTGGGCGGTGGCGGCTACCAGCTGCGGCGCGTGGTGCCGCGCTCGTGGACGCACCTGCTCGCCACGGCGCTGGACCGCGACATACCCGTACGCACGGAGCTGCCGAGCGACTGGGCGCAGCGCCTCGGCGTGCCGGACATGACCGACGGCGGCGGCACGTCGTTCCTGCCGTGGTCGGGCGGTGGCGGCGACCCCGTCGACATGGCGGTGCTGGGCACGCGCCGCGCTGTGTTCCCGTTGCACGGGCTCGACCCCGATGACCCGAGAGACTGAACGATGGACCCGTACGACTACCCCGGGCACTGGGAAGCCGACGTGGTGCTGTCCGACGGCGGCACCGTCCACCTGAGACCGATCACGCCGGACGACGCGGATCGGCTGGTGGCGTTCCACGGCCGGCTGTCCGAGCGCACGCGCTACTTCCGCTACTTCGGGCCGTATCCGCGGATGCCCCAGCGCGACCTGGAGCGGTTCACCACGGTCGACCACTGCGACCGCGTGGCGTTCGTGGCGCTGCTGGGCCACGACATCGTCGCCGTGGGCCGCTACGACCGGCTGGGCGAGGGCGACTCGGCGGAGGTCGCGTTCGTGGTGGCCGACGCGCACCAGGGCCGCGGGCTGGGCTCGATCCTGCTGGAGCACCTGGCCGCGGCGGCGCGGGAGAGCGGCCTGACGCGGTTCGTCGCCGAGGTACTGGCGGAGAACAGCCAGATGGTGCGCGTGTTCCGGGACGCCGGCTACCAGATCGCGCGCTCGTTCGACGAGGGGACGCTGCACCTGGAGTTCGCCATCGACCCGACCGAGCAGTCCGTGGCGGTGGCGCGCGCCCGTGAGCAGGCGGCGGAGGCGCGCAGCGTGCGCAACCTGCTCACGCCGCGGTCGGTGGCGCTGATCGGGGCGTCCACCGACCACGCCAAGATCGGGCACGCGGTGCTGACGAACCTGCTGGTGGCCGACTTCGCGGGGCCGGTGTACCCGGTCAACCCCGAGCACCGGTCGGTGCGGGGCGTGCGCGCGTACCCGTCGGTGCTGGACATTCCCGACGACGTGGATCTCGCCATCGTGGCGATCCCTGCCGCGGTCATCGACGAGGTGCTGGACGCGTGCCTCGCCAAGGGCGTGAAGACGCTGGTGGTGGTGTCGGCGGGCATGGGCCGCGACAGCGAGCGCCGACTCGTGGCGGAGGCCCGCGCGCACGGCATGCGGGTGGTGGGGCCGAACGCGCTCGGCGTCGTCAACACCGATCCCGAGGTCCGGTTGAACGCGACGCTCGCGCCGAAGCTGCCGGGCCGTGGCCGTACGGGCTTCTTCTGCCAGTCCGGCGCCCTGGGCACGGCGATTCTCGCCACGGCGGCGGCGCGTGGCCTCGGGTTGTCGACGTTCGTGTCGGCGGGCAACCGCGCCGACGTCTCCGGAAACGACCTGTTGCAGTACTGGGCGGACGACCCGGCGACCGACGTTGTGTTGCTGTACCTGGAATCCTTCGGCAACCCGCGCAAGTTCGCGCGGCTGGCGCGGCGGTTGGGGCGCAGCAAGCCGATCGTGGCCGTGAAGACCGGGCGGCACGCGGTGAATCCGGGGCTGGCGGTGTCGGTGCAGGTCGACGAGGCCAGCGTGCAGCAGCTGTTCGAGCAGACGGGCGTGATCCGCGTCGAGACGCTGGGGCAGTTGTTCGACACGGCGCTGCTGCTGGCGCACCAGCCGCTGCCGACGGGGCCGCGGGTGGCGGTCGTCGGCAACTCGACGGCGATCGGTCTGCTGGCCGCGGATGCCTTGCTGGCGCAGGGATTGGAGCTCGCGCGCGAGCCGGTGGACGTCGGGGCCCACGCCGGTCCGGAGGTGTTCGCCGAGGCGGTCCGGTCGACGGCGCAGTGCGAGGACGTCGACGCGCTGGTGGTCGTGTTCGTGCCGCCGATCGCCGTGCCGGCCGGCGCCTACGCCTCCGCGCTGCGCGAGGCCGGCGTCGAGAAGCCGATGGTGTCAACGTTTCTCGCCGTCGAGGGCGTGCCGGACGAGCTGGCGGTGCCGGGCCCGGACGGGTCGCCGCAGCGCGGTTCCGTGCCGTCGTACCCGAGCCCGGAGCGTGCGGTCTCCGCGTTGGCACGGGCGACCCGGTACGCGCAGTGGCGGTCACGGCCGCGCGGCGAGTTCGTACGGCCCGAGGGCATCGACGGCGAGCGGGCGCGCGAGCTGGTGCTGAAGACGTCCAGCGACGAGGACGTCGTTGCGCTGTTGGCCTGCTACGGCATCGAGGTGGTGCCGTTCCGAACTGTGTCCACTGTGGACGACGCGGTGTCGGCGTGTGCGGAGCTGGGCTACCCGGTGGTGCTGAAGTCGACCAGCGAGCAGCTGCGGCACCGTACGGATTTCCTTGGCGTACGGCTGGATCTGGGCAGCGAGGAGGCGGTGCGCTCCGCGTACCGCGATCTGCTGGAAGTCTCCGGGTCCAGCGAGATGTACGTGCAGCAGATGGCCCCCAAGGGCGTGTCGTGCCAGCTGGGGCTCCAGGACGACCCGTCGTTCGGCACGCTGGTGAGCTTCGGCCTCGGCGGCGTGGTCAGCGACCTGCTCGGCGACCGCGCGTACCGGTCCGTGCCGATGACCGACCAGGACGCGGCGGCGTTGGTGCGGGCGCCGAAGGCGGCGCCGCTGCTGGCCGGCTACCGCGGCGGGCATCCCGCCGACCTGTCCGCGCTGGAAGACCTGGCGCTGCGGCTGTCCGCGCTCGCCGAGGATCTGCCCGAGGTGCGGCGGTTGGTGCTGGAACCGGTGCTGGCCTCGGCGGCGGGGGCGTTCGTGAGCTCCGCGCGGATCACGGTCGGCGAGCCACCGTCGCAACCGGACGCCGGACCGCGCCGGCTGCGGCCGCTCGCCACGGACTGACTAAGCTCGAACCGTGTCCACGCCGCCACACCGCGCGGGGGAACCGGTCCGTGCGGGGATTCCGGAGCACGGCCGGGTGCCGCGGTACTACGCCGTCAAGGCGCGGCTGCTGACGCTGATCGAGGAACTCGGCGATGGCGTCGCGCTGCCGTCCGAACGTGAGCTGGCGGAACGGTTCGAGGTGTCCCGTGTGACGTTCCGGCAGGCGGTCAGCGAGCTCGTGCTGGAGGGGCGGCTGGTGCGCCGGCAGGGGGCCGGCACGTTCGTCGCCCCGCCGAAGCTGGTGCAGCCGCTGGCGCTGGTCAGCTACACGGAGGGCATGCGCAGCCAGGGCGTGGAGCCGAGCCGGTACCTGATCACCGGCGAGCACCTCGCCGCCGACGACCGGCTGGCCGCCGACCTCGGCATCGCGCCGGCCGACCCGGTGCTGCACATCGAGCGGGTGCTGCTGGCCGATTCGGAGCGGATCGGGCTGGAATCGACCTATCTGTCGGCTCGTCGTTTTCCCGATCTGTTGTCCGTCTTCGATCCGGCCACGTCGTTGTACGCGTATTTGACACGGCAGCTGGGTATCGTGCTCGCGCACGCCGAGGAACGGGTGGAGACGGTGCTCGCCACCCCGCGGGAAGCGCTGCTCATCGGCACCAATCCCGCGGTGCCGATGCTGTTGCTGCACCGTGTGACCAGGGACGATGCCGGCGTGCCGGTCGAACGCGTCCGTTCTCTCTATCGTGGTGACCGTTTCAGCTTCGTAACACAGCTCAATCTGTGACGTTGTTTCCCTAAGGTGGTTGGAAAGACCGTCAGGGGAGCATTGTGAGCAGAACGAGGACAACCGCGCCGGCGCGCGCGCCGCGGCGGCCGAAGAACTGGAAACCGGTCGGTACTCGCGCGATCGTGGCCTCCGCGCTGATCGCGCTCGTGCTCGTCACCGACATCGTCGAGACCGTCGCCGACGTGAACGGCATGACCGCGCTCGACGACGTGGTGCTGTGGGTCAACGCCGGCGCGCTGGTGGCCGCCGCCGTCGCGTTCATCGTGTGGCTGTGGCGGGCCCGGGCCAACGCCGAGCTGCTGGTCGGCCCGCACGGGCAGCGGCTCACCCGGGAGTGGGTGATCGGCGCCTGGTTCTGCCCGGTGGTCAACTTCTGGTTCCCGTACCAGGTCGTGGTCGACGTGTGGCGGGCCAGCGCGCACGGCCGGGACGGCCGCGAGGGCGTGGTCGTGTGGTGGTGGACGACCTTCGCGCTGTCCTGGGTGTTCACCCGGTTCATCTCGTTCGCAGGCATCGTCGACCCGACGCCGCTGATCGCCGCCTGTGTGCTCAACCTCGCCGCCGGCGTGCTCGCGCTGCTGGTCGTCCGCCGCATCACCGACTGGCAGGCGCTCGAGGTCTCGGCTCGGTAACCCGGGTGAGAACGTGACTGTTCGTCTGTACTGTCCCGCTCCGGGTCGGGGTGTGTCACCCGAAGGGGGAAGTGCAGATGGAGCAGAACCGTGGCATGCCGCCGCTCGGCGTGCCGATGCCGGGCGAGTACCGGTATTACGGCGACATGCGCCCGCGGCCGGTCGGCGGACTGGCGATCGCGGCGTCCGTGCTGGTGGGTCTCGCGGCCTTGTTCACCCTGCTGGAGTTGATCGCTGCCCTGGAAGGGGCCGTCCGACAGTCGGTGCTGTTGTCGGCGGGTTTCCTGTCCACGCTGCTCGCCGCGGGTGTGGTGTTCATCGTGTGGCTGTGGCGGGTGCGGTCGAACGTGGAGGCGATCGCCGGTCCGCAGACACAGCGGCTGGGCAAGGGGTGGGCCATCGGCTGCTGGGTGTGCCCGATCGTCAACTTCTGGTTCCCGTACCAGTACGTCGTGGACGTGTGGCGGGCCAGCAAGCCGAGCGACGGCTCCGGCGACGGTCTGGTGCTGGCCTGGTGGCTGACGTTCCTGGCCGCCGGCGTCGTCGGCCAGTTCCGGCGGAGCGACACCGACAGCGTGGCGGCCATCGCGGCCGGTTTGCTGCTCGTCGCCGCCGCGGTGTTCGCGGTGCTGGTGATCCGCCGGATCACCGAATGGCAGACGCGGGCCGCCGCTTGACGGAACCGTTCCTCCCCTGTGCCCGTCCCATCGGCACAGGGGAGGGGCTCCCATGGGCATACCGATTCCCGGGTGGCAGCAGCCGCCCTTCGTGGCCATCACCACGCAGGTGTTCATCGGGCTGACCGCCCTGCCGGATGTGCTGTACGAGATCCAGTACGCCACGGTGCCGGACAGCCCCTCGCCTTGGCACAACCGTGTGGTGTGGGCGGGCATGGCCGCCGTGACCTTCATGGCGTGGCTGTGGTCCGCTCGGAGACGGTCGGCCGGGCACGGTCGGCATCGGCGGGCCTTGGCGTGGGCGTTCGGCGCCTGGCTGGTGCCGGGGATCAACCTGGTATGGCCGTACCAGCTCGTCGCGGACGTGTGGCAGGCGGCCGGGTTCGGCCGGCCGACGATCGTGCGCTGGTGGTGGGCGACGTTCCTGTTCTCGTTCGTCCTCGGCCCGGCGGTGCTGTGGAATCTGCCGGTGCGCTGGCCGGTGCTGCTCTGTGCGGTGGCCGAAGCGGTGGCGGCGGTCCTCGCGGTCGTCATCGTCCGGCGGATCACCGCGGAGCTGTCGAGGTGGCTGCCCAATACTTAAGCCTTGACTTGAGTGTTGGGTGGGTGAATACTCAAGTGTGTGCTTAACGATGAGCTGGATCGGGTGTTCCAGGCGCTGGCCGACCCGACCCGGCGCGGGCTGGTCGACCGGCTGACCCGCGGCCCGGCGACGGTGAGCGAGCTGGCGGCGCCGCTGCCGATCACGCTCGCGGCGGTCGTGCAGCACCTCCAGGTGCTGGAGGCGTGTGGACTGGTCCGCACGGAGAAGGTCGGCCGCGTCCGCTCCTGCCAGGTCGACCCGGCGGGGCTGCGGGCGGCGGAGCAGTGGCTGCACGAGCGCCGCACGGCCTGGGAGCGATGGCTGGACCGGCTCGCCGAGGTACTGGACGAGGAGGGAACGACATGACCACGAAGCACTCGACGTTCACCATCGACCGGAACTACCCGCAGCCGCCCGGCAAGGTGTTCGCGGCCTTCGCCGACCCGGCGATGAAGGCCCGCTGGCTGACGGCCCCCGGCCATCACCACGAGCTGGATTTCCGGGTCGGCGGCAAGGAAGTCGCCAGCGGCGGACAGTTGCGGTTCGAGGCGACGTACCGGGACATCGTGCCCGGCGAGCGGATCGTCTACTGCGCGACCCTGCACGACGGCGACAAGCTGTCGACGGTCTCGCAGACGACCGTGGAGTTCGTCGCCGACGGCGACGGGACCCGGCTGGTGCTCACCGAGCAGGGTGCGTACCTGGACGACATGGAGCAGCCGCAGTGGCGCGAGCAGGGCACGAACAGCCAGCTCGACACGCTGGCGGAGGTGCTGTCATGACGCCCGAGGAGATCATCAAGGACCGGGTGCGGGCCGTCACCGAGAAGGACGCGCAGGCCCTGGCCGCGCCGCACGCCGAAGACGTCGTGCTGTTCGACGTGCTGGGTCCGTTGCACGCCAAGGGAAACGACGCCGAGGACGAGCGCGTCCGGTCCTGGCTCGGCGGCTACGACGGCCCGATCGACTACGAGATCACGGATCTGCGCGTGGTCTCCGGCGACGACGTGGCGTTCGCGCACTACCTGGTGCACCTCGCCGGCACGCTGCACAGCGGCGGCATCGTCGACATGTGGACCAGGGCGACCGTGTGCTTCGAGCGGCGCGACGGCGACTGGGTGATCACCCACGAGCACAACTCGGCCCCGCTGCCGATGTGACAGCGGGGCCGAGCCGAGGAAACTACTTGCCGAAGCCGGCGCGACGCAGCGCGTCCGCCATCGAACCGCTGGCCGGGCGCTCCTCGCGCCGCTGACCGCCACCGCCGCCGCGCTTGCCGCCACCACGGTTCTGGTCCTGCCGGCGCTGACCGCCGCCCTGCTGGCCACCCTTGGCCTGGGCGCCGCCGCCGCGCTCCGGCTCATCCTCCAGACGCAGCGTCAGCGAGATCCGCTTGCGCGGGATGTCGACGTCCAGCACCTTCACCCGCACCACGTCGCCGGACTTCACCACGTCCCGCGGGTCCTTGACGAAGGTTCGCGACATCGCCGAGACGTGCACGAGGCCGTCCTGGTGCACGCCGACGTCGATGAACGCGCCGAACGCCGCCACGTTGGTGACGACGCCCTCCAGCACCATGCCCGGCTTCAGGTCGGCGATCTTCTCGACGCCGTCGGCGAAGGTCGCCGTCTTGAACGCCGGTCGCGGGTCCCGGCCCGGCTTCTCCAGCTCCTTGAGGATGTCCGTGACGGTCGGCAGGCCGAACTTGTCGTCCACGAACTCCGCCGGCCTGATCGCCTTCAGCTTGGCCGAGTTGCCGATGAGCTCGGTCAGCGCCAGCTGGTTGGCGGTCAGGATGCGCCGCACCACCGGGTAGGCCTCGGGGTGCACGCTGGAGGAGTCGAGCGGGTCGTCGCCGCCGGGGATGCGCAGGAAGCCCGCGCACTGCTCGAACGCCTTGGGCCCCAGGCGCGGCACGCCCTTGAGCGCCTCGCGGCTGCGGAACGGGCCGTTGGCCTCGCGGTGCTGCACGATGTTCTCGGCCAGGCCGGCGCCGATGCCGGAGACCCGGGTCAGCAGCGGGGCGGAGGCGGTGTTCAGGTCGACGCCGACCGCGTTCACGCAGTCCTCGACCACCGCGTCCAGCGACCGCGACAGCTTGGTCTCGGCCAGGTCGTGCTGGTACTGGCCGACGCCGATGGACTTCGGGTCGATCTTGACGAGCTCGGCCAGCGGGTCCTGGAGCCGCCGCGCGATGGAGACCGCGCCGCGCAGCGACACGTCCATGTCGGGCAGCTCGGCCGAGGCGAACGCGGAGGCGGAGTACACCGACGCGCCGGCCTCGGAGACGACGATCTTGGTGAGCTTGAGCTCGGGCCGCAGCTTGATCAGGTCGGCGGCCAGCTTGTCGGTCTCGCGGGACGCGGTGCCGTTGCCGATGGAGATCAGCTCGACGTTGTGCTCGGCGCACAGCTTGCCCAGCGTCGCCAGCGACTCGTCCCAGCGGTTGGCCGGCTGGTGCGGGTAGATCGCGGTGGTGGCGACGACCTTGCCGGTGGCGTCCACGACCGCGACCTTGACGCCGGTGCGGAAGCCCGGGTCCAGGCCCATGGTGGCGCGGGTGCCGGCGGGCGCGGCCAGCAGCAGGTCGCGCAGGTTGGCCGCGAACACGCGCACGGCCTCGTCCTCGGCGTCGGCGCGCAGCCGGGCCCGCAGGTCCACGCCGAGGTGCACGAGGATGCGGGTGCGCCAGGCCCAGCGCACGGTGTCGGCCAGCCACTTGTCGGCCGGGCGGCCCTGGTTGTCGATGCCGAACCGGGAGGCGATGCGCACCTCGTAGTCGGACGGCTGGCCCTCGACCGGCTCCTCCGGCTCGAGGGTCAGGTCCAGCACCTCTTCCTTCTCGCCGCGGAACATGGCCAGGATGCGGTGCGAGGGGAGCTTGGTGAACGGCTCGGCGAAGTCGAAGTAGTCGCTGAACTTGGCGCCGGCTTCCTGCTGGCCGTCGCGGACCTTGGCGACCAGGCTGCCGCGGGTCCACATCTGTTCGCGCAGCGCGCCGATCAGGTCGGCGTCCTCGCCGAAGCGCTCGACCAGGATGGCCCGCGCGCCCTCCAGCGCGGCGGCCGCGTCGGCGACGCCCTTCTCGGCGTCCACGTAGCCGGCGGCGGTGGCCTGCGGGTCCAGCGTCGGGTCGGCGAGCAGGCCGTCGGCCAGCGGCTCGAGGCCGGCCTCGCGGGCGATCTGCGCCTTGGTGCGCCGCTTCGGCTTGTACGGCAGGTAGATGTCCTCGAGCCGCGCCTTGGAGTCGGCGGCCATGATCTGCTCGCGCAGGGCGTCGTCGAGCTTGCCCTGCTCGGCGATGGACTCGAGGATGGCGGTCCGGCGCTCCTCCAGCTCGCGCAGGTAGCGCAGCCGCTCCTCCAGCGTGCGCAGCTGGGCGTCGTCCAGTCCGTCGGTTGCTTCCTTGCGGTAGCGGGCGACGAACGGCACCGTCGCACCGCCGTCGAGCAGGCCGACGGCCGCGGTCACCTGCCCGTCCCGCACGCCGAGCTCGTCGGCGATCCTCTGCTCAATGGACATCACGACGACGATTCTGCCGCCTTGGTGTGGTCGCCTGTGCGGCGGCCTTTGATAACGAACTGATAACTGCTCTAGTCCATGGTACGGTCGGGTCGTGCGAGTGCTGGTCGTAGGCGGAGGCGTGCTCGGGACGATGCACGCATGGCAGGCCGTGTCACGCGGCCACGACGTGGTCCAGGTCGAGCGGGAACAGCAGGCCAGGGGCGCGTCCGTGCGGAACTTCGGGTTGGTCTGGGTGGGCGGCCGCGCCCCGGGCGAGGAGTTGGCGACTGCGCGGCGGGCGCGCGAGCTGTGGGAGGAGATCGGACGGCAGGTCGGCGGCATCGGCTTCCGTGCCAACGGTTCCCTCACTGCGCTGCGTACGCCGGCGGAGGTGGCCGTCGCCGAGGAGGTCGTCGCGCGGCCCGACGCGGCCGACCGTGGCCTCAAGTTCCTCACGCCCGACGAGGTGCGCGCCGTGAACCCCGCTCTGAGCGGGGCGATGGTTGCGGCGCTGCACTGCGAGCGCGACGCCGCCGTGGAGCCGCGCGTGGCACAACCCGCGTTGCGGCAACACCTTCTCGCCACCGGCCGCTACACCTGGCTGCCCGGGCGGGAGGTGCGGACGTTGCTGCCTCATGGCGTACGGGATGACCACGGCGACGTGCACGAGGCGGATCTGGTGCTGTTGTGCACTGGTGCCGCGCTGGGCGGCCTGGTGCGCGAGGTCGCGGGCGAGGTGCCCGTGCGACGGGTGCGGTTGCAGATGATGCAGACCGATCCGTTGGCGGAGCGGCTGACGACGTCCGTCGCCGACGGCGACAGCTTCCGCTACTACCCGGCCTACCGCGGCGACGCCCTCGACGCGCTCAACCGGAACCAGCCGCAGCCGGCCGTGGCGGCCGAGCACAAGATGCAGCTGCTGATGGTGCAGCGGCTCGACGGCTCGCTCACCATCGGCGACACCCACGAGTACGACGAGCCCTTCACCTTCGACGTCGACTCCGCGCCGTACGAGCACCTCGTCGAGGTGGCGGAATCCCTGCTGGGGCGGCCGCTGCCGCCGATCCGGCGGCGCTGGGCCGGCGTGTACGCCCAGCACACCGATCCGGCGGCGGTCGTGCACCGCGACCGGATCGCCGACAACGCCTGGCTGGTCACCGGACCCGGTGGCCGCGGCATGACCTGCTCGCCGGCGATCGCCGAGCGCACCGCGACGGAGGCTGGACTGTGACGATCACGTTGGCAGTGCTGGACATGGCCGGCACCACGGTGGCCGACGACGGTCTGGTGGAGCGCGCGTTCACCGACGCCATCGGTGCGGTCGGCGTGTCAGAGCGGGACGACCGGTTCCCGGCGATGCTGGACCACGTGCGCCGCACCATGGGCCAGTCCAAGATCGTCGTGTTCCGGGCCCTGCTGCCGGAAGCCGAGGCGCGGCAGGCCAATGCCGCCTTCGAGGCGGCGTACGGGCGGCTGGTGAAGGCCGGCCACTGCGAGCCGGTCCCCGGCGCCGAGCAGGCGATCAAGGACCTGCGCGCGGCCGGCGTCAAGGTCGCGCTGACCACCGGCTTCGCCCGGCCCACCCAGGACGCCATCATCGCCGCGCTGGGCTGGCAGGACCTCGCCGACATCGCCCTGACCCCGGCCGACGCCGGTCGCGGCCGGCCGTTCCCGGACATGGTGCTCACGGCCGTGCTGCGCCTCGGCGTCGACGACGTGCGCGAGGTGGCGGTCGTCGGCGACACGCCGTCGGACGTGGTCAGCGGCCTGCGCGCGGGCGCGTCCGTCGCCGCCGGCGTGCTCACCGGCGCGGGCGTCGCCGCCGACTTCGAGGCCGTCGGCGCCACCCACGTCCTGGAGTCCGTCCGCGACCTTCCGTCCCTGCTCACGCGGCTGTAGACGAGATGTAATCGCTCCCGCCTACCGTTGGATCCGTCACCACACGCGGTTCCGGTCAGGGGGGTTCGGAGCCGTGGCGGCGTCGGTGCCGACGGGATGGAGGGAGCCTGTCGGCGGCCGAGCCGGTTTGTCCGGGGAAGGACGCCTTACCCGCTGAAGGCGTCCTTCCCCGCACCGGAAACGGCTAGCCTGATCGTGTGCAGGGGGACGCGCCGACAACCGCGCGGCTGGAACGGATCCTGGCCCGCGCCGCGGAAGTGGTGATCGTCGAGGCGGGGCCGGACTCGCTCGACCGGCCCGAGGCCGCGCGGCTGGTCGTGTCCGGCGCGGAAATCGCCGACCTGGCGCGGGTGCTGGCCGTCGTGGACGGCGGCATCGGCGACCGATGCCGCTGCCTCGGCTGGCCGACGATCCTGGTCAACGGTGCGGACGGGAGCCGGATCGCCCAGTGGGCCCTGCACCACCAGCAGAATCTGGGCGGGCTGGGGTCGTGCGACGCCGAGTTGCGTGACGGCCCGGCGCTCACCGAGTGGCTGGCCGAGCGCGGCCTGACCGGGTCACGCGAGGTCGCGCGGCTGCTGGCCGAGCAGGAGGCGGAACGCGAGGCTCGTCGGGCCAGGTGGCTGGCGGCCGGGCCGAAGAAGCTGTTGTGGGCCGCTGACCTCACGTCGCGACGGGAGTTCGGCGCGGAGGAGCGGCTCGTCGCGCTGGTCGCCCGGCTGTACCCGGAACCGGTCGAGCGCATCCGGATGTTGTTGGCGTGGGCCGGCTTCCCGCCTCGGCAGGGCGACAGCGGCAGGCCGTGGCACGAACTCGCGCCGCAGCGGATGCTGCTGGCCGAGCCCGTCGAGTCGATCTTCGCTGCGCTGGCCGCCGAGCCGCCGACCGCGGCCCACCTCGACGGGGCGGCGGAGCTGTTCACCGATCTGGCGTGGAAGCACGAGATCCCCGAACCGCTGCGGTCCCGGCTCGTCGCGCACGTCGAGGCGTCCGGGAGCAAGCCGATGAAGTTCCGCATGCGCCACGGCTACGGCGCCGGAGTCACACCGCCTTGATCAGCGGGACCAGCACCTGATCGACGATCTCGGCGATGACCTCGTCGCCGATGGGGGCGCCGCAGCTGAGGAAGTGGTCCCGCATGAGGGCCGGCCCGACGGAGGCGATGCGCGGCGTCAGGGCGGTGGTCCGCGCCTCGCCGCGGGCGACGGCGCGGCGGATGAGCGCCAGCATCAGCTGGTTGCGGTGCTCGATGAAGCGGTCCCGGTGCATCTTCATCGTCTCCCGCTGGACGTCGAGGTCGGCCAGCATGGACCGGGCGGCGGCGCCGACCGGGCTGTTCAGGGCGTGGGCCATGGAGGTGAGCGCGGCGAGCAGGTCGCCGCGCAGCTCGCCGGTGTCGGCGAGGTCCTCGACGCTGGGGAAGACGTTCACGACGGCGTCGAGCATGAGCTCGGCCCGGCCGGGCCAGCGCCGGTACAGCGACGCCTTGCTGGTGCGGGCCCGCTCGGCGATCCGTTCCATGGTCAGCCGCTGGTAGCCGACCTCGACCAGCTCGTCCAGCGCGGCCTCGAAGATCGCGCGGTTGAGCTCGTCGCCGCGCCGTCGCGGCCCCTTGCGGTGATCCACGCCACCCATCCGTCTCGTTAGAGTCCGTTGCGTTCTCTAACGCCCGAGACTACCGTCGATATAGAAAACGCTTCGTTCTCTATGGGGGAGTTCTCGTGCGTGTTCTCGTAGTGTCGGCCCCCGGTGTGGGCCATGTCTTCCCGATGGTCCCGCTGACCTGGGCCTTACGCGCGTCCGGACACGACGTCCTGGTCGCGACCTCCAGTGACGCGCTGGCGGTGGCCGACGCCGGCCTGCCCGTCACCGACGCGCTGCCGGGTGTGGACATCCGGCAGCAGATGATGAAGATGAGGGAGGAGAACCCGGCCTACTTCCAGGAGCTTCTCAGCCGCCGCATCACCGACGTCCGCGAGATGGGCGCGTTCATGCCGGTGCTGAGCCGGCCGCTGCTGCCGGGCGTGCTGGCGGTGGCCGAGCGGTTCCGGCCGGACGTGATCGTGCAGGGCCTGCTCGGCGGCGTCGGCCTGATCGCCGCGGCCAAGCTGGGAACCCCGTGGGTCGGCCACGGCTTCGGCATGATCCGCGGCGACGGCGTGCCGGAGGCGTTCCGCGAGCACATGGCCGCCGAGTTCGAGGAGCACGGCGTCGAGCTGCCGGAGCGCCGCGCGTACGTCGACGTGGCCCCGCCGAGCATGCTCGCCGGCGAGCCCGAGGGCTGGTCCATGCGCTACGTCCCGTACAACGGCGGCGGCGTCGAGCCGGAGTGGCTGGGCGAGGTCGGCGACCGGCCGCGTGTCGCGGTCACGCTCGGCACGGTGGCGCCGCAGATGAACGGCCTCGGCCCGGTGGAGCGGGTCATCGAGGCGGCCCCGGACGTCGACGCCGACTTCGTGGTGGCGCTCGGCGACAAGGTCGACGTCAGCGGCCTGGGCACCCTGCCGTCCAACGTCCACGTGGCCGGCTGGATCCCGCTGAACTCGTTGCTGGCGACCAGTTCGCTGCTGATCCACCACGGCGGCGCCGGCACCGCGATGACGCCGCTGGCGATGGGCGTGCCGCAGCTGGTCGCGCCGAGCGGCGCGGACCGCTACGTCAACGCCGGCGCGGTGCACAACCGCGGCGTCGGCCTCCAGGTCGAGGAGGAGGAGCTGGACGCGAGGGTGATCCGACAGGTGCTGGAGGAGGACAAGTTCCGCACCAACGCGGCCGAGGTCGCCGCCGAGATCGCGGCCATGCCGTCGCCGGTGGACGTGGCCGCTCAGGTGGAGAAGTTCGTTCGGGGTTGAACCGAACGCCCGCGGCGCTCGTGTCACCGGCACTTGACCCAACGGCACGGGGGTGCGCGGGACATGTGTGAACGGCCGACACCGGGCAGGGTGGTCCCGGTCAGCACGCCACACGACGGAAAAGTGTGGCTGGTCACCGGATATCAGGACGTGCGCGCCGGACTTTCCGATCCACGGCTGAGCCGGGACACCCGTCCGGCGGGCCACCTGATCGACGGCGGCGACCTGGACGGCCAGGCGCTGCGCGAGCTGCCGATGGAGTTGGCGGATTCGTTGCTGAGCAACGAATCCGCCGATCGGCTGCGGCGGCGCGCGGCCGCCGTGTTCACCGCCGAACGGGTGGAGGCCCTGCGGCCGCGGGTGACCGAGCTGGCCGCCGGGCTGCTCGCGCCGCTGCGCCGGCAGCGGTCGGTGGACCTCGTCGCCGAGGTCGCCCGGCCGCTGCCGGCGTTGTTGCTGTGCGGGCTGTTGGGGTTGCCGGTGGAGGACAAACTCCGGTCGTGGCCGGAGATTCTGCTCGCTGTGCACGGTCGGGCGGGTATTTCCCTGCCGGCGTACGTGAAATCCGTCGCCGACAGCGACCTGGTCGCGGCGCTGGCCGCCGACGCGACCGCCGACGAGGTGCTGAACCTGGTGTCGATGCTGGTGATCGGCGGCGTTGACGTCGCCGGCGGGCAGTTGGCCAACGCCATGTCGGCGCTGCTGGAGAATTCCGGCCAGGTGGCGCTGGCCCGCCGCGAGCCGGCGATGGTGCCGGACCTGGTGGCCGATCTCGTCGGCGGCAGCGATCCCTTGCACGTAGGGGCTTTCCGGTACACCACTGCGGCGGTTCGGTTGGGTGGCACGGTGATTCCGGCCGGCGAGGTGGTGATGCTCGCCGGTACCGACTGCCCGTCCGAGCGGCGGGAGGCCGGCACGGTCGGGCACGGCATGCAGTACCGGATCGGCACGCTGCTCGGGCGGCTGATCGCCGAGACCGTGCTGGAGTTGCTGCTGGTGGACTTTCCCGAGGTGCGGCTGGCGGTGCCGGTGGAGCAGGTGGAGTGGCACTTCACCCGGCTCGCGCGGGCGGTGGAGAGCCTGCCGGTGGTGGTCGGGTCGATTTGATCATGGACCCCGTTGTGAGCAGCCCCCAGATCAATCCAAGCAGGGAACCCTGACAGTTCTCAGATAGTGGTCAGCCTGGGGCGGGCGGAGGTTGCCCAGTCGGCGAAGGTGTGCCAGCCGACCTCGGGGTGATCGGCGCGCAGCCGGCTGATGTCGACGTCCATGCCCACGCGCTCGAAGTACTCGAACATCGCGGCCAGGTCGGCGGAGTACTGCGCGACGTCGGCGACGCTGGCGGCGTCGTACTCGACGGCGCGGCCGATGACGGAGCCGAGGGTGCGGGCGATCTCCTTGCCGGTGCGCTCGTCGGACGCGATGTCGACGCGGCGGCGGAGGAACTCCTCGCGGCGGCCGATGACCAGCGCGGCGAACGCGCCGATGTCGGCGGCGGCGATCAGCTTGAGCGGGGTGCCGGGGGACAGCGGCAGCGAGTAGCGGCCCTGCCGGAGCGACCGGAGCGACCAGCCGCCGGCGATGTTGTCCATGAACGCGGCCGGCGCGATGACCGTCCAGCCGTCGGTGGCCTCGGCGAGATGCCGCTCGATGACCCACTTGCTGTCGAAGTGCGGGATGCCGGTGCCCCGGTCGGCGTTGGTGGCCGAGGTGAACACGATGTGCCCGACGCCGGCCCGCACGGCGGCGTCGACGGCGTCGATGCCCTGGCGGATCTCGGTGTCGAGGTCGGTGCCGAACGGCGTGGTGACCAGGAAGACCGAGTCGACGCCGGCGAAGGCGCGGTCCAGCGAGGACGGGTCGTCGAAGTCGGCGGCGACGACCTCGGCGCCGGGGATGTCGGCGGTCTCGGGGCGGCGGGTCAGGGCGCGGACACGGTGGCCGGCGGCGAGCAGCGCGCGGGCGGTCGCGCCGCCCTGCGTGCCGGTGGCGCCGGTGACCGCGACGGTGAGCGGTGAAGGTTTCATGCGCAAAGCTTGACTGTGAAAACGTTCCTCGGTCAAGCGTATTTCCGGCACGGTCACAGCTGTTGTTCATGTGACGCGTCTACGGTCCGCGCGTGTTGACCATCGCGGTGCTGGCGTTGCTGCTCGGCGCCTGTCTGCTCATCGCCGCCCTGACCTCGCTGCTGCTCAAGGCCGGCGGCACCGGTCAGCGCCGGCTCGTCGCGCGCACGCCGGTGACCCCGCTCGGTCGACTACGCGGCGGCATGTCCCGGGTCGCGGCCGTCGGCGCCACCGCGTACGGACCCGAGGGCCCGGTGACGGCCCCGGTCAGCGGCGAGCAGTGCGTGTGGTTCCGGGTGCGGCTGATCCGGTCGCCGTCCCGGCACAAGGACGAGGTCGGCGGCGAGGACGTCCTGCTCGAACGCCTCGCGCGCACGACCCCCGCGCTGACCGACGCCTCCGGGACCGTGCCGATCGACCCGCGCATCCTGACGGAGCCGCCGAACCTGGACGATCCGGTGGTCACCGAGCAGACCATGCGCCTGCTGAGCCGGGATTCCGCCGCCGAGTGGGCGTCGCTCATCCCGGCCAACCTGATCGAGGACAAGCGGAGCCACGAGACGCTGCAACTGTGGGAAACCCGCCTCCCGGCGGGGAAACAGGCCTACCTGCTGGCTCGAACGCGTCGCGGCCCGATCCTCGAACCGGGAACCTTCACCGTCTTCACCACCGACGACGCCGAGACGGTCCGTGGCCGCCGACAGGAGCGGGTCGCGTCGGCCACGCACCTCGTCCGCTTCCTCGGCGTCTCCGGGCTGGTGATCACCGCGCTGTCGGTCGGGGCGCTGTTCCTGCTGGTGTGAGGTGCAACTGTTGACAGTGGAAGTGTTCCGGCGTCAACTCTTGTCATGGCCGAGACCGACCCGCTGCTGGCGTGGCTGTACGTGCAACAAGGCGTGAAGGCGGTGGAGGAAGCGCTCAGTGCCACCATGGAGGAGCACTGCGGCTGCACCCTCAGCGAGCACTCGGCGCTCTACCGGCTGAAGTCCGCCGAGCAGGGGCGGCTGACCATGGCGGAGCTGTCCGAGCTGCTGTCGATCAGCCCCAGCGGCGTCACGCGGCTCGTCGACCGGCTGGTGCGACGGGGCTGGGTGGCGCGCCACCAGCCGCCGGACAACCGCCGGACGGTGTGGGCGGTGCTCACCGACGAGGGTCTTCGGGTGCTCACCGGCACCACGATGGTCGTCTACTGGCAGGCGGTGAACGAGCACTTCGAGTCCACCATGGACCCCGACGACATCGCCGCCGCGGCCCGCATCGGCCGGAAGATGCTGGAGGCCCACGGCCGCTGGGACGCCAAGCGGTTCGCGCCCGGCTCGCCGTGAGCCAGGTACCGTCGCGACCATGAGACGGTACGTCGCGCTGGGGGACAGCCTCACCGAGGGCATCGGCGACTTCGCCGCCGACGGCAGCCCGCGCGGCTGGGCCGACCGGTTCGCGCAGGGGCTCGCGACCCGGCGCGGCGAGTTGGAGTACGCGAATCTCGCCGTCCGAGGCATGACCACCGCGCAGGTGCTCGCCACCCAGTTACGGCCGGCGGTCGCCCTCGCGCCGGACCTGGCCAGCGTGATCGTCGGCATGAACGACCTGCTGCGGCCCCGGTTCGACGCCGGCGGCATCCGGCGGGACCTCGGTGCCATCTACCGAGACCTGGCGGCGACCGGCGCGGTCGTGCTGACGGCGACGCTGCCGGAGCCCGGGCTGGGCGTGCCGCTGCCGGCGCGGATGCGGGCCAGCTTCGTGCGCCGCGGCCGGCGTCTCAACGACGCCATCCGGCACGCCGCCGCCGAGCACGGCGTCCGCTGCCTCGACCTCGCGGCGTCGACGCCGACCGACCCGGCGATCTGGAGCTCCGACCGCCTGCACCCGAGTGCGCACGGGCATCAGCTGATCGCCGACGAGTTCCTGGCGTTCCTGCACGGTCTGCCGTCCGGTGTGGACGGTCGCGGGCCGGCGGCGGTGGCGGTGAAGCCGGTCGAGCAGGTGCGCTGGGTCGCCAGCCACGTCGGGCCGTGGCTGTGGCGGCGGATGACCAGCCGCGCGCCGGGCGAGGGCGTCTCGGCCAAGTTCCCCGCGTACCAGCTGCTCAGGGCCTGAACCCCAGAGAAGTCTGTGAGTTTTCGTCCGGGTCGCCGCGCGCCCGCTACTCTGTTCGCATCACGCATACGTGTGCGGAATGCGAACGGTGACAATCGGGAGGGACCTGTGACTTCCATCGAGGCATCCGAACGCAGCTGGGTGCTGCCGCTGTGCTGGTCGGCCGTCCTGCTGGACGGCTTCGACCTGGTCGTGCTCGGCACGGTCCTGCCGGTGCTGCTGGCCGGCCACGTCTGGGGCCTGGCGGCCGCGGACGCGGCCTTCGTCTCGACGATCGGCCTGGTCGGCATGACGATCGGGGCGCTGGCGCTGGGAACGGTGACCGAGGTGCTCGGCCGCCGCCGGGCGATGATCGTGTCCGTCACGGTGTTCTCGGTGTGCACGCTGCTGTGCGCGTTCGCGCCGTCGGTGGCCCTGTTCGGGCTGCTGCGCCTGCTCGCCGGCCTTGGTCTCGGCGGCTGCCTGCCGACGGCGATCACGCTGGTGAGCGAGCACTACGCGCGAACCGGCCGCCCCAGCACGGCGACGACCACGGTCATGACCGGCTATCACGTCGGTGCGATGGCCACCGCCCTGCTGGGCATCGCGCTGATCCCGTGGCTGGGCTGGCAGGCGATGTTCGTGGTCGGCGCGCTGCCGGCGATCGTGTTGGTGCCGCTGATGATCCGCCACCTGCCGGACTCGGCCGCGCCGGTCGCGAACCGGAGCTCGTCGATCAAGGACGCGCTGGCGGTGCTGTTCCGCGGCCGCATGATCTGGGTGACAGTCGCCTTCTGGATCACCTCCTTCATGGGACTGATCCTCGTCTACGGCCTGAACACCTGGCTGCCGGAGATCATGAGGCAGGCCGGCTACCCCCTCGGCGCGGCGCTGGGCCTGCTGCTGACGCTGAACTTCGGCGGCGTGGCCGGGCTGCTGGTGGCCGGCATGGTCGCGGACCGCGTCGGCATCAAGCCGGCCGCGCTGGGCTGGTTCGTCGCGGCGGCCGCGCTGCTGGCGCTGCTCAGCATCAAGCTGCCGGGATTCGCCTTGTATGTGGCGGTTTTCCTGTCCGGCGCGTTCGTGTTCAGCGCTCAGGTCCTGGTGTACGCCTACACCACGCGCGCGTATCCGGCCGACGCACGGGCTACCGGACTGGGCTGGACGGCCGGCATCGGACGGATCGGGGCCATCTGCGGACCGCTGCTCGGCGGCCTGCTGCTGACCGCCGGAATCGTCTATCCGTGGGGTTTCTACGCCTTCGCGGTGGTCGCCGCGCTCGCGGCGGTCGGCGTCGCGGCGCTCAACGCGGTCAGCCGCACCGATGCGACGACAGGTGCAGTCAAGCAACAGCAGTGAGTGCAAACACGTTGCTCTTCCACGGGTTCGCCTGCGATCTTGCCGTGTGACCGCCGCCACGGTTTTGACAGAACAGGCCAACCCCCTTGGAGAGCACGATGCTGCGTGGTCTGGTCCTGGTCACGGCGGCGGCTTCGGCCATCGCCGTGACCACAGCCGGTCCCACGGCGGCCGCACCGGCGCCGCCGACCCCCACTCCCACAGGCACTTCCGCATTAGGCGACGCGCTGAGGAGAACGACGCCGCCGACGGCCCAGCCGCCCAATGCCGTCCTCGTCGTCACCAACGGCACCGCGAAGTTCGGCGCGCACGTGGCCGACACGGGTCTGCCCAACACGGTTCGCGTGCCTGTCACCGGTGACGCGCAGAAGGCCGCCGACCAGATCCGCAACCAGCCGGGCGTCACCTTCGCCGAACCGGACCGCGCGGTGGGCAGCATGGCCACCGGCGCCGCACCGCTGCCGAACTGGGCCGGCACGCAGCCGGTCCAGGGTCCCGGCAACTACGGCGTCAGCTCGTCGTTGCAGAGCTACCTCAACGCCAACGGCGTCAACGCGATGGGCGCGTACGACATCCTCGCCGGCCGCGGCCAACTGCCCGGCGCCGGCGAGATCATCACCAACGTCTGCGTCGGCGACCTCAACGACCAGACCACCGTCGTCAAGGACGGCCAGCGCTACCTGGACATCCCGTCCATGCCGCTGATCCCCACCTACGTCGACGGCGACGGCGGGCTGAACCCGCTGGGCACCACCGCGAACCAGGACCCCAGCCTGGACGAGGTGCTGATGGACTTCGGTGTGATGGCCCCGCTGCCGCACGACAAGCAGCGGCCGGAGGCGCTCGGCAGCGGCCCGACCGACCTGCTCGGCATCGCCCCTGGCGCGCAGTACCGGCTGGTGGAGCCGCAGCAGGCGTCCACAGACGGCATCGCCGAGGCGCTGCTGGCGGCGGCCCGGCAGAACCCGCGGCCCAGCGTCATCAACGCCAGCCTGGGCTTCGGCACCGACCAGTTCGGCTTCCCGGGCCGGTACTTCGAGGACGACCCGATCATGCAGTCGGTGGTCGCGACGATCGTCCGCGACTACCACATCGTCGTCACCATCTCGGCCAACGACGGCACGCGGCTGTTCACGCCGGCCGCGGTCGGCCCGGACGGCGGCGCGACGCCGACCGACCTGACCCGCACCGCGTCCGACTCGACCGAGATCAACGACGACGCGACGACCACCATCCCCAGCAAGGTGGTGGACAGCGGGGCGATCGCCGTCGGCGGCACCACCCTCGACGACACCCTGTCGCAGCCGTCCGCTCCGAACGGGACGTATGCGACGACCCGCACCAACGGCGGCGCCCTGTACGCCACCGGGTTCGGCGACCGGATCGACGTTTCCGCGCCCGGTGACGGCATCGCCGTCTTCGAGCACACGAACGGCGGTGGGCCGCAGGCCGTGACGCCGGTGCTCAACGGCGGGACCTCGGCGTCCGCGCCGGAGGTGGCGGCGGCCGCGGCGGTCGTGTTGCAGGCCGCTCGTCTCGCCGGCAAGAGGCTCGACCCGGCCGATGTGCGCAAGATCCTCCAGAAGACCGGCCGTCCGGTGGCGACGCCGCCCCAGATCGACCGGCAGCTAAACATCGGTAACCAGATCGACGTCACCGCGGCGGTGAACTCCCTGCTGCCGCAGCAGAAGCCGACGATCCAGCGGATCTCGGTCGCGCACCGCGTGACCTTCGCCGACCTCGGCGGGGCGTTCATGGAGTCGTCCGACCCGAACCGGATCGACCTCCAGACCAACGGCACCGGCGAGGGCCTCGTCGGCCCAGTGACCATCGGCGCGGACGTCACCGGCCTGCCGAACGGCCGCAAGCTCGACTACGTGCTCACGGTCAACGGCAAGCAGTTCCACGCCGACAGGCCGGCGGTGCGGGTCACCCCGACCCAGCTGCTCCAGGCCGCGGGTCTGCCGGTGGTCTCGACGACCGATCGGAACGTGGACCTGACCTTCGACGTTCGCGACGGCCACAAAACCCTTGCCACGGCCAAGAAGACGCTGGCCATCGGCCCCACCGACGGCACCTACGCCGAGGCGGCGGCGCCGACCGCGCCGGCCACCGCCAAGGCGGGCGCGCCGGTCACCGTGCACTACGACCTGACCGGTGTCCGCAACGCGAAGTCGCCGCAGCTGGTGGTGTCCACGGTCGGCCACTGGAACCCGATCACCGGCCCGATCTTCTCGGCGGCGTACAAGGTTCCGCTCACCGGCGCCTCGGGCGATGTCACCATCCCGGCCAACGCCTTCGACGGCGGCGGTGGCCTCTACGGCGTCGGCATCATCCAGGACTCGACGGGAATCCGCCCGATCTACGGTGAATTCGGCACCATCCGGATCGACGGCGGCACCGCCGATCGCCGTGCGGCCGCGCCCACCTTCAACGACAACGTGCACACGCTGACGGTCACCCGCGCCAACCCGGCGTTCACGGTGAACTACGACGTGCGCAACATTCCCGGCGCGAGCGGCGCGGAGCTGGAGTTCTCCGCACCGGCGCCGTCGTTGTTCAAGTCCCTCAACACGGTCGCCAACGCCAACGGCACCCAGCCCGACAACGACGGCGTGGACGGCGCCTCGACGCTGGTGCGGAAACTGCCGTCCCGCAACGGCTCCGTGCACCTGGACGCCACCAAGATCGGCATCGGCTCGTCGGATTCCTACGACGTCCGGGTCATCGCGCTCGGCCGCGACGGCAAACCGGTGGGCCAGGCCGGCCCGACCTCGTTCCTGGAGTACGACGACGGCCTCGCCCCGGACAACAGCGCGGTGGTCGACTTCGCCGCGCAGGGGGCGGATTCCGTTGTGGTGACGGACGACGGCAACGGCAACCAGACCGTTCGCCGCTACGACCCGAGCACCGGCACCTACGGCACGGTGCTCACCACCGGCAGCGGTTTCCGGCTCGTGGGCGTGGATCCGTCCTCGCACCGGGTCGCAGTCCTGCACGGCGCCAATGTCGAGATCTACGACGTGCAGGCGGCGAAGCCCGTGGGCACGGCGGCGCTCGGCGACTACACGGCGATCGGCGGTCGCGTCGACACGACGAAACACCGTGCGGCGATTCTCCTGCACCACAACGGGGACAACGCCGACGCCGTGGTGGCGGTCGACCTCGTCACCGCGACCGCCGGGCAGCCGATCGCCGCCGACAACGGCGTCGCCAAGGGCACCTACCTGCTGATCGACGTGAACCAGAAGACCGGCCAGGTGTTCGTCGGCAAGGCCGGCGGCGGGCTGATCTGCTTCGCCGGCGGCGCCGGCCTGGTCGCCCGCGTCGACCTGGACGCGGCGACGGTCACTCCCGCCAAGCAGGCCGACGGCTGCGCCGGCGCGCTGGCCGTCGACGACGACACCGTGTACCAGCTGTCGTACCGGTCGTTCAGCGTCAACATCAACGGCACCGCCAACATCATCCCGCTCAACGGCGACACCCTCGTCCCGAGCACGGCCATGGCGGTGCGGCAGCAGCTGCCGCTGACGCTGTCGGTCGACGGCGTGCACCACCTCGCCCTGGTGGCGTTCCAGACGCCGCCCGTGGTGCCGCAGTTCGGCGCGGTCGGCGGTCTGCTGTTCGACAACAACGCCACCAGCCAGCTGGCGGTCGTCGACCTGACCACCGGCAGGACCGTCGGCACGGTGCGGGGCATGGACTTCTCCACCGGCCTCGTCGGCCCGGGACCGAGCCGGGGCGTGCAGCTGGATCCGGCCACCCGGACCGGCTGGACGTTCTCACCCGACGCCCACCAGGTGCAGCAGTTCTCGTACTGACACAACAGAAAGGGCCGGGCTCCGCGGAGCCCGGCCCTTCCCTCATCCCTCAACCTCAGCAAGCACCGTTGTCGGTCCACACGTTCTGGCTGTTGGCGCCCGGGACGTCGCCCTGGGTCCACCACTTCGCCGTCCACTTGTGGCCGTTGTAGGAAACGGTCGAGCCGCCCGTGTACGCCGTGCCGGACTGCCACGCGGCCGGGCAGGTGCCGCCGCCCGGCGGAGTCGTGCCGCCGCCGCAGGCGCCGTTGTCGGTCCACACGCCCTGGCTGTTGTTGCCGGGGATGTCGCCCTGGGTCCACCACTTGGCGGTCCACTGGTGGCCGTTGTAGGACACGACCGCGCCGCCGTTGTACGGGGTGGAGGCGTTCCACGCGGCGGCCGTGCAGCTACCGGGCGGGGTGGTCGTCGTCGTGGTGGTCGTGGTGGTCGTAGTAGTGGTGGTGGTCGTGGTCGTCGGCGGGGCCCCGCAGCTCGGCGTGCCGGCGCCCAGGCCGTTCACCACCGCGTTGAACAGCGTCGACGACGGGTCGAGGTCGTAGAGCGAGAACATCATCGCGCCGGCCAGGCCGTTGCAGTGGATGTAGTCGGTGCGAGCCTTGATCGACTGCGGCGACGAGCCGCCGTAGAAGTTGGTGCCGTCGTAGAACCAGGCCGACTGCGTGGTCGAGTCGAAGAACGTGTCGGCCGCGTTGTCCACGATCCCGGACAGTTCCTTGTACATCGCCACACCGGGCACGTTGCCGGACAGCGTCTTGCCCGCCGACGGCCCGGACGCGCTCTGGTACAGGCCGTGGTTGGAGCCGGCCGGCACGCCCGTCCAGCCCCGGTAGTAGAACGGGATGCCCAGGGTCAGCTTGTTCGCCGGGAAGCCGCCCGGGATGCCGTACGCGCTGTCGCCCTGGGTGTAGGCCTTGATCACGTTGTCGATGGTGTACTTCTCGGTGCCCGGCGGGATCGTGCCGGACGGGTCGCCCGCCGAGGGGTACAGCGGGTCCTGGAAGTTCGTCGGACCGGTGGCGTCCCACGCGCCGTGCATGTCGTAGGTCATCGCGTCCGCGAAGTCCATGTACTGACCGATCTTGTCGGTCTGGATCTTCGCGATCTTGTCCTGGCCGCCGGGCAGGGCCGCGGACAGCGAGTAGTGCTTGCCCAGCGCGTCCAACTCGGTGCGGAACTCCGACAGCAGCGAGGTGAAGTTCGCGGTGTCGTTCGGGCTGGTGTGGTTGCCCAGGTGCCCGCCGGTCGAGGCCGGGTACTCCCAGTCGATGTCGAAGCCGTCGAAGATGCCGGCCGCGGTGCCCGCGCCGCCGTAGCCGCCCTGCGAGGGCAGGTTGCCCTTGATGAACATGTCGATGCAGGAGCTGACGAACTTCTTGCGGGACGCGTCGGAGGCCGCCACGTCCGAGAAGTACTTCGAGTAGGTCCAGCCGCCCAGCGACAGCACGACCTTCAGGTTCGGGTGCTTCTTCTTCAGCTCCTGGAGCTGGTGGAAGTTGCCGACGATCGGCATGCCGAACGCGTCCGCGGTGCCGTCGACGCTGATGTCCGAGCCGAACGACTTCTGGTAGTCGGCGAACGAGTCGCCGGCGCCGTCACCGGCGTTCGGGTCGTTCTCGCCGGCCGGGTCCGGGTCGCTGGCCTTGGTCGCCTCGAAGCACGTCCCGTTGGCCGGGTCGATGTTCTCGAAGTCGTAGATCAGGTAGTCGAGGTTGTTGGCGATCGAGTCGACGTTCTTGAGGTAGTAGGCGTTCTGGTAGATCGACCACTGGTCGTAGTACGCCACGCGCAGGCCGCCGCTGGAGGCCGCGGCGGTCGCCGCCGCCGGGGTGACCGCCACCGTCTGGGGCTGCTGCTGGGCCGCGCCCGCGCCGACAGCGGTGATGCTGCCGACGACGACCGTCGCGGCCGCCGCCGCGATCAGAGCCGTTCTCGCCGATAACTTCATGTGCAGGGGCCTTCCGGATTCAGGGGGTGGAAGGGAGACGTTGGTGCTCGCCGGCGGGCCGGGTTCGGGGTCACCGACCCGCCGGCGAAAGCGTGGTCAGCAGGAGCCGTTGTCCGTCCAGACGTTCTGGCTGTTGGCGCCGGGGACGTCGCCCTGGGTCCACCACTTGGCGGTCCACTTGTGGCCGTTGTAGGAGACGACCGCGCCGCCGTTGTACGCGGTCGAGGCGTTCCACGCGGCCACGGTGCAGGTGCCGCCGCCGGGAGGATTCGTGGTGGTGGTTCCGCCGCCACCACCGGTGCACGCCCCGTTGTCGGTCCACACGCCCTGGCTGTTGTTGCCGGGGATGTCGCCCTGGGTCCACCACTTGGCGGTCCACTGGTGGCCGTTGTAGGACACCACGGCGCCGCCGTTGTACGGGGTGGAGGCGTTCCACGCCGCCGCCGTGCAGCTACCGCCGCCCGGAGGTGTGGTGGTCGTCGTCGTGGGCGGCGGGGACTGCGGCGGGGTCGCGCCGGCGAACTGGGCGGTGAACTTGGTGAAGTCCCAGTCGTTCTGCGTGACGTTGCTGCAGATGCCGTTGTCGGTGCTCGAGCCGCACTGCCGGTCGCGGTTGACCGACCAGAAGGTGAACCGGCCCAGGCCGTGGCTGGTCGCGTAGCTCAGAACGGTCTGGAAGTCGGACTGGTAGAACATCTCCGACGAATCGGACTTGCCGTTCATGCCGGAGAAGCCCTCATGGGCGTAGGCGGTCGTGCTGTCCCACCCCAGGTGGCTCTCCAGCAGCCCGTGGAACGCCTCCAGCGCGGACACCTGCGAGGAGCCGCCGGCGAAGCCGCCGTCGAACGGCATGATGGAGAAGTTGTTGGGGGAGAAGCCGATCGACTTGGCCTGGTCCAGCAGCTGGGTGCCGAACCAGCCGGTGCCGGCGGAGGTGCCGGGCATCGTCACCGAGACGAACAGGCCGGGGTTGTTCGTCTGCAGCGTCTTGGCCGCGCCGAGTTCGTTGGCGATCGCCGCGCTGTTCTCGTACTCCGGCTCCTCGAGGTCGAAGTCGATGGCGTGCAGCGAGTACTTGTCGATCACCTGCTGGTAGGCCGCGGCGGTGGCCGCCACGCTGCCGCAGTTCTGGCCCAGCTTGGTGCCGCCGTAGCCGCCGACCGACACGGAGACGTCACCGCCGGCGCCGCGGATCTTGCTGATCACGCCGGCGACCGCGGTGTCCGAGGAGACCGCGGAGGTGCCGTCCCAGGTGGGGCTGCAGCCGCCGCCGTTGGGGGCCAGGATGAAGGCGAGCTGGAACGCCTTCTGCCCGGTCGCCGCCATCACCACGGTGGGGTCCGGCGGGTTGTTGCTCTGGGGCATGAGGTACGGCGCCGAGGCGTACCAGTTGTTCGATAGAGCGTTGGAGCTCAGTGCGGCGGCGGAAGCAGCCGTCTGGACCTGAGCCGTGCTGGCGTTCGCGGCTATGGCCGCGCCCGCGGCGACACCCGCCACGGCCACCGCCGCCAACGCAGTCGCGGCGAGTCTGGCTCGCTGCATACGTCCTCCTCGTCGAAGGCACTGCATGTCATCTTTCGCCGGGCCCGGTGTTCAGAAATGTGGACTAGACCATTGAAGGTGTCAAGGTTTTGGCCTAGACCAATACGTGGACCGTGATCCGGCTACTCCGAACGGCCGCCGACGATGGTCGTAAAACGCCGCGGGCCCGCCGTTCGGCGAGCCCGCGGTATTGCCGATGTATCTCAGAGGTAGACCGTGAGCAGACGTGACGCGTGCGGGGCGAGCGTCGCCGAGAAGGTTTTCCACGCCGGTCCGAGATTCTTGTGCGTCCAGACGTCCCGGACGAATCCGAGGCTGCGGTGGGGCGTCAGATCGCTCCAGTTCGCCGTGACCGTCGCCGGTGTCTCGCCGAGGTTGAACAGCGCGACGGTGTAGCTGCCGTTGTGGTTGTCGGCCACCCACACCTGCTGCTTGGTCGCCTGCGAGACCGGGTGCGCCGGGTGGCCCGACTGGTCGACCCGGATCACCTCGTCATTGGTGATCATCTTGACGTCGTCGGGCACCAGCTTGGTCAGGTCGGTGCCCAGCAGCAGCGGCGAGGACTCGATCGCCCACAGCGTCATCACCGACTGCTTCTCGTCGGCGCTCAGCCCGTCGGTCTCGCCGTTGCCGATCTCCAGCGAGTCCAGGTCGTTCCAGTGACCTGGGCCGGCGAACGGCACCCACTTCGGCGCGTCGTCGAAGCGCAGCGACGCCCGCACCGCCCAGTTGGTCAGGCCGACGCAGTGCTTGTAGCACTCGATGTCGCCCTCGATGCGCCAGCCGTTGCTGTACTTCTGCCACACGGCGGCGTTGTCGAAGCTCAGCGAGTTGGACAGCTCCAGGTGGATCGGCCGGCGCGTGCGGTCCAGCGCCTGCCGCCACTGCTGCATGTCGACGCGGTTGTCGGTGGCCACGCGGCCGCCGCCGGGGCCGACGAAGTCCATCTTGATGTAGTCGACTCCCCACGACGCCAGCAGGTCCGCCTGCGACTGCACGTAGGCGGCGGCGCCCGGCTTGGTGAAGTCGAGCTTGCCCGAGCCGTCCGCGGCGGTGTTGCCGGGCAGCGTCGGGTCGACGACATCATTGACGTGGTACGGGGTTCCCTTGATCGGCGAGTTCGCGTCGAGGGCCGCCTTGGGAATGCCCGGCACCATGTAGATGCCGAACTTCAGCCCCAGCTTGTGCACGTACTGGGCGACCGCCGCCATGCCGTTCGGGAACTTGGTGGTGTTCCACGTGCTCCGGCCGTACTCGTCCACCCCGGCGGTCCAGCCGGCGTCGATGTTGACGTACTGGTAGCCGTGGCCGCGGAGCTGGTCGTGCATCACCTTGGCCTGCGCCTCGATGATCGATTCGGAGATGGTGCCGCGCAGCGAGCTCCAGCTGCTCCAGCCCATCGGCGGTGTTCTCGCGATGGTCACGGGGTGGTGTTGGTCCGCGTCCTCGGAATTCGACGCTGCCGTCGCCTGGCCGCCGGTCGCGAGCAGGGCGGCCGCGGCCGTGAGCAGTGCGGCACCGATCCGCCACCTGGTCATGCGCGCTCCTTTGTCGAGGGTGCCCGGCGGCGGACGGGTCATCGGGTGAATCCTGCGCCTTCATCGTTGTTTCGGCAAGATGTACGCGGTTTCATCCGATGTCTAGCCCGGCTGGCAGACTGCCGCCATGCGTATCGACCGGCTGGACCACCTCGTGCTGACGGTCGCCGACCTCGCGGCCACCGTCGACTTCTACACCCGGGTGCTGGGCATGGAGCTGGTCACGTTCGGCGACGGCCGGCGGGCCCTCGCCTTCGGCCCGCACAAGATCAACCTGCACCTGGCCGGGCGCGAGTTCGAGCCGAAGGCCGAGCGCCCGGAGCCGGGCTCGGCGGATTTGTGTCTGGTGGTGGCGGATCCGCTGCTCGACGTGGTTGAACACCTGGAGGCGTGCGGGGTTCCGATCGAGCAGGGACCGGTGTCCCGGACCGGCGCCCTCGGCCCGATCGTCAGCATCTACGTCCGCGACCCCGACCGGAATCTGATCGAGCTCTGCAACTACGTCGCGTGATTGCGTATTGACAGCCTGCCTACGCTGGGCCCTGTTCCGAATGAAACGATTCAACGCGGAATCGGGAGCCCTGCATGCGACTGCACCGCCGCGAGTTACCCCTGATCGCCGCCCTGGTCCTGGTGGCCGGCCTGGCCCCGCCGGCCGCCGCGGCCCCCTCATGGCAGCGTTACGTCGTCGGCCCGACCAGCCCGGACGTGCATCCCGTGCGGGTGCTGTCCAGCACCGGCGACGTGACCAACCCCGCCGGCCTGCTCGGCACGGGCGTCACCGTGCTGCGCCGGCCCACCCCGCCGGCCAAAACCGCCTGGCCGGCCGGCACGACGGCGACTGCCTCCAGCTCGCACGCCCCCAACAACGGCAACGACGGCAACCCCCGCACCTACGACGCCGCCAACGCCATCGACGGCAACACCGACACGTTCTGGAACGACGACACCATCGCCGCCTACCCGGACGTCCTGACCCTGACCACACCGTCGGCGGTCACCGAACCCGGCATCACGTTGCAGTTCAACGCAGACGGCGTGCCGCAGGACTTCACCGTGCAGAGCGCCGACGGCGCCACGCTCGCCACCGTCACCGGGAACACCCAGCTCCAACTGGCCGTCGCGTTCCCACAACCGGTGACCACGAACCAGTTCCGGATCACCGTCACCCGTGACCAGTCCACCGGCAAGGGCGAGTTCACCCGGATCAACGAGGTCTGGCCGGGGCTGGTGGCCGATCCCGTGGCGCCGTCCGTCGTCGTGGACTTCGGCAAGGTCGTCGTGGGCTACCCGAAGCTGGCCTTTGCCAACGCCTCCGCCAACCATCCCGGCGTCCGGCTGGCGTTCTCCGAGACCACGCAGTACCTGAGCGACCGGTCCGACTTCACGCGCTCCGACTTCGCCGGCGGGCCGGGCACCGACCAGCACGCCGTGCCGACCGGGGCCAGCACGTGGACGGACACCAAGGGCTGCCTCGCCGACGGCCGGGTCTGCGCCGACGGCCTGCACGGCTTCCGGTACGTCAGGATCAGCCTCGACGCGCTGCCCGGCGACGCCCCCGACGCCGAGCCCAGCGGCGAGGTCGACATCTCCGGCGTCTCGCTGGACTTCACCGGCTACATCGGCGCGTACACCGGCTGGTTCGAGTCCTCCGACCCGCAGCTCAACCAGTACTGGTACGACGCCGCGTACACCAACGAGCTGGTGATCGACACCTTCCGCCCGACGGACATCGAGCCGCGCGGCGCCGACAGCCCGACCCTGGACGGCAAGCTGGTGCTGCACGACGGCGCCAAGCGCGACCGCGATCCGTACGTCGGCGACATCGCGGTGTCCGGCCGCACTACCTACCTCACGCACGACGTCGCCGTCGCCGCCCGTGACGTGCTCGCCGACCTCGCCGACCACCAGCGTTCCGACGGCTGGATCCCGCCGGCGTCGATCAACGGCTACACGCTCCCGCTGTTCGACTATCCACTGTGGTGGGTCAACGCGAGCTGGGACTACGTCCTCTACACCGGCGACACCGCCTATGGCGCCCGCTACTACACGAACTTGGTCAAGGCGATCGACGGCTGGTACCCGTCGGTCACCGACTCGCGCGGCCTGCTGTCCCGGCCGAGTGGCTACGGCGACTACGCGTTCCTGCCCCGGGACGGCGAGGTCACGTACTACAACGCGCTCTATGTGCAGGCCCTGAAGGACGCGGCACAACTGGCGAAGTCGTTGGGGCACAACGCCGACGCCACGCGCTGGGGGCAGCGGGCGACCGCGGTGTCGGCGGCGGTCAACGCCAACCTCTGGGACGGCACCGCCTACGTCGACGCCGCCGGCACTTCCCGGCACGGCCAGGACGGCAACGGCATCGCGATCGTCGCCGGCGTGGCCCCGGCGGCCCGGGCCTCGCAGTCGCTGAACTACCTGGCGCAGAAGACCGCGCTGCCGTACGGGAACTCGTTCATGGACGACGACACGCTCGTCGGCGATGGGTCGCAGCGGGTGTACGCCTTCACCTCGTACCCCGAGATCGAGGCCAGATTCCTCACCGGGCAGGCGAATTCGGCGATCGACGAGATCAAGCGGCTGTACGGCTGGATGGCCGGCCACGACCCCGGGCCGACCGACTGGGAGGGCATCGGCGCTGGCGGCTCGCTCTACGAGGGCGCCTACACCTCCGCCGCGCACGGCTGGTCGACCGGCGTGCTGCCGGCGCTGACCAACGACCTGCTCGGCGCGTCGCCGACCAGCCCGGGCTTCGCGACCTGGACCGTCGCGCCGCATCCGGGCTCCGTGGCGTGGGCGCGCGGCCAGTTGCCCACGCCGCACGGACCGCTCGGCGTCAGCTGGCAGCAGTCCGGAGGGTCGATCACCCTGACCGTCACCGCGCCGCCCGGCACGCACGGCACCGTTCAGCTGGGCGGCCACACGTTCACCGTGGGCGGCGGCAGCCGGACGCTCACCGTCCGGTGAGATCAGGCCGCCAGCGCGGTCCGCAACAGGGACTCGCTGGCGGCCATCCACACCGGGCTCGGGAAACCGCCGTGCCGGAAGGCGAACCACCCCAGCGTGCGCAGCACGTTGTGCGCCGAGTACGCCCACAGCAGCTCTGGCTCCATGATCCGGCGCAGGTGCCGGCGCAGCGCGGTCGACGCCCGGGTCTGGTCGGTGCCGATGCGCAGCGCGAACCACAGCGTCACCAGGTCGGCGCGCCGGTCGCCGGGCCGCCAGCCGTCCCAGTCGATCACGCCGGACAGGCCGCCGGCGTGGAAGAGCATGTTGCCGAGCCCGAAGTCGCCGTGCACGACGTCGTCGGCGGGCAGCCGGGTCAGGTCGAGCCGGCAGGCCTGGCGCTCGATGCCGGCGACGAGGTCGGCCGCTCGTGGCGAATACGCCACCAGGGCCCGCTTTCGTGGCGTCCAGTGACCGGGGTCGGCGAGGTCCCGCAGGATCTGCTCGCCCCACGGCAGCGTGGCACCCGGCGAGGACAGCCCGCGCGCGGCGCCGGCGTGCAGGTCGACCAGCTCGATGAGCTGCTCCAACTGGTCCTCGTCCAGCTCGTCGGACGGCGAGCCCGGCAGCTTCTCCTGGACGTAGAAGGCGATCCCGTCGAGCCGGTCGGCGGCGATCACCCGCGGCGCCGGGTAGCGCAGCGACCGCAGGCGGGCGGTCACCTCGCCGACGTTGTGCGGCCACTGGTGCGGATGCCATGTCCACTTGACCACGTACCGGCCGCGGCCGGCGACGGTCGCCTCGACCGCCCCGTGCTCGCCGGACAGTGGCTTGACTCTGCTGAAGCCGAGTCCGCACGCCTCGGCGATCACCGGCAGGGCGCGGTCGGCATCGGTGCCGCCTCTCATGGGCGCACAGTGTCTCGGAAAAAGCTGAATCGGTCCACCTCCCGGGTTCGGGGTTCCCGGAAGGTGGACCGACGTGGCGGACTTCAGGACGCGGGAGTCCAGTAGTCGCCGGCCATCACGATGTAGACGAGCAGCTTGATCGTCTCGCCGTAGTAGGTGTCGCCGTAGGGGTTGGTGGCCAGGAAGTTCCACAGCGAGTCGGTCCAGGCCTGGTCGCCGGCGGCCATCGCGGCCACGCCCACCGGGTCGTTGGCGCACTCGCACTGGTCGCCGGTGTTGGTCGGGGTGCCGTCCAGCTTGGTGTGCGGGTAGATCTTGGCCGGGTTGCCGCCGGCCTTCGCCTTGTAGCTGTTGGACTCCTTGGTGGCGATGGCCTTGGCCACCGAGCCGCCGTAGACCAGCGCGTCGGTGCCCATGTGCCACGGCACGCGGACCGAGTTGTAGCCGACGATGTTGTCCGGCTGGTCCTCCTGGTAGTTGGCCGGCGCCGGCTTCGGGCTGGTGGTGTTGGCGTTGACCACGAAGTCCGACAGCAGGCCGGCGTTCGGCGAGTAGGCCGCGGTGAACTCGTTGATCACGGCCTCGGTGCGGGTGACGACCTTGTTCCAGTCGTGGGCGGTGTCGTAGGCCGCGAACGCGCGCAGGTGGTCCAGCATGAAGTCGGACGGCCGGGTGTCGTTGGTGGGGCCGTCGTCCTCGCACTTGAGGTGGCCGTCGGAGGCGACGTTGGCCGCGTAGAACTTGGCCAGCCAGTCCTTGGCCGCGGCGGTGTAGCCGCCCCACTGCTTGTCCGCCAGGATCAGGCCGTAGCCGACGTCCAGGTCACCGTCGGTGGCCCCGTCCGGGGTGCCGGAGTCGGCGTACTTGCAGCTGCTGCCGTCGATCTTCCACTCCATCATGCCCTGGCTGTCGCGGTGCGTCTGCACGACCTTCCACAGGCCGTCGAACTCGGCCTTGGCGTTGGCGTCGTAGCCGGCCATCAGCGGCACGATGTTCATGCCGTAGCCCTGGGCCTCGGACACCGTGCCCTTGTTGGGCGCGTCGCCGGTGGCGTAGATCAGGTAGCCGCCGCAGGCCGCCCGCAGGTAGGTCTTCTTCCACGAGTCGTACTGCTTCTTGACCGCCGCGTCCCGGTCGGCCGCGCTGGCCGACGGCATGACACCCGTCTTGTACGTGACGTGCGTGGGAAAGGGGTGGCTCTCGCCGGCGGCTGCGGCGGGAGTAGCCGTGGAGACCAGCACGGACAGGGAAATCGTCGCGGCAGCGGCGGCCACCGCCACCAGCCGACCGGATCGATCGCGCATCGCTCGCTCCTGTTAGGAAAGTTTCTTAACTAAACGGCGGCGTCAACAGAGTGACGTCCGGTTCGACCGGTGTCAAGGGAGGTCTAGACCTCTTTTCCGCGACCGCCCGGACGGACGATTCGGTCGAACGGGGCGTGAACCGTTGCGGCGTGCGATCGCGTGATGTCGACTGTGAGTAGCCGGGAGAACGGAACGCGCATGACCGCAGTCTCGCGACGCCGCCTGCTGGGCGCGGCCGGGGCGTCGGCGCTGGCCGCGGTCCTGCCGCCGAACCTGCGCCGGGCGCTGGCCGCCGAGCCCGTCAACCCCGGCAGCCTCCGCGACATCAAGCACATCGTCGTGCTCACCCAGGAGAACCGGTCGTTCGACCACTACTTCGGCACCATGCCGGGCGTGCGGGGATTCGACGACCCGCACGCGCTCACGCTGTCCACGGGTCGTTCCGTGTTCCACCAGCCCGATGTCAAGCACCCGGACGGCTACCTGCTGCCGTTCCACCTGGACACCCGGACCACCAGCGCGCAGGCGATCCCGTCCACCAGCCATGCCTTCACCGTGCAGCACGCCGCGGTCAACGGCGGCAAGATGGACAACTGGCTGCCGGCGCACCGCGCCGCCGACGGCGACGCCCACGGCCCGTACACGATGGGCTACTACACCGAGGACGACATCCCGTTCCAGTGGGCGCTGGCCCGCAACTTCACACTCTGCGACGCCTACTTCTGCTCAGTGCTGGGGCCCACCTGGCCCAACCGGCTGTACCTGTGGACCGGCACCGTCGACCCGGGCGGGCGGCACGGCGGCCCGATCGTCAGCAACATCGTGCCGTCGCCGTACACGTGGACCACCTACCCGGAGCGGCTGACCGCTGCCGGCGTCAGCTGGCACGTGTACCAGCAGGAGGACGACTACGGATGCAACCCGCTGGAGTACTTCAGGGCCTATCAGGACGCCCGCCCGAACTCCCCGCTGCACCAACACGGTCTGGCCATCGGGCCGGCCGACCAGTTCGAGTACGACGCCCTGCACGACCGGCTGCCCACCGTGTCGTGGATCGTGCCTTCGTCGCCGCAATGCGAGCACCCGGACTACATTCCCGCTGCCGGCGCGGACTTCGTCGCCGGCAAGCTGGATGCCATCGCGGCCAACCCGGACGTGTGGGCGAAGACCGTGGTTGTGTTGAACTACGACGAGAACGACGGCCTGTTCGACCATGTGCCGCCGCCCATGCCGCCCGCCGGCACGCCCGACGAGTTCGTCGACGGCATGTCCATCGGCGCCGGCATTCGCGTGCCGTGCACCATCGTCTCGCCGTGGACGCGCGGCGGGTACGTCGCCACCGAGCCGTTCGACCACACGTCCGTGCTGCGGCTGATGGAGACGATCACCGGCGTGCGGGAGCCCAACATCAGCGCCTGGCGGCGCAAGACCTTCGGCGACCTCACGTCCGCACTGGGCTTCGGTTCCGGCGCGTTGCCTTCTTTGCCCCCGACCAAGGCGCCGTTGTGGCAGGCGGAGTGGGGGATCGCCCACCTGCCGCCGGTCAAGATCCCCGGCGCCGAGCAGACGCCGCCGCATCAGGGCGTGCGCAGCCGTATCGAGGAGACCCTCACCTCGCACGCCTCCGACTTTCCCGCCGGCGTTGGCGGCAGCAGCTTCCCCGGCACGCAGCTGTTGGCGCGCAACAAGGTCGCCGGCGAGTTCGCGCCCACCGCCAAGAGGGTTTACGTCGCCGGGGTCGTCGCCTGCACCGTGTCCGTCATCGACTCCCGCACCGGTAATCTGATGTCCACTGTGGTCGGTCCGGCCAACCCGTACGGCATCGCCACGCCGGACGGGCAGGCGTTGTACATCACCGAATCCGGCAAGAGCAGGGTGTCCGTGTTCGACGTCACCGCCGGCCGCGTCATCGGCTCCATCCCCGTCGGCCTGTTCCCGCACGGCATCGCCGCCTCGCCGGACGGTCGGCTGCTCTACGTCGCCAACACCGGCCCGAACACCGGTGCCGGTGGCTCCAACTCCGTGTCGGTGATCGACGTCGGCACCAAGTCCGTGGTCGGCTCCGTCACCGTCGGCCTTGCGCCGCAGTCGGTGTCCGTCAGTCCCGACAGCTCGACCGTGTACGTGTCGTGCCAGGACGGGTTGTGGGTCGTCGACGCCGCCAGCCGCCGCGTACGGGCCTCGCTACCGGCTCTGGCCAAGGCTCACGGCGTCACCGCGTGTCCCGGCGGCCGGCATGTCTACGTCGCCAATTCCGGTCAGGACACCGTGTCCATTGTGGATGTAGGTAGCCACGAGGTGAGCGCCACCGTGCCCGTCGGCCGTTCGCCGTGGCACATCGCCTTCCGTTCCGACGGCGAGTTCGCCTACGTCACCAACGCCAACTCCGACACCGTGTCCGTGATCGACACCTCGCGGCGGTCGGTGACCGCCACCGTCCCGGTTGGACACATCCCGACCGGGATCACCGTCACCGAGCACCAGATCTGGGTCTCCAACAACGCGTCCAGCACCGTCAGCAAGATCGACGCCGGCTCGCTCAGGGTGGTCGCCACCACCGACCTCGGCCTGAGCACGGTGCCGGCGGGGGTTGTGGTGGCCTGAGATGATGTGTTGGTGCGAGCCGACATCGTCCTGGTGCGTCATGCCGTTCCCGTGTACCCGTATCCGGGCGGTCCCGACGACTATCACCGTCCGCTGACCGATGCCGGCCTTGCACAGGCCTCCGCCCTCGTCGACGAACTCGCCGCGCTGCGGCCGGATCTGATCGCCTCCAGCCCGTACCTGCGCGCGGTTCAGACGATCGAGCCCCTGGCCCGGGCGCTGGACCTGCCCGTGCACACCGATCATGAGCTGCGGGAATGGGATTCCGGCATCGGGCCGACGCCCGACTACGTCCGCTACTACGAGGAAAGCTGGGCCGACCCCGACTTCGCCCGCCCCGGCGCCGAATCCCTGAACCAGCTCACCACCCGTGCCCTCAAGGCCCTCGCCGAGTTCCGCGGCACCGTCGTGATCGGCAGCCACGGCACCTTCATCTCCCGGGTCCTCGCCGGACTCGGCCTCGCCGTGGACTGGCCCTTCAGCCGGGACATGCCGTCACCCGCGGTCTACCGCATCTGCGACCAGGGGATCGCCGGCCCAGGAATCTGAGCCGGCGACCCGGTCACCCCTTCACGCAGATGACCTGCTTCAGCTTGGCCACGATCTCGACCAGGTCGGACTGGTTCGCGATCACCTCGTTGATGTCCTTGTATGCCGACGGAATCTCGTCGATGACGCCGGAGTCCTTGCGGCACTCCACGCCCTTGGTCTGCTCGACGAGGTCCGAGCGCTTGAACATCTTGCGGGCCTTGTTCCGGGACATCCGGCGGCCGGCGCCGTGCGACGCCGACTCGAAGGACTCCGGGTTGCCCAGGCCGCGCACGATGTACGAGCCGGTGCCCATGGAACCCGGGATGATGCCCAGGTCCCCGTTGCCGGCCCGGATCGCGCCCTTGCGGGTCACCAGCACGTCCTCGCCGAAGTGCTTCTCCTCCGCCACGTAGTTGTGGTGGCAGCTGATCGGCTCGTCGAACCGGATGTGCCGGTACCGCTTGCGCAGCACGTCGCTGATCAGGCGCAGCATGACGGCGCGGTTGCGCCGCGCATAGTCCTGCGCCCAGTACAGGTCGTGCCGGTAGGCGGCCATCTCCGGCGTGCCGGCGAGGAACACCGCCAGCTCCGGGTCCGGCAGCTCGTCGTTGTGGGTCAGCCCGCGCGCCACCCCGATGTGGTGCTGCGCCAGCTCGTTGCCGATGTTGCGGGAGCCGGAGTGCAGCATCACCCAGACCCGCTTGGACGTGTCCAGGCAGATCTCGATGAAGTGGTTGCCGCCGCCGAGCGTGCCGATCTGGTTGACGGCCTTGTCCGCGCGGGCCTTCACCGCCGGGGTCAGGTCCTCGAACCGGGCCCAGAACTGCTTCCAGTCGCCCGCGTCGCGGTCGTCGAACGCCGCGTCGCGGTGCGCGCCGAAGCCGACCGGCACCGCCTTCTCGATCTCGGAGCGGATGCCGCCGAGGTCGCCGGGCAGGTCGTTCGCGGTCAGCGAGGTCCGGACCGCGGTCATGCCGCAGCCGATGTCCACGCCGACCGCGGCCGGCGACACCGCGTCCTTCATCGCGATGACCGAGCCGACGGTCGCGCCCTTGCCGAGGTGGACGTCGGGCATGACGGCGACGTGCTTGACCACCCACGGCAGCGACGAGATGTTGCGCAGCTGCTGCAACGCGGCGGGTTCGACCTCGTCGACCCGCGTCCACATCTTGATGTCCACGTGCTTCCCGGGCACGGTCGTGATCGCCATGCGGCAAGGCTAGGACGGGAGCCGCCCGAACACGATCGAGTTATCGCGCGGCGGAGCCCTGCGACCTGGGTCACACTTCCGGTGTTCACCCTGCGTCCGAACGCCGTCGCGGTACGTTCTGGCCGATCGACTGCTCTGACCGCATCCCGAACGGAACTGGAGCGTTCTTCTTGTTGACCACCAAGACTTTACGGCGCGGCAGCCTGGGGGCGGCGGCCACCACACTGCTGGGTGTGCTGCTCGCCGTCGCGCCCTCGAGCGCGTCGGCCGCGCCCGTCGGCCTGGCCGCCGAGTTCGCCTCGGCAGCGCACGAATTCGGTGTGCCCGAGCCGATTCTGCTCGCCGTGTCGTACAACATGACCAACTGGCAGCCCAGCGCCGCGCCGAACGAGGCCGGCGGCGTGGGCCCGATGGGCCTGATCAGCGAGGTCGGCTCGGCGGAATCGGGCAAGGGAAGCCAGGCTCACACGGCCACCGTGCGGTCGACGACCAGCCCGCTGGTCACCAGGGCCGCCGACGCGCTGCACACCAGCGCCGCTGCCGTTTTGACCGATCCCGCCCAGAACATCCGCGCCGCGGCCGCCGTGCTGGCCGCCGACGCCAAGTCGGCCGGTGGCACGCTCCCCACCGATACCTCCGCCTGGTATCCGGCGCTGGTCCGTTATGCCCAGGACAGCGGCACCAGCAGCAGCGCCGCCGGCTCGCAGGCGTTCGCCGACGACGTCTTCCGCACCCTGCGCACCGGCGTCGCGGCCAAGGCCGGTTCGCCGCTGTCGCTGCCGGCCGACCGGTCCATTCCGGTGACCCCCAAGCGGGCCAACGCGTCCACGCCGACGGCGAACTGCCCGTCCGACCTCGACTGCCGGTTCGTGCCGGCGGCGTACGACTGGTCCTCCGCCGACCATTCGGACCCGAACAATTACGGCAACTACGACCCGGCCGACCGACCCGCCGACGGCGACGGCATTCAGTACATCGTCATCCACGACACCGAGACCTCGTACGACAACGCCATCGCCGTGTTCCAGAACCCGGGCTGGTTCGCCTCCGCCAACTACGTGATCCGGGCGTCCGATGGTCAGGTCACGCAGATGGTGCGCAACCAGGACGTGAGCTGGGATGTCAACAACTGGACGATGAACCAGCACTCCATCAGCATCGAGCACGAGGGCGTCGCCGCCCAGGGCTCCTCGTACACGCCGCAGGAGTACCAGGCGTCGGCCAAGCTCGTGCGCTATCTCGCTGCCGAGTACAACATTCCGCTGGACCGGCAGCACATCATCGGGCACGACGAGGTTCCCGGTGAGCTCACCGCCAGCCAGGCCAAACAGCACTGGGACCCGGGGCCGTTCTGGAACTGGCAGCACTACATGGGCCTGCTCGACGCGCCGGCCCAAGCCGCCCGGGTGTCCGTCGGCAGCGTCGTCACCGTCAACCCCGACTTCGCCTCCAACCAGCCGCCCGTGACCACCTGCGACAGCTCCGGCACGTGCACGCCTCTGCCCGCACAGGGAGCCAACTTCGTCTACCTGCGGACCGGGCCGAGCGCCACCGCCCCGCTCATCGGCGATCCACTCCTGCACCCCGGCGGCGGGCCCGGCACCATGCAGGCCAGTGACTGGTCCGACAAGGCCGTCAGCGGGCGGCAGTACGTCGTCGCCGGCCAGCAGGGTGACTGGACCGCCATCTGGTACGACGGCCAGAAGGCGTGGTTCTCCAACCCTCACGGCGTCAACACCCTGCCCGCCTGCGCCGCCACCGTGCACGCCCCCGCCGGCGTCAGCACCGTCAACCTCTACGGCCGCGCCTTCCCCCAGGCGTCCGAGTACCCCGCCTCGATCCCGTTCGACCAGGGCTGGGCCCCCACGCCTCTGACCGGCTGGACGCTGCCCGCCGGCCAGTCCTACACCGTCCTGGGCACCGAGCAGGCCAGCAACTACTTCGCCCGCTTCGACCCCGCGGGCGTGGCCGGCAACCACACCCTGGTCACCGGCGCCGACCAGTACCTGCTGATCGACTTCAACCACCGCTACGTGATGGTGAAGGCCAGCGACGTCGTCCAGACGCCGGCCAGCTGAACCGTAGGTGACCGTGGCCGGCGACGCTGGCCACGGCCACCTTGTTCAGATCACTCGGCCAGGCCGGCATCTCGCAGATCTGTCAACGCGGCGAGAAAGTTCCTGAACTGGGCGGATCGCTTGGGCGCCACCGCCACGATGCTGTCGAACGGAGTGGCGTTGAAGCGGTCCACGAAGATCTGCACGATCGGGTCCAGCTGATCGATGGGCGTGTTCTCGAAGCTGGCCCGGCGCAGCAGGAACTGGGTTTCCGGATCCCGCTTGATGAGATGCCCCGGAACCATGTACAGGTCGACGTCGCTGAACTCGGCATTGGTGATGTCGAGAGCCCAGTCGACCTTTTCGTAGTAGGCCACCGCCCCGCTGGCAAAGGCCTCCTTGGCATCCCAGGAAAGGGACGGGTTGGCCGGTGTGGTGATTATCGGTCCGACCCGTCCCTTCAGTGTCACGCGGTTGAAGACGCACGCCTCCAGCTGTGTCGCCCGGTTCGTCGCAAGGTTGTCGACCGTGAGCCGCTCGAGGCAGATCCCGTGCGCAGAGCAGTTCGTCAGCTTGATGTCCGACAAACTGGCGTCTCGTACGACGATCCGGCCGTAGCTCGGGTCCTCGAACTGGGCGAGGGCGCAGCCGGTGAAGACTGCCCCCGCCAGCTCGAAGTCGGAGAAAACGGTCGCCCTGTTGACGATTTTCTGGGCGGTGATGCTGTGTCGTGCGGCCTTTGCCATCGTGCGCTCCGGGCTACTTGAATATGTCGTTCAGCTTCGCTTTCGGAATCGACGGATAGTCGATGATCTGACTCCTGTGGGTAATGTACGGGCGCTGGAGATGGCCGTTGACCGAGCTTTGACTGCCACCCGTGACATCAACGGGGAATTCCCCGTCGCCTGTGCTGATATGGAAGTCGGGGACCGACTGACCGGGCATGGACGTGCCCAAGTGGGTGATGTTCGGATCTGACAACACCGCCGGGTCGCTCGCGACCGCGTTCTCGATGTTGCTGCCGACGAACATCGATCGCAGCCAAGGCAGGGCCCGCCCGACGGCGAGCTGACCAGGAGTCAATGAGTTCCGAATGTCCTGTGCACTCCTCGAAGCCGCGCGGCCAACAGCGGACGTCAGTGTGTCATAGCTGGCCTTCGCTTCGGGGGCCAGGTCGTCCGCACCGCAGTTGTGGACGAGCACCGGCGCCGCGCCGGCAACCACGTAATAGGTGTGGAGACCGTCGATGGTGAGGTCGTAGGTGGTCTCGGTCTGGTGGTAGGCCCGGACCGAGGTGACCTCGGCGGCGCCGCCGTCGGCGGTTTGGAGTCGGTCGCCGGGGTGGAGGTCGACGGCGTCGACGAAGGCGGCCTGGGTGGTGTCGTAGAAGGGGTGGTGGAAGGTCGTGGTCAGAGTGGACGAGGTGTCGGCGGAGGCCGGGGCGGCGGACCCGAGCACGGCCGCGGTGGCGACAGCGAGGCCGGCGGCGGCCTTGCCGAGCTTGGTGGCCAGCTTCTTGATGGTCAGATTGACGAAGTCGTGGTCGGTCTGGGTGACGATGACCTTCTGCACGGTGTGCGTCTGGAGCGTTGTGTCACCCGGCACGGAGTCAGCGACCTTGTCCCCGACCTGCACCTGACTGATGGACTTGCTGGTGCCATCGCCCATAAGCACCTTGGTGCCCGGGACGAAGCTGTGGCAGGTGGTGTTGTCGCTCTTGCCGACGGCTTCGCCGGCCGCGCCGGCGATGCCACCGATCAAGCCGCCCCACAGGGCGCCGGAGCCGACGGCGGAGGCAGCACCGGACAACGAGCAGCCATCCTGGGAGGAACCGCAAGACATGCCGTAGCCGACGGCGGAGGTGATGGCGCCGGAAGCGGCGCCGGAGCCTAGGCCGACGAGGGCGGAGGCGGCGACCTTGGGCATGACGTCTTCGAGCGCGGTGGCCACCAGCTTGCCACCGAGGGGGCCGGCGAGACCGGCACCCAGGGCACCGCCGAGGGCGCCGAGGCCGACGGCTTCGACGGCGCCGCCGAGCGAGCAGGAGTGGCTCGCATGGCAGTCCATCGCGTAGGACACGGCGTTGCCGGCGGCGCCGGCCAACGCGGCGCAGCCGATGGCGCCGACGCCACCGGTGGCCACGGTGCAGGCCAGACCGACGCCGATGCCGACGGCGATGCCGGCGATGGTCGAGGCGTGAGCCTTGACGAAGTTGGTCGCGGTGGCGACGGCCTTCTTGGCTACGGATGCCACGGCCTTGGCGGCTGAGGTGACGGCGTTGCCGACGGCCTTGGCGGCTGTCTTCACTGCGGCCACGACATGGTGCACTGCTGTGGATACGGCGTGATAAGCGGTTTTCACCACGTGTACGGCGGCGTGGTAGACGACGCGGGCTACGCGGACGACGCGTTGGACGACACGGGCGGCGGCGCGGGCTACGGCGTGGTAAGCGTCGGCGACGGCGTGGACCACGACCTGCACGGCGTGCACGACGGGCTGGACGACGTGGACGGCGACGTAGTGGGTGACGGCCTGCACGACATGGGTGACGGCGTGGAAGGCGCTGGACACGAAGTCGGAGAACCAGCCGTGGCCGGACGGGTCGGTGCGGGTCAGCGGGTCGTCGTCGACGTAGGCGAACGGGTTCGCGGCGGCCGAGTTGGGCATGGGGTCGGGGGAGGCGGTGTCCCGGTTCATGAACTGGCCGGTCTGGGGTGAGTACCAGCGTGCGGCCATGTTCACCTTGCCGGTGGACGTGTCGGTCCAGCCGGACTGGAAGCCCAGACGCCCGGCCTGGTTGGACGTGGACGTCACGTTGCCCAGCGGGTCGTAGGTCGTCGAACCCGACAGCGACGTGCCGTTGGCGGTGAAGTCACCGACGACATCGGTGTGCTGATCGACGAACGCCAGGGTCGAGACGCCGCCCCCGCCGATGCCGACCAGGCCGCCGGACGGGTCGTAGCTGTAGGTGCTCACGCCGTCCGACGACGGAGTGTTGGTCATGCCGGAGTAGGAGAACGTGGTGCCGGTGTCGGTTAACGCCCGGCCGAGGGCGTCATAGGTGTAGGACTGGTTGTTCTGCGACGTCATCTGGCCGAAAGCGTCCGAAGTGGACCGTTGCGTGCCGGACGTGTTGGTCTGCGAGGACATGGTGCCCCGCGCGGTGTACGTGTACGAGTTGACGCCGTCGGAAGTCAGCTGGTCCCGGGCGTCATAGGTATAGACGTTCGACCCGACCTGCGTCCGGTTACCCGACGCGTCGTAGGCGTAGTTGACTGTGGACGAACCGTTGTTCCACGACGTCAGCCGGTTGGCCTGGTCATAGGTGTAGGTGTTGGCGGCCGCCCCGGCGAAACCGGTGGTCGTCTTGGAGGTCAGGTTCCCGTTGAGGTCGTAGCCGTAGCCGATCGACGCGACCGTCGCGCCGCCGGAGGTCTTCAGCGTGTCGCTGGCCAGGCGGTGCAACCCGTCGTAGCCGAAGGTGCGCTGATTGCCCGACCCGTACTTGACCTGGTTGACCTGGTCGAGCGAGTTGTAGCCGTAGGTCAGCTGGGTACCGGTGATGGAGTCCTGGATCGTGGACAGCCGATCGGCGGAGTCGTAGCCGTAGCTGCTGGTGCCCGACGCGTCGGTACGGGTGGTCATCAACCCGTCGGCGTTGTACCCGAACGACGACGAGCCGGCCGAGCCGCTAGCAGTCAGCAACTCGTCGCGGTCGTTGTAGGTGAACGTCTCATTCGACGCCGGCACGCTCGTGCCGATCGCGCTGGTGGCGGCGGAGGTCATCCGGCCCACCGAGTCATAACCGAAGGTGCGGGCGGCGGTCTGCCCATCCGCCCCGGACCCGTTCTGCGTCAGCAGGTTGCCGACCGCGTCGTAGGTGGCGGTGATCGTCACCCCACCCGGTTGGGTCTGCGACACCGGCTCGCCGTCGGCGTCATATGCGGTGGTGAACGTGGAATCGGCGGCGGTGCTGTAGGTCGCGGTAGTCGGTTCGATCACCGATTCCTTGAGGTTCCACGGGGTATACGTGTAGATCGTCGCGTTGCCACGGCCGTCGGTGAACCGGGTCCGGTTGCCGGCGGTGTCGTAGCCGAACGACGTGGTGATCGAGGAGGTCGCCGACGTCGGCTGCACTTCCTGGGTCACCGCACCGGTGGCGTCGTGCGTGAACCGGCTCGTGTGGCCCAACGCATCGGTGGTCGAGAGCTGGAAACCGTTGTCGTCGAAGGTCGCTGACGAGGTGGCCAGGACGGCCCCGCTCGGGTCCTTCTGCGCCACCGACACCGGGTTGCCCGAGGTGTCGTAGGTGGTGGCGGTGGACGAGCCGTCGGCCAGCGTTGTCGACGTCTTACGGCCCAGGAAGTCGTACGAGGACCGGGTGATGTTGCCGGCAGGGTCGGTGATCGACGTCTTCTCGCCCAGCGCGTCATACCCGTACTGGGTATTGGCCCCGCTCTGGGTGGTGGTCGACGCCAGGAACGCGTTGCCCGGCGAGCCGGCGTAGGAGTTCGTGGTGGTCGAAGTGATCGTGGACGGGTAGCGCTCCAGGGTGGTGGAGGTGATCTGGCGGCCCAGGTAGTCGTAGGTGGCCTGGGTCTGCGCGCCGGCCTGGTCGGTCACCGACAGCTTGTCGCCGTTGGTGTCGTACACGGTGTCGATGTTGTTGCCGGCCGGGTCAGTGGTGCGGACCTGGTCGCCGAGTTGGTCGTACACGTACTTGGTGACCCGGCTGAGCGGGTCCGACACCTGCACCAGGTTGCCGAGTTTGTCGTATGTCTTGACGGTGACCGCGGTGATCGGCGAGCCGCCGGGCGGGGTGTAGTTCGGCTGCGTGATCGACACCGGTCGGCCCGCCGCGTCGTACACCGTAGTGCTGACGTTGCCGTTCGGGTCGTCCCGCTCCGTCGCCTCGCCGAAGGTGTTATACCCGGTCATCGTCACCGGGTGCACCTGCGTGGCAGTGCCGCCGTTGTGTTCCACCGACACGACCGGTGAGGTGGTGACGGCCAGGTGGCCGGCCTCGTCGTAGGAGTAGTTGGTGGTGTTGCCGTCGGGGTCGGTGGCCGAGGTCGGCAGCCCCCGCTGGTCCAGCGTCCGCGTCATGGTGATCGCGTGCGAGGAGGCGGTGGTGCCGCCGGTCTGGCTGGCGGCCAGCGTGGAGATCTCCGCCGGCGTCAGAACCCGCTGGTACACCTGGACATTGCCGATCGAGCCCGGGAAGTAGTCGGCCGGGCCGGCGTTGTACTGGCCACGTCCGATGGTCAGCGGGCCGTTGGCCTTGTACGGGGTCGTGACGGTCGCGGTGCCGGCCAGGACCCCGTTGACGTACAACGACAACTGGCCGTTGGCGGCGGTGTAGGTGCCGACAAGGTGAGTCCAGGTGTTCAATGCCGGCGCGGCGGTGTCGTGTGCCCGGATGCCCGTGGCGTTGTTGACGTCGGCGTTGACCTTGGCGAAGGCCCAGGCGTTGTCGGTCGCGCTGTACTGGAGGAAGAAGCCCGAGCACTGGGTGGCGTCCTGGCCGACCACGGTGGCGAACTTGCCGGTGGAGCTCAGGTTCGCCCACGCAGACACGGTGAAGTTGCCGGTGGTGTCGAGCACCGGGCCATTGGTGGTGACGGTGGAGTTGGTGCCGTTGAACGTGCCGGCGCCGTTGGCCCAGCTGACGTTCGCGGCGGCCGCGGTGCCGCCGTTGCCGGACGAGTCCGGCACCGTCGCGCCGGTGGTCTGGTTGAGCTGCCACCAGCCGGCGGGACGGCCGGCGCCGTCGGTGAACAGGCTCTGCGAGGTCGGATTGCCCATCGGGTCATAGGTCGCGGTGGTGGTGCGCACCGCCCCGGTGGAGTCCGACATCGTGGTGACGGCCGGCTTGTCGTCCGGCGTGTAGGAGACGGTCGTCGTCCGGTTCAACCCACCCGGGTCCGTCACGGTCTGCGTGGTGCGGTCGGCGGCGTCCACAGTGGACGTCTCGACGGTGGCGAGGTTGTTGGTGACCTTCTTGATCTGGTTGCCGGCGGCGTCGTAGAAGTCCTGCTCCTCGATGAACGAGTTGGCGCCGGTCGGGTCGGTCCTGGTCTCCGTCGCCTTGAGACCGTTGTCGAAGTACGTGTACGACCTCTTGTTGCCCATGGAGTCCGTCTCGGACGCCACCCGGCCGGTCGGGTCGTAAGCGGTGGACTTCTCCACCAGCGGCGCCGCGGCATGCGGGTTGAGCGGGCTGCCGGTGTACTGGATCGACTGGGTCAGCTCGTGGCCGTCGGCGTCGTAGGTGAAGTCGGTCTCCGCCCCGTTCGGGTCCGTGTCCGATGCCTTGTGGCCATAGGCGTCGTAGGTGAACGTCGTGGTGTTCCCGCTGGGATCGGTGGAGGAAGCAAGCTCCCCCAACGTGTTGTACGTCGACGTCGACGTCCGCGAGGCGTCACCGCCGGTGCCGTCCGCCACGGTCTGCGAGGTGATGTTGCCGTCGGCGTCGTACACGCTGGTGGTGGTCGCGTTGTGCGTCGCGCCGGTGATCCGGTCGGTCACCACCGGATCGGCCTGTGACGTCACGTGATCCTGACCGTCGTAGCCGTAGGTGGTGACCAGGCCGTTCGGGTAGGAGTCCGAAACCTCGGTCTTGGTCGCCACCCGGCCCACGCCGTCGTAGGTGAACTTGGTGACCAGACCCTCCGCGTTCTGGGTCTGCTGAACGTCCCCACTGGTCGCGTACGTGATCGTGTTCTGGGTGCCGCCCGGCGAGGTCGTCACGGTCGGCAGACCGATAGCCGTGTACGCGATGGATGTGGTGCGCCCATTGGGGAAACCGGGAACCGGCGGCGTCGTGATGCTGGTCCGGTTGCCCTTCGCGTCATAGCCGTACGACGTGAGGTACGTGTTGTCAGTGGCGCTCGACGACCGTCCATCCCGGACGGTCAGCATCACGTCGTTGCGGGCATCCGGCGACAGCGTCTTGGTGGTGTCGTCAGGGAAGTAGGTGAAGTACGCAGTCGAGCAGATGCCGGCGGCCTGGTTCTGGCACGTCGTCTGCGACACCGTGTTGCCGCGCACGTCGTGGCCGGTCGTGTTGACCACGCCGTTCGGGTCGGTGACCGTGTTGAGGAAGCCGGCCGAGTCGTAGCCGTAACTGGTCTTGTTGCCCAGCCCGTCGGTCTCGGACACCTTGCGGTTGCCGTTGATCAGGTCGTACTGGTACGTCAGGGTCTTGCCGCCCGGGTCGGTGATCTTCACCGTGGAAACCGGCAGCAGGCCCTGGGAGTTCTTCGCCGCGTTGAAGTGCTGGGCGACCTGGGCCGAGGACAGCGCCGTCCGGTAGAACACCGCGTCCGCGATGGAACCCTTGAAGTACACCGGATTGTTGGCCGGCAGGCCGTTCCAGCCGAGACCGGGCGCGCCGGCGCCGAGGTAGGCGTAGTTGTAGCCGGTCATCGTGAGCGGCGAGGTCGTCTTGGTCTGCGCCGCGTCACCGTCGAGGTAGAGCGACTGGCTCGACGACGACGCCGAGATCACCGCGTGGTGCCAACCGCCGTCCGTCACCGTCTTCGACGACACCAGCTGCGGCGCGCCGCCGCTGGTGTAGAAGTTGCCGTACAGCTTGCCGTCGGTGCCGACCCACAGAATCGGTGTGCAGGCGGTGGCGTTGCACGGGCCGAGCTGGTTGGCGTTCGCGCCGACCAGGATTCCGCCGCCGGTGGTGGTGGAGAACCACAGCTCCGCCGACAGGTTCTGGGACGACGAGGACACGGTGTCGGCGGGCAGTTGTGCGTACGAGCTGGTGCCGTTGAAGGCGGCCGCGGTGGCGTCCTGGAACGGGCCGGTCGAGCCGAGGGTCGCGGCGTTGTAGGTGGCGGCCCCGTACTTCACCTCGCTGACCGCTTGTGCCGCACCGACATTGTCGCCGAGCCGGTAGTACGCGAGCGGGCCCGCGCCGAGCACCGCCGACCGGTAGACCTGGCTGGAGCCGGTCACCGTAGGGGCGCCGACCTTCCACACGCCGCCGTTCTCGTCGGTCAGCTGCTGCACCGCGCCGCTCACCGGGTCGTACGTGACCTGGGCGTGCACATTGCCCGACGGCCGGGTGACCGACGTCAGCAGCGTCGAGGCGTGCAGGCCCGCCTGGTACAGCTGCGGGTGGTAGACGCTGGACACCGGCTTGTCCCACAGGGCCACATCGGCGATGGAGCCGTTGAAGTAGCTGGCGTACCCGGTGTTGCTGGTGCTGGACTGGTGCGACTCGTCCGGCCAGGTGCCGCCGAGGAAGCCGGTGCCGATGTACCGGTAGAAGTTGGCCATCAGCGGGATGTTCGCGACCCGGTAGTCGACGAAGACGCCGTCCAGGTACAGGCCCTGGCTGTTGCCGGACTCCTGGAGCACCACGTGGTGCCACTGGTTGTCGTTGACCGCGGCCTTGGACACCATGGGTGTGCCGCCGCCGTACCAGAACTCGGCATTGAGCTTGCCGTCCGAGCCGACGTACAGCGCCGGCACGTAGTCACCGAGCGTGGTGTTGTTGGTGATGGCACTGCCGCTGTACGAGTACAGGACTCCGTTGGTGGCCGAGGTCTTGAACCACATGGAGATCGCGGAGCCGTTCCAGCCGCTGGACAGGGAGGTCGGCAGCTGGACGTAGGAGGAGGTGCCGTTGAACCCGGCCGACGTCGCCGTGGATCCCACCAGCGCTCCGGGCTGGCCGAGGGCGACGTTGTTGTAGGTGCCGTTGTCGTTGCCCTCGTTGGCGTGGATCGCGCTCACCGCGGTCGCCGCGCCCGGCTGCTCACCCAGCGGCCACAGCGAATGCGGCCCGATGTCCAGCGCCGTGGCCATGTACTGAGACGTGCTCTGGTAGCCGTAGGTCGTGCATGCGGTGCCGGCGCCCGGCGCGCACACGCTGGCCAGGTTGTCGCCGGTGTAGTTGTACGTCCAGGTCAGCGCCGTCGAGGACTGGCCGGCGGTGACCGGGTCGGTGACGACCGTCGCCACGTGCGCGGTGCTGGCGCCGGACGGCGTGGACCACGTGAAGTGCAGTGCCCGGCCCGATGTCGCCGAGGTGGCTGTGGTGATGTGCCCGCCTGCCCAGGTGAAGTTCTGCGCGCGGCCGTTGGCGTCGGTGATCGAGCTGATCCCGAAACCGCCCGTGCTCAGCGCCTGGCCGAACGTGTAGACCGTGTCGTTCTTGTCGGTCAGCGTGTAGCCGGTCTTGTTCGGCAACGCCCGCAACACCGCGAACCGGCCCTGCGGGGAGCTGAACGAACCGTCGGTGTTCAGGCCGAACCCGACCTCGGAACCGTCCGGATAGCTGATGACGGTGCTCACCAGGACCGGGTTGTTGTTGAAGTCGGTGGTGGTCAGCTCGGTCGCCTTGGCGTCGAACACGCTGGACCACCCCGCGCCGAAAGCCCCGCCGGTGCGGGGATCGCGGGAGTTGTAGTCACGGGTGACCGCCAGCGCCGGACCCGCGCTCTGCACCTCCGCGTCGGTGGCGCTGGTGGTGTAGTTGCCGATGCCCGGGTCGAAGCCGTGGTCGCCGTTGTTCTGCGACAGCGACGAGGTGACCACCGGCTGCGGCACCTGGATCGAGAGCGCCGTCCACGCCGACCAGTCCGACCACGCCTGCCCGTCCGACGTCGCGACCGTCCAGTAGTAGGTCTGCCCGAACTGCAGTTTGCCCGCCGGCACCTGCCAGCTCGCGCCGCCATGGACCGTGCCGGAGTCGATGACGGTCGTGTTGTTGGCGTCCACGACCTGGAAGTCGAAGTCCATCAGCGTGGAAATGGTGTGATCCGGGTCGTGCGCGGTGGCCTCCAGCCACGGCGTGGTCGTCGCGGCGAAGCCGTTGTTGGGCGGGTACACGGTGTCGATCTGCGGCGGCACGTTGCCGGCGGTGGTGACCGTCAGGTACGGCGCCTCCGGCCCCATGTTCGAGGACGCGAACTCCTTGCGCTGATTGGGGTCCGTGTAGCTCGCGGGCACGATCGCCACGCCGTAGTCGGGCTGACTGCCGTTGGACCAGGCGTTGAGCGCGTCGGTGGTCAGCGGGATGGTCACCCAGTCGCCGCGCGAGCGGTCGCCCTGCGGATTGGTGCAGGCGTTCGGCACGTTCGGCGCGACCGCGCCCATCACGTTCGCGCCGCCCGGCCCCGGGTACGTCACGGTGGTCGGAGTCCAGGGCTGCACCAGGTTGACGATGTTGACGGTGGTCGGCGTGCAGTTGGCGGCGTAGGTGTCGAACAGCGACAGGCTGGCCGACGTGACCTGGACGTGCTGGTTGTCGATGTCCTTGGGCATGGCCAGGAACGCCAGCGCGGAGTCGGCGCCGCCGTTGGTGGAGCCGACCTTGAGGGTCTGCTCCATCGAGTGGTCGCCCGGGCTGTCCTTCTGGACGTAGGTCGAGGTCGGGTTCAGGGTGAAGGTCGGGTCGACCGTCACCGGGAACACGCGCTTGCCGTCGGCGAGCCAGTTCTTGTCCAGGCTGACCTTCAGCGCCGGCACACCGTCCACGGTGGCCAGTTCGTAGCTGACGGCGTCGGTGGTGGCGTGCTTGGAGTCGAAGGCGTAGCCGTGCGGGACCCGCTCCCGCACGGCGCCGGCGGAGTCGACCAGATCGACCGAGCCGTCGGCGGCGAGCTTGGGGGTGAGGCCGGTGAGCTTGAGCGGGAACGTCCAGGTCGTCGGCGCGTGAGCATCCCGCAGGACGATGGATTCCTTGACGCCCGTGGCATTCGGCGCCAGTTGGAGGTCCGTGCTGGGCAGGATCGAGCCGTAGGTGACGTTCGAGCCGGACACCTTCGGGGTCACCGGGGCCGCGCCCTGCACCGAGTAGGCCACCGAGTGCGAGCCGTCCACGGCGAGGGAGGTGAGCGTCGGATCGGTTGCGGTGGGGGCGAAGTCGACCTTGGCGGAGTTGGCCTTCTCGTGCCAGCGGCCGTCCGCGCCGTGCTCGACGGTGGTGTCGATCGGCTGCCATGCCCCGGCGGCGTCCTGGTAGTTGACCGGCGTCTGGCTGTACTTCCGGGTGACGGTGCCGTCGGTGTTCTGGAAGTAGTTCATCGTCGCCGACGACTTCGCCGCGATGCGGACGCTGGTCGCGGCGTCGAATCCGGACGCGACGCGCTGGCTGGACCCGGGGCCGGTACGCGGCCGCGGCGGCCGGGGTTGGTACGGCGGGAGCTCACCGGCGCCCTTGCCGCGCGGATTGCCCGCCCCACCCGAGGCGTGTGTGGAAGCCGCGGACGCCGTGTGGCTGAGGCCGGCGGCGCTGCCGCCGGCCTGCTGCGGCAGCTTTCCCCAGTTCGGCGTGGTCAGCCACGCGCCGAGATCGGGGAACGCCGGCAGGTGCAGCGCCGGCAGGGCCAACTGCTCGGCCGAGGCGTTCTGGGTCGAGAAACCCAGTGCCATCAGCGTCAACGTCGTGACTGCCGCCAGTCTGCGGACACGCGTGGATACACGCAACGTAAAGCCCCCCTTACACACGCCAAACGAGCGTGAGATCTAGTTAAAGACAGCGCACCCCTCGCTGAAAACAACCAGTTGTGTCGGCGAAATCACGTAACGTTCACCGTGACCGGATCTATGGAACGAATGGGATGAAATGGCCTTCCCGCCGTTCTTGACACCGTCACGGACCGCGCTCACTGTGATCGGCATGAGTGACAGTGACGTGGCTCTCATTCGCACCCAGCGGCGGCGTGCCGCGATCGCGAGCACGATCGGGACGTCGATCGAGTGGTACGACTTCTTCCTCTACAACACGGCGGCGGCGCTGATCTTCCCGAAGCTGTTCTTCCCCAGCAGCAACCCGTTCGCCGGTCAGTTGGCGGCGTTCGGCGTGCAGTTCGTGGGATTCGCGGCGCGGCCGATCGGCGCGGCGCTGTTCGGCCACTTCGGGGATCGGATCGGCCGCCGGGGAACGCTGATCGGCACGCTGCTGACGATGGGTGTCGCCACCGCGCTGATCGGCTGCCTGCCGACCAACGCCTCGATCGGCGTGACGGCGGCCGTGCTGCTGACCATCCTGCGCATCGCGCAGGGCATCGGCGTGGGCGGCGAGTGGGGCGGCTCGGTGCTGCTCGCCATGGAGTGGGGTGACCAGCGCAAACGCGGCCTGATGGCCAGCATGCCGCAGCTGGGCGTGCCCATCGGGCTGTTGCTGTCCACGGGTGTGGTGCGGCTGGTGTCGGACTGGTCCGGCGCCGGGTTCCTGGTGTGGGCGTGGCGGATCCCGTTCCTGCTCAGCGTCGCGCTGATCGGCATCGGCCTGTACGTCCGGCTGCGGGTGCTGGAGTCGCCGCAGTTCGAGGCGGTGGTACACCGGGATGCCGTTGTGCGCCAACCGGTCTGGCGCGCGATCGTGGAGCACCCGCGGGAGATCCTCAGCTCGGCGTTCGTGCGGATGGCCGAGCAGGCCCCGTTCTATCTGTTCACCGTGTTCGTGCTGACCTACGGCACCAAGCAGCTCAAGCTGAACCAGGACGACCTGCTCGGCTACACGATGATCGCCGCGGCTGCCGGCGTGGTCTGCGTGCCGCTGTTCGGCTGGCTGTCCGACCGCATCGGCCGCAAGCTCATGTACGGCATCGGGATCGTCTGCGTCGGCCTCTACGCGTTCCCGTACTTCGGCCTGCTGGACACGAAAGCCGCCGGCCTGGTGGCGCTCGGCATCGTGATCTCCCTTGTGCTGCACGCCATGCAGTACGGGCCGCAGGCCGCGCTGATCGCGGAGTCGTTCGGCACCAACGTCCGCTACTCCGGCGCCGGCATCGGCTACCAGCTGGCCTCGGTGATCGCCGGCGGCCCCGCGCCGCTGATCGCCACCGCCATCCTGGCCGCCACGGCGTCCAGCACCTGGATCAGCGTGTACATCATGGGCTGCGCGGTGTTGGCCCTGTTGGCGCTCGTGGCATTGCCGCAGCGGGTGCCGGCGGAGGAGCCGCAGACGGTGTGATGCGCGAGGCCGCCGCCGGTGCCTGGACCGCCGCCGCATGTCGATCGAGTCTTTCCATCGATCGACATGCGGCAAGGGAAGGCACCGGCCTCGTGGGCGGCCTCGCCCCGCGCGGAACGCGCGGAAACTACGCTGTACCCAGGACCCCGTCGAAGCGGCGGGGGATGCCGAGCGGGTTGCCGGCCTGGAGCTCCGGCGGGAGGAGCTCCTCGGGCCAGCTCTGGTACGTCACCGGCACGAGCCACCGCCGGATCGCCGTCGACCCGACGGAGGTGTGCAGCGCGTTGGTGGTCGCCGGCCACGGGCCGCCGTGCTGCATGCCCCACGCCACGGCGACACCGGTCGGCCAGGCGTTGAAGATCAGCCGCCCGGCGACCGCCTGCAGTGCGGCCCCGATGCGACCGACCAGAGCGTGCTCGTCGGCGCCGGCGTGCACGGTGGCGGTCAGCGAGCCCGGCAGCTGGGGCAGAACCTCCAGCAGCTCCTCGGGATCGGTGTACGTGACGACCACGCCCGCCGGCCCGAAGTGCTCCTCGGTCAGCGTCCCGAGGTTGGCGGCGAAGGTCTTCAGCTCGGTGGTGAACAGCTTCGGCGCGACGCTGTAGCCCTGCTCCGGATCCGTGCCGGTGGCCGCCAGCTCGACGAGGTCGCTGCCGGCCAGTGAGTCCACGCCGGACCGGTAGCCCTGCTGCATCCGCTCGTTGAGCATCGGGCCGCCGGACGAGGCGGACACCGCTGCCGTCAACGCGTCCACCATCGACGCCGGCGCGAACGTCAGCCCCGGGTTGGTGCAGAACTGGCCCACGCCAAGGGTGAGCGACCCGGCGAAGCCGGCGGCGGTCTCCTCGGTGGCCGCGCCCGGCAGGATCACGGTGGGGTTGACGCTACCCAACTCGCCGTAGAACGGGATCGGGTCCGGCCGGCCGTTGGCCAGGTCGTACAGGGCCCGCCCGCCGCCGGTGGACCCGGTGAACCCGACCGCCTTGACCGACGGGTGCTGCACGAGCCGAGGACCGGCCTCCAGCCCGTGCACGATGCCGAAAACGCCGTCCGGCAAGGAGGCCGCCACGATCCGGGCGGTCTCCGCCGACGTCGTCGGGTGCGACGGGTGCGCCTTGACGATCACCGGCGAGCCGGCGGCCAGCGCGGACGCGGTGTCGCCGCCGGCGACCGAGAACGCGAACGGGAAGTTGCTGGCCGCGAACACGCCGACGACGCCGATCGGCCGCAGGATGCGGCGCAGCTCGGGCCGCGGCGGCACGGTGGTGGCGTCCGCGGTGTCGAGGGTGGCTTCGAGGTAGCTGCCCTCGCGCAGCACGGAGGCGAACAGCCGCAACTGGTTCGTGGTGCGCTTCAGCTCGCCGGACAGCCGCCCCTCGCCGAGCGCCGTCTCACTGTCCGCAATGGACACGAGCTCCGACGACGAGGCGTCCAGCGCGTCCGCGACCCGCTCCAGCGCCTCCGCCCGCACGGCGGAAGTCGTTGCGGACCAACCGGATGCTGCGGCCTTGGCGACGATGGCGTCCAGCTCGGCGTCCGAAGTGGACGGTATGGCCGAGCCGACGGGTTCCCCGGTGCGAGGGTTGTAGCCCTGCACAGCGGTCATTGAACAGCCTCCTTGACGGCGGTGTCCCAGGCGGAAGTGACCCAGACACCGCCAACGTAGTTCAGCTCGGGGCCGTCCGCGGCGGGCATGCCCTGCTCCGCGATGATCTCCTCGGCGAACTGCTCCGAGTTGTCCTCCGACTGATATCCCAACGCCTTGGCCTCGTCCAGGGATACCCAGCGGCGGGTGTTGTCGGACACACCCCAGATCACCCGGAAGCCGGGCGAAGGCGTGGCCAGGCAAGCCTCGAGGATGCGGGCGCAGTCGCCCGGCGACAGCCAGGTGGACAGCATGCGGACGTCGCGCGGCTTCTCGAAGCAGGAGCCGATCCGGACGGCGATCACGTCCAGGCCGTAGCGGTCGGAGTACAGCGCCCCCAACGCCTCCACGGCGACCTTGCTGACGCCGTAGTACGTGTCGGGGCGCGGGAACGCGTAGTCGGGCGTGTCCTCGGCGCCGCGCCGGTGGAAGCCGGCCGCGTGGTTGGAACTGGCCAGGATCACCCGCTTCACGCCGTTGCGGCGCGCGGCTTCCAGCACCGTGTGGGTGCCGTCGATGTTGACCGCCAGGATGTCCTTCCACGGCTGTTCGAGGCTGTGCCCGCCCAGGTGGATGACGGCGTCGACGCCGGCGCAGGCGGCGTCCATCGCCGCCTGGTCGGTCACCGAGCCGGTGAGCAGCTCGACGCGCTCACCCTCGCCGGCGGCCGGCAGCTCGCCGATGTCCAGCAGCCGAAGGACCCGGTCGGCGGCGGCGAGTCTCGGCCGCATCAGCGTGCCCACGCCGCCGGCGGCGCCAGTGATCAGGATGCGTTCGGTCACGGGCTGTGGCCTCCATCTTGCAAACGTTTACAATTGCTTCAGAACGGTACTCAGCGACCGAACTGACGCAAGACCTCGGTGATGGTCCGGGCGGCGGCGAGCAGCGCCCCGACGACCTGGCGCTCGTGGTCGGCGTCCAGCCGGCCGAGCGGCACCGAACAGCTCATCGCGTCGATGACCGGGTTGCGGTAGGGGAGCGCGACTGCGAAACAGCCCAGGCCGGGGGTGTTCTCCTCGCGCTCGTGCGCGTAGCCCTCGGCGTGGAAGGCGGCCAGCTGCGCGTGCAGCTCGCCGCGGTCGGTGATGGTGTTCGGGGTCAGCGCGTCCAGCTTCTCCGGCAGCAGCGCGTCCACCTCGGCCCGGCTGCGCTCGGCCAGCAGGGCCTTGCCCAGCGACGTGGCGTGCGCGGGCAGCCGGCGGCCGACGCGGGAGACGACCCGCAGGTGGTGCTCCGACTCGCGGCTGGCCAGGTAGACGACGTCCGCGCCGTCCAGTCGGGCCAGGTGCACGGTCTCGTTGATCTGCTGGCGCACCTGCTCCATCACTCGGATGGCCGTGCGGACGACCGGGTCGTGGTCCAGGTACGAGGTGCCGACCAGCAGCGCCCGCACGCCGATGCCGTAGCTGCCGCGCTGCGGGTCCACCTCCACCCAGCCGCGGCTGACCAGCGTCTGGAGCAGCATGTACAGGCTGGACTTGGGGTAGCTGAGCTCCTTGTGCAGCTCGGTGAGCGTGAGCTGGCGCTCCGAGCGGGACATGACCTCGAGCAGCTCGACGGTTCTGTCCGCGGATTTCACCGCCGCCGGCCTGGTCGGGGCCGTGCTGTCGACTGCCTCTGACATCTGATCGGCCTCCAGGACCTTGACACACGGTGGTTCTGATTCTTACAGTCCGTGCCAACGTTCACAAGTACGACCGGCATTCAGATACGTGAACCGCGAGGAGAGGGTCAATGGCAGCCCCGATCTCCAGGCAGACGGCCCCGGCGGCCGCGCCCGGGATCGCGGACGTCAGCCATGGCCACCCACCGCGGTGGACACCCTGGTGACGGTCGCGACAGGCGTGGGCTCGACGGCTAACGGCGGCGGTGTCGTTGAGTCCCACAAGCCCGCGAGGCGGTGCCCGACGCACCGCCTCGCGGGTACCCCCCGAGGGGTCCGGGGCAGACCGCGTCCTGGCGTGTAAACGTTTTCGCGAGCAACGATCGTCACGGATGTCGTCACAGGGCGCAGAGAGGTCTGGAATGCAACTCGATGGAGTGCTGTTCTTCCCGGTGACCCCGTTCACCCCGGACGGGGAGGTCGCGGAGGACGTGCTGGCCGAGCACGTCAAGCACGGCGTCGCCGCCGGCCCCGGCGGTGTGTTCGTGGCCTGCGGCACCGGCGAGTTCCACGCCCTGGAGCCCGAGGAGTTCGAGCGCGCGGTGCGCGTCGCCGTCGAGGCCACCGCCGGCCGCGTGCCGGTGTTCGCCGGCGCCGGCGGCTCCGTTCCGCTGGCCCGCCGGTTCGCCGCCGCCGCCCAGCGCGCCGGCGCGGACGGCATCCTGCTGCTGCCCCCGTACCTGGTCGGCTGCCCGGCGCCGGGCGTGGCCCGCTACGTCACCGAGGTCGCCGCCTCCACCGAGCTGCCGGTGATCGTCTACCAGCGCAACAACGCCGTCTTCACGCCCGAGGCCGCGGTCGAGGTGGCGAAGCTGCCCAACGTGATCGGCTTCAAGGACGGCATCGGCGACCTGGACCTGATGCAGCGCATCGTGCTGTCGGTGCGGGAGCACGTCGACAAGCCCTTCCAGTTCTTCAACGGCCTGCCCACGGCCGAGATGACCCAGCCGGCCTACCGGGGCATCGGCGTCGAGCTCTACAGCTCCGCGGTGTTCTGCTTCGCGCCGGAGATCTCGCTCGCCTTCTACAACGCCGTCTCCACCGGCGACACCGAGAAGGTCAACGCGCTCCTGCACGGCTTCTACAAGCCGCTGGTGGAGCTGCGGGACAAGGTGCCCGGCTACGCGGTGTCACTGGTCAAGGCGGCCGTCGTGCGCGGCGGCCTGGACGTGGGCGGCGTGCGGCCGCCGCTGCTGGACCCGACCGAGGAGCACCTGGCCGAGCTGGACCGGATCATCGACGCGGGCCGGAAGCTGATCGCCTGATGAAGATCACCGAGATCGTCCTGACCCCGATCGCGTTCCGCGACCCGCCGCTGCTGAACTCCGTCGGCGTGCACGAGCCGCTGGCGCTGCGCACGATCGTCGAGATCCACACCGACGAGGGGGTCAGCGGCCTCGGCGAGACCTACGGCGACGCCGGGCACCTGGAGCGCACCCGCAAGGTCGTGCCCGCGCTGGTCGGCCTGGACGTCTACGACCTCAACGGCCTGCACGCGGCGGTCGCCGGCGCGCTGGGCGGCGTGGTCGGCTCCGACCAGCACGGCCTGACCGGGCAGATGACCGGCATCGGCACCGTGGACCGGGTCTTCTCCCCGTTCGAGGTGGCGTGCCTGGACATCCAGGGCAAGCACCAGGGCCGCCCGGTGGTGGACCTGTTGGGCGGCAAGGTGCGCGACGCCGTCCCGTACAGCGCGTACCTGTTCTACAAGTGGGCTGGTCATCCTGTCACCGGAGACCTGCTTGCAGGGTCGAGCAATGTCACTGTGCCGGACCAGTGGGGCGAAGCGCTGGACCCGGCGGGAATCGTCGCCCAGGCCCGGAAACTGATCGACGAGTACGGCTTCGGCTCCATCAAGCTCAAGGGCGGCGTCTTTCCTCCGGAGGAGGAGATGGAGGCCATCCGGGCGCTGCGAACGGCGTTCCCGAACCACCCGCTGCGGCTGGACCCGAACGCGGTGTGGACGCCGGACACATCGGTGAAGGTCGCCGAGCAGCTCGACGGCGTGCTGGAGTATCTGGAGGACCCGACCTCCAGCATCGAGGGCATGGCCGAGGTGGCCGCCCGCGTGGACATTCCCTTGGCCACCAACATGTGTGTCGTCTCCTTCGACCACCTGCCGCCGGCGGTCCGGCAGAACGCCATCCAGGTGCTGCTGTCCGACCACCACTACTGGGGCGGCCTGACCCGGTCCCGGAGCCTCGCGCTGCTGTGCGAGACGTTCGGCATCGGGCTGTCCATGCACTCCAACTCGCACCTGGGCATCAGCCTGGCCGCGATGACGCATCTGGCCGCCGCCACCCCGAATCTGCGCTACGCCTGCGACACGCACTATCCGTGGAACAGCGAGGACGACATCGTCAAGCCGGGCGCACTGTCCTTCGTGGACGGCGCGGTGCCCGTGCCGAGCGGGCCCGGCCTGGGGGTCGAGCTCGATCGGGACGCGCTCGCCGTGGCGCATCAACGTTTCCTGGACACCGACATCCGCTCCCGTGACGACACGGGCTACATGCGGCGGGTCGAGCCGTCGTACGAGAGGAAGAACCCCCGGTGGTGACCACGCTCGCCCACGCCTACTCGTGGGACCTGATCGGCGACGACGCCGCGGCGGAGCGGATCGCCGGACTCGGCGTCGGCGCGGTCGCCCTGGCGGCGTCGTACCACACCACCCGGGCCGCCACCCCGCTGCACCCGCGGCACCGGATGGTCGACGCCCGGCACGCGGCGCTGTACGTCCCGGTGCGAACGGAAGCGTGGCAGGGCAAGCGACTCGTGCCGGCCGAACCGTCCTGGGTGGACAGCGGCTCGTTCGGTGCGGCGGCGGAACGGCTGCGTGCGGTCGGGTTGCCGGTGCACGCCTGGACCGTGCTGTCGCACTCCAGCCGGCTCGGCGACGCCAATCCGGATCTGGTTGTGCAGAACGCCTTCGGCGACCGCTACCCGTACGCACTGTGTCCGGCGCAGCAGGACGTCGTCGAGTACTGCGAAACTCTGGTCGACGAGATCGTCCAGAGTGGACCGTTGGACGGCGTCGTGCTGGAGGCCTGTGGGCCGCTGGGCTTCGTGCACGGTGGGCACCATGAGAAGACCGACGGCACCGACTGGTCGCCGGTCCAGCAGCAGCTGCTGTCCCTGTGCTTCTGCACCGCCTGCATCGGCCTCTACGGCGACGCCGGCATCGATGTGGTGGCCTTCCGGCAGGCCGTGAAGGCCGGTGTCGACGGCAGGGCCGACAGCGTCCGCGCGGCGCTGGGGGAGCACCTCGCCGACACCGTTTCCGGTGTCCGCACCGGGCTTTCCCGTGGCCTGCGACAGCTTCTCGTCGCCAAGATCAGGGCGACGCTGCCGGACGCGAAGATCGTCGCGCACGCGGCGGCCGACGAGTGGGCCACCGGCCCGTTCGCCACCGTCGCCGGCGGTGTCGACGCCGACGTGGACACCTGTACGTTCACCGCGTGGCCGGGGCCGGACGTGGCCCTGCCCGTGCTGAAGGCGCTCCAGGGCATCACCGACAAGGCGCTCGCCGCCTACGTCCTCGCGCTGCCGCCGCGCCCCGTCGACGGCGCGGCGTTGGCCGCCGAGTGGCAGCAGTACCTCGACGCCGGCGCGTCCGAGCTGCACGTGTACCACCCCGGGCTGGCCTCCCAGGGCCGCCTGGACGCGATCCGGGACGCACTCGGGCTTTTGGCGCCGCCTTCGGCGTCGCGGCTCGGCCCCTCCTAAGCCGGCGCCTCGCCCCCGACCGTGCGAAGCGCCGGCGGGGCCTCGCGCGGTTGTGACTCCCCGATGGCCGCCGATACTGCTCGGCGGCCATCGGGCGTCGTACACTTGCTCACCTGGGAGGTGACCACATGTCCGCTTCGGTCTCGTTCGACCCCCTCGTCGAGCTCGCCGGCATGTGGACGACGGAGCTGGCCGAGCGCTACCTCCCCGATCCCGGGCTGTTGCCGAGCAAGTACGAGTGCGTTGACGGGAACCTGATCTTGAGCCCGTACGAGGCCGGCCCGAACGTGTACGCCGCGGACGAGTTACGCGGCCTGTTCAAGGGGCCGGCCCGGGCCGTCGGCCTGCGCGTGTACACCACCGTCAACCTCCAGATGACCGCGCAGCGATGGATCCAGCCCGACTTCACGGTGATGCGCTCGCCGGTCGTGGGCACCTGGGCCCAGGCCGCCGACGCCGTCGTGGTCGGCGAGTTCGTGTCGCCCTCGTCGCGGCAGCGCGACCGCCTGGACAAGCCCGCGATGTGCGCCCGCGAGGGCATCCCGTACTACCTGCGCGGCGAGGTCGACCTGCGCACCGAGACCGCCACCCTGTGGTTCTTCCGCCTCGCCGACGGCGAGTACCAGGAGGTCGCGGTCGCGCACACCGGCGGCCTGTTCGAGATCGCCGAGCCGTTCCCGGTCTCGTTCGACCCGATCCAGCTGCTGGATCTCTAAACGGTCGCCCGGAGCTTCAGCGCCCGCTGCTGGGTGATGAAGCGCTGGATGCCCAGCGTCACCGCCAGGTAGAGCACGATCGTCGACGAACCGAGGCCGGCCGGCGCGCCCTGGCGCTCGGACAGGTAGTCGATGCCGAAGTGCAGGCCCACCGCGACGAGCCAGAGCACCAGCGTCAGCCACGTGCCCTGCCGCCACACGTCGTTCTCCGTGATCCACAACTTCGTCGTATACGCCCGAAGCGTGCCGAAAACGGCCCCCGACACCAGGCCCGCGGCCAGCAGCACCAGCACGATGCCGCCCAGCGACGTCTTCGACAGCACCGGATACGCCTGGAAGATACCGATCACCAGCAGGATCACGGTGAGCCGCAGGGCCCCGTCCTCCCGGACCCGCCGCGGCTGGAGCTGCCGCCACAGCAGCAGCGCCAGCACCACCACACCGACGGCCACATTCAGCAGTACCGACTGGTTCACGCCCGGATCATCGTCTCGGCCGGCCCGCGGCGCCATCCGATATGGGCGATGCAACCCGTCACGGTGGTCGCTCCGTCCCCACGGCATGAAGGGACTGACGACAGTGGTCGGCGTGGGCGCGCTGGTGTTGGCGTTGAGCGCCTGCGGCCAGACCCAGACGACGACACTGCCCGGCAGTGCTCCCACCAACGGCATCGCCCCCGCCGGTCAGGGCGGCAGCCTCCGCGACGTGCCGGCCGCCCAGGTCGACACGTCCAAGCTGCCCCAGGGGTACCCCGCGCGGGTCCAGTTGGACGACAACGGGGCCGTGCTGACTGTCCAGGGCGAGGAGGGCGGGTGCGAGCACACGAGCGCGCAGCCGACCGCTCAGGACGCGACCGCCGTGCATGTCCTGATCACGCGCGCCCTCGCCGGCGCCGACCAGGTCTGCACCAAGGAGCTGCGGCTCACCCAGCTGACCGTGCAGCTGGACAAGCCGCTCGCCGACCGCAAGGTTGTGCTGGAACAGAGGACGGTGCGGTCATGACGAAGCCAATCTCCGGGCGCCCGGCCGGCTTGCCCCAGCCGGCTGGGCGCCGCCCCTACCGCTGGCTGAGAGCGGCCGCGCTGGCGGCCGGCGCGCTCGCGCTGGCCGCGTGCGGGACGACGACGCCGACGAACGCCGCCCAGACCGGCGCCTCGACGCCGAGCTCGTCGCCTGCGACCAGCTCATCGTCACCGTCGCCGTCCGCTCCCGTGACGTCCACGGTGCGGCCGCCCGCTTCGAACCCGCCGCCGCCCACCTCGTCCGCGCCGCCCGTGCAGGCCACCGGCCAGCCCGTGCCGCCGGACCAGGTCAACTACGCCGCGGCGTCGGAGAACACGCCGCAGACCGTGTGGGAGCAGAACGGCGGCCGGACGCTGGTGCTGATGGCCGAGGAGGGCGGCTGTGTGAAGGTGGACGCCCAGGTGCCCAAGCAGACCGCCGACGAGGTCGACGTCGTGCTGCTCAGCGTGGCCGAGACGCACCGGGTCTGCCCGCTGTACGTCCGGAACGTCCCGGTCGCCGCGTACCTCGACGCACCCCTGGGCAATCGGAAGCTTGTTGTCTCGACCCAGACCGGCACGCAACATTAGGAGCGCCGCCGCCGAATACCACGTGTGGTCCCTGTCCGTCGGCAGGGGTCGGACAGGGACCACACGTGGCCCCTCGGCGGAAGGCTGGCGATGACTGCGCGTCTGATCGGATGCCTGCTGGTGTGCGGCATGGCCCTGGCCGCCGCCTTCCGCCCCGTCTCCTCCGTCGGCGAAGCCGTCGTGCTGGCCGCGCTGCTCCTGCCGTACCTCGGCGCCTTCCTCTACGGCAGAACGCACATCTCCGCCGTCGCCATGGGATTCGCCGCCGGCCTGCTGTGGCTCGACCTGGTCGTGATCCTGCCGCCGGTGCCCGATTCCATCGGCCTGGCCGTCGTTTTCACCGCCGCCGGCGCGGCCGGCACCGCCGCGATCACCCGCCGGCCCGCGCTGGCCCTGCACACCGCCGCCGCGGCCGCGGTGACCATCACCGCCCTGGCCTGGCTGCTGCTCACCCGCGGCCCGGCCCGCTTCGTGCCGCTGCACCCCGGCCCGCATCCCTTGGCGCAGAACAGGATCGAGGTTCCGGACCACTACTACTGGCTGTTGCTGATCGGCTCCGTGCTGTCGATCGGGCTCGTCGTCGCCACCCGCAGGGCCGCCGCCACCTCGTCCAAGAGCCTGGTCGGCAGCTCCACCTCGTAGCGGTCGGCCAGCACGGTCCAGCACCGGCGTCCCAACTCGAACGCCGCCGGCAGCGCGCGGCGAACGTCCTCCGCCGACGTGGTCGACGCCCGCAGCGCCCGCACGATCTCGGGCGGCAGCTCCCACTCAGCCCGCCGCGACGGCGTGAGCCAGTGTTCCGTTGCCCCATGGGCAAGACGGGCCATCCACACCAGGTGCCGCTGCACGTGTCCGAGGGCGTCCCAGGCGCGCAGCAGCTCGCCCCGGGACGTCAGATGGTGGGCCAGCACCAGCCAGTTCACGAACGGATCGCAGTACCGCGCAACGGCTTCGGGGCCTTCGACCGGTTCGTACCGCTGCGGCAGCGCCGCCAGCACGGGCGCCAGGGCTCCGCGCCGGTCCACCACGACCATCCGGTCCACCGCCGCGCCCCGCGCCGGCCACTCCGCCACGGCGGCGATGTCGGCGGTGGTGGCGAAGTGGAACTCGCCGCGGATCAGGCCCGGGAAGAAGACCACGTACGTGCCGAACTCGTTGACCAGCCCGTGGCTGATCGGCGCGATCGTCCCGCACCACCGGGCCGGGTCGACCTCGGCCCGTCGTGCCGGCGTGAAGAACAGCCAGAACTCGACGTCGCTGTGCTCGTCGGCCTCGTCCGCGGCGAACGAGCCGTACATCAGGGCGGCGTCCAGCCCTTCGTCGGCCAGGCACGCCGCGCGCACCCGTGCGATCAGCTCTTCCTGCACATTCCCCCCAACCGCGGCCGGGGCATCGCGCCCCGGCCGCGGAACCGCCTAGCGGCGGAACGAGATCTGGAGCGTCGGCGCGGAGGTCTCGGAGAAGAAGTCGTTGCCCTTGTCGTCCACCACGATGAAGGCGGGGAAGTCCTCGACCTCGATCTTCCAGACGGCTTCCATGCCCAGCTCCGGGTACTCCAGGACCTCGACCTTGCGGATGCAGTCCTTGGCCAGCCGGGCCGCCGGGCCGCCGATGGAGCCCAGGTAGAAGCCGCCGTGCGCCTGGCACGCGTCGGTGACCTGCTTGGAGCGGTTGCCCTTGGCCAGCATCACCAGCGAGCCGCCGGCCGCCTGGAACTGCTCGACGTAGGAGTCCATCCGGCCGGCCGTGGTGGGGCCGAAGGAGCCGGAGGCGTAGCCCTCCGGGGTCTTGGCCGGGCCCGCGTAGTAGACGGGGTGGTCGCGCAGGTACTGCGGCATCGGCTCGCCCGCGTCCAGCCGCTCCTTGATCTTGGCGTGGGCGATGTCGCGGGCCACCACCAGCGGGCCGGTCAGCGACAGCCGGGTCTTCACCGGCAGCGCGGCCAGCGTGCGGCGGATCTCGTCCATCGGCTGGTTGAGGTCGATGCGCACGACGTCGTCGGACAGCTGCTCGTCGTGCACCTCGGGCAGGAACTGGGCCGGGTCGCGCTCCAGCTGCTCCAGGAACACGCCCTCCGCGGTGATCTTCGCCTTGGCCTGGCGGTCGGCCGAGCAGGACACCGCGATGCCGACCGGGCAGGACGCGCCGTGCCGGGGCAGCCGGATCACGCGCACGTCGTGGCAGAAGTACTTGCCGCCGAACTGCGCGCCGATGCCGAACTCGCGGGTCATGGCCAGCACCTGCTGCTCCAGGTCGGTGTCCCGGAACGCGCGGCCCTCCGCGGAGCCCTCCGTCGGCAGGTTGTCCAGGTAGCGGGCCGAGGCCAGCTTCGCGACCTTGAGGTTGTACTCGGCCGAGGTGCCGCCGACGACGATCGCCAGGTGGTACGGCGGGCAGGCGGCGGTGCCCAGGGAGCGCAGCTTCTCGTCCAGGAAGCGGGCCAGCCGCGTCGGGTTCAGCAGCGCCTTCGTCTCCTGGTACAGGAAGGTCTTGTTGGCGCTGCCGCCGCCCTTGGCCATGAACAGGAACTCGTAGACCGGTTCCTGGCCCGGCTTGTGGTAGAGCTCGACCTGGGCCGGCAGGTTGGTGCCGGTGTTCTTCTCGTCCCAGAACGTCACCGGCGACATCTGCGAGTAGCGCAGGTTCAGCTGCTGGTAGGCGTCGTACACGCCCTCGGCCAGCGCCGCCTCGTCGTCACCGCCCGTGAGCACGGTCTCGGTGCGCTTGCCGATGACGATCGCCGTGCCCGTGTCCTGGCACATCGGCAGCACCCCGCCCGCGGACACACACGCGTTGCGCAGCAGATCGGTGGCCACGAACCGGTCGTTCCCGCTGGCCTCCGGGTCGTCGATGATCGCCCGCAGCTGCGCCAGGTGGCTCGTCCGCAGCAGGTGCTGGATGTCCTTGATCGCCTCACGTGCCAGCAGCTTCAGCGCCGCCGGCTCCACTTCGAGGAACTTCCGCCCCGCCACCTCCGTCACCCGGACCCCGTCCGGGCTGACCAGTCGGTACTCGGTGGCGGTGTCCTTGCCCAGCGGCAGCGGATCGACGTAGTGGAACGAGGTGGTGGACACGTTCGCGGGCTCCCTTGCACGCAACTCGGGTAACCCCTCACACGGTACTGCCGCCCAGCTCCACCCCCACGCCGTCCCCACTGTGACGCCGCACATCACACCCCAGCGAGACCCTCACCCCGCCCTACGCCCCCAGCCCCGGACAGCGCGAGGCCCCGCCGACGCTTCGCCCGGTTGCTGGATTTCGATCGCCCGCCACCCGACGCGCCCCACCACTCGGCCGATGCGGGCGATCGAAATCCAGCAAGGGCGAGGCATCGGCTCAGAAGGGGCCGAGCCGCGCGCGCCAGCGCGCCAAAAATACCGAGAGGCCGGGGTGGCCCCCGGCCACCCCGACCTCCCGCCGGGTGCGATCACGGACCTTCGGTCATCCGATGGTTCGCATCGCGAAGCTTTGTTGTGCGGAGAACTGTGCCGTGACACAGATCACAAGTCAAGACGTCTGTTCGGGCTAGACACCCTGGACGTCCGTCGCCGGTCAGCTCGCGTAGGCCCGCAGCCGCTCCGCCCGGTCGCCCTGGCGCAGCTTGGACATGACCTCCCGCTCGATCTGCCGCACCCGCTCCCGGGACAGCCCGAAGCGCTTGCCGATCTGGTCGAGGGTGCGGGGCTGACCGTCCTCCAGCCCGTAGCGCAGCCGGATCACCGACTGCTCCCGCTCGTCCAGCGTGGCCAGCACCCGCCGCAGGTCGTCGGACAGCAGCCCGGAGATGACGGCGCTCTCCGCGTCGGTGGCCTCGGCGTCCTCGATGAAGTCGCCGAGCGGGGCGTCCTCGTCGGTGCCGACCGGCATGTCCAGGCTCACCGGGTCGCGCGAGTGGTCGAGCAGGTCGGCGATCTTCCCCTCGGGGATGCCGGACTCGCGCGCCAGCTCCTCGTGGGTGGCCTCGCGGCCGAGCTGCTGGTGCAGGTCCCGCTTGATCCGGGCCAGCTTGTTGACCTGCTCGACGAGGTGGACGGGCAGCCGGATGGTGCGGCCCTGGTCGGCCATGCCGCGGGTGATGGCCTGCCGGATCCACCACGTGGCGTACGTGGAGAACTTGAAGCCCTTGGTGTAGTCGAATTTCTCGACGGCCCTGATCAGGCCGAGGTTGCCCTCCTGGATGAGGTCCAGCAGCGGCATGCCGCGGCCGGTGTAGCGCTTGGCCAGCGACACCACCAGCCGCAGGTTGGCCTCGAGCAGGTGGTTCTTGGCCCGCAGGCCGTCCCGCACCAGCTCGGTGAGCTCGGCCTTGCGGGTGGCGTCGAGCACCCGCGCGGTCTCCAGCATGTGCCGGGCGAAGACGCCGGCCTCGATGCGCTTGGCCAGGCCGACCTCCTGCTCGGCGGTGAGCAGCTTGGTCTTGCCGATGCCGTTCAGGTACACGCGCACCAGGTCGGCGGCGGGCCCCTGGGCGTCGAGATCTGCCTCGGGGCCGACCTCATGGGTGATGGTCTGTGGGACGGTCACGGTGCTCCCTCCCCGGTCGCGGGCTGGTGTGTTGTCGCGTCACACACCGGCGCTGCGCTGCGCGGCGAGCCTTTCGGGCGAGGCACCCGGGTCGGGAATGCCTTGCGCTTGCTGGCTGGACACTTGGGAAAACGCGAGCGATGGCGAAATCGTTCCCGTCTTCTCACACACCATGACGTCCCCAACGGCGAAGCGGTTGCCCTGAGAACCTGAGGTTTCCCTGAGAGAGGGCCACCTCCACCCGTTCAGCCCGCGACCGTCCCGGTGAAACGTGAAGTCCATGTTGGACGACTGAACCGAATCGGTCGTCCATACGTTTCCCAGGCGAGGAATCCGGGAATCATCACACTTCGACAAGGACCGTGAACGGGCCGTCGTTCACGCTTTCCACCGCCATGTCGGCGCCGAACCGTCCGGTGGCCACGGTGGCTCCCCGCGCGCGCAGCGCGGCGACGACCGCCTCCACCAACGGCTCGGCGACCGGACCCGGCGCGGCCTTCGTCCACGTTGGACGGCGGCCCTTGCGGGTGTCGCCGTACAACGTGAACTGGCTCACCACGAGCAGCGGAGCCCCTGTGCTGGCACAGGATTGCTCGTCGTGGAGTATCCGCAGCTCGTGCACCTTCCGGGCCATAGTGTCGGCCTGTTCGCGACCGTCCTCATGGGTGACGCCGAGCAGCACCAGCACCCCGGATTCCTTGATCTCACCGACGACTTCGTCGCCGACGGTGACGCTCGCCCTTGTCACCCGCATGACAACTGCCCTCACGCCGGAACCACCATTCCGTGCCGCACAAGGTCGCGCACGATCGGCAACGCCGCGACGACGAGGTCGTCGACCGACTGGCCGTGCCCGTACGCCAACAGGTGCAAGAGGTCACCGAGCGGCAGCGCCCCGCGACAGCCGGCGAGCAGCGCGGCCGCGAGCTCGTCGACCTCGTGCTGCCAGCCGGGTCCGTCGGTGCGGTGCAGCCGGCGCACGACCGCCTGCCAGCCCTCGTCGCCCGGCTCGGACACCTCCTCCAGCATCACGGTCGGCGGCACCAGGAACCGCGTCGCCAGCAGTTGCTCGGCGGACCCGTGCTCCCGCAACCAACTCACTCGATCCAGCCACGCCGCCGCCTCCGGCCCCAGCGGGTCGTCGAAGGCGTGCCGCAGGTCCTCACAGACGATCTCCGGGTGCAACGACGAGCTGCGACGCAGCGTGACGAAGCCGAAGCCGACACCGAGAACGTCGTTGGCCTCGAACCAGTCCAGCCACGCGGCGGCCTTCGCCCGCCCCTCCTCGGAGCGCGGGTCGATGCCGGCGTCCCGCAGCCAGGTGCCCACGTACAGCGTCGGTTCGGCCACATCGCGCTGCACGAACCACGCGTCCACGCCGCCGCGCGGCAGCCAGGAGGCGACCCGGTCGGTCCAGTCCTCGCCCTTGCGGTGCACCCACGACGCGAGCAGTTGGCCCACGCCGCCCTCGTTCAGGAACGCCGGCAACTGCCGTACCACCAGGGCACTCGCGTCGTCGCCGGCGAGCCCGGAGTCGCGGTAGGTGTAGTCGACGCGGGCCGGCCCGACGACGAACGGGGGATTGCACACGACCTGGTCGAAGCGGCGACCGGCGACCGGCTGGAACCACTCGCCGCGGGCCAGCTCCACGTCCAGCTCGTTGAGCCGAAACGTCGCGGAGGCAAGGGAAATCGCCCGTTCGGACAGATCGGTGGCGGTGATGCGCCGCGCGTGGCGGGCGGCGTGCAGCGCCTGGACACCGCAGCCGGTGCCCAGATCCAGCAGCGTCCCGACGGGTCGCCGCGCCGTTGCGCGAGCAAGGCTCAGAGACGCATGTCCGACGCCGAGCACGTGGTCCGGCCCGACGGGTGCGCCGCGCAGATCGGAGTCCTGGTCCGACACCACCCACCAGGAGCCCTGATCGTCTCCGTACGGTCGAACGTCCAGGTTCGCGCGAAGGTTCCCGTCGACCTCGCGCAGGAGCCCCGCGTCGACTGCCTCGGCCACGGACAGCGCCCCGAGCGCGGCCGCCGTTTCCGCGGCGGAAACGCCGTCGCCGAGCAGGAACAGCCGGATCAGGGTGCCGAGCGGACCGGCGTCGGCGCTGGCCCGCCGGGCGGGCTCGGGCTCGCCGCGGCCGAGCGCCGCGTGCGCCGGCGCGCCCAGCAGATCGACGACCGCGTCCGGCTCGTAGCGGGCCTCGCGGAAGGCGTCCCGCAGCTGGTCACAGAACTTGTCAGAAAACACGACCGGAATGTTTGCACGCCCTTGACGGCGTCTAGCATCTACGGGAGGAGGTGGTGTCGTGAAGGGCTCTGACCGGGACGACACACCGGTTCTGATCACGGCGGCCCAGCCCTCGTACGCCGAGGAGTCCCGGGCCCGCAGGCGCAAGTACACGGTCATGATGCTGATGCGGGTGCCGTGCCTGGTGCTGGCGGTGGTCTTCATCAACGTGTGGTGGCTGGCGCTGTTCTTCCTGGTGCTGTCGATCCCGCTGCCGTGGGTGGCCGTGCTGATCGCCAACGACCGGCCGCCACGCAAGGCGGAGGAGATCAACCGCTACAACGCGGAGAAGGCCGCCCGCCGGGCGCTGGCCCGCGAGGTGTCGCCGGACCAGGCCCCGCCGGACGACCCCGAGCCGCCGCGAGCCATCGAAGGCTAGAACTGGGCCGATTACCCCTGGGGTTGCGCCCCGACGTGGGACACGGCCTTCGAGCCGGCGGCGACGCCGGCTCGAAGCACGTCCAGGGGCGGCTTGCCGCTCAGCCACGCCGCCAGCAGGCCGGCGTCGAACGCGTCGCCGGCGCCGGTCGAGTCCACGCACTCCGCCGCCACCGCCGGCACGTCCCAGCGGCCGACCCGGTCGATCCAGCTCGCGCCGTCCGGGCCCGTCGTCACCGCGACCGCGCCGACGGCGTCCAGCAGCCCCGCCGCGGACGCCGGATCCCGCGACCCGGTCAGCGCCGCCAGCTCGTCGGCGTTCGGCAGCAACAGGTCCACACCTTTGACCATGGCCAGGAACGTCGCCGCCCCCTGCGCCGTGATGTGCAGAGCCGCCTGCGGGTCCACCGACGTCGTCAGCCCCGCCCCGCGCGCCGCCGCCAGCATCTCCAGCCCCGCGTCCCGCGACACCGGATCCAGCAGCACGTAGCCGGACAGGTGGAGATGACTGGCCGTCTCCAGCAGGTTCACGGTCAAATCCGCGCCCGCCAGTCGCGCGTTCGCGCCCCGGTCCGCCAGCATGCTGCGCTGTCCATCGCCGTCGACCAGCACGACCACGCAGCACGTCGGCGCCGCCGGGTCGATCGCCAGCGCGCACCGCACGCCGGCCGCCGTCAGCTCCGCCCGCACCTGCCGGCCCGCCATGTCGTCGCCGACCCGCCCGACCAGGACCGTGTCGACGCCGCACGCCGCCAGCCACGCCGCCGTGTTCGCCCCCGCACCGCCGACCGCCAGCGCGATGTCCGCCCGCGAGTCGCCGGCCGACACGATCGGGGAGTGGTGCCGGGCGACGACGTCCATCGCGGCGTCGCCCACCACGATGACCGTCATCGCGTCAGCTCCACGGCGACTTCCGCCGCCAGCTTCGCGTTCGACAGCACCAGCTGCTCGTTGGTGTCCAGGCTCACCCCGCCGCTGGCCGCGTGGAAGTGCTCCAGCAGCACCGGTGTCACGTCCTTGCCCCGCACGTCACGCTCCGCCAGCAGCCGCAGGCCGTCGGCCAGTAGCCGGTCGTGCAGCTCCCGGTCCATCTCGAACTCCACCGGCACCGGATTGGCCAGCAGCACCCCCGCCTGGCCCGGCGCGTACGCCCGGTGCGCCGCCACCGCCGCGGCCGCCTGCTTCGGGTCGTCCACCCGCCACGGCACGTCGAACTCCGATTCCCGCAGGTAGAACGCCGGGAACCGGTCCGTGCGGTAGCCCAGCACCGGCACCGAGCTCGTCTCCAGCAGCTCCAGCGTCGCGCCGATGTCCAGCACCGACTTCACGCCCGAGCACACCACCAGCACCGGCGTCTCCGCCAGGACGCCCAGGTCCGCCGACACGTCCCAGCTGTCCGCCGCCCCCCGGTGCACGCCGCCCAGGCCGCCCGTCGCGAACACCCCCACGCCGGCCCGCGCCGCGATCGAGGCCGTGCCCGCCACCGTCGTCGCCCCGTCCCGGCCCAGCGCGATCGCCGGCCCCAGATCCCGCCGCGACAGCTTCACCAGGCCGGCCGCCGGGTCGCACACCCGGTCCAGCTGCCGGTCGTCCAGGCCCACGACCGGCCGTCCGTCCAGCACCGCGATCGTCGCCGGCACCGCCCCGGCGTCCCGGACCACCTGCTCCACCCGGGCCGCGACCTCGCGGTTGCGGCCCGGCGGCAGCCCGTGGGCCAGGATCGTGCTCTCCAGCGCCACCACGGCCCGGCCCTCGGCGATCGCAGCGGCCACCTCCGGACTTACCTGTGGGTCGCTGACCTGCGGTTGTGTACCCATCGTCTCCCGTTCCTGCGTCCTGCGTGTATCAGGCATCATGAACGAGTGAGCCCGATGACCCAGACGCTGCCCGACACCGACACCCGGCCCGAGGGCACCGACACCACCGGCGACGACACGCCGAAGATGTTCCACTACGTGCGCAAGGACAAGATCGCCGAGAGCGCCGTGATGGGCACGCACGTGGTCGCGCTGTGCGGCGAGGTGTTCCCGGTCACGAAGTCCCCGAAGCCCGGCTCCCCGGTCTGCCCCGAGTGCAAGCGCATCTTCGAGGCAATGCCCCAGTAACCCCCCCGCCTTCCCTCGCCCCCCCAATGCAGGGAAGGACGCCTTACCCTCGCCCAATGCAGGTAAGGCGTCCTTCCCTGCATTGGTTGGGGCCACAGTCGGCGGCTACTTGCTCTGGCGCTCCGGTGAGGGGCGCTGGAGCTGCTCGGTGTCGTTGACGTCGGCGGGCGACGGGGCCTGCCACTTCCCGGTGGTCCCATCTGAGCCGTTGATCTTCGACTCCAGCTCCTGGGCCTCCGGCTGGGCCGCCAGCCAGGCCTTGGCCTGCTCGCCGGCGCGGATCTGCACGGCGGCGCGCTCCAGCTCCAGCCGCCGCCATCGTCGCCGCTGCCGCCGGGTCATCTTCGCCGGCCAGAACTCCTCGATGGCGCTGTTGAAGTGCGCGCCGACGATGATCGCCATGCCGAGGAAGAACGTGAACAACAGGAACGCGATCGGCGTGGCCAGCGCGCCGTAGGTGTAGCCGGTGGTGGTGATCCACCCGATGTACAGCCGCAGGCCCACGCTGGACAGCAGGAACAACACCATCGCCAGCCCCGCGCCGGGCAGCCCCCGGTGCCACGGCAGCTTCCGCGGCAGCGCCACCTTGTACAGCGTGGTCAGCGCCAGCACCAGCAGCACGGCCATGACCGGGTAGTAGAAGATGCTGAGCAGCTCCTGCACCACCGGCCGCCACTGGCTGGGCATCACGGCCGCCAGCAGATCCGGCCCCAGCGCCAGCAGCGGCAGCCCGATCACCGCCAGCACCAGCCCGACGACGTACATGAACAGCGCGAAGATCCGCTGCCACACCGGGTGCCGCACGTCGTGCTGCCCGTACGCCGCGGTGATCGCGTCCACGAACGAGGCCATCGCCGACGAGCCGGCCCACAGCGAGATCAGGAAGCCGATGGAGGCGACCTCGGTGTGCGCGCCGGTGAGAATGCTCACCACCGTCGGGGCGATGATTTGATCAACGACGTTCGGACTGAATATGGTGTGGCAGAACGAAAGGATCTTGGTCTGAACGGCGGTCACAATCTGTGGCCCGAACCAGTCGCCGACGAAGCTCAGGCACCCGAGCAGACCCAGCAGCAGCGGCGGCAGCGACAGCGTCTGCCAGAACGCGGCCTCGGCGGCCTCCGAGAAGATGTCGCCGTACCAGGCCTTGCCGACCGTGCGCACGACCAGCCGCCACGGCCCCCGCTTGACGGGTGCGACCGCGCCGGTGTCCTGCTCAGGCTGCTGACCCATGGCACCCCAAAGCATGGGGCATCAGGAGATCTTTGGCTGGACTGCCCCCCGAAACGTCACCTCGTGGCCATCCGCACACCGCGTCCGCGGGTGCGCGCGCAGCCGATTCGGTAAGCTGCGGGCAGCCCTCAGGGAACCCCACCGTGAGGGCATTCGCACGTCATCGGCAGGTTGTCGCAGCTAGGGAGGGTGAACGGCGTTGACGGACACCCTCAACCCGACGACAACCGCCGCACGGCCGCTGCGTGCCTGGCAGCGCCGCGCGCTGACCCGGTACCTGACGACCAAGCCGCAGGACTTCCTCGCGGTCGCCACCCCCGGCGCCGGCAAGACCACCTTCGGCCTGCGGGTCGCCGCCGAGCTGCTGGCCGACCGCACGATCGAGCGGGTCACGATCGTCACGCCGACGGAGCACCTCAAGCACCAGTGGGCCAAGGCGGCCGCCGAGGCCGGCATCGCGATCGACTCGAACTTCCGCAACGGCGCCGGCCAGACCTCCAACGACTACAACGGCGTCGCCGTCACCTACGCCCAGGTCGCCGCCCACCCCACGCTGCACCGCGTCCGCACGGAGAACCGCAAGACGCTGGTGATCCTGGACGAGGTGCACCACGGTGGCGACGCCAAGTCGTGGGGCGACGCGATCCGCGAGGCCTTCACGCCGGCGGTGCGCCGGCTGGCGCTGACCGGCACCCCGTTCCGCAGCGACGACAGCCCGATCCCGTTCGTCAACTACGAGCCCGACGGCGCCGGCCAGATGCGCAGCCGCGCGGATCACTCGTACGGGTACGCGGACGCGCTGCGCGACGGGGTGGTGCGGCCGGTGTTGTTCCTGGCCTACTCGGGCGAGGCGAGCTGGCGGACCGGCGCCGGCGAGGAATTCACCGCCCGACTGGGTGAACCGCTGACCCAGGAGCAGACCGCCCGCGCCTGGCGCACCGCGCTGGACCCGACCGGCGAGTGGATGCCGTCCGTGATCAGCGCCGCCGACCAGCGGCTGAACCAGGTGCGCCAGTCGATCCCGGACGCCGGCGCCATGGTGCTGGCCTCCGACCAGGAGTCGGCCAAGGCGTACGCGGCGATCATCAAGCAGCTCACCGGCGAGGAGCCGACGACCGTCCTGTCCGACGACCCCAAGGCCACCGGCAAGATCGCCGAGTACTCCGCCGGCCAGTCGCGCTGGCTGGTGGCGGTCCGGATGGTCAGTGAGGGCGTCGACGTGCCGCGGCTGGCCGTCGGCGTGTACGCGACGAGCTCCTCCACCCCGCTGTTCTTCGCGCAGGCGATCGGCCGCTTCGTGCGGTCCCGGCGGCCCGGCGAGACCGCGAGCGTGTTCCTGCCCAGCGTGCCGGTGCTGCTCCAGCTGGCCAGCGAGCTGGAGGCCGAGCGCGACCACGTGCTGGGCAAGCCGCACCGTGAGAACGACGGCTGGGACGACGAGCTGCTCAAGGACGCCAACCGGACCAAGGACGAGGACGGCGAGGAGGAGAAGGGCTACACCTCGCTGGGCGCCTCCGCCGAGCTGGACCAGCTGATCTTCGACGGCAACTCGTTCGGCACGGCGGCCGCGGTCGGCACCGCCGAGGAGCAGGACTACCTGGGCCTGCCCGGCCTGCTGGAGCCCGACCAGGTGCGGCAGCTGTTGCGGCAGCGGCAGGCCAAGCAGCTGGCCGACGTGTCGGCCCGCAAGGCCGCCGAGTCCGAGCCGGCGGCCCCGCAGCAGCCGGCCCGCGCGCGCACCACCCAGGAGCGGCTGGCCGAGCTGCGGCGCGAGCTGAACACCCTGGTGTCGATGCACCACCACCGGACCAAGAAGCCGCACGGCAAGATCCACAGCGAGCTGCGCGCCTACTGCGGCGGCCCGCCCACGGCGATGGCGTCGGTGGAACAACTAGAGGAACGCATCGCGACTCTGCGGTCCTGGTGACCGAGAGCGTGTAACCGACACGCGTGCGTGTGGTCCAGTGCACGCACCCGTATGGTCGCAGGGGCGCTTGGTAGCGCTCTCATACCTGTCCGTGATCGCGGCCGTGAACCTTTCGCCGCAGGCCCTGCGGCCAACGGTGCTGACCGTGCGGCGGAGTTCACTCCGATTTAGTCACAACGCGTAGTTGACAGGCGGCTGTTCGGTGTAGCGGCGTCCTTGTGGTTACCGGGTCGTTGCCGCATCGTGTCGCCAGAACCGAACTTAATCGCTTCAGTCACCTTCCGGCGGGGGTCCCGGGGGCATATGTTCTGCGCCACAACATTTTCGCGGGCTCTTGGAGTGACCCGCGCCACGATGAAGGGAACAGCCGGATGCGCAGCAGAACTCTCGCCGTGCTCGCCGCGAGCACCGGGCTCGCACTGGCGGTCACCGCGTGTGGAGCCAACAGCTCGAACAGCGGCTCCGGCGGCTCGTCGAGCAGCAACTCGGCCGGCAACGGCGCGAAGGTCGGCGTGATCCTGCCGGAGACCACCACCTCCGCCCGCTGGGAGGGCTTCGACCACCCGCTGCTGGAGAAGAAGCTCAAGGACCAGGGCTTCGACCCGATCATCCAGAACGCGCAGGGTGACGACCAGAAGGTCTCGCAGCTGGCCGACTCGATGCTCAGCCAGGGCGTCAAGGTGCTGATCCTGGCCTCCACCACCGGTGACGTGGGTGCCGCGGTGGAGAAGAAGGCCGCCGCCGCCGGCGTCCCGGTCATCGACTACGACCGCCTCAACGCGGGCGGCAGCGCCGACTACTACGTCTCGTTCGACAACGTGAAGGTCGGCACCCTCCAGGGCCAGGCCCTCGCGGACTCGCTCAAGGGCAAGCAGGGCGCGCAGGTCATCGAGATCGAGGGCGCGGCGACCGACAACAACGCGCTGCTCTTCTACCAGGGCCAGCAGCAGGTGCTGAAGCCGCTGTACGACGCCGGCACGCTGAAGCTCGTCAAGTCCCAGTACACCGACAAGTGGGACAACCAGACCGGTGGCACCAACTTCGAGAACTTCCTGACCGCCAACGGCGGCAAGGTCGACGGCGTGCTCGCGGCCAACGACGGCCTGGCCGGCGCGGTCATCGCCGTGCTGAAGAAGAACGGCCTCAACGGCAAGGTCCCGGTCACCGGCCAGGACGCCACCGCCGACGGCCTCAAGGCCATCCTGCGCGGCGACCAGTACATGACCGTGTTCAAGCCGATCGAGCAGGAGGCGGACGCCGCCGCGAAGCTCGCCACCGCGCTGCTGAAGAACAGCAAGTCCGACGCCGACAAGATCGCCACGCAGAAGGTCACGGACCCGAAGACCAAGCGTGAGGTCTCGTCCCTGCTGCTCGACCCGCAGTCCATCACCAAGGACAAGGTCAAGGACGTCATCTCGGCCGGCGCGGTCGCCAAGGCCGACGTCTGCACCGGCGACGTGGCTCCGCTCTGCGCGGCCGCTGGCATCAACTGATCGCCTGACGGCGCTTCCGAAGGCCGCCGCCGCGACCGACCCGGACCCCCGACCCGGGCCGGCCGCGGCGGCTTCCCATGCCCGACAACCCCCGCCGCCGACGGGACGGGCAGTGACAGTCTGGAGTACATCCCCATGACCGAGCCGATCCTCGAACTGCGCGGGATCAACAAGAGCTTCGGGCCCGTCCACGTCCTGCACGACGTGGACCTCGTGGTCCGGCCCGGCGAGGTGACCGCGCTCGTCGGCGACAACGGCGCCGGCAAGTCCACGGTGGTCAAGTGCATCGCGGGCATCCACGGCATCGACTCCGGCGAGGTTCTCTTCAACGGCGAGCCGGTGCACATCAACGGCCCGAGCGAGGCCGCCGCGCTGGGCATCGAGGTCGTCTACCAGGACCTCGCGCTGTGCGACAACCTCGACATCGTCCAGAACATGTTCCTGGGCCGCGAGCGCGGCAACTACGGCCTGCTCGACGAGTCGGACATGGAGCAGGCCGCCCGCGAGACGCTGGCGTCGCTGTCGGTCCGCACGGTCAAGTCGGTGCGCACGCTCGTCGCGTCGCTGTCCGGCGGCCAGCGGCAGACCGTCGCCATCGCCAAGGCCGTGCTGTGGAACAGCAAGGTCGTGCTGCTCGACGAGCCGACCGCCGCGCTGGGCGTGGCCCAGACCCGCCAGGTGCTCGACCTGGTGCGCCGGCTGGCCGACCAGGGCCTCGGCGTAGTGCTGATCAGCCACAACATGAACGACGTCTTCGAGGTCGCGGACACCATCTCGACCCTCTACCTGGGCCGCATGGTCGCCCAGCTGCCGACCAAGGACCTGACCAACACCCAGGTCGTCGAGCTGATCACCGCCGGCCGGTCCGGCGACATCGGCCTGGCCAAGCCCGAAGTCGCCACGGTCTGAACTGCAAGGGATCGCTTCCAATGACTGACACACCTGCCGCCGCCCCGCCGTCGGACCCCAAGCCCTCCAGCGACACGCCCGCCGAGGCCGTCAAGACCGCGGACAAGCAGGACGCCGCCATCGCCGACTTCGGCATCGACACCACCAGCCGGTCCACGGGCCAGGCCCTGCGCGACTACGTCGACCGCGTCCGCGGCGGCGAGCTGGGCTCGCTGCCGGCGCTGGCCGGCCTGATCGTGCTGGTCATCGTGTTCGCCGTCGCGTCGGACACGTTCCTCACCATGAACAACCTCTCCAACCTGCTCGCGCAGGCCGCCGGCATCACCATCATCGCGATGGGCCTGGTGTTCGTGCTGCTGCTCGGAGAGATCGACCTGTCCGCCGGCACCGCGTCCGGTGTGGCCGCCTCCGTCATGGCGCTGCACCTGGTCAAGGCCGGCAATCTCCAGGGCGGCATGGGCGACACCGTCTACTACGCCTTCATCGTCGGCGGCGTGCTGGCCATCGGCGTCGCCGTGTGGCAGCGGATCTGGCTCGGCGCCGCGCTGTCCGCGGTCGCGGTGCTGCTGCTCCTGAGCGGCGTGCCGGCCAACCCGTGGGTCGAGATGCTGCTCGCGATCTGCGTCGGCTCCGTCATCGGCTGCCTCACCGGCGTGCTGATCTCCAAGGTCGGCATCCCGTCCTTCGTCGTGACCCTCGCGCTGTTCCTGGCCTGGGGCGGCGTGATCCTGAAGCTGATCGGCGACGGCGGCACGCTGTCCATCAGCAACGACCCGGTGCTGTTCGGCGTGGCCAACAACAACCTGAACATCCTGGGCAGCTGGATCCTGTTCCTGATCTTCGCCGGCGGCTACGCCGCGGTCGTGCTGTCCCGCCACGCCGGCCGGGTCCGTCGCGGCCTGGTCGCCCAGCCGACGGTGCTGATCATGGCCAAGGTCGGCGCGGTGGTCGTGCTCGGCGCGGCGGCCACCTACCTGCTCACGCTGAACCGCTCGCCCAACCCGGACCGGATCACCATCGAGGGCGTGCCCTACGTGGTGCCGATCGTGCTGGTGCTGCTGGTGATCGGCACCTTCGTGCTGGACCGCACCAAGTACGGCCGGCACATCTACGCCGTCGGCGGCAGCGCCGAGGCGGCGCGGCGCGCCGGCATCAACGTGCCCAAGATCCGGATGAGCGTCTTCGTGATCGCCTCCACGGTCTCGGCCGTCGGCGCCATCGTCTACTCGTCCAAGGTCGGCTCCGTCGACCCGAACGCCGGTGGCGGCAACACGCTGCTGTTCGCCGTCGGCGCCGCGGTCATCGGCGGCACGTCGCTGTTCGGCGGCAAGGGCCGGCTGTCCAACGCCATCATCGGTGGTTTCGTGATCACGATCGTCAGCAACGGCCTGGGCCTGATCGGCGCGCCCGCGGCCGTGGTCAGCATCGTCACCGGTGCCGTCCTGCTGCTGGCCGCCAGCGTCGACGCGCTGTCGCGCCGGCGGGCCAAGGCGACCGGTCACTAGCAGCTCCACAGGGGCACGAGGGGGTGTGCGGTGAGCGGTCCGCCAACCGCGGGTACACGTCCCGACGAGGTCCGCAGGCACAACCGGACCGCCCTGCTGCGCAGGCTGCACGTCGGCGGGCCGTGCACCAGGGCGGAACTGGCCGCCGAGCTGGGGCTGAACCGGAGCACGATCAAGGCTCTGGTCGACGGCCTGGCCGACGCGGGTGTGGTGGTCGAGCAGGTCTCGGCCAAGCGCACCGGCGCCGGCCGGCCGTCCCTGCTGGTGCTGCCGCAGCCGCGGTCGCTGTGGGTGCTCGCCGTCGACGTCGGCGTCGAGCAGACCACCGTGGCGGCCGTCGGCTTCGGCGGCGAGGTGCTGGGCACGCGGGGCTGGACCCTGCCCCGGGGCGCCGGCACGCCGGACGACCTGCTGGCCAAGATCGGCACCGCCTGCCGGCGGCTGGCCGAGCGCATCGGCTCCGAGCCGGTCGGCGTCGGGGTGTCCGTGCCCGGCGTCGTCCGGCGCGACGGGTACGTGCACGAGGCGCCCAACCTGCACTGGGAGGGCGTGCCGGTGGGGGAGCGGCTGTCCGCCGCCCTGCACCGGCCGGTCCTGGTCGGCAACGACGCCGAGCTCGGCGCGCTGGCCGAGCACACGCGCGGCATCGCCAGCGACACCGCCGACATGGTGTTCGTGTCGGTGGACGTCGGCGTGGGCGGCGGGGTCATCTCCGAGCGGGCCGCGCTGCGCGGCAGCGGCGGCTACGTCGGCGAGCTGGGGCACATGGTGGTGCGGCCCGGCGGCCGGCCCTGCTACTGCGGGTGCCGGGGCTGCTGGGAGACCGAGATCGGCGAGGACGCCCTGTGCCGGGCCCTGGGACTGCCCGAGGGCTCGCCGCGGGAGGCCGTCGTCGGCGAGCTGCGGGCACTGGCCGGCGAGCCGCAGGCGGCGCTGAGCCGGCTGCGGGAGTTCACCGACTGGCTGGGCATCGGACTGATCAACATCGTCAACCTGCTCGGGCCGCAGCTGGTCGTGCTCGGCGACCTGCTGGCCGCGCTGCCGGAGGCCGTCGTCGACGAGGCCGCCGAGACCGTGCGGGAGCTCAGCCTGGTCAGCCGGGCCGTCGGCGGCATCCGGATCGTGGCCTCCCCGCTCGGCAAGGAAGCCAAGATCATCGGCGCCGCCGAGCTCGCCTTCCAGCAGGCCCTGGCCGGCTGACCCCGGCGTGATGCAGGGAAGGACGCCTTCCCTGCATCCAGCGAGGGTAAGGCGTCCTTCCCTGCGTCACTGACGTCGTTCGGGTAGTAGAGAGGCGCGGGCCCACACCTGGCCCGCGCCTCTGCTCGTCTATGAAGGTGGACTTCGTCTGCCCCTGAGCCCCGTGCCAATTGCCTTCGGGGGGCTCAGCCCTGCTGGATCTCGGCCGAGAGCTCACGCAGCTTGGCGCTGTGCTCGCGGGCGTGGTGTCCGCAGAAGAGGAGCTCGCCTCCGGACGGGAGAATGGCGCGTACCTGAGCGGCTGCGCCGCACCGGTCGCAGCGGTCGACAGCGGTCAGCTCGGGGCGGGTGAGCAAGGTCGTCATGGAAATCTCCCTCCGTCCCGGCACCAGATGCTTCCGGTGCCTACTCCAGCTGCGACCACCTACCTCCGGGTCGCCGCCCGTCGGCATCTGGTGCTCGCTGCCATCACTGTTGCAGACGCTCGGCGCCTCGGCGGTGTTCCCGACCGTCGTGGCGACTCCCGTCACGTGAGATGTACCCGGATGCAGCAAAGCCACACTCCGTGACATCCCACCCTGTCGATGGTCCGTGGCCGGAGCCGTCGACAGGTGCCGAGTCGGTTACGTTTTGTCGTCGGATCGGGTCCGACCTGACGCTGCGCAACGAACTCAGGTACTCAAGCTACGTCAGAGAACCACGACCGAGTTCGTATCACCACCCCAGTTGTGGGATGAGTCACAACACGGAGCGTGAGATTCGCTTCTGGCGAACAAGCCCCCGGCACCCGGTTTCGGCCCCCGTGAGCCTCCCGGCGGCCCTCACGCGATCGCCGACCCGCCGATCGCGTCACGGGCGTCCCACGGGCCAACTGAGGGCCACGAACGACCATCGGCGAGGTGAACACCCCACCTCTTGTCGATCACGGCCGCCGAAAACCGACGGCGCCCCGCCGGCCGGAAGGCCGAACGGGGCGCCGCGGGTAGCTCTGCGGAGACCGTCAGTCCAGGTAGTCCCGCAGGACCTGGGACCGGGACGGGTGACGGAGCTTGGACATGGTCTTCGACTCGATCTGGCGGATCCGCTCGCGGGTCACGCCGTAGACCTGGCCGATCTCGTCCAGGGTGCGGGGCTGGCCGTCGGTGAGGCCGAAGCGCAGCCGCACCACGCCCGCCTCCCGCTCGGACAGCGTCGCCAGCACCGACTGGAGCTGGTCCTGGAGCAGCGTGAACGACACCGCGTCCACGGCCACCACGGCCTCGGAGTCCTCGATGAAGTCGCCGAGCTGGCTGTCGCCCTCGTCGCCGATGGTCTGGTCCAGCGAGATGGGCTCCCGGGCGTACTGCTGGATCTCCAGCACCTTCTCCGGGGTGATGTCCATCTCCTTGGCCAGCTCCTCCGGCGTCGGCTCGCGGCCGAGGTCCTGGAGCAGCTCGCGCTGGATGCGGCCGAGCTTGTTGATCACTTCGACCATGTGCACCGGGATGCGGATGGTGCGGGCCTGGTCGGCCATGGCGCGGGTGATGGCCTGCCGGATCCACCAGGTGGCGTACGTGGAGAACTTGTAGCCCTTGGTGTAGTCGAACTTCTCCACCGCGCGGATCAGACCCAGGTTGCCCTCCTGGATCAGGTCCAGGAACGCCATGCCGCGGCCGGTGTAGCGCTTGGCCAGCGACACCACCAGGCGGAGGTTGGCCTCCAGCAGGTGGTTCTTGGCCCGCTCGCCGTCGCGCACGATCCAGCGCAGGTCCCGGCGCATCTGCGGGGCCAGCTTCTCGGTCTCGTCCTCGGCCTTGCGCACACGCTCGGCGGCGTAGAGCCCGGCCTCGATCCGCTTGGCCAGCTCCACCTCCTCCTCGGCGTTGAGCAGCGCCACCTTGCCGATCTGCTTGAGGTAGGCGCGAACCGAGTCGGCGGAGGCGGTCAGCTCGGCGTCCTTGCGGGCCTGCCGCAGCGCCTCGGACTCCTCCTCGTCCCAGACGAAGTCGGAGCTGTCCTTCGTCTCCTCCTCGTCGGGCTCCTCGACCACGTCCTCGACGACCACGTCCTCGAGCTCGGCCGCGTCGATCTCCGGCTCGCCCTCGATGTCCTCGGGGTCCTCGCCGTCCTTCTTCGCCTTGGCCGGGGCGGCCTTGCCGGCCGCTGTCTTCTTGGCCGCGGCGGTCCGGGGGCCCGCCGGCTTCTTGGCCGCGGTCTTCGCGGCGCCGGTCCTGGCCGCACCACGCGCAGGGGTGGCCTTCACGGCCTCCTCGCCGTCGACCGGCTGCTGTGCCTTCGCGGCGCTCGCGGGGGTGGCGGAGCGTCGGGTTGCGGTTTCTGCGGCTGCCACGTACGCCCTTTCGCGACGATCCTTCACGGCAGGCCGGAGGGCGCGAACCTCGGCCGCCAGGGGGTTTCGGGGGAGCGCCCGGCGGTTGCTGACCGTGGGCACCGTTCCATTGTAACGACGACGGCCGCGCCGCGTTGCCGCCACACGGCCGTCGTCGGGCCCTTTTCCCGTGTTCCCGCAGGTAGATCGCCGGAACACGATTCGGTCAGTTTTTTCGGCGTACCCCTAGTGGCCGATCCCGTGGGCGGCGGCGTGGGCCGCGCCGACGATGCCGGCGTCGTTCTTCAGCGCCGCGGGGACCACCTTCGTGCGGACCTTGAGCAGCGGCAGCCACTTGTCGGCCTTCTTGCTGACGCCGCCGCCGGCGATCACCAGGTCCGGCCAGATCAGGTCCTCCAGCGTGCGCAGGTAGCGGCTGACCCGGTGGGTCCACTCCTCCCACGACAGGTCCTTCTCGTCCTTCACCGACGCCGCGGCGCGCTTCTCCGCGTCGTGCCCGTCCACCTCGAGGTGGCCGAACTCGGTGTTGGGCACGAGCCTGCCGTCCAGGAACACGGCGCTGCCGATGCCGGTGCCGAAGGTCAGCAGCACCACCACGCCCGGCTGGTCCTTGCCGGCGCCGTAGCGGACCTCGGCCATGCCGGCCGCGTCGGCGTCGTTGAGCACCACGACCCCGCCGGGCTCCCGGCCCAGGCGGCGGGCGAACAGGGCGGCCGCGTCGGTGTCGACCCAGCCCTTGTCCACGTTGGCCGCGGTCAGCGCGACGCCACGCTTGACCACGCAGGGCAGGGTGACCCCGACCGGGCCGGTCCACCCGAACTTCTCGACGATCTCAGCGACCACGTCGGCCACCGCGTCCGGGGTGGACGGCTGCGGCGTGACGATGCGCAGCCGCTCGCCGTCCAGTTCGCCGGTCTCCAGGTCGACAAGTCCGCCCTTGATGCCGGATCCACCGATGTCGATCCCGAACCCGCGGGTTGTGCCCATCCGTCGGACCCTTCCTACTCGATTCAGTCCGCTGTCAGTCCTCGACCCAGCGCGCGGGTCTTCGGGAGTGTGCGCAGACCCTAACGTGTGTGGTTCGGTTGACGGCGTGCTAGCCGCAGAATCCGAGGAACTCGTCAGGATCGCTGTCACCGTCGCCACGGAGGCCGCCGAGCTGGTCCGCAACGCACGCAGCCACGCTGTCACCCAGGTGGACACCAAGTCCAGCGAAACCGACGTGGTGACCGCCGCGGACCGCGCTTCCGAACAACTGGTCCGCGACCGTCTGGCCCAACTGCGCCCCGGCGAACCGGTGCTGGGCGAGGAGGAGGGCGGCACGACGTCGCTGGGCGGCATGGTCTGGGTCGTCGACCCGATCGACGGCACCGTCAACTATCTCTACGGCCTGCCGTTCTACGCCGTCTCCATCGCGGCCCAGCTCGACGGCGTGTCCGTGGCCGGCGCGGTGGTGGAGCCCGTCTCCGGCCGCGTCTGGACCGCCGCCCGGGGCGGCGGCGCCTTTCTTGACGGGCAGCCGCTGCGTGCCGCGGCGACCACTCGGCTGGAGCTGTCCCTGCTCGGCACCGGCTTCTCCTACGACCACTCGCGCCGGCTGCGGCAGGCCGACGCCGTCAACCGGATGCTCGGTCGGGTGCGCGACATCCGCCGCTGCGGCGCTGCGTCGCTCGACCTGTGCGCGGTCGCCGCCGGCTGGGAGGACGCGTACGTGGAGCACGGCCTGCACCGCTGGGACTGGGCCGCCGGCGGCCTCATCGCCGAGGAGGCGGGCGCTGTAGTCCGATTCCCCGGCCCCGACGACGACGGTCTGGGCGAGGAGGCCACCTTCGCCGCCGCCCCCGGCATCGCCGACCAGCTCCGCGCGGCCCTGGTCGAAAGCGGCTTCGGCAAGGTCTGACCGGAGAAGTCCTCGCCGACTCCAGGCCCGGAGACCGCGAGGCCCCGCCGACGCTTCGCCCGGTTACTGGATTTCGATCGCCCGCCACCCGACGCGCCCCACCACTCGGCCGATGCGGGCGATCGAAATCCAGCAAGGGCGAGGCGTCGGCCCCAAAGGGGCCGAGCACGCGCGCGCCAGCGCGCCAACTAACAGTGCACCGCGCGGGCGGCGTTGATCAGGTCGGCGCTCACGGGCGGCTGGCCGGTGGGCTGCGACAGCTGGCCACCTTGCGCCGGTGGCTGCTTCTGGGCCCACGCGGCGAGCTGCTGGAGCACCTGCTTCGCGCTGGAGTTGACCTTGAACTCGTCGTACTTGGTGCCGACGGCCAGGTCGACGGTGCTGTCCTGGCGTTCGTCGCGCACCAGCTCGGCGCACGGCTCGACGATGCTCAGCGTGCGGGCGCCGGCGACGCCGTTGGGGCCGAACCGGATCTGGGCGCGGCACTTCATGTCGCCGGCCACGTAGACCGGGTCGTTGGCCGGGTCGCCGGCGGTGCCGAAGCCGGCGGCGGTGACCGCGGCGTTCACGATCGACGCCTGGTTGCGGGTGTTGCTGGCGTTGTAGACGCGCACCTGCACCTGGGCGGCCGGGGCGGGCGCGGTCTTGTCCAGGGCGTCGTGCGCGAGGACGGTGCCGAGCTTGGGTGCGGGCGTCGCCGGCGGGGTGGCGCCGGAGGGCGCCGGGCCCGGGTTGTTGCAGTGCACGGCGGCGTCGACGTCGTCGGTGGTGTTCATGACCTTGACCCAGATGAAGCCGGCCACCACCGCCAGGACGGCGAACAGGACCATGGCGGGCCACGGTCGCCGCTTCCGGTACAGCGGCTTGGCCTTCCCCCTGACCCCGCCAACGGCAGTCACGTCCCCGCCCTCCTCGACCCCGACCGACGCGACGCGTCGTGACTGGTGAACCCCGACGACACCCCGGCCGTCGCCTGTGATCAGCCTAGGCGTTGCCGACGAGTGGCGTCGGCCGGCACCGCCGTCCGTGTCCGGTCCGTGTCCGATCGCCGCCCGCCGTCGCGTAACGCGATCGACCGTGCGCGCACCGTCAGGTCCCACCTGCGCCGATCGCATCACGTGCGGGCCGTCGGGGCAAGGGGTTTCCCGCCGGAATTCCCCCGCCGTGCGGGTCGATCCCGCCAGCTAGGACCACGGATGGGTGAGTGTGTGCGTAGACCCTTGCGCGATGGGCTACCATCCACGCGCTCCGAGCCACTGAGGGTGCGGCTGGAATCGCTTGACGATCATGGGTGGCAGCCGGCCTGGAGCGAGACCTCCGTCACTCACGGCGGCGGGCACAAATTGGGGCCCTGGAACGTTGACCAGCGGCACGAACACAGTCTGAATTGTGACTGCAGGGGTGAAAGAAGTATGGCGACCGACTACGACGCTCCGCGCCGGAGCCAGGACGACGACCTGGCCGAGGACTCCCTCGAGGAGTTGAAGGCGCGGCGCAACGAGACGCAGTCCGGCGTGGTCGACGTCGATGTGGATGCGCCGGATGAGAACTTCGAGCTGCCAGGTGCCGACCTGTCGAACGAGGAACTCACTGTCAAGGTGCTGCCGAAGCAGGCTGACGAGTTCACCTGTTCCAGCTGTTTCCTGGTGCACCACCGGAGTCGACTGGCCGAGGAGCACAACGGGCAGTTGATCTGCCGGGACTGCGCCTGAGCTGGCGCGATCGGACGGCGCGCGGGAGGCACCTCGCGCCGCCGGCGCGGCACTCGGGCGTTCTGGGGGTCAGTTGTGCAGTATGGCGGCCAGCTTGTCCGCGTTGCGGACGCTGAACAGCCAGTACGGGGTCGGATCCGCCGGGTCGTTCAGGTAGACCCGGAGGACCGGCCCGACCCAGCCGCGGTGCGCGACGAACGCCGCGGGATCCAGGTCCGGGCCGAGCGCCTTGCGCTTGGCCTTGGCCGGGATCACCTCGACCTCGTCCACGAAGCGCAGCGGCACGTGGGCGTCGCCCACCCAGAGCTCGTCGTCGACGACCCTGACGGTGGCGCGGCCCAGCCACAGCATCACCCCGATCACCAGCGGCACGGTGATCAGGTAGGGCAGCCATGCCCGCACGCCGGGGTAGCCCATGTGCACCTCGGCCGCCATCAGCACGGCCGCGATCACCGGCAGCGGCCAGCCCCACCACGGCACGTACAGCCGCTCGGCGAACACCGGCTTGGTCTTTGCCACCGCACTCACGCTCTCGGTCACGGCACCAGGGTAGTGTCACGCGCCGTGTCGAGCGTGCAGGTCCTCCTCTCCCGAATCGATCCCGGCGTCCCGGTGCCGTCCTATGCCACGGCCGGCGACGCGGGCGTCGATCTGGTGACGACCTCGGACGTCGTCCTGGCGCCGGGCGAGCGGGCCGTGCTGGGCACCGGTGTGGCCATCGCGCTGCCGGTCGGCTACGCCGGCTTCGTGCACCCCCGCTCGGGCCTGGCCGCCCGGGTCGGCCTCAGCGTGGTGAACACGCCCGGGACCATCGACGCGGGCTACCGCGGCGAGATCAAGGTGTGCCTGATCAACCACGACCTCCGCGAGCCGATCGAGCTGCGCCGGGGGGACCGCATCGCGCAGCTCGTCGTGCAGCGCGTCGAGCACGTGGTCTTCGAGGAGGTCGACCAGCTGCCCGCCTCCGAGCGGGGCGCCGGCGGCTACGGATCCACCGGCGGGCACGCGGTGCTCGCGGCCGCGGCGGGAGCCGGGGCCCAGCAGGGGACGAAGGAGTAACGGGATGTTCGGCAAGCGCGGCAAGCGCGGGCGGCACCATGTCAGCAAGGACAGCGGCCGCCTGGGGGTACCGAACTACGACGTCGCCGAGGAGCCCGAGGACGAGGGCCCGCTGACGACCGGCCCCTTCGACGAGGAGGACGCGCCGCAGGACGGGCTGTCCCGGCTGGACCTGGGGTCCGTGCGGGTGCCCGTGCCCGACGGCGCCCAGCTCCAGGTCGAGGTGGACCCGTCCGGGCCGGTCCGGGCCGTGCACCTGGTGACGCCGATCGGGCAGGTCACCGTCAGCGCGTACGCCGCGCCCCGGGGCGGCGGCCTGTGGCCGGAGATCTGCGAGGAGCTGGTCACCCAGCTGCGCGCCGACGGGGCGCGGGTGATCAAGGAGTCCGGCGAGTGGGGGACCGAGCTCGCCGCCACCGCCAACAACGTCGTGCTGCGGTTCATCGGCGTGGACGGGCCGCGGTGGATGCTGCGCGGCGTCGTCGCCGGGCCCGGTGAGCACAACGTCATCGCCTCCGAGCTGCTGCGCAACGTCGTCCGGGGCACCGTGGTCGTCCGCGGCACCGGTCCACAGCCCGTGCGGACCCCGCTGCCCGTCGAGCTGCCGCCGGCGATCGCCCAGCACATCCAGGCCCAGCAACAGGGCTGACGTGCTCTCCCAGTCGACGGTCGACCGGCTTCGCGGCCGGTTCGGGCCGGAGGTCCAGCCGTGGCTCGACGGCGTGCCGACCCTGGTGGCGCGGCTGTCCGCGCGCTGGGGCCTGGAGGTCGCGGCCAGGATGACCGGCGGCACGTCCGTGACGTTCCGCTGCCGCCGGTCCGACGGCTCCGGCGCGTACCTCAAGCTCACGCCCGACCCCGACGTCTTCGCCACCGAGGCCGCCGCCCTGCGGGCCTGGTCCTCGTCGCCGGCCGTCGTGTCGCTGCTCGACGTCGCCGACGAGGACAACGCCCTGCTCATCGAGGCCCTGGAGCCCGGCACCCCGCTGGCCGACTGGCGGCCCGCCGCCGACCTGCTCGCCTCGCTCCGCGACGTGCCGCCGCCCACCGGCTTCCCCACCGTCGCCGACCGCGTCGACTTCATGTACGACCTGGCCCGCCGCCGCAATCCCGGTGTGCCCGGCGAGCTGCTCGACGGCTCCCACGCCGCCGCCCGCCGCCTCGCCGACACCGGCTCCGTCGTGCGGCTGGTGCACGGCGACCTCCACCCCGCCAACGTCCTGTTGGGCGCCCGCGGCTACGTCGCCATCGACCCCCGGCCCTGCCTCGGCGACCCCGACCTGGACGTCGTCGACTGGGCGTTCCTCGACGTCACCACCGTCGACCAGCTCCGGTCCCGCGTCGCCGGGCTCCGGGTCCTCGACGAGGACCGCGCCTTCGAGTGGTCGCGGGCGCTGGCCGTGCTCCTGCTGATGTCCCATGTCCGGCGCGGCATCGACGACGCCCAGACGCCCCTGTTCAGGCAGCTGGCGGAGACCCTCGTCTAGCCGCGGACGCCTGCCAGGCGGCGACGGCGGCTCGGCCCAGGGCGGAGCGGTCGGCGCCGAAGTCGGCGAACGAGAGGGAGCGGAGCTCGGCGCCGGGGATGGCGGCGGCCCACTCGGCGGCGATGGCGGTGGGGTGCAAGGGGTCGTCGCGGACGGCGACGACGCCGACGGGGATGTCCAAAACGGACAGCCGGGACAGGACCGGCGCGGGACGGTCGGCGGCGGCCAGCAGGGAGTCGGCGAGGCCGGCCCCGTGCCGGCGCCAGGCGCGGTTGAGCTCCGCGGCAAGCCACGGAGGAACGTCGGAAATGGCGGCCAGGGTGGCGTCGAGGCCGTCACGGCGGACGGCGGCAGCCGAGTAGCGGGCGGCGACGGCGGCGGGGCAGTCGCCGGGGGAGCCGTGCCAGCCGGGCATGGCGAGCAGCAGGCCGGCGCAGTGATCCGGATGTGCCAAAGCCCACTCGGCGGCGAGGTGCGCGCCGAAGGAGATGCCGCCGGCGAGGACCCGCCCGTGCAGAGCGGACGCGGCGTCCAGGCAAGCGAGGTGTGAAAGGCCCAAACCGGGCCCTGGAACCGGTTCCGGGGCGACCAGCGCCACACCGGCGGCGGCCAGTGGGGAGGCGAAGACCGAACGGATGAAAACGTCATCCGATCCGGTTCCGGGCAGCAGGACGGCCGTCTCGGTCACATCGCCAGATCTTGCCGGTTCGGACGCGGTTCGCCGACCCCGCGCACGGTTACCCTGGCGAGTGAACGGCCCGGCGTGGGGGCCAAAAGCGCATAGGAGCGCGGGAGATGGCGAGCACCAGGGGCGGTTACTGGAATCGTCTCGTACGCCGACTGACCAGCGACGTCACCGAGTTGGACGCCGACGATCTGTCGCGCGAGGTCGACGCCGTCGGCGCGCAGCGGGCGTGCGACTGCCAGTCCGGCGAGGAGGTCACCGTCCTCGGCCGGCTGCGCAGCGTGGAGCTGTGTCCCCGGGACGCGGCCGCGACGCTGGAAGCCGAGCTGTACGACGGCACCGAGGGCGTGACGCTAGTCTGGCTCGGCCGGCGCCGGATCGCCGGCATCGAGCCTGGGCGCACCATCAAGGCCCGGGGTCGGATCGCGGTCCGCGACGGCCGCAAGGTGCTCTACAACCCCTACTACGAGTTGCAGACGACTTCATGAGCGAACAGCCGGCCCCCACGTCCGGGGACGAGGCCGAAGACGACGGAAAACCGACGCCGACCCTGCTGGAGCAGATGGGCGGCATCAGCGGCCTCATCTACTCCTCGGTCCCCATCGTGGTCTTCGTGCTGGTCAACTACATCTTCGACTGGCAGCCCGCGCTGTGGGCGGCGGTCGGCGTCGCGGTGGCGATCGCCGTGCTGCGGCTGGTCCGCCGCGAGCCGCTCCAGCCGGCGATCTCGGGCCTGTTCGGCATCGCCGTGGCCGCCTTCATCACCATTCGCACCGGCTCGGCCAAGGGCTTCTTCGCCTTCGGCATCTGGAGCAGCCTGGTCTACTGCGGCGCCTTCCTGATCTCGGCGCTGGTCCGCTGGCCGCTGGCCGGCGTGATCTGGTCCACGCTGAACAACACCGGCTTCAAGTGGCGGTCCGACAAGACCGCCCGCCTGTACTACGACATCGCCACGCTGGTCTGGATCCTGGTCTTCGGCTCCAAGTTCGTCGTCCAGCAGTGGCTCTACGACCAGAACAACGTCGGCCTGCTGGGCCTGGCCCGCATCGCCATGGGCTACCCGCTGACGGCCATCGCCATCGCCGTCACGGTGTGGGCCGTGCGCAAGGCCGACAAGCGCCTGGCCGAGCTGAACGCCGGCGAACAGCCCCCTGGCGGGCAGCCGGAGCACCCGCCACGGCCGGCCCAGGAAGAACCCGCCACCTGAGCCGCCCCCGAACGCCGTGAAGGGGGCCTTCCTCGCATTCAACGCGAGGAAGGCCCCCTTCACCGCACAGAGCCTCAGGCGAGGCCGAGAGCCGTCCGGATCTCCTGCTCCACGTCCGCCGACGCCACGAACAGCAGCTCGTCGCCCTGCTCGAACGGGTCGTCCGGCTGCGGCACGATGACCCGCCCGCCGCGCAGGATGGTCACCAGCGCCGCGTCCCGGGGCAGCGCGAGCTCGCTGACGGCCTGCCCGGCCAGCGCGGTGTCGTGCGGCAGAGTGATCTCCACCAGGTTGGCCTGGCCCTGGCGCAGCGTCATCAGCCGCACCAGGTCGCCGACGGTCACGGCCTCCTCGACCATGGCGGCCAGCATGCGCGGCGTGGACACGGCCACGTCCACGCCCCACGCCTCGGTGAACAGCCACTCGTTGGTCGGGTCGTTGACCCGGGCCACCACGCGCCGGACCGCGAACTCCGTCTTGGCCAGCAGCGACACCACCAGGTTGACCTTGTCGTCGCCGGTGGCGGCGATGACCACGTCGCACAGCTGGATGCCGGCGTCCTCCAGCGAGGACAGCTCACACGCGTCGGCGTGCACCCACTCGGCCTGCTCGACGGTGCTGGGCTCGAAGTGCGCCGCGTCCCGCTCGATCAGCATCACCTCGTGGCTGCTGCCGAGCAGCTCCTGGGCGATGGACCGGCCGACGGCGCCGGCGCCCGCGATCGCGATCCGCATCAGTGGCTCTCCTCGGGTGCCTGGCCCGCCGCCGCGGTGACCTCGGTGATGGTGCCGGACAGGGCGGCGACGTAGATCTCGTCGTCGGCCTGCACGACGGTGCTCGGCTCGGGCAGCACGCCGGTGCCGAAGCGCATGATGAACGCCACCCGCGCGCCGACCGTCTCCTGGAGCTCCGCGACCTTGCGGCCGACCCAGCCCTCGTGCACCGGCAGCGGCAGCACCGCCACCGAGCCGGACGGGTCGCGCCAGGCCGCGGCCTGCCCCTCGGGCACGAGCATGCGCAGGAAGCGGTCGGTGGCCCACGGCACCGTCGCCACCGTCGGGATGCCCAGTCGCTCGTAGACGGCCGCCCGCTTGGGGTCGTAGATGCGGGCGACGACGTGCTGGACGCCGAACGTCTCGCGGGCCACCCGGGCCGCGATGATGTTCGAGTTGTCGCCGCTGGACACGGCGGCCAGCGCGCCGGCCCGCTCGATGCCGGCGGCGACCAGCACCTGCCGGTCGAATCCGTTGCCCACGACCTGCTGGCCGTGGAAATCGCTGCCGAGCCTGCGGAAGGCCTGGCCGTTCTTGTCGATGACGGCAACCTGGTTGCCCAGACGCTCGAGCGCCTTGGCCAGCGATGCCCCCACGCGGCCGCAGCCCATGACCACCACGTGCACGAATCGTCCTCCTCCGCGATGCGCGCTGCACGGTACCTGGCGGCGGTGACGGCGGTCCCCCGCAACCCCCCAATGCACCAATGGACCGGTTTGTTCCCCAACCTACAGACGACTGCTCCGAAGTGGTGACCGCCTCGCCTACGCTGTGCCGTTGTGTCCAAGATTGCGACCGCGGCCAAGCGCCTAGTCCTCGGCCGACCCTTCCGCAGCGACCGGCTGGCCCACACGCTGCTGCCGAAGCGGATCGCCCTGCCGGTGTTCGCGTCCGACGCGCTGTCCTCGGTGGCCTACGCCCCGGAGGAGATCTTCCTGACGCTGAGCGTGGCCGGCCTGTCGGCCTACGGCTTCGCGCCGTGGATCGGCGTCGTGGTCGCGCTGGTCATGCTGGTCGTGGTCGCCTCGTACCGGCAGAACGTGCACGCCTATCCCAGCGGCGGCGGCGACTACGAGGTGGCCACCACCAACCTCGGCCGCTACTTCGGCCTCACCGTGGCCAGCGCGCTGCTGGTGGACTACATCCTGACGGTGGCGGTGTCCACCGCCTCGGGCATCGCCAACATCGGCTCGGCGCTGCCGTTCGTCGGCGACCACAAGGTGCTGTTCTGCCTGCTGGTGGTCGGCCTGCTCACGGCGATGAACCTGAGAGGCATTCGCGAGTCGGGCGCCGCCTTCGCCATCCCGACCTACGGCTTCATGGTCGGCGTCATCGGCATGGTGATCTGGGGGGTCGTGCGCGCGATCAGCGGCGCCGACCTGCGGGCCGAGAGCGCGGGCTTCGAGCTGCACGCCGAGACGTCCATGACGGGCATCGCGTTCGCGTTCCTGATCCTGCGCTCGTTCTCCTCCGGCTGCGCCGCGCTGACCGGTGTGGAGGCGATCAGCAACGGCGTGCCGGCCTTCCGCAAGCCGAAGTCCCGCAACGCGGCGACCACGCTGCTGATGATGGGCGTGGTCGCGGTGGTGATGCTGATCGGCATCATCGGCCTGGCGATGCTCACGCACGTGAACTTCGCCGACGACCCGGCCACGCAGCTGGTCGGCGCGCCCGCCGGCTACCAGCAGAAGACCATCCTGGCCCAGATCGCGGCGGCGGTGTTCAGCAACTTCCCGCCGGCCTTCTACTACATCTCGTTCGTCACCGGCATCATCCTGGTGCTGGCGGCCAACACCGCGTTCAACGGCTTCCCGGTGCTGGGCTCGATCCTGGCCCAGGACCGCTACCTGCCGCGCCAGCTGCACACCCGCGGCGACCGGCTGGCGTTCAGCAACGGCATCATCTTCCTGGCCGCGCTGGCGGTGGTGCTGATCGTGGCGTTCGACGCCGAGGTCACCCGGCTGATCCAGCTCTACATCGTCGGCGTGTTCGTGTCGTTCACGTGCAGCCAGGCCGGCATGATCCGGCACTGGAACCGGCTGCTGGCCACCGAGCAGGACCGGAGCGTGCGGGCCCGGATGCGGCGCTCGCAGGTGATCAACACCATCGGCCTGGTCTGCACCGGCGCCGTGCTGATCGTCGTGCTGATCACCAAGTTCGCCGCCGGCGCCTGGATCGCGATCGCCGCGATGGCCGGGATCTTCGCCCTGATGACCGCGATCCGCAAGCACTACGACACGGTCGCCGCCGAGCTGAGGATGGCTCAGGACGAGAAGGACAAGTCGGACGCCAACTGGTCGGTCATGCCGTCCCGCAACCACGCCATCGTGCTGGTGTCCAAGCTGCACCTGCCCACGCTGCGGGCGCTGTCCTACGCCAAGGCGACCCGGCCGGACGTGCTGGAGGCGGTCACCGTCAACGTGGACGACGCCGACACCCGCGACCTGGTCGCCGAGTGGGACCGCAAGGGCTTCCGGACGCCGCTGAAGGTGATCGAGTCGCCGTACCGGGAGATCACCAAGCCGGTGCTGGACTACGTGAAGCGGGTCCGCACCGACAACCCGCGCGACGTGGTGACGGTGTTCCTGCCCGAGTACGTGGTCGGCCACTGGTGGGAGCAGTTGCTGCACAACCAGAGCGCGCTGCGGCTCAAGGGCCGGCTGCTGTTCCAGCCGGGCGTGATGGTCACCAGCGTGCCGTGGCAGCTCCAGTCGGCCAACCAGCGCGAGGAGTCCCGGCGGATCGTCACGCCCGGGCAGATCCGCCGCGGCCTGGACACCCCCGTCGAGCAGAGGAAGACCCGGACGTGACGCAGGCTCAGACATGGACCGGACGTCGGCTGGAGGTCGAGGTCGGCGCGGTCGCCCACGGCGGGCACTGCGTCGCCCGGGCCGACGGGCGGGTGGTGTTCGTGCGGCACGCGCTGCCGGGTGAGCGCGTGGTCGTCGAGGTCACCGAGGACAAGGGCGGGTCGTTCTGCCGCGCCGACGCCGTCGAGGTGTTGGAGCCGTCGCCGGATCGCGTGGCGGCCCCGTGCCCGCTGGCCCATCCCGGTGGCTGTGGCGGCTGCGACTGGCAGCACGCGTCGGCGGAGGCCCAGCGGTCGTTGAAGGCCACCGTCGTCGCCGAGCAGCTGCGCCGGCTGGCCGGCCTGGACCTGGACGTGGAGGTCGAGGCCCTGCCCGGCGGCCTGGGCGACTGGCGGACCCGGCTGCGTATGGTCGTCGACGGCAAGGGACGGGCCGGTTTCCGGGCCCACCGCAGCCACAAGGTCGTGCCCGCGCGGCGGTGCACCATCGCGTACCCGGACCTCGTCGAAGAGGTCGCCCAGCAGCACTGGACGCGGGGTGCGGAGCTCGACCTGACCGCCGACTCGATGGGCCAGATGCACATCGTGGAGCGGCCGCAGCGGGGACGTCCGCGCACGGTCTCCGGTGACGGCGTCGCCGTCGAGCGGGCCGGTGGCCGGGAGTGGCGCGTCGATGCGCACGGGTTCTGGCAGGTGCATCCCGAGGCCGCCGACCTGTACGCCGAGATCGTCGCCGAGTGGGCCGCCGCGCCCCTGGGTGGCACCGCCTGGGATCTCTACGGCGGCGCCGGCCTGTTCGCCGCCGTGCTGGCCGAGCAGGTGGGGCCGGACGGCCATGTGCTGGTCGTCGAGTCCTCGCGTGGAGCCGTCGCCGACGGCCGTGACAACCTCCGGGACCTGCCCCAGGTGCGGTTCAAGGCCGGCTTGGTGGAGGAGACCACCCTCACCGGCCGGCCCGACGTCGTCGTGCTCGACCCGCCCCGCAAGGGCGCCGGCAAGGCCGTCGTCGACGCCATCGCCGCCTGTGAGCCGTCGCGTGTGATTTACGTCGCCTGTGACCCCGCCGCCCTGGCCCGGGACGTCGCCGGCTTCGCCGCGCACGGCTACCGCCTGGAGCGCCTCCGGGCGTTCGACGCCTTCCCGATGACGCATCACGTGGAGTGCATTGGCCTTTTGGCCAGGTGATCCCGAAATTGTCGGGGGCTGGTGCCACGATGCCGGCATGGCGGTTCTGGATGACTACGACGTTGCTTCGGCCGAGGCCCGTCGCGTGGTGCGTGCCCTCACCCCGGATCAGCTCGGCGCGCCGTCCAAGTGCGCGGAGTGGGACGTCCGCGGCGTGCTCAGCCACCTGGTGACGGGGAGCCTGATGGCCGTGTCCGTGGTCCGCGGCGACCCGCCGCCGGACAGACAGACGGACCACCTCGGCGACCGGCCGCTGGAGGCGTTCGACGCGGCTCTGGACGACGTCAGGGCGGCGCTGAGCGAACCTGGCGTGCTGGAGAAGACCTATCCCACGCCGCTGGGCGAGCAGCCCGGCTCGTTCGTGGCGACGATGCGGATCAACGAACTGGTGGTGCACAGCTGGGACATCGCCGCCGCGACCGGGCAGTCCACCGACATCGCGCCCGAGCTGGCGGCCGCGGCGCTGGCGATGTGGCGCAGCCGACTCGGCGACGGGGCGCGGCCGGCAGGCATGCCGTTCGACGACCCGCAACCGGTTCCACCCGGCGCCACCGCGGCCGACGGACTGGCGGCTTACCTAGGGCGGAGGTGCTAGTCGCCAGTGAGTAAGACCTCAACGATGTGATGATGCTGTGGAGACTGCCAACCCGTCCGGCACACCGAGCGTCTTCCTGACCTGGGCCTCTACCGGCCGGCGGGGGGATGCCGGCTCCGCCGGCCGGGCGAGGACGCCGGTCGGTGACGGTACGTTGCGTCACTGGCTCGACAGGTGAAATCCCAAGATCTCCGTAGACTGACATGCGCCGCCCCGGCGGTGACGTTCCGCAGGACACGGCGACGAATCGACCCCGGCGCCAAAGGCGAGGTGAAGCGGTGACGCTGCTGGAATCCGTGCACGGACCCGTTGATGTGAAACGGATGGAGCAGGGGGAGCTGGAGCAGCTCGCGACCGAGATCCGGTCCTTCCTGGTGGAGAAGGTCGCCCGCTCGGGTGGCCACCTGGGTCCCAACCTGGGCATCGTGGAGCTGACGCTCGCGCTGCACCGGGTGTTCGACTCGCCCAGCGACGCGCTGCTCTACGACGTGGGCCACCAGTGCTACGTGCACAAGATGCTCACCGGCCGCTCCGGCGGCTTCGACCTGCTCAAGCAGACCGGCGGCGTGTCGGGCTACCCGAGCCGCGCCGAGAGCGAGCACGACTTCATCGAGAACAGCCACGCCTCCACGGCGCTGTCCTACGCCGACGGCATGGCCAAGGCGTTCCAGCTGGCCGGCAGCCGCCGCCACGTGGTGGCGGTGGTCGGCGACGGCGCGCTCACCGGCGGCATGTGCTGGGAGGCGCTGAACAACATCGCCGCCGACCAGACCCGCCCGGTGGTCATCGTCGTGAACGACAACGGCCGCTCCTACTCGCCGACGATCGGCGGCTTCGCCGACCACCTGGCCTCGCTGCGGCTCCAGCCCGGCTACGAGCGGGCCCTGGAGAGCGGCAAGCGCACCCTCCAGCGGACCCCCGTCGTCGGCCCCGCCGTCTACGCGGCGCTGCACGCCGCCAAGCGCGGCATCAAGGACGCGCTGGCCCCGCAGGCGATGTTCGAGGACCTCGGCCTGAAGTACCTGGGCCCGGTCGACGGGCACGACCTGGTGGCGCTGGAGGCGGCCCTCAAGCGGGCCAAGGCGTTCAACGGGCCGGTCATCGTGCACGCCGTGACCCGCAAGGGCAACGGCTACGCGCCGGCCGAGAACGACCCGGCCGACCAGATGCACCAGACCGGCGCGATCGACCCGGTCACCGGCAAGCCGCTCGGCCCGAAGGCGACCTCCTGGACGTCGATCTTCTCGGAGGAGCTGATCCGCGCGGGCGCCGAGCGCAAGGACGTGGTGGCCATCACCGCCGCCATGCTCGGCCCCACCGGCCTGGACAAGTTCGCCAAGGCCTACCCGGACCGCTGTTTCGACGTGGGCATCGCCGAGCAGCACGCGGTGACCTCGGCCGCCGGCATGGCCATGGCCGGCCTGCACCCGGTGGTGGCGATCTACTCGACGTTCCTCAACCGGGCCTTCGACCAGGTGCTGATGGACGTGGCGCTGCACCGCCAGCCGGTCACGCTGGTGCTGGACCGGGCCGGCATCACCGGCTCCGACGGCCCCAGCCACAACGGCATGTGGGACCTGTCGATCCTGGGCATCGTGCCGGGCATGCGGGTCGCCGCGCCGCGCGACGCCGTCACGCTGCGTGAGGAGTTCCGGGAGTCGCTGGCCATCGAGGACGGCCCGTCGGCGCTGCGGTTCTCCAAGGGCGCGGTCATCGAGCACGTGCCGGCGCTCGAGCGCGTGGGCACCGTCGACGTGCTCAGCAAGCCCGCCGCCTCGACCGGCTCCGACGTGCTGCTGGTGGCCGTCGGCGCGTTCGGCGAGCTCGGCGTGGCCGCCGCGCAGCGCCTGGACGACCAGGGCATCGGCGTCACCGTCGTCGACCCGCGCTGGGTGCTGCCGGTGCCGCACGAGCTGGTGGAGATGGCCGCCGACCACCGCCTGGTGGTCACTGTCGAGGACAGCGGCCGGCACGGCGGCTTCGGCTCGGCGCTGGCCGCCGCGCTGCGCGACGGCGGCGTGGACGTGCCGATGCGCGACCTGGCCGTGCCCCAGCAGTTCCTGGAGCACGGCTCCCGGTCCGAGGTGCTGGCCCAGGTCGGGCTGACCGCCCAGGACGTGGCCCGCCGGGTCACCGAATGGGTGGCCGGCCGGATCGGACAGCCGACGCCGGCCGACGCCGACGTCGCCGCCGAGGAACGAAAGCACGGCTGAGAAGTGTCTGGGATCCGCACCTCCCGACGAGTGCCCCGCCCCGGGGCTGTGGCACGGTGGTGAGGTGCGGATCCTGGTAGTCGAGGATGAACAGCCGCTGGCCGAGGCGATCGCCCGGGGCCTGCGGCGTGAGGGTATGGCCGTGGACGTCGCCTTCGACGGCGAGTCCGGCCACGAGAAGGTCACCGTCACCCGGTACGACGTGGTCGTGCTCGACCGCGACCTGCCGAAGATGTCGGGCGACGAGCTGTGCCAGGAGATCGTGCGGTCGGGCGCGCTGACCCGAGTGATCATGCTCACCGCGAGCTCGGCGATAGAGGACCGGGTCGAGGGCCTGTCCCTGGGCGCCGACGACTACCTCGCCAAGCCGTTCGCGTTCGCCGAGCTGGTGGCCCGCGTGCGCGCGCTGGCCCGCCGGGCGACGCCGGCCACGCCGCCGGTGCTGGTCGCCGCCGACGTGGAGCTGGATCCGGCCAAGCGCACCGTCACCCGGTCCGGCCAGCTGGTGGACCTGACCCGCAAGGAGTTCGGGGTCCTCGAGGTGCTGATGGCCGCCGGCGGGACCGTGGTGAGCAGCGAGGAGCTGCTGGAGCGGGTCTGGGACGAGAACGCCGACCCGTTCACCACGACCGTGCGGGTCACCGTGATGACGCTGCGCAAGAAGCTCGGGGAGCCGGGCATCATCGAGACCGTCGTCGGCTCGGGCTACCGTGTGCCTGCCGCCGGCCGGGGCACCGGGCCGGCACTGGACACGGCCTCGGGAGCCCGACCTGCTGACAGTTGACGTGCGCGCGCCCGGCGGCGGCAGACCCGTGCCGCGGCGGCGCGGTCCCGGCCTGAGGCTGCGGATCACCTTCGTCGCCGTGGTCATCGTTGCCGCGGTCAGCGCGCTGCTGCTGTGGCTGGGCTGGCTGCTGGTCGGGCTGGTGGCGCGGGGCGCCGTGCCGCAGATGCCGGCCGGCAGCAAGATCCTCGTCGACGGCGTCGAGGTGGACGCGGCCCGGCTCGGTGAGGTGCTCGAAGAGCACGCCCGGACGCAGGTGCTCAGCGTCGGCGTCGTCGCCTTCGTGCTGCTGCTCGTGGCCGCCGCCGTGCTCGCGTGGACGTTCACCGGCCGGGCGCTGCGGCCGCTGCACGAGGTGACCGGCACCGCCCGGCGGCTGTCGGCGGAGTCCCTGGGCGAGCGCATCGCCCTCAACGGGCCCGATGACGAGGTCGCCGAGCTGGCCGACACCTTCGACGCCATGCTGGACCGGCTCCAGGGCGCGTTCGACTCCCAGCGGCGGTTCGTGGCCAACGCCAGCCACGAGCTGCGCACGCCGCTGGCGGTGATCCGGACCGAGCTGGACGTCACCCTCTCCGACCCGAACGCCGACGTCGAGGAGCTGCGGCGGATGTCCGACGTCGTCGGCACCGCGGCCCTGCGCGCCGAGCAGCTGGTCGAGGCGCTGCTGCTGCTCGCCCGCACCGACGGCATCGGGCTCGCCGTCCATGATCCCGTCGACCTCGCCGCCGTCGCCGCCAGCGCCTGGCGCTCCGCCGGGCGCGAGGCGGCCGCACGCGGCGTACGGGCCAACTTCGCCACGCCACCCGCCCCGACCGTCGGCGATCCCGCGCTGCTCGAACGCGTCGCCGGCAACCTGCTGGAGAACGCCGTGCGGCACAACGTCGACGGCGGCTGGATCGAGGTCGCCACCGACAGCGGGCCGCAGTGGTCACACCTGCGGGTCAGCTCCAGCGGGCAGCTGATCGCGCCGGAGCTGGTGGCCGAGCTGTTCGAGCCGTTCCGTCGCGGCGGCGTCGACCGGACCGCCCGCACCGGCACCGGCCTGGGCCTGTCCATCGTCCGTGCGGCGGTGCTCGCGCACGGCGGGGCCGTGCACGCCGAGGCGGTGCCCGGCGGGGGCCTGGCGGTCACCGTGCGGCTGCCCAGCGGCCGCGGCGCCTGAGTTGCGAACTCTTGAGCCGGCTCGCAGGGTGGAGACATGCCTTTCGTACCCACCATCAAGCTGAACAACGGCGTCGAGATCCCGCAGCTCGGGTTCGGGGTGTTCCAGGTGCCCGACACCGAGACCGAGGAGGCCGTCACGCGCGCGCTGGCGGCCGGGTACCGCAGCATCGACACCGCCGCGGCCTACGGCAACGAGGCCGGCGTCGGCCAGGCGATCAAGGCGTCCGGCATCCCGCGTGACGACGTGTTCGTCACCACCAAGCTGTGGAACTCCGCGCAGGGCTACGACAGCGCGCTGAAGGCCTTCGACGCCAGCATGGCCAAGCTCGGGCTGGAGCAGCTGGACCTGTACCTGATCCACTGGCCGGTGCCGCGCGCCGGCAAGTTCGTGGAGACCTGGAAGGCGTTCGAGAAGCTGCTCGCCGACGGCCGCGTCCGCGCGATCGGCGTCTCCAACTTCCAGCCGGCGCACCTGCGGCGGCTGCTCGACGAGGGCCTCACCGTGCCGGCCGTCAACCAGATCGAGCTGCACCCGCTGCTCCAGCAGGCCACGCTGCGGGCGTTCCACACCGAGCACGGCATCGCCACCGAGGCCTGGAGCCCGCTGGCGCAGGGCGGGGTGCTCGACGCCCCGGAGATCACCAAGATCGCCGGCAAGCACGGCAAGACGCCGGCCCAGGTGGTGCTGCGCTGGCACCTCCAGCTGGCCAACGTCGTCATCCCGAAGTCGGTGACGCCGCAGCGGATCAAGGAAAACATCGAGGTGTTCGACTTCGAGCTGGACGGCGACGACCTGGCGGCGATCGCCGGCCTGGAGCGCGGCCACCGCACCGGCCCCGACCCGGACAAGTTCGGCTGAGGGGTTCACGACCGACGACGACATGAGTGGCTCGCTTGGCTCCGGGTGCCAAGTGAGCCACTCATGTGCGCGATGCCCGGAGCGCCCTCAGGGCCAGCCGTTGCCGTGCGAGGTCGGCGTCGGCCGGGCGGCCAGCTTCACGCAGGCTGGCTTCGCCTGTGCCTGCAACCAGTCCGGCGGCAGCGCGCCGCTGGACTGCTGCTTTCTGGCGTCGTCGATCAGCTTCTGCAACGCCTCGTACTGGTCGCCGTCCAGCCCCATCTCCTGGTAGTCCAGGCCGGTGTCCTTGGCGTTGGCGAGAATGTCCTTGGCCCAGTAGACGAGTTGCGTCACGCAGGTGGCCACCGGGTCCACTGTGGACGTCGTGGTGGTCGCCGGCGTCGGGGGAGCCTGGCCGCCACAGCTCGTCGCGGCGAGCGCCGATAGCGCGATCGCAACGACGAGCCGGCGTCTGGCCATGTTGTGCAGCCTAGAACGAATCCCCGCCGGAGAACTGCTCCTCCAGCGTGTCCACGGTGCCGGCCAGCAGGGTCAGCGGGTCGACGAACTCGTTGATGTCGAGGTTCTCCAGCGGCAGCGCGTGCCGCAGCACCACGTGCTCGCCCATGATCGCGACGCCGCCGACGACCGTGGTGTGCCCGACCTCCTTGAGCAGTGCCGGCAGGTTGACCTTGGCCGCCAGCCCGCACGGGGAGGCGATCTGCACCCAGTCCTCCTTGCCGTCCAGCACCTCGTGGCTGAGCCAGATCACCTGGCTGCGCTCGTCCTCGAACTCGACGTAGATGCTGATCTCGTCCGGCGTCTGGTCGACCACCTGGTACTCGCTGCGCACGAAGGCGACCAGATCGGCCCACTTGGCCATGACACGTCCTTTTCCGCCGGCTGAACAAGATCACTCGACCATAAGGCCTCGCCGTGTCCGGCGGATAGACCCTCGAGGGTGGTCACACCAGCCGAAGGTGCGCGGCGGGCCCACCCGGCAGCCGTAGGCCGCCGGGGCGGCCGGGCAGCGCCGTCACCACCAGCCCGAACACGATGTTGTTCAACTCGCGGGTGCTCAGCCGCAGGTCGGCCGCCAGCTCGTGCGGGGTGACGCCCTGCTCGCGCAGCGCCCGGAACACCTTGGCCAGCAGCTGCGAGGACTCCCGGGCCTGGTCGCTGTCGGCGTCCAGGCGCGCCAGTTCCGCGCACAGCGACCGGTAGACGTCGTCGCCGACCTGCCGCAGCTCGCGCAGCCGCCGGGTCAGCGCCAGCGGCGACACCCGCCAGCGCGGGCAGGCCCGCAGCACCTGGTCCTTGGACGGGTCGTCGGGGACGTAGGTCAGCACGTCGACGTCCGGCATCAACATGGCGCTGGCAAAGGTATCCGCCTCCGCCTCGACGTCCACGTGCTGGAGCGGCCGGCCGCCGCCGTGCAGGACGAGGTGGCCGAGTTCGTGGGCGGCGTCGAAGCGGCCGTGCTCGGCGGACTTGGCGGTGTTGAGGAAGACGAACGGCGTGCCCTCGTGCCAGAACGAGAACGCGTCCACGTCGGTGTGGTCGACGCCGAGCGAGAACACCCGAACCCCGTGTGCCTCCAACAGATGCACGAGATTCGGGGCCGGCCGGCTGCCCAGCTGCCACTGCTCGCGCACGGCGTCGGCGGCCGCGGACGGGGCGGCGTCCATGATCGGCACGTCGACCGCGGGCAGCGTGAAACGCCGCTCCAGGAAGGCGTCGAACTCGATGGCCAGCCGGCCGGCGGCCAGCGCGCCGGCCCGGCGGCGGGCCGGCAGCTTGGCCCGCGCCCGGAACGACACCACGTCCTCGGTCAGCTCGGCCGGCTCGGCGGCGGTGAAGAACTCGACCGGAAAGCCCAGCACGCGGGCGAGTTCGGCGAGATCGGCCGGCTCTCGCCGGCCGTTCTCGTAGTCCGACACCGAGCGCGGGCTCACGCCCAGCTCACGCGCGAGGGCCGCGGCGGTCAGCTGACGCCGCTGGCGGGCGAGCTTGAGTCGGGCGGGCGTGAACATCGAGATCATTCTTCCGGGTGCTCACCCGGTTGACGCAACAGACATCGCCGAGTGGAGTGATCCGTTTTCAGCCGAGCCGACTCGCCAGCGCGCGTCCGAGGGCCGTACCCGACAGCCACGCCGTCTGGACCCGCGGTGGTCCCCAAGCGTCGCCGCAGACGCCCACATTGTCCTCGTCCAGGTGAAACAGCTCCTCGGACGGGCGACCCGGACTGGCCTGGAGCCACTGGTGCGCGTAGCCGGTCACCGGCCTCGCCGGCAGGCCGAGCACCGCCCCGACCGCGTCCTCCACCTCGGCGATCACCCGATCGTGTGCGCCGAGACGGGCCGCCGTATAGGCCGGCGTCGTGTGCGCCACCAGCACCGGCGCCCGATCGCCGCGGCGATCGCCGTCGTCGCAGATCGTGGTGAGCACCTCGTGCCCGTTGACGAAGGCGCCGCGGAAGTCCGGCCAGGCCCGCTCCGGGTAGCGCAGCGTCACCGCGAACGAGGGCGCCCAGTCCTGGCCGTCGGCGGCCCGCCTCGCCGCTTGCAAACACGGGTCGAGCACGTCGAGCGCCTGGGGGCCGGGCATCGCCAGCACCACCGCGTCCACCGGCACGCCGTCCACCATCGGGCCCGGCTCCACGGCCGTCACCGCGTGCTGGAGTTTGACCGTGAGGCCGTCCGCGAGGTGCTCGGCCAGGCTTCGCAGGCCACCGGGCGCCGCCCAGCGCATCGGCCCCGGCCTTGGCTCCTCGTGGCCGTTTTCGATGGCGACGAGCGTGTCCGTCCACTCCCGGGCCAGGCCGGCCGCCTGCCAGGTTCGGGCGACGGCGTCGAATTCCGGGTCGCTCACCGTGAAGTAGGCCGCGCCGATGTCGGCCGGGCGGCCGTCGTAGCGCCGCGTGGCCAGGCGGCCGCCGACCACGGGAGCGCGTTCCAGCACTCGGACGTCGACGCCGGCGTCGACCAGGACCCGGGCACAGGCCAGGCCGGCGATGCCGGCGCCCACGACCACTACGCTCACGATCTCCACGGTAGGTGCGTCACTCCCAGACCTGGATCGCTCGTACTACGAATGGCGCATTCGGCACGTAGGTCCCGCCCTTGGGGTAGGTCGTGAACTCGGCTTCCGTCGAGCAGGTCGCCCCCTCGTAGGTCGTGACGTCCTTGGTCATCAGGTTCGCCCACGACTTCGCCACCAGGCCGTCCGGCAGCGCGACGCACTTGTTGGTCAACGTCGTCTCCAGCGAGAGTCTGGCGGCCTTGCCGCCGTAGTTCGCGGCTGCCCAGGCGCAGAACGAGCCCGCGTCGCAGCTCGGCGATGCCCGAACGACCGGCGCTGTGGCCAGCGACACCGCCGTCGTCAGAGCTGCCGCGACTACCAGCTTCGTGACCTTCACTACGACCCCTCTCCCCAGTTTTGCCTGCTAGCAGCCTCGTGACGGCTGCCGTCCGCGTCCGGCGAACGGGATCGCGTCACCCCTTCGTGGCGGTGATGCACACCGTCGTGAGCAAGCGCACTGCCCCTGCGTGTTCAAGGAAGATCAGTTGGGGGTAAGACAGGGCTGTGGCAACCACTCTTCTGACCCGTCCCGCCCCGCAGCTCCGTCGTGACCAGCGCGCGCTGGTGGAGGCGATCCGGCGCATGACGGACTTCGGGGCGGTCGCCGTGCTGCGTGGGTTCGACAAGACCAGCCGGGCCACCCGCGACGCCATCAACGAGGTCGTCCGCGAGCACGGCGGTCACCTCATCGACCTGACGCCCGTGCCCGGTCTCGGCGAGCTGGGCACCGTGCCCGCCGCCGACCTCGTCGTCGCCACCAGCCGGGCCCTCGCGCCGGCGGCCGAGCGCTGCGCCGCCTACTGGAACGTGCCCGCCGTCGTCCCCGGCGACGGTCCCGGCGGTCTCGTCCGCACCCGCCAGCCGGCGGTGTCCGTCACCCGTGACGGCGGCGGGCAGGATGTCGTCGTCCGCCAGCTCCGGCTGCTCGGTCCCGTCACCTGGTCCGACGGCACCGCGCCGTCCCGCCACGCCGAGGAACTCGTGCTCAAGCCCACCATCGAGGGCATGGTCGTCACCGCGCAGTACGGCGAGACGTCCGTGACCCGGCCGGTGGCGCGGCTCATCGAGGTGGAGATCACCGACGAGATCGTCGCCGAGATCGACGGCCACGCGGGACTGGTCGGCGCCGGCCGCTACGAGGCCCGGCCGACGACGCGACCGGTGTGCAGGTTGGCCGTCAACGGCTGATTGTTCCGGCGGGTTGAGGGTTGGGCTGGGCGGTGGGGTAGTTCCCGGCCTCGCCCTCTGAGCCAACGGTCCCCGCCGCCCCGCCGTCAGTACCAGCACCGGCGATCGCGCCCGGTGTTCGTGGGTTTCCCGCCCACCCCCACCTGAGTCCCGGCGCTGCTCGCCGACGGTGATTGCGTCCTTGGCGAGTTGGGTTACCCGCCTCGCCAGCCCCACCCTCACCACCGACATCGAAACCGGCGCACTGTTGCCGATCTGATCAGCCCGCTGGCGAAGCCGGAGGCCGGCGACACGCGGACCACTCCGCAGCGGCAGGGCGATGCCTTCGCGGACATCATCGAACTCGCGGCCGGCAGCGACACACTCCCCGACGAGGGCGGTGAGCGACCGCATCTGGCGATCACCATGAACGCGACGGAGTTCCTGCAGCAGATCGGCATGGCCGAGATCGAAGGGGGCGACGCCCTCGACGCGGAATTGGGCCGACGGAGGATGGACCAGCCTGGACAACCTCGTCCTGGTCTGCTCCGTGCACCACCGCATGATCCATCACGGCCAGTGGACGGTGGAGATCGTCGACCGGCAGCCGGTGTTCACGCCGCCCGCCGAACTCGGACCGCGATGACGGTGCCGAGCCATAGCTGAGACGCCGACCAGGCTCGTTCGGCAATGTGCCACGCCGCCTTGGGCCGGATCCGGTCGCGACGATCACGGCCACGCCACGCCACGGCGTGGCTAGGGGCGTCCGGCGATCGACTGCCGGATGCGGTTGGTGAGGTCGACCATCCGGGACACGCTGCCGTCGTTGGACAGTGCGGCGATGGTGATGCCGTGCTCCGGCAGCCGGACGGTCCGCGCGGTCCAGCCGCCGGACCAGCTGCCGCCGTGGCTGTGGACCAAAGCACCATCGACGCGGCTCACGGCGATGCCCCAGGCATAGCCGTACGGGTCGGGGGTGCCGATCAAGGCCCGGACACGGTCGTCGAGGGCGCTGCCGGGCATGAGGGCGTCGTTCCAGCGGCGGAGGTCGTCGGCGGTGGACCAAGCGCCGCCGTCGCCGATGCTGAGCGGCAGGGGCCAGTCGCCGGCCACGTCCGGGTGGCCGATGGCGGCGTCGGACGGTGGAGCGTCGGGGCAGAAACGGGTCTGTGCCATGCCGAAGGGCTCGAACAGGCGTTGCCGGGCGAGGTCGGGGAAGGGAGTGTCGGCGATGCGTGAGAGGACGGTGGCAAGGCAGATGTAGCCGGCGTTGCAGTACTCCTGCCGGCTGCCGGGCGGGAACTGGAGATCGGGGCAAGCGGCCAGGGCCCGCAGCACGGAAGGGCTGTCCCAGCGTGACTCGACGATGCGGTCCTGGAGCTCGGGATCGCCGGGGAGGCCGCTGGTGTGGTGGATCAAGTGCCGAATACGGACGGTCGCGGCCCACGCGGGCAACGACGGTAGCCATTGCCGCAGCGGGGATTCGACGTCCAGGAGACCCTCGACGACGAGCATCGCGGCGCAGACGCCGACCATCTGCTTCGCGACGGATCCCAGGTACGACAGCGTTCCCACGGTGAAGGGGGTGTCCGGCCGGGCCAGACCCGTTGCCGCGCAAAGAATCCCGGACGGGGAGCGGACGACCAGCGCGACGCCGGGGCCGTCGGCGGTGTAGCCGGCGGCCGCGATCAGGTCATCCAATGCCGAGCCTCGTCGACAGGCCGATGGCATCGACGGGCGCCCGCACCTTGGCGTCGTTGTCGAAGTAGACGTGCACATCGCCACGCCGATGCCATTCGCGGACCTTCTTCGCCCAGCGGTCCAAGGCCTCGTCGGTGTAGCCGCTGACGTACAGCTCCTCGTCGCCGTGCAGACGCGCGTACGCGAAGTCGGCGGTCAACTCCTCGAAGTACGGCCATTTCTTCGCGGTGTCGGCAACCACCAGCGCCACGTTGTGATCCCGCAGCAGCCGGAGGCACTTCTCTTCCTGGAAACTCGGGTGCCGGGGCTCCAACGCGTGCCGCAGCGGCCGGTCCTCGTCGATCCGCAGCCCCTCGTCGTCCTCGATACGGTCGTCGTGCCGCGCACCGAGCTCGGCGGCGGCCTTGGCACCGTGCGGCAGCAGGGCGAGGAACTCCGCCAGCACCTCGGCGTCGAACTGCAACGTCCCGGGCAGCTGCCACAGGATCGGGCCCAGCTTCGCGCCAAGGCGCAACACACCTGAAGCCAGGAAGTTCGCCACTGGCGTCTCGGCGTCCTTCAGGCGCTTCATGTGCGTGATGAACCTCGGCGCCTTCGTCGCGAACACGAAGTCCGCCGGCACCTGCTCCGCCCACGCCACGAAGCTCGCCGGCCGCTGCCGCCCGTAGAACGTGCCGTTGATCTCCACCGAGTTCAACCGCCCCGCCAGGTACGCCAGTTCGCGCTTCTGCGTGACGCCCTTGGGGTAGAACGTCCCGCGCCACGGCGGATACACCCACCCCGACGTCCCGATCCGGATCACGGCCTCATCTTGCGCCGCCTACGCCGATCGCGCACCAGGGCGGCCAGCGTCATGGCGTCGCGCGGGGCCCGGCCCCGCATGGTGTTGTCGAAGTACACGAACACGTCGTCCAGGTCGGCGACGCGGTCGGCCCAGGCGGCCAGTTCGTGGTCGCTGTAGCCGCTGATGTACAGCTCCTCCGCGCCGTGCAGACGGATGTAGCTGAAGTCGGCGGTCGTCACGTCGAACAGGGGCCAACGACCGCCGCCGTCGGAGTAGACGACGGCGACATTGTGCCGCCGCGCCAGCGCGAAGAAGTCGTCGCAGCGGAAGCTCTCGTGCCGGACCTCGAGGGCGTGCCGCATGGACGGATCGAGGAGGGCCAGGAAATCGGCGGTGGCGGTGGGATCGAACGCCGACCGAGACGGCAGCTGCCACAGGATGGGGCCGAGCCGAGGACCGAGCTCCCGCACGCCGGACTCGAAGAACCGGCGTAGCGACTCCTCGACGCCGCGCAGCCGGCGGACGTGCGTGACCTCGCGGATGCCCTTCACGGCGAAGACGAAGTCCGGCGGCGTCTGAGCCGCCCACGACCGGAAGTGCTCGGGCCGCCGCAGCGAGTAGAACGTGCCGTTGATCTCGATGGTGTCGACCCGGCCGGCGAGGAACTCGAGCTCACGGCGCTGGACCAGGCCCCGGGGATAGAAGTCGCCCCGCCACTCCGGGTACTTCCAGCCCGACGTGCCGATCCTGATCATCACTCCATGGTGGGACGGCCGGCGCGACCCCGCACGACGAGAGAGCCGGTCGCCCGCGCGGACGACCGGCTCTCTCGGTTCGACGACCTCAGGCGGGCACGGAGGCGACGCCCTGGGCCAGGAAACGCTTGCCGGTCACCCGCTCGGACACGCCGGCCCGGTCGAGGTACGGCGTGATGCCACCGAGCCAGAACGGCCAGCCGGCGCCCAGGATCAGGCACAGGTCGATGTCCTGGGCCTCGGCGACGACGCCCTCGTCGAGCATCAGCCGGATCTCCTCGGCCAGCGCGCCCTCGGCCCGGTCCCGGAGCTCCGCCGCGGTCAGCGGCGACGTGCCGGGCTGCCACAGGGCGGCGACCTCGGGGTCGACCTGCGGCTTGCCGGTGGCGTCCCAGGTGTACACGGCGGTCTTGCCGGCGGCGACGAAGCGCTTCATGTTCTCGCTGACGCCGAACCGGTCGGGGAACGCGTGGTGCATGGTCTCGGCCACGTGCAGCGCGACGGCGGGGCCGACGAGCTGGAGCAGGATCAGCGGGCTCATGGGCAGGCCCAGCGGGTCCAGCGCCTTGTCGGCGACCTCGAACGGGGTGCCCTCGTCGACGGCCCGGATGACCTCGCCCAGGAACCGGGTGAGCAGGCGGTTGACGACGAACGCCGGCGCGTCCTTGACGAGCACGCTGGACTTCTTCAGCTGCTTGCCGACGGAGAAGGCCGTGGCCAGCGTGGCGTCGTCGGTCTGCTCGCCGCGCACGATCTCCAGCAGCGGCAGCACGGCGACCGGGTTGAAGAAGTGGAAGCCGACGACCCGCTCGGGGTGCGAGAGCTTCGAGGCCATCTCGGTGATCGACAGCGACGAGGTGTTGGTGGCCAGCACGCACTCGGCCGACACGTGCTCCTCGACCTCGGCGAACACCTGCTGCTTGACCGACAGCTCCTCGAACACGGCCTCGATGACGAAGTCGGCGTCGGCGAAGGCGGCCTTGTCCAGCGAGCCGCTGACCAGCGCCTTGAGGCGGTTGGCGGCGTCGGGGGACAGGCGCTTGCGGCCCTGCAGCTTGTCGATCTCGCCGTGCACGTAGCCGACGCCCTTGTCCACCCGCGCCTGGTCGACGTCGGTGAGCACCACGGGCACCTTGAGCTGCCGCACGAACAGCAGCGCGAGCTGGCTGGCCATCAGGCCGGCGCCGACGATGCCCACCTTGGTGACGGGCCGCGCCAGCGACTTGTCGGGCGCGCCCGCGGGCTTGCGGGCCCGCTTCTGCACGAGGTTGAACGAGTACAGCCCGGCGCGCAGCTCGTCGGTCATGAGCAGCTCGGCCAGACCGTCGGTCTCGGCGGCGTACCCGGCGTCCAGGTCGTTCTTCCGGGCCAGTTCCAGCAGTTCCAGGGCCTTCGTGGCGCCGGGGGAGGCGCCGTGCGTCTTGGCCTCCACGAACGCCCGGCCACGGGCCAGCGCGGCGTCCCACGCCTCGCCCCGGTCGACCTCGGGCCGGGAGACCGTGATCTCGCCGTTGACGACCTTGGCCAGCCACGCCAGCGACTGCTCCAGGTAGTCCGCCGAGTCGAAGACCACGTCGACGATGCCGAGCTCGGCGGCCTGCGCCGGCTTGAGCATCTTGTTCTGGTTCAACGCGTTCTCGATGATCACGGTGACGGCGGCGTCCGCGCCGATCAGGTTCGGCAGCAGCTGCGTGCCGCCCCAGCCCGGGAACAGGCCGAGGAACACCTCGGGGAACGCGATGGCGGCCGCGTTGGACACCAGCGTCCGGTAGTGGCAGGACAGCGCCAGCTCCAGGCCGCCGCCCATGACCGCGCCGTTGACGAAGGCGAAGGTCGGGATGGACGACTCGGTGAAGCGCCGGAACACGTCGTGCCCGGTCTGCGCGATCTCCCGCGCGATCTCGGGCGCGGACACCTGCTCCACGCCGGACAGGTCGGCGCCGACGGCGAACACGAACGGCTTGCCGGTCACGGCGATCGCGGCCGGCTCGGCGGCCAGCGCCTCGTCGAAGGCGGCGTTGAGGCTCACCAGGCTCTGCGGCCCGAACGTCGACGGCCGGGTGTGGTCGAAGCCGTTGTCGATGGTGATCAGGGCGATCGGCTTGGCCAGCCCCGGCACGGGAACGAGCCGAGTGACGGCCTTGGTCACGACCTCGTCGGGGAAAGCGGCCTTGGCCTGCTCAAGGGTGGTGGTCACTTGTCCCCCTCGCTGTGCTGGTTGGAGCCCTCGCTGCGCTCGTAATGCGGGTTCTCCCAGATCACGGTGCCGCCCATGCCGATGCCGATGCACATGGTGGTGATGCCGTAGCGGACGTCGGGCCGCTCGGCGAACTGGTGCGCCAGCTGCGTCATCAGGCGCACGCCGGAGGAGGCCAGCGGGTGGCCGGTGGCGATCGCGCCGCCCCACTGGTTCACCCGGGGGTCGTCATCGGCGATGCCGAAGTGGTCGAGGAACGCCAGCACCTGCACGGCGAACGCCTCGTTGACCTCGAACAGGCCGATGTCGGAGATGCGGAGGCCCGTACGGGCCAGCGCCTTCTCGGTGGCCGGCACCGGGCCGACGCCCATCACCTCGGGCTCGACGCCGGCGAAGGAGTAGCCCACCAGGCGCATGCCGATCGGCAGGCCGAGCTCCACAGCGGTGGCCTCGTCGGCGAGCAGGCAGCCGGTGGCGCCGTCGTTGAGACCGGCGGCGTTGCCGGCGGTCACCCGGCCGTGCGGGCGGAACGGCGTCTTCAGCCCGGCCAGGTCCTCGACGGTCGTGCCGGGGCGCGGCGGCTCGTCGGCGGTGGCCAGGCCCCAGCCCTTGTCCGCGGAGCGGGTGGCGACCGAGACGAACTCGGGGCCGATCTTGCCGGCCTTCACCGCGGCGTCGTACTTGGCCTGGGAGGCGGCGGCGAAGGCGTCCGCGCGCTCCTTGGTGATGCCCGGGAACCGGTCGTGCAGGTTCTCCGCGGTCTGGCCCATGACCAGCGCGGACGTGTCGACCAGGCGGTCGGCCAGGAACCGCGGGTTCGGGTCGACGCCCTCGCCCATGGGGTGGCGGCCCATGTGCTCGACGCCGCCGGCGATCACGACGTCGTACGCGCCGAAGGCGATGCCGCTGGCCGCGGTGGTCACCGCGGTCATGGCGCCGGCGCACATCCGGTCGATGGCGTAGCCGGGCACCGACTTGGGCAGGCCGGCCAGCAGCGCGGCGGTCCGTCCGATGGTCAGGCCCTGGTCGCCGATCTGGGTGGTGGCCGCGATGGCGACCTCGTCCACCCGCTCGGGCGGCAGCTCGGGGTGTCGGCGCAGGAGCTCGCGGATGACCTTGACGACGAGGTCGTCGGCACGGGTCTCGGCGTAGATGCCCTTCGGGCCCGCCTTGCCGAACGGCGTGCGCACGCCGTCGACGAAGACCACATTGCGCACGGCCCGTTCCGTCATCGGCGCTACTGGTGCGGCCACGGCGTGCTCCTCCTCAGCTTTGAGTACGGGTTCGACCGGGGTCACTACCGGCCGGTAACCCGAACTCTAGTCTGAGTTACTGGCCGGTAACCAGCAGGGTGGCTGAACTCATGCTGCCGCAGCCCTCAGGGACTTGCTCAGCGGCTCGGCGGTGAGGTCGATCTGCCACGGCCGGGCGTTGCCGGCCCGCAGTGCCTCGGCCACCCCGGACGGGTCCAGGTCGGCCGGCGGCTCCCAGCAGGTGCGCCGCACCAGGTCCGGCAGCAGCAGGTTCTCCACCGGCAGCTTGAGGCTCTCGGCGATGGAGGTCAGCGCCGCCCGCGCGGCGGCCAGCCGGGCCGCGGCGTCCGGGTCGCGGTCGGCCCAGCGGTTGGGCGGCGGCGGCCCGTCGTGCGCGGGGGAGACCTCCGGCAGCTCCTTGCGCTGCAGCGACCGGGCCTTGGCCAGGGCGTCGGCCCATACCTTCACGGTCCGCCGCTGCGAGCGGCCGCGGAACACCGGCAGCGCCAGCAGGTCGGACTCGGTCGCCGGATCCGTCACGGCTGCGTCGATGATCGCGCTGTCCGGCAGCACCCGACCGGGTGCGATGTCACGCTGGCGGGCGAGCCCGTCCCGGGCCTCCCACAGCGCCCGCACGGCGGCCAGCTGGCGGGGATTGCGCAGCCGGTGGATGCCGGACGTGCGCCGCCACGGCTCGGCCCGCGGCTTGGGCGGCGGCGCGGTGCGCACCGCCTCGAACTCCTGGAGCGCCCACTCCAGCTTGCCCTGCTCACGGAGCTCGTGCTCCAGCACGTCGCGCAGCGGGACCAGCAGCTCCACGTCGAGAGCCGCGTACGTCAACCAGTCCTGCGGGAGCGGGCGTCGCGACCAGTCGGCCGCCCCGTGACCCTTCTCCAGGTGGTAGCCCAGCAGGCGCTCCACCATCGAGCCGAGCGCGACCCGGTCGAAGCCGGCCAGCCGGCCGGCGAGCTCGGTGTCGAACAGGACCGCCGGTTGCAGGCCCAGCTCGGCCAGGCACGGCAGATCCTGGGACGCGGCGTGCAACACCCATTCGGTGTTCGCGAGCGCGTCCACCAGCGGGTCGATCCGGCCGCCCAAGGCGACCGGATCGACCAGCACGGTGCCTGCCTGCTCTCGTCGCAACTGCACCAGGTAGGCGCGTTGCGAGTAGCGGTAGCCCGATGCCCTTTCGGTGTCCACCGCCACCGGACCCGTTCCCTCCGCCAGCGTTGCGGCCGCGCGCCGCAGCGTTGCCGGATCGGACACCACTGGCGGAACCCCCTCAGCGGGTTCGGTCAGCAGCACCGGGGTTTCTCCGGTCGGGTCCTTCGGTTCAGAGCAGGGTGCATCCACGGCGGAAGACCCTACGTCCTCCACGCCCCGCGCGGGCGTGGATCACGCTCTGCTCGGTCTTCGTGCCACTTCGCATCCGTTGTGCGTGCTCAGCGGATGACCCCGGCCCGCATGGCCAGCGCCACCATCTGAGCGCGATCCCCGGTGCCCAGCTTCCGGCCGATCCGCGACAGGTGAGACTTCACCGTGAGCGCGGACAGGTTCAGAGCCTCGCCGATCTCCTTGTTGGACTGGCCATCGGCGACCAGCTGGAGCACCTCGACCTCACGTGCGGAAAGCTCCCGCGGCGTGTTGTCGGTTCCGGGCACCCGGGTTCCCGCAGCGAGGACCGGGGCCACGCTCGGGTCCGCGTAGACGCCACCGTCGAGAACTCGGCGCACTCCGTCGGTGACCACCATCGGCGACGCGGACTTCAGCAGGTACGCCTGGGCGCCTGCCTGGAAGGCCGAGCGAACCGCATAGGGGTCGTCGGAGGACGCGAGCACCACGATGCGCGGCCAGCCCTGAGCACGGAGTTCCGTGACCAGGTCGATGCCGCTTCCGTCGGGCAGCCCGAGATCAAGGATCGCCAGGTCGCAGGGTCCCGTGGCCAGGGCTCGCGCCCTCGCCTCGGCCACCGATGCGGCCTCATGAACAGTGCCGGCACCCATCTGGGTAAGCCGAGCGGCTATCGCCTCCCTCAACAGTGGGTGGTCGTCAACCACCAGCACTGAAAACAGCTCTTCCCGCGGGTGCGGGACCATGTTCGCCGGCAACGAGCCGGCTGGCGTGGTACGAACGGCCTGACCTAAGCCGACGGCAGCCACGTCACTACCTCCCTGGAGTCGGTCGTGCCCCCCGACCGGCACCGGGACTTTCGTCCAATCAGCCGCGCCACTGATCGACCGAAAGTGGTGTCGACGGCAGCAGCGTAGCCGCCCAAGCGGGTCAGCGGGACGATCAAATGGGTATCTGTCCCGATCGAGTTGTCACCGCGGGCCAGGTTTGTCGCACGATCGAGGGACTCCTGGTGGAACGGCTAACGCGAGAAGGCTTCATAACGACATGAAGGAGTTGCACTCGTGACGATCGGCTCGGAACGCGCAGATGGACGTGCGGCTGCACGTGCAAACGCCCTACTGAGGCGGGTCCAACTGGCGGATGGGCACAACGACCTGCCGTGGGCCCTGCGCGAACTGGCCGGCGGAAGGGGCTGGTCGGCGGACTGGGCCTCGGCGGATCTGACGATTCGCCGGACAGATCTGCACACCGACCTCGTCCGGTTGCGGGAAGGGGCGCTGACCTTGCAGTTCTGGTCGGTCTACGTGCCCTGCCGGCTGGAAGGTCACAGTGCGGTAACGGCCACGCTGGAGCAGATCGAGGTCGTCCACGAGCTGGTCAACCGCTATCCGGACGATCTTCAGCTGGCGCGCACGGTTGACGAAGCGGAAACCGCGTTCGCGAACGGCCGGATCGCCTCGTTCCTGGGCGCCGAGGGCGGCCACAGCATCGCCAACTCGCTCGGCGCGCTGCGTGCGCTGTACCGGCTCGGCGTCCGGTACATGACGCTCACGCACAACAACAACACCGACTGGGCCGACTCGGCGACCGACGAACCCGTGCACAACGGCCTCACCGACTTCGGCCGGGAGGTGGTCCGCGAGATGAACCGGCTGGGCATGCTGGTGGACTTGTCGCACGTCGCACCGGCCACGATGCGTGACGCGCTGGCCGTCAGCGAGGCCCCGGTCATCTTCAGCCACTCCTCCTGCCGCGCGGTGGCCGACCATCCGCGCAACGTCCCCGACGACGTGCTCGCCGACCTGGCGGCCAAGGGCGGTGTGTGCATGGTCACATTTGTGCCGGCCTTCGTGTCGCAGGCCTACGCGGAGTGGGACGCGCGGCTGCGGGAGGCCATGGCCGCGGCCGGCGCCGACCACCGTGACCTGGGACAACGGCACGAGTTCGCGGCTTCCTGGCACGGCGCCGGGCCGAAACCCGAGGTGACGGTCGCCGACGTGGTCGCGCACCTGGAGCACGCCCGCGAGGTCGCCGGCGTAGACCACATCGGGCTCGGCGGCGACTACGACGGCGTGGACAAGCTGCCGGTCGGCCTGGAGGACGTCTCGACCTATCCGCGCCTGTTCGCCGAGCTCCTGGAGCGGGGGTGGAGCGAGGAGGACTGCGCCAAACTCGCCGGCGCGAACACGCTCCGCGTGCTGCGGGAGGCCGAGGAAGTCGCTCGCAAACTTCACTCGATCGAGTGATCAGAAATGGGCAAGTGCGGCGCGTCGCGGGCCCGAAGGGGCCCGTACGCGCTGCACGTGCACGCGAGAAGGCCGGATTACAGAGAGCTCTGGCGCTGACTGAAGAGGGTGACCCCGACCGGGGGAAGGCCGACGGTGCTGGACAGCAGCTCGCAGAAGGCCTCGCCGTGGGCGGTGAGCTCCGCGTCCAGCGCCGTCCAGGACGCCCGCAGCTCCAGGTCGTCGGTGCGAGCGGGGCCGGAGATGTCGCCGAAGCGGGCCGACGAGTTCTGGGTGACGGTGCCGCCGAGCGCCGTCCACTTCGCCGAGGATCCCTCGAGCGCGTCCGTCAGCCACGACCACGCGACGGCCGGGAGTAACGGGTCCACCGCGAGTTCCGCGTCCAGCTCGGCGCGGACGAAGGCGACCACCCGCAGCACGCCGCCCCAGGCCTCGCCGGCGTCCGGGTCGTGCAGCAGCACCAACTTCCCGGTCGCCACCTCGTCGGCAGGCCCGTCGGCTTCCGCGCTGAAGGCGAACGACCACGGCGCCAACCGCTGTGGCGCACGGACCTCGGCCAGTTCCACCTCGGGACGAGGACGGACCGACCTGAGCGCTTCCACTGCCTGCCGGAACAGCGCTGGCTCCTCCGACATCCCGGTCACGTCAGGTGACCTTACGGGCAACTCCGCGCCCAGTCCCGTACGACACGACGGATTCCGCGACGCTGAGACGACTCCGTGACAAACGATTCCGGCCGCGTGGCACGATGGAACGGCCATGACGAACACTGCTCCGGTCTCGGCCCGCCGCGACCTCTCAGACGCTCCCCTGCTGGTCGCGGCCCGGGGTGGCATGCCGTCCCGGACCCCCGTCTGGTTCATGCGGCAGGCCGGCCGGTCGCTGCCCGAGTACCGCAAGGTGCGCGAGGGCAACGCGATGCTGGAGTCCTGCCTCACACCGGACCTGGCCTTCGAGATCACCATGCAGCCGGTGCGCCGGCACGGCGTGGACGCGGCCATCCTGTACAGCGACATCGTGGTGCCGCTGTACGCCGCCGGCGTCGGCGTGGACATCGTGCCCGGCACGGGCCCGGTGGTGGCCCACCCGGTGCGGACGAAGGCCGACGTCGACGCGCTGCCCGACCTGGACGCCGAGCAGGTCGCGCCGGTGGCCGAGACGATCCGGCGGCTCACCGCGGCGCTGGGCGGGACGCCGCTGATCGGCTTCGCCGGCGCCCCGTTCACGCTGGCCTCGTACATGATCGAGGGCGGCCCGTCCAAGAACCACGAGCGCACGAAGGCCCTGATGCACAGCGAGCCGGACGTGTGGCACGCGCTGCTGGCCAAGCTGGCCGGCATCACGAGCGAGTTCCTGCGGGTGCAGGTCGCCGCCGGCGTGGACGCCGTGCAGCAGTTCGACTCGTGGGCGGGGGCGCTGTCCGAGCGTGACTACCGCGAGTACGTGCTGCCGCACTCCGCCCGGGTCTTCGAGAGCGTCGCCGACGCCGGCGTGCCCCGGATCCACTTCGGGGTCGGCACCGGCGAGCTGCTGGTGGCCATGCGGGACGCCGGGGCCGACGTCGTCGGCGTCGACTGGCGGATCCCGCTGGACGAGGCGGTGCGGCGGCTGACGGCGGCCCGTCCGGACGGGCCGGCACCGGTCGTGCAGGGCAACCTGGACCCGGCGCTGCTGTTCGCGGACTGGCCGGTGCTGGAGCGCGAGGTGCGCCGGATCGTCGCCGAGGGCAAGGCCGCCGGCGGCCACATCTTCAACCTCGGTCACGGCGTGCTGCCGGAGACCGACCCCGCGGTCGTCACCCGAGTCACAGAGCTGGTGCATTCGTTGTCATGACCGAGCCCCATGTGGCCGTCATCGGTGGCGGCGTGTCCGGCCTCGCGGCGGCCTACCGGCTGCGCAAGCTGCTCGGACCGCTGGCCACCATCACCGTCGTCGAGCAGACGGACCGGGTCGGCGGCAAGCTCCGCACGATCGAGCTGGGCGGCCGCTCCTACGACGTCGGCGCGGAGGCCTTCCTGGCCCGCCGCGGCGAGGCGACCGAGCTGATCACCGAGCTCGGCATGGCCGGTGACCTGGTCCATCCCACCTCGGCGTCGGCGACGGTCCGGGCCGGCGGGCGGATCAACCGGCTGCCAGGACACACGTTCCAGGGTGTGCCGGCGTCCGCCGAGGCGGTCCGCGGCGTGCTGTCCGACGCGGCGGTGGCGCGGGTGGCCCACGAGCCGGGCCTGCCGCCCGTCCACCTCGACGGCGAGGACATCGCCGTCGGCAAGCTGCTGCGGGAGCGGTTCGGGCCCGAGGTGACCAACCGGCTGGTGGATCCGCTGCTCGGCGGCGTCTACGCCGGTCACGCCGACGGCCTCAGCCTGCGCGCGACCATGGCGCCGCTGGCCGGGGCGCTGGACCGCGGCGCCGGCTCGCTCGTCTCCGCGGCGGCCTCGCTCGTGCCGGCGCCGCCGCAGCCGGGCGTGCCGCGGCCGCCCGTGTTCGGCACCCTGCGTGACGGCCTCGGCTCGCTCACCGACCGCCTGGCCAAGGCCTCCGACGCCACCATCGAGTACGGCCGACCGGTGCGGAAGCTGAGCCGCCGCGAGGCCGGCTGGACCGTCGAGTTCGGCGACCACGCCCTCGACGTGGACGGCGTGGTGCTGGCCGTGCCCGCACCGGCCGCCGCGAAGTTGCTGGCCGACGTCGCCCCGGTGGCCGCCGCCGCGTTCGGTGGCATCGAGCTGGCATCCATGGCCGTCATCGCGCTCGTGCTGCCGGCCGACGTGGCGTTGCCGGAGAACTCCGGCGTGCTGATCGCCGGCGACGACCGGTGGGCCGACGGCTCGCCGTTCACCGCGAAGGCGTTCACGTACTCCGGTCGCAAATGGGCCCACCTCGGCGGCGACGACACCCTCGTCATCCGGGGTTCCGTCGGCAAGGCCGGCGAGGTCGCGGCGCTTCAGGTCGACGACGAGGACCTGATCCGGGCCGTCCGCGCCGACCTGGCCGAGCTCACCGGCATCACCACCGCGCCGATCGACGCCGTCGTCACCCGCTGGGGCGGAGGGCTGCCGCAGTACGGCGTCGGGCACCTCAGCCGGGTGACCACCATCGAGACCGCCGTCGCCGACCTGCCGGGCCTCGCCGTGGCCGGCGCGAGCCTGCACGGCGTGGGCGTGCCGGCGTGCATAGCGACAAGTCAGGCAGCCGCGGCCCGTGTCGCTGCACACCTCCTGGGCAGGCACCGGGGGTCCGGTGGGACTATGGGTGCATGGCCCGCTTGAACTACAACGAGTTGAACGACACCATCCGCTACACCATGTGGTCGGTGTTCCGCGCCGAACCCGGACGGCTCGGCGAGGACCGCGGGCCGGCGGCGGCCGAGGCGCAGGAGTACCTGGACTCCCTGGAGAGCAAGGGCGTTGTCGTCCGCGGGGTGTACGACCTGGCCGGCCTGCGCGCCGACGCCGACTACATGATCTGGTGGCACGCCGAGGAGATCGAGCAGGTGCAGGCCGCCTACTCGAACTTCCGCCGCAGCACCGCCGTCGGCCGCGCCTCCACTCCGGTGTGGAGCCAGGTCGCGCTGCACCGGCCCGCCGAGTTCAACAAGAGCCACATCCCGGCCTTCCTGGCCGGCGAGGAGCCGAAGGGCTACCTCTGCGTGTACCCGTTCGTGCGGTCCTACGAGTGGTACCTGCTGCCCGACGACGAGCGCCGCAAGATGCTGGCCGACCACGGCAAGGAGGCCCGGGACTACCCGGACGTCCGGGCCAACACGGTCGCCTCGTTCGCGCTCGGCGACTACGAGTGGATCCTCGCCTTCGAGGCCGATGAGCTGCACCGGATCGTCGACCTGATGCGCCACCTGCGGGAGACCGAGGCCCGCCGGCACGTCCGCGTGGAGATCCCGTTCTACACCGGCACCCGCGTGCCGGCCGCGGAGCTGGTCACGAACCTGCCGTGAGGTTGCGGTCTGGATACCGGTAGGCACCGGTATCCAGACCAACCGCCGATCCCTCTTCTGTCCGACGCGCAAGATCACTAGCCTTCGTGCGAACGGCTTAGCGAGGTGTCGGTCATGACCACTGCCGGTGTTGTTCCGCCGCGCCCGTCCGAGTGCGACCTGGTGATGCAGGGCGGTATCACCAGCGGTGTCGCCTACCCGGCGGCGGTGCTCGAGCTGTGCAAGCAGTTCCGTTTCCGCTCCATCGGCGGGGCCTCGGCCGGCGCGATGGCCGCGGTGGTGACCGCCGCCGCGGAGTACGCCCGCGACAGCGGCGGCTTCGAGCGGCTGGAGGCGTTACGCCAGCAGCTGCGGGCGCCGGGGCTGATCCTCGAGCAGTTCCGGCCGAGCCGGCAGGCCGAGCCGCTGTTCCGGATCCTGCTCGCCGCCCAGGCCAAGCGCACCGCCGGCGCGCGGACGATCAGCTACGTGTGGGGCGTGCTGCGCTGGCTGTTCCTGCCGCTGCTGGTGTCGGCGGCCGTCGCGTTCGGACTCGGCTGGCTGCTGGTGTCCAGCGCCGGCGGCAGCCTCGGCGGCATCGGCGTGGCCGGCTGGATCGTGTTCGCCGTGGGCATGCTGATCACCGGCGGGCTGGGCCTCACCCTCGCGCTGGTGTTCTCCGTGGTGCGGCTGGTCAACCACCTGCCCGACAACTACTACGGCATGTGCATCGGCGCCAAGCAGCGTCCGCAGGATCCCGACGCGCTGGCCGACTGGCTGCACAAGCAGATCCAGATCATCGCCGGCAAGGACGTCGACGACCCGTTGACGTTCGCGGACCTGGCGGCCAAGGGCATCAACCTCCAGCTGATGACCACCGACGTCACCGGGCGGCGGCCGGTGCGGCTGCCCAACCAGTCGTACTCCGACGTCAGCTACCTGTTCAGCCTGGACGAGTGGCGGCGGCTGTTCCCGACCGCGGTGCTCGACCACCTCGGGCGGATCAGCTCCGTGGTCTATCCCGGCGCCGGCGACCTGCGCGCGCTGCCGACCGACGACCTGCCGGTGCTGGTGGCCACCCGGATGAGCCTGACCTTCCCGGTCCTGCTGTCCGCGGTGCCACTGTGGACGGTCGACGGCAAGCGGGTGGCCCGGCACTGGTTCGCCGACGGCGGCATCTCCAGCAACTTCCCGATCCAGTTCTTCGACGCGTGGCTGCCCACCCGGCCGACGTTCGGCCTGTACTTCGGCCCCAAGGTGCCGGCGGCGCAGGGGGAGCAGCCGCCGGTCGACCCGAACCTGGTCGGCGAGAACCCGTCGGTGCTGGGCTATCTCGGCGCGATCCTGAACGCCGGCCTGAACTGGCACGACACCATGCAGGCGCGGCTGCCGGGTTTCCGCGAGCGCGTGCAGCAGATCCAGCTCACCGACGGCGAGGGCGGCTTCAACCTGACCATGCCGCCGGAGGTCATCACGTCCATCGACGAAAAGGGCACGGCCGCCGGCAAGGCGCTGCTGGACTTCGACTTCCAGAAGCACTGGATCGAGCGGTACCTGATCGGGATGCGGATGCTCCAGCGCAATCTGGTCACCCCCGACGACGGTCACGTCAGCGTGCGGGAGGCGTATCCGGCGGCGTACCAGGAGTGGCTGGCCGCCGGCGCCCCCGGCACCGATGCCGGCAAGGCCCTCGGCGACACGTGGTGCGCCGAGGCGGCCGAGGCCACCAGCCATCTGCTCGACCACGCCCAGAACTGGCTGCCGTGCGGTGAGACCTTTGTGGACGGAGCCGACCCGAAGCCGTCCGTGGCCATGCGGATCATCCCGGACATCTGATGTTCGACCTGGCCGGCGTGACGGTCACCGGCGCGGATCCCGTGCTGCCTGGGCGGTTCCGGGTGGGGGAGCTGGCGGCCACCTGCGTCGGCGCGACGACCCTGGCCGCCGCTTCGCTGCTGCGTGAACGGTCCGGTGTGGACAGTTCGGTCGCCGTGGACATGGTGGAGGCGGCGGTCGCCTTTCGTAGCGAGCGGTATCTGCGGGTGAACGGCGTCGGCGCCAGCGACAGGTCGCCGCTTTCGGGCGACTACGAGGCGGCGGACGGGTGGGTGCGGTTGCAGTGCAATCTGCCGCACCTGCAACGGTTCGCGCTGGAGGCGTTGGGGGCGTCCGACCGGGATTCCCTCGCTGACCGGATCCGTGGCATGGCGGCGATCGACGTGGAAAGTCTTGTGCAGCAGGCAGGTGGGGCCGCCGGGGCGTTGCGGACTCGTTCGCAGTGGCTGGCTCACCCGCAGGCTCGGCTGTTGCAGGAGCTGCCGGTGGTGCGGCTGGAACGGTTCGCCGACGGGCCGGAAGTTGCCTTGCCTACCGCGGAAAGGCCGTTGCAGGGCGTGCGCGTGCTGGAGTTGACGCACGTCATCGCCGGCCCGGTGTGCGGGCGGACCCTCGCCGCGCACGGTGCCGACGTCCTGCACGTCGCCGCCGAGCACCGGCCGGTGATGCCGGCGACACTGCGGGACACGTCGTTCGGCAAGCGGACGTGTTGGCTGGATCTGCGCACCGAGGACGGCCGGCAGACGCTGCGGAACCTGGTCGCCGACGCCGATGTGTTCGTGCAGTCCTACCGCCCCGGCGCTTTGGCCAGGTACGGCTTCGGGCCGGAGGAACTGGCCGCCCTGCGCCCGGGGATCATCGCCGTTGACGTGTCGGCGTACGGGACGACCGGTCCCTGGGGCGGCCGGCGGGGCTTCGACAGCCTGGTGCAGATGGTTTCCGGCATCGCCGACGACAACGGCACGCCGCGATCACTGCCCGCGCAGGCCCTCGACCACGGCTCAGGCTGGCTGGCGGCCTGGGGCGCGATCACCGCGCTGCGCCGGCGTTCGTCCGAAGGCGGCTCGTGGCGGGTCTCGGTGTCGCTGGCGCGGACCGCGCTGTGGCTGGACAGCCTGGGCCGCACGGAGACGGCCGGCACCGAGCCCGAGGTTCGGGAATTCTTGGCCACGACGGGGGAGTTCACCCACGTCAAGGTCCCCGGCGCGCTGAGCGCCGCGCCGCCGTACTGGGCGCACGGGCCGCGTACGCCCGGCGGCGATCCTCCTAGCTGGTGGTGAGGAGTTGGTCCCGGACTCGGGCCAGGTGCGCGGCCATGACCTGGCCCGCGCGGTCGCCGTCGTGGGCGGTGATGGCCTCGATCAGGGCGTCGTGGTCGTCCAGGGACGCCCGTTCGTGCGAGAAGGCGACCTCCTTGGTGGCCCGCAGCAGGATGACCCGCTGCTGCGCGAGCCGTACCTGCTCGGCGACCAGGGGGCTGCGGGCGGCGTCGAGCAGCGTGCGGTGGAACGCCAGGTCCAGCCGGTACGGGAACTCGCCGGTGGCGAACGCCTCCCGCGAGGCGGCGCTGGCCTCCTTCATCGCGGCCAGGTCGGCGTCGGTGCGGCGCTCGGCGGCCAGCCGCGCGGCCGCGGACTCCAGCGCCGAGCGCAGCTCGAACAGGGCCCGCACGCCGTCGTTGTCGGTGACGGGCACGTGCGCGCCGCGGTTGGGGGTCAGCACCAGCAGGCCCTCGCTGGCCAGGTGCCGGATGGCCTCCCGCAGCGGGCCCCGGCTGATGCCGAGCCGCTGGGCCACGCCGACCTCGTTCACCCGCTCGCCGGCGGCGATCTCGCCGGTCAGCACCAGCTCCCGCAGCACGGCCACGGCCTGGCCGGCCAGGCCGGTGTGCACGAGGTCGACCATCATGTGACGAACATCCGCCTTTACAACGTCCACGAGCAAGTTGTTAACTGTCGACAGTTGGCAGTGTAACCCGTGGTGGAGGAGGCCGGATCATGCACGAGCTCGTCGCGGAGGTGTGGCGGGGCGACTTCCTCGAATCCGTGCACCACGGCACGGTCGCCGCGGTCGACGCCGACGGTCGCCTGGTGTTCGGCGTCGGGCAGCCCGAGGCGCTGGCCTACCCGCGCTCGTCCAACAAGCCGTTCCAGGCGCTGGCCATGGTCCGCAACGGCCTCGGCCTCGACGGCGAGCTGCTCGCGCTGGCCTGCGCGAGCCACTCCGGCGAGCCGTTCCACATCGAGGGCGTGCGCCGCATCCTCGCGGGCGCCGGCCTGACCGAGGACGCCCTCCAGTGCACCGCCGATCTGCCCCTCGGCGAGGCTGCGATGGCTGACCTGCTGGCCGCCGGCGGCCGGCGTGCCCCGGTCTACATGAACTGCTCCGGCAAGCACGCCGCCATGCTGGCCACCTGCGTCGCCAACGGCTGGTCGACCGAGGACTACCTGGATGTCGACCACCCGCTCCAGTTGGCCGCCCGCGCCGCCTTGGAGGACCTGTCCGGCGAGCGCGTCGGCTCGATCGGCGTCGACGGCTGCGGCGCCCCGCTGTTCGCGATCTCCCTGACCGGCCTGGCCCGAGCCTTCGGCCGGCTCGCCGCCGCCTCCGCCGGCACCCACGAGCGTCGCGTCGCCGACGCGATGAGCCGGCACCCCGAGTGGGTCGGCGGCACCGGCCGCGACGTCACGGACCTGATGCGCGGCCTGCCCGGCGCCGTTGCCAAGGACGGGGCCGAGGGCGTCTACGCGATCGGCCTGCCCGACGGTTCCGCCGTGGCCGTCAAGATCGCCGACGGCTCCACCCGCGCCCGGCCGGTCGTGCTGGTCGCGGCCCTGCGCCGGCTCGGTGTGGACGTCGACGCCGTCGCCGAGGTGGCGGACGTGCCGGTGCTGGGGCACGGGCAACGCGTAGGTGAGCTACGTCCTTCCTTCGTAATGGTCGCGGCCTGACTGAATCCATAAGCTGAGAAGCATGGAACCAGTCGTCGGAGCCACCCCCAAGGTCGTCAAGTCCGAGCAGGAATGGCGCGAGCAGCTCACCCCGCATGAGTACGCCGTCCTGCGCCAGGCGGCCACCGAACGGCCGTGGGTCGGCGAGTACACCGACACCAAGACCACCGGCGTCTACGAGTGCCGCGCCTGCGGCGCGGAGCTGTTCCGCAGCGACACCAAGTTCGACTCGCACTGCGGCTGGCCGTCGTTCTTCTCGCCGCTGGCCGGCGACCGGGTGATCCTGCGCGAGGACCGGGAGCTCGGTATGGTCCGCGTCGAGGTGCTGTGCGCGACCTGCCACAGCCACCTCGGGCACGTGTTCGAGGGCGAGGGCTACCCGACGCCGACGGACCAGAGGTATTGCATCAACAGCATTTCCCTCCGCCTTGTCCCCCAGACGGGCGAAGCCCAATAGGGCCACCCTAAGCCTTCCTCAAGAGGCCTTGTCTGCGCATTTCCACGCGCCCACGATGACACGCACCTGAAGTCGTCAGCGGCGACAGGGGCGACACGTCAAACGCCGCCGACACCTGGGGAGGAGTCGGCGGGACCGGGGGTGTCGCCGGGTGCTGCGACCGGCTGGGGGTCGGCCGCCGCACCCGGTGACCTCGGTGTTCGGCGCATTCGACAGGGTGCGTCGATCGGGGCTTTTCGAGCCTGCGGGGGTGGGAAATGGGACCGGATCCTTGGGGACTGACCGGCGCGCAGTTCCTGGAATGGTATTTCGTCGGAATCGGCGCGGCGATCGTACTCGCCCTGGTGATCAGAAATCTGCCGAAACTCGCTGGTGATCCGATTCACGGCGTCCGGCCGTCCGCCGTCGACGCGGGTTGGCTGGCGGGCGGACCGGGGCGGGCCGTGGAGGCGGCCATCGCGGGCATGCTGGCGTCCGGCGCGCTGCGCGCCGACAGCGGCGGCCTGCTCCGGTCCACCGGCGCCGTGACGGCCCGCGACGGGCTCACCGCCGACATCCTCGCGCGGACGCAGGCCGGGCACAGCTTCCCGGACGTCATCGAGTACCTGGGTCGGCGGACCGCGCTGTGGGAGGTCGGCGCCGGGCTGGCCGAACAGGGGCTGCTGCTGTCGCCACGGGCGGAGAAGCTCAACCGTCTCCTCGCGGCGGTGCCGACGCTGGGGGTGCTGATCGTGGGCATCGTCCGTCTGGTGAACGGCATCTCGCTGAGCCGGCCCGTCGGCTTCCTGTGGCTGTCGCTGATCGGGACGGTCATCCTGCTGTTCGTGCTGGTGGTCACCCGTCGTCGGAGCGTGTGCACCGGCACCGGTCGCCGAGTACTGCGCGAGCTGCGCCGCATGCCGTCGCCCGACGTCGCGACGACCGTCGCGCTGCGCGGGCTCCGCCACTACCCGGACGTCCGGATCGCCGAGGCGCTGCGGAGGTCCGAGGTGCTGGGCCGCCGGCAACGGACGATGGCCACCAGCAGCGGCGCGGCCGCCGGCTTCTTCATCGGTGGTGGCGGCGGGGGCGGCTGTGGCGGTGGCGGTGGCGGTGGGGGCTGTGGAGGTGGCGGCGGCGGAGGTGGCGGATGCGGCGGATGCGGCGGGTGAGCGCCGGTCCGCGGCTCGGGGTCGGCATCGGGTGGCGGCCGGAGATCGATCTGACCGTCGAGCGACTGTCCGATGTGGACTTCGTGGAGGTGGTCGCCGAGAACCTCATGGCCGGCGACCTGCCTTCGTCGCTGCGGCTGCTCCGGGGTCGCGGCGTGCCGGTGCTGCCGCACGCCGTGTCCCTCTCCCTCGGCGGGGCCGAGCCGCTGGACATGCGGCGGGTCGAGCACCTCGCCGCCGTCGCCGAGGCGCTGGACGCGCCGATGGTCAGCGACCATGTCTGTTTCGTCCGGGCCGGCGGGCTCGACGCCGGGCACCTCATGCCGCTGCCGCGCACCCGTGACGCGCTGGCCGTGTTGGTGGCCAATGTCCGGCAGGCGCAACGGGAACTGCCGGTGCCGCTGGCCCTGGAGAACGTGGCCGCGCTGTTCGACTGGCCCGACGCCGAGCTCACCGAGGGCCAGTTCCTCGCCGAGCTCGTCGAGCGCACCGACTGCCGGCTGCTGGTCGACGTCGCCAATCTCCACGCCAACGCGCGGAACATCGGTACCGACCCCGCTGCCTTCCTCGCCACGCTTCCCTTGGAGCGCCTGGCTTACGTGCACGTAGCCGGCGGCGTCGAGCGGGACGGTCTGTACCACGACACGCATGCCCACGCGATGCCCGACGTCGTCCTCGACCTGCTCGGCGACCTCTGCGCCCGCGTCGACCCGCCCGGCGTGCTGCTGGAGCGTGACGACGACTACCCCAGCGACGCCGACCTCGCCGCCGAGCTCGCCGCCATCCGGGCCGTGCTGTCATGACCCGGGAAGCTGTTGCCGCCCAACAGGCTTCGCTGCTCCAGGCGCTGCTCGCCGACGGTCCCACGCCCGCCGGTTTCGACGCCGACCGGATCCGCGTGCAGGCTCGCGCGCTGCTGGCCAAGCGTGGCCGGATCACCCGCAACCTGCGCCCCGACCTCGCCGACGAACTCGGCGACCGCTTCGGCCCCCTGTTCGCCGAGTACGCGCTCGGCCATCCCAAGCGCGACGACACGCGGGCGCGCCAGGACGCCGACAACTTCGGCGCTTGGCTCGTCTCGAACAATCACCTGGTGGCGCCGCGCCGACCGTGGTGGCGGCCGCGTCGTTGACAAAAGTCCTCAGTGGACAGTGATCCCGTTCCGGTGTGGATGCCTTGCCGTGTGGCAGGATCGCCGCCATGGTGGAGATCAGCCCCCTGGTCGCGTCCGACCGTGTCGAGTGGGAGACCCTGACCCGGGCCTTCAAGGATCACTTCAACGCTCCCGAACCCGACGACGCGTACGACCGTGTCTGGGGCCGTCTCCTGGCAGCCACGGAGATCCACGGCATCGCCGCCCGGATCGACGGCCGCATGGTCGGCATCGCCCACTACTACTTCCACGTCGGCGTCTGGCGGTCCACCGCCCTCTACCTCGCCGACCTGTTCGTGGACAAGGACATCCGGCGCCACGGCGTCGGACGGCAACTGCTCGACTGGCTCGCCCGGCACGCCGCCGACCAGGGCGCCGGCCGGTTCTACTGGAACACCCCCGAGTCCGACCCGATCTCCCGGCCCTTCTACGACAAGGTGTCCAAGTACGTGGAGATGGTCATGTACTCCTACCCCGTCAAACGCGAGCCGGCTATCGACGAGGGGCGAGGTCCTCGTCGATGAACGTCACCTTGGCGGTGCTCTGCTGGTAGAGCTTCAGCGCGGCGTCCAGTCTCAGCTGGCCGAGTTCGAGCTGAGTCTCCAGGTTGTCCAGTTCCGCGTTGGCCGTCTCGGCGATGCCGATCCGCGCGGCGGTGTTCTGCGAACGCGTCAGGTTCGTGCAGACCCCCGCGATCACCGAGGCCGCCAACGCGAGCAGGCACAACGTCCGCCAGATCGCCGATTCCTGGCCCAGGCCCAGCATTTTCTGCGCGGCGCCGGCCAGTTCGTCGCCGCCGACGGCCGGCGCGCCGGTCAGCACGGCGGCCAGCGCGCTGCTGACGACACTGGTCACCGCCAGCCGGGAATTGCGCGGACGAGCCCGGTCGAGGAAGGCGTCGATCTCCACCCGGCGAGCCCTGACCCGTTGCGCCAGCTGGGATTTGTGTGCCGACTCCTCGTTTCGGCCGCCGGCTTCGTCGACGTCTGTGGTGTCCATCGTGAGATGATTGCGGATGGCGGCGGACCTCGGCGCCGCGGTGCGACCTCGTGGACGTCAAATCATGCTCAACCGGACAGCGTGAGCCGGCCGTTGTCGATGACGACGGTGCCGGCGGCGGTGCTGGTGCGGAAGGCGATGCCGGAATCCTCCTGCCACGCCTCGACCACCAGCACGTCACCGGGGACGACGGGGGCGGTGAAGCGGCCGGCGATGGCCGAAACGCGGTGGGCGTCGCCGGCGCAGAAGGCGCCGACGAGCAGGCGGCAGGTGATGCCGTACGTGCAGAGCCCGTGCAGGATGGGCCGCTTCAAACCGCCGCGGGCGGCGAAGGCGGGGTCGCTGTGCAGGGGATTGCGGTCACCGGAGAGGCGATAGATCAGGGCCTGGTTGGCAGCGGTGGCGAACTCCAGGCGACGGTCGGGGGAGCGGGACGGCAGTGCGGCGCGAACAGAACTGCCGCGAGAGCCGCCGAAACCGCCCTCGTCGAGGAGGAAAGCCGATGACACCGCGGAGAAGACGGGCTCACCCGACAACGAGGCGTCGACCCGGCTGACGATCAACGCGCCGGTGCCCTTGTCGAAAATATCCGTGACCTGGCGGCGGACCTCGATCTCCCCGGCCACCGGCAGAGGGCGGTGCACGACGAGGGACTGCTCGGCGTGGAGCACCCGGGTCGTGTCGACGTCGCCGAAAACCTGTGCGGGCTCGGTGAAATGGGTCAGCGCCAGCGCCATGGTCGGCAGGGCCTGCAACACGACGCCGGCGGAGTTCTCCGTGGTGAAAGGGAGTTCGTCGGCGCCGACGCCGACGGCGTAGCGCAGGACGTCGTCGGGGGTCCACGACTTGCGCCACGCCTCGACGCGGCCCAGGATGCCGAAGTCGATCACCCGAGGTAGCCGCCGACCTTGGCATGCCCCTTGAGCAGGTTGCGCGCGATGGTCCGGCGCTGGATCTCGTCGGTGCCCTCGTAGATCCGCAGCAGCCGCAGCTCCCGGTACCACCGCTCGACCGGCAGCTCCCGGGTGTACCCCATGCCGCCGTGGATCTGGAGCACCCGGTCGACGATCTCGTTGGCCTTGACCCCGCCGTACAGCTTGGCCATCGACTGCGCCTGGCGGGAATCGACGCCCTGGTCGACCTGCCACGCGGCGTGCAGCACGAGCCAGCGCAGCGCCTCGATCTCCACGGCGGAGTCGGCGAGCATCCACTGGATGGCCTGACGCTCGGCGATGGGCTGCCCGAACGTCACCCGCGTCTTGCTCTGCTCGATGGCCATCTCGACGAGCCGCTCGGTGGCGCCGATGGCCCGCGCGGGCAGCAGGTACCGGCCCTGCCCGATCCACTGCATGGCCAGCCGGAAGCCCTGCCCGACCTCGCCGAGGATGTTCTCCTCGGGCACCCGCACGTCCTCGAAGATCAGCGACGCCGGGCCCCACTCGCCCATGGTGTCGATGTACTCGGACTTCCAGCCGGTGTCGCGGTCGGCGAGGAAGCAGGTGACGCCGCCGTCGGCTGCCCCCACAGAATTCAATGCTGCCTTGTCCGTCACGGCGAAGACCATCACGAAGTCGGCCTCGTTGCCGCCGGTGATGAACGTCTTCTCGCCGTTGATCACCCACTCCGTGCCCTCCTTGCGGGCGGAGGTGCGGATGTTGCGGGCGTCCGAGCCGGCGCCCGGCTCGGTGATCGCGAAGCACGACTTGCGGTCGCCCGCGATGGTCGGCAGCAGGTACCGCTCGCGCTGCTTGGCGTTGGCGTGGAACAGGATGTTGTCGGCCTTGCCGCCCAGGTAGAACGGCACGAACGAGCGGCCCAGCTCGGCCTCGATCAGGGCGGCGGTGACGGCGTCCAGGCCCATGCCGCCGTACTCCTGCGGCGTCAGCACGCCCCAGAACCCGGCCTCCTTGGCCTTGAGCTGAAGCGCCCGCGACTCCTCGGCGGTGAAGCCCCGCTGGCCGGCGCGCTCCCGCCGCAGCACCTCGGGTTCCAGCGGCATGACCTCCTTGCGCACGAAGGTGCGCACCCAGTCCCTGATCTCCCGCTGCTCGTCGCTGAGTGAGAAGTCCACCGGCACTCCCTGGCGTAAACCGAACGCTGTTAGTTTTAATGTACGCCCAGGAGGTGCCGATGCCAAGGCCACACACCCCGATCCTGAGCCCGGCGCGGATCCGCGCGGCGGCGCTCGCGCTGGTCGACGTCGACGGCCTGGAGGCGCTGTCGATGCGCCGGCTGGCGACCGAGCTCGGCGTCCGGGCGGCCTCCCTCTACAGCCACGTGCCGGCCAAGGACGACCTGCTCAACGACATCGCCAACGAGATCATCGGGCGCGTCGACGTCACGGGCTTCGCCGACGGCTGGCGGCCGGGACTGGCGGCCTGGGCCCGCTCGTACCGGGCCGTGCTGGCCGAGCACCCGAACATGGTTCCGTTCGTCGCACGTGGACCCGCCCGGCGGGACGCGTCGCTGCGGATGGCCGACGCCGTGCACGGCGCGCTGGTCGGCGCGGGCTGGCCGCCGCGCGAGGCGACGATGATCGGCGCGGCCGTGAAGTACATCGTCATCGGCGCCGCCACCAGCTCGTTCGCGGCCGGCTTCTCCGACGACGCCCAGCTCTACGTCGAGCGCTACCCGCACCTGAACCAGGCGCACCTGCTGCGGCAGCACGCCGAGGAGGTGGACAACGACAGCTTCGAGCTGACCCTGGAGGCGCTGCTGACGACATTGGACGCGAAGCACGCGGCGCTGTGAAAGAGTGCTGGCGTGGCCGAGGCGATCGAGTTGCAGGTGGGCGAGCGCACCGTCCGGGTGTCCAGCCCGGGCAAGGTCTACTTCCCGGACCGGGGCATCACCAAGCGTCAGGTCGTCGAGTACTACGTGACGGTGGCGGAGCCGCTGCTGCGGGCCGTGGGCGACCGGCCCACGACCCTGAAGCGGTACGTGGACGGCGTCACCGGGGAGGCGTTCTACGCCAAGCGGATCCCCAAGGGCGCGCCGGACTGGGTGCAGACCGCGCGCATCACCTTCCCCTCGGGCCGCACCGCCGACGAGGTGTGCCCGACGGAGCCGGCGGTGCTGGCCTGGGCGGCGAACCTCGGCACCTTCGACTTCCACCCGTGGCCGGTGCGGCGCGCGGACGTCGACCGCCCGGACGAGCTGCGCATCGACCTGGACCCGCAGCCGGGCACCGACTTCGCGGACGCCGTGACGGTGGCGCTGACGCTGCGGGAGGTCCTGGACGAGCTGGGGATGCGCGCCTTCCCGAAGACCTCCGGCGGCCGCGGCATCCACGTGCTGGTCCGCATCCGCCCGGAATGGGACTTCATCGACGTTCGGCACGCTGTGATCGCGCTGGGCCGCGAGGTGGAGCGGCGGATCCCGGACAAGGCGACCACCGCGTGGTGGAAGGAGGAGCGCGGCGAGCGCGTGTTCCTCGACTACAACCAGGCGGCGCGGGACCGGACGATCGCCTCGGCCTGGTCGGTCCGCGGCACGCCGCGGGCCACCGTCTCCATGCCGCTGAGCTGGGAGAAGCTGCCCACCGTCGATCCCAACGACTTCGACGTGCTGACCGCGCCGGGCTGGCTTGCCGAGCACGGCGACGCGCTCGAGGGCATCGACGACGAGGCGTACGGCATCGAGCGGCTGCTGGACTGGTACGCCGGCGACGAGCGGGGCGAAATGCCCTATCCGCCGGATTACCCGAAGATGGCCGGCGAGCCGAAGCGGGTGCAGCCGAGCAAGGCACGGCGCGATTGAATATCACCGTGCAATTCCATTGTGGACGATATGTGCCGGTGAAGGCGTATGATGTCCGGCCCGACTCTTGACAGTTGGGAACGGTCTCGTTCCAGCCGGTGACCTGCGGGGAAAATGTACTGAGACGTCAGTGTGATCGCTCTCCGCATCCCGGTGTCCGCCGTTTACCATGGTTGCGAGGGCACAAACCCGTCGAGCCGCGAGGAGGACCGGCCGTGACGATTCCGTATGTGGCTCGCTTCGTCGGCGGCCCGCTCGACGGCCGCGAGGAGATCTGGAGCAAGCCGATCGAGGAGCCCCGGCAGACGATCACCCACGTGCACCTGCACGACGGCCCCAAGATCGAGCACCACTACGACCTGCACCACGCCGACCAGTTCGGCTGGGAGTACCGGCTGCGCGAGTCGTAGCGGCCTCTTCGAACACGTGTGCTAATGTCTGCGTCGCCTGCCGGACGGAGCCGACGCGGGGCGCCCGCCCCCAGCTGCTAGGTTGCCGGGCGGTAGCACGCCGGGCAGCGCGTCGTCACGGTGTGTGCCACCCCGGTGCCCAGCCCTGCACGCATCGAGGAGAATTGAGATGGCGCAACCAGGCTCGCTGTCCGACGAGGACGTCGAGCACCTTCGTGACGAGCTCGTCCGGGGCCGGGAGCCGACCGTCTGGTTCACGGCCGAGGCGGTCGGGGTCGAGGCGGGCAAGTCGGCGAGGGTCGTGGCACTCAACGATCCGGACGAGGTCGACTACATCCAGGTCCGCCCGGCCGGCTCGCACGATGAGCTGTCCTTCTCGCCGAGCGAGCTGACGCTCGAACGGCCCGGACGCAAGCGTTCGCCAAACGACGTACGAGCGGTATCCCGTCCCTCCATGGAGCAGAGAATGTCGGAGATCGAGAACACCACCACCGAAGCGCCTGAGGAGGTCGCTGCGGGCGACGCCGTCGTGGAGGAGGCGCCTGCCAAGAAGCCCCGTCCGGCGGCCAGCACCGCGAAGAAGACCCGCGTCGCCGACGTGGTGATCACCATCAGCGGCAGCGTCGACGGGGACTGGACCGTGGACGTGGTGGCGGCCAAGAAGAAGGCGCTGCGCGCGCTGCCGGTCACGCCGGCGGTCGTCGGGCAGGCCGCCAAGGCCCTGCACCCCGAGGTCGCCGAGTCCATCGAGGCGATCCTGGAGCAGGCCCGCGAGCAGCAGAGCGCCAAGGTCGAGCAGCTGCGCGCCGAGCTCGAGGCGGCGCAGAAGGCGCTGGAGGAGCTGGCCGGCTGATTCGGCGGCATTAGCACAGAGTGGGGATTCCTTTCGGGGGGTCCCCACTTCTTTTTCGGTCACGTATCGCTGCACGTGAATCGATCGCGGACCGCGTTCGGGTGAGAGGGCGGTCGCTCGCGTAGCGGTGTCCCCGACCGGTCCCCCGGAAATACCGTCGTCAGGGCTGGTCCGTTCGAATTCCGGGGAGGTCCTGATGGACGACAAGACGCCTGAGCTGGGTGGATGCAGCTGCTGCGGAAGCTGCACGGGCCCGGGCTGCGGCTGCTGCTCCAGCTGTAGCTGACACCGCTACGGGGAGATGCTCACGGCGGGCAGGCGGTGCCGTCCGTCGGGACCTGGGCGTCGACCAGGAAATGCTGAACCGCGGCGGTGGCGCACGGCGACTGCGCGAGCGCGCCGTGCCCGCCGCCCTCCCAGCTGACCAGCACGCCCGAGGCCAGCTGGCGCGCCGTGCGCTGGGTGCCGGCCTCCGGCGTGACCGGGTCGTCGGCCGTGCTGAGCACGAGGATCGGCGGCGCGCCGTGCCCGCTCGGGGTCGGCAGCTGCTGCGCCGGCACCGGCCATGAGCTGCACAGCAGCAGCTGCTGCGCGAACAGGCCGCCGAACAGCGGGGCCTTCTTCGACCAGTCCGACACCATGCCGCTGATCTGCTCCGGGGGCAGCCGCATCTGGATGTCGTTGCAGCCGGTGATCAACTGCGTGTCCAGCAGCGGCGGATCGCCGTCCACCACGGTCGACAGCGGCACCGCGTACGCCCCGAGGGCGTCGACGTTGCCGGCGCGGGCCGCCGTGATCGCGTCCGCCAGGGCGGGCCAGCCGGCCCGGTCGGCCAGCCCGATCAGGATCGCGTGCAGGGCCTCGCCGGCCGACAGCGCGCCGGTCTTCGGGTGCTGGCGCAGCTGGTCCAGCAGCGCCAGCGTGGCCTGCTTGGGGTCCGGTCCCAGCGAGCAGCTGCGGGCCTTGCAGGCGTCGGCGAACGCGCCGAAGGCGGCCTCCGCGCCCATCGCCCCGGCCTGCGCCGCGCCCGGCGCGTCCAGGATCGGGTCCGGCGAGCCGTCCAGCACCAGCCGGCCGGTGTGCTTGGCGTAGCGGTCGGCGTAGATCGTCAGCACCCGCGAGCCCTCGCCGTGTCCGACCGCGTTGAGCCGGTCCACACCCAGCGCCCCGCGCAGCTGGTCCAGGTCGGCGGCGGTGCGCCAGCTGTCCAGGGCCTGGAGCCGGTCGTCGAGTTCGAGCACGCACTCCTGGCTGGCCCGGCGGGCCGCGGCGAGCAGGTCGTCCAGCTCGGTGCTGTCCGGGTCGTAGTTGGCGATCTGGGCGCGGGCCGCGCCCGGGATGCACTGCGCGGGGTCGGACGCCCCGGTGCCCCGGCGGTCCATGCCGATCAGCGAGAACGTCTTGAGCAGCGCCGGCGGCAGCTTGGTGGCCAGGTCGGCGGCGTAGAGCGTGCCGGGCTCGCCGGTGACGTCGTTCACCAGGACCAGCGGGATCGGGCCTTCGCCGGCCTTGAGCACGGCCACCGAGACGTCGCCGACGCCGGGCTGGTCGGGCGCGTCCAGCGGCGTGGTGATCCGCGCGCACTGGAACGACAGCGCGGTGGTCGTCTCCGGCATCCGCGCCTTGGTCGTGGTCGTGCAGTCCGACCAGCTGATCGACGCGTTCTGCGGCTTGTCCAGCGGCGGCAGCTGCCCCGCCGGGGCGGGAATGCTGCTCCCGGCCGGCTGGTTCCCGTCGTTGACCGCGATCACGGGGCGCACCGACGGGCCGACCGCGCAGGCGGCGGCCAGCAGCACCACGGGAACCAGCACGGCGAGCGTCCGGCCGGACTGGAAATGGCGCGGCAACGGCTGCTCCTCGCTCTCTGGTCGGTCGTGTCCAGCGTCGCACGGGCCGGGTGAGGCTCCGGTGAGCGGGACTGTCAGGGGTAACGCATATTTTGGGGGCATGGTCATGGTCTATGTGGACGGCACCTCCGGACGGCTTCCTCGGCGTGGTCTCGGCGACATCGCCGGGCGCATGCTGGGGTCGGTGCCGCCGACCGGCCTGCTGCTGGGCGGCATCATCAGCGTCCAGTTCGGCGCGGCGCTGGCCAAGGGCCTGTTTCCGCTCGTCGGGGCGGCCGGCTCGGCCGGCGTGCGGCTGTTCTTCGCGGCAGCGGTGCTGCTGGCGGTCTGGCGGCCCCGGACCCGGCTGACCCGTCGCCAGTGGGTTGTGACGCTCGGCTACGGCAGCGTGCTGGGGCTGATGAACCTCGCCTTCTACGAGGCGTTGCAGCGGTTACCCCTCGGCATCGCGGTGACCGTCGAGTTCCTCGGGCCGCTGGCCATCGCGCTGGCCGGGTCCCGGCGGTGGCTGGACGCGGTGTGGGCGCTGCTGGCCGGCGGGGGTGTGGTGCTGCTGGCCGATCTCGGCGGTGACATCTCGCTGCCGGGCATTCTGTTCGCGCTGGCCGCGGCGGTGTGCTGGGCGTCGTACATCCTGCTCGGCGCCAAGCTGGGCGAGGCCACCGCGGGCGGCTCGGGCCTGGCCATCGGCATGGCGGTCGGCGCGCTGGTGGTCGCCCCGTTCGGCGTGGCCGAGGCCGGCTCGGCGCTGCTCAACCCGACGATCCTGATCGTCGGCTTCGGGGTGGCCCTGCTGTCGTCGGTGATCCCGTACTCGCTGGAGCTGGAGGCGCTGCGCAAGATCCCGCCGCGGCTGTTCGGCGTGCTGATGAGTGTCGAGCCGGCGGTGGCCGCGCTGGCCGGGGTGCTGATCCTGCACGAGACCCTGCGGCCGGTGCAGTGGCTGGCGATCCTGTGCGTGGTCGCGGCCTCCGCCGGCGCCACGTGGATGGCTAAGAGGTGATGTCCTTACGCGCGAAGCGCCTGGCAGCCAGCGCCATGAAGATCGCGCCGTAGGCCAGCGAGGAGAACGCCCCGCGGGTCATGTCGCCCCAGTCGACGTCGGCGCTGAGCAGGTCGGACCACGCCGTCGCGTAGTGCGAGGGCAGGTAGTCGCGCAGGTCGCCCAGCGCGGTGATCGAGTCCAGGATCTGCGACACGATCGACACCAGCACCGCGCCGCCGACCGCGCCCAGCGGCGCGTCCGTGGACACCGAGAGCAGCAGCGCCAGGCCGGCGATCCAGACCAGGTACACGGCGAGGTAGACGACGGCCAGCGCGAGCCGGGCCAGGCCGGTGCCGAACGGCAGCGACTCGCCGGTGGTGCTGATCAGGTCGCCGCTGCCGTACCAGATCAGGCCGACGACCAGGGCCATCGCCGGCAGCACGACCAGCCCGATCAGCGACAGGATCCCGGACACGACGGCCTTCTGGCGCAGCAGCCGGCCGCGGGGGACGGGGATCGCGAGCAGGTACTTCAGACTGGACCAGGACGCCTCGGAGGCGATGGTGTCGCCGAAGAACAACGCGATCACCACCACCAGCAGGAAGCTGGCCGAGGCGAACAGCGCGAAGATCGCGAAGTTCAGGCCGCTGGACGTGGCCAGGTCGACGAACGCCGACGACGCCGACCGGCTGCCGCTGTTGCTGCTGGGCGCGGCCTTGAACGCGATCAGCAGCAGGAACGGCAGCACACCGAGAAATGCGACAGCGAACTGGGTGCGCCGGCGGCGCAGTTGGCGACGTAGTTCGACGCCCAGCCTCAACGTCCGCGACGCGCGGTAGCCGGCGACGGACCCGTCCGCCGCGACCTGGGCGTGCTCGCTCTCGGCGACGGCGACCAGTTCCGCGATCGCCGCCGGATCGGTGTGCACGCCGTGCTCGTCGGTCATGATCGCCTCCTAGTCGTTGCTCTCCACCAGCCGGAGGAACGCGTCCTCCAGCCGGCGGCGCGGCCCGGCCTGCTCGACCGCGATCCCGGCGTTGACCAGCGCGGTCACCGCCGCCGACCGCGACGTCGTGCCCAGATCGGCGTGCACCAGCCGGCCCTCGGCCGTCACGCCCGAGGTGCCGTTCAGGTCGCGCAGGACGCGGGCGGCGTCGGTGACGCGGTCCACCCGGAACGTCGCCTCGCCGCCGCCGGCGACGATGTCGTTCACCTCGCCGGCCGCGACCAGCCGGCCCTTGTGCATGACGACGACGTGGCTGCACGACTGCTCGACCTCGGACAGCAGGTGGCTGGACACCACCACGGTCCGGCCGGTCGCCGCGTACCGCTTGAGGACGTCGCGCATCTGGTGGATCTGCGGCGGGTCCAGCCCGTTGGTCGGCTCGTCGAGCACGAGCAGGTCCGGCAGGCCCAGCATGGCCTGGGCGATCGCCAGCCGTTGCCGCATGCCCTGGCTGTATGTGCCGACCCGCCGCCGCACGGCGTCGCCGAGGCCGGCGATCTCCAGCGCCTCGGCCAGGTGCGCCTCGTCCAGCGGACGCCCGGTCGACGCCCAGTACAGGCTCAGGTTCGCGGTGCCGGACAGGTGCGGCAGGAAGCCGGCGCCCTCCACGAACGACCCGATCCGCGACAGCACCGGCGCGCCGGCCTGCACCTTGTGGCCGAACACCCGGATCTCGCCGGCCGTGGGCCGGACCAGGCCCATCAGCATGCGCAGGGTGGTGGTCTTGCCCGCGCCGTTCGGTCCGAGCAGGCCCAGCACCTGGCCGTGCTCCACCCGGAAGGACAGCTCCTTCACGGCGGTCAGCCGCCCCGGGTAAGACTTGGTCAGGCCGGTGATCACCATCGGTACGTCGGCGAGCTCGGGGTCGGCGTCGTCGCTGCCGCGGCGGCGCAGCGCGGCGACGGTGGCCACGAGCACCGCAAGGCCGAGGATGATCGCGATGCCGATCACCGGCGTGGCCGGGATGCCGCTGCCGGAGGCGCTGCTGCCGGTGACGACCGGGACCTGGAGCGACATCGCGCCGGAGAGCGCGACCGTCCGCACCGATGGGGTCGTGGCGTTGGCATAGGCCTGGTCGGTGGTCGTGACGACGAGTTGCAGGCGGTGCCCGGCAGCGACCGGCCGGACGATCCCCGGCAGGCTGACGTTCACGTCCACCGCCGTCCCGTTGGTCGGCAGCTGCACCCGGAACGGCGCGACCGCCGCGCCCGGCAGCGTCCGCCGGCCGTCCGGGCCGACGTCGTACAACTTGGCGAACAGCTCGGTGTCGCCGGAGTCGGTGGCGTTCGGGACGGCGCCGATGCGCAGGGTCGTGAGCGTGGAGCCGGCGATCATCAGCGGCGCGTCCAGCGGGGCGCTCGTGAACACCGCGGACTGGCCGGGCAGGTCGATCGCGAGGCTGCCGGCCAGGCTGGACGCCGTCGACGAGCCGCCGAGCAGGGCCGTGCCGACGCCGGGCAGGCTGCTGATGGACGCCGGGCTGCCGCCCGGCGGTGTGACGACCGGCTGCGGCGGGCCGGACAGGCTCACGCGCTGCCGGGTCGTGCGGTCGCCGCGCAGGCCGGGGTAGTCCAGGGCGGTGATCGTCCGCGTGATCGGCGCGCCGCGGGCCCGGATCGTGCCCTGGACCTCGTAGGAGAAGCCGGTTCCGGGGTTGGGGGCGTCGCCCTTCATCAGGTAGAAGGCGAACCAGGCGGCGACGTCGCCGCGGACGTCGTCGCCGGGCGCGCCGCCGTCGTGGCCGCCGGGGTACCAGTCCACCTTGACCGGGATGTTGTTCCTGGCCAGCTGCTTCGCCGTGGCGTCGGCCTGGTCCAGCCCGAACAGCGTGTCCTGCTCGCCCTGCACCAGCAGCGTCGGCACGCTGATCTGGTCGGCGACGCTCACCGGCGAGTTCCGCCGCAGCAGGTCGACCGTCGCCTGGTCGGCCCGCCCGGTGGTGGCGACCTTCGTGTACGCGTCGCAGACGTCCTTGAGGAACCGGCCGCAGGAGGTCGGGGCCTTGGGGTTGATGCCGGGCCCCCCGATATTGCTCAGGGCCGTGCCGAAGAGGTTGCCGGCCCAGACCTTCTTGAACACGCCGTCCGCGCCGCCGACGCCCGTGCCCGGGGTCGAGCCGTCCAGCGGGGTGGTGCTCGCGGCGTTGGGCAGCAGGGCGTGGGAGAGGTCGTTGTACGTGATCAGCGAGGCGACGGCGTCGACCCGCTTCTTCTTGTCCAGGCCCGCCAGCATCAGGGCCAGCGCGCCGCCGTAGGAGCCGCCCATCACTCCGACGCGCGGGTTGTCCGGGCCGTCCTGGAGCACCTCCGGCTGCCGGGCCAGCCAGGAGATCAGCTGGTCGGCGTCCTGCACCTCGTAGTCCGGCGAGTTCAGCGCGATCTGGCCGGTGCTGCGGCCGAAGCCGCGGGCCGAGTACGTCAGCACGGCGAAGCCGCGGCGGGCGAGGTCGGTCGCGTCGTCGGCGAGGTTGGTCTTGGTCTGGCCGAAACCCGGCGACACCAGCACCGCCGGCGCGGGTGTGACCTGCGGGACGTAGAAGGTGGCGTCCAGTTCGACCGGCTGGTCGTGGTTCGGGCCGTCCACCACGTCGATCAGCACGTCGCGCGAGGCGACGGTGGGCTCCGGCGACGGCCGGTTGACCCACCACACGCCCGCCGCGACGAGCAGGAGCAGGACGACGACCCCGAACGCGGGCCACTTCTGCCTGGTCAAGACTCTCCCCGAGTGTCCAGCACCTCGCTGACGTGCTCGACCATCGGCGGCTCGTCGAAGTACTCGCTGACCGCGGTGCGCCAGTTGGCGAGGTGCTCGGAGTGGTAGAAGCGCTGGGTGTGGGCCTCGAGCGAGTCCCACTCGGTGATCACCAGGTACCGGCACGGGTCCTCGACGCTGCGGGTCAGCTTGGCCGACCGGCAGCCGGGGCTGGCCAGGATGTGCTCGATCGCGTCCCGCGCGGCGGCGGCGAAGTCGCCCTCGCAGCCGGCCCGGATCCGCATCTCGGCGATCGTGAGGATCACGGGATCAATCGTGTCACGCCGTGCCACGTCCCAGCACAACCCCCGCGAGTCGCGCTCTCGGACACACCGAATGCACCTCTCGGGCACACCCCCGCGAGTCCCGCCCAGCATCACACCGAACCCGTTCTTCCCACACACGCCGGCGAGTCTCGCCCCCAGACACACCCAATGTCGGCCTCAGGCAGATGTGAGACCCGAGGCTCGTTTCTGCATTTTCCCTACATCCGCCCTGTCCGAGAGCGCGACTCGCGGGGGTGGACTGGCATCGGGGAGCGGTCATAGGGGACAATGGGGAACGTTGGAGGGGAGTATTCCCCCGCGGCGGCGTCGTCAGCACGGTGTTCGACGAGGAGCACCCGGTACCGCCGGTCGACATCTCGGTGTCGGCGGAAGAGACCTCCGGTCGGTGGCGCATGCCCTAGGACCGGAGGTTTCGCGATGATCGTCCCACTGTGGTTGTGGGTGGCCACCCTCGGCGGACTCGCCGTCCTGCTGGCCCTCGACCTGGTGATCGTGGACCGCCACCCGCACGTGGTGAAGGTGGGCGAGGCCGCGCGCTGGGTCGTCTTCTACGTGCTGTGCGCGCTGGCGTTCGCCGGCGGCCTGTGGATCTTCGCCGGCGGGGCGCCCGCCAGCGAGTTCATCGCGGGCTATCTCACCGAGTACTCGCTGTCGGTGGACAACCTGTTCGTCTTCGTGATCATCATGACCGCGTTCGCGGTGCCCCGGATCCACCAGCACCGGGTGCTGCTGATCGGCGTCGTGCTGGCGCTGCTCATGCGCGGCCTGTTCATCGGCGTCGGCGCGGTGGTGATCAGCAAGTTCAGCGCGGTGTTCTACCTGTTCGGCGCGTTCCTGATCTACACCGCCGTGCAGATGGCCCGCTCCCAGGGCGAGTCGCACGAGGACGAGGAGTTCAAGGAGAACCTGCTGATCAGGATCTCCCGCAAGCTGCTGCCCGTCACCGACAGCTACCACGGCGCCAAGTCCTTCGTCCGGCACAACGGCCGCCGCATGGTGACGCCGATGCTGATCGTGATGATCGCCATCGGCACCACCGACCTGCTGTTCGCGCTGGACTCCATCCCGGCGATCTTCGGGCTCACCAAGGAGCCCTACCTGGTGTTCACCGCCAACGCGTTCGCGCTGATGGGCCTGCGGCAGCTGTACTTCCTGATCGGCGGCCTGCTGGACCGGCTGGTGTACCTGCCGATCGGGCTGTCGGTGCTGCTGGGCTTCATCGGCCTCAAGCTCATCCTGGAGGCCCTGCACGACAACGAGCTGCCGTTCATCAACGGCGGCGACGGCCTGGCGGTGCCGGTGATCAGCACCGGCGCCTCGCTCGGCGTGATCGGCGGCGTGTTGCTGGTCACGACCGTCGCGAGCCTGGTCAAGACGCACTTCTCCGGCAAGGCGAACACCGAGGCGGCCTGAAGGTACGGTCACCGGATGCGCCCTGAAGACGTCGCGCTGCTGCGCGTTCCCGGTTCCGTGACACTGCGCGGCGATCTGCTGCTGACCGACGTGGCCCGTCCGGACCTGGAGGCCGACAGCTACCGCGGCGGCGTCGTCCGTGTGCCGACCGACGGCGCCGAGCCGCGGCCGTGGACCACGGGCGAGCGGGACACCGCGCCGCGGATCTCGCCCGACGGCCGCTGGGTCGCCTTCCTGCGTGACAAGCAGCTGCACGTGATGCCGGCCGACGGCGGCGAGGCCCGCCGGGTGACCGACCTGCCCGGCGGCGCCGGCGCGCCCGTGTGGGCCCCGGACTCGCGCCGCGTCGCCTTCGCCGCGCGGGTGCCTGAGCAGGGCAGATACGGCATCGAGGGCGCGCCGGAGGCGGACAGCGAGGCCCCGCGCCGGATCACTGACCTGCGCTACCGGATGGACGGCGTCGGCTTCCTCCTCGACCGCGTCCAGCAGCTCTTCGTCGTGGACGTCCTCGACGACGAAGCGCCCCGACAGCTCACCACCAGCGACTTCGACCTCACCGCGCCGTCGTGGACCCCCGACGGCGAGCACGTGCTGGTCTACGGCGTGCGGCAGAGCGGCGACAGCCCGAGCGTGCACGACGACGTCTACGCCGTGCGGGCCGCCGGCGGGCCGCTCACGGTCGCCCTCCACGGCATGGGCGAGATCATCTCCATGAGCGCCGCCGAGGGGCGGATCTTCCTGATCAGCTCCGAATTCTCGGGGCGGGGCGCGGAGCCGCGGCCCGGCAGCCTGTGGGTCGCCGACTTCGACCCCGCCGGCTCCCCGCAGCCGCCCCGCCTCCTGACCGATCCGCGCACCGTCGACTGCGAAGGCACCCTCGTCGTCACCGCCGAGGGCGTGCTCGTCCAGGTCCGCAACCGTGGCGCCGTCGAGCTGCGCCGGGTGCCCCTCGACGCTGACCGCGCGCTGCTGGCCGACCTGCCCCTGATCGCCGGCGAACGGGCCGTCGTCAAGGCGTTCACCGAGGACGCCGGCCGCATCGCGGCGGTCATCGCCACGCCCGAGAGCGCCGGCGAGGTCGTTCTCGTCGGCACGGACGTCAAGACCGACTTCGGCGCTGACCTGCGCGCCGCCGGGATCCTGGCGCCCCGCGAGATCCACGGCACCGCCCCGGACGGCTACCCGGTGCACGGCTGGGTCGTGCTGCCGGAGGGTGAGGGCCCGCACCCGGTGATCCTCAGCGTGCATGGCGGTCCGTTCATGTACTACGGCTGGGGCCTGTTCGACGAGGCCCAGGTCTACGCGTCCGCCGGCTACGCCGTCGTGCTGGCGAACCCGCGCGGCTCCGCCGGCTACGGCTACGAGCACGGCATGGCCATCGTCAACAAGCTCGGCACCGTTGACGCTGACGACGTGCTGGCGCTCCTCGACGCCGCCCTCGACCTGCCCGAATGCGACGCCGACCGGGTGGGCGTGATGGGCGGCTCGTACGGCGGCTTCATGACGAGCTGGCTGTCCGCCCACCACGGGCACCGGTTCAGGGCGGCGTGGAGCGAGCGGGCCGTCAACGCCTGGGACTCGTTCGTCGGCTCCTCCGACATCGGCTGGTGGTTCGCCGACGTGTACTGCGGGCCCGATCCCGATGCCCAACGAGCCGTGAGTCCGCTCACCTACGCCGACAAGATCCGGATCCCGTTCGCGGTGGTGCACTCCGAGCAGGACTGGCGGTGTCCCCTCGAGCAGGCCCAGCGCATGTTCGTGGCCCTCAAGCGCAACGGCGTCGCCGCTGAGCTGCTCGTTTTCCCCGGCGAGGGGCACGAGCTGACCCGCTCCGGCCGGCCCGCGCACCGCCGGCAGCGCTTCGACGCGGTGCTGGAGTGGTGGGGCCGTCACCTGCCGAAATCCCAGGGCGGGGAATCCATTGGCACGGAGCACCGGTGATGGGGCACGCTCCCGTCATGACATGGACGGTGCGACGGGCCGGACCGGGTGACGTCGGCGAGCTGGCCAGGATCAACTGCGAATCCTGGCAACATTCCGCTCGCGGCGTCGTGCCGGACGTGTTGCTCGACCGGATGCTGCCGGAGAGCTACCTGAACGGTTGGCGGCGCTGGGTCCGCCTACCCGACCCCGACGGGGTCTTCGTGGCCGAGGACGAGGCCGGGCGGCTGGGCTCCTACTGCACGGTGGCCGAGGCCCGCGACGACGACGACATACACGCCGACCTGCGGACCGGCGAGCTGATAGGCGTGCACGCCGACCCCCTGCACATGGGCACCGGGGCCGGTCGGGCGGTGCACGACGCCGCCCTCGACCACCTGGCCGAGCAGGGCTTCCGCTACGCGGTGCTGTGGGTGCTCAAGGACGACTGGACCACCCGATCCTTCTACGCCCACCACGGCTGGCGGCACGACGGCGCCACCAAGGACCACGCGGCCGGCGACCAGCGGGTGCCCGTCGTCCGCTACGGCCGCTTCCTCAACGCCCGCAAGCGCAACCGGCCCCCGTCCGGCTTTCGCTTCCCCGCCTTCGGTTGAGGCGGGGTCAGCCCAGCATGATGTAGTTCAGCTCCTCGCAGATCCGGCTCAGCGGCAGGTCCAGGCCGGGGTGCTCGAGCGGCAGCAGCACGTCGGGGGCGTCCGGCATGGCGTTGCCGCCGGGCGGGTCCCACAGGCAGATCGCGGGGTCGCCGGCGTCCATCGACGACCGGTACCAGAGCCCGTCGAGCTCGGGGTAGGCGGCGCGGATGGTCCGCGCCCACGCCTGGGTGACGTCCTTGGGGCCGCTGCTGATCTCCTGGGACGCGCCGGCGCGGGTCGGCCACAGGCCGGCCAGGTCGAGCAGGCGCAGGGTGCGCTTCGGCCGGAAGACGACCAGGTGCGGCCGCCGCGTCCGGCGGTCGACGGTGGACGTGGCCTGGTACACCTCGGCGACGCTGGTCCGCACCGAGAGCCCGAAGTAGAGGACGCCGTTGCCGGGGTCGTCGGCCGGCGAGCCGGCCGGGTGCGGGTCGAAGCGGGCGTGCGGCAGCGGGCCGGTGTATCGGAAGGAGTTCCATCGCTGCGGGTGGCTGCCGCCTGCGGTGAAGATGCGGACGAGCCGGGTCGCACGGTGCACCGCCACCACATCCTCGGCGCGACGCAGTAGCGCCTGGAGCACCGCGGGTGCCGGCGGCTGGGGGAGCCGAGCCATTCAGATACGTCGTTTCGGTAGGGGACGAGGGATGCCGCCGGTCGCGGGCGACCCGATCCGGACGTGCGGAACGGGCCGGCGCGACAGGCCGGCGAAGCCGGTTCAGGCCGGGGTGCCCAGCATCGCGGCCAGGGCCGCGACCCGCCGCGGGTCGCCGCCGGCGAGCAGCCAGGCCCGCGGCGTCCCGGGGGCGTCGCCGAGCAGCAGGTCGGGCTGCGGCGTGGTCATGAAGCCGGCCAGCACGAGCGCCGGCTGGTCGTCGGGCATGGCCGCGAGCACGGTCTCCAGCCCGGGCAGCACCCCGTTCTCGGTGAACTGCCACGCGGGCAGCCGCCAGCTGCCCCGGTCCTTCCAGCCGGCGAGCCGGCCGGCGGCGAGGCGGTGCCGGATGCGGCTGGTGTCGACGTCGAGGACCCGGGCGGCGTCGCTGACGGTCAGCGCGCTGTCCAGCAGCACGGCGCGGGCGGCCAGTTCGCGGGCCCGCGGCTCGAAGTCGTCCTCGCGCAGCCCGCCGAGGTCGAGCCCGACGTCGGTGAGCGCGACCTGCTGCTCCGGTGTGAAGTATGTGGCCGGCTCGGGGTGTGCTGGGGCCAGACGCTTGGCGACGTCCTCGACCAGGGTCAGGAACTCGTCGGCGGTGACCCGTAGGCCCGCCTTGGCCAGCACAGTCTCCAACGCCAACGTCATAAGCACAGGGTAGCCTGCGCGTGCGCATTCGTGCGACGGTGTCACCCGAATCACCGGTGACACTACTCTACGTGAGTGATCAGGCCTCCTGGACGGTGGCGTTGCGTAGGCCGCGGAGCCGGAAGCCCATCAGGATCAGCGAAACGCCCCAGATCACGGCGAAGATCGCGATGGTCGTGACCAGGGCGAGCGCGCCGGCGCCGGGGTTGAACAGCAGCACCACGCCGAGCATCAGGGTCAGGGCGCCCGTCACGCCGAGGAACCAGGCGTGGGCGACGGCCCGGCGCAGCGCGATCGCCGCCACGATCTGCGTGACGCCGGCGATGATCGCCCAGACGGCGATGATCACGAGCAGCACCACGGCGGTCTCGCCCGGCAGCATGATGGCGACCAGACCGGCCACGATGCCGACGGCGCCGATCAACACGTTCGCCCACCGGTGCCCGGGCACGGCCGCGCCCAGCGCGATGGCGCTGATCCCGTCGATCAGGGCGTAGAAGCCCCAGAGCAGGATCAGCGCGAGCAGCGTCACGCCCGGCCATGCCAGCGTGAGGATGCCGAAGACCACGGCCAGCGCGCCGCGAAGGGCCACCAGCCACCAGTTGCGCGTCAACAGTTCGACCACGGCGGTAATGGTCACGCTCAACCTGATCGCCCGCAACGCGAGAGGTACTCGCGACGGGGGTTTTCTGCCGTTGTTCACCCCCGTGGCGGCCGCCCGTGACCGACGTTCGGCCCGCCGACGGTTGGGCTACGGCGGCGGGCCCGCCCGCTGCTCTGAATAGGGCACGGCCCCGGTCGTGTTTTCTCAGAATTGGCTTTGAAATCGATATGAGTACGATCGAAGCATCGCTCATCTGCTCGGTCGTTAAGTGTGGGCACGTTCTCGTTCTCGCTGTTGACGTGCCTGGTCGCGGGGCATTCGGTAATCCGATGGTCGCCCGTGAGTACGGTCCGAGCTGGGGTTTTTCGCAAACCTGGACAGCGGTGGCGGTTAACGGTCAACGGTGTCCCTACTCGCGAGTCGCTGGTCAGAATCGGCGCAACCGCCTGTCCTTCCACGCGCTTGGAGAGACCATGCGATTCCTGGAACAAGGAAAAGAATACGTCGTCTCGCTGTATCGGATCGTGATCGGCCTGCTGTTCGTCAGCCACGGCGCCGGCACGCTGTTCGGCGCGTTCGGCGCCAAGCAGGCGGCCGCGTTCGGCGCCTGGCCGGGGTGGTGGGCGGCCGCGATCCAGCTGGTGGCCGGCGGCCTGGTGCTGGTCGGCCTGTTCACGCGGGTGGCGGCGCTGCTGTGCTCGGGCTCCATGGCGTACGCCTACTTCACCGTGCACATGCCGAAATCGCTGTTCCCGATCCTCAACGGGGGCGAGGCGTCGGTGCAGTTCTGCTGGGCATTCCTGCTGGTCGCCTTCCTCGGCCCCGGCATCTGGTCGATCGACCACGTTCTCCGCCGTTCCGCCGCGGTTCGGGTCAGCGCGGACCCGCAACCGGCGACACGGTGAGTCACGGCGGGGGCGCCGACGTGCTCTCACGGTGGACCAGCACGGGCACGTGGTCCTCCATGTCGGCTCCCTCGCCACCGTCCAGCACGGCCAGCAGGGATCGGGCGGCCGTGGCGCCGAACGCGAACGTGTCGCGGGTGAGCGCGGTCAGCGGCGGGTGCAGCAGTTGGCAGAGCGGCGAGTCGTCCCAGGCCACCACCGACAGCGCGGCCGGCACGGGGACGCCCAGCTCGGTGGCCACGGCGACGCCGGCGACGGCCATCACGTCGTTGTCGTAGACGATCGCGGTCGGCGGCTGCGGTGAGCCGAGCAGCCCGCGCGTGGCGGCGGCGCCCTGCTCCCCGGAGTAGTCGGTCCACACGATCCGCGGCTCGTCGAGGCCGCGGGCGGCCGCCGCCGCGCGGAAGGCCTCGGTGCGGCGCTCGGTGTGCAGCAGGTCCGGCAGGCCGGCGACGCGGGCGATGCGCCGGTGGCCGAGCCCGGCGAGGTGGTCGACGATCTGGGTCATGGCCCGGGCGTCGTCGGCCCAGACGCTCGGCAGCCGCCCGTGGTGGCCGGGCCCGCCGATCACCAGGGCCGGCAGGCCCAGCTCCTCCAGCAGCGTGACGCGGGTGTCCTCGACCCGGAGGTCGATCAGGAGCACGGCGTCGACGCGGCGCTCCGACCACCACTGCCGGTAGACGGCGATCTCGGCCTCGTGGTCGGCGACCACCTGGAGCAGCAGGGCGATGCGCCGCCCGGACAGCTCGGCCTGCAGGCCGGAGATGAGCTGGAAGAAGAACGGCTCCACGCCGAGCGTGCGGGCTGGCCGGGCCAGCACCAGGCCGATGGCGTCCGAGCGGGCCGCGGACAGCGCCCGCGCCGCGTTGTTGGGATGCCAGTCCAGCTCGCGGGCCACCTCGAGGATGCGGCTCCGAGTCGCCTCGGACACGCCCGGCAGGCCGTTGAGCGCCATCGACACCGCGCCCTTGGACACGCCCGCGCGGCGGGCGATGTCCATGATCGTCGGTCGTTTCACGGGCTACCCCAAACGGCGAGAGCGCAGCAGCTAAACCGGTTCAGCCACATCGCTAAACCGGTTTATCTCGAAGGTAGGATCCGGCCGGACTCATGACATGTCAAGGGCTCTACCAGGACAAATTCGACTGTTGACAACGATGGCGAGGCTACGGCACATTCGTGCGCGTCACCCGGCGCTCGCGGATATGCATTGGACGGTTGTCATGCCGACGAATCCCCTGTCCAGGCGTGGTTTCCTGCTCGGCGTGGCCGCCACCGCGACCGCCATCGGCGTGTCCGGCTGCGGTCTCGGCGGATCGTCGGACAACCCGGACGACAGCAGCGGGCCGGTCACCGGGGACATCACCGGCGAGATCAAGTTCCAGACCTGGGCGCTGAAGCCGAAGTACACCGACTACATCAACGGCATGATCACGGCGTTCCAGAAGCAGCACAACGGCGTCAAGATCACCTGGATCGACCAGCCCGCCGACGGCTACCTCCAGAAGGTCACCGCGGACGCCGCCGCCGGCAACCTGCCCGACGTGGTCAACGTGCCGCCGGACCTGGCCTACCCGCTGGCCAAGAAGAAGCTGCTGCTCAACATCGACCAGGCCGCGCCGGGCACCGGCAAGGACTACCTGGACGCGTCGTGGGCGGCGTACGCGCTGCCGGGCCAGAGCGGCTCGTACGGCTATCCCTGGTACCTCAACACCGGCCCGACCTTCTACAACAAGGCGCTGTTCCGGCAGGTCGGCCTGGACGCCGAGCACCCGCCGACGAACTACGCCGAGCTCGAGGCGGCCGCGCTGGTGATGGCCCAGCGCAGCAACAAGCAGGTCGCCATGCTCGGCCTGACGCCGGTGATCGCCGACTTCGGCCTGTACGGCTGCCAGGTGATGAACGCCGACGGCACCAAGTTCACCTTCAACGAGCCCAAGGGCGTCGAGTTCGTCGAGATGTACAAGCGGCTGTACGACGCGGGCGCGCTCATCCCGGAGGCGCTGACCGCCAACTACACCGGCGCCGGCACGAAGTTCATGAACCAACAGATCGCCTGGGCCCCGGGGTCGGCCTACGACCTGGCCAACTTCAAGACCAACGCGCCCAGCCTGTACGCCAACGTCGGCATCACCAAGACGATCACCAACACCGGCAAGGCCGTCATGTACGTGCAGGGCCTGTCGGTGTCCGCGGCGAGCAAGAACAAGGCGACCGCGCTGGCGTTCGCGCACTTCGTGACCAACGCCCAGAACCAGATGGCGTTCGCCAAGCTGACGGCGATCTTCCCCAGCACCAAGGGTTCCATGTCGGATCCGTACTTCTCCAACGACGGCGGCACCGACGAGGGCAAGGTGCGGGTGGCGGCCGCGAAGCAGCTGGAGACGGCGGTGAACTACACGCCGGTGCAGTGGAGCGACCAGATGACCACCGCGCTCCAGCAGCAGCTCGCCGACGCGATGCAGGGCAAGACCTCGCCGAAGCAGGCGCTGGACGACACGGTGGCGAAGTGCAACAAGCTGCTGGCCGGCTAGCGGTGGGGGCAGTAGCCGGCGAAGGCTGCGCTGGAGGAGAGGGCGGCCGGCTGGCGGCGCGAACCGTTGGCGAAGCAGGCGGTGGCCGGCCAGTGGCAGCTGGCGCTGCCGAAGAGGGCGCTGGGCGAGTGCGTCGCTGGCTGGTGGTGGGGGCGGCAGCTGGCGAAGACGGCGCTCGCCGAGACGGCCGGTTGGTGGCGGGACTGCGGCCGAAGCCGGTGCCGGACGAGATGGTGGCCGGCTAGTGGCGGGGGTCGCTGCCGAAACTGGCGCTGGGCGAGTGGGAGACCGTCCGGCGCCGGGAACCGCTGCCGGTTGTGAGCCGAGTGGCGTCCGACCGCGACCGGCGAGGATTGCTCAGCAGCGGTGGTTCACTCCCTGGCTGTTCCTGCTCCCCGGCCTGGTCGTGGTGATCGGCTTCAGCCTGTTCCCGTTCCTGAACACGGTCGTGTTGGCGTTCACCGACGCCAAGGTCCTTGGCGGCAGCCACTTCACCGGCGCGGACAACTTCGTCCGCATGGTCGACGACCCGGCGTTCTGGACGGCGGTCGGCAACAGCGCGCTGTACGTCGTGGGCGTGGTGCCGCCGCTGGTGATCCTGCCGCTGTTGCTGGCGATGCTCGTGGAGCGCAAGCTGCCGGGCATCACCTTCTTCCGCACGGCCTTCTTCACGCCGGTGATCGCCTCGATCGTGGTGGTCGGCCTGATCTGGACCTGGCTGCTGGACACCCGCGGCCTGGTCAACGACGTGCTAGCGGCGCTAGGGGTGCTCAAGACGCCGATCCCGTTCCTCACCGACCGCTGGCTGCTGCTGGTCAGCGCCATGCTCGTGACGGTGTGGAAGGGCCTCGGCTACTACATGGTGATCTATCTGGCGGCGCTGGGAACGGTGCCGAAGGATCTGCACGAGGCAGCTCAGGTGGACGGAGCCGGCTGGTGGCGGCGGCTGCTGTCGGTGACGTTGCCGGCGCTGCGGCCGACGATGGTGCTGGTGGCGGTGCTGGCCACGGTGGCGGCCTTCCGTGTGTTCTCCGAGGTGTACCTGCTGGCCGGCCAGGCCGGCGGTCCCGGCGGCGCGGACACGACGCTGGTGATGTTGATCCAGCAGGTCGGCACCGGTCTTTCGGGCGAGCTCGGCTACTCGTCGGCGCTGAGCCTGGTGCTGTTCGTCCTCACGCTCGGGCTGCTGCTGGCGACGAACCGCCTCAACCGCCGGGAGGACCTGTGAGCGAGCTTGCGAGCGAACCATCGGGCACTGCGCCCTTGCTCGCAGGTGCGACGAGCGCCAGCGAGGAGGGCCTGTGAGTCGGATCGTCGGTCGGTACGCGCTGCTGCTCCTGGTCCTGGTGATCACGGTCGGCCCGTTCCTGTGGCAGCTGTCGACCTCGCTCAAGGGCGTCACCGAGGACATCTACTCGACGCCGCCTCAGCTCTTCCCGCTGCACCCGACGCCCGGCAACTACGCCCGCGTGGCCGACGCGGTGCCGATCTGGTCGTTCGCGCTGAACTCGCTGATCGTGGCGTCGGCCAACGTGCTGGGCAACTGCCTCGGCGCCAGCATGGCCGGCTACGCCCTGGCCCGCCTGCGTTTCCGCGGCCGGACGGCGGCGACGACGGTGTTCCTGGCCAGCCTGCTCGTCCCGTTCGAGGCGATCATGGTGGCGCTGTTCCTGGTGATGCGGTCGCTGCACCTGAGCAACACTCTGGCCGCGGTGGTGCTGCCGGGCGCGATCGGCGCGCTGAACGTGATGCTGATGCGCAACGCCTTCCTGGCGCTGCCCTCGGCCGTCGAGGAGGCCGCCGTCATCGACGGCGCAAACGCTTGGCAGCGGTTCACCCGGATCGCGCTGCCCTCGGCGCGGGGGACCGTGGTCGTGGTGGCGGTGTTCTCGTTCATGTTCAGCTGGGACGACTTCCTGTGGCCGCTGATCGTGCTGAGCGATCCGGCCAAGTACACGCTGACCATCGGCCTGAGTTACCTCCAGGGCACCTTCGTCAACGACCAGAGGCTCGTCGCGGCTGGCACGATGATTGCGGTGGCGCCGCTGGTGCTGCTGTTCGTGGCCGCGCAGAAGCACTTCTTCCGCGGGGTCGGGGAAGGCGCCGTAAAGGGTTGAGTACCACACGGGGACACGGAGCGACCGATGCACGATGATCGCAGCCTGCTCGACGAGCGGCTGACCAGGACCGTCCGCCAGCGCATCCGGCCGGAGGTCTACGGCGCGGCCGTGCCGCTGCGGCTGGAGGTCTGGGCCGCGCCCGGCGAGCCGGTGCCGGTCGCCGAGGCGCTGGCCGCCGAGTACGGGCCGGCGCAGGTCGGCGACGCGTGGGGCGCGCCGTGGGCGACGACCTGGTTCCGGATGTCCGGCACCGTGCCCGCGGAGTGGGCCGGCCGGCACGTGGAGGCCGTCGTCGACCTCGGCTTCACCCACCCCGGGCCGGGTTTCCAGTGCGAGGGCCTCGCGTACACGCCGGAGGGCAAGCCGATCAAGGGCCTGGCCCCGCGCAGCACGCACGTCCCGGTCGGCGTCTCGGTGGCCGGCGGCGAGGACGTGCTGTTCTACGTGGAGGCCGCGGCCAACCCGGTGATCCTGGACGTCCTGCCGTTCCAGCCGACCCAGCTGGGCCTGAAGGAGACCGCCGGCGCCGAGCCGATCTACCACGTGGTGCGGGCGGAGCTGGCCGTCTTCAACCGGGACGTCTGGGATCTGCTGCTGGACATCGAGGTGCTGGGCAGCCTGAAGAACGAGCTCGGCGACCGTGAGCCGCGGCGCTGGGAGATCCAGCGGCAGCTGGACCGGGCGCTGGATCAGCTGGACTTCGAGGACGTCCCCGGCACCGCCGCGGCGGCCCGCGCCGAGCTGGCCGAGGTGCTGGCCCGGCCGGCGCACGCCAGCGCGCACCGGATCACCGCCGCCGGCCACGCCCACATCGATTCGGCGTGGCTGTGGCCGCTGCGGGAGACCGTCCGCAAGTGCGCCCGCACGTTCTCCAACGTGACGGCGTTGATGGAGGACTACCCCGAGTTCGTGTTCGCCTGCTCGCAGGCGCAGCAGTACGCGTGGATGAAGGAGAAGCACCCGGACGTCTGGGAGCGGGTGAAGGCCAAGGTCGCCGGCGGCCAGTTCGTGCCGGTCGGCGGCATGTGGGTGGAGTCCGACACCAACATGCCCGGCGGCGAGGCGATGGCGCGGCAGTTCGTCCACGGCAAGCGTTTCTTCCTCGACGAGTTCGGCATCGAGACGCAGGAGGTGTGGCTGCCGGACTCCTTCGGCTACAGCGCGGCCATGCCGCAGCTGGTGAAGCTGTCCGGCTCGCGCTGGTTCCTCACCCAGAAGCTGTCGTGGAACCAGATCAACCGGTTCCCGCACCACAGCTTCTACTGGGAGGGCATCGACGGCAGCCAGGTGTTCACCCACTTCCCGCCGGTCGACACGTACAACTCCGACCTGCTCGGCGCCGACCTGGCGCGGGCCAGCCGGCAGTTCTCCGAGCACGGCAAGGCGACGCGCTCGCTGGTGCCGTTCGGCTACGGCGACGGCGGTGGCGGGCCCACCCGGGAGATGATCGAGACGGCCCGGCGGTCGGCGGATCTGGAGGGCTCGCCGCGGGTGGCCATCGAGCCGCCGTCCGCCTTCTTCGCCGCGGCGGAGGCCGAGTACACCGATGCGCCGGTGTGGTCGGGCGAGCTGTACCTGGAGAAGCACCGCGCCACCTACACCACGCAGGCCCGTACCAAGCAGGGCAACCGCCGCAGCGAACACCTGCTGCGCGAGGCCGAGCTGTGGGCGACCGCGGCGCTGCTCGAGGGTGGCTTCGAGTATCCGTACGAGCAGCTGGACCGGTTGTGGAAAACCGTGCTGCTGCACCAGTTCCACGACATCCTGCCGGGCAGTTCCATCGCCTGGGTGCACCGCGAGGCCGAGGCGAGGTACGCGGAGGTCGCCGCGGAGCTGGAGGGAATCATCTCCGGGGCATTGTCGGCGCTGGCCGGCTCCGGTGAGCAGACCGTCGTCTTCAACGCCGCCCCGCACTCGCGTTCCGGGGTGCCCGGACTCGGCGCCGGGGCGGTGGATTCCGGCTCCGAGCAGCCGGTGACCGTCGACGGTTTGGTGCTGGACAACGGTTTGCTCCGGGTGACCGTCGACGAGCAGGGCCTCATCACGTCCGTCCGCGACCTGGTCGCCGACCGCGAGGTGCTGGCCCCCGGCGCCGTCGGCAACCTGCTCCAGCTGCACGTGGACGTCCCGAACCAGTGGGACGCGTGGGACGTGGATCCCTTCTACCGCAACAATGTCCGCGACCTGGTCGAGGCCGACGAGGTCGTCGCCGTCGACGAGGGCAAGGACGTCGGCGCGATCCGGATCCGGCGCACGTTCAACCGGTCCACGCTGACCCAGGTGCTGCGGCTGCGGGCCGGCGAGCGGCGGCTCGACGTGGAGACCGAGGTCGACTGGCAGGAGACCGAGAAGTTCCTCAAGGTCGCATTTCCCGTTGATGTCCACGCCGACCGCTCGACGTCGGAGATCCAGTTCGGGCATCTCCACCGCCCCACCCACGTCAACACCTCCTGGGACGCGGCGAAGTTCGAGATCTGCGCCCACCGCTGGGTGCACGTCGCAGAGCCCGGCTACGGCGTCGCCGTCGTCAACGACTCGACGTACGGGCACGACATCACCCGCCGGGCTCGGTCCGAGGGCGGCACCACCACGACCGTCCGCCTGTCGCTGCTGCGGGCGCCGCGATTCCCGGATCCGCTGACGGACCAGGGTTTGCACAAGCTGAACTACTCCCTGGTGCCGGGTGCGGCCATCGCCGACGCCGTTCGTGAGGGCTACCGGATCAACCTGCCGGAGCGTCAGGTTTCCGGGGCCGGCTCGGTCGCCCCCGTCGTCACCGTCGACCACCCGGGCGTGGTGGTCGAGGCGGTCAAGGCCGCCGACGACCGCTCCGGCGACATCGTCGTCCGCCTCTACGAGGCGCTCGGCGGTCGGGCGAAGGCGGTGGTCACGCCGTCGTTCGCGGCGTCCGGGGTTCGGGAGACCGACCTGCTGGAGCGGACGCTGGCCGACCGGGAGCTGGCGGACAACGCGGTGACGGTGGAGCTGCGGCCGTTCCAGGTGCTGACGCTGCGCTTCAGCCGCTGACGTGCGCGAGGAGCTGTGCGCTCAGGCGTACAGCTCCTCGATCTCCGCGGCGTAGCGCTCGGCGATGGGGCCGCGGCGAAGTTTCAACGTGTGCGTGAGCTCGGGGCAGCCGGGCTCCCACCAGGTCGGCAGGATGGCGAACCGCTTGACCTGCTCCACCCGGGACAGCCGCTGGTTGCCGGCGTCGATGCCCTCGGCGACGGCGGCCCGCACGGCCTCGGATCCGGCCAGTTCGGACAGCTCGGCCCCGGCGAGGCCGTTGGCGGTGGCGAAGCCTTGCGCCACAGCGGGTTCCAGCAGCACCAGGGCCACGTTGTACGGCCGGTTGTCGCCGATCACCACGAGCTGGCCGATGAGCGGACACCCGGCCCTGATGGTGTTCTCGATGGTGCTCGGCGACATGTTCTTGCCGCTGGCGTTGATGATCAGTTCCTTCTTGCGGTCGATGATCCGCACGTACCCGTCGGGATCCATGGTCGCGACGTCGCCGGTGTGCAGCCAGCCCTCGGCGTCGACGGCGGCCGCGGCGTGGGCGGTGTCGTGCCGGTAGCCCTTCATCACGAGCTCCCCGCGCACGAGCAGCTCGCCGTCGGGCGCCAGCAGCAGCTCGACGCCGGGGATGGCGGGGCCGCAGGTGCCGTAACGGTTGGCGTGCGGGGGATTCAGCGTCGCCAGCCCGCACACCTCGGACATGCCCCAGCCCTCGGACAGCGGAATGCCCAGCGCGTTGATGAACTCGACGGCGTCGGCGGTGATCGGGGCGGCCCCGCACAGCGCGTACCGGATCTGGTCGAAGCCGATCATCGCCCGCAGCGGGGCCAGCATCCGCTCGTCGGCCGACTTGTGGCGGGCGCGCAGCTGCTCGTCGGGCGCCGCGCTGCGCACGTAGTCGAGGCCGAGCCGGATCGCCTGGGTGAGCGCGTTCTTGCGGGCCGGGTCGATCTCGCCGGCGATCATGGCCTCGACGCCGGCGCGGATGTTGTACCAGACCTGCGGCACGGCGCCGAAGATCGTCGGCCGGGTCTCCACCACGGCGGCGAGCACCGCGCGCCGGTTGGCCACGCACGTGACCTGAAGTCCGGTCACGATCTGCGTGTAATGAGTGCCCCATCGGTCGGCGACGTGCGCGTGCGGCAGGAACGAGATGATCCGGTCGTTGTGGTCGGCCGGCAGCACGGTCGCGGCCGCGGTGACCGCGGCGAGCATGTTGCGGTGGCTGAGTTCCACCCCTTTGGGCGGCCCGGTCGTCCCGGAGGTGTAGATCAGCGTGAGCACGTCGTCCGGTTCGACGGCCCGCCAGGTCGCCTCGAAGTCGAAGTCCGGGTCGGCCATGGCCTCCAGCTCGGCCAGGCCGATGGTGCCCTCGGGCGCGTCGTCGAGGCAGACGACGTGCTCCACGGCGGTGCCGTCGCGGCCGGCCAGCACGGTCGGCAGGAACTGCTCCTCGCAGACCACCACGCGGTTGCCGGCGTTGCCGACCTGGAACTGGAGCTGCTCCGGTGAGGACGTGTTGTACAGCGAGAACGGCGTCGCGCCGAGGTGGAAGACGGCGGTGTCGATCAGGTGGAACTCGGGGCGGTTGACCATCATCAGGGCCACGGTGTCGCCCCGGCGCACGCCCAGCGCGGCCAGCCCGGTCGCGATCCGCCGCACCCGTTCGGCGTACTCGCGCCAGGTCACGGTGACCCCGTCGGCGGGGGTGCGGAGCGCGACCAGGTCGGGGTGCTGGGCCGCCGTCGCCTGGAACACGGCGCACAGCGTGCTCATCGGTCCTCCTCCCCGGCCGCCCGAAATCGTGCTGACGCTAACAGTTCCCCTGATTGGTGCCAATCAACCCGGCACCCATCCGTGATACAAAGAGAGGGAATCGTCTCACCGTTTCGGGAGGTGACGATGGACCTGGCCGGACCGGGCTCGCTGCACTGGCGGCACGCCGGTGACAACCGCGTCCTGCTGCTGCTCGTGCGGGTCGGCCTGATGCAGCTGATGCATCCGGGGCTGGGTGCCGGCGTGCGCGATCATTCGGACTTCTTCGGCGAGCCGTGGGAGCGGATCATCCGTTCGGTGCCGCAGATCCAGGGCGTCACGTTCGACTGGCCGGACGCGGCCGCCACGGCGCGGAAGATCACCGCCTATCACGTCGACATCACAGGCGTGGACGAGCAGGGCCGGCGCTATCACGCCCTCGACCCGGAAACGTATTTCTGGGCCCATCTGACCATTTTCGACACGATGATCCGCGCCATCGAGCTGTTCGACCACGAACTCTCGCCGACCGAGCGGGAACGGTTCTACGCCGAATCACTGGACGCGTTCCGACTCTACGGCGTCAGCGACCGGTTCGCCCCGCCGGACTGGGCCGGCTACGAGCGCTACCTGGACCGGATGTGCCGGGAGAACCTGGAGCTGACGCCGGTGGCCCAAGGGCTGCTCGCTTTTGTGGAGGAACCGCCGGAACGATTCCCTCTCGTGCCGCAGCCGATCTACCGGCTGCTGAAAAGGCCCTTCGGGAAGTTCCTGTGGTGGGTGAACCGCGGCACCCTGCATCCCGCCATCCGGCAGCGAATCGGCGTCACCTGGACGGCGGTGGACGAGCGCCGGCTGCGGATCTTCGCCAAGATCGTGCACGGGGCGTGGCCGCTGGTGCCGTACCGGCTGCGGTACTCGCCGAGGTCCCGATCCGCGATGAAAAGGGTGGCCGGTGCCCGTTGACGACGACCTGATCCTCGACGCCGCCGTCGAGGAGCTGCGCGCCTACGGCCTGCGCCGCACCAGCGTCGACAACGTCGCCAGGCGCGCCGGGCTGTCGCGGGCGACCGTCTACCGGCGGTTCGAGAGCAAGAACGCGCTGGTCCAGGCGGCGCTGGTGCGGGAAAGCTCCCGGTTCTTCGGCGAGATCGTCGCCGCGATCGGCCCGCTGCCGACCGCCAACGAGCGCCTGGTGGAGGGCTTCGTCGTCGGCCTGCGCAAGGTGCGCACGGACGCGCTGCTGGCCCGGCTGCTGGTCAGCGACCCTGAGGAGCTGCTGCCGTATCTGACGCTGCGCGGGGCCGGCGTGATCGCCGCGGCCAGCGAGTTCCTGGTCGACCAGTACCGCGCGGTGGTGCGGCCGCGGCCCGGTGGGCGGGACCCGCGGGTGCTGGCGGAGATGTTGGTGCGGCTGGCGATCTCGTTCACGCTCACGCCGGACGGCGCGATCGCCGTGCACGACGACGATGCCGTCCGGGAGTTCGCCCAGTCCTATCTGGCGCCGCTGCTCCCGTGACATGTTACCGTCCAGTAAGTTGACTGGCGGTGGGAGCTGAGATGGCCGATCTGGATCAGTTGGTGTCGCTGGGCGTCAAGGTGACCGGGCACGTCGCCGAGGTGACGCTCCTCGGCCCGGGCAAGGGCAACGCGATGGGCCCGGACTTCTGGCGCGAGCTGCCGGTCGTCTTCGGCGCCCTGGACGCCGACCCGCAGGTCCGCGCGATCGTGCTGACCGGCAGCGGCGCCAACTTCTCGTACGGGCTGGACCTGCCGGCGATGATGCCCAGCTGGGCCGAGCTGCTCGGCGCCGACCCGGCGCTGGCCGAGCCCCGCACCCGCTTCCTGCACGACCTGCGCCGGCTCCAGGACGCGGTGACCTCGGTGGCGGCCTGCCGCAAGCCGGTGATCGCGGCCGTCTCCGGCTGGTGCATCGGCGGCGGCGTGGACGTCATCGCCGCCGCGGACATCCGGGTGGCCAGCGCGGACGCCAAGTTCAGCGTGCGCGAGGTGAAGGTCGCCATCGTCGCCGACCTGGGCAGCCTCCAGCGGCTGGTCGGCATCATCGGCGAGGGCCACCTGCGCGAGCTGGCGTTCAGCGGTCGCGACATCGACGCCCGCCGTGCCGAGCGGATCGGCCTGGTCAACGACGTCTACGACAGCCAGGACGAGGTGCTCGACGCCGCCCGCCGGCTCGCCGAGGAGATCGCGGCCAACCCGCCGCTGGTCGTCCAGGGCGTCAAGGACGTCCTCGACACCGCCCGCGCCCCGCAGGTCGCGGCCGGCCTGCGCTACGTCGGCGCCTGGAACTCCGCGTTCCTGCCGAGCAAGGACCTCGGCGAGGCGGCGCAGGCCTTCTTCGAGCGCCGCCCGCCGGAGTTCCGGGGACAGTGACCATGCAGGGAAGGACGCCTTACCCGCGTTGACCGAGGGTAAGGCGTCCTTCCCTGCATCAAGTCCTCAGCCGTTGCGGTCCGGACCGGCCTTGGCGATGTCGATCCGGACCAGCACGCGCTTGTCCCGGACCATGGCGGCCCGGTAGTCGTCCCAGTCCGGGTGCTCGCCCGACACCCGCCGGTAGTACTCGACCAGCCCGTCCATCGCCTCGGGCAGGTGCACCACCGACGCCGTGCCCTCGACCTGGATCCAGCGGCCGAAGAACTCGTCGGGCAGCACACACACCGCCACCTGCGGATTCCGCAGGATGTGCTTGAGCTTGTACGCGGTCTCCCGGGTGCTGATCACCACGTAGCCCTCGGGGTCGACGTCCACCGTCACCGGCGACATCTGCGTCGAGCCGTCGGCACGGGTGGTGGCCAGCACCGCGCGGTGCTGGCTCCGGATGACTTCCCTGGCAGCGTCCAGATCCATGTCCGCTGCAACCACCGTGTCCGGGACCACATTCCCCTAGGCGAGCGCCTGCGACACGACCTCCCGGGCCTCCTGCTGGATCCGGGCCAGGTGGTCGGGGCCCTGGAAGCTCTCGGCGTAGATCTTGTACACGTCCTCGGTGCCCGACGGCCGCGCCGCGAACCACCCCGATCGGGTGGTGACCTTGAGTCCGCCCAGCGCCGCGCCGTTGCCGGGGGCCTCGGTCAGCCGCTGCTCGATCGGCTCGCCGGCCAGTTCGGTCGCGGTGACGGCGTCGGGGGAGAGCTTGGCCAGCTTGGCCTTCTCCCCACGGGTGGCCGGCGCGTCGACCCGGGCGTAGCTGGGATCGCCGAACTCGCCGACCAGCTCCGCGTAGCGCTGGCTCGGGGTCTTGCCGGTGCTCGCGGTGATCTCCGCCGCCAGCAGGCAGAGCAGCAGCCCGTCCTTGTCGGTGGTCCACACGCTGCCGTCCAGGCGCAGGAACGAGGCCCCGGCGCTCTCCTCGCCGCCGAAGGCGACGCTGCCGTCCAGCAGGCCCGGCACGAACCACTTGAAGCCGACCGGCACCTCCACCAGCCGCCGGCCCAGGCTCGCGGTCACCCGGTCGATCATGGACGAGCTGACCAGCGTCTTGCCGACGGCGGCGTCCGCGGCCCAGCCGTCGCGGTGCCGATAGAGGTAGTCCACGGCGACGGCCAGGAAGTGGTTGGGGTTGAGCAGGCCGGCGTCGGGAGTGACGATGCCGTGCCGGTCGGCGTCCGCGTCGTTGCCGGTGGCCAGGTCGAACTCGGCGCGGCGGCCGATCAGCGAGGCCATCGCGTTCGGCGACGAGCAGTCCATCCGGATCTTGCCGTCCCAGTCCAGCGTCATGAACCGGAAGGTGGCGTCCACCAACGGGTTCACCACGGTCATCTGGAGCTTGTACCGGTCGGCGATCTCCGCCCAGTAGGCGACCGAGGCGCCGCCCAGCGGGTCCGCGCCGATGCGAAGCCCGGACTCCCGGATCACGTCCATGTCCACGGCCGTCGGCAACGCGCCCACGTACGCGTCGAGGAAGTCGTAGCGGCCGGTGGTCTCCGCGGCGAGAGCCTTCGCGTACGTCACCCGCTTCACGCCGTCCAGTCCGGCGGCCAGCAACTCGTTGGCGCGGTCCTGGATCCAGCGCGTCACGTCGGTGTCGGCCGGGCCACCGTTGGGCGGGTTGTACTTGAAACCACCATCGCGTGGGGGATTGTGCGACGGCGTGATGACCACGCCGTCGGCCCGGTCGCCGGGGTTCTCGTTGTACGCGAGGATCGCGCGGGACAGCGCCGGCGTCGGCGTGTAGCCGTCGCGGCTGTCGATCAGCACCCGCACGCCGTTGGCCGCGAACACCTCCAGCGCGCTCACGAACGCCGGCTCGGACAGGGCGTGCGTGTCCTTGCCCATGAACAGCGGGCCGGTGATGCCCCGACCCGCGCGGTACTCGCAGATCGCCTGGCTGGTGGCCAGGATGTGGTCCTCGTTGAAGGCCGTCGACAGCGCCGAGCCGCGGTGTCCGGAGGTGCCGAAGGCGACCCGCTGCTCGGGCACCGACGGGTCCGGGTGCTCGGCGTAGTAGGCCGTGACGAGCTTGGCCAGGTCGACCAGATCGGACGGCTGTGCGGGCTGGCCGGCCCTGGGGTCCACCGACATCCGGGCTCCTCCTCGTGACGCGCTGTGGGCGGTAGGCATCCTCTCACCCTGACGGCGGTTTTCCGTCGGCCCCGGATGGAATCAGGTAGCGGGTAGTGATCCGAGCGAGGAAGGGCAAATGAACACACCAGGACGCCGGGGCCGAGCGACCATCGAGGACGTCGCGAGACTGGCGGGGGTGTCGCGGCAGACCGTCTCCCGGGCGGTCAACGACATGGCCGAGATAACGCCGTCCACCAAGCAGCGGGTGCTGGAGGCGGTGCGCACCCTGGGCTACCGGCCCAGCCGCTTCGCCCGGGGACTGGTCAAGCAGGACACCACCACCATCGGCCTGATCATCTCCGACCTGGTCAACCCGTTCTTCCCGGAGGTCTGCGCCGGCGTGCTGGCCGCCGCCGAGCACCGCGGCTGGCACGTGGTCGTGTGCGACACCCAGTACTCGCTGGAGCGCGAGCTGACGGCGCTGGAGGTGCTGTCGCACCAGGCCGACGCGATCGTCGGCTACCTCGGCAATACCGACGACGAGCTGGAGCGGCACGCCGGCGGGGTGCCGCTGGTGCTGCTGGAGCGGCCCAGCACGTCGCCGCGGCTGGGGTCGGTGCGGATCGACATCGAGGGCGGTGTGCTGGCCGGCATGCGGCACCTCGTGTCGTCCGGGCACAACCGGATCGGCATGCTGGACGGCGCCCCGTACCCGTCGCAGAGCGGCCGCCGGCAGCACTACCTGTCGGTGTCCCAGGAGCTGGGGCTGGCCGTCGACGAGGGGTGGATCTTCGACTGCGACCAGTCGGTCGCCGGCGGCGCGGCCGCGATGGAGGCCCTGCTCGGGGCCCACCCCGATCTGACGGCCGTGTTCGCCTTCAACGACCTGATTGCGGTGGGCGCGGTGCAGGCGGCGCGAGGGCTGGGCCGGGAGGTGCCGTCGGACTGCGCGGTGATCGGCTTCGACGGGTTGCAGCTCGGCGAGCTGGTCGACCCGCCGCTGACCACTCTGCACATCGACAAGCGCCGGATCGGCGAGCTGGCGGTCGAGCAGGTGGGGCTGATCCTGGCCGAGCAGACCTCGGCGGCGACGCACTGGCCGGTGGTGCGCCCCAAGCTGGTGATCCGCCGCTCCGCGTAGCGTGCCGGCATGGACCTGGTGCTGCGGGCGCTCGACGACGCCGATCTCGACCGGATCTTCGAGTGGGAGCGGGATCCGACCGCGGTCGCGATGGCGGCCTTCACCCGGGCCGATCCGTCGGACCGGGCGGCGTTCGACGCCCACTACGCGCGCATTCGAAGCAATCCGGACGTGCTCGTTCGGGCGATAGCCGACGGGGACGGCCTGGTCGGCACGATCGGGAGCTTCACCATGGAGGGGGAGCGGGAGATCACCTACTGGATCGCCCCCTCCCGGTGGGGCCGCGGGCTCGCCTCCGCCGCCCTCGGCGCGTTTCTGCTGGTCGAGGCGACGAGGCCGCTGTACGCGCGGGTCGCCGAGCACAACATCGGCTCGGCCCGGGTGCTCGCGAAGGCGGGCTTCGCGCGGATCGGCACCGAGACGTCCTATGCCGACGGGGTGGGGCGGGACGTGGTCGAGCACATCTACCGACTCACCGCCTGACCACCGCGTACGGCATAGTCGTCAGCCTATGAGGCACGTGTTCGACGCCGTGCTCGATCGGTTCGCCGCGGCCGATCCGGGCACGCTCCGGCTCCGGCAGGCGATCCGCACGGCGGCCAGCGTGGTGCTGGCGATCGCGGCGCTCGCGCTGCTCGGCCTGCCCATCACCGCGATCATGCTCGGCACGATCGTGGCGATGATGTCGGCGATGTCGGTCAACGACAAGACCGCGCGGGCCAAGGCCGGCACGTTCCTGCTGCTGCCGGTGTCGGCCGGGGTGTCGATCACCACCAGCGCGCTGCTGGCGCCGTGGCGGGGGATCGCCGACGGCGCCTTCCTCGTGATCATCTTCGTGGCCGTCTACCTGCGGCGATACGCCCCGCGCGGGTTCGCCGTCGGCATGGTCGCGTTCATGACGTTCTTCTTCTCGCTGTTCATCCACGCCACCGTGCCGCAGCTGCCGCAGCTGCTGTTCGCGGTGGTGGTGGCGCTGTGCTGCTCGGCGTTCTCGCACTTCGTGCTGGTGCCCCGGCGGCCGCGGCTGAACCTGCGGCGGATCGTGGTGGCTTTCCGAGCGAGGCTCGCACAGCTGGTCGACGCCGCCGCGCACCTGGTCGAGGAGCCGGACGACCGCCGTCAGGAGCAGCTGCGCAAGCGGGTGGCGCGGCTGCACGAGTGCGCGCTGATGGTGGAGACCGAACTGGCGGACCTGGTCGAGCCGACCCAGTTCGACCAGTGGCAGATGGACGTCGTGGACATCGAGCTCACCGGCGAGCGGCTGGCCATCGCGGCGCGGCGGCTGGTGGCCGGCGGGGCCGTTCCCGACGATCTTCGTGCCGGGCTGGTCGGCGAGCTGAGGGAGCTGCGCGTGCTGGCGGGGCGCGATCCGCGGCCGGCGCTGGCGTACGAGGACGACGACTCGATGACCCGGCTCGCGGCGATCGGCCGGCAGCTGGACGCCGTGGACAATCCGCCGCACGTGACGCGGTTGCGGCGCGCCGTGCGGGAGCTGGCCGTCAGCATCACCTCGGCGCGGGCCGAGCTGGAGTCGGACCTGCCCGCCGTCGTGATGGACGATCACCCCGGGCGGCACCGCCAGCCGGACGACGAGCCCCCGGCGTCGCCGACCGCGCCGCCGGCGCAGACCGGGCTGCGGTTGACCACGCGGCAGGCGATCCAGGCGGTGATCGGCGCCGGGCTGGCGATCCTCGGCGGCGAGTTCGTGTCGACCCAGCGCTGGTACTGGGCGGTGATCACGGCCTTCCTGGTGTTCGCCAACACGACCTCGCGCGGCGACATCCTGATCCGCGGTTTCCGGCGCACGGTGGGCACATTGCTCGGCATTCTCGCCGGCATGGTCGCCGCGTCGCTGGTGTCCGGCCAGAACGTGCTGATCCTGATTCTGATCATCGGCTGCATCTCGCTCGGCGTGTACGTCGTGCAGGTCTCGTACGGCCTCATGACGTTCTTCATGACGATGATGCTGGCGCTGCTGTACAGCCTGATCGGCACGTTCACGCCCGAGGTTCTGGTGCTGCGGCTGGAAGAGACGATGATCGGCGCGTTCGCCGGCGGGATCGCGGCCGTGCTGGTGCTGCCGACGAAGACCCGGGCGTTGATCAAGGAAGACATCGCCGCCGTGCTGGAGGCGTTGCGGCGCTTCATTTCCGACGCCACCGGGCTGCTGCGCGACGCCGACACCGTGGACCTCATCGACCAGTCGCGGGAGATCGACAAGAAGCTGGCCGACCTGCGCAAGGCCGCGGAGCCGATGACGCATGTGATCAGCCCGTACCGGAATCAGCGCAGCGAGCTCCGGCATCTGTTGGCGTTGCTGGGAAGCAGCGCCTACTACGCGCGGAGCCTGGCCGCCAATGCCGAGCCGGCGCTGCTGGCGTCCGATGATCGGCTGCCACGGACCAGCAGTCGTATCGTCGAGAACCTGGGGCGGTTGATCGCCGCCGTCGGCGGCGCGGACGGTGACCGGAAGCAGGTCGTCGCCGGCGACGCCTTGTCGTCGCACGTGCGGCCCCGGCATCTCGCTGAGGGCGGCGAGCCCGATGACGCCGTCGCGCGGCGGATCATGGCCAGTTTCGACCACCTGGACGAGTTGATCGTCGCGCTGGCCCGGCCGCTGGGGCTGTCCGACGACACCGACACCGAGCCCAGCGACGAGGTCGACGCCGTGACGTCCCGGCTGCTGGGCCAGGTCCGCGACGCCGACGGGTCGCCGCTGGCCGATGCCGCGCTGACGCTGGTGGACGGGAAGGGCCGGCAGGTCGGCCGGTCCGTGCCCGCCGACGACGGGCGGTTCCGGATCGAGGTGCCGCAGAGCGGGACGTACCTGCTGATCGCCTCCAGCCCCGGCCGGCATCCCAGCGCCGACCTGGTCACCGTGCCGGCCGGGCCGGTGACCAAGGACGTGGTGCTCGAGGCGGAGCGGGACGCCTGGCGTTGAAATCGCGGTCAACCGGGTAAGGTTTTCGCGACCGGCGGCCGTAATGTGTACCTGGGGTCGCCTGATGACGTTCGGCGTAGCGCAGTGTCGACGTTTTGGTCCGGTCGCCGGAGCCGAAAGCCTGATTCCCGTGGCGATCGCGGACAGTGGAATTTGCATACCGGATAGTTCTGCGTGCGGTGACCGCGGCCGGGTCGGCGTCCGCCTCCGTCGCGATCAACGCCGGCATCGTCAAGGACTCCGCGCACTTCGCTTTTGCGGACTTCACGTTCCGGGACAACGAAAGGCTGCGGCTCACAACGCCTGGCGGTGACAGCGGGACGGCCTCGCAGGTCTTCTTCAAGGGGCCCGTCGTGAAGGTGTCACTCTGCTCCGGCCTCTTCGATGGCAGGAATGCCGAACATTGCGACACCTCCTTTCCTGCGATTCCGTGATTTCATGCCCGATGGCATCGGGTCAATTCGGGGCCTTCTCGCCGCGGGCCAGTTCCAGCTGCTCGGTGATCGCGTCCATGATCCGCCGGGTCGCCTCCGCGACCACGTCACGGGTCTGCTCCCGGCCGAGCAGGTCCGACAGGTCGACGGGCGGCCCGGTGCGGATCACCACCCGCTTGCGCGGCAGCAGCCTGGGCAGCTTTGCCTTCTGCGGCAACACGTTCTGCGTGCCCCAGTGGCCGATCGGCACCACCGGCACCCCGGTGGCCAGCGCCAGCCGGGCGATGCCGCTCTTGGCCTGCTTCACCGACGGCCAGCCGTCCGGATCCGCCGTGAACGTCCCCTCGGGGAACACCAGCACGCATTCCCCGCTCTCCAGGGACTTCACGGCGTCCCGGTACGCGTCCGTCGCCTTCGACGTGCCCCGGTGCACGGGGATGTGCCTGCCGCCAGCCAGCACGCTGCGCACCACCGGGATCTGCCACAGCCCGGCCTTGGCCAGGTAGCGGGGAATGCGGCCGTGCGCCAGCACATACGCGGTCACCGTCACCGGATCCGCGAACGACACGTGGTTGCTGGCGATCAGCACCGGCCCCTCGGCGGGGATGTTCGACCCGCCGAACCAGCCGGACCGGGTGAAGACCATCACGAACGGCCACAGCACGTCGATGGCCAGGCCGTACCAGAAGCCGCGGCCCCGCTTGGGGGTGCGCAGGGTCAGTCGGATCTTCGCGAGCGGGCCGCGTGGCGCGGTGCCGGCGTCGTGGGTCGCCTCCGGGATGAGCACGCTAAGACTTTCGCACGATCGGGTGGCCCGGTTCTGGCTCACGTCGCGGATCGGGCGAGATCGTGGTGAGACCGTCCGCTGTCGGCGACCCGCCCGCCGGTGATCCGGTCGGCGGCCAGCCGCCCCGAGATCAGCACCGGCGGCACGCCGACGCCCGGCGTGGTCCCGCAGCCGGCCAGCACCACGTTGTCGATGCCCCGCAGCAGGTTGCGCGGCCGGAACGGCCCGGTCTGCGCAAACGTGTGCGCGGCGGCGAACGGCGTGCCGGCGGCCAGGCCCTGCCGGGCCCAGTCGGCCGGCGACAGCACCCGCTCCACCGTCACCGAGTCGTCGAGTCCGGTCAGCCCGCGGGATTCCAGCACCCCCACCAGCTCGTCCCGGTACGCCGGCGCAACGCGGTCCCAGTCGATCGGGGCCAGCTCCAGGTTCGGCGTCGGCGCCAGCACGGACAGCAGCTGGCGGCCCTCCGGCGCCAGCGTGGGATCCGTCGCCGTCGGCCGCGTGATCAGCAGCGACGGGTCGGTCATCAGCCGGCCGGTCGAGGTGAGCTCCTGGAAGGTGCGCCGCCAGGCCGCCCCGAACGAGATCGTGTGGTGGCCGAGTTCCGGCCAGGACCGGTCGACGCCGGCGTGCAGCACGAACGCCGACGGCGACCACCGCAGCGGCACTATCCGCCGCGGCAGGTGCCCCAGCAGCCGGTACGCGGCCGGCAGATCCGGCGTCAGAACGACGGCGTCGCAAGCGATCCGCTCGCCGTGAGTCGTACGCACGGCCGCCACGCGGGAACCGATGCGCTCCAGCCAGGCGACGGTCGTGCCGTAGCGGAGCTCCGCCCCGGCGCGGGCCGCCGACGCCGCCATCGCCTCCGGCACGGCGCGCATCCCGCCGCGCGGGAACCACACGCCGGCGACGGTGTCCATGTAGGCGATCACCGCGTACGCCGCGAGCGCCTGCTCCGGCGGCACGCCGGCGTACAGCGCCTGGAACGAGAAGATCCGGCGCAGGCGGCGGTCCTTGACGAAACCGCCGACCTTCGCGCCGAGGCTGCCGAACGCACCCATCGCCGCCAGCCGGGCCAGCGCCGGGCCGACCAGGTCCAGCGGGGAGTCGAAGTTGGCGCCGATGAACCGGTCGCGCTCGGCCGCGTACAGGTCGGTCAGCCAGCGGCGCAGCCGCCGGTAGCCGGCGGCCTCGGCCGGGCCGGCCACCCGCCGCACCTCGGCCTCCATGGCGTCGGCGTCGCTGTGCACGTCGATCGTGCTGCCGTCGGGGAAGTGCGCCACGTACGCGGGGTGCAGCGGCACCAGGTCCAGGCGGTTGGCCAGCGAGTCGCCGACCGCGTCGAACGCCTCGTCCAGCAGCTCGGGCATGGTCAGCACGGTCGGGCCGGTGTCCAGCCGGTAGCCGTCGACGTCGAGCTGTCCCGCCCGGCCGCCGGGCACCCGGTCCCGCTCGACGACCGTCACCCGTCGGCCCGCGCCGAGCAGGTGCAGCGCCGTCGACAGCCCGGCCAGCCCGGCGCCGACCACCACAACGTGGTCCGTGCGCCCCTTCATGGCCTTCATCTCAGTGGTTACGCCTTGTTGCGGCAACCGCGAGGCGCGCCAGCTCGGACGCGGCCGGCTCGGCGACCGGCGTCGCGGCCAGCGTGGCCAGCGCCTGGTCCCGCAGCTCGTCGATGCGGGCCTCGACCGCCGCGACCGCGCCCAGGTCCACCAGCAGCTCGCGGATCACGTCCACGGCAGGCTCGTCCAGGTCGTGCCGGCCGATCGCGGACCGCAGGCGGGCCGCGTCCGCGTCCCGGCCCGACCGCTCCGCGTGCTCCAGGCCCAGCGACACCAGCAGCGTGCGCTTGCCCTCACGGAGGTCGTCACCGGCCGGCTTGCCCGTCACGGCCGGGTCGCCGAAGACGCCCAGCAGGTCGTCCCGCAGCTGGAAGGCCAGGCCGATGTCCACGCCGAACTGCCGCAGGCCCTGCACCAGGCCGTCGCCCGCGCCCGCGAGCACTGCCCCGAGGTGCAGCGGCCGCTCCACCGTGTACGCCGCCGTCTTCAGCCGGTCCACGCGCAGCGGCGCGGCCGCCGACTCGTCGGCGCGCGCCTGCGTCAGCACGTCCAGGTACTGTCCGGCGAGCATCTCCGTGCGCATCGCCCGCCACGGCTCGAACGCCCGGTTCAGCTGGCCCACGCCCAGGCCGGACTCGCGCAGCATGTCGTCGGCCCAGGCCAGCGCCAGGTCGCCGAGCAGCACCGCCGAGGCCTGCCCGAACCGCTCCGCCGTGCCGGCCCACTGCTCCGCGCGGTGCAGGTCGGCGAACGCCACGTGCACCGTCGGCGAGCCCCGGCGCACCGCCGAGGCGTCCATCAGGTCGTCGTGCACGAGCGCGCACGCCTGGATCAGCTCCAGCGCGCTCACCGCCATGACCACGGCCTCGGTGTCGGCGCCCCGCGGGTCGCCGCCCGCGCCCCGCCAGCCCCACCAGGCGAACGTCGGCCGGATCCGCTTGCCGCCGCCGAGCACGAAGTCGGCCAGCGCGTCCACGGCCACCGCGAAGTTCTCGTCCACCAGCGCCGCCTCGGTGCGGCGGCGGTTCAGGTAGTCGGTCAGCGCCCGCTCGACCAGGCCGAGGAAGCCGGTGTCGCAGGGGTGCAACGCCGTGAGGTCGTCGCTGGGCTGGTCCGGCCAAAGCTCGGCCAGAGTGCCCGGCTTGCTCATGCCAACCTCCGTCGTGCGCCCAACGCGTGCATGCCAACAGTACGTTGCCGCACCGAGGGACCTGCTCAGAGGTTGCTGCCCGTAATCTGAGGCCATGACGTCGGTGGTCGAACGGCTCCGCGGGCCGCGCCCGGTGTTCTCGGTGGAGTTCTTCCCACCCCGCGACGCTGCCGACGAGCAGCGGCTTTGGCTGGCCATCAGGCAGTTGGAGGGCTGCGAGCCGGCCTTCGTGTCGGTCACCTACGGGGCCGGCGGCTCCAGCCGGGACCGGACGATCCGGACCACGGGGCGGGTGGTGCAGGAGACCTCGCTGTTGCCGATGGCACACCTGACGGCGGTCAACCACTCGGTGGCGGAGTTGCGCAACGTCATCGGCTGGTACGCGGCGGTGGGCGTGCACAACGTGCTCGCGGTGCGGGGCGACCCGCCCGGCGACCCCAACGGCGAGTGGGTCCGGCACCCCAAGGGCCTCACCTACGCGGAGGAGCTGGTGACGCTCATCCGGCAGCTCGGGGACTTCTGCGTGGGGGTGGCCGCGTTCCCGTACGGGCACCCGCGGTCCACGGACCTGGACGCCGACACGGAGAACCTGGTCCGCAAGTTCCGGGCCGGTGCCAGCTTCGCCATCGCGCAGCTGTTCTTCGAGGCCGAGGACTTCCTGCGGCTGCGGGACCGGGTGGCCGCGCGCGGCTGCGACGCGCCGCTGCTGCCGGGCATCCTGCCGCTGACCACGGTCCGCACCCTGCACAAGACGGCGGAGTTGGCCGGCGCGCCGGTGCCGCCGTCGGTGGCCAGCCGGCTGGACCGGTTCGCCGACGACCCGAAGGCGTTCCGCGCGGCGGGCATCGACGTGGTCACCGAGCTGTCCCAGCGGCTGATCGACGAGGGCGTGCCGGGGGTGCACTTCTACACGTTCAACATGTCGAAGGCCACCACCGAGGTGGTCGCCCGGCTGGGGCTGCTGCCGGCCCGAGCATGATCGTTCGGCCGGGTGAACCCGCTCACCCGTCGGGCAGGTGAACGGGCTGGTCAAACCGGGTGCCAAGGGCGACACGCCGCGTGCTCGCGCTGTCACTCAATGGGGTCGTCACCCTGCGAAGTTGCTCCGAATGGCGGTAGTTTCCACGCCTGCACGGCTTCGGTGTTCCACGCCGGTGCGGTGCCTTCATGAAGAGCGGTGCAACTCAAGGAGTGTGGAGTCCGTGCTGAAGAAAGCCGGAATGATCGCTGGCGTCGCGGCCGGTCTGATGATCGTCGGCTCGCCGGCGTTCGCGGGCACCTCGACCGACCTGGTCATGCACGACGGCGGCGACACGCAGGTCACGCACTACGTGCCGATCCAGATCGTCGACAACCACGTGCCGGTGTCCAGCGAGGAGTACGTGGACGGCGGCGCCAGCCACACCAACGCCTCCAACGTGCTGGGCGGCGGTGGCGATCTCCAGGAGACCGACTACCTGCCGATCCAGTTCGCGGGCAACACGCTGCCGATCAGCAGCTACCTCGAGTACCTCGGCTCCAACGCCGACAACAGCTCGAACACCGCCGGCTGATCGCAGCCGTCGAGAAACGGGGCGCGCCCACCAGGGTGCGCCCCGTTTCGTCTGTCCGGGGATCCCTCAGCGGCGGGAGCGCGACCGCAGGCTGCGGCGGTGCGCCCGCAGCGCCAGCACGCTGATCGCCAGCACCGAGCCGCACAGCAGGGCGGCCACCAGCACGCTCCACCGCATCCACGCGGCGTCGGCCAGCATGGACAGGTCGGAGGTGGCCGACAGCGACGTGATCGTCCCGGGCTTCGGGTTCCACGTGACGGTCTGGTCGCTGACGGCGCCGGTCGCGCTGGTGATGTCGGCCGGGAAGGTGATCTTCAGCTGGACGTCGGCGTGGTCGGCGGGCATCGTCCGCAGGTCCACCGAGCCGGTGAAGTACACGAGGTCGCCGACCCGGCGCAGCAGCAGTTGGTAGTCGCTGCTGGCGGCGCTGGACCCGCCGACCAGCGTGGTGAACTGGTCGAAGTCCATGTTGGTGAAGGAGAGCTCGGTGCCCACGTAGCCGTCCGCGGCGTAGGGCTGCACCAGCACCTGGTCGCCGAGGTCGGACGGGATGGACAGCTGCGGCCCGTGGTCGGCCGGCGAGGACGGCACCGTCGCCGCGATCATCGTGCCGGACACCTTGTAGTCGCCGGACACGGTCAGATCGGCGTGGGCGCGCACACAGCCCGTCAACATCGCGGCGGCGGCCGCGAATGCCAGCGACAGCCCCGCGATTCGCGGGTACGACCTGGCCACGGTCTTCAGCACCGGGCCATCGTGCCAGTCGAAACCGTGCCCACGGTGGATCACCGCCCGAAGGAGCTACAGGGCGTGGTGGGGGCCGAGGTAGCGTGCCCGACATGTCATCCACCCCACGAGGCGTGCACCAACTGAGCGACGAGTTCGTCGCCGACTACGCCGCACTCGACCCCAACGCGGCGACCCACCTCGGCATCACGGGGTACGACGAGGAACTGACCGACTACTCGCCCGAGGGCCACGAGAGCCGGGCCGAGCTGACCGCGCGGGCCCTGCGCGAGATCGAGGCGGCCGAGCCCGCCGACGAGTCCGAACGCGCCGCCAAGGCCGTGTTCCTGGAGCGCAACGGGCTGTCCCAGGAGTTCCGCGAGGCGGGCCTGGACCTGTCCTCGCTGAACGTGATCGCGAGCCCGGTGCAGGACCTGCGCCAGCTGTTCGACCTGATGCCGACCGAGACCCCCGAGCAGTGGGCGACCGTCGCGACCCGGCTGACCAAGGTGCCGCAGGCCCTGGCCGGCCTGCGGGCGTCGCTGTCCCTGGCCGCCGACCGCGGGGTCGTGTCGGCGCTGCGGCAGGTGACCCGGGTCGCCGAGCAGTGCGAGACGTGGTCGGGACAGCGCGGCGGCTCGTCGTTCTTCGCGCGGCTGATCGCCGGCGCGGACGTCGACGACTCGCTGCGGACCCACCTGGAGACCGGCGCGAACGCGGCCGCCCAGGGCTACGCCGACCTGGCCGTGTTCCTGCGCGAGGAGCTGGCCGGCCGGGCGCCCGAGAAGGACGCCGTCGGCGCGGACGTGTACCGGCTGACGTCGCGCTACTTCACCGGCGCCCGGCTCGACCTCCAGGAGGCCTACGAGTGGGGCTGGGCGGAGTTCGCCCGCATCGAGGCCGAGATGAAGGAGGTCGCCGGCCGCATCCGCGCCGGCTCGACGCTGGCCGAGGCCGCGGCGGTGCTGGACGCCGACCCGCGCTACCAGCTGCACGGCCAGGACGCGCTGCGGGACTGGATGCAGCAGCTGTCCGACAAGGCGCTGGCCGACATGCGGGGCGTGCACTTCGACATCCCGGACCCGCTGATGACGCTGGACTGCAAGATCGCGCCGCCCGGCGGCGGCGTCGGCGCGTACTACATCGGCCCCACCGACGACTTCAGCCGGCCGGGCGCGATGTGGTGGTCGGTGCCGGAGGACCGGGAGGAGTTCTCCACCTGGCGGGAGACCACCACCGTCTACCACGAGGGCGTGCCCGGCCATCACCTCCAGTACGCCACCGCGGTGTACAAGGCCGACCAGCTCAACCGGTTCCAGCGGCTGATGTGCTGGGTGTCCGGCCACGGCGAGGGCTGGGCGCTGTACGCGGAGCGGCTGGTGCGCGAGCTCGGCTACCTGGACGACGACGGCGACCTGCTCGGCATGCTCGACGGCCACCTGTTCCGGGCCGCGCGGGTCATCGTCGACCTTGGCATGCACCTGGAGCTGGAGATCCCGGCCGGCACCGGCTTCCACGAGGGCGAGCGGTGGACGCCGGAGCTGGGCCTGGAGTTCATGCTGACCCGGACCATCACCGACCCGGCGCACGTGCGCGACGAGATCGACCGCTACCTGGGCTGGCCGGGGCAGGCGCCGTCGTACAAGCTCGGCGAGCGGCTGTGGCTGGCGGCCCGGGACGAGGCCCGCGCCCGGCACGGGGACGCGTTCGACCTGAAGGCGTTCCACAAGCAGGCGCTGGAGATGGGCTCGATGGGCCTGGACACGCTGCGCGAGCGGCTCGCCCGGATCTGACCCGATGCAGGGAAGGACGCCTTACCCTCGCTCAACGCGGGTAAGGCGTCCTTCCCTGCATAAAGGGGAGTCAGGCCGGGTCGAGCGGGAGGGTGCGGCCCAGCACCGCGAACGGCCGCGGGTCGCCGGCGAACTGGTAGTGCCGCAGCACATCCTCGAAGCCGACCCGCCGGTACAGCCGCCACGCGCGGGACGGGCCCTCCGGCGTGGACAGCAGGACCCGCTCGGATCCGATGCCGTCGAGCAGGCCGCGCAGCAGCCGCTCGCCGATGCCGCGGCCCTGGGCGTCCGGCAGCACGTGCAGCTCGGTCAGCTCGAAGTAGTCGCGCATCCACTCGTCGACGATGGTCGGCGTGGACAGCGCCGTGAGGCCGCGGCGGACCTGCTCGTGCCACCACTGGCCGGCGGCGCCGCGATAGCCGTAGCAGATGCCGACGAGCGCGCCGTCCTGGTCGAGCGCGCCCACGCAGCGCCAGCCCGCCCGGATCATGTGCGCCAGCCACATGGGCGCGCGCTGCTGGGCGGTGCCGCTGGGGTAGCGCATCGCCGTCACGTACAGGTTGAGCGCCTCGGGCAGGCGGGCGCGCAGCGTCTCGGCGCTGAACTCGACCAGCCGCTCGGTCTGTGGCGACGCAGTCATCGCTGGTCTCCGGCCACGGTCGCAGGGGTGCCGCCGGTGACGGCGACCAACTCGTCGAAGGTCGTCGGGTACACCGCGTTCGGGTGCCCGGCGGCGGCCCAGACGACGTCGTACTCGGCGAGGTGCACGTCCACCAGGGTACGGATCGGCGCGGGGTGGCCGACGGGGGAGACGCCGCCGATCACCTGACCGGTGTGCGTGCGCACCGCGTCCGGGTCGGCCCGCGACACCTTGCGCACGCCCACGAGCTCGGCGAGGCGCTTGGTGTCGGCGCGGTGCGCGCCGGACGTCAGCACGAGCAGCGGCTCGCCGTCGGCCAGGAAGAACAGGCTGTTGGCGATCGCGCCGACCGGCACCTCGACCGCCTCGGCGGCCGCGGCGGCGGTGCGGACCGCGTCGTCGAGCACCCGAATCCCCGCGGCGGCCCCGGTCGCGCCCTTCGACTCCAGCACGCCGCGCACCGTGCTCACCCCTGGGTGCTCCTGATCCCTCACGCAGGCAATGACACCACGACTCGGCAAGTGGCCCCCAACGGGGTTGAACGCGCCGCCCCCGACGCGCTATTCTCGAACTATCGAACAGATGTTCGATCCGAGCCGCCGGCTTCCCCACGGCGGAGACGTCGAGCCACGACGCCGCGAGGAGGCCGCTGATGTCTGTGCCCGTTCGTCTTCCCGAGTCCTTCCTGGTGTCCACGCCGCCCAGGTCGCGACTTCGCGCGGTTCCCTCGCCCGGCGCGTCGCCCTCGGCGCGGACCCTGCTCGCGCAGGCCCGGCAGGGGCTGCTGCAGGCCGAGCACGAGGCGGACCCGGCCGAGCGCTACGTGCGCGCGCACCTCGCGGCGCTGCGCGGCGCGGCCGCGGTGCTCGCGCTTCGCGGGCGGCCGCACCGGACCCGCACCAAGCCCATGAGCGCCTGGGTGCTGCTCACCAAGGTGGCGCCCGAACTCGCCGAGTGGGCCGCCTTCTTCCAGTCCTGCGCCGCCACGCGGCACGCCGTGGAGTCGGGCATCACCCGGCTGGTGTCGCCGCGCAGCGCCGACGACCTGGTCCGGCAGGCCGGCCAGTTCCTGGAGCTGGTCGACCGGGCCGTGCACGGGGCGGGGAGGTGACCGGGCGGGCCCTCATCGACCACGACAGGTTGCTCGAAGTCCTCGGTGCCGAGGGAGAGCTGATGGCCGACACGGCCGACGGCGCTCCACCGGGGCTGACCATCCCGAGCCGGCCGACCAGCACGCTGGCCGACACCATTCGGCACGTCGGCGGCGTGTTCCGGATGGTCGCCGCGCGGCTGCGCGGCGGCAACGGGCCGGTGCGGTGGGAGAGCACGCCGCCGCCCGGCGGCGCGCTGGTGGAGTTCCTGCGCGGCGGGCTGCACGACCTGGTCGATGAGTTGGCGGCGCATCCCGCCGACGAGGTGTGCGACACCTGGTGGACGCTGGACCGGACGTACGGGTTCTGGCGGCGTCGGATGGCGCACGAGGCGACCATGCACCGGATCGACGTGCAGTCCGCGGTCGGCGTCGAGGTGCTGTCGGTCGACGAAGGCGTTGCCGCGGACGGCATCGACGAGGCGCTGACCCTGTGGTTCGCGCACCGGCTGTCGGTGATCGGGGTGTCCGGCAGCGCGGAGTTCAGGGTCGCCGTGCGCTCCGGCGACCGCGTCTGGCTCGTGTCGTCGCACGGCGACAACAAGGCCGCGTGGCGGGCGTCGCCGGCCGACGCCGAGAAGGCGCAGGCCACCGTGTCCGGTGATCCCATGGTCGTCTACCTGTGGCTGTGGGGGCGGTCGCCGTTCAGCGCCGTCCGCATCACCGGCGACACCGACGCCGTCGCCGCGCTCTGGGCGTTGCTGCGCCTGGCCACCCACTGAGGAGCGGATCGGACGGGGATCCCTGCGCCGTCCGATCTCCTTCTGGCCCGATCTCCCGCTGGCCGGTCCTCAGTGGATTCGCTCCACCGCGTCCTTGGCCTCCTTCAGACCGACGCCCGTGAGCTCCCGGTAGCGCTTGATCGCCTCGATCTTCCGGCCCGCGCGGGCCAGCAGCACGACGTCCTGGTCCGGACCCGGCTCCGCCACGTCCAGGTGGCGCATCACCAGGTCCAGCTTGGACTCCAGCCGTTCCAGCCGCCGTTCCAGCTGCCTGGTCGAGCCGCCCCGGCCGACCAGCGCCGCCAGCAGCACCAGCACGGCCGCGGCGAGCAGCAACGCGTTCAGTGTCGGGTCCATGCGCGCACGGTAAGCCTTGACGTGGAGGTTCCCGCCGGTCACGCTACTGAAATGCAATATATTAGTCGCCTGGACCGGCCGCTGCTGCGGGATCGCGCGCTCGAGATGATCCGGCAGGCCATCGTCTCCGGCGACCTCGTGCCCGGCGAGGCCATCCGCGACCTGGAGCTCGCCGAGCGCCTGGGGCTGTCGCGTACGCCCGTCCGGGAGGCGTTGAGCCACCTCACCGAGGAGGGCCTGGTCGAGTCCAAGCCGCACAGCTACACGCGGGTCACCCCCATCGACCCGGTGGCCGTGCGGGATGCGTTGCAGGTCGTGCAGGCCATGCACGGCTTGGCCCTCCGGTTGGCGATGCCGCTGCTGACCCCCGACGATCTGGCCCGCATGCGTGCCGCCAATGCCCGCTTCGGGGCCGCCCTGGCCGCGGGCGACATCGCCGAGGCCCTGGCGGCCGACGACGACTTCCACCGCGTGCCGGTGGAAGTCTGTGGCAACTTCGCCGTCGCCGCGACGATCCAGCGCTACACGCCGCTCGTGCGACGCCTTGAGTATCAACGGTTCTCGTCCAGCTGTGGGGTCGACTCGGTGGCCATGCACGAGGAGATCGTGTTGGCGTGCGAGCAGGGCGACGCGGAGTTGGCCGCCGGGCTGACGGAACGCAACTGGGCGACGCTCGCCGCGGAGCTGACGGAATCCGCTGACCCCGCCATGCAGTCCGACTCGATCGCATCCGAGCCGCCCGGTTCCGCCGAGTGAGCCATTCCTGACTATTCCTCGTTTTCCTCGACCTGATGGGAGTTTCGCCGTGGCACTTGAGGACTTCGCGCGCTATCCGCTGATGTTCGGGCCGTCGCCGGTGCATGCGCTGGAGCGGCTGAGCGACCATCTGGGCGGGGCACGGGTGTGGGCCAAGCGGGAGGACTGCAACAGCGGCATCGCCTACGGCGGCAACAAGACCCGGAAGCTGGAGTACCTGGTCGCGGACGCGCTGGCGCAGGGGTGCGACACGCTGGTGTCGATCGGCGGCGTCCAGTCGAACCACACCCGGCAGGTGGCGGGGGCGGCGGCGCGGGCGGGGCTGAAGTGCGTGCTGGTGCAGGAGAGTTGGGTGGAGTGGGCGGACCCGGGCTACGACCGGGTGGGCAATATCCAGCTGAGCCGCCTGATGGGCGCGGACGTCCGCCTGGTGGACTCGACGTTCGGCATCGAGTTCAAGCGCAGCTGGCAGGACGCGATCGAGGAGATCGAGGCGGCGGGCGGCCGGCCGTACGCGATCCCGGCGGGCGCCTCGGACCACCGGCTGGGCGGGCTGGGCTTCGCGGGCTGGTCCCGCGAGCTGGAGCAGCAGGAGCGCGAGCTCGGGGTCTTCTTCGACACGATCATCGTGTGCTCGGTGACCGGCGGCACGCACGCGGGCATGGTCGCCGGCTTCACGGACCGCGGCCGCGAGCGCCGGGTGATCGGCATCGACGCGTCGGCCAAGCCGAAGGAGACCTTCGACCAGGTGACGCGGATCGCCAACAACACGGCGGAGCTGATCGGCGCGGACGAGCCGCTGGAGATCGTGCTCGACGACCGCTACCACGCCGGCGTCTACGGCGTGCCGGACGAGCGGACGCTGGACGCCATGCGGGTCGCGGCCCGGACCGAGGGCATGATCACCGACCCGGTCTACGAGGGCAAGTCCATGGCCGGCCTGATCGACCTGGTGGCCCGGAAGGAGATCCCCGCGGACAGCACCGTGCTCTACGTCCACCTGGGCGGACAGCCGGCGCTGAGCGCGTACAGCTCCCTCGGTTGACAAGGGATCCCTCTCCCGCTTAATCTCTCATCAAGTAAGAGACTTGAATGGCAAGTCACTTGCGATGCGAGGTAGTTGCCCGATTCCTGGGAGGGGAAGACCGAGATGGACACCACGCAGATCAACCTGGGCGAGACCGAACAGATCCACGCCCACTACACGCCGGTGAAGAAGCTGGGCCACTGGACGACGGCGACCCGGTTCCACGTCAAGGCCCGCCGCGGCCTGGTCGTGCTGGACCTGCGCTCGCCGCGGATCCCGGACGGCGACATCGACATCGAGCTGGACGGCGACCACTCGCTGGTCAAGCTCCTGGTCGCGGAGAACGACGTCGTCGACCACTGGGACCTGTGCTGGCTGGGCCGCGGCAAGGTCAAGGACCACGAGGGCACGGCCACCGACGGCCGGCGCATCCGCGTGCACGGCGAGGTCCGGCACGGGGAGATCCGGGTCCGCCGCGGCGGCACGGCCCAGCTCACGGCGATGTTCTCCCGCGAGTACGTCGACGACGTGCGGCGGGCGCACCGCGAGGGCGGCATGCCGACGGTGGACGACCCGACCCGGGTCGCCTGAGCCGGCACATTTCCGAAGCGCCGCGCGTTCGTTCGGGGGAGCGAGTGCGCGGCGCTTCCTATGCCCGCAGACGGAGGCCCTTCGGGGTCGCGCGGAAGCCGGCGTCCTGGAGGACCACCGACAGCTTGGAGCCCAGGGCGCCCTCGCCGTCGGCGCGTTGCACGGCCAGCTGCCCGAGCCAGCCCTCACGCACCGACCGGGCCAGCGCCTCGGCGGCGAGGCGGAGCTCCGGCTCGGACTCGGTGAACGACAGCAGCGACTTGCCGCCGCGTTCGACGTACAGGGTCGGGACGCCGTCGACCAGCACCGCCAGGGCGCCGGCCTTGCGCGCCGGCCGGTGCTTGCCGTCGCCGACGGGATCGGGCCAGGGCAGGGCCGCCCCGTACGGCTGGGCGGGATCGGCGGCGGCGAGGACCAAGGCGGTGCCGTCCAAGGATGTCTCGCCGGGACGGGACAGCGCCCGCAGCTGGTCGACGGCCCCACGCGCGGCGAACTGGGCCGCGCCGAGGCCCTCGACGACGTAACCCCGGATGACCTGCCCCGAGTCCTCCATTGCGCGCAGAACCCGGTACACGCCGCTGAAGCCGCCGGACACGCGCTCGGTGTCCAGGGCTCCCCGCGTCAGAACTCCGTGCCGCTCAAGGAAAACCTCGGCACGGGCGTGGGCGCGCCGGGTGGGATCCGCCTCGCGGGCCGGCGCCAGCGACCACCGCCCGGACACCGTCGGAGGGCCGGTGCGGCTGGGCATCTGGGCCCGGCCGAGCCGCGCGTACCGGCCGCGCGGCGACGGACGGCGGGGCTTGTGCGCCGCGCCGCGACCGGAGACGAGGGAACGCAGCGGCGCCAACGTGTCGTTGGTGACGAGCCCGGCCCACACGAGGTCCCACAGCGCGGTGACCACGGCCTGGTCGTCGACCGGATCCTCGACGAGACCGATGACCCGGTCGGTGACCTGCCGGAAGAACAACGCGCCGCCGTCCAACGCCGTCAGCACGGCCGAGTGCAGCGGCGACTCGGGCGCGGTCTCCTCGAGATCGGGCAGCACGAGGTCGGCGACGTCGGCGGGGGCCAGCGCGATCCAGCCGTCGCCGCCGGCCAGCGCCCCGCATCCGGCCCAGGTGACCTCGCCGGTCGCGGTGAGCTCGTCCAGCAGCGCGGGGTAGTAGCCGGGCAGGCGGGACGGCAGGATCAGCGACTCCAGGCCGCTGGCCGGCAGCGGCGCGCCGGCGAGCTGCTCGACGACCGACAGCACGTCGTCGACGGTCGGCGCGGTCCGCAGCCGCCGGGAGACGCCGTGCCAACTGGGCAGAAATCGGCCGTACGCGGCCTGCTCGACGGGCTCGACCTCGGCGCGAATCCGGGCCAGCGATGCCCGGCGGAGCCGCCGCAGCACCTCGGCGTCGCAGTACTCCGTTGTTCCAGCCCCGCCGATGCTCGGGTGCGGGTGTCCCGCAAGAGGTCTGAGCTCGCCGCGCACCAGCCGCCCGGCGCCGGTCAGCCGGTCCAGGACCCCGTGCACGACGGCGACGCCGAGCCCGAAGCGGGCGGCGGCCTGCGCGGCGGGGAACGGCCCTCGCGTACGGGCGTAGCGGGTGAGCAGGTCGCCGAGCGGATCGGCCACCGGCTCGGTGAAAACCTCCGGCACGCCAACGGGAAGCGCCGCGCCGAGGGCGTCCCGCACCCGACCGGCGTCCTCGATGGCCAGGTAGCGCTCGGCGCCGGCGATCCGCACCTGGATCGCCCGCCGCTCGGCCACCAGCTGCGCCAGCCACTCCGCCTTGGCGCCGCGCTCGGCGGCCTCCTCGACGGTGAGATCTCCCAGCAGCCGCAACAGGTCCGCGGTCTCCTCGACGTTGCGGGCGTGCCGATCGGGGGCCAGCCGCTGGAGCTGCTGTTCGATCTCCTCCAGCACTTCGGGGTCGAGCAGCTCGCGGATCGCCTCGGAGCCGAGGAGTTCGGCCAGCAGCGTCGTGTCCAGCGACAGCGCCGCCGCCCGGCGCTCGGCCAGCGGCGTGTCCGTCTCGTACAGGAACATGCCGACGTAGCCGAAGAGCAGGCTGCGCGCGAACGGAGACGCCTGCGGGGTCTGCACCTCGACGACCCGCACCCGCCGCGACCGCACGTCGCCCATGAGCTCCCGCAGCCCGGGCAGGTCGTAGACGTCCTGGAGGCACTCCCGCATCGCCTCCAGCACCACCGGGAACTGCTCGTACTGGGACGCCACGGCCAGCAGCTGCGCCGACCGCTGGCGCTGCTGCCACAGCGGCTGCCGCTTGCGGGGATCCCTGCGCGGCAACAACAACGACCGCGCGGCGCACTCGCGGAACCGGGCGGCGAACAGCGCCGAGCCGCCGACCTCGGCGACCACGATCTGCTCGACCTCCTCCGGGTCGAGCAGCATTTCCTCGGCGGCCGGCAGCACGTCGGCGCCGGTGTCGTCGAACGCCTCCGGCAGCCGCACCACGATGCCGTCGTCGGAGTGCGCGACCTGCGGGTCCAGGCCGCGGCGCTCCCGCAGCCGGGCCCCGATGGCCAGCGCCCACGGCGCGTTCACCTGCGCCCCGAACGGCGAGTGCACGACGATCCGCCAGTCGCCCAGCTCGTCCCGGAACCGTTCCACCACAATGGTTCGGTCGTCCGGCACGTGCCGGGTGGCCTGCTTCTGCTCGTCCAGGTACGTCAGCAGGTTGTCGCACGCCCACTCGTCCAGGCCCGCGTCCACCGCCCGCTCGCGCGCCTTCGCGGCGTCCATTCCGGACACTTCCCGGACGAACTTCCCCAGCGCACGGCCGAGTTCCAGCGGACGGCCGACGGTGTCGCCCTTCCAGAACGGCAGCCGCGCCGGCTCGCCGGGGGCCGGCCGCACGATCACGCGGTCGTGGGTGATGTCCTCGATGCGCCAGGAACTGGTGCCCAGCAGGATGTTGTCGCCGACCCGCGACTCGTACACCATCTCCTCGTCCAACTCGCCGACCCGCGAGCCGGGGCGGCCGTCCTCGCCGCCCGGCGTCATGACGGTGAACAGCCCGCGGTCGGGGATGGTGCCGCCGGAGGTGACCGCCAGCCGCTGCGCGCCGGGCCGGCCGCGCAGCTCGCCGGCGATCCGGTCCCACACCACGCGCGGCCGCAGCTCGCCGAACTCCTCGCTGGGATAGCGGCCGGCCAGCATGTCCAGCACGGAGTTGAGCGCCGAGTCCGGCAGTCCGGCGAACGGCGCCGCGCGCCGCACGACCGACGCCAGGTCGGTCACCGACCACGGCTCCATCGCCACCATGGACACGATGTGCTGGGCCAGCACGTCCAGCGGATTACGGGGATAGCGCACGGATTCGATGGCGCCGACGGACATCCGCTCCGCGACCACCGCGCACGCCACCAGGTCGCCGCGGAACTTCGGGAACACCACGCCCTTGGACACCGCGCCGACCTGGTGCCCCGCGCGGCCGACCCGCTGGAGCCCGGACGCGACCGTCGGCGGCGCCTCGACCTGCACGACCAGGTCCACCGCGCCCATGTCGATGCCCAACTCCAGCGACGACGTCGCCACCACGCACGGCAGCCGGCCGGACTTGAGCTCCTCCTCCACGAGCGTGCGCTGATCCCGTGACATGGAGCCGTGATGCGCCTTGGCGATCACCGGCGAGGCCCCGGTGGTTATCCCCGAACCACCGACGGCCTCGGCCGGAAATCGCTCCATCTCCACGGGTTCCGCTGTATCGATCCTCTCGGCGCTGAGTTCATTCAGCCGAGCGGTCATCCGCTCGGCCAGCCGCCGCGAGTTGGCGAACACGATCGTCGACCGGTGCTGGCGCACCAGCTCCAGCACCCGCTGCTCCACCGACGGCCAGATCGACGTGCGCTGCTCCGGCCCGGAGGCCGCGCCGCTGACCTCGCCGGTCGGCTCGCCGAGGGTGGCCATGTCCGCGACCGGCACCTCGACGCTGACCTCGATGGTCTTGCTCGCCGGTGGCTGCACGACCTTGATCGGCCGGCCGCCGGCCAGGAACGCGCCGACCTCCTCGACCGGCCGCACCGTCGCCGACAGCCCGATCCGCTGCGCCGGCTTCGGCAGCAGCGCGTCGAGCCGCTCCAGCGACAGCGCGAGGTGCGCCCCGCGCTTGGTGCCGGCGACGGCGTGCACCTCGTCCACGATCACGGTCTGGACGCCGCGCAGCGACTCGCGCGCCGCCGACGTCAGGATCAGGAACAGCGACTCGGGTGTGGTCACGAGGATGTCCGGCGGCGTGCGGGCGAAGGCGCGGCGCTCCTCTGCGGGCGTGTCGCCGGTCCGCATGCCCACGGTGATCGCCGGGTCCGGCAGCCCGAGCCGGTGCGTCGCCTGCCGGATGCCGGCCAGCGGCGCCCGCAGGTTGCGCTCCACGTCCACGGCCAGGGCCTTCAGCGGCGACACGTACAGCACGCGGCAGCGGTGCTGCTTCTCGGCCGGCGGCGGCTCCGACGCCAGCCGGTCGAGTGCCCAGAGGAAGGCCGCGAGCGTCTTGCCGGAGCCGGTGGGCGCGACGACCAGGGCATGCTCGCCGGCCGACACCGCCGTCCAGGCCCCCTGCTGGGCGGCGGTGGGCGCGGCGAAGGCCCCCGTGAACCAGTCCCTGGTCGCGGGGGAGAACACCGACAGTGCTTCCGCCATGGACCCATCATGACAAGCGGGTCTGACACTTCCGGCACCAGTGCCTCTGACCTGCGGAAACGTGACTTTCTCTTGACACCGGGAAATGGTCTAGTCCATTTTCATCAGCACGTGTGTGCGTCACTCGATGCCCAGGCCGCCACCCCTGCGCATGGAGGTAGCAGCTATGTCACGGAAGTGGACACGCTGGTTAGCCGGAGCGGTCGCCGCCGCCACGGTCGTGCTGGGCACCACCGCCACCGCGGCGGCCGCCTCGAACCTGCTCGCCAACCCGGGCTTCGAAGCCGGCAACACGAGCGGCTGGACGTGCAGCGGCGCCACCACGGTGAGCAGCCCGGTGCACAGCGGCTCGTACGCGCTCGCCGCCACCCCGGCCGGCCAGGACTACGCCCAGTGCAGCCAGAAGGTCACCGTGCTGCCGAACTCGGCGTACACGCTGTCCGCGTACGTGCAGGGCAGCTACATCTACCTCGGCGCGACCGGCACCGGCGGCACCGACCCGCAGACGTGGACGGTCTCCGGCAGCTACACGCAGCTGTCGACCAGCTTCACCACCGGCGCCAACACCACGAGCGTCACCGTCTACATCCACGGCTGGTACGGCCAGCCCACGTACTACGCGGACGACTTCGTGCTCAGCGGCCCCGGCGGCGGTGGCGGAACCCCGACCGCACCGGCCGCCCCCACGGGGCTGACCGCCCCCAGCACCACGTCGTCGAGCGTGTCGCTGGCCTGGACGGCCCCGTCCGGTGACGTCACCGGCTACAACGTGTACCAGAACGGCACGAAGGTCGGCACGGCGTCAGGCACCTCCTACACCGCCACCGGGCTGTCCGCCTCGACCACCTACTCCTACGCCGTGACGGCGTACAACTCGGTCGGCGAGTCGCCCAAGTCCAGCACCGTCAGCGCCACCACCACGGCCAGCGGCGGTGGCAACCCGGGCGGCTCGCTGCCCGCGCACGTGCTCACCGGCTACTGGCAGAACTTCGTGAACAGCGCCAAGGCGTTGAAGCTGGCCGACGTGCCCACCAGCTACGACCTGGTCGCGGTGGCCTTCGCCGACGCCACGGGCACCCCCGGCGCCATCTCGTTCACGCTGGACTCGGGCCTGTCCAGCGCGGTCGGCGGCTACTCCGACGCGCAGTTCACCGCGGACATCGCCACCCTGCACTCCCGCGGCCAGAAGGTGATTCTGTCGGTCGGCGGCCAGAACGGCACCATCAGCGTCGGCGACTCGTCCTCGGCGACCAACTTCGCCAACAGCGCCTACTCCCTGATCCAGAAGTACGGCTTCGACGGCGTCGACATCGACCTGGAGAACGGGGTCAACGCCACCTACATGGCGCAGGCGCTGCACTCGCTGGCCGGCAAGGTGGGCTCCAGCATGATCGTGACGATGGCGCCGCAGACCATCGACATGCAGTCCACCGGCATGGCGTACTTCCAGCTGGCGCTGAACATCAAGGACATCCTGACCATCGTCAACACCCAGTACTACAACTCCGGCACCATGAACGGCTGCGACCAGGGCGTCTACGCCGAGAGCACGGAGAACTTCGTCACCGCGCTGGCCTGCATCCAGCTCCAGGGCGGCCTGCGGGCCGACCAGGTCGGCCTGGGCCTGCCGGCCACCAGCGGGGCCGCGCCCAGCGGCGGCTACCTGGCGCCGAGCACGGTCAACGCCGCGCTGGACTGCCTGGCCAAGGGCACCAGCTGCGGCAGCTTCAAGCCGTCGGCCACGTACCCGACGCTGCGGGGCGCGATGACCTGGTCCATCAACTGGGACGCGTCCAGCGGCTACGCCTTCGCGAACACCGTTCACCCGCACCTCGCCGGCATGTAAGACGTGCGACACCGTACTTGCGGTAACCCTTAACTGCTGTCGAATGTCACGTGCGGCCCATTCCTGCCGGGAATGGGCCGCACGCGTTTCTATTCACTCGATCGGGTGGGTATGCCGGGGCAATGTGCCCGCGTATTGATTACCAATGGGTAGTAGAAAAGCTTTTCTACTCAATTTTAGGGAGACGGCAACAGCGGGTGTTCGGCTGACTTCGCTGTGCGGACGGGTGGTTGTGATGGCAACGGACGGTCGTTACCGTGACGTGTCCGGACGGCGCGCCGGGCCGCCAGGTCACGGTTGCGTTTCGTGTTCTCCCTGGTAGGCGGGAGTGTCCGGCGGCCGGGCGGTGCACGTTTTCCTGGTGTGTCTGCACGAGCCACCCTGGACCATGCGGCCGATGGCTGCGTACTCCTCACGGTCGGTAGCGGCGTGTTCACCAGTGCGGATCCATTCCCGGGAATTTTCCCAGGGTGCTTGTGAGGGCGGCCACGCAGCGTTAGCGTTCTCTCTGCGTCCAGGAAGTCGGTGGGACGACTGCCGGGACGTAAGTCGCGCCGAAGGGCTTTGGGAATGGTTCTCCAGGGGCGACGAAGCACGGGGCAAGGGGTGTCGGGGGTGTATCGGGTCGCCGGCCGTGGCGGAGACGACCTGATTTACCCGGCGCGTGGGGTGCACAACCGTAGTTGGTAAGCCGATTCGCCGGAGATTCTCCAGTCGAGGGCGGGTCACCACCCAAATTCACGTGCGGGGACAGATGAATAACTTGGCACAGGTGCTACCTGTGGGGACCGACAACGCGCCGGCGCCGAAGCCGGTGGCCGCGTACGGTCCGCAGGACGAGCAGTTCAGACGGCTCGTCGACGCGGCGGTCAACCGTGATCCGGTGGCCACGCAACGGGTGTTGGAGTCGATCAGGCCGGTCGTGCTGCGGTACTGCCGGGCCCGGATCGGTCGACTGGACCGGTCGTTCGCGTCGGCGGACGACGTGGTGCAGGAAGTGTGTCTGTCGGTGATCTCCGCGTTGCCGTCCTATCGGGACCAGGGTCAGCCGTTCCTGGCCTTCGTGTACGGCATCGCCCAGCACAAGGTCGCGGACGCGCACCGGGCGGCGGCCCGCAACCGGTCGCTGCCGGTGCCCGAGGTGCCGGACCGCGCCGAGACGGTGGCGGGCCCGGAGCAGCGGGTGCTCCAGGACGAGTTGCGCGGCTCGATGGACCGGCTGTTGGCGGTCCTGTCCGACAAGCAGCGCGAGATCGTGGTGCTGCGGGTGGTCGTCGGCCTGTCGGCCGAGGAGACCGCCGACCTGGTGGGGTCCACTCCCGGAGCGGTTCGGGTGGCCCAGCACCGGGCGCTGACCAGGCTGCGCAAGCTGGTCGGCAACACGAAGGAATTCTGAAGGTCGGGCACCCGATGGGGTGAGGGAGTGTCATCCCATCGGGCTCGTGACGGGCTCGGTCAACCGGCGCACCCGGCGCCGTGCCGTGTGGCAGCATCTGCGCGAAGCCAGAGTTGAGGGGGCCGCGTGCGGGTGCTGTCGATCGACGTGGGGACGTCGAACACGGTGGCGGTGTTGGCGGTGTCGGGGCAGCAACCCCGCGTCGTCGAGGTCGACGGCGCGGCGACCATGCCCACGGCTGTCTACGCCGACGAGGCGGGCGTGATCCTCGTCGGCCATGACGCTGTCCGCCAGTCCCGTGTGGACCCCGCGCGCTTCGAGGCGAATCCGAGGCGCCGTATCGACGACGGTGTGCTGAAGCTGGGTGGCAGCGTCGTCCCGGTCACCGACGCGCTCGCCGCCGTGCTGCGGCGGGTCCTCGACGAGACGGTGCGCCAGCTCGGCGGCGCGCTGCCCGACGAGTTCCGGCTCACGCATCCCGCCGGCTGGGCCGAACCCCGTCGCAACACCCTGCTGTCGGCCGCGCGGCTCGCGGGCGTGACCGGCGAGATCGTCCTCGTGCCGGCCCCCGTCGCCGCGGCCGCCCACTTCTTGGCCACGCGCCGGGTCACCCCGGGCGCCGCCATCGCCGTGTACGACCTGGGCGCGGGCAGTTTCGACGTCGCCGTCGTCGCCGCGACGCCGCCGGGATTCACCGTGCTCGCCGAGGACGCGCTGCCCGATCTCGGCGGCGCGGGCGTGGACCAGGTGCTGCTGGAGTACGTGGGGCGGCAGGTCTCCAACCGTGACGCCGCGAAGTGGCAGCAGCTCCAGTCCACCGAGCTCATCGAGCCGGTGCGGGCGGCCAAGGAGACGCTGTCCCGGCAGCCGCAGGCCGAGATCCCGATGCCCGAGCCGTTCCCGGACGTGCTGGTCACGCGGCCGGAGCTGGAGGCGCTGGTCCGGCCGAGCCTGTCGCGGAGCGTGGAGCTGCTGACGTCGACGATCGCGGCCGGCGGCGTGCAGCCGGGAGCGGTCTACCTGGTCGGCGGGGCGAGCCGGATGCCACTGGTGGCCGCGCTGATCGGGGAGCGGCTGCGGTCCGTGCCCGTGCTGGACCAGCCCGAAACCGCCGTCGCCCTGGGCGCACACCTGGTGCCGCACAACGGCGTGACGATCCGGACGCCGGCGCCGCAGCACCATTCCGTTTCGCAGCAGCAGTACCCGAGTGCCGGCGACTTCATGGCTTCGGCGCAGTTCCCGCAGCTGCCCGCGCCTCAGGCTCCTCCCGTTCGCAAGGCCGCGCCGAAGGGGACATTGGTGGCGCTGGGCGCGATCATGGTGGTCGCGCTCCTGGTGCTCGGCGGGTTCCTGGTGTTCGGGCGGCACTCGTTCCCCAGCGCGGCGGACTGCTCGGGCCAGCCGGGATCGCCGGACGACAAGGGCTTCACCAGCTGTACGCGCCAGCTCGCCGGGCCCGTCGCCGACCAGGGCGACTGCCACGGCGGCTACGACGGCAGCGGCGTCACCGTGCCGGGGCTGGCCGGCAGCACCGTCACCTGTCACACATCGGGGCAGACCGTGGTCTATATCCAGGCAGGGTCGCTCGATGAGGTGAACAAGGAGGTGGCCGCGATGATGGACGCTTATCCCGACAGCGCCAAGGTGAAGGCGTCGTGGAAGGGCAACGGACTGTCCGGCGACTACGAGGCGCTCGCGGCCAGCGGCGTGGGCGTCGTCGTGTTCACGGTGTCGGACCGCCCGCTCGTCGGCGTGCTCACCGCGCCGGCCACGTCCGCGCCGGGCTCACTGACCGCTGCCAAGGCGGCGGGCGCGTTCGAACGTTCGGTGCAGCCCGGTACCTGATTGGTGGTCAACGGCGATGTCCGCCGCATGTGACGATCGATCGGTGGACCGCAGCCATCCCGCGCAGCGCCGGGTGCTCGGATTTCTCATGGGCACACAGGCCGTCGGCTCGATCGGTGTCGGCACCGGCATCACGCTCGGCGCCCTCACCGCGACCACGCTCTCCGGGTCGGTGGCGGTCGGCGGCCTCGGGGCGACCGCGATCGCCTTCGGCGCCGCGCTGCTTGCGGTGCCGGTGGCGCTGCTGGCCGGTCGGTTCGGACGCCGTCGGGCGTTGGCTTCCGCTTACGGCGTCGGGGTTGTGGGCGCTGTCGGGTGTTTCGTGTCTACGGCTGTTGGCTCGTGGCCGTTGCTGTTGGTGGCGTTGACGGTCTTCGGCGGCGGCACCGCGGCGACGCTGTCCGCCCGGTACGCGGCCGCCGACCTGGCCCATCCGGGCCGGCGGGCCGGCGCGATGTCGACCGTGGTGTGGGCGACGACGGTCGGTGTGATCGCCGCGCCGAACCTGGCCGCGCCGGCCTCGGCCTTCGGCGCCGGCGGGCCGTTCCTGGTGTCCGCCGCGGCGTTTCTGCTTGCCGGCTGCGGAGTTCTGATCGGTCTGCGGCCGGATCCGTTGCTGGCCGGCCGGGTTGCCGTCGTCGTCGGCGACAGCTGTTGCGGTGTGGGCGCTTCCGAGCTGCCCCGCCGGCACACGCGCGCCGAGGTGTGGCAGGTGATCGGCCCGAACGTGCGGCTAGCGTTGCTAGGGGTGGCCCTGTGCAACACGGCGATGACCGGGATGATGTCGATGATGCCGGTGCAGATGACCGGCGGCGGTTCGACGCTGACGGTCGTCGGCATCGTGGTGAGCGTGCACGTCACCGGCATGTACGCGGCGAGTCCGCTGTTCGGCGCGCTGGCCGACCGGATCGGGCGTGTACCGGTGCTAGCTCTCGGAGCGGCGTTAGTTGTTGCCGGGGCCGGCGTCTGCGGCATGGCGTCGGCGCACGACGCTCCGCAGATGGCCGTCGGCATGATCATGCTCGGTTGCGGGTGGTCGGCCGGCGTCGTCGCGGGTTCCGCGCTGCTCACCGAGTCCGTGCCCGCCGGGCTGCGGCCGTCCACCCAGGGGCTCGCCGACCTGGTGCTCAACGTCGGCGGCGTGCTCGGTGGCCTGCTCGCCGGCCTGATCATGAGCGCCTGGTCGTTCACCGTGCTGGGGCTGGTCGTCGGGTTCGCCGCGCTGCCGCTGCTGATGGCGTGCATGGGGACGACCCTGCGGCCGGTGGCCCCGGATGCGGAGCCACCGGCCGGTGCTCAGGACGTCGGCACCGCGCGGATGAGCCGGGTCTCGCCCGGGCGCAGCGTCGCGCTGTAGCTGCCGCTGACCGTGCCCTTCGCCTTCTGCGCCCACAGATCCGTCACCGCGACGCTGCCGGTGGTGATGCCGACCTGCGACCAGGTCACCGTGATCGTGGCGTTGCCGCTCGTGCCCGTGTTGAACAGGGCCACCACGTAGGCGCCGGACGGTTCCTTCTTCACCCACACCTGGTTGTTGCCGCTCTTGACGATGCGCTTGGCCGCGATGGCGTCCTGGTCGACGCTCAGCACGGAGTCGTTGGTCAGCATCGCCTTGTCGGTGGCGTCGATGGCGGTGAGGTCGGTGCCCAGCAGCAGCGGGGCCGAGGCCATCGCCCACAGCGTCAGGTGGCTGCGGCGCTGGTCACTGGTCAGGCCGGTGTTGTCGCCGTTGCCGATCTCCAGCGAGTCCAGGTCGTTCCAGCCGCCCGGGCCGGCGTACTGCTGCCAGTTCGACGCCGTGTCGAACCTCGCCGACACGTGTTTCCAGTCCGTGAGCGGGAAACTGGCGCCTCCTGTGCCGCAGTAGCACTCGACGTCGCCCTGTGTGCGCCAGCCGTTCGCGTACTGCTGCCACGTCGTGGCGTCCGCGATGGACAGATTGTTCGACAGCTCGAAGTGGATCGGCCGGCCCGAGTTCCTCAGCGCCTGCGACCACGCCTTGACGTCCGGGATGTCCGGGCTGCCGACGCCGTCGATCTTGAGGTAGTCGACGCCCCAGTCCGCGAACTGCTTGGCCCAGGAGTCGATGAACGCCTGCGCGCCCGGCTTGCTGTAGTCGATGCCGTACATGTGCTTGCAGTTGTAGTTCTTCTCCTGGGTCGAGGTCACCGCGATGTCCTGCGCGTGAAAGCTCGTGCCCGCGATGGGGGAGTTGTTCTTGACGGCGTTGGCCGCGATGCCCGGCGTCACGTACAGCCCGAACTTCAGGCCGTCCGCGTGCACGTGGTCGGCCACCGCCTTGATCCCGCCGGGAAACTTGCCGGTGTCCGCGACCCATCGCCCGTTGCCGTCCACCGTCGGGCCGTTGCTGTCGCACTTCATCCAGAAGTCGTCCAGGTTGACGTACTGGAATCCGTGCTGGGCCAGCCCGCTGGACTTGATCGCGTCCGCCTGGGCGTCGATCTTCGCCGCCGTCGGCGCCTTGCGGATGAAGCTCCAGCTGCTCCACCCCATCGGCGGCTTCGCCGCCAGCCCGTTGTTCTCGGCGTTCGCCACGGGCGTTGTCGCCACTACGCTTCCTAGCACTGCTAGCACCACGATCGGTAAGCCAAACCGGCGCACGAGGTCCTCCTCGACAGTTCGTGCGGCGGCGGGTGCAACATGATGGAAACGTTTGCAGCGTACGCCGTGACAGAGGTCTGGACCAGAGGGAGTTCAGCCCCAGGAGTTCAGGCCAGCGGTCGGCCCGTCTCGCGGACGGTCCACCGGCCGGGTCCGCCGGTCAGCTGGGTGACGGTCAGCGGCGCGATGTCCACCCGCCAGAACGCGGACGCCGGTGCCCCTAGCGCCGCTAGGACCGCTGCCCTTGCTACGGCCGGCGAGGTGACCACGCCCAGCCGGCCGACGTCGGCCTGGCGGTCCAGCCACGCGGCCACCCGCTTGAGCACGGCGCTGACCGGTTCGCCGCCGTGCGGGGCGGCGTCCGGATCGGTCATCCACGCCATCAGTTCGTGCTGGTCGACCTCCGCCAATGACCGTCCCCGCCACGAGCCGTGGTCGAGGTCGGCCAGGGCGTCGTCGACCACGGCGTCCCAGCCGAGGGCCTCGGCGGTCTGCGCGCAGCGCAGCTCCGGCCCGCGGCCGAGACCGTCCGGTCTGGACGGTCCGGCCAGCGGCGCCAACGGCCGCGACAACGGCTCGTCGGCGGGAAAGCGTGCCTGCTTCACGGCGTCGGTGGCGCCGTGGCAGACGAGGAAGATCCGGTTCACATCGCCAGCTGCTGCGCCGGTTTCGGCGCCAGCAGCCGCTCGGCCAGCGGCGCGAACACCAGGCCCAGGGTCGCCCACAGGATCGCCTGCGCGGCGATCGAGTAGAAGCGGAAGTCCCACAGCACGTCGGCCGGGAATCCGGGGTAGACGATCTGGCCGGCCGGGTTCTTCAGCGGCAGCGGTGTCTCGGTCGCCTGCGGGCCGTAGTCGCGAACATTCGCGGCCAGCTCACCCAGCGACGGCAGCAGCGCCATCGCAACGCCGATCACCACTACGAAAGCTAGCGTCGCTAGCAACGTGGCGTTCCAGTTGCCGAACCGCTTGGCCAGGCGCTTGCCCAGCACCACCGCGCCGATCAGGAACGCCACCGAGCACACCATCATCAGCACGTACAGCGCACCGCGCGGCGCGATCGTCTCCTGGTGGCCGATCGACGGCGGGTTGGCCGGGTACTTGATGAACGGCACCAGGTAGATGCCCAGGAAGCCGCCGCCGGCGACCAGCATCGACAACGTGCGCGGCCGCAGATTGCCGACCCGTCCCAGGCACACCGCGTACGCCACGGCGAACAGCGCGCCCATCGCGACGCCGAACAGCACCATGCCGACGCCGATACCGACGTTGGCCTGGATCGCCCGGCTGAAGATCTCCGGGCCCTCGTCGCCCGCGGGCAGGCCGGCGGCCTTGTCCAGGGCCGCCTGCGCCTGGTCGCGGCCGCTCTCGTAGTCGATCGCGGCCTGGATCTGCGGCTCCGCGAAGATCCGCGCGAAGACGAACGCCAGCAGTCCGGCGAGGGCGCCGACCAGCACGCCCCGCAGGATGATTCGCTTCTCCATGTTCGGTTGTCCCGCCCAGGTGATCAGTGGCAGGGGAAACCGAGGAAGTGCCGCGCGTCGTGCACGAACTCGTGGATGTACATGTTGTCGCCGAAGACCGAGGTCGCGCCCTGGTCGATGCCGATGAAGTAGTACAGGGCCAGGGCGAACAGCACGGTGCCGCCCAGCCACAGCATCGCCTTGGGCAGCGGCAGGACGACCGGCGTCGCAACGGCGGTGGTCGCGGGAATCGTGCTCAACGGAGCCTCCTTCGGGGATCGTGCGTCCCGTTCGTCAGTGGGGCAGGCGATGGGGTGGTGTCTGGCTCGCCCACGTCCGCGAGGACCCGGGCACACAGTGGCGCGACCGCGCCGGAATCTCACCGGCTTACGCACACCATCACTCAGCGCGGCACATTACGGACACCCGTCGGGGCACGTCAATCGGCCGAGCAGGCACTATGAAGTCAGTGTGAGGCAGCCGTCACAACGTTGCGCAGCAGCAGCGCCGTCGTCACCGGCCCGACACCTCCCGGCACGGGCGTGATCGCCTCCGCGATCGGCTCCACCGCCGCAGTGTCCACGTCGCCGACGAGGCCGCCGTCCGTGGTGGGGTTCGTGCCGACGTCGATCACCACCGCGCCCGGGCGGATGTGCGCCGCGCCGAGCACGTGCGCGCTGCCGACGCAGGCGACGACCACGTCCGCACGGCTCGTCTGCACCGCCAGGTCCTTGGTCCGGGAGTGGCACACCGTCACCGTGGCGTTCTCCGCGAGCAGCAGCAGCGCCGCCGGCTTGCCGACCACCGCGCTGCGGCCGACAACCACAACGTCCGCGCCGGCCAGCGTCGTGCCGTGGGCGTGCAGCAGCTCCACCACCGCCTGCGCCGTCGCCGGCGCGAACGCCGGCAGGCCCACCGCCAGCCGGCCGAGGCTGCTCGGGTTCGCGCCGTCCACGTCCTTGGCCGGGTCGATGTGCACGGCTATGTCGTCGCGGACGACGCCCGGCGGCAGCGGCGCCTGGCACATCACGCCGTGCACCGTCGGGTCCGCGGACAGCTCCGCCAGGCACGGTCCCAACAGCTCGCGCTCCTCGACCACCCGCACGGCGACGCCGATCTTCTCGCCGGTGCGCACGATCGAGCGCACGTACCAGGCCGTCGCCTCGTCGTCGGTGGGGACGACGATCGCCAGCGTCGGCGTGGTGCCGGCGGCCAGCAGCCGGGCCGCGTCCTCGGCGACCCGGGCACGGATGGTGGCGGCCACCGCGCGGCCGTCGATGAGGGTCATGCCAGCTCCTCGATGAACTTCTCGGCCACGGCGATCCGGTCGCCGATACTGGCCAGTTCCGCTTCCAGTCGGGCTCGGGCGACTACGTCGGTCATCGCCGCCCGGTTCACCTCGACGTTGACCGCCGCCGCCTGCATCGCCGCCCGTGCCGACACCGCGGCCACCGCCACGTCCGACAGCACGTTCACGTTGGCCCCCGCCCGGATCCGCATCGCCAGCTCCAGGATCTCCCCGGCCAGCGTCGCCGTCCGCACCGGCACCGCCGCCGCTCCCACCAGCGCCTGCTGGATCGCCGCGGTCCGCGCCGCCTTCTCCTCGTCGGTGCCCTTCGGCAGCCGATAGGCCTCCGTCACCCCCGTGAACGCCTTCGCGTCGGCGTCCGCCAACTCCACCGCTTCCCGCCGCCGGTCCCCGGCCTCGGTCAGGACCGCCCGCATCGTCGCCTCGTGCTCGGCGTATTTCGGTCGTCCCACTGTCAGCTCGCACACCATCGACACCAGCCCCGCCGCCATCGCCGCGTGCATCGCCGCCACCGCCCCACCCCCAGGAGCCGGCGCCCCCGAGGCCAACGAGTCCAGCCAGTCCCCCAAGCTCTGCTCCCGCATGGATCAAGCCTAGGACCAGCAGCACTTTCCGCGGCCCCCAACGCCACGAACGCGGACTTGGTAGCCCCACCCGCCACCAACGCGCCCCCAGTAGCCCCCACGCACCAAACTTCCACGGCACTTCCACGGCTGGTCTTCCGCCCCCACCCCCGGAGAGCGCTCGGCCCCGCCGATGCTTGGCCCGGTTGGCAGATTTTTCGAGCGCCGCCACCCGACGCGCCCCACCAGGAAGCCGATGCGGCGCTCGAAAAATCTGGCAAGGGCCAGGCATCGGCTTGGAAGGGGCCGAGCCGCCCCGCCGAAGGCGGGGCAAAACAAAGAGGAGCGCCGCAGCCCTGGGGGTCGACTGCGGCGCTCCGCCGTGAGTTTCCAACTGCTGAGGTCGGGGGGATCACGGGCCCGCCCCAAGGATAGCGTGTTTCCGGGGGCAGGGAAGCCCTCGGTCCCCACTTTCTGCAATTTGCTGTCGGCGTAGGGTTGACCACGATGCGTATCACTGCCTTCCGGGCCCTGATGGCCGAGGAGTTCGGGCGGGTCCGGTCCGAGACGATCGCCCGCGACCACGTGTTTTCCGACCTGGACGGGTTGACCGTCGACCAGGCGCTGGAGGCCGGCGTGCCGACGAGGACGATCTGGCGGGTGGTGTGCGAGGCGTTCGACGTGCCGGTCGAGCGGCGCTGAGAAGTGCGGACGGCGTGTCGGTTTTCCCTCGAACAGGTGTTCGGCTAGCCTGGGGATCCGCGGGTCGCCGAAATTGTCAGACCCTCCCCGTAGCGTCCTCGGTGACGACAACCGGCGGCGGCCCTGGGCGAGTGGGCCAGCCAGACAGACAGAGGTGAACTTCCCATGGCACCAGCAGCACCGGACAAGGACAAGGCGCTCGAACTGGCCCTGGCCCAGATCGACAAGAACTTCGGCAAGGGCTCGGTGATGCGCCTGGGCCAGGAGGGCCGGGCGCCCATCGAGGTGATCCCGACCGGCTCCATCGCGCTCGACGTGGCGCTGGGCATCGGCGGCCTGCCGCGCGGCCGGGTGATCGAGGTCTACGGCCCGGAGTCCTCCGGTAAGACGACGGTGGCGCTGCACGCGGTGGCCAACGCGCAGCGCAACGGCGGCATCGCGGCGTTCATCGACGCCGAGCACGCGCTGGACCCGGACTACGCGAAGGCGCTGGGCGTGGACACCGACGGCCTGCTGGTGTCCCAGCCGGACACCGGCGAGCAGGCGCTGGAGATCGCGGACATGCTGGTCCGCTCGGGCGCGCTGGACATCCTGGTGATCGACTCGGTGGCCGCGCTGGTGCCGCGGGCCGAGATCGAGGGCGAGATGGGCGACAACCACGTGGGTCTCCAGGCCCGGTTGATGAGCCAGGCGCTGCGCAAGATGACCAGCGCGCTGAACAACTCGAACACCACCGCGATCTTCATCAACCAGCTGCGCGAGAAGATCGGCGTCATGTTCGGCTCGCCGGAGACCACGACCGGTGGCAAGGCGCTGAAGTTCTACGCCTCGGTGCGCCTGGACGTGCGCCGGATCGAGACGCTCAAGGACAGCGGCGACGCGGTCGGCAACCGGACCCGGGTCAAGGTCGTGAAGAACAAGGTGGCCCCGCCGTTCAAGCAGGCCGAGTTCGACATCCTGTACGGCCACGGCATCAGCCGCGAGGGCTCGCTCATCGACATGGGTGTGGAGCAGGGCATCCTGCGCAAGTCCGGCGCCTGGTACACCTACGACGGCGACCAGCTGGGCCAGGGCAAGGAGAACGCCCGCAAGTTCCTGCTGGAGAACCCGGACGTCGCCAACGACATCGAGAAGAAGATCAAGGAGAAGCTGGGCATCGGCGCCAAGCTGGACGCCGAGGACGCGCCGGCGCCGGTCGACTTCTGACGGTCGTGGAGCGGGAAGAGGCATCGTCGGGTGAGACCCCGGCGGTGCGGGACGCGCCGGAGGTGCGTCGGGCGCAGGATCTGTGTGTGCGGCTGCTGAGCGTGCGGGCCCGGTCCCGCACCGAGCTGCGGCAGGCCATGGCGCGCAAGGAGATCGAGGAGGAGGTGGCCGAGCTGGTGCTCGGCCGCCTGGACCGGGCGGGCCTGATCGACGACGAGGCGTTCGCCCACGAGTGGGTGGCGTCCCGGCACGGTCACAAGGGCCTGTCCCGGCGGGCGCTCGTGAACGAGTTGCGCCGCAAGGGTGTCGACGATTCGGTGGCCGCCCAGGCGGCCGCCGCCGTCGGCGAGGACAGCGAGCTGGAGCGGGCGCGCGAGCTGGTGCGCCGGAAGCTGCCGTCCGTGGCCAGGGTCGACGACACCACCAAGCTGCGCCGCCTGGTCGGCGTGCTCGCCCGCAAGGGCTACGCCGAGGGCATGGCGATCCGCGTGGTGCGCGAAGAACTCGCCAGCGCAGGATCCGGCCTCCCCGATGAGGACTGCTGACCGGGCCGAATTCCGTGTGGCCGGGCGGTGCACGCCTGACCGAGTCCCGGGGGACCGGTGTGGCGGGGCCGCCGACGTTGTGTGGCCGGCGATCTCAGTCAGGTGCGGCCCGGTGTACTCGCCCCTAACCGGGGCCGTGGTGGGTCAGCGGTGCCAGTTGAACTCGTGCATGGCCTGGTGACGCCCGCCGCGCATCATGGTCATGGTCTCGGTGTCCTGGAGCATCTGGTCCACCGTCACGCCGAAGAACCGCGCCTGGGCCTCGATCTCCTCGCCCTCCTCGGGCGGCACGAAGCGGTTGAAGCGGATGGTGTCGGGGTCATCGCTGCTCATGCTGTTCATCTACGCGGCGACGGCCCGATGTGCTCAGCGCCACCACGAATCGGTTCGCGGAAAGTCCCGGACTTCACTCGAAGGGATGAGAGAAACTGGGACTTATGTCCGAGTCACGCGAGGCCGCACGCCGAGAGCTGGCGCTGATCCGACGGGACGCGATGCAGCCATGGCGGTTGTGGCCGAGGCGAGTGGGCGAGGCCATCGCGGCGGCGGTTCGGGCGGTGGGGGAGTTCCTCAAGGACCTCGTCCTCGAAGCCGTTGGCGAGCTGTTTCTGGCGACGGTCTCGTTCGGACTGCTGGCGGTCGTCGTGACATTGGTGACGTGGGGCTGGGGACGCAGCCCGGCGGCGACGGTGGGGTTGCTGGCGGGGATCGCGGGCTTCCTGGCCTACGGCGGCTATGAGTTGTTCGGCCGCACCACGAGGAGGCGCGGACGGCTTGCGGCGACGGCGGCCGGGGCGACGGTGTTCACGGCTCTGTGGGCGACGTACCTGGCGACGTATTACGTAGGCTGAGCCGGTGACGAAGCTGCGGGCACGCCATGTGGTCTGGGACTGGAACGGAACGCTCCTGGACGACAATCACGCAGTGTTAGCGGCGGTCAACACGGTGTGCGCGATGTACGAGTCCGCGCCGGTGACGCTGGACGAGTGGCGCGCGGTGTTCAGCCGGCCCATCCTCGCCTGCTACGAGAAGGTGCTGAGCCGGGCGCTCACCGAGGCCGACTGGGACGTCATCGACCAGCAGTACCACCGGGCCTACCGGCTGGAACTGGAGACCTGCGGCCTGGCGGTCGGCGTGCCGGACCTGCTGCACGAGTGGCGGGCCGCGGGCCGCAGCCAGTCGCTGCTGTCGATGTGGTTCCACGACGAGCTGGTGCCGCTGGTCGGCAAGATGAGCCTGACCGGCCTGTTCGATCGAGTCGACGGCCTGCGTGGCTACAACATGGGCGGCTCGAAGGCGGAGCACCTGGTCGAGCACCTCGAGGCGCAGCGGCTGGACCCGGCCGACGTCGTCATGATCGGTGATGTCGTGGATGACGCCCTGGCGGCCAGGCAGGTCGGCGCGCAGTGCGTGCTGGTGACCACCGGCATGATGCCGCGGGACCGTCTGGAGACCGCGGGAGTGCCGGTCACCGACTCGATTCCGGAAGCCCTGGCACTGATCGACGCGTAGCGCGCCGCCACGACAGAGCCGTGGGCACGCCCACGGCTATGCCCCCGAGGCCGGCGATCCCGATGGTCAACGGTGTCCCGATCGCGTCGGCGAGCACGCCCGCGAGCAGAACGCCCACACCCTGCACGGTCACGAGACCGCTGACCACGATCCCCATCACCTGCGCCCGACCGGCGCTCGGCACCGCGCGGGCGAGCGAGGCGGTGTCCTGCGTCTGGTACGCCTGCGCCAACGCTCCCGAAACCGCTAGCGCCGCTAGCGAAACGAGCAGTCCGGGCTGGAGTGCGCACACGAGCAGCGGCAGCCCGGCTAGCACAGCTAGCAAGCCGAGCAGGCGTGGCCGCAGGTGCTCGGGAATCCACCGGGCCAGGGCGAAGGCGCCGATGACCGATCCGGCGGGATCGGCCGCCATCAGTAGGCCGACGCCGACCGTGCCGGTGCCGATCGCGGCGGCGTAGGGAGCGGCCAGACCCTCCGGGACGACGTAGAAGCCGGCGAGCCAACTCAGGATGGCCAGCGCCCGCACGGCCGGATCGCCGAACACCACGCGGAGACCCGCGAGCACCGAGCCGCCGGCCGACCGCTGGGCAGACACCGGCGATCCGGCCGGCAGCCGAGCAGATGGCGACGATGCACCGCCGGCCGACCGCGGGGCAGACGACGGCGATTCACCAGCCGAAGTCCACGCCGTCGGGGGCGACACCGCCGCGGGGTGGCGGACGCCGGAACCGACCAGCAGCGCGGACGCCAGGAACGTGCCGGCGTCGACGGCCAGCGCCCAATACGGCGTCAGCGCGGCGACCAGCACGCCGCCACACGCGAAGCCGGCGAGTTGGGCGCCCTGGATCGTCATGCCGCGCAGCGCCAGACCGGAGACGTAGAGCTCGCCGTCGAGAACGTCCGGGAGCAGGGCCTGTTGGGCGGCCCGGAACGGACCGCCCAACAGGGTCACGCCGATCAGCAGGACGTACAGCACGGGCAGCGGCATGCCGGGAATCGCGAGTGCGCCGACGAGCACTGCTCGGAGCAGGTCGCAGGCGACCATGACGGTCCGGCGCGCCACGCGGTCGGCGACCCAGCCGAGCAGGGCGCCGCCGACCAGGGTGGGCACGAAGGTCAGGGCGTAGGACAACGCGGTCAGCGCGGGCGATGACGTCCGCTGGTACACGAGCACGGCCAGCGCCACCCGGGCCAGCTGGTCGCCGGCCTGGGACAGCGCCTCGCCGGCCCACAGCCAGCGGAAGTCCGGCACCGCCAGCACCGCCCGGAACATCAGCCAACCGTAGCGGCTTCCGCCCGTCGCCGCGCCGCTTTGATCGCAACGCCGACCGCGACCATCAGCACGCAGGTCCCGACCGCGGTCTGCACCAGGAAACCGGTCAGCTGGCCGGCCTCCAGGTAACCGCCGAGGGCCAACGCCACCAGGGCGCACACCGCTCGGTCGATGATGGACTCGATGGACAACAGCGTTGCGCGGTAACGGGAATCGGTGATCGCGGCGTTCAACAGCGCCCGCTGGATCGGGAACGACAGCCCGCACGCCAGCGAGAACACGCACAACGCAACCACCGCGCCCACGACTCCGAGCAGCCCGGCCAACGCCAGCGTCACCGCCATCGCCACGGTCAGCAGGAACACCGACCGCACATCGCTCACCCGCCTACGCAACCAGTTGGGCCGGGCCGCGCCGAGCGCCTCGAACACGGTCATCAGCGCCATCACGACCCCGTACAGGACGACCGGGGTGTGCTTGCTGTCCAGGATCGGCTGGAACAGGTTGACCGAGCAGATCCGGGCCAGCGTGAAGATGGCCACGCCCTGGACCATGAGCAGCACCAACAGCCGGGACGACCGCAGCTGGTGGAAGGCACCGCGGAGCGCGACGGAGATGGGTGGCGGCGAGGGGCGGTCGGAAGGAGCGGCGATGGCGGAATCCAACTGCCTCGAAGAACGTCCCGGTATCGCCGGTAGGGCGACGGCGGCGACCACTGCGATGGCGGCGTTGACGGCGCTGAGCCAGTACGGCGACGGCATGTTCCACTGCATGAGCAGGCCCACGACCGGCCAGCACACGACCTTGCCGATGAGGCTGTACGAGCGGCCGTAGCCCTCGGCCTGGGGGTAGTCCGCGCCGGCGCCGGCGGCGTGCATGTACTCGTACAGGTAAGCGCTTGCTGCGCCGGAGACGAGGGAGCGGGCCAGGGCGATGAGGAGGAAGTGCACCAGGAAGCCGGTGTACGAGGCGAGCACCACGGGGGTGAGGTTGGCCGCGATGAGCACGACGCCGCCGGCCACCAGGCAGTGGCGGTAGTCGAAGCGGTCGGCGACCATGCCGGTGGGGATCTCGAGCAGGCAGAAGGCGATGTAGTAGATGCTCTGGATGCCGAAGATCTGGGTGTCGGACAGGCCGAGCTGGCGCTGGTACTCGTAGAACACGGGCAGCCAGAGCAGCAGGCCGAAGAAGAACTGGAAGGTGTAGCTGAGCCACACCGCCCGCCGCACGGCGCTCACGAGCTGTACGGCCGGAGCTGGACGACGGTGATCCGCCGCTGGTCGGCGATCCACTCGACGTCGACCGGCGAGTCGAAGGTGTAGTCGGGCGAGAAGTGGGCCTGGAGCAGGCGGCCGGCGATGGCGAGGCGCTGGAGTTGTTGGCGCGTCGAGACATCCAGGTCCTCGTCGGCGTCGCCGAGCGAGACGGTGCGGCCGTCGCCCTCGACGGTGCTGTAGAGGTACTGGATGGGCAGCTCGGAACCGGACACGACGTCGATCACCGACTTGGCCGAGACGTTGATGTACACGTTGCGGAAGTCGTTGCGGTTCAACGGGTTCGTCGTGACCATGACGCCGCCGACGGCGCCGTCGACCTGCTCCTGCACGATCACGCCCATGTAGCTGTCGTCGAGCGAGATGCCGGCCTGCTGGCGCAGCCGCACGCTGCGCGGCGACACCAGCGACGCCCAGACCTCCTTGATGGAGGCGAAGATCCGGTCGGCGGTGGTCACGTGGTTGATCGACTCGTAGATGCCGGCCGCGGAGAATCCGGCCAGGTCCTCGGCGTTGGACGAACTGCGCACGACGAAGGTGCGGACGCCGCCGAGCTCGGACACGAGAGCGGCGTCCACGGCGTCGCGCAGGTCGCCGGGGATCCGAGTGGCGCGGATGAGGCGTTGCAGCTCGAGGCAGAGCCGGTCGACGTCGGGAACATCCAGTTCCAGCGCCATCTTCAGCTTGCCGATGGCCTGCTGCACCCGAGGCGAGGACTCCAGGAAGCGCCGCTGCACGGAGAACGGCAGGGCGATTCCGCGCGGCACCTCGATGTTGTCCCGCAGCAGTCGGACGGCCGCGTCGCCGAGGTCGGCGTCGGACGGCACGTCGAGCAACTTTGCCAGGTACGGCAACAGGTTCTCCCGCGGCGGCCGGCGCACCTGGTAGAAGCCCAGCAGCCGGCCGGAACCGTTGGCGAGCACGTGGTGCAGCTCGCCCAGGTTGGCGGCCTTGGTGCCGTAGCGATGCCGGTCGTGCAGCCGGAGCCGGTCGAGGCCGGCGATCGGCGAGGTCTGGGATTCCGGCTCCTCCAACACGATTCGCTGCGCGTACCAGGCCGGCTTGCGGGTGACGTCAACGGGATCCTCGGTCGCGACCAGGGTGATCTCCTCGGCGGCGGGATCGACCTCGTAGCGGACCCATCGGCCGTTCAGCTGTTCGGCGTCGATGCGGTCGAAAACACCCAGTTGCACGGCATTCGGCACCTGCCAGCCCGACGCCAGCACATTGGTGTGCGACAACGGCGTGGTGTGGTGTGCATTCACGATTCCGGCCAGGCGTGGCACATCGTCGGGCACGCGGTGCATGACGATGATGTCGTACCACTCAAGGGAATCCGCCGCGGCGCGATAGTCGGCCTCGGTGTGGAACGCCCGCAGCCGGCCGTGCGCGGAGCCGGGATTCAACGGGACGAATCGTGCCGAGGAGAACAGCTCGTGCGCCCGGATCCGCGGCACCTCGGCGGCGGGAATCTCGGCCAGCAGCTGTTCCTGGCTGTGGTTGGCCGGTTTCAGCAGCACCGGCAGCGCCGGGTCGACCGCGGCCCGCACGGCCAGGTAGAAATACGCCAGCATCGGGCCGGACATGGTGTCCACCTCGACCGTCTCCAGCGAGAGCACGCGCCGGTCGTCGGTGGTGTGCAGGGCCAGGATGCCGAGATAGAAGCGCCGGTCATCGGCGTGGTAGACGCTGTGATTGAACGCGTCGATGCCGGACTCGAGTTCGGTCCTGCTGATGCCGAGGATCTCCGCGGCGATGTACTCGGCGTGGAAGGAGTACCGCGCGTCGTTGACGAAATGGATGTGCCCGCCGGGCCGGTCGACGACCACCTTCACGAACGGATAACCGCCCAGTCTGCCCGCTAACTGGGTGAAGGCGGTCATCGTCAGTTGGGCGTCGATCAGCGCGGGTGCGTCCACTTCGTCTCCCCAGATGTCGTCGAACGGCGAGCGAAACTACCATGGGGGACAAAAAGGATCCGCTCCGACAACAAGCGGAATGCTCGACTTTCGCCGGTAATCGACCCCTGGACACGAGAAACGGGGACCCCACCCGCCCGGGAGGTCCCCGTTTCCGCCAGCCACGCGCTAGTTCAGCTGCACGTGGAAGATCGCGTCCTTGCTGTTGTTCGGCGTGCTGTCCTTGTCACCGCTGGAATTGGTGAGCCACAGGCCGCCGTCCGGCGCCGGCTCCACGGTGCGCAGCCGGCCGTAGGTGCCGTCGAAGTAGGCCACCGGCTTGGTGGTGCTGTCGCCGGTGATCTGCATGCGGTACAGCCGCTGGCCGCGCAGCGCGGCCATGAACAGCACGTCGTGCACGATCGCCAGGCCGCTGGGCGAGGCGTTGGCCACCGGCCAGGTCTGGACCGGCTTGACGAACTTGGAGTTGCCGCAGCCGCTGCCCGAGGTGCCCTCGCACGACGGCCAGCCGTAGTCGCCGCCCTTCTGGATCAGGTTCAGCTCGTCCATGATCGAGTTGCCGAGCTCGGCCTCCCAGAGCCGGCCCTTCGAGTCGAAGGCCAGGCCCTCGACGTTGCGGTGGCCGTAGCTCCACACGTACTTGCCGGGGAACGGGTTGTCCGACGGGACGCTGCCGTCCGGGTTGAGCCGCAGGATCTTTCCGTTGAGGGAGTTGAGGTCCTGCGCGTTGTTGCCGTTCTCGCCGTCACCGACGCCGGCGTACAGCTTGCCGTCCGGGCCGAAGCGCAGCCGGCCACCGTTGTGGAACTGGTTGCGCAGAATCCCCTTCAGCAGCACCTGTTGGCTGCTCGCGTCGAGCTTTCCGTTCGTGTACTTGAACCTCGCGATGCGGTTGTCCGAGGCGGTGGTGAAGTACGCGTAGATCCAGCTGTCCGACGTGAAGGTGGGGGAGAGCTCCAGGCCGAGCAGGCCACCCTCGCCGTTCGTGCCGGAGACGCCGGGAACCGTGCCGGCGGTTGTCTTCGTGCCGGTCTTCGGGTCCAGGTGGATCAGGTTGTGCGTGTCGCGCTCGTTGAACAGGATCGTCCCGTCCGGCAGCGTCACCAGGCCCCACGGCACGTCCGAGTCGTCGGCGACCTTGGTGACCTGGCCGGGCGTGGTGCCGCTGCCGCCGCCCCCGCCGGAGGTCTTGCCGGTGACCGCGGCGCTCGGCTTCGACGCGTTGCCGGCCGCGTCGCGCGCGGTGACCGTGTACGTGTGCGAGGAGTTCGGCGCGAGGCCCTGCACGGTGAAGGAGTTCGTGGTGGCCAGGCCCACCTGCGAGGATCCCTCGAGCACGGTGTAGCCGGTGACGCCGACGTTGTCGGTGGACTTCGTCCACGTCAGGGAGATGGAGTTCGCCGTCACGCCTGCGACCTTGAGGCCGGTCGGCGCGGTCGGAGGCGTGTTGTCGCTGGACTTCTTGGTCGTCACCTGGACCGTGTTGCTGGCCTGGGAGACGCCGCCCTTGGTGTCGCGGGCATTGATGTAGAAGCCGTAGCTGGTGTTCTGGGTCAGGCCGGTGACGGTGGCCTTCAGCGTCTTGCCGTCGACCGACTTGGTCAGCTGGCCGTCGTGGTAGATGTCGTACGCGGCCAGGCCGACACTGCTGGTGGACGCGTTCCAGGCCAGGTCGACCGTGGTCTCGGTGATGTTGCTGGCCTTGAGGTTCGACGGCGGCGTCGGAACCGCTGCCGGGGCCTGCGTCGACGCCAGGGCCGGCTCGACGGCGGTCAGGGTGAGCCCGGCGGCGAGTGCCCCGGCCAACAGGGCGCCGGCCACGGCCAGCGACCGCCGTGTGCGTGGTGCCACGGATACCTCCCACTGGTTCGGTATCGCGGCGGCGGGTCACAAACGTTTTCATAAAGTTGCAGTCGGGTCAACCGCCGGTGTCGGGAGCGTACGAGTTGTCGTAAAACCCCGCCCGCCGAGCGATCCTCACCAGCGACGCACCCGATCGAACCCCCGCGAGTCGCGCCCACGGACAGGGCGAACGCACGAAAAAAGCAGAACTGAGCCCGGAGGCTCAGTTCTGCCCGACACCTACATTCGGTCTGTCTGAGAGCGCGACTCGCGGGGGTTAGCGGAGGCGGGAGGCGGCGGTGGCCAACTGCTCGATGCGCTGCCAGTCACCGGCGGCCAAGACGTCCTTGGGGGTGAGCCAGGAGCCGCCGACGCAGCCGACGTTGGGCAGCGCCAGGTACTTCGGGGCGCTCTCCACGGTGATGCCGCCGGTGGGGCAGAAGCGAAGCCCCGGCAACGGGCCGTGGACGGACTTCAGGTACGCCGCCCCGCCGGCGGCCTCGGCCGGGAAGAACTTCAGCACGGTGCATCCCCGCTCGGCGGCCCACATCGCCTCGGACACGGTGCTGACGCCGGGCAGGAACGGCAGCCCGGTGGCGGCGACGGCGTCCAGCACCGCGTCCGTCGAGCCGGGGGTGACGATGAAGCGCGAGCCGGCGTCCAAAGCCTGCTTGGCGTGCTCGGGCGCGGTGACGGTGCCGGCGCCGACCACCAGGTCCGGCACGGCGGCGGCGATCCGCTCGATCGACGCCAGCGCGGCGGGCGTCCGCAGCGTCACCTCGATGACCCGGATGCCGCCGCGCAGCAGCGCCTCGGCGACCGGCACGGCCTGCGCCACGTCGTCCAGCACGACGACGGGCATCACGGGGGACAGTTCCAGCAGGTCTGCCGGCGTAGTCATGATCCTCACTTCCAGGCGGTCACGGGGGCGGTGAACTTCTCCGGCGTCAGCGTGCTGCCGAACACGCTGGCGCCCTCGTCGGCGGGACCGATCGCGCGGCGCAGCGCCCCGAAGAGCTCGCGCCCGGTGCCCATCCACTCCAACTCGTGCGGCGGCCCGTCCACCAGCCGCCGCCCCATCAGCTCGGCGTCGTCGACGAACACCTCGATGCTGCCACGCTGGGCGTCCAGCCGAATGACGTCTCCGTCACGCACCCGCGCCAGCGGCCCGCCGGTCGCGGCCTCCGGCGTCAGCTGGATCGCGGCGGGGATCTTGCCGGACGCGCCGGACATGCGGCCGTCGGTGACGAGCGCGACGCGGTGCCCCCGGTCCATCAGCACGCCCAGCGCGGCGGTGAGCTTGTGCAGCTCGGGCATGCCGTTGGCCTGCGGCCCCTGGTTGCGGACCACCACCACCACGTCCCGGTCCAGCTCGCCGGCCTTGAACGCCGCGCTGAACCCCTCCTGCGTGGTGAACACCCGCGCCGGCGCCTGCACGACGCGGTGCTCGGCAGCCACCGCCGACACCTTGATCACGGCCCGGCCCAGGTTGCCGGACAGCATGCGCAGGCCGCCGTCGGCGGAGAACGGGTCGGTGGCCGGCCGCAGCACGGCGGGATCCAGCGACTCGCGGGCGCCGTCCCGCCACACCACGCGGTCGCCGTCGAGGAACGGCTCCTGCCGGTAGCGGTCCAGACCCGGCCCGGCGACGGTGTTCACGTCCGGGTGCAGCAGGCCGGCGTCGAGCAGCTCGCCGACGAGGAACGGCACCCCGCCGGCCGCCTGGAAGTGGTTGATGTCGGCGCTGCCGTTCGGGTACACGCGGGCCATCAGCGGCACCACCGCCGACAGCTCGGCGAAGTCGTCCCACCCGAGCTGGATGCCGGCGGCGGCGGCGATCGCCGGCAGGTGCAGCGTCAGGTTGGTGGACCCGCCGGTCGCCAGCAGCGCCACCACGCCGTTCACCACGGCCTTGACGTCCACCATCTCGGCCAGCGACGTCGACCGGGCCAGCCCGACGACCCGCCGCCCGGCCTCCTCGGTCAGTGCCTTGCGCAGCGGCGTGTTCGGCGGCACGAAGGACGCGCCGGGCAGGTGCAGGCCCATCACCTCGACGACCATCTGGTTGGAGTTGGCCGTGCCGTAGAACGTGCAGGTGCCGGGGCCGTGGTAGGACGCCGACTCGGCCTCCAGCAGCTCCTCGCGGGTGGCCTTGCCCTCGGCGTAGAGCTGCCGGATCCGGGCCTTCTCCTTGTTGGGCAGGCCCGACGACATCGGCCCGGCCGGCACCAGCACGGCCGGCAGGTGGCCGAAGGCCAGCGCGCCGATCAGCAGCCCGGGCACGATCTTGTCGCAGACGCCCAGCAGCAGCGAGGCGTCGAACATCTCGTGCGAGAGCGCGATGCCGGTGGCCATCGCGATCACCTCGCGGCTGAACAGCGACAGCTCCATGCCGGGCTGGCCCTGGGTGATGCCGTCGCACATGGCCGGCACGCCGCCGGCGAACTGGGCGACGCCGCCGGCCTCGCGCACCGAGTCCTTCAGCCACGCCGGGTACTCGTGCAGCGGCTGGTGCGCCGACAGCAGGTCGTTGTACGAGGAGATGATCGCGACGCCGGGCTTGGTCAGCTGCTTGACCGCCAGGCGGTCCTCGCCGAAGCAGGCGGCGAAGCCGTGCGCGAGGTTGCTGCACGCCATGCCGGCGCGTGCCGGCCGCTCGCTCGCGGCGGCGCGCATCCGCTGTACGTAGTCGGCGCGGGTGTGCGCACTTCGTTCCTCGATCCGCGCGGTGACCTGGGCAACCACGGGGTGAATCGCCATAGCCGGTGACTCCTGTCCTGCTCACGGGCCGCCTCTGCGGCCCGGCTGGACGACGGCACTGGCGTCGCTTCACGGGCAACGTGACGGGACCCACACTAAGACATGTCACCCGAGGGAATCAAAACCGATTCAGTGAAACGCCTAGTCACCGTGATCTCCACCACTTCTCTAGTCGTTTGCTGGTCCCTGTCCATCGTGCTCCGCAGGTCCGAACATGTGGCGCCGACGCTGGAAGAACTGGCGTGCAGACGCGATTGCCAAGATCGCTTGTGGCACTTGTCACAGGCTTGTGGTTCAGGCAGAGTGCATTGCGAGGGCGCGATGTGGCGCCGAACACGTTGACGCCTGATCAAGTCTTGGGAGGTGCCGAAATGTCGACTTCGGAGATCGCGAACCTGCGGCGTGCCATCGGACAGCTTCGGCAGTGCATCACCGCGTTGGAGACCCAGTACGGGGACGCGACGGTGGTGAAGCGGCTGGTCAACGACCTGGAGCGGCTGGACATCGACGCCGAGGACCTCGGCTCGTCCCGCCCCGCGCCGGCCCCGCGGGCCGCGGCGCCGGTGGAAGTCGTTGTGGTCCCCGACACACCCTACGATCCGGCCCTGTGGCATGGTGCTGACGACGAGGGGGTCGGCGGCTACCAGGCCCACCGCGGATAACCACGCGGGCGTGCCCGACCCACAACTTCATCGCAAAGAGGCGAAGAGGTCTTCATGACGGCTGGCACCACTGCCCCGGGTCGGGCACAGATATCCGCGCGCACACTGCGTACCGACCGGTGGTGGGTCCAGCCCGCCGTCACGGTCGCGGTGCTGGTCGCGTTCATCATCTACGCGACCATCCGGGCATTCCAGAACGCCGACTACTACTCGGCCCCCTACATCTCGCCGTTCTACTCGCCGTGCCTGGCCACGAACTGTGTGCCGGGCTCGAGCGAGGTCGCCGTCTTCGGCGGCTGGTGGGCGCTGTCCCCGGCGCTGATCATCCTGATCTTCCCGCTCGGCTTCCGGCTGACCTGCTACTACTACCGCAAGGCCTACTACCGCGGCTTCTGGTCCTCGCCGCCGGCCTGCGCGGTCGCCGAACCGCACGGCAAGTACACCGGTGAGCGCCGCTTCCCGCTGGTGCTCAACAACATCCACCGGTACTTCTTCTACATCGGGCTGATCTTCAACGTCATCCTGACCTACGACGCCGTGATCGCCTTCCGCGACTCCACCGGCGCGTGGGGCCACATGGGCCTGGGCACCCTGGTGCTGCTGGCCAACGCGACCCTGCTGTGGCTGTACTCCGCGTCCTGCCACTCCTGCCGGCACGTGATGGGCGGGCGGCTGACGCACTTCTCGAAGCACCCGGTGCGGTACAAGGCGTGGACGCTGGTGTCCAAGCTCAACACCCGGCACATGTTCTTCGCCTGGGCCTCGCTGATCGGGGTCGCGCTCGCCGACCTCTACGTCGCGCTCGTCGCCGGCGGAACCATCACCGACCTCCGGTTCTTCTGAGCCCGACAACGGCAGTAGTGGAGCTTTCATCATGACCGAGTTGGAACGCCACGACTACGACGTCGTGGTCATCGGCGCGGGCGGCGCGGGCCTGCGCGCCGCGATCGAGGCCCGGCAACAGGGCAAGCGCGTCGCCGTGGTGTGCAAGTCGCTGTTCGGCAAGGCGCACACCGTGATGGCCGAGGGCGGCATCGCCGCCTCCATGGGCAACGTCAACAGCGACGACAACTGGCAGGTGCACTTCCGCGACACCATGCGCGGCGGCAAGTTCCTGAACAACTGGCGGATGGCCGAACTGCACGCCAAGGAGGCCCCGGACCGGGTCTGGGAGCTGGAGACCTACGGCGCGCTGTTCGACCGCACCAAGGACGGCAAGATCAGCCAGCGCAACTTCGGCGGGCACGAGTACCCGCGGCTGGCGCACGTCGGCGACCGCACCGGCCTGGAACTGATCCGCAGCCTCCAGCAGAAGATCGTGTCGTTGCAGCAGGAGGACAAGCGCGAGACCGGCGACTACGAGTCCCGGCTCAAGGTGTTCGCCGAGTGCACGGTGACCGAGCTGCTGCGCGACGGCGACCGGATCGCCGGCGCGTTCGGCTACTGGCGCGAGAGCGGCCGGTTCGTGCTGTTCGGCGCGCCCGCGGTGGTGCTGGCCACCGGCGGCATCGGCAAGTCGTTCAAGGTGACGTCGAACTCCTGGGAGTACACGGGCGACGGCCACGCGCTCGCCCTGCGCGCGGGGGCGTCCCTGATCAACATGGAGTTCGTCCAGTTCCACCCGACCGGCATGGTGTGGCCGCCCAGCGTCAAGGGCATCCTGGTCACCGAGTCGGTCCGCGGCGACGGCGGCGTGCTGCGCAACAGCGACGGCAAGCGCTTCATGTTCGACTACATCCCGGACGTCTTCAAGGACAAGTACGCCGACAACGAGGACGAGGCCGACCGCTGGTACACCGACCAGGGCAACAACCGGCGCCCGCCGGAGCTGCTGCCCCGGGACGAGGTCGCCCGCGCGATCAACTCCGAGGTCAAGGCGGGGCGGGGATCGCCCCACGGCGGCGTGTTCCTGGACGTGTCGTCCCGGCTGCCGGCCGAGGAGATCATCCGGCGGCTGCCGTCGATGCACCACCAGTTCAAGGAGCTGGCCGACGTCGACATCACCAAGGAGCCGATGGAGGTCGGGCCGACCTGCCACTACGTGATGGGCGGCGTCGAGGTCGAGCCGGACACCGCGGCCTCCAGCGTGGCCGGCCTGTTCGCCTGCGGCGAGGTGGCCGGCGGCATGCACGGCTCCAACCGGCTCGGCGGCAACTCGCTGTCCGACCTGCTGGTGTTCGGCCGGCGGGCCGGCACGGGCGCGTCGGAGTACGTGGACGGGCTCGGTGACAAGAAGCCGGTCATCGCGGAGTCCGATGTGGACGCCGCGTCCCGGCGGGCGGTGGCCGAGTTCGACGGCGGCGAGGCCGGCGCGCAGGAGAACCCGTACACCGTGCACACCCAGCTCCAGCAGACGATGAACGACCTGGTCGGCATCATCCGCCGCGGCGGCGAGGTGGAGCAGGCGCTGGTGGCGCTGGAGGAGCTCAAGCAGCGGGCCCGCAACATCGTGGTCGAGGGCCACCGGCAGTTCAACCCGGGCTGGCACCTGGCGCTGGACCTGCGCAACATGCTGCTGGTCAGCGAGTGCGTGGCCAAGGCGGCGCTGCTGCGCACCGAGAGCCGCGGCGGCCACACCCGCGAGGACCACCCGGCGATGGACGCCGACTGGCGCAAGCAGCTGCTGGTCTGCGTGCTCAACGCCGCCGGCGACGGCGTCGACGTCACGTCCAAGGACCAGATTCCGCTGCGGCCCGACCTGATGGGCCTGTTCGAGTACACGGAGCTGGCGAAGTACTTCACCCCCGGCGAGCTCGCCGATGTCCCCGCGAAGGAGAGCTGACATGGGGTACAAGGCGAAGTTCAAGGTGTGGCGCGGCGACGCCGAGGGCGGCGACCTCCAGGACTTCACCGTGGAGGTGAACGAGGGCGAGGTCGTGCTGGACGTGATCCACCGGCTCCAGGCCACCCAGGCGCCGGACATGGCCGTGCGGTGGAACTGCAAGGCCGGCAAGTGCGGCTCCTGCTCGGCGGAGATCAACGGCCGGCCGCGGCTGATGTGCATGACCCGGATGTCGGTGTTCAGCGAGGACGAGACCGTCACGGTGACGCCGATGCGGACGTTCCCGGTCATCCGCGACCTGGTCACCGACGTCTCGTACAACTACGAGAAGGCCCGCGAGGTGCCGGCGTTCGCGCCGCCGGAGGGCGTGGCGCCGGGCGAGTACCGCATGGAGCAGGTGGACGTCGAGCGCTCGCAGGAGTTCCGCAAGTGCATCGAGTGCTTCCTGTGCCAGAACACCTGCCACGTCGTCCGTGACCACGAGGACAACAAGACCAACTTCTCCGGGCCGCGCTTCCTGATGCGCATCGCCGAACTGGACATGCACCCGCTCGACGCGCACGAGAACCGCGCGCAGGAGGCCAAGACCGATCACGGCCTGGGCTTCTGCAACATCACCAAGTGCTGCACCGAGGTGTGCCCGGAGCACATCAAGATCACCGACAACGCGCTGATCCCCATGAAGGAACGGGTCGCCGACCACTACTACGACCCGATTCTCCGGTTGTTCAAGCGCACCAACAAATAGGTTGCTGTGCCCTCTCGGCGCGTTCCGCGCCGGGCGGATTCGCCTCTGAGCCGCCGCCTTCCCTCGGCAGAGTCGGATCGCTGGAAAGACGCGATCCGACTCTGCCCGCGGTCCAGGTAGCGGCGCGAATCCGCGATCTCTTCGATGCCTCGACGGCTCTCCGGTCGACAGGGTCCCCGTCGGTAGGCACGATGGGGATCGTGAACCAGCGAGTCACCGGCCTCGCCGCGCTGGTGGCGGCGGTGTCGGTGCTGGTGGCCGCGTGCGACGGCCCCGGCGAGCCGGCTCCGACCACGTCCTCGCGGCCGGCCGAGTCGTCGACCCTGAAACGGATCACGGCCCGCGGCAAGATCATTGTGGGAATTCGGGCCGACACGCCCGGATTGGCCCACCGCGACCCCGTTTCCGGGGTGTTCAGCGGTTTCGAGGTCTCACTGGTCCAACTCGTCGCCGCCGGTCTCGGGCTCAGCCCGCAGCAGATCGCCTTCACCCAGCTGACGCCCGACACCTCGCTGCCGTCCGTCGAGGCCGGCACCGTCGACATCTACCTCGGCGGCACGACCGCCGCCCAGGCCAGGCAGGCCGGGTTGCTGACCGCGGGGCCGTATCTGACGGCCGGGTTGGGGCTGCTGTACCGGAAGTCGGGGCCGACGGTGTCGGACGCGTCGACCGCCGCCGGGCGCAAGGTCTGCACGGTGGCGAACTCGGCGCCGCAGGGCCTGGCCCGGGACGCCAGGCTCACCGACCCCGACAAGCTCGTCGCCAGCACGTCGGCGAGGGACTGCGTGGACGAGCTGGGATCCGGCTCGGTGGACGCCGTCGCGGACTTCCTGCCCGTGGTCAGCGGCTACGCGTCGGCGGACCCCTCGAACCTGGCCGTGTCGGCGCTGGCTGCCCCGAAGCCCGTGGACTACGTCATCGCGCTGCCGGGTGGGGACGCCGACCTGCGGGACCGCCTCACCCGGATCATCCGCACCGCCGTCACCGACGGCACCTGGCAGCGTGACTACGACGCCGCCCTCGGCGCCACCAGCCCCAAACCCGCGCCCCCGAGCATCCCCAGCTGACGAACCCCCAGATGCAGGGAAGGACGCCTTCCCTGCATCCAGTGCGGGTAAGGCGTCCTTCCCTGCGTCAAAAAAAGGGGGTCAGACCGTCGGCATGTCGGCTACGGGGACGGCGGTGGTGCTGGCGGCGGCGGTGGGGCGGGCGGTGCTGCGGCCCCGTCGGGAGAGGCGGCGCTCCAGCATGGCCGCCAGGCGCGTGACCACCCAGTTGACCACCACGTAGATCAGGCCGATGACGACCAGCGTGGGAATGGTGTTGCCGTAGTTGGCGGGCAGGATCCGGTAGTTGGACAGCAGGTCCGAGAACGACAGGATGGTGCTGCCCAGGGCGGTGTCCTTCACGACGACCACGAGCTGGCTGACGATGGCCGGCAGCATCACGGTGACGGCCTGCGGCAGCAGGATCGTCAGCATGGTCTGGGTCTTGCGCAGCCCCAGCGCGTACGCCGCCTCGGACTGCCCCTTCGGCAGCGACTCGATGCCGGCGCGGAACACCTCGGCCAGCACGGACCCGTTGTACAGCACCAGGCCGGTCACCACGGCGAACAGCGGCCGGACGTCGGAGTCGATGTCGGTGTACCAGTCGTAGAAGAAGTTCGCGAACAGCATGAGCATCAGCACCGGGATGGCCCGGAACAGCTCCACCAGCACGCCGGCCGGCACCCGGATCCACACGTGGTCGGACAGCCGGGCGATGCCGAAGACCGCGCCGACCGGTAGCGCGATGACGATGGCCAGCACGGCCGCCAGCAGCGTCGTGCCCAGGCCCGGCAGCAGGTACACGGTCCAGGTGTCGCCCTGCACGAACGGGCTCCACATGGCCGACGTGAACTGGCCCTTGTCGTCGAGCGCGACGAACACGAACCAGGCCACGGCCGCCAGCAGCGCGAGGAACACCACGCTGTAGACCAGGTTGCGGACCTTGGCCTTGGGCCCCGGCGCGTCGTAGAGAACGGAGGGCGCGCCGCTCATCGCTTCACCGCCACCTTCTTGGACAGCCAGCCCAGCAGCAGGCCGACGGGGAGGGTCAGGATCACGAAGCCGATCGCGAAGACGGCGAACACCAGCGTGCCGGCCTGGCCCTCGTTCTCCAGCATGGTCTTCATCAGCACCGCGGCCTCGGCCACGCCGATGGCGCTCGCGACGGTGGTGTTCTTGGTCAGCGCGATCAGCACGCTGGCCAGCGGCGCCACCACCGAGCGCAAGGCCTGCGGCAGCACGATCAGCGTGAGCGTCTGGAAGAAGCCGAGCCCGAGCGCGCGGGCGGCCTCGGCCTGCCCGACCGGCACGGTGTTGATGCCCGACCGCACGGCCTCGGCCACGAACGTGCCGGTGTAGAGCACGAACGCCAGCACCGCGAGCCGGAAGTTGGTGATGGCCAGCGCCGCCGTCGTCTTGTCGGTGGTCAGCGAGACGCCCAGCGCCTGGTACAGGCCCAGCGACGAGGCGACCACGATCAGCGTCAGCGGCGTGTTGCGCACGATGTTGACGTACGCGGTGGCGAAGGCGCGCATCAGCCACACCGGGCTGACCCGCATGCCGGCCAGCACGATGCCCCAGACCAGCGCGCCGATCGCGGACCAGAAGGTGAGCTGCACGGTGGTCCAGAACGCACCGAGCAGGTCGTAGTTGCTCAGGAAGTCCACCTGCAGCTCCTTGTTTTCTCCGTGCGTTCCGCGCGGGCTCGGCCGCCCACGAGGCCGGTACCTTCCCTTGCGGTTTCTCGATCGATGGACAGACTCGATCGAGAAACCGCCGCGGTCCAGGCACCGGCGGCGGCCTCGCGGATCAGGTGGCGATCGTCACTTCTCGGTGATCGGGGGCTCCGACGGCACCTTGTAGTCGCTGCCGAAGTTCTTCTGCAGCGCGGCCTTCCAGGAGCCGTCCTGCTCCATGGCCTGGATGTACTCGTCCAGCGCCTGCTGGGTCTTGGTGTCGCCCTTCTTGAAGCCGATGCCGTACGGCTCCGTGGTGAACGGCTTGCCCACGACCTTGAGCTTGCCCTGGTTGGCGGCGGCGTAGCCCTGCAGGATGATGTCGTCGGTGCTGATCGCGTCGATCGCGCCGTTGAGCAGACCCGTGATGCACTCCGAGTACCCGCCGTAGTTCTGCAGCGAGACCTGGTTGGCGTACTTGGTCTGGAGCGTCTGCGCCGACGTGGAGCCGGTCACCGAGCAGAGCTTCTTGCCGTTGAGGCTGTCCGGCCCGGTGATGCTGGTGTTGTCGGCCTTGACCAGCAGGTCCTGCCCGGCGACGAAGTACGGGCCGGCGAAGGAGACCTTCTGCTTGCGCTTGTCGTTGATCGTGTACGTCGCGATCACCAGGTCCACGTCGCCCTGGGCGATGAGGTCCTCGCGCTGGGCCGAGGGGGCCTGCTTGAAGGTGATGTTGTTCTCGTCGACGCCCAGCTTCTTGGCGATGTACTTGGCGACGTCCACGTCGAAGCCGGTGTAGCCGTTGGCCGTCTTCAGCCCGAGGCCGGGCTGGTCGAACTTGATGCCGACGGTCAGCTTGTTGTCCGCCTTGGCGCGGTCCACCAGCGAGGAGCTGGAGTTGACCTGCTGGCTCTTCCCCCCGCAGGCGGTCACGGCCAGCGCGAGCGTGGCCACCAGCGCGCCGGCGCGCAGAACCGGGCTCAACCGCATGATGTCTCGTTTCCTCTCGGACGATGGTTACGTCAGTGGCTCAGGATCTTGCCGAGGAAGTCGCGGGCGCGCTCCGACTTCGGCGAAGTGAAGAACTCCTCGGTCGCGGCGTCCTCGACGATCTCGCCGTCGGCCATGAAGACCACGCGGTCGGACGCGCGGCGGGCGAAGCCCATCTCGTGCGTGACCACCAGCATCGTCATGCCGTCGCGGGCCAGCGACGTCATCACGTCCAGCACCTCGTTGACGACCTCGGGGTCCAGCGCGGAGGTCGGCTCGTCGAACAGCATCACCTTGGGCCGCATGTTCAGCGCGCGGGCGATGGCCGCGCGCTGCTGCTGGCCGCCGGACAGCTGCGCCGGGTACTTCTCGGCCTGGTTGGCGATGCCGACCCGGTCCAGCAGCTCCATGCCGTGCTTGCGGGCCTCGGCGGAGGCGACGCCGCGCACCTTCACCGGAGCCAGCATCACGTTCTCGATGATCGTCTTGTGCGCGAACAGGTTGAACGACTGGAAAACCATGCCCACATCGGCACGCAGCCGGGCCAGCGCCTTGCCCTCGGCCGGCACGGGCTGGCCGTCGACCTCGATCACGCCGGAGTCGATCGGCTCCAGGCGGTTGATGGTGCGGCACAGGGTGGACTTGCCGGATCCGGACGGGCCGAGGACCACGACGACCTGCCCCTTCGGCACTTCCAGGTCGATGCCCTTGAGCACGTGGAGCGGCCCGAAGAACTTGTCCACGCCCGCCATCCTGATCATCGGCGGCGTGGCGCCGGCAGCAGACATCGTTCCTCCAGCGACGCATGACTTAGGGGGGCGGGTGTTGGCGGAAACCTAGGTGGCAGCGTCGACACCAGTCCAGGCGGCTTGACCAAGACTTAGGGTCTCAGCTCCGTCACGCAGCCTAGCGGCCGTCCGCCCCGGCTGTGACGGACGCTCGACATCGGCGGAGGGGTCCACAGTGGAGTGATCGACCCGCCGGCTGTCAATCCACCGAGTGTAAAGACTTGGCAAACTCTGCGCGGGCGAACGGGTCGGTGTCACCCGTTCGGAGCAACGCGCTTCGGGGTCGCCGGACATCCGTGTGACCCCAGCCACCTAGAGTTGTCGCCGGACCCGCGGCACGGAGCGGGGGACACGCGGGGAGGTGTCAGAGGTGCGGGTGCTGCTCGTCGAGGACGACGACCGGGTCGCCGACGCGCTGCTGCCGGCGTTGGCCAGGCGCGGGCTGACCGTGGAGCGGCTGGCCCAGGGCCGCGGCGTGCTCGATCGCCTGACCGGCGTCGACGTCGTGCTGCTCGACCTGGGCCTGCCCGACATCGACGGGGTCACGCTGTGCCGGCAGATCCGGGCGGCCAGCGACGTGGCGATCATCGTGGTGTCGGCGCGGGGCGAGGTGGACGACCGGATCCTGGGGCTGCACGCCGGCGCCGACGACTACCTGGTCAAGCCGTACGACGTGGGCGAGCTGGTGGCGCGGGTGCACGCGGTGCGCCGCCGCCGCGGCGACGCGGTGCCCGGCGCCGGCGGCGGCACCGCCGGCGTGGTGCAGGTCGGCGACGTGCACATCGACCTGGTGCGCCACCAGGTGACTGTGGCGGACGAGCCGATCACCTTGTCCCGCAAGGAGTTCCAGGTGCTGGCGCTGGTCGTGGGCGCGGGTGGCGCGGTATGCACCCGGGAGCGGATCATCGCCGAGGTGTGGGGCCGCAGCTGGGCCGGCGCCAACCGGACGCTGGACGTGCACGTGGCCACCCTGCGCACCAAGCTGGGCCGGCCGGCGCTGGTGGAGACCGTGCGCGGCGTCGGCTACCGGCTGACCGCGGACGGACACGCCGGCGCCGGGACCACCTGAGGTGCGCACCCGGCTGCTCGGCAGCTTCGTCACCGTCGTCGCGATCCTGGTGCTGGGCCTGGGCATTCCGCTGGCGCTGACGTTCGCGCAGAACCTCCAGAGCGTGCTGTTCGCGGACCGCTCCGCCGACACCAGCCGGTACGCCTCGCTGTCGCAGCGGCTGCTGGAGCAGGGCGGCACCGATTCCGGGCTGCTGGACCAGTTGCGCAGCTACTACGAGGTGTACGGCATCTCCATCGCCGTGTTCGACCGCGGCGACCAGGACCCCGGCGGCGCGTTCCAGACCCAGGAGGCCTCGCCGGGGCCGGGCATCGACCCGTCCGACGCCGTGGTGCACCGGGACCTGGTGAACGCCCGTGCCGGCCGCGGCACCCAGCAGGGCGCGCTGCTGATGCCCTGGGACGGCGACCCGATGGTGGTCGCCGAGCCCGTGCTGGTCAACGGCGAGGTGCGCGGTGTGGTCGTCACGTCCTCGCCGACCGAGCACACCCGCACGCTGATCTGGCTGTCCTGGGCGGCGATCCTGGTCGGCGGCGTGCTCGCGGTCGGGCTGGCGGTGCTCGTGGCGCTGCCGCTGGTGCGCTGGATGCTGCGCCCGGTTCTGTTGCTGGACAACGCGACCGCCGCACTGCTGCCCGCAATCGTCAACGGGCGCAAGGTGGATCCGGTCGGCGGCGACATCGGCCCGCCCGAGCTGCGGCGGCTCACCCGCTCCTTCGACCAGATGGCCGTCAGCGTGAGCGACGTGCTCGCCGCGCAGCGGGCGTTCGTCGCCGACGCCTCGCACCAGCTGCGGAACCCGTTGACGGCACTGCGAATTCGACTGTCCAACCTGGAGGGTCACGTCGATCCGGACGTGCAGGAGCAGCAGTCCGCCGCGCTGGAGGAAGCCGACCGCCTCAACCGGATCCTGGACGAGCTGCTGTCGATGGCCCGTGCCGAGTCGAGCTCCGTCGATCCCATTGCGGTGGACGTGGATCAGGCGGTCTCCGCCCGGCTGCGGGCATGGCAGGCCGTCGCGACGGCCAAGGGCGTGGCGCTCGTGCTGGACGGCGAGCCCGGCGGCACCGCGCTCGCCCCGCCGCGTGGCGTGGAGACCGTGCTGGACGCGTTGCTGGACAACGCCTTGAAGTTCACCGGCGACGACACCATCGTCACGGTCGAGGTGCACCGCCGGGACGGTCGGGTGCGGCTGGCCGTGCGAGACCACGGGCCGGGGCTGCAGGAGGACGAGCTGGAGCGGGCGACCGACCGGTTCTGGCGCAGCGCCGCCCACCAGAACGTGCGTGGCTCGGGGCTGGGCCTCGCGATCGTGCGGCTGCTCGTGGAGCGGGTCGGCGGCGCCATAATGCTGGACCTGCCCGAGGGCGGCGGCCTGCGGGTGACCTTCGACCTGCCGGCGCTCTAGGGGGTGTCCCGTGGATCGTGGTCGATGAGAGTCGGGATCGAGGTGGTTCCGGGCGGCGCGGCGAAAACGGCCTCATACCGGGCGTATTCGGACGTTTTCGCGGTGTCGTCAGGGGCCGCGTCGGCGCGGCTGTCGCGGTTGTGATTCACGGGACCCCCTAGACCTTCGCCGACTTGTAGTACTCCAGCGCGCCGTCGTGCAGCGTGATCGGCAGCGTCTCGATGGCCGACCGCTGGTCGATCAGCTGCGACGCCTGCGCCACCACCGGGTTCGAGTCCGCCGCCAGCTCCGGCAGCGCGTCGAACAAGGTCCGCACCAGCGCCTCGGCCTCGTCGGCGGACATGTTCTCGCGCACCATCAGCAGGTTGTGCACGGCCAGCGTGCTCACCGGCTTGTCGCCCTGCGCCAGCTGCGGGTACGCCGTCGCGGGCACCGTCTCCACGTTGTAGAAGGGCAGCGACTTCCGGTCGATCGTGGACAGGTCCAGCATCCGCAGCCTGCCGGGGTTCTGCTTCACGGTGGCGGTGATGTCCGGCGTGGGCAGGCCGCCGGACCAGAACAGCGCGTCGCGCTTGCCGGCGACCAGGTTGGCGAGCGAGTCGTGCAGGCTGTCCTCGTGGTAGTCCGGGCTGGTCGCGTCCAGCCCGGCGGCCTTGAGCAGGTTGAGCGCCACGACCTTCACGCCGGAGTTCTGGCTGCCGATGGACACCGCGTGCCCGCGCAGGTCCTTCAGCTTGGTCAGCGCCGAGTCCTTGCGCACCAGGACCTGGATGTAGTCGTCGTAGATGCGGGCCAGCGCCCGCAGCCCGGACGGGTTGGCCGCGGCGGCGTCGGCGGCGACGAAGGCCACGTCGGCGGCGTTGTTGCGCAGCGCGACGAGGTTGTCCACGGACCCGTTGGTCTTCCTGACCTCGGTGTTCATGCCGAGCTGGTCGCGCCACACCGCGGCCAGCCGGGAGCCGAGCGTGTAGTAGACGCCGCCGGTGCCGCCGGTGGCCACCCGCAGCGGCGTGCCGGACAGGCTGGAGCCGCATGCGCCCAGGCCGGGGGCGGCCAGAGCGGCGGCCCCTAGCACGATCAGGACCCGTCGTGTTAGTGGCACCTGTCCATCCTGCCAGCAGGGGGTTCTACGCTGGGACCGAGCGGGCCGTCGGGAAGAGGTAGGGCAGTGACACGGAGTTACGAAATTCGCACGTTCGGTTGCCAGATGAACGTGCACGACTCCGAGCGGCTGGCCGGCATGCTCGAGGACGCCGGGTACGCGCCCGCGGCCGAGGGCGCCGCGCCGGACCTCGTCGTCTTCAACACCTGCGCGGTCCGCGAGAACGCCGACAACAAGCTCTACGGCACGCTCGGCCACATGCGGCCGCTGAAGACGGCCAACCCGGACATGCAGGTCGCGGTCGGCGGCTGCCTGGCGCAGAAGGACCGCAGCACCATCGTGCAGCGCGCGCCGTGGGTGGACGTCGTGTTCGGCACGCACAACATCGGCTCGCTGCCCACGCTGCTGGAGCGGGCCCGGCACAACAACGAGGCCCAGGTCGAGATCCTGGAGTCGCTGGAGACGTTCCCGTCCACGCTGCCGGCCCGCCGCGACTCCGCCTACTCCGGCTGGGTGTCGATCTCCGTGGGCTGCAACAACACCTGCACCTTCTGCATCGTGCCGTCGCTGCGCGGCAAGGAGAAGGACCGCCGCCCCGGCGACGTGCTGGCCGAGGTGCAGGCGCTGGTCGACGAGGGCGTGCTGGAGGTGACGCTGCTCGGCCAGAACGTCAACTCCTACGGCGTCGAGTTCGGCGACCGGCTGGCGTTCGGCAAGCTGCTGCGGGCCGCCGGCGAGATCGACGGGCTGGAGCGGATCCGGTTCACCTCGCCGCACCCCAAGGACTTCACCGACGACGTGATCGCCGCGATGGCCGAGACGCCGGCCGTCTGCCACCAGCTGCACATGCCGCTCCAGTCCGGCTCGGACCGGCTGCTGCGCGAGATGCGCCGCTCGTACCGCACCGACAAGTACCTGGGCATCCTGGACAAGGTGCGGGCGGCCATGCCCGACGCCGCGATCACCACCGACATCATCGTCGGCTTCCCCGGCGAGACCGAGGAGGACTTCCAGGGCACGCTGGACGTGGTGCGGCGGGCCCGGTTCGCCAGCGCCTTCACCTTCCAGTACTCCAAGCGCCCCGGCACGCCCGCCGCCGAGATGGACGGCCAGCTGCCCAAGGAGGTCGTGCAGGAGCGCTTCGACCGGCTGATCGCCGTGCAGGAGGAGAACTCGCTCGCCGGCAACCGCGAGCAGATCGGCCGCGAGGTCGAGGTGCTCGTCGCGCAGGGTGAGGGGCGCCGGGACGGGGAGACGCAGCGGATGAGCGGCCGCGCCCGCGACGGGCGGCTCGTGCACTTCGCGTCGACGCCGGGCGTGCGCCCGGGCGACGTCGTGCGCACCGTCGTCACGTACGCCGCGCCGCACTACCTGGTCGCCGACGGCGCCGTGGTCAGCCACCGGCGCACCAGGGCGGGGGACAACACCGAGGCCGGTTTGCGGCCCAAGACCTCGGGGGTCAGCCTGGGGCTGCCCTCGTTCGGCACGCCGGCCCCGCTAGCGCCGGCCGAAGGATGTGCGACCCAGTGACTGACGACTTGTCCGACCTCCAGGTCGAGGTGCCCAAGGCCCCGCGCCGCGCGTTCCGTCAGATCGACCCCGGCGCCCGTGCGCTCGTGGTCGCCGTCTGCGTGATGGTGATGCTGGTGGCGGCGCTGCTGCCGTGGGTGGACGGCGCCAGCGGCTGGCAGATCCTGTTCGGCCTCGCGCCCGCCGGCACGGTCATCGGCCTGGTGCCGATCATCTACGCCGTCTGCTCCACGCTGTTCGGCGTCGTGGTGTCCGCCGCCGCGCTCGTGACCCGGCTCTGGGCGCTCGCCTTCGCCGGCGCCGCCGGCTGCGGTTTCAGCACCCTGACGTCGCTGCTGGCCATCTGGTCGCAGCAGTCGACCTCCAGCCACGAGCCCGGCCCCGGCCCGGGCCTCGGCCTCATCCTCGGCGCGCTCACCCTGATCGTGCTGACCTTCCAGTGGGTAAAGCTCACCTTCACCCGGGACTGAGATTCCTCCTCAAGAGTGAGGCCCCGCCGGATGATCCGGCGGGGCCTTCCCATTTCCGGTAACGCAGGAGATCGCTCGGCCGCGCCGGTGCCTGGACCGTCGCCGGATTTCACCCGCCGCCACTCGACGCAACCCACCACTCAAGCTGATGCGGCGGGTTAAGTCCGGCCAGGGAAGGCACCGGTCACGAGCGGCCCAGCCGCGACGCCGAAGGCGGCGCCAAAATCACCGCGTGGCGACGGCCTGCTCGGCGGCGGCCAGCCACTCGCGCCACTGCGCCGCCTGGGCCTCGGCCTGCTCGGCGCGGCGCTTGTCGCCGGCCGACCGGGCCTTGGCCGCCTGGGCCTCGAACTGGTTCACCCGCTCGCGGAACTGCGCCACCCGGGCCTCGGCCTCGGGGTCGGTGCGGCGCCACTGCGCGTCCACCGCGCCGCGGACCCGCTCCTCGACGGCCCGCAGCCGGCCCTCCAGCTCACGCACCCGCTCGCGCGGCACCTTGCCGACCTGGTCCCAGCGCTCCTGGAGCTTGTAGAGCGCGGACCGGGCCGCCTCCAGGCCCGCGGTCGGGTCGATGTGCTCGGCCTCGGCCAGCAGCTCCTCCTTGAGCTTGGCGTTGTGGCCGAACTCGGCGTCCCGCTCGTCGAACGCCGCCGAGCGGCGCGCGAAGAACTTGTCCTGCGCGGCCCGGAACGCCTGCCACAGCGCGTCGTCGGACTCCTTGGGCGCGCGGCCGGCGGCCTTCCACTCGACCATGAGCTCCTTGTACCGGCCGGCGGTGACGCCCCAGTCGTCCGAGGCGGCCAGCTGCTCGGCCTCCTCGACCAGCTCCTGCTTGCGCGTCTTGGCCGTGGCCCGCTGCCGGTCCAGGTCGGCGAAGTGCGCGCCGCGCCGCCGGTTGAAGGCGTCGCGGGCCTTGGAGAACCGGCGCCACAGCTGCTCGTCGGTCTTGCGGTCGACGCCGCGGATCGTCTTCCACTCGTCGAGGATCGCCCGCAGCCGGTCGCCCGCCGACTTCCACTGGGTCGACTCGTTGGCCAGCTGCTCGGCCTCCTCGACCAGCGCCTGCTTGCGGTGCGCCGACTCGGCGCGGGCCGCGTCGCGGGCCACCTTCGCCTTGTCCACGGCCTTCTCGGCGCTGGCGATCACGAAGTCGACCCGCAGCCGGAGCGCCTCCAGGTCGCCGACCACCGCGGCGTCGGCCAGGCCGTCGCGCACGTGCTTGGCGCTGGTGAGCGCCTGCTTCGGATCGCCGGCGCCGGACTTGAGCCGGGCCTCCAGCAGTTCGACCTCGGTGCGCATGTCGTCGAAGCGGCGGGCGAAGTGGGCCAGGCCCTCGGCCGGCTCACCGGCCTGCCAGGAACCGACCTCGCGCTCACCGCTCTCGGCCTTGACGTACACCTTGCCGGCCTCGTCCACCCGGCCCCACCGGGTCGGATCATCCGAGGCGACGGGCACCGTGGGCGGCGTGGTCCCCGCCGCGTCCGACTTCCCTGCCTCGGCCTGCGGCGTCGCCACCACGTCGGTGGCCGCCTCGTCCGCAGTCGCCTGCTCGACCCCGTCCACCGGGGCCGTCTCCTGGTCCGTCATCGCCGGCTTCCTCCTCGCCTGCCACCATGAGCCCGCGCGCGGGGCGCGAGCGCCCCGCACACAGGCGAGGCCCAAACGACCGGGTACTCCGAACGCGTGGTCCGAATACCTTCGCCGGGCATTCAAACAGGTCAGGCGTCGGCTGTGTACTCCGAGTCGGCAGGTAGCGTGCCGTATCGTGATCGTAGGCGTTGCCGTGGTGCCTCATCCGCCCCTGCTGGTGCCCGAGCTGGTGGCCGGCGCGGTGACCGAGACGGAGGCCGTCAGACGCGCCTGCGTGGCCGCCGGCAAGCGGTTGGCGGCGCTGTCCCGGGAGTGGCTGGCGATCGCCAGCGACGCCCATTTCCACGGCCTGACCAGCGCGGATGTCGCCGGCACCTTTCGTGGCTACGGCGTGGACAAGATCGTTTCACTGGCCGAGGACGGCGGCCGCGGGGACGTCGATCCGGCGCTGCCGCTGCCCGCGCTGGTCGCCGGTTGGCTGCGTGCGGAGGCGGGCGCGGCTCAGGTTGTCGTCCAGACGATCGATCCTGGCGGTTCGGTGAACGACTGCAAACGAGTGGGTGAACGGCTCGCCCGGCAGGACCGTCCGGTCGGTCTGCTCGTGCTCGGCGACGGGTCGAGCCGGCATCCCGGGCCCTCCGGTCACCCCGACGAGCGGTCGGTGGGGTTCGACGCCGGCGTCCGCGACGCCCTGGCGACCGCCGACCTGGACGCCCTGCTCGGCCTCGACGTCGACCTGGCCCGTGAACTCGACGTGTCCGGGCGGGCCGCCTGGCAGGCGCTCGCCGGGGCGGCTTCGGGCCGCCAGTGGCGGCCCGAGCTGCTGTACTCCGAGGCGCCCTTCGGCGTGGGCTACCACGTGGCGTGCTGGGAGCCGGCGTGAGCGAGCTCGCGAGCGAACCAAATCGACACAGCAGCGTGCGGGCCATCGCGGTGGTCGGGCCGACCGCCGCCGGCAAGTCCGATCTCGGCGTGGAGCTGGCCCGGCGGTGCGGCGGCGAGGTGATCAACGCCGACGCCATGCAGCTTTACAAGGGCATGGACATCGGCACCGCCAAGCTCTCGCTCGCCGAGCGTCGCGGCGTGCCGCACCACATGTTGGACGTGCTCGACGTGACGGAGACGGCGTCGGTGGCGGCGTACCAGCGGCAGACGCGAGAGCTGATGGAGCGGCTCATCGCCGACGGCGTCACGCCCGTGCTCGTCGGCGGTTCCGGGCTCTACGTGCAGGCCGTGCTCGACGAGCTGGAGTTCCCCGGCACCGATCCGGCGGTGCGGACCCGGTTGGAGGCCGAGCTGGCGGAGGTGGGTTCCGAAGCGCTGCACGCGCGGCTAGCAGTGCTGGATCCGCCAGCGGCGACAGCGATCCTGTCGTCGAACGGGCGGCGCGTGGTGCGGGCCCTGGAGGTCATCGAGGTGACCGGCCGGCCGTTCTCCGCGACCATGCCCAAGCGCGGCGAGGCCCGGTACGGGACCGTGCAGATCGGCGTCGACCGTGACGTCGCCGAGCTGGACGCCCGGGTGGACCTGCGCGTGCGGCTGATGTTCGAGGCCGGTCTGGTCGACGAGGTCCGCGCGCTGGAGGCCGTCGGCCTGCGGGACGGCAAGACCGCCGCGCGGGCACTCGGCTACCAGCAGGTGCTCTCCTACCTCGACGGCTCCTACGATCTCGACGCCGCCGCCGAGGAGACCGCCCGCGCCACCCGCCGGTTCGTGCGGCGGCAGCGGTCCTGGTTCCGGCGCGACCAGCGCATCACCTGGTTCGACGGCGCCCGGCCCGACCTGGCCGAGGCCGCCGGCGCGCTACTCTGACCGGGTGGGTATCGAGTTCGTCAAGGGGCATGGCACCGAGAACGACTTCGTGGTGCTGCCCGATCCCGATGGCACCCTGGAGCTGACCGACAGCCGCGTGCGGGCGCTGTGCGACCGCAGCCGCGGGCTCGGGGCCGACGGGGTGCTGCGGGTCGTGCCCAACAAGGTCTTCGCCGGGTCCGGCGACGGCTGGTTCATGGACTACCGCAACGCCGACGGCTCCATCGCCGAGATGTGCGGCAACGGCGTGCGGGTCTTCGCCGCCTACCTCGTCGACGCCGGCCTGGCGTCGCCCGGCGAGTTCGTCGTCGGCACCCGCGCCGGGGACCGTCCCGTCGTCGTGCATGAGGACGGCTCCGTCACTGTGCAGATGGGCCCCGCCCGCGTCACCGGCGCCTCCGCCGCCACCCTCGGCGGCGTCTCGTTCCCCGGCGTCGCCGTCGACGTCGGCAATCCGCACCTCGTCTGCGTCACCGACGTCCCCATCGCCTCCCTCGACCTCGCCGTCGCCCCCGGCCGGGATCAGTCGATGTTCCCCAACGGCGTCAACGTCGAGTTCGTCAACGTGGTCGGCCCCGGTGCGCTGGCGATGCGTGTCCACGAGCGTGGCGTCGGCGAGACCCGCTCCTGCGGCACCGGCACCGTCGCCGTGGTCGCCGCCCGTCTGCACCAGACCGGCGCTGTCACCGGTCAGTCCACTGTGGACATCCCCGGCGGTCGCGTCGCCGTCACCATCGGCGAGGGGGAGAGCACCCTCACCGGGCCGGCCGTCCTGGTGGCCCGCGGCGAGCTCAGCGACGCCTGGTGGTCCTCTCTTGGTGAGTGACCGCCTCTTGCGGCGGATCCAGCGGGACTTCCCGGCACCCGCCGAGGCGCTGCGTCTGATCGACGAACTCCCTGCCGACCACGGCCAGGACGTCGAACGCGTCCAGGCCGCAGTTGTCCTTTACGCCCGCGGTGACATCTCTCGCCTGCGCGACCGGCTCGACCTGGCCCGCATCGACTGGCGCGATGTCCTCGTCTCCGGGGACCTCGCCGACGGCGACTGGCCCCAGCGCCTCGACCGCGAACTCGGGCCGGCCTGATCAGCTCGCCGTGAGGTGATGCCAGGCGTGCGAACAGCCGTCCGTGCAGAACCGGGCTCGCCGCCGTTCGTCCGCCACGCCGAGCAGCGCCACCAGCAAGCGGAACGCCTTCGGCCACTCGTCCACGGGCAAGCCGGTGATCTTCGACATCTTGCCCTTGGCGAGCAGGACCGCCGGTGTGTGCGTCGGCTTGATTCCCGCGCGTCGAGCGCTTTCGGGGGCGTCGTCGGCGGTCGCGCGCGCCTGCACACAGAAGTCCGTGAGCAGGCGGAGGGTCTCGGCCTGCTCATCGGCGGTCAGCCTGTGGAACCACGTGACGCCCTCGTCAAGCGGGCGGATCCCTTGTGCCAGCTCGTTGAGCAGGACGTCCTGCTCACGCACGGGATCGCCGCCGGCGTTGCTCGACGATCAGGTTGACGACCACGATCACCGCGAACACGACAGCCGGCACCAGGTGTCCGAGGGCCGCCAGCGCGACGGCGGCGGCGCCGAAGACCAGGACCTTGACGGCGAGAACTGCCGGGCGGGGCAACGAGAAGCGGGCCTTGGGCGCGGCGAACAGGCCCCAGATGACGGCGGCGACGAGCGGTGCGCCGATGCCCAGAGCGATGGCCGTGACGCCGGTGCCGGTGGCGAAGCCCCACCAGCACAGGATCGCCAGGGCGGCGAGTTCCAACACGAGCGCCAGCACTTCGTTCAGGCCGATGTCCACGGCGATCAGTATCGGCCAACGGGCCACGCGCGGGCGGCGCCGGGTGCTAGTCCAGCGCCGCCCGCACGGGCGTTCCGCACAGGTCAGACGACCTGCGAGGTCGGGAGGTCGCGCATGGTGCGCAACGGGGACGCCAGCACCCACAGCACGGCGAGGACCTCGCCGACGGAGCCGACCCACAGCGCCCCGCGAGGGGTGAGCCACGCGGCCAGCGCGCCGCCGATGAGGCCGCCGATGGGCATGGTGCCCCAGACGAGGAACCGCACGGAGGCGTTCATCCGCCCGAGCAACTGGTCGGGGCAGATGGCCTGCCGATAGCTGACCTGCGCGACGTTGTAGACGACGGCGCCGAGGCCGAAGGCGAAGATGGCCACGGCGAACAGGATGAGCCGCCAGCCGCGCTCGGTCAGCGGCATGAGCAGCGAGAGCGGGCTGGTGACGAGCGGGGCGAGCCAGATGGTGCGGGCCTGCCCGAACGCCCGGGACCACCGGGTGGCGGTGAGCCCGCCGAGCAGGCCGCCGACGCCGCCGGCGGTCATGAGCAGACCGGCGATGCCGGTGTCGACGTGCAGCTGCCGGATGAGGAACAGCAGCATGGCGGCGCCGGCGATGCTGTTGAACAGGTTCGACGTGCCGGTGCAGAAGGTGATGGCCCGCAGCGTCGGCTGATGGAGCACGAACCGCAGGCCCTCGGCGATCTCGGCGCGCATGCCCCGCCGCTCGGTGCGTTCCGGCTGCGGCTCGGACGTCCGAATACGCAACAGGAACAGCGCGGAGGACAGGAAGCCGAGGGCGGTCGCCAGCACCGACGTGGCGGCGCCGATGAGCTGGACGAGCAGGCCGCCGAGGGCGGGCCCGGAGACCTGCGCGGCGGACTGGCTGATCTGGAGCTTGGCGTTGCCCTCGACGATGTGCTCCCGGCCGACGAGCGACGGCAGGTAGGACTGGTACGCCACGTCGAAGAACACCGTGAGCAGACCGACCAGCAGCGCCACCACGATCAGCTGCCACACCGTCAGCACGTGCAGCCACCAGGCGACGGGAATGGTCATCAGCAGCGCGAACCGGCATAAGTCGGCGCGCAGCATCAGCGGCCGTCGCCGCAGCCGGTCGACCCAGACGCCGGCGGGCAGGCCGACGAGCAGGAACGCGGCGGTCTCGGCGGCGGACAGGGCGCCGACCTCGAACGGGGTGGCGGCCAGCTGGGTGACGGCCAGGGCCGGAATGGCGAACTGGCCGATCGACGCGCCGAACTGGCTGAGGGTGTCGCCGACCCACAACTGGCGGAAGTCTCGGTGCTGCCGCAGGGACATGGCCGCCAAGCCTGGCCCAAGTGATTGGAAACTGTCAATCAGTTATTCTGGACGCGTGCCGCTCGCCGCGAAGAAACGCCCCGCGACCAGGGCCGAGGCCGCCGCCCTGGCCTCGGACACGCGCCTGCGCATCATCCGGCTCACCCAGGGCCGGGCGATGACCAACAAGGAGCTCGCCGCCGCCCTGGGCAAGGACCCGGCCACGACGCTGCACCACGTGCGCAAACTCGTCGACACGGGCTTCCTGGTCGAGCAGCCGCCCCGCCGCGGCACCCGCGGCTCGCGGGAGAAGCCCTATCTCGGCACGCAGCTGTCCATCAGCCTCAGCTTCGACGAGGTCGAGGAGCAGGCCGCGGTCAGCGAGGCGGCGCTGGGCGCGTTCCTGGGCGAGATCGCCGACCTCGGCGTCGGCGCGGCCGACCTCACCCGGGTGGTCTTCCAGCTGCCCAAGGCGCAGACCGAGGAGCTGCTGTCCCGGCTGGAAGAGGTGCTCAGCGACTACGTCGACCTGCCCTACGATCCGGCGGCGGAACGGGTGGCGATCTTCCTCGCCAGCTACCGCAGCGCCTGATCGGGTAACGGAGTGGACAGCACGTGGGACACTGGTTGTCAAGATGACGGAAACCTACGCATTCGATCCTGACGACGCGGCCGACGACGAGCTGCTGTCGACAGGCGACCTGGAACTCGCCGACCGCGCGGCGCTGCGCCGCATCGTGGGGCTGTCCACCGAACTCGAGGACATCACCGAGGTCGAGTACCGACAGCTCCGGCTGGAGCGGGTGGTGCTCGTCGGTGTCTGGACCGAGGGCAGCGCCGCCGACTCCGAGGCCTCGCTGGCCGAACTCGCCCGACTCGCCGAGACGGCGGGCTCCCAGGTGCTGGAGGGCCTGATCCAGCGGCGCGACCGCCCCGACCCGGCCACCTACGTCGGCTCGGGCAAGGTGCGCGAGGTCCGGGACGTGGTCGTCGCCACCGGCGCCGACACCGTGATCTGCGACGGCGAGCTGTCCTCGGGCCAGCTGCGCAACCTGGAGGAGAAGCTCAAGGTCAAGGTGGTCGACCGGACCGCCCTGATCCTGGACATCTTCGCCCAGCACGCGCAGTCCAAGGAGGGCAAGGCCCAGGTCGAGCTGGCCCAGCTCCAGTACCTGCTGCCGCGGCTGCGCGGCTGGGGCTCGGCCATGTCCCGCCAAGCGGGAGGCCGGGCCGGCGGCGCGACCGGCGGTGTGGGCCTGCGCGGTCCCGGTGAGACCAAGCTGGAGACCGACCGCCGGCGCATCCACAAGCGGATCTCCAAGCTGCGCCGGGAGATCGGCGCGATGAGCGTGGTGCGGGAGACCAAGCGCGGCCGCCGGGTGGCCAACGACGTGCCCAACGTGGCGATCGTCGGCTACACCAACGCCGGCAAGTCCAGCCTGCTCAACGCCATCACGCAGGCCGGCGTGCTGGTGGAGGACGCGCTGTTCGCCACCCTGGACCCGACCACCCGCCGGTCGACCACGCCGGAGGGCCTGCCCTACACCCTGACCGACACCGTCGGCTTCGTCCGGCACCTGCCGCACCAGATCGTCGAGGCGTTCCGCTCGACCCTGGAGGAGGCCGCCGACGCCGACCTGCTCGTGCACGTGGTCGACGGCTCCGACCCGCGGCCGGAGTGGCAGGTCAGCGCCGTGCGCGAGGTGCTCGGTGAGATCGGCGGCAAGCTCGACCGGCAGATGCCGGCCGAACTCGTCGTCGTGAACAAGACCGACGCCGCCGACGAGGTGGCGCTGGCCCGGCTGCGCAACCTGCTGCCCGGGGCGGTGTTCGTCTCGGCGCGCACCGGCGACGGGGTGGCCGGGCTGCGGGAGCAGATCGCCGGCCGGCTGCCCGCGCCGAACATGGTGGTCGAGGTGCTCGTGCCGTACACGCGCGGTGACCTGGTGGCCCGGGTGCACGGCGAGGGCGAGGTGCTCGCCGAGGACCACACCCCGGAGGGCACGGCGCTCAAGGCCCGGGTCCGCGGCGACCTCGCGGGCGCGCTGGAGGCGTACGCCGTGAATGGCTCCCCCGCCTGAGTTCCAACGCTGTGCCGGGCCGGTTACTGTAGAAGGCACGAGGTTCATGCGGTGAGGAGGAAAGGCTATGGGCGAGTTCAGCCCCTGGCACCTGGCGATCGTGGCGCTGGTGTTCGTCGTGTTGTTCGGCGCACGGAAGCTGCCTGACGCGGCTCGCGGCATCGGACAGTCGCTGCGCATCTTCAAGGCCGAGATGAAGGCGGGCGTGGACGGCGAGCCGAAGCCGGCCGACACCCCCGCGCCGCAGGCGCCGACGGCATCGGCGGAGCTGCCCCAGGCGGCCCCGGCGGTGGCGCCGACCACCACGACCCCCGTGCAGCAGCCGACAACGACGAGCTGACACCGGGTTCAGAACCGCCGAGGCCGTCCCGACGATTCGTCGGGACGGCCTCGTCATGCGTTCCGGGCTTTCAGAGGCGGCGGAGAACTGCCACGACTTTGCCCAGGATCTCCGCCTCGTCGCCGAGGATGGGCTGGTACGCCTCGTTGTGCGGCATCAGCCAGACGTGGTCGTCGCGCCGCTTGAAGGTCTTCACGGTGGCCTCGCCGTCGATCATCGCGGCCACCACGTCGCCGTTCTCGGCGGTCGGCTGCTGGCGCACGGCCACCCAGTCGCCGTCGGTGATGGCGGCGTCCACCATCGAGTCGCCGACGACCTTGAGCAGGAACAGCGAGCCCTCGCCGACGATCTCCTTCGGCAGCGGGAACACGTCCTCCACGGACTGCTCGGCCAGGATCGGCCCGCCGGCGGCGATCCGGCCGACCAGCGGCACGTAGACGGGCTGGGCCGCGGGCTCGGCGGTGGCCACGGCCTCGCCGCCCAGCATGCCGACGGCGCGCGGCCGGTTGGCGTCGCGGTGCAGGTAGCCCTTGCGCTGGAGCATCTTCAGCTGGTGGGACACCGACGACGTCGAGGTCAGGCCGACCGCGTCGCCGATCTCGCGGATGCTCGGCGGGTAGCCGCGCCGCTCCACCGACTCCTGGATCACGCGCAGCACCTTGCGCTGACGCGGGGTCAGCCGCGGGTCCTGGGACGGCGAGTCCTCCGCCTCGTCGATCACCTCGACCTCGGCCACAAGGTCCCCTACGTCGCCCTCGGCGCTCTTGCGTGCCATCACGCTGCCCTCCTCCTCGACGCCGACCTCCCTGGCGGCGCCCCATGCCCAGTGATCTTCAGTTGCCAACGGTAGCCCGCCGGACCGATTCGATCAAACACCTGTTCGAAGGACACGCCGCCGAAGTCTCGACCCGGCGGTCTCCGTGTGGTACATCTTCGCACGGACGTTCGATAGAACGCCTGTTCGATCATGGGAGGCGTCATGGCGACCCAGGAGCTGCTGATCAGGCCCGGCACCCGCCGCACCCGGGTGCTGCGCACCGGCGCGGGCGACTTCCGCCGGCCTCCGGGGCGCCCCCGCCCCGTCAGCGCGCCCGGCGTCGCCGGCTCGGTCGCCTGCGCGCCCAGGCGGATGTCCGGCGGCCTCCAGTTGGCCCTCGTGGGCGTGCTGACCTTCGTCGCGTGCCTCGGGCTCGCCGGTGTGAACTGGCTGTCCTCGTCGCAGCCGGTGCCCTCGGGCGTGGCCACCGTGCAGGCCCAGGACGGCGAGACGCTGCCCGAACTGGCCCACCGCGTGGCCCCGAACAGCCCCGTCGACGATGTCGTGGACCGCATCGTCGCCCTCAACCACCTCACGGACCGCGCGCTGCACGCCGGTCAGCCGCTCGAGGTTCCCGCGTAGCACATCACACGATCGGTGTTTCACCCGAGTGCCCGAGTGACATTCGGAGCACGATAACTCCCACAACAGGTCAGACGGCGTGTCGCGGTTTGCGTCGCGGGCTCGCGAGGCATACCTTCTACCCCTACATCTAGTGGTTCGCAGCGTTGAAGCTGTCCACAGATTGTGGGTAACCGCCCCCAGCCTGTGGATGACTTCAGCCACTGCTGGTCGGGGAGGGGTTGGGCGCCGTGCGTTGTCCGTTCTGTCGGCACCCGGACTCCCGGGTGGTGGATTCCCGGGAGGTCGAGGAGGGCCAGGCGATCCGCCGCCGCCGTTCCTGCTCCCAGTGCAGCCGCCGGTTCACCACCGTCGAGGAGGCGGTGCTGGCCGTGGTCAAGCGGTCGGGGGTCACCGAGCCGTTCAGCCGGGACAAGGTCGTCACCGGCGTCCGCCGGGCCTGTCAGGGCCGCCCCGTCGACGAGGACGCATTGCAGCAGCTGGCGCAGCGGGTCGAGGAGTCGATCCGCTCCACGGGCTGCGCCGAGATCCCCAGCCACGAGGTCGGCCTGGCCATCCTGGGCCCGCTGCGTGATCTGGACGGGGTCGCCTACCTGCGCTTCGCCAGCGTCTACCGCTCGTTCTCCTCGGTCGAGGACTTCGAGAAGGAGATCGCCGAGCTGAAGCGCGCCGAAGAGGTTTCCCCAAATGACTTGGGCGCAGCTCAGGAGTCAGCCGCCGAACGATGACTAGACGCAGGTTTCGCCGTCCCGAGCGCGGGACGGCCATGTTGACGCGCACGAAAACGGAACGAGAGGGCACGGTCATGACGAAGGCCGTCGGCAGGACAGGGTTGAACGTGCAGCGGGTCTACACGACCGAGGGCGTGCATCCCTACGACGAGGTGACCTGGGAGCACCGCGACGTCGTCATGACGAACTGGCGCGACGGCTCGGTCAACTTCGAGCAGCGCGGCGTCGAGTTCCCCGACTTCTGGTCGGTCAACGCGACGAACATCGTCACCAGCAAGTACTTCCGCGGCGCGGTCGGCACCGACGTGCGCGAGCGCAGCCTGCGCCAGCTCATCGACCGGGTCGTGCTCAAGTACGTGAAGGCCGGCGTCGAGCACGGCTACTTCGCCGACGACAAGGCCGCCGAGGTCTTCGAGCACGAGCTCACCTGGATGCTGCTGCACCAGGTGTTCAGCTTCAACTCGCCGGTGTGGTTCAACGTCGGCACCGCCTCGCCGCAGCAGGTCAGCGCCTGCTTCATCCTGGCCGTCGACGACACCATGGAGTCGATCCTCAACTGGTACCGGGAGGAGGGGCTGATCTTCAAGGGCGGCTCGGGCGCCGGCCTGAACCTGTCCCGGATCCGGTCCTCCAAGGAGCTGCTGTCCTCCGGCGGCACCGCGTCCGGCCCGGTGTCGTTCATGCGCGGCGCCGACGCCTCCGCCGGCACCATCAAGTCCGGCGGCGCCACCCGCCGCGCGGCCAAGATGGTCGTCCTCGACGTGGACCACCCCGACGTCGAGGAGTTCATCGAGACCAAGATGCGCGAGGAGGACAAGGTCCGCGCGCTGCGCGACGCCGGGTTCGACATGGACCTGGGCGGCAAGGACATCGTGTCCGTGCAGTACCAGAACGCCAACAACTCGGTGCGCGTCTCCGACGAGTTCATGCACGCCGTCGAGGCCGGCGGCCAGTTCGGGCTGCGCGCCCGGCAGACCGGCGAGGTCATCGAGCACGTCGACGCCAAGTCGCTGTTCGGCAAGCTGTCGCAGGCCGCGTGGGCGTGCGCCGACCCGGGCATCCAGTACGACGGCACGATCAACGACTGGCACACCTGCCCCGAGTCGGGCCGGATCACCGCCTCCAACCCGTGCAGCGAGTACATGCACCTGGACAACTCCAGCTGCAACCTGGCGTCGCTGAACCTGATGAAGTTCCTGCGCGAGGACGGCACCTTCGACGCGCCGCTGTTCGCCAAGGCCGTCGAGCTGGTCATCACCGCGATGGACATCTCCATCTGCTTCGCGGACTTCCCGACCGACCCGATCGCCGACACCACGCGCAAGTTCCGCCAGCTGGGCATCGGCTACGCCAACCTCGGCGCGCTGCTGATGGCCACCGGCCACGCGTACGACTCCGACGGCGGCCGCGCGCTGGCCGCCGCGATCACCTCGCTGATGTCCGGCACCGCCTACCGGCGCTCCGCCGAGCTGGCCGGCGTCGTCGGCGCGTACGACGGGTACAAGCAGAACGCCGAGGCGCACCAGCGGGTCATGCGCAAGCACGCCGCCGCCAACGACCTCGCCCGCACGTACCACTCCAACGACGCCGCCGTGCAGAAGCTGGCGACCACCGAGTGGCAGAAGGGCCTCCAGGTCGGCGCCCGCAACGGCTGGCGCAACGCGCAGGCCAGCGTGCTCGCCCCGACCGGCACCATCGGCCTGATGATGGACTGCGACACCACCGGCATCGAGCCCGACCTGGCCCTGGTCAAGTTCAAGAAGCTCGTCGGCGGCGGCTCCATGCAGATCGTCAACCAGACGGTGCCGCGCGCGCTGAAGGCCCTGGGCTACCAGCAGGAGCAGATCGAGGCCATCGTCGAGTTCATCTCCGAGCACGGCCACGTCATCGACGCGCCCGGGCTGCGCCCCGAGCACTACGAGGTGTTCGACTGCGCCATGGGCGAGCGGTCCATCGCGCCGATGGGGCACGTCCGGATGATGGCCGCCGTGCAGCCGTTCATCTCGGGCGCGATCTCCAAGACCGTCAACATGCCGGAGTCGGCGTCGGTCGAGGACGTGCAGGAGATCTACTTCCAGGGCTGGAAGCTGGGTCTGAAGGCGCTGGCCATCTACCGCGACAACTGCAAGGTCGGCCAGCCGCTGTCCGCCGGCAAGGGCGGCTCCGCGACCACCGAGGCCAAGACCGAGACCGTCGTCGAGTACCGGCCCGTGCGCAAGCGCCTGCCGAAGAAGCGCCCCTCGCAGACGGTGTCGTTCACCGTCGGCGGCGCCGAGGGCTACCTGCACGCCGGCTCGTACCCCGACGACGGCCTGGGCGAGATCTTCATCAAGCTGGGCAAGCAGGGTTCCACCCTGGCCGGCGTGATGGACGCCTTCTCCATGTCCATCTCGGTGGGTCTGCAGTACGGCATTCCGCTGGAGTTCTACGTCTCCAAGTTCCAGAACCAGCGCTTCGAGCCGAACGGCATGACCGACGACCCGGACGTGCGGATCGCCACCAGCGTCGTCGACTACCTGTTCCGGCGGCTGGCCCTGGACTACCTGCCGTACGAGAAGCGGGCCGAGCTGGGCATCTTCACCGCCGACGAGCGGACCGCGCAGGTCAGCGCCGACTACGGCCAGGTCGACCTGGAGGCCCTTCAGGTCGGCGTCGAGGCCCCGGCGGCGGTCGAGGCCGCGCCGAAGCCCGTCGGTGAGGCGCACAGCTCCACCGAGTTGGTCGAGCTGACCCTGGGCAAGGCCGCCGACGCGCCGCTGTGCATGACCTGCGGCACCAAGATGCGGCCGGCCGGCTCGTGCTACGTGTGCGAGGGCTGCGGCAGCACCTCCGGTTGCAGCTGAGTCAGGTGTTCGGGTGGGGTGTCGGCGGATCGCGCCGGCACCCCACCCGCGTCTTTGGGTAACTGTCCACCCAAACGAGTGGATGTGCGGTGGACCAGCCGCGCAAGGCGCGAAGTTGATAAGTTCAATTCGCTGGCAGGTACCTGTATCAACTTCGGCGCTGACGGGTCGGGGCCGCCTACCAACACCTCCGCGTACGCGGGCTGGATCAGACGGACGATCGGGTGGTGAGCCGCAGTTCGTCGCGGACGAGTTCGAGCAGGCGGCCCATCCAGTTCCGGCCGTGGCCGCTGTTGTCGCCCCAGAACTCCGAGCCGATGTCGTCGTAGAGCAGGGTCGCCTCGCCGGTCGCCAGCAGGGCCTCGGCCAGGTCGGGGTGCTGGTCGAACTTCGCGCGTAGCAGCCCGGCCATCGCCGCGGTGTTGAGCGCCGGAAGTGCTTGGCAGGCCTCGGATACGGACGGATAGATGGTCCCGTCGACCATGATCGGCGCGGGGAAGTCGTTGCGCAGCGGCTCCGGCGGGTGCCCCTGCGGCAGCTTGATCGCCGGCGCGTGCTCGGAGGTGTCCGGCTCCTGCCCGGGGAAGATCCACCCGTCGAAGTAGGCGACGGCGCGGTCGTACTCCTCTTGCGTGACAACACCTTCCGGGTTGAATGCGGTGCCGCCGGGGCCGACGGCCAACGCCTGGAGCGGTTCGTCGCCGCGGTCCATGTCGCCGAGTGCCTGGCGTCGCACCGTTTCCGGGATCGCCAGATACGTCTCGCGGACGGCGGCGCGGTTCTCCTCCGTCCGGTCGTCGAGGAAAGCGCTCACCGCGGCCAGGCAGCGCCCGACCGAGTCCGGCCGGCCGTTCAGCTCGTCGATCGTGTCCGCGACCTCCGCCAGCAGCGTGTCGGGAGTGGACCACGTCTGCGGCTTCTTGAACCGCCACGACGCCAGGCCGTACGCCGAAGCCCTTGCGCCGTCGGGGATGCTCGTCGCCACCCACCCACCGCGCACCTTCCGCTCGAACTGCTCGACCGTGACCAGGCCCCAGCAGTCGATCAGCCCGTCCGCGTACACGATCAGGTCGGTGAGGAAGTACGTGCCGCCGTTGTTGATGAACGCGTGCCGCCAGGCTCCTGGCACGCGCACGCCGTCCGCGATTCGGTGGGTGATCCGGGTCATTCGATCATTCTCGGGCACGCGGCCGCCTCGGCTGAAGCGAAATCCAGGGCCGCGCCGGCCGTGCGCCACGGGCCTCGCGCCAGAGCGGGCTGTCGAGGAAGTGGTTGTCGTAACGGTCCTGTGTGGCAAGGAGTTCGCGCGGATCGGCCTGGCCCCTGAGCACACGGTCGCCGAGGCGGAAGTAGTCGAGGCGGTCGAGCATGCCGGGGGCGAACAGGATCAGGACGTCGGCGGGTTCGGCGACGGAGCCGAAGGCGTGCGGCATGAGCTTGGGCACGGCGAGGAAGTCGCCGCGGCCGAGGGTGACCACGCGGTCGCCGGCGAGGGCCTCCAGTGCGCCGTCGAGCACGAAGAAGATCTCGGTGGAGCCGCGGTGGAAGTGCGGCGGCGGCCCGTCGACGCCGGGGGCGAGGGTGGTGCGGTTGGCGCTGATCGCGCCGTCGGTGTCGCGGCCGTCGGCCAGCAGCCGGATCATCGCGTTCTCGGTGCCCAGCACCTCGGCCCGATCGGCCCGCACGAGTGTCATGCGGCCAGGGTAGTTCGCCGGAAGATAGTTCGCCAGAGAATTATCGTCCGGGGAACTAGGATGACGGGGTGGGCGACGCGATCGACGTGATCCTCGAGCAGTGGCGGCGGGAGCGGCCGGACCTGGACCTGTCGGCGCTCGGCGTGTTCGGCCGGATCATGCGGCTGTCGGCGGTGCTGACGGCGTTCATGGACGACTGGTGCGCGGCCCACGGCCTGCGCGCGGGCGAGTTCGACGTGCTGACGGCGCTGCGCCGCGCGGGCCCGGCGATCCCGTCGGACCTGGCGGACGCGCTGATGATGTCCCGTTCGGGCATGACCAAGCGTCTGGACGGCCTGGAGGCGGCGGGCCTGGTCGCGCGTACGCTCGACCCCGGGGATCGCCGGAGCTTTGTCGTGGCGCTGACCGACGAGGGCCGCCGGCTGATCGACTCGGCGCTCACCGAGCACGCCGCCAACATGCAGCGGCTGGCCGAGGGGCTGTCGCCGAGGGAGCGGGCGGCGCTGGAGAAGTCGCTGCGGACGCTGCTCACCGATAACCGGTTGTCGCCGATGTGAGAATCACCAGGTGAAAGCGACCGGGAGCCTGTTCGGACTGGCGTACGGCGACGCCCTGGGCGCGCCGACGGAGTTCCTGTCGGTGGACGAGATCGTGCTCCGGTACGGACCGGAGGGCCCGCGCGAGCCGGCGGGGGAGCCGGCGCTGATCACGGACGACACGCAGATGACCCTGGCCGTGGCGAGGGCGATGCCGGCGCACGGGCCGCTGGACCCGGCTGCCATGGAGAAGGCGCTGCGTGAGCAGTTCGTGGAGTGGCTGGACAGCCCCGAGAACAACCGCGCGCCGGGCATGACCTGCCTGCGCGCGTGTGAGCTGCTGTCGTACGGCATCGCCTGGCGCAGGGCGACGCAGGAGACGTCGAAGGGCTGCGGCGCGAACATGCGGGTGGCGCCGATGGGTCTGATGCCGGGGCTGGGCGAGGTGGAGCGGGCTGCGTCGGCGCAGTTCCAGGCGGCGCTGACGCACGGCCACCCGACCGCGCTGGTGGCGAGTGACCTTACGGCGTTCGCGATTCACTGGCTGCGCAACGGAATGCGGCCGGCGGACCTGCCGGACGCGCTGATCGACCGCTGCCGGGAGCAGCGGACGGTCTATCACGAGGAGTGGCTGGCCGATCTGTGGATGCGGCCCGGCGTCGACAGCCCGACCGAGTTCATCGCTCGTGGGTGGGATGAGTGCCTCGTCGCGTTGGATGCACTCAAGGCCGCCCTCGCGGCGCCGGACCGGGATGCGGATCCGTGCCTGCGCACGGGCGAGGGCTGGATCGCCGAGGAGGCGCTGGCCACGGCTGTGCACTGCTTCCTGCTGTTCCCGGACGAGCCCGTGGCGACGCTGTCCCGGGCGGCGACGACCGCCGGCGACTCGGACTCCATCGCCTGCCTCGCCGGGGCGTTCGCCGGCGCCGCGCACGGCGTCGAGTGCTGGCCGGCGGAGTGGTCGCGGCGCATCGAGCACGCCGACGAGCTGGCCCGTTTCGGACGGGCATGGGACTGATGCCCATATTCAGGGGTCGCCGCTGGTCGGGTGGGCTGATGGCGGTGCCGGTCGGGGCGGGCGTTCGCCGGGTCCTAGGCTGATCGGCATGGGTCGCACAGTGACGCTGGCGTTGGTGGATCCGAACGGGGCGCCGCTGGGCACCACCCGTCCGTTCGACGTGGAATCCCAGTGGTGGCAGGAAGTCGCGCCGGTGGTGACCAGGGCCCGTGACGAGTTCGGCATCGACGTGGTGGTCCTTCGCCTGGTGGCGGCGGAAAACCCGAGGCCGCACGGTGGCAACGTCACCTACCTCGCCGAGTACGACGGGCCGCCGCTGGACCTCGGCCCGTTCGACGAGACCTGGCTGGCGCCGCATCCGCTGCGGATGGCCTGGGCGGAGCCCGGCGGCCCCCAGGCCTCACTGCGCTGGGCGGGCGTGGAAAGCGGTGTGCAGCAACGGACCTGGAACCTGTCCTCGGTGTGGCGGCTGGGGAACCGCTGGCTGAAGGAGGTCCCGCCGTTCCTCCGGCAGGAGCCGATCGTGTTGGCCTGGCTGGGAAAGCACGCCCCCGACCTGGTGCCGCGGCTGATCCGCGCGCAGGACGGCCGGATGCTGATGGTGGACGTGCCCGGCACCGACCGCTACGACGCCGAGCCAGCGGAGATCGCGGACATGGTGCATGACCTGTTCCGGATCCAGGAGACGGCCGCCGAACACGTCAACGAGCTGCTGGCGCTGGGCGTGCCCGACTGGCGCGGAGATCCTTTCACGGCAACCGTTTCCGCCACGGTCGACGCCTACGCCGACCGCCTGACGTCCGATGAGCGGTCCGCGCTGGCGAAGCTGGTGGCAGGGCTGCCGGAGCGGTTCGCGGCGCTGGCCGACTGCGGCATCCCGGACAGCTTGGTGCACGGCGACTTCCATCCCGGCAACGTCCGATCCGACGGCGTGAGAAGGGTGATCCTGGACTGGACGGACAGCGTGATCGGGCACCCCGCGCTGGATGTCCGCGGCGACACCGAGCGTTGGATATCCCTGTGGCGCAACAAGATCCCCGGCTGCGAGCCGGAGCGGGCGCTGGAGCTCAAGCGCCCGCTCGGCGCGCTGCGCGGGGCGGCGGTCTACGACGGGTTCCTCAACGGCATCGAGCCGTCGGAACACCCGTACCACGCCGACGACCCGCTCGACTGCCTCAGAACGGCGCTCAACTGACCCAGTTGGCGGCGGGCACCGTCTCTGCCGCCAAGGTCGGTCCGGGCGGGGTGCCCTCGCCGAACGGACGGCCACCGAGCGACTCCCGGCCGTGCGGCGTGAGCCAGTTGCGCAGGTCCGGCCCCAGCGGCACGATGCCGGTGGGGTTGATCATCCGGTGCACCTCGTAGTAGTGCTGCTTGATCTGCGCGAAGTCGATCGTGTCGCCGAAACCGGGCGTCTGGAACAGGTCCCGGGTGTATGCCCACAGCACCGGAATCTCGGCCAGCTTGGTGCGGTTGCACTTGAAGTGCCCGTGGTACACGGCGTCGAACCGGGCCAGCGTGGTGAACAGCCGCACATCGGCCTCGGTGATGGTGTCGCCGACGAGGTAGCGCTGCCCGGCGAGCCGGTCGCTGAGCCAGTCGAGCCGGTCGAACAGCCGTCGGTAAGCCTTCTGGTACGAGTCCTGGTCGCTGGCGAACCCGGCCCGGTACACGCCGTTGTTCACGTCCCGGTAGACGAGCTCGCTGACCTCGTCGATCTCGGCCCGCAGGTGCTCGGGGTACAGCTCGGGCGCGCCGGCGCGGTGGTACCGCGTCCACTCCAGCGACAGGTCGATGGTCATCTGCGCGTAGTCGTTGGTGACGACCTCGCCGGTGGCCTCCTCCACGATCGCCGGCACGGTGATGCCGCGCTCGTAGCCGGGGAACCGCTTGAAGTAGGCCTCCTGGAGCCGCTCGATGCCCAGCACCGGGTCCCGGCCGCCGGGGTCGAGGTCGAACGTCCAGCTGCGCTCGTCGTGCACGGGCCCGCAGATGCCCATGGACAGCACGTCCTCCAGGCCGAGCAGCCGCCGCACGATGATCATCCGGTTGGCCCAGGGACAGGCCCGCGCGACGACGAGCCGGTAGCGGCCGGGCTCGACCGGATAGCCGTCCCGGCCGTCGGCGGTGATCCGGGTGGTGATGTACCGCGAGTCGCGGCTGTACTCCGACATGCCCCCAGTATCGGGCCGCCCGGAACTCCGTGCCGGAGTTCCGGGCGTGCACTATGTCAGAAGCCGGAGGCGGGCCGCGCCGTGTAGTGCTCCTCCAGCCGCGCCACCTCGTCCGCGCTCAGCTTGAGGTCGACGGCGGCGACCGCGTCGGTCAGGTGGTGCGGCTTGGTGGTGCCGACGATCGGCGCGGTGACGGTCGGCTTGCCCATCATCCACGCCAGCGCCACCTGGGCGCGGGGGACGCCGCGCTCCTCGGCGATGGCCCCGACGGCGTCGACGATGGCCCGGTCGGCCTCGGCGGTCTTGTCGTAGAGGATCTTGCTGAACCCGTCGGTGTCGCTGCGCGCGGTGCTCTCGGCGTCGGCGGGCCTGGTCAGCCGGCCGCGGGCCAGCGGGCTCCACGGGATGACGCCGACGCCCTGGTCCAGGCAGTACGGCAGCATCTCCCGCTCCTCCTCGCGCTGGAGCAGGTTGTACTGGTTCTGCATGGACACGAACCGGGTCCAGCCGTTCAGGTCGGCGGTGTGCTGCATCTGCGCGAACTGCCAGGTCCACATCGAGGAGGCGCCGATGTAGCGGGCCTTGCCGGCCTTCACCACGTCGTGCAGCGCCTCCATGGTCTCCTCGATCGGCACGTCCGCGTCGAACCGGTGGATCTGGTACAGGTCGATGTAGTCGGTGCCCAGCCGGCGCAGGCTCTCGTCGACCTGGGTGAGGATCGCCGCCCGCGACAGGCCTACGCCCTTGGGGCCGGGGCCCATCATGCCGCGCACCTTGGTGGCGATGACCACCTCGTCCCGCTTGGCGAACTCGCGCAGCAGCTGGCCGGTGATCTCCTCGCTGGCCCCCATCGAGTACACGTTTGCGGTGTCGAAGGTGGTGATGCCCGCCTCGATCGCCTGCTTGAAGTACGGCCGGGACTCGTCGATGCCGAACGACCACTGGTGCGTGCCGCGCGTGGGGTCGCCGAAGCTCATGCAGCCCAGGATGACCTTGGAGACCGACAGCCCGCTCTTGCCCAACCGGAGGTATTCCATGCGGGCGACGCTACTCCCCTGGAGTGGCACCAGCCTGGCGTTCCGGGGGATGCTGGGCCGTGCTGTTGCGTCAGTTGGAGTACCTCGTCGCCCTCGCCCGGGAGCGGCATTTCGCGCGGGCCGCGGCGGCGTGCCACGTGTCGCAGCCGTCGCTGTCGGCGGCGATCCGGAAGTTGGAGCACGAACTGGACGTGCCGATCGTGCAGCGCGGCCAGCGCTACGAGGGCCTGACGCCCGAGGGGGAGCGGGTCCTGCTGTGGGCGAACAGGATCCTGGCCGAGTGCGACGCGCTGCGCCAGGACCTGTCGACCATGCGCGGCAGCCTGTCCGGGGTGCTGCGGATCGGCGCGATCCCGACCGCCCTGACGGTGGCGCCGCTGCTGACGACCCCGTTCTGCCAGCGCCACCCGCACGCCCGGATCACGCTGGAGTCGTTGCCGTCACGGGAGATCGCCCGCCGGCTGGCGGAGTTCGAACTGGACATCGCAATGACCTATGTGGACGACCCTTCGGCGATTTCCCTGTACCAGGAGCGGTATCTGCTGCTGACGCCGAGCGACGGCCAGTTCGCCGATCGGACCAGCCTGCGCTGGGCGGAGGCGGCGACGGTTCCGCTGTGCCTGTTGTCGCGGCAGATGCAGAACCGCCGGATCCTGGACGAGACCTTCGCCGCGTTCGGCGCGAGCGTGGTGCCGGCGATCGAGACCGACACCGTGTCGGCGCTGTACGCGCACGTCGCCTCGCGCCAGTGGTCCAGCGTGATCTCGCACGCCTGGCTGCACATGTTCGGTGTGCCGCAGGGGATGCGGGTGGTGCGGCTGGACGATCCGCCGCGGGCGCCGATGATCGGACTGCTGGTGGCCGGGCACGAGCCGGAGTCGATGCTGGCCCGCGGCCTGGTGGAGATCGCCCGTGAGGTGGACGTGCGCGGCGTGCTGGACCGGGTGCTGGCCGGCTATCTGCGATAGAAGCCTTCTATCCCGGGATAGGGAAGAACGTTTTGACGGCCCCACCCGGCCGCGAGGATGGTCCTGAAGCACCTACTCGCGACGCAGAATGTGGGGCCAGCCATGGCAAAGGTGCTGTGTGTGCTGTACGACGACCCGACCGTCGGATACCCGACCGCCTACGCCCGGGACGATCTGCCGCAGGTGCCCGGATATCCGGGCGGGCAGACCCTGCCGACGCCGCGCGGCCTCGGCTTCACGCCCGGCCAGCTGCTGGGCAGCGTGACCGGGGCGCTGGGGCTGCGTGAGTACCTGGAGAGCCAGGGCCACACGCTGGTCGTCACCTCGGACAAGGACGGCGCCGACTCCGTGTTCGACCGCGAGCTGGTGGACGCGGACATCGTTGTCTCCCAACCGTTCTGGCCGGCCTACCTGACCGCCGAGCGGATCGCCCGCGCGCCGCGGCTGAAGCTGGCGATCACGGCCGGCATCGGTTCCGACCACGTCGACCTGGACGCCGCCATCGAGCACGGCATCACCGTCGCCGAGGTCACCCACAGCAACAGCATCAGCGTCGCCGAGCACGTGGTGATGATGATCCTGTCGTTGGTGCGCAACTACTTGCCGTCGCACCAGGTGGTGCTGGACGGCGGCTGGAACATCGCCGACTGCGTCGCCCGCGCCTACGACCTCGAGGGCATGCACGTCGGCACCGTGGCCGCCGGCCGGATCGGCGCCGCGGTGCTGCGCCGGCTCGCGCCGTTCGACGTGCACCTGCACTACACCGACCGGCACCGGCTGCCGCGTGCCGTCGAGGACGGGCTGGGGCTGGTGTTCCACGAGAGCGCCGCCGACATGGTGCCGTTCTGCGACGTCGTGACGATCAACGCGCCGCTGCACCCCGAGACCGAGGGTCTGTTCGACGACGAGCTCATCGGCGCCATGAAGCGCGGCGCCTACCTGATCAACACCGCCCGGGCCAGGATCGCCGACCGGGACGCCGTCGTCCGGGCCCTGGAGAGCGGGCAGCTCGCCGGCTACGCGGGCGACGTCTGGTTCCCGCAGCCCGCGCCGGCCGACCACCCGTGGCGCACCATGCCGCACCACGGCATGACCCCACACATCTCCGGCTCGACCCTGTCCGCGCAGGCCCGGTACGCCGCGGGCACCCGGGAGATCCTGGAGAACTGGTTCGCGGGGGAGCCGATCCGGGACGAGTACCTGATCGTCGACGGCGGCAAGCTCGCCGGCGCCGGGGCGCACTCGTACTCGACGAACCGGTAGGGCATCTATCGTTGCCGTCGTGAGCAAAGCCTTGTCGAATGGAGCTTCCGGCGCGCTGCGGCGGTTCGCCGGGCGGGTCGCCCGCGGGTCGGTCGGCGGCCCGCTGCTCGACGGGATCGAGTACTGGGACGACCTGCGCGACTCCCCGAGCCAGATGGAGATCCTGTTCGCGATCTTCGCCAACGTCCTCGAGTTCGGTGACGCGGGCGAGCCGGTGAACGAGAAGCACGCCGAGCGGCGGGCCGCGCTGTGGCTCCACCAGTACTGCACCGGCCGCCTGCCCGAGGGGGAGCCGCCGCTGGAGGACTGGGAAGTCGCGCTCCACTGACCCGATCCGCGTCGGTCAACCGGCCAGCAGGAGCACGGCCGCGACGGCGACGATCACCGCCGCCGTGGCGGCGTGCATGCCCAACGCCAGCACCTTCGAGCCGCCGTGCCGCAGCACGATGACGGCGTCGCCGATCGGCACGATGGCGGAGACGAGCAGGTACCAGCCCATGACGTGCGGGCCGGCGGTGGCGAGCAGGACCAGGAGCGCGACGCCCATGCCGACGTCGCGGATGCCCTTGATGTTGAGCCACGCGGCGAGGACGCCCTCGGGCCAGGCGGGCAGGCCGAAGCCCTTGGCGTTGGCGACCGGTGCGACCAGGTAGGCCACCCCCATGGCGACCACCGCAACGCCGAGGATCGCCGCTACCACCACTACCACCGTGTACATCTGCTGTCTCCGCTCGTGAATCTAGCGCTGCTAGGTATGCGAGCAAAGCTAGCAGGAGCTGCGCTCGGAAAGCTAGCGGTGCTAGAATTTCGAGCGTGACCGTGCAGCAGCGGCGTGAGCGGGACCGGGCGCAGCGCCATGAACTGATCATCAGCACCGCCCGCGAGCTGGCCGAGGCCGAGGGCTGGGACGCGGTGACCACGCGCCGGCTGTCCGAGCGGATCGAGTACAGCCAGCCGGTCCTCTACAGCCACTTCGCCAACAAGGACGCGATCGTCGCGGCGGTCGCCGAGCAGGGCTTCGTCGAGCTGGCGGCGGCGATGGGGGCGGCGCGCCGCAAGCAGGTCGAGCGGCCGGCCCTGGTCCGGGCCGTCGTGGACGCCTACCTCGACTTCGCCGCGGCCAACCCCGCGCTCTACGACGCGATGTTCACCCTCGACATCGGCCTGCGCTTCGCCCAGCCGGACTCGCCGCCGGCGCTGCTGGACGGGTTCCGGCAGCTGTCGGTGACCTTCGAGGCAGTGGTCGAGGACCCGGCCGAGATCGGCACCTTCACCGAGGTCGGCTGGGCCGCCCTGCACGGCCTGGCCACGCTCACCCGCGCGGGCCGCCTCTCCGACGGCCAGCACGAAGCCCGCGTCGACCTCCTCGTCACGCGGCTGCTGTCGTGAGGCGCAAGATCGTCGTCACCGGCGGCACCGGGCGGCTCGGACAGGTGGTCGTCGAACGACTGCACGGCCGCGGCGTCGAGGTGCAGTCGATCAGCCGGCGCAACACCACCGTCTCCGTCGACCTGCGCAAGGGCCTCAACATCGACCAGGCCGTCGAGGGCGCGTCGGCGATCGTGCACTGCGCGACCACCAACGGCCGCGGCGACATCGTCGCCACCCGCAACCTGATGGAGGCCGCCCGCCGCGCGGGCGGCCCGCACCTCGTCTACATCTCCATCGTCGGCATCGAGCAGGTGCCGATGCCGTACTACCGGGCGAAGCTCGCGGTGGAGCGGGAGATCGTCGAATCCGGACTGCCGTGGACGATTCTGCGCACCACCCAGTTCCACGACCTGGTGGCGCAGATCCTGGGGCTGGCCGCGCGGCTGCCGGTCATGCCGCTGCCCGCCGGCTTCCGGTTCCAGCCGATCGACACCGCCGACGTCGCCGAGCGGCTGGCCGGGCTGGCCCTGCACGCGCCGGCCGGCCGCGTCGAGGACATGGGCGGGCCGCAGGTGCTGGACGTGCGGCAGCTGGCCGGCACCTACCTGATGCTCACCGGCAAGCGCCGCCCGCTGCTGTCGGTGCCGGTGCCGGGCGGCATCGCCCGCGCCTACCGGGAGGGCCGTCACCTGGCCCCCGACCACGCCGTAGGCGGCCGCACCTTCGAGGAGTTCCTGGCCGGCTGAAAATGCAGGTGCCGGGAGCGGTTGCGGCTGGTACCGTCGTCCGCATGATCCTCTGAGCGCGCCTTCGTGCGACTTCACCCCCTGGTACGTGACGAACCCTCAGGAGGACACCCATGCCCCAGCAGAACGCCGACCAGAACCCCGCCGAGGCGGGCGACTCGACGCCGGCGGCCGACGAGACCGTCGTCCGCCCGAACCGCGCCGAGCGCCGGCACAAGGGCAAGGCCCAGCCGAAGACCAACGGCGTGGCCTACAACCCCCACGTCAAGACGGCGAGCACCGGCCACCAGCGCCAGTACTCCAACCGTCGCAGCGGGGGATGACGCGGCTCGACCTCGCCCGCGACGCCCTGGCCGGACTGTCGGTCGGGGACGCGTTGGGCGCGCAGTACTTCGTTCCCGGCAACGCCCTGCCGCGCATCCCGGCGGGGCGCTGGGAATGGACGGACGACACCGAGATGGCCTGCTCGGTGTTCACCGAACTGCGGGATCGCGGCGAGATCGACCAGGACGAGCTGGCGGGCCTGTTCGCGGACCGGTGCGAGCCGTACCGGGGCTACGGCCCGGGCGCGGTGGTGATCCTGCACCGGATCCGTGACGGTGTGCCGTGGCAGACCGCGGCTGGCGCCGCCTTCGGCGGCACCGGCTCCTGCGGCAACGGCGGCGCCATGCGGATAGCGCCGCTAGGTGCGTTCTACGCCGACGATCCCGACCAGGTCGTCGAGCAGGCCACCAGGGCGTGCCAGGTGACGCACCTGCACCCCGAGGGCGTCGCGGGCGGCGTCGCCGTCGCGCTGGCCGCCGCCTACACCGGCGGCTGCCGACTGGCCGGGGCGTCGCCGACGGCCGACGGGCTGTTCGCGTTCGTGCTGGACCGGCTGCCCGACAGCGAGGTCCGCCGCCGGGTGGAACGGGCCCGGGAGCTGCTCGGCCGGTCCGCCGCCGAGGTCGCCTTCGAGCTGGGTAACGGCTCGCGGGTGCTGGCCCAGGACACCGTGCCGTTCACGACCTGGGCCGCCGCCACCCATCTCGACGACTACCGCCAGGCCGTGCTGACGTGTGTCGAGGTCGGCGGCGACATCGACACCACCGGCGCGATCGTCGGCGGCATCGTCTCGCTGGTCGCCGCCGTGCCCGGCGACTGGCTCGCCGCGCGCGAGCCGCTGCCGTCCTGGGCGTCCTGAAATCTGGTGGCGCTACGCGCGCTAGCGCTGCTAGCTTCGCGGGCATGCGCTTCGGACACCTGCCGCTGTACCAGTAAGAGCCGAGTGGACGTCTCGTACCCACTCGTCTTCTCAGCAGGAGTTCCGCCATGCACATCTCGTTCATGGCCGTGCCCGAGCACGGCCACGTCCTGCCCGGCCTGCCGCTGGTGACCGAACTGGTCGCGCGCGGGCATCGGGTCAGCTACGCCACCACCGACGCGTTCGCCGACACCGTCACCGAGGTCGGCGCGACCGCGTTGCTTCACACGACGACATTCCCGGCGCGCATGCCCGAGGACGGCGATGCCGGCACACGCATGTTCGTCGACGAGTTCACCGCCGTCACCCCGCAGATCGAGGCGCTGTACGCCGGCGACCGGCCGGATGTGATCGTCTGCGACATCGGGGCCTTCCAGGGGCCGGTGCTGGCCGACCGCTGGGGCATCCCGGTGGTGCAGGTGTCGGCCAGCTACATCTCGCTGCCCGGCTCCAAGGCCGAGGACTTCCCGGCTTACGTTGCCGCATATGGCATTCCCGAGGAGTTGCTGACGCCGCGGCCGTGCCTGGTGGTGATGCCGCGATCGTTCCAGTTCGACGGTGCGACCGTGGACGGCAACTTCACCTTCGTCGGTCCGATGGGGTCGCCCGCGCCGTGGTCGCCGCCGGACGACCGGCCGGTGCTGGTGATCTCGCTGGGGTCGTCCTACACGGACCGGCCGGACTTCTTCCGGACCTGTGTGGACGCGTTCGCCGACAACGGCTGGCGCGTGGAGATGTCCGTCGGACGGTTCGTCGACCCGGCGGACCTCGGGCCGCTGCCGGACAACGTCGTTGTCCGGCAGTGGATTCCGCAAGCGTCGATGCTGACGGCCGCCAGCGCGTTCATCACCCATGCCGGCATGGGCGGCGTCATGGAGGCGCTCGCGCAGGGGGTGCCGCTGATCGCGGTGCCGCAGGCCGTCGACCAGCTGCTCACGGGGCCCCGGATCGAGGAACTCGGGCTGGGCGTGCACATTCCCCGCGACGAAGTGACGGTCGAGCGGCTCCGTGAGGCGCTGAACCGGGTGAGCACGGATGCCGGGATCGCGGCCAACCTGCGGGCCGTTCGCGAGGAAATCCTTGCCAGCGGCGGGGTTCGGCGCGCGGCGGACATCGTCGAGTCCCAAGTGGAGTGTTGATGGACGAGGTGCGGGTGGCCGAGGCCGGCGAGCTGGCCGGTCTCGCGGCGGTCGAGGACGCCGGCGACAGGATGTTCGAGCCGTACGGGATCGTGTTCCCGCCGAGCCCGAACATCGAGCACGCCGCCGATCCGGCGGACGTGTTCGTGGTCGGGCGGCCGGCGGTGGGCTTCGCGTTCGTCGGGGACGTCGACGACGGCCTGCACCTGCACCAACTCGCCGTGCACCCGGACCACGGGCGCCGTGGCCTGGGCACCGCCCTGCTGGCGGCGGTCTTCGGACGCGCCGCCGGCCGGGCGGTCACGCTGACCACGTTCCGGCGCATCCCGTGGAACGAACCCTGGTACCGGCAGCGGGGCTTCGTCGAGGTGACGGACCCGGGGCCGGAGCTGGCACGCCTCGTCGAGGGCGAGCGGTGGCTGGCGGAGCTGGGGGAGCGCGTGACCCTTACGTGCAAGGTAATGGTCCGCCCGACGGCGCGTGGGTAGCGTCGGCGGCATGACCACGGTGGAGATCAGGCAGCGACCGGTCGGCGAACTGCTGCGGCAGTGGCGCGAGCACCGCCGGCTCAGCCAGCTGGAGCTCTCCAACCAGGCTGAGGTGTCGACCCGGCACCTCAGCTTCCTGGAGACGGGCCGCGCCACGCCGAGCCGGGACATGGTGCTGCACCTGGCCGACCGGCTGGAGGTGCCGCTGCGCGAGCGGAACAGCCTGCTCGTCGCCGCCGGCTACGCCCCGGTCTACACCCGCACGGCGCTGGACTCGCCGGAGCTGGCCCCGGTCCGCGAGGCGGTCCGGCAGATCCTGACGGGGCACGACCCGTATCCGGCCGTGGTGGTGGACCGCTACTGGAACCTGCTCGACGCCAACGCCAGCGCGTCCTTCCTCACCGCCGGCGCCGCCGAACACCTGGTCGGGCCGGCCACGAACGTGCTGCGGCTCGCGTTGCACCCCGAGGGGATGGCCCCGCAGATCATCAACCTCGGCGAGTGGCGGGCGCACCTGCTCGGCCAGCTGCGCCGGCAGCTCGCGGTGGTCGCGGATCCGGAGCTGACCGAGTTGTACCGGGAGGTGGCCGCGTATCCGTGCGACGACGAGGAGCCGGACATCGAGCTGACGCCGTCGGCCGGCAACCTGATCGTGCCGCTGCGGATCCGGCGCTGCGATGTGGAGTTGTCGTTCTTCAGCACCATCGCCACGTTCGGCACGCCGCTGGACGTGACCGTCGCCGAGCTGGTGATCGAGTCCTTCTTCCCGGCCGACGACACCACCCGGGCGTTCATGACCAGCTTGTGAGCACCTGGTCGATCCGCGGCCAGATCTGGTCGCGGGCCGCCTGCCGGGGCACGCCCCGCATCAGCATGGCGTCGTAGTCGGTGTCCTCGTGCCGTACGGAGGCGACGACGGCGTGGCGGACCGCCCGCTCGTCCAACGCGCGGCCGGCCGCCGACCGGCCGACCCGCCCGCTGCCGCGCAGCGCCGTGTGCCGGGCGATCGCCTCCGCCCGGTCGGCCGGGCACTTCGGGAACTGCGACCGGATCTCGGCCGCGAACTGTGCCTGGAACTTCACGTCCAGCACCTCGCGGCGTTCCGCGTCCTTGACCCGGCGGCGGGCGCGCAGCTCCTCGTCGTCGAAGCACTGCCGCTCGGCCCGTTCGAGGGCGTCCGGCTCGACGAGGATGCCCAGCCGCTGGGTTCGGTTGCGGCGGCGCGGATCCGGCCGCAGCACGATCGCCGCGAGGCCGCTCTCCTTGCGGGCGCGGCGGCTCAGCGTCGCGTCGCCGGCCTTCAGGAACACCAGGTGGTCCAGGTCCGCGCAGCCCAGGCAGATCGCCTCGCCGGCGTCGATCATCAGGAAGTCGTCCGGGCCACGGCATTCCGCGCACTCGAAGGTGGACTTGGCCTCCAGCACGACCAGGTCCGGCAGCTTCTGGTCCTTCACCGCGCGGGGCTTGTCCGTGCTGTAGCGCAGATGTACGGCATCGGTGTCGCGCGCGGTGAAGCGCAGCGCCCGGCGGTCGCGGGTCGCCGAGACGTGCGGTTCGTGGTTGGCGTTGAACCGGTCGCGGCCCCAGTCCGCGAACAGCTGCGCCGCCTCCAGCAGCTTCGCGTCGCCCGTCGACGTCACCGTGCTCAGCGGGTCGAGCCGACCCTGCTGCCAGCGCTGCACGTTCTTCTCGTGCACCCACCCGAGCGCGACCAGCACGTCGAGGAACGTCACCGTGCCCCGCTTGCCCACGATGGTCTCCGCCACAGTTCCGACTTTCGTCCTCAGCTGCACGGCAAGGACCATACGATCGCCAGAGTGATCCCCTACAGCGGGCTTCGGCTCGACCGCGCCAGTGACCGCCGCTCGAACCCGGACTGGATCGCCGCCCTGCGGGCCCGGCCGGGCGCGCGGGTGCTGCCGTTCTGGCGCGACCGGTACGCGCCGGACAGCGAGCCCGTCGGCGACGAGGTGTTCCTCGGCGTCGGCGACGACGAGGGCGTGTTCGCCGTGGAGCTCGCCGAGGAACCGGCGTCCACCGTGGACATCCGCACGCTGTTCGGCGACGTCAGCGCCCAGGAGTCCGCGGCCCTGGTGTACGCCAAGGCGTTGCTGCACTGGAACCGGAACCAGCGGTTCTGCGGGGCCTGCGGCGGCGGCACCTCCGTGCGGCACGGCGGCAACGTCCGGGACTGCTTCGGCTGCGGGCGGGAGCTGTTCCCACGTATCGAGCCGGCCGTCATCGTGCTCGTCGAGCACGGCGATCGGGCGCTGTTCGGCCGGCACGTCCGTTCGTCCTGGTTCTCCACGCTCGCCGGATTCGTCGACCTCGGCGAGAGCCTGGAGGACGCGGTGCGACGGGAGGTCGCCGAGGAAGCCGGCGTGGCCGTCGGCGAGGTGTCGTACTTCGGGTCGCAGCCGTGGCCGTTCCCGGCCGGGCTCATGATCGGCTTCCGGGCCGTGGCACTGTCCGACGAGATTCACGTGGACGGCGCCGAGCTGGCCGAGGCCCGCTGGCTCACCCGTGAGCAGGTGCTTCGCGACCACATGCCCCGGTTCCGGGACTCGATCGGCTACCACTTGATCGAAACATGGCTGTCAGCCCCGCGCGCTTTGTGACCTGGCCCACTAACCTGGGCATTTCAGGCAGCCCCTGCGCCGATCGGAGGCGAGCACGATGCGGATCGCGGACGTCCTGCGGAGCAAAGGGTCGAGCGTGGCCACCGTGCCACCATGGACCACGGTCGCCGAGCTCCTCGGTGAACTGGCCAAACACAACATCGGCGCGGTCGTCGTGCTCACCCCGGAGGGGGTCGCCGGCATCGTGTCCGAGCGCGACGTGGTGCGCCGGCTGGCCGAGCGCGGCGCCCCGCTGCTGGAGCGGCCGGTGTCGGAGATCATGACCACCTCGGTGTTCACCTGCACGTCCAACGACACCGTGGAGAGCCTGTCGGTGATGATGACCGAGCGCCGCATCCGGCACGTGCCGGTGGTGGACAACGGCCGGCTGGCCGGCATCGTCAGCATCGGCGACGTCGTCAAGCGCCAGATCAGCCAGCTCCAGGAGGAGCAGGCCCAGTTGGAGCAGTACATCACGCAGGGCTGACGGGCTCCCGCAGTCCACCCACGAGGGTCGAGGTGACCAGCGCCGCCAGGGTGTCCGGCTCGCTGCCGGTGGCGGCGCGGCGCTCGACCGCCTCGTGCAGCAGCGCGAAGTACGCGCGCACGGCCCACTCCAGGTCGGTGTCGGCGGCGATCACGCCGGCATCGGCCAGCCGCTGGAACATGGCCCGGTTCTTGGCCTTGATCCGTTCGACGACGTCCTGGTGCACGTCGGCCTCGGTGACCGCGCCGACCCGCCAGCGGCTCTTCAGCCGGATGTAGCCGGCGCTCATCTCGTGCAGCGCGACCAGCGGCGGCGCGGTCTCCGGCCGGCTGTCGTCGATGACCGACTCCATCTGCTCCAGCATGTCCTGGACCAGCGCCTCCATCAGCGCCTCGCGGTTGGCGAAGCGGCGGTGCACGGTGGTGCGGGCGACGCCGGCCTCGTCGGCGATCTGCTGGAGCGAAGCGCCCGGATCCGCGGCCAGCACCCGGTTGGCGGCGTCGAGGATGGCGCGCACGGTTCGCTCGGAGTCGGCGCGCAGCGGTCGGGTCACGTCAAACATCCTAGGTGGCGGCACGGGGGTTGCACATCGTGCCAAAGTCGCTACATTGGTGTTGCAACTTCGATCCCAAGGGGGACGTTAGCGATGCAGATGCGTGTACTGGGCGGCACCGGGATCAAGGTCAGCCCGTACTGCTTCGGCGCCATGAACTTCGGCACGTGGGCCAACACCGACGGCGAGGAGGCGGGGCGGATCATCAACGCCGCCCTGGACGGCGGCATCAACTTCATCGACACCGCCGACATCTACTCGAGTGGCGAGTCGGAGCGGATCGTCGGCCGGGCGATCAAGGGCCGGCGCGAGGACGTCGTGCTGGCCACCAAGTTCCACAACCAGATGGGCGACGACGTCAACCGGCGGGGCAATTCGCGCCGCTGGATCGTGCGTGCGGTGGAGGACAGCCTGCGCCGGCTGGACACCGACCACATCGACATCTACCAGGCCCACCGTCCGGACCCGGACACCGACATCGAGGAGACCCTGTCGGCGCTGACCGACCTGGTGCGCGCCGGCAAGATCCGTGCCTTCGGCTCGTCGACGTTCCCGGCCGAGCTGATCGTCGAGGCGCAGTGGACGTCGGAGCGGCGCGGCCTGGAGCGGCTGCGCACCGAGCAGCCGCCGTACTCGATCCTCAACCGGACCATCGAGGCGGCGGTGCTGCCGACGACCCAGCGCTACGGCGTGGGTGTGCTGGTCTGGAGTCCGCTGGCCATGGGCTGGCTGTCCGGCAAGTACCGCAACGGCGTCGACATGAGCACCGGTCGCGCGAAGATGGCGGCCCAGGTGTTCGACCCGGCCCTGCCCGAGAACGCGCGGAAGATGGCGGCGGTCGAGGAGCTGGCCAAGATCGCGGCCGACGCCGGCGTCTCGCTGACCCATCTGTCGATGGCCTTCTCGATCGCGCACCCGGGCGTCACCTCGGCGATCATCGGCCCGCGCACCCGGGAGCAGCTGGACGACCTGCTCGCCGGCGCGGACCTGGTGCTGGACGAGGAGACGCTGGACCGGATCGACGAGGTGGTCGCGCCGGGCACCGCGATCAGCGCCGGCGACACCTTCTACACGCCGCGTGAGATCAGCGAGAAGTCCTTGCGACGCCGACCGGTCGCTACCCGTTCGGCCGCTTGAGACCCGCCTGGGACTGGCGCGGCGTCCGCGGGTGATTACGATCGCGACATGCACCTGGCCGGGGGACGCCTGCGCGAGTTCGCGCGAGGCTGCGACGTGCTCGGCGGCGGGGGCGGCGGGCAGGCGCGCTACGCGCTGCCGCTGGCCGCGCACGCCGTCGAACTGACCGGCCCGGTGCCAGTGGTCCAGGCCAGCGAGCTGCCCTCGGACGGCCTGGTGATGCCGTGCTCCTTCCTCGGCGCGCCGGCGATCGGGGCGGAGCGGATCGGCACCTGCCGCGAGGCCGCCACCATCCGCGGTCACGTCGAGCGGCACTTCGGCCGGCCGGTGGTGGCCATGCTGTGCAACGAGATCGGCGGCTTCCACGGCACGGCGTCGGTCGCCCTGGCGGCCCACGCCGGGCTGCCGATGCTGGACGCCGACGGCATGGGGCGGGCGTTCCCCGGCATGTCCCGGGTGTCGATGCACCTGGCCGGCGTGTCGCCGGAGCCGGTGGTGCTGGCCGACGAGCACGACCGCGTGGTCGCGGTGCACGCCGACGGCGACGGCTGGCTGGAGCGGATGGCACGGTCGGTGGTCGTCGGCTTCGGCGACCGGGGCGTGAGCAGCGAGTACGTGATGACCGTCGAACAGGCCGCCGGCGCGGTCATCGACGGCTCCATCGCCAAGGCGCTGCGCATCGGCGAGCTCATCGGCGAGGCGAAGTCCGTGGCGGACGCGGCGCGGGCCATCGCGGCGGAGTTCGACGGCGTGGTGATCGCCGAGGGCAAGGTCGCCGCGGCGCTGCCGGAGCCGGGCCGGCCCACGCCGGCGACGATCGAGGGCACCGGTCCTGATCACGGCCGCACGCTGCGGCTGGAGGTCGGCCACGAGTACCTCGCCGTCGTCGAGGACGGGCAGGTGCTGGCCACGGTGCCGGACATCATCACCGTCTTCGACACGTACACGGGCGAGGCGCTCGGGGCCGGCGAGCTCCGCTACGGCCACCGGGTGGTGGCGGTGGCGCTGCCGTGCCCGGACGTCTGGCGCACGCCGGCCGGGTTGGACCTGGTCGGGCCGGCGGCGTTCGGCCTGGACCTGCCGTATCGACCGGTGGTCGCGCCGTGAGCGCCGGGACGCTGGACCGTAGCTGCCGGCTCGGCATCACCGTGCAACGCGACCGGTACGCGGCGGCGCTCGTCGAGAGCGACGGGACAGTGCTGGCCTCGATCGAGCGTCCGACGGTGATCCCGTCCATCACCGAGGTGCTGCCCTCGGCCGTCGACGAGCTGATGGCGCAAGCCGGCCCGCGCGGCATCGAGCTCGAAAACATCCAGCAGGTGATGCTCGCCGTCAGCGAGGTCGACGGTCTCGCCGGCCTGCCGGGCTCCGACCGGAGCTGGAAGCGGTGGCCGGGCCAGCTGGGGCCGGTCGCGGTGGTGCGGCTCGGCGCGGCGACCACCTCGCTGCCGCCGCTGGCCGGCTGGCCGGCCGAGCTGCGCGCGACGGTGTCGATCGCGGAGACCAGCGTCGCCGGCGGCGCGCGCCTGGACGGCGGCGACTTCGAGCCGCTGGACACGGCCGCGCTGGTGGCGTTCGCGCGGTCGATCGCCGGCAAGGTCAACGCGGTCGCGGTGAGCAGCGTGTTCGCCACCGTCGCGCCCGGGCACGAGCTGGCCGCCGCCGGCCTGCTCCGCGCCGAGCTCGGCGACTCGGTGCCGATCCTGCTCTCCCACGAGATCGGCGGCGCCGGTCTCCTCGAACGTGAGAACGCCACGGTGTTGCAGGCGACCCTGATCCGGCGGGCCTGGGGCGCGGCGCACCGGCTGCGCCGCTCGCTGGTGGACTGCGGCCTGTCGCACGCCGAGCCGTTCATGGCCCGCAACGACGGCTCGATCATGACCGTCGACTACGCGCTGACCCGGCCGCTGCTGATGCACGGCGCCGCGGCGGCGGTCGGCGCGCGGGGCGCCGCGCTGCTCGCCGGCGAGTCGGAGGCGCTCGTCGCCTTCACCGACGTCGCCGGGCAGCCGACGGCGGTGTGCTCGGTGACCGGCGGGTCGGCGCAGCTCGCGGCCGGTTCCACGATCATCGCCGGCGTGCAGACGGGCCTGCGCACGGTGGCGCTCGTCGCCACGGATCCCCCCATCGGGGGAACAGGGTCCGGGCTGACGCAGCTCGCCGAGGCCGTCGACCGCGCCAAGGGCTCACCGCGCGACCTGCCGCTGCTGGTGATCGGGCCGGGCGCGGAGAAGCTCGTGGACACGCTGCCGGGGCCGCTGCCCGGGACGACGCTGGTGTGCTGCCCGCCCCGCGCGGACGCGGCGTCGGCCGTCGGTGTGGCGGCCGCACCGGTGGGCGGCGAGGCGGTGCGCATGTTCGGCGCGGCCAGCCCGCATGGCGACGACATCCGCACCCGTGTGCACGAGCAGGCGCGGGCCGCGGCCGTGCACGCCGGGGCGGACCCGGTGACGGTCGCGGTGACCGACGTCGAGGAGTCGACGGTCCCGCACGTCAGCGAGCCGACCGTGCTGCTGCGCGTGCGCGCCGAGGGGCCGCCGCGCGTCGGCTGGCGTCGCACGTACGAGCGCAGCTGACCCGGCGCGACCGGATTTCCGGATACCCTGCCGTGTGCCTCGACGACTGCTGCGCCTGTTGGTTGCCCTTTTCGTGCTCATCTGCACGGTAGCGGCGCCCACAGCGGCCGCCGATCCGGCGGGCTGCGACTTCCGGACTGCCCCGCCGCCGCCGGTCGACTCGTCCGAGAATCCGGCTCCCGGTCAGACCGCGCCGGCTCCGCTGCCGGTGCCGAGCCAGCCCGTCGGCGGCTCCCGGATGGCCGAGTGCGGCCCGGTGTTGCCGCCCAAGGCCACGGCCCCGCCGGACAACCAGTTCGAGTCGTGGGTGCTCGCCGACCTCGACACCGGTCAGGTGCTCGCGGCCCGCGACCCGCACTCCCGGCAGCGGCCGGCGTCATTGATCAAGGTGCTCCTCTCGCTCGTGGTCATGCGGGACCTGAAGATGGACACGGTGGTCACCGGCACCTGGGACGACGCCAACCAGGACGGCACCCGCGTCGGCATCGGCCCCGGCGGCCAGTACAGCAACGACCAGCTGTTCCACGCGCTGCTGATGCACTCCGGCAACGACTGCGCCTTCGCGTTCGCCACGCAGCTCGGCGGCGTCGCGCAGACCGTCGCCAAGATGAACGCCCTCGCGCACAGCGTCGGCGCGCTGGACACCCGCACCGCGACGCCGGCCGGCCTGGACGGGCCCGGCATGGTCTCGTCCGCGTACGACCTGGCCGTGCTGTTCCGGCTGGCCATGCAGGACAAGCGGTTCGCCGCCGCGGTGTCCACCGAGCAGATCCAGTTCCCCGGCTGGGGCGGCAAGCCCGGCTTCCAGGTCAACAACGACAACCCGCTGCTCTACAACTACGACGGCGACCTCGGCGGCAAGACCGGCTACACCGACGACGCGCTGCACACGTACATCAATGCCGCGCAGCGGGGCAGCACCCGCCTCGTGTTCGTCGGCACACGCGGCACGATGAGCCCGGTGACGCAGATGTACAAGCAGTCCGCGCCGATGATGGACTACGGCTTCAACCTCAAGGCCAGCGGCGCGCAGCCGGTCGGTCAGCTCGTCGACGCCGACCCGACCGCGTCGCCCAGCGCCACCACGACCGCGGTGCCGCCGGCCGCGCAGCACGTGCTGGCGTCCGGGCAGTCGTCCGACTCGGGCTTCAGCCTGCCCACCGCGCTCGCGGTGGTGGCGCTGATCCTGGTCGTCGGCGGTGTCGTCTACGTCGGCATGCGCCGTCGTCGCGCGAGCTAGCAGCGGAACCCGGACATCACCACCCTCTCGTCGTCCACCAGCGGCTCGGCCAGCTTGCCGTCGAGGGTCCGGAATCCCTCGAGGAAGAATCCGAAGAACTCGTACAGCGCCCGTTCACCCAGTTCGAGCGGGTGGAACGGCAGCGGGTAGTCGTCCACCGCGTGTTCGCCCTCCCAGTAAGGCCGTTCGAACGGCAGCCGGTCGCCGATGTCCTCGATGACGCCGTCGTCCGGCGACACGCTCAGCGAGCGGGCCAGCCGGCCGTCCTCCCAGACCGCGAACGCCAGCCAGTCCACCATGCTGTGCATGGCGTGCAGGTAGGTCCGCCTTCCCCTGCCCAGAGCCAGCAGCCGTTCCGGTAACTCCGACGGCCGATCCAGCATGACCGTCCGGTCGCAGAGCATGTCCAGTCCCGGGGCCGAAAGTGCGTACACCTCACCTTCGGCGGGATAGGTGGCGTCGAACAGTGCCGCCGGTGGCGTCGCCGTGACGGTCGACCCCGGTCTGAGCCTGGACAGCAGTTCGGCGGCGCGGTCCAGGTCGACCTCCGAGATCCCTTGGAGCGCCTCGGCAACCGGCCTGTCGGCCGACACGAGCATCGCGGTCTTCGCACCCATGTCGACGACGCTAGCGAGGGGGTCTGACAGTTTCATGCCGCGTGTTCCGCGCGGGGTGAGGTCGCTGAAGATCCGGTCTCTTCCCTGGCCGGAATTCGATCGCCCGCGTTGGTTCGGGTCGTGGCCGAGTCGGGTGGCGGGCGATCGGAATCCGGCTGCGGTCCAGAGACCGGCGCGACCTCACGCCAGACGGCCTGCCAACTCAGACAGCCTGCAACGCCAGCAGGGCGACGTCGTCGTGGTCGCGGCCGGCGAGCCACTCGTCGAGCCGGCTCTCCACGTGCCGGGTGAGATCGTGCGCGGCGAGGCCGGCGCCGGAGCCGATAGCCTCGCTGAGGCGGTGCGCGCCGAACTGCTCGCGGCCGTCGCTGCCGCCGCGTGCCTCCGTGACGCCGTCGCTGTAGAGCATGCACACGTCGCCGGCCGAAAGAGTGACGGTGGCCTCGCTGAAATGGGGATCGGGCAGCACGCCGACGAGTGTGCCGGGCACGGTGACCTCCTCGACGGCGCCGGAGGCGCGCAGCACGACGGGCGACGGGTGGCCGCCGGAGGCGAGCCGGACCTGCACGGCGCCGGACTCCAGCCGCTCCATGGCGCCGACTACGAGCGTGGCGAACCGGTTGTCGCTGCTGGTGAGAATGGCCTTGTTCAACAGGTGCAACAGCTTCGTCGGCTCGGTCTCCACCAGCCGCAGCGCCTCGACGGTGTGCCGGATCCGGCCGGCGAGCGTCGCGGCCTCGACGCCGTTGCCGCAGACGTCGCCGAGCAGGAACAGGGCCCGGCCGTCGGATTCCGGGAACACGTCGTAGAAATCGCCGCCGACCCGGATCGTGCTGTGCGCCGGCCGGTAGCACGCGGCCCACTCGACGCCCGGCACCTCGGGCAGCGGCGCGGGCAGCAGGCTGGCCTCCAGCACCTCGGTCGCCCGGGCCTGGTCGCTGTAGGAGTGCGCGGAGCTCAGCGCGGCCGCCGCTCGACCGGCGTAATCCCGTACTACTTCCGTGTTGTCCAGAGAACCGTTGCCCACCAACACCAACGCGCCGGTCGGCAGACCTTCGTGCCTTAGGGGCACAACCGTCACGCTGTCGGGTGAGTCGGCGTCGCCGGCCAGCAACCAGTCCAGCCGCGCGCCGCCCACCGGATGCCCGGCCATCGGCTTGGTCGCGGAACCCGAGTAAGCCTCGGCCAGTGCGGTGACGGACCGCAACGCGTGCTGGCCGACGCGGCCGTGCTCGGTGTCGCCGCCGCGGGTGTACCGCCACCACTCGACCCGGCCGCGCCGGGCCGGCAGCATCACCGCGCAGCAGTCGGCCAGCGTCGGCACGGCCAGCTGCACGATGCTGCGCAAAGTCTGTTCACGACGCAGGGAACTGCCCAGCAGCCGGCTGGTGTTGGCCAGAAACCGCGCCTGGGCGCACTTCTCGCACCACGGCTCGTCGGGCTCGGTCGGATCACCATGCCACGACACGTGATCGGCGTCCAGCCGCCGCGGCAGCCAGCGCCAGGCCACGCCCTGGCACGTGGTCTCGACCTCGACCTGCTCCGATCCGGTGAAACCGGCCACACCGGCCAATTCGACGCCGGGCCGCAGATCCGGGAACAGCTCGGCGGCGCGGCGGCTCACCACGCGCACCACGCCGCGGCCGTCCTGCACCAGCACGGCCTTGTCGGCACCGTCGAGCAGCGCCTGCCACACGGCGGCGCCCACGGTTTCCTGCCTGCTCAGCGGTACCGCGCCCAACTCCGTTCCGGTCGGTCCCGATCTAGTCGGCACGGGAATCCCGGGTGCGGAGTGTCGGTCGACCACCGCGCCACCTCCAGACTCCTGGCCGGTCTGGTTCAGACTAGCCCGGCGGACTCGACTGCTCACCATCACCGTTCGCGTGGCAGGCTAGCTGTCACCGACACGCTATTCGATGGCAGCCGATTCGAGGGAGGCCGACGTGGACACCACCTCGCTGCCGGTCGGGACGAGGCAGCCCGCCGGCGAGGACGCGTTTCTCGACCGCCTGCTCAGCGCGATGCGCGATGTGCGGGACGGAAATTTCCGCCGCCGCCTGACTCCGGTCGGCGACGGCACCGCCGCGCGCGTGGCCGAGGTCTTCAACGAGATCGTGGAGCGCAACCAGGATCTGGTCGGCGAGCTCTCCACGCTGCGCGGCGGCGTGGGGGAACGGCTGTCCACGGAGCCGTTCACCGGCGGCTGGGCGGTGGCCCGGCAGTCGGTGAACCTGGTGCTGGAGGACCTGCTGCACCCCACGACGGAGCTGAGTCGGGTGCTCGCCGCCGTCGCCGAGGGCGACCTGTCGCAGCGAATGGCCTCGCACCGCAACGGACAACCCCTGCGTGGCGAGGCCGAACAGCTCTGCTCGACGGTCAACGGACTTCTCGAGCAACTTTCGGTGTTTGCCGAGCAGGTGACGCGGGTAGCCCGCGAAGTGGGCACCGAGGGCAAGCTCGGTGGCCAGGCCGTTGTGCCCGGAGTAGCAGGGATCTGGCGTGACCTGACCGACAACGTGAACCTGATGGCGGGCAACCTGACCGCGCAGGTTCGAGACATCGCCCAGGTGACCACGGCGGTGGCCGACGGCGACCTCAGCCGGAAGATCACCGTCGAGGTGTCCGGCGAGATGCTGGGCCTGAAGAACACCGTGAACACCATGGTGGACCAGCTTTCCGCGCTGGCCGACGAGGTGACGCGTGTCGCCCGCGAGGTCGGCACGGAGGGCATCCTCGGCGGTCAGGCGACGGTGCCGGGCGTCGCCGGCATCTGGCGCGACCTCACCGCGAACGTGAACTTCATGGCGGCCAACCTGACCTCGCAGGTGCGGTCCATCGCGCAGGTGACGACGGCGGTGGCGAAGGGCGACCTGTCGCAGAAGATCACCGTCGACGTGAAGGGCGAGATCCTCGAGCTGAAGAACACCGTCAACACCATGGTGGACCAGCTTTCCTCCTTCGCGGCGGAGGTGACCCGGGTCGCCCGTGAGGTCGGCGGCGAGGGCCGGCTGGGCGGTCAGGCCACGGTGCCGGGCGTCGCGGGAACCTGGCGCGATCTCACCGATTCGGTGAACTTCATGGCCGGCAACCTGACTTCGCAGGTGCGGTCCATCGCGTCGGTCACCACGGCCGTCGCCCGCGGCGATCTTTCGCAGAAGATCACAGTGGACGCTCGCGGCGAGATCCTGGAGCTGAAGAACACCATCAACACGATGGTGGACCAGCTCTCCGCCTTCGCCGACGAGGTCACGCGTGTGGCGCGCGAGGTCGGCACCGAGGGCAAGCTCGGCGGTCAGGCGACCGTGCGCGGCGTCGCCGGCACGTGGAAGGACCTCACCGACAACGTCAACGTCATGGCGCACAACCTGACCGGCCAGGTGCGGTCCATCGCCCGGGTCGCCACGGCGGTCGCCGACGGCGACCTGTCCAAGAAGATCGTGGTCGAGGCGGCCGGCGAGGTCGCGGCGCTGGCCGCGACCATCAACGGCATGGTGGACACGCTCCGCGCGTTCGCCGACGAGGTCACGCGTGTGGCGCGCGAGGTCGGCACCGAGGGCATGCTCGGCGGTCAGGCGCGGGTGCCGGGCGTGGCCGGCACGTGGAAGGACCTGACGGACAACGTCAACTTCATGGCGGACAACCTGACGTCCCAGGTCCGCAACATCGCCCAGGTCACCACCGCCGTCGCGCGCGGCGACCTGTCGAAGAAGATCGACGTCGACGCCCGCGGCGAGATCCTGGAGCTGAAGAACACCGTCAACACGATGGTGGACCAGCTCTCCGGCTTCGCCGACGAGGTGACGCGTGTGGCGCGCGAGGTCGGCACCGAGGGCAAGCTGGGCGGCCAGGCCGAGGTCGTCGGCGTCACCGGCGCGTGGAAGCGGCTCACCGAGAGCGTCAACGAGCTGGCCGACAACCTGACCACGCAGGTGCGGGCGATCGCGGCGGTGGCCACCGCGGTGACCGCCGGCGACCTGACCCGGCAGATCACCGTGCAGGCCCGCGGCGAGATGGCCGATCTGAAGGACAACATCAACCGGATGATCGGCAACCTGATGGAGACCACCACCGCCAACCGGGAACAGGACTGGCTCAAGACAAACCTGGCGCGGCTGTCCGGTCTCATGCAGGGCCAGCGGGACGTGGCCGAGCTGGCGTCGCTGATCATGAGCGAGCTGGCCCCGCTGGTGTCGGCCCAGCAGGGCCTGTTCTTCCTGGTCGACGGCGAGGAACTGGCCCGCGCCGCCGGCTACGGCGTGCCCGGCGACGGCCGTGACCCGCGCTTCGCCTTCGGCGAGTCGCTCGTCGGGCAGGCCGCCGTGGAGAAGAAGACGATCAGGATGGCGGCCGCGCCGCCCAGCTACATCAAGATCACCTCCGGCCTGGGCTCGGCGCCACCGTCGGACGTGATCGTGCTGCCGGTGCAGTTCGAGGGCAAGGTGCTCGGGGTGATCGAGCTGGCCTCGGTCGGCCGCTTCACCGAGGTGCACCGCGACCTGCTGGAGCAGCTCAAGGAGACCATCGGCGTCACCGTCAACACCATCCAGGCCAGCTCCCGCACCGACGCGCTGCTGGCCGAGTCGCAGCGGCTGGCCCAGGAGCTGCGGGCCCGCTCCGAGCAGCTGCAGGCCCAGCAGGTGGAGATGCAGCGGTCCAACGCCGAGCTGGCCGAGAAGGCGGCGCTGCTGGCCCGGCAGAACAGCGACATCGAGTCCAAGAACTCCGAGATCGAGCAGGGCCGCCAGGAGCTGGAGGAACGCGCCCAGCAGCTGGCGCTGGCCTCGCGCTACAAGTCCGAGTTCATGGCCAACATGTCGCACGAGCTGCGCACGCCGCTGAACAGCCTGCTCATTCTGGCCAAGCTGATGGCCGACAACCTGGAGGGCAACCTCTCCGACAAGCAGGTCGAGTTCGCCCGCACCATCCACGCTGCCGGCAGCGACCTGCTCCAGCTGATCAACGACATCCTCGACCTGGCCAAGGTCGAGGCCGGTCACCTCCAGCTGGAGGAGACCTCGGTGTCCGTGGTCGACCTCGTGGACTACGTGGAGAAGCTGTGCCGGCCGCTGACCGGCCAGAAGGGCCTGGACTTCTCGGTCGTCGTGGACGCCGACGTGCCCGACGAGCTGCACACCGACGTGCAGCGGCTCCAGCAGATCCTGCGCAACCTGCTGTCCAACGCCGTGAAGTTCACCCTGGAGGGGCGCATCCGGCTGACCATCAGCCTGGCCCCGCCCAACCAGGTGCGGCGGTCCACACTGCGCGCCGCCCCGACCCGCATCGCGTTCGCCGTCGAGGACACCGGCATCGGCATCCCCGCCGACAAGCTCGGCGTCATCTTCGAGGCGTTCCAGCAGGCCGACGGCACCACCAGCCGCAAGTACGGCGGCACCGGGCTGGGCCTGTCCATCAGCCGGGAGCTCACCCACCTGCTCGGCGGCGAGCTCCAGGTGCGCAGCACGCCCGGCCAGGGCAGCGCGTTCGTGCTGTGCCTGCCGGTGACGCCGCCGCCGGCGCTGCTGGCCGCCGCGGCCGAGCTGCCCGAGGTGGACGAGCTGGAGGAGGCCGTGCTGGTCGAGCAGCCGGAGCCGACGCCGGCGGCGCTCAGCCCGACCGCGCCGCGCTTCCACGGCGAGAAGGTGCTCATCGTCGACGACGACCTGCGCAACGTGTTCGCCTTGAGCACCGTGCTGGAGCTGCACGGGCTGCACGTGGTGTTCGCCGACAACGGCGTGGCCGGGATCCGGGCGCTGGAGCAGTACGACGACATCGCCCTGGTGCTGATGGACATCATGATGCCGGAGCTGGACGGCAACGCCACCATGGCCGCGATCCGGGACATGTCCGCGCACGCCGACCTGCCGGTGATCGCCGTCACAGCCAAGGCGATGAAGGGCGATCGGGAGAAGAGCCTGGCCTCGGGCGCCAACGACTACGTGACCAAACCGGTCGACACCGACCTGTTGCTCAACCTGATCGGGGCGTACCTGGACTACGACACGGAAGTCCCGGCCGAGCGGGAGGCGTGACCCTAGGCATCGGGTGAGCCGATGCCTAGGGTCGGGGTGTGGGCGCCAGTCGGCCGGTGTTGCTGCTGGACGTGGACGGGCCGCTGAACCCGTACATGGCCAAGCCGCACCGGCGACCCGATGGTTACAGCACGTATCGGACCAAACCCAGATCGTGGATAGCGGCCAACCCGCACCGGCCCGAGGCGTTCGTGCGGCCGCTGCGGGTGTGGCTCAACGTCGAGCACGGGGCCCGGCTGCGTGCGCTGCCGTACGACCTCGTGTGGGCGACGACGTGGCGGGACGAGGCCAACGAGTGGATCGGGCCGCCGCTGCACCTGCCGGAGCTGCCCTGGCTGGACTGGCCCGACGACCACGCCAAGGACCCCGCGGGCATCCACTGGAAGACCCGGCACATCGTGGCCTGGGCCGCCGGGCGGGCGTTCGCGTGGGTGGACGACGAGATCGGGCCGGCGGACCGGGAGTGGGTCGCGGCGCATCACGACGGGCCGGCGCTGCTGCACTGGGTGGATCCGCGCCTGGGCCTGCGCGACGAGGACTTCGAGGCGCTGGCGCGGTGGGGCCGCGGCCGCTAGTCCGAGATGGACCCTTGCGAGGTCGAGGTGCGAGGCCGCGCCGATGCCTGGACCGCGGGCTCGTTCACGGGCCGCGGCCGAGCCGACACCCGCCCGAGTCTCGCGGCACGTGAACGAGACAAGGGAAGGCATCGGCTTCGCCAGCGGCCTCGCCCCGCGCGGAACGCGCGGCAAAAAATCAGTTGACGCCGAGCAGGTCCACCACGAAGATCAGGGTCTCGTTGGGCTTGATGACGCCGCCGGCGCCGCGGGCGCCGTAGCCCAGGTGCGGCGGGATGACCAGCTTGCGCCGGCCGCCGACCTTCATGCCGGCGACGCCGCGGTCCCAGCCCTGGATGACCTGGCCGCCGCCGAGCGCGAACTGGAAGGCCGAGCCGCGGTTCCAGGAGGCGTCGAACTCCTCGCCGGTGGAGTGCGAGACGCCCACGTAGTGCACGTTCACGCGCTGGCCGGGGGTGGCCTCCGGGCCGTCGCCGACGGTGATGTCCTCGATGACCAGGTCGGCCGGGGCTGCGCCGTCGTACGGCTCGACTACGGGCTTTTCCAACGCCATGGTGAAGCTCTCCTCACATGTTTCCGATGCCGGTCCACCCTATCCGTCAGGGCCGGAACCACGGCACGTCGCGCAGCCACGGCAGCGTGATGGCGAGGACGACCGTCAGCAGCGCGACGGCGCCGACCACGCTGAGTTGCCGGCGCAGGAGCAGTTGGCCGGTGCGGTGGGTGATCCGCTCGGGCGGCTCGTCGCCGCGGAACTCGACGGCCCGCTCGGGTTTGAGGCCGGTGCTCAGCCAGAAGACGAGGCCGATGATGGTCGCCAGGCCGGTAACCATGTCGCCGACGGCTTCGCCGCCGAACGCCACGAAGGCCAGGGCGACGACCGGCACGGCGAGATAGGCGACGGCCAGTGGCTGTCGGTGCGGCGGGAGCACGAGCCAGACCCGGACGGTTGCCCCACCCCAGAGGACAACCGTGGCCACGGTGAGCACGAAGACCAGTGTCGGCATGTCGCCACCCCCGACAGCACTGTACGGCTCGGCGCGGCAGCCCGCGGGCGAGTGCAGTGGTGAAGGCTCAGCGGAGCAGGCCGCGGGCGAACGCGGTGGCCACGGCGGCGGCGCGATCGGAGACGCCGAGTTTGGCGTAGAGGTGCAGCAGGTGGGTCTTGACGGTGGCCTCGCTGATGAACAGCTGGGCGGCGGCCTCGCGGTTCGTCGCTCCCTTGGCTATCAGCGCCAGAACTTCTAGCTCCCGCTTGCTCAGGTCGTCCTTGGCCGGGGCCCGGACCTGCCCGAGCAGCTTGGTGGCCACGGTGGGCGACAGCACGGCCTCGCCCCGGACGGCGGCGCGGACGGCCCGCAACAGCTCGGCGCGCGGGGTGTCCTTCAGCAGATAACCGGTGGCGCCGGCCTCGATCGCCGGCAGCACGTCGCTGTCGGTGTCGTAAGTCGTGAGCACGAGTACTTTTGCTCGGATTTCTAGCGCCGCTAGCTTTCGTATCGCCGCTACGCCGTCCATGCCGGGCATGCGCAGGTCCATCAGCACCACGTCCGGGTCCAGCGCCCGGGCGTAGGCGACGGCCTCGGCGCCGTCGGCGGCCTCGCCGACCACCTCGAACTCGGCGTCGCCGGCGAACATGCCGAGCAGCCCGTTCCGCACCACCGGGTGGTCGTCGACGACGAGCAGCCGGATCGGGTCACTCACCGGGCACGCTCGCCGAGATCGCGGTGCCGGCGCCCGGCTCCGACTCCACCGCCAGCGTCCCGCCGACGCCGTCCATGCGCTGCCGCATCACCGTCAGCCCGAAGCCGCCGTCCCGGTCGCCGGCCAGCCCACTGCCGTCGTCCCGCACGTCCAGCACCACCTGATCATCCAAATAGGACAGGGTCACGCCGACCCGGGAGGCGCGGGCGTGCTTGGCCACGTTGGCCAGCGCCTCCTGCGCCACCCGGAACAGCGCCACCTCCCGGTCCGGCGTCACCGGCCGCGGCTGCCCCTCCGACGACACCGTCACCGGCACCCCCGACTCCCGCGACCAGCCCTGCGCCAGCTCCGCCACCGCGTCGACCAATCTGTTGTCCTCCAACGGTTCCGGCCGCAGCGCCTGCACGGACCGGCGTGCCTCGGTCAGGCTCTCCCGGGCCAGCCGGGCCGCCTTGTCCACGTGCGCGCGGTCGCCGGTCTGCTCGGCCGCCTGCAACTGCGTGATGATCCCGGCCAGCCCCTGCGCCAGCGTGTCGTGGATCTCGCGGGCCAGCCGCTGCCGCTCGTCCAGCACGCCGGCCTCCCGGGCCTGCACCAGGAGCTGCTCGTGCAGCCCGGTGTTCTCGGCCAGCGCCGCCGTCAGCTCCTCGCTGGTGCGGCGGTACTTCTCGGACTGTCGGCCGATCATGAAGCCGGCGTACACCATCGGCACGACCACGCCCGGCAGCACCGTCCACGGCTGCCCGTCCTGGCTCTGCACCAGCACCGTCAGCGTGGTCTGGGCGCCGACGCCGACCGCGATCCAGCGCGGCGGCAGCAGGCCGAACGCCAGGCCGATGCCCATCGCGGCGAAGATCGAGTACCAGGAGTTGGCCCACTGCAACGCGACGACCAGCGCCAGCATCACGACGTAGTACGGGACCGGCCAGCGCGGCAGGCCCCGCACCGTCCACAACAGCCACAGCGCCGTCGCCCCGACCAGCGCCAGCGTGACGCCGGCGGGCTGGTCGTGGTCGCTGATGGGGACGGCCAGCGCCAGCACGGTGGACAGCGCCAGCAGGGCGTAGCCGCTCACCCAGAGGACGAGCCGGTCCTTCTCGGTCATCGCGAGCTACTCCCAGCGGAACAGCCGGGCCGAGGCCAGCCCGAACACCACCGTGATGGTAGCCAGCACGACCAGGTGCAGCAGCTGCGGGAAATGCCCGGCCCACGAGTCGCGCACCGCCTGCATCGTCGCGCCCAGCGGCATGAAGTCGCCGATCCGGTTGAGGAAGCCGGGCAGCGCCTCGCGCGGCGTGAACACGCCGCCGGTGAACATGTTCACGAAGAACAGCAGCATGCCGACCGCTGTCGCCATCCGGGCCGTCGGCGCGATCGCCGCCACCAGCAGCCCGACCGAGAACAGCGCGAGCGAGCCGAGCACGAACGCCAGCACGAAACCCATCGGCTGGCCGGGCAGCGGGAAGCCGATGAGCCGCCCGGAGACCACCACGACCAGGGCCATCGCGACGGCCACCGCCGAGGCCACCAGCAACTGTCCGATGAGGACCTTCGACGGGTGCACCGGTGTGGTGTACAGGCGGCGCAGGATGCCCTTCTCCCGGTAGCCGGCCAGGATCGTCGGCAGCAGGTTCAGGGACAGGATGGCCAGCGAGAAGGAGATCGCCAGGCCCGGGAAGTAGGTGAAGATCGGGTCGCCGTCGGGCGTGATGATCAGGCCGAAGGACACCATGATCAGCAGGGGCAGGCCGAGGGTGGCCGCGACGGCGGCCGGCTCGCGCAGGAACAGCCGCAGCTCGGAGGCGGCGACACGGGTCTGGGCGCTCATGCGGCGGCCTCCTTGCGCAGGTGCCTGGGTGCTCATCGGACGTCCTCCAGGTTCTTGCCGGTCAGCGCGACGAAGGCGTCGTCCAGGCTGGCCTGCTCCACCCGCAGCTCGGCGGCGACGATCCGGTGCCGGGCCAGCACCGACGTGACCGCCTGCAACAGGTCGCCGGTGCCCGTGACGTGCAGCTGCGGGCCGACCCGGCGCACCGACGTGACCTCGGGCAGGTCGGTGAGCAGGCCGTCGGGCACGGGCGCGCTCGGCCGGAACCGGATGCGCTGCTCGGCGGCGACCGTGGAGACCAGGCCCGCCGGCGTGTCGAGCGCGACGACCCGGCCGCGGTCGATCACCGCGATCCGGTCGCAGAGCCGCTCGGCCTCCTCCATGAAGTGCGTGACGAGCACCACCGTGACTCCCCTGGCCCGGATGTCCTCGACCAGGCCCCAGGTGTCCCGGCGGGCCTGCGGGTCCAGGCCGGTGGTCAGCTCGTCGAGCACCGCGATGTCCGGATTGCCGATGAGCGCCAGCGCGATGAACAGCCGCTGCTTCTGGCCGCCGGAGAGCTTGCCGAACGGGGTGTTCGCCTTGTCCGCGAGACCCCAGTCGTCCAGCAGCCGCCGCCAGTCCACGGGGTCGGCGTAGAAGGAGCTGTAGAGCCGCAGCGCCTCCCGCACGCGCATCTTCTCGGGCAGCTGGCTCTCCTGGAGCTGCACGCCGACGCGGCTGGGCAGGGCGTCGTGCTCTCGGCGCGGGTCCAGGCCCAGCACCCGGACCGTGCCGCCGTCGGGCACCCGCAGCCCGGCCACGCATTCGACGGCGGTGGTCTTGCCTGCCCCGTTCGGGCCGAGCACGCCGAAGATCTCGCCGGGCCGGACGGTGAACGACACGTCCCGCACGGCGACGTGATCCCGATAACGTTTGTGGAGCCTGTCCACCTCGATGACGTCCATGGGAAAAGCGTCGTTTCCGCGGCCTTTCCACGGGATCGACCGGGCGATCACACCCGGGTCAACCGATCGGTGGATGGCGGGGTCGAGGCAGACGCCCGCGCGGCCTGTGCGAGGATCCCGCGTGAGATCCACTGATGTCCCGAAAGGCGGAGCTGATGGTCGACCACTCGCGCGTGCCGCGACTGATCTTCGCGGTGGTGGGCGTGCTCGTCGCGGTCATCGGTGTCGCCGGGCTGGTGCTCGGGCACGGTGGCTCGCTGGGCGACACCACCCCGGACGCGACCTTCATCGGTCTACAGCTGAGCCCGCTGCACAGCCTGCTGCTGGTGATCTTCGGGGTGATCGGCGCGCTGTCCTCGTTCGTGCGCCGGCTGACCGCGCCCTGGGCCATGCTCCAGTTCGCGGTGTTCTCCGGCTTCTTCGCCTACGGCGTGGCGGTGCCGGAGTCGCTCGGCCTCAACCTCGCCGACCACGTGCTGCACCTGGTCGTGCTGACCGTCAGCGCCACCTGCGCGCTGCTCGTCGCCGCCCCGTTCATGGGCTCCGACCGGCACTGACCCAGAAGACACGAAACGCCACGTGCGGCGGCCCCTGCTCCGTGCACGTGGCGTTTCGCGTGCCTGGCGTCACATCGTGGCCGGAGGCGTCTGCGTCGCCAGCGTGAACGTGGGATTGCCCTGGTCGTCCACATTGGCGTCCAGGACCTTGTCGTCCAGGTAGGCCGCGGCCGAGTCGTCCAGGAACAGCCGGGCGCCCTCGCCGGCGATCACCCGGTCGGCCTCGTCCGGCTGCGGCGCCAGTGCGAGCGCGAGTCGGCCGTCCTGGTTGGCGATGCGCAGCCCGGTTCCCTCGGGCACGCCGTCGTCGCTGGTCAGGCTGCGCACGACCTCCACGGCGTTCGGCGTGAGCGTGAGCATGTGTTCTCCGTTCGACGTCGGATCCGGTGAAGTGGCCACGCTAGCGCCGTCTGCCCGTCGTCGCAGCTCCGCGTGCGACTGAGTCCTTTGTGGACCTCTGAACCCCGGTGGTCAAAGCACTTGACCCCGTTCGGAAATTTCTTGGTGGTTTGACCACCCGTCATGACGGGTAGTCGCTTTTCGCCACGGGAGAACGGGTGGTGGGCGCACGCGTCGGGGGCGTGCGCCCATTGCCATGCGCGGACGGTGTTTCGATCTCGCCACCGGGGGTATTCGTTCCACGAGGACGGAGGCGAGAAACGATGACCAGCACAGTGAAATTGGCTGCCGGCGCGGCGATCGCCGCTGGGTGTGCCGTCTGCGCGTTGGCGACGCCGGCCCTGGCCGCGCCGTCGGCGCCGTGTTCCGCGGCCGCGCGGGCGTGCGTCGACCTGTCGACCCACCAGGCGTGGCTGATGCGTGGCGGAGCCGTGACCTACGGACCGGTGCCGGCGATGCCCGGCATGGCGAGCGCGCCGACGGATCCGGGCACCTTCCGCGTCACGTTCAAGGATCTGCACCACCGCAGCACCATCTTCAACAACGCGCCGATGCCGTACTCGGTGTTCTTCAACGGCGGCGACGCGTTCCACGAGGGCAGCCTGAGCGTGCCGTCGCACGGCTGCGTGCACCTCGCGCACACCGCGGCCGCGGAGTTCTACGCGGACCTGCAGCCGGGTGACGTCGTTCAGGTCGTGCCGTAAGAGCGCGGGTGGCGCCTCACCGAGGCGCCACCCGCTTTCTCCTTACAGGGCACCGAGTCCGTTCGGAGTGCCGAGGCCGGTCGGGCCGTCGTACCCCTTGCCGGCGGTGCACAGGTAGTCACCGCCGCAGTCCCAGTGCTTGTTGCTGCCGGTCGTCACGTCGTTCAGCGAGCCGGCGTGCTGGTAGATGTACTTGGCGTTGGGCAGCTTCGCGGAGTTGCCGGCCAGCGCGATCATCGCCGCGATGACCGGCGAGGAGGCGCTGGTGCCGCCGACGACGGCCCAGTCGCCGGCGGAGTACACGGCCGGGCCCGTCAGCGGGTCGGCCACCGCGGAGATGTCCGCGATCGTCCGGTTCGGACAGTCCTTGTCCTGCTGCCACGAAGGCTTTGCCACGTAACCGGAACAGCCGGATCCGGCGCCCTTCCACGCGGATTCCGTCCAGCCGCGGGCGTTGCTCGCCTTGCTGAGGCTGGTGCCGCCGACGGCGATCACCGTGCTCAGCGAGGCCGGCCAGCTGGCCTGCTTGAAGCCGGCGTCGCCGGTGGAGGCGGTGATCGCCACGCCGGCCTTGGCGAAGCCGCCGGCCAGCGCCGTCGTCTCGGTGTTCTCGTCGCCGCCGAAGCTGTTGGAGACGGCGACCGCGCCCGAGCCGGTGGCGACCGTCTCGGCCTTGGCCAGGTCGGCGGTGTCGGAGCTGTTCGCCTCCACGAGCACGATGTGGCAGGCCGGGCAGACCGCGCTGACCATGTCCAGGTCCAGCGAGATCTCGTCGGTCCAGTCGTCGTCCGGGTTCACCGGCGGCAGCGGCGAGGTCTTGCCGTTCTGGTTGAGGATCTTCAGGCAGCCGTTGGCCGTGGTGCAGGCCGGCAGCCCGTACGTCTTGCGGTACACGGCGAGGTCGGACTCGGCAGTCGCGTCGCCGTTGGCGTCCACGATCGCGACGGTGTCGCTCTTGGCCGTGGCCGGCAGGTTGTACGCGGCGTGCAGGTCGGCCGGGGCGAGACCGTCCGGCAGCTTGTTCGCGGACGGCTGCCACTTCGCCGCGGTGGTCAGCGCGAGGCAGCGGGCGTGGCCGCGCGCGGCGGTCGCGCAGACGGCGTGCGTGTCGGCGGCGGGCGTGGTGTCGCCCGACGACGGCGGAGTGGCGATTCCGTTGGGAGCGTTGACAAGCGCCGCGTTGTGCACGGTCTCGTCCAGGGTGCTGCCGGCCTTGTCGACGCCGTGGAACCGGACCGCGAGGTAGCCGGGCTTGGTGCCGGCCGGCACGGTGAACGCGCCGCTCGCGTGGTGGCCGTCGGTCAGCGTGACGGTGACCGGCTGCCAGGTCTTGCCGTCGTCGTAGGAGACATCGGCGGTGGCGGCGGTGACGTCCGGGTCGGCCGCGCCGGCCTGGTGCTGGAACGCGATCGACACGGTTGCCTTGCCGGGCGCGATGTTGTCGTGCTTGTCCTCGCTGAAGCCCGCGCCGGCGAACAGGATCGGCACCGGGCCGGTCGATGTGCTGGAGTCGAAGCCCCAGGTGATCTGGGTGTGCGTGGACAGCGCGGTGACGGCGCTGTCGTGCGTGGCGTCGATGGAGTAGACGTAGCGGTGCTTGCCGGCGGCCAGCTTCTGGTCGAACGCGTAGCCCATGGTGCCGCCGCTGTAGATCTGCTTGCCGTCCTGGGCGATCGTGGTCGGGCCGTCGCTCCACTGGCCGATGCCGCCGGAGAAGTCGGTGTCCATCACGCCCACGCCGTGCAGCGTGTCGCCGTCACGGCAGAGGAAGCAGGGGCCGTCGACCGTCGCCGGGGCCGGCGCGATCACGCCGCCCCGCCAGGCCAGCGAGACGTGCTGGCCGGCCTTCAGGGCCAGGGTGCGCTGGAGGTTGTCGACGTAGCTGCCGTTCGGGTCGAAAGTCCCCTCGTAGACGAAGGAGGCGTCCGTCGACACGTACCGGCGGTCGGAACCCGGGGCGTGCACGGGAACGTAGGGCACGGTGGGCAGCGCCGGGTCGGTGGGGCCTTCGTCGCGCAGCACGAAGTCGTCCCAGGTGAAGGCGTCCTGACCGGGCTGGTCGGTGACGAAGGTGTTGTCGATCGTGGCCAGGCTGGACGCGGTGACCGCGTACGTCTGGTTCGCGCCGATGGAGTCGGTCTTCGGCACCACCAGCGCGTAGCTGTACGGCGCGACGGCGGCGGCGGGGGAGACGCGGCGGCCGGCGACGGAGTACTGCAACGTGCCGTACTGCGCCTTCGCGGCCTGACCGACGTAGAAGCGGGTCCCGGCCATCGCACCGATGTCCAGGGTGGCGAGTTTCGCGCCCACGCCACGGCTCCAGCCGACGACGGTGGCGCTGTCGACGCTGGGCAGCGGCGTGGTGAACGCGACCGGCGACGCCTTGCGGCCGTCGACCGCGACGGTGGTGCCGGTGGTCGGCACGGTGACGTCCGTGACGGTCAGCAGCTCGGTCTCGGTGGGGTTGTCCTTGGCGTCGGTCTCGAACGCGGCGACGGCGACGCTGTAGTGCCCGGCCGGCAGGGCGATGCGGGAGTCGCCGGAGAGCATGATGCCGTCCCACTGCGCCCGGGCCGGGTCGTCGGTGTTGATCACGACGACCTCGGCCGCCTGCACCGGCTTGCCCTCGTGGTCCAGGGCCGTGATGTGCAGCGGCGCCATCACGTAGTCCGGGTGTGCGGCGGCGGGTTTCGCGCCGCCGATCTCGAAGCCGTCCAGCGAGCTCAGGTGGCCGATCGCGCTGACCGGCACCACCGTCGGGCGGCCGTCCAGCCAGGTGGTGACGGCGGCGGCGCTGTGGCCCGGGGCCGGCAGGAAGTCCGCCCTGGCACCGTCTACGCGCACGTGATCGCCCGTGGGCAGCGTGTAGAGGCCCGGGGCGACGGCCGGGCCGGCGGGCGCGGCCTGGGCGGCCGGCGTGATCGCGGCGGCGGCCGCGAACACCAGCGAGGAGATGGCGAAGCCGGCTGTCAGCCGGCGTCCGGTGAGGCGCACGCGTGAACTCCGTCCTGTGGCGGTGTTTCTACCGCTCGGGCGGGGCGGAGCCGCTGACGAGCCGATCTCACTTCTACGAGAGGCGGCGTCGATGCGTCAAGAGAGCGCTCGGAGTGTTACGGCAAGATGTGGCCGTCAGTCACCCCTAAAAGCCGCATAACGGTCATAGTCCTCCGATGTCCAGACCAATCCACCGGCGTGATCAGCGACGACGGGCGATGATCGGTCCGGCCGAAGCGGCCGCCGGCCGCTCACCGACGACCGCCCGCCGGTCGTCGCGCAGCGTCACGATCGGGCCGGAAAGCAAGATCGCGATTGGCATCATGGACGCATGGCAGCACCACGCGACGCCGAGTTGCCGGCGCGCAAGACGATCCACCTGCACCGCCTGTTCGAGCGCAAACCCGATGGGAGACAACAGGAAAACCGGCGTCCCGCGGACGCCGACGCGGTCACCGACCGTGCGGAGCCACCAGCTGGGCGGGGCTGAGCAGCGCCGAGAACGGCTCCGTGACCTCGACGATGTCGTCGCCGACGGCGCTCACGATCTGGGTGTACACGCCGTCGCGCAGGGCCAGGCAGCGCAGCTCCGGCAGCGTCGGATCGACCAGCCAGTAGTTGGGGCAGCCGGCCTCCTGGTACTTGGCCCGCTTGAGTTTCAGGTCCACCAGCCGGGTGCTCGGCGACAGCACCTCCACCACCAGCTCCGGCACGCCGGCCAGGTGCGTGGGGGTGAAGTCCTCGCGCCGGCCGACCACCAGGTCCGGGATGAACACGGTGTCGTCGGCCAGCACGACATCGACGGGGGCCGGCAGCACCTCCAGGTGCGCCGGGCAGTTCATCGTCAGCGCGATCAGCAGCCGCGCGACGATGCGCTGGTGCAGTGGACGGGGCGACGGGCTCATGACCAGAGTCCCGTCCACGAGTTCGTAGCGGTGCCCATCATCTGGCATCGCCTCCAGGTCCGCCCGCGTCAGCGGCCTACCGTGGGGAAATGCAGGAACACTTCCCATGGTGAGCCTCCTCGTGCCGACGATCCACCCGCCCGGCAGCGTACCGGGCGCGGGAAGAGGCGACTTCCACGCGAAATCCTCTTGAACCGACGGCGATCTCCGACCCGACCGGCACAGCGCCGCTCCGGTTGCCGCGATGATCGCCGCCGCGCGCTGCGCACCGTAGCCGATTCGGCGGCAACCATTGGTCCGGCCGGGGGCTCGGCGGCTGACCGGGTGATTTTCCCGGCAATGCCCCGAACGGCCCACGGCCGGCCATCTGCGCTGGCTGATGCCGTTGTGCGGCACCACTCTCGACTCACGGACGGCTACCCGGCGCACAGGAACCCCCGACGCCAGGGTGAAAACTACGTGAGGGTCTTGCCCTTCGTCTCCGGCAGCGTGACGACCACCAGGAACGCGATCACCGCGACCGCCGTGAGGTACCAGAAGAACAGCGTGGACTGCCCGGCCGCGGCCAGCGCGTTGATCACCAGCGGTGCCGTGCCGCCGAGCAGCGCGACCGTGAGGTTGTACCAGGCGCCGATGCCCAGCGCGCGGACCTCGGTCGGGAACAGCTCGCTCATCAGCGCCGGCGCGATCGACGTCTGCGCCGTGTACAGGCCCAGTCCGACGCAGAACACCACCGTGAGGCCGGCCAGTCCGGGGCCGATCAGCGTCGACAGCGGCACGCTCAGCAGCGCGGTCGCCGCCGTGAAGACGAGCATCTGCGGCCTTCGGCCGAACCGATCAGCCAGTGCGCCCAACGGGTACTGGAGTGCGACGAACAGCGCCGTGCCGATCGACAGCGCAAGGAAGACGTCCTGCGCCGCCGCGTGCCGGCTCGTCACCGCGAACGGCGTGAGCGCACTGAAGTACGTGTAGTAGACCAGCGTCGACACCGCCGTCGTGCCGACCAGCCAGCCCACCGCCTTCGGGTGCTCGCGCAGCGTCGTGCGCAGCGGCTGGGAGACGCGGGTTTTGTTCTGTGTGAACGGCTCCGTCTCGTGCAGCGTGCTGCGCAGCACCAGTCCGACCAGCCCCAGCACGCCGCCCACGACGAACGGGATCCGCCAGCCGTAGGACGTCAGGGCGGCCGTGGTCATGGTGTGCGCCAGCGTGAAGCCGAGGATCGACGCCAACAGCACCGAGGAACCCGTTGAGATGTAGAAGAACGCCGAGTAGCGGCCGCGGCGGTCCGGCGGCGCGATCTCGCCGAGGTACGCCGAGGCGTTGGACACCTCGCCGCCCAGCGACAGGCCCTGCGCGATGCGGGCCAGCAGCAACAGCGCCGGCGCCAGCCAGCCCGCCTGCTGGAAGCCCGGCAGCACCGCGATCAGCAGCGAGCCGCCGGCCATCAGCAGGATCGTGCCGATCATCGCCGGCTTGCGGCCCCGGACGTCCGCCCACCGGCCGAGCAGGTAGCCGCCCAGCGGCCGGAAGAAGAACGCCAGCGCGTACGTCGCGGCGGTGTTGATCTGCGCCAGCACGTCGTTGCCGGCCGGGAAGAACACCTTCGCGAAGTAGATGCTGAACGTCGCGTAGATCGTCCAGTCGTACCACTCGATGGCGTTGCCCACGCTGGCGGCCAGCAGCACGCGGACCGGGAGCCGGTGGCGGGTGAGCTGCTCGGTCATCGTCCGCTCCCTCCGACGGGGGTGTCCGCATACAGTGTGCCGTCACAGCGTCGCCGACGGTGAGTATTGGTCACGGCGCGGCCGGGTGTATGCCCGATGAATCAATTCGTATTCGCGCTTGGCGTCTGCCGAATCGGCCCTTGCAGGAAGCTGCACCGCCCGGGACCTTTCGGGCCCGTTCGTTGACCACGCCCGGATTCGCGCTGAATTCTGAGCTCACGTTTGCGATCACTCTACGGGGGCACCTCTTGAGCGACTTCATCATCGACCGCCGCACGCTGCTGAGATCCGCCGCTCTCACCGGGCTCGCGCTGGGCGGCGTGGCGCTCGGCGCGGGTAGCGCGGCCGCCGCGGTCACCGTGCCGGCCATCGCCAGCTGCGCGACCTGGGGCGCGCGCCAGCCGAGCGACCCGCTGACCGTGCTGCCGCACAAGCCCGTGCGGATCCTGATCCACCACACGGACACGCCCAACAGCACCGACTACTCGCAGGCGCACGCGTACGCGTTGGCGCGGTCGATCCAGAACGACCACATGGACGTCAACCACTGGAGCGACACCGGCCAGCACTTCACCAACACGCGCGGCGGCTACGTGCTGGAGGGCCGGCACAACAGCCTGTCCACGCTCAAGGGCGGCACCGAGATCGTGCGGGCCGCGCACTGCCCGGGGCAGAACGACATCGCCATCGGCATCGAGAACGAGGGCAACTACATGACCGTGGAGCCGCCGGCGAAGCTGTACAGCTCGCTGGTGACGCTGTGCGCGTACGTCTGCCACCAGTACGGGATCTCGCCCAACGACATCCAGGGGCACCGCGACTACATCGCCACCGACTGCCCCGGCGACGTGCTCTACAAGAAGCTGCCGCAGCTCCGCAAGGACGTGGCCGCCAAACTGGGAGGATAGGCATGACTGCCAAGGCATTACTGGTCGCCGGCGCCGTCGCGCTCGGCCTGCTCGCCGCGCCGGCGGCCTTCGCGGCCCCCGCCGCGCCGGCCGCCGCCACCTGCGCGAGCCCGGCCACGAGCAACCCGCACACCTGCGCGCAGGCCGTCACCTGGGCCAAGAACCACGTCGGGGCGACCAGCTCGGACTACGACCACCGCTGCGACCACGTCGTCGCGCTGGCCTACGGCCGCTCCGCCAGCGGCCACGGCAGCGCCGCCCTGCACTGGAGCTCCATGCCGTCGCGGTACAAGCACTCCGGCACCACCGTGCCGGCCGGCGGCCTGGCCTTCTTCAGCATCCCCAACAGCAACGACGGCCACGTGATGATCTCCATCGGCGGCGGCAAGTTCGTGTCCAACGACATCGTCGCCGCCGGCAAGCTCAGCGAGACCACCATCGCCACCATCGAGAGCAGGTGGGGCGGGCACTACCTGGGCTGGTCCAACCCCTGGTTCTGACGGTCACACCCGGCTGGGCACGCGGTCGCGCACGGCCAGGCCGAACAGCAGGACCGGCAGCACCAGCAGGCCGGCGGCCAGGCTGAGGCCGCTGTAGGTGAGCAGGGACAGCACGACGCCGGACAGGGCGGCTCCGATCGCGCCGACGAGGCTCATCAGCAGATCGGAGACGCCCTGCACGGCGGGCCGGCGGGCCAGTTCGACGGAGTCGGCGACCAGCGTGGAGCCGGCGACGGTGGACATCGACCAGCCGGCGCCGAGCACGATCAGGCCGACGGTCACCCGGGTCATGGAGTCGCCGGAGGTGGCGGCGAGCACCACGGCGACCACCAGCACGGCCTGCCCGGCCAGGGCGGTGCGGACGCGGCCCCAGCGGTCGGCGATCCAGCCCATCAGCGGCGACAGCGCGAACATGCCGGCGATGTGCAGGCTGATGGTGAGGCCGACGATGGTCAGCGCGGCCCCGTGTTCCTGCATGTGCACGGGAGTCATGGCCATCAGTGACACCATGACGGTGTGCGAGAGGGCGACCGTGGCCACGCCGAACCGGGCCTGCGCCGAGGTCTTCAGCACCTCCCAGCCGACGCGCAGGTTGCGGCCCCTGGAACCGTTGCGGGCCAACGGATCGGGGCGCAGGGCGACGAACAGCACGACGGTGGCGATCGCCGCGGCGACCGCGGAGAACACGAACGGGCCGGCCAGCGGCGGAATGCCGAGGACCTCGGCGACGGAGGCGCCGGGCTTGGTGAGGTTCGGCCCGGCGACCGCGCCGATCGTGGACGACCACACGACGAGTGCCAGGGAACGGCCGCGGTGGCGCTCGTCGGCGAGGTCAGTGGCGGCGAAACGGGACTGAAGATTTGCCGCGTTGCCGGCGCCCATTAACAGCATTGCCGGCAGTGTCAACGGAAACGAGCGGGCGACGGCGGCCGCGATCACCAGCACCGCGCCGAGCAGCGACACCGACCAGCCGAGGCTGAGCGCGAGCCGGCGGCCGCGCGCGGCGGCGACCCTGGCCAGCGGCAACGCCCACAACGCCGCGCCGAGCGTGCTCATCGTCGAGGCACTGCCGGACCACCCGGCGGAGCCGGAGAGGTCGGCCGCGAGCACCGCGCCGACCGACACCGAGGCGCCGATCCCGATGCTGCCGGCGATCTGCGCGGCGATCAGAACGCCCAGAGTTCGCTTTTGTGACACAAGGCGACTTTAGTTCGTTCACGGACAGCAGTCTTGTCATTACCGGAAACGGCAATACTGTGGATCTTCGTGGAGACAACTCGTCGATCCCTGCTCCGACTGCTCGCCGTGGGCGGCGCCGTGGCGGCCGTGCCCGCCACGGTCGGCGCGGCCCAGCCCGATGTCGTGATGATCATTCGTCACGGGGAGAAGCCGCCGGATTCCGGCAAGCCGTACGGCATCACCGCGGACGGCGTCAAGGACAGCTCGTCGCTGACCGTCCAGGGCTGGCAGCGCGCCGGCGGCCTGGCCGATTTCTTCAGCGGTGGCGGCAAAGTGCGCGTGCCGGACGCGATCTACGCGGTGGATCACAGCGACGGCAAGCACCTGAGGATGTCGCAGACGGTCACGCCGTTGGCCGGCAAATTGGGCTTATCGCTCAACACCGCTTACGCCGAGGGGGATGAGGCGGCGCTGGCCGCCGCCGTGGCGAAGCGGTCCGGCGCCACGCTGATCTGCTGGGAGCACACCGCGATCGCGGGCATCGTCTCGCATCTGGGCACGATCACGCCGAAGCCGCCGTCGAGCTGGCCCGACGACCGCTTCGACATGGTGTTCGTCTTCACCCGCAGCGGCTCCGGCTGGGCGTTCACCCAGGTGCCGGAGCTGCTGCTGTCGGGCGACAAGCCCTCACCCCTCTGACTTGTTCGACTTGGCCCGGGGGATCCGGTGCCGGGCCACGCCGACCACCACCGGCTGTACGGTCCACAGTGGACCGGTGAGCTTGTGGCGGCCGATGTCCACGGGCTCCACGTCGTCGTCGCCGCGACGCCGGGTCGGCGCGCCCTCGTAGCGCAGGCCCGGCAGCAGGTGCTCGTGCTTCATGATCACGGCATGCGGCGCGACCGTGGTGTGCTCGCCGACCACCGCGCCGTACAGCGGCACCGTGGCGTCGCCGAGCGTGGAGTGCGCGCCCACCTTGACGTGACCGATCTTGAGCACCCGGTCCTCGAAGGTGTGCGCCTGGAACATCGCGTTGATGGTGGCCCCGTCGCCGAACTCCAGCATGTCCGGGTCGACGATCTGGGCGAAGCCCTCGCCCAGCGCCACCCGCCGCCCGATCTTCATTCCGATCCAGCGCAGGTAGATCGGCAGCAGCAGCGTGCCCTCGAGCGCCGACAGCGGCTTGCTGGCGATGAAACCCCAGGCCACGTAGAGGAAGTCCCAGCGGCTGGCCCAGCAGGACCACAGCGGGTGGATGCCCTCCTTGACCCGGCCGAGCAGACCCCACTTCATCGCCAGGATGACCAGGCAGAGGAAGGCGCCGGTCAGGAAGGTGACGACCGGCACGCCCAGCAGCAGGAAGGCGGCCGGGTCGAGGACGGTCGCGGCCCGCTCGACGCCGAACGTCCACAGCGACACCGCGATCAGCGGCACGATCGGCAGCGTGAACCGGAGCCACTCCCAGAAGTTCCGGTTGATCACGCGGATCAGCGACGGATCATGGGTGAGCGACCGGTCCACGCTGACGATCTCGCGCTGCGGCAGCTCGAAGGGCGGGTGTCCGAACCAGGAGGTGCCCGGCCGCACCAGGCGGTCGTCGGCCACCGTGGAGATGCCGATCAGGATGTCCGCCGGCAGCCGCTGGCCGGCGGCGATCACCGCGTGGTTGCCGAGGAACGTGTTGGTGCCCAACGAGACCTCGGCCAGTGTCACGGTGCCGCGCTGCACCCGCGGCCCGCCGATGTAGATGCCGTCGGCGAAGAAGGTGTCGCCGTCCATGCTGATCAGCTCCGGCACCACGTCGATGATCGTGCTGATCTCGCAGTCCGGTCCGAGCTTCATGCCGGCGGCGCGCAGCCAGACCGGCCAGAAGATGCCGCCGGACAGCCACTTCCCGGCCGAGTCGACGATGCCGGTCTTGAGCCAGACCCGGATGTAGCCGAGGCTGTACCGGTCGATCACGCCCGGCAGCACCGGCCCGAGCGCACGTGACGCGATCGCTTCGAGGGCGACCTCGTACACCAGCGCGAGGCACGCGCACACGCCGATCATCGAGAGCAGCGCGAGGTGGTCGAACGGGTTGGCCAGGTCCGCGAGGAGGGTGTCGTAGGTCAGGCCGAGTTTCATGATGACGAACGCCGCGATCACCGTGAACGGCAGCGAGAACACCAGGCTCATCAGGTTGCGGCTGAGGATCATCGCCAGGCCGTGCGCCCTGGGCGAGAGCACCCGGCCGTCGACGGTCGGCGCCGGCGGATCCTGCGCCAGGCCGGCGGGCTTGGCCGGCGCGCCGTCCCACCGCTCGCCGTCGGGAACCGTGCTCCCCGTGGACAGATAGGACAGCGCGGACAGCCAGGCATTGCGGCCCACGCGCGCGTGCGGGCCGACGCCGGCCCGGATGTCGATCGTCGCGCCGTTGTCGATGGTCACCGGGCCGATCACGACCTGGCCCTGTTCCAGGTGCACCAGGCCGAGGGAGGCGTCCTGGCTGACCGTCACGTCGTCGCCGATGTCGAGCAGGTCCCAGCCGCCCTGCTGGAGGTTGACACCGCGATGGATGTGCACACGCTCGCCGATCCGTGCGCCCAGCTTGCGCAGCACGACGGAGGTGTACTCGGTGCCGGCGATCGTCTCCCAGGGGATGAACCGCATGAACTGCCGGACGATCCAGATCCTGACGTGGAAGGGACTCCAGACCGGCGTGCGCACGGCGGTGTACTTCCCGATGAGCAAACGCTTGGCGCGCACCGCGATCTCGATGAGCAGCGGCGTGCTGGCCAGCCGGACCACGCTGAGGACCACCGGGGCGAGGAAGATCAACCCGGTCAGGCCGAGCCGCTCGGACAGCCACGGGATCACCCAGAACGCGACGACGTACGCGACGATCGAGCCGACGAACAGCTCGAACGCCAGCCACAGCGCCTGGAACACGGTCGCGCCCAGCACCTCGACGGTGTGCCGTTCCCGCTGCTTGCCGCCGGATTCGATGTCCGGCACGGCCCGCTCGACGAGCCGGCCGACCGTGCGGATCTCGTAGAGGTCCCGGACGGTGATCGACGCGGTGGCGGGATTCGTGCGCAGCTTGGTGATCAGCATGGCGCCGTTGAGCGAGCTGCCGCCGAGATCCGTGAAGAAGTCGTCGGCGGCGCCCGGCAGATCGGGCAGCTTCAGCACTTCCTGCACGGACTGCGCGATGAACAGGGCCAGCGGGTTGGTCGGGGCCGGCCCGGCGTTGTGCTTGCGGGCGCGGGCCACCGTGAGCACGGGAAGCTCGCTGCGGCGCAGCTTTCCGCCGGCGGTGCGCGGGAGTTCGTCGATGGTGCCGAAGGCGCCCGGCATCATGTACGCCGGCAGCGCCTTGCGCAGCTCGTCCTTGAGCTGGTCGACGTGCGGCAGCTCGCGCGGGTCGGTCGGAACCACGTGCGCGGCAAGCATTTCCGTCGCGCCCTCGCCCTGCACCCGGCACGCCGCCTCGCGGATGCCGGGGCAGCGCGCCAGGACGGCCTCGATCGCCTCGAGCTCGATGCGGTAGCCCCGCAGCTTCACCTGCGAGTCGATTCGGCCGTGATAGAAGAAGGTTCCGTCCGGCTCGGCGTGCACCAGGTCGCCGGTGCGGTAGATCCGGCCCAGCGTCGGGTGGTCGACGAACTTCGCCTTGGTCAGCTCGGGCTGGTTCAGGTACCCCAGCGCCAGCCCGGCCCCGCCCATGCACAATTCGCCCTTTTCGCCCGGCGGGACGGGTTCCAGGCTCTCGTTGAGCGCCCAGGCGGTCATGCCCGGCACCGGCTTGCCGATCGCGACCTGCTCGCCGGGCACGATGTCCTGGCGCATGCACGTGACCGTGCACTCGGTCGGGCCGTAGCCGTTGACCATCCGGCGGCCGCGCGACCAGCGCTCGGCGACGTCCTCGGGCAGCGCCTCGCCGCCGACGTACAACAGGCGCAGGTGCAGCAGCTCCGTGCGGGGATCGGCGCATCCGGTGGCGCGCAACAGGGTCGGCGGCGGGCAGAGCACGGTGATGCGCTCGTTGCGCAGCCACGGCACCAGGTCCGGGCCGAGCCGCGCGGTCTCGTCGTCCATCGACACCACGGTCGCGCCGGTCGCCAGCGCCATCCAGATCTCCTCGACGGAGGAGTCGTAGGCGGGCGAAGACCCCTGCGCGACACGGTCTCCCGGGCCGAGGTCGAACTCGTTGAGGTCGCCGCCGACCAGGTTGGCCGCGCCCCGGTGCGGGATCATCACGCCCTTGGGCTTACCGGTGCTGCCCGAGGTATAGATGATGTACGCGACGTCGTCCGGGCCGGGCGGCTCGGGCAGCGGCAGCGCGGGCGTGGTCAGCGGCAGGTCGACCCGGATGACCGGGCCGGGGTAGCCGATCTGCGCCGCCCGCTCCGCGCCGGCGGCGTCGGTCAGCAGCGCCCGCGCGTGCGAGTCGCTGAGGATGTGCGTGACCTGGTCGTCCGGGAACGCCGGGTCGACGCACACGTATGCGGCGGCCGAGCGCAACACCGCGAGCTGCGCCACGTACAGGCGCGGCGTGGTGCGGCCCAGCATGATCGCGGCGACCGCGCCGCGGCCGACGGCCAGGTGCACCACGCCGGCCAGCAGCTCCGACTCGTGCTTGAGCTCGGCGTAGGTCAGGGTGTCGCGCTGCGGCCGGCTCGCCGCCGGCGGCACGTCCACCGCGACCGCGTCCGGCCAGCGCACCGCGGCCTGCACGAAGAAGTCGTGCAGGGCGGTGGGCCGGCCGACGCGCGGTCGCTCAGCGGTGGACGACATTGACCATGGCCAGCAGGTGGTCGGCGAGCATCGGGCGCAGCAACTCGCGTTCCGCCGCGGTCCGGAACTTGAATCCCTGGATCCGCCCGAAGCAGCTTTCCTCGCCGCACCGGCAGTCGAACGGCTCGGCCATCTCGTATTCGGTGGTGTCGTAGTGGAACGTGATTTCCTGCCACGGCTCGATCGGTCGCAGTGCGAAGAACTCACGGCCCCGCAGCTGGGCGTTCGGCGCGCAGCTGTGGTTGGTGAACCGCCAGAAGAAGCGGTCCATCATTTCCTCGGGCGCATGCCCGCCGGGCAGATCCAGGTGAATTTCCGCGCCCACCTGAACCGAGTACCGCGTCGGCGTCTCGGTGAGATGGCCGTCCACCGCGAAAAGGCGGCTTCCGGTCGAGAATTCGCGTTGTGCGACGAGTCTGAATTCGCCGCCCGCGCGGACGACCGCAAATCCGTCCCTGGCGTTCGTGGCTGTCATCGCCGGACCTCCCTGCTCGATTCCGGTGATGAGTACGTGGCGGCCCGGCCTGGCGGTTCACCGGTGACCCGGGGTCACAATCGGATATGTCGGACGTTGCGGGACGAGTGCAATGAGTCACCGCCGTCGCGTCGACAACTTCGAATGTTTTAGCCGTACGGCGTGGGGCCGACGGAGGCGACGGCGGCGGCCAGACGGCGGACGCCGTCGGTCAACACCTCCGGCGGCGCGCCGGCAAATGTCAGCCGAAGATGTCCGGCCGGCGGGTCGGCCGCGTACCAAGGGCGACCGGGGGAGACCACGACGCCGTGCGCGGCGGCTGCCTTCGTCAGGACGAGATCGTCGACGTCGTCGGGGAGCCGGACCCAGACGTGCATGCCGCCGGTCGGCACGGTGACCGGGCGGAGCCGGGGGATCTCGGCGGCCAGCGCGGCGAGCAGCGCGTCGCGGCGGGCCTTGAGCGCCGGCCGCAGCGCCTTGAGGTGGCGTTGCCAGGCTGGCGATGACAGGAACTCTAGCGCTGCTAGCTGGAGCGGACCGGCGACGAAGAAGTCGTCCAGGACCCGTGCCGTGCGCAGCCTGGCGCCGGCCGCGCCCCGGGCACCGATGGCGGCGACGCGCATGCCCGGCGCGGCGGTCTTCGTCAGGGACCGCAGATAGATGACGTGGCCGTGGACGTCGTCGGCGGCCAGCGGCGGCGGAGGCGTGCCGTCGATGACCAGGTCGCGGGCGAAATCGTCCTCGATGAGGAACGCTTGGTGCTTGGCTAGCACCGCTAGCACTTCTGGACGGCGCTCGCGGGACAGCACCGCGCCGTGCGGGTTGGCGTACAGCGGTTGGCTGTAGAACACCTTCGCCCCGGTGCGGGCGAAGGCCGCGTCGAGCAGTTCGGGGCGGACCCCGTCGGCATCCATCGGCACCGCCACGACACTCAGCCCCGCGCTGCGGGCCGTCGCGATCGCCCCGAGGTAGGTCGGCGCCTCGACCAGGACCGGGTCGCCGGGCGCGGTCAGCGCGCGGAACGCCGTCGACAACGCGGCCTGGCCGCCCGGGCACACCACCATGTCGCCGGCCCGGAACGACCCACCGGCCTGGCGGGCGAACCAGGCGCGCAGTTCCTCCCGGCCCTCCACCGGTCCTCGCGCCCATGCCTCCGGCCGCCGGGACGCGCGGCCGAGCGCCGCGCCGAGGGCCGCCACCGGTTGCAGCTCCGGATCCAGGTAGCCGCTGGACAGCGGCACCGCCTCCGGGCCCGGCATCGCCAGCAGGTCCGGCAGCGCCTCGTCGCCCGGCGGCTTCGCGCCCAGCGCCACCGACTGCCACTCCAGGTCCGGCACCTGCGGACACGGCTGCGTCGCCGCGGCGAACGCGCCCTTGCTGGCGCGGACCTCGATGACCCCCTCCGCGGTCAGCCGGCGCATCGCGTGCTGCACCGTCACCGGTGAGACCCGCAGCTCGGACATGATCGTCCGCACCGACGGCAGCCGCCCGCCCGGCCCGGCGATGTGGGCCGCGGCACGAAGCAGTCGGATAACGCCTTCCTCTGCGTTATCGTCATTCATGAGAGTGGAGGATAACGTTACTGCCTCCGGCCGGGTAACGGCCGGCGTGCTGCTCGGTGCGCTCGGGGTGCTGGCTTTCAGCCTCACCCTGCCTGTGACCAGGATTTCCGTCGCCGGCCTCGACCCGTGGTTCGTCGCGTTCGGCCGCGCCGCCGTCGCCGGCGTGCTCGCCATCGGCTACCTCGTGTTATCCGGCCGGCGCGCTCGTGGTTCAGGTGATGCCGGGGGCGGCTTGCGGCCCACGGCTTCTCAACTCCGGCGGCTGGTTGTCGTGGCGATCGGCGTGGTCATCGGGTTTCCGCTGTTCACCTCGATCGCGTTGAGCCAGGCCACCGCCGCCCACGGCGCGGTTGTCGTCGCCCTGCTCCCGGCCACCACCGCGGTGTTCGCCGTCGTCCGCGGCGGCGAGCGGCCCTCGCCGCAGTTCTGGTACGCCGCCGGAGCCGGCTTCGTCGCGGTGCTGACGTTCGTCGCCGTCTCCGGCGGCATGGCCGGCGGCTTCCACACCGCCGACCTGTGGTTCTTCGCCGCCGTGCTGGTCTGTGCCCTGGGCTACGCCGAGGGCGGCGCCCTTGCCCGTGACCTCGGTGGGGCCCGGACGATCTGCTGGGCGCTCGTCCTCGCGTTGCCGGTCACCGTGCCGGTCGCCGTCATCGCCGCGCACGGCCTGGGCGCGGCCACCGGCGTCGAGTGGCTGGGCTTCGGTTACGTCGCCTTGATCTCCCAGTTCCTCGGCTTCTTCGCCTGGTACGGCGGGTTGGCCCGCGGCGGCGTCGCCCGGATCGGCCAGGTCCAGGCCGTGCAGCCCGTGCTGACCCTGGTGTGGTCGGCGGTGCTGCTGCACGAGCACGTGGACGTCGTGACGGTGGCGGTCGCCGTCGTGGTCCTCGGCTGCGTCGTGCTGACCCAACGCGCCCGGTGACCGGTCAGGCCGCCGGCACCGGCTGCGGCGCCGGCGGCCCGATGTAGCGGGCGGCGGGGCGGATGACCTTGCCGCCGCCGGCCTGCTCCAGCACGTTCGCGCACCAGCCGATGACCCGGCTGGCGGCGAACGTCGGCGTGAACATCGAGCGCGGGATGCCGCACTGCTCCATCACGACGCCGGCGTAGAACTCGACGTTGGCGTAGAGCTGCCGGCCCGGCTTCAGCTCGGCCAGGACCTCCACGATCCGGCGCTCGACCGTGACCGCGAACTCGGCCAGGTCCGGGGCGAAGCCCTTGGCCGCCAGGTCCAGGGCGATCTCGCGGAGCATCCGGGCGCGCGGGTCCTCGGTGCGGTAGACGGCGTGGCCGAAGCCCATGATCCGGTCGTCGGCGGCGACCTTGCCGCGGGCCCACGCGTCGATCTTGTCGGGGGAGCCGATCTCGTCGAGGCTGTCCAGCGCACGGTCCGGCGCGCCGCCGTGCAGCGGGCCGACGAACGCGCCGATCGCGGCGGCGACCGCGGAGACGACGTCCGAGCCGGTGGACGCGACGACCCGGGCGGTGAACGTGGACGCGTTGAAACCGTGATCCACCGTCGCGACGAGATAGCTCTGGACGGCGGCGACCTGGTTTTCGTCGGGATTCTCGCCGGTGACCAGATACAGCCAGTTCGCCGCCGCCGACAAGTCCGCACGAGGTTCCAGCGGCTGACGACCGGCGCGCAGGCGGTGCAATGCGGCGAGGATCGTCGGCGTGACGGCGCTGACCAGCAAAGCGTCGGCCCGGCGGCGGGCGGGCGTCGCGTCCCAGACCGGCGGCAGGTCGCGGGCGGCGGCGATCAGCGACAGCGCCGTGCGCAAACCGGCGAGCGGCCTGAAGGTCGACCCGGCACGCGCGATCGCCGGCAGCACCTCCCGCACGTCGTCGGGCAGCACGCGGAGCGCCGCGACCTTCTCGGCGAAATCGAGGCGCTCGGCGGCGTCGGGCAGCCGGCCCTCGACGAACAGGAACCAGACGTCCTCCAGCGTCCTGGTCCTGGCCAGGTCGATCGCCGGATAGCCGCGGTAGTGGTAGAAGCCCTCGGCGCCGCGCACGTCGCCGAGTTCGGTCGTGGTGACCACGACGTCACGTAGACCAGCCGGTACATCCATGACAACCTCCGTCTCGACTGGTCAACTGTCGATTTGACAATCAACTATTGTCAACGTTGATACAGTCAAGATGAGGCGAGGAGTCGCAGGTCGTGGCCAACGGGAGTGATGAGCGTTACCTGACCACCGCCGAGGTCGCGCGCCGATTGGGCGTGAAGACGGAGACCGTCTACGCCTACGCCAGCCGCGGCATGCTGCGCAGCACGCGCCTGCCCGGCCGCCGTGGCAGCTTCTTCGCGCAGGACGAGATCGACGAGTTCGTCGCGAGCGGACGCGACGGTCGACAGCTGTCCGGCGCCGTCGAGCGGATCCGCACCGAACTCACGCTGCTCGACGACGACCTGCTCTTCTACCGCGGCCACAACGCCGGCGAACTCGCGCTGACGGTCAGCTTCGAGGCCGTCGCCAAACTCCTCTGGACCGGCGAACTCGACAAGACGTTCAACTTCCGCCGCTACGACCGGGGCGTCGAGACCGTCCGCACGGCACTGGCCGCTCTGCCGCCGCAAACCGGGACGCTCGACGCGATGAAGGTCGCCGTCGCGGTTCTCGGCGCCGTCGACCCGCTCCGCTTCGACCTCACCACCCCCGCCGTCGTGCGCGTCGGCCAGCGGCTGATCAGCGTCCTCGTCGACGCGCTGCCCGGTGACGAGGTCGACTCGCCGCTGATCGCCGAGCGGCTCGCCGGCAAGCTCGGCGGCCGCCCCATCGACCTCGGCCTGCTCAACATCGCCCTGGTGCTGCTCGCCGACCACGACCTCGCCGCGTCGACGGTCGCCGCGCGCGTCGCCGCCAGCGCCCGCGCCCACCCGTACGCGGTGGTGTCCGCCGGCCTCGGCGCGGTCGACGGCCGGTACCACGGCGTGCAGAGCACGCTGGCGTACCGGTTCCTCGCCGAGGCGAAGGACAACCCGCTGCGCGCCATCGCCGAGCGGCAGCGCGCCGGTGGCATCCCCGGCTTCGGGCACCGCGTCTACCAGGCCCACGACCCCCGCGCCGACGTGCTGATCGGCCTGCTGCGCACCCACCCGGACGCCGACCACGTGATGGGCACCGTCGACGCGGTGATCGTCGCCGCCGACTCGTTCCCCAACGTCGACCTGGCGCTGGCCGCCCTGATGCACGCCTACGACCTGCATCCCGACGCCGGCGAGACGATCTTCGCGCTGGCCCGCACCGCCGGCTGGCTGGCGCACGCCATCGAGGAGTACCGCGAACCCGGACTGAGGTTTCGACCACTCGGCGTGTACACCGGCGACCGTCCGGAGCGATGATCGGCCATGCGTTCCGCCAAGGACTTCTTCCGGCCGCTCGCGGTCGGCGCGCCGCAGCCGCTGACCGAGATCCCGTTCCGGCCGTCCCGGATGATCCACTTCTTCGACCCCGGCAACGAGAAGATGGCCGCCAAGGTGCCCGACCTCGCGCCCAGGGTGGACGTGCTGCTCGGCAACCTAGAGGACGCCGTCCGGGCCGACCGCAAGGAGGCGTCGCGGGCCGGCCTGGTCGCCGTCGCCAAGGCCACCGACTTCGGCGACACCCAACTGTGGACGCGGGTGAACAGCCTGGACTCGCCGTGGGGCCTGGACGACCTGCTCACGCTGGTCACCGAGATCGGCGACAAGCTGGACGTGATCATGGTGCCGAAGGTGGAGGGCGCCGAGGACATCCACTACGTCGACCGGCTGCTCGCCCAGCTGGAGGCGAAGGCCGGCCTGACCAGGCCGATCCTGGTGCACGCGATCCTGGAGACGGCCCGCGGCGTCGCCAACGTCGAGGAGATCGCCGGCGCGAGCCCCCGCATGCAGGGCATGTCGCTGGGCCCGGCCGACCTCGCGGCCAGCCGTCGGATGAAGACCACCCGCGTCGGCGGCGGGCACCCCGGCTACCTGGTGCGCACCGATCCCGTCGGCGACGACCTGACCGCCGGTCGGCACACCTACCAGCAGGACCTCTGGCACTACACCATCGCGCGAATGGTCGACGCCTGCGCGGCGCACGGGATCCTGCCGTACTACGGGCCGTTCGGCGACATTCGGGACGTCGTCGCCTGCGAGGACCAGTTCCGCAACGCCTTCCTGCTCGGCTGCGTCGGCGCGTGGAGCCTGCACCCGGCGCAGATCGAGATCGCCCGCCGGGTGTTCTCGCCGTCGCCGGCGGACGTTTCCTGGGCCCGCAAGGTGATCGCCGCGATGGGCGACGGCACCGGCGCCGTCATGATCGACGGCAAGATGCAGGACGACGCCACCGTCAAGCAGTGCCGCGTGGTCGCGGAACTCGCCGACGCGCTGGCGGCCAAGGACCCGGAGCTGGCCAAGGCGTACGCGGAGGTGTCGGATGACTGACCTGCGACCGCGCCGGTCGGCGCTGTACATGCCCGGCGCCAACGAGCGTGCCCTGGAGAAGGCCAAGACGCTGCCGGCCGACGCGCTGATCCTCGACCTGGAGGACGCCGTCGCGCCGGACGCCAAACCCGCCGCCCGCGACCGGGTCTGCGCCGCCGTCGCGTCCGGCGAGTACGGCCGCCGCGAGCTGACCATCCGCGTCAACGCCTGCGACACGCCCTGGCACGAGGACGACGTGCGCGCCGCCGCCAAGGTCGGCCCGGACGCCGTGGTCGTGCCGAAGGTCAACTCCGCCGCCGACGTGCACTCCGTCGAACGCCTCCTGGAGCAGGAGGGCGCCCCGGACCGCACCAAGATCTGGGCGATGGTGGAGACGCCGGTCGCCATCCTGCACGCCAAGGAGATCGCCGCCGCCAGCGGCCGGCTGACCGTGCTGGTCATGGGCACCAACGACCTGGCCAAGGAGTTGCAGGCTCAGCACGTTCCCGGCCGCGCGCCGCTGCTGACCGGGCTGTCGCTGTGCCTGCTCGCCGCGCGTGCGTACGGGAAGCAGATCCTCGACGGCGTCTACAACGACGTAAAGGATCTCGACGGTTTCGCCGCCGAGTGCCGGCAGGGCCGCGAGTTCGGCTTCGACGGCAAGACGCTGATCCACCCGAGCCAGCTCGAACCGTGCAACCGGGCGTTCGCGCCGTCCGACCAGGAGATCGAGCGGTCGCGGCGGATCATCGAGGCGTTCGAGGAGGCCGTCGGGCGCGGCGACGGCGTGGTCACCGTGGACGGTCGGATGATCGAGAACCTGCACGTCGACGACGCCCGCCGCCTGCTCGCGCTCGCCGACGCCGTCGAGGCGATCGGTTGAACGCCAGCAGCCACAGCACGCCGCCGAGCAGGAACCACGGGTTCCACAGCACCAGGCTCCAGAACCGCTCGTCCGCGCCGACGTCGGCGATGCCGGTCAACAACGTGATCTCGACCAGCACGGCCCGGGCGACCAGGATCGCCCCGACGAACTGACCGACCCGCTGCCACGGATGCCGGAGCAGGCAGAACGCCGCTCCGGCAGCCAGCAGCACGGCGACGCCCCACAGTCCGAACAGGACAAACAGGAGCGGCCGGCCGGCGGCGAGGTCCGGGCCGGCCGATGCCGCCAGCCCGATGCCGCCGCCGAGTGCCCAGTAGACGTGCAGTGCCCCGAACAGCGCGCACCAGCACGCCGCCAACTTCCCCCACATGTCCAGTGATACTAGACGGATTTGGGCTGTCTATATACGGTAGACAGATGCCGGTTGACCGGGACTTGTTGCGCGACGCCCGCGCGGCCGCCGCCGAGTGGGTCGAGGCGCAGGAGCGTACCGAACTCGCCAAGGCCGACTACCACCACGCGGTGCGGCGGCTGCACCTGGCCGGGGCGTCGCTGCGCGAGATCGCCGACGCGCTGGACATCAGCCACCAGCGGGTGCACCAGATGATCGACGAGGCCGGCGGCACCGAGGGGTGGAAGCCGCGGCTCAAGGTCGGCGACTGCTCGTTCTGCGGCGCCACCGCCGAGGACGTCGAGCGGCTCATCGCCGGGCCGGGTGTGTTCGTCTGCGACGGCTGCGTGCGGCGGTTTCGTGCCCAGCCGCCGTTGGCGTCGAGTTCGGCGGACTGCTCGTTCTGCGACCGGCCGGCCGGCGTGGACGGCTGGCTGGCGGAGGAGGCGGGCGTGCGGATCTGCGACCGCTGCCTGGAGTTCTGCGCCGAGGTCCTGGCGACCCAGGTCTAGACCGCCAGGACCTTCGACCGCTACTTGGTGCGGTCGGCGAGGCGGTTCACGGTGTCCGTCCCGTTCGCCTTGGTCGCGGCGATGACGACCTTGTCGCCGTTGTGCACGTCGCCGATCGCCGCCGACTTGCCGTCCTTGCGGACCTTGGTGTCGCCGTTGACGGTGTAGGTCGCGGTGAAGCCGTCGTCGCTCTTGACGCTGATCGACGTCGAGCTGACCGACTGCACCTGGCCGCGCTGCACGTCGACGACGCGGTGCTGTTTGCCGTCGAGCGTGACCTCGCCGTGGGCGACGCGGCCGAGCAGTGTCTTGTGGTGCTTGGCCTTGGCCGGCGCCGATGCCGCGGGGGTGGATGTGGTGGTGGAGGTGGGAGCGCTCACGGCGTAGGCGACACCACCGCCCGCGACCAGGGCCGCGGCGGCGGCGCCTGCGATGAGGGCCGTCCTGGTTCTGCGTGTCATGACTCCACTGTGTGCGACCAGGCTGAACCTGGCCTGAAACCTGCATGATCAACATTTTCGGGGCTGCACTAGGGTGTGCGCCGTGGCCGAGGTCGACTACTACGAACTGCTCGGGGTCTCCCGCGGTGCCTCAGCCGCCGAGGTGAAGTCGGCCTACCGGGCGCTCGCCAAGGTGATGCACCCCGACGCCGGCGGCACCGCCGGCACGTTCCGGCTGCTCCAGGTCGCGTACGAGACGCTCACCGACCCGACCCTGCGTGCCCGCTACGACCTCGGCGACCAGCCCGAGCCCGCGCCGCCCGCCCCGCGCACCGCGAGAAGACCCGCGCCGCGGCGGGATTTCGGCGACGACCCCGACTACGTGCCGAAACTGCCGCGGATCGATCCCCGGGGCATCCCGTGGTGGCCGACCGTCGACGCCGGCGAGCGTGTCCGTTACGTGCCGCACCTCGGGCCCGGTCACGCCCCCGTCGTCGTCGCGCTGGCCAGCCTGCTGGTGCTGCTGGGCATCCTGCTGGCGATCAACCTGAGTCCCCTTTTACTCGCCGTTGTCCTGGTGCTCATGGCCGCCGCCGTCGTCGTTCTGGTCCGGATGGGGCGGGGGTTGCTCGCCGCCAAACGCGAGCACCAGGCCTTCACCGCCGAGATCGGCACCAGCAGGGCGTTCGGGCTGCCGGGCGACCGGGCCGAGAAGCTGACCGCCGAGCTGCTGGCCAAGTACCTGACCCGGCTGCCCGGGCTGCGCATCTTCCACGGCCTGGGCCTGCCCGACTCCGTGTTCGCCGACGTCGACCACGCCGTGCTGTGCGGGCACCGGCTCGTGCTGATCGAGTCCAAGCTGTGGCTGCCCGGACACTACGAGGTCGACGAGACCGGCGCCATGTGGCGCAACGGCCACCCGTTCCGCGGCGGGGCAGTGCGTCTGGACGACTCCATCGACGCCTTCGCCGAGCTGCTGCCCGGCGTCGAGGTGCGGGGCGCCGTGCTGATCTACCCCAGCCGGGCCGGCGAGGTGTCGACCGGCGACCCCGACGACGCGCTGGCGCCCCCGATGAGCCCGCAGCGGTTCGTGGCGGAGCTCGGCCAGTGGTTCGCCGCCGACCCGTCCACTGTGGACCGCGACGTGTTCAGGACCGTGCTGGACCGGGTGGTGTCCTGAGCTTCTCGTAGGCCGGGCGCAGCAGGTCGGTGATCCGGTCGCCGCGCAGCTCCAGCGGCAGGGGAGCGAGCTCGTCGAGTACGGCGTCGGGGCGGTCGACGGCCTCGGCCGGGGCGACCGTGACCGGCTGCTGGCGGCGCCAGAAACCCTTGACGGGCGGGGCTTCCCGGGTGCTGCGGCGGAATTCGCCCAGGCGGGAGAGCAGTTCGTCACGGCCGCGGCCGCGCCAGGCCAGGGCCTGGAAGGGGTCCTGGTCGAACATCTCCGCCAGCAGGTGGCAGACGGCGGCGAGGTGCAGGCAGGGCATGTCCCAGGTGTCGCACGTGCAGTCCATGGCCAGCTCGCGCATGTCGTCGGGGAACAGCCGCAGGCCGAGGTCGGCGAACATCTCGTACGGGACCTCGCCGGCGAGCAGGCGGGCGGCGTGCAGGGCCTGGCCGGCGAGGGCCTTCTCGACGGCGACCCACTCGGGCTTGGTGAAGGCCTTGATGCCGATGCGGCACCGGTGCACGACCTGGCCCGACTGCACCTGGCCGACGACAACGCTGGTGGACAAGGACATGCTCAGCACCTGCCCGGCGCGCGCGGCGGCCCGGCCCTGACGGAGGCGGGAGGCCATGCCGAGGGATTCGAGGACGGCGACGAACTGCGCGCCGAGGCCGCTACTCACCGACCGCCTCCGGCGCCAGGGTGATCAGCTCCCGCAGCTCACTGGTGGACATCTCGGTCAGCCAGCTCTCCCCGGCCCCGACCACGAGCTGCGCCAACGCCCGCTTCTCGGCGATCAGGCGGTCGATCCGCTCCTCCAGGGTCCCGACGCACACGAACTTGCGCACCTGCACGTCGCGGCGCTGCCCGATGCGGAAGGCCCGGTCGGTGGCCTGGTCCTCGACGGCGGGATTCCACCACCGGTCCAGGTGCACGACATGGTTGGCGGCGGTGAGGTTGAGCCCGGTGCCGCCGGCCTTGAGCGACACCAGCAGCACCGACGGTCCGTCGGCGGACTGGAAGCGGGCGACCAGCTCGTCCCGCGACCGCTGCGGGGTTCCGCCGTGCAGGAAGGGAACCTCGATCCCGAACCGCGACGAGAGGTGCCCGACGAGCATCCGTCCGAACGCGACGAACTGCGTGAAGCACAGCACCTTGTCGCCGTCGGCCAGCACCTGCTCGACGATCTCCTCCAACCGCGCGACCTTGCCGGAGCGACCGTCCACAGGGGAGCCGTCGCCGAGCAGCTGGGCGGGGTGGTTGCAGACCTGCTTGAGCTTGGTCATCGCGGCCAGCACGAGGCCCTTGCGTTTGATGCCACGGCTTTCGCCGATGCGGCCGAGCATGTCGTCGACGACGGCCTTGTACAGCGTGGCCTGCTCGGCGGTGAGGTTGCAGAGCTGGCGCACCTCGAACTTCTCCGGCAGGTCGTCGATGACGGACCGGTCGGTCTTCAAGCGCCGCAACAGGAACGGGCCGGTGATCCGGCGCAGCCGGGCGGCGGCGTCCTGGTCGCCGAAGCGTTCGATCGGCACGGCGAAGCGGGCGCGGAAGGTGTGCTCGGTGCGCAGGAGTCCGGGGTTGAGGAAGTCCATCACCGACCACAGCTCGGCCAGCCGGTTCTCCACCGGCGTGCCGGTCAGCGCGACCCGGTGCCGCGCCGGAAGCGCCCGCACGGCACGCGCCTGCACGGATGAGCTGTTCTTGACGTACTGCGCCTCGTCGAGCACCACCCGGTCCCAGTCCACTTCGGACAGATTGACCACGTCCCGGGCGACCACGCCGTAGGTGGTGATCACGAGGTCGTGCCGCGCCAGCTCCGAGGAGCCGAGGCGGTCGTCGCCGTGGTGGACGTGCACGGACAGCGTCGGCGCGAACCGTTCGGCCTCGCGCTGCCAGTTGCCGACCACGGACATGGGGCACACGACCAGCGTCGGCCCGCGGCCGGCCGTCGACACGGCGAGGGCCAGCAGTTGGACGGTCTTGCCGAGCCCCATGTCGTCGGCCAGGCACGCGCCGAGCCCGACGCGATCCATCAGGCTCAGCCACGCCAGCCCGCGCTGCTGGTACGGCCGCAGCGTCGCCGTGAACGCGGCCGGGCTGTCGACGGGTTCGAGCCGCTTGTCGGAGTGCTCGGACAGCAGCTGCCCGAGCCAGCCCTCGGCGTGCACGTCGGTCACCGGCAGCGGCAGGTCGGCCTGCTCGGCCCACAGCACCTCGCCGGCCGTCATGGTGCCCCGACCGGATCGGCCGAGGTACTCGAGACCTGCTGCCAAACGTTTGCGGTCCAGGTGGAGCCACCTGCCACGCAGTCGCACGAGGGGGACCTTGGCGGCGGACAGCGCCGCCATTTCGGCCTCGGTGAGCGGCTCGCCGCCCAGCGCCAGCTGCCACCTGTAGTCGACGAGCAGGTCGAGGCCCATACCGCGCTCGCGGCCGACGGCGCCGATCGCCTGTGGGCTCCGCGCGGACAACCGCAGGCCGAGATGCCCCCACTTGGCCGGCAGCAGCACGGCGAAGCCGGCCTGGGTGAGCAGGGCGGCGTCGAGCAGGAAGGCGTGGGCGCCCTCGACGTCCGTGCGCAGTTCGGCCGGCTGCGACTGCCGCAGCAGCTGCTCCAGCCCCCGATGCAGGCGGCTCGCCCGGCCGAGATCGGCCAGGAGTTGCGCCTGCGGATCGTCGACCCACCGGTACAGCACGTCGTCGTTGCCGTGCCAGATCTGCTTCGCCGGCACCAGTACGCTCGGGTCGTCCACCGACTGCAACAGCACTTCCAGCAGCCAGAAGTCGTCGTCCTCCAGGTCCGGCGAGCTGAGCCGGAAGCATGTCCGCACCGGGCTGTCCGACGCCGCCGTGGCGCGCCACGCCGCCAGCGGTTTCGCCAGGCCGGGGAACGATTTCGGCGCACCGGTGAGCGCCGCCAGCCATCGGTCCAGCTCGGCCCGGCCGCGGCTCAGCCGCACGCCGCCGAGCCGCTGCCGGACCTCGTCGTCCACCAGGCGGTCCACCGTGGACTGAAGGGTCGCGCCGGAGTCGGTCCCCAGCGACTCCGCCCGGCACGCCGGCGGCATCGCCCCGGCCAGTGCGACGAAGCGCGCCGAGTCCACACCGGACAGCACGGCCCGCCAACGGGATTCCTCGTCCGGCACGACGCGGCCGCGTGACACCAGGTCCTCCGCGAACGCCGCGACATCGGCCAGGAACCGCACCGAGTCACCGAAATCGTCCGGCAGATCGGCCAGCACCGCCGCGTCGATCACGCCGACCGGCACCAGCCACGGCCGCAACCGCTGCCCGTCCGACGGATCGGTGGACGCCAGCGGGCCGGCCTCGGTCGACGGCAGCGAGATCGTGCGGGTCTCGGGCTTGCCGAACGGCGGCGCGACCGCGAACGGATGCGCGTCGCCGTCGGACGTCCGGGGCAGCGCGGGATCCTCGGCCCACAGCGCCATTCGGCCGTCCGGCCCGCACAAACCGTGCAGCAGCAAGTCAGTCGCCCGCCAGCGTGCCCAGGATCCGGTCCAGCTCGGCGAGATCCTGCGCCGGCAGCGCCAGCAGCGGCGCCGGCGGCACGTTGATGATCGCGTCCGCCTTCGCCGCCTCGGCCGCGCCCTGCGCCGTGACCGAGACGATCTTGCACCGGCGGTCCTCCGGGTGCCGGGTGCGCTCGACCAGGCCCCGGTCCTCCAGGAAGTCCACCACCAGCGTGGTGTACGGCTTGTCGGTGGCCAGCATGTCGGTCAGCTCGCGCATGGTCAGCGGGCCGTACGTCGCCAGCTTGCGCAGGGCCTTGACCTTGATGAAGCTCATGTCCAGCGCCTGGCATACCTCGGCGCGGCGGTCGTGCTGCTCCAGCACCAGCGACCGCATCGCCTGCCAGGCCCGGCTCGCGGTCTGCGTGGTCATGACGTCGTCACCGGAATCCTGGGCTCGTCGCTGTCGAAGGTCGCCGCCGCGGTGTCGGCGGTGCGCCGAGCCCACCGGCTCGTGGTCAGGATACCCAGCGACAGCACGAGCCCGCCGCAGCCGACCATGATCCACCAGCCCAGGTGGCTGGCCGCGGTGAAACCGGTCGGGAACGGGCCGGCCACGTGCGAGGTGACGACCGCGCCGATGATCGCCACGCCCAGCGCCGCACCGAGCTGGCGGCTGGTCGAGGCCACCGCCGCGGCGACGCCGGCCTGGGCGCGGGGCATGCCGGAGACCGCGGTGTTGGTGATCGGGGCGTTGACGACGCCGAAGCCGATGCCGAAGAAGACGTACGGGATCAGCAGCAGCGGGATCGGCCAGGTCAGGCCGAGCCGGGTCAGGATCAGCCCGCTGGCCATCATGCCGAGGCCGGCCACGATCAGCGGCACCCGGGGGCCGCGGTTGGCCACCCAGCGGCCCGACAGCGGTGACAGGATCGCTGTCACCGCTGCGGACGGGAGCGAGAGCAGGCCCGCTTCCAGCGGCGACAGGCCGCGGGCCTGCTGGAGGTAGAGGGCGTTGAGGAACAGGTAACCCGACAGCGCCGCGAAGGCGGCGATCGCGATCAGGGTGGTGCCGGAGAACGGCACGCTGCGGAAGAACCGCAGCTCCAGCAGGGGTTCGCGGCGGCGCGGCTCGTACAGGGCGATACCTAGCGCCGCTAGCGCTGCTAGCGCGAAGCATCCGATGATCTCCGGCGAGCCCCAGCCGTGGCCCGGGCCCTCGATGATGCCGTAGGTCAGGCCGGCGAACAGGACGATCACCAGCAGCTGGCCCACCGGGTCGATCCGGCGCGGCCGCGGCGAGCGTGACTCCGGCACGAACCTCGCGGCCAGGATGATCGCCGCGAGGCACACCGGCACGTTGATCCAGAAGATCGACTGCCAGCCGGCCGACTCCACCAGCGTGCCGCCGACCAGCGGGCCCAGCGCCATGCTCAGGCCGACCACGCCGCCCCAGACGCCGATCGCCTTCGCGCGCTCGCGGGCGTCCGTGAAGGTGTTGGTGATGATCGACATGGCCACCGGGTTGAGCATCGAGCCGCCGATCGCCTGCACCATCCGGAAGGCGATCAGCGCGCCCGCGCTCGGGGCCACGCTGCACAGCAGGGAGCCCAGGCCGAACAGCGTGAGGCCGGTCTGGAAGGTGCGGCGGCGGCCGACGCGGTCGGCCGTGGAGCCGGCCAGCATCAGCAGGCTGGCCAGCACCAGCACGTAGGCGTCGATGGTCCACTGCAGGCTCGACACCGAGGCGTGCAGGTCACGCTGGATCGCCGGCAGGGCCAGGTTCACGATCGTGTTGTCCAGACCGACGATGAACAGGCTCATGCAGCAGATGGCCAGCACGAGCTGCCGGCGGCGACGGCTCAGCTCAGGCACACGGTCCCCTCGGGGTAGTTGTACGACTGTAATAGTTATGAGCGTACAACTATCCGGCCGAAGGGGAAACCGTGTTTCGCTTCACGGTCAGCGTCGGAGCGAGCGCTCCCGCAGGAGCAGCTCGGTCAGCGTCGGGCCGTCCTGGTCGGGTGGGAGCGCCCGCAGGATGGACAGGCCGCGACGGCGGCCGGGTCGCAGCCGACCGGCGGCGATCAGCTCGGCCCGCCGGCGACCGGCGGGCGAGAGCCGCCTGGTCTTGGTCATGCACACCTCGGTCCGGTGGGCGCATTCGTGGCCTTCACTGCGAGAAATTCCCCTTCTCGAGCACGGTCGGGAGACCGGACGGAGCGGCGTGGCGGGCCAGGTGGCGAAGGCCGCGCCGGAGGTAGACGCGGGGGTTGGTGTCCAGGCGGCGCGCCCAGGCCGGCCGCCGTTCGCCACGCAGCCAGGCGTGGCAGGCCAGCGCGTAGCCGTACATCGGCTCGGTCAGGTAGCCGAGCCGCCGGGTGGACCACCGCCGGCTGTCCTGGCTGAAGTCGAAGGCGGCGTTGGCGGCGAAGATGCCCAGGCCGAAGTGGACGGTGAGCAGGTCGGTGAGCGGCTCGTGGTCGGCGCGGTCGCGGATGACGTTCAGGGCGTCGAGGCGCACGTGGCCGAGTTCGTGCGCGACGGTGGCGATGAGCGGGGTTGGCGCGAGGGTCTGGTCGACGGCGACGACGGGGCGGCCGCCCTCCCGCCGGTAATGGCCGGCGGCGCCGCGCGAGCGGTAGGTGAGCCCGGCGGCGCGGCTGAGATCCTGCTCGCCGGTGTCGCCGTACAGCTCGACGGTGATCGTCGCCGGATCGACCTCCATGTGCCGGCACACCGCCGCGAAGACGTCCCCGGCAAGGGATTCCACCACCGGGCGGGGCTCGCCGAAGACGGTCCGGAACAAGGTCAGGGACTCCTCGATCCACTTCTGCTCCCGCGCGTCCACCGGGCACGGGCTGGTGAACAGACCCACCGCCAGAAGGTAGCGTGAGCCGGCTCGCGGGGAGGGGAAGCGATGATCGACTGGCTCAACCAGGTGCTGTTCGTGCTCGGCGACGATCAGGTGTCGGTGGCGGAGCTGCTCGGCTTCCTCACCGGCGGCGCCTGCGTGGTGCTGACGGTGCTGGCCCACGTCTCGAACTTCCCGGTCGGCATCGCGAACAGCGCCTTCTTCCTGGTCCTGTTCATGTCGGCCCAGTTCTACGCGGACGCCGGCCTCCAGGTGGTCTACATCGCGCTGGGCTTCATCGGCTGGTGGCAGTGGGTGCGCGGCGGCCCGCGGCGCACGGCGCTGGTGGCGGGCCACGCGAGCCCGGCGACGCTGGTGGGCTGCCTGGCGTTCGTGGTGCTCGGCACGGCCGGCCTGACGGTGCTGTTGACGGCGGTGGACGACGCGGCGCCGTTCTGGGACGCGCTGACGACGGCGATCTCGCTGGCGGCGCAGTGGCTGCTGAACGCGAAGAAGATCGAGAACTGGTTCTTCTGGATCGCCGCAGATATCATATATGTGCCGTTCTACCTGGTGAAACGCCTGGATCTGACGGCGATCGTGTACGTGCTGTTCCTGGGCCTGTGCGTGCTGGGGCTGCGCCAGTGGCGGCGGACGCTGGTGCCGGCGTGACGTACGAACACGGCCTGGTGCTGGGCAAGTTCTACCCGCCGCACGCGGGCCACCATCACCTGATCCGAACGGCCTCCCGACACTGTCGAAGGCTGACGGTGCTGGTCGAGGCTGCGAGCGTGGAGTCGATCCCGCTGGCGGACCGGGTGGCCTGGCTGCGCGCGGTGCACCCTGACGTGGACGTCGTCGGCACACGCTGCGACGTGCCCGTGGACATGGCGGACGAGCCGATCTGGGCGGCGCAGGTGGCCGTGATGCGCGCGGCGCTCGGCGACACGCTGATCGACGCCGTGTTCACCTCCGAGAAGTACGGCGACGAGTTGGCCCGCCGCTTCGGCGCGGAGCACGTGGCGGTGGACCCGACCCGCCTGACGTTCCCGGTGTCGGCGACGGCGATCCGCGCCGACCTCGCCGGCCAGTGGGACTCCCTGGACCCTGTGGTCCGCTCCGGCCTGGCGACCCGGCTGGTGTTCGTCGGCGCGGAGTCGACGGGCACGACCACGGTGTCCCGGCTGGTCGCCGAGGCGTTCCGGGACCGTGGCGGAGTGTGGGCGCGGACGAGGTGGGTGCAGGAGTACGGCCGCGACTACACGTACGTGAAGTGGCGGGCGGAGGGCGGCGAGCTCGACGAACTGGTCTGGAACCAGGGCGACTTCGACAAGATCGCCAGCGAGCAGCGCCGCCTCGAGGACGAGGCCGCGGCGGCGGGGTCGCCGCTGTTGGTGTGCGACACGGACGCCTTCGCGACGGCGATATGGGAGCGCCGTTACATCGGGTCGTGGCGGCCGCGGACCGGCGTCGGCGACTTCTACCTGCTCACCGACCACCAGGGCGTGCCGTGGCTGGACGACGGGCTGCGCGAGGGCGACCTCGGCGTCCGAGCCGAGATGACGGCGTGGTTCACCGCCGCGCTCCACGACTCCGGGTACGCGTGGGCGCTGCTCACCGGCAGCCTGAAGCAGCGGGTGGAGTTGGCGATGAAGATCGCCGACCAGACCCTGCGCCGTCGGTCCACGTTCGCGGACCCGCTCGGCTGATCAGCCCCGCTGCTGGAGGATCGCCACGCCGGGGCCGTCGAGCGCCGCCATAGCGGGTTTTCGCCCGCACATCGCCAGCAGGAGCACGTTCAGTGGCCCGCTGACGTCCGGTCCGTCGCCGGTCGTCCAGTCGACGTCGGTGGCGGTCAGCCGCAGCCCGGCGATCCGCTTCCGGCAGCCGACCAGCGGCTGCGCGGTGCGGCCGAACTCGGCGGCGCCGACCAGCGCCTCCTGCGAATGGTCGATGGCCTTCTTCAACGGGAAGACGATGTCCTCGCCGTGCACCACGGTCTCCAGGAGCATGGTGTCCACCGGACCCGGCGGGTGCTTGGTGGACGTGATCGACTCGACCAGCCGCGGCAGCAGCGCCCGCACCCCGTTCGCGCCGTAGACCCGCACGTCGTGCGCCGTCATCTGGTTGAAGCGGAACCCGTTGCGCACCATGCCGCCGAGGAACCGGCCGGACGTCATCTCGGCCGTCGACACGATGTGCGCGAGCACGTCGCCGGCCTGCCAGCCCTGGCACAGCGAGGCGGCCTGCCAGTCGGCGTCGGTCAGCTCGGCCAGCGCGGACACCAACCGCGCCCGCTCGATGGCCACCAGTCGCCAAGTGTCCATGACGGACTCCGTTCTCCCCGACGGCAGAAGCATCGCGCCCGGGCCCCGGCCGTTACCCCTTGCCGGCGGTCCACATCGGACATCGACTCGTCGTGTCGTCGAAGCGGTTCGACGCGGCGGTCACGGGCCGCCGAAGGCGACGGCGGCTCGACACCGACCCCCGCGAATTGGCAAGCGCTGTACCGATTCTCTGAGCGTGACCTGAGGTTTCGTGGTCCGACCGGCTCAAGGGGGTTGCCTTCGCGCACCCCCGCCGCTTCCCTCGGGCCCCTCGAAGGCGCACCCCAACGCGGGTACGGTACCGGGGTAGCCGAGGCGCATCGGAGGGGTCCTGATGGCGTTGGCCGGATACCCGGCGCGATCGCCGAGTTTTCTCGGGCAGCTGGTGCGCCGGGGCGCGCCGGTGATCGCGGCGACGCCCCGGGACATGCCCGATCAGGTCGTGGATCCGACGCCGGTGCCGGGCTGGCAGCGGATCTCGGCGATGTGCGCGGCGGAGAGCCAGCCCGAACCGGACAAGCTGATGGCCCGCGCCTGTCGGTACGTGGTGCTGGTGCCGATGGCGTACCGGCTCGTCGCGGTGCCGGTGATGCTGTTGCCGGTGCTCGCCGCCGGTCGGGCCGGCGTCGGCCTCGCGGTGGGAGTGCTGCTGTTCGCCCTGAACGCGGCGGCGATCGTGTGGGCGCTGCGGGTGCCGGGCGTGCTGTCGGAGTCCATGCGCGGCTTGCTGATCAGCGACGCCTGCGTGGCGCTCGGGGCCAACCTCCTTGTCGGCTACCTTGATCCGGGCGCTTCGGCGTTGACGTGGACGCACCTGGTCGGCACGGTGGCGCTGTGGACGGTCGCGTGGGGGATCACGTTCGGGCTGCTGCTGACGGCGTTGAGCGTGCCGCTGCAACTGATCGTGTCCACCGACGTGATCACGTTGGCCACCAACACATTGCTGCTGGCGGTCACGATCCTGACCGCGACCGGCGCGCTGCTGATGGTCGGGCTCGGCACCAGACTGGCGCTGGGACTGGGGATTCGGCGCGGCCGCGAGGCGGAGGCGGCGAAGGTTCGGCGCGAGCTGCACGACACCGTGCTGCAAGTGCTGGAAGCCATGGCATTGCCCGGGCCTGGCGACGACGTGCACGCCGTCGAGCGACTCGCCGAGCTACGCGGGACCGCCCGTGCGCAGGCGATGGAACTGCGCCGAGGGCTGGCGGGGGAGCCGGATCTGCCGCACCCGACGACGATCGGTGAGGATCTCGCCCTGCTGGCAACGGAAATGGCCCGCGAGGGGCTGCGGGCCCAGCTGGTGTTCGCGGACGTCGACGACAGCACCATGCCGGAGGCGCGGCGGCGAGCCGTTCGCGACGCGGCGCGGGAAGCCTTGCGCAACACCATGAAGCACTCCGGCACGAACGAAGCCGTGCTGCGGATCGAGGAGCGGGACGGTGGCATCGCCGTGATCGCCCGCGACCACGGCAGCGGGTTCAGCGACGAGGACCGGCCGGCCGGCTTCGGCATCAGCGAATCGATCACCGCGCGGCTGGCCGAGGTCGGCGGCCGCTCGCACGTCGATTCCCAGCCGGGACGGGGCACGAGGGTGACGTTGTGGGTGCCGCGGTGAAATCAGCCGTTCTGCTGGTCGCCGTCGTGTTGGGGATGCTCGTGGAGGTGCCGGCCGGACATGCCGCCGGTTGCGCGAAATCCACGCAGGTCTACCAGGACCCACCGTCGTGGGCGCAGAAGCTGATCGATCCGTCGCGGATCTGGCTGCTCACCAAGGGATCCGGTCAGACGGTCGCCGTGATCGGCGCCGGCGTCGACGGCGGCAATCCGCAGTTCGGCCGCGATCAGGTCCTGCCGTCCGACGACCTCGTGTCGCGCCCCGGTGGCGTGCCCGACTGCGACGGGCGCGGTACGTTCGCCGCCGGAATCATTGGTGCGCAACCGAGTCCCGACACGACGTTCGTGGGCATCGCGCCCGGCGTGAAGCTGCTGCCGATCCGCTACACCGCCGGCTCGGGCGACACGTCCGGCGGCAATCCGGGGCAGCTGGCTACGGCGATCACCCAGGCGGTGCACGCCGGCGCCGGCACGATCCTGGTCGACGTGCCGACCACTGTGGACAGTCCAGCGCTCGATGATGCCGTGGGTGCGGCGATCGCTGCCGGCTCGGTGATCGTGTCGCCGGCGGTTGGCACCCAGGGCAGCACCTTTCCCACAGCGTTGCCAGGGGTGTTGAGCGTCGGCGCTGCCGACCGCAACGGCGCGGCCGTGCAGGCGGAAGCCGGCGACTACATCGACATCGCCGCGCCCGGGGCCGACCTGGTGAGCACTGCCGCCGGCGGTTACGGACATGTCTGGCCCGTCAAGGATTCCGCGGCGGCGGCCGCGTACGTCGCCGCGACGGTGGCGCTGCTGCGGGCGTACCAACCGAAGGCCACGCCGGCCCAGATCGTCAACCGGCTGACGCTCACGGCGTCGCGGGCACCCGGCGGTGGTCGGGATCCCAAGCTGGGCTGGGGAATCGTGGACGCCTACACGGCCGTCACCTCGCAGTTGCCTCTGACGGCACCGGGGCCGGACGCCGCACCGGCCGCCAAAGCGCCGCCGACCTTGGTACCGGCCGCCGCTCCCGCGCAGCCGCCGTTGAACGCCCTGGTCGGTGGTCTGGCCCTCGGCGGCGTCGGATTGGCGGCGCTGGCCGGGCTGATCACCGTGACGATCCGTCGTGGGCGGGAACGGCGTTGGCGCGTCAGCCCTTGAGCACCATGGTGAGCAGCGTGTCGATCAACCAGTCCCGATAGCGGTCGACCGACCAGCCCTGCTGCCGTCGCAACAGATAGTGCACGTGCGGGGAGCACAGGGTGTGCAGCAGCGCGCCGGCGGTCTCGGCGTCCTGGCGGAGCAGGCCGTTGCGCTCCCAGGCCTGGGCCAGCGTGAGCATGTTCGCCCGGTTGTTCTCGGCGGCGCGGTCGCAGAACTCGCGCATGTCGGCGTCCCCGCCCGCGGACTCGATCGCCGCCATGATCAGGTCGCCGGCCCGTTCCAACAGCTCCGTCCCGAAGCCGACGCACAGCTCGGCGACGCGCCGCGGGTCCGTCTCCGTGAACAGGTCGGTGAACGCGGGCCGGTCGGCGACCGCGACCGGCCGGTCGTCGCCGGCCGTGGCGATGTCCACCACCTCGTTGAACAGGGCGGCCTTGGTCGGGAACGCGGTGTAGACGGTGCGTTCGGCCACGCCGGCCTCGGCGGCGACCTGGCGCATGGTCGTCGCGATCACGCCGCGGGTCACGAACAGCGTCCTGGCCGCCGTCCGGATCAGCTCCCTGGTCTGTTCGGCCGACTCCGCGCGGCGGCGGGACCGGTAGGGGCGCTTGACGTCGTCAGTCATCGAGCGCATGCTATCAGCTGTTAATGCAGTATCACTGCATTGAAATCGGAGGGGTCATGCCGCAGCTCACGGGCGTCCACCACGTCAAGTTCCCGGTCAGCGACCTGGCCGCCAGCCGGGCCTGGTACGAGAAGGTCTTCGGCTTCGAGGTCACCATGGAGTTCCCGGACGAGCAGGGGGTCGTCCGGGGACTGGCCGGCGCCGTCAAGGGCCTCGGCGACGCCGGCCTCGCCCTGCGCTGGAACCCCGAGGCGGCCGCCGGCATCAAGGGCTTCGACCCCGTCAGCTTCGGCATCGAGGACAAGGCCGCCGCCGAGGAATGGGCCGCCCACCTGGATGACCTGGGGATCCCGCACTCGCCGGTGATCGACGCGACCATCGGCTGGATCCTGGTCTTCCACGACCCCGACGGCACCGAGATCCACCTCTACAGCTTCGCCGCCCACGGCATCGACCAGACCGGCCGCAAGGGGTACGGCCGGCACGTCGAGTCCTGAGCCGCAGACGCGGCGTGCCCCATCCGGTTTCTGCCTGAGACCTACGTTCGGTATGTCTGTGCTTGTGCCGCGCGGGGCGAGGCCGCTTCCAAGCCGGCCTCTTCCCTTGACTCAGCTCGATCGATGAACAGACTCGATCGAGCTGAGCCCGCGGTCCAGAGGCCGGCGCGACCTCGCACGCGACTCGCCGGGGGTGCTCAGGTGAGCAGGGACTGGTAACTCGCGGCGGTCTGGGTGTCGCCCTGCTGGTAGTTGGCGGCGCTGGACTGGACGCCGGTGGCCAGGGTGGAGGCCCGGTCCTGCTGGGCGGTGATCCGCGAAGCCAGGGACTCCAGTGTCTTCGCGTGCGCCTCGGCGGCCTGCTGCGACTGCGGCAGGCCGCCGAAGGCGGACGACGCCGGTCCGGGGATCCCGACGTCGTCCCGCACGGACCGCAGCCGCTGGGCCTGCGCGGCGAGCTCGGCGGCCACCTGCTCCAGGGCACGCGGGGCGACCCGGAACGAGGTGGGGGTGGCGCCGCCGGTCGACGCGCCGCTCGAAGCCTGGCGGCTCGCGGTCCTCGCCTGGTTCAGGTAGTTCCGGTACGCCCCGTTGGTGTACGTCGACCAGGGCCGGAAGTTGTTGCCCTGGTGGGAGATCTGGTACGCGTGCCGCGCGTTCGTCGCCGGGTCGGCGTTGGCCTGGGCGTTGCGCAGCGCCTGCTCGGCGGCGGTGCCGTGCCCGGGATTGAGGGACCGGATCTGCCACAGCCCGACCGACGGGCCCCAGGTCCCGGTCTGGAGGTTCACGTCGCCGTGGATGCCGGTGTCGCCGTGGGACTCGGCCAGCGCCACGGCGACCGCGGTGGTCAGCGAGTCGCCGCGGAAGCCGGCGGCGTAGGCGTACTGGGCGATCTGCGCCGCGCTGATGGTCGGCACGTCAGAAGTCCTCGCCGATCACCGACGGCGCGACCGCCGACGACTCGCCCCACACGTCCTCGGTCTCCACCAGCCACGGCGGAATCCGCCGCCCGCCGCCCATGTCCCCGGCGCCCGCGCCGTTCATCGGCATCATGGGCATCATCGGGCCCATCGCCTTGCTGCCGGCCGCGTCCGCCACGGCCGCGCCCAGCGCGCCGCCGGCGATGTCCGCGGTCGGCGAAGCGCCGCCGGACACCATGCTGGCGTCCGCCGTCGGCACCGAACCCGGTGCGCCGCCGCCGATCCCGCCGATCCCGCCCACGCCGCCACCTCCGCCGCCGAGCGGCAGCTTGCCGCTGAACGAGGCCGGCTCCGCGGTGTCGCCGAGCTTCGCGCCCGCCGCCGTCGACTTCTCGTCGTCCGTCTTGGGTTTCGCGAAGCCCGGCACCTTCGGCATGATCGAGCCGAACCGCCCGAACGCCGCCGCCGACGCGGCCGCCAGTCCGGCGGTGAACATGCCACCGAACAGCGGCGACCCAGTCTGTGCCTGACCCGTTGCCGGCACCCCACCGTTGGCCGGCAACGTCGTCGTGGTCCCGGTCGCCGTGTTCACCCAGGACGTCGAGCCGACGATCGGCATCGCCGCGGATCCGGTGTCGGACTGGGTGGTCGTCGGCGTCGACGGCACCTGCTCCGCGTTCGGCGACGGCGGGATCGAGTTCTGCGCCGTCGAGTAGTCGCCGGCGAGCGCCTGCATCACCATCACGGCCTCGGCGTGCGCCGCGTTCGACGCCGCCACCGCCTGCTGCTGGTCGCGGACCTGCGAGATCGCCGCCGCCTGCTGTTGCTGCATCTGGGCCACCACCTGCGGCGGCGTGTTCGCCTGCACCTGGATCTGCGTGGTGGCAAGGCTCATCACCGACGGCGACACCTGCGGCACGTCCACCGGCTTGGGCATCTTGGCCCGCGCGGTCACCAGCGCCTCGCTCGCGTCGTGCGTGAGGTCCCGCATCGCGAACGCGGTGTCGGCGACCTTGCGGATGCCGTCGGCGAGATCGCTGATCATCGACTGGTACTGCTGCGCCGCCCCGCCCTGCCACTTGTCCTGGAAGCCGGTCAGCTGCGACGCCAGGTCGTTCGCCTTGTCGTGCAAGCCCTTGCCGGTCGAGTCCCAGATGCCCGCGGCCTCGTCGACCGTCTTCGGGTCGCTCGCGAACAGCATCGTGTACAGCTGCTGGTGGCTGTACTGCCCGAAATTCGTGTGCGGGGTCATGTCCATGTCGAGTCACCCTGATCCACGTAACCAGTGGTCACCTGCATGCCGGCGGCGAGGTCGGTGTCGAGCTGCTCGTAGCCGGTCGCGACGGTCTTGGTCACGCTCTCGGCGAACTCGATCGCCTGCCGCACCTGGTCCAACAGCCCGTGCATCTCCGCGACGGCGGCCTTCGTCTTCTGCGCCAACGACAACGCCTCGCCGAAGTCGCCCAGCAGCACCGGCGCCCCGGCCAGTTGCGTGAGCTGGTCCATCGGGCTGCCCATGCCGTCCAGCTGGGTCTCCAGCTCGCGGGCGAAGTCCGTCAGCGACTCCAGGTGGACGGAGAACGACTGGTCCCACATCCCCGGTCAGAGCTCCCCAGATAGTCGTGGCGACGGCGGCGGTCCGGCGCGCCAGGCCGGACCGCCGCCGCCGGAGGTCACGCGAAGTACTGCGTGTTCTTGTTCTCCAGCGCCAGCTGGAGGTCGTGCGCCTCCATCACCTTGCCGCCGAACTGGCCGATGATGTTGGCGATGTCGTTGGTGGCGTTGCGCAGCCGCGTCTCGGCCTGCTCGGCGGCCTGGCCCGCGGAGCTGCCGGAGGCGTACCAGGTGGCCTTGATCGGCTGCAGCGCGGTGTGCAGCTGGTCCAGGTACTCCTGCAGCGCCTTCGCCTTCGCGGCCAGGGTCTGCGAGCTGACCTGGAGCGACGCGAAGTCGACGCTGATCTGGTCGGCGGTCATCGTGCTGGCTCCCTCTTCCCTCAGGCCCCGGTCAGACGGCCGAAGACCGCGCCGCCGGCGTCCACGTTGTTGGACAGGCTGGTCAGGCTCTGGGCGACCGTGCTGTCACCGCTGCCGTAGTTGTGGAAGCTCTGGTTCACCAGGTTGGACATGGTGTCGAGCTCGGAGCTCGCCACCCGCATCTTGTCCTGGAGCTGCGTGTGCAGCTGCCAGAACGCGGTGGCCTGGCTGCCCTGGTAGTGGCTCAGCGCCGAGACCAGGTCGTTCTCCAGGTCCGACATGGTCTTCTTGGCGTTCGCCGCGCACTCCTCGAAACCCTGGACCGCTCGCGTCATCGCCGCTGCGTCGGCCTTGAAGCCGGGGCTGCTCACGGGCCACCTCCTCTCGCTTCGACTGCCTTCTCGTCGCCGGTAACGCTATGAAAAGCAGTGGTCCGAGCAAACGGCACAACTACCAGGTCGAGTGACGGCACTATTACCCACAGAGTCCTCTGCCCCGCCTTCGGCGGGGCGGCTCGGCACTGTGCCTTTGCCGCGCGTGCCGCGCGGGGCTCGGCCCCTCGGGCCCGCTGCCTTCGCAGCTCCAGGCAGCGGCGGGGCCGAGCGAATTACGGGGCAGAGGCAGGCATGGCCACTTGCACAAGGGAAGTTCGGGCACGCCTGCGGACCAACTGGCCACGGCCCGGCGGCTGTGCGACGGGCTTGGCGTCGCCCAGCAGGATTCCCTCCTCGGGCGAACCCGACAGCACGAGACCGGGGGAGCCGAGTTCCCGCACCCGCTGCACGAGCGGCTCGAACAGCGCCCGGGACGCGCCGCCGCTGGCCCGCGCGATGATCAGGTGCAGCCCGACGTCCCGGGCCTGCGGCAGGAAATCCATCAGCGGGGACAGGGGATTGCGGCCGGGATTGGCGACCAGCTCGTAGTCGTCGACGAGCACGAACAGCTCGGGCCCGGTCCACCAGCTCCGCTCCCGCAGCTGCGCGGGAGTCACCTCGGGCCCGGGCAGCCGGGTCTGCATCGCCCGCGCGGCCTCGGAAACCAGCCCGGTGAGGGCGTTCTCCGCGCCGGCGTAGCCGAGCAGGTGCGGCCCGGTCACGGCGTCCAGCAGGCCACGCCGGTAGTCCACGACGATGATCGCGGCCTCCTTCGGCGTGTACCGCGCGGTGATGCCGTTGGCGATCACCCGCAGCAGGGTGGTCTTGCCCGACTCGACGTCGCCGAACGCCAGGAAGTGCGGCTCGGCGGCGAAGTCCAGGTGCACGGGCTTGAGGTCGGCCTCGGCCAGGCCCAGCGGCACGATCTTGCCCTCGCCGCCGGAGATCTCCGTCAGCGGAACCTCCCGCGGCAGCAGGCGGACCGGCGGTGCGGGCGGTCGGGTCCACGCCTTGCCGACGGCCTCCACGAACGCGGATGTGCCGGCGGCCAGCGAACCCGGCCGCTGATCGCCGTCAACTCGGGGCAGGGCGGTGAGAAAGTGCAGCTTGTCCTTGGTGAGGCCGCGTCCGGGCGCGCCCGCCGGCACGTTCGCAGCGGCGCGGCGATCGATGGACGAGTCGGCGGGATCGCCGAGCCGAAGCTCGAACCGGGTGCCGGCGGCGTCGCGCAGCTGCGGCCGCACGCCCATCCACCAGTTGGCCGAGACGATCACGTGGATGCCGAACCCCAGGCCACGGGCGGCGAGCCCGATCACGGCCTGCTCCAGGGCTTCCTGCTCCTCGCGCAGCGTCGCCCAGCCGTCGACGACGAGGAACACGTCGCCGAACTCGCGGCCGTCGGTGCTCTCGGTGAACTCGGACCGCCGCTGCCGGAACGTGTTGATCGAATCGATCCCGTTGGCGGCGAAGAACAACTCCCGGTCCGCCAGCAGCGCCGTGACCTCGGCGACGATCCGGCGGAGCCGTTCGGGCTCGCGCCGGGTGGCATAACCGCTGGTGTGCGGCAGGCCGGAGATCGGCCGCAGCGCGCCGCCGCCCATGTCCAGCACGAAGAACTGCGCCTCGACCGGCGTGTGGGTGAGCGCCAGCACGCCGATCAGCGTGCGCAGCAACGTGCTCTTGCCGCTCTGCGGGGAGCCCACGACGATCGCGTTGCCGGCGGCCCCGGACAGGTCCGCCCACAGCAGGTCCCGCCGCTGCTCGAACGGCTTGTCCACGATGGCGATCGGCACGATCAACCGCCCGTTGCCGCCCCAGCCGAGCGGGCACAGCCCGCGCTCCGGATCCGCGCCCAGCGGCGGCATCAGCTGGTCCAGCGTCGGCGGCTCGCCCAGCGGCGGCAGCCAGATCTGGTGCGCGTCGGGCCCCTTGCCCTGCAACCGCTCCACGATCGTGCCCATGATCGTCTCGCCGGTGCTGGGGAGCTCGGTCGCCACCGGCGCCTCCAGCACGTCCGGCACCGGCGTCGGCGCCAGCGTGAACGGCAGCACCGCGCGGACCTGCGCCGGACCGGCCTCGACGACGCCCCGCGGCGGCAGGTCGCCGGACACGAACGCCGCCTTGAACCTGATCAGTGTTTCCGTGTCCACGCGCAGGTAACCGGAGCCGGGCACCGGCGGCAGCTGGTGCGCGTCGGCGACACCCAGCACGGAGCGGCTCTCCGACGCGGAGAACGTGCGCAGACCGACGCGGTACGACAGGTGCGAGTCGAGGCCGCGCAGGCGACCCTCCTCGAGCCGTTGGGAGGCCAGGAGAAGGTGAATGCCGAGGCTGCGGCCGAGCCGTCCGATCATCACGAACAGGTCGATGAAGTCCGGCTGGCTGGACAGCAGCTCGGAGAACTCGTCGATGATCACCAGCAGCGAGGGCAGCGGATCCAGCGTCGCGCCGTCCATCCGGGCGCGCTCGTAGTCCCGGACCGAGGCGTAGTTTCCCGCCGCCTTCAACAGCTCCTGCCGTCTGACCAGCTCGCCCTTGATCGCGTCGCCCATGCGGTCGACCATGGACAGGTCCTCGGCCAGGTTGGTGATCACCGCGCAGGTGTGCGGCAGCGTGGTCATGCCGGCGAACGTCGCGCCACCCTTGAAGTCGATCAGCGCGAGGTTCAGCTGTTCGGACGAGTGCGTGGCGGCCAGGCCGATCACCAGCGTGCGCAGCAGTTCCGACTTGCCGGAGCCGGTCGCGCCGATCACCAGGCCGTGCGGGCCCATGCCGCCCTCGGCGGACTCCTTGAGGTCCAGGTCGACCGGCCGGCCGTCGGGGTCGACGCCGATCGGCAGCCGCAGCCGCTCCCGGGCGGTCCGCCGACGCCAGGTGTTGGCCGTGTCGAGGTCACGCGGATCGCCGATGCCGAGCAGGCCCGGCAGCCCGAAGCTCGCCGCCATCGGGGACTCCGCGATGGCCGGTGCGCCCTGGTAGAGCGGGGTGAGCTGGCGGGCGAGCGCCTCCGCCGAGGCGTGGTCGAACCGGTCCGGGCGGCCCAGCAGCGCGATCCGCCGGTCGTTGTCCTCGCCGACGACCATGCCCAGCCGCTCGCCGGCGACGTGCAGGTAGAGGTCGTTGTCCAGGGCGGGATCGTCCGGGATGCCGCCGCTGACGTCGATCACCGTGACGGCCTGGCGGCCGCCGGCCGCGGTCAGCCGGCTGTCGTCCGAGGTCCGGCCGCCGTCGAGTACCACCACGATGTGCTGGTACTCGGGGGAAGTGGCCTTGCTGAACGCCGGCCGCTCGCCCAGGTCCGCCCCGATCAGGTCGGCCAGCACGCCGACGCGCTCGGCCACCAGCCGCGCCGGCCCGGTCGGGTCGCCGATGCTGGCCTGGTTGTGCGGCAACCACTTCGCCCACTCCCAGTCCCGGAACCGGTCCGGCGGCAGGCAGAACGCGATGCGCAGGTCGGTCGGCGAGTGGAACGCCGCCAGCTGTGCCAGCACGGCCCGTACGAGGTCCAGCACCTGCCGCCGATCGCCGGTCACGGTGATCCGCGCGAACGAGCGCAGCGAGATCGCCACCGGCAGGTCCGGCACGGTCGCGTAGGCGCGGATGAAGTGCCTCAGCGCCGTCGAGGAGACCGGATCGAGGTCCTCCAGCGGCACGGTCTGCGGCGCCCGGAGCGGGGTCGCCAGCCGCTGCGGACCGCTGCCGACGCGGACCTTGCCGAACGCCGGGTCCAGCCGCCGCCGCTCCCACAGCCGTCCGCGCTCCACGAACGCCCACAGGTCCGCCGGGTCCGGCTGGGCGGCCGTCAACGCGATCCGCTGCCGCTCCGCCACCTCCCGCACCTGGCCCCGCAGGCCCGTCAGGTAGCGCTGGTAGTCCCGCCGCTCCTCGTTGATCTGCGCCTTCTTCGCCGCGCCGCCGCGGGCCAGCGACATGATCACCATGCCGCCCATGGACACCGCGAACAGCGCGCCGAACACGTACGTCATCACGCCGCCGCTGCGTCCGATGTAGACGAACGACATCGCGCCCATGCCGAGCATCATGGGCAGGAAGAACAGCAGCTGCACCGCGCCCTGGTTGGAGCCCTTGGGCAGCATCGGCGGGGACTGCAACATGATCTCGCCGCTCGGTGGCTCCAGCGGCGCCCGCCTGGTCTGCGTAGCACTCACCACCGCATTTTGCCCAGACGAACGACTCGACCTTGTGGGTATTTCTACCGCCAACACACGAGTCGCTCGGCCCCGCCGCTGCCTGGAGCTGCGAAGGCAGCGGGCCCGAGGGGCCGAGCCGCGCGCGGCACGCGCGCCAAGAACACAGTGGGTACTTTTGCCGTCTGGGTTGCCCTTGCTACCGCTCTACTCTCCGTCTCACAAGGTCGCCGACCAGGGAGGGAGTGGGATGGACACCGGTCAGTACGAGGTGCGTCCGGAGGCCATGCGGTCCGCGGTCGGCAACATCGGCGGCATCATCATGCAGACCGTCAACGCCGTGCTCGACCTGGAGAAGCTGGTGTTGGCGCCGACGACGTTCGCGATGATCGGCGACGCGGTGGCGTCCGGCAACGTCGCGATGCAGGCGCAGCAGGTCGCCGCGCTCCAGTCGCTGCTGAAGGGCCTCCAGGCGGTCAACGACCTGATCAAGAAGAGCGCCGACGCGTACGACGAGGCGGACCGGGCGGTGGCCCAGGGCTTCGGCGGCGGCACGGCCGGCACGGCGAACACCGCGAGCCTGTGGTCGAGCCCGGCGGCCGGCCTGGTCGCGGCGTCGGCGTTCAACGACAGCATGGGCGGCGCGGGCGATCCGCACTCGGTGGGCAACGTGCTGGACTACCTGGGGCACGCGGGCCTGGGCCACGACTCGTCGGCCGGCCAGTTCGCCCACGACAGCGCGGGCTTCGCCAACTGGTTGGACTCGAGCCCCGACCACCAGGCCCAGGTGGGCGTGATCGGCGTGTACTCGGGCGTGGCCCGCAACCTCGGCGACATCCCCGGCGGCGTGCACGCGGGCGACGTGGTGGTGGTCAACTCCGACATCGGCGTCGCGGGCGCCGGCGGCCAGCTCTACAACCACGGCCTGATCACCCCGGACTTCGGCGGGCTCGCGATGGTCCGCGTCTACCGTCCGATGCCGGCCTGACAGGAGAGACGACCGTGTTCACGTTCCCGAACTCCAGCGCGATGGACGCGACGGCGGGCTCCGGCGGGCCGATCACGTTCCTGCCGCGCATCGTCACCGGCCAGCCGGAGCAGGTCGCCGCGCACGTGGCGCAGGTGCTGGACAAGGCCAAGCAGTTCGTCACGCTGATGGACGACTTCGCCAAGGCGGAGAAGCAGCTGGCGCAGGTGTGGTCGGGTGCGGCGTCGGAGACGGCGCTGAAGAAGATCACCGACTCGCTGCAGTCCTTCGAGAAGATCATCAAGGTGGTGCAGGAGGGCGCGCAGCTGCTCGGCGTGGCCGGCACGCTGGTCAAGACCGCGCAGACGGCGTACACCACGGTCGTCTCGGCGGTGAACCCGACGGTCGCCGCCCTGATGTCGAACCCGTGGACGCACGCGGCGGCGGTCGCGCTGTCCACCGCGACCTCGGCCTCGCTGCGCAGCTTCATCGAGGCGATCGGCGCGCTGCTCAAGACGCTCGGCTTCACCAAGATCGCCACCGAGGTCACCACGCTGGTGTCGATCATCCAGGAGCTGGAGAAGCTCTTCGGCAACAACAAGTCCGCGTCCGCGTCGACGCCGACCGGCACCACGCCGTCGACCTCGACCGTGACCAGCAATCCGGTCACGGCGCCGGTGACGCCGCCTCCGGTCGCATCCACCACGGGCCAACAGGTCACGTCGACGCCGACGGTTCCGACGGTGACGACGCCGAACGGCACCACGCCGACCACCGGCACCCTGCCGTCGACGAACCCGTACAACTACACGCCGCCCGCGCTCGGCGGCACGAACCCGAGCACCGCCAACACATGGATCCCGGTCGACCCGCCGGCGGCGACCACGCCCACCGCACCGGCCACCCCGCCCGCCGCCGACACCGGCGTGATCAAGGTGACCACGACGATCGGCGACGAGTCGACCACCGTCGAGATCCCGACCGGCCATGACGCCCAGCTGGACGTCGACATCCCGGTCAACGGCCAGCACGTCACCGAGCACATCTCCGTGACGGGCACGGGCAAGGTCGGGGTGTCGTGACGGACATCTCCGGCGTCGTCGCGTCGGTTCTGAGCAGCTACCTCAACGTCCTGGACCAGTGCGCCAAGCAGGTCACCGGCGATCCCGGCGCGCTGCAACAACATGCGCAGCGGCAGGCCGACGAGGCCAAGAACCTGGCCGCCGTGTCGACGGAGATCTCCGGCTGCGCCGGCAAAACCGACGCCAGTTGGCAGGGCACGGCGCAGAAGGCCTTCGCGTCGGCGGCCGGCATCCTGACCAAGGACATCGATGACGTCACGCAGCAGCTGAACACGGAGTCGCGGCGGCTGTCGATGACCGCGAGCGCGATCCAGACCACGATGTCCTCAATGGACACCGTACGGTCCGAGTTCCTCCAGTACGCCAAGGTGCTCATCGACGAGGCCCGCACCGCGGCGACCGGTTCCGAGCAGGCTTTCCTCAACGCGTGCCAGCAGTTGGGCGTCTCGGCGGTGAAGTCGGCGACCGCGCTGCGGCAGCGGCTCGCCGACGCGCTCACCCAGTTGTACGGCCTGAAGCCGGAAACCGCCGAGCCGGCGGAGAAGGAGGACGAGGGGCCGGGCAAGGTCAAGGTCGACCTCACGCAGCTGAAGAAGGGCTCGCTGTCGTGGATCGGCGACGAGATCCTGGACGGTCGCAAGCGGCCGCGCTCGGTGCCGTCCTGGTTCTCCAACTCCGGCTGGTACAAGCTCACCGACGACGGCTTCTCCGGCACCCGAGCGCCGAAGAAGGACGACACGCCGTTCGGTGACGCCGAACTTCCGGAGAAGGCCGGCGCCGGCCAGAAGCTGTGGCACAGCACGGATATCACGCTGCTCAAAGGCGAGGGCCTGATCGGCGACGACAGCTGGGGCGGCAAGGTCGGCGACAATGTCGACGAGGCCCACGCCTACCTCGGCCCGCGTGCCACCTGGGACGGCTCCGCGCTCGTGCACGGCGGCGAGTTCCGGCTCGACGGCAAGATCCAGGGCACGCTGGCCGATGTCGGCGCGAGCGGCGCGCTCACCGACGGCGTGGTCACTGCCAAGGGCGACGTCGACGCGTACGTCGGCGGCCAGCTCGGCGGACACCTCGACGGCAGCTCCCACGGCGTCGCCGCGCACCTGGATGCCTTTGCCGGCGCCAAACTCAGCGGCTCCGCGGGCGTCGATGTCGCCGGCATCGGCGTCGGCGCGAAGGGCGAGCTGGAGGCCGGTATCGGCGCCCAGTTCGACGGACAGGCCACAATGGACAACGGCCACATCAAGGTGAACTTCAAGGTCGGGGCGGCGCTGGGGGTCGGCGCCAGCGTCGGCGCGAACATCGACGTGGACCTGCCCAAGGTGTGGGAGACCGCATCGCACTACGGTCATGAGGCGATGGAATCGGTGTCCAACACGGCGAGGCAGGCGGCGAGGGCGATGGTCGCGTGGTAGAGCTGCCGCTGGGTGTGGACGTGCCGGACGGCTGGGTGCCCGTGGACCCGGCCGAGTCGGGGGCGCCGGGCGCGGCGCTGGTGGTCGTGCTGCCCACGCCCGAGGGCGAGTTCACGCCGAACATCACCGTCGGCGTCGGAGATCCAGAATCCACTGTGGACATTCATGCCGCCGCGGATGCCGCCGTGGAGCGGCTTTCCGGCGTCGCCGACGAGCTCGTGGTGCGCAGCCGGCAGGACGTGGGCGGCGAGCCCGCGCCCGGCGTGGCCCAGGTGATCGACCTGCTGGTGGGCGGCCAGCGGCTCGCGCAGTACCAGGTGCACCTGTCGATTCCGTTGCCGGACAACGCGGGGCACGTGGCGGTCGAGCTGGCCGGCACCTGCACGCCGTCGCAGGCCGAGCGGGCGGTGCCGGACTTCCAGCGGCTGGTGGCCAGCTTCCACCTGCGCGCGGACGACGAGTGAGAGGCGGGAGCATGGACCTGGAGACCGGTGTCGACGTGCAGGGTCTGCTGGATCAGGTGCGGCTGCAGCAGGAGCAGGTGCAGCGCATCCAGCGCGGGGTCGAGGCCATGGAGGTCAAGGGGTACTCGCGCGGCAACGAGGTGACGGTGTCGCTGCGCGGCAGCGGCCAGTTCACCGCCATCGACATCGACCCGGAGTCGATGCGCCGCTACAACGCCCGTGACCTCGGGGACATGGTGCTGGAGGCCGTCAACGACGGGCTGCGCAAGATGGCCGAGGCGACCAGCGCCCGGTTCGCGCCGGTGATCGAGGCCGCCGGCCGGATGGAGCGGTTCACGTCATGATCTCCACGACGCGCCGGATCACCGTTGTCACTCCCCGGGCGCGTGTGGACGTCGCGCTGCCGGTGCAGAGCACCCTCGCCGAGTTGGTGCCGCAACTGGTCCGCCTGTCGGGGGCCGAAGGCCAGGCGTCGCCCGACAACCCGGGTTGGGTGCTGTCCCGGCTCGGCGATTCGCCGTTTCCGCCGGGCCTCACCGTGGCGGCGATCGGCCTGCGTGACGGCGAGGTCCTGCACCTGAGCCCGCGCGAGCGGCAGGTCGTGCCGCTGCTGTTCGACGATGTCGTCGACGCCATCGCCAGCGTCGCCGCGACCAAGACCGGCGCGTGGGCGGGGTCCATCGCCCGCCGATCCGCGCAGTTGGCCGCGGTGGTGGCCTTGCTCGGCGCTGCCGCCCTGCTGGCCGCCGGGTTGGCCGGCACCTGGTACGCACCGGCCGCCTGTGGCGTATTCGCCTTGGTTCTGTTGCTCGCCGGCGGCGCTTTGACCCGTGCCTACGGGGATTCCGGTTCCGGCGTGTCGTGCGCGGCCGCCGGCGTCGGTGCCGCGCTGTTGGCCGGTTTGACCGCCGTGCCGCCGTTCGAGGCGTCCCTGGACGTTGCCTCGATCGCCGCCGGCCTGGCCGCCTTGACGGCTTACGGCGTGCTTGCCGCGGTGTTGTTGGCGGACCGGCTGCCGTGGTTCGGAGGACTCGCCGTCGCCGCCGCCTTCGGCACCGTGACCGCGGCGATTGTGTTGCTCTCCGGCGTCCCGATCGCCGGCCCCGCCGCAGTCTTGACGGCCCTGTCGACGGCTTTGGCCGCCCTGGCGCCGATGTTGGCCCTGCGACTCGGCAAGCTGCCGTTGCCGCGAGTGCCGGCCGACATCGACTCCTTCCGCGCCGAGGAGCAGCCGACGCTCGGGCCCGATGTCCTCGACCAGACCGCCAACGCCGAGCGGGTCCTCACCGGCTTGCTGGCCGCCCTGGCGCTGGCCGCCGTCGGCGGCGTGTTCGCGCTGCTTGGCGCCGATTCCCCTTGGCCCGCCGCGCTTTCCGGCGTGCTGGGCGTCGTCTGGCTGCTCCGGTCCCGCTCCTACGCCGGCACTGCCCAGCGGCTCGTCCTCCTGCTCGCCGGGCTCGCCATGCTCGGCCGCCTCGGCGCGTGGCTCGTGGTGTGGCAGCACGGCGTGCTCATCGCCGTCGCCGCCCTGGTCGTCGCCGCCATCCTGTGCCTCGCCCACGCCACCCGCGTCCGCCGCGGCCGGCGTTCGCCGTACTGGTCGCGGCTGATGGACATCGCCGAGTTCCTCGGCCTGATCGCCATCGTGCCGCTGGTCGGGGCCGTCCTCAACGTCTACGAGGTCGTTCGCGGCGTGCTCTGACCTGCCTGAAACCTACATTCGCTCTGTCCCGCAGCGCGACTCGCCGGGGTTCGTCAGTCGGGGGTGGCGAGGGGGAGGGAGCGGAGGAGGGCGGCGGAGTGGCGGCCGTTGGTGGGGTGGAGGTCGGCGGCCAGGCGCTTGACGGTGGGCTCGGGGCGCTGCTGGGCGTGCTTGGCGACGTAGCCGAGGCGTAGCGAGACGGAGGTCTCGGTGGTGCCGCGAGGGGTGCGCCGCAGCAGCAGCGATGAGCACGTGAACTCGGAGCCGGGGACCAAGACCCCGAGGATCTCCGTTGCCACCCGCTGACCGGGGGCGAAGCACATCTGGGTGAGGCGGCCGATGGACCACGTGCGCCAGCTCTCGGCGACGGTGACGACGGGGCGCGCGCCGGGCGTGCCGGCAAAGGCACGGGGGTCTGCGCCGAGCGCCACGAGCAGGTCCTGACGGAGCTCGGGCTCGTCGAGAACGGCGGCGGCCTGACCGGCCTCCGCGAGTCGGCCGACCAGACCAAGGGCGGCGCTGGCGGCGGCACGATCGGAGCCGGTGGCGCCGCCGCCACGGGCCAGCGCGGCGCCGGGCGCCACGGAGGGGCGATACCGCAGGGCGAGCCAGAAGATCCGCATCGGCTCGGCGGAGGTCGGCCCGGGCACGGTCCATACGACGAGTTGCGCGCCGGCGAGCGGAATGTCGCTGCGCTCCTGCGCCTCGCGCAGGGCGGTGACCAACACGTCGAACTCGGGGCGGACACCGGAGGGCAGCCGGACGACGGCGACACGGTCCGCGCCGACGCAGGCGAGCCCGACGCGGTTGCCGGCGCGGTCGACGTGGCGAATCACCTTCAAACCGGGCAATACGGCCTCGATCGGATCCTGCGACGGCGTCGGCTTGGACCGCCGGAGGAACGCCAGCCGCACACCGATCCATTGGTACAGGCACAGTCCGCCGCGTCGCACGGACGTCGCGGCGACCACGACCACCGCCGAGCCGGCGACGACCATGGCGGTCACGTCGAACGGCTGCACGGTCATCAGCACGGCCAGCGCGGCGATCTGCCACACCGCGATCTGCCCGGCGGTCACCGGGCGCAGCCACCGGGCCTTCGCCCGGGGCCTGACCTGCGCGGTCGTCTCTGCCAACGTCATGGCGCTGCGACGCTCCTTGCCCTAGTGTCCGGCAAAGCTGCCCGAAATTCCCAGAACTTCTCGTGGGCGACCCTCGAAGCATAGGTATGCTCGGGTCGCCCGTACAGAGGTATTGCTTACCGGGCAAGGTGTTTCTAGGGGGCACGGGCTTGGGGGCACGTGGTGTGGACGCAGCGAGACCAGATCCAGGCGTACCAGTTCCTGCGACGTCGCCTGGTGTCGGCGCTGGTCGCCGCCGACGCCAACCATCCGGTCTCGCCGAGCCGACGGCTGGTGCTGGGCGTCGCGATCGGGGCGGGCGCGGGCCTGCTGGTCACGGCGGTGTTCGGCGTGCTGGGCGTGATCAATCCGACGGGTGACGCCGATTGGCGGCAGGGTGGGCAGGTCATCGTCGAACAGGAGACCGGCGCACGTTTCATCCTGGGCCAGGACAAGGTCCTGCATCCGGTGCTGAACTTCGCCTCCGCTCGGCTGCTCGCCGGCGGCAACGGCGACAAGACCGTGACCGTGCCCGCGGCGACGCTGGCGAGCGTCTCTCGCGGACCGGCCTACGGCATCCCGGGGGCGCCGGATTCGATTCCTTCGACGGATCACTTGCTGGGCGCGGCCTTCACGACCTGCACGAGCGCGTCCGCCGACCAACCCGCCGGCGTGGAGCCGGTTTCGACGGTCGTGCTGGGCCCGGTGAGCGGCGGCACGCCGGAGCCGGCCGGCCAGGGCCTGCTCGTGCAAGCGCATTCCGGGGCCCGCTACCTGATCACCGCCGGACGCCGGTACGCGCTGCCCGACGCCGCGGCCGTGACCGCTCTCGGTTATGACGGCCTGCCGTTCGTGCCGGTCGCCGACGCCTGGCTGGACACGGTCCCGGCCGGCCAGTCGCTCGCCTTGATCAAGGTGGACGAGAGCGGCGCGCCCGGGCCGGCCATCGGCGGCAACCCGACCCGGGTCGGCCAGGTGCTCCAGGCCGACAACGGCGGCTTCTACCTGGTGCGCAAGGATTCCGTGCAGGCGGTAACCCAGACCGAGCAGAAGCTCGTCACCGGAAACCCGCTGAACGCCGGCACGAGAACGATCCAGGTGACCACCGCGCAGGTGAACTCCGCGCCGCGCGCCAACGGGTCCACTGTGGACGAGAACGTCGGCGGCTACCCGGTCAAGGTGCCGCAGGTGGTGGCCACCGTGCCGGCGACGATCACCCTGTGCGCCAACGGATCGAAGGTCACGGTGAGTCGGGACGTGCCGCTGCCGGCCGACGCGCACCCGATGGCGGTGAGCAAGACCGATGCCCGAGGCGTGCAGAACGTCTACGTGCCACCGGGATCGGGCGCGCTGGTGAAGGACCGGGCCAACGCCGTGTACCTGATCACGGATACCGGGAGCAGGTATCCGGTCGCCGACGACGAGTCGGTGAAGGCGCTGGGCTACGGCGGCGTCTCCGCGCCGACCGTCGACACCAGCCTGCTCGCGCTGCTGCCGAAGGGCCCGGCGCTGGGCCGGTCCGCAGCCACCCAGCCGGCGCCTGCGAACTGAGGGGGACCAGATGGGGGCCGAAGGAGAACCGATCGTCGTCGGCGTGATCGAGGACCACCCGCTCTACCGGGCCGCGGTGGCCCGCGTGCTGGCCGACGCCCCGGACATCGAGCTGGGGGTGGTCGCCGACTCCGTCGGCCGCTTCGCGGCCGGCCGGCAGCGGCCGGACAGCGTGGTGGTGCTGGACCTGAAGCTGCGGGGCGTGCAGGACGCGGCGGCCGTGCTGGAGGTCGTCGGCATGGGGCACAAGGTGTTGGTGGTGTCCGCGCACGCCGGGCAGGCGGAGGTGCTGGGCGCCATCGCCGCGGGCGCCCGCGGTTACCTCTCCAAGGACTCCGACGGCGACGAGATCCTCCGCGCCGTGAGGGAGATCGCCATCGGCAACAGCTACGTGTCGCCGACACTGGCCTCGTTCGTGCTGAATTCCTCACGGGAGCGGCACACCGGGCCGAAACTGGTGCTCTCCGACCGGGAACGGCAGGTGCTCTCGCTGCTGGCCGCGGGCGAACGGGATCAGGACATCGCCGAGGCCATGAACATCACCGTCCGCACCGTACGGTCCTATTTGGACCGGATCCGGGACAAGACCGGCCGCCGCCGGCGGCCGGAGCTGACCCGGCTGGCGATCGAGGAAGGCATCGCCCACCGGGCCGACTGATCTGCCGCAGACCGGATTTCGGTGTGACAGTGGGCGGACTCGCGGGGGTTCTGCCTGAAACACACATTCGGTGTGTCTGAGAGCGCGACTCGCGGGGGGAAAGACAGCGGCCCCCGGCGGGGCGCCGGGGGCCGCTGTCACACGGTGCGAATCAGGCGGTGTTGATCTCGGGCTGGTTCGCCAGCTCGAACTGCTCCTCCTCCACCGCGGCGACGACCTCCTCGGTGGGCCGGGCGCACGCGACCGCCCAGTAGAAGACGATCAGCGACCACGCCGCGACGACCAGCACGTCGATGCCGTCGGGCAGGAGGTTGAGCGACGGCGACTTCGCGTCGAGGTTGTAGCGACCCAGGTAGCCCAGCAGGATCAGGCCGGCGAACCACGGCACGATCCACTGCGCCGCCTTGAGGTCCAGCTTGGACCGGGTCTCCGGCTTCTGGAACGCGCGGGTGATCGCGAACACGACCAGGCCGGCCACGATCGCATAGCCGATCTGGTAGTTCACGTCCCAGCCGGACCAGTAGATGATCAGGTTGGCGCAGACGAAGCCCAGCGGGGCCAGGATGGCCGGCAGCGGGGTCAGGTACGGCCGCTCGCGGTCGGGGTCCTGCCTGCGCAGCGCGGCCAGCGACACCGGGGCGAAGGCGTACATCACCGCGGTCGCCGAGGTGACCACCGAGACCAGTTGGCTCCAGGACGGGAACGGCGCGAAGGACGCCTCGCCGATGACGAACGCGAGGATGATCGACCACAGCGGCACGCCGCGCACGTTCAGCTTGCCGAACGCGCTCGGGATCTGCTTGTCGCGGCCCAGGGCGTAGGTCAGCCGGGCCGAGGTGCCGACGTAGATCAGGCCGGTGCCGGCCGGCGAGACGAACGCGTCGACGTACAGGATGTAGGCCAGCCAGCTGGCGCCGGCCGCGATGGCCAGCGTGGCGTACGGGCCGAAGTCACCCTTGGCGATCGGGTCGGCCCAGCCCTTGACCAGCGCGGCCGGGTCGAGGCTGCCGATGAAGGCGATCTCCAGCAGGATGTACACGATCGCGCCGATGCCCATCGCGACGAGCACGGCGCGGGACAGGTCCTTCTTCGGCTGGGCGGCCTCGGCCGCCAGCTGGATGCACTGTTCGAAGCCCTGCAACGCGAACACCACGCCCAGTGGCAGCGCCTGGAACACGCCGTGCAGGCCGAACGGCATGAAACCGCCGCCCGCGCTGAAGTTGGCGCCGTGGAAGCTCAGCGGCACCAGCACGACGACGGTCAGCAGCGGCACCGCGGTCTTCCACAGCACCGTGATGGTGTTGCTCTCGGACAGCAGCTTGACGCCGACGATGTTGACGACGGTGAAGATCACCATCAGCAGGGTGGCCCAGCCGAAGCCGCTGCCGGTCAGCGTGCCGTCCTCGTTGAGCAGGTTCAGGTTGTCCTTCACCCACGGAATGTTGTCCAGGTAGGCGAGGCTGGCCTCGACCTCGATCGGCGCGATCGCGACGGCCTGGATCCAGGACGACCAACCGGCGATGAAGCCGGCGACCCGGCCGAACGCGAACAGCGGGAACCGTGCGGTGCCGCCGGCGACCGGGTAGGCCGCGCCGAGCTCCGCGTGGATGAGCGCGAGGACCGCCAACATCGCCGCCGCCAGCACCCATGAGATGAGTGAGGCGGGACCGGCGACCTTGGCGGCGTTGAGCGCGCCCAGCAACCAGCCCGACCCGATGATCGAGCCGAGCGAGATGAACATCAGCCCGTAGAAGCCGACGGTTCTCTTGAAGTGCCCGGTTCCTCCGGCCGAAGGCGCGACGTTTGACGGCGAAGCCATCGCTCACCCCTGCTCTCTGGTCCACTGTGGACGTGAACTGCACCACCCGTTCGGGTTTGCGGAGCATGGCGTATGGATCGCGACAATGGAACCGCTCGGGACGTTACGATCTGGTGTTGCTCGCCGATTTGATGAACATTTGAGGTTCTAGCCAGACATTTCGGGTGTTTCAATCCTCGATCGTCACTCGTTCGGCCCCGTCCATGCGGTAGCCGACGCCACGCACCGTAGTGATGAGCTCGGCGTCCGGGCCGAGCTTGCGGCGCAGCCGGCGGACGTGCACGTCCAGCGTCCTGGTCTCGACGCCGTCGGGCAGGCCCCACAGGTCGGCCAGCAGCGCGGTGCGCAGGTGCACGTGGCCGGGCCGGCGGGCCAGGTGCAGCAACAGGTCGAACTCCATCCGGGTCAGCTCCACGGCGCCGTCCCGGTGGAAGACGCGGCGCGCGGACGGCTGGATGCGCAGCTCGCCGCGGTCCTGCGGGCGGTGCTGGGTCGGCACGGACACGGTGAGCGTGGTGCCGGGCACGTCGACGGCGGTGCGGACGGCGTCGACGACGCGGGCGGCCACCAGCGGGGCCTGGTCGTTGTTCGTACTGACCCGAACGACCACGGTCACCTCGGCGGCCTGGCTGGTGGTCAGCGACATGGGGGCGGAGTACTGGTACGGCATGGCGGTTACCTCGCAAAGGGATCGGATGGTGGGCTGAGAACGGGGTCAGGCCGCACAGCCCTGCGCGTTCACGCGGGCGAGGTCCACGTGCAGGCGCCTGGTCAGATCCATGAGGTCATCGGACCAGTGCCCAGCGTCACTGTCAACGGCGCCCCAGGATGTGGACGCCACTGGCGTTTCGCGGTGTCATGACGAACATGAGCGGATGGCAGGAGTGGCTGGCCCGGCGCGAACGGGACCTGCGCGAGCCGTACGGCTGGTTGAGCCTGGTCGGGCTGCACTGGCTGGACGACCGGCCGCGGCGGTTCGACGACCTGCCGGGGGAGTGGAGCGCCGAGTCGGGCGTCATCCGGGTGAAAGCCTCGGTGTCCGACGGACTTCTGCACGGCGGCCAGCCGCTGGACGGCGTGCGTGAGGTCAAGGGCGACGCCCCCGAGTTCGTCACCCACGGCCGCGTGCGCGTGGAGTCGCTGATCCGGGACGGCCGCGCCGGCATTCGGCTGCGCGACCCCGAAGGCCCGGTGCTCCAGGCGTATGACGGCCCCCCGGTGTTCCCGTACGGGCCGGAATGGGTGGTGCAGGCGGACTTCACGCCGCGGCACCCGGCGAAGCGGATAGAGGTCGACACCGCGCAGCCGGGCGTCCGGGAGGTGACGTTCGACGTCGGCGAGGTGCGGTTCACGCTCGGCGGGCGGGAGCAGCGGCTGATCGCCACCGGCGGCCGCGACACGATCACCGTGGTGTTCCACGACCCCACCAACGGCGACACCACCGCGCCGTGGCGGCAGCTCGACGCCGACGTGGTCGACGGCCGCGTCACGCTGGATTTCAACCGGGCCAGGAACTTCCCGTCCGCCTTCACGGACTTCGGCATCTGCCCGATGCCGCCGACGGGCAACGAGATCACCGTCCCGGTGACCGCCGGCGAGCGCCGGACGCGCTGAGACCCCCATGCAGGGAAGGACGCCTTACCCTCGTTCAACGCGGGTAAGGCGTCCTTCCCTGCATCAAGCTAGTCGCGGGGTTCGGGGCGGTCGAGGTTCCACTGGCGGGCGTGCGACACCAGCCAGCCATCGTCGTCGCGCGGCACCATGACGAACCGGCTGATGGTCCGCTGCCCGCCGTCGTGGTCTCCGTACAGCACGTCCACCGTCATCGGCTCGCGGTTCTTCACCGCTTCCCGGGCCAGCTCGAACTGCGGGTCGCCGGCGTCGCGGAACGCGCCCTGCCAGTAGCCGTACTCGCCGGCCGGCACGTACAGGTCGCGGGTCAGCCGGTGGAACTCGGCCAGCTCCGGCTTCACGTGGTTGATCGGCCGCGCCGCCTCGAACCGCCAGCCGTGCAGCACGGCCAGCCCGTTGCCGGCGTTGCGCAGCGAGATCGCGAGGTACACCGCGTCCTCGCCGACCTCGGCGTTCGCGCAGGCGCCGGGCACCTTGAGCCACTTGCGGTCCTGGAAGCCCACCTTCTGTACCGGGTCCTCCAGTCGGGAGGACAGCAGGACCGGCCGCAGACCCAGCTGTAACGCCCGTTCGGCGGCGCGGGCGGCCCGCGAGGCGGAGCGCACGGAGGAAAAGGTGGCCACGGCGAGCACGAGCGTGCCGATCGCCGTGGCCAACGCGGAAATTGTCACCCAGTCGAGCACGGGCGGAGCCTAGTCGGACTCCGGGGCCAGCCGTCGCAGAATGGGATGACCCGCTTCCTGCCAGGCCGCGAAACCGCCCTCGACGTCATTGACGTTGCGCAGGCCCAACTGCGTGCGCAGCTGGTACGCGGCGAGGCTGGAGGTGTAGCCCTCGTTGCACAGCAGGATGATCTCCTGGTCGAGGTCGTCGGCCCGGAGTTCCTTGCAGCGGTGCGGACTTGTCACGTCCATCCGCCACTCCAGCACGTGCCGCGAGACGGCGATGGCGCCGGGGATCTCGCCGAACCGCCAGCGGTACTCGGTCGGCCGCAGGTCGACCAGCACCGCCCCGGTCCGCATCGCCTCGGCCGCCTGCGCCGGGCTGTACCTGGTGATGTGCTCCCTTGCCGTTGTCAGCAAACCCGTCACGACGTCGCTCATACCGCGACCTCACGCAGTCTCGCTGCGGTGGCCTCGAGCGCGGTGGTGTCCGGTTCCGGTGTGTCGCAGGGCACTTGGCGCAGGTGGTGGATGCCGGACGGGAGCCAGCAGTAGAAATTCATCGACGACAGCGGCGGCGAGTAGGCGTGAATGGAGACGGCGGGCTCCATGCCGACGTTGACGAGGTTGTGCAGGTACGTCTCGCCGAACGCGACGGCGCTGCCGGCGCTGTGCCGGCGGGTGCGCAGCCCGTCCTGTCCGACGTCGCCGAAGTCCTCCACGAGCCGGCCGCTGGCCACGGCGAAGGCGCCGACGCTGCCGCCATGGTCGTGCAGCAGGGTGTCCTGCCCGAGATCCCAGCAGATGAGCCACACCTCGACGTCGTCATCGAGGTGGAGGCGGACGAAGTGCCGCTCCGTGAGATCGAAGCGGACGTGCGCCGACCACTCGTCGCGGCGGGCGACGAAGTCGGCCACGAGGTCCCGCAGCTGCGCGGGACTGGTCTTGACTGCCACGAGACAAGCCTTTCGCTCGGCGTCCCGCGGTGTCACCGCCCGCCTGTCCGGGGTCCGGACCTTCGGGCCGCGCCAGCGCGGGAGCTATCTCGCCCGGGCCACACCACCTCGGAACAGGGGTTCCGCTGCGGCACGGCTCGGAAATCACTATGTTGTTGTGATTGAACCGAGGGTAACCCCTGCTCAGCGCGAGAGGAAAGCCGCCGGTGCGCATCACCAGGGCCCAACGCAACGCGGTCGCCGAGAAGGTCACGAGCCTGGAGCGATCCTTCTACGGGCGAGGCCCCCGCAACGTGAAGGTCTCGGTCAGCGACGACGACCCCATCAGCCTGGTCGTGCTGTCCATCGACAGCCTCACCGTCGCCGACGCCGTCCTCAACGAGCGCGGCCACCAGGAAGCGGTGCTGCGCCACCACGAGGCGCTGCACGAGGCGACCCGGCAGGACTTCCTCGTCGCCATCGAGGAGATCGTCGGCAGCCCGGTCTCGGCGTACCTCGCGCAGGTGCACCCGACCACCGGCTACGCGGTCCGCGTGTTCGTCTTCTCTGACCTCGGCGACTTCGACGCGGACCCGCCGTCACAGGTGTGACGTGTCGTTGTAGCCGCGCAGGATCCACTGCTCGCCGGCCACCACCAGCACCGACACCGAGGCGTTGTCCGCGCCGATGAACGCGAACGGCATCGAGCCGGTGGCCATCGCCAGCGCCTGCCCGATCACGCCGCCGTGCACGACCACCGCGACCCGCTGGTCGGGGTGCGCGCCGGCGATCCGGCGGATGCCCGCCCCCACCCGCTCGGCTAGGTGCTCGGTCGACTCCGCGCCCGGGATGACGTCCCAGCGCTGTTTGACGTTCATCTCCGTGACGAGCGGGTGCTCCTCGGCGACGTGCTTGCGCAGCAGCCCGCCCTCCCACTCGCCCAGATGCACCTCCCGCAGGTCGGGCTCCACTTTGGGCACGATGCCGAGCCGGTCGGCCAGCGGCTGCGCGGTCTCGGCGGTGCGCCGCAGCGTCGTCACGTAGATCGCGTCGAAGTGGTCGTCCGCGAAGCGGTCCGCGAGCCGGCGCGCCTGCTCCCGGCCCTGCGGCGCCAGCTCCGGGTCGCCGTGCCCGTCCCGGTACGGGTAGGCCCGGTCGAAGCGGGCCGGCGCCGACTCGCCGTGCCGGATCAGCACCAGCTCGGTGGAGCCGGGCGGGCGCTGGAACCGGAACTGTCGGTATTCGGTCGTCACATCGGGGGAGCCTATTGCGTGAACTGCTCGATCACGTTTCCCGCGGAGTCCACGACGGTGAACCGGTTCTGGCCGCGACCGGGCAGCAGCGTCCCCTCACCGTGCAGGATGACCGTGCCGTGGTCGACGGGGGCGGACGCGTCCTGCTTGCCGGCGCGGGCCAGCGTGACCTTCGCCGCGCGCGGATCGGTCGCCAGGCCCACGGCCAGCACGTTGAGCTCGGCGTTGCCGTCGGCCGAGATCTTCCCCGTCATCAGGACGCTGTGCTTCTCGACGACGTCCAGGTTCGGCTGGTCGACGGTGAAGGTCGATCCCGACCGGTTGCACGCGATCAGCCGGCCGTCCAGCGTCCCCAGCTGGAGCCAGTGCGTGGCGTCGGTCTGGATGACCGCGGCCGGCGCCCAGTAGTCCGCGTCCACGACCGGCGGATTCGCGGTCGGCAGGCACGCTGCGAGCCGCTGCCCGCCCAGCGAGGTGCGGTCCGCCTTCGGGCCGCCGACGGTGACGGTCGGCTCGGTCGGCTGCGGCATGTCCGTCACCGTGACGTAGTCGGAGCCGCTGCTGCCCAGGTCGATCTTGTCCCCGGGCCGGAAACTGTTGGGCAGGATGAACACGCTGTCGTTCACTGCGGCGTTGTCGCCGTGCAGCGTGTCCATTCGCAGCTGGAGGTTGTACAGGTTCGGCGCGACGACGCCCGCGTAGGTGCCGTCCGGCGTGGTGAACAGGAGCTCGCCCGGCGCCTTGCCGCTCGGCGGCTGCGGGTACGGCATCGCCTTGGTCGTCACGTGTTCCTTGGTCACCTGGCAGAACACGATGTCAGTGCCGAGCCGGTAGAGCATCGCGGTCAGGCCGTTGCGGCTCACGCGCAGCAGCGGGAACCAGCCGTCGACAGGCTTCTGCGTCGCATCCACGCAGCGCTGCATCTGCGCGTCCATACCCCAGTACGGCACGCCGTTCCACAGGTAGGCGCCGGTCGCGCCGCTCGTCGACGTCGTGGGGTGCGCCGTACTCGGGGTGGCGTTGAGGGTGGTGTGGTCCTTGTTGGCGGTCAGCGTGCTGGTCACGATGGTCGCGCCGGCCATCAGTGCGACCACCGACGCCGCGATCAGCAGCGGGGTCGCGCCGAGCCGACGGCGCGGGCGCTCGTGCGCGATCTCCGTCGAGATGCGGTGCAGCACCGACTGCCGGACGTGGTCGGGCAGTTCCCGCTCGGGCACGTCGAACGGGTCACTCATCGAAGCTCTCCTCGGTCATGCCGCGCAGCCGGGTGCGCGCCCTGGACAGGCGGGATCGGACACTGACCTCGGTGATCCCGAGCAGCTCGGCGGCGTCGGCCGTGCTCATCCGGCCCACCAGGCACAGCTGCACCGCCTGCCGCTCGGCCGTGGGCAGCTCGTCGACGGCCGCCAGCACCTTCTTCAGCCGCTGCTGGGTGTGGTCCTGCTCGGCGAGCTCCTCCGCGTGGTCACGGCTCTCGTCCGTTGACACGAGTTTTGGCACCAGGCGCAGGAAACGGTTGCGCCGCCGGTGGTCATTGCGCACCAGGTTGGCCGCCACGGTGTACAGCCACGGCAGCGCGCTCTCCCGGATCAGCACGACGTCGGCACGGCGGCGCCAGGCGGTCAGGAACGTCGTCGACAGCACGTCCTCGGCCGCCGACCAGGAGCCGGTCAGCCGGTACGCGTAGTTCCAGACCGACTGGGCGTGGCGTTCGAACAGCGCCGTGAACGCCCCATGGTCGTCGGCCGCCACCGCCTCCCACAGCCGCCCGTCGGGCACCGACTCCAGGTCGGTCAGTGTCTCCACCCCCTGTTGTGGTCGCTACGACGCCGATGTTGCGTTGCGATCGCAAACAACCCCTGGGGGCTCGGGTCACTTCAGGCTGCCGCGCATCGCCAGCACGCGGTCCACGGACGATTCGAACGCGCTGTGGTCCAGCTTGTTCGAGGTGACCGCCTGGGAGATGGCGGCGGCCGCCTGGTCGCCCTGGCTGACGTCCCGGCCGGAGCACAGGATCAGGTCCATGCCGGCGCCCGCGGCGGTGACCGCCCGCTGCCCGGTGTCGCCGAACGCCTGGAGCGCGCCGGCCTCCAGCGCGTCGGTGATCGTGACGCCCTTGAAGCCGAGCCGGCCGCGAAGTTCCTGGTTGATGATCGTCGGCGACAGCCCGGCCGGCTTGCCGTCGAAGGCCGGGTAGACCGCCCAGGACAGCATCACCGACTTGGCGCCGGCCGCGATCGAGCCGGGGTAGGCCGCCTCGTCGACGGTGCGCAGCGTGTCGGCCGAGGCGGTCAGCGTGACCGGCTGCTCGTCGGTGTTCTGGGACGTGGTCGCCGAGCCCAGGCCGGGGAAGTGCTTGACGGTGGCGGCGACGCCGGTCTGCTGCTGCGCGGTGACGAACGCCTGGCCGAGGGTGTTCACCTTGGCCGGGTCGGTGCTGTACGAGCGCTGCGCGGAGTCGTCGAAGTCGCCGGGCGTGCGGTAGACGTCCAGAACCGGCGCCAGGTTGAAGTTCATGCCGACGCCGGCGAGGTTCTGGCCGGCCCCGGTGCCGGCGGCGGCCGCCTGGGCCTGCGCGTCGGGGGCCTGCCCGATCTGCTTCTCCGACAGGGCCGGCGCGCCGGGCAGCCGCCGGACCAGGCCGCCCTCCTGGTCGGTCATCAGCAGCAGCGGCTGGTGCACGGGGCTCTTGGCGGCGGCCTGCCGCAGCTGGGTGACCACCTTGGTGATCTGGGCGGTGGACTGGATGTTCTCGCCGAAGAAGATCACGCCGCCGACCCGGCCCTGGCCGATCCGGTCGAGCAGGCTCTGCGGCGGCGTCGCGCCCGGGTACGAGTAGATGACGCGCTGGCCGGCCAGCTGGTCGGTGGTCAGCCCCGGCGGCAGCGGGCTGTTGGTCGCCAGCGGCGCCGACGTCCCGATCAGCGCGAGCGGTCCGGCCACGGTCGCGACGATTGCCCAGCGGACGACGTCCGTGATGCTGCCCATGGCGTCCAGTTAACCGTATCGGGGGAAACGGGGCCGCGAACGGGCACCGTCACGGCGGGAAACGGGCACGACACGGGCCGTCGCCCCGGGCCCGCGCAGCTGAGCGCCACTCAAACGGGCGAAAACCGGGCATCCCAGCGCCCGCTGTGGCGCTGGCCACACTGTTGCGGCGGTGTTAAACCTAATTCCTGCCCGAACGGGCGGGCGGATGCCCGAGTCAACAGTGTTCGATTTCAGTCTGGCGCGCTGGGAGGTGGACGAGGATGCAGGCGGACGAGCGTCAGCGTCGGATCCTCGCCCGCGCCCGGGCCAACGGCCGGGTGGACGTCGGCGACGTGGCGTCGGAGCTGGACGTCGCGCCGGAGACCGTGCGCCGCGACCTGAAGCTGCTCGACCAGCACGGCCTGGTGCGCCGCACGCACGGCGGCGCGGTGCCGGTGGAGACCGCGGGCTACGAGACCGGCATCGCCTACCGGGCCACCGCACACCTGCCGGAGAAGCACCGCATCGCCCGCGCCGCCGCGGACCGCCTCGGCGACGCGGAGACCGTGTTCGTCGACGAGGGCTTCACGCCGCAGCTGGTGGCCGAGGCGCTGCCGACCGACCGTCCGCTGACGGTCGTGACGGCGTCGCTGCCGGCGGCCGCGGCGCTGTCCGGCACGCCCAGCGTGACGGTGTTGCTGCTGGGCGGGCGGCTGCGCGGGCACACCATGGCGACAGTGGACCACTGGGTGCTGCGCATGCTCGGCGAGATGGTGATCGATCTCGCCTACCTCGGCGCCAACGGGATCTCCCGGGAACACGGGCTCACGACGCCCGACCCGGCGGTCGGCGCGGTCAAGGCCAAGGCGGTCGCCGTCTCGCGGCGGCGGGTTTTCGTCGGCGTGCACACGAAGTTCGGCGTGTCCAGCTTCAGCCGGTTCGCCGACATCGCGGACTTCGAGGCCATCGTCACCGACACTGGACTGTCCACAGCGGACGGTCAGCGGTACGCCGTGCTGGGGCCCAAGGTCGTCCGCGTCTGAAATGCTCCCGGTGCGCGCCACCGGGATATGGGGGCTGTCCGAAGTGCCCAGGTGTCAGTAGAAACAACGAGGAGATGTCTCGGATGGCGCGAATCGGAGCACGCCGTGCCGTCGGCGCGGCGATCGGTGCGGTGCTGGTGGCGGCGGCGCTGACCGCCTGCAGCGGCGCGGGCGGCGGCGGGGCCGGTGGCTCGAACTCGATCAACGTGCTGATGGTGAACAACCCGCAGATGGTTGACCTCCAGAAGCTCACCGCCGACAACTTCACCAAGCAGACCGGCATCACGGTCAACTTCACCGTGCTGCCGGAGAACGACGTCCGCGACAAGATCAGCCAGGACTTCTCCAGCCAGGCCGGCCAGTACGACGTCGCCACCATCAGCAACTACGAGATTCCCTTCTACGCCAAGAACGGCTGGCTCGCGCCCCTGGACGACCACATCGCCAAGGACACCGCGTTCGACCAGAACGACATCCTGGCCCCGATGCGGGTCTCGCTGACCGCCGACGACGGCAAGGTCTACGGCGAGCCGTTCTACGGCGAGTCCTCCTTCCTCATGTACCGCAAGGATGTCTTCGCGGCCAAGGGGCTGACCATGCCGGCCAACCCGACGTGGCAGCAGGTCGCCGACCTGGCCGCGCAGGTCGACGGCGCGCAGCCGGGCATGAAGGGCATCTGCCTGCGCGGCCAGCCCGGCTGGGGCGAGGTGATGGCCCCGCTGGACACCGTCGTCAACACCTTCGGCGGCGCCTGGTTCACCAAGGACTGGCAGGCCCAGCTGACCAGCCCGGAGTTCAAACAGGCCACCCAGTTCTACGTGGACCTGGTCAAGGCGCACGGCGAGTCCGGCGCGCCGCAGGCCGGCTTCTCCGAGTGCCTGAACAACCTGGAGCAGGGCAAGGTCGCGATGTGGTACGACGCCACCTCGGCCGCCGGATCCCTCGAGGCGTCGGACTCCCCGGTCGCCGGCAAGCTCGGCTACGTGCCCGCGCCGGTGATGAAGACCAAGTCCTCGGGCTGGCTGTACACCTGGGCGTGGGGTGTGCAGAAGGCGTCTTCAAAGCAGGACAACGCCTGGAAGTTCATCTCGTGGGCGTCGGGCAAGGACTACGAGAACCTCGTCGGCAAGCAGCTGGGCTGGTCCCGGGTGCCGGCGGGCAAGCGGTCCTCCACCTACGACAACCCGGACTACGTCAAGGCGGCCGGCCCGTTCGCGTCGCAGACCAAGGACGCGATCAGCAACGCCGACCCGAAGAACCCGGGCGTGCAGCCGCGTCCGACGCTGGGCATCCAGTTCGTCGACATCCCCGAGTTCACCGACCTGGGCACCCAGGTGTCGCAGCAGATCAGCTCGGCGATCGCCGGCTCGACCACCGTGGACGCCGCGCTGACGGCGGGACAGGCGCTGGCCGAGAAGGTCGCGACCAAGTACCAGGGCAAGTGACATGACTGCCCAGACCCTGGAACGACCGGTCGCCGGTGTTGTCCGTGGCGGGCCCAAGCGGGCCGCGGAGTGGGCCCGCCGGGCGCCGCTGCTGCCCGCGCTGGTCTTCACGATCATCATCACCCAGCTGCCGTTCGTGGTGACTCTGATCATCTCCTTCCTGCGCTGGAACGCGTTGGATCCGACCAATCGCGGGTTCGCCGGTCTGGGCAACTACACCGCGGTCGCCACCGACAGCGCGCTGCGCTCGTCGGTGGTGTCCACGGTGATCCTGACGGTGTCCGTGGTCGTCGTCAGTCTGCTGCTCGGGCTGGGGCTGGCCCTGCTGCTGGACCAGAAGTTCCGCGGCCGGGGCTTCGTGCGGACGATGCTGATCGCACCGTTCCTGGTGGTGCCGGTGGCCGCCGCGCTGCTGTGGAAGCACGTGCTCTACAACCCCGAGTACGGCCTGCTCAACGGCGCGCTGTCGTGGATCTGGGGGCTGTTCGGCGGGGCGAACCCGCCGCAGCCGGACTGGATCTCGACCATGCCCAAGATCGCCGTCGAGGCCGCCCTGGTGTGGCAGTGGACGCCGTTCATGATGCTGATCCTGTTGGCGGGCCTGCAAAGCCGGCCGGGCGACGCCATCGAGGCGGCCCGGATGGACGGGGCCACGCCGTGGCAGGTCTTCCGCTACCTGACGCTGCCGCACCTGCGGCAGTACCTGGAGCTGGGCGGGCTGCTCGGGTCGATCTACATCGTGCAGAACTTCGACGCGGTGTTCACCATCACCTCGGGCGGGCTGGGCACCGCCAACCTGCCGTACACCATCTACCAGACCTTCTTCCAGGCCCACGACTACGGGCAGGCGTCGGCGGCCGGCGTGATCGTGGTGATCGCGTCGATCATCATCGCCACCTTCGCGCTGCGCGTGGTGTCGTCCTTGCTGCGTAACGAGGTGAAGCGATGAGGGCCCGCAAGGCGTGGCGGCCGTGGGGCGTGTTCGCCTGGCTGGCCGGGATCCTGTTCGCGCTGCCCGTGCTGTGGATGGTGCTGACGTCGTTCCACAGCGAGTCCGACGCGGCGACCAACCCGCCGTCCCTGCTGGCGCCGCTGACTCTCTCGGGCTACCAGGAGTTCTTCGGCGCCGGCAGCGGGGCCAGCCCGTGGCCGCCGCTGATCAACTCGGCCAGCGCCAGCATCGGGTCCACCGTCATCGTGCTGCTGCTGGCCATTCCCGCCGCGTACGCACTGTCGATCAAGCCCGTGCGCAAGTGGTCGGACGTGCTGTTCTTCTTCCTGTCCACCAAGATGCTGCCGGTGGTCGCCGGCACTCTGCCGATCTACCTGTTCGCGCAGTTCTCCGGGCTGCTGGACAACATCTCGTTCCTGACCATCCTGTACACGTCGATGAACCTGCCGATCGCCGTGTGGCTGATGCGGTCGTTCCTGGCCGAGGTGCCGGTGGAGATGCTGGAGGCCGCCGCGCTGGACGGGGCCGGCCTGATCACCACGCTGCGGCGGGTGGTCGCCCCGGTGGCCATGCCCGGCATCGCCGCGACCTCGTTGATCTGCTTCATCTTCAGCTGGAACGAGCTGCTGTTCGCGCGGGTGCTCACCGGCGTGGTCGCCGGCACCGCGCCGGTGTTCCTCACCAGTTTCGTCACCAGCCAGGGGCTGTTCCTGGCCAAGGTGTGCGCGGCGGCGACGGTGATCTCGTTGCCGGTGCTCGCCGCGGGGTTCGCCGCCCAGGACAAGTTGGTCCAGGGCCTGTCGTTGGGAGCCGTGAAGTGAAGGCAGCCGTCATCAGCGGGGTCGGCCAGGTCGAAGTGACCACCGTGGACGATCCGGCGCCCGGGCACAGGCAGGTCGTCGTGGACGTGTCCGCCTGCGGGCTGTGCGGCACCGACCTGCACATCCTCCAGGGCGAGTTCGCGCCGACGCTGCCGGTGATCCCCGGGCACGAGTTCGCCGGCGTGGTGGCGGAGGTCGGCTCGGACGTCACGGAGGTCTCGGTCGGCGACCGGGTTGCGGTGGACCCGTCGCTGTACTGCTTCGAGTGCCGGTACTGCCGGTCCGGGCGGAACAACCTGTGCGAACGCTGGGGCGGCATCGGGGTCTCCACCGCCGGCGGGGCCGCCGAGTACGCGTTGGCACCCGTCGCCAACTGCGTCAAGCTGCCCGATCACGTCCGGACCGAGGACGCCGCCCTGATCGAGCCGCTGTCCTGCGCCGTACGGGGCTACGACGTGCTGCGGTCGCAGCTCGCGACGTCCGTGCTGATCTACGGCTCCGGGACGATGGGGCTGATGATGCTGGAGCTCGGCAAGCTCACCGGCGCCGCGTCGATCGAGGTCGTCGACCTGAACGAGGAGCGCCTGGCCACCGCCCGTCAGCTCGGTTGCACCGGGGTCGCGACCAGCGCCGACGAGCTGGACCGCCCGGCCGGGTGGGACGTCGTCATCGACGCCACCGGCAACGCCCGGGCCATCCAGGACGGGCTCGGCCGGGTGGCCAAGGGCGGCACCTTCCTCCAGTTCGGCGTCGCCGACTACGCGGCCCGGGTGGAGATCGACCCGTACAAGATCTACAACCAGGAGATCACCATCACCGGCTCGATGGCCGTGCTGCACAGCTACGAACGCGCCGCCGACCTCTTCGCCGCCGGCGTCCTGGACCCCGAGGTCTTCATCAGCGACCGCCTCCCCCTCGACGACTACGCCGCCGCCCTCGAACAGTTCAAAGCCGGCAAAGGCCGCAAAATCCAGGTCCTCCCCTAACCCCCAGGAAGGCCTGAACCCCCGCGAGTCGCGCTCTGGGGCACACCGAATGTCAGGCTCAGGCAGAACGAGACGCCAGGCTCGTTTCTGCCTGAGAACGTGTTTCGGTGTGTCTGTGAGCGCGACTCGCGGGGGTTTCTCACGGGGCGGCGGGTTCGGTTGTGGGGGTGGGGGTGGGGGCCCGGCGAGTGGTGCGCATGGCGAGGGCGGCGAGGGCTCCCAGCAGGAGAAAGGCGGCCGGGAGCCAGAGGGTTTGGCTGGCGGCGATGGTGAGTCCGCTGTGGATGGCGTCGGTGACCTGCTGCCGGATGGGCTCCGGCACGGAACTGAGGTCGGGAGCCCCACCCTCGACGTTGGCGCCGCTGGAGATGCCGGCCCGAACCTGCGCGGGCAGGTCGGCGGTGGATGCGGTCAGCGCGGCGGTGATCCGCGCCTGGAGCAGCACGCCGACGGCGGCGCTGCCGAGCACGCCGCCGACCTGACGGGCGGTGTTGTAGATACCGGAGGCGGAACCGGTCAGCTCCCGCGGCACGGCGCCCATCGTGACGGTGCTCATCGGCGAGAAGATGAACCCGATGCCCAAGCCGCACAACAGAAGCGCGGGGATCAGCGCCAGCGGCGGGGTGGACGGCGTGACCTGCAAGGCGATCCATCCCAGCCCGGCGGCCAGGGCGACCAGACCGAACGTCAACAGGTACTTGGCGTTCACCTTGTCCGACAGGCGACCCGACACCGGCGCCACCGCCCCGGACAGCAGCGACATGGGCGCGGTGAGCAGGCCGGCGTGCAGCGGCGTCATCCCGAGCACGGTCTGGAGGTAGATCACGATCGGGAAGAACATGCCGGTCATGGTGAAACCGACCGTCACGGACGCGAGCACGCCGCTGGAGAAGTTGCGGTTGCCGAAGATCCGCAGCGGCAGCAGTGGCTCCCTCTTGTTGAACCACTGCCACACGGCGAACGCGACCAGCAGCACCACCCCGGCCGCGATGATCTCGTAGACGGTGATGCCGCCCCACACCTCGCCCCAGTTGTACTGCTGGCCGTTCTGCAACCCGAACACCAGCAGCAGCAAACCGGCCCCGGACAACAGGATTCCCGGCACGTCGAACGAGTGCGCGGCCCCCGGCCGCCAGTCCGGCACCAGCGCCATCGTCATCACGACCGCGACCGCGCCGATCGGCACGTTCACGAAGAAGATCCACTGCCAGCCGAAGTTGTCCACCAGCACGCCGCCCAGCAGCGGTCCGGTGACGGTGGCCAGGCCGGCGATGCCGCCCCACACGCCCATCGCCGCCCCGCGCCGCGCCGGCGGGAACAGGAAGCTGATGAACGCCAACGTCTGCGGCGTCATCAGCGCCGCCCCGATGCCCTGCACGCCACGCGCGGTGATCAGGGTGCCCACGTCGCCGGCCAGCCCGCACCACAGCGACGCCAGCGTGAACAGCACCAGGCCGACCAGGAACACGCGCTTGGGCCCGAACCGGTCGCCGAGCCGGCTGGTGAACAGCATCGGCACGGCGTAGGTGAGCAGGTAGATGCTGGTCACCCAGACCACGGCGTTCAGGCTGGCGTTCAGCCCGCGCAGCATGGCCGGGATCGCGATCGACACGATGGTCGCGTCCAGCAGGATCATGAAGAACCCGATGCACAGCGCGGCCAGCGCGCCCCACGGGTTGCCAGGTCTCTCGTTCACGCCTCGTCCTCGGATACGGCGGGCACCCATGCGACCCTGCCGGTGGTGATGTCCTCGATCAGCCGGTTGGTCCACGCCAGCTCGAACGCCCGCCGATCGGCGAGGAACTTGACGTCCAACCAGTAGATGGCCGGCAGGGGCTTGGCCGCCAGGTTCTCCATGATCACCTGGTCGGCCGCGTCCTCGGCCCGCAGTCGCAGCGCTCGGGTGCGCAGCTCGTCCAGCGCCTCCTCGCGGTCCAGCTCGTTCAGCGCCGACAGGCCGCTGACGTATTCGGGGAACTCCGGCGCGATCGTGCCGATCATCGCCTTGGCCCGCTCGACGAAGGCGTCCCGGCCGGCCTCGGTCACGCCGTACACCGTGCGCTCCGGCCGGCGGCCCTCGCGCTGGGTGTCCACGACCTCGATGTGGCCGTGCGCCTCCAGCCGCTCCACCGCGTGGTAGAGGGAGCCCGGCTTGACGTTCGCCCTGGCCTCGATGTTCCGGGTGCGCAGCACCTGGGCCATCTCGTACGGGTGCATCGGCTTCTCGATCAGCAGCTCCAGCACGGCCATGGCCAGCGGGGTGAGCTTCACGTCGTCCTCTCGGGTGACCTCGCTTTGATTGTTCAAGCGTTGACTATAGCTGACCGGCGGGGATGAATTTGACGGTGTTCCGCGTTGCAGAATGGAAGAGCGTTTGTACGGCTGCGTGGGAGGTAGCGGTGGCACGGGATCCGGAAGACCTGGTCGAGGTCGACTCGGACACGCCCGACCTGGACGGATCGGTCCTGCTGGTCAACTTCGACGGCTTCGTGGACGCGGGCGGCGCCGGCAAGCTCGTCGTCGACCACCTGCTGGAGCGGTTCGAGAACCGGGTGGTCGCGACCTTCGACGTGGACCGGCTGATCGACTACCGATCGCGCCGGCCGCTGATGACCTACAGCACGGACCGCTGGGAGAGCTACCAGACGCCGAAGCTGGAGGTGCGGCTGCTGCACGACACCGCCGGCACGCCGTTCCTGGTCCTGTCCGGCCCCGAGCCGGACCACGAGTGGGAGCTGTTCGCCGAGGCGGTCATGGCGCTCATGGACCGCTGGGGCGTGCGGATGCTCGCCAGCTTCCACGGCATCCCGATGGGCGCACCGCACACACGGGCCCTGGGCGTCACCGCGCACGGCACGCGGCCCGAACTGCTCGGCGACCACCAGCAGATGCCCAACACGCTCCAGGTGCCGGCCAGCATCGCCGCGCTGCTGGAGTTCCGGATGGGCCAGGCCGGCCGCGACGCCATCGGCTTCGCCGCGCACGTGCCGCACTACCTGGCCCAGACCAGCTACCCGACGGCCGCCGTCACGCTGCTGGAGAACGTCGCCAAGGCGACCGGCCTGGCACTGCCCGACGAATCGCTGCGGGAGGCCGCGCGCCGCGCCGCCGTGGAGATCGACCGCCAGGTCAACGAGTCCGCCGAGGTCGCCGACGTGGTGCGGGCGCTGGAGCGCCAGTACGACACGTTCGCCGAGGCCGCGGGCAAGCCCAGCCTGCTCAGCGACGTGCTGGAGCAGATGCCCACCGCCGACGAGCTGGGCGACCAGTTCGAGCAGTTTCTCGCCGAACAGCGTCCCAACGACTGAGGGGCTCCACCGACCGATGGCCACCTTCGTGACCTTCCAGGCCCATCCCGACGACGAGTCGATCACCGTCGGCGGCACCATGCGCAAGGCCGCCGACGCCGGGCACCGCGTGGTGCTGGTCGTCGCGACCGGCGGCGAACTCGGCGAGATCCCCGAGGGGCTGCTCGCCGAGGGCGAGACCCTGGTCGCCCGCCGCGCCGCCGAGACCCGCGCCGCCGCCGACGTGCTCGGTGTGAAGCGCCTGGAGTTCTTGGGGTACAAGGATTCCGGCATGATGGGCTGGGAGCAGAACAGCGCGCCCGGCTCCTTCTGGACCGCCGACGTGGAGGAGGCCGCGGCCAAGCTGGCCGCCATCCTCGTCGAGGAGCGGGCGGACGTGATCACCTTCGACGACGACAACGGCGGGTACGGGCACCCCGACCACATCCAGGTGCACCGGGTCGGCAAGCGCGCCGCCGAACTCGCCAGCACGCCGCGGGTGTACCAGCACACGTCCAACCGCGACGAGTCGTTCGCGCTCTGGAAGCGGTACGCCGAGGCAACCGGCGCCGAGATCCCCGACTTCGACGGCTTCGAGTTCGGCAAGCCCGCCGAGCTGCTGACCGGGCGGGTCGACGTGCGCGACGTCATCGAGGCCAAGCGAGCTGGCATGCGGGCGCACCTGAGCCAGATCCCCGAGGAGTCCTGGTTCCTGTCCATGCCCGACGAGTGGTTCGCCCAGGCCTTCGGCACCGAGTGGTTCATCCGCGAGGGCCAGGGGCCCGGCATCACCGAGACCGATCTGCTGGCCGGCCTGGACTGAGCAGCAGGCCGTCGAGCGCCTCGGCCGTGCCGGTGCCCGGCACGAAGGTGAACAGGTGCTGGCCGTTCGCCCCCTGCACGACGTGGAAGTTCAGCTCGCGCAGCATGCCGATCGCCTCCTCGACGATGCCGGCCCGGTCGTCGTGCAGGGCGCGCGCGGCCGGGTCGAACAACAGCCAGCGGATGACGATCCGGTCGCGCGCGCGCATCGCAGGGGAGTCCGCGAATGCCAGGCGGGCGTTGCGGTTGGTCGCGAGCACCTCGTCCGATGCGGTCAGCTGGCGGCCTTCGGGAAATCGCCGAGTCCGGAGCCCGTCATCCGACGCCCTTCCGTTGTGTGCCAAGGCTACGACAGCGGAGCCGTCGCGGTACCCGGGCGCGGACCGCCGGCCTGGATTCGGCTGCCCCTTCGACCGGCCGATCCCAGGAAGGACAGCTCCTGGCTGAGCCGATTCCGGCGGCTGCGGATGTGCTTGTCATGAGATACGACTACGTGGGCGGCGGCACGGCCGGCTCGATGCTCGCCTCGCGGCGAATTGTCAGCCCCCGGTGGTTGGATTGCTGTGTTGAATCTTGTGGGGGAGGCTGCTCAGCACCCAGGATCATCCTCATGGACGCCGTCTTCCGCCTGGCCGGACCGGCCGACACCGGCCAGGTCCGGAGCGTGCTCGACGACGCCACCGCCTGGCTGTACGCCCGGGGCATCACCAAGCAGTGGCCGGAGCGCTTCGACGCCGACTGGGTCGCGAAACAGGTGGCCCGGGGAACAACGTGGCTGGTGAGCGTGAACGGCGTCGTGGCGGGCACGGTCGCCATCGAGTCCGAGGATCCCCTGTGGCCGGACGGCGAACCGGCGGCGTACGTGCACCGCCTGGCGGTCCGCCGCACGGCCTCCGGCCTTGGCACCCGGATCCTCGACTGGATAGCGCAAAGCGCCCCGAGGATCCGCCTGGACTGCGTGCGGTCGAACGAACGGCTCCGCCGCTACTACGAGGGCCGCGGTTTCGAGCACCGCGGCGACGTGCAGTTCCACACGTACTGGATGAGCCGCTACGAACTCGCCACCAACTCCACCTCGAACCCGTCCTCGTCGACGAGATAACCGGCGTAGTGCGCGGGTCCGCCGGCATACGGGTGCTGGTCGGGAAACAGCAGCGTCCAGCCGTGCGAAGGCGCGGCGGCCACCAGCGAATCCACCCGGTCACCGACGTGGAAGGCGAGGTGGTTGAGCCCGGGCCGCCGGCGGTCGTGCACGTCGGACGTCAGCGCGGGCGACTCCTCGACCACGATGTACGTCTCGCCGAGCCGCCAGCTGCGGCCGGCCCGCGCCAGGTCGGGCACCCACAGCTCGACGTGGTGCAGCCCGCCGATCACGTGCGCCGCAGCACGACGACCGGGATCTCCCTCGCCCCGGCCTTCTCCTGGAAGTCCCGGAAGAACGGCCGCGAGCCGGCGATCGCCTCCCACAGCCGGGCCCGCTCGGCGCCCTGAGCGACGACCGCCGTCGCGGCATAGGTCGACTCGCCGTCCTCGACCGTGACGGACGGGTTCGCCACCAGGTTGTGGTACCAGGACGGGTGCCGCGCGCTGCCCCGGTTCGCGGCGACGACCACGACCTCGTCCCCGACCCGGAAATGGCCCAGCGGCGTGGTCAGCGTCCGGCCGGTCCGCGCCCCGGTGTGGGTGACCAGCACGAGCTCCGCGCCCGCCAGCGGCCCGCCGACGCGGCCGCCGTTGGCCCGGAACTCCTCGATCACCGACCGGTTGAAGTCCTGCTGCTCCGACATGCCCGTTGTCTACCACGCCGAGTTTGTTCACCAGCCGGTCGCCTGCCGGACGAGCGACGTCCACCTGGCGTGATGAGACTGCCGCGGTGAATCGCAACCGGATCGCCGCGACCGCCGGCGTCGTCGCCCTCAGCATGCTCGCCGCCGGGGTCGCCGACGCCAGCCCGGACAACGGCTACCGCACACACCGCGGCCACCCCGTGACGGTGAACGCGAGACAGACGGTCGTCTCGCACACCGCGCCCGCGCACGGCACCGTCACCCGCAACCAGGACGGCTCGCTGCGCTACACCCCGGCCGCCGGCTTCACCGGCACGGACTCCTTCACCTACACCGAAACCGACGCGGTACGGCTGTACGACACCACACTGCCGCCGTTAGCCGTGATCGGCGGCGTGCCGGTCACGGCCGGCGGCTACGGCTCCTCGCTGGCCCCGGCCCCGGGCAGCTGCGACGAGTACTACGGGCTCACCGACCGCGGCCCGAACGTGGACGGCCCGGGCGGCGTCAAGGTCGAGCCGCTGCCGACCTTCGACCCGGCGATCGGCAAGTTCCGCCTGGTGAACGGGAAAGCGGTGCTGGAGCGCGCGATCCCGCTGCGCGCCGCCGACGGCACGCCGTACTCGGGCCGGGTCAACGCGCAGGCCGGCACCGGCGAGAAGATCGTCGACCTGAACGGCGACCCGCTGCCCGCCGACCCGAACGGCTACGACTCGGAGGGCCTGGTCGCGCTGCCGGACGGCACGTTCTGGGTGTCCGACGAGTACGGGCCGTTCATCACCCACTTCGACCACAACGGCCGTGCGCTGCAACGGCTTTCGCCGTTCGACGGCTCGCTGCCGGCGGAGCTGGCCAACCGCGTGCCGAACAAGGGCATGGAGGGCCTGACCGTCACGCCGGACGGCCGGACGCTGGTCGGCATGATGCAGTCCGCGCTCCAGCAGCCGGATCTGACCAAGAAGCCGAGCAACGTGACCACGCTGCGCATCGTCACCTACGACCTGCGCACGCACGCCACCCACGAGTACCTGTACCTGCTCGACGACCCGAAGACCAACAGCGGCGCGGTCAGCGAGATCACCGCGCTGACCGACACCACGTTCCTGGTGGACGAGCGGGACGGCAAGCCGGAGCCGGGCGCGTACAAGAAGCTGTTCAAGATCGACCTGACCGGGGCGACCGACGTCGGCCCGTCGGCAGCCGGCTACAACGGGGCCAAGGGCGGCCTGCTGGTCGGCCCGAACAACGCCACTATCGACGCCTTCGTGGCGTCGGACGACACGAAGACCGCACTCGCGGACCTCGCCAAGGTCGGCATCACCCCGGTGAGCAAGGCCCTGGACGTCGACCTCGGCGGCCTGCTGACCGGCCTCGACCCGACCGGAGGCTTCTTCGGCCACGACAAGATCGAGGGCGTCGCCACCACCGACGGCGGCCGCACGATCGTCGTCAGCAACGACAGCGACTTCGGCATCGACGGCGTCACCAACACCGCGCCGCCGTTCCAGCTGCACGCCAAGACGACGCCGGCCGGTGTCCAGGACGACGGCGAGTACCTGGCGATCGACACGCGCAAGCTGCCGGCGCAGACGCGAACGGTCACCGTGAACGTGGTCGTGCGCTAGGGGCCCGCGTTATGCAGGGAAGGACGCCTTACCCGCGTTCAGCGAGGGTAAGGCGTCCTTCCCTGCATTCGGGGTTGCCCGATCATCCCTCGGGTTGCAACCAAGGCGGCTACCCGGACGGGAGTTGACGCCGGATTCGGACGGGATGTGGCCGGATGCGTGGTGTGGCCGGGATTTCCCGCTTGCCGCCGCCTAGGGTCGCCGCCATGAGACGAAGAGCAGGCGTGATCGCCGCCCTCGTGCCGCTCGCCCTGCTGGCGCCGCTGCCCGCGGCCGCCAGCACCGGGACGTGTTCGTCCCTGCCCGTGGCGGCACCGGCCGGCACCACCGTGGAATCGGTGACCGCCGTGCACAAACCCGGCGGCACCGTCACCTTTCCCGACAGTCCACTCGGTCCGCAGCCGCCGATCACCGGCGTGCCCGCCTACTGCGAATTCACCGTCACACTCAACCACCCCGGTGCCGACGACCACGTGCACACCACGGTCGACGTGCCGGACACCGGTTGGACCGGACGGTTCCAGGCCGTCGGCGGAAGTGCTTACGCCGCCGGCGATTTCGTCGGCAACGGCCTCGTGCAGGCGGTGAAGGACGGTTACGCCGCCGGCACCACCGACGCCGGCCTGCCCGGCAATCCCATCGACGCCGGCTGGGGCCGAGCCGTCAACGGCAAGGAGTTGCTGACCGACTTCGCCTACCGGTCCGAGCACGACCTCGCCGTTGTCGGCAAGGACCTCACCGCGCGGTACTACGGCCATCCCGTGACGTACTCGTACTGGAACGGCTGCTCGACCGGCGGCCGCCAGGGGTACGCCGAGGCACAGCGTTATCCCGGTGACTTCAACGGAATCAACGCCGGCGCGCCGGCCGTGTTCTGGGCACAGTTCGCCGTGGCCACGCTGTGGCCGGCGGTCGCGATGAACCAGGAGCACGACATCCTCAGCGGCTGCGAGCTCGCCGCGTTCAACGCCGGGGCGGTCAAGGCCTGCGCCGGGCCGGACGGCTTGATCGACCGGCCCGACCAGTGCGGCTTCGACCCGCGCAGCCTGATCGGCACGCAGATCGTGTGTGACGGCAAGCAGATCACCATCTCCGCGCGCGACGCCGACGTCGTCCGCAAGATCTGGAACGGCCCCACCGACGAGCACGGCCGGCGCCTCTGGGGCGGCCTGCCCAAGGGCGCCGACTTCGCCGGCATCGCCGGGACCGTCGCCGCTCCCGACGGCTCGCTGACCGCCCCCGGCTTCGTCGTCGCCGACCAGTGGGTGCAGAACTTCCTGCTGCGCCAACCGGCCCTGGACGTAACCAAGATCACCTACGCCCAGTTCGACGCCCTGTTCCGGCAGTCCGTGGCCCAGTACGACAACATCATCGGCACCGCCGATCCCGACCTGTCCCGGTTCCGCGCCGCCGGCGGCAAGCTGCTGACCACCGTCGGCACCGCCGACCAGCTCATCCCCACCAGCGGCCTGTTCGACTACCGCCGCCAGGTGGACCGGCTTTTCGGTGGCACGCAACGGGTCGACGACTTCTACCGGCTGTTCGTCGTGCCCGGCGGCTTCCACTGCGTCGGCGGCGCCGGCGCGACGCCCACCGACCCGCTCAAGGCCCTGGTCGACTGGGTCGAGCACGGCAAGGCGCCCGCCACTCTGCCCGCCGCCAACGCGGACGGCAGCGTCACCCGTGACCTCTGTCGCTTCCCCAAGGTGTCGCGCTACCTCGGCCACGGAGACCCCGCCGCCGCCAGCAGCTACCGCTGCGCCTGACCGGTGCCGGCCGTGCCCCAACCCCTCGGGCGCGGCCGGCGCCTCCCGTCCTGAGCACGCAGCTCATCGCGAACATTGCGCACGGCTTTGCCCCCCGACGATTCGACCCAGCCAGCGGGAGCGGTCCGCATGCTCGGCGAGCAGTCGGGGGTCGTCGCCGAGTCGCTCGACCATCGCCGCCATCACCTCCTGGTCGAATTCCGCCAGCGCGGCCAGGAACTCCTTCAGCGGCACGGCCGTGACGACGTCGGTGCCGTCCTCCCGCCACCAGATCTTGACCCGGTTGTGGATCCGGTGCAGCCGCAGCGAAGGCGCCCCTCGGATGTAGCCGAGGTTGAAGTTGTGCGGGACGCCGGCGAGCAGGTCGTGGGTCGCGTCGAGGAGGTCCTCCCAGAACCGGGCCACGTAGTAGTCCATGTACGGGACATCGTTCTCGCACAACAGTTTCTCGCCGAAGAGCTCGATCCAGTAGGTGCCGTCGCTGAGCCCGAACCAGTGCGGCCAGTATTCGCTCGCCCACGGCCTGACCTGATCCAGTGGCGTCAGCGCGAAGTGGAACCTCATGGCGGTTCACGCCGCCGGCATCATGGGCATGCTGACCAGTGAAACAGGACCCACCAGCGATTTACGCAAGGTGAAACCTCCGGGTTGCACTCGCGGTCGATTAGGTGCAACCTGTAGGTAGCACCTGAGGAGGAGAAGCGAGTGGACGACATCGAGCGCGAGATCGTCATCGACGCACCCGTCGCGAAGGTCTGGGGCCTGGTCAGCGAGGCCGGCTGGTGGATCGGCGACGGCGATCGGAGCAAGCAGACGCGCACCCGCGAGGCCGACGACGTCGACGTGGTGACCGACCCGAAGTACGGCAGCTTCCGCATTCGCACCGAGAAGAGCGATCCGCCCCGCTATGTTGCGTATCGTTGGCTGGACGACGGCGACGAGCGGGCGACCACGCTCGTGGAGTTCTGGCTCAGCGAGGCCGATGGGGCGACCACGCTGAAGGTCGTGGAGAGCGGCTTCGTCTCCGCGGATCACCGGGAGGGCAACGTCAAGGGATGGCGCATGCAACTGGACGTCGCGAAGGCCGAATGTGAGCGTTGACGCCGTGCTCGGCGCACTGGCCGACCCGACCCGCCGCGAGCTGCTGGACGTGCTCGCGGAGCTCGGGCAGGCCAGCGCGACCACCCTCGGCGCCCGTCTGCCGGTGACCCGGCAGGCGGTGATGAAGCACCTGCTGGTGCTGGAGCAGGCCGGCCTGGTCAGCAGCTGGCGGGCCGGCCGTCAGGTGCTCTACCAGGTGGAATCCGGCCCGCTGGAGGGCGCGTCCCGCTACCTGTCCGGCCTGGCCTCGTCCTGGGACCGCCGGCTGGCGATGCTCAAGCGGGTCGCCGAGCAGTGAGCGGCTCGCACGCCGCGAGCCACGCCGCCGGCACGCCGTCGAGGCCGGTCCGGGCCGCGACGATGCCGCCCACGATGGCGCAGGTGGTGTCCATGTCGCCGCCGGCGGAAGCGGTCGCCCACAGCGCCTCGACCAGGTCGTCGAGGTGCCGGGCGGCGCACCAGATCGCGAACGGCACGGTGTCGGCGGCGGAGATCCGATAACCGCAGCCCAGCGTGCCGGCCGCGTGCCGCGGATCGAGCGCCGGCCGCAGCCGCGTCGCGCGGCGCAACCCGGTCGCCACTTCGCCGTTCGGGGTCCGATCCAGTACGGCGTCGAGCAGGCCCTCACCGCCGTTGACAGCGGTGGCCGCCGCCACAGCGACGGCGATCGCCCCGGCCACGGCCTCGGGGTGGGCATGCGTCACCAGCGCCTGCAACCGCGCCTGGTCGACGACGGCGTCCAGGTCGGCGGCGAACCACGCGCCCAGCGGCGCAACGCGCATCGCCGCGCCGTTGCCCCACGAGCCCTGCCCGTCGAACTGGCTGGTCGTCACGGCCCGCCACGGCTCGCCGGCGAGGATCGCGGTCAGCACGCCGTGCATGGAACCGCCGTACGCGCGATTCGGGTCCGCCTCGTACGCCGACGCGAACTCCGCCGCCAGGGCTCCCTGCTCGACCGTGCCGCGGGAATCCAGGTGTGCCAACAGAACCTGCGCCATCGCGGTGTCGTCGGTCCACGGCCAGACGCCCTCCGCGACGCGGCGCTCGGCCATGGAACTGTCCACTTCGGACGTCGGTCGCAGGAACCACTGCTCGCCGAAGGCGTCGCCCAACGCGAGGCCTCGCAGCGAGTTCCACACGGTCATCCGCCGATGCTCGCGAACCGGGCGATCACCGGCAATCGCATTTCCCAGGTGAACGTACGTTCATCTAGAGTCGGCGGCGACCGGCGAAGCCCAGGTCCTCGCGGTGGTACCAGGCCAGCTCCCGGTCGCCCTCCAGCCAGCACAGCAGCACCGGCACGCCGTCCAGGTCGGCCGGGAAGTCGACGAGCAGCGGCGCGAGGCCCTTCAGCTCGGCGCCGGTCTGCTGCACGACGGTCATCAGCTCGTCCAGCCGGGCCTGTGACGCCTTCCACTCCGGCAGCCCACCGAGCGGGGTCGGCCGGCCGCCGGGGGCGAGCGAGGCGGCCAGCTCGGCGGCGTCGGCCCGCAGCGCGACCAGCTCGTCCAAAACGGGCATCAGCGCCGCCAATTCCTCCCGCGCCTGCTCGATCGTGAACAATCCCATGCGGGCAGCCTCTCAGATGGTGCATTCTGCGAGCATGTCGCGTGTCTCGCCCCGGGTGCTCGCGTTGGCGGCGTTGCTGCTGCTCGCGGTGGTCGCCGCGCGTGGCGCGACGTCGTTCACGCTGGACCCGTTGCGGCTGACCGGCCGCGCCCAGAACCAGATCCTGCAGACAAACCAGGACCAGCTGCGCGGCAACGCGGCCACCAACCCGATCCCGTACGTCAGTCTGCTGCTGACGGTCACCGGCCTGCTGCTGACCGTCGCCGCGGTGATCTCGCTGCTGGCGATGATCGCGCGCCGCAAGCGGGTGCGCATCACGGCCGTGCCGGGCCGCGAGGAGACGGCGGAGGGCGGCGCGTACGGGTCGCTCGCCCCGCTGGTCCGGGCCGGTCGCCAGGCGCTGGCCCGGCTGCGCGCGCACGAGGGCGGCCCGCCGTCGGACCGGGTGATCGCGGCCTGGCTGAGCCTGGAGCACGCGGCCATGGAGACGGGCACCGAGCGGCAGCCGCACGAGACGCCGACCGAGTTCGTCGGCTCCGTGCTCGCCGGCCACGAGGTCAACCGCGAGGCGCTGGACCGCCTGCGCCGCCTCTACGGCCGGGCCCGGTTCGGCGTCGAGGGCGTGATGACCGAGGCCGACGCCGAGGCCGCCGGCGACGCGCTCGACCGGATCATCACGGATCTGGAGGCGGTCCGATGAGCTGGTTCGTCACCGGCGTAGCCGCCGTGATCGGCTTCGCCGCCACCTACATCCTGGTCGGCGTGCCGCTGCTGCCGTGGACGCTGCTGATCACGCTGGTCATCGCGGTGCTGGCCAACCTCGCCAGCCGCCTGCTGCCGCCGCTCGACCCGAACTGGCATCCGCTGCCCACCGGCTCGTCCGCGCCGATCGCCACGTACGCCAGCTCGCTCGGCGCCCGCATGGCGGACGCGGAGGCCGACCGGCACCGGTTCGCGAGCCGCATCCGGCCGCGGCTGCAAGCACTTGCCCTGGGCCGGATCCGCCGGCATCCGGGCCTGGCCGATGCCGGACTCGGCGACCCGGCCGTCCGTGAGCTGCTGGGCGTCGACCTGCACCGGCTGCTGACCGATCCCGCCGCGACCATGCCGGATCCGGCGCGGTTCGCGACCTTGCTGGCACGACTGGAGGAACTGTGACCGCTGTGGCCACCGCGAGCGAAGCGGTGCTCGAGGCCGTCGGAGAAGTCGTCGTGGGCGGGCGCCGCACGCTGCGGCTCGCCCTCGCGGCGGTGCTGGCGGGCGGTCACGTGCTGCTGGAGGACGTGCCGGGCCTGGGCAAGACGCTGCTGGCGCGCAGCATGGCGCAGGCGCTGGGCCTGGAGTTCCGGCGGCTCCAGTGCACGCCGGACATGCTGCCCGCCGACGTCACGGGGTCTTTCCTCTACGACCCGGCCACCCGCGAGTTCACCTTCCGGCAGGGCCCGATCTTCGCCGGCCTGCTGCTCGCCGACGAGATCAACCGCACCCCGCCGAAGACCCAGTCGGCGCTGCTGGAAGCCATGCAGGAACGGCAGGTCACGGTCGAGGGGCACACCTTCCCTCTGGCCAAGCCGTTCCACGTGCTGGCGACCGCGAATCCCGTTGAGTACGAGGGCACCTATCCACTGCCGGAGGCGCAACTCGACCGGTTCCTGCTCCGGCTGGACGTCGGCTATCCGGCGGCGGAGGAGGAGATCGAGGTGCTGCGCCGGCGGCTGGCCCGGCAGCGCGAGGAGACCGAGGTGGCGCCGGTCGTGGACGCCGCCGGGTTGGCGGAACTCCAGGCAGAGGTCGAAAAGGTCGCCGTCGACGAGAGCATCCTGCGCTACTGCGTGGAACTCGTTGCCGCGACCCGCGCGCACCCGGCGGTCGAGGTCGGGGCGTCGCCGCGAGGCTCGCTCGCGCTGACGTTGGTGGCCCGCGCGCTGTCCGTCGTGGACGGGCGTGACCACGTTCTTCCCGAGGACGTCAAGGAATGCGCGATCGCCGCGCTGGCGCACCGGCTGGTGCTGCGGCCCGAGACGTGGACGTCGGGCGTCACCGGCGTGCAGGTGGTGACGGAGCTGCTGGGCAAGGTCCCGGGGCCGGCGAGCACGCGATGAGCAACCGCGCGGAGCGGATCCGCCAGGCGCTGATCGGCGGCCGCAACCAGACGTGGCACGGCACGGAGACGTTGCGCCGCGGCCTGTTCCTCGGGGCCGCGCTGGTGGTGACCGGCGTGATCATGCACTATGTGGACCTGGTGCTGATCGGCGCTCCGCTGCTGATCTCGGGTGTGCTGGCGACGCTGGCCGCGCCGTCCGGCGAGCCGCGGGTGCGGGTGACCCCGCCGCCGCGCACGGCCGAGTCCACCGACGCGGCCTCGGTGGTCGTCGAGATCGAGCCGGGGGAGAACGCCGAGCTGCTGGCGATTCGCCTGCCCACAGCGGGAGTCGGCGGTCCGGGGCCGGTGCATCTGCTGCCCGCCTCGGTACGGCGGGTGGCGGCCCCGCTGCGCCGCTCGGCGTGGGGCGAGGGCGTGGACGTGCGTGTCGATCACCTGCTCGCCGGGCCCGACGCGATGATCGTGCACGGTCCGATGGTCGGCATCGATATGAGCCGAACTGTGTTGCCACCATTGGACAAGCTGCCGGTCGGACCGCTGCCGCCACGGCCGGCCGGCCTGGTCGGCGCGCACCGGTCGCGCCGCCCCGGCGACGGTGTCGAGCTGCGTGACATCCGGCCGTTCCAGCCGGGGGACCGGCTGCGGCGAATCGACTGGCGGGTTTCGTTGCGCAGCACCAACGGCGAGTTGTACGTGCGCGAACGACACGCGACTGCCGACGCGGACATCCTGCTGGCGCTGGACACCCGCGCCGATGTGGTGCCGGAACTCGCCGAGTGGTCGGTGTCGCTGCCCGGCGCGACCGTCCGGCCGGGCGGCAGCCTCGACACCGCCGTGCGCGCCGCCGTCTCGCTCGCGGCGAGCTACCTCCGGCTGGGTGACCGGGTCGGGCTCGTGGACCTCGGCCGGCCGCAGCTCGGCCTGCGCCCCGGCGTCGGCCGGCGGCAACTTCTGCGGCTGCGCAACCAGATCGTGGTGTGCGCGTCGGCCGCCGGCTGGTCGCCCGCGCCGGTGCTGACGGAGCACCAGGTGCCGCAGGGCGCGGTCGTGGTGGTGCTCTCGCCGTTCCTCGACGACGCGATCGTGCAGGCGGCCGTGCACGCGGTGCGACGCGGGAGCCGGGTGCTGGCGATCAACGTGCTGCCGGAGGCGCTGATCGCCGACCGCAGCGACCGGTGGGGCGAGGCCGTGCGGCGGATGTTGCTGCTGGAGCACGGCGCCCGGCTCACCGCGCTGCGGGACCGGGGCATCTTCGTGATGTCCTGGACCGACGGGGCGTCCATCGCCGAGCTGCTGCGGCGGATCCGCCGATGACCCTCGAGCTGAAGCCGGGACGGCCGGCGTGGTGGCTGCGCGCGGCGATCGCCGCGATCGGCGCGGCGGTGGTCGGAATCCTTGCCCTGCAAGGACTCGGCTTCGGCCTGATGATCGTGTTCGCGGTGCTCGCCGCGGTCGCGGTGGCCCTGCCGAGCTCGCCGGGCATGACCGTGTTCATCGGCGCCACCGCGCTGGCCACCGCGTTCCTGGACGGGTCTTCCGTCGGTGTGGCGGCGGTGCTGCTCATTCCGTTGCTGCATTTGGGGCACGTGCTGGCCGGAATTGCCGGCGTGATTCCGATCGGCGCGCGGCTGCATTTGTCCGCGTTCCGCCGCCCGCTGCGCCGTTACCTGCTCGTTCAGGTCTCGGTGCTCGCGTTGGTGGCCGTCGCCGTGCTGCTGCCGGCCGGTCGGATCGATCCGATCGTCGAGGTCGCGGGGCTGCTTGCGGCGGCCGGGATCGGGCTGCTGGCCCTGCCGCGCCGTTGACAGGTGCTGTCCATCACACTAATTTCTCCGCCAGGTTTCAAAATTGTGAAACGTGTTCATATATATGAACGGAGGCGGGGATGTCGATCAACCGCAGGGACCTGCTCCGATACGGCGTCGCCGCGGGCGTCTCCACGGCGGCGGTCGGCACGCTGACGGGAGCGGTGGGATCCGGCGTCGCCGTCGCCGACACCGCGCCGGTCAGCGACGCTGAGAAGATCATTGCCGCGTACCGCGAGCTCCAAGTCGGACGCAACCTCCCGTCGCCGGAGAGAACCGGCGCGGTGAAGGCCCTCGACGAGGTCGCCCTCCAGTACGACTCGACCATGAACGTGGCCGTCGACCAGCTGTGGACGGACCTGCCGGTCGGGCCGGGCAGCAACTACTTCCCGACGATGTGGTACCGGCTGCGCACCATCGCGGTGAACTTCGCGACGCCGGGTTCGGCGCTGTCGACCAAACCCGGTCAGGCGCAACGGATCGCGACCGCCATCGAAACCCTGTACCGCACCGAGTACAACGAGAACACCGCCGAGATCGGCAACTGGTACTCGTACGAGATCGGCGTGCCGTACTGGGTGATCCAGACCCTGGTCTGCATGCGCGACCAGCTCGCGCCGGCCGACCTCCAGCGCTACCTGAAGCCCGTGCTGCGCTTCAACGTCGACCCCAACATGCGCACCGCCACGCCCGGCCTGGTCGAGACCGGCGCCAACCGCGCCGACAAGTCGCTGATCAGCATCGTGGCCGGCGCGCTGGCCGGCGATTCGCAGCGGATCGTCAACGCCATCGCGGCCGTCACCGACCAGGCCGGCGGCGGCGCGGCCAACCTGGTCGCCCGGGTCACCACCAGCGACGGCTACCACACCGACGGCTCGTTCATCCAGCACGGCGTCGTGCCCTACCCCGGCCACTACGGCCTGGTGCTGCTGACCGCTGCGGCCGGCATCATCCACGTCACCGAGGGCACCGCGACCCAGCTGTCCGCCGACGTGAAGCAGAAGTTCTTCGACACCGTCGCTGACGTGTATGCGCCATTCGTGGCGTCCGGCGCCATGATGGAGCCCGTTCGTGGCCGCATGCTCTCCCGGCAGGGCGAGACCGGCTACGACGCCGGCCACCAGCTCACCGCGGCCGTCGTGCTGCTGGCCCGGCACGCCACCGGGGCGACGCAGAAGCAGCTGGTGTCGCTGGCCACCAAGTGGATCAAGGAAGGCCTCTGGGCCCCGTACTTCAAGGTGGAGAACTTGGTGCGGTTCTCCGGCGGCCTCCAGGCGGTCGGCGTGCCCGAGGTCGAGTTCGCCAAGGAACTGTCCACTCGGGACGCCGCGCACACCGTGTCGACGCACCGGGTCTTCCCGCAGCAGGACCGGATGGTCCACGTCACGCCCACCTGGTCGGCCTCGCTGGGGGTGGGGTCGACCAGGATCACCCGGTACGAGGCGATCAACGGGCAGAACCTGCACGGCTGGTACACCGGCGACGGTGTGCTGTACACGTTCCTGCCGGGCGACCAGGCCGCCTACAGCGACGCGTACTGGCCGACGGTCGACGCCACCGCGCTGCCCGGCACCACCGAGAAGGACGCCACCCCGCCCACGCTGCTGGGCACCACGCCGCTGACCACCACGGCGTGGGTCGGCGGCGCGCGCTGGGACGACCGGCACGGCGCGTTCGGGCTGGACTTCATCTCTCAGGACGGCACCCTGTCGGCCAAGAAGTCCTGGTTCTTCACGCCCGACGGCGTCGTCTGCCTCGGCGCCGGCATCACCGACGCCAGCGGCGCACCCGTGCGCACCACCGTCGAGAACCGCAACATCGGCGAGAACGGCACCAAGCGGCTCACCGCCCAGCGGCACTGGCTGCACCTCGAGGGCGTCGCCGGCTACGTGCTGCTCGACGACGCTTCCGTTGTCACGTCACGGGAAGACCGCACCGGCACCTGGTTCGGGGTGGACACCGGCGCCAACACGCACGGCACCACCGTGCCGTACACGCGGCGGTTCCAGAAGATCCTCATCAACCACGGGGCCAATCCCAAGGGCGCGTCCTACGCGTACGCCGTGCTGCCCGGGGCCACCTCGTGGGAGACCGCGGGGGCGCGCGGGCGGTTCTGCGTGCAGGCCAACACCGTTGGCGTGCAAGCGGTTCAGCTCGACGACGTCACGGCCGCCAACTTCTGGGCCGCCGGGTCCGTCGGCCGGGTGACGGTGTCCGCGCCGGCGTCCGTGCTGTGGTCGCGGGGCTGGGGCGGCTGGAACTTCGCCCTGTCCGACCCGACGCAGTTACAGACGTCGATCACCGTCACGGTGGCCGGCGTCGGCAGCAAGACCGTCGACGTCACCGGCTCCCTCGGCGCCACCCACACCTTCAAGATCGGCTGGTGACCGTCAAGCTTCTGATGTTCGGAAAGGACCATTCCTCACGTTGAACGTCAGGAATGGTCCTTTCGCATCACCAGGCGACCGGGCCGTTCTCGTCGAAGAAGCCGCCGTTGGGGCCGTCCTCGCCGATCGTCGCCATCGTCACCGCGATCTCCGCGCCCTGCTGCGGCGTGCGGTGCCCGGCGAAGCCGTTCAGGTCGGTGGCGCACCAGCCCGGGCAGACGGCGTTGACCTTGACGCCCTGCTTGCCGAGTTCCTTGGCGTACTGCACGGTGATCGCGTTCAGCGCCGTCTTGGACGGGCGGTAGGTCAGCGAGAAGAACGGCGACGGGTCGTCCGGCGACGCCATGTGCGCCAGCGAGCCGACCGAGCTCGACACGTTCACGATGCGCGGCGCCGACGACCGCAGCAGCAGCGGCAGGAACGTGTCCGTCACCCGGATCACGCCGAACACGTTGGTGTTGAACACCTTCTGCACGGTGGCGACGTCGTTGTTGCCGCGGCCGCCGGTGATGCCCGCGTTGTTGACCAGCACGTCCAGCCGGCCGTGCTCCTCCTCCACCAGCTTCGCCGCCGCGGCGACGCTGGCGTCGTCCGTCACGTCCAGCACGACCGGTCGCGCGCCCAGCTCGTTCGCCGCCGCCTCCACCAGCTCCGGGTTCCGCCCCGCCAGCAGCACGGTCACGCCCCGCGCCACCAGCTGCGCCGCGATCTCCCGGCCGATTCCCTTGTTGGCCCCGGTGATCAGGGCGATGGTGTTGTCGGTCATGGCACGAGTCCACCAGCTGCCGGCCGTGCTGGCCAGGACCGACTCGATACCCGGCTATACCTTCACGGTATCGGTGAGGAAGGCCCGGTAGTCGTCCTTCATCGGCAGCTCCCGCTCGACCCGGACCCGCCGGCGCGTCGCCACCACGTCCTCGCCGGTGATCGGGTCGTGGCCCGGGCGCTCGAATTCCTCCAGCCACAGGCCGATGCCGCGCCGCTGCCAGGCCGGCACCTCGTTGAAGTTGATGCCCTCCTCGTACAGGAGCTCGTTCTTGGCGGCCGCGTTCTTGCCCTCGATCGCCTTGTCGGCCTGCCGACTCGTCCTGCCGGCCTTGCGCAGCGTCCAGTAGCACCAGCCGTTCAGCGCGCACCGCGTCGCGTCCGCCTGCCGCCACGAGAAGTAGTCCAGGACGTCGCCCCGGTTGTTGCCCAGCCAGATCCGGCTGTCGAACGTCGCCGGCTCGCCCATGCCGTGCGTGAACACCGCCGACGCGAGGCCGGCCGTCAGCGACACGATCTTCTCCACGCCCCGCCCGAACACGTTCGTATCGGCCGGCAGCAACAGCGAGATCTCATCGCTCTCGGTGTACACGTACCGCGCCCCGAACTCCGTCAGCATCGCCCGGGCCGTGTCCACCATCAACCGCGAGAACCGCTCGTCGAACGGCTTGTCGAAGCGCTCCTCCGTGAAGTTGGAGAAGCCCCTCCCGTCCACCCTGATGATCGGCCACGAGCCGCGCGGCACCACCAGCCCGTGGAACCACTCCCGCTCCCGCTGCCGCGCCTCGAACTCCCGCCCCCGCATGCCCCGAACGGTACCCGCCGGCGTGCGGAGCGGCCCCTAATTTCTAACTCGGCCCGTGACCCAGTATGGCATCCAGTTCAGCTCGGCGTCGTCGTATCCACTTCGCTTGGATCTGCCATGCCCATGCGACGCGGCGAAAGTGGCGCGAGCTTCGACGGTCGCCTGCTGCGGCGAAATCGTTCGCGAACTTTGCCATCAGTCTGGCGAACTCCTCGTGAGCCGTTGCCAGCGGGTCCATGCTGGCCACAAGCTGAACGTTCAGATCATTGATCCGGTCAAGCAAAGGGCTCGCTTCGCGCCACAATTCGACTTCCTCGCGGAGCGCGCTCGCCAGTTGCGTGTCCTCGATTGGAATGGTGGCCATCAAGGCATTTTTTGATTCGATCAGGAATGACAATGTGTCGGCGGTGCTGACAATGGTTTCAAGGTTGGGATCGATTCGCAGGTGAGCTGCGATTTGTTCCAGTTCGGCTGCCACTCGGTCGATCTGGCTGAGCTCGGCGGATGTTGATCTTTTGTGGCGGAAGACTTGCAGCAGGCGTGGGCTAGAACTGGTTGATGTGGCGAGATTCCGGGCGTGCGCCCGCACCGCAACGGCGAGATTGGAGATCAGTCGAGCCCTCTCTAGGCAGAATATCTTCGTGCGAGAGCCGTTCTTGTGTTCGGCAAGAATGGATTCCGAGCGCTGGTAGTGGATGTGGGCGTAAAGTGACATATAGAGCCACACTCGGCGCGGATTTAGTGACGGTCCCCGCAGGCTGGTCTCGATCGCTTCCACGACGTCGCGTTCGTTGCCTAGCCACGCCGCCGCACGCCGGGCCCCGGATTCGTCGCCGTGAAGATCGCGAACTGCCTGTTGGGTGGCTCGGACGTAGTAGACGACGAGCCGCTGCGCGGCGGCCCCTGATTCGACGTCGTGCAGGTCCTCCGCGGCGCGGTCGGCGGCGAAGAGGCGGATGAGGTCGTGCATTCGATACCGTCCTGCGCTGACGGATTCCAGCAGGTGGGCGTGGTGCAGCTCGCGCATCAGGCGGGCGATTTGCCGTGTGGTGGCGGTGCCGTCCAGTGCCATCGCCGCGTCGACGCTGATCTCGGGGCCGGGGTGCAGGCCTAACAGCGTGAACATGCGGCTGGGCTCATCGGGCAGGGCGCGGAAGGACAGTTCGAAGGCACTTCGCACCGCCAGGTCGCCGGCCTTGAGCTCGGCGAGGCGTTCTCGCTCGTCGCCCAGCGCCGCGGCCAGATCGGCTACGGTCAATCCGGGTTCAGTCTCCAGCAGTCGGCCAGCGATTCGTACGGCCAACGGCAACTTCCCGCACCGGATGTTCACCTGATGTGCGGCCTCGGGCTCGGCTGCCACCCGCTGCCGGCCGGCGGTGGTGGCGAGCAGGTCTAGGGCCTCCTCCTCGGTCAGTACGTCCAGCGGCATCCGCTGAACGCCGTCCAGGCCGGCCAGCACGTGCCGACTGGTGACGATCACCAGCGACGAGCCAGACGCCGGCAGCAGCGGTCGGACCTGGTCCTCACGCCGGGCGTTGTCCAGCACCACCAGTAGCCGCCGCCGGCTGACGATGTCACGGAAGGCGGCGGTCCTCGCCTCGGCCTGAGTGGGGATGTCCTCGGCCGGTATTCCGAGGCTGTGCAGGAATCCGGCGGCGACGTCGCCCGGCGTCGCCGACGTCCGGCCCACGGTGTAGCCAAGCAGGTCGGCGTACAACTGGCCGTCCGGAAACTGGTGCTTGACCTGGTGGCCTGCGTGGACTGCCAGCGCGGTCTTGCCCACGCCGGCAGTGCCCTCGATCGCCGTAACGACAACGGCGGCGCCGTGGCCGGCGAACTCCACGAGTTGTTCGATCTCGGCGGTACGGCCGGTGAAGTCCTCGACCGGCCGGGGCAGTTGCGCTGGGAACGACGTCGGCTCTCGCAGCAACGCGGTGAACGTGGAGTTCTGGATGTTGTGGCCGAGGATCGTGGCGTGCTCGCCGACAGAAGCGTGATCAGCGGGCTGGCCCACTGCCGCCGCCAGATACCGTGCCGCTGATGGTGCTGTTCTGGATGTTGTGCCCATGGATCGTTGCGTGGTCGCCAACCGAGGCGTACGAGCCGGGGGAGAGCTCTTCGACCCAGGGGACCAGCGCCCGGGCGAAGCCTGGATCGGCCGCGTGCTGGTGAAGGTGATCGGCGAGCGTGCGGATCGCCTCCTCGCTGGTTGGCGATGCCTCGGCGGTGTCCAGCGCATTCGTCGCGGCAGTGTCGCTGCTGAAACGTCCGCGGACCAGGCCGGACAGACCGGCCCAAGCCTGCTTGCCTGCCTCGCTGGCGGCGCCCTCGGCAATCTTGCGGGCCAGCACCAGGGCAATGGCTAGGGTGATAGTCACGGGTTCAACCATCGGTCCTCCGTACGTCGACGTGCTACCCGTGACTGTCGGACCGCACCGCCTCGGAGTTACGCGGCAAGATGGACGGCGTGAGGGCGGTGGAGTCGGAGGACATCAGGAAGTTCGTGGCGGTGGCCGAGGAGCTGCATTTCGGTCGGGCGGCGCAGCGGCTGGGGATCGCGCAGCCGCCGCTGTCGAGGGCGATCCGGCAGCTGGAGCAGCGGCTGGGAGTGGAGCTGCTGATCCGCAACAGCCGGGGCGTGCGGCTGACGGAGGCGGGGGAGGTGCTGCTGCACGAGGGGCGCAAGGCGCTCGACGGGGTGGCGGCGGCGGTGCGCAGGGCGCAGCGGGCGGGTAGGCCGGACCGGCAGCTGGTGGTGGTGATGAAGCCGGGCGGGGACGGGGGGCTGCTGAGCGGGATTCTCGAGGCGTACGAACGGGATCCGGACGCGAGCCCGGTGGATCTGATCATCTGCGGCATCGGGGAGCAGGCCGGGCTGCTGCGCGACGGTCGGGCGGACGTGGGGTTCCTGCACCACCCGCACGACGACATGAGCGGCTTCGACACCGAGGAGTTGCTGACGCTGCGGTCGGTCGCGGTGCTGCCGAGCACGCATCGGTTGGCCCGCAAGCGAAGCCTCCAGCTCGCGGACCTCGACGGCGAGACGATGCCGCGCTGGCCGGGCATGTCCGGCGGCGGCCCGGAGGTGCGCGACTCCGCCCAGCTCATGCAGCTCATCGCGTTGGGACGGACGATCGCGGTGCTGCCGGAGTCGGTGCGCACCAACCTGAACACCGGCCTGGTGGCGATTCCGGTGCTGGACGCGAGCCCCACCACCGTCGTCCTCGCCTGGCCCGAACGCTGCCGCTCCCGTTCCGTGGCCGCCTTCGTCCGCGCCGCCACCGACGGAACCAGGGCCGCCGCCAGCTGAGGTGGGTTCGTGCCGGTCGCGCGGGGCGCGACCGGCACGGGGGCGGCTCAGAGGCCGATGGTGTTCCAGTACTGCTTCCAGCCGCCGACGCAGTCGGACTGCGCCAGCAGCAGGCCGTCGCTGGTGTTCCAGCCCGGCAGTTCCACGCACTTGCCGCTGTGGAAGTTCACCAGCCAGGCCGACCCGCTCGCGTTGGGGAACGGGTTCGTCTCGAACCGCCACTGCTGCCAGGCGTCGGCCGCGAAGCAGGACTGTGTCACGATCAGCGCGCCGGCGAGGTCCGAGTGGCCGTCCACGCTCATGCACTTGCCGGTGCGCCGGCTGACCAGCTGGATGGTGCCGTTGGTCAGCAGCACCGGCGACCACTCCTGGTTGGAGACGTTGTCCTTGCACGACCACTGCTGGACATGCGGGGTGGCGCTGTCGGCCTCCTGGTCACGCAGGTCCATGCACTTGCTGCTCCATTTGCTGGAGATCTGGTAGAAGTCCGTGTCGGCGCTGGCCTGGGTCGCGGTCAGCATCATCACCACGGCCAGCAGCGGCATGGTGACCAGGCCCAGTCGCCTCAGTCGAGACACAGCTACACGATCCTTTCCGACGGGGGCAGCGGGATTCGCTGCTGGGGAAAGGTTTTCAAGCCCGTCCGGCGCGCACCATTCGTAGAACTGCGTATGGCTGGGTGGGTGAACAAAGGCGCCCCACCTCCGAAGGAGGTGGGGCGCCCGGGTGGTGCCGGTTACTTGGTCAGCACCGCGCACTGGCCGGCTGCGGGGCCGCGGACGGTGTCGGGCAGACCGTTGTCGGACGGGGCGGGGGAGTTGCCGGAGCAGGCCAGCGGCCCGCCGACCGAGGTCGACGTCACGACCGTGCCGGCGTTGTCGACCAGCGAGACGGGACCGTCGACGGTAGCGGTCTCGATGCTGGTCTCACCGGTCGTGCCGACGATGCTCGCCGGACCCGACACGTGCGTGCCGAGCAGGACGACCGCCGCCGCGTTGCTCGACGAGACCGGGCCGCTGATGGACCCGCCGAAGGCGTAGAGCGACGCGCCCGGCGACACGGTGACCGGCCCGTTCACGGTGCCGGTCAGGCAGGTCACGCCCTTCACGGTCAGCGGACCGTTGACCGAGCCGTCGATGGTGGTGCCGCACACCGGGTTCGGCTTGCCGAGAAGCTCCACTTCGGACAGTGTCGCCGACGAACCCAGCTCCAGCCGGTAGTAGCTGTACCGGCCGACCTTGGCCACGCTGAACGCCTTGGTCTGCTTGGCATCGGTGAACTTGACGCCGCTGCGCTGGTCGATGGTCGTCCACGTCTTGCCGTCGTACGAGCCCTTCAGCGCCCAGCTCGACGGCGCCGACGACGCCGTCGAGCCCGAAGTGAGCGTGTACATCTGCACCCGCTGCGTGGCGTCGGACGGCTGCATCTGCACCGGACCGTCCACAGTGGCCTGGGTGTTCGAGGTGTTGTCGAACAGGGCGCCCTGCTTCGGGTCGGTCAGGTCGTGCAGCGGCTGCGCCACCGCGGACCCCTGCGTGATCGACGCCGGCGCGTCGCCGTCGGCGCTGCCCCACTTGGACGGGTTCGGCCCCATGTCGAAGTCCAGCGTGCCGCCGGACTCCAGCAGGCTCTGCGACAGGGTCGTCTTGTCGTACGCCTTGCCGTTGACCTTCAGCCCCTGCACGTAGACGTTCTTCGCGCTGTTCTTCGGGGCGTTGACCACCAGCGACTTGCCGTTCTCCAGGTGGATCGTCGCCTGGGTGAACAGCGGCGAGCCGACGGCGTAGTTGCCCGAGCCCATGGTCAGCGGGTAGAAGCCCAGCGCGCTGAAGATGTACCACGCGGACATCTCGCCGTTGTCCTCGTCGCCGGGGTAGCCCTGGCCGTTCTCGCTGCCGGTGTAGAGCCGGGACAGCGCCTCCCGCGCGTACGCCTGCGTCTTCCACGGCTGGCCGGCGTAGTCGTACATGTAGATGATGTGGTGCGACGGCTGGTTGCTGGCCCCGTACTGGCCCATCCGCACGTCCCGCGCCTCGACCATCTCGTGGATGGTGCCGCCGTAGGAACCCGGGAACTTGGCGGTCTCCGGCGTGGAGAAGAACTGGTCGAGCTTGGCGGCCAGCTTGTCCTTGCCGCCGTACAGGTTCGCGAGGCCCTGGCCGTCCTGCGGCACCGAGAACGCCATGTTCCAGCCGTCGGTCTCGGTGTAGTCACCGCCCCACACCCGCGGGTCGTAGCTCGCGGTCGGGGTGTGCTCGCTGCCGTCGGGATTGCGACCCTGGAAGAAGTTCACCGTCGGGTCGAACAGGGTGACGTAGTTCTGCGCGCGGCTGAGGAAGTACGTGTAGTTGTCCGAGTACTCCTGCCGGCGCGGGTCGTTCGGCTTGGCCTTGTCCAGCAGCGCCTTGGACATCTGCGCGATGCCGTAGTCGTTGACGTAGCTCTCCATCGCCCAGGAGAAGCCCTCGCCGGTGGCGGTGGAGGTGTAGCCGAGGAAGTTGGAGGTGTCCAACCCCTTGCGGCCGACGCCGGAGCTGGTCGGCACGACGGTGGCGTTCTTCACCGCCGCGTCGTAGGCGGCCTGCACGTCGAAGTTGTCGATGCCCTTGACGAACGCGTCCGCGAAGGCGACGTCCGAGCTGGTGCCGGTCATCAGGTCGGCGTAGCCCGGTGAGGACCAGCGCGAGGTCCAGCCGCCGTCCTTGTACTGGTTGACGAACCCGTCGATCATCTTGCCTTCCATGGAAGGCGTGAGCAGCGAGTACGCGGGCCAGGCGGTCCGGGCGGTGTCCCAGAAGCCGTTGTTCACGTACATCGTGCCGTCACTGATCTTCGCGCCGGTCCGCGTCGCCGTGTCCTGGCCGACCTCCGGCACGACCGGGCTCGCGTACTGGTACTTCGGGCTGGCCACGGTGCCGGTGTTCTCGTACGCCTCGTTCGGGTACAGGAACAGCCGGTACAGGTTGGAGTACAGCGTCACCAGCTGGTCCTGGCTGGCGCCCTGCACGGTGATCACGCCGAGCTGCTTGTCCCACGCCGCCTGCGCCCGCGCCCGCACGGTGTCGAAGGTGTCGGTGCCGGAGATCTCCTGCTCCAGGTTGGCCTTGGCCTGGTCGACGGAGATCAGCGAGGTGGCGATCCGCATCGTGACGGTCTTGTCCGAGCTGGTGTCGAACTGGAAGTAGCCGGTCACGTTGTCGCGTCCGGTCCCGGTGAGCTTGGCGCCCGCGGTGACCGGCTTGTCGAACGTGGCGTAGACGAACATCCGGGTGGCGCCGGTGGACAGCCCGCTCTTGACGTCGGAGTAGCCGGTGGCCACACCGTTGGCGGCGTCGAGGGTGAGGCCGCCGCCGTTGTTCACGTTGTCGAAGTCCACAGTGGACTGGTTGCCGGTGAAGGTGAACCGGAACACCGCCGCGTGGTCGGTGGGCGTGATCTCGGTGCGCATCCCGTTCTGGAACTTGACCGAGTAGTAGTCCGGCTGCGCCACCTCGTCGTCGTGGCTGAAGGCCAGCGCGCGGGCGTTGCGGTCGGCGGTCGGCGCGCCGCTCTCGGGCATCACCTGGAACGTCTGGCGGTCACCCATCCACGGGCTCGGCTCATGGCTGGCCGCGAACGCCTGCAGCGTCGGCTGGTTCTGCGCGTTGTTGGCCTTCGCGTACTGGTACAGCCAGTCCTGCGAGCCGGCGTTGGTCATCGGGGTCCAGAAGTTGAAGCCGTGCGGGACCGCCGTGGCCGGGTAGTTGTTGCCGCGCGAGAAGGAGCCGCTGGCGTTGGTGCCGCGCACCGTGCTCACGTAGTCGGTGAGGTGGGCGTAGTTCGGCTGCGCCGGGTTGCCGGCGATCTTGATGTCGTCGATCCAGCCGGAGAACGCGCCCGGCCCGGTCGGCTTGTCGTAACCGATCAGGACGCGCTTGATCACCTTGCCCGCCGCGACCGTGCCGATGGTGGACGCGATGTGGTTCCACTGGTTGGTGTACAACGACTTCGAGTCGCCCTGGGCCTGCGGCGACAGCCCGAAGCCGTGCTGGTCCTGCGCGCCGAGCTGGCTGAGGTAGGTGCCGTCGCTGAAGGCCAGGTCGACCGCCGCGTACGTGCTGGTGTAGTTCGGGTCGTCGCCGATCAGCTCGGGGAAGATCTGGTACGACAGCTGGGTCTTCGGCGTGACCGCGAGGTCCACGTCGAAGATCTTGTTGTACGAGTAGGCGTGCCCGGCGACCAGGTGGCTGCCGACGTAGCGGAACGCCTTCACGCCGGTGAAGCCGGCGTTGGCCTTGGCGTTGTAGCCGCCGGTGGGGCCCTTGCCCTCGTAGCTGCGCATGGTGGGCGGCGGCGGGGTGTCGCCGACGGCCTCGATCAGCTGCACCTCGGCCAACTGCACGATCGGGTCGCCGTGGTTGAGCGTGATGTCGAGCCGGTAGTACAGGTACGGCGTGGTGTTGCCGATCTTGTACGTCTTGGTCTGCTGCCGGTTCTCGAAGCTCTGCCCGGTCTGGGTGTCCAGCGTCGTCCAGGTCTTGCCGTCCTGGGAGCCGGAGAACGTCCAGTTCTGCGGGTCGCGGCCGGGCGCGTCGTTGGCCGAGGCCAGCGCGTACTGGACGACCGCGATCGGCTCGGACAGCTGGAACTGCGCCCAACCGGTGGGGGTGAAGGTCAGCCACTTGGTGGCGACGTTGCCGTCGACCAGGTTCTCCTTGACCTCGCCGGCACCGTCGTTCTCCGCGTTGGCCTGCACGTCGACAACCTTGTCATCGACGTTGCCGGGGATCGTGGAGGCGTCCGCGCCGTTCACGCCGGCCGACTTCGGAGCCCCGCTCGGGTTGGTCTCGACGGTATCGGTCCAGTTCGGCTGCGGATCACTCGCCTCGAAGGACGAGGCGAAATCGGTGTTCCCGGCGGCCAGGGCGACCGCCGGGACCGTTGCTGTGAGCCCTGCTATCAATGCCGTGCTGAGCAGCAGTAACCACAGTCGTCTCATGCGTCGAGTCCCTCCCGGAGCGCCGTTGCCTGGGCGACAGCGAAACCGGGTGTGACATCGATGTCAAGAATCTGTCCTGTTTCCTGTCCGGACGTTACTTCTTCTTGAGGTGTGGCAGCATCCCGGCCTCGACGATCGCCCGGGACAGCGGTTTTCCGAGCTCCACCAGGCGATTCACGCCGGATTCGCCGAGCGCCGAGTACGCCGGCTCGGCCAGCCGGTCGGTGTGGTCCTCGATGCCCTGCCGCAGCGCCGCTCCGGCCTCGGTGAGCGCCAGTTCCTCGCCCTGTTCAACGATTTTGCGTTCCTGGAGCACGGTCACGGCCGCGGCCCACTCGTCCTCGCTCCACTGCCGCGTCTTGCGCAGCGAACTCGCCGGCAGGTAGCCGGTCGCCGCGTGCACGACCAGCGCCTCCAGGCCGGTCAGCTCGGCCGTGAGCAGCGCGGCGAGGTGGCCGTCGCCGCGGAACTCGCGCAGCAGCGTCTGCGCGTGGAACAGCTGGAGGTGCGGCTCGGTCGGCCACGGCAGCGCCGCGTGGGCGGCGAACAGCGGCCGGCCCTCCAGACGTTCGCATGCCGCCTCGGCTGCCTTGCGGGTCAACGCCGCCAGCTCGACCAGCTCGTCCGAGGCGACCAGGTCGCCCAGGCCGCGCCGCAGCGCCGCGTCGGCGGCCTCCAGCCGGGCCGCCAGCACCTGTGCCGGCGACGCCTTCTCCCACGCCGCCGGGATGCAGCGGCGGATGAAGGCCGGGTTGAAGTTGTAGAACGTGGCGATGACCGTCTCCGCCGAGGCCTCGCCGAACGCCGCCGACCTGGACGCGAAGTAGCCGGAACCGGCGTCCAGGCCCAGCGCCTCGAACCGGTCCTTCGCCTCCGGCACGAAGTAGATCATCGCGTGCAGCGGCTCGATCGCCTGCCAGGCACTACGCCCCAGAGTCATCCCAACCCCTGTGTTCATGCCGCCCGGTCCGGGCGGGGGCGAGGTCGCTCCGGAGACCGGCGCGACCTCGCATACCGACTGGTCGGTACCAGGCTATCGGGCGCGTTTGCCCCTGGCTATCTCGGTGGCCAGGGCGTCCAGCGGCTGCCGCCAGAACCGCCGGTAGCGGTCCAGCCAGCCGTCGATCTCCCGCAGCGGCGTCGGGTCGACGGAGTACAGCCGGCGGGTGCCGTCGGCCCGTACGGTGGTGAAGCCGTTCTCCCGCAGCACCCGCAGGTGCTGGGAGACGCCCGGCTGCGAGATGCCGAACTCGGCCCGGATCACCTCGGTGACCTGGCCGGAGGTCAGCTCGCCGTCGGCCAGCAGCTCCAGGATGCGGCGGCGGACCGGGTCGCCGAGGACGTCGAACGCGTGCACGCCCCCGACGATCGCACCGGCCGCTTATATAACGCAAGGCGGGTATTACGGGCGGTCGCCGACCTTGGCCACCGGTCCCGACGCGAGGATCGAGACCGAGCCGGGGTAGCTGCCGGCTTCGCCGAGGAATCCGTGCGTCGACCGGTCGAACACGAGCATGAGGCGATAGAGGAAGCCCGCCGTCGTGCGGGCGACGCCGACGCCCGGCCGGCCGGCGCTGTCCGTCGCCTGCTGCGTCGCCTGCACGCCCGGAATGGTCAACAGCACCCGATAGAGCGCCTGCGCGAGAGGCTGCGGCGCCCGTCCGGTCCGCAGGCCCGCGTCGATGACGAGGAACGCCTGCTGATCCAGGTCCGGCGAGTAGTAGACGCCACCGCGCACCCCGTCGGGCGGTTGGATCGCCTGCCACTGCCTGGCCTGCTCGTAGACCTTCGTCCGGAGCTGGTCGACGTCCGTCGGCAGCGCCCGGAACTGGTCGACGCTGAGGTTGCCGAGCGGCTCGTCCGGCGTGTAGTCGGCCACCCAGCCGACCCCCGAGCCACCCATGGGATGACACCGGTACGGCATTCCCGTCACCGCCCCGTGGTCGCACGCGGGGTGCCACGGCTGGACCGGATCGGCGCTGCCGACCGGGTACCACAGCTCCAGAGTGCCGGATGGGCTGCCGCCTCCGCCGTGGGCCTCCTTCACGTAGTAGTACTGGTCGTGCGCGGCGGCGGTGAGCGCCGAGCTGCCCGGCATCACCACCGCGATCGTCGCCAACACCGCGACGGCCGCGGCCGCCGCGATCAGGGTGCTCCGCCGCGACCGGTGGTGTTCCCACGACCGCCGGGGCGTTCGCTCCAGCAGCGCGGTGCGGGTGGCGGCCAGCCAGTACGGGGACGGGTCGTCGACGTCCGGCCGCAGCCGTTCGATCTGGTCAAGGTCGGTCATCGGAAGCCTCCATGAGCGCGGTGCGCATCTTGGTGCGGGCACGGTGCAGGCGGGATCGCACGGTGCCGAGCGGGACGGACAGCGCGAGCGCCACTTCCTCGTAGCTGAGGCCTTCCCATGCGACCAGCAGCAGCACATCCCGTTCGTTGGCGTTGAGCCCCGCCAGGCCGGCAGCCAGCTCGCGGCCGGCGGCCTCGGCGCTGACCCGGTCCGAGACGTCCTCGTCGTGCCGCGCCTCCAGCGGATACGGGTCGAGCTTGGACAACGCGCGCAGGTGGCGGACCGAGGCCCGCGCGTGCCGGCGCAGCACGTTGGTGGCGATGCCGTAGAGCCAGGGCAGCGCGGAGCCGTGCGCCGGGTCGAAGCGCCGACGGGTGTCGAAGGCGGTGAGCATCGTCTGCGCGGCGAGGTCGTCCGCGAGCTGCGCGCCGACGCGGCGGGCCAGGAACCGGTGCACGGCGACCGCATGCCGGTCGTAGACCTGGGCGAACAGCTCGGGCTGGGTCAGCGATTGGACGATCACCTCGGCGTCGTCGACGGGCGGCGCCTGGGATGCGGTCATCCGCGACCTCGTGAGCACGTCGCCATGGTGTCCCCCTTCGGGTTTCGGTGGGCCTACACCCCGTCTTTGCCCGGTCGGGCCAGTCCGGTTCCCGGACACCACTGAGCCGAACGAGTGACATCGACTTAATTGTTAGAGAACTTTCCTAACAATATTGACTTCACCCGTCCCAGGAGTGAGTCTTCGTCCACCCCGCCGCCGCGTCCGCCCTGACCCCGGAGGCACCATGAGTCGGCGCAGGCTCGTCACGTCCGTGGCGACCGCTGTCCTCGTCGTCTTGTCCGCGCTTGCCGCGCTGTTCACCAGCTCGGCGGCCGACGCGGCGACCACCGATCAGACGTTCCTGACCTTCTACGGCTGGTGGGACAACACCCCGCCGGGCGGCGACATCTCCTATCCGCAGATCCACAGCACCGCCGGCGGCACCGGCACGTACAGCGACCCGATCACGTTCGCCACCGACAGCGGCGAGCTCGCGCCCGGCACCAAGGTGTGGGTGCCGCGGGTGCGCAAGTACTTCATCATGGAGGACAGCTGCGAGGAGTGCAGCGCCGACTGGAACGGCAAGGGCCCCAACGGCGGCCCCAAGCTGCACCACCTGGACCTGTGGCTGGGCGGCAAGGGCGGAAACGCCATGGACGCCATCGACTGCGAGGACGCGCTCACCCACTACAACGACGACAACACGCCGACCATGGAGCCGGTGGTCGTCGACCCGCCGTCGAACGAGGACTACGACTCGACGCCGATCTTCAACATCAACACCGGCGCCTGCTACGGCGGCGCCAAGCCCAACCAGACCGTCGGCTCGTACAAGAACAACTCCACCGGCCTGTGCATCGACGACCCGGGCAACAGCTCCTCGTCCGGCACCACGCTGAAGATGGCCGCCTGCAACGGCTCCGCCGAGCAGACCTTCACCTTCCACGGCGCGTTCCTCGTCATCAACAACCAGTGCGCGACGATCTCCGGCAGCACCGTCAAGCTGGGCAAGTGCGACGGCGGGCCGAACAGCCAGCTGTCGATCAACCCCGACGGCACCATCAACGACATCCAGACCGGCAAGAAGTGCTTCCGCGACTCCAGTGGCACGCTGGGGACCGGCAGCTGTTCGGGCACGGTCAGCAAGTGGACCTTCAGCCCGGCCGGTGGCCAGACCGGCCTGTCGGTGGCGGTGAACCCGGCGTCGGCCACGGTCAAGCCCGGCGCCTCGACCACCGCCACCGTGACCGTCGGCGGGGGAACGGGGACCGTGGCGCTGTCCGCGACCGGCCTGCCCTCCGGCGTGACGGCCTCGTTCAGCCCCGCTTCGGTTTCCGGTAGCGGCACCTCGACGTTGACCGTGACGGCCTCGGACACCGCCAAGTCCGGCACGTTCAACGTGGTCGGCACGGCCGGCTCCGACAGCAAGTCGGCGGCGTTCGCGCTGACCGTCAGCACCGGCGGCGGCACGGCAACCCTGCTGTCACAGGGGAAGACGGCGACCGCGTCCTCTGTGGAGTCTTCGACGTACGCGGCGAGCAAGGCCTTCGACGGCAACCTCACCTCGACCCGCTGGGGCAGCAAGGAGGGCTCCGACCCGCAGTGGCTCCAGGTCGACCTCGGCGCCACGCACAGCGTCAGCGAAGTGAAGCTCACATGGGAGGCGGCGTACGGCAAGGCGTACACCATCCAGGTCTCCGACGACGCCCAGAACTGGACGACCATCTACAGCACCACCACCGGCAACGGCGGCGCCGACGACCTCACCGGATTGGCGGGATCCGGCCGGTACGTGCGGATGGACGGCACCAAGCGGGGCACCAGCTACGGCTACTCGCTCTACGAGATGCAGGTGTACGGGTCCTAAGTGCACAGTTGAGTGCCTGATCGTCCTGCCCGGGCTCGGGCGGCGCGGCGCGCCTGATTTGGTGGGATCAGCCACCAGTCGAGGAGTGCCGCGTTGCCCGAGTACCTGATCTCCCAGCACGACCCGCGCGGCGAGCGGGCCGACCAGCTCGCCGCCGTGCGGCGTGAGTACCGCTACACCATGGACTTCGGCTTCCCGGTGTCGTCCACCCTGGGCGCCGAGCACGAGCCGGTGGCGGCGTGGCAGCTCAAGGCGCTGGCCAAGCAGGAGGAGCTGCGGCTGAACCTGTTGCGGCTCAAGCGCCAGGGCAAGTGGAACTTCGTCAACGACCTGCAGCCGCTGGCCCCGCACAAGCTGGCCACCATGGTCCGTGAGGGCGACATGGGCGGCATCGTCGAGTACTTCATGCCGCTGCCCGGCGGCGTCACCGGCGACCACCACGACAAGACGATCAAGGCATTCCAGGACGTGTTCGCGCGGGTGGAGCAGCCGCCCGCGACCGTGGACTTCCGGACCGACGAGTACTTCGCCGAGGTGATGGTCGCCGGCCCGGACCCGACCCGCCTGGAGCGGATGGACCGCGTGCCGGGGAAGTTCCCCTTGACGTCGGATCACCTGGCCTCGGGGCACCTGGGCGAGGACCTCGACCACGCCATCGCCGCCGGCCGGGTGTACTGGATCGACTACGAGGCGATGTCCGCTTTGGACAATGGCACGCATCCCCAGTCGCCGAAGTACATGTACGCGCCGATGGTGGCGTTCGTGGTGGCCCGCGGCGGCGGCCCGTTGAAGCCGTTCGCGATCCAATGTGGACAGAATCCGGTCGGGCGGGACGTCTACACGCCGGCCGACGGCTATTCGTGGCAGCTGGCCAAGAACTGCGTGCTGGCCGCGCACAACACGTACCACGAGGTGTTGACGCACCTGGGGTTCACGCACCTGATGAGCGAGCCGGTGCTGATCGCGGCGGTGCGCAACCTGGCGGCCAACCACCCGGTGGCGGTGCTGCTGCGCCGGCACTTCGAGGGCACGATGTCCATCAACAAGCTGGCGGTGGAGCTGCTGATCCAGCCGGGGCGGGCGGTCGAGTACCTGATCGGCTCCGACCTCAAGAGCACCTATCCCTGGCTGGCCGAGCACCGCTCGAAGCGCTCGTTCCGGGACAACTACCTGCCGACCAAGCTGGCTTCCGCCGGCGTGGACAGCGTGTCCGCGCTGCCGCACCACCCGTACCGGGACGACGGCCTGCTGGTGTGGAACTCGATCTATCGCTGGGTCAGCGACTTCGTCGGCGGCTACTACAAGTCCGACGCGGACGTGGTCGGCGACCACGAGCTCCAGGCGTGGGCGGCGGAGGTGGCGTCGGCCGAGGGCGGGCAGGTTCGGGACTTCGGGGCGACGCCGGGGCAGATCCTGGACCGCAACGACCTCGTCGAGATCCTGACCATGGTGGTGTGGACCGCCGGCCCGCAGCACGCCGCCGTCAACTTCACGCAGGCCGACCACATGGCGTTCCTGCCGGCGAATCCGCTGGCCGGGTACACCGAGGAGCCGAAGGGGCTGGGGCACAGCGAGGCCGACTGGCTGGCCAACCTGCCGCCGCTGGACGTCGCCGTGCAGCAGTTCTGCGTGATGACCTTCCTCGGCTCGGTGCACCACGGCGTGCTCGGCGACTACGGCGACGACTTCGCCGGCAGCGCGGTTTCGGCCCCTCACAAGCGGTTCCGGTCCGAGCTGGCCGCCGTGGAGGACGAGATCACCGCGCGCAACCGGCGGCGGTCGCGGCCCTACACCTACCTCCGGCCGTCACTGATTCCCAACAGCACCAACATCTAGACGGCGTCGACGTAGACCCACTTGCCGTCTTCACGGAGGAAACGGCTCCGTTCGTGCTGGACACCGCCGGTGTAGTGGGCGTTGAACTCGACAATGCCGTCGGAGTCGAACAGGCCGCCCTTGTCCTTGTCGAGGATCTCCAGCCGGGTCCACTCCGTGTCGTCCAGGGTGAGCCGTCGGGGCCGGGTCGTGCTGTGCCACGTGCGCAGCAGGTAGGCCCGGTCGCCGACGGCGAACGCCGTGTACCGGGAGCGCATCAGCAGCTCGGCGGTGGGGGCGTTGCCGCCTTGGTGGAACCGGCCGCAGCAGTCAACGTAGGGGCCGCCGAGGCCGCAGGGACACGTCATGGCCGCATTCTGACACCCGCCGCGAAGTCGCGGCCCGGGGTGGCGACGATCTTGGCCACGCGGTCGCCGGCGAAGGTGAGCCGGAGCACGGCGAACTCCTGGCGGTTGAGGTAGGCGAGCAGGACCGGGGGAGCGGAGACGACGGTCGCCCGCCGGAGGAACCGGAGCAGGCCCTCGGCGACGTCGGCAGCGCCGTGACGCTCGGTGCTCGGGCCGAACGTCCCGAGGCCCCAGACGTCGGGATGCAGCACGCCGACCAGCGCGTCGAGGTCACCGGTGGCGCAGGCGGTGATGAACCGCTCGGTGACGAGCTGGTGCTCGTCGGCGGCGATGTCACGGGGCACAGGCCGGTCGGCGGCGATGTGCTGCCGGGCCCGGCGGGCGAGCTGGCGGCAGGTGGCGACCGGCCGGCCCAGGGACTCGGCGACCGACTCGAAGGGCATGCCGAACACGTCGTGCAGCACGAAGGCGACCCGCTCGGCCGGCGGAAGCCGTTGCAGCACCACGAGAAGCGCCAGCCGCACCTCGTCGTCGAGGGTGATCCGGTCGGCGGGGTCGGCCGGCGGCGAGCCGGCCAGCGGGGTGTCCGAGTCGGCGACGGCGCCGGGCAGCTCGCGGCGGGACCGGGCGGACCGCAGCTGGTCCAGGCACAGCCGGCTGGTCACCACGGTCAGCCAGCCCCGGTCGTCGGCCACGTCGGTGGCCGCCGACCAGCGGGCGAACGCCTCCTGCACGACGTCCTCGGCCGCGCCGACGTCGCCGAGCATGCGGTACGCGAGGTTCACCAGGTACGGGCGGTCGGCCCGCCACACCTCACCGAAGCTGGTCACAACGGGTACGACGATACGGCTCCGCGAAAAGTGACATGTCACTTTCGGCGGCGCTGCGCCGTCGTGAGTACATGATCCTGATAACCGGGGCGTCCGGCACGGTCGGCCGCCCACTCGTGGAACTGCTGGTCGACGCCGGGGTGAAGGTGCGCGCGGTGGCGCGGAACCCGGCGGGCCTGCCGCGCATCGTAGAGGTGGTGGACGAGCCGGTGCTGGAGGGAGTCACCGGCTTGTTCACCAATCCGAGGGCCGTCGGCGACACCATCGACGGTCTGCTGGCCGAGTCCAGGGCCGCCGGGGTGCGGCGGGTGGTCACGCTGTCGGCCGCCAACGTGGACGACGACCTGGAAGACCAGCCGTCACGCTTCCGCGGCGACCGGAATCGCGAGGTCGAGCGGGCGGTGACGGCCAGCGGCCTGGACTGGGTGGCGCTGCGGCCGAACATGTTCGCTGCGAACGCGTTCGGACTGTGGGCGGAGCAGATCCGCCGCGGCGATGTGGTGCACGGCCCGCACGCCCGGGCCACCTCGGCGCCGATCCATGAACGCGACATCGCCGAGGTCGCCGTCCGGGCCCTGCTGGACGACGACCTGCTCGGCACCCGGCCGGTGCTGACCGGCCCGGAGTCGCTGACCCAGGAACAGCAGGTCCAGGGGATCGGGGCGGCGATCGGCCGCGACCTGACGTACCGCGAGGTGCCGCCGGAGGCAGCCCGGCAGGCGATGCTCGGACGCGGCTTCCCGACCGGTTTCGTCGACGGGCTGCTGGGCATCCAGGCCCGGTCGGTCGGCGTCCCGGCGGTGATCACCGACGAGGTGCGCCGCATCCTCGGCCGGCCCGCGCTGAGCTTCGCCCGCTGGGCCGCCGACAATGCCTATGTCTTCCGGAGCATGCCATGAGAATCACCGTCTTCGCGGCGACCGGCGGCATCGGCCGCTGCGTCCTGGACCAGGCGATCGCGGCCGGCCACGAGGTGACCGCCGTGGTGCGGGATCCGAGCAAACTGCCATCGACCGTGCACACCGTCCGCGCCGATCTGTCCGCTGTGGATCCCGCGGCGCTGGAGACTGCCGTCGGCGGGGCGGACGCGGTGCTGTCCGGCCTGGGTCCGCGCAACGCGCGACTGGCGGGGATCACCTCCGCCGGCACCAGGGCGATCGTGGCGGCGATGAAGGCCACCGGCGCGCGGCGGATCGTGGTGGTCAGCGCCGCCCCGGTGTCGACGGTGCCGTCGCCGGACCGCCCGAACCCGCCTCGGCACGACCCCGGCGAGGGATTCGTCATGCGGAACGTGTTGACCCCCATGGTGAAACGCGTCCTCCGCGCCCACTACGCCGACCTCGCGATCATGGAGGACGTGCTGCGGGCCAGCGGCCTGGACTGGACGTCGGTGCGGCCGCCCCGGCTGACCGACAAGCCGCTGACCGGTGTCTACCGCGTGGCGCCGGAACAGAACATCCGGGGCGGCGCGCTCATCCCGCGCGCCGACGTCGCCCACTTCATGCTGGCCGCGGTGAACGACCCCACCACCATCGGCCACGCGGTCGGGATCGCCACCTGAACCTCGGCCGAAAGTAAGAGATCGAATCCGTCCATCGACAGAGGCGGCGGCCGCGCCTCTGTCGACAGGATGGACGCCATGAACAAAAGCCTTCCCGTGCTCGCGATCCTCGCGGCGACCGGGCTGCTCGCCGGGTGCAGCGGCAAGAGCTACACCTACGAGGTCTCGCTCCAGGTCGCCGGCCAGGGCAGCGCCGAGGTCACCGTCGTCTACCCGACGGGCCCCGACGACAAGTCCCCCAAGGGAAAGCCCACCACGACCACCCAGACGGTGACGCTGCCGTACAAGCAGAAGGCGCTGGCCATCGGCCTGGGCCACGTGTCGATCGCGGCGAAGTCCGCCGACGGCAAGGCCCTCACCTGCGCCATCACCGTGGAGCAGGAGGACACCGTGCGCAAGGACGGCACGGGCTCCGCCCAGTGCGAGGCGGACATCACCGAGGACACCAAGAACTAGCGCTCGACGATGCCCGACCGCCACGCCCACATCGCGATCTCGACCCGGTTGCGCGCGGACAGCTTCGCCTGCACGTTGCCCAGGTGCGTCTTCACGGTGCCGAGCGAGATGAACAGCCGCTCGGCGATCTCCGTGTTGGTCAGCCCCTTGGCCACCAGCTTGACCACGTCCCGCTCCCGGGCGGACAGGTCGGCCGGCGGGGCGGAGGACGGGGAACTGAGCTGCCGCAACAGTTTCACGGTGATCGCCGGGCTGACCAGCGCCTCCCCGGCGGCGGCCGCGCGGACCGCCTCCACCAGCAGCGCGGAGCCGGAGTCCTTGAGCAGGAAGCCGCACGCGCCGCCGCGCAGCGCCTGGTAGACGTACTCGTCGTCGTCGAAGGTGGTGACCACGACCACCTTGGGCGGGTCGACCAGCCCCGGCCGGGTCAGCTGCCGCAGCGCCTGGAGGCCGTCCATCCTGGGCATCCGGATGTCCATCAGCACCACGTCCGGCGCCAGCTTCCCGGCCAACTCGACCGCCTGCATCCCGTCCACGGCCTCGCCGACGACCTCCACGTCGTCCTGCGCGGCCAGGATCATCGCGATGCCGGCGCGGATCATCGCCTGGTCGTCGGCGATCAACACCCTGATCGGCACGGGTCAGTCCCTCTCCACGGGCAGGCTCGCCTCGACCATCCAGCCGCCGGCGGCGCGCGGTCCGGCCTTGATGCTGCCACCCAGCGCCGTCACGCGTTCGGTCAGCCCCCGCAACCCGAAACCGGCACGGCCGCCATGGCGCCCGCGGCCGTCGTCGGCGACCCCGACGTTGATCCACTTGGCCGCCCGCGACACCAGCACCCGGACGTCCCGCGCGCCGTCGGAATGCTTGCGCACGTTGGTCAGCGACTCCATCACCACTCTGTGCACAGTGGACTGGATCTCGGCCGGCAGCCCGTCGAAATCGCCGTCCAGCTCCAGCCTCGCGGTCGGCCCGAACTCCGTGACGAGCTCCTGGACGTCCGCGATCGTCGCAAGTGGACTGAAGTCGGCGGCCGCGTCGGCGTCCCGGAGCAGGCCGACCATGCGCCGCATGGTCGCCATCGCCTCGGTGCCGGCCTGCTCGATCCGTTCCAGCGCGGGCAGCACCAGCTCCGGCTGCTTGTCCGCCATCGCCCGCGCGCCCTGCGCCAGCAGCACGATGCCGGTCACGTGGTGGCCGACGTAGTCGTGCAGGTCGCGGGCGAACTCGGCGCGCTGCGCCAGTCGGATCGCGTCCGCCTGCCGCGCCCGGTTCAGCCCGACCAGCCGTGCCGACACCCCGGCGGCGATCGCCACCAGCACCAGCAGCGGCAGGGCCAGCGCGGCGATCGTGGTGATGCCGCTTCCCTGTGCCCACAGGGGTTGCAGCACGATGGCGGCGGTCAGCACCGGCACGGTGATCGCGGCCAGCACGGTCCGCGCGCGCCAGGCGATCAGCGCGATCAGCCAGCACAGCGACGCCGTCGCGGCGAACGCCAGCGGCGCACGGTGATCCGCCGACGTCGCGCCCAGAAACGTGGCGGCGAGCGAGGTTCCCGCCGGCACAAGCGCGACCAGTGGCAGCATGGCCGGGCCCAGCGCCGGGCCGACCAGCGCGACCAGGCACGCCAGCATGCCGGAGCCGAGCTGGAGCATGCCGAGCTGGTCGCTTCGGATCGTGCCGGCGAGGTAGTCGACGATGCCGAGCGTGACCAGCAGCGCCGCGCCGGCCAGCCAGCACAGGGCCCACAGGTAGCGCATGTGGGGCAGCCTAGCCAGTCCGGCCGGCTCCGCAGGTCGGCCGAAAGTCAGAGCCGGACCGGTCCCTGGACGGAGGCCGCCGACCGATCGACCTGACGGCGTCCGATGTGGACACACATCGGCGGCCACCGTCCGACCAGCTCCGAACGTCTACAGGTCGGGCAGCGGGTCCGGCGGCAGCTCGCCGGCCCCGCGCTCCAGGTCCGCCGCGTTGATCACGGCCACGTACTCCTCGTCCACCTCGTACCGCAGCCCACCGAGCGTGAACGTCGGCTCGATGCTGTCGGTGTCGACCGGGCCGAGCCGGGTCTGCCGGGGGTACTCCACCTCCAGGCCCGTCGGCGGCCCGCCCCAGCGACCGACGGTCAGCACCTTCACCGCCAGCTTGCTCACCACGACCACCACGTACGGCCGCGAGCTCATCACGAGCGTCGCCGGGAACACGTAACGGATCTCGTCGTCGGGATCGAGGAACCCGCGCGCGGCGGCGCGGACGGTTTCGGAGACCGGCATGCCGGCAGCGTAGGACCGTGCGAGGCTGGTTGTCGTGGAAACGGCGCCGATTCTTCGCCAGGTCGTCCTGGACACCACCGACGCCCGCGCGCTGGCCGAGTTCTACCGCCGCCTGCTCGGGATGCGCTACCGGCCGGGCGACGAGCCGCCGGCCGCCGGCGAGCCCGATCCGCGCGGCCGCGACTGGCTGGTGCTGCGCGACGCCGCCGACCGGCCGCAGGTCGCGTTTCAGCAGGTGGACGAGCTGCCGGCGGCGACGTGGCCGACCGGACCGCACCCGCAGCAGCTGCATCTGGACCTCACCGTGCCGACCGTCGAGGATCTCGACGCCGCGCACCGCAACGCCCTCGAACTGGGCGCGCGCCTGCTGTACGACCGTTCGTCCGATCCCGAGGAGCCGCTGCGGGTCTACGCCGATCCGGCCGGCCATCCGTTCTGCGTCTTCGTGGCCCCGTGATTCCTAATCGGACAATCGTGACGCCATCAGGCGCAACGCGGCGGTGATCTGCTCGGCCGAATGGCCCCGCGTGTGCCGCTGGAACCAGTACACCTCCGGCGCCAGCGGGGCCAACACCATGTCGCACAAGGTGTCCGGATCCTCCGCGCCGGCCTCGGCGAGCAGCAGCCGGACGTGCGACCGCCACAGCGCGTAGGCCCCCGTGGTGTAGCGGGCGTGCCCGGTCTCCGCGCCCAGCGCGAGATGCAGATGGCGCTCCAGCAGGTCGGCCAGGGCCGCGAGGAACGCCGCCAGCCGCTCGCCGGGGGTCGCGCCCGGGCCCAGCGGCGGCGCGCCGGAGATGATCTTCGCCTGCAACTCGCGCTCGTGCTCGTCCAACAGCGCCAGCGCGATCGAGCGGGTGTCCGGGTAGCGGCGGTACAGCGTGGCCCGGCCGATGCCGGCGGCCTTGGCGATCTCGTCCATCGTCACGGTGTCGGTGCCCGCCTCGGCGAACAGCCGGGCGGCCGCGGCCAGCACCTTGGCCCGGTTGCGGGCGGCGTCGGCGCGCTCGATGGACATGACGTCACCCTAAACCATCTGGACACTGTGTCCGCTTCTCGACTAGGGTCGCTAACCGGTCACTGTGTCCACTTAGGGGGTGGAGGATGGTCTTCGCGCTGTCGGCGCTGCTCATCGGGGGTCTGCTGGCGATCCAGGCCTCGGTCAACGTGCAGCTCACCAGGGCGGTCGGCACGCCGTACGGCGCGTCGACGCTGCAACTCGGGGTGGCCGCCGGCGTGCTGGTGCTCGCCACGGTCGCGATCGGCGGCCTCGGCGGCCTGACCCAGCTCGCGCACGCCCGGCCGTGGCAGCTGCTCGGCGGCCTGGCCAGCCCGATCTACATCACCAGCGGCATCCTGCTGTTCCCACGGCTGGGCGCGCTGGCCGCCGGCGGGCTGTTCGTGACGGGTCAGATGATCTCGTCGCTGGCCATCGATCTGCTGGGGCTCTTCGACATTCCGCGCCGGCCGGTCAGCGCCGGCATCGCCTTCGGGGTGGTCGCGCTGCTCGCCGGCATCGTGGTGATCATCCGCGGCCAGGGCGGCGTCGTGGCTCGCGGCGGGATTCCGTGGCTCCTGCTCGGCATCGTCGGCGGTGGCGTGCTGCCGATCCAGGCCGCCGTCAACGCGTCGCTGCGGGAGATAGTCGGCAATCCGGTCACCGTCGACATGATCAGCTTCCTGGTCGCGGTGCTGACGATCTTCGTCGTGCTGGTGGCGCTGCGGCTGCTGGGTCGGACTCCCGCGCCGAAGTTCGCGCCGCTGCGGGAAATGCCGTGGTGGGGCTGGCTGGGCGGGATCTGCGCGTCCGTGTACGTGATGGTGACGTTCCTCGTCGTGCCGGCCATCGGCGCCGCCGGCACGGTGGCGCTCACCGTTACCGGGCAGCAGATCGCGTCGGCCACCGTGGACGGCCTCGGCCTGTTCCGGATGGTCCGCCGCAAGCTCACCGCGCCCCGGCTGGTCGGTCTCGGCCTGCTGGTACTCGGTTCGGTGCTGATCCAGTTCGGGTGACCTCGGGGGCGGCCAAGCTCGACCGCCCCCGAGCCGTCACTCGTACGCGCAGTGCCGGAGCTGCGCCTCCACGGCGTTCGCCATCAGCCGGTAGCCGGACGGGTTCGGGTGGATGTTCGGCCCCACCGGCGGCGCCGCGCACATGTACGTGTCGGCGCAGATGGTCGCGACGTTCAGCGGCGGCGTGGTCGAGGTGAACTCGGTGGTGTGGAAGGCGGTTTCCACGTCCGCGACCTTCGCGCCGGCCTTGGTGTAGGCGGCGGCGAGGATGCCGTTCACCTGCTGCGTCAGCGGCACCGACTGGCGGGCCAGTGCCTGGCCCTGGTCGCCCTGGACGAAAGCGGCGAGGAACGGGTCGTACAGGTTCACGCCGACGAACCGGGCCCCGGTGTTCGGGGCGGCCGCCTTGAGACGGTCCAGGATCACCGGCAGGTTGGCCTGGATCGCGCCGACGCCCTGCCCGACGCAGGCGAGGTCGATGCCGGTCGGCGTGGCGCAGTTCTCCACGTCCGTCGCTCCGATCACGATCGTCACCAGCGCGACCTGACCCCGGTGCGCGGACAGGAAGTTCACCGCGGCGTCCAGTTGCGACTTCGCGCCCGGGTAGGCGCAGACGCCGCCGTTGATCATGCTGGTGGTGGTCTCGGCCGGGCAGCCGAGCTCGGTCAGCCGCACCGAGTGGCCCAGGTCGGCCTGCACGTCGTGGTCGAATCCCTGGCCGGTCGGATGGCCGACGCCCTGCGCGTCGGGCTGGAAGCCGACCGAGAGCGAGTCGCCGAGGGACAGATAGTACGGCGCGGCGTGCGTCGAGGCGGAGGCCGCCGCGGCCGAGCCGATCATCAGCGCGGCGGCCGTCGCCGGCGCGATCAGCCACTTTCCTGGCATCAAAACCCCTTTCAGCGCAACTGAAAGCACGCTAGGTGGGCTGCGTGGGGGCCAGCAAGCGATCTGTTTCATCGGGCAGGGATTTGACGGCGGGGACGGCGATTGCGGCCAGCGCGACAACTTCCGTGAACGCGAGGCCGCGTTCCATCAACCCCAGCGGAATGAGCTCCCACCAGTTCCCGCCGACCGCGACGCCCACCGGCACCGCGGCCAGGATGGCGGCGAACCAGCCGAGCGAGGCCCAGCCGAGCAGTCGGGCCAGCGTCCGGCGGTGTGGCGCGTGCGGGAATGCCCTTGCCGCGGCGAGGAGAACGGCCACCGGCAGGCTCACGAACGCCACCACGCTGGCGATGCGGTGCAGCGTGCCGGTGGCACTGGTGGTGGCCTCGATCGCCCAGTTCGTCTTGGGAAACGCCACGATCACCAGCAGTCCGACCGTCCACAGTGCACCGAGGACGGCCGAGCTCGCCGGCAAACGCTTCTGCGCGTGGAGGATGCCGAAGATCCCCGCCGAGCCGAGCGCCACCAGGATCACTGCGACGTTGAAGATCCAGCGGTTGTCGGTCAGGCCGTACTGGCTGATCGTCTGCCGCAGCGCGCTGACCGGGCGGTCCGAGGGGAGGAAGCCCAGCAACGCGATCAGCGCGGCGCCGACGGCGAGTGCTCCAATGCCCAGTCGGGAGACGGTGGCGGTCATGCCACCACAGTCGCCACCGATCTTGAGCGTTTGCTCGGCGGAACCTGTCGGCGAGCTGTCGCGTTCCGGCCGTGTCGGGATCGCGATCGTTCCTGGCGGTTTCGCCTCTGCTGCGCCGCCGTTCGACGGCCTAGTTTTCGGTGCAGTCACCCGAGGAGGAAAGAAATGCCGCTGCTCACCGCGTCCACGACCCCGGACGGGTTCGTCGAGAAGACGATTCAGGTCAACGGAATCACGGTCAACTATGCCATCGGCGGCGGCGGTCCCGCGGTTGTTCTGCTGCATGGATATCCGGAGACCTGGTATTCGTGGCGGAAGGTCATGCCGGCGCTCGCCGAGCGGTACACCGTGATCGCCCCCGATCTCCGCGGTTCCGGCGGCTCGGACGCGCCCGAGAGCGGATACGACAAGGCCACCCTGGCGGAGGACGTGCACCAGCTGCTGGTCGCGCTCGGGCTCGACGAGCAGGTCAACGTCGTCGGGCACGACATCGGGACCATGGTCGCCTACGCCTACGCGGCCGCCCATCGGAGTTCGACGCGACGCCTGGCGCTGTTGGAGGCGCCCCTGGTCGACGAGCTGGCGTACGAGCTGCCCGCGTGGACCCGCAACGGGCCCGGCCTGTGGAACTTCGGCTTCTTCACGCTCGACAACGGCCTGCCGGAGAAGATCGTCGTCGGCCGTGAGGACATCTGGATCGAGGGCTTCATCGGGTGGATGGAACTGGTGAAGGGCGGCGTGGACGAGCAGGCGCTCGCCGAGTACGCGCAGTCCCTGCGGCGCCCCGGATACCTGCGCGCGTCCTACGAGTACTTCACCACGTTCCCCCGTGACGTCCAGGACACCATCCGCAATCGCGGCACGGCCCTGACCATGCCGGTGCTGGCCATCGGCGCCGAGGGCGCGCTCGGCGAAATCGTGCCCGACCAGGCTCGGAAGTATGCCCACGACGTGACCGGCGCGGTGATTCCGGGCGGGCACTGGATCCCCGAGGAGGCGCCGGAGATCCTGCTCGAACACATGCTGCCGTTCCTCGCCTATTAGGGCGGCCCTCTCAGCCGCGAGGGAATTGGTCGCAATGACGGCGCGGAATGCCCGCTCCGGACGATATTCCGTTGCTAGGGTTTTTCGCCATGGAGATCGCTGTCCTGGTGTGTGACGGTGTGTTCGACCTGGGACTGGCCGCCGTTCTCGACGTGTTCGACACCGCCAACGGGTTGGCGGAGGAGCTGTCCGAGGCTCCGCGCTGGGCCGTGACGACCGTCGGGTTCTCCCCGTGGGTGCGCACCTCCGCCGGGCACTTCGTCGACTGCGCGCCGGTGGCGCGCGCGGAGTCGGCGGACCTGCTGGTCGTGCCCGCAGTCAACGAGCGCCGGCCCGAGCGCGTGGTCGAGTTCGCCACCGGCGAGCATTCCCGGCCGGCGCGGGACCTGATCGCCAGGACCCGCGCCCGCCGGGGCGCCATCGCGTCCGCGTGCGCCGGCACGTTCCTGCTGGCCGAGGCCGGCATCCTCGACCATCTGCGGGCGACGACCACGTGGTGGCTGGCGCCGGTCTTCCGGGCCCGCTACCCCAATATCCAGCTCGACCAGGGCAGCATGGTGGTCCAGGAGGACGCGATCACCACGGCGGGTGCGGCCTTCGGCCACCTGGACATGGCGTTGGCGTTGGTCCGCGCCGGCAGCCCGGCGGTCGCCGACCTCGTGGCCCGCTACCTCGTCGTCGACGAACGGCCGTCGCAGGCCCCGTACATCATGCCCAGCGCGCTGGCCCAGAACGACCCCACCGTCGCCGCCTTTGAACGGTGGGTGCGGGACCATCTCGCCGGGCCCATCAGCGTTCCCGACGCCGCCCGCCGGCTGGGCGTCAGCGAGCGGACGCTCCAGCGGTCCGTGCAGCGGATCATGGGCACCTCGCCCATCCGCTTCGTCCAGGACCTCAGGATCGAACGCGCCACGCATCTGTTGCGCACCACCGATCTGTCGCTGGAGACGATCGCCCGTCGGGTCGGCTACGAACAGGCCAACACCCTTCGGGTGCTGCTCCGCGAGCGCACCGGCAAGACCACTGCGGCGCTAAGAACCGTGTGATCCTCAGTTCTTGGATGCGTCGTTGACGGGAATGACCGTCTGGCCGGGAAAGCGCGGAGTCACAGCCTCATCCACCATCGCGGCGGCCACGGTGGCGCGGCTGACGCCCGCCGGGAACAGGCGTTTCGGCGCCTCGGCCAACGTCAGGGTGCGGCGCTTGGGGCCGGACGGGCCGTCGCCGAGCGGGCCTGCATGGAAGACAGTCCCGCCAGCGGCGAGGACCGAGCCGTCGGCGGCGACCTTGTCGGCCAACTCGGCCCTCATGAAGACGCCGAGCAGAGTCCTGGTGAGGACGCCGGCCGCGCGGGCCGACTGCCCGCTCCCGTAGGCCCCCAGCCAGATCACCCTCGGCACACCCGAGGCGACCGCCGCCCTCGCGCCGGCGGTCAGCGTGCCCACCTTGTCGCCCTTGGCGATGCCGAGCCCGGAGAGCAGCACGTCGCTGCCGTCGACCGCGCGGGCGATCGAGTCCGGGTCGTTAACGTCCGCCCTGGCCTTGGTCAGACCTGGACCGTCGGGCACCGGGATGCGCGCGGGATCCCGCGCGATCGCCGTGACCTCGAGTCCCCGGTCGAGCGCCTCCTGCACCAGCAGGCGTCCGGTCGCGCCGGACGCGCCGAGCACTGCGACCCGCATGTCAGATCTCCCGCAGGATCGAGAGGAACGCCTCGTGCAGGCCCGGCGCCGCGGCGAGGATGTCGGCGTCGCCGGGCTGCCAGGCGGTGCCGCGCAGGTTCGTGACGACCCCGCCGGCCTCGGTGACCAGCAGCACGCCCGCCGCGACGCCGATCAGGTCGCACTCGTACTGCCAGTAGACGTCGACGTGACCGGCGGCCAGGTCCAGCTGGGGGAAGGTGCTCGGCACGGTCGAGCGCACGAACAGCGCGCGGTCGAGCAGTGCCGCCACCGCGGCACCGAACTCCCGGTTCTTCGTGCGTGGCTGGGTCATCGTGACGATCGCGGCATCGACGGCCTTCTTCGCGGAGACCCCGAGCGGCTGCCCGTTGACGTACGCGCCGCCGCCCCGCACGGCCGTCCAGGTGCGGTCGGGCACCGGCTCGTAGACCACGGCCAGCACCGGCACGTTGTCGCGGACCAGCGCCACGGTCACCGCCCACTGGTCCATGCCGTGCACGTAGTTGACGCCGCCCTCGATCGGGTCGACCGCCCACCACTCGCCCGGCGGCAGCACGGTCATCTCCTGGTCGTCGCCGACCCAGCGGGCGTCGGGCCGGATCGCCGACAGCGCCGGTTCGAGAATCGCGGTGACGATCGCGTCGAGATGGCGGCCGCCCCGGGCCATGTCGTTCCGGTCGGCCGGGCGGGCGCTCTCGGTGTACTCGGCGAGCAACGCCTTGCCGGCCCGGTGAACGGCGGCGGTGACGTCGGTGAGCAGCTCTTCCATGGCGGATTTCCTCTCCGTTGGGCCTGAAAACAGCCTCTCGGAGCCCATCGATTAAGTCCAGTGCACTCTGTTTAGGCTACGATTTACCGTCATGCAATTGGACCTGAACCTGCTCACCGCGCTCGACGCCCTGCTGGAGGAGGGCAGCGTGATGGGCGCCGCTCAGCGCCTGCACCTCTCGTCACCCGCGATCAGCCGGACGCTCGGCCGGATCCGCAAGCTGACCGGCGACGAGATCCTGGTCCGGACCGGCCGCACCATGACCCCGACGCCGTACGCGCTGTCCGTACGCGAGCAGGTCCGCGATCTCGTCCGGCAGGCCCAGGCGGTGCTCGTCCCGAGCCGGGAGCTCGATCTCGACGAGCTCGACCGCACGTTCACGCTCCAGGCGCACGACGCGCTCACCCTGTCGCTGGCCCCACCCCTGCTCAACGCGGTCTCCGCTCAGGCGCCGCACGTGCGGCTGCGCTTCCTGGCCGAGGGCGCGGCCGACACCGACGACCTGCGGCACGGCCGGGTCGATCTGGAGATCGGCGCCGACCTGCCGGACCGGCCCGAGTTCGGCGTCGAGACCATCGGCCACGACCGGCTCGTGGTCGTCATGCGCCGCGGCCATCCCCGCACGGGCCGAATGGACCTCGCCGCGTTCGCCGCACAGCAGCACATCCTCGTCTCGCGGCGCGGCCGTCTCGCCGACCCCGTCGACGATTTCCTGGCCGAGCACGGCCTGCGCCGGCAGGTGCTGGCCGCCGTCGGGACCACCGCGAGCGCCCTGCACGTGATCAGCCGTAGCGACTGCCTCATGACCGCGCCGGAGGCGATGTGCCGGCCGCTCGTCGATGCCTTCGGCCTCGTCACCGAGCCCCACCCGGCGGCCGTCCCGCAGCCGCCGGTCATCTGCACCTGGCACCAGCGGTACGACGCCGACCCGCCGCACGTCTGGCTGCGCTCGCAGGTCCGTGCCGCGCTGGCGGCCGTACTGCCGAGTCCGTGACCAGCTGTGACACAATCCGACCGTGACCCGCAAGGTGTGCCTGGCCCAGGAACCGGAAGCCGACGCGCTGCTCGCCGGCGACTACCTCGCGCTGCTCTTCGGTATGCTCCTGGATCAGCACGTAGCCGAATGTATGACTAGGGCATGGAACCGTTCGAACATGTGAGCCGTGCTCACTGGGGTGACCTGGAAGGCATGAACATCGCCGGCCTGGTCCGCCTCTCCTTCGAGCTCGACACCGGCGAGCCCGAGATCGATACCAGCCCGTACGGCATGACGGGTCGGGACATCAAGGGCAAGGTCGAGCAGGAGAAGGACTGCCGCTCCTATGTGGATCGTCGCAAAGGGAGCTACGTCTACACCTACGTCGAGCCATCGACCTCGGCGTGGAAGCGCAAGCAGGTGCCGATGCCCGACGGCACTTACGGCTACCGCGTCCGTCGCCCCATTTTCGAAGGGGCCTTGAAGGACCTCAAGCGCGGTGTGACGCCGGACGGCCAGAGGCTCGACGGCCTCGTGGTCTACGACATCGATCGACTCACCAGGGACAATCGACACCTCGAGGATGCCATCGAAGTCGTCCAGCTCTTCGGGCGCCCGATCATCGACATCACCGGCACGCTCGATCTGCTCACCGACAACGGTCGGACCGTCGCTCGGATGATCGTCGCGGCGAAGGGGAGCGACTCGGCGGCGACAGCCCGTAGGGTCAGGCGTAAGCACCGTGCGTTGGAACAAGCCGGAATTCCCACTGGCGGGCGTCGCCCTTTTGGGTGGAAGGACGACAAGCGGACACTGGATCCGTTCGAGTCCAGGGTGATTCGGGAGGCAGCCGAGCGGCTCGCGAACCGTGTCCCGATCGGCGTGATCACCACTGACTGGAACGACAAGGGCATCCTGACGCCGCTGGGCAACAAGTGGTGCGACCAGACGGTGAAGACGGTCTTCCGCAACCCTCGACTGGCTGGCTTCCGTTCCCGGGTGATTCGTCAGTTCAACCCGGAGACATGCAAGCAGTCCTGGCGCATCGAGATGGTCCGCCGCCCGGACGGCACCCCCGTCCTCGGTCTGTTCGACGCTGTCCTCACGCCGGATGAGTGGAACGACGTGATCTCCGTAATCGGCGACAACGTGATTTCCGGGCGCGGCAGGAATACACGAACGTACCTCATGACTGGCACGCTCCGATGTGGACGAGAGGGTTGCGGCGGGAAGATGCGGGCGTTGAAGGCCCACGTGTCTCGAGTGAAGGATCCGACTCGCTTCTACTACACATGTGAATCGAAGTCGAAGGGCGGGTGCGGTGGCGGCGTGACGATCGTCGGCCGTGAGGTCGATGAGTGGATCAGTGCCGCTGTGATTCGCAAGTACGAAATCGAGGCTGAGCGTCGGAATGCCCAAGTTGCCCCGGAGCCCTGGCCGAACGAGGGTGAGCTGGTCGAGGTCAGGGCCGACTTGGCCGAGCTCGCTGCTGCCCGCAAGGAGCGAAGGATTTCCGCTGGTCGGTACTTCGCGATGCTGCCCGAGTTGGAGGCGCAGGAAATTCGGCTGCTGCGTGACCAGGAGCGCTGGGCGGCCAAGACTGCCAAGTTCGATGGCGCCGGCGTGGCGTCGATCCGGGCGGACTGGTCCGGATTTTCGTTGATGCAGAAGCGGGCCTACATCGAGGAGGCACTAGCCGCGGTCATCGTTCTGCCAGCCAATGGCCGCCGCGGCTTCCACGCCGACCGCCTTGAGCTTGCGTGGCGCGGATGATCGCGGCAGCGACTGGTTCGGACTGCCCGACGCGGTCGCTACCTGTGGAGCGCATAGCCCGGGCGGTCACCGTGATCGTAGGTCTGGTCGTGGGATTGACCTTCCTGTTCGGCTTCGGCAACGTCCTGGACCTGGCTATGCGACTCGGCGTGCCGATCTGGATCGCGCCCCTGGTGGCGCCGGCGCTCGACCTGTCCGTCCTCGGACTCCTGCTCGGACTGCGCCACCTGGTCCTGATCGGTGCGACGGCAGAGCAGTTGCGACCCGCGCGACGTCTTCTCGTGTTCGCGAGCTTGGCGACGCTCGCGCTCAACGTGGCTGGCCCTCTGTCCACCGGTACCTACGGTCGCGCCGCGTTCGATGCTGTCGGACCGCTGCTGCTGATCGGTTGGGCCGAAGTCGGACCTACGTTCCTCCAGGCCTTGGTGTCGAGCACGGCTGACTCTCTGACGAGTCCGACTTCGGACGATTGCCCAAGTCGTCAAGAAGCGCTGACCGAGGATGTGTTGCTGGAGAGGGCACGCCGGGAAGACGCTCGCCACTGGGCCGAACATCAGCGACCCATCTCCGCTGAGACACTCCGCAAGCAGCTCAACGTGGGCGCGGCCCGATCGCGCCTGTTGGTTTCGCTCGTTCGGTCGGGGCGACCGCAGACCCCGTCGGCAACAAACGGAGGTGACGACGCCGACCTGTCAGTGTTGGGATCTGGACTGGAGTCGGGGAGCGGTGTCTGATGGTGGTGATCAATCCCGGAAGTGGGTCACTGACGTGATCTCGTGTGTCCTGAACGTGGAGGGGTGCTGATGTAGGTAGTCACTCGGAAGCGGTGCTGCGCGGGGGATGAAGGATCTTGGCC
>NZ_QUNO01000002.1 GCF_003387475.1 Kutzneria buriramensis | reverse complement strand
GGCGGTCGGCCCAGTCTCACTTCCCGTTGCACAAGTGCAGCTCAGGTGCAGTTCGAAATGAGAAAGTGCAGCGGGGTTTGAGACCCTACAACGGCACTGCCTCATCGACAGTTTCGGCGGCGCGATCGCCCGCGGCGAGGGCGCGTTCCCGCACCGCGACGCGATCGCCAGCATCCAGGTGACCAACCAGGTCCGCACCACCACTGCCGACGCGCGGCGGGAGCTCGCGCCGGTCCGCGACGGCCTCGGCCAGTGGTTCGGCGTCAACGGGTTCGTCAACTACATCGACCCGGAGCTGGCGGACTGGCGGCAGGCCTACTTCGGCGCCAACGCGCCGAGGCTGCGGGAGATCGCCGACCGCCACGACCCGGACCGGCTCTTCGCGTTCCCCCAGGGTGTTTAGATGGGGGCATGACCGAGTACGGGTACTGGCAGGACGTGCCGACCAGGTGGAAGGACAACGACCACTACGGGCACGTGAACAACGCGGTGCACTACTCGGTGATGGACACCGTGATCAACACCTGGCTGATCGAGCGGGCCGGCCTGGAGCTGGACGGGGACGGCCCGATCGGGCTGTGCGTGGAGTCGCACTGCGTGTACAAGGCCTCGGTGACGTTCCCCGAGGTGATCGCGGTCGGCCTGCGCGTGGGCCACCTCGGCACCAGCAGCGTCCGCTATGAGACGGGCCTGTTCCGCAGCGACCGGCGCACGCTGGTGGCGGAGGGGTCCTTCACACACGTGTTCGTGGACCGGGAGACCCGCCGGCCGGTGCCGATCGCCGAGCCGATGCGGGGCGAGCTGGAGAAGTTGGTGACCGCATGAGGGTGAAGGCGGCCGTGCTGGTGGCCTCCGGTGTCGAGCGGCCGTACGCGGACTCGCGGCCGTTGCAGGTCACGGAGCTGGAGCTGGAACCGCCGGGGCGCGGCGAGATCCTGGTGCGGATCGGCGCGGCCGGCCTGTGCCACTCCGACCTGTCGGTGATCAACGGCTCGCGGCCGCGGCCGCTGCCGATGGTGCTCGGCCACGAGGCCGCCGGCGAGGTCGTCGAGGTAGGCCCCACAGATGACATTGACGGGGCGGAGTTCGCCGTCGGCGACCACGTGGTGCTGGCGTTCGTGCCGGCCTGTGGGTCGTGCCGGATGTGCCTGGCCGGGCGGCCGGCGCTGTGCGAGCCGGGGGCGGTCGCCAACCGGGCCGGCACGCTGCTGTCGGGGGAGCGCCGGTGGCGCGGCGGGGAGCACCACCACCTCGGGGTGTCCGCGTTCGCCGAGTACGCCGTCGTGTCCAGCCGGTCCGCGGTGCGGGTCGATCCGGAGCTGCCGCTGGAGCTGGCGGCGCTGTTCGGCTGCGCCGTCCTGACCGGCGCCGGCGCGGCGTTCCACAGCGCGGAGGTCAAGCCGGGGGAGACGGTCGCGGTGTTCGGGCTCGGCGGCGTCGGGATGGCGGCGCTGCTGGCCGCGCGGGCCGCCGGTGCGGCCAAGATCGTCGCCGTCGACATCGTGCAAGCAAAGCGGGACTTGGCTGCGCGGTTGGGGGCAAATCACGTGGTTGGTGGCGGCCCGGACGCCGTCACGGAGGTCCGCGATCTCACCGACGGCGGCGCGGACAAGGTCATCGACACGACCGGCAGCGAGCACGTGCTGGCGCAGGCGTATCACGCCACGAGGATCGGCGGCACGACCGTGACGGTCGGCCTGCCGCATCCGGACCGCCAGCTGGTGCTGCCGGCGCTGAGCCTGGTCGCCGAGGAGCGCACCCTGCGCGGCAGCTACCTGGGTTCCAGCGTGCCGCGCCGGGACATCCCCCGGTTCGTGCAGCTCTACCAGGCGGGGCTGCTGCCCGTGCACGAACTGGTGTCCGGGCGGCTGCGGCTGGACCAGGTCAACGAGGGCTTCGACCAGCTGGCGAGCGGCGAGGCCGTGCGACAGGTCATCGTGCAGTAGCTGATCCCCCGGCCAGCGTCCGCACCGCCGCCACCGTCGCCTCGATCAGCTGGTCCTGCGGGAAGTCCGCGCCGAGCACCATCCGGCGCAGCTGCGGCATGGCCCGGCCCCAGTTCACCAGGCCCAGCGTGAAGAAGTAGATCATCGCGGCGTCGGGGACGGTGTCTTCGATCGAGGTGACCCGCTTTTGGTACTCGGCGGTGCGGACCTCCTCGGCCGGCACCTCGCGGCCGCCCATCTCCAGCGCCTCCCACATGAGCAGGCGCAGCGCCTCGGGGTTGGCGGCGTGGTAGTCGAACAGCCGGCGCGCGTAGTCGGCCAGGTCGTCGCGCACGGGCACGGCGTCGGCGCACTTGGACAGCATGTGCTCGAGCACGGCCGCGAACAGCGCCTTCTTGTCGCCGAAGTAGTCGTAGATGGCTCGCTTGTTGGCCTGCGCGGCCTCGGCGATGCGGTCGACGCGGGCGCCCGCCACGCCGTGCTTGGCGAACTCCTTCGTCGCCGCGCACAGGATGCGGTCCTTGGTCGCCTTCGAGTCGTACCCCACGTGGCCAGGATAACGAACCGGTTCGTTCGGCTGCCGTCGTACGATACGATCGAACCAGTTAGTTCGCTCGGAGGGGGCGCCGTGCTCAACCGCTGGATGATCCCGCTGCTCACGCTGGCCTGCGCGGTCTGCGTCAGCACGATCTACTTCCCGCAGGCCATCAGCCCGCTGATCGCCGCCGACCTGCGCGTGACGCCCAGCGCCGCCGCGCAGACCGCCACCGGCGCCCAGCTCGGCTACGCCCTCGGCGTGTTCCTGCTGGTCCCGCTGGGCGACCGGCTGCGGCACCGGCCGCTGATCGTGGCGCTGATGGTGCTCACCGCCGGCTGCCTGATCGCCGCCGGCACCGCGCGCAGCCTGCCGGTGCTGCTCGTCGCCGGCTCACTGGCCGGCGTGTTCACCGTCGTGCCGCAGGTGATCATTCCGATGGTCGCCGGCCTGGTCCCGGACGACCGCCGCGGCGCGGTCGTCGGCACGCTGCTCGGTGGCCTGCTCGGCGGCATCCTGTTGGCCCGCACGTTCGGCGGCACCGTCGGCGAGTGGCTCGGCTGGCGGGCGCCGTACCTGGTCGCCGCCGCGCTGATCCTGCTGCTCGCGGCCGTGCTGGCCGTCACGGTCCCGCGCACCGACCCGGCCGTCCGGCACCACTACCCGGCGCTGCTGTGGCAGTCGCTGCGGCTGCTGGGCAGCCAGCCCGAGCTGCGCCGGTCCGCGCTGTACCAGGTGCTGCTGTTCGGCGGGTTCAGCGCCGCCTGGACCAGCCTGGCGCTGCTGATCAGCGGCCCGCGCTACGGATTCGGCGCGGAGACCGTCGGCCTGATCGGCCTCGCCGGTGCGGTCAGCGTGTTCGTCACGCCCATCGCCGGCCGCTGGATCGATCGCCGCGGCCCCGAGCCGGTGACGCTGCTGGCCGCCATCGGCGTCATCCTGGCCGCCGGCGTGCTGGCATTCGGCACGCTCGGCGGGATCACCGGCCTCGTGCTGGTGATCGTCGGCCTGGTCCTGCTGGACGTCGCCGTGCAGGCGAACCAGGTCGCCAACCAGTCACGGATCTTCGCCCTGCTGCCGGAGGCCCGCAGCCGGCTCAACACCGCCTACATGACCTGCACGTTCCTCGGCGGCACCGCCGGCTCGTGGCTGGGCGTGCAGGCGTACGACCGCTTCGGCTGGGGCGCGGTCGCCGGCCTCATCGCGCTGGCCGCGCTGGCGGCGCTGGTCCGGCACCTGGCGCACCGGCCCGTCAGTGCTCGGCCAGGAACTCCCGAGCCAGTTTCTTCGGCGCCCGCAGCAGCCACGCCTCGGTGATCACCTCCGCCAGCTCCGGCACGCCGATCCGGTCCAGCAGCACCAGCACCGCCGGGTAGCCGTCGAAGTGGGGGATGGTGAAGTACACCGCCGGGTCGTCGGCGATCAGGGCCTGCTTGACGCCCTCGTCGGCGACCCGGACGCCCAGGATCGGGCCGTCCGGGGCGTCGTCGCCGAGCGCCGCGAGGTCCGACTTGTGCAGCGGCCGGTCCCAGACGAACCCCTTGCCCCGCACGTGCCAAGACGGCGTGCCCCACGACAGCTTCTCGCCGGATTCCGGCAGCGCCAGCGCGATCCGGCGCACGTCGTCCCAGGTGGCCATGGTGGCTGAGCCTAGACGCGCCGGCCCTCGGAAGTCGCCGCCATGACCGTGCCGACCACACGGCAGACTGTCGGTATGCATCCCGAGCTGCGGGCGACTCCCCACTGGCAGCGGACCGACAACGCGTTCTTCCCCGTCGTCGCCCAGGTCGACGGCGCGTGGTGGGTGCTGCGGATCAACAGCTTCCCCGACCACCCGCTGTGGACGCTGTTCGTCGACGGCACCGTGCGGTTCGACGTCGACGACGCCCCGCCGGCCTGGGGAGAGCCGGCGTCCCGCAAGGCGCCGGCGCTGGCCAAGGACGTCGAGCGCGCGGTCCTGGCGCCGGTCGAGGGCTTCGTCGCGTACGGCAGCGAGGTCGGCGACCCGTGCGACAACCCGTTCTGCTGCGGGTGAACCATGGCCGGTCCGCACGCCGCGCGGAACGTGCGGGCCGGCCAAGTCCTCAGCTGTTCACGATCCGCCGCGAGGTGTAGTAGTCGCTGCCGCCGCCGCTGATCGGCACGACCTTGACGACCTGGCCGACGTCCGGCGCGTGCACGATCTGGCCGTTGCCGATGAACATCGCGACGTGGTGTACGTTGCTCGCGGTGCCGAAGAACAGCAGGTCACCGGGCTTGAGATCGGCCTCCGAGACCGGCGTGCCGACGTTGACCTGGTCGGTGGTGACGCGCGGCAGGCTGATGCCGGCCTGCCGGTACGCGTACTGCACCAGCGAGGAGCAGTCGAGGCCCACCCCGGGCTGGTTGCCGCCGTACACGTAGGGCGTGCCGACCTGCCCCAGCGCCGCCTTGACGGCGATGCCCGCAGCACCCGGCGGCACGTTGCTGGTGTCGAACGGCTGGCCCTTGTCGCTGGCCAGCGCCGTCTTCTGGCTGCCGGTCAGCCGGTTGTACGCGGCCTGCGCCGCCTGCTCGGCCTGCGTGGCGGCGTCCTTCTGTGCCTGGAGGCCGTCCGCGACCTGCTTGGCCTGCGCCGCGGCGGTGTTGGACTTGTCCTGGGCCTGCTGCGCCTTCTTGCTCGCGTCGCTCGCCTTGGACAGCGCCTTGTCGAGGCCAGCCATGGCGTCGCCGTTGAACTGGCTGACCTCCTGGAGCATCCACGCCCGGTCCAGGAAGTCGCTGGGCGACTGCCCGGTGAGCAGCGCCGACATGCTGCTCAGGTCCGCGCCCTCGGTGGTGGCCGACACCCACCGGTCCACGTCCCCGCGGTACCGGTCCTCGTCGGCCTTCGCCTGCTTCTCGGCCTGCTGGTCGGTGGCCAGGTCGGCGTTGGCCTTCTGCACGTCGGCGAGCCGCGCCTGGTAGGCGCTCTGGGCGGCGTTGTACTGCTCGCCGACCGACTCCTCCTTCTGGCTGGCGTCGTGCAGCTGCGCGAGCGCGTCGTTGGCGTTGGTCGGGGGATCCGCCAGTGCCGAGGCGGGGGCGAGGCTGATGACCGCCAAGGTCACGCCGAGCGCGCCGAGCACGTGCTTGTACGGGATCTTCACTTCGCCGGAGTCTCCTTCGCAGGGGCGTCAGGAGTCGATACGCGGGAGGCCCGCACGCGGTTCACCGGGGTTCGAACGCAACCTCGCGCCGTGATCGAACACCTTCTCTGTATGAGACTGGGGAGTCGGGCCGCGGCGCCGCTGTGGTTCGCCGTCGTGGCGGCGCTGCTGTGCCTGTTCGTGCTGATCAGGGGCCTGTTCGCGGACGCCGCGAGCGCGGCGAGGCAGGCCGCGCCGCAGGCCACGCTCGGCATCGAGGTTTATGACCGCGCCACCGACCGGATTCTGGTCGCCGCCAATCAGGATCTGGCTTTTCCCGCCGAATCGGTCGTGAAGCTGCTTATCGGATACGACGCGCTGGCGCACCATACGGGATCCGCCGCTCGCGTCGCGCAGATGCTGTCCCGCAGCGACGACGGGATCGCCGACGCGCTGTGGTCGGCCGGCGGCGGCCCGAAGGTGGTGATGCGATCGGCTGCGCTGATGGGGTTGCGGCACACGATTCCGCCGACGGATTCGGCCCGCTGGGGCGACACGACGATCACCGCGGACGATGTCGTGCGGGTCTACAAGTTCTTGGAATCGGCCGACCAGCAGGCGGTCGTCAACGCTCTCTATCACGCGCCGGCCGTCGCGGCGGACGGCTTCGACCAGTCCTTCGGCATCCCGACTGCGGTCGGGGCCGGGCAGTGGTGGGTGAAACAGGGCTGGGGATGCTGCCGTCCGGACCGGGTGTTGCACACGACCGGACTCGTCGGCACCGGTCAGCGATATGTGGTAGCGATCCTCAGCAGCGCCCTGAGCAGCGCGAACGCCGCCGACGACGCGGCCGCCATCACCGCCGCGACACGCGTTCTGACCCAAAATCTTGGCGCGTAATAACTTCAGTGACCAGTGATGCTCAGCCTCGCTATGGTCGATCCGATGGCCGACTCCTGAGCGAGAGGCGGAGAGATGTTGCGAGCACTGGCGCCGGTGATCCTGGCGTCGATGGTGGCAACGGCGTTGCCAGCGATCGCGGACCCTGCGACGCCGGGCGCACCCGGCGCGACGGCGTACTTCGACACCGGGCGCAAGGACTGCCTGGGCACGGCGAGGAACTCCAGATCGAAGGTCTGGTACACGGTCGCGGACGGCGTCCTGTCGGACGTGTACGAGCCGACGATCGACAACACGAATGTGGGCACCCTGCAATACATCGTGACCGACGGCCGCACCTTCACCGATCTCCAGACCAGGGACACGGCCTACACCGTGAAGGCGGATCGCACCGGCATGGTCTGCACCGTCACGGCGACCAGCGCGAAGCACCGGTATCGGCTCACCACGACGTACATCACCGATCCGGCAAGGGATTCGGTGGTCATGCACACCACCGTCGACGGTCCACCGAACCTGCGTGTGTACGCCCGGCTGGACGGCCACGTGAACGGCAACAGCGGTGACAACGCGGTCCTCGCCGGTGACGTGCCGGTGCTGTACGACACCGACACCGTCAGCCAGGCCGCCAACCGCGACTACGCCGTGCCGACCTACATGGCGCTCGCCTCGACATCGGGTCGCGCGGCCACTGTCGGCTACGCCGGCACAGTCAGCGACGGCCTGAACCAGCTCGACGCCAACCGCTCCATCACCCGATATTCCAGCGCCGCCAACGGGCATGTCACGGCGACCGAGGACGTGACCGCGCGGGACTTCACCCTCGCGCTGGGCTTCGGCCGCAACCAGGCTCAGGCCGTCGGGGCCGCCGAGGCCTCCGCTCATTCGTGGTTCGACCACGTGCGTGACGAGTACGCCGACGGGTGGCAGGACTACGACGCGTCGCTGGTTCACGGCACCTCTCCGTTGGACGCGAACGTGTTGAAGGCCAGCGAGGACAAGACGTTCCCGGGCGCGGTCGTCGCGTCGCTCGCCAGCCCGTGGGGACAGGCGGTGAAGGCCGACAAGCCGGTGTACTTCGGTTCCTACCGCGAGGTGTTCGCCCGGGACGCGTACGAGGCGTTCACCGGCTTCATGGCCGCCGGCGACCGGGCGACGGCCAGGGCGATCGCCACGTTCCTGCTCACCAAGCAGCAGCTGCCGACCGGCGAGACGCCCCGGAACTCGCTCGTCAACGGCAAGATCGCGCCGGACACCGGCGGCGATCAGCTGGACGAGACCGCGTATCCGATCCTGATGGCGGAGCTCACCGATCTGAACGACAACTCGCTGTGGGCGCAACACATCAAGCCGGCGGCGGACTACCTGCTGTCGCACGGGCCGTCCTTCGGCGTCGAGCGGTGGGAGGAGCAGTCGGGCTACTCGCCGTCCACGATCGCCGCCGAGATCGCGGGCCTGGTCGCCGCCGGGGCGCTGGCCGACCAGCACGGTGATCACGCGGACGCGCGGATCTACCGCGCTGCCGCCGACGACTTCCAGCGCAACATCAAGTCGTGGACGGTGACCACCACCGGACCGTACGGGCCGAACTACTTCGTGCGGCTGACCAAGAACGGCGACCCGAACTCGGCCGTCAGCTACAACCTCGGCAACGGCGGCCCGACCGCCGACCAGCGCGCCGTGGTCGACGGCGGCTTCCAGGAACTGGTCCGGCTGGGCGAACTCTCCCCACAGGACAAGGACTTCACCGCCTCACTCGCCGTGCTGGACAAGCAGATCTCGGTGCGGACCTCGACCGGCGTCGGCTACTACCGTTACGGAACATCGGCTTCCGCCGGCAGCGCCGACGGCTACGGCGACTGCTACCAGCCCAGCCAGAGCACCTGCGCCGGGCAGGGTCAGCCGTGGCCCACCACGGACACCGGCACCGGGCACCTGTGGCCCGTGCTGTCCGGTGAACGCGCCGAGTCCGACCTCGCCACGGGCGATGGTCGGGGCGCGAAGTCGTTGCTGGACAGCATGTTCGGTTCCGCCTCCGGTGTCGGGCTGGTGCCGGAGCAGGCATGGGAGAACCCGGATCTGGCGGCCTCCCCGTACGGCACGGATCCGACCACCGCGTCCATCGGCTTCGGCAACGGCCACGCCGCCGGCTCCGCCTCGCCGCTGACCTGGGCCCAGGCGCATCGGCTCCGGTTGGCCGCCGACCTGCGCGCCGGCCGGGTGCTCGATCGGCCGTCGATCACCACCGACCGGTACGTGTCGCACCCCGCCCCGGGCGAGGTCGCCACGACGGTTGGTGCGGTCGCCAACGGCGCCACCGCGTCCGTCACCGGCAAGACCACACCCGGCGCCGAGGTCAGCGTGCAGGCCGTCGACACCGATACCGCCGGCAAGACCAGCACCGTCAGCGCGGTCGCCGGCGCCGACGGGACGTACACGGTGACGGCGCCGATCGGCTTCGGCTCGAATTCCATCACCGTCGGCGTTTCCGCCGCCGGCAACCGAACCGGGTACGCGCACACCACCGTCACCGGTGATCTCGTCGGTGGCACCAGCGTGTTGGACGTCGCCGACCCCGTCGGCGACGACAACGGTCCCGGCACCTACGCGTACCCCACCGCGGCCGACTTCGCCGCCGGCTCGTTCGACCTGACCCGGTTCCAGGTCGTCGCGCTCGGCGACACCGTCTATCTGCGAGCAACCCTCAGGAACCTCGTCCCCACCTTCGGGGCCACCATGGGCGCTCAGCTGCTGGACGTCTACGTCGGCGCCCCGGGCAAGCCCACCTCCACCGCCGCCCCGTTCCCGTCGCGCAACTACCAGGTCGCGCCGTGGAGCCAGCGGATCGAGCTCCAGGGCTTCGCCGCGCCGGTCTGGGTCGACGCCGCCGGCCACCAGGTCGGCACCCCGACCGCCGCCGTGGCGTCGGTGGACACCAAGACCATCACCGTCGCCTTACCGAAGGCGGCGTTCGGCGGTCCCGGTCCCGGTTGGACGTTCTCGGTCGTGCTGACCGGCCAGGACGGCTTCAGCCCCGACCAGGCCCGCGCGTTCACCGCCACCCCGCAGCCCTACCAGTTCGGCGTGTGCGCCCCCGGCGTCAGCGCGCCCGTCTGCGCCGTCGATCCCGCCACCGTCCCCAGGGCCGTCGACACGGTGCCCGCATCCCGACTCGATCCCACGAAGGGCACGGTGATCGTCAACGCGGTGACCGTTCCGTAGCGGGAAGGCTCGACACCTCCGCCGGGCCGAAATCCGGTTCGGCGGAGGGCGACCCCTTGGGCATCGAGCGCGTCGATCCACTGTGGTCCGGAGTGGCTGAACTGCTCGGTCGCGGGCAGTGCATCGAGGCCATCCAACTCATTCGGTCCGCTGCTCCGGATCTCAGCCTGCACGGGGCCGTGGACTACATCCAGGCCGTGACGGACGGGCAGCCGGCGCCTGACCACGTGCGTTCCCGCTTGCCGCAGCCGCCGGCCGAGCGTGTGGTGCGGTGGGCGTTGTCCGGACCGAACCCCGAGCCGGCGGCCTGACAAGCGGCTTCGTCCCCGTGGCAACGAATTCCGAAGGAGGTGGTGACCGCTACTGGTGCACCAGCGGCAGCGTGTCGAGCCGGGGGACCGGTGGCGGCTCCCGCCGCGCGGCGGACCAGTCGATCACGGCGGCGCTGGCGTTGTCGCGGCCGCCGAGCGCGGCGGAGGCCTCGATGAGGGCCTGCGCGGGCCGGGCGGAGGTGGTCAGCTCGCGGTGCATGGCGATGGCCGGCACGACCTTGTGCACGCCGTCGGTGGCCAACAGCAGGCCGGAGCCGGTGGTGCGGACCTGGGTCCAGCCGATCTGGTCGGTCGTGGTGGTGCGCACCGTGTTGGTGACGATGTGCTCCATGCGCGGCGTGGTCGGCCGCAGCTGCGACCGCAGGTACGCGGCGACGGTCTGGTCCGAGGTGAGCTGGTGCAGCGTCTGGTCGTCCCACAGGTAGGCGCGGCAGTCGCCGACCCAGGCGATCCGGTAGCCGCTGCTGACCCGGTCGGTGAACGGCATGGCCACGATGAGCACGCAGTCGTCCTCGTCGAGCAGCAGGGCCTGCTGGGCGGCGAGCATCGCCTGGATGGCGCCCTGGGCGACGGGGGTGGCCACGGCGGCGGTGGCGGCCTTGCGCGCGGCCTCCGCGGAGCGCGGGCTGTCGCCGATGCCGTCGGCGACCGCGAACACCAGCTCGCCGCTGGCCGGGTCGCGCCGGGTGGCGACGGCGTCGGCGTTGACGGCGCGCAGGTTGCGCTCGCTGGCGGTGTCCCAGCGGATGTCGAGATCGTGCTGCACGGCGATCTCCTCCCCGAACTTCGGCGGTAGGAGGCAGCCCACCGCACACGACCAGGTTCGCGGACTCGCCTGTGAGGACGCTGAGACGGCCGTAGTCAATTGCTGAGGGAATTCGGGGTCCGCCCTGCTTACTGCGTTCGCCGCGCGAGCCCGAAGCGTAGGGCATGAACACCGGCTGCGCCGCGCTATGCAACCGTAGCGTGTCCCTAGATCACCCGGTTGGCCGCTTGATCCACTGTGGACACCACGGTAACCGCAGGTGGGGAGGGTCGTCGGACGATCACCACCGGGATCGCGAGCCGGCGCGCCGCGACCAGTTTCGCGTCGTCGCCGCCGCTGTCCTTGGTGACCACGACGTCGATGTCGTGCTCGCGGAGCAGGGCGAGCTCGGACTCGACGGTGAACGGGCCGCGGGCCAGCACTGCCCGGACGGGCAGGTCCGGCTGCTCGATCGACCTGGCGAGCAGCCACATGTCACTGAGACGGGTGAAGGGAGCGAGTTCCTGGCGGCCGACCGTCAACAACGCGCGGCGGCCGACCGACGGCAGCAGCTCGGCGGCGTCGGACACCGAGCCGACCCAGCGCCAGTCGTCGCCGTCGGACTCCCGCCAGCCGGGGCGTTGCAGCACGAGCAACGGAATCCCGAGCCGGGAGGTCGCCGTGACCGCCGACGCGGTGATCCGGGCCGCGAACGGGTGCGTGGCGTCCACCACGACGTCCACGCCCTCGGCGCGCAGCCACGCCGCCAGGCCTTCGACGCCGTCGAAGCCGCCGATGCGGACCTCGCCCGGAGGCAGGTGAGGGCTGCTCACCCGGCCGGCGAGCGACGTCACGACACGCAGCTCCGGGACGGCGGCGAGCACCTCCGCCAGCCGGCGCGCCTCGCCGGTGCCGCCCAGCACGAGCACGGTCCTGGCCACCGCCGCACGATAGCCTGACCGGGTGGCCCGCACGGAACGTGACGACCTCGGCCGGGAGGTGACGCTGCCCGACGCCCCGGGGCGCGTCGTGTCTCTGGTGCCGTCGCTGACCGAGGCCGTCGCCGCCGTCGACCGTGGCCTGCTGGCCGCCGCCACCGACTGGTGCACCCATCCCGCCGACCTGGACGTGGAACGGATTCGCGGCACCAAGAACCCCGACACCAGGCGGATCGCCGAACTGCGGCCGGAGCTGGTCGTCGTCAACAAGGAGGAGAACCGCGAGATCGACGTGCGCCGCCTGGAGGCCGCCGGCGTGCCCGTCTGGGTCACGGTCGTCGAGGACGTCCCCAGCGCGCTGACCTCGCTGGACCGCCTGATCACCGTCGCGCTACGCCGGCCGGCGCCCGACTGGCTGACCGAGGCCCACCGCCAACTCGACGCCCCGCCGCCGGCCCCGGACAAGTCGGCGCTCGTCTGCATCTGGCGCGACCCGTGGATGGTGGTCGGCAGTCGCACCTTCGCCACCGACCTGCTGGCCCGGATCGGCGTCGCCAACGTGTACGGCGACCACGCCGACCGATACCCCAAACAGGACCTCGACCAGTTGCGCTCTGCCGGCGCCGACCTCGTCGTGCTGCCCGACGAACCCTACGTCTTCACCGTCACCGACGGCCCCGAGTGCTTCGACGCCGACCGCGTCCGGCTGGTCAGTGGCCGCCTGCTCACCTGGTACGGCCCGTCCCTGGCGACCGCGGTTCCCGCACTGCGCCGCCAACTCGGCCTCGGCTAGCGACAGTCAGACCGCCTCGCGACCATTGTCGAGCTCGGCTTCCGGGCGGCCGCGGTGTTCGGCCCACTCCGGGGCCAGGATCGACATCACGTGGGCGTCGAACCGCTCGCCCTCCCAGAGCAGGGCGTCCCGCAGCACGCCCTCGAACCGGAAGCCGACCTTCTCGTACACCCGCCGGGCCCGCGGGTTGAAGGCGTACACCTCGAGGCTGATCCGGTGCAGGCCGATCCGCTCGAAGGCGTAGCCCAGCACCAGCCGCGTCGCCTCGGTGCCCAGCCCCCGGTTCTGGCCCCGCGCCCCCAGTGCGATCCGGAACGAGCAGGAGTTGTTGTTGACGTCGAGCTCGTTGAGCACGACCTCGCCGACGTACTGGCCGCTGGCCCGGTCGACGACGGCCAGGTCGAGGCGGTCCTCGTGCTCGTGCCGGCTGCCGTACCACTGGCGCATGGGCTCCAGGTCGTCCGGCGACAGGGTGCCGTGCGAGCCGGTCAGCCGGAGCACGTCGTCGTCGGCGAGCACCTCCAGCATGTCGACCGCGTCGTCGGCGATCACCGGGCGCAGCAGCACCAGGTTGCCGGCGAGCACGGGTTTCTCACGCAAGTTCGGCATGGGTCGGATCATGCCCGATGGCCGGAACGACCGACCACGGTGCCGGCCCGATCGATCACCACGATGTCCACGGCGATGTCGGCGCCGCGCAGGATGTCGTCGGCGGTGGCGCGGCAGCGGTCGGCGATGAGATCGGCCAGGGGAAGGTCTTCGCGCTGGCACAGCTGCAAAGCGCCGAGCGCGGTGTTGGCCGTGCGAACGGCGTCGACGAGTTCCGCGGACCCGCCGGCGTCGGCGACGAGCGTGGCGAGCAGCTCGTGGTTGACCTGGGAACGTCCGGAGTGCAGGTCGAGGTGGCCGTCGGCGAACTTGGCCAGCTTGCCGATGCCGCCGGCGATGGTCAGGCGCGGCACCGGATGCCGGCGCAGGTGCTTGAGCATGGCCCCGACGAAGTCGCCCATGTCGAGCAGGGCGTCCTCGGGCAGGTCGTACATCTCGGTGACGACGCGTTCCGACGTGCTGCCCGTGCAGCCCGCCACGTGCTGGCGCCCGGCGGCGCGGGCGACGTCGATGCCCCGCCGGATGCTGTCGATCCACGCCGAGCACGAGTACGGCACGACCACGCCGGTGGTGCCGAGAATGGACAGCCCGCCGAGGATGCCCAGTCGCGGATTCCAGGTGTGCCGGGCGATTTCTTCGCCGTTGTCGACGGAGATCTCCACGACCACGTCGCCCGATCCGCCGTGTGCGGCGGCGACCTCGGCGACGACGTCCCGCATCAGCTGGCGGGGCACGGGATTGATGGCCGGCTCGCCGACGTCCAGCGGCAGGCCCGGCTTGGTGACGGTGCCGACGCCGGGCCCCGCCTTGAAGACGACGCCGGAACCGACTTGGCCGGGGCTGACCGTCGACCGGATCAGGGCGCCGTGGGTGACGTCCGGGTCGTCGCCGGCGTCCTTGACGATGCCGACGGTGGCCGAGGTGGCGGTCAGGGACTCCACCGCCAGGGCGAAGGCGGGGCGCTGGCCCTTCGGCAGGGTGATCTCCACCGGGTCGGGGAAGGCGCCGGTGAGCAGGGCGGTGTAGGCGGCCTTGGTGGCGGCCGTCGCGCACGCGCCGGTCGTCCAGCCCCGGCGCAGCCCGGTCGCGTCCCTGGTCACGGGGACAGCATCGCATCGGCCGGAATCCCGACGCGGGCCGGCGTCACCGCATACGCCGGCCGGGCCCCGCGGGCGGGCGTCACCGCGCGCCGGCCAGCCACCCGCCGCCGGCCGGCGTCACCGCGGTGCCGTCAGCTTCCCCCGAACGGGCGGCCAACTCGCGCCCCATGTCGGCGAGATGTCCGGCAAGATCAGGTCGAGGTGAGGAGGAGCAGTGACCGAGCTTGCGAGGGAACCATCCAGCACTGCGACCTTGGTCGCGGACCTTCGTGCTCCGAGCGTTAGCGAGGAAGGTCCGTGACCGAGGACACGATCGACCAGCTCCAGCAGCAGATCAGCGACCTGCGGGAGCAACTCGCCGCGCTCGTGCGGCGCGGTGGCCGGGCGCGTCCCGGGCTGGACGACGTGGACGAGGAGCTGGCCGACGCCGTCAAGGCGCTGGCCCAGGGGCACGACGCCGAGCGCCGGCAGCTGACGTCCGAACAGGCCGGCAACCTGCGCCGGCGGATCGGCGAGGTGCAGAGCCAGCTGGCGAAGTCGCCGTCGCGGCGGGCCGGCGGAGAGCAGTACGTGAACCTCACTCCCAAGCAGGTGCAGCCCAAGTGGGCGACGGTCGAGGCAGCGCAGCGGATGGTCGAGGCCGACCTGCTGAAGCTGGAGGAGGCCGGCCTCGGCGGCGGCCCGACCAAGGACCAGATCACGGCGGCCAAGGCGCGGATCAGCGTCGTCGCAAGGCAGCGGCTGAACGACGCCATGGCCCACGGCGATTCGCTGCCGACCTGGCTGACCAGCGCCGTGGGCTCCGTGCCGAAGCCGGACCCGGAGCCCTGGGTGAAGGCGGCGCACAACGTGCTCGTCTACCGGCTGGAGCACGGCGTGACCGACCCGATCCTGCCGCTGGGCGGCAAGCCGTCGAGCGACGACGCGTACGGGGCGCGGCGGGCGGGGGAGTACAAGAAGTTGGCGGAGGAGCTGAACAAGCTGCACGCCCTGGGCGGCACGAGCGAGTACAAGCTCTGAGCCTCACGGCAGGATGACCGTCATCCCGGCGGTCCCACCCCCGGACGCCATGCCGGCCAGCGCCGCGCCGGCCTCGTCGAGGCCGATCCGACGGCCGATCAGCAGATCCGGCCGCAGACCGCCGCTGGCCACGAGATCCATCATGGCGGGGTAGGCGTGCGCCGGCATGCCGTGGCTGCCCAGGATCTCCAGCTCCCACCCGATGACCCGATCCATCGGCATCGCCACCGGCCCCTCGGCCGACGGCAGCAGCCCCACCTGCACATGCCGGCCCCGCCGTCGCAGCGACAGCACCGAGTTCGCGGCGGTTCCGGGGCTGCCGAGGGCGTCCAGCGACAGGTGCGCCCCGCCGCCGGTGACCTCCCGAACCCGCGAAACCACGTCTGGATGCGCTTCCAGACACGCCGCCGCGCCGAACTGCTTGGCCAGCGCCAAGGCCGAGGGGTTCACGTCCACGGCCACCACCTGAGCGCCGCTCGCGGCGGCGATCATCACCGCCGACAGGCCGACGCCGCCGCACCCGTACACCGCGACCCATTCCCCGGAACGCACACGCCCCTGCGCCACAACGGATCGGAACGCCGTGGCGAACCGGCAGCCCAACGCGGCCGCCGTCTCGAAGCTCATATCCTCAGGCATGGCAACGAGATTCACGTCGGCGGAGTCGATCGCCACGTACTCGGCGAACGACCCCCAGTGCGTGAAACCGGGCTGTGTCTGGCGTTCGCACACCTGCTGATCACCGGCCGCGCACGACGCGCAGCGCCCGCACGCGCAGATGAACGGCACGGTGACGCGGTCGCCGACGCGCCACCGGGTGACGTCGTCGCCGACCGCGTGCACCTCTCCGGCCAGCTCGTGCCCCGGAACATGGGGCAGTTCGGTGATGTCGGTGTCGTGCCCCTGCCAGCCGTGCCAGTCGCTGCGACACAACCCGGTCGCGCGGACGCCGATCACCACCCCGCCCCGTTGGGGCAGGGGATCGGGCATGTCCCGGACCTGCGGTTGACCGCCGAACGACTCATAGACGACTGCTCGCACCCGACCACCGTAACTTCAGCTGCCGAAGACCTGGAACTCCCACAGCGAGATCCCGTACGGCGTGGCCCGCGTCTGTCCGAGCAGGCGCACGTACCGGCCGCTGCCCGACACGGCCAGGGTGTTCACGCCGCCGGTCCCCGCCGATGTGGCGTAAAGATCGGTCGACGTCGCGAAACTCGGGTCGTTCGACACCTGGACACGGAACTGCCGGGCGAACGCCGCCTCCCAGTTCAGCACCACCTTGGTGATCTGGTGCGCCGAACCGAGGTCGACCTGGACCCACTGCCCGTCCTGGAACGCGCTGCTCCACCGCGTCGACGTGTTGCCGTCCACAGCGTTCGATGCCGGGAACGACGCGTTCTCGACGGACGACGACGTCGCCGGCTTTCCCTGCGACAGCGGCAAACCGCCGCCCGAACCGGCTGTGGCGGTGAACGAGAAGCTGTTCGTCGCCAGCCCCTGCCCGCCGCGCCAGATCTCGAAGCCGGCCTCGGCGTCGAGCAGGTAGTGGTTGGCGTTGGTCACGCCCCGCGCCACCGAGTCGTCGATCAGCGCCTTCACGTTCAGGCCGTTGAACGCGGTCCCGCCGCCCTGGAGCACGTACGACACGATGTTCCAGGACGTCTGCCGCCCGGTCCACACGTCCCAGTTCAGCCCGCCGATGTTCGCCGACGCCACCTTCGAGCCGAACGGCGACACCCCGCCGCGGCTGTTCAGCCAGATCATGATCTCGCTGCCGTCGGGCTGGCCGCCGGTGGTGGGCGCCGAGTTCGTCCACAGGTCGTAGGCGACGTCGTAAGCGCCGGAGGCCGGCTGCACGGTGCTCCACGACGAGGTTGCGGTCGCCAGCTTGCTGACCTGGATCGGCAGTCCGCTGCCGGCCGTGCAGGCGCCCCAGTGGCAGCCCTTGTAGATCGACGGGTACGTGGCCGGCGCGCCGCCGGAGAGAGTGAAGTTGGCGGTGCTCACCGACCACGCGGTGCCGCCGGTGTAGGTGATGCACTGCTGGTCCGACGAGTTCCACTCGTTGGCCTGGATGGTGTACTCGCCGCCGTTCGCGCTGATCGTGCCCTGGGGCGCGCAGGTCGTGGTGGCCGCGTGCGCGGTCGCCACCGGCAGCAGCATGGCGGCCGCGCCGACCAGCGCCGCCACCGCGAGCCGTCGCAGGTGTGCTCCGGACATGGGTGAGCCTTTCGCAGGGAAGGTCTGGGTGGCGGCCCGGAGATGTCTGGAAGCGCTTCCACATTCGACGGTAACGCGCGTCACACCCGCCTGTAAACCCTCGCGACGGCGGTGCCGGCCAGCGCGGTCGTCACGGCGGCGTGCAGCAGCGGGAACCACGCGGCGGTGCCCTGGGCGTCCCACACGTCGTCGCCGACGTACGTGAAGTTCGCGCCGAGCAGGATGGAACCGAGCATGAAGACCACCTCGGGCCCCGCATACGCCACCACCGCCGCCGTCACGAACAGCCGCTGCGGCGCCGAAACAGTCCGCGCCAGCACCACCAGCACGCACAGCCCGGCCCACGGCACCACCGCGAGCAGGCCGGCCACCGGCCCCATCACACCGCCGATCGTGAACGAGCCGGCATCCGTCGGAATCGCCGACAGCAGCAGGATCAGCTCCACCGCGGCCGCGCCGATCGTCACCCACGCCAGCGGCCGCTGCGTCGGCGGCACCAGGGCTATCCGGCGCGGCACCTGCTCGAACGGCCACAGCCGAATCCCCAGCACCGCCACGACCGCGACCGCCAGCGCCAGTTGCAGCCACGACCAGATGCCGCCGGTCGTGTGCACGTTGCCCAGGCCGTCGACCAGTAGGAACACCGCGTTCGCGGCGACCATCCCGTACCCGACGGGCCGCCGGAAACCGTCCCCCTCCATCAGCCGGATGCCGACGAGCAGTGGTCCCCACCGCAGCACCTCGTAGAGGAAGCCGAGGAACGTCGCCGACTCCAGCATGCTCGCGGCGGCCCCGAACACGACCACCAGTTCCACGACGGCGGTGCCGAACAGCACCCGCCAGTCGTGGAACAGCGTCAGATCCGGCGTCGGGATCGACGCCCGCGCCCACAGCCGCCCGGCGGGCCGGCACACCACCGGCACCACGACCGGCCCGAGTCGGGTGATCACCGTGAAGTCGCCGCGCAGCTCGCCGTAGCCCTCGGGATACGCCGCCGGATCGGCCTGCGCGATCACCGCGCCGCCGTCCCGCGACACCCGTAACCAGCGGGTTTCGGTCGTCACGTGGAAGATCCGTGCCAGCGGCGCCCCGGCGAAGGCGACCGCTTGAGCGGTGTCCTCGCCGAGCTCCACCACCGCCGGCGACGGCCGCAGCTGCGCCACCACCAGCGCCTCCGCGGCGGCGGTACGCACGCTCACACTGTCGTCGCCGGTCAGCGCCTGCAACACCGTCAACGCGCCGGCGGCCACCGAGACGTCGTCTCCCACCAGCAACGTCCGCAGCTCGCCGACGGCCGCCAGCCGCGCCGCCGCATCCGGATCCTTCGCCCGTGCGGCAAGGGATTCCTCGACGTCGACGGTCCCCACTCGACGAGCCAGCGGCGTACGGGCGATCAGCAGCGAGGCCCCGTGACCGCCGCCGGACTGGTGCGGCGTCTGGTGCGCGGTGGCGGCGGTAACCCTTGCGTAGACGTACTTGTACAGCTCATCGAGGTCCACCGAGCCGTCGCCGTTGAGGTCCGCGTCGCCGGTGCGCAGCCCCTCCACCACCGCCTCGGTGAACAGCGACGGCCGCAGCCGGCCCGATTCCGCCAGCTCCTCGCCCTCGAAGGCGTACTCCGTCGCACTCGACGCCGTGATCACCACGCGGCTGCGGCCCGGCCGCAGCGGGAACGACTGCTCCACGTCGACGTCGTCCACCGACCGGGACACGCTGCCCTTCGCGAAGGCGCCGCCGAAGCAGCAGTCCAGCAGCAGCGCCACGTGCGCAGCGCGGCATTCGGCCAGCTCATCGTTCACGAACCGAGCCGGCACCGCCGTCGCCGACAGCCGGTCGGGCACCGTGTCCGTGCCGGCCAGGAACAGCTCACCGGCCGCGTTCTTCAGGCCGTGACAGGAGAAATGCAGCAGCAGCACGTCGTCGCGCCCGCCGCCGGCGAGGAAGTCCGCCACCCGCCGCTGGATCTGGTGCGCCGGCAGGTCCCGCGCCACCTCGACCTCGAAGCCGCCCAGCTCCGGATCGGCCAGCACCGCCCGCAGCGCGTCGGCGTCGTGCGCCGGCGCGGCCAGTCGGCGCAGCCCCTTGTGCTCGTAGCTGCCGGTGGCCACGATCAGCGCCCTGCGGCGACCCTGCGCGGTCATACCGCGCAGGGTAACCGCCGCCCGCCAAGCTGAAGTCGCGAGGCCGCGCCGGTGCCTGGACCGTCGCCGGATTTCGATCGCTCGCCACCCGACTCGCCCCACCACCCGAGCCGACGCGAGCGATCGAAATCCGGCCAGGGAAGGCGCCGGTCACGAGCGGCCGAGCCGCGCCGCCGGAGGCGGCGCAAAGGACACAGCACCGGTCACGAGCGGCCTCGTCCCGCGCGGAACGCGCGGCAAGAACTCAGCAGCCCGGGGTCAGCTTCGCCACCTGCTGCCCGGCCATCAGGTAGGCGCCGACCCCGTAGGCGGCGGTGTCGGTCGCCTTGACCGGCTGCGCGCCGCGCGGGCCGGCAGCGTCACCCTGCACGTAGCCGAGCACGCCGTTGGGCTGCAAGGCCTTGGTGGTCAGGGCGTGCCACGCCTTGGTGACGGTCGGCGTGAACTTCTTGGCGTCCAGGACGCCGTTGTTCACCCCCCAGCCCAGGGCGTAGGCGAACAGCGCGGTGCCGCTGCTCTCCGGACCCGGATGGTCGAAGGGGTTGAGCAGGTCGACGTTCCAGAAACCGTCGGATCGCTGGACCAGTCGAAGGGTGTTGGCCATCTTCTGGAACACCCGCACGTACTCCGGCCGGTTCGGGTCGTTCTGCGGTAGCCACTGGAGCACGGTGGCCAGCGCGGCCAGCGCCTCGCCGTTGCCGCGGGACCAGAACTCGAACGAGCCGACCTTGCTCGCGTCGTGGTACCACAGGCCGGTGAACTCGTTGAACAGGCCGAAGCCGCCGGCCCGCTTCTCCGTGTAGTGGAACAGCTCCTGGGCCGCCTGGATGTCCTCGGGCTTGGAGTCCATCACGCCCAGCCGGACGAACTGCGGCCACGCCTGGTTCAGCGCGTCCACGGTGTTCCAGTACCTGACGTGGCCGGCCTGGACGCTGGCCACCTCGTCGGCGACGCGCTGGCGCAGCGCGGCCAGGATCGGCGGGTCCGGGTGGAAGTAGTGGTACAGGTCGAGGTAGGCCTCCCCGGCGGCCTCGTCGGCCGGGTTGAACTCGTTGGCCGGATCGGTGATCAACTAATAGTTCAGCGCCTGGGCCCACGGCAGCGTCTTGTGGTTGGACTGGCCACTGGTCAGCACCATGGCCAGGTTGCCGACGTGGAAGACGGCGTTCTGCCAACTCGCCGAGGCCAGGTCGGTCCCGTTGGCGAGCCAGGTGTTGGCGGCGGTCAGCATCGGCGCGACGACCGGGCAGGCGGCAGGGGTGGTGTCAGCCGGAGCGGCGGCGGCCTGTCCGACCAACACGGTCGTGCTCAAGGTCAGACTGGCGACCAGCGTCGCAGCGACCCTCATGTCGTCCTCCTCGGTACACAAGGACGCGGCGGTGCAGTCATCTCACTACGCAGGTCGATGACTGTCAATCGCGCGTGCTGCTAGCCTCACCGACAGTGATGTCGATTCCGCCGCATCGACCACCTATCTGGGAGGGTCGCATGGCAGGAAGTGTGTCGCGGCGCGGATTTCTGGGCGGGGCGGCGGCCGCGTCGGTGGCCGGCACGGTTGCGTGGGCGCCCGGCCGGGCCTGGGCCGATCCGGTTCCGCCGGCGCGGATTCGGTTGAGCGTCAACGGCAAGCCGTACGAACTGGACGCCGATCCGGGAGTCACGCTGCTGGATGCGTTGCGTGAGCGGATCGGCCTGACCGGCACCAAGAAGGGCTGTGACCGCGGACAGTGCGGGGCCTGCACGGTGCATGTGGACGGCCGTCGCGTGGTGTCCTGCCTGACGCTCGCGATCACCTGTGTGGGCAAGAACGTGACGACGATCGAGGGCATCGCCGACGGCGATGCGTTGCATCCCGTGCAACAGGCCTTCGTCGACTGCGACGGATTCCAGTGCGGCTTCTGCACATCCGGCCAGATCATGTCCGCGGTCGAGGTGGTCTCGGACCGGTCGGTCCACACGGACGACGACATCCGTGAGGCGATGTCCGGCAACATCTGCCGGTGCGGCGCCTACTCCAACATCGTGGACGCGGTCAAACAGGCTCGAGGTGAGAAGTGATGAGGGGCTTCGGCTACGGCGCTGCGGCCTCCGTGCGGCAAGCGCTTACCCAGGGTGGCGACGGCACGTCCTATCTCGCCGGCGGCACCACGCTGGTGGACCTGATGAAACTGGAGGTGATGACGCCGGCGCACGTCGTCGACATCAACTCCCTGCCGCTGCGGGGGATCCAGTGCACGCCGGCCGGCCTGAGAATCGGCGCGCTGGAGCGGATGGCCGACGTCGCCGTGCACCATGAGGTGGCCTCGCGCTGGTCCATGGTGGCCACCGCGTTGCGGCTGAGCGCCTCGCCGCAGCTGCGCAACATGGCCAGCATCGGCGGCAACCTCTTGCAGCGCACCCGCTGCGACTACTTCCGTGACGTGCGCATGCCGTGCAACAAGCGCAAACCGGGCAGCGGTTGCCCGGCCGTCAACGGGGCCAACCGGACGCACGCCGTCCTCGGCACCAGCGCCTCCTGCGTCGCGACACACGCCAGCGACCTGGCGGTGGCGCTGGTCGCGCTGGACGCCTCGATCCGGTTGCAGGACCGGCACGGCCAGCGGGTGGTGCGGTTGGCCGACTTCTACCGGCTGCCGGGCGACACGCCGGCGGTGGAGAACCAGCTGCGACCCGGCGAGCTGATCACCGAGGTGATCGTGCCGGCCTGCGACTGGCCGCAGGCATACGTGAAGGTTCGGGACCGAACGTCCTACGAGTTCGCGCTGGCCTCGGCCGCGGTGGCGGTGGACGTGCACCGCGGCGTGGTGCGGGACGCCCGGATCGCGGTCGGCGGCGTCGGCACCCGGCCGTGGCGGTTGCCGGCTACGGAGGAAGCGCTGCGCGGCAAACCGGCCACCGAGGAGAGCTACCTGGAGGCGGCGAAGTTGGCAGTGGTCGGGGCGAAGCCGTTGGGGGACAACGCGTTCAAGCTGCCGCTGGTGCAGCGGACCATCGCGCGGGCGTTGGCGGGTGCGCGATGACCGTGTCGCTGTCCCGGGTCGAATCCCGGCTCAAGGTCACCGGTGGCGCGGTCTTCGCGGCCGACAACGTCGCCACCGCGTACGGGTATCTGGTCACCAGCACGATCGCGCTCGGCACGGTGACGGCGATGGACGCCACCGCCGCGCTGGCCGCGCCGGGCGTGCTGGCGGTCTACACGCCGTTCAATCCGTTGAAGCTCTTCGGCTACGGCGACAACTCCACCGACGAGACCGCGCCCGTGTTGCAGGACAACGGGGTCCGGTACAACGGACAGGTGATCGGCATGGTCGTCGCCGACACCTTCGAGCACGCCCGGGACGCCGCCTCGCTGATCGCGCCGACCTACGACGTCAAGCCGGGCAACGTGGACTTCGCCGCCGGCGTCGCGACCGCGACCCCGACGAGCAGTCCCGTCGCCGAGGTCCTCGCCCCCGGTGTGACCTCCATCGACGCCGCGCTGGCGGCCAGCGACGTGACGGTGTCGGCTGTGTACACCACACCGCACCAGCATCACAACCCGATGGAGCCGCACGCGGCGGTCGCGGTCTGGACCGACGACCGGCTCACGCTGTACACGGCGACGCAGGGCGTGATGAACGTCGTCAGCCACATGGCGCGGGCGCTCGGCGTCGATCAGTCCAAAGTGCACGTCGTGAATCCCTATGTGGGCGGGGCCTTCGGAGGAAAGATCGGCAACTGGGCGCACGTGCCGCTGGCCGCGGCCGCCGCCCGCGCGCTGGGGCGGCCGGTCAAGGTCGCGCTGACCCGCGAGCAGACGTTCGCCGTGTCCGGGCATCGGCCGCCGTCGCACCAGACGGTGACACTCGGCGCGGCCAAGGACGGCACGCTCGTGGCGATCAAGCACGAGGGCGTGTCCGGAAAGTCGCAGTCCGGGCCGTCCATGGAGAACGTCGCCAACCAGTCGCTGACCACCTACGCGTCGCCGAACCTGCACGTCACCAGGGCTTTCGTGCCGTTGGACGTGTCGGCGATGACGCCGATGCGGGCGCCCGGGGAGACGCACGGGGCCTTCGCGCTGGAGAGCGCCATGGACGAGCTGGCGTTCAAGCTCGGCATGGATCCCCTGGCGCTGCGCCAGAAGAACTACGCAGTGAAGGTCCCGAACAGCGGAAATCCCTGGTCCAGCAAGCATCTGGACGAGTGCTACACGGCCGGCGCCAGCGCCTTCGGATGGGACAAACGCAATCCCGTGCCCGGCTCGGTCCGCGACGGCGACTGGCTGGTCGGGCTCGGCACCGCGACCGCCACCTACCCGGCGTCGCGGTCGAAGTCCACGATCAAGGTCCGGTTGCAGGCCGACGGAACCGCGGTCGTCTCCGGCACCGGCGCGGACCTCGGCACCGGCCAGTTCACCGTCTTCGCCATCCTCGGCGCGCAGGCCCTGGGCATCCCGGCCGGGTCGATCGTGCCCGAGCTCGGCGACTCCTCGCTGCCGGTCGCCACGCCCGCCGGCGGCTCCACCTCGACGTCCAGCAACGGCCCGGCCGTCCTGGCCGCCGCCGACGCCGCGAAGGCGGCCCTCATTGCACAGGCCGCCACGAATCCGGCCTCTCCCTTCAACGGCAAGACGCCGACGTACGCCAACGGCATGGTCAGCGCCGACGGCGTGTCGATGAGCTTCGGCAGCCTGCTCACCGCGATGGACCTGCCCGCCGTCGAGGGCACGTCGTCGCTGCCCAGCGGCACCACCAAGGGCTACGGCTACCTGTCGTTCGGCGCGCACTTCTGCGAGGTGCGGGTCAACCGGTGGACCGGCGAGCCGCGGGTGTCGCGGTGGCTGACCGTGATCGACGCCGGCACGATCGTCAACGAGAAGACCGCCCGCAGCCAGGTCCTCGGCGCCGTCGTCATGGGCATCGGCGGCGCGCTGCTGGAGGACAGCCGGGTCGAGCCCGACACCGGCCGCTATGCCGGCGCCAACATGGCCGCCTACCTGGTGCCGGTCAACGCCGACATCCCGCACGTCGACGTGCAGTTCCTCAACTACCCCGACACCGTCTTCAGCCCGCTCGGCGCGCGGGGCCTCGGCGAGCTCGGCATCGTCGGTGTCGCCGGCGCCGTCGCCAACGCCGTGCACAACGCCACCGGCAAGCGCGTCCGCGACCTGCCCATCACCCTCGACAAGCTGCTGTGAAGGCCGGCTACACCTCGTTCGAAGCGGCGCTGCCTGGACGCCGCTGGTAGGCATGGACGTATGAACGAGATGTCGGCGGAGACCGTCCTCACCACGACCAGGTCCGTCCGCAAGCGGCTGGACCTGACCCGGCCGGTGGACCTGGCCGTGGTGCGGGAGTGCCTCACCATCGCCCTCCAGGCCCCCAGCGGCTCCAACCGCCAGGGCTGGCAGTGGCTGGTCGTCGCCGACGCCGACCAGCGGGCCGCGGTCGGCGCCGTCTACAAGCGGGCCTGCGACGAGTACCTGGAGTCGTCGGGCGCGGCCGGCAAGCTGTTCGCCGCCGACCCCGCGCGGTCGGCGGTGCAGCAGCGGGTGCACTCCTCCGTCGCGGCACTCGGCGACACCATGGGCCAGGTTCCGGTGCTGGTCATCCCGTGCCTTCGGGTTCCCGGCGGTCTCGGATCCGGCAACCAGGCCGGGCTGTGGGGTTCCGTGCTGCCGGCCGCGTGGAGCTACATGCTGGCCGCCCGCACCCGCGGCCTAGGCACCGCTTGGACCACGCTGCACCTGAAGTACGAGTCCGAGGTCGCCGAGATCCTCGGTCTGCCGGCCGACGTGCACCAGGCGGCGCTGATCCCCACTGCCTACCACACCGGCGACGGCTTCAGGCCCGCCCCGCGCCAGCCGCTGGACGAGGTGCTGCACGTGGACCGGTGGTGAAACGCATGACGCCGTCGGTGACCGGGGTGAGGCGCAGGTCGACGAGGTCGACCAGGTAGCTCTGGCGGGTGCGCCACGGCCGCCGCCGGCCCTGCTTGGGCAGGATCGCCTCGGCCCGTTTGACGTAGCCGGACGTCAGGTTGAGGATGGGCCGGCCGCTGGTGGCGTCGCGCTCGGTCGGCGTCGGCGTGCACACGGTGAACCCGCCGCGGTCCATGTGGTTGAGCAGGCGGCAGACGTACTGCGAGGTCAGGTCGGCGCGCAGTGTCCAGGAGTTGTTGGCGTAGCCCACACACCAGGCCAGGTTGGGAATGCCGCTGAACATCATTCCCTTGTAGACGGTCAACGTGCTCGTGTCGACGGCCTTGCCGTCCACGGTGAGTGCGATGCCACCCATGGCGACGACCTTCAGGCCGGTCGCGGTGACGATGATGTCCGCCGGCAGTTCGCGGCCGGACTTCACTTTGATGCCGCCGGCGGTGAACGTCTCGATGTGATCGGTGACGACACTGGCCTGGTCGGCGCGCAAGGCCTTGAACAGATCGCCGTCGGGCACCAGGCACAGCCGCTGGTCCCACGGCTTGTACGCCGGCGTGAAGTGCGGGTCGACCGGCACGGTGTCGCCGAGCCCGGCGGCGGCGCCCCTGCGGAGGAAAGCGGCGGCCCGGTCGGGGAATCGTCGCATGTACTGGTAGAAAATGGTGCTCAGCACCAGGTTCTTGGACCGGTTGACCTGATGCGCGAGGCGCTCCGGCAGTACGGAGCGGATCTTGTTGGCGAGCGCGTCCTGGCCGGGGCGGGCTATGACGTAGCTGGGGGAGCGCTGGAGCATGGTGACGTGCGCGGCCTTGTCGGCCAGCGCCGGCACGAGCGTCACGGCGGTCGCGCCGCTGCCGATGACCACGACGTTCTTGCCGGCGTAGTCGAGGTCCTCGGGCCAGAACTGCGGATGCACGATGTCGCCGGCGAAGTGGTCCCGGCCGGGGAAGTCGACCACGTGCCCGCTGTCGTAGCTGTAGTAACCGCTGCACAGGTAGAGAAACGCGCACGTGAACGCCACCGGCTCGCCGTCGTGCACGGCCTCGACGGTCCAGCGGGCGTCCTTTGTGGACCACGAGGCCGTGAGCACCTTGTGCCGGAACCGGATCTGGCGGTCGATGCCGCTCAGGGCGGCGGTTTCGCGCACGTAGTCGAGGATCGACGGGCCGTCGGCGATGGCCTGGGGGCTCGGCCACGGTCGGAAGGGGTAGCCCAGCGTGAACATGTCGGAGTCGGAGCGGACGCCGGGGTAGCGGAACTGGTCCCACGTGCCGCCGATGGCGTCCCGCGCCTCGAGGATGGTGTACGTCCGCCGCGGCGTCCGGGTGCGCAGCCGGTACGCCGCGTTCACCCCGGACAGCCCGGCGCCGACGATCAGCACGTCCACGTGCGTGGCGGTCATCCGACCACGGTAGCGGTTGACATGCGCGACTCCCGGTAAGAATATTGAACCGGTAACAGAACTGAACCGGTTGGAGGGCGCATGCTGTCGAGCGCACGGAAGGTCGCCGCGGTCGCCCGCGAGCTGGCCGACGAGACCGAGCGGGGCCGCCGGCTGGCGCCCGGCCTCGTCGACGAGCTCAAGGCGCACGACCTGCTGCGCATCGGCCTGACCGCCGATCTCGGCGGCGCGGAGCCCACCGCCATGGAGATCCTCGAGGCGGCGGAGACCATCGCCGTCGGCGACGCGTCCGCCGGCTGGTGCGTGTCGATCGCCGCGACCAGCAGCCTGCTCGGCGCGTACCTGCCGGCCAAGGGCGGTCAGGAGGTGTTCGGCGACCCCACCGCGGTGGCCGCCGGTGTGTGGGCGCCGAAGGCGGCCGGCACACCGGTCGACGGGGGCGTGCGGATCAGCGGCCGGTGGTCGTTCTGTAGCGGTGTCCGGCACTCCGAGTGGATCTTTCTCGGCTTCATTCAGGATGGGCAGGTGCGGACGGCGGCGTTCCCCACCGCGGAGCTGGAGATCCTCGACACCTGGAAGACGTCCGGCCTGCGGGGCACCGGCAGCACCGACGTCGTCGCCAAGGACGTGTTCGTGCCGGACTCGCGGCTGTTCTCGGTGCTCGACGGCCCGCCTGAGGGGTCCCGGACCCTCCAGCGGTTCCCGCTGTTCGGGTTCTTCGCGGCGTCGATCGCCGCCGCCGCACTGGGCAACGCACGTGGCGCGATGACCGAGTTCATCGAGCTCGCGTCGGTGCGTAAGCCGTCCGGATCCAGCCGGTCGACCGCCGAGCGGTCGGCCACGCAGGCCGCGTTCGCCGCCGCCGAGGCATCGCTGCGGGCCGCTCGGGGTCTGTACTACCAGGCCATTTCCGACGCCTGGGATGCCGCCGCTGCGGGCTCGGTCTCCGTCGAGCTGCGGACCTCGCTGCGGCTGGCTTGCACGCATGCCGTGCGCACCTCGGCGGAGGTGGTCGACGCCGTGTACGACCTCGGCGGCGGTTCCGCGATCTACGAGTATTCCCCATTGCAGCGCCGTTTCCGGGACGCGCACACCGCCACCGCGCACTTCCAGGTCAACCCGGCGACGTATGAACTCGTCGGCCGTCTGCTGCTCGGCCTGCCGACCGAAACCGGTCAGCTGTGAGCGACATCGGCGTGGTGACGCCGTTCTGGCTGGACCGCCCGGACGTCGAGGCCGTCGGCATCGCCGTCGAGGCCGAGCGCAACGGTTTCGGCACGCTGTGGCTCGGCGAGATGGCGACGTACGACGCCTTTTCCCTTGCCACCGCGGTGGGTCTGCGCACCGAGCGGATCGGGCTGCGCATCGGACCGCTGCCGATCTCCGTGCGTACGCCCGTGTCGGTGGCCCTCGGCGTGTCGTCCGTGACGGACCTTGCCCGGCCGGTCGCCGGCATCGGGCTGGGCGGTTCGAGCCCGGCCATCGTCAGCGGCTGGCATGATCGTTCCTGGCAGCATGCGGCCGGGCGGATGCGGGAGGCCGTCGGCGTGCTGCGGTCCGTTCTGGACGGTGGCCGCTCCGACTTCGCCGGCGAACACGTTCGTAGCAAGGGCTTCCGCCTGCGCCGACCGCTACCCGGCCTGCCGATCACCGTCGCCGCCTTCGGGCCCGCCATGACCCGCGTCGCCGCCGAGGTCGCGGACGAGGTGGTGCTCAACCTCGTGTCACCCGAGCACGTCGCCCAGGTGCGAAAGCTCGTGGACGCCCATGCGGCCGACGCTGGCCGCACGCCGCCCCGTCTCGCCGTGTGGATCCCCGTGGCACTCGATCCCGGGCCCGCGACCCTGCGCCAGCTCGCCGCCCAGACCGCCGTGTACCTCAGCCCGCCGGGCTACGGCGAGATGTTCAGCGCCCTGGGCTACTCTTCGCTCGTGGAACGGGCCCGGTCCGGAGTGTCCAGAAAGGACCTCGCCGCGGACATCCCCGCCTCGCTCATCGGTGCCGTCGGCGCTGTCGGCTCGAAGTCCGACGTGCTGTCCCGGATCGCCGAGTTCCACGCCGCCGGCGCCGACCACGTCGGCATCGTCCCGCCGACGGCCGAGGACCCGTGCGGCGCCCGCCTGCTGACCGAACTGGCGCGCCGATGACCGCTGAGCAGGAGTTCCGGCACCGGTTCACCGCCGAGTCGGTCGGCCGTGCCCTGGAACTCGTCGGCGAGCGGTGGACCCTGCTCATCCTGCGCGAGGCCTTCTTCGGTGTACGGCGGTACGGGCAGCTCGCCCGCAACCTCGGCATCCCGCGGCCGACCCTGTCGACCCGGCTCAAGCGCCTGGTCGAGGCCGGCCTGCTGGAGAAGGTCGCCTACGACGAGGACAAGCACGAGTACCGCCTCACCGACGCAGGCAAGGGCCTGTTCCCGGCCGTCGTCGCCCTCATGAACTGGGGCGACACCTACCTGCCCACCCCCGACGGCCCGCCGATCGTGTTGCGGCACAACGACTGCGGCCGGCACGCCGACCCCTACCTGGCCTGCCGCCACTGCGGCGGCGAGATCACCACCACCGCCGTGACCCCCGAACCCGGCCCCGGCTACACCCCCGGCGAGTCGCGCTCTCAGACACACCGAATGTAGGTTCCAGGCAGATCCCGATGCAGGGAAGGACGCCTTACCCTCGCTGAACGCAGGGAAGGCGTCCTTCCCTGCATCCCATCGCGGGCCGCCCCCCCGGCGAGTCGCGCTCTCCGCCAGACCGAATGTCGGTTTCGGGCACCTCCGTTCTGCCACATGCGCTTCCCACTCGTCACCTCCGCGCAAATGGGAAGCGCATGTGGCGGAAAAGGAGGGATCGGCGGCGTGCTGCGGGGCTCGAACCGGCGTTCGGCCAGTAGGTTGGTGGCCCCCGCCTACCGCCGAAATGAGCCGACCTTGGCACTGAAGTCGTCCGCCTGGGCCCCGCTGGCCGCCCGCACGTTCCGCGCGCTGTGGCTGGCGCAGTTCGCGTCGAACGTGGGGACATGGGTGCAGTCGGTGGGCGCGCAGTGGCTGCTCCTGGACCACGGGCCGACGGTGGTGGCGCTGGTGCAGACGGCGGGGTCGCTGCCGGTGTTCCTGTTCGCGCTGCCGGCGGGCGTGCTGGCCGATCTTGCCGACCGCAAGCGGTTGCTGGTGTGGGCGCAGCTGGGCATGGCGGTGGTGGCGACGCTGCTGGCGGTGGCGACCTTCACGGGAGGCATGACGCCGGGCCTGCTGCTGACGTTGACCTTCCTGCTGGGCTGCGGCACGGCGATGGTGGGCCCGGCCTGGCAGGCGATCCAGCCGGAGTTGGTGCCGAGGGAGCAGCTGAAGCAGGCGTCGGCGCTGGGCGCGGTGAACATGAACATCGCCCGCGCGGTGGGGCCGGCGCTGGGCGGCCTGCTGGTGTCGCTGGCCGGCGTGGGCTGGACGTTCGCGCTGAACGCGGCGTCGTTCGTGGTGATCCTGCTGGCGTTGCAGTTCTGGCGCCGGCCGCCGCAGCCCCGCCCGAACGAGACGGAGCGCGAACACGCGGTCGCGGCGGTGCGGGCGGGGGTCCGGTACTTGCGGAACGCGCCGGGCATCCGGCGGATCCTGTTCCGGTCGATGCTGTTCGTGCCGGCGGCCTCGGCGCTGTGGGCGTTGCTGCCGTCGGTGTCCGCGCAGGTCCTGCACCTGGACTCCAGCGGCTACGGCCTGATGCTGGGCGCCCTGGGCGTCGGCGCGGTCGCGGGCGCGCTGGGTCTGCCGGCGGCGGCCCGCAAGATCAGCGGCACGGCGATGCTGATGGTCTCCGGCGCGGTGTTCGCGGCCGTCACGGCGGTGCTGCCGATCTGCCCGAACGCGCTCGTCGCCGTGCTGCCGCTGGTGCTGGCCGGCGCGGCGTGGATCGGCGTGCTGTCGACATTGAACGCCGCGATGCAGCTGACGCTGGCCGGCTGGGTGCGGGCCCGCGGCCTCGCGTTCTACCTGATCGTGTTCATGGGCGGCCAGGCGTTCGGCGCGGCGATCTGGGGCGTGGTCGCCGGCTACGCGGGCCTGATGATCACGATGTTCGTCGCGGCGGCGCTGCTGCTGCTCGGTGCGGCCACCGGCTGGCTGTGGCCGCTGTACGACGGCGGCAACCTGGACCGGTCGGTGGCCGCGAACTGGGCGGAGCCATCGCTGGTTTTAGAACTCCGGCCGACCGACGGGCCGGTGCTCGTGCTGATCGAGTACCTGGTGGCCGAGGACAACGTCGACGGCTTCACCGAGGCGATGACCGTGGTGGAGCGCTCGCGGCGGCGCACGGGTGCGACCAGCTGGGGCCTGCACCGCGACCTCGCCGACCCGATGCTGTTCATCGAGACGTTCCAGGTGCCGTCCTGGTCCGAGCACCTGGCGCAGCACCACTCCCGCTACACCGGCGCCGACCACGACGTGCTCGAACGGGCCCGTCGTCTCGCCGACGCCGAACCGACCGTGCGACACGCTCTCGCGGCGCCGTCGCCGCCTCACTGAGCCGCCGATGCGTGTCTGGGACGAACTGGCCCGCGGCGAGCGGCACGGCCCGCTGCCGGTCCTGCTGCTGGTGCTGACGGTCGCGACCGGCGTGGTGGACGCGGTGAGCGTGCTCGACCTCTGCCGCGTGTTCGTCGCGAACATGACCGGCAACGTCGTGTTCGTGGGCTTCGCGTTGGCCGGCACGCCGGGCTTCTCCCTGGCGGCGTCGGTGATCGCGTTGCTGGGCTTCCTGCTCGGCTCGTACGCCGGCGGCCACCTGGCGCAGCGGCATTCGCATCGCGGTCACCTGCTCCGCAACGTGGCACTTGTCGAGTTGGGACTGTTGGTCGTGACAATCCTCCTTTCCCTGCTGCCCGATGCGACGGTCGTGGAGGCGGCGCTGCTCGCGGTCGCGATGGGCCTCCAGAACTCGACCGCCCGCCGCCTCGCCGTGCCCGACCTGACCACGACGGTGCTCACCTCGACGCTGTCCGGCTTCGCCGCCGACATCCGCCGTCAAGGCCGGGTCGCGGCGGCGCGCCGCGCGCTGGCGGTGTTCGCGATGTTCCTCGGCGCCCTGGTCGGGGCGCTGCTGGTGCTGCACACGCGTGCCGCATGGGCGCTGACCGCCGCGGCGGTCCTGATCGGACTCGTCGCGGCGGTCAGCGCACTGCGTAGCCGGGGCGAAGCGCCCTGGCACACGGTCACATCGTCGTCTTGATCACGGAGAAGGCCGCGCCGTGCGGGTCGTTGAGCACGGCGAACCGGCCCTGGGGGATGTCGGTCGGCGCGACCGCGACCGAGCCGCCCAGCGCCTCGCACTTGGTGGCGGCCGCGTCGGTGTCCTCGACGGCGAAGTAGATCATCCAGTGCGACGGCAGCTCCGCCGGCCACATGTCGCCCTCCATCGGCATCATGCCGCCGACCGGCGCGCCGCTGTTCATCCACGTCGTGTACGTGGTGTCACCGAACGGGCCGTCCTCGTGGTTCCAGCCGAACACGCCCTCGTAGAACGACTTGGCCCCGGCCGGGTCGCGGGTCATCAGCTCGTTCCAGCACAGCGCGCCGGGCACGTTGAACACCGTCGCGCCGGGCATGGTGCCCGGCTGCCAGACGGAGAAGGCCGCGCCCCCGGCGTCCATGAAGACGCCCATGCGGCCGTTCTCGCCGACATCGCCCGGCGCCATCAGGATCTTGCCGCCGTTGGCCTCGACCTTGGCCGCGACGTCGTCCGCGCTCTCGGTGATGACGTAGGTGTTCCACACGACCGGCTGGTCCTCGCTGAACAGCGGGCCCGCGCCGGCGACCGGCTCGTCGCCGAGGTTGAAGATGGTGTAGCCGCCGAACTCCTCGCCGCCGGTGTGGGCGGTCCAGCCGAACAGTTCGGTGTAGAAGCGTCTCGTCGCGTCCAGATCCGGCGAGCCCAGGTCGATCCAGCCGGGCACTCCCGGCGCCACAGCGCTCATCGTGGTGCTCCTTGCGGTTCGCGGGACGGGGGTCATCCCGACACCTGGGCATCGTCGCAGCCGGGTCTGACATTTCGCCTCCGGCCGACACGGACGGGTGGCCGTAGAGTTGCGCGGTGCAGGTTCCCTCCCCGCTGACCGAGCTGCGCGACGAGCGGCTGCGCGCCCGGGACGTCCGCCTCTACCTCAAGCGGGACGACCTGATCAGCCCCGACATCCCCGGCAACAAGTGGCGCAAGCTGAAGTACAACCTGATCGCCGCCCGCGAGCAGGGGCACCACACGCTGCTCACGTTCGGCGGCGCCTATTCCAACCACATCCGGGCCACGGCCGCGGCGGGCGCCCGCTACGGATTCGACACGATCGGCGTCGTCCGGGGCGAGGAGCACCTGCCGCTCAACGATTCGCTGACGCGGGCCGTCAAGCACGGGATGCGGCTGGCCTACCTGGACCGGACGACCTACCGGCGCAAGACCGAGCCGGACGTGCTGGCGGCGCTCGCCGACGAGTTCGGCGACTTCTACCTGCTGCCCGAGGGCGGCACGAATGCGTTGGCGCTCCAGGGATGTCAGGAGCTGCCGGCCGAGATCGCGCCGGATTTCGACGTGCTGTGCTGCGCCTGCGGCACCGGCGGCACGCTGGCCGGCCTGGCCGCGGGCCTGCGGCCGGGGCAGCGCGCGCTGGGCTTCTCCGCGCTCAAGGGCGGCGAATTCCTGGCCGGCGACGTCCGGCGGCTGCAGATCGACGCGTTCGGCGCGGAGACCGGCAACTGGGCCATCGACGTCGAATCCCATTTCGGCGGTTACGCGAAACGCACCCCCGCGCTGGACGAATTCGTGGCCGATTTCCGGCAACGGCACGACGTGACCCTCGATTGGGTGTACGTGGCGAAGATGCTGCACGGCGTGTTCGACCGGGTCCGGACGGGCGTTTTCCCGGCGGGAACCGCGGTCGTCGCCGTCGTCACCGGCTGAAAACCGGTTGCGGCCGTGGCGAGGCTTGGATCATGACGCTGCCTCCCCTGCATGACGACCTGGTGTTCCACGGGCCGATGTCCTCGTACCGCGCCGACCTGCTGATTCGCTCACTCGGGCCGCTCGACGGCCAGCACGTGGTCGACCTCGGCTGCGGCTGGGCCGAGCTGCTGCTGCGGGCCGTCGCCGCCGGTGCCACCGGGCACGGCGTCGACCTCGACGCGGAGGCCATCGCCCATGGACAGAAGCGGGCCACCGAGCGGGGACTCGCCGATCGGGTGACGCTGGAGGTCGGCGACGCCGGCGCGTGGTCGGGGGAGGCCGACGTGCTGATCGTCAACGGGGCGACGCACGTCTTCGGCGGCGAGCCGACCGACAGCACCGTGAACACCCTGAAGGCCGGCCGGCGGATCCTGCGGCCGGGCGGGCGGCTGCTGCTCGGCGAGGGGTTCTGGGAGCGGGAGCCCACGGCCGAGCAGCTGGCCGTGATGCCGATGACGCGGGAGGAGTACGGGTCGGTCGCCGAGCTCGTCGACCTGGCGATGGAGCACGGTTACCGGCTGCTGTGGCTGTCGCAGGCCAACCAGGACGAGTGGGACGAGTTCGAGTCCGGCCACGCCCTGGCGCGGGAGCGCCGGCTGCTCGAGCGGCCCGACGACGAGGAGGCCCGAGCGGGGGCCGACCGGCAGCGGACGTGGCGGCTCAAGGGCTGGCGGGGCGTGCTGGGCATGGTCTACCTGACGTTGGTCGTGCCCCACTGAGGGGCCTGCTCCAGGAAGAACTCGACCTTGCCGCGCCGGACGCGGCGAAAACCGAGGGCGACCGTCGCGTTCAGGCCGTCGCCGTGATCGGTCCCGAGGTACTCCGCCATGTGGATCTCGGTCATCGACAGCGCGTCGGCCATCGGGTCGGGGTGGTCCAGGAGGTCCTGGCTGTAATCGCGCAGGTATTCCTCGAGCAGGTCCTCGGCGACGGTGAGCACCGGCTCGTAGAGAAAGCCGCCGCCCGAGTTGGAGCTCACGATGAACTGGTCGCTCCGGCGACCCGGCGTGAACACGAGTCCCTCGGACCGCTCCAGGTAGGAGAAGATTTCCCGCCGATAGTCCACCCGTTGAGGGTAGCGAGGCGGGCAAGCGGAATTGAGGTTCCCTCAGGCGGGGCGGCCAGGTTGGCTCGATCTGCCCGAAACCGCAAAGCGGTGTCACGCTCGGCGGGACTCGCGTGGGTGTGCCGGAAACCTACATTCGTTGTGTCTGAGAGCGCGACTCGCGGGGGTTCAGGGGCGGCGGGCTCGGGCGCGGCGTTTGCCTTCGTGCATGGCTTGGACGCGGGCCACGGGGATGGTGTGGCCCTCGGCGACCAGGTCTTCGGGGAGGGGCTGCACGGGCGGCATGGCCGCCGACCAGGGGTCGGACGATCCCAGCAGCGCGGGGGCGGTGCGGATGGTGAAGTCGGCGGGGGCGACGTCGTCCAGGTCGGACCAGGCGACGGGGAAGGAGACGGGGACGCCGGGGCGGAGGCGGGGGCTGTAGACGGCGGCCACGGTCGCGCCGCCGGCACGGGTGGAGTCGAGGAAGACCTTGCCGTGGCGGTCCTCGACGATGAAGGCGGTGGTCGCCAGCTGGGGGTCGAGGCGCTCGGCGCGGGCGGCGACGGCCCGGGTGGCGGCGGCGACGTCCTCGACGGAACCCTCGATCGGCACGAAGATGTGCACGCCCTTGGAGCCACTGGTCTTGACCGCCCCGGAAAGTCCGCAGTCGGACAGCGCCTGGCGGATGAGGTGCGCGGCCCGCACGACGAGCCCGAACGAGTCGCCGGCGGGCGGGTCGAGGTCCAGGACCATGTGCGTGGGATGCGCCCACTGGTCCAGGCGGAACAGCGTGGGGTGGTACTCCACGGCCCGCTGGTTGGCGAACCACAGCAGCGTCCGCCGGTCGTTGCACAGCGCGTAGGAGATCTCGCGCTTGGACGCCTCGGCCCAGATCGGCTGCCGCCGCACCCACTCGGGCGTGTACTTCGGCAGGTTCTTCTGCATGAACGGCGGCTGGTCGCGCAGCGCGCGGATCACCGACAGCGGCCGGTCGGCCAGCGCGGCGATCAACTGCGGATGCACGGCGTCGAGGTAGTCGACCAGGTCGCCCTTGGTCGCCTCGGCCCCCTCGAACAGCTGCTGGTCGAGGTTGGTCAGGTTGACGCCGTCCCGTTCCATGGCACCACCATCCCCGTGAGCGCACGCACAGGCAACCCGGAACCGGTTGTGCGGCCGACGGTCACGGTATTAACCTCCGGCTCATGACGAACGACGTGCGCTTCGGCGGAGCCCCCCGCGGCTCCCGCTCGCCCGCGCGTCGGATCAAGGGGCGCCGGGTGCGCTACCACATCGGCTGCGAGCCCGGGCAGGTCCGCGGGATGCGATGGCACGGCTGACGAATCGTCGGCCCCCATCCGTTCACCCGTAAGGACAAAACCCCATATGTTCTTCCATCCCGCCGTCGGCGACGGGACGGGCGCCTTCGGCCGCTTCGGCGGCCAGTACGTGCCCGAGGCCCTGGTCGCCGCGATCGACGAGCTCGCCGTCGCCTACGACAAGGCCCGTGGCGACGAGGATTTCGCCACGGAGCTCAACACCCTGCTGGCCGACTACGCCGGCCGGCCCACCCCGCTGACCGAGGTGCCGCGCTTCGCGGAGTCGGTCGGCGCGCGGGTCTTCCTCAAGCGGGAGGACCTCAACCACACCGGCTCGCACAAGCTGAACAACGCGCTGGGCCAGGCCTTGCTGGCCAAGCGCATGGGAAAGCCCCGCGTCATCGCGGAGACCGGCGCCGGCCAGCACGGCGTCGCGACGGCGACGGCCTGCGCGCTGCTGGGCATCGACTGCACCGTCTACATGGGAAAGCTCGACACCGAGCGGCAGGCGCTGAACGTGGCGCGGATGCGGATTCTCGGCGCGGAAGTGGTTTCCGTGCCGACCGGATCGGGCACGTTGAAGGACGCCATCAACGAGGCGTTCCGCGACTGGGTGGCCAATGTGGACTCCACCCACTACCTGTTCGGCACGGCCGCCGGCCCGCACCCTTTCCCGACGATCGTCCGTGACCTGCAACGGGTCATCGGCGTGGAGGCGCGGGAGCAGATCCAGCGCCGCACCGGGCAGTTGCCGGACGCCGTGCTGGCCTGCGTCGGCGGCGGCTCCAACGCGATCGGCGCGTTCCACCCGTTCCTGGACGACGACACGCGGCTGATCGGCTGCGAGGCGGCGGGTGACGGCGTCGAGACCGGCCGGCACGCGGCGACGTTCGCCGAGGGCCGGGTGGGTGTCCTGCACGGGTCCCGCTCGTACTTCCTCCAGGACGACGACGGTCAGACCATCGAGACGCACTCCATCTCCGCCGGCCTCGACTACGCCGGCGTCGGGCCGGAGCACTCGTATCTCAAGGACATCGGGCGCGCCGAGTACGTGCCGGTCACCGACGCCGAGGCGATGGACGCGATGCGGCTGCTGGCCCGGACCGAGGGCATCATCCCGGCGATCGAGTCCAGCCATGCGCTGGCCGGCGCGGTCAAGCTGGGGGCCTGCCTGGGCGACGTGGTGCTGATCAACCTGTCCGGCCGCGGCGACAAGGACATGGACACGGCCGCCAAGTACTTCGAGCTGGTGGGGGAGTGAGCCCTATGTCCTCCTTCAGTGGTTTCTCGCGCACCGAGAAGACCCTCGTCGGCTACCTGCCGGCCGGCTTCCCGACGGTCGACGGCGCGGTCCGAACGCTGACGGCGATGGCCGAAAGCGGGTGTGGAGCGCTGGAGATCGGCCTGCCGTACACGGATCCGGTGATGGACGGGCCGGCGATCCAGACCGCCGCGACGAAGGCGCTGGAGAACGGCACCCGCACCGAGGACGTGCTCCGCACGGTCGAACGGGTCGCCGCCGCCACCGGCGTGCCGATCTTCGTGATGACGTACTGGAATCCCATCGAGCAGTACGGGATCGACCGGTTCGCGCAGCGGCTCTCCGACGCCGGCGGGGCGGGCTGCGTGCTGCCGGACCTGCCGGTGCAGCACTCGCTGCCGTGGCGGGAGGTCGCCGACAAGCACGACCTCGCCGGCGTTTTCGTCGCCGCGCCGAGCTCGACGGACAAGCGGGTCGCCGAGATCGCCCGAGCCAGCACGGGATTCGTCTACGCGGCGTCGACCATGGGCGTCACCGGCATGCGGTCCGAGGTGAGCGGCCAGGACCTGGTGGCCAGAATCCGTGCGGCGACGGAACTTCCGGTGTTCGTGGGGCTGGGCGTGTCGAACGGCCGGCAGGCGGCGGAGGTGGCCTCCTTCGCGGACGGCGTGATCGTCGGTTCGGCGATCGTGCGGCGGATGCTCGACGCGCCGGATGTCGACACCGGCATCGCCGAGATCCGCACGCTCTGCGCCGAACTCGCCGACGGGACCCGCCGCCTAGTCGGCAGCCCGTGAGGCGATCAGCAGCAGACACAGCGTCGCCACCGCGGCGACCAGGCCGGCGACCAGCAGCATCGGGTCCAGACTGGACTGCTCGACCTGTGCCATCGCCGGCATCTCCTGCGTTGCCTGGGTGGGTGTCGGCGTAGGCATCGTGGTAGTGGTGAGAGGTGGCGCGCCCGTGGTCGGAGGCACGGCCTGGACGGGCGCGCCGCCGCCGACCGATCGGTGCGTGGCAGTGGTGGTGGGCACGGTCCGCTGCTGCGTTGTCGTCGGGGGCGCGGCCAGCACGGTGATCTGCGCCTTCATGTCGGGATGGATGGAACAGATGTAGGCGTACGTGCCGGCTTGGCCGAACGTGTACGTCCACGACTGTCCGGTGGACAGCGTCGGCGAGTGGAGCGGAACCGGGGCGCTCGTCGTGGTGACGTCGTGCGGCGCTTGATCCTGGTTGGTCCAGGTGACGGTGTCGCCGACGTGCACGGTGATCGCGGCCGGCGCGAACGCGTACTGCGCCATCGTGACGGCCTGCGTCGCGGCGACCGCCGGCGCGGGCGCCAGCACCGCCAGGAAAGGCAGCACCAGCAACGCGGAAAGCAGCCGGCGGGTCATCGGACGAACTCCGAAGCGGCGTCGACACGGATCCGGCGGCGGCCGGCGGCGACCGCCGTGCCGGTGGCGGCGAACACCACGCCGTCGTCGTCGACGTGCACGACGCGACCGGTCAACCGGAGGGTGTGCCGCCGGCCGCGCAGGTCGAGCCAGCCGGTGACGCGCAGTCGACGCCGATCCTCGACGGTGACCGTCGCGGTGATCAGGTCCGTCAGCGTCAGCGTGGTCTCGTCGGCGACGACCAGTTCGCCGCCGGTCGGCCGGATCCGTCGGTGCAGCAAGGGGAACGGCGTGCACTCGAGGGCGCAGCCGGCGAGTCGGTACGAGCCGGGAGGGGGCAGGGGAGTGCGCTCGCCGACCGGCAGCACCGCGGTGTCGGGCATGAGGGTCCTTTCGGTCCGGGGGAAGGGCCGCAGCGGGCCACGCTGACCGCTGCGGACCGCCGATCAGCAGGTCAGCTGGTTGAACACCGGCTCGAGCATGTTCTCCACCAACACGGTGTGCGTCTTGACGTACTGGTCCACGTTCAGCAGGTCGGTGACCTGCTGGCCTAGTGACTCGTCTAGGTGGGCCGCCTTGAGATGGGCCAGCAGCGGCGAGAGCACGTCCTTCACCGACTGGTCGGCGTCACCGTTGAGGACCGGCGTGAGCATGTTCTCGATCAGCACGGTGTGCGTCTTGATGTACTGGTCGAGGTTGAGCGCGTCGGTGACCTGCTGGCCGAGCGACTCCTCCAGGTGTGCCGCCTTGAGGTGGGCGATGAACGGGGCGAGCGCCTCCTTCACCGCGCATCCGCCGCCCGGGTTGGACGTCGGCATGGTCATCGTCGTCGTGGTGGTCGGCGGCGGGGTCGTGGTGGTGGTCGGGGGAGTCGAGCCCTGGACCGTGACGCTCGCCTTCATGTCCGGGTGCACGGCGCAGTAGTACGAGTACGTGCCGGCCTTGGTGAAGGTGTAGCTGAAGGTCTGGCCCTGTTGCAGGGTCGGCGACGCGAACTTCTCCGGCCCGTCGGTGACGGTCACCGTGTGCGGGGCGGTGTCCTCGTTGGTCCACGTCACCGTGTCCCCGATCGACACCGTGAGGCTGGCCGGGCTGAACGCATAGTTCTTGATGTCCACGGCGATCGCCGAGGACTCCGTGGCCGGCGAGTAGTGCGCGACGGCGGCCTTCTGCGCGTCCACCACCGAGGCGGGCAGGGCGGCCGTCTGGGCGACCGGTTCCGGGCTGGCCGTGCGCTGGTCATCCGCGCGCAGTGCGGTCAGCGCGAAGATCGATCCGGCCACGGCGAGCACCGCGAGCGTGGGCAGCAGCAGGCTGCGCCGGCGCGCGGACAGGGGCGGTTGGTCCACTTCGGTTTCCTTTCGGTGGGGACGTCAGCGGCCGGGACTGGCCGTGACGAGAACGCTCGCGGCGAGCAGGACGAACACCACGAGCACGGTCTCCGCGGTCACGGAGTAGACGAACGGCCGGACCGTGCGGGCGTCGCCGCGCAGCACGACGGCGAAGTCCAGCCGCCGCCCGACCCAGCTCTTGCTCGCCTGCGCCGCGGCGAGCACGACCGCGAACACACCGATCTTGACCAGCAGGATGTGGCCGTAGTTGGTGTGCAGCAGGGCGTTCAGCGATCCGAGCGAGTTCCAGGCGAGCACCGCGCCGGCCAGCACCACGGTGCCGACGCTGATCAGCGCCAGTCGCGAGTAGCGCGGTACCACCTGGGCCAGCTCGTCCGGCCGCCGGCGGGGCAGGACGCCGAACAGCAGCACCGCCAGGCCGCCGATCCACAGCGCCATGCCAAGCAGGTGCGCCAGGTCGGCGACCTCCACCAGCGCGGCGCCGGAGTCGGAGGTGTGCCCGGTCAGGCCGACCGCGCGCAGCAGGCCCAGCCCGACGGCGATCGCGCCGATCCGCCACGCCATCGACCGGGCGGCGTTCTCCTTGCGCTGCAACAGGTCCGCGAGCACCACGCCGCCGAGCACCCAGAGCAGCAGGATCACCAGCCAGACCCGGCCGAAGTCGGTGGCCAGCACCTTGGCCACCAGCGGCCAGCCGATCGGGCCGCCGCCGGCCCAGACGCCTTCGAGCACGATGGTGGCCAGCGCGCCGGCCACGCCGAGCAGCCAGCCGGTGACGATCACCCGTCGCGTGGCGCGCACGGCGCTGCCCGTCGGCCACAGCATGGCGACGAAGCCGCTGCCGCCGACGAACAGGGCGATGCCGAGGTAGTCGACGAGCCTGGCGAGCACGTACCAGGACCGTGCCGCGTCGACGTTCACCGCGTGGTGGTGGCGGTCGGCGTGGTGGTGGACGTCGTCGGGCACGAGCCGAGCAGCGAGTCCACCAGCGGCGGCAGGCCGACGCCGGAGACCACGGGGCCGAGCAGGGGAAGGCCCTGTACTCCGGTGGTGACCACGCCGACGACCTGCGGCACCAGCCCGGGCGTGCAGGTCGGCGCGCTGGTGGCGGTCGTGCCGGACGACGTGGTCGTCGGGGCCGCGGACGTGGCCGTCACGGTCGGCAGCGCCGCTGTCGTCGTTGCCGGGTAAGGGATGTCGCCTTGCTGGCCGCCGGTTCCGACGTAGCCGGCGGGCTGGTACCCGCCCTCACCGGGCTGGTCGCCACCGGGCGGGTCAGTGGCGGCGGGTGGTGCGGGCGTCGTGGTCGTCGGCGGCGCCGCGGCGGCGCTCGTGGTGTGGTGAAGGCCGAGCCCGGAGGCGAATCCCAGGAGCACGACCACCGATCCGACCAGGCTGGCCGCCACCACCTGCTCGCGTCGTAAGGAGATTCGTGTCGCCACGTGTCAGCTCCCCGCTGTCGCTGTGAGCCGGCGGACGGAGCGGACTGCTCCGTTCGTCCGTCGCTGTGCGCGTCACAGTGGAGCAGGGCGTGTATGGCGCTCGGTGACCGATCGATCACTGATCAGTAAAGCGGACCTCACCGTCGCGAAGATCGCCCGGTGAGGCTCGCCGGCCCCAGCCGAAGTAGGCGAGCGGCCCGACGAAGTTGACGCCGATCACCAGCGTCCACGCCCACTTCGGGCCGCGCACCCGGGCGGCCGGGCGGATCGCGAGATCCAGCCAGGCGGCCAGGGCCAGCAGGATCTGCACGAAGCCCAGCGCCGCCAGCTGACGCCGGCGGTGCGGGCTCAGGTCGTCCCAGCCCATGTCAGCCGTCCTCCTCCGTGGACGGGTCCCGTCGGCGTGGGGCCCGTCCCGGCGGCTGCCCGCTCGGCCGGACCCGCGGCGCCGGCGGAATCGCCAGCTCCTGCACGGTGTCCAGGCGCACCGTGTGTCCATGGTGGACGATCGTGAGCTCGTCGGGACCATCCACCTCGTACCGTGCGGTGTCCGGGGTGACGATCACGCGCAGCCGGGACTGCCGCTGCCGCACGGTGAACCGCAGCCGTGACAGGCCGGGCGGCAGGCGGGGCGTGAACGTCAGCATGCCGCCGTCCTGGCGCAGCCCGCCGAAGCCGAAGACCAGCGCGATCCACGCGCCGGCCAGCGACGCGATGTGCACGCCGTCGGAGGTGTTGTGCTCCAGGTCGGCGATGTCCATCAGCGCCGCCTCGGCGGTGTAGTCGTGGGCCAGCTGGAGCTGCCCGACCTCGGCCGCCACCACCGCCTGCACGCACGCCGACAGCGACGAGTCCCGCACGGTGATGCGCTCGTAGTAGTCGAAGTCGCGGGCCTTTTGCTCGGCGGTGAACTCCTCCGGGCACTGCATGATCGCCAGCACCAGGTCGGCCTGCTTGACCACCTGCTTGCGGTAGATGTCGAAGTACGGGTGGTGCAGCAGCAGCGGGTACTTCGAGCGGGCGAAGTCCCATTCCTGGTGCCGGGTGAAGCCGTCGGACTGCGGGTGCACGCCGAGCGAATCGTCGTACGGCACCATGACCGCCTTGGCGGCGTCGTGCCAGGCCGCCGCCTCCTCCTCGCCGACGCCCAGCTCGCGGGCCCGGTCCGGGAACCGGTGCACGTAGTCGTACGCGGCGAGCAGGTTCCGCTTGGCCATCAGGTTCGTGTAGACGTTGTTGTCCGCGATGGCGCTGTACTCGTCGGGGCCGGTCACGCCGTCGATGCAGAACCGGCCCTCGCTGTTGTGGTGCCCCAGCGACCGCCACAGCCGTGCGGTCTCCACCAGCAGCTCGATGCCGGCCGTGGCGGCGAAGTCCTCGTCGCCGGTCGCGCTCACGTAGCGGGTGACGGCCGCCGCGACGGCCGCGTTCAGGTGGAAGGCTGCCGTGCCGGCCGGCCAGTAGCCCGAGCACTCCGCGCCGGTGATCGTCCGCCACGGGAACGCCGCGCCCTCGAACCCCAGCTGCTTGGCGCGGTCCTGGGCCAGCGACAGGGTGTCGTGCCGCCACCACAGGGCATGCGCGACCGATTCCGGGTACGTGTAGGTGAGCACCGGCAGCACCAGCATCTCGGTGTCCCAGAACGCGTGCCCGTCGTAGCCGGGGCCGGTCAGGCCCTTCGCGGCGATCGCCCGCCGCTCGCCCCGCGCCCCGGCCTGCAACACGTGGAACAGGGCGAACCGGACCGCCTGCTGGATCTCGGCGTCGCCGTCCACCTCGACGTCGGCGTCCCGCCAGAACGCGTCCAGGAACTCCCGCTGCTCGGCTTGCAGGGCCTCCCAGCCGGTGACCTTGGCCGCGGCCAGCGCCGCCTCGACCTGGTCGCGCAGCGCCGGCACGGACCGGGTGCTCGACCAGCCGTAGGCGACGAACTTGGCGAAGCCGAGCTGCTTGCCGGGAGCCAGCCGGGCGCCGACGGAGAACCTGCCCAGGTCAGGCTCCACCTCGGTCCGGAACGGCAGGTCGTCGTCGCCGAACACGACGTGGTCCATCGCTGCCGCGACACCCAGCCCGCTGTGTTCGATGCGGTGCACCAGAACCGCTTTCGCGTCGCTGGACGCGTGCAGGACCGCATTCATCGGATGCTCGAGCACCGCCGCCGAGCGCGGGTCGTCAGACTGGGTGGGCAGCTCCTCGTTGGCGATCAGCTCCGACTGGATCACCACCCGCACCGGCTGGTCGACGGCCTCCACCTCGTAGCCGATCGCCGCCACGGCCCGCTGCGTGAACGACACCAGGCGGGTGGAGCGGACCTTCACGGCCTTGCCGGCGGGCGAGACCCAGTGGATCTCGCGGACCAGCGTGCCGTTGCGGAAGTCCAGGGTGCGCTCATGGCTGACGGTGGTGCCGTAGCGCAGGTCCAGCGGCTCGTCGTCGACCAGCAGCCGGATCAGCTTGCCGTTGGTGACGTTGATGACCGTCTGGCTGGACTCGGGGTTGCCGTAGCCGCGCTCCGCGTACGGCAGCGGCCGCACCTCGTGCACGCCGTTGAGGTAGCTGCCGGGCAGCGCGTGCGGCTCGCCCTCGTCCAGGTTGCCGCGCCAGCCGATGTGGCCGTTGGACAGCGCGAACAGCGACTCGCTCTGCGCCAGCAGGTCCAGGTTCAGCGTGCACTCGCGCAGCCGCCAGGGCTCGACCAGGAAGTCCGGGTTCGGGATCACAGCAGATCCGCCAGGTCCTTGACGACGATGTCGGCGCCGTGGTCACGCAGCGCGTCCGCCTGGCCGACCCGGTCGACGCCGACCACGAACCCGAAGGCGCCGGCCCGGCCCGCCGCGACGCCGGCCAGCGCGTCCTCGAACACCACCGCCTGCCCCGGCTCCGCGCCGAGTTCCTTGGCGGCGGCGAGGAACGTGTCCGGCGCGGGCTTGCCCTTGAGCCGCCGCACGGCCGACACGATTCCATCCACCTGCGCCTGGAAGTACCCGTCCAGCCCGGCGGCGGTGAGCACCTCGGTGGTGTTGGCGCTGGAGGAGACGACCGCGCGGGGGATGCCGGCCGCGACGGCGGCGTCCAGGTACTGCCGCGAGCCCTCGTACGCCTCCACGCCGTCCTTGCGGATCAGCTCCTGGACCAGGTCGTTCTTGTGGTTGCCGATCCTGCGCACCAGGTCGTCGTCGAACGCGATGCCGCGGGCGGACAGGAAGGAGCGGACGCCGTCCTCACGCGGCTTGCCGTCCACGTACTCGTCGTAGTCCTCGACGGGGTCGAACGGGACATAGGGTTCGCCACGGCCGGCGAGGAACTCGTCGAACGCCTGCTGCCACGCCTTCGCGTGCACCACGGCGGTCTTGGTCAGCACGCCGTCCATGTCGAACAGCAGTGCCCTGGTGGAGTCCGGGACACCGAGCACGGATCACGCTCCCTCAGCTGCGCCTCCGGGTGCGGTGCTTGATCAGCAGGCCGGAGCCGACGGCCGCCATCGCGAAACCCCAGATGGCGAGCGTGCCGCTCGCGCACACGCAGCCCAGCACGAACAGTGCGAGGCCGAGAATACCCGCGGACACCACCAGCCACCTCTTGCGCACGACCCAGTCCACGGACAGCCGGTTGGCCAGCCGGGGATCGTCGTTGCGCAGTCGTCGTTCGATCTCCTCCAGCTGGCGGCGCTCGTTCTGGCTCAACATCGACAGCTCCACTTCACCCGCCGGTCCGGCGCCCGGACCACTGCGTCCTGGGTACCGCGTCCCGGGCTAGGGAAAACGCGAGATTGACGGCCGAAATGCCGGGTATCCGACCGGTGGACGAGAGGAGCCCGAGCGATGACCACCATCGAGAAGTCCGTCGATGTGCGCGTCCCCGTGCGCACCGCGTACAACCAGTGGACCCAGTTCGAGTCCTTCCCGTACTTCATGGAGGGCGTGGACCGGGTCATCCAGCTCGACGACCGCAGGCTGCACTGGGAGACCACCATCGCCGGCGCCCACCGCGAGTTCGACACCGAGATCACCGAGCAGCACCCGGACGAGCGCGTCGCCTGGCACACGGTCGAGGGACCCTCGCACGGCGGCGTGGTCACCTTCCACCGCCTCGACGAGCACTCCACGCGGGTCAGCCTCCAGATGGAGTACGAGCCCGACACGCTGACCGAGAAGGCCGGCGCGGCGCTGGGCATCGTGGGCGGCCGGATCAGCGGCGACCTCCAGCGGTTCAAGCAGTACATCGAGGAGCAGGGGCACGAGACCGGCGCGTGGCGCGGCGAGATCGACGCCCCGCCGCAGACCCCGGTGCCGCACCCGCCGCCGCCCGACCACGATCCCGGCCAGCACGACCCGGCGGTGATGGACGACCAGCCGATCTTCCCCGGCATGCCGGGCCCCGTGAACCCCTGGATCCGGCCGTGACAGTGTCCTTGCCGCGCGTTCCGCGCGGGGGCGAGGCCGCTCGTGACCGGTGCCTCGCCCTTGCTGGATTTCGAACGCCGCATCAGCCCGTTGGTGGGTGCGTCGGGTGGCGGCGATCGAAATCCAGCAACCGTGCGAAGCACCGGCGCGGCCTCGCGGCCCTGCCGGAATCAAAGCGCTAGCCCGCGACGACGATCCTGACGACGGTAGGCCCGCCGGCGGGGCTGGTGACGTCCAGGACACCGTCGAAGACGGCGAGGCGACGGCGTAGACCGGCCAGCCCCCCGGTCCTGGTCGAATCGCCTTCGACGACCCCGCCGCGGCCGTCGTCCGTCACCTCGATGACGATGCCGTCGTGCTGGGCGATGGAGATCCGGACGTGCGTGGCCCGGGCGTGTTTGGCGGCGTTGGTGAGGAGCTCGGCGATCGCGAAGTACAGCGCCGATTCGACCGGCGGTTCCAGGCGCAGCACGAGATCCGCCTCGACGGTGACGTCCAGCGGGCTGTCCAGGGCCAGCGCGCGGACGGCGTCGACCAGGCCGCGTTCGGTCAGCACCGGTGGGGAGATTCCCCTTACCAGGTCACGGAGTTCGGTCAGCGACGCCGCCGCGCCGGCCCGCGCCTCGCGCAGCAGCCGCACGGCCTGGTCCGGGTTGGTCCGCATCAACCTCTCCGCGGTGGCCAGGGACATGCCCAGCGCCACCAACCGCGCCTGGGCGCCGTCGTGCAGGTCCCGCTCGATGCGACGGAGTTCGGCGGCCTGCGCGACGGTCGTGTCGGCACGCTGCGCGGTGAGCTCCTCCACGCGCTCGGTCGCAGGCGGACGCAGGAAACGCGACGCTGGAACGACGATCCGCCAGGCGTAGGGCGAACTGGCGATCGTCACGATCACGCCCGGCACCGGATTGACGAAGACCGCCAACACGATGCCGCCGAACGGAATCGCGGCGACCAGGCCGACCGCTGGTGCGATCGCCACGAACCGCAGGTCGCGCCAGCCGGCCGGGTCGGTGAAACGAGTCCGCCACCAGAGCTCCTGCCGGGCGTCCCGCCTCGTCCTCGAATAGGAGTACCCGTTCCACCAGAAGCCGGTGGACAGCTCCGTCACGGCACCGAGCCGGCGGTAGCCGTCGGGGATCACGGTGCCGGTCCAGCGACCCACCAGGGAGCGGAACATCCGGCACACCGGCCGGGCCAGCAGCACCGTGCCGATGGCGGCCCAGACGAACGGCGCGATCCACGACCACGGGTTGCCGCCCCACCAGATCCACAGCCCCACGGCGGCGGCCCAGACGGCCGGCACCAGCATGCTGACGCCCACCAGCGCGCACGACTGCGCGAACCCCAGACCGGCGGACACCACCCACTTCCTCATGGGAGAACTCTGCATCAGCGGTGCGGCGTTTCGACCGAGGGCCCACCCCGATCGGGTGGCGGCCGCCGTCGCTATGGTCCCCCCTCGTGACGACGAACCACCGCGGCAACGCCTTCGACCTGCTACGCCTGGTGGCGGCGCTGCTGGTGGTGGTCGGCCACAGCTGGGTGATGACCGGCCACGAGGACCCGCTGACGTTCCTGTCCGGCACCAACGCCGGCGACCTCGGCGTGGGTGTGTTCTTCCTGCTCAGCGGCTTCCTGGTGTCCGGCAGCTGGCTGGCCGACCCGTCGCTGAAGCGGTTCGCGGCCCGCCGCGCGCTGCGCATCTACCCCGCGTACGCGCTGGTCGTGGCGGCCCTGGCGCTGGTGCTGGGCCCGCTGGTGACCCGCCTGAGCGTCGGCGCGTACTACGCCAGCGGCGGCACGTGGAAGTTCTTGGCCGGCAACCTGGCGATCATCCCCGTCCAGTTCACCCTCCCCGGGGTGTTCGAGGGCAACCCGTACCCGAACGCGGTCGACGGCTCGCTCTGGACGATCCGCGTCGAGGTGCTGTGCTACGTCGGCGTCGCGGTGCTGGGCCTGGCCGGCCTGCTGCGCCGCCGATGGGCGCTCGCGGCCGTCGCGGCGCTGCTGTACGTGGTGGCGCTGATCGTCGAGGCGACCGGCTATCACGGCGTGCTGCTGCCGGGGGCGCTCGATTACCAGGCGGCGGTGCCGATCGCGTACTTCGGCGTCGGCATGGCGTACCGGGAGTTCGTCGGCGCGAACCCGCCACCCTGGTGGACGCTGGCGCTGGGGGCCGTAGCCTGGGCGGCGCTGTGGTTCACGCCGGCCGCGCCAGTGGGGGCGCTGGTGTTCGTAGCGGCCCTCACATTCACGATCGCCTTCCGCGCCCCGACCGCCCTGCACCACCCGACCGGCGGCTATGACCTGTCGTACGGCACCTACCTGCTGGCGTTCCCCGTCCAGCAGCTGCTGCACGGGCTGCCGTCGGTGATCAACGCGCTGCTCACCGCGGTGATCGTGCTGGCGCTGGCCGCGCTGAGCTGGCGGTTCGTCGAGCAGCCGGCGCTGCGCCACAAGCCGTCCCGACCTAGGCTGGCGACTGCCCAGAGATGATGTCGTCAGCGGTGAGGGCGGCCAGCGCGGCGGCACTGGCGGTGCCGGCCTCGGCGTGGAACACCACCAGCGTCAGCGAGGTGCTGGCGATGGGCAGCTTCTCGCTGTGCAGGTCCAGCCGCCCGGCCACCGGGTGCGCGAAGTGGACCATGTGCCCGGCGCGGGCCTTCACGTCGTGCCGCGCCCACAGCTCGCGGAACCGCTCGCTGCGTTCGGACAGGTGGTCGACCAGTTCCCGCAGGCCCGGGTCGTCCAGCTCCGCCCCGAACGAGGCCCGCAGGACGGCCACGCCGTCGGCGACGGTCTCGTCCCAGTCCAGCCGGAACTCCCGCTCGAACGGGTCCAGGAACACGGTCGTGATCAGGTTGACGCCGACGGCGTAGCACCCGCCCAGCGCCTTGGCGGCGGTGTTCGCGGCGACCACGTTCGTCAGCCGGTCCTGCACGTACGCGGGCGTGCCCGGCCAGCTGTCGATCAGCTGGAGGATGCTGGCCGGCACCTGGTCGGAACGGCGCGGCGACACCGGCCGGGCCAGCTCGTGCAGGTAGGCGGTGGCCTCCGGGTCCAGCCGCAGCACGGTGGCCAGCGCGTCCAGCACCTGGCCGGACGGGTGCTGGTCCCGGCCCTGCTCCAGCCGCATGTAGTAGTCGCTGCTGATGCCGGCCAGCAGGGCCAGCTCCTCCCGGCGCAGCCCCCGCACCCGCCGCCGGCCGCCGCCCGCGGGCAGGCCGACGTCGGCGGGCCGGATCTGCTCGCGCCGGGCCCGCAGGTAGTCGCCGAGGCGGTGTGGCACGTTCCGACTCTACCCAGAGCTGGGAAGTCAGAAGCCGGCCGACCGATACGCCGAGTAGTCGAGCGGCGGTGCGACGTCCACCTGGTCGCACTGCGGGGCGTTGGCCCGGGTCTTGGGCCACTGGGTGAGGTACAGGATCTGCCGGCCGGAGTCCTTGCTGGCCTTGGCGAAGCCGTCCGCGGCGGCCGGGTCGTTGTAGTAGGACTCGCCGATGATGATCGGCTGCGTCCGGTAGCCCTGGCGGCGCAGCTGCTGGTCGTCGCCGACGAACTGGTTGTACTCGTCGCCGTAGACGTGGATGTCGAACGCCGGCGGCGGAGTGTCGCCGTAGACCTTGCCGACGTTGGGGACCTGGCCGGGATCGTTGCTGTTGGCGGAGAATCCCACGCTGTCGGCGGGCCCGTACCTCGCGGTGTAGTCCCGCCACATCTGCTGGTCGTAGCGGACGACCGCGCTCTGCCCGGTGGACGGCGTCAGCTCGTTGCCCAGGTCGATCCGGTACGGCATCCCGGCCGCCTTCACCAGGTCGTGGACCTTCTGCACGAGCTGCCAGTTCTCGTCGTACAGGCTCTGCTGCCAGCCGTCCCAGCCGCCGGGGTTGCTGGGCGACAGCGGGTTCATCGCGACCGTGACCTCGGCGAAGCCGGCCGCCTTCACCGCGGCCAGCAGATCGGAAAGATTCTTCATATCCGGCTGGGACAGCGTGCCGCCGGAGGAGTCCATCACCGCGCCGGACTCGGCGCCGTGGTGGTGGAACACGCCGATGGTGAGCCGGCCCTGGCCGGCGGCGCGCATCTGCCCGAGCTGGTAGCGGATCAGGTCCGGCGCCTTGGCGAAGCCGTTGATGACGTCGTACGGCTCGCGGTAGCAGCCGTTGAGGTAGTAGAAGTCGTAGTTGGAGCCGCCGGCAGCGGCGGCGGCCGGCAGCGGCGGCGTGGGCGCGGGTGGTGGCGGCGGTGACTGATCGGCGCCGGCGCTGCCGGTCGGAACAGTGGCGACCGGGATCGCGGCGGCGGCGAGCAGCAGCACGGACAGGGTCAGGACGCGCCCGGTTCTCATGGCGACCTCCTCCGCGTGGATCACCAGCGTCGCACCACCGTCCGAATTGGACCGGCGGGGAGCGGTCCAATTCACCGTTACGGGTGAGGCGCGGCCAGCACCGCCCAGACCACCTTGCCGCCGCCCCAGGTGGGCGTGAAACCCCAGGTCCGGGCGAGGGCGTCGATCATGAACACGCCCCGGCCGCCGGTCGGCGCGAGGCCGACGCTGCGGTGCTCGGGCGGCGCGGGGTGGTCGTCGCGGACGGCGATCGTGAGCACCCCGCGGCGCAGCTCCAGCCGCACCAGCGCGCGGGACTTCCCGTGCCGCACCGCGTTCTCCACGAGTTCGGAGGCGACGACGCGGGCGTCGTCGGCGAGACCGTCGGCCTGCCAGGCCACGCAGGTGTCGGTGACGAAACGCCGCGCCAGCGCGGCACTTGTGGCATCGGCGGGCAGGTCGATCTCCGCGTGGCGCCGCGGCGGCATGCCGCCGAGGGACCGCAGGGCCTCGGCAACCGAGGGCAGCGTCGGCACCGTGCGGTCCAAAGCGCTGCGGCGCAACAGGTCCCGCATCGGACCCTCGCCCACGGCCAGCACCAGCAGCACCCCCGGCCACTCGGCGGCCCGGCGGGCCAGCGTCTGGAACACACCCAGCGCGACCGGCGCGGCGACGGTGGCGCCGTCCAGCTCGACGATCACCCCGGACGGCTCGTCGGCCAGACACTTCAGCAGCGCGGACCGCAGGTGCGGCACCGAGCGCATCCCGAGCTCACCCGCCAGCCGGACGATCGTGGCCTTCCCGTGCCGCACCACGTCGACCGTGAGTTCTGGGCTCGTCATTTCGGTTTGGGGCTCACCTCCGCGCGGAGACTACCCCGCCGCGCGCGGCCTACACCTGGACACTCCCGGCGTCCCGAAAGGACAGGTTTGCGCCGCTGCCGCAACGGAAAGCCCTCGGTGGTGAGAGTGTCCATGGTCGGCGAGCCCTCGCCGCAGCTCGCCGCGCTGGAGGCGGCGCTGAGCGCGCTGGGACACGAGGTCGCCGTGCACGGTCACGACGGCGTCGACGCCGACCTCGTGGACCGGCTGCGCGACGCCTGGACGACGGAGCCGCCGGAGGTCGTGCACGCTCACTCCTGGCTGTCCGGCATGGCGAGCGTGCTGGCCGTCGGCGCCCGGCCCGTCGCCAAGGTGCTGTCCGTGCCGATGCCCGGCAGCCTGGACGCGGAGGTGCAGCGGCTGGAACGCCTGGTGTGCCGTCGGGTCGACCGCGTGCTGGCCCCCGGCAGCGCGCAGGTACGCCGGATGGCGGCGCTGGGCGTGCCGCGCAGCCAGATCTCGGTGGTGCCGCCGGGGGTGGACGTCGAGCGGTTCACCCCGCACGGTCCGAGCCCGGGCAGGGGGGCCGTGCACCGGCTGCTGGCCGTCGGGGATCTGGTCGTGCACAACCGGTTCGACCTCCCGATCAGCGTGTTGGGCGTGCTCGGCGACACCGAGCTGGTCGTCGCCGGCGGGCCGTTGCGCCGCAACCCGGAGGCCAAGCGCTTGCTGCGGTGCGCCAAGCACTACGGCGTGCAGGACCGGCTCCACCTCCTCGGGCCGGTCGACGACATGCCGGCGCTGTACCGGTCCGCCGACATCGTGGTGTGCCCGCCGGCCCGCAGCGCCTTCGGCACCGTGGCGTTGGAGGCGATGGCCTGCGGCGTGCCGGTGATCGCGTCGGCGGTCGGCGGGCTGGCCGACACCGTGGTCAACGAGGTGACCGGTCTGCTGGTGCCGCCGTTGCGTCCGGCCGATCTGGTGCGTGCGGTTCGCCACACGCTGGCGGATGCCGCGCTGCGCGAGGCGTTCGGCGCGGCGGGGCGGGACCGGGCGTGTGCGCGATTTTCGTGGGAACGGGTAGCCGCGGACACGGCACGGGCCTACGCTCGCGCGGCATACGGCGCCGCCCCCGCCTTGCAACGATCTTGCCGCTGACGCTGACGCTGCGGTACAGCTGTACCGCTCGCGTGGGGAGAGGAGTTCTGGTCGTGACGAAGGCAGTGACGCTGCTCGGGACCGGGCTGATGGGGGTCGGCATGGCCCACAGCCTGATCCGGGCCGGGCTGGATGTGACGGTGTGGAACCGCAGTCCGGAGAAGGCGCGGCCGCTCGCCGCCGATGGCGCGACCGTCGCACCGGACCCGGAGACCGCCGTGGCCGGCGCCGACGTCGTCGTGACCATGCTCTTCGACGCCGCATCGGTGGCCGGCGTGATGACGTCAGCGATCGGCTCGATGAAGCCCGGCGCCGTGTGGGCGCAGTGCGCCACCGTCGGACTCGACGCCGTGCAAGCGCTTTCCGCGCTGGCCGCCGAGCACGACGTGCCGTTCGTGGACGCCCCGGTGCTCGGTACCCGGCAGCCCGCCGAGGAGGGCAAGCTGATCGTCCTCGCCGGCGGCGACCGGTCGCTGGAGCCGGCCGTCGCGCCCGTCTTCGACGCCATCGGACTGCGCACGCTCTGGGTCGGGCCGCACCCCGGCGACGGCCACCGGCTCAAGCTCGCCGCCAACTCCTGGGTGCTGTCGCTGACCGCCGGCACCGCGCAGGCGCTGGCCCTCACCCGCAACCTCGGGCTCGATCCGCAGCTGTTCCTGGACCTCATCGCCGGCGGCGGGCTGGACAACGGCTACGCCCAGGCCAAGGGCCGCGCAATGCTCGCCGGCGAGTTCCCCGCCGCGTTCAGCCTCGACGGCGCCGTCAAGGATGCGGGCTTGATCGCAAACGCGCTGCGCGCCGCCGGCGCGGATGACAGGCTGATGACCGCGCTGCACGAGCAGTACAGCGCCGCCGCGGCCGCCGGGCACGGCGACAGCGACATGTCCGCCGTGTTCATGGCGCACGGCGAGAAGGGGGCACAGTGAACATCGCCGAGCTGCTCACCGACGGCTTCGGTCGGGTGCAGGAGGTCGTGCACGAGGTCGTGGACGGGCTGTCCGCCGACCAGCTGGCCTGGCGGGCCGCCGAGGACGCCAACTCCATCGCGTGGCTCGTCTGGCACCTCACCCGCGTGCAGGACTCGCACATCGCCGAGGTCGCCGACACCGAACAGGCCTGGACCGCCGACGGCTGGGCCGACCGCTTCGCGCTGCCCTTCTCGCCCGACGCCACCGGCTACGGCCAGGACCCCGCCGACGTCGCCGGCGTGGTCGTCGGCTCCGACCTGCTCGCCGGCTACTACGACGCCGTGCACGAGCGCACCGTCGCGTACCTGGCCAAGCTCACCGACCCCGACCTGGACCGCATCGTCGACACCAACTGGACCCCGCACGTCACCCTCGGTGTGCGCCTGGTCAGCGTCCTCGACGACGACATCCAGCACGCCGGCCAGGCCGCCTTCGTGCGGGGCATCCTGCCCGTGTGAACTGCGCTGGTCCGGGGAATTCCCCGGGCATGAGCAGAGCGGAGCAGGAGGCGCGGCGCGCCGAGACGAGCCGGCCGATGCAGGTTCTCGGCCGGCTCGGCATGAGTGGATACGGCGTCGTGCACCTGCTGATCGCCTGGCTGGCCGTGCAGACCGCGTTCGGCGGCGGCGGGGAGGCCGACCAGAAGGGCGCGGTGTCCACGCTCGCGGCCCAGCCGTTCGGGGCGGTGCTGTTATGGATCCTGGCGGTCGCGCTGGTCGGATTCGGGCTGTGGCAGCTGCTGGCGGCGGCGGTCGGCTACCGCTGGATGCAGGACGAGAAGCAGCGGCTACGCCGTCGGCTCGGGGTGGCGGGCCGCGGCGTGGTGGTGCTGGCGATCGCCGCGTACGCGATCAAGCTGACCGTGGGCGGCGGAGGCAGCTCCGGCAACCAGTCCGAGCAGGACGCCACCGCCAAGCTGCTTCAGCTGCCGGCCGGTCAGGCCCTGGTGATCGCGGCGGGGGTGGCGATCTGCGTGGCGGCCGGCGTGCTGGGGTATCGCGGGGTGTCGCGGAAGTTCCTGGAGGACCTGAACGTGGGATTACTCCCGCCTGGTGCACGTAAGGCGGTCCTCGTGTCCGGCATCGTCGGCTACGTGACCAAAGGCGTGGCGTACATGATCATCGGTGTGCTCACGGTGGTCGCGGCCGCCACCGCGGATCCGCACAGGACCGGCGGCCTGGACAAGGCGCTGCACACGGTGGCCGGCCAGCCGTTCGGGCCGGCACTGCTCACGGCGGTCGCGGTCGGCTTCGCTGCGTTCGGCGTGTTCTGCTTCGGCGACGCCCGCTGCCGGCGGATGTGAGTGATCAGGCTTACCCAGAATTAGGCGACATTGTCGTGCTGAGTGAGGATCTCCTCGTCCAGCACGGACACGCAGTCACAGCCGCCGTCGACGGCCGAGCAGTCCACGACCGCCAGGTGCCGCGAGGAGTCGAGGTCCTCGCACATCAGCTCGGTGCACTCGGTGAACTCGGTCGTGTGCACGATCAGCGTGCCGTGGCAGTGGTCCAGACCCCGAGTGCAGTTCACGCACTCCATCGTTGCGCCCTCCGTGCGATTGACTCTCACGGAGTTCCTTGCTACCACCGCGAGGCCGCAGAGTCTCGCACAACCGCCCGGCGTGTCGCGGCAGGGGTGGCTGCCGCTGGGAACGATCTTGGGTGTATTAGGCGCTCTTGGTCGGGCGGCGCTTCGCCGGTGGCTTCTTCTCCGCCGCCTTGGCCGCGGCGGGCTTGCGGGACGACTTGGCCGGGGTCTTCGACCGGCTGGCCGCGTTCACGCTGGCCTGGAGCGCGCTGATCAGGTCCACCACCTCGGCCGTCTGCTCGACGCCCGGCGGCGTGGTGACCTCCTCGCCCTCGATCTTGGCGTCGATCAGGTTCTCCAGCGCCTGCCGGTAGCTGTCCTGGTAGCGGTCCGGCTCGAACACCGGCTCGGCCAGCGAGTCGATCAGCTGGCCCGCCATGGTCAGCTCCTGCTCCCGCACCTGCGGCGCGTCCTGTTGCAGGAACGAGAAGTCCGGCGTGCGGACCTCGTCCGGCCACAGCATCGTCGACATCGTCAGCACGTCGTTGTGCACGCGCAGCACCGCCAGCACCTCGCGCTGGCGCAGCGCCACCTTGGCGATCGCCACGTGCCCCGACTTGTGCAGCGCGTCCCGCAGCAGCACGTACGGCTTGACCGCGGACTTCTGCGGCTCCAGGTAGTAGGCCTTGTCGAAGAAGATCGGGTCGATCGCCGCCAGCGGCACGAACTCCAGCACCTCGATCGTCTTCTGCGTGGGCAGCGGCAGGCTCTGGAGCTCGGCGTCGGTGATCACCACCATCCGGCCGTCCTCGATCTCGTAGCCCTTGGCGATCTCCGCGTAGGGCACCTCGACGTCCTCCACCGAGCAGTACCGCCTGTACTGGATCCGGCCGCCGTCGCTCTCGTGCACCTGGCGCAGCGAGACGCCCTTGTTCTCGGTCGCCGCGTACAGGTTGATCGGGATGGCGACCAGACCGAAGGCCACCGTCCCCTTCCACATCGCCCGCATCAGGCCCACCTCCCGCCGCTGACCAGGGCTGACGTTCCCCCCACCATGGTGAGCGAGATCGGACGGAAGCGCCAGGCGTGAGCGTTTGGCGGGGGTGTGCCCGGGCACCCGATGGCATGGCCATCGCAACGGTGAACCCCGCCACCGGGGAGACGGAACGCACCTTCGAACCGCACACCGACGCCGAGGTCGAGCACCGGATCGCGAACGCCAGTGCGGGCTTCGAGGAGCTGTCCCGGACGACGTTCGCCGACCGCGCCGGCTGGCTCCGGAAGGCCGCGGATCTGCTCGAAGCCGGCGACATAGCCCGGACCATGACGACCGAGATGGGCAAGACGCTCGCCGCGGCGCAGGCGGAGGCGGGGAAGTGCGCGAAGGCGATGCGGTTCTACGCCGAGCACGCTTCGGAGTACCTCGCCGATGTGCCGGCGGATGCCGCGGCGGTGGGAGCGGAGCGGGCGTACGTGCGGTATCAGCCGCTGGGGGTGGTGCTCGCGGTGATGCCCTGGAACTTTCCGCTGTGGCAGGTCGTGCGGTTCGCCGCGCCGGCGCTGATGGCGGGGAACGCGGGCCTGCTCAAGCACGCTTCGAACGTGCCGCAGACGGCGTTGTACCTGGGGGAGTTGTTCCTGCGCGCCGGTTTTCCGTCGGGTGCGTTGCAGACGTTGCTGATCGGGTCGGATCGGGTGGCTGGTGTCGTTCGGGATGACCGGGTGCGGGCGGCGACGCTCACCGGGAGCGAGGCGGCGGGGCGGTCGCTGGCGTCCGTTGCCGGCGAGAGTCTGAAGAAGACGGTGCTGGAGCTGGGGGGATCCGACGCCTTCGTGGTGATGCCCAGCGCCGATGTGGCCCGTGCGGCCGAGGTCGCCGCGGTGGCGCGGTGCCAGAACAACGGGCAGAGCTGCATCGCGGCCAAGCGGTTCATCGTGCATGCCGGGGTGTACGAGGAGTTCGCGGCGGAGTTCGTGAAGGCGATGTCGCAGTTGAGTGTCGGTGATCCGATGCTGGAGTCGACGGATGTCGGGCCGTTGGCGACGGAGCAGGGCCGGGCCGATGTGGTGGAGTTGGTGGGGGACGCGGTTTCCTCCGGCGCCGAGGTGCTTGTGGGCGGGGAGGTTCCGGAGGGGGACGGGTGGTGGTATCCGCCGACGGTGGTCTCGGGTGTTCGCGAGGGCATGCGGATGTATCGCGAGGAGGTGTTCGGGCCGGTCGCCGCTTTGTACAAAGTGGACGGTTACGGGGAGGCGGTGGAGCTGGCCAACGCCACGGCGTTCGGGCTCGGGGCGTGTGCGTGGACGTCCGACGCCGAGGAAGGTGATCGCTTCGCCCGGGACCTTGAGGCGGGTCTGGTGTTCGTGAACGGGATGGTGGCGTCGTACCCGGAGCTGCCGTTCGGTGGCGTGAAGAACTCGGGGTACGGGCGGGAGCTGTCGGACCTGGGGATCAAGGAGTTCTGCAACGCCAAGGCGGTGTGGATGGGGTGAGGTGCCACCGGCCCGCGGCCGGGCCGGTGGCCGGGAGTCACGCGTACACCTGGAACTCCGACACCTGGCCGGCGGGCCAGCCGGTGTTGGCGGTGAACGTCAAGCGCAGGTACCGGCGGCTGCCGGCGGGGACGGGGATGGTGACGGTGTTGCCGGTGTTGGGGTCGAAGGTGTAGCCGGCCGAGCCGACGAGCGGGGTGAAGGTGGTGCCGTCGGTGGAGGCGGAAACGGACAGGGTCTGGGTACGGGCGCCCCACGCGGCCAGCGGAGGCAGGGTGAGCACGAGGCGGCTGGCCGGCGTCGAGGCGCCGAGGTCGACCTGGAGCCACTGGGGGAAGGCGTTGTTGGCGCTTTCCCAGTAGCTGCCGGTGTTGCCGTCGACGGCATTGCCGCAGGCGTAGACCTGGGTGTGGCTGGACTCGGCGGTGGGGCGGTTCAGCGCGAGGTTGCCACCGGAATCGGTCGTGACGGAGGCGGCCGCCGAGGCAGGGGAGGAATTGCCGGCGGCATCCTGGGCGGTGACGGTGAAACTGTACGAGGTCGCGGGGGTCAAACCGGTGGCGGTGAACGAAGTCGTCGCCGACGAACCGACCTGGCCGCCGTTGGCGAAGATGCGGTAGCCGGTGACGCCGACGTTGTCGGTGGCGGCGGTCCAGGACAGGCCGACAGTGGTGGCGGTGTGCGAGGTGACGGTCAGTCCACTGGGGACGGATGGGGCCTGGGTGTCGCCGGAGCCGACGACCGGCGGTGTCGGACGGGTTGCGGTCAAAGGGATCTGGCCCTTGAGCATGCGGCCGCCGTCGGCGGTGAGGCGCAGGTAGTAGTCGGACGAGCAGGGAGTGCCGTCCTCGTCCAGGGCGAGCATGCCGGAATTGGTGGGCAGCATGGACGAGTTCTCGGCAGACTTGGCGATCTGGTTGCCCTCGCCGAACTCGTCGAACATGGAGATGTAGATGCCCTGGGCGCCGACCCGGACCATGTTGTAGAACTGCCGCCACATGAAATCGCCGTGGGCGCGTTGGCGGGCATGGACCTCGCCGGGTAGCACGCACGGCTGGTAGTCGATGCCATGGCTGTTGCAGTCGGCCTGATCGCCGATGTTGATGGTGTTGTAGATGTTGTCGGAGCCGTTGGCGTCGCTGATGGCGCCGACCATCCACGGCGAGATCATGTTGAAGGCATGGTAGGTGTCGAGGAAACCGGTACGGGTGCCGGCGCCGCCGACACGCCACTCGCGAGGCACGCCGCCCATCACGTAACAGCCCTGGCCCTTGAACCAGTTGATCACGTCCAGGCACGTGCCGGCGTCCCACGGGTGATTGCCGTCGCTGAAGCCGAAACCCCAGATGCCGACGACGGGTTTCCCGTTCTGACGGGCATACGCCGACGACGCGGCGTGGCCGGACATCTTGTTCGTCCAGTCGGCCTTGATCTCCGACTGCATGGTCGTCCACCCCGAGACGTCGTACATGATGTAGAACTTCACGCCGTGGCTCTCGGCCGACGACCGCACGCGGGCGGCCACCGCGTCGCGAGTGGCGCCCTCGCCGCCGTTGGGGTTGAACCGTTGCAGGGCGGCGGTGTCGCAGCCGTACTGGCGCATCCACGCGAAATGCGTGTCGACGGTCTGCTGGTCGTACGAGGAGAACAGCGTCGCGGGCTGGCCGTTGCCGAGATTCGCGTACGCCGACTGGTAGCCGCGGGCGTACTCGCGCATGTCGGGCCAGACGTTGATCCAGTTGTTGGTGGGCGTCGGCGGCTGGCCCCAGTCGTTGCTCCAGTGCCACCAGGCGTTGATCGGCGCGCCGTCGCCGACGCAGGCGAACCAGCCCTGATAGCCCACGGTGATCTTGCCGACCACGTCGCCGACCGGGCTGGCGGCCTGCGCCTCGACGGCCGGCAGGGCCAGCCAGGGCAGGGCGGTCGCCGCGGCGGCGGAGCCCAGGAACCTCCTGCGGGAGATTGTCACGGTGTGTTCCTCTCGTCCGTCATTGCACGAGATGGGCAGGGACCTCGACTGTAGGCAGCTCGACATCTGAGAGCAATATCTGCATTGATATTCGCAAACTTGCAATCGAAGTACGCAATTCATCGAACGTCTCGACGGGCGGGAACCGCCGTCGGAACGTCCCTCACCTGCGCATTCAAGGTTTCTGCAAGGCCGGTGGGAGCTCGCCGTGCCAGCCTCCGCCCGGGTTTTTGGGGATTCGAGAGGTTCAGGGGGCTTGGCAGTGATGCGTGAATCCGTCCCGAGACACGGCCTGAGATGGCTGGTGGTGGCCGTGGTGCTCGCCATCGTGGCGACGATGGCGGTGGCGCTGCAAACCGGCGTGCTGTTCCCGCCGGTGGCGTCCGACTTCCATCCGATCGCCGAGACCGCGGACCCGGCGGCCGCGTTCGCCGCGGCGAAGCGGCAGAACCGGCCCGTGGTCGTCACGTCGTTGGGCACGCCGACCCGCAAGGTCTCGGCGCGGCCGGACGGCAGCCTGACGGCGGAGCTGTCCACGGTGCCGATGCAGGTGCAGCGCGGCCAGAGCTGGGTGCCGGTGGACACCGAGCTGGCGCAGAGCGGCAACACGGTGGCGCCGAGGACGGTGTCGACCGACGTCGTGTTCTCCGGGAGCGGGAACACGCCGTTGGTGCGCTTCGGGGCGCCCGGCAAGTCGCTGACGCTCAGCTGGCCGACCCCGCTGCCGAAGCCGACGCTCGACGGGGCCGACGCGACCTACCCGGATGTGCTGCCGGGCGTGGACCTCGTGCTCCAGGCGCAGTCCGACAGCTTCAGCCAGCACCTGATCGTGAAGACGCCGGCGGCGGCCGCGAAGGTGGGGGAGATCCGGCTCGGCCTGACCACCGACGGCCTCACCGTGAAGCCCGGCGACAACGGCGTCGTGCAGGCGCTCGACGCCAAGGGCGAGGTCGTGTTCCAGACGCCGCCGTCGACCATGTGGGACGGCGCGCGGCGGCTCGCGTCGGTGGGGGTGCGGCTGGACAAGGCGTCGCTGACGCTGGTGCCCGACCACTCGATGCTGACGGACCCGCACGCCAGCTACCCCATCGTGATCGACCCCGACTGGCACACCTTCGACCGCAGCGACTGGACCAAGGTGTTCCGGGACTCGCCGGACAGCACCCACTGGTACGGCGGCGGCGACGTCGACACGTGGGCCAAGGTCGGCGACTGCGTCGGCTGGTCCGGCTGCGGCGGGGTGGGCGTGGCCCGCACGTACTGGCAGTTCGACACCAGCTTCCTCAACGGCAAGCGGATCATCAGCACCGAGCTGGACGCGACCATCGTGTACGGCCCGAGCTGCAACACCCGCGACTACGACCTGTACATCGCCGACCGGACCTTCGACGCCGGCACCACCTGGAACAACGCGCCGGGCGGCACCCTCGTCGACACCAGCCCGGGCGACAGCGCCTACACCGGCTGCGGCGGCAACAAGGGCCTGGGCTTCAACGTGGGCCAGTACATCAGCCCCAGCAACTGGTCGGCGTACTACATCCGGGCGCACGACGAGGGCGACAAGTTCGCGTGGCGCAAGCTCGACGCGTCCGCCACGCGGATCATCGTCAACTACAACACCCGGCCGAACCCGCCGGTGGAGATGGCGACCCAGCCGCCGCTGCACATCTGCAAGTGGTGTGGCGGCGAGGCGTACGTGGGCGACGACTCGATCCGGCTCCAGGGCAAGCTGACCGACCCGGACAACGACCAGCTGACCGCCGAGTGGGACGTCTACGGCGGCGCGTCCGAGCACCACGCGGGGCCGACGCTGGCCTCGGGCAGCGTCTTCACCCAGGACGTCGACCTGCGCAACCGCAACGGCCAGAACGTCAGCTGGACGCTGTGGGGCAGCGACGGTCCCGACGGCGGCGACTGGAAGAACGGTCCGGGCCCGTTCATCGTGGACCGGGTCGCCCCCGACCAGCCACCGGTCGTGACGGGCACGCTGTACCAGGCCGACAACCAGTGGCACGGCGGTGTCGGCGTGCCGGGCACGTTCACCTTCGGCGCCAACAAGGTGTCCGATGTGGACCATTACCTGTACGGCTGGAGCGATCCGCCGTCGACCCAGGTGGACGCGGATGCCTTGGGCGGCAACGCGACCGTGAGCATCGCGCCGCCGAAGGACGGGCCGCAGGACCTGTACGTGCAGAGCGTGGACCGGGCCGGCAACCGCAGCCCGTCCACGAAGACGCACATCTACGTCCGTGCCGGCAACGGCCCGCTGGCCCAGTGGTCGTTCGAGGGCAACGCCAACGACACCGCGTACCTGGGCAGCCGCAACGGAACTCTCGCCGGCGGCGCGACCTATGCGCCGGGGGCGGTGGGTTCCGCGCTGACCCTGGACGGTTCGGGCTACATGACCGCCGGGAACACCGTCCGCACCGACGCCAGCTTCAGCGTCTCGGCCTGGGCGAAGATCACCAACCCGGCCGGGGCGCAGGCGATCGTCAGCCAGGACGGGGACAAGTTCGCCGGCTTCGATCTCTGGTACCGGCCGGACAACGGCGGGCACTGGGTGTTCGGCGTCTACAACCCGGTCGGCACGGACATGGCCGTCTCCGCGAACACGGCGCAACTGGGCCAGTGGACGCAGCTGACCGCCGTCTACGACGCCCCGAGCAAGCAGCTCAGGCTGTACGTCAACGGTGTGCTGTCGGCGACCGTGCCGCGCACCCAGGTGGTGCCGTACGTCGCCGGCCCGCTGCGGGTCGGCCGGACGCTGTGGGACTCCGATCCCAACCGCGACTACGTCATCGGCGCGGTCGACGAGGTCAAGGTGTACGACCGGAGCCTGACCGCCAGCGAGATCAGCGCGGCGGTCAGCCGGGACAACGTCCAGGTCGGCTACTGGAAGCTGGACGAGACCAGCGGCAGCACCGCCGCCAACAGCGTGCCGGGCGGCAGCGCGGGCGTGTTGCAGGCCGGCGCGCACTTCATCGCCAAGGGCGCCGTGAACGGCGCGGTGCAGTTGGACAACAACGAGGACTACGTGTCCACCGGCTCGCCGGTGGTGCGCACGGACCAGAGCTACACCGTGTCCGCGTGGGCGAAGCTCGACACCGTCGCCCCCAACACCGCCGTGACCGTGGTGTCCCAGACCGGCGCGGTGAACAGCGCGTTCTTCCTCGACTACCGCAACGATCCCAACGGCGCGAAGTGGGAGTTCTACACCACCTCGGCGGACTCGGTGACCCGGGCCAGCGACTCGATCGTGCAGGGGCCGACCGGCGCGAAGACCGGTGAATGGACCCAGCTGACCGCCGTCTACGACGCGCCGAACAAGCAGATCCGGCTGTACGTCAACGGTGTGCTGGCCGGCACGGCCGCGCAGACCGGCGCGTTCAACGCGACCGGGCCGATGCTGTTCGGGCGGGGCCTGTGGCAGGGCACGATGACCAACAACTGGCACGGCGCGATCGACGACGTGCGGGCCTACAGCCGGGTGCTGTCGGACGAGGAGATCCGCGGCATCGTCAGCCAGGCCAGCGTGACCCAGGGCAACTGGAAGCTGGACGGCAACCTCAAGGACGCCTCGACGAAGGGCGCGGACGGCACGGCCGTCGGCGCGGTCGACTACACCGGCGGCCAGTCGTCGATGCCGGACCCGAACGACCTCGCGGTGCGGCTGGACGGCAAGACCTCGGCAGTCAGCCTGCCGCACGTGGTCGACGTCGACCGCAGCTTCTCGGTGGCGGCGTGGGCCAGGGTGGACAGCGTGTCCAGTCTAGCCACGGTCGTGTCCGAGGACGGCACGCAGGACAGCGCGTTCAAGCTGCGGGCCCGGTCCGACGGCCGCTGGGGCTTCGTGATGTTCGCCCAGGACGCCCCGGACGACGGCACCCAGCGCGACGAGGTCGTCGGTGGGTCCGTCCAGGTCGGGCAGTGGACGCACCTGGTCGCCGTGTACGACTCCAGCGCGCACCAGTCGCAGCTGTACGTCAACGGCGCGCTGGTCGGCTCGGTCGCGCACACCCAGACCTGGAACGCGACCGGCGGCTTGCAGATCGGCCGCGCGAAGTGGGCCGGCGCGCCGGTGGAGTACCTCGCGGGCTCCATCGACGACGTCTCGGTGTACTCGCGGGCGCTGTTCGCCACGGAGATCCAGACCATGGCCGGGCGTGACCTCACGCTCGTGCACAACTACCCGCTGGACGAGTCCAGCGGCCACAACGCCGCCGACGCGGTCGGCGCGCGGGGGGCGACCCTGACCGGCGGTGCGAGCTTCACACCGGGCCGGGTCGGCAACGCCGGCACGTTCGACGGCACCACCGGTTACGCCGCCACCACGGGCGTGGATCTCCGGCTGGACCAGGCGTTCACCGTGTCGGCGTGGGTTCTGTTGCAGAGCAAGGACTGCGACTTGACCAAGGTGTCGGCCTGCAAGGTCGACGCGGTCACCGTGGACGGCGACCACTCCAGCAAGTTCCGGCTGGGGCACGTCATCGACGCCGACAACAACCAGCTCGGCGCGTGGACGTTCGAGATGCCGGAATCCGACGCGGACAACGCCGTCGTGACGAAGGCGGCGGTGTCGACGGAGATGTCCGACCTGAACGCCTGGACGCACCTGGTCGGCGTGTACGACCCGACGACCAAGAAGGTCTGGCTCTACGTCAACGGAACCCGCGTCGGCGACGGCACGCTGAACTCGCCGTGGCAGCCGTCCGGCGGCCTGGTCATCGGTCGCGGCAAGACGAACAGAGACAACGCCGAGTTCTGGCCCGGCAGCGTGGACGACGTCCGGCTCTACACCGGTCAGCTGGACAAGGACAAGGTCAGCGCGCTGTACCACTCGTACCCGGCGATGACTGCCTCGGCGCTGCCCAAGGCCGACGCCGCGCAGTGGACGTACGACGAGAACACCGGCACCACGGCGAAGGACAGCACCGGGCGGGGCATGGACCTCACCCTGACCAACGCGTCGTGGATCGGCGGCCGCAACACCTACGCAGTCGACTTCAACGGCACCACCGCGTACGGGCAGACCGCCGGCCCGGTCGTGGACACCGGCCACAGCTTCTCGCTGGCGACCTGGGTCTACCTGCTCAAGGCCGGCACGGACAACCAGACCGTGCTGGCCCAGGACGGCAACCGGATCAGCCCCTTCTCGCTGGCCTACAACGGGCCCAGCGGCAAGTGGTCGGTGATCATGCCGACCGTCGACCAGGACAACCCGGGCTCGGCGGTGACCATCCTGAACTCCACCGAGCCGGCCAACACCGGCGAGTGGACGCACCTGGCCATGTCCTACGACGCGAACCTGCACCAGGTTCGGTTGTACGTCAACGGATTGCTGTCCGGGGCGCAGGTCGGCGTCACCGTGCTGCCGGCGGGCGGGCCGATGACCGTCGGCCGCGTCAAGTGGAACGGCAACGCCTCGGCGCTGCTGAACGGCGTCGTGGACGACACCCGCGTGTACGCCAAGGCCATCTCCGACGGCGAGGCGCGCAAGATCCACGACGACATCTACGACGCCGACCTGGGCTACTACCGGTTCGACGAGGGCAGCGCCAAGGACTCCACCTGGCGCAAGTACGACGGCACGCTCGCGGGCACGACGAGCTTCGTGGCCGATGCGGGCGTGGGCAAGGCATTGCAGCTGGACGGCAAGACCGGCGTGATGACCACGCCGTCGGGGCTGCCGATGCACGACAGCTTCACCGTGTCGGCGTGGGCGAAGCTGGCCCGCGACGACCAGGACGCCACCATCCTGAGTCAGGACGGCGCCCGCAACAGCGGCTACCACCTCCAGTACCGGGCCGACATCAAGCGCTGGGCCTTCGGTGCGTCCACTTCGGACACCGACGGCGCGCCGCTGGTGTACGCCGCGTCGGCGAACCCGGCCGCGGTCAACCAGTGGACCAGTGTGGCCGGCGTGTACGACTACCCGGCGCGGCAGCTCCGGCTCTACGTCGACGGCCAACTGGCCGGCACCCGTGACAACGTCGTGCTGTGGAAGGCGACCGGCAAACTGGTCGTCGGCCGGGACCTGGCCAACGGACAGCCGGCGGCCTTCTTCCCCGGCGCGGTCGACGAGGTTCGGGTCGGCGAGGGTGTCGTTCCGGACAACACCGTGCAGGACCGTGGAAGTTGGGGCGCGCCGGTCAAGGGTGAGCTCGGCAGCTTCGTCAACGGGGCCGGCGACCACTACACCGGCATGACCGACACCGTCCGGCCCGGCTACCACCTCGAGGCGGCCCTGGGCCTGCCCGCGGCCGCCGGCGACAACACCCGGATGCTGTACGCCTGCACGGACGGCGCGGATTCCTTCACGTCCAAACAGGACGACTGCGAGGGCAAGACGAAGATGGGCCAGGTCGGCCTGGTCTTCACCGCGCAGCCGAACAACATCCCGACCGTGCCGATCTACCGCTGCAACGCCGGGACCGACCACTTCGATTCGCGCGACGCCACCTGCGGCGGCAAGACGGTCGAGTCCACGCTCGGCTACACCGTCGGTTACGCGGAGCTCAACCGCTACGTCGATGCCGGCTACGACCACATCACGACCATCGACGGCGCGCCGCCGGGCTACCGCACGGACGCCTGGCAGGGCTACACGTCGCTGGTCAGCGGTGCTGGTCTGCAGCCGCTCATGCTGTGCCGCAACGGTTCCGACTCCTTCGACTCGAACGACACCGGCTGCGAGGGCAAGACCGTCGTCGCCGCCCAGGGCTACGTGTCGACCCAGGCTCCCGCTGACGCCGCGAGCAGCGTGCCGCTGACCCGGTGCACCGTGCCGCCGGCGGACAGCATGGTGTCGGTCGCGCCCACCTGTGAGGGCGTCGCCGTGGACAAGCCGCTCGGCTACGCCCCGGTCACCGCGCCGACGGGTGGTGTCTTCGAGTCATGACCAGCAAAGAGGCCATCGTGCGCAGAACCAGACGTGCCATCGCCGGCGTGCTGCCCGCGGTGCTCGTGACCACCGCGCTCACCCTGCTCACGCCGACCGCGGCGTGGGCGGGGGAGCCCTCCGTGCCGCTCCAGAACACGCCGTCCACCCCGGTCAGCCAGCAGCAGATGGGCACCCGCCCGGCCGACCAGGCCAGCGGCAGCGAGCTGCACGGCGACCAGCCCGCCAGCACCGACACGAAGGACGGCGGCGGCACCGACAAGGCCACGCCGCTGTCCCCGTCCGCGTCCTGGAACGTCTCGGCGCAGACCGGCGACTTCAGCTGGTCATACCCCCTCCGGGTACCGCCGTCGGCCGGCAAGCTCGACCCCAAGCTGGCCATCAGCTACGCGTCGTCCGGTGTGGACGGTCGGACCAGCGCCACCAACAACCAGGCGTCGTGGATCGGCGACGGTTGGGACCTGTCCGTCGGCTTCATCGAACGCAGCTACATCCCGTGCAGCGACGACAGCACGCCGGTCAAGGTCGGCGACATGTGCTGGCGCAGCGACAACGCCTTCGCCTCCTACGGCGGCGGGGGCGGGCAGCTCATCCGCGACGACAAGACCGGCGTCTGGAAGAACAAGACCGACGACGGGTCGCGCATCGAGCGGCTGACCGGCGCGAACAACGGCGACAACGACGGCGAGTACTGGCGCGTCACCACCGTCGACGGCACGCAGTACCTGTTCGGCGATCGCTCCGACGCGAAGTCGACGTGGACGGTGCCGGTGTACGGCAACGACGCGGGGGAGCCCTGCCACGGCGGCACCTTCGACGCGTCGCAGTGCACCCAGGCGTGGCGGTGGAACCTGGACAAGGTGATCGACCGGCACGGCAACGTGATCGAGTACGACTACGACACCGAGGCCAACTCCTACGGCGCCGACATGAAGGACAGTCCCGTGTCCTACGTGCGGGGTGGCACGCTGAAGGAGGCCCTGTACGGCCTGCGCGACGGCTCCAATCAGCAGGCGACCGACCGCGTGGAGTTCACCACCGCGGATCGGTGCGTGCCCGGCAGCGACTGCACGCCGTCGAAGAAGGACAACTGGCCGGACGTGCCCTGGGACGACAAGTGCGACGGCTCGACGTGCAAGGACCAGAACGGACCGACCTTCTGGTCGACCAAGCGGCTGTCGCAGGTCACCACCCAGGTGCTGACCGGCTCGACCTACGCCGACGTCGAGTCGTGGTCGCTGGACCAGCAGTTCCCGACCAACGGTGACGGTGAGAAGCCCGCCCTGTGGCTGAAGTCCATCACGCACACCGGCAAGGCCGACGGGCAGCCGGCGATCACCATGCCCTCGGTTCGCTTCGAGGGAACCAAGTTCGCCAACCGGGTGGACAAGGTGGACGGTCTCGGCCCGCTGCTGCGCTACCGGGTCACCGCGGTGGTGTCCGAGACCGGCGGTGTCACGACGATCACCTACGCGCAGCCGGACTGCACGGCCGACAACCTGCCGGCCAAGCCCGAGACCAACACCATGCGCTGCTACCCGGCGAAGTGGCAGAAGAAGGACTTCACCCCGCAGACGGACTACTTCAACAAGTACGTCGTGGCGCAGGTGACGCAGTCGGACATGATCGCCGCCAACACCGAGGACGTCACCGCCTACGACTACCTCGACGGCGCGGCGTGGGCGTACGACACCTCCGAGTTCACCAAGGACGCCGACCGGAACTGGAACGAGTTCCGCGGCTTCGGCCGGGTCCGGATCACCAAGGGCAAGGCCGACGATCTCGCCGGGCCGCAGACCATGACCGAGGAGCGGTTCTACCGCGGCATGGACGGCGACAAGCAGCCGTCCGGCACGCGGTCGGTCAGCGTCACCGACTCCGAGGGCGGCGTCCGCAAGGACGACCTCTGGCTGGCCGGCTTCGAGTACGAGTCGCAGGTGCACAACGGCCCCAGCGAGCAGGTCATGTCCAAGTCGATCATGACGCCGTCGGTGCAGGGGCCGACCTCGACCCGCGGCAGCCTCAAGGCGTACATCGTCAAGCCCGGCGTCACGGTCGACTACACGGCGCTGTCCGCGGGCGGCTGGCGTACCACCCGGACCGAGCAGAGCTACGACGATCTGGGTCAGCTGGTCTCGACCAACGACCTCGGCGACGTCTCCACCCCGGCCGACGACAAGTGCGTCCGCACCACCTACGTCCGCAACACCGACAAGTGGCTGATCGCCTTCGCATCCCAGACCGAGACGGTCTCCGTGGCCTGCACGACCACGCCGAAGTACCCGGACAACGCCGTGTCGGGCGCCCGGAGCTCATACGACGGCAAGGCTTTCGGCGTCGCGCCGACCGCCGGCGACGTGACCACCGCCGAGGTGCTCGACAGCTACCCGGCCTCGGGGGCGGTCTACCTCAAGCAGAGCACGGCGGCGTTCGACGCGATGGGCCGCGTCACCAGCAGCGGTGACGCCCTGGGCAACATCACCACGACCGCGTACACACCGGCCAGCGGTGGTCCGCTGACGCAGACCGTCGTCACGAACCCGTTGAACCAGGCCACGACCACCACCATCGACTCGGCCACCGGGCAGACCACCAAGGTGGTCGACGCCAACAACCGCGTCACCGAGACCGCCTACGACGCGCTCGGCAACAGGACGGAGATCTGGCAGCCCAACCGCTCCCGGACGGCCGGGCAGGGCGGCAACGCCAAGTTCTCCTACGCCTACCACAACGACGCTCCGACCGTGGTCACCACGTCCTCGATCGGCCCCAACGGCCAGTACACCACCGTCAAGGACCTCTACGACGGCCTACTTCGGCTGCGGCAGAAGCAGGTCGACGCGGACGGCGGCCGCCTGATCACCGACACCAAGTACGACTCGCAGGGCCGGCAGGCCAAGCTGACGCAGCCGTACTTCACCGCCTCGTCGGTGGACGACCAGCTGTGGATTGCCGCAGACGTGGACGTCCCGCAGCAGACCGTCAGCCAGTACGACGGCGCGGGACGCAAGACCGCGGAGATCGTCAAGGGCGGCGCCGACGAGCTGCGGCGCACCGTCATGGCCTACGACGGCGACCGCACCACCGTCACCCCGCCAGTGGGCGGCACCGCGACGACCACCATCGTCGACGCCCGCAACCACACCGTGGAACTGGACCAGTACCACGGCCGCGTGCCCACCGGCGACTTCGACGCCACCAAGTACACCTACACGCCTGCGGACAAGGTCGCGACGGCGACCGACCCAGCCGGCAACGTCTGGAAGCGCTCGTACGACCTGCGCGGCAACGAGACCACCGACGTCGACCCGGACAAGGGCACGACGACGATCACCTACACCGCGGCGAACCAGCTCCACACCACCACCGACGCCCGCGGCGTCACGCTCACCTACGACTACGACAAGCTCGGCCGCAAGACCGGCGAGAAGGTCGGGGACGCGGTGCAGGCGCAGTGGACGTACGACACAGCGCCGTTCGGCAAGGGACAGCGCGCGTCGAGCACCCGGTTCGTCAACGGCAACGCCTACACGGCGACGGTGCTGGGCTACAACACCCTGTACAAGTCGATCGGTGTGCAGGTCGCCATTCCCTCCTCGGAGGGCGCGTTGTCGGGTACGTACACGTCGACCGCGAAGTACGACGTGGACGGCAGCGTGTCCGGCGCCGGTTTCGCGGCGATCGGGGACCTGCCGGCGGAGTCGCTGACCTTCGGCTACAACGACCTCGCCGAGCTCACCACGGTTTCCGGCGGCTTCGACGGCAACACCGCCGACTACGTCACCGACACCACCTACACCCGCTACGGCGAGGTCGCCCGCACGCAGCTCGGCGACACCGGCAAGCGCGTGTGGATGTCGAACTACTACGACGACCACACCCGTCGCCTCAACCGGTCCATTGTGGACGCCGAAGTGCCGGCGCCCATGCAGGCCGACACCCACTACAGCTACGACCAGTCCGGCAACATCACGTCCATCGCGGACACCCCGCAGGGCAAGCCGGCCGACGTCCAGTGCTTTGCGCTGGACTACCTCCAGCGCGTCAGCGAGGCCTGGACGCCGTCCGGCGACTGCTCCGCGGCGCCCTCGGCCACGGCGCTGTCCGGACCGGCGCCGTACTGGCAGTCGTTCACGTACGACAAGATGGGCAACCGGCTCACCCAGACCGACCACGCCACGGCCGGCGACACCGTGAGCACCGGCACCTTTGCCAGCACCGGGCACAGCCTCTCCGCACTGGCGACCACTGGCCCGGCCGGTGCCACCGCCAGCCAGTACCTGTACGACGCCAGCGGCAATACCATCACGCGGAAGCTGCCCGGCGGCACGCAGCAGCTGACGTGGGACGTCGAGGGGCGGTTGGCCACGGTCGCCCAGGGCAGCGACAAGACCGATTTCCTCTACGACGCCGACGGCACCCGGCTGATCGAGCACGATGCCAACGGCGCCACGCTGTACTTGCAGGGGCAGGAGCTGCATCTGACCAAGTCGTCCGGGAAGCTGGAGGGCACGCGGTACTACCAGCACGGCGACACCACCGTCGCGATGCGGACGGCGGCCGGCGTGACCTGGCTGTCCGGTGACGCCCAGGGCACCGCGATGGTCGCCATCAATGCCGACACGCTGAAGGTGACGCAGCGCCGGCAGCTGCCGTTCGGCGGGGCGCGTGGAGCCGCGGATTTCCCCGGCGACAAGGGTTTCGTCGGCGGCACCATCGACAAGTCGGTCGGGCTGACCCAGCTTGGCGCCCGTGAGTACGACGCCGCCCTGGGCCGGTTCCTGTCCGTCGACCCGCAGCTGGACCTGTCCGACCCGCAGCAGATGGCCGGCTACACCTACAGCGACGACAACCCCGTCACCAAGATGGACCCGACCGGGGAGCTGTGGAGCTGGCTGAAGAAGGCCACGGACTGGGTCGGCGACCGGGTCTCCGACGTCACCCACTGGGCCGGCGACCGGATCTCCGACGGGTGGAAGTGGGTCGACAAGTACAAGTCGCAGATCGGCGCCGTGGTCTCGGCCGTGTCGCTGCTGGTGCCCGGCGTCGGGTGGGTGGCCGCCGCCACCATGGCGATCGGCATCGGCCTGTCCGGCATCGACTTCGTCGAAGCGGCTAAGAAGGGCGACTACCTCACCGCCGGCATCGACGCCCTGTCGATCATCTCTGGACCGATCGCGCTCGGCATGGGCCGCTTCGCGAAGCAGGCCGCGGCGGACTCGAAGGACCTCATCAACAACAAGATGTTCAGGGCCGGACGGACGGTGAGCCAACACGCCTTCGACTGGGAGACCGACGCGCAGGCGGTCAACTACGGCGCCGCCGCCGGCAGCGGGATGGTGGCGGTGATGTACCCGCCGTCCGACGACGATCCGGAGAGCACGGGCGACAGCTGCGGCCGGCCGACGCCGACCACGCAGGGGCCGTACCCGTGCACACAACAGAAGTTGGCCAACCCGCTCGACAACTCGTGGTGCAACAGCGGCACCGGGGTCTGCGCGTGCTGGGCGGCGCCGCCGCGGGCGTCCACACCGGGCGGCGGGCGAGCGGCGCCGAGCTATTCCCGCCCGAGCTACAACCTCGGGCCGCAGCGGCCCGGCCCGAACCGGCAGACGTACAACAGCCCGGAGGCGATCAGGACCGGCATCTACGAGACCAGCGACGGACTCCTGCACAACCGGAACGGCCACGGCCTGGCCTTCTTCTGACCGATGACCTACTGGCCCCGGCTCCCGCCGGGGCCAGTAGCGTCTCCGACGTGATCGAGACCGTCGCGCTGGTGCACGTCCGTGACGAGCGGGTGCTGCTCGTCCGCACCCACGGCCGCAAGGCCTTCTACCTGCCCGGTGGCAAGTACGAGCCGGGGGAGACCGACCTGGCGGCCCTGACGCGGGAGGTGGCGGAGGAGATCGGCTGCGCGCTGCGGCCGGAAACCGTGCGCCCGCACGGCGTGTTCGAGGGCGACGCGCACGACCGGCCGGCCGGCACGCAGGTGCGGATCACCTGCTACACCGGGGAATTCGACGGCGAGCCGGCGGCGAACTCGGAGATCGCCGAGTGCGGGTACCACACGTACGCGCAATACCGCGCGATGGCGGAGACGGCGCCGGTCGTCCACGCCATCGTGGACGACCTGCACCGCCTGGGCCGGATCTAGGCCTGGAGCGCGACGCCGGCCTCGCCGGTGTGCACCTGGAAGGTCAGGGACTCCTGGAAGTACAGCTGGATGCTCTCGGCGTCGTGCGAGAGGTAGCCGATGGACAGGTCCTGCCCGAGGTGCAGTTCGTAGTCGCCGCCGCGGGCGGACAGCAGGAACGCGCCGTCGATCGCCGGCGCCCAGATGATGTCGCCGCCGTGGATCACCCGAGCCAGGTGCTCGCGGATCGGGTAGCCGTGATCGGTGGTCTCCTCGACGGCGGTGTAGGCGTCGGCCGACAGCAGCAGGCTGTACGGGCCGTCGACACCGGCCAGCCGTAGCGCGCTCAGCGCCTGCGCGACGACGTTCGGGTACTCGCGGACGTCCGACGGCAGCGTCAGGGCGTCGTTGGTGGTCGCGGCCCGCACGCCGGCGATGTCGGCGCCGGCCAGGCCGTTGAAGATGGCCCGGTCCTCGACGAAGGCGATCTGCTTGGCCGCGTCCTTCACCGGGTCCCAGTCGGCGTCCTTGGCCCCGCGCTCCACGTCGTCGACCGCCCGCCGGCTGACCGTGAACGGCACCCGGATCTCCACGATCGGCTGCACCTCACGGCGGCGCAGCAGCACGCCCTCGGTGGCCTCGTTCACCTGGACCAGGTGGCCGGTGCCGACCGCCGACAGCGTCTCGCCGGCCGGTCCGACCAGGTCCACCACGCGGCGGCCGGCGACGTGGCGGGTGAACGTGCGGCGCGCCTCCGCCTCGATGTCGGCCCACGCCGCCTCGGAGATCGGCGCGAGTTCCCGATGCAGGTTGTTCACGGTGTTCGACTTCCTCTCGGGCGTTGGCTCCCCTTCAGACTGCCGACGCGCAACGAGAACGTCACCGGTTCGGCGGGCTGCTCGTCCTGGGAAAGCTCGGGTTCGGGCGGTTCCTCCAGGAAATCCGCCGTCGGCACGAAGAACAGCGTGCCGGTGACCGCGGTGGAGAAGTCCAGCACGCGGTCGGTGTTGCCTTCGGGGCGGCCGATGAACATGTTGCGCAGCATCGTCTCGATGACGTCCGGGTGGGCCGCGTAGCCGATGAAGTAGGTGCCGTACTCGGCGCTGCCGACCCGCCCGAACGGCATGTTGTCGCGCAGGATCTGGCGTTCCTCGCCGTTCTCGTCGGTCACCGTGTTCAGCGCCACGTGCGAGTTCGCCGGTTTCACGTCGTCGGCCAGTTCCATGTCGGCGAGCTTGGTCCGGCCGATGACCCGTTCCTGCTCCTCGGTCGACAGCTCGTGCCACGATGTCAGGTCGTGCAGGTACTTCTGCACGATCACGTAGCTGCCGCCGGCGTAGGCGGGGTCCTGGTCGCCGATCGTGACCGCCTCGGCAGCCTCCCGCCCGGTCGGGTTCTCCGTGCCGTCGACGAAGCCGAGCAGGTCCCGGCGGTCGAAGTACTTGAAGCCGTGCACCTCGTCCACGACCGTGATCGCCTCACCCAGCCGGGTGGTGATCCGGTCGGCCAGCTCGAAGCACAGGTCCATCCGCCGGGCGCGGACGTGCAGCAGCAGGTCGCCGGGCGTGGCCGGTGCGGTGTGCCTGCCCTGGAGTTCGACGAACGGATGCAGGCCGGCGGGCCGGGGGAGGCCCGGATAGAGCCGGTCCCAGGCGTCCGAGCCGATGCCCACCACGCAGGTCAGGCCGCCGTCGGGGATGCGGAACCCCACCGACCGGGTCAGCCCGGCCACGTCGCCGAGCACGTCCAGGGTCGCCTGCTCGCCGCCGTCGGCCACCGTCGCCACCAGGAAGATCGCCGCCTCCGTCAACGGCGTCAGCACCGGCTGCGGCTCAACACTCGCCATGCCGGTGATCATAAGCAGCCCTCGCCACCCCGGCGAGTCGCGCTCTCGGGCACACCGAATGTAAGTCTGACGTACATGTCCCGGACTTACATTCGCACTGTCTGAGAGCGCGACTCGCCGGGGTTACAGGTACGTTCGTATATGTCGGTGGGCCCTGGGGCTTTTTCTCGGCAGTGCCTTCGGACGTTCGGCGGCGGGACCGTGCACGGCCCGCCCCGAACCAGGGGGTATGGCATACGCTGGGGAAACGGCGGGTGTGCCCCCCTACGTTCCACAACTACGCGTTTACCCAGTCTGGTTGTCGTATGCGGCGGCCCCCGTAGGTAATTATGGGCATCGACCGGTGGACGGGGGTACCCGAACCTTCTTGCGGGGGGTTCGACCGCTGGAATACATTTCGCCAGCACAAACACTGGGGTGGTCGGACGAACTGGCGGGAATGGTTCCACCGAACTCGGATCCGTCCATGAATTGTCCGAATCCGTGCCGGGCAGCGGCGTCGCTGTAGCCAGTCTCTAACCGTGGAGGCAAGGGTGAACCAGTTAAGCACGCTCGACCGTTTCCAGACCGACCTCGACCGGATCCGCCGCCGGGTCGACCAGCAATTGTCCGCGCTGTTCGAGCGGGCGCTGGTCGACGGGATCGGTCCCAGCATGTTCGGCCTGTCCGAGCTACGCGGCATGGCGCTGGCCGGCGGCAAACGGATACGCCCGGCCTTCGTGCACTGGGCGTTCGTCGCCGGCGGCGGCGACCCCGAGGACAACTGCGCCATCGACGCCGGCTCCGTGCTGGAGATGCTGCACACCTTCGCGCTGGTACACGACGACGTGATGGACGAGTCGGCGACCCGCCGTGGCATGCCGACGCTCCAGGTCACCTTCGCCGAGCGGCACCGCGCGCTGGGCATGCGCGGCTGCCCCAAGCGCTACGGCGAGAACATGGCGATCCTGTTGGGGGACTTCGCCTTCCTGTTGTGCACGGAGCTGGCCACCACGCTGCCCCGGCACGCGCTGCGCACCTTCTACTGGTCGGCCACCCAGCTGATGCACGGCCAGTACCTGGACCTGGAGACCACCGCGTCGGGCGAGTTCAACAGCGAGATCGCCGCCCGCACCGCGCTGCTCAAGACCGGCAGCTACACCGTGGAGGGGCCGCTGCTGATCGGCGCCGCGCTGGCCCCGCGCGGCCCGGAGATCACGCCGTCGCTCCAGGTGTACGGCCGCGCCATCGGCCAGGCCTTCCAGCTCCGCGACGACCTGCTGGACGTGTTCGGCGAGGAGGCCGAGACCGGGAAGCCGGTCGGCGGCGACATCGTGCACCACAAGGCGACCCGGCTGCTGGACATCGTCCGCCACCGCGCCACCGGCCGCGACCGCGAGCTGCTGACCCGGTTGGAGGCCAACGACATCGATCTGGCCACCGTGCGCTCGCTGCTGCTGCGCAGCGGCGCCGTCGACGAGCTGGAGTGCAAGATCGAGGCACTGGTGGCGCAGGCGGTCGGCGCCCTGGACGAGGTGCCGATGGCGGCACACGGCCGAGACTCGCTGGTCGATGCGGCGCACTTCGCCTGCCACCGCAGGTGGTGAGCGGAATCGGTACCGTGACCGGTTCCGGACAATTCGGCCGGGTCGCCTTGTCTGTCGCGTAGCCACGTCGTAAGAACCATTCAGCGAACGTGGTCGCGGCAGGCAAGGGGGCCTCATGCGGGTACTGCGAAGAGCGTTGGCCATCGGCGTCGTGCTCGTCATCGGCACGGCGATCCCCGTCCCCTCGAGCGCCGATCCCGGCGGCTCGAACCCCGCGTGCCCCTGGGTGGGCTCGCACGCACCGGTCGACGTCCGAACGTCGCAGGTGCTCAGGCAGATGACCCTCGACGAGAAGATCACCATGGTGCACGGGGCCGCCGGCTCCGCCTACACGGGCTTCATCCCCGGCGACGCGCGGCTGTGCGTCCCGGCGCTGAAGTTGCAGGACGGACCCGTCGGCGTCCGAATGGCCGACACCACCCAGCTTCCCGCGGCCGCCGACCTCGCGGCGACCTTCGACCCCGCGCTTGCCCGCGGCTACGGCCAGGTCATCGGCGCGGAGGACAAGGCCAAGGGCGTCGACGTCGACCTCGGGCCGACCGTGAACATCGTCCGCGATCCCCGCTGGGGCCGGGCCTTCGAGAGCTACAGCGAGGACCCGTACCTGACCGGGCAGATCGGCGCCGCCGACATCGAGGGCATCCAGTCCCAGGGCGTGATGGCGCAGGTCAAGCACTACGCGGTGTACAACCAGGAGACCAACCGCAACACCGTGTCCGACAACGCGGTCGTCGACGACCGGACCGTGCACGAGATCTACACCGCCGCGTTCGGGGCGATCGTCGACCAGGCGCGGCCGTCGTCGGCGATGTGCTCGTACTCGTCGATCAACGGCGTCTACGCGTGCGAGAACGCGTACCTGAACAACATCCTCAAGAACCAGTTCGGCTTCGACGGCTTCATCACCTCCGACTGGGGCGGCACGCACAGCACCGCCGCCTCCGCCAACGCGGGCATGGACATGGAGATGCCCGACGGCACGTTCTTCGGCGACGCGCTGCGGACGGCCGTGCAGAGCGGAAAGGTGCCGCAGAGCCGGGTCGACGACATGGTCACGCGGATCATGCGCGAGGAGTTCCGGTTCGGGCTGTTCGATCACCCGTCGCCGGACACGCCGACCGCCGTCGCCTCCACGCCCGCGCACGTGAACACCGCGCGCAAGGTCGCCGAGGACGGCGCGGTCCTGCTGAAGAACCAGGACAACGTGCTTCCGCTGGACGCTGACAAGGTGCACTCGATCGCCGTGATCGGCGACGGGGCCGGCAAGGACGCCCTCACCGCCGGCGGCGGCAGCGCGGTCGTCGCCGGCACCGGCACTGTCACGCCGTTCGACGGCATCAAGGCCCGCGCGGGCTCGGCGGATGTCCAGTACGCGCAGGGAAACCTCAGCCCCAACGGCCAGTTGCCGACCATCGACAGCTCGTTCTTCACGCCGCCGTCGGGCACTGGACACGGCCTTCAGGGCGAGTACTTCAACAACAAGACCCTGGACGGAGCGCCGGTGGTCACCCAGACCGACCCGACGGTTTCCTATGACTGGACCGGAAAGTCGCCGGTGCCCGGGCTGTCCACGACGAACTACTCCGTGAAGTGGACGGGCACGCTGCTGCCGCCCGCCACCGGCACGTACACATTCGGCCTGTCCAGCGACGACGGCAGTCGACTTTTCATCAACGGCAAGGAAGTCATCGACAACTGGCGCGACCAGGCCAGTCACACCGAGACCGCCGCGGTCGACCTCACCGCCGGCACGCCCGCGCAGATCGAGGTGGACTACTACCAGTCCGGCGGCGACGCGACCGTCAACCTCGGCTGGGCGCAACCGAATCAGGACCTGCTGGCGCAGGCCGTCGCGCTGGCCGCCAAGTCGGACGTGGCGATCGTGTACGCCAACGACTTCGAGTCCGAGGGCAGCGACCTGGCGAACATCGAGCTGCCCGGAACGCAGAACCAGCTGATCGACGCGGTCGCGGCCGTCAACCCGAACACCGTCGTCGTGCTCAACACCGGCTCCGCGGTCACGATGCCGTGGTTGGACAAGGTGAAGGGCGTGTTCGAGGCGTGGTACCCGGGGCAGGAGGCGGGGAACGCGATCGCCGCCCTACTCTACGGTGAAGCCAACCCGTCCGGCAAGCTGCCGGTCACCTTCCCGACCGGGCTGGACCAGGTGCCGGCCTCGACCGCCGCGCAGTGGCCCGGCGTGAACGCGCAGGTGCAGTACTCCGAGCGGCTGGACGTCGGCTATCGCTGGTACGACGCCAAGAACCTCACGCCGGTCTATCCGTTCGGATACGGCCTGTCCTACACCACCTTCCAGTTCTCGCACCTGCGGGTGGACGGCTCCACGCTGCGGGAGGACGGCAAGATCCGGGTCAGCGCCGACGTCACCAATGCCGGGAGGCGCGCCGGCGCCGAGGTGGCGCAGCTGTACCTGAGCGATCCGGCTGCCACTGGGGAGCCGGCGAACCAGCTCAAGGGCTTCCAGAAGGTGGATCTCGCCCCGCGGCAGACCAAGCGGGTCACCTTCGAGATCTCCGCGCAGGCCGCGTCGTACTGGAATTCAGACGCCCAGGCATGGACTCTGGGCGTCGGCAAGTACACCGTCCACATCGGAGACTCGTCGCGGAACCTGCCGCTGTCCGGCGGTTTCCGGGTCGACCGCACCTCCGGTCCGCGCTTCACCAAGGTCGCCGCCCCGGCGTCGGCCCTCGGCGGAACCACGCTGTCGGTGACGACGACGTTCACCAACGGCGCCACCGAGGACGTTCGGGACGCCGCGTTGTCCTTGACCGTGCCCGCTGGTTGGAAGGCCACCGCCACGTCGCCGTCGCAGTTCCGTACTGTCCATTCCGGACAGTCGGTGTCGACGACGTGGTCGGTGAGTGTCCCGGTTGGTGCCACGCCCGGCTCGGCGTCGCTGAAGGGCGGCACTCGTCACCAGGGTTCGGGTCGTACCTCACCCGGTGACGGCTCGGCCGTTGTGCAGGTGGCGTACCAGAATCTGGCCGCCGCCTACACGGATGTCGGCGTCAGCGACGACGCCGACGCCGCCCTGGGCAACCTGGACGGCTCCGGCTACAGCTATTCGGCGCAGGCGCTTGCCACCGTCGGTGTCACGCCCGGTGCCTCGGTCGGCGGCTTCACCTGGCCGAATGTGCCGGCGGGGCAGGCGAACACCGTCACCACCGCCGGGCAGTTGGTGCAGGTCGGCGGTCCCGGCGGCACGTTGTCCTTCCTCGGCACCGGCACCAACGGCACCCAGTCCGGCACCGTGACCGTCACGTACGCGGATGGCACCACGTCCACCGGGACGATCACCTTGGCGGACTGGTACTCCGACGCCGCGGTGCCGGGGTGCACGCTGGTCGTGACCGCCCCGTACTGGAACCGACCCGCCGGCAGCACCTTGCCGGCGAACCATCCGGTGAGCCTGTACGCCACCTCGGTGCCGCTGACCGCGGGCAAGCAGGTCGCCTCGATCAGCCTGCCCAGCAACGCGCGGCTGCACCTGTTCGCCGCGGCCATCAGTTGATGCGCCCGGACCGCCGGCGGTCCGGCCCGAAAGGTGGCTGAACCCGTCGGCTCGCCGGCGGTCCAGCCACGAAGGAGGCCCGGACCGCTGGCCCGGGCCCCCGAAATGAACAGCCCCCGAATCAATACTAGTCGGAGGGGCTGACACTTCGGTCCGAGCGACAGCGGCCACCCGCCCGCTCAAACCGAATTGTCAGCCCCCTGTGGTTGGATTGATTCGGGGGCTGCTCTGCACGCCGGGGGGAACCGCCGGACCGCTGGCCACCCCCATCGGGTCAGCGGTCCGGCGTGTAGACGCACTGGAAACCGGTCGAAATGGTACTGTCCAACACCGCCGCCACCTCCGGGGCAACCGCGCGGATCACATCAACCGCGCGCTTGATCGCCTTGCGCACCGACGTCCGCGCGCGCTCGGCGGGCCCGGTGAAGCTGCGGCTGCGGCCGCCGAGCCCGGTGGTGGCGTCCAGTTCGGCGGCCAGGGCGTCCAGTTCCCGCCGCAACTCCTCTGCCCGCGCCGGCTCGGCGTCGGGGATCTGTCCGGCGATCTCGTTGGCCCGGGCCAGATACGCCGCCCGGGCGCGATCGTCCAGAATGGACTGGTCGGACGCAGCCTCCGCGCCGCCGTGAGCCAGCTCGACGGCCGGGATCGACACGTCCGGGTGCGCGAGCAGCCGAGCCAGGTGCTGCATGCCGATCAGGTCGTCGACGAGCACCTCCCGGCCGGGAAAGCCGACCAGCCAACGGGTGTCCTGACGCCGCATCGCGACGTGCCGAGACGTCCGACCGGCTGCCCAGGCCGTGGCCCGCTGCCGCATGCCCATCGCGGTCGCCTCGTTCACGGCGCTGTCCAGCAGCTCCTCGGCGGCACGGTGCTCGCCCTGTCGGCGCAGCACCGTGGCCAGATCGGCCTTGCTGCACGCGGTCATGGGCCGGTTGCCCAGCCGCTGGTTCGTCGCCACGGCCCGCCGCAGGTGCCCGACGGCCCGGTCGAGATCGCCGAAGGTCGCGGCGGCGATGCCCAGGGTCCGTTCCGTGGAGCCGAAACAGACCACGCCCAGCGACGGCATCGTCGGCTGCTCGGCGAACGGCAACAGCAGGTCGTACGCCTGCCGCGCCACGTCGGCGTCGCCGAGCGAGGCCGCCGATTCGACGATCGCCAGCATCCCCGACAGCCACGTGCTCGACCGCGGCAGCGCGTCCATCCCGGCCACCGTGAGCCGGGCCAGCGCCGATCGCGCCTGGTCGTGCCGGCCGGCATCGGCGGCGAGATGGGCCACCGTGGCACGGAAGGTGAACTCGGCCTCGATCAACGTCGGCGAGTTGGCCATCTCCACCGCGAGGTCGAGGAGTTCGGCGCCACGCCCCTGCAACCACCGGATGGCCAGCAGATGCGCGCCGTAGTAGGCGATCGCGTCCGCGTCGCCGACCTCGTTGCCCAGGGCCAGGCACCGCCCGGCCTGCTCCTCGGCCTCCTCCAGGCGCCCGGCCCTGATCAGCAGCATCACGTCCAGTGCGGCGACGATGAACCGCACGCTGTGGCAGTCCAGCATGTCGGCCCGGTTGCGCAACTCGGCCAGCGACCGGTCCGCGCGCGGATCCCCGAGGTGGAACAGGTCGACGGTCTGCCAGCACAGCCCTTGCAGGGCAAGGATGTCGATGCCGGCAGCCGCCGCGACCGCCATCAGCTCCTGGGCGATGACCAGCCGTTCCCGCACGTGCTCGGGCGTCAACAAGGCGTGATGGCACAGCGACAACGCCTCCGCCAGCGCGCGATCGTCGTTCAGCAGCCGGATCTCGTCGACGGCCTTGATGACCTCGGCCACCGGACCGCCGCTGTACACGAGCTCGGCCGCCAGCCGCAGCTCGAGCCGGCACCGCAACGTCACCTCCTGCTCCGACAGTCCGGCGAGTGCTTTCCGCTGCACGCCGAGCATGCGGTGCCGTTCCAGCTGATCACGGCGCTCGTTGAGCCAGATGCCGCCCAGTCCCAGCGCCGTCTGTGCGTACAGCACCGGGTCCCGCTCGTCCTGCGCCGCGTCCGCCGCCCGGTCGAACAACACCCTCGCCTCCGCGAGGCGGCCGGACGCCAGCACCGCGTTTGCCCACTCCAGCAACAGTTCCGCCGACGGCTCGCCGAACTCCGCCGCCCGGGCCAGCAGCGATGCCGCCTGCTCGTACGAGAAACGCCGCACCATCGTCGCCGCCGCCGACCGACACACCTCCACCGCCCGCCGGGCATCCGCCGCCGACCGCGGCGCTGCGTTCAGCGCGTGATGTGCCTTGCGGGCACTGTGCTTGACGATGTCCACCGCACGGGCGTGCGCGTCCAGCAACTCTGCCCCGGTGAGCTGCGACAACGCCGCCTGCCGCACGAGGTCGTGGCTGAACTCGAACGAGTCCGTGCCGCCGGTCGTCACCAAGCCGGCCTGTACGGCGCATTCCACGGTGTCGATCACCTGCGCCGGCCGGACGTCCAGCAGCGCCGCGACCTCCGCCGACGACACGGAGTCGCCGAGGATCGCTCCGACGGCCAGCAGCCGCACGGTTTCCCCGGTGAGCTGCGCGAACGACTGCTCGATGGCCTCCCGGAGCCCACCGACGAAGTCGGCCGCGCCGAGCGCGACCAGCCGGCGCAGGAACAGCGGGCTGCCGTCGGTCAGCCGGTGGATGGTGTCCGTCAGCGGGCTGTCGAGCCGCTCGATCCCGTTCGTGACAAGGTAGTCGTGGGTCTCGTCGAAGTCGAAGGGCCGCAGCGCGATCGGCAGCGCCTCGTCGCCGAGGTCGGTGATCGGCAGCCCGGGCCGGTGCGTGACGACCAGGACCAGCGGCAACCGGTGCAGCGCCTTGGCGATGAACCTGGTCAGCAGCAGCGCGCCCGGGTCCGCCGCGTGCAGGTCGTCGATCACCAGCATCGTCGGGGCGTGCTCCAGTGCGTCGGCCAGCCGGTCGCACACCGCCTGGAACCGCGAAAACCTTGCCGGATCAACGTTCTCCGCGTCGGAACTGAGCAGCGCGGCCGTCTCGGGCCCGCACAGCTCGGCCAGCAGCGGCTGCCACGGCCACAACGCCGGCGCGCCGCCGTCCGACCAGCAACGACCCCACAGCACCCGCAGTCCCGCCGCTTTCGCGCGGACCGACGCCTCCTCACACAGCCTCGTCTTGCCCACCCCGGCCGGGCCGCTCACGGCCACCAGACGCCCCCGGTCGGTGTCGCGCCACGCGTACTCCAGACGGCGCAACTCCGCTGTCCTGCCGACGAATCGGTCCACACATACAGATGAGCCGGGCGAACCCGACAAGATACGTGACACGCGATGGCACATGCCGTGTCACGCCATCGGGATATGACAAGAGTTCTGCTGGCCGACAGTCAGCCGGTGTTCGTCGACGGTCTGTGCACCCACATCGCCCACACCCCCGACCTGGAGGTCGTCGCCGTCGCCGGCACCCACGACGAGCTCGTCGACACGGTGCGCACCGCCGGCGCCGAGGTCGTCGTTCTCGGTATCGGCCCGGACCTCGTCGAGCGCGTCGCCGCGTCCGCCGCCGTGCTGGTTGTCAGTGCGTCGCAACACTTCGAGGACATCACCGCCGCGATGTCGGCCGGCGCCGCGGGCTACATCACCAGGCAGTCCGGGCCGGAGGACATTCTCACCGCGATTCGCGTGGTGGCACGGGGCGGGCTCTTCGTCACCGCCGATCTCGCGCCGCTGGTGCGCCGGCAGATCGGCGGTTCGCGGGTCGACTCGTTCTTCCCGCAGTTGACGCGGCGTGAACAGGACGTGCTGGAAATGCTGGTGCGGGACGCCGGCACCAACGCCATCGCTCGGCACCTCGGCATCACCGTCAAGACCGTCCGCAACCACGTGTCGAACATCCTGGTCAAGCTGCCGGCGCGGACCAGAACCGAAGCCGCTTGGCTGGCAAGGGAAAAACTCCGCGTGCGCCTCCCGACGCACGCGGAGCCCGTTACCGGCTGATCAGCGGGTTCAGCTGATGACGATGTGCACCCAGGCGTTGCCGACACCCTTGCACTGGTCGCCGGTGCCGTCGTCGTGCGAGTAGTACCCGTTGTCCGAGTAGCCGTCGTCCTGGTAGCCCAGCACCAGCGAGCCGCCCGAGCCGCCGACCGTGAACGTGCGACCCACCGCCGTCCAGAGCTGCACGTTCCCGGTCGCGCCCGGGATGGTGATCGTGCCGTGGTACAGGCCGTTGTCCGAGGACGGGTTCACGTACCGCTTCCAGGTCAGGCCGTGGCCGCCGGTCTGCACGCAGCCGCCCGCGTCGACCGTCACGTGGTCGCCGGGCAGGAACTGGATCGTCGGGTACGTGGTGTTCGGCGCCGTCACGATCGGCTCGTGCACCCAGCAGTCCAGCGGCAACGTGCGGCCCGTGCACCCGGCGTCCGCCAGCTTCGGCGACACGGCCAGCGCGTGCTGAACCGCCACCTGCCGCGCGTTCTGCGCGGTGTCCGCGGTCGCCGACGGCGCCAGCACCGTCAACGCGGCCACGGCCGCCGCCGCGAGTCCGACGAACGCCCTGGTGAACATCTTGCGGTTGACCATGTTCGATCGCTTTCTTCCGGATCGGATGGTGACCGCTGAACCTTCTGCGCCCGGCGACCCGGGCGTCATGGGCCTGCCGTCCCGGCCGGCCGGGAACTCGCGCGCCCAGGCTGTTCGGGGTAGGGGTCTATGCGCCCAGTTCCGGCGGCAGCTGCCGCTCGTGCAGCAGGGTGAGCCGCGAGATCGCCCGGGTCAGGGCGATGTAGAGCAGGCGCCGGCCGTCGGGGCCGGAGCCGGTGATCTCGGCCGGTTCGATCAGCACGACGTGGTCGAACTCGAGGCCCTTGGCGAGGCTGACGGGCACGAGGGAGATCTTGTGGTCGGAGCCGTCCTCGTGCGGTAGGCCGGTCTCGATGCCCTCCTTGGCCAGGTGCTTGCGGACGGCGGCGAAGCGGTCGTCGTCGAGCACGATGCCGACGCTGTCGGGATGGTGTTCCGTGGCGCGAAGGACGTGCACGAGTTCGGCGGGCACGTCGTCGCAGGCGACGGTGGTCAGGGCGCCCGGCACGTGCCGGCCGGAGACGGTCGGCGGCAGGTCGGGGGAGATGGTCGGCAGGAGGGCGTTGGCCACGGCGATGATCTCACGCGGCACCCGGAAGCTCGTGGTCAGCCGAACCAGATCGGTCGTCACGCCGAGATGCGCCGCCACCGCCTCCCAGCTGCCGGCCGCCCACGCCGTGGTCCGCTGGGCCATGTCGCCGAGCAGGGTGGCGGAGCCGGCGCAGCGGCGCATGATCGCCCGCAGCTGGATGGGGGAGAGGTCCTGCGCCTCGTCGATCACCACGTGGCCGTAGCGGTCGGGCGGGGCCATCAGGCCGGCGATCTCGTCGATCAGGAACCGGTCGGCCACCGACCACTTGGCCCGGCCGACCGACACCGGCGCCGTCGGCCACGACAGGATCGCCTGCTCGTCGGCGGTCAGGATGCCGTCGGCGGCGCGGCGCAGGACATCGGCGTCGGTGAGCAGGGCGAACAGCACCTGTGCCGGCGTGGCGTTGGGGAAGATGCCGCTTGCCAAGTCCCGCAACGACTTCGCGCGGATCAGCCGCCGGGCCTCGCCGTCGGTGAGGGCGTGGCCGCGTTCCTCCAGGTTGCGGCGGACGTGGCTGACCGCGCGTTCGATCAGGTGCTCGCGGGCCCTGGTCAGCGGCACCTGTCGGTCGACCAGGTCCGAGCAGAGCTCGGTTACGACGTCCGGCGTGATCCGCACGTACGGGCTGGTCTCGCGGACCACCACATCCTCGGTCGGCGGCCGGAGGCCGGACCAGACCGCCCGGCGCAGCACCTCGGCCATCCGTGCGTCGCCCTTCAAGGCCGCGACCTGCGGCTCTTCGGCGACTGGTTTCTTGCGGTCCGTGACCAGGCCGTCGACCGAGCTGTGCACGACCTGGCTCTCGCCGAGCGTCGGCAGCACGCGGCTGATGTAGCGGACGAAGAGGTCGTTCGGGCCTACGACCAGTACGCCCTCGCGGCGCAGGCGGCTGTGTTCGTAGAGCAGGTAGGCGGCTCGGTGCAGGCCGACCGCGGTCTTGCCGGTGCCGGGGCCGCCCTGCACGATCAGCGTGCTGGCCAGCTCGGTGCGGACGATCTCGTCCTGGTCGGGCTGGATGGTGGCGACGATGTCGCGCATCGGGCCGTAGTGCGAGCGCTCGATCTCGGCGATCACCAGCCGGCTCAGGCCGGTGTCGCCGGTGTCCTCGGTGAGCGATTCGTCGTCGAAGCTGGTCAGCGTGACGCCGTCGAAGCCGAAGCGCCGGCGGCGGGTCACCTCCATCCGTCGGGACGGCGTCGCCCGGTAGAACCGGGCCGCCATGTCCGTGCGCCAGTCGATCACCACCGGCTCGTCGCGCTCGTCGCTGACGTAGCGGCGGCCGATGTAGCACGGTTTCGGCTCCGGGCCGTCGATGCGGCCGAAGAACAGCGGCGACTCGTTGGCGTCGCGGAGCTGATCGGCCCGCCACTCCAGCCATTCCACCATCAACTCGTCGCCCGGACGCCTGCGCGCCCGCGCCGCCAGCTCCCGCAGCTGCTCGCGGCTGTGTTTCAGGCAGACGTGGGCGTGGTCCAGGTAGTCCCGTTCGGACAGCAGCTCTTGTTCGGCGGTCACGGCTTCCCCCTCGTCCGAATTCGCGGCGGACGAGGATAGTCGGCGGCGGACGTCCTGGGAAAGCGAATTTCGCAGCCCCCGAATCAATCCAAGCACGAGGCGCTGACAGTTCCTCGGATTCGGCCTCGACCAGGGCGTCCGTCACCCGGAACTGTCGGTGGCCCATGGTTGGATGGATTCGGGGGCTGCTCGGATCGCCCGGCACTCAGTCCGTGCAGCTCCATTTCAGGTCGCCGTCGAGGGTGGGGGCGTCCGCGTCGTAGATCGCCTGGGCGTGGGTGAATGTCAGTTCGCCGGATCCGTCGGCCGCGGTCTTGAGCACGGGTTGGGAGATCGCGCCGACCTGGTAGCCCTTGGAGTTGCCGCCGGTGTGCACGACGACGTCGCCGGAGAACTCGGACGGGTCATAGGCGCCGGGGCCGTGGTACTGCTTGATGCTGATGCTCACGTCGATCGTGGACCCGCCGCTGGTGATGGTCGCGACCGGCGGCAGCTGGTACTGGCCGGCGACGCCGAGGCCCTTGCCGCCGTTGCCCTTGGCGCCGACCTCCTGGCAGCTCCCGCCGAACACAGGCATGTCGGAGTCGCGCCAGTCGACGTCGGCGCTGGCGGCGCCGGTCAGGTGCAGGTGCCCGCTGTAGGACCGCTGGTGCTGGTCGCCGGTGTCCGGCGCTGGTGTGGAGGACCCGCCCGCCGCGGTGGCGCAGCCGGTCAGCAGGAGGGGAAGCGCCAACAGGGCGCGGAGGCGGGTCGTCACGGGATGACTCCATGGCTCGGGGGAACGCTGAGCCGCGAGCCTGACCACGTCGGACCGGCGCAGCATCGGGGAAATCCCTATCCGCGCCACTGTCGGCACCTTTGTCGGCCGGGCGGTCGAGCAGCGGGAACCGGCGTCGGCACTCCCGGCCGCCCGGAGGGGCATCAGACGAGCAGGCGCGTGAACACCGTGGTGAAGAAGTCGTCGAGGGGCTCGTCGGTCTTGACGGTCTTGGCCCGCAGCAGCGCGCCCTCCCAGGCGTCCAGCACGAACCGGGCGAGCATGTCGGTGTCGGCGTCGACGGTGAGCTCGCCGGCCTCCCTCGCGGCGCGAAGGGTGTCGGCGATGCCCTCGGCCCAACCGCCGAGGCTGGCTCGGACCTGGGCGCGCATGAGCTCGCTGTGGTCGGAGAGCTCCTCGCCCATGTTGCCGATCATGCAGCCGCGGGTGTAGCCGTTGCCCACGAGCACGTCGCCCATCACCCGGAACTGGGCGCGCAGCTTCGCCAGCGGCGTCAGCGCCGGATCGACGACGCCGTGCCATCCGGCCTCGGCGGTGTACTTGGCCACGACCTCGACCGCGAGCTCTTCCTTGCTCTTGAAATGGTTGTAGAACGACCCCTTGGGCACGCCGGCGGCGCGCGTGATGGTGTCGACCGAGCAGGCGGCGTAGCCGATGCGATGGAACTCGCCGAGCGCGGTCTCGACGATGACGTCGCGGACGCTGTGACGGGGCATGCCTCCAATATGACTAGTCGTCTTGGTCAAGTCAAACCCCGCGCCGGGTGAGAATGGCGGCATGACCGACCTGCTCCCCGTCGAACCCCTGCACCGGCTGCGCGAGCGTCGAAGCGCGAAGTGGCGCGCGTACGGCCCGGAGGTGCTGCCGCTGACCATCGCCGAGACGGACTTCGCCCTGGCCGACGCCGTCCGGGAAGCGCTTGCCGACGCGGTCGGGCGCTCCGACACCGGCTACGCGATGCCGACCGACGGCCTCGGCGAGGCGCTCGCGGGGTTCGCCGACCGGCGCTGGGGCTGGCAGATCGACCCGGAGGCGGTCACGGCCGCGACCGACGTCAGCACCGGCGTCGTCGAGGTGCTTCGGCTGGTCACCAAGCCCGGCGACCGGGTGGTGATCAACACACCGGTCTACCCGCCGTTCTTCGACTGGCTCGACGAGGCCCGCACCGAGCTGCACGACGTGCCGCTCACTCACACCGAGGAGGACGGCTGGCGGCTCGACCTGCCGGCCCTTGACCGGGCGTTCGCCACCGGGCCGGCGGCGTTCGTGCTGTGCAACCCGCACAATCCGGTCGGCCGGGTGCACTCGCCGGAGGACCTGGCCACGGTCGTCGAGCTGGCGACCAGGCACCAGGTCCCGGTGATCAGCGACGAGATCCACGCCCCGCTGGCGCTGCCCGGCGCGACCTTCACGCCGTTGCTCACCGTGCCCGGCGCCGCCGAGATCGGCGTCTCCGTGGTGTCCGCGAGCAAGGCGTTCAACCTCGCCGCGCTGAAGTGCGCCACCGTCGTCACGGGCTCGCCACGAATGCGGGACTTGGTTGCACAGATGCCACCAGACACGCGTTGGCGCACCGGCCACTTCGGCGTCCTCGCCACCATCGCGGCCTACACGCACGGCGACGCTTGGCTGGAGCGCCTCCTCGCCACCCTCGACGACCGCCGCACGCTGCTGACCAAACTGGTGCGGGACCGGCTGCCCGAGGTGAGCTGGCGGCCTCCGCAGGCGACGTACCTGGGCTGGCTGGACTGTCGCGGTTTGGGCAGCGGGACGGTGCCGCGTGACCGCTTTCTGGCCGCCGGAGTGGCGCTGGAGCCGGGTACGAGGTTCGGTGAGCACAGCGGCTACGTCCGGCTGAACTTCGGCACCAGCGCCGAGGTCCTGGAGCTGGCCGTCGACAGGATGGCGAGTGCTCTCTGACGTGGAACTGGTCCGGGCCGCCCGCGACGGCGACGTGGGCGCCCTCGGGCTGCTGCTGACCCGGCACGAGGCCGGCATGCGGGCGGTCGCGCTGGCGGTCCTCGGCTACGGCCCGGACGCCGAGGACGCGGTGCAGGACGCCTCGCTGACCGCCCTGCGCCGCATCGGCGACCTGCGCGAACCGGAATCGGTCGGCCCCTGGCTGCGGATGATCGTCCGCAACGAGTGCCGGATGCGGCTGCGCGCGGCTCGGTCGGTGGTGCCGGTGGCCGAGCCGCTGGCGCCGGCCGATCCGATGTCGCCGGAGCGGATCGTCGACGATCATGCCTCGCGGGACTGGATCTGGCACGCGATGGGCGAACTCACGCCTTCGCTGCGTCAGACGCTGCTGCTGCGCTACTTCACCACCGTCACCACGTACGACGAGATCGCCGAGGTCCTCGAGGTGCCGGTCGGCACCGTGCGCAGCCGCCTCAACCAGGCGCGCGGCAAGTTGGTGGAGTCGCTGCGGGCCACCGCCGACGTCGCGCACGCCGATGCCGGCGCGGCCAACACGGCCAGCACCCGCGAGGCCGTCGAGACGTTGGAGGTCGCCGAGCGCGGCGAGTTCCCGGCGCTCGTGCACGACCGGTGGCTGCCCGAGACGGAGATGATCGCCGGCAACGGCCTGCGCGGCGGCCGCGACCTGCTCGTCCACGGCATGGACAAGGACCTGACCGACGGCGTTCACCAGCGGCTGCGGTACGCCGTCACCAGCTGCGACGTGACGGTGTGGGAGATGGACCTGATCAGCCCGCCGGACGACCCCGAGCACTGCCCGCCCGGCGTGATCTGGGTGATGACCCGCCGGGAGGGCCGGTACGGCAAGCTCCGCCTGTACCATCCGCTATGACGGGGATCACTGGCAACCGGTCGAACTTTCCGATCGAGTTCGCATCTTGCCGGCATGACCATCACCACCCATTCCGTCACGCTCGACGGCGTCGAGCAGCGCTACCACGTCGCCGGCAACGGCCCGGTCTGCCTCGCCCACTCCGGCGGCCCCGGCATCGCCTGGGACTACCTGCGCATGCGACCGCTCGAAGAGCACCTGACCATGGTGTACGTCGAGCCGATTGGCACCGGCGAGTCAGGGCGGCTGGCCGCCGACACCGACTACACGCTCGACAACTACGTCCGCTACCTGCACGTCGTCGTCGAAGACCTGGCCGCCGGCCCGGTCGCGCTGCTGGGCCACTCCCACGGCGGCTTCGTCGTGCAGAAGTACGCCCTGGCGCACCCTGTCGACGCGCTGGTGCTCTACGACACCTCGGCCCGCACCGGCGCCGAGTTCTTCGGCGATGCGGTGGCCAACATCCAGCGCCACGGCCAGAAGATCCTCGCCGCGTTCACGTCCCAGCACGCCGAGATGACCAACGACGAGCTCACCGACGTGCTGCGGACGATCATGCCGGCCTACTTCGCCGACTGGCGCGTGGAGTTCGAGCCGCTGCGGGCGGCGATGCGCATCTGGAGCGGGCCCTCTCGCGGCCAGGACGTGCCGTTCGACGTCCGTGAGCAGTTGTCGGCGCTCGACGTGCCGGCGCTGGTCGTCGTCGGCGAGGACGACTTCATCTGCGGTCCGCGCTGGGCCCAGGAGCTGCACCGGGCGCTGCCGTCCTCGCGGCTGCGGGTGATCGAGCACTGCGGGCACATCGCGCACGTGGAGCGGCCGGACGTGTTCTATCCGGAGGTGCTCAAGTTCCTCTCGTGACCGGGGCGGCGGCGGGGCACTGCGGTGCCCCGCCCGTCACGAAATGTTCATGGCCTCGTCGGCCGGTCACGGGACAGGATGGGCTGCGCCCCGACCGTTTCGGCCCCGTGAGGACGCTGGATGAACCGCCTCGGCGCGTACCTGACCGCCCTGACCGCCGCCTCCGCCCTGGTCGCCGGCCCGCAGACCGGCCAGCCGTTCGTGGACTCGCTGTTCCTGGCGACGCACAACAGCTACTCCGGCAACGTGGACGGCGCCAAGAACTCGATCCCGTACCAGCTCGACCACGGCGTGCGGTTCGTCGAACTCGACGTGCACGACAACGGCTACGCCGCCAACCACGACTACTCGATCGGCCACAGCAGCCCCGGCGATCTGGTCGACCACAACGGCAATCCGGCGTCCAACCTGCTGCGCGACTGGCTGAACATGATCGCCGGCTGGTCGAACGCGCACCCGACGCACGCGCCGCTGGTGGTGATGCTCGACCTGAAGGACGACCTCACCGACAACCCGAACTTCGCCACCGGCAACCTGACCGCGCTGAACGCCGAGCTCCAGTCGGCGTTCGGGTCGAGCCTGCTGCACCCCGCCGACTACGTCGGCTCGCCGTCGGTCGACTCGCTGCGCGGCCGCGTTCTGACGCTGCTGTCCGGTGACAGCGGCACCCGTACCGAGTACAAGCGGGACGTCGGCTACCACCCGGCCGTCGCCGTCAACGGCCGTGGCCGGATCGTCGAGGTGCACGACTCCGGGGGCGGCGCTTTGTGGTACTGGACCGGGACTCTGGGCGCCGACGGCACCGTGACCTGGCTGCGGCACGGCAAGTACGACAGCGGTGTCACGCCGGCCGTCGCGCTGAACGACGCGGGGCAGCTGGTGGAGGTGCACCAGTCGCAGACGGCCACCACGCTCTGGTACCACGTAGGCCAGCTCGGCGCCGACGGCGAGATCACCTGGCAGGACAGCCATCAGTACGACAACGGCGTGACGCCGACCGTGGCGTTCACGGGTTCCGGTTCCCTGCTGGAGGTGCACAAGAGCCAGAGCAGCAGCCAGAACTGGACGTGGAACGGGGTTCTTTCCGGGGCAACGGTTTCGTGGAGCGGCAACGCCAAGACATCCAGCGCCCTGCTGCCGAAGTCGTCGGCTCGGGGTGTCACCGTCTACACGGGTGCTGACGGCCCGACCGAGGCATCGACCCTGCGGTACACGGATTCCGGTGTGACCGGCGGTCGGATCCGTTACCAGCAAACCGCTTTCGACGAGTTCCAGGACGGCGACAACGCCGTTCTCCAACAGGGGGCGCTGTTCTACGCCGCTCCCGCCACCGACTCGTCGTTCATCGTGGCCGGCCGCCAGTCCGGGCACCTCGTCCGCGGCTGGGACTTCGACTCCGCCGGCGACGCCACCACCCCCTTGGCCAACTACCCCGCCACCAACACCCCCTGGACCCCCTGGTACCAGTCCCTGGTATCCGCCGCCGTCCAGTGAACCCCCGCGAGTCGCGCTCACAGACACACCGAATGTAGGTTTCAGGCAGGTTCTGACGCAGGGAAGGACGCCTTACCCTCGTTCAACGCGGGTAAGGCGTCCTTCCCTGCATGAGGGGCCCAGCTCGAAGTGATCAGCTGCCGTTCGGTGACGACGCGTAGAAGAGGCGCTGGTCGGTGTCCCCGCCCTTCCATGCCGCGTAGAGCTGGCCGGCGAACGCGGTGGCCGACGGGCTGTCGCTGCTGCCACCGCCGAACTGTGCCTGAGCGGTCCAGTTCACGCCGTCGAACGACGAGGCCGTGTACAGGTGCTCGTCGCTGTCCGCGCCCTTCCACACCGCGTAGACCCGGCCGTTCAACGAGGCCAGCCCCGGCGACGTGCTGGATGCGCCAGGGATGATCGATTGACCGGTCCAGTTGGCGCCGTCGGACGAGGACGCCGTGTACAGCTGCTCATCGGTGCCCGCGCCCTTCCACGCGGCGTAAACCCGACCGCCGAGGGCGGTCAGACTCGGCGCCGCGCTGGTGCCGCCGCCGAACTGCGCCTGCCCGGACCAGTTCACGCCGTCAGCGGTCGAGGCCGTGAACAGTCGCGAGTCGCTGCCGGCGCCTTTCCAAGCGGCGTAAAGAATCCCGTTGGAGGACGCCAGTGCCGGGCTGTCGCTGCTGCCGCCGCCGAAGCCCGCCTGGGTGGTCCAGTTCACGCCGTCGCTGGTCGACGAGTAGAACAGCCGCTGGTCAGAGCCCGCGCCCTTCCACGCTGCGAACAGCCGGTTGCCGAACACCGCAAGCGTCGGGCTGGTGCTGCTGCCGCCACCGAAAGTCGCCTGCGTGGTCCAGTTCACGCCGTCGCCGGTGGACGAGTAGAACAGGCGCTGATCGCCGTCCGCGCCCTTCCACGCTGCATACAACCGACCGTTGAGCGACGCCAGGCTGGGCCCGGAACTGCTGCCGCCACCGAAGGTCGCCTGCGTGGTCCAGTGCGGGGCGACGACCGCCGCGGCGGCCGGCTGAACCGCCGCCGAGGCCGTCGCGGGGCCGATCAACGCGGCGACGGCGACGGCCGCGATGGGCACGGCTCCGAGGATTGTCTTCTTGCTCAACACGTGTCGCTTCTCCCCAGTGATCAGATCGCCGCGCTGAGTGCGCGGCCTGATCACAATGTTCAAGCGTCACAGGGAGTTGCGTCCACGGCCGCCGCCAGGGTCTGCCCCATCGAGCGAGAACCCGTTGGCAGGCAGGAGGTTCTCAGCTCTCGATCGGACGGGCCCGGCTCGGCGCAACCCTCGGCGGCTCGTTCGGCATCTTCGGGTACACCGGCGGCCACGGGGCATCCATCAGCCCGGCGGCCATGTCCCGTTCCGACCGCGCCAGCAGCGGCTCCAGGGACTGCGGCTCGGAGTTCATCCCCGCCCAGGCGTCGCCCTGCTCCGCCACCAGTGATGGCACCGTCTGGATGGTCAGGGCATCCGGATCGACGGTCTCCAGCCGGTCCCACCCGATCGGCATCGACACCTGCCCGCCGACCCGCGGCCGCGCGCACCAGGCGCCGAAGACGGTCTTGTGCGGGGCGTTCTGGTTGAAGTCGACGAACACCCGCTGCCCGCGCTCCTCCTTCCACCACTTGGCGGTGATCAGCGCGGGGTGCCGGCGCTCGAGTTCCCGGGCCAGCGCCACGGCGCCGGCCCGCACCTGGTAGCCGTCCCAGCGCTCCGCGAGCCGCACGTAGATGTGCAGGCCACGCGAACCGGTGGTCTTCACGTACGCCTTGATGCCGTCCTCTGCAAGGAAATCCCGCACCAGTAGCGCCGCCTCGACGATCTGCGGGAAGGCGATCCCCGGCGACGGATCGAGGTCGATGCGCAGCTCATCGGTCACCGACGGATTGGCGGCATGGATGGGCCACACGTGAAAGCCCAGGCAGCCCATGTTCACGGCCCACAGCACGTGCGCCAGGTCGGCGGCCACCAGGGCGTCGCTGGTGGTGCCGTTCGGCGTCGACACGACCGTCGTCTGGAGCCACGACGGCGCGGACTTGGGCACCCGCTTCTGGAAGAACGACTTCCCGCCGGCGCCCTCCGGATAGCGCTCCATCAGCAGCGGCCGCCCGCGCACGGTCGCCAGGAACGGCTCGGCGACGGCCTGGTAGTACCGCACCAGGTCCAGCTTGGTCGCCCCGATCTTGCCGAAGAACACCTTCTCCGGATGGGTGATCTCCACCCCCTCGACGATCATGACCCGAAGATCGCCTTCAGCTCCGCCGGCGCCACCTGGTCCAACTGCCCGTACGTGCACGACTCGGGCGTGCGGTCCGGCCGGAACCGCACGAGCCGCCCGCCGTGCCGCAGCCGCCCGGCCATCACGTGCTCGTACCGCACCTCGGCCACCAGCTCCGGCCGCAGCGGCTCCCAGCTCAGGTCCTTGCCCGCGCTCCACCGGCTCTGCCCGCCGGGCATCCGTCCGCCGGCATCGGCCTGCGCCTCCGCCCACCGCCGCCACGGATGCGTCTCCAAGGCGTTCTCCCGCAACGGCGCGAGCTCGTCCACCAGCTCCTTGCGTCGGGCGGCGGTCATGCTGCTGGCCACGCCGACGTGGTGCAGGGTGCCCTCGTCGTCGTACAGGCCGAGCAGCAGCGACCCGACGCCGTTGCCGTCCTTGTGCCAGCGGAAACCGGCCACCACGCAGTCGGCCGTCCGCTCGTGCTTGACCTTCCACATCACCCGCTTGTCCTGCTCGTACGGCAGGTCGCCGGGCTTGGCCATGACGCCGTCGAAGCCGGCGCCCTCGAACCGGGTGAACCAGTCGGCCGCCACGGCCGCGTCCCGCGTCAGCGGCGTGATGTGGATCCGGGCGAGGTCGCCGCCGATCACGCTCTCCAGCAGCTCCCGTCGCCGCGTGAACGGCTCGTCCATCAGGTTGTCGTCACCGAGCGCGAGCAGGTCGAAGGCGACAAAGCTGGCGGGCGTCTCCACCGCCAGCTTGCGCACGCGCGACGCCGCCGGGTGCAGCCGGTTCTGGAGCGTGTCGAAGTCCAGCCCGTCGCCGGTGACCACGATGATCTCGCCGTCCACCACGCACCGCGGCGGCAGCACCTCCAGCAGGAGGTCGACCAGCTCGGGAAAGTACCGGGTCAGCGGCCGGTCGTTGCGGGAGCCGAGCTCCACCTCGTCACCGTCGCGGAAGACGATGCACCGGAACCCGTCCCACTTCGGCTCGTACAGCAGTCCGTCGGCGACCGGCACCTCGTGCACGGCCTTGGCGAGCATCGGGCGCACCGGCGGCATCACTGGAAGGTCCACAGCCGGTCACGATAGGCCGTGACCGGCTGTATCGCCTGGTGACAGCGCTGTCAGAGCTCAGAGTGACCGGTCTGGTCGATCACCGTGTCCGCCACCGGTCGACTGGTGGTGACCCGGAAGTCGGTCACGTCGTCGAGCACGAACGTCGGCGCGGTCGGCGCCTTGTCCGCCTTGACGTGGTGGAAGTCGGCGTCGACGACGTCGCGCAGCGCGAACGCCGGCCGGGTGTCGACCTGCTCGTACCGCACCTCGACGTTGTCCAGCGTGAGGCCGTCGACGTGCCGGATGAAGAAGCCGTACGCCGGCAGCGTGCCGAACATGCTCGGCTCCGGGTAGGCGTTCTCGTTCTCCGGCGGGTTCTCCGGGACGCCGGTCATGGACAGCCCGCCGACCATGTGGTGGCGCACGTTGCTGATCCGCACGTCCTCGATCCGGTGGCCGGGAATGCCGGCGATCGCCGACGGGTAGCGCGGGTCGGCGTTGTGCGCGATGACGTTGGCGATGCTGACCCGGCGCAGCGTGCCGATGGGCAGCCCGGCCGGGCCGCGCATGCGGGAGCCGAGCCGGAAGAAGATCGGCATCTGCACGTTGCGCATGGTGATGTTGCTGACGGTGATGTCCTCGAGGCCGCCGCCGTCCACCGTCTCGAACGCCAGGCCCCGGCAGTACTCGAAGACGACGTTGGAGATGGCGATGTTCTTGAAGCCGCCGTTGGACTCGGTGCCGCACTTGATGCGCCCGGTGCGGCCGAAGGCGGCCGTCTTGAACGTGCCGTCCACCAGCGTGCCCAGGTCGTAGCCGCTGACCAGGCAGTTGTCGATGGTGACGTTCTCGGTGTCGCGGACCGTGCCCAGCGCGTAGGAGCTCTTGAGCACGATGGCGTCGTCGTTGGGCGAGTTGACCGTGGTGTTGGAGATCCGGACGTTCTTGCAGCAGTCGATGTCGATGCCGTCGCGGTTGGTGTCGATCACCACGTTGTCGATGCGGAAGTTGTCCACGCCGGTCGGCAGCACGCAGAAGTGCCCGCCGTTGACCATGGTGACGTCCCGGATCACCACGTTGCGGCACAGCTTGAGCGCGATGGCCTTGTTGCCCTGCAACGGCGCCGACTCCTGACTGCCGCCGCTGACCAGGCCCTTGCCGTCGATCGTGCCGGGGCCGCCGATGGTCACGTTGACCAGGTTCTCGCCCCAGATCAGGCTGTTGTGCCAGTGGCTGTGCCCGAAGTCCTGGTAGTTGTTGCCGGCGCCGGGCTGTTCGGCCGGGTCGTACCCCTGGCCGTTCGCCGGCGCCGCGGCCAGCAGTGTGGCGTTGAATCCCAGGTAGAGGGCCACGTTGCTCTTGAGGTGGACGGAGTAGCTGGCGTACGTGCCGGCCGGGAAGAACACCGTGCCGCCGTGCGCCGATGCCGCGTCGACGGCGCGGTTGATCGCCGCGGTGTCGATCGTGACCCCGTCGCCGCGGGCGCCGAACTCCTTGACGTCGAACAGCTTTCCCGACGGCCTGGCCGGTTCCGCGGATGCGGTGCCGGCCAGCGGCAGGGCCATCCCGGCCGCGCCGGCGGCCCCCAGCGTGACGATGCGACGACGACTCACCCGGTCCATGTGACGCAGGCTACAAACGTTTACATCGTGTTTCAATAGGCCGTTTGCAAGCGGTTGTTCATATCCGTGACAGGGCCTGAACCGGTTGCGGCCACAGCGCGTCGCACCTGCTCGTACCAGGGTGAAAGGCGGTTCACATGCTTGGACGAATGCCGGTCGGTCGTCGACGGGCGCTGATCGCGGCCGTGGCCGCGACGGCGGTGGTCGGGGCCGGCGCGTGGGGGATCTCGGCGGCGCAGGGCCCGGCTTCGGCGGCGGCCGGGGTGTCGCTGTCGGGTTTCACGCTGACGCTGCCGGTCGACTCCGCCGGCCAGCAGAGCGGCGCGGCGTCGACCGTCAGCCCGGCGAAGATCACCGCGCCGTGGCTGACGCGGAACGCCGACGGCAGCCTGACCTTCTTCGCGCCGACCAAGGGCGCGCACACGCCGCACTCGCCGCACCCGCGCACGGAACTGGTCAGCACCAACGACTTCAGCGCCGGCTCCGGCGCGCACACCATGACCGCCACCATGGTCATGCAGCAGCTGCCCAGCGCGCAGGACATCATCATCGGCCAGATCCACGGCGGCGGCCCGATCTCGTCCGTGCCGCTGCTGATGCTGCACTACCGGCACACCTCCGCCGACGCCGCCAATTCCGGCCGCGTCACGCTGACCGTACGCAAGAATCCGACCGTGCCCGGCAGCGACACCTCGACCGTGCTGACGAACGTGCCGATGAACGCGGCTTTCTCGTACACGATCACCGAGAACGCCGCCGGCTTCACCGTGACCGCCACCTCCGGCGGCCAGACCGGCAGGCAGACCGTGCCGCTGAACGCGTCGTTCAAGGGCAAGGACGTGCGGTTCCAGGTCGGTGACTACCAGCAGACGCCGGCCGACAACTCGCCCACCGACGGCGGGCGGCTGACCGTCAACGCGCTCACCGCCAACTGACGTCAACTACGCAGTTGTGCGTATGTCCCGGCCGCTGCGTCGCCGGGACAATGCCCGCGTGGCGTTGCACAGGATCGGTACGGCTCCAACGCCGCGACTGACGGAGACCTTCACCCTGCCGCTGCCCGACGGCGGCCTGCACAGCATCGTCGTGCTGCCCGACGGCGACACGTGCGTTGTGAGCGCCGAGAACGACGGCACGCTGTACCTGGTGTCGCTGGGGGAGGGGCGCGCCATCGACCGGCTGGTCGGACATTCCGGTCCCGTCAACAGTCTGGCGCTCGCCGACGCCGGTCGGCTGCTGCTGTCGGCGTCCGACGACGAGACGATTCGCGTGTGGGACACGAGGAGTTGGCGGACCGTCTTCGTGCTGGCCGGGCACAGTGGCTACGTTCGTGAGGTCGCCGGCCAGGGGCTGCGGGCGGTTTCCGGTGGCGAGGACCGGACCGTGCGGGTGTGGGACCTTTCGGACGGCACGTGCCTTGCGGTCTTCGACTCGCATGTGTCCAGTGTGGACCACGTGGCGGTCAGCCCGGACGGGATGACCGCCGCCTCCGCCGGCCGGGACAATCAGGTGCTGCTGTGGGATCTCGACGGTCTGCGCCTGTCCCGCGAGCTGTACGGGACCGACCAGTTCATTCGCGAGATGCCGGACCTCGAGTGGCTGGGCGACACGTGGATCCTTTGTGGTGCCAACGAAACCGGTCGAGGACACCAGGAGGCCCCGACCGCGCTGCACTTCGACGACTCGTCGCTGTACACCGCGGCCCACGAGATCATCCGGTGGGATCTTTCCTCCGGCTCCGAGGTGGCGCGTTTCCCCCGGCAGGGATACATCCGCACACTTGCCACCTTCCGCGACTTCGTTGCCGCCGGGTCGATGCACGGCGCTCGGGTCAGCCGTCCCGATGGGGAGTCCCTGGCCACCTTCGCCGTCGTCGACGGCAGCGTCGTCGACATGGCGTATCTGCCCGATGGGCAGTTGGTCACCGCCCACGAGCCCGGTTCGCTGAAGCTGTGGCCGGCCCTTGGCGGCGACGAACGGGATTCGGGGCGGCACAGGGGTTCCGTCACGGACCTCGTCGTGTCCGGCGACGGCACGCTGGCCGCGAGCGTCGGCCTCACCGGCGAGGTTCTGCTGTGGGACGTCGGATCCGGCACCCTGCTGGCCACCGTCGAGAGTCATGACGTGCCTTGTGAGCCCGTGTTCATGCCGTCGGGGCTGTTGGTCGTCGCCGAGCGTAGAAGGCTGCATCTGGTGTCCCGAAACGGGGATCAGCGCATTCTGGCTCCCGTCGACGGCATCGTCTCGCTGGCCGTGATCGACGACCAGTCGCTGCTCGTCGTGCTCTACGACAGCGCGCCCGAGGTCTGGTCCCTGGACGGTTCCCGGCGGCCGCTCGTCGGCGAGTTCGGCGGTGGCGGCAACTTCCACCCGTTGATCGCCGGCCGCTACGCCCTGGTGCCTTGTCTGTTACGGAAGGAGCATTCCCTCGTCGGCGGCGCCCCCGTCAGCGTCCTGGGCGTACGTGCCTTGCAGTGCTGGGATCTTGTCAGTGGCGAGCTCGTGTGGACCCTGCACGGCCGGATCACCGCCGAGCTCACGTGGGGCGTGTACGGCTGGGTCGTCCAGCTGGCCGACGGTGCCATCGTGACTACCCGCGAGGTCGGCGACGTCACCTCCCTCGCCGTGCTGGACGCCGCGACCGGCGAGACCCACCAGGAGTTGCCACTGCCGAAGGGCAGCGACCTCCCGTGCGTCGAGACCCTGGACGGCACCCTGTTGTTCGTCCACCACGACGAGCTGGTGAGCGGCGTCTGGGGCATCGACCCCGATGAGGACGTCCTCCTGCTCCGGCTCCAACTTCCGCGCTCGCGGGCGATTCGCCTCGTCCCGGACCGGAACCTGTTGATCCGGCTGGGTGACCGGGAGGTGTTCGCGCACCGGTTGAGCTCCGGCCGTGAGATCACTGCGGTTCGGCTGCCGGCGGACGGCCGGTGCCTCGCGGTCGCCGGCGACGGGGACGTTGTGGTGGTCGGCGATTCGGACGGCGGCATGCACTTCTTCCAGGCGCAGTGGGATAAAATCGACCAGTGAACCGGCTGCTCGACGACGCCGCGCTGGAACGATCGGCCGTGGTGGCCAACTGCGACATGAACCGCGAACGGCGGCTCGCCGCGTACGAGCGCGAACTGGGCATCGACATCGCCGGGCTGATCCAGGACCGGCTCGACCGCGGTATCGAGACCGTCAGGTGGCTGGATCTGTGCTGCGGCACCGGGTCGGCGCTGCTCGAATGCGCGCGGATGATCGACGACGAGCGGCTGCTCATCACCGGCGTCGACCTCGTGGACTTCTTCGCCGGGCCGGGACATCCCGGCGTACGGCTGGAAGTGGCGTCGGCGACCACCTGGACGCCGGCTGGCCAGTACGACCTGGTGACCTGTGTGCACGGTTTGCACTACGTGGGCGACAAGCTCGGGGTGCTGGCCGGCGCGGCGTCGTGGCTCGCCACCGACGGCCTGCTAGTGGCGAACCTGGACGTGGCCGGCGTACGGACGGGGCTCGGGCGCCGGCTGCCCACCGCTCTGCGTGCCAACGGGTTCGAGTACGACGGACGCCGGCGGCGGATCACGTGCCGAGGTCGGCGCGCGGTAAGACTGCCGTTTCGCTACCGCGGTGCGGACGATCGGGCGGGGCCGAACTACACCGGCCAGTCGGCGGTCAACTCGTACTACGTCTGATCTCAAGGAACGCGGTTCTGTCGGGCCGGTCGCCGCGGGTACCGAATATCATCGGCCGTTGCCGGTATGAGATGTTCGGGGGATCGCGTGGCGGAGGAGCAGCTGGTCGGCGGGGTCGACAACGCCGGACGGGTCGTCAGGGTGGGGGGACACGGTGCGTCGGCCCGGTGGACCGGCGGCGAGCCAGGTCCGACTGTTCCTGACGCACCTGGCCGAGGTCGGTTTCCATGGCTCGCCGCGCTTCCACCGCCTGGACGCGCAGGGCCGCGAGGTGCTCGACTTCCTCGACGGGGACGTGGCCGTCGAGCCGTATCCGGACTGGGTGGCCGACGCGGATCTGTTGCTCAGCATCGCTGCCCTGCAACGAGAACTGCACCACGCGTCGGCGGGGTTCGAACTGCCGCCGGGAATGCGGTGGCCGACGCGCCGGCTTCCGGCCGGCGCGCGGGGAAACCTCGTCTGCCACGCCGACCTGTGCCTGGAGAACGTCGTCGTCCGGGCCGGTCGTGCCGCCGCGTTCATCGACTTCGACCTCGCGACCCCGGCCAGCCCGCTGTTCGACATCGCCGTCGCCGCCCGTCACTGGATTCCGCTGCGCGACCCCGTGGACATCGCCGACGCCCGCGCCGACACCGACCTCGCCGGCCGGTTCCGTGCGTTCGCCGACGCCCACGACCTCGCCGCCGCGCAGCGCGAGCAGGTGATCGGGTTGCTGGCCGAGTTCCTGGACCAGGCGCTGGACAACACCCGCCGGCGGGCCACCCCGGCTTCGCGAAGATGTGGGCCGACGGGTACGAGAACCAGAACCGGCGGTCCCGGACCTGGCTGGACGGGAACCGGCGGCAGCTGGTCGGCCACGCCTGCTGAATGTCACCAGGCCACGGGCAGGGACTGGACGCCGTAGACGGGGCCGGTGGTGTGGAAGGGGATCTCCGCGGCGGGCACGGCCAGCCGCAGAGTGGGGAACCGCCGGAGCAGGGCGGGGAAGGCGATGGCCATCTCCAGCCGGGCCAGGGGTGCGCCGACGCAGTGGTGGATGCCGTGGCCGAACGCGAGGTGGGGGGTGGCGCGCCGGGTGAGGTCGAGGCGGTCGGGGTCGTCCACGACGGCGGCGTCGCGGTTGGCCAGGACGATGGAGCACACGACCAGTTCGCCGACGGAGAGGGTGTCGCCGCCGACGGTGACCTCGGCGACGACCTCCCGGGGCAGACCGAAGTGGACGACGGACAGGTAGCGGAGCAGCTCCTCGACGGCGCCCTCGACGGCGTCGGGGGAGTCGCGCATCACGGCCAGCTGCGCCGGATTCTCCAGCAGCAGCAGGGAACCCAGCCCGAGCATGTTGGACGTGGTCTCATGCCCGGCGATCAGCAGCATGTGGGAGACGCCGACGAGCTCGGCGAACGAGAGATCCGCGCCGTACAGGCGGATGAGTTCGCCGATGAGGTCGTCGCCGGGGGACGCCTGGTGCCGGGAGACGAGCTCGCGGAGGTACTCGGCCACCTCCTGGCCGACCTGGTTGCGCTCCTCCAGCGGCACGGCGAAGTCGAGCTGACGGGTGGTCAGCAGCTGGAACCGGTCCCGGTCCTCGTACGGCACGCCGAGCAGCTCGCAGATCACCAGCGACGGCACGGGCAGGGCGAAGGTGGACACGAGGTCCGCGCCGGGCCCGGCGGCGGCCAGGGCGTCGAGTGCGGAATCGACGATCGTGACGATCCGGGGCTGGATGGCGCGCATCCGCCGCAGGGTGAACTCGGGCGCGATCATGCGCCGCAGCCGGGTGTGCTCGGGCGGGTCGTAGCCGAGGATGAAGCCGACGTCGGCGGACTCGGTGCCCTGCAGCCGCGTCTGGGCGCCGTTGCTGAACTCGACCGAGTTGCCGTACACGGCCCGCACGTCCTCGTGCCGCACGGCGAGCCGGGCGGGCCCGAACACCGAGGTGAACCGGGGTAAGCCGGGTTGGCCGGCCAGCTCGCGCAGCGCGGGCGACGGGTCGAAGCGGTCGCGGCTCATCTCGACGGGAGTGGTCATCGGGCGGCCCCCAGGTGCGCGCAGGACGGTCGGCTCATCGATCATTCTCGCTGACCGGCCGCTTGGCATATCGCTGACGTGGAACGGCAAATATGCTCGCCCGATGAACAGCTTGTGGTCGACTCCGGCCGCGCTGCGGGCTCTCCGCGCGACCCTGGTGGTGCCGGGCCTGTTCGCCTTCAGCTACGAGGTGCTGGGCGACCTCCAGGTGGCCACCTTCGCGGCCTTCGGCGGCTTCGCCACGCTGGTGCTGGCGGCCTTCGGCGGCCGGGCCCGTGACAAGATCGTCGCGCACCTGGGCCTGGCGCTGGCCGGCAGCGCCTTGATCGTCATCGGCACGGCGGTGAACACCTCGGTGCTGCTGGCGACCCTGGTGACGCTGCCGGTGGTGTTCCTGGTGCTGTTCGCGGGCGTCGGCGGCCCGAACGCGGCCTCGGGCAGCACGGCGGCGCTGCTGGCCTACGTGCTGCCGGCGGCCTCGCCGGGCACGATGGACATGGTCCCGGCCCGGCTGGCCGGCTGGTGGCTGGCCTCGATCGTCGGCACGCTCGCGGTGCTGGCGCTGTCGCCGAAGCCGCCGGGCGCGGCGCTGCGGCGAGCGGTGGCGACGAGCGCCCGAGCGCTGGCCGACCAGCTCGGCGCGGCGCTCAAGGGCGACCGCGACCCGAAGTGGCGGGAGCACTCGATCGAGTGCAAGCACAACCTGCTCAGCACGTTCACCGCGACGCCGTACCGGCCGACCGGCCTCGCGGCGGCCGACCAGGCGCTGGACAGCCTGGTCGGGCTGCTGGAGTGGTGCACGTCGGTGATCTGCGACAGCCTCCGCGAGTACGACGACCTGACGCACATCGACGAGGTGGAGCGCCGTCTGCTCACGGACACGGCGACGGTGCTGCGGGACGTCGCGGCGGTGCTGGACGGCGAGCCGACCAAGCCGGAGCTGGACTGCCTGGAGCGCAGCCTCGCGGACAGCGTGGAGCACCTGCGCCGGCTGCGCAGCGACAGCGCCGGCTTCGGGGCGGCGGTGCACCTGTCGTTCCACGCGCGTACGGCGGCGGTCGCCGCGCACACCGCGCTCGCGGACGCCCTGATCGCCTCGCACCAGGCCGACCCGTCGATCGTGTCCCGCGGGCGGCGGCGCTGGTTCGGCACGGCCCCGGCCCAGAGCGAGAGCCGTCTCGCGGGCCTGACGACGGTCACCAACCTGGTGTCACGGCACGCCAACCTGCGGTCGGTGTGGTTCCTGAACAGCGCACGAGGCGCGATCGCGCTGGCGGTCGCGGTCGCGGTGGCGGACCTGACGGGCGTGGAGCACGGCTTCTGGGTGGTGCTCGGCACCCTCTCGGTGCTGCGCACGAACGCCGCGTCGACCGGGTCCACGGCGCTGCGGGCCCTGCTCGGCACGGTCGCCGGCTTCGTCATCGGCGCGGTGCTGCTGCTGGCCATCGGGTCCAGCACCGCCGCGCTGTGGACGGCGCTGCCGCTGGCGGTGCTGGTCGCGGCCTACGCTCCGGGCGTGCTGCCGTTTGCCGCCGGTCAGGCCGCCTTCACGGTGGTCGTGTCGGTGCTGTTCAACCTGCTGGTGCCGGCGGGCTGGCAGATCGGCGTGGTGCGGATCGAGGACGTGGCGATCGGCTGCGCGGTGAGCTTCCTGGTCGGCGTGCTGTTCTGGCCGCGCGGCGCGGGCTCGCTGGTCGCCGACGACCTCGCGGACGCCTTCCGCACCGGCGGCCTGTACCTGTCCGACGCGGCCCACTGGGCGCTGGGCCTGCGCCCGGAGTCGCCGCCGGCCTCGGCGGCGATCGCCGCCGGCATCCGCCTGGACGAGGCGCTGCGCGGATTCCTCGCCGAGCAGGGGGCCAAGCGGGTGCCCAAGGAGTACCTGTGGCGGCTGGTCGCCGGGGCGCTGCGGGTCCGGCTGACGGCGCACTCGCTGGCCGGGCTGCCCGCGGCGGCGGGCGACCCCGACCCGCTCAGGGTGACGCTGGGCGACCACGCGGGGCAGGTCGCGGCCTGGTTCGACCACCTCGCGTCCCGCCTGGACCGCACGGACCACGGCGACGTGCCGATGCTCGCGCCGCCGCAGCTGCGCGAGCCGGTGCTGCCCAACGGCACGACCGTCTCGGACCTGTCCACCGCGCTGTGGGTGCGCGAGCACCTGGAGCACGTGACGCCGCGGCTGACCGAGCTGGTGGAACCGGCCGGCGTGGTGGCGGCGCAGCGCCACCAGCCCTGGTGGCGCTGACCGCTAGAACTGGGTCGCCGGCTTGTCCCGCAGGTAGGAGTTCATGTACTGCTGCCAGATGCCGGTGGGCACGGCCACGCTCTCCTGCATGGAGGCGAGGTCCTTGCGATGACCCACCCACACGGCCGTGACCACCTGGGGCGTGTAGCCGACGGTCCACGCGTCGGAGTTGTTCGGCGTGTCGAGGAACTCGGTGACGCCCGCCTTGGACGCCACCGGGCGGCCGCCGTCCAGGCCGGGGCCGGTGAGCAGCGACTGGGTGATCAGCTGGGCCTGCGCCGGGTCGAAGGCCTGCTTGGGCTTGAACGAGTCGGCGGCGCGGGAGTCGAAGACCGTGCGGCCGCCGGCGGAGGCGATGTTGTTGATGAAGTGCGCCGGCGTGTACTTGCCGTTCGCGGCGAACGTGGCGTAGGCCTGCGCGACGTCCCGCGGCCGCACCGGGTAGGCGCCCGAGCCGACGGCGTCGGTCGGGCTCGAATTCGGGCCGGGCGAGACCAGCGCGGGGCCGGTCTTCCCGCCGATGGTCTGGGTGGTGGCGACCCCCGCGTCGAACGCGGCCTTGACGACGTTGGCCGGCCCGATGTCGTCGGTCATCTTGTAGAAGACGGGGTTGTTCGAGTTCTTCATGGCGTCGGCGACCGTGCACTGCGGCCCGCAGTCCGTGCCGCCGAAGTTCTTGATCACCACGCCGCCGATGGTCTGCGGGCTGGTGCCGTTGTACGGGGTGGCCAGCGTGACCTGCGGGTTGGAGGTGCGGATCGCGGCGGCCAGCACCAGCGGCTGGAACGTGGGGCCGGGCTGGGCGGCGGTGTCGGCGGTGTCCGGCATGGCCTGCTCGGGGTTGTCGCCGCCGAACCAGGAGATGATCGCGCCGGTGGCCGGGTTGATCGCCACCAGCGCGTCGCCGACGTCCGGGTCCGCCGACCGCAGTGACCCGGCGGCCTGCTCGGCCAGCGTCTGGGCCTTGCGGTCGATGGTGGTGTAGATCTGGGCGCCCTCGTGCCGCAGCGCGTCCTCGTCCAGGCCCTGCTGCTTGGCCTCGGCCAGCACCTGCCGAACGATGAACGACTGCGCCGGCGGCAGCGACCCGGTGACCGGCGCGATCGTCTTCGGCGGCGTCGGGTACTTGGCCCGCTCGTCCTGGCCGAGCCAGTCGTTGGCGACCATCCGGTCCAGCACGTGCGTCCACTGCTGCTTGGTCCAGGTCGCGTCCTCGTCCTTGGCCGGCTGGTCGATGCAGCCGGCCAGGAAGGCCGCCTCGGACGCGTCGAGCTGGTCGAGCTTCTTGCCGAAGTACTGCTGCGCGGCGGCCTGGATGCCGTACGCGCCGCGACCCATGTAGACCAGGCTCAGGTAGGCGGCGAGGATGTCGTCCTTGGACTGCTGCCGGCCCAGCTTGATCGACCGCACCAGCTGCGTCCACTGGTCGGGCAGCGACCGCGCGTCGTCGCCGGTGGCCAGCCGCACGAACTGGGTGGTGATGCCGCCCAGGCCGATGTTGGTCTCGAAGCCCTCGTCCTCGGCCGCCTCCACGGCGTGCCGGACGACCGGCGGGACCTGGGCGATCTGCACGACGGTGCGGTTGCCGCCGCCGCTCGGGCCGATGGTGGTCATCACCGAGCCGTCGGTGTAGAAGAGGGTCACGGTCTGCTGCATGTCGCTGACGGACTTGGGGTCCGGCGCGCTCACCACCGCGTAGGTGATGCCGAACGCGATGAGCGGGATGGCGACGACAACCGCGGCCACCACGTACCCGAACCGGCGCACCCGACGCCAGTTGATGTCGGAATGCGCGGCTTCCTCGTTCACGCCGGAGTACCCCCTCACGTTCAAACAGCGACATGTCTATCAGTTGGGTGTGAGACGGCCGTCAGGCGGTGGTTCCCCGGCCAGCGCGTTCGGCAGGCTGAACAGCGCGAAGTGCTCGGCGCCGAGGAACGAGGTCAGCGCGGCGATCCGGTCGTCGCGCAGCGTCAGCACCGTGACGGACCAGGCCAGATGGGGTCCGTCGCCGTCGCGCCGCAGGTAGAAGGCCACGGCCGGCTGCCCGTTGGCCGTCACGGCCAGGTGCCGCCAGCTGCCGCACGAGGCCAGCGGCACCCGCGTCGCGAAGTCCATCACCGCGTCGACGCCCGCGTACCACTCTCTCAGCGGCGGCATCGCCCAGGTCACGTCCTCGGTGAGCAGCGCCAGCAGCGCGTCGGCGTCGCCGCGTTCCAGCGCGCCCGCGTACTCGGCGACGATCTCGCGGACCCGCGCGTCCCCGATCTTCCGCAACGCCTGCTGCTGGCTGGGCTCCGGGATGTCGGCGGCCCGGGCCCGTTGCAGGGCGCTGTTCACCGACGCGGTGGAGGTGGCCATCACCTCGGCGATCTCCGCGGCGGAGAAGCCCAGCACCTCGAACAGCAGCAGCGCCGCCCGCTGGTTGCCGGGCAGGTGTTGCAGCGCCGCGACGAACGCCAGCTCCACGGCCTCGCGCTGCTCGTACCGCGCGTCCGGGTACGGCCCCAGCCACGCCGCCTCCTCGTCGAAGTCCATCGGCAGCGCGCGGCGGGCGCGGGCCTCCACCAGGTCCAGGCACGTGCGGGTGGCGACCTTGTACAGCCACGACCGCAGCGAGCTGCGGCCCTCGAAGCCGGACAGTCCCTTCCACGCCCGTAACAACGCGTCCTGGAGGGCGTCGTCGGCGTCGTGGGCCGAGCCCAGCATGCGGTAGCAGTGCGCGTGCAACTCCCCGCGCAGCGGCCGCACGAGTCGTGTGAACGCGGCGTCGTCGCCGGCCCTGGCGGCGGCCAGGTCGGGGTCCGGTGGAGAAATCTCGCTCACGCCGATGATTGTGCCGGAGCGCGGCGGTCTCTCTTGTCGAACGCGTTTCAAGGAGAGGAAACCGGCGTGAAAGACGATCTTCACCGCTATCTGAGGGACGCCCGCGAGGCGCTGCTGTGGAAGCTGGACGGCCTGGTCGAGCGGGATGTCCGCCGACCGCTCACGCCCACCGGAACGAACCTGCTGGGGCTTGTCAAGCACCTCACCACGGTCGAGCTGCTCTACCTCGGCATCGTGTTCGACCGGCACCCCGCGGACCCGGTTCCGTGGCTGCGACAGGGGTTGGAGCCGAACACCGACATGTGGGCGACGGCCGACGAGTCCCGGGACTACATCGTCGAGGCGTATCGCGCGGCCTGGCGGCACGCCGATGCCACCATCCACGCGCTGGACGCGGAAGATCTCGGCACGGTGGTGTGGTGGCCGGAGCAGCGGGCGACGCTGCACCGGGTGCTGACGCACGTTCTCGCCGAGACGCAACGCCACCTCGGGCACGCGGACATCGTGCGGGAGTTGGTGGACGGGACCGTGGGACTCAAGCCCGGCAACGATTTCATGCCGCCGTGGGACCAGCGGTGGTGGCGGGAGTACATCACGCGGCTGGAGACGGTGGCGGACAAGGCCTGATGCGGTGGAGGGGGCTTTCCCTGCGTTGAATGCAGGAAAGCCCCCTTCCCTGTGGAAAGTCAGCCCGAGATGGTCGACTTGATCCAGGACGAGATCGCCGGGGCGGTCGCGTCGCCGTAGATGGACTTGGTCTTGCCGCAGGTGTCGGCGCCGGGGCCGTCCGCGCCGCGGCTGTCCGAGCCGACGAGCATGCCGTTGACCACGGCGGGGCCGCCGGAGTCGCCGTAGCAGTCACTGGCCGACACGGTGGTGGAGAAGCACAGTTCGACGCTGCCGACGATGCCGCCGCAGCTGCTGTCGCTCGCGGTGGTGGTGGTCAGCGACCGCAGCGTGGAGCTCATCGGGCCGCAGCCCTGGGTGCCGCAGGTCTGGCCGAAGCCGTACAGCGTGACCTTGCTGCCGACGGCCGGCGAGCTGCTGGCGATCTGGATCGGCGTCTGGGTCACCGGCGCGGTCAGCTTGTACAGCGAGAAGTCGTAGCCGTCGCCGTTGTACTTGGGGTTCTTGACCCACTTCGAGACCTTGGCGAGGGTGCCGCCGCTGTTGAGGTTCTTCGAGCCGATGCGGATCTGCGTCGCGCCGTCGCAGTGCCCGGCGGTGAGGACCCACTGCTTGGCCACGAGTTCGCCGCTGCACCACATGCCGGAGCTGTCGCCGACCGCGGCCGCCCACGACGGGGCCGAGCTGACGGTGCCGCCGCCGACGATGTTCGGCGTGCTGGCGGCCTGCGCGGGGGCCGTGAGGCCGAGCAGCGCCAGCGCCAGGCCGGCGACGGTGGCGGAAAGCCTGCTGATCTTCAAGGGGCACGCCTCCAGGGACCGGTGGCGCCGGGCGGGTGTCAGGGATCCCGTGCGCCACAAGCGGATGGTGCGACCCAAGGTAGAAGTGGATCACCGTCGGCGGGCAGAGCCGAAAGTCGGGAATTTCGGACGTCTCCGACTACCGGTTGACGCGCCGGCGCGTCAACCCGCCGAAAGTCCGTCCCACGTCCAGTGCGGCATCGGGGCGTCGGCCGGCAGCACGCTGTCCATGGGCGCGTACACCAACACGTCGGCGACGGCCCATTCCATGTACGCCTTCATCGCCGCGCGGAACGCCGGATCATCGGGCATTCCGACGTCGTCCATCGCCGCGACGAAACACGCCACGAACCGCCGACCCAAGTCGTCCATCGGACCGTTGTGGGCGTGCATGCGCAGCACACCTAGATGATCGCCGGCGGTGGTCGAGTAGGTCGGCGGCCCGCCCAGCACCTCCGCCCAGTAGGCGGCCAGTCGCGCTACGTGCTGCGGGTGCTGGTCGGGGTGGGAGAAGGGATGGTTGAGCTCGGGATCCGTTAGGCAGCGCCGATGATGCGCATCGGCCAGCGCGAGGAAGGCCGCCTCGCCGCCGGCGAACTCGTAGAGGCTGGGACGCATCCGTCCAGCCTCGCACGGTCGGCCGGAGTCCGTAATGGAGTTCACTCGGCCAGTGTGGATCGGTACACCGGGTCACTTTCGACGGTTTCGTCTGCCCGGCCGGTCCCCCGAGGGCGATTCATGTGATTGCATCTGTGCCTCACCACCGGAAGGGAAACGGGGATGTCCATCGAGCAGCGGCGCCCGGTCCGGCGCACGATGCTGCTGCCGGCCGAGGCGGAGATCCTGCGCCGCGGCCTGGACGCGTTCGCCGAGCTGGGCTACGAGGCGACTTCCGTGCGGGAACTGGGCAATCGGCTCGGTGTCAGCCACAACTTCGTCAACGACCGCTACGGCTCCAAGGCCGCCTTCTGGCAGGCGGTGGTGGACTTCGCGCTGTCGGAGTCCCGGCGGCGGCTGGATCCCGTGCTGGTGCAGGAGGTCGGCGATCCGGCGGAGCGGCTCGCGGCGATCGTCCGGCGCTTCTACCAGATCGCGATCCGCAACCCGCAGTTGAGCCGATTGACGGCGTACGAAGGGACAAGGGATTCAGCCCGGTTGGACTATCTGTACGACCGGTTCCTGCACCCGATCCTGCTGATCTGCGAGCCCTCGGTGGACGAACTCGTTGCCGCCGGCCGGATGCGCCGCGTGCCGCTGTTCGAGCTGTACGCCCTGGTCGCCGGCCCGATCGCGATCCTCACCCAGGGGCCGCTGGGCCGCCGGTTCCGTGCCGAACCGGTGACCGAGCGGGAACTCACCGCGACCGCGGACTCCTTGGCCACCATGGTGATGTCCGGTCTGCTGCGCGACTGACCCGTGCGATGATGGCCGCCGGGGTGATGCTCGGCCGGGGGTGAGGTCAGTTGGTGCATGTCCATCCGTCGGCCGTCGTCGCGCCCGAGGCCGAGCTGGCCGACGACGTTGTCATCGGTCCCTACGCGGTGGTGCACGGCTGCGTGCGCCTGGCCGCGGGCGTGCGCGTGGACGCGCATGCCGTGCTGGGCGGGGATCCCCAGGACCTGACCTTCACCGGCGGCCCCACGACGCTGGAGGTCGGGGCGGACACGGTGATCCGCGAGGCCGCGATCGTGCACCGCTCAACCAGTTCGACGCCGACCCGGATCGGGGCCGGCTGCTTGATCATGGGGCAGGTGCATGTCGCGCACGACTGCCAGATCGGCGACGGCGTGATCGTGTCGCAGGCGGTGTCGCTGGGCGGGCACGTGACCGTGGACGACGGCGTGGTCGTCGGCAGCATGACCGCCGTGCACCAGCACGTGCGCATCGGCCGGCAGGCCGTGGTCGGCGCGATGTCCAAGGTGACGCGGGACGTGCTGCCGTTCTGCGGTGTGGAGGGCAATCCCGCGTCGCACCGCGCGCTGAACGTGGTGGGGCTGCGGCGTTCCGCCATGCCGCCGGAGGACTACCGCGCGCTGCGGCGCGTGTTCGAGCTGTTACGCGACGGGCATGAGCTGGACTCGTGGTCCGAGGGGCCGGTCGCGCAGGTGGTCGAGTTCCTCGCCGGTCCGTCGCGGCGCGGGATCAGCCCGTTCCGGCCGGCCGGCGAGGCCGTGTGAGATCCACTGCGGACGGTACTAACCGAGCTGCTTGTCCACGAAGCACCAGCGCCAGCTCTCGCCGGGCTCGTAGCTGCGCATCACCGGGTGCCGGGTGTCGCGGAAGTGCTTGTCGGAGTGCTTGCCCACCGACGAGTCGCAGCACGCGACGTTGCCGCACTTCAGGCACATGCGCAGGTGCACCCAGGTGAGGCCCTCCTCGACGCAGGCGGCGCAGCTGTCGCCGCTGCTCGGCTCGACGTCCTTCCATTCGTGGGCAAGGTGTTTGCACGCACCGGCCAGCGAGGCGGGGGCGCGCAGCTCGCGGTCGGTCTCGGCCGGCTCGTCGTCGTCCCGGTCCAGCATGGACTCCTCGATGTCGAGGCGCTCCAGCACGCGGCGCAGCACGACGTCGTCGGCCATGCCGTTGTCGCGGGCCTTGAGGCAGTGTTCCCGTTCCACAGCAAGGAGTTCCAGCCGCAGCCGGCGGTAGGCGTCGCTGGGCGTCTCGACGAGCGCGCTCTGCCGGCCCAGCTGCTCCCACGCGGCGTCGGTACGGCCCTGGAGCCGGTCGCGCAGCCGCTGCACAACCTCCGGCGGGTCGTCGTCGGTGCTGATCTCGTCCAACTTGACCAGGGCGACGCGGACCATGTCGTGCAGGAGTGCGGCTTCCTGCAAGGCATCCTGCGCCGGGTCGGGGCCGGGCAGGCCCATGCGGCGCACCAGCATCGGCAGCGTCGTGCCCTGAAGGATCAGGGTGCCGGCCACCACGACGAAGGCACAGAGCACCAGCACGACCCGCTGCGGTGTGCCGGGCTGCAGCACGAACGCGGCGGCCAGCGTCACGACGCCGCGCATGCCGGCCCAGCCGATGACCACGGAATACCGCCAGGGCCAGGCTTTCCGCTTCTTACGGAGGCCCAGCCGGGTGAGGATCCGCTTCTCGGCGGCTACGCCCATCAGCCACACCAGCCGCGTCACGATGGTCGCCGCCAGCACGGCCGCGCAGATCAACGTGAGCATGCCGACCGACAGGCCGCTGCGGCCGACCTCGGTGAGGATGCGGCGGAGCTGGAGGCCGATCAGCAGGAAGACGCTGTTCTCCAACAGGTATTGCACGGTCTGCCAGTTGTGCCGGCTGGCCGTGCGGGCCGATCCCGACAGCACGCGGGGCGACCGGTGGCCGAGCATCAGGCCGGCGATCACGACCGCCAGCACGCCCGAGCCGTGCACGGACTCGCCGAGCAGGTAGGCGGCGAACGGCACCGCGAACGACAGCGCGGTGTCGGCGACCGGCTCGGTCAGCTTGAGGCGGACGAACGAGGCGACGTAGCCGACGACCGCGCCGGCGACGGCGCCGCCCACCGCGGCGAGCACGAAGTCCAGGCCGACGTTCCACAGCGAGATCGCGCCGGTGATGGCCGCGACGCTGGTGCTCAGCGCCACCAGCGCGGCGGCGTCGTTGAACAGGCTCTCGCCCTCCAGCAGCCGCACCATCTTGCGGGGCATAGCGACCCGGCGGGCGACGGCGGTCGCGGCGACGGCGTCCGGGGGAGCGACGATGGCGCCCAGCGCGAAGCCCGCCGCCAGCGGCAGGCCGGGGATCACCAGCCAGGCGACGACGCCGACGCCGGCCGCGGTGAACAGGACGAGACCGACCGACAGCACGGCGATCGGGCCGCGCAGGCGGCGGAAGTCCACCAGGGACGTCTGGATCGCCGTCGAGTACAGCAGCGGCGGCAGCAGGCCGACCAGCACCACCTCGGGATCCAACTGGTAGTCGGGGACGCCCGGCACGAACGAGGCGACGACGCCGACCACGATCAGGCACAGCGGGGCCGACCAGTCCAACCTCCGGGCGACCGCCGTGACGGCCAGCACCGCCACCACCAGGCCCACAATCTCCGCCGCGATGTCCACGGCGGAAATCATCACACGGATGCCATCGTGAGAGGGGACTTGCATGACGTTGCTACTCTCGTGAGAGTCAACTCTTACGAAGGAGCTCCAGCGCATGACTTCACGGCTGTTCGACCTCGGCGACGACCTCACAGTGGCCGTCGACCAGCGCGAGGGCGCTGGCCGGCCCGCGCTCGTGCTGCACGGCGGCGCCGGGCCGCGCTCGGTCGCCGGCCTCACGCTGCCCGGCGACCCGACCGTGCTGACGCCGACCCACCCCGGCTTCGACGGGCAGCCCCGGCCGGCGTGGTTCGACACCATCGGCGACCTGGCCGTCGCCTACCTCGACCTGCTCGACGTGCTGGACCTCGACGAGGTGCTGGTCGTCGGCAGCTCCATCGGCGGCTGGATCGCCGCCGAGATGGCCCACCGCGACACCCGCGGCCGCATCGGCGGATTAGTGCTGCTCAACGCCGTCGGGGTCGACCCGGCGCGCGGCGAGCTGACCGACACCCGCAAGCTCAACCCCGCCCAGCTCGGCGAGCTCGCCTTCGTGAACCCGGCGCTGCGCCTCGACCCGTCCACGCTGACCGAGGAGCAGCGGGCGGTGGGGCTGGCCAACCAGCAGACGCTCGCCGTGTACGCCGGCGAGCCGTTCATGTACGACCCGAAGCTGCGGCACCGCCTGCGCCGGGCGCAGGCGCCGGCGCTGGTCGTGTGGGGCGAGCAGGACGGGATCGCCTCCGTCGACTACGGCCGTTCCTATGCGGAGGCCTTCCCTCAGGGGCGGTTCGTGCTCGCGCCCGGCGCCGGGCACTTCCCGCACATCGAGGCGGCCGCGCTGACCGCGGCCGCCATCGACGAGTTCCAGCGGGGGCTCTAGGCGAAGTCGGTGGCCGGGGTGGTGGCGTAGCGGCTCATCACCTCGGCCGTGGCCGCCGGCGTCAGCACGCCGTTGCGGGCGAGGGTTTCGCGTAAGTCGCGGAAGTACTGGACGTAGAGGTCCGGCGTGAAGGTGTTGAGCATGACGGCCGGTTCGTCGCCCGGGTTGGCGAAGGTGTGCGGGGCGCCCGGCGGCACCATCACGAGCGTGCCCTTCGGGGCGTCGTGGACCTGGTCGCCGACGGTGAAGCGGACCTGGCCGGAGACCACGTAGAAGCCCTCGTCGTGCTCGGCGTGCCGGTGCTGCGGCGGGCCGTCGCTGTGCGGGGCGAGGGTGATCTCGCCGATGCCGAGCCGGTGCGCGGTGACGCTGCCGTCCTCCAGGATGCGCATCCGGGCCGGGCCCAGCTCGATGACCTCGCCGCCGTCCGGGCCGGTGATCGCCACGTCGGTCATGTCCGCTCCTTCGTGAGAATTGACTCTCACAACGCTAGAGCAGTGTCGTCAGCTCGTACAAGTGGGCTCTCATCATCGGGGTAGGCTTCGCTCATGACGTCGGAGACCGGCCGGGTCAACCAGAAGCTGCGGACCCGCACCGCGATCGTGCAGGCCGCCGCGGAGCTCAGCCGCACCGGCCGCGAGGTGAGCATGCCCGAGGTCGCCCGGGCCGCGCTGGTGTCGGAGGCGACGGCGTACCGCTACTTCCCGGACCTGGCCAGCCTGCTGCGCGAGGCCATCGCCGGGCAGCTGCCCAGCCCCGAGGAGGCGCTGGCCCCCGTCGCCCACTCCGACGACCCGGTGGTCCGCGTGGCCGCCGCCACCGAGTTCCTGCTCCGACACGTCCTCGCCCGCCAGGGCGTGGTCCGGGCCATGATCGCCGCCACCATCACCCGGCCCGAGCAGGCCCAGGCCCGCCCCGGCATGCGCTTCGGCCTCATCGACTACGCCCTCGCCCCGCTCGCCGGCACCCTCGGCGGCCGCGACCCCGAGGCGCTGCGCCAGCTCAAGAACGACCTCGCCGTGGTCGTCGCCGCCGAGGCCCTGTTCTCCCTCACCGACCTGCACGGCATGCCCGCCGAAGCCGCTATCGCCAGCATCGTGCACACCGCCACCACCCTCACCCGCGCCGCCCTGACCTGACCCCCGCGAGTCGCGCTCTGGGACACACCGAAATCCGGTTTCCGGCACACGGCGACCACTTCACCGCCCCGAACTCCACGTCAGTGGTCTGCCCCAAACGCACATTCGGTGTGCCTGAGAGCGCGACTCGCGGGGGTCAGAAGGTGCGGTCGAAGGGGGTGGCGTAGGTGAAGGTGCCTCGGATCGTGGGGGAGTAGGCGGTCAGGGGCCGCACCTGGAAGTGTGGCTGCCACTCGGCGACCGGCGGCCGGATGCCGAACTCGTCGCTGAGGCGGAAGCCGAACCGGTGGTAGTAGGCGGGATTACCCAGTAGTGCCACCAACGGTTCGTCCAACGCGTCGGCGGCGCCGATCACGGCGTGCACGAGGGCGCTGCCGACGCCGCGGCGCTGGTGTGATGGATGAACGCTCAACGGACCCAATCCCAGCGCGGCGAATTCGCCGACCCGGGCGCGGGTGGCCACCACGTGGCCGACAATCGCGCCGCCATTGTCCGTGGCGACCAATGACAACGTCGGCAGCCAGCCCGGGTCGACACGCAACTCGTCCACCAATGGCGCCTCGATCCGGGCGCCGGTGTCGGGAAACGCGGCGGCGGTGACGGCGTGGACGGCCGCGATGTCATCAGGGGTCTCGCGTCGGATGAACATGCCGTCACGTGTAGCCGCCGAAGGCGGCCGCGGCAACCGAAATACACCGTCGCATTTGATCAGTCCGAAATGGACGACCATTCGCCCGACCGGAAGTTACTCGCCGGTACGGAGTGACTAACGGCGCGTCAAGAAGTATAACTTGTTCTAATCCCTCAACGGTGAGGAAGATCACATGAGCGATGAATCCCTGTATGGCAACGCTTCCAGCCGGTTCTCGCGTCGGTCCTTCATCGCTGGAACTGGTTCTATCTTAGGGGCCGTCGCCCTGGGCGGCCCCGCCCTCGCGGCGACCAGGACGGCCGCCACGGCGACGAGCGGTCCCATCCAGTCCGGCGCGCACGTGCCGGTGCTGGTCATCGGCACCGGATACGGCGGCTCGGTCGCGGCGCTGCGCCTCGCCCAGGCCGGCGTGGACGTGCAGATGGTCGAGATGGGCATGGCCTGGGACACCCCGGGCGCCGACGGCAAGATCTTCGCCAACACCACCAACCCGGACGGCCGCTCCTACTGGCTGCGCACCCACACCAAGCAGCCGCTGAGCAACTTCCTCGGCTTCCCCATCGACCGGGAGATCCCTCTGTACACGGGGATCCTGGACGCCGAGGAGTTCGCCGGCATCACCGTCTACCAGGGGCGGGGCGTCGGCGGCGGATCACTGGTCAACGGCGGCATGGCGGTCACGCCGAAGCGGGAGAATTTCCCTGCCATCCTCCCGTCCGTCAACGTCGACGAGATGTACAACACCTACTACCCGCGGGCCAACACCAACCTCGGCGTCGGTCTGATCGACCCGGCCTGGTTCGACACCACCGACTGCTACCAGTACGCCCGCGTCGGTCGCAAACAGGCCCAGCGCTCGGGTTTCCCGTTCGTGTTCGTGCCGGACGTGTACGACTGGGACTACATGAAACAGGAGGCGCTGGGCACCGTCCCGAAGTCGGCGCTGGCCGGAGAGATCCTGTACGGCAACAACTACGGCAAGAAATCCCTCCAGAAGACCTACATCGCGCAGATCCGCGCGACCGGCAAGGTGAACATCTCACCGCTGCACAAGGTCACGTCGGTCGCCCCGGCGGTCGGCGGCGGCTACACCGTGCAGATCGACCAGATCGACACCACCGGCAACACCACGACCACCAAGACCGTGCTGGCCGACAAGGTGTTCTTCGCCGCCGGCAGCGTCGGCACCAGCAAGCTGCTGACCATGTTGAAGGCCACCGGAAAGCTGCCCAACCTGAACGGCCAGATCGGCCAGGGCTGGGGCGACAACGGCAACGTCATGGTCGGCCGGGCCAACTGGTGGTGGGACGCGACGGGTTCGCTCCAGGCCTCGATTCCCTGCGGCGGCATCGACAACTGGGCCGCGGGCGGCGCGTTCGCCGAGGTCGCCCCGCTGCCCACCGGCATCGAGACGTACGCGTCGTTCTACCTGAGCATCACCAAGAATCCCAACCGCGCCCAGTTCTCCTGGAACGCGGCCACCAACAAGGTCGACCTGAGCTGGCAGCAGGCCTGGAAGCAGCCGGGCATCGACATGGCCCGGTCCATCTTCGACAAGATCAACGCCACCGAGGCGACCGTCTACCGCAGCGATCTGTTCGGCGTCAACAAGATCTGGGGCGACCTGCTCACCTACCACCCGCTGGGCGGCGCCGTGCTGAACAAGGCCACCGACAACTACGGGCGCCTGCAAGGGTATTCCGGCCTGTACGCGATCGACGGCTCGCTGATTCCCGGCAACACCAGCGTCAACCCGTTCGTCACCATCACGGCACTGGCGGAACGCAACATCGAGAACATCATCGCCCACGACCTGTGAGCGCGAGCCGGGGCCGTCGCCGACGACCCCGGCACCGTCAGTGGTTCGGCAGCACGCACACCGCGTCGATGCCCAGCACGTGGTTGAGCCGCCCGAACGCGAGCCACGCGCCCAGGCTCATGGTCAGCTCGACGATCTCCCTCTGACTGTAGTGCTCGGACATCCGTGTCCAGAACTCCTCGTCCAGGTTGTGGTGGTCCAGCGCGTACCGCTCGGCGTACTCGGCGGCCAGCCGGGTGCGCTCGTCGAACGCCTCGGTGGTGCGCCAGTTCGTGACCGCGTCGGGGAAGTCGTCCTCCACCTTGACGCCGTCCCGGTCGGTCCGCCAGTCCAGGCAGAACAGGCACCCGTTGATCTGGGCGATCCGCAGCCGCGCGGCCTCGAACTCCCGCAGCCCCAACGTGGTGTGCTGGTACACCGACAGCGAGAAGGCCGCGGCGGAGGTGCCGATGCCGGGCACCATCTCGCCCCACACGTAGCCGATCGCGTCCTTGCCCGCCGGGATGTCGATGTTCATCGCAGTGTCCTCTCGGGACGTGTCAGTCGACGGCGATCGCCTTGCCCAGCTTGCCGGCCGCCGGCCGCAGCGGCACGTCCAGCGCGTCGTACAGGCCGGGTTCGGCCGCCACGAGCCAGTCGATGGCGTTGACCAGGCGGCCCACCGCGGTCGCGTTGCCGCCGGCGGACCGGTTCTCGCTCTCGTCGGTCGCCTCCACGGTGACCTCGATGCGCGGCCGGCCCTCGATGATCACCCGGTGCGCGCCGTCGCCACTGGGCGGCATCGGCCAGTCCGGGGCGCAGGAGGGATGGATCCGGGTGACGTGCTCGATGACGATCCGCGTCTCGCCGTCGACGACGCCCTGCACCTCGAAGCGCACCGCGCCCTGGGTGCCGGCCTCGAAGTCGCCCATGGTGCGGGTGGTCACGGTCGTCTCCAGCGGCCGGCGCTCCAGCGTCTCGCGGATCTCGTCCAGTTCCACGCCGAGCGCGCGGGCCATCAGCCGGATCTGGCCGCCCCACACCATCGTCGGCACGGTGGGGTACAGCATCGGCGGCTGGTAGTCCATCGGATGGCCCATGCCGACCAGGTTGCGCACCGAGTCCGGCTGCTCGTACGTGGAGTAGTCGAAGATCTCCTGGCAGCGGATCACGTCCACCACGCTGCCCAGGCCGCTGATCAGCAGCGGCAGCACGTCGTTGCCCCAGCCCGGATCCACGCCCGAGACGAACAGCGAGCCGCCGCCGTCGGCGATCGCCGCCAGGATCGGGTCCCGGAACTCCGGCAGCGCGTTGCGGTGGTCGTAGAGCGGGTACAGGGCCGGCGTGACGACCACGGCGCCGGTGCGGACGGCGCGGGCGAGGTCGTCCAGCGCCTCCATGGGGCGGATGTCGCCGGAGGCCGCGTACACGACGGCCCGGTGCCCGACGGCCAGCACCGCGTCGACGTCGTCGGTCGCCGGCACGCCCAGGGCGCGGTCGAGCCCCGCGAGCTCGCCGGCGTCGCGGCCGACCTTGGCCGGGTCGTGCACCAGCACGGCCGCCAGTGTCAGGTCCGGGTGCGCGTCGACGGCCCGGATGGCCGCGCGCCCGATGTTGCCCGTGCCCCACACCACCGTGGCTGTCATGGGGCAAAACCTAGCAAACGCTTGGTTGAGTCACGAGCGACTGAACGAGTGAGGGCGCGGCCTCGACGGCCGCGCCCTCAGACGAAATTCTGCGAACTGGTCAGAGCTTGTAGCCGATGCCGGTCAGTGCCCGGACCTCCATCTCGGCCTGCTTGGCGGCGTTGTCCGCCTTGCGCCCGCCGACGAACGTGCCGACGATGCCACACAGGAACGAGAACGGGATCGACACGAGGCCCGGGTTGCTCAGCGGGAACCAGTGGAAGTCCGCCGACGGGATCAGTGAGGTCGGCGCGCCGGACAGCACCGGCGAGAAGATGATCAGCACCAGGCAGCAGCCGAGGCCGCCGTAGATGCTGAACAGGGTGCCGGTGGTGTTGAAGCGCTTCCAGAACAGCGAGTACAGCAGCGTCGACAGGTTCGCCGAGGCGGCCAGCGCGAGCGCCAGCGACACCAGGAACGCCACGTTCTGGCCGTTGGCCGCGATGCCGCCGATGATGGCGCAGAACCCGACCACCAGCGCGGTCATCCGGGCCACGCGGACCTCGCGCCGCGGATCGGCCTTGCCCCGCTTGATGATGTTGGCGTACACGTCGTGCGCGAACGACGCCGACGAAGCCAGCGTCAGGCCGGCGACCACGGCGAGGATGGTCGCGAACGCGGCCGCGGACACGACGCCGAGCAGCACCGTGCCGCCGATCCGGAACGCCAGCAGCGGCGCGGCCGAGTTCTCGCCACCGGGAGCGTGCAGGATCGCGTCCGTGCCGACCAGCGCGCTGGCGCCGTAGCCGATCACCAGCGTGCACAGGTAGAAGATGAACACCGTCCAGATCGCCCACACCAGCGAGCGTCGCGCCTGCTTGGCGTCCGGCACGGTGTAGAAGCGCATCAGCACGTGCGGCAGGCTGCAGATGCCCAGCACCAGTGTCAGCGCCAGGGACACGAAGTCCAACTCGTTCTTGCCGTACTGCGCGCCCGGCCCGAGGATCGAGGTGCCCAGCTTGTTGTTCTGGGTGGCCCGGTCCAGGATCGCGGAGAAGTCGAAGCCGAACTTGCCCAGCAGGAAGACGCTGATCAGGGTGCAGCACAACAGCAGGAACACGGCCTTGATGATCTGCACCCAGGTGGTGCCCTTCATGCCGCCGACGAGCACGTAGAAGATCATGATCACGCCGACGACCACGATCAGCAGCGACTGGCCGAGGCGGTCGTGGATGCCCAGCAGCAGCGCGACCAGACCACCCGCGCCGGCCATCTGCGCGAGCATGTAGAAGAACGAGATCACCAGCGTGGAGATCGCGGCGGCGGCGCGCACCGGGCGCTGCCGCATCCGGTAGGCCATCACGTCGCCGATGGTGAACCGGCCCGTGTTGCGCAGCATCTCGCCGATCAGCAGCAGCCCGACGAGCCAGGCGACGACCCAGCCGACCGAGTACAGGAAGCCGTCGTAGCCGTGCACCGCGATGCCGCCGGCGATGCCCAGGAACGACGCGGCCGACAGGAAGTCGCCGGACAGCGCGATGCCGTTCTGCGCCCCGGTGAACCCGCCGTCGGCCGCGTAGTAGTTCGAGGCCGTCACGTTGCCGCTGCTGACGCGGTAGACGATGTAGAGCGTCACGGCCGCGAACAGCACGAAGACGCTCAGGTTGATCAGCGGGTTGCCGGTGGCCATCCCGTCGGCGAGAACCCTCACTTGCTCTCCACTCCGGCGTGCGCGCGGATCAGGGCCACCTGCGGGTCGATCCGGCGGCGGGCGAATCGGTTGTAGGCCAATGTGATCAGCACGGTCGAGACGAATTGCGCCAAACCGAGCAGCAGGCCCACGTTGACCAGACCGAACACCTGGGTCGCCATGAACGCGTGGGCGTATGCCGACAACAGCACATAGGTGAGGTACCACACCAGGAAGAGCGCGGTCATCGGGAACACGAATCGGCGCAGCCGCCGGCGCAGTTCGGCGAACTCGGCGCTGTCCTGGATGGCCTCGAAGTCCGGTTTCTGCGGCGCGGTGGACGGCTGACCGCCGAACACCCGCCGGTCCGGTTCGGCGGCCGCGTGTCGACCCGACGTCGACGCAGCTGTGGTCACCCTGTCCTCCCGGACGAGCCGACACGGTTGAAGTCGGCCAACTCTAGCCGGGGTCACAGGGGAGTCAACCGCAGGCCGGGCGCGTCCACGTGGATCACTCGCGCGCAGGCCGGGCGCGTCCGCGTGGATCACTCGCGATGCGTAGTCGGCCCATTCCGCTGCGAGGTAATGGCTCCGTCTGACGTGTCGGCCTTGACAGTGCAATTCGTGCTGGAGTACACCCCACCAGCGGCCAGAAGTCCGTAACGCGTTTCCCGTATCGGCGGATAACCGTCTAAAGGGGAAGCCGGACGAACCCGGTGCGACTGCCGCGCCCGCTGCCAGTGATAACCGAGGAAGGACGCACAGTGGTTCAGCCCAGCCCGGGTCCGTGGTGGCACACGGTCGCCCGGTGGCGCAACTGGCCGGTGCTGGTGAAGCTCGCCGCGGTGCTGGTGGTTCCGGTCGTGGTGGCCGTGACTCTCGGCTTCCTCCAGGTGCGCAGCGAGATCGCGCAGGCCGACTCGTACACCACCATCCAGCGCGTGATCGCGCTGCGGGACACGATCGGCCCGCTCACCACCCAGTTGCAGCGCGAGCGCACCCTCGCCGCGCAGGTGCCGGCCCAGGGCGTGACCGCCTTCCACCAGCAGGGCAAGTCCGTGGACGCCGCGGCCGGCAAGCTCGCCGACGCCGCCCACCGCACCACCGGACTGACGCCGGCGGCGTCGGCGTGGTTCAACGACCTCGAATTGTCACTGGGCCAGTTGCCGGCCATCCGCCGCCCGGTGGAGCAGTCCCAGGACAACGACACCGACGCCGTCTCCGCCTACACGCAGATCATCACCACCGCCCTGAACTTCGACCAGGCGCTGGTGGTGCAGCTCGGCGACCCGCAGCTGTCCAGTCCGGCGACGGCGCTGCTGGACCTGGAGGGCGCGCAGGAGCAGATCCGGCTCCAGCAGGCGGTCGTGCTGGTCGGCATCGCCCGCGGCCACCTGGTGGACGCCGAGTCCAAGATGCTGGCCGCCTCCGAGACCCGGTTCGACGACAACGTCTCGAACTTCCAGGCCGTCGCCTCGCCCGAATGGCAGCAGGCGTACCAGCAAACGGTCGCCGGTGTGGACGTCGGCACGCGGCGGCAGCTGCTCGACTTCGCGTCGACCCAGCCCGTCGGGCAGGCGGCGCCGGTGCAGAACAACGTGGGCGCCAAGAAGACCACCGGGGTGCACCAGGCCCCGCCGCCCGCCGGCCTGACCATCCCGCAGGACGAGTGGAATCGGACCTCCGACGCCACCGTGGCGCTGGTGGACAAGGTCGCGAACAACATCGCGGCGCAGGTCCGCAACACCGCCACCGACCTCCAGGAGGGCAGCAGCGACCGGGCCGGCCTGGAGTCGGTCGTGCTGGTCGTGACCGTGCTGCTCGCCGGCGGCATCGGCCTGGTCGTCGGCCGCTACCTGCTCGGATCGCTGGGCGTGCTCCGCCGCACCGCCCTCGACGTCGCCTCGCGGCGACTGCCCGAGGCCGTGGCCAAGATCCGCGAGGGGCGCGGCGACGACGTCACCATCGACCCCGTGCCGGTGTACACGACTGAGGAGTTCGGGCAGGTGGCCCGGGCCTTCGACGAGGTGCACGGCCAGGCCGTCAAGTCCGCGGCCGAGCAGGCCAGTCTGCGCAGCAACCTCGGCAACATCTTCGTCAACCTGTCCCGGCGCAGCCAGGGTCTGGTGGAACGGCAGCTGCGCCTCATGGAGCAGCTGGAGCGGCACGAGGAGAACCCCGAGCAGCTGGCCAACCTGTTCAAGCTCGACCACCTCGCCACCCGCATGCGGCGCAACAACGAGAACCTGATGGTGCTGTCGGGCCTGGACCTGTCGCGCCGGTTCACCAAGCCGCTGCCGCTGGGCGACGTGCTGCGCGCCGCCGTCTCCGAGATCGAGCACTACCAGCGCGCGGTGGTCCGCTCCGCGCCGACCGCGACCATCGTCGGCTACGCCGCCGGCGACCTCGTCCGCCTGATCGCCGAGCTGCTGGACAACGCCACCGCGTTCTCCCGCCCGGACACGCAGGTCACCGTGGACAGCCACCGAGACGTCAACGGCGACATCGTGATCCAGGTCGTCGACCAGGGCATCGGCATGGGGGAGACGGAACTCGGCGAGGCCAACAACCGCGTCTCGGCCGGCGCCGCCGTCGAGGTGCCGGTGTCCCGGCAGATGGGTCTGTTCGTGGTCGGCCGGCTGGCCAGCCGGCACTCGTTCCTGGTCCGCTTCGAGCCGCGCCACGGCGGCGACGGTCTGTCCGCGGTCGTCACGGTGCCGGCCGAGCTGGTCGTCCGCGGCAGCGGTGGCGGCCGCGAGCGCCCGCTGGGCGGGCCGGCCGAGGCCGGCCTCAACGGGAACGGGGCGCCCGCCCCGCGCATCGCCCCCGACGACACCCGCCGCCTCGACCCGCTGGTGGAGGACGTCGTCTGGCCGAGCGACAGCGTCGAGGACGAGCCGTGGGACCCGCCGCAGCGCAACGCGCCGGTGGTGCCCGACACGCCGCCGCCGAACGTGGTCAAGGCCATCGACCCGTCGCCTACGCCGCTGCCCACCCGCCGGCCGCCGTCGCGGCCGGTGCAGCCGCCCACGCAGTCCCGCCCGGCATCTCCGAACGGTGCGCCGCCGAACGCCGTGCCGCCGAACGCGGGGCCGCCGGTCGTCGAGTCGACCGGGAGCATGCCCCGCCCCGCGTTCCAGCCGCCGCCCGCCGTCCAGCCGCCGGTCCCCGCCGAGGGGTCGACCTGGTTCGCCGCCAACACGCCCGCCAACGCGAGTCCGCCGCCGCGTCAGGGTCCTGCACCCGTCCGACGACCGGAGGTCTCGCTGGAACCGACCAGCTACGCTTGGTTCGAGCACCTGAATGGAGAGCCACCCAAGGGTTCCCCCGTTCAGGTGAACCCGTCGGGCACGAACGTGCCCGAACCGACCCCGGCAGCGCCGTCGGAGCCGGTCTGGCCGGCCGAGCCGCCGGCGGCGCGACCCGCGCCGACCGCCCGGCCGCAGGGCGAGCAGAACGGGGCTGGCCTGCCCAAACGGGTGCCGAAGGCGGGGCTGTTCAAGGCCGCCGGGGCCCCGGACGGCGGTCCGGCCACGGCCGCCGCCAACCGCGACCCGAACCGGACACGCGGGTTCCTTGCCAGTTACCAGTCTGGTATCCGTCAGGACCACACTGGTGCAGCAGCGTCGAGTGAGAACGAACGGGGGCAGGAGAGCCCATGACCGCACCCCAGTCGCGGCAGGTGAACCAGTTCGGGTGGTTGGTCAACAACTTCGCCGAGCACGTGCCGGGCGTAGCGCACGCGGTCGTCGTCTCCGTGGACGGGGTGCTGCTCACCTCGTCCGCGCGACTGCCCGCGGACCGGGCCGAGCAGGTCGCGGCCATCGCGGCCGGCGCGGTCAGCCTGACGCAGGGCGCCTCCCGCTGCTTCGACGGGGGACCGGTGCGCCGGACCGTCGTGGAGATGCAGGGCGGCATCCTGCTGCTGATGACGATCATGGACGGCTCGTGCCTCGCGGTGCTGGCGGCGCCCAACTGCGACGTCGGCCAGGTGGCCTACGAGATGACCGTGCTCGTCGACCAGGTCGGGCCGCTGCTCACGCCGGAGCTGCGCGCCGAACTGAAGGTCGCCAAGCAGGCAATGGACAGCCAGCCCGTCTGAGGGTGGAGATGAACACCGAGGACTGGGGCGAAGACCCCGCGGAGAGCACGTTCGCGGACGTGCTCAACGGCTTCACGCTCAACGGCGGCCGCGGTCGTCGCGGCCGGGCCGAGCCCGAGGGTCGGCACGCCGAGCACGAGCCGTCGGCGCCCACGCCGGCGGCCGCGCCGCAGGCGGCCGGCGAGCAGGACGAGCAGGCCGCGATCGTGCGCGCCTACGCCTGGACCGGTGGCCGAACACGGTCCGAGGTGCCCTTGCAGATCGAGACACTCGTCTCGACGAGCGAGCACGGCAGCACCACGACCGAGCCGTTGCAGGCCGAGTACCGGGCCATCGCCGACCTGTGCGTGCAGACCCGGTCGGTGGCCGAGATCGCCGCGCTGCTGGCGATCCCGCTCGGCGTGTCCAAGGTGCTCGTGGGCGACATGGCCGGCCTCGGGCTGGTCTTCGTGCACGCCGCCGACCAGGCGGGCGACGGCGTGCCGAACCTGGGGCTGATGGAGCGGGTGCTCAGCGGGCTGCGTCGGCTGTAGCGCGCTTCCACTCCTGGAACGCGCCCTCCTCCAGGCCGCGTCGCCAGTAGCCGGAGATCGACAACTGCTCGCGGGTCAGGCCGCGGTCGGCGGTCAGGTGCGCGCGCAGCTCCTTGACCATGCCCGCCTCGCCGTGCACGAAGGCGTGCACGCGCCCGGCCGGGAAGGTCAGGCCCTGTACCGTCGACACGACCTTGGCCGGCGACACCCAGGTGACGTCGTGGGGGAGCGGCTGCGGCTCCTCGCTGCCGACGACGGTGATCACCTTCGCGTCGGCCGGGAGGGCTTCCAGGGCGGCGCCGATGGCCGGCAGGGCACTCTCGTCGCCGATCAGCAGGTGCCAGTCGGCGGTCGGGTCCGGGGCGTAGGCGCCGCCCGGGCCGACGAACTCCAGCTCGTCGCCGGGCTTGGCGCTGGCCGCCCACGGGCCGGCCAGGCCGGTGTCGCCGTGGTGCACGAAGTCGATGGTCAGCTCGCCGGCGTCGTGGGCGCGGATCGTGTACGTGCGGCGGACCGGCTGCGGGTCGCCGGGGAACAGCAGCTTGACGTAGCGGTCGGTGAAGCCGTTGTCGACGGTGTCCGGGGCGCCGCCGAAGGTCACCCTGATCATGTGCGGCGTGATGCGCTCGGTGGCGCGGACCCGGAGGCGGTGCGGTGTGCGAGTCGGTGGCATTGGCTCAGCTTAGCCTAACCTTAGAACTGATTGTAAACCTATAACTGTCTCCGGTCGTTAGGCTACCCGTCATGAGCGACCCGCGCGAGGAGCTGACCTGGGAGCTGTTCGGCTCCGCGAGCCGTGAACTGGCCGAGATGGTCGCCGCCGACGGCTTCGAGCCCGACCTGCTGCTGTCCATCGCCCGCGGCGGCCTGTTCGTGGCCGGGGCGCTGGGCTACGCGCTGGACGTGAAGAACCTGCACGTCATGAACGTCGAGTTCTACACCGGCGTCGACCAGCGGCTCGACCTGCCGGTCATGCTGCCGCCCGTGCCCAACGCCGTCGACCTCCAGGGCGCCAAGGTGCTCGTGTGCGACGACGTCGCCGACACCGGGGCGACCCTGAAGCTGGTGCGGGACTTCTGCGCCGACAAGGTCGCCGACGTGCGCTGCGCCGTCGTGTACGAGAAGCCGCACTCCACCGTGAAGTGCGAGTACGTGTGGCGGCACACCGACCGCTGGATCAACTTCCCGTGGTCCACGCTGCCGCCGGTGGTGCAGCGCCGTGGGCAGGTGCTCGAGGCGTGACCATCGAGTTCGTCGAGGGCGACATCACCGCGCAGCAGGTGGACGTCATCGTCAACGCGGCCAACACGTCCCTGCTGGGCGGGGGTGGTGTGGACGGGGCCATCCACCGTCGGGGCGGCCCCGAGATCCTGGCCGAGTGCCGGAAGTTGCGGGCCGGGCACTACGGGCGGGGGTTGAAGGTCGGGCAGGCCGTCGCCACCACCGCCGGCCGGCTGCCCGCGCGCTGGGTCGTGCACACCGTCGGTCCCGTGTGGTCGGACACAGAGGACCGGTCGGCGCTGTTGGCCGACTGCCACCGGAACTCGCTGCGGGTGGCTGCGTCGTTGGGGGCCGTCAGCGTCGCGTTCCCGGCCATTTCGACGGGGATCTACCGCTGGCCGCTGGAATCCGCGGCTCGGATCGCGTTGGCGGCGGTGGAGGAGGAGCTGGCCGGGGACACGTCGGTGCAGCTGGTCCGCTTCGTGCTCTACGACCAGCTCGCCTACGACACCTTCCGCTCCCAGCTTCCCTGACGCCACTTTTTTGCCACATGCGCTTCCTACTTGGCACTGGGTGACACATGGGAAGCGCATGTGGCAAAAATGGCGGCTGGGCTACTTGGTGAGCCTAAGCTGGAGCTGGGCGACGAGGCGCTGGTCGGGGTCGGACAGGTCGAGGCCGCTGAGCTCACAGGCCCGGCGCACCCGGTAGCGCAGGGTGTTGGGGTGCACGTGGAGCCCGGCGGCGGCGCTGCGGACGTCGCCGAAGGCGTCGAGGTAGGCGAGCAGGGAACGGCCGATGTCGGTGCCGGCCAAGGGATCCAGCCGCGGGTCGCGGATCCGGGGATTGTCGGCGAGCAGGGTGAGGGTCTCGCTGAGCAGCACCTGGGTCCGGACGTCGGCCAGCGCGGCGACGTCGACCTCGGGGCGGCCGGCGATGGCGTCGAGGACCCGGTCGGCCTCCTGGCGTGACACGGGCACGTCGGCCAGCCCGGCGACGACGGAGCCGATGCCGGCCTGGGCGGAAACCCCGAGGTGGCTACGGGTGGCGGCGACGGCGTCGCGGGTCATGGCGGTGACGGTGGCGGCGTCGGTGACCTCGGGCAGCAGCACGTACACCCGGCCGCCGATGGGAGTGACCAAGGCGGACCGCCGGTACGAGGCGGCGTGCACGGAGATGATGCTGATCATCTCGGCCCGGTGCAGCTCGACCTCGGTACGGGTGCGATCGGTGCTGCGCAACAGGAACGCGACGACGGCGGCGGGCCGCAGGGGATCCGCGCCGATCTGACGGGCGACGGACTCGCCGGTGATCCGCCCGTCCAACACCCCGGCCAGCAGGTTCTCCCGCAGCCGCAGGCCGGCGCTGGTGGTGTTGCGGTGCTGCACGAGGTACAGCGCGGTGATCCGGGCCGCGCCGAGCAGCGCCCGGTCGGCGTGCTCGGCCAGCGGGTGGCTGCCCTCCTGCACCCACACGGTGCCCAGCGGCTGCGTCCCGGCGTGGATGCCGACCGCGATCCGCCGCTTGATGCCGAGCTCGGGGCGGGCGTCGATGTGCACGACGTCCTCGCCGGAGCGAAGCCGCTGGTAGACGCCCCATTCACGGAGCATCTTGAGGTACGGCTCGGGCCCCTGCCGGCCCAGGATGGACAGCCGGCGCAGCTCGTCGACCTCGTCGGACGACCGCGAGTACGCCAGCACGCGGTTGGCGGTGTCCTCGATGCTGACGCTGCCACCGGTCAGCGCCGCGATGGTCTGCGCCAACGAGAACAGGTCGCCGAGGACCTCGCCGGCATCGGCGTCGGCGGTGCCCCGGGCAGCGCTTACCACGTTGCGCGCCAACGATTCCAGCTGTTCCCAGCGGACCTCGGACCGGACGTCCAGCAGCGCGATGCCGGCGTCGGCGGCGGTCTGCCGCAGCGGTTCGGCATCCTTGACGGCGACGGCGGTCGCGCCGCGCTTGCCGGCGGCGCGCACGTGGCCGGCGGCGGCCTTGCCGCGGGCGCCGATCACCAGCACGAGATCGCCGGCGCGGGAGTCGGGGGCGTCGTCGGGGTCGAGGATGACCACGTCGCGCACCTCGGCGTCCAGGCCGTCGGGCGCGGTGAGCACCTCGACGAACGGCTCGCCGAGCGCGAGCAGCAACTGCTGGATGCTCGAGCCGCTGATGGCCGACTCCTTTTGTCCGTTCCGACAATCCCCCACGGCCAAGCTTAGCCGTCCGGACAACCTGGCGGAGGGGCCCGCTGCATAGCCTCATCGCAACTACGACGAGGTTGCCGAAGGAGCGCGCCAGTGGATGCCGTGACGCAGGTCCCGACCCCCGTGAACGAGCCGGTGCTCCAGTACGCCCCGGGCAGCCCGGAGCGGACCGAGCTGGAGGCGAAGCTGGTCGAGCTGGCCAAGGACCAGATCGAGCTGCCGCTGACCATCGGCGGCGAGCGCCGGATGGGCGGCGGCGAGCGCGTGGACGTCGTGCAGCCGCACAACCACCGCGCCGTGCTCGGCACGTTCGCCGGCGCCACCCAGGCCGACACCCGCGACGCGATCGCCGCCGCCAAGGCCGCCGCGCCGGCGTGGCAGGCGCTGCCGTTCGACGAGCGGGCCGCGATCCTGCTGCGCGCCGCCGACCTGCTGTCCGGCCCGTGGCGCGCGACGCTGAACGCGGCCACCATGCTCGGCCAGTCCAAGACCGCCATCCAGGCCGAGATCGACTCCGCCTGCGAGCTTGCCGACTTCTGGCGCTTCAACGTGGCCTTCGCCCGCGAGCTGCAGGCCAAGCAGCCGGAGTCCTCGAAGGGCGTGTGGAACCGCACCGACCACCGCCCGCTCGAGGGCTTCGTCTACGCGATCACGCCGTTCAACTTCACCGCCATCGCCGGCAACCTGCCGACCGCGCCGGCGCTGCTGGGCAACGTGGTGCTGTGGAAGCCTTCACCGACGCAGACGTTCGCCGCGCACCTGACCATGCGGCTGCTGGAGCAGGCCGGCATGCCGCCGGGCGTGATCAACCTGCTGACCGGCGACGGCCTGGCCGTCTCCGAGGTGGCGCTGGCCGACCCCGACCTGGCCGGCATCCACTTCACCGGTTCCACCAGGACGTTCCAGCACCTGTGGTCCACCGTCGGCGCCAACATCGCCAACTACCGCAGCTACCCGCGGCTGGTCGGCGAGACCGGCGGCAAGGACTTCGTGCTCGCGCACCCGTCGGCCGACCTGGACGTGCTGCGCACCGCGCTGGTCCGCGGCGCTTTCGAGTACCAGGGCCAGAAGTGCTCCGCCGCCTCCCGCGCGTACGTCCCGCGTTCGGTGTGGGCGCGGCTGCGTGACGACCTCGTCGCCGAGACCGAGGCGCTGACCATGGGCGACGTCACCGACCTGAGCAACTTCATGGGCGCGGTGATCGACCGCCGCTCGTACGACAAGCTCGCCGGCGTGCTGGACCGGGCCCGCTGCGACAGCAAGCTGGAGGTCATCGCCGGCGGCAGCGCCGACGACTCCGACGGTTACTTCGTGCGGCCGACCGTGCTCGTGGGCGAGGACCCCTCGCACGACGTGTTCCGGACCGAGTTCTTCGGGCCGGTGCTGGCCGTGCATGTGTACGAGGACAACGACTTCGACTCGGTTCTGTCCACTGTGGACTCCGCGTCGCCGTACGCGCTGACCGGCTCGATCATCGCCGACGACCGCTCCGCGGTGGTCAAGGCGTCCGAGGCGCTGCGCTTCGCCGCCGGCAACTTCTACGTCAACGACAAGCCCACCGGCGCGGTCGTCGGCCAGCAGCCGTTCGGCGGCGGCCGGGCGTCCGGCACCAACGACAAGGCCGGCTCCGTGCACAACCTGCTGCGCTGGGTCAGCCCGCGGTCGGTGAAGGAGACCTTCGTCGCGCCGACCGTCGTCCGCCACCCGCACCAGGGCTGAGATCTCAGGGAACAGGAGGAACGCCATGCTGCGCACCGCCTTGCTGGCCGCCGCCCGCTCGCCGCAGGCCCGGCAGCTCGTCGAGCGCACCCCGCTGGCCAAGCCGGTGGTGCGCAGGTTCGTGGCCGGTTCCTCGCTGCGTGAGGCGGTCGAGGTGACCTCGACGCTCGTCGCCGACGGGCGCAAGGTCACGCTCGACCACCTCGGCGAGGACACCACCGACGCCGCGCAGGCCGCCGCCACCGTGCACGCCTACGAGGGCCTGCTCGACGCGCTCGGCGCGGCGGATCTGGCCGGCAGCGCCGAGGTCTCGGTGAAGCTGTCCGCGGTCGGCCAGTCGCTGCCGAAGGACGGCGAGAAGATCGCCCTGGACAACGCGCGGCTGATCTGCGAGGCGGCCGCGGCCGTCGGCACCACCGTGACGCTGGACATGGAGGACCACACCACCACGGACTCCACCCTCGGCATCCTCTCCGACCTGCGGGTCGACTTCCCGTCCACCGGCGCGGTGCTCCAGGCGTACCTGCGGCGGACCGAGCAGGACTGCCGGGACCTGTCCGGCGCCGGGTCGCGGGTGCGGCTGTGCAAGGGCGCGTACAAGGAGCCGGAATCCGTTGCGTACCAGGACAAGTCGGAGGTCGACCGGTCGTACGTGCGGTGCCTGCGGATCCTGATGGACGGCGCCGGCTACCCGATGGTCGCCTCGCACGACCCGCGTCTGGTCGCCATCGCCGCCGACCTCGCCGCCGGCCGCCGCACCGACACCTACGAGCACCAGATGCTCTACGGCGTCCGCCCCGACGCCCAGCGCGCGATCGCCGCCGAGGGCAAGACGCTGCGGGTCTACGTCCCCTACGGCGACCAGTGGTACGGCTACTTCATGCGCCGCCTCGCCGAGCGCCCCGCCAACGTCGCCTTCTTCCTCCGCTCGCTGGCGACCCGTTCCTGAAGAACCCCCGCGAGTCGCGCTCTCAGACACACCGAATGTAGGTTTCAGGCAGATTGCTCACGGTGGTAGTACACGGTTCGGGAGCGCCGGACGCGGGTGACGAGTCCGGCGCGCAGCAGGCCCTGTAGGTGGTACGACACCGTGCTCGCGCTGAGTCCCAACCGCTCGGCGAGCTCGCCGGTGGACCGCGGCGTGGCGAGTTCGTCGAGCAACCGAGCCCGGGTGCGGCCGACCGCCCCGGCCAGATCCTCGCCCCGGCTCGGGGTCGCCGGCACGGCGGGGTAGAGCACCACCGGCGACCGGCGCACCGGCACCGGGCAGGGGTCGACGACGACGGTCGGCCGGTGGAACGCGGTGGGTACGAACACGACGCTGTCCGCGGTGACGTCCACCTCGTAGCGACTCGCGGCCGTCAGGACGCCGTCGGTCAGGTCGAGTGACGGGGCGAGCGAACCGACCGTGCCCGCGAGGCCCTCACGCGCCAGGGAATGCCCGCGCAGTGCGATGTCCTGCTCCAGGCGGGCCCGCATGCGCGGCCACTCCGGCGCGAGCACGGTCCGCCAGACGACGTCGAGCTCGCCGGCGACGCGCTCGGCGAAGTCCCGCTCACCGGTCTGGACGGCGTCGGACACCAGCCGCGGCAGCTCCCGCCCGACGATTCCGCTGTCGCCGCGGAGCCGCCGGCCGGCGGTGAGAATGTCCAGCTCGGCCCGCACCCGCGAGGTGTCGGTGGTGGCGACCGCGTGCAGCTCGGCCTCGACGCTGCCGCCGGGCGCGACCGGATCCGGGGTGAGGAAGTCCGGCACGTAGTGGCGGCTCGCGTGGTGCACGAGGGTGATCGACGCGAGCAGGTCCAGCCCGCCGCCGTCGATCGCCCGGCCGACGCGCGGACGCCGGCGCTCGGCGTCGAAACCGCCCCGGCGGGCGCGCAGCGCCATCAGCAGGCCCATCGTCTCGTACAGGGGAGAGACCGCGAATCTCGCGGCGGCGAGCCCCGTCGCCGACAGCCGGACCTGGATCACACCGCTTCCCCCGTGATCGTCTTCGACGTGGTTCGAATCAGTGGCCGCCCGGCGGCCGGCGCTGATGTGCTGCCGGACGTACCCGTCAGCCTAACGAGGGAAGCAGTCGATGTTCGGTCTTTCGAGGAAGGCACGATTCGTGGTGCCGGCGGTCGCGCTGGCTGCGGTCGCGCTGGCGCCCCAGGCGGCCGCCGCGCCGCAGGCCGTGTACAAGCTGGTCGCCCAGTGCGACGTGCCGCACCAGAACCAGCCGCCACGGCACGTGAACCTGTGGTGGAACATCAGCGCCGGGCTGTGGCACGCCCAGATCACCAACGGCTCGCCGGGGGACGTGGTCAAGATCTGGTGGCGCGACGACCTGCTCGGCGGCTGGCTCGGCAGCACCCAGGCGTCCATCAAGGCCGGCCAGACCTCCGCGAACACCCCGGACGTCGCCGGCTACAACTACGCGTCGGCCGCCGGCTACGTCGGCCACGACTCCTGCTCCACCGGGCGACAGCACCGGCCGTGAGCCGGCTGACCGGGCCGCACGCGTCGAGCAACGCCAAGGGGGAGACGCGTGCGGCCCGGTCGGCCCATCAGTCGAAATCGGTGCCGCGGCTGACCTTCTCCCACGCCGCGAGCTCACGCCGGAACCGGTCGGAGTGGGCGGCGAGCATGTCCACGGCGTCGTTGCCGAGCGGCAGCCGGAGCGGGGTGTTGTCGGCGTCCAGCGCGGCGATGATCGCGGCGGCGGCCTTGGCCGGGTCGCCGGGCTGCGCGCCGTCGGACGCGGCCGCCGCGGTGGCGGTCGCCCCGACGGTGTCCTCGTACGCCGGCATCGGCGTGGACCGGGCGAAGCCGTTCTGGAGGCCGGTCCGGAACGCGCCCGGCTCCACGATCATGACCTTGATGCCGAGCGGGTTCACCTCGTCGGCCAGCGCCTCGGACAGCCCCTCGAGCGCGAACTTGGCGGCGGAGTAGGCGGAGTAGCCGGCGAACGACAGCTGCCCGCCCAGGCTGCTGATCTGCACGATGGCCCCGGCGCCCTGGCCGCGCATGTGCGGCAGCACCGCGCGCGTCACCGCGGCCGCGCCGAAGAACATCACCTCCAGCATGCCGCGCAGCTCGGCGTCGGTGTTCTCCTCGACCGCGCCGACCAGCGCGTATCCGGCGTTGTTGACCAACACGTCGAGCCGGCCACGCCACTGCGCGGCCTCCGCCACCGCGGCGGGGATCCGCTCGGCGTCGGTGACGTCGAGTTCCAGCGCCAATACCCGGTCCGGGTATTCGGCCACCAGGTCCGCCAGCGCCGCCGGCCGCCGCGCGCTGGCCACGACGTGGTCGCCGGCGGCGAGCGCCGCCTCCGCGATGGACCGCCCGAATCCGGACGATGCGCCCGTGATCAGCCAAACCTTGTCCATACCCCCCCGCACCTTCCTTCTGGAGATCGTCTCGACAGTTCTACCGGGTCGGGGACTCCTTCCGCAGGGGCATGGTCAAGCGGCCGCTCGCGGGGCATGATCGGCGGCCATGCGGAACGTGGGGTGGCGTCCGGTCCTGATCGTCGCGGCCATCGCGGCGGTGGTGCATCTCGCCGTGGCGCTGCGCTACGGCTGGCACCGTGACGAGCTCTACTACGTGACCTCGGGCCAACACCCGGCGTTCGGCTATATCGACCAACCGCCGCTGACGCCGCTGCTGGCGGCGCTGGCCGGCAATCTGTTCGTGTTACGGATTCTGGCGATCGCCGCGCAGGTGGGATGCGTGCTGCTGACGGCGATGCTGGCGGCCGAACTGGGCGGAAACCGACGCGCGCAGGTGTTGGCGGCGGGGTGCATCGCGGCGTGCCCGGTGTTCGTGGGGGCGTCGCTGTTGTTCGGTACGACCGTGTTGGACCAGGTGGTCTGGATCGCGGTTTTCCTGACCACGGCCCGTGCGCTGCGGATCGGCACCGTCAAGGCCTGGCTGGTGCCGGGGCTGATCGCCGGTGTCGGCATGGAGAACAAGGACACGGTGGCCGTGCTGCTGGCCGGCATCGGCATCGGCCTCCTGCTGTACCGGCGGGACGTGCTCCGCACACGTGGGCCGTGGCTGGCGGCGAGCCTGGCGTTGCTGGTCGCGCTGCCGAACATCGTGTGGGACTTCGCCAACGGGTGGCCCGAATTCGAGATGGCGGCCGTGCTGTCGCACCGGACGGGCGGCACGCTCGGGTCGGTGGTTCAGCTGGTGGTGCTGGCGCTGCTCATCGCGGGGCCGCCGATCGTCGGGATCTGGGTGCTCGGCGCGCGGTGGCTGGCCAAGGGGGAGTACCGCTGGCTGCTGGTCGCCGCGATCGTCACGGCGGTCGTGTTCACCCTGGCCGGCGGCAAGTCCTACTACACCGCACCGGTTCTCGCGCCACTGTTCGCCGCCGGGGCAACCAGGATCGGCTCGTACGAGAAGCCGTCGAAGGGCTGGCCGCGGGCGATCGTCGTCTCCGGCGTCGTCGCCATCTTTCTCACGCTGCCGATCCTGCCGCCGTCCGTGCAGACCCACCTGCGCGCCGTCGATCCCGAGCCGGTCGAGACCTACGGCTGGCCCGAGTTCGTCGATCAGGTGGCGCAGGCGGAGAAGGCCATGCCGCCGGACACCCCGATCTTCACCAGCAACTACGGCGAGGCCGGCGCCCTCACGATGCTCGGCGGCTTCCAGAACGTCTACAGTGGACACAACGCGTACGGCGACTGGGGCCCGCCGCCGGGAACGTCGCCGACCGTGCTCTGCGTCGGCGAGTTCACCGCCGACGATCTCAAGCGGGCCTGGGGATACGTCGGGGTGATCAAGCAGATCTCGCTGCCGGACGGCATCCAGAACGAGGAGATCGTCAACCACGCCACCATCTACCGCTGCCAGCAGCCGCGCGGCACGTGGGCCCGGATGTGGCCGGAGCTCCGGCACCTGGACTGAGCCGTCACGCCCCCAGGGCCGCCCTCGTGACGGCACGCGGCGGCACGGGCCAGGAAAGGATCATGGCGCTGGAGGTCTCGCCGTAGCCCCACAGGCGTTCCAGCACGGCGGTGAGCTGCTGCACGTCCTTGGCGGCGATGTGCACGACGGAGCACACGTCGCCGGTGAGCCGCACGATGGACAGGATCTCGGCGAAGTCGGCGACCCGCTCGGGTTGCAGGGTGATGCAGCGCGGCCCGTAGCACCGCATGGACACCAGCGCCTGCACGCCGAGACCCACCGCCGAGACGTCGACGGTGGCGCGGTAGCCGGTGATCACGCCCGCCTCCTCCAGCCGGCGCACCCGCTGCGCGACCGTCGGGGCGGACACGCCGAGGCGGCGGGCGAGCTCGTTGAACGAGGTCCGGGCGTCGGACTGGAGCTCGGTGAGCAGGCCCCAGTCGAGGTTGTCCAGCTCCATCTCACGAGTGTAAGTCGGAACCGTTCCCGACTTTACGATCAGCATGGAAATGGCGGTTGACCTGCCGCGACGCCCATTCCGAACCTCACCCGATCGAGCGACGATGAACGGGTGATGACCGAGCCGAAGCTGGAGTTCGCGGAGGCGAGCCCGTACGACCAGTACGTGCACGCCTCGGTGCTGACGTCCCTGCAGCAACCCTGGTCGGACGACCCGGCCGAGATGGCGTTCCTGATCACCACCCAGGTGATGGAACTGTGGTTCACACTGCTCGTCCACGAGTGGCGCACCGCCCGCGACGCGCTGCGCCAGGACCGCCTCGGCGACGCGCTGGCGGCGCTCAGGCGCAGCCACCCGACGCTGCGGGCGCTCAACGCCTCCTGGCAGCCGATCGCGTCGCTGACGCCCGGCCAGTTCAACTCCTACCGCTCGGCGCTCGGCGAGGGCTCGGGCTTCCAGTCGGCGATGTTCCGCCAGCTGGAGTTCGTGCTCGGCGACAAGAGCGCCAGCCTGCTCCAGCCGCACAAGGCGGTCCCCGCCGTGCACGCGGAGCTGGAGAAGGCCCTGCACGAGCCCAGCCTGTACGACGAGGTGCTCGCCTACCTGCACCGCCGCGGCTTCGCCATCCCGGACGACGTGCTGCACCGGGACGTCTCCCAGCGCTACCAGGAGAATGCCGCCGTCGAGGCCGTCTGGGCTGAGATCTACCAGGATCCACGCCATGATGAGCTGGTGACACTGGGAGAAGCGTTGACGGACGTGGCGGAGCTGGTCGGCCGCTGGCGCACGGACCACCTGCTCGCCACCCGCCGCGCGATGGGGGCCAAGCCCGGCACCGGCGGCTCGGCCGGCGTGGCGTGGCTGGAGAAGCGGGCCGGCAAGGTCGTGTTCCCCGAGATCTGGACGGCACGCAGCCATGTCTGATCTCGCCGAGCGCGCCGCGAAACTCGACGCCGGCGACCCGTTGGCCGGCCGCCGCGACCTGTTCGACCTGGACGACGGCGTGATCTACCTGGACGGCAACTCGCTGGGCGCGCTGCCCCGGCACGTGCCGGCCAGGGTGGCGGACGTCCTGACCCGGCAGTGGGGCCGGCTGTGCATCCGCTCGTGGACCGAGGGCGGCTGGTGGGACGCGCCGGAACGGATCGGCGACCGCATCGCGCCGCTGATCGGCGCGGCCCCGGGCCATGTCGTGGTCGGCGACTCGACCAGCGTCAACGTCTTCCGGGCGGTGGTGTCGGCCGTCCGGATGAACCCGGGCCGCAGCGAGATCCTCGTCGACGCCACGACATTTCCCACCGACGGCTACATCGCCGAGTCGGCGGCACGCCTGACCGGGTGCTCGATCCGGCCGGTGAACCCCCAGCACGTGCCGGACACGCTGGACAGCCACACATCCGTGGTGCTGCTCAACCATGTGGACTACCGCTCGGGCCGCCTGCACGACATGGGGGTGTTGACCGCCGCCGCGCACGACGCCGGCGCGCGCGTGATCTGGGACCTGTCGCACAGCGCCGGCGCGCTGCCGGTGGACATCTCGTTGCACAACGTGGATTTCGCGGTCGGCTGCACGTACAAGTACCTCAACGGCGGCCCGGGCGCGCCGGCGTACTTCGCGATCCGGCCGGATCTGCTGCCGCTGCTGGACCAGCCCCTCGGCGGCTGGTGCTCGCACCGCGACCCGTTCGCGATGGACGCGGAATACGTTGCGGCGGAAGGCATCGCCAAGGCCCGCGCCGGCACGCCGGAGATCGTGTCGCTGCTGACCCTGGACGCGGCGCTGGACGTCTGGGACGGCGTCGACCTGCACCAGCTGCGGGCGAAGAGCCTGCAACTCACCGAGTTCTTCGTCGAGTGCGTGCAGGAGCTCGCGCCGGCGGCGACGAGCGTGACGCCGCAGGGCGACGAGCGTGGCAGCCAGGTGTCACTGTCCTGTGTGGACGCCTCGGATGTTATGGCCCAGCTGATCAGCCGGGGCGTGGTCGGCGACCACCGCCCGCCGGACCTGCTGCGCTTCGGCTTCACGCCGCTCTACACCAGGTTCGTGGACGCCTTGCGCGCGGCCGAGATCCTGGGTGAGATCATCGCATGAGAACGGTCAGCTACGGCGATCACCCGGACCAGGTCGTCGAGGTCCGGGACAACGACACCGACACTGTTGTGGTGCTCGTGCACGGCGGCTACTGGCGCGTCCGCTACGACCGGTCGTACCTGGCGCCGTTCGCCGAATACCTGCTGGCGCAGGGCTTGTCGGTGGCCTCGGTGGAGTTCCGGCGCATCGGCAACGGCGGCGAGTGGCCGGTGATCAGCCAGGACGTCAACGCCGGCGTGGACAAGGCGGTGGACCTGTTCCCGGGCAAGCGGATCGTGCTCGTCGGCCACTCGGCCGGCGGGCACCTCGCGCTGCTCGCCGCCGACCGTCCGGGCGTGGCGAAGGTGGTGTCCGTCGGCGGCCTGTGCGACCTCGCGCGGGCGCACGAGCTCGGGTTGAGCGACAACGCCGTGACGCTCCTGCTGGGCGGCGACCTCGGTCTGCTGGCGGAGGCGGACCCGATGAACCGCGTGCCGCCGCCCGTGCCCGTGACCCTGCTCCACGGCGACGCCGACACGCACGTCCCGCTGGAGCTTTCCCGGCGGTACAGCGACAAGAGCGGCGCGGAGCTGGTGGTGCTGCCCGGGATCGGCCATTTCGAACCGGTCGAACCCGGGGCAGCGGTCACGGTGGAAGCGATCCGACGTGACTAGCGGTCAGCGACGGAAGCGGTAGACCGTCACGTCGGTGTTGCACGGGCTCGGCGGCACGACCTCGACCCGCAGGTCACCGGTCACGACGTCGTAGTCCACTCCCTCGGCGGTGTAGGCGCCGACGCAGGTGCTGGACAGCGGCAGCTGGCCGAGCGAGGTGACGTGGGCCCGCACATCGTGGCCCCGCAACGGCTGCTGGAGGTCGATCTGCAGCATCGGCTTGCTGGTGGGGTAGATGTCGTTGTTGGAGTCGTCGGACGCGCAGATCAGCCGGGTCGACGCGACGAAGTCGCAGCCCTGGAGGTTGCGGACCGGCTTGTCCAGCAGCACCTTCGCCGTCAGCGGCAGGTTGCCGCCGCCCGCCGGCACCGACTTGTTCAGGATCGGCGCCGGGAACACCAGCAGCCGGTCGACCTGCGCCAGCTCGCTGGACACCAGCCACTGCCCGTCCGGCGTCACGGCCGTGTAGGCGTTGGCGTTCGGCACGATCTCGTCGCCGGCCAGCGTGTGCGTGTACTCGTAGCTCTGGCCCTCCGGCGTGGTCACCAGCATCATCTTCTGCGTGATGGTGGCCGTGGTCTGCTGGTACGGGTCGAAGATGTAGCCGTGCAGCGAGTCGGGGTCGCCGATGTGCCCCCAGCCCTCGGCCTTCAGGTTGGCGGGAATGGTCTGGCCCGCGGTGTAGCGCAGCTGCGCCGGCTGGCCGGGCAGTCTGACCGTGGCGACGCCCTCGCCGCCGACGGCGGCGCTCACGGTGGTCTTGTCCACCACGTGCCAGTCGTCGTGGTGGTTGTCGCCCGCCACCGCCGCGGGAGCGACGACGGCGGTGATCAGGGCCGCGAACAGCACGGCCGTAATGCCTCGAATCATCGAGCTGCCTCCTCGAAGCTTGATTCCGACCAGGAAAACTAGAGAGCGGTGGTGGGCGCGTCAATGAACCGTTTTCCGTGTTCACGTCGGTGAACAGAACGGGACCTTCTTCTTGGTTCACGATGACGTCAGTGTCGACTGAAGTTCGTATACGTGAATTGCATTGTCCGGAATTCGGGCTAAGAAATCGCGCGAATGAACGGCCGGTGTCCGCCGACCGACGGTGACGCGGCGGTGACGCCGCGCGCAGAGTGAATACCGTTCACTCACCCGACCGGGTATAGCGTGACGTCACCGGTACCGCTCTCACCACGCACGGAGTCCTCGCGTTGACCACCATCGAGGAGACCGCCCTCGGCCGGCTCCGCATCGGCCTGCTCGGGCCCGTCCGCGCGTGGCTGGACGACCACGAGGTGGCGGTCGGCCCGCCCCGGCAGCAGGCGCTGCTCGCGGTGCTGGCCACCAACCCCAACCAGGTGATCTCCCGGGCCGAGCTGATCGACGCCATCTGGGGCGCCGAGCCGCCGGCCAGCGCGGTCGGCAGCGTGCACACCTACGTCGCCGGCCTGCGCCGAGCGCTCGAGCCCGCCCGCAAGACGTTCCAGGTGCTGGTCAGCGCCGGTTCCGGCTACAGCCTGCGGGTCGGGCCCGAGGGCGTGGACGCGGAGCGCTTCGGCCGGCACCGGCAGGCCGCGCGGCGGCTGGTCGTCGCGGGCGACCACGAGGCGGGACTGGCCGAGCTGGACGAGGCGCTGGCGCTGTGGTCCGGCACGCCGCTGGGCGGCCTCGGCGGGCCGTTCGCGGACGTGGAGCGGCAGCGGCTGGCCGAGCTGCGGCTGGACGTCGTGGAGGAGCGCGCCGAGCTGCTGCTGGTGCTGCGCCGGCCGGCCGAGGTCGTCACCGAGCTCAAGAACGTGCTGGACGACCACCCGCTGCGCGAGTCGAGCCGGGCGCTGCTGATCCGGGCCCTGCACCAGCAGGGCCGGCTGGGCGAGGCGAAGTCCGTGTACCAGACCGGCGCGCGGCTGCTCGACGACCGGCTCGGCGTGCAGCCCGGGCCGGCGCTGCGCGGCGTGTACGAGGCGCTGGTCAACGCCGAGCCGGCCGAGGATCCGGCGCTGCCGCGGGTGGTGCCGTCCCAGCTGCCGCACGACACCCGGCGGTTCACCGGCCGCGGCGACGAGCTGCGGCGGCTCGACGCGCTGCTGCCCGCCGCCGGCGCGCTGCGTGGCGGCGGCACGGTGGTGATCACCACCATCGAGGGAACCGCCGGAATCGGCAAGACCTCGCTGGCCGTGCACTGGTCGCATTTGGTCCGGGACCTGTTTCCCGACGGCCAGCTCTATTTGAATCTGCGCGGATTCGACGTCGCCGACAAACCCCTGCCGCCGCACGACGCGCTTTACACGCTGTTGTCGGCGTTCCGCGTGCCGTCGGAGAAGATTCCGCAGACCACCGCCGAGCGCAGCGTCATGCTCCGCAACGTGGTCGCCGGCCGGCGGATGCTGATGGTGCTGGACAACGCCATGTCCACCGACCAGGTCACGCCGCTGCTGCCGGCCAACCAGAGCTGCGTGGTGCTGGTGACCAGCCGCAACCGCCTGGACGGCCTCGTCGCCACCGGCGACGGTCGGCAGCTCACGCTCGGCCTGTTCGACGAGATCGACTCGTCCGCGCTGCTGGCCAGCTACCTGAGCCCGGAGCGGATCGAGGAGGAGCGGGAGGCGTTCGACGAGCTGCTGGGGCTGTGCGCCGGGCTGCCGCTGGCGCTGAGCATCGTCGGCGCGCGGGCGTGGTGCAGCCCGAACCTGCCGCTGGCGCAGTTCGTGGACGAGCTGAGGGACGCCCACTTCCGGCTGGACGCCCTCGACACCGGCGACGACTCCGCCTCCAGCGTGCGGGCGGTGTTCTCGTGGTCGTACGACGCCCTGAGCCCGGCCGCCAAGCGCCTGTTCCGGCTGCTCGGCCTGCACGCCGGGCCCGACGTCAGCCGGCACGCCGCCGGCGCGCTCGCCGACGCGACCGAGGAGGACACCCGGGCGCAGCTCGACGAACTCGTGCGGGCGCACCTGCTGGAGCTGCGCACCGACGGCCGGTACCAGTTCCACGACCTGCTGCGGGTGTACGCGCTGGAGCGGGCCACCAGCGACGAGACTCCCGCCGAGCGGGATGCCGCCGCGCGACGGGGCGTGCGGTGGTACATGCACGCGGCCAACAAGGCCGACCGACAGATGCTGGCGTTCAAGCCCGTGCACAACATCATCGACCCGCCGGCGCACTGGACCTTCCCCGAGCAGCCCGATCCGGAGCACGCGCGGGCGTGGTTCATGGCCGAGGAGACCAATCTCGTCGAGGCCATCCGGCGGGCGGTGGAGATCTCCGAGCACGCCGTGGCGTGGCGGCTGCCGCAGACCATGTCGAGTTTCTGGTACGTGTACAACAAGCGATGGGAGCTGTGGAACGAGATGCTCCGGATCTCCCTGGAGCACGCCGTTCTGGACGGCGACGTGAACGGGCAGGCGTCCGCGTACTCGTCGCTGGGCATCGTGGCCAACGACCTGCGCCGCTACGACGAGGCGGTGGCGTACTACCACCAGGCCATCGAGCTCTTCCCGCAGACGGAGGAGAAGTGGCTCGTCGGCATCACGTACAACTCGCTCGGGCTCACCTACGTCAGCATGGGCAAGCTGCCGGAGGCGATGGCGGCGCTGCGGACCGCCGCCGAGGCGTACGAGGAGATCGGCAACACGTGGGGCCGGGCGTGGGCGTTGCAGGGCACCGCGTCGGCGTACAACGCCATGGGGGACCACGAGAAGGCGCTGGAGTACGGGCAGCTCACGTTGGCGGCGTGGCACGACGTCGGCTACCAGCACGGTGTCGGTTCCGGGCTGCACCTGTTGGGGGAGATCCATTTCGCCGCCGGGGACTACGTCGCCGCGATCGACTACTACGACCAGGCCGTGCAGGCCCGGCAGGGCATCAACGACCGCTTCGGCATCGCCAATGCGTTGCAGGGCAAGGCGTTGGCGGAGCTGCGGGCCGGTCGCCCCGCGGACGCCCGCGATTCCTACCGCCGCGCACTCCCCATCCTGACGGCCCTGGAGTCCCAGGACATCCCCGCCGTCGAGGAGGCCCTGGCCGCCCTCGACGCCGACCACCCCTGACCCCCGCGAGTCGCGCGCGAGGTCGCGCCGGCCTCTGGACCGCGGGCTCAGATCGATCGAGTCTGTTCATCGATCGATCCGAGACAAGGGAAGAGGCCGGCTTAGAGGCGACCTCGCCCCGCGCGGAACGCGCGGCACAAGCACAGACACACTGAAATACGGTTTCAGGCAGATCGTGCGAGGCTACCGCCATGAGATCGCGCACGGACGGCATGTGGTGGGGGACGACGATCGAGGCGCCGGACCCCAGTGGCCTGGCGAAGTTCTACGCCGAGCTCCTTGGGTGGCACGTCGGACACGAGGAGCCGGGAACGGCGATCGTCGCCGCCTCCCCGCAGGGACCGTTCTTCGTGTTCCAGCAGGCCGACGGCTATCGGGCGCCGGTGTGGCCGCCGGTCGACGGCGAGCAGCGCCCGATGATGCACCTCGACTTCCAGGTCGCCGACCTGGAGTCGGCGGTCGCAGAGGCGGTGGCCCTGGGCGCTGCCGTGGCCGAGCACCAGCCGCAGGACAACGTCCGGGTGATGTTCGACCCCGCCGGACACCCCTTCTGCCTCTGCTTCGACCAGGGATGACCGGCAGTCGCCATCTGCCCGAAGCCGCATTTCGGTGTGACGCTGACCGGGACTCGCGGGGGTCTGCCTCAGACCTGCATTCGCTCTGTCCCAGAGCGCGACTCGCCGGGGTTACGAGGGGTCGTAGGCGAGGTTGGGGCGGAGCCAGCGCTCGACCTCGGCCAGGGGGAGGTTGCGGCGGCGGGCGTAGTCCTCGACCTGGTCGCGGCCGAGGCGGCCGACGGTGAAGTACTTGGACTCGGGGTGGGCGAAGATGAGGCCGCTGACGCTGGCCGCCGGGGTCATGGCGTACGACTCGGTGAGCGCCATGCCGAACTCCGACGCCCCCAGCATCTGGAACAGGTCGGCCTTCTCGCTGTGGTCGGGGCTGGCGGGGTAGCCGAGCGCCGGCCGGATGCCGCGGAAGCGTTCGGCGTGCAGGTCGGCCAGCTCGGGCTGGGCGTCCGGCTCGAACCACTCGCGCCGCGCCTGGAGGTGGATGTACTCGGCGAACGCCTCGGCGAGCCGGTCGGCCAGCGCCTTGACCATGATCGACCGGTAGTCGTCGTTCAGGGCCTCGTACCTGGCCGCCAGCTCCTCGGCGCCGAGGATGGTCACGGCGAAGCCGCCGAGGTGGTCGCCGGCGGGCGCGATGTAGTCGGCCAGGCACCGGTTGGGCCGGCCGTCGGGCTTCTCGGTCTGCTGCCGCAGCATCGGGAAGTCCGGGGCGCCCTCGAGAATGATGTCGTCGCCGTCGGAGTGCGCCGGCCAGAAGCCGTACACGCCCTCGGCCCGCAGCGAGCCGTCGGCGATGATCTGGTCGAGCAGCGCGTTGGCGTCGTCGAACAGCTCCCGCGCCACCGGCTGCTCCAGGATCGCCGGGTACTTGCCCTTGAGCTCCCAGGCCAGGAACAGGAACGTCCAGTCGATCATCTCGCGCAGCGTGGCCAGGTCCGGGCTCACGCGGCGGGTGCCGGTGAACGGCGGCACCGGCAGGTCGTCGAAGGACACGACCTCGCGGTTGGCCCGCGCCTGCTCCACGGTGAGCAGCGGCCGCTGCTGGCGGTTGGCGTGCTGCTCCCGCAGCCGCTCCTGCTCGACGGCGTTGTTCTCGGCCAGCACCTCGGCCCGCTCGGGGTCGAGCAGGTCGGACACGACGCCGACGACCCGGGAGGCGTCGAGCACGTGCACGGTGGTCGACTCGTACGCCGGGGCGATCCGCACCGCGGTGTGCTGACGGGAGGTGGTCGCGCCGCCGATCAGCAGCGGCAGCTTCAGCCCCCGCCGCTGCATCTCCGAGGCCACCGACACCATCTCGTCCAGCGACGGCGTGATCAGCCCGGACAGGCCGATCGCGTCGGCGCCCTCGGCCACGGCGGTGTCCAGGATCTTGGCCGCCGGCACCATCACGCCGAGGTCGATCACGTCGTAGCTGTTGCAGCCCAGCACCACGCCGACGATGTTCTTGCCGATGTCGTGCACGTCGCCCTTGACGGTGGCGAGCACGACCTTTCCGTTGCCGCGCACCGCTTCCTGCACGCCGGACAGCCGCAGCTGCTCCTTCTCGTCCTCCATGAACGGCTCCAGGTAGGCCACCGCGCGCTTCATCACCCGCGCGCTCTTGACCACCTGCGGCAGGAACATCTTGCCGGAGCCGAACAGGTCGCCGACGATCTTCATGCCGTCCATCAGCGGACCCTCGATGACCTCCAGCGGCCGCGCGGCCTGCTGGCGGGCCTCCTCGGTGTCGTCCTCGATGAAGTCCACGATGCCGTGCACCAGCGCGTGCGACAGCCGCTCCCGGACCGGGCCCTCGCGCCAGGACAGGTCGACGACCCGCTTGGTGCCCTTGCCCCGCACCGTCTCGGCGAACTCCACCAGCCGGTCGGTGGCGTCCTCGCGCCGGTCGAACAGCACGTCCTCGACCAGTTCGAGCAGGTCGGCCGGGATGTCCTGGTACACCGCGAGCTGGCCGGCGTTGACGATGCCCATGTCCAGGCCGGCGGTCACGGCGTAGTACAGGAACGCCGAGTGCATGGCCTCGCGCACGACGTCGTTGCCGCGGAAGGAGAACGACAGGTTGGAGATGCCGCCACTGGTGCGCGCGCCGGGACAGCGCTGCTTGATCAGCGGCAGCGCGTCGATGAAGGCCTTGGCGTAGCCGTTGTGCTCGCTGATGCCGGTGGCCACGGCCAGCACGTTCGGGTCGAAGATGATGTCCTCGGCCGGGAAGCCGACCTCCTGGGTGAGCAGGTCGTAGGCGCGGGCGCAGATCTCGACCTTGCGCTCGGTGGTGTCGGCCTGGCCCTGCTCGTCGAAGGCCATCACGACCACGCCGGCGCCGTACTCGCGGATCTTGCGGGCCTGCCGCAGGAACGGCTCCTCGCCCTCCTTGAGCGAGATCGAGTTGACCACGCCCTTGCCCTGCACGCAGCGCAGGCCGGCCTCGAGCACGCTCCACCGGGAGCTGTCGATCATGATCGGGATCCGGGCCACCTCGGGCTCGGTGGCGATCAGGTTCAGGAAGGTGGTCATCGCCTGCTCGCTGTCGAGCAGGTCGGCGTCCATGTTGACGTCGAGCAGGTTGGCGCCGCCGCGCACCTGCTCCAGCGCCACGTCCACGGCGGCCTGGTGGTTGTCCGACTCGATGAGCCGGCGGAACTTGGCCGAGCCGGTGACGTTGGTGCGCTCGCCGATCATCACGAAGCCGGTGTCCGGGCCGATCGCGAACGGCTCCAGGCCGCTGAACCGGGTGGTCGGCTCGACGGTCGGCACCACCCGCGGCGTCAGGCCCTTGACCTTCTCGGCGATCTTCGCGATGTGCGCGGGCGTGGTGCCGCAGCAGCCGCCGACGATGTTGACCAGGTGCGACTCGGCGAACTCGCCCACCAGCGCGCTGGTCTCGGCCGGCGTCTCGTCGTAGCCGCCGAAGGCGTTGGGCAGGCCGGCGTTGGGGTGGCAGGCCACGTAGGTGTCGGCCAGCCGGGCCAGCTCGACGAGGTGCGGCCGCATCTCGGTGGCGCCCAGCGAGCAGTTCACGCCCACGGCCAGCGGCCTGGCGTGCTCGATGGACCGCCAGAACGCCTCCACGGTCTGGCCCGACAGGGTCCGGCCGGACAGGTCGACGATGGTCACCGAGATCCACAGCGGCAGGTGCGGGGCGACCTCCTGCGCGGCGGCGATGGCAGCCTTGCAGTTGAGGGTGTCGAAGATGGTCTCGATCAGCAGCAGGTCGACGCCGCCGTCGGCCAGCGCCTTGATCTGCTCGGCGTAGGCGTCCCGCACCTGGTCGAAGGTGACGGCCCGGTAGGCGGGGTCCTCGACCCGGGGCGACAGCGACAGCGTGACGTTGAGCGGGCCGATCGAGCCGGCCACGAACCGGCCGCCGAACTCGTCCGCGGCCTGGCGCGCCAGCCGGGCGGCCTCCAGGTTCATCTCGCGGACCAGGTGCTGCAGGTCGTAGTCGGCCTGTCCGATGCTGGTCGCGGTGAACGTGTTGGTGGTGGTGATGTCCGCGCCGGCCGCGAGGTACTGGCGGTGCACGTCCAGCACGATGTCGGGGCGGGTGAGGTTCAGCAGGTCCGGGTCGCCGGCGACGTCCTTGGTGTGGTCGTCGAAGCGGCCGGCGGTGTAGTCCTCGGGCTTCAGTCCCGCATTCTGGAACATGGTGCCCCAGGCGCCGTCCAGGACGACGACCCGGCTCTCGAGCAGTTCCTTCAGCGCGTCTGCGCCCACAGCAGCCTCCCGTCGCGGGAGGCGCCCTTGTCGTCGTGGAACAAAGCCGAGCGTGGCGGGCCCGGAGCCCGTTGCAGCGCCTCTCGACCTCGCCGACAAGGTTACCGGAGTCGGCTGGCGTGCGACCAGAAGGTCCGGCCACTCCCACTCGCGTCGCAAGGGTGCGGCGGCCCTACCACCGGAAAGGCCGGTCTCCCAGCATGTGGAACCGGTGTGTCGCGCCGCGAGGGTGGCTCACCTTGTCGGCCACATGCCGACCGCGTCCAGGTGCCGCAGCAAACGGCGTTCACCGTCCTTGACATGCCGGAACACCGCCTCGCGGGCCGCGCCGACGTCCCGGGCGCGCAGCGCGTCGAGGATGGCGGCGTGGTCGGCGACGACCTGGACCCGCCATTCCGGGTCGCCGGTGTACACCCGGGCCGGCGTGTAGCGGGTCGCCATGTCCAGGAACCGGGCCAGTTTGCGCGAGCCGGCGGCCTTGTTGATCAGGCGGTGGAACTCGTACTCCAGCGTGGACAGCTCCTGGTGGCCCGCGGCGGCGGCCAGCTCGGCGGCGACCCGCTCGACGTGCGCCAGCTGCTCGTCGGTGATCCGCTCGGCGGCCCGCCCGACCAGCTGGGCGGCCAGGTCGGCTTGGAGCCCGAACATGTCCTTGACGTCCCGGCGGGAGAGCGGGCTGACCACGAAGCCGCGCCGCGGCTCCAGCTCCACCATGTCCTCGCCGCGCAGCGCCAGCAGCGCCTCGCGGACCGGCGTGACGCTCACGCCCAGCTCGGCGGCGACGGCGTCGAGGCGGACGAACTGCCCGGGTTGCAGCGCGCCGGACATGATCGCCTCACGCAGGTGCGCGGCGACCTCGTCGGACAGCTGCGGACGGGACGACAGGGACCTGGCCATAAGATATATTATATGTCCGCCACCCCGAGGAGGTCGGACATGCGGCTCAGCGTGCCCCTGCAGTACGCCGGCGACGCCAGGCAGCTCATCGAGCAGGTGGTCGCCCTGGAGCAGGCCGGCCTGGACGCGGTGTGGGTGGCCGAGGCCTACGGCTTCGACTCGCCGACGCTGATGGGCTACCTCGCGGCGCGCACCGAGCGGCTGCTCATCGGCTCCGCGATCCTGCCGATCTACACCCGAACCCCGTCCCTGATCGCGCAGACCGCCGCCGGTCTGGACGCCGTGTCCGGCGGGCGTGCCCTGCTCGGGCTCGGTGCGTCCGGGCCGCAGGTGATCGAGGGCTGGCACGGCGTCCGCTACGACCGGCCGCTGGGCCGCACCCGCGAGGTCGTCGACCTGTGCCGGCGCATCTGGCGCCGCGAGGTGATCAGCCACGACGGCATCTACCGGCTGCCGCTGCCGGACGGCCTGGGCAAGCCGCTGAAGATGCTCACCAAGCCGGTGCGGGACTCGATCCCGATCTACCTGGCCTCGCTGGGCGACAAGAACGTGCAGCTCACGGCCGAGATCGCCGACGGCTGGCTGCCGACCCTGTTCCTGCCGGAGAAGGCCGCCGACGTGTGGGGTTCCGCGCTGGCCGCCGGCGCCGCCAAGCGCGACGCCGCCCTGCCGCCGCTGGACGTGGTCGCCGGCGGTCTGCTGGCGATCGGCGACGACGTGACGGCGATGCGCGAATGGGCCCGGCCGATGGTCGCGCTCTACGTCGGCGGTATGGGCGCGCGGGACCGCAATTTCTACAACGACCTCATGCGCCGGTACGGCTACGAGGACGAGGCGCGGACCATCCAGGACCTGTACCTGGCCGGGCGCAAGGACGAGGCCGCCGCCGCGGTGCCGGCCGAGTTCCTGGAGCTCAGCTCGCTGGTCGGGCCGGCCGGGCACGTCAAGGAGCGGGTCGAGGCGTACCGGGCGGCCGGCGTGACGATGCTGAACGTGACGCCCGTCGGGCCGGACCCGATCGGGGACGTGCGCACGCTGCGCGAGTGGCTGGGCTGACACCATGGATCTCGGGTCGGGCGGCCGCTGGGACAACCTCCGGCGCATCCTCGCGCTGGACCCCGAGCGTGACCACCAGGAGATCTACCGGATCTCCGCCGGGTTCGAGTTCCCGTGGGACTACCAGCGGTCGCTGGAGTTCGCCCTGTTCCGGACGTACTGCGTGCCGTCGATCTCGCGGCTGCTCGCCGCGACCCGGGAGTTCGAGCTGCGGCCGCAGCGCCGGTACGACGACACCGCGCTGCTCATGGCCGAGATGATGGAGCACGGCTACGACTCGCCGCGCGGCAAGGCCGCCCTGCGGTCGGTGAACCGGGCCCACGGGCGGTACCGGATCGCAGGCGAGGACATGCTGTACGTGCTGTCCACCTTCGTGTTCGAGCCGATCCGCTGGCTCGACCGCTTCGGCTGGCGGCGACTGTCCACACAGGAACGCCTGGCCGCCTTCCACTTCTACCGCGCGGTCGGCGCGCGGATGGCCATTCGCGACATTCCCGCCGACTATGCCGAGTTCGAACAGTTCAATGTGGACTACGAGCGGCAGAACTTCGTGTACACGGACGACAACGCGGCCATCGGCCGGTACACGCTGGAGCTGTTCTGCTCGTGGTACCCGCCCGCGCTGCGCCCCGCGATCCGGCCGGCGCTGCGGTCGCTGCTGGACCGCCCCCTGTTGGACGCCTTCGGTTTCGCCGCGGCGCCCGGCTGGCTGACCACCCTGTCCGAGGCCGGCGTCCGGGCCCGGTCCGCACTGGTCCGGGAGCTGCCGCCGCGGCGGCGTTCCGTGCTGGCCCGGGATCCCGGCAACCGTACCTACCCGGGGTATCCCGCCGGCTACGACCCGTCGGAGATGGGCGCCGGCGAGCCGCCCGCCGACATCGACCCGTCGCTGCTACGCCGAACCTGACGTGTCGGGCCACTCCCGCCTCAGCGCCCGTTTGTCGATCTTCCCGACGGCGGTCGCCGGGAAGCTGTCGTAGAACCGGACCGCCTTGGGGGCCTGGACGGCGCCCTTGCGGTCGCGGACGTGCTGGATGAGCTCCTCGGCGGTCGCGGTGGCTCCAGGGCGCAGCACCACCGCCGCCGTCACGGCCTCGCCCCACTTCTCGTCGGCGATGCCGAAGACCGCCGCGGTGGCGACGGCGCGGTGGCTGGTGAGGGCGTCCTCCACCTCGCGCGGGAAGACGTTGAAGCCGCCGCTGATGATCATGTCCTTGATCCGGTCGACGATGGTGAGATAGCCGCGGTCGTCGGCGCGGGCGACGTCGCCGGTGTGCAGCCAGCCGTACTCGGTGGCCTGGGCGGTGAGCTCGGGCCGCCGCCAGTACTCGGCCATGGCGGCGGGCCCGCGCGCGCAGATCTCGCCGGGTTCGCCGGTGGGCACGGGATTCCCGTCCGGATCGAGGAGGGTGACCTGGACGCCTGCGACGGGCGCGCCGCAGGAGCCGCGCAGGCTCGGGTCGAGGTGGTCCTGCCGGTGCAGGGCGGTGATCGGGTAGCACTCGGTCTGCCCATAGAGCTGGGAGAACACCGGACCCAGCCGCTCGAGACCCTCGTCGAGGCGGGACGGCGACATCGGCGCGGCGCCGTAGAGCAGCAGCTCCAGGGAGCTCAGGTCGGTGCGGTCGAAGTCCGGGTGGTCCAGCAGCGCGTAGATCATGGTGGGCACGGCGAGGATCATGGTGATCCGCTCCCGCGCGACGGCGGCCAGCAGCCGCGTGGGGTCGAAACCGTTGTGCAGGAACACGGTTCCGCCGCGTAGCAGCACCGGAAGCACCTTCGTGCCGGCGACGTGCGTGATCGGCGCGGCGGTGAGGTAGCGGGCCCCGAACGGGATCTCGAAGTCGGTGACGACACCGTGCGCGATGGCCACGGCGGCGGCGTTGTGGCGCAGGGCGCCCTTCGGACGGCCGGTGGTGCCGCCGGTGTAGCTGATCAACGCGGGATCGTCGCCGTCGGCCAGGTCCTTGGCGGTGACGGCACCCGCCGCGTGTGCCTCGGCCAGCAGGTCCGGCCCGCTTTCGTTGCCGCCCAAGGTGAACACCGGGACGCCGCTCGCGCCGAGGGCGGCGGCCCGCTCGGCGCGCCCACGAACGTCGACAATGCAGGCCGCCGCGTCCAGATCGGCGAGCTGGAACAGCTGGTCGTCGAGAGATCCCATGGGGTGCAAGGAAGACACGGCCATGCCGCCCGCCTGCGCCGCCGCCCCTACGCACCACGCCTCGGCGGAATTGCCGCCGAGTACGGCGATGCGGTCGCCCTTGCGCAGGCCGCGCGCGGCGAGCACGTGCTGGAAGCGTGCGATCAGGTCCTCGGTCGCGGCGTAGGTCAGGGCACCCGAGTCGCTGACGAAGGCGGTCTGCTCGGGGTGCCGCCGCAGCGCCCGCAGCGTCAGCCCGCCGAGCGACGGCCCCGACCAGCGCGGTCCGGTGAGCGTCATGAGAATCCCTTCCGTGCCTCGGCGAACTCGGTGGCGGTCTGCTCGACGAGCTCGGCCACCGACGGCGCGGCGGTCACCCCGGACACCGAGTGCCCGGCGCTCCAGACGTCCGACCAGCGGCGAGGGCCGATGCCGCCGTGCCCGTAGAGCTGGTCCGCGTCGGCGGGGGAGATGGACTCGTCGAGGGCGGCCGGATCCAGGCCGGCCGCGCGGATGGCGGGGGCGAGCATGCTGGTGGGCAGGCCGGTGAAGGCCCGCGTCAGCACGATGTCGTCCAGGTCGGCCTCGGCCACCATTCGTTTGTAGGCCGGATCGGCGCGACTCTCCCGGGTCGCGAGGAATTTCGTCCCCATGTACGCGAGATCGCACCCGAGTGCGCGCGCCGCGTGCAGGGCGTGGCCGTCGCTGATGCCGCCGGCGAGGACCACCGGACCGTCGAAGAAGGCCCGCACGGCCCGGACGAAGGCGAACGGGTTCAGCCAACCGGTCTGGCCGCCCGCCCCGGCGGTGAGCAGGATGAGTCCGTCGGCCCCGGCCGCGACCGCGCGCTCGGCGTGGTGGAGCGTGGCGACGTCGGCGAGGACCAACGCCCCGACCTCGTGCAAAGGGTCGATCACCGGCGCTGGCGAGCCGACGCTGGTGATCACCAGCTCGACCCGGTGCTCGACGAGTACGCGCAGGTCGGCGGCCAGACGCGGGGAGCGGATGATCAGGTTCGCGGCGTACGGCGCGCCGGTGGTCCCCTCGATCCGGGACAGCCAGTCGTCGAGCTCGGCGGCGGTGCGGGCGTTGGCGGTGGGGAACGCGCCGATCACACCCGCCGTGCACGCCGCCGTGACGAGTTCCGGGCCGGAGACCCGCAGCATCGGCGCGGCGATCAGGGGCAGGCGGAGGCGGTCGATTATCGCCGCGGGCAGGCTCACCTCGGCGACGGTACGGCCCCGAACGCACCGAAGGGGGCTTTCGCTGCGTCGAACGCAGCGAAAGCCCCCTTCGGCGCACTGCTCAGATGCGGTCGGGCGAGCGCTCGATCACGTGGTCGATGAAGCCGTAGGCCAGCGCGTCCTTGGCGGTGAACCAGCGGTCGCGGTCACCGTCGCGGATGATGGCCTCGACCGGCTGGCCGGTCTGCCGCGCGGTGATCTCGGCCAGCTCCTTCTTCCACAGCGCGTACACCTCGGCGCGGATCTTGATGTCGGAGGCGGTGCCGCCGACGCCGCCGGACGGCTGGTGCATCATGATCCGGGCGTAGGGCAGCGCGTAGCGCTTGCCGGGGGCGCCGGAGGAGAGCAGGAACTGCCCCATCGACGCGGCCAGGCCCATCGCGTAGGTCTGCACGTCGGGCTGCACGAACTGCATGGTGTCGTAGATCGCGAAGCCCGCGGTGACGGAGCCGCCGGGGGAGTTGATGTAGAGCTTGATGTCCTCTTCGGGGTTCTCCGCGGTCAGCAGCAGCAACTGAGCGACGATCCGGTTCGCCACGTCGTCGTCGACCTCGGAGCCGAGCACGATGATCCGGTCGCGGAGCAGGCGCTCGTAGACCGAGTCGGTGAGGTTCATCCCGGACGCGGCGCGCGCCACGAGGTCCGCGTTGGCGTGGTGTTCCACTTCTGTCCGCCTCTTCTTGAAAGCCAGGACTCCTGATTCCTGCTCGTCACTCTAGCCGAGCGGATCGCCGCGGAGTTCGGCGGCACGGCCGTGTTCGCCCACAGCAGTACGTGCGACCTTGTGAGCCGCGCTGACCTGCGGAAACGGGGTGCGCTCCGGACTGTGGCGCTATTGCCGAGTTCGCCAACGGCGGAATTGTTTTTCGAACCGGAAATGGTTCACGTGATCAGGGCCAGCGTCTGGGCGGCGTTGCGGGCGAGGTCGTCCCAGCGGCCGGTGTGGGCGCAGTAGGTCTGCGCGTCCAGGCCGATGTGCAGCTGGTAGGCCAGCAACGGCCCGCGGCCGGTCGCCGCGGCGATGTCGATGTCCCGCCAGGCGGGGTACCAGGGCCACCAGTAGAGCAGCCAGGCCAGGTCGTAGTCGGCGTCGCCGTAGAGGGAGTTGCCCCAGTCGAGGACGGCGGTGATGGCGCCGTCCCGCGTGAGCACGTTCCGGTAGAGCAGGTCGCCGTGGATGATCTGCCGCCGGTCGGGGCAGTCTTCGGCCAGCTCGCGGAGCGCGGCGGCGGCCTCGTCGAAGGGGCCGGCGCCGGTGGGCGAGGCCTCCAGCTTGGCCCGCCAGCCGGGGGTGCGGTCGTTCTCGGTGACGACGTCGAGCAGGGCCTCGGCCCAGGTGGCGAACGGGGCGTTGCCGTCGGGCCGCCAGGAGCCGTAGCCGGTGGTGTCGGAGATGTCGATCTTGCGGACCTCGTCGAGCACGGCGAGCGTCGCCGGCAGGGCCCTGCGCATGGCGTCACCGTCGAGCTCGTCGAGGAAGTCGCCGTGGGCTCGCCGCGTGATCGCGAAGTAGCCGTCCTCGGCGGGCCCGGAGTCGAGGAATTCGGGGATGGGCAAGGAGGTTGAGCGGTGCCGGGCCATGCGGCGGTCCTTGGCGTAGTCCTCGCCGTGCTGGCCGAAGCGGGCCACGACCTCGCGGCCGTCGAGGGTGAGGGCGTAGGCCGCGGACCACTCGCCGGCGCCGAGGAGGACCGGCGGGGTGGCGCGGTCCCCGTATCGGCGACGGAGGAAACCTTCGATCACGCGGCGCCAGTGTAGAAGCCGATGGTCCGGTCGCCGGTTTCCTGTGCCTTGGCCGGATCGGCGCCGGACGCGATGTCGGCCTCGATCCAGCTCTTGCCGCTGGCGGTGTAGAACGCCTTGGCCTCGTCGGTGGCCATCCAGGCGGCGGCCTCGGCCTGGCTCATGCCCTCGCCGGTGGCGAGGTGGTTGGCCAGGCCGAGCAGCATGCCGTCCCAGCCGATGCCGACCGCGCCGGGGCCGTAGGTGTCCCAGTGGTCGCCGACGACGGCGATGTGGTGGAGCTCGAACCGGGCGCCGTCGTCGACGGTGCTCAGCCGGACCTCGATCCAGCTGACCTGGTCGCCCATCTCCCAGGTGGCGTCGAACGCCGTCGGCCGCTGGCAGGCGGTGACAGTGCCGCCGGCGTTGCCGACGAGCTGGTAGCGGCCGCCGAGCTCGAGGTCGCCGGTGACGGGGAGGAACCAGCGCCCGATGCGCTCGGCGCTGGTCACGGCGTCCCACAGGTCGTCGATGTCGGTCTTGTAGGTCTGGCTGACGGTGACGGTCCTGGCCTCGCCCGCCTCCAGCGTGCGGCTGCCGACCTGGCGGCGCACGGCGTTGATCTGCTGCGTCACGTCGAACATGCCGGCAAAGTATCAGTACAGGCTTATATAAGCAACGGGGGCGTAGAGTGGCGGTGGGGCGGTCCTCTTCCGGGGAAGGGTGCCGCCCCGCCGGTGTGAAATCGGGGTTGTCGTCCCGGAGGCTCCGGCGCGCGGGTGGGCGGCGGCTCTGGTAGTGCGACGGGGATCCCGGTTTTGTGGTCGGAGCGAAAAACGATCTTGATTTCGGGGCCGCGGCGGGGATTTCGTCGGTAGCTGGACCGAGTGATCACGTGGCGTGACCGGGGTTTCGCACCGGTGGTGGGGTTCGGGGGCGGCTGCCTACGGTCCGGATCATGGCACCAGGACGAAGTTCGAGGATGGCCGTGCTGGCGGCGGCGGTGTGCGGGCTGCTGCTGCTCGTGGCGGGGCCGGCGTCGGCCGAGCCCAGCGGCGGCGACTGGCTGCGGCTGCGCACGTGCGAGTCCGGCAACCGCTACGACCTGAACACCGGCAACGGGGAGTACGGGGCCTACCAGTTCACCCTCCAGACGTGGCACGGCCTGGGCGGGGTGGGTTATCCGCACCGGGCGGCGCCGGCGGTGCAGGACGCGAAGGCGTTGGCGCTGTGGCGGCAGCGCGGCTGGCAGCCGTGGCGGGGCTGCGCGCGCCGGTGCGGGCTGCACTGAGCAGGCGCCGGTTTGTCGGGTCGCGGGCGGGCTACCCCGTCAGCGACCCGACAAGGAGACCGACGATGCTGAAATTGCTGGCCAGGCCCATGATGGCGGCGGTGTTCACGTCGAGCGCATGGGCGACGTTGAAGGATCCGGCGGCGGTTGCGAAGCACGCCGAGCCGGTGATCGAGCGGTATCGCAAGGTGCTGCCGGAGTGGCTGCCGACGGACGCGGTGACGGTGGTGCGGGCGGACGCGTGCCTGAAACTCGGCTGCGGGGCGATGCTCGCGCTCGGCCGGCTGCCGAGGGTGGCGGCGTTGCTGCTGGCCGTGGACATGGTGCCGACCACGTTGGTGGGACACCGGGTCTGGGAGTCCGGCGACCCGGACGAGCGGGTGCATTTCCTGAAGAACATCGCCGTGCTCGGCGGTTTGCTGGCGTCGATATGACAATCGAGGTGCCGACGCGCGGCGGGCTGACGGCGCTGCGCCGCGCGGCGGCCGAGTGTCAGGGCTGCGGGTTGTACCGGGACGCCACACAGACGGTGTTCGGCGCGGGGCCGGCCGACGCGCGGATGGTGCTGGTCGGGGAGCAGCCCGGTGATCGGGAGGACCTGGCCGGCGAGCCGTTCGTCGGGCCGGCGGGGATGCTGCTCGACCGTGCGCTCGGTGATGCCGGCATCGACCGTGACGAGGTTTATGTGACGAATGCCGTGAAGCACTTCAAGTTCACGTTGCCGGCACGGGGAAAGCGGCGGATTCACCAGAAGCCCAGCCAGGGTGAGGTTTCGGCGTGCCGGCCGTGGCTGCTGGCGGAGTTGGACCGGGTGCGGCCGGAACTGGTGGTGTGCCTGGGCGCGACGGCGGCGTCGGCGCTGCTGGGTCCCGACTTCCGGGTCAGCCAGCGGCGCGGGGAAATCGTTGCGGCACAGGGGATTCCGGCGATGGCGACCGTGCACCCGTCGGCGGTGCTGAGGGCGCCCGACCGTGAGGCGGCGTACCGGGGACTGGTCGCCGACCTCACGGTCGCCGCCCGTCACCAGGCGTAGTGCTCGGGTGCGGTGCGGTAGCCCGGGAAGATCTCGTCGAGCGCGGCCAGGTCGTCGTCGGAAAGCCTGATCTGCAAGGCTTTCAGCGCACCTTCGAGGTGCGCGGCCGTGCGCGGGCCGATGATCGGCGCGGTGACCGCCGGCTGGTGCAGCAGCCAGGCCAGCGCCAGATCGCCCGGCTCGTGGCCCAGCTTGTCGGCGAAGTCCTCGTACGTGCCGAGCTGGTCGCGGCGCTTGTTCAGCTCGGCGGTCGCCCGGTCGCTGTACCGGCGCTTGCCGTCCCGCTGCTTGCGGACCGCGCCGCCGAGCAGACCCGAGGCCAGCGGGCTCCAGGGGATGACGCCGATGCCGTGCGCCTGCGCCGAAGGCAGGACCTCCAGCTCGACCTCGCGAGAGATCAGGTTGTACAGCGACTGCTCGCTGACCAGTCCGAGGAAGTTGCGCTTCGCCGCCTCCGCCTGCGCGACCGCCAGATGCCAGCCCGCGAAGTTCGAGGAGCCGAAGTAGAGCACCTTGCCCTGCGCCACAAGGGTTTCGCAGGCCTGCCAGAGCTCTTCCCAGGGGGTGGCCCGGTCGATGTGGTGGAACTGGTAGAGATCGACGTAGTCCGTCTGGAGGCGCCGCAGCGAGGCGTCGATCGCGCGGCGGACGTTCAGCGCGGAGAGCTTGCCCTCGTTCGGCCAGTCACCGGTCGCGCCGTACAGCTTGGTGGCTAAGACGGTCCGTTCGCGCCGGTTGCCCCCTTTGGCCAGCCAGCTGCCGATGATCTCCTCCGTCCGGCCCTTGCCGGCCGCGCCGCCGTAGGTGTTGGCGGTGTCGAAGAAGTTGATGCCCTGGTCGAGGGCCTCGTCCATGATCGCGTGGCTGGCGGCCTCGTCGGTCTGGGAACCGAAGTTCATCGTGCCCAGGCAGAGGCGGGAGACGGAAAGCCCGGTCCGGCCGAGGTATGTGTACTCCATGTGGTCCATCTTGGCGCGTGGTGGGAAGGGGCGCGCGGCAGTTCCATGATCTGGGCGGTGGGGCGGTGGGGCGGTGCGGATGTGACGTGGGCAGTGCACGGCGGCGGACCGGCGGCGGGTGGTGTGGTGTGGGCGGTTTGGCGGTGGAGTGCGGCGCGGCGCGGTGTGGAGGTGGTGGGTCGGTGCGGTCTGGTGTGGCGCTGGTGCTGGCGCTGGCGGTGTAGCGGAGGTGGCGGTGCGGTCTCGTGTAGCGGTGGTGGACGGCGAGGTGCGGGCGGTTTGGCGGTGGAGTGCGGTTCGGGATGGTGTGAGTGGCGGGGTCGGGGTGTTGGGTTGCGGCTCCGACTGGTTTTGGTTCGGAGGCGGGGCGCTTTTGGTTGGAGCGGAACGGCTGGTTTGAAGCTGGGGGGTCACGCGTTTGGTGATGTGTCGGAGGGTGTTTGCGGTTTGGGAGTGCAGTGCTTTAAGGCGACGCGGTTTGGATCGTTCGAGGTGGTGGCGGTTTGGGTTTTTGGGCGTGTAGGTGGGGTTGTTTCAGGTTGCTGGTGGGGAGGCTTTTTGGCGATGTTGTTCGGGTTGTTTTGGGGTGGGTGGTGTGGGTTTTGTGGTGGCGGTGTTCGGGTCGATTTGGTGTGGAGCCTCTGGACGATGGCCTTCGAGGAGCCTTTCCGGGGCAGGCTTCGCCTGCCCCTCGCGCGGAAAGCTTAGGCCATCGTCCACCTCCACACAAAATCGACCCGAGGCGGTAGTTTCCGGTGGTGTGCTGGCGAACTTTTGGTTCGCTGTGGAATTGTCAAGGAACGTGGGGGTGGTATTGGGGGTGGTTGGGTGGTGGGAATGGGTCGTGGGGGTGGCCCGGTTTGGCGGTGGGGTGGCTTGGCGGGGCGGTGGTGGGGTGGTGCGGTCGTCCGGTGGTGCGGTGGTGCGGTGGTGCGGTGGTGCGGTGGTGCGGTGGTCCGGCGGGCTGGGGTGCGGCTGGCGGAGGTTGGGTGGTGCGGTGGTCCGGCGGGCTGGGGTGCGGCTGGGTGGGGTCCGGCTGGGCGGAGGTCGGGCGGGGTGGTGGCCCCCCGGTGGGGCGATAGGGCTGGTCCGAGGGGGCGGCTCCGATTGGGGTGGCTGGCCGGTGTGTGGGTCTGTGGCCCGGTGGGGCGGAGGTCTGGTGGGGCGATGGGGGTGACTGGCCGGTGTGCGGGTCTGCGGCTTTGCGAGGCGGTCAGTATTTGTGGGGTGTGGTGGTGTAGTTGCGGCCGTGTGGGGTGGTCCAGTGCAGGCTGCCGTCGTTGTCGACGGTGACCTTGTGGGTGTCGTGTTTGAGGTGGTGGTGGCGGGTGCAGAGGCCTTTGACGTTGGCGAGCGTGGTGTGGCCTTTGGGCCAGGGGGTGACGTGGTCGCCTTCTTGGATGGGTCGGGTGCAGCCGGGGGCGGAGCAGACGTTGCCGGCGCGGACGCCGACGAGTTCTTTGAGGCGGCGGCCGGGGCGGTAGGTGTGTTTGCCGATGGTGTCGGCGTGGTCGTGGTCGTCGAGGAGGATGGCCCGCCAGATGCCGTCCATGGCGAGTTCGCGGGCGGTGTCGGCGGTGATGGGGCCGTAGCCCTCGAGTAGGGCGGGGTCTTCGGTCAACCCCATCAAGGTCTCCATCGAGATGGTGACGTGGACCTGGACATCGCGCTTCCGAACGTTGCCCAGGAACCGGTCCAGGAAGGCATCCGCTCGTTTCTGGTCGGTGGTGCGGTCATCCTTCGGGAGGTCTTTGGCGTCGGCGCAGAGCAGGTCGTGGACCATGCGGGCCTCGACGGCGGGCAGGGTCGCGGTGAGGTGGGCCATGCCGTCCGGCAGCGGCCGGATCTCCACCCGACGCTCGGACTTGGCCTTCTGGTGGCGTTGTTCGTAGCCGGTGGGGTCGGCTTGCGCGACCAGGGCGGTGGTCCGGCGACCCAACTGGGAGTGGGTGAGTCCTGGGGCGATGTCGAGCAGGGCGTCTTCGACCTCGGCGATGAGCGCAACGGACGGCAGGTTCCGGACCCGATCACGGACCGCTTCGAGCCGCCGCAGGTCCAACCGACCCTCCCGCAACTGGTCCATCAGGCGGGGCAGGGTCCGCAGATCCTCGGTCAACTCCTTACGCCGGACTACGGTCTGCTCGGGTTCGGTGATGGCCATCGCCAACTCGGCGGTGTCCTCGACACCCCGCAGCACAGCCAACTCCACGTAGTCGGCGAAGGCCCTGATCTTACGAGCGAGAATGGTGACGGTAACCCGCTCGTCGGCGGAAAGGGCGTCCAGATCGAGCCCCGCGAGAAGATCGAGCAGGGCCCCGCAAGGCTCGACTCTCTCCAACTCCCGGGTGAGTTCCATACCTCTAAGAATACCGACCTGCAAGATCCAAATCGAATCCCTAACGGGTGAACTGTTTCATGCATAATCGAGCGATCGGTCGCGCAGAACCGGCAACAACACGATAAGCGTGGATTTTGCGTGGAGGGGGACGATGGCCTAAGCTTTCCTGCGTGAGGGGCAGGCGGAGCCTGCCCCGGAGATGCCCCTCATGGCCATCGTTCAGAGGCTCCACGCAAAATCCACGCGACATACAACTACACAACCATCCTCACCATAAGCCCCCACAACAGCCACCCTCACCATAAGCCCCCGACCCGCAAACACAACCACCCCTACGGCGAAACCCCGTGCCGGGCCAGCATCGTCGAATGCAGCGCCCCGACGTGCCGGCACACCACATCGACCGCCCTCACCGCGTCGCCCTTTCCCAACGCCTCCACCAGTTCCGCGTGCTCCCGGTTGGACTCCCGCAGATACTCCATCGGGTACGGCAGGTAATACCGATACAGCTCCCGCACCACATCCCCGAACCTGGCGACACCCGACGGCATCCCGCTCGCGCCGACCACCGCCAGATGGAACGCGGCATCCAGCTCGTGGAACTCGGCCCAGCCGGACGCCTTCTCCATGCGCCCCACCAGCTCCCACAGCTCGTCCACCGCAACGCCCCGCACCGCCGCCAGATGCACCAGCCCGCTCTCCAGCACCAACCGATGATCGATCAGCTCGTGCACCTCCGCCGCCGCGCCGGTGTACGCGGCGATCTCCGCCACCACTCCCCGGGCCGGGGACAGCGAAACCAACGTCCCCCCGCCACGGCCCCGCCGCCGCTCCAGCACGCCGTCCGAGCACAGCGACACCAACGCCCGCCGCACGGTGATCTCGGAAACCCCCAGCGCCACCGCGATCTCACCACCGGGCGGCAGCGCCTCGCCGGGCGCGAGCAGGCCCAGTTCCACGGCCAGCGCGATGCGCGCCCGCACGGTGTCCAATGCCGACAGCCGGCGGATCCCCGTCAGCGCCGGCACGCTCAAACGGTCCACCGCCTCACGATACGCCCAAAACTGATCACAATGAGCACTCTTGTGAAACTGTTCAGCCTGGACTATTTTTCGCCCTAGCCGACGGAAGGAGCCGCCCGTGCCGCCACTGCCCGTCGCACTCGTCCAGGCCGAACCGGTCCCGTACGACCGCCCGCTCGACACGTTCGCCGACGAGGTCACGACCCTGCTCGCCGACCACCCCGGCACCCGCCTGGTGATGTACCCCGAGCTGCACCTCTGCGGCGCCGAGAACCCCCGCGACACCGCCGAGCCACTGACGAGCGCCCGCACCGCGACCCTCGCCGAACTGGCCGCGGACCTGGACATCTGGCTAGTCCCTGGCACCGTCTGCGAGAGCGGTCCGAACGGCGAGGTGTTCAACACCGCCCTCGCCTTCTCCCCCGCCGGCGAACTCGTGGCGCACTACCGCAAGATCTTCCCCTGGCGGCCGTACGAGCCGTACGACCCCGGCGACAGGTTCGTCGTCTTCGACATCCCCGAGGCAGGCCGCGTCGGCTTCTCCATCTGCTACGACGCGTGGTTCCCCGAGCTGACCCGCCACCTCGCCTGGATGGGCGCCGACCTCGTGCTCAACCCCGTGCAGACGACCACCCCCGACCGCGCCCAGGAGCTGGTTCTCGCCCGGGCCAACGCGATCGTCAACCAGGTCTTCGTGGCCAGCGTCAATGTCGCCGGCCCGTTCGGCGTCGGCCGGAGCATCGTGGTCGGCCCCGAGGGCGACGTGCTCGCCGAGTCGCCCGACGCCGGTCCCACCACCTTCGCCCTGACGCTGGACCTCGACGACGTCGCACGGACACGTGAAACCGGCACCGCCGGCGTGAACCGGATGTGGGAGCAGTTCCGCGACACTGACTCCCCCATCGAGCTTCCCCTGTACCAGGGACGGATCGATCCCGGCCGCTGGCGGCCGCGAGGAGGTGGCCCGCGATGACCGACACCGCACCGACGACCACAACCCTTACCCCGCACCTGCATCTGCGCGGCGTCGTCCTCTTCGGACTCGCCTACATGGCGCCGCTGATCGTGCTCGGCACGTACGGCATCGTCGCCGACACCACCAGCGGAACCGTGCCCACCGCCTACATCCTGGCCACGGTGGCGATGCTGTTCACCGCCGCCAGCTACGGCCGGATGGCCGGCGTCTACCCGGTGGCCGGATCCGCGTACACCTACGTGCGCAAGGCGATCGACTCCCGCGCCGGCTTCCTCGTCGGCTGGGCCGTGCTGCTGGACTACTTCTTCCTGCCGATGGTGATCTGGCTGATCGGCGCCGCGTACATGTCCGCGCAGTTCCCGGACGTCCCCAGCTGGATCTGGGTGGTGGGCTTCATCGTGATCACCACCGTGCTGAACGTGCTGGGCATCCGGGTCGCGGTCGGCGTGAACTTCCTGCTGATGGCCTTCCAGCTGCTGGTGATCCTGTTCTTCGTGATCCTCTCGCTGCGCCAGGTGGCCGGCGGCGGCCACAGCCTGGTCAGCGGGGTTCCCTTCTACCACAACGGTTCCAGCTTCGGCGGCATCTCCGCCGGGGCCGCGCTGGCCGCCTACTCGTTCCTCGGCTTCGACGCCGTCACCACGCTGACCGAGGAGACCTTCGAGCCCCGCAGGACGATTCCCCGCGCGATCCTGCTCACCGCGCTGCTCGGCGGCGTCCTGTTCGTGATCCTGGCCTACGCCACGCAACTCGTGCACCCCGGCGCGCAGTTCCACGACGAGTCATCGGCCGCCTTCGAGATCGCCACCGACATCGGCGGCAACCTCTTCGCCGCCGTGTTCCTCGCCGGGCTGATGGTCGCGCAGTTCGCCTCCGGCATCGCCGCGCAGGCCGGCGCGTCGCGGCTGATGTTCGCGATGGGCCGCGACGGCGTGCTGCCCAAGCGGTTCTTCGGCTACCTGCAACCGAAACTGGAGACGCCGGTCTTCGGCATCGCCCTCATCGGCATCGTCGGCCTTGGAGCCCTCGCCCTGGACGTCACGACCTCGACCTCGTTCATCAACTTCGGCGCGTTCACCGCCTTCACGTTCGTCAACCTGTCGGTGATCGCCCTGTGGCTGCGGCAGCGCGAGGGCTCGATCCTGCGCAACCTCGTCGTGCCGGTGATCGGCGCCGTGGTCGACGTGTGGCTGCTGGTGCACCTGGACGGCATCGCGATCACCCTCGGCCTGTGCTGGCTGGCGCTGGGCGTCTGCTACCTGGCTTATTTGACCCGCGGCTTCCGCCGCCCGCCACCCGAAATGACTTTCGAAGAGTGACTAATTAAAATTTACAACTGAAATCAACGGAGATACCGTGGCGACATGGCCGAGACAATCGTTCACGTCACTCCGGAGCTGATTCCCGAGCTGGTGGCATCCGCGGGCGCGCTGTTCGCCGAGGACGGCGGGCGGCACGACCCGTGGATGGACACCGGCTGGCCGCGGCGCGAGGGCGCCGCCTACTACCAGGATCTCCTGGCCGGCGACAATCTGTGCCTGTTGGCCAGGTCAAACAGCACAACCGCCGGTCACCTGATCGGGCGGCTGAACACCAACGCGCTCCGGCCCGGCGCTCGAACGGCCGTGCTGCAAAGCCTGCTCGTGGCGGAGGAATACCGCCGCACCGGCCTCGGCTCCGCACTGGTCGCCGAATTCACCAGGTGGGCCGCCGAAAAGGAGGCCAACGAATTCAAGGTGACGGCGTTCGCCGCGAACGAGCGGGCGATCGCGTTCTACCGCAAGCACGGATTCGCCCCGTTCGAACTGACCCTGAGCCGCCCCGCCTAGCCCATCGCGCGGAGCACGTCGGCGAGCACCGCGGCGCCGCTGATGTCCAGCGACTTCGTCGCCGTCAGCAGCGTCACGGTGCCGTCGACACCGTGCAGGCCTTGCAGCGCCGCCTGCTGGTCGCCCCCGGCGAGCTCCTGGCGGTATCGCTTGGCGAACTCGTCGTACCGCGCCGGATCGTGGCCGTACCAGACCCGCAGCTCCGTCGACGGCGCGACCTGACGGCACCAGCTGTCCAGCTCGGCCGACTCCTTGCGCACGCCGCGCGGCCAGAGCCGGTCGACGAGCACCCGGACCCCGTCCTCGGGGCCGGGCTCGTCGTAGACGCGAGCCACCCGCACCCTCCGCATGTGCGGACGATAACTCCGAATGTCCCTCGACGCCGGGCAACGACACCCCGCGACCTTCGCCACCAGCAGTGATCGCGTGGATACACTCGCGCGATGCTGGCCGTGAAACTCCTGGGCGCCCTGCACGCGGAGATCGACGGACGCGAACTGGAGTTGGGGCCGCCCAAGCAGCGGGCCCTCTTCGCGCAGCTCGCGGTGCGCCGCAACCAGGTGGTGTCCCGCACCGAGCTCGTCGACGGCGTCTGGGGCGAGGAACCGCCGGACAGCGTCCGCGGCATCATCCACACGTACGTCTCCAAGCTGCGGCAGGCCCTGGCCGGCGAGCGCAAGGCACCGGCCCGGGACTCGGTGCTGACCAGCGTCGGCTCCGGATACCGGCTGGCGCTGGAGCCGCAGCACCTGGACGTCTGGCTGTTCGAACACGCCTTCCAGCAGGCCGCGCAGGCCCGTGACGGCGGCGACGTCGAGCGGGCGATCGAGCACTGGGACGAGGGCCTCGAGCTGTGGCAGGGCGAACCGCTGCCGGGCGTGCCCGGGCCGTTCGCGGAGAGCGAGCGCCAGCACCTGGCGGAGCTGCGGCTGGCGGCGGTCGAGGACCGCGCGGAGGCGCTGCTGTCCCTCGGCCAGGAATCCAAAGTGGTCGTCGACCTGCGGACGGTCGTCGAGGACCACCCGCTGCGGGAGCGGTTGCGGGCCCTGCACATGATCGCCCTCTACCGCGGCGGCCGGCAGGCCGAGGCGCTGGAGCACCACGACCGGCTGCGCAGGATGCTCGCCGCCGAGCTGGGCGTCGACCCCGGCGCCGAGGTGCAGGCCGTCTACCAGCAGATTCTCGCCAACGACCAGGCGCTGAGCCGGCCGAAGCAGCGCGTCACCGTCACGCTGCCGACGGAGGAGCCGCCGACGCCGACGCGCGAGGGCCGCAGCCCGTATCCGGGGCTGCTGGCGTTCTCCGTCGGCTACGCGCAGTACTTCTTCGGACGTGAGCAGCTGACGGCGACGCTCATCGACCGGCTCGGCGATCCGCGCCGGGACGGGCCGGTCGCGGTGGTCGGCGCGTCCGGTTCGGGCAAGTCGTCCCTGCTCAGGGCCGGACTGGTGCCGGCGATCGAGGGCATGGACCTGCCGCGCCGCTGGTCGTGGCTGTTGTTCACGCCGGGCAACAAGCCGGTGGAGGCGCTGGTCTCCTCGCTGGCGCAGGGCACCGGCCGGCCGCCGTCGGAGCTGCTGGGGATCATCCACGACGATCCGGGCGAACTGGCCGGCGTGCTGGACGGGTCCGAGCGGCTGGTGGTGGTGATCGACCAGTTCGAGGAGCTGTTCACGCTCTGCGAGGACGAGGCCGACCGGCGGGCGTTCGTCGAGGCGCTGACCGCCCTGAACGTGCCCGTGGTGTACGGCGTGCGGGCCGACTTCTACGGCCACTGCGCCCGCTTCCCGGAGCTCGTCGCGTCCCTGGAGCGAGCGGTGGTGGTCGGTCCGATGACGGCGTCCGCGCTGCGGGAGGCGATCGAGCGGCCGGCGGCGCTGGCCGGCCTGGAGCTGGAACCCGGGCTCGGCGACCTGCTGCTACGCGATCTCGGTGCCGAGGAGGACACCGGCGGCGTGCTGCCGCTGCTGGCGCACACGCTGCTCGCGACGTGGCAGGTCCGCGAGGGCAACCGGTTGACGTTGCAGGGATACGCCGAGGTCGGCGGCATCCACAAGGCTATCGCGACCACCGCCGACGCGACCTACGCCCGGTTCGACCCGGCCGGCCGAGACCTGGTGCGCCGGCTGCTGCTGCGGATGGTGCACGTCGGCGAGGGCATCGAGGTGACGCGGGCGCGGGCCGACCGGCAGAGCCTCATCGACGGCTCCAGCGACCCGGAGACGGCCGCCGCGGTGCTGGATTCCCTGGCCCGGGCCCGGTTGGTGACGCTGGACGAGGACACCGCCGAGATCAGCCACGAGGCGCTGCTGCGGTCCTGGCCCCGGCTGCGGCAGTGGATCGCCGACAACCGGGAGGGGCTGCGGCTACACCAGCAACTGGCGCAGGACGCCCGCTCGTGGCAGCGGGACGGTCGCGACGATTCGGGGCTGTACCGGGGCGCGAAGTTGGCGATCGCCCTCAACTGGTCGCCCGACGACGGCACGCTGGCGCCGATCGAGCGTGAGCTGCTGGACGCGAGCCGTGAGCGGGAGGCCTCCGAGCAGCAGGCGGCGGTGCGGCGGACCCGCCGCCTGCGGCAGCTCGTGGCGGCGCTGACGGCGCTGCTGCTGGTGGCGGTCGGCTCGATGGTTTTCGCCTTCGCGGAGCGGAACATCGCGTTGCAGGAGCGGGCCGAGGCGCTGTCCAGACAGGTGGCGCTGCGGGCGAATTCCATGCAGGCGGCCGATCCCGCGCTGGCGGCGCAGCTGAGCCTGGTGGCGTACCGGATCGCCCTGACCGCCGAAGCCCGCAGCAGCCTGCTGACCACGTCCGGCGGGCCGGCGACGACCCGTCTGCTCGGGCACACCGACGGCGTCACGGCGCTGTCGTACGGCGGGAATCTCCTTGCAAGCGCCAGCAAGGACAAGTCGGTACGGCTGTGGGACGCCACCACACGGACGGCGGTGGCAACGGTTCCGGTGCCGACCGCCGCGTACGGTGTGGCGTTGAGCCGGGACGGCAAACAACTGGCGGTCGGCGTAGCTGACGGGTCGGTGATTCTCTGGGACGTCAGCAATCCCGGTAGCCCCAGGCAGTTGGCCGTCGGCAAGGGCCACACCGACAGCGTGTTCGCGCTGGCCTTCAGCCCGGACGGGAAGCAGCTCGCGTCGGCCAGCGGGGACAAGACGGTCCGACTGTGGCAGGTGGACGGTCTAAGGCCCGAGACAACCCTTGCCGGGCACCAGAAGACGGTCACCTCCATCGCCTTCAGCCCGGACGGCAAGCTGGTCGCCAGCGGCAGCTACGACAACACCGTCCGGCTGTGGGATTCGACAACCGGCGCTCCCGCGGGCGTGTTGACCGGCCACACCAACGCCGTCACCGGCGTGGCGTTCAGCCCGGACGGCCATCGGCTGGCCAGCGCCAGCTACGACGAGACGGTCCGCGTCTGGGATCCGGCTACGGGCGCGGCGGTGGCGACGCTCAGCGGCGCCACCAGTTTCCTGGAGGCGGTGGCGTTCAGCCCCGACGGCCGCACGGTCGCCGCCGGCGGTGACGACCACATCACCCGGCTCTGGGACATTGCCGCCGGCACGCAGGTGGCGGCCTTCACCGCCCCGGCGACGATCCGCGCGGTCGCCTTCAGCCCGGACGGCTCGTCGGTGGCGACCGGCGCGGCCAACTGGAGCGTCTCCGTGTGGGATGTGCGGGCGGCGGAGGTCAACGGGCAGGCACAGTCCGGCTGGGGCCTGGCGTTCGACAAAACGGGCAAGGTGCTGGCCAGCGGCCACTACGACGGCACGGTCCGGCTGTGGGGAACCGCCGATCCGCACAAGCCGACCGCGCTGGCCACCTTGACCGGCCACACCGGCCCGGTGACGTCGGTGGCGTTCAGCCCGGACGGGAAGACGCTGGCCAGCGTGAGCTACGACCACACCGCCCGGCTCTGGGACGTCGCCACCGGCCGACCGCTGGCCACCATCCCGGCGTCCACCGGGCAGCTGGAGGCGGTCGTCTTCGATCCGTCCGGAAAAATGATAGTCACATCTGGTGACGATCACTTGATTAGACTATGGGACGTGACCGACCCTGGACACGTGACGCCGATCGGGCAGCCACTGGCCGAGCACACCGACGTGGTGAGCTCGCTGGCCTTCGCCGCCGACGGCAAGACGGTGGCCAGCGGCAGCTACGACGGCTCCGCACGGCTCTGGGACGTGTCGGATCCGGTGCATCCGGTCTCGAAGTACCGGATCGCCACCACCCGGCCGGCCCCGATCCGGTCCATCGCGCTGTCGGCGGACGGCACGCTGCTGGCCACCGGCGGCGAGGACCACGCGGTGGAACTCTGGGACGTCACCGGCGCTCCGACGCAGGTCGGGGTGCTGACGGACCACACCAACACGGTGACATCGGTGGCGCTGAGCGCCGACGGAAAGTCGCTGGCCAGCGCGAGCTGGGACCGCACCGTGTCCATCTGGAACATCGGCGATCCGCACGCGCCGACACACACGGCCACCCTGTCCGGGCCGACCGACAACGTCACGGCGGTGGCGTTCGATCCGCGTGGCGGCAGCGTCGCCGCGGGCGTCGCGAACGCGCCGAACTCGTTGTGGCAGACCGATCCCGACGCCGTCGCCCGCCAGGTGTGCGCGGTGCGGGGCACCCCGGTCAGCGACGCCGAGTGGCAGGCCTATGTGAGCGACGACTCGCCGACAGACCCCTGCTGACCGTGGAATACTGACGGGCGTCCGGTAGTTGAGAGTTCAAGTACCGGACGTTCGAGAGGAGCGGACATGCAGTTCGGAGTGTTCACGGTCGGCGACGTGACGACCGACCCCACCACCGGCGTGACGCCGACGGAGGCCGAGCGGATCAAGGCGATGGTCACGATCGCGCTGAAGGCCGAGGAGGTCGGGCTGGACGTGTTCGCCACCGGCGAGCACCACAACCCGCCGTTCGTGCCCTCCTCGCCGACCACCATGCTCGGCTACATCGCGGCCCGCACCGAGAAGCTGATCCTGTCCACGTCGACCACGCTGATCACCACGAACGACCCGGTGAAGATCGCCGAGGACTTCGCGATGCTCCAGCACCTGGCCGACGGCCGGGTCGACCTGATGATGGGCCGCGGCAACACCGGGCCGGTGTACCCGTGGTTCGGGCAGGACATCCGCCAGGGCATCCCGCTGGCCGTCGAGAACTACGCGCTGCTGCACAAGTTGTGGCGCGAGGACGTGGTCAACTGGTCCGGCAAGTTCCGGACCCCGCTGCAGGAGTTCACCTCCACGCCGCGGCCGCTGGACGGCGTGCCGCCGTTCGTCTGGCACGGCTCCATCCGCAGCCCGGAGATCGCCGAGCAGGCCGCCTACTACGGCGACGGCTTCTTCGCCAACCACATCTTCTGGCCCACCTACCACTTCCAGCAGCTGATCCAGCTGTACCGGCAGCGGTTCGAGCACTACGGCCACGGCTCCGCCGACCAGGCCATCGTCGGCCTGGGCGGGCAGGTGTTCATGCGCCGCAACTCGCAGGACGCGGTGCGCGAGTTCCGGCCGTACTTCGACAACGCGCCGGTGTACGGGCACGGGCCGTCGCTGGAGGACTTCACCTCGCAGACGCCGCTGACCGTCGGCAGCCCGCAGGAGGTCATCGACAAGACGCTGACCTTCCGCGAGCACTTCGGCGACTACCAGCGGCAGCTGTTCCTGATGGACCACGCCGGCCTGCCGCTCAAGACCGTGCTGGAGCAGCTGGACCTGCTCGGCGAGATCGTGCCCGTGCTGCGGCGCGAGCTGGACGCCAAGCGTCCCGCGCACGTGCCGGACGGTCCCACGCACCAGTCGTTGCTGGAGAAGAAGGTGTCCGCATGACCCGCATCGCCGTCGTCACCGCCGGGCTGAGCCAGCCCTCGTCGACGCGGCTGCTCGCCGACCAGCTCGCCGCCGCCACGCGGGACGCGCTGGCCAACGAGCCTCTGGCCAACGAGCCTCTGGGCGGCGACGCCGAGGTGACCGTGATCGAGCTGCGGGACATCGCCGTCGACGTCACCAACAACATGCTCACCGGTTTCCCGAGCCCTCGGCTGTCGGCGGCCATCGAGTCGGTGACCTCCGCCGACGCGCTGATCGCCGTGACGCCGGTGTTCACCGCGTCCTACAGCGGCCTGTTCAAGTCGTTCTTCGACGTTCTGGACAAGGAATCGCTGGTGGGCAAGCCGGTGCTGATCGCCGCGACCGGCGGCACCGAGCGGCACTCCCTGGTGCTGGACTACCAGCTGCGGCCGATGTTCGCGTACCTGCGGGCGGAGGTCACCCCGACCGGCGTGTACGCCGCGTCGTCCGACTTCGGCAGCCCGTCGCTGCACGACCGGGTGCGGCGCGCCGGCGCGGAGCTCGCCGACCGGGCCGTCGGCGGCCGGACAGTGGCGAAGCCGGCCGACACCTTCGTGCCGTTCGAGCAGCTGCTGGCACAGTGAGCCGGTGAGCATCGAGGTCGAGGTACTGACTGAGGTCACCGACGACGTGGCGGCCGCGTTCGCGCGGCTGCTGCCGCAGTTGTCGACGTCCGCCGCGCCGCTGTCCCCGGCGGCGCTGGCGGAGATCGTCGGACACCAGGCGAACACCGTGCTGGTCGCCCTTTCCGACGGCGTTGTCGTCGGCACCCTGACGTTGGTGATGTACCCGATTCCGACCGGTCTTCGGGCCCACATCGACGATGTCGTCGTGGATTCTCTTGCGCGCGGCAAGGGCGTCGGCGAGGCGTTGACCCTCGCGGCCATTCGCGTCGCCTCGGAGGCCGGCTGCCGGACCGTCGACCTCACCTCGCGACCCTCGCGCGACGCCGCCAACCGCCTCTACCAGCGCCTCGGCTTCCAGCTGCGCGACTCCAACGTCTACCGCTACGCCATCCACCAAAAGTAGTACGCGGCGATCACGCGCGGGATCGATGCCGGCTGAGGTCGGCCGCCTCTAGCGTGGTGTCATGTCACACCTCGCGCAGCTCAGCCAGGACGCCGTCGCCCACGGCCTCGGCGCCGGCCTCACCGTCGTGATCGTCGCGGCGGCCCTGTTCCACATCGTGTTCTTCCTGGCCGCGCTGTTCAGCATCCTCGGCGCGGACGTCGGCTGCGGCGGCAAGCTGCTGTGGCTCATCGTGATCTTCTGCCTGCCGTTCTTCGGCAGCCTGCTCTGGTTCGTCGCGGGCAGGCCGCGCCGGGGGTACTGACGCCCGTCAGTGGAACGTGTTGTGCTGGGTGGTGAAGTCTCCGACAACGACGCCCTTGTTGAACATGACGGAATTGGTGACGAGTTCGGAATCCCGTCCCGCGCCGATCGCGGCCAGCAGCTCGGTCAGCTCCCGCCGGGCACGTTCAGGGTCCTCGGCAGCGGTGGAGAGCGCCTCGGTCAACGCCTTCTCACTTCCCGCCGCATGGCGTTCCAGCAGCAACGCGACCCTGGATTTCAGGGCCGCGTACAGGTCTTTGACGGCTCCCGCCATCGTCTTGCTGAGCCCGGCGGACGTGCCCGCGACAAGTGCCGCGACAATGGCGTCGATCTCCTCCAAGATCCACCTCCAGGGATCGCGTGATTACAGGGAAAGACCTGGACCGCGGACGCCCTGTTGTTCACGTGCGGCCTCTCGCTTAAAATCCCGGACAAACGGATCCGCGTTCACACCGACGACATTCACACTGTCCTTGACCGTCAGCTTGTTCCGCTCACCAGCTTGGAGTCCGTCGACCCGCTCGTAGCGAGCCGGCCCGGCACTGACACTCAGGTCACGCGGCCGCACGGCGCGAAGCTTCAGGGCGTCAGGATCGGAATTCGCCGCCGCGGTGATCGTTCGGGACACCGCGGCGCGCACCGCCGACTTGCCATCCGCGATCTTGTCGGCGATTTCCCTCATCTGGGCGGGTGTGCAGAAAGCGCCGAGGTTTACGGTCGGCCTTCTGACATCGTGCACGAACTTGTTGCGCTGCGTACAGCGATCGCCGATCTGCACGCCTTGCGAGTTCTTGACGATCACGCGGTACCCGTGGTGGTCAGTGACGGACTCGGCCCTGTTGTCAGATCTGCTCGCTGGGGCATCGCCACCCATACCCCGGGCGAGGTAGCGCGCGATGGAACTGTCCATCGTCACCACAACGTCCCTCAGGTTGAAGCAGTGCTCATTGTGCTGGACGTTGTGGTCACCGATCTGGACCCCGCGGCAGTCGTCGACCACCAACGCGTTCTCGGCCACCGCGTCCGACAGGAGGCCGCGGGCCTTGAATGTCGACTCGAGGTCGACCTTGTGGAGCACGGTGTCCGCGGGTCGACGATCGGTGCCGTCGCCCCCCATGTCCTTGATCGTCGCCACCGAGCACTCAGCGGCCACACGACGAAGGAACTCGGGGTGGGCGACCAGCACGCAGCGCCCGCGCCAACGGGCCGCCAGCACTCCATCCCACAACGGCGTCAGATGCTCGAGTTGTGCCCATCGGACGACGGCCACCGGCAACGGGGTCGTCGGGTCGGTGTCCTCTTCGAACATCGGGCCTCCCAACGCGGCGAGTCCACACCAGGATCCGCCACGCACGTGCTTGATCGCCACGTGCCAAGAAGCTGGTTGAGTCGGATGGCTCAAGGGCTGACGGCCGTCGTCAGTTGATGCAGGGGACGCCGTCTGCGGTGATGGTCCCGGTTGAGGCGGTCGTCGTCGGCGCGGCGGCGGCGTAGCTGTTGAGCTGAAGTTGGGCGCCGCCGGTGAAGCCGTAGCTCTTGCTGTAGTCGCTGCCGACCATGACCCACACGTGCCCGGCGGGAATGGTGTCGTCGGAGAACAGCGGCAGGCCCCCGAGGGCGTCGGCGACGGCCTGCGCGGCAGCCTTGGCGCCGGGCGGGTAGTTCACCGTGGACGTCTTGCGGGCGCTGGCATTGCCGGTGGTGCCGCGGCCGAATCCCTTGGCCACGGCCTTGTCCAGCACGGTGGCGGCGAGGCCGCCGACGCCGGAGGCGTTGCGAACGTCCACAGTGGTCGACGAGTAGTCGGCGGTGTTCGGCTTGGCGGCGCCGGTGGTGGACGACGACGTGCCGGTGGCGCCGAAGGTCTGCTGCACGAACTGCTGCACCTGCTGCGGGTCCACCTGGACGGCGTCGCCGTCCTCGGGGGTCTGGAGCGTGATGCTGACGATGGGGATCGTCTGGAACTTGATGTTGCCTGCGCTCATGCCCTGCAACTGTCCGGCGAACTGGAGCACGTCCCAGCCCTGGTCGATGACCACGGCCTTCTTCACCGCGGCGATCAGGTCGTTGAGCTTGCCGGGGTTGGCCAGCGTGCCGGCGGACAGCACGGTCTTGGCCATGCTGGACATGAACGCCTGCTGGCGCCGGATCCGGTCCAGGTCGCCGTTGGGCAGCCCGTGCCGCTGCCGCACGAACTCCAGCGCGGCCGCGCCCTGCACGGTCTGCTCGCCGGCCGCGAAGTTGGCGCCGGAGAAGGAGTCCTTGACCGGCGCGACCAGGCACACCGGCACGCCGCCGACGGCCTGGCTGATGTAGTAGAAGCCGGCCAGGTTGACCGCGGCGTAGTGGGTGATCGACAGCCCGGTGAACTGCTCGACGGTCTGGATGGACTCCTTGGCGGCCGCCTCGGCGGACTTGGTCTCCAGGTCGGCGCCGGTCACGCCCTGCTTGGACAGCGTCGCGTAGGCGTCGTTCTTGGCGCGGCTGTAGGCCGAGTTGATCTTGTGCTTGCCGTAGTCGTTGGCGAGCTGCACGTACGAGTCGCGCGGGATGGAGATCGCGGACGCGGCGCCGCCGCCGGCCGGGATGTGGATCACGAGCATGGTGTCGGTGGTGTCGCCGCCGTCGTCCGCGCCGCCGGCGTGCAGCTGGTTGAGAACGTCCGGGGGCAGCGGGTTGCCCTGCGCGTCGGTCCGGGTGTCCAGGCCGACCATCAGGATGTTCTGCTCCTCCAGCGGAGAGGTGGCCTTGCCGGGGTCGATCACGTTCGCCGTCTGCAGGCCGTTGAGCTGGGCCAGCTTGGACCACGAGTACCAGGTGCCGCCGAACACGACCATCGACACCACGACCAGCAGGACCTGGACGGTCCGCAGGGCGGGGTTGGGGCGGCGCGCGGCGACCGGCCGGGGACCCCCGGCGGGACGCGGCGGCACCCTCCGCACGTCGAGGCGCTCCGGCATGGAGGCGACCCCCTCTTCCTGGTCAGCGGGGTCGCACGGGTTGGGCGACCCTTGTTCCTAGGACGTCCATAGTGCCTTGTCGTTGCACCCGGCCGGGCGGCGACCGCCCGACCGGGTGGCGGAAACGGGCAGCGCGGGCGCTATGGCACGAGTCGCCGACACGCCGAGTGACACCGTCACCCCACTGTGTCAGGAACGCCGAAACGGACGGCCACTCCGGGCGAGAACAGCACGCTGACCGGCGGTTCCACCGGCTTCGCGAGGCCGGCGGCGACGAGAAGCTCGTCCGAAATGTCCAGAAGTTCGGCCCGGCGCAGCGGCCAGGGCCCGTGCTCGTTGGGCAGGTGGAGGGTCCGGCCGCGGCGGACCACGTGCAGGCCCCATCGGGCGGTCAGGAAGTGCTCCAGCTCACTCGGCTCGGCAATCGGAGCGCCGGTCAGCACCCGCACGCGGCTCGCGGGGCCGCCGGCACGGCGTCGACACGTGTACGTGACGACCTCGCCCGCCCGGCTGATGCGCATCGACGACCAGAGGTACGGCAGGCCGACGCCGAGCCGGCCGACGAGCACCGGCAGCAGCCGGGCGGCGTCCAGCGAGCGGAACACCACGCCGCGCCGGCCGCGACCGTCCACTGAGTACAGTCGCACGTTCGTCTCCGGGAACGTCCCGAAGTACGGCGTGCGCAGCGCGTCGCACATTCGGAACGGGACAAGACCGACGTACGTGATCCCGTTCAGCGTGTCCGGCACGGTGCCGGGCGGCAGCAGCGGGGCGACACGGTCGGGATCGACCGGCCAATGAACGAAGGTGAGCTCACGCCAGGACTGCGTGAGCACCGCCCGGCGCACCGGCCGCGGCGTCGTCACGGTCACCGGTTCGACGTCCACACCCGCCAGCCTAGCCGACGGATTGCCCGAATCTACCCGGCCGCCGGTGACTCACGGGCAACCCTACGTCGGGAAAAGCCTTGCACGCCATGGGTTTCACCTCGTCCTACGTAGATGTGCGTATACGCAGGACCGCCCCGCGCGGACAGGATTGATGCCGTCAGTGAATCTGTCTGGGGGCTCGTCGATGTCGCAATCGTTACACAACAAGGCAAGCAGGTACCTGGTCGTCAGCGACGCGGTGTACACCGACCGCGGCGACAACCCGGTGCGGCTGGTGCTCAACACCCGCACCTCGCGGGTGAGCACCCTCGGCGACGAGCTGGCGCGGACGCTGCGCGGCGGCGATTGTGAGACGCTGTCCGCCACCGTCTCCGAGGAACTGGCCGATCTCGAGATCCTCGTGCCGGCCGACCGGGACGAGCTCACCGATGTGCTGGACGAGCAGCGCGCCCGGGCGCGGTCGCTGGCGTCGCTGAACTACCTGCTGGTGCCGACCGGGTACTGCAACATCGGCTGCGAGTACTGCGGCCAGGTCCACGTGCGGGGCAAGACGTCGGCCAACCACCGCGACGCCGTGCGGGACCGCGTGCTGCGCGGCATCAACCGGCCGACCACCGAGGAGGTGCGGATCGGCTGGTTCGGCGGCGAACCGCTGATGGCGTACGCGATCGTGCGCGACCTGGCGAGCCAGTTCGTGGCGGCCGCCGACGAGGCCGGCGTGCGCTACCGGTCCCGCATGACGACCAGCGGGTCGCTGCTGACCATGCGCAAACTCCGTGTGCTGTACGAGGAATGCCGCGTGGACTCGCTGTGCGTCACCCTGGACGGCGACAAGCGGCGGGCGCCCGGCGCCCGGTCCTACGACCACATCATGGGCGTGCTGTCCGAGCTGGCGGCCGCGGCCGAAGAGTTTCCGGGGCTGCGCATGACGATTCGCAGCAACCTGGACGTGATGAACATCGACCGGGTGGACGCCCTGATCGACGCCATGGTGGCGGCCGGGCTCAACCACCCGATGTTCGCGTTCGACCTGCACGAGGTGTACGCGTGGAGCAACGACCGGACGGCGGTGCGGCGGGCCAAGCAGCGGTTCGCGGCGGAGGAACCCCGGTGGCTGCGACGGATGCACGAGGCCGGGATGGTCACCCGGACGCTGATCCCGAAGCCGCTGAAGGCGCCGATCTGCCCGGCCGTCACCCGCTCGTCGGAGGTGATCAGCAGCAGTGGCGGGATCTTCTCGTGCGCTGAGCACCCGCTGGTGCCCGAGCACGAGCAGGGCGACGTGCTGGAGCTGGTGGAGCAGGCCGACCACAGCCGGCAGCGGCCGGCCGGGCGTTACGACGACTGGCACGACCGGGTCAACCGCGGCGAGCAGAACTGTTCCGGCTGCGTCTTCCTGCCGGTGTGCGGCGGCAGCTGCCCCAAGCACTGGGGCGACGGCGTTTCCCCCTGCCCCAGCTACAAGTTCAACATCCAGCAGCGCCTCGACCTGATAGCCGCCAGCACCGGCCTCGTCCCCCGGCGAGTCCCGCTCACAGACACATCGAACTGCTGAAGCTTTTTCACACATTCGGTGTGACGGTGGGCGGGACTCGCAGGGGTCCTCCGTCACGGCGGCGACAGTCGCCGGCCCGTTTCAAGGCCCCTACGTCCGGCCCTTGACGCACCCTTGCCCGCCTCGGTACTCCAGGAGGAGACGTCCGGGAGGGCAGCATGGCCACTGAGGGGCACGCGGCGTTCGGCGATCACCAGACCTGGTACCGGATCACGGGTGAGCTCGGATCGGGCGGCGTGCCGCTGGTCGCGCTGCACGGCGGGCCGGGATGCACCCACGACTACCTGCTCCGGCTGACGTCCCTGGCCGGCGACCGGGCCGTGGTGCACTACGACCAGCTGGGCAACGGGCGTTCCACACACCTGCCCGACGCCCCAGCGGACTTCTGGACCGTCGAACTCTTCCTCGCGGAACTGGACAACCTGCTGCGGACGCTGGGCATCGCCGACCGCTACGCGCTGCTCGGGCAGTCCTGGGGCGGCATGCTGGCCGCGGAACACGCCGTGCGCCGGCCGGCGGGCCTGCGTGGGCTGGTGATCGCCAACTCGCCGGCGTCCATGCGGCTGTGGTCGGCGGCCGCGGACCGGCTGCGCGCGGAACTTCCGCCGGACGTCGAGAAGACATTGCGCGCGCACGAGGCGGACGGCACCACCGACAGCCAGGAGTACAAGGACGCCGTGGACGTGTTCTACGAGCGGCACCTGTGCCGGGTGGTGCCGATGCCGGACGAGGTGGCCGCCACGTTCGAGGCGCTGGACGCGGATCCGACCGTCTACCACGCGATGAACGGGCCGAGCGAGTTCCACGTGATCGGCAGCCTGCAGGACTGGTCGATCATCGACCGGGTCGACGCGGTCGCGGTGCCGACGCTGCTGGTCAGCGGCCGTCACGACGAGGCGACGCCCGAGACCGTGCAGCCGTACGCCGACCGCATCCCGGACGTTCGGTGGGAGATCTTCGAGGAGTCGAGCCACATGCCGCACGTGGAGGAGCCCGAGCGGTTCACCGAGGTCGTCGGCGGCTTCCTGCGGACGCTGTCATGAGCGAACTCGCGGATTTCGGGTACGAGCAGGAACTCCGGCGCTCGCTGCGGCTGCGCGACCTGCTGGTGTACGGGCTCATCTTCATGGTGCCGATCGCCCCGTTCGCGATCTTCGGCGTGGTGTTCAACGCGTCCCGGGGCATGGTGCCGCTGACCTACGTCATCGGCCTGGTGGCGATGCTGTTCACCGCGCTGAGCTACCGGGAGATGAGCCGCGCGTTCCCGGTGGCCGGCTCGGTCTACGCCTACGCCGGCCGCGGCATCGCGCCGTGGGTCGGATTCCTTGCCGGGTGGGCGATCCTGCTCGACTACCTGCTGGTGCCGACGCTGCTCTACGTCACCGGCGCGGCCGCGCTGGGCACGGTGCTGCCGGGTGTCCCGCAGTGGCTGTGGGTGGTGCTGTTCGTCGTGCTGAACACCGCGGTCAACCTGGCCGGCATCGAGACGACGGCGCGGGTCAACCGCTGGTTCCTGACCGGCGAGATGATCGTGTTGGCGATCTTCGTGGTGGCCGCGGCGATCGCCGTCTCGGCGCGTGGCGGCTGGTCGTTCACGCCGTTCTTCAACGCCTCACAGTTCTCCCCCAGCCTGATCTTCGCGGCGCTGTCCGTCGCGGTGCTGTCCTTCCTCGGGTTCGACGCGATCTCCACCCAGTCCGAGGAGGTGCAGGGCGGGCCGCGGGTGGTGGGCCGGGCGACCGTGCTGTCGCTGTGCCTGGTGGCCGTGCTGTTCATCGTGCAGACCTGGCTGGCCGCGCTGCTGGTGCCCGGCACCACCGAGTTCGTCGGGCAGGACGCCACCAACCAGGCGTTCTACCAGGTCGCCGGCCTCGCCGCCGGACCGTGGCTGACCGTGCTGGTGGCGATCACCTCGGCGCTGGCCGCCGCGGTGGCCAACAGCCTGGTCGCCCAGAACGCCACCGCGCGGCTGCTGTTCTCGATGGCCCGGGACCGCACGCTGCCGTCGTTCCTGGCCCACGTCAACGAGAAGCGCCGGGTGCCGGAGCGGGCGGTGCTGCTGGTCGCGGTGGTCAGCCTGATCCTGGGCGTCTTCTTCGTCGGCCAGATCGAGTTCCTGTCCACGCTGGTCAACTTCGGCGCCCTGTTCGCATTCCTGATGCTGCACGTGTCGGTCGCCGCGTATTACCTGGTCAAGCGGCGGCAGCGGACGTACGGCATGCACCTGGCGGTGCCGGTGATCGGCTTCGTGATCATCGGGTACGTGCTGGTGAACGCCGACGTGGACGCCAAGATCGGCGGCCTGGTCTGGCTCGCGGTCGGCGTCGTGGTGATCGTCGTGCGCAAGCTGACCGGCCGGGAGATCAGCCTCAACCTGGACGAGAACGCCCGCGCCTAGCTGGGCTTCAGTTCGGCCATCTCCGACCAGCCGTCGCCGGGGATGGTGACGTTGATGATCTGCGGTGTGGTGGCGATGGCCTTGGGGAAGGCCGCCATGGCCGCCTTGAAGTGGTCGGAGGTGACGTGGGCCTCGGCGGCGTCGTTCCGGAAGCCCTCGGTCAGCACGTAGACGTGCGGGTCGTCGACGCTGCGGGACCACTCGAAGAACACGTTGCCCGGCTCCGCGCGGGTCGCGGCGGTGAAGTCGGCGACGAGGTCGAGCCAGCCGTCGGCGTACTCGGGGCGAACGGTGAACTTGACCACGATGAAGATCACGGCGAGCCTCCTGTCGGGTGGGCGATGCCCACGATACCGATGATCAACACGACCGCGCTGAGCGTGAGCAGGGTCGAGACGTGGGCGCACAGCCAGCCCACCCGCGCCCGCACGCACTCGGGCACGGACTGGAGCTCGGCGGAACGCAGCGCCAGGAACGACAGCGTGAGGGTGGCGCCGAGCACGGTCAGCGGAATCATCCGGTCACCTCCGCGACGACGAGGTACACGTTCAGCACGGTGATCAGCCCGGCGCAGCAGGCAGCGGCCACGGTCGTCAGGCGGCGGTTGACGAAGCTGCCCATCACATCGTCGCGCCGGGTCAGCAGCACCAGCGGGATCAGCGTGAACGGAATCCCGAACGACAGCGCCACCTGCGAGATGACCAGGCTGTCGGTAGTCGGCAGCCCCAGCGCCAGCACCGCCAGCCCGGGCAGCATGGTGATGCCGCGCCGCACGTACAGTGGAATGCTGCGGCGCACGAATCCACGCATCACCACCTGCCCCGCATACGTGCCGACGCTCGACGACGACACCCCCGACGCCAGCAGCGCCACCGCGAACGCCAGCGCCGCCCCGCCGCCGACGAGCCGCCCCAGCGAGTCGTGCGCGGCCAGGATCGGGTCGCCGGCGATCGGCAGCGACGCTGCCAGCGCCAGCATCGCCATGTTGATCAACCCTGCGGTGCCCAGCGCGATCAGCACGTCCACGGCCTGGGAGCGCAGCAACGTGTGCCTCGACAGCTCGCTGCGGTGATGCGCCCGCTTCTTGGTCAACGCCGAGTGTAGGTAGATCACGTGCGGCATCACCGTCGCGCCGATGATGCTCACGGCGAGCAGCACGCTGTCCGACCCCGCGAACCCCGGCACGAGCCCCTTAGCAGCCTCCTTGAACGGCGCGCCGACCGTCGCCAGGTCGTACGCGAAACCCAGGAACACCACCCCGAACATCGCGGTGATCGCCAGCTCGAACGGCCGCCGGCCGCGTTGCTCCAACGCCAGCACGCCGAACGCCACCACCGCCGTCAGCACGCCGGCGATCGGCAGCGGCACCCCGAACAGCAGGTTCAGGCCGACAGCCGCACCCACCAGCTCCGCGAGGTCGGTCGCCATCGCCACGAGTTCCGCCTGCACCCACAGGCCACGGGAGACCGGCCGCGGGAGGTGCCGACGGCACAGTTCCGGCAGGTCACGGCCGGTGGCGATACCCAGCTTGGCCGACAGGTACTGGACGAGCATCGCCGCCAGGTTGGCCACCAGGATCACCCAGAGCAGGCGGTAGCCGAAGAGGCCGCCGGCGGTGATGTTGGTGGCGAAGTTGCCGGGGTCGATGTAGGCGACGGCGGCGACGAAGGCCGGGCCCACCAGCTTGGCGGAGACGGCGGGCCGCAGCGTCGTCACGGTCGCCGGATCACGCTCGAGCACCGCCACCTCCAATTCCAAGATCAATTTGATGCGGGGAAGGGGGCTTTCCCTGCGTTGAATGCGGGGAAAGCCCCCTTCCCTGCCTTGACGGGTCAGGCGACTGAGGGGCCCATGCCCAGGGACTGGGGGGTGCTGGCGTCCGGGGACGGCTGGTGCAGGCCCTCGTCGAGGGGCCCGAACTCCGTCATGAGCGCCGGGCTGCCGCCCCACGGGGTCTGTTCCTCGGCGATCAGGGAGTTCGTGGTCAGCAGCAGGCCGGCGACGGAGGCGCCGTTCTGCAGCGCGGACCGGCAGACCCGCAGCGGGTCGACGATGCCCATCTCGACCATGTTCCCGTACCGCTCGTGCAGCGCGTCGAACCCCTCGTCGTCGGCGAGTTCCCTGGTGCGCTGGAGGATCTGCGCGGCTGGCAGACCGGCGTTGGCGGCGATCAGGAAAGCCGGCTCCGACAGAGCCCGCCGCACGATGTCGGCGCCGGTGGCGTAGTCGCCGGTCAGATCCAACCCGTCGAGCACCTGCTCGGCGTGCAGAAGTGCCGCTCCCCCACCGGGAACTATGCCCTCGGCCATGGCGGCCCGGGTCGCGGACAGGGCGTCCTCGACACGGTGCTGCAACTCCTTCAGCTCGGCCGGAGTCGCCGCGCCGACCCGGATCAGCGCCACCTTGCCGGTCAGAGCGCCGATACGTTCGGTCAGCACGTCCTCGTCGGTGCCGTTCTGAGCGCGTTCCAGCTCCGACCGCAGCTGCGTCACCCGGAACTCCACGTCCGCGGCGGTGCCGAAGCCGCCGACGATGGTCGTGGTGTTCTCGGTGATCCGGACCTGCCGCGCCCGTCCAAGGTGGGCCAAAGTCAGCGTCTCCAAGGAGAAACCGGACTGCCGCGAGAGGACTGCCCCGCCGACGACGGCGGCGAGGTCCTCCAGCTTGTGCAGACGACGGTCGCCGAATCCGGGCGCCCGCACGGCACAGGCCTTGAACGTGCCGTTGACGTGGTTGTGCACCAACATACTCAGTGCCGTGCCCTCGACGTTCTCGGCGATCAGCAGCAGCGGCCGGGGATCCCGCATCACCTTGTCCAGGATCGGCATCAGCTCCTGGACCTTGGTGATCTTCTCGCTGCACATCAGGATGTACGGGTCGTCGAGCACGGCCTCCAGCCGGCCGGGATCGGTGACCAGGTACGGCGACAGGTAGCCGTTGTCGAACTCGAAGCCCTCGACGAACTCCACCCGCATGCCGATCCGCGGCGACTCCTCGATGGTGACCACGCCGCCCTCGCCGACGGTGTGCAGCGCCTCGGCGATCACCGCGCCGACACGGTCGTCGTCGTTGGCGGAGATGGCCGCCACCCGGGCGAAGTCCTGCCGCGAGCTGACCGGGTGCGCCACCTTCTCCAGGTGCTCCACCAGTAATCCCACGGCGTGGTCGACACCCCGCTTGATCAGCACGGGGTTGCCGCCGGTGGCGATCACCCGCATGCCCTCGCGGATGATCGCCTGCGCCAGCACCGTCGCCGTGGTGGTGCCGTCGCCCACCACGTCGTTGGTCTTGATCGCGGCTTCCTTGACCAGCTGCGCGCCCATGTTCTCGAACTGGTTCTTGAGGTGGATCTCCCGCGCGATGGTGACGCCGTCGTTGGTGACCACCGGCGAGCCGGTGATCTTCTCGATGATCACGTTGCGGCCCTTGGGCCCCAGCGTCGACTTGACCGCCTCGGCCAGCTTGTCCACGCCCGCGAGCAGCAGGTCCCGGGCTTGCGCGCCGAAGCGCAGTTCCTTGGCCATGGTTCCTACGCCTCTCTACGGGGTGAGCACGGCCCGGCCGCGCACCCGGCCGGCGTCGAGGTCGGCCAGCGCGTCCAGCGCCGCGTCCAGCGGGTACTTGCGGGTGTGCAGCGTGACCTTCCCCTTCTGCGCCAACACCATCAGCTCGACGAGGTCGTTGTACGTGCCGACCAGGTTGCCGATCACGTTGCGCTCGGTGGAGATGATGTCGATGGTGGGGATGTCGAGATCGCTGCCATAGCCGATGACGAAGTGCGAGCCGTTGCGCCGGGTCATCGCGAACGCGTCCTGCTGGGCGCCCTGTTCCGCGACGAAGTCCAGCACCACCTCGGCCCCGTTGCCGCCGGTCAGGTCGAGCACCGCCTCGACGTGCTTGCCGTCGGCCGACACGGTGTGGTCGGCGCCGAGCTTTGCCGCCAGGTCAAGGGCTTCCGCGTTCCGGTCCACCACCACGATCGTCGTGGCGGTCAGAGCGGCCAGCGACTGGATGCCGATGTGTCCTAGGCCGCCGGCGCCGTTGACCACGCACACGGTCCCCGGATACAGCAACGGAACCGCCTTGCGCACGGCGTGATACGCGGTGATGCCGGCATCGGCCAGGGCCGCCACGTCCGACGGTTGCACGGCCGGATCCAGCTTGATGCAGGCCCGTGCCGACGTCAGCAGGTACTCGGCCATGCCGCCGTCGGCGTTGATGCCCGGGAACGTCGAGTTCACGCAGTGCATGTCGTCGCCGGCGCGGCAGGCGTGGCACAGCCCGCACGTCGGCGTCGGGTGCAGGATGACCGTGTCGCCAACGGCCACATTGGACACTCCGGAGCCGACTTCCTCGACCCAGCCGGCGTTCTCGTGCCCGATGGTGTACGGCAGGGTCACGCCGGACCGCGATGCCCACTGCTCCTCGATGATGTGCAGGTCGGTGCGGCAGACACCGGCCCCGCCGATGCGCACGACCACGTCGAACGGGTTCACCGCGCGCGGCTCCGGCACTTCCTCGACGACGGGCTGCTTGTGGTAGGAGTGCAGCCGAACGGCCCTCATCGCTCCTCCTTCATTCCGTAACGGCCGAGCAGCATTCCCCGACACACCCCGGAATTCGCCTCCTGGCTGACGCGAGTCAGCCGGGCGAGCCCGAGGTGCGTCCTGATGTCCGTGACCGCCTCCCCCGTCGCGGGATCCAGCACCAGCGGGGAGGAATCCCCACTGGGCAGACCGAGTTCCCTGCGGCGGGACCGCAACCGCTCCCGATCGGCGCCCTCCGGTGCGTCGCCGAGAGTCAGCGTGGCCAGGCTGAAGCGGTCGACGCCGGCGGCGATCATCGCCCGGCACACCCGGTCGGTGCCGGCGAGCACGGCCCGGCGCAGGAAGTCCGCGCGCAGGTCGTCCAGCTCGCCGACGGCTTCGCCGGGGAAGGAGCCCACGAAGCCGGACCGCCGCGCCACGCCGTCGTTGATCACATCGGCGGCGAAGTGGTCCTCCAGCCTCACGGACACCGACGTCACGCCGGGCACGGCGCTGACGGCGTCGAAGGAGTCCGCCACCATCAGGAAGGCGAAGTTCGGCGCGCAGAAGTACGTCGGCAGCCGCAGCCGCACGCGAACCTCCCCCTCCTCGGTGACCAGGCAGTGCGAGACGAAACCCAGCTGGGTCAACGGCTCGTCCAGCTCGGGGTCGAGCACGGTGCCCAGGGCCGACCAGACCGCCGCGAGCACCGCGGCGGCCTGGTCGGGGGTGCGAGTCACGGAGGTCATGACGCCGGCACGCCGACCGGCTCGACCTCGGGCGCGTCGACCTCGCACTCCGGGGGCACCTTCAGGTCGTACAGCCTGGCCGCGTTCAGGCCCAGGATCTTCTTCTTCGCGACCACCGAGAGCTTGCCGTAGTCGGAGAACTCCTCGCCGTCGGGCATCTGCCAGTCGACGAACCCCTCCACCTGCCACTTGGGCTCCCAGATGGCGTAGTCCGCGCCGAACACCAGCCGGTCCTCGCCGAGCCAGAACAGCAGCTCGCCCATGACCTTGGCGAAGAAGCGCGGCCGGGCGTGCATCAGGCCGCCGACCACCACGGACAGGCCGGCGTAGACGTTGGGCTCCTGCGTCGCCATGAAGCAGAAGTCCTCGATCCGCGGCAGGCCCACGTGCTCGACGATGAAGTTGAGCTCCGGGAAGTTGGTCGCCGCGTGGTCCACATCGGACACGTCGAAGGCGTCCTTGTCCAGGGGCCAGATCGTCGGCCCCTTGTGGACGTGGATGTTGCGGACGCCCAGTTCCTGGCACTTCTCCAGGTATCGGGCGGCCTCCGCGCTCTTCAGGCTCCAGCCCCGCGACTCGCCCTTCCACTCCGCGGTGTAGAGCTTGACGCCCTTGCATCCCCAGCGCTCGACCCGCTCCTCGAGCGCCTTCAGGCCGTCCTCGCCGTCGCGGGGATCCCAGTTGGTGTTCACCACGAACCGGCCGGGGTGCTTCTCGGCCACCGCCCCGTTGACCTCCGTGGTGTTGAACCCCGTCGTGTACCACTGGCGGAGGTTCGTCGGCTGGAAGATCGCGACGTCCACGTGGCCCTCGTCGAACAGATCGGTCATCATCTGCTCTTCGGAGTACTTCTGGAACTTCTCGATCGGCCAGTGCGTCTCGGCCGGGCCGAGACTCTGGTACGCGTGGAAGCACTCGATCCAGCCCTTGGCGAACTCCTCCTGGCCGGCCACCCAGTTGGCGGGGCTGGCGTCCCAGAAGTGGGTGTGGCCGTCGACCACGAAGTACTTCACGCCGTCCTTGACGTACACGCGTCCTCCTAGGACCGGGCCACGAGGTCGAAGTCGAGGTACTCGGCGGCGTCCTCGGGATTGGCGAACATGATCGTGCGGTCGTCCTCGTGGATCATGCGGCCGTAGTGGGTGGACATGCTCTCCTCGAACTCGGCCGCGTTGAACCAGCCCTCCTCCTCGCCGGCGGCCTCGTCGATCTCGGCGTACACCACGTCCATCCGGCCGACCGCGTCCACCCGGATCATCGACGGCAGCGGCAGCACGGTGACGTTGTCCTTGGTCGCCATCACCTCCGCGACGATCGCCCCGACCTGGTTGTTCATCAGGGTGAAGCCGCACATGTTGGAGGCGGTGTTGTTCTGCTTGTACGGGCTCTCGGCCGTCGTGAACGTGGTCACTGGCCCAACTCCTTCGGTGCGGTCAGTTCCAGCTCGGACAGGATCGCGCTGAACCGGCTCTTGGCCCGGTCCAGGCCGTCCTCGAAACGCGGCGGCTTGGCGTCCGGCTGCGACCACAGCGGTTGCAGCGTCCGCGCGGCGTGGACGCACCGCGGCACCCAGGTCTCCAGCCACTGCTGCATCAGCTTCCTGTTCTCCGCGCCGAACTGTTTGTCGGTGACCAGCAGGTGGAACATCGGCTTGGTGTAGCGCAGATCCCGCTCGGCGAAGTCGTACTCCTCGGCGCCGATCAGCGTCGGCGTGATGAAGTCCCCGTTGGACGGCGCCGCCTGCTGGACCAGGTTGCTGCGGAACAGCTCCCCGACCAGGGGCTCGAACACGACGTTGGCCGCGAAGATCGCCTCGCACCAGTCCCAGATGGACGTCAGCTGCTCGGCGGTCTCCCGCACGCCCTGCCAGGCCGGGTCGGAGTTCCAGGTCTGGATGTGCGCTCCGCCGTCGAAGCCCTCGATCTCCTCGCTCAGTGTGAGGTTGTACAGCGCCAGGTCCTGCGCGGCCCGGATCCGGTGCATGCTGTTCACGGAGATCGCGTTGTTGTGCATGTTCGTGGGGGCACGCCGGTTGGCGTTGGCGAACAGGTACAGGCCGAGGCCGTGGTCCACGTGCATCCACGCGCCCACGTGCTGGGCCACGAACTGCACCCAGTTGCGGTTCCACTGGTCGAACGCCTTGGCCTGGCGGGCCGCCTCGATGTTCTGGTTGAGCTGGCGGACCACGTTGGAGTTGTAGCGGTAGAGCGTGAGCTCCCACTCCTCGTTGGGGTCGCGGAACTCGTGCCAGCCGTGCGCCGGCCACTCGTAGCCCGCGCCGCCGGAGCCGGCGTAGCGCTCCGGCACGGGGCGGTCGCTGCCCCACGCCCGCAAAGCCGTCCACTCCAAGGGATAGCCGCCCTTGCCGTCGGCGAATCCGTACAGCCAGCCCTGCGACAGGTAGTGCCGGGGATCGGGCTGCACCTCGACGGTGACGTCCTCGTAGTGGCTCTGCTTGCGCTTGGCCGGCTTGAAGTAGTTGTAGCGGCGTGCGTCGGAGTCGGGGAACACCTTGGCGCCCGCCTCGGCGTCGGTGAACGCCGGCTTGGGCACGCTGCGTTCGGTGCTGGGCACTGCGGTTGTCGTCATCGGCTAACTCCTTCAGCCGCCGGTCGTGGTGAACTTGTCGTAGAAGACCCGCTTGTCGGCCACGCCCAGCGCGGGCAGCAGCTCGAGCGCCGCCTCCACCATGGGTGGCGGCCCGCACACGTAGGCGTCCGCGCCGGCCAGGTCCGACTCCCGGCGCCGCACCACGTCGGTGATCAGCCCGACCTCGCCGTCCCACGGCTCACCGTCCGGTTCGGACAGTGCGGGCACGAACTCGAAGCCCGGCAGCCGGGTGGCCAGTTCGGCGATCTCCTTCTCGAAACACAGATCCCGCCGCCGGCGGGCGCCGTAGTAGAAGACGGCCCGGCGGTCGATGCCGCGCTCGGCCATCGACCGCAGCAGCGCGAGGATCGGCGCGATGCCGGCGCCGCCGCCGAGGAACACCAGCGGCGCGGCGGAATCCCGCAGGGTGAACACCCCGAACGGCCCGGTCACACGCAACCGGTCGCCGACCGCGACCTCGCCGTCCAGGAAGCGCGAGAACAGGCCGTCGGGGTAGATCTTGATGACGAACTCCAGCAGCCCGCCGGCGGCCGAGGTGGTGGCCATCGAGAACGAGCGGGTGGCGTCCGTGCCGGGCACCTCGAAGTCCAGGTACTGGCCGGGAAAGAACTTCAGGTCGGCCGGCTCGACCAGCCGCACGACCAGCTGCGCCATGTCGTGCGTGACGCGGTCCTTGGACACCACCTCGACCGTGGCCTGCTGGATGGGCAGGCCGGAGCGGATCATGTCCTCGTCGTAGTTGATCAGCTCGATGGTCAGGTCCTCGTACGCGTGCGCCCGGCACAGCAGCGTGTAGCCCTCCTCCTTCTCGTAGTCCGGCAGCGCGAACGTGGAGTACCGGTCGTGCTCGACGTCGTCGCCGTCCAGGATGAACGACTTGCACGACGCGCACTGGCCCTCCTTGCAGCCGTGCATGAGCATCACGCCCTGCTCGGCGGCGGCGCGCAGAATGGTCTGGTCCTCGTCGGCCTCGATCTCGATGCCGACCGGCTCGAACCGGACGCGGTGCTTCTCGCCCATGGGACTGCCTTTCGAAGGGGTGAGGGAGGCGGCCGGAGGTCGCCTCCCTCCGACCGCGCCTCAGACCTGGGCGGGAGCCGGCCTGCCGGCAGGTCCCTGCCGGTTGTAGTCGGCCTGGAACGCGGCCCGCTCGTCGTCGGTCATCTGGTTGAGCAGCACGTTCGGGCTCTGCACCGCGGGCATCCGGCGAAGGTGGTCCAGTGTCCACATCTTCTTCGGGTCCAGGTCCAGGTGCGGCTGCGCGACCATGGTCCTGCCGTCGTCGCGCACGAAACCCATGTCCTTCACCACATCGGCCCAGTTCCAGCCGTGGTACAGGGTTTCCCACTCGCGGGCGCCGATCAGCTGGCCCATGTTCGGCGTGTTGCGGCCCTGGTAGGTGGGCCGGAACGCCTCGACGTCGGTCCACCGGCAGGCCTCGTGGCAGTAGGTCCGCCACTGGCCGTCCACCTTGTCCATCACCATGTCCTCGCGGACCAGGCACGGCACCATGCACGTCCAGCAGCGGTGCGGGTACACGTAGTCCACGTTCTCGGCGACGATCGGGTGGTGGCCGTTGGGCGTGGCCAGCCGGTTGTAGTTCTCCCACCACTTGCCGTACTTGTCGTACCAGCCCGGGTACTTGTACTCGAACCACTCGAAGTCGGCGTCGGTCATCGGGTCGATGCGCCAGTAGTTGGCCAGCCAGCCGGTGGCGAAGAACTGCGCGACCTCGTGCACGTAGCCCTTGTTCCAGATCTGGTTCCAGGACTCCTCGATGAGGTCGTGCGGAATCGTCAGGCCGTACTTCTCCAACGGCACGAGGTAGGACCGGTAGTAGTCGTCGTAGATCCAGCGGCGCCACATCTCCGCGTAGCTCTCGCGGTCCTTGCGGCGGTCCTTGGTGCCGTACTCGATGAACGTGCCGATCGCGGCGTCCACCACGCGGTGGTTGTTCCACCACGCGTAACGGAGATCGCGTTCGAGCAGCTGGTGGTTGGACTCGTCGGACAGCGCCATCAGCAGAGTCGCGTAGCCGTTGCTGATGTGCCGGGACTCGTCGGACTGCACCGAGTGGAACACCGTCGGCAGCAGATAGTCGCCGTTGGCCGCGGCTTCCGCCGGCATCGCGACGAACAGCGTGTTGGTGAACGCCGTCTCGGCCACGATGGTCAGATAGATGCTGGCCGCCGTGATGGCGTCGCCGGTGATGAATCCCTCGGCGAACTGCCGGCCGATGGTGCCGCAGTAGTCGTTCTGGAAGTTGCGCAGACTGGAGTTGAAGCCGGCGGGGTCGATGTAGTTGTTCATGTACAGGCGCTTGAGGTTCTGCTGGATCGTCGAGTGCCGGACCTCGTCGATCATCTGGATCGCCTGCCCGTTGTGCAGCTCCGGGTTGGGCACCGTGCGGAACAGCAGCGGCATCGCCCGGGCCGCGGAGATCTCCGGCAGCGGAATGATGGACAGGAACAGCTTCTGCCACTCCAGCCAGCGTTCCTGCACCTGCCGGAACATGTTGCCGCGGATCGCGCCGTCCTCGGCGCCGTACACGCGGTGGTCCTTCTCCTCCTGCATCGGGAAGTAGGACCGCAGCACCTGCTTGAGCGGGTCCTTCTTCTTCGCCTTGCGGAAGGTGTAGTCGGTGCCGTAGTGCGAGACCGGCTCGTGGTAGACCGGATCCCAGCTCAGCTCCTGGATCTTCTGGTGTGCTTTCGCCACGCTCTGGCGGCTCATGGTCACTCCTAACCCGCCGGTCGCCGGCGGTGAGCGCGTCGTCGTTGCGCCTGCTGCGGCATGAATTACAACCCGTGATCGGGGCCGCTCCCGGTCTCAAAATGAGACACTCGGCGGGGCCCGAACTCCCGCTCGAGCATTTCCGCGAGCGTCGCGCGGTTCTGCTCGGTCACCCGTTCGTCGGTACCGCCGACGACGGCGGTGATGCCCAGCGCGCGCAGCAGCTGGGCCGCCGGCTCCCCCGGATTGCCGGCCTCCCCGAGCACCGGGTGGTATCCCTGCTCGACCAGGTGGTGGAAGACGACGTTCACTATCGTCCACGGGTTGTAGGACTCGGCGTCGGCCATTGACAACCCACCTCCAAACGTCCATCAGACCGCCGCCCGGGCCGGCCGAGGTGTCTCAATTTGAGACACCCGCCGACGGCGCGAGGGGCCTACGCTGGGGCGCAGCGGGAGGCACCGCCCGGTGCCCGCGGCCAGGGCTGTCCGTGGGTAGGAGGTCCATGTGCAGGACGTGATGGCGGCCGAGGAGAGGCGACTGGCCCGCACCCGGGAGAAGTTCCTGACGTCGGAGGCGGTCACCGACGACGAGGCGGTGCGCAAGAGCATCCTCGACTCGTGGTGGCGGTCCCGCCGGCTGCGGGTGCCGGCCGACCGGATCGTGCTGCCCTACGTCCGCGAGCCCGACCTGGACTCGCCGCTGATCCGCGCGGCCACCCCCGTGCTGGAGCGGCTCGGCGACCAGCTCGACGGGCAGCCCATCAGCCTCATCTTGACCGATCCGACCGGCGTGGTGCTGACCCAGCGCACCGGCGACGCCGACCTGCACCGGAAGCTCGAACGGGTCGAGCTGGTGCCCGGTTTCAGCTACGGCGAGGAGTTCGTCGGCACCAACGGCATCGGCACCGCGCTGGAGGACGGCCGGCCCACGCACGTGTTCGGGCACGAGCACTACGCGGAGAACCTGGAGAACCTGGCCTGCGCCGGCGCGCCGATCCAGCACCCGATCACCGGCAAGACCGTCGGCGCGGTCGATCTGACGTGTTGGAGCCGGGACGCCGGCCGGCTGCTGGTGGCGCTGGCGCAGTCCACGGCCGCGCAGATCGGCCAGACACTGCTCACCCACAGCAATCCGCGCGAGCTGGCGCTGTTCGAGGCGTACCTGCGGGCCTGCCGGCGGACCACCGGCATCGTGCTGGCCTTCAACGACGGCATCGTGATGATGAACGACCACGCCCGCCAGCTGCTCGACCCGGCCGACCAGTCGGTGCTGCTCGGGCACGCCACGCAGGCCGTCGCCGAGCGGCGGACCAGCACCGCGGACGTGGCGCTGCCGACCGGCAGCAAGGTGCGGGCCCAGTGCCGCAAGGTGTTCGGGCAGCACCACACCGATGTCGCCGGCGTCGTGCTGTGCGGCAAGCTGATCGACTCCGAGCCGGAGGGGGCCGGTGTGCCCGAGCCTCGGCTGCCGATGTTCCTGCCGGGCGCGGTCGGCTCCGCGCCGCTGTGGCTGCGCTGCGCCCACGACGTGGATTCGGCGTACAGCACCGGCGAATGGCTGGTGCTCGGCGGCGACCCCGGCGTGGGCAAGACGACCCTGGCCCGGTGCGTGCACCAGCGCCGGCACCCGACCGGCCGCGTGCACGTGGTGGACGCCGCCGACGCCTCGTGGCACGACAACCTGCGCCGCGAGCTCGTCGAGGATCCGGTGGACGCGCTGGTGATCCGGCACGTGGACCGGCTCACCGGGCCGGCACTGGCGGCCACGGTCCGGTTGCTACGGCTGGCGTCCCGGGCGACGTGGGTCGCGGCGACCATGGCCGAGAACGCCGTCGGCCGGCCGGAGCTGGCCGAGCTGCTGGCGATGTTCCCCCGTACGGTCCGGGTGCCCCCGCTGCGTCGGCACGTCGCGGACCTGTCCGAGCTGGTGCCGCTGTTCCTCAACCGCCTCGGCCACGGCGGTCAGTTGACGTGCTCGCCGGCGGCGATGCACCTGCTGATGCGGTTCGACTGGCCCGGCAACGTCGCCGAGCTGCACCACGTGCTCAAGCTCGCGGTGCAGCACCGGCGGACGGGCACCATCCAGCCCGGCGACCTGCCGGCCGAGTTCCGCACCCTGACGCGGCGGCCGCTGAGCCGGCTGGAGTCGATCGAGCGGGACGCCATCGTGCAGGGCCTGGCCGACAGCGGCGGCAACAAGGTGCAGACCGCGCAGCTGCTCGGCATGTCCCGGGCGACGCTGTACCGCAAGATCCACGAGTACGGGATCGTGACGCCGGAGCGCTAGAACACCTGGCGGTGGATCGTCGCGGTCGGGATGGCCGCCGCGACCTGCTCGACGCCGTCGGCCTCGCCGCCGAAGATCTCGAACCGGGTGATCTCGCCGACCGCCCCGAGCTGGCCGAGCAGCTCCCGCGCGGCCTTGCCGTGCGCGGCGGACCCGGCCGCGTCGACGTACTCCTCGATGAACGTGTAGTTGCCCGGCGCGTCGCTGAACAGGCGGTAGGACAGCGTGCCCGGCTCGTCGGCGGTGCCCGCGACCAGCGCCTTCGCGACCTGCTCGAACTCGGCGATCTTGCCGTCGTTGGCCTTGACCTCGACCCGGAAGTAGATGCTCATGCCGTTGACAACAGCACGAGCGCGCGGATCATGCCTGGATCAGCAGTTCCAGCCCGTCGAAGATGCGGGCCAGCCCGAACTCCCAGCTGCTGTCGGGGTCGGCGTCCGCGGCGTCGTCGGTGGCCGCGACCAGCGCCGGGAACCGGTCCCCGTGCGCCGCGATCTGCTCGTTCAGCCGCTTGTCCCTGGTCCACGGCTGCGTGCCGGACGTGGCCTGGGTGTTGCGGATGTGCCCGCTGAGCAGGAACACCGCGTCCATGCGCTGGGCGCCGGTCAGCCCCGTGCCCCCCAGCGCCGCGACCGCCGCCTCCGTCCAGCCGATCTCGCGCGGGCCCATCGCGCGGCTGCCGACCGTGGCCTCCGGCAGCCAGGGGTGCCGCTGCCACGTCTCACGCATCAGGAGGGCCCATTGCGTCAGCTTCGCCCGCCAGCCGTCGGCGGTGAGCTCCGGCGGCGCTCCGACGGCGATCTCGATCATCACCGCGAGCAACTCGGCCTTGTTGACGACGTGCCGGTAGAGGGCCATTTTCGTCACGTCCAGCCGGCCGGCGACCTGCTGCATCGACACCGCCGCCAGGCCGGCCTCGTCGGCCAGCCCGATGCCGGCGGCCGCGATGCGCTGCACCGTGAGCGCGGGCCTGCCCTGCTCACCGAGCCCCCAGAGCAATCCGGCCGATTCTGTCAAGAGTGACCCCTTGCTGCCCTCCCCAGGCGTGTCTACCGTACACCGAAGTGTCCGGCGGACACAGGTGTGTCCACGGGATACCGATCGCGAAGGGGCCCGCATGCTGATCCGCACCCACGTCGGTGTGAGCCTCGACGGGTTCCTCGCGCAGGCCGACGGCGCCTCGGCGTGGGAGGCGCTGCCCGGATACGAGGACCAGTCGCACGGCATCGCCGAGGTGCTGGAGCACTGCGAAGCCGTGGTGATGGGGCGCACCACCTTCGACCGCGGGCTGGATCGCTGGTCGCAGGCGTGGCCGTGGACGGACAAACCCGTGCACGTGCTGACCTCCCGTCCGCTGCCTTCGGTGCCGTGGGATGTGCGGGCCGTCGCCGACCCCGCGGAGTGCTTGCGGCGACTGCGACTCGCCGGCCTCATGGGCGATGTGCACGTCATCGGTGGCGCCCAGACCATCCGCGCGTTCCTCGACCTCGGGGCGATCGACCGGCTCGGCGTGGTGATGCTGCCCATGCTGCTCGGTGGCGGCATTCCGCTGTTCGGGTCGCACAACCAGCAGCTTCGCCTGCAGTGCAAGCGAATGCACCCCGGCGGCGTGGTCGAGCTCGTCTACACCCCGGCCTGAGCTTCCGTCCGGAAAGGACCATTCCTCACGTTGAACGTCAGGAATGGCCTTTCACAGCGTCTAGTTGTGCGTGAAGGCGCCCATCGTCTTGGTGTACTGCCAGGCCGCCTGCTGCACGCCGGAGCAGCTGTCCGAGTGCTGGCCGACGCAGGTGCCGTTGTCGCGGCCAAGCGCCCAGAACGACAGCGAGCCGATGTTGTGCAGCCACGACCAGACCGTCACGTCGACGGCGTCCCTCGGCGTGAAGATCTCCAGCGGACCGGTCTCGCCGCCCGAGCCGTAGTCGTCCAGGCCGACCATCTCGATGATGCCGACCTGTTGCCACAGCTTGAAGTCCGGCGTGCTCGGGTGCAGCACACGCAGCTCGTCCAGCAGCTCGCCAGCCGCGGTCTTGGTGTCCGCCGCCATCTCGTGCGGCTTGTCGTCGTAGTAGTCGAAGGTCATGATGTTGACGATGTGGATGTCCGCGCCGTTGCTCACGGCGTTGGCCAGCATGTCCTTGGTTTCCTTGGTGATCCCGACGACGTCGGTGGGCACCGTGTAGTCGAACTGGATCGTCCGGCCGTGCGCCGCCGCCCACCTCTCCACCTGCGCGATCGCCTTGTTGCGGCGGTCCATGCCAGGCAGGTTCTTCGGCATCGGACCCTCGACGTCGAGGTCGATGCGGGTGATGCCGTAGGTGGTGATCACCTTCTCGAAGTTCTCGGCGATCTTGTCCACGTCGGCGCAGCTGTCCGCGATGTCGGTGCCGTGGCCGGAGGCGTCGCCGCCGCCGTAGGAGGCGATCACGTCGCCGCCCATGGCGCGCAGCCTGGCGATCGAGTCGCCGTACTGGGCCCAGGAGATCGGCCGGTTCGGGTCGCCGTCCCAGGTCGCCTCGCAGGAGCCGGCGACCGGCGTCTGGAGGAAGGCCATCGTCAGGTAGCGGGCGCCCGAGGCCGCCGCCTGCTCCGCCGGGTCGCCCGGGATGTACGTCTGGAAGTAGGGCGCGAACACGTGCGCCGGAATGGGGAGCTGGTGGTTCGCCTGCCCGGCAGCCGCCGCGCTGCCGGGTGTCGCCGTGACGGCCGCCGCGGCGAGCGCCGCCGCCACGGTCAGCCCACGGGCCAGTCTCGAGGTCAACATCCGCCCAGCCTCCCGTGCCCGCGGCCGCTAGGTCTAGACCTTTGACCGAACGGGACACAAAGTTCGGTACCGGTTTCGGGCTATTCGGCCATTGACACCACGGACCGCGCCACTTCACCATGAGAGCGCTCTCACAACCTGCCGCGAGAGCAAGGCCGCCTCGCCACCCTGCACCCGACGAGGGGAATTCACGTATGCGCACGACAAGGAAGTTGTGCACGCTGTTCGCCGCGGCGTCCGTCGCCGCGGCCGCGCTGGTGTCCGCCACGCCCGCGCAGGCCGCCGTGCCGGCGACCATCCCGTTGAAGATCACCAACAGCTCCGGCCGCGGGGACGCGGTCTACATCTACGACCTGGGCACCAATCTGGCCACCGGCCAGCAGGGTTGGGCCGACGCCGGCGGCACGTTCCACGCCTGGCCCGCCGGCGGCAACCCGCCGACACCCGCGCCGGACGCGTCCATCGCCGGTCCCGGCAACGGCTCGTCCGTCACGATCCGGATCCCCAAGTTCTCCGGCCGGATCTACTTCTCGTACGGTCAGAAGATCGTCTTCAAGCTGACCACCGGCGGACTCGTGCAGCCCGCCGTGCAGAACCCCAGTGACCCCAACCGGAACATCCTGTTCAACTGGTCGGAGTACACGCTCAACGACAGCGGCCTGTGGATCAACAGCACCCAGGTCGACATGTTCTCCGCACCGTACTCGGTGGGCGTCGTCAACACCGGTGGCGGCACGAAGAGCACCGGTGTCCTGAAATCCGGCGGCTACAACGCCGTGCTGAACGGGTTGAAGGCACAGTCCGGCGGTTGGGGCGGGTTGATCCAGACCGCGCCCAACGGGAGCGTGCTGCGGGCGCTGTCGCCCGGGCACGGCATCGAGACCGGCGCGCTGTCCAACAGCGCCATGAGCGACTACGTCGATCGCGTGTGGAGCAGGTACAGCGGCTCGACGCTGACCGTCACGCCGTTCGCCGACCAGCCCGGCACCAAGTACTTCGGGCGAGTGGCCGGGAACGTCATGAACTTCACCAACAGCGCCGGGCAGGTGGTCACGTCGTTCCAGAAACCCGACGCCTCCAGCATCTTCGGCTGCTTCAACCTGCTGGACGCGCCGAACGACCTGGTCCGCGGGCCGATCTCGCGGACGCTGTGCGCCGGGTACAACCGCGGGACGCTGCTGACCGCGGCCAACCAGCCCGATGTGAACTCCGGTGACTTCTACAAGGACAGCGTCACCAACCAGTACGCGCGGTTGATCCACAGCCAGATGGCCGACGGCAAGGCGTACGCGTTCGCGTTCGACGACGTGGGCAACTTCGAGTCGCTGGTCAACGACGGGAGCCCGTCGAGCGCCAGCATGACGTTGCAGCCGTTGAGCTGACAGAATCGGGTGCGTGCCCACGAAAGCTGAACTGGCCGCCGCCCATGGCCGACTGCTACCGGACGTGATCGCCGAGGACCTCGACGTCCTGTTCTGCGGCATCAACCCCGGGCTGTGGTCGGCGGCCACCGGGCATCACTTCGCCCGACCGGGCAACCGGTTCTGGCCCGCGCTGTGGCGTTCGGGCTTCACGCCGCGGCTGTTCGACCCGTCCGAGCAGGAGTCGTTGCCGGGGCTGGGTTTGGGGATCACCAATGTGGTGGCGCGGGCGACCGCTCGGGCGGACGAGCTCACCGACGAGGAGCTTGTGGACGGAGGTCGGCGGTTGAGATCTTCGGTTCTTCGGTGGCGGCCACGGTTCTTGGCGGTCGTCGGGTTGGGGGCGTTTCGGGTCGCGTTCGGGAAGCCTCGGGCCGGGGTGGGGTTGAGTGCGGAAACGGTTGGGGAGACACAGGTTTGGGTGCTGCCCAACCCGAGCGGTTTGAACGCGCACTGGCAGCTGCCGGAGTTGGCCGAGGAGTTCGGACGGTTGCGGAAGGCGGCGCTCAGGCCTGGGTGACGGTGCCGGCGGCGCCGTCGATGGTGATGACGTCTCCGGTGGAGATACGGCTGGTGGCGCGGGGAACGCCGACGACGGCGGGGATGCCGTACTCGCGGGCGACGACCGCGCCGTGGGAATTGGCGCCGCCCATCTCCATGACGAGGCCGCCGGCGGTGAGGAACAGCGGGGTCCAACCGGGGTCGGTGGACGGGGCGACAAGGATCTCGCCGGGTTCCAGGTGAGCGCCGACGGGATCCATGACCACGCGGGCGGTGCCGGTGAGGCGGCCGGTGGAGGCGGGGGTGCCGACAAGCGAGTCGGAGCCGACGGCGGCGGCGAACGCCACGGACTCGGGGTCGGTGCCGTCGGACAGCAGCACCTGGGGGACGGTGCGGCGGCGGAGCTCCTGGTCGTAGGAGGCGCGGCGGTCGGCCACGAGGGAACGGAAGTCGGTGCCGGACAAGGCCTCGCGGCACTCGGCGAGGGTCAGGAAGAAGACGTCGTCGGGGACGGAAATGCGGTGGGCGGCGGCGAGCTCGGCGCCGACGAACTGGAGCTGGTGGCGGAGCGCGGCGAGGGTCTGCACGAGGAAGAACTTGGGGGTCTCGCGAAGACCGGCCAGGCGGCGGGTGCGGCGCAGGGCCCAACGGACGACGCGGCCGCGAAGGCCACCGGACGCGGACAGCTGGGCGATCATGGCGGACGCCTCGGCGCTGCCGCGAGCGAACTGGACGTCGGGAGCGGACGGAGAGACGGCGACGGAATCCAGGTCGAGGATGGACTTGGCCTCGGGAGCCGCGTCCAGGCGGAGGTAGTTGGCCAGCACGCCCAGGATGTGGGTGGGGTCGTCGGACCAGCGGGGCATGCCGAGGTCGATCTCGGCGACGGCGCGGTGGCCGTAGCGGGCGAGGAAGCGGTGCAGAGCCTGCTGGACGTCCGAAGGCAGGGAACCGGCCAGGTAGCGGGAGGCGAGTTCGCCAGGGGTGGCAGACGCGAAAAGGGCGGCATGGGGGCGCAGTCCGACGGCCACGTCCCACAGTTCGAGGTCCATCTCGGTGGTGACGTTGTGAGGCAGCCCACGGAGGACGGTCTCCAGACCGGCGCCGCTGCCGAGGAGGCGACGGGCGAGCTCCAGGGTGAGGAAACCGGCCAGCGGCACGGGAAGGGCACGGGGCAGCATGGGCGGAATCTGGGGCACGGCACGGATGACGTGCTCCAGGCGGGTACGGGCGTCGGGTGAGCCGGGCAGGGTGGCGGCGGCGACCACACGCGCACCCAGAGCATCGAGGCGGCGGGCGGCCGATGCGGGGAAGAACAGGGCCTCCACCAAGCGGAGGGGGAAGCCGGCGCGCAACATCAACCGAAGAATGCGGCGGACGGTGCGGAAAGCGCCGGGGCGCAACGACATGTCGGGGTCGTCGAACAGCGACCGCATGGCGGTGGCGGATCGGGCCTCCATGACGTCGAAGATCCGCGGCACGACGAGGCGGCCGACACGGTTGCGGATCACGGCCGTCATGTCCACGTAGAGGCGCTGACCGGCGTCGGAGAAGAATCCGGGACCGGCGAGGGCGTCCTCGACGGGCAGCCCGAACATGCGGCGGCCACCGGTGCCGATGAGGTGGAACACGGCCAGGCCCATGGGGGTGATGGGACGGTACAGGCCCTGGGCGACGGTGGCGCAGAGGTACGCGTGCCGACCGCGACCGTCGTTGGAAGGGCTGTCGGGCAAGGGATACAGGGTGGTGATCGGACGGGCCTGGGTCAGCCACAGCGAGCCGTCCGAGGAGATGGCCCACTCGGTGTCCTGGGGACTCCCGTAGTGGTGCTCGACGCGATCACCCAGGGCGGCCAGCGCTCGGATCTGGTCGTCCGACAGGGAAGGCTCGGACGAGTCCACCGGAACGGACTCGGTGCCACCGCTGGGAAGAGCCCGAACGGCAACCTTCTTGTCGCCGAGACGACGCTCCACAATGGACCCGGAAAGCGTGTCCACGATGAAGTGGTCGGGATTGACGGAACCGGAGACGACGGACTCCCCCAGACCGTAACTCGCGTCGATGACGGCCTGCCGCCGACGCCCGGTGACGGGGTTGGCGGTGAACAGCACACCGGCGACCTCCGCGTCCACCATGCGTTGCACGACAACGGCCAACTCGACGGTGGCGTGGGAAATGCCATTGCTGTCCCGATACGCGTACGCGCGATCGGTCCACAGCGACGCCCAGCAGCGGCGCACGGCGTCCAGCACGGCGTCGACGCCAACGACGTTGAGGTACGTGTCCTGCTGACCGGCGAAGCTGGCGAACGGCAGGTCCTCGGCGGTGGCCGACGACCGGACGGCGACCGGGACGTCCTCGCCCAGCGCCTCGTACCGCGAGCGGATCTCGGCGGCGATCTCCTCGGGGATCGAGACCCCGAGCAGCGCGGCCCGCGCCGCCGAGGGGTCGTCGACGGGCACGCCCACGGCGACCCGCCGGTACGCCTCGGTGGTCACGCAGAACCCCGGCGGCACCGGCAGCCCGGCCCGGGTCATCTCCCCCAGGTTGGCGGCCTTGCCCCCGACGGTCACCAGCATCGCGCCGTCGATGTGGGAGAAGTCGAGCGTCACCATGACGCCGAGGTTAAGACCATGCGGCGCGAAACTCAACAGCTGTTGAATAACGAACTCACGACTCGGTGTGCCGGTGCACCGCGAACATGGCGGCCTCCGATCCCTCCCCGACGCAGTCGACCAGCCGTTCCTCCAGGCCGCTCATGTCCACGCCGATCAGCACCAGGCTGGTCCGCCGCGGCTCGTTCCTGCCCCATCGGGCACGGCGGAACCGCAGGAAACCGCCGACCACCTGGAGCTCGTACCGCTCGGGCTGTCCGAAGTGGACGAAGCCCTTGATCCGGAAGACGCCGTCCGGGCGGCTGTCGAGAAAGGCCATCAGCCGCTCGGGATGCATCGGCTCGTCGGTCTCGAACACCACGCTCTGGTACAGCGCGTGCACGTGCTGCTCATGGTCCTCGAGGTCGTCGAACGACAGCTGCGCCGGCCGGGGCCGCTCGCGCCGGTCGAACAGCAGGCCGGGGTCGAGCCGGCCGTGCTCGGTGGTGACGATCGCGGCGCCCTCGGCCAGCTCGGTGACCACGGCGAACACCTCCGCCAGCTCGGCGGCGTCCACGCGGTCGACCTTGTTCAGCACGATCAGGTCGGCGACCCGCAGGTGCTTGTCGAGTTCCGGATGGCGGAGGCGGGTCGCGGCGAACTCGACGGCGTCGACCACCTCGACCAGGCCGCCGTACTCGACGGACGTGTTCGTGCTGGCCAGCACCTGCTGGGCCACGGCCTGCGGCTCGGCGATCCCGCTGGCCTCGATGACGATCACGTCCACCGACCCCGTCAGCGTGCCGAGCACGTCGCCCAGACCGCCCTCGTCTGTCACGCAGCACACGCAGCCGTTGGACAGCGACACCATGCTGTCGACCTGCCCGGCGACGGCCATCGCGTCGATGTTCACCGCGCCGAAGTCGTTGACCACCACGCCGATGCGGGTGCCGGAACTGGTGCGCAGCAGGTGGTTGAGCAGCGTCGTCTTGCCCGCGCCGAGAAAACCGGCCAGCACCACCACGGGAACAGCGGTCATGGCCCCTTCCTCGACGGATTCACGTCGATGATAACCAGGCGGGCCGATCGCCTCGCACGTGCTATTAGCTAGCGCATGGAAACCCTGCCGTGCGGCCACGTGGCGCACGCCTCCCCGATCCGGCTCTGCGAACACCTGATCACGGAGGACCCGCCGCAGTGGGCGCGTCGACTGACCGGCACCGCCGTGGAGTACGACGCGCTGTGCGTGCCCTGCGCGGACGCCGAGGCCACGCCGATGGTGGCGTGCGTCGGCTGCGTGGAGAAGATCGACCGCGACCTGTGGACTTCGGCCGGCTGGCGCGGGACGCCGGAGATCCGACACCGGGACGAGCCGCAGTCGGCGCCGGATTCCCTGCCGTGCGAGGTGATTCCACTCAACGACCACTGCCTGGCCGCGCTGCCGTCCGGCTGGCTGGCGCTCACCGCGGACGGACTGGTGACCATCGGCGGCGACAAGATCCATGCCGTGTCGCTGCCGGCCGAGGAAGGCGAGTTCAACGGCCGCACCGCCGCGCCGGCCCTGCACGTCTCCCCCGACGGCCGCTTCGCCGCGGTGGTCACGGACTACGGCCGGCACGGCGTGGTGATCGACCTCGCCGACGGGTCGGTGGCGCTGGAACTCGACCGGGGCACCTACCCCCCGAGACGACCCCGTTCCCGATCGCCTTTCTGGGGGACGGCACGGTGGTCGCGGCGACGGCCTGGAACCGCCTCGACCGATGGGTCACGGCGACCGGCGAACGCCTGACCACCGACGACGACACGAAGCTGGACTACTTCCACGGCCGGCTGACCGCGAACCCGAGCGGCCGACGCTTCGCCGACGACGGCTGGGTGTGGCATCCGGTCGGCATGGTCACGGTGAGCGACCTGGACGCCGACGAGCGGATCACCGTCACGCAGCGTGCCTACGCCTGGGACCAGCCGGTCGCGTGGCTGGACGACGACACCCTCGCGGTGCAGCGGCTCGGCCCCGACGACGAGCTGATGATCGACGGCGTCGCCCTGTTCCGGGCGCCCGGCTACGAGCGGATCGGGATGTTCGCCGGTCCGAGCGGCCGGATGTGGACGTCCATGGGCCGGCTGCACGTCGTCACCGAGGCGGGCCTGGAGGTCTGGGACCCGGCCGACGGGGCGCGAAAGGGCGTGGTCGAGGGCTTCCGGCCGACGGCGCACAACCCCGTCACCGGCACCTTCGCGGAGCTCACCGGCGGGCAGCTGCGTACCTGGCGGTAACCCGCCGGGCGGCGCAACGGCGACTGCTCCCGCTGGCGGCACTGCGGCGCGACGGCGTTTCACACCACGCATACCGGGCAGCCATGGGTCACATCCGAGTGAGGAGGAACCCATGTCGACCACTGCGATCATCGTGCTGGTCGTGGTCATCGTGGTGCTGGCGGCGGCCGCGGCCGCGGCCCGCCCGTACCTGCGGAGCAGACAGCTGCGCAACCGGTTCGGCCCCGAGTACGACCACCTGATGCGGAACAAGGGCGACCGCCGCGAGGCGGAGCGGGAGCTCGAGGACCGCCAGCGCCGGCACGACAAGTTCGAGCTGAAGCCGCTCACCGCCGAGAGCCGGGAGGGCTACCTGCGCGACTGGACCTGGGCGCAGGAGCAGTTCGTGGACTCGCCGCGCGGCGCGGTCCGCCGGGCCGACGAGCTGGTCGGCCAGATCATGCGCGAGCGCGGCTACCCCGTGGAGGGCACCGAGCAGCAGATCGCCGACCTGTCCGTGGAACACGCGTCCGTGCTGAACCACTACCGAACCGCGCACGCGATCTCCAGCCGAGGCGACGAGGACCCGCCGTCCACAGAGGACCTGCGCAACGCCATGCGGCACTACCGGACGCTCGTCGAGGACCTGCTGGACCACGCCACCACGGAACGGAGCAAGTGATGCACCAGCACGAGGACATCCGCCCCACCACCGAGGACATCGCCTCGACCGACGAGCCCCGCGAGTTCGAGCGGGAGCCCGCGCAGAGCCAGGTCGTCGAGGTCGACGAGACGGCCCGCCCGGCGGACGACACGCTCGCCGAGGACCACCAGCACCCGGACCAGGACCGGCAGCCGCGGACCCGCGAGAACGTCACCGACGTGCTGTTCGACGAGGGCGAGGCGACGCGCTTCCAGGAACGCTGGCGGGAGGTGCAGTCCCAGTTCGTCGACGACCCGAAGCGGGCCGTGCGGGACGCGGACGTGCTGGTGGCCGAGCTGATGCAGACGCTGGCCTCAGCGTTCAGCGAACGGAAGCGGCTGCTGGAGCAGCAGTGGAGCGAGGGCTCCGACACGGAGACCGAGGATCTGCGCCTCACGCTGCGCGGCTACCGGTCGTTCCTGGACCAGTTGCTGACGCACTGACCCCACCGGGGCGAAACCCTGATTTCGACCCCGAGACGACCCGGAACATCGGCGGATCCGTCGCCCGGGACGGCCGCGGCCGGGCACCATGGCCGCATGAAGACCTTGCTGAACCTGATCTGGCTGGTGCTGTGCGGCTTCTGGATGGCGCTCGGCTACGCCGTCGCGGGCCTGATCTGCTGCGCGCTGATCATCACGATCCCGTTCGGCATCGCGTCGTTCCGGATGGCGAGCTACGCGCTGTGGCCCTTCGGCCGCACCCTCGTCGACAAGCCGGGCGCCGGCGCCGGGGCGGCCCTGGGCAACATCATCTGGCTGGTCTTCGCCGGCTGGTGGCTGGCACTCGGGCATCTGGTCACCGGCTTCCTGCTGTGCGTCACGATCATCGGCATTCCGCTCGGGGTGGCCAACTTCAAGCTGATCCCCGTGTCACTGCTGCCGCTCGGCAAGGAGATCGTCGAGGCCTGATTTCGTCACGCCGCGAGCCGCGAGGGCGTGTTTGAACGCGTGCAGCGCCGCGAAGGCGTCCTTCGCGGCGCCTGCGCGTGTCACCAGCACGTCTCGGTGGTGGGGTTCCAGGGCGAACAGCGCGTCGGCGACCGCGAGCTGACGACGCTGGCCGACCGGCACCACGCTGTCGGTGCCCTCGCCCACCACGTCCTGCACCGTGCGGAACAGCCACAGCCGGGCCTGCGTGTCCTTGCCCAGGCCACGGGCCCTGGCCGCGCGCACCAGCGTCTCCGTGACCACGTCCTCGGCCCAGGCCCGGCGGCCGCCGGTCAGCCGGCTCGCGTACGCCATCAGCGCGGCCCCGTGCTGCTCGTACAACGCCCGGACGACCCGTTCACCCCTCGCCATGATTCGAGTTTCAACGATCGCCGGGCCCCGGACATCGGGGAAACCCACAGCGCTCAGTTGCGTGACGAAACCCGGCCGCGCTCGACCGCCCACGCCGCCACCTGGGCGCGGGTGCGCAGGTCCAGCTTGGTGCGGATGTGCAGCAGGTGCGTCTCCACGGTCCGTTCGGAGATCGACAGCCGGACGGCGATCTCCCGGTTGGTCAGCCCCTCCGCGGTCAGCATCGCCACGTCCAGCTCCCGCTGCGACAGCGGCGAGTCCTCGGCCAGCGGCGTCCGCAGCGAGTACGCGATCGCCTGCGCCAGCGTCATCCGCTCGCCGGCCTCGGTGGTCTCGCGGGCCGCCTGCGCGCTCAGCGCATCCCGGGCCGCGGCCATCGCGACATCCACGTGCCGCTGCCAGTACGGCTCCCGGCCCAGCCGCCACTTCCGCAGCTGCGCCGCCATGGCCGTGCCCAGCAACAGGGCGCGCTTCGGCTCGCCGGTGTGCGCGGCGACCACCGCCAGCCCCTCGATCGGGTACATCGCCGGCGAGCCCGCCTCGGGGCAGGCCTCCAGGCTGCGCAGGAAGTAGTCGCCGGCCTGCACGTGCTGCCCGCGTTCCAGGGCGAGAGCGCCCGCGGAGTGCAGGGTCTCCAGCTGCTTCACCGGGTCGGCCAGCTCCAGGTAGACCGGCAGGCTCTCCTCGATCAGCGCCGCCGCCCGCGCCAGGTCCCCGGTCGCCATCAGGGCGTAGCCGAGATTGTGCATGCTGACCGCGGTGTCCAGCGGCCGGTTGAGCGGCCGCAGCAGCTCGACGACCCGCTCGGCGCAGCGCACGCTCGCCGCCGTGTTGTCGGTCGACTGGTACACCACCGTCAGCAGGGCCAGGCCGCGCGCCAGCGCCACCGGCCGGCCGCGCGGCTCCTCCAGCTCCATCGCCTCGACGGCAAGCTCGCTGGACCGCTCGAAGTCCCCCGCGTTGTAGGAGAACCAGCCCAGTTCCTGCAACGCCAGGCTGCGATACGGGTTGTCCCGCTTGGTGATCGTCAGCGCCGCCTCGAGCAGCTTGCGGATCTGCACGGTGTGGCCCTGCCGCCGCCACGCCCCGCCCAGCGCCGCCGCCAGCACCGTCAGCCGCTCGTCGCGCCGCTCGGTGGCCCATTCCACGGCTTGCAGCAGGTTGTCCCGCTCGTCGTCGACCTTGGGACCGTCGTCCTCGACCGTGTACAGGATCTGGTCCACGTAGTGCGATTCGGCCAGCCCGGTCAGCCAGCCGACCAGGCGCTCGGTGGTCTCCGCCAGCTCGCCCGCGTCGACCAGCTTCTCCCGCGCGTAGAGCCGGATCGACTCCAGCTGGCGGAACCGCTGCACCACCCCCGGCACGGCCACGACCAGCGACTTCGCGTCCAGGTCGGCCAGCAGCCGCAGGGTGGCCTGCGGGCTCGTGCCGCACACCGCGCCGGCCGAGTCGAGGCTGAAGTCGCCGGCCAGCACGGAAAGTCGGCGCAGCGCCGCCCGTTCGGCGTCGTCGAGGAGCTCATAGCTCCACTCGATGGTCGCCCGCAGGTCGCGGTGCCGGACGGCGGCCGTGCGCGGGCCCCGGGACAGCAGTTCGAACCGGTCGTCGAGGCGGGCCAGGATGTCCTCGACGGACAGCACCCGCACCCAGCGGGCGGCCAGCTCGATCGCCAGCGGCATGCCGTCCAGCCGTACGCAGATCTCGGCGACGACCTGGCGCGTCGCGTCCGTCGGCTCGAAGTCGGGTCGCAGCAGGCGGGCCCGTTCCACGAACAGCTGAACCGCGTCGGAGCGCGCCACGGGCGTGTCGTCGGGCAGCGACAGGTGACCGACCCGGAGCACCGCTTCCCCTGGCAGGTCAAGGGATTCCCGGCTGGTGACGAGGATCCGCAGCTGCGGGCAGCCGGTGAGCAAGGCATCGGCGAGCGAGGCGCTGGCGTCGACCAGGTGCTCGCAGTTGTCCAGCACGAGCAGGGCTCGCTTTCCTTGCAGCGCCTGGACAATCGTGTCCACGAGGTCCTCGCCGCCCTGCTCGCGCACGCCCAGCGCGGCCGCGATCGTCGGCACGAGGAGGTGTTCGCTGGTCAGCGGGGCCAGCTCGACGAGCCACACGCCGTCGGGGCCGGTGGTTGCCGCACGGGCGGCGAACTCGGTGGCCAGCCGCGTCTTGCCGGCACCGCCCGGGCCGACCAGGCTCACCAGCCGCGACCGGCGCAGCAGCGCGGTGATGTCGGTCAGCTCCTGGGCGCGGCCGATGAACGCGTCGCGGCTCGCCGGCAGCGGACGCGCCGAGGTGGCCCCCCGATTGACCTCGGGCTGCTCGACCTCGGGCTGCTCGACCTCGGGCTGCTGGTCGCCGCTGCGCCGGCGGTAGGCCCGCTGGCGGCACGCCCGCGAGCAGAACCTGGCCGGCCGCCCCGGTCCGTCCCCACGCGCCGGCAGCTCGTCACCGCACGTCTCGCAGCGTGTCGGCGCCTCGGACAACGGCACTCCCTTTCCCGCACCCGTGCTTCGACCCTACCCGTGCTGTGACGGGTCAGCGTAAACCGCCGGCCTGACAGGTCACAGGGGTTGCCCGTCCGTTGCCAGATACCTCTGAGCGTTCCGGGCAGTGGGAAATGGTGCGCGGGGGCAGAGATCCGCGGTCAAACGGGCCTGCGCCAGTCCAACTGGGCCGCGATGTCGATCTCCGGCGCCGGCGCCGGGCGGGCGGCGCCGGACGTGCGGGCGGCGGTCATCCGCGCCGAGTTGGCGATGTTCTGCTCGACGCGGGGCCGGCGGAGCTCCTCGTACGCGTCCAGCGCCTCGGCCGTCACACCCAGGTCCCGCACGGCCTTGCCCAGCACGACGGCGTCCTCCATGGCCATCGACGCGCCCTGGCCGGTCGCCGGCGAGGCGGCGTGCGCGGCGTCGCCGAGCAGCAGCATCCGGCCGGCCCGCCACGGCAGCCCCTCCGGCAGGTCGGACGCATTGGTGACCATGAGCCGGCCGGTGGCGGCGATGATCTCCGCCGCGGGCGTGGCGTCCGTGCTGACCAGCGGCAACAGGGCGTCGCGCCACTGCTCGGGGGTGCCGGCGGCGATCTCCTCGGGCGTCAGCTCCGCGTCCGGCACGCGGCAGAACCAGTTCGTCTCGCCGGCCGGCGACACCGCGTAGCCGATGGCGGTGCCGCTGCCGCGCAGCATCTCGATGCGGCCCGGCTCGTGATCGGGTTTGGCGTCGGTGGTGTAGCCGTAGAAGACGCGCTGGCCGGCGTAGCGGGGGTTGGTCGGCGCGATGAGGCCGCGGACCGTGGAGTTCAGGCCGTCCGCGCCGACGATGAGGTCGCCGGTGGCCGTGCTGCCGTCGGCGAAGGTCACGGTGCCGTCGTCGACCCCGGTCAGGCGCTTGCCGTGCACGATCTCGATGCCGCGCCGCTTGGCCTCCGCACGAAGGGCCGCCCCCAGCTCGGCGCGGCCGATGCAGCGGTAGTGCCGGAGCGGGTCGTCCTGGTCGCCGATCGGCGTGACGGCCAGCACGTCGCCGGTGTGCCCGGTGACGCGCATCGAGGTCAGCGGGAAGCCGACCCGCGCGACGGCCTCGTCGGCGTCGAGCTGGGCCAGCGCGAGCATGCCGTTGCTGGCCAGCGTGAGGAATGCTCCGATGTCGGCGGCGCCGTCGGGATGCGCCTCGAACACCGTCACGTCGACGCCCGCCTTGTGCACCGCCAGCGCCGTGGACGTGCCGGCGATGCCCCCACCGATGATCAGGATCCGCGTCACGGGTCCAATAGTGCCACCGACCGAGGAGGTGCCGATGCCAGGACCGCTGACCGGACTGGTGGTCGTCGCGCTGGAACAGGCCGTCGCCGCGCCGCTGGCCACCCGCCAGCTGGCCGACCTCGGCGCGCGCGTGATCAAGATCGAGCGGCCGGGGGTGGGCGACTTCGCGCGCGGCTACGACCGGACCGTGCACGGGCAGTCCAGCCACTTCGTCTGGCTCAACCGCGGCAAGGAAAGCGTGGAGCTGGACGTGAAGGAGGACACCGAGGTGCTGCGCGCGCTGGCGGCGCGGGCGGACGTGTTCGTGCAGAACCTCGCGCCGGGCGCGGCGGAGCGGCTGGGTTTCGGGGCGGCTGAGCTGAGTTCGGCCTTTCCGAGGCTGATCACCTGTGACATCTCGGGCTACGGCTCGGACGGCCCGTACCGCGATCGCAAGGCCTACGACCTGCTGATCCAGAGCGAGGCCGGGCTCATCTCGATCACCGGCTCACCTGCTGAGCCGGCCAAGGTGGGCATCGCCGCCGCGGACATCGCGGCGGGGATGTACGCGTACGGCGGCATTCTGACCGCGCTGTACGACCGCGAGCGCACCGGGCGGGGCTCGAACATCGAGGTGTCCATGCTGGAGGCGCTCGGCGAGTGGATGGGATTTCCCTACTACTACGCCACTTACGGCGGATCGGCGCCGGAACGCAGTGGTGTGCGTCACGCGACCATCGCGCCGTACGGGGCCTTCCGGGCCGGCGACGGGACGGTGATCCAGCTCGGCATCCAGAACGAGCGCGAGTGGCAGGACTTCTGTGCGAAAGTGCTCCTGATGCCGCATGTCGCCACGAATGCGCGTTTCGTGTCGAACTCGTCCCGGCTGGCGCACCGCTCGGAGCTGGACGCCGTGATCGACTCCGTGTTCGGCGGGCTGACCGGTTCGGAGCTCGTGGCGCGGCTCGAGGACGCCCGGATCGCCTTCGGCCGGCAGCGGACCGTCGCGGAGTTCGCCGAGCATCCCCAGCTGCGGCAACGTGATCGCTGGCGAACGGTGTCGACACCGGGCGGCGACGTGCAGGCTCTGCTCCCGCCGGCGACCTTCCGTGGGTGGGAGGCCGACATGGGGCCGGTGCCGGCGTTGGGCGAGCACACCGAGGCCGTGCTGCGCTGGCTTCGATCGAATGGGGCCTAGTTCTGCAGGGCCTCCGCCAGCGGCAGGAAGTTCGTCAGGAAATCCTGCCAGGTCATGGCGCCTGCGGGTCTGAGCACGAACTTCGTCAGGCCGGCGTCGAGGTAGCCGTCGAGCAGCCGACGGGCGTCGTCCCAGCTGGCGGCGACCAGGTCGTTCGGATCCGTGCCGGGTGCGCGTTCGGTCGCGGCCCGGGCCAGCTCGGGCGGAATCCCGTTGGGGGCAACGGCAAGCGACAGCCCGTAGTGGTCCTCCTCCACCTCTCGTCCCGCCTCGGCGGCGGCCGCCTTGATCGCCTCGACGGCGAGTTTCGCCTGCTGGGGCGTGACGAAGCTGCCGAGCCAGCCGTCCGCGAGCCGGCCGATCCGGGTGAGGGCGGACGGCGCGCTGCCGCCGAGCCAGATGTCCAGCGGCCGCTGCGGGCGATCCTTCAGGCTGACGCCGTCCACCTGGAAGAACTCGCCGTGGAAGGTGACGTCGTCCTCGGTGAGCACGAGCCGGAGCAGTCGCAGCGACTCGTCGAAGACGGCCGCGCGGCGACCTGCCGGCACCGGGAACAGGTTCCACTCGCCGCGGCGGGCCGGGCGTAGGCCGAAGACCGGGAGCACGCGCTTGGGCGCGAGGCTGGCGAGCGTGGCCAGCTGCTTCGCGACCAGCACCGGGTTGCGGCCGGGCAGCACGGCGACGCCGGTGCCGACCTTGAGCTTCCTGGTGCGGGCCAGCGCGTGGGCCATGCCGATCATCGGCTCGACCTGGTTGCCGTAGACGATCTCGGACAGCCAGAGCGAGTCGACGCCGGCGGCCTCCAGTTCGTCCACGATCGCGGGAAACTCGCTGGTGGCCGTGTCCGGCCCCAGTCCGACGCCCAAGCGCACCTTCATGCCTTCGGTCTTACCAGAGCCACTTGCGCATGTCACCGAACTTACGCTTTGATAAGTACTGCACAGATGAGGGGGAAAGACATGGACCCGAGGAACTGGGACGCCGACGAGGTGCGCCGATACCTCCAGCTCGGCACGCTGCCGGCGGACACGGAAGGCGTGTCCGGCGAGGGCGAGCGGGCGATGATGGTCGGCTCCACCGGACCGTTCGCGCAGCTGGCCGGGCGGCAGGTGTTGGCGGCCGGCGGCAGCGCGGTCGACGCCGTCATCGCGACGTCGCTCGCGCAGATCGCGCTGGCCGCCGGGTCATGGGTGAGCTACGCCGGCGTGTTCAGCCTGACACACTTCGCCGACGGGGCAACGGATTCGCTGAGCGCGGGCTTCGCCACCTTCGCGGCGGAGGACGACCCGAGCACCATCCCGCGCCAGCCCACGCCCAGCGGTCGGACCGCGCTGGTGCCCGGCTTCATGGCGGGCTTGCAGGCGGCGCACGACCGGTTCGGGCGGTTACCGTGGGCCGACCTGTTCGAGCCGGCGATTTTCGTCGCCTCGGAAGGGTTTCCGGTCGGCGCCGGGCGGGCGCGGCAGTTCGCGCTGCGCAAGGACGTGCTGCCCGCCGGGTTCATGGCCGTGGAGGGCGAGGAGTTCCGGCAGCCGGAACTGGCCCGCACGCTGCGCGCCGTCGCCGCCGAGGGTGCGGAGTGGATGTACCGGGGGCCGTGGGCGCGGCAGTTCGTCGACGTCGTGCGGGCCGCCGGCGGCAAGGCGAGCCTGTCGGATCTCGCTTCGTACCAACCGATCTGGGCCACGCCGCTGGTCGCCGACTTCCACGGGACGCAGGTGCACACCGTCGGCCGGCCCCATCGCGGCGGCGCCCAGCTCGTGGAGGCGTTACGGCTGGCCGAAGGCGTCGGCGACCCGATGACCGATCCGGCGGCACTGCGAGAGCTGATCCACATCTCGCGGCAGGCCATGCGTCCCGGCAGCCACTCCGACTTCGTGCTGGCCGTCGACTCGCACGGCGCGGTCGCCGCCGCGTGCCACTCGATCAACACCAGCCTGTGGGGCACCACCGGCCTTTTCGCCGGCGGCGTCTCCATTCCCGACGCCGCATCCTTCCAGCAGCAGGCGCTCGCGCAGCTCGGGCCCGGTGAGCACCTGCCGTCCCCCGTCAACCCCGCCATTGCCCTGCGCGACGGCGCGCCTGTGCTGGCGTCCAGCAGCATCGGCGCCGGTCTGCACTGCGCCACGCTCCAGTGCCTGCATGCAGTGCTGGGGCTCGGCGTCGACATCGCCGACGCCGTGCGGCGGCCCCTGTTCCACGGGCCCGACTACCTCGCCGGCGACACCGTGGTCACGCCGCTCCAGGACCGATTACGGGGCAAGCACTTCGGTTCCGCCTGGCAGGCGGCCGTCGCGCGGGCCCGCGAGGCCGGCGTGCCGCGCTCGGAGGCGTGGGACGCCGTGCTCGCCGAGATCCCGCAGGTCGTCGAGGACCGCTTCGACCCGTCGGTCCTCCGTCGCGTCGAGGAACTCGGGCAGCCCCTGACCGTGCGACCCGTCAGCGACGCCGCCATGCCCCGGGGCTTCTGGGGCGGCATCGCGCTGGGTGAGCGCCTGGCCGGCGCCCGCACCCCGTTCTCCGGCGGCGTCGTCGAAGGCCTCTAGTCCTCGCGGACCTGCACGTCCACCACGTTCGGGTAGAACGCCACGTGATCCTTGATCTCCGCCACCGCGTCGTAAGGAGCCTCGTACGTCCACACCGCGTTGTCCGCCGACGTCTCCCCCGCCCGGATGCTGTAGTACGAGGCGTCGCCCTTGTACGGGCAGTACGTCTCGTGGTCCGTCCGCTCCAGCAGGGCGAAGTCCACGTCCTTGCGCGGGATGTACTGCACCGCCGGGTACGTGCTCTCCTGGAGCGTCAGCGCCTCCCGGGTGTCCGCGATCACCCGGCCGCCCACCGTCGCCACCACGTGCCGGCCCTGCGCCGTCACCGTGATCGGGTGCTGCTCGTTCGGGATCTTCACCGGCTTGCTCACGTGCGTCACTCCTCGAGTTGTCGGCTGTGACGTGCAACGCCCCGCAAGCCCTCCGTTGTTCCCGCCTCCAGGCCTCTCCCGATGCAGGGAAGGACGCCTTGTCCGCGTTGAAGGCAGATCAGGCGTCCTTCCCTGCATGCCTCCGGCTACGGCTGGTAGGGCGCGGTGAGGTCGGCGATCACCACGTGCAGGTTGCTGTCGTAGTACACGTAGAACTCGGTCTCGGTGCCGTGCACGGCGTCGTCGGGAGCGGCGAAGCCGGCGGCCCAGCCTTCGTTGTTCGCCACGGGTGCGGAGTCGGTCCAGAAGTACCAGCGGCCGTCGCGGGTGCGCACGAATTCGTGGACGGCGCCGTTGTTGCGGTCGGTGGCGAACATGTGGTCGCTGCCGTCGGCGTCCCAGATGTAGGCGTCGTTGCCCTGGTCCGGCGAGGCGATGCCCCGCGAGCCGGTCACGGCGGTGACGTTGGTGTCCGACCAGCCGCCGGACTGCCAGGCGGCCTCGTGCACATCGCCGTCGGGCTCGTCGTAGCGCAGCACGTACCGCACAAGGTGGCCGTCCCGGAGGAAGGCCATCGAATTGACGTTGTAGTACGACCCGGTCGCGGCCGGGCCGCCGACCCGCTGGTCGGTCCACCGCCCGGCCGGCCCGGCCAGCACGTGCGGATAGCCGTCAGCACTGATGTAGCCGATGGCCTCGCCGCCGTCGCCGAGGGAGGTGGCCGTCACGTACCAGCCTTGAGAATCCAAAGCGTAGTGACCGGTCTGGGCGGACACGTTGACGAAGTGCCACGCCTGGCCGGGCGTGAAGACGGCCTCCTTGATGGCGGTGCCGGTCTCGGCGTCGACGAAGACGACGTGCTGCTCGCCGTTCTGCTCGTACCCGTGCGTGTGCATGGCCCCGAGCGGCCCGTTGTACGTGACGGTCAGGTCGACCTTCTGCCACGTCGGCGAGGCCTCGCTCTGCCACAGCTCCATCAGGTGGTGGTTGGTGCCGTCGATGTACGAGATGTGCGAGCTGTGGTCCCACGAGTACGAATACGCCGACAGGAAGCCTGGATAGACGTTCAGCGCGGCGGTGGTCCACGTCCAGCCGCCGCCGGGCGCGGAGCTGGCCACGACGAGCCGGCCGCCGCCGTAGTAGGTGGTGTACGCGAAGTGGCGTTGCAGGTCCCACGGCGTGGACCAGCCCACCGGCTGGCCCAGGCCGACGGGTGCGTTGATGGACGCGGTCAGGTCCTGACTGGTGAAGTAGCCGGCGCCGGCGTGTGCGGCCGGCGCGCACAGCGCCGCGGCCCCCATGGCCAGCGCGGCGGACAGCGCCGTGGCCCATTTCCTTGACATGGGCGAAATCCTGACCAGGGGGAACGCAGCCGAAAATACGCAGTTGTGCGTACTACGGCTGGTACGGCGCGGTGAGGTCGGCGACCATCTGGTGCCGGTCGGGGCTCTGGTAGACGTAGAACTCCGTCTCGGTGCCGTGCACATTGTCGTCGGGCGCAGCGAAACCGGAGACCTCGCCCGGGGCATTCACGATCGGACCGGTGTCGGCCCAGAAGTACCAGCGGCCGTCGAGGGTGCGCACGTACTCGTGCACACCGGCGTTGCCGGCGATGGTGAACATGTGCTCGCTGCCGTCGGCGTCGAAGGCGTACGAGTCGTCCTTGGCGACCGCCTCGTAGCCGGTCGACTGCGGCAGGACCTTGAACACGTCGGTGTCGGTCCACGTGCCGGCGGTCAGCGTGGCCAGGTGCATGTCGATGTCGGGGGCCTCGTAGCGGAGCGTGTAGCGCACGAGGTGGTTGTCGCGCAGGAACACCATCGAGTTGAGGTTGAGGAAGGAGGTCACGGCCGGCACGCCGACCCGTTGGTCCGTCCACACCCCGTTCAGGCCGCGCAGCACGTGCGGGTAGCCGTCGGTGCCGACATAGCCGATGGCCTCACCGTCGGCGCCGAGCGATGCGGCGGTCAGCGACTCGCCGTTGTTGGGCCTGCTGCGGATCCCGGTCAGCGTGGTCAGGTTGATGAACCGCCAGCCCGGACCGGGCTTGAACACGGCCTCCCAGATCGTGCCGTCGCCCGAGCCGTCCAGGAACACGATGTGCATCTGGCCGTTCTGCTCGTAGCCGTGCGGGTCGGTCTGGATCGCCGGGCCGTTGTGCGCCGCAGTGAGGTCGACGGTCTGCCAGGTCGGCGACGACGGGCTGTTCCAGGTCTCGATCAGGTGGTGGGTGTTCCCGTTGACGTAGACGATGCGCGAGGTCTGGTCCCAGGAGTACGTGAACGCCGACAGGTAGCCGTAGTAGATGTCGGCGGGGCCGACGGCGGTGGTCCACGTCCAGTCGGAACTCCCGGCGGCGGAGCTGGCGACGATCAACCGGCCGTCGGCGGCGCGGTAGGCGATGTGCCGCTGGAGGTCCCACGGCGTCGACCAGCCGACGGACTGCGACGGCCCGGCAGTCGGCGCGCCGGCCTGCGCGGTCAGGTCCAGGGTGGTGAAGTAGCCGGCGCCGGCGTGCGCGGCGGGGGCGGTCAGCGACGCGGCGGCCAGGACCACCGCAGCCGCCAGCGCCTTGGCCTTTCTGCTCAACATGGCGACATCGTGACCAGCGCGGACACGGCCGCAAATACGCAGTTCTGCGTAGTGCCAGGAACCTGGTTACGCTCGGCCGGTGGAGCCGACTGCGATCACCGATGTCCTCGACGGACGGTGGGCGGCGCTGCGCCGCACGGTCCGCGAGCAGCTGGCCGGCGTCGAGTACCGGGACGCCAGCGACCTCACCACCGAGCAGCACCGGACGCTGGTGTTCGAGCAGCTGCACGCCCTGGCCAAGACCGAGGGCCCGCGGCTGGGCTTCGCCCGTGAATACGGTGGTGGCGGCGACATCGGCGGCTCGGTGGTCGCCTTCGAGACGCTCGGTTTCGGCGACCTGTCGCTGATGGTGAAGGCCGGCGTGCAGTGGGGTCTGTTCGGAGGTGCGGTCCAGCTCCTCGGCACGCAGCGACACCACGAGCGCTACCTCGCCGACATCATGGACCTCACGCTGCCGGGCTGTTTCGCCATGACGGAGACCGGTCACGGCTCGGACGTGCAACACCTGCGCACGACGGCGACCTTCGACAACAACGGCTTCGTCATCCACACCCCGCACCAGTCGGCCCGCAAGGACTACATCGGCAACGCGGCCCGGGACGGCAAGGCGGCGGTGGTGTTCGCCCAGCTGATCACCGGCGGCCAGAGCCGGGGCGTGCACGCGTTCATGGTGCCGATCCGTGACGCACAAGGCGATCCGCTGCCCGGAGTGTCCATAACGGACTGTGGCCGCAAGGCCGGCCTGAACGGCGTGGACAACGGCCGGCTGATGTTCGACCACGTCCGGGTGCCGCGGGAGGCGCTGCTCGACCGCTACGGCCAGGTCGACGCGGACGGCACATACCGCAGCCCGATCGCCAGCGACAACCGGCGCTTCTTCACCATGCTGGGCACGCTGATCCGCGGCCGGGTCAGCGTCGCCGGCAGCGCCGGCAGCGCGGCGAAACGCGCGCTGACCATCGCCGTCCGGTACGCCGACACGCGCCGGCAGTTCAACCGCCCGGACGACAAGCGCGAGGTCGTGCTGCTGGATTACCAGGCGCACCAACGGAAACTACTGCCGGCGCTGGCCACCACCTACGCGCTGCACTTCGCGCAGGAGGAGCTCACCGCCGCCCTGCACGAACTCCAGGGCCAGGCCGAGCCGGACGAGCGCCGGCAGCGCGAGTTGGAATCCCGCGCCGCCGGCGTCAAGGCACTGTCCACATGGCACACCACCGCGGCGATCCAGACCTGCCGCGAGGCGTGCGGCGGGGCCGGCTACCTGGCCGAGAACCTGCTCACAACGTTGAAGGCCGACACGGACGTGTTCACCACGTTCGAGGGCGACAACACGGTGCTGCTGCAACTGGTCGCCAAGGGGCTGTTGACCAACTACCGCAGCGAGTTCCAGGAGCTCGGCACGGTGGCGATGGCCCGCTTCGTCGCGGAGCAGTTCGTCGGCATGGTGACCGAGCGCCTGCCCAGCCTCGGCCGGGACGACCCCGACGCCCTCTACGACCGCAGCTGGCAGCTACAGGCGTTCGAGGACCGGGAGGCGCACGTGCTGTCGGGGCTGGCCCGGCGCCTGCGTCGGGCCGCCGGCGGCGAGGCCGATCCGTTCGAGGTGTTCAACAACGCGCAGGACCACGTGCTGCGCGTGGGCCGCGTGCACACCGAACGCCTTGTGCTGCAAGCGTTCTCGGACGCGGTCGGGCGCTGCGCCGACGGGGACGCCAAACGCCTGCTCGACCGGGTGTGCTCGTTGTACGCGGTGCACACGATCAACGAGGACCTGGCGTGGTTCCTCGCGCACGGCCGGCTGACGCCGGGCCGCGGCAAGGCCGTGAACGGGGCGGTGAACGCGCTGTGCCGCAAGCTACGGCCGCACGCGCGCACCCTGGTGGACGCCTTCGCGATCCCGGAGCGGTTCCTCGACGCGGCGGTGCTGCGCGAGGAGCCGGACCGGCAGGACGTCCAGTGGCGGCACGATCAGGCGAACGCCGCCAGCTGATAGTCCACCGGCGCCTTGGTCATCCGGTTGGCGAACGTGGACAGCGTGTAGGTGCCGATGCCCAGGACCACCTCCAGCGCGTTCTGCGTGGTGTAGCCGTGGTCGAGGAACTCCTTGAGCACGACGTCGTCCACGCCGCCGGCGGTTTCGAGAACTGCGACCGTGAACAGGCGCAGGGCCTCCAGCTTCTCGTCCGGCAGCGGCCGCTGCTCGCGCAGCGCCGCCACCAGCTCGGCGTCCGCGCCGATGCCGCCGAGCATGGCGGTGTGCATGGCGATGCAGATGTGGCAGCCGTTGCGCACGGCCACCGTCATGACCACCGTCTCCCGGGCGAGCGGTTCCAGTGTGGTCGCCTCGAACATGGCGGTGAGCTTGAGAAAGCCGTCCAGCAGCTGCGGCGAGGCGGCGAGCCGCGCCATCGGCGCCGGCAGGTAGCCGAGCTGGTCCACGGTGGCCTTCAGGGACCGGCGGGCGGCCTCCGGCGCCGTCTCCAGCGTGTGGTCGACGAACAACTTCTCCTCCAGGTGGGCTAACATAGTCAACGTGGTTGTCGAAAAGGTAAACCAGGTTGTCGAGTTGCGCAATGACTAATTCCACGGCGCCTGACCAAGATGGACCCGGCTTCGCGCTGCCCCTGCTGCTGTTCGCGGGCTTCCGCACGCTCATCGACCGCCTGCACGCCGAGCTCGCCGTGCAGGGCCACCCCGAGCTGCGGCCCTCGCACGGCTTCGCGTTGCAGGCCATCGGCACCGCCGGCACGACCGCCAGCGAGATGGGCCGCCGCCTCGGCGTGTCCAAGCAGGCGGCCGGCAAGACCGCGGATCGCCTGGAGGCGCTGGGCTATGTCGAACGCGTCGACGACACCCAGGACGCCCGGCGCAAGCTGGTGCGGCTCACCGCGCACGGCGTGGACGCCCTGGTCCGCTCGGCCCGGATCTTCGACGAGCTGCGCGCGGAGTGGGCGGCCGCTCTCGGCCCGCAACAACTCCGCGACATGGAGGCCGGCCTGCGCCGGATGACCCCGGGCAACTTCTTCCGGCTGGACGCCCCGGGCTGGTTCAGCAGCTGAGCTGGTTCAGCAGCTGAGGGGTTGAGCGATCGCTCAACCTCGGCTACCGTTTTGAGCGTTCGCTCAAACGGGGGGTAGGCGATGCGGGCTCTCGTCGTCGGGGGAGGGATAGGGGGACTGGCGGCCGCGCTGGCGTTGCACCGGCGCGGCTGCCAGGTCCAGGTGTGGGAGCGGGCGGCCGAGTTCGCCGAGGTCGGCGCGGGCTTGTCGCTGTGGCCCAACGCCATGCGCGCACTGGACACGCTCGGCCTGGCCGATCGGGTCCGCGCGCTGGGCGCCGTCGAGCGCGGCGGCGGCGTCCGCGACCGGTCCGGGCGGTGGCTGACCCGTACCGACAACGCCGAGATCGAGCGCCGACACGGCTGGCCGCTGATCGTCGTGCACCGCGCCGACCTGCTGCGGGTGCTCGTCGACGCGCTGCCGGCGGCCGTGCTGCGACCGAACACCGAGCTCACCGACCTGGCGCAGGCGCATGGCTTCGACCTGATCGTCGGCGCGGACGGCCTGCACAGCACCGTCCGGCAACTGTGTTGGCCGGACGCCCCGCTCACCCGCTACTCCGGCAGCACGAGCTGGCGCGCGGTCACCGCACCGCTGGCCCAGCCGCCGACCGAGGGCGCGGCGACCTGGGGCGCCGGGCAGCGGTTCGGCTTCACCGCCATGACCGGCAATCGCTGCTACGTCTTCGCCACCGCCCGCACCGCTGCCGGCGGTCGGCGCGATGAGCTGCGGGAACGTTTCGGCGACTGGCCGGATCCGATTCCCCGGCTGCTCGACGCCGTGACGGAAGTCGTGCGCCGGGACCTCTACGACCTGCCGCCGCTGCGGACCTATGTGGACGGCCGGGTGGCGCTGCTCGGCGACGCCGCCCACGCCATGACACCCAGCCTCGGCCAGGGTGCGTGCCAGGCGTTGGAGGACGCCGTCACGTTGGCCGCCGTGGGATTGGCCGGCTACGACCGGCTTCGCTTGCGCCGTACACAGGCGATCGTGCGGCGGTCGGCTCGGCTCAGCGCCGTCAGCCAGTGGACGTGGCCGCCGGCGGTGCTGGCGCGGGACGTCGCCGCGCGGCTGACGCCGGTGTCGGCGACGCTGCGCGCGATGGACCCGGTCCTGGGCTGGAAACCCCGTGCCTGACTGGACTTATCACCCCTTCCGCCGGATCGCCGCCACGCTGCTCGGCGAGCGCCGATCCCAGCTGGCGGCGTTGCGCCTCCTGGCGAAGGTCGGCTCCCTGCCCGGCGGTGGCCGGATCGTCGCATGTGGACTCGGCCATCGGCATCCGCCGCGGCGACTGGCCGGCAGGGTGGCCGGCGTCAGCGTGCACGTTCGGCTGGGCGCGGTGGTACCGCCGAAGGTGGCCCACGATGCCATCAGGGCCTTGCCGTTGCTCGGCGCGGGCGTGATCGAGATCGGTCCGGTACACCCGGAGGACGTGCCGACCGTCCGGAAAGCCGTTGCGGGAAGGCGGATCCCGGTGATCGCCCGGGCCTCGCCGGAAGCACGCGCGGCCGTCGCCCAGCACGTCGACGCCGTCGTCGCCGGCGACTTCGTCCACCCGCACACGATTTCCCAGGCTGCGCAAGCGCTTGCGGACCCGTCCACAGTGGTCATGGCGACCACCGCGACCCTGATCCGCGAGGGCCCCGGCTGGTTCGCCCGGGTGATCGACGCCGCCACGCCGGCCGGCGGAAAGCCGCACCGCGCCTGGGTTTGGGGCGCGCTGCTGGGCGTCGGCATGATCGTCGCCGGGCTGGCGGCCGTGGCGATCACGCTCGGGCCGCTCCTGCTCTGGTACGACCGCGACTACCTCGGCGTCTCCGCCGTCGACCACCACCTGGCGCACTTCCTCCAGCACGACCGGATCTCCCTGGCCGGCACCATGATCGCCATCGGCGTGCTGTACACCGGCCTGTCCCAAGGCATCCGGCGCGGCCACCTGTGGGCCAGGGAGGCGTTGTCGGCGTCGGGCTGGCTCGGCTTCCCCACCCTGTTCTACTTCGTCGGCACGGGTTTCGTCGACGTGCTGCACCTTGCCGCCACGGTAACCCTGTTCCCGTTCTTCCTGCTGGCAACTCGTCGCCGCGGCGGTCGCCGCCGCACACCGCTGCCCGACGGACCGGAACGCCAGCGCCGGCGCGCGCTCGTCGGCCAACTGCTGCTGGTGATCACCGGTCTGGGCATCGCCGTCGGCGGCGCGGTGGTGTCGGTCGTCGGTCTCACGACCGTCTTCGTGCCGTCCGATCTGACCTACCTGCACACCACCGGGCAGGCGCTCCAGGCCGCGAATCCCCGCCTGCTGCCGTTCATCGCGCACGACCGCGCCGGCTTCGGCGGCGCGCTGATCTCCGCCGGTGTCGGCATCGCGCTGCTCAGCGCGTGGGGTTGGCGACGCGGCGAGTCCTGGGTGTGGTGGACGCTCACGTTGGCAGCGATCAGCGGTTTCGGCTGCGCTCTCACGGTGCACGGCGAGATCGGCTACACCGATCTCGGTCACCTCGCGCCGGCGTACGCGGGCCTGGCGCTGACGATCGTCGCCCTGGCGCTCGCCCGCCCGTACCTTTGCGCGCGGCGTCCCATACCGTGATCCCATGGCCGACACCCGCCAGCGCCTGATCGACGGCGCGATCGAGACGATCCGGCAGCACGGCATCGCCGGCACGTCCGCGCGCAGCATCGCCGCCACCGCGGGCGTCAACCAGGCGTTGGTGTTCTACCACTTCGGCAGCGTGCACGACCTGCTCAAGGCCGCGTGCCTGGCCGCAACGCAGGACCGGCTGGCGCTGTTCGAGGAGCGGCTGGCGCGGGTGGAGAGCCTGCGCGATCTGCTGGCCGCCGGCCGCGAGCTGCACGCCGAGGAGCGGGCGCGCGGCAACGTGCGGGTGCTGGGGCAGATGATGGCCGGCGCACAGGGAGATCCGCAGCTGGCGGAGGCGACCGCCGGTGCGCTGCGGCTGTGGGTGACACCGATCCGCGGCACGCTGGATCGGCTGCTGTTCTCCTCGCCGGTGGCGGATCTGATCGACATCGGCGGTCTGGCCGAGGCGCTGTGCGCCGGCTTCGTCGGACTGGAGCTTTACGAGGGCGTCGACCCGGCCGGGGCCGAGGCGGCGCTGGGCACGCTGGACCGGCTGGCCGTGCTGGTGGAGGTCATCGACGACCTCGGCCCGCTGGCCCGCAAGGCGCTGCGCGCCAAACTCCGAAAGCTATGAAGGGGCCCAACCTGGACGTTCAACGTCCAGGTTGGGCCCCTTCCGAGCAACAGGCTCAGCTCAGCGTGACGGCGGTGTCGTCGATCACGAACGAGGTCTGGAGGCCGGAGTCCTCCGCACCCGTGAAGGAGATCGTCACGGTCTGCCCGGCGAGCGAGGAGACGTCGAACGTCTTCTGCACGTAGCCGGAGTTGGCGTTCAGGTTGGAGTAGGTCGCCAGCGTGGTCGAGCCGGCCTTGACGGTCAGCTTGTCGTACGCGGTGCTGGTGGTCGTCTCGGCGGTGTCGATGTGCAGCCAGAACGACAGGGTCGCGTGGCAGCCGGCCGGAATGGTCACCGACTGGGACACCGTGTCGGTGTGGGTGGAGCCGTAGCCGTCCAGCCAGGCCAGGTAGCTGCCGGAGTGCGCGGCCTCACCGGCGGAGGCGTTGCTGACCACGCCGCTGGAGGCGCTCCACGGCGAGGCGCTGCCGGTCTCGAAGCCGGGGTTGCCCAGCTGCTGGCCGGAGCAGGAGCCGCCGGAGGTGCTGACGGCCCAGGTGAAGGAGGCGCTGCCGGCCTTGCCGGCGGCGTCGGTCGCGGTGACGGTGACGTTGTAGTTGCCGGCCGTCGTCGTCTTGCCGCTGATCACGCCCGTGCCCGAGGCGATGGACAGGCCGGTGGGCAGGCCGGTCGCGCTCCAGGTGTACGGCGTGGTGCCGCCGGTCGCCTTGGCGGTGATGCTCACCGAGTCGCCGACCAGGTTGGTCTGGTTGCCCGGGTTGGTGACGGCCGGGGCGCCCGGCTGCGTGGTGCCGCCGCCGGACAGGTTCGGCACCAGGGCGTCGGCCTTCGGCGAGCCCCAGCCGCTGGCCTCGTCGAAGTTGGCGGCCGCGCTGTAGTGCAGGTTGTCACCGCTGGTGATGTCGTGGAACAGCGTGCCGTAGCTGCTGGACGAGCCCAGCTGGTACAGCGTGGAGTTGACCTGGCCGACCTTGGCGTGGCCGGCCGCGACCGCCTGCTGGTTGGCCAGCGTCAGCACGGACGCCCAGAACGGGGTGGCCGCGCTGGTGCCGCCGACGTAGGTCCACTGGCCCACGGTGTAGATCGAGTAGTTCTGGGCGTTGGCCGACACGTCCGGAACCTGGCGCAGCGAGCTGGTGCTCACGCCGGGGCCGGTCTGCCAGGACGGGCGGGCGAACTTGCTGGACACACCGCCGCCGCCGGCCCACTTGGTGGAGCCCTCGTTCCACACGGTCTCACCGGCGTAGCTGCCGCCGGAGCCCTCGCTCAGGCTGGTGCCGCCGACGCTGGTCACGTACGGGTCGGAGCCGGGGAAGTCGACCGCGAGGTTGTTGGCGTTGGGCGACTGCGTGCCGGAGTGCCGGTAGCAGTCGTACGCGCCGGAGTCGCCGGCCGCCGACAGGAAGGTCTGGCCCTGGGCCGCGCCCTGCTTGGCGACGTTGTCGACCGCGGTCTCGGTGGACGCGGTGTCGTCGAGCTCGCAGGAGCCCCAGCTGGAGGACACCACCGACACCTTGTCGGTGACGAACTTGTTCCACATGTCGATCTCGCCCTGGTCGCTGTTCGGGGCCTCGTAGACCGCGACATTGGCCTTGGGCGCGATCGCGTGCGCGACCTCGATGTCCAGCTCGACCTCGGTGACGCCGTCGCCGGCGGTGTCGTCGTCGCCGCCGTCGACCTTCACGACGGTCGGGGTCGGCGAGCCGGTGGCGTACTGCTGGTCGTACGTGCTGATGTTGGACTGGGTGAAGTGCGAGAACTCCAGCATCGCGATGCTCTGCCCGGAGCCGTCCGTGCCGCCGCTCACCAGCGAGTTCACGCCGTACGCGGAGCGCAGCTCCTGCGCGGTGTAGCCGCCGCCGGGGCCGCTGCCGACCTTGGGCGCGCCGGCCTTGGGGGCCTGCGTGTAGCTGTGCATCTGGTAGTGGTTGTTCAGGCCGGTGACGCCGCCGATCAGGCCGGCCACCGAGCTGTCCACCGACGGCGCGGTGTCGTTGGCGGTGAAGTCCTTGTTGGTCTTGTTGTCGTGGTAGCGCGACTCCGAGGTGGCGAAGGCGCTCTGCACGGTCTTGACCGGGCCGGAGGCGTCGATCAGCATCCGGTTGGAGGCCACGTCGGTGACGGTCAGGCCCTTGCCCTGGAGGTACGCGCGGACCTGGTCGACCTGCGCCTGGGTGGGCGCGAACCGGGCGACGAACTGCTCCGAGGTCAGGTAGTGGTGGTATTCCGCCGAGCTCGGGTTGTTCACCCGGGCCAGGAAGGCGTCCAGACCGGCGGCGTCCCGGTAGTTCAGCGAGACGGCGACCTTCATCTGCTGGTCGGCGTCCACCGAGCCGGTTCTTGTGGCGAACTCGAGACCGGGGGCGGCACTGTTGGCCAGCTGGGTGGTGTGCGGGTCCGCCTGCGCGCTGGCGGCGAACCCGGTGCCGGCCCCGAGGACCATCGGCGCGGCAACCAGCAGCGCCACGGAGGCGCGACGGGTCAGCTTCACGATTGCTCCATCCCTACAGGGGAGATGAAAAAATGGGCAGGGGTTATTTCCCTCGGCGAGGGAGTTGAGAGGACATTAACAGCCGTGGTACCCCGTGGGAATGGATTCCCTACCAAGGTATGGAATCACCCATCACGGTTGGCCACACCGTGACCTGCCGGTCACATGCGTGACGGGGTCCATCAGCTCACGGTGACGAAATGGCCGGCAAATCGGACAAAAAGATGCGCAGCGAGTGTTCAGCGCCACAATCCGTATCAACAGTCATCAACACCGGCGGCCCGACGAAAGAAGGATTGTCAAAACCCGTTGGCGAACCGATCATCCGCGCCGGTAACGTCGACGGCGTGACCCGAATCGACCGTTACGCGGCCGTCTCCACGGCATTGACGTTGCTCGGCGACCAGCAGGTTGCACGGTTGCTGGACACCGTGACGCCGATCGACAGCAGCGGCGTCGGGGGCGCGGCGGGGATGCTGACCGTGGCCGGTGAGCGGGTGTTCGTCAAGAGGGTGCCGCTGACCGAGCTGGAGCGCCGGCCGGAGCACCGGCATTCGACGGCGAACATGTTCGGGCTGCCACCGTGGTGCCAGTACGGCGTCCTGACCCCCGGCTTCGGCGCGTGGCGGGAGCTCGCCGCGCACGTGATGACCACCAACTGGGTGCTGTCCGGGGCGTGCGGGAACTTCCCGATGCTCTACCACTGGCGCGTGCTGGACACGCCGCCGCCGGTGCGCGAGGACTTCGGGGACATCGACGCGTTCCTCGAGTACCTGCACCACGGCGACGGCGTGCGGGAGCGGGTGGAGGCGCTGGTCGCCGCCGAGGCGAGCGTGGTGCTGTTCATGGAGTACTTCCCGCACGTGCTCAGCGAGTGGCTGCCGGACCGCCTCGCCGCCGGCGACATCGAGGGCCCGTGCGCGATGGTGGAACGCGATCTGCTCGGCGTCACGGAATTCATGGAGAGTCGCGGACTGTTCCATTTCGACACCCATTTCGGCAACGTCCTCACCGACGGCGAGCGGCTCTACCTCGGCGATCTGGGGCTGGCCGTGTCGAAGGACTTCGATCTGTCGCCGGCCGAACGCGAGTTTCTCGATCACAATGCCGGCCACGACCGGTGTTATGCGGTGTCGCACCTGACCAACATGCTCGTGCGAGTGCTCGGCAATGTCCCAGGTGGACCGCTGGACCGGTACGCCTACCTCGCGGACTTCCCCGACGACGCGCCGTTCCCCGCCGCGGCCGCCGACCTCATCCGCCGCTACCAACCCGTCGCCGTCCACTTCAACACCTTCTTCGCCGCCCTGCACGGCACCAGCCGCCAAACCCCCTACCCGCGAGTCGCGCTCACAGACAGTGCGAATGTGGTTTTCGGGTAGATCGTCTCAGCCGATCGTCGCGATCAGCTCCACCTGTCGACCGACGAGTGGGTCGCCGTGCGCGAGGCCGATCGCGCTGACGTCCTTGGGCAGCTTGGCAATGCTGTCCGGCCGGCGGCCCGGGTCGGCGGCCAGCGCCGGCGGCCCGAGGCCGAGTGTCCCTCGGTTGAAGATGAGGTCGCCGACCAGCAGCGCCCGGCTCGGCTCGTGCAGCAGCGCGATGTGCCCCGGCGTGTGGCCGGGGGTGTGGAGCACCCGCAGGTTGCCGATCATGTCGCCGTCCGCGACGTGTCCGTTCGCGGTCACGGGTGTCCAGTGCGCCAGGGGAAGTCGGTCGATGAACCGGCCGAGCCCGCCGGATCGGCCCTCGGCCGGCACGCGACCGTTCTGGAGCCATGGCGCGTCGGCGGAGTGGATCAGGACCGTCGCGCCGGTGCGAACTCTCAGTTCGTGGAGGCCTTTGACGTGGTCGGGGTGGGCGTGGGTGATCACGATCCGGCGGATGTCCCTGAGGGACCGGTTTCTTTCCGCGAGGAAGGCCTCGATTGCCTTCGGCGCACCGGCCCAGCCGACGTCGACCAGCGTGTAGCCGTCCTCCTCCTCGACGAGGAAGGCGTTGTCCCGCTTGGTGGTCGGCAGCCTGGTGATTCCGTCGATCATCGCGGCACGTAGCCTTCCCGGGCGAGCTTGGGCAGCAGGCCGCCGGCGGCGAGGATGTCCCGCACGAAGTCCGGCAGCGGCTCCGCCTGGATTTTCGCCCTCGTGGTGACGTTCTCGCACCAGCCCTCGACGAAGTCGACACGGGCGGTGTCGCCGTCGGCGAAGATCCCGCGCACGCCCGGCACGGTCAGCGCCGGCAGGCCGAAGTTGATGCAGTTGCGCAGGAACAGGGAGTTGAACTCGTCGGCCAGCAGTGCCCGCACGCCGAGCTCCAGGAACAGCGAGGCGACCGGGCGCGAGGAGCCGAGCCCGAAGTTGCGGCCGGCGACCACGACATCGCCTTCTCGCACCTCGTCTGTCCAACCGGGACGGAGATCGTAGAAGACGTGCCGGGCCGCCTCGGGCAGCGGGAGTTTCATGGCGTAGCCGGGATACATGGCGTCGGTGGTCACGGAGTCGCCGACCACCCACACGCGCCCCTCGATCTCCATCAGGCGATCTCCTTCCGTGGATCCACGACATGCCCGGCAATCGCCGAGGCGGCGACCGTGGCCGGCGACGCCATGTAGATCTCGGCGTCCGGACTTCCCATGCGCCCCTTGAAGTTTCGGGTGCTCGCGGTCAGGCAGACCTCGCCGGCGGCAACCACACCCATGTGGTAACCGAAGCAGGCCCCGCAGGTCGAGTTCGTCACGACCGCGCCCGCGTCGGCCAGCGCCTCGACGTACCCGAGCCGCACGGCGTCCCGGTATACCTTTTGCGACGCCGGCGTCACCAGCAGTCGGACGCCTGGGGCGACCTCACGGCCGCGCAGGATGTCGGCGGCGATGCGGAGATCCTCCAGCTGGCCGTTGGCGCAGGAGCCGATGAAGCACTGGTCGACCGTGCGGTGTTCCAGCTGTGATACCGGTATCGCGTTGTGGCTCACGGTGCCCGGCCGGGCGACATAAGGCTCCAGTGTGGACAGATCGATCTCGCGGATGTCCTCGTACCGGGCGTCTTCGTCGGCGTCGGCCGGCGTGTACGGGCGGTCGGTGTGCGCGTCGAGGAACCCCCGGCACACCTCGTCCACGCCGAAGGTGGCGAAGTCGGCGGAGATCTCCGCGCACTGGGTGGCGATCGTGCGCCGGTCGTGCATCGGGACCGACGCCAGGCCGGGGCCGCCGAACTCCAGGTTGCGGTTGGTGGCGTCGCCGTGCTTCCCGGCGATGTGCAGGAAGATGTCCTTGCCGCTGACGAAGTCCGGCAACGTGGCGACGAGTTCGTAGCGGATGGTCGGCGCGACCGTGAACCACGTCCTGCCGGTGCACAGGATGGAGTACACCTCGGCCGGCCCGAGGCCGCGCGCGGCCGTGTTGTACGCGCCGCCGGCGCAGGTGTGCGAGTCGGTGCAGGCCAGCACTTCGCCGGGCCGGGCCAGGCCGTTCTCGGCGATCACCTGGTGGCAGATGCCGTGCCGGCCGACGTCGTAGAAACGGTCGATGCCGTAGTCCCGGGCGAACTTGCGCGCCCGCGGACCGGCCTCGGCGTCGTGCAGGGTGGGCGCCGGCACCGCGTGGTCCATGATCACCGCGACCTTGGCCGGGTCGGCGATGCGCAGCGGCTGCACCCAGCCGGTGGCGAACTGGAGGTCGATCAGCACGGTCATGTCCACCTCGGACACCACCGTCTGGCCGGCGCGCACCTCGTCCAGACCGGCCGAGCGGGCCAGGATCTTCTCGATCATCGTCATGCCCATGACCGGGCCTCCTCGCGGTAGCGCTCCCCCAGCTCGGACCATTCCCTGAGGCCGACCAGCTCGAAGAAGCCGGCCGGGCTCGCCGACACGGGTTCGGCCTCGGCGCCGCGCAGGGCGGCCAGCGAGTGCAGCATCGCGTACGCGCTCGCGGCCAGCGCGGCGCCGGGGTGGATGGCGATCCGGAACCCCAGGCGGGCCAGGGTTTCCGCGCCGGTGTCGGGCGTGAGGCCGCCCTGCACCATGTTGATCAGCAGCGGCGCGGGCACCTCGGCGGCGACCCGCTCCAGTTCGGCGAGGCTCTGCGGGGCCTCCACGAAGATCACGTCGGCGCCCTCGGCGGCGTACAGGTTGGCCCGGTCGATCGCCTCGTCCAGGCCCAGCGGCGCGCGGGCGTCGGTGCGGGCGATGATCACCAGGTTCTCGTCGACCCGGGCGTCCAGTGCGGCGCGCAGCTTGTCCAGGTACGCGCCGGCGCCGATCAGCTCCTTGTCCGGCAAGTGCCCGCAGCGCTTGGGGAACGCCTGGTCCTCCAGGTGCAGGGCGGCGACACCGGCCCGCTCGTACTCGCGCACCGTGCGCACCACGTTCAGCGGGCCACCGTAGCCGGTGTCGGCGTCGGCGATCAGCGGCAGGTCCCCGAGCACGCTCGTGATCATCCTGGCCCGCTCGACCATCTCGGTCTGCGACACCAGTCCGATGTCCGGCAGGCCGAAGCCGGCCGCGGACACGCCGGCGCCGGTCATGTACGCGGCGGCGAAGCCGAGCCGCTTGGCCAGCGAGGCGGAGAGGCCGTCGAAGACGCCGGGGGCGGTGATCAGTTCCTCTGTGGACAACAACGCCCGTAACCGGGCTCGTGCGGCGGTCATGGTGGTTCCCATCAGTCCAACGCGCCGCACACGGGCGCGGCGAGCAGCCGGATCAGGTCGCAGATGTCGGTCGCGGTGTCGAGCGCCAACACGTGGCTTTCGATCGCCTCGGCCCGCTCGGGCTCCAGGACGCCGGCGGTCAGCGCCCGGTACTTGGTGACGATGTCGTCGTTGCTCAGCGGGTTCGCCGGACCGCCGCGCGGCTGCTCGACCAGCTCTGTCAGCTCGGCGCCGTCCTTGAGCGTGATCGTCAGCCTGGTGGCGAAGCGGCCGAGTTCGTTGTCCTGCTTGACGTCGACTCGCGGCAGCAGCGACCACACGTCGTCGCTGTCGATGCGCTGCGCGGTGAACTGCGCCGGCATCACCTCGCCGTCGAGCAGCGCGACGGCGACGGCGTAGCCGATGTTCATCTGCGCGCCGATCGTGGTCATCGGCCGTTGCGGTGTCCACCAGCCGTGGTGATACACGGTGGACGTCACGTCGATGTCGATGCGCTCGATTTCGTTGGGGGAAGCCTTGTCCCGCAAGGACAAGGCCGCCTGGATCCCGCCGTGCAGGCCACCCATCGCGGCGTGCGCCTTGATGACGCTCAGGTCGGTGTGCCAGATCTCGCCCAAGCCATGAGTGATCTGCGTGATGTCCGGGTCGTGGCCCTCGCCGAACGTGGACAGGAAACCGCCGTACCCGCGCTCGAAGACCTGCTTGATGCCGGTGTAGCCGGCGGCGGCGAGCCCTGCGGCGTAGAAGCCGTTGCGTGACGCGAATCCGTGGTGCATGCGCTTGGACATCGCTTCGTACTGGGCGGCCATCAGCCCGGACGACTGCGTGGCACCCAGCGCGATCGCATCCTCGAACTGCGCGGCGGTGAGCCCGCGCAGCACGCCCGAGGCGGCGGCGCTGGCCATCGGGCCGAACACCGATCCGGAGTGCCAGCCGCGGTTGAGCATCTGCGCGCCGTGCAGCGCCAGCCCGACCCGCGGCCCCACCTCGAACCCCGCGACCACGCCGAGCAGAAAGTCCTTTCCGGACACTCCGCCGAGCAGTTCCGCCGTGGCCAGCAGGGAAGGCAGCACGATCGAGCAGGAGTGCACCGGCGCCAGCGGGTGGAAGTCGTCCAGTTCGAAGCCCTGGATGAAGGTCCCGTTGAGCAGCGCGGCGGCCGGCGGGCTGATCGTCCGGCCCCAGCCGATCACCGTGCCGGATCCGTTTCCCTCAAAGGAGGTCACGCCTTGCACGGCGATCCTCGACCACGGCAGCTGCGCGCCGATCAGCGCGCAGGCAAGGCCGTCGAGCACCAGGTGCTTGGCCCTGGTCCGCGTTGTCGGCGGCACCGCGTCCCAGGTGAGGTCGGCCAGCCAGTTCGACAGAGTTGTCGTGGCGGTCACGGGTTCGACCTCCAGCCGGTGTCGAACAGCTCGGACAGGTGCGCGCAGGTGGTGATCAGCTTGTCCGCGAAGGACGCCATGCGGGCGCCCGTCCAACGGTCCGCCGGCCCGGACAGCGCGACCGACATCGGCTGGCCGACAACGTCAAAAGTGGACAGCACCGGCGCGGCGATGCCGTGCACTCCAGGGTGATTCGCGCCGTAGGAGAGCGCGTAGCCGTCGCGGCGGATCTCGTCGAGCGACCGGCGCAGGGCCTGCGGGTCGTCGGCGGCCATGATGATCGGCTCCGCCTCCGCGGCCGGCAGGAACGCCAGGATCGAGCGGCCGCTGGAACCGCTGCCCAGTCCCGTCGTCTCGCCGACCGTCGCCGCGCGGCGCAGCACCTGGTCGGCGCTTTCCACGCCCAGCACGAGGATGTTGCGATTGCCGGCCCGTAGATGCAGGGTCGCCGTCTCGCCCGAGGCGTCCGACAACGCCCGCAGCGCCGGCCGCGCCGCCTGGTACAGCGCGGCATCGGCCAGCACCGCTGAGGACACCGCGATCAGCCGGTTGCCGACGCGGTAGCCGCCCGCGTCGACCCGCTCCACGTACAGCTCGTCCTGAAGGACGCGGAGCAGGCGGTAGCAGGTGCTCTTCGACAGGCCGACCTGTGTCGCCAGGTCGTCGAGGCCGATCGGGTCGCCCGCGGTGACCACCGCCTCGATCAGGCGCAGCGCGCGGCGGGCCGTCTCGCCACCTTCGGTCCTCGCCGATTCACCTTGAGTCATCAGGTCCCACTATGTGAAAGTTGGGTTTCTATTGATGAAAACGGTAGGCCGGATGCGGGCATGCGTCAACCACGCATGCCCTCCTCTCGTGGGTCTCAGAACTCCAGGAAGACGATCGACGCGTCGTCGTGGGCCTTGCCGCGGGGGAAGGCCTGCCGGTCCGGGTCCGCGGACTCCGCCTGGCGCACCTCGTCGATCACCGCCTGCGCGCCCGCGTCCCTGACCTGTGCGAACAGCTCCGTCCAGCCGCCGAATCCGAACACCTCGGTCCAGCGCGAGGCGCCGTCCGACATCGCCGCCGCCGCTCGAACGTTGCTCAGGCGACCGGTGACCGCGCGCTTGGCGACCTCAGGGTCCGCCGCCGCCGTGTAGAAGCCGCCATCGGCGTTGCGGAAGGCCTCCACCGCTTGGAAGTAGGCCGGCGTGTAGCGGATTTCGCGCAGCTCCGGCCGGCGCAGGAGCTCATCGAGGCGGGTGTCGAGGATCGGTTCGATCGCGCCGTCGACGTCCACCAGCAGGACCGAGTCCGACAGCACGAGGTACTCCAGCTCGTTGGCGTCCCAGCGCAGCGCCACCACCGTCGCCTGCGGGGTTCGGCGGTGGCTCAGGTCGCAGGTGTCCTCATGCTTCGCCGCCGTCTGCGCGATGGCCTCCGCCAGGCAGTCCTGGAGCGCCTGGTCCCGGCGCGTCGCCGCCCTCTGGAGGAGCGCCGGCCCCAGCTGCTGGACATACCAGGTCACCGTGTGGATGCACCCCGTTCGGCCGTCCGGCGGCGGCGTCACCCCGTCCAGCACCAAGGCCGCCCTCGTTGCCGACAGTGCAGCGAAGTCCTCATTCGCGCGGTCCGGGGCGCCGGGGACGGAGAGCAGGTCGGAGCGCATGAGGTCAGCCTGTCACCAGCTCCGGCTCATGGCGACTTGCCCGATCCACCCGGCCGAGATCCCGGATCGGCCTCGCCGCCAGCAGCACCGCCATGCCGGTCGCCGCCGTCGCCGCCCCGACCAGCAGCACCGGGCCCTCGCCGAGCAGACCCGCCGCCGGGCCGGCGAGCGCCTGGCCGACCGGCATCATCGCCAGCGAGCCGGCGACCTCGTAGGCGTGGATGCGGTTGAGGATCGAGCCGGGGATCTGGGTCTGGATGCTCGTCGCCCACATCACGCCCCAGAACGTCTGGACCGCGCCGCTGATCGCGCACGCGCCCGCGACCAGCCAGATCGGGGCGTGCAGGGCGACGGCCAGCGGCTGCGCGCCGTAGCCGAACATCGCGATCGCGCCGGCGCGCAGCGGGTGGCGGGGGCGCAGCCGCATCGCGATCAGGCCGCCGACCGCCATGCCGGCCCCGCCGACCGAGTTGACCAGGCCGTACGCGGTGTCGCCGTGGTGGGTGATGATCTCGGTGGCGACCAGCGGGGTGAGCGGGCCGAAGCTGGTGATCATCAGGACCATCCAGACCAGGATCACCCCCCACACCCAGCCGCGGGCGGCGAACTCGCGCCAGCCCTCGACCAGATCGGCCCGGAACCGCGCTCGCTCCACCGGCCGCGGTTGGCGGCGGAGTCGCAGGCCCACCAGGCAAAGCGCACTGGTGAGGTACGTCGCCGCGTGCGCGGCGAAAACGCCGCCGACCGACGTCACGCCGATCAGCAGGCCCGCGAACGCCGGGCCGGCCACGCCCGCCACCGACTCGGCGGTGCGGATGATTCCGTTGGCGCCCTGCACATCCGTGGCGATCTGCGGGATCGTGCTCGCGATGCCCGGCTGGAACAGCGCCGCGCACAGGCCGTTGACCGCGCCGATGGCGCAGATCTGCCAGAGCACGACGTGGCCGGTGAAGAACATGACCGCCACCGAGGACTGCGTGACCACCCGGGCCAGGTCCGCGCACACCATCACCGCGCGGGTGTCGAACCGGTCCGCGATCACGCCGCCGAATATGACGAAACCCGCGAAACACGCACTGAATGCGGCCATCGCGGCGCCGACCGCGCCGACGCCGTAGCCGTACTGGATCAGGCCGGCGGCGAGCGCGACCGGCAGCATCATGTCGCCCAGGCGGGCGGCCGCGCGGGCCACGAAGAACAGGGAGAAGTCGCGGTTCCAGCGGCCGGTTCGCACGTGCCGTGACGCTACCGTGAGCGGCGTTCCTGATGCTCGGACAATCCCACCAGGTGAGCGCTTTCCCGCCACAACCGGTCGCAGCGGGCCGGATCCGTGGTGTGATCGGCGGTCGGCACCTTCCGGCGGTCCACGTAGCAGCCGCCCGTCTGTCCGTCCACTTCGGACGATGTGGCCAGCCAGCACGGCGTGTCCGCGCCGACGTCCGGCCCCGGGGACGTGCGGGCGAGTCGGTCGCCGAGTTCCTTCAGCGCGCCGCGGGCGTTCCGGCCGAGTCGGGTGCCGGCGATGATGCCCGGGTGCGCCACGTTGACGGTGATCGTGTCGAGTCTTCTCGCCAGGGCGTAGGCGAACATCGCGTTCATGTTCTTGGTGCGGCCGTAGGCCGCGAACGGCGTGAGATCGGGATCCGGCGTGGTGAGGTGCCGGGATTCCAGGTCGTCCAGGTCCACCGGCACCCGCGCGAGCGCCACCGGGTCCGCGCCGACGATCACGAACCGCGCCTTGCGGCTCTTCGCCGCCAGCAGCCTGAGCAGCAGGTACGGCGCGAGGTGATTGGTCGCCAGTAGCGTCTGGCGATCCTCCGCCGTGCGGTCGTCGAGGTTCGTGATCACCGCCGCGTTGCTGACCACCACGTCCGGCATCGGCAGTCGCTCGGCTAGGTCCCGAACCTCCTTGCCCAGCGCCAGATCCGCCTTCTCCAGCACCAGATCCGCTTGCGGCACCGCCTTTGTGATGCGTCCGCGGGCCTCTCGCAGCCGGTCGTCGTCCCGGCCGACCAGCACCACTGTCGCCTCCCGGGCCAGCCTCGTCGCGATCGCCTCACCGATGCCCGAGGTCGCTCCCGTGACCACCGCCAGCATGACTCCCCCTTAGGTTGACGCTGTCAACCTAGCTCGGCAGGTTGACAGCGTCAACCTTGGTTACGATGCCGCCATGGCTTCCGGGACCCGCGAGGCGCTGCTCGACGCCGCCGTGCGCCTGCTCGACGCCGGCGGGGTCGAGGCCGTCACGCTGCGGGAGGTCGGTCGGCAGGCCGGGGTGTCGCACAACGCGCCGTACAAACACTTCGCCAGCAAGGAAGCCCTGCTCGCCGCCGTCGCCGCCCGCGAGCTCGAACGCCGCGCCGCGCGGCCCGCCGACTCGCTTCGCGCGACCCTGCACGGCTACGTCCGGTGGGCACAGGAGACACCCGCCCGGTTCCGGTTGATCTTCGGGCCGTGGACCGTCGACTCCCCCGAACTGCACGTCGCCGCCACCGCCGCCCAGGCCCGCCTCGTCGACACCGTGCTCGCCGCTCAAGAGGCCCACCTGCTCCCCGCCGGCGACCCCGTCCGCCTCGCCTCGCTGCTGCGCTCCCTCGCCCACGGCGCCGCCGACCTCGCCTCCGCCGGCCACCTCTCCCCCACCGGCAAGGGCCACGCCTCCCCCGAGGACCTGGTGGACGACCTCCTCACCTACCTGAACCCCCGCGAGTCACGCTCAGCGTCACACCGAATGTAGGTTTCCGGCACATCGCCGTCCGCGCCTGTTTGCCGACCCCCTGGTCCGCCAGCGACCAAGATCGTTTGACGCAGCCCCCGTTTCCAGCCAACCACAAGGGCCTGACAGTCCGGCCGCATCACACCTCAGCCGCCCCTGCGGATCCCGAAAGTGTCAGCCCCACCTGCTTGGATTCTGTGTTGGATTTTTGGGGAGGCTGCGTTTCGCGGCCCAGGAGGGAGCAAGACCGTGCCGATCCTCAAGGCCGAGCCCGAGGTGGGCGAGTCCATCGACGACCCGTCGGAGGACGCGATCTTCATGCTGCTCGACGACATCGAGGAGGGCCAGGGCAACTACCTGATCATCACGCGGACCGCCGACGCCACCGGTCACACCTACGCGCAGACGTACCGCAACGACGACGGCAGTTACCTGGTCGAGTACCGCGCCGGCGGAGCCGACCGACACTTCCAGACCATCGCCGCCGACATGCGCACCGCCCACAACCTCCTGACGGCGTGGGCGTTCGAGCTCGACGGCTGGCGGGAACGCGCCGAATGGTCCCGGTTGGAGCTCTGACGGATGAACGCGGAGCCGACCCGGCGCGGGCAAGGATGCTCCATGACGGGCGGCCCGCGCCCGCGGGTCGGTTTCGTCCCGCGCACCGAGTTCGCCGAAGCGCCGCAAGGTGTTCACGCCGTCCACCTCGCGCCCGCCAACGCCGTACACCGCTCACGCAATTCGCCCGCCGCTAGGCTGCAACCGCCCGGTTGAGCATCGTGTGCCCAAAACCTACATTCGGTGTGACGCTGAGCGGACTCGCGGACGGAAGGCAGAGTGGTGGGCGGCAGGCGGTGGGCGTTCCACGATCCGACGGCGGGCATGGGCGGGGTGGTTCCGACGCGGACGGCGCGCCTGTGGCTGGCGGTGGTGGGGGTGACGCTGTGTTTCCTCGCCTGCCTGGCCTCCTTCCAACTGGGCATGACGTGGGCGGGGGTGCTGCTGGCGGGATTGTCGGCGGCGACGATGGTCAACATCGGCTGGGTGGCGTACCGCCGTCACAAGGACTGAGCTCACACCCGCCGTAGCACGTGGAGCAGGTATTCCTTGCGGTTCAACGGGTTGTGGTCCCAGCGAGCCCGGTTGGGGACGGGGCCGCCGACAGGTCGGTAGTGGTCGAAAGCAGACTCCAACACGCCTTCGCCGCTGGTCAGGGACGGTAGCCGGCGCTCGAGCCCGTGGACCTCGGCGGCGGGAATGTCGCCGACGAGGACGTGGGTACCGTCGCTCATGGACGACGTGAGCGGGGCGGCGCGGAGACGGACCAGCACCGGCAGCACGGCGGCGAAGGACTCGGCGGGAATCTCCAACTGGTAGCGGTGCACCGGCTCGTGGACCCGGGTCCCGGCCCGGGCGAGCGCGCTCATCAGCACCAACGGGGTGAGGCCCCGAAAGTCGGCGGCGGTGCTGGTCACGGAGCAATACCCGGAATGCGTCATGGTGACGACGCAGTCGATGACCTGCCAGCCGTGCAGACCCTGCGAAAGGGTCTCCCGAACGGTGTCCTCGACGGCCTTCATGAACGCATAGAGCATGGAACCGAGTTCGACCTCGAGGCGGTAATGCACGCCGCTGCCGACAGGACCCGGTTCGATGCGCAGACCGACCGTGGCACGGAACGGATTGGGCGCGACCCCGATGGTCTCGCACGCGGAGCCGACGCCGATGACGCGTTCGACGTTGATGGTCGTGGTTTCCCGGAAAACGACGTCGATTCCGAACTCCTCGGCGAGCGTGGTCTGGATGACTTCCTTCTGCACCTCGCCGTACAACGACACGGAGATCTCGCGGCGGATCTCGTCCTGACGAACGTCGATCAGCGGATCCTGTTCGGCCAACTGGTCGAGCGCCACGCGCAAGGCGCCGACTTCCGACATATGCGCAGGCAGGACAACGGTTTCCAAGGTCGGCGGCGAGAAATAGTGCTCCGCAACACCGGTCGTCGAGCCGACCGCGTCGCCGATGCGCACCCCGTTCAGCCCCCACAGCTTGGCGATGGAGCCGGCGGAAACCGACTGCGCCGGAACGCTGGCTCCGTGGGAGAACACCGAAATCGCGGTCACCTTGTCGTCGACGAGACGATCCCGCACCCGCAGCGTGCCGGCATGCATCCGCACGTAAGCGATCTTCTCGCCGGCGGCTCCGCGCTCGACCTTGAACACGGTGCCCGACATCGGGCCGTCGGCTACGGCAGCCGCTGGCAGGAACGAGGTGAGGCCCTCGACCAGCGCATCCACGCCGACCCCGGTGATCGCGGAGCCGAAGTAGACGGGGTGCACGAGCGCATGCCGGGACTGAGTCGCAAGCACCGACAACGCTTGCGCCATCGGCACCTCGCCGGCCGACAAATAGGTGGCGGTGAGTTCGTCGTCCAACGAAACGAGCCGTTCGACGAAATCGACGTCATCGACACCAAAAGGCACCACACGGCCGTCGCGGGTGCCGATACCGCGCACCGAACCCATCGGTACGATCGCCGTCGACAGCTTCGCGGACAGGTCCGCGAGCAGCGAGTCGTAGCGGGCGCCGCCGCGATCGATCTTGTTGACGAAGATGAGCGTCGGAATGCGCAGGCGGCGCAGGACTCGCATCAGAATGCGGGTCTGGGCCTGCACTCCCTCCACCGCCGACACCACCAGCACCGCGCCGTCGAGCACGCCGAGAACCCGTTCCACCTCGGCGATGAAATCCGGGTGGCCGGGCGTGTCGATCAGGTTGACCGTGTGGTCGCCGATCTCGAACGACACCACCGCGGACTTGATGGTGATGCCTCGACGGCGCTCCAGCGCCATCGAATCGGTTTGTGTGTCGCCGTCGTCGACGCTGCCGACCCGGTCGATGATCCCGGCGGCGTACAGCAGCCGCTCGGTCAGGCTGGTCTTACCGGCGTCGACGTGCGCGAGAATCCCGAGGTTGAGCACTGGCACAGGGCGTCATGTCCTTCAGAAAGGGGAAGATTCCATCTGGGGTGGACACAACAAGCCCGCGCATTTCTCAGCTCCTGGGTCGGGGACGCGGGAAGTCCAGCAGACCGGAAGGCCGGGACGCAACCGAATTACCGACGGCGAGGCGGGACGCCCGAACAAGGCGGGGTGGAGGGCGGCGATCAGGAAGGGGCAGCGGGCGACGGTCATGTGGGCGGCACTCGAGAAGGCAGCCGGCGGGCACGGCTGGGCGACCGACGGACTGGGCGACCGACGGATTGGGCGCCGGCGGGATGGGCTGCGCGGCCGATGGGCTGCGCGGCCGGTGAGCTGCGCGGCCGGTGAGCTGCGCGGCCGGTGAGCTGCGCGGCCGGTGAGCTGGGCCGGAGGTAGGCGGGTGGCCGGGGCGATCCGGCAGTCAGGCGGGACGGCGGGCGGCTATGTGGCGGAGGGCGACGGCGAGATGGTCGCTCATCTCGGCCTGCGCCACCGCTACGTCGCCGCTGCCGATGGCGGCCAGCAGCCGCCGGTGTTCGGCGGCGAGGTTGTCGCCGCCGGGGTAGAAGTTGTGCAGCTGCGCGAGGCAGAGCTGCATCTCCTCCTGCATGGCGGGGTAGATGCGGTTGAGCCGCGGGCTGCCGGCGGCGGCGATGAGGGCGATGTGGAACTCGGTGTGCAGCTCGACGCGGTCGGCCCAGCTGACGTCCGGGCCCAGCGCGTCCATCTTGGCGAGGAGGCGTTCGGGCTCGGACAGCGACGCTCCGGATTCGACGATGATCCGGACGGCTTCCAGCTCCAGGGGCGTGCGCACGAAGAACAGGTCCCGAACGTCGGCCTCGGTGAGCACGGGCACGATCAGCGACCGCCCGCTGGCCCGCCGCGCGAGGTTGCGGGCGACGAGCTCCTGGAGCGCGGACCGGATGGTGGGCCTGGCGACGCCGAACATCGAGGCCAGCATGGTCTCGGTGAGGCTGGCGCCGGGCGCGAGCTCGCCGCTGAGGATCAGCTTGCGCACCTCGCCCACCAGCGCGTCCCGAGTACTGGTCGTCTGCAACGCCGTCACACCGCGTGAGTATAGCGGTCAGACGATTGCGTATGACTGTCATACCGTCTTACCCTCGGCACCGTGAACAAGGGAGTGGTGAGCGCGGCGGCGGGCGCATTGCTGTGGGGCACGCTCGGACCGGTGGCGGCGCTGTTCGACACGGGCGACCGGATCGCGGCGGGCGGCATCCGGCTGGGGATCGGCGCGGTGGTGCTGCTGGCGGTGGCGAAGGGCCGCCCAGTACGCAAGATCTGGACGCGGGCGGACCTGCTCCCCCTGGCCGGCGGGGCGATCGGCATCGCCGGCTTCCAGCTGGCATACTTCGGGGCGATCACGAGCGCCGGCGTCGCGGTGAGCACAGCGGTCGGCATCGGACTGTCGCCGGTCTTCACGGGCCTCTGGACGGTGGTCAAGGACCGCCGCCCACCGGGCACGGGCTGGCTCATCGGCACGGCGCTCGCCCTGAGCGGCCTCACGTTGCTGGCGTTTACCCGAGGCGGCGTGACGATGTCGCCCGCGGGACTGGCGCTGTCGGTGCTCGCGGCGGCGATGTTCAGCGGGCAGGCGATCTGCATCCAGAAACTGACCGAGAGACACAGCAATGCCACCGCTCTGACCGGCATCTTCAGCCTGGGCGCCCTGATCATGTCGCCGGTCATCGCCGTCACGGCCACACCGAACCTGCTTGCGCCGCAAGGCATCGGCGGCGTGCTCTACCTCGGCGTGGTGACGACGGGTCTGTCCTACTGGCTGTTCGCCCGCGGCATCCGGCACATCGGCGCCGCCTCGGCCGTGACGATCACGCTGCTGGAACCGGCCGCGGCGGCGGTGCTCGCGGCGGCGTTCCTGCACGAGGCGCTGTCGACCGGCCAGTGGGCGGGCGTCGCGCTCATCGGAGCCGCGATCCCGATCACCGGCCGGTCGACCGAGAAAGCACCGGAACTCAGTTCGGTTGCGGTGGGATCCTGATCCCCGGCCGCCCGGCGGACGCGGCGGCCTTGGCGATCCGGGTGCCGACCTCCTTGCCCAGCCGGGCCGCCCGGCTGGGCCCGGGCTGCGTCAGCGCCGGCGGCATGACCACGACGGGACACCCGACGTGGTACATCAACCGGTGTGCCAGCAGGGTGTTGGTCTTCAGGTCGGTCCGCCGCGGCGCGTCGAGCACGAGCATCGCCGCGCCCTCGGACTCCTTGAGCAGCACGGAGACGGGCGTCCCCTTCACCAGCCGGCACTCGACCTTGGCGTCCTCGCCCAGCGCAGCGGCGACGTCGGCGCGCAACTTCTCCTCGCCGGCGGCGAAATCGGCGTCCACGTCCCGGGAGACGGCCGGTGGCCGGCCTCCCGGCGCGGCCGGCGGACGCGGTGCCCGCCAGGCCCGGACGGCGACCAACCCGCAGCGCCGGCGCCGCGCCTCGTCCGCCGCCCATCGAAGCGCGGTCGGGGATCCACTGCGGACGCTGACGCCCACGACGATGAAATCAGCCACGACTAGCCACCTCCTCGTCGTCGCGGATCCTAGCTGGCATGTTCGACGGGCGCCTTGGACAGCGGATCGGCGACGTCCTCAAGGGACTGCCCCTCGGCGTTCACGCCGAAGAACCAGGCGATCAGCCCGCCCAGGATCATGATCCCGGCGCCGAAGTAGTAGCCGATGGTCAGCGGCCCGCGGCTGGTGCCCTCGCCGACCAGCGCGCCGAACACGGTCGGCGCGATCGCGCCGGCCACCTGGCCGATGGCGAAGAAGTACGAGATCGCCTGCCCCCGCAACTCCAGCGGGAAGATCTCGCTGACGGTCAGGTACGCCGACGAGGCGCCCGCGGAGGCGAAGAAGAACGACACGCACCAGAACACCGTCTGCGTGGTCGCGGTCAGCGAGCCGGCGCTGAACAGCGCCGCCGAGATCGCCAGCACGATGCCGGCCAGGCCGTACGTCCCGAAGATCATCTTACGTCGGCCGATGGTGTCGAACCACGGCCCGAGGATGAGCGGGCCGAGCAGGTTGCCGACCGCGAACGGGAAGAAGTACCAGGACGTGTCACTGTCGCTGATGTGGTAGAAGTTGTGCAGCACCAAGGCATACGTGAAGAAGATGGCGTTGTACAGGAACGACTGCGTGACCATCATCGAGAAGCCGAGGAAGCTGCGCTTCGGGTACTGCACCAGGAAGATCCGCGACACGGTGGAGAAGCCCAGCCGCGGCGCCGGCACGATCGACAGCGCCTTGGACTCCGGCACCGGCGTCAGCGTCTTGCCCTCCGCCTGCACCCTCGCCTCGATGTCGTCGACCGTCTGCTCGGCCTCGGGCAGCCGGCCGTGCGTCATCAGCCAGCGCGGGCTCTCCGGGATGTGCCGGCGCAGGTAGATGATGATCAGGCCGAGCACCGGGCCGATGAAGAAGCCGATGCGCCAGCCCCAGTCCACCGCGAGGATGTTCGGGTTGAGCAGGAACAGGTTCGCGGTGGCGCCGATCATCGCGCCGCCCCAGTACGTGCCGTTGACGGCGATGTCGACGCGGCCCCGGTAGCGGGACGGGATCAGCTCGTCGATGGCGGAGTTGATCGCGGTGTACTCGCCGCCGATGCCGAGGCCGGCGATGAACCGGAAGATCCACAGGAACCACACGGCGAACGAGAAGCCGGCGATGCCGCTGGCCACCAGGTAGATCGCCAGGGTCAGGATGAACAGCCGTTTCCGGCCGATCTTGTCGGTGAGGCGGCCGAAGAACAGCGCGCCGACCACCTGTCCGATCAGGTAGATGGTGCCGGTGAAGCCGACCTGCACGGAGTCCATGTGCAGCGTCGACTGGTAGCCGGCCGCGGACACGATCTGGATCTCGAGGCCGTCGAGAATCCAGGACACGCCGAGGCCGATCACGATCGACCAGTGGAATCTGGTCCACGGCAACCGGTCCATGCGGGCGGGAACGAGGCTCACCTGTGGGGTCGCCGTGCCGGCGGCGGGACTGGCAGCTGTCATGGCATTCTCCCGATGTCGCGTGCGTTGCCGAAACGTTCGCGCACATGTGGCCGGCGGGTTACGAGCAGGTTTAGAGATCTACCTCCAAAACGGGCCGACCGCAACCGGTAGGACGCGTGAATGTCTGGCATGGTCACAGTTCTGCGCTGGTCACGCTGCCGGCGCGGGCGCTCACCCGGCGCGTACGCGAGCGTTTCAAACATCCTCGCGGCAATTGTCACGGTGTTGTTGCCCGAAACACCGGCGGCAGACCGAATCGGGCGTGCAGAGTGGGGTCCAGGAATGCGTCGATCGCGGCGACCCGACCGTCCCGGACGGACACCACGTTGACCGCGCCGAGCCGGAACTCGGGCCCCTGGTAGCAGGCGAACGCCAGCTGCCCGTTGGCGCGCACCGGAACGAGCCGCCACGGCGTGCGGAACATGCTCTCGGCGACGAAGCGTCGGATGCTGTCCCGGCCGTCGAACCAGGCGGCCAGCGGCGGCATCGTCAGCCTGGCGTCCTCGACGAGCAGGCCGGTCAGCGCGTCCACGTCGGCGCGCGCCCAGGCGTCGACGAAGGCGTCCACCAGTCTGCGCTGCCCGTGCTCGCCGAGCGCAGCAAGTTCATCCTGTTGGCTGAGTCCGCCGGCGCGCAGGCTCTGCCGGGCCCGTTGCAGCGCGCTGTTCACGGCGGGCACGGTCATGTCCAGCTGCTCGGCGACCTCGGCCGCGGAGAACGTGAGAACCTCACGCAGTATCAGCACGGCCCGCTGCGTCGCCGGCAGCAGTTGCAGCGCGGCGACGTAGGCGAGTTCGACGCTGGCGAGCTGATCGTGGCGGACCTGCGGGTCGGGGCACGGCTCCACCCAGGCGATCTCGGTCAGCGGCGCGCCGAGGTCCTCGACCTCCTGCCACGCCGGGCCGTGCTCGACGCTCGTGACCCGGCGACGTTCGCGGAACCGCAGGCAGGCGTTCGTGGTGATGCGGTACAACCAGGTGCGGACCGAGCTGCGGCCCTCGAAGCCGCCGAAGCCCTGCCATGCGCCGAGGAGCGCGTTCTGCAAGGCGTCCTCGGCGTCCTGGATGCTGCCGAGCATTCGGTAGCAGTGCGCCCGCAGCTCGCCGCGGTACGGCGCGACCAGGTCTTCGAAGGACGGCTCAGTCATCCGGCAATGGTGCCCGGAAGGCCGCGAATCCTGGCAGCGTTCGCCACAACACCAGCGCGCCGGCGATGGTCGACAGCCCGCCGATCACCGCGCTGAGGCCCGGCGTGGTGAGCGACGCGATGGCGCCGGCACGGAAGTTGCCCAGCTGTGGGCCGCCGAGTCCGACGACGTATTCGGCGGCGCTGACCCGCCCGCGGTACTTGTCGGGCGTCGCCAGTTGCACCATGGTCGTCCGGAACACGACGCTGATCACGTCGCAGGCGCCGCCGACGGCCAGCAGCGCGACGGAGATCCAGAGCGTGGTCGACAGGCCGAAGCCGACGATCGCGACGGCCCAGCCGATGCCGGCGAGCAGCATGGCGCGCCCCTGCCGTGACACGTGACCGACCGGACCGGACAGCAGCGAGCCGATGACGCCGCCGATCGCCGGCGCGGCGTTGAGCAGGCCGAGGGTCTGCGGGCCGCCGCCGAAGAACGCGGCGTTCATCGCGGGGAACACCGCCATCGGCATGCCCAGCGCGGTGGCGAACAGGTCGGCGAGGACGGCCCCGGTCAGCACGGAGGAGCCCTTGATGAACGTGACCGCCTCCAGCACGGCCTTGAAGCCGGGCTTGGCCAGTGAACCCTCGGGCGGCATCGGCGGCAGTCGGAACACGCCGTACAGCGCGGCCCCGAAGCTGATCGCGTCGATCAGGTAGCAAGCCTTGAGGCCCCAGGCCGCCGCGACCACGCCGGCCAGGAGCGGGCCGACGGTGGAGCTGAGGTGCATGGTCATCATGTTCAGCGCCGCGCCGGCCGGCAGCAGGTTGGGCGGCAGCAGGCGGGGCATGAACGTGCGGCGGGCCGGCGCGTTGAGCGAGACGCCCAGCGCCTCCACGACGGCGAGCACGTAGAGCAGCCAGAGCTGTCTCAGGTCGAGAAACGCCTGCACGGCGAACAGGGCCGAGACCACCGCGAGCGCCGAGCTGCTGAACAGCACCAGTTTGCGGCGATCCATGGCGTCGCCGATGCTGCCGGCGAGCATGCCGAAGGCGATCACCGGCACGGCCGTGCACAGGCCGACCGCGCCGACCGCCAGGGAGCTGTTGGTGAGGGTGAAGACCTGGTAGGTGACAGCGAACAGGGTCATCGTGGTGCCGACCGCGGAGACGCCTGAACCGATCCAGAGGCGGCGGAAAGCCGGAGATTCGCGGAGAGGGGCGGAGTCGACCAGCAGGCGACGAGGCATGGTCACCGGGTCGAGCGTATTGGCGGGGGTCCCCGCGCGCGACGGATTTTCCGGCCGGGCCGAGGTGGTCGCCGGTCCCGTGCGACCGGAATTCCGGCCGGCGCAGGCCCAGGCAGCGGCCAGCGATCCGTCACGCGCGGCGGAATTCCGGCCGGCGCAGCTCGGGGGCCGGCGGGTGGGATTCCCCACGCGCTGTGGAATTTCCGCCCTGCGGCCGCGCGTTGGAATAGAGATGAAGGCAACCATCAACGGCCGTGTCGTGGCCGAGGCGCCCGAGTCCGAGCTCGTCTCGATCGAGGGCAACTGGTACTTCCCGCCGTCATCCTTCGTGGACGGCGCGCTCGCCGACAGCCCGACCCCGTACACCTGCCCGTGGAAGGGCACAGCCCAGTACCACGACGTCGCCGGTCAGAGCGACGCCGGATGGAGCTACCCGACGCCGCCGCAGTCCGCGGTCGACCGCGTGGGCCAGGATTTCGCCGGTTACGTGGCTTTCGACCGGCGCAGGGTCGAGGTCAGCTGAGGTCCAGCGCCGCGCGCACGATGCTGTCGGCGTCCAGGCCGTGATAGCGGTAGACGTCGTCCAGCGCGCCGGCCTGGCCGAACCGGGTGACCCCCAGCGAGATCGAGGGCACCCGGTTGACGGTGGCCAGAAACGCCAGCGTGTGCGGGTGGCCGTCGAGCACGGTCACCAGCGGCGTCGGCCGCAGCACCTGGTCGAGCACCCATGACGGTCCGTCGGCAAGGCCCTGCCTCGCCTGCTGCGCCTGGAAGAGCAGGCCCGGGCTGGTCACGCAGAGCACGTCCGCCTCGATGCCGACCTGCTGGAGCCGGTCGGCGGCGTCCAGCGCCTGCGGCACGACCGCGCCCATCGCGGCGATGGTGACCGCCGGATTCTCCTTGCGCCGCAAGGTATACGCCCCGGCGACGACCTGCCGTCGACGGCGCTCGCGGGCTGCCGGATCCGTCGGGACATCGGCCAGGGCCTGGTCGACGGGGCGGGTGGACAGCCGCAGGTAGGCCGAGGTGCCGTCCGGTCTGCCGAGTTTGGCCAGGCTGGCGAGCAATGTCCACTCGACGTCGATCGCGAACGCCGGCTCGTAGGTGACGCAGCCGGGTTGTTCGAGACCGATCGACGGCGTGGTGATCGACTGGTGCGCGCCGCCCTCCGGCGCCAGCGTGACGCCCGAGGGCGTACCGACCAAAATGGACTGTCCACCGGCGTAGATGCCGAAGGACCAGGGTTCCAGGGCGCGCGAGACGAACGGGTCGTACAGGACGCCGATCGGCAGCAGCGGCTCGCCCCAGCGGCTCCAGGTCGCGCCGAGCTCGCCGAGCAGGCCGACCAGGTTGGTCTCGGCGATGCCGAGCTCGATGTGCTGTCCCTGCGGGCTTTCCCGCCAGTGCAGGATGGTGTCGGCGTCGTCGGCGAACCAGTCGACCCGCTCGCTGGCCGACCACACGCCGACCTTGTTCACCCAGCCGCCGAGATTGGTGCTGGAGCTGACATCCGGGCTCACCGTGACGATGCGGCGGGCCGCTTCCGGCGCGCGGCGGGTCAGATCCAGCAGCGTGCGGCCCAGTGCGGCCTGCGTCGTCGTGGTGCCGCCCTGCGTGCGGCCGAGGTCGAGCGGCACCTCGGGCGGTGTCGTGGCCGGGATTTCCTTGCGGTGCAGTCGGTTTGCCGTCTCCTCGCACAGCCGTGCGGCCTCGCTGCCGTCCGGGAAGTTCTGCCACGGGCGGTCGACGTCCGCGCCGAGGCGTTGGGCGAGTTCGGCGAACTGGTCGGCGGTCAGCAGCGAGGAGTGGTTCTGCGGGTGGCCCTGCGTCGGCAACCCGTTGCCCTTCACGGTGTACGCGAAAATCACCGTCGGGCGGCTGTCGTCGATCTCCTCGAAGGCAGCGTCCAGCGTGGCCAGGTCGTGACCGGCGAGATTGCGGACGGCCGCCAGCAGCGTGTCGTCGTCCACATCGGACAGCAGGCGCTCGACGTCGGGATCCCCCGCCGGCAGGCGTTCCCGGAGCTGCGCGGCGTCGCAGCGGAGCAGCCGCTGGTACTCGGGATTGGGCATCTTGTCGATACGGTCGCGCAGAGCAGCGCCGCCGGGGCGGTCGAACAGCTCCTCCAGCAGGCGCCCGTACTTGAGGGTGATCACCTGCCAGCCGGCGCCGGCGAACATGTCACGCAGCCGGTCGGCGGCGATCTGCGGCACCACGCGGTCCAGCGACTGCCGGTTCAGGTCGACGATCCAGACGATCTCCCCCAGCTCGGCGACCTGCGGGTCGAGCACCGCCTCCCAGACCGCGCCCTCGTCCAGTTCGGCGTCGCCGATCAGCGAGTACTGGCGGCCTGCGCCCCCTGTCCCGATCGACTTGGCCACGTAGCGGCGGGCGATGGCTCCCCAGATCGGGGCGGTCGCGCCGATGCCGACCGAGCCGGTGGAGTAGTCGACCGGGTCCGGGTCCTTGGACCGGCTCGGATACGACTGGAGGCCGCCGAAGGCGCGCAGCGTCGGCAGGTAGGCCTCGTCCAGCTCGCCGAGCAGGTAGTTGATCGCGTGCAGCACCGGCGAGGCGTGCGGCTTGACCGAGACCCGGTCCTGCGGGCGCAGGTGCCGGAACCACAGCGCCGTCATGATCGACACCATCGAGGCGCTGGACGCCTGGTGGCCGCCGACCTTGAGGCCGGACGGGTTGGGGCGCACCAGGTTCGCGTGGTGGATCACGGCCGTGGACAGCCACAGCACGCGCCGTTCGATCTCGGTCAGCACCGCCAGCGTCTGCCTGGCCATCTCGCCACCTTTCCTGGTGCACAACGTCCGTGAATGACAACACCGTCACTCATGTCGCACAATGCGGGTGCTTCGAGTTGAGCAGATCGCATAATTGGATCTTGGTGCCGACCGGGGAGAGCGAGCAGAGTGCGCAACGACGACCGCTTCGATCAGACCGACGCCCGGCTGCTGCTCGCGCTGGCCGCCCAGCCCCGGGCGACCGCCGTGGCGCTGGCCGAGGAGACCGGGCTGTCCCGCAACACCGTGCAGTCCCGGCTGCTGCGGCTGGAACAGCCCGGCGTGCTGGACACGTTCGAGCAGCGGATCCCGCCGCGGGCCCTCGGTTACCCGCTGACCGCCCTCGTGACGATGGTCGTGACCCAGCAGCGGCTGGACGAGGTGGCCGACGCCCTGGCCGGCGTGCCGGAGGTGCTCCAGGTGCACGGCATCAGCGGCCAGCCCGACCTGTTCGTGCACGTCGTCGCCGAGGACGCCGACGACCTGTACCGCATCGCCGGCCAGATGCTGGCGATCCCCGGCGTCGAACGCACCAACACCGCGCTGGTCATGCGCGAGCTGGTGAGTTACCGCATCAGGCCGCTGCTGGAGAAACGCGTGCTGCCGCCCGCCTCGCGGTGACGGGTTCAAGCTCGGTGACCACGACGGCGAGTCCCGACCAGCGTCAGCGCGAGTCCCGCCCAGCGTCCGACCGGTGCGCGTCCACCACCGCCCACGCAGCCGCCGCGTCCTGCACCCCCAGCCCCGTGCTGTTGTAGAAGATCACGTCCGCCGGGCTCGTCCGCGGCGAGCGAAGGCCGGCAATCACGTCGCCCAGCGCAACCAGGTCCGCTTTCGCGACGACCCCGATCACCGGTCCGGCGTGGCCGGCGGCGGTCTCCGGGTCGTCGACGACCACGGCGGCGGCGCGACGGACCAGCTCCTCGTCCACCTCGCGCCGGGTCGGCTCGAACGAGCCGACACTGACCACCGTCGCCCCGGGGGCGAGCCACGCGCCGCGCACCACCGGCTCCCGGCTCAGGGTGCAGGTGGCGACGATGTCGGCCCCGGCGACGGCCTCCTCGGCACTGTCGACGGCCCGAGCACCGAGCTCCGCGGCGGTCCGCACCCGTCGTTCGGACGGGCTCCAGATGCGAACGTCGGTCAGGTTCCGGACCCGGGATATCGCCCGCGCATGGGCCTTGGCCTGCACGCCTGAGCCGATGACGGCCAGCGTCGACGCCGTCCGCGCCGCCAGCGCGTCCACCGCGACGGCGCTACCGGCGGCGGTGCGCAGGGTGGTCACCGCGCCGCCGTCCATCGCGGCGACGGGCTCGCCGGTGACGGGGTCGAAGGCGATCACCAGTGCGTGGATGCTGGCCAGCCCGCGCGCGGCGTTGCCGGGATTGATGCTGCCGACCTTGGCGACGGCCCCGGTGTCGCCGGACATCCTTGCGGCGTAACAGAAGACCACCGAGTCGTCGAAGCCGCTGGGGTGCATGATCTTGTGCGGCAGGTCGACCGCGCCGCCGGCCAGCGCGGCGAACGCCCGGCGCTGCGAGGCGATCGCGGCGTCCGGATCCAGCAGGGACTCGACCTCGGCCGCCGACAAGAACAGCATGTCCCCCAACGTATCAGCCCTTCCGGGACCGCCGAATGCCGTGCACGGTCACGTAGACCAGTGACGCCGTGGTGAGCAGTTCCGCCCAGAAGAATGCCCCGTAGTCGATCAGCACGCCGATCGGCGGCGAGCCGGGCGCGGCGTTGCGGAAGCCGACCAGCGCGAACAGGGTGGCCGCCATCCAGCCCATCGCCGGCCACACCAGGCCCATGTGCTTGGACACGATGGTCAGCGCCGCACCGAACACCGCCAGGGCCAGCGCCCACATCGCGACCATCAGGAACCACGCGAGCGCGGAGGAGCCGATCGACCGGGTGGCGACGGCCTGGGCGGTCAGCGCGCCCGGTTTGAACACGGCGTCGTCCAGCCGGCCGGTGAACAGGGAGTCGTAGCCGCGGAACGTCAGCGAGATCGGCACGTCCTGGTCGGCGGCGGTGACGTAGAAGCTGATCGCCGACGAGTAGGCGTCGAGCGGGTAGTCCGACACCAGCCCGTCGTCGACGCCGAACCGCACGTCCTGGAGCGAGACGCGGTCGTGGGCCTTGAAGTGCAGCGCGCCCGCGGTGAGTGACGACGTGTCCACCACGAGGTCGCGGGCCGGCAGACCGGCTCCGCCGGCGGCCAGATTTCCGTGCAGCACCGGGATGATCCGCAGGTCCAACTCGCGCGCGGTGACGTCGACGCGTTGCAGGGTGATGTCCAGTTCGACCCGGTTCGGGTCGTCGCTGCCGACGGTGTACTCGTTCAGGCCGCGGCGGGCGTCCGTGCGGTAGCCGATGACGCCGGCGGTCGCGAGCACCGCGATCACCACACCCACCGCGACGATACGTCCCGTCCTCACCTGCCGGCACGCTAGGCGAAGCGGCCGCCCCCGGCGCGGCGAGTCACCTGTTGGTGTGGCTCAGGAACGTCTCGACGGCGGCCGCGAAATCGTCCGGCCGGTGCTGGTGCACGAGGTGGCCGGCGTCGATCGTCACCAGCTCGGCGGCCGGCATGAATCCCGCCATGGCGGCGAATTCCGCCTGCGGGAGGTGACTTCGCTCGCCGCCGGCGACGATCAGCGTCGGCGCCTCGATCGCGGCCAGCCGCGCGGGCCAGTCGGGGTCCGGGGCGTTCAGCTCGGCGATGATCGCCGGTCGCAGCGCCCAGTCGTAGTCCAGCTCGCCCGCCGGCCGCTCGGCCAACTGGAGCCCGAGCGGGACCGGCGGCGGCGCCTCCTCCAGCACCATCGCGGTGACCCGCTCGGGGTGCCGCTCGGCATAGCGGTAGGCGACGACCCCACCCATGGAGTGCCCGACGAGCACGGCCCGCTCGACGTCGTACGCGTCGAGCAGGCCGTGCAGGTCGTCGGCGAACAGGTCGAACGAGTAGGCCTCGGCGCGCGGGCTCCGGCCGTGCCCGCGCAGGTCGGGGGCGATGCGGCGCCAGTCGCCGAACCGCCCGGCGAACTCCTCCCAGGTGCCGCCGTTGGCCGATGCTCCGTGCAACAACACCATCGCCGGCCGGTCCGAGGACCCCCAGGTCCGGGTGAACAGCGTCATGCCTAACAGTTTGGCGTAGGCGCCTTGCCCGCGAACCGATCCCCGAGCCAGTTCAGCGCCGCCGTGCCGTAGACGCTGATCGCGACGATGTGGCCGGCGAGCGGAACCGATTGCCACTGCACGGAAGCGCCGAGCCCGCAGAGCCGGTCTCGGAGTTCCTCCCCGACCTGGAAGGGAATCAGCTCATCGGCAGTGCCGTGGTAGAGCAGCACCGGCGCGGTCGGCCTGTGCGTGCCCAGCCGGTTCTCCGCAAGCCGGGCCTGCCACCGCGGATCCTTGATCATGTCCGGCACGGTGGTGAGGTCGTTGAGGTGCCCGAACGGATCCGCCAGCGCCAGCTCGACGACGCACGAGTTCTCCACCTTCTGCACGACGTCCCGCCCCTTGGCGTTGAGCACGTCCATGAACGGCAGCTCGGGATACGCCGTGGCATATCCGACCGCCGCGCCGGCAACGAGGCTGAAGCCCAGGTTCCCGTCGTTGAAGGCCGCGACCTCGCTCAGATCGGCCGGCACGCCACCCTCGGCTATGCCGACGACGTGCAGTTCCGGCGCGTACGTCGGCTGCAGCTCACCCGCGGCCGCCGCGGCCTGCCCGCCTTGCGAGTAACCGAACACGCCGACCGGCGCGTTCGGGCTCAGCCCCGCCCCGCCGACCTTGCTCGCCGCCCGGGCGACATCGAGCAGCGCGTGCCCCTCGGAATTGGCGACGGCGTACGTGTGGGTGCCCGGCGTGCCCAAGCCCTCGTAGTCGGTGAGGGCGACGGCGTACCCCTTGAGCATCGCCTGCGCGAGGAAGGCGATCTCCACCTCGGTGCCGGTGCGCAGGTGGTACGACGGCGCGCACTCGTCGGCGAGGCCCTGCGTGCCCATGGCGTACGCGAGGACCGGACGCGGGCCGGGGCCCGTCCACGGGATCGGCGGCACCAGCACCATGCCGGACACCGCGTTGGCCGTGCCGGTGGCGGAAGTGGAGCGGTAGAGCACCAGCCAGGTCTGGACCGGGGCCTGGAACACGCGGAACGGCTCCGGATACCAGTCGACCTGGCGCTGGCGGATCAGGTCGCCGGCGTTGCCGGTCAGCGGCGACGGCGGCGTGTAGAAGGGGTCCTGCGAGGGCGCCGGCGGTCGGGCGTCGGCCTGCGCGACGACGGGTGCCGTCAGCAGGGCCGTGCACAGGGCGAGCAGCGGCACGAGAACTCGGCGAAGCATCGTTGCCTCCGAGCTGAAGTGGTAATCAGGATTTTCACAAGGTAGGGCGGGTCGGGTAATCTGGCAATCCCGATTACCAGTTTTTGTCACGCCGGTGAGGAGTCCGCCATCGCCAGACGCGCCTACGCCGGCATCGCCTCCGAGCAGCGCCAGGCCGACCGCCGCCAGCGCCTGCTCCAGGCCGCCCTGGAGCTGTTCACCAGCACCGGCTACCGGCAGACCAAGATCGTCCAGATCTGCGCCGCCGCCGGCGTCTCCACCCGCAACTTCTACGAGGAGTTCGCCGGCAAGGAGCAGGTCCTGCTGACCCTGCACGACCTGATCAACGCCACCGCGCTGGACCGCGTGACCGAGGCCCTGACGACCCTCGACTCCCATGACGTGGTCACCCGCATCACCGTCCTGCTGGACGCCTTCGTCTCGGCCGTCACCGCCGACCCCCGCCTACCCCGCCTCAACTACGTCGAGGCCGTCGGCGTCAGCGAGGACCTCGAGCGCCAACACCAGGAGTGGGTCACCCGCTGGGCCGACTTCATCGAGTCCGAGGCCCAGCACGCCGCCGCCCACGGCGTCGCCCCGACCCGCGACTACCGCCTCACCGCCATCGCCCTGGTCGGCGCCATCACCGGCCTCCTCCGCGAATGGCAGTCCCACCAGCCCCCATGGCCCGTCGCCGACATCGCCGCCGAGATCCGCGCCCTCATGCTCGCCGCCATCCTCCGGGCGTCTGCCTGAGGCTTACATTCGGTGTGCCCGAGCGCGCGACTCGCGGGGGTTCACCACGCGAGGAGGACGGTCCGCCGGCGCCAGGCCCAGCGGAGGAGGCCGAAGCTCACCGCCAGGGTCGTCGCGTTGATGGCGAGTTCCAGCAAGCCGTTGCCGCCGGGCAGCCACCAGATGCCGTTCTCCATGTCGTAGAGGGAATCGATACACAGCAGGTAGACCCCGGCCCCACCGCCGGCCAGCAACCAGAACAGCGTGGTCGGACGGCGCGCCAACAACGAGGCACCCGCCCCGATCAGACAGACCAGCAGCCAGGTGTCCGCCAACGGGAAGGAGTTCTCGAACTCCACGTACCCCGACCGAGTCTCGCTCGCCACCACGTCCCGCGCGAAGATCCACAACACGATGTACGACACCGTGATCACCGCGGACACCGCCAGCACCGCGACGACCCGCCGCCGACTACCCTCGCTGATCTCCATGCCTCGCATTTTGCGGCACCCGGCGGCGGCTTGGCGCGAGACCGATCCGGTGAACCCCACGGAATCCGTTGTCCCGATGGGACAGTGGCAGCGGAACCGATCGGCCGAGTCCGACAACCCTTTCGGTCCACCGTGGACACCCCGTCCAGTGCGAGCCGCCGACGCGACCCCGGCACCGGACACCCGGATCTATCGGACGAACCCGACGCCAGTCCCGGCCGTCACGACGCGTTTATCGATCTCACGCTGGGTCACTCCGCTCCCGACAACGACAACCGCAACACCCGGCGGGACAACTACCGTCAACTGTCACCGACCACCCGTCCGAACATCACCGCCACCGCCCGCCACCTGGCCGGACACCGCAGCGCCGGTTGCCTCGGGACGGCGCCGGAGCTGTTCCCGCCCGTGCTCGCGCAACCGAATTCCCTGAGCATGGGATGAACCAGGACGGTGCGGTGATCGTGTCTTGGGGAAGGAGGAGAGGAGTTAGGCTCGGCGATGCCGCACCAGGGCGCAGCAAATGCGACACAGGTCACATCCCACCGGGAAACCATCCGGGCCGCCGCGATGTTGTTGAAATTTGAACATATACACGGTCGTAGCCCGGCCACTGGCAGATCGGAGTCCACCATGTCGACGAGCGACGCCGAGGCAACCGTCCGCACCCGGGTGCGCATCCCGCTCCGCTTCGCCGACGGCTTCTCCGTCACCGCCGACGCGGTCACCTTCCACGGCCTGGCCGACGGCCTCGAGCACGTCGCCATGGTCTTCGGCGACCCGGCCAGCGGCACGCCGCTGGTCCGCCCGCACTCCGAGTGCCTGACCGGTGACGTGTTCGGCTCCGCCCGCTGCGACTGCGGCCCCCAGCTGCGCGAGGCCGTCGAGCGCATCTCCGTCGCCGGCGGCGTGCTGCTCTACCTGCGCCAGGAGGGCCGCGGCATCGGCCTGTACAACAAGCTCGACGCGTACGCGCTGCAGGACAACGGCCTGGACACCTACGCCGCGAACGCCGCGCTGGGCCTGCCCGAGGACGGCCGGGACTACACCCCCGCCGCGCAGATGCTGGCCGCGCTGGGCGTGTCGCGGATCGACCTGCTCTCCAACAACCCGGACAAGGCCGAGCAGCTGCGCGCGCTCGGCGTCACGGTGCGCCGCCGCGTGCCGACCGGCGTGTTCGCCACCGAGAACAACCTGCGCTACCTGCGGGCCAAGGTGGACCACACCGGGCACACCATCACACTGTCCAGCCTCGTGAGTTGAGGCCCATGAAACTGCCGTATGTCGTGCTGTCGGCGGCCGTGAGCATCGACGGCTGCCTGGACGATGCCGGATGCCGGCGCCTCCTGCTGTCCTGTCCGGAGGACTTCGACCGGGTGGACGCGGTCCGGGCCGACGTGGACGCGATTCTGGTCGGGGCCAACACGATCCGCCGTGACAATCCGCGCCTGATCGTGCACTCCGAGCAGCTGCGGCAGGAACGGCTGTCCCGCGGGCTGCCGGCGCACCCGATGAAGGTGGTCGTCACCGGCTCCGGCGATCTCGATCCCGAGCTCGCCGTCTGGAGCTGCGGCGGCCGCAAGCTCGTGTTCACGGTGGACTCCGCGGCGGAGAAGGTGACCGACCGCCTCGGCGACCGGGCCGAGGTGGTCAGCACCGGCCCGGTCTTCGACTGGCACAAGGTGTTGGCGGGCCTGGGCGAACGCGGTGTCGACCGGCTGATGGTGGAGGGCGGCGGCACCGTGCACACCCAGCTGGTGGCGCTCAACCTCGCCGACGAGCTGCACGTGGCGGTGGCGCCGCTGGTGGTCGGCCAGGCCGACGCGCCGCGCTTCCTCGGCCCCGCCAACTATCCCGGCGGGACCACCGCCCGCATGAGACTCCTCGGCTGCACCCAGGTCGGCGACGTCGTGCTGCTGCGATACTCGCCGAAGGACCTGACCTGCTGCCAGTAGGAGGAAAACATGCCCCTGTTCGACCTCTCGGAACCGGAGCTGGCCGAGCACAGGGTGACCGCGACCGAGCCGGACGGCCTGGACGCGTGGTGGGCGGCGCGCATCGCCGCGGCCCGGGAGCTGGCCGAGCCGGTGACGCTGACCCGGCACGAGGAGCTGGCGTACGGACCGATGCCGGTGTGGGACGTGGAGTTCTCCGGCGACGGCGGTGACCGGATCCGGGGCTGGTACCTGCGACCGGCCGGTTCGGACGGACAGCGGCTGCCGGTTGTGGTGCGCTACATCGGGTACGGCGGCGGGCGCGGCCTGCCGCTCGACCACACCCTGTGGGCCGCCGCCGGATTCGCCGTGCTGGTGATGGACACTCGCGGGCAGGGCGCGCGCTGGAGCATCGGCGCGACCGGCGACCCCGGTCGGACGCCGGCCGGCCCCGAGTTCCCGGGCGTGATGACCCGGGGCATCGCCAGCCCGGAGACGTACTACTACACCCGGCTCTTCGTGGACGCGGTGCGGGCGGTCGACGTGGCGTCCGAACTGGACGGTGTGGATCCGACGCGGATCGCGGTGGCCGGCGGCAGCCAGGGCGGCGGGCTGGCGATCGCCGCGGCGGCGCTGTCCGGGGACCGGGTTCGGGTGTGCCACGCGGACATCCCGTTCCTGTGCGACTTCCAGCGGGCGGTGCGGATCGCGCCGAAGACACCGTACAGCGAGATCAGCGACTTCCTGGCCCAGCACGTGGAACTGGTGCCGGCGGCGCTGGACACGCTGCGGTACGTGGACTGCGCGCTGCTGGCCCGACGGATCACCGCGGCCAGCCTGTTCAGCGTCGGGCTGATGGACATGGTGTGCCCGCCGTCCACGGTTTACGCCGCGTACAACGAGATCACCGCGCCGAAGGAGATCGCGGTGTCCCCGTTCGGCGTGCACGACGTGCCGCGCGGGCACATCGAGCGGCAGCTACGGCATCTGCGCGAGCACCTCGGCTGAGGAGCTCCTGGGCAGCAGCGCGGCGCCGCCGGCGACGAAAAGCCAGATCTCCGCGGGATATCCGGCCAGTCGCTCGGCGCCGCCGACGCCCAGCAGCTCCGGCGCGAACAACATCAGCACCGCGCCCAGCAGCCCGAACGCCGCCACCACGACGCCGAACATGCCCACCCGGGTGTGCCGGATGGACAGACCCAGCAGCAGCACCGCGACCGTGCCCAACGGCAGGTTGACGACGCCGATCATGTGCAGCCAGGGGTCCTCGTTCTCCGGCGTGGCGCCGACCAGCACCTTGCCCGCGCCGGCGAGGATCACCAGCAGCACGCCGAGGCTGGCCGTGCCGGTCACCGGCCACACCGAGCGCAGCAGCGCGACGCCGGTGATCGTCAGCAGGCCGGCGAGGATGAAGGCCCCGTTCATCACGCCCGCCAGCGGCGAGCAGACGTGGTTGGACATGAACTGGCCGCAGGCGGTGTTGCCGAGGTCGCCGATGGAGTTGTCGCGCCAGCTGTAGGGCGGATGCCATTGCGCCGCCACCACGAACTGCGCGACGAAGTACTGCACCGAGGCGACGATCCAGAGGAATCCACCGATCGCCGCGCGCCGCTCCGCATTGGTCATGAGCCGGCCCTCCCAGTCACGTGCGAGGTTGACCCCACCGGGTCGGGCCGGCAACCGGCATCCCCCTATCGAGGGACGCTCAGGCCTGGCGGACGGTCGCCGCGAACGCGCCGAGCAGCAGGTACACCACGCCGCTGGAGCGGTCCAACCGCCGGCGGACCCGGGCCGTGCGGCGCAGCCGGCCGGCCAGCGCGCTGGCCAGCAGCGCGTACGTGCCGTCGCTGACGATGCCCAGCACGATGAAGCCGATGCCGAAGAACACCAGCTGGAAGGTGACCGAGCCGAGCGCCGGGTCGACGAACTGCGGCAGGAAGGCGGCGAAGAAGATCAGCGTCTTCGGGTTGAGCAGGTTGACGATCACGCCCTGGGTGAAGATCCGCCGCAGCGACGCCCGCGGCGGCTCGGCGGCCGCGTCCTCCTCGCCGCGGGACAGCCACAGCTTCTGGACGCCGAGCCAGAGCAGGTAGGCCACGCCGAGGTACTTCACCACCTGGAAGGCGGTCCCCGACGCGGCAAGCAGCGCGGACAGGCCGAACGAGGTGGCCAGCACGAAGAAGATCGTGCCGGTGTGCACGCCGAGCACCGAGACGAGGCCGGCGGCGCGGCCCTGGGAGACGGAGCGGGTGACGATGTAGAGCACCGCCGGGCCGGGGAACACCAGCAGCGCCAGGGTCGCCGCCACGAACAGCAGCAGGGTGGACAGGGTCGGCATCACCGCAGGGTAGCCCCGGAACCGCCGCCGCCGAACGGGATTTCGGCGGCGGCGGCCGACTTGATCAGACGTGCGGGTTCAGCGTCATGCCGAAGGCGCCCAGGATGTCCGGGGACTCCGTCCAGTACAGGTCGGCGTCGCTGTTGCCGGCCGACACCATGCCGCGCGCCTGCCGCGCGGTCGAGCTGGTCACGGTGAACACCAGGCCGCCGGAGTCGCCCTCGGTCGCCGCGTAGCCGGCCGCCCCGTGGACGCCGCGCACCGAGTGCGTGCTGCCGTCGTCCCACGAGATGGTGTACGTGACGTCCTGGTTGTTGACCTTGATGCCGCAGGGCACGCCGTGGCCGTTGTAATAGGACCGGGCGCCGTCCTGGCACACCGTCTGACCATTGTAGGAATACGCCGATGAATTGACCACGTACCACTTTCCGGTGGGCGTGTCGGCCTCGTCGGAGTTGGACCCGGCGCCACCCGAGGCGCCGGTGTCGATGACCTCGGCGTCCCAATGGTCATTCACCGACGTGGTGGTGCCGACGGAATTACCGAAATTGAAACCCCAACTGCCGACGGAGTCGCCCTCGCCGTAGACGTGCGCGCCGCTGGGGAAGCAGTGGGCGGCGGTGAGCAGATAGTCGTGACCGCCCTTCTCGGTGGCCAGGCCGGCGGTGCACTGGGCCCGGTAACCGGACTTGCGGGCATTGCCGAGCAGGACGTCGCCGCCGATGAACGGCTTGGTGTCATTCCACCGCCAGGTGTCGGCGGTGATCGGCTTCCCGGCCGTGACGGTGACCGGGATGCCGCTGCCCGCGCTCGCGGTCAGCGCCGACCGGAAGGAGGGCGACGCGGCGCTCTCCTTGGCGGTGACCTGGATGCCGGAGCCGTCGGGCGCGGCGGCCGCGCTGTAGACGGTCAGGTCGGCGGCCTTGACGCCGTCGTTGCCGGCCATGATCTTCGCGATGCCGGCGTCCAGCGCGGCCTTGGTGTAGTTCGCGTGGACGACGGTGGCCAGCCCCAGGTCGATGTCCGGGTGCGCCTTCTTGGCCGCGGCCAGCAGCTTCGCCGCCCGCCCCGCGTCGGTCGCGTACACGGTGACCCTGTTGTGGTCGGTGTCCACATAGAGGTTGCTGTACGTGTCGGCGAAGGCACCCCGTCCCTGCTCGCCGACGGCGTTGGCCACCGCGTCCAGCGGCGCCTCGGCCCGGAACTGCGCGATCACGGCCGGGTCGAGGCCGGTCGGCTGCGCGATGGCCGCGGCCGGCGCGCCGACCAGGCAGGCCGCCGCCAGCGGGGCCACGAACAGCAGGCGTCTCGCCCGCGTGGTGCTCATCATTGTGAATCGTTTCCCTTCCGATTCATGACGTTTTTGCATGCGTTCACGGCGCACGGCACACGGCATGGAAAGAAGGACACGACGGGACCTGCGGCAATCCATCCCCGTTGCCGCCGTACGGTCCAGCGAATCCCCCGTTTATGCCCCCGTTGCTTCAATCCCCTAGCCCGCTAAATTTCACCCGTGACCCCGCGACCCGGTACCGCCGTTCGGCCGACCGAGCGTGCCTGAAGCATTCGGTCGAGTGACCGGAGTTTATTCCCCGCGAACGGGCCTTTTACGCCGAGGTAACCAGTTCCGGCACCATGTCGTGGTCGGGCAGGGCGGTGTCGGCGTCGCGCACGGTCCGCACGAAGAAGCCGCAGAGGCCGACCAGCACGCCGAGCACGCCGGTGCCGAAGAAGACCAGGGCCATGCCGCCGCCGGGGCCGCCGGGCACGACCGAGCCGAACACCTTGAGCAGCGCGCCGCCGGGCTGCATGCCGGGCTCCAGCACGGTGTCGGCCAGCGGCCCGACCACCGCCAGCGCGAGCGGCAGCGCGAGGTTGTCGATGACCTGACGGGCGCCGAACACCCGGCCCTGCATGGCGGGGTCGACCTTCACCTGCCAGATGGCGTCGAGGTTTCCCCGCAGGAACGGCATGCACGCCCAGGAGCAGAACCAGCTGGCCGCCCACTCCACCATGCCGTCGCCCATGCCGAGCACGATCCGCCCCAGCGAGTAGTACGCCAGCACGGCCAGCAACACGGACCGGACGGGCCGCACGGCCGGCGGCCGTAACAGCATCACCACCCCGCCGACGACGCCGCCGACCGCGCCGACGGTCTGCACCAGGCCGGCGGCCAACTCGTCGTTCCCGGTGCGTAACAGCACCATCGGCGTGAGGACCTGCCAGCCCATCACGGACAGCATGCTCACCACGAAGAACGTCAGCTGGAGGCCGATCAGCGCCGGCCGGGCGGCGATGTAGCGGAAACCCGCGCCGGCGCCCTGCCACCAGCCGTCGGCACACGCGGCGGTGCGGTCGGGTTGCGGGATCTTCACCAGGAACACGGTGCCGACGGCGACCAGACCGGCCAGCACGGCGATCAGCACCACGGTGTTGATTCCCAGGCACCGCAAGGCAATCGCACCGAGTGTCGGCGCGACCACGTTCTGCACCGAGTCTGCGATCGTTCGCATGGCGTTGGCGCGGGACAGATCCTGCTTGGACACCATCAACGAGATCGTCGCCGAGTAGGCCGGCACCTCGAACGCCACCAACACGCCGATGATCGTGTTGGCCAGGAACAACTCCCACACCTGCACACCGTTCCAGGCGAACAGTGCCAGCAGCGTGGCGAGCACCACCACCGTGCCGGCGTCGCCGACGGCGATGGTCAGCCGGCGCGGCAGCCGGTCGATGGCCGCGCCCGCGAACGGGCTGCACACCATCGTCGCGACGAACGCGACGCCGGTCAGCAGCGAGAGGTCCAGCGCGCTGTGCGTGCGCATGAACAGCCAGACGCCGAAGCCGAAGTTCACCATCCGGGCCGCGCTGACCGAGAGGATCTGCCCGGCCCACAGCACCGAATACCCGCTCAGTCCGCCGTGACGGCTCCAGCTCACCACAGGCGCCCCATGGCGAAATCATCGGAGAGGCGACGCCGGCACCGCAAGATCAAGATCGACTTTCTGGGCATAGTGGCAGTCTGCCGGGCACATTCGGGCCTGTGACAAGTGCTCGGAAAGGACCATTCCCCACGTCCAACGTCCGGAATGGTCCCTTCACACCATCGTCAGGAGATCCGCTGGGTGATCAGCACCGACGCGGCCACCGACAGCAGCGAGATCAGCGTGCCCAGGGCCAGCCACGGCTGGCTGGCGTCCACCTGCTTGGTCTCGTAGCCGATCTGCGAGGCCAGCGAGTTGTAGACGTTCTGGAGCTGCCCGGCGCTGTGCGCGTCGTAGCTGTCGCCGCCGGACAGCCGGGCGATCTGCTGCATCTGCTGCTCGTCGCCGGGCACGTCCTCCTGCTGCCCGTCGATGTCGGCGGTGCCGCCCTTGGTGCCGAAGTAGATGCCGGAGATCGGCATCTGCGCCTGGTGCGCGGCCTTGGCCTGGGTGTACGCCCCGCGCGGCGCGTTCGGGTCCGCCGGGTTGTTCTCCCGGCCGTCCGACAGCAGCACGATGCGCGCCGGCGGCGGCCCGTCCGCGCCCGTGAGCAGCTTGCCGAAGGACTGGATGGCCTGCACCGCGGCGGCGATGGCATCGCCGGTGGCGGTGGCCTCGGCCGGCTTCAGCGCGTCGATGCCGGCCTTGACCTGGTTGCGGTCGGTCGTCGGCGACACCAGCACGGTGGCCGAGCCGGCGAACTCGATCAGCCCCAGGTTCACGCCGGGCGTCAGCTGGTCGGCGAACGACTTGGCGGCCGACTGCGCGGCGGCCAGCCGGGACGGCGGGATGTCGGTGGAGTTCATCGACAGCGACACGTCCATCACCAGCATCACGGTGGCCCGGTTGCGCGGCACCTTCTGCTCGGCGGTCGGCCCGGCCAGCGCGATGCTCAACAGGATCAGGCCGACGGCCAGCATCGCCGGCGGGATATGCCGCTGCCAGCCCGGCCGCCGCGGCGCGACCCGCTCCAGCAGCTCCAGGTTGGTGAAGCGCTTGGTGTCACGGACGCGTACCCGCTGCACCACGAGGTATCCGATGGCCAGGACGGCCACCACGGCGATCAGCAGCAACCACAACGGGTCCGTGAACCCGGTCAAACTCACTGTGCCCCCGCCTCGCTGACGCTCGGCGACGGCGTTCGCCGGCTCGCTGTGTCGATGGGTGAATCCGCAAGCTCCTTCACCCTGCGACTCCCCCGGACCAACGCCGTTTCCTGGCAACGACGAAGCGGACCATGTCGGCGATCCAGTCGGAGTCGGTGCGCAGCACCAGGTGCGCGCAGTTGGCCTGCCGCAGGCCGGCGGCGACCTGCGTCCGATGCTCGTCCGCGGCGGCGGAGAACTGGCGGCGCAGCAGCGGCGACGCGTTCACCTCACGCTGCCGGCCGGTCTCCGGGTCCACCAGCGTCACCAGGCCGACCTCGGGCAGGTCGATGTCACGCGGATCGATGATCTCCACGGCCACCAGGTCGTGCCGGGCCGACAGCCCGCGCAGCGGCCGCTCCCACGACAGGTCGCCCAGGAAGTCCGAGATCACCACGGCCAGCCCGCGACGGCGCGGCGGCCGGCGCAGCTGTTCCAGCAGCGACACCAGGTCACCGCGGACGCCTTCGGGCGCGCGCGGCATCGTGGCGACGCGGCGCACCAGGTTGCGGGCGTGCGCGAGACCGCCACGCGCGGGCAGCCGCACGGTGTCCTGACCGGTCGACAGCACGGCGCCGATGCGGTTGCCGCCACCGCCCGTCAGGTGCGTGAAGGCCGCCACGGCGGCGACGGCGAGGTCGCGCTTCTCGCACGCCGCCGTGCCGAAGTCCAGCGAGGCCGACAGATCGACCGCCATCCACGTCTCCAGCTCGCGGTCGGCGACCGTCTCCCGGATGTGCGGCTGCGTCGTACGAGCGGTGACCGCCCAGTCCATGCGGCGCACGTCGTCGCCCGGCTGGTACGGCCGCGCCTCGCCCGGCTCCGTGCCGGGCCCGGGCACCAGGCCCAGGTGGTTGCCCTGGAGCAGGCCGTCCAACCGGCGGCGCACGTCCAGCTCCAGGGTGCGCAGCGCCGCCTCCAGCTTCTCCTCACGCAGCACGGGAGGAGCCCAGCGGGGGCGTGGTTCCGTCACAGGCCCACCTCGCTGACGCTCGGCGGGACTGCGACCCAGGTCCCTGCGCCCAACGGTGACCTCGCAAGCTCGATCACAGACCCACCTCGCCAACGCTCAGCGGGACTGCGACCCAGGTCCCTGCGCCCAACGGCGACCTCGCAAGCTCGATCACAGACCCACCTCGCCAACGCTCAGCGGGACTGCGACCCAGGTCCCTGCGCCCAACGGCGACCTCGCAAGCTCGATCACAGACCCACCTCGCCAACGCTCAGCGGGACTGCGACCCAGGTCCCTGCGCCCAACGGCGACCTCGCAAGCTCGATCACAGACCCACCTCGCCAACGCTCAGCGGGACTGCGACCCAGGTCCCTGCGCCCAACGGTGACCTCGCAAGCTCGCTCACGGCCTACCGACCGGCGCGGGCGGCTGCATCGGCCCGAGGTGCGGCTGGAACGGCGGCTGCTGCTGGGGCTGCGGGCCGGTCATCGGCTGGCCGGCCTGCGGCCGCGCGGACACCTGCGGCAGCGGCACCGTCTGGAGCACGCGGGCGACGATGTGGTCCAACGGCACGCCGTCGGCCAGCGCGTCGTAGGACAGCACGAGGCGGTGCCGCAGCACGTCCGGCACCACGTCCACCACGTCCTGCGGCAGCACGTAGTCGCGGCCGCGGACCAGCGCCAGGGCGCGCGCGGCGGCGACGATGCCCAGGCTGGCGCGCGGCGAGGCGCCGTAGGCGACCCAGCCGGCGACGTCGGTCAAGCCGTGGTCGCCGGGCGAGCGGGTGGCCAGCACCAGCCGCACCACGTAGTCGACCAGCGCGTGGTGCACGAAGACCTTGGACGCCACGTCCTGGAGGCGCACCAGCTCGTCGGGACCGAGCACCTGCTGCGGCTCCGGCGGCGTGACGCCCATCCGGTAGACGATCTCGCGCTCCTCCTCGGCCGTCGGGTACTCCACGACGATCTTGAACAGGAACCGGTCGCGCTGGGCCTCGGGCAGCGGGTAGACGCCCTCGTTCTCGATGGGGTTCTGGGTGGCCAGCACCAGGAACGGGTCGGGCATCGGGAAGGTCTGGCCGCCGATCGACACGTGCCGCTCGGCCATCACCTCCAGCATCGCCGACTGCACCTTGGCCGGCGCGCGGTTGATCTCGTCGGCCAGCACGAAGTTGGCCACCACCGGGCCCAGCTCGACGTCGAAGGTCTCGCTGGTCTGGCGGTAGATGCGGGTGCCGAGGATGTCGGCGGGCACCAGGTCCGGGGTGAACTGGACGCGGCTGAAGCTGCCGCCGACGACGCGGGCGAAGGTCTCCACGGCCAGCGTCTTGGCCACGCCGGGCACGCCCTCCAGCAGCAGGTGCCCCTTGGCGAGCAGGCCCACGAGCATGCGCTCGACCAGCCGGTCCTGGCCGACGATCACCCGCTTGACCTCGAACACCGTGCGCTCCAGCAGCTGGGCGTCGCGGGCCGGGGTGTTCGGCGGCGTGCCCTCGGTGTTGGCGGGCTCGGCCACGTGCGGACCTCCTAGATGACGGCGTGCTCCGACGGTAGGTAACCGGATCACCGGTATGGGTGCTGTGAAGCTGCCCGGGCCAGGTCGACGGGCGTGTCCACGTCGGCGGTCTCCCCCGGCCGGGCGGCGACCGGGACGTAGTCCAACCGCCCCAGCGCCGAGCGCAGCGACGCGCCCGCCGGGTCCTCGGGCAGCACTCTACGCAGGGCGTCCGCCCGCCACACGCCGATCAACCACTGGGGGCGGCCGTCGTCCAGCACGGCCCCGTCGCGTTCGACGGCCGCACGCAGCCGAGCCACCGTGTCCGCCGTGACGCCGACGAGGTCGGCGGCGAGCACGGCTATCACCGGTGTCGTCACGAGATGCAGGCCGGCGGCCAGCGCGGCGACCGGACCGCCGCCGGGCGGCTGCTCCCGGGTCCAGACCACGGGCCTGGCCGTGGCACTCTCCGGCCCGACCACGACCACTTCCGACGCGGCGGCGACGGCCGTCAGGGCGCGGTCGAGCAGGGTGCTGCCGGCCACGACCAGCGCCGGCTTGTGCACCCCGCCCATCCGACTGCCGCGGCCGCCGGCCAGCAGCACCGCACCGAAGCCGGTCACCCCTGCGACTGCATCCGCCACACCGCCGGCCAGCCGCCGTGGTAGTTCTCCGGCTCGGAGATCGGCCCGACCGCGACCATGCCGCCGACCGTGCCGTCCTCGTCGATGAAGCGGACCTCGCTGTCCGTGTAGCCGTCCGGCAGGGACAGCTGCGCGACCTCGCGGGTGCCCGACCAGACCGCGGGCTGAGTGCCGTCGACGCCGACACTCATCCCGAAGGAGGTCACGGCGAGCAGCGTGGTCGCCTTGTCCGGCAGCTGGGGCGCGTCCGGCGACTTCCACAGCACTCCGGCCAACTGCGGCGAGCCGGACACCTCGGCGTAGCCGACCACGACGCCGTGGCGCAGTGCCACCGGGGTGGTGCTGGACGCGCCCGGAGGCAGGGCCAGCTTGGTGACGACGCCGTCCTTCAACAGGTACGGACCGTCGATGAGGTCCTCCATCAACACGGTGCCGTCGTCGTCGACCGCCTTCGGCGTCGAATGGGGCAGGGCTCCCTTGAGCTCCGTCGGCTGCTGGTTCGGCGCCGGCCAGTACAGCGGCACCGGGTTCATCGCGTCGCCAGACTTGCTGACGTAGCCGGCGAGGTCGCCGCGCGGCCCGATCACGGTCGCCCGCACGTCGTCGTACTGTCCGTACGAGCCGATCGGCACGAGGTTGTAGTCCGCGCCGTCGAACGTGAAGATCTTCAAGGCGCCGGCGGCGTCGGTGCTGTGCTCCTGGAGCAGGATCGTGTCGTCGTCGCTCTCGCCGTACACGGACGGCGTGTCGTAGCCGTCGGGCGCGTCGTGCATGACGGCCCCGTCCACGGTCCACGTCGTGAGCGTCATGTTGACGCCCTTACCGAACACCACGCCCGCGTAGCCGCCGTGCCCGTCGGCACCGCCCAGCATGGCGCGGGCGTCGTCGGGCACACCGTCCGGCCGGGGCAGCACCGACACCTGCCACTGTGGACCTGCGGCCACCGCCGCCCCGACCGCGGCGGGCACCGGTGCCGGAGCCTCCTGCACGGCAGCCGTTGCGGGCTTCGCCGCCGCCACGGGCTTCGTGGGCGCGGCGTTCGCGACCGGTGTCACCGAGGTCGTGGGCAGCGCGGGTGTCGCGGCCGCCACCAGCATGGCCGCAAACACGAGGCCGAACCGTTTCCACGCCATCGCTTCTCCCTCGTCCGCCGCTGCCCCAAGGTGCAACTCGGGCGGTTCGGGAGATTACCCTCCGTTTCACCCTTCGACGAGTTCCGCCAGCTTGTCGTAGGAGTCGTTCACGCCGTGCTCCATGCCGCTGGCCAGCATGGCGTCGCGGGCCTCCACCGACGGGAACACCGATCGGGTGCGCAGGCGGGTGCGTCCCCCGAGGTCGGTGTACGTCGCCGTCTCCAGGCTGACCTGGCCGGGGGCGCCCTCGAACTCGAAGGTCTGCACGACGCACTCGTTCGCGGCGACGGTGTGGAACACGCCGCGGAACCGGTACTCGTTGCCGTCGGCGTCGCGGTTGACGTACCGGTAGCTGCCACCGGGCCGGGCGTCGTACTCCTCGACGTCCATGGACAGCTCGCGCGGGCCGAGCCACTGGGCGATCAGCTCGGGGTCGGTGGCGGCGCGGAACACCTGCGCGGGCGTGGCCTCGAACTCCCGCTCGATCTCGATGAACGGGGTGCCGGGCTGGGCGGTGATGGTGGTCGCGTTCATGTCTCCTCCTTCTTGATGGCCTCCAGCACGGCGTCCAGGCGCCGGTGCCGCTGCTCGACGGCGAGCCGGTAGGTGTCGATCCACGCCGTCAGCTGCTCCAGCGCGCCCGCGTCGAGGTGACACGGGCGGCGCTGGCCGTCGCGGCTGCGGGTGATCAGACCGGCCGCCTCCAGCACCTGGATGTGCCGCGACACCGCCTGCTTGGTGATGTCGAACGGCTCGGCCAGCTCGTTCACCGTGGCGTCGCCCCGGGACAGGCGGGCGATCAGCGCCCGCCTGACGGGGTCGCCGAGCGCGGCGAAGGCCCGGTCCAGCTGCTCGTCGGAGGCCATTGTCAACCAATCTGTTTATCAACCGATGTGTTGACTATAGGCCCGGCGGGGAGAACTTGGCAACCGCCGCCCCGATCGCCTCGCCCATGGCCGGGCTGCCGGTGTGCCCGGAGTCCTCGACGATCGTCAGCTCGGCCCCGGGCCAGGCCCGGACCAGCTCCCAGGGGTAGATGAGCGGACAGCTCAGGTCGCGCCGGCCGTGGATCACCACGCCGGGGATGCCGGCCAGCCGGTGCGCGTCCCGCACCAGCTGCCGGTCCGCCAGCCAGGCCTGGTGGCGGGCGTAGTGCACGATGATCCGGACCATCGCGACCACGTCCAGCTGCTTGCCGTACTGCCCGGGGCGGCCGAGGGTCTCGTGCGCGATGATCGCGTCCTCCCACCGGCACCAGTCGGCCGCCGCCTGCTCGCGGACCGCCGGATCGGGGCTGGCCAGCAGCTTCTCGTAGCCGGCGAGCACGTCGTCGTCGGGCACGGCGGCCACGAACGCCTCCCAGGCGTCCGGGTAGAGCGGGCGCAGGCCGCCGCCGTAGATCCAGTCGTACTCGGCGGCCGAGCACAGGGTCGCGGAGATCAGCACGATTTCCGAGACCCGCTCCGGAAACCGCTGCGCGTAGGCCAGGATCAGCGTCGCCGCCCACGACCCGCCGTAGAGCAGCCACCTGTCGACGCCGAGGTGCTCGCGCAGCCGCTCCATGTCGGCGATGAGGTGCCCGGTCGTGTTGGACGCCAGGTCGACCGACGGGTCCGCGGCGCTCGGCACGCTCTCGCCGCAGCCGCGCTGGTCGAACAGCACGATGCGGAACAGGGCGGGATCGAAGGCCTTGCGGGCTCCCCGCATGCCGCCCGCGCCCGGCCCGCCGTGCAGGCACAGCGCCACCTTGCCGTCGGGATTTCCGTTGGCCTCCCAGTAGATCCTGTTGCCATCGCCCACATCCAGCAGGCCCGTCTCGTACGGCTCGATCGACGGAAACACAGTCATGCGCCGCACGCTAGTGATCACGCATCTCGCCGGCAGCGCATTTCTGCCCACCGTGGCTACACTCCGCACATGGACGATCGCTCCGCCGTGGATCGGCCGAACGCGTGACCGCACCGCTGCGCGTGCAGCTGCTGGGCCCGGTTCGGGCCTGGCGCGGCGACCAGGAGTTGAACCTGGGCTCGGCCGCCCGACGGGCGGTGTTCGCGATCCTGGCCCTGGCCGCCGGGCGGGCCGTGACCCGTGAGGAGCTGGTCGACGGCATCTGGGGCGAGGAGCCCCCGACCCGGGCGGTCGGCATCCTCCACACGTACGTCTCCGACCTGCGGCGATCGCTCCAGGAGCAGGTGCGCGCCGGCAGGCAGTCGGCGGCGCACGTGCTGGACTCGGTCGGCTCCAGCTACGCGCTGCGGATCGATCCGTCACAACTCGACGTCACCCGGTTCGACGAGTTGCGGGCCGGCGACCTGCGCTCGGTCTCGCAGGCGCTGGCCCTGTGGCAAGGCGAAGCGCTCTCGGGTCTGGCCGGCCCGTTCGCGGAGCTGCACCGGGCCCGGCTGGCGGAGCTCCGGCTGGCGACGCTGGAACGTCGCAGCGAGCTGCTGCTGGCGCTGGGCAACCACGACACGGCCATCGCCGAGCTCACGGTGCTGGCGCGCGAGCACCCGCGGCGGGAGGGCCTGCGCGGGCTGCTGATGACGGCGCTGTACCGAGCCGGCCGCCGTGACGAGGCGTTGGCGGAGTTCGAGGACGCCCGCGAGGTGCTGGTCGCCGAGCTCGGCCTCGACCCGGGGCCGGCGCTCCAGGACATCCACGATCGGATCGCGGCCGAGCAGCCGGTGCCCATTGCCGGCACGCCGGGAATGGACACCTCCGCCCGTCGGCCCGAGGCCCCGGCGGACTTCGTCGGACGGGCGCGCGAGGTGGCGTGGCTGCGGGCGATGGTGGTGGCGCTGGCCGACGGTGCCGGCGGCTGCGTGCTCGTCGACGGCGAGCCCGGCATCGGCAAGTCGGCGCTGCTGGCTGTCGGCCTCGCCGACGCCCCGGTCGCCGGCTGCCGGGTGGTGTGGGCGCTGGGCGAGGATCTGAGCCCGATCGGCCGGCTGCTGTCGTTCGTGGAGCAGGCGTGTGTGGAGGCCCCGCTGGTGCTGGTCGTCGACGACGTGCAGTGGCTGGACGAGACCGGTCTGCTGGCGTGGCACCGGCTGTCCCGGCTGACGCAGCAACTCCCGCTGCTGCTGGTCGGCGCCCGCCGCGCGACGCCCAATGCCCACGGCGTCGATCTCGGCCGCACTCTGCCACTCGGCCCGCTGCACGAGGACGAGGCGCACGAGCTCGCCGCCCGCCGCGTGCAGGCGGCGCTCGGCACCGAGCTGCGGGAGCTGGTCGACCTCGCCGCCGGCAATCCCGCGCGCATCCGTGAACTGGTCGACGGCCTGGCCCGGGACGCCCTGCTCCGCACCGTGGACGGCGTCGCCGAGGTGGAGAACGGTGTCGCCGGACACCGGTCGCGGCTTGCCGCCCGACGGCTGGAGTTCCTGTCCCCCAACGCCTTGGACCGGCTGCGGTGGGCGGCGCTGCTCGGCGTCGAGTTCGACCTGGCCGACCTGGCGGCGATCGTCGGCGCCTCCCCCGCCGACCTGGTCGGGGCGATCGAGGAGGCGACCGACGCCGGCCTGCTCGTGGACGCCGGGCACCGCCTGGCGTTCCGTGATCCGGCGGTGCGGCAGGCGTTGTACGAGGAGCGGCCGACCGCCGTGCTGACACTGCTGCACCGGGAGTCGGCCAAGGCGCTGTCCCACGCCGGCGCGCCGGCGGAACGCGTGGCCGCGCAGCTGTCGGTGGCCGGGGCATTCGATCCCTGGTCCGTGCAGTGGCTGCTGGCCAACGTGGAGGGCGTCGCCGGCCGCGACCTCGAGCTGGTGCTGGGCCTGCTGAACCGGGCGCTGGAAAGCACTTCGCCATCGGCGGAGGAGCGGGACGCGCTGCTGGTGAGCCAGGTGCGCTGGCAGTTCCGGGTGGGCCGGCAGCCCGAGGCAGCCGCCCGCGCGCTGCTCGACGTGACGCGGGATCCCGCGCACGCGGCGGAGATGCGGTGGATCCTGGCCTGTCTGACGTACCGGCGGGGCGATGTGGCGCAGGCGATCGAGGATCTCCGTGCGGCGGCGGTGAATCCGTCCGCCCCGGACTTCTGGGTGGCGCGGTACGACACGCTGCGCGCCCAGTTCGAACGGACCGGCCTGGACGACCTGGACACCGCCGAGGCGACCGCCACCGAGGCGCTGCGACACGCCACCGACACCAACGACGCCCCGGCCATCGCCGGCGCCCTGCACGAGCTCTGGTACGTGGAATCCGTGCGCCGCAACCACTCCGCCGCTCTGACCCACGTGAACAACGCACTCGCGGCAGCCACCGGGAACCCGCTGCTGATCGACCTCCAGCTCAACCTGCTCGGGGCTCGGCTGTTCAGCCTCCAGAACCTGGATCGCCTCACCGACGCCACCGACACGGTCGCCCGCACGCACGCGATGGTCCGCCGCACCGGCCGGCCGTCGGGGCGGGCGCACATCGGCGCGGCGGTGCACTACTACTGGCTGGGCCGCTGGGACGAGGCGCTGGCCGAACTGGACTCGATCGTCGGCGACGAGCCGGAGATCACCATCTTCGACCTGCGGTCCCGGGTGCCGCTGTTGCAGTACGGCTGCGCGGCGCTGATCACCGGCCACCGCGGCGACACCGAGCAGCTGCGGGCGCACCTGCGGACGGCGTCCGCGTACCCGGTGATCGCGCCCGGCGACCAGGAGAACAGCGACTTCTCGCTGGCGGCCAGGGCGATGGCGGCGGAGCAGGACGGCGACCTGGCCGGCGCGCTGGCGGCGTACGAACCGATCCTGGACACGTCCTACGGTCGGATGACCTTGCGGCACCAGTGGTTGCCGGACATCACCCGCGTGGCGCTGGACGCCGGTGTGAGAGACGTCGCTTACGAGGCACTGCGCCTGGCCGAAGCCGAGGAATCGTCGGAGAGCGGGCCAGCGCGGGCACACGCCGCCGCGCAGAGGTGCTCCGCGTTGATCGACGGGGATCCCGAGCCACTGCTGGCCGTGGCGCAGCACTACCGGGATGTCGGCCGCCGCATCGAGTTCGCCACCGTGAACGAGGACGCGGCCGTGCTGCTGGCCCGGCGCGGCGAGGTCGACCGGGCGCGGCAGACGTTCCAGGAAGCCATGCTCGTCTATGCGGAACTCGGCGCCTCCTGGGACATCCGGCGCGCCGAGTCCCGGCTGCGCGAGTTCGGCATCCGGCGCGCGGCCGTGTCCACCGGACAACCGACCGTGGCCGGCTGGCATTCGCTGGTCGGCGACGAGGTGCGGGTCGCGGAACTGGTCGCCACCGGCCGGAGCAATCCGGAGATCGCCGCGGAACTGGCGCTGTCCCGGCGGGTCGTGCAGGCGCACGTGTCGCGCATCATGCAGAAGCTGGGTGTCGCCTCGCGGCCCGACCTCGTGGGTAAGGTGACAGGGCATTCACGCGGCACCGCCTGACTGGGGAACTGTGGATCTGCGAGCCGAACTCCTGGGCCCGGTGTTGGTCCGGCGCGGCGACACCGAGTTGCGGCTCGGCGCGCCGCGGCAGCGCGCGCTGTTCGCCGTGCTGGCGTCCCGCCGGGAGCGGGTGGTGTCACGCGAGGACCTGATCAACGCGATCTGGGGCCACGAGGCGCCGGCGTCCGCCGAAGGCAGCGTCTACACCTACGTCTCGGGCCTGCGCAGCGCGTTGGAGCCCGGTCGTGGCAGCCGCGCCGCGACCGTGCTGCTGTCCGAGGGGCCGGGCTACCGCCTGCGGCTGCCCGACGTCGACCTGCACGAGTTCGACGCCCTTCACAAGCGCGCGTCGCAGGCCACGGACGACGCCGAGGCGATCGCCGCAGCCGATCGGGCGCTGGCGCTGTGGCACGGCGAGCCGCTGTCCGGTTTGCCCGGACCGTTCGCGGCGAGCCTGCGCGAACGGCTCACCACCGACCGTCTGGACCTGCTGGAGATCCGCGCCGCCGCCGGGCTGCGCGCCGGTCAGCACGTGGAGCTGGCGGCCGAGCTGACCGCGCTCGTACGGGAGAATCCCCTGCACGAAGGCCTGCGCGGGCTGCTGATGACCGCCCTGTACCGGATGGGGCGGCAGGCCGACGCCATCGAGCAGTTCCGTGCGGCGGCCAGGGTGCTGGCCGACGAGCTCGGCACCCAGCCCGGCGCTCTGTTGGCGGAGGTCCACCAGCAGATCCTCACCAACGACCCGGCGCTGGCCGCGGTCTCCACGCCGGCGCCGACCCGCCGCCCCTCCTGGACGTCCCGTCCGCGGCCACGGGCGCGTACCTTCGTCGCCCGTACGCACGAGCTTTCCGTGCTGCGGGAGGCGGTCCGGTCCGTGGCTGCCGGCAACGGCGGCGTGCTGCTGGTCGAAGGCGAGCCAGGGATCGGCAAGTCGGAGCTGCTCGCCACCGGCATGGCCGAGGCCACCGTGCAGCTGGTGTGGGGCGCCGGTGACGAGTTGGCCAGCCGGTTCCCACTGCGGCTGATGCTGGACTGCCTCGGCGTGGACGTCGATTCCCCCGATCCGGCGCGGGCGCGGGTCGCGGAGATGATGCGGCAGGGGCAGACCGTGCTCGGCGGCGGCGATCCCACCCTCGGCGTCGTCAACGAGCTGGTGGCGCTGGTGCGGGACATGTGCTCGCAGGGTCCGCTGGCGCTGGTGCTGGACGACATCCAGTGGGCCGACGAGGCCAGCCTGCTGGTGTTCAGCCGGCTGGCGCAGGCCACCGCGGAGCTGCCGTTGCTGCTGGTCGGGGCGTTGCGGCCGGTGCCGCGGACGGCGGTGCTCGACGGCGTGCGCGAGGTCGTGCGGCGCCGGGGCGGCGCGCTGTTGCAGCTCGCTCCGCTCGGCGGGCGCGAGGTCGCGGAGATGCTGCACGGGATCGTCGGCGCGACGCCGGGCGCGGGGCTGCTGGGTCTCGCCGACCGCGCCGCCGGAAACCCCTTGTACGTAGGCGAACTGGCGGAAGCTTTACTCCGCGACCAGCACGTCGAGGTGTCGGCCGGCCGCGCGGAGGTGTCCGCCGGCGACGTCGCGGTGCCGACCTCGCTCTCCTCGGCTTTGACGCACCGGCTGGGCTTTCTCTCGCCGGCGACGGCGGAGGTGGTGCGGCGCGCGGCCTTGCTCGGCACGGAATTCACCGTCTCCGACCTGTCCGCGGTGCTGGACCGGCCGGTTTCCGGGCTGCGGCCGGCACTGGAGGAAGCCGCCGCGGCGAAGGTGTTGCTGGCCAGCGGGAATCGGCACCTGTTCCGGCACGCCCTGATCCGGCAGGCGCTGTACGACGCAGCCTCGCCGACCGTGCGGACCGTGCTGCATCGGCAGGCCGCCGAGCGCCTGGACCGGGCCGGGGCGTCGATGGAAACCGTTGCGCGGCAACTGGTCGCCGCGCCGGTGGCGGTCGATTCGTGGGTGATCGACTGGATGCTGCGGCACGGCGAGCAGGTCGCCCACCGGGCCCCGGACATCGGCCTGGACCTGCTGCGGCGAGTGGTCGTCGGCTGCGAGCAGGACGATCCCAGGCACGTGGAGCTGACGGCCGTGCTGGCGCGGGTGCTGTACTGGCGGGACGAGCTGCCCGAGGACGAGGTGCGGTCGGTGCTCGCGGTGACCCGCGACCCCCGTCTCGCCGGCGAGATGCAGTGGATCCGGGCGGTGGTGCACTATCGCCGCGGCCAGGAGGCCCGAGCCGTTGCAACGCTTCGGGAAGCGGTGTCCGCGCCGGAGGTTTCGCCGATCTGGCAGGCCCGCTGCCGGGCGCTGCTGGCCGTACGGGAGGGCATGGGCCTCAACGAGATCGAGCGGGCCGAGGTCACCGCGGCCGCCGCGATCGAGAGCGGTGAGCGGGCCGGCGACGGCTTCGCCGTCGCGTATGCGTTGCAGGCGCTGTGGTTGTTCCAGTCCATCGCCCGCGATCACGTCGCCGCGCTGCGGTACGTGGACGAGGCGCTGGCCGTGGTCGCCGACGACCCGAGCCTGGCGCACCTGCACCTGAGCCTGTTGGACAACAAGGTGTTCAGCCTCCAGAACCTGGACCGCCTGCCCGAGGCCGACGACACCCTCGCCGCCGCCCGGGCCTTGGTGCAGCGCCGCCAACTTCCCGGCGGGCTGCCGATGTCGACCGCCGTGAACCACTACTGGGCCGGACGCTGGGGTGATGCCCTCGGCGAGCTGGCGGTGATCACGCAGTCGGGGCCGGAGCTGGCCTTCCTGGGACTGCGGGAAAGCAGCCCCCTGCTGCTGCTTTCGCACGGTGTCGCCGCCCTGATCGCGGCGCTGCGCGACGACGGCGAGCGGGTGGCCGCCCACCTCGCGGCCGCCGACGAGCTGCCCATGCTCACCACCGCCGACCGCGAGAACTGCGACTTCCTCCTGATGGCCGAGGCGCAGGCTGCCGAGCGCGACGGCCGCACCGAGGCCGCGTTGATCGCGCTGGAACCCGTGCTGGATCCCCGTTACGCGCCGATGATGCTGCGCCACCAGTGGCTGCCCGACGTCGTGCGGCTGGCCTTGCAGGCCGGGAATTCCGCGCTGGTGGCGCGGGCGCTGGAGATCTGCGACGGCGAGGCCGCCCGCGAGGTCGAGCCGGCCCGGGCGGCGGCCGCGTTGCTGCGTTGCCGGGGTCTGGCCGAGGGCGACACCGATCAGCTGACGAAGGCCGTCGCGCACTACCGGCGGGTCGGTCGGCCGGTGGAATTGGCGCAGGCGCTGGAGGATCTCGCCGTGCTGCTGGCGCGGTCCGGACGCCGCCCCGAAGGTGAGGCGGCCTTGGCCGAGGCCATCCGCGGCTACGAGGCCGTCGGCGCGATCTGGCCGGTGCGCCGCGCGAATGCCCGGTTCACCGGGCAGAACGTGGTCGCCGAGGACCGCCGCGAGGTTGGCTAGACTCCCCCGATGGGGGCAACTACGCGTGATCGGACCGATTCCCGCAAACTCTTCGCCGCGGCCGGGATTTCCCAGCTCGGCGACGGCGTCCGCACGGCAGCCCTGCCGCTGCTGGCCGTCGCACTGTCGCCGACGCCGGCCGCCGCCGGCGTCGTCGGCTTCGCCGGCACGGTCCCGATCCTGCTGTTCACCCTGCTCGGCGGGGCCCTCGCGGATCGGCACGACCGTCGCACGATCATGTGGCGTTCGGACCTGTTGCGCGGTGTCGTCGTCGGCGCGTTCGCCGTTTGGGTCCTCACGACCGCCCCGCCGCTGTGGGCGCTGGCCGCCATGACCTTCGTGCTCGGCAGCGTCGGCGCGATCTTCGACAACGCATCGAGCAGCTTCATCGCCGACCTGTTCGGCCCCGACCCGGCCGACCTGGCCGCCGCGAACGGCCGGTTCCAGGTCATTCAGCTCATCAGCTTCCAGTTCCTCGGGCCGCCGCTGGGGGCCGCGCTGTTCGCCGTCTCGACCGGCGCGCCGCTGGTGCTGGACGCGGTCTCGTTCGTCATCGCCGCGTTGCTGGTGCTGGCCATCCGCACCCGGCACGATCCGGCCCGCCCCGACCGGACCGCCACCCTGCGCGCCGACATCGCCGAGGGCGTGCGGTGGTTGTGGCGGCAACACGGCCTGCGCCTGCTGGCGCTGGAACTGGGGCTGGCCAACCTGTGCCTCCAAATGGGTACAACCATGCTGGCGCTGCTCATCGTGCACGTGCTGGCCGCGCCCGCCGCCGTGTACGGCGTCGTGCTGGCTGCCGGCGCGGTCGGCGGCTTGCTCGGCAGCCTCGCCGCCGGCGCGGTCCGCAAACGTCTGCGACCCGGGACCGGTCTCGGCCTGTCCATCGGTTTGATCGCCTGCGGCCTGCTGCTGGCCGGCGTAGCGTGGTCCATACCAGTTCTGGCGGTCGCCTACGCCCTCGGCGCGTTCGGCATCATGCTGTGGAACGTGCAGGCGGTGGTCATCCGCCAACGGCTGGTGCCGCGTGCGCTGATGGGCCGAGTCACCAGCGCCTACCGGCTGATCGGGTGGGGCGCGGGCCCCGTTGGGGCGGCGCTGGGCGGCGTGCTCGGCACCGTGCTCGATGTGCGAGCGCCCGTCATCATCGGCGGCGTGGTGCTGGCGGCGTCGTTGACGCTGGTCCCACGCCTGGCGGCGCTGGAAACAACTGGCACGGTCCAGTGATGATCCCCACGGTGAACCTGGTCAAGGCTAGGCGAAACGCCAGATCGTGTGCACTGTAGACACCTGGATCCCGTGCTCGGCGAATCACCGGGCGGGGTCGGGCCGAGATCGGGGAAGATCCCCCGAGGCGTTCACGTGTGAACCGAAATCGGTCGCGGAACGGTCATCGTGAAGGAAGATGGAACACGGGGGCCAGCGACGGACGGACAGGAGCCGTGATGGGTCGGACACTGGGCGTGGTCACCGAGTCGGCCGCCGGCGAGACGCGGGTGGCGGCCACCCCGGCGACCGTGCGCCAACTCTCCGCTCTCGGCTACGAGGTGCTGGTCGAGTCCGGCGCCGGCGCCGCCGCCAGCTTCCCCGACGAGGCGTACGCGCAGGCCGGGGCCCGGATCGCGGACCGCGGCGAGGTGTGGGCGACCGACGTCGTGATCAAGGTCGATCCGCCCACCGAGTCGGAGATCGGCGCCCTGCACGAGGGCGCCACCCTCATCGGCATGATCGGCCCCGCGCTGCGGCCGGAACTGGTCGAGGCGCTGTCGGAACGGCCGATCACCGCGCTGGCGATGGACGCGGTGCCGCGCATCTCCCGGGCGCAGTCGCTGGACGTGCTCAGCTCGATGGCCAACATCGCCGGTTACCGGGCCGTCATCGAGGCGGCCAACGTGTTCGGCCGGTTCTTCACCGGCCAGGTCACCGCCGCCGGCAAGGTCCCGCCGGCCAAGGTGCTGGTGGCCGGCGCGGGCGTGGCCGGGCTGGCCGCGATCGCCACCGCCAGCAGCCTCGGCGCGGTGGTGCGGGCGACCGACCCGCGCGCGGAGGTCGCCGAGCAGGTGAAGTCGCTGGGCGGCGAGTTCCTGGCCGTGAACGTGGAACAGGAAGCCAGCACCGACGGATACGCCAAGGCCACCTCCGAGGCGTACGACAAGCGGGCGGCCGAGATCTACGCCGAACAGGCCCGCGAGGTCGACATCATCGTGACCACCGCGCTGATCCCGGGCCGGCCGGCGCCGCGCCTGGTGACCGCCGCGCAGGTGGCGACCATGAAGCCCGGCAGCGTGATCGTCGACATGGCGGCCGCGCAGGGCGGCAACGTCGAGGGCACCGTCGCCGGCGAGGTGGTGGTCACCGCCAACGGCGTGACGATCATCGGCTACACCGACCTGGCCGGCCGGCTGCCGGCGCAGGCCTCGCAGCTGTACGGCACCAACGTGGTGAACCTCCTCAAGCTGCTGACGCCGGGCAAGGACGGCGAGATCGTGCTGGACTTCGACGACGTGGTGCTGCGGGCGATGACCGTGGTCCGCGACGGCGAGACGACCTGGCCACCACCCAAGATCAGCGTCAGCGCCGCGCCACCGCAACAGCAGCAGGAAACCCCGGCGCCGCAACAACAACCGACGCAGCCCCGTCGCGCCCGGCACGCGCTGGTGGCGGCCGCCGCGGTGGCGCTGTTCCTGCTGGTCGGCTTCTCCCCCAACGAGTTGATCGGTCACCTGACCGTGTTCGCGCTGTCGGTGGTGATCGGCTTCTACGTGATCGGCAACGTGCACCACGCCCTGCACACGCCGCTGATGTCGGTCACCAACGCCATCTCCGGCATCGTGGTCGTGGGGGCGCTGCTGCAACTGGGCCGCGGCAGCATGGTCGTCACCGTACTGGCCGCCGCAGCGGTGTTGTTGGCCAGCATCAACGTCTTCGGCGGATTCGCCGTCACCCGGCGCATGCTCCGCATGTTCTCGAGGAGCTGACCCATGACCGTGGCAACGGCGGCCCAGGCCGCATACCTCGTCGCAGCGCTGCTGTTCGTGCTGAGCCTGGCCGGACTGTCCAAGCACGAGACGTCCCGCAACGGCGTCGTGTTCGGCATCGCCGGCATGACGCTGGCCCTGGTGGCGACCATCGTGTTGGCGCTCCGGGGAATGGCCGTGCTCGGCGTCGTGCTGTTGATCGTCGCGATGGTGGCCGGCGGCGGCATCGGACTGTGGCGGGCCCGGGTCGTCGAGATGACCGGCATGCCCGAGCTGATCGCGCTGCTGCACAGCTTCGTCGGTCTGACCGCGGTTCTGGTCGGCTGGAACGGCTATCTCGACGGCGACGCCGGCGACCTGCCCGGCATCCACCATGCCGAGGTGTGCATCGGCGTGTTCATCGGCGCGGTCACGTTCACCGGCTCGATCGTGGCCTTCCTGAAGCTGTCGGCCCGGATCAAGTCCGCGCCGATGACGCTGCCGGGCCGGCACTTCCTCAACCTCGGCGCGCTGGTCGCCTTCGCCGTGCTGACGATCTTCTTCGTCGTCACGCCGAATCTCGGCCTGCTGGTCGCGGTGACGGCGATCGCGCTGGCCCTGGGCTGGCACCTGGTGGCCTCCATCGGCGGCGGCGACATGCCGGTGGTGGTGTCCATGCTGAACAGCTACTCCGGCTGGGCCGCGGCGGCCTCGGGGTTCCTGCTGGACAACGACTTGCTCATCGTCACCGGCGCGCTGGTCGGCTCCTCGGGCGCCTACCTGTCGTACATCATGTGCAAGGCGATGAACCGCTCGTTCATCTCGGTGATCGCCGGCGGCTTCGGCGTCGAGGCCGGCACGTTCGCCGCGATCGAGCAGGGCGAGCACCGGGAGATCACCCCGGAGGACACCGCCGACCTGCTGCGCGACGCCGAGTCGGTGATCATCACCCCCGGCTACGGCATGGCCGTCGCGCAGGCCCAGTACCCGGTCGCCGAGCTGACCCGCAAGCTCCGGGAACGCGGCGTGAACGTCCGGTTCGGCATCCACCCGGTGGCCGGCCGGCTGCCCGGGCACATGAACGTGCTGCTGGCCGAGGCCAAGGTGCCGTACGACATCGTGCTGGAGATGGACGAGATCAACGACGACTTCGCCCAGACCTCGGTGGTGCTGGTGATCGGCGCCAACGACACGGTCAACCCGGCCGCCGACGATCCCGGCAGCCCGATCGCCGGCATGCCCGTGCTGCACGTGTGGGAGGCGCAGAACGTCATCGTGTTCAAGCGCTCCATGGCCGTCGGCTACGCCGGCGTGCAGAATCCCCTGTTCTTCAAGGACAACAGCCGCATGCTGTTCGGCGACGCCAAGGAGCGCGTCGAGGACATCGTGCGGGCGCTGTCGGTCACTCCGGCGCCGGTTCCCTGACCCAGCTGGCGGTCCAGGTGGCGCTTCGCCGCGTGGACCGCCAGTTCTTCGCCAGGTGCCGGCGGAGTGCCACCAGCCCCGGATGCGGGTTGTCGGCCCGCCAGATCAGCGAGTGCGGGTAGACCGGCGTCGGCGCGGTGACCGGGATCAGCCGCAGGCCCTCGGTTCGGGCCGGCCGGACCCCGGTGCCCCAGAACGTCGCGAGCTCCGGTGTGTCGGCGATCAGGCCCAGCATGTGCTCGCTGCCGAAGTTCGGTCCGGTGGCGTCGATGGACAGGCCGAAGGCGGCGGCCAGCTCGTCGTAGAAGACGCCCCACTCCGCGCCGGGCACGATCCCGGGAATCCAGATCCGGTGCCCGGCAAGGTCTTTCGGCGTCAGCTCGACGGCGTCGGCCAGCTTGTGGCCGAGGCCGACCAACAGGTGCAGGGGTTCGTCGTGCACGCGCATCGTGCGGACGCCGTCCGGCGGCGGAGTCGGCTGGGCGCAGAACGCGGCGTCGATCGTGCCGGCCTGGAGGGCGGCCATGGCGGCGGCGCCATTGGGCAGCGTGACCACTTCGAGCTCGATTTCCGGGTGCTGGCCGTGGAATTCCAGCAGCATCGCCGCGCAGACCGATCGGCGGCCGAGCACGTCGACCCGCAACGGCCGCCGCCCGGGGCGCACGGATTCCCTTGCGCGGTCGGCCGTTTCGAGCAGGGCGCGGGCGTGTGGCAGGAACGCCTCGCCGTCCGTGGTCGGCCGGATGCCCCGTGCCGTGCGGGTGAACAGCCGGACGCCGAGGTCCTTCTCCAGGGCGGCGACGCGTTTGGAGACCGCCTGCTGGCTGATGCCGAGCTCGTCGGCAGCGTCCTGGAACCGGCCCTCGTCGGCGGCAACCACGAAGGTCCGCACCGCGTTGAGGTCCACCGGCCGAGGCTACAACCGTCGGTTGTGGCTCGCCGGGGCGGGGTTGTTTGATCCGGAGCGAGCCGGCCGCAGATGATCCGGTTCATGGGTAGGGACTTCGGCCGGCTGTGGGCCGCGTACGCCGCGAGCACGGTCGGCACCTGGTTCGCGTTCGACGCCTTCCCGCTGGTGGCGATCCTGGTGCTGCACAGCAGCCCGGCCGAGGTGTCGCTGCTGGCCGCCACCGGCCTGGTCGTCGGCGCGCTGCTCGCCGTGCCGCTGGGACCGTGGATCGAGTTCCGCCGCAAGCGCCCCGTGATGATCGCGACGGACCTGCTCCGGTTCGGGGCGCTGCTGACCCTGCCGCTCGCGTATGCCTTGGGCGGCTTGGCTTTCTGGCAGCTCGTGGTCGTGTCGATGGTGGTCGCGGCGGCGGACATCGTGTTCACGGCCGCCAGCGGGGCGTTCCTGAAGTCGTTGGTGGCCGGACCCGATCTGCTCGCCGCCAACAGCCGCTTCGAGGCCACCACCTGGGCAGCGACCGCCGTCGGCCCACCGCTGGGCGGGGTGGCGATAGCAGCGGTTGGCCCGTTGACGACGGTCGTGGCCAACGCCGTCAGCTTCCTGCTGTCGGCGCTCGGCATCCGCTCGATTCGCCATGGCGAGGCCGTTCCCGGCCTCGTGCCCCGGCTCACTCTTGCCGAAGTCTTCGACGGCTGGCGGCACATCCTCCGCCACCCCGTGCTGCGGCCGCTGTTCCTCAACAGCGCCCTGTTCAACGGGCTGCTCATGGCCACCGCGCCGCTGCTGTCCGTGCTGATGCTCGGCGACCTCGGCTTCGCACCGTGGCAGTACGGCCTGGCCTTCGGTATCCCCTGCCTCGGCGGCCTGGTCGGCTCTCGGCTGGCCCGCCCGCTCGTGGCCCGCTTCGGGCCGCGCCGCGTGCTGCTCGCCACCAGCATCCTGCGCGTGATCCCCGTGCCGTTCCTGGCCCTCGTGACGCCGGGGCTGCCCGGGCTGCTGCTCGTGATCGGCGTCGAGTTCGGGATCATCACCTGTTGCAGCGTCTACGCCCCCGTGTCTGCGACCGCCCGGCTGGAGAACTCCACGCCCGACACCGTCGCCCGGGTGCTGTCCGCGTGGTCCGTCACCACCAAGGTCAGCATCGCCGCCACCACCGCCGGCTGGGGCCTGCTGGCCGGCCTGCTCGGCCCCCGCACGGCCATCGCCGCCGCCGGCATCCTGATCCTGCTGACCCCGCTGGCGATGGTTCAGAGGACGCGGGTGGCGTACGGCATGATCTCGCCCCAGCGCACCGGCACGACCCGGACGTAGGAGCCGGAGTACGGCGCCTCGATCATCCGGCCGCCGCCGATGTACATGGTGACGTGGTGGATGTCGCTGGGGTTGCCGTAGAACAGCATGTCGCCGGGGGCCATCTGGGACAGCGGCACGTGCGCGCCGGCGTAGTACTGGTAGCCGCTGTAGTGCGGCAGGTAGATGCCGACGCCGGCGAAGGCGTAGACCATCAGGCCGGAGCAGTCGAAACCGATCTTGTTGTAGTCGCCGTAGTAGTCGGCGTCGCCGCCGCCGTCGCTGAAGCCCCGGCTGGGGCCGCTCGGCGTGCCGCCGCCCCACGCGTACGGCATGCCCAGCTCGGCCATCGCGCGGGCGATCACCGCGGCGGCGCGACCGGCGGCGGCCACGGGGACGGACGGCGGTGCCGGGCGGTTCGCCACCGGACGGCTGGCCGCCGCGGCGGCGGCTGCGGCGGCCGCCGCTTCGTCTTCCTTCTTCTTCTCCGCCTGCCAGTCGTCGTAGCGCTGGCGCTGCGCCTGGAGGTCGGTGACGTTGGCCTGCGCCGCCGACAGCTGGCTCTCCATGTCCGACCTGGACGCCTGGAGCTGTTTCTCCTGGTCGGCCTCGGCCTGCCGGGCCGCGATCGCGGCCGCCATCGCGGCGTCCACCTTCTTCTTGGCGGCGTCGGCCTCGTCCTGCTTCTGCTTGGCGATCTCCAGCGCCTTGCGGGCGGCGGAGTCCTTGTTGGCCCGGTCCACGTCGGCGCGCTGCGCCACGTCCATGGCCTTCAGCTCGGTCGCGCTGACGGCGTTGAGCATCTGCACGCGGGCCAGCAGGTTGTCCGGGCTCGTGGCGTCGAACAGGGCGGAGAAGCCACCGACGGCGCTGCCCTGCGAGAAGCTGGCCGCGGCGAAGTCGTCGAGGCGCTTGCGGGCGTCGTCCGTCGCCCTGGCCGCGGCGTCGGCCTCCAGCTTGGCGGCCGACGCGTCGTCGCCGGCCTGCTTCGCCGCCGCCTGCGCCGCCTCGAGGTCGACCCGGGCCTTGTTGACCTCCTCCATCCGGGCCTCGACCTGGTCCTGGAGGTCGGACAGCTTGGCGTCGGCGGCGGCCACCTGGTTGGACAGGTCGCCGACCTTGGCCGCCTTGTCCTTGACGGCGTCCTGGCCGGCGCTGATGTCCGAATCGGAGGGGTTGCTCGGCGGCGGGGGCAGGGCGGCGCCGGGCGCGGCCGCTCCCACCAGGACGGCCAGGACCACCCCGGCCAGCACTGTCGCTCGGACTCGGACCACCGCACACCTCCTCGCGCGGCTGGGCCGAACGGAGCAGCAGCACTGCGCCGAACGGCGTCAACCAGGCACGATGCCACTGTGCCACTCGTGCCCCATCTGACGCCACACATCCCGTTGAAAACTCACCCACCATCAACCACTCGTGTAACACAAACGGCCTAATACGCCCGCGAGTCCCGCCCACGAACAGGGCGAATGCGTGAAACGAATTCACACATTCGCCCTGACGCCGAGCGGGACTCGCGGGATTGGTTCAGTTGACCTTGCGGTCGCGGCCAGACCAATACGGCTCGCGGAGCTTGTACTTCTGGATCTTGCCGGTGGCCGTGCGCGGGATCGACTCCCGGAACTCCACCGACGTCGGCGCCTTGTAGCCGGCGAGCCGCCGCTTGCAGTGGGCGATCAGCTCGGCCTCCCCCACCGCCGCCCCGTCGGCCAGCACGACCAGCGCCTTGATCGTCTCGCCCCACTTCTCGTCGGGCACGCCGATGACCGCCACCTCGGCCACCGCCGGGTGGCTGAACAGGCAGTCCTCCACCTCGATGGACGACACGTTCTCGCCGCCGGTGATGATCACGTCCTTGCGCCGGTCGGAGATGACGACGTGGCCCTCGTCGTCGATCGAGCCGCCGTCGCCGGTGTGGAACCAGCCGCCGTCCAGGGCGTCGGCGGTGGCCTCCGGGTTCTGCCAGTACCCGTCCAGCACCACGTTGGACCGGGCCAGCACCTCGCCGCTGTCGGAGATCGCGATCCGCGCGCCGAGCGCCGCGCCGCCGGCCCGGGAGAGCTTGGCGGCCCGCTCCAGCGGCGGCAGGTCGAGGTCCTGCGGCCGGGTCCGGTTGAACGTGAGCAGCGGCGACGTCTCGGTCAGGCCGTAGATCTGAAGGAACTCCCAGCCGAGCTCGTCCTGCACGCGGGCGATGGTCCGGGTCGGCGGCGGCGCGCCGGCGCACACGATCCGCACCTTGTCCCGCCCGGGGATCTCGCCGCTCCACGTCTGCGCGGCGTCCAGCACCGCGTTCCACACGGCCGGCGCCCCGCACATCAGCGTCACGCCGTGCTCGTCCACGCGCCGCAGGATCTCGGCCCCGTCGACCTTGCGCAGCACGATGTGCCGCGCGCCGACGCCGGTCAGCCCGTACGGCATGCCCCAGCCGTTGCAGTGGAACATCGGCAGTGTGTGCATGTAGACGTCGCGTTCCCACGCCCGCGTGTGCATCGCGAAGGTGACGGCGTTGACCCAGATGTTCCGGTGCGTCAGCTGCACGCCCTTGGGCCGGGCGGTCGTGCCGGAGGTGTAGTTGATCGTCGCGGTGGCGTCCTCGTCGGGCTCAGACCACGGCCGCGGCTCGGTGTCGAAGCGCATCAGCTGCTCGGTCTCCGGGCCGAGCACGAACCGGTGCGCCGCGGTCACCTCTTTCAGCGACTCGTCCAGCTCGGGGTCGACCAGCAGCGCCGATGCCCCGCTGTGCTCGACGATGTACGCGATCTCGTCGGCCCGCAGCCGGAAGTTGACCGGCACGCAGATCCGCCCGCTGGCCGGGGCCGCGAGCAGCAGCTCCATCAGCCGCGCGGAGTTGTGGCTGACGACGGCGACCCGCTCGCCCTCGCCGACGCCGAGCGCGTCCAGGCCGGCCTGCCAGGCGCGGACCCGCCCGGCGAGCTCGCGGTAGGTGGTGGTGGCGACGGGATCGGCCGGCTGGCTCGGCTCGTCCACGATCGCGACGCTGTCGGCGAGGACCGTCTGTGCACGGTCCAGGAAGTCACTGACGGTGAGTGGGACCCGCATCCATGCACCTTAACTACCAAGTCGAAGGATCGCCCCATGTCGACAGGCGCCCCTTGGGCTCGATCGTTTCAGCGGCCACCAGCGCGGGCAACGACTCGCTCAGCGGCTCCCGCACGACGGCGTCGGCCAGCTCGTCGAACGGCGTCGGCTCGGCGTTGCAGATCAGCAGCCGCGCCCCGGCCCGCACGGCCAGCTCCGGCAGCGCCGCCGCCGGGTACACGGTCAGCGAGGTGCCGGCGGCGAGGAAGAGGTCGCAGTCCAGCGTCGCCCGCTGGGCCCGGCGCAGGACGTCCTGGTCGAGCTCCTGTCCGAACGAGATGGTCGCCGACTTGATGATCCCGCCGCACACATGGCACGGCGGATCAGCCTCGCCGGCGGCGACCCGCGCCAGCGCCTCCGCCATCGGCGCGCGGTTCCCGCAGCTCAGGCACTCCGTCTCGATCAGCGACCCGTGCAGCTCGACGACCAGCTCGGGATCGGAGCCGGCGCGCTGGTGCAGCCCGTCGATGTTCTGCGTCAGCAACGCCCGCAGCCGGCCGGAGCGCTCGAGGTCGACCAGCGCCGTGTGCGCGGGATTGGGCTCCGCCGTCCACGCGGGATGCACGGCCCGGCTGCGCCAGGCCCGTTGCCGCACCTCGGGATCGGCGAGGTAGTCCTGCAGCGACGACAGCCGCTGCGCCTCGGGATCCTTGGTCCACACGCCGTTCGGCCCGCGGAAGTCGGGGATGCCGGACGCCGTCGACACGCCCGCCCCGGTCAGCACGGTGATGCGCCGCGACCCGCCGATCAGCTGCATGGCCTCCCGCATGCCCTCCTGGCTACGCCACCAGGCGGCCCTTGTCCAGCCGGAGCCGGCGATCGGCCACCGCGTGCACCCGCGGATCATGCGTCGCCGCGATCACCGCTGTGCCGCGGTCGGCCACCCGGCGCAGCACCGTCAGCACCACCTCGGCGCTGGCGTGGTCGACGTGCGCGGTCGGCTCGTCGGCGAGCAGCACCGCCGGCTCCACCACGATCGCCCGGGCCAGCGCCGCCCGCTGCTGCTGGCCGTACGAGACCTCGTTCGGATACCGGTCGGCGAGGTCGCCGATGCCCAGCTCGGCCAGCACGGCGACGCTGCGCGACCGCGCCTCCGGCGATCCCGTGAGCAGCAGCGGCAGGGCGGTGTTCTCGGCCAGGGTCAGCTCGCCGGCCAGCCCGAGCGCCTGCGGCAGCACGGCGCAGCGCTGCCAGCTCGGCGCGCCGTCCAGCTCCTCGTCCCGGATCAGCACGCTGCCGACGTCCGGCCGGTCGAATCCGCACAGAATGGACAGCAGCGCGCTCTTGCCGGAGCCGGACGGCCCGCCGATGGTGACGAATTCGCCCGGCTCGACGGCGAGATCGACCCCGCGCAGCACCTCGACCCGCCGGAAGGACCGGCCGATCCCGTTGGCCACCAACGCCATCACGCCACCCGCCCCGAGCTCATCCGCACGACCCGGTCGGCGAGGTGGACGAGCCGGTCGTCGTGCGACGCGACCGCCACCGGAACTCCCCGGTCCACCAACACCTTCAGCGAATCCAGCACGAGCCCCGCCGACGTGTCGTCCAGCTGGGACGTCGGTTCGTCGGCGAGCACGACCTTCGGCTCACGGGCGAGCGCGCAGCACAGCGCCAGCCGCTGCTGCTGGCCGCCGGACAGCGCCGGCACGCGGTAGTCGCCCATGCCTTTGAGGCCGACGACATCAAGCAGATCGAGGTCCGCCTTGCGCCCAGCGCCCCGACGACCATTACTTTGGGCGGCGGCGATCACGTTCTGCGCGGCGGTCAGCTCCGGCAGCAGGTTCTCCAACGGGTTCTGGAACATCAGCGCGATGGTCTGCCGCCGCAACGCCCGCAGCTGCCGGTGCGACCGTCCGCTCACCGCCTCGCCGCCGAGTTCGACGACGCCCCGGGTCGGCCGCTCCACCAGCGCCAACACCCGCAGCAGCGTCGACTTCCCGGAGCCGGACGGCCCGGCGAACACGGTGATGCCCTCGTCGGGCACGGTGACCGTGACGTCGTCGATCGCCGTCACGGCACCGGCCGGCGTCGGATAGTCGACGCCGACGCCTTGGGCGACAAGGACATCAGCCACGGATCAGCTCCCCGACTCGGGCGGTGCGCACGCCACGCACCGCGATCCAGCCGGCCACCGCGACGACCGCCAACCCGGCGACCACCGCCAGCAGCACGAACGCCACCGAGTCCGGCAACGCCACCACCGGCCGCAGCCACGGCGCGGGATCCAGGCGCGGCACCGAGAACGCGGCGGTGACCAGCCCGGCCGTCACGCCGGCCACCAGCACCGATCCCGCCACGGCGCCGAATTCCAACAGGTGGCTGACGATCAGAGTGGCGGGCCGTAGCCCCATCCGCGTCGCCAGCGCGCCGGACAGCGCGGTCTGCTTGCGCCGCGCGCCGACCGCGAGCAGCAGCGAGGCCGCGGCGATCACCGCGAGCAGCGCGCCGACCGACGCGATGTAACCGAAGGTCCAGGCCACGGTGTAGAAGGGCAGCGCGTCCAGGGCCATCGCGGTCGTCTTGTACGCGATGTGCTCGATGCCGGCGGCGGAGAGCTGCTTGAGCACGGTGTCGGGGTCGTCGCGGGACCAGACGTAGAACGAGTTGATCTCCGACGCGGTGGTGTTGTCAGACCGGGCCGTCACGTAGCCGACGTTGGACGGCATGCCGGGGAAGATCGGCAGCGTGCCGATCGTGTGCAGCGGCGTGAAACCCGGGACGGTGATCGATCCGGTCGGCGCGCCGCCGACGGCGATCGCCGCGCCGTGGCCGAGCTTGCCGACCAGGTCCAGGGTGTCGGCACGGCGCTCGGGGTCGATCCACGCGCCGTTCGCGAACGTCTTCGGGTCGACCGCGACCATGTTGCTGACGCCCCGGTCGACCACGCCGACCACCGTGACGTGCGCGTCCACTGTGGACGGCAGCGCCGGGTTGCGCTCGCCGAAGGTGGTCGAGATCTGCACGGACGTCGTGGCGCCGATGAGGTTCCCGGACTTGCCGGCCAACGCGTTCTGCTCGGCCCGGTTGACGCTGTTGCCGACGGCGAGTGTGCCGACGGCGAGGACACCCACCAGCAGGACGCCCGTCGCCGCCGTGCTGGCCGCCGCGAGCCGGCGCACCGCCAGCTGCACCGACGGCAGCGACCACACGCTCAGCCGGTGCGACCAGGCCAGCAGCAGCCGCCCGAGCCGGGCGGCGACGCCGGCGATCACCACCACCACGAGCACCGGGAACGCCAGTGCGAAGGCGTCCAGCGGCAGCGTGACGACGCCGACCTTCGGCGTCGGAGCGGTCAGGCGGAGCCACGAGATCACGGCGGCGACCGCGACAGGCAGCTCAAAGGGAATCATCCGCAGCACCCGGGGAATCCGGCGAGCCGCCGCAGGCGCCTGGAACATGCGGTGCGTGCGCCAACTCGCCGTCGCCGTCAAAACAACCGCGGCTGCGGCGACGGCCCCGAGCACAACCAGCGTCGCCCAGGTCGTAGTGCCTGGATCGAGGGCGGCGACCGGGGCGTACCAGGGCAGGGCCAGCCTCGCGACGACCAGACCGACGATCGCCCCGAACAGCAGCGGTCCGCCGAGTTCGAGCAACGCCTTGGCCCCCAACGACACCGGCGAGCTGCCGCGGGCCCACAGCAGCCGCAGCGCGGACTGTCGGCGCTGGCACCACTGCGCCGCGATCGCGCCGACGCCGGCCAGGCCGACCAGCAGGCTGATCGCAGTCAGCGGCAGCACGAAAGCGATCACATTGGACTGGGCCTTGGCCGCCTCGGCGAGGGCCGCCGCGAACGGCTGGCTCACCACCGCGACAGGCGCGAGCCCGTCGGCGGTGAGCCTCGTACGCAGCGCGGTGGCCAGGTGGTCGCTGCGGGCGGCGAGATCCCGCGCCTCCGCCAGCGTCTTCGGCAGCGCGACCGGGAACCGCGCCGAGAGGTCCAGCCGCCGGTTCAGCTTGGCGACGTCCTCGAGCGTCGGCAGGAAGGCGGTCGTGGAACTGACGCCGTCGCCGGCGAGCGGGTTGTTGAAGACCGTCGCGACCTCGCTGCACCAGAACGACGGCAGCGGCTCGTCGAGGTCGGAGTAGATCGCCGTCACCGGCGGGACGGCCGTGCCGATCGCGCCCAGGCCGATGTGCGCGTCGCTCGCGGCGCTCTGTGCCAGCCACGTGCCGTTCGGCGCGCCGCCTCGCACCACGTGCAGGTTGGCCGTCGCGTCGTCGCGGAAGCCGAACCGCAGCCACGGCGGCTGGATGTCGCCGAGGTCCGGGTGGTACGTGCGGGTGTACGCGCCGAACACCGTCTGCGGGAACCCCTGCTGCGCGGCGACTTCTCGGACGTCTCGGGCGACCTTCTCGGCCTGCGAGGGCGTCGCGCCGAGCCCGTTGACCGTCGGCGCCAGCGACTGCGGGCAGGAGCGGCCCGCCTGGTAACTCAGCGCGGCGTTTCCGGTGCTCACCGCACACAGCACGGCCGATGCGGCGACAAAAGCCAGGAGCAGGCCCGTTACCGTCGCCACGACGACGGAACTGCCGCTGCTCAGGCCGGTGCGAGCGGAAGTCCGCCACGGCAGCTGCATTGACGGAGATTAACCGGAGCGGCCGCTTCCTCGTCGGGCTTTGCCCGAACACGAAGGAACCGTGGCGCTTCCTGCCCCATCAGGAAGCGCCACGGTCCTTTTCTCCCCCTTCGGTGCTCACCCGCCCCGTTCCCCGACAACGAGGCGGGTGGTCCCTCCCCCGGTCCGGGCGGTCCTAGACCGCGATCTGGTCCCGCTCGTCCCGGCCGCGCTGCCGGCGGTGCTCGATCGGGTAGAAGTCGTCGAGGAACCGGGTGTTCTCGCGGGCCATGCGGACCCGCTGGGTCAGCTCGTCGTCACCGGTCTGCTGGCGGCTCAGCGTGCGGACCTCCTGCCAGCCGTAGATCACGGCCAGCACCGCGGCGGCCATCACCACGGCCAGCGCGACGGCGACCACGCCGCCCACGTGGACCTGCGTGAGCAGCACCACCACGGCCCAGAGTTGCACCGCGGTGAACACTGCGGTCAGGACGACCCTGGCGAAGACCCGGCCGTAGGGCCTGCGTTCCTCGTTCTGAGTGTTCATCTCTGGTCCCCTCCTCTACCCGCCTGATCAGGCCGGTATGACAGTTGTAGCCCGGCGCGGCGGTGAGTTCTGCGTCACCTGACACAGAACGGAACTTCCGTGAGGAAATTTCGCCGTGCACTTGCACGATGGACACCGCCGGTTCGCCGTGTGGTTCGCTGTCGGGCATGACTGAACGGATCGGACCGCCGCTGACCGCCGGCGAACGGGAGACGCTGCGGGCGTTCCTCGACTTCCACCGGGCGACGCTGGCCGTCAAGTGCGAGGGCCTGAGCGACGAGGACCTGCGCAAGCAGGCCAGCCCGCCGTCCACGCTGTCGCTGCTGGGGCTGGTCCGGCACCTGACCGAGGTGGAGCGGACATGGTTCCGGATGGTGATCGACGGGGAGGATGTGGGGCTGGTGTACTCGCCGTCCATGGACTACCAGGCGGCCTATGACGCCTCTTCGGCGACGCGAGAGGAGGCCTTCGCGTTGTGGGAGGCCGAGGTGGCGCGGTCGCGGGAGATCGAGCTGGCGGCGGAGTCGCTGGACGTGACGGCGTACAACGCGCGGTGGGAGGAGGAGGTGTCGCTGCGGCTGGTGATGCACCACATGATCCACGAGTACGCGCGGCACAACGGTCACGCCGATTTCCTGCGCGAGGCGCTGGACGGGGTGACGGGGGTCTAGGGCTTCCCGCGGTGAGGTTCCGCCACCGGAGCCTCACCGCACCAGTTCGCGCAGCCGCTCGATCCGGTGAATCACGAACCAGCCCCGCCCCGTCGTGATCACCCCCTCCTCACGAAGCTCCCGCAACACCCGTGCCATCGATTCCCTCGACGTGGACGCCGTCTCCGCCAGCTCCTGCTGCGTGAACGGCGAGGCGATGTGCACGCCGTCGACTCCGACCTTCCCCAGTCGAGTGGACAGGTCCAGCAGCAGCGTCACCACCCGCTGCATGGTGCTGCCGCCGCCGTACTCCGCGCGCTGCTGATCGGTCTCCCGCAGCCGCCGCGCGATCACCTGGAGCAGCGACCAGCCGATCCGCGGGTGCGCGTCGCACAGCCCCTGGAGCCGGACCGCCGGCAGCAGCAGCACGTCCACCGCGTCGATGGCGGTCATCGTGGCCGATCGGGGCTCGCCGTCGATCGCGGACAGCTCCCCCAGCACCTCGCCCGGCCCGCACACCGCGAGCATCACCCCGTGCCCGGCCGCCGCCCCCGCGATGACCTTGATGTGCCCGCTGAGCACCACGTAGACCTGCTTGGTCTCCTCGCCCTGGCCGACGATCACCTCGCCGGCGGCGAAGCCGCTGCGGGTCGACGCCGCGGCGAACGCGGCCTGCTCGGCCGGTGTCAGCCGCCCCCAGAACGTGCCGGCCGGACCGGTCAGCGCGATCACCTCCCCTATGGTGTTGGGCAAGAGTAATTGCTGGGAGGGCACGACACGGATGTCTGACCGTCAGCCTTCGGTGTACCGGGCGATCCTCGTGGTCGACGTCGAGGGGTTCAGCGGTGACCACCGCACCGAGGACCACCGCCGGATCGTCCGCGCCGGACTGCGCGAGATGCTCACCGCCACGCTCGCCCCGCTCGGGCACGACTACCAGGCCGGATTCCACAACGACACCGGCGACGGCGTGGTCGTCTTCGTGCGCCCGGACGTGCCGGAGAGCTGCCTGGTGCACCCGTTCCCGCAGGCGTTGGAGACGATGCTGCGCGAGCACAACAGCCGCTACGCGGAGGGCGCGCGGATCCGGCTGCGGGTGGCCCTGCACCACGGGCTGGTGTTCTTCGACGACGGCGGCGCGACCGCCGCGGCGGTGATCCACGCGTGCCGACTCGTGGACAGCGAGCCCGTCCGCAGCATCCTGAAAAGCGGCGAGTCACCCCTTGCGCTGATCGTGTCCGACCACTTCTTCCACGAGGTGGTCGTCAACGAACCGACCGCGGCGCCGGGCACCTACGCCAAGGTTCAGGTCAGCGCCAAGGAGACGGACTGCACCGGCTGGTTGCGCGGGGGCACCACGGTCACCACGCAGGCGGTGCTGCCGAAACCGCCGCCCCTGCCGCCGGTGCTCGAATCCGAGGACGGCGTCGTTCGGGTGGTATCGGGCGGTGAACGCCTGGTCGGTCAGCTCGTGCAGGCGATCCGGCAGTCGCCGCAGCTGCTCGCCGCCACGCGAAGCCGTTGGCCGCAGCACGACCTGCACAGCACCCACGACGAGGCGCTGCACGCGCTGTCGGAGGCGTTCCTGCGGCTGCCGTCGATGGTGGACGATGTCGCCCGTCGCGACGTGCTCGAGGAACTGCCGATGCAGATCCGAGTGTCCATCCCGCGCAACAGCCGCGCCCGCGCCGACGTGCGCGCGATCGTCCGCACGTGCGTCACCCGCAACGGCGGCCTGGCCGCCCTGCTGACGGCCGTGCAGCGCATCGAGGGGGACGACAGCCTCGACATCGACGCGCTGCACGGGGACGTGATCACGATCCTGGCGTCGCTGCTCGACCAGGAGTGATCATCGCCACGGTCGGACCATCGCGGTCAGCATCGACTGGGTCGAATCGTCCTCGGCGATCTCCCATGTGAACGCGCCGCGCAGCCCGGCGCCGCGGGCGTAGTCGGAGCGGATGCCGATCGAGCGCGGGTTCTCGTAGCTGACGAACTTCTGCCCGGCGGCGTTGTACAGCCACGGCGACTGCGCATTCGGGTCCCAGTGCTGCTCCCACGCCGGGTCCGCCAGCAGCTTCTTGATGTCGCCCCAGCTGCCCGGGTCGAAGGTGGTGTCCCACTGCTGGAACAGGCCGTGGTTCGGGCCGGCCTGCGTCACGTGGAAGCCGCGCCCGTAGTACGGCACGCCGAGCACGATCCGGTCCGCCGGCACGCCGTGCTGCTCGTAGTACCGGACCGCGCCGGTGACGTTGTTCCAGCGTTTCATCGGCTGTCCCAATGGATCCGCCGGCACCGGAGCCATCGGCGCGTTGAACGTGGACACCGTGGAGAAGCCGGTGCCCATGTCGTAGGTCATCAGGTTGATCCAGTCCAGCACCGTCGCGATGCCGCCCAGGTCGAAGCTTGCCGCCGGATCGTAGGGTCCCTCGGTCTGCAGCCGGCCCGCCGGCAGCGCCGCCGTGAGCAGCTTGTGCGAGCCGCCCAGGCCATCCAGCTGACGCCGGAACTCCTTGGCCAGCAATGTCGCGTTCTGCCGGTCCTCCGGTCGTGCCGGGATCTCCGCCGGCCCGCCGGACACCGGGAACTCCCAGTCGATGTCGACGCCGTCGAACGTGCCCTTGTAGGTGCCGAAGAACGTGTTCAGGCAGGCGGTGACGAGCTTCTTGCGGGAGGCGTCGGTGAGCGCGGCGTCGGAGAAGCCGCCCGCGCCCCAGCCGCCGACGGAGATCGACACCTTGAGATTGGGGTGGGTCGCTTTGAGCTGCTTGAGCGCCGCGAAGTCGGCAGCGGCTCCGTCGGGCACCGTGCACACGCCGTTCGCGATGGTGGAGAAGGCGTAGAAGACGTTCGTGACGGTGTTGGCCGGGATCTGCGACACCGGGAAGGAGCCGCTCTCCCAGCCGGCGAAGTACGCCCCGACGACGTGGTTGGTCGGCGCGGGCCGGTCGGTCGCGGCGGACGCAGCACCCGTGACCGTGCCGGCCACGGTCAGCGCGGCGAGGCCCAGGCTGGTCAGGCGCAGGACGGTGGCTACACGCAGGGAGGACATGCTCGTCACTCTGTAGTGGATCGATCACGAGGAGCAAGGCGCCGGTGCGTTGAGTGCCCTAAATTCGCCTGTTCAGCCGGTCAGCGCCCAAGGCGCGGCAGGTCAGCCGGTCAGCACCAAGGCGCCGGTGGCGGCGGCCAGGCAGGCCAGCGCGGCGACCAGACCGGTGCGCAGGAACCTCGGCCACGCCACCTGCACGCCCGCCGACCGGCACCGCTCGTACCAGAGCAGCGTCGCCAGCGAGGCCCACGGGGTGACGATCGGGCCCACGTTCGTGCCGATCAACAGCCCGAGCAGCTGGTCGTGGTTGGCGGTCGGCACCACGGCCTCCCCCGCCGTGTAGGCCGGCAGGTTGTTCAGCAGGTTGGACAGTCCAGCCCCGGTGCCGGCGGCCCGGAACACGCCGCCCGGTCCGTCGCTGTCGCCGATCACCGCGTGCATGATGCCGGCCAGGCCGTGGTCGCTGATCGTCTGCACCACGAAGAACAAGCCGGTGACGAACACCAGCAGCCGCCACGGCAACAGGCCCCAGCGCAGCGAATCCCGCTTCCGCACCACGAACACGACGACCACGACCGCCGCGCACACCGGCGACACCACCGCCAGCTCAAGACCAGCCACCACCCCGGCGACGAAGATCACGCAGGCCGCCGCGCAGGTCCAGAACAGCACCGGATCGGCCGGCCTCGGCGCCGCCGGCGGCTCGTAGCGGTCCACCCCGCGCCTGCCCCGGTGCCAGTAGAAGATCCACAGGCAGGCCGCGGTCGCCGCCACCGACGCCAGCTCCGGCAGCACCATCCGCTGCGCGAACTCCGGCGCGCTCAGCGCCACCCGGTTCATCGCCAACAGGTTCGTCAGATTCGACACCGGCAGCAGCAGGCTCGCGGTGTTCGCCAGCCACACCGTCGTCATCGCCAGCGGCGGCCCCGGGATGTCCAGCTTCTTCGCCACCGCCAGCATGACCGGCGTCAGCAGCACCGCCGTCGTGTCCAGGTTCAGCGTGGCGGTGGTGATCGCCGCGAACAGCACGCACAGCACGAACAGCAGCACGAAGTCGCCGCGTGCCAGGATGGTCAGCCGGATCGCGATGGTGTCGAACACCCCCGCCTCGGCCGTCAGCTCGGCCAGCACGATCACCGCGCCGAGGAACACCAGGATCGGCCCGATCCGGACCATGGTGGCCTGCGCCTGCTCGACCGGCAGCAGCCCGCTGCCGAGAAACACCAGTCCGACCGCAAGCAGCCCCAGCGCCACCCAGTCCAGCGCGTCCAGCCTCAGCCGCACCGGCCCATCCTTTCGATCCGCATCGTCCTTGCGCCCCATCACATTCACGGCCGCGCTCGATCCCCGCCCCCGCCGGTTCACGCCCGTGCCCGATTTCCGCCCCGCCGGTTCACACCCGCACCCGATCCGGCACCCGGTTCATACCGGCACCCGACCCGGGATCGCCGGTTCAAGCCCGCACCCGCTCCCGGCCCTCGCCGGTTCACGGCCGCCGACCCGATCCGCACCCCGCCGGTTCACGGCCGGGGCCGCATCCGGCTGCTGGGGTCCCACAGCAGGAAGTCGCCGTCGTCGCTGGCGCTGGCGATCAGCGGCTGCCCCTCCACCCGGACGCGCGTCAGCGCGCGCACGGTCCCACCGTGCGCCTGGTACTCGCCGACGAGGTCGCCGGTGCGCACGTCCCAGAACTGGATCAGGCCGCCGAAGCCGCCGCTGGCCAGCAGCCGGCGGTCGCCGACCCGCACCGGCCCCAGCGCGCCGACGTGCCCCAGCCCGCTGTCCATCACCAGCCGCACCTCGTCGCCGGGATCGCCGACCGCGATGGTGCCGTCCTGACATCCGGCGGCCAGCCGGCCGTCGACCACCGTGAGCGTCACGACGCCGGCCAGGCCGTCGTCGAACGTGCCGAGCAACTCGCACGACGCCGGATCCCACAGCAGGACCCGGCCGTCGCTGTCCGCGCTGGCCAGCAGCGGGCCGCGGGTGCCCTCGATCGCCGCCAGCGACACCACCTCGGCCGCCGGCCCGCGCAGCACCTGCGACTCCTCGGCCCGGTCCAGCGGCCACAGCCGGATCGTGCCGTCGGCGCTGCCGCTGGCCATGAACCGCTCGCCGTGCACCAGCAGGGGAGTCACCGTCCACACCTCGCCGGTGTGTTCGGCCCGGGTGGACAGGTGGTCGCCGGTGTCGGCGTCCCAGATCCGCACGGTGCCGTCGGACGACCCGGTCGCGAGCAGCACCCGCCCCGGCCCCGGCACCGACGCCAGCGCCCGGATCGTGCTCCGGTGCCCGCGCAGCGTCCGCTCCTCGGAGAAGCCGGACAGCTCGTGCAGGTGCACGGAGCCGTCCAACGCCCCGCTGGCCAGCAGCGTCCGGTCCGGCAGCAGCACGGACGTAAGCGCCCACACCGCGCTGGACCGCACCGACTGGAGCTCGTCGGTCTGGTACGTGATCGGGTCGGCGAGCCGGATCGTGCCGTCCACGCCGCCGCTCGCCAGCTGGACGCGCCCGGCGACCTCGACCGCGGCCAGCGCCCACACCTCGCCGGTGTGGTGGCTGAACCGGTGTTCGACGCCGTCCCGCGCGGTGCGCGGGTTCCACAGCCGCACCGTGCTGTCCGCGCTGCCGCTGGCCAGCAGGTCGCCCTGCTGGGTCGGCACCACCGCCAGCGTGCGGATGGTGCTGACATGCCCGACGAACGAGTTGACCAACGCGCCGGTGCGCGGGTGCCAGAGGTGGATCATGCCGTCCGCGCCGCCGCTGGCCAGCAGCGACTCGCCGTTCACCGTGATCGTGGTCAGCGCCCACACCGTGCTGCGGTGCGCCTGGATGGTGCGCAGCACGGAGCTGGTCTCCGGGTCCCACAGCCGGATGGTGCCGTCGGCGCCGCCGCTGGCCAGCAGCTCGCGGCCGGCGACCTCCACCGACGCCAACGCCCACACCCGGCCGCCGCGGCGCACCAGCGTGCGCAGCCGCTGCCCGCTGCCCGGGTCCCAGAGCTGGATCATCGACCCGGACCCGGTGCCGGCCAGGCAGATCCGGCCGCCGACGCGGACCGTGGTCAACGCCCACACCTCGCCCTCCAGGAACCGGCTCTCCCGGCGCAGCTGCCCGGAGTCCAGGTCCCAGGTGCGGACGATGCCGTCCACGCCGCCGCTGGCGATCATGCCGTGGTCGCCGTCGGCGGCCGGGATCGCCGCCAGCACCCGGACGGGGCCGGTGTGGCCCTCCAGGTTGAGCACGGTCTGCCCGCTGGCCACGTCGATCAGCCGCACCGCGCCGTCCGCGCCCCCGCGGGCCAGCAGCGACCGGCCGACCGACCGGACCTCGGTCAGCACCCACACCGGCCCCTGGCTGTCGGGCTCGCCGACGTGCGCGTCGTCGCCCGGAAACGGCGGCGGCGGAAAGCGCAGCACCTCCGGCGGCGTGGTGCGCGCCGGCCGAGCCGCCACCCGGCCGAGGCAGTCCACGATGGAGTTCAGCGCCGTCCGGGCGTCCTTGCCCTCGAAGGTGACGCCGTCGATGCGGTCCACCATCTCGGCCTGCAGCAGCCCGGCGTGCACGGTCACCGCCAGCACCCGGCCGTCGCTGCTGGGACTGTCGATGAGTGCCTGCAACCACGCCTCGCCGGCGTAGGGCAGCGCGATCGTGCTCGCGGAGATCACGGTGATGACGTAACGACCATGCTCGAGCGCCTCGGCCGCGAGCCGGCGCAGACCGTCCGAGGTGGACGTCTCGGCGAGCGGCCTGATCACCACCGCGTAGCCGAGCCGGTCCAGCTCCCACCGCAGCCACTCGGCCCAGGCGTAGTCCCGGGGGTGGTAGCTGAGGCAGATCTGCGACGCCAACCGCTCCGTTCGCTCTGGTTCTTCGGTCACCACCTCCCCATCCACATCCTGCGCTGCTGCCTCGGATCCGTCCAAAGTGGTCAGTTCGACCAGCGCCGACGACGGCTCGTCCTCCGGTGCCGGCACGAGCTCGCTCCAGCGCCTGGCCGCCTGTGAGTACGGCGGCCCCAACGCCTCCAACACGGTGTGCAGAACTCGGGCGAACGCCATGCTGTCCGCGGACAACCTCGGTCCGTCGTGCCCGAAAGGGTTCGCCAGCATCGCCGCGAAGTCCAGCGGCTGCCCCATCCTGCTGCCCACGTACCTCGACACTTCGCCGAAGACCCGCACTGCCTCGTCGCGTCGCAGTGTGCCGAGCAGATTTTCCCTGACGCCCTTGCGGAAATCATACTGCACTTCGTCCGGGTCCTCACCCGGCTGCTCGTCCCCGATCCGGTGAAGCAGTTGTCCCAGGAAGACTTCCGCCAGATGGGCCGGGCCCGACTCGGGCAGCGTCGTCGTCTGCACCAGCCGCATCACCGGCAGGTTCAGCGGCGCGGTCGCCAGGTACGACGCCAGCCGGAACGCCGTCGGCGAGGCCGTGGCACGGAAGGCCTGCACCAGGTCCAGCGGATCCTCCGGCGGCGCGTCCACCATCCATTCCGGACGCGTGCCCACCTCGCCACCGGCCAGCATGACGATACCGTCCACCCAGCCGCGGTTCTCGCCGGCCAGCAGCGACGCCCAGCGGCCGATCCAGCGCGGGTTCAACTCCATCACGGGGATGGCGATCCCCGTCTGCGGCGGCGCGCCGAACGCCTGGTTGCGCGCCTGGAACTCGAACCGCCGGAACGGCAGCCCGGACTCGAAAGCCCGCAGCCGCACCGGCACCGGCACCACACCGGTGCGATGCCACAGCCGCTGCGGCAACGGCTGCACGATCGCCACCGAGCCGGTCTTCGACCACGTCGCCAACAACCGTGACATGGCACCGGAAAGCCACGCCTCGCCGACGCAGTCGCTGAGCACCAGCACAAGCCGACGGCCACTCGGGTCGATCAGCTCGCGCGGGCTGCGGCTGGGCGCACCGGGGCGACACAGTCGCGGATCCTCGTCGCGACTGTCCATCTCCCACACGCGCACGTCGCGGAACGCCCCCATACGCTCCAACAACACCCGCAGTTCCGTCGCCGCGCGCCGCCAGATCCGCATGGACGGCCCGGAATCGACGACAAGCGCGACTTCCAGCCACCGCGTCATCTCCGGCTGCCACTCCGGCAGCCACAAGCCCGTGTCCGCGATGTGGTCGGCGGTGTCCTGCTCGTTCACGACGAGCCGGTGCGGATCCGGCACGCGCCGCTTCAACGGCCGCAGTGCGCGCTGCAATCGCAGGTTGTCCGGCAGCGCCGGCGCCGCCGGGCTCAGCATCGTCAACGCGCTCACGCCGTTGACGTAGTTGCCGCGTCCCGGCAGGTGCATCGCCGCCGCGGACGCCGGCACCTCCTTCGCGCCCGGCGACGGCCGGTGACCCAAGCGTGGCTTGGGTTCCGGGTCCACGCCGCCCAGCGCCGCCTGTTCCTCGGGCTCCACCGGCGGCGGCGGCGCCTCCCGCTCCCGCGCCGGCTCGCCGGTCCCGGCGGCACGGCCGTCGCCGAGGTGCCCGGCCAGCCAGATGGCGTCGGCCAGTTCCTCGCCGGTGACCTCCAACCGGGCGGCCGCCAGGGCGTCGACGAGCCGTTCGAGCGTCATTGGCCCGGTTGGCTGAGCGGCCGCAGCAGCGCGTCGAGCAGCCGGGACCGGGTCTCCTCCGGCGGTCGGCCGCCCGAGGAGGCCAGGTAGATCGCGTTGAGCAGCTGGTCGTTGGCGAGGTCGCCGACGCGCCGGTCGTCCAGGAAGCGCTCGATGACGTCCTCGCTGGCCGCCACCACCTCGGGCCCGAGATGCGCGGTGACGATCTCCGTCAGCTGCTGGCGGTTCGGCGTGCGGATGTCCACCCGCAGGCAGCGGCGCAGGAACGCCGGCGGGAAGTCGCGCTCGCCGTTGCTGGTCAGCACCACCACCGGGAACGCGTTGCACCGCACCCGGCCGCGCTGGATCGGCACGCGGTCGGTGCCGTCGGCGATCATCACCTCGACCGTGGCCTGGTCGTCCGGCAGACGGGTGAGCTCGGGAATCTCGAACTCGCCCTCCTCGAACACGTTCAGCAGGTCGTTGGGCAGGTCGACGTCGCTCTTGTCGATCTCGTCGATGAGCAGCACGCGCGGCCGCTTCTGCGGCAGCAGCGCGGTGCCCAGCTTGCCCAGCCGGATGTAGCGGCCGATGCTCGGCGGCGCGGCCTGCTCGCCGCTGTTGGTGCGCAGCAGCGGCCGCGTGCCGCCCTGGCGCAGGCTCGCGTCCTGGAGGCGGCCGACCGCGTCGTAGCGGTAGAGGCCGGTCTCCAATGTGGACCGGCTGGTGATCGGCCAGCGCAGCACCGGCCCCAGCTTCAACTCGTGCGCGATGCTGTAGGCCAGCGTGGACTTGCCGGTGCCGGGCTTGCCCGTGACCAGCAGCGGGCGGCGCAGGTACAGCGCCGCGTTGACGATCTCGGTGACCTCGGCGTCCGCCCGGTAGGTGGTCGCCCGCTCCTGCTCGCCCAGCTTGCGTCCGCCGGAGCCGTCGGTGCCCAGCTGCGGCTCGACCAGGGGCTGACCGCCGAACTCCCGCCAGCGCGGTGGCGGCGGGAGGCGGTCGATGCCGTCGTGCGGCTCGCCGGCGCCCCGGTAGATCAGCCAGTCCTCGTCCCCGGTCATGGTGGGGATCCTCCCGTTGAGCTCGGCGCGGACAGCCCGAGCCGCGGCTCGGGCAGGCGGGACGGGTCGTCCCAGAGCAGGCTGAGGTGGTTGCCGCAGTGGTCGTCGACGGCGCCCGGCGCGTCGGCGTCCTTGCGAGCGCGCAGCGCGTGGTCGGGCAGCCGCGGAAGCGGGCCGTTGGTGAGCAGGTCCGTCAGCTGCAGGTGACCGCCCTCGCCGTGATGCTCACGGCACCACAGCGCCACCGGCGTGCCGGCCCACACCGCGGCCCCCAGCACCGAGTCCACCGCCTGGTGCTCCAGCGGCGGCGGTCCATGCCAGGCCACCGCCACGGGTTGGTCGCCGGTCAACTCGCGGTACAGCCGCTGCGGGTCGCGGCCGTCGACGTCGGCCATCCACCGCACCGCCGACTCCGGGTGCAGTCCACTGTGCTCCTGGAGCCAGCGCCACTTCGCCCACCACTGCTGGCGTAGCGGCAAAGACGTCGTGCGCAGGCGGTCCAGGCTGCGCACCACCACGGGGTAGTAGACGCCCAGCCGGCTGCGGAACGGGCCGCCCTGCGTGATCAGCCACTTGTCCACCGGCTCCACCAGCAGGCGGTGCGGCAGGATGAACTCCACCATCGGCTCCACGGAGTCCGCCACCAGCATGCTGCCGCATTCCAGCAGCGCGCGGTCGATGACGTCCGGGATCTCGTCCAGCGAGTACGAGTGGTCGTCACGTGCCAGCGTCTGGCTGTCGGAGTCCAGCCACAGCCACACCGACACCTGGAACCGGTTGTGGTCCAGGCCGTCCTCGTCGATCTGCACCAGCAGCGAGGGACGGCCGCCCGGCTTCGTGGTGTGGAAGTGCGCGCTCTCCCGCGCCGCGGCCAGCAGCTGCGGCGGCAGCTCGCAGCGCCGCACCAGATCCGCGTTCCAGCGTCGCAGCGCGCCGGCGGTCTGACCGCGACCGTCCACAGCGGCCGCCAGGTACTCCACGAACACCAGCAGCGGCGGCAGTTGTCCCGGCGGCGTCATCATGTTGACGAGTTCGTCCACCACGCCGAGCAGATCGTTGGGGACCGACTCCAGCGGCGGCGCCAGCGGGCCCGCCGCCGCGCGGTACAGGCTGTGGGAGTCCACCTCGGACGTCAGCGCCGCCAGCAGCTTGCGCAGGTCCGCGCGCTCCGCGGCCTGGAGGATCTCCAGCGGAATGTGCGCCGCCACCAGCTCGGCCGCCTCGTCCACGCGGTAGTGCCCCGGACTGGTCAGCCGCAGCGCGTCCACCAGCTTGCGCAGGCCGCCGTAGTGCTTCTGGCACTCCTCCACCAACGCGAGCGTGTACAGCCGGTCGCTCTTCTGCATCGGCACGTCGAAGCCGGGTCCCAGCCGGTTGCGCAGCTCGGCGACCACCAGGGCGCGGCTGTCCGGGTCGTGCAGTTCCTCCACCTCGAGCAGCAGCGTCACCAGGCGGTTGCGCACGGGTTCCGGCAGCTGCGGTCGGCCAGCAGACACCACGCGCGCCTCCCCGTCGCTCACGATCATCGCCGGGCCATCGTAGGTCGCCGCCGGTCGTCCGGCCCCGTCGCGGCCCAGGCTAGCCATCGATGGGATGTTCGTCTGCGTCAAATGGCACGTAAGCACCCGGGCGCTGCGCACATCGGGTGACAGATCGGATCGGCCGTATCCCGCGCACGCTACGTTCGCTCCTGGTAACGGAGAGCTTCGCCAGCCGCGCCGCTGAGCCGGCGTGCGGGCCACCTGGTGAAGGGGAAGCGGTGGCCCGCACGCCAACCAGTGCGGTCAGCCGATCGGCCGACGCGGGTACGGGATCGGCAGATCGGGCGCCGGCACCTCGGGCCGCGGCTCGTGCTTCGACCTCGTCATGGTCGCCTCCCTCATGGTTGGCGATGTGCTCCCTGACAAGGTTGTCGGCGCGTCAACGGGCCACCTTGCGCCGTTCGACGCGAAGGGACTAGCCCAATCACCGAATTGGCCCAAACGGCCCACCCGGCGAACAGGTTTCAGAACCGCCGCCGACCTACCCGGTACGCCACCCCCACGCACGCGACGCCGACCAGCAGCGCCACCACCACCTGCACGACCACCGCCCCCACCGGCGCCGGCCGGCTGTCGAACAGCAGGTGCGCCATCGCGCCCACGGGCGGCAGCTTGTTCGCCACCAGCAGCGCCAGTGACACCCCCACCACAGCCACCAGCGACCACCCCGTCGTCGGCACGATCGGCCGCGCGCAGAGCACCCCCAGTCCGATTCCCGTTACCGCGGCGATGACGTGCGCCGTGAACCCCAGCGCCACGTCGGACACCGCGTACGGGTGGTGGTGAATCACCGCCGGCACGAAAGTCGCCACCAACACGAGCACACCGTTGACCACGAGCGCCGCCCCGACGAGACCGCCGAGCAGCCGCCGCCAACCGCCCACGGCAGCGATGGTGACGTGCCGCTGCACGGGATCCTCGTTGTTGACGAGCACCACCGTCAGCCACGCCGCCAACGGGAACAGCACCATCTCCGACACGCCGTACGGTGGCAGCGGCGTGCCGGGATCGCCGCCGTAGAGGATGCCGGTGGTCGCGAGGTACACGAACACCGGCGGCAGCCACCGCTGCGACTTGAACACGTCGGCGAGCAGGTACCGGATCACTACACCCTCCGCACCGACTGCACGCCGGGCAGCGCCGCCACCTGGTCCACGGCGTCCGACGTGCACGTCACCACGACGTCGACCAGCCCCGACTCCTCGACCGGCTGCAGCACCCCCGCCACCATCCGGTACACGGTGGCGCCGGGCAGCTTGGCGGCGGCACCGGTGTGGTCGGTGACGAGCACGGTCGCGGCGGTCTCCACCACCAGCTCGCTGAGCACCTCCCGGGCAGCGACGTCGAGACCCGCCCACGGCTCGTCCAACACCAGGAAGCCGTCGACGGAGCCGAAGGTCTGGGTGAGGCCGACCTTCTGCGCGTTGCCTTTGGACAGTTCCGACATCGGCTGGTCCAGGTCGCCGGCGAAGCCGAGCCGGTCGAGCAGGTCGCTACGGGTGGGCAGCCGCCGCATACGCGCGAAGTGCCGCAGGTACGCCCGCGCCGACAGCCGCAGCTGGTCGGGGAATCGTTCGGGCAAGTACGACACGGAGGTGGGCCGCCCGCGCACCGCACCCTTGGTCGGCACGGTGACGCCTGCGGCGATACGCAGGAGGGTGGACTTGCCGCAGCCGTTCTCCCCGAGCACGACAGTCACCGATCCCGACGCGAGGGTCGTGTCGATCCCGGACAGCACCATCGGCCCGCGGCCGTAGCGCATCCACACCCCGTCGACCGTGATCAAGAACACCCCTCCCGACGGCCGATCCTGGCACAGGCAGTGAGAGATTCACGTGAACGATCCGCCGCCGCCCGCCACCCGGGTTCGCCGCCGACGCCTGGACCGCAGGCCCATGTCGATCGAGTCAGTCCATCGATCGACATGGGACAAGGGAAGGCGTCGGCTTGGAGGCGAACCCGCCCCGCGCGGCGAAGACAGCCCCCCTTGATGCCGAATACAGGACAAGCGTACTGTTAAGGCTGAGCAGGGTCCGGCGGCGCACCCGACCAAGGTGCGCGACACTCGGTCCCTACCTTCCCGAACTGACCAGCGCCGTCGCACGATGGAGTTTGACGTGACTGCACCTGCGAGCAAGGACAGCTTCGGCGCCCGTGGCACGCTCACCGTTGGGGACGCCTCGTACGAGGTGTTCCGGCTGAGCGCGGTCGACGGCGCGGAGCGCCTGCCGTACAGCCTCAAGATCCTGCTGGAGAACCTGCTGCGCACCGAGGACGGTGCGAACATCACGGCCGACCACGTCCGTGCGCTGGCGAGCTGGGACCCGAACGCGGATCCCGACACCGAGATCCAGTTCACCCCCGCCCGGGTGATCATGCAGGACTTCACCGGCGTGCCCTGCGTGGTGGACCTGGCCACCATGCGCGAGGCCGTCACCCAGCTGGGCGGCGACCCGGCCAAGGTGAACCCGCTGGCGCCGGCCGAGCTGGTCATCGACCACTCGGTCATCGCCGACATCTTCGGCCGCCCGGACGCCTTCGAGCGCAACGTGGACCTGGAGTACGAGCGCAACCGCGAGCGCTACCAGTTCCTGCGCTGGGGCCAGTCCGCCTTCGACGAGTTCAAGGTCGTGCCGCCCGGCACCGGCATCGTGCACCAGGTCAACATCGAGCACCTGGCCCGCGTGGTGATGATCCGCAACGGCGTCGCCTACCCGGACACCGTGGTCGGCACCGACAGCCACACCACCATGGTCAACGGCATCGGCGTGCTGGGCTGGGGCGTCGGCGGCATCGAGGCCGAGGCGGCCATGCTGGGCCAGCCGGTCTCCATGCTCATCCCGCGCGTCGTCGGCTTCAAGCTGCACGGCGAGCTGCCCGCCGGCGCCACCGCGACCGACCTGGTGCTGACCATCACCGAGATGCTGCGCAAGCACGGCGTGGTCGGCAAGTTCGTCGAGTTCTACGGCTCGGGCGTGTCGGCGGTGCCGCTGGCCAACCGCGCCACCATCGGCAACATGAGCCCCGAGTTCGGCTCCACCTGCGCCATCTTCCCGATCGACGGCGAGACGGTCGACTACCTCAAGCTCACCGGTCGCAGCGCCGAGCAGGTCGCGCTGGTCGAGGCGTACGCCAAGGAGCAGGGCCTCTGGCACTCCGACGACCACGAGCCCGTCTACTCCGAGACCCTGGAGCTGGACCTGGCCACGGTCGTGCCGTCGATCGCCGGCCCGAAGCGCCCGCAGGACCGCATCGAGCTGGCCGAGGCGAAGCGCCGCTTCCAGCTCAACGTGCGCGACTACGTCAAGGCCGACGACAACGTCGACGAGGAGATCGACGAGTCGTTCCCGGCCAGCGACGCCCCTGCGCACAACGCCGCCGCCAACGGCGCCCGCCCGCGCAAGGTCGTGTCGGTGACGCTGGAGGACGGCACCGAGACCACGCTGGACCACGGCCACGTGGGCATCGCGGCGATCACCTCCTGCACCAACACGTCCAACCCGTCGGTGATGATCGGCGCGGCGCTGCTGGCCAAGAACGCGGTCGAGCGCGGCCTGTCCCGCAAGCCCTGGGTGAAGACCACCCTGGCGCCGGGCTCCAAGGTCGTCATGGACTACTACGAGAAGGCCGGCCTGACCCCGTACCTGGACAAGCTGGGCTTCAACCTGGTCGGCTACGGCTGCACCACCTGCATCGGCAACTCCGGCCCGCTGCCGGAGGAGATCTCCGCCGCGGTGCAGGAGAACGACCTGGCGGTCGTGTCGGTGCTGTCCGGCAACCGGAACTTCGAGGGCCGGATCAACCCGGACGTCAAGATGAACTACCTGGCCAGCCCGCCGCTGGTGGTGGCCTACGCGCTGGCCGGCACGATGGACCTGGACCTGACGACCGAGCCGATCGGCACGGACAACGAGGGCAAGGACGTCTACCTGGCCGACATCTGGCCGTCCCCGCAGGACGTGCAGGACGTCATCTCGCACGCGGTGACCGCCGAGATGTTCACCAAGGACTACGCGGACGTGTTCGCGGGCGACGAGCGCTGGCAGTCGCTGCCGACGCCGACCGGCAACACGTTCGAGTGGGCTGACGACTCCACCTACGTGCGCAAGCCCCCGTACTTCGAGGGCATGGCGCTGGAGCCGTCGCCGGTCACCGAGATCGGCGGAGCCCGCGTGCTGGCGCTGCTGGGCGACTCGGTCACCACCGACCACATCTCGCCGGCCGGCTCCATCAAGGCCGACTCCCCCGCCGGCAAGTACCTGACCGAGCACGGCGTCGAGCGCCGGGACTTCAACTCGTACGGGTCGCGCCGCGGCAACCACGAGGTGATGATCCGGGGCACCTTCGCCAACATCCGGCTCAAGAACCTGCTGCTGGACGGCGTGGAGGGCGGCTTCACCCGCAACTTCCTGGCCGACGGCGAGCAGACCACCATCTACGACGCGTCGGTGGCCTACGCCGAGGCCGGCGTGCCGCTGGTGATCCTGGCCGGCAAGGAGTACGGCTCGGGCTCCTCGCGGGACTGGGCCGCCAAGGGCACCAGCCTGCTGGGCGTGCGCGCGGTGATCGCCGAGTCCTTCGAGCGCATCCACCGCTCCAACCTGATCGGCATGGGCGTGCTGCCGCTCCAGTTCCCGGCCGGCGCGACCGCCGCGTCGCTGGGCCTGGACGGCACGGAGACGTTCGACTTCGCCGGCGTCACGGAGCTCAACAACGGCGCCACGCCGCGCACGGTCAAGGTCACCGCGACCAAGGCGGACGGCGGCAAGGTCGAGTTCGACGCCGTCGTGCGCATCGACACCCCCGGCGAGGCGGACTACTACCGCAACGGCGGCATCATGCAGTACGTGCTGCGCAAGATGGTCAACAGCTGACCTGAGCAGCCCGAAGGGCCGTCGCCGGAATCCCCGGCGGCGGCCCTTTTTTCGTTCACCCGTTCTAGCGACTAGCCGCCCGCATTGCGACGCATTACGTTGATCCCATGCCCGCAGAAACCCCCGACACCCCCACACCCGATCAGGAGGACGCCAATGACCCGATGATCACAACTTCCCTGCGCCTGCCCCAGTCCGTGCTGGACCGCGTCCGCGTGCTCGCGACACGGGACGGCGTCAAACCGACCGCCCTGATAAGGAGGTGGACCGAACAGGCCTGCGCCCGGGAATTGGCCGATGTGGGACCACGCCCCACGATCGATGTCTTCCCGGAACCGCCGATACCGATCGAGGTGCTCGTGCGACAGGCCGTGCAGGAGGAACTCAAGCCGCTGCTGGACGCCGTGGCCGGGCTCGCCCCGCCCTCGTCGTGACCACGCGTGTCCCGCAGTGCCGAAAGTCCCGCCTCGCGCAGGCTTGACCTACTCCATTCCGGGTATTGCGCGAGAGTTCCGTTCAGCCGAGCCCGGCAACATCGGTAAAACTCTTCAACAAACCGTGCACGGCCCGTAGCTACGGGCGGCACCCGCCGATAGGATCCGAAACGATCCTTGGGCGGTGAGCATGTGACGCGCGTGGGTCCACTATTCCGCCACATGCAGCACGGAGTGGAACGTGGTCAGCGGCACTGGAATGCGGGCGCAACTCTCCATCGGCGAGTTGATAATCCATCTGCGGGGACAGCACGGTCTGACCCAGTACGAGTTGGCCGATCAGCTGGCGGGGGTGTCCGGCAACGACGCGGTGACCAGGGAGGAGGTGTCGCGCTGGGAGCGCGGCAAGCGCATCCCCGGACCGTACTGGCGCAACTGGCTCAGTGAGGTGCTGGGCTGTCCGTCGGAACGCTGGGAGAGCGCGGCACTGGCCGCCCGCAAGTCCCGGCGGATCCCGGTGCAGCGGCGGCAGACCGCGGGCTGAGGAACCGGCACGGCCGGGCATCGTCGGGTCCGCCATCTCGACGACGCCGGTCGCGGCCGTGGATTCAATTGATACAACGGACAACTACTCAAGCATTGAAGCGGTAACCCCGATAAAACCGCGGATTCACATTTTCGAACCAAACGGCGTCTTGACCGTGGCAGCCGCGTATGACAACGTGTCGTCGTCCCGCCGCCCCGGACCCTGTGAGGGTGGGCGTTGTCCTTACGACGGTTGACACATTCACTTTTCTGCGTGGCCCTGCTGTGTGTGCTCCCCCTGCCGGCGGCACACGCGCAGAGCGTCCCGGACCGGGACGGCCGGATCCAGACCACGTCGGGTGGCCTGGCTCCGATGCAGGCCAACGGTGTGGCGTCGACGCCACAGCTCGGATGGAGCAGCTGGAGCTTCGTGCGCAGCAATCCGACCGAGGCGAACATCGAGGCGCAGGCGAAGGCGATGCACGACAGCGGGCTCGTCGCGCACGGCTACACCTACCTCAACATCGATGATTTCTACTACCTCAACCCGGCGACCACAGTGGACGCCGGCGGCCGCTGGGCGATCGACCCGAACCGCTTCCCGCACGGGATGGCGGCGGTCGCGAACTACGTGCACGGCCTCGGTGAGAAGTTCGGCATGTACCTGACGCCCGGCATCCCGGTCGCCGCGTACAAGCAGAACACGCCGATCGAGGGCACCACGTGGCACGCCCAGGACATCGTGTCCGACACCAGCAAGTTCGAGACCAACTACAACTTCGGCAACGGGTCGATGTACTACATCGACTACGGCAAGAACCCGTCCGCCGCACAGGCGTTCCTGAACTCGTGGGCCGACCAGCTGGCGTCCTGGGGCGTCGACTACGTCAAGCTGGACGGCGTCGGGACCTGGGACATTCCCGACGTGCAGCACTGGTCGCAGGCGCTCAACCAGGCCGGGCGGCCGATCCACTTCGAACTGTCCAACTCACTGGCGCTGTCGGACGCCGCGACCTGGAAGCAGTACGCCAACGGCTGGCGGATCGAAGGCGACGTCGAGTGCTACTGCAACACCCTGACCAACTGGAACAACGTGTCCCAACGCTTCGGCGATCTGCCGAACTGGACGGACTGGGCGAGTGCGGGCGGGTGGAACGACCCGGACTCCCTGGAGATCGGAGGCAACAACACCGGACTCACCGCGGACGAGCGGCGCACGGCGATGACCCTGTGGGCGGTCACCGCGTCGCCGATCACCCTGGGCACCGACCTGACCCAGCTCACGTCGGACGACCTGTCGCTGCTCACCAACGACGAGGTGCTCGCGGTCGACCAGCGTGGCAACGCGGCCCGGCCGGTGGACCGGCTGACCCAGCTCCAGACCTGGGCCACCGGCAACGCCGACGGCAGCTACACCGTGGCGCTGTTCAACCTCACCGGCTCCACCGCGACGGTGACGGCCCGCTGGAGTGATCTCGGCTTCGGCGGCACCGCGAGCGTGCGGGATCTGTGGACGCACACCGACCTCGGCAACGCCACCGACACGTTCAGCGCCTCGCTGGCGCCGCACGCGTCGCGGCTGCTGCGGGTCGTGCCGAACGCCGGCTTCCACTACACCGGCATGTACTACACGGTCGCCAACGCCAACGGAGCGCTCGACGTGACGTCGTCCGCTGACGGCTCTGCGGTGGTGCAGCGACCTGGCAACGGGGCGGCCGATCAGCAGTGGCAGGCCGTGCCCACCGGGGCCGGCACCGTGAAGCTGGTCAACCGGAGCACCGGTCGGCTGCTGACCGTGCCGAACGCCAGCCCCGGCGCGACGCTCGTGCAGTCCCACGACACCGGCGCCGCCGCGCAGTGGCGGGTGTCCGGCGGCACGATCACCAGCGCCCAGGACGGTCTCGTTGTCGGCGCCGGCGCCAGCACCGTCGTGCAGGCCGTCGGCACCGGGGCCGCGGACCAGCAGTGGCAGCTGACGCCGGCGGTCGATGCCGGCACACGGTTCAAGGTGGTCAACCTGAACAGCGGCGGGCGGATGGACGTCGACAACGACTCCACCGCCGACGGCGCCAAGGTGTTGCAGTGGGAGGACAACGAGCGCACCGACCAGCTGTGGACGTTCGCCCCTGCCGGCAACGGGCTCTACACCATCACCGACGTCAACAGCGGCAAGCTCCTCAACGTGCCGGGCGCCTCCACCAGTCAGGGCACCCAGCTGATCCAGTACCACGACGACGGCAACCTCAACTCGCGCTGGCGTCTCGTCGACGCAGGCCCCAACCGCGTGAAGATCGTCAGTGCCTCCAGCGGCCTGGAACTCGACGCCTACAACAACTCCCTGTCCGACGGCGCCGCCGTCATCCAGTGGCCCGACAACACCGGCGCCAACCAGAAGTGGACCCTCGTGCCGGCTTCCTAGGCCCCGCGGGTCCCGCCCGCTCGAAACTCGTGGCACGAGCCTGGAGAACGGCCTTTATGGACGAACCCTAGCGGCTCTGAGCTGCACCTATCGGCCTGACGGGGTAGCCGCAAGCCTGCGCTGTAGCAGCGCTGCTTGCGGTTGCCCCGTCAGGCACCGAACAGTGCCTGCGCCCATGTCCCCGGCGGCCTCGTGCTCATGTGGTCACCGTCACCCGCTATCGTGACGTGCTCGTCCGGTCGTCCTCGCCCGCTACCGTTGTCCAGCCGGTGAAAGGTCGACCCGCCTTCACCGCGTGGCCAGATCACCAACCGTGGGAGTGAGTCCTTCGTGCGACCACGCACCGAGTTCGCCCGCCTCATCCGGCGGTAGGGCTGTGGAACTGTTCGACATCGCCGAGGAGTTGCTGCCCGGCGTCAGCCTCTCGTCGGCCTTCGTCGCCGTGGACGGCAACGTCCACGACGTCCTGCTCATCCCCGGCGTCGCCGCCGTCCGCGTCAGCAAGCGTCCGTTGGCTGCCGCTTCGATGCCCCGCCGCGTCGAGGTTCTGCGTCAGCTCGCGGCTTCCGGTCTCCCATTCCAGGTGCCCGAGCCCCTGACTCCCGTCACCATGTTCGGCTCCCGTGCCGCCGTCGCCGTGTCGTGGATCGACGGCACGGCGTTGCCCGAGGGCGAGGGTTCTCCTCAGCAGGTCGCCGACGTTCTCGACGCCGTCCGCTCCGTGCCCCTGACTCCCACACTCATGGCTGTCTTGGACGACCGGGAGTCGGGTCCTTCGTGGTCTTCCGTCATCGAGTCCTCGGTGCTGCCCCTGCTGCCTTCCCGTTGGCAGTCCGAGGTTCGCCGCCGTCTCGACGCCGCTCTTGCCCTGGACCCCGTCCCCGACGCCTTGGTCCACGGCGACCTCGGTGGCTCCAATGTGCACTACTCGTCCGACGGCACACTGCTCGGCATCCTCGACTGGGACCTGGCCATGCCCGGCGACCCCGCCATCGACGCCGCCCTCATGGCTTGGCACGGTTGGGACACCGTTCGCCGCGCCGTCCCCGCCGCCACCTACCACCGTGCTCGCACCTGGGACGCCCTCCTCGGCGTCGGCCACCTCGTCGCCACCATGAACGGCCGCCCCATGACCAATCCCGCCGGCTTCCTCCAAGCCGTCCTCCCCTGGCTGGAACACCACCCCTGACCCCCGCGAGTCCCGCCCACAGTCACACCGAAATGCGTGAATTCGTTACACGCATTTCGATGTGACGCTCGCCGGGACTCCCGGTGCGGGCCGGATCACGGGCAATGGGCAGACTCGCGGGCGATGGGTCGGCCCGACTGAACTCGGGCGCGTCCGGTCGCCAGAGACAGGTCAAGCAAAACGGCTGGGCAAATCGCTCGGCCGGGCCACGCGACAAGGGACACGCGACGAGGGACGCGCGCCCCGGTCGGGCCAGCCAGCAAGACACACTCGCCAGCGACGGGCCAGCCAGCAAGACACACTCGCCAGCGACGGGCCAGGCGGCGAGAGACACCGGCCAACGTCGGGCAAGCCGGCAGAGGCGCACCCGCCAGCGACGGGCCAACCGGCAAGAGGCAGCCGCCCGGCGGCGCGCCAGCCGGCAGGAGCCACCCACGGCGACTGACCACGCGGCGAGAGCCGCCCGCCGACGGCGGGCCAGCCGGCAGCAGCGGGCCAGCCGGCAGGAGGCAGTCGCCGGCGGTGAGCTGGGAGGCACCCACCGCCAACAGGTCAGGCGGTGAGGGTGGACTCGCGCATGCTGTCCAGCACCTGCAGGCGGTCCTCGGCGAGGATGCGGCGGGTGGTGAGGCGGTCGGGGTAGCAGCGCATGAACATGCTGGTGAAGTGGGTGCCGTAGTGGATCACCTCGTCGGGGAGGCCGCCGGTGAGGGGGCGCAGCGAGGCGGCGAAGTCGGGTTCGTGGAAGTAGGCGATGGAGTAGCGCTCCCGCTCGGCCAGTTTGACCTTGTGCGGGGTGGAGAGGAGGGCGCCGTTGGTGAGGAACTGGAGGATGTCGCCGGGGAAGACGGTGAAGGTGCTGGGAACCGGAGAGACGAGGTTCCAGGGCGCCTCTCGTTCGAAGGCGCCGGCGGAGCTCTCGTGGTCGAGCCAGTTGCGGGGGCGCTTCTCGCCGATCACGGGGGGACGGACGTAGAGGCCGTTGCCGACGTCGTCCTGGGTGGCGATGACGAGCATGCCGTAGTCGGTGTGGGCGCCGATGCCACGGGCGGTCGCGGCGGAGCGGGCGGGGAAGCGCAGCACGCGCATGTGGTGCCAGCCGTCGGTGGCCAGCGAGGTGAGTGCGGCCATGTCGGACAGCCCGAGGCCGAGGGCGGCGAGCTTGAGGACCTTGTCGCCGACGAGGCCGAACTGCGACATCAGGGCGGTCATCACGTCGCGATAGACCGGACCGGGCCACGGCACGGGACCGTGGCATGGCCAGCCGGCGCGCACCCGGGGATCGCCGAGCGGCACGTCCTTGCAGACGGTGAAGATCTCGGAGTAGTCCCGTTCGCCGGCGGTGACCTCCTCGCCGGACGCGACGTAGCCGGCATAGGTGAGGTCGCTGACCAGCGGCGTCTTGGCCTCCAGCGGCTGGGCGAAGAAGCGGCGGCTCTCCCGCAGCGCGGCGGCGGTGACGGCGTTGGCGACGGTGCCGGTGGCGACCTGGAAAATACCGTCGGACTGCCAGGTGCGGATCATCTCGACGCCCAGGGCGATGTCCCAGATCGAACCGGAGACCTCGGCGGGCAGCTGGAAGGTTCGAAGTGTCGTCATGGCGTCCACACGGTCGTGCGGGCGCAAACGGTTCTACGGACCGCCGACACCGGGCCGAAAGTTACGTGCACCGGTCACTGTGTTCTCGCCACGCGTTCCGCGCGGGTCGGTTCGCCCCACGAGGCCGATGCCTTCCCTCGGCTTGTGGGGATCGATGGACCGACTCGATCCCCACAAGCCCGCGGTCCAGGCATCGGCCGGCGAACCGCGCCGGTCACGACACCACTGACCGCGTCACTCCGCGCGGGACAGCGACACGGCGAACCGGTCGGCGCTGTCGGTCCACCAGTGCGACAGGCCGAAGCCGGCGTCGGCCAGTTCGGCGGTGACGCGCTCGCGCCGGAACTTCGCCGAGATCTCGGTGCGCAGCTCCTCGCCGGCGGCGAAGTCGACCTCGATGCCGGCGCCGGGCAGCCGGACGTGCATCGAACGAACCGCCCGAAGCCGCATCTCGATCCACTCGTTGACGTCGTCCCACAGCGCCACGTGCTCGAAGGCGTCGGCGTCGAAGTCGGCGTCGAGCTCCCGGTTGACCACCCGCAGCACGTTGAGGTTGAACTCGGCGGTCACGCCCTGCGCGTCGTCGTAGGCGGGCACGAGCACCCCGGGATCCTTGACGAGGTCGGTGCCGAGCAGGAGCCACTCCCCCGGCTCGAGCACCTCCCGGATGGAGCCGAAGAACTTGGCGCGCTCGGCCGGCAGCAGGTTGCCGATGGTGCCGCCGAGGAACGCCACCAGCCGCGGGCTGTCGCCGGGCAGCAGCGCCAGGTGCTCGGTGAAGTCACCGACGACGGCGTGCACGGCCAGCCCCGGGTACTCGCCGACGATCGTCTCGGCGGCCGCCCGCAGGGCGCTCTCCGACACGTCCATCGGCACGAACTGGTGCAGCGACCCGTTGTCCCGCAAGGCGTCCAGCAGCGTCCTGGTCTTGTCGGACGAGCCGGAGCCGAGCTCGACGAGGGTCCGCGCAGAAGTCACCGCGGCGATCTCGGCGGCCCGGGCCCGCAGCACCTCCCGCTCGGCCCGGGTCGGGTAGTACTCGGGCAGCTCGGTGATCTTCTCGAACAGGTCGCTGCCCACCGCGTCGTAGAACCACTTGGGCGGCAACGACTTGAGCGGTCCGGCCAGCCCGGCTCGCACGTCGTTGCGCAGCGCACGGGCCAGGTGGTCGGCGGTGAGGTGGTTCTCCACTACCGGATTCGTCATTGTTCCTGCCGTCCTGGATCCAGGGGTCGGATGTCCACAGTGGTCTTCGAGGCGAACACGATGCTGCGGTCGGGCACGGCGACCCACGCGGGGTCGTCGTCGATCGGCTCGGACGCGACGGTCACCGCGCCGGGCCCGGGCCGCACCCACAGCGAGTGCCACCACGCGGTGGCGACGAGCAGCTCGTCGTTGCCCAGCAACAGGTTCAAGCGGGAGTCGGGCGCGGCGACGGCCACTTCCAGCATGACCGCCTCGATCGCGTCCACCGGTTCCTGCCCGGCCCGCAGCCGGTGCCGGACCAGCGCCCACAGCAGCGCGGCGTCGGTCGGGGCGTCCAGCGTGAGCAGGTCGGTCACCGGCAGCCGCTGCGCCAGCAGCTCGACGCTGTGCGGCCAGCCGCGCACGACTCCGTTGTGGCTGAACAGCCAGCGCCCCTCGGCGAACGGGGCACTGGCCGTCTCCACCACGGGCATGCCGACGGTGGCGGACCGGACCGCGGCGACCACGGCGGTCGCCCTGGTCGCCGCGGCCAGCGAGGCGAACGCGGTGTCGGCCCACATCGGTGTGGCGCGCCGATAGCGGGCGGGGTCCTTCTCGCCGGGCGCGAACCAGCCCGCCCCGAACCCGTCGGCGTTGATGGTCCCGCCGTGCCGCATGTCGGCCGGCGCGTACGACTGGTGCAGCAGCGAATGCGGCGGCGCCAGCAGCAGTTCGGTCAGCGGCACGGCGGGGCCCAGGTAACCCAGATGGCGGCACACCGGCGTCAGTCCCGCCGGTGGTCGCGGGCGCACCGGAAGCCGGCGAAGATCTGTCTCCGGATCGGGTGGTCCCAGTTGCGGAAGGTGCCGCGCACCGCGGCCTTGTCGGTGCCGAACGAGCCGCCCCGCAGCATCTTGTAGTCCCCGCCGAAGAACACCTCGGAGTACTCGCGGTACGGGAACGCCCGGAAGCCCGGATACGGCTGGAAGTCGGAGTCGAGCCACTCCCACACGTCGCCGATCAGCTGCCGCACGCCCAGCGGCGACGCGCCCAGCGGGTACGCGCCGACGGGGGCGGGCCGCAGGTGCCGCTGCCCGAGGTTGGCGTGCTCGGGCGTCGGATCCTCGTCGCCCCAGGGATAGCGCCGCGACCGACCGGTGGCCGGGTCGAAGCGGGCCGCCTTCTCCCACTCCGCCTCGGTCGGCAGCCGCTTGCCGGCCCACGCCGCGTACGCCTGCGCCTCCCAGAAGCACACGTGCACCACCGGCTCGTCCTCCGGAATCGGCTCCACCACGCCGAACCTGGTGCGCACCCAGCGATCGCCGTCCCGCTGCCAGAACCGCGGGGCGACGAGACCCACCTCCTGCCGGTACGCCCACCCGCGCTCGCTCCACCAGCGCTGGTCGTCGTAGCCGCCGGCGTCGATGAACGCCAGGTACTGGCCGTTGCTGACCGGCACGGTGTCGATCCAGTACGAGTCGACGTGCACCTGGTGCGCCGGCCGCTCGTTGTCGAGCGCCCACGGCTCCAGCGAGGTGCCCATCTCGAACGGCCCGCCGGGCACGAACACCTCGGCCGGCAGCTGCTCCGCCGGCGCGGCCGGCGGACTGGGCGCGTGCAGCACCGGCGCGCCCTTGCGGAGCTGGTGGGTGGCCAGCATCGTCTCGTCGTGCTGCTGCTCGTGCTGCACGATCATGCCGAACGCGAAGCCGTTGTCGACCAGCTCGCGGCCCTCCAGCGGCGTGCGGTCCAGCACGTCGAACACCTTGTCCCGGACCTCCCGCACGTAGGCGCGGGCCTCTGTCGGGTTGAGCAGCGGCAGCGACGGTCGATCGGCGCGGGCGTGCTGGAACGCGTCGTACAGCTCGTCGATGTCCTGCCGCACCGGCTCCCGCCCGCCGACGTCGCGGACCAGCCAGAGTTCCTCCTGGTTGCCGATGTGCGCGAGGTCCCACACCAGAGGCGACATGAGCTTGGAGTGCTGGCGGACCAGGTCGTCCTCGTCGACGGCGTCGGTGAGCTGGGTGCTGCGGTCCCGCGAGCGCTCCAGCGCCTCGGCAATGCTCAAACGGAGATCAAAAGTGGTCACAGCGTCTTGCCTCCAAGCGTCGCGGTGGCCGTCGCGAGCCGGCGATCGAGGCTGTCGATCACCGGCGCGGACAGCTCCGTCGGCAGGCCGAGCCGATGCATGTTGCGCAGGCCCAGCTCCAGGGCGGCGGCCGCGGCCTGGGCGACGCACGGGTCGTCCAGGCCGTGCTGGGCCGCCGGCAGCCAGCGCCCTACGCCGGGCGCGGCCGCGTCCAGCGCGGCGTCGACGACGTCGTCCGCGCTGAACAGGGCGATGAGCAGTGCGACCGCCGGGCTCCACTCGTCCGGCGGCTGCGAGTCCAGGTACCGGACCTCGAAGTAGCCGCGCGGCCGGACCGGCGTGAACATCGTGCTCAGGTGGTAGTCGAGGTCGTCGGTGGTGGGCACGCCGGGCAGCGCGCCGGCGATCCAGTCCGCGAAGGTGACGTCGCCGGGCACGTCCCAGCTGGCGCCGTCCCGCCGAAAGACGATCATCGGCGTGTCCAGCACGCGGCGGGCCCATCCGGCGGCCGGGTCGTCGCCGGTCTCGCCCGGGCTGCTGCGCGCGGGCTCGGCGCCCAGCACCACGCGGGTGCGGACGGAGGCCCATCCGGTCGAGGCGCCGGCCTGGCGCGGCGAGTTGGCGAACGCCGCCAGCAGCGCGGGACCGAGCGCGTGCAGCGCGTTCCAGCGGGTGGCGACCTGTGCGGCCTCGCCCGTGTCGAGGCACACCTGGAGGCCCGCGGTGCTGCACATCATGGCGGCGCCGTCGGGTCCGAGTCGGTCGTAGCGGGCGTTCATCGCGGCGTAGCGCGGGGTGTCCAGTATCCGGCGCGGCGGGCGATGCGGATCGACGCCGGCCGTGCCCAGTTCCAGCCCCTCGGCCGCGAGCAGCCCCTGGAGCTGCGCGATGTCGGCGGTGAGGGTGGTGAGCAGATCGGCTGTGGTTGTCTTGGGCGGAGTGGAGAGCTCCACCTGGCCACCGGGCTCGACGGTGACAGGGGAACCACCGCGAAGCGGCAGGTTCGGGCTGTCCGGCCGGAGCGTGGCGGGGGCGTGCGGCCCCAGGGCTTTCGCCAGGACGTGCTGGTCGAGCGGCTGACATCGGTCGTGCGCGTGGTGCACCGTCCACTCGATCTCAGCCCCGACGTACCGCGGCGGCCCGTGCTTGAAGCAGACCGAGGCCACGTAGGCCTCGGCCCGGTCACGGTCGCGCAGTAAGTCGGGCGCCGGATCGGCGGAAGGAGTAACACTGACGGTAGTCACCGTTACCACCCTTCGTGATCGTCGTCGTTCCGACGCTACACGCAGGGTCTGACAATCGCACTCGATCGCAGGTCAGGCTGGCGGTCGTTCATCTGTTGGTAAGGACCTGCGGCTGAGCACCATGTGCGAGTGCCGGGGCCGGTAGGTCGTGCTGGCCAGCGGCTCCGGGTCGGGGTGCACCGGCGTCAGGTTCCACGGTCCGAGGAACGTCGCCACCATGATCATCATCTCGGTGAAGGCGAACGACTCACCTATGCACTTTCGAACACCGCTGCCGAACGGCAGGAAGGCCTGCCGATGCATGGCGCGGGCCCGCTCCGGCAGCCAGCGGTCCGGGTCGAAGCTGCGTGGATTGTCGAAATTGCGCGGATCCATGTGCTCCGCGTACGGGCTGAACATGACGTCCGCGCCGGCCGGGATGCGCACGCCGGCGAGTTCGGTGTCCGACACGCAGTACCGGGACAGCAGCCAGGCCACCGGGTACATGCGCAGCGCCTCCTGCACGACCCGCCCGGTGTACTCCAGCTTCGGCAGGTCCTCGTAGTCGAGGCGGCGGCCGGCCAGCACCAGGTCCAGCTCCTCATGCATCCGGTCGCGCACGTCGGGATGCTCGTGCAGGGCGTAGGCCATCCACAGCATCATGGTCGCGGACGTCTCGGTGCCGGCGACCATCATGCTGCGGACCTCGTCATGCAGCTGGGTGTCGGTCATGCCGTTGCCGGCGTCGTCCTGGGCCAGGATCATCATCGACATCAGGTCGCCGTGGTCGGCGCCGGTGCGCCGGTACTCGGCGATCACGTTGTCCACCACCCGGTGCAGCTCGCGCAGCGCGGCGTCCTCGCGCAGCTTGGGCGGCAGCGGCAGCTTGTGCACCCACGAGATGGGGATGAACGCCCGGCGGCCCACGCCGTTGACGATCACCTGCATCACCGCCCGCACCTCGGCGGCGGTGTCGGTGTCCTTGACACCGGAGAACAGGCACCGGGTGAGCGCGTCCATGGTGGCCACGTTCATCAGCGCGTCGAAGTCCACCGTGGACCCGTCGACCCACTGCTCGGCGATCTCCGCCGACACCTGGGTCATCACCTCGGTGTAGCGGGCCAGCCGGCCGTGGTGGAAAGCGGGGTTCATCATCGGCCGCGCGCGACGCGCCTGCTCCCGGTCGCAGCCGACCAAACCGTTGCCCAGCAAGGTTTTGGACTGCTTGAACAGCGGGCCGCCCTTGTCGAAGCACTGCGACTTGGTGATCAGCAACTCCTTGCACATGGCGGGCGTGGTGACCACGTAGACGGGCTTGGGCCCCAGGTTGAACCGGACCACCGGGCCGGCGTCGCGCAGCCGCTCGACGAAGTCCAACGGCCGGCGGAGAAGATCCACTGCGTGTCCGAGCAGCGGCAGGCCGCCCGGCAAGACGTTGATCGGCATCTGCTGTCCTGTCCACTAGACGGCCGGACACCGATGTGATAGCACCGGCCGCGCCGCGGCCACATCCGTGCGGCGGCAATGGCTACGCAAAACCCCCGTGTTTGACCACGGGGGCTTGCGCTGCCGATCAGCCTGTACTAGCTAGGGATTTCCCTAGGGGAACTTCAGGTGCACGATGACGTTGTCGAGAACCGTCGGCGTGCCGCCGTTCTTGTCGTTGTTGGTGGAGGTCACCCACAGCCCGCCGTCCGGCGTCTTGACGACGGTGCGCAGCCGGCCCCACTTGCCCGCGAAGATGGCCTGAGGGGTGCTCGTGCCGGTGCCGGCCGAGTTGATCTGCGCCACGTACATCCGCTCGCCGGTGACCGCTGCGACGTAGATCCAGTCGTTGACGATCTCGATGCCGCTGGGCCCGCCCTGCGCCGTCGGCCAGGTCTGCTTGGGCGCGACGAAGCCGGCGCAGTTGCCCTGGGTGCCCTCGCAGGAGGGCCAGCCGTAGTTGCCGCCCTTCTTGATCAGGTTGAGCTCGTCCTGGCTGTTCTCGCCGAACTCGGTCTCCCACAGCTGGCCCTTGGAGTCCCACGCGATGCCCTGCGGGTTGCGATGGCCCATGCTGTAGACGTACCGCGCGTTGCCGCCCGAGGAGAAGAACGGGTTGTCGGACGGCGCGGTGCCGTCGGCGTTGAGCCGCAGGACCTTGCCGTTGAGCGAGTTCTTGTCCTGCGCGTTGGCGCCGTTCTTGGCGTCGCCGGCGGTGGCGTAGAGCTTGCCGTCCGGACCGAAGCGCAGCCGGCCGCCGTTGTGGAACCGGTTCTTCTGGATACCGGTCAGGATCGGCGTCGACGTGGTCGACAGCTTGCCGTTCTGATAGGTCATCCGCACGATGCGGTTGTCCGTGGCCGAGGTGTGGTCGATGTAGATGAAGTGGTCGGTGTCGTACGTCGGCGACACCGCGAGGCCCAGCACGCCGCCCTCGCCGTCGGTGGTCACGGCGCCGGGCACCTTGCCCAGCACGGTCACCTGGCCGTCCAACGTGACGCGGTCGATCTCGAACCGGTCGCGCTCGGCCACCAGGGCGGAGCCGTCCGGCAGCCAGTCGATGCCCCACGGCAGGTCGAGCTTGGCGACCGTCTTGTCGAACACCGGGATGCCGCCCTTGCCGCCCGGCGCGGACGTCGTCACCGAGACCGCGTTGCTCGCGGCGGAGGTGTTGCCGTCGGGGTCGCGGGCGGTGACGGTGAACGTGTACTTGGTGCTGGGGCTCAGATCCGTGACCGTGGTGCTGGTGGAGTTGGTGGTCGCGACCTTGGTCGTGCCCTGGTACACGTCATAACCGGCGATCACACCGCCGTTGTCGGTGGAGGCGTCCCATGCCAGCGCGGCGCTGTCCGCCGTGACGCCGGTGGAGCGCAGGTTGCCCGGCACCGACGGCGGGGTCTTGTCGTTGCTCGGCGGCGTCGTGAACGTGACGACGTTGCTCTGCTGCGAGGCGTTGCCCGCCGCGTCGAAGGCGCCGACCGAGATGTCGTACGAGGTGTTCGGCGTCAGAGTGTCAACAGTGGCCGACAGCGTCTTGCCGTCGACGGTCTTGAGCACGTTGCCGCCACGGTTGATCTCGTAGCGGACCACGCTCGTGTCGTCGCTCGCGGCGCCCCACGCGAAGTGCGCGGTGGTCGGCGTGATGTCGCTGACGACCAGGTTGGTCGGCGGCGTCGGCGGCGTGGTGTCGACGTTGTTCGGCGTCACCGTCAGGTTGTCGAGGTTGGGGCCACCGTTGGCAGTGGTGGCCGTGGCCCGGACCTTGTTGCTGCCGGCCTGGAGGTTGACGGTGGTGGTGGCCACCTGCCACGTGGTCCAGGCGCCGGTGGGCGGGAAGGCGAGGTTGCTGACCGCCTTGGTGCCGTTGACGGTCACGTCCATCGGCCGGTTGTCCGGGGCGTCGAAGGCGTAGCGGAAGTCCAGCCGCGCGCTGCCGGCGGCCGGCGCGGTCACCGTGAACTCGACATAGCTGCCGGTGACGTTCGTGTAGTCGACGAACCCGGTTCCGGTGTAACCGGCGTGGTTGTTGGCCACGGTCGCTTGAGAAAGAGTCGCCTTCTCCGCCTCGTACACCGTGCCGGCGTGCGGCGCGGCCAGCGCGTTCGGGACGGCCACGGCCAGCGCGACGAGTGCGGCCAGGCCACCGGCGAGCGCCAGCCGCAGGCGTGATGGGGGTGCCACTGTGCCTCCCACTGCAGGGGTTGGGGTGGCGGCGGAACGGATTAGGGAACTTCCTTACCCGTAACCGGGATCACACCATTTGTCCGACCGGCTGTCAATACATGAAAGCGCTTGCCTTCATTCACCACTGAAGCCATAGGATGTTTCACCAGTTACGTTCTGTATGCAATCCGTACGTACGGATTGCAATTGCCGTCCACCAACTGGGACGATGGCCGAATGCCCCGCGTCAGCCAGGACCACCTCGAGGCCCGCCGCCGCCAGATCCTCGACGGCGCGCGCGCCTGCTTCGCCCGCCACGGCTACGAGGGCGCGACCGTGCGGCGGCTGGAAGAGGCTACCGGACTCTCCCGCGGCGCGATCTTCCACCACTTCCGCGACAAGGAGTCGCTGTTCCTGGCGCTGGCCGAGGACGACGCGCTGCGGATGGCCGAGGTCGTCGCCGAGCAGGGCCTGGTTCAGGTGATGCGGGACCTGCTGGCCGGCCGGCGCGAGGACGGTCCGGACGAGGACGGGCGCGGCGAGCATCCCGCCGACTGGCTGGGCACCCGGCTGGAGGTGTCGCGCCGGCTGCGCACCGACCCCGACTTCCGGGCCCGCTGGGCGGAGCGTTCCGAGCAGCTGACCAAGGCCACCCAGGACCGCCTCCGCCGCCAGCGCGAGGCCGGCAACCTGCGCGACGACGTGCCGGTCGAGGTGCTGTCCGACTTCCTGGAGCTGGTGTTGGAGGGCCTCGTCTCGCACCTGGCGATGGGCCTGCCCGCCGACGACCTCGGTCCGGTGCTGGACCTGGTGGAGGAGACCGTCCGCCGTCATCGCCGCAGCAGCTGAGACTCGTGCGGGGAAGGCGCCCGTCCGTCACGCTCAGCGACCGGCGACGATGCGCAAGTACTCCAACGGCGCGGCGTGGGCAAGGGTGTGACCATCCGTTCCACGGTGGCCGCTGGCAATCGTCCTGACGTTCAAATCGAGTGCGACGATCGCGTCATAGAGCTGTTCGGCCAATCGACCCCGGCCGGAATGCGGCGCGGGCGGCACAGGGGTCGGGTTCCAGAGGTCGGACTGGAACAAGATGCCCGGCTTGCTCACGAACGCCACGAGCGTGTCGTGGGAGTGGTCGGTGTCGATGCGCTGGATCCGCAGCACGCCGCCGTCGGCGGTCGGCAGCTCCAGCACGTCGTCGACGCCGATCACCTCGACCGGCACCGGATTGGCGGCCAGCCGGTCCGGGTCGACGGTGTGCGGGCCGCGGAGCAGTTCCTCGAAGTAGGGCACGCTCGGCTCGCCGACGATCACCGCCACATTCCCGTCGGCGACGAATTCGCGAATGCCGCCGATGTGGTCGTAGTGGAAATGCGTGCCGACAACCGCGCGCAGCGGTTTTCCGGGGAATGCGGCCTTCACCTGAGCCAGCGCCGCGCGGCCGTATTCGTCGTAGAGCGGGGCGTCCACGGCGACGACATGGTCGGGCATTTCCACCACGAGCACGTTGTGGCTGGGACCGAGCACGATCTTCACGCCGGGCGCGATCTCCACCGCGGCCGACTCGACGGGCGCGGTCTGGAGGTCGAAATAGAACCGCACGCCAGCGAACACGTAGTTCATGATCCACTCGGTGGAGTGCTGGGCGTAGGAGGCCTGCTCCTCGCCGGCGTCCCGAACGGTCTCGTCCGGCAACCGGAAGTCGGCGCCCCGACCCAGCTCGATCGACGTCCGGGTCTCGTCGTGCACGGTCAGGCCGTCGATGTCGATCACCACCCGATGCGGCAGTGTCAGTGCGCCGACCGCGCGGTAGTCGTCGAACCGCACCTCCACCTCGGCGTCCCCGCGCGGCGAGTGCTCCTCGGTGAGCTCCACCCGCGCCGGCAGGCCGCGGTCGTCGAGGACGACGCGCACCGGCGGCCGGCCGATCTCGCGCAGCGTCACCGTCGAGCCGTCGATCACCAGGTCGGCGGCCGGCGCCAGCAGCTTGGTCGCCAGCCGCGGCACCGAAGCCAGGTCGATGTGCCGGAGCCGGGCGGCGACCCGCCACGACGGCACCGCCATCGACACCGGGCGCGGATCGAACATGAAGTCAATGCCGTCCACATATCCGGCGCTGCCGTTGCCGGTTTCGGTGTAGTGCAGTTTTGTCGGCACCAGCTTGGTGTCGATGGACGTCTCCAGCCGGTACCGCGGCCGCACGACGTCATTCGTCAGCATGTACGAGAATTCGCCCACCAGTTCCGGTCGGGAAGGGTCCTTTCCCCAGCCGGGGTGCCGTCGCCACCCGGTCGCGGTGACCATTTCGGTGGTGGCCGCGGCCAACGCGGCGCGCCCGCCCAGGGCGTCCGCCATCACGTCGAGAATCATCGCCGATCTCCCCTTTCACGGGCCTCGACAGGAAGTCTGCGCCCGGGAAAGTGAGGCGTCCAGTGCACATTTCTCAGCAGTACTATGTGCCCCATGCATATCGAGAACGCCGACCTCAACCTGCTCAAGGCGCTCGATGTCCTGTTGGAGGAGCGGCACGTGTCGCGCGCGGCGGCGCGGTTCCACCTCAGCCAGTCGGCGATGAGCCGCACCCTGACCCGGCTGCGCGAGACCTTCGGCGACGAGCTGCTGGTCCGCACCACCCGCGGCTACGAGCTGACGCCCCGTGCCCGCGCCATCCGGCAGGAGCTGGAGTTCATCCTGCCGCGGCTGCGCGCGATGGTGCGCGGCGGCGACTTCGACCCGGCGACGTCGACCGACGCGATTCGCGTCAACTGCACCGACTACGCCATCTCCATCCTCGGACCCGGCCTGCTTCCCCATGTCTTCGAGCGGGCCCCGAACCTGTCGCTGACGATCGAGCCGCTCAGCCCCCGCACGTACGACGAGATCGAGCACGGCCGGGTCGATCTGGCGCTGTCGCCGGTGCAGCCGCCGGCCGGCCTGCGCTGGCAGCCGCTGTTCGAGGAGGACTACGTGGGCGTGGTGGCGGCCGACCATCCGCTCACCGCGGACCGCCTGACGCTGGACGAGATCCGCGAGTTCCCCCGGGTGAGCGTGGTGGTGCTGCCGCAGGAGCAGATGGTCATCGACCGGCGGCTGGCGGAGTTGGGCGTGGCGCAACGCAGCGGTCTGCGCGTGCCGTACTTCGAGGCGGCGTTCACCGCCCTTCCGGGCACGAGATTGATCGCGCTGGTGCCTCGCCGGCTCGTCGAGGCCCGACGGGCCGACCATTCCGTGCGCCTGGTCGAGGCGCCGACCGAGCTGGCCGCGCCCTTCCCGTACGGCATGGTGTGGCACCCGCGGCTCAACTCCGACCCGGCGCACGTGTGGGTGCGCTCCAAGGTCGGCGAGGTGGCAGCGGGGCTCAGACCCGGAACACCTTGAGGTTGCCCAGCTTCACGGTGCCGCTGAGCCGGATCCGGGGCCCCTCGCGGCCGTCCTGCTCGCCGTAGATCGCGCGCTTGCCCAGGATCGCCGCCCCGTCGTCGATCACGGTGGCGTCGTCGGCGACCATCAGCTGCACCTTGCCGCAGAAGGCGTCCACCTGGACCTCGACCTCCTGGCCGGCGGGCACCGACACGAGGTTGAGCACCAGCGCGCCGAACGTGGAGCGGGCGTGGATGCGCCGCGAGGTGTCCGGCACCCGGACGATCTTGCTGAGAACGGCGCTGACCTCGGTGGTGCCGCTCGACAGCGGCACGACGCCGGCCGGGCCGAGGTCGGCCAGCAGGGGACGCAGGTCGTCGGTCACCCGCGCCGCGTAGACGGCCTCGACGCGCTCGGCGTGCTCCGTCCAGGTCACGCGGCCGTCCGCGACGGCCCGGTTGAGCTGCTCGACCGCCTGCTCGCGATCGTCGTTGGACAGCCGCATCGGCACGGCGGCCCGAGGCGCCTCGAACGGCACCGGCTCGGGCAACGACATGATGCCCACCCCCTCCAAATCTCTTAGTCGGCAAGATTCTCACCCCGCCATCGGCCGGGTCAAGTCGGTGGTACAAAGGCGGTCAGGGTGAGGAGAAAACACATGTCCGACAGACAACTCGCCACCGGGATCACACTCGGCAAGGCCGTTCTCGGCTGGTTCCGGCTGCTGAACGACCCCGGCGCGATGCTGATCCGCCCGTTCCAGTCCGTCGACCCCTATCCGCAGTACGAGCGCATCCGCGCGCTGGGCAAGGTGGTGCCCAGCCGGCTCGGCATGCTGCTCGTCACCGATTACCAGCTGTGCAACGAAGTCCTGCGCGATCCGGCGTACGGCGTCGCCCCCAACAGCGAGGTCGGCCAGCCCGATCTCGGCCTGGACGGGTTGGTGCACCCGCTGGAGGACTCGTTCCTGTTCCGCAACCCGCCCGAGCACAGCCGGCTGCGGCGGATCGTGTCGCCGCTGTTCACGCCGCGGGCCATGCACGAACGGCAGGGCCGCATCGAGGCCATCGTCGACGACTTCCTCGACCAACTGGCCGGCCGCGACGAGTTCGACCTCGTCGGCGAGTTCGCCGCACGGGTCCCCATCAAGATCATCTGCGACCTGCTCGGCGTGCCCGACGCCGAGCACCGGCGGATGACCCAGTGGGGCACCGTGCTCGCCGCGTCCATCGACGGCATGGGCAGCATGGGTCAGGTCCGCGAGTTGCGGGCCACGCTGCGGGAGCTCAACGACTTCCTCGCCGCGCGCATCGCCGAACATCGTGCGGAGCCGAACGACGACGTCATCGGGCGCATGCTGGCCGACGGCACCATGACCGAGGCCGAGTTGCTCGCCACCTCAGGGCTGTTGCTGGCCGCCGGCTTCGAGACCACCGTGAACCTCATCGGCAACGGTGTGCTGGCGCTGCTGGCCAATCCCGCGGCGCGGGCTCGACTCGTGGACGATCCCGATGCGACGGACGCCATCGTCGAGGAGATCCTGCGCATCGACCCGCCGATCCAGTACACCGCGCGGTTGTCCCTGGACGGCGCTTTGCTGGCCGGACGCCCGGTGCCCGCCGGCAAGGTCGTCCTGCTGCTCACCGCTGCGGCGAACCGGGATCCCGCCGTGTTCCCCGATCCGCACCGGTTCGACCCCGACCGCCCCAACGCCCGCGAGCACATGACGTTCTCGTCCGGGGTGCACTACTGCCTCGGCGCCGGTCTGGCCCGGATGGAGGGTGGCATCGCGCTGCGTGCGCTGTTCCGCCGCTTCCCCGACCTCCGCGTCGCCGGCACCGTGCAACGCCGCCCCAGCCGGGTCGTCCGCGGCCCGCTGCGGCTGCCCGTTCGGGTCACTTCCCGTCAACCCGCGGCGATCGGCTGACCACCGACCGTCAAAGGAGACCGGCATCACCCACCCGTTCGGGTCACGGGTTGCCGCTTTCCCCGGAACTTCAGGCACTCTGGTTGTAGCAGCCCCGGATCCGCCACCCCGCCGCCGTGACGGATCCAGGGGCTGCTTCCGTCCATTTCGGACATCTGAATGCCGCCAACCCCGCGAGGTCGCGCCGGTCTGAAGGACCGCCGGCTCAGCTCGATCGAGTCTGTCCATCGATCGAGCTGAGCCAAGGGAAGAGACCGGTCACGAGCGACCTCGCCCCGCGCGGAACGCGCGGAGAAAACTCAGTCGACGCCCTGCATCTTGCGGGAGATGGCCGGCGCCAGGAAGAGCAGGCCGACGGCCAGCAGGACGGTGATGCCGCCGACGATGCCGAAGTACGGGATCTCCGTCTGCGGCGTGGCGAACGGCACGATCTGGGCGCTGATGCCCTGGGCGGCGGCGTCGGACAGGAACCAGAGGCTCAGCATCTGGGCGCCGAAGGCCTTGGGGGCCAGGCGGGTCGTGGCGGACAGACCCACCGGGGACAGGCACAGCTCGCCGAGGATGACGATGAGGAAGCTGCCGACCAGCCAGAACGGGCTGACCTTGGCGTCGGGGCCGTAGAGCGCCGCGGGCAGCACCATCAGCAGGTACGAGACGCCGGCCAGGCCGAGGCCGATGGCGAACTTGACCGGGGTGGACGGCTGGCGGCTGCCGAGCTTGGTCCACATCACCGCGAACACCGGGGCCAGCACGACGATGAAGCCGGGGTTCAGGGTCTGGAACCACGACGCCAGCAGCGGCAGGCTGCCGATGTGCAGGTCGGTCCGGTTGGCGGCGTAGTCGGCCAGCACCACCGAGCCCTGCTCCTCGATCATCCAGAAGAACAGGGACGCGATGAACAGCGGGATGTAGGCGACGACCCGGGACCGCTCCACGTCGTTGACCTGCTTGCTGCGGATCATCGTCACGAAGTACGCGGTCGGCAGCAGGATGCCCAGCGCGCTGATCACGTTGATCACGAGGCCGACGGTGAACCAGCCGGCCAGCACGACCACCACGAACAGCGCCACCACGACCACGGCGCCGATGCCGATGCGGCCGAGCACCTTGCCGCGCTCCTCGGCGGTCAGCGGGTTGCCGGGCACGTCGCCGACGTCGCCGAGCCGGCTGCGGCCGAACAGGTAGATGACCAGCGCCAGGAACATGCCGATGGCGGCGACGGAGAAGCCGAGGTGGTAGCTGACCTCCTGGCCGAGCGTGCCGACCAGCAGCGGCGCGACCACGGCGCCGGCGTTGGTGCTCATGTAGAAGATCGAGAAGCCGGCGTCGCGGCGGCGGTCCTTCTCGTCGTACAGGCCGCCGACCATGTTGGAGATGTTCGGCTTGAGCAGGCCGGTGCCGATGGTGATCAGCAGCATCGAGACGTACAGCGCGGTCACGCCGGACGGGAACGACAGCGCGATGTGCCCGAACATGATCAGCACGCCGCCGTAGAGCACGGCCCGGCGCGAGCCGAAGATCCGGTCGGCCAGCCAGCCGCCCACCACGCCGGACATGAACACGGCCGCGCCGTAGATCGACATCAGGCTCTTGGCCAGCGTCGGGTCCAGGCCCAGGCCGCCGTCACTGAGCTTGCTGTACATGAAGTACAGCAGGATGGCGCGCATCCCGTAGTAGGAGACGCGCTCCCAGAACTCGGTGAAGAACAGCGGCCCGAGAGCGGCGGGATGGCCGAAGAAACCCTTCTGGGGCGGCTTCGCGCTCTCAACGGTGGCGCTCACAACCACTACCTCCCTGTAGTGCACGCACAGTGAGTTCGGCGATCACCGAACGTCGTGAGCCGCACCATAGCGTGAGGCCTGGAGTGAGCGTTGCCACCCCGTCAGCTTCGAGCCGAACACTGAGGTCAGAGACACGCCGACGATCACGAGAACGGCCGCGCCGATCCTCGGTGCGGACAATTTCTCGTGCAGAACGAGCGCGGACGACGACATTCCGAACACGGGCACGAGCAGAGAGTAAGGCGCAATGACCGTTGCGCCGTAACGACGAATGAGCATGCCCCACAGGCCGTAACCGACGAGCGTGGCCATCCAGGCGACGTAGCCGACCGACACCAGCGCCGACACGCTCAGGTGCGACAAGGCCCGCAGGTCAGGGCCGATGCCCTCGAACGCCAGCGACAACAAGAGCATCGGCAGCGGCGGCACGACGCTCACCCACACCATGAAGCGGAACGCGTCCGGCGGCGCGGCCTTGCGGGTGGCGATGTTGCCGAGCGCCCAGCCGACGGCGCCGCCGAGCACGAGCAGGAACGCCAGCAGCGGGCTGCCCTGCCCGTAGTCCACTGCGACGAGCGCGATCCCGGACAGCGCGATCGCCATGCCGACGATCTGCCAGCGCCCCGGCCGCTCCCCCAGCAGCGGCACGGCCAGCAGCATGGTGAACAGCGCCTGCGCCTGGAGCACGAGCGACGACAGGCCGGCGGGCATGCCGAGGTGCATGCCGACGAACAGCAGCCCGAACTGGAAGCAGCACGTCGCCGCGCCGACCGCGAGCACCCACCGCCACGGCACCTGCGGCTTGCCGACGAACAGCACCGCCGGCAGCGCGGCCACCACGAAGCGGATGGCCAGGAACAGCAGCGGTGGGAAGGAGCCGAGGCCGATGTCGACGAAGACGAAGTTCACGCCCCAGGTGGCGGCGACGAGCACGGCGGCGAGGATGTGGCGAGGGGACACGCGGACCAGCCTCACCCGGTGCTCAATTAAGCACAAACAAATAATGCTTCCGGGTTGGGTTTAGTATCGCTACATGATTGACCTGGGCCGGCTGCGCGCGCTGCACGCCGTCTCCGTGTACGGCTCCGTGAACGGGGCGGCGGAGGCGTTGGGCTACACACCGTCCGCGATCTCGCAGCAGCTGAACAAGCTGGAACGCGAGACCAGGACGACGCTGCTGGAGCGGCGAGGCCGCGGCGTCGTGCTGACGGACGCCGCGCAGTCGCTCGCCGACACCGCCGCGGAGGTGCTCAAGCTCGTCGAGCAGGCGGAGATCCGGCTGGAGGAGCAGCGCGGCGCACCGGTCGGCAAGGTCGCCCTCGGCGCGTTCCCGACGTCCTGCCGCGGTCTGCTGCCGCGGGTCGTCGCCGAACTGGCCGCCGAGCACCCGGCGCTGGACGTCACCGTGCTGGAGATCGACCCGCCGGGAGCGGTCGCGGCGGTGCAGCGCGGCGATCTCGACGTGGCGGTGGTGCACGACTGGGAGAACGCGCCGCTGGCGATGCCGGACGACTTGGCGCGGGAGGCGATCGGGGTGGACGTGGCCGATCTGCTGGTGCCGGCCGGCCACCACCTCGCCGGCCGCGAGCGCGTGACGCCGGCGGACCTGGTGCACGAGCGCTGGCTGTCCCAGCCGCCGGGGTCGATCTGCCACGACTGGCTGGTGCGGACCGTCCGCACCACCGGGCATGAGCCGGTGGTGTCCTATCTGGTCTCCGAGTACGAGACCCAGCTGGCGTTCCTGCGGGCCGGCATCGGGGTCGCGCTGATGCCGCGGCTGGGCCGGATCCCGCTGCCCGACGACGTGGTGGCGGTGCAGTTGACCCCGGTGCCGACCCGAACGTTGTATGCGGTGTGGCGGGAACGCACGAGTCGTCGACCGGCGATCAAGGTGACCGTCGCGGCGCTCAGCCGTATGACAAGTCGGGCCGGGCACGCGACAAGCCGGGGGCGTTGACACGACCGTTGCACAGGTCACCGGTACTGTCTGTCCAGTTGGCGAAGGGAAGGTGGGCCCGTGCCTGGACGGCAGATCACGCTCGCCGAGGTGGCACAGCACGCCGGCGTCTCGCTGGCCACGGCGTCACGAGTGATCAACGGCAGCACGCGGCAGGTCAGCGACGGGCTGCGGGACAAGGTGCTGGCCAGCGCGGACTCGCTGGGCTACCTGCCCAACGCGTCGGCGCAGGCGCTGGCGCGCAACAGCAGCTCGCTGGTCGGCCTGGTGGTGCACGACATCGCCGACCCGTACTTCTCGAGCATCGCCGCCGGCGTCACCCGGGTGGCGGAGGACGCGGGCCTGGTGGTGGTGCTCGGCACCACCATGCGCAAGTCGGAGCGGGAGCGCGAGTTGCTGTCCACGCTGCGCGCGCACCGGGCCAAGGCGGTGGTGATGATCGGCAGCCGGTCGACCCAGCGTTCGGTCACGGCCAGGCTGCACGACGAGATCGTCGCGTTCACCGAGCAGGGCGGCCGGGTGGCCTGCGTGTCGCAGGCGCGGCTGCCGGTGGACACCGTGGTGCCGGCCAACCGCGCGGGCGCCAAGGCGCTGGCGGTGGCGCTGGCCGAGTTGGGGCACCGCAAGTTCATCGTGCTCGGCGGCCCGGAGGAACTGGTGACCAGCCGGGACCGCGTGGCGGGTTTCCGGGCGGGGCTGGCCGAATCCGGTGTGGAGCTGCCGGACAAGTCCATTCGGTACGGCGAGTTCACCCGCGACGGCGGCTACGACACCGTGACCGAGCTGCTGGCCGAGAGCACCGACGCGACCTGTGTGTTCGCCGTGAACGACGTGATGGCGCTGGGCGCGATGGCGGCGATGCGGGCGGCCGGCGTGCGCGTGCCGGAGGACATGTCGGTCGCCGGCTTCGACGACATCCCCACGCTGCGGGACGTCTCCCCCACGCTGACCACGGTCCGGCTGCCGCTGGAGGAGATGGGCGCGCGGGCGGCGCACATGGCGCTGTCCGACCACCCGATCGACGAGCCGCGGACGGTCCGGATCCAGGCGCAGGTCGTGCTGCGAGAGAGCACCCGCAAGATTTGATCCTGCTGACCAACGCGGCCAACACGCCGCCGGTGGCGATCGCCGACAACCGGATCGTCGCCGTCGGCCGGGAGGCCGAGGCCTGGGACGTCGCCGACGTCGTCGACCTCCGGGGTGGCACGCTGCTGCCCGCGTTCGGCGACGGCCACGCGCATCCGGTGCTCGGCGGCCTTGAGCGGCAGGGGCCGGCGGTCACGGAAAAGTCCACTGTGGACGAGATCGTGGCCGAGGTCGGCCGGTGGGCGCGGGAACATCCCGGCGACGGCTGGATCGTGGCCGCGAGCTACGACCCGACGCTGGCCCCGGACGGCGCGTTCGACGCGCGCTGGTTGGACGCCGCGGTGCCGGACCGACCGGTGGCGCTGCGGTCCCGCGACTACCACGCCGTGTGGTGCAACAGTTCCGCGCTGGCCCGGGCGGGCATCGACCGCGACACGCCGGAGCCGCGGCTGGGCCGGATCCTGCGCCGTGCCGACGGCAGTCCGCTGGGGACGCTGCTGGAGTGGCACGCCTGCGATCTCGTGCTGGACCTGGTTCCGCAGCGGTCGACGGACGACCTCGTTGCGGCGCTCGATGAAGCCGGCCGGGTGTATGCGGCGGCGGGTGTCACCTGGGTGCAGGACGCGTGGGTGGAGCCCGCACTGGTGGACGCGTATCTGCTTGCCGTGGAACGGGATTCGCTGTTGTTCCGGGCGGATCTGGCGCAGCGGGCCGATCCCGACCGCTGGCGCGACCAGCTGCCGCACTTTGCCGACCAACGCGAGCGGGTCACACGATTCGGGCGAGACCTCGTCACCGCGCGCACGGTGAAGTTCTTTGCCGATGGCGTTATCGAGACCGGCACCGCTTCGATGCTCGATCCGTACGTGGACGTGCAGTCGCACGGGATGCCGGTGTGGTCGCCGGCGGAGCTGGCCGAGGCGGTCACCGCGTTCGACGCCGAGCGGTTCCAGATCCACGTGCACGCCATCGGCGACGCGGCGGTGCGCGCCGCGCTGGACGCCGTCGAGCGGGCGCGGGCCGTCAATCCGGTGTGGGATCGGCGGCCGGTGATCGCCCACGTCCAGGTGGTGGACCCCGCCGATCTGCCGAGGTTCGCGGAGCTGGGTGTGATCGCGACCGTGCAGCCGCAGTGGGCGCAGACCGATCCGGTGATGACCGAGCTGACCATTCCGCGTCTCGGTCCGGATCGCGCCAACCGGCAGTATCCGTTCGCGACGCTGGCGCGGCTCGGCACCCGGCTGGCGTTCGGCAGCGACTGGCCGGTCAGCCCGCCCGATCCGCTCGTCGGCATCGAGGTCGCGACGAGCCGGGACTGGCTGCCGGGCGAGCGGCTGACCGCGGCGCAGGCGATCCGGGCGCAGACCGAGGGCGTGGCGTGGCAGGCGCAGGCCGAGCTCGAGTGGGGCGAGATCGCCGTGGGCCGCCGCGCTGACCTTGTGTGTCTGAGCGGTGACCCGGCGCACACGGCGATCCGGGAAATCTCGGTGACGAGCACGTGGCTGTCCGGCCGCCGCGTCTACGCAGCCTTTACACTGGGCTGAAGTCGTACGACGTGATCCATCTGAGGAGTGACTGTCTCCGTGCCTGACGCGCGGTCACCTGGCCACAGTAGTGAGCCGGGGGAAAGCCCCGGCTGCGATATCGACCCGGTCCCGAGCGTGAGCCCGCGATGACCGGATACCTTCTCGACGGCCTCTTCCTGCTCGCCGTGCTGCTGTTGACGCTGGCGAACGCGGTGTTCGTGACGGCCGAATTCTCCCTGACCACGCTGGAGCGCAGCCAGGTCGACACCCAGGTCGCCCTGGTCGGCGACAAGCGGTCGCGCACCGTGCAGAAGGCGCACCGCTCGCTGTCGTTCCAGCTGTCCGGCGCCCAGCTCGGCATCACGCTGGCCACGCTGATCACCGGTTTCCTGGCCGAGCCGGCGCTGGCCGACCTGATCGAGGCGCCGCTGGACGCGATCGGCGTGCCGGCCGGGGTGTCGGACGCCGTCGGCGCCGTGCTGGCGCTGCTGCTGGCGTCCGCGCTGTCGGTGGTGCTCGGCGAGCTCGTGCCGAAGAACCTGGCGATCGCCCGGCCGATGCAGACCGCGCGGGCCGTCGCCGGCTTCCAGTACGCGTTCTCCCGCGCGTGCAAGGCGCCGATCACCGTGCTCAACGGCACCGCGAACTGGATCGTGCGGCGCTTCGGCGTGGAACCCGCCGAGGAGCTGCGGTCCGCGCGGTCGCCGCAGGAGCTCGGCTCGCTGGTCCGCTCCAGCGCCGCGCACGGCACCCTCGACCAGGGCACCGCGACGCTGCTGGACCGCTCGCTGCGGTTCGGCGACCGGACCGCCGACGAGCTCATGACGCCGCGCGTGCAGGTCGAGGCCCTGCGGTGCGACGCCACCGTGCTGGACCTCATCGCCGCGACCATGCGCACCGGCTTCTCCCGGTTCCTCGTGCACGAGGGCGACCTCGACGACGTTCGCGGTGTCGTGCACGTGAAGCAGGCCTTCGGCGTGCCGGCCGCGCGGCGCGGCACCACGCCGGTGTCGGCGCTGATCCGGCCGGTGCCGACCGTGCCGGAGAGCCTGGAGGCCGACGCCCTGCTGGAGCGGCTCGGCTCGGGCCTCCAGATCGCCATCGTGGTCGACGAGTACGGCGGCACCGCCGGCATCGTCACGATGGAGGACCTGGTCGAGGAGATCATCGGCGACGTCCGGGACGAGCACGACCGCGGCGAGGCCGCCCCGGTCCGGCCGCTCGGCAAGGCCAGCTGGATGGTGTCCGGGCTGCTGCGCGCCGACGAGGTGGCGGAGGCGACCGGCTTCCGCATGCCCGACGGCGACTACGAGACGCTGGCCGGCCTGGTGCTGACCCGGCTCGGCCGGATCCCCGAGGTGGGAGACGAGCTGCGGGTGGACGGCTGGCGGATCACCGTGATGGCGATGGACCGGCACCGGGTGGCGGAGCTGCGGGTGGCGAAGGTCAGCGAGGTGCCGGCGTGAACGGAACGTCACCGCGGACCGACCAGGGTTTGAGCACTGTCAGCGAGGTGCCGGCATGAGCGACGGCCTCGCCCTTGTCCTCACCGTGTTGTTGCTGCTGGGCAACGGGTTCTTCGTCGGCGCGGAGTTCGCCATCATCACCGCGCGGCGCGACCGGCTGGAGGAGATGGCCCGGCAGGGCCAGCAGCGGGCCCGCACGGTGATCCGTGCCGGGCACCAGCTTCCGCTGCTCATCGCGGGCGCGCAGCTGGGCGTCACGGTGTGTTCGCTGGCGCTGGGCGCGCTGGCGGAGCCGACCGTGGCCGGCCTGCTGGAGGCGCCGCTGGCGCCGTTGGGCGTGCCGGACACGGTCGTGCACGCCATCGGCCTGGTGGTGGCGCTGCTGCTGGTCTCGTTCTGCCACACGGTGATCGGCGAGATGGTGCCGAAGAACCTGACGATCGCCGGCCCCGAGCGGGCGGCGCTGTGGCTGGTGCCGGTGCACTTCGCGTTCTGCCGGCTGACCCGACCGCTGCTGAACGCGTTCACGGTGATCTCGCAGGCTCTGCTGCGGCTGATCAAGGTGGAGCCGAAGGACGAGCTCGAGGGCGCGTACACGCCCGATGAGCTGGCCTCGCTGCTCGGCGAGTCCCGCCAGGAGGGGCTGCTGGACGAGCCGGAGCACCGGCGGCTGGCCAAGACGCTGTCCTCGGCGGCCCGGACCGTGAAGGACGTGCTGGTGCCGCTGGACCGGCTGACCACGGTGCCGGCCGAGCCGACCGTCGGCGACGTCGAGGCGGCCGTGGAGGCGACCGGGTTCTCGCGATTCCCGTTGCGGGCGGCGGACAATCGGCTCGCCGGCTACCTGCACGTGAAGGACGTGCTGGACCTGGCCGACCAGCCGCCGTCGACGCCGGTGCCGCGCAACCGCGTCCGGGGCCTGCCGGAGCTGCCGGCGGATGCCCGGCTCGACGACGCGCTGGCGGCGCTGCGGCGGGCCCAGAGCCACCTGGCCCGCGCGGTGGACGCCGACGGCCAGCAGCTCGGCGTGGTGGCGCTGGAGGACCTGGTCGAGGAGTATGTCGGCACGGTCCGAGACGGCACACATGTGGGCGGAAGGTGACGATGATTCCGCCAATCGGGCAGCACCGTTGTGAGCGGTAGGGCACAATCTGCCGCGATCATGACGCTGATGTAACACCCTGTAAGTCACCTTGGCCCATTAGGTTCACCCGGGGTTCTGGAGAGGGACATCCCATGGCTCGACACCGCGCGCTGGTGACGAGGGTCCGGCGCGGCATGGCCAAGTGGCCCGTCGCGATCACCGGCCTGGTGGTGCTGGTGCTGCTCGGCTGGCTCGCCTGGACCTGGCTGGGCGGGGTGCTGGAGCGGCGGGCCGCCGCCGAGGCCAACGGCTGCACGAACGGCGACGTGGTGCTGCGCGTCGCCGTGACGCCGAGCATCGCCGAGCCGGTGCGGGACGCGGCGCAGGCGTGGACCAACACCAACCCGGTCGTCGACGACTCGTGCGTGCGGCTCCAGGTGCAGTCGGTCGACTCGCAGACCGTGCTGACCGGGCTGACGACCAAGTGGGACGAGGGCAAGCTCGGCACCCAGCCGGCGGCCTGGCTGCCGGACTCGACGCTGTGGGCGAACCGGCTGACCGCGCAGAACAACACGATCATCGGCACGCCGCCGCAGTCGGTCGCGACCAGCCCGGTCGTGCTGGCCACCCAGCAGCCCGGCGCGGACGCGCTGGCCAGCGGCAACCTCGTGCAGTGGACCGACCTGCCGGGGCTGACCGCCGCGCCGAACGGCTGGGCCGGCTACGGCAAGCCGCAGTGGGGCAAGTTCCGGCTCGCGGTGCCCGACCCGGCGACCAACCCGGCGAGCGCGCTGGCCATCCAGTCCGCGCTGGCCGGCGCGACCGCGCAGGGCGCGGGCCCGGTGACCACCAACATGCTTGGGCAGCAAGGCGTCAAGGACATCATCACCAAGCTGGCCAACTCGCGGGCCTCCGGCGCGCCGGCGGACACCCTGGACGCGCTGGACGGCCTGGCCAAGGCCGCCGACATCGGCACCGCCAGCTACAGCGCGGTGCCGGTGACGGAGGTCGACCTGTACCGGCGCAACCTCGGCAAGGACGGCGCGCCCAAGCCGGCGTCGCCGCTGTACGAGGTGCCGATGGGCGGCGCCAGCCCGGCCGCCGACTTCCCGTTCGTCACGCTGTCGGGCACCTGGGTCACGTCCACGCAGAACAAGGCGGCGCAACAGTTCCGCGACTTCATGCGGCAGCCGGCGCAGCAGAAGATGTTCGCCAAGGCCGGTTTGCGGGTGTCGGCGACCAGCGACCACCCGACCGACGCCGTCGGCATGCGCTGGCCGGCGCTGACCCAGAACCTGGTGCCCGCCGACGCCACCACCACCCAGGACATCTCCGCCAGCTGGACCACCGCCGCGGTCGGCGACGAGGTGCTGTCCGTGCTCGTGGACACCTCGCCGGCGATGGGCACGGACGGCGTGAACGGGGTGCGGCAGGCGCTCACCGGCGAGGTCGACCGGACCGTGTCCGGGTCGATGGGGCTGTGGGCGTACGCGGCGGGCCTGGACGGGGACAAGCCGTACAAGCAGCTCGTGCCGGCGGTGCGCGTCGACCAGAGCATCGATCAGCTGCACGTGGGCATCGGCAAGCTGAACCCCGGCAACGGCAGCCAGCTCTACACCAGCCTGCTCGCGGTGTACCAGTCGGTGCTGGCCAACTATCAGGACGGCAAGCACAACCGGGTGGTCGTCGTGGTGGCCGGCAAGAACGACGGCGGGCTCACGTTCGACCAGTTGCGGGCGCAACTGGGTGGGCTCAAGGACGGCAGGAAACCGGTGCCGGTCAACATCATCGCCGTCGGCGGGAACGTGGACCACGACCAGCTCAGCGCCATCGCGCAGGACACCGGCGGCAGCCTGTCGACCGTGCAGAACGCCGGCGGCGTGGACGCGGCGCTGGCGCAGCTGTTGTCCACCACTGGTTGAGTTGTGCCGATGGGGTGCCGGGCGGGCGGCGGAGGCTCTACCCTGTAGGACGCCTCGCCGCCAATCCCCCCTGGTGGTAGGCGACGCTGGAGCCCTTGCCTACCCCCCGGACAGGGGCTCCAGCCCTCCACTGTGGACTAGCGGCTCTCGTCCCGCGCCACGATGCCCATGTCGGTGTTGTCCGTGAAGAAGCCGTCGACGCCGGCGCGCAGGAACGTCTCGATCTCGCCGAACAGGTTGCCGTAGGCGTTCGGGTCGGCCGAGGAGCGGAAGTCCGCCGGCAGGAACACGTTCTCCGGCCGGAAGGTGTAGGGGTGCACCTTCAGGTGGACCCGGTGCGCGTCCGCGACCAGCGCCGTCGGCTTGGCCAGGTGGTCGGTGGCGTCACGCGGGATGATCTGGTTCTTGTCGGGTCCGACGCCCTGCGCGTACGTCGCGACCTCGCGCAGGCCCGCCGCCGACGTGAGGTCGGCGTAGGTGCGCTTGTCACCGGTGGCGGCGAAGTCGTACGGCTGGCCCGTGGCGCTCGTCAGCTGGATCAGCGGCACCCGCAGCTGGCGGTGCAGCTGCTTGAGGTTGGACACCTCGAACGACTGGACGAACACCTTGGCGTCCGGTCGGTTCAGGCCGTTGCGGTTGAGCGCGTCCACCAGCTTCGGCTCCAGCGCCAGGCCCGCGTTGCGAAAGAAGGTGGGGTGCTTGGTCTCCGGGTAGATGCCGATGTCCCGGTGCAGCTCCTTGTCCAGGCGGCGCACCAGATCGATGATCTCCTGGAAGGTCGGGATCTGGTAGCGGCGGTCGTAGACCGTGTTGCGCTGGCGGATGGCCGGGATGCGTTCCACCGCGCGCAGCGTCTTCAGCTCGGCGAGGGTGAAGTCCTCGGTGAACCAGCCCGTCACCGACACGCCGTCGAGCACCTTCGTCGTCTTGCGGCCGGCGAACTCCGGGTGCAGCGCCACGTCCGTGGTGCCGCCGATCTCCGGCTCGTGCCGGGCGACCAGCACACCGTCCTTCGTGGACACCAGGTCGGGCTCCACGTAGTCCGCGCCCATCCGGGCCGCCAGCTCGTATGAGGCCAGCGTGTGCTCCGGCCGGTAGCCGGCCGCGCCCCGGTGGCCGATCACGATCGGCCCCTGCTGCCGGTGGTGGTCGGCGGCCCAGCCATCGGTCGATCCGGGCACCGCGCTCGCGGCGGGAATGGCCGTCACGGCGATCGCCGCGGCCGCCGCCAGCACCATCCCGGCGATCCGGGTTCCGCTCATCGTTGCGACTCCTGACATCGTGGACCAATCGGGCAGCGACACCCAAGTCCCTCGGCACGAAATCCGGGTCAACGTAGCGGCAAGGGCCGGCCAACGGTAGGTAAAGGACGGGCGCGGGGTTCCCGCGGGCAGGACATCCGCGCTGAGCAGCCCCCGAATCCAGCCAACCACAGGACCCTGACAGTTCCGACGGCCGCGCTCCCCCGGCGACGCTCGGCTTCCCGAACTGTCAGCCCCTCCTGCTTGGATTGATTCGGGGGCTGCTCAATCGCGGCTCGTTGATCTTGCCTTCACACCGGGTTGTTCGCGCAGTCGTAGGCCGCGACGAACCACTCCCGCACCTCGTCGGTCAGCTCCCGCAGCGGGATCCGGTGCAGCACCCGGTCCCCGGACCGCCCCTGCGCATACGCCTCGTCGGCGACGAACGGCAGGAACAGCCACACCAGCAGGTCCTTGGACCGCGGCCGGATCTCGGCCAGCTTCCGCTCGTTCTTGAGGAACACGCCGACCTTGACGGCGTCCTCGTGCAGGTCCCCCAGCTCGCGCAGCTCGGCGACGATCTCGTCGTACACCGCGCGCATCCACGGCGGCCGGCCCGCGAAGGTGTCGTCGACGGTGCAGCCCGGCACGCACACGTGGGACTGACGCGCCCGCCCGAACTCCCGGTCGCACTCCGGGCACGTCCACCGCTCCGCCACGTCCCCATCGAACTCCGCGTCCCGCATCATACCAACTATATGGACATTGCGTCCACAAATGACCGGAGAAGGAGCCATGAGCAGCCAGATCGTCGTCGCCACGGGGGCGTCCAGCGGCTTCGGCGCGATGAGCGCCCCACCGGCTGACGCCGGCACGCCCGTCGACACCGCCACCGCCCAGGCCTACGAGGAGTTCTACAGCGGACTCACCGCCCGGCCGACCGAACTGGAGCCGGCCGACGCCGACCCGACCGAGGTGGCGCGGGCCGTGGTCCGGGTGGTCGACATGCCCTACGGCACCCGGCCGCCGCGCACCCACGTCGACCCGTCGCAGGACGGCGCCGAGGTGGTCGACGCCGTCGCCGACCGGCCGCGGTTCGGACTTCTACCAGCGGATCGGACTTTCCGACCTGCTCGAGCCGCGGGTCGTGTGGTCCTGACCACTTCGGACCTCTGACAACGTTGTCAAATGAAACGCCTGCAACCCCACCGGCAGATAACACGTCTACAGGGAAAATTCAGGAACTTCTTAACGTAGATTAGGGTCCGACCGCTGACGACGCCGTCGGCCCGCCGCCGCCAGAGGAACAGCCGATGAGTACCGCCGCCACGCGTCGCCTGACAGTGCTCGCACTGGGCACGCTCCTGGTCGCGCTGACCGCGTCCGCGTGCGGTGGCAGCGTGACGAGGGTAGTAGAGGGTTCCTCGCTCAAGCCGACGCCGCAGGGCGCGGTGCCGGCGCTCGGCGGCGTCTGCAAGCCGGCCGACATCCCGGCCGGGCTGAGCACGCAGCACGTGATGTCCGGCGGGGAGCGGCGCACGGTCGTCGTCTACTACCCGCACGGCCGCCACGCGGGCAAGTCCATCCCGATGGTGCTCGATCTGCACGGCAGCGGCAGCACGCCGCTCCAGCAGCTGTCCGGCTCGAACATCGCGGCCACCGCGGACAAGAACGGCTTCGCGGTCGTCGCGCCGCAGGCCGGCATTCCGTTCATCGCCGGCAAGTCGCACGGCTTCGCGTGGAACGTGCCGGGCGTGCCGCTGATGAGCGGCCGGCCGGTGCCCAAGGGCGCGCCGAACGACATGCAGTTCATCCGCGACACCGTCGCCGACATGGGCAAGCAGCTGTGCGCCGACCCCAAGCGGATCTACGTCACCGGCTTCTCCGGCGGCGCGCGGATGGCCTCCCAGATCGGCTGCGAGATGTCGAGCCAGATCGCCGCCATCGCGCCGATGTCCGGGCTGCGCATGCCGGGCAACTGCACACTGGCCAAGCCGGTGTCGGTCCTGACCTTCCACGGCACCTCGGACGGGACGAACCCGTACAACGGGAGCAAGCAGCTCTACTGGAGCTACAGCGTGCCGGTCGCCGCGCAGCTGTGGGGCAACGCCGACCAGTGCGCGAAGCCCGTGCAGAAGCAGGTTGTCAACGGTGTCATGAGCACCACGTACAGCAACTGCAAGAACGGCCGGGAGGTCGTGCTGTACACGGTGACCGGGCAGCGGCACGTGTGGCCGGGCATCGCGGGCTCGATGGCCCACGGCTACGCGCTGCCCAAGATCGACCCCAACGAGATCATGTGGGACTTCTTCGCCGCCCACCCCCTCGACGGCGCCACCGCTTGATGCAGGGAAGGACGCCTTACCCTCGGTGAACGCGGGTAAGGCGTCCTTCCCTGCGTAATCTCAGGCCGGGGCGCCGTCCTCGTCGAGCTTGGGCCACGGGATCCCGCCGAAGTCCGGCTGCCGCTTGCCCACGAACGCCTCCACGCCCTCCGCGTACTCGCGGCTGGCGTAGGAGGCCCGGTACCAGCGCTGCGCCCACTCGTCGTCGGCGGCCTCGCCGGCCACCGCCCGCGCGATGAGCTGTTTGGCGCCGGCCAAAGTGATCGGCGCTCGCGTCGCGAGTGTGGCGGCCAGCGCGTACGCCCGCGCCGCGGCCTGGTCGACGGGGTGCACCTCGTGCACGAGCCCGATGCGCAGCGCCACCTCCGCGTCCAGGAGATCGCCCGTGAACAGGATGTAGCGCGCCCACGCCGGCCCCACCGTCTCGACCACACGGGCCGTGGACATCTGGTGGTAGACCACGCCGAGCTTCGACGGCGTGATGCCGAACCTGGCTGTGTCATCGGCGATCCGGATGTCACAGGCCAGCGCCAGCTCGCAGCCGCCGCCCACGCACCAGCCCTGCACCAGGGCGACCGTCGGCTTCGACATCGTTGCCAACGCCCGCTCCGCCTCGTGCACGACCTCCGAATACGCCGCCGCGGCCTCCTCGCCCTTGCGCACCGTCTGGAACTCGGCGATGTCCGCGCCGGCCGAGAACGGTCCGTCGCCCGCACCGCGGATCACCAGCACCCGGACGTCGTCGTTGTCCTCGACCAGCCGCACCACCGCCGGCACTGCCGCCCACATCCGCAGCGCGAACGCGTTGCGCTTGGCGGGGCGGTCGATGGTCAGCGTGGCGACCGGTCCGTCGACCGTGAGCGCCAGTTCCTCGGGCAGGTTCATGGTCTCCCAAGCTACCCGGGTCAACCGTGAACGCACCCCGACGAACGCAGGTGGCTGCGTCACACCGCGTGCTGCCAACCTGGCCGGACGTCTTCGCCAGAGGAGTGACGAGATGCTTCGACGTTTGTCCCTCGGCCTCGCCGCCACCCTGCTCCCGTTGGCCGGCATCGGTCTTGCCGCGCCCGCGGACGCGGCGCCGTCCGTGGTCACCCTGCACTACAACGCGAGCGGGATCACGCACTACTCGGCCCAGGTGGTGCAGGCCGTCAAGAACTGGGACACCAGGCTCAAGAACGTCCAGCTGGTGTCCGGCGGCAGCGCCACCATCACCCTGCACGAGGTCAACGGCGGCGGTTCGTACACCACCACCGACGGGCACGGCCACGGGCAGATCTACATCGACCGGCAGCAGGTGGCCCAGGGCTTCGACCCGACCCGGATCATCACCCACGAGTTCGGCCACAACCTGGGGCTGGCCGACGACTACACCGGCCCCTGCTCCGAGGTGATGTCCGGCCACGGGCCCGGCACCGCCTGCAAGAACGCCATCCCGTCGGCGGCCGAGGTCGCCGAGGCCGACGCCGACTTCGCCAATGGCTTCGCCCCGGCGCTGGCCACCCACACCGTTCGCTGACCTTTCCGCTCGGAAGGGGGCATTCCTCGCGGTGAACGCCAGGAATGCCCCCTTCACCGCATCCAGGGCTACCCGGCTGGCCGGGTGCGTCGGGCCTCGTGATCAGGCAGTATCGGGGCATGGCATCCCCCAGCGCGCTGCGCAGGCGGAGGTCCGCGCTCGAGCGCAACTGGGCCGACTGGCTCGCCGGTACCGCCGCCGGCGACACCCGGGACGAGGTGCTGGCCTCGTGGTCCCGGTCTCGGCCGACGGTGGATCCCGGGCGGGCGGCCGCGCCGGCGGTGGATTCGACGGACCGGTGGGCGGCGTCGCCGCTGCGGGAGCCGGTGCTGGCGCTGGCCGACGAGCTGCGCAGCATCGCCGACGACGCCCAGTTCATCGCGGCGGTCACGGACGAGTCCGGCACGATCATGTGGACATGCGGCGGACGCGTGATGCGCCGCAAGGCCGAGCAGGTCAACTTCGCGCCGGGCGGGTGCTGGAACGAGCCGTCGATGGGCACGAACGCGCTGTCCCTGGCGTTGCGGACCGACCGCGCCAACTCCGTGTTCTCGGCCGAGCACCTCGTGCACGCGTTGCACGGCTGGGTTTGTTACTGCGCACCGATTCACGGCCGTGACGGGCAGGTGCTGGGTGTGCTGGACCTGTCGAGCACGTGGGACCGGTCGCATCCGCTGGCCATGTCGACGGTCCGCACGCTGGTGTCGGCGATCGAGGCGCGGGTCGGCGACGCGCCCCGCACGGGCCTGCGGCTCCAGTGCCTCGGCGACGCCGTCGCGCACCGCGGCGGCTCCCCGCTCGCGCTGCGTCCCCGTCAGATCGAGATCCTGACTTTGCTTGCCCTGCACCATCCTCGCGGCCTGTCCCCCGAACAGCTGCGGGACGCGTTGTTCGGCGAACGCGATGTCGCCACGGCGACGTTGAAGGCCCAGGTTTCCCAGCTGCGCAGCGCTTTGGATGGCGCCGTCAGCAATCGTCGTTATGTGCTCACGGAATCCGTCTTCTGCGACGCCGTCGAGGTGCTGCGGCTGTTGCGGGCTCGCGATGTCACCGGCGCCGTGCGGATGTACGGCGGTCCGCTGCTGCCCACGTCGACCGCCCCCGGCATCGAGACGTGGCGCGAGCACGTCGCCGTCGCCGTGCGTCAGGCCGTGCTGGACTCCGGCGACCCCGAGCACGCCCTGCGGTTCGGTGAGGCCCACCCGTACGACGCCGAGGTGCACGCGCGCGCCCACTTCCTCCTGCCGCTGAGCGACCCCCGCCGCGCCATCGCCGCGGCCCGCCTCACCTGGGCCGACTGACGCAACTCGCCCACGGTGCGATGATCGCGGCGCTACCGTTGCCACATGGTCAGAGGAGACAAACCGGTGGCGCGGCCGGGTATCCCCGCCGTCGTGCTGCTGCTCGCCGCCGGCGCGCTGCTTCTGGTCGTCGGTACCCTGGTCGACCTGGCCACGATCGAGCCGGCTTTCGGGTCGCGGCTGGTCGCGATCGGCCCGTGGCGCATCGACATCGGCTCCGGCGCGCCCGCGCAGCAGTACAACGGCGCCCTGCCGATCGTCGTCGGCTTCGCCCTGGTGCTGGTCGCGGCGGCGTCGCTGAATGCCGGCTTCCGGTGGACGCGGTCGGCGTCACTCGCGATCGGCGGCATCGGCGCGGGCACCGGGGTGTCGGTCGCGATGGCCGGCATCAGCGCCAGCTCGTTCCTCAACCAGGTGGTGAGCTCGCTGTTCGGCAGCCCGACCGGCAGCGCCGGCAGCCCGCCGGTCGGCCTCGGCATCTGGTTCGCGCTGCTGGCCGGCTTCGGCGCGCTGGTCGCGGTGCTGTTGCCACCCCGCTGGGACGCGGTCGAGTCCGCCACTGAGGGTGGTGTCGAGACGGCCTGACCTGGGCGGAAACCTCGCGGCAACCCCCGGCGGGCAGCGTGGCGGCGGTCACGGACGTCGATTCGGGAGCGCGAACAATGGTGTACGCCAAGCCTGGGGCAGACGGCAGCGTCGTGCGGTTCAAGGCACGCTACGAGAACTTCATCGGCGGCGAGTGGACCCCGCCGGTCGAGGGGCGGTACTTCGACAACCCGAGCCCCGTGGACGGGCAGACGTTCTGCGAGGTGGCCCGCTCCACCAAGCCGGACATCGAGCTGGCGCTGGACGCCGCCCACGCCGCCGCCGAGAAGTGGAACCGGACCTCGGTCGGCGAGCGGTCGCTGCTGCTCAACCGGATCGCCGACCGGATCGAGGAGAACCTGGAGCGGCTGGCCGTCGCCGAGACGTGGGAGAACGGCAAGCCGGTGCGCGAGACGCTGGCCGCCGACATTCCCCTTGCGGTGGACCACTTCCGCTACTTCGCCGGCGTGGTGCGGGCCCAGGAGGGCGGCATCAGCGAGATCGACGAGGACACCGTCGCCTACCACTTCCACGAGCCGCTGGGCGTGGTCGGGCAGATCATCCCGTGGAACTTCCCGATCCTGATGGCCACCTGGAAGCTGGCGCCCGCGCTGGCCGCCGGCAACTGCGTGGTGATCAAGCCGGCCGAGCAGACGCCGGCCAGCCTGCTGCTGCTCATCGAGCTGATCGCCGACATCCTGCCGCCGGGCGTGGTCAACGTGGTCAACGGCTTCGGCGTGGAGGCGGGCAAGCCGCTGGCGTCGAGCAAGCGGGTGGCCAAGGTGGCGTTCACCGGCGAGACCACCACCGGCCGGCTGATCATGCAGTACGCCAGCGAGAACATCATCCCGGTCACGCTGGAGCTGGGTGGCAAGAGCCCCAACATCTTCCTGCCCGACGTCATGGCGGCCGACGACGACTTCCTGGACAAGGCGGTCGAGGGCTTCGTGATGTTCGCGCTGAACCAGGGCGAGGTGTGCACCTGCCCGTCCCGGGCGCTGATCCACTCGTCCATCTACGACGAGTTCATCGCCCGCTGCGTCGCCCGCACCGAGGCGATCACCACCGGCAACCCGCTCGACCCGGCCACGATGATCGGCGCCCAGGCCAGCAACGACCAGTACGAGAAGATCTTGTCCTATCTGGACATCGGCCGGCAGGAGGGCGCGCAGGTGCTCACCGGCGGGCACTCGCGCAAGGTCGAGGGCCTGGAGGGCGGCTTCTACATCGAGCCGACGATTTTCAAGGGCACCAACGACATGCGCATCTTCCAGGAGGAGATCTTCGGCCCGGTGGTGTCGGTGACCACGTTCGACTCCGAGGACGAGGCGCTGAAGCTGGCCAACGAGACGCTGTACGGGCTGGGCGCGGGCGTGTGGTCCCGCGACGGCGGCACCGCGTACCGGTTCGGGCGGGCGATCAGGGCCGGCCGGGTGTGGACCAACTGCTACCACGCCTATCCCGCGCACGCGGCGTTCGGCGGCTACAAGCAGTCCGGCATCGGTCGGGAGAACCACCGGATGATGCTCGACCACTACCAGCAGACCAAGAACCTGCTCGTCAGCTACTCGCCGAAGAAGCTCGGTTTCTTCTGATGGGACAACGGATTCGGCGGGTCGAGCTCACCGGGGCGGCGGCGGAGCTGGTGGCGACGCTGACCGGCGAGCACGGCCCGCTGATGTTCCACCAGTCCGGCGGCTGTTGCGACGGCAGCGCGCCGATGTGCTACCCGCGCGGCGAGTTCCGGGTCGGCGGCTCCGACGTGCTACTCGGCGAGGTCGCCGGGGACGTGCCGTTCTGGATGAGCGAGAGCCAGTACGCGTACTGGCGGCACACGTTCCTGACCGTGGACGTGGTGCCGGGCCGGGGCAGCGGCTTCTCCGTCGAGGCCCCGCACGGTGTCCGCTTCCTGATCCGGTCGCGGCTGCTCACCGACGACGAGTCCCGCCGGATCGATCAGGAGCCGCCGCTGCCTACGGGCGCCGACTAGTGTGCGCGAGCAACGCGTCGGCGAAGACGTCCCAGAGCGGCGCCGGGACCTCGTGACCGGCGCGGTCGAGGACGAGCAACTCGGCGCCGGGGATCGCGTCGCGCAGCGCTTCCCCGTGCGGCAGCGGGAAAACCGGGTCCAGCTCGCCGTGCACGACCAGGGTCGGCGCGGTGATGTCGCCGAGGCCGCCCTTGGCCGGCGCGTCGAAGTCCAGCACGAAGTGGTTGATCAGGGTGGCGGCGATGGAGGTGGCCCGCGCGATGTCGGCCTCGGCGATCGCGCGGACCGCCGCCTCGTCGTGGTACGGCGAGCCGCCCGAGTAGGCCTTCATCAGTCCGACGACGAAGTCCACGACCGCCGCGGGATCGGACGCGTCCGGACTCCGCGCCGTGTACGCCAGGAATTCCGGAGACATCGGCGGCAGGCCGGGGAGGCCCGGCGTGGTGCAGACCATGGCGAGTGACGCGACCCGCTCGGGATGGTCGATCGCCGCCATGCCCGCGATGGCCCCGGCCATCGAGCGACCGACCACGTGCGCCCGTTCGACACCGAGGACGTCGAGGATGCCCAGCGCGTCCTCGGTCATGTCCCGCAGCGAGTACCCCGGTCGTCCCGGCGGGTAGCTCACGGACCGGCCGGTGTCCCGGTTGTCGAACCGGATCACGTGCCGCCCGCCGGCGGCGATCCGCGCGCACAGCTCCGCCTCCCACCACAGCATCGACGCCGACGCGCCGTGCACCAGCAGCACGGTCGGATCGGCGGCGTCGCCGAAGGTCTCGACGCAGAGCTCCACCCCGTTGACGTGCATCATTCGCTCGGTCATGCCGGTAGAACGTAGTCAGGCCCCCGAACTCATCGGTCGTCCGCCAATCGGGTGCGGAGCCGCACGGCGTCGTCGAGACGGTTCTGGCGTCGGTACAGGTCCAGGGCGGCTTCCCAGGCGGTCCGGGCCCGCCGGTCGTCTCCGAGGGCGGCGTGGGTGCCGCCGATCTTCTCCAGGGTGCTCGCCCGGTAGAACGTGTGGCCCAGCTCGTCGGCGATGGCCAGGGACTGCTCGTAGTACGTCACGGCCTCGGCGTAGCGGCCGCACCCGTGGGCGATGAAGCCCAGGCTGTCCAGGATGCTCGCCTCGGTGTCGCGGTCGTCGTGCGCACGGACCAGCGCCAGGGCCTGCTCGCAGGCGGCCAGCGCGCCCTCGTGCTGCCCGAGCTGCGCCAGCAGCCATCCGCGCTGGTTGAGGGCCCGCGCGTGCCAGGCCGCCAGCCCGAGCTCCTGGAACAGCGCCCCACCCCGGATGGCGTGCTCCAACGCCTCGGCATGGTCTCCCTGCCGCTCCCACGCCTGCGCCAGGGTGTGGTGCGTGTACGCCTGCACCGGCAGATCCGCGGCCGCCTCGGCCAGCGCGAGCGTCTGCCGGAGGTGCGCAATGCCCTTGGCGTGCTCGCCTGCCCGTCCGTACGCGTGGCCGAGCAGCCGGTGGCTCTGCGCGAGCGCCGCCGGATCGTCCAGCCGCTGGGCAGCAGCCAACGCCACCAGCGCGGTGTCCAGGTCGTCCCGGAGGTGGCCGCGCCGGATGCGGTAGGTGCTCGCCGCCCAGGTCAGCTGCCACACCTGGGCGTGCCAGCCGTGCTGCACGGCGAGCTCCTGCGCCGCCAGCAGGCCGGGATACTCGGCGTCGAACCAGGCCAGCGCGTCGTTCGGGCGCGCGGGCTCGCAGCCGGCGACCGGCGGATCCAGCGCGATGGCCTGCCGGTGCGGGTTGATCAGCCGGTCGGCGGTGGCCGCGGTGTGCAGGTAGAAGTCGATCACGCGCCGCAGCGCGGCCTCCTGCCCGGCCCCGACCTGCTCGCAGGCGTAGAGGCGGACCAGGTCGTGCATGCGGTAGCGGCCGGGACTGCGTTGCTGGAGCAGGGAAACACCCTCCAGCGCGGTCAGCGTGGCGGCGGCGCGGCCGATGCTCGTGCCGACGAGACTGGCGGCCGCCGGCAGGCTGATGTCGGGGCCCGGGGCCAGGCCCAGCAGTGAGAACACCCTGGCCTGTTCGGTGGTGAGCGCGGCAACGGAACACGCCAGCACCGCGCGGACGCTGGCCGCGGGATCGCTGTCGTCGAGCGCCCCGAGCCGGGCGGTGGCGTCGCGCAGCTCGGCGGCCAGCACGGCCAGCGGGAAGTCCGGATGGGCCAGGGCCCGGCCGGCGACGATGCTCAGCGCCAGCGGGAGGCCCGCGCAGCACGCCAGCAGTTCGGCGACGGCCTCGGGCTCGGCGTCGACTCGGCCGGCGCCGAGGCGTGCCGCCAGCAGGGCTCGCGCGTCGGCGTCGGAGAACACGTCCAGCGACAGCGGATGCGCCCCGTGCGTGGTTACGAGGCCGGCGAGGCGGTCGCGGCTGGTGATCAGCACCGTGCACGTCGAACCGCCCGGCAGCAGCGGCACCACCTGCGCCGCGTCGGCGGCGTTGTCCACGAGGATCAGCAGCTTCTTGCCGGCGACCAGGCTGCGGTACAAGGCGGTCCGCGCGTCCTGGTCCGCCGGGATGCCGGCCGGGTCGACCCCGAGCCCCTCCAGCAGGCTGCGAAGGGCGGCGTTCGGTGGCGTCGGCTCGGCCGTCGGGTCGAAGCCGCGCAGGTTCACGTAGAGGCGGCCGTCCGGGAAGCGGTCGGCGTTGAGGTGGGCCCAGCGCAGCGCCAGCCACGTCTTGCCGACGCCACCCGTTCCGCCGATCGCCGATATGACAACGGATCCGTCACCGTCACGCAGCAGCGCGTCGAGCCGGTCGATCTCGCGGCCCCGCCCGACGAACATCGCCGGCGCGCCGGGAAGCTGTTGCGGCACAAGGGACGTCTGCACCGGTCGCGACGGCGCGGTGCCGCCGTCGAGAATGTCCTGGAACCGTTGCCGCAGCTCGGGCGACGGGTCGACGCCCAGCTCGTCGGCCAGGCTTCGCCGGATCCGCTCGTAGTGGCGCAGGGCATCCTGCTGCCGCCCGTTTCGGTACAGGGCAAGCATCAGCTGGCCGGCGAGGCGCTCGTCGAGCGGGTGCGCCGCGGCCAGTTCCGTGAGTTCCGCGACCAGTTCGCTGTCGGCGCCGGCGCGCAGGCGCACGTCCGTCAGATCCAGGCGGGCCGCATGTCGTTGCCCGTGCAGGGTTTCCCGCAGGCCCGCCACCCACTCGGTGTCGAGGCCGGCGAACGCGTCTCCCGTCCACAGCGCCAGCGCCTCGGCCAGCAGGCCCTCCGCCCGGCCGTCGTCCGCCGCCCTCGCCGCGGCCACCAGTTCGTGAAACCGGTGCAGGTCAACGGATTCGGGATCCACCGACAGCTGGTAGCCGCCCGAGCGCTGAGCGATGTTCACGTCGTCGGCGTCGGACAACGCGGCGCGCAGCTGCGACAGGTAGCTGTAGAGAGATTCCCTCGGCCGCTGCGGCAGCCTGTTCCCCCACACCCGGTCGGCCAGCGTGTCCACCGTGACGAGCTTGTTGGCGTCGACCAGCAGCGCCGTCAGGACACAGCGCTGCTGGTGTCGGTTGATGTCCATGACGCGGCCCCGGTCCACCACCTGGACCTCGCCGAGCAGCCGGAACTGAACCACACCGCTCCCCCCTCGCACCCGACGCGACGTCCCCACATCGCGCCCGTCGATCCCCGCCGAGATACAACCATCCGCGGCGAGGCAGGTGCAAGGGTAAACCGGGCAAACCGCCAGGCCCGACGTGAGCCCGCCGGAGGGCCTGCCACCCCTGCAACAGGTGGGGTGTCTCCGCACGAAACCGACATTTCGTACGAGGGCGGGGAGGCTCGCGAGGTCTGCACGTAAGCGGGTTTCGGTATGACGCTGGGCGGGACTCGCGGGGTGTGCCTGAAACCTACATTCGGTCTGTCTGTGGGCGCGACTCGCCGGGGTCAGAACCAGGTGGTGGAGGGCCAGGATTCGGGCCAGGCACGGCGGCGGAGGGAGTCGGGGTCGTCGGCGAGGTGGGGCGGGGTGGCCATGATCATGGTGGGGCGGGTGGCGGCGTCGTAGGGGGTCCAGTCGACCTTGCCGGTGCGGACGAAGGAACCCCAGGCGGCGTGCATGATCCGGCTCAGCGCGGTCGCCTCCGGAGTGCCCAGGTCCCCGGCGCCGACGGCCCACGCGAAGGCGACGTCGGTGCCGTGCCCGGCCGGCGCCGAACCGGGCAGGGAGCCGTCGAACCGGTACCGCCACGTCGGCGCGTGCCGGGACTGGCCGTCCACCAACCGCAGGGTGGGAATGCCGTACCGCTCATCGGTCATCACGGCGGCAAGGTCACCGCCATAGACGTCGAGGATCTCCCCGGCCTTCACAGCCCCGAACGCCTCGGTCAGTACCCGCGTCGCCGGCCGGGCGGCCCGCGGATCGAGCCCCACGAACGTGCCGGCCTCGTTGACGGTGCTGGACGCCAGCAGCGCGACGCCGGCGGCGGATCCGGCGGCGATCCGACGCGCCGGCACATCGGGGAGCAGGGCGCCGTCCACGACAGGCCGCCACGTCCACACCCCGTACAGCGGCGGCGACACCGCCTGCTGCGCGGCCAGCAACTCCGCCGCCGGCACGGTGGGAATGTGCCGACGGTCGATCCCCAGCCGGTCGACGGTCGCCCGCGCGACGTCCACGGTCGTCACGTGATCGCCGCCGCCGCTCTGCGAGATGGCCCGCTGGAACAGCCCGGACGCCGACGGCACGGCCATCAGCGTCGCCACGCTCTTCGCACCGGCGGACACCCCGCCGAGGGTGACCAGCCGCGGATCCCCGCCGAACGCGGCGATGTTGTCGCGGACCCACCGCAAGGCCGCGATCTGGTCCAGCACACCGCAGTTGGTCTCGTCGAGGAAGCCGAACGCCCCGAGCCGGTAGTTGAAGGTCACCACCACGACGTCGTGACTGCGCACGAACGTCTCGCCGTCGCCGATGCCCTCCGGCCCGGCGCCGGACATGTAGCCGCCGCCGTGGATCCACACGAACGCCGGCCGCGGCGTCGCAGACGGCCGGTCGGGAGCGCACACGTTGACGTAGAGGCAGTCCTCGCTGATCCGCTGTGGATCGTCCACACAGGCCGGTCGCGGACCCACCGGCACGAGGCCCGGCAACACGGTCTGCATCGCCCGGGCGGCGAACCGGCCGCCGTCCCGAACCCCGATCCACGACGAGGCGGGCAGTGGCGGGCGGTGCCGCAGCGGCCCGACCGGCGGCTGCGCGTAAGGAATCCCCCGCCACGCCACCGCTCCGCCGAGATCGACGCCGCGAACCTGACCGATGGTGGTGGCGACGACCCTCGTCACGAACTCACTTCCCCTGCGTGCGGCGGCCGTGCGACACGGCGTAGACCTGGCTGCGGAAGCGCAGCACCGGGTCGTCGGACAGCTCGATGCCGGGCACCAGCCGCGTCGGGTCGAACATCCGCTTGTCCCACTTGGCCTGGTCCTCCACCGGCCCGGTCACCAACAGCCGCCCCACGGTGATCTCGGTGCGGTCGTGCGGCCACAGCACCGTGCAGTCGTCGGTGGGGTCGCCGGGCTCGGCGATCTGCACCTTGAGCTGGAAGGCGACCGTCGTGGACGCCAGCCGCTCGGTCAGCTCGTCGGACAGGTACGTCGGCGCCTTCTCGGCGGCGCGCTCGTCGGACAGCTGCTGCACGCCGGCCTCGGGCTCCCAGCGGTAGCGCACGGCCGTGCGGCGGCGCATCTTGTCCAGCCAGACGAAGGCGTGCACGGCCCAGTAGCGCAAGGTCGCGTAGCTGACGGGGATCGGTGTGTTCTTCACCGCACGCAGCCCGCGCATCGCCTCGGTGTGCTCGGTGGCGTACTTGCGCACCACCTCCGGGTCGGGCGAGCCGGTGAACATGTTCGGCTCGGCCGCCTCCAGGAAGTTGCGGAACGCCTGCGGGGTGGCCGCGACGAACACCGGCTGGCTGACCGACACCAGGTCGGTGGCCACGCCGCCGGGCAGGTGGAACGCGACCGACAGGCCGCGGGCCGACCGGGTGCGGTCCCAGATGTAGGGATTTCCCGAGAAGTTCGAGAAACGCACGGTCGCGGGCACGGGGTCGCCCTGGAGGTGCGCCGCGGTGGTGTACTCGGCGGCCGCGCCGGTGGGCAGGAAAACCGCGCGGTAGCACGCGCCCTTCGCGTGGGCCCGACGGTAGCCGGGGTACAGACCGGACACCCATTCCAGCCGGTCGACGATGTCGACGGCCAGCTGTGGATGAGCGCCGTCGGGTGGCTGAACGGACATGTGCGAGATCCTGTTCGGCTCTGCGTAGGATCGTCAGCCTAGGGCGCGGCCGACGCGGTGCCAAGCTGAGTACCGTGGACGGCATGGACGGGCACCAGCCGCCGGGCCCCGAGGACCGCTTCGAGGACGACCTGATCGGGTTGGACCGCGACGATCCCGAGGCCAAGGCGTTCGCCGAGCACCTGGACCGGATGGAGCGGGTGCGCAACGGCTACACCGTGGAGGGCTATCTGGCCGGTGTCAACGACTTCGCGGAGTCGGCCAACCGGTCCAGCGGGCACCGCCGGCTGATGGTGAGCCTGGTCGTGCTGCTCATCCTGGCGGGTCTGGGTTTCGCCACCTGGAATCTACTCACGGTGGTCTTCGGCGTGATCATTCCCTGACCGGACACCGCCCGATCGGGCGGTGGTGTGTTCGAGGAGACACCGCCGCCGGGCGGCGGTGGGAGGATCATCTGCCCTCGGAGCGTCCGTCCAGGACGCGAGGGGGCGAAAGTGCAACGCCGCAAGGGCATCACCGGTCGCAAACGGCCGGCGTGGAGCCGCGGCCAGGCCGCGGCGTGGACTGCCGCCGCGTCAATCGCCGTGCTGGGCTACTTCGCCCTGGCCACCTGGTGCGTGCTCGGCGACGACCTGTTCGGCGGGCCACCGGTCCTGGTCGCCTGGATCGGCTCGATGGTGGCGATGGTGGCCGCCTGGTGGCTCGGCCGGTTCTGGGCGGCCTTCCCGCTCGTCCTGCTCGGCGGGGTGTTCCTCGGCATCGCCGGCCCGGCGTGGGTCAACGACGAGGTGCTGGCCACCGCGGGGCACACTATCGTCGCCACGGTCTCGAAAGTGACCGTGGAGAAGGACAAGAACGGCCCGGAGTACACGGTGTGGTTCACCGATCCCGACAGCCGGCCGGTCAGGCGCCCGCTGCTCACGCAGAATCCGCCGCACGCGTTCCACGTGAGCGATCACGTCCAGGTGATCGTCGATCCGCAGGCGCGTGTCCTCACAGAGGAACCCGCGTCCGTCGAGCGGAGCTGGCCGCTACCGGTGGCGGTCGGCGGCGCGCTGGTGCTGGTCGCCGGACTTGCCGTGGCGGCAAGCGGGAACCGCAAGGCAGTGTCCAAGGTGGACTAGAGCTCTCCGTCCAGGTACCGCCGCCGGATGGCGGCCCGGGTGGGACGGCCCGACCAGCCGGCGGGCATCCGGCCCGACTCGACGATCACCACGTCCCGGACGGGCACGGCGAACCGCTTGGACACCGCGGCCCGCACGGTGTCCACGACGGCGGTCAGGTCCACCTCGTCGGGCGGCACGTGCTGGGACCGCTCGGCGACGATGACGACCGCCTCGCCGAAGGACAACGCCACCACCCGGTCCGGGCGGACGGTGGGGTGCGCGGCGCGGGCGACCAGCTCCACCTCGTGCGGGTCGAGCCGCCGGCCGTCCACGGTGAGCAGGTCCTCCTGGCGTCCTAACACGAACAGCTCGCCCTCGTGCAGGAAGCCGAGGTCGCCGGTGCGCAGCCAGGACCGGCCGTCCAGCTCGACGAGCTCCTGGCGGACGGCCACGGCCGTGCCGGTCACCCAGATCTCGCCGACCATGCCGTCCGGCAGCGGCCAGCTGGCACCCGGATCGACCACGAGCACGGCGCCGTCCAGCGGCATGCCGCTGGACACCAGCGGGGTGGCGCGGCCGTCGGTGCGCGGAACGGCCTTGCCGGCGGCGAGCTGCTCGCGGTCGACGGTGAGCCGCCGCGGCGGCTCGCTCATCGACGTCATGGTGACGGGTCCGACGGTGCCGGTGGCGCCGTAGCAGGTGCGCAGGGCCTTGGGCTGGAGCCCGCACTGCCCGAACACGTCGACGGCCACCCGCACGGTGCTGGCGTTGATCGGCTCACCGCCGTCCAGCATGGTGCTGACCTGCGACAACCGCAGCCAGGAGCGGTCCTGCTCGGTGGTCCGCGACGCGCAGTAGGCCAGCGCGAAGTCGGGGGCGGCGGTGATCACGTCCTGCCCGGACGCCAGCGCCTGCAACCAGCGGCGCGGCTGCTCCAGCACGGACGACTGCTCCAGCAGCACGGCCCGCAGGCGGGCGGTCAGCGGCGCGGCTACGGCCAGCACGAAGCCGAGGTCGTGGCACAGGGGAAGCCAGCTCACGGTCACCGAGCGCCCGGTGACGGCCCGGAACGCGGTGACCGCGCGGGCGCCGGCGGCGGCGAGGTCGCCGTGGCTGAGCGGCGTCCCGACCGGGTCGGTGCCGGGGTCGACCGGGTACCGCAGCATCGCGACGTCGTCCGCGACGACCGGGTAGCGGTCGATGGCGTCGTCGGGCATGGCGTCCACGAGCACCACCGGCACGTCCACGAAGTCCTGCACGCGGGGCTTGGCGGCGGTGGTGGTGAGCACGGCGGTGGCCAGGCAGTCGGCCAGCACGGCGGTCACGTGCGAGGGATGGTCGTCCAGGTCGGCGAGGTCGAGCGGCACCGCGACCACCCCGGCCCACAGCGCGGCCAGCATGGCCACGACGTCGTCGACGCCCTGCGGCGCGAGCACCACCACCCGGGTGCCCGGACCGGTCACGCGCCGCAGCGCGGCGGCGGTCGAGGCGACCCGGCGGTGCAGCGTTCCCCAGGTCGCGGTGACCGACAGCCCGTCGAGGCTGGTGCTGTGGTCGACGTAGGTGACGGCCGCGTCGTCGGTGTTGTCGGCGGCCCAGGTGGCTAGTCGGTCGGTCAGCACGGTTCCTCCAGATGCGAGGGGACCCCGTCAGACATCCAGTGTCCGACGGGGTCCCCGAACCGCAACAGGCTTAACCGATCGTGTAGCTGTACGGCACGCCGGCGAGCTCGTCGCCGCTGAGCAGCACACCGTTGAAGTTGTCCACGTACAGCACGCCGCTCACCGTCGTGCCCTTCGCCCCGGTCGGGGTGATGGTCACGGTGATGGTCGCCGTCTGGCCGGGGGCCAACGTCGTCGGGGTGAAGTTCGGCGCGCCTGCGTCCACGCCGAGCCGCCACAGGTCACCGGTGTCGCTGGTGGCCGAGGTGTCGAACGCCTGGGCGTGCACCTGCGCGGCCAGCGTGGCCGAGCCGGTGACCGTCGCGTTGGTCGGGCCGACGACGGTCGCCACCGCGAGCCACTGGCCCTGGGTGATCTCCGACGCGGCCGTGCTGCCGGTCGCCGAGGTGCCGCGCGGCTGGCCGTAGACCTCGGGCACGCCGCTGAACGCGGAGGCGTCGAAGTCGGCCGTCACGGTGGCGTTCTGCTGGATGGTCAGCGACCGGGCCTCGGTCGGCACCAGCCACTCGGTGCCCGTCGCCGTCGCCGGCTGCGGGAACTGCTGCGCGGCCGAGGTCGGCGGGATCACCAGCAGCGCCTGGTCGGTCTCGGTGGTCAGGCGCGGGTCGGCGAAGATCGCTTCCGGCGCGACGCCGTTGTTGTGCACCTTGACCTTGACCTTGATCGGCTTGCCGGCCGGGACCGTGCCGCTGGGCAGCCCGGTGACCGTCGCGTCGACCACGTTGTACTTCAGGTGCCCGGTGAACTGCTGGGACAGCGCCGTGCCGCTGACGCCCTGGCTGACGTTGATCACCAGCTCCCAGCGGCCCTTCTCCGGCGCGCGGACGTAGGACTGCATCGACTTGGTCAGCACCGTGCCGCCTCCGCCCGGCTGCTGGTTGGTCGACAGCGACAGGATCTGGCCGCTGGGCGACTTCAGCGCGGCGTACACCGTCTGGTTGGGGTCGCCGCCGAGGCTGACGTCCAGGCCGAAGTCCTTCTTGCCGGCCGGCACGTCGAACCAGTACGTCTGGGTCTGCGCCGGCGCGAAGTCGCGGCCGTTGCCGCCGACGATCGTGCCGCTGAACGCGCCGCCCGAGTCGGGCGTGATCAGGCTGCGCAGCGTGAACGGCACCGAGGAGACCGCCCCGAGCGGGGTGTCCAGCTCGACCGCGGCCGACAGGTCGCCCGGCGTGCCGGGCGTCTTGGCGGTGACCTGGAAGGTGCCGGACTGACCCGGCTTCAGGGTCAGCGTCGACGGGCTGACCGAGCCGAAGTTGGTGTACTTCGTGCTGGTGAACTCGTAGGCGATGTTGCCCTTGAAGCCGTTCGCGGCCTGCGTCGCGTAGAACACCGCGGTCCAGGCGCCCGGGGCCGGGTTCTTCACGTCGACCCGGCCGTGGTCGGACTTGCTGCTGCTGTTCTGCGGCCGCGAGTCGGACTGGTAGACGCCGTTCGGGTCGATCAGCGCCATGCGGATCGTCTGGGACTGCGCCGGGGTGCCCGGCCACGCCAGGTCGCCCTGGAGGTGGTCGGCGCCGAAGGGCACCTGGAAGGTGGTCTTCGCGTACGCCCGCGTCGCGCTCGTGCCGTCGATGAAGATCGGCGTCTGCGGCGAGTTGACGTCCAGCGCGATGCTGCTGGTGGTGTCGGCCAGCGTCTTGCCCAGGACCCGGCCGTGCGCGGACACGGTCTGGGTGTTCGGGCTGGTGTTGGTGATCGTCAGCGGCTTGGTGACGTTGGTGCCGGGCTTGGCCGCCGCGGTCAGCTGGGTGTCGCCGCCGCCGGTGGTGGCCAGCAGGCCCGCGCCCTGCGCCTTCGGCTTGCCGTTGCCGTCCTGGATGGACTCGGCGGTCCGCACGGCGGCGTAGGTGTTGAGCTCGCCCGCGCCCTGCTCGTCGGCCGGCTGGCCGAGGTCGGTGGCGGTGCTGGTGAGGATCTGCTTGACCAGCTGCGGGCTCGGCTTGGCGCCGTGGTGGGTGTTCTTGTACGCCTCGATGACGAGCGCGGCGCCGCCGGCGATGAACGGCGAGGCCTCGCTGGTGCCGCCGAAGGTGCGGATGTTGGACGGGCGGCCCTGCTCGTCGGTGCAGCCGGCGAAGCGCTTGTCGGCGCTGCACACCGACCAGCCGGACTCACCGGGGGCGACCAGGTCGGGCACCCGGCCGAGGTCGTCGACGCCGCCGGAGGACAGCGAGGACATGTTGTCGTTCGCCCAGGTCTTGGCGAAGGTGCGGGCGCCCCGCTCGCCGGTCTGCGCGTACAGCCGGTAGTTGGTGACCGAGCCCGCGGAGATCACGTGCGGGTCGACGGCCGGGGTGCCGATGGTGCCGCTCGGGCCGGCGTCGCCGGTGGAGGCGACGACCGTGACGCCCGCGGCGACCGCGGCGTCGTTGGCCAGCGCGACCGGGTCCACGCCGTCGGCCGGGAACGGGTTGCCGCCCAGCGACTCGTTGATCACGTCGACGTTGTCGGTGTTCACCGCGTAGTCGATGGCCTGGAGGATGATCGAGTTGGTGACCAGCTCGGCGCTGCCGAACACGTTGAGGCCGACCAGGCTGGCGCCCGGCGCGATGCCCCGCACGGTGACGGTGCAGCCCTTGGGCAGCGGGTGCGCGGCGGCCACGACGTTGGACAGGTCGTAGGTCACGCGGCCCTGCGCGGCGATGGAGCTGGCGTCGCCGAAGGCTTCCTCACCCGACTGCGGCCCGTTCGGGTCGGTGCCGGAGAAGTCCTGGTAGTCGGTGAAGACGTGGCTGCCGTCGGCGCGGATGAAGTCGGGGTTGTTCGGGTCCAGGCCGTCCGCGATCCACGCGACCGACACGCCCTTGCCGTCCACGATGTTCTGCGCCTGCGGCAGCGTGGGGTTGGTGTAGGCGGTGTGCGTGGTCTGGAGCGCCTCGGGCTCCAGGATCGGCTTGGCCGGGTCGGTCGGGCAGGCGCCCGCCGCGAGCGGCTGGTCCGGCGGCGGCGTGGCCTTGATCGCCGCCTTCTGGGTGGCGTCCAGCGGCTTGACGGCGCGGGCGCGGTCGGGCACGACCGCGGCGACGTCGGGGTTGGCGGCGAGCTTGCTCGCCTCGGCGTCGGTGACCTTGGCCGAGAAGCCGTTGAGCACGTCGAACGCCTTGACGTTCTGCGCGCCGACCTGCTTGGCCTGGGTGACCAGCGGGGCCTGCTCCTTGCCGACGGTCTGCTGGCGCTGGCCGCGCTGGGCCTTGGGCGATAATTCGGGGTGCTGGTTCTTCAGCACCACGATCACCGGCTGCTTGCTTCCCTGGGCCAGCGCCGCGTCGGCGGCGGCCGCGCCGGCGGCCATCGCGTTCGGGCCGGTGGCGGCGAGCACGCCGGTCACCGTGGCCACGACGAGCACCAGTCTTCGGCGTTGTTGGCGGAACATCCGCGCACACCTCACTCCGGGCGAATCCACATCGGACCGCGGGAGCCTATGTGGCGATCCGCACGCGAAGTACGGCAGAAAGGAGGGCATTTTCGGACGAATACGCGTTATCGGGCAGAACGCCGTTGTAACTGTTAACAGCAATGTGCTATTGCGCCCGAACGGCGACTGGCGCCCGCCGCGAAAATGGCGTAGAAGCGGTCCCGATCGTCATGATCACGATACGAAACCGGCCAAGCGCGTACCGTAGCACAGCCCTTGCGCCGGCCGCCGTAAGAGATCGGTAACCGCGGCGGTGTGTGTTCGGGCACTAGCATTGCACGCATGGTCACGTTGGTCGTCGTGGGATTCCTGGCCGGGGTGATCACGAGCCTTTCCCCGTGTGTGCTGCCGGTGCTGCCGGTCGTGCTCACCTCCGGCGGCCCCCAGCGCCGCAAATGGCGGCCGTACCTGGTGATCGCCGGCCTCGTGCTCAGTTTCGCGCTGTCCACGCTGTTCGGCTCGCTGGTGCTGACCGCGCTGGGGCTGCCGCAGACCCTGTTGCGCGACGCCGGGATAGCGGTACTGGTGCTGATCGGCGTGGCCCTGATCTGGCCGCGGTTCGGCGATCTGCTGGAACGGCCGTTCGCGCGGCTGGGCAACCGCCCGGTGAATCCCAACGGCAACGGAATCGTGCTCGGTCTCGGACTCGGACTGCTATTCGTGCCGTGTGCCGGTCCGGTGCTGGCGACCATCGCGGTGATCGGCGCCAATCACACGTTCAGCGTCGACGGGCTGGCGCTGACCGCCGCATTCGCCGTCGGCGCGGGCGTGCCGCTGCTCGTTCTCGCGGTCGCCGGCGATGCCATCACCCGCCGTGTCGGCGCCATTCGCAGCCGGGCCCGCGGATTCCGTACCGTCAGCGGCGCGGTGATGCTGGTGGTCGCGGTGGCGATCGCGTTCAACCTCACCGACGGATTGCAGACGGCGGTGCCCGGATACACGAGTGCGTTGCAGCAGTCGGTGGAGGGCAATTCCGAGGCGCAGGGCCAGCTGCACAAACTCACCACTCCGGGCGCCGGCTCGGGCGGCACGGACAACGCCACCGTTCCCGGCGTGAACTGCCAGCCCGGCGGGACGACGCTCCAGGACTGCGGCAAGGCGCCGGACCTGACCGGCATCACGTCGTGGCTCAACTCCTCGCCGCTGACGCTGGCCGGGCTGCACGGCAAGGTGACGCTGATCGACTTCTGGACGTACAGCTGCATCAACTGCCAGCGGACGCTGCCACACGTGGAGTCGTGGTACTCCGCATACCACCGGGCGGGGCTGGAGATCATCGGCGTGCACACGCCGGAGTTCGCCTTCGAGCACGACACCGGCAACATCAAGGCGCAGGCCGCGGCGCTGGGGGTCAAGTACCCGATCGCCGTGGACAACAACTACGCGACGTGGAACGCGTTCGGGAACCAGTACTGGCCGGCCGAGTACCTCGTCGATGCCACCGGCCACGTCCGGCACGTGAACTTCGGCGAGGGCGACTACTCCGGCACCGAGCAGCTGATCCGGCAGCTGCTGACCTCCGCATCGTCCACTGTGGACCTGCCGGCGGCGACCGAGGTCGCCGACACGACCCCGTCCGAGCAGCAGACACCGGAGACGTACCTGGGGTCGCAGTACGCGCCGCTGCACGTGAGCGGCGGGACGCCGAGCGGGGGTTCGACACAGATGTTCCAGTTCCCGCCGGCGCTGCAACCGGACACGTTCGCGCTGGCCGGGGCGTGGAAGGCCGCCGACGCCGAGTCGCTGACGTCCGGGCCCGGTGCGCAGCTGGAACTCAGCTACCAGGCCAAGTACGTGTACCTCGTGCTCGGCGGCTCGGGCACGGTGACGGTCCAGGTGGACGGCAGGACCACCCAGACCATCGCCGTCTCCGGCGTGCCGAAGCTCTACACCCTCGTGAACAACGGCCCGTACCAGCGCTCGACCATGACGCTGTCGTTGACGCCGGGCATCGACGCCTACGACTTCACCTTCGGCTGACCAGGCTCGTACCGGTGGATCTCCTGGGTGGCGGCGACGAGGCGGCGGGGATCGGTGACGCCGGCCTGCACCAGCACGTTTCCCAGGGCGGTGGCCTCGACGGGGCCAGCGAGCACCGGCAGGCCGCACGCGTCGGCGGTGAGCTGGCAGAGCAGGGCGTTCCGCGAACCGCCGCCGACGATGTGCACGACGTCGATCTCCTTGCCGGACAGGCGTTGCGCGTCCAACAGGGTGTCGCGGTAGGCGGCGGCGAGGCTGTCGAGGATGCAGCGGATGATCTCCGCCGGCTGTTCCGGCACGGGCTGCCCGGTCTGCCGACAGGCGGTGGTGATCCGGGCGGGCATGTCGCCGGGCGGCAGGAACTCCGGCGCGTTCACGTCGATGACCGCACGGCGCGGCAGAGAACCGGCGGCCTGGAGCAATGGATTTCGGTCCAGGCCCCAGATCCGCAGGCACTCCTCCAGCAGCCACAGACCCATGACATTGCGCAGATACCGGATGGTGCCGCCGATGCCGGCCTCGTTGGTGAAGTTGGCGGCGAGGCTGTCGGCGGTCAGCACCGGCCGGTCCAGCTCCACGCCGACCAACGACCAGGTGCCGCAGGAGATGTAGGCGAAGCGATCGGTGGTGGCCGGCACGGCGTAGACCGCAGAGGCGGTGTCGTGCGAGCCGACGGCGACGACGTTGCCGCCGATGACCGAGCCCGGCTGGCGGATCGGCGGGAACAGGCCGACGGGAACCCCCAGCCGGGACATGAGATCCGTGGCCCACTGTCCGGTGTGGACGTCGAGCAGTTGGGTGGTGGAGGCGTTGGTGTGCTCGGCCCCGATCTCGCCGGTCAGCCAGTACGCGACGAGATCCGGGATCAGCAGCAGAGTGGATGCCTTCTGCGCCAACGGATCGGCCATGAGCTGGTACAAGGTGTTGATGGGCAGAAGCTGGATGCCGGTGATGCCGTACAGCTCGGCGGCGGGCACCCGCACCCGGTCCACCATGCCGTCGGTGCGGGAATCCCGATAGCACACCGGGTCGGCGAGCAGTTCACCGTGAGCGTCCAGCAGCCCGTAGTCGACGGCCCACGAGTCGATGCCGATGCTGCGAACGTCCAGGCCCCGCAAGCCATCCACCACGGATCGCCGCAGCAGCGCCGCGTCCCACCGCAACGCCCCGTCCCGAACCGTCGGCCGGTAGGAGAACCGGGACACCTCCCGCAGCGAGAGGCCGTCGGCCTCGACGCGTCCGAGCATCACCCGCCCGCTGGACGCGCCGAGATCGACGGCCGCGAAATCCCCTGTCATCGCAGGAAGGCCGCGGCGACACCGGCGTCGACCGGCACGTGCAGGCCGGTCGTCCGGGACAGCTCGCCGCCGACCAGCACGAAGATCGCGGCGGCGACGTGCTCGGGCAGCACCTCCTCCTTCAACAGGGTCCGCTGCGCGTAGTACTCGCCGAGCTTCTCCTCCGGCACCCCGTACACCGCCGCCCGCTGCGCGCCCCAACCCGACGAGAAGATCCCGGAACCCCGCACCACCGCGTCGGGATTGACGCCGTTGACGCGGATCCCGTGCGCGGACAACTCGGCGGCGAGCAGCCGGACCTGGTGCGCCTGATCGGCCTTCGCCGACCCGTAGGCGACGTTGTTCGGCCCGGCGAACACGGCGTTCTTGCTGACCACGTAGACGATGTCGCCGCCGATGCCCTGCGCGATCATCGTTCGGGCGGCCGCCCTCGACACGAGGAAAGACCCCCGCGCCATCACGCCGTGCTGACGGTCCCAGTCCTCGTCGGTGGTGTCCACCAGCGGCTTCGAGATCGACAGGCCGGCGTTGTTCACCACGAGGTCGATGCCGCCGAACGCCAGGCAGGCGGCGGAGATCGCCGCCTCGACGGCCCAGGACGACGAGACGTCGACCTGCAACGCCACCGCCGCGTCGCCGATCTCCTTGGCCACCGACTCCGCCGCGGCGAGATCCCGGTCCGCGACGGCGACGCACGCGCCCTCGGCGGCCAGCCGCAGGGCGGTCGCGCGGCCGATGCCGGACCCGCCGCCGGTCACGAACGCCACCCGCGAGGACAGCGGCTTCGGCTTGGGGCGCCGGCGCAGCTTGGCCTCCTCCAGCTCCCAGTACTCGATCCGGAACTTCTCGCTCTCCGGGATCGGCGCGTACCGGGACACCGACTCGGCCCCGCGCATCACATTGATCGCGTTGACGTAGAACTCCCCGGCCACGCGGGCGGTCTGCTCGTCCGCGCCGAAGGAGAACATTCCGATGCCCGGCACCAGCACGATCGCCGGATCCGCCCCGCGCATGGCCGGCGAGTCCGCCGACGCGTGGCGCCCGTAGTAGGCCCGGTAGTCCTCGCGGTAGTCGTGGTGCAGCACCCGCAGCCGCTCCACCACGTCCTCGAACGCGGCGTCCGCCGCGGTGTCCAGGATCAGCGGCCGGACCTTGGTGCGCAGGAAGTGATCCGGGCACGAGGTGCCCAGCGCGGCCAGCGCCGGCGCCTTCGTCCCGGCCAGGAACTCCAGCACCTCGGGGGAATCCGTGAAGTGCCCGACCTGACGGTGATCGGTCGACACCAGCCCGCGGATCACCGGCGCCAGCGCCGCCGCCCGCTCCCGGCGGGCGTCCGGCGCCAGCGCCTGCCACGCCGGCACGACCGGCCCGAACGGCTCCGCCGAGCCTCGGGCGTCCAGGAACTCCTGCGCCCGGCGGATGATCTCCAGCGAGTTGGCCTGGCACTCCTGCGGCGTCGCGCCCCACGCGGTGATGCCGTGTCCGCCGAGGATCACGCCGATCGCCGCCGGATTGGCCCGCTTGATCTCGGCGATGTCCAGCCCCAGCTGGAAACCCGGCCGCCGCCAGTCCACCCACGCCACCCGGTCGCCGAAGCACTCCCGGGTCAGCGCCGGCCCGTCCGCCGCCGTCGCCAGCGCGATGCCGGCGTCCGGGTGCAGGTGGTCGACGTGCGCGGCGTCGACCAGGCCGTGCATGGCGGTGTCGATCGACGGCGCGGCCCCGCCCTTGCCGTGCAGGCAGAAGTCGAAGGCGGCGACCATCTCGTCCTCGCGGTCCACGCCCGGATACACGTCCACCATGGCCCGCAACCGGTCCAGCCGCAGCACGGCCAGCCCGGCCTCGGTCAGCGTGCCGAGATCGCCGCCGGATCCCTTGACCCACATCAGTTCCACGTCGCCGCCGGTGACCGGGTCGCGGTCCACCGCCTTGCACGACGCGTTGCCGCCGGCGTAGTTGGTGTTGCGCCGGTCCGCGCCGATCGCGTGCGCGCGGTCGAGCAGCGCCGATATCTGGTGTTGAGCTGCGACTTCCGGGTTCACGCGCCCCATCCCATCGCCGAGCCGCCGACCCGCTCGGCCTCGATCTTCTGCTGGTAGCCGGACCGGCGGTAGGCCCCGATCGGGTCCGGGTCGAGCCCGTCCTCGGCCCGCAGCTCCGCGAGCAGCGGCCGGACGTCGGTGTTGTAGGCGTCCATCAGCGCCGCGTTCGCGCCGAGCACGTCACCTTCCGCCTGCGCCTTGGCCAGCGCCTCGCGGTCCACCAGCAGCGCCTTGGCGGTGGCCTCCTGCACATTGAGCACCGACCGGATCATCGCCGGCACCTTCGGCTCGATGTTGTGGCACTGGTCCAGCATGAACGCCACGTTCGCCTCGGGGGCCAGGGCGCCCGCGGCGGCGATCTCGTGCATGATGCGGAACAGCTGGAACGGGTCGGCCGCGCCCACCATCAGGTCGTCGTCGGCGTAGAACCGGCTGTTGAAGTGGAAGCCGCCGAGCTTGCCGGCCCGCAGCAGCAGCGCCACGATGAACTCGATGTTGGTGCCGGGCGCGTGGTGGCCGGTGTCCACGAGCACCTGCGCCTTGGGGCCCAGGTTCACGCAGTGCGCGAACGAGGTGCCCCAGTCCGGCAGGTCCATGGTGTAGAAGCTGGGCTCGAACAGCTTGTACTCCACCAGCATCCGCATCCCGTCGGGCAGCTGACCGTACACTTCGGACAGCGCCTCGGCCAGCCGGTCCTGCCGGGCCCGGATCGAGTCCTGGCCGGGATAGTTGGTGCCGTCGGCGAACCACAGCGACAGGATGGTCGACCCCGTCTGCACCCCGATCTCCACGCACTCCAGCAGGTGGTCGGTCGCCTTGCGGCGGATCGTGGGATCGGGGTTGCAGACGCTGCCGAGCCGGTAGTCGTCCTCCTGGAACACGTTGGGGTTGATGGCTCCGAGGGTGATGCCGTGGTCGGCGGCGAAGCGGGCCAGCGCCGGATAGTCGTCGACCCGGTCCCACGGGATGTGCAGCGCGATGCTCGGGGCGACCCCGGTCAGCTCGTGCACCTTCGCCGCGTCGGCGATCTTCTCCTGCGGCGTCCGCGGCACGCCGGCCTGCGCGTACACCTTGAATCTGGTGCCGGAGTTGCCGTAGGCCCACGACGGCGTCTCGATCCGGTGCCCGCGCAGCTGCGCCTTCACGCCTTCCACGGCAGCTCTCCCCATGTGTCAGAAGTTGTACTTGTCGACGTTGTCCTTGGTGAAGGTCACCGGGTCGCCGAGCACCACCTCGCCGTTGGCGCCGATGGTGTACTCGCCGAGCTCGCCGGCCTTGAACTTCTCGCCCTGCTTGCCGGTGATCTGCCCGGAGGCCAGCGCCACCGCCGCGTACGTGGCGAGCTCGCCCAGCTGGGCCGGGTCCCACAGCTCGACCGAGCCGACCGTGCCGTCCTGGAGGAACTTGCGCATCTGGTTGGGCGTGCCCAGGCCGGTCAGCGCGACCTTTCCCTTGTACGAGGAGGAGTCCAGGTAGCGCGCGGCCGCCGCGACGCCGACCGTGGTCGGCGAGATGATGCCCTTGAGGTTGGGATGCGCCTGCAACAGGCCCTGCGTCTTCTGGAACGAGGTCTGGTCGTCGTCGTTGCCGTAGGCGATCTCGTCCAGCTTGAGGTTGGCGTACTGCGGCTTGGCCAGCTCCTGCTTCATGATGGCGATCCAGGCGTTCTGGTTGGTGGCGTTCGCCGTCGCCGACAGGATGGCGATCTCGCCGGCGCCGCCGATCGCGTCGGAGATCAGCTTCACCTGGCTCTGCGCGATCGACTGCGCGGTGGCCTGGTTGATGAACACGTCCCGGGAGTCGGCGGCGGCGTCCGAGTCGAAGGTCACCACCTTCATGCCCTGCTGCCGCGCGGACTTCAGCGCCGGCGCGACCGCGTTGCTGTCGTTGGCCGCCAGCAGCAGGATGTTCTGGCCCTGCTGCGAGGCCGTGTTGATGTAGGTGACCTGCGAGGACGCGTCGGCGTCGGACGGGCCGGTGGCCTTGAACTGCTCGCCCAGCGCCTGCGCCGCCTTCTGCGCCCCGCCCTGCGCCACCGTGAAGTACGGGTTGTTGACCTGCTTGGGCAGGAAGGTGATCTTCAGGTCCTTGGCGCTGGTCGCGTTCGGGTTGGCGGTGGTCTGCGTCTGGCCGCCGCCGGTGTCGCCGCCGGAGTTGTTCTTCGTGGTGCCACCGCAGGCAGTCAGCGCCGGGGCCGCCAGCAGCAGGGCGGCCGAGAGCACGATGACCGTTCGTTTCATGAGGTGCCTCTCGTCAGACGCTTGGTCACGGCCGGCGCGAGCACGCTGGCCAGTAGCAGGATTCCGGTCACCAGGGTGAGCACCTCCGTCGAGGTGTCGCCCAGGATCAGCGCGGTGCGCAGGCCGCCGAGCACCAGCACGGCGAGGATGACGCCGAAGATCGTGCCGCGGCCGCCGAAGATGGACACGCCGCCGAGCAGCACGGCCGCCACGACGGCCAGCTCCAGGCCGGTGCCGTTGTCGGCGCGGGCGCTGACGAACCGCAGGGTGTAGACGACGCCGGCGAGCGAGGAGACCGCGCCGGTCAGCGTGAACAGGATGAGCTTGGTCCGCTTGACCCGGATCCCGGAGAACCGGGCCGCTTCCTCGTTGGCGCCGATGGCGAACACCGCGCGCCCGAACGCCGTCGCGTGCAGCAGCAACCCGAAGACCACCGCCAGCAGCACGAAAAGCACCATGGGGTAAGGGATCCAGGTGCCGGGTATGGGCGCGGTGCCGAACTGCGTGTAGCTGTAGGGGAAGTCGGCCACGGCCTGGTCGCCGAGCACGACCAGCGCCAGACCCCGGTACAGCGCGAGCGTGCCGATGGTGACCGCGAGCGACGGCAGGCCCAGCTTCGTCACCAGAAAACCGTTGAAGGCCCCGCACAACGCCCCGACGACGAGCACGAACGGCAGGATCGCCTCCAGCGGCCACCCCGCGTTCCACAGCGTGCCGATCAGCGCGCTGGACAGGCCCAGCACCGACGCCACCGACAGGTCGATCTCCGCCGCCACGATCACCAGCGTCAGCGGCAGCGCGATGAGGGCGATCTCACCGACGTCCAGACCGAGGTGGAACAGGCTGTTGCCGGTGAGGAACAGGCCGCCGGTGGCGGCCGAGCCGATCACCGCGATCAGCACCAGCAGCACGAACAGGGCGCTTTCCCAGCGCAACAGGCGTTTCATGCGCTCACTCCCCTCGACTGCCGGCGCAGCGCCGCGGCCTGCCGCAGCGCGACGGCCCGGTCCAGGGCGATCGCCGCGAGCAGCAGCGCGCCGGTGATCGCCTGCTGCCAGAACGCCGTGATGTGCAGGACTTCCAGCGCGCTGCCGATCGTCGTCAGCAGCAACGCGCCGAGCGCCGCACCCACGACGGTCCCGCTGCCGCCGAAGATCGCCACGCCGCCGACCACGACCGCCGACACCACCTGGAGTTCCAGGCCCGTGCCGGCGGTGGCGTCGACCGTGCCGTACCGGGCGGCCCACAGCACGCCGGCGAGGCCGGCGACCGCGCCGGACACCAGGAACGCCGTGAACACGCGGCGCCCCACCGGAATTCCGACCAGCACCGCCGCCTCCGGGTTGGATCCGATCGCGTACAGCTCGCGGCCGCTGCGGTAGCTGCTCAGGTGCAGCGCGGCGACGGCCAGCACGATCACCGTGATGATCACGAGGTACGGGACGCCGAGCACGCCGGCGCTGCCCAGCGCCAGGAAGCCGTCCGGCAGGTTGGCGGCGTTGATCTGCCGGCCCTGCGCCCAGGCGTAGTCGAGGCCGCGGATCACGTACAGCGTGCCGAGGGTGACCACCAGGCTCGGCACCTTGCCGGCCGCCACCAGCGCGCCGTTGAGCAGCCCGCACAGCGCGCCGACCCCGATGCCGACGACGATCGCCAGCGCCGGGTCGACCGAGAACGTGTCGCCGGTGAGGAAGGCGGAGAACCCGAGCACCGAGCCCACCGACAGGTCCACGTTCCGGGTGATCACCACCATCGTCTGGCCGACGGTCAGCAGCGCCACCAGGCAGGCGTTCAGCAGCAGGTCGCGGATGCCCTGCCCGCTCAGGAAGAGCGGGTTCACCAGCGCCGTCACGCCGACGACGACCGCCAGCGCGATCAGGATGCCCAGTTCTCGGACGGCGGTCATGCCGCCGCCGGCCCGGCGGCGGCGCTCGGGCAGGGCCAGGTCCTGGGTGCCGCTCATGCGACCGCCACCCCCGTCGCCGCCAGCACGATGCGTTCCTCGTCGGCCTCGGCCCGGGCGAGCTCGGCGACCGTCCGCCCCTCGCGCACGACCAGCACCCGGTCGGCCATGCCGAGCACCTCCGGCAGCTCGGACGAGATCATCAGGATCGCCACGCCCTGCGCCGCCAGCTCGGACAGCAGCCGGTGCACCTCGGCCTTGGTGCCGACGTCGATGCCCCGCGTCGGCTCGTCCACGATCAGCACCGCCGGCCGGCGGGACAGCCACTTGGCCAGCACGACCTTCTGCTGGTTGCCGCCGGACAGCACGGCGACCGGGTCGGTCAGGTGGGCGAACTTGAGCTGAAGCTTGACCGCCCAGTCGCGGGCCAGCGACCGCTCGTCCCGGCTGCGGACGAAACCGAGGCGGGACAACCGGTTCAGCGAGGCCAGGGCGGCGTTGCGCTCGATCGACGCGTCCAGCACCAGGCCCTGCTGCCGGCGGTCCTCCGGCACGAACCCGATGCCGGCGCTCATCGCCGCCCCCGGTGAGCCGGCGCGGATCCGCTTGCCCCGCACCAGAACCTGGCCGCCGTCGGGCTTGTCGACGCCGAACACCGCGCGGGCGATCTCGCTGCGGCCGGCCCCGACCAGCCCGGCCAGTGCCAGGATCTCCCCGGCCTTCACGTCGAAGGAGACGTCGGTGAACACGCCCTCGCGGGTCAGCCGCCGCACCGACAGCACGGTCTCCCCCGCAGCGACCTCCTGCTTGGGGAACAGGGCGTCCAGGTCGCGGCCGACCATCAGCCGCACCACGCTGTCCGGCGTCTGCTCGTGCAGCGGCCCCGACCAGACGAAGCCGCCGTCGCGCAGCACGGTCGCCTCCTGGCACAGCTCGAAGACCTCGTCGATGCGGTGCGACACGAACAGCACCGCCGCGCCGTGCTCCCGCAGCGCGCCGACCACGCCGAACAGCCGCCGCACCTCGGTGCCGGACAGCGCCGCCGTCGGCTCGTCCATGATGATCACGCGGGCGTCCGAGCCGAGCGCCTTGGCGATCTCCACCAGCTGCTGGTCGGCGATGGACAGGCCGCGCGCGGGGCGTCTCGGGTCGATGTCCACGCCCAGCCGGGCGAACAGCTCCTCGGCCTGCTCACGCATGGCGGCGACGTCGATCATGCCGCCGCGGCGGGTCGGGTGCCGGCCCATCGCCACGTTCTCGGCCACGGACAGGTCCCCGAACAGGGTCGGTTCCTGGTAGATCACGGCCACGCCGGCGGCCTTGGCGTCGGCCGGCGAGGCGAAGCGGGCCGGCGCGCCGTCGAGCAGCAGTTGCCCGGAGTCGGGCCGGTGCACGCCGGCCAGCACCTTGATCAGCGTCGACTTGCCGGCGCCGTTCTCCCCGAGCAGCGCGTGCGCCCGACCGGCGGTCAACGTCAGCGAGACCTCGCGCAGCGCCCGCACGGCGCCGAAGGACTTGCTGACCTCCGCCAGGGCGATGACCACGGGCGCCTCCCGTTAAATCGTTTCAATTCGCGTCGCTCAGAGCATGCCCGCAACACCCAATTGTGTCAAGTATCACAAGGTTGAGCGGGGGCTATGCTCCGTTGAAACGATTTGAGGCGGTTGGGGAGGACGAGTGTCGTCAGCCGTGAGCATCAAGGACGTCGCGGCGCTGGCCGGCGTGTCCATCGGCACCGTGTCCAATGTGCTCAACCGGCCGGACGTGGTGGCCGACGAGACCCGGCGCAAGGTGCTGGCCGCCATCGAGGAACTCGGCTTCGTGCGCAACGAGTCCGCGCGCCAGCTGCGCACCGGCACCGCCCGGGCGATCGGCCTGGTCGTGCCGGACGTGTCCAACCCGTTCTTCACCGATGTCGCCCGGGGCGCCGAGGACGCCGCCAGCGACGCCGGGCACATGGTGATCCTCTGCAACAGCGACGAGTCCGAGCAGCGCCAGGACCGGCACCTGCAACTGCTCGCCGAGCAGCGCGTGCACGGGGTGCTGATCACACCGGTCGACGCCGCGCCGGAGCCGGTGCGCCGGCTGCGCGACCGAGGCGTGTCCGTGGTCCTGTTGGACCGGCACGCCGACGTCGCGGACGCCTGCTCGGTGTCGGTGGACCACCGGATCGGCGGGACACTCGCCATCAACCACCTGCTGGCCGAGGGGCACCGTGAGCTGGCGATGGTCACGGGTCCGCTGTCGATCGCCCAGTGCCGGCAGCGCCTGGACGGGGCGCGCGACGCGCTCGTGGCGGCCGGGCGCGACCCCGACGGGCTGCGGGTGGTCGAGGTGGCGGCGATGAACGTGGCCTCCGGCCGCAATGCCGGAGAGCGGGTGCTCGCCGGGACGCGCAGGCCGGACGCGCTGTTCTGCGCCAACGACCTGCTCGCGCTCGGCGTGCTCCAGGTGATGGTTCGCGCGGGTGTGCGCGTGCCCGGAGAACTCGCCATCGTCGGGTACGACGACATCGATTTCGCGGCGGCTGCCGCAGTGCCCCTCACCTCGGTGCGGCAGCCGAGCCGGTCACTCGGCCGACGCGCCGCCGAACTCGTTCTGGGAGAAACGAATTCGCCGCGGGAGCACGTCCATCATCACGTGGTCTTCCCCCCGGAGCTGGTGGTCCGGGAGTCCAGCAGGCGGTTCCGCTAGTCGAAGCCGCGCATGATCAGCGGCTCGTAGCCGTCCTCGCGGTCCGCGTCCCAGACCAGGCTCTGCTGCGGGGTCTGCGGGCCGTCGCCCTCGTCCTCGCCCCAGTTCCAGCTCCAGGTGCGCGGGCTGTCGTCGATGTCCAGTCGTCCCATGGTTCTCTCACTCCCCAGGTCTCATGACCGTTGGTTTCCTTCGGGTCTCCACTTCGCTGTGGTCAATATCACTGTGCCGCAGAGCAACCTTGGACTCAACCAAGTTTAGGGATCTTATGTCGGGTTTATAGGGGTCCTCTAGTAGGTTAGGCACACCTAACCTACTTTGGGGTGACAGATCCGCCGCGGCGCCGGATCTTGGTGTATCGGACCGACCGGATCCGTCGACGGGGATATCGAATCCGCAGGTCACAGGGTTACATGGCGGTCGTGCGGCCGGGCACGTGCACATGGCCGGACGTACGTCTGGGACACTCGGTTAGTCGCCGCAGATGCAGGGCGGAGAATCCAACCTTGGACCGATCCAGGCGTCGCCCGGACGGGCCGCGAGTAGGGGTGGCCGCGGCGATCGGGGTGTCCCGCCGGCCCCACCCGGAGATCAGGCGAGCCCGGTAGGGTCGCCGTCGGGGGAACCGAGGTATATCAGCATAACGCCAGTCCTGAGCGCCGTCGCGGCTCCCCCGCTGGCAGCAAGTGACGGGGGGATTCGATGTCACCGCTGGCCGAGCTGGCCGACGAGCTCTTCGACCTGGTGCTGGCGCGGTTCCCGATCGGGGCCAGCTTCGCCGGCGTGCCCGGCCACGACGACCGGCTCACCGACTACAGCCGACCGGCCGAGGAGGCGTTCGCCGCCTCGGTCGCGGGGCTCGCGGCGCGGGCCGCCGCCGTGCCGGACGAGGACCTGTCGACCACGGACCGAATCACCAAGCGGACCATCGCCCACGAGGCGGCGGTGCTGGCGGGACAGATCGAGGGCCGCTGGATCGAGTTCACCGTCTCCGACTACCTGCTGACGCCGGTGGCCGGCCTGCTGTCGGCCCTGCACGACGTGCCGCTGAACGACGACCTGCCCAAGCGGCTGGCCGCCCTGCCGGAGTTCCTGGCGACAGTCGCGCAGCGGCAGCGGGACGGCCTGGCCGCCGGGCTCACACCGCTGACGCACCTCGTACAGGCCGCGATCGCCAACCTCGACGTCCGTCTGGCCACCGTGGACACTTTCGTCCGCTCGGAGGCGTGCCGGCCGGTCGTGACCTCGCTTGTCGCACCGGCGATCGCCGAGTACCGGGACTTCCTGGCGACGGAGGTCCTGCCGCATGGACGGGACACCGAGCACGCCGGCTTGTGTTGGCTGCCCGGCGGCTCTGAGCGGTACGCGACGGCGGTACGCGCCCACACCACGACCTCGCTGACGCCGGACGAGCTGCATCAGATGGGTCTGGACGTGCTCGCCGACCTCGCCCATGACTACGTCGAGCTCGGTCGACGGGTGTTCGGCACCGACGAGCTGCCGGAGATCTTCCGGCGGCTGCGGGACGATCCGGCACTGCGGTGGTCCAACGCCGAAGAGATGATCGCCGCCGCGACGGCGACCGTGCGCCGTGCCGAGCGCGCTGCTCCCGACTGGTTCCACCAGGTGCCGTCGACCGTGTGCGACGTGCGGGCCTTTCCCCCGTCGACATCCACGCTGCCCGGCGCCTACCGACACGGGTCCCTGGACGGTTCCCGCCCCGGCACGTTCCACGTGAACACCGACCGGCCCGCCGAGACGCCCCGCCACCAGATCGAGGCCCTCGCCTTCCACGAGGCCGTGCCCGGACACCACTTCGAGGTCACCGGCGCCGAGACGCGCACCGACCTGCCCCTGTTGCGGCGCACCGCGTCCGTGAGCGCGTACCGGGAGGGCTGGGGGCTGTACTCGGAGCGTCTCGCCGACGAGATGGGCCTCTACACCGACGATCTCGCCCGGCTGGGCATGCTCATGATGGACTCCACCCGCGCCGGCCGGCTCGTCGTCGACACGGGCCTGCACGCTCAGGGTTGGTCACGCCAGCGGGGCATCGACTACCTGCTGGCCAACACTCCCATGGCGCCGCACCACGTCGAGTCCGAAGTGGACCGTTACCTGGCCGTCCCCGGGCAGGCGCTGGCGTACATGGTGGGGCGATTGGAGATCCAGCGCCTGCGGCGCAAGGCGGAGGCCGCGCTGGGCGATCGCTTCGACGTCAGGGACTTCCACGCGGTGGTGTTGAGCGAGGGCGCGGTGCCGCTTTCCGTACTGGACGAGCTGATCACGGAGTGGATCGACCGCGTCTCAGGGCGCGCCTAGCTGGTCGCGGCGGCGGGTGAGGTAGGCCGTCTCGGCGGAGTTGCCGGCCAGGTCGATGGCCTTGTCGTAGGCCGCGCGTGACTCCCGGCCGCGGCCGAGCCGGCGCAACAGATCGGCGCGGGTGGCGTGGTAGGCGTGATAGCCGGCCAACCGTTCCTCGAGACGGTCGACAACCGCCAGCGCCACCTCCGGGCCGTCGATCTCGGCGACGGCGATGGCCCGGTTGAGGGCGATGACCGGTGAGGAGTCGAGACGTACGAGCTGGTCGTACAGGGCGAGGACCTGCGACCAGTCGGTGTCGCGCACGTCGCGGGCGGAGGTGTGCACGGCGTTGATCGCCGCGAGGATCTGGTAGCGCCCCGGGGCCACGCCGGCGGCGAGGCGCTCGCGCACCAGCCGGTGTCCCTCGGCGATCAGCGCCGCGTCCCAGGCCCCACGGTCCTGCTCGCCGAGAGCGACCAGTTCGCCGCCGGTCGAGACCCGGGCGGGGCGGCGGGCCTCGATGAGCAGCATCAACGCGAGCAGGCCGGCGACCTCGCCGTCGTCCGGCAGGAGGGCGCGGATGAGGCGGGTGAGCCGGATCGCCTCGGCCGTCAGGTCGTTGCGGATGGGGTCGGTGTCGGGGCCGGTGGCCAGGTAGCCCTCGTTGAACACGAGGAACAGCACCGTGAGGACGCCGGCGACGCGGGCCGGGAGATCCTCGGCGGACGGCAGCCGATACGGGATGCGAGCCGCCTTGATCTTGGCCTTGGCGCGGGTGATCCGCTGCCCGATGGCACTGTCGGCGACCAGGAAGGCACGGGCGATCTCGGGCACGGTCAGGCCGCCGACCATGCGCAGCGTCAGCGCCAGGCGGGCCTCCACCGCCAGCGCCGGGTGGCAGCAGGTGAAGATCAGCCGGAGCCGGTCGTCGTCGATGGCGCCGAGGGGCTCGGGCGGGTCGTCGTCGTGCACCATCCGAGCCTCCTCGTGCTTGTCGTCGCGCTTGTTCTCGCGGCGGATGCGGTCGATGGCCTTGCGGTTGGCGGTGGTGGTCAGCCAGGCGCCGGGGTTGGGCGGCACGCCGTCGGCCGGCCACCGCTCGACGGCCGTCGCGAACGCCTCGGCAGCCGCCTCCTCGGCGATGTCGAGGTCGCCGAAGCGTCGGGTCAGGGCGGCGACGATCCGGGCCCACTCCTCGCGGTGGGCCCGGGAGACGGCGTCGGTCGCGTTCACAGAAACGGCCGCACCTCGATCTTCCGGTCGCACACCTTCGACGCCTCGGTGGCGAGCTTGAGCGCCACGTCCAGATCGGGGGCCTCCCACACCCAGACGCCGGCGAGGTACTCCTTGGACTCCACGAAGGGCCCGTCGGTGATCATCGCGTGCTCGCCTCGGTTGTCGACGACCGTGGCCGTGTCGGTGCCGGCGAGTCCGCCCGCGAAGACCCAGTAGCCTTCGGCGATCAGCCGTTCGTTGAACGCGCTGATGGCGGGCTGCCGGTCCGTGCTGCCGGGATTGCTCTTGTCGTCGATCACGGAAACCAGGTACCGCATCTGAGGATCCTCTCCTGTGGTGTCGGGGACGTCAGGCCGTCCAGTACTTGGGGCGTCCGGTCGGCCGGAAGACCTGGGTCGCCACGCCCTTCGAGTCCACTCGCGACTCGATCAGGTCGAACGCGAGATCCGGGCCGGCGTCCGGGAACAGCCGCGCGCCCTGGCCGACGACCACCGGGACGACGATCAGGGTCATCTCGTCGACCAGGTCGTGCGCCAGCAGCCAGCGGATCAGGGTGCCGCTGCCGTGTACCTGCACCTCGCCGCCCGGCTTGGCCTTCAGCTCGGTGACGGCGGCCGCGAGGTCACCCTGAAGGACGGTCGTGTCCGTCCACCGCGGCGTCGTGAGCGTGGTCGAGGCGACGTACTTGGGGGCGTCGTTCAGGGCCACGCCGATGGGATGGGCCTGCATCTCGTCGTTCGAACCCCAGGAGCCGGCGAACAAGTCGTAGGTGCGGCGGCCGAACAGGAACGCGTCGGCGCGCTGGTAGGTCTCCGTGATGAACGCCCTGGTGTCGTCGTCACCCGCGCCCCGGGCCCATCCGCCGCGCTCGAATCCGCTCCGGCGGTCCTCGTCGGACGTGCCGCCGTTGCCCTGCGTCACGCCGTCGAGGGTGATCTGGGTCATGGTCGTCAGCTTCATGATCGCGGTTCCTCAGCCTCGGCGCCGCCTCGTGCGGGCGGCCTCACCCCTGCTACGAACGCCACCGCACCGATCCGACACCCCCGCCGACATTTCCTCGAAGATCTTTTTCGAGGGTCTGCCTGAGACCTACATTCGGTGTGACAGTGCTTGTGCCGCGCGTTCCGCGCGGGGCGAGGTCGCTTCCAAGCCGGCCTCTTCCCTTGTCTCAGCTCGATCGATGAACAGACTCGATCGAGCTGAGCCCGCGGTCCAGAGGCCGGCGCGACCTCGCGCGCGACTCGCGGGCGGCCAGGGCTTCGACGCCGGCGATGATCAGATCGATGGCGGCCTGGAAGCGCTGCTCGCCGTCAGCGGCGCCGAGCAGGGGGCCCATGGCCAGCAGCGCCGGGAAGCGGTCGGCCGGCAGGGCCGCCATGTACTGCGACAGCTGCTGGGTGCGTTCCAGGACCTGGGCCTCGGTGAACTCGCCGCTGCGCATGGCGTTGGCCTCCACGGCGTAGGCCGTGCAGTAGAGGCTGAGCACGTCGAAGGCGACGGCGACGAGCGGGTCGGGCAGCCCCGAGGCGCGCAGCGGGCCGAGCATCGCTTCGGCCTGGTCGAGGGCTGCCTCGCCGGTCGGCACGATCGCGGCCAGTGCGACGCGGGCGATGCCGTTGTGGGCGACCAGCGCGTCGACCGTCCGCCGGCAGAGCTCGCGGAGCTGGTCGGCCCAGCGGTCCGGGTCCGGTTCCTCGCGCTGCACCTGGGACAGCACGCGTTCGAGCAGCAGCTCCTGGAGCTCCTCCTTGTTGCTGACGTGCGCGTACAGCGAGGCCGCGCCGGTGCCGAGCTCGGTGGCGATGCGCCGCATGCTCAGGGCGTCCATGCCCTCCCGGTCGAGGATCTCCAGCGCGGTCTCGACGATCAGCTCGCGGCTGAGCTGCTGGCGCACGGGCTTTCGCCACGGTGGTTCCGGAAGCGGCACGTCCACACTCTAGTTGACACGAACACCGTTCGCGACTAGAAACAGTGTTCGTCAGAACAAACACTGTTCGAGGGGGACGTCAGATGAGTGTGTTGGTGGTGGGCGCGGGCCTGTCCGGGCTGTCGACGGCGCTGTTCCTGGGGCTGCACGGGGCGCCGCCGCTGCTGGTGGAGCGGCACGCGACGACGTCGGTGCACCCGAAGGCGCGGGGCCAGTTCCCGCACGTCCTGGAGGCGCTCGAGGTGGGCGGCGTCGGCGACCGGGTACGGGCGGCGTCGGACCCGGCCGGGGCGTTCAAGATCCTCCGGGCGGTCAGCCTGGCCGGCCCGGTGCTGGAGGAGATCATGGTGGCGCAGCCCGACTTCAGCGCCTTCTCGCCGACGGGGTGGGCCGACCTGAGCCAGGAGCGGATGGAGCCGATCCTGGCCGAACGGGCCCGAGAACTCGGCGCCGATCTGCGGTTCGGCACCGAGCTGGTGTCCTTCGCGCAGCACCGGGACGGCGTCACGGCCGTGCTGCGGGACCTGGACACCGGCGTCTCGGAGACCCTCGAGGTCGACTACCTCGTCGCCGCCGACGGGCACCGCAGCCCGATCCGCGAGTCGCTGGGGATCGAGATGATCGGACGTGGGGTGCTCGCGGAGGGGACGGGCACGCTGTTCGACGCCGATCTCGCCGATCACGGCGTGTTCCTCGCGTACCTGCTCAACCCGGAGCTGCCCGGCGGCGCGGGCGTGCTGGTCGGCACCGACGTGCCAGGCCGGTACGCGATCGGCGTCTCGGCCGTCGACGGCCCGCTGGACTGGATGCAGATCATCCGCACCGCGACCGGCGTTCCGGACCTGGAGCCGAAGATCCACGCGCTGCCGGACACCTCGTCGCGGACCGTGCACGGTGTCGCGGAACGGTTCCAGGACGGGCGGGTCTTCCTGGTCGGCGACGCCGCCCGGCTGATGCCGCCGACCGGGGCGTTCGGCGGCAACACCGCGATCATGGACGGGTTCTCCATCGCGTGGAAGCTGGCCATGGTCACCCGGGGCGAGGCCGGGCCGGGGCTGCTGGCCAGCCACGATCCGGAGCGCCGCCCGTACTCGAAGATCCTGGCCGACCAGCAGTTCCTGCTGTTCACCCAGCGCGGCCGCCCGACCGCGCCCGTCGACGACCTGCCCGCCCCGGTGTCGCCGGTGAGTTCGCTGTTCTTCGGCTACCGGCAACTCGGCGGCGCGATCGTCGCCGAGCCCGGCGATCCCGGCGACCTGCTGGAGGATCCCGCCGCGCCCACCGGCCGTCCCGGCGTCCGTGCCCCGTACGTCAAGCTGGGCGCCGGGTCCACCACCTCGTTGCTGGGCCGCGGTTTCGTGCTGCTCACCGGCAACGCGGCGTGGCGCGACACCGACCTGCCGATCGCAGTGCACGTGCTCGACGAGCCGGAGTTCTTCGCCGCGTACGGCGTCTCGGTCGAGGGCGCTGTCCTCGTCCGCCCCGACTTCGTCATCGCCTGGCGCAGCCCCGATTTCGCCCCCGCGGAGCTGAAAACTGCTTGGCGTACCGTGCTTGACTTGGCGGCATGACCCGACGTGTGCCCCGCTTGTGGGAACTCCGGCTCCTGCCGCGCCGCCCGGAGCTGGATCCCGTCAAGCGGGCGCACACGGTTTCCGATCTCCGTGCCGCCGCAAGGAAGCGGGCGCCCAAGGCCGTGTTCGAGTATCTGGACGGCGGCTCGGACGGCGAGATCACCTTGCACCGCAACCGTTCCGCGTACGACCGGGTCGAGTTCCACCCGCGGGTGCTGGTCGGCGGCGAGGCCGACACCGCCACCGCCATCCTCGGCCAGCCGGCGTCTTTGCCGCTGGTCCTCGCCCCCACCGGCTACACGCGGATGATGCACCCCGACGGCGAGCCCGCCGTCGCCCGTGCCGCCACCGCCGCCGGCATTCCGTACGTACTGTCCACAATGGGCACCACCGCGCCGGAGGTTCTCCGCTGCGACAACCTCTGGTTCCAGCTCTACGTGTGGGATGACCGGGGCTTCACCAAGGAGCTGATCGACCGTGCGCGGGGTTGCGGGGCTTTGGTGCTGACCGTCGACACTCCCGTTCCCGGCAACCGGATTCGGGATGCGCACAATCGCCTGAGCCTGCCTCCCCGCCACGGTCCGGCCACCTTCCTCGACTTCGGCTCGCGGAACTTCGCCCGGGACCTCAAGTGGTCCGACCTGGCCTGGCTGCGCGAGACCTGGTCCGGTCCCCTCGTCGTCAAGGGCATCCAGGGCGTCGCCGACGCCGTCCGTGCCGCCGACTTCGGCGCCGACGCCATCGTCCTGTCCAACCACGGCGGCCGCCAACTGGACCGCTCCCCGCCCCCTTGGACCTCCTGCCCGCCGTCGCCGACGCCGTGGGTTCCCGCCTCGACGTTTTCATCGACGGCGGCATCCGGTCCGGCGGCGACATCGCCGCCGCCCTCGCCCTCGGCGCCAAAGCCTGCCTCATCGGGCGTCCTTACGTGTACGGCCTGATCGCCGCCGGGGAGCCCGGCGTCGCCAAGGTGATCTCCATCCTCCGCGAGGAGCTGGAGCGCACCATGCGGCTGCTCGGCGCCAACACCCTCGCCGACCTCGACCGCTCGCTGGCAACCCTGCGCCCCTAGCGAGAGACGCCCGAGGCCAAGCCTGGCGCGACCAACGTCGGCCACGCCAGGCAGGTCCACCGCCCTACCCGATCACCGGACTCTCACGCCGCCCCGCCACACCCCGACGATCGCCCGAGTCGCCAGGATGTCCACGGTCGGATCCCCGTCCACCAGAACGAGATCCGCCCGTCGACCGGCCTCGACCACTCCCCGGTCCGCGAGCCCGAACACCTCCGCCGGCACGGAAGTCGCCGCGGCCAACGCCTCCAGCGGCGTCAACCCTGCCTCCACGAGCAGCGCCAACTCCTGGTGCAGGCTGGCACCATGCGCGACGGTGGGAGCCGAGGCGTCGGTCCCGGCGAGCACCCTGGCACCCTGCGCCCGAACCTGCCGCAATGCCTCAACCGCGAACTCCGGACCCTGCCGGTAACCCGCAGGCGCATACCCGCCATGCCCCAGCACAGCAACGGACTCGTAGTCCAGGTGAGGCCGCACAAGGGGATCCGCCAGCAGCGCCCGGCTCCCGGCCGGATCACCCCACAGTCCATTCAAGACGGTCAGCGTGGGAATGACGAACGCCTTCCCCACGCCGAAATCCGCCGCAGGAGGCCCATCGACGAACAGATGCGCGAGCCCGTCCACCCCGGCGTCCAACGCCATCACCGCCGCCGCCTGGTCGGTGGCATGCGCCACGGCCAGCAGGCCATGCCCATGCGCCGCCTTCACCAATGCGGCTACGGTCGCAGAGTCCAAGGACGGCAGGACATCCTTCCGCGAAATGCCGTTGTCGACGACGATCTTCAGGTAGTCGGACCCCTCGGCCACCCGATCGGCGACGAACTGATCCGCCTCCGACGGCGAGGAAATCCTGGCGTGGTCAGGGAATCCGACGCGCGGGTGGCCGCCGGGCGCGGTGGCGCCGATGCCGGCGGACCGTAGGTCGGCCATCTCGGGGTTGGCGGCGGCCTTGCGCTTCAACTCCGCCACCTGCGCCGGATCGGCGAACATGTCCAGCTCGGTGGTGACGCCGAACTGAACGGCCTGCTCCAAACGGCCGGGACGCACATGCGTGTGCGAGTCGATGAGACCGGGCAACAGGGTTCTGCCCGCACCCTCGACGACCGGCCAGCCCTCGGGAGCCTCGGCGGCGACGTCGAGAACCTTGCCGTCCCGCACCAGGACGTTGGCCGAAGGGCGTGCGGCGACGCCGTCGAAAAGACGGACTTCTCTGATGAGGAAACGCATATCACTGGTCGACATGCCCTCCTAGAATAACATGGATCCGTGATGATCGACGACCTGTTGCCGGAACTCACCATCACCGACCCGGATGTGCTCCGGAGTTACGCCCACGACGAGGCGGAATGGGCCCCGTACGCATTGCCGGCCGCCCTCGTCCGGCCGCGCGGCGCGGAGGACGTGCAAGCGGTGGTCAGACACTGCATCAAGCACCGGATACCGTTGGTGACGCGCGGCGCGGGCACAGGGCTGTCGGGTGGGGCGAACGCGGTCGAGGGCTGCGTGCTGCTGGCCATGGACCAGCTGAACCGGATCATCGAGATCGACCCGGTCGAGCGGCTGGCGGTGGTCGAGCCCGGCGTGGTCAACGACGACCTGCGGGCGGCCGCGGCCCGACAAAACCTCTGGTACCCACCGGATCCGGCCAGTTCGCCGTGGTCGACGATCGGCGGCAACGTGGCGACCAACGCCGGCGGGGTGTGCTGCGTGAAGTACGGCGTCACCCGCGACTACGTGCTCGGCATGCAGATCGTGACCGGCACGGGCGAGATCGTCCGGCTGGGCCGGCGGACCGCGAAGGGCGTCGCCGGCTACGACCTCGCCGGGCTCATGGTGGGCTCGGAGGGCACGCTCGGCGTGATCACCGAGATCACCGTGCGGCTGCGCGCGAAGCGAGCCCCGGAAAGAACCGTGGCGGCGTACTTCTCGTCGATTACCGCGGCCGGCGAAGCGGCGGCGGCAGTAATCGCCGCGGGTGTGGTGCCCTCGGCGCTCGAACTGGTCGACAAGCACTGCCTCAAGGCCGTTGACGCGTGGAAGAACATGGGCCTGTCGGCCGAGGCGGAGGTGGTGTTGTTGGGGCGCACCGACACCGCCGACGACGCCGAGGCGGCGACGATGCTGGCGTGCTTCGAACAGGCCGGCGCGACCTGGGCGGCGATGTCCACGGACGAGGCGGAGGCGGACGCCCTGTTCGCCGCCCGCCGGCTGGCCTACCCGGCGCTGGAGCGGCTCGGACCGGTGCTCACCGAGGACGTGTGCGTGCCCACCGGCAAGATCGCCGAGATGCTGGGCCGGATCGAGGCCGCCGCCGTCCGGCACGACACGGTGATCGCGAACATCGCTCACATCGGCGACGGCAACCTGCACCCGTTGCTGATCACGCCGACCGACGACGACACCGCGAAGGCCCGCGCGCAGGCGGCGTTCGAGGACATCATCGCCGACGCGCTGGCGCTGGGCGGAACCGTCACCGGCGAGCACGGCGTCGGCCTGCTCAAACGCCCCGGGCTGGTCAAGGAGCTGAGCCCGGCGGTGCTGGACCTGCACCGAGCCGTGAAGAACGCCCTGGACCCGCACGGAATCCTCAACCCGGGCAAGGTGTTCGGCGACCCCTAGCCGCCGAACACCCTGCCGAGCCGATCAGCGCTTGACGGTCGTCGTCGGGTACGCCGTCGTCGACTCCGGCGCCGGCGAGGTGGTGACCGTGCTCTGCGGCTCGGAGACGGTCGTCGTCGGCTGCGGATCCGACTTCGTGGTCTCCGTCGGGTAAGCGGTCCGCGTCGTCTCGGTGGGCCCCACGGTCCGCGTGGTCTGCGGGGCGGACCGGGTGGTCTCGGTCGGGCCCGACGCCGGCGAGGTGACGATCGTGGTGGTCGGCAGCGCCGTGACCGGGATCGTCGTCACCGGCGCGGTCGGCGTCGGCGCGCCGCCGGCGGCCGAGGTCGCCGCCATGGCGACCGTCCCGGCCCCCAGCACGCCCACGGTCACGGCCGCCGCGACGATGGCCTTCCGGGACCGCAGCACAGCGGGGATACGCATGAGGTGTCCTCTCGATCAAAGGATCTGACACCACTTCCATGCGGCCCGCGCCGGATCTGTTGCAGCGGTCGCGAAAAAAGTCTCAACGCGAGGTGCTGATCGCGGTCGTGCTGCTGGCCTGCGAATGCGTGGTCGTCGTCTCCGTGGGCGAGACGGTCGACGTGGGCGTGATCTGGACCGGCTCCGTGGTCGTCGTCGTGGTCACGGTGGCGGCCGGCGGCACCTGCCGCACCGGGTTCGGCGACCCGCCGCGCTGCGTCAGCACGAAACCGATCACCACCACGACGGCCAGCACCGCCGCGGCGGTCAGCACCGGGGCGTAGCGGCGGATCGGCCGCCGGGCCTGCGCCCGCGCGCGGATCGCCGGCCCGGAGAGACTCGAGTGCACCCGGTCGGCCCGAGCCGCGAGCATCCGCCGCAGTTCGTCCTCCTCGTCACTCATGGCCCCTCCACGCGCGCTCCGACGTCCCCAGCACCGACCGCAGCGACGCGAGGCCCCGGCTGACGTGCGCCCGCACGGTGCCCTCGCGGCAGCCCATCAGCTCGGCCGTCTCCGCATCGGTCAGGTCCTCGTAATAACGCAGCACGACCGCCGCTCGTTGCTGCCGGGGGAGTTTTCGCAGCTCAGCCCACAGCCGCTGGTCCGGCTCGTGCCAGTCGAGACCGACCGGCACCTCCGGCAGCTCGTCGGTCGGCCGGATGTGCCGGGTGCTCCAGCGCCGCCGCCACGACAGGAACTCGTTGGTCACGGCGCGCCGGACGTAGGCATAGGCCGACCCCTCCAGCGTCTCCCACCGCGGGTAGACCCGGATCAGCACCTCCTGCACCAGGTCCTCGGCGTCGCCCTGCCCGCCCGCCAGCAGCGTGGCGTAGCGGACCAGGGCCTGCTGGTGCTCGTGCACGAACTCATCGAACGACTGGGACATCGAACCGCTAGACGCCCACCGCGCCCGATGCGTTGCTCACAGCTCGTCCATCGCCTTGTAGATCCGTTTCTCGGACACCGGGTAGGCGGTGCCGAGGGTCTGCGCGAAGTAGCTGACCCGCAGCTCCTGGATCATCCAGCCGATGCTTCGCAGCGGCGCCTCCACCGGCTCGCCGTCGGGCACCGCGTCGACCAGCGCCCGGTACTCGGCGGTGATCTCGGCGATCTCCTCGGTGCGCTGCACGTCCCGCTGCGGGTTCTCGGGCAGCTTGTCCAGCCGGCGTTCGATCGCCCGGAGGTAGCGCTCCACGTCCGGCAGCCGCTGGTAGCCGGTCTCCTGCGCGAAATCGGCGTGCACCAGGTCCCTGAGCTGCGCCCGGATGTCGGCGACGGAGGCGTCCGGCGCGAACTTGGTCGCCGCCAGCTGCCGCTCGGCCGCCTGCGCGGCGTCGAGGACCTTGCGGACCCGCTTCACGACCTCCAGCACGGTCTCGTTCAGCCCCTGACGGGCCCTGACCAGCAGTTTCTCGAAGCCGGCCTGGTCGAAGACGGGACCGCCGCCGTCGGCGACGAGCTTGTCCACGGCGGTCGCCGCGCAGTCCGCGAGCAGCGCCGGCACGCCGCCGTGCGGGTTGCGGCTCAACGTCAGCTTGGCGTCGTTGCTCAGGCTGCGGACGATCAGCTTCACCGGCGACGGCAGCTGGAGCAGCAGCAGGCGCCGGGTGCCGAGCTTCATCGCCGCCCGCTGCTGGGCGGCGCTGTCCAGCAGCTTCACGTCCACGTGGTCGCCGCGGTCGACCAGCGACGGATAGGTGGTGACCTCGTAGCCCGTGACGGCCTGGCGGTGCGTGCGCGGCAGCGTGCCGAAGTCCCAGGTCGTCAGGCCGGTGCGCTCGATGTCGTTGGGGGCGGCGGACAGCGCGGCGCGCATGGTGGCCCGCAGGTCCTCCTTGATCGCCGCCAGGTCCTTGCCCGCGGCCAGCGTGCGGTCCCCCTCGTCGACCACGTGGAAGGTGGTCTTGAGGTGCTCGGGCACCTGGTCCAGCTGCCAGGCCTCGCGCGGGATCGCCACCCCGGACAGGGTGCGCAGCTCCCGCTCGACGGCCTCCAGCACGTGCTGGTCGTCCGCGCCGATCCGGTCCACCACGGCCTTGGCGAAGGTCGGCACCGGCACGAAGTTCTTGCGCAGCTGCTTGGGCAGCGACTTGATCAGCGAGGTGACCAGCTCCAGCCGCAGGCCGGGGATCTGCCAGGCCAGGCCGTCCCCGTCGACCTGCCCGAGCACCGGCAGCGGCACCCGCACGGTCACGCCGTCATCGCGGCGGCCCGGCTCGAACCGGTAGGTCAGCGGCAGCTGCACGCCGCCCTGCGTCCAGTGGTCCGGGTAGTCGGCCTCGGTGATGCCGCCGGCGCTGTCGTTGACCAGCATCTCCGGGTCGAAGGTGAGCAGGTCGGGCTGCTCGCGGCGGGTCTTGCGCCACCACGTGTCGAAGTGCCGCACCGACACCACCTCGGCGCCGACCCGCTTGTCGTAGAAGTCGAACAGCGTCTCGTCGTCGACCTTGATGTCGCGGCGGCGGACCCGGTCCTCGAGCTTCTCGACGTCGTCGAGCAGCTTGCGGTTGTGGTGGAAGAACTGGTGGCTGGTGCGCCATTCGCCGTCCACGAGCGCGTGCCGGATGAACAGCTCGCGGCTCACCTCCGGGTCGATCCGGCCGTAGTTGATCCGGCGCGCGGCGACGATCGGCAGGCCGTACAGGGTGACCTTCTCGGTGGCGATCACCGCGCCCTGCCGGGCCTCCCAGTGCGGCTCGCTGTAACTGCGCTTGACCAGGTGCGCGCCGAGCTTCTCGGCCCACTCCGGCTCGATCTTGGCCACGGTGCGGGCCCACAGCCTCGACGTCTCGACGAGCTCGGCGGCCATCACCCATTGCGGCTGCTGCCGGGACAGCGCCGAGCCCGGGAAGATCGCGAACTTCGCGCCGCGCGCGCCCAGGTACTCGGTGGGCCCCTTGCGGATCGACCCCTTCGTGGGCACGCCCTTCGTGATGACGTCCTTCATGCCCAGGTGCGAGAGCAGGCCGGCGAGCAGCGACAGGTGGATGCCCTTGGTGTCGATCTCGCCGCCGTTGACGGACACGCCCTGGCCCTTGACCACCTGGCGCAGCTGCGAATAGATGTCCTGCCACTCGCGGACCCGCAGGTAGTTCAGGAACTCGGCCCGGCACATCTTGCGGAACTGGTTGGAGGACAGCTCCTTCTGCTGCTCCCGCAGGTAGTTCCAGAGGTTGAGGAAGCTGATGAAGTCGCTGTCGGGGTCGCGGAACCGGGCGTGCTGCTGCTGCGCCTGCTCCTGTTGCTCGGTGGGCCGTTCGCGCGGGTCCTGAATGGACAGTGCGGCGGCGATCACCATGACCTCGCGCACGCAGCCGTTCTCCTCGGCGGCGACGACCATGCGGGCCAGCCGGGGGTCGACCGGGAGCTGCGAGAGGCGGCGGCCGATGCCCGTCAGCTTGCCGTTCTCCAGCGCGCCGAGCTCCTGGAGCAGGCCGATGCCGTCGTTGATGTTGCGGCGGTCGGGCGGGTCGATGAACGGGAAGGCGGCGATGTCGCCGAGGCCGGCCGCGATCATCTGGAGGATGACGGAGGCGAGATTCGTACGCAGGATCTCGGCGTCGGTGAACTCCGGCCGGCTCTCGAAGTCCTCCTCCGAGTAGAGGCGGATGCAGATGCCCTCCGACACGCGGCCGCAGCGGCCCTTGCGCTGGTTCGCCGAGGCCTGCGAGATGGGTTCGATGGGCAGCCGCTGCACCTTGAGGCGGTGGCTGTAGCGGGAGATGCGGGCGTTGCCCGGGTCGATCACGTACTTGATGCCGGGGACCGTCAGCGAGGTCTCGGCGACGTTGGTGGCCAGCACGACGCGGCGGCCGGTGTGGCGCTGGAACACCCGGTGCTGCTCGCCGACGGAGAGCCGGGCGTACAGCGGCAGGATCTCCGTGTTGCGGAGGTCCTGTTTGGACAGTGCGTCGGCGGTGTCGCGGATCTCCCGCTCCCCGGACAGGAACACCAGGATGTCGCCGGGGCCCTCGGCCTGGAGCTCGTCCACCGCGTCGACGATCGCCTGCACCTGGTCGCGGTCCGGGTCGGCGTCCGGGTCCTCGGGGTCGATGACCGGGCGGTAGCGGGTCTCCACCGGGTACGTCCGGCCGGACACCTCGACGATCGGCGCGTCGCCGAAGTGCCGGGAGAACCGCTCCGGGTCGATGGTGGCCGAGGTGATGATCACCTTCAGGTCGGGGCGGCGCGGCAGCAGCTGCTTGACGTAGCCGAGGATGAAGTCGATGTTCAGGCTGCGCTCGTGCGCCTCGTCGATGATCAGCGTGTCGTACCGGGACAGCAGCCGGTCGCTCTGGATCTCGGCCAGCAGGATGCCGTCGGTCATCAGCTTGACCAGCGTGTCGTCGCCGACCTGGTCGGTGAACCGGACCTTGTAGCCGACGACCTTGCCCAGCTCCGTGTGCAGCTCCTCGGCCACCCGCTCGGCCACCGTGCGGGCCGCGATCCGGCGCGGCTGGGTGTGGCCGATCACACCGCGTAGGCCCCGGCCCAGCTCCAGGCAGATCTTGGGCAGCTGGGTCGTCTTGCCGGAACCGGTCTCGCCGGCCACGATGACCACCTGGTTGTCCCGGATCACGTCCAGGATGTCCTGGCGGCGCTGGCTGACCGGCAGCTCCTCCGGGTAGTCGATCCGCGGCACCGCGGCCACCCGGGCGGCCAGCCTGGCCTGCGCGGCGAGCACCTCGTGGTCGATCTGGGCCAGCGCGGCGTTGCGTTTCGCCTCGTCGCGGATCTTGCGGGCCCCGTCGACACGCCGACGCAGCCGATGCTCGTCGCGCAGCATCAGCTGGGGCAGTTCGATGTGGGCAGCAGTCACCGGTAGCGATCCCATTTGACTTCACAGCGTAGCCACCCGCGGTTCGGACACGCGCGTGGTTTTCTCCCCTCCCAGTCTAGGTGACCGGCGGGCCTGCCATGATCTGATGGTGCCGCATCCCGACAGCACGCTGCTCCGCTCGCTGAACACGGCCATCGACGACGGCCTGCGCGCCGCCATCGGGGAGGCCCGCCGGGTCTCCCTCGTGCACTTCGCCGACACCGACTCGCCCGGCGACGCCGCGGGCTGGCTGGGCACCCGGATCGCGCTGCGCCGCCTCGGCGTGCGCGTGGCGTACCAGTGCCTCGCCGACACCCTCTGCGCGGACGCCGTCGACGGCCCGCTGCTGGTCGCGGGGGGTATGGACGTCGACCTGCCGGCCGTGCGGCTGGCCGACCTGAAGGCTCCCGACCTCAGCCTCGCCCTGGGCGCGCTGCCGCGGCTCGGGCAGGTCGAGGTGGACGTGCTGTGGCTGTGCGCGGCCCCCGGCACCGTCGACGGCGTCAGCAACCGGGTCGTCGAGTGGGGCTCACCCGAGCCCGACTACACGCCCCGGCAGCGCGTCGCCGCCAAGGCCAACTGGGAGCTGCGCGGCCGGGCCGTCCGCGACCCCGACTTCGCCCGCCGCACCTGGCGCGGCCTGTCCGCCACCTTCGTGCCGCTGGCCAAGGGCCACGTCCGGCACGCGCTGACGGTGCTCGGGGCGGGTCGCGTGGTCGTCACCGACGACCCGTACGGGCATTTGCTCGCGCTGCTGGCCGGCATACCGCATATCGTGCTCGGTGATCTTGTCGGCGCCGTCACCGAGAGCTCGCTGGTGCGGACCGCCGACGACCCGGACGCGGCCGGCGCGCTGGCCCTCGAACTGTTGGACAGCACCCCGTGAACAGACTGAACTGGCTCTTCACCGCCACCTCGCTCGCCGTCGTGCTCGTCACGATCGAGCGGTTCTCGCCCACCGTGTCGGTGCTGCTGCCGCCGCACGACTTCCTGCGGCTGCACGAGGTCGTGCAGATGAGCGTGCTCATCCTGCTCACGGTGATCATCCCGGCGTTGCAGCTCTGGGAGCTGTCCGGCGGCGCCCCCAAGCTGTGGGCGTTCGTGGCCTTCGTGATCGGCGCGTACTTCTACGCCACCGGCAACGGCGTGCACGAGCAGGCCTCGTTCGCGTACTACACCTACTGCCCGGTCGGTCCGCACAACCTGTGCGACGGCCTGTTCTTCAACACCTACTACGCCGGCAACATCGGCTTCTTCGTCGGCGCGCTGATCATGACCGTGACGCTGCTGCTCGTCGAGCGGAGCCGGCCGCGGGAGGCCTTCGGCGGCGGCGCGCTGGCGATTCTCGTGGTCAACGCCGTCATCTACTCGCTGACGGTGCTCGCCTACGCCGGCTTCGACCTCGTGCTGGTCGGGCTCGTCTACAGCCTCGTCGCCGCGCTGGTGTCGATCGGGCTGTTCGTGTCGGTGCGCCGCCGCTGGCGTGAACACCCGTTCATCACGTACTCAACCATCGTCTACGTGCTGGGCACCGTCGCCTCGGCCGTCGTCCGCCTGGTGTGACCCCGCGAGCGGTGATCATGCACACGGGCCCGGCAGGTCGGCGGCTCGCGCCGTAGGGTTGCTTTCGTGGTTCAGTAGCTCATCGGGCCACCGGCTGGTTTGATCGTTCGGCACTCGCTGGAAGGAGTGGCAATGCGTCCGTGGCCGGGGACCTCCTACCCGCTCGGCGCGTCCTACGACGGCGCCGGCACGAACTTCGCGCTGTTCTCGGAGGTTGCCGAGTACATCGACCTGTGCCTGTTCGACGCCGACGGCACGGAGACAGTGGTGCGGCTGCCGGAGGTGGACGGCTTCGTCCACCACGGCTACCTGCCCGGCATCGGCCCCGGCCAGCGCTACGGCTACCGGGTGCACGGCCCGTACGATCCGGCGAACGGCCTGCGCTGCAACCCGAACAAGCTGCTGATCGACCCGTACGCGAAGGCCGTGGACGGCGCGGTGGACTGGGACGAGTCGCTGTTCGGCTACCGGTTCGACAGTCCGGACGAGCGCAACGACGCCGACTCGGCGCCGCACCTGCCGAAATCGGTGGTGATCAACCCGTTCTTCGACTGGGCGGAGGACCGCCGGCCGCGCACGCCGTACCACGAGACGGTGATCTACGAGGCGCACGTCCGCGGCACCACGATCAACCACCCGTTCATCCCGGAGGACCTGCGCGGCACCTACTCCGGCCTGGCCCATCCGGTGATGATCGAGCACTTCACCCGGCTGGGCGTGACGGCGGTGGAGCTGATGCCGGTGCACCAGTTCATCGACGACCACCACCTGACCGAGCTCGGCCTGACCAACTACTGGGGCTACAACACGATCGCCTTCCTGGCGCCGCACAACCGGTACGCTTCCCAGGGCGCTCTGGGCAACCAGGTGCAGGAGTTCAAGGCGATGGTGCGGTCGCTGCACGACGCCGGCATCGAGGTGATCCTCGACGTGGTCTACAACCACACGGCCGAGGGCAACCACATGGGCCCGACGCTGTCCATGCGCGGCATCGACAACGGCGCGTACTACCGGCTGGTCGACGACGACCAGCAGTACTACATGGACTACACCGGCACCGGGAACTCGCTCAACGCCCGCAACCCGCACACGCTCCAGCTGATCATGGACTCGCTGCGGTACTGGGTGACCGAGATGCACGTCGACGGTTTCCGGTTCGACCTGGCGGCCACCCTGGCCCGCGAGTTCTACGACGTGGACCGGCTGTCGGCGTTCTTCGACATCGTGCAGCAGGACCCGGTGGTCAGCCAGGTGAAGCTGATCGCCGAGCCCTGGGACGTCGGCCCCGGCGGCTACCAGGTCGGCAACTTCCCTCCATTGTGGACGGAGTGGAACGGCAAGTACCGCGACACGGTGCGGGACTTCTGGCGCGGCGAGGCCGGCACGCTGGGCGAATTCGCCTCCCGCATCACGGGTTCGTCGGACCTCTACCAGGACGACGGCCGCCGGCCGTTCGCGTCGATCAACTTCGTCACCGCGCACGACGGCTTCACCCTGGGCGACCTGGTGTCGTACAACGACAAGCACAACGAGGCCAACGGCGAGGGCGGCAACGACGGGGCCAACGACAACCGCTCCTGGAACTGCGGCGTCGAGGGCCCGACCGACGACGCGCAGATCCTCGCGCTGCGCGCCCAGCAGCGGCGCAACTTCATCGCCACCCTGTTCCTGTCGCAGGGCGTGCCGATGCTGCTGCACGGCGACGAGCTCGGCCGCACCCAGCACGGCAACAACAACGTGTACTGCCAGGACAACGAGACGTCCTGGATCGACTGGTCGCTGGCCAAGGAGAACTCCGAGCTGGTGGCGTTCACGGGGCGGATGGCGGCGCTGCGCGCGGAGCACCCGGTGTTCCGGCGGCGCAAGTTCTTCCAGGGCCGGCCGCTGCGCAAGGGCGACGACCGGCGCGACATCGCGTGGTTCAACCCGGACGGCGCGGAGATGACCGAGGCCGACTGGGACACCCAGTTCGGCCGGGCCGTCGGGGTCTTCCTCAACGGCGACGCCATGGACGAGCTGGACCGGCGCGGCGAGTGGGTCACCGACGACTCGTTCCTGCTGTGCTTCAACGCCTGGCACGAGGTCGTGGACTTCCGGATACCCGACGGCGAGTACGGCAGCAACTGGGAGGTCGTGCTGGACACGTCCACCGAGTCGGTGGAGCCGCCCGACCGGCACCTGGCCGGCGGCTCCACGCTGCCGGTGCCGGCCCGGTCGCTGGTCGTCCTCCAGCGGAGCGCCGAATGATCCCCTCGTCCACGTACCGCATCCAGTTCGGTCCGGGCATGGGTTTCACGCAGGCCAAGGATTCCGTGGCGCCGTACCTGCAACGGCTCGGCGTCGGCGCGCTCTACGCGTCGCCGCTGCTCCAGGCCACGCCGGGCTCCACGCACGGCTACGACGTCACCGACCCGACTTCCGTGTCGGCCGGTCTCGGCGGTGCGCTGGCACGGCAGTTGCTGCAGCGGCGGCTGGCCGAGCTGGGCATGGGACTTGTCGTCGACATCGTCCCGAACCACGTCGGAATCGCGGTGCCGCAGGCGAATCCGTGGTGGTGGGACGTGCTGCGGTACGGGCGGGAGTCGGTGCACGCGGCCAAGTTCGACATCGACTGGTCGCGCGGCCCGCTGCTGGTGCCGGTGCTGGGCGACGACGGCCTGGACGACCTGCGGGTCGAGCACGGCGATCTCGTGTACTACGAGCACATGTTCCCGCTCGCACCGGGCACGGAGGGCGGCACGCCGCAGGAGGTGCACGAGCGTCAGCACTACCGGCTGGTGCACTGGCGAACGGCCAACACCGACCTGAACTACCGGCGGTTCTTCGACATCACGACGCTGGCGGCGGTGCGCGTCGAGGATCCGGACGTGTTCGAGGCGACGCACCGCGAGGTGCTCAGCTGGGGCGTGGACGGGCTGCGGATCGACCACCCGGACGGGCTGTCCGATCCCGGCGGCTACCTGCGCCGGCTGCGCGACGCCGCGCCGGAGGCGTGGATCGTGGTGGAGAAGATCCTCGGCGTCGGCGAGTCGCTGCCGGTGTCCTGGCCGGTCGCCGGCACCACCGGCTACGACGGGCTGCGCGAGGTGTGCGGCCTGTTCATCGACCCGGCCGGCGAGCCGCCGAACGCGGGATCGTTGCAGTACCTGGAGAACCGTTGCAAGGTGGCGGCGGCGCGGACCATGCTCCGCGCGGAGGTGCGGCGCATCAACGCCCTGCTGCCCTTCGACGACGAGGAAGCCGTCATCGAGCTGCTGTCCATGTTCCCGGTCTATCGCAGTTATCTGCCGGAGGGCCGGGAGGCGTTGGAGCACGCTGCGGCGGCGAACCCGCAGGCCGTGGAGATCGCGAAGCTGATGCTGGCCGATCCGCACGGCGAGTTGGCGACGCGCGTGCAGCAGACGTCCGGCATGGTGATGGCCAAGGGCGTCGAGGACACCGCCTTCTACCGCTACAACCGCTTCGTCGCGCTGAACGAGGTCGGCGGCGATCCGTCCCGGTTCGGCGTGTCGCCGGCCGAGTTCCACGCCGCCATGCAGGCCCGCGAGGCCGGATCGCCGACGACGATGACGGCCCTGTCCACGCACGACACCAAGCGGTCCGAGGACGTGCGGGCCCGGCTGGCGGCGCTGTCCGAGGTGGACTTCGAGACCCCGTTCGGCCGGTGGACCGAGCGGAAGCCGCTGCCCGAGCGGTCGCTGACGCGCCTGGCCTGGCAGACGCTGGTCGGCGCGTTCCCGATCAGCGGCGACCGGCTGCGCGACTACCTGGCCAAGGCGGCCAAGGAGGCCAAGCTGGTCACCTCCTGGGTGGACGCGAATCCCGAGGTGGACAAGGCGATCGAGGCCTGGCCGGAGGACGTTCTGGGCGATGCGACCCTGATGGCCGAGGTCGCCGCGTTCGTCGCCCGCATCACCCCGGCCGGCTGGTCGAACTCGCTGGGGCAGAAGCTGGTGCAGCTGGCCGGTCCGGGCGTGCCGGACGTGTACCAGGGCACCGAGCTGTGGGACTTCTCGCTGGTCGACCCGGACAACCGGCGGCCGGTGGACTTCGAGCTGCGCAAGGCGCTGCTGGCGCGGATCGACGACGGCTGGCTGCCCGAGATCGACGCCACCGGCGCGGCGAAACTGCTGGTCACGACCCGTGTGCTACGGCTGCGGCGGGACCGTCCGGAGCTGTTCACCGGCTACCGCCCGGTGCCCGCGCAGGGCCCGGCGGCCGCGCACGCGCTGGCGTTCGCGCGCGGCGAGAACCTGGTCGCGGTGTGCACGCGGCTGCCGATCGGGCTCGACGCCGCCGGCGGCTGGCGGGACACCGTGCTGCCGCTGCCGGCCGGCGAGTGGACCGACGTGATCACCGGGCGGCCGGTGTCCTCCGACGCGCCGCTGCTGTCCGACCTGCTGTCCCAGTACCCGGTTGCCTTGGCGGTGCGTTCGTGACCGAATTCTCCGTGTGGGCCCCGAACCGCTCCCGCGTTCGGGTCCACAATGGACCTTCCGTGCACGACATGGCGCCGGCCGAGGACGGCTGGTGGCGGGTCTCCGTGGCCGACGCCGCCCCGGACTACGCCTTCCAGCTGGACGAGGAACCCGACGAGCTGCCGGATCCCCGGTCCCGCTGGCAGCCCGACGGCGTGCACGCCCGGTCGTGTTTGTACGACCAGTCTTCCTTCCAGTGGACGGATTCCGGCTGGACCGGCCGCCAACTGCCCGGCGGCGTCGTGTACGAGCTGCACGTCGGCACGTTCACGCCCGAGGGCACCTTCGACGCCGCCATCGGCCGGCTGGACCACCTGGTCGACCTCGGCGTCGACTTCGTGGAGGTGTTGCCGGTCAACGCCTTCGACGGCCCGCACGGCTGGGGCTACGACGGCGTCCTGTGGTACGCGACGCAGGCTTCCTACGGCGGACCGGACGGGTTCAAGCGCTTCGTGGACGCCTGCCACGCCCGCGGCCTGGCCGTGCTGCTGGACGTGGTCTACAACCACCTCGGGCCGTCCGGGGCATACCTGGACAAGTTCGGACCGTACTTCGCGGGCCAGACCATCTGGGGCCCCACCCTCAACCTCGACGGCCCGCAGTCCGACGAGGTGCGGCGGTACGTCATCGACAACGCGCTGAGCTGGCTGCGGGACTTCCACATCGACGGGCTGCGGCTGGACGCCGTGCACGCGCTGTCCGACCGGCGGGCCACGCACCTGCTGGAGGAGCTGTCGTCCGAAGTGGACGCTCTGTCGGCACACCTGCGGCGGCCGCTGACGTTGATCGCCGAGTCGGATCTCAACGACCCCAAGCTGGTCACGCCGCGCGAGGCCGGCGGCTACGGGTTGCAGGCGCAGTGGAGCGACGACCTGCACCACTGCCTGCACACCACGCTGTCCGGCGAACGCCAGGGCTACTACGCGGACTTCGGCTCGTTGCAAGCGCTTGCGGCCACCTTGACCGGGGTCTTCTTCCACGCCGGCACGTGGTCGTCGTTCCGGCAGCGGCACCACGGACGCCCGGTGGACACCCTGACCGCCCAGGGGCACCGGTTCCTGGCGTACCTCCAGAACCACGACCAGATCGGCAATCGCGCCACCGGCGACCGGCTGTCCGCGACGGTGTCGCCGGGGCTGCTGGCCTGCGGCGCGGCGATCGTGCTGTGTTCCCCGTACACGCCGATGATCTTCATGGGCGAGGAGTGGGCGGCGTCGACGCCGTGGCAGTTCTTCGCCTCGTTCCCGGACCCGCGGCTGGCCGACGCCGTGCGGACCGGCCGTCGCAAGGAGTTCGCCGACCACGGCTGGGCCGCGCAGGACGTGCCGGACCCGATGGATCCGGCCACGTTCGACCGGTCCAAGCTGCGGTGGGCGGAGGTCGGCGAGGGCGGGCACGCCGAGGTGCTGGCCACGTACAAGGCGCTCATCGCCCTGCGGCGGAGCCGGCCCGAGCTGTCCGATCCCCGACTGCACCGGCTGTCGGTCGACATCGACGAGCAGCGGCGCGTGATCGTGCTGCACCGCGGCGACCTGCGGGTGGTCTGCAATCTGGGCAGCGGTCAGGTGGAGGCTGCCGGCACGGTGCTGTTCGCCTCGGCGACGCCCGGCGCCCCCGAGTCCGTCACGGTCGTGGAGTCCTGAGCGGTCAGCTGGCGTGGGACTTGAGCCGCCGCCTGGTCGCGGAGATCACCGCCCGGCGCTCGTTCTCGCCCATGCCGCCCCAGATGCCGTAGGGCTCCTGCACCTTGATCGCGTGCCGCAGGCACTCGGCGCGCACCGGACAGCTGTTGCAGATACGCTTGGCCGTGGCCTCCCGGGCCAGGCGCGCGGAGCCCCGTTCGCTGTCGGGATGGAAGAAGACGGCGCTGTTCGCGCCGCGGCAGGCGCCGAGTCGCTGCCAGTCCCAGTTCTCCGAGACCGGGGTGGGTAGCCGGTGCACGTCGGCCATGAGGGCGCCTCCTCAGGAGCTTGTCGTCCGCCCTCTGGTACCCAGCCGCGACGTGGTCAAACCCCGGGGTTTGACCATCTCCCCCATCCGGGTATCCGGGAGACGTGGACGAGGTGAGATTCGGCCCCGAATTGCTCGACCGTCTGCTCAGACACCTGGTCGAGAGCGTGCCCGGCTGTGACGGAGCCGGGGTGAGCACCAATCTGCGGAGCCTGCGCGCGATCGGCGCGGCCGCAGACCGCGACGCCGAGCAGTGGCGGCGCGGCGAGGGGCCGGTCGTGGCCGCCGCGACCGGCGAGGAGACGCTGGTCGAGGCCTGGTCCGACGGCGTCACGTGGATCACCGCCGTGCCCGGCAGCTGGACGCAGGAGGGCCCGTCGGTGCTGTCCGTGTACACCGACCACGAGCCCAAGGAGGACGACCTCCGGATCATCGACCAGGTCGAACCGCTGCTGGCCACGGCGACCGCCGTGATCGAGTTCTGCGCCGATGAGGTGCTGCGTGCCGACCAGATGGTGGAGATGGTCCAGAACCGGCGGCTCATCGAGCAGGCCAAGGGGCTGCTCATGGGCGCGGTGCGGTGCGACGCCGCGGCCGCGTTCCGCACGCTGGTGAGGTCCAGCCAGCACTTCAACGTCAAACTGCGGGATCTGTCCGCCGGGTTGGTCGAGGTCGTCGGCGGCACAGCCGTCGGCGAGCAGGAGCCCGGCACCGGTCCCACCACCTCGCCGCCCCCGCCCGCCGTGCGGGCGGCCCGCCTGACATGGCAGGCTCTCGAGCGGGGCGGTTGATCATCGGCCGCCGGGTTGTGCGGCCGGTCGGCCGCTACGTACGGTGTCCAACGCAGTGGTTGAGCAGCCAGCCGCGGCGTTCTTCGAAGTCCGGGTCTCGGGCCCGGCAGTTACTCCTTCCCGCGACGCGTGAGGAAACGTGACAGAGAACAGCAGCGCTCTCCCCATCGACGTGTTGGTCGACCGGCCGACGCCCGGCGTGGTCGTGGCCACCGTCAGCGGAGAGGTGGACATGCTCACCGCGCCCAGCCTGCGCACCGTCCTCGCGGACGAGATCGCGGACTGCCGGGTGCTGGTACTCGACCTGGCCGGGGTCAGCTTCCTCGGCTCGGCCGGGCTGGCCGTGCTGGTGGAGACCTCGCACGAGGCCCGCCGCCGGCAGGTGGAGCTGCGGCTGGTGGCCGCGGGGCGGTCGGTGCGCCGGCCGCTGGAGATCACCGGACTCGATGAGGTGTTGACCACGTTCCCCACGCGGGACGACGCGGTCGGCGCGCCCGGCTGAGGATCGGGGGGAACAATGGCCGAGGTAGACGTCGATGGCACCGAGGTGACAGTGAGCGAGCACGAGCCAAGCACCACCACCAGCGAGAAGCCCGCACCCGCGGCAGACGTGGAGGTGCGCATCGCCGCCGCCCCCGCGCACCTGTCCGTGGTCCGGGCCGTGGCCGCGGACCTGGCGATGCGGGCCGACTTCACGCTGGACGCGATCTCCGACCTGAAGATGGCCGTGGACGAGGCATGCTCGGAGTTGATCTCGCGGGCCGTGGCGGACGCGGACCTGGTGTGCCGGTTCACCGTCGAGGACGAGCAGATCCACTTCTCGGCCGAGGCGCCCACCGGCTCCGCCGTGCCGCCCAGCCGGGAGAGCTTCGGCTGGCGGGTGTTGACCGCGCTGACCGACGCCGTCAGCACGTGGGTGGTGCCCGGTGGCGACGGAAGCCAGGTGCTTCGCTTCGACCTGGTGAAGAAGCGAGCCGACGTGGTGGGCCTGTGACCCAGTCCTCCGAGCGCGCCACCAACGACTACGAGCACCTGGACCCGCTGCTGGCCGAGTTGGCCGAGCTGCCCGCCGACGACCCCCGGCGGACCGAGCTGCGGGACCGGCTGGTGACCGAGTTCCTGCCGGTGGCCCAGCACATCGCCCGCCGCTTCGGGCAGCGCGGCGAGCCGCACGACGACCTCGTGCAGGTCGCCACCGTCGGCCTGATCAGCGCCATCGACCGGTTCGACCCCACGCGCGGCAGCGACTTCCTGTCCTTCGCGGTGCCGACGATCATGGGCGAGGTGCGCCGGCACTTCCGGGACACCAGCTGGTCGGTGCGCGTGCCGCGGCGGCTCAAGGAGCTGCACCTCGCGATCACCAGCGCCACCAACGAGTTGTCCCAGCACCTGGGCCGCGCGCCGACCCCCAGCGAGCTCGCCAAGCATCTCGGCATCAGCAAGGACGAGGTGTACGAGGGGCTGGAGGCCAGCAACGCCTACCGCAGCTCCTCGCTGGACGAACTCCTCGTCGGCACCGACAAGTCCGTGTCGCTCGGCGACGCCCTCGGCGACGAGGACCCCGAGCTGATGAGCGTCGAGAACCGCGAGGCGCTGCAACCGCTGCTGCAACAGCTGCCGGAGCGGGAGCGCACCATCATCCTGCTGCGGTTCTTCGGCAACCTCACCCAGACCCAGATCGCCGACCGCATCGGCATCTCCCAGATGCACGTGTCCCGCCTGCTCGCGCGAACCCTTGTCGAGCTCCGCAAGGGCCTGCTCAGCGAATAGCATTCCCATTCGCGGCCGGTAACACATTCACGCCGAACCGCGAACAGTACGGGCAGCCGCCCCTTGTCGCCGTGCGGGGCCGAAGCAGAGGGACCCGTCATGGTCGATCAGTCGTGGCTGCCGCCTGCCCAGAATCCGCCCGTTCCGAATCTCGCAGCCCTGAATCAGGCTGCCCCGAATCCGGCAGTCCTAAATCCGCCTATCGCGAACCCGGCCGTCCCGAATCTGGCAGTCCCGAACCCGGCTGCTCCGAACCCGGTCAAGAAGCGCACCGGGCTCAAGGTCGTCGGCGGAATCGTCGCCGGCATGGTCGTCTTCGGACTCGGCGCCGCCGCCGGCTCGGGTGGCTCCCGCACCGCCGCCCCGGCCGCGGTCAAGACGGTGACCGTGGCGGTGCCCGGGCCCACCCAGACCGTGGTCGAGACGCTCACCGTGCAGCCGACCACCACACAGCCGCCCGGTCCGAAGACCCAGGTCACGAACGGCACGTTCCAGGTCGGCACGGACATCGTCGCCGGCCGCTGGAAGACCGACGGACCCGGCGCCGGTTCCCTGGGCAGCTGCTACTGGGAACGTGAGCGCAATGACTCCGGCGACTTCTCGGCCATCATCGCCAACGACAACATCTCCGGCCCGACCTCCATCACCGTGAGCGCCGGCGAATTCGTCAAGTTCGACGGCGGCTGCGACTGGAGCCATTCCTGATCCGCATTCAGTGAATAGCGCTCACCATCAGGTCCCAGAACCGGTCGACGGCCAGTGCGGTGGCCACGTTGGCATTCGGCCGGCGACCGGTCACCCGTTCCAGGTCCACCACCGTCGCGCCGCGGGTGTAGACGCCGGCGAGCTCGATCTCGACGTTGGCCGGCCGCACCGACACGATCGTCGGGTCGATGACGGCAGCCACCGCGACCGGATCGTGCACCGGCGGCGACTCGAAGCCGAAGACCTCGCGGTAGGTGCCCGCGAAGAACGTCAGCAGCTGGTGGCAGATCCGCGCCAGCGGCGTGCCGATGTCGGCGATCCGTTGCAGCACCTGCGGTGTGGCGAGGGCCTGGTGCGTGACGTCCAGGCCGCACATGGTGATCGGCACCCCGGACCCGAACACGACCGCCGCGGCCTCCGGGTCGGCGAAGATGTTGAACTCGGCCAGCGGGGCCATGTTGCCCCGACCGGTGGAGCCGCCCATCAGCACGATCCGGTCCACGTTGTCGACGCCGCGCTCCAGCAGCGTGGCGACGTTGGTCAGCGGACCGGTCGCCACGATCGTCGTCGACTCGCTCAGCACCTCCGTCGCCACCGCCAGCGCCCCGCGCGGGTCGACGTCGACCGTCGGCGGCGGAAAGTCCGGCCCGTCCAGGCCCGACTCGCCGTGGATGCCGTCGGCTGTCAACGGTTCCTGCACCAGCGGCCGGTCCGCGCCGGCGGCGATCGGCACGCCCGTGATGCCCGCGACGGTGCAGACCCGCCGGGCGTTGAGCGTCGTCTTCGCCAGCGTCTGGTTGCCCGCCACCGTGGTGATCGCCCGCAGGTCGATCACCGGATTCGCGGCGGCCAGCAGGATCGCCAGCGCGTCGTCGTGCCCCGGATCGCAGTCGAGGATCACCCGTGTCGCCATCGCCTCATCGTGCCAGCCGGTCGCCGCGGATATCCGCTTGATCGCCCACTCAGGTCGTGGCTACGGTCCGGCCACGAGTTGTCCATGCCTCGGAGACTCCCCGATGCTCACTCCCTTCGTCGAACTCGACGCTCTTCTGACCGACCTCGCGACCTCGGCTCGCGACATCCTCGGCGACACCTACATCGGCACCTACGTCCAGGGTTCCTTCGCTCTGAACGCCGGCGACCTGAACAGCGACTGCGACTTCGTCATCGCCACCACCGTCCCGCCGCGCGCCGGCCATGAGCGGCAACTACGGGACCTGCACGACGACATCCCCGCCCGGCCGGGTTTCTGGACCCGGCACCTCGAGGGCTCCTACGCGGACGCGGCCTCCCTGCGCACCGTCGACGGTCTCGGCACGCCGTGGCTGTTCTGCGACCACGGCCACCGCGAACTGATCTGGGACACCCACTGCAACACCCCACACACCCGTTGGATCCTCCGGCAGCACGGCATCACCGTGGACGGCCCGCCGATCGCGAGCCTCGTCGACGACGTGCCGCCGCAGTCCCTGCGCGACGCCATGCGGGCGGCGATGCCCACGGTGCTGGCGGACGTCGCCGAGTGGGCGCCGCTCGACGTCGCCTGGACACAGCGCTACATCGTCACGACCTACTGCCGGACGCTGTACACCCTCCGCACAGCGAAGGTCGCCTCCAAGCGCGGGGCGCTGGAGTGGGCACTGGCGACGGTCGACGCGAGGTGGAAACCGCTGCTCACGCAGGTGATCGAGGACCGCGCGCTCGGCTGGGACCCGACCGAGCCGCCACGCCCCGGCAGCCTCGCCGAGACCCGCGAGTTCGCCGCGTACGTGGCCCGCATCGCCTAGCGGGCCAGACGGGAGCGCCAGGTTTCGAAGTCCGTCACCTCCTGTCCGATCAGGGGGTCGCCGTGGCCGAAGCCGACGGCGCTGAGGTCACCGGGAATCCGCGCCACGGCAGCGGCCCTGGAGTCCGGGTCGGCGGCGAAGCCCGCCGGCCCGAGCCCGAGCCTGCCGGTGCGGAACACGGCGTCCCCGACGAGCACGGCCCGAGTGGACTCGTGCAGCAGGGCGATGTGTCCCGGCGAGTGGCCGGGTGTGTGGATCACCCGCAACCCGCCGACGACGTCGCCGTCCGTGAGGACGTCGTCGGCGTCGACCGGCGTCCACTGTCCGGCGGCGAGCCCGTCGTACCTGCGGGCCATCGCGCCGGACCGGCCGTCGGCCGGCACCCGGCCTCGGGAAAGCCAGGCGGCGTCCGCATTGTGGATGTACACGCGAGCACTTGTCCGCCTACGCAGGACAGCACTTCCCTGTACGTGGTCGGGGTGCGCGTGTGTCAACACAATGCGGACGACACCCATCCCCAACGTAGCGGCCGCGTGCAGCACCGCGTCCGCCGCGCCGGCCCGGCCGGCGTCGACGACGGTCAGGCCGTCCACGCCTTCCACCAGGTAGGAGTTGTCGTTCTTCGAGGTCGCGACCCTCGTGATCCCGGGCGCGATCACCTGCATTTTTGCCCCCCACGCGTGCATCACACCGTCAATCGTTCACCAAGTAAATGATTGACACGCTAGCATCACCTCCGTGGCAGTGGTCAAGAACGTGGCGTTGACAGAGACGGCGGCCTTCGGCCTGGGCACGGTGGGCGCGTTGGTGGCGCAGCGCTTCGCCGACCTCATCGCCCCGCTCGACCTGAAACCCAAGCACGTCGGCCTGCTCACCCTGCTGTCGTCGAGCGGCGCGGCGTCCCAACTGGACATGGCCCGCGCGATGGGCGTCGCGCCGAGCCTGGTGGTCCGCATCGCTGATCACCTGGAGCGCCTGGCGGCCATCGACCGGGTGCGGGATCCGGACGACCGCCGGCGCCAGACGCTCACGTTGACCAAGCGCGGCCGCGAACTGCTCGCCACCTGCACCGAGATCACCGAATACCTGGAAGAGGAGATCCTCGACGGCATGTCCGCGTCCGAGCGCAGGGCCCTCCGGTCGGCCCTGCGTCACGTGGCCGAGAACCTCGGCCCGGCCACCGATTAACCGACAGCGGACAGCCAGTTGGTCAGGTGGTCGGTGACGACCTCGGGGTGGGTCTCCGGCAAGGGATGTGGGGCGCCGGCGATGAGTTCGACCTTGGCGTTGGGTAAGAGGGTTCGGGCGCGGTGCACCACCTTCGCGGGGTTGTGGGCGACGCTGGCGCCGGCGACGAGCACGAGCGTGGGTTGGGTGATCCTGCGCAGCTCGGCGTCGGAGTGGTGGCGCATGAACGGCAGCCGCACGCGGTAGTTGGCCATGCCGAAGTTGACCAGCCGGCGGTGGTCGGGGTCGCTCGACCAGCCGGCCTCGACGTGGCGGCCGAAGCGCGCGAGGCCGGATTCGCTGTGGTCGCACAGTAATCGGAGCACGGCCGGCAAGGAGGAAAGAGGCATGCGGCCGAACGTGTTGCCGGCGGGTTCGGCCAGTGCCAGGGTGCGCACCCGGAACGGGGCGTGCATCGCGACCAGCGTGGCGACCCAGGCGCCGTAGGACAGCCCGCAGAAGTGGGCACCTTCGATGCCGAGGTCGTACATCACGTCGCCGACCCACGTGCTCAGGTCACGCGGTCCGCGTAACGGCGTGTGCTGCATGCCCAGGCCGGGCTGGCCGAGGATGTCCAGGGCGATCACGGTGTGGCGCTCGCCCAGCGCCCGCGCGCACGTCGACCAGTTGGCGGCGGTGCCGCCGTTGCCCGGCAACAGGATCATCGGCTCGCCGGTGCCGTGGCGGATGGCGTGCGTGACGCCGAATCTGGTCCGCACGTACACGTCCTCGGTGTCAGCCGGCCATTGCGCGCGCACACGTGAGTAGAGCTCGTGATAGGTCGATTCTGTTTGCCTGGTCTTGAATCCCCCGATTTGCGACATGGGTCCACGGTACGCCCGGCGGGCGATTCGGAACCGGGACCTTGGTCCTGTCTCGACCGGGACCTACCCGATCAGGTGACCGACGTCAAGCCCGGTCTTCAACTGGCCATAGGTCAGCATGAGGTCGGCCACGCGTTGCAGCCGGTCCCGGGACACCGAGGTCGGGAACACCGGGATCGCGACCTCGCGGGCGATGTCCGGCGACACGCCCGCCACGAACGTCGGCAGGATCCGTTGCACGGCAACAACATCACGCGCATCGGCCGCGCCACGCCCGAGCGCCCGCCGGAATCCTTCGACCACTCGGGGATGCCGCTGGGCGAACTTGTCCAGCGCGAAGTAGCCGGCGATCGGCAGATCGTGCGCCGGGCCGGGCCCGTAGAGATCGACCACCGGCACCGCGCCGATCTGCCGCCGCGCCATCGTGATGAACGGCTCCAGCTGGATCGCGGCGTCGACTTCCTTGCCCGCCAAGGCCGCCGGGGTGTCGGCGTGGTGCACGATCGGCGTCTTCACCGACGCCGGATCGACACCGTCGGCCTGAAGGACGGCCTTGAGCGCGAGCAGCGGAATGTCGTTGGGGGCATTGCTGCTGACGGTCCGCCCGGCCAGGTCCTGCGGCCCGTGGATGCCGGAATCCGGCCTGGTGGCAACGATTTGCACGTGCGGCGCGCCCTGCGAGCCGTCGGCCAGTACCCGATAGTCGCCCGTGCCGTTTGCCTGCGCCTGAAAGAGAGTGGCCCAGTTGCCGAAGCCGATGTCGATGTGGTCGCCGGCAAGCAGCGGCAGGCTGTCGGTGCCGCTCTTGGTCGGCGTGATCCGTACGTCCAGATCCTCGTCGCGGAAGTACCCCTTGCTGAGGGCGAGGTAGAACGGGGCCGTGTCGATCACCTGCATCACGCCGACCCGCACGACGGTCTGGCCGGTGTCGCGCGGCTGCTCGTCCGCCCCGTTGAGCAGGCTGCATCCGGTGAGCGACAGCAGGGCCACAACCATCAACGCGAGGCGACGCATCGGTTCACGCTCCCTTGTAAACGGTTCGCCAGCAGATGGTGGTGAACCTGGCGTCGACGATGTCCGCGGGCACCAGTGACCGCTGGTGGTCGAGGAATTCCTGCCGTTCCAACGGGTCCAGCGCGATGACCCGGCTGTACGTGCCGAGCAGGGCGACGAGGTCGTCGACGTGCCGACGCCAGGTCCAGCGGAGCACGCGGTACTGCGGCGTGGCGAACGGCTCGGTGGCGCTCAGGATGAGGCGCCCCGGGCGGCGGGTCTCGTCGTGCGCACCCGTCACCGGCGACCAGAACTCCGCCGTCCAGTCGTCGTGGATATCGGGCAGATTCCACGCCACGGCAAGCGTTCCTCCCGGTCGGAGCACCCGCGCGACCTCCCGCGTCGCCGCCGGTTGGGCGAACCAGTGCCACGACTCGAAGGCGACGACCAGGTCCGCCGTGCCGTCCTCCACCGGGATGTCCTCCGCGGTTCCGGCAAGCAGCTTCACGCCGTCAACCGTGAAGGCGGCTCGCATCTTCGCGTCGGGTTCGACCGCCAGCACCTCGTCGGCGTATCGGGTGAGGCGGTGGGTCTGGATGCCCGTGCCCGCCCCGAGTTCCACCGCCCGGTGGCACGGGTGCGGCACCAGCCAGTCGAGGGCGGCGTACGGGATCACGGACCGCAACCGGTGGTAGGCCTCGGCGACGTCTCCGAATGCACGGGACATAGGCGTCAGCGTGGCGGTGATGTCGCGGGCGTGCAGGGAGTTGAGGGAGAGTCACCGAATCGGCGCAGGCGGGACGCAAGTTGCCGCCCTGCTTGGGCTGTTGATCTACCTGAAACCTACATTCGGTGTGCCTGAGAGCGCGACTCGCGGGGGTTAGGGGAGGTGGGTGGCGATGGCGGTGATGTCGGTGGGGGTGATGCGGCAGCAGCCGCCGATGAGGCGGGCACCGTCGGAGAGCCAGGTGGTGACGGGTGAGGGGTCGGTGGCGGGGGCGAAGGTGCGGCGGCCGTCCCAGGCGCGGGCGACAGGGTCCCAGGCTTCGCCGCTGTTGGGGTAGACGACCACAGGCTTGCCGCTGACGGCAGCGGCCAGGGGCACGGCGGCTGTGGCATCGAAGGGATCGCAGCAGTTGACGCCGACGGCGAGGATCTCCGGCACGTCCCGGACCAGGGCGAACGCCTCGGCGAGGGGTTGGCCGGCGCAGGTGGAGGACCCCCTGATGCTGAAGGACAGCCATGCCGGGATGCCGGTGCCGGCGATGATGGTGACCAGCGCCTCGGCCTCGTCGAGGTCGGGGATGGTCTCGAAGGCCAGCACGTCCGGTGACGCCGACGCCAGGGCTTCGATGCGCGGGCGGTGGAAGTCGACGAGCTCCCGCACGGTGAGCCCGTACCGGCCCCGGTACTCGGAACCGTCGGCGAGCACCGCCCCGTACGGACCGACGGACGCCGCCACCCACAGCCGGCGGTCGTCGACGTCGGCCTGGAACGACGCCTGCCGCGCGAGCCGGACGCTCTCCCGCAGCAGCGTCGAAGCCTCCGACCCGAAGCCCTCGAAGGAAGCCTGGTAGCTGGCCGTGGTGCCCACATCCGCCCCGGCCTCGTAGTACGCGCGGTGCGCCGCGACCACCGCAGCCGGGTCGTCACGGAGCAGCCGGGCCGACCACAGCCGGTCGGACAGGTCGTGGCCGGCGGCGGCCAGCTGGTTGGACAGGCCGCCGTCGAGCACCAGCGGCATGTCCAGCTGGAACGCCACTACTGCGCCGGCCCCTTCGCGAGTTGCACGGTGACATTCTGCTGGCCTTGCGGGGTGTCCACGCCGAGTGTCACCCGGTCGCCCGGGTGAAACGCGGTCAGCAGGTTGGTCAGGGTGTTCCACGAGTCGACGGTCCGGCCGTTGAGCGTCACGATGACGTCGCCCTGGGTGATGCCGGCGGCCTCGGCCGGCGAGCCCTGCACGACACCGGAGATGACGGCCCCGTTGGTGGTGTCCTGCGTCCGCCGGCCGCGAGCGGTCGACGCGACCTGGACGTTCACGCCGAGGAAGCCGGAGTCGCCGATGTGCACAGTGGCGCTGGCCTGGTGCGCAGCGATCTGTTTCTCGATGGCGATCGCCTGGTCGATGGGGATGGCGAAGCCCTGGCCGCCGCCGGTGGCCTGGCCGCCGCGGTCCATCTGGAAGCCCTGGGACGCGGCGGTGTCCATGCCGATGACCTTGCCGTCGGCGCTGACCAGGGGCCCGCCGGAGTCGCCCGGCTGCACGTCGGCGGCGACCTGGATCAAGCCGGTGAGCTGCTCGGACGTGCCGTCCTCGCTGGACGCCGTGATGGCCTGCTGCAACGCCGTCACGGTGCCGGGCGCCACGCTCGGGGCGCCACCGACGCCGCCGGCGTTGCCGATGGCCACGATGGAGTCGCCCTGGGCGACGCCGGCCGAGGACCCGATCGGGGCGACGGCCAGGCCGGAGGCGTTCTCCAGCTGGATGACGGCGACGTCGTGGGAACGGTCGTAGCCGACGACGGCGGCCTGGTACGTCTGGCCGTTGCCGATGTCGACGGCGCTGATCCTGGTGGCCCCGTTGATGACGTGGTTGTTGGTCAGCACCAGCCCGGTGGCGGACAGCACGATGCCGGTGCCGGCGGCCTGGGCCTGCTGGAAGCCGAGCGTGGTGGTGATGTCCACCAGCGCGGGGTCGATCTTGGCGGCGACGCCGGAGGTGTCCTGCGGCGTCTGCGTCTCGGTGCGGCCGGGCTGCCGCGGCGGCGCGTACGTCTGCGAGGGCAGGCTGGAGTTCTGGGAGTTGAGCAGCGTCGGGATGTAGCCGCCGGCGGCCGCGCCCAGCGCCACCCCGGCAGCGACGGCCAACGCCACCGTGAGCACCGTCCGCCCGGTCCGCCGGGGCGGAGGCGGCGGCGGAGGCGGCTGGTACTGGTAGCCCTGGTAACCGTGGTAACCGCCCTGGTCCTGCATCTGGGGGTAGCCGTACGGCTCGGTCATCGCCCTCTCCCGTCGTCCTCCTCCTACCACTACACCTCGCCTTCCTGAGGAGAGCCTGAGTGCAGCCTGTCAAGGGTGGGGTAAGAATGGGCCCATGAACGACAAGCCCATGAGCGATCGGGATGTGCTCGGACGGGTCAAGGCCCTCGTCGACGAGGAGCACAAGCTCCGCAACCACGAGCCGGACCCCACCCGGTTGGCCCAGGTGGAGACGGAGCTGGACCAGTGCTGGGACCTGCTGCGCCAGCGGCGGGCGCACAAGGAGTTCGGCCAGAACCCGGACGAGGCGTCGGTGCGCCCGGTTCGGGAGGTGGAGGGCTACCAGCAGTGACTCGGCGCTGACGGATTCAGGGGCGCCCGTCGGGGCCGGCCGCGGCGGTGCAGGTGTACCTGCGGTGCAGCACCCGCTGCCCGAGGCTGTTGGTGATGCGACCGCACCGGCACGCGCCGATGTCCAGGCCGTCCTCGACGGGGCGGGTCCGATAGGTCGGCCGGCGTACGCGCTGGTGCAGGGTCATGTCGACGCTCCGTTCCGATCGCGGGGTGCCTTTTCGCCTACCCGGCGGTAGCCGGGGCGCAAACCCCGGCCACCCCATCGGCCGCGCCGGCGTCACCGTCCGTGTCCGGACCTGCGCCGACCGTGCGAACCCGGTATCGGGTGCACGCTCTCAGGAACGCATCACTACTCTCACGGTGTGATCGTCACCTTCCTCACCGCCGGAGCGCTGCATGTCGGGTAACCGGTTCGGGCCGCTGGACCCGTTCTGCTTCCTGGCGGTCGTGCCGCTGGTGATCGTGGCGGTCGTGCTCGTCATCAGCGATCTCATCGCGTTCGCGCTCATCCCGCTGGCCCTGGCCGGCCTCATCCTGCTGGGCGACTCCTGGGCCAACCGGCGGCCCTCCTAGGCGTCCCGGCGCCGGAGCAGGTAGCCGCCGATCAGCAGGGCGGCCAGCGCGTAGCCGCAGAACACCGCGAAGCCGCCCCACGGGCTCAGCGTGGCCGCCGCGTCGGGGTGCACGACCAGCAGCTGCTGACCGGCGTTGCTCGGCAGGTACGGGTTGATCTTGTCGCCCCAGTCGGACGGCAGCGCCTCGCCCAGCACCGGCAGCACCAGCAGCAGCCCGAACACGGTCGCCACCGACCCGGCGGTGCTGCGGATCACGAAGCCGATGCCGGTGCCGATCAGGCCGACGACCGTCAGGTACAGCCCGGTGCCGACCACGGCCCGCAGCACGCCGTCCGCGCCGAGGGTGGTGCCGATGTGCTGGCCGTCCAGGAACGCCTGCCCGACGAAGAACGCGGCGAACGCGGCGATCTCCGTCACGACCAGGGTGATGACGGCGAACACCGCCGCCTTGGCCACCAGTACCGGCCAGCGGCGGGGCGCGCCGACGAGGCTGGAGCGGATCATGCCGGTGCCGTACTCGCCGGTCACCACCAGCACGCCGAGCACGCCGATGACCAGCTGGGCGATGGCGTAGCCGCGCAGGCTGACCTGAGCCGGGTCCAGCCGCAACTGCTCGACGTGGGTCATCAGCGGGTACCGGTTGGCCGTCACGGCGGAGAACAGCCCGCCGAGGCCGACCATGGCCAGCACCATGCCGCCGAGCGTGAAGTACGACGACCGGAGCGACCAGAACTTCGACCATTCCGAACGCAGCACCCGCGGGAGGGTCACGCGCACGTTGTCGGGCATTTCCGCCCGGCGAACAACGGGCTTGGACGTAACGGCGGTCATGACGCCTCCCGGAACTCGACGGCGTCCTTGGTGAGATCCATGAACGCTTCCTCCAGCGACGCGGTGATCGGCGTGAGCTCGTCCAGCGCGATCGAGTGCTCACAGGCGACCCGCCCGATCGCGGAGCTGTCCAGGCCGTTCACCTGCAACACGCCGGGCTCCACGGCGTCGACGGTCACGTCGGGGCCGACGAGCAGGTCGCGCAGACGGGCCGCCTCCTGGGCGCGGACCCGCACGCTGCGGCCGATGGCCGTCACCTCGGCCACCGACGCGTTGGCGATCAGCCGGCCCTTGCCGATGACGATGAGGTGGTCGGCGGTCAGGGCCATCTCGCTCATCAGGTGCGAGGAGACGAACACCGTGCGCCCCTCCGCGGCCAGCGACCGCAGCAGGGTGCGGATCCAGCGCACACCCTCCGGGTCCAGGCCGTTGACCGGCTCGTCCAGAATCAGCGTGGCCGGGTCGCCGAGCAGCGCCGCGGCGACCCCGAGCCGCTGCCCCATGCCCAGCGAGAAGCCGCCGACCCGCTTGCGGGCCACCTCCTGGAGCCCGACCAGGTCGATGACCTCCTCGACCCGGCGGCGCGGAATGCCGTGGGTGAGGGCCATCGCCAGCAGGTGGTGGTACGCGGACCGTCCGGTGTGGACGGCCTTGGCCTCCAGCAGCGCGCCGACCTCCCGCAGCGGCGCGGCGTGCTCGGCGTAGTGCCGGCCGTTGACCAGCACCTCGCCGGCGGTCGGGCGGTCCAGCCCGACGATCATGCGCATGGTGGTCGACTTGCCGGCCCCGTTCGGGCCGAGGAAACCGGTCACCGCGCCGGGACTCACCGTGAACGACAGGTCGTCGACAGCGACCCGGGTCCCGTAGCGTTTGGTCACACCGTTGACTTCAATCACGCCCGTAGGGTGCATCCACCGGCCTGACAGGACTCTCAGAAACCCTGGCTCCACGCGGCGGCGACCGCGGCACGGGTCTTCACGCCGAGCTTCTGGAAGATCCGGGACAGGTGCGCCTCGACGGTCTTGGGGCTCATGAACAGCCGCTCGGCGATCTGCCGGTTGGTGTGCCCGGCGGCGACCAGCTCGGCGATCTGCCGCTCCCGGTCGCTCAGCGGCGACTGCCCGTCCGGCACGGGCTTGCGGTTGCGGCCGCCGACCCGGCGCTGGTGGATCTCGGCCTGGCGAAACAGCGGATCCGCGCCGCAGGCGGCGAACAACGCCTTGGCCCGGCCGAATTCGGCCATGGCCCGGGTCCGGTCCTCGAGCGTGGTCAGCGCCGCGCCCGCGAACATGTGCGACTGCGCCTGGTAGAGCCGCATGTCGACGGCCTCGAACGCGGCGGCCGCGGTCGCGGCGACCTCGGCCGCGCCGGCGGCGTCGCCGTTGGCCAGCAGGATCGTGCCGCGCGCCAGGGACGCGTGGCCGCGGTGGCCGTTCAGGCCGCTGACCGACGCCGTCATCTCGGCCCGCTGCACGGAAAGCTCCGCCGCCGCGAGGTCCCCGAGCGCCAGCTCGGCGTGGGCCAGCGTCCGCAGCCAGGCCGCCCGGGTCGGGAACTCCAGGTGCGGCAACGTTTCCCCGCCGCCGATGTCCAGCAGCGTGCTGCGGGCCCCGGCGGCGTCGCCGGTCTGGAGCTTGGCCTGCGCCAGCATGCCGGCGGCGATGGTCGGGCCCCGGCCGGCGGCACTACCCATTTCGGACACCGTCTTCTCCGCCGCCCGCAAGGCATTCGCCGGCTCGCCCGTCCACAGCTGCACGGCGACGACGACGCCGGCGGCCATGGTGCGCAACTCGTCGCTGCCGACCAGCACCGCCGCCTCGAACGCCTCGTCGGCGTACCGGGAGGCCTCGTCGAGGCGGCCGGTCCACATGCAGGCGTAGGCCAGGCCCACGAGCAGATCGGCCAGCAGATAGCTGCGGCCGCTGGCGCGCGCCAGTTCCAGGCCGCGGGTCAGGTGCCGGACGGCGTCGTCGTACCGTTCCAGGAAGACCTCGGTCCAGCCGGCGCGCAGGATCGACTCCAGCTGGCCCATCAGCATCTTGTCCTGGGCGCGGTCGATCATCCGGACGGCGTTGTCCAGATGCGCCGCCGCCTCGGCGGTGGAGCCGTAGAAGGTGTGGGCGAGCGCCAACAACGCCGTGATGGTGGCGATGAGCTCGTGCTCGCTCTCCGCCGTCGCCGACTCCAGCGCACGCTCGCCCCAGCTGACGGCCGTGGCGAAGTGGCTGCCGCGCATCGCACCGGCCGCGACCTCCAACTCCAGCGCGGCCTTGCCCTTGCCGGTGCCGAGTTCGCTGAGCAGCAAGCGTTTCACGCCGGTCGGGCTGCCCAGCAGGCGCTCCACCATGGCCAGCGTGGTGACGGCCTCCAGGCGCTGGTCGCTCGGCCCGGCCGGCAGCCGGCCCAGCACCTCGTGCAGGATCTCGCGGCTCTCGTTGAGCTGGCCCGCCACGGCCAGCGTGTGCGCCAGCCGCATCGACAGCTCGGGCTGGTCGACGGCGCGATCTCCCAGCAGCCGCAACGCTTCTCGCAGCCAGTGCGCGGCGCGGGCGGGGGCCAGCGAGGTGGCCTGGTCGGCCGCGCCGACGAGCACCTCCACCGCCCGCGCGTCGCCGATCGTCGCCGAGCGTTCGAGGTGGGTCGCCTGCACGGCAAGGGAAGCGCCCCGCTCGGCGAGCAGCCGCGCGGCCCGGCCGTGCGCGCCGATCCGCCAGCCGGCGCCGGCGCTGCCGTAGACGACCGAGCGCAGCAGCGGGTGCCGGAACTGGAACCGTTGCCCGGCAACGGACTGCCGGATCAGGTCGCGGGCGATCAGCTCGTCCAGGGCGGTGAAGGTGTCGATGTCCTCGGTCTGCGCGACGGCCCCGATCAGGCCCGCCTCGAACTCTTCGCCGAGCACGGCCGCCGCCTGCGCGACCAGCCGCACCGGCGGCGCGAGGCCGGCGAGCTCGCCGATGAGCACCGCCCGCACGGTGTCCGGCAGCTCGTCGCGGTCGCCGGGATCCAGGCGCAGCAGGGCATCCAGGTAGAACGGGTTGCCGCCGCTGGCCTCGAACAGCTCCGCGCCCCGCGCCTGCGACACCGTCTCACCGCAGAACTCGGCGGCCTCGACCGGAGTCAGCGGCCCGACCTCGATGCGCCGCCACCACTCCTCCCGGGCCAGGCCGGAGAACGCGTTGGCCAGGCGATCCGGCAGCTGGCGCGGCCGGTACGCCATCGCCAGCACCGTCGGAGGCCCCTCCGGCGGCCCCTCGGGCGGGTGCCGCAGCACGTGCTCGATCAGCTCGACGCTGGCCTCGTCGGCCCAGTGCACGTCGTCCAGCACCAGCACCGTGCCGGGCAGCAGGGACCGCGCCGACCGGTACAGCGCGGCCCGGCCGTCCGGGGTGTCGACGCTGGTCAGCAGGTCCGTCCAGGCGTCGCCGAAGGCGTCGGAGAACATCGCGAACGGCAGCCGCTCGAACTCGGTCGCCTTGCCGGCGGCGACCCTTGCGCCGCGCGTCGCGGCGGCGGCCCGCAGCTCCGCCAGCAGCGCCGTCTTGCCCATGCCGGGCTCGCCCAGCAGTTCCACGACACGGAAGGTCGCGGCGTCCAGGGCGCGCGCCAGCTCCCCGAGCTGCGCGCTCCGTCCGACCACTCCGACCACCGCTGCCGCTCCCTATCCCGATACGTGTAGGGAAATGCCGGATGTTAGCGGAAACGGCGGTTCGGCAGGGTCTCACCTGTCGCTGTCGCGGTCGTGCACGCCCAGCGATCGCATATCGGAGACACATTTCTATTGCGAGAGGAATACGATCTTGAGTACGTCCCAGGCCATGCTGCCGACCGTCCGGCGGCCCGGCACCGTCATGGCCGCGCTGATCGCCACCCTCGTCTCGGTGGTGGCCGGCGTCGCCACCGCGATCACGGTCTACACCGGTGGCACCGACATGGTGAAGTCGCTGCTGTCCGACCCGGATGTGCTGGCCAAGCTGGGCCTGAGCGCCGACGAGATGGACGCGGCCAAGTCGCTCGGCGGCGACGACCTGTTCAAGCCGGTGCTCGACGCGGCGTACGGGTCGCTCGCCACTCGCGCCACGTTCGCGCTGGTGCTGGCGGTGGTGCTGCTGCTGGGCGGGGTGTTCGCGCTCAACGCGGCGCGGTGGGCCCGAATCCTGGTCACGGTGGCCGGCGTCGTCGCGATCGGCCTCCAACTGCGCGTGGTGACCGACCTGGCGACCAGCCCGATGAAGCTGTTCGGGCTGCTCATCATCGCCAGCACGCTCATCGCGGTCGTGCTGTGGTGGCTGCCCGCCAACGGGCGCTACGCCAAGGCGCGCAAGGCCGTCCAGGCCTGACGCGAGGGGTCGGGGCGGGGGCTCGGGCGAGCCCCCGCCCCGCTGTCGCTCAGTTCTTGCTGACGAACGCGGCGGCGGCCTTGCGGCCCGCCGTCACGGTCGCGTTGTGGTCCTCGATCGCGCCGGACTTCGAGCCCGGGAACACGATGTAGGTCACGGGGTCGGCGGTGCCGCCGTTCTTGGGGTCGGGGTTGATCCCCAGCGACTTGGCCGTCGCGTACGAGGCCTCGCCGATGATGTTGTTCGGGCCCTCGTCGCCGAAGACCGCGTATTCGACCTGGCCCTTGTAGACCACGGCCAGGATGTCGCCGCCCTTGATGCCGTTCTTGCTGTAGCTGAAGCGGCTGCTGGGCAGCGGGATCACCACGTACGGCGTGACGGCGGCGCTGAGCGGCTTGCCGTTGGCCAGGTGGAACGAGGTGTCGTTCTGATAGCAGCAGTCGGTGTTCTTGTTGCACTGCGCGGTGGTCTGGCCGTCGCAGTCGATGTTCATGCCGGACGTCCAGAAGAAGGCGCCGGTGGCGCCGCAGATGTTGACCTTCTTGTTGGCCTGGGTGTTCGTGTAGGTGCCCTTGCTCACCACCTTGCAGTTGGCGGTCTTCGCCAACAGCTCGGCGGCCGTCGGGCTACCGCCGTCCGCCTTCGGCGCCGCCGCCTGGGACGCGGCGGCCGGAGCCTGGGGTGCGGCCTGAGCCGTGAGCTGAGCAGGGACGAGCACCGCGGCGGCCGCGAGCAGGGCGGCCAACGCGTACTTCAACTTCGCCATGCGATTCCTCCGCAAGATGGCTTTCGACCACGTTGCGGCGGCGGATGTCATCGTTGTACGGCATTCAAAGCTGAGCCGTCAACGTGTGCTCAGGTGGGCAGCCGGTCCAGGAACGGGCGCTGTCCCTTGACCAACTTGACGCGGGCGTCGTCCAGGCCGAACCACGCGACCCGGTCCATTTCGGGAAACTCCCTGGTCCTGCCCGACTTGGGCGGCCACTCCAGCTCGAAGGTGCCGGGCACGACGGCGGCCGGATCGAGATCTCCCTCCACCGCCCACAGGGTCACGGTCTTGCCGGACTGCTTCACCTCGCCCAGCGGCAGCAGCTCGCCGTCCGGCGCGGGCAGGCCGAGCTCCTCCCGGAACTCGCGGCGCGCGGCGGCCAGCGGCTCTTCGCCGTCGTCGATCAGTCCCTTCGGCACGGACCAGGCGCCGTCGTCCTTTCGGGCCCAGAACGGTCCCCCCATGTGACCGATCAGCACCTCCGTCCGGCCGTCGACCCTTCGGAAGACCAGGATTCCCGCGCTGCGCATGGACGGAACGTACTCGTGACGCGGCGGTGACGCCGTCCCGGCTACCCTGCGCGCATTTACTGGGAGGGGAAAGCACCATGTCACGACGGCCCGTTCTCGCCGCGCTGGCCATCATCGCCATCGGCGTCGGCCTCGCGCCGGAAGCCGCCGCGTCCACCGTTCACCATCCTGCTGTGTCTCATCCCTTTGGGGAAATATTCGCCACCAACAACACCGCCACCATCACGGATCCGAACGACCCTCGGCTGAAGACCCGCCTGGTCGCGTTCGGCGCTCAGGTCGAGGGCATCATCGCCGCCAACGGGGCCCGGCCCGGGTGCAGCACCCTGCTCAACGGCGTGTTCTGGTCGGACGACCTCAAGACCGCCACCTACGAGCGGTCCCGCGAGTTCGATGTGGACCACGTCAGCGCGACGAACCTGCACCACATCGCGTCGGTGATCCGCAAGCAGTACGACCAGGAGTCGGTGCTCACGTTCCAGTACCTCCCGCAGGCCGGCGCCGACTCGGTCGAGGTCGAGGTGCCGGGCGTCACCGTGCAGCAGCTGTTCAACGGCCTGGCCGCGGATCCGGTGCTGCGCGAGGAGCTCGGCGGTGGATCGGTCACGGCCGACGGCAACCGGCTGGCGCTGATCGCCGACTCCTCCGAGCTGGGGGCGATCAAGACCTTCGTGGGCGAGCTCGGCGCGTCCTGGTCGAAGGCCACCGTCGCGTACGGGCACCTGGAGTTCGTCGCCGACTGACCGTCACGCTCTGACGTTGATCGGCGGCACCGATCAACGTCAGCGTCGTGAGGTGCGGAAACGGGCTCGGTAGGCGCTCGGCGTGACGGCGAGCGTGCGCAGGAACAGCCGCCGCAGCGATTCCGCGGAGCCCAGTCCGACCCGGCGCGCGACCAGGTCGACGGCGTCGCTGCCGCCCTCCAGCAGCGCGCGGGCGGCCTCCACCCGCACCGAGTCGACGAACTCCGCCGGCGTGCTGCCGATCTCGGCGGTGAACAGCCGCGTCAGGTGCCGACCGCTGAGGTTGGCCATGGCGGCGAGGTCCTCGAGGCGGTGCGGGCCCGCCGGATCGGCGACGATCGCGTCCATCACCTGCCGGACGGCCTCACTGCGCGGGTTGCGCGGGCCGAGGCGGGCGCTGAACTGCGACTGCCCGCCCGGCCGGGCCATGAACACCACCAGGTGCCTCGCGACGGCCCGGGCCAGGTCGGCGCCGTGGTCGTCCTCGACCAGCGACACCGTCAGGTCGATGCCGGCGGTGATGCCCGCGGAGGTGATGATCTTGCCGTCCCGGACGAACAGCGGATCCGGCTCCACCGTGACCAGCGGATAGCGGCGGGCCAGCACGTCGGCGAGCGCCCAGTGCGTGGCCACCTTGCGGCCGTCCAGCAGCCCCGCCTCGGCCAGCGGGAACGTCCCCGCGCACACGCCGGCCACCCGCTCCGCGCGGTCGGCCAGGTCGCGGACGGCGTCGGTCAGCGGCCGGTCCGCGATGGCGCGCAGCCAGTCCGGCGTCCCCGGCACGAACACCGTGCCGACCTTGCGCGGCACGTCCGCCAACGCGACGTCGGCGGCGATCCGGACGCCCGCCGACGTGCGGACGGCGTCGCCGGTGAGCGAGGCGATCAGGACCTGGTAGTCGGCGCCCTGTTCGTTGGCGGTGTTCAGCACGTCGACCGGACCGGCGACGTCGAGTAGCTGCACGCCGTCGAAGGCCAACACGACCATCAGGTGACGGCTCATTCCGGCCAGGCCGAGTTCACGATCGCCTCCACGAAGTCGCCGCGCTCGAAGCCGGGCAGGTAGTGCTGGAGGACGTCCGCCTTGACGTTGCCGAAGGTGGTCTCCGGCCTGGACGCGATGCCCTCCGTGAAGGCCTTCAGGATGCGGCGCTTGAAGTCCGGGCGGGGGTGCAGCGCGACCACCTCGGCGCGGGTGTCCGGGTCGATGTCGTGGAAGCCGATGCCGAGCACGTCGTACTCGACGCCGGCGGTGAGCAGCGCGACCTCCGGCTCCATGAACTCCGGGATGCCGGGCGTGGTGTGCAGCGCGATCGCCGTCCACACGCGGCGGACGCTGTCGTCGGGGACGCCGTGGCCGCGCAGGAAGTCCCGGGCCGCGTCCGCGCCGTCCACCTCGAAGCGGCGGCCGCTGGTGCGGTGCTTCTCGCCCAGGCCGATGTCGTGGAACATGGCGGCGACGTAGAGCAGCTCCGGGTCGACGCTGAGGTCCCGGTTGCGGCCCTGGAGGCTGCCCCAGTGGTAGACCCGCCGGGAGTGGTCGAAGACCAGGTCGGACGTCTGGTCGCGGACGAACTCGGTGGCCGCGCGGGCGAGCCCGGTGTCGGGGATATCGATGGTCATGGCACCGATCGTGCTGTCCGCGGTGCCGCCGCGCCCGTGTCCATCAGGCCACGATACCCACGTATCAGGACATCCGCCGGTTCCACCAGCGGCGCTTCTTCCCGGGCTCGGGTGTCGCCAGCACCGGCCGTGGCGTGGCCTTGGCCGCGCGCCACTCGGCGACCACCGCGTCGGCGTTCTGCGGGCCGACCCGGACGTGCGGCCCGCTCGGCGACCGCAGCCAGGCGGCGATGCGCTTGTTCAGGTCGGCGACATGCTCCCGCACCAGCCGCTCCGACGGCATGTCCCGCACCGTTTCCGACAGTCGCTCGACTTCCTTGCGCAGCTGGAGCGACGTCGGCAGCAAGGCCTCGGTCGGGCCACCCTCACGCGCGAGGTAGCTGCGCGCCCACCAGTCCGGGTCGCGCAGCTCGCCACGGTCGGGCAGCGGTTTCCCCTTGCCCGGAAGGTTGTCGAACTCCCCCCGCTGTTCCCCCTCACGGATCTGCTTGTCCAGCCACGTCTCGAAGTTGACACCGGCGGGCCTGCGCTCCGTCATACGGCCGATTCTACTGGATTTTACCGGAGAACGAGGCCGAGCTGCGGCAGGTGCCCGAGGTCGCCGACGCGCAGTTGACCGTGATCACGAGGTGCTGTCCCGGGGCGAACCGCCAGGTCTGGCCGACGTGGTAGTCGAAGGCCCGGAAGTTGCCGAGGCCGAACTCCGCCAGCACCTGGTTGTCCCGCTGGAGCCGGATGATGCCGGTGTCACCGTACGGGTTCTGGAGCAGGAAGTCCGTCACCACAAGGGTCTTGTCCGCCGGCGGCGGCGTGTCCATGCCGAACTTCTTGAAGTTGTTGGGATCCGCGGTCACCGGGGCGTTGGCCACGATACGGAAGTCGGTGTCCGTGCCGGGCACGTCGCCCGCGCCGGTCCCCGTGCCCGTGCCCGGCGTGCCCGGCTTCGGCGCGCCGCCGCCGGCCGCCGCCTGCGCCTGGGAGGCCTGCTGCTGCGCCGAGGACGCCTGCTGCTGGGCCTGGTTGGCGATGGAGATGACCGGCGTCACCTGCTCCTGCGCCGCCTCCTTGGCCGTGGACTGCACCTCCGGCTTGATCACCGTGAACCACAGCGCGACGGCCAGGATGATCAACGCCAGCAGCGCGGCCAGCGCCGGCAGCAGCCACTTGGGCAGCAACTGGTTCTGGATGAACGCGCCGTCCGCGTTGACCGGCTCGCCGCCGGTGGTCAGCACCGTGGCCTGGAACTGGTGCTTGCGCTCCGCCCCGCGCAGGTACCGCTTGTGCGGCTTGGCCGTGAACGGCACGAACGCCGCCGTGCCGGGCTCCACCGTCAGCGTCGGCTGCCGGAAGCGGAAGGACAGCCGCTCCTCGGTGTCGGTGGCGATCAGCTCGACCTCGGCCGGGCAGTTGCCGAGGTTGTCGATCACCAGCTCGTGCCGGCCGCTCATCCGGCCGTGCGAGGTGCGCGGCGTCACCTCGGCGCGCAGGTCGATGAACGGGGCGACGGTGATCACGCCCTCGTCGACGACCGAGCCCTCCGGGTCCTCCCGGGACTTCACGCGGACGCCGAACGGCGTCTGCCCCGCGCGCGCCTCCGAGCTGCGCGGCGGGGCGAAGGTCAGCGACACGGTGCCCATGTCGCCGGGCATCAGGTTCACGACGCGCGGCTCGGCGGTCGCCCACTGCTGCGCGTCGCCGATGACGTCCACGGCGAACTGGTCCACGATGCTGCCGGTGTTGCGGATCTGCACGACACAGTGGGCCTGCTCGCCGGGATTGACGGCCAGGCTCGGCTGTTCGAGCGACGTGATGGCACCCATGGCGAAAAGTGTCGGACGCTGGCACGATCGGGGGCAGCGACGTTCGGGAGCGCCTGGGTGCAACCCGGTTCGCACCTAGGGGCGAGCAGCGGCGGCCCGAAGGACGCCTGTTGGCTGGCGGCGGGTTCGTCGGCGCTGCCCTAGCTTCTGGCCCATGAGCTTGCATGTCCGCGGGCCCCTGGTCGCCCTCGTGGCGGCGGTCGGCCTCCTGGTGGCGACGACCGTCCTGCTCGTGATCGGCCAGCGGTCGGCCGCCGACGCGGCCGTGTCGCCCGGCACGACCGTGCGCGCCTCGGTGCGCAATGACGGATCCCAGGCCACCGGCGGCGGCTCGCAGAACGCGCTGTCGGCCGACGGCCGGTTCGTGGCGTTCCAGGGCGTCCGGCTGGACCCGAGGGACGCCGAGAGCGACTTCACCGACGTGTACGTGCGGGACCTGGTCGGTGGCACCACGACGCTGATCAGCACCGGGCCGGAGGGCGCGCCGGGGCGGGGGAACAGCTCCGAGCCGTCGATCTCCGCGGACGGGCGGTACATCGCGTACACCACCGAGGCCGGCAACATCTCCGACAGCGCCGGCGACGGCCGTAGCGCGATCGTCGTGTGCGACCGGGGTCCTTCGTTGAACGCGCAGTGCGCGACGACCACCGTCAGCGTGCTGCCGCCGGACGTGCGGGTCCATGGCGAGGGTGGCGAGCAGGCGCATTCGCCGCGGCTGTCCGCCGACGCCGGTCGCATCGCGTGGCTCGAGGGGTGGGGCTGCTACAGCAGCGCCGTGCAGCAGGACACGTTGGTGGCGACCACGTTGCACAAGGCGGCCAACGGCGCGTTGTCGGCGCCCGCCGCGACCGACTCCGTGAACGAGACGATGCCGCTGCCCGATTCCCGTACCGAGGACTTCTGCGATCCCGCGCTGTCCGCCGACGGCAGCCAGCTGCTCGCTTCCGTTCGGTACCAGTCGGATCTGACCGACGGCGAGTTCTACGCCATCGTCAGCAACGACCTTCGCTCCAAGAAGGTCACGCGCCTGGACGTAGGCACGGACGGGAACCCGCTCGATTCGCGGGCCCGGTACTTCGAGCCGACGACGTCGAGGGACGGCGGGCGCGTGGCCTTCACGAGCCTGAACGCCGCTGGCGATGAGGCCAGCGCAGTCGTGCACCTCGTCGACCGCGCCACCGGCCCTGGGGCCGTGACGAAGACGTCCGTAGCGTCAAAGGACCTTGCCGGCGCCGAACACGACGGCCGGTATCCGGCGCTGTCCGCTGACGGCCACTACCTGGCGTTCGCGACCGACAGTCCGCAGATCACGGAGAGCACCGGGACCGTGGGTCCGTTCAACTGCTTCCACCCGGAGCCGATCGGCCTGCTCAAGAAGTCCGCCGTGCTGGCGTCGTCGTCCGCGCCCGGGCCGACATTCCAGGCGTGCCAGGTGGTTGTGGTGAACCTGGTGACGTCGCAGCACCCCGAACTGGCGTCCGCCGGCCTGAAGTCCGCTCCTGGGGACGGCGACAGTGTTCTGCCCGTGCTGGCCGGCGACGGCTCGTCGGTGGCGTTCGACTCCGATGCCGATGACCTGGTCACCGGTGACACCAACAAGGCCCGGGACTCGTTCGTGCGGACGTTCCAGCCCGGGATGCTGGCCGACCCCGTCGACTTCGGGTCCGTGACCATCGGGCAGACGGCGGAGCAGACCGTCACCGTGCACCACACCGCCTTCGGTCCGTTGAGCTTCGACCAGGTGACCGTGAACGGGGCTCCGTTCTCGGTGGGTGGTCAGACCTGCACCACCGGGGCCCTGAACGGCGTGGACACGTGCTTGGTGACGGTTCGGTTCTCACCGACGGACACTGTCGCCCGCACCGGCACTTTGACGTTGCGCGCCAAGGGAAGCGGGCGGCTGTTCACCGTCGCGCTGAAGGGCGTCGGCACGCCGGTCGTCCAGCGGCTGCCATCCTTCGCCGCAAGCCCCGATCCCTTGGACTTCGGGCAGCAGCTGCCGTTGGCGAAGAACGTGCAGAAGACGGTGACCGTGGTCAACGGCGGCGCTTCGGCGCTGGTCGTGACTGGCGTGTCCGTGGTTTCGGGGACGCAGAACGGTGACTTCTCGGTGGTGACCAACGGCTGCACAAGTGTCCAACCCGGACAGTCGTGCCAGGTGGTCGTCAGGTTCAGCCCCACCGGTCGGTTGGCCGCGGCTACCACGCCCGATCAGCGGACGGCGGCGTTGAAGTTCGACGACAATGCCGTGGGGTCGCCGCATCTGGTCGCGTTGAGCGGATCCGTGGCGATTCCCTCGATCAAGCTGAGCCCCGAGGTCGGGGCCCCGGGGGCGGTGATCACCGTGACCGGGACCGGGTTCGCTCCCTCCAGCGGGATCTCGGTGCGGTATGCGGGCGGTTTCCCGGAGTCGGCGACCAGTAAGACGGATGGGAACGGCGGTTTCACCACGTCACTGCTGGTGTTCCCGTTGAGCGAGCTCGGCCCTCGTACCGTGCAGGCTTCGGTGGACGGGGCGAATCCCGGGGTGACGGGGAATGCGGACCTGTTGGTGACGCCGGGAAGTCTGACCGCACCGGACTACGACTACAGGCACTGAGGTTCGGACGCCGGCACTGATCGCCCTCGCTGCTGTTCATAGTAGCGAGGGCGATCTTGCGTTGTAGGGTCTTACCGCCGGTGACATGTCGATGTTGATTGACCTGCGGTTTTTCCGTTGTCTCATGGCGATGTCGCTGAGATCAGTCTCAAACTCGTGGCAGTTCCTTGACCGTGGCAGCGTGTGCCGGTTCTTTTCCTGCCATATCTCGGAGTGTCGACTTTGATTGGGCTGCGTATCTCTGGCTAAGAGCTGCCGCAGGGGTCAAGTTTGCGCGCCAATAGGCGGTCACCAGACGGAAACCGGCCCTCCAGCGGCAGGCTCCGCGGTCGACCCTTGCGCACCGGATCCGCCTCCTCGCGCCAAACCGCGGTGATCAGCTTGCGGAACAGTCGCGGGCTCAGTTCTGTGAACGGGCCTGTTCAGAACGGCTCGGACGCCGTGATCACGCCAGCCGTAGCAAGATCATGTCACTGCGCCTTAGAAATAGCCCTTCGTGCCGTCGAGCAGCTCCCGCACGATGTCCGCGTGCCCTGCGTGCCGCCCCGTCTCCTCGACGAGATGGATGAGCATCCAGCGGAGGTTGGCACTGCCGGCGCGGAAGCCGGGGTGGCGGCCGACGTCGTCCAGGGAGGCCGCGGAGACGATCTCGTTACTGCGGGCGCACTGGGCCTCATACTCCGCGAGGAGCTCGGCGACGGGGCGGCCTTCGGTGTGCCAGTCGGCATCCTCGCTCGACTCGTCGAATGACGGGTTCAGCTTCTCTTCTTCGCCGAGGAACAGCACCACCAGCCACGTGTGCTCGGTCCAGCGCATATGGGAGATGAGACCGGCCATCGTCATGGCCGGTGAGGTCGGGATGACCGAGCGGTGAGCATCGTCGTCGTTCAGCCCCTCGCATTTCCAGCGCAGAATCTGCCGCTGCAGGTCCAGCCAGCCGACCAGCGCGGTACGTTCGTCCGCCTGGAGCGGAGGGCGTGCCAGTTCCGATGCCATGTCGATGCACGCTACCGGGGCGGTCGGGAAGGCGCACCTGGCTTTACGGACAGCCCTTAGCCGAGGGCCTTCGGTCCGTAGCGGGTCGTTGCTGCTGCTGCTGTCATGAAGGCCCAGTAGCGGTCTCCGCCGCCTACTCCCGCCGGGTAGCCGGCTGGGCCATTGATTCACGGCAACGAGCCGACCTGGCCACCGCGCTCGGGATGGCCATCGATGCTCGTGGTGCCGCCGGCCGGATCCCTGAGGGGATCATCCACGCGGATCACGGCACGCAGTTCACCTCGTGGGCCTTCACCGAACGCGCTCGCCATGCCGGGTTGCCGCCCTCACTGGGCATGGTCGGAGATCCGTATGACAACGCGGTGGCCGAGGCGTTCTGGGCACGGCTACAGACCGAGCTGTTGGACCGGCAACACTGGAGGACCCGGGTCGAACTCGCCAACGCGATTTTCGAGTACATCGAAGGGTTCTACCACCGACGTCGACGGCACTCCGCCCTGGACTGGTTGAGCCCGATAGAGTCGAAGCCACTCATCCGTCGAGTCGGGTCTCCTCACCAGCGAGTCCGTGAAGCCGGGGCAACATCGAGATGTCCGCCAAAACGGGTCAAGCCCAACGCGGTTCGCGGGGTGGTCCCGTCTACAGGGGGCTTGGGACAAGTGAGCGAGGTCGAGAGTGGTGCGAGGTGCACCGAAAAGCGCTTACCAGACCGTTCGGGAACCGGCCACTCCATCGTGTACTCCTAGCCTCAGCAACGAGAAACGCCTGGTCAGCGCGGCAGAATGGAGGCATGGAAGCGAGCTGGGACACCGCCGCATGGCGGATGGACGACACGCCGCTCTGGCACGCCTGTGGTGAAGCCCAGGACCTTCGTCGCACCGCCTACACGCGGTTGGTGGAGATGGTCGCCGAACTCTGGAACCGCACCGGCCGCTCCAAAGAAGACCGAGTCTCACTGGTCGCACAGGTCCAAACCCAGTTGCGGGTCACCAAGAAGGACGCGTTGCAGATCGTTGCCCACGCGCAACTCTTCGGCCGCGAGGCGGTTCGAGACGCTGCCCGCGCCGGCGAACTGGACGCCGATCGGCTCACGGTGCTGGACCAGACACTGGCTCAAGCGCCGATCCTGGACCGTGACAAGGTCGAAGCGGAGCTGCTTCAGCACTCCAATCTTCAGCTGCACCAGTTCCGCTTGGCCGCCAAACGGATCCTGGTCCTGCTCGACCAGGACGGGCCAGAACCCAATGACGACCTCGCCGCTCCGAAGCGGGAGTTCCACTTCAACAACCGCGCCGACGGGTCGGTCGCGTTCCGGGGCAGCATCGACTCCGAAGCCGGCGCGCTACTGGCCGCCCTGATCAGCCCGTTGGCCAAGCCGAAGGCCGGCGACACCCGCACCACGCCGCAACGCCAAGGCGACGCATTCGCCGACATCATCGAACTGGCCGCCACCAGCGACAAGCTGCCCGACGAAGGCGGCGAACGGCCGCACCTGGCGATCACCATGAACGTGCGGGACTTCCTGGACCAGCTGGGCACGGCGCAGGTCGAGGGCTGCGACCACATCCACGCCACCTCGGCCCGGCGCATCGCCTGTGACTGCAATGCCATGCGGTACATCCTGGAAGAGAACTCCGTGCCGATGAGCATCGGACGACGTCACCGGACCGTGCCGAACGCCATACGACGGGCACTGATCGTCCGGGACAAAGGGTGCGCGTTCCCGGGATGTCACCGCAGACCTAGACAATGCCACGCACACCACGTGATCCACTGGGCCGACGGAGGACCCACCGAGCTCGACAACCTGGTGCTGGCGTGCTCGATGCACCACAGGATGGTCCACCACACCCGGTGGACGGTGGAGATCGTCGAGGGGCTGCCGGCGTTCACGCCACCGGAGCTCAGATCGGGGTGAAAGGGAGTGCCTCGGCGTCCGAGGGGGACGCCGAGGCACGGGGGTCAGCTGCGCTGGAACAGTTCGATCTCGCTGATGGCGACGTCGGTGCCGTGCAGGGACTGGTAGGTGGCCATGACGTGCAGCTCGACGCTGGTGACGTTGTGGCCGTTCTGGACGGTGAGCTCCTGGGGATCGGGCTGGTCCTTGAGCTGGAGGTCGTCGGTCTTGCCGGTGGAGAAGACCAGGTGCAGACGTTCGACGCGGAAGGACTGGTCGAACTTGTCGTTGTCGCCGTTCTGGATGATGGCCTTGTCGATGTTGACGGGGTGGTCGAAGGTGAAGACCAGGGTGGCCTCGCCCTTGGTGGTGGGGGCGGCCCAGAAGGTGTTGCTGACGCTGTCGGCGGCCAGGTCGGCGGGGTGGGTGGGCTCCTCGAAGTTGGCGGTGACCTTCGACGGGTGGACGGGCGAATAGCTCAGTTCCAGAGCCGACTGGGCGTCGGACTGCCACGAGGCGACCCGGTCGTTGACCCAGGTCCGCACGGCGGGCAGCGAACCGTAGGCGAGGCCGCCCAGCACGAGCACCACGGCGACGAGGGCCCGGATGGTCTTGAAGGCGGCCCTGAACGCGGTGCTGGTGGCGGTGCGCTTGGCCCTACGGTCCTTGGCGGTGCGTTCGAGCGCCTTGCGCACCTTGGTACGGCGCTTGGGCAGCAGCTTCCGCCACCACGGAGTCTTGACGGCCTCGGCGGTGAGCAGCGAGGCGCCGCAACGGCTGCAGAACTTCCGGGTGTCGGCGTTGCCCTCGCCGCAATCGCCGCAGATCAAGTCACCGGGACGGAGCCGGCGTGTCGGCGGCCTCCGGACGACAGCGGTGACCCGCTTCTGCTCGCGCTCTGGAAGCACGGACAGCGGCTCGGGCTTGGGGGTGGCGGGAACGGACTGGAGGGGTTCGACTAACGCGGCCTCGACGGGGGGCTTGGGGGTGGGGGTCGGGAGTTCGAGGGAGGGTTCGGGCGCGGCCGGGGAACCGCCGGTCGCCGAAGGGCCGACGGGCGACGGCGGCCCGACGGGTGTGGGCGGGCCAGCAGGTGCGGGCGGAGCCACCGCTCCAGCGGCGGGACCTACGGTCGCCGACGGTGGGCCGGCTACACCGGGCGGACCGACGGGCGACGGCACGCCAGCCGGCGGGCCAGCGACCCCGACCGGTGCCGGCGGCGAACCGACACCAGCCGCTGCGGGAGGGCCGACCGTGCCGGCGGGCGGGCCGGGAGGACCGCCGACACCGGCCGGTGCCGGAGGAGCTGGCGGGGCACCGACGCCGGGCGGTGCGGGAGGGCCGACGGTGCCAGCGGGCGGGCCAGGAGGGCCACCGACGCCAGGCGGACCGGGCGGCTTGGGTGGACCGACAGTGCCGGCCGGTGGGCCGGGAGGACCGCCGACACCGGGAGGTGCCGGAGGAGCAGGCGGCGCACCGACACCGGGAGGGCCGGGAGGCCGCGGAGGACCGCCAACCCCCGGAGGACCGGGAGGACCGGCTACGCCGGGAGGACCGCCAACGCCGGGAGGACCGGGCGGGCGCGGGGGGCCGCCGACGCCGGGCGGGCCGGGACGGGGCGGGCCACCGAAGCCGGGAGGGCCGGTGGGCGCGGGCAGGGGGTCGCGCTCGCCGACGTCCATGTACACGAACGACTGGATCCGCTCCAGGAGACTGCGCTTCGCCGGCGCGGGCTCCTCCGGCTCCGGCTCGACGACGGGAGCCGGCTTGGGGGTGATCTTCTCCCCGGTCCACTCCAGGAACTCACCGCAGGACCCGCAGAAAGAGTCGGCATCCTTGTTGTGGAAGCCACAACTCCGACACACGATCACGACCCCACCACCTCCACCCTGTGCACGACGTGCGCCGGCTTGGCGGCGGACACGACGGCGTCGACGGCACTGACGGACACGGCCGACGGGTCGGCCACGGAAACGCGGACGGCCAGCCGCGGCTGGTCCTGGCCGGGGAAAGGGGCGCCGGGGGTGACGGACCACGCGACGCCGCCGCTGTCGGCGACCTGGGCGCGTCCGCCGGTGAGGACCTCGAGGTTGTCCCGGAGACCGGACACGGTGCCCCGCATGCGATACATCTGGGCGGCGCGGGCGATGGCGGCGCGCTGGCGCTCGACCGGCCAGCTCTCGTCCAGCTCGAGACCGACCCAGCCGGCGAGCCAGGCGAGGAAGTCCTCGGGCGCCAGCGCGGGGTCGAGATACGCACCCAGGTTGTCCAAAGTGGACAGGATGGGAGCCAGCACGTCGTCGAAGCCGCCGACGAACCGGACGGTGAACGGGTCCTCCTGGAAGATGCCGGGCAGCATGGCCGTCAGCGGAACGGCACTCGGCAGACCGGGCACGGTGCCACGCATCAGTGCTGCTCCACTCTCACCTGGTGCTCGAACGAGAAGACCAGGCTGCACGAGTCCAACTCGATGCGCTGGCTCTCTCCTTCCCGAACACCGGTCACGGGGTTGGCGCCGAACAGGCGGACGTCCTCGACCATGTCGACGCCGCGAATCCGCTGCAGCAGACCGAAGATCTCGCCGGACGCAACCGGGCGGCCGAAGGGCCAGCCGGTGCCGTCCGGACCGCCGCTGATGGGATTGAGGTACGCGTACAACGCGGCCAGAGCGTCGGCGCGGACTCGAACGGTGTCGACGCGGGGACGGGCGACGAGGCGGGCGACGACGGTGATGCCACGGTAGCGCGGGGGCTCGACGAGCACCCGGGTGCCGATGAGGCGCACCTGGTCCAGGTGCTCGGCGATCCGGCGGAGCATACCCTCCTCGGGTACCAACTCCCCCAGCTTGATGCCGCCCTCCTCGGACGCGGCCGGCACGACGAGCACCCGCACGGCGCCGGCCTGGACGTCGTCCTCGCCGGCGGTCACACACCGGACCCGCGCCAGCTCGGGGGCGATCTCGGCGACGATGGCCTCGTAGTCCTCGGCGGTGACGGCACGGCTGCGGGTCCGCAGCAGGATGGGGCCGCGGGCCTTGGCCTCGTCGATGGTCTCGGCGTCCACGCCGCCCTTGGCGAACTCCAGGTTCTCCACCCGGTCCACGAACGGGATCGACGACTTCAGCTGCCGGATGGTGCCCTTGCCGACATTGCCCTGACGGCCACCGCCGGTGGCATAGCGCCGAATCCGCACGGTCTCGCCGGCCTCGGGCACGGCGCCGTGCTGACGGACGCTGCCGTCGGCGTCCCGGACTGCGGGGCCGAAGGAGACGGTGCCGGCGACCTCGTCCAGGATGTAGTGCCGATCCGACGGACCGCTCCACGCGAATCCGCTGACCTGCTGCCATTCCTGCCAGCCGTCGTCGGAACTGACCTCGACGACCGGCGACGCCACGCCGCCGAGCAGCGGCACGCGCGACAGCCGGAACTGCTGCCCGGACACGCCTTCCGACAAGCCCAACGCCTCGACGTCGACGATCTCGGCGTGGATCGCGGGCACGGTTCCGCCGACGGTGCAGGCCGACAGGCCCATGATCACCGGGGAGTCGCTGTAGGTCGGGAACTCCGGCGGCACGGCGATCACCCGCGCCCGCAGCCAGCCGGCGCGCTGACCGACCTGCACCGACGCCTCGTGCGTGTCGGGGACGTGGACCAGAACGCCGCCGGCCTTGTTCAGTGCGCCGGTTTCGTCTTTGGAGACAAGGCATTCCGTCCAGCCGGCGCCGGTCCACGCCTCCCACACGAGCGGCGGCTGCTCGGGGTGCACGCCGACACCCTCGACGTGGCAGTCGAAATCGAGCCGGACGACGCAGCTCGGCACGGGGTCGGTCAGGCCGACCAGCAGCACGTCGTCGACCTGCGGCACCATGCTGAACGCCGGGAAGTTGCGGCCCAGCTTGAGTTCCTCGGTGTGGTCGACCGGGGCCTCGTCGCCCACCACGTACGTCGCGACCTGGCTCAGGGCACACGGCACGATCTGGAGATCACGCCTGGTGCTGAACAGGATCGACTCCTCCAGGTCGGTCCGCGGCGTGGCGACGCTGGTGCCCAGGGCCACGCCGACCGAGGTGATCGCGGGCGCGGACAGCCAGAACGTGACCGGGACCTCGGCCGGCGTGGCGGGGATCAGCCGCAGGCCGATCATGTCCAGGAACTTCACGTACAGCCGGTCGGGCACCTGGTTCAGCCGGAACAGCAGCTGGTCGGTCATGTACGCAAAGGTCTCGATGAGCGTCACGCCGGGATCGGACACGTTGTGGTCCGTCCACTCCGGACAGCGGCGCATCACCATGCGCTTGGCGTCGTCCACCAGGTCCTGGAACCGGCGGTCGTCGAGGTTGGGCACCGGCAACGGCATCAGTAGTCACTCCCGTCCTCGGGGATGGTGTAGAACGGGAACACCAGGTTGCGGCGGTCGTTCGTGTGCTTGATCCGGTAGCTGATGTCGATGTACAGCACGCTGCGGTCGTCGGGATCCGGCCGAACGTCGACCAGCTCGATGTCGACCCGGGCCTCCCAGCGCAGCAGCGCGTTGCGGACCTCCTCGGCCAGCTCGGCCGCGGTGGCCGAGTCGGCCGGCCGGAACACGAAGTCCCGCAGCCGGCTGCCGAACGCCGGCCGCATCGGCCGCTCGCCGGGATAGGTGGCCAGGATCAGCCGCATGGCCTGCTCCAGTTCCACCTCGCGGCGGACCAGCTCGATGCCGCCGCGCGGCGACACGCCCAGCGGGAACCCCCACCCGGCGCCGACGAAGTCCTGTGACACCACTGCCTCTTCTCAGTTCAGCTTGATCATCTGGCCCTGCACCTCGACGAGGGCGGGGCTGGAGATCTTGACGCCGGCCTGGCCGGACAGCTCCAGCTGCCCGTCGCTGGTGATCTTCAGGCCACCGGCGCCGGCCTTGATCGTGATGGAGCCCGCCCCGGAGCAGTCGATGGTGAGCGACCCGGCCGGGGTGCGGCTGGCCGGCGGGGCCGGCTTGCACGTCAGCGTGACGGTGCCGCCGACCTGGTCGATGGCCAGCCCGAGGTTGCCGTCGCCGGTGCCCAGCGTCACCGACGACGTGGTCGGCGGCGCGGCCCCGGGCGGACCGGGCGGCAGCTCGTCGGAGAGCAGCAAGCCGTTGCCGGCGGGCGAGGTGATGCCCCGCTTGACCACCGTGCCGGAGCCGTTGACGGCGGAGCTCAGCGGCTCGTACGACGAGTTGTCGTTGACCAGACCGCCGATCACGTACGGCCGGCGCGGGTCGCCGAACTCGAAGCCCAGCAACACTTCGTCGCCAACCTCGGGCACGAACACCATGCCGCTGCGGCGGCCGGCGCCGAGCTGCACGACCCGCGCCCAGTCGGACTCGTAGTTCGGCGACAGCCACGGCAGGGCGACCTTCACCTTGCCCTTGCTGTCCGGGTCGTTGGCGTTGGTGATCACGCCGCACACGAGACCCGCCATCCCCGGATGGGGCTGCGAGGAGCCGGAGGCGAGCTTGAACAGCGACCGGTCCTGGCGTCCGCTGACGTAGAACCTGGTGTGGTAGCCGTTCTCCGCCGGATCGAAGATGTGCTTGGCGTTGGTCACGGTCCAGCTGCCGGCGAACTGCTTGGGCACCTGCGCGACGGTCACCTTGACGCCGGCCTGGATCTTCGGGTCGCCGACGGCGGTGCCCTCGGCCTCGGCGAAGGTGCTGGCGATGTGGTCGGCCAGGCCCTTGGCGGCCTCGTCGGCGGCGGAGTCCGCGGCCGATCCGGTCGCGAGTGGACGGTCGACGACCACGTAGGCCGTGTTGCTGGGCGAGGAGCCGAAGTCGATGTGCGGCAGGCCGGGGATCGGCGGCAGCGCCGGCAGGTGCGGCAGCGGTGGCAGCAGGCCGTCGGTGAAGGAATTGGCCAGCCGGCCGGGATCCTCGCCGTCGATCTGCGCGGTGCCGGTGGACGCCGACGCCGAGCCGACGGCCACCCGCGCGGACTTGGCGTCCCAGACCCGGACCTCGACGTCCGGCGTGATGTTCGCGGCGGAGATCCGGGGGAAGAAGCTGACCAGGTTGTCCTTGAACGTCAGCGTCGGGCCGCCACCGATGCCGACTGCGCTGGCCAACGCGTCCAGCGCACCGCCCAAGCCGCCCGAAGACTGCCCGGATGCCTTACGGAAGAAGAACTCCCCACCGACGACGCCGGTCTCGAAGCCGATCTCGCGCGCGCGGGCCACCAGGAACTCCCAGTCGGTCTGGGCGACCTGCGCGATGTGGGTGTGGGTGGTGCTGGACTCGTCGATGGTCCCGACGTCCAGGCCGGCGTGGTTGGCGACCTGCCGGGCGATGTCGGAGTCCTTCATGTTGAGGAACGTCCGCGTGCGGCGGGCCCGCTGGAGCCGGTGCGCCTTCTCGTAGCCGCGGATCACGGTGTACACGACGGAGTCGGCGCAGATGGCCTCGATGGCGGTGACCTCGCCCTTGATCAGCGACGTGGTGCTGGTGCTGGTCGCGTCGCCAGCGAGGATCTCCACGGCGGTCCCGATGGACAGGCCGGCGTCGTCGGCGACGGTGCCGGCCTCGTCGACGAAGGTGATCTCGAACATGTCCGGCAGGTGCAGGTGCGTGTCGACGACCGCGCGGATCACCTGGCTCTGCACCAGGGGCGACAGCGGCAGGCCCATCACCGCGCCGACCTTGATCGTGGGCCAGACCAGGGCGCTCGCCTGCCCCAGCAGCCCGCCGGGCATCATCGCGCGCTCCCGGCCGTCAGCTCGTCGGCGTTGGGCAGGTACACGGTGGTGCCGGGGCGCACTCGGGTCGGGTCGTCGATGCCGTTGACCTCGGCGATCCGCCGCCACAGCGCGGGAGTCCCGTAGTTGGCGGTGGCGATCGACTGGAGCGTCTCGCCCTGGCCGACGGTGTGCGTGCGCCGGCCCGGACGGCCGCCGGAGGTCGGGTTCATCGGCAGGCTGCCGAGCAGGCTCGGCACCTCGGTCAGCGTCAGGTCGATCGACGCGCGGATGGGGATTCCGGCCGAGGTGAACCGGTTGTAGGTGATCTGGCAGTTGGTCATCCGCACGCTGTACATGAAGCCGATCATCGGCGGACCCCACTGGAAGGTCAGCGTGGGCGGCTCGGTGGTGAGGTTGGCGCCGGCCAGCGCGGCGACCACGGCGACGAGGTTCAGCGCGCTGCCCGGGTCCATCCAGCCCAGCAGCGTGTCGCAGCGCAGCTTGGTGGTCATGCCCTCCAGCAGCACCTTGTTCACGTTGATGGTCGAGTTCTGCACGTTCTGCGTGACCATCGCGTTGCTGCTGCCGTTGGTCGAGCGCGGCGTGGACCGGTTGCCGTTCTGGCTCTGCCGGGACATCTTGATCTCGTTCGGGTTGAAGTCGAACGGCACCACGCCGAAGTTCGCCGGGTCGGTGCAGCGCAGCATCGCCGGCACCCGCGCGCCGGCCAGCGCGGCGGCCCCGATGGCCGCCCCCGCGGCGACGTCCAGCCCGGCCGCGGCAATGCCCAGTGCCCCAGTCACGGCCCTACCTCGCTAACGCTCGCAACACCAAGGTCCGCGACCGCGGTCGCAGTGTTGGATGGTTCCCTCGCAAGCTCGGTCACAGAAACCCCTCATGCACGAGTTGCAGGCTTTCGATGGCCACCCCGAGGGTGCGGGCGTCCAGCTCCGGCCCGTCCCACTTGCTCGGGTACACGTTGCGCAGCGACCAGCTGGCAACCTTCTGCGCCTTGGCGTCGAACAGGGTGATCTGCGCGGTGCCACCGCCGCCGCTGCTGTTGGCGGTCACCCAGCTCGACGCCTTGCTGCTCAGCCAGGCCTGCACGCGCGGCGTGTCCTGCGCGTTCATGGCCCGCTGCAAGGTGATCGGCGGGTACTCGATGCGGCCCGGCAGGTAGGTCGGATGCTGGTAGTCGCCGCCCTCGTACCAGGGCTCGGGCTTGAAGTCCACGCTCAGCCCCGAGCACCGCGCCCAGCCGCCCAGGTCGACGCCGTCGACCGAGACGTGGAAGCGTGTGACCAGGCCGAGCATGGCCATCGGGTTCATCGGCACGGCTCAGCCCCCGTAGCTGACGTCGTCGTCGAGGAAGCCCTCGTGCACCAGCTCCAGTGTCTCGATGGCCACGTTGCTGCCGCCGGCCTCGAAGTTGGCGATGGACCACTTGGCCGGCATGGCGTTCTTCAGGTGCCAGTCCAGCACCTTCTTGGTCGACGAGTCGTGCAGCACGATCTGCACCTCCATGCCGCCCTTGTGGTGGAAGGAGGTCTGGCTCAGCCAGTCCTTGACCTTCTGCGAGTCGCCCTGCGCGGCGGCCCGGGACAGCCGCACGTGGCTGTACTTGGTGGCGGCCGGGAAGTACCAGCGCTGGTTGCCGGAGTCGCCGGCCCGGTAGTCGGCGACGTCCCAGGTCACGTCCAGGCCCTCGGCCTTGGTCCAGCTGCCCAGGTCGTGCTCGCCCGGCGTCACCTTGACGGTGAACCGGTTGGCCAGGCCGATCACCGACTGGTCGTTGAGTGGCATGACGTCTCCCCTATCGGTAGTCGGTCAACTGGCCGGCGCGTTCCCGGTCGACCAGCAGCTCCAGACGCAGCCGGCTGCGCAGCCGCGTGTAGAGCCGGGCGGACAGCTCCTCCAGGTCGAGGTCGTTGATGTCGACCCGGTGGTGCGCGGCGGTGTCGGCGGTCGCGCTGGTGGTGGCGGCGGTGGTGCTGGCGGTGTGCTGGGTGAGGGCCTGCGACTGCGGCTGGCTCGACTGGTGGGCCTGCTGTTGTTGCGGCGTCTGCGATTGCTGCTGGACGGTGTCGCGGTGCAGGTGGTGGCCGTGGTGGGTCAGGCGTCCCAGCACCGCCGCCTCCAGGAAGCCCGCGGTGGAGTCGACCGGCGGCTGGTCCTGCTGCTGTTGTTGCTGCTGCGGCGTGGTGCCCTGGGGCGTCTGCGCCGGAACCGTTGTCGCGGTGGTCTGCGACAACGGTCCGTGCTGCGGCTGGGACGGGTGTTGGGGATCGGGCGGCGCCGGCGGGGCGTGCCGCATCCGTGACGGCCGCAGCCGCGACAGCACCGCCGCTTCGAGGAAGCCGGCGGTCGGGTCGGGCTGGTCCTGCTGCTGATCCTGTTGCTGCTGCGCGGGTAGGCCGAGGGCCTGTCGCTGCTGCGGGGTGAGCGAGGGGTTCTGCCACTCCTGCTCGACGACGCGCCGGGCCGTCTCGGTGGCGAGCCGGTCGACCTCCTGCCGCACCCGGCTGTCGATCACCGGCTGCTGCTGCGTCTGGGGCTGCTGCGGCGGGGTGACGGCCGGGGTGGTGGTGACGGTTGCGGTGGGCGCGAGTTGGGCGTGCGTGTCGACGACCGGCGCTGCAGGCGTGTTGCGGGGCGCGTGGATCAGCGGCTGCGGGGCCGCGGGCTCGCCGGCGTAGAAGCGTTCCACCGCAACGGCTTCGGCCTCCAGCGCCTGGCCGTGCTCGGACGACGGCGACGGCAGCGACAGCCCGAGGGTGCGCTGCTGCACGGCGTGCACGAGTTCGTGCGCGATGAGGCCACGCGCCTTCGGCGAGGTCACGGGGCCGGCCTCGTCCGGCAGATGAACCTTGCCGGCGCGCGTGAATGCCCGCGCGCCAAGGGATCGCGCCTGCGCGGACACCACCGGGCCACGGACCACCGGTACGTCGGCGACGTCCACGCCGTGCGTCTGGCGCATGGCCGTGGCGAGCTCACCCGGCACCGATTCGTGGATCAGCGGCGTGGCTTCTTGCGTCGTCGGAACGTCCGGTGCTTGCGGCTCCGGCGTGGCAGGCCGGTGCACGAGTTCCGGCACCTGGTGGACAGGCTCGGGTGGGTGGTGGACGGCCGCTGGAGCAGGCTCCTCAGGGTCTTCGTCCTGGGTGGCATTCTGTTGCGAGGCGGGGGAAATCGGCGCGCCGAGGCCCAACCGCCGGGCCTGCCCCAAGGTCATCCGCCGCTCCGGCTTGGGCTTCACCACCGGCACGGGTGGCGGCGGAGGCGGCGTGGGCGTCTCCATGATCGGCAGCGGCAGGTCCGGGATGCCCGGCTCGTCGCCCTGCTGCTGCATCATCCACGCCGGCGGGGTGTAGCGCAGCCAGGCCGGGGCGCGGTGCGGAACCCTGGGCTCGCGCGGCTCCTCGACGTGCTGTTCGTCCACATAGGTCAGTGGCTCGGGCTCGACGGGAGCCTCCGGCCGGACGACGACCCGCCGCCGGACCGGCCGGTGCACGACCTCGGCGGCGGCGCGCTCGAACCGCACCGGCTTCAGCACGGAGGCGATGCCCTGCACGGAACCGCGCAGCGCCGGGTCGCTGGCCGGCATCGGCTCGCGCCGGCCGGGCAGCGGCGGCAGCACCGGGGCGGGGCCGATGACCAGCGGCGCCTTCGCGGCGAAGGTGGCCGGCAGCGGCGGAAGGGCGGACCACTCCCGGTGCTGCGGGCGCTCGACGACACCGGACTCGACAGCACCGCGCTCGGCGACGGCCGAGTCGGCGACCGGCTCGCCGGTCTCGGTGGCACGCCTGCGGAACGGCCAGCGCATCCGCCCCTCCCCTCCTACATCTCGTTCTGCTCCGCCAGCTGGGTGTGGATGCGGCCGATCTCGGCGATCATCCGCTGCCGCACCGGGTGCTCCAGGTCGAGGATCGAGCCGAAGGTCCAGTGCAGGTAGTAGGCGACGTACGCGACTTCCTCCCAGATCCGGTCAGCCGCGCACGTCAGAATCCCCCCGGCGCATCACCGGCGATGTCGACCCCGAAGTCCTTGCCGCAGTGCGGGCAGCTGACGGCGACCTCGGTGTGGCCGTCCTGGTTGATGCGCCGGTACAGGTCCTGGAGGAAAGCCAGGTCCGAGGCGAACAGGTTCTCGATGACGAACGTGTCCACCGCGGACAGTTCGCCGAGCTCGGTGACCGTGCGCTCCAGCAGCAACACCGTGAGGTACGCGGGGTTCTGCTTGGAGCGCTGGTCGGCCTGCGTGGTGATCTCGTCCCGGGCCGTGGCCAGCCGCATGACGCCGTTGCGGTGCACCCGGCCGTTCTCGTCCACGTAGCCGCGCGGCAGCGTGAACGGGTACTCCGTGCGCAGCGTCTCCTGCACGGCAGTCACGGCGCCACCCGCTGGATGTGCTCGCAGACCAGGGTGACGGTCTCCATCAGCACCTCGCTGGCGCCGGCCTTCAACGCGCCGATCTCCAGCTTGGCCGGCCACGCGTGCTCCAGGTGGTAGCGGGCGACCGGCTTGCCGTCGGTGGAGTACATCACCAGCGAGCAGCTCTTGCGGGCGGCCACGATGTCGCCGTTGAGCACGGCCTCGTGCCACGCCCACAGCTCCATGCTGGTGTTCTTGCCGCGCTTGAGCACCAGCGTCGGCGGCTTGGTCTTGCCGGGCAGCTTCTTGAGCACCACGGCCTTGTCCGTGGACTCCATCAGCTCGACCGCCTCGACCTCGGTGGTGATGCCGAGCAGCTCCGCGAAGGAGGCGATCTCGTAGCCGTCGATGGTGATGGAGAAGCGGGCCGCGGTGAGCGCGTCGCTCGGTTGGTTGGGGCCGAGTCCGGCAGGCATCTTCGTGTCTCCTTCGTGGACGGTTCGGGTTTACTCTTCGAGCGAAGCGCCCTCGGAGAACTGGGAGATGCGGAACACCACGAACTCGGCCGGTTTGACCGGCGCGATGCCCAGCTCCACGGTCAGGATGCCGGCGTCGCGGTTCTCCGGCGGGTTGTTCTCCTCGTCGCACTTGACGAAGAACGCCTCGGCCGGCGTCCGGCCGAACAGCGCCCCGTCCCGCCACACCCGGCGCAGGAACATGGTGATGGTCCGCTTGACCGAGTCCCACAGCTTCGGGTCGTTGGGCTCGAACACGACCCAGTTGGTGCCCTGGAGGATCGACTTCTCGACGTAGTTGAACAGCCGCCGCACGTTGAGGTAGCGCCACTCCGGGTCGCTGGACAGCGTGCGCGCGCCCCACACCCGGATGCCCTGGCCGGGGAACGCCCGGATGCAGTTGACCGACACCGGGTTGAGCGTGTCGTGCTCGCCCTTGGTGATGTTGAGCTCCAGCGTGACCGCGCCGCGCACCACCTCGTTGGCCGGGGCCTTGTGCACGCCGCGGTTGGCGTCGTTGCGGGCCCAGATGCCGGCCATGTGGCCGCTCGGCGGCACGAAGACCTGCTTGCCGGCCACCGGGTCGGCGACCTTGATCCACGGCCAGTACATGGCCGCGTACTTGGAGTCGTAGCCGGTGAAGTCCATCCGCCATTCCTTGACGCGCTGGGCGTTCAGGCCGGGCGGGGTGTCCAGGATGGCCACGCGGTCGGACATCAGCTCGCAGTGCGCGATCATCGCCAGCTGCACGGCCTTGACGTCGTCCAGCGACAGCTTGCCGTGCTGGTAGGCGGCCATCAGGTCCGGCACGCACAGCATGGTGACGTTGTCGATCGCCTCCAGGCCGCCGAAGCCGGTGCGGTCGGCGGAGTCGCCGACGTAGTCGTTGGCGCTGACCGGCGCGTCGCCGCCGGCGGGCAGCGCGACCTCGCCGACCTGCGGCACCGCCAGCACCTTGCCCTTGGTGTCCTCGACGGTGATCAGCTTGGACTGCGCCTTCACGACCGTGACGACGTTGTTGGCGCCGCGGCGGGTGGTGACGTTGTCGAAGGTCTCGACGGGCTGGCCGCCCTGCTTGACCACCAGCTTGAAGCTGTCGTCGGTGGGGTCGCCGGCCGGCTGCACCTCGACGCTGAGCCCGGCGGTGTCGGCCTGCTTGGCGGACACGGTCAGCGCGACCCGGCCGTCCGCCGCGGACGGCAGCTCGGCCACCGGCGCGGCGCCGTCGCCGTCCGCGACCCCTCCGACGCGGACGACGTACGCGGTGCCGCCACCGTTGAGGAAGTACCCGTAGACGGCGTGCGCGAGGTGGTAGCCCTCGACGAAGTCGCCGAAGGAACGCTTGAACTGGGTCCAGCTGGTGACCAGGACCGGCTCGTTGACCGGCCCCTTCTCGGCGAATCCGACGAAGGCGGCGACCGCGGTCCCGACGGCCTCGATCGGCCGCGAGCCCGATGAGACTTCCTCCATGTACACGCCGGGCGCGAGGTAGCTGCTTGGCATCGGGCCCTCCCTGACAGACACTTGCGACGACGAAATCGTGACCGGGAAACACCCAGATTCACAGCGACGGTGGGGCGCGACCTGGGGCGGCCAGGACTGCACCTAGGGGCGAACCGGTCGGGTCCGAAAGGACGCCTGTCCGCCACTGCGATCGCCGGCGGCCGAACCGGACACTTCGTGGTGTGATCCCCACCGTCGACCAGGCGCTGCGCGACCTGCTGCGGAAACGGCTGCCGGACGGCACCGCCGTTCTGCTTGCCGTGCCCGATGGCGGCCAACCCGCCGTCTCCCTCACGCTGTTCGGGCTGCGGGACGACGCGCGCGGCCGGTCCGCCGGCTGGGACGACGTGCGGGCCGCGGACGGCACGCTGCTCGGTCGGCGGCCGCCGACCCGTCGCTACGAACTGTCCTATGTGGTGCAGGCGCACGCCGCCGATCCCGAGACGGAGCACGACCTGCTCGGGCAGGCGCTGATCGCGCTGACCGACGAGGACACCGGGCTGGACCTCAAGATCGGCGCGGCGATGCCGAGCGAGCTGGGGTTCCCGCCGCGGGCCTCCTTCGTGCTGACGGTCAACGCGGCCTATGTGCCGCCGGTCGACACGGAACTGGCCAAGCCCGCCGACGAGATGCACCTGGGCGTGGCGAGGACCGTCCGGCCGCCGGCCGCGCCCGTGAACGGGAAGACCTGGGCCCGCAAGCGGATCGAGGAGGCGGAATGAGCTTCGGGGCCAAGCAGGGCGACCAGGTCGTCGGCACCGACACGCACATCATCATGGTGCCGTCTCCGGGTGGCCCGGTGCCGACGCCGATGCCGCTGCCGTTCACCGGCAAGATCGTCGGCAACTGCAGCACGAACGTGATGATCGGCGGCATGCCGGCGGCCACCGTCGGCAGCACCGCGATGAACTCGCCGGTGCACATCCCGCCGGGCGGCACCTTCCAGACGCCGCCGACCAACCAGGGCACCGTGATCGCGGGCAGCGGCACCGTCTTCATCAACAACAAGCCGGCCGCCCGCGTCGGCGACAAGGTGAACACCTGCAACGACCCTGCCCCGGCGCCGACGAGCTCCATCGTCGGCGCGGGCACCGTGATGATCGGCGGTTGACGATGACAGAGCCCTGGGAGCCGGTCAGCCACAGCGAGACCGTGGGCATGGTGTACCAGCACGACAACACCAGCTGCTGGGCCGCCGGCATCGCCATGCTGGCGGGCTCCGACCTGGACACGGTGCTCGGCGAGTACCGGGACGTGGCCATGACCTGGGACCGCATCGAGCCGATCGCCCTGCAGTGGGGCGTCCGGGAGATCTACCCGGCGTGCGCGATCCCGCCGTACTGGGCGACCGAGCTGTCCAACCACGGTCCACTGTGGATCGTGATCAAGCAGAGCGCGCAGGGCACCGTGAGCCACGCCGTGGTGCTGTACGGCATCTGGTCGGACGGCACCATGGCCGGCACCTGGATGTACTACAACGACCCGATCCACGGTCCGCAGCAGCTGGACTACGACACGTTCGAGCGCTCGTTCGAGCTGGGCGCGAACTCGCGCGCCAACATCTTCGCGACCCGCTAGGAGAATCCCGATGACCGACACCACACCACAGGTCAGCCAGAGCGACTTCGAGCAGGCGATGCAGGCCGACGCGGCCAACTTCGCCAGCTACACCGCGAGCGACGAGCTCGCCGGCACCGGGCCCGGCGAGGAGACCATCGGCGGCGACAGCGCGGTCGACACCATCGTCAACGTCGGCAAGACCGTGATCGACCTGCTGCACAACACCGCCACCATCAACGCCACCGAGTACGCCAACGCGGTGCCGTCCGGGGTGGACCCGATGTCGCTGACCGGCTGGGGCTCCGAGCCGCACAGCATCAGCCTGCACTTCAAGGCGTCCAGCGAGTGGTGGCGGGTCTGGCAGGCCGACTACGACTTCCTGGTCGGCATCTCGTTCTACTACGGCGCCAGCCACAACGGCGTGGGCCGCTACCTGGACTACGTGGCGCCGTGGATCCAGGTCAACTACCTGCCGCCGGACTTCTCGGTGGACGTGCGGGCGATCGTGCCCAACCACGCGATGAACCGCGGCGACGCCAACTCGGGGCCGATCGCGGCGCTGCCGATCCAGCTGAACGTCCAGCTGAACGGCTTCTTCTCGCACCTGGTCAGCTGGAACCAGCACTACAACGCCGAAGTGGTGGGGACGGGCGCCGGTTACTGGCACTGAACCGGCAGACCGAGAGGGGCGGCCGTCCGCGCCGCCCCTCTCGGTCAGAACAACGAATGCCGTGTCAGATCAGGCCTTCCCGCAGCGCGTACGCCACGGCGTGCGGCCGGTTGCGCAGATGGAACCGGTTGGTGATGTCGTGCATGATCGCCTTCACGGTGCGCTGCGAGTAGCACAGCTGCTCGGCGATCTCCTTGGTGGAGTAGCCCTCCGCGACCAGGCGCAGCACCTCGGTCTCGCGGGCGGAGGTGCCGCCCAGGTGCAGCCCGCGCGGCTCCAGCACGTTGCGCTGGAGCCGGGCGACCCGGTCCAGCAGCCGGCCCAGCAGGTCGGGCGGCAGCGCGCCCTCGCCGGTGTTGACCGCCTGGGCCAGCCGGACCAGCGCGTCGGCGTTGATCTCCGCGCGGCGGGCGACGGCGCAGACGCCGTTCTCCACCGCGGTGAGGATCTCGTTGTCGTCGATCTGGCCGGCGATGAGCGCCACCTTGGTGTGGCCGCCGCACTGCAGCGTGCGCAGCAGCTTGACGGCCTGGTCGTCGAGCCGGTCGGCGACCACGAAGACCACCGCCGATCTCGCCTCCGCCGCGTCCTCGTCCACCAGCCGGATCTCCGGCCTGGTGCGCAGCGTGACGGCGACCCCGCCCTGCAGGATCGGATCCGTGGCCCGCACGAGCACCGGGACCCGGGTCAGCGTCGTTGCCGCCGTGTCAGTTTCCATCTCGCCTGTCTCCTTCGGCTTCAGCGTGCGGACGGCTCACAGGAGTGGCCGCCCGAAGCTGGGAGACCTGGGCGGATCGAGGAACAACAACTTTTCTCCAGAAATTTATGGTGACTTCTCTGCGTCACGAGATGACGGACCAACTCACACTCACCGTGATGGCCTGGCCGCCGGTCGCGGTGTACACCACCTTCGCGCCGCCCGCGTTGTCGGAGCGGGTGAGCGAAATGGTGGTATCCACCGTGTCGTTCGCGGCAAGGGTGCCCGCCGACGGTGAGATCTTGATGGCGGGGTCGGCGCTGGACGCGGTCCACGTCAGCGTTCCCCCCTTCGACGAGACCCTGACCGTGCCCGGCCCCGCGTTGAGGTTGATCTCACGCGGAGTGACGCCGAGCGTGCCCGGCGGCGGCGGGGTCGACGACGACGGTGTGGTGGTCGTGGTCGTCGTCACCGCCGATGTCGGCGGGGTCGTGGTCGTCGTCGTGATGGTGGTCGTGACCACCACCGTCTTCGGCGGCACGGCGGCCGCCTTGGTCGTGGTGACGACCGTGGTGGTCGTCGGATCGGTCGTCGTCGTGACGGTCGTCGTCGACGTGTCCTCGGTTGTCGTCGGCACCGACACCGGCAGCGTCGTCGTCTCCGACGGCGGCAGCGCCTCGTTCTGGTCGCGCGGGGCCGGCGCGAACATGTAGATGCCCAGGGCGATGATCAGCACGCTGACCGCCGCGATCGTGACGTACGGCGGTCGATATCGGCGCACCTGGCTCACGGGGAAGCCGTCGCGCCGAAAGGGGCCGGCGCGTTCGGCCAGTCCGCGCCGGTAGCTGACCAGCTCCGGGTTCTCCCGCTGCTGCGCCACCTTGTCGGCGACCTCGCCGCCGGCCACCAGCAGCGGGATCATGGCCAGCAGCTGCTTGGCGTTGACCCGCCGCTTCTTGTTCTCGCCGCAGGTCTCACAGTTCTCGATGTGCCGCGCGATCCGCTTGCGCAGCAACGGGGTCATCCGACCATCCCAGCTGCGGAGCATGTCGTCGAGCACCCCGCACGCCGCCCGCCCGGTGCGGGCGATGATCAGCGCGCCCAGCGACCGCTCGAACTGCTGGCGGGCCCGGGACAGCAAGGCGTTGGCGTGATTGACGGACACGTCCAGCGCCGCGGCCAGGTCCTGGCCGGTCAGGCCGTGCGTGCCGGCCAGCTCCAGCACCTCGCGCTCGCTCGGGTTCAGACCCTCCACGGCGTCGCGCACCAGCCGGCGCATCTCCTCCAGCCGCAGCTCGCCGTCCACGTCCTCGGCCGCGGCCGGCACGTCGCCGGCCTCCTCCAGCGCGACCAGCCGGCGGTGGCTGCGCCGGCGGCGGTGGCACTCGTTGCGGGCGATCGCGTACAGCCAGGGGCGCAGCCGTTCCGGGTCGCGCAGTTGCGCGACGCGCTCCGTGGCGACGATCAGTGTGTCGTGCAGGACGTCGGCCGCCGCCTCACGGTCCTGCAACTGGGAGACACAATAGGTGTAAAGGGGGTCGGCGTACCTCTCGTAGAGTTCGGCCCACCCCTGCCGGTCGCCTTCCACGATGGCGCCGACAAGCTGCGCGTCCTGCACGATATAGAACCGTAGGGTCGGAACGCGGGATTGACGATCGACTGAGCGGAGCCTTCGGTTGCGGCCGAACCGCCGTTAGGGAAATCCCTATGCGCCTGTACACATGTCACGCGACGGTCTCCATTGAGTGACAGATCGCTTGACAGAGTACCTGCGGAACGCTAGGCGGTCACGAGACCGGTTCGCCAGGCCCAGGCGGCAATCTCCACCCGATTTCGGGCACCGATCTTGTTCTGCACGGAAGCCAGGTGCGTTTTCACCGTCGACAGCGACAGGAACAACGCCCCGGCGATCTCGGTGTTGGTCAGACCCCGCGCGACCTCCCGCACCACGTCCTGTTCGCGTTGGGTCAACAGGTCGAGGTCCGCGCCCTCCGACGGCCGAGTGAAATGTTGGAGCATCCGCAGGGTGATCTGCGGGGAGATCAGCGCGTTGCCGGCCGCGGCCGCCCGGACCGCCTCGACGAGCAGCGCCGGGCCGGCGTCCTTGAGCAGGAAGCCGCAGGCCCCGTTCTCCAGCGCGGCGTAGACGTACTCGTCCAGGTCGAAGGTGGTCACCACCACGACCTTGATCGGGTCGGCGACCCCGCGCCCGGCCAGCTGCCGGGTCACCTCCAGCCCGTCGATCCCGGGCATCCGGATGTCCACCAGGCACACGTCCGGCCGCAGCTCCCGGGCCTGGGTCAGCGCGGTCACGCCGTCGGGGACGTCGGCGACCACCTCCAGGTCCGGCTGGTTGTCGATGATCATCCGGAACCCGACCCGGACCATCTCCTGGTCATCGGCGATCAACACCCGGACGGTCAACGCGCCTCCCCCTTGAGTGGTAGCTCGGCCAGCACCTGCCAGCCGCCGGCCACCTCGCCCGCGGAGAACAGGCCGCCGAGCAGCTCCACCCGTTCTCTCATACCGACCAGACCGTAGCCACCCGACCCGCCGACGGGCGTGACGCGTCCGCCCTTGCCGTCGTCGCGCACCATCAGTCGCAACGCGTCCGACCCGGTCGTGAGTTCGACCGCCACCAGCGTGGGGTCGTTGGCGTGCTTGTGCACGTTGGTCAGCGACTCCTGGACCAGCCGCAGCACCGACCGGCCGACCTCCTGCGGCACGACGGCCGGCAGCCGCATGGTCAGCCGCACCGGGACGCCGGCCTGCTGGGCGCGGTCGACGGCGGCCCGGACGTCGGCGTCGAGGTCGGTGGTGGCGGTGTAGAGGGGCTCACTTTCGCGCAGCGTGCCGACGAGCCGGCGCATCGCCGCCAGCGCGTCGGTGCCGGAGTTGACGATGCCGGGCAGCAGCCGGTGCGCGGCCAGCGGGTCGTTGTCGGCGACGGTCAGCGCCGCCTGCGCCTGCACCACCATGCCGGTGACGTGGTGCGCGACGACGTCGTGCAGCTCGCGGGCCAGCTCCACGCGTTCGGCCCGCTGGGCGTCGGTGACGGCGGTGGCCAGGGCGCGGCGGCGGATGCCGTCACGGGCCCGCAGGTAGATGCCAAGCAGGACGGCAACGGCGACGACCGCGACGTCCAACGCGAAGCTGAGCCGCCGCTCCAGCGAGAAGATGAGGGAGGTCTCGCGGAACAGCAGGGCGAACGTCGCCGACGCGCACAGCAGCCCGAGCTCGAAGATCGCGGCCCCGGTCTCTCCGCTGAACACCACCGTGACGATGATGACCAGGAAGGCGACGGTCTCCGCGGGCGTGAGCGGGCTGAGCCACGCCGGCGGGTAGACGTGGTAGGCCCGGGCGTAGACCGTGCCGACGCCGGCGGCGACGCTGGCCACGGCCACCGCCAGCACCGGGCGCTTGGCGCAGATGACCGCGGCGACGCAGACCGGCAGGACGAACACCGCCATGCCCAGCTCGGACAGCCGGAATCCGTAGAGCACCGTCGATCCGGTTTGCAGCACGTACACCGCCATGACGCCGGCGCCGATGAAAACGGGGGCGCGCAGCGCGGTCAGCAGTCGGTCCACGAAGGACACAGTACGGCCGGTCGACGCCCCGTGACCTCGGCCGACCGGCCCGGCGCGGCATCGGTCATTCGGCCGATGGACGGCCGCGGGCCCGTGCTGCTCGGCCGAGGTGGCCGACCCGCCCGCGCCGGCATCGTCTGACCCCGACACGAGGGATCGGAGGGTGAGGAGTGGCACCGGTGCTGGCGGGACGGGGTCTGACCAAACACTACGGCGGTGTGCACGCGCTGGACGGCGTGGACATCAGCATCGAGCCGGGCCAGGTGCTGGCCGTCGTCGGGCCGTCCGGGTCCGGCAAGACGAGCCTGCTGCACGTGCTGTCCGGCATCCTGCGGCCGGACAGCGGCGACGTGTTCCTGGACGGGCAGTCCGTGGGCACGCTGTCCGAGGCGGCGCGCAGCGAGCTGCGGCGCACCGCCTTCGGCTTCGTGTTCCAGTCGGGGATGCTCGTGGCGGAGCTGACCGCCGAGGAGAACGCGGCGCTGCCGCTGCTGCTCGCCGGGATGCCGCGCCAGCAGGCCGTGGCCGATGCCCGGGACTGGCTGGCCAGGCTGGGGCTGGTCGGGTTGGAGAAGCGGCGGCCCGGGGAGATGTCCGGCGGGCAGGCGCAGCGGGTCGCCATCGCGCGGGCGCTGGCGCACCGGCCGCGGGTGATCTTCGCCGACGAGCCGACCGGCGCCCTGGACACCCGCACCGGCCAGGACATGATGTCCGCCCTCCTGACGTCCGCGGCGGAATCCGGCGCGGCGGTCGTCGTCGTGACGCACGACGCCGCCATCGCCGGCCGCGCTCGGCGGGTCGTCGAGCTGAGCGACGGTCGCATTCTCCAGGAGGTCTACTCATGAGTGTGTTCCGTATCGCGCTTGCCGTGCTGCGGAACGACTCCCGTAGCCGGATCGGCACCGCGTTGGTCACGGTGGGCGTGGCTCTGGGCGTGTCGCTGGTGTTGTGGCTGGCCTCCGCGCCGAACGCGTTGCAGCACCGGGCCGAACGCACGGCATGGCGCAGCACCGACAACGCCGTGAGCCAACAGGACACCCGCGCGCTGATGGCCATGGCCACGAACAGCGACCAGTACGACGGCAAGCTGATTCACCGCTTCGACGTGGCCCTGACCAAGGCCGGCAACACGCCGACGCTGGCGCCGGGCATCTCCAAGGTGCCGGGACCGGGCGAGGTGCTGCTGTCGCCGGTGCTCGCGGACCTGGTCAAGGCCACGCCGCCGCAGTTGCTCGGCGACCGGTTCCCGGGGCAGGTCGTCGGCGAGATCGGCGATCAGGCGCTGGAGTACCCGGACGAACTGGTGGCGATCATCGGCCACCAGCCCGGCACGATCGACGGTCGCTTCCTCGCCGGCTTCGGCGGCAACGACGCCGTCGCCCAGGACAACGGCGACATGCTGTACCTGCTGACCCGCGTCGGCATGGTGGTGCTGATCGTGCCGTGCCTGGTGCTGGTGGCGTCGGCGGCGCGGCTGACCGCGACCCGCCGCGAACGCCGGCTGGCGGCGCTGCGACTGGCCGGCGCGACGCCGGTGCAGGTGATCGCCATGACGGCCGTGGAGACGGTGATCGGGGCGGTCCTGGGCAGCGTGCTCGCGGTCGCCGTCGCGCAGCCGCTGAGCCACCTGACGGCGATGATCCCGTGGGGCGGCGGAACCTGGCTGCCCGGCGACTTCACGTCCGGGCCGCTGTTCGTGGGCTTCGTCGCGGTGCTGGCGCCGGTGCTGGTGGTCGGGGCGGCGGTGCTGGGGCTGCGCCGCGTCGTCGACCGGCCGCTGATGGCCGCCGCGGAGCAGTCCCGGCGCAAGATCAGCCCCGCCCGGCTGCTCGGGCTGGTGGCGGCGGGCGGCGTATTCCTGCTGGGCCTGTCGATCGCCACCGGCGGGCGGTCCGACCTCGACCGGTTCACGGTCGTGCTGGTCGGCCTCGGCGCCGTCGCGGTGGCGCTGGTGCTGGCCGGGCCGGTGGTCACCGCGCTGGTCGGACGGTACTTCGTCGGCCGCTGGCGCAAGCCGTCCACGCTGCTGGCCGGCCGGCGGCTGCTCGGCGATCCGGTGGCGTCGTTCCGTGCGGCGGCGGGCGTGGTGGTGGCGGTGTTCGCCGGCTCGATGGCGTTGACCATGCTGCCGGGTCTCGAACGGGAGATGCCGACGTTCAGCGGCCCGTGGAAGGACAACGCGATCGTCGCGCAGACGGTCGGCCAGAGCACCGTCGGCCCGCACACCGACGCGATCGCCGAACTGCGGGCCGAGCTGGCTCGACGCAACCTCAACGCGCCGGTGATTCCACTGGTCGGCGGTTCGCTGACGTCCACTTCGGACGAGAATCGGCCAAGCTACGAGGCCGTCATCGCGCCGTGCAAGGACATCGCCATGGTCCTATCCGGACTGTCCACGAGCGACTGCACCGACGGCCCAGCCGTCTACCTCCCCCGCGGCTCCTCGGACGCCCTGCACAGCATGGAGTTCCGTCTGAACCCCAGCACGCCCACCGACACCCCGTCGGCCAGGCCGCTGCCGGCGGACGTGCCGCTGCACAAGCTGTCCGACTGGACGGACATGATCGTGATCGACCCGGCGGTGTTCCCGGACCTGGCGGCGAAGCCGACCGGGGCCGCCACCGTCACGACTCCGTCCACCAAGGACGCCGTGTACACGGCGGTGGTGCGGGTGCTGCCCGACGTGGCGGTCTCCGACAACTACCGCGACATCGGCCACATGGACACGCTGATGGCGGACCTGCGGCGGGCGACCGCCATCGGGCTGGGGCTCATGGCCCTGCTCAGCGGGGCCAGCGCGGCCGTGGCGGCGGCCGGTTCGGTCATCGACCGCCGGCGCACGTTCGGGGCCCTGATCGCGGCCGGCACGCCGGTCCGGGTGCTGGCGCGGGCGTTGCGGCGCGAGGTCGTGCTGCCGGTGCTGGTGGCCACGATCGGCTCGTCGCTGGCCGGCATGCTCGTCGGCCTCGGCCTGCTCGACATCACGCACAGCATTTCCGGTCACGGCGAATCCCTGCTCAGCCCGTGGATTCTCGCGCCGGGAGTCGCCGGCTTCGCGGTCGCGCTGGCCGCGGCGGCCGCCTGCGGGCCGGTGCTGCGCACCTTCAGCGCCCGCGACTACTCGGCCGAGTGACGTAGCCGACACGAATTCGCCGCAACAACGCGAGCTCTGGCGACTCATACCGCTAGAGACCCTCACTGGGGGAAGGAACACGAGCGATGCTCCTCAGGATCGACCCTGCCCAAAAATGGCTGGTCGCCAACGCCCGGACGGTGTTCTACGTGGCCGTCGGCGCCGCCGTGGCGATGGTGGCGCTGTGGCCCAGCGGCGGGCTCATCGACATGCAGGTCTACCAGGCCGGCGCCAAGGCCTGGCTGAGCGGGCAGCCGCTGTACGCGCAGGGCGTGCTGGGGCCGATGTTCTTCACCTATCCCCCGTTCGCGGCGGTGTTCTTCGCGCCGCTGGCGATCATCCCGCTGCCCGTGCTGTGCGCGGTGTGGGTGGCCGGCAACCTCGGTCTGCTGTGGTTGATCGTGCAGCGCTGCCGGGCGATCGTCGGCCTGCCGCCGGAGCTGACGTTCGTGTTCGCCGCGGCCGCGCTGTGGCTGGAGCCGGTGCGCACCAGCCTGCTGCTGGGACAGATCAACCTGATCCTGCTCGCCCTGATCCTGTTCGACCTGTGCCGGAACCGGCCGTCCACATGGGCCGGTGTGGGTGTGGGCCTGGCCGCGGCGGTGAAGCTGACGCCACTGATCTTCGTCGGCTACCTGCTGTTCGCCCGCCGGTGGCGGGAGGCCGTCACCGCGCTGGCGACGTTCGCCGTGACCGTCGTGGTGGGGCTGCTGTTCGTGCCCGAGGCCGCGCACTACTGGTTCGGCGGCGTGTTCGGCGACTCCAGCCGCGTCGGGCCGCTGCTGAACTGGTCCGACCAGTCGATCCACGGCATGTTGGCGCGAGTGTTCGGCGAGGACGGCTCGAAGGTGCCGTGGCTGCTGGCCGGCGTGGTGGTGGGCCTGGCCGGCATCGCCATCGCCGGCCTGGTCGACCGGCGCGGCGACCGCGTGCTGGCGCTGGGCCTGGCCGGCATGACGGCGTGCGCGGTGTCGCCCTTCTCCTGGGAGCACCACTGGGTGTGGTTCATCCCCGTGATCGTCGCCCTGTCGGCGCGCGGGCTGTCCTGGTGGGTGCCGGCGCTGGTGTTCGTGGCCGGCTCGGCGATGCCGACCCGGCTGCCACCGCTGGACTTCCAGCACGGCATGGACACCGGCTTCATCTCGTGGGACATCGTCGACGGCCCGCTCGGCTTCTTCGTGCGCAACCCCTACACGTGGACGCTCATCGCGCTGCTCGTCGGGATCGGCATGCGCTATGGTCGGAGGTGGCTCGCAGGGAGCCGCCGGTCCGCGGAAAGGGCTCAGCCCGCCTGAGCGGTTCTTGTGGTTGCTTGCCGGTACCTCCTTTCAGCCTGGCGACGCGGACAGCAGGCGTTGTGAAGGGAGGTCGGCATGCCGACCATTTCGCTTCCTGACGACCCCAGCCTGGAACACCTGCGCCACCAGGCCCGTGCGCTGCACCGGGCCGTCCAGGCCGGGGACGCCGCCGCCGTCGAGCGGATCGAACGCTCCTACGGACCCGTGAGCGACCCGTTCCCGCTGGCCACGGCCCAGCTCGTGGTCGCACGCGAGTACGGGTTCGCCAGCTGGGCGCGGCTCAGGCAGCACGTCGAGGCCATCGACCGCTACCGCTGGCCGCGCCGCTCGGGGATGCCCGTCGCCACGTCGCCGTCCGACGAGTTCTGCCGGCTGGCCTGCCTGAACTACACCGATGACGACCCCGCGCACCGGGCCAGGGCCGTTGTGCCCGCTGACCCGCACATCTGGGCGGCCGCGGCGGCCGCCGACGCCGCTCGGGTCGAGTCGCTGGTGGCCGCCGACCCGTCGCTGGCCCGGCGCGAAGGCGGGCCGCACCTGTGGGAACCGCTGTGCTACCTGACGTACTCCCGGGTCGGCCTGGGGGATCCACTTCGGACGGCCAGGGTGCTGCTGGCCGCCGGCGCCGACCCCAACACCGGGTACCTGTGGCACGGGTTGACGTCGCCGTTCACGCTGCTCACGGGCGTGTTCGGCGAGGGCGAGATGGGGCCGGTACGGCAGCCACGGCACCCGCGGTCGCTGGAGCTCGCCGAGGTGCTGCTGCGGGCCGGGGCCGACGCCAACGACTCGCAGACGCTGTACAACCGCCAGTTCGGCGACGACGACTCCCACCTGCGGCTGCTGTTCCGCTACGGGCTCGGCCGCGGCGACGGCGGCCCGTGGCGGGCCCGGCTGTCCACGGCCTCCCCCGCAGAACTGGTGCGGAGCCAGCTGCGCTGGGCCGTCATGCACGACCAGCGGGACCGGGTGCGGTTGCTGGTGGACAACGGGGCGGAGTTCCAGGACTTCGTCGAGCTGGCGCTGGTCAACGGGAACCGCGAGATCGCCGACTACCTGCTGGCCGCCGGCGCTCCCGCTCCCTCCTTGGCTCCCGTTGAGGCCTTTGTCGCCGCCGTCCTGGCCGGCGAACCGGTGGATCCCGCCGCGGCGGCTGCTGCGCGCGCCGCGCGGCCCGCGTTGGTGGTGTGGGCCGCCTCCAACGGCCGGATCGACGCCGTGCGCCGGCTGGTGGAGCTCGGTTTCGACGTCAACGCCCTCGGTCGCGGCGACGTGCCCGTCGAGCAGCCGTGGTCGACGGCGCTGCACCACGCCGCCGGCGGCGGCGACCTGCCGATGGCCCGGCTGCTGCTCGACCTCGGCGCCGACCCCACGATCCGCGACGCCAGGTTCGACGCCACGCCGCTCGGCTGGGCCGAGCACGAGGGCCAGCAGGAACTCATCGAGCTGCTGAGTCCGTAGCCCTGTCGGCTCTGTCGGCGAGGCCCTGCACGAAGCGCTCGATCACCCGCTGCAGGGCCCGCCGGTAGATCCAGCCGGTGCCGGGCACCTTGGCGTGGAACGTGCTGTGCCAGCGGATGTCGGTGCCGCCGTCGACCGGCGTGAGGTCGACGTCCGCCCGGTAGCCGCGCAGCGGCAGCCCGGACAGCAGGGCATAGCTGAACCGCTGGTCCGGCACGATCTCCACGATCTGCTCGCGCATCCGGTACAGGCGCCCGGTGCGGAACCGGCGGATGGCCCCGACGCTCTCGCCGCCGTCGGGACCGGTCCGCTCCAGGGCGAACGTGTCCACCGTGCCCCACTCCGGCCAGGTCGCCCCGTCCCGGAGCAGGGCGTGCACCACCCTCGGGCTCGCCGCCGTCCGTGCTCGCGCGTCCACGCGCTGGATCGCCATGACCCCTCCCCTCCGTGTACCAAGTGGTACATGTACCATCTGGTTCAATGGAGGGCAAGGATCCCAAGCGCCGGCTCCTCGAGGCCGCCGTCGACCAGCTGGCCCGCACCGGCGTCGCCGGGCGCAGCCTGCGGCAGCTGGCCGCCGACCTCGGCACCAGCCACCGGATGCTGATCTACCACTTCGGCTCGATGGAGGGCCTGCTGGTGGAGATCGTCCGCGAGGTCGAGGCCCGGCAGCGGGCGGCGCTGGCCGACCTGGACGGCAGCGGCACGCCCGAGGAGGTCGCCCGGGCCTTCTGGCGGCGGTTCACCGATCCCGCGCTGTACCCCAACGAGCGGCTGTTCTTCGAGCTGTACGGGCAGGCGCTGCAAGGCCGCCCCGGCACCGAGGCGCTGCTGCCCGAGGTCGTGACGGCGTGGCTCGGGCCGCTGACCGAGCTCGGCAAGAGTCACGGACTTTCCGAGCGCGACGCACGTATCAGTGCGAGGCTGGGGGTGGCCGTCACCCGAGGGCTGCTGCTGGACCTGCTCGCGACCGGCGACCTGGGCGCCGTGAACGCCGCGATGGACCGGTTCGTCGACCTGTACGTGGCCAGCCTCCAGTAGGTCTGGCGCGGTTTACCCATGCCGCATGGGTAAGTTGACCCATTTTGTTTCAGGGCCCTGGCGTGGCCGGGAACGGTGCCGTCAAGCTGCGGATATGGGGAGCATTTCGGTCGTTCTCGCCGACAGCCATCACGTCGTGCGCAGCGGGCTGCGGGCCGTGCTGGCGAACGAGGCGGATATCAGCGTCGTCGCCGAGGCCGGTGACGCCGGCGAGGCCGCGCGCGCCGCCGTGCAGCACCGGCCCGACCTGGTGGTCATGGACTTCGACGCCGACGCCGTCCGCGCCGTGCTCCGGGCCAGCGCCGGCTCGCACGTGCTGGTCTTCACGCTGGCCGACGACGACGAGTCGATGTACCAGGCCATCCGCGCCGGCGCGCGCGGCTACCTGCTCAAGTCCGCCCAGCAGCCCGAGATCCTGCGCGCGGCGCGGGGTGTCGCCGCCGGCGAGGCGATCTTCGGCGAGGGGGTGGCGCACCGCGTCATCGAGCTGCTCACCGCGCCCGTGCACCGGACCGAGGAGGCCTTCCCGGAGCTCACCCGCCGCGAACGCCAGGTGCTGGACCTCATCGCCGACGGCCGCTCCAACTCCGTCATCGCCCGCCAGCTCCACCTCGCCCCGAAGACCGTCAGCAACCACATCTCGGCGATCTTCACCAAGCTCCGGGCCGCCGACCGCGCCGAGGCCATCGCCCGCGCCCGCGACGCCGGCATAGGCACCCGAGTCCGCCACCTCACCTCAGTAACCGGCTGACCCCCGCGAGTTCGCCCAGAAATCAAACACAGTCAGACACACCGAATGTAGGTTTCAGGTAGACCCCCGCGAGTCCCGCCGCCATGTATCCCGAAGAACTGGTCGGGCTCTGGGACAGCCGCCCCCACGACTGTCCGTTGAGGACGATTCGTGGCACGAAATCGTCCCCTGGGACTCAGGAGCTGAACGCCGAGTCGAAGGACGCCTCCGGCGGTTCGATACGGGTCATCGACCGGACGAAGGCCAGCGCGTCGGGGGCGCCGGTGAGGCGGTCCATCCCGGCGTCCTCCCACTCCACGGAGATCGGCCCCTCGTAGCCGATGCTGTTCAGCATCCGGAAACACGCCTCCCACGGCACGTCGCCGTGCCCGGTGGACACGAAGTCCCAGCCGCGCCGCGGATCGCCCCACGGCAGGTGCGAGCCGAGCCGCCCGTTGCGGCCGTTGAACCGCTTGACGGACTCCTTGCAGTCCACGTGGTAGATCCGGTCCCGGAAGTCGTACAGGAACCCGACGGGATCGAGGTCCTGCCACACGAAGTGGCTGGGGTCGAAGTTGAGCCCGAACGCGGGCCGGTGGCCGATGGCCTCCAGGGTCCGCACGGTGGTCCAGTAGTCGTAGGCGATCTCCCCGGGATGCACCTCGTGCGCGTACCGGACGCCGACCTCGTCGAAGACGTCGAGGATCGGGTTCCACCGATCCGCGAAGTCGGCGTAGCCGCGCTCGATCATCGAGTCCGGCACGGGCGGGAACATGGCCAGGGTGTGCCAGATCGACGAACCCGTGAAGCCGACGACCGTGCTCACGCCGAGTCGAGCCGCGGCGCGGGCGGTGTCGGCGATCTCGGCGGCGGCGCGCTGCCGCACGCCCTCGGGGTCGCCGTCGCCCCACACCCGCGGGTGCAGGATGTTCTGGTGCCGCTCGTCGATCGGGTGGTCGCAGACGGCCTGGCTGGTCAGGTGGCACGAGATCGTCCAGCACTGAAGGCCGTGCCGCGCCAGGGTCTCCTTGAACTTCGGCAGGTACGAGTCGTCGGCCAGCGCCGCCTGCACGTCGAAGTGATCTCCCCAGGTGGCGACCTCCAGCCCGTCGTAGCCCCAGCGAGCAGCCAGCCGGCACACCTCCTCGAACGGCAGATCGGCCCACTGCCCGGTGAACAGCGTCACGGGACGAACCATCACACACCCCTCAGTGAAATGCCTTGTTGCACGGCGTCGAGCACCCGCTGCACCTGAAGACCCTCCTCGAACGACGGCGAGAGCTCCGTGCCCTCGACGACCCCGGTCACGAAGTCCCGCACCTGGTGGACGAACGTGTGCTCGTAGCCGATGATGTGCCCGGGCGGCCACCACGCGTCCATGTACGGATGCGTCGGCTCGGTGACCAGGATCCGCCGGAACCCGGCCGTCAGCGGGTCCTCGGCGCCGTCGTAGAAACGCAGCTCGTTCATGGATTCCTGGTCGTACGACAGGGTTCCGAGCGAGCCGCTGACCTCGATGCGCATGGCGTTCTTGCGCCCGGTGGCGAACCGCGTCGCCTCGAACACGCCGATCGCGCCGCCGTCGAAACGGGCGGTGAACAGCGCGGCGTCGTCCACGGTGACGGGTCCGCGGCCGGAGCCATCGAGCTTGGGCCGCGAGTCGACGAACGTCTCCAGCATGCCGCCCACGGCCGAAATCCTTTGCCCCGTCAGGAACTGCGCCATGTCGATGCTGTGCGCACCGAGATCGCCCAACGCGCCGGAGCCGGCGCTGGCAGCGTCGAGCCGCCAGGTCAGCGGAAAGTCGGGATCCACCAACCAGTCCTGGAGGTACTGGGCGCGAACCTGCCTCACCGTGCCGATCCGGCCGGCGGCGATCAGCTGACGGGCCAACGCAAGCGCCGGCACGCGGCGGTAGTTGAACATCACCATCGACCGCCCCGACGCCGACGCGGCCGCCGACACCATCCTCGAAGCCTCCTCGACCGTGTTGGCCAGGGGCTTCTCGCACAGCACGTGCTTGCCCGCGGCCAGCGCGGCGATGGCGATCTCGGCGTGGCTGTCGCCGGGCGTGCAGATGTCGATCACTTCGACGTCCGGCCGGTCGATCACAGCCCGCCAGTCGGTCTCCGAGCTCTCCCAACCGTACTTGGCCGCCGCGGCGGCGACCTTGTCCGCCGAACGGCCGCACACGACGGCAAGCTCCGGCGTCGCCGGCAGGTCGAAGAACCGCCCGGCGGTCCGCCACGCGTTGGAGTGGGCCGCCCCCATGAAGGCGTAGCCGATCATGCCGATCTTCATGCCGTCACCGCCGCCGGTCGCTCGCAGGTGCTGCCGATCTGCACGGACGTGCCCGTCTCGGCCGCCCGCAGCAGGCATTCCATCACGTCGAGCACGTGGTACGCCAGATCCCCGCTCGCCCGGTGCGGCGTTCCGTCCACAATGGACCGTGCCATGTCCGCGACGCCGATGCCCCGGCCGGCGTCCGGATGACCGGCCAGCACGGACAGGTCGACCCACTCGTCGCGGAAGATCTGCACGGTGCCGTCGAAGTTGTTCGGATCCGGCACGGACAGGCTGCCCTCGGTGCCGTACACCTCGATCCGCGGCAGCTGTGCCCCCCAGATGTCGAAACTCACCATCAGCGTCGACAGCTCGCCGCCGACGTGCTCCAACACGCCGGTCACATGCGTCGCCACCCGCACCGGAAACGTCGTGCCGACACGGGATCCGCTGCCGATCACGCGCGTCGCCCGGGGCGCGGACGACATGCCGACCACCCGCCGGACCGGCCCGAGCAGCGTCACCAGCGCCGTCAGGTAGTAGGGCCCCATGTCCAGCAGCGGCCCGCCGCCGGGCTCGTAGTAGAACTCCGGGTTCGGGTGCCATCGCTCGTGTCCGGGCGTCGTCATGAACGCCGTCGCCGCCACCGGAGCCCCGATGTCACCGGCGTCCAGGCTCACCCGGGCGGTCTGAACCCCAGTGCCCAGCACGGTATCCGGCGCGCAGCCTACGACGACGCCGCCCGCGACCGCAGCGTCCAACACCTTCCGCGCCGCCGAGGTGTCGGCGGCCAACGGCTTCTCGCCGTACACGTGCTTGCCGGCGGCAATGGCCGCCAGCGCGACCTCGGCGTGCGCCAAGGGAATCGTCAAGTTCAGGACGATGTCCACATCGGACGCCTCGAACAGCTCCTCCGGCGTGCACGCCGGGACCTCGGCCTGTGCTGCCACCGCAGCGGCCCTGGATACGTCGATGTCGGCGATTCTGGTCAGCACCACGTCGTCCAGACGCGGCAGGTTCCGGACGTACTGGCCACTGATGTTGCCGGCCCCGACGATGCCGACCCTCAACGACTCGCCCATGTCAGCCCCTCGATGATCATCCGATCCACCTCCGGCACGTCGAAGTCGTCCAGCTTGTGGCCGATCGTGGTGACGAAAACCCTTCCCTCGCCCCAGTTCCGGGTCCAGGTGACCGGCAGCGTGGTGCCGTCCTCGACGAACTCCGTCGTCGCCAGCACCTCGACCGCCGGGTCGACGTGCACGTAGTACTGCTCGGTGTGCACCGTGAACGACGAGCCGCCGGTGCGCACCGGGTACTCCACGAACTCCGGCGGGTGGTAGACGAACTGACCGCCGGTCATCAGCTGGTAGCGCGTCTCGTCCCGGAACGAGTCGACGATTCCCCCGTGCCAGCCGGCAAACCCGGTGCCGGCCCGCACCGCCGCGGTCAGACCTTCCACCTGCGCCGAGGAGATGGTCCCCATCGTCCAGCACTGCACGATGAGGTCCGTGCGGGCCAACAGGTCGGTGTCCAGATAGCTGTCCAGGCTGTCCGAGGTCGTCACGTCGTAGCCGCGGGCGGTGAGCTCCCCGGCGTAGCGGTCGCTGGCCTCGACGGGCACATGCCCCGTCCAGCCGCCCCGAACCACGAGCGCAGTCTTCATCAGCCGCCAATCCGCCAGGTGTGCACGGGCGTGAAGCCGAGCAGTTTCCGGCTCAGCTCCAGGGAGAACGGTACGGCGAACCCGTCCAGCGGGCCATCCAGCCGTGTCACTGGGTGGAACCGCCGCATCAGCTCGGCGGTCGGCAGCAGCGACGTCGTGTCCGGGGCCGCCACGTTGACCAGCGCGTACCCCGCAGTCCGCGCGATCAGAGCGGCTGCCACCGCCCGGGCGGCGTCCCTGGTGTCGATCCAGCTCCACAGTGCCGCGCGATCGGCTCCGGGATCGCCGTGCACGTGTTTCAGGTGTTCCAGCAGCCGGTCGCCCGTCCCGATGAACGGGAACCGCAGGCTGACCACGTCGCAGCCCCAGCGCCGGCTCACCGTCTCCCCGATGAGCTCGCCGACCAGTTTCGACAACCCGTACACGTCGTCGCCGACGTACGGGTGCCGCTCGGTCACCGGCGCGAACAGCGGCGACGCCGGCCGTGAAGACCAGGCCAGCCCCAGCGCGGAAAGGCTTGACACGTAGACGATCCGCTTGACGCCGGCCCGCCCCGCCGCGTCCAGCAGGTGAAACGTGGCGTCCACATTGTTGCCGAACACCACCTGCTCGGCCGCGCTGTACGGCGACGGCAGCGCCGCGGCGTGCACCACCGCCTCCACCCCGTCCAGCACCGCCTCCACCTGCGCCCGATCCCGCAGGTCGCCGACGTTCCGGTCGTGGGCGACCACGTCATGCCCGGAGAGCTCGTCGAGAACCGCCGCGCCGAGCATGCCGCCCGCGCCGGTCACGAGGACCCGCATCAGCCCTTCACCGCACCCTGCAAGCCGTTGACGAAATACCGTTGCAGCAGCACGAAAAGGATGATCACCGGGATCACGATGATCAGCGAGGCGGCCATCAGCACGTTCTCCTGCGGTGCGGTCGACGAGTTCAGGTTCTGCAGCGCCAGCGGCAGCGTGTAGCGCGACGCGTCGTTCAGCGAGACCCTGGTCAGCACGTACTCGTTCCAGGTGGGCACGGCGGTGAGCAGCGCGACCGTGATCAGCGCCGGCCGCGAGACCGGCAGGTAGATCGACCAGAAGGTGCGCAGCTCGCCGGCGCCGTCGCAGCGCGCCGACTCCTTCAACTCCCCCGGCACCGCCCGGAAGCTGTTGGTGAGCAACATGATGGACAGCGGCGCAGTGCCGTTGACGAAGGGCAGGATGATGCCCGGGAAGGTGCCGATGAGCCCGAGCTTCTGCTGGAGGATCACCACCGGCAGCAGCACCGTCACTCCCGGCACGAACAGCAGCGACAGGAACATGCCGTATAGCGGCCGCCGGCCGGGAAAGGGCAGCACCGCGAAGGCGTAGCCGGCCAGCGAGTACACCACCAGCACGCCGAGCGTGGTGAAGCCGGTGACGATGAGGCTGTTCCCGAAGTACGTGAAGAAATGCAGTTCGCTCCAGGTCCGCGCGAGCGTGGACAGCGTCGGGTCGGACGGGAGGAAGTGCCCGTCGAGCAGGATCTCCCTGCTGTCCTTCAACGCCCCGGACACCATGAGCAGGAACGGGTACAGGCTGATCAGCGCATATCCGGCCAGCAGCGCGTGGACGACGATCCGGGCCCTCACGCGCGGCTCCGCAGCGCCCGCAGGTTGACGGCGGCCAGCAGCAGCGCGATCACGAACAGGATCCAGCCGAGCGCGCTGGACAGGCCCAGGGTCGGCTTCAACCCGGAGAAGAACGCCAGGTTGTACGACTCGAGCCCGAGCACCAGCGTGTGCCCGCCGGGGCCGCCGTTGGTCATCAGCAGCGTCTGGGAGAAGCCCTGCAACGCGTCCCGCAGGTTGAGCACGACCACCGCGCCGGTGATCGGCAGCAGCAGCGGCCAGACCACGGACGTCATCGTGCGTAGACCACCCGCGCCGTCCACTCTAGCCGCGTCGATCACCGACTGGTCGATGGACTGGAGCCCGGTCAGGTACAGCAGCATCGCCACCGGCACCGCGCCGAACACCGCCACCACGATCAGCGTGGGCAGCGCCGTCGCCGGATTGCCCAGCCAGCCCTGGGGCTGGGCGATCGTGCCCAGCCCCAGGTGGCGGAGGATGAAGTTGAGCGAGCCGTCCGGCTGGAGCGCGTACGACCAGGCGTAGTACAGCGCGATGCCGGCCGTGACCTGGGGCAGGAAGAACACCGTGCGGAACGCCGCCCGCAGCAGCGTGATCCGGTTCAGCGCCACCGCCAGCGGGAAGCTGATCAGCACGGTGAGCACCGGCTGCGCGATCATCACGACGACGGTGCGCACCGCCGCGCCCTGCACGATCGGCGCGATGGTGGGGTCCCGATAGATCAGGTCCAGGTAGTTGCCGACACCCACCCAGGTCCAGTACGGGGTGAACCCGTTCCACCGGGCGAAACTCAGCGCCAGGCCGTAGCCGACGGTGTACACGCCCATCACCGCGAACAGCGCCACCGCCGGCAGCACGAACACATAACCGGTCAAAGCCTGCCGGGACCGGACACGCGCCGCCATCGGCTACTTCCCGCTGTTGACGCTGTTGTTGTACACGGCCAGCTGAGCGTTCGTGCCGGCCGGATCGAGCTCCTTGAGCGGGGACATCTTCACCAGGATGTCGCCGGCGGCCTCGATGTCCCAGGTCGGCCCCATGAACGTGCTGTCGCCCGGGTTGTAGGCGGAGTCGCCGCTGCCGAACGCCGCCTCCATCGTGCTCAGGTACGGCCCGACCAGCTTCGACGCGTCCGCGCCGAGGTCGGTGCCGGGCAGGTCCAGTGCCGCCTGCGCGAACGCGCCCGCCTGCTGTTGCCGCGTGAGGAAGTCCACCCACTTCAGGGCGGCGTCACGGTTCGGCGTCTGCGCGGAGAGGGACAGCCCGGTCAGCGCGATCGGCGCCAGCTTGAAGTCGCTGGTCACGCTGCCTTCGGGCGCCGGAATCGGGAACGACAGGATCTTGTCCGGGTTCAGCCCGTTCTGCTGGATGGCCGAGATGGTGAACGTGCCGCCGACGTCGAACGCCGATTTGCCCTGCGCGAAGGCGCGGTCGGCCTCGTCGATCGCGAGCGTCTGCGTGCCGGCCGTCCAGTACGGCGTGAGCTGGTCGTACTGCTCCAACACCTTCTGGCCGTTGGGGCTGCCCCACGACTTGGCCTTGTCGGTGCCGAACAGCGCCTCGTAGTCCCTGCGGCCCAGCTGCGCGAACGCCATCGGCTCCAGCGCCCAGTCGAGGCCGGTGGAGGAGCTCTTCAGGCCCATCGTGACGCCGCCGGCCCGCGGGTTCCTGTCGTGCGTGGCCTTGAGCCAGGAGATCAGCTCCTGCCAGCTCGACGGCGGCTTGGACGCGTCGACGCCGGCCGCGGTGAGCATGTCCTTGTTGGCGTAGACGATGCCGAAGGTGCCCGCCGTGAACGGGACGCTGTACAACTGTCCCTTTTGGACTCCCGGGTCCGTCGCCTTGGGTTTCAACGAGTCCTGGTACACCTGCTCGGTGATCAGGCCGGTATCGGCGGTGCCCTTGAGGAAACGGCTCTTGTACTGGTCGTTCACGTCCGGCGCGAGATCGCTGATGATGCCGGCGCCGCCGAGCACCCGGTCCTCGCCGCCGGCGTGCACCTCCAGCACGTCGGCCACGTTGTGGCTGGCCGCGGCGCTCTGCACCTTGCTGGTGTACGTGTCGTCCGGCGTGTAGGCGGTGATGTTCACCGTGATGCCGGTCTGTGCCTTGAACACGGCCGCGGCCGCCTCCAGGGCCTTGACGTGTGTCTGTTTGAACGTCCACATCGACAGCGTGGTCCCGTCGCCGGACCCGCTGCCGCCGCCGCACGCGGTGGTGACCACCGCCAGCGCCGCCACGACCGCCAGAACTCTTCCGCCGCACCGCATTGTGCCCATGCCGTCCTCCGCCAAGGTGGCTGTCACTCGGTCGAGTGAGCCAGACCATAGTTCGAGGGCTTTAACCGGTCAATGGGTCAAACTCGACCGGCCCAACCCGGGTCACGACCGCCTCTACGGCGGATTAGACATGCTAAAGTGGCCGCGTTCGAGCCAGTTGATCTCGAAGGGCGAACCCGGATGGCAGCGGCGACCGGCGGCGACAAGCCCCCGCTCTACCAGCAGGTCAAGCGCGAGCTGCTGGCCGCGATCGCCGCCGGCGAGTACGCGCCGGGCCGGCCGTTCGTCACCCAGCGCGAGATCTGCGAGCGGTTCGACGTCAGCCACGCCACCGCGGTTCGCGCGCTGAACGACCTGGCCAACGAGGGCTACGTGGTGCGCCGGCGCGGGCAGGGCACGTTCGTCGCGGAGCGGCCGCCGGCCCCGGCTTCCGCGGACCGGACGATCGCTTGCGTGCTCCAGAACCAGGGTCCGCACGTCGGCCAGATCCTCGCCGGCATCGAGGAAGTGTGCGCCGACCTGGGCTACCGGCTGTTCCTCAACCACTGCGAGAACGACCCCGCGCGCGAGGAGAAAGCGCTGTGGGGCGCGCTGGAACACCAGGTCAGCGGCATCATCGTCTACCCGGCCGAGGGCTCGGCTGTGCTCACCCCCTACGCGGAGGCGCGGCGGCGCGGGGTGCCACTCGTGATGGTCGACCGGTACCGCCCCGATCTCGTCACCGACGCCGTGGTCGCGGACAACATGTCCGCCGGGCGCGAGCTCACCAACACCCTGATCGAGGTCGGGCACCGCACGATCGCCACGCTGTGGGACGAGATCGACGTGACCAGCATCCGCGACCGGCTCGCCGGGCACGTGCAGGCCTTGCGGGAACACGACATTCCGGTCCGACCGGACCTGACCGTGCTGCGCCGCTACCGCGACCAGCCGACCGAAACCCGGCGGGCAATGCTCAGCGAGCTGCTGAACGGCAGCCAGCCGCCGACGGTGTTGTTGTGCTCCAACGGTTACGCGCTGGCCACCGCCGCGCAGGACCTGGTGGCGCTGGGCCTGGAGGTGCCCGGTGACATCGACCTGGCCGGCATGGACGACGCCGGCCCGTTCGACGTGCTGCCGTTGACGGCGGCGGCGATCTCCTTGCCGTCACGGGAAATGGGCCGGCAGGCGATGACGCTGCTGCACGACCGCGTGACCGGCACGGCTTCGGAGACCCAGCTCCGGGTGCTGCCGATAAGCGTCCAAACGCGACAGTCATCCGTCGGCTACCTGCGGGTTTCCCCTCTGGAGGCGTGATGTTGCCCGAGGTGCTGCCGCCGTGGACGCCCCGCGACTCGGTGAAGGTCACGGCGGTGCGGGCGATCGTCACGGCCCCCGAGGGAATCCCGCTCGTCGTCGTCCGGGTCGACACGTCGGAGCCGGGCCTGTACGGCCTCGGCTGCGCCACCTTCACGCAGCGGTTCGCCGCGGTGGCGGCGGCCGTGGACGAGCACATGGGGCCGCTGGTCGTCGGCCGCAACCCGGCCGACATCGAGGACATCACCCGGCTGATCCACTATTCGGCGTACTGGCGCAACGGTCCCGTGCTGAACAACGCGCTGTCCGGCATCGACCAGGCGCTGTGGGACATCATGGGCAAGCGCGCCGGCATGCCGGTGTACGAGCTGCTCGGCGGGCGCAGCCGGTCCGCGATCGAGGTGTACTCCCACGCCGCGGGCGCGACCGTTGACGAGACGCTCGACGCCGCGGCGGTGTTGCTGGATCGGGGATATCGCCACGTACGGCTCCAAGTTGGCGGTCCTGGGCTCGGCACGTACGGGGCGCCGGGCACGCGCGGCGGCTATCCCCGGTCGCCGCATCCGGACGGTTGGGATGTGCGCCAGTACCTTGACGCCACGCCCCGATTGTTCGCGGCTGCGCGCTCAAGGCTCGGTTCGTCGGTGAGCCTGATGCACGATGTGCACAGCAGATTGACACCCAAGCAGGCAATCGTGCTGGCCCGCGCCTTGGAGCCGTACGCACTGTCCTTTTTGGAGGATGTGATCCCGCCGGAGCACTACGACCAGTTGCCGGCCGTCCGAGCCGCGTCGCCGGTGCCGATCGCGGTCGGCGAGCAGCTCGGCTCCGTCACCGACGCGGCTCGACTGATCAAGGACGGCGGCGTGGACCTGCTGCGGCTGCACACTTCCGCCATCGGCGGCCTCACACCGACCCGAAAGCTGGTGGCGCTGGCCGAATTACTGGGCGTGCGCACCGCATTCCACGCCCCCGGCGACGTTTCGCCGGTCGGCGTGGCGGCGAACCTCGCCGTCGACGTGTCCACGCCGGCGTTCGGCTACCAGGAGTCGCACACGTACAACGAGGCCACGCACGAGGTCTTCCCCGGCACGCCGGTGGTTCGCGACGGTCACCTGACGCCGTCCGACGAGCCAGGCTGGGGCGTGGACCTGGACGAGACGGCGGCAGCGAAGTACCCGCCGACGAAGTTCCTACATGAACGCTGGTCGGCGCGGGTGCGCCGGCCGGACGGAGGTCTGGAAGCCCCGTAGTTTGGAGATGTCACCGTGCGCCCTGCCCCGTCCCGCGCCGAATGGGAACGCCTGGCCGACTCGATGCTGCTCGCGGTCCGGCCGTGGGCCACGGATTCCCACGCGCTGATCCACCTGCCCGGCCCCGCCAGCGGGAGCGGCCGGTGGAGCGACGGGTTGGAGGGCTACGCGCGAACCTTTCTGCTGGCGGCGTTTCGGCTGGCCGGGGCGGCCGGCGACGATCCGCACAGGATCGCCGAGTGGTACGCGCAGGGCCTGGCCGCCGGTGTCGATCCCGACAATCCCGACCGCTGGCCGCGACTTGGCGAGTGCGCCCAGGCGAAGGTCGAGGCCGCGTCGGTCGCGCTCGGCCTGCACCTGACGCGCCCTTGGCTGTGGGACCAGCTCAGCGACCGAACTCGGCAACGGCTGCTGGACTGGCTTGCCCCGATGGTCGGCGACAACACCCTGCCGGACAACAACTGGGTGTGGTTCCGCGCGGTCACCGGGGCGTTCGCGCGCAGCGTCGGCGGGGCCTGGAGCCAGGACGATTTCGACCACGCCATCGAGCGCACGGACCGTTGGCACGCGGGCGAAGGCTGGTACTCCGACGGCCTGTCCGGGGACGCGTGGCGCAACTTCGACCATTACAGCGGCTGGGCGATGCACTTCTACCCGCTGCTGTTCTGCTCGATCACCGGCGACGACGAGCTGGCCGTCCGGTACCGCAATCGCTTGCGGCTCTGGCTTTCCGACTATGCGTTGTTGGTCGGCGGCAACGGGTCGCCGCTGGTCCAGGGCCGGTCGCTGACCTATCGGTTCGCGGCACTCGCTCCACTGTGGATCGGGGCGCTGCACGACGCCACACCGCTGCCGCCGGGGCAGACACGTCGCATCGGCGGCCTGATGCTGGACCATTTCGTCAACGCCGGCTCGCTGGATGACGACGGCCTGCTGACCTTGGGCTGGCATCGACGGTTTCCGCAGATCAGGCAGTGGTATTCGGGCCCGGCGTCGCCGTACTGGGCGAGCAAGGGCTTCGCCGGCCTGCTGCTGCCGCCCGACCACGAAGTCTGGACCGCGCCCGAGGTGCCGTTGCCGGTCGAGCAGGTTGACTACGAGGTCTACCTGCCCGCGCCCGGATGGACGGTCTCCGGCACGGTTTCCGACGGCGTGGTGCGGGTGCTCAATCACGGCAGCGACCACATCGATCCCGCCGAGCTGGCGACAGATGATCCCGTCTACGCGCGGATCGCGTACAGCACCCATGCCGCGCCGGAGATGAGCCCGCCGCTGGATTCCACGGCCACGCTGCTGGATTCCGACGGCCGGGCCGCACATCGCCGCCCGCTGCAGGCGATTGCGCCGGGCGTGTCGCGCAGCCGCGCGCATTGGCCCGCAGATGAGAGCTGGAATCCCTTCCATGGCCCCGAAACCACGTATACGCTGGGTCCCTGGATCACCGTCGCCTCGGTGATCCACGGGGCCACCGAGGTCCGCCTCGTTCGGGTCGACGAGTCCGGGCCGTGGCGGCTGCGGATCGGCGGCTGGGCCACGGTTCCCGGCAACGGCCTGCACTCCGCACTGGTCGACCTGGCCGGTTTCGACGTCGCCGAGACCCGTCAGTCCAAGGACACCAACCCGCTCGGGGCGGTGTCCGAGATCCCCTTGCTGTTCACCGACGGCTTCGTCGAGGCCGGCCGGATCTACGCCGCCGCCGTGCATCTGGGCGGCTACCCGCTCGAAGCGTTGCCAGAGCTCGACATCAGCACCGACGTCATCGATGTGCGCTGGCCGGACGGCCGCGTCGACCGGGTGGCGATGCCCCCGGTCTAAACTCTGGGAGGTCGACGATGACCCGCCGGTTATGCGTCCTGTTAGGACTCTTAGTGGCCTTGGTCGCCGCACTGGCCGTGCCGGCCGGCGCCGCGCCCGTGTGGTATCCCAACGGCGTCGGCGCCGATCTCGGGCCGACCCCGTTGACGCTGGGGGTCACCGCCACCGCCGGTGACAACGCCGCCGGCCTGCGGACCGGCTCCGTGGGTGGGCGCAGTTATTGGCAGACGGACGTTTCCGCCGGCACGACGTACCTGAACTTCGCGCCCGATCCCGACTACTCGGTGAGCGGTTCCGTCGTCGCCATGGTGACATACTACGACAGTGGCGTGGGCACCCTGAGCCTCAACGGAAATCCCGTGGCCGTGCTGGCCGGCACCAACACGTGGAAGCATGCGGCCGCTGGTTTGCCCGCACTGGCCGCGGTTCGGCTGACCGGCGGCACTGCGGACATCACCGTCGCGCAGATCCGGATCACCGCCGCCGGGCCGTCCGCCACTCTCGGCGCGGCCTCGTCCAACACCGGCCTCGTGCCCAACCCCGGTGACAATCCCTCCGGCCTGATCACCGGAACCACCGGCGGCCGCGGCTACTGGCAGACCAACGCCTCGTCGCCCGCGCCGGCCACCAACTACTTCTACATGAACGTCGCCGACTCGTACGCGTACGACACCAAGGACGTCGTGCTGGTCAGCGTCGACTATCTGGACACCGGCAGCGGCACCCTCGATCTCCAGTACGACTCGCCCGGCAACGACCTGCCCGACAAGTTCAAGCCGTCCGAGATCGTCCGCTACGGCGACACCGGCACGTGGCAGACGCACGACTTCGTGCTGGACGACGCCGTTCTCACCAACCGCACCAACGGTTCCGACTTCCGCATCGCCCACGACGGTTCCGACGTGGAGGTCAAGGTTGCCGCCGTGCGGGTGACCGTCATCCCGTCCACTTTGGACGTCAAGGCGGGGCTGCGCAACCTGGTCGCCCAGGCCGGCTTGACGGTGTACGGGGCACGCGAGGGCACCCGAGACGGTCAGTACCCGGCCGGCTCCAAGGCCTTCTTCAGCGCGCAGATCGCCAAGGCGCAGGCCGTCATCGACGATCAGGACGCCACTCCGGCCCAGGTCAAGGCCGCGTTGCAGGCGCTGTACGACAGCTACCAGGCGTTCAAGTCGTCGGCCGTCAACCTGAACGTCGCCGCCGGTCGGCCGTTGGTCACCGGGCCTGGCTCGACGCAGGTCGATCTCGGCAAGCCGCAGCCGGTGAACGACGTCTATGTCCAGTGGGGCCAAACCTTCTCGCACGACTACCAGGTGCAGACCTCGCTCGACGGCTCGACGTGGACGACCGTCGGCGAGTCCGGCGCCACTGACAGCGGCTCGGCCTCACGCACCGATTTCCCCGTCGTAACGGCTCGCCATGTTCGGCTTTCGTATGCTGGTAGTGCCGACGTCGCCGACCTCCAGGTCCGCAACAAGCGGGTCGTCACACCCAAGCCGCAGCTGATCAAGACCAAGTACCCGACCGTCGATCCCGTGATCGCCGACTTCGTCGCCACCCCCTACGGCGCGGATCCCAGTGGTGGCAAGGATTCCACCAAGGCCATTCAGGCCGCGCTGTATGACTGCTACGACGCCGGCGGCGGCACCGTGTGGCTGCCAGAGGGTACCTATCGCGTCACCGACACCGTCGAGGTGCCGGCGTTCTGCACGCTTCGCGGCGACCGCCGCGATCCCGATCACGGCGGCGGCAGCTATGGCACCGTGATCATCGCCGATCTCCCGTCCGGCGACACCGGCCCCGTCCTGTTCCGGATCGGCGGCAGCGCCGGCGTCATGGGGCTGACCACGTATTACCCGCACCAGAACGCCTCGACGCCCGTGCCCTACAGCTATACGTTCGAGATCACCGGCAGCGCGTGGGCCAGCGACGAGAACTACATGATGGGCACCGTTTCCGACGTCACCATGCTCAATTCGTACCGTGGCATCGGCATCAGCACCATGCGCGACGAGCGTGGGCGCCCGCCGGCCGTCGGGCAGACCCACGAGTCCGCGACCGTTCGGAACATCAAGGGCACCGCGCTGTTCGAGGGCGTCGAGGCCTACAACGGCGCCGACGTCGGCACCTGGGAGAACGTCAGCTTCTCCAACTCCTACTGGGCTTGCGCCCCTCGGCAGTTCAATCCGCCTTCACGATCCACTGTGGACTCCTGGACTCGTTCGCACGGCACCGGCTTCGTGCTCGGCGACCTGGAATGGGATCAGTTCAACGACCTCTCCGCCTCCGACTACCACGTCGGCGTCCATGTCGTTCAGGGCCAGCGCGTCGACTTCGCCGGCGCTTTCCAGGGTGTGCAGGTCCAGCGCACCGACACCGCCCTGCTCGTCGACCAGTTCGATTCGCGCTGGGGCCTGATGATCGGCCGCGGCACTCTCGACGGGGCGGTGACCAACAACTCCGCCGGCTTCGTCAAGCTCACCGACGTTCGTGTCACCGGCGCTGTGAAGGGCACCGTCTACCAGCTTCCGGGTAAAGCCCCTTCCTACGACGCTCCTTCCCCGACTCCGCGTCCGTCACGGAATGCCCTCTACGTGGTTGATGCCCCGCACGGCAACGGATATGTCCCCCCGGCCGACGCCACCGATTCGTTGCAGCACACTCTCGACCGCGCCGGTCACGACGGCGGCGGCACTGTGTATTTGCCCGCCGGGTGGTATCGGGTCAACGGCCGTCTTGTCGTTCCCGCCGGCGTCGAGCTTCGCGGCGCGTCGTCCGTGCCGAACCGGGACGAGGACGGCAGGAGCGGTGGCACCGTGCTCATGTCGTACTCCGGCCGGAGCACCCTTTCGCCCGACACCGATCCAGCCCTGATCACCCTGAACGGCTCCGGCGTCCGTGGCCTCCGGGTCTTCTATCCCGGCCAGAACCCCGCCGCTTCCGACGGTCTCGTCGCCTATCCGTATGCCATTCGCGGGGCCGGCGCCGGGACGTACGTGATCAATGTCGGCATGCCCAATGCCTACAACGGCGTCGACCTCGCCACTTCCCGCAACGACCGGTTCTTCGTCGGCAAACTCTCCGGCACCTTCATCCGGCACGGCATCACCGTCGGCTCCTCCGTCGGCGGCGTCATCAACGGCGTGCTCACCAACGGCAACACCTTCGCCCGGCTCGGTTTCTACCTGCCCGACTGGTTCTCCGGCAGCAACCTGTTCCCCCAGGTCATCGACGGCTACACCCGGCGTTCGTCCGACCTCATCACCGTTTCCGGCGCCCGGGACCTCACCGTCGTTGACGCCTTCGGCTACGGCCTGCACAACGGTCTCGTCGTCAATTCCGGCGATGTGCACGTCTTCAACCTCGGTACCGACAATCTCGGCACCGACGGCTACACCGTGCGCGCCCCCGGCGGTTCCACCACCGTGCTCAACCTGCTCCGGTACAACGGGACCACCAGCACCGGCCCCGTTCGCCTCGTCAACGTCATGGCCATCAACATGCTCGAATCCGCCGTCACCGTCTCGTCCACCCCTGGGGGTTCCGCCCGCCTCGCCGGCACCGAAACCTCCCCCGGCAAATACGAGACCGGCAGCTCCGTCACCGCCACCGCCCGTCCCTCACCCGGCTACCACTTCGTCGACTGGACCATCGCCGGCAAGGAGGTCTCCACCTCCCCCAGCTACACCTTCCCCGTCGTGGGCGACTCCGCCCTGGTCGCCACTTTCGCCCACTGAATCCGCAACCCCCCTACCCGCTGAATCGGCACCACTCGGGCCATCCGCCACCTCCACCCGCCGAACCGGCAACACCGCGCCAACCGCCTCACCCACTGAACTGGCGGCACCCGACTCAACCGTCACATTCACCTGCTGAACCGGCAAGACCGCGCCACCCGCCTCACCCACTGAACCGGCGACAGCGCACCAAGCGCCATCTCCACGCCGCTGAAAACGCAGCCCCCGTTTCCATCCAACCACCCCGGTCCGACACTTCCCGGATCCCGGCGGCCTCACATCCCGCCGCCGCCCGGAAATGTCAGCCCCCTCTGGTTGGATTGATTCGGGGGCTGCTCTGTTCCGCTCACCCATCGCCGGAGGCCGCGACCAACCCGACAGCGCCTGAGCCAGCCCGGGGCGCAGCCGGCGGCTCATTACTCCGTACTCGGTCCGGGCGCCGTCGCTGGCCGGACCACAGGTTCGAGCAGCGACAGGCTCCGCCGCTGCGCGTCCAGAGCGACACGGATGCCGACCGGCATCGGCAGGTTCGGCCCGGCGTGTCCGAACTCGACGTTGCCCAGGACCGGGATGTCACGGTCGCCGAGGACGTCGAGCACGATCTCGGCCAAGGTCGGCGACGCGCCGGCCGAGTCGAGTCCGTCGATCGCGTGCGGAACGCCCACGACCATGCCGGAGATGCGGTCGAGGATTCCGCCGTGCCGCAGCACGTGCAGATAGCTCCACACGTACGACGCCAGGCCGCCCATCTCCTCCCAGAACAGCACCGCGCCGTCGAACCAGTCCAGTGGCAGCGCGTACGGCGTCGCCTGGGCCAGCACGATGCGATTGATCACCCCGCCGATCAGACGACCTTCGGCACGACCGGGACGCCAGCATTCCCACGACGGGCTGGTGGGCAGCGCGCCGATCGGTTCCGTGGCGGTCAGCAGCGTCGAATAGAGCTTCGCCAGTTCCGCTCTGCGCGCCGCCGGCGCGGTCTGCCAGTGTCCGCCGAGACCGGGCGTGGCCAGGTCGGCGTGAAACCCGACCAGGCCCGTGCGCGCGTAGAGCACCAGATGCAGCAGCGAGATGTCGCTGTAGCCGAGGATCGGCTTGGGGTCGACCCTGATCGCCTCGACGTCGATCAGGTCGAGGTAGCCCAGCGCCGTCTGGCCACCGTCGTGCGCGATGATCGCGCGCACCTCGGGATCACGCAGCAGGGCGTTGAGCTCCTCGGCAATCTCCGCCGGCCGCGCGGCACTCCACCAATGATGCCGCCCCGCTTCGAGCAGCGGCGCGAGACGCACGCGGAATCCCATCCGCTCGAGCTCGGCTACCGCGAGCCCCAGATCGGGCGCGTATTCGGCGTGGAGCGGTCCGGACAGCGACGCGATGACGACGAGATCGCCGGGCCTCAGCGCATGAGGGCGGAGCGGTTCAGGCAGTGCCGTTCGGGTCACCGGGACAGTGTTCCGGCACGCTCTGCAGCACGCCACATATTTACCGATCGATCGCCCAGCCAGGCCTGGCTCGTCCTGGCTCGGGAAACGACGTGAGCACGCCCGAGCCAGCATCAGCGACCGACGCTGCCTGCCACATACGGCCCGCCGACACCTACCGTCGCCCGAAAAACGCAGCCCCCGAATCAATCCAACCAGGTGGGTCTGACACTTTCGGAAACCCGACGGCCACTCGACCCTCGCCCGCCGGAATTGTCGGTGCCCTGTGGTTGGATGGATTCGGGGGCTGCTCTACGCGGCGGCCCGGGGCCGAAATCCGTTGGCGGCGCGGACAGCGTCATGCGACAGTGCGCCATGTCGTCCTACCGCGCACAACTACTCCACCTGCGGCGGGCCGCCGTGCAGGCGCTGGGGGCGTATCCGCTGAGCGACCCGATCGTGCAGTTCATCGGGCACGGCGAGAACACCACGTTCAAGGTCACCGCGCGCACCGAAGCCGGTAGCGTTGAGCGTTTCCTGCTCCGCGTGCACCGACCGTCGAGGCACGGACGGTTCGTCGACTCCGGCGCGGCGATCGATTCCGAACTACGCTGGCTGATGGCACTTCGAGCGGAAACAGACCTGGCCGTGCCACGGCCGTTGCCCACCAGGAACGGCGAACTGACCATGACGGCGGAGACGCGCATCTGCTCGGTTCTGCACTGGATGGACGGTCGTCGGCACAGTCGCTCGCCCCGCCCGGGCCATCTGCGTCTATTGGGCAATGCGATGGCTCGCCTGCACGATCACGCCGACACGTGGACTCGCCCCACGGACTTCGTTCGGATCCGTTGGGACTGGGAAACGTTCTTCGGCGACACCATGCAGTACGGCGGCATCAATGCGGCTCAGGTGTGGGACCTGTTGCCCGACGGCCTCCGCCGGACGTTCGACCGAGTCGCCAAGTCCGCGCGCCGTGCCATGTCCACGCTCGGCGATGGACCCGACGCGTTCGGCCTCGTCCACGCCGACCTACACCTCGACAACGCCCTTTTTACCGGCGGCGAGGTCAAATTGATCGACTTCGACGACAGCGGCACCGGATATCGCATATACGATCTGGCCGTCGCGCTCTGGGAACTACGCCATCGCCCCGACTACGAGCAGTTCCGGACCGCCCTGATCGACGGCTACTCCGCGCAGCGAGCCCTGCCCGCCGCTCAACTCGACCACCTTGACACGTTCATCGCCGTCCGCGAGGTCGCCTTCGGCCTCTGGTTCGTCGGCACCGCCCAGGTCAACCCGGTATTCCACAGCCGCCTCCCCCGAGAGCTCGCCGGCATCGAGCGCTCCCTGGCAACCCTGCTCCCCTGCGCTGAACGATCTTGTCGGGGCTCGCCCCTAGGATGGAAATGGGGGCTGCTCAGCGCTGTTGATCTGCCCGAAACCTACATTCGGTGTGCCCGAGAGCGCGACTCGCGGGGGTAGGGGTGGCGGCGGTCAGTAGACGTCGCGGAGATAGCGGCGGTCGGCGGTGAGCTGCTTGACGTAGGCAGTGGCCTGGTCAGGGGTCATATTGCCGTGCGTGGCGACGATCTCCCGCAGGGTGCGGTCGACATCCTTGGCCATGCGCGTGGCGTCGCCGCAGACGTAGAAGTGTGCGCCGTCCTGCAACCACCGCCAGACGTGGGCGCCGTGTTCGCGCATGCGGTCCTGCACGTAGATCTTGGCGCGCTGATCACGGGAGAAGGCCAGGTCGAGGCGGGTGAGCCGGCCGGAGGCGCGGAACCGGTCGAGTTCCTCCCGGTAGTAGAAGTCGGTGGCCCGGCGCTGCTCGCCGAAGAACAGCCAGTTCGGACCGCCGGCGTCGAGGGCGGCGCGCTCTTCCAGGAAACCGAGGAAAGGGGCGACGCCGGTGCCGGGACCGACCATGATCATCGGGCGCGACGGGTCGGTGGGCGGCCGGAAATGGGGCGAGCGCTGGATGAAGGCCTTCACGGGCGACCCCGAGGCGCGGTCGGCGAGGTACGACGAACAAACGCCGCCGTGCGATCCGTACCGGACAACGGAAACCGTGAGCCGGATCTGCGACGGGCTGACCAGCGGGCTGGAAGAGATGGAATATTGCCGCGGCTGTAACCGCTTCAGCACCTCGGCCCACGCCTGGGCGTCCGCCCGCACGGGATAGGCCCGCAGCACGTCGACGGCCTGTCTGCCCCAGGTCCACTTGGCCAACTCGCCCGTGTTGTCCGGACGCAAGAGGTGCCGCAACTCCCGATCACCGTTGTGCTCGGCGACGAAATGGAGCAGCGGCGGCGTGATCCGAGCGATCTCGAGCTCGTCGCGCAGCGCATCGGCCAGCGCGAACTTGCTGTCGTCAAGCGAAACCGTGTCGGAGCCGTCCAGGCCGGTGGCCTCCAACCACTCGTCGACCAAGGCGGGACTGTTCACCGGCAGCACACTCAGCGCGTCCCCGGTCTCGTAGACGAGATCGCCAGCGTCGAAGGTGAACTCGCGCACCTCCTTTCCGGCGCCAGGCAGACTCAGCAGCCGGTTGCCCACCAGGTCGATCTCACGGTGCCGGGCCGGCGTGGTGTTCAGCGCGGCGATCACCTGGTCGAGCCACCGCCGCGCGCTCGCCTGGTAGTCCGGCTCGCAGTCGACCCGCGGCACGAGGTGCGTCGCCCCCAGGTCCCGCAGCCGATGGTCGATACGCTTGCCGTGACCGCAGAAGTCGGCGTAACTGGAGTCTCCGAACGCCAGCACCGCGTACTGCACCCCGGCCAACGTGTCCTGTGTGGACAGACGATCCCAGAACGCGGCGCCGTTGTCCGGGGCGTCGCCGTCGCCGAACGTGCTGGTGATCAGCAGCACGGGGGTGCCGGCGCGTAGGGCGTCGGGAGTCGCGTCGGCCATGCTGATCAGCAGGGGCTGCCATCCCGCCTCTGACAGCCGCTTGGCGGTCTCCACCGCGAACTGTTCGGCATTGCCGGTCTGGGACGCCCAGAGCACGACAACCTCCCTGCCAGGCTCAGGTTCTGCCGCGACCGAGCCGCGCGAGAACATGCCGGCGAGCAGGCCGTCGACCCAGACCGCACGGGCAGGCGCGATCGGGGCGTGCGGGGGCAGCACCGGCACGCCGCCGTTGCCGGCCACGCCGGATGCGAAGCCGGCGAGGTACTGGCGTTCGGCCGCGGTGAAGTCGGGAGGCGAAATGCCATCGACGCCGAGGAGAGTGGCCAGGACAGCGGCAGGAGCGACCGGCTCGACGGACGAGGCCGGTCCGCCGGACGTGGTCCCACCAACAGTGGCGGAGCCAACGCCGGAAGTGGCCGAACTCGCCGACGCGCCAAACCCGGTGACTGCGGACGCAGCGCCGACGGCAAACCCCGCGGCGGCCGACGTCGCCAAGCCGACAGCAGGAGTGGACAGGGCAGCCGCGTCAAGGCCGGAACCGGGAAGAACTGGCCCGGAGGCCTCCGTGGCGACCTTGACCAGCGACACAGCGGAAACCTTGAACTCCGGCTGGAAGGAGATCGGGTCGACGGCGTCGTTGGTCACGGCGTTCACGCTGAGGTATTCGCCGAACAGGTCGTTCCAATGGAACGGGGCGAAGCAGCAGCCGGGGCGGACCCGGTCGGTGACCACTGCGGGCAGTACGGCCCGCCCGCGCCGGGACGCGATCTCAACCCTGTCGCCATCCACAATGGACAGAGTCGCCGCATCCGAGGGGTGGATCTCCAGGAACGGCCCGGGATTGAGGCGGTTCAGCTTGTCGACCTTGCCGGTCCTGGTGAGGGTGTGCCACTGGTGCTGCACCCGGCCGGTGTTGAGCGTGAACGGAAACTCGTCGTCAGGAAGCTCGGCCGGCGGCATGTGCGGCCGCGCGAAGAACGAGGCCTTTCCGCTACCGGTCGGGAAAACCGGGGCGTCGTCGACGACGTAGCGAATGGGGTTGCGGGACGGGCCGTCAGCGGCGGCCGGCCATTGGACGGGCTCCGAACGCAGCCGGGAGTAGGTGATGCCGGTCAGGTCGTAGCCGGTCGCGGGATTGCCGGCGAGCTTGATCTCCTCGAAGATCTGCTCGGCGCTGTCGTAGTGGAACGGAAAACCCATCTCCACGGCGACCCGCGCGATCAACTGCCAGTCGGGCAACGCCTGCCCGACAGGCGAGACGGCCCGTTGCGCCAAGGTGACGTTGCGCTCCGAATTGACCATCACGCCCTCGGTCTCCGACCAGATCGCGCCGGGCAGCACGATGTCCGCGTAGCCGTTGGTCTCGGTGTCGGCGAAGGCGTCCTGGGTGATCACCAGCTCGGCGGCCTCGAGGCCTTCGATCACCGAGCGCCGGTTGGCCACGGAGGCCACCGGATTGGTGCAGATGATCCAGCACGCCTTGATGTCACCGGCGCCCATCCGCTCGAACATCTCGACGGTGCCGCGGCCGACGTCCGTGCGAATGCTGCCCGCCGGCACGTCCCAGAGGTTCTCCATGAACGCCCGATCCTCTGTGGACAGAACGGACCGCTGGCCGGGCAGACCAGGTCCCATGTAGCCCATCTCGCGGCCGCCCATGGCGTTGGGCTGACCGGTCAGCGAGAACGGCCCGCTGCCGGGCTTGCAGATCGCGCCGGTCGCGAGGTGGAGATTGCACAGCGCGTTGGTGTTCCAGGTGCCGTGCGTGCTCTGGTTGAGGCCCATCGTCCAGCAGCTCATCCAGTTGCCGGCCGCGCCGATCCACTTGGCCGCGGTGCGGATGTCGTCCTCGGGGATGCCGGTGATGGCTGCGACCACGTCCGGCGGGTAGTCGGCGAGGAACTCGGGCATCGCCTCCCAGCCCTCGGTGTGTGCGGCGACGAACTCCTCGTCGACCAGGCCGTCGGCGTGAACGAGGTGCAGCAGGCCGTTGAGCAGCGCGAGATCCGTACCTGGCGCAATCTGTAGGAACAGGTCCGCCTTCGCGGCGGTCGCGGTGCGACGCGGGTCGACGACGATCAGCTTGGCGCCGCGCTTGACCCGGTCCATCAGGCGCAGGAACAGGATCGGGTGGCAGTCGGCCATGTTGGAGCCGATCACCAGGAACACGTCGGCGTGTTCGAAGTCCTCGTACGAGCCGGGCGGGCCGTCCGCGCCGAGCGACAGCTTGTAGCCGCTGCCGGCGCTGGCCATGCACAGGCGGGAGTTGGACTCGAGCTGGTTGGTGCCGACGAAGCCCTTGGCCAGCTTGGTGATCAGGTACTGGGCCTCCATGGTGAGCTGCCCGGAGACGTAGAACGACAGCGCGTCGGGGCCGTGTTCGTCGAGGACCGCCCGGAGGCGCGACGCGGCGAGGGTGATCGCCCGGTCCACGTCGGTCGGCTCGGCCGGCGACTCGCGGTCGGCGCGGACCAGCGCCGTCGCGAGCCGGCCCGGGGCGGCGAGCATCTCGTGACTGGTCGCGCCCTTGGTGCACAGGCGACCGCGGTTGGCCGGATGGTCCTTGTCGCCGGCGACCGAGGCCACGCGACCGTCGCGGACGCTGAGCACGATGCCACAGCCCACGCCGCAGTAGGAGCACACGGTCCTGACCGTCGAATCGCGCACGGGCCGAACCATAGGAACGGGCTGTTGCGCGGCGGTGACACTGCCGGCCGTGGCAGTTACATCTACATCACAGCGCGCCGAAAGGCGTGGTGAGGACGTCGCGCAGGTCAGCGGCGGACGCCGAGCGGCCCGTCCCGGAACAGCACCGTGCCATAGGTGTGTGACAAGCGCCACCACGCCGCGGCGTTGATCACGGTGACGGTGCCCGGGCCGAGCCAGGCCATCAAGAGTCCGATGTCATGGGGCACGCCTTGCGGGTCGCCGCCGGTGAGGGCGTTGATGAGGAACACGGTCCACACCACGGCGGTGCTCACCCAGAGACCGAGCAGCGGATGGCCGTCATCGGCCCGGAAGACGTTCACGGCGGCCAGGTACAACGCCTTGATCAGCCACGTCATGACCAGCAGGACGGCGAACAGACCGACAAGCCCCGCCGCGATGCCGATCAGCACACTGTTCTGACTGGTGACCCAGTCCGCGACCGGATTCGCCACGGCGGTGAGGCCGACGAGCCCGAGAAGCCACAGGACGAACAAACCGATCGCGACGACGGGCCACCGCAGCTGCCAGAGCGTGGCCAGTCGAGCGCCCGACCTTGCCGTCAACGTCAGGACGAGTGAGAAGAAGACGATGAAGAAGGCCGAGAGAACCACCGCCAGGATGGTGTTCGTCAGCCAGTTGGCCAGATAGTTGAAGAAGTTGTACGCGCCGGTGCCCGCCGGCAGCCCGGTGATCTGACCCGGCAGGCTCTGCGTGAAGGCGGGGTACGCGACCGCGATGCCCGCCAAGGTCAAGACCCCGATGGCCGTGCGCCATTTGTTCGCGGTGGCGATGAGCTTGTCCTCGTCCCCGCCGAGGTAGTAGTGCCGGGGTTCCAGCAGATAGTTGGGCAGACTCCACAAGGCATTGTCACGTAAGGAGATGCGGGCCATGGCAATTCCTCGCTTCGAGCGAAGTCCCGGCACGGGCGGCTCATGCCGCGCTGTTCATCGCGAGGCTTTGGCCTGCGTTACACGGGTACCTCTAATGCCGGAACGCACGGCGGTACGCGCCGGGAGTCGTGCCGACGAGGGCCCGGAAACGGCGGCGGAGGTTGACGGCGGAGGCGAGGCCGACGCGGGTGGCGATGGCTTCGACCGGCAGGTCGGTCTCCTCCAGCAGCGTGCGCGCGGCGGCGACGCGGCGGGACAGGAGCCAGGAGCCGGGGCTGGTGCCGAGCTGGGTGGCGAACCGCCGGGCCAGGGTCCGCGGCGAGACGTTGAGGTGGCCGGCGAGGTCGGCGACGGACAACGCCGTGCCCAGCCGGGAGGCGGCCCACTCGAGCAGGTCGTCGAGACCGTCGGCCGCCGGCGGGGCGTACTGGATCTGACCGCCGTCACGGTGGGGAGGCATCACCATGTGCCGCGCCACCGACCCGGCGTAGGCGGCCCCGAAGTCGCGACGGACCAGGTGGAGGCAGAGGTCGATGCCGGCCCCGGCGCCGGCGCTGGTGGCGACGTCGCCGTGGTCGATGTACAGGCGGTCGGGCTCGACGCTGACCTGCGGAAACTCCCGGCCGAGCTGCGCGGCGCGGGCCCAGTGGGTGGTGGCGGCGCGCCCGTCGAGGAGCCCGGTGCGGGCCAGCGCGAACACGCCGGAGCAGATGGTGACGAGCCGAGCACCGCGGGCATGCGCGCGCAGTAGGGCGCGGCGCACGCGGGCGGACAGCGGGGCCTCGACGGGCAGCCAGCCCGGGATGATCACGGTGTCGGCGGCGGCCAGCTCGGACAGGCCCAGCTCGACGGACATCGCGTAGCCCGCCGAGGTGGGCACGGGGCCGGGGGTCTCGGTGCAGGCGGCGAACGAGTAGCGGACGGGGATCCCGGCCCGTGGGGTGCCGAAAACCTCGGCGGCGCAACCGAGTTCGAACGTCGACTGCACGGGACGCACGAGGGCCACCACGCGATGCATGGCAGGAAAGTACCCCAGGGTGTCATTCGCGACACTGGTCCGGACGAACGCGGCCCGGCACCGTGACGGCATGGACGACTACACCTCGGTCCACGTGGACGAATCACCGGTGCGCGAACTGTTTCCGGGGATCCGACTGCGTCCACTGTGGACGAACGGGACGGCCCACGCCAACGTCCTGGAGATGGACCCCGGCACGAAATGGCCGCACCGGGACGTCCACGAGCCGGGGCCGGAGGAGGTCTACGTCCTCGACGGCACGTTCAACGACGGCAACCGCGACTACCCGGCCGGGACCTTCCTCCACGCCCCGACCGGCAGCTGGCACGTGCCCCAGACCACCACCGGCTGCACGCTGTTCCTCTTCTACCCGGAAGGCTGAGACTTCAGCGTCCGGGCCAGCTCCTCCTGCGCCCAGGCCGCCCACTCCCGCTGCATCGCGGTGAACCGGAGCCCCCACTCGAGGGCGATACGGCCGTAGACGGCCAGGTCGGCGGTCTCGGGGGCGATGGCCTCCTCGGTGGCGCGCAGGCTGTCGTGGTACTCGGCCGCCCCGGCCTCGCGTTTGCGCAGGAACTCGTCGGCCTGGGCGGGCTCGACGACGCCGAGGAAGAAGACCCGCAGGAGCATGTCGCTGCGGCGCACGGCGGTGGGCTCGACCTCGATGAGCCAGTGCTTGAGCTCGGCCAGGCCGGCGTCGGTGAGCGCGTACTCCTTGCGCCGGCGGGCGCCCTCCTCGGTCACGGTGACGAGCCCGGCCTCGGCGAGTTTGCCCAGCTCGCCGTACAGCTGGCTCTGGGTCGCGGGCCACACGTTGGCCAGCGACCCGTTGAACGTCTGGAGCAGGTCGTACCCGCTGGCCGGACCGAGGGTGAGCAGCCCGAGGGCCGCGTGGCGGAGGCTCATGCGGCCATCATACTCCAGTCTTGACATGTTGCAGGAGTACGTTCTAGTTTCCACATGTCACAACTGACATATAGGAGCGATGATGAACTACCTCCGCGGTTTTGTCCCCTGGATCGCCTTCGCGGTGCTGTCCACCCTCGGCTGGCAGTGGGGCGCGCTGGCGGGCCTGGTGCTGGCGCTGGGCCTGTTCGTCCAGGGCCGCCGCAAGGGCACGCCGCTGGACACGCAGGTCCTGGAGATCAGCACGATCGTCTACTTCGCCGTCCTGACGGCGTTCTCGTGCGCCGCCCCGACCTCGCCGGTGCAGCACTTCGTCGGCGCGATCTCGATGGCCTGGCTGGCGATCACGGCCTGGGGCGGCCTCGTCGTGAAGCGACCGTTCACGTTGGGCATCGCCAAGCGGCAGACGCCCAAGGAGTACTGGAACATGCCGATCTTCCTGCGCGTCAACGTCGTGCTGACGGCGGCGTGGGCGATCGCGTTCACGCTGACGGCGGCGGTGCTAGCGGTGCTAGATGTCATGCAGGCCGGCACGGTTGCCTCGATCGTGGTGCAGGTGGCCGGCTTCGTGATTCCGGCGATCTTCACCGCCCGGTACCCGGAGCGGGTCCGCGCCCGGCAGACTGCCTGACATGTCCTTGCCACACGAGGCGGTAGCAACCGCGTGGACCACCCAGCGCACGGCGACCCCGATGCTGCACGTCGACACGGCGGCGTGCGGGCGGACCAGCGTAGCCACCCGCGCCGCGATCACCGAGCACCTCGAACTGGAGGCCCAGCTCGGCGGATACGTCGCCGAGGCGGAGGCGGAACCGGCCACCACCGGCGCCCGCCGGATGCTGGGAGAGCTGCTCGGTTTCGGCGCCGACGACGTGGCGCTGCTGGACAGCGGCTCGGCCGCCGCGGCGCAACTGCTGCTGGCGTGGCCGTTCGAGGCGGGCGACCGGGTCTGGATCGCGCCGAGCGAGTGGGGCCCGAACCTCGCGGCGTTCAAGGATCGCGGCCTCGAAGCCGTGACGCTCGAGACCGACGATCAGGGCCTGATCGACCTGGACGCGTTGCAACAGCGGTTGCGCGTCGAGCGGCCGGCGATCGTGCACCTGACGGCGTACACCTCGCACCGCGCGGTCCGGCAGCCGTCGGCGGAGATCATCGAGATCTGCCGGGCGGTCGAGGTGCCGGTGGTGCTGGACACCGCGCAGGCGTTGGGGCACGTCGAGATTCCGCAAGGCGCGGCCGCCGTGTACGGCACGGGCCGCAAGTGGCTCTGCGGGCCGCGCGGCGTCGGATACCTGGCGGTACGCGAAGGGTGGCAGCAGCGGCTGATCCCCCGCGCGCCGGCGCTGGACCAGGGCGGGCACGTCCGCGACCTGGAGAGCCGCGAGGCGTACGTGGCCGGCCGGGTCGGGCTGGCGACCGCGCTCCGGCAGCACGTGGAGATGGGGCCGGCGAAGGTCCGGGAACGGCTCGCCGCGATCGGCCGGGAGCTGCGCGCCGGCCTCGCGGACCTGCCGGGCTGGTCGCTGCGGGACCCGATCGACGCACCGGGGGCGATCGTGGCGCTGGTGCCGGACACGGATGTGAACCTGTACCAGTTCAGGGCGGACCTGGTCGCACGCAAGGTGGTCACCACGGTGTCCGGCCCCGAACGGTCGCCTCTGGACATAGTCAGGCCGATGTTGAGGCTCAGTGCCCACGTCGACTTCGAAATGGACTGGATTCCACAGCTCAGGGCCGTGCTGGCGGCATAGTCCGGCGGCGTGCGTCTGCCTTGGGGACCTCGATCCGCACTCGATCGACGGTTTCGCGCCGCTGCACACGATTGCGGCGGTGCCGACGTTTCCCGGGCCGACCCGAACCGACGGCTACGTGGTGTCCCGCAAGGCGTTGATGAACGTGCACGCCGTCGGCGACGGTGCCCACCCGTGGGCACCGTCGAGTGTGGATCGGCGCGGCGGATCCACCATTCCGGTGAGTACGCCAGGTCAACGGCCGCACCCGGTTCGCACTGCTACAACAGGGGTAGCGCGACGTGACCGTAGTGTAGATAATTTCGCCCTAAGAGGCAGCACGCGCCCGGTTCGGCCATCACCCGGTGGGAGCAATCCTTGCCGCCCCACCACGCGCATTCCGGCCGATCCCGGCCGCCGTTCGCCGGTTCGGGCTACGACAGTCAGGTGACCCGAGGTTCGCGGACTCCGGCAAGGGCATGGCACAGTAGAGCATTCACCGCGGTCACTGAGGACGGTTCAGATGGGTTCTGGTGCAACCGGGGCGGGCCGCGGCGCCCGCCCGACGGTCACCCGGCGCAGGGAGGTCAGCGACGCCAGCGCACGCTCGCTGCTGACCACGGTGCTCGGCGAGTTCGTGCTGCCGCAGGGCGAACCCGTCTGGACCCAGACGATCGTGGACGTGCTGGGGCGGTTCGACATCGAGGAGAAGTCGGCGCGGCAGGCGCTGGCCCGGGTCGCCGCCGAGGGCTGGCTGTCCTCCGAGCGGGTCGGCCGCCGGGTGCGCTGGGCGCTGACCCCGCCCGGGCGGCGGCTGCTCGTCGAGGGCGCGGAGCGGATCTACGGCTTCGGCAGCGGCAACCAGCAGTGGGACGGCCGCTGGCTGGTGGTCATGGTGTCGGTGCCGGAGACCAAGCGGGAGCTGCGGCACCGGCTGCGGACCCGCTTGAGCTGGGCCGGTTTCGGCTCGCCCGAGCCCGGCGTGTGGGTGTCCCCGCACGTCGGCGCCGAGGTGGAGGCCAAGTCCATTCTGGAGGACCTGGCGCTGACCAGCGAGGTCATGTCCTTCATCGCCACCTACGGCGCGCTCGGCGACGTGCAGCGCATGGTGGCGGCGGCCTGGGACCTCCAGGAGGTCGCCGATCGGTACGAGGGCTTCATCGACCAGTTCAGCGGGTTGGACACCCGGACGCCGGAGGCCGCGCTGCGGGCGCAGACCCGGCTGGTGCACGAGTGGCGGCGGTTCCCGTTCCTGGACCCGCAGCTGCCGGGCGAGCTGCTGCCGTCGAAGTGGAGCGGGTCCCGCGCGACGCAGCTGTTCAACGACAACCACAGCGCGTGGAAGGAACCGGCGCAGCAGGGGTGGCGCGAACTGCTGGCGCAGCAGCCCTAGACGTCCAGGCCCGGGAAGACCTTGGCGGCGTTGCCGCTGAGGACACCGGACAGCAGGTCCTCGCCGAGGTCCAGGTCCCGCAGCGCCGCCACGTTCCGCGCCGCGCCGGGGACGCCGGGCCAGTCGGTGCCGAAGATCCAGCGGGTGGCCAGGCGGCGCAGGTCGAAGCGGGCGTAGTACTCGGGGAGCTTGCGCGGCGGCAGGCCGGCCAGGTCCAGCCACACGTTCGGCTTGGCCAGGGCCAGGAACGCGGCGGTGTCGTACCACCAGCCCCGGCCGCCGTGCGCGAACACGAACTGCACGGACGGGAAGTCCTCCACGACGTCCACGAGCAGCGCCGGATCGCCGAAACTGGAGCGAGATCCCGGGAAGCTGGACACGCCGGAGTGGAAGATCACCGGCACGCCGCGTTCCTCGCACACCCGGTACACCGCATACACATCACGGTCGCCGGGCGAGAAGCAGCCGTGCACGGGATGCAGCTTCACCGCCACCGCGCCAAGATCCAGCTGACGCTCCACTTCGGACGCCAGCGGGTGGTGCAGGTGCGGATTCACATTGGCCACCAACCGGAAACGCACCGGGTTGTGAGCCACAATGGGCAGCAGGTCCTCGATGGGCTGGATGCCGGTGGACCGCGGGCTGTACTCGCAGAACAGCAACGCCCGGTCCACGCCCTGCCCCGCCAGCAACTCGTCCACCAATGCCGGCACTGGATCGCCGTCCGGCGAATACACCGACCGCCATGGATGATCCCCGCTGAACTGGTCGGCCCACTCCAGCCACGCGGGCTTCAAGGTGGACAGTCGTGGCACGTGCACATGCGCGTCAACGATCATCGGTCAGTACGTCCTTGACGATGTCACGCAGCACGTTTCGACGGATCTTGCCGGTGGCGGTCTTCGGCATCTCCGCCACCTCGACCACCGCCCGCGGCCGCTTGTACGAGGCGAGCCCGTCCCGGCACCACGAGATCAGGGCGTCCTCGTCCACCTTGTGCCCCACCGCCGGCACCACGCACGCCACCGGCTTCTGCAACCCGGACTCGTCGGTCGCCGACACCACGGCGACCTCCTCCACGTCCGGGTGCTCCAGCAGCCGGCTCTCCACCTCGAACGGCGACACCCACACGCCGCCGGCCTTGAGCATGTCGTTGCTGCGCCCCAGATACGTGTACGTGCCGTCGGCGTTGCGCTGGTAGGTGTCGCCGGTGCGCAGCCATCTGCCCTGGAACACGTCGCGGGTGATGTCGTTGCGGCACCAGTAGCCCGTCGCTGTCGACGGTCCATGAACGTACAGATCCCCGGTGTCGGCAGGGGATCCCGCCTCGTCGCGGATCTCCACCTCGTAGCCCGGAACGGGTACGCCGGAGGTTCCCGCGACGGCCTCCCCCGGCCGGTTGGACAGGAAGATGTGCAACGCCTCGGTGGAGCCGATGCCGTCCAGGACCTCCACGCCGAACCGCTCGCGGAACCGGTTGAACAGCACCGCCGGCAGCGCCTCGCCGGCCGAAACCCCTTGCCGTACGGTGGAAAACGCATCGTCGGCGACGGAACTCGCCAAGGTGGCGGCATAGAACGTCGGCACGCCGAACAGCACCGTCGCCTGGTCGCCGGCGGCGCGGGAGGCGATCAGCTCCGGCGTGGAACGCGACCGCTCCAGCAGCGCGACGGCGCCGGCGGCCAGTGGCATGAAGCACGAGTTGCCCAGCCCGTACGCGAAGAACAGCTTCGACACCGACAGGCAATGATCCTCAGGACCTAGCCCCAGCACCCCGTTTCCGTAGTACGTCCCGACGGCGCGGATGCTCTCGTGCCGGTGCATCGCCGCCTTCGGCTGCCCTGTGGTGCCGGAGGTGTACAGCCACAGCGCCGGCGAGTCCGACCACGTCTGATACGGCGTCTCCAACGCACCGGCGTCCACCAGATCGTGCCACTGGCGCACGGCAACGCCCTGACGTGGCAAGAACTCCACCGCTCCGTCGAAGACCACGCACGAGATCTCCGGCGCCAGCTCCACCGCCGCCTGACAGGCCGCCGCGAACTCCACCGACGCCAGCAGCACCCGCGACCGCGAGTCGACCAGCAGCGTCGCCAGCTCGACGGGCGTCAGCATGGTGGAAACCGGCACCGGCACCGCGCCCAGGTACATCGCGCCCAGCACGCCGGACAGCATCTCGACGTCGTCGGCCATGCAGAACACGACCCGCTCCTCGGGCCGGACGCCGATCTCGCGCAACCCGGCCGCGACCCGGTGCGCCTGCTCGGCCAGCTCGGCGTAGGACAGCGTGCGCCGGCTGGTGACCACCGCGGTGTGCCCGCACTCGACGTGCCGGTCGACCAGGTACTCCGCGGCGTTGAACCGGTCCGGCATCGGTGCTCCTCAGGCCAGATGGACGTACTCGTACTCGAACGGCTTGCCGTTGATGCCGTTGGTCGGCGGCGCGACCCAGGATGCGATCTTGCCTCGTTCGTAGACCGGACGCATCAGCGACTGCACGAAGGCGAGGTCCTGGCTGGTCGGCAGCCACCGGTCCCGGGACTTCTCCCACGTTGCCGCGTCCAGGATCTCCCCGCCCGGCGAGATGTGGAAGGCCGAGTTCACGCCGACGTGCCGGTTGAATCCGGGGTGCGGCAGCGCCAGCCGGCGCTCGATGCCGGCCTCGGCCAGGATCCGGTTCCACCGCGTGACCCCGTGCTCGCAGTCGGCGATGTACTCGTTGCGCAGGTCCAGGTTCAGCATCAGGATCGTGGACAGCTCCTCGCCGCCCCACGTGCCGTCCGCCCGCGGCGCCTCCAGCAGCGAGCCGGTCTCGGTCAGCCTGTGGTCGTCCTTGCGCCGGCCCTCCTGCCAGCGGCCCTTCAGCCCGGCGGTGTAGTAGTTGGCCGCGTTGGTGGACGTCTCGCTGCCGAACAGGTCCAGCGACACGCTGTAGTGGAAGTTGATGTACTTCTGGATGATCTCCAGCGGGATGCCGCCGTGCGGCGCGATCTCGAACGTGTCGTGCTCGCGGATCAGCTCGGCGCTGCGGGCCACCACCCGGTCGACACCGGTGGTGCCGACGAACATGTGGTGCGCCTCCTCCTTGAGCATGAACTCGCAGGTCCGCGACAGCGGGTCGAAGGCGCTCTCCTTCAACGTGCCGAGCTGGTACTTGCCGTCCCGGTCGGTGAAGTAAGTGAACATGTAGAACGCCAGCCAGTCGGCGGTCTCCTCGTTGAACGCGCCGAGGATGCGCGGCGAGTCGGGGCTGCCGGAGTTGCGCAGCAGCAGGTCCTCGGCCTGCTCGCGGCCCTCGCGGCCGAAGTAGGCGTGCAGCAGGTACACCATCGCCCACAGGTGCCGGCCCTCTTCGACGTTGACCTGGAACAGGTTGCGCAGGTCGTAGAGGCTGGGCGCGGTCAGCCCGAGGTGGCGCTGCTGCTCGACGGAGGCCGGCTCGGTGTCGCCCTGGATGACGATGAGCCGCTGGAGGTCGGCGCGGTACTCGCCGGGGACCTGCTGCCACACCGCCTCGCCGCGGTGCTCGCCGAAGCCGATGGTCCGCTCCTGCTCGCGTTCGGCCAGGAAGATGCCCCACCGGTACTCGTCCAGCTTGACGTGGTCGAAGTGCGCCCAGCCGGCCCGGCCGACGCTGACCGCGGTGCGCAGGTAGACGTCGTGGGTCTCCAGCGTCGGCCCCATCTCCGACCACCAGTTCATGAACCGCGGCTGCCAGCCCTCCAGGGCGCGTTGCAGCCGCCGGTCCGAGGACAGGTCGACGTTGTTGGGGATCTTCTCGTCATAGTTGATGCCGCTGGACATCCTGCTCACACTCGCTTCCGGTCGAAGACCGCCTTCTGGCCGGTGCCGTACCGTCGCAGGGCCCCGTCGGGGCCCGCGGCGTTGGGCCGGTTGAAGATCCAGTTCTGCCAGGCGGTGAGCCGGGCGAAGATCTTGGTCTCGAGGGTTTCCGGGCCGACGAACCGGTGGTTGGCCTCCATGCCGGTCAGCGCGTCCGGGCTGAGGGAGGCGCGACCCTCCAGCACGATGCGGATCTCGTCGGGCCAGTCGATGTCGTCGAACGCCTCGGTGACCAGGCCCAGGTCGGCCGCCCCGACCGCGTCCACGGGTTTGTCCAGTTCGGACAGTCGGGTGACGTCCTCGCCGTAGAAGCGGGACTGCAGCCGGGTCAGGCCGTTGCCCATCGGGAACGGCCCGAAGTTGGCCGGTGTCAGCTGGATCGACGCCCGCTCGTCGCTGTCCTCGTCGTCGATCGGCGGTCCGTCCAATATGTACTGACGGTCGCAGGCGAAGGCCAGTTCCAGCAGCATGCCGACGAAGCAGGAGCCGGGTTCGATCAGCGCGATCAGACTGCGGCTGGTGACGTCGAGGCGCTTGAGGACGCGCTTGTAGTAGTGCCGGATCTCGTTGCCCAGCCAGGAGTCGTCGTTGAGGAGCTTGTTCTCCTGGTGGACAACCGCATCCGGGTCGCCGGCGGTGGTGAGCACCCAGGTGCCGAGCTCGGTCTCGTTGGTGCGCAGCCGAAGGATCAGGTCGTCGAGCTCGCGGGTGACGGTCAGCGGCCAGTCGTCGTCGTCCTCGGCCGTGACGGTGATCCCGACCAGGCTCAGGTCCCGGTCGTAACGCGCCTCCACGTAACGGTAGCGGAGGCCGCCCTCGGTGATTTCACGTTGCAGCGGCGTGAGCTCGACGCCTTCGGCGTCCTTCGGCCGGCTCGAGTTCGCCGCCGCCTCGACCGCCCGCTCGCGGACCACCTCGTCGAAACGGCGCGGCGGCACGACTTCGTCGACCAGTCCCCATTGGACGGCCGCCTTGCCGCGCATGCCGTCGCTGCGGGTGGCGAAGACGTCCGCGCGGTCCTTGCGCACCCGGCGCTTGTCCACCAGCCGGGTCAGGCCGCCGGTGCCGGGCAGCACGCCCAGCAGCGGCACCTCCGGCAGCGACACCGCCGAGGAGTTGTCGTCCACCAGCACGATGTGGTCGCAGGCCAGCGCCAGCTCGTAGCCGCCGCCGGCGCAGGACCCGTTGACCGCGGCCAGGTAGGTCTGGCCGGAGTGCTCGGTGGCGTCCTCCATGCCGTTGCGGGTCTCGTTGGTGAACTTGCAGAAGTTGACCTTCCACTCGTGGCTGGACGCCGCGAGCATGCGGATGTTGGCGCCCGCGCAGAACACCCGGTCCTTGCCCGAGGTGACGATCACCGTGCGGACCCGCGGGTGCTCGAACCGCAGGCGCTGGGTGGCGTCGTAGAGCTCGATGTCCACGCCGAGGTCGTAGGAGTTCAGCTTGAGCTCGTAGCCGGGCGCGATGCCGGCCGTCTCGTCCACGTCCAGCACCAGCCAGGCCAGCTCCCCCTCGACCCGCAGGCGCCAGTGCCGGTAGCCGTCCGGGTGCGCGTCGAAGGAAACCTGCACGGCCCGCCTCCTCGTCGGTGAGGACTCTATTTTCTACAACTTGACACCGTCACGTCAATGTTTCTGTAGAGATTCCCCCAGAACGCCGCCGATCTTGTCCACGATCTCGTCCAGGTGCTCCCGCTCGCACACCAGCGGCGGCGCGATCTGCACCACCGCCGCGCCGCGGTCGTCCGCCCGGGCGATCAGCCCCGCCCGGAGCAGCCCCGCCCTGATCGGGTTCAGGTCGTCGACGTCCAGCTCGGCGGCGTAGAAGAAGCCGTCGCCGCGGACCTCCTTCACCACGTCGAGGGCTTCGAGCTCGTGCATGCGGCTGCTGAGGTGCGGGGCGAGCTCCCGCACCCCGTCGAGGATCTTGTCCCGTTCGAAGATGTCCAGGTTGCGCAGGGCGATCGCGGCCGCCAGCGGGTGGCCGCCGAAGGTGAGGCCGTGCGAGAGCGCCTGCCCGGGCCGGTAGAACGGCTCGGCGACCCGGTCGCCGACCAGCACCGCCCCCATCGGGGCGTACGCCGAGGTCAGCCCCTTGGCGATGGTGATCATGTCCGGCACCACCTCCGGCACCGCGAAGTACTCGCCGATCCGGCCGAATCCGGTGATCACCTCGTCCGCGACCAGCAGGAATCCGTACCGGTCGGCGAGCTCGCGCAGGCCGGTCCAGTAGCCCGCCGGCGGCACGAAGCAGCCTCCCGCGTTCTGCACCGGCTCCGCGATCAGCATGCCGATCGTCTCCGGGCCGGCGGCGATGATCGCCGCCTCGGTCTGCGCGAGGGCGTCGGGCTCGCCGGTGTTGGGCGCCCGGACCACGTCGATCGCCGGCGGCCCGAACGGCTCCTTCAGTGCCGGAATGCCCGTCAGGGCGAGGGCGCCCAGCGTCTGACCGTGATACGCCGTGCGCCGGGCGACCGCTTTCACCCGCTCCGACTGGCCGTTGGCCACGTGGTACTGGCGGGCGATCTTCCACGCCGACTCGACCGCCTCGGAACCGCCGGACGTGAAGAAGGCCCGGTTGATCCCCACCGGCGCGAGGTCCGCGAGCCGCTCCGCCAGCTCGATCGCCGGCGGATGCGCCGTGTTCCAGTTCGTGTTGAACGGCAACCGCGTCAGCTGGGCGGTCGCCGCCTCGGCGAACTCCTCGCCGTAGGAGTAGCCGAGCTGGGCGCAGAACAGGCAGGACAGGGCGTCCAGGTACCGGCGGCCGTCCGTGTCGATCACGTGGACGCCCTCGCCACGGGCGATGACCAGCGGATATTCCCCGTCACGCAGCTTCGCGTGCTGGCCGAAGTGCATCAGCAGGTGGTCGCGCAGCCCCGTCTTCACGCCGTCGTCGGTCATGCCTCGATCCTGGCCCCGCGCCCGCTGCGGGGCCAGGTGAATCTGATACGACCGTCCGGCTCACAAGTGCTTCGGCAGGAACTGCCGGATCAACTCCGCCACCACTTCCGCCTGCGTTTCCAGCGCGAAGTGGCCCGCGTCCAGGATGTGGATCTCCACGTCCGGCACGTCCTTGGCGAAGGCACGAGCACCGTCGGCCCCGAAGATCTGGTCGTTCCCGCCCCATACCGCCAACACCCCTGGCTGCCGCTCACGGAGAAACGCCTGCCACTCCGGGTACATCGGCGGATTCGTCCGGTAGTCGTGGAACAACCGAAGCTGCACCTCCCGCGCCCCCGGCCGCGCCAGCAGCGCGTTGTCCAAGGCGATCGCATCGGGGCTGACCAACTCGGGGTCCACCTCACCGTGCAGGTACTGCCAGCGAATCGCCTCGGGCTCCAGCGCCGCCGCGGCCCCCGCCTCCGTCTCCGGATTCCAGTCCGCCCAGAACGCCCGCACCGGCGCCCAGAACTCCGGCACCAGGCCCTCCTCGTAGGCGTTCCCGTTCTGCGTCACGATCGCCCGCACCTGGTCCGGCCGCTTGAGCGCCAGCCGGAACCCCACCGGCGACCCGTAGTCCTGCACGTAGATCCCGAACGTGCCAAGTTCCAGCCGCGCCACGAACGCATCCACAACTTCGGCGAGCCGGTCGAAGGTGTACGTGAACTCCCCCACCGACGGCATGTCGCTGCGACCGAACCCCGGCAGATCGGGCGCGACCAGGTGGAAGTCGTCGGCCAGCAGCGGGATCAGGTCCCGGAACATCACCGACGACGTGGGAAAGCCGTGCAGCAGCAACAACGTCGGCTTCGACGGGTCGCCCGCCTCCCGGTAGAACACCGACACCCCGTCCACCGTCACCCTGCGGTACCGGATCACGATCCCAGCCTCCTCAAAGTAACGCCCAGTACGTTACTCGACAGACCGTAGCACACGTAACGCCGGATGCGTTACTATCAGTTCGTGACGACTTTTCCGCTGCTCGGCGAGCCCCTGGCGGTCGACCTGGCCAATACCGCCATCCGCCTGCGGGGCCGGGACGTCGACCTGCTCGCCGACGACGACGCCGTCACCGCCTGGCTGGACCTGCACCCCGACCTCGACCCCGTGCCGGGCGAAGCCCTGCGCACCCTCCGCGACGCCGTCCGCGAGATCTTCCGTTCCGCGGTCGACGCCAGCCCCGCGTCTCCGCCGGCCGTAGACACCATCAACAGCGCGGCGCGGGACTGCGAAGCCGTTCTGACGTCCACTTCGGACGGACCGGGAGTCGCCTGGACCGGCGGCGCCCTGGCCGTCATCGCCCGCTCCGCGATCGAGGTCGTCGCCGGCAACAACCTGCGCGGCTGCGCCAACCACGACTGCGTGCTGTTCTTCGCGCACGGCGACGACCGCCGGAAGTTCTGCGACACCAGGACGTGCGCCAACCGCGCCCGGCAGGCCCGCCACCGCGAACGCCACGCCCAGGCATGACAAGAACCCCCGGACCTTCGGTCCGGGGGTTCTTCGTCGACTCCGTCAGCAGCGCTGGCCGGTCTGCGCCGCGCCGTAGTCCGTGTCCTGGCTCCACACCCAGCCGTCGGCCCGGGTGCAGATGCTCAGCGTGTTGGTGCCGTAGGACCAGTTCTCCCGCGCGCCCTTGGCGCTGACGGTGTATCCGAGCGGGTCGCTACCGCCGTCGATGTAGCTGGCGATCACGTAGTCCGAGTGCTTGGACCGGAACTGGTCCCACACGTACGTGTAGGCCCAGTTCTTGTTGCACCCCTTGAACTGCTTCACCGACGCGATCGTCTCACCGCCGTAGGTGATGTACGCCGTCGAACCGATCTGCACCGTGCTCGAACAACCCGGCGCCGACTCCGCCTGCGCCACACCCGAACCCAGACCGGCAACGGTCAGCGCGGCCGCCACGGCCGCGACACCCAGAAACTTCACAACTCTCCTTTGTCAGCAGCGCTTGCCGGTAACGGCATCGCCCACGAAGTCGCCACTGGTGGTCCAGATCGCGCCGACCGCCTGCGTGCAGACGCTCAACGTGTTCGTGCCGTCGGACCACAGCTCGTGCGCGCCCCGCCCGCTCACCTGATACCCGAGCGGGTCGCTGCCCGCGTCGATGTAGGTGTCGATGGTGTAGTTCGTGTGGTTGGCGCGGTACTGGTCCCACACGTAGGTGTAGGCCCAGTTCTTGTTGCACCCCTTGAACTGCTTCACCGACGCGATGGTCTGGCCGCCGGACGTGATGTAGGCCGTCGAGCCGATCTGCACGGTGCTGGCACAACCCGGCGCGGACTCCGCCTGCGCCACCCCCGAACCCAGACCGGCGACGGTCAACGCGGCCGCCACGGCCGCGACACCCAAAACCTTCACAACTCTCCTAGTTCTCACTACCACGCACGCAGAACTCAGCACCGCGTGTCCGTCCAGGCCGGGTAGTTGTCGTACTGGTAGACCGAGATCAGCCCGTAGCCCGCGGTGCAGTCCGACAAGGTGTCGGTGCCCTTGGACCACAACTCGACGGGGTCGTTCGGGTTGTCCACGCCGCCCTTGTAGACGGCGTGCGGACCGGGGTTCACGTCGACGGCCGCGGTGAGGATCCAGTGCAGCCCCCGCTGCCGGAAGCTCTCCCAGACGTAGATGTACGCCCAGTTCTTCCCACAGCCCTTGAACTGCTTCACCGAGGCGATGTCCTGCCCCTGGAACTTCGCGTACGCCGTGGATCCGATTTGGACGGTGCTGGAACACCCCGGCGCGGACTCCGCCTGCGCCACACCGGCGCCGAGACCACCCGCCACCAACGCCAACGACGCCGCCGCAGCCAGAACGAACTTCACGGTTCCCCCCATCAACAACGCCAACCGGTCTTGGCCGACACGGTGCTGTCGCTACCGAACTGGATGTAGCCGGATGCCGCGGTGCACGAGTCGAGCGTGTTCGTGCCTTCCGACCACACCTCGACCGGGCTGCCGGACTTGTCCACGTCACCCCACGACATGCCGCCGTCGAACTGCACGTAGACGGAGGCGTGCGCACGGTAGGAGATGTGCCGGTCGCGGAAGCTCTGCCACACGTAGATGTACGACCAGTTCTGCCCACAACCCTTGAACTGCTTCACCGAGATGGCGTCCTGCCCCTGGTAAGAGCCATAGGCGGTGGACCCGATCTGGACGGTGCTCGAGCAGCCGGGCGCGGACTCCGCCTGCGCCACACCGGCCCCGAGACCACCCGCCACCAACGCCAGCGACGCCGCGGCAGCCAGCGCGAACCTCATCAGCACCGCCACCCCGTCTGGGCCTGGACGACGTTCTCGTTGCCGAAGGCCATCATTCCGGCGGCCTGCGTGCACACCGTCAGCGTGTCGGTGCCCGTGGACCACAGTTCGACCGGGCTGCCGGACTTGTCCACCTCGCCCTGGACCAGTTCGGCGTCGTCGTACTGAGCGTTGACGAAGGCGCTCAGCGAGTACTGGATGTGCTTGTCCCGGAAGCTCTGCCACACGAAGACGTAGGACCAGTTCTTGCCGCAGCCCTTGAACTGCTTGACCGAGATGGCGTTCTGGCCCTGGTACTGCCCGTATGCGGTGGCGCCGATCTGCACGGTGCTCGAACATCCCGGCGCGGTCTCGGCCTGCGCCGAACCCGCCCCGAACGTCGCCAGCGCGACCGCCGCGACTCCCGTGGCGCACAACAGCTTTCGCATCATGGTCAGCACCTCACGGAAGTGTGATTGTCGGGGAAGTCGCCGCTCACGTGCACACCGCCGTAGGCCGCGGTGCAGTCGGACAGCGTGTCCGTGCCCGTCGACCACAGCTCGCGCACCCGGTTGCCGCCCTGCACGATGCCCAGGTAGCGGTCCGGCTCCTGCTGCGAAGCGCTGCCGTACACGCCGATGCCGGCCTGAAGGGTGAACGACTTGCCACTGTCCACGAAGGACTGCCAGGCGTACACGTACGCCCAGTTCTTGCCGCAGCCCTTGAACTGTTTGACCGAGGCGACGGTCTGCCCGCCGTAGGTGACGTACGCCGTCGTGCCGATCTGGGTGGTGCCGGAGCAGCCCGGCGCGGACTCGGCCTGCGCGGTGCCGGCGGTGCCCAGCAGCGCGGCCAGCGCCGCCACGACGACGGTGATGGCGCCGGTGACCGACGCGCGCAGCTTCGCGTTCATTTCCCCTGTCCCCTCTCTACTCCCCCGACGGGCGTCAGCCGCAGTGGTCCCAGACCGGGCTCTCCCAGATGTCGTCGGTCATGCCGCCCCACTTGATGCAGTGGCCCGCGCCCGGCTCCGCGATCGCCGCGTAGTAGGCGTAGTTGTCGTCGTCGGTGTAGAACCCCTGCGGGTTGGTCTTCACCTCGAGAATCGCCTGGGTGTGGGTCTTGCGGCCGATGTTGGCGGTCTTGATCGTCGCCACGCAGTTGTTGGAGCCGTCGTACATCAGGTAGATGACCGCGCCGGAGATGCTGTGGTGGTCCAGCTCGTGGTAGCCGGAGCCGCAGGCGTCCTTGGCCGTGTACGGGTTGGTGGCGGCGTTCGCGGGCGAGGCCAGCGCGACCATCGAACCCAGAGCGGCGGCGACGCCCGCCGCGGCGATCAGCTTCTTCATTCCAGTCCCCTCATGTGGTGCTCGGGGAGAACCTTCGCGGCCGGCGCTGACTCGAACCTGACTCGGCACTGGCGGACGGCGTCAGGGTGGAGCGCTTCGAGTGACCCACCTCACCGTGACCCGGTCACGGTCACGCAGGCGTGACTTCGCCGTCTCGGACAGCGAAACCGCAGGTCACGGGGCGTCGCACGGAGCGCTGACTTTTTCCTGACATGTCGAGGTACAGTCGCGATATCCGAATCGTCCTTCTCATCTCGTGCAGCGGGGGTCATGTCCAACAGCGGCTGGGAGTTCGGCGTGCTCGGACCCTTGACGGTGCGCGCCGACGGCCGAACGGTGCAGTTGCGCTCAGCCAAACAGCAGACGCTGCTGGCAGTGTTGCTGTTGCGTGCCAACGAACCCGTCTCCGCCGACGACCTCATCGACCGGCTGTGGGGCGAAGGGCCGCCCGAAGGCGCGCGAGCGACCCTCCAGACGCACGTCATGCGGCTGCGCAATGCGTTGGGCGACAGCACGTTGGTGCAGACTGTGCCCGGCGGCTACTCCGTTCGGATCGAAACGGACGCGCTGGACCTGAACCGGTTCGAGCGGTTGCGGGCGCAGGCGCGGCAGGCCGAGCGGCGGGAGGACGCGGCCGAGGAGTCGCGGCTGCTCACCGAGGCGCTGGCGCTGTGGCGCGGCCCGGCGTTCACCGGCCATCCCACCGAGTCGCTGCGGCTGGACGAGCGCCGGTGGGACGCGGTGGAGCGGCGTAACGAGGTCGAGCTGAAGCTCGGCCGGCACGACACGATCGTCGACGAACTTCGCGAGCTGGTGCTCCTGCAACCGTTGCGGGAACGGTTCTGGGCGCAGCTGATCCTCGCCCTGCACCGCAGCGGGCAGCAGGCGCAGGCTCTGGACGCCTACCGCCGCTGCCGTGAGGTGCTCGCCGAGGAACTGGGCGTCGACCCGAACGCCGAGCTGCGGGCGCTGCACCAGGCCGTGCTGGGCGGCTCGACCGAGCCGGTCGGCGTGCCGCAGCGGACCGAGTCGGCGTGGGCGCCGCGCTGCGACCTGCCGCCGGCCGTCGCGAACCTGGCCGGGCGGACGGAGGAGGTCGTCCGACTGACGCACAGCCTGCGCGCCGAGCGTGACCCGCGTCGAGTGTGGATGATCACCGGCCCTGGCGGCGTCGGGAAGACGAGCCTCGCCGTGCACGTGGCGCACCTGGTGCGCAGCGGATATCCGGATGGCCAGCTGTACCTGGACCTGCGGGCGCAGGGGCGTCCGGTGGAGCCGTCGGAGGCGCTGGACCGGCTGCTGCGCGGCCTCGGCACGCCCGGCAGCGCGATCCCGGCGGCGCTGGACCAGCGGATCGCGCTGTACCGGGATCGGCTGGCGGACCGGCGGATCCTGGTCGTGCTGGACAACGCCGCCGGCGAGGCCCAGGTGCGGCCACTGCTGCCGGGCACGACGACGTCCGCGGCGCTCGTGACGAGCCGATCCGTCCTGGCGGGCCTGGAATTGGCGCAGGTCATGCCGTTGGAGGTGCTGTCCACCGACGACGCCGTGGGGGTACTCACCGACGCGTTGGGCGAGGCCCGGGTGGCGGCCGAGCCGGAGGCGGCCGAGCAGCTCGCGGCGTATTGCGGACGGCTGCCGCTGGCGCTGCGAGTGGCCGCCGCGCGGCTGGTCGCGCGGCCGCACTGGCGGCTGTCACAGCTGGTGGCGCGGCTGTCCGACGAGCGCCGGCGGCTCGACGAGCTGCGGTTCGGGGACCTGGACGTCCGGGCCAGCCTGACGCTGAGCTACCAGGAGCTGTCGGAGCCGCAGCAGCGGGCGTTCCGGCTGCTGGCGCGGCTCGACGTCGCCGACTTCCCGGCGTGGACGGCGGCGCCGCTGCTCGGCGTCGACCCCGACACCGCCGAGGACCACGTGGAGGCGCTGGTCGACGCGCGGCTGGTGGACACCGTCGGCTGGGACGCGCTCGGGCAGACCCGGTACCGGCTGCACGACCTGCTGCGGGTGTTCGGCCGCGACCTCGGCGGCGTCGACGACGCGCCGCTGACGGCGCTGGTGGATCAGTGGCTCGCGCTGGCCGAAGCCGCGGATCACCGGCTGGCGCAGCGGGGTCCGCGGCTGGGTCGCGGCGACGGCGGGGTGCTCGCCGACCGGCTGCTGGGCGACCCCACCGGCTGGTTCGACGCCGAGTGGCTGTCGCTGCGGGCCGTGCTCGAGCAGGCCGCCGCGCTGGGACTTGCCGAGCAGACGACGCGGCTGGCCATCGCCACCGCCGCGTTCTGCGACCTGCGCGGCCGGTTCGACGACTGGCGGCAGGTCAACCGGCTCGGTCTGGACGTCGCGGTCGGCGCGACGCCGGCCGAGGCGATCCTCGTGCAGCAGCGGGGGCTGCTGCACAGCCGGCTGCACTCCTTCGCCGACGCCCAGCAGGACTTCACCCGTTCCAAGGACGTCTTCGAGTACCTGGAGGACGCCGACGGCGCGGGCTACGCGTGGCACGGCATCGGGTGGATGCACGAGTGGCTCGGCCGGCAGGCGGACGCGAAAACCGCTCACGAGACGGCGATGCGGCGGTTCGAGGCGGCCGGCAACCGGCACGGCCAGGTCGACGTGCTGTGCTCGCTGGGCGCGATCGAGCGGCGGGCCGGCCGGTTCGCGTCGGCCGAGGCGTACCTGCGGCGGGCCCGCGAAACCGCCGCCGACCTGGGCGATCGCATGGGGGCGCTGTCGGCCGCGCTGGAGCTCGGGCGGGTGCTGCAGGCGCGGGGCGAACTGAGCGGGGCCGTCGAGCACATCCACGCCAGCCTCACCGACGCGCACCGGCTCGGCGACCCCGACCTGGTGGCGAACCTGCGGTTGACGCTGGCCGAGACGTACCTGCGGATGGGCGCCAAGGACACCGCCCACACGGAGGTGCAGCAGGCACTGGTGTTCTTCGACGAGCACGACGACGTGGCGGGCAAGGCGTGGGCGTGGCGGCTGCTCAGCTGGGTCGCCCAGCTGACCAACTCCCCCGAGTCCGCGCTGGCCCTGGCCGAACGCGCCGTCGCGACCACCGAGGGCCTCGGGCTGCCCCAGGAGCACGGCCGCGCGTTGCGGCAACTCGGGCAGGTCCTGGCCGACGCCGGCAAACCCGACGACGCCGACCTCTGCCGGCGGCAGGCCGAAGCCCTCCTGGACACCGCCGGCTTCCACGCCGAAGCCGCCGAAATCCGCGCCTCGCGCTGACCCCCGCGAGTCGCGCTCACAGACACACCGAATGTAGGTTTCAGGCAGAAACGAGCCTCGGGTCTCGGATCTGCACCAAACCTGCATTCGGTCTGGTGCTGAGCGCGATTCGCGGGGGTTGGGGGAAAGGTGACGGTGCTTGGGCGGCTCAATCGGTTCAACCAGCGGCATCCGTGGAGCCACAACGACCACTACGGGCCCTGGGTGGCTCGCCAGGTCGCCGGGGCGCGCGACATCCTCGACGTGGGCTGCGGCACCGGCAACCTGATCGACCGGCTCCGGCGCACAGCCACCGTCACCGGGCTCGAACCGGATCCGGCGACGGCCGAGATCGCCGCCGAGCGGTTCGCCGGCGACCCCCACGTCACGATCATCAACACGGACTTCGCGGGGCGGGACCCGGAGCGGCGGTGGGACGCGATCACGCTGGTGGCGGTCCTGCACCACATGCCGCTGACGCAAACCCTCCGGGAGCTGCGCGAATGCCTGAACCCCGGCGGCCGGCTGGTGATCGTCGGCTGTCACCGCGAGAGACGGCTGCTGACCGATCTGCCGGCGATCATCGCCAACCCGGTGATGGGCCTGATCAAGCACCCCACCCGCGCCGACGCCCCGCCGCCGCACATGACGGCGCCGACCGCCGAGCCCCAGGAGACCCTCGCCGACATCCGAGCGGCCGCGTCGAGCGCCCGGGTCCGGCGGCGGCTGTTCTGGCGGTACACCCTTGTCGAATCGGCGGCGGCTGGTTCGACGCACGGGTATGACTGACACCGTGAAAGAGCCGATCGCGACCCGCAACCTCAGCCGGGACGGCAGCGAGGAGCTGCCGTGGAGTCGCCCGCGCGACATTCTGGCCGCGGACACCCCCGGCGAGGACCTGACATTCTTCGTGGCGACGGTTCGCCCGGACGGGCGGCCGCACACGGCGGGCGTCGGCGCGATCTGGGCGGACGACGCCCTGTACTTCGTCGGCGGCCCGGGCACGCGACGGTCCCGCAACCTCGCCCAGAACCCGGCGTGCAGCGTGTCGGTACGGCTGCGTGGCATCGACCTGACGCTGGAGGGCGACGCCCACCAGGTCACCGACGCGGAGACCCTGGAGCGGATCGCGGCGGTCTACCGCAGCGGCGGCTGGCCGGCACGGGTGGAGGACGGCGGCTTCAACGCGTCGTTCATGGCCCCGAGCGCCGGCCCCGCGCCCTGGCACCTGTACCGGCTCACGCTGCACAAGGCGTACGGCGTCGCCTGCGCCGAGCCCTACGGCGCCACCGCCTGGGACTTCTAACGGGGCCAGCGCGGCGCGGCGCTGGCCGACAAGATGTCGAGAAGCGCCTGCGTGGGGGCGGCGAACGGCGGCCGCCCGTAGGTGGCGATCGACACCCGCCGCTCGTCGGGGAGGCGGACGATCCGCAGCTCGGGGTGCTTGTTGGCGACCAACGCGAGCCCCGGCAGGGTGCTGACGCCGAGGCCGGCGGCGACGAGGGCCTGCACGGCGACGTAGTCGTCGGTCTCGAACTCGATTCGCGGCGTGAAGCCGGCACGTTCGCAGGCGGCCAGCAGGTGCTCCCGGCAGCGCGAACAACCGGCGATCCACGGCCGCGAGGCGTGGTCGGCGAGCTCGCGCCCGCCCCGGTCGGCACGCCGCGTGACCAGGTACAACGGCTCCCGCAGCACCGGCCGCAGCTCGACGTTGCGAGGGGCGGCCGAGTCCCCGTGGTCGAACACCAGCGCGAGGTCGACCTCGCCGTGCCGCAGGGCGGTCATGGCCTGCGGCGGCTCGGCCTCGGTCAGGGCGAGCTCGACGCCGGGGTGGTCGGCCGCGAGTCGGGCGGCAGCCGCCGGCACGAGCGTCGCCAGCGCGGACGGGAACGCGGCCAGCCGCACGCGTCCGGTGCGCAATCCCGCGTGGGCGGCCACTTCCAGCCGCGCGGCCTCGACCTGGCCCAGGATCTCCCGTCCCCGCTCGGCCAGCAGCTGACCGGCGGAGGTCAGCCGAATCCCCCGGCCGACCCGCTGCACCAGCGTCACACCGGTCTCGGCTTCGAGCTTGGCGAGGTGGTGGCTGACGGACGGCTGCGCGTAGTGCAGCGCCTCGGCCGCGGCGGTCACCGAGCCCTCGTCGGCGACGGCCACCAGCACGCGCAGGCGGGTCAGATCCATAGACGAACACTATACTTCGGACGAAAATCGGCACTGGTTCTATGGATCGCGCAATGCCAGTGTTGGCCGCATGCGGATCCCGACCTTTCCCGATGTGCTGCGCGCCAACAACACCCTGCGCCGCTACCTGGCGCCGACACCGCTACGGTCGGCACTGGGCGTGTTCATCAAGCACGAGAACGTGCAGCCGACCGGCGCGTTCAAGGTGCGCGGCGGGCTCAATCTGCTCGCCGGCCTGAAAGCACAGGGCATCGTCGGCTACTCGACCGGCAACCACGCCCAGTCGCTGGCCTACGCCGCCGCGATCTTCGACGTGCCGTGCGTGATCGTCATGCCGGTCAATCCCAACCCCACCAAGGCGAACGCCGTGCGCAGCCTCGGCGCGGAACTCGTCGAGGCGGGCGCCAACTTCGACGAGGCCCGCCAGCACGCCGTCGACCTCGCGAAGGAACGCGGCTTGCGGCTGGTCAGCGCCGCCGACGAGCCGGACATCATCGCCGGTGTCGCCACCGCCTACCTGGAGCTTTTCCAGCAGCAGCCCGACATCGACACGGTGATCGTGCCGGCGGGCAGCGGCAGCGGGGCCGCCGCCGCCTGCCTGGTGGCCGCGGCCGTGGCGCCGACGTGCGAGATCATCGCCGTGCAGTCCGCTCAGTCGCCGGCCGCGCACGACTCCTGGCGTGCCGAGGAAATCGTCGACCGTCCTAACAAGACCGTCGCCGAGGGCCTGGCCACCGGCAGCGGATTCGAGCTGCCGCAGCACATCCTGCGCCGCCACCTGACGGACTTCGTCCTCGTCGACGACGCGGCCATCCGCCACGCGCAGTGGGTCATGCTGCGGGACGCGCAGACGCTGGCCGAGAGTGCCGGCGCCGCGCCGCTCGCCGCCTACCTCGCCGAGCCGGATCGCTTCCGGGACAAGAAGGTCGCGCTCGTCTGCACCGGCGCGAACGCCAGCGAGGCGGAGATCCGCGACACCGTCTACCGGGGATAGGCCGGTTCGACCGCCGCCGGCTCCAGCGTGTAGACGCGGTACGCGGCCTGGATGATCGGCTGCGCGACGTTGCGGACCCGGACGCCGCCGGCGGTGGTGCCGGATTCCGTGCCGTAGTGGGCGTGTCCGTGCACGGCGAGGTCGACGTCGCTGGCGTCGATCGCCTCGGCCAGCTGGTACGAGCCGAGGAACGGGAAGATCTCCGGCGGCTCGCCGCGCAGGGTCTCCGCCGACGGCGAGTAGTGCGTCAGCGCGATCCGGATGTCGGCGGTGAGGCCCTGCAAGGCGGTCCGCAGCCGCTCGGCGACCTCCTCGGTGTGGTGGATGAAGGCCTTCATCTCCCGCTCGCCGAAGGCGTGCCCGCACTTGCCGGCGAAGCCGCCGCCGAAACCCTTGCCACCGGCCACGCCGACCCGCACTCCGTCCACGTCCAGCACGGTCGCGCTGCCCTCGAGCACGGTGATGCCCCGGTCGGTCAGCAGCCCGGTGATCTTGTCCTCGGCGTCGGACTGGTGGTCGTGGTTGCCGAGCACCGCGATCACCGGCACGTCCAGGCCGGCGAACTCGTCGGCCACCACCTCGCCCTCGGCGACGGTGCCGAGCCGGGTCAGGTCGCCGGCGAGCAGCAGCAGGTCGGCGTGCTCGGCGATGTCGGCGTAGGACGGCCGGACCGTGCCCCGCATGTCGACGCCCAGGTGCACGTCGCCGACGGCGCCGATCCGGATCATCGCAGGTCCTCCTGACCGGTCGGCGGATCGTGCCGCACGACCCGGACCTCGTTGTGCAGGGCCAGACCGTCCGAATGCTCGGCGGCAACCTCCGCGATCGCCGCCCGCCGCTCCGGACAGGCCACGTCGCCGGTGAGGAACAGCTGATCGCCCCGGATCCGCACCTGCACACCCAGTTCCGCGGTGCGCGGATCCTCGGCCAGGGCCCGGCGCAGCTCGGCCACGTCGTACTGCGGCACATTCACGGCACTACCTCCTCGATGTCCAATCGCCTGAGCAGCAACAGGAACGCCTCCGCGTACGGGGATTCGGCGGTGCGGTCCCGGACCTCCTGCCAGTCGACCTGCTCGCGCAGCGCGCGGGCGATCGGCAGCACCTCGGTGAAGTCGCACCGGTGCGGCCCGAACACCAAAAGCTTGTCCACCAACAGATCCGTCGCGGTGGCGACCGGCATCTCCGCCGGCCCCACCCGCATCCACTCCGCGCGCTTGAGGACCGTGTCGGTGACCGGCTGCTGATTCGGATGGTGCAGCAGGTCGATCAGCCGGTCGCCGTCGTACACCTTGGCCAGCCAGGTCAGCGGCGTGTCCGCGGCGCGCATCCCGTACGCCACGAGCGCGCTGACCGCCCGCGGCACGTCCTCCTCGCGGACCAGCACGTCCACGTCGTGCGTGGTCGGCGGCCCGCCCCTCGCGTACACGGCGCACCCGCCGGTCAGCGCGAACGGCACGTCGGCGGCGATCAGCGTGTTCGCGACCTTGGCCAGCGAGCGCAGCAGCTCCGTCTGCTCCACAGGACACCGGATACCCGTTGACACAACGGCTAATCCGGGCAGCGGACCTCGTCGGGCCGGCGGTCCGGGCGCAGTCCGCGCCAGGACGAGTGCCGCAGCACGCGATCCACCGTGAACTTGCGGTATTCGACGTCGCCGACGAGCTCGGGCCGCAGCCAGTGCACGTGCCGGGCCCGGTCGCGCGGCACCGCGTTCGCGAACGGGGATTGCCGCTGCTCCAACGGTTCCAACTGGCGTTGCAGGTCACGCAGCGCCTGGTCGGTGAACCCCGTGCCGACATCGCCGATGTAGCGGAGCCCGTCCGAGTCGTACGCGCCGAGCAGCAGCGCGCCGATGGTGCCGTCGCGACGCCCCTGACCTGGGCGCCAGCCGCCGAGCACCACCTCCCGCGTGTGCACGAACGGGTGCTTGAGCCACTCCGGGCTGCGCCGGCCGGGGTGGTACCGGGAGTTCGTGGCCTTGGCGACCAGCCCTTCCAGGCCGGAGTCGGCGGCGATCTGGAGCAGGACCCCGGGGTCGATGTCGGCGTGGTCGTAGTACGGCGTGACGGAGATCCGCGGGCTGGCCGGGGTCAGCTCGGCGAGCAGCTCCCGGCGCGCGCGGTACGGCTCGTCCATCAGGTCGCGGCCGCCGAGTCGCAGCACGTCGAAGGCGAAGTACTGGACCTTCACGGCCCGGTTCTGGAGCAGGCTGAAGTCGGGCACGCCCCGCGCGTCCAGCGCGACGACCTCGCCGTCGAGGATCGCCTCGACGCCCAGGCCCGGCTCGGTCAGTTCCGCATAGCGGGCGTTTAAATCGTTGAGGTTCCGGCTGTTCAGCCGGGTAGTGCCGTCCTCGGCGACCCGCATGATCGCGCGGTAGCCGTCCCACTTGAACTCGTACGACCAGCCGGCCGCGTTCGGCAGCGTGCCGCCGTCGGAGCCGGCCAGCATCGGCTCCACCGGGTCCGGCACCGCCGACCGTCGCGCCACGCCATCACCGTAGCCCGGATGGAGTAGCCGCGCCGGTGAAGAAGTCGACGAGTCCGTGCGGCGCCCGGTCGCCCACGCAGAGGTCGAGGATCACGTACGCGTCCGCCGCCGACACCTCGCTGCGCGGGAACATCTCCTGCTCGTAGGCGGTGAGCGCCGCCTCGATGTCGCCGGGGTGCGCGGCGATCGCCAGTCCGAGCTGGGCGCCGTCGAACATCGCCAGGTTCGCGCCCTCGCCGGCCGGCGGCGCGAGGTGCGCGGCGTCGCCGACGAGCGTCACACCGGGCACCCGGTCCCAGCGGTGACCGGTCGGGAGGGTGTGCAGCTGGCGCACGACCGGCGGGGTCTCGCCGTCGGTGATCAGTGCTGTGAGCTCCGGGGCCCAGCCCTCGAACTCGGCCGCCACCCGCTCGGCGTCGATGTCGGCGAACCAGTCGACCGGGCGGGTCAGCTGGATGTACGCGTGCAGGACGTCGCCGGCCTCGCGATGTGCGGTGATCCCCTGCCCCGGGGCCAGCGCGAACATCCCGCCGCCGCCGACCGCCGCGGCCGTCGCCGGGTGCTTCTCGTCGACGTCGTACAGGTAGGTCTCGACGTACGAGGTGCCGACGTACTCGGGCTTCGCGTCGGACAGCAGCGGCCGAACCTTCGACCACGCGCCGTCCGCGCCGACGAGGAGGTCGGTTTGCACGGTGGTTCCGTCGGCGAAGGTCAGCTCGTGCCGGTCGCCGATCGACACGAGCTTCTTGCCCCACTGGATGGTGCCGTCGGGCAGCGACTCGATGAGGATCCGCCGCAGGTCGCCGCGAAGCACCTCGGGGCGGCCACCGTCGTCTGCGTCCTCGTGCAGCACGGTGCCGTGCCGGTCGAGGACGCGGGAGGCCGCGCCGCCCTCGTGGATGATCGCGCGGAACTCGGCGGTGAGGCCGGCCGCCGCGAGCGCGATCTGGCCGTCCTCCTCGTGGATGTCGAGCTGGCCGCCCTGGGTGCGGGCCATCGCCGAGGGCTCCGCCTCGTAGATCGTCGACTGTATGCCGTTGACGTGGAGCACCCGCGCGAGGACGAGGCCGCCCAGGCCCGCGCCGATGATCGTGACCGATGTCGTCATGAAAGGACTCCCTTCTGGAACGTTGTTCCAGTCCATGTTGGAACAACGTTCCAGTCCATGTCAAGATGGAGTCATGGCGACCAGGTCACAGCGCGCGGACGCGCTCTCGAAGGAGCGGATCGTCGAGGCCGCGATCGAGATCCTCGACACCGAGGGCGAGAGCGCGCTGACCTTCCGCGCGCTCACCGCGCGGCTGGCCACGGGCAGCGGGGCGATCTACTGGCACGTCGCCAACAAGAACGAGCTGCTCGCGGCCACCACCAACGACGTCATCGCCCGGGTCATGACCGTCGGCGACGCCGAGCCGCACGACGCGATCCGCGCCATCGCGCTGGGCATGTTCGACGCGATCGACGCGCACCCCTGGGTGGGCGCCCAGCTGTCCCGCGAGCCGTGGCAGCTGGCGATGCTGCGGATCTTCGAGGCCGTCGGCGGTCCGCTCCGGAGGCTCGGCGTCCCCGAGCGGGCGCAGTTCAACTGCGCGTCCGCGCTGGTCAACTACATCCTCGGCGTCGCCGGGCAGAACGCGGCGAACGCCCGCCTCGTCACGGCCGGGACGGACCGGACGGCGTTCCTCGGCGGCCTGGCCGACCAGTGGGCGCGGCTCGACGCCGAGGAGTACCCGTTCGTGCGGCAGATCGCCGCCGGGCTGCCCGAGCACGACGACCGGGAGCAGTTCCTCGCCGGCATCGACCTCATCCTGGCCGGCATCGACGCGCTAATCCCTTGACTGGTTGATATCTTAGAAGCTAAGTTGCTTGCCATGGGGGAAGTCATGAGCGAGCGCGCGTCGGTGTTGATCGTGGGGGCGGGCCTGGCCGGCCTGGGCAGCGCGATGTTCCTGGCTCGTCGCGGCGTCGACGTGCTGCTGGTCGAGCGGCGGAGCGGGACCTCGCCGTTCCCGCGGGCGGTGGGCCAGAACCAGCGCACCATGGAGCTGCTGGGCTTCGCCGGGGTGGCCGGGGACGTGCCGACCACCGAACACGGCGAGTTTCGGGTCCGGGTCGCCGCGACCCTGCCCGGACCGACGTTCCACGAGGTGATCTCCGAGACCGACACCGGGCTCGGGGCGCTGTCGCCGGCCCTGCCCGGCACGGCCGGTCAGGACGAGATGGAGCCGCTGCTGCGCCGGCGAGCCGAGGAATTCGGTGCGACGCTACGGTTCGACACCGAACTCGTGTCCTTCAGCCAGGACAACGACGGCGTGACCGCGGTGATCTCCGGGCCGGACGGTCGTAGCGAGGTCCGGGCCGACTACCTGGTCGCCGCCGACGGCGCCCGCAGCGGCGTGCGCGAGGCGCTCGGCATCGAGCGGCACGGCGCCGGCAAACTCGGCCAGAACGTCAGCATCGTCTTCGACGCCGACCTCAGCGACGTGGTCGAGCCGGCGCCGCCGACCCTGCACGTGCTGCACAACCCGGACGCCAACGGCGTGTTCATCACCATCGACGGCGACCGGCACCTGTTCAGCGTCAACGCCGAGAAGCTCGACGACGATCAGTGCGTCGAGCTGATCCGGCTGATCACCGAACGGCCGTCGCTCGCGCCGCGGATCGTGGCGGTGATGCCGTGGGAGATGGCCGCCGAGGTCGCCGACCGGCTCCGGGTCGGGCGGGTGCTGCTCGCCGGCGACGCCGCGAAGGTCACGCCGCCGAGCGGCGGATTCGGCGGCAACACGGCGATCGGCGACGCGTACGACCTGGCGTGGAAGCTGGCCGCGGTGCTGGATTCCACCGCCGGGCCCGGGTTGTTGGACAGCTACGACGCCGAGCGGCGGCCGATCGCCGAGCGCGTCGTCGCCGAGGCGCTGCGGTTGGCGGCGAATCGCGGGGTCACCGAGGAGGTGTCGGAGGCGCAGCGGGCGGTGGAGCTCACTCTGGGATTCCGGTACCGGTCGTGGGCGGTGGTCGCCGAGGACGACGATCCGCTCGACGCCGAGGACCCGTACCGGCCGAGCGGCCGTCCCGGTTTCCGCGCGCCGCACGTCGAGCTGGACGGAAAGTCCATTGTGGACCTCTTCGGCGACGGGTTCGTGCTGCTGACCGGCAAGGACGGCCTGTGCTGGACCGACACCGGTCTGCCGACGCACGTGATCGACAGCGACGAGTTCCTTGCGCGGTACGGGATCGGCCCGTCCGGGGCGAGCCTGGTCCGACCCGACGGCGTCGTCGCGTGGCGCATCGTCGACGCGCCGAGCGATCCGGCGCAGGCTCTGCTCGACGTGCTCACTTCGGTGCTGGCTCGGTAGCCTTCGCGTCGTAGTCGTCCCGCGCCTTCTCGATCTCCGCGCGGTGCTCCCGGGTCCAGGCCACCATCGGTTCGATCATGGTGAGCAGGCTGCGGCCCAGCGGGGTCAGGTCGTAGTCGACGCGGGGCGGCACGACCGGGTGCACCGTGCGCTCGACCATGCCGTCCCGTTCGAGGGTGCGCAGGGTCAGCGTGAGCATGCGCTGGCTGATCTCGGGGATGTCGCGGTGGAGCTCGCCGAACCGGCTGCGGCCCTCGCCGAGCAGCTCGACCACCAGCAGCGACCACTTCTCGGACAGGCGGTCGAGCAGGTCGCGGATCTCGCAGGAGGCGGTGTCACACACATTCGTGTGCCTGACTGACATGAAAGTGCCTTCTTCCCCTCGCCGGCCGGGCCGTCCGATGATCGTCGCATGTCGAGTACCGGGGTCGTGCTGCCCACCATGTCCACCCGTGACCGCGCCCCCGGCGACGTCGTCGCTGCCGCGCGGCACGCCGAGGACCTCGGGTTCGAGTCCGTGTGGGTGGTCGACCAGCTCATCGCCGGGACCGGCGTGCCCGTGCTGGACAGCCTCACGTCCCTCGCCGCGGCCGCCGGCGCGACCTCGCGGGTCCTGCTCGGCGTCGGCGTGCTCGTGCTGCCGCTGCGGTCCGTCGTCTGGGTCGCCAAGCAGGTCGCTTCGCTGCAACACATCTCCGGCGACCGGCTGCTGCTCGGCGTCGGTGTCGGCGGCGACCGGCACGACCGGTCGTGGGCCGCCGCCGGCGTCAGCCCTCGCGACCGGGGTCGGCTCGTTGACGAGGCGCTGGGCGTGTTGCCGTCGCTGATCGCCGGCTCGCCTGTTGATCTCGGTTCCGGCACCGTGCAGCTGAGCCCTGCGGCGACCGTGCCGCCGATCATCGTCGGCGGCATGTCCGACGCCGCCGTCCGGCGGGCCGCCGCTTTCGACGGCTGGTTCCCGATCGGCGGCCCCTCCGACATCCCCGCCCTCCGCCAGCGGGTGGCCAAGCCTTTGACGACCAACGCCGTCGTGGCCGTCGAGGGTGATCCGGCGCTCCCCTCGCGGGCGTCGATCATCCGTTCGTTGGTGGACCCCGACGGCATGTTCGGCTTCCCCGCCTCGTTCGCGGAGGAGGCGCTGGTGCATGGCGGACCGGCCGAGGTCGGAGAGCGTTTGGCGGCGTTCGAGGCGGACCGCGTCGTGATCACCATCGCCGCGGGCGACTGGTTCCGCCAGGCCGAACTGCTCGCCGAGGCCGCCAAACTGACGGAAGCCGCCCGGGCTCGGTAGGTCGGACTCGGCAGCCCCGAAAAATGCAGCCCCCGTTTCCATCCAACCACGGGGGTCTGACAGTTCCGGCTCAGCCGCCCGCCGTGAACCTCCGCCATCCCAAATTGTCAGCCCGCTCCGCTTGAATTGATTCGGGGGCTGCTTTTTCGGCGAGCGCGGCCAGCACGGCGTCATGGGTCTGGACGGGATCGCGCCCGCCGGTCGGCACCACCACGCAATCCGGCCGGCCGATCAGATACGCGGTGAGATGATCATGGATCCGCTCCAGCAGCACCGGGCCGCCACCGCGCGCGACGATCTCAGCGATGTGCTGGGCCGCCTCACCGTCAGTCGAACGCCCGGCGAACCGATCGATCGCCTGTTGCTTGTCAGCCATCAGCACGATCTCGCGGTACTCCGCACCGGCGCGCTCGGCGGCCGCCTGGAAACCCTCGACCTCTTCCCACTTCGTCGCTAGTTGCGGCATCACGACATCGTGCCCGGCCGACAAATGCGTCTCCGCCATGCCGATCGCGAGCAGCCGACCCGCTTTCAGCGCCTCCCAGAAGTTGTCCCGCCAACCGCCGATGAGACCGACGACCACATCGGTGTCGAGGTTGAGCACGCCGGGATGCCGGTCGGCATACATCCGGGCGACCGTCGACTTCCCCACACCGGACGGCCCGTTCAGATGGATCAGCTGCGCCATTCGCCGAATGCTACTGACGGAACCGGTCGTGGGCGGGAAAGCCCGCCCACGACCGGCGCCGACAATCACCAGCCGACCGCGACCTCCAGCCACTGCGGGTTGCCGTGCGAGATGAACGACGACTGCCCGGCCACGTCGTCGTACGGGAAGCCGTACGCGAGGTGGTTGATGCTGTGGTCGTGCCAGAACTTCGCGTAGTAGTTGGCCGGCGCGTTCAGGTAGAACTGCGTCGGGTCCTGCTGCTGCGACGACGGCAGCTGCGCGGTGTGCCGGTTCAGCGCGGCGCACATGTTCGGGTTGCCTGCCATGGTGTTGGCGCAGCCGAAGATGAACTGGGTGGTCTCGTTGACGCCGACGGACTGCGCGTAACTGGTGAAGTAGTTGGCGTACTGCCCGCCCGGCTGGAACGCGGCGACGCTGCCCGGCGCGGGAATCCGGTACGGCGCCTGCACCTGCGCCAACTGCTTGAACTCGGTCGGCACCTCGTTGATGAACTTCTGGAACGTGGCGCTGCGATCCTCCTGGAACGTCTGGTAGTCCTCGCCGACCTGCACGTCGTAGCCGTCGTGCGCGTGCAGGCGCAGGGCCAGCTTCAGCCCGAACGCGTCGACGCGCGTGGTGTTGCCGTTGAACACCGACGGCCCGACCGTGAACTCGATGAAGTCGTAGTACTGGCTGTTGGGCGTGCCCAGATAGAAGTACATGCGGCCGGCGGAATTGGCCGGCATGTCGACGTACGGCTGCTCGGCGATCGAATGGGTCTGGCCGTTGAAGCTCCAGAACACCTGGCTGTCCGGGTACTTGCCGTTGGTGCGGTTGAGCACCTTCACCATCACCACGTTCTGCGCCGGCGGGATGGTGCTGGTGTCGCCCCAGAACGAGTCCGGCGGCGCGCCGGTGCCGCCGCCACCACCGCCTCCCCCGCCGGTGATCGTGCCGTAGACCTGGAACTCCCAGAGCGAATATCCCCACTGGGTGGCGCGTTGCGTGCCGTACACGCGCACGTAGCGTCCGGTCCCGGTGACGGTGAGCGTCTGCACGCCGGCCGCGCCCGCGGTCACCGGCGTCAGATTGGTCCAATTGGCGTTGTCGCTGGACACCTGGATCTGGAACGCCTTGGCGTAGGCGGTCTCCCAGTTCAACACGATCTGGTCGATCGTGGCCGCGCCGCCGAGGTCGACCTCGAGCCACTGCGGGTCGCTGAACGCGGACGACCACCGGGTGCCGGTGTTGCCGTCGACCGCGTTGGGCGCGGTGAAGCTGGCGTTCTCTGTGGACGATGCGGTGGCAGTCTTGCCTTGCGATATCAGGGTTCCGGCGGCGTGCGCCGGCAGGGCGCCGAGGCAGGTGGCCGCCAGGGTGGCGACGAGCAGCAGCGGCGCGCGCAGCCAACGCCGCCGCGTTGCGGTGGTGGACATGTGTCCCTCTCCAGAGCCGGCAGGGGGCAGGGTGGGGAGAGCGCTCTCGCAAGGGCAGGCTCATACGATTACGGCCGGATGTCAAGGGTGTTGCCGCGACTGGCGGCACACCCCTTGACAGTTATCGGAATCGAGGGAGATGCTCTGTTGTGAGAGCGCTCTCGCCCGCTCGTGCTCCGAGAACTGTCCCCTGCCTCGGTGACGCCTCCCGCCAGACGCGGTCGCCCCTGCCAAGGAGTGCCCATGTCGATCAGGGACAAGTGCGCGCGCCTGGTCCGCTCACCCGGACGGCTCGCCACCGGCCTGCTCGCGTTGACCCTGACTGCAACCAGCGCGCTCGGCGTGACCGCCGTGGCCGCGCCCGCTTCCCCCCACGCCGTCGCCCAGCCGTCGGCCGTGCCCGCGCCGCCCGCGGGCTTCACCACCACCTGGAGCGACGACTTCAACGGCGCCGCGAACTCCGCGCTGGACACCGGAACCTGGCGCTACGACGCCGGTCCCGGCTCCAGCTTCGGCACCGGCGAGATCGAGACCACCACTACCAGCACGTCCAACGTCTACGAGGACGGCGCCGGGCACCTGGTGCTCAAGGCGCTGCATTCCGGCACCGATCCCAACGCCGGCTGGACTTCCGGCCGCGTCGAGACGCAGGCCGACGGCTTCGGCGCCCAGCCCGGCGGCGTCGTCCGCGTGCAGGCGTCCATACAGCAGCCCGATCTGTCAACGGCGAACGGCGCCGGATATTGGCCGGCATTCTGGATGTTGGGCGCCCCGCTGCGTATCGGCGTGCCGTGGCCGGGTTCCGGCGAGGTCGACATCCTCGAGGACATCAACGGCCGGTCGTCGGTGTTCGGCACGCTGCACTGCGGCGTCAGCCCCGGCGGTCCGTGCAACGAGGGCACCGGCATCGGCAGCGGCGAACGCGCCTGCGGCGGCTGCCAGACCGGCTATCACACGTACGCGGTGGAGATCGACCGCTCCACCTCGCCCGAGCAGATCCGCTGGTACCTCGACGGCACGCAGTACTTCACCCTCAACTCCACCCAGGTCGACGCCGCCACCTGGGCGAACGCCGTGGACCACAGCTTCTTCGTCATCTTCGACCTGGCCATCGGCGGCGCGTTCCCGGCCGCGTTCGGCGGCGGCCCCAACGCGGCGACGGCGTCCGGCGGCTCGCTGAACGTCGACTACGTGGCCGTGTACAACAAGAACCCCAACTACGGCACGAACATCGCGCAGGGCAAGCCGACCACGGCGTCCTCGTCGGAGAGCGCGCAGTTCCCGGCCGGCAACGCCACCGACGGCGACCTCACCACCCGGTGGTCGTCCGGGTTCAGCGACCCGCAGTGGCTCCAGGTCGACCTCGGCCAGAACTACAACCTCAGCCACGCGACCCTGACCTGGGAGGCCGCCGCCGCGTCGGCGTACCAGATACAGACGTCGACCGACGGCAACAACTGGGCGGTGGCCGCCTCCAACAACAATTCGCCACAGGATATCCAATCGCTGGCGCTGTCGGGAACGGCACGGTACGTGCGGGTCAACGCGACCAGCCGGGCGTCCCAATGGGGCGACTCGCTGTACGAGCTGGCGGTGTACGGCACGCCGGCCACCGGCGGACCCGGGAACACCTTGCTGTCACAGGGAAAGGCCGCCACCGCCTCGTCGTCGGAGAACGCGAGCTTCACCGCCGGCAACGCCGTCGACGGCAACACCGGCACCCGCTGGTCGTCGCAGTTCAGCGACCCGCAGTGGCTCGAGGTGGATCTCGGCGCCAGCCACCAGCTCAGCCGAGTCGACCTGAACTGGGAGACCGCGTACGCGCAGGCGTTCCAGATCCAGGTGTCCAACGACAACAACACGTGGACCAATCTGACGCCGGTGACCGCCGGCGCGGCCGGCCCGCAGTCGCTGACCGTGTCCGGCTCCGGCCGGTACGTCCGGATGCTTGGCACCCAGCGGGCCACGCAGTGGGGTTACTCGCTGTGGGAGTTCCAGGTCTACGGCAGCTGAGCCCCTGATCCACGTCAACGGGTGGTGTGCGCACCCCCGTTGACGTGGATCGTCTGGCCGGTGATGTGCCGCGCCCCTGGTGAGGCAAGGAATTCCACCGTCGCCGCGATGTCGTCCGGGTTGCCGGCGCGGCGGGTGTGCGTGGCGGCGACGAGGGCGTCGCGGCGCTGCTCGGTCATCCGGCCGCGGAAGAAGTCGGTGTCCTCGATGTAGCCGGGCGAGATCAGGTTGACGGTCAGGCCCCTCGGTCCGATCTCCGCCGACAGGCCGGCGGTCCACGCCGCCAATGCGGCTTTCGCTGCGCCGTACGCACTGCCGGCGTACTCCGCTGCGATCGACCCGACGTTGATCACGGTGCCGCCCGGGTTGAGACTGCCGAGCACCGCCGTCGTCGTGAGGACCGCGCCGAGCAGGTTGGCGTCGAGGTTGTCCCGCCAGGCCGCCGCGACCGCGTCGAGACCCTCGGGCTTCTCGCGGCCGATGTCGGTGTTGCCGCCGGCCATGTTGACCAGCACGTCCAGCTCACCGACCGCCTCCGCGAGTTCGCGCACCTGACGTGGATCCGCCGCGTCGCACACGACCGCCTCGGCGTCGATCTCGCTCGCCGTCCCGGTCAGCTTGGCGGCGTCGCGGCCGGTGATCACCACCCGGTCGCCCGCCTGTCGGAACCGGGCCGCCACCGCCCGTCCGATCCCACGGCTGCCGCCCGTGACCAGCACCGTGCGTGCCATCCCGCACCCCCTCGTCTGATACGTTTAGTGCTAAACGTAACCGGGAGGCGGCGGCAATGTCCAACTACCCACTCGACGATCCCCCGTCGACCTGGCCCGTCTCGGACATCGCCGACTCGTGGGCGCGAGAGCTTCCCGGCGCCCGCACCGACTCCATCGCCGTGATCACGCCCTTGTGGCGCACCGCCAAGGCCCTGGCCGACGACCGGCGGCGAACCCTCGCCGCGCTCGACCTCGACCCGTCCACGCTGGACCTGCTCAGCGTCATCCGGCGCGCCGGGCGCCCGTACGAGCTGACCACCCGTGAGATCACCGACCGCACCCTCGTCACCGCCGGCGCCATCTCGCAGCGGATCGCCCGCGCCGAGGAGGCCGGCCTCGTATCCCGGTCGCCGTCGACCGCCTCGCGCCGCGCCGTCGCCGTCCGGCTCACCGACGCCGGTCACCAGTTGATCGAGACGGCCGTCCGCCGGCTGTTGGAACACGAGTCCCGCTTGGTGGAGGCCCTGAGCGACGCGGAACGCTCCGCCCTCGCCACCTGCCTGGCCAAGATCGACGCCGCCTTGCACGGGTAGGCTGCCCACGGCCAAGTGAGCACCATGCCCGCCCGCCGACCCCCGAAGTCGGACGTCGTTCGCCGTTGGAGGTCCGCGCATGCGTGGTGTGTTCAGGACAGTCGGCTGGGTGTCGATCGGACTGGCGGCGACCGCTCTGGTCATGCTCGTCGCGGCGGCGTTCGGCTCACTCCCCAGTTGGCTGCTGGGTTTCTCGCCCGCCGCGGCCCGGCTGGGCGCGAACGAGCAGATCCTGGCCGAGGGCGCGATCCGCACCGCGTTGCTCCAGGCGGTCGGCGGAATTCTGCTGGTGTTCGGCGCGGTGACGGCATGGCGGCAGATGCTGATCGCGCGCGGTCAGCAGCGCATCGGACGACGGGCGGCCGTGACGGAGGCGTTCGCCAAGGCCGTCGAGCAGTTGGCCAACGACGACGCGGTGGCGTTGCGACTCGGCGGTGTCTACGCCATGGACCGGATCGCCGACGACGACCCGACCGAACGGCCGCGGATCGCCGAGATCCTTTCCGCCTTCGTGCGCGACGGTGCGTGCGCCGATGGTGAACTGCCGCGCGACGTGCGGGCCGGTTTGCAGGTTCTGACCCGACGTGACTGGACGGTGGGCGTCGACCTGGCCGGCGCCCGACTGACCGGCGCGCGCCTGCCCACGGCCCGGTTGGCCAACGCGTTCCTCGCCGGCACGGACCTGTCCGACACCACCCTGCGCGGCGCGGTGTTGAGGGGCGCCGACCTCAGCGACGCCGACCTACGGCGCGCCGACTTGTCGGCGGCCGACCTGCGCGAGGCGACACTTGCCGGCGCCCGCCTGTCGGCCGCGGTCGCGGACGCGTCGACCCGCTGGCCGGACGGGTTCGTCCCGGCCGAGCACGGCGTCCGGTCAGGCTGACCCGCGCAAACGCTCGAACCGCTCCGCGAGCTCGACCACGTCACGGGCCCGGGCAATCGCGTCGGCCAAATCCGGATCCCTCACCTCGTGCACCACGACGCGGTCCTCGAACGCCGGAATCATCAGGTGCGTGACCCCGGTGTCCTCCTCGAGCGGCGACCGGTGTTCGAGATCTGCCGCAGCGTCGGCGAGCAGTGCGCGTGCCCCGTCCCAATCACCTTCCAGCGCGGCGGCGACGCCACCGTTGTAACGGCTCAGCGCTCGTTGGTCAGCGGCCTTGCTCAGCGGCACCGCACGGCGCACCCAGTCCCGAGCGGCCGAATAGTCACCCGCGACGAGGTTGAGGTACGCGAGGTTGTTCGCGGGACCCCAGTACGGGAACAGGCGAAAGGCGGTGTCCAGGTGCGAGAAAGTGGCGACGATGTCGCCGACCTCATAGGCGTCCAATGCCGCCGACACGTGACGATGGGCCATGTGCGGCCGCTTCTCGGGATAGTCGAACCTCTCGACGAGCCACTCGACGATCTCGGCCATCGGTTTGAGCGGAATCGTGCTGCGCTCGGCCCGCAGGACCCCACCGAGCCCGGCTATCCGCTCCTGCGCCGCCCGGAACGCCGGGTCGGCGTCGAGGTCGAAATCATCGGCGGCCCCGCGACAGATCCACCGGGTCGCCGTCGTCTCCCCGTACGAGCACTCGACGCTGGTCAGGTGCAACGCCTGCGGCATCGCGGATTCGAGGATCGCCTCGTGCAGATACTCGACGGTATAGCTGATCTCGCGGTCGGCGGGCAGTTCGCGGAGGTCGAGCACGCCCTGGTCCAGCAGCTCCGAGCGCATTGCCAGGCAGCAGGTGCGCAACAGCCATCGGTCACCGCCCAGCACGTGGTGGTCCAACAGCCTCCACAGCTGCGAGGCGAGCAGGTACCTGAAGTTGACCGAACTGAGCAGAATGGAGGCCCGCGGGCCCAGTCGCTGTACGGTCGACAACCGGACCCAGATGTGTTCGGCCGCGTCGCCGATCAGCCGAACCGTGTTGTTGACCAGCTCGATCAGGCCGTCGCGGACGAACCCGTCGAGGTGGCGGTCCAGCTGATCCGCGTCCAGAGCGATGGCGCCGGACACGCGGGAAGCGAACCGGATCTCGTCGACGGTGGCCTGTTCCAGGGCTGAGCACCAGATGTTGAGCGCCAGCAGCGCCTCGTCCGACATCTGCCGGACGGCCTTGACCAACGGGCGGTCGACGTGCTCGTTTCCGACGTCCAGGGTCGCCCGTACGTCGTCGACGGCCTGAGCCGTCAGGACCATGGTGGCGGCGCCGTCGGTCTGCCACCGGGCGAACATGACATGGCAGAACAACTGGATCTCGTACGGATTGCCGTCGGTCAGCGGCATCAGGTCGCTGGCGACGTCCTCGACCGGGCGGCCGAAACATCGTGACGGATCCAGACCGACAGCCTCCAGCGGCCGCGCCATGCACTGCACCACGTCGGCGGCCTCGGAGAATCGTTCGACCCTGACGAACTCGAACTGGCGGAGCAGAAAGTCGAAGACCTCGTTGATCCGCGCCACCAGTTCCGGCGTGCCCGCGAGCACGAGCACGTAGCCCTCCAGCCGCATGCCCAGCGTCCGCAGCAGGGAAAGGACGTCCGGCCGGTCGGCGATCATCTGCGCCTCGTCGACCAGCAGCACGATGGGCCGGCCGACCAGCTCCATCAGGTGGCGGAGGTCGTTGCGCAGCGCCATCTCCGACAGTTGGCCGCCGGTGATCGCGTGGGCGAGGTTCTCCGGGAACTCCAACGGGAAGTCGCCGTCGACCGGACCGCCCTCGATGATCCGGCGCACCACGCGTGGCGTGATCTTCCGGCCGTCCGGGCTGGTCAACTCGCACACACCGGCGACCGCGCCGATCAGCTCCTCGTACACCGTGGCGAAGAAGCTCGCCGGATCGGCGTTCGCCGGAACGAGATTCGCCCGCGCGACAAGGTAGCCGCGCTCGGCGGCCAGCTTCTCGGTCATGTTCAGCAGGCTGGTCTTGCCTGCCGCGCGTCGGCCGTACAACGCCAGGTACCCGACGGGGCGCGTGGTGCCCGCCTGCTTGAGCACGTAGTCGATCGTGGCCAACTGCGAGCCGCGACCGGCGAAGTACTCGACGGTCCGCACCGGGTTCGCGTAGTCGTAAGGATTGCGAAGCCCCGTGATGTCCACCATGCCTTCAGTCTGCCGGATTTCACGCGGGACTCGTGGGGGTTGTCAGAAGCTGGCGGGAGAGGCGCCAGAGACGGGTGGCGCGGGCGGGGTCGACGGCGTAGGGGGCGACGCCGGCGAGGGTGCCGGGTTCGTTGAGGTCGGCGGGTTGGCAGTCCTCGAAGTAGCGGCCCGTGATGCCCTCGACGTACGGCGAGGCGGCCAGCAGGACGGAGGTGGCGGCGCCTTGCTCGATCGTCTTCCACATCAGCGCCGGGTCGGTGGCGCCGAACGAGGACGGGGCCGCGGCGGTGGTCTCGTCGCCGATGTGCCGCATCAGGTTGGTACGGATCCGGCCGGGCATGAGGGCGTTGACGGCGATGCCGTCGGCGGCCCAGCGCCGGGCGGCCTCGACCGCGAACAGGACGTTGGCCGTCTTGGACGCGCTGTACGCCTGCCAGCGGTCGTAGGGCCGGTGCTCGAAGTTGACGTCGTCGAGGTCGATGTCTCCGCTGAGGTGCCCGCGGGAACTGACAACCACCACCCTCGACCCCGGCGCGAACACGTCGTGCAGGCCGACGGCCAGCGCGAAGTGACCGAGGTGGTTGGTGGCGAACTGCATCTCCCAGCCCTCGGGCGTGCGCAGCTCGGGCGTCGCCATGATCCCGGCGTTGCAGACGAGGATGTGCAGCGGCCCCTCCCAGTCGGCGACGAACTTCGCCACGGAGGCCCGGTCGGCAAGGTCGAGGTGGGCGACCCGTACGTCGCCGGGCAGGTCGGCGGCGACCCGGCGGCCGGCCTCGACGTCGCGGACGGCCAGCGTGACCTCGGCGTGCGCGCCGGCCAGGGCCCGCGCGGTCTCGACGCCGATGCCGGACGCGCCGCCGGTGACGACCGCCCGTTTGCCGGCGAGGTCGACGCCGTCGATCACCTCGGCGGCGGTGCTGGAGAACCCGAACGGAACAGCCATGATCAGCCCTTCTGCGGTCTAAGCGGAACCAGTTCCGCTCTTTTCACGATAAGCGGAACCGGGTCCGGTTGCAAGTGCGCTATACATGGCGACGTCCGAATCTGAGGGGAACCATGGGCAGCCTGTCTGCGCGTGACTACGAACGCATGCTCGACCTCGCCGCCGCGGTGATGGACACGGCGGCGCCCGAGTCGCCGTGGCCGCTGGTGGCCGACGAACTGGCCCGGTCGCTCGGCGGCACCATGGTGCTGCTGTCCGACGTCGACGGCGCCGCCGGCACCGCGAGCATCGACGCGTGGGCACCGGAGTGGATCGGCTCACTGCCGCTGAACACGTTGCTGCGTAAGGGACTTGAGGGCGGGCACCCGCTCGCCCGGCACTACGCCCAGACCGGCGACCAGCGCCCGCTCGCGGTGACGGACGTTGTGGAGATGAGCGCGTGGCGACGCACCGAGGCGTACGCGACGCTGCACGAGACCGTCGGTGTGGTCCGGCACATCGCCATTCCGCTGCCCACCACCTCGCGGGGCCGGTTCCGGACGTTCGTCGTGCACCGTGACGGCGGCGACTTCGACGACCGCGAGCGCACCTACGTCCAGCGGCTGCAACCGCTGCTGGTGAGCGTCGATCGGTTCGTGCGGCAGCTCGCCGAGTGGGGCGAGGCCATGCGCGAGGACGCGCAACCGGTCGACTCCGTCACCGAAACGAGGCTGACGCCGCGGGAGGTCGCCGTGCTGAGCCTGCTCGGCGACGGCATGACCGCCGAGGCGATCGGCCGCCGGCTGGGGATCTCGAACCGCACCGTGCACAAGCACACCGAGAACCTCTACCGGAAGCTCGCCGCGACCGACCGGCTGACGGCGGTGCTGCGCGCCCAGGCGCTCGGCCTGCTCCCCGCCCGCGCCGAGGTCAGGAGTTCGGGGAGCCGCTGATGCGGTCCGTGCGGTCGTTGTCCGGGGCGAAGGCGACGCCGCGGGCGCGGGGCACGGTCGGAAGGCCGCCGATCGGGTAGTCGAGGGCGCGCAGCACGTCGTCGGGCAGCGACTCGGCCGGGACGCCGACGCGGAGCAGCACCTCGCGGACCTGGTCGGGCCGCGAGCGGGCGAGGATGTCGAAGACGCCGGCGCGCAGCAGGGTGAGCCGGCGGGTGAAGCGCTGCACGTCGACGGGCCGGCCGCCGCGCAGGTCGCGCCAGTCGGCCTGGTGCTTGCGGGCCATCTCGGTCAGCCGAACGTAGTCGAGCAGGCTGCTGCCGGAGCCCGAGCGGGCGACGTCGGTGAACTCGGTGCCGTCGATCACCGGCTGCGGCCAGTGCCGGTGGTAGTCGGCCGCCGACGGCGTCCGGTAGGCCCACAGGAATACGCCGCCGCCGTCCGTTGTTTCCACGATGACGGCGTTGGTCGGCAGCCCGTATACCTCGGCGATCCGGCCGGTGGCGGCGTTCGCGAGGTGCGGTGTCGTGCCGTGGACCCGACCGCACCAGCCGTAGGGCGTGGGCATCGCATCGAGTTGACTGCCCGGCAGCGGTCCCGTCGTTGAGGCGATCTCCCCCGCCCACACCGCCACGATCTCGGCCCGCTCCATGCCGAGAACGATAGGCCACTTGATCAACCCCCACCCCGGCGAGTCGCGCTCTCGGACACACCGAAATGCGGTTTCGGGCACACAGTTGCGCGGCGCGCAGCTTCTGCTCTACCATCCGAAGCGTCTACCTCGGGTGGGTGCGGAGCTGATCCCCCACCGAGGAGCCTCTCCACCGAGATCCAGCCTTGGGCCGATCTCTATCCGCGGCACGTCCGCCGCATCCATCGAAAGCAAGGAACACAAACCCATGAACAGCAACGAAAGCACCGCGCTCGAGGATGTCGGCGGCATCCTCGACATCGTCGGAAACCGAGCCTTCCTCCGGGTCGACGGCTATCTGCCCGGCCCGGACGACGTGCAGGTGACGACCGCCCAGGTCCGCGAACACGACCTGCGCCGCGGCGACACCGTGAGCGGGAAGGCCACCGCCGCAGGGAAACTGACCCAGGTGACCCAGGTCAACGGGCAGGCGCCGGGGTACAGGAGGCCCCGGTTCGCGGACCTGACTCCGTTGTACCCCAACGAAAGGCTCCGCCTGGAGACCGAGCCGCACCTGCTCACCACCCGCGTCGCGGACCTGGTGATGCCGGTCGGCAAGGGCCAGCGGGCCCTGATCGTCGCCCCGCCGAAGGCGGGCAAGACCTCCGTCCTCCAGGCGATCGCCCACGGCATCAGCAAGAACCACCCGGAGTGCCACCTGATGCTGGTGCTGGTCGGCGAGCGCCCCGAGGAGGTCACGGACATGGCCCGGGCGGTCCCGGGCGAGGTGATCGCGGCCACCTTCGACCAGCCGCCGAAGGACCACACGGCCATCGCCGAGCTGGCCATCGAACGCGCGAAGCGCCTGGTCGAGGCCGGCCGGGACGTGGTCGTGCTGCTGGACTCGCTGACCCGGCTGGGCCGCGCCTACAACCTGGCGGCCCCGCAGTCGGGCCGGATCCTGTCCGGCGGCGTCGACGCGGGCGCCCTGGTGCCGCCGAAGAAGTTCCTCGGCGCGGCCCGCAACATCGAGGACGGCGGCTCGCTCACGATCTTCGCTACGGCACTGGTCGACACCGGCTCCCAGGGCGACAACCTGATCTTCGAGGAGTTCAAGGCGACCGGCAACGCCGAGCTGCGCCTGGACCGCAGGACCGCCGCCAAGCGGGTGTTCCCCGCCGTCGACGTGGCCCAGTCCGGCACCCGCCGCGAGGAGCTGCTGATGACGCCGGCCGAGCTGTCGGCGACCCGCCGCATGCGCCGCGCGCTGGACGGCCGCGACGTGGACGTGCTGCTCGACGGCCTGCGCAAGACCAGCACGAACGCCGACTTCCTGGTCCAGATCACGCAGACCACACCGCCGGCGCGCTGAACGTAAGCTGGGTGGGTGCGGACTCGCCCCACCCTGACCTGGACGGACCCCGACGCCGAGCTGCCCCGGACCACCAGCCTGGCCGAGGTCGTGGACGTCGTCGGGCGCGGTCGGGTCGCCGTCCTGAGCGGCGCCGGCATCTCCACCGAGTCGGGCATCCCCGACTACCGCAGCGACACCGGCCGCCTCAAGCGGCACGTCCCGATGACCTACGACGACTTCGTCGCCAGCGAGCACGGCCGGCGCCGATACTGGGCCCGCAGTCACGTCGGCTGGCGGACCATCGCCCGGGCCGCCCCGAACGACGGCCACCGCGCGGTCGCCACCTTGCAGCAACGCGGTTTTCTCACGGGCGTCATCACGCAGAACGTCGACGGCCTGCACCAGGCGGCCGGCGCGAGGGACGTGATCGAGCTGCACGGCAGCCTGGACCGGGTGATCTGCCTCGGCTGCCGCACCACGACCGGCCGCGACGAGCTGGATGTCCGGCTGCACACCGCCAATCCCGCCTTCGGCGGCGTGGCGACCAGGATCAACCCGGACGGCGACGTCGAGCTGGACGAGCAGGTGGTGGCCGGTTTCGAGCTGGTGGACTGCACGGACTGCGACCGGGGCGTGCTCAAGCCGGACGTCGTGTTCTTCGGCGAGAACGTGCCGCGGCCCCGGGTCGAGCAGTGTTACCGGCTCGTCGACGACTCCGATGCCTTGCTGGTGCTGGGTTCCTCGCTGACGGTCATGTCCGGGCTGCGCTTCGTGCGGCACGCGGCGAAGGCCGGCAAGCCGGTGCTGATCATCAACCACGGCCGCACCCGCGGCGACAAGGAGGCGACGGTCCGGGTCGACCGCCCGCTCGGCGAGGCCCTGACGGAGCTGGTCAGCGCCGTGTAGGCAGGCGGCCGGGCTCCTTGTGCAGCTCGGCCAGCAGATCCCCGTGCCTGTCCAGCCGCTTCAGCACATCCGGGGCGGTGAAGACCAGGTCGTCGGGCTTGCGGCAGCGTTCCACCTCGCGCCAGGTGACGGGCGTGGACACCGTCGGCAGGTCGCGGGCCCGCAGCGAATACGGCGCGATGGTCGTCTTGGCGGTGTTGTTCTGGCTCCAGTCAACGAAGACCCGCTCCGCCCGCCGCGCCTTGGCCATCACGGCCACGTACCGGTCGGAGTGTTCCGACGCCAGCCGCTGCGCGACTTCCCTGGCGTACTCGGAGGTTCGCTCGGCGACCGTCACCCGCACCGGCACGTAGAGCTGCATCCCCTTGGCGCCGCTGGTCTTCGGGAAGCCGGTGAGCCCGTCCTCGGCCAGGATCTCCCGGATGTCCAGCGCCGCCCGGGCGCACTCGAGGAGCGTGGTGCCGGGCCCGGGATCCAGGTCGAACACCAGCAGGTCCGGCTCCCGCACGCCGCCGCGCGGGCCGACGGTCCACTGTGGAATATGCAGCTCCAGGGCGGCGAGATTGGCCGCCCACACCAGTCCCGGCAGGTCATCGATCATCGCGAAGTCCAGCGTCTCCGCGCCCCGGGAGCTGCCCGGCGTCGGCAGGGTCATGGTGCGCAACCACTCCGGCGCGTGCCGGGACACGTTCTTCTCGAAGAACGACTCCGCGTCCACGCCGTCGGGAAAACGCTTCAACGTGACCGGCCGCTCGGCCAGGTGGTCCAGCAGGAACGGCGCGACCTGGCGGTAGTAGTCGATGACGTGCGCCTTGGTGAAGCCGTCCGGGTAGAGCACCTTCTCCAGGTTGGTCAGCTTCAGCCGCCGGCCCTCGACCTCGACCTCGACCATGGTGGAGGTGTTGACCCGCTTGCCGCGCTTGCGGACCAGCCAGTCCTTGTCCTCCTTCTGGATGAACACATAGCGGCCGTCCAGCCGCTCCCCGTGGAAGGTGACGTCGATCTCGTAGTCGGTCCACTTGTGCGTCTCGTAGGTGCCACGGTCCCAAATGGACACATGGCCGCCGCCGTACTCCTTCTTGGGGATGTCCCCCTCGAAGGCGGCGTACTCCATCGGGTGATCCTCGGTGTGCACGGCCAGGCGCACCGCGCCGGGGCTCATCACCAGCCCCTTCGGCACCGCCCACGACACCAGCACGCCGTCCCGCTCGAAGCGCACGTCGTAGTGCAGGCGGGTGGCGTGGTGCTCCTGCACCACGAAGACGTCGTCGTCACCGACCGGCAGCGGGCCCTCCGCCGGCACCGGCTCCGGGGTGCGCCGGGCATCCCGTTTCCGCCGGTACTCGCCGAGATCGGCCATGCCGGCCAGGCTACCGCCGATCGAACGCGTGGGCAGAGCGTTCCACGTCCGGCCCGATGTAGGTGCCGCGCCGCTCGCCACGGCAGATCGCCGCCATCACGCCGCTCTGCTCGATGTCGAACACGTGCATCGGCAGCTTGTGGTCGCGGGCCAGGATGAACGCGGACTGGTCCATCACGGCCAGCCCCTGCTCCAGCACGTGGGCGTACGTCAGCTTGCGGAACCGCAGCGCCTCGGGGTGCTTGTGCGGGTCGCTGTCGTAGACGCCGTCGACGCCGTGCTTGGCGACCAGCAGCGCGTCCGCGTCGACCTCGATGGCCCGCTGCACGCTGGGGTAGTCAGTGGTGACGAACGGTTGGCCGATCCCGGCGGCCAGCACGACCACCGCCCCTTTCTCCAGATGGTGCATCGCGCGCAGCCGGATGTACGGCTCGGCGACGGCGTCGATCGGCACCGCGGTCATCACCCGCACGTCCGGCTCGCCCAGCGCGGTCAGGCGGCCGCGCAGCAGCAGGCTGTTGATGACGGTGCCGAGCATGCCGATGTTGTCGGCCTCCACCCGGTCGATACCCCAGGCGTCGGACCGGTTGCCCCGGAACACGTTGCCGCCGCCGACCACGACCGCCACCTGGACACCCAGCCGGCGCACGGAGACCACTTCGGACGCCAGGTGGTCCAGCGCGGCGGCGCTGAACCCGTACTCGTCCGGGCCGGCGATGGCCCGGCCGCTCAACTTGACCACGATGCGACGCACGGCCCCCGAGGGTAGACGTTGTGGATGGCAACGTCTCCGTGCGACCGAACGATGTAGCGGCTATGCGCCGCAAGCTCGCTGTCGTCGCCGTCCTGGCGGTCGTCCTGTTCGGGGTGGCGACGGTCCGGATCTTCGTGGCGCCCGACCTGCCACCGCTGCCGGCGCACGTCGACGCCATCATCGAGCTCGCCGGGCCGGGCATCCGCGACGCCGCCACGATGGCGCTGGTGCATCAGGGGCGGGCGCCCGTGGTCGTGCAGTCGACGACCCAACTGGAGGACGGCAAGCACACCTGCCTGCCGGCGACGCCCGACGTCGAGGTGCTGTGTTTCAACCCGAAACCCGGCACCACGCGCGGCGAGGCGCACTACATCGCGGCCACGGCGGCGCAGCGGCACTGGAAGTCGATCATCATCGTCACCACGCCCGACCACGCCCTGCGCGCGCGGCTGCGGATCGGCCGGTGCTTCCCCGGCACCGTGTACGTGGCGGAGTCGCCGCTGCCGTGGCTGTACTGGTTCCGGCAGATCCCGTACCAGTGGGCGGCCAGCGTGAAGGCCCTGGCCTTCCAGACGGCCTGTTAGGACTGCTTGGGGGCCGCGCGGACGTGCATCCGCTCGCCCTGGGGGCCGAACAGGCTGAGGATCTCCACCGGGCGGTCGTCGCCGTTGCCGAACCAGTGCGGCACGTGCGTGTCGAACTCCGCCACCTCGCCCGTCTTCATAATCACGTCGTGCTGGCCGAGGACCAGCCGCAGCCGCCCGTTCAGCACGTACATCCACTCGTAGCCCTCGTGCGTCTTCGGCTCCGGCGTGAGTCGGCTGTTGGCCGGGATGATGTGCTTGAACGCGCGGAGGCCGCCCGGCTGGCGGTTCAGCGGGATGATCGTCTCGTCGCCGCGGCGCATCGGCTGGAGGTGCACCCGCGGGTCCCCCGTCGGCGGCGCGCCGACCAGCTCGTCCAGCGGCACCTGGTGCGCCTTGGCCAGCGGGAGCAGCAGCTCCAGGCTGGGTTTGCGGCCGCCGGACTCCAGCCGGGACAGGGTGCTGACCGAGATGCCGGTGGCCTTGGACAGGGCTGCCAGCGTGACGCTGCGGCTCTCGCGCAGGGCCCGCAGCCGGGGGCCCACCTCGGTCAGCACCTGCTCCAGCTCGTCCATGCCTTCCATTGCAGTTTCAGCAACGGAGTTTGTCAAATCGGCACGGATTTCAACGCAGGGAAGGGGGCTTTCCCTGCGTTGAATGCAGGAAAGCCCCCTTCCCCGCATCACGCGGAGGCGGTGGTGAGGGCGTCCAGTTGGGCGGGGGTGAGCTGGAGGCTCGCCGCGGCCAGCAGGGCCGGCAGCTGGTCGAGCTTGCGGGCGCTGGCGATCGGGGCCGCGACCTGCCGGCGCGAGCTGAGCCAGGCCAGGGCGATGGAGGCGAGGTCGGCGCCGGTCTCGGCGGCGATCTGGTCCATGACCTCGAGCACCCGCCGGCCCCGCTCCGAGTTCACGTAGCCGGCGACGGCCCCGGACCGCATCGAGTCAGCCTCCACGCCGGGGCGGTGCTTGCCGGTGAGGAAGCCCATGGCCAGCGAGAAGTACGGGAAGACGGCCAGGTCGAACTTCTCGGCGACGTCGGCCAGCGGGCCCTCGTACGTGTCCCGCGACATCAGACTGTAGTGAGGCTGCAACGCAACGTAGCGAGCGGTGCCGTTGGCGGCGGAGAAGTCCAGCGACTCCGTCAGCCGTTCGGGTGAGAGGTTGGAGGCGGCGATCTCCCGCACCTTGCCCGCCCGGACGAACTCGTCGAGGGTGCCGACGATCTCCGGGATGGTCACCGTCTCGTCGTCGTGATGGGTGTAGAGCAGGTCGATCCGGTCGGACCGCAGCCGGCGCAGGCAGTCGTCCACGGCGGCCCGCATGGTGTCCGGCTTGAGACCCTTGTGCACCTCGTTGGTCGGCCAGCCGATCTTGGTCGCGACCACGACGTCGTCGCGCCGGCCCCGGCCGGCCAGCCACTCGCCGATGAACGTCTCGGACACCGTGTTGCCGTACAGGTCGGCGGTGTCGACGAAATCGCCGCCGCCGTCGACGAAGGCGTCGAGGATGCGGGCGGCGTCGGCGGCGTTGTCCACGGCCCGGCCGAACACGTTCGTGCCGAGGCAGAGCGGGCCGACGGTCAGGGAGCCGATCGATGTGGAACTCATGCGCCCAACCCTAGGCGGTGAAGGTGACCGGCGCCCGGGGCGTGTTGTCGACGGTGAGGTGGAAGATGTCGAACCGGTTGTAGTGCCCGATGATGTCGTGCATCTGCTTGGGCTGGATGCAGCGGGCCAGGTCGATCTCGGCGTAGACGATTCCCTCCTCGTCGACCAGCGGGTCGACGAGCGGGCGGCCGTCGGGGCCGAAGACGCCGGACAGGGCGCTGCGCTTGCGGCGCATCCGCTCGGCGATCACGGCGTTGTCGCCGGCGGCGATCTCGATCATCTCCTCGGTGATGGTGGAACAGGCGACGATGGAGAACAGCTTGCCCTCGAAGCAGTGCGCGGCGGTGCGGATGGCGATGGCGTCGGACATGTCGTAGTCGGCCGGCGCGACCGGCAGCGAGATGTAGTTGGCGACGTGCACGAGCTCGCCCTGGGCCAGCAGCGTGAAGCGGGCGAGGGTGTTGGTGTTCTCGCCGCAGGCCAGCGCGCCGAGCGGCCCGATCGGGGTCTGGTGCACGCGCAGCGAACTGCCGTCGCCGTTCGACCAGGTGAGCTTCTCGGCCCAGGTCGGCACGAGCTTGCGGTGCACGCCCAGCAGCGTGCCGTCGGGGCCGATGATCAGCACGCTGTTGTACAGCACGCCGAGGCTGTGCGGGCCGCGTTCGTTGACGCCGATGACAACGGTGCAGCCGGTGGCCGCCGCGGCGGCGCAGAGCGTCTCCACGTACGGGCCGGGGACGTCGATGGACGACCTGTAAAGCCGTTCGTACCAAGGAGAACCGTCGACCGGGTTCATGGTCCAGTTCCAGTACGGGTAGCCCGGCACGAAGACCTCGGGGAACGCCACCAGCCGCGCGCCGTTGCCGGCGGCCTCGTGGATCAGCGCCACGGCCTTGTCGACGGTGGCGGCGGCATCCAGGTAGACGGGCGCGGCCTGCACGGCGGCGGCGGTGAACCGCGGGAAGTCATCCATTGGCCCTCCAACGGCGGTGCAGCTGGTCATTCTCGTTGGGCAACAAGGAAAGCTGCGGTCGGGCGCGGCCGGCAGACGGCGGACGTCGGCTGCCGGCCGCGTGCATGGCGGGCCAGCACGCGCCCTCGCCGGCGTAGCCGAGCGAGGCGGCGGCGTGCAGCGGCCAGGACGGGTCGTGCAGCTGCGCGTAGCCGACGGCGATCAGGTCGGCGCGGCCGGCGAGCACGATGGAATTGGCGTCGTCGTGGGAGGAGATGCCGCCGACGGCGATGGTCGGGGCTCCGACGTCGGCGCGGATCCGTTCCGCGAACGGGGTCTGGTAGCTGCGGCCGTAGGCCGGCTTCTCGCCCGGGACGACCTCGCCGCTGGAGACGTCGATCGCCGCCGCACCACCGGCGACGAAGGCGGCGGCCGTCTCGACGGCGTCCTCGATGGTGGTGCCGCCGGGCGCCCAGTCGACGGCGGAGATCCGCACGATCACCGGCAGCTCGCCGAGCGTCGCGTCGAGAACCCGGAGCGGGAACTCCCGGTCGATACGCGTGTTGGTCAGCGGCGACAGGTGGACCGAGAGCAGATTCCCGTGCCCGGCCTGGAGTTCGATCACGTCGAAGCCAGCGGCGACGGCGTTCCTAGCGGCGCTAGCGAAACTGTCGGCGATAGCATCCGCCGGCAGGTCGAGATCGCGGGAGGCATGGCTTAGCTGCACTCCGATCAGGGAACCGGTGTGCTCGTGGACGAAGTCGGTGATCCGCCGCCAGGCCCGCACCTGCTCGTCGGTGTAGAGCCCGGTGTCGCCGGGGGTCGCACGCCCCTCGGCGCTGACGGCCGTGCGGCCGGTGAGCACCAGCGCGGAGCCGCCGAGGGCCTTGCCGGCCAGGTGCGCGAACTCGACGTCGCCGGGCACGCCGTCGACGGCGGCGTCCAGGGTGATCGGTGCGCTGACGATCCGGTTGCGCAGCCGGACATTCCCCAGCTGGAAGGGCTGGAACAGCGGCGGGTTGCCGTCACCGAACCACCGGTCCAGGCCGGCGACGTACGACGGGTCGCGCTGGCGCAGGTTGTCGTACGTGACGCGGCGGCTGCGGGTGAGCAGGTTGAACGCGAACTGCTCGGGCTCCTTGCCCACCGCGTGCTCGACCGTCTCGAACCACTCCAGGCTCGCCTGCGCCGCGCGCTGCGTCGATTCCACCACCGGCCGCCGATCGTCCTCATAGGACAGCAATGCCGACGGGATGTCGTTGTCGCGGCCCAGGTCAGCGGCCAGTGCCAGGGCGTCCTCCATGGCCAGCTTGGTGCCGGAGCCGATGGAGAAGTGGGCGGTGTGCGCGGCGTCGCCGAGCAGCACGATGTTGCCGTGCCGCCAGGTCCTGTTGCGCACGGTGGTGAAGCGCAGCCACTTGGAGTTGTTGGTGATCAGCTTGTGCCCGCCGAGGTGGTCGGCCAGCAGCTCGGAGCACCGCAGCGGCCCGCACTCGTCGGTCAGCTCGGCGGCCCGCCAGGTGCGCTCGGTCATCTCCACGATGAACGTGCTGCGCTCGTCGCTGAACGGGTAGGCGTGCACCTGCATCGGCCCGAACTGCGTCTCGGCGACGATGAACGTGAAGGCCTCGAACACCCGGTCGGTCCCCAGCCACATGTACCGGCAGTTGCGAATGTCCAGCGACGGCTGGAAGACACCCGCGTGCACGGCGCGGGTCAGCGAGTTCACGCCGTCGGCGGCGACCACCAGGTCGTAGTCCGGCGACAGCTCCGCCGCTGTCGGCGCGACCGCCGAGAACCGGACGTCGACGCCGAGCTCGATACAGCGTTGCTGGAGGATCTGGAGCAGCCGCATCCTTGACAGGGCAGCGAACCCGTGGCCGCCGGAGGTCTGCACCCGACCCCGGTAGTGGATGTCGATGTCGCTCCAACGTGCGAACTCCGCCTCCATCGCGGCGAAGATCACCGGGTCGGCGGCGGCGATGCCGTCCAGCGTCTCGTCGGAGAACACCACCCCGAAGCCGAAGGTGTCGTCGGCGGCGTTGCGCTCCCACACGGTGATCTCGCGCGAGGGATCAAGACTCTTCGCCAGCGCGGCGAAGTACAGTCCGCCGGGCCCGCCGCCGATGACGGCGTAACGGCTCATGACTCGCCGCCCAAAGCCGCGACCACTTCCGGCGGCCACGGGGAGGCGCTTTCCTGATCGGGTTCGGCGTGCACGACCACCACCGAACCGGTGGCCGCCAGGCCGTGCTCGCCGTGCACCTCGAACGCGAACGTCAGGGAGGTGCGGCCGAAGCTCTCCACCCAGAACCGGATCTTGCACAGCTCGCCGAACCAGAGCCGCGACCGGTAGTCGACCTCGTGCCGGACCCGGGGCGTGCGGCCGAACAGCCAGGCGACGCCGTGCCGGCGACAGAGCTCCGCCTCGGCCGCCTCGGCCCACCGCAGGATCACGGAGTGGTGCTGGTGGCCGGCCGCATCGGTGTCGTACCACTCCACCGCGCGCTCGATCGTCACTTCAGGCATAGCGGCCTCCTTGACACCCCCAAGCTATAGCGCAACTATGACGACCGTCAAGACAAGGAGATACGGCATGACACTCAGCGACGATGTGCTCGGCCGGGCGAGGGTGGTCGACACTGACGATCTGAAGGCGTACTACGAGAAACTCGGCCACCGCGGCGCCGGTGCACTGTGGACGGTCGCGAACGAGATCGAGCCCTGGTACCCGCAGCCGAAGTCGGTGCCGATGCTCTGGTCCTACCGCGAGCTGCGCCCGCTGGTGCTGGAGGCGCTGGGACTGGTCAGCGGCGACGACGCCGGCCGGCGGGTGGTGATGCTGGTCAACCCGGGCCGCAAGGACATCTCCGCCTCCGTCGGCCTGCTCTACAGCGGCCTCCAGGTGATGGGCCCCGGCGAGTCGATGACCGCGCACCGGCACCAGGCCGCGGCGCTGCGGTTCGTCCTCGAGGGCCAGGGCGCGTGGACCGTCGTGGACGGGCAGAAGCTCAAGGTCGGGCCGCGGGACTTCGCGATCACCCCGAACTGGACGTGGCACGAGCACGGCAACGAGGGCTCCGACGAGCCGGTCATCTGGCAGGACGGCCTGGACATCCCGCTGGTCAACGCGCACGACGCGGGCTTCTACGAGGTGCACCCGGACCTGTACCAGAAGCAGGGCGAGGTGGTGAACTCCTCGCTGCTCACCTACGGTCACGGCCAGCTCCGCCCGTACGGGTTTCAGGCGTGGGACAAGCGCTACTCGCCGCTGTTCGCCTACCCGTGGGACCGGACGTATCCGGCGCTGCTGGACGTCGCCGCCGCGAGCGACGGATCTCCTTACGACGGCATCATCCTGGAGTACAGCAACCCGCTGACCGGCGGCTCGGTGATGCCCACCATGAGCGCGCACCTCCAGCTGCTGCGGCCCGGCGAGGCCACGAAGGCCCACCGCCACACGGGTTCCGTGATGTACACGGTGGCCAAGGGCAGCGGGCACTCGGTGATCGCCGGCAGGCGCTACGACTGGCAGGAGGGCGACGTCTTCTGCGTGCCGTCCTGGGCGTGGCACGAGCACGCCAACGGCAGCGCCGACGACGACGCGGTTCTGTTCTCGTACAACGACTTCCCGGTGATGCGCTCGCTCGCGTTCTGGCGCGAGGAGGCATACCCGGACGACAACGGCCACCAGACCGTCGAATAGGGGCTGCCCGATGCTGCTCGTCACGTACTCGATCGACGGCGGCCCGCGCCGCGTCGGCGTCCAGCGGGACAACGAGGTCTTCGAGACCACCGCACAGTCCATTCTCGACAGTGGGCTCGCCGAGACCGGCGCGAAACACCCGCTGTCCGCGGTGACGCTGCACGCCCCGCTGCGGCCCGGCAAGATCGTCGGTATCGGCCTGAACTACACCGAGCACGTCGCCGAGTCGGCGCGAACCCTGGACACCGACAAGGAACTGCCGCAGCGGCCGGTGCTGTTCGACAAGCCGGCGACCGCCGTCGTCGGCCCGGGCGAGCCGATCCAGCACAACGGGAACCTGACGCAGCAGCTGGACTGGGAGTGCGAGCTGGCGGTGGTCATCGGGCGCACCGCGCGCCGGGTGCGGCCCGAGGACGCGCTGTCGCACGTGTTCGGGTACAGCATCATGAACGACATCAGCGCCCGCGACCAGCGCCGCTCCGGGCAGTGGTTCTTCTCCAAGGGCCAGGACTCCTACGCCCCGTTCGGGCCGGCGATCCTCACCGCCGACGCCGTGCGGGACCCGCACGAACTGGACCTCTCGCTGCGCGTCAACGGCGAGGTGAAGCAGAAGTCCAACACCCGCTACATGTTGTTCCGGATCCCGGAGCTGATCGCGGACATCAGCGCCGGGATGACCCTGGAACCCGGCGACGTGATCTCCACCGGCTCGCCCGCGGGCGTCGGCGCGAGCTTCACGCCGCAGCAGTTCCTGCGGCCGGGCGACGTCGTGGAGGCCACCGTGCAACACATCGGGACGCTGCGGAATCCCGTTGTGGACGCGCGGTGAGCTCCCCGCTGCTAGATTTCGGGGATGGCGATCACAGCTGCCGGGGAGGCCTTCACCGACGGTGAATTCGGCGCGCGGTCCGCGCAGCCGCGCCAGTTCATCGTCACCGTGTACGGCCTGTACGCGCGCGAGGACGGCGGGTGGCTGTCGGTGGCGTCGCTCATCACGCTGCTCGCCGACCTCGACATCGACGAGCCGGCGGTGCGGTCGTCGATCTCGCGGCTGAAGCGCCGCGGCATCCTCGTCGCCGAGCGGCGCGGCGGCGCGGCCGGCTACGCGCTGTCCGAGGAGGGCCTGGCGCTGCTGCGCGAGGGGGATGAGCGGATCTTCCGACGGGAGCGGTCGACGCTGGACGAGGGCTGGCTGCTGGCCGTGTTCTCGGTGCCGGAGTCGGAGCGCAACAAGCGGCACGTGCTGCGAACCCAGCTGACCCGGCTGGGTTTCGGCACGGCCGCGCCGGGCGTCTGGATCGCGCCCGCGCACCTGCACCACGCCACCGCGACCATGCTGCGGCAGCAGGATCTGGACGGCTACGCGGATCTGTTCCGCGCCGACCACCTGTCGTTCGCCGACGTGGCGGCGAAGATGCGGCAGTGGTGGGATCTCGACGAGCTGGAGCGGCAGTACACGGCCTTCCTGGACGACCAGGAGCCGGTGTGGCAGCGCTGGCGGCGCAAGCGCGCCGGCGACGACCGCGAGGCGTTCGTGGACTACGTGCGCGTGCTGACGTCGTGGCGGCGCCTGCCGTACCTGGATCCCGGTCTGCCGTGCGAACTCCTGCCCACCGACTGGGTCGGCTCGCGCGCCGCCGACCTGTTCTTCACCATGCGCGAGCGACTGGAATCCGGGGCACAGGAGCACGTCTCCGCTATCGCGTTCTCTTGACTGCCGTCAACACCGATGCATACTGGTGGCAACTCCTCACCGAAGAGGTGCTGCCGATGCGGGCTGCCAGATCAGCGCACGTGGACACCTTCTGCCGGGATCACCTCCCGCCCGCCGACGCGTGGCCGGACCTGGTGTTCGACCTTCCCGAGCTGCACTACCCCGAGTGGCTCAACTGCGCCGACTCGCTGCTGGACGACACGGTGCGGCGGCTGGGCCCGGACCGGCCGTGCCTGCGCACCGAGACCGGCACGTGGACGTACGGCGACCTGCTGTCGGCCGCCAACCGGGCCGCGCACGTGCTCACCGACCACTTCGGACTGCGTCCGGGCAATCGCGTTCTGTTGCGGGGCCCCAACAATCCGTGGCTGGTGGCCGCCTGGTTCGCGGTGCTCAAGGCCGGCGGCGTGGTCGTCACGACGATGCCGCTGCTGCGGGCCCGGGAGATCGCCGACCTGATCGAGCTCACCCGGCCCGATCTGGCCATCTGCGATCACCGCTTCCTGGAGGAGCTGCGCCTCGGCGCGCCGGAGCTCCCGGTCATCGGCTACGGCGGCCCCAGCCCCGACGACCTCACCGCGCTCGCATCGTCCACAAGCGACACCTTCACCAGTGTCGCCACCGCCGCCGACGACGTGGCCATTCTCGCGCCGACCTCGGGCACCACCGGCAAGCCCAAGGCCACCATGCACTTCCACCGGGACCTGCTGATCTGCGCCGACACCTTCTCCCGGCACCTGGTGCAGCCGACGCAGGACGACGTCTTCGCCGGCTCGCCGCCGATCGGCTTCACCTTCGGACTCGGCGGCCTGGTGCTGTTCCCGTTGCGGGCCGGCGCTTCCACGCTGTTGCTGGAACGGGCCACGCCGCTGGAACTCGCCGACGCCGTCGCCAAGCACCACGTCACCGTGCTGTTCACCGCGCCGACCGCGTACCGCGCGATGTTGGCCGGCGGCAAGGCATCCGCCCTACGAGGACTGCGCCGCTGCGTCTCCGCCGGCGAGCACCTGCCGACCGCCACCTGGCAGGACTTCCTCGCGCAGACCGGGATCCGCATCATCAACGGCATCGGCGGCACCGAGATGCTGCACATCTACATCGCCGCCGCCGACGAGGAGATCCGCCCCGGCGCCACCGGCCGGGTGGTGCCCGGCTTCCACGCCGTCATCCTCGACGACGACGGGCAGCCGGTGCCCGACGGCGTCTCCGGGCGGCTGGCCGTGAAGGGACCCACCGGCTGCCGGTACCTGTCCGACGAGCGGCAGCGCACCACCGTCCACAATGGATGGACGCTGACCGGCGACAGCTACCACCGGGACGCCGACGGCTACTACTGGTTCGAGGCCCGCAGCGACGACATGATCGTGTCCGCCGGCTACAACATCGCCGGTCCGGAGGTGGAGGCCGCGCTGCTGGACCACCCCGAGGTGCTGGAGGCCGCCGTGATCGGCGCGCCCGACGCCGAGCGCGGCGCCGTCGTGAAGGCCTTCGTGGTGCCACTGCCGGGAAGCGAGGTGACCACGGACGAGTTGCAGCAATTCGTCAAACGGACTCTTGCACCCTACAAATATCCCCGCGAGGTGGTGTTCCTGGACGCCCTCCCCCGCACCGCGACCGGCAAGGTGCAGCGCTACCGTCTGCGGTCGATGCCTCCATCCGGTCGACTTTGATCGACCCCGGGTGGACCGGCGGTACGCTGCCGGCAGGGCCGAACGGACGTGAGGGGTGACCGGTGACCGTCAACCAGGCCGCGTGGGTGCCGAAGGACGTCGACGTCGACCTGCCCAGCGCCGCCCGGGTGTACGACTACCTGCTCGGCGGGGCCCACAACTTCGCCGCCGACCGGGCCGTCGGCGAGAAGGTGCTGTCGGTGCTGCCCGACGGCCGGCAGGTCGCCATCTCCAACCGGTCCTTCCTCCGCCGCGCCGTCCGCTACCTGCTGGAACAGGGCATCACCCAGTTCCTGGACCTCGGCTCCGGCATTCCGACCTCTGGCAACGTGCACGAGATCGCCCAGCAGGCCGACCCCACGGCGAAGGTGCTCTACGTCGACTACGACGAGGTCGCGGTGGCGCACAGCGAGCTGATACTCGCCGGCAACACCAATGCCACCGTGCTGGCCAGCGACCTGACCAGGCCGGACGCCGTGCTGGATGCCCCGATCACCCGCGATTTCCTGGACTTCAGCCGGCCCATCGGGCTGCTGCTGGTGGCGGTGTTCCACTTCGTGCCGGACGAGCAGAGCCCGGCCGAGATCGTCGCCACCTACCGCGACGCCCTGCCGGCCGGCAGCTACATCGCCCTGTCCCACCTCACCGCCGACCACCAGCCCGAGGCCATGGCCGGGGTGGTGGAGGCGATGAGGCACAGCCGGGACCCGATGTTCTTCCGCCCGTACGAGGAGGTCGCACCGATGTTCGCCGGCCTCGACCTGGTCGAACCCGGCCTGGTCAGCGCCCCGCACTGGCGCCCCGACGCCGGCGCCCGCCCGCTCGGCCCGGAGGGCGTCTACGCCGGCGTCGGCCGCAAGCCCTAACCCGTTCGCGGGGCCCTGTTCATGCAGGGAAGGACGCCTTACCCGCGTCACGTGCGGGTAAGGCGTCCTTCGCCGCGTTCGGGATTACCCCCGTCCTGAGGGGATACGAGACGCCGCCGGATCGGTAACCTGATTACGAAAGTAGTCGGATTACTGCGGAGGTGGCCCGTGATCCCGACCGTCGACCAGGTGCTGTCCGAGGTCGAGAAGCTGGCCGCCGATCTACCCGAAATCTGTCGGACGAGGCGCATCGGCACGTCGCGGCTGGGCGAGCCGCTCCGGCTGCTGTCGGTCGGCCACGGCGCGCGCAACGCGCTGGTGGTGGGCTGCCCGCACCCGAACGAGCCGATCGGCCTGCGCACCGTGCTGGACCTGGCCGCGCGGGTGGCCGCGAACCCCGAGTTACGCGAGGGCATCGACCTCAGCTGGCACTTCGTGCCGTGCATCGACCCGGACGGCACCCGCCTGAACGAGGGCTGGTTCGACGGCCCGCTGACGATCCGCGGCTACCACGAGAACTTCTACCGCCCGGCCCGCGAGGACCAGCCGGAATGGACCTTCCCGGTGCTCGACGAGCGGGCCTTCTTCGACCGCATGCTGCCGGAGACGCAGGCGCTGGCCCGGGTGATCGACGAGCTGCGGCCCAGTTTCCAGTACTCCTTGCACAACGCGGACTTCGGCGGCGTGCACTTCATCCTCAACGGCTGCCTGCCCGGCATGGCCGACGACCTCGGACGGGTGGCGGCCGAGCAGGAGGTGCCGCTGTCGCTCGGGCCGATGGACACGCTCGGCTGGGAGACCGCCGGACCGGCGGTCTACCTGATGCCGTCGGCGCAATCGCTGTTACAGGCGCCGGAATCGGTGCGGCACGGGGCATCCAGCGCGCACTACGCCCAGCGGTACGGCACGACCACGCTGATCACCGAGGTTCCGTTCTGGCGGGACGCCCGCGCGGACGACGTGTCCGACGCCGGCGGGTCCTACGGGGACACTCTGCGACACGCGGCCGCCGAACTGCGGGACGATGTGGATGTGTTGTCCGAGATGTACCAGCGGATGCGGCCGCGGCTCGTGGTGCCGTCGCCGATGCGGAAGTCGATCGTCGACCAACTGGCCACGGCGTCGGCGTCGGCCGCCGTCAACGAGATGATGGCCGAGCGGACCCCGGAACGGCAGGCCACCGTGGCCGAGGCGTTCGCCGCCGCCACCGTCGTGCACATGCTGCGGCTGCGGGCCAGCGGCATGATGCGCCGGCACCTGGCCGTCGAGCACGCGGCCGGCAACCAGCCGCCGAGTTTCCGCGCCGTCAAGCGGCGCCTGGACGAGCTGTTCGACGGCTGGTGCGCCGCCGCCGAGAGCGACCTGTCGCAGGACCCGTATCCGGTGCGGCGGCTGGTGTCCGTGCAGACCGAGGCGGCGCTGGCGGTGGTGTCCAGACTGGTGGGCCAGCGATGCGCCTGACCCGGTCGCAGTCGCGGCAGCGCAACCGGGACGCGCTGATCGACGCCGCCCTGGTGGAGATGGCCGAGCGCGGCTACCAGCAGGCCCGGCTGGACGACATCGCCGAACGGGCCGAGCTCACCACCGGCGCCGTGTACTCCATCTTCGGCAGCAAGCGGAACCTGCTGCTGGCGGTGGTCTCCCGGTACGCCGACGAGCTGGACAACCAGCTCGCCGAGCTGTCCGATCCCCGCCTGTCGCTGGACGAGGTGCTGACCGGCTGCGCCGACGCCTTCCACCTCGTCGCCACCGCGTCGGATGCCCGCCGGCGGTTCGCGTTCGAGCTGGAGCTGGCCGGCCTGATGCTGCGGGACCCGACCGTCATGTCGCTGACGACGTCGAGCCGGCTGGTCGGCCTGCTGGTCGGACGCTCCCATCCCGGCGGCTCCGTCACCGACGAGCAGGCCGAGCAGCTCGCCCCGGCGCTGGCGGCGCTGCTGGGCGGGCTGGTCCACCGAGCGGTGCTCGAACCCGGCACGGTGGACCAGGAGTACTTCCGCCGCTCGGCGCTGGCATTGACGTACCTGCTCAGAACGTGAGGACGAACTTGCCGGCGACGCCGGCGTCGGCGCGGGTGTGGGCCTCGACGGCCTGCTCGGCGGGCAGCTCGCCGGCGACGCGGGTGCGCAGGCGACCCGCGGCGAACGCGGTGATCAGGGCGTCGAGGTCGTCGCGGTCGGGCTTGACCTGCACGGCGTCGACGCGGATGCCGCGCACCGGCTCGGGCTTGGCCATCGCGTTGACGCCGACGAACGTGCCGCCGTCGCGAACGGCGGTGATCAGCTGCGGTCCGGCGATGCCGGCGTCGAGGACGGCGTCGAACTCGCCGTGCACATCGCCGCGACCGATCACGGACTTCGCACCGAGAGACGAGACGTAGTCGGCATCCGTGGCCATGGCGACGACGTGCACGCCGGCGGCCGCGGCCAGCTGCACGGCGAAGCCGCCCACTCCCCCGCCCGCGCCGGTGACCAGCAGCGTCTGGCCGGCCTGCACGCCGGCGAGGTCGAGGGCCTGCTTGGCGGTCTGGGCGGACAGCGGCACGGTGGCGGCGGCGATCGGGTCGGCGCCGTCGGGCAGGGGCACGAACCAGTCACGGTGGACCGCCACGAAGTCCGCATTCGTGCCACGTCGGGCCACGAACCACGGGACCATGCCCACCACCGGTCGACCGTCGACCGTGCCGGCGAAGTCCCAGCCCAGCACCAGCGGCGCGGTCAGCTGGGGGAAGCGACCGGCGCGCGCGGCCCGGTCGACGGGGTTGATCGTGCTGGCCCGCACCCGGACCAGGACCTCGTTCTCGCCGGCCACCGGATCGGGCCGGTCGACCAGCGCCAGCACCTCGGGCCCGCCGAACCTCTGCACCTCGACGACTCGCATGACAACTCCTTCGCTCGACTGTGCTCCGAGCCTGCCGCCGCGTAGGTACGATTCGTAAGTAGGTACCTAAAAGTGCCTAAGGGAGGCGGAGCGGTGACGAAGACGGCCGAGCAGCGCCGGGCCGACGAGAAGGTGGTCTACAACGCCTTCATCGAGACCTGCCCCACGCGGCAGATGCTGGCCTCGATCGCGGAGAAGTGGACGGCGCTGACGGTGTCGGCGCTGGCCGACGGCCCGATGCGGCACGGCGAGCTGATGCGGAAGATCCGCGGCGCCAGCCAGAAGATGCTCACGCAGACGCTGCGCAAGTTGGAGCGGGACGGCCTGCTCGTCCGCACGGTCACCCCGACCGTCCCGGTGCGCGTGGACTACGAGCTGACGCCGCTCGGCCAGACCCTGGTGCCGGTGCTGGTGGCGGTGAAGGCCTGGTCGGAGACCCACATCGAGGAGGTCATGGCGGCCAGGGACGCCTTCGAGGCGGCAGAACAGAAATGAAGGCGCGCCTGGCGGCGGCAGCGGCCACGAATGCCGCATTCGTGGCGGCAGGACAAGACAGCGCACCGCAGCCAGCGATCGACCGCGACGCGCCCGAATGAAGGCGCGCCCGATGGCAGCCACAGCCACCAAGGCCACATTCATAGCAGCAGGACAAGACAGCGCACCGCAGCCAGCGATCGACCGCGACGCGCCCGAATGAAGGCGCGCCCGATGGCAGCCACAGCCACCAAGGCCACATTCGCAGCGGCAGGACAAGACAGCGCACCGCAGCCGACGGTCGGCCGCGGTGCGCCAGGCGGAAGTGTGTCTGATGTGGACGTCGCTCAGACCTCCACGCCGATCCGGCGGGACGCGATGTCCCACAGCTTGCGGGCGTTGTCCACGTCCAGCACGACCGGGTTCTCCTGGGTCCGCTCGTTCTTGAAGTAGTAGCCGCCGTCGAGCTTGTCCTCGGTCTCGCACAGGAACACCAGGCGGGCCGCGGCGACCTCGGGGGTGTCGAGCAGCTTCTGGAGCGGCTTGCCCAGCGGCGTCTTGAGCAGCAGCTGCTGGAACTTCTGGTCCCGGGCGAACTCGCTGGCCACGATCCCGGGGTGGTAGTCGGCGGTCTGGATGTCGGGGTTGCGGCGCTGGAACTCCCGCAGCAGCAGGGCGGCGCCGACCTTGCTGCTGGTGTAGACCTCGTGCGACTTGTAGCGGTGCTCGCTGTCCAGGTCGTCCAGGTCGATGTGGCCGTGCTTGTGCACCATCATGGTGGACGTGTTGATCACACGGCCCCTGCTCTCCCGCAGCCGGTCGGTCAGCAGCCGGGTGAGCAGGAACGGCGCCAGGCAGTTGACCTGGAACTGCTGCTCGTTGCCGTCCTTGGTCAGCTCGCGCTTGACCCACTGCCCGCCGGCGTTGTTGGCCAGCACGTCGATGCGCGGGCAGCGCTCCAGCAGCGCGTCGGCCAGCCGGCGCACGTCCGACAGATCGGCGTAGTTGCAGGTCAGGCCGGGCTCGCCGAGCTCATCGGCGATGGCCGCGGTCTTGGCCGCGTTCCGGCCGACCGGGATGACCTTGACGCCGTCCCGGTGGAGCTGACGCGCGGCGGCGGCGCCGATGCCGGCGCTGGCCCCGGTGAGAACGACGATCTTGCCAGCAGCACTCATGATCTGACTCCTTGCAGGTCGGAACCCATTTCATACATTCGTTCTATACAAACGTCAGAGACGTATGTATAGTTCTGGTCATGACACACGCCACGCAAACCCCTCGCCTGGCAGGACGCCGTGAATGGATCGGCCTGGCCGTCCTCGCCCTGCCCCTGCTCCTGGTCTCGATGGACATGACCGTGCTGTACTTCGCGATCCCGTCCATCGCGTCGGCGCTGCAGCCCACCGGCACGCAGCAGCTGTGGATGATCGACATGTACGGCTTCGTGCTGGCCGGACTGCTGATCACGATGGGCAACGTCGGCGACCGCATCGGCCGCCGCCGACTCCTGATGATCGGTTCCGCGATCTTCGGCGCCGCCTCGGTCGCCGCCGCCTTCTCCACCGACCCGACGATGCTGATCGTCGCCCGCGCCGTGCAGGGCATCGGCGGCGCCACCCTGATGCCGTCCACGCTCGCCCTGGTGCGCAACATGTTCCAGGACGAGAAGCAGCGCCGGTCCGCGATCGCCGTGTGGTCCACCGCGCTGTCCGCGGGGGCCGGCCTCGGCCCGGTCGTCGGCGGCCTGCTGCTGAACAACTTCTCGTGGGGCTCGGTGTTCCTGATCAACGTGCCGGCGATCATCGTGCTGCTGGCGCTGTGCCCGGTGCTGATCCCGGAGTACCGGCTGCCCAAGGCCGAGGCCGGCAAGTTCGACATCGCCTCGGCGGTGCTGTCGCTGGGCGGCGTGCTGTCGATCATCTGGGGTCTCAAGGAGATCACCGTCAACGGCCTGAGCGCCCTGCCCGGCGTGGCCATCGTCGCCGGCATCGTGCTCGGCTACGTGTTCGTGCGGCGGCAGAAGTCGCTGTCCCACCCGATGATCAACCCGGCGCTGTTCCGCAACCGCGACTTCGGCGCGTCCCTGAGCGTGGCGCTGGCCTGCTTCTTCTGCATGATCGGCTCGGGCATCTTCACCACGCAGTACCTGATGGAGGTGCTGCACATGAGCCCGCTGGAGGCGGCGCTCTGGACGCTGGTGTCGCCGGTCGTGGTGACCATCGCCGTGCCGTTCGTGACGGTCGTGGCCCGCACCGTCCGCCCGGCCTACATCATCGCCGCCGGCTTCCTGGTCGGCACGGTCGGCTTCCTGATCATGACGCAGGTCGGCACGGACCGGAACATGTTCCTGGTGGTCGCCGGGACGATCGGCGTCGGCCTGGGCGTGGCGGTGGCCCTGACCTGCATCACCGACATGGTCGTCGGCGCGGCGCCCGCCGAGCACGCCGGTTCCGCCGGCGCTCTCGTGCAGACCGGGCAGGAACTCGGTGGCGCGCTGGGCATCGCGGTCCTGGGCTCCATCGGCGCCCTCGCCTACAGCTCGAACTTCGACGCCGACGCCCCGCACAACGTGCCGGCCGCCGCGCTGAACGCGGCCCGGCAGACCGTCGCCGGCGCGTCCGAGGTGGCGCAGCAACTGCCGGCGGCGCAGGGCAACGCGCTGCTCGACGTGGCCCGCGAGGCCTTCACCGGCGCGGTGCACACCGCCTCGCTGGCCGGCGGCGCGGTCGCGCTGCTCACCGCGATCTTCACCATCGCCCTGCTGCGGCGGATCAAGCCCACGCCGCCGCAGCCCACCGTCTCCGACGAGGACAAGGAGGTGCGGGAGCCGGCCGCGGTCTGACGCGGTCACGAGACTGGTGTCCATGTGTCGTACGCCGAGAGCAGGCCGGCCGTCCAATGCTCCAGGACGCGCCGGCCTTCTCCGCCGGAGGCGCCGGTCGGATCACCGAGAACACCGTTGGCACTGACGGAAACAACTCCAGAGCGGACCAGCAGCGGCATGATCTCCCGCAGCGGCCGGCGGTCCCCGGGCTCGGCCCGGTCGAGCCGGACGGATTCGGGGCGCAGCGCCAACATCACCGACGTCTCGGTGCGGCCGGCGTGACTGTCCACAGCGGACCCGGTCGGCGACCAGCAGGTGACGCGACGACCCTCGTGGTTGAGCCGCTGCACAGCGCGGGACACCGCGGCGGCGTTGCCGCCGTGCCCGTTGACCAGCAGGACGCCGGCGAACGCGTCGGCGGAGCGAACCAGTTCCACCAGCAGGGTCTCGACGGCGTCGAGACCGATCGACAGCGAGCCCGGGAATGCAGCATGTTCACCACTGGAGCCGTACGAGAAGGCGGGAGCCACGACCACCCGGTCGCGGGCCTTCGCCAGCCGGCCGCACAGCGCGGCGGCGATCTCGGTGTCCACGGTGAACGGCAGGTGCGGGCCGTGCTGCTCGGTCGAGCCGACCGGAACGGCCAGCACGCTGGCCGCGGCGACGGCCTCGACCTCCGGCCAGGTCATGTCGATCAGGCGGTTCACGTGCGGCCGACCCCGTCCCGGCCGGGCCAGTCGGACAGGTCCGGCAGCAACGGCCTGACGGTGCGGTGCTTGACCGCGCCCCACCAGACGCCCGCCCCGTACGCGAGGTCGTCGAGGATCCGGGCGGCGAGCCAGCCGGGCAGGCCGACCTTGGCCCCCCGGGTGTACCACTCCTCGACGTGGCGGGCGAACGCCGCCAGCAGAACCCAACGGCCCCAACGGGTCGACGCCAGCACCGGGATGGCCACCGGCCACCACGAGCGCACCACGGCATCGCCCAGCAGCCGCCCCGCGCCGACATGGCCGCGGACCGCGAGCTGCACCGACTCCGTCGCCGGCACACCGACGTCACTCAGTTTGCGTGGCAGCAACGACGCGGTGGTGCCGGCGACGGCTCCAGCCAGCACCGGCCGCCCGGCGGCGACGAGCGCCCACGCCAGGGCGCTCCACATCGAGATCTTCACCGGAGCAACAGCTCTGCCATGGCGGAGCGCCAGCGGGGCGGCGGAAGTGCCGTACCCGAATCGCTGCCGCACCCAGGCCGACCACGTCTCACGGGGGCGATGATGAACAATTGCGGTTGGCTCGTAACGGATCTGCGCGCCCGCCTCGTGGAAGCGCCAGACCAGGTCGACGTCCTCGCCGAAGCGCATGTCCTCGTCGAAACCGTCGTGCTCCAGGAGCGCGTTGAAGCGGACGACCAGCGCGGCCGACGGGACGTAACTGACTCGGCTGCCGGGCCGGACCGGCGCCTCGGCGGCGCCCAGGTCCAGCGGCGAGCGGAGTTCTTCGTAGCGGTCGAGCACGGACGGACCCGGCGTGCTGGCCACGCGCGGCGCGACGGCGACGACGCTCGGGTCCTCGAAGTGCGGCAGGATCGTGGCCAGCCAGCCAGGTTCGGGCCGCACGTCCGCGTCCAGGAAGGCGACGAGCTCGGTGCCGGCGAGCCGCCAGCCGGCGTTGCGCGCGGCGGCCGGGCCCTTGGCCTTGTGGTGTCGGACGGTCGCCGCTCGAATCGGCTCGGCCGATCCGTCGTCGATCACCAGCACCTTCGCGACCTCGGACAACGCCGGCAGCAGGCGGGCGAGATCATCGGCGTGGTCGCGCACCGGCACGACTACGGTCACATCCTGCGCGGTGAGGCTGGTGATCTCGCGTTTGGGGTGTAGAATTCCCTTACGCACCAGCAGATCTGCCAGCTTGGCGTCGTCGGGGGCGACCGGCTCGCCGGCCAGCCAGGCGTCCACTCGGGACACCGCCTTGGCGGAGAGCCTGAGCACGACGTACGGCGAACCGCCCAGGATCAGGTTGCCGATGCGGCGCGCGCCGGGATCCGGGGTGACGCGCAAAGGGATCATGCGGTGAACCCCCCGTCGGCGTGCACGACGGTGCCGGTGATGGCGGACGCCTCCCTACCGCACAGCCAGCACACGACGTCGGCCACCTCCTCGGGCCGCAGCAGCCGCTCGGTGAGGTGGTAGCGGCTGAATTCCTCGACGTCGGCCAGGTCGTAGAGGGCGGCGCTGGCGTCGAGCAGATCGGTTCGGGTGCTGCCCGGGGACACCGCGGTCGCGGTGACGCCGGTGCCGCGAAGGTCGTGCGCCAGGCCCCGGATCAGGCCGACGACCCCGTGCTTGGTCGCGTTGTAGCCGGCGGCGTGCCAGAGGCCGCGGTGGCCGGCGGCCGAGGCGAGCGCGACGAACCGGCCGGAGCGGGGCTGCTGTTCTCGGAGCATCACGGGGATCGCCGCGCGGGCCAGGTTCGCCACGCCGAGGACGCCGATGTCCAGTTGCAGCCGCCATTCGTCGTCGCCGGACTCCCACAGCGGACGTCCGCCGGCGATCACCGCCGCCGCCGCGACGGCCGCGTCCAGCCCGCCGAACTCCGTGTACGCCAGCTCGGCCGCGTCCTGGAGTGCGCGGTTGTCGCGCACATCGGCGACGACCTCGCGCACCTCGTCCGGGAACCGGCGGGCCAGCGTGAGCAGTTCTTCCTTGGATGCCAACGAGTAGCCGAGGCCGGGGATGTCCTCGCAGATGTCCACCGCCACGACCCGCCAGCCGTCGCCGGCCAATCGGCGCACGACGGCCGCGCCGATGCCACGGGCCGCGCCCGTGACGATCGCGACTCGTGGCGTCATGTCGTGTCCCCCAGATAGCCGTGCTCGGTCAGGTACTCGATCACCAGGTCGGCCGCGGCCGCCGCGTCGGGCGGCGTGACCACGGTCGCGGAGCCGCCGGTGGCCAGCGCGTTCGCCCCCAACCCGTTCGTCAGTGCAACTATGCGGTCTATGGCGCGATCGGCGGCCGGTATCGGAACAATTCTGGCGCGCGGCCGGTATGCCCTGGGCGCTGTGGCCTTCACCGGCCCCGAGGGAAATCGATGCTGCGGAACGTCTGGCCGCACGACGGGGATTTTCGTGTTACGAGCGGCCAACATCGCCGGCAGGCCGGCGCGCCGGGGCCGCAGCACCGGCTCCACCGAGCACACCGCCGGCAACGGGATCTCCAACCGTTCGCGGCGGCCCTTGTCCAGCCGCCGCAGTCCACCGAGGACGCCTCCGTCGGCCGTGAGTTCCAGCAGCCCCAACGCCTGCGCCGCGTCGGTGAGCGCGGCGAGGTAGCCGGGGACCGCGCCGGAGTCGTCGCCGAACACCACGACATCGGGAGGGCCGTGGTGTTCGGCGACCGCCGACAGCAGCGCTCGGGCCGCCGCCTCGTCATCCGCCGGGTCCGCCTCGACGCGGAGCACGTGCAGCGCCCCGGCCGCCAGCGCCTCGCGCAGCATCTCGTCCGCCTGCGGCGGCCCGATCGTCACGGCCAGCGCCCGGCCGCCCAGAGACTCCGCCAGCCGGAACACGTGTTCCAGCGCCGCCAGCCCCGCCGCGCTCGCACCCGGACGGCCCTCCTCGGTCCGCACCGTGCCCGTCAGCTGGTCGACCGCGACGCGCGGGCCGGGCCAGGTCAACGCGGCGACAACCAGCACGCCGATCACCCCTTCCGGAAGGCGACCCCGTGGCCGCCGTCGGGATAGGTCCAGCTCAGGGCGCCCTGCCCCGAGCAGACCTGGTAGCACGTGCCGCATTCGAAGCACTGCTCGTAGTTGAACAGGATGCCGCCGTCGGAGGTCGGCACGAACAGCTTCGCCGGGCACGCGTACACACAGTCGGTCGTCCGGCACGACCGGCACACCTCGTTGTTCACGGTGATGTGCGGCCGCCGCGCGACCTCGAAGTCCACAGTGGACATGTGATCGTCGAACGCGGGCTGGTCGTAGGTCATCCGAACGACCTCACTCCGGTCAGCGCGTCGGACACCACGTCCCGCGTGCGAATGCCGTGGCGCTTCAACGTACGGCGAACCAGCTTGAGCAGCCCTGGTTTCGGTTGCGGGTTGTCCACGTGGAACAGCCCCTGCGCGAGATCGCACAGCATCGCCGGGTAGCTCTCCTGCATCCGTTGCCCCAGCACGAGTCCGGGCACCCGGCGCAGCTTTCGGTGGTCGGCCAGCACGAACGACTCGTCCAGCATGCGCCGGTATGAGGCGAGGCCCGTCTTGGAGGTGTCGCCGACCTTCAGGGCGTCGACCGCGGCGCGGCCGGCGTACATGCCGGCCCCGAGGGCGAAGTTGACGCCCTCCAGCCAAATTCCGGCCGCCAGGCACATGGCCGCGGCGTCGCCGGCGACCAGGAAGCCGTCGCCGACAAGTTCGGGCATGGTGTCGTAGCCGCCCTCGGGGATGAGGTGCGCGGAGTACTCCAGCAGCTCGCCGCCCCGTACCAACGGTTCTATAGCCGGGTGCCGCTTGAGGTCGGCGACCAGCTCCTCGGGCCGCAACCGCTTGCCGGCCAGGCCGTGCGGATCGACGACAACGCCGACGCTGAGCGAGTCGAGGTTGGTGTAGACGAAGCCGCCGCCGGGGATTCCCCTGGTGCAGCCGAGGATCTCGATGTCGACGCCGTCCTGGCCGGCGACGCCGAACCGCTCGTCGATGACGCTGCGTGGCAGCCGCAGGGTCTCCTTGACGCCGAGGGTGACGTGCCCGGTGGGCTTGCCGGCGAACATGCCGGCTTCCTTGGCCAGGAAGGAGTTCACGCCGTCACAGGCGATCACGACCTTGGCGGTGAGGTCTCCGTCCGGACGGTCGGTGCGGACGCCGACGATCGCGCCGGCGGTGTCGCGCAGCAGCCCCGTGGCGACGGTCGAAGGAACGAGGACCGCGCCTTCCTTCTCGGCGAGGCCGGCGAGCCAGCCATCGAGGTCGGAGCGGTGCGCGGTGGCCCCGTTGTACGGCGGGCCGGCCCACGCCTGCGTGCGGAAGTCCACGGTGAGCGCCTGCGTCGGCGTCATGATCATGGTGCTGCGGCGGGTCACCCAGCGCTGCACCGGCATCTGCTCCCACCAGCGCGGCACCAGCTCGTCCAGCACCCGGCCGTACACCACGCCGCCGTAGACGTTCTTCGAGCCGGGATACGGGCCGCGTTCCAGCAGCACCACCGAATGCCCGGCACGGGCCACTTCCAGCGCCGCCGCCGAGCCGGCCGGTCCCGCGCCGACCACCACCACGTCCACCGCGCGCTGCGGCGTCGCGGCGACGACCGTCGACGTCGTGCCCGGGCCTGCGTGCTCAGGCATCTCTCTCCTCCAGCCGCCGTGCGAGTTCCGCCAGCACCGCCGGGGCGTCGGCGACGATGCCCAGGTCGGCCCGGGCCGTCATCGGGCAGCAGGGATCGGTGTTCACGCTGATCACGTGCCGCGGGCTGCCGAGGCCGCCCACGTGCTGCGCCGCGCCGGAGATCCCGAACGCGACGTACAGGTCCGGGTCGATCACCACACCCGTCGTCCCGATCTGCCGTTCGTGGCCCACCCACCCGGCGTCCGTGACCACACGCGTCGCCCCCGTCGACGCGCCGAGCCGCTCCCCGACCCTCGCCAGCAGCTCCATCTGCTCCGGCCCGGTGACCAGCCCCGCGCCGGCCCCGAGCACCCGGCGCGCCTCCGCGAGGTCCGCCTCCTGCGCGTTCGGCGTCGTCACCTCGACCGACACCGCGTCCTTCACCTCGACGCCCGTCAGCGCAATCTCGACGAGCCGGGCCGGAGTCGGCAGCGGTGCCGCACCCCGGACACCCGGCTGCAACGTCGCCACGAACGGGCCGTCCGGCGTCAGTTCCACCAGCGCCTGGCTCCCCCAGCGCAGGACGTCCGCGCTCGTCCTCGTGACCGCGTTTGCGCCGGTCAGGAGGGGTCGCCGCAGCGCGTAGGCCAGTCTGGGCGCGAGGTCGCGGCCGTCCGGGGAAGAAGAAAGCACGATCGTTCGTACACCTTTCACGACCGGAGTCAGCGCGGCGGCCAGCGCGGCGGGGGCGACCTTCGGGCTCTCGGCGATCCAGGCGGTCCGGGCGGCGGTCAGCTGCCCGGCAGCCACCTTCGCGTCGGTTCCGACGACCAGCACCGAGCCATCGGCCTCGGCGGTGACCTCGTCGGCGCCGAGGGGCAGCTCGCCGTCGCGGACGACGACGATGGCAAGGAAATCCGTGTCGATCACAGCGATACCCCCACCCGGTGTCCCTCGATGACCGCGGCGTGGGCTCGGCGCGGGGTCAGGCAGTCGCCCACCCGGTGCACCTCGAACGGCGCGCCCTTCAACCCCCGCCACAGCTCGTCCTCGGGCTCCTGGTGCACGGCGCAGACCACCCAGTCGAACCTCGAGGTGGTCATCTCGCCGGTGGTGTGCCGGAGGATCTGCACCTCGACGCCCTCGGACGCCCCCATGACGACCTCGTCGGTGGTCAGGGCGATGCCCTTGTGGTGGGCCCGGAGCAGGAACATCTCCATGTCCAGGGTGACGCCGAGGTCCTGGCCGACGACCATGCCGGGGGTGCTGATCCGGACCCGGCAGCCGCGGTCCGCCAGCAGTTCGGCGACGGAAGTGGCCTGGTGGAAGCCGAGTTCGTCGATGACGAGCACGTCGCCCACCGGCTCGGCACGGCCCTCCAGCACGTCACGAACGTCCACGACCTGAGCGAGATCGCCGGCCCAGTACGGTGGCTTGGGGCGGGCGCCGGTGGCAAGGATGACGACGTCGGGGCTCTCGGCCCGCAACGCCTCGACGGTGGCGTCGACGCCGGTGCGGACCTCGACGCCGTGTCGCTTGCACTCGGCGAGGAGATTCCGTGGCAGATCAAGGAATTCGGCCCGGGACGGGACGGTGGCGGCGAGGGCGGCCTGGCCGCCGGTTGCCGGGGAGCGTTCGAACAGGGTGACCTGGTGCCCGCGCTGGGCGGCGGTGGCGGCGGCCTGCAAGCCGGCGGGGCCCCCGCCGACGACGAGGATCCGCCGGCCGCGCCGGCGAGGGGCGGACAGCGGCACGGATTCGTTGCCGGCACGGGGATTCTCGATGCAGCCAAGGGTGTGGTTCAGGCCCATCCGCCCGACGCATTCCTGGTTGCACGACAGACACGTTCGGATGTCGCTGACGTGCCCGGAACGGGCCTTGGCCATGAACTCGGGGTCGGCGATCTGGCCGCGGACGACGCCGACCAGGTCGCAGTGGCCCTCGGCGAGGGCGCGCTCGGCCTGTACGGGGTCCTTGATCCGCCCGACGCCGATCACCGGCAGTTTGACGGCCTGCCGCATGGCGTTGGCGATGAACAGGGCGTAGCCGGGCGGGATCGCCATGGACGCCTCGATCATGAACAGGGTCGAGGTGGCGACGCCGATGGAGGTGTTGATGTAGTCGACCTGGCCGGTGGCTTCCACGAGACGCGCCACCTCGACGGCCTCGTCGAGCTTGATGCCGCCCTCGATGAGCTCGTCGCCGCAGAGCCGCACGCCGAGCGCGCGGCCGGGGCCGATGGCCTCGCGGACCGCCGCCACGATCTCCAGCAGGATCCGGGCGCGGTTGCCCAGCGGGCCACCGTAGCGGTCGGTGCGCTTGTTCGTCGCCGGCGAAAGGAATCCCCGCACGATGGACGAGTGCGAGCACTGGAGCTCGACGCCGTCGAAGCCGCCCTCGGCGCAGTGCCTTGCCACCAGGGCGTAGCCGGCGACGATCTCGGCGATGTCCTTGTCGTCGACGGCCTTGGGCACCTCGCGGAACAGCGGGTCCGGCACCGGCGACGGGGCCAGCACCGGCAGCCGTGAGTACAGGCTGGAGGCCTGGCCGCCGTTGTGGTTGAGCTGGGCGAAGATCGGCACGCGGTGGGCGTGCACGGCGTCGGTGATCCGGCGGTAGCCCTCGACCACCTCCGGGTTGAAGCCGTGGATGAGCTTCTCGTACGGCCAGTCCGACGGGTGGGTGGAGTGCTCCTCGGTGATGATCAGCCCGACGCCGCCGGCGGCGCGCGCGGCGTAGTAGGCGGCGTGCTGCGCGCTGGGCAGCCCGTCCTCGGCGTAGTTGGTGAGGTGCGCGGAGAAGACCACCCTGTTCGCGAGCGTCACCGGGCCGACCCGGAACGGCGAGAACAGGAAGCGGAACGCCATCAGCCGACCTCCTGGGCCGCGCGCCGGCCCTCCAACACGGCCTCGTACAGGGTTCGGGGCGCCACGCAGTCGCCGGCCCGCAGCGGGCCGGGCGTCTCATCCGGCAAGCGATGTCCACAGTGGACGACCAGGCCGCAGGCGAGCTCCTGCTTCTCGCCGGTGAGCACGTGTTCCACCACGACGCTGGCGTCTCGCACCGCCAGCAGCGTCGACCGCTTGACCAGTCGCACACCGGCGCGGTGCAGCCGGGCGTTGGCGTCGGCGAGGTCGCCGGTGACCGCCAGTTGGGTACCGATGACGGCGTCCCGTGTGACGACGGTGGTGTCACGACCCGACGACGCCAGCAGTTCGGCGATGCGTGCGCCGACGGAGTCGCCGACGGGGTCGAAGACCACCACCGGGCCGGCCGGCAGGTCGTCGAGGCCGGCCCGCAGTACCTCGGCCACATCGAGCACCTGGCCGCCGTCGATGTCGTACGAACGTGGCCCGGGCACCGAACCCGTTGCCAGCACCACGGTTCGTCCGGTCAGGTCGGCGCTGGTGGCCGCCTCGCCGGTGCGGATCTTCACGCCCAGGCGCCGCACCTCCGCCTCCAGCCAGCCGGCGAAGCTCTCCAGCGGCGACAGCCGCAGCGAGCCGCCGAGCTGCGAGTCCCGTTCCATCAGCTCGACGCTGTGACCGCGATCGGCGAGCGCCCGCGCCGCCTCCAACCCTGCCGGACCGCCGCCGACGACGAGCACCTCGCGCGGGGCGGTGGTCGGCGCCGGCGGCCGGTCCGTCGTCTCGTGGCCGCTGGCCGGCTCGACGACGCAGCTCACGACGGCGTTGCGGCCATCACGGACGCGGCACCGCTGGTTGCACAGCAGGCACGGCCGGATCCGCTCCGGCTGCTCGGCGTCGTACAGGGCGACGAGGTTCGGCTCGGCGATCTGCGCGCGGGTCATCTCCACCAGGTCGGCGACGCCGGTCTCCAGCGCCCACTCGGCCTGCCCCGGGTCGACGACCGACCCTTGCAGGATCACCTCGGCGACGCCACCCACCGCGGACCGAATGTCCCGGCACAGGTCCATGTTGAAGCCGGCGGGGGTGTGCAGGTCGGGGCGGGTGGCCGAGGTGGACATCGCCGAACCCCGCACCACCGCGATGTAGTCGACGCATTTCGCCAGCTTGGCGGCGAGTTCGGCGGCGTGCTCGGGGGTGATGCCGGCCCACGGGGCCAGTTCGTCGCAGGAGAGCCGGAGGCCGAGGACGCGGTCGGCGCCGAGCACATCCCTTACGGCGCTCAGAGCCTCGCGGAGCAGCAGTGCCCGATCGGCGCCGTACTCGTCGGCACGCTGATTGGTCAGCCCGGAGAGGAACTGCCGCAGTAGGCTGTGCTGGCCGGCATCGATCTCGACACCGTCCACATCGGACTCCATGGCGATGGCGGTGGCGTACGAGAAGCCCGACAGCAGCCGGTCGATCTCCGCCTCCTCCATCTCCATCGGGAGTTCCCGGCTGGCGACGTCCGGAACCCGCGAAGGGGCCCAGAGCGCCGTCCGCGAATACGCCGAGGAGCCCTGGGAACCGGCGTGGCCCAGCGACGCCAGCACGAGCGTCCCATGTGGACGGCAGGCGGTCACCACGGACGCCCAGCCGGGCTGGCACTCGGCCGCCAGCGGGGCCCTTTCGTACGGCCAGTCGCTGTCGTCCACGCTGGCGGTCTCGGTGACGACGATCCCGGCGCCGCCGGCCGCGCGGCGCTCGTAGTAGGCCACGTGCCGCAGCGAGATCGCCCGCTTGCGGCCCAGATTCGTCTCGTGCGGCCCGAACATCACGCGGCTGGGCGCGGTCCGGCCGGCCAGCACGACCGGCGTCGTCAGTCTCACCGCATACCCGCCAGGGGACTCGTGTCGCAGGCTCGGTCCGCCGGTCGGCCGAAGCCGATCGACACCGGCACCGGCTTGCGGCGGGAGTGGTCGGCCGACGGCCGGGGCGGAGCGCCCGCGGTGGCCAGCGCCAGTTCCCCGTGACCCTGCACGCATTCGGGGTCCGGGCCGTCCATCGGCAGGCCGGTGAAGAACTTCGCGGCCATGCAACCGCCGCGGCAGCTGTCGAAGGACGGGCAGGACGAGCAGGTCCCCGCCGACGTCGGACGGCGGAGGTCGGCGAACAGAGGGGAGTTCCGCCACACCTCCGTGAATCCGCCCGGAGCGCGTACGGTGCCGGCGAGGAACTGCTCGTGGATCGCGAAGGGGCACGCGTACACGTCCCCTACTGGGTCGATCAGGCACACCACCTTGCCCGCGCCGCACAGGTTCAGCCCCGGCAGCGGGGTGGACCCGAGGGCGTTGAGATGGAAGAAGGAGTCGCCGGTGAGGACGCCTTCCCCGTGTGCCACCAACCAGTCGTAGAGCTGCCGCTGCTGGGCGGCGGTCGGGTGCAGCTCGTCCCACACGTCGGCGCCACGCCCCGACGGCCGCAGGCGCGTGATGCGCAGCTGCGCGTCGAACGAGTCGGCGATGGCCGCGAAGTCGTCGAGCTGGTCGACGTTCTGCCGGGTCATCACCACGCTGATCTTGAAGTCGCGGAAGCCCGCCTCGGCGAGATTCCCCATGGCGCGCATGGCCGTGGCGAACGAGCCGGGCCCGCGCACGGCGTCGTTGACCGCCGCGGTCGCCCCGTCCAGCGAGATCTGCACGTCCACGTAGTCGCTGCCGGCCAACCACTGCGCCCGCTCCGGCGACAGGCGGACGCCGTTGGTGGAGAACTTCACGCCGACCTGGTGGTCGGTGGCGTACTCCACGAGCTCCCAGAAGTCCGATCGCACGGTGGGTTCGCCGCCGCCGATGTTCACGTAGAACACCTGCATGCGCTGCAATTCGTCGATCACCGCACGGCACTGGGCGGTGTCCAGCTCGCGCGGGTCGCGGCGGCCGGAGGAGGAAAGGCAGTGCACGCAGGCGAGATTGCAGGCGTAGGTGAGCTCCCACGTCAGGCAGATCGGCGCGTCGAGACCCGTCTCGAAGTGGTCGACCAGCTTCATCTAGCGCTCCCGCGGTTGAATCGTGCCCGCGTCGGCCAGGCCGGCCAGCGCGCGCAGGTAGGCGGCGCGCTGGTCCGGCGCCACCCCCACGGAGTCCAAAGTGGAGTCGACGTCGGCGTTGTCCTCGAGCGTGGCGACGACTTCGGCCAGCTGCCGGGTCTTGAGGAAGGACAGCCGCCGGGTGCCGAAGTGGTAGACCAGGGCGCCGAACGGCTCGGGCCGCAGCGCCACCTGGGGCGCCCGGCGGTACGGTCGGGTCGGGTCGATCATCGGCTCAGTACACGCCGCACATGCCGTCGATGGAGACCTCCTCGACCAGGAGCTCGTCCACGTCATCAGAAGTAGTGGGCTTTTCCGCGTCGTTCGCCATGACAGACTCCAGAGGGTTTGGGGCGACGCTCTGACAGGGGCGACAGCAACGAAGCTAATGACACCCGGTGCCGATTGGAAGACAGCATGGCTGAGGTCGGGGGAAACACCCAGTATTGCGGCCGCGGCGGGCGGCGGCGCGTCACCACCCACCTCGACCTGGAGCACGTGGCGCTGGACCTGTTCACCGAGCACGGCTACGAGGCGACCACGGTGGACCAGCTGGCGCTGGCCGCCGGCATGAGCCGGCGCACGTTCTTCCGGTACTTCCCGTCGAAGAACGACATCGCGTGGGGCGGCTTCGACCGCGAGCTGGAGCGGCTGCGCCGGTGGCTGCGCGACTGCGCGCCGGGCCTGCCGGTGATGGACGCGATCCGGCAGGCCGTGGTGGCCTGCAACCGACTGGAAGAGGACGAGATCCCCTGGCACCGCAAGCGAATGGCGCTCATCCTGCGGGTGCCGGCGCTCCAGGCGCACGCCACCCTCCGGTACGTGCAGTGGCGGCAGGTGATCGCCGATTTCGCCGCGCCACGCCTGGGCCAGCCGGCGGATTCCCTTGTGCCGCAGGCGATCGCGTACGCGGCGCTGGGAGTGGCGATCGCCGCGCACGAGCAGTGGCTCGCCGCCGAGCACGCGGATCTGCCGGCGCTGCTGGACATCGCGCTGCGAGAACTGGCGTCAGGCTTCACTTTGCCGTCGCTGGCCCGGGTTAGGGGTGCCTAGGGGCTGACAATGCCCGGTGTCGATGGCCGACCGTACCGGCGAGGACCGTCCGTGAGGCGCTCGCACCCGATCGAGAGGTAGCACTCATGACCGCCGAAGTCACCACCGCCCCCGTCGAGGCGCCGCCGGCCTTTCCGCTCAGCCGCAGCCGGTGCCCGCTCAGCCCGCCCCCGGAGTACGCGAGGCTGCGGGAGGAGCAGTCGGTCAGCAGGGTGACGCTTCGCGTGTCCGGCAAGCAGGTCTGGGTCGTCACCCAGCACGAGCAGGTGCGGCAGGTGCTGGGCAGCCCGGACATGAGCTCCAACTGGAAGCTGCCCGGCTACCCGCTGCAGGTGCCGCTGCCGCCGGAGGTCCTGGAGTCGCTGGAGCTGCCGCTGGTCGCGATGGACCCGCCGGACCACACCGTGCGCCGCCGCGCGCTGATCCCGGAGCTGACGGCGCGGCGCATGCAGGCCCTGCGGCCGCGCATCCAGGAGGTCACCGACGAGCACATCACCGCGATGCTGGCCAAGGGCGGCCCGGTCGACCTGATCCAGGAGCTCGCGGTTCCGGTGCCGTCGCTGGTGTTCTGCGACCTGATCGGCGTCGCCCCGGACAACGTCGGCTTCTTCCGCCACTACGCCGAGCAGATGGTCAACCGGGACATCAGCCCGGAGGAGATGGGCGCCGCCCAGTACGAGATGGAGATGCACCTCCAGGGCCTGGTCGCGCAGAAGACCGAGACCCCCGGCGACGACGTGCTCAGCCGAGTGATCATCAAGAACAAGGTGACCCAGGAGCTGGAGCACAACGACATCGTGGCGCTGGCCCGGATGCTGCTGTTCGGCGGCTTCGACACCACCGCCAACATCATCGGGCTGGGCACGGTCGCGCTGCTGCAGAACCCCGAGCAGCTGGCCCAGGTCAAGGCCGACCCGTCGCTGATGCCGAGGGCGATCGAGGAGCTGCTGCGCTACCTGAGCATCTCCGACTCGGCCACGGCCCGGGTGGCCACCAAGGACGTGGAGATCGGCGGCGTGCTGATCCGCGCGGGCGAGGGCATCATCGCGCTGAACGGCTCGGCCAACCGGGACGACCGGTTCTTCGCGAACCCGGACGAGCTCGACATCCACCGGGACGCCAAGGGGCACCTGGCCTTCGGCCACGGCAACCACCAGTGCCCGGGCGCCAACCTGGTCCGGGTCGAGCTGGACTGCGTGTTCAGCACGCTGTTCCGCCGGATCCCCGAACTGCGGCTGGCCGCGCCGGTCGAGGAGCTGGAGTTCAAGCACGACCAGCTGATCTACGGCCTGTACTCGCTGCCGGTGACCTGGTGAGGATCCGCCACGACCGGGAGCGCTGCGTCGGCTCCGGCGCGTGCGCGTTCACGCTGCCGGACATCTTCGACCAGGACGAGGACGACGGCCGGGTGCTGGTGCTGGTGGAACGGCCCGGCGAGGAGCGCCGGAAGGCGATCGAGGACGTCGCCGCGAGTTGCCCCGTGTTCGCATTGACGATAGAGAACGACTGACGAGCCGCCCCGCGCCCGCGGGGCGGTTTCGTCGCGCCGGAATAGCGGTCGCCGACGACCGGAACGGGGACGATATCCGAGAGAACGAATCGCGGACACTGCCTCTTCACTCGGCAGGGTCGGATCTTCCGCCCGCCGGGTGATATGCGTGCAGCGATCGACCCGATACGCATTGATTTGCGAATCTGGACAGCGAACGCTCATTTCGACGCACGGAGACGGTGCACGCATGAGGCTTTCCTCTCGAAACGCGCGTTTGGCGCTGGCGGCGGTGACGGTCGGCGGCCTGCTCGCCACCTCGCCGGCGGGCAGTTCCCTCGCGGCCACGGACGACACCGGCCAGCAGCCGGTGATCGTGGTGCTCTCCGACCAGCTCGCCGCGGCGGCCACACCGCAGGACACCGGCAGCCGCCGCCAGCAGGCCGACGACGCCCAGAACGCCGTGCTGGGGCGGCTCGCCGGCGCCGCGCCGCGCAACGTCGAGCACTACACGCTCGGCAACGCCTTCGCCGCGACGGTCACCGGCGCGCAGGCCGCGGCGCTGAGCCGGGATCCTGCGGTGGCTACCGTCGTGCCCGACCGCAAGGTCGCCGTGGCCAAGCCCGCGGCTGGCAAGCCGAGCGGCGGCGCCGCCGAGCCGAAGGCGGCCAACCTCCAGCCGCCGAACGCGCTGTGCCCGACCGACCCGGCCAAGCCGCTGCTGGAGCCGCAGGCGCTGGCCACGGTCCATGCCGCCAGCGCCGACGGCACGCCCAGCGCCGCCGACATCGCGACCGGCGCCGGCGTGAAGGTCGCCGTCATCGGCGACCAGATGGACCCGCACGCCCCGGACTTCATCCGTCCGGACGGCTCCCCGGTGTTCGTCGACTACCAGGACTTCAGCGGCACCGGCACGCAGACGACCACGGCCGAGGGCGAGGCCTTCGGCGACGCGTCCATGATCGCGGCGCAGGGCACCGTCGTGCACGACCTGTCCAAGTTCGTCAACGCCAAGCACCCGCTGCCGGCGGGCTGCACCATCGTGCTGCGCGGCGTCGCGCCCGACGCCAGCCTGGTCGGGCTGAACTGGGACAACCCGGACGGCACGTCGGACTCGTCGATCCTCCAGGCGATCGACTACGCGGTGACCGTCGACCACGTCGACGTGATCAACGAGTCCCTCGGCGGGAACGTCTACCCCGACAACCTCGCGCGCTCCGCCGTGCGGGCGTTCAACGACCAGGCCGTGCGCGCCGGCGTCACCGTGGTCACGGCGACCGGCGACAGCGGCGGCACGTCGACCATCTCCAACCTGGCCGCCGACCCGCAGGTGATCGCGGTCGGCGCCAGCACCAACTTCCAGGCGTCCATGCAGGCGGGGGCGACCGGGACGCCGCTGTCGACGAACGGCAAGTGGCTCGACAACGGCATCGCGCCGTTCTCCTCGTCCGGCATCAGCCAGGCCGGCCGCACGATCGACCTCGTCGCGCCCGGCAACGACGACTGGGCCGCCTGCGCGCCCGCGTTCTCGGGCTGCACCGACTTCAACACCCCGCCGAAGCCGACCGACCTGCTTTTGTTCGGCGGCACCAGCGAATCCGCGCCGATCACGGCCGGCACCGCCGCGCTGGTCATCCAGGCGTACCGCAATTCCCACCACGGCCGCACTCCGACTCCGGCGGTGGTGAAGGAATTGCTCACCGGCACCGCGCATGACCTCGGCATGCCCAGTGACGAGCAGGGGGCCGGGCTCCTCGACGCGCGGACGGCCGTGGACGCCGCCCGTGGCCAGGGGCAGTTCACGCTGTCCACCAGCCAGGTGACGTTCGAGGGCGCGCCGGGCACTTCGCACACGGCACTGGTGCGCGTGACCAACACCGGCAAGACGCCCACCACCGTCTCCGCCGCCGGGCGCACCTTCCGTACCCAGAGCGACCAGACGCAGACCATCCCGTTCGACGCGCGAGCTTTGCCGACCTACGCGAGCACCACCGGCGCCGCCAGCGCGTACAAGAAGGTGACCTTCGACGTGCCGCCGGGCGCGCAGCGGCTGGCCGCGAGCATCGCGTGGAAGGGCGACGCCAAGACCGTCAACGGCGCTTCCGTCACACCCGTGGCGGTGCTGGTCCTGCTCACTCCCGACGGCACGTTCGCGACCAGCAGCCAGCCGCAGAGCGCCACCGTGTCGGCGAACTTCGCCGGCGTCGACGTGCCGTCGCCGGTCGCCGGCAGGTGGACCGCGGTGATCGTTTCGCCGGCCAGCGCCGCCGGCTACACCGGCGACGTCCAGCTGCGGACCACCACCGAGCAGACCGCGCCGTACGGGCGGGTGACGCCGTCGACACTGACGTTGGCGCCGGGCCAGACCGTGCCGGTCGCGATCACCATGCCGACCCCGGCGTCCGGCGGCGACGCCGACTACGACGTCGCCTTCTCCGGTTCCGGCGGACAGCGGACCGTCGTCGGCGCGGTTGTGCGCAGCGTCGTGCGTGACACGTTCGCCGGCACGATCACCGGCGGCAACGGGCGGTCCAACGCCCCCAGCCAGACGCTCACGTACGACTTCGACGTGCCCGTCGGCAAGAAGGATGTCGACGTCAGCACGCAGTTCCCCGCCGGCGGCGGGGTCGTGGCCGGGCTGCTCGTCGACCCGCACGGAGAGGTCGCCGACATCAACAGCACCAAGGGCGCCGGGCTCCAGTTGACCGTCGCCGACCCGATTCCCGGCCGTTGGCGGTACGTGATCGTCGTGCAGGGGCCGGTCAGCGGTACTGCGACCACCACGCCGTTCACCGGCCGTATCCAGTTCGACCAGGTGTCGGTGGCTGCCGATCCGTTGCCGCTCAGGTTGCCGGCCGGCAAGCCCACCACCGTGGCCGTGACGGTGCACAACACCGGTGTGGAGCCGATTTCCGTCGGCATCGATCCGCGGACCACTGCCCAGCAGACGCTGCCGATGGCGCTGACGCCCGACTCCGGGCCCGCCGAGTTCGACGTGCCGCCGATCGCCGGGCCGAACTACCTGGTGCCGCCGGAGACCAGCAAGATCACCTTTGCCGCGACCATGAGCACGCCGATGCAGCTGCTCGCGCAGAGCCCTGCCGCCGGCTTCGAGCTCGTCAGCGATCCCCATGCCGCCAATCCGACGGTGGTGGTTCAGGAACCGACCGGCTTCGTCGGGCCCGGCGAGTGGGGCACCGCCGTCCAGCCCTTCGGTCCCTTCGGCGCTGCCCCGGCACCGGTCGGTCACGCCAAGCTCACCGCCACCATGGTGACTGCTGGCTTCGACGCCGCCGTCACGTCCAGCACCGGTGACCCCGTGCGGGAACCCGGATCACCAGTGGCGATCCCGGTCGGCGGCACCGCGACGATCACCGTCACCTTCACGCCGCCGTCCAGCGGCTCGGTGGTGTCCGGGCACCTGAACATCGTCACCGTGCCGCTGTCGAAGACCACCACCGCCGGCAACGCGCTCCCCCAGCTCGGCACCGGCGAGGTCCTCGCCCGCGTGCCGTACCACTACGTGGTGAGCTGACCCTTTGCGCACGTGAGTGGCTCACTCGGTCGCCAGAGCCAAGTGAGCCAGTCACGTACGTGCACGTCGTCCCAGCAAGGGGGTTAGTCCGGGGAGGACTGGAGCTCGATGAGGTTGCCGTCGGGGTCGCGCAGGAGGGCGATGCGCGTGTCCTCGCCCCACTCGGGGACGTCGGCGGCCGGCACGACGACGGTGGCGCCGGCGGCCAGGCAGGTCTCCTGGGCGGCGTCGACGTCGGCGACGCGGAAGCAGAGCAGGGAGGCGTCGCCGGCGGCGCGGGAGAACTCGACGGCGCCGGCGGCGGGGGTCATCACCTGGCGGTTCATCAGGGCCAGGTACGGCTTCTGGAACTCGACGTCGAAGCGCGCGTAGGGCCACTGCTCGTCGCCCTTGGCCAGCTTGGCGCCGGTCAGCTCGGGCAGCACGGCGTTGTAGAAGCGGAAGCATTCGACGTACTTGTTGACCAGGAGCCGCGTGTGCAGTGTGTCCACGAGAATCGGTGGCCGGGAACCCATGAGCGCTCCTCACGATAGGGACGGCGAGATAGGGCCTACCGATGAAGGTAACCGCCCTGGGAACGCTTTCACACCCCTAGAACCCCTGTTGTTGCCCCGTAAACAGGAACCACCGAATACTACGCGCCGTGTGCACGAATCAACCCCAGGTGTCATCCCCCTAGTGGAACTGGTGGCTTCACTAAGGGGGCTCGCGGCCCGTACGGGTCACGGCCGACAATCGATTTCGGCTGTGACAAACAAAACCAGTGGGAGGGCCTGATGGGCCGGGTAGCAGACAAGGTCGTGGCGATCACCGGCGCCGCGCGGGGACAGGGCCGCAGCCACGCCGTGCGGCTGGCCGAGGAGGGCGCCGACATCATCGCGATCGACCTGTGCGAGGACGTCGAGATCGCCGAGTACGCGATGGCCACCGCCGAGGACCTGGAGGAGACGGCCCGCCTGGTGGAGAAGACGGGCCGGCGCATCGTCACCCGCAAGGCGGACGTGCGCGACTACGCGGCCCTGAAGACGGCCATCGCGGAGGGCGTGGCCGAACTCGGCCGGCTGGACTCGGTCGTGGCCAACGCCGGCATCAGCCCGATCGGCCAGGGCCGCCCGGTGCGGGCCTTCACCGACACCCTGGACATCAACCTGGTCGGCGCCATCAACACCGTGCACGCGGCCCTGCCGCACCTGGCCGACGGCTCGTCCATTGTGGTCATCGGCTCGGCGGCCGGCCTGATCCCGGGCCGCGGCGGCAACGGCCCGGAGGGCCCCGGCGGCGCCGGCTACAGCTTCTCCAAGCAGACGCTGGCCGAGTACGTCAACACGCTGGCGCTCCAGCTGGCCCAGAGCGGCACCCGCGTGAACGCGGTGCACCCCACCAACTGCAACACCGCAATGCTGCACAGCGCCCCGATGTACAGGACCTTCCGCCCGGACCTGGAGGAGCCCACCCGCGAGGACGCGGAGCTGGGTTTCGTCGCCTTCCAGGCGATGCCGATCCCCTACGTGGAGCCCTCGGACGTCTCGCACGCGGTGACGTACCTGGTGTCGGACGAGTCCCGCTACGTCACGGGCCTTCAGCTGAAGGTGGACGGCGGCGCGTTGGTGAAGCTGGGTTTCTGACAGCCGAGTTCGGACCGGGCACTTGTGGTCAGTGCCCGGTCCGTCCCACTACGGTGTGGCGCCGACGAGTCCGGCGTCGCACAGCTCGTCGACCCACAGGTCCAGGTCGGCTCGGATGTTGGTGGCATCGGTCTGCCACGCCCCGGCCAGCGTTCTGGCCGCGGTCTCGATGTCGCCACCGTGCTGGCGAAGCGCGATCCACATCGCCGTTCCCACGGTGTCGCACCGCATTCTGATGCCCGTGGTCGACGACACCAGTTCGAGTCGGCCGTCGCCACGCAGCACGGCGGTGACGCCGGCAGTCGGTTTCACAGGCACGTGCACCCCACTCAGGTTCTACGGTGACCTCGCTGTCCTGCCGCGAACGCCGCCCTCGGGCGGCGTTCGCGGCTTTCGCCCGCGCAGGATGGCCGATTTGGTCGGATGAAACAGGACGGGTACTGCTCCGGCCGGTCCGGGAGGTTCTCCCGGACCGGCCGCGTCTTGGTGGGTCAGGCCGCCAGCGGAGTCCGAACTCCGGCGGTCTCGCGGATCAGCCGCATCGCGGCGGCGGCGTGCTCGTTGATGAAGAAGTGGCCGCCGGGGTACACCTTCAGGTCGAAGGGGCCGTTGGTGTGCTCGGCCCACGCCTCGGCCTCGTCCATGGTGACCATGGGGTCGTTGTCGCCGGTGAGCACGGTGACCGGGCAGTTGAGCAGCGGCCCGTCCTGGTGCTGGTAGGTCTCGACGGCCTTGTAGTCGCTGCGGACGGACGGCAGGATCATCCGCAGGATCTCCTCGTCGCCCAGCACCGCGGAGTCGGTGCCGGACAACGACTTGAGCTCGGTGATCAGGCCGTCGTCGCTGGCCAGGTGCATGCGCTCGTCCCGGTAGCGGGACGGGGCGCGCCGGCCGGAGGCGAACAGGGTCAGCGGCGCGGTGCCGCCCTTCTCCATGCGCCGGGCCACCTCGTACGCGATCATCGCGCCCATGCTGTGGCCGAACAGGGAGATCGGCTTGTCGGCCAGCGGCTCCAGGTGGGCGGCGATGATGTCGGCCAGCTCGCCGATGGAGTCCACACAGGACTCCGAGCGCCGGTCCTGCCGGCCCGGGTACTGGATGGCGATCACGTCGATCGCCGGGGACAGCGCCCGGGAGACCGGGAAGTAGAAGGTCGCCGAGCCGCCCGCGTGCGGGAAGCAGACCAGCCGCGTCGGGGCGTCCGACACCGGGTGGAAGCGGCGGATCCAGGCATCGCCTGACATGACGGGTACATCCTCTCGGTGTGGCGGGGCTGATGCGGGGAAGGACGCCTTACCCTCGCTGACTGCAGGTAAGGCGTCCTTCCCTGCATGACGAGCTACGCGATGGAGTCGAGTTCGTTGTCGAGAATGTCGAAGAGGTCGGTGGCGCTGACCGAGGTGAGGTCGTCGCCGGCGCTCTGCTGGTCGTCGGCCCACTTGGACGTCAGGGCGCGCAGGCGGGCGGCGATGCGGGAGCGCTCGGTGTCGTCGGGGTTGGCGGTGAGGGCGGCGGCGATGGCCGCCTCCAGCTTGCCGATCTCACCGTCCAAAGCGGACAGCGTCGACGGCGCCTCGCCCCCGCCGAGTTCCTCGCGGAGGAAATCGGCGATGGCCGACGGCGTCGGGTAGTCGAAGACGAGGGTGGCGGGCAGGCGGAGGCCGGTCTCGGTGGTGAGCAGGTTCCGGAAGTCGACCGCCGACAGGGAGTCGAAGCCGAGCTCGCGGAAGTCGCGGTCGGGGGCGATGGCGTCGACGGTGGCGTGACCGAGCACCGCGGCGACACGGGCCCGGACCAGGTCCAGCAGGACGCGGGTCTGGTCCGCCGCGGACAGCCCGGCGAGACGGTTCTTCAGGCCGCCAGTGGGTTTCGTCGCAACCCGCGCCGGTGTGCGAACGAGGCCGCGCAGCAGCGCGGGGATCTCGTCGGTGCGCTTGCCGAGGGCGACACCGTCGACCTTCATGGGGACGACCACGGCCCGGTCGGCGGCGATGCCGGCGTCGAAGAGGGCGAGACCTTCGGCGATGGGCAGCGCGGGCAGGCCCTGGCGGGCCATCCGGGAGAGGTCGGCCTCGGAGAGGTCGGAGGCGAGGCCGACGCCGGAGTCCCAGAGCCCGAACGCCAGCGAGGCGGCCGGCTGGCCGTTGGACCGCCGGTGTTGGGCGAGGGCGTCGAGGAACACGTTGCCGGCGGCGTAGCTGGCCTGCCCGGCGGCGAGCACCATGCCGCCGGCCGAGGAGAACAGCACGAACGCCTTGAGGTCGCCGGTGAGCTCGTGCAGGTGCCAGGCGGCGTCGGCCTTGGGCCGGACCGTCGACTCGAACGCCTCGTCGGTGACCGCGCCGATCAGGGCGTTCTCGGCGGCCGCGGCGGCGTGCACCACGGCGGTCAGCCCGGGAATGCCGCCGACGAGCGCGGCGACCTGCGAGCGGTCGGTGACATCGCAGGCCTCGATCGCCACCGTCGCGCCCAGTTCGGCGAGCTCGGTCTGCAACTCGCCGGCACCGGGGGCATTGAGACCACGGCGGCTGGTCAGCACGAGGTTGCGGACGCCGTGCGTGGTGACCAGGTGCTTGGCGACCAGAGCGCCGAGGCCGCCGGTGCCGCCGGTGATCAGCACGGTGTCGTCGGCGTCCCAAGGCACCGATGTGACAGCGCTTACGGAAGCGAGCCGCGGCACCAGCAGCGAGCCGTCGCGGACGGCGATCTCCGGCTCACCGGCGGCCAGCGCGTGCGGCAGCGCGTTGTCGGAGGCGCTGGTTCCGTCGAGGTCGACGAGGGCGAACCGGCCGGGGTTCTCGGCCTGGCCGGCCCGGATCAGGCCCCACACCGGCGCCTGGCCGAGGTCGATGTCCTCGCCGGTGGCGCGCACGGTGACCACGGCCAGCTTGGAGTGGGCGAACCGCTCGTCGGCCAGCCACTCACGGGCGATGGCCAGCACGTGCTTCGCGGCCGCGCGCACGCCGGCCGGGTCCTGCGGCACCTCCGGCACCACCGTCACGACCAGATCCGGCACGACGTCGATGTCGGCGAGGGTCGGGACGGCCTTGCCCAGCCCCAGGTCCCGTCCGATCACGGCGGCGGACCCCAGCTGGCCGGTGGCCGGCAGCGGAACCCACTCGATGCCGTACAGGTCGTCCGGGCCGGCGCCGAGCTGTTCGGCGGACACCGGCCGCGAGACCAGCTCCGCCACGGTCAGCACCGGCTGCCCGGCCTGGTCGGCGATCCGCATCGACGACACCTCGTCGCCGCGGACCTGTCGGATCCACACCCGCAGCGCGGATGCCCCGGTGGCGTGCAGCGTGACTCCGTTCCAGGAGAACGGCAGCAGCGTGGCCCCCTCGCCGCTGTCGTCGACGAGGTCGGCGTGCATGGCCGCGTCGAGCAGCGCCGGGTGCAGGCCGAACCGGGCCGCCTCGGTGCCCTCGGGCAGCGCGACCTCGGCGAACACGTCGTCGCCACGCCGCCACGCGGCCTTCAGGCCCTGGAAGGTCGGGCCGTAGCCGTAACCGCGGGCGTGCAGTAGATCGTATGCACCATCCATTTCCAACGGTGTCGCGTCGGCCGGCGGCCACGCGGTCAGATCGAAGTCCGGGGCATCGGTCGCGGCGGTCAGGATGCCGGTGGCGTGCCGAATCCAGTCGCCGTCGTCGATCCGCGAGTAGGCGCCGACCGAGCGGCGGCCGTTGTCGTCGGCCCCGACGACCACCTGCACCTCGACCCCACCGCGTTCGGGCAGGATCAGCGGCGCGGCCAGCGTGAGCTCCTCGATGGTGTCGCAGCCGACGTGCCGGCCCGCGTCGCCGACGAGCTCCACGAAACCCGTGCCGGGGAACAGGATGCTGCCCAGGATGTCGTGGTCGGCCAGCCACGGGTCCGTGTCGACGGCCAGCCGGCCGGTGAGCACGACGCCGCCGGTGTCCGGCAGCTCGACGACCGCGTTGATCAGCGGGTGGTCGGTGTTGCCGAAGGCCTTGACCGTGCGGGTGCCGGCCTGGAGATCCGACCAGAAACGCTGGCGCTGGAAGGCGTAGGTGGGCAGGTCGACCCGCCGCACGTCGAGGCCGGCGAAGAACTCCTTCCAGTCCACCGCGACGCCGTTGGCGAACGCCTTGGCCAAGCCGGCGACCAGCTCGTGCTCCTGCGGCTTGTCCTTGCGCTGCAAGGCGATGAACACGCTGTTCTCGTTGGTCGCGCACCCCGCGCCCATGCCGGCCAGCACGCCGTCGGGGCCGATCTCGACGAACTTGGCGACGCCCTTGGACTCCAGCGTGCGGATGGCGTCCAGGAACCGGACCGCCTCCCGCACGTGGTTCACCCAGTACTCCGGGTCGGTCCACTGCCCGCCGCCGGCGGACGTGATCACCGCCGGGATCCTCGGCGCGGCGAAGGTCAGGCCGCCGACCACCGAACGGAAGTCGTCCAGCATCGGCTCCATCAGCGGCGAGTGGAACGCGTGCGAGACGCTCAGGCGCGTGGCCTTGCGGCCGCGAGCCTCGAAGTCCGCCTTGATGGCGAGGACGGCGGCCTCGTCGCCGGAGATCACCACCGACTGCGGGCCGTTGACCGCAGCGATGCCGACGCCGTCGACCAGCGTGATCTCGTCCTCGGTGGCCTGGATGGCAACCATCGCGCCGCCGGCCGGCAGGGCCTGCATCAGCTTGCCGCGGGCGGCCACCAGCTTCCGGGCATCTTCGAGGGAAAGCACGCCGGCGACATGCGCCGCCGCGATCTCGCCGACGGAGTGGCCGGCCAGGAAGTCCGGCCGCACACCCCAGGACTCGACCAGCCGATACAGCGCGACCTCGTGCGCGAAGAGAGCGGGTTGGGCGTTGCCGGTCTGGTTCAGGGCCTCCTGGTCGGGGCCCCACACAACGGCCGCGGCCTCAGGTGTGATGGCCTGGTCCCAGGCTTCCTTGTAAGCGGGGAAGGTGTCGTAGAGCTCGCGGCCCATGCCGAGGCGCTGCGAACCCTGACCGGTGAACAGGAAGGCCACCAGGCCCTGGGTGCGGGCCACGACGTGGTTGGTGCCTTCGGCGATCGACGCCAGGCCCGCACGGTCGACCGCCACCGCGCGGTGCTCGAACGGGGTTCGGGCGGTGGCCAGGGTGAAGGCGATGTCGGCGGCCGTTCCGTCCACGGCGGACAGTGCGGCGGCGTTCGCCGCCAGCGCCTCCGGGGTCTTGCCGGTGACGATCCACGGCAGGACCCGCTCGGTGACAACACGTTCCGCCGGCTCCTCGACGGGGGCCTGCTCGATGATCACGTGAGCGTTGGTGCCGCCGAGGCCGAACGACGAGACGCCGGCGCGGCGGGGGCGGTCCACCGACGGCCACGGGCGGGCCTCGGCCAGCAGCGACACGTTGCCGGCGGTCCAGTCGACCTGCGGCGTCGGCTCGTCGGCGTACAGGGACTTGGGCAGCAGACCGTGCTCGATGGCCTTGACCATCTTGATCACGCCGGCGACGCCGGCGGCGGCCTGGGTGTGGCCGAGGTTGGACTTGATCGAACCGAGGTACAGCGGCTCGGACCGGTCCTGGCCGTAGGTGGCCAGCACGGCCTGCGCCTCGATCGGGTCGCCGAGCTTGGTGCCGGTGCCGTGCGCCTCGATGACGTCCACATCGGACACCTTGAGGTCGCCGGCGGCCAGCACCTGGCGGATCAACCGCTGCTGCGACGGGCCGTTCGGCGCCGTCAGGCCGCTGGACGCCCCGTCCTGGTTGACGCCGCTGGACCGCACGACGGCCAGCACCGGGTGCCCGTTGCGCTGCGCGTCGGACAGCCGCTCCAGCAGGATCAGGCCGGCGCCCTCGGAGCAGCCGACGCCGTCGGCCGACGCGGCGAAGGACTTGCACCGGCCGTCGGGCGCCGCGCCGCGCTGGCCGGAGAAGTAGACGAACATGTCGGCGTTGGACATCACGGTGATGCCGCCGGCCAGCGCCAGGTTGCATTCCTTGCCGCGCAACGCCTGCATGGCCGAGTGGATGGCGACGAGCGACGACGAGCAGGCGGTGTCGACCGTGACGGCCGGCCCCTCCAGGCCCAGCGTGTACGCCAGACGTCCGCACACGAGGCAGCCGTCGGACGAGCCGAGGCCGTAGTCGTGGTACATCAGGCCGGTGAAGACGCCGGTGCGGCTGCCCTTCAGCGACGCCGGGTCGATGCCCGCGCGCTCGATCGCCTCCCACGCGACCTCCAGCAGCACCCGCTGCTGCGGGTCGATGGCGATCGCGTCGCGCGGGCTGACGCCGAAGAAGTCGGCGTCGAAATCGGCGGCGTCGTAAAGGAATCCGCCCTCGCGGGTGTAGGACTTGTCGGGCGTGCCGGGCTCCGGGTCGTACAGGCCGTCCAGGTCCCAGCCGCGGTCGGCGGGGAACGCCGACACCGCGTCGCGGCCCTCGACGACGAGGTCCCACAGCTGCTCCGGCGTCGACACCCCACCGGGGTATCGGCAGGCCATGCCGACGATGGCGATCGGCTCGCTGGCCTCCGCCACGAGCCTGGCGTTCTGCTGGCGCAGCTTCTCGTTGTCCAGCATGGACTTGCGCAGCGCGGTGACGACCTTCTCGAGTTGTGCGTCCACGTCCGTTCTCCCGGTCAGTTGTCGGCCGCGAGGGCGGCGGCCACGAGGTCGTCGATGTCCATGTTCTTGATCGCTTCGCTCTGGTCGTCGGCGACGTCCGCGGGCGCGGATCCGGCGAGTTCCAGCAGCTGGGCGAGGATTCCCGCCTCGCGCAGCCTGGTCACCGGGATGGCCGCCACCGCGCGCTGGATGTCCTCGTCGGACTGCTTGTCCAAAGAATCAGACACGGTGGCGGGAGCCTCGCCGATGGCCGGCAGCAGCTCCTCCAGCAGGAACTTGGCCAGCGCCACCGGGCTCGGGTAGTCGAACATCAGCGTCGCCGGCAGCCGCAGGTCGGTCGCCGCCTGGAGCCGGTTGCGCAGCTCGATTGCGGCCAGCGAGTCCAGGCCCAGCTCGGTGAAGCCCTTGGTCACGTCGATCGCGTGCGGGTCGTCGTGCCGGACCACCGCCACGTGCGTGCGCACCAGCTCGACCAGAACCCGGTCGCGCTCGGTCGCGTTCAGCACGGCGAGCCGCTCCTCCAGCGACGCACCGCCCTCGAGCTCGGCCGGGGTGTCGACCACGGCGGCGCGGGTCGGCTTCTTGGGGGCCTTCACGACGTCCTTGAGCAGCAAGGGAATCTCGTCGGCCGCCGTCACGGTGATCGGCACCAGGATCGGCTCGGCGACGGTCATCGCCTCGTCGAACTGCCGCAGCCCGTCCTCGGTCGGCGTGGTGAGAATTCCCAGCCGCGCCATGCGGTTCACGTCGCCGTCGGCCGAACCGCTCATGCCGGTGTCGGTTGCCCACGGGCCCCAGCCGAGCGCGGTGGCGGGCAGTCCTGCGGCCCGGCGGTGGGCGGCGAGACCGTCCAGGAACCGGTTGGCCGTCGCGTAATTGCCCTGACCTGCGCCGATGACGAGCCCCGAGCACGAGGAGAACAGCACGAACCAGGCCAGCGGCAGGTCCTTGGTCAGTTCGTGCAGGTGCCAGGCCGCGTCCACCTTGGGCCGCAGCACGTTGTCCATCTGCTGCGGGGTCAGGCCGCCGATCAGCGCGTTGTCCATCACGCCGGCGGCGTGCAGGACGCCGGTCAGCGGGTGCTTCTTGGTGATCTTGAGCAGCTTCGTGAGCGCCTTGCGGTCGGCCACGTCACAGGCCGCGACCTGGACGTCCGCGCCGAGGTCGGTGAGCTCCTTGCGCAGCTCGTCCGCGCCGGGCGTGTCGATGCCGCGGCGGCTGGTCAGCAGCAGGTGCTTGACGCCGTTGGCGGCCAGGTGCCGGGCGAAGACCGCGCCGAGGCCGCTGGTGCCGCCGGTGATCAGAACGGTGCCGTTCGGGTCGAGCTGGGGCACGTCCGCGGGGCTCGGGGCCACGCGGGCGAAGCGCGGCACCTTCATTCCGCTGCCCCGCAACGCGATCGCCGGCTCGCCGGAGGCGACGGCCGCCGGCAGCAGGTCCTCCGAGCCGTCGGTGTCGACGACCACGATCCGGCCCGGGTTCTCCTCCTGCGCGGACCGCACCAGGCCCCAGACCGGCGCCTGCGCCAGGTCGACGTCCTCGTCCGCGACGGCCACGGCGTTGCGCGTGACGACCACGAGCTTGGAGTTCTCGAACCTCGCGTCCGCCAGCCAGGCCTTCAACGTGGCCAGCACGCCGTTCGCGACCGCCCGGACCTGCGCGGGAACGTCCTTCCCCGCCGTGGCGACGGGCAGCAGCGCGACCTCCGGGGCGCTGGTCAACGCCTCGACGTCGGCGGCGGTGGTCACCGTGACCCAGTCGCCGCGGGCGGCGGCGTGCAGGCTGCCCAGCGGCAGCTGGTTCCACCCGATCTTGTATACAGAATCCAGCGTGCCAGATCCCGTAGCCGCGGCGGCGTTGACCTTGTCCGCGGTGACCGCGCGGACCACCAGCGAGCGGATGGTGGCCACTGGCCGGCCCGACGGGTCGGCCAGTTCCAGCCGCACGGCGTCGGAACCGTCGGCGTAGACGACCCGTCCGCGCAGCTTGTTGGCCCCGGTGGCGTGGATCGTGACGCCGGTCCACGCGAACGGCAGCTGCGTGCCGCCGACGTCCTGCGGCTTGCGGCCGGCCATGAAGTCGGTGGTGCTCAGCGCGGAGTCCAGCAGGCCCGGGTGCAGGAAGAACTCGGCGGCGTCGGCCTTCGCGTCCTCCGGGAGCGCTACCTCGACGAAGGTCTCCTCGCCGCGCTGCCAGATCCCCCGCAGGCCGCGGAACATCGGGCCGTAGATGTAGCCCTGGCCGGTCAGGTAGTCGTAGACGCCGCTGATGTCGACGGCCTCGGCCCCGGCCGGCGGCCACTCGCGCAGACCGACGTTGAACGCCTCCGGCGTCGGGGTCGGCTTGTTCTCCGCGGTCAGCGCGCCGGACGCGTGCCGCGTCCAGGTGTCGGCCCCCTCGGCGCGCGAGTAGATCGTCACCGTGCGGGCGCCGTGCTTGTCCTCGGGGCCCACAACCGTCTGTACGGCAAGGCCTTCGCCGCGCGGCGGGATCGGCATCAGCGCCTCGATGGTCAGCTCGTCGACGGTGTCGCAGCCGACCTCCTCGCCGGCGCGGACGGCCAGCTCGACGTACGCGGTGCCGGGCAGGATGACCGTGCCCAGCACGTCGTGATCGGCCAGCCACGGGTGGGTGTCGATCGACAGGCGGGTGGTCAGCGTGACGCCGCCGGTCTCCGGCGACTGCACGACCGCCGCCGCCAGCGGGTGCTGCGCGGCAACCTGGCCCAGGCCGGGCGCGTCCTCCACGCTCGCCGCCGGCACATCGAGCCAGTAGCGGCGCTTCTGGAACGCGTAGGTCGGGAGGTCGACCCTGTGGCCGCCGGCAAAGAACTTCGCGCCGTCGAGGTCGAGGCCGACCGCCGCGAGCAGCGTCTGCGGCTCCGGCCGGTCCCTGCGCAGCGACGCCCTCAGCACGGCGGCGTTCCAGTCGTCGTCACGGGTCAGGCAGCCCTGGGCCATGCCGGTCAGCACGCCGTCGGGGCCGATCTCCAGGTACTTCGTGACGCCCTGGGCCTCCAGCGTGCGGATGGCGTCGCAGAACCGGACCGCCTCGCGCACGTGGTTGACCCAGTACTCCGGCTGCGTCCAGTCGCCGCCGGCGGCCGAGGTCGTGACGACCGGGATCGTCGGCGTGCGGTAGTTCAGGCTCTCGGCGATGGCCCGGAACTCGTCGAGCATCGGCTCCATCAGCGGCGAGTGGAACGCGTGCGAGACCTTCAACCGCGTGGCCTTGCGGCCCTTGGCCTCGAACTCGGCCTTGATGGCGAGCACGGCGGTCTCGTCGCCGGAGATCACCACGGAGGTGGGGCCGTTGATCGCGGCGATGCCGACGCCGTCGACCAGCGTGATCTCGTCCTCGGTGGCCTGGATGGCAACCATCGCGCCACCGGCCGGCAGGGCCTGCATCAGCTTGCCCCGCGCGGACACGAGCCGGCACGCGTCCTCGAGCGAGAGGACGCCGGCGACGTGCGCGGCGGCCAGTTCGCCGATGGAGTGGCCGGCGAGGACGTCCGGCCGCACGCCCCAGGATTCGACCAGTCGGTATACCGCGACTTCGAGGGCGAACAGAGCGGGCTGGGTGGTGCCGGTCTGGTTGAGGGCCTCCTGGTCGGAACCCCAGATGATGTCCTGGAGGCCAGCCTCGAAGCCGCCGATGACCTCGTCCCAGGCCTTGGCGAAAGCCGGGTAGGCGTCGTACAGCTCGCGGCCCATGCCGAGGCGCTGCGCGCCCTGGCCGGTGAACAGGAACGCCATCTGGCCGTCGGTCTTGGCGCCCCGCACGACACTCGGCGACTCCTCGCCGTTGGCCAGGGTCGTCAGCGCGGACAGTGCCGACTCGCGGTCGTTGGCCAGCACCACGGCCCGGTGGTCGAGCCGGGCCCGGGTCGTGGCCAGGGAGAAGCCGGTGTCGAACAGGTCGGCGCCGGTGGAGAGGAACGCCCGCAGCTTCTCGGCCTGGTCCGGCAGGCTGGCGGCGGTTTTCGCCGACAACACAAGAGGAATCACCGGAGTAGACCGGCCGGTCTCCGCGACGACGGCTTCCGGCGCCTGCTCGATGATCACGTGCGCGTTGGTGCCGGAGAGGCCGAACGACGACACCGCACCGCGCCGCAGCCCCTTCGACTCCCACTCCCGGGACTCGGTCAGCAGCTTCACCGCGCCCGCGGTCCAGTCGACCTGCGGCGACGGCTCGTCCACGTGCAGGGTCTTCGGCATCACGCCGTTGCGCACGGCCATGATCACCTTGATCAAGCCGCTCACGCCGGCCGCCGCCTGGGCGTGGCCGAGGTTGGACTTGATGGATCCCAGCCACACCGGGTCGTCCTCGGAGCGCTCCTGCCCATAGGTGGCGAGCAGCGCCTGCGCCTCGATCGGGTCACCGAGCCGGGTGCCGGTGCCGTGGCCCTCGATCAGGTCCACGTCCGCCGCCGTCAGGCCGGACACCGCCAGCGCCTTCTGGATGACCCGCTGCTGCGAGGGGCCGTTCGGCGCGGTCAGGCCGTTCGACGCGCCGTCCTGGTTGATCGCGGAGCCGCGGATCACCGCGAGCACCTCGTGGCCGTTGCGCTTGGCGTCGGACAGCCGCTCCAGCAGCAGCATGCCGATGCCCTCGGACCAGCCGGTGCCGTCGGCCGCGCCGGCGAACGCCTTGCAGCGGCCGTCGGGGGCCAGGCCGCGCTGCTGGCTGAACTCCACGAAGATCTCCGGCGTGGACATCACCGTCACGCCGCCGGCCAGCGCCATGCTGATCTCGCCGGTGCGCAGCGCCTGGCAGGCGGTGTGCACGGCGACCAGCGACGACGAGCAGGCGGTGTCGACCGTGACGGCCGGCCCCTCCAGGCCCAGCGTGTACGCGACGCGGCCGGAGGCGATGGAGCCGGCGTTGCCGTTGCCGATGTAGCCGGCGAGGTCGTCGGGGATCTCCCGCAGCCAGGTTCCGTAGTCGTGGTACATCACGCCGGCGTAGACGCCGGTCTGGCTGCCGCGCATGGCGTTCGGGTCGATGCCGGCCCGCTCGAACGCCTCCCAGGACGCCTGGAGCAGCAGCCGCTGCTGCGGGTCCATGCACAGCGCCTCGCGCGGCATGATGCCGAAGAACTCGGCGTCGAAGTCGGCGGCGTCGAGCAGGAATGCGCCGTCCTTGGCGTAGGTGTGGCCGGGCTTGCCGGGCTCCGGGTCGAACAGGGACTCGACGGCCCAGCCGCGGTCGGTCGGGAACGGCGTGACGGCGTCCCGGCCCTCGGCGACCAGCCGCCACAGGTCCTCCGGCGACGTGACACCGCCGGGGAAACGGCAGCTGATGCCGACCACCGCGATCGGGTCGTCCGCCCGGACCTGGGTCGTGACGGCCTTCCTGGCCGGTGCGGCGACGCCGCCGACGAGCGTGGCGACGAATTCCGCCACCCGCCGGGAGTTCGGGTAGTCGAACACCAGCGTGGCCGGCAGCTTGAGGCCGGTGGCCGAGTTGAGCATGTTGCGGAGCTCGACCGCCGCCAGCGAGTCGAAGCCGAGCTCCTTGAACGCCTTGTCCGCCGGCACGGCGTCGATGCCGTCGTGACCGAGGACCGCGGCGACCTTGCCGCGCACCAGTTCCAGCAGCGCGCGGTCGAGGTCGGCGCCGGCGAGGCCGGCGAACTGGGTGGTGGGAGCCGGGCCATGGGTGGCGGCCCGGCGGGCCTGGCCTCGGACGAATCCGCGCAGCAGGGCCGGGATCTCCTCGGTGCGGGTGCGCAGCGCGTCGCGGTCGATCTTCAGCGGCACCAGCACGGCCTCGTCCGCGGCGAGGGCCTGGTCGAACAGCTCCAGGGCCTCCTCGGCCGACAGCGCGGGGGTGCCGAGGCGGCGCATCCGGTCCAGGTCGGCGTCTTCGAGCTCGCCGCCGAGGCCGGTGTTGACCGCCCACATGCCGAACGCCAGGGCGTTGGCCGGCAGGCCGTTCGCGCGGCGGTGCTGCGCCAGCGCGTCGAGGAAGACGTTGGCCGCCGCATAGTTCGCCTGCCCGGCGGCGAGGACCATGCCGCCGGCCGAGGAGAACAGGACGAAATGGGTGAGCGGCAGGTCCTTGGTGAGCTCGTGCAGGTGCCAGGCGGCGTCCGCCTTGGGGCGCAACACCTTGTCGACTCGCTCGGCGGTGAGCGTGTCGATCAGGCCGTTGTCCACGACGGCAGCGGCGTGCACGACGCCGGTGAGGTCGGGGATCTGGCGGACGACGTCGGCCAGTGCGGCCCGATCCGTGACGTCACAGGCGAAGAAGCGGACGTCGGCGTCCAAGGTGGACAGCTCGGCCGCGCCGGGGGCGTCCGCGCCGCGGCGGCTGAGCAGGGCCAGCTTGGTGACGCCCTGCGTGGCCACCAGGTGCCGGGCGATGATCGCGCCCAGGCCGCTGGTGCCGCCGGTGATCAGGACCGTGCCGTCGACGTCCCAAGTGGACGTTCCGGTCGGCTGGGTGGCGGTCAGGCGTGGCACCAGGATCTCGCCGTTGCGGATGGCGACCTCGGGCTCGCCGAGAGCCGCTGCGGCGGAGAGGGCCTTGGCCGAGGCGTCGGTGCCGTCGCTGTCCACGAGCACGAGCCGTCCCGGCTGCTCCGCCTGGGCGGCACGGATCAGACCCCACACCGGTGCCTGGCTCAGGTCGGCGATGTCCTCGCCGCCGGTCGACACCGCGCCGCGGGTGACGATCGCGGTGACGCCCAGATTGTCATCAGCTCGGGTGCCGTCGGCCAGCAGCGACTGGACATCGTTGAGGACCAGCGCCGTGACTTGGCGGATGGCTGCCGGGATGTCGCCGTCGGCGCTCGGGCAGACGTAGTGCAGGACGTCGACCTCGCCGGGCTGGGCGGTCGTCGGCTTCCACTCGACGCGGTGCAGGCCGTCGGAACCCTTGGCGGCGCTGAGCTGCTCGGCCGAGACCGGCCGGGAGACCAGGGATTCCACCGTCAGCACGGGCTGGCCGGTCTGGTCGGCCATCCACATCGCGGAGACCTCGTCGCCGCGCAGCCGCTGGATCCGCACCCGCAGCGAGGTCGCGCCGACCGCGTGCACGGTGACGCCGTTCCAGGCGAAGGGAAGCAGGGTCGGGCCGTCGCCGTCGTCGAGGAGGTCGGCGTGCATGGCGGAGTCGAGCAGCGCCGGGTGCAGGCCGTAGCGTTCGCCCTCGCTGCCCTCGGGCAGGCTGACCTCGGCGAACACCTCGTCGTCACGCTTCCAGGCGGCGGTCAGGCCCTGGAAGGTCGGGCCGTAGCCGTAGCCACGGTCGGCGAGGCGGCCGTAGGCGTTGTCGACGTCGATCGCGGTCGCGCCGGCCGGCGGCCACTCCGTGAGGTCGAAGGCGGGGGCCTTCGCCGGGGCGACCGTGCCGCTGGCGTGCCGGGTCCAGGCGCCGTCGCTGCCCTCGGGGCGGGAGTGGATCGTCACCGGCCGAGCGCCGCTGCCGTCCGCGCCGCCGATGGTGACCTGGATGGCGTAGCCGCCGCGGGGCGGCAGGATCAGCGGGGCCTGGAGGGTCAGCTCCTCCACCGCCTCGCAGCCGACGTGCTGGCCGGCCTGGCCCGCCAGCTCGACGAAACCGGTGCCCGGCAACAGGATCGAGCCCAGCACCTGGTGATCGGCCAGCCAGCCCAGGGACTCGGCTGCCAGCCGGCCCGTGACGACGACGCCGTCGCCGTCGGCCAGCGCGATGACCGCACCGAGCATCGGGTGTCCGACGGCGACCTGGCCGACCGACGTCACGTCGCCGCTGGTGGCCGTGGCGTTCAGCCAGTAGCGCTGGTGCTGGAAGGCGTAGGTGGGGAGGTCGGTCCGGCGCGCCTCGGTGCCGGCGAAGAACTTGTGCCAGTCGACGGCCTGCCCGTTGGCCCATGCCTTCGCCAGGCCGGTGAGCAGCTCGTTCTCCTGCGTGCGGCCGCGGCGCTGGGTGGCGATCACCGCGGCGTCGTCGACGCAGTTGGCCGCCATGCCGGTGAGCACGGCGTCCGGGCCGATCTCCAGGAACCGGGTGACGCCCTGTGCCGCCAGTGCCTTGACGCTGTCGTAGAAGCGAACCGCGTCGCGGACGTGGTTGACCCAGTACTCGGGCGACGTCCAGTCGCTGCCGGCGTTGGGAATCCGCGGGGCGGAGAAGGTCAGGCCGGTGACGATGGCGCGGAACTCGTCCAGCATCGGCTCCATCAGCGGCGAGTGGAAAGCGTGCGAGACGTTGAGCCTGGACGTCTTGCGGCCGCGGGCCTCGAAGTCCGCCTTGATCGCCAGCACGGCGGCCTCGTCGCCGGAGATCACCACCGACTGCGGGCCGTTGATCGCCGCGATGCCGACGCCGTCGGGCAGGGCGACCTCGTCCTCGGAAGCCTGGAGGGCGACCATCGCGCCGCCGGCCGGCAGGGCCTGCATGAGGCGTCCCCGAGCGCTGACCAGCTTCTTCGCGTCTTCCAGCGAAAGGACCCCGGCGACGTGCGCGGCGGCGATCTCGCCGATGGAGTGGCCGGCGACGAAGCCGGGCGTGACACCCCAGGACTCCAGCAGTCGGGAGAGGGCCACCTCGAAGGCGAAGAGGGCAGGCTGGGTGGTGCCGGTCTGGTTGAGGGCCTCCTGGTCGTCGCCCCAGACGACCGCCTGCACCTCGGGGGTGATCGCCGCGTCCCAAGCCGCCGCGAAGACCGGGAACCGCTCGTACAGCTCGCGGCCCATGCCGAGCTGCTGCGCGCCCTGGCCGGTGAACAGGAACGCCGTGAAGCCGTCGTTGGCGACGTCGACGATCTTGCCGGCGGCCAGGTCGGCGAGGGCCGTCGAACGGTCGGCGGCCACGGCGGCGATGCGGTGCTCCAACGCGGCACGGGTGGTGGCCAGCGAGAAGGCGATGTCCACCGGCTCGCCGTCCACAGTGGACAGCTTCGATGCCTGCGCGGAGGCAGCCTCCGAAGTCTGGCCGGAGACCAGCCACGGGACGAGGCGGGGCTCGACAGTCCGGGCGACCTCCGGCACCACCGGCGGCTGCTCGATGATCACGTGCGCGTTGGTGCCGGAGATGCCGAACGACGAGACACCGGCCCGGCGCGGGCGATCCACCGAAGGCCAGGGCTGGGCCGAGGTGAGCAGCCGCACCGCGCCCTCGGTCCAGTCGACCTTGCTGGAGGGCTCGTCCACGTGCAGGGTCTTGGGCAGCACGCCGTGCCGCATGGCCATGACCATCTTGATGATGCCGGCGACGCCGGCGGCGGCCTGCGTGTGGCCCATGTTGGACTTGATCGACCCCAGCCACAGGGGCTCGCGCCGGTCCTGTCCGTACGAGGCGAGCAGCGCCTGCGCCTCGATGGGGTCGCCAAGGGTGGTGCCGGTGCCGTGGCCCTCGACAACGTCCACATCGGACGTCGACAACCCGCCGGAAGCCAGCGCCTGCGCGATGACTCGCTGCTGCGAAGGTCCGTTCGGCGCGGTCAGGCCGTTGGAGGCGCCGTCCTGGTTGATCGCGGAACCCCGTACCACGGCGAGGATCTGGTGGCCGTTGCGCTGGGCGTCGGAGAGCCGCTCGACGAGCAGCAGGCCGACGCCCTCGGACCAACCGGTGCCGTCCGCGCCGGTGGCGTACGACTTGCAGCGGCCGTCGGCGGCCATGCCGCGCTGGCGACTGAAGTCGACGAAAGTGTCCGGGGTGGACATCACCGTGACGCCACCGGCCAGGGCCAGCGAGCATTCGCCGGCGCGCAGGGCCTGAATGGCCCAGTGCAGGGCGACCAGCGACGACGAGCAGGCGGTGTCGACCGTGACGGCCGGGCCCTCAAGGCCCAGCGCGTAGGCGATACGACCGGAGACGACGCTGGCGAGGCTGCCGTTGCCGAGGTAGCCGGCGACGTCCTCGGACACCTCGCCGAGACGCGTGCCCCAGTCGTGGTACATGACGCCGGCGAACACGCCGGTGTCGCTGCCGCGCAGGGAAACCGGGTCGATGCCGGCGCGTTCGAACGTCTCCCACGCGGTCTCCAGCAGCAGCCGCTGCTGCGGATCCATCGCGGACGCCTCGCGCGGGCTGATGCCGAAGAACGCCGGGTCGAACTCGGCGGCCTCGTGCAGGAAGCCGCCCTCGCGGCTGTAGCTCTTGCCGGGCTTGCCGGGCTCGGGATCGTAGAGGCCGTCCACGTCCCAGCCGCGGTCGGTCGGGAACGTCGTGACGACGTCCCGCTCCTCGGCGACGACCCGCCACAGGTCCTCCGGCGAGGAAACCCCTCCGGGGTATCGGCAGGCGATGCCGACGATGGCGATGGGCTCGTCCGTGGCCGCCACCACCGGCGTCTTCAACACGACCTTGTCGGCGACGCTGAGCAGCTTGTCGCCGATGAGCTTGGCCAGCGCCACCGAGGTCGGGTAGTCGAAGGTCAGGGTGGCCGGCAGCCGCAGGCCGAACGACGAGTTCAGGCGGTTGCGCAGCTCGACCGCGGCCAGCGAGTCGAAGCCCAGCTCGGTGAAGGCACGCTTCGGGTCGATCGACTCCGCGCCGTCGTGGCCGAGGACGTCGGCGACCTGCTTGCGGACCAGGTCCAGCAGCACACGGTCGCGCTCGGCGTCGGACAGCTCGGCGAGCCGGTGCGCCGGCGACTGCTCGACCGACACCGGGCCGGAGGCCGTCGGCCGCTGCGTGCGGACGAGGCCGCGCAGCAGCGCCGGCACGCCGTCCGGACGGGCCTGCAACGCGCGGGCGTCGACCCGGACCGGCACGGCGTTGGCCAGGTCGGAGGCCACCGCGGCGTCGAACAGCGCCAGGCTCTCCTCGGCGTTCAACGGGTCCAGGCCGAGGCGGCGGATCCGCTGGATGGCCAGCTCGTCGAGCTGCTCCCCCATGCCCGCGCCGACCGCCCACAGGCCCCAGGCCAGCGCGGTCGCCGGCTGGCCGAGGGCGCGGCGGTGCCGGGCCAGGGCGTCGAGGAAGACGTTGGCGGCGGCGTAGTTGCCCTGGCCGGCGCCGTCGACGAGGCCGGCGGAGGAGGAGAACAGCACGAACGCCTTGAGGTCGCTGGTGAGCTCGTGCAGGTGCCAGGCGGCCTCGGCCTTGGGCCGCAAGGTGGTGTCGATGCGGTCGGCCGTCAGGGTTCCGACCAGGCCGTCGTCGATCACACCGGCCGCGTGCACCACGCCGGTCAGCGGGTGCTCGGCCGGGATCGTGGCGAGCACCGCCGCCAGCGCCTCGCGGTCGGCAACATCGAGGGCCGCGATGGTGACGTCCGCGCCCAGCTCGGTCAGCTCGGCGGTGAGCTCCGCCGCGCCGGGGGCTTCGGTGCCGCGACGGCTGGTCAGCAGCAGGTGGCGAACTCCCTTGTCGGCCACCAGGTGCTTGGCGACGATGCCACCCAGGCCGCCTGTGCCGCCCGTGATCAGCACCGTGCCGTCGGCGGTCCAGGGGTTGTCCACAGTGGACACGGTCGTCTTGGCCAGGCGCGGCACGAGGATTTCGCCGCCGCGCAGGGCCAGCTCCGGCTCGCCGGAGGCCAGCGCGGCCGGCAGCAGCTCGGCGGAGTGCTCGTCCACGTCGACGAGCACGATCCGGCCCGGGTTCTCCGACTGCGCGGACCGCAGCAGGCCCCACAGCGGGGCGCAGCACAGTGCCGAGGACTCGCTCGACTCGGTGACCGCGCCCTGCGTCACCACGACCAGGCGGGAGGTGGTGAACCGTTCGTCGGCCAGCCACTCCTGCACCAGCTCCAGGGCCCGATACGTGGTGCGGCGCACCGCGTTCGGCACGTCGCCGTGGCACGGGGCGAACGGCGCGAGCACGATCTCCGTCGGCAGCGCGCCGTAGTCCAGGGTCTCGCGGTGCGCCTGGAGGTCGGCGTGTACGGTGATGCCGCTGCCGAGCGCGTCGGCGAGGCCGATGTAATCCGCGCCGACCACCGCCCAGCCCTTGACCGACGGGGCCTCCGTGGCCGGAGTGATGGCCTCCCACCGGACCTCGAACAGGGCCTCGCCGCCGCGACCGGCGGCGCGCAGCTGCTCGGCGGTGACGGCCCGAACGACGAAGGACTCGACCGTGGCGATGGGCGCGCCGGTCGAGTCCGCGATGTCGAGGGAAACAGCCTCACGGCCGGTGGACTTGATCCGCACCCGCAGCGCCTGAGCGCCGGTGGAGTGCACGGAAACGCCGCTCCAGGCGAACGGGAGGCGGATGTCGTCGCCGACGGGGTCGTCGGAAGCGAAGTCGGTGGCGTGCAGGACGGCGTCCAACAGCGCCGGGTGCAGCGCGAACGCGCCGGCCTTCTCCTGTTCCGGCAGCGCCACCTCGGCGAAGACCTCGGAACCGTTGCGCCACACGGCTCGCAGGCCCCGGAACACCGGACCGTAACCGTAGCCCTGGCCGGCCATGTCGGCGTACAGCGTGGAGATGTCGATGGGCTGGGCACCCTTGGGCGGCCAGGCATCGAGGCTCACCGGGTTCGTCACGGTGCGGCGGCCGAGGGCGCCGGTCGCGTGCCGGGTCCACGAGTCCTCGGTGCGGGAGTAGAACTCCACGCTGCGGCGGCCCTCGTTCTCGTCGCCGACAACGATCTGGAGGTCGACGCCACCGCTCTCCGGCAGTGCGAGAGGGCTCTCCAGGGTCAGCTCCTCGACGAGGTCCAACCCGACCTGGTCGCCCGCGCGGACGGCCAGCTCGACGAAGGCCGTGCCCGGGAACAGAACCACGTCGCCCATCACGTGGTCGGCCAGCCACGGGTGCGTGCGCAGCGACACCCGTCCGGTCAGCACCACGCCGTCGCCGCCGGCCAGGCCGACGACCGCGCCCAGCAGCGGGTGGTCGGCGGCGACCTGACCGAAGCCGGTCGCGTCGCCGGAACCGACCGCCGAGGACATCCAGTAGCGGCGACGCTGGAACGCGTAGGTCGGCAGCTCGACCGTTGCGGCGCCGGCGAAGAAGGAGCTCCAGTTCACCTTCGCGCCGCGGGACCAAGCCGTGCCGAGAGCGGTCAGCAGCTCGCGGACCTCGTCCCGGTCGCGACGCAGGGCGGCCGCGAACACGACGTCACCGTCGACGCTTTCCTTGCCCATGGCGGACAGCACCGGATCGGGGCCGAGCTCCAGGAACGTCGTCACGCCCTCGTCGACCAGAGTCGTCATGCCGTCGGCGAAACGCACGGCCTGGCGGGCATGCCGCACCCAGTAGTCCGGCGAGCACAGGTCCTCGGTGCTGGCCACACCGCCGGTCACGTTGGACACGACGGTAATCTGCGGCGGATGGAAGTCCAGCACGCTGGCGATGAGGCGGAACTCCTCCAGCATCGGCTCCATCAGCGCGGAGTGGAACGCATGCGAGGTGCGCAGCCGCTTGGACTTCTCGAACTTGCCGGCGACCGCGAGAACCTGCTCCTCGACACCGGAGATCACGATCGACCGCGGCCCGTTGATGGCGGCGATGCTCACGCCGTCTTCCAGCGCCGCAAGGACTTCGGCCTCGCTCGCCCGCACGGACACCATCGCGCCGACGCGCGGCAGGTCCTGCATCAGGCGGCCGCGCGCGGCGACCAGCGTGGCGGCGTCCTCCAGCGACAGCACGCCGGCGACGTGCGCGGCGGCCAGCTCGCCGACCGAGTGCCCGGCGACCAGATCCGGTGTGACACCCCAGGATTCGAGCAGCCGGAACAGCGCCACCTCGACCGCGAACAGCGCGGCCTGCGTGTAACCGGTCTCTCCCAGCAGGTCTTCATCGTCGCCGAACAGGACGTCGTGCAGGGAGCGGTCCAGCTGGACATCGAGGTGGGCGATGGCGTCATCGAGGGCGTTGGCGAAAACCGGGAACCTGTCACGGAGTTCGCGACCCATGCCGATGCGCTGCGAGCCCTGGCCGGTGAACAGGAATGCCAGCCGGCCACCGACCGTGTTGGAAGCCGTGTCCCCGGCGGCGATGGCGTCGAGGCCGCGCAGCAGCTCGTCCCGGTCGCCGGCGACGACCACCGCGCGGTGCTCCAGTGCGGCCCGGGTGGTGGCCAGCGAGTTGGCCAGGTCCACCAGCGGCAGGTCCACAGTGGATGCCAAACGCGCAGCCTGCGCCTTCAAGGCTTCGGTGCTGCGGGCGGAGACGACGAAAGGCGCAACGGTGCTTGTTGGCCCCGCCTCCGGCAGGGCGTCGGTCGCGCCCCAAGCCGCCGTCTTCCCCTTGTCTGCTTCGACCGCGCGAAGTCCTTCGGTGCTTTTCGCTCGGGGCGCGGCCGAACCAGCCTGCGGGTCCAGACGACGGCGCGCGACCGAGTCCGTGGTCGGCTCGACGGACTCGTTCGCGCTCTCGGGTGCCTGCTCCAGGATCAGGTGGGCGTTCGTGCCGCTGACACCGAAGGACGAGACGCCGGCCCGTCGCGGTTGGCTCTCCCAGGCAACCTCCTCGGTCAGCAGCGTCACCGCCCCGCCGGCCCAGTCCACGTGCGGGGTGGGGGCGTCGATGTGCAGCGTCTTCGGCAGCACGCCGTGCCGCATCGCCGTGACCATCTTGATCACGCCGGCGACGCCGGCGGCGGCCTGCGTGTGGCCGATGTTGGACTTGAGCGACCCCAGCCACAGCGGCCGGTCCCGGTGCTTGCCGTACACCGCCTGCAAGGCGTTGGCCTCGATCGGGTCGCCGAGCGTGGTGCCGGTGCCGTGCGCCTCGACGGCGTCGACGTCCGAGGCCGTGAGGCCGGCGTTGGCCAGCGCCTGGCGGATGACCCGCTGCTGGGCCAGGCCGTTCGGCGCGGTGATGCCGTTGGACGCGCCGTCCTGGTTGATCGCGGAACCCCGGATCACGGCGAGGACGTTGTGCCCCGACCGCTGGGCCTCGGACAGCCGCTCCAGCACGAGAATGCCGACGCCCTCGGCGAAGCCGGTGCCGTCGGCGGCGGCCGCGAAGGCCTTGACCACGCCGTCGGCGGCGAGGCCGCGCTGACGGGCGAAGGCGGTGAAGGTGCCGGGGCTGCCCATGATCGCGACACCGCCGGCCAGCGCCAGCGTGCACTCGCCCAGCCGCAGCGACTGCACGGCCAAGTGCAGCGCGACCAGCGAGCCTGAGCACGCGGTGTCCACGGTGAGGGTGGGGCCCTCCAGCCCCAGGGTGTAGGCCACCCGCCCGGAGACGACGCTGGGGGCGTTGCCCGTCAACAGGTATCCGTCGAAACCGTCGGGGGCCTCGTGCAGCCGCACCCCGTACTCCTGCGGCTCGGCGCCGACGAAGACGCCGGATCGGCTGCCCCGCAACGACTGCGGGTCGATGCCGGCACGCTCCAGGGCCTGCCAGGCGGTTTCCAGCACCAGCCGCTGCTGCGGGTCCATCGCGGACGCCTCACGCGGGCTGATGCCGAAGAAGTCGGCGTCGAAGTCGCCGGCGTCGGGCAGGAAGCCGCCGTGCCGGACGTAGGTGGTGCCGGGGTTGTCGGGATTGGGGTCGTACAGCCGTTCCAGGTCCCACCCGCGGTCGGTGGGGAACTCGTCGCTGACGTGGCCGCCGGCGGAAACCAGCTGCCACAGGGCATCCGGGGAGTCGATGCCACCGGGGAGGCGGACGCCGACGCCGACGATGGCGATGGGCTCGTCGTCGACAGCGGCGGAGGCGACCGTTTCCGGCGCCTCCGCCGCTGCGTCGAGTGACTCGGTCGCCACCAGCTGCGCCCGAAGGTGCTCGGCGAGCAGAGCCGGTGTCGGGTAGTCGAAGGCGACAGTCGGCGGGAGGGTGAGCCCGGTGTCCCCGCCGAGCCGCAGGTGCAGCTCGACCAGGCCCAGCGAGTCCAGCCCCAGTTCGCGGAAGGCCCCGTCCGGTCCGACCCGGACGGCGCTGTCCGGGCGGATCCGCCGCAGCACGGCGAGGGTGTGCTCGCTCACCAGACCCAGCAGGATCCGGCGCTGTTCGGCCGGCGGCACCTCGCCGAGCCGACGCGCGAACGCCCCAGGAACGACGTTTCCGGACTCGCTCATCTGCCCACTCTCCACACCGCTTCGTCTCGACCGGCCGTCAGACGCCTACCGCGAGCGCCGACGGCTCCTCGTCGTATTTCCGTCGAACGTATGACAGGTCGTCCAGCAAACCGCTAGAAGTGATGCGCCGGGACCGTCCGCCGGCCACCAGGTGCCCCAACGGAAGCGATCCGACCTCACCCCATCGGAGCCACCCGTCGCCGTCGATGTAGCTGCGGCTCCTCCCCGCATTGTCCGGGTGCAGGCAGTAGGGAACATCCAGATATCCCTGCTTGAATGCCAGCAGCAGAGCCTGTCCGAGGTCGTTGTGCAGGTTCAACACGGCGTGCACCAGTGCCCGGGCCTCCTGGTACGTCTGGGAATTCGCCAGTTCCGTGGAACCGCCGACGCCCGGACGGACGACCCGCGTGCTGGTGTGCGCGTGCTCCAGCGCCTGCACGTTCTCCGCGATGGTGGGGATGCGCCGCGACTCGGCGACGGTCTTGACGATCACGCGCTCCGACCCGGTGGCCACCGCCAGCTCGGCGGCGGTCGACAGCAGGCGTTCGCACCCGTGGTCGGTCACCGGGTACATGCCCATGTACGTGTAGATCACCACATGCCAGTTGACGGTCGGCAACAACTCGGCGCACAGCGCGCGAAGCGCCTGCACCGCCTCGATGTCCTGGTCCAGGTTGGTCTGCTGGGCGTAGCTCACGGACACGCTGCGCAGGCCGTGGTGGCAGAAGAACAGGGCCTCCAGCACGCTGATCGCGACCAGCATGCTCGGCGGGCACAGCTGCCCCATCATGCAGCCGCCGAACGTCTCCAGGTGCGGCTCGATGCCACGGTCCTGGAGCTGGGTGAACATCTCGCAGCACTGCGACCAGTTGCGCACCGAGTCCTGAAGCGGCACACGGCCGTAGGGCAGGCAGTAGGAGACCGGGCCGCCCTCGGTGGCGTTCAGGTTGAGCTTGACCATGGAGGCGAAGATGTTGAGCGGCGTGGCCGAACCGTGCCGCACCTGCACCGGGAACTCGTCGTCGCGGACGCCGTCCAGCACCCAGTTCGTGGTCTCGGTGGAATGGTTGACGATCGGGTAACCGTTGAGCGCCAGGCCCTCCCGCAGCGCGGTGTCCGCGGCCTCGTGGTCGCCGACGCGGGTGTAGCTGTCCAGGGTGAGCGTGCCGACCGTGGTGGCGTCGGCGTTCTTGGTGGCGATGAGCCCCTCTCGCATGCGGCTCGGGTCGCTGAACCCCATCCTCGGCTGGGCCACGATCGAGCCGCGGCCGCCGCGCGCCCGGACGAACTCCCCGAAGTCCACGGGGTTCTTGTCGCCGGAGCCGGTCGTCGAGGTGGGCAGGCAGGCGTTCACACCGCCACCCTGGTCCGGGCCGGTAGCGGGGTCGCCGCCGAGGGCAGAGCTGCCATGAAGTCGTAGAACGGGACGATCGTCTTGGCGCCGTCCTCGAATACCGCGTCGAACCCTGCCGACACCAGCCGGGCCGCGCTACCCTCGTCGAGTTCCCCGGCCACGCCGAGCTTGCCGCCGATCACGACCGGCGTGGCGACGAGTTCCGGGCTGCTGCGGACGGCGTCGATCAGGCGCATGCCGTCCTGGTAGCCGTGCCCGTTGACGGATGAGATGACCACCAGCGCCGGCTGGTGCTGCTCGCACTCGGCCACCAGCAGCTCGGCGGGCACGCACGGGCCAAGGTTGACCACGTCGTAGCCGAGCTCCTCGATCATCAGCTGCAGGAAGACCAGGTTCCAGGTGTGGGCGTCGGAGGCGACGCCGCTGACCACGACGGTGCCGCGGCTGGCGGTGACCGTGCTGTTGTCGTCGAAGATCTGGATGCTCATCGGGCCACCGCCTGGTTGGAGTACACACGGCTGTGGTCCAGCCGGGAAACGGACACGATCTCGTCGCCGCGCACCACGACCTCGGTGGGCGAGGGGCGGCCGAGGAACATCAGCAGGCTCGCGGTCGGGCCGTAGGCGCCGACGTTGGGGATCCGGACCACGTCGCCGGGGGCCAGGTCGGGGACCTTGACCGCGCGGCCGAACGTGTCGCCGGGGGTGCACAGCGGGCCGACCAGGCTCACCGTCTGGGTGGTCTCGGCGTCGGTGCCGACCTGCACGGGCAGCAGCCGGCCGAGCCCGGACATGCCGCCGAAGGTGTTGATGCCGGCGTCCAGGATGACGAACCTGCTGCCGCGGCTGACCTTCACGTTGGTCACGCCGGCCAGCAGCGTGCCGCTGGCGCCGATCAGGTAGCGGCCGGACTCGCAGGCCAGCTGCGGGGTGCCCTGCCGCCACTCCGGGAAGTGCGTGTCCAGGGCCACTTCCAGCTCGTGGCGCAGCTTCGGGTACGACGCGCGGCCGCCGGGAATGCCGTAGGGGATGGAGAATCCGCCGCCGATGTCCAGGTAGCGCAGCGGCAGGTCCAGCTGCTCGGCCAGCGCCGCGGCGCCGGCGATGGTGTTCTGGAACTCGCCGACCAGCGCCTCCTCGTCGGCGGTGTTGGACAACGGGAACAGGTGCATGCCCGCGATGGTCACCCCGTCCACGCGGCGCAACTGCGGCAGCTCCTCGGGCAGGAGTTCGGCGTCGAATCCGAACTGCGAGGGCGTGCCGGTCATCCGGATGCCGCTGCCGGCGCTGGCCGTGGCCAGGTTGACGCGCAGCAGCACCTCGGCGGTGATGCCCAGCTCGGTGGCGATCGTGCCGACGTGCTGGACGTCGGTGACGGAGTCGGTGGAGAACATCCGCACGCCCAGGCTCATCGCCTCGCGCAGCTCGCCGAAGGTCTTGCCGGGGCCGGTGTACAGGCAGTCGCTGCCGGCGAAGCCGGCGGCCAGGGCGTTGGCCAGCTCGCCGGTGGAGCTGATCTCCGCCCGGCACTTGCGCCCCTCGCCGGACCGCAGCGCGGCCAGCAGGTCGGGATGGGGATTGGCCTTCAGGGCGTAGAACAGCTCGAACGGCTCGGGCAGCTGGTCGAACAGCTGCTTGCGGGCGGCCTCGACCTCGTCGAGGTCGTAGACGTACAGCGGCGTGCCGAACTCCGCGGCCAGGTCCTCGTAGCGGCTCATTTCGCACTCCCCTCCAGGAGGCTCACGAGCGCGGCCCGCGAGTTCTTGCCGTGCAGGGTCAACGGGAACTCCTCGAGCACCCGGCAGATCGACGGAATCTTCTGCGCCTCCAGGCGCTTGGACAGCTCGCGCAGCACGATCGCCGGCTGGAGGTCGGCCTCCACGAACAGGGCCAGGTCGTGGTCGGCGGTCGGCGCCAGCGCGGCGGCCGCCCGCACGCCGGGAATGTCCATGGCCGCCGCCTCGATCTCCAGCGTGCTCATGCGGATTCCCTTGCGCTTGAACATGTCGTCGCGCCGGCCCTCGAAGTACAGGTAGCCGTCGGCGTCGACGGAGCCGTAGTCGCCGGTGTGCAGGCGGGTGCGGCCGGTGCGCGGATCGACGCGGAACGCCTTGGCGGTCACCTCGGGGTTGCGCCAGTAGCCGGGCATCACGTGCGGACCGTCGGCGACGATCTCACCGACCGTGCCCGCGGGCACCTCGTCGCCGTGCTCGTCGACGATGGCGACCCTGGTGCCGGGCAACGGAATCCCGGAGGAGCCCGGGCGCTCGGTGTCCTCGTCCGGCGGCATGACCGTGATGCGCTTGCACTCGGTCTGGCCGAACTGGCGGACCACCTTGACACCGGGGAAGTTCTCACGCAGGCCGTCGATGGTGGCCTGCGGCAGCGCGGCGCCGGTGTTGGTGAACATCCGGACCGGCGGCGGGACCTCGTTGTCCCGCGAGGCCAGGGACACGATCATGGACGCCAGCGACGGCACGATCGGCACGACGGTCGCGCCGGTCTCCCTCATGCGCCGCAGCAGGGCCAGATCGGACTCCTCGCCGGCCAGCACGATCTCGCACCGGCTGGCCGCCGTCATCAGCACCTTGTAGAGCCCGTAGTCCCAGGAGAGCGGGAACCGGCAGAAGACGATGTCGTCGCTGCGGTATCCCAGCGCGGTCACGAGGCCGCGGGTCGCGAACACGACCTGCGAGTGCGGGCACATCACCGCCTTCGGGGCGGAGGTGCTGCCGGAGGTGTAGATGAGCACGGCCAGGTCGGTCGGCTCGACCACGTGGGCGATCGGCGCGGCGTCCTGCTCCTGGACGTCCGACCAGATCGCGTCGAAGTCGTGCACCGGAACGGTCGCGGTGACCTCCCGGACGGCCTCGACCGCCACACCCTTGCCGATGATCAGCCGCGGCTCCGAGTTGTCCAGCACGGACTTCATCAGGAACGGCTTCATCGCGGGGTTCAGCGGCACGAAGACCACGCCGGCGCGGGCGGCGCCGAAGAACATGGCGACCAGTTCCCGAGTGCTCGGGAGCTGGACCACGATCCGGTCGCCGTGGCCGACGCCGTGGGCGCGCAGCCAGTGCGCGAACCGGTGGCTGTGCTCGGCCAGCTGGCGGTAGGTCCAGTGGCCTTGAGAATCCCGGACGGCAACGTCGTCGGGGACCTCGGTCAGGGCGCCGTCGAGCAGCGAGTGAATGAGTTCACCCGGCGCGGCGGACGCCTCGCGGACAGTGTCGAGTGGCTTGAAAGTGGTATCCACGGTCGCTCTCCGTACGCTCGAAAAGAACGACGAGTGATTCAGTTCCGCGTGCGCCGAACCAAATCCTCACCACTCAAGAGTAAGATCTGTACGTACGTCCGTCATCCCCCCTACCGCCCCTATTGTGCGCCCCCGGCCCGGACCACGCGCGAATTCAGCAGGTCAGCGGCCGTCGCGGCGAGCCGCAGGCGGTCCACCTTGCGGTTGGAGTTGAGCGGGAACTCGTCGACGTGCTGATAGTGCTTGGGCACCATGCTCTGCGGCAGCCGGTCGCACAGCCGGCGGTTGAGCTCGGCCGGCGGCACCTTCTCCCCCGTGTAGAACACGACGAGCTCCAGGCCGCCGGGCGTCTCCCGGGTCACGGTGACCGCGTCGTCCACCCCGCTGGCCCGCACCGCGTTGTCGATCTCGGCCAGTTCCACGCGCAGCCCGTGGATCTGCACCTGCGAGTCCATCCGCCCCAGGTAGGCCATCTCGTTGGGGGCGACCCAGCGGACCCGGTCGCCGGTGCGGTACCAGGTCTGGCCGCCGTGCTCGAGGAACCGCCCCTTGTCGTCCTCGGGATCGAGGTAGCCGGGCGTCATCTGCGGGCCGGTGATGCAGAGCTCGCCCTCGTCCTCGACCGGCTCGCCGTCGGGATTGATGAGCAGGTGCACGTGGCCGGGGTTGAGGCCGCCGATCGGCACCACCCCGTTCACGGCCAGGTCCGCCGACTCCGCGTTCCAGCGGTGGGCGGTGATGGTGACGGTCAGCTCGGTCGGGCCGTACAGGTTCTCGAGGGTGGACCCTGGGGCCGCGGCCTGCCAGTCGGCGGCGTCCGCGCACTTCAGGGCCTCGCCGGCGAAGAAGCTCCAGCGCAGCGTGGGCATGCCGCCGGGGGTGAGCCCGCCCATGCGGCGGACCAGGCCGATCGCCGACGGCGTGGAGAACCAGACCGTCACGTTGTGGTCGGCGAAGAACGCCGGCATGTCGCGGTAGGCGTGCGGCGGGATGAAGCAGATCTCGGCGCCGGCGCCCCAGGCGCAGAACAGGTCGAACATCGCGCAGTCGAAGTTCAGGTCGAACGTCTGCGAGAAGACGTCGTCGGGGGTGAAGTCGAAGCGCTCGTCGAGGTAGGAGAAGTAGTGATGGGTGTTGCCGTGGGTGATCGGCACGCCCTTGGGCCGGCCGGTCGAGCCGCTCGTGAACAGCATGTACGCGGTGTCGGTCTCGGTCACCGCGTGCGGCCAGAGCAGGGCGTTCGCCGGATCGGGGTCACCGTTTAGGTCGAACACCGGCATGGTGTCGCCGCACAGCACGTCGTCCAGCACGGCCAGGCCGTACTCGTCGGCGAGCAGCGCGGTCACCCCGGCCAGGTCGATCATGGCGCGCAGCCGGGCGGCCGGGAAGCTGACGTTGAGCGGGACGACCGTGGCGCCGGAGTAGAGGGCCGCGAGCAGGCCCTGATAGGAGTCGGCGGACTTGCCGAACAGGACCCCGACCACCGCCGGCGGCCTCGGGCCACTTGCATGTAGGGCACCTGCCCACAGCAGCGCCTTCTCGTGGGCCTGCCGGTAGGTCACCACCTGGTCGCCGAACCGGATCGCGGCCCCGTCCGGCGAGCGGTCGAGGCCACGAAGGAATCGGGCGGACAACGATGAGTTCATTCTTCCTCCTCTATGACATGCATGTCACGGCGGTACTAGGGATTTCAAGGATCGTCCCGAAATTCGAGGGAAATCCCGCCCCCTGTTTGCGCCATGCTGGACAGGGGTAGCGACCGGGGGGTGTGCCGGTTTAGCTTCTCATAGAGCCGGACCAATTCGGCCGGGGGTAAAAAGATTGGAGTCACCCATGTGGGACGCGCGGTTCGAGGAAGTCCTGCGCCCGTACCTGCCATTCCTGCCGGCTGACGAGCCGCTGACGCCGGAGTCGAGCCTGCGCGACCTGGGGCTGGACTCGCTGGGCACCGTCGAACTGCTCGGCGCCCTCGAGCACGAGTTCGGCGTGCGCTTCGTCGACGACGCCCTGAGCCTGGAGACCTTCGCCAACGCCGGCGTGCTCTGGGCCGCCTTGGACAACCTGCTCAAGCAGGCTGCCTGACCCCTTCGGCAAGAGCGGGCATGTCCACGGTGGACATGCCCGCTCTTGCTGTGCGGACGGGGGGACCCTGCGGGTCCCCCCTTCTCCTCACGCCGCGGTGCGCTTGCGGGGAGCCAGCGCCAGCTTCGGGTCGCACGGGACGACCTGGAAGTTCTTGTTCGTGACCGCCACCCGGCCGAACAGGCTGTCCTGGCCGGCGACGTGCACCTTGGCCACACCCAGCCGCTTCAGCGTGGCCACGGCGTCGGGCCACCGGACCGTGTTGACGATGCCGTCCAGCAGCATGTCGCGGACCTGCTCGCCGGTGGTGAGGATCGCGCCGTCCTGGTCGTTGACGACCGGCAGCGTCGGGTCGCGGAACTCCAGCCGGTCGAACACCTCGGTCCGGATCTTCTCGCGCAGCGGCCCGAACGCGCTGACGTGCATCGGCGGATGCATGGTGTAGAGCGACATGCCGCCGCCCCGGCGCAGCTTCTGCTGGAACCACTCCAGGTTGTCCCGGCTCAGCGACACCATGTGGAAGTCGTGGTCGATGTGGCAGGACACGTCGTGCCAGTAGCCGAGCTCGTCCATCTCGGCGAACAGGGCCGCCAGCACGTCCTGCGGGGTCCGCACGAACGAGTGCGTGACGATGTCGGCGAACTCGGTTTCGAAGAACTCGTCGAGGCAGCGGGCGAACTCCGAGGTCATCCACACGGCGTCCGAGAAGGACAGTGCGCCGGAGTGGGCGGCCAGCGCCTTGCCGCCGAAGCTGGGGCCGACCACGACCTCCGGCTTCGCGCCCAGCTCACCCTGCGCCCACCGGGCCAGCGCGACGCAGTTGACCAGGAAGCTGACCTGGGCCGGCCGGCTGTAGTCGCCCTCGGTGTCGCGGAAGGCGTCCACCAGCGAGTGACCCAGCCGCTCGTCGGCCTCGGCGACCAGGCGGCGGGCGTAGGGGTTGATGACCATGAACTTGCCGACGTCGGCGAACCGGGACGGCCCCATGCCGGGGAAGACGACCGCCTCGGACGCGGTGAACTCGGTGACCATTGGCTTGTCTCCGCTACAGGCTGGACAGGTAGGTGTGCAGGACGTCGTCGAACCGCTCGGGCTCCTCGAGGTGCGGCACGTGGCTCGACTCCTCGAAGATCTCCCAGCGGTTGTCGGGGATCAGGTCGGCGAAGGGCTGGACGGTGGCCGGCGTGGCCTCGTCGTGCCGGCCCGAGATGATCAGCGTCGGCACCGCGATATCGGGCAGGACGTCGATGACGCCCCAGTCCTTGAGCGTGCCGATCACGTGGAACTCGCTGGGGCCGTTCATGGTGAAGTAGACGGTGGAGTCGTTGTAGATCTCGTACTGGGACGCCTGCATGTCGCGCGGCGCCGGCTTGATCCGGCAGACGTGCCGGTCGTAGAAGGCCTGCATGGTGTCGTAGTACTCGGGGCTGTCGGTGGTCCCGGCGGCCTCGTGCCGGCGCAGGATCTCGTCGACGCCGGGCGGCAGCTGGTCGCGCAGGACCTTCATCTCCTGGAGCCACAACGGGTAGGAGGCCGGCGAGTTGGCGATCACCAGGCCCTTGAGGCCCTTCGGCCTTCTCGCGGCGTGCATGGCGACGAGCAGGCCGCCCCAGGACTGGCCGAACGGCACGTAGTTGCCGTCGACGCCCAGCTGCTGCACCAGGTTCGTCAGCTCCGCCTCGAACAGCTCCGGCGTCCAGAAGTCCGGGCCCTTGCCGGGCAGGTGCGTGGAGCCGCCGTTGCCGAGCTGGTCGTAGTGCACGACCGGCCAGCCCCTGCCGGCCAGCTCGCTCATCCGCAGCAGGTAGTCGTGCGTGCTGCCGGGGCCGCCGTGCACGACGACCAGCACCGGCTTGCCGCAGCCGGGGTCGCCCGTCACCCGGTACCACGTCTTGTAATCGCCGAACTTCACGGTCCCCTTGGCGCTGGGGGCAAGCGACATCGTTCCACCACCTCGTCGATAGTCCTTGGCCGCCAACGCGTGCGGCGGCGCACCGCAGGTCGACGGTAGCGCCGCAGAAGGTGGGGAAACCCTTCGATCGAAGTCCCTACGCTCCCCCTTGCGGCCGCCCGCCGGCCGCTGTACATTTGTCTTATACGTAAGTACGTATTACTCCACTGGAGGATCCCCGTGTGGCACTACGAGCGCAGCATCGACGCCGACGCGACCCCCGCGGCGGTCTGGGCGCGCTACACCGACGTGGCCGGCTGGCCCGAGTGGAACGCCGGGATGGAGAAGATGACCATCGACGGCCCGTTCGCCAGCGGCTCCACCGGCGTGATCACCAACGCGCAGCAGGGACCGGCGGCGTTCACGCTCGTCGACGTCGTTGACGGCGTGAGCTTCACCCAGGAGACCAGGATCGACGAGAACGTGACGCTGCGGTCGCACTGCAAGGTCGTGGCCGGCCCCGGCGGCGGCTCGACGATCACCCACCGCACCGAGCTCGACGGCCCCGGCGGCGACCAGATGGGCGGCGCCATCGGCCAGTTCCTCAGCGCCGGCATCGACGAGGGCATCTTCGCCCTGGCCAAGCTCGCCGGCTGAGTTCGGACCCGCCGGTCGGGTCGGGCGGCACGTTCCCCGGCCCGGCCGGTGCCCACTTTTTCCTACGCCCCAAGCTATACAGCCGGTTCTGCGGGCCACTCCCCCGGGTCCCGCGCCGACCGGCCACCGGACGTCAACCCCTCCTCCCGACGACCGGTGATCCCCGCAACCCCTCCACCCCTGGGGTTGCCAACAGCCCCGGCGTGATGGTCACGCCGGGGCTGTTGTCGTGCCGTCCCCCGGTCTGCCGATCCCAGACCGGGGGAACAGCCGTCCTATCGGGAGAGCCAGTCGTTGACGGCCTGGGCCGTCGCCGCGGCGTGCTCCTCGACGATGGTGAAGTGGGTGGCGCCGGGCACGGTCACCACGGTGTGCGCGGGATCCCAGGCGACGGCGCGCCAGTCGTCGGTCGGGTCGTCGGGGTTCATGAAGGACTTGTCGGCCCGCAGGAACAGCACCGGCACGTCCATCGACCCGAGGTCGAAGCCCGGCAACAGGTCGATGTACGCGTTCATGCCGCTCAGCCTGGCGCTGTCGAACGTCCCGAACACGGTCTCCTTCTCCAGCAGCACAACGGCCAGCTGCTCGAAGACGTCCCGTTCCTCGCCCTCGCTGACGTGATAGCTGTCGACGAGCACGACCCCGTCCGGTCGAAGGCCCTGGCTGGCAAGGTGTTTCGCCGTCGCGTAGGCCAGCACGCCGCCGGAGGAGTAGCCGAGCAGCACGAACGGGTCGCCCTGCGCCGCCTGCGTGACGGCCTCGCCGAGCACGCTGACCGCCGCTTCCGCCGTGGTGGGAAGGCTTTCGCCGCGGGCGAAGCCCGGCACCGGCAGCGCGCTGACGTGCCGGCCGCCGCCGATGTTCGCGGCGACGCGGGCATGTTGGTGCGTGCCGCCGAGCGCCATCGGCGTGCTGACGCAGATCAGCCTCGGCGTGGTCTTGCCGTCCGCGAACACCACCGGCTTCGGCAGGTGATCGACGTCCGCGACGCCCGTGAACTTCGGCCGGATGTCCGCGACCGCCCGCAGCAGCGTCAGTCCCTTTTGGAGGTTGCCGGACAGCACCGACTCCCGGAAGAAGTCGCTCAGTGTCTCGTCCGCGTTGGTGTCGGTGCTCTGCGTGCTGCCGAGTTCGGCGCGCAGCCACCGTGCCAGCTCGGCCGGCGACTTGTTGTCGAAGACCACCATCGCCGGCAGGGTGAGCCCCGTCGCCGCGTTCAGGGCGTTGCGGAGTTCCATCGCCGTCAGCGAGTCGAACCCCGAGGCCAGGAAGTCCCGGTCCGGGTCGACGCTTTCCGGGCTGGGGTGGCCCAGCACGATCGCCGCGTTGGCCCGGATCAGTTCCCGCAGCACGGTTTCCTGGCCCGCCTCGTCCAGACCCGCCAGCTGCTTGCGCAGCGCCGACGGATCCGCGCCCTTGCCGGCGGCCTTGCGGGTGGTGCGGATCAGGCCGTGGAAGACCGGCGCCAGCCGGTCCGGGCCCGCCGCGTTCAGCGCCTTCACGTCGAGGCGGATCGGCGCCAGGTTCGGGTTTTCGCTGGTGTAGCAGGCGTCGAACAGCGCCAGGCCCTCGTCGGTGGTGAGGCCCAGCACGCCGGACTTCTGCATCCTGGACGTGTCGGCCTGGTCGCCCATGCCGTCGTCCCAGAGTCCCCACGCCAGCGACACCGCCGGCAGTCCTTCGCCGTGCCGAAGCTCCGCCAGCGCATCCAGGTAGGCGTTGGCCGCGGCGTAGTTGCCCTGACCCGGCGTGCCCAACGTGCCGGCAGCCGAGGAGAACAGCACAAACGCATCCAGGGCCAGGTCCTTGGTCAGCTCGTGCAGGTTCCATGCGGCGTCGGCCTTGGGGCGGAACACCTTGTCGAAACGGTCCGGTGTCAGGGCGGAGATCACGCCGTCGTCGAGGACGCCGGCCGCGTGGATCACGGCCTTGAGGTCGGGGGTGATCACCTTGGCCAACGACGCCTTGTCGGACACGTCGCAGGCGACGATCGTCGCTCCGAGCTCTTCCTGGAGCTCTTTGGCACCGGGGGCGTCCAGGCCGCGCCGGCTGGTCAGCACCAGGTCGGTCACGCCGTGATTGGCCACCAGGTGCCGAGCCAGCTTCGCACCGAGGCCGCCGGTGCCGCCGGTGATGAGCACCTTACCGGTAAAGGGATTTGTCGACTCCGGCACCGGCACGCGGGCGAGGCGGGCGGCAAGGATTTCGCCCCCGCGCACTCGGACCTGCGGCTCACCGGAACCGATGATCTCAGGCAGCCGGTCCAGCGAAGCCCCGGGCTCAAGATCGACAAGAACGACCGAGCCGGGGTTCTCCGACCAGGCAGAACGGACAAGACCGGAAACAGCGGAACCGGAAAGGCCACCCCGGCTCACCACGACCAGCTGCGATTCCTTCTGGAGCTCCGCCAGCGTCGCGTAAGTCGCCTCACGCACATCACCAGTCGGCTCGAACACCTCCCATCCGGCGACATCCGCCGGGCTCGCGGTGATCGGCGACCACGTCAGCCCGAACAGCGAGTCGTTGGCCCGCCGCGCAGTCGCCTGGTCCAGCGCGACCGGCCGCAGCATCAGCGAGTCCACCGACACGACGCTGCCGCCGGCCGGGTCGACGGCGTGCAGCGCGACGACGCCCTCACCGGTGGGTCGGACGTGCACCCGCAGCGCCGAAGCGCCGGTGGCGTGCAGGGAAACACCGGCCCAGGAGAACGGCAGCGCCGGTTGGTCGCCGGTGACGCCGGTCAGGCTGATCGCGTGCAGCGCGGCATCGAGCAGCGCCGGATGCACGCCGTAGCCGTCGATCTCCACGCCCTCGGGCAGCGCGATCTCGGCGAATACCTCGTCGCCACGCTTGAACGCTGTCTGCAACCCCTGGAACACCGGGCCGTACGCCAGGCCGGCGTCGGCGAGCACGTCGTAGTAGCCGGTCAGGTCGACCGCCTCGGCAGTGGCGGGCGGCCATTCCACGGTCCCCGCCCGAGCTCCGCTGCCGAGGCGGCCGGTCGCGTGCCGCGTCCACGTCTCGTCCTCGTCGGCACGCGAGAAGACGCCGATCTGCCGGTCGTCGCCGACCCGCACCTGCACCGCCACGCCGCCACGCTCCGGCAGCACGAGCGGCGCCTCCAGCGTCAACTCCTCGACGGTGTCGCAGCCGACGAACTCGCCGGCGCGCAGCGCCAGTTCCACGAACCCGGTGCCCGGGAAGAAGATCGAGCCACCGACGACGTGATCGGCCAGCCACGGCAGGGTGCTCGGCGAGAGGCGGCCGGTGAGCACGAGACCGTCGCCGTCCGGGGCGGTCAGCACCGCGCCGAGCAGCGGGTGGCCTGCGGACTCGAGCCCGGCCGACACCACGTCGCCCGCGCCGCCGCCCAGCCACGAGTTGGCCAGATAGTCCTGCGCGCTCAGCCAGAACGCCTGGTGCTGGAACGCGTAGGTCGGCAGATCGACCCGCCGCGCCTCGCGCCCCTCGAAGAACCGGTGCCAGTCGACGGCAACGCCGTGGGCAAACGCTTGCGCCAGGCCGGAAACCAGCTCGCGCTCCTGCGGCTTGTCCCGACGCTGGGTGGCGACGAACGCGCCCTCGTCCACGCAGGCCTGGGCCATGCCGGTCAGCACGCCGTCCGGCCCGACCTCGACGAACCTGGTGACGCCCTTGCTGGACAGCGTCTTGACGGCGTCGGCGAAGCGTACGGCGGCCCGGACGTGGTCGACCCAGTAGTCGACGGTGTCGACCGCTCCGCCGCCGGCCGAGGTCGTCACCATCGGGATGGTCGGCTCGGCGAACTCGATGGCCTCGACGACCTTGCGGAACTCGTCGAGCATCGGTTCCATCAGCGGCGAGTGGAACGCGTGCGAGACCTTGAGCCGCGTGGTCTTGCGGCCCTTCGCCTCGAAGTCGGCCTTGATCTCGAGCACGGCCTCTTCGACGCCGGAGATCACCACCGACTGCGGACCGTTCACCGCAGCGATGCCCACGCCGTCGACCAGGGTGACCTCGTCCTCGGTGGCCAGGATGGCCACCATCGCGCCGCCGGCCGGCAGGGCCTGCATCAGCTTGCCGCGGGCGGCCACCAGCTTCCGGGCGTCCTCCAGGGAGAACACGCCGGCGACGTGCGCCGCGGCGATCTCGCCGACCGAGTGCCCGGCGACGAAGTTCGGCTTCACGCCCCAGGATTCCAGCAGCCGGTACAGGGCCACCTCGAACGCGAACAGTGCGGGCTGCGCGAATTCCGTACGGTTCAAGGCGTCCTGATCGTCGCCCCACACCACGGACGCCATCGAGTGGTCGACGGCCGCGTCCCACGCCTCGGCGAACACCGGAAACGCCTCGTACAGGTCGCCGCCCATGCCGACGCGCTGCGCGCCCTGTCCCGTGAACAGGAACGCCGTCGAACCGGCGCCCTTGGCCAGGCCACGCGACGTCGAAACGCCATCGGCCAACGCCTGCGCGCCCCGCCGCAGCTCCTCCAAGTCGGTGCCGACAATCACGCCGCGGTGCTCGAACATTGCCCTGCTCGTGGCCAGCGAGTAGGCGATATCCAGCGGCTGACCGTCCACCGAGGACAGCCTCGAAGCCTGCGCGTCGAGACCTTCCGGCGTCTTCGCGGACAGGATCCACGGCACCGGTCGGTCTATCACCGTGCGTTCGGCGACCTCCTCCTCAGGGGCCTCCTCGATGATCACGTGCGCGTTGGTGCCGGAGATGCCGAACGACGAGATCCCCGCCCGGCGCGGGCGATCCGCCGCCGGCCAGGCGCGGGTCTCGGTCAGCAGCTCGATGTTGCCGGCGCTCCAGTCCACCTGCGGCGTCGGCACGTCCACGTGCAGGGTCTTCGGCATGGTCCGGTTGCGGATGGCCATGACGACCTTGATGATGCCCGCGACGCCGGCGGCCGCCTGGGCGTGGCCCATGTTCGACTTGATCGACCCCAGCCACAGGGGCTCAGTTCGGTCCTGGCCGTAGGTCGCCAGAAGTGCCTGCGCCTCAATGGGATCGCCCAGGGTGGTGCCGGTGCCGTGCGCCTCCACCATGTCGACCTGGTCGGCCGACACCTGCGCCGCCGCCAGCGCGGCCTTGATCACCCGGCGCTGCGACGGGCCGTTGGGCGCGGTCAGGCCGTTCGACGCGCCGTCCTGGTTGATCGCGCTGCCGCGGACGATCGCCAGCACCTCGTGTCCGTTGCGACGGGCGTCGGAAAGCCGCTCCACCACGAGCATGCCGACGCCCTCGCCCCAGCCGGTGCCGTCCGTCGCGCCGGCGAAGGACTTGCACCGGCCGTCCCTGGACAGGCCGCGTTGCTTGCTGAACTCGACGAACGTCTCCGGCGTCGCCATCACGGCCACGCCGCCGACCAGCGCCAGCGAGCAGTCGCCGGCCCTCAGAGCCTGAACCGCCCAGTGCAGAGCAACCAGCGACGACGAGCAGGCGGTGTCGATCGTCACCGCCGGCCCCTCGAAGCCGAACGTGTAGGAGACGCGGCCGGAGGCGATCGCGCCGGTGGAGTTGTTGGCGGCGTAGTCGTGATACATCATGCCGGCGAAGACGCCGGTGCTGCTGCCCTTCAGCGTCGTCGGGTCGATGCCCGCCCGCTCCAACGCCTCCCAGGTCGCCTCCAGCAGCAGGCGCTGCTGCGGGTCCATGACCAGGGCCTCGCGCGGCGAGATGCCGAAGAACGCCGGGTCGAAGTCGGCCGCCCGGTGCAGGAAGCCGCCCTGGTCGGTGTACGTGGTGCCGGGGCGCTCGCCGGTCGGGTCGTAGAGCCGGTCGGTGTCCCAGCCGCGGTCGGTCGGGAACGACGTCACCGCGTCCACGCCGTCCGCGACCAGCCGCCACAGCTCCTCCGGCGAACAAACCCCACCGGGGTATCGGCAGGACATGCCGACGATGGCGATCGGCTCGCGCAGGGTCGCCGTCAGCCTGCGGTTCTGCACCCGCAGCCGCTCGGTCTCCTTCAGCGACGCCCGCAGCGCGTCGACCAGCTTCTTGTCGGATTCGGCCATCGCAGTCTCACGCTTCCCGCGTCGAGTCGGCGTGGTGCACGCCGACCATCTTCGTGTCGGGCCCGGCCATCCGCCTCACGCCTCCCGCACCGCGCTGCTTCCCCTCGGACTCCGCCATCCGCCTCATGCCTCCCGCATCGCGTCGTCCAGGTCCACGGCGACCGCCCTCTCCCGCCCGCTCGGCCATCCGCCCTCACGCCTCCATCGCGCCGTCGAGGTCCAGATCGCCGAGCGCCATCGAGATCAGGCTGTCGGTGTCCATGTCGTCGATCGACTCCGTCTCCTCGGCCTCGACCACGGCCTTCTCGACCCGCACGCCGGCGAGTTCGAGCAGGCTGTCCATCAGCCCGGAGTCCCGTAGCCGGGCCAGCGGGATGGACTGGAGCGCCCGCCGGATCTCGTCCTCCCCGCCGCCGTCGGTGACGGTCGGCGCCAGCTCGTCGAGCAGGTGCTCGGCCAGCGCCTGCGAGCTGGGGTAGTCGAAGATCAGCGTGGCCGGCAGCTTCAGTCCGGTCACCGTGTTGACCTGGTTGCGGAACTCCACCGCCGACAGCGAGTCGAAGCCCAGTTCGCTGAAGGCACGCTCCGGTTCGATCGCCTCCGGCCCGGCGTGGCCGAGCACGGCGGCGGCTTCCCGACGCACCATATCCAGGACGGTGCTGGCACGATCCTCGATCGGGAGTCCGATCAGCTTGTCCCGCAACGACCCCGCCGCCGCGCCGCCGGCCGCCCGGCGGGTGGGCCGGACCAGGCCGTGGAACACGGGCGGCAGCCGGTCGACACCCGCGGCGTTGAGCGCCCGGACGTCGATGCGGATCGGCATCAGGTTGGGGGTTTCGCTGCCTGCGACCGCGTCGAACAGCGCCAGGCCTTCCTCGGTGCTGAGGCCCAGGACGCCGGACTTCTGCATGCGGGCGGTGTCCGCGTGATCGCCGCCCATGCCGTCGTCCCAGAGGCCCCACGCCAGCGACACCGCCGGCAGTCCTTCGCTGTGGCGAAGTTCGGCGAGGCCATCGAGGAATGCGTTGGCGGCGGCGTAGTTGCCCTGACCCGGCGTGCCCAACGTGCCGGCAGCCGAGGAGAACAGCACAAACGCATCCAGGGCCAGGTCCTTGGTCAGCTCGTGCAGGTTCCATGCGGCGTCGACCTTGGGACGGAACACCTTGTCCAGACGCTCCGGCGTCAGCGCCGAGATCACGCCGTCGTCCAGAACACCGGCCGCGTGGATGACCGCCTTGAGGTCCTTGCTGATCACCTTCTTCAGGGACTTCTTGTCGGACGCGTCGGCGGCGGCGATCGTCACCTTGGCGCCGAGCGCCTCCAACTCCTTCTGCAGGTCCTTGGCCCCGGGGGCCTTTGCGCCGCGGCGGCTGGTCAGCACCAGATCCGTGACGCCGTGGTTGGCCACCAGGTGCCGGGCCAGCTTCGCGCCGAGACCACCGGTGCCGCCGGTCAGCAACACCTTGCCGGTGAAGGGATTCTGCGGCTCCGGCATCGCGACGCGCGTGATCCTGGCCGCCTGGATCTCGCCTCCGCGCACCCGGACCTGCGGCTCGCCCGAGCCGATGATCTCGGCGAGCCCGTCCATCGGGGCACCGGGCTCGAGGTCGACCAGGACGACCCGGCCGGGGCTCTCGGACCAGGCCGAACGGACCAGACCCGTGACAGCGGAACCGGAAAGGCCGCCGCGAGTCACCACCACCAGCTGAGTTTCCCTCTGCAGCTCGGCCAGCGTCGCGTAGGTCGCCTCACGCACATCACCGGTCGGCTCGAACACCTCCCAGCCGGCGGTGTCCGCCGGGCTCGCGGTGATCGGCGTCCACGTCAGCCCGAACAGCGAATCGTTGGCACGGCTGGACGTCAGCTGATCCATGGCAACGGCCCGCAGCGCAAGCGTGGTCACGGTGGCGACGGCACCGCCGGCGGGGTCGACGGCGTGCAGCTCGACCGTGCCCTCGCCGACGGGCTTCACCCTGAGGCGCAAGGCCTTCGCGCCGGTGGCATGCAGTGCGACACCACCCCAGGCGAACGGCAGCGCGGCCTGGTCGCCGGTCACGCCGGTGAGGCTGATCGCGTGCAGGGCGGCGTCGAGCAGCGCCGGGTGCAGGCCGTAGCCGTCGATCTCGACGTCGTCGGGCAGCGTGACCTCGGCGAACACCTCGTCGCCACGCTTGAACGCGGTCTGCAACCCCTGGAACACCGGGCCGTAAGCGAGACCGGCGTCGGCGAGGTTGTCGTACAGGCCGTCGAGGCCGATGGGCTCGGCGTCGGCCGGCGGCCATTCGACCGTGCCGGCGGCCGGTGCACCGGCGCCGAGTCGGCCGGTGGCGTGCCGGGTCCACGGTTCGTCGTCGTCGACACGCGAGTAGATGCCGATGGCCTTGTTCTCGTCGACCACGACCTGGATCGCCACGCTGCCGCGTTCCGGCAGCACGAGCGGCGCCTCCAGGGTCAGGTCCTCGACGACGTCACAGCCGACGTGGTCGCCGGCGCGGACCGCCAGCTCGACGAATCCGCTGCCGGGGAAGAAGATCGAGCCGCCGACGACGTGATCGGCCAGCCACGGCACGGTGTTCGGCGACAGCCGGCCGGTGAACACCACGCCGTCGGAGCCGGCGAGCGGAACCGCCGCGCCGAGCAGCGGGTGATCGGCGGTGGTCAGGCCCATCGACGCCGCGTCGCCGCCGCCGCTGAGCTGGTCTGCGCGCAGCCAGAACCGCTGGTGCTGGAAGGCGTACGTCGGCAGATCGACCTTGCGGGCGCCGGTGAAGAACCTGGTCCAGTCGACGGCGACGCCGCTGGCGTAGGCCTGCGCAATGCCGGCGACGAGCTCCTGCTCCTGCGGCCGCTCCCGCCGCTGCGTGGCGACGAACGTGCCGTCCACGCAGGCCGCGCCCATGCCGGTCAGCACACCGTCCGGGCCGACCTCGACGAACTTGGTCACGCCCTGGGCGTTGAGGCTGGTGATCGCGTCCGCGAACCGCACAGCCTCCCGGACGTGGTCGACCCAGTACTCCGGCTCGTGCCACTGGCCACCGCCGGCCGAGGTGGTCACCACCGGAATTCTGGGCTCGCTGAAGCCCAGACCGGCGACGACGTCGCGGAACTCCTCGAGCATCGGCTCCATCAGCGGCGAGTGGAACGCGTGCGAGACCTTCAAGCGGCTTGTCTTCCGGGCGCGAGCGTCGAAGTCGGCCTTGATGGCGAGCACGGCCTCCTCGTCGCCGGAGATCACCACCGACTGCGGCCCGTTGACCGCGGCAATACCTACACCATCCCGGAGAGTCACTTCTTCCTCGGAGGCTTGCAATGCCACCATCGCACCGCCGGTCGGCAGCGCCTGCATCAGCCGACCACGCGCACTGACCAGCGCCTTCGCATCCTCCAGCGACAGAACACCGGCCACGTGCGCCGCGGCGATCTCGCCGACCGAGTGACCGGCGACGAAGTCCGGCCTCACGCCCCACGACTCGAGAAGTCGATAGAGCGCCACCTCGAACGCGAACAGCGCGGGCTGAGCATTGCCGGTCTGGTTCAGAGCCTCCTGGTCGTCACCCCACACGACATCCGAGTCGATCGCCGCATCCCAGGCCGCCGCGAACACCGGGAACTTCTCGTGCAGCTCCCGGCCCATGCCGATCCGCTGCGACCCCTGACCGGTGAACAGGAACGCCGTCTTGCCGCTGGTCGCGGTCCCCGTGACGACGCCCGCGCCGGACGTCCCCGAGGACAGGGCGATCAGGCCCCGGACCAGGTCGTCACGGTGGTCGGCGACCACCACGCCCCGGTGCTCGAAGGCGGCCCGGGTGCTGGTCAGCGAGTGGGCGACGTCCAGCGGTTCGAGGTCGTCGACCCTGGTCAGGAGGTTGCTTGCCTGCGCGCGCAACGCCTCCCGGGTCTTGCCGGAGATCACCCACGGCAGAACCCTCGGCGCGATCTCCCGCTCGGGTTCCGAGCCGACGGGCGCCTGCTCGATGATCACGTGGGCGTTGGTGCCGGAGATGCCGAACGACGAGACCCCCGCCCGGCGCGGCCGATCCACTGAAGGCCAGGGCCGGGACTCGGTCAGCAGCTCGACGCTGCCGGCGGTCCAGTCCACGTGCGGGGTCGGCTCGTCGACGTGCAGGGTCTTGGGCAGCACGCCATTGCGCATGGCCATGACCATCTTGATGATCCCGGCGACACCGGCGGCGGCCTGCGTGTGGCCCATGTTCGACTTGATCGACCCCAGCCACAGGGGCTCGTCCCGATCCTGGCCATATGTCGCCAGCAGGGCCTGCGCCTCAATGGGGTCGCCCAGGGTGGTGCCGGTGCCGTGCGCCTCCACAGTGTCCACATCGGACGTCTCCAGGCCGGCATTGGCCAGCGCCTGCCGGATGACCCGCTGCTGCGCGGGACCATTCGGTGCGGTGAGGCCGTTCGACGCACCATCCTGGTTGATCGCGGAGCCCCGGACGACCGCCAGCACCTCGTGTCCATTTCGGACTGCGTCCGAAAGCCGCTCCACCAACAGCAAGCCGACGCCCTCGCCCCAGCCGGTGCCATCCGTCCGACCGGCGAAGGACTTGCACCGGCCGTCCGGCGAAAGCCCGCGCTGCCTGCTGAATTCCACGAACGTCTCCGGCGTCGCCATCACGGTCACGCCGCCGGCCAGCGCCAGCGAGCACTCGCCGGTGCGCAGGGCCTGGATCGCCCAGTGCAGCGCCACCAGCGACGACGAGCACGCGGTGTCAACGGTGACCGCCGGGCCCTCCAGCCCGAACACGTACGAAACCCGGCCGGAAGCAATGGATCCGGTGTTGTTGTTGGTCGCGTAGTCGTGGTACATCATGCCGGCGAACACGCCGGTGTTGCTGCCCTTCAGCGTCGCCGGGTCGATGCCGGCCCGCTCGAACGTCTCCCACGCGGTCTCCAGCAGCAGCCGCTGCTGCGGATCCATGATCAGCGCCTCGTTGGGGCTGATGCCGAAGAACGCCGGGTCGAACTCGGCCGCTTGGTGCAGGAAACCGCCCTCGCGGGTGTAGGTCGTGTTGGGGCGCTCGCCGCTCGGGTCGTAGATCCGCTCGGTGTCCCAGCCGCGGTCGGTCGGGAACTCCGAGATCGCGTCCACGCCGTCGGCGACCAGCCGCCACAGATCTTCCGGCGACTTCACCCCACCGGGGTATCGGCAGGCCATGCCGACGATGGCGATCGGCTCGTCCGACGTGGAGGTGGTGGCGACAATCCTCGCGCCCGGCCCGTCGCCGCCGAGCACCTCGCCCAGCAGGTACTGGGCCAGGGCCAGCGGTGTCGGATAGTCGAACACCATCGTCGCCGGCAGGCGGATGCCCGCCTCCTCGCTCAGCGCGTTGCGGAACTCCACGGAGGACAGCGAGTCGAACCCGAGCTCGTTGAATGCCTTCTCCGGCTCGATCGCCTCCGGCCCGGCGTGGCCGAGCACCGCGGCCGCCTCGCGCCGGATCACGTCGAGCACCGCGGTCAGCCGCTCCTCCGCCGGCACGCCGGCGATCCGCTGCTGGAGCGCGCCGTTTGCGGCGGCTCCGCCGGCGACGCGGCGGCTGGCCCGGACGAGGCCGTGCAGCACCGGCGGCAGGCGGTCGGCGCCGGCCGCGTTCAGCGCCCGGATGTCCAGGCGGATCGGCACGAGCGCGTCGGCGTCGCTGCCGGCGACGGCGTCGAACAGCGCCAGCCCCTCGTCCGCCGACAGGCCGAGCACGCCGGTCCGCTGCATGCGGCCCGTGTCAACGTGGTCGCCCATGCCGTCGTCCCAGAGGCCCCACGCCAGCGAAAGGCCGGGCAGGCCCTCGCTGCGCCGATGCGCCGCCAGGGCGTCGAGGTAGGCGTTGGCCGCCGCGTAGTTGCCCTGGCCCGGCGCGCCCATCACACCGCCGGCCGAGGAGAAGAGGATGAAGGCGTCGAGCGGCAAGTCCTTCGTCAGCTCGTGCAGGTTCCATGCCGCGTCCACCTTGGGGCGGAACACCTTGTCCAGACGCTCCGGCGTCAGCGCGGAGATCACGCCGTCGTCCAGGACGCCGGCGACGTGGATCACGGCGCGAAGGTCGTCCGTGATCACCTTGGCCAGCGATTCCCGGTCGGCGGCGTCGCAGGCGACGATCGTCGCTCCGAGCTCCTCCTGGAGTTCCCTGGCGCCGGGGGCGTCCAGGCCGCGCCGGCTGGTCAGCACCAGGTCGGTGACGCCGTGGTCGGCCACCAGGTGCCGGGCCAGCTTCGCGCCAAGGCCTCCTGTGCCGCCGGTGATGAGCACCTTGCCGTCAAAGGGATTTGTCGACTCGGGCAGCGGGACCCGGGCCAGCCGGGCGGCCTGGATCTCGCCGCCGCGCACCCGTACCTGCGGCTCGCCGGAGCCGATGATCTCGGGCAGCCGGTCGAGGGAGGCACCGGGCTCAAGGTCGACGAGAACGACCGAGCCGGGGTTCTCCGACCAGGCGGAACGGACAAGACCGGAGACGGCGGAACCGGAAAGGCCGCCCCGGGTCACCACGACCAGCTGCGATTCCTTCTGGAGTTCGGCCAGCGTCGTGTACGTCGCCTCACGCACATCACCAGTCGGTTCGAACACCTCCCATCCGGCGGTGTCAGCCGGGCTCGCGGTGATCGGCGTCCACGTCAGGCCGAACAGCGAATCGCCGGTGCGGCGGGCACCGACCTGCTCGACCGCGACGGGCCGCAGCATCAGGGAGCTCACCGACACGACCGCGCCGCCGGCCGGATCCGCGGCTTGCAGGCTGACGACGCCGTCGCCGGTGGGCTTGACGCGCACGCGGAGCGCGGACGCACCGGTGGCGTGCAGGGCGACGCCGGCCCAGGCGAAGGGCAGCACCGCCTGCTCGCCGACGATGCCCGTGAGGCCGATGGCGTGCAGGGCGGAGTCGAGCAGCGCCGGGTGGACGCCGTAGCCGTCGACATCGGCGCCGGCGGGCAGCGCGACCTCGGCGAACACCTCGTTGCCGACGCGCCAGGCGTTGTGCAGGCCCTGGAAGGTGGGGCCGTAGACCAGGCCCGCGCCGGCGAGGTTGTCGTAGAGGCCGTCGAGGTCGATGGGCTCCGCGCCGGCCGGCGGCCAGGCCGTCAGGTCGAACGCCGGCACCGGGGCCTTGCCGACCGCGGCGGTGGCGTGCCTGGTCCAGGACTCGTCGTTGTCGCCGCGCGAGTACACGGTGACCTGGCCGTCCCTGACGATCAGCTGGAGCGCGACGCCGCCCTGCGTGGGCAGGACGAGCGGGGCCTCCAGGGTGAGGTCCTCGATGACGTCGCAGCCGACCTGGTCGGCGGCCCGCAGCACGAGCTCGACGATTCCGGTGCCGGGGAACAGGATCGTGTCGCCGACGGCGTGATCACCAAGCCAGGACTGGGATCCGATCGCCAGCCGGCCGGTGAACACGAGGCCGTCGGACTCGGGTGAGCCGAGGACCGCGCCGAGCAGCGGGTGCTCCGCCGGGTCGAGGCCGGCCGACAGCACGTCGCCCAGCCCGGCGGCCGCGCCGGCCCAGGCCTCCTTCATGTAGTTGGTGGTGCTGATCCAGAACGTCTCGTGCTGGAACGGGTAGGTCGGCAGCTCGACCCGCCGAGCACCGGTGCCCTCGAAGAACTTCGCCCAGTTGACGGGGACGCCGTTGGCAAACGCTTGCGCCACCCCGGAAACCAGCTCGCGCTCCTGGCCGCGGTCCCGCCGCTGAGTGGCGACGAACGCCACGCCGTCCAGGCAGTTCGCGCCCATCCCGGTCAGCACCGCGTCCGGCCCGATCTCCACGAACCGCGTGACGCCCTGCTCGTGCAGCGTGGTCACCGCGTCCGCGAACCGGACCGCCGCCCGGACGTGGTCGACCCAGTACTCCGGCTCGGTCCACTGCCCGCCGCCGGCCGACGTCGTGACCACGGCCAGCGAAGGCTCGCTGAAGGTCAGACCGGCGACGATGCTCCGGAACTCGTCCAGCATGGGGTCCATCAGCGGCGAGTGGAAAGCGTGCGACACCTTCAACCGCGTGGTCTTCCGGCCCTTGGCCTCGAACTCCGCCTGGATCGCCAGGACAGCGGCCTCGACGCCGGAAATCACCACCGACTGCGGACCATTCACCGCAGCAATGCCAACGCCGTCGACCAGCGTGACCTCGTCCTCGGTGGCTTGCAGAGCCACCATCGCGCCGCCGGCCGGCAGAGCCTGCATCAGCCGACCACGGGTGGCGACCAGCTTGGCGGCATCCGCCAGCGAGAAGACACCGGCGGCGTGGGCGGCGGCGATCTCGCCGACCGAGTGGCCGGCCACGAAGTCGGGCCGCACGCCCCAGGACTCCAGCAGGCGGTACAAAGCCACTTCCAGCGCGAACAACGCCGGCTGGGCACTCTCGGTCCGGTTGAGGAGGTCCTGGTCGGAGCCCCAGACAACGGACCGCAGGACGGAGGCGGCCGCCTCGATCTCGGCCATCACCTCGTCCCAGGCTGCCGCGAACACGGGGAACTTCTCGTGCAGCTCCCGGCCCATGCCGACCCGCTGCGAACCCTGACCGGTGAACAGGAACGCGGTCGCACCCGTCGCCCGCGCCACGGACCGGCTCCGACCTGCGGCGATCGCCTCCAGGTCGGTGGCGGCCGAGTCGCTCAGCGCGACGGCCCGGTGCTCGAACGCCACCCGGTCCGTCAGCATTGTGTATGCCATATCCAGCGGCGAAGCGTCCACCGCGGACAGTTGCGAAGCCTGGGCCTCCAGCGCCTCGGGCGTCTTGCCGGAGACGATCACCGGCACGATCCGTTCCGACGACACTCGCTCGGCGGCCGCCGCCACCGGCGCCTGTTCGATGATCACGTGCGAGTTGGTGCCGGAGATGCCGAACGACGAGACGCCCGCCCGGCGCGGGCGATCCACCGCCGGCCACGGCCGCGACTCGGTCACCAGCTGGACATTCCCGGCCGACCAGTCCACGTGCGGGGTCGGCTCGTCGACGTGCAGGGTCTGCGGCAGGATGCCGTGCCGCATCGCCATGACCATCTTGATGATCCCGGCGACACCGGCCGCCGCCTGCGTGTGGCCCATGTTCGACTTGATCGACCCCAGCCACAGGGGCTCGTCCCGATCCTGGCCATAGGTCGCCAGCAGGGCCTGCGCCTCAATGGGGTCGCCCAGGGTGGTGCCGGTGCCGTGCGCCTCCACAGCGTCCACATCGGACACCGTCAACCCAGCGGAAGCCAACGCCTGGCGGATGACCCGCCGCTGCGACGGGCCGTTCGGGGCGGTCAGGCCGTTGGAGGCGCCGTCCTGGTTCACGGCCGAGCCGCGCACGATCGCCTGGATCGGGTAGCCCATCCGCTCGGCCTCGGACTGCCGGGTCACCAGCATCATGCCGACGCCCTCGCCCCAGCTGGTGCCGTCGGTCGCGCCGGCGAAGGACTTCGCCCGGCCGTCGTGGGCCAGGCCGCGCTGCCGGGAGAACTCGACGAACAGCTCGGGCGTCGCCATCACGGCCACGCCGCCGGCCAGCGCCAGCGTGCACTCACCCGACCGCAGCGCCTGAATCGCCAGGTGCAGGGCGACCAGCGACGACGAGCACGCGGTGTCGATGGTGACCGCCGGCCCCTCCAGACCGAACACATAGGACACTCGGCCGGAGGCGATGGCGCCGGTGCTGCTGTTGGCGGCGTAGTCGTGGTACATCATGCCGGCGAACACGCCGGTGTTGCTGCCCTTCAGCGTCGCCGGGTCGATGCCGGCCCGTTCGAACGTCTCCCACGTCGTCTCCAGCAGCAGCCGCTGCTGCGGGTCCATCATCAGCGCCTCGTTGGGGCTGATGCCGAAGAACGCCGGGTCGAACTCGGCGGCGGTGTGCAGGAAGCCGCCCTGGTTGGTGTAGCTGGTGGCGGCGCGGGTGCTGGTCGGGTCGAACAGCGCGGCCGTGTCCCAGCCCCGGTCCTCCGGGAACGGCGTGATCGCGTCCACGCCGTCGGCGACGAGCCGCCACAGCTCCTCGGGGGTCGACACCCCACCGGGGTATCGGCAGGCCATCGACACGATGACGATCGGGTCGTCGGCGCCGGGCGTCGACACCGGCGTGACGATCTTGACGTCCTCGCCGCTCCCGGACACCTCGTCCAGCAGGTGGCGGGCCAGCACGATCGGCGTCGGGTAGTCGAACACCAGCGTCGCCGGCAGCCGCAGGCCGGTCTCGGTGTTCAGGGTGTTGCGCAGCTCGACCGCCGCCAGCGAGTCGAAGCCGAGGTCGCGGAACGCCCGCTCGGGCTCGACGGCCTTGGCGGAGCTGAAGCCCAGCACCGCCGCGACCCTCGTCAGCACGAGGTTGAGGAGCGTGCCCTCCCACTCCTCCGCCGGCAGCGCGGCCAGCAGTCGCCGCAGTGAGCCGGATTCCGCCTTCGCCCCGGCCGAACGCCGCCGCGCCGCCGGCACCAGCGTGCGGAACAGTGCCGGCAGTTCGTCGCCGCGGGCCTTCAGCGCGGCAAGATCGAGGTGCACGGGGGCAACCGCGCCACGGTCCACGCCCAGCGCGGCGTCGAACAGCTCCAGGCCCTCGTCGTTGCCCAGCGCCACCAGGCCGCCGGCCGAGATGCGGGACTTGTTGGCGGCGTCGAGGGTGTCGGTCATGTCGCTGGAATCGGCCCACAGGCCCCAGGCCAGCGACAGGGCCGGTAGACCCTGCTCGACGCGGTACTCGGCCAGCGCGTCGAGGTAGGCGTTGGCCGCCGCGTAGTTGCCCTGGCCCGGCGCGCCGATCACACCGGCGGCCGAGGAGAAGAGCACGAAGGCGTTGAGCGGCAAGTCCTTCGTCAGCTCGTGCAGGTTCCACGCCGCGTCCACCTTGGGGCGGAACACGTTCGCCAGCCGCTCCGGCGTCAACGTGGAGATCACGCCGTCGTCGAGCACGCCGGCGACGTGGATCACCGCGCTGAGGTCGGGCGTGATCACCTTCGCCAGCGACTCGCGGTCGGCGACGTCACAGGCCACAATGGACACTGCGTCGCCCAGTTCCGCCTTGAGCTCCGGCGCGCCTGGGGCGTCCAGGCCGCGACGGCTGGTGATCAGCAGCTTCCGGACACCGTGCTCGTTGACGAGGTGCCGCGCGAACAGCACGCCCAGGCCGCCGGTGCCGCCGGTCAGCAGCACCGTGCCCTCGCCGAACGGCGTCGCCGGCGTCGCGCCGACCCGGGTCAGCCGCGCGCCCTGGATCACGCCGTCGCGGACGATCACCTGCGGCTCGCCGGAGCCGATCACGTCCGGCAGCACGGAACCGACGTCGACGCCGGGCTCCAGGTCGATCAGGACGTACCGGTCCGGGTTCTCCGACTGGGCCGAACGGACCAGCCCCCGCACGGCCGCGCCGGCCAGGTCGCCGCGCGTCACCACGGCCACCACCGGGGACTCGCTGGTCTGGAGCTTCGCCAGCGTCTCGACGGCGGCGTCGTGGGCGGAGGTGGTGGTCGGCTCGAAGATCTCGACGTCGGCGATGTCGGCGGGCGTGGTCGGGATCGGCGACCACGAGACACCGTAGAGGGATTCGGCGGACTTCGACGCGCTCAGCTGGTCGACCGCGACCGGCCGCAGCATCAGCGATCCGACGGACACGACCGCCGCGCCACCGGCATCCGCGGCCTGCAGGGTGATCGTGCCCTCGCCGACGGGTTTCACCTTGACCCGCAACGACGAGGCCCCGGCGGCCAGGAGCGTCACATCCGACCAGGAGAACGGCAGCGCCGCCTGATCACCGACGACGCCGGTCAGCGGCACCACGTGCAGGGCCGCGTCCAGCAGCGCCGGGTGCAGGCCGAACCGCTCCGCGTCGGCCCCCTCGGGCAGCTCCACCTCGGCGAACACCTCGTCGCCGAGCCGCCAAGCGTTGCGCAGGCCCCGGAAGGTCGGCCCGTAGTTCATGCCGGCCTCGGCCAGCCCCTCGTACGTGCCGCTGACGTCGATCGCCTCCGCGCCGCGCGGCGGCCACTCGGTCAGGTCGAAGGAGGCCGTGGCCGTGCCGAGCACGCCGGAGGCGTGCCGGGTCCAGGCCAGATCGTCGTCGCCACGGGAGTAGACGCTCACCGGCCGGCGGCCGTCTTCCGGTGCACCGACCACAACCTGCACCGCGACGCCGCCCCGCTCGGGCAGGATCAGCGGCGCCTCGATGGTCAGCTCCTCGACGGCGTCGCAACCGACCTGGTCGCCGGCGCGCAGCGTGAGCTCGACGAATCCGGTGCCGGGGAAGAGGATCGCGGTGCCGATCACGTGATCGGCCAGCCAGGCCTGGTTGCCGGCGGCGAGCCGGCCGGTCAGGACCACGCCGTCCGAGTCGGCGAGGGTGACGGCCGCGCTGAGCAGCGGGTGGTCCGCCGCGCCGAGGCCCATCGACGCGGGGTCGCCGCCGATGGCGCCGTCGCCGCGCAGCCAGAACCGCTCGTTCTGGAAGGCGTAGGTGGGGAGGTCGATCCGGCGAGCCCCGTGGCCGCCGAAAAACGCCTCCCAGTCGGCGGACAGGCCCGACACGTACAGGACACCGACCGCCGCGATGATCGCGGACGTCTCGTCGCGGCCCTTGCGCAGCGCGGGAATCAAGGTCGCATTCTCGGTTAGCGCCTGCGCCATGCCCGTCAGCACGCCCTCGGGGCCGATCTCCAGGAACCGGCCCACCCCCTGCGCGGCCAGGCCGGTGATCGCGTCCGCGAAGCGAACGGCCTCGCGGACGTGCTTGACCCAGTACTCAGGCTCGGTCCACTGCCCGCCGCCCGCCGACGTCGTGACGACGGCCAGCGAGGGCTCCTGGAAGCTCAGGCCGGCGACGATGCCACGGAACTCGTCGAGCATCGGCTCCATCAGCGGCGAGTGGAACGCGTGCGACACCTTGAGCCGCGAGGTCTTGCGGCCGCGACCCTCGAACTCGGCCTTGATGGCGAGCACGGCCTCCTCGTCGCCGGAGATCACCACCGACTGCGGACCGTTCACCGCCGCGATGCCGACCCCGTCGACCACCGTGATCTCGTCCTCGGACGCCTGCAACGCCACCATCGCGCCGCCGGCCGGCAGCGCCTGCATCAGGCGGCCCCGAGCGGAGACCAGCTTCCGGGCGTCGTCAAGGGAGAGCACGCCGGCGACATGCGCCGCCGCGATCTCGCCGACCGAGTGCCCGGCGACGAAGTCGGGCTTGAGGCCCCAGGACTCGACGAGCCGGTACAGCGCGACCTCGAAGGCGAACAGGGCGGGCTGGGCGTTGCCGGTCTGATTGAGGACCTCCTGGTCGTCGCCCCAGACGACGGCGGCCACAGCGGGATCGATCGCCGCATCCCAGGCCTGCGCGAACACCGGGAACGCCTTGTGCAGCTCCCGGCCCATGCCGATCCGCTGCGAACCCTGGCCGGTGAACAGGAATGCCGTCGCGACGTCGGCGGCGACACCACGAACGGCCAGCTCCGTCAGGCCCTCGACGGCCTCTTCCCTGCTGCCGGCGACAACCGCCGCGCGGTGCTCCAGAGCCGCCCGGGACGTGGCCAGCGAGTAGGCGATGTCCAGGAGGTCACCCTCCACACTGGACATTCGCGCCGCCTGCGCCACCAGCGCCTCGGCGCTGCGACCGGAGACCAGCAGCGGCAGCGGCACGCCCGCCGGCCACGGCGTGACCTCGGCGGACTCCTCGGTGACTGCCGGCGGCTCCTCGACGATGATGTGGGCGTTGGTGCCGCTGAGGCCGAAGGACGAGATGCCGGCCCGGCGCGGTTGGTCGGAAGCCGGCCACTCCCGGGACTCCGTCAGCAGCTTCACGTTGCCGGCGGTCCAGTCGACGTGCGTGGACGGGTTCTCGGCATGCAGCGTCTTGGGCAGCACGCCGTGGCGCATCGCCATGACCATCTTGATGATGCCGGAAACACCGGCGGCCGCCTGGGCGTGGCCGATGTTGGACTTGATCGACCCCAGCCACAGCGGGCGATCCTCCGGCCGGCCCTGGCCGTACGTGGCGAGAAGTGCCTGCGCCTCAATGGGATCGCCGAGGGTGGTGCCGGTTCCGTGTCCCTCGACGAGGTCGATCTGCGACGCCGAGACCTGCGCGTCGGCCAGCGCCTGGCGGATCACCCGCTGCTGGGCCAGGCCGTTGGGCGCGGTGAGGCCGTTCGACGCGCCGTCCTGGTTGATCGCGGTGCCGCGGACCACCGCCAGCACGGGATGTCCGTTGCGCTGAGCGTCGGAAAGGCGCTCCAGCAGCAACATGCCGGCGCCTTCGGACCAGCCGGTGCCGGCGGCGTCGTCGGAGAAGGCGCGGCACCGGCCGTCGGTGGCAAGGCCCTTCTGCTTGCTGAACGCGATGAACGGGCCGGGTGTGGCCATCACCATCACGCCGCCGGCCAGCGCGAGCGTGCACTCGCGCTTGCGAAGGGCCTGCGCCGCGAGATGCAGCGCCACCAGCGACGAGGAACACGCGGTGTCGACGGTGACCGACGGCCCCTCCAGGCCCAGCGTGTACGAGATGCGGCCGGAGATCACCGCGGCGGCGTTGGCGGTGGTCATGTACGCCTCGGCGACCTCGGGCTGGTTCGCCAACACGTACTCGTAGTCCTGCACACCCGAGCCGGCGAACACCGCCACCGGCTCGCCGCGCACGGCCTGCGGGTTGATGCCGGCGCGTTCGAACGCCTCCCACGAGACCTGCAACATCAGCCGCTGCTGCGGGTCCATCGCCAGCGCCTCGCGCGGCGAGATGCCGAAGAAGCCCGGGTCGAAGTCGCCGGCGTCGTGCACGAAGCCGCCGCTGCTGACGTAGCTGGTGCCGGTCGCGTCGCCGCCGGAGAGCTCGTCCAGGTTCCAGCCGCGGTCGGTCGGGAACGGCGTGATCGCGTCCACGCCGTCCGCGACGAGCCGCCACAGCTCCTCCGGCGAGGACACCCCGCCGGGGTACCGGCAGCTCATCGCGACGATGGCGATCGGGTCCTGCTCCTCGGTCTCCACCTCGTGCAGTCGCCTGCGGGTCTGCTGGAGCTCCGCGGTCACCTTCTTGAGGTAGTCGAGGAGTTTCTCGTCGTTGCCCATCCCAGCCTCACGCGTCCTTCAAGTGGGTAGCCGCCCGATCAGGCAAGACCGAGTTCCTTGTCGATGAAGTCGAAAACGTCGTCGGCGCTGGCGTCCTCCAGGGCGACGCCCTCTCTGCCGTCGCCCAGCAGCTCGCCGAGCCGGCCGATCAGCGTCTGGAGCCGCGCGGTGATCCGGTTGCGCTCGATCTCCTCGGCCGGCAGCGCGAGCACGGTCTCCTCCAGCCGGTCCAGGTCGGCCAGCACCGGCAGCACGCCGCCGTCGCTCTCGCCCAGCAGCGACTTGAGGTGGTCGGCCAGCGCGGACGTGGACGTGTACTCGAAGACCAGAGTGGACGGCAGCTTCAGACCCGTTGCCGTGCCGAGACGATTGCGCAGGTCGACCGCGCTGACCGAGTCGAAGCCGAGGCCCTCGAACGGACGGCTCGGGTCGAGCGAGGCCGGATCGTCGTAACCGAGCACGGCGGCGACGTGGCCGCGCACCAGGTCCAGCACCGCCCGACCACGCTCCACATCGGACATTCCCGCCAGCTTGGCCGCGAACGCCGACTCGCCCTGGCTGTCGTCGCCGCCGTCGAGGATCTCGCGGACCTCCGGCAGCGCGTCGAGCAGCGGCCGCGGGCGGGCCATGGTGAAGGTGGGCACGAACTTCGCCCAGTCGAAGTCGGCGACGACGAGGTGCGTGTCGGCGTTGTCGAGGGCTTGCCGCATGGCGTTGATCGCCAGCTTCGGCGGCATCGCGGGCGCGCCGATCCGCCGCATCAGGGCGCTCAGCTCCTCGTCGACCATGCCGCTTTCCCAGGAGCTCCAGGCGATCGAGGTGGCGGTGCGGCCCTGCGCCAGGCGCCGGTGGGCGAGGGCGTCGAGGTGGGCGTTGGCCGTGCCGTAGCCGGACTGGCCGGTGCTGCCCCACACCGCCGCGCCGGACGAGAACAGCACGAACGCGTCGAGCTCGCGGTCGCCCAGGAGCTCGTCCAGGTGCATCGCGCCGAGCACCTTGGCCCGCCCGACCTCGGCGAACTCGTCGAGCGTGACCTCCTCCACCGGCGCAATGCGTTGTGATACGCCGGCCGCGTGCACGACGGAGGTCAGGTTCGGCAGGCCGTCGAGGAGTTCCTTCAGCGACGAGCGGTCGGCGACATCGCAGGCGGCGACGGTGACCTCGGCGCCGAGCTCCTTCAGCTCCGCCTCGAGTTCCGCCGCGCCGGCGGCGGCGCTGCCGCGACGGCTCGTGAGGACGAGGTGTTCCGCGCCGTTGCCGGCGAGCCAGCGGGCGACGTGCGCGCCGAGTCCGCCGGTGCCGCCGGTGATCAGCGTGGTGCCGCGCGGTTTCCACGACCGCTTCGGCGCGGCACCGTTGAGGCCGGCGCGAACCAGCCGGCGTGCGAAGCGTCCGTTGACACGGATGGCGATCTGGTCCTCGCCGTCGATTCCCGAGAGCGCGCCGAGCAGCCGGCGCACGGTCGTCTCGTCAGCGCCGGCCAGGTCGATCATGCCGCCCCACGTGTCGGGGTGGTCCATCGACAGGACGATGCCCAGGCCCCACAGCGAACCCTGATACGCGCTGGTCAGCTCGGCGTTGTCGGCGACGGCGACGCCGCCGTTGGTGACACACCAGAGCTTCCCGGTGACGCCCGCGTCGGCCAACGCCTGGGCGAGGGCGACGGTCGCGGCGCCGCCGGTGGACATCGCGGGATGCAGCGGGTGCGGGGTGTCGTCCAGCGCCAGCAGGGACAACACGCCGGCCGGGGCGTGGCTGCCGAGCTGCGCGGTGAGGGCGGCGCGGTCGGCGTCGGCGAACTCCAGGACCTCGACCTCGGTCGCGGCAGCGACGGCCTTGACCAGCTCGTGGTCCTTGAAGCCCTTCGGCACCACGACGAGCCAGGTGCCCAGCAGGGATTCGGCCTGCACGTCCTCGACCGGCAGCCAGCTCACCTTGTACCGCCAGGAGTCCACCATGGACTGGTCGCGGTACTGCTTGCGCCACGCCGACATCGCCGGCAGCACCTCGCCGAGCAGGCCCTCCTGGAGCTCCAGCCGGTCGGCCAGGTCGGCGAGGTCCTCGCGCTCGACGGCGTCCCAGAACGCGGCGTCGATCGGGTCCGCGCTGGCGACCGGGGCCTCCTTGTCCCGCCAGTAGAACTTGTGCTGGAAGGCGTAGGTCGGCAGGTCCACGCGGCGCGCCTCGCGGCCCTCGTAGAACCGGTTCCAGTCGACGTGGACGCCGTTGGCAAACGCTTGCGCCAGGCCGGTGACCAGCTCGCGCTCCTGGTCGCGGTCGCGCCGCTGGGTGGCGACGAAGGCCGCGCCCTCGACGCAGTTCGCGCCCATGCCGGTGAGCACGCCGTCCGGCCCGACCTCGACGAACTTGGTCACGCCCTGAGCGTTCAGAGTGGTCACCGCGTCCGCGAAACGGACCGCCGCGCGCACGTGGTCGACCCAGTACTCCGGCGACGTCCACTCCCCGACGCAACCCAGCTTCGGCTCGCCGAACGTCAGCTTTCCGACCACCGCGCGGAACTCGTCCAGCATCGGCTCCATCAGCGGAGAGTGGAACGCGTGCGACACCTTCAGCCGGCTGGTCTTCCGGCCCCGCGCCTCGAACTCCGCCTGAATCGCCAGCACCGCGTCCTCGACACCGGAGATCACCACGGCCTGCGGGCCGTTCACCGCCGCGATGCCGACGCCGTCGACGAGCGTGACCTCGTCCTCGCTGGCCTGCAACGCCACCATCGCGCCGCCGGCCGGCAGCGCCTGCATCAGCCGACCCCGCGCGGTGACCAGCGTCCGAGCGTCCTCGAGCGAGAGGACCCCGGCGATGTGCGCGGCGGCGATCTCGCCGACCGAGTGGCCGGCGACGAAGTCGGGCCGCACGCCCCAGGACTCCAGCAGCCGGCTCATCGCCACCTCGAAGGCGAACAGCGCCGGCTGGGTGGCGCCGGTCCGGTTCAGCGCGTCCTGATCCTCGCCCCAAACGACCGCAGCCAGTTCGGGATCAAGTGCCGCATCCCAGGCCGCGGCGAACACCGGGAACAGGGCGTGCAGGTCGCGGCCCATCCCGATGCGCTGCGACCCCTGACCGGTGAACAGAAAGGCAGTCTTGCCGGCGAGGGCGGAGCCGGTCACCACTCCCGCGCCCGGGGTGCCGTCGGCGATGGCTTGCAGGCCGCGGACGAAGTCCTCGTGCTCGACGCCGACGACCGCCGCCCGCTGGTCGAACGCGGTACGCCCGGTGGCCAGCGAAAACGCCACGTCCAGGGGTTCACCGTCCACGGCGGACAGCTTCGAAGCCTGGTCCCGCAACGCCTGCGCGGTGCGGCCGGAGATCACCCACGGCAGCACCCGCCGCTCGATCTCCCGCGCCGCCGCCTCGACCGGCGGCGCCTCCTCGATGATCACGTGCGCGTTGGTGCCGCTGAGTCCGAAGGAGGAGATCCCGGCGCGGCGGGGTTCGCCGGTCTCCGGCCACGGCTGCGCCTCGGCCAGCAGCGAGATGTTGCCGGCGGTCCAGTCGACCTGCGGCGTCGGCTCGTCCAGGTGCAGCAGCTTCGGCAGCACGCCGTTGCGCATCGCCATGACCATCTTGATGATGCCGCTGACGCCGGCCGCCGCCTGGGCGTGACCGATGTTGGACTTGATCGACCCCAGCCACAGCGGCCGCCCGCGGTCCTTGCCGTACGTGGCGAGCAACGCCTGCGCCTCGATGGGATCGCCCAGCGTCGTGCCGGTGCCGTGCGCCTCGACGACGTCGACCTGGTCGGCGGAGAGCTGCGCGGACGCCAGCGCCGCCTCGATCACCCGCCGCTGCGAGGGCCCGTTCGGGGCGGACAGGCCGTTCGACGCGCCGTCCTGGTTGACCGCGCTTCCCCGCACCACGGCGAGGATCGGGTGGCCGTTGCGCTGCGCGTCGGAAAGCCGCTCCACCAACAGCATTCCGATGCCCTCGCCCCAGCCGGTGCCGTCCGCGGCCTTGGCGAACGACTTGCAGCGGCCATTGCGCGCGAGGCCGCGCTGTTCGCTGAAGCCGACGAACGAGTCGGGGGTCGCCATCACGGTCACGCCGCCGGCCAGCGCCAGCTCGCATTCCCCGTTACGCAGGGCCTGCATCGCCCAGTGCAGCGCGACCAGCGACGACGAACACGCCGTGTCGACGGTGACGGCCGGTCCCTCCAGGCCCAGCACGTACGACACCCGCCCGGAGGCGACGCTGGCGAGGCTGCCGACGCCGCTGCCCGGCCAGTAATCGTGGTAGGCGATGCCGGCGAACACGCCGGTGCGGCTGCCCTTCAGCGTCGTCGGGTCGATGCCGCCGCGCTCCAACGCCTCCCACACCAGCTCCAGCAGCAGCCGCTGCTGCGGGTCGGTCTCCTTGGCCTCCTTCGGGCTGATCCGGAAGAAGTCCGCGTCGAACTCGCCGGCGTCGTGCAGGAAGCCGCCCTCGCGCGAGTACGTCTTGTTCGGCGTGCCCGGTTCCGGGTCGTAGAGGTTCTCGACGTCCCAGCCGCGGTTGGTGGGCAGCATGCTGATGCCGTCGCCGCCGCGCGCGACCAGGTCCCACAGGCCCTCCGGCGTCGTCACGTCGCCGGGGTATCGGCAGCTCATGGCCACGATGGCGATCGGCTCGCGCTGCCTGGACTCGACCTCGCGGAGCTGGCGCCGCACCTGCTGGAGTTCCGTCGTGGCGCGCTTGAGGTAGTCGCGGAGCTTGTCGTCGTTGCTCATCAAGTCAGCCCATCATCTCCGTGGTCAGGAAATGCCGAGTTCGTCGTCCAGCGCGGCGAACAGCTCGTCGTCCGTCGCCTCGTCCAGACTCCCCTCCGAACCCGTGGCGATTTCCTCGTTGTCGCGCCATTTCCGGAGCAGCGCCTCCAGTCGGGCGGTGATCCGGGGCCGGGAGCCGTTCACATCCGTGGCGTGCAGCGACGCCTCCAGCCGGCCGATCTCGGCGAACAGCTGCTGGGCCGGGTCGAACTCGCCCGGCTGGAGCAGTTCGCGCAGGTGCTCGGCGACGTCCTTGGAGGTGGGGTAGTCGAAGACCAGCGTGGCCGGCAACTGGAGGCCGGTGGCCAGGCCGAGCTGTTTGCGCAGTTCGACGGCGGTCAGCGAGTCGAAGCCCAGCTCCTTGAACGCCCGGTCCGGCTCGATGATCGTCGACGCGTCGTGGCCGAGCACCGCCGCGACGTGCTTGCCGACGAGGTCGAGCAGCAGCCGTTCGCGGTCCGCTTCGGGCAGCTCGGCCAGCCGTTCGCGGATCGAGGTGTCGGCCTGCTGCTGCCGGGCCGGCATGCGGACCAGGCCGCGCAGCAGCGTCGGCAGGCCCTCGGGCCGGGCCCGTAGCGATGCCTTGTCCAGCTTCAACGGGACGGTGAGCGAGCCGTCCACCGTGAGCGCCTGGTCGAACAGCGGCCCGATCTCGTCGGAGGTGATCACCGGGGTTCCCATGCGGCGCATGCGTTCCGCGTAGGCCTCGTCGCCGTTGTCCAGCGGACCGAAGGCGATCGCCTTGGCATTGTGCTTCTCGGCCAGGGAGTTCAGGTAGCCGGTGGCGGCGGCGAAGTTGGCCTGGCCGGTGCCGAGGAGCAGGCTCGTCGCCGACGAGACGAGGATCAGGTTGGCGTCACGGTGGTTCCAGGCGCCGTCGACGGTGGCCAGCACGCTGTGCAGCTGATCGTCGGTCATGTCGGCGAGCAGGGCGTTGTCGGTGCGCGACTCGGCGTGGATCACCGTGTCGACCTTGCGCTTGCCGGGCTTGTGCAGGACCTTCACGCCCCTGGCGGTCAGGTGGTCGGCGATGGCCTTGCCGATGCCCTCCTTGCCGCCGGTGATCAGCACGGTGTCGCCTATCTTGCGGTCGCTTCCGGGCGGCGCGGCAGCGAGCCGCGGCACGAGAATCTTGCCGTCGCGGATCCTCAACTCGGGTTCGCCGGTGTCGACGGCCTTCTTGGCCTCCACGCTGCCGTCGGTGTCAACGAGCACGAACCGGCCCGGGCTTTCCTCCTGCGCCGACCGGATCAGGCCCCACAGCGCGCCGTTGTGACCGGTGAGCACAAGTTTGCCCTCGTATGCCCTGATCAGGTGCAGTAGCTGCGTCGCGGCGATCTCGGCGTCGGCGGGCGTGCCGTCGGCCGGGCACGCCACGTGCACGACGTCCGGGGCTTCGAGGGTCGGCAACCACTCGGACCAGTCGGCGAGGGGCAGCTCGGCCGACCACGTCTCGTCGGTGGGACGGGCAGTCGGCGCGGCGACCCAGTCGATCTTGTACAGGTCGTTGCCGATGTTGGCCAGTTGGTCGGCGGTGATCGGCCGGTACTCGATGCCCTGGATGGTCGCCACCGGGCCGCTGTCGTCGGCCAGCGTGACGGTGCCGTTGATTCGCGCACGGATGGCGGAGGTTCCCGCGCGGTGGACGGCGATTCCCTTGTAGGAAGCGGGGAACACCGTGTCGTTGAGCGTGGGCTGGAGGGCCGTTTCCAGCAGGGCCGGGTGCAGCGCGAACCGGTCATCGGCGTCGGGGACCGTGACCTCGGCGAAGATGTCGTCGCCGGCCCGCACCGCCCGGATGCCCTGGAACGCCGGCCCGTAGCCGAAGCCCAGGGCGAGCGGGTCGAGGTCGATCGGCGTGCCGGCCGGCATGTCGAACGTCTCGCCGGCCGGCGCACCCGTGCCGAGAATGCCTGTCGCGTGCCGGATCCAGCCGTCCTCGCCGCGGGAGTAGACGCTGACCCTGTTGTCGCCGGCGACGACCTGGATCGCCACGTCGCCGTTCTCGGGCAGCACCAGCGGGGTTTCGAGGGTGAGCTCCTCGATCAGGTCGTAGCCGGTGCGGGCGGCCGCTTGCAGCGCCAGCTCGACGAAACCGGCGCCGGGGAACAGGATGCTGCCCAGCACGTCGTGATCGGCCAGCCACGGCTGGGTTTCCGGCGACAACCGGCCGGTGAGCACCACGCCGTTGCCCTCCGCGGCCGGGATGGCCGCGCCGAGCAGCGGGTGGTCCACCGAGTCCAGGCCGGCGGAGTTCACGTCGGCGCCGTCGGAGATCACCGAGTTGACCCAGAAGTGCTGGTGCTGGAACGGGTAGGTCGGCAGCTCGACGCGGCGCGCCTCCCGGCCGGCGAAGAACTTCGCCCAGTCGACGTGCACGCCGTTCACCCAGGCCTGCGCGACGCCGGCGACCAGCCCGCGCTCCTGGTCCCGGTCGCGCCGCTGGGTGGCGACGAAGGCGCCGTCGTCGAGGCAGCCCTGCGCCAGGCCGGTCAGCACACCGTCCGGCCCGATCTCCACGAACTTGGTCACGCCCTGCTCATTCAGGCTGGTGACCGCGTCGGCGAACCGGACCGCCGCCCGCACGTGGTTGACCCAGTACTCGGGCTGGTGCCATTCCCCGCCACCGGCGGAGGTCGTGACGACCTGGATCCTCGGCTCGGCGAAGGTCAGCGTTTCCACGACGCTCCGGAACTCGTCGAGCATCGGCTCCATCAGCGGCGAGTGGAACGCGTGCGACACCTTCAACCGCGAGGTCTTGCGCCCCTTGGCCTCGAACTCCGCCTGGATCGCGAGCACGGCATCTTCAACACCGGAGATCACCACCGACTGCGGGCCGTTGATCGCGGCGATCCCCACGCCGTCGACCAGGGTGATCTCGTCCTCGGTGGCCTGAATGGCGACCATCGCGCCGCCGGCCGGCAACGCCTGCATCAACCGGCCCCGAGCCGACACCAGCTTCCGGGCATCCTCAAGCGAAACAACCCCGGCGACATGCGCCGCCGCGACCTCGCCGATCGAGTGACCTGCGACGAAGTCCGGCTTCATCCCCCACGACTCCAGCAGCCGGTACAGCGCCACCTCGAACGCGAACAACGCAGGCTGGGCGTTGCCGGTCTGGTTCAACGCCTCCTGGTCATCACCCCAGACGACGTCGCCATCGATCGCCGCGTCCCAGGCCGCCGCGAACACCGGGAACTTCTCGTACAGCTCCCGGCCCATGCCGATCCGCTGCGACCCCTGACCGGTGAACAGGAACGCCGTCAGCCCCTGCCCGGCGACCGCATCCGTGATGTCGACCAGGCCCCGGGTCAGGCCGTCCCGGTCCTCGGCGACGAACGCCGCGCGGTGCTCCAGCGGGGCCCGCAGCGTCGCCAGCGAGTAGGCGACGTCCAGCGGTTCGCCGTTCCCCAAGAAATTCAACGCTGCGGACAGTTGTGCGGCCTGTGCCTTGAGGCCGTCGGCCGTCTTCGCGGAGACGATCACCGGCACCGGGCGCGGGGCGATCTCCCGCTCCGGCACCTCCTGAACCGCCTGCTCGATGATCACGTGGGCGTTGGTGCCGGAGATGCCGAACGACGAGATGCCCGCCCTGCGCGGGCGATCCACCGCCGGCCACTCCCGCGCCTCGGTGAGCAGCTCGATGTTGCCGGCGGTCCAGTCGACGTGCGGGGTCGGCACGTCCACGTGCAGGGTCTTGGGCAGCACCCCGTGCCGCATCGCCATGATCATCTTGATGATGCCGGCGACACCGGCGGCCGACTGGGTGTGGCCCATGTTGGACTTGATCGACCCCAGCCACAGGGGCTCGGTGCGGTTCTGGCCGTAGGTCGCCAGAAGTGCCTGCGCCTCAATGGGATCGCCCAGGGTGGTGCCGGTGCCGTGCGCCTCGACGGTGTCGACATCGGCGGCGGCGAGCCCGGCGTTGGCCAGCGCCTGCTGGATCACCCGCTGCTGCGCGGGACCGTTCGGCGCGGTCAGACCGTTGGAGGCGCCGTCCTGGTTGATCGCGGAACCCTTCACCACGGCCAGGACGTTGTGACCGTTGCGCTGGGCGTCGGAGAGCCGCTCGATCAGGATCAGGCCGACGCCCTCGCCCCAGCCGGTGCCGTCCGTCGCTCCGGCGAAGGACTTGCAGCGGCCGTCCGGCGAAAGCCCGCGCTGCTTGCTGAACTCCACGAACGTCTCCGGCGTCGCCATCACCGCGACACCGCCGGCCAGCGCCAGCGAGCACTCACCGGTCCGCAGCGCCTGGATGGCCCAGTGCAGAGCCACCAGCGACGACGAGCAGGCGGTGTCGATCGTGACCGCCGGGCCCTCGAAGCCGAACGTGTAGGAAACGCGGCCGGAGGCGATGGAACCCGTGTTGTTGTTGACCTTGTAGTCGTGGTACATCATGCCGGCGAACACGCCGGTGTCGCTGCCGCGCAACGGTCCCGGGTCGATGCCGGCGCTCTCGAACGTCTCCCACGCGGTCTCCAGCAGCAGCCGCTGCTGGGGGTCCATCTCCAGCGCGTCGATCGGGCTGACGCCGAAGAATCCCGGGTCGAACAGCGCGGCGTCGTGCAGGAAGGCACCCCGCTTGGTGTACGTGGTGTTGGGGCGCTCGCCGCTCGGGTCGTAGATCCGCTCGGTGTCCCAGCCGCGGTCGGTCGGGAAGTCGGTGACCGCGTCCACGCCGTTGACCACCAACTGCCACAGGTCCTCCGGCGAGGTCACCCCGCCGGGGTATCGGCAGGCCATGCCGACGATTGCGATCGGTTCGTCCGAAGTGGACTTCGCGCGGGCCTTGGTCGTCTTGGCCGCGCCGGCGAACGTGGTGACCAGGTACCCGGCGACGGCGCGGGTGGTCGGGTAGTCGAAGACCAGGGTGGCCGGCAGCCGCAGGCCGGTCTCGGCGCCGAGCTGGTTGCGGAGCTCGACGGCCGACAGCGAGTCGAAGCCCAGTTCGTTGAACGCGCGGTCCGGGTCGACGGCGTCGACGGTCGCGTGCCCGAGCACGTCGGCGACATGCTTGCGTACCAAGGCAACCAGCAGCCGCTCCCGCTCGCCGGTGTCGAGGCCGGCGAGCCGGCGCTCCAGCGACGAGCCACCGCCGGCGGTCCGCCGCGTCGGGACCCGCACCAGGCCGTGCAGGATCGGCGGTTGCACCGCGGCCTGCGCGCGGAGCGTGCTCAGGTCGAGCCGGAACGGCACCACCGTGGCGAGGCCGGCCTTGAGCGCGCTGTCGAACAGGCCAATGCCTTCTTCCGGCAGCAGGACCGGCATGCCGGCGCGCTCCAGGCGCTGGAGGTCGGCGGCGGTGAGCAGGTCGGCCATGCCGCCGACCTGCGCCCACGGTCCCCACGCCAGCGACACCGCCGGCTGCCCGTTCGCCCGCCGGTGCTCGGCGAGGGCGTCCAGGAAGACGTTGGCGGCAGCGTAGTTCGCCTGCGCGGTGCCGCCGAAAGTGCCGGCGACCGACGAGAACAGCACGAACGCCTTGAGGTCGCCGGCGAGTTCGTGCAGGTGACGGGCGGCGTCGGCCTTGGGGGCGAACACCGTGCGGAACCGGTCGGCGTCCAGCGCGGAGACCACGCCGTCGTCGAGCACGCCGGCCGCGTGCACGATGCCGCTGAGCCGCGGAATTCCCTTGAGCAGCGCGGCAACCGCGTCCCGGTCGGCGACATCGCAGGCCTTCACGGCCACCGAAGCGCCGAGGGCCTCCAGTTCCCGCGTCAGCTCGGCGGCACCGGGGGCGTCCGCGCCGCGCCGGCTGGTCAGCACCAGGTTGGCCACGCCTTGAGACGCGAGGTGCTTGGCGAACAGCGCGCCGAGACCGCTGAGGCCGCCGGTGATCAGCACGGTGTCACCGAATTCGGTGCTGCCGTTGAGTTCCGTCACGCGGGCCAGGCGCGGCACCCGGAGTTCGCCGCCGCGCACCGAGACTTCCGGCTCGCCGAGGGCGATCGCCGCGGTGACGTCGTCGCCGTCGGTGTCGATCAGGCCGAAGCGCCCGGGGTTCTCGGCGATCGCCGACCGGACCAGGCCCCAGACCGGCGCCACGTCGAGGTCGACGGCGTCGGTGTCGACGGCGTTGCGCGTGACGAACACCAGCCGGTTGTCGGCGTTGCTGTCGTCGGCGAGCCAGTCCTGCACGCGGCCGAGAACGTGTTCCAGCGCGTTGTCGGGCGGCACGACCTCGATCGTCGCCTCCTCGGTGCCGGATACCGGGACCGGCGTCCAGACGACGTGGAAGAGCGAATCGTGCTGGCGGTCGACGCTGAGCTGCTCGGTCGACACCGCCCGCGACACCAGGGAGTCGACGGACAGGATCGGGTCGCCGGTGATGTCCGTGACCAGCACGGACACCGAGTCGTCGCCGGTGCGGCGGATCCGCACGCGCAGCTCGGACGCGCCGGCGCGGTGCAGGGTGACGCCGTTCCAGGCGAACGGGAGCTGGGTGTCGCCGGACTCCTCGATCGCGACCAGTTGCGCGTGCAGGGCCGAGTCGAGCAGCGCCGGGTGGATGCCGTAGCGCTCCGCGTCGGCCCCCGCCGGCAGCGCGACTTCGGCGTACGTGTCGTCGCCGTCGAACCAGGCCGCCTTGAGCCCCTGGAACATCGGGCCGTAGGCGTACCCCTGATCGGCGAGGTTCTCGTACGCCCCGTCGAGGTCGGCGGCGTCGCCGGGCGGCGGCCACTCGTCGAGGGTTTCGGGTACGGCGGCCTCCGTGTCGAGCACGCCGGTGGCGTGCCGTGTCCACTCGCGGTCGTCGATACGGGAGTAGATGCCGACGTTGCGGGCGCCGTCGACAACCACCTGCACCGCGACGCCGCCGCGTTCCGGCAGAATCAGCGGCGCCTCGAGGGTCAGCTCCTGCACCACATCGCAGCCGACGTGGTGGCCGGCCTGCAACGCCAGCTCCACAAAGGCGGTGCCCGGCAACAGAAGCGCGCCGAGGACGTCGTGATCCCCCAGCCACGGCTGGGTTTCCACCGACAGCCGGCCCGTGAGCACCACGCCGTCCGTCTCCGCGGAGGCGACCGCCGCGCCGAGCAGCGGGTGCTGCACCGCGATCTGCCCCACCGACGTCACGTCGCCGCCGGAGTTCGCCGACGTCATCCAGAACGTCTGCCGCTGGAAGGCGTACGTGGGCAGCTCCGTGCGCCGCGCGCCGGTGCCGTCGAAGAACTTCGCCCAGTCGACGATCACGCCGTTCGCCCAGGCCTGCGCGATGCCGGCGACGAGCTCCCGCTCCTGGGGCCGCTCGCGGCGCTGGGTGGCGACGAACACCGCGTCCTCGACACAGTTCGCCCCCATGCCGGCCAGCACCCCGTCCGGTCCGACCTCGACGAACTTCGTCACGCCCTGCGCGTTGAGGCTGGTCACCGCGTCGGCGAACCGGACCGCCGCCCGCACGTGGTTGACCCAGTACTCCGGCTCGGTCCACGCCCCGCCACCGGCGGAGGTCGTGACAACGCCCAGCTCCGGCTCGGCGAAGGTCAGCGTTTCCACGACGGCTCGGAACTCGTCGAGCATCGGCTCCATCAGCGGCGAGTGGAACGCGTGCGACACCTTCAACCGCGTCGCCTTGCGCCCCTTGGCCTCGAACTCCGCCTTGATCGCGAGCACGGCATCTTCAACACCGGAGATCACCACCGACTGCGGGCCGTTCACCGCGGCGATGCCGACGCCGTCGACCAGCGTGATCTCGTCCTCGGTGGCCTGGACGGCGACCATCGCGCCACCGGCCGGCAACGCCTGCATCAACCGCCCACGGGCACTGACCAGCGCCTTCGCATCCTCCAGCGACAGGACTCCGGCCACATGCGCCGCCGCGATCTCACCCACGGAGTGACCTGCGACGAAGTCCGGCTTCATCCCCCACGACTCCAGCAGCCGGTACAGCGCCACCTCGAACGCGAAGAGGGCAGGCTGCGCATTGCCGGTCTGGTTGAGGGCTTCTTGGTCCTCACCCCAGGCAACGTCGCCATCGATCGCCGCATCCCAGGCGGCCGCGAACACCGGGAACGCCGCGTGCAGCTCGCGGCCCATGCCGATGCGCTGGGAACCCTGACCGGTGAACAGGAACGCCGTCCTCCCCGGGCGCACCGCCCCGGCCACGAAGTTCTCCCGGTCGAGGCCGACGCCCCGGTGGTCGAACGCCACCCTCTCCACCGCCAGCGTGTATGCAATATCCAGCAGACTGCCGCCCGCATCCGAAAGCCCGGCGATCTGGCCGGCCAGCGCCTCGGGGGTCTTGCCCGACACCAGCAGGGGCACGACTCGGGACGACTCGGCGGGGGCCGGCTCGGCCGCCGGCACCTGCTCGACGATCACGTGCGCGTTGGTGCCGCTCAACCCGAACGACGAGATGCCCGCCCGGCGGGGCCGATCGACCGACGGCCACGGCCGCGACTCGGTCAGCAGCCGGACATTGCCGGCGGCCCAATCCACATGGGGCGTGGGCTCGTCGACGTGCAAGGTCTTGGGCAGCAGGCCGTGCCGCATCGCCATGACCATCTTGATGATGCCGGCGACACCGGCCGCCGCCTGGGAGTGGCCCATGTTGGACTTGATCGACCCCAGCCACAGCGGCTCCGACCGATCCTGACCGTAGGTCGCGAGCAGGGCCTGCGCCTCGATGGGGTCGCCGAGCTTGGTGCCGGTGCCGTGCGCCTCCACGGTGTCCACATCGGACGTGTCGAGGCCGGCATTGGCCAGCGCCTGACGGATGACCCGCTGCTGCGCGGGACCGTTGGGGGCGGTGAGGCCGTTGGAGGCGCCGTCCTGGTTGACGGCGGAACCGCGAATCACGGCGACGATGGGGTGCCCGAGCCGCTCGGCGTCGGACTTGCGCTCGACGAGGATCAGGCCGACACCCTCGGACCAGCCGGTGCCGTCGGCCGCGCCGGCGAACGACTTGCAGCGGCCGTCGGCGGAAAGTCCGCGCTGGGTGGAGAAGTCGATGAGCATCTCGGGCGTCGCCATCACGGCCACGCCGCCGGCCAGCGCCAGCGAGCACTCCCCCGACCGCAGCGCCTGAATCGCCAGGTGCAGCGCCACCAGCGACGACGAACACGCCGTGTCGACAGTGACGGCCGGGCCCTCGAAGCCGAAGCTGTACGAGACACGGCCGGACGCGATGGCGCCGGAGGCGCTGTTCAGGGCGTAGTCGTGGTACATCATGCCGGTGAACACGCCGGTCGAAGAGCCCTTGAGCGACCGGGGATCAATGCCGGCGCGCTCGAACGTCTCCCACGCGGTCTCCAGCAGCAGCCGCTGCTGCGGGTCCATCAGCACGGCCTCGCGCGGGCTGATGCCGAAGAAGTCGGCGTCGAACTCGGCTGCGTCGTGGAGGAAGCCGCCGTCGCGCGCGTACGTCTTGTTGGGCTTGCCGGGCTCCGGGTCGAACAGGTTGGCCAGGTCCCAGCCGCGATTCGTGGGGAACGGGCCGACGGTGTCGCCGCCGTCGGCGACCAGCCGCCACAGGTCCTCGGGCGAGTTGACGCCGCCCGGATAGTGGCAGGCCATGCCGACGATGACGATCGGGTCGTCGTCCAGCGGCGACACCGCCCGAACCGCGGTGACGGCCTTGGCGCCACCGAGCTTCTCGCGCAGGTACTCCGACACCGAGCGGGAGGTCGGGTAGTCGAACACGAGCGTCGCCGGCAGCCGCAGGCCGGTCTCGCCGCCGAGCAGGTTGCGAAGCTCAACGGACGCAAGGGAATCGAAGCCCAGCTCCTGGAACGCGCGGTCCGGCTCGATCGCGTCGGTGGACGCGTGCCCGAGCACCGCGGCGACGTGCTTGCGCACCAGGTCCAGCAGCGCGTCGTCGCTGAGGTCGGCCAGCGAGCTGCCCGTGACCGAACCGGCTCGCGCCGCCTGCCGCTGCGGCACGCGCACCAGGCCACGCAGCACGTGCGGCACCTCGCGGGTGCGCAACGTGGCGAGATCGAGCTTGACCGGCACGACGTTCGCGGAACCGGAGTCCAGGGAGGCATCGAACAGCGACAGGCCCTCGGCCTCGGACAACGCCGGCAGGCCGGACTTCCGCATCCGCTCCAGGTCTGTATCGCCGAGCTCGGCCCCGAGCCCTGCCTCGACGCCCCACAGCCCGTACGCCAGGGAGGTCGCCGGCAGCCCGAGCGCCCGCCGGTGCTGGGCCAGGCCGTCCAGGAACACGTTCGCGGCGGCGTAGCTGGCCTGCCCGGCGGCGAGCAACAGGCCACCGACGGAGGAGACCAGCACGAACATGTCCAGGCCGCGGGTCAGCTCGTGCAGGTACCACGCGGCGTCGGCCTTGGGCCGCAGCACCGCGTCCAACTCCTCGGCGGTAACCGCTTGCACCAGGCCGTTCTCGGCGACGCCGGCCGCGTGCACCACGGCCTTCAGGTCGGAAATGCCCTCCAGCAGGAAGGCCAGCGCGTCCCGGTCACTGACGTCGCACGCGGCAACCGTGACGGTGGCGCCGAGTGCCTCCAGCTCGGACTTCAGTGCGGCGGCTCCGGGGGCCTCGATGCCGCGCCGGCTCGTCAGCACCAGGCTGCGGAAACCCCTTTCCGCCACCAGATGCCGGGCGAACAGCGCACCGAGGCCGCCGGTGCCACCGGTGACCAGGGCCGTGCCGTCGGCTGCCCCAGAGTCAATCGATACAGAGCCGGCGGTGGCGGCCACTCGGGCCAGCCGCGGGACGAACACCGACCCGCCGCGCACCGCGACTTCCGGCTCACCCAGAGCCAAAGCCGCCGCGACATCGTCGGAATCGGTGTCCACCAGGACAAAACGGCCGGGGTTCTCCGCCTGCGCGGCGCGGACGATGCCCCACACCGGGGCGATCGCCAGGTCTATGTCCTCGCCGCCGACGGAAACCGCGCCACGGGTGACGAAGGCGACCCGGTCCTCGCCAACGAGCGCCGCACGGATGCGTTCCAACACAACGGAGGCCACCGTGCGGACGCCGTCGAGCACGTCGCCCTCAGCCGACACGACGTGCTCGACGACAACATCGGGATCGACAGCCGATCCCGAAACCGCGGGCTGCCACACCAACTCGTACAGCGGCTCGGCGGAGGAAAGCTGCGCGGGGGTCACCGGCCGCGACGCCAGGGACGCCACCGTCAGCACCGGCTGACCGGTCAAATCCGCCACGGTAAGGGAAAGACCGCCGTCAGCGGGCGCCATCCGCACCCGCAGCGCCGACGCACCGGCGGCGTGCAGCGACACGCCGCCCCACGAGAACGGCAACTCCGTGTCGCCGTCTCCCAACAGTTCCCCGTGCATCGCCGAGTCGAGCAGCGCCGGGTGCAGCCCGAACCGCTCCGCCTCGGCGCCCTCGGGCAGCGCCACCTCCGCGAACATCTCGTCGCCGCGCCGCCACACCGCCTTCAGCCCCTGGAACACCGGGCCGTAGGCGTAACCACGGCCGAGGAGCTGGTCGTACGCACCGTCGATGTCGACGCGCGAAGCGCCGGCCGGCGGCCACTCGGCCAGCTCCGCAACCGGGACCGACGCACCCACCGTGAGGATGCCGAGAGCGTGCCGCGTCCACGGCAGCCCAGAGTCGGCATTAAGGGGGTCCTCGACGCGCGAGTGCACGCTCACCTGGCGGGCGCCGTCCGCGTCGGCCGCGCCCACCACCACCTGGATCGCCACGCCGCCACGCTCGGGCAGCACCAGCGGCGCCTCCAAGGTCAGTTCCTCCACCAGGTCGCAGCCGACGTGGTCGCCGGCCTGGATCGCCAGCTCCAAAAACGCCGTGCCGGGCAGGATCACCGTGCCCAGCACGTCGTGATCGGCCAGCCAGGGCTGGGTCTGGGTGGACAGCCGGCCGGTCAGCACGACGCCGTCGCCCTCGGGTGCGGCGACCACCGCGGCCAGCAGCGGGTGCTCGACCGGCGCCAGGCCGGCCGAGCCCAGGTCCGAACCCTGCGTCCAGACCGAGTTCACCCAGAACCGCTGGTGCTGGAAGGCATACGTCGGCAGGTCGGCGCGCTGCGCGCCCCGCCCGGCGAAGAACGCCTCCCAGTCCACCGGCACACCGTGGGCCCACGCCTGCGCGACGCCCGCGACCAGCTCGCGCTCCTGGGCCCGACCACGCCGTTGCGTGGCAACGAAAACCGCGTCCTCGACGCAGTTCGCGGCCATCCCGGTCAGCACCCCGTCGGGCCCGACCTCCACGAACCGCGTCACGCCCTCCGCCCTGAGCCCCAGCACCGCGTCCGCGAACCGCACCGCCTCGCGGACATGCCCGACCCAGTACTCCGGCTCGCTCCACCGCCCGCCGCCGGCCGACGTGGTGACCACCGGCAACGACGGCTCGTTGAACGTCAGGCCGGCGACGACACTCCGGAACTCCGCCAGCATCGGCTCCATCAGCGGCGAGTGGAACGCGTGCGACACCTTCAGCCGGGACGTCTTGCGCCCCAACGCCTCGAACTCCGCCTTGATCTCCAGCACGGCCGCTTCGTCACCGGAGATCACCACCGACTGCGGACCGTTCACCGCCGCGATCCCGACCCCGGGCCGCAGCACAACCTCGTCCTCGGCCGCCTGTAAGGCAACCATCGCACCGCCGGCCGGCAGCGCCTGCATCAACCGTCCCCGCGCGGACACCAACGTCCGCGCATCCTCCAGCGACAACACCCCGGCGACATGCGCCGCCGCGATCTCACCCACCGAGTGACCGGCCACGAAGTCCGGCTTGACGCCCCAGGACTCCAGCAGCCGGAACAGCGCCACCTCGAACGCGAACAGCGCGGGCTGGGCGTTTCCGGTCTGGTTCAACGCCTCCTGGTCGTCGCCCCACACCGCGTCGCAGTCGATCGCGGCGTCCCAGGCCTCGGCGAACACCGGGAACGCCGCGTGCAGCTCCCGCCCCATGCCGATCTGCTGTGCACCCTGACCGGTGAACAGGAATGCCGTCTTCCCGGCGTCGGCCGTCACCCCGGCCACGCCGGCAAGCCCGGACACGAGCTCGTCCAGCGACGAGCCGACGACCACCGCGCGCTGTTCCATCGCGGCCCGGCCGGTCGCCAGCGTGTACGCCACATCCACCGGAAGCGTATCCACGGTGGACAAGCGAGAAGCCTGATCCGTCAAGGCCGCGGCGGTCTTGCCGGAGAGAATCCACGGCACCGGTCGCGGATCGACGGAGCGCTCGACGGCCTCGACGACCGGAGCCTGCTCGATGATCACGTGCGCGTTCGTGCCGGAGATGCCGAAGGAGGAGACGCCCGCGCGACGCGGGCGCTCCACCGCGGGCCACGCCCGGGACTCCGTCAACAGCTCAACCGAACCCGCAGTCCAGTCGACGTGCGAACTCGGCGAGTCCACGTGCAGAGTCCTCGGCAGCACGCCGTGCCGGATCGCCATGACCATCTTGATGATCCCGGCGACGCCGGCGGCCGCCTGCGTGTGCCCCATGTTCGACTTGATCGACCCCAGCCACAGGGGCTCCGTGCGTTCCTGCCCGTACACCGCCAGCAGGGCCTGCGCCTCGATCGGATCACCGAGCGTCGTGCCGGTGCCGTGGGCCTCGACGACGTCCACATCGGACGGACCGATGCCGGCCGACGCCAATGCCTGACGGATCACCCGCCGCTGCGACGGGCCGTTCGGCGCGGTGATGCCGTTCGACGCCCCGTCCTGGTTGACGGCACTTCCCCGCACCACGGCCAGAATCGGGTAGCCCAGCCGCTGCGCGTCGGACAACCGCGCCAGCAGCAGCATGCCGGCGCCCTCGCCCCAGCCGACGCCGTCGGCACCGTCGGCGAACGCCCGGCAGCGACCGGTCGGCGACAATCCGCGCTGGCGGGAGAACTCGACGAACGTCTCCAGTGTCGCCATCACGGTAACGCCGCCGGCCAGCGCCAGCGCGCAGTCACCGGCCCGCAGAGCGCGAATCGCCTGATGCAGGGCAACGAGCGACGACGAGCAGGCGGTGTCCACAGTGACCGCCGGGCCTTCAAGCCCCAGGGTGTACGAGACGCGGCCGGACACCATGCTGCCGTCCGAGGTGCCGGCGCCGTAGTCGTGGTACATGACGCCGGCGAACACGCCGGTGCGGCTGCCCTTCAGCGACGTCGGGTCGATGCCGGCCCGCTCCAACGCCTCCCACGCCGTCTCCAGCAGCAACCGTTGCTGCGGGTCCATTTCCGCCGCCTCGCGCGGGCTGATGCGGAACAGCTCCGCGTCGAAGCCGCCGGCGTCGTCGAGGAAGGACCCGTCCCTGGAGTAGATCTTGCCCGGGGCGCCGGGCGTGGGGTCGTAGCTGCCGTCCAGGTCCCAGAACCGGTCCGTGGGCATGGATCCCACGGTGTCCACCTCGTCGACCACCAGCTGCCACAGGTCCTCCGGGGAGCCCACCCCGCCCGGGAATCGGCAGCCCATGCTGACGATCGCGATCGGTTCCTGCTCGCGCCGCTCGGCGTCGGCCAGCCGCTTGCGGGCCTCCCGCAGATCGGACGTCGCTCGCTTGAGGTAGTCGAGAAGCTTCTCCTCGTTGGACACCCCACGCCACCCCATCAGTTCGATCGGAGAACCTTCATGGCAGACAAGAAAAAGGAGACCGCACCCGGTGCAATTATCGCCAACCCCGGGTGCGGTCTCACTAGGTCAACTGCTAATCCTGGTGCGGCGGAGGTCCGCCAGCTCCGGGAACTGCGCGATCGCCTGCTCCGCGGTGAGGTCCGGCTTGCGCGGCCCGCGCAGCGTGGACAGCAGCACCGGCAGGGTGGCCGCCTTCGACTGCGGCGCGGCCAGCGTGTAGACCTCGTACACCGCGTTGCCCACCACCGGGTCGCTCAGAGCGGTGCGGGACATGCGATCCGCGAACTTGGCCTGCCCCTTGCTGACCTTCACCTCGCGGTTGGCCTTGGTGCCGGGGAAGCCGCGGTCCTGGCCGCTGGCCGTCGTCCACGCGAAGTCGGCGGCGCGGGCGATGGCGGTCTGCGCGTTGCGGGACGTGCCCGGCTTCAGGCCGCCGTTGGCCTCCAGCGCCCGGCGCAGCGCCACCGCGCCGTGTGCCGCGACGGACATTCCGTGCGCGTACACGGGGTTCAGCGCCGTGGCGGCGTCGCCGAGGACGACGAAGCCCTCCGGCACGGGGAGCTTGTCGTAGTAGCGGCGGCGGTTGGCCGTGCCTCGGTACGGCTTGACCTCGCCCAGCGGCGTCATGCCGGAGATCATCTCGGCGATGATCGGGTGCCGCTGGTTCTCGGCGAACTTGCGGAATCCGTCCTCGTCGGCCGGCGGCTCGCCGCCGCGGGTGCCGGTCATGGTGCAGATCCACAGGTTGTTCTCGATCGGGAACAGCGTCGCGCCGTGGCCCGGCTGGCCGGTGCCGGCCTGCGGCTGGATGAGGATCACCGGGATCGCCGAACCACCGGGCGGCGCCTGGAACAGCAGCGTCGAGTACGACAGGCCGGAGTCGACGGTCTCCTCGTCGACGGCCGGAAGGCCCAGCGCGGCAAGGAACTTCGGCGACTGCGAGCGCCGACCCGTGGCATCCACGACGAAGTCGGCGTCGATCGTCTCGACCGGCGCGACACCGCGCTGGATCCGCACGCCGGTGATCCGCGAGGCGTCGCCGACCAGACCCTTCACCTGGGTCTGCTCCAGCACGCTGATCTGCGTGTTGCGCAGCGTCTGCTGGCGGACGATGTGGTCCATCAGCTCACGGCTGCACACGATGGAGTAGGCCGGGCTCGGGCCACGGCGGTGCCAGCCGACCGACGAGAGCGTCAGCGAGCCGCCGGGCAGCTCGCGCCGGTGCGCGCCGGCCGCGATTAGCAGCTTGCTGGTGCCGGGCAGCAGGTCGTCAAGCGCCTGCGCGCCGCCGCCCATGAACATGTGCGAGTGGTAGCCCTGCGGAAGTCCCTTGCGGGGCAACGGGGTCTCGGGGAAGGTGTCGCCCTCGACGATGGTGATCGCGTCGGCGTGCCCGACCAGGGAGGCGGCGGCCAGCATGCCGGCCATGCCGCCGCCGAGCACTACGGCGTGGGTGTCGCTCATGCCGTGACCCCCGCCTCGGCCAGGTACTGCCGCATCCGCCGCTCGGCCAGGTCCGGGTCCGGGAACAGGTCGAAGCCGTCGGCGAGCTGGTAGGCCTTGGCCAGGTGCGCCGGCGAGCGGTCGTTCTGCTCGCTCCAGATCATCTTGAAGTGGTCCTGGTGGCCGGACAGCCACGCCAGGAAGGTGAACCCGGTCTTGTAGAACCGGATGTCCATGCCGGTGCCCTCGAACAGGTGGAAGGACAGCTGCACGGTCGGGCCCAGCAGCTCGGTGAAGCCCGCGGTGTCGCCCGCGTCCAGCTTGCGCACGGCCGCGGCGGCCAGCGGGGCCAGCGGGTCCAGGATGCCCAGCAGCGCGTGGCTGTGGTGGGTGCCGTCGCCGGCGATCAGCGTGGGGTAGCTGAGGTCGTCGCCGGTGTAGCACTTGACGCCCTCGGGCAGTCGGCGGCGCATCTCGATCTCGCGGTCCAGCGCCTGCGGCAGCACCTTCACGCCGTCGATCTTGTCCTTGTTCTCGGCCACCACGCCGAGGAAGTTCTCCAGCGCCTCGTCGCCGTTGGCGCTGCCCCAGTAGCCGGCCAGGCCCGGGTCCATCAGCTCACGAACCCAGTGCAGCACCACGGGCTTGCTCGCCTGCTTGATCAGCTGCCGGTAGACCTCGGCGTAGTCGTCGAGGCCCTTGGCCGAGGCGGCGAGCTGCCGGCTGGCCAGGATCACGATCTCGGCGCCGGCCGCCTCGGCGACCTCCATCTGCTGCTCGTACGCGGCGAGCACGTCGGCGACGGAGTGCGCGGCGGTCGGGTCCAGCTGGTCGGTCCAGATCGCCGCGGACAGCCGGCCGCCGACGGCCTTGGCCTCCGCGCCGGACCGCGTGATCAGCTCGGCGGCCAGCGGCCAGTCCAGGCCCATGCCGCGCTGCGAGGTGTCCTGCGCCTCCGTGACGGCCAGGCCGTGCGACCAGAGGTGGCGGCGGAACGCCATGGTGGCGTCCCAGTCGATGGTCGCCGGACCGTACTGCGCGTTCGGCGCGGCCGGGTCGGCGACGACGTGGGCCGCCGAGAACAGGGTGCGGCTGCGCAGCGCGGGGCCGCCGGGAGCAAAGGGGGAAGGCGTCTTCTTGGGCTCGAAGGCAACCAGGTTGCCTTCCGCGTCTGGGAGTTCGATCACAGCAGTCGCTCCGATGCCGTCGTCATGACTTCGCCGGCACCTATTCCCTCACCGCACAACGACCTCCGGCCACCCCTGCGCAGCAGGAGTGGCCGGAGGCTCGTAGTACTGGGGAAATCACTCGGGAACGGCGGCCTCCAGGGGCCGACCGCGCAGCCGGAACCAGGTCGGCACGAGCGTGGCCAGCAGGGCCACCACCGCCGCGTACGCCACCACCGCGAAGAACATCCACAGTGGACCGGTGGGGATCGCGTTTCCGGTGCGGGACAGGCTGAACGGGATCAGCGTGGACGGGGTGACGATGACGCCGAGGATGATGCCGATCACCGCCACCAGGGTTCCCTCGAACGCCATCATGCCCAGGATCTGGCCGCGGGTGGAGCCGGTCAGCCGCTGCAGGCCGAACTCCTTGCGGCGCCTGGTGGTCGACAGCGCCAGGTTGTTGACGATGGTGATGGTGGTGTAGCCGGCGATCATCGCCACGATCAGGTAGCTCACCAGCGCCTGCGACTGGAGGTGCCCGGCGTAGGCGGTGGCCAGGGTGCTGCGGTCGCTGATGGTGCTACCGGGCAGCGTCTGCGACAGGGCGGCCAGGGCCGTACGCAGCTGGGCCACGTCGGCGCCGGCGGTGGCGCGGACCAGGATCTGGATCGGCAGGCCGGGCAGGGTGTGCGCGGCCAGCAGGTCGGCGGGCAGCAGGATCTTGTCGAAGCTGGGCCGGGTCGGGAAGGTGGCGACCAGCTTGACGTCCACGGTGGACCGGTCGCCCAGCCGCAGGGTGATGGTGTCGCCGATGGTGCGGCCGATGCGCTTGGCGTAGGTGTCGGTCAGGGCGACGGTGTTCCCGGTCAGGTTGCGCAGGTCACCGGAGATCGTCGACGAGACACCGATCTTGGACGCGGCGTCGGCGGTGACGCCCTGGATCGGCCAGCCGTCGAGGTCCTTGCCGCCCAACGGGTCCGTGGGCTTCTCGACGAAACCGGTGCTGGCCACGAACTCCGAGGCGGCGTCCACGTTCGGCAGCTGCCGGACCTTGGCCAGCACGTCCGGGGTGAAGCCGGTCGCGCCGGACTGGAGCACCAGGTCGGCGTGCAGGTCGTCGGTGTAGGCGGCGGTGCTGACGTCCTGCTCGGTGGTGACCAGGTACAGGTTGGCGGTGGCGATGGCGGTCAGCAGCATCACCGGGGTGATCACCGCCGCCATCCGGGTGGCGCGTTGGCGGGCGTTGAGCGAGCCCAGGTAGCCGGCCAGGCCGGCGAACGGCCGCAGCAGCGGGGCGATGATCGCCGTCATCAGCTTGGCGATGGCCGGGCCGAGCAGGCCGAGGCCGACGGCCAGGCAGATGGAGATCAGCGCCGCCGGGGTGGCGGTGAGCGGGCCGGTGACGGCGGTCAGCGTCACGAACGACATCAGGGCCGCGACGGCGATGAACACCCAGGCCATGATGACCCGGCCCCAGCCCATGCGCACCGGCTGGTTCTCCGCCTCCTGCAAGGCCGCGGTCGGCTTGGTGACGGCCGCGCGGCGGCCGGCGATGCGGGCCGCGCCGATGCTGGTCAGCAGCGCGATCAGCATGGCGATGACGATCGGCGCCGGGCCCAGGTGGAAGACGATGCCCTCCGGCGCGATGCCGCTGGACACGATCTCGTCGTACAGCCACTCGCTGGCGAAGTACGCGGGCACGATGGCCACCACGGAGGCGAGCAGCGACAGCGTGATCGTCTCACCGCGGATCATCCGGCGCAGCTGGCGCGGCGTGGTGCCGATCGCCCGCAGCAGAGCCATTTCCCGGCCGCGCTGCTGGTAGGCCAGCGCGAGCGTGGAGGAGGCGCCGAACAGGCCGGCCATGATCGCCAGCAGGGTGAACACCGCGGACGTGACGGTGAGGTCGGTGACCTTGAGGGTGTCCGGGAACTCGGCGTAGCCGCGGTGGTCGCCGGTGAGCACGATGGCGCTCGGGCCGACGGCCGCGGTCAGCTTGTCGCTCAGCGCGGCGACGTCCTGGCCGGCGGCCGGGATGACGCCGATCGCGTTCAGCGTGCCGGGCTCGGTGTTGAACTTCTGGACGTCGGCGGGACCGAAGAACAGCGCCGCCTGAGACACGGTGCCGGACGCCCGGGCGATGCCGCTGACGGTGAAGGTCTGCTGGCCGCCGTGCACCTCGACGGTGACCGACTGTCCAACCTGGACACCGGCCAGCGAGGCGGTGGTGGTGTCGAGCACGACCTGACCGGCCGCGGTGGGCTCGGTGCCCGACACCAGCGTGTACGGGGTCAGCTCGGCCGAGGTCCAGCCGTGGCCCAGCGAGGTCATGTCGGTCTCGACCCGGGAGCCGTGGCCGCGGAACTCCTGGCTGCTCGCGGAGACGGGCTTGCCATCCTTGAGCACGACGGCCGGGAACGACACGTCCTGGATCGCCTTGGCGACACCGGGGGTCTTGCCGACGGCGTCGACCACGTCCTGGCCGACGCGGACCTGCTCGGCCAGCGTGTACGGGGTCTGGCCGCCCGGCAGGTTGTAGTTGGAGTTGCCGGCGACGACGATCGGCGCCGCGGCCAGCCGCTGCGCGGGCACGGCGTGCTCCGCGGAGGTCTGGACCAGGCCGCCGGCCGCCATCAGCAGGCCGGCGCAGAAGAACATCGCGATGAAGGTGGCGACGAAGCCGCCCCAGCGGTGGCGCAGTGAGCGCATGGCGAGCTTGAACATCTCAGTTGCTCCCCACAGCCACGTTGTTGCGGCGGGCGGCGACGAAGTTGCCGAGCTGGGTCATGCGCTCGGCGACCGACTCCGGCGTCGGGTTGTGCAGCTCGCCGGCCAGCTGGCCGTCGGCGAGGAACACGACGCTGTCGGCGTGCGAGGCGGCCACCGGGTCGTGCGTGACCATGACGATGGTCTGGCCGGTGGCGCGGACCGAATTGCCCAGCAGCGTCAGGACATCCCGCGCGGTGCGGGTGTCCAGGGCGCCGGTCGGCTCGTCGGCGAAGATCACCGCGGGCCGGGTGACCAGGGCGCGCGCGATGGCGACGCGCTGCTGCTGGCCGCCGGAGAGCTGGCCCGGGCGGTGGTTCTTGCGCTCGGCCAGGCCGACCTGCTGGATGATCCGGTTGACCTCGGCCTTGTTCGGCTTGCGGCCGGCCAGCTGGAGCGGCAGCGTGACGTTCTGGTAGACGGTCAGCGCCGGCAGCAGGTTGAACGACTGGAAGATGAAGCCGATGCGGTCGCGGCGCAGGATCGTCAGCTTCGCCTCGGACAGGCCCTCGATCTTCTGACCGGCCAGCGTCACCGAGCCCGACGTCGGCGTGTCCAGGCCGGCCGCGCAGTGCAGCAGCGTGGACTTGCCGGAGCCCGAGGGGCCCATCACGGCGGTGAAGGTGCCCTGGCGAAAGCCGATGGTGACGCCGCCGAGGGCGACGACCTCGTTGTCCCCCTTGCCGTACACCTTGCGGACCTGGTCCAGCTGGACGGTGGTCGCGGCGCCGGCGTTCGTCCCGTTCTGGTTGTGCTGCGTGGTTGTCACTTCAGACTCCTGATGTGGGATCGGCACTTCGGATCTGTTGGTCGGAACTATACATACGTCTAGCTCATTTGTATAGGACGTACGTTTAAATGTGCTTCTACCTGCTGTTTTGTCCCCGACGGCACCACGTCGAGGGCCCCTAGGTGATCGTCACAGCACCGTGCGTGACACAGGACGGGCACGAGTTGAGGGCCCTTCCCGGGCAGGGAAGGGCGGTTCCAACGGTGAGGAGGGCAGGCCGGGTCGCCCCGCCGCGCGTGGCAGTGGCGCGGCGGACTCTGGGCGTGCGTCATCAACGCCTTGCGGCGTCGGGAAAGAAGGGAGAATGTCTCCGGATCGAGCGCCGGCGGATCAGCGCGCAGCGGCGGCTCGTGGACTCGCGTGCCCTGCTCGACTCCGTGGTGGAACAGGGCCAGTCCGGGTCGGGCGCGACCCCGCTAGCGGGGTCGCTGCGCCCGGGTCAACCAAGGATCAGTTGCTGGCACTGCCAACCTTCTCACCGGCGAAGCTGCGCGCGATCACGTTCAGCGCCTCGGTGATGTCCGCGCCGTTCAGCGCGGTGGTGGGGTCGATGAGCCACTGGGCCATCAGGCCGGTCAGCAGCGCCTGGTTGAACGCGCCGACCAGCGACGCCTGTCGCTCGTCCACCTCGGGGTCGATGTTGTTGAAGAGCATGCCCAGGCCCGGCCGGCCCTCGGCGTTGCCGGAGGTCAGCACCTGGCGAACGTCCTCGGCGTGCTCGATCTGCGCCAGCACCTCGAACTGCGCGGCCCACAACTGCTTGTTCGAGCCGAACATCTCGACGATGCGTCCCCAGATCGCCTCGTACCGTTCGCGCGGGCCCAGATGGTCCACGTCGGCCTCGATCAGAGTCTTCGCAAGCTGTTCACCCCACTCCCTCACCGACTGGATGAGTGCCTGGTTCAGCAGGGCCTCTTTGGACCCGAAGTGGTAGCCGATCGACGCCAGGTTGGCGCCGGAGGCCGCCACGATGTCACGCGCGGTCGTTCTCGCGTAACCCTTCTCCACGAGGCAGCGCTTGGCGCCGGCCAGCAGGTCTTCTCGATGTCCCATGCATCCATTCTACCTCATGTCCTATACAAATGTCCTAGACAGAAGTGGAGTTTTTGCGGCGTCAGCCGGTCGGCGTCGACGCCACGTGCAGGGACAGACCCGCCGGGAGGTCCTTGCGGCCACCCACGTTGAGCTTGCGATACACCTTGGTCAGGTGCTGTTCCACGGTGCTGGGCGTGATGTAGAGGCGGCGACCGATCTCGCGGTTGGTGTGCCCGAGGGTCGCCAGGGCGGCCACCCGCAGCTCCGCGGCGCTCAGCACCGAGCCGACCGCGTCGTCGGCCTCGTCCGGCGCCGCCGTCGGTGTCTCCGCTACGTCCACGCTCCACCGGGACAGCCGGTCCAGCAGCGGTGCGGCGTGACACGACCTCGCCTCCTGACTCGCCCGCAGCGCGGCGGACCGCGCCAGCTCCAGTTCGCCCAGCTCGTGGTGCGCCTGGGCCAGGTCGACCAGGCAGCGGGCCAGTTCCAGCCGGTCCCCGCTGACCTGGAGCAGATCCAACGCGGCGTAGAGCAGCCGCGGCCGTTCCTTCGGGTCGCTGGTGGCCGCCAACACGCGCAGCGACACGCCCTTGACCCGCCCGGTGACGCCACCGGCGAACTCCAGCTGGGCGGTGACCAGTTCCTTGGCCGTCCACGGCCGGCCCAGCAGCACCTGCACCTCGGCCAGGTCGCCGCGCCACATGGAGATCACCGGCACGTCCAGGCCGAGCGCGCCGACCAGCGCGCCGCACTCCTCGAAGTCGCTGAACGCGGCCAGCAGCCGGCCGGTGGCCAGGTAGTGGTGGCCGCGGGCGTTCAGGTAGCGTGGGCCGAAGATCGTCTTGAACATCGCCTCGGGCACGATCTGCTGCGCCAGGGCGGCCGCGCGCTCGTGTCGGCCCATCGCGGTGTTGGCCAGCATCAGCGTGGACAGCGGATACCCGATGAGCACACCCCAGTTCTGCGGGCTCATCAGCTCCAGCGCGGTGGCCGCCAGTTCCTCGGCCTGCGCCGGATCCCCTTGGCGCAGCGAGATGTGCGCGCGGATGCTGGCCAGGACCGCCTGCCACATCGGGGCATTGCGCTTGGCGGCGTCACACAGCAGCCGCTCGCAGGAGATCGCCGCGTCGTCCACCCGGTCCGCGCCGATCAGCACCGACAGCGCCGTCGCCAGCATCTCCAGCGTGGAGTCGCCGAGCGCGCAGCTGGCCAGCACGTGCAGCGCGTTGTTGACGAGGTCCTCGCCGCCGCCGTGTTGCACCATCGACGTCAGCGTGACGCGGGCCCGGGTCCAGGGGTTGTTCGTCGTCTCCTGCGGCATCGAGCCGGGGGCCGTGCCGTAGACGAACTGGTAGGCCAGGCCCAGCTCCGCGGCGATCTGCGCGTCCGCCTGAGTCAGCGACTCCATCACCGTGCCCAGCTGCGCGGTGGCGTCGTCGAGTTTTCCCTGCCACAGCAGGTATCTGATGAACGTCACGAGGTCGCGGCCGGTGAGCGTGCCGTCCTCGAGGGCGTGGTGCAGCGGCGCCAGCCGGCGGGAAGCCGCCAACGGGTTGACCCGCCACTCCGCTCGCGCCAGCGCCGCCGTGATCAGAACGCGCTCGGTGTCGTCCTCGCTGGCCCGCAGCGCCAGGCTGAGGCACCGGATCGCGGTGTCCACGTCGTCGTCGACCAGCGACTGGTCGGCCGCGTCGCGCAGGATCCGGATCGCCCACGGCGCCGTCGCGTCGTCCGCGCCGAGCACGTGCCGAGCCACCGTGACGGGTGTGGCGCCGTGCCAGTACAGGAGTTCCGCCGCGTCGCGGTGCATGACGACCCGGTCGGCCGGGCTCAGGCTGTCCAGCAGCGCCGCGTGCACCGCCGGCCGGCTCAGCTCCGCCGGGCTGAACTGGCCCGAGCGCGCCATGCCGTCCAGGTGCTGCTCGACGGAGCCGCCGTCCATCTCGATCAACCGGCCCACCAGCGCCGGCGTCGCCTCGTCGCCGAGGATCGCCATGCCCCGCGCCACTTCCAGGAAGGACGGGTCGCTGCGGTGCAGGCAGGCCAGGACCGCCCGGCCGAACGCCGCGCCGACGAACGGGTCGCCCTCCCCGTGCGCCTGGTCCTCGATCAGCGCCTTCACCAGCAGCGGCACGCCGCCGCTCACCGCGTGCAGGCCCTCGGCGAGGTTTTCCCTGCCTGCGCCCAGTTTCAGCTCGACGAGGTCGGCGACGCCCTGCGCGGACAGGGGCCGGAGCGTGATCTCGCGGTGCGGGCAGCCGGCGAGCTCGGCGTGGAACCAGGGCCGCGGCGACCAGGGCTGCTCGCATTCGGTCAGCACCATCAGGACCGGGATCGTCCGCATGCGGCGGATCAGGTAGAGCAGGGCCTGCAGGGAGGCGTCGTCGGCGTACTGGACGTCGTCGACGAGCATCACCACCGGCTGGTCCTTGGCCAGGCCGGAGACGATCGTGCAGAGCTCCTGGGCCACGCGCGCGTCGGAGGGGCGCATCGCCGGCGAGCCGAACTGGCCCGGGTCCGCCGCCGGCAGGATGAGGCTGGCCGCGCGCGCGATGACCGACGGGGGCAGGGTGTCGCTGTGGAAGAGCTGGCCCAGCACGCCGCGCTGGAGCGCCCCTTCCGCGCGGGCGCCCGTCGCGCTGAGCAGGAGGGCGCCCGAGTCCACGACGAAGTCGCCGAAGGCGTGCAGCAGTTCGGTCTTGCCGCTGGCGAACCGGCCGCTGACCAGGACCAGCTGGCCGCGGCCCTCGCCGCAGCCGGCATAGGCGTCCCTGAGCAGTTCCCATTCGCCGGAACGGTCGACAAGCTCCATTGTGCACTCACCCCACGTTCGCACTGCTCGCAAAAAACACCCCATCGAACGCGTCGAACCGACCGTAGAATGACGATGCGACCGACGTCAACTAGGGAAAACCGGGGAATTGCACCGCCTGCCCGTCCTCACCGCGACCGCCAGCGCCAACCCCTGGTCAACACGGCTCCGACGGTGTCAACCTAGCAGTGGAACCCCTAGGAAAAGGCCAGTCTTCACCCCCATTCCGGAATTGCAAATGCCGTGTCACGAGCCGGTCACGACTGTTGATTTGAACGGGATATGAACGCCGTGCCGTAGCGTCAAGCCACAGAGGGATCTGGGGGTACGACATGAGCAATGGGAGAGCAGTACTCACCCTACCGGCGCGGCCGGCCGCCGCGGAGCGCGTGACGGTGGCCGTGGCCAGCGGCGAACCCGTGGTGCGCATGGGATTGCGGGTCCTGTGCGAGGACTTCGACGTGGTCGCCGAGGCCTCGACGGCTCGGGAGGCCGTGCGTGAGGTGCTGCTGCACCGGCCCGACGTGCTGGTGCTCGACCTGGCCGACGGCGACGTCGTGCTGACCGAGCTGCGCCGGTCCGCACCGGACGTGGCCGTCCTGGCATTGACGTCCACACTCGCCGACGACACCCTGCGCGCAGCCCTGCGCGCCGGCGTCCGCGGCTACCTGCACAAGGACGCCTCACGCGACGAGATCGTCCGGGGCATCCAAGGCGTCGCCGCCGGCGAGATGATCTTCAGCCGCGCCGCCGCCGATCGCCTCCTGGCATTGGTGGCGCGCCCCTTGGCCGCCGTCTCGGTACCGTTCCCGGGCCTGACCGGCCGCGAGCGGGAGGTCCTCAACCTGGTCGCCGCCGGCCTGTCCAACCAGCTGATCGCCCGGCAGCTCCGGTTGTCGCCCAAGACCGTCAGCAATCACCTGTCGGCCATCTTCACCAAGCTGCGCACCGGTTCCCGGGCCGAGGCGATCGTGCTGGCCCGGGAGGCCGGGCTGGGCGCCATGCAGCGCTAGGGAGCGGCGAGCGACAACGCGCGGAAGAAGGCGGGCGGGGGCCGCCCGCCTTCTCGACACCACCTAGCCGACGCGCCGCCGAGCGAAGCCGTCCAGCACGGAACGCTCGACCCCGACCGCCGCCTCCACCTCCGACACGTCCAGCGCCCCGCAATCCATGCCCCGCACCAGGGCCGCGCTCATGGCCTGAGCCGTCGCCGGCTCGTCCAGGAACGCCCCGGACGACTTCCCGAGGTACGCCCGCAACCGGTCCGCCGCCTGCGGAAAAGCCGCACGGTAGAACGAAAAGGTGGCCAGGAACCGAGACGGGAGCTGGTGCGGATGCAGGTCCCACCCCTGGTACAGCGCATGCTCCAACGACCGAGTCACCAACCGCGTGTGCAGCCGCCACCCGGCATGCACGGCATCGGAATCCCCTACCGGCAGCACATTCGTCGACCCGTCCGAAACATGCACCCCGGTCCCCGCCGCAGCCAACAACATCACGTTCTTGGCGTGATCGGCGACCGGATGCTCCATGGACTGCTGCGCGGCGGTGACGCCGCAAGCGGCACTGTAGTCATAGGTCCCGTAATGCAAACCGGTGCACCGACCCTCGGACGCATGAATCATCCGCGCCACCGTCGCGGCACCGTCAAAACCCAGCACGGCCTGGGTGGTCTCGATCTGGAGCTCGAAACGCAGCGAGCCGGGCGACCGCTCCAGCTGACCACACAGCCACACCATGGACTGCACCTGCTCCACCGACGTCACCTTCGGCAGCGTGACGACGAAATTCGGCGGCAGCGGGCCCAAGGCGTCCAGCAACAGACTCAAGGTCCGTACGCCGCGGCGGCGCCCGGCCGGCTCGAAGCCCTTGATCCGAACCCCGCAGAACGGCGTCGCCCCGGCCCGCAGAACGTCCGCGGCGGCCCGAACATGCTGATCCTCGACGGCATCGTCGACGAACCCGTAGCCGTCCTCGAAGTCGATTCGGAGATCCTCGATCGGCTCGGCACGAAGTTTGTCGACCACCCGCTGGTACACGGGAACGGCATCCACCCCGACCGCGTCGCTCAAAGCGCCGGCATTGGGCGCGAACTCGTCCAACGCGGCCAGCGCGCGGGCGCCCCAGGAAGCGACCAGGTCGGGCACGACCTGGTCCGCCGGCACGTACACGGTGTGCACGGGCTGGCGGACACCGGACGAACCCGGATACAGGCGTTCCCGCAGGGCATCCACATCGGACAGTTGACTGTCCAGTTCGGACACCAGCTTGTCGAGGTCCATCAGTCGATCTTGTCGTAGGCCGGCAGGGTCAGGAAGTCCACGAAGTGATCGTCCAGCGCCACCTGCTCGAACAGCTCGCACGCGGCGTCCAGGTGATCACCCGACAGCTCGGAACGCACGTCCGCCAACACCTCGCGAACCAGCGCGGCCGTGACGACCTGGCCGTCCGACAACACCGTGCCGTTGTGCACCCACTGCCACAACTGCGAACGGGAAATCTCGGCGGTGGCGGCGTCCTCCATCAGGTTGTGAATCGCGGCAGCCCCGTTGCCGGAAAGCCACGACTGGATGTACCGCACACCGACATCCACAGCGGACCGCACGCCGGCAAACGTCGCCTCACCGGGCGTGGATTTGACGTCCAACAGCTGATCGGCGGTCACCCGAACCTCCGGGCGCAGCTTGTCCAACTGATTCGGCCGCTTGCCGAGCACCTCGTCGAAGACGGCCTGGCACACGGGAACCAGATCCGGATGCGCCACCCAGGAACCGTCGAAGCCGTCCCCGGCCTCGCGGCTCTTGTCGGCGCGGACCTTCTCCAGCGCGGCCGCGGTGACCTCGGGATCGCGCCGGTTCGGAATGAACGCGGCCATGCCGCCCATGGCAAAGGCGCCGCGCTTGTGGCAGGTCCGGACCAGCAGTTCCGTGTACGCCCGCATGAACGGCGCGGTCATGGTGACGCTGTTGCGGTCCGGCAGCACGAACTCCTCGCCGGCGTCGCGGAACGTCTTGATCAGGCTGAACAGGTAGTCCCACCGCCCGGCGTTCAGACCGGACGCGTGGTCGCGCAGCTCGTAGAGGATCTCCTCCATCTCGAACGCGGCCGGCACGGTCTCGATCAGCACGGTGGCGCGAATGGTGCCGTGGGGAATGCCCAGCCGCTCCTGCGCGTAGGTGAAAACGTCATTCCACAGCCGCGCCTCGAGGTGGCTTTCCATCTTCGGCAGATAGAAATACGGCCCGCTGCCGCGCGCCAGCAACTCGCGGACGTTGTGGAAGAAATACAGTCCGAAGTCGACCAGGGCCCCGACCGCGGGCCGGCCGTCCACGGGAAGGTGCCGTTCGTCGAGGTGCCAGCCGCGGGGCCGCATGACGATGGTCGCCGGCCGCACGTCCGAGCGCAGCGCGTAGTGCTTGCCCTCGGGCGAGGTGTGCACGATGGTGCCGCGCACCGCGTCGTACAGGTTCTCCTGCCCGGACACCACGTTGTGCCAGTGCGGCGTGTTGGCGTCCTCCAGGTCGGCCAGCCACACCTTGGCCCCCGAGTTCAGCGCGTTGATCGCCATCTTGCGCTCGGTGGGCCCGGTGATCTCCACGCGCCGGTCGGTCAGCGCGGGCGGGGCCGGCGCGACCTGCCACTGCGCGTCGCGGATGGACGCGGTCTCGGGGAGAAAGTCCAGCTTGCGGCCGCCGGCCAACTCAACTCGGCGAGCGGCGCGGGCCGCGATCAGCTCGTCGCGACGCGGGGCGAAGGTCCGGTTGAGGTCGGTGACGAAATCCACCGCCTCCGGGGTCAGGATCTCAGGCACTGTTTTCCTCATCGTGGAGTTTTTCTTCCAGAACCGGGCGAAGCCACGGTACCCTTGGGCACGAGCCAAGTACAGGGAGACCCTGATCGCATGACGAACACCGGTGGGGTGCAGTCGGTCGAACGCACCTTCGAGCTGTTGGAGCTGATGGCCGAGGCCGGCGGCGAAGTCGCGCTCAGCCAGCTGGCGGCCAGCTCGGGCCTGCCGCTGCCGACGATCCACCGGATCATGCGCACCCTGGTCGGCGGCGGCTACGTGCGGCAGCAGCCGTCGCGCCGCTACGCGCTGGGGCCGCGCCTGATCCGGCTGGGCGAGACGGCGAGCCGCACGCTCGGCGCGTGGGCCCGCCCCTATCTGGCCGAACTCACCGAGGTCACCGGCGAGACGTCGAACATGGCGGTGCTGGACGGCGACCAGGTCGTGTACGTGGCACAGGCCCCGTCGCGGCACTCGATGCGCATGTTCACCGAGGTCGGGCGCCGGGTGGACGCGCACTGCACGGCCGTCGGCAAGGCGATCCTGGCCCAGCTGCCCGACGACACGGTGGCGCAGGTGCTGGCCCGGGCCCAGATGAAGCCGCAGACCGAACGGTCGATCACCACGGTCGACGCCATGCGGACCGAGCTGACGTCGATCCGCGAACAGGGGTACGCGGTGGACGACGGCGAGCAGGAGATCGGGGTGCGCTGCCTGGCCGTGGCGGTGCCGGGGTCGCCGTCCAACGCGGCGATCTCCATCAGCGGCCCGGAGACCCGGATGAGCATGATCGCGGTGGACGAGGTCGTGCCGCTGCTGATCAAGGCGGCCAAGGTGTTGGCCCGGGAGATGGACAGCCCGCACGGATAATGTGCCGGTGCCCGAGCCCGGTCAGTCCGCCCTGATCATCCCCGTACCCGCAGCCGCTCCGCTGCTGGCGCGGATCGCCGCCGCCTTCCCCGGGGCGGTCCGGGACGGCGACACCGGGCACGTGACCATGCTCTACCCGTTCGTGCCGGCCGCCGCCGAGAAGCTCGCAGCAGTCGCCGCCGAGCTGGCACCGGTCGATGTCGTGTTGGACCGGGTGGTACGAGAACCGGGTTTCGTAGCACTCACCTCCGACGCCCTGACGCCGCTCACGGTGGCGGTTCGGCGGCACTGGCCGGAGGTCGCACCGTACGGCGGGCGCTTCGGCCCCTCCCCCGAGGCACATCTGACGCTGGCAATGGGCGTGGACGATGCGGCCGGCGCGACCATCGCCGCCTTGGCGGCGCCGGTGCCCGCGCGGCTGGACCAGCTCTGGGTCCTCACCTACGCCGGCACCTGGCGGGTCACCGGTCGGTACCCGTTCGGCGGCTGATCAACCGGATATCGCCCGCCCGACGCCGGCCTGCCGCAGGCGCAGACAGAAGCGAGAGCCGTGCGGATGGCCGGGTTCGTACCAGGCTTCTCCCCCATTGGCCCGCGCGAGGTTGCGGACGATCCACAGTCCCAGACCGGTCCCTTCGCCCCTGCGCTCACTGCCAGGCCCGCGGCTGAACCGCTCGAACAGCCGCGCCACGAAGGAGGCGGGCACGCCGGGGCCGTGGTCGGTCACCCGGATCTCGATCCACCCCGCTGTCGCCCTGGCCGCTATCTCGACCGGCGGCTCGCCGTAGCTGAGGGCGTTCTCCAGGTAGTTCGTGAGCATCTGACGGAACTCGGCGCGGTCGACGACGGCCACGAGCCCGTCGGGCACCGACACGCGGAGGTGGTCGCGCCGCTGCGCGATCTCTGCGAGCTGCTCGACCACGACTTCGAAGACGGAAACGCTCTCGATGACCGGGCTGCCGCCGGCGTCGATCCGCGATGCGGTGAGAAGCTTGCGCACCAGGGCCTGAGCGTAGACGGTGCGCGAGATGATGCGCTCGATGATCTCGACTCGACGCTGTCGGGCCAGCGTGGTCTCGTTGTCGCGCAGCACGTGTGCCAGCAGGCTGATCGCGGCGAGCGGGCTGCGCAGCTCGTGCGCCGCCACCGCGAGCACGATGTTCTGCCGCTCCAGTGCGTATTCGACGTCTGGATGGGTGACATCTCGCAGCACGGCCTGTCGCAGCTGCTCGCCGGTGGTGGTGGTGATGATGATCCGCATCTCGACCACCCGCACCTGGCCGCCGGGCAGGATCAGGTCGATCTCGAAGACGCCGTTCGGGGCGATGGGGTGCCCGAATTCGGCGCCGATCAGGGCGTCCGCCGGTCGGGCGAACAGGTCTTCCGCGGCCTTGTTGCACAGCTGGATGACCCCTTTCCTGTTCACGGCCAGGATCCCGTCGGCCGGTCCCGTGATGACGAGACGGCTGATATCGGCGAACTCACTCACCTGACTGCTGTTCTTCCGGCTCCGGCGACTCGGCCAGCAACCACGGAACCCCGGGAATCGTCGAGTTGCCGGACAGGATGCCCACCACTCTGGTCACGCGCTCGCCGACGTGCAGGCCCTCGCTGTCGACGGTCACGTGCCGGATGCTGGGGTCATGCATGGAACCTCGCGTCTGAAGGACGGCGACGACGCGATGGATCTCACCGGCGGACTCGACGTAGCGGAGGTTGATGGAGACATCGGTGAGGCTGGCGATCTCGGCCGCGATCGCCGGCGTGAGCTGGGGAGTGAACCGCCCGGAGGGCGCCGAGGTGAGCAGCGTGGTCACCCGGTGTTGACGCACCACGGCGCCGAGCGACAGCACGAAGTCGAGCAGTGCTCGGGGCGTGACGACCCGTTCCAGGGCCGACAGTGTGTCCATCACCAGGCGGGTCGGCTGAAACTCCTCGATCAGCTGCCTGAGCCGCAGGAAGTGGTCCTCCAACGAGGCGACCTCCGGGTAGTCGCACACGATCCGGAGCAGGCCGGACGCCTCCATCGAGTCGAGATCGAGCCCCCAGCCGGCGGCGTTTCGGCCCAACTGGGCGCGGCTCTCGTCCAGGGCGAAGATCAGGCAGCGCTCGCCGGCCGCGATCCCGGCCGCGGTGAATCCGAGGCCGGTCAGCGTCTTCCCGACGCCGCTCGGCCCGGTCAGCAGGACGATCGAATCCTGGTAGACGCCGCCCCCGCACATCTCGTCCAGTCCGGGGTTGCCCGTGGAGACACGCGTCCGGGACGCCACCGCGAGCGGCGTGAGGAACGCCAGCGGCATCACGACGATGCCGTGCTTCGGATCGATCGTGAACAGCCACTCCCCGGTGCGGTGCGTGGTGCCGCGGAACTTGACGATCTCCACGGTCCGCCGCCGCCGCTCGTCCGCGAGGACGTTGCGAAGGATGATCACATTGTCGAGCACGAACTCCTCGACGTCGTACCGGGACACGCCGTTGTACTCGCTGGTGCGCTCCGCGGTGATCACCGAGGTCACCCCGATCCGGTTCAGGACGTGCGCGATCCGATGCAGTTCCTGGCGGACGACGGCGGAGTTCGGAAACCGGCTGAAGACCGCGCCGAGCGAGTCGAGCGACACGCGAACGGCGCCGATCCCACGGACGGCATGCTCGATACGGGACGCCAACCCACCGAAGTCGTAGTTGCCGACGATCACCTCACCGCCGTCCTCGGCGTCCGCCGTCGCGTCGACGAAGGCCCAGTGCCGGTCGCGTTCCCACTGCTCGATCGGGAAGCTGAGCGACGCCGCGTTGCGGCGCACGTCTTCGGGCCTCTCCTCGAAGTTGACGAACACGCCTGGTTGGTCGAGATGCTGGATGCCCCTGGCGAGGAATTCGATGGCGAACAACGTCTTGCCGGTGCCGGTGGTGCCGGTGACCAGCGTCGACCGGCCTTCGGGAAGCCCGCCCAACGCGACCTGGTCGAGGCCGTTGATCCTGGTGGGAAGCCGCCTGATCGCATCGTTGTATGTCATGCTTCATCCCCTAGTGGAGTAGGCGGTGCCTCCTCGGGCAGGCCGAGAGCTGTCGCCATCCGACGGTGGTCGGACAGGTCCCCGATCACCCGATACCTCGGCAATGGAGCCATCCTGACGACCATCGGGGTGGCCAGGACGCGCTCCTGATCGGCCACATCCGGATGTTCGGCGACGTCGACCACCTCGACTCGGTAACGGCCGGGCAGCAGGGACTCGCACAACATGCGCAGGTTCGCCTGCGCCGCCACAGACCGCTCCGTCTGGCCGAACACGAAGAGCCGGAAGAAGTAGGTAGTCATCACAGGCACCCCATTCGGGCACACCCTGTTCCGCAACGCGTCACACGATCCGTCTCACGCCGAACCACCCGTCGCGCCGAAGCGAGGTTTGCCCGCATTCCACGGTACGCCGCCCGAACAGGGGCCAGCGGGTACGGTTGAACGCCGCGAACGGAAAGGACGACTGACGTGACCCACGTGCTGGTGGTCGAGGACCAGCGGACCCTCGCTGGCGCCCTGGAGATCGCGATCGACGCCCAACCCGACCTGGACTGCGTCGGGGCGGTGGGCACGGTCGAGGACGCGTTGGCGTTGATCGGACACCGGCGGCCGGACGTCGTGCTGATGGACATCGGACTGCCCGGCGTGAACGGCATCGAAGGCACACGGCGAATAAAAGCGGAATATCCTCATGTACGCGTGCTCGTCCTGACCGCCAATCCGGATGCCGTCCTGCTCGTCGAGGCTCTCGCCGCCGGCGCCACCGGTTTTCTGGCCAAGGACAGCGCGCTGCCCGTTATCCTGACGGCCATCCGCACCCCGCTCGACGGCAAGCTCCTGATCGAGAAGACGTCCGGCGCGGCGCTCGCATCGGCCGTCCTCGTTCCCAACCAGACCGGGCTCACCCGTCGGGAACGAGAGGTTCTCGGCTTGATGGGCGAGGGGATGAACACAGGCGCCATCGCGCAGCGGCTCGTCGTGAGCGCGCACACCGCACGGGGCCACGTCAAGAACGTGATGCGCAAGTTGGGTGCGCACACCCAACTCGAGGCGGTTGTCATCGCCACCAGAAACGGACTCCTGTCAACGCCCCCACTGTCGGTTGATCTTGTCGGCGGCGGCGCCGCTTCAGCCCATCTGGGGGGGGAGGCCAGACCAACTGAGTGATGCCTCACCCGGGAATGCTCCGTAGAGTCCCCGTCCGACGGACGTGCGGGGGCGACGACAGAGGACACGATGGATTCCATGGACCGGCGGGCGCGACGGGCATTCGTTGTCCTCGCAGACAATCTTGTCACCGACTGCGCCCCCATCGACTATCTGGGCACTCTCGCCCAAACTGCCGCCGACCTGCTGGAGTCGGCCTGCGCGGTCCTGTTGACCGGTCGGAGAAATGCATTGGGCCTGGTGGCCACCTCCGCCAACTGGCCCGGTCCGATCGAGATGTCAGAACCCTGGACCGATGACAGACCCGGCATGAACGCCTTCCCCAGCGGACCCAGGATGTATTCGCCCGACCTGACCGAGGATGACCACTGGGCGCTGTTCACCTCCGCCGTGCTGACAGCCCGATTCGGCACCGTGCAGGCATTCTCGATGAGGGTGTGGGAACAGACCGTCGGCGTGATGTGCCTGTTGTCCGAACATCCCGGCAACCTTGACGCCGCACTCGCCCAGGCGTTGGCCAACCTGGCCACCATCGGTGTGCTCAGCGAACGGGCCCGCGACAGCGCGGTTGTCATCGACCAGCTGCAACACGCGCTCGGCAGCCGCGTCACGATCGAGCAGGCCAAAGGCATCCTGGCCGAGCGCCTACAGGTGTCCGTGGACGACGCCTTCTCCACGCTGCGCCGTCACGCGCGAAGCAACAACCTCAAGCTCGACGACGTTGCGCGCGCGGTGGTGGCAGGCGACCTGCCCATCATCTGACCAGGCGGCGGTCCATGGCGTGGCGCGGATTGGCGTCGGCCGTCAGGAGTGAATCTCGGGGCGGTCGATGATCCGCACCCACGAGCCGTCGGCCTCGCGGCGCACGATCTGCACCCGGCCGCCGGTGTCGTCGGACGGCTTGGTCGAGGTCAACGCCAGGTCGTCGCCGTAGTACACGGTCGGCAGCGCCTCCTCGACGGTGAACTCGCCGCCGCGGGACACCAACTGCGCCATGAGCTCGCGGATGCCGGCGCGGCCGACGGTCTGCTGGCCGGGCGGGAACGCCAGCACGGCGTCCTCGGCGTACAGCGCGGCGAGGCCGTCCACGTCGCGGGCGTTGGCCCGCTCGACGAACAGGCGGGACAGGTCTTCGGGGGTCTTCGCGAAAGGTGTCATGGCTCAATCCTGCCGAGCGCGCAGCGATAAGTCCAAGAACTAGTTGCGCTCGGAGCTAGAATCTCCAGTTATGGAACTTCGCCAGCTGGAGTACTTCGTCGCGGTCGCCGAGGACGCCAACTTCACCCGCGCCGCGGAACGCCTGCACGTCGCCCAGCCCGGCGTCAGCGCGCAGATCAAGCAGCTCGAGCGCGAACTGGGCCTGCCGCTGCTGGACCGCTCCGGCCGCACGGTGACGCTGACCGAGGCCGGCGCGGCTGTGCTGCCGTTCGCCCGCGCCGCGCTCGGCGCGGTCGCCGGCAGCAGGCAGGTGGTGGACGAGCTGAGCGGGCTGGTACGCGGCCGGGTCGCGATCGGCACGATCACGTCGTGCCCGGCGGTGGCCATCGCGGACATGATCGCCGGCTTCCACCACGAGCACCCGGCCATCGAGATCACGTTGTCGCAGGACAACTCCGACCGTCTGGTCGACGCCGTCCGGGCCGGCGGCCTGGACCTCGCGGTGATCGCGTTGAGCGCGTCGACCAACTACCCCGGCGTGGCGCTGAAGACGTTCGTGGACGAGCCGATCGTCGCCGCCGTCGGCGACGGGGATCCTTTCCAGGGCAAGAAGACCCTGCCGATCGGGGCGTTCCGGGACCGCGACCTGATCAGCATGCCGCCGGGCACCGGCGTCCGGTCCTGTCTGGACGAAGCGTGCGCGCTGGCCGGCTTCGCACCGCGGATCGCCTTCGAGGCCAACGATCCCACCATGCTCATGCAGCTGGCCAGGCGCGGCCTCGGCGTCGCCTTCCTACCGACGTCGATGGCCGCCAGGCCCGGACTGCACCCCATCGCCGTCGCCAGCCCGGCCCTGCGGGGCCAATTGGCGCTGGCGTGGCGTGCGGACGGTCCGATCAGCCCGGCGGCCACCGCGTTGATCGATCACGGCATCGCCGCGCTCGCCTCTCCTAGCAGCTGACCAGGATCGAGGTGAGCGCCGAGCACGTGACGGTGCTGCTGTCGTTGGCGGCGTTGGGATCCGTCGGCGCGCTGGCGGTGCGGGTGACGGTCACCGGCAGCGAGCTGGAGATCGTCAGCAGGCCCACGGTGAGCTTCAGCGACCTGGTCACCGAGGCGCCGTTGGCGATCGGCCCGACCGCGCAGGTGGCGGTGCGGGCGTTCGCGTCGACCGTGCAGCCGGGCGCCGACGGCGAGACGAAGCCGTTGGCGTAGCTGAACTTCACGGTCGCCGAGGTCGCCGGACCGGGGCCCTTGTCGGTGACGGTCGCGTTGAACGTCACCTCGTGCACCAGCAACCCGGACGGGTTGGCGGTCAGCTTCAGCGCCAGGTCGGCGCTGCGGTTGCCGATCGCGACCTCGTACGGCTGGCTGTCGGTCGGGGTCGGGACCGTCGTGCTGACGGTGTTGCTCGCCGTGCTCAGCACGGTGACGCCGTTGCCGAAGTAGTTGCCCACGTACAGGCTCTGGCCGTCCGGGGTCGCGGCGATGCCGCCGAGAACCCGGCTGGGCTGCACCGGAATCGTGGCCGTCACGGCGCCGTTGTTCAGCACCGAGACGGTGCCGTCGGCGTTGGTGACGTACAGGGCTCCGTTGGTGTAGGCGAGTTCCTGCGGGCTGCCGGGCAGCGATGTGACGCCGGTCTGCGCGCCGGTCGCCGTGGCGAACCTCGTGACGGTGTTGTCGAAGATGTCCACCGCCGCCAGCTCGGCGCTGTCCGGCGAGATCGCCAGGGCGCTCGGCCGCGGGGTGGTGATGGCCGACACCACCGAACCGGTGCCGGTGTCGATCTTGTACACGGTGTTGGCGCCGGTGGCCGCCACGAAGACGAACTTGCCGTCCGGCGTGAGCACGGTGACGCCGGCCGCGACGGAACCGAGCTGGATCGTGTTCGTCACGGTGTTGCTGGCCGTGTCGATCACGTCGAGCTGGTTGGTGCCGTCGTTGCTGACGTACGCCTTGCGGCCGTCCGGCGAGACGGCGACGAAGTTCGGCGCGCCCGGCACCGAGATCGTCGCGATCACCGCGCTCGCGGCCGGGTCGATCACCGACACCTGCTGGCTGCCGTGGTCGGTGACGTAGACGCGGCTGCCGTCCGGCGTGACCGCGACGCCGCGCGGGCTCATGCCGACCGGGATGGTCGCGGTGATCGCGTTGGTGGCGGTGTCGATCACGTACACCTGGTTCTGCCGGCTGTCCGTGACGTAGGCGTTGTAGCCACTGGCTGTGGCGGCCGACGCCGGTGCGGCGAGGCCGAGGCCCGCGAGGACCACAGCGGTCCCCGCCACGACGAGTCTTCGGATCCCCTTGCCCGCACCGCTCATAGCGCACTCCCGTCGCCGTCGACGGCCGACGGGAGCCCGCCGGCACACCGGGATTAGCGCGGTTGAGCCTGAAAGGGTTACACCCGAGTGCCCGAAGGTCACGGCCGTTCGGGCGATGCGGCCCTCCCCCACCCCGTCACGTTCGCCGGCCGTCGCGCGATAGGACCTCTACTGCCGCACCCCCGAGCCAGGAGCCGCCGATGCCGAATCCGGGAGTCGCCGGGCAGGTCGTCACGGCGATCGAGACCGTGTACGGCCTGCGTTTCCCGATCGGACTGCGGGCCTGGGACGGCAGCCGCGCCGGCCGGTCCGAGGGGCCGGTGGCCGTGCTGCGCTCGCCGCGCGCCGTGCGGCAATTGCTGCTGCGACCAGGGCGTTCGGGGCTGGTGAAGGCCTATGTCACCGGCCACCTGGACATCGACGGCGACTTCGCCGTCGGACTGCGGCACTGCCGGGAGCTCGTTGCACACGTTCGGAGCAAGGGTAGGCCGTCGGCGAACCACTGGCCGTTGCTTCTGGGACTGCTGGCCCGCACCGGGGTGGGCGGCCGGCGGATGCCGGTGGACGAGACGCGGCCGACGATCGACTTCCCGCCGTCCATACTGGACGACACGCTGGCCCGGTCGTGCGGGTACTGGACGTCCGAGGGCCCCGAGTACCGGCTCTCCGACGCCCAGCACGACAAGCTGGACCTGGTGTGTCGGAAGCTGCGGCTGGCCAAGGGAATGCGGCTGCTCGACGTCGGCTGCGGGTGGGGATCCCTCGTGCTGCACGCCGCCGAGAACTACGGTGTGGCCGCGACCGGTGTGACGGTGTCCCCGGCGCAGTGCGACTTCGTGCGCGCGCAGGCCGCCGAGCGCGGGCTGTCCCACGCCGTCACGGTGCGGCGGCTGGCACCCCGTGACGTCACCGACGGGCCGTTCGACGCGGTGGCGTCGATCGAGACCGGCGAACACGTCAGCGACCACGACTATCCGGCGTACTGCGAGACCCTGCGCCGGCTGCTGCGGCCCGGTGGGCAGTTGCTGATGCAGCAGACGTCCGGCGGCGGGATGTTCACCGGCTCGTACCTGACGCCCGCGATGGCGACCCGGCCGGTGGAACGCACCCTGACGCAGCTGAAGGACGCGGGGCTGGAGATCAAGGACGTCATGTCCATGCGGGAGCACTACGTCCGCACCATCGACGCCTGGCGGCACGCCCTCGACTCCAGCTGGGAGGACGTCGTCACCCGCGTCGGCGCCCCCCGCGCCCGCATCTGGCGCCTCCAGCTCGCGGACAACGCCCTCGCCTTCGCCGACGACAACATGAGCGTCCACCAGATCCTCGCCGTACGCCCCTAACCCCGCGAGTTCGCCCGGAAATCAAGCACAGCCAGACACACCGAATGTAGGTTTCAGGCAGAAACTCGCCGCGGGTCGCAGTTCTGCCTGAAACCTACATTCGGCCTGGTGCTCAGCGCGACTCGCGGGGGTTCAACGCCAGTGGACGGGGAGTTCCACCGGGCGGGGTTCGGCGGAGCCGGGGACGACCGTCACCGACGCGGGGTCGATGGCCAGGCGGACGCCCGGGAAGCGGAAGGCTATGCGGGACAAGGCGACCGTCAGCTGCATGATCGCCAACTGGGAGCCGATGCAGAAGCGGTCGCCGACACCGAAGGAGACATGACGGTTGTCGCCGCGCATGGGACAGAAGCTGTCGGCGTCGGCGAACCGTGCGGGGTCCCGGTTGGCCGGACCGGTCGCCGCCAGCACGACTTCTCCCTTGCCCACCACCACTTTCCCCACCGGCACGTCCTCCAGCGCGCACCGGGAGCGCATCGTCCCGCCCAGCGGCGCGAACCGCAGCAGCTCGTGGATCATCCGACGTTCCGCCGTCTGTGTGGACGGCCAGGACCCGAACCCGGGGCCGGCCGTCAGCAGTGTCAGCGACGCGTTGGCGATGCCGGCGACCAGCGTCTCGTACCCGGTGGCCATCACCGTCGCCGCCAGTGGCGCCGGCGCCGCCGCGGTATCGGTCAACGCTGTCAACAAATTCGGCCCCGGCGACACCAGCCGCGCGAAGTAGTCGATCAGCGAGAACTGGGCCTCCTCCACGACCGCGGCCGGAAACCGGTTCAGCGACAGCACGATCGACGACCACTCGGCGCACCGCGCGCGATCCTCGGCCGGCACCCCGAGCCAGGTCGCCATCGTCCACATCGCCAGCGGCGCGGCGTACGCGCCCACCAGGTCACCCGATGACCCGACAGCCGACAGCAACGAATCCGCCTCGACCACGAGGCGATCCCGCAGCAGCCGGCTCGGGCACCGCCGCATCGCGGCTTGCAGCTCCCGCCGCAGCGCCGTGTGCTCCGGTGGATCGGACGTGAACAGCAGCCCCGGCAGCAACCGCCCGGACCGGGTGACCTCGCCGCCGAGCGGGGCCTTGCCGAAGCGGGGATCCGACAGCACCAGCCGCACGTCCGCGTAGCTGGTCGCCAGCCAGGCCGGGTGACCCGTCGGCGTCAGAACCCGTTTCACGCCACCGACCATCCGTGCCGGCCGAGCCACCGGCACCCGTCGTCCACCGCTGTCCGCGCGTCCACTTCCACCAAGACTACCGGCACGCGGTTGGGTCCCAACAGGAGCGGTTCGGTGAGCACCCGCCCGCCGAAGGCGACCGCCGACGGCACCGTCGCCGCCAGACAGGTCACCACCAGCCGAGCGCCCCGTCCATGCGCCAGCCACCACCGGCACGCCGCATGGACCACCGCCTGCAACACCCCGCACGACCGCAGCTCGGGCACCACCAGCGCCCGTCCCACGACCGCGAAACTCCCGGACCCCAGAACCGACCGCACGCCGCCGAAATCGTCGTGCAGGTCGTCTTCCCCGGACAGCCTCAGCGTGCCGACCGCCCGGTCCCCAGAGGTGCACAGCAGCTGCACCGCGTCCTCGTCGTGGCCGTCCCAGACCGGGACGCCCAGCCCCGTGAGCGTGTCACGGTAGTGCTCGTCACGCATCCGGATCACCTGCTGCCGTCGGGGAAGGCTGTTGGCGATCCGGACGTCCAGCGCCCGCCCGGCGGAGCGATACCTGCCGATCACCGGGTCGAGCCGGTCGAACGCCCGCGTCGCGGCCGCGAACAGGTCGTGGTCGCGAGGGATGATCACTTCACATAGTCCGGCAGCACGCGCGGCGGCCAGGTGGCGACGCTGAGGATGCCGAGCGCGTAGGCCTTGGACACCAGGGCCGGCCGGTTCGGGGCCTTGAGCTTCCGCAGCATCGCGCTCACGTGGTACTCGACGCCCTGCCGGCTCAGGTAGAGCTGCGAGGCCATCTGCACGGTGGAGACGCCGGCGGCGACCCCCTCGAGGATGCGGGCGTCCACGTCGGTCAGGACCTTGCTCTGGTCGACCACGACGCGGCCGGACTTGGCCGGGTTGCTCGGGGTGATCAGGATCAGGATGGTGGCGGCGACCCGGTTGTTGGCGCGCACCGCGACCGCGGTCAGGTTGCCGGCGACGACGGTGCCGTCGGGACGCATGGCCACCACGTGCTCGGTGAAGCGACCGCGCTTGCCCTCGGTCAGCTTGGCGAACTGGCGGCGCAGGCCGGCGCGCACGCCGGGGTGCAGCAGATCGGTGAACTCGCGGCCGGTCACCTCCGGCGCGGACCGGTCGAGCAGGTGGAACAGATCGGCGTTCGCCTCCAGCACCCGATACGCGGGATCGAGGGCGGCGATGCAAACTCCGGACCGCTCGAAAAGCGATCGGAAAAGGTCGTCGGACTGGTCGGCAACCATTCGCCGGTCGGCGAGTTCGGTGACCACGCTCAGTGGCCGACTGTAGGACTCGGACACGAGGACCCCCGGTGCGTTGGCGTTGTTGACAAGGCGGATAACTCGTTTCGAAGTTGCCAGACGATCGTATGAAGGCCTTGTCGTGCCCGTCTACGTTGTGGGGACTAGTGGGCACTAACACTGTGGTCGGAGAACTCTGTTGGTTCGGTGGGGTGGCAGGGGTGCGGTAGGTGCGGTTCGGTCCCTGCCACCCGGTCTGACAACGATGTCAGCCCGCCTCCGCGCGCATCGCCGCCACCAGCCCGGCGCGGCCGGCGACGGCCAGCTTGCGGTAGGAGTTGGTCAGGTGCTTCTCCACCGCACGGGAGGAAACTCCCAGCTCATCGGCTATTTCGCCGTTGGTGCGGCCGGCCGCGGCGAGCGTCGCCACCTTGCGCTCGGTCTTGGTCAGATCGGTCCGCGCGACCCCCGTACGGCTGGGTGTAGTGGTCCGTACGGGTAGCCAGGGGGTGGACGCGACGGCCCCTGCGTGTCTCACGTACACGTCGCCCTCCGCGCCACCCACCACGTCGCCCAGGGCGGCCTGCGCCCGGGCCAACTCGAGCAGGTGCGAGCTGTTCTCCAGGGTCGCCACGGCGTCGCGGAGCAGCTGCACGCCCTTGGGGCCCTCGGTGATGCTGCCCCACACCCGCAGCGACCGCCCCACGGCCGTGGCCGAGCCCCATTCCCGCGCCAGCTCGTGCTCGGCGCGGACGAGCTCGACCGCCTCGGCCTGCTCACCGAGCTGGTGGTGCAGGCCCGCGGCCCAGCTCCGCCACGGCACCAGCGCCGGGTTGCGCCAGCCGTTGCGGTCGGCGCGCCGGCCCAGGTCGTACAGGTGGTTCAGGGCCGGTCCGAGCCGCCCCTCACGGGCGGCCAGCCAGGCCCGGAGCATGTGCAACGGCCACAGGCTGGGCAGCAGCTCGCCCTGCTCGGTGCACTTGGCCAGCAGCCGCTCGGCCAGCTCCGCGGAGTCGGTCTCGATGGCCACCATGGCCAGCGCCTTGGTCGGCGACGCGACCGTGCGCAGCCAGTCCGCGTCGGCCAGCTCCAGGCCCTCGGTGGCCGCGGCGCGGGCCTGCGACCGCAGGCGGGCGCGCATGAGGATCACCGACTGGTGGGTGGTGATGATCGCCTGCGGCACGATCGCGTTCTGCCGCTTGGCCCGGCTCAGGGCCAGCTCCAGCCACGGTCCGGCGACGTCGTCGCAGTCGGCGGCCAGCAGCGTGGTGACGACCAGCGGCACGGCGGCGTGCGCGTGGCTGGCCACCGCCGGCTCGTGCTCGACGATGCGCCGGGCCAGCGGAGCCGCCTCGGCCGCCGACAGGCCGGTGTTCAGGGTCGCCGCGTGCAGCAGGACGGCGGCCAGCTCGCGCTCGCCGCGGGTCTCCAGCGGCGGGTGTTCGCCCAGCTCACGCAGCCTGTCGACGGCCATGGCCAGCCGCGCCGGGTTGTCCCACTGGGTGCACCGCAGCCGCGCCTCCAGCGACAGCGCCAGCTCGCGGTCGGTGCCGGTGAGCTGGTCGGGGTCGCCGAGCTCGGCCGCGACCTGCGCGATCACGTCCAGCACGGGCGAGGAGGCGACCCCCAGCAAAGGCGGCGCGATACGCGCGACGGCCATCGCCCGTTCACGCATGGAACTGAGCAGGGGAACGGCTTGCGAAATATGTCTGACGGCGGCCGCCGGATCGAACCAGCATTCCGCGGTCGCCAGATCCACGAGCAACATGGCGCGGTCGGGTCCGTCGGATGAACAATCCAGCAAAGCGCGCCGCAAATAGCGAGTGGCCACCTCGGGAGCGCCGCGTGACAACGCGGTGTCGGCGGCCGCTCGGAGTACCGAAATAGTCCAGTCGTCCTGGTCGGCGCTGATCACCAGCAGGTGCGCCGCCACCTGCTCGGCGGGATAGCCGCCGGCGTGCAGCAACTCGGCCGCCCGCCGGTGCAGCCGCTCCGCGTCGTCGGCGCGCATCAGCTGCTCCACGGCGTCCTGCACGGCCAGGTGCAGGAACTTCGGCACGGGCAGGGTCCAGGCCAGCAGCCCCATCCGGTCCAGCACCCGGGCCGCCTCGGTGCAGCCGATGGGATCCAGCTCGCACAGCTGCCCCAGCAGTTCCGCGTCGGCCTGCTCGCCGAGCACCGCCATGGACTTCACGAACGACTGGATGCCCTGCGGCTGGCTGGACAGGCACGAGGTGAGCCGCTCGCGCAGCTGCGAGGGCAGCAGCGAGCGGGCGATCGGGGCGTCGGCGGCGATCGGACGGTAGCCGGAGACGGCCATGCCCAGCAGCACCGACATCAGGAACATCGGGTTGCCGTCGGAGACCTCGTGGCAGGCCTGGACGAACTCCTCCTCGCCGGGCTCGCCGAACTCCTCGGCGACCATCAGCCGGGTGCTGGCCAGCGACAGCGGCCCGGGCCGCAGGGTGCGGCGGGCGCCGTCGGTGACGGCCCGCACCAGCGGCCGCTCGGACAGCGGGTCGCCCTCCCGAACCGTGACGACGACGGTGGCGCGCACTCCGCCCAGCCGCTTGGCCAGATACCCCAGCCAGCGCAGCGACGGCTGGTCGGCCCACTGGAGGTCGTCCACCACGACCAGCACCGGACGTTCCATGCTCATCGCGGTCAGCAGCATGAGCAGGCCGTGCAGCACGGTGTGCCGGACGCCGCCGTCGGGGCGGCCGTCGTCCCAGCGCAGGTGCTCCCACTCCTGGGTCTCGTCCGGGCCGGCGAAGTCGTCGAACACCAGCCGCGACGGCTCGGCCGGGCCGGACAGCCACCCGTCACGCTGCCGCGCGGGCACCGCGGCGAGCACCGGCTCCAGCAGCTGGCGCACCAGGCCGAACGCGAAGTCCTGTTCCAGCAAGGCCCCGTTGGCGCGCAGCACCCGCGCGCCCTGTAAGCCGGCGAGACTGGGCAGGCCACCGAGCAGCGCGGTCTTTCCGATGCCGAGCGGACCGGTGATCACCATCAGCGAGCCGTGGCCGTCGGCGGCCGCCTGCAACGCCTCGGCGACGAGCCCGAACTCGGTCTCCCGTTCGCACAGCACGGTGGTCAGTCCCTCCTCAGCTGCTCGACGCGGGCGATCACGCTGGGCGCGCCCCACGTCTTGGCCAGCCGGTGCTCGGCCGCCAACAGATTCTCCGCCTGCTCGGACCGCCCGAGCGCGCGTAACGCGATCACCGCTGGCGCCCGCCAAGAGATCAGCGCCGGGTTGTCGGCCTGCTTGGCCTGGAGCTGACGGCCGCACTCGAGCATCATGCCGGCGGCCTGCTCGTGATCGCCGGCGGCGAGCCGGAGCTGCCCGTGCGCGTACAGCAGGTGCGGCCAGGTCATGCCGTCGGGAAGGCCCGTCGGGGCCGGGTGGCTGCGCGCGATCCGTTGCGCCGTATCGAATTCGCCACGCCCGAGGGCCATCAGCACCTGGGCGGCGACCAGGCTCGGCGACACCCGCGGGTGCCAGCGCTCCAGCGGCAGCAGCTCCAGCGACGTGGCCAGGGCGCGTTCGGCGGCGTCCAGGTCGAAGCGGCGCGCGGCCAGATCCGAGGCGCAGCTCCAGGCATACGCGGCGAGCACCCGGTCGGCGGGCAACCGCAGGTCGCCGAGCAGTGCTCGCAGCGCGGCGGCGGCCTCGTCGAGCTCGTCGGCGACGGCCAGCGCCCAGGCCGCGCAGGTCCGCGCCCCGGCCGGCCCGTCGATGGCGATCGCCTTGCGCGCCAGCGTCTTGCACCGCTCGATGTCCCGCCCGGCCATGGCCAGGTGCCAGGCGGCGACGCCGGCCTGCACCGGATCCTCCGGCCACTCGGCCAGTTCCGGCGGGCCGTCGAGGCTGATCGGCATGGCGGCGTCGTCCTCGGCCAGCCAGTGCACCGCCACCAGCCGGTCCGCCGACTCGCCGTCGGCCCGGCGGCTGCGGTACGCCTCGGAGGTCAGCCGCCGCACCAGCATGCCGGCGCCGCGGCAGAACAGCAGGTCGGCGGCGCGCACCCGCAGCGGTCCGATCTCCGGACCGCTGTCGGCGACAACAACCTGGCCGAGGTGGCGGTCGGCCGCCTCCGGGCTCTCCAGCAGCTCGATCTCGCCCAGCTCCACCAGCACCTTGGCGTGGGCCAGCGGGTCCGCGGTCTCCCGGGTGGCCCGGGACAGCAGCCTCGTGGCGGAAGTGGCATCGCCGGCCAGGTTGTGCCAGGCGGCGGCGCGGCGCAGCACGTCCACCACCCACGGCTCGCCGATCGCCTTGGTGCCCAACAGGATCGTCGCCACGCCGGTGTCCTCGGCGGCACTGAGGTGGCCGAGCCGGGCGGCGTGTGCGTGCATCGATTCCCGTTGCGCCACCGGCATTCCGGCCAGCAGGCGGTCCGGCGACACCCAGGCGGCCAGCCGCGGCCGGACACCGGTGGTGATCAGGCCGGCGTTGTGCAGCACCGACCGGGCCCGTGGCGCGGACCAGGACTGGAGGCCGGCGACCGTGCAGACCAGGTCGAAGTCCAGCACGCCGGCGCAGATCGCGATGGCCCGCAGCAGCAGCACGAGCTCGGCCGGCAGGCCGTCGATGGTGCGGGACACCATGTCGCTGGCGGCCTCGGCGATCGCCTCCCGCAGCTGGGGAATCGAGCGGTCGGCCGGTAGAACCCGTTGCGCGGACAGCCTTCCCAGCACGGCCCGCAGCACGGCCGGGTTGCCCCGCGTGCCCTCCGCGGCGATGCTGGCGAACTCCTCCCCCACGCCGTCGGGGAATTCGCGGTCCAGCACCGCCCGCACCGCAGCCGGTTCCAGCGGCGCCAGGCGCAGCTGATGGGTCGCGGTGACGTCGACATCGCTGCCGGTACGTGAGGTCAGCAAGAGGATCAGGCGCGTGCCGGTCATCCGGCGCGCCACGCCTTGCAGCCAGCGCAACGACTCCGCGTCCACCCACTGCGCGTCGTCCACGATCGCGAGCAGCGGCCGCTGCCGGGCGGCCGACAGGAACTCCCGGATCAGCTGGCCCAGCGCGGACGGCCCGGCCCCGCTGCGCAATGCCGTCCACTGTGGACTGTCGGCCGGCAGCAAGGGGGCCATCAGCTGCGCCACCACACCGAGCGGCGTCTCCACCTCGCTGGACGCCCCGGTGGCGTGCACGACGCGAATGCCCGCCTCTGACGCCACAGCGTCCGCGCAGGCGGTCAACGCCGTGCGGCCGATGCCGGGCGGGCCCTCCACGGCCACCACCGCGGACCGGCCTTCGGCGGCCCCGGCCAGCACCGCCCGCAACAGGGCCACCTCGACCTGACGGTCGGCGAGGGTGTCCGCGAAAGCAGGGGCACGCGGCGCCATGGTCGCCGGCTTACCGCTCGGCTCGGAACATCGCGGTCAGCTCCGCGCGCCCGGACACGCCGAGCTTGCGGTACGAACTGGTGAGGTGCACCTCGACGGTGCGCAGCGCGACGAACAGCGACTCGGCGATGGCGCGGTTGCTCAGGCCCTCCGCGGCCATCGCGATCACCCGGCGCTCGCTGCCGGTGAGCGCGTCCATCGGCGAGTCGGTCTGCTTGCGCACCCGACCGCCCGCCTCCACCACGAGCTTGCCGATCTCCGCCAGCTCGGCCCGTTCGCCGCTGCGGGTGGCGACGTCCATGGTGGCGCGCAACACCTGCCGCGCCTGCTTGACGTCGCCGGCGCGCAGCAGCGCCTGCCCGAGCCGGTGCCCGGCGCGGATCCGGTCCGGCACCGCGCCGCAGGCCTCCAGCCGGTCGATCGCCACGGTCAGCGGCGCGACGGCGTCCCGCGGGTCCTCGGCGACGAGCCCGGTGACGAGCGCGATCAGCCCGGCCGCCTTGGGAATCGGCCACCGATGGATGTTGTCGCTCATCCGGCCGACGAGTTCGGCGGCCTCCTCACGGCGGTCGAGCTCCACCAGGATGTCCACCGCCTCCGGCCACCACATCACGTACATCGGGTTGGTGATGCCGGCCTCGTCCAGGCTCCGCTCGCAGCGCCGCAACATCTCCAGCGCGCCGGTCAGATCACCGAGCTGGCGCGACACCTTCGCCCGCACGAGCGCGTAGTTGTACCACTCCCAGCCGAATTCCTCGTACCGCGGCCGGACCACCTGGCCGAGCAGCTCCAGCGCGCGGTCGGGCTGCCCGAGGTCGGCGAAGACGCCGGCCTGGGCGATCTGCGGCAGCGTGAGCACCAGGCCCGGCAGCTCCTGGCCGGCCACGTCGGCAGCGGTCTGCGCGTCGGCGACGGCCTCGGCGAGCTCGCCGCGACGGCGCTGGATCACCGCCCGGAAGCCCAGGGCCATCACGTGCATCACGGGTTCGGCGCGCCGCCGGGTCTCGGCCAGCGTGCGATCCAGTCCGGCCAGCGCCGAGTCGATGTCCCCGGCCATCTCGAACGCCAGCGAGCCGCCGAGCAGCGTCATGCCGTCCACCGGGACATCCGGTGTTTCCATCACCCGGCGGGCGCGGCGCAGCACCGTCTCCACCGATCCGCCTTCGAACGCCGACAGCATCGCCATCAGCGACAGCGTCAGCATCTCCGTGGCGGTGTGGCCGGGCGGGTCGGCGATCGCGTGCGCGCGGGCGGTGGCCAGCGGCAGCGTGGAGCACTCGTCGGTGGCGGACATCAGCAGCGCCGACTCGGCCAGCGCGCGCAGCTCCCGGTCGGCCGGGCCGGGCTCGGGCCCGATGACGGCGTCCAGCTGGTCGATCACCTCGACGAGCAGTTCCACCGCCTCCTGCGAGGAATACACCGGCTGGGCGGCGCGGGCGAACAGGGCGGCCACGGGCGTGCGCTCGCGGACGTCGGTGAGCCGCCCCAACACCTCACGCAGCGTCGGCAGCGCACTCGCCGGGTCGACCTGCGCGAGCAGTCCGGCCAGGTCGATCTGCAACCTGGTGCGGGTGTCGGCGTCCAACCATTTGGATCCTAACGCTCGCTGCAAGTAACCCATCGCGGCCTCGGCGGAGCCCCGCCGGTTCGCGCTCGCGGCGGCGTCGCGCAGGATCGGCTGCATCCACGGCTCGTCCACGGGGGTCAGCAGCAGGTGGCCGGCGACGGCCTCGGCCGGCCGGCCCTCATCGTTGAGCAGCCGCGCCGCCCGCGCCCGCACGGCGTGCAGCTCCTGCTCGGAAATGCCGGCCAGGATGGTGGTTCGCACCTGGTCGTGCACGAAGTCCCGGCCCTGCTCGTCCAGCACGTCGCAGCGGGACAGCAGGCCGATGGCGGTCTCCACGGAACGCGCCGGCACCTGCGCCAGCGCGGCGACCAGGTGTGGCGGCCGGGTGCCGACCACCGCGGCGGCGCGCGCCACCGCGGTGACGTAGTCGGGCTGCTTGGCCAGGGCCGAGAGCACGGACGCGGCGAGCACGTCCCGGCCCATCTCCTGCACCAACTCCACGCTCGCGGCGTCCGGCTGCACACCGTTGCGCCGCAACTCGCTCAGCAGCCGGTCGAGCAGCAGCGGGTTGCCGCCGCTGACGTCGGTGCAGCGCGCGGCGAACGCCGGCGCCGGCACCTCGTCGAGGCCGGCGGCGATCAGATCGACGACGTCGTCCGCGCCGAGCGGGCGAACGTCGAGCGTCGTGCAGGATTCGTGGGTGGTCAGCTGCGTGAGCAACTCACCATCCGCGACGCCGGTTCGTTGCGCGACAACCACGAGCAGGCGCAGGTTGTCCGCGCGGCGCAGCAGGAAGTCAAGCCAGCGCAAGGACGAATTGTCGGCCCAGTGCGCGTCGTCGACGATCAGCGCGAGCGGCTGCTCGCCGGTCAGGCCGACCACGAGCCAGTAAAGCCCGTGCAGCACGGCATATCCGCCGCTGGGCAGGTCGCCGTCGTCGCCGGGCGTGAGCGCGGCGCGGGCCCAGCGGGCCGCGCCCTGCACAAGATCCTGATCGATGCCGTCGAACAGCGCGCGCACGGCGGCGTAACCGGAGGCGCTGCCGACCTCGGTGCAGTCGGCGCGCAGCACCCGCATGCCCCGCGCGGCGAAGCGCTGTTCCGCGGCCCGCAACAGCTGGCTCTTGCCGATGCCCGACGGCCCGCGCAGCAGCACCGCCTGGCCGCGGCCCTCGACCGCCAGGCCGGCCTTGTCCTCCAGCTGTGCCAGCTCGTCGGTCCTGCCCAGCAGGACGCGGCCGATCGCGGGTGCGCCGGTTTTGTCCCGAGTGGACACATCCGGCGCCGCGCCGGCGGAGACGAGCCTCCGATCCGGGTTCAGGGCAGACCGCCTTCCCTCTCGCGTCTGGCTGCGACCCACTGCTTATCAGGGCGACTGCCATCAGGCGGTGAAGGATACCGAAGCCGTGCCCTAACGGTCCCGAAAATGCCGTCGTTCTGACCAAGCCGAAGCGTGACCACGAGTCGACCCCCGTTGACACCTAGGACGAGTGGCGGACGGGCTCCTACACCACTGTCGTCGATGAAACAGGTTGATTGCCGGCGGGTGAAGTTTTGTCGAGCGATCGACCCCCATCGGCCCATCGATCAGGGCGGTCGGGCCGCGCGCCGGCCCACCGGACGGCCCAGTGCCCGGGCCCGGAGCGGGTCGCGACGACGGTGTCGCGCTCTACCGGGCCAATTCTTCGTTGAGTGCAAGTAAACGGGGCTCACCGCGGCTGCCCCAATAGTCGTGGATGCAAATTGCAGACGGGGTGGACCGCTGTGGAATCGGCGTGAGAAAACAGGGGTTGCCCGGGGCGTCGCTGATCACGATCACCGCGCTCCGACCAGATGCTCCAACGCCAGTTGCGACAACCGCACGAACCCGTATCCCCTGGCCCCTGCCGAGTCCGGATCGAAGTCGGCGTCGGCCGTACGGAACTGCTCCACACTCTCCCGGCGCGACAACGTCGGCAGCAGGATCTCGTCGACCTTGGCCGCGCGCAACGCCTCCTGCACGTCCGGATCGGCCCGGAAGGCGGCCGCGCGTTCCTTGAGCAGCAAGTAGGTCCGCATGTTCGCGGCCGCGCTGGCCCACACGCCGTCGACGTCCTCAGTGCGCAGCGGCTTGTAGTCGAAGTGTCGCGGTCCGCGGTATCCGGCCTGCTCCAGCAGATCCACGAGGAAGAACGCGGAGAGCAGGTCGCCGTGGCCGAAGATCAGGTCCTGGTCGTAGCGCGGACCCTTCTGACCGTTCAGATCGATATGGAACAGCTTGTCCTGCCACAGCGCCTGCGAGATCCCGTGCACGAAGTTCAGGCCGGCCATCTGCTCGTGGCCCACCTCGGGATTGAGGCCGACCAGGTGCTCGTGCTCCAGTGTGGAGATGAAGCCCAGCGCGTGGCCGATCGTCGGCAGCAGGATGTCACCGCGGGGCTCGTTCGGCTTCGGCTCGATGGCGAACTTGACGTTATAGGCCTGATCGATGACGTACTGCGTCAGTACATTCATCGCCTCGCGGTAGCGGTCCAGCGCCGCGCGCACGTCCTTGGCCGCGTCGGTCTCCGAGCCCTCGCGCCCGCCCCACAGGACATACGTGGTCGCGCCGAGCTCCGCGGCGAGATCCACATTGCGCAACACCTTGCGCAGCGCGAAACGCCGTACCGAGCGGTCGTTGCTCGTGAAGCCGCCGTCCTTGAACACGGGGTGGGTGAACAGGTTCGTGGTCGCCATCGGCACGACGAGGCCGGCCTCGTCGACCGCCTTGCGGAAGCGCTTCACCCGCTCCTCGCGCACCGTGTCGTCCGAGCCGAACGGGATCACGTCGTCGTCGTGGAAGGAGACGCCCCACGCGCCGAGCTCCGCGAGCCGGTGCACGCTCTCGACGGGGTCCAGGGCCGGTCGGGTCGGCTCGCCGAACGGGTCGTTGGCGCGCCAGCCGACCGTCCACAGGCCGAAGCTGAATCTGTCCGCGGGAGTGGGATCGGCGGCCACAGCTACCTCCAACCAGCTTAGTTAGTTCGCCGAACTTAAAGCTCGGCAAGTCGGGCAGTCAATGACGTCCTGATTGCCCTGCGATGAACGGGGGTACCCGGCCCCGGTGACTGCTCACGAAGCGTCGGGGCCGCCGGCCGTTGCCGGCCGATACGCGCTGGTCAGGAAGGTCGGCGCGGGTGGCATGGGCACCGTGTGGCTGGCGCGGGACACGCTGCTGGGCCGGGACGTCGCCATGAAGGACGTCACCGGGCAGGGTGAGCGCGTGCTGCGGGAGGCCCGCGCCGCCGCCCGCGTGGTGCACCCGAATGTCGTCACCGTCTACGACGTCGTCGAGCACGACGACCGGCAGTGGATCGTGATGCAGCACGTGGAGTCGCGGACGCTGGCGGACGTCATCTCCGTCGATGGTCCGCTGCCACCGGAGCGGGCCGCGGAAATTGGCCTGGACCTCGTGGCCGCGCTGCGGGCCGCGCACGAGAGCGGGGTGCTGCACCGGGACGTCAAGCCCGGCAACGTGTTGCTGGACGCCACCGGGCGAGCGCACCTGGCCGACTTCGGCATCGCCAGCGCCGAGGGTGACAGCTCGATCACCGCCGCCGGGGTGCTGGTGGGCGCGCCGTCGTACATGGCGCCCGAGCGGGTCCGGGGGCTGGAAAGCGGTCCGGAGTCGGACTTCTGGTCCCTCGGTGTGACGATCTACGCGGCTGTAGAAGGAATCGTCCCGTTCGATCGCGGCGATCCCTTGGCCACCATGACGTCCGTGCTGACCGACGCGCCGCCCGCGCCGACGAGGGCCGGCTGGCTCGCGCCGCTGCTGACGCGCCTGATGGACAAGGATCCCGCCGCGCGGCCGTCGGCCGACGAGATCGTCGCGGCGCTGTCCGGGTCGTTCCTCGTGCAGCCGACGACGCCGTTGCCGCCGGCTGCGCCGGTCCAGGCGCGCCACCGTCGCCGCGCCCCGATGGCCGTCGGCGCGGTCGCCACCGTGGCCGCCGCGGCCGTCGCCGGGCTGCTGTTCCTGCTTCGGCCCACCGATCCGCCGGCCCACTCGCAGACGCCGGCCGTCGTGCCGCCGGCGTCGACCTCGTCGAGCCAGTCGCCGGTTCAGATCGCGCCGGTCCGGACGACACACTCGTCGACGGCAACGACGACGGCCGCCACCACCGCCACGTCGTCCACGACGACCACGCCGCCGCCCACGACGACCACGGTCGCGCCGACGACCACGACGACCACTCCCGTCACGACAACCACAACCGCACCCGAGAGCACCACCACCGCGGCCGCCGGCCAGACTTCGGTGTCGCCAACAAGTTGATGTTGCCGGGAGGGCAGGGTGAAGTGGTACGCGGACCGGCCAAGCCGGTTTCTGCGTCAGGTGCTCGCCGACGTCGTGGTGCTGGCGTGGATGGGCGCGTGGATCTGGCTCGGGGCGCAGGTCCACGACACGGTCCAACGATTACGGGCGCCCGGTGACAAGCTCGTCGACGCCGGCAGCGGGCTGCGGGACACGTTCCACGACGCCGCCGCCAGCGCCGGCAAGGTGCCGCTGGTCGGCGGGCAGCTCGCCGACACGCTCGGCACCGGTGTGAACGCCGGCTCGACCCTCGTCAACGCCGGCCACGGGGAGATCGACATCGCCGAGAGCCTCGCGTTCTGGCTACCCGTGGCGCTCGTGCTGGGCCCCGTGCTGTTCGCGTTGGCCATCTGGCTGCCGCTGCGGCTGCGCTACGCCCGGTCCGCCGGGGCCGCGCGTCGGATCGGGCGGCTCGACGGCGGGGAGGACCTGCTGGCGCTGCGCGCCCTGACCCGGCTGCCGCTGCGGTCGCTGGCCACCGTCAGCGACGATCCCGCCGTGGACTGGCGCAAGGGCCGGCGCAAGGTGATCGGCGAGCTCGCCGCCCTGGAACAAAACTCGCTCGGATTGCGTCGCACTGGTTAGGAGTTTTTCGAGCTAGAGGAGTTGTGGTGCGCGTCGACATCTGGGCGGACGTCATCTGCCCGTGGTGCTACATCGGCAAGCGGCGGTTCGAGCGGGCGCTGGCCGGCTTCGAGCACCGCGACCGGATCGAGGTCGTGCACCACTCCTTCCAGCTCGACCCGAACTACCCCGTCGGCGGCACCGAGCTGACCGTCGACATGCTGTCGCAGAAGTACGGGATGACCGTGGACGAGGCCGCCCAGATGGAGGCCCGCGTGACGGAGACCGCCGCCGGCGAGGGCCTCGCGTACAACATGGTCGGCCTGCACATCGGCAACACCGCCGACGCGCACCGCGTCGTGCACCTGGCCGCGTCCCACGGCCTCCAGGACGCGATGGTGGAGCGCCTGTTCAAGGCCCACTTCACCGAGCAGCGCTCCGTCTTCTCCCACGACTCGCTGGTCGCCCTGGCCGCCGAGGTCGGCCTCGACCCCGACGAGGTCCGCTCGGTGCTGGCCTCCGACCGTTTCGCCGCCGAGGTCGACGAGGACGCCGCCGTCGCCGCTCGCCTCGGCGCCAACGGCGTGCCGTTCTTCGTGATCGACATGCGCTACGGCGTCTCCGGCGCCCAGCCCACCGAGCTGTTCACCCAGGCCCTCACCGAAGCCTGGACCACCGCCGACCACGCTGCCGACGCCACGCCGACCTCCACCACCGCATCGGCGCACGAGCCCCAACCCGGCACCGACCCCGAACCGAGCAGACGATGACCCGCACCACGAACCGCCCCGGCCCCCAGCGCCCACCCGCCGGCCGCCCCTGGCCCCGCCGCCCCGCGGCCCGCACCATCACCACCCGCTGGTGACCAACCCCGGCGAGTCGCGCTCTGGGACCCACCGAATGCACGTCCCAGGCACACCCCCGCGAGTCGCGCCCAGGAGCAGGGCGAATGTAGGTCTCGGGCAGACGTGAGACCTGAGGCTCGGTTCTGCCCGAAACCGACATTCGGTGTGTCTGAGAGCGCGACTCGCGGGGGTTAGCGGCGGGGGCGGGTGGGCCAGGGGGTGGCGGACTCCAGCTGGGCGGCGACGGAGATCAGGGTGGCCTCGTCGGCGGGGCGGCCGACCAGCATGGCGCCTACGGGGAGGCCGTCGGGGGTCTGGTGCACGGGGAGGGAGATCGCGGGCTGGCCGGTGGCGTTCTGCAACGGCGTGAAGGCGACGAACCGCATGGTCCGCTCGAACTCCTCCGCCGGATCCCCCGTCTCCGTGAACCACCCCACCGGCCGCGGCGGCATCGCCAGCGTGGGACACAGCACCACGTCGTACGCGGCGGTCCGGTCGATCACGGGCCGCGACGCCCCCTGCAACGCCCCCAGCAGCCCGAGCGCCTGTGCACCGGTGATCGAGGCCCCGCGCTCCCGCAGCATCCGCGTCACCGGCCGCAGCAGCTCCTCCTTCCCGGCCGGCACCGGCGTCGCGGCGGCGATCAGGGCCCACACCTGGAGGAACACCTCCGTCATCTGCGGCCCGGCCGGCGGCTCGATCTCCTCCACGTCATGACCCGCGGCCACCAGCAGCTCGGTCGCCACGTCCACCGCCCGCACGCACTCCGGATCGACGTCGACGCCGGTGGGCGCGGCGGTGAACCGCCCGATCCGCAGCCGCCCGGGGTCGCGGTCGGCCTGCGCCAGGAACGTCCCGTCCGGCCCGGCGATCGGCACCAGCCCGCCCGGCCGCAGGGCCACCAGGGCGTCCAGCCCCGCCGCCGAGTCCCGCACCGTCCGCGTCAGCACGCCCCGCACCGACAGCCGGGTCGCGTCCGGCGGCGTCGGGCCGTCCGGCACCCGCCCCCAGGACGGCTTCAGCCCCACCAACCCGCACACGCTCGCCGGAATACGGATCGAGCCGCCGCCGTCGCTCCCCTGCGCCAGCGCGACCATGCCGGCCGACACGGCCGCCGCCGCGCCGGCGCTGGAGCCGCCGGCCGAGTACGCCAGGTTCCACGGCGTCCGCGTCTCCAGGCCGAAGTCCGTCTCCGCATGGGCGGTCAGCCCGAACTCCGGCGTCGTCGTCTTGCCGAGGCTGATCATCCCGGCCCGCCGCAGCGCCGTCACGACGTCGGCGTCGAGCGGCGACCGGAAGCCGACCAGTGCGGCGGAGCCGAACGCGGTCGGGGCGTCCTGCGTGATGGCCAGGTCCTTGATCGCCGTCGGCACGCCGTGCAGCGGCGGCAGCTCCTCGCCGGCGACGACCGCCTGCTCGGCCGCCCGCGCCTGTTCCCGGGCCGGCTCGGCGGTCACCGTCACGAAGGCGTGCACCTCGCCGTCCAGCGCCTCGATCCGGGCCAGGTGGTGGTCCACCAGCTCGACCGGGCTGACCTCGCGGGCCCGGACCGCCGCGGCCTGCTCCAGTGCCGACAGCTCGTGCAACTCGGTCACGCCGCTCTCCCGTCTAGGCTTTCCGGTCATGAGCATTCTCGATCTCCAGCTGACCACACTCGCCGGCGAGCCGACCACTCTGGGCGCGCTCGGCGACAAGGCGCTCCTCGTGGTGAACGTGGCCTCCCGCTGCGGCCTGACCCCGCAGTACGGCGGCCTGGAGCGCCTGCACGAGCGCTACGCCGACCGCGGCTTCAGCGTGGTCGGGGCGCCCTGCAACCAGTTCATGGGCCAGGAGCCCGGCACCGCCGAGGAGATCCAGAACTTCTGCTCCGCCACGTACGGCGTGACGTTCCCGATGCTGGCCAAGCTCGACGTCAACGGCGACGGCCGGCACCCGCTCTACGCCGAGCTGACCCAGACCGCGGACGCCGACGGCGCCGCCGGCGACGTGCAGTGGAACTTCGAGAAGTTCCTGCTGGCGCCGGGCGGCAAGGTGGTCGGCCGGTTCCGGCCGCGGACCGAGCCCGAGGACGCCGGGCTGGTCGCGGCCGTGGAAGCGGTGCTGCCGGCCTGAGGCCGGACGGGCGCGGCGTCAGCTCTCCGGCTTCGCCGCGCCCAGGTTCTGCACCTTCTGGATGTAGAGCTGGCTGTTGGCCCACTTCAACCCGATGCCGACGGGCTGCACCGTCTTGCTGCCATCCTTGGCGACGAGGTGCTCGTCGGCTCGGAAGAAGAAGTCGCCGGGCTGGACGTTGTCCAGCGTCACCGCCTTGAGCCCGCTCATCTGGCTGACGAACGCCTCGGCGCCGCCCTGGAAGTCCGGGGTGAGGAAGGCCTGGGCCGCGTTCTGGGCGTTGCCCGGCAGCTGCGCGTAGAAGTCGGTGATCGCCTGCTGCTGCGCGGTCAGGTCCGGCTGCGACGTGACCGGCGGCCGGTTGATGGCCGTCGCGGGCGGCGCGCTCGTGGTGGTCGACGTGTTGCCGCCGCCCTGCGAGCCGCCGCCGCCACCGCCCGAACCGTCCGCCGTGGTGTGGTTCATCCGGTTCGTCACGAGGATCACGCCGACTATCACCGCGATGACGACGGCCGCCGCGATGCCGATCACCGCCCCGCGGTTCGGGCCGCCGGAACTGGTCTGGCCCTTCGGCCGAACGGGCGGCATGGCGGTGGTCGAGGTGGCCCGCGGGGGGCCGCCGAGCGGACGCTGCTCCACCCGGGTCGCCATCGGCGACGGGTGGTGCGCGTGGACGGCCATCGTCGGCGCCGCGGTCGGTATCGGCATCGCCGGCGCGGGCCGGCCCGAGGCGACCGCGCCCAGCGCCTCGCGGCAGCGCACCATCGTCACGCGCTCGGTCGGCTCGGCCGCCAGCAGCGACAGCAGCGGCTGCGTGAGCGGTCCCGCCTGGCGCGGCGGCTCGATCTGCCCGGATGCCACCTTGTGCAGCAGTGCCAACGGGTTGTCGCTGAGGCCGAACGGCGGAATGCCCTCAACCGTGGCGTAAAGCGTTGCCCCGAGGGAGAAAACGTCGGAGGACGGGGTCGGGTCGTGGCCCTTGGCGATCTCCGGCGCGAGATAGGCCGGCGTGCCGGCGAGCATGCCGGTGGCGGTCACCGTGGAGTCGCCCTGGGCCCGCGAGATGCCGAAGTCGGTGATCTTCACGGTGCCGTCGTCGCCGAGCAAAACGTTGCCGGGCTTGACATCCCGGTGCACGATGCCGGCGGCGTGCGCGGCGGCCAGCGCGGAGGCCACGTGCATGCCGATGCGGGCGGCCTCCTGCGGCGGCAGGGTGCCCTGCTCCTCGAGCACCGCGGACAGGCTGCGGGAGGGCACGTACTCCATCACCAGCCACGGCATGCCGTCGCCCTCGTCGACGACGTCGAAGACCGCGACCGCGTTGGGATGCTGGAGGCGCGCGGCGATCCGGCCCTCGCGCATGGCGCGGCGGCGCGCCTCCTCGGCGTCCGCCTCGGACTGGCCGGGCTGAAGCAACAGCTGCTTCACCGCCACAGTGCGGTACAGCAGCTCGTCGTGCGCCTGCCACACGACGCCCATCGCGCCGCTGCCGATCCGTCGGCCCAAGCGGTAACGGCCCGCGACTACCCGGCCATCGACGGTCACGCCATCTCCTCGTTCACGGTTTCGCGCGCTTGCAAGCGCCGCGACTGCGGCCCGCCACTATGAAACCAGCCACGCGCGCCACGCGGTTGGGCCAACACGGCGGACCGCCGTAGACAATACCCAGCCCCACGCGAATGGAGGCATTGACACGGTGCCGAAGCACATTCACCGTCGTCGTCTACGCATCTGCGGTCCCTGCGGGGGGATGATCATATGAGACGTGTGCCGGCGTGCGCCCTGGCCACCCTGTCGCTCGCCCTGATCGGCTCGGCCTGCGCGGCCGCGCCACCGACACAGCAACCCGGTCCCGAGACGACGCTGACGGTCTGGCTGATGAAGGAGAGCGCGCCGGACAACGTCATCGCCGAGCTGAACCAGCAGTTCCACACGCTGCACCCCAACGTGCAGGTGAAGCTGACCACGCTGGAATGGCCGGGGCGCGACGCGCGCTGGCAGGCCGGCATGGGCTCGGCGTCGCCGCCGGACGTGCTGGAGATGGGCAACAGCGACGTGCTGGCCTACGCCAGCGGCGGCAAGCTGACCGACCTGTCGGCGCAGGACTTCGAGAACTCCGACACATGGCTGCAAGGCCTGCGCGACGCCGGCAGCTTCGACGGCAGGCTGTACGGGGTGCCGTACTACGGCGGCGACCGCGTGGTGATCTACCGCAAGGATCTCTGGCAGCAGGCCGGGCTCGGCGATCCGCCGGCCACGCTGGCGGAGCTGGAGGCCGACGCCGCGCGGCTGACCGCCGCCAACCCGGCGACGGACTTCTCCGCGCTGTACTTCCCCGGTCGCTACCAGTACGCCGCCCTGCCCTTCGTGCTCGACGCCGGCGGTTCCATCGCCACCCGGCAGAACGGGAAGTGGACCGCCGACCTGGAGTCGTCGAAGTCGCTGACCGGGTTGCACAAGTGGGCCGACTTCGTGGCGAAGGTCTCGCGCGCGCCCGCCGACAAGGACGAGACCAGCGACGTGGACGCCCTCGGCAGCGGCCGGGCGGCGATGATCATCGACCAGGGCGTGAACGCCAGCGCGGCGGCCAAGAAGTACCCGGCGCTGGGCCAGCAGCTCGGCGTGTTCCCGATGCCGGGCGCGAACGGCCCGATGCCGGTGTTCCTGGGCGGCTCCAACCTGGTCGTGCCCAAGGCGAGCCGGCAGGCCGACCTGGCCGCGCAGTGGATCCGGCTGCTGACCGGCACCCAGTACGAGGGTCTGCTCGGCCAGAGCGGTCTCGTGCCGAACAGCACGGGCCTGTCCACTTTTGTCAGCGGTGTGACGGCCGTCGAGCTGGCCGCCGCCGGCAGGAGCTGGTTCACGCCGCTGTCCACGCGCTGGTCGGCGGTGGACAACGCGAACGTGATCCAGGACATGCTCCAGTCCATCGCCGCCGGCAAGGCCACCGTCGCCGAGGCGGCGGGCGCCGCCGACACCAAGATCGACGAGCTGCTGAACGCCCCTGGTTGACCCTGGTTTCGTCACCCCCCGCGTTCCTCCGATCACACGCCGCCAGTGCTCGGATGAATCAGCCAACATCGTCCAGTTGGAGCCCTATGAACCGCGCTTAGGTCCGATGTATCGTCAGCGCCCCGCCACACATCGACGTGTCGAGTGGAGCAGCCCTGTGACGACAAGACCCCTCCTGGCGGCCCTCGCGGCCGCGGTGACGCTGGCGACCGCCACGACCTCGGCCGCCGCCGCGGCGGACTCCACCGCCCGGCTGGCGGCCTGGGGGCCGAGCATGACCATCGGCGGTCCCAACTTCAGCAACCAGACGATCCGGATGGTGGTGCACAGCAGCATCGCCGGCAGCTCGCCCCGGATCACCGTGTCCAACCTGCGCGGCACCACGCCGCTGGCCGTCGGCGCGGTGGACGTCGCCGTGCAGAGCGGCATGGCCACGGCCGTCGCCGGCAGCCACCACACCGTCACCTTCGGCCGGTCGCGGACCACGACCATCGCCGCCGGCAAGGAGGCGGTCAGCGACCCGATCCCGATGTCCGTCGGCGCCGGCCAGAACCTGTTGGTGAGCCTGTACCTGCCGAAGGCGACCAGCTCGGCGACGTGGCACTCGGACGCCTTCGACACCTCGTACCTGTCCGCGCCCGGCGACCACAGCCGTGACGACGGCGACGGAAACTACATCGCCGCAAGGACTTCGTGGTACTACCTGTCCGGCCTGGACGTCGTGCCGACCTCGGCCCGGGGCACCGTGGTGTGCTTCGGCGACTCCATCACCGACGGCTACAACACGCCCATCGGCGCCTACCAGCGCTACCCGGACGACCTGGCCCGGCGGCTGGCGGCCGCCGGCACGCCCAAGGGCGTCGTGGACGCCGGCATCGGCGGCAACCGGGTGCTCACCGACGTGCCGAACATCTGGCAGGGCGTCAGCGCCCTCAAGCGGTTCGGCCACGACGCCCTCGGCGAGGCCGGCGTGCGGACGGTGATCCTCTTGGAGGGCGTCAACGACCTGCACGCCGGCGTGAACACCGCCGGCGGCCCGCTGACCGCGCAGGACCTGATCGGCGGCTACCAGCAGCTGATCGCCCAGGCGCACAAGGCCGGCGTGCGGATCATCGGCGGCACGATCATGCCCGACAACGAGCCCGGCGACCGCGAGGCGATCCGGCAGGCGGTCAACACCTGGATCCGGACCGGCGGCGCGTTCGACGGCGTCGTCGACTTCGCCCAGGCGATGGCCGACCCGAACAACGCCGCCGGCATCAACCCCGCGTACGACTCCGGCGACCATTTGCACCCGAACGCCACCGGCATGCAGGCCATGGCCGACGCGGTGAACCTCCAGCTCCTCGGCTGAGAAAGACGCAGGGAAGGACGCCTTACCCTCATTGAACGAGGGTAAGGCGTCCTTCCCTGCATTGGGGTTGCTCAGCCGAGGAGCTGGAAGCCGTCGACCAGGAAGTACGTCCCGTCGAGCTTGCTCACCGTGAGGGTGTGCGAGCCGGGATGCAATCCCTTGACCGAGAACACCTTCTGCTGCACGCCGCGCTGGGCGGTGTTGGCGTTGACCGCCGGCTGGGCGACGCCGTCCAGCGTGACGCCGACGTGCCCCTCGTCCGAGTTGGTCTCGGTGAGGAAGCTGATGCCGGTGCCGGTGAAGGTGATCGACGCCGACGCGCCGTCCTGCTGGCTGTAGTGCACGTTGCCGTTCAGGTCGCCGTAGCTGCGGCCGCCCTGGAACGACCAGCTGCCGCGATAGGCGATGCGGAGATCGTCATCGTCGACCAGGTTGGACCTGGGCGTGTCGGGACCGGCCGCGTCGATGATCGCCTGCGCGGCCGCCGGCCAGTTCTGGTCGGGGACCACAGTGGACGGTTGGAGCGTGATGTTCGTGCCGTTGTTGTTGTAGTTGCCGGTGTCCGTGAAGTTGTTGACGATGGTGTCGTCGTGGATGGTCGGCGTCCACAGGTTCAGCCACAGCGAGCCGCCGATGGACTTCACCACGTTGTCGTGCGTGTACCAGAGGGAACTGCCCTCGTCGTGGTAGATGGCGTTGCAGCCGTTGACGCATTCGCCGAGCACGTTGCCGGTGAACTCGGACTGCGAGGCCTGGCCGCCCAGCGTGTAGATCGGGCCGCCGTCGTTGAGCTCGCCCATCACGCTGTGCACGTGGTTGCCGACGACGTGGTTGCCGCCGGTGTAGGTGGTGCCGTGCGCGCAGGGCTGCGAAAGTCCCTGCTTGGCCTGGAGATCGCAGCTGGACGCCCAGCCCCAGCCCCAGCCGATAGAGACGCCGGAGTACGGGGTGTAGCCGATGTCGTTGTGCGACAACGTGGTGTTGCGGCTGTGCCCGACGAGGACGCCCACGGCGTCGGCGAACTCCTGGCCGACGCGCTGGATCGTGTTGTCGGACACGGTGTTTCCGCTGGTCTGCAGCGGTGCCTGGGTCTGGTAGTAGTCGTCGACCTCTCCGACGGCGACGCCGATGCCGGAGGTGTCGGTGACGCTGCTGCGGTAGACGGTGGAGTCCTGCGTCTGGTCGGCCAGCTCGATGCCGCTGGTGCCGACGTTGCGCACGGTGTCGTCGGAGAAGGTGATCCGCTGGCCGCGGTGCACCTGCACGGCGGCGGGAATGCGGATCGGCGAGCGCGTGGTCGGGTCCCACAACACGCCCGCCTGGTTGTCGACGTACCCCTCGGCGGTGGGTGCGTTCCAGGTCGTGTCGGCGAACGTGATGCCGGAGAAGGTGATGTCGTGCACGGGGGTCACCACGTCGGGGATCACCGTGACGCCGTCGACGAGCATGTAGTCGCCGCCGGTCTTGACCAGCTTGATCGTGTGCTGGCCCCTGGCCAGGCCGGTGACGCTGGCCAGTGCCTGCTGCGCCAGGCGTTCCGACGTGCTGGCGTTGACCGTCTGCGTCTTGACGCCGTCCACGTAGACGTCGGCGGTGCCCTCGTCGGAGTTGGTCTCCGACAGCACCTGGATGCCGGTGCCGGTGAAGGTGTAGCTGAAGGAGTCGCCGTTCGTGCTGGTGTAGTGCACGTCGCCGGCGAGATCGCCGGTGGGGCGGCCGTTCTGGTAGCCCCAGCTGCCGGTGTAGGTGGCGCGCCAGTCGGTGTCGTTGAGCGGCGCGAGGTGGCCGGGCGTGCCGCTGACGTCCAGGAGTTCCTGCGCGGTGGGGAGTTCGACGTCGGCCTTGGCCAGGTTCTCGCCGGGACGCGGCACGTAGTAGACGTAGCCGGCGGCGCCGTCGAGGTAGAACTGGCCGGGCGTGCCGAGCAGCTGGTAGGCGTTCTCCAGCCAGCTGATCCCGTTCAGCGTGGGCAGACCCGCGCCGTTGAAGGGGAAGCCGGGGTTGGGGACGCTGTTGTGGTTGTTGTTCCAGCAGCCCGGGTCGACGGTGAGGTCGGAGCCGCCGGCGGCGTTGCGCGTGATGGACGCCAGCGGGCAGCGCATCTGCTTCCAGGCGTTGTCGTTGACGACCTCGACCTGGCTCTGGTTGGTCCAGTCGGCGTAGGAGCCGTCGCTGGTGGTGAATCCCGTCGCGGTGGTGGAGAAGCCGCCGGGGTTGACGGCGCTGCGGGCCCGCTGCGCCCGCGTGCCGTCGACGAACAGGTCCCGGCTGTCGGCGCCCTTGGGCACCGTGGCGCGGTAGATGTTCTTCGCGGCGTCGACCTGGGTGAACCCGGTGACCTTCGTGCCGCCGCTGAGCACCGGGCGCTGGCCTGCGGCCGCCCGGTAGACGATGGCGTGCCCGGCTCTGCCAGAATCCTGCGGACCTAAGGTGAACGGGCTGGTGAGCCGGTATGTGCCGCCACCCAGCTCGACGACGACATCACCGCTCTGGTTCCGGGCCCGATCCCGCGCCGTGGTCAGCGCGCAGGGTGCCTGGGCCGAGCACGAGCTGCCCCGGCCGTCGGGCGAAACGTGCAGAACATCCGAGGTGTAACCGGCCGTGCTCACGGCGGTAGCGGCTGCTACCAGGTGCGCGGCGACAACGATGGCGAACCGCATCAGACCTCCATCGGACAGACGTCCGATGAATATAGACAGGCCCCCCAATTTCCGCGAGACCCAAACAAACCCGCGAGTCGCGCTCCCAGGCACCCCGAATGCAGGCCTGAGGCACACCACCCCCGCGAGTCGCGCCCACAGTCACACCGAATGTCGGTTTCGAGCAGAACCGAGCCCTCAGCCTCACTTCTGCCCGAGACCTACATTCGCCCTGCCCCGCTGTGCTTGATTTCTGGGCGAACTCGCGGGGGTTCAGGCGAGGAGGCGGGCGCCGGGGCCGGGGGTGCCGGTGACGTCACGGGCGGTGAGGTGGCCGTGGCCGGCGTCGCAGCGGAGTTCGGCGTGCACGGGGGCACCGCACTCCCGGTGGCTCAACAGGATGGCCGGCCCCTCGGGGTCGGCGACGTGCCGGTCGCCCCAGTCCAGCAGCGCCACCAGGATCGGGTACAGGTCCCGCCCCTTGTCGGTGAGCCGGTACTCCTGACGGGCCCGCTGCCCCGGCTCCTGATACGTCTCCCGGTCGAGGATCCCGTGCTCCACCAGGGTGGTGAGCCGGGACGCGAGCAGGTTGCGGGCCACTCCGATGCGCCGCTGGAACTGCTCGAACCGCCGGTTGCCGTAGAACGCCTCACGCAGGATCAACAGCGACCACCGCTCGCCCACGACTTGCAGCGTGCGCGCGATGGAGCAGTTCTCCGCGCTGAACATGGTCCTGTCGTCCACGCCACCAGTGTACGCTGAGTTTCATTACAGGACTTAGCTGGAGGACGCAGATGAAGCTCGCCGGCAGGACCGCGGTGATCACGGGCGGCAACAGCGGCATCGGCCTGGCCACCGCCCGGGCCTTCGTCAACGAGGGCGCGCGCGTGGCGATCACCGGCCGCAACCGCGACACGCTCGACCTGGCCGCCAAGGAACTCGGCGACGCGGCGATCGCCCTGACCGCCGACGCCGCCGACGAGAACCAACTCGCCGCCGCGTTCGCCGAGGCGGCCGACCGTCTCGACGGCATCGACATCGTCTTCGCCAACGCCGGCATCTCCGGCCGGACGCCACTGGGCAGGACCGACCCCAACGACTTCCGCCGCATCGTCGACATCAACCTGACCGGCGTCTTCCTCACGGTCCAGGCCGCCCTCCCGCACCTGCGCGAGAATGCCTCGATCATCCTCAACGGCTCGGTGCACGCCGTGATGGGCGCACCCGGGATGTCCGCCTACGCCGCCACCAAGGCCGCCGTACGGGCGATGACCCGCGTGCTGGCCGCCGAGCTGTCACCACGCCGGATCCGCGTGAACCAGGTGACCCCGGGCGGCACCAACACCCCGATCTGGGGCGACGACGAGGCCCTCAAGCGCATGAACACCTGGGCCGAGTCCACCGTGCCGCTGCAACGCTTCGCCGACGCGGCGGAGGTCGCCGCCGCCGTGCTGTTCCTCGCGTCGAACGACGCCTCCGCCATCCAGGGCACGGAGATCGTCGTCGACGGCGGCGCGACCGGGGCGCCGTCCGGAGCCCCGGTGTTCACGACCCTGCGCCGCTAGGACGCCACCGCGGCGGCGGTGCGGCCGGCGGCGCGCAGGGCCCGCAGCGTCCGGGAGTCCGAGAAGCCGACGGCCCGCGCCGCCGCCTCCACGGTCGTCCCGCTGGCGATGAGGTGCTCGGCGCGCTCCAGCCGCAGCGCCTGCTGGTAGCGCAGCGGCGTGAGGCCGGTGGCGTCGCGGAAACGTCGGGTGATGGTGCGCTCGCTGCATCCGAACTTCCGGCTCAGCTCGGCCAGCCGCAGCGGCTCGGTGTACCGCTCGTCGATCACGTCCTGGAGCCGGTGCACCAGGTCGGACAGGTGGCTGCGGTGCCGCAGCAGGGCGCTGACCTGCTCGTCGCTGCCGTTGCGCCGCGCGTAGACGACCAGCGCCCGCGCGATCCGGCCGGCCGTCGTCGGACCATGCCAGGTGGCGATCAGGTGCAGGGTCAGGTCGATGCCGCTGGCGATCCCGGCAGACGTGGCCAGATTTCCGTCCACTGTGTACAGGACGTCCCGCACGACCTCGGCCGCCGGGTAGCGCGCGGCGAGCTCGTCCTGGAGCTGGTGGTGGGTCGCGCAGCGCCGGCCGTCGAGCAGCCCGGCCCGCCCGAGCGCCTCGGTCGCGGCGCAGACGCTGACGACCATGCCGCCCTGCCGGTGGTGCGCGCGCAGCATCGACAGCGCCCGCTCGCTCGGGTTGACGTCCTCGAGGGTGGCGCACTGCTTGCCCGGCACGATGATGATGTCGTTGGCCCCCAACGCCGGCCACGTCGTCGCGCACCGCACCGGCAGCAGCTCGGCGGTGATGATCTCGGGCTCGTCGGCCACATAGGACAGTTCGTACGGGAGTCCGAAGTCGCGCGCGGTGTGGAACACCTCGGCGGGCCCCGCCAGGTCGAGCAGGTACACCTGCGGTTGCACCAGGAACACCACGCGGCGCATCGAACGCCTCCTTGTCTCGCCGGACCCGGTCTGTCCGGGATGCTAGCGATGGTGTGCTCAACGGCCTGTCATGTCGACCGGATGGATCCGGTTTCTGACTGGATAACCGGGCGGCCTTGCACGGGCGGGCACGCGTTGCGCAGCCTGATGCCGCTGAACGCCAGCGAGCTGGTGATCACCCGGTCCCAGAACGGCCAGAGGTTCGGCAGCACCCTGAGCTGGATGTTCGCCTCTTCGTGCAACGCGAACAGGTCGCCGACCCGCTCCGCCGGCCCGAGCGGCCGGACGATGGTCGTGGCGACGTGGCACTGGCCCTCGAAGTCGTGGAAATCCGCTGCCGGCAGCCGGTACGCGTACAGCTCGACCGTGCGCATGGCCTCCAGCCAACCGTATTCGACCGCGTGCACACGGTCACCGTCGCCGATGATCCGCTCGCGGTCGTCCTCCGTCGTGGACTCCTGCACCCAGGCCATCGCCCGCGGACACTGCCGCGGGAACCAGTAGTCGGGCGAGCGTTGAGCGTCCACCGCCCAGACGTACGCCTCGCGCTGCTTGGCGGTTCGCGCGATGTGGGGCTCGAAGACGGTGATCGTCGGGTCTTCGGAGAAGTGCAGCACCTGGCCGGCTTCAGCACGCATCCGTTCAGGCTATTGAGCCCGCACAAGCCCATTCAGGTGCGCGTACACCACCGCGTGCACGCGGTCCCGAAGTCCCAGCTTGGACAGGATCCGCGACACGTGCGTCTTCACGGTCTCCTCCCCCACGTGCAGCGTCGCCGCGATCTCCGCGTTGCTGAACGCCTCCGCGACCAGTTGCAACACCTCGCGCTCGCGCGGCGTCAGCTGGGCGATGCCCGGCGGCTCCACCGGCGGCGCGACGGCCGTGGCGAAGCGGGAGATCAGCCGCTGCGTCACCGACGGGTCGATCAGCGCGTCGCCACGCGCCGCGACCCGCACCGCGGTGATCAACTCCTCCGGCGGCAGGCTCTTCAGCAGGAAGCCGCTGGCCCCCGCGTGCAGCGCGCGATAGACGTATTCGTCGTGGTCGTAGGTGGTCAGCACGATCACCTTGGTGCGGTTGCCGGGCGAGGCGAGGATCGCCTCGGTGGCAGCGAGCCCGTCCATCTTCGGCATCCGCACGTCCAGCACGGCCACGTCCGGGCGCAGCCGCTGCGTCTCGGCGACGGCCGCGCTGCCGTCGCCGACCTCGGCCACGCAACAGAACTCGTCCTGGGTGTCCAGAATCGCGCGCATGCCGGAGCGGAACATGGCGTGGTCGTCGGCCAGCAGCACCTCAACGGTCACAGTCCCCCCTCGCTGGCGCTCGGCGGGTCTGCGACCCAGGCCTCTGTGCCCAATGGCGCCCTCGCAAGCTCGGTCACAGTCCCCCCTCGCTGGCGCCCGGCGGGTCTGCGACCCAGGCCTCTGTGCCCAATGGCGCCCTCGCAAGCTCGGTCACAGTCCCCCCTCGCTGGCGCCCGGCGCGTCTGCGACCCAGGCCTCTGTGCCCAATGGCGCCCTCGCAAGCTCGGTCACAGCGGGAACACCACCGACGTGCGCCAAGTGCGGCCGTCCGGCTCGGGTCCGCTGCTGGCCAGGCCCCGGAACAGCGTGGCGCGGTTGGCGATGCCCGTCAGGCCGCGGTGCGGGCCGTCGGCCAGCCGGGCGTCCGGACGCATCGGGTTACTGGCCGACAGCACCAGCGAGGTGTCGCCGTAGTCGAGGGTCACGGTGACGTCCGTGCCGTCGCCGTGCCGCAAGGCGTTGGTGAGCATCTCCTGCGCGATCCGGTACAGCGCGATGTCCAGGGATTCCGGCAGTTCGCGGGCGCGGCCCGTGGTGGTGAGCTCCGCCTGGAGGCCGGCCGCGCGGACGCCGTCGAACAGCTCGTCGATGTTGTCCAGGCCCGGCTGCCGCACGCCGTCAGCCCTGTTGCCGTGCAGGAGGTCCAGCAGGTGCCGGAGCTCGACCATGGCCGAGCGGGCGGCGCTCTCCACCGCCGTCACCGAGGCGCCGACCTTGGCGTTCTCCCCGCCGATGATCAGCCGCGCCGCGCCCGCGTGCACGTTGATCGCGCTGACGTGGTGCGCGATGACGTCGTGCAGGTCGCGGGCGATGGCGCCGCGCTCCTCGGCCACGGCCTTGGCCACCGCCTCGTGGGCGTCGCGGCGCTCCTGCTCGGCGCGCTGCTCCAGCTCGGTGAGGTAGGCGCGCCGGGTCGTCGTGTAGCGGCCGACCAGCCACGGCAGCAGCCCGAACTCGACCATCTGGATCGCCAGCAGCTGCCAGTTGACGACCCCGAAGACCAGCACGCGGGCCAGCCCGAGGCAGATCGTGGTGGCGATCATCGTGAGCCAGGCCGACCAGCCGCGCAGCCACGCGCCCGCCCGGTAGCCGGCGATCATCAGGCCGGCGGTGTTGCCCGCCGCGTACGGCGAGATCGTCACCACGCTCAGGATCCGGACCAGGCCGTGCGCCACGGAGACCAGCCCGGACAGCCGCGCGGGGCCGGCCAGCCACAGGTCCACGCCGATGATCGCGACCAGGGCCACGATCTGCGACGCGGTGCTCAGGGTGCAGCCCTCGTACAGCGCCAGGCACACGTCGACGATCACGCACAGGATGCTGACCAGCAGCGACTGCCGCACCAGCACGCCGCGCACGGTCACTCGCACCTGCCCTCCCCTGACTCCGGCACCGATCATGCGGCAGTCACCCCTGACGTCGAATCCCTCCCCAGGGGGACAATCATCCCCCGCGACCGTGGTTACCGGGGGCATTCGGAGTTCCTACGGTTGGCCACGATGAAAGCCACCGTCCTCGCCCTGCTGCTCGGGCTGCTGCTGGTCGCGCCGGCGTACGCGGACACCGCGTCAGCGGGCGGTGACGTACACGTGGCCCAGACGCTCGGTTCCCGCGAACTGACCGTGACGTTGCGCCGGGTCACCGGGGTACCCGGGCCGCTGCACGTGGACGTGCTCACCCATGCCGGTTCACCTGCGGGAACACTACGGCTGTCGGTCTCCGGTCCCGGCACTTCGGCTACCTCATCGGTGACGCTCGGTGCACGCCCGGGGTCGTACGGCGGGGACCTGCGGGTGGACGCCACGGGCCGGTGGGAGCTGGCCGTCGACGACGGGCAGCGGGTCGCGCGCATCCCGTTCGTGGTGTCGGCGCAGCCGATCAGCCCCCCGGAGCAGGCCGTCTACCTGGGCTTTCTGGTCGCCGGTGTGTGCGTGTTGGCGGCGATCGTCGTCGCCACGCGGTCGCGGCGGAGCTGGTGGGCGATGATCCCGGTCAGCGGGGCGGTCGCCGGGATCGCGGTGGCGATCACCGGGGCCGTGCTGTCGACGACCCTGCCGTTGCCGCCGCAGCCGGGGACGCAGGTGGACGCGGACTCGGCCAACACCAGCGATCAGTACAAGCTGTCGCAGCCCTTGGTCGGGGACTACTCCCGGCAGCCGGCGAACATGTCGCTGGCGCCGACTTCCGTTGCCACGCAACGCACCGTGGATGTCGCCTTGGCATTGACCGACGGCGCGACCGGGCGGCCGGTGGACGACCTGATAGCGCACGACAGCGCGTTGATCCATCTGATCGTCATCGGGCCGTCGGGGCAGATGTGGCACCTGCACCCGATCCGTGTCGCGCCAGGGGTTTTCTCGTTCCCGCTGACGTTGCCGGCCGCCGGGCACTATGCCGTTTCGGCCGAGCTGGCACGGATCGGCGGTGGCGTGCAGTTGGTCCGGTCGTCGACAGGGATCGACGCTGTCGGGGATTCTGTTGGTGGTACTGAGGTTCCGCCGTCGGATGTGCACGTGACCGTGCCGGATTTCACCGCCGGGCAGCCGGGGACGATCGTGGCGCACGTCGGTAGTGCAGCGGATCTCCAACCGTGGCTGGGAATGCTCGGTCACCTGATCGCCGTCGGGCCCCTCGGGGCGGGTGGGGCGCAGGCCGCGCCGGTGTGGGTGCATGCGCATTCGATGGGCGGCGACATGACGGGCATGGCGATGGCCGCCGGGTCGATGTCGGGGCTGATGCCCGTGAACGGGGACAGCGCGCCGGACGAAACCGTTGCCGCGTACGGACCCGATGTGGCCTTCACATACACCTTCCCGCTGCCCGGGGACTATCAGGCGTGGATCCAGGTGGAGCGAAGCTATCGTGTTGAGACGATCCCACTGACCGTGCACGTCGCTGCGGCGCCTGTGGTCGGGTCCGGCAAGCATGTGGTGACCGCGCGGCTGGTGGACACCGGGACCGTGGAGCTGGACGTGACGCCGTCGGCCGGGGCGACGGTGACCGTGCAGGCGGTGATGCCGACGACCGGTTACGCGTCCGGGGAGGTTCCCGCTGTGGCAACGGATCCCGGCAAGTTCCGGGTCACCGGCCTGCCGCTGATGATGCCGGGCCAGTGGGAGATCGTCACGACTGTCAAGGATTCGTCCGGAGTGGACGACCATGTGTCACCGGTGACGGTGACCGGATGAGGGGGCGGCAATGAGACCCGTTGCGGCGGGATTCGTGTTGGTGGGCACTGGGATATCGCTGATCGGCACCTCGTGGGACGTGCAGTGGCACATCGACGTGGGACCCGACACGTTCTTCACGCTGCCACACCTGTTCATCTACGCCGGCAGTGCCATCGCGGGCATCGCCAGCCTGGTCGCCGTGCTCGCCGTGACGGCCGCGCAGCGCCGCGGCGAGACGCCCGACCCCACCGACGGCGGTGTGCCGATCCGGGTGTTCGGCGGCCGCTTCACCGCGCCGCTGGGCTATCTCGTCACCGGCGTCGGCGCCGCGATGTTCCTGCTGTACGGTCTGATCGACCTGTGGTGGCACACGGTCTACGGCTTCGACGCCGTGCTGAACTCGCCGCCGCACGTCGCGCTGTTCACCACCGTCTCGATCACCATGATCGGCGCCGTGATCATCGCCGCGGCCTCGCGGGAGCAGCGGTGGGGCCGCATCGCGATGGCCATCAGCGTCCCGGTGCTGATGACGTTCTTCCCCATCACCGCCAACGCTTTCCAGGGCCTGCCGCTGCCGTTCAACCCGGTGGTGGTGGCCACGGCGTGGATCATCGTGCTGCTGCTGGTGGTCACCCGGGTGGCGATCGACCGGCCCGGCGCGGCGGCGCTGACCGCGGCGGTGTTGCTTGTCATGCAAGGGATCCTGTGGCTGTTCACGCCGTGGGCGGCGGAGACGTACGCCGGGGCGGTGGGGTTGCCGCTGCGGGACGGGCTCGGCGACGAGTCGCCGTACATTCCCGCCGGCATCCCGCTGGCCGGACTGCTGGCGGCGGCGGTGATCGAGCTGCTGATCAAGCGCGGGCCGGTGATCGCCGTCGGCATCGCCGGCCTCATCCTCGGTGTCACCTTCCAGCTGCAACAGTCGTGGCTGCATTTCGCCGGGCCGTCCACGCTTTCGGTGCTGGTCGCGACGGCCATAGCCGGCGGGCTGTTCGGCATGCTGGGCGGCTATCTCGGCGCACGGTTCGGTGTCATCCTGCGCGTTCGGGAGAAGGTGGCGGCATGATCCGGCGTTTGCTGGTTGTGTTGGCGGTGCTGGGATTGTCCATCGGCACCGCGGCGCCCGCGATGGCGTACGAGCCCGTCGACATCGTGCACACCGAGCGGGTGCAGGTCGGACCTTACGGCGTCACCGTCGGGTTCTCCACGTGGCCGGTGCGGGCGATGCAGTCGTTGGACTTCACCTTCATACCGGACGGGGGTATCGAGGACAAATCCGGCACCTTGGTTCGGACCCTCCCGTCCGGGGCCCATTACCACCCCGCGCCGCTGGCGCGGCACCCGCGCAAGCGGGACGTGTGGGGCCTGGACGTGTTCGCCCTGCAGACCGAGGGCGACTGGAAGTTCACCTTCGCCATCGACGGGCCGCAGGGGCACGGCGAGGGGACCGCGCCGGTCAGCGTCCTGAGCCAGCCCGGTCCGCCGCTCGCGTTGAGCTGGGTCGTGTGCGCCATCCCGTTCTTCGCGCTGGTGGCGTTTCTGGTGATCGCTTGGCGGCGCGGTCGGAAAGTGAGCGCGGTGGCGGTCGCGTAGGGGTTGTTCCAGGGGGTGGGCTGGCGGTAGTCGCGGTTGTCGGCGGCTACCGCCAGCCGCTCAGGTGTTCTGGACGTGTTGCCAGCCGAAGCGGCCCTTGATGCAGAGGTTGCCGTGGGTCACGGTGCTGTCGTGGGGAGAGGTGACCTTGACGATCTCGTTGTCCTGCACGTGAAGCGTGAGGTTGCAGCCGACGCCGCAGAACGTGCAGACGGTGGTGGTGGCGGTCTGGGCGGACTCGTCCCAGGTGCCGTCGGCGCGTTTGTCGAACTCGCGACGGAAGCTGAGGGCGCCGGTCGGGCAGACCTCGATGCAGTTGCCGCAGTAGACGCAGGCGCTGTCGGGCAACGGGGCGGAGAACTCGGTGGAGATGTGGGCGTCGAACCCGCGACCGGCTACGGCGATGGCGAAGGAGTTCTGCCACTGGTCGCCGCAGGCGTCGACGCACTTGTAGCAGAGGATGCACTTCGAGTAGTCGCGGACGTAGAGCGGGTTGTCGACGAGAGCGGGTTGGGAAACGGTGGCGGCGTCGGGGCCGAAGCGGGAGGGGTCGGCGCCGACCTCGGCCATCCACTCGGACACCCGGGGTGTGGTGGAGAGATCGGTGGCGGAGCCGAGGAGTTCCAACACCATGCGCCGGCTGTGGCGGGTGCGTTCGGTGTCGGTTCGCACGACCATGCCGGGCTCGACCTTGCGGGAGCAGGACGGCACCAAGGTGCGGGAGCCTTCCACCTCGACCATGCACACTCGGCAGGCGTTGGCGGGTTCCAGGGTGTCGCCATAGCACAAGGTGGGAATGTCCTTGCAGGCGCTGAGAATGGTGGCACCCTCGGGCACAGTGATCTGCTCACCGTCCACAGTGAACTCGATGAGCCGGCGAGGAAGACCGATGTCGACGATTGTCACAGGCGCACCCCGAGACGGTCGATGGCGGATTCGATGGCGTTCCAGGCGGTCTGGCCCAGGCCGCAGATGGACGAGTCACGCATGACGCGGCCGATGTCCCGAAGCAGCACGAGGTCTTGGGAATCGCCGGTGCGACGGACGATCCGGTGCAGGGCCTCTTCCTGGCGAACGGTGCCGATACGGCACGGCACGCACTGGCCGCAGGACTCGTCGCGGAAGAACTCGGCGATGCGTAAGAGGAAGCCGCCGACATCCACAGTGCCGTCGAGGACCAGGACGACACCGGAGCCCAGGGTCGTGCCGGCGGATCGGGCGTCCTCCATGGTCAGCGGCAGGTCGATCTCGTCGGGACGCAGGAAACCGCCGGCCGCGCCGCCGAGCAGCACGGCCCGCAGGTCGGGGACGCCACCGGCGAGGTCCAGGAGCTCCCGCAGGGTGGCGCCGAAAGGGACCTCGTAGACGCCGGGGTGGCCGATGGTGCCGGACACGCAGAAAAGCTTGGAGCCGGTGGACTGGGACGTTCCGATCCGTTGGAACGCCTGGCAACCTTCGGTGAGGATGAGCAGCACGTTGGCCAGGGTCTCGACGTTGTTGACGACGGTCGGCCAGCCGAACAGGCCCTTCTCCACGGGGAAAGGCGGCTTGCTGCGGGGCTCGCCGCGGAAGCCCTCGATGGAGTTGAAGATCGCGGTTTCCTCGCCGCAGATGTACGCGCCGGCGCCGCGCCGGATCTCGATGTCGAACTCGAAACCCGCCTGCCCCATGATGTCCCGGCCCAGGAAGCCTCGCTCCCGCGCGACCTCTATGGCGTTCGACAACAGCGAGAACGCCTTCGGGTACTCGCCGCGGATGTACAGGTAGCCGCGAGTGCAGCCGGTGGCGTACGCGGCGACGGTCATGGACTCGACGACGGCGAACGGGTCGCCCTCCATCAGCACGCGATCCTTGAACGTGCCGGGCTCGCTCTCGTCGGCGTTGCACACCAGGTAGTGCGGCCGTTCCGGCTGTCCGGCGGTCGCGGCCCACTTCCGGCCGGTCGGGAACGCGGCCCCGCCACGGCCCATCAGCTTGGCGTCGGTGACCTCCCGGATCACGCCCTGCGGCCCCAGAGCCAACGCGTTGCGCAGGGCCGAGTACCCGCCGGCGGCGCGGTAGTCGTCCAGGCTGCGCGGATCCACGACGCCGACCCGCCGCAGCAGCCGCAGGCCGGGATCTCCCCGCTGCGGCAACGGAATCTCCGGCATCAGGTACTCCGACCCGACACCGGCCTCGACTGCCAACGCCGCCGGCGCGCGTTCGCAGACCCCCAGACACGGACTGCGAACCACGAACTCGCTCTGCGCGTCGACCAACGCTTCCGCACCGTTCACCTTGCACGCCAGATCGACGCAGACGTGCACCACCTTGCGGGGGCGCTCCTCCATCGAGAACAGGGAGTAGAACGTCGCCACGCCGTAGGCCTCGGCCGGCGGCACGTCGAGCCGGCGGCAGATGTGGTTCAACGCGCCCTCGCTGATCCAGCCGACGGCGTCGTTGGCCGCGTGCAGCGCCGGCAACAGCTGGTCGCGGCCGTCACCGGTCAAGGCCGCGTCGATCGCCGCCTGCTCCACAGTGGACGGAGCGGCCGCCAGGAACCGGAGATCCATCAGCGCACCGCCGGGAGCTTGTCGACGCGAATCGCGGCCGCCTTGTACTCGGCGGTGCCGGCGACGGGATCCGTTGCCTCGATGGTGATCTGGTTGACGTCGACCTCGTCCGGGAAGTGGAAGGTCATGAACGCCAGCCCGGGCCGCAGCCCCTCGTCGATCCGCACCGGCGCGACGACGGCCCCGCGCCGCGACGAGACCTGCACCAGCTCGTCCTCGACGACGCCGAGGTCCAGGGCGTCCTCCGGGCACAGGTCCAGCGTCTCGCCGCGGCGCAGCGGGGACGAGAAGCCGCCCGACTGCACGCCCGTGTTGTACGAGTCCAGCCGCCGCCCGGTGGTCAGCCGCAGCGGGAACTCCGCGCTGAGCTCGTCCACGGGCGGACTGTGCCGCAGCACCGAGAACGGCGCCGGCCGACCCCGGCGAACGGGATCGGCCTCCCACAACCGGGCGTGCAGGTACGTCGGCTCCAGGCTTTCCTCACTGGGACAGGGCCACTGGATGCCCCCGAGGTCGGCCAGCCGCGCGTAGCTCATCCCCCGGTGCATGGGGGACAGCGCCCGCATCTCGTCCCAGACCTGCTCCGCGCTGTCGTAGCGCCAGTCGTGACCCAGTCGCCGCGCCAGCTCGCAGAGCAGTTCGATGTCGTCGCGGGCGCCATCGGGCGGCGCGACCGCCTTGCGCACCCGCTGCACGCGGCGCTCGCTGTTGGTGAAGGTGCCGTCGGTCTCGCACCAGGCCGCGGTCGCCGGCAGCACGACGTGCGCCAGCTGGGCGGTCTTGGTGAGGAAGATGTCCTGCACCACAACATGGTCCAGATTGGACATGCGCTTGATGGTGTGCTCGCAGTCGGCCTCGGACTGCGCGGGGTTCTCGCCGATGACGTACACGGTGGTCATGTCGCCGCGTTCCATCGCCTCCAGCATCTGGGTCAGGTTCCAGCCCTTGTACGGCGGGATCTGCGAACCCCAGGCGGCGTCGAAGGCCGCCCGCGCCTCGGGGTCCTCCACGTCCTGGAAGCCGGGCAGCCGGTCGGGGATCGCGCCCATGTCGCCGCCGCCCTGCACGTTGTTCTGCCCGCGCAACGGGTTCAGCCCGGCCCCGTACCGCCCGACCTGGCCGGTCAGCAGCGAGAGGTTGATCAGCGACAGCACGTTGTCGGTGCCGTTGTGGTGCTCGGTGATTCCGAGCGTCCAGGACATCTGGGCCCGGTCCGCCCGCGCGTAGGCGTGCGCCAGTTCGCGGATCAGGTCGGCCGGCACGCCGGTGACCTGCTCGGCGACCGGCAGCGTCCACTCCTCCACCGAAGCGGCGTACTCCTCGAAGCCCTCGGTGCCGCGCTCGATGAACGACCGGTTGGCCAGGCCCGAGTGGATGATCTCGCGCGCGATCGCGTTGGCGAGCGGGATGTCGGTGCCGACCGTGAGCCGCAGCCACCGGTGCGCCCACTTCGCCGTGCTGGTCTGCCGGGGATCCACCACGTACAGCCGGGCGCCCCGGTGCACGGCCTTGAGCACGTGCTGGAAGAAGATCGGATGCGCCTCACGGGCGTTGGAGCCCCACAGCACGATCAGGTCGGCGTCCTCGATCTCCTGGTACGAGGACGTGCCGCCGCCGCTGCCGAACACCTTGGCCAGGCCCGCGACGCTGGGGGCATGGCAGGTGCGGTTGCAGGAGTCGACGTTGTTGGTGCCGATCACGGCGCGGGCGAACTTCTGCGCCACGTAGTTCATCTCGTTGGTGGCCCGCGCGCAGGAGAACATGCCGAACGCGTTCGGCCCGCCGGCCTCGACGTTGCGCCGGAAGCCCTCGGCCGCCCGGTCCAGCGCCTCGTCCCAGCTCGCCGGGCGCAGCACGCCCGAGTCGCGGACCAGCGGCTGGGTGAGCCGCACGTAGGGTTCACGCTTGCGCCGGCCCATCATGCCTCCCACTGCTCGAACCATCGTGCAGACTGTATGCGATCTACGATATTCGACGGGCGCGGTTCAGGGCAAGCAGATCCACCGCGGCGTAGACATTGCGCAGCGTGGGCGCGGCGACGCCGGTCAGCGACGCGAGTTCCACCACCGCGCCGATGATCGCGTCCGTCTCCAGGGCCTTGCCGGCCTCGAGGTCCTGGAGCATCGACGTCTTGTGGTGCCCGACCCGGCGGGCCCCGTCGATGCGCTTCTCGATGGACACCGACGGCTGCGCGCCGGCCGCCCGCGCGATCGCGACGGTCTCGGCCATCATCGCCGCGACGACCGCCCGGGTGTCGTCGTGTTCGCAGATCTCGGCCATGGTGGCGCCGGTCAGCGCGCTCAGCGGGTTGAACGCCACGTTGCCCATGAGCTTGATCCAGATGTCGTCCCGCAGCCGCGGTTCGACCGGACACTTGAGACCGCCGGCCACCATCGCCGCCGCGAGGTCCTGGCAGCGCGCGGAGATCGAGCCGTCCGGCTCGCCGATGGAGAACCGGGTGCCCTCCAGGTGCCGGATCACGCCCGGCTCCTCGATCTCGGTCGAGCAGTAGACGACGCATCCGATGGCGCGCCGCACCTCCAGCACCTCGCTGACCGCGCCGCCCGGGTCGACCGCCTCGATCCGCCTACCCTGCAAGGGATGTCCGGCCAGGCCGTGGAAGTACCACCACGGAATCCCGTTCTGCGCGGCCACGATCGCGGTGTCCGGGCCGAGCAGCGGGGCCAGCAGCTTGCCGCAGGACGCGTACGAGTTGGCCTTGAGCCCCAGGAACACGAAGTCGGCCTCGCCGACCTCGCCCGGATCGTCGGTGGCCGGCGGCCGCGCGGTGAAGTCGCCGCGCGGGCTGAGCACCCGCACGCCGTCACGGCGCAGCGCCGCCAGATGCGCGCCGCGGGCGATGAGATGGACGTCGACCCCGGCCCTGTGCAGGGCCGCTCCCACGTAGGCGCCGATGGCCCCGGCGCCGAGAACAGCGACCTTCATACCCACCTCCAAAGATTGGATACAGTATGCGATGTGCCGCCTGGCGGCGGTAGACCCGCGCGAGTGTTACGTCCGGTAGCTTGTCGATTGCCCTGAGTGCACGATTTGCGGTAGCCTGACCACGGAAGGTGACACGGCCCACGTCTCAGTGTCTTTTGCATACGAAAGTCTGTATCCTTTAAGCACCGACAGTCCTGTGTGGAGGAGGCCCCTCGTGAGCGAGCCCGCGACACCCTTCCCCGGCGGCGCGGTCAACCGGCGCCGGGCGAACCGCGGCACGCTCGGCGGCGCGGCCGACCGCAAGGTGGAGCGCCCCGCCCCGCTGCGGCAGGCCGTCTACGAGGCCCTCATCGAGCTGATCGTCAACCGCACCCTGCAGCCCGGCCAGCACCTGGTGGAGATCGAGCTGGCCGAGTACCTCGGCGTCAGCCGGCAGCCGGTTCGCGAGGCCCTGCAACGACTTCAGACCGAGGGCTGGGTGGATCTACGCCCGGCCCAGGGCGCGTTCGTGCACACGCCGACCGAGGAGGAGGCGGACCAGCTGCTCAGCGTGCGCAGCGTGCTGGAGACGCACTCCGCCAAGCTGGCCGCCGAACACGCCACCCCCGAAGAGGTGGAGATGCTGCGGGACCTCCAGGGCCTGGGGGTGGCCGCCCTGAAGGCGCGCGACGTGGACCGGTTGGTCTCCGCCAACGCCGACCTGCACTCCTTCATCACCACGCTGTCCCGCAATGACGTGCTGGCCGAGCTGATCGGGCTGGTGGACCGCCGGGTCCGCTGGTACTACACGCCGATCGCCGGCCCCCGGGGCGAGGACGCCTGGGCCGAGCACGAGCAGTTGATCGATGCCATCGCCGCCGGCGACGCCGCGGAGGCCAGCCGGATCATGACCGTCCACACGGAACGAACCCGACTGGCCTACCACGAGCAGCGTCAAGCTCGAGCGAGCAGCTAGGCGGTGGTCGGGGCGCCGAAGCCCGAGGCCGCGGCCGACACCGTGGTCTTGGTCTTCGGACGTCCTGGTTGGTGCAGGAACAAGGTGAGGCCGGCGGCGACCAGCGCGATGCAGCCCGCCAGCACGTACGCGCCGGTGTAACCCCAGGCGGTGACCACCATGGCGCCGAGCCCGCCCCCGCCGACACCGCCGACGAGCTTGGCGCTGTACACCAGGCCGTAGTTGGTGGCGTTGTGGTTCTCGCCGAAGTAGTCCGGCACCAGGGCGGCGAACAGCGGGTAGAACGCGCCGCCGCCGAAGCCGACCAGGAAGGCGAACACCATGAACAGCACGATGTTCTCCGTGTTGCCCGAGTAGACCAGGCCGAACTGCGCGACGCCGGCGATCAGCAGCACCACGGTGAGCGTCTGCCGCCGTCCGATGTGGTCGGAGAGCCACCCGACCAGCGCCCGCCCGGTGCCGTTGACGATGGACAGGATGCCGGCCGAGGACGCCGCCACGAACGGCCCGAAGTGGCTGGCGGTGGCGAACTGCACCTGGAAGTTGATGCCGAACAGCGACACGCCGCCGATGATCACCAGCGTGATCCACATCAGCGGCAGCATGCCGGTGCGAACGGCCTCCCCCGGCGTGAACTGCCTGACCGCGGGCGGATTCTTGGCCAGGCTCTTGTTGGCCTTGGTGTTGCGGACCCATTCCTTGGGGTCGATGTGCTCGGGCCACCAGTTCTTCGGCGGGTCCCGGAACAGCAGGCCGCAGCCGGCGACCACGATCAGCATGTACAGGCCGATCACCGACAGGATGGTGGACGTGCTGCCGGGCGTGAGCACGGCGCTGAAGATGTAGATGAACGGCACCGCGCCGTAGGCGAAGCCGCCGTTGACGAATCCCGTGCGGGCGCCCCGCTTCTCGGGATACCACTTGCCGACCATGTTGATGCACGTGGCGTAGACGAGGCCGGCGCCGATGCCACCGCACACCGAGTACCCCGCGAACGCCAGCCCGAGGCTGCCACTGTAGGCGATGGTGAGGTAGCCGATGCCCGACAGCGCCGCGCCCGCCAACATCGCCGTCCGTGCGGAAACCACGTTCCGTTCCCGTAACCGCCCGGCCGGGAATGCCACCGCCGCCTGGAAGACCGCCCATACGGTCGCCAACCAGAACACGTCGGTCAGCGACCAGCCGTACCTCTGCTCCAGCGTCTTGACGACGGCGCCCCAGCCGTATTCGTAGACGCTCACCGCGATCATCGCGACCCAAGGCAACCAGACCATCCAGGCTCGCGAGCGCCCCATGACGTCCCTGGGACTCTCGCCGATCCGGTAGACCCTGCCGTTGTCGTCAGTCAACTCCCTGTAACTGGTGGAACTTGTGGTCATCAGAGCCTCTTTCGCGTGCGTGCGAGCCCCAGTTCCCCTGTGTGTCCCTCCGAAGGCGTCTCATCGGTCACGAATGGCACGGCTAGGTCTGGACCGGCATCTTGCCTCCAATCCGGCTGAAAGTCATGCCCGGAAGCAATCAGCCCTGTACGAGGCCGGCGGCGCGGGCCCAGCGGTATTTCGCGCCGAGCACCGCCACCGGCTTCTCCGTGGTGTACGGGTAGGCGACGATCCCGTGCCGGTACAGGAACTCGGCCGCCTGCTCGACCTCGACGTCGCCCGACAGCGACGCCACGACCGGCTTGTGGATGCCGTGTTCCCGGTACTGCTCGACCACGTCCACGACGAGTTCGGCGAAGACCATGGGCGGCGTGACGATGGTGTGCCAGTAGCCCAGGATCAGCGCGTGCACCCGCTCGTCGGCCAGGCCCAGCGCGATGGTGTTGCGGTACGTGGACGGCGGCTCGCCGCCCGTGATGTCGACCGGGTTGCCGGCCGCGCCGAATGGCGGGATGTATTCCCGGAAGGCCCTGTCCAGGTCGTCCGGAATGGACATCAGCGTGAGGCCGTTGTCCACGCAGGCGTCCGACAGCAGCACCCCGGAGCCGCCGGCGCCGGTGATGATCACGACGTTCTCGCCCCGCGGCGTGGGCAGCAGCGGCACGCCCCGCGCGTACTCCAGCATGTCGTTCAGGCCGGGGGCGCGGATCACGCCGCTCTGCCGCAGGATGTCGTCGTAGACCTTGTCATTGCCGGCCAGCGCGCCGGTGTGCGAGCTGGCCGCCTTCGCACCCTGCGCGGTGCGGCCGGCCTTGAGCACCACCACCGGCTTGGACTTCGAGACCCGCTTGGCCGTCTCCGCGAAGGACCGGCCGTCCTTGAGGTCCTCCAGGTGCATGGCGATCAGCTTGGTGTGCTCGTCGTGCTCGAAGAACGTCAGCAGGTCGTCCTCGTCGATGTCGGCCTTGTTGCCGACGCCGACGATCGCCGACACGCCCATCCGCGCGGAGCGGCTGAAGCCGAGGATGGCCATGCCGATGCCGCCGCTCTGCGAGGAGAGCGCGACGCCGCCCTGCACGTCGTAGGGCGTGCAGAAGGTCGCGGACAGGTGCTCGGGCGTGTAGTAGTAGCCGTAGATGTTCGGCCCGAGGATGCGCACGTCGTGCTCCCGGGCGATCCGCACGACCTCGTCCTGGAGTTCGTGGTTGCCGGTCTCGCCGAAGCCGGACGGGATCAGGATCGCGCCGGCGACGCCCTTCTCTCCCGCCTCCTTCAGGGCCTGTGGCACGAACTTGGCCGGGATGGCGAAGACCGCCACGTCCACGTCGCCGGGCACGTCGGCGATGCTGGCGAAGGCCTTGCGCTCCAGTATCTCCGCGGCCTTGGGGTTGATCGGGTGGATCTCACCCCGGTAGCCGCCGTTGACCAGGTTCTTCATCACCGAGTTGCCGATCTTGCCGTCCTCGGCGGACGCCCCGATCACCGCCACCGCGGCCGGCCGCATGATGCGGTTCATCGCGGCCAGGATCTCCTGCTGGGAGAATCGGTGCGGCTCGGCGGCCGCGTCCGTGTCGACCAGCACCCGCACGTCCACCGCGGTCGCGCCGGTCGGCGTGGCCAGCACCGGGTTGAGGTCCACTTCGGACAGTTGCGGGAAGTCCGTGACCAGGTCGGAGACACGGGTGATCAGGTCGGCGATGGCGTTGCGGTCGGCGGGTTCCGCGCCGCGCACGCCGCGCAGGATCTCCGCCGCCGCGATGCCGTCGATCATGGACAGCGCCTGCTCGCGGTCGGTCGGCGCCAGCCGGAACGTGACGTCCTTGAGCACCTCGACGAGCACGCCGCCAAGGCCGAAGGCCACGATCTTGCCGAAGGTGGCGTCGGTGGTGGCGCCGACGATGACCTCCTGCGCGCCAGAATTCTTGTCAGTCGGCAGCATCTGCTGCACCTGCACGCCGACGATGGCGGCGCTCGGGTTGTAGATCCTGGCGTTGGCGATGATCGTGCGGTAGCCGTGCGCGACCTGGGCCGCGTCCTTCATGCCCACCAGCACGCCGCCGGCCTCGGTCTTGTGCAGGATGTCCGGCGAGACGATCTTCAGCACGACGGGGAAACCCATGCGCTCGGCCAGTTCCACCGCCTCCTCCGAGGAGGCGGCCACCCCCTCGTCGGGCGTGGTGATGCCGTACGCGTCGCAGACGGTCTTGCCCTCGGGCGCGGTCAGCGAGTCGCGGCCGTCCGCCGCGACCTGCGCCAGCACCCGCTGCACCGCCTCGCGGTCATAGTTGCTCACTGCGGCACCTCGCTAGCGCTCGGTGTCCGCGTTCGCGGACGCTCGGCGTTGAATGATTCGCTCGCAAGCTCGCTCATGCCCGCCCCTCAGATCACGCCGGCGGCGCGCAGCCGCTGCAGCTCGGTCGGGTCGTAACCCAGCTCGCCGAGCACCTCGGCGTTGTGCTCGCCCAGCAGCGGCGAGCGGGTGATCTCCACCGGCGAGTCGGAGAGCTTGAGCGGGCAGCCGACCGTCTTGTACGCGCCGCGGTCCGGGTGCTGGACCTCCACCACGGAGCCCAGTTCGGCCAGCGTCTCGTCCTCGATCAGCTCCTTGGTCGACAGGATCGGCCCGCACGGCACGTTCGCCGCGTTCAGCTGCTCCATGACGTCCCATTTGGACAGCCCGCTGGTCCAGTCCTCGATCATCGCGAACACCTTGTCTAGCTTGGACAGTCGCGCCTCCGGCGTGGCCCACTGCGGGTCGTCGGCCAGCTCCGGCTTGCCGATCAGCTCGGCGATGGGCCGCCAGCCGGGCGGTTGGATGATCACGTAGATGTAGTCGTTGGGGCCACCCGGCGCGCAGCGCACCGCCCAGCCCGGCTGGCCGCCGCCGGAAGCGTTGCCGGAGCGGGGAACCTCGTCGCCGAAGCTCTCGTTCGGGTACTCCCCCAGCGGCCCGCGCGCGAGGCGCTGCTGGTCGCGCAGCTTCACCCGGCACAGGTTGAGCACCGCGTCCTGCATGGCCACCTGCACCCGCTGGCCGCGACCGGTGTTGGTGCGCTGGTAGAGCGCCGCCAGGATCGCCGCCACCAGGTGGATGCCGGTGCCGGAATCGCCGATCTGCGCGCCGGTCGCGGTGGGCGGGCCCTCCTCGAAGCCGGTGGTGCTCATCGAGCCGCCCATCGCCTGCGCGATCACCTCGTACGCCTTGAAGTCCGCGTACCGGCCGGGGCCGAACCCCTTGATGGAGGCGTAGACCAGGCGCGGGTTCAGCTCCGAGAGCCGCTCCCAGGTGAAGCCGAACCGGTCGATCACGCCCGGCCCGAAGTTCTCCACCAGAACGTCCACACCGGACACCAGCCGGCCGAAGATCTTCGCGCCCTCCTCGCTCTTCATGTTGAGCGTGATGCTGCGCTTGTTGGCGTTGAGCATGGTGAAGTAGAGGCTGTCCACGTCCGGGATGTCCCGCAGCTGGCCGCGGGTGATGTCGCCGCGCCCCGGCGTCTCCAACTTGATCACGTCCGCGCCCAGCCAGGCCAGCAGCTGGGTGGAGGACGGACCGGACTGCACGTGTGTCATGTCGAGGACGCGCACGCCCTCCAGCGCCTTGCCCATCACGGCCTCCAGCTCACTTGTACATGGTCTGGTTCATGGTTCCGGGGGCGTACGCGTCCGGGTCGACCCAGACGTTGATCAACGACGGCAGCCCGGACTCACGGGCCCGCAGCAGCGCCGGGCCGATGTCGGCCGGGTCGCGGACCTCCTCGCCGTGACCGCCGAGCATCTTGGCGAACTGGTCGTAGTGCACGTCGCCGAGCGTGTTGCCGACGCGTTCCCTGGCCAGGCCGTACTTCTGGGCCTGGCCGTAGCGGATCTGGTTCATCGACGAGTTGTTGCCGACGATGCCCACGAACGGCAGGTTGTAGCGGACCAGCGTCTCGAAGTCCCAGCCGGTCAGCGAGAACGCACCGTCGCCGAACAGCGCCACGACTTCCTTGTCCGGGCGGGCATGCTTGGCCGCCAGCACGAAGGGAATCCCGACGCCGAGCGTGCCCAGCGGGCCCGGGTCCATCCAGTGGCCCGGCGACTTGGGCTGCACCACCTGGCCGGAGAAGGTGACGATGTCGCCGCCGTCGCCGATGTAGATGGAGTCCTCGGTGAGGAACTGGTTGATCTCGTGCACCAGCCGGTACGGGTGGATCGGGCTGGCGTCGGAATGCAGCTGCGGCAACCGCTTCTGGCGCGCCTGCTCCTCGACCTTGTGCAGCTCCTCCAGCCACGGCTTGCGGCCGGTGGCCCCGTTGTCGACCCGGCCGGACGCGGCGGCCGTGACGGCGGACAGGATCAGGCCGGCGTCGCCGACGATGCCCAGGTCGATGTCCCGGTTCTTGCCGACCGTGCGGTAGTCGAGATCGATCTGCACGACCGTGGCCTTCGCGGAAAGCCTTCGCCCGTAACCCATCCGGAAGTCGAAGGGCGTGCCGACGATGACGATCACGTCCGCGTTGTCGAAGGCGTAGCGGCGGGAGAGCTGGAGGTGGTGCGGGTCGCCCGGGGGCAGCGTGCCGCGGCCGGCGCCGTTCATGAACGCCGGGATGTTCAGGGTGCGCACCAGCTCGATCGCCGAGTCGGTGGCGCGGGTCGTCCAGACCTGGCTGCCGAGCAGGATCGCCGGCTTTGTGGCGTGCGCCAACAGGTCCGCGAGCCGCTCGACGGCCTGCGGGTCGCCGGCCTGCCGGGTAGAGGCGCGGTAGCGCCCGGCCTGGGGCACGCGGGCCTTGTCCATCGGCACCTTGTTGTCGAGCACATCACGCGGGATCTCCAGGAACGACGGCCCGGGCGCGCCGTTGAAGGCCTCGCGGAACGCCATCGACACCATGTCGGCCGTGCGGGCGGTGTCCGGCACGGTGGCCGCGAACTTGGTGATCGGGGCCATCATGTCGACGTGCGGGAGGTCCTGCAGCGAGCCCATCTTGTGCTGGGTCAGGGCTCCCTGGCCGCCGATCAGCAGCATCGGGCTCTCCGCGCGGAAGGCGTTGGCCACGCCGGTGACCGCGTCGGTGGTGCCCGGGCCGGCGGTGACCACCGCGCAGCCGGGTTTGCCGGTGACGCGGGCGTAGCCGTCGGCCGCGTGCGCGGCGACCTGCTCGTGGCGGACGTCGATGACCTCGATGCCCTCGTCGACGCAGCCGTCGTAGATGTCGATGATGTGCCCGCCGCACAGGGTGAAGATGGTGTCGACGCCCTCGGCCTTGAGTGCCTTGGCGACCAGGTGGCCACCGGAGATCAGCTGCGGCGCGGGCGCGGATCCGTTCGCCGTCTGGGCCTCTACCACAGGTTCTGTTCCCACCATGCTGGTCAACTCCTCGCCGGCTCCGCTGCACTGTAGATTGCATACGATATGGAGTAGGCATATGCTTACGCCTGTTCCGGCCCGGTGTCCAGAGCAAGGCGAGAAGATTTCGCGACCGTGGCGCCCAGAAGGAAAGAGGGTCGCCGGCGAGCGAGCCGGAGGCAGTCCGGGCCGGCGGAGGTCGGATTCGGCAGACGTCCGAACCGGCAACGGACCCGTCCGGTCGCAGTCCGGATGGCGGAAGGATCCCCGACCGGACGGACCCGCACCCGCGGCCGGCCCCCGCCCGCGGAGAGTTCAGAGGAGGGCCGCACCTTGGATCTGTTCGAACACGAGGCGAGGGACCTGTTCGCCCGCCACGGCATCCCCGTCCCACCCGGCGAGGTGGCCACGACGCCGGCCGGCGCGTACGCGGCGGCGGTGGCGATCGGCGGGCCGGTCGTGGTGAAGGCGCAGGTCAAGACCGGCGGCCGGGGCAAGGCCGGCGGGGTGAAGCTGGCCGGCACGCCCGCCGAGGCGCGGGCCGCCGCGGAGGCGATCCTCGGCATGGACATCAAGGGGCACACCGTGCACAAGGTGCTGGTGACGGCCGCCTCCGCGATCGCCGACGAGTACTACTTCTCCTTCCTGCTGGACCGGGCCAACCGGACGTGGCTGGCGATGGCGTCGGCCGAGGGTGGCACGGACATCGAGGAGGTGGCGGCCACCCGACCGGAAGCCCTGGTGCGGCAACCGGTCCTGACGTTCGACCTGGCCACGGCGAAGGACATCGCCGTGGCGGCGGGGCTGCCGGAGTCGGCGGCGGACGTGCTGGTCCGGCTGTGGGAGGTGTTCGTACGGGAGGACTGCACGCTGGTCGAGGTGAACCCGTTGGTGCGCACCGAGTCCGGCGAGATCGTCGCGCTGGACGGCAAGATCACCCTGGACGACAGCGCGGCGTTCCGGCACGCGGAGCGGCCGGTGGACACCGCCGCCGGCGACCCGCTGGAGCGGGCGGCGCACGCCAAGGGCCTGAACTACGTGAAGCTGACCGGCGATGTCGGCGTCATCGGCAACGGCGCCGGGCTTGTTATGTCCACTTTGGACGTCGTGGCGCAGGCCGGCGGGGTCGGGCCGGCGAACTTCCTGGACATCGGCGGCGGCGCCTCGGCGCAGGTGATGGCCGACGGGCTGGAGATCATCCTCGGCGACGCGGACGTGAAGTCGGTGTTCGTGAACGTGTTCGGCGGCATCACCGCCTGCGACGCGGTGGCCGACGGCATCCTCCAGGCTCTGGGCATGCTCGGCGACCGGGCGACCAAGCCGCTGGTGGTGCGGCTGGACGGCAACAACGTCAAGCGGGGCCGGGAGATCCTGGTCGAGGCCGGGCATCCGCTGGTGACCATGGTGGAGACGATGGACGACGCGGCGCGCACCGCCGCCCGACTCGCGGCGCGGGGAGCGTGACATGGCGATCTTCATCGACGAGGGCAGCCGGGTGGTCGTGCAGGGCATGACCGGATCCGAGGGCAGCAAGCACACCGCCCGGATGCTGCGAGCCGGCACGACCATCGTCGGCGGCGTGAACGCACGCAAGGCCGGGCAGCGCGTGGACTTCGACGGCACGTCGCTGCCGGTGTTCGGCACCGTCGCCGAGGCGATGGCCGAGACCGGCGCGACCGTGTCCGTCCTGTTCGTGCCGCCGGCCTTCTGCAAGGCGGCCGTGATCGAGGCGGTGGATGCCGGGATCGGGCTCGCGGTCGTGATCACCGAGGGCGTCCCCGTGCACGACACCGCCGCGTTCTGGGCGCACTCCGTCGGTTCCGCGACCCGGATCATCGGGCCGAACTGCCCCGGCGTGATCAGCCCCGGCAAGTGCAACGCCGGCATCATCCCCGCCGACATCACCAAGCCGGGCCGGGTCGGCGTGGTCTCGAAGTCCGGCACGCTGACGTACCAGCTGATGCACGAGCTGCGGGACTTCGGCTGCTCCACCGCCGTCGGCATCGGCGGGGATCCCATCGTCGGCACCACGCACATCGATGCCCTGCAAGCGTTCCAGGACGATCCCGAGACCGAGCTCGTCGTCCTGATCGGCGAGATCGGCGGCGACGCCGAGGAACGCGCCGCCGCCTACGTCCAGCGGCACGTCACCAAGCCCGTCGTCGGCTACGTCGCCGGCTTCACCGCGCCCGAGGGCAAGACCATGGGGCACGCCGGCGCGATCGTGTCCGGCTCGTCCGGCACCGCCGAGGCCAAGAAGAAGGCTCTCGAGGCCGCCGGCATCGCCGTCGGCCGCACTCCCGGCGAAACCGCCCTGCTGGCCAGGGAACTGCTCACCGGATGATCGACGCCGAGCGGCGATCCGGTGTCCCTCCCCGGATCGCCGCTCGGAACGCAGGTGTCACACCGGGATGTCGCCCAGCGTGCCCCACTGCCGGGTGGCGACGTTCAACACGTACCAGGTGCCGTCCGACGGCCGCCAAACGGCGAAGTCGTTGCGGCGGTCACCGGTGAAATCGCCCGAAACCGGGATGTCCCCGGCGATGCCCCACTGCCGCACACCACCACCGAGCCGGTACCAGTTGCCCTCGCTCGGCCGCCACACCGTGAAGTCCGCCTTGCCGTCGCCGTCGAAGTCGCCGACCACCGGCACATCGCCGGCGGTCCCCCACTGCGCGAGCAGGCTCTTCTGCCCCGTGGTGCTCGCGATGTCCCACCAGGTGCCGTCGCCGGGCCGCCACACCGCCAGGTCGGCCTTGCCGTCGCCGTCGTAGTCCGCGACCACGGGGACGTCGCCGGACTTGCCCCACTGAGCGTTGTAGGGGACGTGCGTCCGGCTGGGAATCACCCACCACGTGCCGTCGGTGGGCCGGAACAGCACCAGGTCCGCCTTGCCGTCGCCGTCGACGTCGGCCGGGTCCGGAATGTCGCCGGGGATGCCCCACTGCTGGACGATCTGCTGGCCGGTGCTGCTGAGGACGATGTACCAGTTGCCGTCGCTCGGCCGCCAGACGGCGAGGTCGGTCCGGCCGTCGCCGTCGTAGTCGGCGGGTACGGGAACGTCGCCCGACTGACCCCACTGCCGGGTGCTGGTCTGCCCCGTGCGGCTGGAGACGATGTCCCAGGTGCCGTCGCCGGGCCGCCAGATCGCGAAATCCGCCTTGCCGTCGCCGTCGAAGTCGCCGGCGACCTTCTGCGCCGACGGCTCGGTCTGCGCCGGCGCGGCGTGCGCCACCAGCGGCAGCGCGGTCAGCACCGTCAGGCCGATCAGGGCCGAGCCGAGTCGGGTGGTCATGCGCATGTGCTGTGCCTCCCCAGGGTTCGTTGCCGACCCACCGTGACAGCGGGTCGACACGGGGCGGCAGAGGCGGTTCTCCCGGCCGGACCGGGAGCATTTCCCGGCTCGACGGCTTGACCTTGTCACGGCGTCAAGGTTTTAACTGGAGGCATGCGTATCGGGGAGCTCGCCGGGCTGGCGGGGGTGTCGACGCGGACCGTGCGGCACTACCACCGGATCGGGCTGCTGCCGGAGCCGCGGCGGCGGGAGAACGGCTACCGCAGCTACGAACTGCGGGATCTGGTGCTGCTGCTGCGGGCCCGGCGGCTGGTGGAGCTCGGGCTGTCGCTGGAGGAGGTCGCGGACGCGCTGTCCGACGACCGGGGCCGGGACCTCGTGGAGATCATCCGGGAGATCGACGCCGACCTGGCGGCGCAGCAGCAGCGGATCGCCGAGCAGCGCTCGGCCATCGCCACCCTGCTCGCCGCCGACGGCGATCTCCGCTCACCCGACCTCGTGGCCGTGCTGGACACGCTGGCCGACCACCCCGCCGCGGACCGGGAGGGCATGGCCGCCGAGCTCCTCGAGTCGCTGATCGGCAACCTCGACCTGTACCGCTCCGTGCTCGCCGATCCCGTTCTGACGCAACGGATGCTCGCCGTCTACGCCGAGTTCGAGGCGCTGGTCGACATCTCCCCCAACGATCCCGCCGTCGACGAGCTGGCCGCCCGCGTCCGGGACTTCGGGCCGGCGGTCCTCGCGATGATGCCGCCGGACGTGCCGTCCATCGACACCGACCCCGAGACGCTGCTCTCCGCCGTCAGCGCCGGCATGTCCGCCGCCCAGACCCGTTGCCTGCGCCTGATGTTGTCGCACTGGCAGCAGTAAAGGGGTGTCAAGGTCGGGTCGCACCTCTCCCCTGGGTTCCCCCCACGCGCCCGCCCCTCGTCAGGCGCGTACGTGTCCCATCCGACTCAACCAAGACACCCCTCACGCGATGGCCACCGGCAAGACCAGTTGACCGCCGCCGGCTCAGTCTATGGCACCGGCAGGCCCTGTCAACTAGTCTTGGGCCGGTCGACGCCTGCGCGTGGACATCAGTTGAGCTGGGATGGGGTACGGGGATGCTGAGCTTCCAGGACAAGCTCAACGCCGCGTTCGACGCCGTGCGGCCGAAGGGCCCGGAGGGACCGGAGTACCGGAACACCGAGGTGGCGGCGGCGCTGGGCGAGCTCGGCGTGAAGGTGACGGCCTCCTACATCGGCATGCTGCGCGGCGGCGAGCGCGACAACCCGACGGTGAACGTCGTGCAGGGTCTGGCGACGTTCTTCGACCTGGACCCGGTGTACTTCCTGACCCCGACGACGCCGCAGGCGGCGGAGAAGGTGGCCGGCATCCACCGCGACCTGATGCAGCTGGCGGAGTGGCGCGACAAGGGCGTGCTGGCCTTCGCGCTGCGGGCGATGCTGCTCGAACAGGACAGCGGCCAGCTGGCGGAGGCGGCGAAGGTCCTGCTCGAGCAGGTGATGGAGCTACGACGGACCGATCGGGAGCCGGGCCAGCCATGACCGGACCAGCGCCGGCCCGGCGACGGCGAGTTGCCGAGGCGTGCTCACGCTGACCCGCCGCGTCAGCACGTCGTAGTCGGCACGCTCGATGGCGTCGAGGATCCCGCCGTAGAGGTCCATGCCGGCCAGCGCGGTCGGCCGGCCGCCCCGGTGCAGCAGCGGAACGCCGGCGCGAGCCTGCCGGTAGATCTCCCGGGTCCGGGTGATCTCGGATTTGATCAGCTCGCGGAACTCGGGCCCCTGCCGTATCTCCGTCACGCCGAATCGGCGCAGCTCCTCGGCCGGCAGGTACACCCGCCCGCGCCGGAGGTCGTCGCCGACATCGCGCAGGATGTTGGTGAGCTGGAAGGCGATTCCCATCTGCCGCATCGCCTCGGCCGCCTCGTCGGTGCGCGCGCCGAGCACGGGCGCCAGCTGTAGGCCGAGCGTGCCCGCGGAACCGTGCATGTAGGCCTCGAGGTCGGCGTAGGTCTCGTACGAGGTGACGGTCAGGTCGGACGCCATCGCGTCCAGGAACTCCTCGACCAGGTGCACGGGAATGTCCCAGGTCCGCATGGTGTGCAGCAGCGCCCGGCCGATCTCGTCGTCGGTGTCGCCGGCTTTCAGGTCGGCGAGAATCCCCTCCCGCCACGGGGAGAAGCCGGCGGTGTCGGCGCCGTCGACCATCTCGTCGGCGTACCGGCAGAAGCCGTAGATCGCCTGCGCGTACGGCCGACGAGCCGGCGGCAGCAGCAGCGCCGCCAGGTAGAACGACTTGTCGTGCTCGGCCAGCAACTGCTTGCACCGCAGGTAACACTGCCGGAGGCGCGGGTCACGGATGCCGGCGGCATCGAGCTCATCAGTCACGATTGTCCTTGGTATGCAATCAACACTTCATCGAGTGGACGGGACCTCGCCGCCCGGGCGATCTCCAGCCACCAGTGGATGTCGCCGGCGAGATCGGGACCGTCGAGCCCGGTCGCGCCGGACATGGTGGGGTGCAGGGCGAGCAGCCCGTCCCACAGCTCGATCACCCGCCGGTAGACGAGCGCGTGCTGCCGCCGCGGGCGCAGCCGCAGCCGGTCGTGCCACACGGTTCGGGGCGGGTCGATGGTCGCGACGCCGCTGCTCAGCCGAAGCCACAACGGATAGAGCCGGCGACGGTGCCGGTAGTGCCGAGCGGCGCGGAGCAGCCCCTCGACGCGAGGTCCCCACGCCGGCGCGGTGACGCCGGCGAACGCGGGCAGCAGGCTCGACGCGACCAGGGCGCCGTCGACGTCCAACTCCGGCCACGGCGGCACGATCCCCACGGCCTCGGCGATCTGGTACCCGATCACGTGCGCGCAGAAGACGAGCCCGAACACGCACCCGACGGTGTGCACGCGCAGGCCCCGCCGCAGCCACGGCAGATCGGCCTTGGCCGCCATGCGCCACGACACGGAGGTGAAACTCGCGATGGTGTAAGCGAAATAGCTCACGATGAGCACGTAGGTCAGCGCCGCCACCGGATGCACCGGGCCGGGCGTGACCAGCCGGCCGGCGGCACCGCTGGCGAAGTCCACGTCACGGGGCCGGGTCGAGAACAGGATCAGCCCGGTGGCCAGCGTCGACACGCCCAGCAGCGCGGATCGCCGCACCAGCCACGCGATCCGGGTCCGCCGCACAGGATCCGTCCGGTCAGAGGTTGTCTGCCAGAAGAACGTCTGCGTGAAGAAGCCACCGGCGCAGGCGATCACGTGCAGCAGCGGCCAGGACAGCGCCCAGCCGGCCCATCGGTCCACGGCCATCGCGATGGAGTCGATCTCCAGCGGCACCGCCATGCACCAGCAGGCGAAGCCCAGCGCCAGCACGTGCCCGGGCCGGCGGTCCACCGTGACCAGCACGAGCATGCGCAGCCGGGTCATCATCGCCGCGGCGGCCACCACGACGGTGACCATCAGCACGGTGGTCAGCACGTCAGACGCGCAGTTCTCGGGCCAGCGCGTCCACGATCTGCGCCTCGGCCTCGGTCAGGTCGCGATGCCCGGACGGCCGGTCGAGCTCGCCCAGCACGCGCACGGCCTCGCCGGCGAACACCTCGGCCTCCACCTCCTGGCCGTCGGTGAAGCCGCCGCGGCCGAGAATCCGCTTGAGCAGCGCCGGACTCAGGTTCGGCACCAGCGCGTTGAGCACCTTCATCAGCACGTCCCGGGTGGCTGGGTCGACGTCGCAGGTGCGGGCGTGCCCGGGCAGCAGCATGTGCCCGATCTCGTGCCAGATCACGTGGATCTGGTGCAGCGGACTGGATCCGACCGACTGGTAGACGATGTAGTCGGCGTCCGGCATGCCCAGCCAGGCGCCGCTGATCGAGGTCCGCAGCGGCAGCGGGACGAGGTGCAGCGGGCGGCCGCGGTCACGCGAGAGCCATTGGCAGACAACGCGGACGTCCGGATGCAGGAAGTCACGCCGCCGCAGTTCCCCCAGGACATGGTCGACCGTGGCGAACCGTCTCCCCATGTGGAGGGCACTCCCCTCAGCTGCTCGCCGGAACGCGCATTCTACCGCGAATGCCGGAGCCGGTTGGCGTCGGCGACGATCGCCGCGCCCAATGCCCTCGCGGTCTCGGTGCGTACGCGGGGCGGCGGCGACAGCACGAACTCGACCTCGCCGAGGGCCGGAAGTCCGTGCTGGGGGCCGAGTTCGGCCAGGTCGTGCGGGATCAGGCTGCGTGTGTGGGCGGTGACGCCGAGCCCTGCGAGCACGGCTGCGCGCAGCCCGCTGAGGCTGGTGCTCGTGCAGGCGACGCGAAATTGCCGCCCGTGCCACTGCAACGTCTCCAGCGCCTGCGCGCGGCTGACGCTCGGTTCGGGGTAGAGGATCAGCGGCACGGGCGCGGCGGCGTCGACGCGGGTGTGCTCGGTGCCGACCCAGACCAGCCGGTCCCGCCACACCAGCTGCCCGTGCGCGGCCCCGAGCTGGCGTTTGCCGAACACCAGATCGAGTTGGCGGGCCTCCAGTCTGCGGTGCAGCTCGCCGCTGAGCCCCACGGTCAGCTCCAGCTCCACGCCGGGATGCCGCCGCCGGAAGTCACGCAGCACGTCCGCGAGCTGCGTCGACACGAAGTCCTCGGACGCGCCGAACCGCAGCCGCCCCTGGAGTTGCGGCCCGGCGAAGAAGCTGACCGCCTCGCGGCCGGTGTCGACGATCGTGCGGGCGAAGCCGACCATGGCCTCGCCCTCCGGCGTCAGCTCCACGGTGTGCGTGTCGCGCAGGAACATCTGCTTGCCGACCAACGCCTCCAGCTGCCGCACGTGCTGGCTGATCGTCGACTGGCGCATGCCGAGCTGGTCGGCGGCCTGGGTGAAGCTCAGCGTCCGCGCGACGGCCAGGAAGCTCTCCAGCTGTGCCGGCTTGAACATCGGACCAGCGTAATCACAGGCCGAGCCGCCGGCCTCCGGTGTAGACGTTCATCGACGAGCCGCGCAGGAAGCCGATCAGCGTCAGCCCCGTCTCGGCGGCCAGCTCGGCCGCGAGCGAGGACGGCGCGGAGACGGCAGCCAGCACGGGAATCCCGGCCATCACGGCCTTCTGCACCAACTCGAAGGATGCTCGGCCGCTGACCATCAGCACGGTTCCGCTCAGCGGCAGCCGGTCGTCGCGCAGCGCCCAGCCGATCACCTTGTCCACGGCGTTGTGCCGGCCGACGTCCTCGCGCAGGCACAGCAGCCGGCCGTCGCGGGCGAACAGTCCGGCGGCGTGTAGACCACCCGTTCTATCGAACACCAGCTGGGCGGCGCGCAGTGTGTCCGGCATCGTGGTGAGGGCGCCGATGTCGACGCGCAGGTCGTCCTCCTCGACCGACCAGCGACTGGTCGACCGCACGGCGTCCAGGCTGGCCTTGCCGCACAGCCCGCACGACGACGTCGTGTAGAAGTTGCGCTCCACCGACGGATCCGGCGGCGGCACTCCGGGCGCGAGGCTCACGTCCAGCACGTTGTAGCTGTTGCCGCCGTCGGCGGTGGCCCCGGCGCAGTACCGGATCGCGCTGACCTCGCCGGCGCGGCCGACCACGCCCTCGGAGACCAGAAAACCCGCCGCCAGGTCGAAATCGTGGCCGGGTGTGCGCATCGTGACCGACAGCGGCTGGCCGGCGACCCGGACCTCCAGCGGCTCCTCGGCGGCGAGGGTGTCCGGCCGGGCGGTGACCCGGCCGTCCACCACGCGGAGCACGCGCCGCCGGCTCGTGACGCGGCCCATCAGGCCGGCACCAGCAGCCGCGGCACGCCGGGTTGGCGCAGCATGCCGCCGGCGATCGCCGCCACCACGCCGAGGCCGGCCGCGAGCAGGAAACCGGCCGCGTAGCCGTACGTGCCGACGATGGTGGCGGCTGCCCCGATGCCGACGAGGCCGCCGACCGCCTTGGCGCTGTAGACCAAGCCGAAGTTCAGCAGCCCCGCCTGGTCGCCGAAGTGGGCCTCGACCAGGGCCGGGAGCAGGGCGTAGCAGCAGCCGGCGGTGGTCCCGACCAGCAGCGCCGCGAACGCCAGGAGGACGCCCGCCTGGTGTTGGCCGGCGACGATCATCGTGAGCTGGCCGAGGGCACCCAGCGCCAGCGCCGCGCGGATCACCCTGGCGACGCCGAACCGCTCCCCGGCCCAACCCGTCGCCCACCTCGCCACGCCACTGGCCAGGGTCAACAGGCAGACGGTTATCGCCGCGAAGGCGTATCCCCACCCGCTCGATGCGACGAATGCGGCCGTATACGCGACGTCGAAAAGCCACGCCGCCGCCGCGCACGCCACCAGTGCGCACATCGCGGCCGAGGTCGGGCAGCGCAGGAGCTCGCCCGGCGAGTATCGGCGGATCGCTGGCCGGCTGTGCCGCAGGCTCAGGTTCACGTTCTTGTCCAGCGCCCACGTGCGCGGATCCGGACGCTGCGGCCACCAGTCCCTCGGCGGTTCCCGCAGGACGATGCCGCAGACCGCGATCACCGGGATCGCGATGATCGGCAACGGCGCCCAGAACAGCACCGCCCCCGCCGCGAACGCCCCGCTCACCAGGCCCAGGTACGTGCGACGCTCCGGGAACCACTTCGCGACCGTCGCGAAGCACGTGCCGTACACGATGGCCGCGCCGATGCCGCCCAGCACCGCCGACCAGGTGCCCGCGAACAGGTCGCCCACCGCGCACAGCACCGCCCCGACGATCATCGCCGGTGTCGGCCGCACGTGCCGACGCTCCCTCAGCAGGGCCAGCGGGAACACCGCGACGGCCTGCGTCGCCACCCAGATCGCCAGCAGCCAGTAGTTACCGCCCACGATCAGGCCGAACCCGTACTGGCCGGCGCCGGCGACCATCATCGCCACGCACGCCGCCGCCAGCACCCAGTTCCTCGAGTGGCCGAGCAGCTCCCGGTCGCTCTCGCCGACCCGGTACCGCCGGCCGTAGAAGTCCGTTACCTCGGTTGCCATCGGTTTCACCGCCCACCGGTCTCGATCCTGGGGCTGCCGGGCTCGTCACCCGCCCATCTCGACCCAGATTGCATACAGTATGTGATAAGTTGTATAGCATGACCACGGGCTGGGTGGAAGCCAGGCAGGCCGCGAGAACCGCGGCGGAGCCGCTGGAGACGATCACGGTCCCGCTGCGCGACGCACTGGGGCTCGCACTCGCCGGACACCTGCCGGCACTGGTGCCGCTGCCGCTGTGCGACACGGCGGCGATGGACGGGTACGCGGTTCGCGGCCCGGGACCGTGGACGATCGTCGGCCGGCGGCTGGCCGGGCCGTGCGCAGCGGTGACGATCGAGCCGGGCGAGGCGTACGAGATCGCCACCGGCGCACCGATTCCGGTTGGCGCGGAGGCGGTTCTGCCGATCGAACAGTCCTCGGTGGATGAAACGACCCTCAACGGCAACCCCGGGAAGCCCCACATCCGCCGCCGAGGAGAGGACATCCCCCGCGGCCGGCGGGTCCTGCAAGCCGGCGCCGTGGTCACGCCGGCGGCACTTGGCCTCGCCGCGAGCGTCGGGTACGACGTGCTGTCCGTGCACCGCCGCCCCAAGGTCCGGGTGATCGTCAGCGGTGACGAACTGCTGACAGCCGGACTCCCCACGCACGGCCAGGTCCGCGACGCCATCGGACCGCTGCTGCCGGGGCTGATCGCGGACGCCGGCGGCGAACTGTCCGACACGCAGTTCGTCGCCGACCGCGCGGGATCCCTGTCCGAGGCGTTGGCCTGCGACGACGTGGACGTGATCGCGGTCTGCGGCTCCACCTCCGTCGGCCCGGCCGACCACCTGCGGCCGGTGCTCGGCGCGCTGAAGGCGGACGTCCTGGTCGACGGCGTCGCCTGCCGGCCCGGCCACCCGCAACTCCTGGCGGCCCTGCCCGACGGCCGACGCGTGGTCGGTCTGCCCGGCAACCCCTTCGCGGCCCTCGCCGCCGGCCACACCCTGCTCGCGCCGTTGCTGCACCGCCTCGCCGGCCGCTCCCCCAAGCCCCCGCTGACCGGCCGCCTCAGGGCGAGCATCGCCGCGCGGGAACGGGAAACCCGCCTGGTGCCGGCGGTTCGCACCGACGACGCCATCGTCCCGGTCGGCCGTGACCGCGCCGGCAACCTCTGGGGCGCGGCCATGGCCGACGTGCTCGCGGTCGTCCCTCCACAGTGGACCGGAGCCGAAGTCGAGGTGCTGCCGCTCTGACCCTGCCAGAATGACCGCGTGGACTCGTCTGACCAGCGGCCGGCCTATCGCGTGCTGTCGACACGGACCATCGCGCTGTCGGCTGCCGCGCTGGTGGTGATCGGCGTCGGGGTGGGCATCTGGCTGCTGATCGCCTACGGCGACGGCACCGTGGAGTCGAGCAACCGGCTCGACGCGATCAAGACGGCGGGCACGATCGTGGTCGGCACCGGCGGCGCGGGCGCCCTGTGGCTGGCGGCGCGCCGGCAGCGGACGAGCGAGATCGCGTTGCGGCAGAAGGATCTCGACCACGAGAAGGTCGACCGCGACTACGCGTTGCGGGAGCGGATGGCCGCCGCGTCGGAGGCGGACGCCCTCGAGCGTCGGGTCACCGACCTGTACACGAAGGCCGCCGAACAGCTCGGCTCGGACAAGGCGCCGGTCCGCCTGGCCGGCATGTACGCGCTGGAGCGGCTCGCGCAGGCCACCCCCGACCAGCGCCAGACCGTGGTGAACGTGCTCTGCGCCTACCTGCGGATGCCGTTCGACGCCTTCGCCGTCGACCCGGTCGTCGCCGAGGAGCACCAGGTTCGGCTGACCGCCCAACGCATTCTGGTCACGCACGCGAAGCGCACCGCCGAGGCCCGTTGGGACGACCTGGATCTCGACTTCACCCGGGCGGCGCTGTTCGACCTGGACCTCACCGACTGCGTCATCCGCAGCCTGACCTGCGACGAAGCCCGGCTGTTCGGCCGCACCCGCTTCGACACGGCCACGATTCAGCAGGCCTCGTTCAAGTCGGCGACGTTCGCCGACCGGGTCTCCTGGGACCACACGGATTTCCTGGGCCCGGCGTCGTTCGCGGAGGCGCGATTCGAGGACGGGGCCGACTTCGCCAACGCGCGGTTCGCCGAGTGGACACGGTTCAGCCGGTCGCACTTCGCGGCCGACGCATCGTTCCAGGCCACCACGTTCGACGGGGAGGTGCGGTTCGGGTCCACCAGGTTCCTCGGTGACGTCGCGTTCGACCACACCCGGTTCGCCGGGCACACGTTCTTCCACAACGCCGAGTTCGCCGGCGCCGCGCGGTTCACGGCGGTCGAGTTCGCCGCCGAGGTCCGGTTCGACAATGCCGTGTTCGCCACCCTCGCCGACTTCGTCGACGTCCGCTTCGGCGACTACGTCGAGTTCAGCGAGGCGCAGTTCCGCGGCGACACCCGGTTCGGCCACGTGCGGTTCGCCGGCTCGGCCCGCTTCGCCACCACGAGGGCCGACGGCGACCTGCGGTTCGACCACACCTGGGCGCGGTTGGACGTGCCGGACACCGTCGTTCGCGTGTGGCCGACGGCGATCCGCCATGCCCGGCCCGGTTCCTTCGCAGTCGTGCCGGGCGCCTCGGGCGAGGCCGGTGACTGGGGACAGCTGGAGTACGTGCTCGACGAGTAGCCGTCACGCGGACCACAGCACGGCGTGGGCGAAGACGCCGATCTCGGCCTGCCCGCGCAGGGACGGCACGAGCGTCATGCCGTTGACGATGCCGATCGCGCCGAGCACGAACGCCGGCGCGGGATCGGCGGCGAGCTCGGGGCGGGCCCGCCGCAGCAGCGCCACCAGCTCGGCCTCGAACTCCCGCCACGTGCGGGAAATCGCCTCCTGCTGCTCGACCGGCAGGTTCACCGCCTCGGACAGCAGCAGCCGCACGAGGTCGGGATTGGCTGTGGCGAAGGACAAGTAGCTGTCGACGGCCCGTCCCAACGCGTCGGCCGGCCCGTCGGCGGTGCGCAGAATATGGTGCAGGGAAAGCCAGATCGACTCGATGTACCGGGTCAGGGCGTCGTTGAGCAGGTCGGACTTGCTGGCGAAGTGGCTGTAGACGCTGGGCGCCGCGATGCCGGCGGCGGTGCCGATGTCGGCGAGGCTCACGGACGGGTAGCCGTGCTCGGCGAACAGCCGCGTGGCGGCGGCCAGCAGTGCCTCGCGACGCGAGGCCGGTTCCTGCGGATCCTTGCCGACGACGGCCGATTCCGTTGGCACGGCGGGAAGTTCGACGGTCAGCAGCGCATCGCTGATCCGGCACAGCTGGGCGGCGTCGACCTTGCCCAGGTGGTAAGAGACGCTGGCCAGCACGGCGGTGATGGCGCGGGCGCGCATCAGGCCGTTGTCCTCGATCGACTCGGCGACCCGCTCGACAGCGCGACGCAGCCGCCGCCGCACGGCCCGGCGCTGCGCCACGGGCAGCCGCCCGCCCTCCCGGTCCCACAACACCCCGAACTCGCGCCGCGCCAGCACGACCTCGGCGACGGTCGCAATGGTGCCGGCGGCGTCCGGCGGAGCCTGCGCCATCGCCGCCTCCAGCCAGTCCAAGCTCTCGTCGACGACGGCCGCGAGCAGGTCCTCCTTGCCCCGGAAGTGCCGGTACAGCGCGCTCGCGCCGATGCCCACCTCGGCCGCGATGTCTGTCATGCCGACCCGGTGGAAGCCGTGCCGCCAGAACAGCTGGGCGGCGGCCCTGATCAGCTGCTGGCGGCGGTCGCGGGGGCGGGGCACCATGGTCGTCAGTGAATCACGAGTCGACCTGAATCGCGGATAATGTGGCCGAGCACATGCCAAAGCATCTATAAAGTGAACGGTGATGCGGGAGGGAGGCGGGACCATGGCGCTCACCGAGGTGCTGATCGTGGACGAGCAGGACCGGGAGCTGCCGCGCGGCGCGGTCGGCGAGATCGTGGTCCGCGACGACGACGCGCTGTTCGGCCGCTGGCTGCACACCGGCGACGGCGGCTACCTGGACGACGAGGGCCGGGTGCACGTCGTCGACCGGATCAAGGACATGATCGTCTGCGGCGGCGAGAACGTGTACTCGGCCGAGGTGGAGAACGCGCTGGGGAGGCACCCGGCGGTGGCGTCGTGCGTGGTGGTCGGCGTGCCGGACGAGCAGTGGGGCGAGCGCGTGCACGCCGTTGTCGTGCTGGCGCAGGGCGAAGCGGCGACCGGCGAGGAGCTGCGGGAACACGTCGCGCAGCACCTCGCCGGCTACAAGGCGCCGCGCTCGGTGGAGTTCGTCGAGGAGTTGCCCGGGACGGGCGGCTCCTAGTTCACGAGCAGGTCGGCCGCGATCTCGACGCCGTCGGGCACCAGCTCGGCGGCGACCGACTTCGCGGCCGCCGCCACCTCGGGCCGCAGCGCGCCGTCCAGCCCCGACGCCAGCGACTCGACCGCCGCCCGGACGCCGATGCCCAGCGCCTCGACGCGGGCGGCCCAGTAGAACTGGTCGTAGCGGTGCGGCACGATCACGTGCGGCGTGCCGGAGATCGCGGTGACCGTGGTGGTGCCGGAACCGCCGTGGTGCACCACCGCGGCGACCCGCGGGAACAGCGCCTGGAAGTTGGCCTCGTCGATCACGAGCGCGTCGTCGGCGTCCGGCAGCTCCAGATCGGCCCAGCCACGGGAGATCATCGCCCGCCGGCCGTGCTCCCGCGCCGCCGCCAGCATCGTCCGGCCGATGTCGGCCGGCGCCGCGCCGGTGCTGCCGAAGCCGAAGAACACCGGCGGCTCGCCGGCGTCGAGGAACCGAGCCAGGTCGGCCGGCAGCGGCCGGGTGTCCCGCATCAACCACGCGCCGGTCTGCACCACGTCCGAGCCATCCGGCCACGGCCCGAGCACGGGATCTGCCGCCAGCCACGGCCTCGGCGAGTTCACGTGCGTCAGCACGTCGTCGATCGGCGGCAGCCCGATGGATTCCCGCCGGGAATTGACGGCCGGCCGCCAGATGTCGTTCCACCGGCGCGATTCCATCGCCCACAACGTGCGATTGTCGACATCGGCCGGCTGTTGCCAGCCGGGCATCGGCGCCGGCGCGAGCTGCCCGGAAGGGAGTTGATTCGGGCTGAATGTCGCGTAGACGTGGCGAATACCGAGCTTTTCCGCCACGGACGGCGCCGCGACCTGCAACACCGACCACGCCAGGACGACATCGCAGCCATCGGCGGCCGGCAGCAGCGTCTCGAACTGCGTCGCCACCGTGCCCTCGACCAGCTGTTTCACTCCTTCCGGGGAGGCGGCCAGCCGGCGCGTCTCGGAGTCCGGCCGGACCTCCGGACGGACCTCCGGGCCCAGCGGCACGAACTCGATTCCCAGCCCCTCGATCCATCCCCGGAAATCCGGTGGCGCGCACAACCGCGCCTCGTGCCCCATTTCCCGCAGCCGAAGGGCGAGCGCCACTACCGGCTGAACGTCACCGCGCGATCCAATGGTCGAAAGCACCACACGCATGGCGGCGATTGTGCGGGCGCAGAGGGGTCTTGCGGCAAGACCCCCTGTGCGATATACGTTGGAATGGGAGGAAAGGTCAGCCCTGTTCCTGCCGGGGTCGCAGCAGCACGCAGCAGCCGCCGGATCCCGGCGCCAGCACCGCCTCCACGCTCCGCGCCTCCAACCCGTCCAGCACGCCGGCCAGGTACGCCCGGTTGATGCCGCACACCAGGCCGCGGGCCCGGGTGGCGATCGGGTGGAACGGGCAGTCCCGCAGCTGGACGGTCGTCGGGGTGTCGCGCTGCGGCTCGAAACCGTGCTTGGCCAGCACGCGGCAGGTCATGGTCAGCGCCCGCTCGACGCCCAGCCGCCCCGGCCGCTCCTCCTCACGCTCGGCCGACCCGATCGCCCGGCCGCGCTCGGCCGCGATCGTCTCCGCCGACCCGCGGGCGTCGTCGGCCAGCACCGCGTCCACCAGGATGTCGGCCAGCAGGTCGTACTGCCGGGCCGGGATGCTGACCCGCACGTCCACGTCGGTCGGCTCGTACACCTTGGGCGCCCGGCCGACCCGGCCGACGCCCTCGTAGTGGGCCCGCAGCAGGCCGGCGTGGACGAGTTTGTCCAGGTGGAAGGCGGCGAGCTTGCGGGAGATGCCGACCGCGGCCGCCGCCTCGTCCCTCGTCACCGGGTGCCGGGCGGCCCGGATGAAGTCGAACATGCCGCGGCGCAGGTCGTCGTCGAGGGACGCGACGGCGCTGATCGCCCGATCGGTGCTCACCGGTCCCAGAATATCGCCTATTAGCGTGTCCGCAACCACACTTCTTGACCTGCAACGCCGATATGACCAACATCTATTGGCGAAACTGAACCAAGGAGGCGGCATGCACGCGTTACGGGTGGTCCACGAGCCCGCGGCCGGCATCGACCTCGACGCCGCCGAGCGCGCCGCCGGGGACCTGCTGCGGGCGCTCGGGGTGGACACCGACAGCGAGAGCCTGCGCGCCACGCCGGGGCGGATGGCGCGGGCCTACGCCGAGCTGTTCACGCCGCGCCCGTTCGACCTGACGACGTTCCCGAACGACGAAGGCTACGACGAGCTGGTGCTGGCCCGCGGCATCCCGGTGCGGTCGGTCTGCGAGCACCACCTGCTGCCGTTCGTCGGCGTCGCGCACGTCGGCTACCTGCCCGCCGGCCGCATCCTGGGACTGTCCAAACTGGCCCGCGTCGTCGAGCACTTCGCCAGCCGGCCGCAGGTCCAGGAGCGGCTGACCAAGCAGGTCGCCGACTGGCTGTGCGAGCAGCTGGAGCCCAAGGGCGTCGGCGTGGTCATCGAGGCCGAGCACACCTGCATGACGCTGCGCGGGGTGCGGGCCGTCGGCTCCGACACCGTCACCTCGACGCTGCTCGGCACGCTGCGGTCCGACGCGCGGTCGCGGCAGGAGTTCTTCGCGCTGGCCGGAGTGAAATAAGCTACCCAGGGTGTCGAGCCGTCCCGAACTGGTCGCCCTGCGCTCGTTCCTGAGCGTGTACCGGACCGGCGGGGTGGCCCGGGCGGCCGAGGCGCTGGGGCTGTCCCAGCCGGCCGTGTCGCGCCACCTCAAGGCCATCGAGGAGTCGGTCGGCCGGCCGCTGTTCCGGCGGGCCGGCCGGGGCATAGCGCCGACCGAGGCCGGTCACAGCCTGGCCGCCGAGGTCGCCGAGCACATCGACGCCCTCGAAGGGGCGCTGGACGGCCTGCGGTCGGCCACCCTGTCCGGGGCCGGGCCGGTGTTCGTCGGCGCGCCCGTCGACCTGCTGGAACGGTTCGTCGTGCCCCGGATGCCGCCGCTGCTGGCCGAGGGGCTGACCGTGCGGTGCCGGGTCGGACTGTCCCCCGATCTCGTGAACGCCGTGCTGCGCGACGAGATCGACGTGGCGCTGCTGACCAAGATCGAGGGCGTGCCGACCCGGCGGATGTACCTGGTGCCGCTGCTGGAGGAGCGGTTCCTGCTGGTCGGGCCGGCCGGCGAGGAGCCGTACGCGCCGGGGCGGGAGCGGCGGTTCGTCGGCTACACCGAGGACATGCCGATGGCGCGCCGGTACTTCCGGGAGTGCTGGGCGGTGCGGCCGCCCACGCCGGCGCTGATCGTCAACGACTTCCGGGCCGTGGTGGCCGCGGTGATCGCCGGCGCGGGGCTGACCGTCGTGCCGCACTACCTGGTCGAGGAGCACATCGCCGCCGGACGGCTGGCGGTGCTGCACGAGCCGCCGCAGCCGGTGGTCAACTCCGTCCACATAGGAACGCGGCGCGGCCGCGAGCACCTGCCACGAATCCGGGCGGTGTTCGGCGCTTTGTCCACTGTGGACTAGAGGTGCCGGTGCAGGAACTCGGCCGCGGCGTCGGCCGCCTGCGTCACGTGCGGCTCCACGTCGTAGAGGTCGATGTGCTGGCCGGCGTCCAACCAGCGGATCTCGTTGGGGCCGGTGGCATCCGCGTGCACCGCCGCGGCCAGTTCCGGCGAGCAGTAGGCGTCGACCTTCCCGTGCACGATCAGCAGCGGGGTGTGGGCCAGCAGCGGGGCGGCGCCCAGCGCGTCGAAGGTCATCAGCGAGTGCAGCGACCCGTACGTGACCCGGTTCTCCCAGTGCTCAGCCCTGGCCCGATCGGTGCCGTAGTAGGCGTACGGCTCGTCGCCGGCCATCGCCGCGTTGCCCTGATTCGGGGCCACCGCCGGCAGTTCCTCGTCGTAGCGGTCGATGAACGACTCGAGGGCGCTTCGGTAGCCCGCCGGATCGCCGGCAATGAACCGGGTCGGGCTGTTGTACGCGCCGGCGATGCCCACGATCGCCTTCAGCCGCGGATCCGTCGCCCCGGCCTTCACCGCGTAGCCGCCGCCCAGACACACCCCCACCACGCCGACGCGGTCGGTGTGCCGGGCCAGCAGGCCCACCGCCGCCCGCAGATCCGCCAGCTTGCCCTGGCTGTCCTCGTGCGCCCGCCGGCCCTCGCTCTCGCCGAAGCCCCGGTGGTCGAACGCCAGCGTCGTGACGCCCCGCTCGTGCAGCAGCCGCGCGTACGTGCCGACCACCTGCTCCTTGACGCCCGTGAACGGGCCCGTCAGCACCACCGCCGGCGCATCCGTTGCCACGGAGAGGTTTCCGACCAGCTTCAGGCCGTCGGCGTCGAAGGTCACGCGTTCCATGCCGCGGACTCTAGGTCGCCGAATCCGGTTCGGCCAGAACGCACTCCGGGGTAACCTTCGGCCATGTTCGTGCCCGAGGTGCTGTCCGAGAGCTGCAGCACCCGCCAGGCGTTGGAACGGCTCGCCTCCAAGTGGCGGGTCCTGCTGGTCTACGCGCTGATGGCCGGGCCCCAGCGGCATTCCGAGCTGCGGCGGCGGGTCGAGGGCATCAGCGCCAAGGTCCTCACCGAGACCCTGCGCGACATGGAGTCCGACGGCCTGGTCGAGCGGCGGGTGCTCAAGTCCACGCCGCCGCAGCACGTCGAGTACGCCCTGACCGAGCTCGGCAAGACCCTCGAGGCGCCCCTGGCCGCGATCTGCGCCTGGGCCGCCCGTTCTCACTGACGGGATGCGATCCTTGGACCTGCGCCACATCGCCGAGCAGTGCGTCACGCTCGTCGCCGACCAGTTCGACCGCCGGCTGGACTGGACCCTCGACAGCCTCGAGGTCCTCGACGAGGTGTGCGCTTCGCTTTCGGCGGAGCAGCTGGCCGAGGACCGGCTGGAGCTGTGGTGGAAGCTCGTCGGCGCCTACACCGGCGAGGTCCTCATCGGAGCCTACGGCGGCGAGTGGGGCTCCCACCCCGACACCACCGCGCCCGTCGTGCTGGTACAGGGCTGCACCGCCCAGCCGTTCACCATCGCCCACCGCGTCCTGACCGGCGAGCCGTTCAAGAGCCTCGCCTCGTTCGGACGGGTCTTCCCGGCGATCATCGCCCAGTCGGGGCGGCCATGACCCTCGACACGCTGAGCCTGTCCGTCGCGCCCTGGCCCGAAGGCCCGTGGTTTCAACTGCTGCTCCACGTGAACGACGTGGACCTGATCGCCGCCGCCAAGGTGCGCGGAATGAAGCCGCACGAGATGCTGCTGCCGGTCAACCGGCTGGCCGCGACCCCCGAGCCGCACACCGTGCACATCGCGCGCTGCCCCGCCTGCGGTGACGCCGACTGCTGCGACACCGACGTCACCATCACCCGTGACGGCGATGTCGTGCACTGGGACTGGGCCCGCGCCAAGCTCATGGACCGCCGGGTTTCCTTCCCCTCCGCCGACTACGACGCCGAGATCGCCCGCGTCGCCGCCGACGACTCGTGGGAGACGCCCGCGCTGCGGGCCGCCCGGCAGGTCCGGATCGACAGCCACCCCTACCTCGAGCCGCTCGGGCTGGAGTTCGAAAACATCGTCGAGCGGACGAAGGCAGGCATATTCGATTTCACCCTGACCAATGGGGTTTACCAGGTGGTGATGGAAGTCCCCTGGCAGGACCGGAGCCCGTCGGAGCTGGCCGCCGCCGTCCGCGAGATGCTGGCTCTGCCGTCCCAACAGTGGGACGCCACCTGGTCTCCCACCCGCTGGGAGCTACGGGACACTCCGCCGTTGTTCGCCGGTTCCGGCTGGCGGCGCAATCCGATCTTCGACTAGGCGTCCTCGCGGGCGCTGATCACGGCCACTGCGGCGACGACCACCAGCGCCAGCGATGCCCAGGTGATCGACGCGGTGCCCAGGTCGTCGATCAACAGGGCGCCGACGAGGCCGCCGAGCGCGATGGAGCCGGAGATCGCCGTGATGGTGATCGACTGGGCGACGTGGGCCGCCTCGCCGGCGGCCTTGATGACGCCGGCGATGAACAGGCTCGGGGAGCTGCCGAAGGCGAAACCCCAGGCGGCGACGGCGATGTAGACCAGCACCGGCAGGCCGGCGAGCAGGGCGAGGAGCAGCACGCTGAGGCCGAACAGCACGGTGCTGCCGACGGTGAGGCGGCGCAGGTGGCGGTCGATGTGCGTGCCGACGACGAGGACACTGAGGATCGACGTCACGCCGAAGGCGAACAGCACCCAGCCGGTCTGGCTGGACATGTTGGCGTACTTGAGGAAATCGGTGACGTACGTGTAGAGGATGTTGTGCGCCACCGTGTACGCGATGAGCGCGAGGAGAATCGTGCGCAGGCCGGGGATGGCGAGGACCTTGGGAATGGTGAACCGCTCGTGCGGTTCGTGGCCGGGCACGTCGGGCAGGGTTGCCGCTGCCCAGACGATGTTGACGACGGCCAGAACCATGGAGACGGAGAAGGCCACCTGCCAGCCGCCGAATCGGCTGAGCCAGACGCCCACGGGGACGCCGATCGCGAGCGAGATGGGGGTGCCGGCCAGGGCGAGGGTGATCGCGCGGCCCTGCATGTGTCGGGGAGAGATCGCCGCGGCGTAACCGCCGATGGTGGGCCAGATCATCGCGGTGCCCATGCCCGCGACCAGGCGGATGGCCATCGTCAGCCAGTAGTCGGCGGACAGCGCGGTGAGCGCGTTCGTGACAGCGACGACGGCGAGCGCCAGCAACACGACGGTCTTGCGGTTCCACCGCGCTGTCAGGCGGGAAAGCGGAATCGCGGCTACGGCGGTGGCCAGGGCATAGATCGTGACGATCTGGCCGGTGAGGGCGACGTCGGTGGCCAGGGTGTGGCTGATTTCCGGGAGGAGGCCGGCGGGCAGGCACTCGGTGAGAATGCCGATGAAGCCGGAGAGGAAAAGGGCGAAGACGGCGGCGCGCGGTAGGCGGGTGGTTGCAGCTGTGACAGTCATCGGGGCGCTCCAGGAGCGGTTCTCGTCGGTTTCTCAACGACAAGATGCGCCGGGAGTGGGGGGTTACCCAGACCTCCGCTTTGCGTACGTTCGGTGTAGGTACCACCGGCAGGGACAGGATCCCGGGAATAGCTCAGTCGTCGACGAGTTCACCCTCGAGCAGGCTCATCACGATGAGGTCGTACCACTTGCCGTCCCGGCGGAAACGCTCGCGCTCGCGGCCCTCCTCGACGAAGCCGAGCTTCTTGTACACGTGTCGGGCGGCCTCGTTCTCGGGGACGACCCACAGCGAGATGCCGTGCAGGCGCATCTGGTCGAAGCCGTAGCGGCAGATGACCCGAATAGCGTCCGTGCCGTAGCCGCCGTTGCGGTACTCGGCCTCGCCGATGTACACGTCGAGCTCGGCGCGGCCGTTCTCGGGCTCGGCGTCGGTGAGGGCGATCGCCCCGATGGGAGTGCGATCGGTGAGGGTCTCGATGCACAGGATGAGCTTGTCGTACGTGTTGCGCGGCCGGTCCTCGCCGAGCCGCTTGGTCAGCTGGGCCAGCGACTCGGGATACTCGTTGATCATCCACTGGATCGCGCCGGGATCGGAGTTCCAGCGGTGCAGCGCCTCGGCGTCGGACGGCTCCAGCGCCCGCAGGCGGACAAGCTTCCCGGTCAGCATGAACCGACCGTAACAGCGTCGCGCAACCGGATTAGCCGTGGTAAGCGGCGAGGAAGCGCTGGGCGTGCGGCTCGGCGAACTGGGGGTTGAACGGCCCGCGGATGCTCTCCAGGCAGTCCTCGATGTCGGAACGCGGATCGAGCAGCCCGGCCCGGCCGACGTCGATCAGGTGCACCGAGCCGTCCGCGATGATGACGTTGGGCAGGCAGTAGTCGCCGTGCCCGACAACGGGTCCGGCGCCGAACGGGCAGCCGGCGGGGTCGAGGGAATGCAGGCGCCGCAGGGTCTCCCCCATGATCGTGGCGACTCGGTCCAAAGAGGACGGCGGCCACGGGTCGGAGGCCGGACGCCCGGGCACGGCGGCGGTGTGCAGCCAACCCCGGCCGGCGTCGATCACCGCGGGCACGGCGACGTCACGGGATCGCAGCCACAGCAGGCGTTCCCGCTCGTCGTCGACGAGATCGGCGGCGGCGCCGTCCACGGCGGACTTGAGATAGCCGGAGCCGTCAAGGAAACGCAGCACCCGCGCGCCGGAATGCCCGTGCGTGACGACCTCGTGCGGCTTCACCGCGCGGCGCGGACGACCAGGGTGGCCAGCTGCCGACCGGCCTCCTCGTCGAGCGGCGCGTGGTCGAGCAGCAGCCGGTACCACAGCACGCCGAACACGATGTCCAGCAGCATCTCCGGATCGACGTCGGCGGCGATCTCGCCACGGTCGGCGGCCCGCGCGAGCACGGTCCGCAGCGCGTCGCGCCGCCCGAACAGGAAGCGATCCCGGAACTGGACGGCGAACACCGGATCGAGCAGCGCCTCGGCCATCAGGCCGACCAGCACGGGACGCTGGCCGCGCTGCCGGAACGTGTCCACGAGAAAACCGGCGAGATCGGCGGCCAGCGAACCCTCGTCCGGCACGGCGATCAGGCTGGCGGCCTCGTCGAGCATGGCGTCCAGCACCACATCGGCCTTGGACGGCCACCACCGGTAGATCGTCTGCTTGCCGGCCCCGGCCCGCGCGGCGATGCCCTCCACCGACAGCTGCGCGTAGCCCCGCTCGGTCAGCTCGTCGATCGCGGCGGCCAGGATCGCCCGCCGGGTCGCCTCGCTGCGCGGCCTGCCCGGCCGCCGGTCCCCAGTCACGCCGACCAGTTTACAAGACGCCGCGTCTCGCTTTAGTATCGAGACGGTTCGTATCGAATTGAGGGGGTGCGCGACATGCGCGTTGTGGTGTTGGGCGGGACCAACGGCATCGGGCTCGCGGTGGCCGAGCGGCTGACCGCGGACGGGGCCGAGGTGACCGTCACCGGCCGCGACCCGGAGCGGCTGGCGGCGGTGAAGGACCGGGTGGCGGCCGCCGAGCAGGTGGACGGCACGTCGGAGGCCGAGGTCGCGGCGTTCTTCGAGCGGGTCGGCGAGTTCGAGCACCTGGTGCTCAGCTTCAGCCCGGGCGCGGTCGGCCTCGGCCCGATCCGGTCCGTGTCGTCGGAGGACCTGCGGGCGGCGTTCGAAGGCAAGCTCTTCGCGTACCTGTACGCCATCAAGTCCGCATTGGTCGCGGAGTCGGTGACGATGCTGTCGGCGGCCAGCGCCCGCGCCGCGGCCCCGGGCCTGAGCACGCTCGCGGCGGTCAACGGCGCGATCGAGCGGATCGTGTCGCCGCTGGCCACGGAGCTCGCCCCGGTGCGGGTGAACGCAGTGGCCCCGGGTGCGATCGACACCGACTGGTGGTCTTTCCTCCCCGCCGACCAGCGGCAACAGCAGTTCGCGGCGATGGCCGACGGCATGCCGATCCCGCGCGCCGGCCGCGCCGAGGAGGTCGCGGACGCGGTCGCGTACCTGATCGGCGCGTCCTACGTGACGGGCACCGTGCTACCGGTCGACGGCGGCCTGACCGTCGCCTGACAGCCGGAAACCGGCGAGCTCCTCCAGGAGCGCCGGGGCCAGCAGCTCGCCGTCAACGGGGCCGAACCGCTCCAGCGCCGCCCGGTGCAACGAGGCGACGGCCGAGGTCAGCGGCTGGGGCGTCCCCGCCAGGTCGGCGCTGCGCACGACCGATTCCAACTCCTCGACACACCGGTCCAGGCCGAAGTCCCGCAGGTAGTCCCCGGCCAGCAGCGCCGGCAGATGGCGCTCGACGAACGCGCTGTCGCCGGCGCTGCCGAGCAGGACGTCCCGCATCCGGTCCGGGGCCAGGCCGTGCCGCTTGGCCAGCAGCAACGCCTCCGTCGCCAGCACGGCGTGCCCGAACCACTGGAGGTTGATCAACAGCTTGGCCAGGTAACCGGCGCCGTGATCGCCGACGTGATGGATGGTCGACGCGAACGACCGCAGCAGGGGCGTGGCATCGGCCAACGCCTCGGCGGACCCGCCTACGTACAGGGTGATCTCGCCACTCTCCATCGCCGGCACGCCGCCACCCATCGGCGCATCGAGGTAATTCGCGCCACGCCGAGCCGTTTCCGGCGAACCGCTCGTGAGGTCTATCCACAGGCGACAGTCCATAGGGGAATACGCTGCCAGCTCGGCGTTGCCGGGCAACACCGTGAACACGACGTCGCAGCCGGCGACGGACGACGCCCAGCGGGCACCGGCGGCCTCTGCGGCCGAACGCCGTGCGGCGACGATGTCCGTCGCCATCACGTCATGGCCGGCCGCGACCAGCCGGCCGATCAGCGGCGTGCCCATTCGCCCGACCCCGACCACGCCGACTGTCATCGACGATCTCCTTTGGCTGGAACGTGTTCCGATAGTCCTGCGGGCTGACGCCGACGATGCGCCGGAACGACGGCCGCAGCGACACGCCGGCGGTGAAGCCGACCCGCCGGGCGATGACGTCGACCGGCAGATCGGTCTGCTCCAACATCCGCTGCGCGTGCAGGATCCGCTGGTGCAGGAGCCATTGCAGCGGCGAGATGCCGACGACGGCCCGGAACTGGCGATCGAACGTCCGCCGGCTCAGGTGCGCGTGGGCGGCCAGCGTGTCCACCTCCAGCGGCTCGTCCAGGTGCTCCAGCGCGAACACCATCGCCGCGCCGAGCCGGTCGCCGTCGGGCAGCTCCAGGATCGGGTGGTCGATGTACTGCGCCTGGCCGCCGCTGCGCTGGGGCGCGACGATCATCCGGCGGGCGATGGCGGTCGCCGCCGACGCGCCCCAGAGCCGCCGTACGACATGCAGACACGCGTCGATGCCGGCCGCGGTGCCGGCGCTGGTGATCACGTCGCCGTCGTCCTCGTACAGCACACCGGGATCCACCGTCACAAGCGGGTAGTTCGCCGCCAGCGCCGGCGCGTGGAACCAGTGCGTGGCGGCCCTCCGCCCGTCCAGCAGCCCGGCGGCGGCGAGCACGAAGGCCCCCATGCACTGCCCGACGACCAGCGCGCCGTCCTCGTGCGCGGCCCGGAGCGCTCGCAGCGCCGGCTCCGGCGGCCGCTCGGCCGTGTTCCGCCACGACGGCGCGACCACGATCCCGGCCCGGTCCAACGCGTCCAGCCCGTGCGGCGGCACGACCTGGACGCCGCCGGTGGTGGTCAGCGGCCCGGGCTCGCCGGCGACCGGCAGCAGCGTGAACGCCGGCGCGCCGGTGGACGTGCGGTCGACGCCGAACACGCTGATCGGCACCGACGTCTCGAACATCGGGGCCCGGTCGAACATCAGCACCGCGACGGTGGCCTTGTCCCGGCTCATTCCGTCAGTATCACCACCTCGCCGGGCGCGGGCATCACCAGCCGGTCGGCCAGCCCGTGCTTGGCGAACGCCGCCGGGACGTCGTCCCGCGTCTCGGTGAAGTGCCCCCAGCCGTCGACGTGGATCGGCACCACGATCGACGCGTCGAGAATCTCCGCCGCGCGGGCCATCTGGTCGGCCCCGAGCGTCAGATACGCGTCCATCAGCGTGCTGCGGCCGCGGCCGCCGAACAGCACCGCGATGTCGATCGGGCCGAGGTTGTCGGCGATCTCCTGGACGATGCCCAGCGACGCGTTGTCCCCGCTGACGTAGACCCGCGGCCCGTCCGGGGCGGACAGCACGAACCCGCGCACCTCGCCGGTCAGGTGCTCGCTGCCCATCGGCCCGTGCCGCGCCGGCACGCCGGTGATTCGCACGTCGCCCACGGTGACGCTCTGCCACAGCGGCAGTTCACGCGCGGTGCCGCCGAGCCGCTCGGCCGAGCCCGCGGTGCCGAGTACCAGCGGCGCCCGGCCGACGAACTCCCGGCCGAGGTCGTCCAGGTTGTCCGGGTGTTGGTCGTGCGACAGCAGGACGGCGTCGACCCGCCCGACGTCCTCTGGCATGACCGCCGGCCCGATGTGCTTGACCAGGACCCGGTTGCCGATCGGGTGGTCGCCGGGCGGGTCGAAGGTCGGGTCGGTGAGCAGCCGGACGCCGCCCAGGTCGAGCAGCGCGGTCGGGCCGCCGACGAATTGCACCGTTGTTCTCATGGCCCGATCGTGGGCGATCGGATCCAGCCGCCGTGAGTGGCCTGTCGGCTGACCACCGATCGATTCCAGCCACTAGTTGTGAGTTCAACTATCTGGTCGTACACTCGGCGACGTGCGCGAAATCGGCCTTCGTGACACCAACGGCATCCTGAACCAGCCGTGGGTGCGGCCGAGGCGGTCCAGCGCGGGCCTGGGCTGGGACCAGATCTTCGTCTCCACGCAGCAGGAGCGCGCGTACCGGGCCTCGTTCGACGCGGCGCCGACCAGCCTGGTGATCCTGCACCTGGACGGGCCGGTGAAGGTGTGCCGGGGCAGCGATCGGCCGCATACGGTGCCGGTGGGAGGCCTGTTCGTGCACCCGGCCGGGCGTGCTCTGACGGTTGAACTGGGCGGTTCACTCAACACCGTGCACGCTTACCTCGCCGACAGCGCGTTCGGCGAGGAAGGTGTCCGGTTGGCCGAGGAAGTCGGCGCGGTGGATCCGCTGGTGGAGCAGCTGATGCTCGCGCTGGACGGGGCCGTGCGCGAGTGGGAGCCGTCGGCTCGCACGTACGTCGACCACCTGACCGCCCTGCTCGCCAGCCACCTGGCACGCCGGCGGCAGCCGCCATCGGCCGCGGGGTTGACCTCCCGGCAGCTGGCCGCGGTGCGGGACCTGATCGAGAACCGGCTGTCGGAACCGTTGCCACTGACCGATCTCGCCGGCGCGGCGGCGCTGAGCGTGAGCCAGTTCGTACGCCAGTTCAAGGCGAGCACCGGCGAGACGCCCCACCGCTATCTGGTCGGCCTGCGACTGCGCCATGCCCAACGGCTGTTGCGCACCAGCACAGTGCCGATCGCGGACATCGCCGTCCGATGTGGATTCAGTCATCAGGAGCACCTCACCCGGGTGATGCGGTCGCGGTTGGGCACGACTCCGGGCGCCGTCCGGCTGAATGCCTCGAACGTGCAGCGACGCGCGCATTCCGTGCAGGAGAAGGCGTTGTGAGGCGGCCGATACTCGGCGCATGACCCACGACACAGACGTCCTGGTCGTCGGCAGCGGCCCCGCCGGCGGCTCGGCCGCGCTGCTGCTGGCCACCTACGGCGTGCGGACGACCCTCGTGACCAAGTACGGCTGGGTGGCGAACACGCCGCGCGCCCACATCACCAACCAGCGCACCATGGAGGTGCTGCGGGACCTCGGCGTGCAGGCCGAGGCCGAGGCGCAGGGCACGCCGCAGCACCTGATGGGCGACACGGTGCTGTGCACGTCGCTGGCCGGCGAGGAGATCGGCCGCATCCGGACGTGGGGCACCGGCGACGCGTCCGCGACCGAATACGCCGCCGCCAGCCCGTGCGGCATGATCGACCTACCGCAGAACTACCTGGAGCCGATCCTGATCGGGCGGGCGGCCGAGCGCGGCGCGAAGATCCGCTTCGACACCGAATTCCTGTCCCTGGAACAGGATGCGGACGGCGTGACGGCCACCGTGCTGGACCGGCAGCGCGGCGAGACGTACCGGATCCGGGCCCGCTACCTGATCGGCGCCGACGGCGGCCGCAGCCTCGTCGCGGAGCAGGTCGGACTGCCGGTCGCCGGCCGCACCGGCAAGGCGGGCAGCATGAACATCGTCGTCGACGCCGACCTGAGCCGGTACGTGGCGCACCGGCCGAGCATCCTGTACTGGGTGATGCGCCCGGGTGCGCAGCTCGGCGGCATCGGCATGGGGCTCGTGCGGTGCGTCCGGCCGTGGCACCAGTGGCTGATCACCTGGGGATACGACATCGAGCAGGCGCCGCCGGAGATCGACGACGCCACCGCCGCCGCGATCGTGCGGGACCTGGTGGGCGACCCGGAGCTCGCGGTGGACGTCAGGTCGACGTCACTGTGGACGGTCAACCACAGCTACGCCACCGAGTACTCGGCCGGGCGGGTCTTCTGCGCCGGCGACGCCGTGCACCGGCACCCGCCGTCGAACGGGCTGGGCTCCAACACGTCTGTTCAGGACTCGTACAACCTGGCCTGGAAGCTGGCGATGGTGCTGCGCGGCGAGGCCGATCCGGCGCTGCTGGACAGCTACAGCGCCGAGCGCGTGCCCGTCGGCCGGCAGATCGTGGACCGGGCCAACCTGAGCCGCGACCAGTTCCTGCCGATCTTCGAGACGCTGGGCATCGCCGGCGGCGGCGACGAGGAGGCGATCACGCTGGGCATGAAGGCGCTGGACGCGCCGGACGCGGACGGGGCGGCGCGGCGGGCGCGGATGACCGAGGCGATCGAGCTGAAGAACTACGAGTTCAACGCGCACGGCGTGGAGATGAACCAGCGCTACGTGTCCGCGGCGGTGATCCCGGACGGCTCGCCGGCGGAGGTGTTCCTCGCCGACAAGGAGCTCTACCATCGGCCGACGACCCGGCCCGGGGCGCGGCTGCCGCACGTGTGGCTGGTCGGCGCGGACGGCCACCGACTGTCCACACTGGACCTGGTCGGCAAGGGTCGGTTCACGCTGCTGACGGGGATCTCCGGCGAACCGTGGGTGCGGGCCGCCGCCGCGCTGCCGGTCGAGGTGGTCAGGATCGGGGTGGCCGGGCTGCGCGACGCGTACGGGGATTGGCTGCGGGCAAGGGAGATCGAGGAGGAAGGTGCCCTGCTGGTGCGTCCGGACGGCTACGTCGCCTGGCGCGCCGCGCGGCTGCCGGACGACCCGGCGGCCGCGCTGACGCGGGCGTACGAGTCGATCGTCAGGCCTGTTCCGGTCCCACGCTGAGCGCCACCTCGAACTCCAGCACGCCGGAGCTGGTGGAGACGGGCGGGCGGCCGCCGCCGTGGTCGCCGCGCGGCTGCGTCTGCCACGCCTGGAACGCCTCGTCGGACTCCCAGCGGCTGTAGACGAAGTAGCGGCTCTCGCCGGCCACCGGGCGCAGCAGCTCGAAGCCGAGGAAACCGGGCACCCCGGCCATCCGGGCGGCACCGGCGGCGAACCGCTTCTCGAGCTCCTCGCCGGCGGCCTCGGGCACCTCGAGCGCGTTGATCTTCACGACTGCCATGGAGCCAGCCTACGCCCCGGCCCGGCTGTGGCGTGGCGCACGATCCCCCTGGCGTTATTGGGGAACTGGCCCGTTTGCTTGGCCAACTCGGCACGAACGTCCGCTGAACCGACCAGGTCGGATGGCTAGCATCGAAGGCGCCTGCCCGCCGCCGTGGGAAGAGGATGTTCGTGCACGTCGTCACCGGAGCGACCGGCCTCGTCGGGTCCGCGCTCGTGCTGGAGCTGCTGCGCCGCTCCGACGCGCCCGTGACCTGCCTGGTCCGGCCGGGCCGGACCGACGCCTCGACCCGCCTCGTGGCCGCGCTCGGCGCCGCCGCGCGGGCCTACGGCCACGGCGACGCGCTCGACTTCGACATACGGAATCGGTGCCTCGCGGTCGCCGCGGACGTCGATCTGCCCCGTTGCGGCGTCGATCCGGCCGACTTTCCCACCGGCGCCGCCGAGTTCTGGCACTGCGCGGCCGATCTGCGCTACGAGGAGCGGCACCGGGAAGGTTTGCAGCGCACCAATGTGCTCGGCACGCGGCACGCCGTCGACCTGGCGACCGCGCTGGGTTGCCGGTCGTTCAACCACTTCAGCACCGCCTACGTCGCCGGCCGTCGCAATGGGACGATCCGTGAGCAGGCGGGGACGGATCCCCTGCACAACAACCGCTACGAGGAAAGCAAGATCGCCGCCGAGTGGCTGGTGCTGGCCGCCGAGGGGTTGCGGACGCGGATCCTGCGGCCCGGCATCGTCATCGGGCACAGCGTCACGCATGCCGTGGTCGGCGGGCACTCCGGCATGTACGGCGTGCAGCGGCAGTTGGTGCAGTTGGAGCGGATGGTGTCCATGCTCGGCGACCCCGCGCTGCGCACCCGGCCGCTGCGGCTGCGGGCCGACCGGGCGACGCCCGTCGACCTGGCGCCCGTCGACCTCGTCGCCGCCGACGCGGTGTCGCTGAGCCGGTCCGGGCACGTCGGCGTGTTCCACCTGACCCATCCGACCGGCATCCGCGTCGGCGACGGCCTGGACCTCATGTTCGACGTCGTCGGCCTGCCGCGACCGCACTACACCTACTCCGACGCCGGCTTCGCCCCTGCCGACCGGGAGTTCGACCGCAAGATCGACTTCTTCCGGTCGTACCTGACCGGCGCCAAGGCGTTCGACCGCACCCGCCTGCTGGCCGCCGTCCCCTCCCCCGCCCTCGGCGCCTGGTCGCTGCACCCGGACGCCCTCCGCGACTTCCAGGTCTGGTACCAGACCCACGCCACCTCGCCCCGCACCGTCCCCTCCCTCAGCGGCTGAGCCTCCGGTCGAACGGGCAGTTGATCGTGGTCCGGACGGCAGGACCCGGCCGGATCCCTTTGTACGACGATAACCTGACGAACATGGACGAGTTTGTGGACACCGCCGCCGTCTTGCGCCCGGTGGCCGGATGCTACGACGATCCGGTCGATCCGTGGGGCGCGCCCGTCGAGTTCGACGCGGCCTGATGCGGTTGCGGATCTCCGCCTGCGGCGGGGTGTTCGCCGTCGATGGCCAGGTCGTCTGGGACGACTACCTGGACCAGCGGCAGTACGTGCTGGGCACCGACAGCGACGAGGTGCTGCGCTGGTTCATCCGCTGGCGGGACCGCGACTCGGTGCCGGAGCGGCTGCGGCACCGGGTGGACGTGTTGCTGGCCAACGACGTCCTGATCGCCGAGGGCTCGCAGCGCGACGCCCAGGAGCAGGCGGTGCTGCACGCGTGGGGCCGGTGGGGGCCGGTCGCGCGGGCGTACCACTACTCGACGCGGACCACCCGCGTCACGCGCTTCCTCAGCTCGGACGAGCAGGCCCGCGACTTCGCCGACCGGCTGGCGCTGCACGAGCCGCCGGAACCGGCCAGCACATTCCGTGACACCAAACGGGTCGCGCTGCCGACGGCGGAGGAAGCCCAGTGGCAGCACCGGGATCTGCTGGACGTGCTCTACCTGCGCCGCAGCCACCGGGCCTTCGGCGCCGGCCCGGTGCCACTGACCTCGCTCGGCGCGCTGCTCCAGGTCAGCGCCGGCACGGTCCGGGTGGAGGAGCGCAGCGGCACAGTGTTCAAGACCGCGCCGTCGGGCGGCGGCCGGCATCCCACCGAGCTGTACCCGGTCGTGCGGGACGTGGCGGGCCTGCCGCCCGGGATCTACCACTACGACAGCCGCACGCACGAGCTCGCCCTGCTCGGGGGGCTCGTCGGCGACGCCGAGCTGGTCGCGGCCTGCGGCGACCAGCAGTGGGTCACCGGCGCGGGGCTGGTCGTGTTCTACACCAGCGTGTTCGGGCGGAACATGTGGAAGCACGACTCGCCGCGGACCTATAGGGTGCTGCAACTCGACGCCGGCCACATGAACCAGAACCTGTCGCTGCTGGCCACCGCGCTGGGGCTGCGGACCACGTTCACCGCCGCGATCCGGGACGAGCTGGTGGAGGAGCTGATCGGCTGCGACCCGGCGACGGAGCTGGCCATCGGCTGCGCGGTGATCGGCACCTGAGCTCATGCAGGGAAGGACGCCTTACCCGCGGTCAACGAGGGTAAGGCGTCCTTCCCTGCACAAGTCAGAGTTCGGCGAGGGCGGCGAATTCGCGGATCAGCGGGCTGCGGCGGCCGGCGCCCCAGGCGAGGCAGACCTGGCACGGCGGAATGTCCCGGACCGGCACGTGCGCGATGTCCGGCCGGGTGTAGAAGGTGGCGGTCGACAGCGGCAGGATGCTGATCCCCCGCCCGGTGGCCACGTTCTCCAGCTTCTCCTCGACGGCGTGGAACGGCCCGACCGGGGACCGGGTGCCGTCGCGCAGCTCGGTGGCGATGTCCCGCCACTCCGGCACGGCGTCGGGATGCTGGAGCAGGTGCTCGTCGGCGAGGTCGGCGATGGCGATGCTTTCCTTGCCGGCCAGGCGGTGTTCGACCGGCAGCACGGCGACGCGAGGCTCGCTCAGCAATGGCCGCACGGTCAGTCCCGACTGGTCCACCGGCAGCCGGATGTACGAGACGTCGACGCGGCCGTCGTGCACGACCTCGATCTGGTCGTCCCAGCTCGTGCGCACGACGTTGACCGCCAGGTCGGGATGCCGCTCGGACAGCGCCCGCACGGCGGCCGTCACGATCAGGCCCGGCATGAAGCCGACGGTGAACGAGTGCTGCCCGCGGGCGGCGCGACCGACCCGTAGCCGCAGGGCGTCGGCCCCGGCCAGCAGCGGCCGGGCATCGGCCAAAAGCTGCTCGCCGGCCGCGGTCAACTCGGTGCGGCGGCGGTCGCGCACGAAGAGCTGGACCTTGAGCTCCTGTTCCAGCGCGCGGATCTGCCGGGACAGCACGGGTTGGGCGATGTGCAGCCGCTCCGCCGCCCGGCCGAAGTGCAACTCCTCGGCGACGGCGACGAATTTCCGGACGCGTTCCAGGTTGAGCGCCGGCCTGCCCAGGTCCGTCACGGCATTCACCTTACAAGTCGGGCGCCCGACACGGGCCGTGTCGGGCGCCCGACGGCTACTGCTGGTAGTCCTCTTCCACCCAGTGGTGCGTCGACGCGTCGATGACCACCGTGTAGTGCGTGTACACCTTGGGCTTCTGCCCCGGCGGTGTGTCGATCTCGGCGGGATTCGGCGCCGCGTTCACGGTGACGACCCACACCTGCGTCGACGGCGCGAGCGCCGCGTTGACGTGCGCGCCGTTGTAGGTGGCCTTCTCGTAGCTCGACAGCGGCTCAAGGTTCGACGACGTGATCGCCGACGTGGCCTTGGCCTTCGGATCGGCCTTGCCCAGGGCCGCCGCCACCGCTTGATCCCGCGTCATCTGCGCGGGCTGAGCCGCCTGCGGCTTGACCCCCCTGTGCTGCGGGAGATTGGGGTCCGGGCAGCTCGCCCGATGCGCGTCGAGGCAGGCGGCCAGCTGCTTGTCCGCCATCGGGCCGGCCGGCGGCATCGGCGTGGTCGGCCCGCCGGCGATCATCGCGCCCGCGGTGCCGCCGACGCCCAGCGCGGCCACGGCGAGGCCGGCCACGATTCCGATCCGCTTGGATCGCTTGTTCACGAGTTTCCCCCTTTGCTCGCGGACCGGCTCATCAGTGCCCCACCCACCATACCCAGTCGCTGTCCACCCAGTAACCGGTAAATCCCGAATCGACGACCTGACTCGGGATCGAGGCCCCGCCCCGGGAGACGTACCATTTCCCGGCGCCGTCCCGGAAATCGGCGGTCATCTGGAACCAGTCCGCGTGGGCGGCGCCGAGGTCGTTGGCCGCCACCTCGCCGCCGATCTGCTGTTCGTATCCGGTCCAGCTCCCCGTCACCGCGCTGACACCGACCTGGTTGCCGTCGTAGTAGACATCCCATTGATTGGGGGCGGCCCCACGCTGAATCTCGTACGCGTTGTCGTACCCGTCGGGAGTGTCGTTGTCGATGAAATGCCTGGAGAAAGTGCCGCCGGGCGCCTGGTCGGCCCAGAACACCTCGTAGGCCTGGCAGCCGCAGGGGTCGCCCGGGTCGATCCCGTTGCGCAGCCCCTCCTCCACCCACGAGGCGCCGCCCTCGGCGGTGACCAGCCACATCTCGGAGTTGATGTGGCCGCCGTTCTCGTATTCGGATCCGCCGAGATACATGTTGTTGCTGTGCCAGTGGCCGTAGATGCCGGTGAAGTCCGTGCGGTCGAGCGTGCCGATCGAATAGCAGTGCGGCGAGTTGCACGAGGTCGCCGGGGCGGCGTGGGCCACCGGCGCGGCGAGCAGTCCGGCCATCGCCAGCACGGCGGCGGCGGCAATGCGGACCCGTACCGGCCTCAACGCCAGAAAATATCGGCCTGACAATATTTTCACGCGATTCCCCCTCCGGTTGACGCGAACCGGCCGGGGAGCGCGGGATTCAAGTACGTGAAACATGGGCAAGCCCCCCCGACCAAGCCCGTTCGATTTCGAGCCTAGCCACCGGCGAATGCGGACGCAAGGCCGCAGCGGTCATACTCCGATTGGTCGAGCACACGTTGAGGCATTCGCAAATGGCGCTCGAAAGGGCCGATCAGCCCAGCTCAGCAAGGGCATCGGTGTGCTTCGGCAGCCACCCCAGCTCGCGGCGCGCCTTCGCGGCGGTCAGCCGCTGGTCGAGGGCGAACGCCTCGGCGATCGGCCCCATCCGCTCGGCCGCCTCGGCCTCGGTGACCTCCCGCACCGGCACGTCGAGGGACTTCGCCAGCACCCGGCTGACGTCGCCGGTCGTCGGGTTCTGGTCGTCCACGCCGACGTAGACGCTGCGCGGCTTGGCATCCAGCGCCCGCACGTACAGCTCGGCGAGGTCCTCGACGTGCACCAGCGCCCAGTGCGTGCTGCCGTCGCCGATCTGCAAGAGCTCGCCGTCCTTGCGGGCCGGCTCCACGTAGAACGCCTCGATCAGGCCGCCGTGGTTGCCGTACACCAGTCCCGGCATGACGATCACCGGCCGGCCGCCGTGGTCGAGCACCTGGCGCTCGTTGTCCAGCCGCCACGAGGTCAGCGCCGGCGGCGCCATCGGATGGGTCTCGTCGGCGACGCCGTCGGTGTCCCCGAACACCCAGGTGCCGCCGGTGTGGATGTACGGCCCGCGGTCGGCCAGACCGTCCTGCATCGCCCGCGCCGCCGCGAGGTCGACCTCGGCGGTGTTCACGCCGGCCATGCCGAGGTGGATCACCGCGTCGGCCAGGGTTGCCTGTTCCCGCAGCACATCCGTGTTCGTCAGCTCGCCCCGGACGGCGATCGCGCCGGCGGCCTCGACCAACGCCGCCGACTCGTCGGTGCGGGCCAGCGCGGCGACCTGGTGGCCGTGCCGCGTCAGCGCCTGGATGGTCGGCCGGCCCACATAGCCGGAGCCGCCGGTGAGAAAGACCTTCATCTCGGATCCCTTCGTTGCCTGACCCGAGCTTCGCCCTGGTCAGGCCCCGAAGTCCAAGACCCTTTCCCACTCCTGTGATGCCCTACGGGTATCAGGCGCCGTACTTGCTGACGCAGATCGCCGGCCCGGTCGAGGTGAACCCGTCGCGGAAGGCCTCCACCCGCGTGAAGCCCGACGGCACCGCCGCGCCGTTCACGTCCGCGGCGATCAGGCTGCTGCCGTTGAGCATCTCGGCCACGGCCTCGTCGAGGTCACCGGGCGAGAGCTGCAGAGCGCCCTGGTGGGCGGGCGTGATCGTGCCGGCCCACATGCCGGTCAGGCACGCCGTGAGCTGGCCGGTCGACGCACGGTCGACGGCGTGGCCGGTCGCGTGTTCGACGGCGAGTGCGAACCGCGACGCGATCTCGGCGAAAGCGGCGAAGTCACCGATGCCTCCCTTGGTGCCCTGCTGCGGCGGCGTGCCGATCCGCGCCAGGTTGGTGGTGTCGAGGGTGATCTGGTTGGTGCTGGGGCAATAGGCGGCCGGCGACGTCGGTTTGGCGTCCGGGCATGCCCGCTGGCCGGCGACGATGGTCGGCGGCTGCGCGCCGGTCTGGTCGAACGCCGACCGCAGCGTGGTCTGCAGGTCCCGCAACGCGCTCTGGTCGGTGACGCGGAGATTTCCCTTGCCCAGCCCGCGATCCACGTCGTCCGGGCTGAACTGCTGCTCGGTGATCCGCCCCTGCACCTCGTGCGCGTCGATCTGCGCGCAGCGCTTGGCGCCGTCGGCGAAGCCGAGCTGGAACGCGGTCACCCGGTCGAAGGCGTCACCGTGCGCGCTGCTGGCCTGCGCGCTGCTGCCCGCCGAGTCCCGCACGAAGAACAGCGTGGCCATGATCTGGTTCAGGCCGGGGCCGGTGGAAACCTGGAAGTGCGGCGAGGATCCCTCGGCCACGGACCGGATGAACGTGCCGGCGAAGCAGTCCGCCTGCTGTTCCTTGACGATCGTCGGCGTGGCCTGGGTGACGCTGCCGAGCCGGAACTGCACGGCGTGGCCGAGTTCGTGGGCCAGCACGGCGACGATCGCCATGGGACCGAAGGAATCGTCGAGCTGCGGCAGAAGTTGGCCGCGGTCCCAGGCGATGTCGTCGTCGGCGGCACAGTAGAACGCGTTCACCAGGCCGGCGGTGCTCGAGTTGCAGACCTTGCGCGCGGGCCCGTTCGAGTCGTACGAGACGAGCTGCTTGACCGGCGCGAAGTCCTTGCCGAAGTCGGCGGGAAGTTCCTTCTGCCAGAACGACTGCACGTCCGCGACGGCGTTCTCGGCGATCTTGTCGACGGCGCTGCCGTCGGTGCCGACGACCGGCAGGCCGGCGTCGGTGGCGCCGGGCCGCGGGCCGCTGTCGCCGGTCGTGACGGCCAGGCCCGCGACCTGGCCTGGATCGGAGCGCTCGACCGCGCCCGTGCCGGCGACGACCTGGGCGCACCCGGAGGTCAGCGCCGCGATGGCGGCCAGCGCCGCGAGCTTGGGGATCCAGCCGGACATGTCGGTCCCTTGTGGATAGTCGCCGGTCCGGCCGTTCCGGAAGCCGTGCGCGGGAAACACGGACGACCGGCGGCGCCGGTTCACGGCGAGCACCAGAAGTTGCCCGTTTTGCCAATCGGGCAGGTCAGATGGCGTAGTGCCACCCGGTCAGCGCGTAGGCCCCGATCCAGCCGCTGACCAGCGCACATGCTCCGAGCACGGTCAGCACGGTGGTGTTGCGGCGCTTGGCCAGACCGACGGCGACCGGGATCAGCAGCGTGAAGGCCGGCACGAGAAGCCGCATCTTCGAATAGGTCACGCCGCTGGAGCCGGCGGTCATCACCACCAGCCCGATCCCGTACGCGATGAGCGGCCACGGCTGCTTGCGCAGCACCCCGAGCACGCACAGCACGAGCGCACCGAGGATGACCAGCACGTTCGTCGTCTCCATCACGGAGGCGTCGCCGGTCAGCACGTACCTGAAGAAGTCCAGCGTGTTCGCGCCGAAGTCGAAGGCCGTGCCCCAGCCGGCCTTCTGCACCTCGAACCAGCCGGTGAGGCTGCCGGTGCGGTCGGCGACCCAGGCGAGGAACGCGACCAGCCCGAGTGGACAGACGGCCGCCGCCAGCCACGCCTTCGCCGACTGGCCGTAGATGATCACCGCGACCACCACGATGATGATCAGCACGCCGGCGCTGGGCCGCACCAGACCCGCCGCCGCGCAACACGAAGCCGCCAGCCACCAGCGGCGCTCCATCACGCCGACCAGCGCCCACGCGGCGAGCGCGCTGAACAGGGCCTCCGAGTACACCATGGACAACGTGACCGCCATCGGCGTCGCCGCGAACAGCGCGACGGTGATCAACCCCACCCTCCGGTCCTTGGGCAGCCGCACGATCCCGTACGCCGCGAACAGCCCGGCGATCAGGCTCGCGGCCACACCGACCAGCGGTAACGCGGTGTTCGTGAGCCGGCCCAGCATGGCGATCACCAGCGGGTAGCCGGGAAAGAACGCCAGCGTGGTGTTCGGCGTGAAGTGTCCGGCCGCGTCCACCATGCCGAAGTCGCTGGTGGCGTAACCGTCACGGGCGATCGAGAGGTACCAGTCACCGTCCCAGGCCTTGAGCACGTCCACCAGCGACTTGTCGTGCACGGCGGCCAGCACGCCCAGGATCGCCAGGCCCACCACGCGCACTGCGAGGTAGACGCCCGCGGGCGCGAGGACATGCCTGGTCAGCCGCTCGACCGGCGGGGTCGTCGGGGCGGCGTCGAGAAGTTCGGTGGTCAATTGTCGTCCGATGGGCAGGCGGACGCCGCCGGTCGGCGCCCCGTTCGGGGATAGGTATGCCGCGAGCCGCCCGGCGGGTTGCACGCGGTTTTTCGGTGGCATACTCGGTTCCGGTGTCCAGGAACGACGACTTCAGCGAGTACTTCGCGGCGCGGGCGAACGCCCTGCGCGCGACGGCGTACCTGCTGTGCGGCGACTGGCACCGGGCCGAGGACATCACCCAGGTCGCGATGACCAAGCTCTATCTGGCCTGGCCCCGGCTGCGGGAGGTCGGCCTCGACGCGTACGCGCGCAAGGTGGTGGTGCGGACGTTCCTCGCGGAGAACCGGCGGTTGTGGCGCAAGCGCGAGCACCTCACCCACGAGCCGCCGGAGCTGCCGGCCGAGTTCGGCGACGCCGAGCAGCGGCTGCTGGTGCAGGCGGCGCTGGCGTCGGTGCCGCCGCGGCAGCGCGCCGTGCTGGTGCTGCGCTACTGGAACGATCTGTCGGTGGAGGAGACCGCCGAGGCCCTGGGTTGCTCCGTCGGCACCGTGAAGAGCCAGGCCGCGCGGGGCGTGGCGGCGCTGCGGCGGCGCCTCGGGCCGCATTTCGACGTGCTCGAACCGGACGGGAGGTGAGCCGTGGATCCCGACGACGAGCGGGTGCGGGCGCTGCTGGCCAAGGCCGGTGAGCAGCCCGGGCCGCCGCTCGGCCTCACCTCCGACGCCATCGTGCGCCGCGGCCGCCGGATCCGGCTGATCCGCTGGGGCAGCGCGGTGGCCGGCGTGGCGGTGGTCATCGCCGGCGTGACCGTGTCGCTGCTGCTGGTGACGGCCAAGCCGGTGCCGCCGGCGTCGCCGCCGCACCTTCCTTCGGCCACGCCCGTCACGACCACCACCGTCGACGTCACCACCACGACCTGGACAACAGCGGAGACGACGTCTAGCCCCTGACCCGCTCCCCTGCGCACCAGACGGCCTTGATCTTGCGGGTGACGGTGATGTCCGTGGTGGGATCGCCGTCGACCAGCAGGAGGTCGGCGCGCCGGCCCGGCTCGACGACGCCGCGATCCGCCAGCCCGAACGCCTCGGCCGGCCGCACCGTCGCCGCCCGCAGCGCCTCCACCGGCGTCAGGCCGGCGCGGACCAGCAGCTCCAACTCGTGGTGCAGGCTCTCGCCGTGCCGGACCTCGGCCGGCACGCCGGGGACGTTGTGCGCGTCGGTGCCGGCGAGGACCTCGATGCCGGCGTCGTGCAGGGCGGCGACGGTGGCCAGCAGGTGGTCCTGAAGCCCGATCATCGACTCGAAGATGGACACCGTCGGCACGTCGATCTGGCCGGCCGCCCGCATCGCGGCGATCACCTCCGGCTGGATGACGCCGTCCCTCGGGATGTGCGTGACGAAATCCGTGCCGGTGCCGACCGCCAACTCGTACGCGCCCAGCGTCGCGGCGTGCAGGACGGTCTTGAGGCCGTGCTCGTGGGCGGCATCGACCAGCGCCTGGATGTTCTCGCGGCTCGGGCCGCCGTCGCCGTCCGCCTCGGCGACGCCCTTGATGTAGTCGACGCCCTCGGCGACCCGCTGCCCGACCAGCCTCCGCGCCTCGTCCGGGGTCTGCACGATCGCCTCGGCCGGCAGCTGCAACACCTTGGCGTGCATGCCGTCGGGGCCGATCGCCGGCAGGCCGGCGGTGCGGAAGTCGGCGGTGCCGGTGCTGCCGCGCATGGACTTGATCAGCTCGGGCGGCCAGAAGCCCATGTCCAGACCGGTCGTGACGCCCCATTTGGCCAGCTCGTCGAGGGTTTCCGGGCCGGCGAGGTGCAGGTGGGCGTCGATCAGGCCCGGCAGCAGCGTCGCGCCGCCGCCGTCGAGCTCCGTCGCGCCCGTCGCGTCGTCGCCGATTGTCGGGCCGTCGATGACGACGGTGCGGGGCTCGGTGAGCCCTTGGCCGTCGAACACCCGGACGTTGCTGAGGGCCGTGCGCATGCCACCTCCGATGTCGTTGCTAGGGCGGCGGGACCTGCGCGGTCACCACCTGGTGCCCGGCGTCGTCCACGACGGAGATGGACGTCAGGTCCGCCGGGGCGACCATCACCGCCCCGTAGATCGGGAAGGCCGGCTGCGCGCTCTGCACCCATCCGCCGAACTCGTAGGAGTGTCCCGTCCGGTCGTACGCGAACAGCCGGCAGCGCTTGCCGTTCGACACCGTCGCCGACACGACCTCGATGCCCAGCCAGCCGTTCGCCGGCGTGATGACGAGGTGCAGCTCCGCGCCGGTCGCCCGGTTCACGCCGGTGACCTCCCGGGTGCCCGGCGCCGGCGGGCCGTCGTCGGTGTCGTTGTCCGCCTGCAACAGTCCCGTCGGCTGCGGCGCCGGCTGCGGGGTGGAGGTGACGCGTCCGATCACCACGCCGATGACCACCAGGACCGCGATCCCGGCAGCCGCGACGACGGTTCGCACCCACATGATGAGCCCCACCCTAACCTTGGGGCCATGTTCGCGAAACTGGCTGAGGACCTCGCCGAGTTGCCGGCGCTGCTGGCGGAGACGCAGGCGTACGCGGCGCGGATCCTCGCCGGTCTGGACCACCGTCCGGCGGCGGTCGTCGACGGTGCTGCCGGGCACGCGCCCCTGCCCGAGTCCGGCGACGGACTGCGCGCGGCCATGGCGGCCTTCGCCGACCGCTGGGAGCCCGGCTTCTCCGGCAGCGCGGGACCCCGCTACCTGGGCTTTGTCACCGGTGGCACCACTCCGGCGGCGCTGGCCGGCGACTGGCTCACCGCCGCCCTCGACCAGAACGCTCACGGCGCGGTCGGGTCGTCCGCGGCCGCGCTGGAACGTGAGGCTGTCTCATGGCTGGGGGCGCTGTTCGGACTGGACATGCCCGGCGCGTTCGTCACCGGCGCGACCATGTCGAACCTGGTCGGGCTGGCCATCGGCCGCGAATGGCTCGGCTCGCTGCGCGGCGTCTCCGTATCGGCCGAGGGGCTGTCCGAGCCGGTTCGGGTGCTGTCCGGCACCGCCCATTCCAGCACCGGCAAGTCGCTTTCGGTGCTGGGAATCGGCCGCGACCGGCTCGTTTCCGTGCCGACCCTGCCCGACCGCGAGGCGGTCGACGTCGAGGCGCTGGAACGGGAACTCGCCGCCGGGCCGGCGATCGTCGTGGCCAACGCCGGGACCGTGAACACGGTCGATTTCGACGACATCAGGGCCATCGCCGCGCTGAAATCCCGCCACCAGTTCTGGCTGCACGTCGACGCCGCGTTCGGCGGATTCGCCGCCGCGACGCCGACGTTCGCGAGCCTGCTCGACGGCTGGTCGGAAGCCGATTCGGTGTGCGTGGACCTGCACAAGTGGCTGAACGTGCCGTACGACTCGGCCGTGCAGTTCACCCGCCGCCAGGACCTCCAGGTCCGCGTGTTCGAGAACGTCTCCCCCTATCTCGGCGCTCCCGGCGCCGTGCCCGATTTCATGCATCTGACGCCGGAGACCTCGCGCCGCCTGCGCGCGCTGCCGGCCTGGTTCGCGCTCGCCGCGTACGGTCGCGACGGCTATCGCGAAATCGTCGAGCGCAATATCGCCTGCGCACAGGAAATGGGCGCCCGGCTGGAAAGCAGCCCGCGCTGGAAACTGCTGGCACCAGTGCGGTTGAACGTCGTGTGTTTCACCCTGGCCGACGATCCGTCGCGGGTGGGCGCGGTTCTCGACGAACTGGCCCGCACCGGCGAGGCCTTCCTGACGCCGACGGTCTACCGCGGCGTGCCGGCGATCCGGGCCGCCTTCAGCAACTGGCGCACGACCTCGGCCGACGTCGACCGCATCTGCGCCGCGCTGGACCGGTGAGTCATGTGGGGCTGGTGGGCCGGGTCGCCGTCAACGCGAGCTGGCGTTTGAGCATGCGGCCGCCGTCCGCGGTGAGCCGCAGGTAGTAGTCCGAGGAGCAGGCGGTGCCGTCCTCGTCGAGCGCCCACAGGCCGGAGCCGGCCGGCACCCAGGAGCCGTCGGGGGCGGTCTTGGCGATCTGGTTGCCCTCGCCGAACTCGTCGAACATCGAGATGTAGATGCCCTGCGCGCCGACCCGGACCATGTTGTAGAACTGCCGCCACATGAAGTCGCCGTGCGCCCGCTGCCGCGCGGAGACGTCGCCGGGCAGCACGCACGGCTGGTAGTCGATGCCGTGGCTGTTGCAGTCGGCCTGGTCGCCGACGTTGATGGTGGTGTAGACGTCGTCGGAGCCGGCGGCATTGCCGATGGCGCCGACCATCCACGGCGAGATCATGTTGAAGGCGTGGTAGGTGTCGGCGAAGCCGGTCCGCGTGCCGGCGCCGCCGACGCGCCATTCCCTTGGCACGCCGCCGATCACGTAGCAGCCCTGCCCCTTGAACCAGTTGATCACGTCCATGCAGGTGCCGGCGTCCCACGGGTGGTTGCCGTCGCTGAAGCCGAAACCCCAGATACAGACGACCGGTTTGCCGTTCTGCTTGGCGTAGGCCGACGAGGCGGTGTGCGCCTTCATCTTGTTGGTCCAGTCGGCCTTGATCTCCGACTGCATGCTCGTCCAACCGGTGACGTCGTACATGATGTAGAACTTCACGCCGTGGCTCTCCGCCGCGGACCGCACCTTGGCCGCCATGGCGTCCCGCGTGGGCCCCTCGGGGCTGTTGGGGTTGAACCGTTGCAGGGCGGCGGTGTCGCAGCCGTACTGGTGCATCCACGCGAAGTGGGTGTCCACGGTCTGCTGGTCGTACGAGGAGAACAGGTTGGCGGGCTGACCGTTGTTCAGGTTGTTGTAGGCGGTGCGGTAGCCGTGGCTGAACTCCCGCATGTCCGGCCACGCCTTGATGACGTTGTTGGACGGCGACGGCGGCTGGCCCGCGTTCTGGCTCCAGTGCCACCAACTGTTGATCGGCGCGCCGTCGCCGACGCACGCGAACCAGCCCTGGTAGCCCACGGTTATCTTGCCCACGACATCGCCGGCCGGGCTGGCCAGCGGGCTCGCGGACGCGGTGCGTGAGACCGCCGGGGTCGCGGCGGCGGCGGCCGCCGCGGCGAGAAAGCTCCGTCGGGACAATCCCATGTCCGAACTCCTTGTCAGCGTTGACAAGAAGGCCTTGTGGCGGCAAGGACCTCGCCAGTGCCGCAGAGGCTAGGCCGTTCGAGACGAGGGCGTCAAGCAGTTCATTGTGGACGGTCGAGGACCAGTTCGCGGGCGTGCGCGTACCGCTCACGCACCGACGGCACCGGATCCGCCTGGTAGCAGCGGGAAGTGAGCGCACTCCACTGTGGAGGGTCGGTTTCCCCGCGCAACGCCCATGCAGCCTGCCTGGCGGCGCCGTCGGCGACGAATTCGCTCGGCTCGGGAACCACTACGGGGCAACCGAAAACCGTGGGCGCGATCCGACGGACCGCCTCGGATCTGGCGCCGCCGCCGACGATCAGCACCCGCGAGGCCGGGATCCCCAGCTCCACCAGGGCGTCCACGGCGTCGGCGAGGCTGCACAGCAGCCCCTCGACCGCGGCGCGGGCCAGATGCGCCGGGGTGGCGGTGTCGAGCCGGAGCCCGTGCAGCGTGCCCGAGGCGTCCGGACGGTTGGGAGTGCGCTCGCCGTCCAGGTACGGCACGAGCACCAGGCCGTCGGCGCCGGCCGGGGCGGCCAGCGCAAGCTCGGAGAGCTCGTCGACGCCGACCCGCAGCATCCGCGCCGTGGCGTCCAGGACGCGGGCGGCGTTGAGCGTGCACACCAGCGGCAGGAACCTGCCTTGTGCGTCGGCGAATCCGTTCACGACCTCGCTGCCGGCCGGCTTGACGCTCGACGCGAACGCCGTGCCGGAGGTGCCGATCGAGACCACCACGTCGCCGGGTTCCGCCTGCACGCCCAGCGCCGCGGCGGCGTTGTCACCGGCCCCGGCGGCGACCAGCGCGCCGGACCGGGTGCGTCCGGCGGCCTCGGCCGGGCCAAGCACGCGCGGCAGCTTGGCCCCCTGACCGAGGGCCGTGGCGAGCAGATCCTCCCGGTACTCGCCGGTCGACGGCGACCAGTAGCCGGTTCCGCTGGCGTCGCTGCGGTCCGTGCAGAGCTCGCCGTCGGTCAGCCGCCGCGTCAACCAGTCGTGCGGCAGGCAGACGGCCGCGGTGCGGGCCGCGTTGGCCGGCTCGTGCTCGGCGAGCCAGCGCAACTTGGTGATCGTGAACGACGCGACCGGCACGCTGCCGACCGCGTCCACCCACGCCCCGGGGCCGCCGAGCTCCGACACCAGGTCGGCCGCGGCGGCCGCCGACCTGGTGTCGTTCCACAGCAATGCCGGCCGGACGACATCGCCATCATCGTCGAGGCACACCATGCCGTGTTGCTGGGCGCCGACGGCCAGCGCGGCGACGTCGTCGAGACCGCCGGCGTCCGCGACGGCCCGGTCCAGCGCCTGCTGCCACGCCGCGGGGTCGACCTCGGTGCCGACCGGATGTACCGCGCGGCCCTCGCGGACCAGCGCGCCGCTGTCGGCGTCCCGCACGACGACCTTGCAGGACTGGGTGGACGAGTCGATCCCGGCGACGAGCGCCATGTCAGCGCGCCCCCAGCGCGTGCTCGACGGCGAGCTGCTCGAGTTCGACGAAGCCGTAGCCGCGGGTGCCGACGGCGTCCGGGTCGAAGTCGGCGTCGGCGGCCAGCAGCTCGCGGTAGGTCTCGCCGGGGGCCAGCGTCGGCTCGGCCAGCTCGGTGACCTTGGCGTTGCGCAGCGCCTCCTGCACGTCCGGATCGGCCCGGAAGGCGGCCGCGCGTTCCTTGAGCAGCAGGTAGGTCCGCATGTTCGCGGCCGCGCTGGCCCACACGCCGTCGACGTCCTCGGTCCGCAGCGGCTTGTAGTCGAAGTGCCGGGGGCCGTCGTAGCCGGCCTGCTCCAGCAGGTCCACGAGGAAGAACGCGGAGAGCAGGTCGCCGTGGCCGAAGATCAGGTCCTGATCGTAGCGCGGACCCTTCTGACCGTTGAGGTCGATGTGGAACAGCTTGTCCTGCCACAGGGCCTGCGAGATGCCGTGCACGAAGTTCAGGCCGGCCATCTGCTCGTGGCCCACCTCGGGATTGAGGCCGACCAGGTGCTCGTGCTCCAGTGTGGAGATGAAGCCAAGCGCGTGACCGATCGTCGGCAGCAGGATGTCGCCGCGGGGCTCGTTCGGCTTCGGCTCGATGGCGAACTTCAGGTTGTAGCCCTGATCGATCACGTACTGGGTGAGGGTGTTCATCGCCTCGCGGTAGCGGTCCAGCGCGGCGCGCACGTCCTTGGCGGCGTCGGTCTCGGAGCCCTCGCGGCCGCCCCACAGGACGTAGGTGGTGGCGCCCAACTCGGCCGCGAGGTCGACATTGCGCAGCACCTTGCGCAGCGCGAACCTCCGCACCCCACGGTCGTTGCTCGTGAAGCCGCCGTCCTTGAACACGGGGTGCTTGAACAGGTTCGTGGTCGCCATCGGCACCACCAGGCCCGTCTCGTCCAGGGCCTTGCGGAAACGGGCGATCCGCTCCTCGCGCACCGTGTCGTCCGAGCCGAACGGGATCAGGTCGTCGTCGTGGAAGGAGACGCCCCACGCGCCGAGCTCGGCCAGCCGGTGCACGCTCTCGACCGGGTCCAACTCAGGCCGGGTGGGCTCGCCGAACGGGTCGTTGGCCGGCCAGCCCACCGTCCACAGCCCGAAGCTGAACCTGTCCGCCGGAGTGGGATGCACGGTCACGACGACGCCTCCTTAGTTAGTTCAGTGGCCATACTAAGGGCTGCTCGGCCGGCTGTCGACCTCGACGGACCTGATCACGACGGCACGCGGGCACGCGCGCGTGCCCGCGTGTGGGGAACGGGTACCGTGGCAGCCATGCGGGTCACGATCGCCGAGGTCGCCCGGCGGGCACGGGTGAGCAAGACGACCGTGTCGCGGGTGCTGAACAACAAGTCGGATGTCGACGCGGCGACCGCGATCCGGGTCCGCGAGGTGATCGCCGCGACCGGCTACATCCCCAGCGCCGGCGCGGTCGGGCTGGCCAAGGGGCGCACCAACACCGTCGGCATGCTGGTGCCGGGCCTGACCTGGCCGTGGATGGGCGACGTGCTCCAGGGCGTCGCCGACGTGCTGGAGGCCAAGGGCTACGGGCTGCTGCTGAACACCGTCAACCGCGGCGCCGACTCCATGACCCAGTTCGCCCGGCACGTGTCGGCCAAGGCGTTCGACGGGCTGCTGCTCGTCGAACCGCCGGACACCCTCAGCTACATCCAGTCCCTGCACGAGTCCGGCCTGCCGGTCGTGATGATCGACGACCGCGGGCACCACCCCGGCTTCCCGTCGGTGGCGACCAGCAACCGCGCCGGCGCGGCGTCGGCCGCCCAGCACCTACGGTCGACCGGCCGGGAGCGGATCGTGATGATCACCGGTCCGGCCGAGTTCGGCTGCACCGTCGAGCGGGTGCAGGGTTTCCGCGACGTCATGGCGGAGAAGGTGCTCGTGGAGGGCGACTTCACGCCGGAGGGCGGGCTGGCCGCGATCCAGGAGGTGCTCCGCAGCGGCGTCGAGTTCGACGGGGTCTTCGCCCAGAACGACATGATGGCGGTCGGGGCGCTGGACGGCCTGCGCGAGGCCGGCGTCGCCGTGCCGGAGGACGTGGCGGTGATCGGTTTCGACGACATCGCCCTGGCGGCGCACTCCGTGCCGGCGCTGACCACCGTGCGCCAACCGTCCCGTGAGATGGGCGAGGCCGCCGCCTCCCTCCTGCTGGCCAACCTCCTGGAGGGCATCCCCCTCCCCGCCGACCCCCACGTCGTCCCCACCTCCCTCGTAGTCCGCGACTCCGCCTGAACCGCCGCGAGTCGCGCCCAGCACCAGACCGAATGCAGGTCTGAGGCGGACCCCGCGAGTCCCGCCCAGCGTCACACCGAAATCCACTCTCGTGCAGAGCCGAGACCCGAGGCTCGTTTCTGCCTGAAACCCACATTCGCTGTGTTTGTGAGCGCGACTCGCGGGGGTTGGAGCGGGGCTCGGCGGCAGGGGGTGTCGAGCCCCGCTCCGGGGATCAGCTGCCGGTGGTCACCGAGATGGCGCCGGTCAGCGGGAGGTTGCGGGAGGAGTCGCCGACGAAGACGCCGTACGAGCCGGTGTTGGTGGTCCACGCGGTGCCGGACCAGTGGGCGAGATCCCGGGGTGTCAGGGTGAAGGTGACGGTCTGGGACTGCCCCGGCGTCAAGGTGATCTTCTGGTATCCCTTCAGCTGGTGCGGCGGCTCGCCGTTGGCGGCGGGCTGTCCGACGTAGAGCTGCGGCACCTCGGCGCCGGTGCGGGAGCCGGTGTTGGTGACGGTGGCCCGCACGGTCGCGGAACCGTTGGCCTGCGCGGTGATCGACAGGTTCGAGAAGCCGAAGGTGGTGTACGACAGGCCGAACCCGAACGGGAACAGCGGCGTCACGTTGTGCGAGTCGTACCAGCGGTAGCCGACGTTCATGCCCTCCGAGTACTCGATGCGGTCGTTGGCGCCGGGGAACTGCTGCACCGTCGACGCCGGCACGTCGCCGAGGCTCTTGGGGAACGTCACCGGCAGCTTGCCGGACGGGTTGACGTCGCCGAACAGCAGCGAGGCGATGGCGTCGCCGTTCTCCTGCCCCGGGTACCAGCCCTCGACGACCCCGGCGACGCTGTTGATCCACGGCATGGTCACCGCGGAACCGGTGTTCAGCACGACGATGGTCCGCGGGTTGGCCGCCGCGACCGCGCTGATCAGGTCGTTCTGCGAGAACTGGAGGTCGATCGACGACAGGTCGTCGGTCTCGCTCTCCCCGTACGAGGCGAAAACCACCGCCACGTCGGACTTCTGGGCCAGCGCGACCGCCGACGGGATGTCCGGCGTCTGCACGTGCTCACCCGCGCCGGCGACCCACTGCACGCTCACGCCGGTCCCCGCCCGCTTGGTGATGCCGTTGATCGGGTTCACCGCGGCCGGCGACGGGTTGACCTTGGCGCTGCCGCCGCCGATGTTCTGCGGGTCGATGGCGTCCCCGCCGAGCAGCGCGATGGACTTCAGCGACGACGCGTTCAACGGCAGCGTCCCGTTGTTCTTCAGCAGCACCGATCCTTGCGCGGCGACGTCCTGCGCCACCTGGGTGTGCGCGGCGCTGGTGACAACCGCGCCGGTGCTGCCGGTCGCCCCGTGGTCGAACAGCCCGAACCTGAACATCTGGGTCAGCACCCGCCGGGTCATGTCGTCCACGGTGGACTGACTCACCTTGCCCTGGTTGACGGCGTCGAGCAGCGCCTGCCCGAAGAACGCGCCGCCGGGCATCTCCATGTCCAGCCCGCCGTTGGCCAGCTGCGGGGCGCCGCCGGTGGCCGAACCCCAGTCGGAGCCGACGAATCCGTCCCAGCCGGTGGCCTGCTTGAGCGCCGTGTTCATCACGCCCGAGTCCTGGCACGCGGGCGTGCCGTTGATCTCGTTGTACGCGCACATCACCGACGCCGCCTGCCCCTGCGTCACCGCGGTCTGGAACGCCGGCAGGTAGATCTCGTGCAGCGTCCGGTCGTCGATGATCACGTTGTCGGACGGCGTGCCCCGGGACGCCCCGCCCTCGACGTTGTACGCGGCGGCGTGCTTGACCTGCGCCATCACGCCCTGCCCCTGGATGCCCTGCACGGTGCCGACGGCCGTCTGCCCGGCCTGGTACGGATCCTCGCTGTAGGTCTCGAAGTCCCGGCCCCAGCGCGGATCCCGCACGATGTTGATCGTCGGCCCGAGCACGATGTTCGCGCCCTTGCCGGCGAACTCCTGCCCCATCACCGTGCCGTAGTTCTTGGCGGCGTTGACGTCCCAGGTCGCCGCGAGCGCGGTCGGGTCGGGCAGTTCGGTCACGCCGTCGAGGCTGTCACCGACGCCGGCCGGCCCGTCCTGGAGTCCCATCGCCGGCACGCACAGCGCCGGGATCGGGTCGGTGTTGCCGATGTACGGGCCGGTGGCGCCGTTGCCGTGCAGCACGACGACCTTCTGCGCGTTGGTCATGGCGGCCATCAGCTGGTTCACCCGGTCCGCGATGGGCGCGGTGGACTTCACCCACGGGCAGTTGCCCGGCGGCGGCGTGGTGGTGGTCGTCGGCGGGGCGCCGACGGTGTGGATGATGAACTCCCACAGGGAATATCCCCACTGGGTGGCCCGCTGCGTGCCGTACATCCGCACGTACCGGCCGGATCCGGACACGGTCAGCGTCTGGTTGCCGGCGATGCCGGCCATCGGCTGGGTGAGGTTGCTCCAACTATTGCCGTCAGTGGAGATCTGCACCTGGAACTGCGCCGCATAGGCGGCTTCCCAGTCGAGTTCGACGCCGCACACCTGGCGCACGCTGCCCAGGTCGACCTGGAGCCACTGCGGGTCGGACGCCTGACTGGACCACCGGGTGCCGGAATTGCCGTCCACGGCGGCGGAGGCCGGGAACGCACCGGCGTCCTGTGTGGACAGTGCCGTCGCCGGCTGGTTCAGCGCCGAGTTCACGGTGGTGTTGCACGTGCTGCCGCCGGCGTCGTCGCCGTAGACCTGGAACTCCCACAGCGAGTAGCCCCACTGCGTGGCGCGCTGGGTGCCCATCATCCGCACGTAGCGGCCGCTGCCGGACACCGACAGCGTCTGGGTGCCCACGATGCCGGCCGTCACCGGCGTGAGGTTGGTCCAGGTGTTGTTGTCGCCGGAGATCTGGATCTGGAACGCCTGCGCGTACGCGGTTTCCCAGTTCAGCACGATCTGGGTGACCGAGTGCGTGCCGCCGAGGTCGACTGCCAGCCACTGCGGGTCGGTGGCCGCGCTGGACCAGCGGGTGCCGGGGTCGCCGTCGACGGCGGCCGAGGCCGGGAAGGTGGCGTTCTGCGTGGACGAGGCGGTGGCGGGGCGTCCCTGGGAGAGCAGGGCGGGCGCGGCGTGGCCGACGCCGGGCACGGTCAGCAGGGCGATGACGATCACGGCCGCGAGCGGGGCGAACAGCCACGCGGGCCAGCGGGCGAGTCTCATGGGAGCGGCGAACCCTTCGCGCGGGGGGCAGGGACCGGCGGCTCGCGGTTGGCCGGCCGGGAGGTGGGCCCGGCCGTGGGAACGCTCTCACCATCAGGCTACGGCGGTTGTCAACGGTGTCGCCCTTGACGGCGAGGTGACGGCGCTGTTAACTCGTGACACACCTCCGGAACCGGTTCCGGAGCCCTGCCCCTCCACCCGGGTCGGCCGCCCGATCCCGCTCCCTGGCTCGCGGGGACCGGCGGCCCGACCGGCACGAACCTGCGCACGCACGGTCGACCCGGCCCCGGGCAGTGGGGCCCGCGCCGAGCACCGGCCGTGACAACTCCACAGACCGGCCGGGTCGCCGTGGCGGCGGCGACCCGGCCCCCTGAACGATCAGCAGGCGCCGCGCACCATGTCCGCCAGCAGCAACGGATCCGCCGGCAGTTCCTGCCCGCGCCAGGCGACGTGGTCGTCCGGGCGCACCAGCACGTACGGACAGCGGTACAGCTCCGAGACCCGGTCGTCGGGGCACAGCACCACCTCCAGCGGCACACCGCGCCGCCGGAAAGCCCGCTCGACCTCCACGATCCGCTCGCTCGACTCGAAGCACAGCAACACGAAGCCGTCGCCGAAGACGTCCAGAGTGGACACTCCGGGCCGCAGCCACCCGTGGGCGGCCCGGAACCCGGGATCGCTGCTGGGCCGCCACGGCGCGGTCATCTTCACCTCGTCGCCGACGACCAGCGACGACCGGTAGCCGTGTCCGAAGTGGACCTCCGGCGCGTCGACGTCCCAGTTCGCGACGCTGTCGGCCAGCTGCATGCCCAGTTCGGTGCGGGCCAGCACGCCCTCGCACGTGTCGTCCCGCAGCCGCGGCGACAGGTCGTCGTCGGCCCGGGACCGCATGGCGATGCCCACCGCCTCCAGGCCCTCCAGCGCGACCGGCCGGCGCTCGGCGTCATAGCTGTCGAGCAGCTCCGCGCCGGCCCAGCCGGCCCGCTCGGCGGCGAGCTTCCACGCCAGGTCGGCGGCGTCGGCAATGCCGATGTCGCAACCGAAACCACCCGGCGGCGACAGCGTGTGCGCGGCGTCGCCCACCAGGAACACGCGCCCGGACCGGTAGCGGTCGGCGACCATGTGCGGCAGCTGGGTGGCGTCGTCGCGCACGATCTGGGTCGGCGTGTCGAAGGCGATCGCGTCCCGGACCAGGGCGGCGGCATCGGTCGCGCCGGCCTCGCTGCCCACGGTCAGCTTGTACGTGCCGTCGCCGTCCATGGCCTGCAACGGGTAGCGCCGACCGTCAGCCCGGAGCAGGAAGTACGTCAGCGCCGGTCGGTGGCCGCGTGCGGCCAGTCCCTCGGACAGCTTCGGCGCGCGGAACACGATGGTGCGCAGCAGTTGTGGCTCGAACCGGGACGTCGCCTGGATGCCGCAGGCGCTGCGGACCATCGAGCACGGTCCGTTCGTCGAGACCAGGTAGCTCGCGCGGATGGTGACGCCGCGGCCGTTGCGCATGTCCATGACCCGCGCCGTGACGCCGGCGTCGTCCTGGGCGAAGCCGTCCAGCCGGTGGCGGAACAGCACCGCGCCGCCCGGGTGCGTGCCGACGGCCGTGATCAGGACCGGCAGCAGCCAGTCCGCCGGGCACATCTGCTCCGGCTCCGGCGTGTGGGTGTCGTGGGTGAGCCGCTCGAAGCGGTGGATCTCGTGCCCGCCGACCTGCGTGACCCAGGCGATGTCGGTCGGGCGCGAGCCGGGGAACTCGGCGCTGCGGATCTTGTCGGCCACGCCCCAGCGGCGGAACAGCTCCATCGACCGCGGGCCGATCACGCCGACCTCGGGCGTCCGCACCCGGCCGTCGCCGCTGTCCAGCACCAGGCAGCTGACGCCGCGGCGCTCCAGGTCCAGTGCCAGCGCGAGGCCGACCGGATCGGCCCCGGCGATCAGCACCTCGGTCTCGTCCACTTCGTCCCACCGCCTCCGCGTCCCGGACAACTCGTTCACACCGGCGCCGAGCGTGGCCCGCCGAGACGGAACGGCGGATCGAATACGCTCACGACCAAGCCCCCCATCGCGGCCCGTGCCGCATTCGGGCCAATAATGCGCATGCCCCCGCCTAACCGGTCAAGTCCGCCTGCCCGATCGGCCTTGTGTTCGGTGCCCGAATTGATGCGCATGACGAAAGCGGTCCGATGACCGGAATTGCATACAACCCATGTTATGTAATAATGTAACCCGGCCGCAGTCGGTGAACACTTCCCCAGTAGTGGTGTCGACCAGCGGGTTTGCCAAAGCAGACGGGTTCGGATGTTCCGTCATGCGGTAATACGAAGTTCCAAGAAAGGCTTTACCCAACCACTCGCTGTGGGCGTGGACACATAGTTTGCCGCCCTTACGAGTGAACCGCGCCGACTTGTGGCGCGCGATGGGTAGCGTGACCATCCTTCACGCTCACTCCACGGCGGAGTCGATCAGCAGCTTGGACGTCGTGGAGATGTGCTCGCCGAGCAGTCGCACGGCCACGTCCACATCGCGGGCGATCGAGGCCTCGAGGATGGCACGGTGTTCGGCGGCGACGTCCCGACCCTTCGCCTTTGCCGGCGTGATGGACCACTGCCGGTAGAGCTCGGCCTCGTCGCGCAGCCCGATGGCGACCTCCCGCAGCCGGCGGTTGGCGCACCCGGCCAACAGCGCCTCATGGAACGCGGCGTGCGCGGCGGCCCAGTCGGCAGTGGACCGGGCGGGGTTGTCGGGGTCCAGGTACGGGGCCCGCTCCAGCAGGTGGTGCGCGGCGATGGCGTTGGCCTCCCAGCGCACGTCGCCGTCGCTCACGGACATGCGCAGCACCAGGCATTCGATCTGGACGCGGGCCACGGTCAGCTCGGCGAGGTCGTCCACGGACAGCGGCGTCACCACATATCCCTGGTGCGCCTGGCTGCGCACGAGGCCCGCGGACGCGAGCCGGGTGAGCGCCTCGCGGGCAGCGCCGACGCTGGTGTCGTAGCGGCGGCACAGCTCGGGGAACTTCAACCGCTGCCCCGGCGACAGCACGCCGCCGAGGATGTCCTCACGAAGCCGGGCGTGCACGCCGTCCGTCCGGGTGACGCCGGCGCCACTTGTAGCCATGCGCAGACCCTAACCCAGTGCGAACGTTGACCCAACTTTCGAAAGTTGTTTGAATCGGGTGACGACCCGAGGGAGGCACACCATGAGGCTGGCCGACATCGCGGGGCGCGCGGCCGTCGTGACCGCGCCCGACCGCGCCGTGGACCTGGCGGACGCCAGCGACGGGCGATTCTCGCCCGACATCCAGCTCGCCTACGAGCGATGGGACGAGGTGAAGGCGTTCGCAGCGGCGCTGGACGCCACGAAGGCGGCCCCCGTGTCAGCCTCCGACTTCGGCAATCCGGTTCCCCGCCCGCGTCAGATCTTCGCCATCGGCCTCAACTACGCCGAGCACGCCAAGGAGTCGAAATTCTCGGTGCCCGACGAGCCGACGGTGTTCACCAAGTTCGTCACCTGCCTGACCGGCCCGACAGGCGAGATCGCGCTGCCGCCCGGCGACGTGGACTGGGAGGTCGAGCTGGTCGCGGTGATCGGCAACCGCGCCGACCACGTGTCCGTCGCCGACGGCTGGGACCACGTCGCCGGCCTCACCGTCGGCCAGGACCTGTCCGAGCGCATCCTCCAGCGCTCCGGCCCCGCGCCACAGTTCAGCCTGGCCAAGTCCCACCCCGGCTTCGGCCCGCTCGGCCCGGTCGTCGTGACCCCGGACGAGCTGCCCGACCGCGACGACGTCGAGCTGGGCTGCCTGGTCGACGGCGAGCAGCTCCAGAAGGGCCGCACCAGCGACATGGTGTCTCGGTGCCGGAGCTGGTGTCCCGGCTGTCGGCGATCACCCCGCTGCTGCCCGGCGACATCATCTTCACCGGCACCCCGTCGGGCGTCGGCATGGGCCGCACCCCGCAGCGCTACCTCAAGCCGGGCCAGGAGCTCGTCACGTACATCGACGGCATCGGCACCATGCGGCACACGTTCACCGGAGGTGCGTGATGGCACTGCACGGGCTGGCGTCCTTCACCATCGGCGTGCCGGACGTCGCCGCTACCGTCGACTACTACGAGGAATTCGGCCTCACCGCCGGCGAGGACGGCTGGCTGTCCAGTGTGGACGGCGGCCGCCAGCTGCGGGTGGTCGAGTCGCCGACGCGACGGCTGCTGGAAGTCGTGGTGCGGGCCGACCACGGGGACGACCTGGGCGCGATCTCGTCCCGACTGTCCACGATGGACATCGTCACGCGGACCACGCCGGACAGCGTCACCGCGGTGGAACCGGCGACCGGCGTGCGCGCCGTGGTCCGCATCGCGCCACGCCTCGAACAGGAGCCGACCTCGCTGCCGCCGCAGAACGGCCCCGGCCACACCGTCCGCGCCAACCAGCGCGCGGCCGGCGTGCTGCGGGAGAACCGGGTGCGCCCCCGCCGGCTCGGCCACGTGGTGATCGGCTCCACCGACTACCCCACCACTCAGCGGTTCTTCGGCGAGGGCCTCGGCTTCAAGCTCAGCGACGAGATCAGCGGCGAGGGCGCGTTCCTGCGCTGCTCCACCGACCACCACAACGTGCTGGTGCTGCGGGCGCCCGTCGCGTACATGCACCACAGCTCGTGGCAGGTGGACGACATCGACGAGGTCGGCCGCGGCGCCGCGACGATGCTGGAGGGCCATCCCGAGCGGCACGTCTGGGGCCTCGGCCGGCACCACGCCGGCTCGAACTTCTTCTGGTACCTCAAGGATCCGGCCGGCAACTTCTCGGAGTACTACTCCGACATGGACTGCATCGTCGAGGACGCGGTGTGGCGGCCGGAGGTGCTGGAGGGCGCGAAGGGCCTGTTCAACTGGGGCCCGCCGCCCCCGCCGTCGTTCCTCAAGCCGGAGGACCTCGGCGCGCTGATGACCGGCTCGCACTCGGTCGGCTAGGCGGGCTCGATCCGCGGGTTGCGGATGTGTTCGTACACCACGCTTGTCCGCACGTCCGCGACCTCGGGCCGCCCGGTGAGCCGGTCGATGACAAAGCTGTACAGGCTGTTGTTGTCCGGCACCGCGACGTGGATCAGGAAGTCCTCGCTACCGGAGACTACGAACACCCCGACCGTTTCCGGCAGGCGGGACACCCACTGCCGGAACGCCTCGATGTGCCGCCGCGACGGCGGCCGGATCCGCACCGCGATCAGCGCCTGCACACCACGGCCGATCGACGGCAGGTCCACGTCCACCAGGTAACCCTTGATCACGCCGCGCTGACGCAGGCCGCGGAGCCGCTCCAGCGACGTGGACGGCGACACCCCTACGGCCGCGGCCAACTCCCGGTTGGTCTGCCGCGCATCGTGCTGGAGGGCCAGCAGGATCGCCTCATCAAGTTCGTCCAACATCCCGATTTCCGCCCGTCTGTCGAACTTTGTTCGGCAGTCATGGTAAGTGCTGGTGACTCCGCCTAGCATCTCGTGCAATCACCGCACACCATGAGGAGCCCCTGGGATGCTGCCCGCGTTCGCCCCCGACGAGATCCGCATCGACCGGTCCACCCGGGACGCCCGGCTGAAGTGGGTGATGGTCGTGGACCGCGACCTCAACCCCGGCCTGATCGCCAACGCCGTCGGCTGCCTGGCCGCCGCCGTCGGCAACGCCATCCCCACCCTGCTCGGCCCCGGGGCCGCGGACGCCGTCGGCGACTTCCACCCGGGCCTGCCGTGGACCGGCTGCTCGGTGCTGGCGGCGGACCGCACGAAGCTGACTTCCATACGGGCCAAGGCGATCGGCAAGGTCGGGCTGTACGTCGTCGACATGCCCGAACCCGCTCAAACCAGCCGGGTGTACCAGGATTACCTGGACACGGTGGCGAAGTCGGCGGAGCTGAGCTACTACGCGATCAGCCTGGTGGGGCCGAGGAATCTGGTCGACAAGCTGGTCGGCGGGCTACGCCTGCTGAGCTGATCCCGTCTGGGTCGACTCCCTCTCGGCGGCCCAGCGCCGGCGCACGAGGAAGATCACCAGGAAGCCGGCGGCGATGATGCCCCACCCGACCGGGTTCGACACGGCGAGAAACACCTCGGTCGGCAGCGTCAGCGCCAGCACCACGGCCACCACCGTGTGCAGCGTGAACATCGTGCCCAGGATCAGCGTGAGGATCATGGCCCGGGCCTTGGTCGGCTGGCGCATCGCCGGGTTGCGCCGGCCCATGTAGTGCATGATCACGCCGACGAGTGGCCGTCCGACCAGCGCCGACAGCAGGAAGATGACGCCGATCGGGCCGGTGACGAGCACACCCTGCACCTTCACGATCAGTCCGTCGCCGCCGGTCAGCAGCTGTGCCGCGACCGCGACCACGAAGCCCACCAGCGAGATCACCCCGACGACGTCGACCTTGCGCCGGATGGCGAAGCCGCCGAGGGTGATCAGCAGCGGGATGGCGCCGGCGATGATCAGCGGCGTCACGTCGTCCGCGAAGTACGGCCGCGTCAGCGTGTACACGACCAGCGGCACCACCGCGTTGAACGCGATGCTCGGCACGAACCTCCGCAGCTGGACCGTCTGCGTGGTCATCTCTTCCTCCCCGAATCCGTGTGGACCCAGGGTCGCGCCCACGGGGTGCCCGGGGCGTCGGCGCGGGGATGGAACCAGGGTTGAGAGCCGTCTCAACCCTGGGGTCTAGCACGCGAACTTGGCGCCGTCCCGGGCCACCACGCCGCCGTCGAAGTGTGTCGGCAGCACACGGGCGCACCGATCGGCCGCCCAGTCCAGGATCCGCCGCCGCGACCGGCGGGCCCTCGCGCCGTCCAGGCAGACCGTGCTGTCGGCGTCCGGTTCCAGGATCTGCGCCGGGCTCTGCAACAGGTCGCCGACGAACACCGCCTCGTCACGGAGTTTCAGCACGCTCGATCCCGGCGTGTGACCGGGTGCGGCCTCGATCACGATGCCGCCGGCGAGCACGTGCTCGTCCCGCCACAGCACCGCCTGCCCGGCCTCCACCACCGGCCGCACGCTGTCGGCGATCGCCGGATCGTCGTGGAAGTGCTCGTAGTCCAGGGCCGGGATCAGGTAGTGGGCGTTGGGAAAGGTCGGCACCCACCGCTCGTCCACCAGCCGCGTGTTCCAGCCGACGTGGTCGGCGTGCAGGTGGGTGTTCACCACGAGGTTCACATCGTCCGGGCGGACGCCGGCCGCCGCCAGCGCGACCAGGAAGTCGGTCTGCAACCCGTCGAACGCCGGCGTGTCGGGGCGGTCCTTGTCGTTGCCGATGCCCGTGTCGACCAGGATCGTGCGGCCGCGGTCGCGGATCACCCAGGTCAGCGAGCTGTTGACCAGCCGGCCGCCGGACGCGTCCCACAGGTGCGGGCGGTCGTCCCAGAACCGCTGCGGCAGGTCGGCGAACATCGCGGTGGGCGGCCGGGTCGGCCACGCCCGCTCCAGCACCCGGACGATCTCTGACATGCGCCGATCATCGCCCACCGGGCCCCGGCACCGGATCTGTCAGATGACTGTCCCTCAGCGCACCGAACCGGTCTCCCACGCCCAGATGGCCACCTCTGTCCGGTTGCGGGCGGCCAGCTTCCGTTGCACGGCCCCGAGGTGAGTCTTCACCGTGGACAGCGAGATCACCAGCTCGGCGGCGATCTCGGCGTTGGTGCGGCCGCGCGCCACCAGCTTGACCACGTCGAACTCGCGGTCGGTCAACGGATCCAGCGGCTGGCGGTCCGCGCGGGGTTCGGCGAAGTGGGCCAGCAGGCGGGCGGTGATCGACGGCGACACCAGCGCCTCGCCGTGCGCGGCGGCGTGCACGGCCTCGATCAGCAGGCCCGGGCCGGCGTCCTTGAGCAGGAAGCCGCACGCGCCGGCGCGCAGCGCGGCGTGCACGTTCTCGTCCAGGTCGAATGTCGTCACGACGACGACCCGCAGCGGGTCGGGGACATCCGGCCCCGCGAGCAGGCGCGTCGCCTGGAGGCCGTCGACCAGCGGCATCCGGATGTCCATCAACGTCACGTCCGGCCGGAGCCGGCGGGCCAGCGACACCGCCTCGCGGCCGTCCGCCGCCTCGCCGACGACCTCGATGTCCGGCTCCCCGTTCAGGATCAGCCGGAAACCGGTCCGCACCATGGCCTGATCGTCGGCCACCAGGACCCGCAGGGTCACACTGTCCTCCCCAGTGGCAGCCGCGCGGCCACCCGCCAACGCTGGCCCGGCACCGCGCCGGCCTGCACCGTACCGCCCAGCGCCGAGACGCGCTCGGTCATGCCGACCAGGCCGTAGCCGCGGTCGTCGGACGGCGTGGACCGCACGCCGTCGTTGACCACCTCGACCAGCAGCCAGTCCCCGTCGGTGCGGACCTCCACGTCGATGTGCTTGGCGTGCGGGGCATGCCGCCGCGCGTTGGTCACCGATTCCATGATCACTCGGTGCACGGTGGTGGCGGCCTCCGGCGTGACGGCGTAGCTGTCCAGTCCATCTTGGACGGTCAGTTTCGCCTGTGACGGCGTCGCTTGTCGCACCGCCTCGAGCAGGCCGCTCGGGATGGTGGCGACCTCGCCGTCGGTGCGGAGCATGCCGACCAGCCGGCGCATCGCCGCCAGCGCCTCCGCCCCGGCGTTCTCGATCTCGCCGAACACCTCGTCGCGTTCCGGCGCGACCCGCCGGCCGGCCTGGGCCAGCACGACCACGCCGGTGACGTGGTGCGCCACCAGGTCGTGCAGCTCCCGGGCGAGCAGCAGCCGCTCGCCGGAGCGCACCTCGGCCAAGGCGTTGCGGCGCCTGGTGTCCGCGTCTCGTTGTACGAGCCCGATCGCGAGGGATCCGCCCCACAGCAACGTGATCGGCACCGCGGGGAGGGCACCCAGGCCGTAACGGAGCAACGCCTGCGCGATCATCGCCACCGCGCCGGCGAGCACGACAACGCCGGCGGGGACCGGCTTCAGGCGTCGGCTGGCCGAGCCGACGAGCAGGGCCATCGCCAGCAGCTGCGTGACGTCCAGCTCGACCGGCAGCTGGGTGGTGAGGAAAATCCCGGTGGCGGCAAGGGAAAGTGCCGCGACGACCACGCCAAGCAGGAGCACGTGATTCGGGAATCGGCGGCGCAGCAGGGCCAACGCGGCGACCGCCGTCGACTGACCGAACGCCAGTTCGTACGCGACCGAGCCGAACAGGCCCGTCGGCATGCCGGCCCGCGCCGCCCAGCCGATGTCCACGGCCAGCGACAGGCCGAGCACCACGCACTCGGCCACCAGCGGGCCCCGGCGGTGACTCATGGGTCAAGATCCTGCCCGCGGCCGCGGCGGGCCGCCTCAGCCGAAAGTCTGATGCCGGGACCGGAATGCCCGCACGTTGGCGGCGTTTCCGCAGGTGGCGACGTCGTGCCAGACCCGGCTGGCGTTGCGGGAGCGGTCGTAGAAGGCGACCGGGCAGCGCGGGTTCCGGCACAGCTTGAGCCGCGGCCAGGTGCCGGTCGCCCGAGCCACCAGGCATTCGGCGGCGGTTGCCGCCCGCAGCCAGGCAGTGCCGTTGGCGGTCGGCGTGGCTTTCGCCTCCTCGCCGTCGATGGTGATCTTTATGGCACCGGTGAACGCCGCCGGCTCGCCGCGGACCAGGCGTTGCAGGGTGTCGCGGAGTTCCCGCAGGTCGGCGAGTCCTTTCGCGGTGAGGTCCGGCGGGGACGGCAGGATCTCCGCCAGCCAACCCCGCGCCGTGTCCAGGTCGGCGAGCAGATCCGCGCTCTTGCTCGTCGGGGCCGTGTTCAGCAGCTCCTGCGTGAGCCGCAGCTCCGGCGGGGCCGCATCGAGGCCGTACCGAGCGGTTGCGGTCATTTCTGGGCGAGCCTGTTCTCGTACACGCGCATCGCGACCGTCGCCAGCTCCAGCAGCGGCGTCGGCACGTCGAGCTGGCGGGCGCGGTCCACCATGTCGCCGAGCAGGTGGTCGGCCTCCGTCGGATAACCGCTGGTCAGATCGCGGTACATCGAGGTCGCCGCCGGCGAACCCGGGGCCGTCGCCATCGCCTTGAGGCCGGCGCGCGCCTGGTCCGACACCGGGTAGCCGGACGCCGCCGCGACCGCCGCGCACTCGTCGACCAGGTCGGCGGCGAAGCGCGCGCCGCCTGCCGCGACGACCTCGCCGACCGTGCCGCGCAGCAGGCAGGTCTCGGCGCCCGCGGAGGCGATGAACACCCACTTCGCCCACATGTCCGCGTCGATGTGATCGGAGAGCACCGCCGGGAAGCCGGCGTTGCCGAGCGTGCTGTGCAGCTCCGCCAGGCGTCGCGGGGACGTGCCGGTGCGCGCGCCGTAGGCCATGTCCTCGAAGTCGCCGACGCGCAGGATGTCGCCGTTCTCGTCCACGGTCGTCTGCACCTTGACCACGCCGCCGAGCACCCGATCCGCCCCGAAGCGCTTGTCCAGCGCGTCCAGGTGCCGCATGCCGTTGAGGAACGGCATGATCAACGTGTCGGGTCCGACGGCCGGCGCGAGGTCCTCGATCGCCCGGTCCAGGCCGGTGGCCTTCACCGACACCAGGATCGCGTCGTACGTCTCGGTGATCTCGCCCGTGACCAGGATCTTCGGGTGGATCGTCGTGTCCTGGCCGCCGCCGTGCACGCGCAGGCCCCGCTCACGGAGGATCTCCGCCCGGCGCGGCCGCACCAGGAACGTCACGTCCCGGCCGGCCGCCGCCAGCCTCGCCCCGAACAGCCCGCCGGTAGCCCCCGCCCCGATCACCAGGATCCGCACGCCACGCCCCTCTCGTAAGACCTGTCTCCAGTTTGTATCTTACGCCTCGCTGACCAGGAGGTATCGCTCGTCGTCGATCGGGCCGCCCCAGAGGGCCGGATCGGTGAGGGGGTGGATCGTCGCTTGCCGGCGGTGTCCGAGGACTGCCGTCTTGCACTCGTCGGCGGTGAGTCCGGCGCCGGTGGACCAGCGGCCCTCGACCAGGAGCAGGAGGCCGGCGGGTCGCAGCAGCTTGATCCATGTGGACAGTGCGTTCGGTGGCAGCGTCCACAACACGTGACGGGCGAAGACCACGTCGTAGGCGGCGGCGTCGAGGGGCGGGTCCGCGGCGTCGCCGAGCCGGAAGTCGGCGGTGGTGGCTTTGGCACGGGCGATCTCCAGCATTTGCGGGGAGAGGTCGACGCCGTGCACCTCGTGGCCGGCTTCGGCGAAGAGGGCGGAGATGCTACCCGTGCCGCACCCCAGATCCGCGATCCTGAGCCGGCGGGCGGGCGATGCCAGTTTCGGCAACAGCAGTGCCGTCCAGGCGGCTCTCACCGAGGGGTCACGGAGACCGTGATCCGGCTCGTCGTCGAAAGTCGCGGCCTGCTCATCCCAGGACATACCGCGATGATCCACGACTTCAGGGGGTGATGGTCGGACATGGGGTTGAATGGGCTCATGATCGTGCGAGCGGCACGCGCCGAGGAACTGGCCGAGGTGGGCGAGCTGCGGGTGGCCGCGTACACCTCGCAGCACCTGTTGGACCGGGTGCCGTGGTACGCGGATCGGCTGCGGCGGCTCGGGGAACACGGTGAGGTGCTGGTCGCGGTGGACGGGGACAAGATCCTCGGGACGGCGCTGCTGGAGCGGTGGCACGAGGACAGCGAGCTGGCGGCGGGGCCGGCGGACGCCGAGATCCGGGCGTTCGCCGTCGCGCCGGACGCCCAGGGGCGAGGGGTCGGGCGGATGCTGGTGCGGGCGGTGGTGGAACGGGCCGCGGAGCTGGGGGCGAGGCGCGTGCTGCTGTCGACGCAGCCGATCATGCTTGCCGCACAACGGCTCTATGAAGAGGCGGGCTTCGTCCGCGCTCCCGAACTGGACTTCGAACCGGCCCAGGGGTTCACGATGCTGGCGTATCAGAAGGAACTCTAGTGCGGCAGGCTGCGGCGCGGGCGGCGGGACACGTTGTCGCGGTATTCCTCGATGGCGTAGGCGATGTCGTGGATTGTCGTGGTGTGTTCGAGGCGGTCCAGGTACTTCACGGTGCGGGCCAGGAGAAGCAGGTCGACGGTGAAGTAGACGGCCATGAGCGGGTTGACGAACAGCTCGCTGCCGGAGGTGCGGGTGGTGACATGGATGTCGCCGAACTCGCCGCGGACGGCGGCGGCGATCTGGCCGTTGACGATACTCGGGCGCAACGGCGTGGCGGCCTGGGCGTGGGCTACGGCGTCGAGATAGGCGAGGGCCTCGGGTGAGTCGGGTGGGATGGACAGGGCGCCGAGATAGCCGCCTTCTCGTTGCAGGGCAGCGAGATTCTCCAGCACGTCGACGTGGCTGACGCCATGGAAGGCGTCGATGCCGAAGCCGAGGCTGACGACGAGCCGGTCGACGTCGGACAGGCCGGCGACGGCGGCGAGGCTGGCCATGTCCTCCTCCGGCGTGCCGAGCCCGGCCTCGTCGCCGCGCATGAAGATGTCGGTGCCGCCGTCGACCAGCACGATGGCGTCGAGGTCGTAACGTTTGACGAGCGCCGTGTAGGCGACGCGGAGGGGCTGGACGCCGGTGCGCGGGAAGGCGTGCACGGCGGACGGGAGCCCTTGCGCGGCAAGCCAACGGGACAGGGTGCGCTCGGGGAAGTAGCCCTCGCCACCACGGCTGTCGGGGGTGACGAGGGCCAGTGCCGGCTCGAGCCAGTCGTCGATGTCCAGGCCGTCCAGGTTGCTGAACGACAGGTTGGCGAGGTGCACCTCCTTTCCCATGGCGCGCAACGCGGTCGCCAGCGGCAGGCCGGCGTACACGTCGAAACCGCCACCGGCGCCGGCGAGCAGGATCCGCCTCGAATCGGCGAGCCGGGCGAAGAGCGGCGGCACGGCAAGGGAACTCACGACCAGCACCTCTCCAGGTGATCCAAGGCGTCGACGGCGTCGGTGAACTCGGTGATCTCGCCGTTCTCAGCGAGAACTCCGCAGCGGTAAGGAACCTTGCCCATCGAAGCCGCGACGGAGTCGAAACGGAACAGCACCTCGGGGCAACGGTTGCAGGCCAGCCAGGCGGCGTCGGTCCGGTCGGGCAGCCGCTCCTCGATCTCCAGGCCGTCCCACGTGTCCTCGACGATGCGCCACAGGGGCTGCGAGGAATCCGGGCAGAAGCGCAAGGCATCCCGCACGCGCTCGCTGTAGGAACACGCGTCGCGCACGCGCGCACGCAGGCCCGCATCGATCGGCAGGTGCGCCCCGGACAGGTAATCGACGGCGGTCTCGAAGGCCAGCTCGACCTCGGCGTGACCGGCGTAGTCCCAGACCATCTCCACCTGCGCGGGCGGCAGCAGCGCGCACAGCTCGGCCAGCACCCGTTCATCCCGCAGCCGCATCAGATCGTCCGAAAGTCTGAGTCGGGACCGGTCGCCGGATCGAGGTGGCGGGCGCGGCGCGGGCCGAAGATCGGTGCCATGACCAAGGAGCTTGGCACCTCGTTGCTGCGTATCGGAACTGCTTTGGTGGTGATGGTGGCCGCGGTCCACATCTACGTCGCTGCCCACGAGGCCACGGACCAGCTCGTGTGGCAGGGCCTCCTGTTCATCGCCGGCTTCGGCCTGCTCGTGCAGGGCATCGTCGGTCTGGTCACGCGGCGTCGGCGCTGATCCGCACGACCAGCGTCCGCGCGACCAGGTCGCCGACGCGCTGGTGCCGCGAGCTGACCACCATGACGATCAGGCCGGTCAGGCCGAAGGCGAAGCCGTCGACGACCTGCAGGAGCCACCGCAAGGCGTAGGTGCCCAGCGACGGGACGCTGCCCCACTCGGTGACGATCCGCAGCCCCAGCAGCCGCATGGCGGGCGTGCGGCCGCCGGTGCGGTAGGGCACCCACACGTCGACGGCCAGGCCGCCGATCAGCAGCGCGACGAGGAAGACGATCGGCGGCAGGAACCACAGCGACCGGTCGTCGAGCACGGCGAGCACCAGTCCCACCAACAGCAGGAACGCCGGCACTCCGACGATCAGCCGGTCGAGCAGCCACTGCACGCAGCGCCGCCCTACCACCCGGGTCTCGTCAACAGACGGCGTGACCGGCACCGAAACCCTCCGCCCGTCGGATGATCCGCCCGTCCCGCACGCGAATCGCCACCTCGGTGCCGTCCACAACGGACGCGACGCCGGCCGCGGCGGCGAACGCGCCGGCGTCGTCGGCGACGATCTGCACGCGCGGCCAGGCCGAATGCGGGAACGCCTGATGCAGGCAGGCGCGGAACTCGGCGATCACCAGCCGGGCCAGCGCGGACAGCTCGGCCGGCTCGGCGGTGACGAACGCGATCGTCACCTCGTCGCTCGGCGAGGCGGCGCGAAGCATCTCCTCGGCGGCGGACAGCCGGTGCAGGCCGAGGATCGCCACCACGCCCCTGCCGGTCCGGACCGGCTCGCGGTCCAGGAGGTCGATCGCGTCGGGCGGGTTCCAGGGCTCGTCGACGGCCCGGAGCGGGGCGACGATCGGCGGCACCGGCGGGAAGGTGTCGCGAAGATCCAGGTCGGCGAAGGCCTCGCAGGCCGTCACGACGTTGAACGGCTCCATGAAGCCGGGCGCGGCGGCGGCGAGCTGGCTCGCGCCGTGCAGGAGCGTCAGCGCGGACTCGGCAACCCGGACCTTCCGGCCCGCGACCGGGTCCAGCCGCTCCAGGGCCAGCCCGAACAGGCTGGCGATGAAGCGGGTGAGCTGCGCGAACGGGCGGCTGGTCTGCTCGGACGCCATCACCTCGGGCATCAGGTCCAGGCCCAGCCGCGCGGCCTCCCGGTCGGTGGCCAGCGGCAGCCGCGCGACCCAGGCCCGCGCGAACGCGCCGAGCGCCTCGCGGGGCGTCAGGCCGACGTCCGGGTTCGGCGCCGGCGTCGCGTTCTCGGCGTCCTCGGCCAGCACGGCGAAGTACAGCGCGCGCTTGCCCGGGAAGTTGGAGTACACCGCGCCCCGGGTCAGCTCGGCCCGCTCGGCGATGACGTCGATCTTGGTCTCGCGGAAGCCGCGCTCGGCGAACTCCGCCCGCGCCGCCGCCAGCACCCGGGCCCGGTTGCGCTCCTGCGCCTCCGCTCTGGTCAGCCGAGCCACTGTCCCTCCCTCGTTGCGCCGACGCCGCCGCGAAGATACCGTCACCACTCAGATGGTAGAAACATATGATCTCATCATCTGAATGGAGCGACCATGCGGCTCGACCCGTCCGACCTCGCTGTGCTGCTCGATCCGGTCTCGACCTACGCGGCCGCCCGCGCCGACTCGCCGGTGGCCCAGATGCCGGTGCCCGGCCTCGGCACGTTATGGATCGTCACCCGGCACGAGCACGCCCGTACCGTGCTGACCGACGCCCGCTTCCGGCTCAGCCGCGCCAGCTACCTGCGGCCGTCGGGCCTGCCCGATACCCCCAACCTCGGCGAGATCGACGGCCCGGAGCACTCCCGCCTGCGCCGGCTCGTCGCCCCCGCGTTCACCGCCCGCCGCGCCGCCGAGTTCCGTCCGCGGGTCGAACGGATCGTGCGAGCCCGGCTGCAGAGCCTGCCGGCCGAAACGGATCTGCTGCGGGACTTCGCCCAGCCGCTGCCCGTAGAGGTCGTCTGCGAACTGGTCGGCATCCCCGAGGCCGACCGCCCGCTGTGGCGGCGCGTCGGCGTCGCCGTGTCCGCCGGTCAGGGGCAGGCCTTCCAGGAGGCCATCCCCGACATCGTCGCCGGCGCGCGGGACGCGGTCGCCCGCCACCGCACCGAACCCGGCGACGACGTGCTGACCGAGCTCGTGCAGACCGAGGCCTCCGACGACGAGCTCGTCATGCTCGTCTGGCACCTCCTGCTCGCCGGCCAGACCCCCGGCAACCTGATCGCCAACGCCGTCGAGGCCCTGCTGCTCCACCCCGACCAGCTCAAGCTGCTGCGCGACGATCCGGCGCTGATGCCCCGGGCGGTCGAGGAACTGCTGCGCTGGTGCACCCCGCAACTGCTGACGGTGCCGCGCTTCACCACCGAGGACGTGGAGATCGGCGGCGTCACCATCCCCGAGGGGGAACGGGTCGCCGTCTCCATGCTGTCCGCGAACCGCGACCCCGCCGCCTTCCCCGACCCCGACCGCCTCGACCTCACCCGCGCCCCGGGTTCCTTGAGCCACCTCGCTTTCGCGCACGGCGCCCACTTCTGCCTCGGGGCCGCGTTCGCCCGCGTGGAGTTGGACGTCGCCCTCACCGAGCTGCTGCGACGCTTCCCCGACCTGCGACTGGCCGGCGAGCCGCAGCGCGCCCCCGACCCCGGCACCTGGCGGCTGGCCACCCTGCCGGTGCGGACCGACGAAGTCACGCCCGACGCGGAATAGCCGGCCGGCCCGAGAACTTGCAGGTGAACGAGAACTCTGCGACCGAGGGGGAACCTTGACCACACCACAGGGCGCTGTCGCGCCTGGTTACGAGGCTGTGCGCGACGAGTTCGCGGCGATCGCCGCCGCGGAGGGCGCGGACTACTCGGCCCAACTGGTCGCCCACGTCCATGGCGAACGCGTCGTGGACCTGTGGACCGGCCCGGACGTCACCGCCGACTCGCTGTTCGCCCTCTACTCCGCCACCAAGGGCGCCGCGCATCTGGTGGTGGCGCTCCTCGTCCAGGACGGCGTGCTCGATCTGGACCGCAAGGTCGCGGACTACTGGCCCGAGTTCGCGGCCGAGGGAAAGGGTGAGCTCACGCTGCGGGACCTGATCGCCCATCGCGCCGGCCTGGTCGGCGCGGACGACGGGTTCCGCGTGGAGGAGCTCGCCGACGACCGGATCATCGCGCAGCGCCTGGCCGGCCAGCGACCCTACTGGCGGCCCGGCACGGCCTTCGGCTACCACGCGCTGGTCATCGGGGCGCTCACCGGCGAGGTCGTGCGGCGGGTGACCGGCCGAAGCATCCAGGAGATCCACGAGGAGCGGGTGCGCGGGCCGCTGGGCATCGACTTCTACCTCGGGTTGCCCGCGGAGCTGGAACCGCGGTGGCTGGCCACGCAGCCGATGCGGCCAACCCCGGAGCAGGCGGCGCAGCTGGCCGCCAACGCCACCGGGCCGAACAGCCTCACCGGAATCGCCTTCAACCGCAACCATCCCGAGGCCACCGACCTCCAGGAACTGCCCAACCACCGGGTGGTGCGGGAGCTGAGCCCGACGTCGGTCGGCGGCGTCGGCTCGGCCCGCGGCCTGGCCGCGTTCTACGCCGCGACCATCGACGGCCGGCTGCTCAAGCCGGACACCGTCGGCGCCGTCGGCCAGATCCACTCCGCCGGCATCGACCTCGTCACGCGGCAGGAAGCGGCGTTCGGGCTCGGCTTCAGCGCCGTGAACCGCGCCTATCCGGTGCTCGGCCAGGGCTCGTTCGGCCACGGCGGGGCGACCGGCACCGAGGCGTTCGCCGATCCCCGCAACGGCATCGCGTACGGCTACGTCCGGCGACGCTTCGGCTTCCCGGGCGGCCCGGGCCCGGAGAACCAGGGACTGGTCCGCGCGCTGCACGCGGCGGCGACCTCGGCCTGACCTGTGGCATTGTCGTGATCATGTTGCCGCCGCGAGCACAGGACCTCGTCGACCGCTACACGGACCGCATGGACCGCCGGGCGCCCGGCCTGCTGCAAGGCCTCTACCTGGTCGGGTCCCTTGCGCTGGACGACTTCCACGACGAGGTCTCGGACGTGGACTTCGTCGCGGTGGCCGACGATCCCGACCCGGAGCTGCTGTGCGAGGTGCACGACGGCCTGGACAGGCTCGACGGCCTGTACGTGACGTTCGAGGATCTCCGCACCAGCCCGGCGAAACTGCCCGACGGCCACAACATGCTCGCGGGCCGGCTGCAACTGAACAAGGAGGGGCGCTCGCCCGTGGAGTGGACGACGCTGGCGAACCACGGCGTCACCCTCCGCGGGCCGCGGCCGGCGGAGATCGGCGTGCACACCGATCCCGAGGAGCTGCGGGAATGGGTACGCGGCAACGCGAACAGCTACTGGCGGCAGTTCCTGGACGGCCCGTACGGCGTGGTCTACGACGCCGACGTCGCGTGGGTCGTGCTGGGTATCAGCCGCCTGCACTACTCGATGGTCACGGGCGACATCACGTCCAAGTCCGGGGCCGGGCGGCACGCGCTGACCGCTTTCCCCGAGCACCGGGCGATCATCGAGGAGGCGTTGCGGCACCGGACGACCCCGCTCGACGAGTCCGCGACCCCGGATCGGCAGCGGGAACGAGCCGTGAAGGCCTACCTGGGGGCGGCGATCGAAAGTTGCCGTTGACGGATCGCGCCGGCGGGTCTTGACTCCGGCCATGGTCGGACAAATCGTACTCGTGCTGGCGACGATCGCGACCGGTCTCGGTGCGGGTCTCTTCTACGCCTTCAGCTGCGCGGTGATGCCGGCGCTGCACCACAGCGACGACGCCACACGCGTGCAGACGATGCAGCGCGTCAACCAGTACATCCAGAACGGCTGGTTCGCGCTGAGCTTCGTCGGCGCCCCGCTGCTCACGGCGGTCGCGGTGATCCTCGACGCCGTCGCGGGCAACTGGCCGCGGGTCGTCGGCGAGGCGCTGGGCCTCGTGCTGTTCTGCTCCGCGCTGGTGATCACGGCCGTGATCAACATCCCGCTGAACAACGCGCTGGACGCGTCCGATCCGGCCGACCCGGCGCGGGCGTGGCGGGCGTTCGAGGAGCGCTGGGTGCGCTGGAACAACGTGCGCACCCTCACCACGACCGGCGCGCTGGCGGCGCTGGTCGTCACCTTCGCATTCCTTTCCTAGAAACACCTGGCCCGAACGGCGCAGGACGCCGTCCAGCACCAAAGGGCGCATTGTTCGTGACCTTTCCGCCGGAAGGCGTCGGTCCACTAATTAGAGTCTTGAACTAAGACCTGGATTTATGCTTCCTTGGCAGCACGTCGCTCCGTAGACCGCCAGCTCGGACGGCCCCTACCCGTCGCCCTGAACGGAAAGGGTCCTGTCAAGGTGAAAACCAGGATCTGGCGCGGCATCGTCGCCGCGCTGTCCACGCTGCTGCTGTTGTCCACGGCCGCCACCACCACGACCGCGGCGCCCGCGGCGCCGCAGTTCAAGGTGCTGGCCTTTTTCAGCGGCACGTACGATGACGCGCACATCGCGTTCGAGAAGGAGGCGGCGATCTGGTTCCCGCAGATCGCCGCGCAGTACAACTTCTCGTACACGCAGACCAACAACTGGGGCATGCTGAACACCCTGACCACGGCGACCGCCAATGTGGTCATGTTCCTCGACGACGTGCCGACCGACGCCGGCCAGCGCGCCGGCTTCCAGAACTACATGCAGCACGGCGGCGGATACTTCGGTTTCCACGTCTCCGCCTACAACGACTCCGGCACGAACTGGCCGTGGTTCAACCAGACCTTCATGGGCACCGGAACCTTCAACAACAACACCTGGTTCCCGACCACAGCCATTCTGCACACGGATTCGCAGCACGCCGCCACCCGACGCCTGCCGACCACCTGGACCGCCGGCATCAGCGAGTGGTACAGCTGGCAGAACGACCTGCGGCAGAACCCGAACATCCAGGTGCTGGCCTCGGTCGACGCCTCCAGCTTCCCGGTCGGCACCGATCCCAACCAGTCGTGGTACAGCGGCTACTACCCCATTCTGTGGACGAACAAGAACTACAAGATGCTGTACGCCAACTTCGGCCACGACGCGATGAACTACACGACGAAGACTCCCCTGTCGTCCACCTTCGCCGACCCGATCCAGGACAAGTTCATCATCGACGGCCTGCTGTGGCTCGGCGGCGGCACCCCGACGGACGCCCCCACCGACCAGATCAACCCGGGCGCCTATTTCAGCGTCGTCAACAAGGGCAACAACAAGTGCGTCGACGCCCGCGGCGCCGGCACCACCAACGGCACGGTGATCCAGCAGTACGCCTGCAACAACAGCAACGCCCAGCAGTTCCAGTTCCAGTGGACCAACGGCCCGTTCCTGCGGGTGAACAACCGCGCCAACACCGCGGAGTCGTGGGACGTGTCCGACCGGTCCACCGCCGACGGCGCCGGCATCCAGCTCTGGAGCTACGGCGGCGGCACCAACCAGCAGTGGCAGGCGGTGCTCGAGCCCGGCGGCTACTGGCACCTCGTCAGCATGGCCACCCAGAAGTGCCTGACCGCCAACGGTTCCGGCGACGGCGCGCAGCTGACCCAGGTCACCTGCACCGGCGTCGCGTCCCAGTCCTTCCGACTCCAGCAGCAACCCTGACGGGTCGACCCTGACGCAGGGAAGGACGCCTTCCCCGCGTCGAACGAGGGTAAGGCGTCCTTCCCTGCATGTCGGCGGGGTCAGCCGGCGGCCAGATCCACCCCTGCGGTCGCGAGCAGGCGGGGCGCGTTCGACAGCACGATGCCGGCCGCGCCCCGCACCTCCGCCCGATCTCCCAGCTCGCCGGCCACCACCGACACGTGCCGCGCGCCCAGCGACAGCGCGTGCTTGCGGATGTTCCACCGGACCGGTGCCAGCACGAGCTCCCCGGCGGACGCCAGATCCCCGCCCACCACAACGAGTTCCGGATCCACCAGCGTCACCACGGACGCCAGCACCCGGCCGACGGCCTCGCCGGCGTCCTCGACCGCCCGGCACGCCCCCGGGTTGCCCTCGGCGACCAGCCGCGGCAGGTCCAGCGGCGTCACCGGCTCGCCCCAGCTGCGGGCCAGCAGCTCCGCCACCGCCACCGGGCTCGCGACCGTCTCCAGGCAGCCCCGGTTGCCGCAGCGGCAGATCCGCCCGCCGGGCTCGGCCATCAGGTGCCCGACCTCGCCGGCCAGGCCCCGCGCGCCGAGCATCAGCTGCCCGTCGACGACGATGCCGGCGCCGATGCCGGCGGACAGCCGCACGTACACCATGTCGCCGGTGTCTCGGGCGACTCCGTACAGGCGCTCGGCCAGCGCGCCGGCGTTGGCGTCGTTGGTGACCACGCCCGACAGGCCGGTGCGCCGCTCCAGCTCCCACGCCGGCCGCAGCCCGGCCCACGCCGACATGATCATCGAGCGGCCGAGCTCCCCGCCCTTGTCCACCGGCGAGGCGATGCCGGCGCCGATGCCCAGCACCCGTTCGACGGCGATGTCGTTGTCCCGCAACGCCTGGGCCACCAGGTCGGCGACCAGGTCCAAGGTCTGCGCCGGCTCCCGGTCCACCTCCTTGACCACGAAGCGGTCCCACAGCGGCTCGCCGAGCAGGTCGCACAGCACCACCCGGACGTGCTGGTGGCCGATGTCCGCGCCGATCGCGTACGCCGCGGTCGGCACCAGCGACAGGCCCTGCGCGGGCCGGCCGGTGCGGCGGGTCTCGCCCGGCGGCTCGTGCTCCTCGCGCACCAGCCCGGCCGCCATCAGGTCCGCGACCAGCGTGGACACGGTCGCCTTGGACAGTCCGGTCTGCCGGACCAGCTCCACCCGGCTGCTGTGTCCGGTGCGGTGCAGGGCCTGGAGCACCCGCAACCGGCCCTCTTCCCTGAGGTTGAGCGGAGCCTGCGCCATGCGGTCACGGTAACACCTTGACTTAGGCCTACTGTCGGACAATCCTGAGCCTATCGTTCCGTCGGGGCGCCATTTTTGGGCTAAAGCCAGCCAATCATGGCCTCGCCGCCAGCCCCGCGCCCGAGCTTCTCCAACGACGGAGGCAGCCAAAGTCATGCGGACAACGGCGACTGTGGCCTCGGCGTGCGCGGTGCTCTGCGCACTCGGGCTGACCAGCGGCAGCGCGGCTGCCACCGACCCCTTACCGGTCTACAAGGACACCCACTACTCGTTCGCCGAGCGCGCGGCCGACCTGGTGTCCCGGATGACGCTGGAGGAGAAGGTCCGCCAGCTCTCCACCAACAGCGCGCCGGCCATCCCCCGGCTCGGGGTGCAGCAGTACACCTACTGGAGCGAGGGCCAGCACGGCATCAACCGGCTCGGCGCCGCCACCAACCCCAACACCCCGCCGGACCAGGTGCACGCCACCAGCTTCCCGACCAACTTCGCGTCCAGCATGGCCTGGGACCCGAGCCTGGAGTACCAGGAGACGACCGCGATCTCCGACGAGATCCGCGGCTTCCTGGACAAGTCGCTGTGGGGCGTCAGCCCCAACAACATCGGACCGGACGTCAACGACTACGGCTCCCTCACCTACTGGGCCCCGACCGTCAACATGGACCGCGATCCCCGCTGGGGCCGCACCGACGAGGCGTTCGGCGAGGACCCGTACCTGGTCGGGCAGATCGCCGGCGCATTCGTCAACGGTTACCAGGGCAACAAGCAGAACGGCCAGTCCGGCAACGGATATCTCAAGGTCGCCGCGACGGCCAAGCACTACGCGCTGAACGACGTGGAGCTCAACCGCACCGGCATCAGCTCGGACGCCAGCGACGCCGACATCCGCGACTACTACACGGCGCAGTTCCGCAGCCTGATCGAGAACGCGCACGTGTCCGGCCTGATGACCTCGTACAACGCGATCAACGGCACGCCGTCGGTGGCCGACACCTACACCACGAATGCGTTGGCGCAGCGCACTTACGGCTTCGGCGGCTACATCACGTCCGACTGCGGCGCGGTCGGCACCACCTACAAGCAGCCCAACGACGGCCACAACTGGGCGCCGCCCGGCTGGACCACCGACGGCAAGGGTTCGGGCGCCACCTGGACGAACACCGCGTCCGGCCAGAAGGTGTCCGGGCCGGCCGGCGGCGAGGCGTACGCGCTGCGCGCCGGCACCGCGCTGAACTGCCCGGGCGAGGAGAACACCCTGCCCAACATCCAGGAGGCGATCGACGCCGGCGTGCTCAGCGAGGGCGCGCTGGACGCGGCGCTGGTGCCGGTGTTCACGGTCCGGATGCAGACCGGCGAGTTCGACCCGGTCGGCTCCGTGCCGTACACGAAGATCACCAAGGACACCATCCAGAGCCCGGCGCACCAGGCGCTGGCGCAGCAGGTGGCGGACAACTCGTTGGTGCTGCTGAAGAACGACCACAGCGTGCTGCCGGTGAACCCGTCGAAGGTGCGCAAGGTGGTCGTCCTCGGCGACATGGCCAACAAGGTCACCCTGGGCAACTACTCCGGCCAGCCGACCGTGCAGGTCGGGGCGGTCGGCGGCATCAAGGCCGCGATTCCCGGCGCGCAGGTGATCTTCGATGCCGCCGGGACCTCCACCGGCTCGACCGGGCCGGCGGTGCTGTCCGCGCAGACGCAGGCGGACATCAAGAGTGCAGACCTGGTGGTGGAATTCGTCGGCACGGACGGGTCCGTGGCGAACGAGGGCCACGACCGCAGCACGCTGGCGATCCCCGGCAACTACCACTCGCTGATCACGCAGGTCGCCGCGCTGGGCAACCCGAACACGGCGCTGGTCGTGCAGTCGGACGGCCCGGTCGTGCTCGACGACGTGCAGGGCAGCGTGCCGTCGATCCTGTTCTCCGGCTACAACGGGCAGGCCCAGGGCGCGGCACTGGCGGACGTCTTGACCGGCAAGCAGAACCCGAGCGGCCACCTGAACTTCACGTGGTACAAGGACGATTCGCAGCTGCCGCCGATGAACGACTACGGCCTGGCGCCGTCGGCCACCAACGGCCTCGGCCGGACGTACCAGTACTTCACCGGCACGCCCAGCTACCCCTTCGGCTACGGCCTGAGCTACTCGACGTTCGCCTACTCGCCGGCGTCGATCGACAAGTCGACGGTCAACGCCGACGGCACGGTCAACGTCTCGTTCACGGTGACCAACACCGGTAGGACGGCCGGCGCCACCGTGGCGCAACTCTATGCGGCGCAACAGTTCACCGTGCCGAACGTGGAGCTGCCGATCAAGCGGCTGGCCGGCTTCGCCAAGACGAACGTGCTCAAGCCGGGGCAGTCGCAGAAGATCACCATTCCGGTGACGATCTCCGACCTGTCGCTGTGGGACGGCACCCGCCAGACGGTGTACGACGGCGTGTTCCAGTTCCAGGTGGCGTCCAACTCCCGGGACGTGGCCGGCTCGGTGAAGACCACGGTGACCGGGGCCATCACGCCCAAGATCTCCTACGTCACCGTGCAGCCGGGCCAGGTGGAGTTCCGCGCCGGCGACACGATCGACCTCACCGGCAAGAACAAGTGGATCGCCGACGACACCGGCCAGCAGCACGCCGTCGCCGACGACATCGTCATGGCCGTGAACAACGACCAGTCCTTCGTGGACCTCTCCAAGGCCAAGGTCACCTACGCCTCCAGCAACACCGCGGTGGCCACGGTCGACGCGAAGGGCCTGGTCCGGGCGGCCGGCGACGGCGTGGCGACGATCAAGGTCACGGTCAACGGCGTCACCGGCACCGCGGTGGTCGTCGTCGGGCACTCGCTGACGCTGTCCATCCCGCCGATGGTCCAGGCGGGCAACAGCATCACCGCGACGACGTCGTTCGCCAACGGCGGCAACACGGCCATCACCAACGTGACGATGTCGATCACCGCACCCGCCGGCTGGACGGCGACGGCGACCTCGCCGGCCTCGTTCCCGTCGGTGGCCGGCGGTCAGACCGTGAAGACGACGTGGCAGATCACCGCACCCGGATCGGCGACGCCGGGGGCGTACGCGTTCAGCGCGTCGGCGACGACAAGTGCCGGCACCAGAACGGATGTCGGCCAGGTGTCGGTGCCGTACGGGTCGCTTTCCGCCGCGTACGACAACGTCGGCATCAGCGACGACCACAACACCGGCGCCGCCAACCTCGACGGCGGCGGCCTGAGCTACTCCGCGCAGGCGCTGGCCGCAGCTGGGGTCGCCTCGGGCGGCGCCGTGCAGCACGACGGCCTGACCTTCACCTGGCCGACCTCCGGCAACGGGCAGCCGGACAACGTGCTCACCGGCGGCCAATCGGTGCTGCTGACGGGTTCCGGCAGCAAGCTGGGCTTCATCGGCACCGGTGACTCCGGCACGCCGTCGGGCGGCGGCACGATCGTCTACACCGACGGCACCACACAGCAGTTCGCACTGGGCTTCAACGACTGGTGGTCCTCGCCGTCGATCCCCGGCGAGGACGTGGTGGCCGGGCTGCCGTATCTCAACAACAGCGGCGGGCAGCAGACGCAGCACGTCAACATGTACTACGCGTCGGTTCCGTTGCAGGCCGGCAAGACGGTCGCGGTGGTGACCCTGCCCAACGTCACCTCGGTGGCCACCCAGGGCCAGCCCAAGCTGCACGTCTTCGCCGTCGCAGCTGGCTGACGGACGTTGTGGGCGCCCCGCCCGGTCAGTGCCGACCGGGCGGGGTTTCCGCATGCCCAGAGTCGCGCATGTCGTAATCTTGCGCAAAGTAGTAGATCTATTGCAGCTTTCTGTTCAGAAGCCTATGGTCGTTTCACATCCGTGTTACATCGGCTTCCGAATGGACCCTGCCATGCGAAGCTTGAGAAGCCTGGTCGCCGTCCTCACCCTGCTCGTGGGAACGCTCGTCGCCGCCCACGCCCCGACGGCGCTGGCCCGTAACGCCGCTGGACTCTCCGACAAGGTCCAGCTCTTCTACTACCCCTGGTACGGCAGCCCGACCGTGAACGGCAGCTACCGGCACTGGGACCAGGGCGGGCACACCCCGCCCGACGACATCGGCTCCAACTACTACCCCTCGCTCGGCCCGTACGACTCCGGCGACGTCAACGGGGCCGTGGACCAGCAGATGGCCTGGGTCGCCCGGTCCGGCGCCGGCGTGATCATCTACAGCTGGTGGGGCCAGGGGTCCTATGAGGACGGCCTGGCCGCCGGCACGCTGGCCGCCGCCGCGCGCCACGGCGTCCGGGTCGCCTGGCACATCGAGCCGTACGGGGGCCGCACCGCCGCGTCCGTGGTGTCGGACATCAACTACATCGACTCCCACTACGGTTCGAGCCCCGCCTTCTACCGGGATCCCTCGCACGCCGACAAACCCGCGTTCTACCTCTTCGACAGCCTCGACATCGCCGACTGGTCCCCGCTGGACTCCGTGACCGGCTCGAACATCGTGCTGGCGCAGACCACCGACACGTCCAAGGTCGCGCACTTCAACGGCATGTACACCTACGACGGCATCGCCGCCGCGACCGCGCCCGGCTGGGCCGATGCCGGCGCGTACTGCCACCAGCACGGCATGGTGTGGGCCCCGTCGGTGGCGCCCGGCTACATCGACGACCGCGCGGTGCCCGGCAACAGCACGCCGACCGTCGACCGCGCGAACGGCGCCGAGTACGACAAGACGTGGAACAACGCGCTCGACCCCGGGATCGGCGGCAGTCCGGACTGGGTGTCGGTGACGTCGTTCAACGAGTGGCACGAGGGCTCCCAGATCGAACCGGCCAGCTCGAATCCGCCCGCGGGGCACGGATATCTCACCTACAGCGGCGCGTACGGGCAGACCGGCACCGCCTCGTCCACCGCGTACCTGGACCGCACCAGGTACTGGGTCGACAGGTTCGATCCGGGTTCGATCGGGCCGTCGCCCGTGAACCTGGCCCTGGGTAAGGCGATGACCGCCAGCGGCTCGCAGGGCGGCTTCCCGCCGGGCAACGCCAACGACAACAACACCAGCAGCTACTGGGAAAGCGTCAATGGCGCATTTCCCCAGTGGTTGCAGGTCGATCTCGGCGCCGCCGACGCCGTCAACTCGATCACGTTGACGCTGCCGCCCGCCACGGCCTGGGGCGCCCGCACGCAGACGCTCGCCGTCGGCGGCAGCAATGACGGCACCACCTTCTCGACTCTCGTGGCCAGCAACGGATATCGCTTCGATCCGGCCACCGGCAACACCGTGACGATCTCGCTGCCCGGCAGCGCGCAGCGCTACCTGCGGCTGACGTTCACCGCCAACACCGGCTGGCCCGCCGGCCAGGTGTCCGAGTTCCAGGTCTACGGCACGCCGTCGGCCCCGCCGCCGCCCGGTTCGCCGGAGCAGCGGGCCGACGCGCTGCTGGCGCAGATGACCACCGACGAGAAGCTGACCATGATGCACGGCGGGGCGTCCTGCGGCTACGGAGCCTGCGTGGATCCCATACCCCGCCTCGGGATTCCCGGCCTGCACCTGCAGGACGGGCCGGCGGGTGTCGCCGACGGCGCCGTCGGCGTCACCCAGCTGCCGGCGCCGGTCGCCGGGGCTGCCACCTGGGACACCGCGCTGATGAAGCAGTACGGCGGCGTGATCGGGTCCGAGGAGTGGGGCAAGGGCGCGAACCTCGTCCTTGGTCCAACGATCAACATCGTGCGGGATCCCCGCTGGGGGCGGGCCTTCGAGTCGCTCGGCGAGGACCCGTACCTGGCCGGCCAGCTCGGCGCCGCCGACCTGCAGGGCATTCGCGCGGCCGGCCCGATGACGCAGGTCAAGCACTACGCCGTGTACAACCAGGAGACGTACCGGAACACCCCGCAGGACAACGCCGTCGTGTCGGACCGCACCGAGCAGGAGGTCTACCTGCCCGCGTTCCAGGCCGCCGTGCAGCAGGGCCGGACCGACTCCGTGATGTGCTCGTACGCGGAGATCAACGGCACCTTCGCGTGCGAGAACGGCCAGCTGCTCAACACGATTCTGCGCCAGCAGCTGGGTTTCTCCGGCTTCGTCACGTCCGACTGGGGCGGCACCCACTCCACGGTTCCGGCCGTCACCAACGGCATGGACATGGAGATGGACGGCAGCCAGTACTACGGCGCGCCGCTGACGCAGGCCGTCGCCGGCGGTCAGGTGTCCATCGCGACCATCGACAGCCACGTGCGGGCCATTCTCGTGGCGATGTTCCGGGCCGGCCTGTTCGACCATTCCCCCACCGGCACCATCAACTCCGTCGTCACCTCGGACGCACATGCCTCGGTGGCTTCGCAGGTCGCCACCGAGGGCAGCGTGTTGCTGAAGAACAGCAACTCCGTGCTGCCGCTGGGTTCCGGGTCCATCGCCGTGATCGGTGATGACGCCGGTCAGAACGCTCTGACCGCCGGCGGCGGCTCCGCCCACGTCAACGCCCCGCACGTGGTGACGCCGTACCAGGGCATCAAGGCTCACGGCGGTTCGGTCACCTACTCGCAGGGCGTCGCCGCCCCCAACGGCGAGATCGTCGATCCCTCCGCGTTCGGCAACGGGCTGACGGCCACCTTCTACAACGGCACTTCCCTTTCCGGGCCGGCCATTCTGACCCGGACCGACCCCGACATCGACTTCATCTGGGGCACCCAGCCGCCGACCTCGGGCGTGCCCGCCACCAACTGGTCCGCCAAGTGGACCGGTACCCTCACGCCGCCGACCACCGGCACGTACACGTTCTCGCTGACCAGCGACGACGGCAGCCGACTGTTCGTCAACGGGCAGCAGGTGATCGGCAACTGGGCGGACCAGCCGCCGACGACCAGGACCGGCTCCATCGCCTTGACCGCCGGGCAGCCCGTCAGCGTCGAGGTCGACTACTTCCAGGACGGCGGCGGGAGCCAGCTCAACCTGGGTTGGCAGATCCCCAACCAGGATCTGTTGGGCCAGGCGGTTGCCGCCGCCCGGAACGCCTCCACCGCGGTGGTTTTCGTCAGCAATTCCGGCTCCGAGGGCGGGGATCTCCAGAACATCGACCTGTCGTCGGATCAGAACACCCTGATCAGCCAGGTCGCGGCGGCGAACCCCAACACCGTGGTGGTCGTCAACTCCGGTTCGGCGGTCACCATGCCGTGGGCCGGTTCCGTTCGGGGCATCGTCGAGAACTGGTTCCCCGGCCAGGAGGACGGCGCCGCCATAGCGTCGCTTCTGTTCGGTAACAGCAACTTCTCCGGGAAGCTTCCCGTGACCTTCCCGAACTCCCTCAACGACGTGCCGGCTCATTCCGGGGCGCAATGGCCCGGTCAGAACGGGAGTGTGCAGTATTCGGAGGGACTCGACGTCGGCTACCGGTGGTACGACAGTCAGCACATCGCGCCGATGTTCCCGTTCGGGTTCGGTCTTTCCTACACGAGTTTCGGCTACTCGGGGCTGTCGGTATCTGCTCCGGACGCTGCCGGCGACGTCCAGGTCGGGTTCACGGTCACCAATACCGGTTCCCGTGCCGGCACCGAGGTCGCCCAGGTGTACGTGTCGCAGCCCGCAGCCGTCGGCGAGCCGCCCGACAACCTCCGTGGCTTCTCGCGGGTGGCTCTGTCACCGGGCCAGTCGCAGCACGTCTCCGTCACCTTGGACGCGCGGAGCTTCCAGTACTGGAACAACGGGTGGACCAAGGCTTCCGGCGTCAACACCGTGTCCGTCGGCGGTTCGTCGCGGTCGCTGCCGCTGTCCGGCACCGTGACGATCTCGTAGATGTTTTGGGGTGGCCGGCCGGTTCCCTGTCCCAGCCGGCCACCCCTTCTGCCCCGGACCTACATTCGTTGTGTCCGAGAGCGCGACTCGCCGGGGTGCAGCTGCCCTCGATGGCCGACCGACGGACCTCGACGGCGGGATGCAGCCAACTCACGGGAGCCTCCACGGCAGGATCACGGCGAGGTGCAGCCGGCTCACCGCCGGCTCGGCAGGGGGATCACGGCCAAGTCCACGGCGAGGTGGATCTCGCCGGAGAACTCCTTGGCCGCCTCCTCCCGGAACCTCTCCGCCTCCTCGTACGGATAGCGCTGCGAGAAGTGGGTGAGCACCAACTCCCGCGCGCCGGCCTCCGCCGCCAGCCGGCCAGCCTCGCGCGAGGTCAGATGCCCGTACCGCCAGGCCAACTCCCGATCGGCGTCGACGAATGTCGACTCGGCGACCAGAAGGTCGGCGTCCCGGGCCAGCTCCAGGGCACCGGCACACATCCGCGTGTCCATGACGAAGGCGAAGACCTGGCCGGGGCGAGGAACGCTGACGTCCTCAAGGGCGACCCGCCGCCCGTCGACCTCGATCGCACCCAGGCGCTGGAGCTCGCTCACCATCGGCCCCCGCACCCCCAGCGCCGCCAACCGGTCCGGCAGCATCCGGCGGCCGTCCGGTTCGGCGAAACGGTAGCCGTAGCAGTCGATACGGTGATCGAGCGCCGCAACGGTGAGCGAGGAGTCGACGGGACCGTCAGCGGCCAACGGCACGGGCACCACATTCGCCCGTTCGTGGTACGAGGTCGAGTACCTCAGCCGATCGAAGTACACCTGGCCGGATTCCGGGTAGTAGCACCGGATCTCGTGCGGCACGTTGTCCAGCGACAGGCGCTGCAGCACGCCGGCCAGACCCAGACTGTGGTCTCCATGGAAGTGGGTGACACAGATCCGCGTGATCTCGGTGGCCGACCGCCCGGCCTGGATCATCTGCCGCTGGGTGCCCTCGCCCGGGTCGAACAGCACGCCCTCGCGGTCGAATCGCAGCAGGTAGCCGTTGTGGTTGCGATGCCGGGTCGGCGTCTGGCTGGCCGAGCCGAGCACCACGAGTTCACGCTGGGACACGACCCCATCCTCGCCGACCGACGGCCCGGCGCAACCAATTACTCACGGTGACTGGACTTCGACCGCACTGAAGGCCCTACCGTGAAAACCATGGCCGTCGAACTGAACCACACCATCGTCCCCGCCTCCGACCCGCACAAGTCCGCCGCATTCCTGGCCCAGGTGCTCGGGGTGGCCGACCCGATCACGTTCGGCCCGTTCCAGGTCGTCGCCCTGGCCAACAACCTCAGCCTCGACTTCATGCGGCACAGCGGCGACATCCCCGAACTGCACTACGCCTTCAAGGTCGCCGACGACGAGTTCGAGCCGATCCTCGAACGGATCCGCGCCGCCGGCCTGCCCTACTGGGCCGACCCCGGCCACCGGCGCCCCAACGAGATCAACACCAACGACTGCGGCCGGGGCTTCTACTTCCCCGACCCGGACGGGCACAACCTGGAGATCCTCACCCGTGACTACGGCAGCGGCTCCTGACCAAGATCAAGTGACCATTGCTGACGTTCAACGGCCAGGTTGTGGCCCCTTCCTGACGTTGAACCCGAAGGCCCTTCCTGACACAAAATGGGCTATGCGGGTTCGCCGATTCGGGAGCGGAGCTGGCGGGTGTCGCGCGGGAGGTTCCAGCCGACGACGCCGGTGACCCTGCCGTCGTGCCGGTACAGCACGGCGAACTTGCCGGCGCCGACGTCGCCGGCGACGACCTCGGGCACGGCGTCCTCGGGGAACAGGCCGTACGCCTGGATCTTCACGTCGTACTGGTCGGTCCAGAAGTACGGGATCGGCGCGTACGGCTCCCCCTTGCCGAGCAGCGTGCGCGCGGCGGCCATGCCCTGCTCGGTGGCGTTCATCCGGTGCTCGACGCGGATCCGCCGACCGTGCACGGGATGCGTCCACGACGCGACGTCGCCGGCGGCGACCACGTTCGGCGCGGCCCGGCACAGCGAGTCGCAGTCGACGCCGTCGGTCAGTGAAAGTCCGCTGCCGGCAAGCCAATCCGTGTTCGGCACGGAGCCGATGGCGACGAGCACGACGTCCGCCGGCAGCACCACGCCGTCGGCGAGCTCCACGCCGGAAACGCGACCGTCCCCGCGAAGCCCGGTGACGCCGACGCCGAGCCGCATCCGCACCCCGTGGTCGGCGTGCAGCTTGGCGACCAGACCGCCGAGCCATGGCCCGAACTGGCGGATCATCGGCGCGGGCAAGGGATCCACGACGGTGACGTCGGCTCCCATACCCGAAGCCACTGCGGCCACCTCAGAGCCCATGAAGCCGGCGCCGACGATGACCACGGACTTGGCCGCAGCCAGCTCCGCCTTGAACGCCAAGGCATCCGACAATGTCCGCAACGTGTGCACACCGGCCAGGTCCGAGCCGAACGGCAGCCGCCGCGCCGACACGCCGGTGGCGATCACCAGCTTCTCGTACGCCAGGTCGTCCCCCGTGGACAGTGCCAGCCGCCGGCCGGGGACGTCCAGCCCGACCGCCCGCACCCCCAACATCCACGATGCGTCCACAGTGGACGGAAGCGTGACCTTGGCAGGCTCCCACACACCGGAGAGCACCTGCTTGGACAGCGGCGGACGGTCGTACGGCATGTGCTCCTCGTCGCCGACGACCGTCAGCGGCCCGTCGTAGCCCTCCCGGCGCAGCGTCTGGACCGCGGTCAGACCCGCGGCCGACGCCCCGACGACCGCGATCACGACTCGGCCAGCTCGATCGCCAGTGCCGGGCACACCTGGGCCGCCTGCCGCACGGCATCGTGCAGCTCGGCCGGCGGATTCTCCTGCAACAGCACGACGACGCCGTCCTCGTCGCGCTGGTCGAAGACCTCCGGCGCGAGCAGCACGCACTGCCCGGCGCCGACGCACTTGTCCTGATCGATGACAACCTTCATGGCCAGAAGTCCTTACCAGGTAACGGGAAGCGAGTGGACGCCGTACACGACCATGTCGTGCTTGAACTGGACGTCGTCGAACGGGATGGCCAGCTCCAGCGTGGGAATGCGGCGGTAGAGCGTGCTGTAGACGACCTGGAGCTCCATCCGGGCCAGCGGCTGGCCCAGACACTGGTGCACGCCGTAGCCGAACGCGATGTGGTGGCGCGCCTGCCGGTGGATGTCGAGCCGGTCGGGCTCGGGGAACGCGGACTCGTCCCGGTTGCCGGCGTCGTTGGCGAGGATGACGCCCTCGCCGGCGCGGATGAGCCGGCCGCCGACCTCGATGTCCTCGGTGGCCACGCGCCGCCGCCCGCTGTGCACGATGTTCAGGTACCGCAACAACTCCTCGACGGCGTTGGCGATCAGCCCGGGATCATCGGCGTCACGGATCTCGGCGAGCTGCTCCGGGTGCTCCAGCAGCGCGAGCGTGCCCAGCGCGATCATGTTGGCGGTGGTCTCGTGCCCGGCGATCAGCATCAGCGACGCCATGCTGGCGACGTCCTCGCGGCTGAGCTCGCCGCTGGCCATCTGGTCGGCGACCAGCCGACCGATCATGTCGTCGGTCGGCGCCTTCTCCTTGGCCGCCACCAGGTCGAGCAGGTAGACGCGCAGGTCCTCGCCGGCCCGCAGCGCCTCGTCGGCGGGCGTCGAGCGGGCGACCAGCTTCTTGCTGCACGCCTGGAAGAAGTCGTGGTCGGCGTAGGGCACGCCGAGCAGCTCGCAGATCACCAGCGACGGCACCGGCAGCGCGAACTCGGTCACCAGGTCGGCGGGCTTCGGGCCGGCCAGCATGGCGTCGATCAGGCCGTCCACGAGCTCCTGGACGCGCGGCCGCATCGCCTCCACCCGCTTGATCATGAAGTTGCGGGTGAGCATCTTGCGCTGGCGGTCGTGCTCCGGGTCGTCGAGCACGATGAACGGCCGGCTCGTCCGCCGCCGGGCCAGCACGGCCTCGGACTGCACCGGGTAGCCGGGCCTGGTCGTGTCGGCACTGAAGCGCTGGTCGGCCAACACCGCCCGCTGCGTCGCGTAGTCGGTGATCAGCCACGGCGTGTCGCCGTTCCAGATGCGGACCCGGCTCATCGGCTCGGCCGCCATCAGCTGCGGCGGCGGGTCGAAGGGGCACTTGGCGTCCCGGGTCATGGGGAACGCGGGCAAGGCTTCGGGCCCGGACATGGTGTCGGTCATTGTGACCCCCAGTCACCAAACGATCGTTCACTGACTTGGGCAGCATAGCGCTATTTGGTTGCGCTATCCAACTAGTGGCGGGATATGGGTGACTCAGGTCACTCCGTGACCAGCGAGACCAGCTCGTCGACGAAGTCGAGGATGGCGTGGGCGTGCGTGGGGTCCTCGGAGGCGTGCCAGAGCGCCACCCGGCCGTGCGTGCCGACGAACACCATCACCGCGGCCCGCTGCGGCGGGATCCGCAGCCGCACGCCGGCCCGCTCGCAGCGCTCGAACCCCTCGATCATCTGCCGCACGATGCCGATCAGCGGCCCCGTCCGGGACACCGGCCGATTGTTGATCATCAGGCGGTAGTGGCCGGGGCTGTCCAGCGCGAACTGGCAGTACGCCTTCATCTGCGCCCGCACCCGGTCCAGCGGGGCGTCCTCCGGGCACTGCTCCTCGGCGGCCGACATGGCCGCCGACAGCTGCTCGTAGTCGTAGTCGATCAGGCCCTTGACCAGCGCCGACTTGTCGGCGAAGTGCTGGTAGATGCTGGCCGGCGCGATGCCCGCGGCCCGCGCCACGCCCCGAATGGTCAAGCCCTGCTCGCCGCCCAGCTCGGACAGCAGCCGCGCGGCCGCCTCCAGGATCTCCAGGCGCAGCCGCTCACCCTGCCCCCACGGGTTGCGCACGCGCTGCTCGGCCACGAGGCACTGTAACCGCTACGACCCGATCCGACGGACGATCAGCGCTGCCTGCACCCGGTTTCGCACGCCGAGCTTGCCCAGCAGGGCGGAGACGTGGCTCTTCACGGTCGCCTCGGTCAGCCGCAGCTCCGCGGCGATCGCCCCGTTGGAACAGCCGCTGGCCAGCAGGTCCAGCACCTGACGCTCCCGTGTGGACAGACCCTGCAGCAACTCGTTGTCCGGCAACGGGTTGCTCCGCAGCCGCGGCAACAGCGCGGCGGCGACCCGGGGGTCGAACACCACGCCGCCGGCGGCCAGGTCGAGCACCGCCCGCACCAGGCTCTCCGGCTCCGCGTCGGTGAGCAGGAACCCCTGCGCGCCGAGGTCGATCGCCCGGTGCACGGCATCGTCCACAACGGACGGCGCGAGCACCGCGACCGGCACGCCGGACAGGCCGCGCAGCGCCGACACGTCGTTCACCAGCACCACGTCCGGCCGCCGCGCGCGCACCACCGCCGGCAGCCGCGGCCCGGGATCGACCTCAGCGACGACCTCCACCCGGCCGCCGGACTCCAGCAGCAGGCGCAGGCCGGCCCGCAGCGCGGGCTCGTCCTCGGCGAGCACCACCCGTACCGCCATGCGCTACCCCTTGCGCGGCTTCTTCTCTCGCACCCGCACGGAAATCTGGATCGGCGTGCCGACGAAGCCGAACTGCTCGCGCAGCTTCCGCTCGATGAACCGGCGGTAGCCGGCCTCCAGGAAGCCGGACGTGAACAGCACGATCGTCGGCGGCCGGGTCTGCGCCTGGGTGGCGAACAGGACCTTGGGCTGCTTGCCGCCGCGCACCGGCGGCGGCGTCGCGGCGATCAGGTCCGACAGCCACGAGTTCAGCGCGCCGGTCGGGATCCGGGAGTCCCACGAGGTCAGCGCCGTGCGCAGGGCCGGCGCCAGCTTGCGCACCGAACGCCCGGTGGCCGCCGAGACGTTGATCCGCTGCGCCCACGGCACCCGCACCAGGCCGCGCTCCAGCTCCTTCTCCAGCTGGTCGCGGCGGTCCTCGTCGACCAGGTCCCACTTGTTCAGGGCCAGCACCAGGGCCTTGCCGGCCTCCACGACCATGGTCAGCACGCGCAGGTCCTGCTCGGCGATCGGCTCGCTGGCGTCCAGCAGCACGATCGCCACCTCGGCGGCGTCGATGGCGGCCTTGGTGCGCAGCGAGGCGTAGTACTCGGTGCCGCTGGCGAAGTTGACCCGCTTGCGCAGGCCGGCGGTGTCGACGAAGCGCCAGATCTCGTCGTCCAGCTCGACCAGCGAGTCCACCGGGTCGACGGTGGTGCCGGCGACCGAGTCGACCACCGAGCGCTGCTCGCCGACCAGGCGGTTGAGCAGGCTGGACTTGCCGACGTTGGGCTTGCCGATCAGCGCCACCCGGCGCGGGCCGCCGATGCGCTCCACGAAGTCGTCGCGCGGCGTCTCCGGCAGCGACTTCAGGATCGCGTCGAGCAGGTCGCCCGAGCCGCGGCCGTGCAGACCGCTGACGGGGTGCGGCTCGCCCAGGCCCAGCGACCACAGCGAGGCCACGTCGGCCATCAGCCGGTCGTCGTCGACCTTGTTGGCGACCAGCAGCACCGGCCGCTTGGACCGGCGCAGCACCTTGGCCACCGCCTCGTCCGTGGCGGTCGCCCCGACCGACGCGTCCACCACGACCAGCACGGTGTCGGCGGTCTGCATCGCCAGCTCCGCCTGCTGCGCCACCGACGCCTGGAGGCCGCTCGCGTCCGGCTCCCAGCCGCCGGTGTCCACCACCGTGAACTTCCGGCCGCTCCACAGCGCGTCGTAGGCGACCCGGTCCCGGGTCACGCCGGGGGTGTCCTGCACGACCGCCTCGCGGCGGCCCAGGATGCGGTTGACCAGCGTCGACTTGCCCACGTTGGGGCGGCCGACCACGGCCAGCACCGGCTGCGGCACCGCGCCCGCGTCACTGTCCCCCTGCTCCGCACCACCGTCGACGACGGCCCACTCGGCCTCGTCGCTCCAGGTGCCGTCCAACTCACTCACGCGTCCTCCTTCGTCGGCCACGTGAGTGCAAGCACTACTGTGCCCAATGGTGAGCTCGCAAGCTCCCTCACGCCTCGTGCTCCTTGCTCATGCTCGCCGGCGGGCTGCCCGCCCGCAGACGATCCAGTTCGGCGACGAGGGCCGCCAGCTCGACCCGGACCCGCTCGGTGGCGGCGGTCAGCGCGGCGCGGCCCTTGTCGGCCGGAAGTTCGAACGGCTTGCCCACCAGCACGTCCACGTGCGGACGGAAGCGCCGCTTGGTCGCGGCGGCCGGGCGCAGCGTGCCCCGGCAGGCCACCGGCAGCACCACCGCGCCGGCCGTGCGGGCCAGCCAGGCGGCGCCGTTGTGCGCCTCGTCGACGTCGCCGTCGCCGCGGGTGCCCTCGGGGAAGATGCCGACCATGCCGCCGGCCTTGAGCAGCCGGACCGCCGTCATCAGCGCGCCGCGGTCCGGCTCGCCGCGGGTGATCGGCACCTGGCCGATCTTCGGCAGCAGGAAGCCCAGCGGGCCCTTGAACATCTCCCGCTTGATCAGGAAGACCTGCCGCCGCGGCAGCACCGCGAACAGCACGGGGCCGTCGACCATCGTGCTGTGGTTGGCGATCATCAGCACCGGGCCGGTCCTCGGCACGTTCTCCAGGCCGTACGCGCGCAGCCGGTAGAAGGGCGCGAAGATGAAGGTACCGAGCCAGCGGGCGAAGTCGTGCAGCCGGCGCCAGGAGCCCCCTGGGAGATCAGCGCTGCGAAGGTCAGTGCTCACGTGAGCTCCCGGTCGGGACCGCCCGCAGGCCGCGGTCCTCGACCATCGCCAGCAGCTCCGCCAGCACGCCCGGCAGGTCCAGGTGCGTGGTGTCCAGCTCGACCGCGTCCTCGGCGGCCATCGCCGGCGACACCGCGCGCGTCGAGTCGTAGTTGTCGCGGCGGCGCACGTCCGCCAGCGTCGCGTCCACCGTCGCCTGGCGCCCCGCGGCCGTGTCCTGCCTGGTCCGGCGCTCCGCGCGGGCCTGCGCCGACGCCGTCAGGTACACCTTCAGGCCCGCGTCCGGGGCCACGGTGGTGCCGATGTCGCGGCCCTCGACCACGATGCCGCCGGCCTCGGCCAGCGCCGTCGCGATGATCGACCGCTGCTGCGCGACCAGCTGCGCCCGCACCTCCTTGACCGCCGACACCGGCGACACGGCGGTGGTGACCTCCTGGCCGCGGATCTCCGCGCTGACGTCCTCGCCGTCCAGCGTGGTGGCCTGGGCCTGCGGATCCGTCGTCACGCGGAGGTCGGCGCGGGCGACCGTGTCCCGCACGCGGTCGGCGTCCGTCGGGTCGACGCCGGCCCGCAGCACCGCCACCGTCGCCGCCCGGTACATCGCGCCCGTGTCGAGGTAGCGCGCGCCCAGCTGCGTCGCGAGCCTGCGGGCGACGGTGGACTTGCCGGTGCCGGAGGGCCCGTCCAGGGCCACCACACCACGCAGCTCGCCGCGTTCCACCGTTCCGCCTCCCGAGTTCGCCGACCGTCCACACCATTCTGCCTGGTGCCCCGGCCCAAGAACGAATCAGGTCAATGCAGGGAAGGACGCCTTACCCGCATTCAGCGAGGGTAAGGCGTCCTTCCCTGCATCAAGTCAGTGGGGAAGATCGGTGCGGAGGGCCGCGGCGCCGCGGAGGTAGGCGTGCTTGATCTCGGCCCGCGTGAGGTCCGTCTCCACGTGCGCCAGCAGTCGGATCACCCGCGGCATGGCGCCGGTCACGTCGATCTCCGTCGCCGACAGCAGCGGCACGTCGGCCAGCCCGGCCATCCGCGCAGCGTAGGCCGGGAACTCGGACTTGATGTCCGGCGTCGCCGTGAGGACCACGCTGATCAGGTCGTCGGGCACCAGCCCGTTCCGCTTGAGCACCTCGTTGACCAGCTCCGCGGTCGCCTCGAGGACCTGGTCCCGCTCGTCGGCGTCGATCTGCGTCGCGCCCCGCACTGCCCGGACTGCCATGACCCGACACTAACCGACGGTCACGTCACAGCGCCGCGAGGAGCAGGCCGCTGCGGGGTTTCGGCGTGAAATAGGTTGCCTTTCGAGGCATGCGGCGGCCCTCGGCGTGCACCGCGAGCACGTCCGCGAACGGCACCGGGGCCACCTGCACCAGGGCATCGGCGTCGGCCGGCACGGGGCGTCCGGTCGGGAGCGTGCGAAGCGAGGGACCGTCAGGATCGACGCCGAGCGCCTCCTTGATCAGCACCTGCTCGATCACGCCGTGATCGATCTGCGGCTTTTCCGCACCCATGTCCGGCAGCACGACCCGGAGCACGTCCCCGCCGGCGAGCACCACCACCACGCCCGGCAGCAGCGGCGGCGCCGGGTCGCCCCCGCGCGTCACCGTGAGGCCGATCTCCTGCCACCGTCGCTGCAACGTGTCGGCGTCGAGGCCGGTGCCGGTCAGCACGCGGTGGATCGCCCCGATACGCAGAGCGGGTCCGGCGGTGATCAGGGCCAGTAAGGACCCGGTGCTCGCGGCCGCGGCGACGCGGTGGTTGCCGTCGGCCACCAGCAGCGACTGGTCCTGGAGCAGCGTCAGCAGCTCGTCCTGGCGGCTTCCCTTGCCCAGCAACCACATCCGGTGGTCGCGGCCGGCCGAGTCCACAACGGACACCGCCGGCTCGGCCAGTTCCTCGCACACGTCGGCGAGCAGCGACGTCAGCACCGTGCCGTCCGCGACCGGCACGAGCATCGCCGCGCTGGTCGCGCAGCCCAGCTCCGACAGCACCGCCGACCGCTCCGCGACGACGTCCGGGAACACCTCCTCGGTGTGCCGGACGCGGCCCACCTCGGCCGGGTCGACCATGCACAGCACGCCGTGGGCGCAGCCGTCCGGACCGTCCACCCGGTACGGCGCGATGACGTCCCGCACCGCGCGATAGTGGTTGGCACGCAGGTGATCCAGCGCCTCTCGGGCGATCGGCAGCGCGTCCGTGAGGCTCAGCCGGCGGGCCCGCGCTGCCGGCGTGCGGTGCGGGTGCTGCACCGCCAGCAGCGTGCCGGTCGCCGCGCCCGGCGCACGCAGCGCCGCCGCCACCTGCTCCGGCTCGGCGAACTCGTCGACGTCCGGGCCCGGCACGAAGTCCCGGACAACCCAGCCCGATTCCACTGGACGCACCCAGCCGTTCATGACCACCATGATGACTCGTTACCGTGCGATCACTGGAGGCACCGGCGTGAAGCCGTTTCGAATTTCGGTCCCCACCCGTGACCTGGACGACCTGCGCGAACGGCTGGCCCGCACGAGACTGGCGCCCGCGCTGTCGGACGACTGGACGCACGGGACGCCGCCGGCCTACCTGGCCGAGCTCGTCGAGCACTGGCGGACCAAGTTCGACTGGGCGCGGGCCGAGCGGCGGCTCAACGAATTACCGCAGTTCACCGCGGCCGTGCAGGGCAGCGACCTGCACTTCGTACGGGCCGAGGGCGTCGGGCCGGAGCCGCTGCCGCTGCTGTTCAGCCACGGCTGGCCCGGCTCGTTCTGGGAGGTCAGCAAGATCATCGGCCCGCTGACCGACCCCGCCGCGCACGGCGGCGACCCCGCCGACGCCTTCACCGTCGTCGCGCCGAGCCTGCCCGGCTACGGCTTCTCGGCGCATCCCGGCACCCCCGGCATCAGCCCGGCCGCCATCGCCGAACGCTTCCACACGCTGATGACCGACGTGCTCGGCTATTCGCGCTACGGGGCGCAGGGCGGGGACTGGGGTGCCGTGATCACCGCCTGTCTCGGCCGGGACCACGGCGACCAGCTCGCCGGCATCCACGTGAACATGATGGCCGCTCGGCCCGTGGTCGGCGAGCACTCCGCGCCGCTCACCGAGGCCGAGCAGGCCTACCTCGACAACTCGTCGAAGTGGCGTGACCAGGAGACCGGCTACATCGGCATCCAGAGCACCAAGCCCTCGACCCTGGGCGCCGGGCTCTCCGACTCGCCCGCCGGACTCGCCGCGTGGATCGTGGAGAAGTTCCGGACGTGGAGCGACTGCGACGGCGACGTCGAGTCCGTGTTCAGCAAGGACGAGCTGCTCACCAACATCTCGCTGTACTGGCTCACCAACACCATCGCCAGCTCCACCCGTCTGTACTACGAGGCCTTCCGCGACCCGTCGACGCCGATGATGAGCCCCGGGTACATCGACACCCCCACCGGCTTCGCCAGCTTCCCCAAGGAGATCTCCCGGCCGCCGCGCGAATGGGTGGCGCGGGCCTACAACCTCCAGCGCTACACCGAACTCCCGCGCGGCGGCCACTTCGCCGCCCTGGAGCAGCCCGCCGCGCTGGTCACCGAGATCCGGGAGTTCTTCCGACCACTGCGCTGAGGCCGCCGCTCCTGACGTCCCCTCCGCGCCAGGGTCGGCGGCATCCGAAGTCTGACGGACGGGACTGCCTGCGGCCTTGCACAAGTCATGAATCCGCAGGTCGGAGCCTTCATGGCTACAATGTAGCCGGGTGTAGTAGCCTGGCGTCGTGCAGAGAAAAGGCCCCGTGAACGTCCGGTTCACCTCCGCGGTCGAGCGCAGGCTCGCCGCGTTCGTCGCCACGCACCCGGGACTGTCGCTCTCGTCCGCCACGAACCGGTTGGTGGACGAGAGCCTCCGCATGGGCGAGCACCCCGGCGTGATGTTCCGCGAGGGTCCCGGTGGTCGCCGGGCCGGCCTCATCGGCGGGCCCGACGTGTGGGAAGTCGTGCGGGCCGTGCGGTCGGCCCGCGCCGCCGAACCCGAGCTGTCCGAGGACGCCGTGGTCGATGTCGTCGCCACCAACGCCGACCTGCCCGGCCGGCTCGTACACGTCGCCGTGCAGTACTGGGCGACGTATCCGGAGGAGATCGACGCCGAGATCGACGCCGCCGACCACGCCGAGGAGCAGGCGGAGCAGGCCTGGCTACGCACCCGAACCCTGCTCGGTCGCCCGTGACCCAACAAGGCGCTGCTGGACGAGATGCTCGGCGAACGCCTCGCCCGCAAGCTCCGCGACCGCGGTCATGACGTCGTTTCCGTCGTCGCCGACCACCGTCTGGTCGGCCGATCCGACGACCAGATCCTGGCCCACGCCGCCGGATCGGGGCGTGCCGTGGTCACGACCAACATCCGCGATTTCGTGCTTCTCGACGGCCAGTACCGCGATCGCGGCGCCAGTCACGCGGGTTTGGTGCTCGTATCGACAAAAACCTTCCCGCAGGACGGTTCCTTCCAAGGCGCGATGCTGACGGCTTTGGACAAGCTGCGGTCCCAGGAGGACGTTTTCACCGGAGGGCAGGTCCGCTTCCTCGAGCGTTGAGCTAGAGGCTGATCACGACCTTGCCGAAGCGGGAGCCGTGCGCGAAGTGCTCGTACGCGGCCGGCGCCTCGTCGAAGGGGAAGACGCGGTCGATCACCGGCCGGAGCTCGTGCAGGCCGATTACGCGGTTCATCTCCTCCAGGTCGCTGCGGCTGCCGACGCCGATGGTGCGCAGGATGGCGACCCGGAGGAGCAGGTCCATCAGGTCGACGGCCTCGCCGGGACCGGTGAGGCTGCCGACCAGGGCGACGGTGCCGCGCAGGGCGAGGGCGTTGAGCGACTGGGTGATCGCGCCGCCGACCTCGACGACCAGGTCCACGCCACGGTCGTCCGTGAGCTTGCGAACGGCGGTTCCCCAGTCCGGCGTGTCGACGTAGTTGACGACATCGCTGGCGCCCAGGGCCTGGAGTTTCTGGGCCTTTGCCTCGCTGGACGTGGTGGCGATGACGCGCGCGCCAGCGGTCCGGGCGAACTGGAGCGCGGCCAGCGAGACGCCGCCGCTGCCCTGGATCAGCACGGTGTCGGCGGGGCCGACGCCCGCCACCGCGGACCAGCCGGTCAGGGCGGCGCACGGCAGCGTCGCCGCCTCCTCGAAGCTGAGGTGCGCGGGCATCGTGACCAGGGCGTTTTCGTCGACGACGACGTATTCGGCGAGCCAGCCGTCGATGTCGGTGCCGTACATCTGGCCGAACTCGCGGAGCGGGCCGCCGTACCAGGTCGGGGCGAACGAGTTGACTACGCGGTCGCCGACCCGGAAGCGTCCGGTGTCCGGTCCGACGGCCTCGACCACGCCGGCGCCGTCGGACAGCTGCACCAGGTCGGGCAATGCCGGCCACGGGTAGACGCCGGCGGCGATCATCGTGTCACGGGCGTTGAGGGAGGCGGCCTTGACGCGGACCAGCACCTGGCCGCGTCCTGGCGTCGGCACGGGGCCGTCGACCAGCTCGAGGGTGCGGGCGGCGTTCAGTCGATAGGACTTCATGGCGTTGACGCTAGGGTCCACGGCCTGGACGAGCGGTATCCTAGCGTCCAGCGTTTGCTACCGATCGTCCAGAGGAGAGCCCGTGGATCTCGTCGACGACGTGCTCACCACCATGAACATCGGGCCCTCCCAGTACGCCCGCGTCGAGGCACAAGCGCCGTGGGGCATCGCCTTCCGGCCCCGCGACTCCGCGCGGCTGGTGCTGGTCGTCGAGGGTTCGTGCTGGCTCACCGCGCAGGCGTCGCAGCCGCAGCGACTCGTCGCCGGCGACTGCTTCCTCGTGCAGAGCGACGTCGAGTTCACCCTCCGGGACGCCCCCGGCAGTCCCGTCGTCGACTGCGAGACGATCTTCGCCGGCCACACCGCCCGGCACGGCGGCTCCGGCGACCGGACCGTGCTCGTCTCCGGACGTTTCACGTTCGACACCACCGCCGCCGAGCCCCTGTTCTCCGCCCTGCCGCCACTGCTGCGACTCGACGTCGACAACGCCGCCGGCCGGTCCGTCCGCGCCACCTTCGACCTGCTGGAAACCGAGGCCTCCACCGGCGGCATCGGCACGTCGCTGATCGCCAGCCGCCTTGCCGACGTGCTCTTCGTGCAGGCGCTGCGCGCCTGCTGCGCCTCCGTCGGGGGCGGCGCCGTCAACTGGCTCGCCGCGCTCCGCGACCCCCAACTCTCCGCCGCCATGCAGGCCCTGCACGGCGACCTCGCCCGCCCGTGGACCGTCGCCGACCTCGCCCGCCTCGCCGGCATGTCCCGCTCCGCCTTCGCCGCCGCCTTCCGGGCCAAGGCCGGCGACACTCCCCTGGGCTACCTCACCTCGTGGCGGCTCTACCGCGCCAAGACCCTCCTGCGCGACACCCCGTTGAGCGTCCAGGAAATCGCCGTGCGCGTCGGCTACGACACCGGCACCGCCCTCAGTCGCGCCTTCACCCGCCACGTCGGCGTCACCCCCGGCGCGTGGCGGAAAAATCGGCGGCAGTCGCAGGCTGCCTGACCTACAGTCCCCGTCGTGGCAGACGAAGGCTTCACGCATCCCCGGCTGGCCGCGTTCTACGACGTGCAGGAGGGCGATCGGTCCGACCTCGATCCCTACCTCGCGGCCGCCGCGGAGGCGCGCAGCGTGCTGGACATCGGCTGCGGCACGGGGGTGCTGGCCCTGATGTTGGCGGATCGGGGCGTCGAGGTCACCGGCGTCGACCCAGCCGAGGCGTCGCTGGACGTCGCGCGGGCGAAGCCGGGGGCCGAGCGCGTGCGCTGGATCCACGGCGACGCAAGGGATCTGCCGCCGATGCAGGTGGACCTGGCCGTGATGACCGCCAACGTGGCGCAGGCCATCGTCGATCCCGCCGACTGGTCGGCAACCCTCGCCCACGCCCACGAGGCACTGCGCCCCGGCGGCGTCCTGATGTTCGAAACCCGTGTGCCCGCAAGGAAAGGCTGGCTGGGCTGGAACCGTGAGAACACGTTCCAGGAGCGCGACGGCGTTCAGGCCTGGGCAGACCTCCTGGCCGTCGACGGTCCCCTGGTGTCGTTCCGCTCGACCTGGATCTTCCCCGACGGCGAACGGCTCACCTCCGACTCCACGCTCCGCTTCCGCGAACGGGACGAAGTCGAGGCCGACCTCCGCGCCCATGGCTTCGCCGTCACCGACGTGCGCGACGCCCCCGACCGCCCGGGCCGCGAATACGTCTTCCTGGCAACAAAACTCACGGCCAGGTAGCCGCGCGAGCACGGCGATGCTCGCACAACCAGCGAATTCGCCCTCAGGATTTCCGACGCAGAATCGCCGCCACCAGCAACGCGGCGCTGATCACGGAGCGAAGACGCAGAACCCCGTTCACCCGATCACGACGCCGCGTCGGCTCCGCGTTCGCCGGTGCGAATCCGCACCGCCAACAGGACCTCGGTCACCCAGAGCATGCCGTCGCCGGCGCGCCCGGTGGCCGCCGCCCGGGAGATCACGTGCGCGACGTCGTGCACGTCCGGGTCCGTCACCAGGACCTCGATCTTGATCCTCGGAGCCAGGTCGAGGAGCCACTCCTGGCCGCGATAGATCTGGATGGTGGGCTGGCCACCGCTGCCGTACGCCTCCGTCACGGTCAGGCCCTGCACGTCGAACATGGCCAGGGCATGCTTCACCGTGTCGAAGACGGCCGGGCGGATGATCGCGGTGACCAGCTTCATCGCATCAGGTCGACTTGTCGCTCGCGACCGGGGCGGGCGCCGGTGCGGGGGTGGCCGCGGTGCCGGCCGTGCTCAGCGTCTCCGCAGGCAGCGCCTCCTCACCGTGCACGCCGAGATCACCGGACTCCAGCACCGGATCGGGCAGTCGCAGCTTCATGAACAGCCCGAGGAACTTCAGGATCAGGAATGTGATCAGCGCGTCCCAGACGATCACCGTCAGGGCCGCGCCGGCCTGCACCAGCAACTGCTGGGGATTGCCGTAGAACAATCCACCGAAGGACACGTCGGCTGCGCCCTTCTGGCCGAGATAGACGATCATGCCCGGATCGGCGAACAGGCCGACCAACAGGCCGCCGCACAGGCCGGCGACGCCGTGCGTGTGCACCACACCGAGCGCGTCGTCCACCCGCGTGAACAGCTTGAGCTTGCCGAGCTTGTTCCAGGACAGCCAGACGATCGCCGACGCGACCAGGCCCATGATCAGCGCGCCGGCGCCGTTGACGTAGCCCGCGGCCGGCGTGATCGCGACCAGACCGACGATCATGCCGTTGACCGCGCCGAGAAACGCCGGCTTGTGCTGCGGCGTGAATGCCATGTCCATCAACAGCCAGGTCAGCATCGCGGCCGCGGTGGCCAGGTTGGTGTTCAGCACCGCCGCGGCGGCGTCCGCGCCGGCGAAGTACGGGTCACCGCCGTTGAAACCGTTCCATCCCAACCACAACACGCCCGCGCCGACCGCCGCGAGCGGCAGGTTGTTCGGCGCGGCATGCGCGCGGTCGCGGGCCAGCCGCGGACCGATCACCGCGGCCGCGACGAAGCCGGACGTGCCCGCCGCCAGGTGGATGACGTAGCCGCCGCTGTAGTCGAGCGCGCCCTGCTGCGCCCACCAACCGCCGCCCCACAGCAGGAAGGCGTTGACCGAGTACGCCAGCGTCGACCACAGCGGGACGAAGATCAACCAGACCTTGAAGCTGATCCGCCCGATCACACTGCCCAGGAACAGCAGCGGGGTGATCGCGGCGAACACGAACTGGAAGTAGACCAGCGTCGACTGCGGGAACCGGAAGTCGGGCAGCAGCCCGTGCAGCAACGGAATCGCCGCCTGCCCCTGCTCGCTGGTCGGCCCGAGGACCGGCCCGGGTATGCCGACGATGTTGCCGAGCACCCCCGGTCCGAGCGGCAGCGCCTCGCCGAAGCCCATCCGGAACACCCACAGCACCCAGACGATCAGCACCAGGCCGAAGCCGCTGAACGCCATGACCATCGTGTTGACGGCCCACTTGCGTTGCACGATCCCGGCATACAGCACCGCGATGCCGGGAATGCTCATCAAGCCGACGAGCGTGGCGGCGATCAGCTGCCACGCGTTGTCGCCGGCGTTGAGCCAGTTGGGGTACGGTATCATCCTGCCCGTTTCCTCCCTCGTTGTCGGTTCGGGAGAAACGGCCCCGTAGAGCCCCCAGCGCGGAGCCGCTGACCTGGTGAACGGTCGAAGACATTGGCACCGAGGCATTTCCCGGGTATTTCCGCCTTGTTACCGTCAGAACAATGCGCCGGAGGTCGACCGATTACTTGTGACGCAGCCGGAAGACAGCGGCGGCCAGGAGCCCCGCACTGATCACGGAGATGATCGCTGCCAACAGGTGCAGCCCGCCGTCGGTGGCGTGGTCGCCGAGCCCCAACCCCACCAACGTCGCCGCCAGATTGGCACCGACGTACTGGGACGTGCGGTACAAGCCTGAAGCCGTGCCGACCTGACCGTCGGGAGCGGCGGCGTACATGGCCGTCTGGTTGCCGAGGCTGTTGAAGCCGTTGGGAATGCCGAGCACTGCGGAGACGATCACCAGCAGCAGCAAGGGGGTTGAGGCGCCGACGAAGAGGAGGACGAGGCTGCCGACGAGGAGTCCGGCGGAGCCGATGACGAGCAGGGGCCATCCCGAGCGGCGGGTGGCGATCACTGTGGCGACGATGCCCATGCCGGCGATGGGCAGCACGACAAGGCCGGCAACGGCGCTGCTGAGCTGACGGCCCTGTTCGAGCCACTGGGGAACGCCGTAGAAGACGGTGTAGAAGACGACGTAGGTGACGGCGACGCGACCGTAGGTGCGGCTCAGCGGCCGATTGGACCACAGCATCCGGACGTCGAGGAACGGCTGTGGGACGCGAAGTTCCCACCACAGCAGGAAGATCGCCAGCACCACCGACGAACCCAGGAACAGCCAGCGGAAGTCCAGCAGGAACACGAGCAGGCCGACCATGGCGGCGGCGAAGAGCAGGATTCCCAACGGGTCCAGGCCGGCCGAGGTGGACCGTGGGGCACGGTCGCGGGGCACCCAGAGCAGCACCAGCACCAGGGACGCTGCGGCGAGGGGCAGGTTGACCCAGAAGATCGACCGCCAGCCGGCGAGCAGCACCAGCAGACCGCCCAGCGGCGGCCCCAGCGCGACGGCGACCTGGCCGGCGGCGGAGATGGCGCCGAGGGCGCCGGTGGCCTCGCCGCCGATGCCTTGCCGGATAAGGGAAACCCCGGACGGATAGGCGGCGGACGTGCCGACGCCGAGCAGCACGCGGGCGGCGACGAGCCAGCCGAGGGTGGGCGCGAACGGGGCGCCGACGGCGGCGGCCATGACGATCACGAGCCCCCAGCAGAAGACCCGCCGCGCCCCGAAACGGTCGGCGAGCCGGCCCATGGTGGGCTGCGCGACGGCGGTCGCGAGGTACAACCCGGACACCAGCCACACGACCTCGGCGCCGGCATGGAACTCGTGCTGGATGTCCACCAGCGCCACGGCGATCATGGACGAGTTGACGGCGTTGAGCAGCGTCCCGAGCACGATGGGCAGCACCAGCCGCAGCCCACCGGCACGAACGAGGACGCTCACCTCGAGAGCACCTCCAGCAGTTTCGCTGCCGCCCGGAGGAACTCCTGCTCGACGGGCGTGAGCCGGTCGGCGATGACGCCGGCCAGCCAGGCGTCGCGCCGCGAGCGGTCCTCGTCCAGCACGGCCCGCCCGGCATCGGTGACGCTGACGACGGTCTGCCGCCGGTCGGTCGGATGCGGTTCGCGGACGACGAGCCCGCGCTCGGTCAGCACGGCCAGCGCCCGGGTCATGGACTGCGGCTGCACGTTCTCGGCGGCGGCCAGCGCGGAGGGGCTGGCCGGACCGAGCCGGTAGAGCCGCGACAGGACGGACAACGAGGTCAGTCCGAGCTCGTGCGGCGGCCGCTCCTGACGCAGCCGGCGCGCCAGCCGGGACACGGCCTCCCGGACCTCCACAGCCAGCTCGTCATCGCCCACAAGTAGTAAGCCTAGCTGATGACTTTCACGGCACAAATCACCCCGACATCGCGAAAGTCATCAGCTAGGGGAAGGAAGTCACCGAGGCACCGGCCACGGCTTGGGCGAGGGGTTCGGAGGTTCGCTCACACGTTCGATTCTACCACTTCGACGACGAAAACAGGGGCCCTTCCCGCACCGGAAAGGGCCCCTGAAATCAGTCGCTACTGAAGCGATAGTGGCTTACATGCCGACGGCCGAGTAGAGCAGGCCGACCTCGGCGCGGGTGAGCCGCCGCAGCGAACCGGGCCGCTGGTTGCCCAGCTGCACCCCGGCCAGCTCGGTGCGCACCAGCCGCTGCACGGGGTAGCCGACCTCGGCCAGCAGCCGCCGCACGATGTGCTTGCGGCCCTCGTGCAGCACCACCTCGACCATCGCCTTGCCGGGCAGCGAGTCGACCAGGCGGAACGCGTCCACCTTGATCGGCCCGTCCTCCAGCTCGATGCCGGCCTTGAGCCGCTTGCCCACGTCCTTGGCGACCGGCCCGGGCACCTCGGCCAGGTAGGTCTTCAGCACGCGGTAGGACGGGTGCATCAGCCGGTGCGCCAGCTCGCCGTCGTTGGTCAGCAGCAGCAGGCCCTCGGTCTCCACGTCCAGCCGCCCGACGTGGAACAGCCGCGCGCCGCCGGACTCCGCGCGCTCGCGCACGTAGTCGCCGACGCACGGGCGGCCCATCTCGTCGGACATCGTCGAGTGCACACCCTTGGGCTTGTTCAGCGCCATGTGCAGGGTGTCCTCACGGACGATCACCCGGCTGCCGTCCACGTGGATCACGGCCGTGTCCGGGTCCACGCGCCGGCCCATCTCGCGCACGACCTTGCCGTCGACGCTGACCCGGCCCTCCGCGATCAGCTCCTCGGCCGCGCGCCGTGAGGCCACGCCCGCCTGGGAGAGCACCTTCTGCAGGCGCACACCGTCATCAGAGTTCTTAGCCGACATCGTCGATCGCATCCACTTCGGGCAGCAGCGGAGCGATCGGCGGCAGATCCTTCAGCGAGGACAGCCCCAACCGCTCCAGGAAAAGTTCGGTGGTCCGATACAGGATGCCACCCGTGTCCGGGTCGTTGCCCGTCTCCTCGATCAGGCCCCGGGTGACCAGGGTGCGGATCACACCGTCGACGTTCACGCCACGCACCGCGGCGACCCTCGACCGGGTGACCGGCTGACGGTAGGCGATCACCGCCAGCGTCTCCAGCGCGGCCCGGGTGAGCTTGGCGCGCTGGCCGTCGAGCAGCAGCTTCTCCACGTACGGCGCGTAGACGTCCCGAGTGTGCATGCGCCACCCGTCGCCGACCCGCCGCAGGTCGATGCCGCTGCCGGCCTCGGTGTAGCGCGCCGACAGCGACTCCAGCGCCTCGCGGACCCGCTTCACGGGCTGGTCCAGCGTGGTGGCCAGCAGCTCGTCCTCCGCCGGCGAGTCGACCACCAGCAGCAGCGACTCCAGCGCGGCGTGCAGCACAGCGTCGTCGGACAGGTCGGGCCCGGTGGAGGCCGGGGCCTCCTCGTCGTCCTCGGACGCCGTCGCCTGGTATGCCGCCGCCTCGTCGAGGATCGCCCCCATCACCGCGGCGACATCGACGGGTGCCTCGTCCGAGTCATCGGCCTCGGATTCGGGCTCCGGCTCGGCAGGCTCCGCGGCCTCGGGCTCCGCCTCGGCCGGCGTCTCTGACTCGACAGGCTCCGGCTCGGCCTCAGGCTCGGCGGCTTCCTGCTCGGGCACCGCCGCCTCGACGGGCTCCTGCTCCGCCGGCGGCGGCTTGGCCGCGCCGCCGCCCGCCGGGCCCTCGAACTGCTCCTCGGGCCGCTCGTCCTCGGGTTCGGTCACCCGTACTCCTCCTCGTCGGCGAACGCCCGATCCACCTCGGCCGCCGCCCGTGCCTCCTCGACGCTGCCGCCGGACCAGCGCAGCGTCAGCTCCCCGAGCGCCTCGTCCTGTTCGAACAGCACGGCCGCCTCGCGGTACAGCTCCAGCAGCGCCAGGAACCGCGCCACCACCTCGATCGTGTTGTCGCAGTCGGCCACCAGCTCGCCGAATGTCGCGACACCCCGCTCGGCCAGCCGCACCCGCAGGATCGCCGCGTGCGCACGGACCGAGACGGCCCCCATGTGCAGGTGTGAGAGCGACACCGTCGGCGGCGGCTTGGGCCGGAACACGGCCGCAGCGAGCTCGGCGAACCGCTGCGGGCTCATGCCGATCATGACCTCGGGCAGCAGCGCGGTGTAGCGCTCCTCCAGCGACACCGACCGCGGGTAGCGCCGCAGCGCCCCCGCCTCCAGCTCGCCGAACAGGGCCGCCACCTGCTTGTACGCCCGGTACTGGAGCAGCCGCGCGAACAGCAGGTCGCGGGCCTCCAGCAGGGCCAGGTCGTCCTCGTCCTCGACGTCGCCGGCCGGCAGCAGCCGGGCCGCCTTGAGGTCGAGCAGGGTCGCGGCGATCACCAGGAACTCGGTGGTCTCGTCCAGGTCCCACTGCTCGCCGAGGGTCTTCAGGTGCGCGATGAAGTCGTCGGTGACGCGCGACAGCGCCACCTCGGTGACATCCATCTGGTGCTGCGAGATGAGCTGGAGCAGCAGGTCGAACGGGCCCTCGAAGTTGTTCAGCCGGACGGTGAACTTGCCACTCGCGGCCTGATCGGCAGGGACCGACGGGTCCACATCAGTCATCCCCGGCGATGCCCTTGACCAGCTGCGAGTCGGCGCCGTGGGTGGTGAAGTCCTCGAGCACGGCCGCGATCGCGGCACGCACCACCCGGCCGCGGTCCACGGCGATGCCGTGCGCGGCGCGCAACGCCAGACGGGCGTGTTCCAACGCCAGCAACTCCTCGTCGGACAGGTAGACCGTGATCTTCGCTTCGTGCTTGCGACGACCGGTGCCCGCCGAGCTTACGGGGCCGTCGGCGACCGGCTCGGACCGGTCGTCGGCTACGAAGCCGGCTCGGGGCACACTGGTGGACCGGAACAACTCGGCCGCACCCGGAAGCTGGACGCGGCGAGTCACCTGGCGATCACCTCGCGGGCCAGCGCGCGGTAGGCCTTGGCGCCCGACGAGCGCGGCGCCCAGGTGGTGATCGGCTCGCCGGCGACCGTGGTCTCCGGGAAGCGCACCGTCCGATTGATCACGGTGTCGAACACGGTCTCGCCGAAGGCCTCGACGACACGCGCCATCACCTCCCGCGAGTGCAGCGTGCGCGGGTCGTACATGGTGGCGAGGATGCCCGTGATCTCAAGCTTGGGGTTCAACCGTTCCTTGACCTTCTCGATGGTGTCGATCAGCAGCGCGACGCCGCGCAGGCTGAAGAACTCGCACTCCAGTGGGATTAAAACGCCGTCGGCCGCGGCCAGCGCGTTGACGGTGAGCAGCCCGAGCGAGGGCTGGCAGTCCACGAGCACGTAGTCGTAGTGGTCCATCACGGGTCGCAGCGTGCGCACGAGCGTGTGCTCACGGCCGACCTCCGACACCAGCTGCACCTCGGCAGCGGACAGGTCGATGTTGCTGGGGAGCAGGTCCATGTCGGGGACGCAGGTCTGCATCACCACGTCCTCGATGCCGACCGCGCGCTCCATCAGCACGTTGTAGATGGTGCGGTCGAGCTGATGGGGCTGGATCCCCAGCCCCACCGACAGCGCACCCTGCGGGTCGAAGTCCACCAGCAGCACGCGGCGGCCGTACTCGGTCAGCGCCGCGCCCAGGTTGATGGTGGAGGTGGTCTTGCCGACGCCGCCCTTCTGGTTGCAGACGGCCAACACCGTGGCGGGTCCGTGGGCGCCGATCAGCGCGGGCTCCGGCACGTACCGAACAGGCCGGCCGGTGGGGCCGATCTGGCCGTCACGGGCGACATCCGGCTCGTCGTTCTCGGGACGGGCGTGCGGCGCCAGGCTGAGCTCGACGGAGGGTCCACGAACGAGCCGCTCCCCGGAGTTCCCGGAAGGCTGCGGTGTCGACATGGCTCCAGTCTCCTCGTAACCTGACTCTCCTTGAGCCGCAGCGTAAGGCGCTGCGGGGAGCGCGGCAACGCGCCTCGCCGTGTGGACACCGCACGTTTGAACTGCGCTGATTGCTGCGAATGGCCTAAGTTACGCGAGAGCCCTGGGGTGGGCGGTGGCGTAGACCTCACGCAGCGTGGTCACCGTGACCAGCGTGTACACCTGGGTCGTGGTCACCGAGGCGTGGCCCAGCAGCTCCTGCACGACGCGCACGTCGGCGCCCCCTTCCAACAGGTGGGTGGCGAACGAGTGGCGCAGCGTGTGCGGCGAGACCTCGACGTCGATGCTCGCCCGATCGGCCGCCGTCTTCAGCGCCTGCCACGCGCTCTGTCGCGACAGCCGGCCACCGCGCGAGTTCAGGAACACCGCCGGGGTACCTCGTCCGTGGCGGGCCAGATCCGGCCGCGCGCGGATCAGGTACGCGTCCACGGCCGCCAGCGCGGGTCGCCCGATCGGTACCAGGCGCTGCTTGCCGCCCTTGCCGTCCAGCAGCACCGTCCGCTCGTCGCGGTCGATGTCGTCCAGGTCCAGGCCCACCGCCTCCGAGATGCGGGCGCCCGTGGAGTACAGCAGCTCCAGCAGCGCGCGGTCCCGTAGCGAACGGGCGTCCTGGCCTGCCGCCGTGTCCAGCAGCCTCAGCACCTGGTGGACGGGCAGCGCCTTCGGCAGCCGGCGGGGCGGCACCGGCGGGTGCACCTCACGGGCCGGATCCTGCTGCGCCAGGCCCTCGCGGAAGGCGAACTTGTGCAGGCCCCGCACCGCAACCACCGCCCGTGCCGCCGACGAGGCCGCCAGCGGCGGGTGGTCCGAGTCGCCCTCGCGCAGCGCCGCCAGGAATTCCGTCACGTGCGGCTCCGTGACGTCCGCCAGCGACGCCACGCCCGCGCGGGCCAGGTGTTCGCTGTACCGGCGCAGGTCGCGCTTGTAGGAGTCGAGCGTGTTGCGGGCCGTGCCGCGCTCGACCGCCAGGTGATCCAGGTAGCCCGCAGCGGCCTCTCGGAGTGCCACGGGTATGTCGGTGACGTGCGGCGCGCTCAGCGGGAGTTCACCTCATTCCAGGGCAGCTCACGCCGTAGCCTAGCCCCGCGATCAAGCCCCGGCCCGGGCTAACGAACTGCTGGTGGCCGCCGACAACACGGGTGAGATCGAAAATGTCGACGGCCACCGTTTTGCCAGGTGCCTGCGGGGAGGCTCAGCTGTCGCGGTTGCTCATGGCGGCTGCACCTCCCCTCGCTGATCCATCCAGGTCACGGTGGCTGACCTGGCTCGCTCGGTGTGATTGGCTGACCGGGTCAGGACAGTCACCGCAGGGAGTGCCGGAGCACGATTATGAACGACACCGGGCCGGGCATTGGCTCCTCGGTGCACGTCCGTGACCTCCTGGTCACTCCCGGTCGATGGACTCTGTGGCGGCAGCGGCCGCGGCTGATCGCGTTCTGTCTGGTCACCGAGGCCGTCGCGGTCGGAAGTACGGTGCTGGCGGCCGCCTGGGTTCAACCCGGCGCTAAAGACGTGCTGGTGACGCTGGCCCTGGCCGTCCTGGGCATCACGCAGTCGGAGCTGGGCCGGCAGGTCGAGCGGGTCCGCCGGCGGGTGAACGGCACGCCGCACATCAACATGACGTCGGTGTGGACGTTCGCGGGCGTCCTGCTGCTGCCGCCGGCGCTGGTGGCGGCCCTGGTCGCGATCCTGTACACGCACCTGGCGCTGCGCAGCTGGTACCGGCTCCAGCGGGTGCCGGCGTTCCGCAGCGTGATCAACGCGTCGGTGGTGGTGCTGACCTGCTACGTGGCGCGGCTGGTGCTGGGCCTGTTCGGCGTGACCGGAATCGGCGACGCACTGACGCAGGGGTGGCTCGGCGTGGGGGCGATCGCCGGCACGGTGGCGGCGTACTTCGTCGCGAACGCGCTGCTGATCCTCGGCGCCCTGAACATGACGCGCCGCTCCATCCGGGAGCTGTTCGGCGGCTGGGCGGACAACCTGGTCGAGCTGGCGACGCTGTGCCTGGGCACGCTGACCGCGCTGGCCATGGCGACGCAGCCGGTGCTGGTGGTGATGGTGGTGCCGCCGCTGCTCGTGCTGCACCGCGGCGTGCTGGTCAGGCAGTTGGAGGTCGCGGCCACCAAGGACGAGAAGACGGGGCTGTTCAACACGCTCGGGTGGCACAACCTGGCCACCAGCGAGCTGGCCCGCGCCGGCCGCACCAACGAGACGACCGGTGTGCTGATGGTCGACCTGGACCACTTCAAGCAGGTCAACGACACGTACGGGCATCTGGCCGGCGACCTGGCGCTGAAGGCGGTGGCCGACACGATCACGGCGCAGGTCCGCTCGTACGACTCCGTCGGGCGGTTCGGCGGCGAGGAGTTCGTGGTGCTGCTGCCGGGGGTCGGCGAGGCGCACGTGGTGACGGTGGCGGAGCGCATCCGGCACGCGGTGAGCGAACTGGTGGTGCCCGTCGACTTCGCCGACGACGGCCGGGTGATCAAGGACCTGTCGGTGTCGATCGGCGTCGCCATGTACCCCACCGCCGGCACGGTCGTCGACCGCCTCCTGCACGCCGCCGACACCGCCCTGTACAGCGCCAAGAACAGCGGCCGCAACCGCGTAGTCAGCTTCTGACCCCCGCGAGTCGCGCTCACAGACACACCGAAATGCGGTTTCAGGCAGAAACGAGCCTCAGGTCTCAGTTCTGCACGACACCGCATTTCGCCCTGACGCCAAGCGTGACTCGCCGGGGGTAGGTTTCGGGGGTGAGTCGCACGGTGCCGGTGGACTACGGCGACGACCTGTACTGGGTCTACGACGTCAGCCTGTCGGTCCTGTTCGCCGAGATGGCGGCGGAGCCGTCCGAGTGGGAGCCGGAGCTGCGAAGGAATGCGGTGGTCGGCGCGAACTCCGCGGTTCCGTTGGACGAGTGGACCGACGGCCGCGAGACGGCGTTCATAGCGCTGATACACGCCGCCTGCGCCAGGTTGGCGACGAAGGAAGTGATCACCGCGGCCGAGGCGGCCGAGTGGCGGGTTCTGGACGACGCCACGGTGATCTGGCGCGGCGGCAACGCGGTGAGCACGAAGCGGATCGTCACCCTTGGCGAGGCGCTGATCCGGATCATCGAGGGCGAGTACCCGCCGGCACCGGCCGGACACCTCTGGTACCTCGGCAACGACGACCCCGCCGCCACCATCCGCCTGAAGTCTTAGGCGGTGCGTTCGCGGGCGGGTTCCTCGGCGGGGGCGGCGACGATGCGGGTGGTCATCACGGTGCGGTTGCGGCCCTGGCGCTTGGCCTGGAACAGGGCGCCGTCGACGGCGAGCAACAGGTCGCTGAGCTCGACGGCGGTCCCCGGGAACAGCCCGGCCCCGACGGACACGGTCAGCCCGCTGACGGTGACGCCGCGCCCCTCGAGGTCGCACGTCTCCACGGCCAGCGCCTGCACGGCGGCCCGCACGCGTTCGGCGGCGGCGTGCAGCTCGTCGACGCCGACGGCCGGCACCAGCACGGCGAACTCCTCGCCGCCCCACCGCCCGACGAGGTCGAGGGACCGCACGGAGTGCTTGACGGTCTCGGCGACGGCGGTCAGCACCTGGTCGCCGGCCAGATGCCCGTACCGGTCGTTGACCTGCTTGAAGTGGTCCAGGTCGATCATCAGCACGCCGACGGTCCGGGCCAGCCGCCGCGCCCGGTCGAGCTGGTCGGCGGCGCGGTCGGACCACCAGGCGGCGTCCACCAGGCCGGTCCGGGAGTCGGTGTGCGCGGCGATCCGGAACTGCGGCAGCAGCAGCCCCATGTGCAGGGCGAGCACGGTGACCAGCAGGATCGGCATGGACCACGGCCGGTCCACGGTGAACACGCCGACGGCGTAGCCGAGGCCGACGCTGGCGGCGATGATCAGCTGGTCGGAGGCGTGGCCGAGGGCCTTGCGGGCCGGCTGCTCGGGGTTGGACGCGACGATGGCCCCGACCACCAGGGCGTAGTTGACCAGCCGGTAGGCCAGCCCGGCGACGATCACGGCGAGCGCCCCGATCGGGCCGCCGAGCTGGGCGGCGTAGGGCGGGCCGACGGCCGGGAAGAACGCGGCCAGCACCAGCTGGGCGCCGCCGACGGCGAGCACGACGGTCGCCGCGGAGAAGACCTTCCGGTACGCGATCGCCTGCCCGCGGAACACCCGGAACCACTCGTGGGTGAACGACAGAATGATCAACGCGGTCAGCAGCGGCAGCGGCAACAACAGGACGCCGGCGAAATACCAGACGCTCTGCATATGCGTGTACGGGCTGCCCTCGGCTGAGACTTCGCGAATACGTTCGATTCCCTGGGCGGCTTCGAGGTGAATCACGGAAGCACCCAGCAACAGGCCGAACCAGAGCCACGACGTGGACGTAATCGGGGTCAGTGACGCGGCCGTCACCAGCATGAGTACGGTCGCGACCTCCACCACGACGACGTACGCGAGAAGTCCACGTGGGAGAGACCATAGACGCCAGCGGCGTGGGTCGACCCGATTCACGTCGCGGCACCCCCGTCCCCGGAAAACAGTCACTGTAATCAGGGATCGACACAGTGTCGTGCTCCGCACGGGGGAAACGAAAATCACGCTCCACGCCCACACGGAGGCACATCATGATCAAGCGCAGCGAGTCCCCCCGCACCGGCCGTCCCTCCGAGTGGCGCCGCGTCGGCCGTCCCAGCGAATGGCGCTGACGGTCGCTAACCAGGTTCCGGGGCGGGTGTCGGTCGCGTCGTGGACGCGGCCGATCCGCCGCCCGCGGCCCGCCACAGCAGGCCGACGCCGGACGCGAAGGCCACCCCGATGACGCCGGCGAGCGCGACGGTCCCGTGCGGGCCGACCCAGTCCGCGACCAGTCCGGCGAGCCCGACGCCGACGCCCTGCGACACCTTCAGCGCGGTGACGGCCAGCCCGAACGCCTGACCCCGACGGTCATCGGGCACCAGCTGCATGAACGTCGTGCTGGCGGTGACCTGATACCCGCTGGCGAAGCCGCTGATCACGAACAACGCCACCACGACCGCCGCCGGCGGATCGACCGCGCACAGCACCAGCGGCAGGCACGAGCCGACGGCCAACATCGGCAGCGCGCGCAGGCGCGTCGCGGTCGACAACCGGGCCAGCACCAGCATGCCGGCGACCGCCCCGGCGGCGAAGCCTGCGAACAGCAGCCCGACCAACGTGGGCCCGCCGCCCAGCTCCGCCGCGTACGGGGCGGCCAGCGCCTCCCCCGCGATGTAGATGCCGGACACGCAGGCGAACGCGATCAACGCCCGCAGCTGCGGCGTGGTCGCGACGAGCCGGAACCCGGCGACGAGGTCGCTGCCCCAGCTCCGCTTCACGAGGTCGGTGGAGGTCGCGGCGGCGTCCCGATGCCGGATACCGAGCAGCGCGAGTGCAGCGGATGCGGCAAAAGTGGCGGCATCCGCAAGCAGGACCCCACTCGTGCCGATGGCGAGGATCAATGCGCCGCCGCCGGCGAAGCCCGCCACCTGTGCCGCCTGCCCGGCCGAGGACAGCCCGGCCTGGCCGATCGGGTACTCCTCGTCGGTGAGGATCTGCGGCAGCAGGGCGCCCCGCGCCGCGTTCGACGGCGACGCGGCCAGCTGCACGACCACCAGCAACCCGGCGAGCCCCAGGAACGTGGTGCCGGGCATCGCCATGATCACGACCAGCACGGCCCGCAGCACGTCGGCGGTGATCATCACGGTCCGGCGCGGACACCGGTCGGCGATGCCGGCCAGCAGCGGCCCGCCGAGCAGGTCGGGCAGGAACGTCAGGGCGTAGGTCAACGCGGTCAGCGCGGGCGACCTCGTGCGGTCGAACACCAGCACCGACACCGCGACCCGGGCGAACTGGTCGCCGGCCATGGAGATCGTGTACGCCGACAGCAGAGCCCGGTACTCGCGGTTGGCGAAGACATCACCGAACCGGGCCATGCGCGCCTCCCCCGAGGTCGATCACCAGCCGCGTCCCGGCTGTCACGCACGGTACGCCCGCAGATCCGGTCGACAATCCCCCCGATCGGGGGGCATCAATCGGCCACCGGAGGTGTTGTTCCGGGCATGACTGACTTCAACACCCAGGTGATCGAGGAATTTCGGGCCAACGGCGGCAAGGTCGGCGGCCCCTTCGAGGGCGCGGAGCTGGTGCTGATGACCACCACCGGCGCCAAGAGCGGCAAGCCGCACACCAACCCGGTCGTCTATTTCCACGACGGCGACCGGATCTACGTCATCGCGTCGGCCGCCGGCGCACCCAAGCACCCGGCCTGGTACCACAACTTGGTCGCCAACCCCGATCTCACCGTGGAGGTCGGCACGGACAAGTACCAGGCGCGGGCCACCTCCGTCGACGACGACGCCGAGCGCGACCGCCTGTACGCCAACGCGGTCTCGGTCATGCCGGGCTTCGCCGAGTACGAGCAGAAGACGAGCCGCCGCATCCCGGTGGTGTATCTGGACCGCGTCTAGACGTCGTCGGGCTCGAAGCGGAGCCGCCCCTCGATCACGTCCTCCGCGACGTCGGCGAGGCCGCGCCCGGTCAGGAAGGCGTGGCCCCGCAGGCGGAGGAATGCCTCGCTCAGGCCGCTGCGCAGCTGCACCGAGACCACGCCGGTGGCCTGGTGCACGATGTCCCAGCGGCTGCCGAAGCCGCCCGCGAACAGGTCGTGCTCCTGGGTGCTGGGCTCGTCGTTGACGTGTTCCAGCAGCAAGGCCATCGCGGCGTCGGCGTAGAGCAGCGCGTCCCGGTACTCGACGGTGGTCAGGTCGCCCGGCTCGGACCGGTAGACCTCCAGCACGCCGACCGCGATCGAGCCCATCTGCAACGGGAACGCGAACACCGCCCGCACGCCCGCCTCCACCGCCGCCTGCGAGAACATCGGCCAGCGCGAGCCGGTGGTCAGGTCGATGGCCACCATCGGGCGTTCCTCGCTCAGCGTGTCCACCGCCGGGCCCTCGCCCAGCGTCACCTGGAGTTCCGCGATCTGCTCGGCGGCCAGGTCGGTGGCGTAGACGGGCTCGCCCTGACCCAGGTCGGAGACCACGTACTGGACGACGCCGACGGCCCGCATCCGCTGGGCGCAGGCCTGGCAGACGTGGCGCACGGCGACCCGGGCCCCCTCGTCCTGGGCCATCTTGTTGATGGACGAGGTGACCTCACGCGCCCGGCCGTCCTCCACCTGCCACCATCCCCGGCCGTCGGGCCCCCTCGTGCAGCCGTACCACCTGGTGCGCCAGGCCGGGAGGGCATTTCGGCCTCGGTCCGGGTCACCGTAACAGCGGCCACTACAGCCTCGTCGACAGCGTAGGTATCGTCGAAACGCGTCGAGTCCCCGCGCCGGGGGTACCCATTGTCCGGCGGAAGGGGACAGATGCTCACAGGCGAGTTCGGGAACATCAGGTCGGTGCTGGCGCGCGCCTGTCGGACCGTCGGGCTGGACGACTCCGACGCCCGGCTCGTGCGCTGTGTCAACAACGCCGTCTATCGGCTGGAACGACATCCGATCATCGTGCGCATCACGCTCACGCCCGGCCTGCGCCGGCGGGCGCTGGCCGCCGTGGAGGCCGCGCGGCTGCTGGACCGGCACCGGGTGCCCGTGGTGCAGCCGGCCCGGGGCGTGCCGCAGATCGTGCACGTCGGCGAGCACGTCATCACGTTCTGGATGCGGGCCGCCGACACGGGCCGCGTCCCCACCAACGTCGAGCTGGCCAGACTGCTGCGGCGGCTGCACCGTGTGCCGGCCGCCGGCGCCGCCCTGCCACGCTGGGATCCCGTCACCGACCTGCGGACCCGGATCCACGACGCCCGCACACGCGGCTGGCCCTGCGCCGACCTGGACCTGCTGGCCCGCCGCTGCGACGCCATCGAGACCGCGCTGGCGACCGTGCGGTTCCAGCTGCCGGAGAGCGTCATCCACGGCGACGCCCAGGTCGGGAACCTCATCGCCACCCCCGGCGGCACCATCTGGTGCGACCTCGACACAGCCTGTGTGGGTCCCCGTGAATGGGATCTGGTGCCGGTGGCCGTGCGGCAGCTGCGGTTCCAGCACCGCACCGACCACCACCAGCAGCTCGCCGACGCCTACGGCTTCGACGTCACGCGGTGGCCGGGATTCCCCGTGCTGCGGGAACTCCGTGAGCTGAAGCTGGCGGCGGTCGGCCTGCCCATCGCCCTCGACACCGACGCCCGCACCGAACTCCGCCGCCGCCTGCACTCCATCCGCACCGGCGACACCACCACCCGCTGGACCCCCTACCGCTGACCAAACCCCCGCGAGTCGCGCTCACAGACACACCGAATGTAGGTCTCGTGCAGAACTGAGCCTTGAAGCTCGTTTCCGCCCGAAGTCAACATTCGGTGTGTCCCAGAGCGCGACTCGCGGGGGTTCGTTGGACTCGCGGGGGTCAGCGGGCGGCGAAGCGGGTCGGGCGGTCCTGCCAGGGGGTCTCGGCGGGGCGCGCCTCCGCCGCTCCGGACAGCACGGCATGCGCCGCCAGGATTCCGCCCACCGAAGCGCCGTTGACGATCTCGCCGGCCAACGCCATGCGCACCGCCTCCGACAGCGGGAACTTCCGCGAAACGAGGTCGGTTTCCTCGTCGCCGTCGGGGATCTCGCGCCCCACATCGGACAGGTCCCGCGCGAGGAACACCCGCACCACCTCGTCGGTGAAGCCCGGCGACGCGGCCACGTCCACGAGCGTCACCCACGACGCCGCCGCGAGGCCGGTCTCCTCGGCCAGCTCCCGCTGCGCCGCGAGCACCGGCTCCTCGCCGACCACATCCAGCAGACCCGCCGGCAGCTCCCAGATCCGACGCCCCAGCGGGTGCCGGTACTGGTGGATCAACGTCACCTGCTCGTCGGAATCCAGCGCCAGCACGGCAACCGCGCCCAGGTGCTCGACGACCTCACGGATCGCCGTGTTGCCGCCGGGCATCACCACCGCGTCGGACCTCAGCGCGATCACGCGCCCTATGTAGATGTCCTTGCTGGAAGCGACATCGAACACGTGGGACTGGTCGTTCACGCGTTCACCTCGGCCAGCTCGACGGGCAGCCGCTCCGCGGCGACGTAGTCCAGCGCCGCACGGATGAACGCGGCGAACAGCGGATGCGGCCGGGTCGGCCGGGACTTCAGCTCCGGGTGCGCCTGGGTGCCGACGAAGAAGGGGTGCTTGTCGGCGGGCAGCTCCACGAACTCGACCAGGTGCCCGTCCGGCGACGTGCCGGAGAACACCAGCCCCGCCTTGCTCAACCGGGCCCGGTAGGCGTTGTTCACCTCGTAGCGGTGCCGATGCCGCTCGGACACCTCGGTGGTGCCGTACGCCTTGGCCGCCTGCGACCCCGGCAGCAGCTTCGCCGGGTACGCCCCGAGCCGCATGGTGCCGCCCATGTCCCGCTCGCCGGCGACGACGTCGGTCTGGTCGGCCATGGTGGAGATCACCGGGTTCTTGGTGGGCTCGCCGAACTCGTCGGAGTTGGCGTCGGCGATCCCGGCCAGCCCGCGCGCGGCGTCGATCACCATGCACTGCAGGCCCAGGCACAGGCCGAGGGTCGGGATGCCGCGGGTGCGGGCGTAGCGGATGGCGCCGATCTTGCCCTCGATGCCCCGCACGCCGAAGCCGCCGGGCACCAGCACACCGTCCACACCGGACAGCGCGTGGGCCGCGCCGACCTCGGTCTCGCACTCGTCCGAGGGAACCCAGACGATCTCGACCTTGGCGCGGTGCGCGAAGCCGCCGGCGCGCAGCGCCTCGGTCACCGACAGGTACGCGTCGGGCAGGTCGACGTACTTGCCCACCAACGCGATCCGGGCCCGGTCGCTGGGGTTGTGCACCCGGTCCAGCAGGTCGCCCCACACGGTCCAGGACACGTCCCGGAACGGCAGGTCGAGCCGGCGCACCACGTACGCGTCCAGGCCCTCGGCGTGCAGCACCTTGGGGATGTCGTAGATCGACGGCGCGTCCGGCGCGGCCACCACGGCGTCGACGTCGACGTCGCACATCAGGGCGATCTTGCGCTTGAGGCCGTCGGGGATCTCCCGGTCGGCCCGGCACACGATGGCGTCGGGCTGGATGCCGATGTTGCGCAGCGCGGCCACCGAGTGCTGGGTGGGCTTGGTCTTCAGCTCGCCGGACGGCGCCAGGTACGGCACCAGCGACACGTGCAGGAAGAAGCAGTTGTCCCGGCCCACGTCGTGGCGGACCTGGCGGGCGGCCTCCAGGAACGGCAGCGACTCGATGTCGCCGACGGTGCCGCCGACCTCGGTGATCACCACATCCGGGGCGACGCCGTTCTCGTCCGGGTCGGCCATCGCCCGGATCCGCGACTTGATCTCGTCGGTGATGTGCGGGATGACCTGCACCGTGTCGCCGAGGTACTCGCCGCGGCGCTCCTTGGCGATCACCGCCGAGTAGACCTGCCCGGTGGTGACGTTGGCCGAGCCGGACAGGTCACGGTCCAGGAACCGCTCGTAGTGGCCGATGTCCAGGTCGGTCTCGGCGCCGTCCTCGGTGACGAACACCTCGCCGTGCTGGAACGGGTTCATCGTGCCCGGGTCGACGTTGAGGTACGGGTCCAGCTTCTGCATCGTGACCCGCAGGCCACGCGCGGTGAGCAGCTGGCCGAGGCTGGAGGCGGTGAGCCCCTTGCCCAGCGAGGAGGCCACACCTCCCGTCACGAAGACGTGCTTGGTCAGGCGTGACTGTGACAAGGGGGTCTCCCGTGGTGACTGGTCCGAACGTAGGCCGCCGGCTGGGCCGACCTGCCTTTCCACGGGATTTCACAGTAGCACCTCAGCCCGCCGGCGCAGCGGGTGCGGGGGCCTGCGCGTTGCCCGCGGTGCCGTACGCGCCGGTCTTGCCGGCGGCCGCGTCCCGCAGCGCGAGCACCGTCACGACCTGGCCCGCGGCGTTGTCGACGTCGTCCACCGTGGACAGCACCGAGCCGTCGGCGCGGACGACGGCCAGCGGCCCGAAGTTGTCGGCGGAACCGGTGCGGCCGGCCAGCACCGTGCCGCCGCCGGAGCGCTGCACCTGCGTGGCGAAGCGGGCGATCACCGCCGCCCGGTCGGCGGCCGCGTCGCCGCCGACGGAACCGCCGGTGAGCACCAGCGCCAGCTGCGCGGCGTGCAGGCCCTGGCCCTGGCGGACGTAGCCGCCGCTGGCCAGGCCGGTCAGCGCGGCGGCGGTCTCGTCCGGCGACGCCTGCGGCTTGCCGGTGGTCTTGTCGAGCAGCAGCAGCGGGCCGATCAGCCCGCCGGCAAGGGTGCCCGGGTCGGCGGCGGTCGGCAGCTGCACGCCGGCCGGCAGCAGCCGGGCCACCAGCGACCGGAGCTGGTCGGACTTCGTCGGGTCGGTGAACGCGTCGGTGAGCTGCAACTCGCCGGTGACGTTCGCGCCGGCGGCCCGCAGCAGCGCGGCGACGCCGTCCCGGTCGGTCGGCTTGGCGTCCGCGGTGGTGATCAGCACCACCGACTTGCCGTCCAGCGCGCCGTGCACGGCCAGCGGGCCGGTCGCCAGCGCGTAGCGGTCCGCGTCGGTGAGCCGGCCGCTCAGGTCGGTCTGCTTGGACTGGAGGTCGGACACCTGCTTGCTCAGGTTGGCCCGGTCGTCGGCGAGGCCGCCGAGCACCCGGTTGCTCAGCGACGTGGAGCCGAGCACGACGCCGACGGCGAGCGCGAGGAACACCGCGGCGATGGAGATGACGTGGTTACGCAACGAGATCACGAGACGAGGCCCCCAAGCCAGCCGACGAAGTTGTGCCACGCGCCGGACAGCAGCGCCGGGTAGACGCTGCCGACGTCGGACACGAGCAGCGCGACCGCGACCACCGCGGCCACGGCGAGCACCAGCAGCAGCACGATGCCCGCGGACACCCGGGACCGGTGCAGCTCGGCGACCGCGTGCGAGTCGACCAGCTTGCTGCCCAGCTTCAGCCGGGTGAGGAAGGTGGACGGGATCGACCCGCCGGTGCCGCGGTCCAGGAACTCCCGCAGCGTCGCCTGGAAGCCGACGGTGACCACCAGGCTGGAGCCGTGCGCCTCGGCCAGCAGCAGCGCGAGGTCCTCGGCGTTGGCCGACGCGGGGAAGGTCACCGCGCCGATGCCGAGGTCCTGGATCCGCTCCAGCCCCGGCGCGTGCCCGTCGGGCTGCGCCGGCAGCACCACCTCGGTGGCGGCGCGCAGCGCCTCGGTGGTGATGCCGTCCGGGTCGCCGACGATCACGGCCGGCGTGAGGCCGGCGTCCATCAGCGTGTCCGCGCCGGCGTCCACGCCGATCAGCACGGGCCGGAACTCCTTGATGTACTTGCGCAACCGGCGCAGGTCCTCCATGTGCCCGAGGCCGGGCGCGACGACCAGCGCCTGCCGGCCGCGCATCGGCACGTACAGCTCGGGCACGCCGTGGCCGTCGAGCACCAGCCCGCGCTCGCGGCGCAGGAACTCGATCGTGTTGGCGGAGAACGCCTCCAGCTGGGCCGACATCCCGGCCTTGGCCTCGATCAGCTGGTCGGCAACCGATTCCGGGGTCTGCTGGACGCCGCGGGCGAGCTCGCGCTCGTTGTGGAAGACCACGCCCTCGTGCAGCCGGAGCTTGGTGCCGTCCTTGATCGCGGTCAGCACGCCGGAGCCGACGTCGTCGATGAGCGGGATGCCCGCGTGCAGCAGCACTTCGGGGCCGAGGTTGGGGAACCGGCCGGAGATCGAGGGCGAGGCGTTGACGACGCCGACCACCTCGGCGGCGAGCAGCGCCTCGGCGGTGCGGCGGTCCAGGTCGAGCGCGTCGAGCACGGCGACGTCGCCGGGGCTGAGCCTGCGCAGCAGGTCGTCGGTGCGGCGGTCGACCCTGGCCACTCCCGTGACGCCCGGCAGCACTTCGTGTGTCCGCGACAGCAGTCCGGTGAGCTTCATGCCCTCGATGGTCACTCAGCCCAACGGGTTGACCCGTTCGCCACGCCGCACTGGTGCCGGCAGGTCAACCGGTACGGGTGAGTTTTCACGGCGACTGAACGCAAGTTGCACGCACAGCAACGGAGGGCGGCTGACACAACGCCGCCGGGAAAACGCTCACATTCGGTTGCCGCGCAGGTCAGCCACATTGGACACAATGGCCGTTTCAAGATCACTCTTTCCGGCGGTACCAGATTGGACGGTCCCCGATAGCGTCGTTTTCGTGGTGATCGGGACGCCGTTCGTGGGTCGTCGGCACGAACTGGATCTGTTGCGGGGCAAGCTGTTCGCCCCCGGTCTCGGCACCGCTCGGTTCGTCCGGGTGACCGGCGAGCCGGGCGTGGGCAAGACCCGCCTGCTGGCCGAGTTCGCCGCGCAGGCCCGCGATGCCGGCGTGGCCGTGCTGGCCGGCCGCGCCAGCGAGTTCGAACGGCACGTGCCGTTCGGGCTGCTGTCCGGGGACGGTCTGTCCACGGTGGACGTCGCCGACTCGATCGATACCGATGCCATCGACGTCGAGCGCTACCGGGTGCACCGGGCGATCCGCGCCAGGCTGGTGGAACTGGCCGCGCCCGCCGGACTCGTGCTGCTGCTGGACGACGTGCACTGGGCCGACGACGCCTCGCTGGAGCTGCTGGACCACCTGGTCCGGCACCCGCCCCGGGCCCGCGTGGTGGTCGTCGCCGCGTACCGACCACGCCAGGCTCCGCCGCGGCTGTCGGCCGCGCTGTCCGACGGCGTGGAGGAGATCTCGCTGGGCGCGCTCACGTTCGACGAGGCGCGTGAACTCGTCGGCGACGATCTGGATCGGACACGGTACGACGCGGCCGCCGGCAACCCGCTGTATCTGGAGGCGCTCGCCCGCCACCCGGACGCGGACGGCCACACCGCGCTGGCGGCGGAGCTGGCCACTCTCGGCCACATCGATCTTCAGGTGGCGCGGGCGGTCGCCGTCGTCGCGGACGTCGCCGAGCCGGCGCTGGTGGCCGTAGCCGCGGACCTGCCGCTGGCCGACACGCTGGCCGCGCTGGACCGCCTGACCGAGCGTGATCTTCTTCGTCCACTGGGGACCTCGGGCGGCGTCCGCTACCGGCATCCCCTGCTCCGAAGCGTGGTATACCAAGGCATCGGCAGCGGCTGGCGGTTCGCCGCGCACGCCCGCACCGCCGCCGCGCTGGCCGCCAGCAGGGCCCCGGCGACCATTCGGGCGCACCACGTCGAGCAGTCCGCGGCGCACGGCGACAAGGCGGCCGTCGACACGCTTGTCGAAGCAGCCGTCGCATACATGAACACTGCTCCGTCCACGGCGGCGCACTGGCTCGACGCGGCGCTGCGCCTGCTGCCGGCCGACCCCGCCGAGGAGCAGATGCGACTGGGGCTGCTGGGAATGCTGGCCAAGGCCCTCGGTGTCACCGGCGAGTTGCAGCGCAGCCGCGAGGTGCTGCACGAGGTGCTGGGGCTGATGCCGGCCGAGCCGGCGGTGCCGCGCGCCCAGGTGGTCGGCTTCTGCGCGCAGATCGAGCGGCTGCTCGGCCGACACGCGGAGGCGCAGGCGTTGGTACTGGGTGAGCTGAACGGACTGTCCGATCCGGACAGCGCGGCCGCCGCGGTGCTCAAACTGGAACTGGCCAACGGCGGACTGGTCGGCGGCAACTTCGCGGACGTGCGGGACTGGGCCCGCGAGGCGCTGGCGACCGCGCGCCGCGTCGGCGACGGCCCGCTGCTCGCCGCGACGATCGGCGCCTGCGTGCAGCACGCGTACATCAAGGGCGTGGTGGACGACGAGGTGCTGGCGCTGCTGGACGAGTCGACCGCGATGGTGGACTCGTTGCTGGACAACGATCTTGTCCGGCACCTGGAGGCGGCGGTCGCGCTCGGCTGGAACGAACTCGTCTACGAGCGGTGGGACGGCTCGATCCGCCACCTCGCGCGCGGCATGCAGCTGGCCCGCGTGTCCGGGCAGAACCACCTGGTGACCTACCTCCAGATCGGCCAGGGCACGGCGTACGGCCTACGCGGACAGCTTCGCGAGGCCGCCGCGTGTTTCGACGACGCCGCCGAGGCCGCGCTGCTGACCCGCAGCGACGAGCTGCGGACGATGGCGCTGGCGCAGCAGTCGTGGATCGTCACGTGGATGGGCGACGTGGACGAGGGCGTCCGGCTCGGCACCGAGGCGGTGCGGCTGGCCGGCCCGGTTCGCGACTGGTTCTCCGGTGTGGCGCACGGCATGCTCGCCCAGGCCAGGATGTACGCCGGCGACGCCGAGGGCGCGGTCGCGCTGCTGCGCCGAGCCGGCGGCGACGAGGATCTGTCGGGCTTCGAGCCTGTCACCCGTGTGAGTTACCTACAGCTGTTGGCGGAGGCCGAGGCCGAGTGCCGCCGCCCCGAGGACGCCCTGCGCTGGGCCGACCTCGCACAGAAGGTCGCCGTCACGCTCGGACGGCAGCTCCCGCTGGCGTTCGCGCGACTCGCGCGGGCGCACGCGCTGCGGGCCACCGCACCGCTGGAGGCCGCCGAGGAGGCGGTCGCCGCGGCCGAGAAGTTCGCTCACATGGGTGACCGGGTGGATTCGGGCCGGGCCCGGCTGGTCGCCGCCGGGGCGCTGGCCGCCGCCGGCAAGGCCAAGGCCGCGCGGGTCGAGGGCGACCTGGCCAACGCGCTGTTCCGCGAGTGCGGGGCGGCACTGTTCGAACGCATCGCGGGCCGGTTGGAGCCCGCGGTGCAGGTCCTGCTGACGCCGCGCGAGCTCACCGTGCTCGCGCTGGCCGCCGAGTCGCTCACCGCCGAGGCCATCGCCCGGCGGCTGGGCATCGCGACCGGGACCGTGCAGAAGCACCTGGAGAACGCCTACCGGAAGCTCGGCACTTCCGACCGGCTCACCAGCGTGCTGCGGGCGCAGGCGCTCGGCCTGCTACCCCGCGCCTGACTGTTTGACATTGACGTTGCGTCAACTTCTACCGTGGTTTCACCGAACGAGATCAGGAGGGCAGCGGTGGAGTGGTCGATCCAGGACATCGCCCGCTCGGCCGGCACCACCAGCCGGACCCTGCGCCACTACGGCGAGATCGGGCTGCTCGCGCCCAGTCGCGTCGGCAGCAACGGCTACCGCTACTACGACCAGGACGCGCTGGTGCGGTTGCAGCGGATCCTGCTGCTGCGGGAGCTGGGGCTGGGACTGCCCGCCATCGCCGAGGTGCTGGCCGGTCAGCGGGACACCGCGGCCGCGCTGCGCACCCATCTCGACCTGCTCGAGCAGGAGCGGCAGCGGATCACCCGCCAGATCGCTTCGGTGCGGACGACGTTGGAGAAGACGGAAGGGGGCCAGCAGCTGATGGCCGAGGAGGTGTTCGACGGCTTCGACCACACCCAGTTCAAGGACGAGGTGGTCGAGCGGTGGGGCAAGGACGCCTACGACAAGGGCGACCAGTGGTGGGGCTCGCTGTCCGACGAGGACAAGCGCGCCCACCAGCAGCGGCAGCTGGACATCGCGGCCGACTTCGGCCGCGCGCACCAGGCCGGGCTGGCGCCGGACAGCGACGTGGTGCAGGCGATCACCCAGCGTCTGCACGAGTGGATCGGGGCGGCGGCGACCGTGACCAAGCCCTACTTCGTGGGCCTGGGCGAGATGTACGTCGCCGACCCCCGGTTCACGCAGAACTACGACCGGCACGGCGCCGGCACCGCCGAACTGGTCCGCGACGCTATGAAGATCTACGCCGAGCGGAACCTGTGAGGACAACTGTCGCGAGGCCGCGCCGGCCTCTGGACCGCGGGATCAGCTCGATCGATGCCCGCGCGGAACGCGCAAATTGGACGTCAGTTCATCGATCGAGCTGAGCCAAGGGAAGAGGCCGGCTTGGAAGCGGCCTCGCCCCGCGCGGAACGCGCGACAACAAGCACGGTGATGATGGCGACGACGATCTCCAGCCACCATCCGCGCTGGAACTCGTAGAGCGCGTTCGGCGTGGCGGTCGCCATCAGGGCAACCAGCAGAGCCACGCCGAACGCGCTGCCGATCTGCCGGAACATGTTCAGCACCGCCGCGCCGGTGGTGGCCCGCTCCGGCGGCAGGGCGCTCGACGCCGCGAACAGCGGCGCCTGGGTCAGGCCGGCCGATGTGCCGCCGATGAGCATGCCCGGCAGCAGGGCCAGGTAGGTGGGCGTCGACGACACCGTGATCAGCCAGTACGCCGCCGAGACGCCCATCAGCGCCGGGCCGACGATCGCCGGCAGGCGGCGGCCGAAGCGGCGGGCGATGCGACCGGCGTTGATCGCGAACACGGCCGCCGTCAGTGGGCCGGGGGCGATGGCCAGGCCGGCGCGCACGGCGTCATAGTGCCAGACGTTCTGGAGGAACAGCACCGTGAGCAGCAGCCAGGCCGCGAATCCGATGTAGTACACGAACATCGCGAGCGCGGCGGTGCTGAACTCCCGGGTGCGGAACAGGCTCGCCTCCACCAGCGGGTGCGGGTGCCGCAGCGCGTAGACCACCGTCACGGCGATCGCGGCCACCGCCACCAGCGCGGCGCCGAGCACCGGCAGGCTGGTCCAGCCCAGGTTCGAGCCCTCGGACATGGCGAAGACCAGCAGGCTGACGCCGGCGAACAGGGCGATCGTCGACACCGGCTCCGGCAGCTCGGCGGTTCTCGGCGCGCGGATCTCCGGCAGCACGATCAGGCCGGCGATCAGCGCCGCGATGCCGACCGGCACGTTGACCAGGAAGATCCACCGCCAGTCCAGGGCGACCAGCAGGCCGCCGATCGGCGGTCCGGCGGTGGCGGCGACCGCGCCGACGCCGGCCCAGATGCCGACGACCAGCGTGTGCTTGTCCTTGGGGAACGCCGGGTAGAGCAGGCCCAGCGACGGCGGGACGATCATCGCGGCACCGGCCGCCTGTACCGCACGGGCCGCGATCAGCACGCCCAGGTTCGGCGCCAGCGCGCAGGCGACCGACGCCGCCACGAACACCGCGATGCCGCTGAGCAGGAACAACCGCCGGCCGTGGTGATCGGCCAGCCGCCCCGCCGGCACCAGTAAGGCCGCGAACGCGATCGCGTACGCGTTGAGCACCCAGGACAGCCCCGAGATGCCCGCGCCTTCGAAGGTGCGGCCCATCGCCGGGATCGCGATGTTGACGATGAACAGGTCGAGCTGCGCCATGAAGGCGACCGACGCCAGCACGGCGAGGATCAGCCACCGGCGCGGGTGGCCGACGTCGGGTCTGCTGGCGACCGCGGACACAGTCATGACACGTCTCCATTGGTTCGGAAGTTGAACTCACCGCCGACCGTAGCACGCTAAGTTCAGAAACTGAACCTAACTGCGGGTAGACTGGGCCGATGGCGACCGTCCGGGACTACTCCGTGGAACACTGCTCGCTCGCGCGCACCCTGGAGATCGTCGGCGAGCGGTGGACGCTGCTGATCGTCCGCGACGCCTTCTACGGCGTGCAGCGGTTCGCCGACTTCGTCGCCCACCTGAGGATTCCTCGGGCCATCCTGAGCGAGCGGCTCAGCCTGCTCGTCGAGTCCGGGGTGCTGGCCAAGGAGCCCGGCCCGGGCCGCCGAGAGCACTACACGCTCACCGACAAGGGCATCGCCCTGTGGCCCGCGCTGCGGACGCTCATCGCCTGGGGCGACCAGTTCTACGCGCCCAACGGCCCGCGCCGGTACTTCCTGCACGCCGACGACAACGGCGAGGTGGACCAGGCCGGCACCTGCCTGGAGTGCGGAAAGCTGTTGTCCGCCAGGGACTACGCCGCCGTGCCGGGCCCCGCCGCGCGGCCGCCCGGCCCGGACGCGGACGTGGTCACCCGCACCCTGGCGCGGCCGCACCGGCTGCTGGATCCGATCACGGGCTGATCTCCACCTGGTTGAGGTGGGAGCGCTCCCGGGTGTCCAGTCCGTGCTCGTGAACAGAACCGGTCTGGCTCTCGCCGCGCTGGCGTTGAGCGCGTTTGCCATCGGCACCACGGAGTTCGTGATCGCCGGCCTGCTGCCGGACCTGGCGTCGGACCTTCGTGTCAGCATCCCGACGGCGGGACTGCTGGTGTCGGGCTACGCGCTCGGCGTGGTGGTCGGGGCCCCGCTCGTCACGATCGCGGTGGCGCGGCTGCCACGGAAGTGGGCGCTACTGGGGCTGCTGGTGTTGTTCATCGCCGGCAATGTGACGTCCGCGATCGCCCACGGCTTCGCGATGTTGCTGCTCGGGCGCGTGCTGGCGGCCCTGTGCCACGGGGCGTTCCTCGGCGTCGGGTCGCTCGCGGCGGCGGAGATGGCCGGCGAACAGCGGCGGGCGCGGGCCATCGCGGCGATGGTCACGGGGCTGACGCTGTCCACTGTGGTCGGTGTGCCGATGGGGACGTTCCTCGGCCAGCACTGGGGTTGGCGCGTCACGTTCTGGGCGGTCGCGGCGCTGGGCATCGCCGGCATGGCGGGCATCGCCGCGCTGGTGCCGCCGCTGCCCGCCCTCGCGACACACAACGACCTGACGGTCTTCCGCCGCCCGCAACTGTGGCTCGCGCTGGCCATGACCGCCCTGGGCTTCGGCGCGGTGTACGCCCCGTACACGTTCATCGCGCCGATCATGACGTCGCTGGCCGGCTACGCGCCGGGCGACCTGTCCTGGCTGCTGATCGTCTTCGGCGTCGGCCTGGTGCTGGGCAACTGGCTCGGCGCACGGGCCGCCGACTGGCGGCTGATGGGCACGATCATCGCGCTGCTGACGGGACTCGTCGCGCTGCTGCTGATCCTCGCCGCGCTGCCGTCGGTGATCACGCTGTTCGCGCTGGGCGTCGTCGCCTTCGCGACCGTGCCGGCCTTCACCAGCCGCGTGATCGCCACCGGCGGCGGCACCACCCTCGCGTCCTCGGCGGCGGTCGCCGCGTTCAACCTCGGCAACGCCACCGGCGCCTACCTCGCCGGGCTCGCCGTCACCGACGGCTATGCCGCGACGGGTTGGGTCGGCGCGGCGATGGCTCTCGGCGGACTAGGCGTCGCCGTGCTGTCCGCCGCTCTGCCGAACCGTAAGGGAGACCGGGACCATCACCCGGCGGCACTCGCGCGCTAACACCATCCGGGTCGCCGTGGCGGCGTTCTCCTCGACGGTCTGCCGCACCGACGTCAGGCCCAGCGAGGCGGCGATGACCCCGTCGTCGAAGCTGACCACCGCCACGTCGTCCGGCACCCGACGGCCCATCGACGCCAACGCCCGCAGCGCACCGGCGGCCGTCAGGTCGCACGAGGCGAACACCGCGTCCAGGTCGGGGTGCTCCGCGACCAGCCGCCGGGTGACCCGCTCCGCCGTCGCCGCGGTGAAGTCGCCGTTGCCCAGCAACGGCTCCAGACCCGCCTCCCGGATGGCACGAAGTCCGCCTTCGCGGCGTTCGACGGCACAAGGATTGCTTTCGGGGCCGCCGATGACCGCAATCCGGCGCCTACCGGCGCGGTAGAGGTGGTCGACGGCCAGCCGCCCGCCGTCGGCGTTGTCGGGCTCGATGGACGAGACGCGCGGGGCGGACCGACCCATCGACACGATCCAGCCGTAGCGGTGGCGGAGTTGAGACGCCAGCTCGGGACGCACGTTGACCAGCACCGCTCCGAGACCTCCGCGCAGATCGGTCGCCTCGGACGTCAGCCGGATCTGGAGCCGGACATCCTTCTTACCCACCAAGGCATTCACCGTCCCGGCGATGACCCGTGCGTAGTGCGGATCGGCACTCAACGCCGCCGGATCCTCGTCGACGATCACCAGATCCACCGCGTCGGCCCGCCCCGAGGCCAACGCCCGGGCGCCCAGGTGCGGGCGGTAGCCCAGCTCGGCGATCGCCTCCTGGACCAGGCGCCGGTGCGGCGGCGCGACGCCGGGCTGGCGGTTGATCACCCGGGACACCGTCGACCGGGACACGCCCGCGAGCCGGGCGACGTCCTCCAGGGTCGGGCGGCCCACGTCAGCCCCGGTGGCCGTAGTGGATGAACATCCGCGCAGCCTCGCACCCCGCCCACGGCGCTGTCGAGACGTTTGCCCCCGCCTGACGTCTTGGCCCATCAGGCTGGTTGACCGGCAGACGAGATAACGCGAGGCCCCGCCGGTGCTTCGCACGGTTGCTGGATTTCGATCGCCCGCCACCCGACACGCCCCACCACTCAGCCGATGCGGGTGATCGAAATCCAGCAAGGGCGAGGCACCGGCCCCGAAGGGGCCGAGCCGCGACGCCGAAGGCGGCGCCAAGAACTCAGCGCTTGACGGCCTTCTTCCTCGTCTTGCGCACGGGCTCGTCGGCCTTCTTGTCGGTGCGGGCCGCGTCGAGCAGTTCCTCGGCGTGCGCCCGACCCGTGTACGTGAAGTCGAGGCCGGCGAGCATACGCGCGAGCTCCACCACCCGCTCCGACTCGTCCAGCACCCGCACGCCGCTGCTGGTCAGGCCGCCCTCGGCGACCTTGTTGACCACCAGGTGCCGGTCCGCGTACGCCGCGACCTGCGGCAGGTGGGTCACAACGATCACCTGGTGGCTGCGCGCGAGCCGGGCCAGCCGGCGGCCGACCTCGACGGCGGCGCGGCCGCCGACACCCGCGTCGACCTCGTCGAAGACGAGGGTCGGCACCGGATCGGCGTGCGACAGCACGACCTCCAGCGCCAGCATCACCCGCGAGAGCTCACCGCCGGACGCGCCCTTGTTCACCGGCAGCGCCGGCGCCCCCGGGTGCGCGATCAGCCGCAGCTCCACGTCGTCGACGCCGTCGCGACCGGCGTGCAGCCGCTCGCCCTTCACGAGCAGCGCCACCGAGTCGTCGGCCTCGGCGATCCGCGGCAGCACGGCGACCTCGACGGTCGCGTGCGCCATGGCCAGCCCGCCGAGCTCCTCGGTGACGGCCTTGCCCAGGTCCTCGGCTGCCGCGGCGCGCTCGGCGCTGACCTCGAGCGCCACCTCGGCCAGCTGCCCCGCGAGCTCGTCCCGGCGGCGCGCCAGCTCGGCCAGCGCCTCCTCGGACGTGTCCAGCCCGGCCAGCCGCTCCTGCGACACCCGCGCCCACTCCAGCACGCCGTCGACGTCCGCGGCGTACTTGCGGGTCAGCTGCTTCAGCTCGGCCTGCCGGGCCAGCACCTGCTCCAGCCGCGCCGGATCGGCGTCCAGCGACTCGATGTACCCGACGAGCTCCGTCGCCACATCGGTGAGCAGCACGGACGCCTCGGCCAGCCGCGGCTCCAGCTCCCGCAGCTTCGGGTCCTCGGTCGCCAGCAGCCGCCGCCGCGCCTCCGCCACCAGCGCCATCGCGCCGACGGCCTCGGCCTCGACCTCGGGCGGCCCGCTCAGCGAGTACTGCGCGCCCTGCGACGCCTCCCGCAGCTGGTCCACGTCGGCGAGCCGCCGCGCCTCGGCGTGCAGTTCCTCGTCCTCGCCCGGTTTCGGGTCGACGGCCTCGATCTCGGCCAGGCCGTGCTTGAGCAGGTCGGCTTCGCGGGCCATCTCGCGCGACTTCTCGGTGCGCTCGATCAGCTCCGTCGACACGGAGACCCACTGCTCGCGCAGCTCGCGGTACCGGCCGAGCGGCTCGGCGACCGCCTCGCCGGCGAACCGGTCCAGCACGCCGCGCTGCTCGGCGGGCCGGGTCAGCCGCAGCTGGTCGTTCTGCCCGTGCACGGCGATCAGCTGCTCGGAGATCTCCGACAGCACGCCGACCGGCACCGACCGGCCGCCCAGGTGCGCCCGGGACCGGCCGTCCGTGTTGACCGTGCGCACCACGATCAGGCTGCCGTCCTCGTCCGGGTCGGCACCCGCGTTCGCCGCGACCTCCGCCGCCGGGCTGCCGGCCGGCGTGTGGAAACGGCCCTCCACCACGGCCCGCTCCGCGCCCGTGCGGACGCGCGAGGCCTCGCCGCGCCCGCCGGACAGCAGGTGCAGCCCCGTGACCACCATCGTCTTGCCGGCGCCGGTCTCGCCCGTGACCACCGTCAAACCCCGGTGGAGTTCGATGCTGGCCTCATCGATCACGCCCAGACCCTGGATACGCATCTCGATCAGCACAGGTCGAACACTAGTGCCAACCCCTGACGATCCACGACCGGGGCGCGCCAAACCGGTCAGCGCCGCCAGCCCGAAGGGGCTGGTCAGTCGAGAACGGGGCCGCGCCATCCCTGCACCGGCAGCGCGAACTTGTTCACCAGACGGTCCGAGAACGGGTCCTGCTTCAGCCGCACCAGCTTCACCGGCGTGCTGGAGTGGGCCACCTCGACGCGGGTGCCGGCGGGCAGCTCGACCAGCCGGCGGCCGTCGCAGCACAGCACCGCCGGATGCCCGTGCGGGTCGATCTCGAAGGCCACCACCGACGTCGGCGACACCACGAACGGCCGGGCGAACAGCGCGTGCGCGTTGCTCGGCACCACCAGCAGCGCGTCCAGGTCCGGCCACACCACGGGACCGCCGGCGGAGAACGCGTACGCCGTCGAGCCGGTCGGTGTGGCGCACAACACACCGTCGCAGCCGAAGGAGGAGACCGGCCGGGCGTCGACCTCGACCACCACGTCCAGCACCCGCTCCCGGCTGCTCTTCTCCACGCTGGCCTCGTTCAGCGCCCAGGTGTGCGCGATGACCTCGCCCTGCACGGAGGCGGCGACGTCCAGCGTCATCCGCTCCTCGACGTGGTAGTCGCGGTCGATCACCCGCTGCACGGCCTCGTCCAGGTCGTCCATGTCGGCCTCGACCAGGAAGCCCACCCGGCCCAGGTTGACGCCCAGCACCGGGGTGCCGAACGGCCGGGCCAGCTCGGCGGCGCGCAACAGCGTGCCGTCGCCGCCGAGGGCGAACACCAGCTCGGTGCCGACGGCCGCGGTGCTGGCCGGCGCCACCTCGGCGTAGCAGGAGCGGTCCAGGTCGGCGGCCTCGTCCTCGACCACCCGCAGCCGGATGCCGGCCTCGGCGAAGCGGCCGGCGACCTTCTCGGCCAGCCGCAGGTTGGTCTGCCGGCCGGTCTTCACGACCAGCAGGATCTCCCGGTCGCCGTGCACGTTGAGCTGGGTCATTTCGGCCCCTCCCTGACCGCGGTGGCGACCATGGCCTCGGCCTGGTCGGCCGGCAGCGGCTCGCCGCGACGCAACCACACGAAGTACTCGACGTTGCCGGACGGCCCGGGCAGCGGGCTCGCGACCACGCCGTGCAGGCGCAGCCCCAGCTCGGCGGCCTCGCCGACGACGCCCAGCACCGCCTGCGCGCGCAGCCGTCCGCCGCGCACCACGCCGCCGGGGCCGACGTTGTCCTTGCCCACCTGGAACTGCGGCTTCACCATCGGCACCAGGTCGCCGTCCTCGGCCGTGCAGGACAGCAGGGCGGGCAGCACCAGGCCGAGCGAGATGAAGGAAAGATCAGCGACCACGAGATCGACGACGCCGTCGGTCAAGTCGGGGTTCAACGCGCGCACGTTCGTTTTGTCCAGAACCACGACCCGGTCGTCGGTCTGGAGCCGCCACAGCAGCAGGCCGCGGCCCACGTCCGCGGCGACCACCTGGCGAGCGCCGCGGCGCAGCAGCACGTCGGTGAAGCCGCCGGTGGAGGCGCCCGCGTCCAGGCAGCGCCGGCCGTCCACCGCGATGTCGAACGCGTCCAGCGCGCCGACCAGCTTGTACGCGCCACGCGACGCCCAGTTCGGGTCGTCGTCGTCCTCGCGCACGATGACCGGCGTGTCGGCCTCGATGGCCGTCGCCGCCTTCGTCGCCACGGTGCCGCGCACGGTCACCCGGCCGTTGGCGACCAGTTCCGACGCGTGCGCCCGGGACCTGGCCAGCCCCCGGCGGACGAGTTCCGCGTCCAGCCGCGCCCTGCGGGTCACCGGATCAGAACCCGTCGATGGCCGACAGCGCGTCGGTGAGCGTGGCGTGGACCGCCTCGAACCGCGCGGGGTGCTCGGCGACGTCGAGCGTGTCGAGCTCCGCCAGCCTCGCGACGGCGTAGTCGATGGTCGCCATGGGTGAGCCGGGGGTGTCGGGGGCTTGCCCCCCGCCGTTGTCGGCCGGCCACATCGGTCCGCGCGGTCCAGCGGACAGGCTGCGCCCCGTGGTCGGCGGGGGACCCGGAACTGGCGGCTGGGTCATCAGTGGCTCCTGGATGGAGTAACTCGTCTGTCTGTAGACAACGCTAGCCGATATTCAGCGCGGCCAAGGCAACCGTTGAGGCGTCATCGCCGGCTCGAACGGTCACCGCGCCGCCGCCGGCCGGCCACCAGGCCGCGCACAGGCCCCGCAGCAGGGCCAGCGGCTCGCCGTCACCCGATCCAGTGACGATGAGCGTCCGGTCGTCGACCTGCACGTCCCAGTCGGGCTGCTTGCCGATCTCCACCTCGGACACGGGCCGGAGCAGGCCACTCAGGTCGGCCGACAGGTAGCGGGGGCGCAGCTCCTCCGGCGCCTGCAAGATCTGCGCGGGGTAGGCGACGCCGGTGAGCACGAGCAGCGCGTCCAGCTCGGCGGCGGTGGCGCCGGCGATGTCGGTGTCCAGGCGGTCGCCGACGACCAACGGCTTACGCGCGCCGGCGGAACGGATCGCCTGGTCCATCAGCGGCCGCGCCGGCTTGCCGGCGACGACCGGCTCGACGTCGGTGGCGGCCTTCAGCGCGGCGACCATGGAACCGTTGCCCGGCAACAAACCCCGCTCGGTCGGCAGCGTCGCGTCGACGTTGCAGGCCACCCAGAACGCGCCGTGGCGGATGGCCAGCCCGGCCTCGGCGAGGTCGCGCCAGCCCGTGTCGGGGGAGTGGCCCTGCACGACGGCGGCGACCTCGGGCGTGAACTCCCGGGTCGGGGTCAGGCCGACCGCCGACACCTCGTCGGCGAGCGCCTGGGTGCCGATGATCAGCACCAGGTCGCCGGACGTGAGCCGCTCGGCCAGGACGCTCGCGGCGGCCTGGGAGCTGGTGCTGACCTCCTCGTCGGTGGCCTGGAAGCCCAGCTCGTTGAGGTGCGCGGCGACGCTGCCCGGCTTGCGGGAGGCGTTGTTGGTGACGTAGCGGATGCCCGCCCCGCGCCGCCGGCTCGCCTTGATCGCCTCGACGGCGCCCGGCACGGCCTCGCCGCCGCGGTAGACGGTGCCGTCGAGGTCCAGCAGCAGCGCGTCGTACTCGGCGAGCAGGTCCGTGTCGGTCACTCGCCTTCCTCTTCTCCGTCCAGGTGACCTTCGCTCAGCTCGACCGCGCGCTCCGAGGCGTCCGTCTCCTCGTCCTCGTCGTACTCGGCGGCCTGGAGGAACCAGCGGATGGCCTCCTCGGTGCGGCCGACCGCCGCGAGGTTGTCCGCGTAGGCGTAGAACAGGCGGGCGCTCCACGGCTCGTTCTTGGCCGGGTCGAGGTCCTCGCCCTGCAACGCGACCACCGCGGCGTCCAGCTGGCCCATGTCGCGGCGCGCGCCGGCGGCGACGATGCGCAGCTCGACCTGCTCCGCCTTGGTCAGCTGCTTGACGTCGGCCTCCTTGGCCAGCTCCAGCGCCCGCTCCGGACGGCCCAGCGCGCGCTCGCAGTCCGCCATCACGGCCAGGTGGCCCGGACCGGCGCTCATCCGCCGCGCCGCACGCAGCTCGGACAGGGCCTCCGCCCACTCACCCGCGTGGTACGCCGTCAGACCGGCGGCCTCGCGGACCAGCCCGACCCGCGCCGCCTTGGCCCGAGCGAACCGGGCGTGCGCCAGGGCCTCTTCCGGCTCGTCGTCGACCAGCATGCCGGCCGCCACCAGGTGCGCGCCGACAACCTCGGCCAGCGCCTTCGGCAGGCTCCGCAGCTCCATGCGCGCCTCGGCGTCCAGCGCGGAGAACACGGCACCTTCCGGCAGCTCCGGCGCGCCGGACCGGTCGCGCGGCCGCTCCTCGGCAACGCGCTCCCCGGCGGGGTGATCCTGCGGTTCGCCGTCAGCGGTGCGCTCGTGGGCCTCATCGGCGGCCGGGTCCTGCGCCTGGTCGTCGGTGGCCTCGCCCCGGGGCTCGTCGTGCCCGGCCTGCGGCTCCTGGTCCTCGTCCTGAGCCTCGACGTCCACGCCGTCGACCGTGTCGATGGCCTTGTCCGCGGCGACCTCTTCGGCGACGGCGGCCTCTACCGCGGCCTCCGTCGCGGCGATCTCGAGCTCCTCGACGGGCTCGTTGTCGACCACGGCGCGCAGCGGCGTGCGCTCCTCGAAGGCGCGCGGACGCTCGTGACGCGACTCGGTCCGCGGCGGCCGACCGGCCGTGCGCGGCTTGCGGTCGCCGTCGAACCGCTTGGGACGGTCCCCGTAGCCGCCGCGGTCGTTGCCGGTGCGCTCGGTCGTGTTGCGACGGTCCTGGAACTTGGCCGGCCGCTGCGGACGGCTGCTGGTGCCATCGCGGACGTCGTCGCGGTCCCGGTTGTTGAAGCGATCGTTCGACCGGGGGCGGTCGCCCGAGCGCTGGTCGCTGTTCCAACGCGGACGGTCGCCACCACGCTGGTCGTTGCGGTCGTTGAACCGCGGCCGGTCTCCCGAGCCCGAACGCTCACTGCGGTAGCCGCCGCGCTGGTCGCGGTCGCCGCCGGTGCGCGGCCGGTCGCTGCTGTTGTAGCGCGGGCGTTCGCCGTCGCCGCTGTTGTAGCGGGGACGGTCACCGCGATCGTTGTTGAAACGCGGCCGATCGCCTGAGCCGGCGCGGTCGGAGCGGTAGCCGCCACCGGAGCGCTGGTTGTCACGGTCGCTGTTGTAACGGGGGCGGTCGCCGCCGCGCTGGTCACGGTCGCCACCGAAGCGGGGACGGTCACCGCCGCGGTCGCTGTTGTAGCTGCGGTCGTTGCTGCGCGGCCGGTCGCTGTTGTAGCGCGGGCGGTCGCTGTCGCCACTGTTGTGACGGGGACGGTCGCCACCGCGGTCGTTGTTGTAGCGGGGCCGGTCGCTGTCGCCACTGTTGTACCGAGGGCGATCGCCGCCACGGTCGTTGCTGTAGCGGGGCCGGTCGCTGTCGCCACTGTTGTACCGGGGACGGTCGCCACCGCGGTCGTTGCTGTAGCGCGGGCGATCACCGCGATCGTTGTTGAACCGCGGACGGTCGCTGTCGCCACCGTTGTATCGGGGGCGGTCGCCGCCACGGTCGTTGCTGTAGCGCGGGCGATCACCGCGGTCGCTGTTGTAGCGCGGGCGGTCGCTGTCGCCACCGTTGTAGCGCGGACGCTGGTCACGGTCGCCCGTGCGCGGGCGGTCGCCGGAGCCGGCGCGATCGGAGCGGTAGCCGCCACCGGAGCGCTGGTTGTCGCGGTCGCTGTTGTTGTAGCGCGGGCGATCGCCGCCGCTGCGCTGGTCGTTGTTGCGGTCCCGGTAGCCGCCGCCGGCGGTGCCACGGTTGCTGCTGCCGCCACTGGTGCTGTTGTCACGGGAAGACCAGCTGCCGCGCTCCTGGCGGGGCGCCGAGCCCTGCTGACGGTCGCCGAAGGACCGCCGCTCGCCGCGATCGGTGCCGCGCTGCTTGTTCCCCCGGCCATCGCCTGAGCCGAAACCGCCGGTGCGCTGCTGACGGTCGCGCTGACCGCCCTCACGATCGCCGGGACGCTGCCCGAACCTGGACACAACAACCTCCTAGACATGGCAGAGCCCGCGAAGGGGTCTCCAGGTGACACGGTAGCCGTTCCGCAGCACCGGACGCGCCTTCAGTCGGCCTGCTGGGTAACGCACACATAGGAGAAGGCCCCTGCTTCGTGTCGCCACGATGCAGGGGCCTCCCCAAATTTTGTCCGGCGGCGTCCTACTCTCCCACACCCTCACGAGTGCAGTACCATCGGCGCAGGAGGGCTTAGCTTCCGGGTTCGGAATGGGACC
>NZ_QUNO01000001.1 GCF_003387475.1 Kutzneria buriramensis | reverse complement strand
TCCGCGTCAGACCCTGGGCTGGCTGACACCGGCCCAGAGCCTGACGCGGGTACTGTCCGGGCAGTCACCCGTTGCAACGACCACGTGAAACCGCCACGCCTTACCCGCGTTCAACGAGGGTAAGGCGTCCTTCCCTGCATCTGGTCAGTTTTCGGGGCGGGAGATCAGGTTGAAGACGGCGCCCTGCGGGTCCTGGATCACGGCCATCCGGCCGAACGGGGTGTCCCTGGGCTCGCTGACCACCGTCGCCCCGTTGCTGTCGGCGATCGCGGCGGTGGCGTCGGTGTCGGCGACCGCGAAGTAGACCCGCCAGCCGGGCTGGGCGTCGGCCACGGTGTAGATGCCGCCGACGTCGCGGCCCTCGGCTTTGATGGTGGTGTAGTCGAACCCGTCCATCGCCTCGCCGATCTCCAGCCCGAACACTGCCGCGTAGAACTCCCGCGCCCGGCCGGCGTTGGGCGTGGACAGCTCGTTCCAGATCACCGTGCCGGGCTCGTCGACCACCCGCGCGCCGATGTGCCGGCCAGGTTCCCAGACGCCGAACACGCCGCCGGTGGGGTCGGCGGCGATGAGCATCCGCCCCTCGCCCATCACGTCGATCACCTCGGACAGCGCCTGCCCGCCGTGCTCGAGGACCGCCTTGTGGGTGGCGTCGGCGTCGTCGGCCTTGAGGTACGTGGTCCAGGTGACCGGCACGTCGACCTGCTCCGGCATCTGCTGCATGAGCCCGACGACGCCCTGGCCGCCGATCAGCGCCTGCGTGTAGTGCCCGGTTTCGGGCGGCCCGACGAAGTACTCCCAGCCGAACAGCGCCGTGTAGAACTCCTTGCTGGCCTCGATGTCCGAGCTGGACAGGTCGACCCAGCACGGCACTCCCCGCGCGTACCCACTCGCCTCGGGCATGACGTCCTCCGCTTCCGGCAGCAAAGGGCCAACTCTGCCAGCGCGGCGCCGGGGCAGTGTCAGCGAACCTGATGAGGTGACGGGATTCGACAGCCCCGTTGACGTCCCGTACATGGCCCGCGCCACCCCTGACATGTCAGCATTGACATGTCAGGGGGCACGTGTCACCGTGGGAACATGAGCGAGCAGACCCCGAGCTACCTGGCCGGCCACCTGGCGCCGGTCCCCGACGAGATCGAGGCCTTCGACCTGCACGTCGAGGGCGCGCTGCCGACCGAGCTGACCGGCCGCTACTTCCGCAACGGCCCGAACCCGGTGCCGGGCGAGGACACCGGCCACTGGTTCACCGGCCCCGGCATGATCCACGGCGTCCGCCTGAACCAGGGCCGCGCCGAGTGGTACCGCAACCGCTGGGTGCACACCAAGCGCACCGACGGCGCGCCGTTCCGCGGCCCGGACGGCAGCATCGACCTGGCCGCCGGCGCCGCCAACACCTCCGTCGTGAAGCACGGCGGCAAGATCTTCGCGCTGATGGAGACCACCTGGCCGTACGAGCTGAGCCCCGAGCTGGACACCCTCGGCCCGTGCGACTTCAACGGGCGGCTCACCACCGGCATGACGGCGCACCCCAAGGAGGACCCGGAGACCGGCGAGCTGCACCTGTTCGACTACGGCGTCCGGCCGCCGTTCCTGACCTACCACCGGCTCACCGCCGACGGCGAGCTGATCACCAGCTTCCCGGTCAGCGTGCCGGGGCCGACGATGATGCACGACTTCGCGATCACCAAGAACCACGTGGTGTGGCTGGACCTGCCGGTGGTGTTCGACATGGCGATGGTCGGCCGCGGCATGCCGTACCAGTGGAGCGACAAGTACACGTCCCGGATCGGCGTGATGGGCAAGGACGACCCGACGGTGCAGTGGTTCGAGGTCGAGCCGAGCTACGTCTTCCACGTCGGCAACGCCCGTGAGGACGAGCAGGGCCGCGTCGTGCTGGACGCCATCCGCTACAGCCGCGACGCCTGGAACCAGAGCTGGAACCAGGTCGGCGGCGCGCCGCGGGCCGAGCAGGCCGCCCGGCTGGCGGTCGCCAGCCTGCACCGCTGGACCCTGGACCCGGCCACCGGCAAGGTCACCGAGCAGGCGCTGGACGACGGCGCCGCCGAGTTCCCGACCGTGGACGACCGCCGCGTCGGCCGGCCCAACCGCTACCTGTACGCGGTCGACCAGCACGCCATCGTCAAGTACGACAGCGAGCGCGGCCAGATCGCGCGGCACGAGTTGGGCGAGAAGTGGCATGCCGGCGAGGCCGTGTTTGTTCCGGCCAGCGAGGACAGCGGGGAAGATGAGGGCTGGCTGCTGTCGATCGTCACCAACGACGATCCGACCGTGGCCTCCCAACTGCTGGTGCACGACGCCACCGACCTGGCCGCGAAGCCGGTCGCGACGGTGCACCTGCCCCGTCGGGTGCCGGCCGGCTTCCACGGGTCCTGGATCCCGGACGGAGAACTGACTCGATGAGCGAGACCACGGAGTCGCCCGGCGTGCTGGCGATCCTCAGGTCGTTGGTGGTCGACGTGGGCGTGCCGACGCTCGCCTACTTCGTGGCGCACTGGCTGGGGGCCAGCGACTTCGTGGCCTTGCTGTGCGGATCGGTCATCGCGCTGCTGCGCACACTGTTCGTGGCGGCGCGGGAGCGGAAGTTCCAGCTGTTCTCGGCCGTCATGGTCATGGTGTTCACGGTCGGCATCGTGCTGTCGTTCCTCACCGGCGACGCGCGTTTCCTGCTGGCCAAGGAATCCGCCGGCACCGGCGTGGCCGGCATCGCCTTCCTCGTCAGCTGTGTGATCGGCCGGCCGCTGATCTACCACGCGGCGCTGCGCATGCAGCCGGCCAAGGAGGCCGAGTTCGAGCAGCGGTGGCGGGAGCAGCCCGGCTTCCGTCGGACGTTCATGGTGATGTCGCTGGTGTGGGGCGTCGGCCTGCTGTTCGAGGCGCTGCTGCGGATTCCGCTGGTGTTCCTGCTGCCGGTCGAGGTCATGGTCACGGTGTCGACGGTGATGATCATCGCCGCGTTCGTGCTGCTGGCCGCGTGGACCAAGTGGTACGTCGGCCGGCAGCAGGCCAGGGCCGCCGCGGCGGCGGCCTAGGGGGTGTCCCGTGAATCACGACCGCGACAGCCGCGCCGACGCGACCCCTGACGACACCGCGAAAACGTCCGAATACGCCCGGTATGAGGCCGTTTTCGCCGCGCCGCCAGGAACCACCTCGATCCCGACTCTCATCGACCACGATCCACGGGACACCGCCTAGTCCGTCGCGAACAGGGCGCGGTGCCAGATCGTGCTCAGCGTGTCCACGAGCTCGGCCTGCCCCAGCGCCCCGTTGTTGTGCGAGATGCCGTGCTCGGTCATGCCCACGAGCATGGTGGCCAGTGAGTGCGCGGAGGGCGGTCCCGGCGGGGCCGCCCCCGTCGCGCGCTTGCGGTTGATCATGTCCTCGGTCGCCGCGACCAGGCGGCCGGTCAGGTCGGCCATGAACTGCCGGGCCTCGGCCGGCGCGTCCGGGTTCTGCGCCGCGAACAGCACCGAGCCGTGCTCGTCCCACATCTTCACGGCCAGCTCGATGCTGCGGCACAGGCTGGCCCGGGTGTCCTCGGACTCCGGCTCCAGCCAGCCCTCGACCTGCGTGATCAGGTTGTCCGAGGCGCGGGCCAACAGCGCGAGCAGCATCGCCTGCCGGGACTCGAAGTAGAAGTAGAAGCTGGACCGGGAGATGCCGGCGCCCTTGGCCAGCTCCTCGATGCCGATCTCGGCCAGCGGCTTCACCGCCAGCAGCCGCTCGGCCGTCTCCAGCAGCGCCTCCTGCTTGCGGTCCCCCTTGCTGGGGCCTCGGCGGCGGGCGGGTGCAGACACCACGCGATCGTACCGCCCGGCAGCATTCTCGACACTATGCCGACTTTTTTCGACACCGTGTTGACTCTTGTCCGGGGCGGGGCCACAGTGGTGGCATGACGCTGACCGTGGACGAGACGCCGTTCGGCTTCGATCCGCTGCGACCCGGCTTCCGTGACGACCCGTACGCCGTCTACCGACGGCAGCGCGAGACCGATCCCGTGCACTACAGCCCGCTGGGCATGTGGACGCTGACGCGGCACGCCGACATCGAGGCCGCGCTGCGCAATCCCAGGCTCGGCCACGGCGTCACCATGAACGGCGCCGCCGACTACCTGTCCTTCCTCACGCTCAACCCGCCGGACCACACCCGCCTGCGCGGGCTGGTCAGCCGGGCGTTCACGCCCAAGGTCATCCGCGAGATGCGGCCGCGCATCGCGCAGCGGGTCGCCGACCTGCTCGCCCCGCTGCGCGGCGGCGGCGAGTTCGACCTGATCTCGGCGTTCGCGTACCCGCTGCCGGTGATGGTGATCAGCGAGATGATCGGCGTGCCGGTCGAGGACCAGGAGCTGTTCAGCGGCTGGTCCGAGGAGATGGCGCGGGGCATCGACCCCGACTTCCTCCAGACGCCCGAGCAGCTGGTCCGGCGCGACCACGCCAAGTCCGAGTTCGACAAGTACTTCCGGGACTTGATCGCCGCGCGCCGCGGCCGGCCCGCCGACGACCTGCTGACCGGGCTGATCGCCGCCGAGCAGGACGGCGACAAGCTCGACGAGCAGGAGCTGCTGGACATCCTGGCGCTGCTGCTGGTCGCCGGGCACGAGACCACCGTCAACCTGATCGGCAACGGCACCCTCGCGCTGCTGCGTCACCCCGACCAGCTGCGGTATCTGCGGGAGAACCCCGACCAGGCGCCGGCCGCCACCGAGGAACTGCTCCGCTACGACTCGCCGGTGCAGTTCGTGTCCCGGTTCGCGCTGGCCGACACCGAGGTCGCCGGGCGGCCCGTCGTCGCCGGCGAGGTCGTGTCCATGGTGCTCGGCGCGGCCAATCGCGACCCCGACGCGTTCCCCGATCCCGACCGGCTGGACCTCACCCGGCAGGCCGGCCGGCTGGTGTCGTTCGGCCAGGGCATCCACTTCTGCCTCGGCGCACCCTTGGCCCGGTTGGAGGGCCAGCTCGCGCTGGCCGGAATCGCCACGGCGCTGCCGGATCTGGCGCTCTTGGAGGACAAGCCGGCCTACCGCGACCACTTCATCCTGCGCGGGGTGAGCGCCCTTCGGGTCCACGCCTGAGAGCGAGTTTTCGTCGCCAACGCACCGAGCGCGAGGCCCCGCCGGCGCTTCGCACGGTTGCTGGATTTCGATCGGCCACCACCCACCGCACCACCCACAAAGCCGACGTGGCCGATCGAAATCCGGCAAGGGCGAGGCGTCGGCTACCCGGGGGCCGAGCCGCGCGAGCGGAGCGAGCGCCAAAAGAGTGGTCTATACCTTGACAGGTTCCGCAGGCCCTGTATCCAATGGGCTTCCGCCGCCATGTCCCGGTCCCCGCTCGGGAGGACAACCCAGACATGTCTACGATCCCCCGGCGGCTGGTCGTCGCGGCCACCGCCCTCACGATGCTCGGGACGGCGGCAGCCGCGCAGGCGGCTCCCGCGAAGCCGAGGGCCGCCGTGCCGTACGCCAGCGTGGTGCCGGCGCCGGCGTCGGCGACGCAGGCCAACTCCACGTTCACGCTGGCCGGCGGCACCCGGATCGCGGCCAGCGGCCAGGCCACGCCGGTCGGCAACTACCTGGCCAGCGTGCTGCGCCCGGCCACAGGCTTCGCGCTGCCGGTGGACCAGTCGCGGGTGGCCCACGCCGTGGATCCGATCCAGCTGCTGATCGCGCCCAACTCGTCGCTCGGCGACGAGGGATACCAGCTGACGGTGAACAGCGGCTCGGTGGTGCTGACCGCGAACAAGCCGGCGGGCCTGTTCGAGGGCGTGCAGACGCTGCGGCAGCTGCTGCCGGCGAGCATCGACGCCGCCACCAAACAGGCCGGCCCGTGGACGATCCAGGGCGGCGCCATCAGCGACCACCCGCGCTTCGCCTACCGCGGCGCGATGCTGGACGTGGCGCGGCACTTCTTCGGCGTGGACACCGTCAAGGCCTACATCGACGAGATGGCCCGCTACAAGATCAACACGCTGCACCTGCACCTGACCGACGACCAGGGCTGGCGGCTGATGATCAACAGCTGGCCCAAGCTCGCCACCTACGGCGGCAGCACCGAGGTGGGCGGCGGCGCCGGCGGCTACTACACGCAGGCCCAGTACAAGGACATCGTGGCGTACGCGGCCAGCCGGTACATCACGATCATCCCCGAGGTCGACATGCCGGGGCACACCAACGCGGCGCTGGCCTCGTACGCGGAGCTCAACTGCAACGGCGTCGCGCCGCCGCTCTACACCGGCACCGACGTCGGCTTCAGCTCGCTGTGCGTGGCCAAGGACATCACGTACAAGTTCCTGGACGACGTGATCGGCGAGATCGCCGCCCTGACGCCCGGCCCGTACATCCACATCGGCGGCGACGAGTCGCAGTCCACCACCGACGCCGACTACAAGACGTTCGTCGGCAAGGTGCAGCAGATCGTCGCCAACCACGGCAAGACCGCCATCGGCTGGCACGACATCAGCAAGGCCGCGCTGCTGCCGTCGACCATCGGGCAGTACTGGGACACCACGCCCACCAACGCCAATGTGCAGGCGGCGGCGAAGAAGGGCACGCACTTCATCCTGTCCCCGGCCAACCTGGCCTACCTGGACATGAAGTACACCGAGCAGACGCCGCTCGGGCAGGACTGGGCCGGCCTGATCGAGGCCAAGACCGCCTACAGCTGGGACCCGGGCAAGTACCTGACCGGCGTGAACGCATCGCAGATCAACGGCGTCGAAGGTCCTCTGTGGACGGAGACCATAGTCACGCTGGCGAACATCCAGTACATGGCGTTCCCACGGCTGGCCGAGCTCGCCGAGCTCGGGTGGTCGCAGGCCGCCACGCACAACTGGAACACGTTCAAGACGCGCCTGGGCGCGCAGGGGCCGCGGTGGAAGGTGCAGGGCGTGGACTTCTACGCCTCGCCGCAGGTGCCGTGGGCTAAGTAGTCCGGGCGAACTCGTGGAAGCGGCCGACTGGGGTGAACCTCAGTCGGCCGTACCAGTTCCGCGGCCAGTCCGCGGCGTCCGCGAACAGGAACACCGTCTCGCAGCCTTTGGCCCGTCGTAGTGCCTCGCGCATGATCGCCGTCGAGTAGCCGTGGCCGCGGTGATCCGGCATCGTCTTCACGTACTCGATCTGCGCGATCCCCTTGTGACGGTAGAAATCCGCCCACGACACAGGCTCGCCGTCTTTGATGACGCCGAGGAAAAGCACCTCCTCCGCGCCCTTGCGTCGATCCCGGACGCGGGTGGCCAGCTGCTCCACCTCGTCCTCCGGCAGCCCCGGCTCGTCCCGCCGCCACTGCCTGCGCAGAGCCTCGGTCATCACCGGCAGGTCGAGGGATTCCACCGGGATCTCCGGCGCCGGCGGGGTTTCTCCCTCGAACCTCATCGCCACCAGCGGATGCGGCTCGTACCCGGCCTCCCGCGCCGCCGGCTCGAACGCCCGGCCGGCTTCGTCGTCCAGGAAAACGATCACCCGGTAGTTCAGGTCCCGCATGACGTCGTCGGCCGCCGCCAACACCGCCGCCGGGTCGGCCGCCTCCCGGATCAACAGGCGATTGTTGTTGTAGGAGTCAGGAAACTCCCGGTGGCGGACGGCCACCCCGCCGGGCACCTCCACCACGTCCGTCGCCTGCCGGCAGGCGAACCCGACCAGGAGGTCCACGATGTCGTCCGGAGTGCGCACCCGGTCACGGTAGCGGCTCTACGGTGGGCCAGGTGACTTCCATTAGGCACGACGGAGATTCCTGGGACCTGGCCTCCAGCGTCGGCACGACCGCCACCGCGGCCGCCGCGGCCCGGGCGATGGCGTCCCGCGCGGCGGATTCGCTCGTCGACGACCCGTTCGCCGAACCGCTCGTACGGGCCGTCGGCGTCCCCCTGCTCATCCGGCTGGCGACCGGCGAAGCCACCCCCGACGAGTCCGGCGGCCAGGCGTGGATAGACATCGCCAAGATACGGACCAAGTTCTACGACGAGTTCTTCCTCGATGCGACGAACGCGGGCATCAGGCAGGTCGTGATCCTCGCGTCGGGGCTGGATTCCCGCGCGTACCGGCTGCCCTGGCCGGCCGGAACCGTGGTGTACGAGGTCGACCAGCCGCAGGTCGTCGAGTTCAAGACCCGCGCGCTGGCCGAACTGGGCGCCGCCCCCACCGCCGACCGCCGAACCGCAGCCGTCGACCTCCGCGACGACTGGCCCGCCGCGCTGCGTGCCGTCGGCTTCGACCCGGCCCGGCCGACCGCGTGGAGTGCCGAGGGCCTGCTGGGCTACCTGCCGCCCGAGGCGCAGGACCGTCTGCTGGACACCATCACCGAGCTCAGCGCGCCCGGCAGTCGGGTGGCTACCGAGAGCCGGCCCAATCCGCGGCCCGGCGAGGACGAGAAGACGAAGGAACAGCTGGACCGCCTCTCCGAGAGCTGGCGTGCGCAGGGTTTCGATCCCGACATGGCCAAACTGCGCTACTTCGGCGCGCGCAACGAAGCCGCGCCGTACCTCACCGACTGCGGCTGGGCACTGACCGGCAGCACCATCCGGGACCTGCTCGCCGCCCACGAGCTGGCGCCCCTCACCGACAACGACGTGCGCATGGGCGACGTGCGCTACGTCAGCGGCATCCTCGCCTGACCCGTGCCCGACAGGGAGACCCAACTCACATTCCAAGCGGTATGTGATACATGCAGGCCGGATTGATTGTTACTTGGGGCGGCGCTACCTTCGTGGAGATGCCCGAGTCAGGAGGCGCCACAGCCATGAGCACCGAAGCTTTTGTGTTCGACGCGGTCCGGACCCCGCGGGGGAAGGGCAAGCAGACCGGGTCGCTGCACGAGGTCAAGCCCGTATCCCTGCTCGTCGGCCTGATCGACGAGCTGCGCACCCGCAATCCGAACCTCGACCCGGCCCGCATCGACGACGTGGTGCTGGGCTGCGTGACCCCGGTCGGCGACCAGGGCGCCGACATCGCCAAGACCGCGGCGCTGGCCGCTGGCCTGCCGAACACGGTGGCCGGCGTGCAGCTGAACCGGTTCTGCGCCTCCGGCCTGGAGGCGGTCAACATCGCCGCGCAGAAGGTCCGCTCCGGCTGGGACGACCTGATCCTCGCCGGCGGCGTGGAGTCCATGTCCCGGGTCCCGATGGGCTCGGACGGCGGCGCCTGGGCGATGGACCCGGAGACGGCCTACGACACCAGCTTCGTCCCGCAGGGCATCGGCGCGGACCTGATCGCCTCCATCGAGGGCTTCTCCCGCGAGGACGTCGACGCCTACGCCGTGGAGTCGCAGGCGCGGGCCGCGAAGGCGCAGAGCAACGGCTTCTTCGACCGCTCGGTGGTGCCGGTCCGCGACCGCAACGGCCTCGCCGTGCTGGAACGCGACGAGTTCATCCGCCCGCAGACCACGCTGGAGGGCCTCGGCGAACTCAAGCCGTCCTTCGCGATGATCGGCGAGATGGGCGGCTTCGACGCGGTGGCGCTGCAGAAGTACCACTGGGTCGAGCGCATCGACCACGTGCACACGGCCGGCAACTCCTCGGGCATCGTGGACGGCGCGGCCCTGGTGGCGATCGGCAGCGAGCAGATCGGCAAGGAGTTCGGCCTCACGCCGCGGGCCCGCATCGTGGCCACGGCGGTCAGCGGCGCGGACCCGACGATCATGCTGACCGGCCCGGCCCCGGCCTGCCGCAAGGCGCTGGCCAAGGCCGGCCTCACGGTGGACGACATCGACCTGGTCGAGATGAACGAGGCGTTCGCGGCGGTCGTGCTGCGCTTCATGCGCGACATGGACATCCCGTGGGACAAGGTGAACGTCAACGGCGGCGCGATCGCGCTGGGCCACCCGCTGGGCGCCACCGGCGCGATGATCCTCGGCACCATCGTGGACGAGCTGGAGCGCCGCGAGCTGCGGTACGGAATGGTCACCCTGTGCATCGGCGGCGGCATGGGCCTCGCCACCATCGTCGAGCGGGTCTGAGGGACGAGGTCATGAGCGAGTACTTCAAGTGGGACAAGGACTCCGACGGCATCGTCACGCTGACGATGGACGCGCCCGGCCAGTCGGCGAACACCATGAACCCGGAGTTCACCGACGCCGTCACGCAGGTCGTGGAGCGGCTGCGCCGCGAGCGTGACGACATCACCGGCGTGGTGGTGGCCTCGGCCAAGAAGACGTTCTTCGCCGGCGGCGACCTCAACGACCTGATCCGCGTGACGCCGGCCGACGGCGAGCGCTTCATGGCCACGCTGACCAGCACCAAGGCGGCGCTGCGCGGCCTGGAGACGCTGGGCCGGCCGGTCGTGGCGGCGCTGAACGGCTCGGCGCTGGGCGGCGGCCTGGAGATCGCGCTGTCCTGCCACCACCGGGTCGCGCTCGACAACCCCAAGTCCCGCTTCGGTTTCCCCGAGGTGACGCTGGGCCTGCTGCCCGGCGCGGGCGGCGTGGTGCGCACGGTCCGCATGCTCGGCATCGCCGACGCGCTGCTGAAGCTGCTGTTGCAGGGCCAGCAACTGGCCCCGGCGGCGGCCAAGGAGACCGGCATCGTGGACGAGATCGTCGCGACGCCGGAAGAGATGGTCTCCCGGGCCAAGCAGTGGATCAAGGACAACCCGGAGGCCGTGCAGCCCTGGGACGTCAAGGGGTACAAGATCCCCGGCGGCACGCCGTCGGTGCCGAAGTTCGCGGCCAACCTGCCCGCCTTCCCGGCCAACCTGCGCAAGCAGCTCAAGGGCGCGCCGATGCCGGCGCCGAAGGCGATCCTGTCGGCCGCGGTCGAGGGCAGCCAGGTCGACTTCGAGTCGGCGCTGCGCATCGAGTCCCGCTACATGCTCCAGCTGTCCGCCGGCCAGGTCTCGAAGAACATGATCAAGGCGTTCTTCTTCGACCTCCAGTCGATCAACAAGGGCGGCAGCCGGCCGCAGGGCGTGCCGCAGTACACCGCCAGGAAGGTCGCGGTGCTGGGCGCCGGCATGATGGGCGCGGGCATCGCGTACTCCTGCGCCCGCAGCGGCATGCAGGTGGTGCTCAAGGACGTCTCCGCCGAGGCCGCCGAGAAGGGCAGGAACTACTCGGTCGGCCTGCTGGACAAGGCCGTCAGCCGGGGCAAGATGACCGCCGAGAAGCGGGACGAGATCCTGGCCCGCATCACGCCCACCGCCGACGCCGCCGACCTGGCCGGCTGCGACCTGGTGATCGAGGCGGTGTTCGAGAACACCGAGCTCAAGCACCAGGTGTTCGCCGAGATCGAGAACGTGGTCGAGCCGGACGCGCTGCTGTGCTCCAACACCTCGACGCTGCCGATCACCGGTCTGGCCGAGGGCGTCAAGCGCCAGGCTGACTTCGTCGGCCTGCACTTCTTCTCGCCGGTGGACAAGATGCCGCTGGTGGAGATCATCCGCGGCGCCAACACCGGCGACGAGGCGCTGGCCAAGGCGTTCGACGTGGTGCTCCAGCTGAAGAAGACGCCGATCGTCGTCAACGACAGCCGCGGCTTCTTCACCAGCCGCGTGATCGGCACGTTCATCAACGAGGGCGTGGCCATGCTCGGCGAGGGCCTGCCGGCCCCGTCCATCGAGCAGGCCAGCATGCAGGCCGGCTACCCGGCCCCGGTGCTGTCCCTGATGGACGAGCTGACCCTGACGCTGCCGCGCAAGATCCGCGACGAGTCCCGCAAGGCGGTCGAGGCGGCCGGCGGCACCTGGGCGTCGCACCCGGCCGAGCAGGTCATCGACCGGATGGTGGTCGAGTTCGACCGCGGCGGCCGCGCATACGGCAAGGGCTTCTACGACTACGCCGACGGCAGGCGCGCCGGCCTGTGGCCGGGTCTGGCCGAGCACTTCGGCAAGCCCGGGATCATCCGCGACGGCGACGACATCCCGTTCGAGGACATGCGGGAGCGCATGCTGTTCGCCGAGGCCATCGAGACGGTGAAGTGCGTGGAGGAGGGCGTGATCACGTCCGTCGCCGACGCCAACATCGGCTCCATCTTCGGCATCGGCTTCCCGGCCTGGACCGGCGGCGTGCTCCAGTACATCAACGGCTACCAGGGCGGGCTGACCGGTTTCATCGCCCGCGCCGAGGAGCTGGCCCAGCGCTACGGCGACCGCTTCACGCCGCCGGAGCTGCTGCGCAAGAAGGCCGCCGCCGGCGAGACCTTCGAGTAGACCGTCCACGTTGCACACTTGTGCGGTTCAGACTTGGCCCCAGCGGCCAAGTCTGAACCGCAGATGAAGGATTGTCGACAAGCTCCCCCGGCGGTAGCCTCTGATTCGCCGGGGGTTCAACCGCGCTCCCGACACTGCACTGCACCACGACGAGGTGAAGGGCAGGACGGATGAGACGGCTGGGGATTCTCTTAGGCTGCACGGCATTGGCGCTGATGGGCGCGCCGGCCTTCGCGGCCGCCGGCAGCGGCAACCTGCTCGTCGGCGGCGACGCCGAGGCGGGCTACTGCACGAACGACTGGCACGCGGCGACGACCGTGCCCGGGTGGACGGTCACGAGCGGCAGCCCGGACGTGATCTGCTACACCGCCGGCTCGTTCGGACATCCCACGAATCCCGCGCCGGGCAAAGCTTTTCTCGCCCCCGGCGACCAGGGCGACGGCACGATCTCGCAGACCGTCGACGTTTCGTCGGCGGCACAGGCGATCGACGGCGGCGGCGTCACCTACGACCTGTCCGGCTGGCTCGGCGGCTGGACCACTTATGCCGGCTACGCCAGCGTTTCCGCGCAGTTCCTGGACGGCTCGGCGCACCAGCTCGGGACCGCCGCGCAGCTGCCGACCGTCAGCGAGTCCGATCGCGGCGGCAAGACGGAGTTCCTCGCCCGCGACACCACCGGCGCGGTGCCCGCCGGCACGCGTTCGGTGCTCGTGCAGGTCCGTTTCGTCAACAGCTCGGGGGAATCCGGCTACGCCGACAACCTGTCGCTGACGCTGTCCACACCGGTGCGCCAGCCCGTCCTGGCGCCGCCGCCGTCGCAGGTCCCCGGCTACGACCACGTCTTCACGGTCATGATGGAGAACACCAACTACTCAGCGGTCATGGGCGACCCCACGGACACGCCGTACCTGCACAGCCTGATGGCGCAGGGCACCCTGATGGCCAACTACCACGCCGTCTACCACCCCAGCGACGAGAACTACCTGGCGATCGCCGGCGGCGACACGTACGCGACCGGGGCCACGTACTTCCCGAACATCAACGACCCCAACGCGAATCTCGGCGACAAGCTCGAGGCCGCCGGCAAGTCGTGGAAGGCGTACGAGCAGGGCATGGGCACTGCCTGCAACACCACCACGCAGTACGACAAGTACTACGAGCCGGACGACGCGCCGTTCATCAACTACACCAACGTCAGCGGGAATTCCGCGCGGTGCCAGGCACATCTGTTCGACACCACCCAGCTCACCACCGACCTCGCCAGCGCGTCGACCACGCCCGCCTTCTCCTGGCTCGCCGCCGACGACTACTACGACGGCGAGGCCTCCGGCAACGGCAGTGCCACCAGCCTGAAGGTTCAGGACGGCTGGCTGAAGCAGACCCTCGACCCGATCCTGCACTCGCCGGCCTGGACGACGCAGCGCTCACTGCTGATCGTCACGTGGGACGAGGACACCACCGACGCCGACAACCAGGTGGCGACGATCGTCGTCGGTTCCCAGGGCACGGTCCCGGCCGGCCGGGTCAGCAACAGCCGCTACGACCACTACAGCACCGGCCGCACCATCGAGGCGGCGCTGGGGCTGCCTTCGATCACCGCCAACGACCGCTACGCCACGCCGCTCAACGACGCCTTCACGGCGACGACGGCCGGCAGCACGCTGACCGGCGGCCCCAGCACGTTCCAGTACTCGACGCCGGCAGCGACCGTCAGCGACAAGAACTGGATCGGCATCTACCCCGTCGGCGTCCAACCCGGCTCGCAGCCGTCCAAGACCTGGCAGTACGCCCCCGGCGGCAGCGGCAGTCTCACCTTCTCCCTGTCCGCAGGCACCTACGCCGCCTGGTATCTCTACAACGACGGCTACACCCCGCTGGCCGGTCCGCTCCAATTCACGGTGAGCTGACGCCCCGAATGCAGGGAAGGACGCCTTACCCGCTTTGAACGAGGGTAAGGCGTCCTTCCCTGCATAAAGGGGTCAGAGGTCGGCGAAGGTGGTGATCCGGCGGTGGGAGCCCACGTCCGGGGAGCCGTCGGAGGGGCGCGAGACGCCGATCGTGTCCCAGCCGGCCTCGGCGGCGGCGTCCAGCTCCGCCGCCACGTCCGAGAGGAACGTCAGCTCCCCCGGATCCACGCCGATGGACTTGGCGATCGCCTGGTACGAGGCGACTTCGCGCTTCGGCCCGGCGGACACGGTGTCGAAGTGCCCAGCGAAGTGGCCGAGCAGGTCGCCGTGCTGCGTGTGCCGGAACCACAACCGTTGCGCCAGCTCGGATCCGGACGAATAGACGTAGACGGGAACGCCCTCGGCGGACCACCGGCGGAGCACCGGCGGCACGTCGTCGTACACGTGCGCGGTGAGCTCCCCGGAGGCGTAGCCCTCGGCCCAGATCAAGCCCTGCAACGTCTTCAGCGGCGTCGCCTTCACGTCGGCGTCGATCCAGCCGACCAGCACCGCGGCCGCCTCGTCCGGGTCCGCGGCCACCTCCCGCACCACGTCCGCCGCCTCGGGGCGGCGCACCCACGAGGGGATGCGCGCCCGCGAGTACGGGAACAGCACGTCGTGCACGTGCGAGATGGCGCTGGTGGTGCCCTCGATGTCGGTGACGATCACACCAACTCGTCCAGCGTCGGCATCCGGGACGAGATGCCGTCCCCGGTGAACCCGGCCACCCAGCCGTCCTCCTCCTGGAAGAACCGGATGGCGCAGAACTCCGGCTGCGAGCCCATGTCGAACCAGTGCGTGGTGCCGGCCGGCACGGACATCAGGTCCCCGCGCTCGCACACCACGGCGTACACCTTGCCGGCCAGGTGCAGGTAGAAGCAGCCCTTGCCCTCGACGAAGAACCGGACCTCGTCCTCGTCGTGGGTGTGCTCGTTGAGGAACTTCTCCCGCGCGCCCTTGGCCTTCGCGGGCCACTCCGGGTCGTCCGACGGCTTCATCCGGACGACGTCCACCAGCCGGTAGTCGCCCTCCTTGGACACCTTCTCCACATCCGCCTTGTACGCCTCGAGCACCTCGTCCTGCCCGGCGTCGTCGGACAGCTCGACGGTGTCCCACTGCTCGAGGGTGATGTCGAACGGCGCGAGCTCGGCGGCGATGACCGCGAGGTCGGTGGTGCGCAGCAGCACGTCGTCGCGGTCGCCCTCGGCCATGACCTGCAACAGCGTCATCTGTCGTCTCCTAGTTCGTGAGCAGGTGCAGCCGGCAGAGGGCCTCGATGCACTCCACCCGGTTGCGGGCGATCTCCAGCGTAGGTCCCCAGGCGGTCACGCCGTGGTGGGCGATCAGCAGGACGGGTACGGACCCGTCCAACCGCTTGCCCACCTCGACGGCGATCCGCGGCACGTCCGACCAGTTGGTGAACACCGGGACGGCCAGCTCGCTCGGGTCGGCGACGCCGAACCCCTTGATGATCTCGAAATCGGTGAAGCGCACGGTGTCCTGGCCGGCGGCCATCGCCTTGGCCGCCACCGCCGTCGCGTACGGCGGATGGGCGTGCACCACCGCGCCGCAGTCGGGGAACGCCTTGTAGATGGCCGCGTGGATGGACGTCTCGGCCGACGGCTTGGGGCCGGAGATCCGCTCCCCGGTCTCGGCCTCCACCAGCACCACGTCGGCGGCGGTCAGCTCGCCCTTGCTGCGGCCGCTGGCGGTGATCAGCGCCTGCTCGCCCAGCCGCACGGACAGGTTGCCGGCGGTGCCGTCCAGCCAGCCGCGCTGGTACAGGCCGCGGGCGACCTCGGCGAGGTGCCCGGCCGGCCGCTGCGGCCACACCCGCTGCTCGGTGACGATCGCCGTCACCAGGTCGTTTGGCGTGACGTCGAAGGCGGGGTTGAACACCGGCGTGTCCGGCAGCGCCACCTGGTGCCCGCCGAACGCGGTGACCTCCTCGGCGTGCCGCTGCTCGATGACGATCTGCGAACCGTCCGAAATGGACTCGTCCACAGTGGACTCCGGCGCCACCACCACGAACGGGATGCCACTGCGGGCCGCCGCGACCGCCAGCGAATACGTGCCGACCTTGTTGGCCACGTCGCCGTTCGCGGTGATCCGGTCCGCGCCGACCATCACCACGTCGACCAGACCGGCGGCGATCGCGGCCGGGCCGGCGGAGTCGACGCACAGCCGGAACGGAATCCCCGCCTGGGTCAGTTCCCACGCCGTGAGCCGAGCGCCTTGCAGCAGCGGCCTCGTCTCGCCGGCGAGCACCTCCGCGACCAGGCCCCGCTCGGCCAACTCCTTGATACCGCCCAATGCCGTGCCGATGGCGACGGTGGCGAGCGAGCCGGTGTTGCAGTGGGTCATGATCCGCAGCGGCCGGCGGCCGGTCAGGCCGAGCACCGCGTCGGCGGCGCGGGCCGCCATGGCGCGATTGGTCTGCTCGTCCTCCTCCAGCATCGCCAGCGCCTCGTCCAGCACGGCCCGCGCGCCGCCGGGCAGTTTCGTCAGCACGCGGCGCACCGCCCAGCTCAGGTTGACCGCGGTCGGCCGGGCGTTGGCGATGCGGTCGGCGTCCTCCCGAACCGCCTGGTCGTCGCCGTCGCTGAGCTGCGCCGACAGCGCGACCGCCAGGGCCCCGGCCACGCCGATCGCGGGGGCGCCGCGAATGGCCAGCCGCTTGATGGCGTCGATGACCTCATCGGGTGTCGTCAGGCGAAGCACGGTCCGCTCGTGCGGCAGCGCGCACTGGTCGACGGCCACCACGGCGGCCCCGTCCCAGGCCAGTGTCCGCTCCAATGGTCCCTCCAGCCGACGGTGTGCACAAACGCCCCCAGTCTGCACGTTCGCCGGCCAAGGTGTTAGCCGTCTTCCAGTGGACGGGACGGCTTGACCGCCGTCACCAACCGTGTCGGATACCACGGGCCGCCCCACCACATCCGCCGGCCGAGGCCCCGGATCGCCACGTCGGACAGGCCCAGCTCGGTCAGCCGCCGGCCGTATTCCTGGGCCGCGCCGATGTCGGCGATGACCGGCCGGAGCACCCGCACCGCCTCGTCGATCGCCTTTCGCGCTGCGTCGGGGATTTGATGTTGTGGATGGCCAGGCTGGACACCACCAGGTCGAAGTCGTCGGCCTCGAACGGCAGCGCCCGCAGGTCGCCGGTGGTGAGCTCGATCCGGTCGGCGACGCCCTCCAGCTCGGCGTTGCGCACGGTGACCTCCGCCGCGTTGCCGAGCAGCACGGTCGGGATGAGCCATTCCCACTGGCCGGTGAAGATCGCCAGCAGCAGCGTGACCAGCGCGCCTGCGCGTCAGGAATGACCCTGAGTCAGCCCGGCGAGTGACCGCCACGCGGCCCGCGGCAGCGGATCGCCGACGACCTGGATGCACACGTGGTCGGCGCCGGCGTCGAGGTGCTGCCGGAGCCGGTCCGAGATGACGTTCTCGTCGCCGATGGCCACCGTGCCGTCCACGAACCGGTCGCTGCCGCCGTCCGCGAAGTCGGCGTCGTCGAAGCCGAGGGTGCGCAGGCTGCTGACGTAGTTCGGCAGCTTGAGGTAGAGCGCCAAGTGCTCACGGGCGAGCTCGCGCCCCTTGGCGATGTCGTTGGTCAGCACGGCCTTCAGCTCCGGCGCCAGCAGCGGCCCCGAGCCGAGGGTGCCTCGGGCACGGGCGGTGTGCTCCGGCGTCACGAGGTACGGGTGCGCGCCGGCCGACCGCTGCGCCGACAGCTCCAGCATCTTCGGCCCCAACGCCGCGAGGACCCGGTCCTGCGCGGTGTGACCGGCGGCGTCCAGGCCGTCCAGGAACTCGCGCATGGCCGTCAGCGGCTTGGCGTAGTTGGCGACCAGGGCGGCGTGGCTGGCGCCGAGGCCCAGCAGGAACCGCCCGTTGAACTTGTCGTTGGCCGCCTTGGCCTGCGCGGCGACGTCGGCGGGCCGGTGCTGCCAGATGTTGAGGATGCCGGTGGCCACGACCAGCCGCTCGGTCGCCGCCAGCACGTTCTCGGCGGCCGACACCGGCGGGCTGCCGCCGATCCACACCGCGCCGTAGCCGAGCGCGTCCAGCTCGGCGGCGGCCTCCCGGGACCTCGGGTCGTCCAGGCCGATGTCGTGGTTCCAGATGCCCACTCGTCCGAGTTCCACGCTGTCCTCCAGTCAGTTAGTACGACTGGAATCGTACAACCGACGGCCGGCATCCGCCACGAGCACGGCCAGGGCCAGCCAGACCAGGCCGAAACCGACCCAGCGGGTGGCGGTCATCTGCTCGTGGTCGATCAGGATGCCGACCAGGAACTGGAACACCGGGGCGAGGTACTGGATCAGGCCGACGGTGGACAGCGGCAGCCGGATCGCGGCCGCGCCGAAGCAGACCAGCGGCACCACCGTGACCAGGCCCGCGCCGATCAGCAGCACGGAGTGGCCGACGCCGTGACCGAGGAACGTGCCGACGCCGATCACCTGGAGCACCACCAGGTACACCGACGCCGGCACGAACAGGACGGCGGTCTCGGCCGCCAGCGCCTCGACGCCGGGGAGGTTGACCTGCTTCTTCAGGAAGCCGTAGGCGGCGAACGCGACCGCCAGGACGAGCGCGATCCAGGGTGGCCGGCCGTAACCGACAGTGAGCACCGCCACGGCGACCACGCCGATGCCGACCGCGATCCACTGCGCGACGCCGAGCCGCTCCCGCAGCACCACCACGCCCAACGCGATCGTCAGCAGCGGGTTGATGAAGTAGCCGAGCGAGGTCTCCACCACGTCGCCGGCGTTCACGCCGTAGATGTACGTGCCCCAGTTGATCGAGATCAGCACGGCGCCCAGCGTCAGCATGGCCAGCCGGCGGGGCTGGCGCACCAGCTCGCCGACCCAGGCCCAGCGGCGGCGGACCAGCAGCAGGACCGCCAGCAGCACCAGCGACCACACCATCCGGTGGGCCAGGATCTCGATCGCGCCCGCCGGCTCCAGGATCGGGAAGTACAGCGGGAACAGGCCCCACATGCCGTACGCGGCGACGCCCAGCCAGAGGCCCTCGCGGGTCCGGTCGGGGGCGGCGGGGTTGTCGACCTGGCTTGACGGGGTAGCGACCACGGTGTCAGCTTGCCCCGGGCAACACCGAACTTCTATTTAAATCTTCTGCAAGAGTCGTGAAGTTCTGCTACATCTTGTCACGGTCCGTGCTCACTCCAACAGGCTAATGACGGCCGGCGCCGGTCGCCAGGATCCTGGGCCGATGGCCGACACCATCGCGCTTTCCGCCGAGTTCACCGACCGGCTCGGTCCGACCGAGCAGGTGCGTGCCGTGCTGTCCGGCCCCGGCGTCACGCTGGTGGCCACCGACTTCCGGGTGCTGTCCGAGGGCACGCACATCCCGCTCGCCGAGGTGGTCTCCGTGGCCACCGCCGGCAACTCGATGGCTGGCGGCGCGTTGTCGATCCGTTCCGAGCACGGGGAGCTGCGGTGCACCGGCGTGCCCTTCGAGCAGGCGCAACGGTTCGCCGCCGCGGTACGCAGCGGGCTCGCCCGGGTGCAGGCCGCGGCGTGGATGCCGATTCAGCGCAGTAGCTGACGCCGGTAGCCGATCGGTGAAGTCCCATACGCGGCACGGAAAAGCCGGCTGACGTGGGTTGGATCCAGCACGCCCCACCGTGCCGCGATCACGGCAACCGGGACCGCCGCCTGACCCGGATCCGCCAGGTCGTCACGGATCCTTTGCAGGCGGCGGGTTCTGATCAGGGCGGCGATCGTCGTGCCGGTGCCCGCGAAGAGCTTGTGCAGGTAGCGCACGGAAATCCCGTGCGTCGCGGCGATCGAGTCCACCGAGAGGTCGGGATCGCCGAGGTTCGCCTCGCAGTAGGCCAACACCCGTTCCCGCATGCTCGTCCTGGGATCCGTCAGCTTCGTGTCGCCGGTGAAAACCTTTCCCAGCAACGCAAGCAGCGCGTCCGCCAACTGCGTGCCGCCCTCCGTGACGGACGCGTCCAGGTCCGCCGCCAGGCCGTTCAACACGCCCGCAACCACCCGCCGCAGGCCGCGGTCCGTCCGAGTAGGCCGGGCGACCGCGTCGCGCAGCGCCGTCGCCTGGCCGGCCAGGCGCTCCCTCGGCACCCCGACCACCACCGTGCGGTACGGCGTGCCGAACACCAGGCCGTAGGGGCGGGTCGTGTCGTACACCACGAGATCGCCCGGGTTCACCGCCGTGTGCCGGCCGTCCTGGCCCAGCATGCAGGATCCGCTCAGGTGCAGGGAGAACTTGTACAGCTCGCTGTCGGTGGACGTGATCAGCCGCTGCGGACGCCATACCCCACCGGGGTTTCCGGTGATGTCCGCCACCAGCAGGCCGCCGGCCGTCGCGTACCGGATGCCGCCGTCGAAGTCGAACTCGTCGGTGGTCATGCGGAGCGGCGCGAAGGCCGCCGACGCGGCCTCCTGCATGGATTCCAGGCGCTCGTTGCGCTGCACCGGTTCGACGCTAGTGATCCGTGCGTCCGATGGCGGTGTGACGTGCGCCCGATGGCGAATGCCCGCTGTGGTGTGTCCCTAGCTTCGACGGCATGACCGGCCCGTTCATCTGGTGGCACAGCCGCTACGACGACCAGGTGCACGCCTTTCCACTGGCGCAGATCACCGAGGTCGGACGGGGCATGCTCGCCGCCCGCTGCCATCACGCCACGCCCCGCGACCTGATCGTCGACACCGCCGACGGCATGCGCTGCTTCCGCTGCCTGCTGCTGGTCGACGCCGTCGAATCCCCCGCCAGGGTTACCCCCGCGTGGTGATTCCCCTCTTTTTTGCCACATGCGCTTCCTACTTGTCACCTGGCGCCAAATAGGAAGCGCATGTGGCGAATTAGGGATGGGCTTGAGCGCGGGTGGCGGTAGGTTCGGGCAGCGGATGCCCGGGGCAGGTAACATCGGCCGCCGGAACCGCTCCCGTGAGCAGGTACGACGTCGTGATCCCGTCGACGCAGCGGTTGTTGACCCAGGGCGAGTTGTAGATGCCGTGCGACCCGCCGCCGTCCTCGGTGATCAGCCGGGAGCTCGGCAGCAGCTGGTGCGTGTGGACAGCGCCGGCGTACGGCGTGGCCGGGTCGAGGGTGCCCTGGAGCATCAGGATCGGTGGCAGCCCGCGCCCGGTGATCGCCAGCGCCGACGGCTGCGGCAGCCGCCAGAACGCGCACGGCAGGTTCATCCACGCGTTGCCCCACGTCTCGAACGGCGCCCGCTCGGCCGAGGCGGTGTTGTCGTTGTTCCACACCGACCAGCTCCGCGGCCACCGCGCGTCGTTGCACTCGACGGCGGTGTAGGCGGCGTTGGCGTTCTCGCCGTCGACAGTGGCCGGATCGTTGTCCTTTGTGTACGAAACGAGCCCGGACGCGTCGCCCTTGACGGCGTACGCGGCGAACGCCCGGCCGTTGCTGACCCAGTTCAGGTCGTAGTAGCCGGAGTTGAGGATCATGGCGTCGAGCTCGGCGGGACCGACCGAACCGGCCGGCGTGGCGGCCAGCCGTGAACGGGCGGTGCGGTATTCGGCGTATACCGCGTCATGACCGACGCCGAGATGGAACACGCCGTCGTGGCGACCGAGCCAGTCGAACCAGATGTCGACGCGCCGCTGGAACGCCGCGTTCTGGTCGAGGTTGTTCCGGTACCACACGGCCTCCGGGCCGGCGTCGACGCTGCTGTCCAACACCATTCGCCGCACCCGGTCGGGGAACAGCTGTCCGTACACGGCCCCGAGATACGTCCCGTAGGACGTCCCGAAGTAGGTGATCCGGGACTCGCCGAGCGCCTGCCGGATCCGGTCGACGTCCCGCGCGGTGTTGACGGTGTTCACATACGGGAGTTCGTCACGGGACTTCGCCACGCAACCGTCCGCATAGGACTTGGCGCGCCGGATGAAGGCGACCTTGTCCGCCTCGGACGCGGGCACGGGATCGGCCGCCGGCGTGGCGAAGAACGACGGGTCGGCGCAGCTGATCGGGGCGCTCTTGCCGACGCCGCGCGGGTCGAAGCCGATGAAGTCGTACGCGGCCCGCACGCTCGCGGGCACGGCGCCGGCCGCGAACAGCCCGCTGGCGCCGGGGCCGCCGGGGTTGAACACGATCACGCCCTGCCGCGTGCCGGTGGCCTTGTACCGGGAGACGGCGATGGCCAGTTGAGGGCCGGACGGCCGCGAATAGTCCAGCGGCACGGTGACGGTGCCGCAGTCGTAGCCGGGACGGTCCGCGCAGGGGTGGGTGAACACCGCATCGCCCGGCCGTGGCACCGCCGCCGGCGTCCCGGCCAGCGCCGGGACGGGGCCCGCCAGCAGGGTCGCGACCAGCGCCGCGGCGACCGTCAGCGTCGATTTCACGGTGAGTTCCCCTCGCTTTCCTCGCACGAAGGGGCAGTCCATCGCGACGATCCGTCGCCGCCTACCCCCGCCGAGCCGCGTGTTACGAAAGCGTTATCCACGAACGGGTGGGATCATGCGGGCATGCCCGAGCCGCTGGTGATCCCCTGTTCGCCGACCAATCCGCGCGTGTTGTCCGTGATCGTCCTGATGGGACTGCTGTCCCTGGGCACACTGATCGCCGGATTCACCACCATCGGCACGTTCGGACCGGCACAGATCGCGGTGTGGCTGCTGATCGTCGTCGGCTTCGCCCTGCTGCCGCTGCTCTACCTGCGCCGCAACCGGCTGGTGCTGGACGACCGCGAGCTGCGGGTGCACGTCATGATCGGCCCGACCAGCAGGGTGGAGCGCGGCCGGATCAAGCTGATCACGATGCCCCGCCGCGGCACGCACTTCGTCGCCGACGCGGACGGCCGCAAGCTCACCGCGTTCCGCGATCTCTGGTCCTATCGGCAGCTCGAGGCCCTCGCGACCGAACTCGGCGCCGACCTCGTCGAGTGACGGGGATAATCGTCACCGTGACCGACGAGGGGCTCGGCTGGTACGGGGTGCGCTGCGTGTTCCGGTGGATCGGCTACGAGAACAAACCGTACGAAGAGCGCATCACCCTGTGGCGCGCCACCTCCCTGACCCACGCCATCGAGCTGGCCGGCCGCGAGGCCCGCGGGTACGCGCACGACCACGGCTTCGAGTATCTGGACTTCGCCCAGGCCTACGCCCTGGACGCGGGCGAGATCGGTAGCGGCACCGAGGTGTTCTCCCTGTTACGGGACAGCTACCTCAAGCCGGACTCGTACCTGGACAGCTACTTCGACACCGGCGGCGAACACCAGACCAGCTGATCATCGGCACCACGACGACCGCGAGGCCGCCGCCGATGCCCCGCGCGGAACGCGCGGCAAGAACTCAGTTCACGCAGGTGATGCCGTCGGCGGTGATCGTGTCGCTGGACGGCGCGGCGGGCGTCGTCGCGCCGCCGGTCGGCGCGAGGGCGTAGGCGGCGGGGCCGGTGAAGCCCTCGGAGCCGGGGCCGTCGTAGTTGGTGGACAGGAAGATCCGGACGTGGCCGGGCTGGATGCCGTCGGCGTTGTCCTCCTCCACGTCGTAGCCGCCGCCCAGCGCGTCGGACACCTTCTGCGCGTTGGCGGCGCCGCCGCTGGGGTAGCGGATCACCGACTTGGACCGCGGCGTGGCGGTGCCGGTGTCGCCCTGCACGAAACCCTTGGCGACCAGCGCCGACATCACGCTGGCGGCGAGGCCGGCCTTGCCGTTGGCGTTGCGGACCTCGACGGTGACGTTGCTGCCGGTGGACGCCGGGCCGCTCGCCGAGGTCGACGTGGCGGTGGGCGTGAGCCCGGTCAGCTGCTGCACGAACGCCTTGACCTGCGCCGGGTCCACCTCGACGGCCTGGCCGTCGTCGGGGGTGGGCAGGTCGGGACGGCCGGTGGGGATGGTCTGGAAGTGCAGCCCGCCGCCGGTCATGCCCTTGAGCTGGGTGGCGAAGCCCAGCAGGTCCCAGCCCTGGTCGAGCACGACGGCGTTCTTGATGGCGTTGATCAGGCTGGTCAGCTTGCCGGGGTTGGTCAGCGTGCCGCCGGACAGCACCGTGCTGGCCAGCCCGGCCATGAACACCTGCTGCCGCTTGATCCGGTCCAGGTCGCCGTTGGGCAGCCCGTGCCGCTGGCGCACGAACTTGAGCGCGTCCACGCCGGAGATGCTCTGCTCGCCGGCCGGGAAGTTGGCCCCGGAGAAGCTGTCCTTGGCCGGCGCCTTCAGGCACACCTTGACGCCGCCGATGGCCGTGGTGATCTCGCTGAACCCGTACAGGTTGATCTCGGCGTAGTGGTCGATGGTGGCGCCGGTGAGCTGCTCGATGGTGCTGATCAGCTCCTTGCGGCCGGCCGACTGGGACTGCTGGGCGATCGCCTTGGCGTCGGTCTGGCCCTGGTTGCGCAGGGTCGAGGCCTCGTCGTTCATCGCCCGCGCGTACGCCGAGTTGATCTTGTGCTGGCCGTAGCCGCCGGGGATGTCGACGTAGGAGTCGCGCGGGATGGACAGCAGCGCCGCCGGCTTGCTGGTGTCGTTGGGGATGTGCACCAGGATCAGCGTGTCGGTGTTCAGCTCGCCGTCGTCCTGGCCGGCGTTGAGCTGGGCCAGCAGCTGCGCCGGCAGCGGGTTGCCGTGCGCGTCCGTGCGGCTGTCCAGCCCGACCAGCAGCACGTCGGTGGCGCCGTCGGCCGGCTTGTCCGCCTTGATCACGTTGTCGGTGGCCAGGCCCGAGTTGAGGCTGTCCAGCGTGGCCCACGCGTAGCCGGTCACCACTAAGGCCATCGTTGACACCAACGCGAGCGCGGTCATGCCGGCGCGCTTGGCGGCGGTGTTGCGGCTGAAGCCGCCGGCGGGACGCCGCTCGGCCGGCTTCGCGGCGGCGGGCTTGGCGGCCGCCGGCTTCGACGGCGCGGGCCTCGCCGCGGCCTTCTGAGCCGGCGCCGGCTGACCCGATTTCTGCTGCTGGACTGGCTTCTGCTGCTGGGCCGGCTTCTGCTGCGGAGGCTTCGCCGGTTGCCGAGCGGGACTCGGCCCGTCCGACGGGGGCCGCTGCTGGCCCTGCGGCCGCGGTCCGGCCTGCGGCTTCGGCGGCACGGCGCGCGGCGGCTGCGGCCGCCCGGGGCCGGGCTGGCGCGGCGGCTGCGGCCCACCGCCCGAGCCCCCCGGAGGTCCGGGGCGTCGGGGCGGCCGGTTGCCGAAGTCGCTGTCCACGGGCGTCCACCTCCCGGCGATCGTCAGGGCTCACCCATCGCCGCTGTGCTCGCTGGTTTGTCGATGCCGGAGCTCCCCACCCAGCAATGTCCGGGCCGTACGGTAGCCCAGCTCACCGACGCGGCCGGACACCAGGGGGCACGCGGGCCGCGGAATCGTCCTTTCCGGACGCGAGACGGCGCCTCAGCCGCGCAGCAGCATCAGCTCGATCGGGTCGACCCGGTCGAAGTTGGCGCTGGCCGATCGGCCCAGCTCGTCGGCCAGCCCCTGCTCGCCGCGGCCGGCGGCGCGCAGCGCCTCGGCGGCCAGCGCCAGGCCGTTGAGCAGCTCGATCCGGCTCTCGGCGGTGCCCTCGTCCTCGGGGACGACCGCGTCGAGCAGCAGGTCGACCACGAGGTCGGCAGCGTCGGCAGCCTCGTGGAACGTGGTCGCCATCACAGGACTCCCTCAGAAATGACCGGAGCCCCGCACGGGGGTGAGCGGGGCTCCGGCACTGGGCCCGCCGCTCAGGGGGGAGGGAGCGGCGGGGGTCTCGGTGTGCTTCCACGATACGGCCGGATGGCGGTCGTACGCCAAAACCATGCAGTAAATCACTGTGACTGTCGACCGACACGCCGCCCACATTGAGAGATCGGCTGACGGGGTCCAAGGTTGCGTGATGGGGTTGTCACGCAGAGTGCGCCGATCGGAAGGGGTGGACGTGATGCGCGGGTACAGCCGGCGTGGATTTCTCGGGATGGCGGGCGGCGTGACAGCCGCCGGCCTGCTCGCGGCGTGTGGCACCAACACCGGCCGCAGTTCCGGCGGCGGCACCATCGAGCAGTGGTACCACGCCTACGGCGAGGCCGGCGTGCAGCAGGCGGTGGAGCGGTACGCGAAGGCCTACACCGACGCCACCGTGCAGGTGCAGTGGAATCCCGGCGACTACGACTCCAAGATCGCCAGCGCGCTGGCCGCCAGCAACGGCCCGGACGTGTTCGAGTCCACCCTGCGCGTGGACATGGTGCGCAGCAAGCAGATCGTGTCGCTGGACGACCTGCTCGGCGACGCGCGCAGCGACTTCACCGAGTCGGTGCTGGCCAGTCACACCGTGGACGGGCAGGTCTACGGCATCCCGCAGGCGGTGGACATGCAGATGCTGTTCTACCGCAAGAGCCTGCTGGCCAAGGCCGGCGTGCAGCCGCCGAGCAGCGTCGCCGAGCTGATCGACGCCGCGCGCAGACTCACCACCGACAAGGTGAAAGGCCTGTTCCTGGGCAACGACGGCGGCGTCGGCGTGCTGGCCGGTCCGCTGCTGTGGTCGGCCGGCCTGGACTACCTCACGCCGGATCACAAGGTCGGCTTCGACGACCCGCTGGCCGCCGAGTCCGTGGGCAAGCTGCGGCAGCTGTTCACCAGCAACAGCCTCCTGCTGGGCGCGCCGGCCGACTGGTCGGACCCGTCGGCGTTCACCCAGGGCCTGACCGCCATGCAGTGGACCGGGCTGTGGACGGTGCCGCAGGTGCAGAAGGCGCTGGGCGACGACTTCGGCGTGCTGCCGTGGCCGGCGCTGAACGGGGCCGGCAAGGCCTCGGTGCCGTTCGGCGCGTACGGGTCGATGGTCAACGCCAAGAGCACGAAGATCGACGCCGCCAAGAAGTACGTGCAGTGGCTGTGGGTGCAGCGCGGCGACTACCAGCAGGATTTCGACCTGAGCTACGGCTTCCACATCCCCGCCCGCAAGAGCCTGGCCGCCAAGGCGGACAAGCTGAAGTCCGGACCGGCGGCCGACGCGGTGCGCTTCGTCCAGGACCTCGGCCGGCCGCAGAACCCGCCGCCGTGGACGGCCAAGATGCAGCTGGCGCTGAGCGACTCGCTGAACAAGATCGTGCGCAGCGGGGCCGACGCCACAACCGAACTGAAGAACGCCGCCGGATCCGTGCAGACGGAACTCAAGAGGCTGTACGGATGAGGAAACAGCGTCCTCTCCGCGCGTTCCGCGCGGGTGCGGATCGCTCCAAGCCGATGTCTTCGCCTGGTCTGGAAAGATCGCTGAACAGACGCGATCTTTCCAGCCTGCGCCTCCAGACATCGGCGCGATCCGCGCCGTTCTGGCTGTTCGTGGGGCCGTTCCTGATCGGGCTGCTGATCTTCAGCTACGTCCCGATCGGCTGGAGCGCCTATCTCAGCTTCTTCGACGCGCAGGGCACGGTCACGCCGGACACCTTCGTCGGGCTCCAGAACTACGCGGACATGCTCACCGGGCCGTTCGCGCAGAGCCTGCTGACGTTCAGCGTGTTCGCGCTGTTCATCGTGCCGCTGACGTTCGCGCTGGCGCTGGGGCTGGCGGTCGCGGTGAACCGGATCCGGTTCGCCCGCGCCTTCTTCCGCTCGGTCTTCTTCCTGCCCACCGCCTGCTCGTACGTGGTGGCGGCGATGGTGTGGAAGCTGTCGCTGTTCAGCGGGGTGCGGTTCGGGCTGGCCAACACCGTGCTGGACTGGTTCGGGCACGACCCGGTGGCGTGGCTGTCCAACCCCGATCCGCCCTGGTACTGGCTGGTGCTGGTGACCGCGCGCCTGTGGCTTCAGGTCGGCTTCTACATGATCCTGTTCATCGCCGGCCTCCAGCGCATCCCCGACTCGCTGTACGAGGCGGCGTACGTGGACGGCGCGCGGCCCGGCTGGCAGGTGTTCCGGCACATCACCTTCCCGCAGCTGCGGCCGACCTCGATCGCGGTCCTGCTGCTCAGCCTGATCGCCGCGTACCAGGCGTTCGACGAGTTCTACAACCTGTTGGGCACCGCCCGCGGCTACCCCGACTTCGGCCGGCCGCCGCTGGTCTACCTGTACTACCTGGCGCTCGGGCAGACCCAGGACTACGGGCACGGCAGCGCCGGCGCGCTGATCCTGGCGCTGCTGATCGCGCTCGTGACGCTGCTTCAGGGCCGGCTGCTCGGCCTCGGACGACGGGACTGATCACCATGGACAACCAACCGGTCGGGCTGCGCCCCAGCGTCCTGGGCACCGTTCTCCGCTATCTGGCGCTGACCGTCGCGGCGCTCGTGTTCCTGCTGCCGTTCTATCTGATCGTCCGCAATGGACTGTCCACAGAGGCCGACATCACCTCGCCCGAGTGGACGCTGTTCCCCAGTTCCCTGCACTGGGAGAACATCACGGAGCTGTTCACCGACCCGAGCGTGCCGATGGCCCACGCGCTGTGGAACTCGCTGGTGATCGCCGTGCTCCAGACGGCCGGGCAGCTGGTGCTCGGGTCGCTGTGCGGCTACGGCCTGGCCCGCATCCCCTACCGGCACGCGAACAAGATCTTCTACCTGATCGTGGCCACCCTGATGGTGCCGGCGGCGGTGACCTTCGTGCCGAGCTTCGTGCTGGTGTCGTCGCTGGGCTGGGTGAGCTCGCTGCGCGGTCTGGTCATCCCAGGTCTGTTCGCGGGCTTCACCGCGTTCATGTTCCGGCAGTACTTCCTGTCGTTCCCGCGCGAGCTGGAGGAGGCGGCCCGCATCGACGGCCTCGGCTACTGGGGCGCGTACTGGCGGATCGTGGTGCCGAACTCGGGCGGCTTCTTCGCCGCGGTGGCGGTGATCCAGTTCATCGGCAGCTGGAACTCCTTCCTTTGGCCGCTGGTGATCGGCCAGGACGAGTCGTCCTGGACCGTCCAGGTGGCCATGTCCACGTTCCTCACGGCACAGAACGTGAACATTCACGAGCTTTTCGTGGCCGCCGCCGTGGGCATCGTGCCGTTGGTGCTGATTTTCGCGCTCCTGCAGCGATACCTGGTTCGTGGCGTGGCCGAGACCGGAATCAAGGGCTGACCATGGCAGAGTAGGGATCCAGCGGCGTCGCCACGAAAGCCGGTGGGCACGATGACGGTTCGGATCGACTCTCCCGAGACGGTGGCGGCTGCCCTGGACCGGATCCGGCGCGAGCATCCGGACCAGCCGATCGTCACCTACGTCAACGACGACGGCACCGACGGTCCCACCTTGACGGCGGGGCAGCTCGGCGACCAGGCCGACCGCGTGGTCGCCGAGCTGTACGCGCGGGGCCTGCAACCCGGCGACCGGGCGCTGCTGGTGCACATGCCGTCCCCCGACTTCGCGATCACGCTGCTCGGCTGCCTGGCCGCCGGCGTGGTGCCGGTGCCGGTGGCGCCGCCGAACCCGTTCACCATGCGTCACGACCTGGAGGTGTTCACCGCGATCGCCGGCAGCTCCGGCGCGCGGGCGGTGCTCACGCACGGTGCGTACGACCGGATCCGCACCACGGTCGGCGCCGGCCAGCTGTGGCCGTCCATCCCGTGGTACCGCACCGACCGGGACAGACCCGGGGCCGAGCGGGCGGCGACGTGGCACCAACCGTCCACTCTGGACGAACCGGCGCTGCTCACCTACACCTCCGGCTCCACCAGCTCGCCGCGCGGAGTCCTTGTCTCGCACCGGAACCTGCACTGCGAGCTGGCCCAGAACCTGATCGACACCGACCTGCGCGGCCCCGAGACCCCGGCGGTGTCGTGGCTGCCGCACTTCCACGACCAGGGCCTGATCTCCATGACGCTCGGCGCGCTGGCCGGCAGCGGGCACGTGTACCTGATGTCCCCCATGGCTTTCCTGCACCGGCCGACGGTGTGGATGGACGTGGTGTCGAGGGTCCGGGCGACCCACACCGCCGCGCCGAACTTCGCGTACGACCTGATCGTGCGCAAGACCACCGAACAGCAGCGGGCGTCCTGGGACCTCAGCCGGCTGCGGGTGGCGATGTGCGCCGCCGAGCCGATCCGAGCCTCCACTGTGGACTCCTTCGTCAAGGCGTTCGCGGTGTCCGGCCTTGCCCCGCACGCGTTCTACCCCGCGTACGGGCTGGCCGAGCACGCCGGCAGCGTCACCATGGGTGGCCGGCACGTGCTGCGGGTCGACCGGGACGCCCTGGACGGCAACTGGGTTGTGCCGGTCGCCGAGGGCTCGGTGGCCCGCAGCGCCCGCTACGTCGGCTGCGGCCCCGTCACCAAGCCCGACACCACACTGCTGATCGTCGACCCCGACAGGCGGCTGCCGTGCGCGCCGAACCGGGTCGGCGAGATCTGGGTGGACGGGCCGGGCAAGGCGCTCGGCTACTACGGGTTGCCGGACGAGACCCGCGACACCTTCCGGGCCACCCTGGCCGACGACTCGGACGGCGAGTTCCTGCGCACCGGCGACCTCGGCTTCGTGCACGACGGTGAGGTGTTCGTCACCGGGCGGCTCAAGGACCTGATCATCGTGCACGGCCTGAACCACTACCCGCAGGACATCGAGGACAGCGTGCGCGGCTGCCACGCCGCGGTGCGCGCCGGCGGCGTCGCCGCGTTCGCCGTGACCACCGGCGAGGACGAGCCGACCGGCGAGCGCCTGGTGCTGTTCGTCGAGCTGCGGCAACGCCGGCCCAACGAGGCCACGATCGACGAGGTGGTGCGGGCCGTGCGGCGGGCCGTCTACGGCGATCACCGGCTGGCCGTGCACACCGTCGTGCTGGGGTTGAACGGCCTGGTCAGGAAGACCACCAGCGGCAAGGTGCGGCGGCAGGCCTGCCGGGAGGCCTTCGAGTCCGGGCTGACCCACGGCGAGCCGACCACCGTGCACGTCTCCACCCTGCATTAATGTCACTCGGTCAGGTGACGTCTTGGAGGGGTGCGTGATGGAGCGGCCGACATGGGCCCCGGGCGAGGTCGACCTGGAGCGGCCGAGCGCGGCCCGGGTGTACGACTACTACCTCGGCGGGTACCACAACCTCGCCGTCGACCGGGAGTTCGCCGAGCAGGCCATGCTCGCGATGCCCGAGCTGCCGCTGATCATGCGCACCAACCGGGCGTTCCTGCGCCGGTCCGTGCGGTACCTGGTGTCCCAGGGCATCCGGCAGTTCCTGGACCTCGGCTCCGGGATCCCGACCGTGGGCAACGTGCACGAGATCGCCCAGGGCGCGGCCCCCGGGTCGCGGGTCGTGTACGTGGACAAGGACCCCGTCGCCGTCGCGCACAGCCAGGTCATGCTGGACGGCAACGACAACGCCGCCGTGCTGCTGGCCGACATGCGCGACCCCGAGTCCGTGCTGGCCGCCGAGCCGGTCAACGCCCTGCTCAACTGGTCCGAGCCGGTCGGCGTGCTGATGTTCGCCGTCCTGCACTTCGTCGACGATTACGAGGTGGCGCAGCAGACGGTGCGGGGCTACCTGGACGCGGTGCCGACCGGCAGCTACCTGGTCGTGTCGCACGGAACGCACGAGACCGTCGGCGAGCGCGGCAAGCAGGTGGAGCGGCTCTACACCAGGACCGACAACCCGTTCACGCCGCGCAACCAGGCGCAGGTCAGCCGGCTGGCGGACGGGTTGGAGCTGGTGGAGCCGGGGGTCGTGTACCTGCCGTCGTGGCGGCCGGACTCCCCCGAAGAGGTGGAGGACCACCCGGAGCGCTCCAGCACGTACGCGATGGTGGCGCGCAAGGTGTGAGACCCGGTTCGCGCCCGGATCGGCGTCGTTGCCGACCTGAGTAACCGGGCCTCTCACCGCAGTTGATCTACCCCAGATCTACATTCGTTCTGTCTGAGAGCGCGACTCGCGGGGGTTGGTCACGCCGTGTGGCGGAGGTGGACGGGGCGGTGCTCGGCCATCAGGCGTTCGAGCTTGTCGAGGGCGCGGCTGGCGGTCGACTTCACGGCGCCCTGGGAGATGCTGGTGGCACGGGCGATCTCGGCCTCGGTCATGCCGCCGTAGTAACGGAGCACCAGCACCTCACGCTGCCGCGGCGCGAGCTGCGCCAACGCGTCCATCACCGCCTGCTGGTCGGTGGTCAGCATCGCCAGCGACTCGGCGGAGCGGGCCGGCACCTCGTGCGGCGGCACGTAGTCACGGGCGCGCTTGCGGCGGCGGAGCATCGACCGGCTGCCGTTGACGACGGCGGCGGACAGGTAGGCGGCGGCCGCGGACTCGTCGCGCAGGCCACCCCAGTTGCGGTGCAGGGCGGCGAACGCGTCCTGGACCACGTCCTCGGCGCTGGCCATGTCGTCGACCAGCTTGCGTGCCAGCCCGAGCAGGCGGGTGCGGTGCTGCCGGTAGAGGTCTTCCAGCGTCAGCGGCTGTCGGATGTCGGGCACGGACCTGAGCTGCGTTTGCTGCATGGCCCAAACGATGTCCGACGGATTTCCGCATCCCGTGGTGGTCATGTCACAGGACTGTCACAGTGCTGATGCCGCGCGGAGCTCGGCCCATTCGGAGCCGATGCCTCGCCGTTGCTGGATTTCGAACGCCGCATCGGCTCCGTGGTGGGTGCGTCGGTGGCGGCGATCGAAATCCAGCAACCGTGCGAAGCATCGGCGGGACCTCGCGAAACCGCAGGTGAGGCCCGCTCAGCCGCCGGGGGTGGGCCGCATCGGCGGCTGCTTGCCGGTGCCGCGGTACTCGGGCCAGTACTCGAAGTGCCACCATTCGTTGGCATATGTCCGGTACAGGCCGAACCGGCCGCCGTGCCGCTCCAGCCACCGCGCACCCTCGGTCGGCCGGACGTCCAGCGCCCGCCCGCGCACATGTGAGGACTCCTCGGGAGGCAGCACCCACTGCCGGGCGGCTCGCTCCGAGCCGTAGCTCCGCACCGCTTCGAGGAACAGTTCGTGCTGTTCGGCGTACATTCGGTGGCCCGAGGTGAGGCCGATGAGCTCAGCGTCATGCCACAGCGCGGCGCATCGCGCCGCGATGAACGCCGCGCGGGTGCCGGGCGTAAGTCCGGACAGGTCCTCGAACGGATACCGCACCCGGAAGGCCCATTCACATGCCCGTTCGCGCACTCTGCCGCCGCCGGTGACCAGCGCCGCGAGCGGCAGCAGCAGCACCGCCACCACCACCGTCAGGTGGCGGTAGGCATGGTCACGTCGACGGACGGGCATCTGCCCGACCAGCTCGCCCCCGCGTCGGCGGCGCACGTACGTCACCCCCATGTCCTCGGCTCGTCATGGTTTCGCTACAAGAGCCCGTGGCTGGGGCTGTCGACCGGCGTCGCCGCGACGATAACCGAATAATCTTCCATCGTGTCCAGGGTTCTGTTGATAGAGGACGACCGTGCGGTACGCGAGGGCCTGCAGCTCGCCTTGCGCCGTCAGGGCCACACGATCCATGCCGCCGAATCCGGTGAGGAAGGTCTCACCCGGTTGCGGGCCGAGGCGCCCGACATCGTGGTGCTCGACCTGATGCTGCCCGGCATCGACGGCTTCGAGGTGTGCCGGCGGATCCGCGCGACCGGCGACGTCCCGATCATCATGCTCACGGCGCGCAGCGACGACTTCGACATCGTCGGCGGCCTGGAGGCCGGCGCGGACGACTACGTGGTCAAGCCGGTGCAGCCGCGGGTGCTGGACGCCCGCATCCGGGCGGTGCTGCGCCGCACCGGCGCGGAGCGCTCGGAGCAGGAGAAGCACGGGAAACTGGTCATCGACCGGGCCGCCCTGGTGATCAGCAAGGACGGCCTGCAGATCAGCCTGACGCCGACCGAGCTGCGGCTGCTGCTGGAGCTGTCCGGTACGCCCGGCCGGGTGCTCAGCCGCCAGCAGCTGCTGGAGGCGGTCTGGGAGCACGACTACCTGGGCGACTCGCGGCTTGTCGACGCGTGCGTGCAGCGGCTGCGGTCCAAGATCGAGGACAACCCGGCGGACCCGCTGTACGTGCAGACGGTGCGCGGGTTCGGCTACCGGTTCGGGCCGGTATGAGCCGACTCCGGCGGATCCTCGGGGTGGCGTGGGGCCTGCGGCCACGCCTGGTGGTCGCGTTCGTGCTGATCGCGGCGATCAGCTCGGCGGCCGCCTCCGGCGCCACCTACATCCAGGCCCGGCGGGTGGTCGAGAACGACGCGACCGACGCCATCGTGCAGCCGATGGTCAGCCGGGTGCACGACTACGCGACCTACGGCCAGCGGCTTCCTCCGACCCAGGACCAGCTGAACAGCATCGCGTCGGAAGTCGGCGGCAACGCCGTCGCCGTGTACCAGAACATGCGCTCCAAGGGCGGCATGGACCTCTCGGTCATCACGTCGGAGATGCGCGACGAGATGCGCACCCGCACCGACGTGATGTGGCAGCGCATCGACGACCACGGCACGCCCGCGATGATCATCGGCATTCCGGTGCTGGCGCTCCAGGCCACCGATGGCTGGAAGCCGTCCGGCCTGGAGGTCTACGCCAAGACGAGCATGTCCGACCAGCAGACCGCCGTGGAGAAGCTGGCCACCAGCGCCTGGCTGTACGGCTCGCTGGCGGCGCTGTTCGCGGTGATCGTCGCGCTGCTGGCGGCCCGCGGCGTGCTGCGTCCGGTGCGCCGGCTCGGCATCACCGCCCGCCAGCTCGGCGAGGGCGACCTGTCCGCGCGGCTGACCGTCCGAGGCAACGACGAGATGGCCGAGCTGGCCCGGACGTTCAACAACACCGCCGCCGCGCTGGAGCACCACGTCGGCCAGCTGCGCCGCATGGAGGCCGACGCGCGGCGCTTCGTCGCCGACGTGTCGCACGAGCTGCGCACGCCGCTGGCCGCGATGACCGCCGTCACCGACGTGCTCGACGAGGAGGCGCCGCAGCTCGGCGACGACGCCGGGCAGGCGGCGCGGCTGGTCAGCCAGGAGACGCGCAAGCTGACCCGGCTGGTCGAGGACCTGATGGAGGTCTCGCGCTTCGACGCCGGCGCGGCGCGGCTGGCGTTGGACGACATCGACGTGGCCAGCGCGATCGGCTCGACGCTGCGGGCCCGGGGCTGGCTCGGCCGGGTCGAGACCGACCTGCCGTCGGGCGTGGTCGCGCGGCTGGATCCGCGCCGGCTGGACGTGATCGTGGCCAATCTCGTCGGCAACGCGCTCAAGCACGGCGCGCCGCCGGTGCAGGTGCGGCTGTGGGCCGACCACAACTGGGTGGACGTGCGGGTCATGGACAGCGGCCCCGGTCTGGCCCCGGAGGTGCTGCCGCACGTGTTCGACCGGTTCTACAAGGCCGAGTTTGCCCGGACCCGGTCCGAGGGCAGCGGGCTGGGCCTGGCCATCGCCTGGGAGAACGCGCGCCTGCACACGAGCGGCGGGCTCCATGGCAGTCTGGAAGCGACCAATCGTCCGGAAGGAGGAGCGATGTTCATCCTCCGCCTGCCCCGCGTCGTGGGCGAGGAGCCCGCGTGATCCGCCGCAACGGCCTGCTCAGCGTGGTCGCATTGCTCCTGGCCGGGGCCGTGGTCGGCACCATGGTGGCGGCGTGCGGCATCCGCCCGAGCACGGTCATCACGGGCCGGGAGGCCCCGCGCGGCGCCGTCGTCAGCCTGACCGTGTACCTGCTCAAGAACGACGCCCTCCGGCCGACCAGCCGCGCGCTGCCGCCTCCGACGACGTACCCGTCGGACCTGACGGCCAAGCCCTTCTACGTCAACCCGCACGACGACGCCCTGCATGCGCTGGCGGACGGCCCGACCACCACCGACGCCGCCGGCGGCCTGACCAGCGACGTGCCGGTGGGCACGAGAATGAGCTCCACGTACGACGACGCCTACGGCAACGTCGTGTTCGCCGAACCGCCGGACAAACAGCCGCTCAGCCAGCACGCGCTCGACCAGATCGTGTGCACGCTCGCCACCAGCTATGCCGGCGACGGCAACACCAGCAGCACGACGATGAAGGTGACGGTGATCGTCTACGGCCGTCCCCAACCGAAGCAGAGTTGCCCGTTCGCCATCCCCTAATCTGGAGGGCGTGCCGAAGATCACCGGCGGGTCGTTGGGCGAGCACCGGGAGCGGACCCGGGAACGGATCTTCGCGGCGCTGTCGACCCTGATGTACCAGCGCGGCTTCGACGCGATCTCGCTCGCCGACATCGCCGCGGCCGCCGACGTGGGCCGCACCGCGATGTACAACTACTTCGCCGACAAGGAGTCGCTGCTGCTCGCGTACGCCGAGCACGTGACCGAGCAGTACATGGCCGAACTGGTGGCCGCGCTGGCCGAGGTGCGCGACCCGGTCGACGGGCTGGCCACCTACGTGCGCAGCCAGCTGCGGCACGTCGCCCGCAACCACCTGCCGCCCGGCACCGCGTTGCGGTCGCTGATGTCCGAGCAGAGCTATCGGCACATGGTCGAGCACGTCGGCGCGCTGGAGCTGATCCTGCGGGGCATCCTCGTCTCCGGCATGCGGCAGGGGCTGCTGCCCGCCGACGACGTGGACACGCTGGTCGGGTTGGTGACCGCGTGCATCAGCGGGCGGACCGTTGCCGAGCTGTCCGGCGCCGACCTGGACCACGCCGTGGAGTCGACCGTCCGCTTCGTGCTACGCGGAGTGGGCGCTTTTTATGACGACCTGTCGTCACAATCTTGACGACGACGCGTAGGTAACACCACACTCGGAGCGTGACCTTCGCCGCGACTCTCCGTGCCGGCACGCTGGCCGACCACCAGGTCGCCAACGACGCCGAATTCTTCCGCGTCCTGTTCGACCAGCGGCTCAGCCTCGCCGGCTTCGCCGCGCTGGTCGCCCAGCACTACTTCATCTACCGGGTCCTGGAGGAGGCGTCCGACGCCATGGCCGGCGACCCCGTCGCCGGGCCGTTCGCCAGCCCCGAGCTGCGCCGGCTGCCGGCGCTGGAGGAGGACCTGGCCCACCTCTACGGGCCGGAGTGGGCCTCGATCGTCGAGCCGACGCCGGCCACCGTCGCGTACACCGACCGGCTGCGCGAGGTCGCCTTCACCTGGGCGGGCGGCTTCGTCGCGCACCACTACACCCGCTACCTCGGCGACATCTCCGGCGGCCAGGCCGTCGGCGCGGTCACCGAGCGCCAGCACGGCATCACCGACCACGCCGGCACGCGGTTCTACGTGTTCGACCGCATCCCGGACCGCAAGGCGTTCAAGGCCCGCTACCACGAACTGCTCGACACCGCGCCGTGGGACGAGGCGGAGCGGGAGCGCATCGTCGAGGAGTCCCGGATCGCCTACCGGCACAACTCCGCGGTGTTCACCGACCTGGAGCGGCACCTGCCCCAGTACCTGGTGGCCTGAGCACCCCCTGATGCAGGGAAGGACGCCTTACCCTCGTTCATCGCGGGTAAGGCGTCCTTCCCTGCATCACTTCAGGCTGCTTTTGGGTGGGGGCGGTAGCTGTCCACGTACTCCTGGCCGGTCAGCTCCAGGATGGCGTACATGATCTCGTCGGTCACCGCGCGGTGGATCATGGTCGACTCGGCCATGCCCTCGTAGCGGGAGAAGTCCAGCGGCTTGCCGAAGCGCACGGTCATCGGCCGGATGCGCGGCATGCCCTTGCCGTTGCGCTGGACCTTGTCGGTGCCGATCAGCCCGACGGGCACCACCGGGGCGCCGGTGGCCAGGGCGATGCGGGCCACGCCGGCGTGGCCGCGGTACAGCCGGCCGTCCAGCGAGCGGGTGCCCTCGGGGTAGATGGCGAAGGCGCCGCCCTTGTTGAGCACCTCCTCGGCGGTGTCCAGGGCGGCCCGCGCGGCGCGGCCGCTGCCGCGCTGCACCGGGATGTGCCCGAGGCCGCCGAAGAAGCCGCGCATCAGCGCGCCCTTGATCCCCTTGCCCTCGAAGTACTCGGCCTTGGCCAGGAAGTTCACCCGACGGGGGACCACCATGGGGATGACGATGCTGTCCACGAAGGCCAGGTGGTTGCTCGCGAGCATCACCGGACCGGTCTCCGGGATGTTCTCCAGGCCCTCGACCTTGGGTCGGTACACGGCTCGCCCGAGCCGTCCCGCCACCCGCTTCATGAACCAGTACAGCAAATCCCGACCTCCGCGCCGCCCACGATGCCTCATGGATTTTGTCACGTACAACGCGTGTGAGGGCACGCCAGTGCCAGTGGAGTCCGTCACGGGGTACCCCAGTACCGAAATCCGAACCCACCCCTATGTGACCGGTGTGTCCGAACTGGCAACCGACCAGACCTCCCGCGCGTAACCTGCGGTTACAAGCCTCTGGCGAAGGGTGGTCGGCTGATGGGCCACTGGGATCCCGGGCACGAACGCCTGCTCTGGTTCTTTCTCGGCCTGGTCATCGCGTTCGTGCTGATCAGGATCAGCGTCCGGATGATCAGGGCCAAGGTCCGCTGGTGGCCGGGCAACGTCACACCCGGCGGCACACACATCCACCACGTGGTGTTCGGCGTGGTGGCGATGATGCTCGGCGGCGTGATCGGGCTGGCCGTGCCGGACGACTCCGGCGACTGGCGGCTGTGGTCGGCGGGGCTGTTCGGCGTCGGCACGGCGCTGGTGCTCGACGAGTTCGCGCTCATCCTGCACCTGCGCGACGTGTACTGGACGCAGGCGGGCCGGCTGTCGGTGGACGCGGTGTTCCTGGCCGTCGGCCTGACCGGGCTGCTGCTCCTCGGCGCGAAGCCGCTGGACTACGGCCTGCTGCCGGACCTCAACCTGCCGGCGCACGTGGCCGGCGCGCTGATCGCGCTGGTCGACCTGGCCTTCGCGGTGGTCGCCCTGCTCAAGGGCAAGATCTGGACGGGTCTGCTGGGCCTGCTGCTGCCGCCGCTGGCCGAGATCGGCGCGCTGCGGCTGGCCCGGCCCAACTCGCCGTGGGCGCGCTGGCGCTACCGGGCGGGCTCGCGCAAGCTCAGCGTCGCCATCCGCCGGGAGGCCCGCTACCGGCAGCCGCTGATCCTGCTCAAGATCCGCTGCCAGGAGTTCATCTCGGGCCGGCACGACCTGCCGGAGGCGCCGCAGGAGCGGCTCATCCAGGTCGTCGACCAGCCGGAACCCGTTCAAGAAAAGGCAGGAGCCCCCGCACGGGGGTGAGCGGGGGCTCCTGGGTAACCCGCCGCGTCGAGGGGGGAGGAACACGGCGGGAGCTGACGTCTCGCGTCACTGTAGTACCCATGTTCGGCGGGCCGAAACCCTCCGAGTGTTGCCAATTGTAGTCGATCGGTTACAGGCCCAGTTCGCGGGCGATCAGCATCCGCTGGACCTCGCTGGTGCCCTCGCCGACCTCGAGGATCTTGGCGTCCCGGTAGAACCGCCCGACCGGGTACTCGTTCATGAAGCCGTAGCCGCCGAAGATCTGGGTGGCGTCCCGTGAGTTGTCCATGGCCGCGTTGGACGAGACCAGCTTGGCGATCGAGGACTCCCGCTTGAACGGCTCGCCGCGCAGCATCTTGTCGGCCGCGTGGTAGTAGGCCAACCGGGCGGTGTGCACCCGGGCCTCCATGTCGGCGATCTTGAACTGGATCGCCTGGTACGTGCCGATCTTGTGGCCGAAGGCCTCGCGCTCCTTCACGTAGCGCAGGCACTCGTCCACGCAGCCCTGGGCCAGGCCCACGCCGAGGGCGGCGATGGCGATCCGGCCCTCGTCGAGGATGCGCAGGAACTGGGCGTAGCCGCGGCCGCGCTCGCCGACCAGGTTGGCCGCCGGCACCCGGCAGTCGGTGAACGACAGCTCGCGGGTGTCGGAGGCGTTCCAGCCGACCTTCGAGTACTTCTTGGACACGGTGAAACCGGGCGTTCCGGACGGCACGATGATCGCGGAGATCTCCTTGCCGCCGTCGGCCTTGCGCCCGGTCACGGCGGTGACCGTGACCGCGGTGGTGATGTCCGTGCCGGAGTTGGTGATGAAGCACTTGGACCCGTTGATCACCCAGCTGTCGCCGTCGAGGACGGCGGTGGTGCGGGTGGCGCCGGCGTCGGAGCCGCCGCCGGCCTCGGTCAGGCCGAAGCCGGCCAGCGCCTCGCCCGCGCACAGGCTCGGCAGCCACTGCCGCTTCTGCTCCTCGCTGCCGAACCGGTAGATCGGCATCGCGCCCAGCGAGACGCCGGCCTCCAGCGTGACCGCGACCGAGGAGTCGACCCGGGCCAGCTCCTCCAGGGCCAGGCAGAGGGCGAAGTAGTCGCCGCCCATGCCGCCGAACTCCTCGGGGAACGGCAGGCCGAACAGGCCCATGCGGCCCATCTTGGCCACGATCTCGTACGGGAACTCCTCGCGCTCGTAGAAGTCGCCGATGACCGGCGCGACCTCCTCGCGGGCGAACTCCTCGACCGTCTTGCGCAGCGCCTCGTGGTCGGGGCTGATTCTGGTGTCCATGCTCGTCACTCCTGTAGGGGTGCCACCACCGCGAGCTGCTGGCCCAGCTTGACCTGTTGGCCCGCGTGCACCGCCAGCTCCGCGACCGCGCCGTCGATGGGCGCGACGACTGTGTGTTCCATCTTCATGGCCTCGACGACCAGCAGCGGCTGGCCGGCGCTGACCCGCTCGCCCGCGGCCACCTTGAGCAGCAGCACGGTGCCGGGCATCGGGCTGGTGACCGCGCCGCCGGCCGCGCCGGTCCCGCCCCTGCGGGACAACTGGAGCGGCTCGGTCTCCAGCAGCGGCCAGTTGCCGATCCAGGTGATCTCGCCGTCCCGGGCGTGCCGGTACGACCGGGTGACCCCGTCGCTGCGGACGTGGATCCGGGTGCCGTCACGCCAGGCGCTCGCCTTGACCGGCGCGCCGTCGCCGACGACCACCTCGGCGTCGGCGGCCCGGCCCCGCAGGCGGACCTTGGTCGGCTCGTCGCCGGGCGCGCCGATCAGCCAGGACGCCCAGGCCGGCTGGCCGATCCGCCAGCCACCGGGAATATCCCACGGGTCAACGGTTTCGCCCTGCGGCTCCAGTTCGAGGGCCCGCTCCAGCGCCGCCGCCACGAGGACGTCCTCGGGCATCGGGTTCGCCACGAGGGCGTCGAGCTTGCGCTCCACCAGGCCGGTGTCGAGCCGGCCGGCGACGACGTCCTCGTCGGCCAGCAGCGCGCGCAGGAACGGGATGTTCGTGGTGACGCCCTGGATCGTGACGTCGCCGAGCGCCGACCGCAGCTTGCGCAGCGCCCCGTCCCTTGTGGACGCATACGCGATGTGCTTGGCCAGCATGGGGTCGTAGTCGCTGCCGACCACGGAGCCCTCGGAAACCCCGGAGTCGACCCGGATCCGGGCCGTGCCGATGCTCGCCCCTGCGAGCAGGTCGTCGGCGGGCTCATGCACCGTCAGCAGCGTGCCGCCGGTGGGCAGGAAGCCGTGCGCCGGGTCCTCCGCGTAGATGCGCGCCTCGACGGCGTGCCCGGTGAGCCGGATGTCCTGCTGCGTCAGGGAAAGCTTCTCCCCCGCGGCGACGCGCAGCTGCTGCTCGACGAGGTCGATGCCGGTGACCAGCTCGGTCACCGGGTGCTCGACCTGGAGCCGGGTGTTCATCTCCATGAAGAAGAACTCGTCCGGCCGGTCGGCGGAGACGATGAACTCGACCGTGCCGGCGCCGGTGTAGCCGACCGACGCGGCCGCGTCGGCGGCCGACTTCCCCATCCGCTGACGCGTTTCCTCGTCCAGCAGCGGAGACGGGGCCTCTTCGATGATCTTCTGGTGCCGGCGCTGGAGACTGCACTCCCGCTCGCCGAGGTGCAGCACCGTGCCGTGGGCGTCGGCGAGCACCTGGATCTCGATGTGCCGCGGGTTCAGCACGAAGCGTTCCGCCAGCAGTGTGTCGTCGCCGAAGGAGTTCAGCGCCTCCCGCTTGGCCGACTCGATCGCCGCCGGGAGCTCGTCGATGGAGTGCACCAGCCGCATGCCCTTGCCGCCGCCGCCGGCGGACGGCTTGAGCAGCACCGGAAAGCCGATCTCGGCGACGGCGTGCTCGATGTCCGCGCCGAACGCGCCCGGCACCACCGGCACGCCGGCGGCGGTCACCGTCTGCTTGGCCCGGATCTTGTCGCCCATCGCGTCGATCGCGGCCGGCGGCGGGCCGACGAACACCAGCCCCGCCTCGGCGCAGGCCCGCGCGAAGGCCGCGTTCTCGGCCAGGAAGCCGTATCCGGGGTGCACGGCCTGCGCGCCGGTCTTCCGCGCGGCGTCGATGATCCGCTCGATCGACAGGTAGCTCTCGCGCGCGGCCGCCGGCCCGATGCGCACGGCGACGTCGGCCTCGCGCACGTGCCGGGCGCCCGCGTCGGCGTCGCTGTGGACGGCGACGCTGCGGATCCCCATGCGCCGCAACGTGGTTGCCACACGGACGGCGATCTCGCCGCGGTTGGCGATCAGTACGGTGTCGAACATGCTCACATCCTGAAGACGCCGTAGCGGACGGGAGGCAGCGGCTCGTTGGCCGCGGCGGACAGCGCCAGGCCCAGCACGGTCCTGGTGTCCCTGGGGTCGATCACGCCGTCGTCCCACAGCCGGGCCGTCGAGTAGTACGGGTTGCCCTGGCTCTCGTACTGGTCCCGGATCGGCTGCTTGAACGCCTCTTCGTCCTCGACCGACCAGTCGTCGCCGAGCTGGTCGCGGCGGACCGTGGCCAGCACGGACGCGGCCTGCTCGCCACCCATCACCGAGATCCGGGCGTTCGGCCACATCCACAGGAACCGGGGCGAGTAGGCCCGGCCGCACATCGAGTAGTTGCCGGCGCCGAACGAGCCGCCGATGACCACGGTGAACTTCGGCACCCGGGCGCAGGCCACGGCGGTGACCATCTTCGCGCCGTGCTTGGCGATGCCGGCCGCCTCGTACTCGCGGCCGACCATGAAGCCGGAGATGTTCTGGAAGAACACCAGCGGGATGCCGCGCTGGTCGCACAGCTCGATGAAGTGCGCGCCCTTGACCGCGGACTCGCCGAACAGGATGCCGTTGTTGGCGACGACGCCGACCGGGTGGCCGTGGATCCGGGCGAAGCCGGTGACCAGGGTGGCGCCGTACTCGGCCTTGAACTCCGCGAACCGGCTGCCGTCCACCACGCGGGCGATGACCTCCCGCACGTCGTACGGGGTGCGGGTGTCGATCGGCACCACGCCGTAGAGCTGCTCGGGGTCGACGGCCGGCTCCTCGGTCGGCTCGACCTCCCACGGCCTCGGGACGCGCGGCCCGAAGGTGCCGACGATCTGGCGCATGATGCGCAGCGCGTGCGTGTCGTCCTCGGCGAGGTGGTCGGTGACGCCGGAGGTGCGGGAGTGCAGCTCGCCGCCGCCCAGCTCCTCGGCCGTGACGATCTCGCCGGTGGCCGCCTTCACCAGCGGCGGGCCGCCGAGGAAGATCGTGCCCTGGCCGCGCACGATGATCGCCTCGTCGCTCATCGCCGGCACGTACGCGCCGCCGGCGGTGCACGAACCCAGCACGGCGGCGATCTGCGGGATGCCGCGGGCCGACATCGTGGCCTGGTTGAAGAAGATCCGCCCGAAGTGCTCGCGGTCCGGGAACACCTCGTCCTGGCGGGGCAGGAACGCCCCACCGGAGTCGACCAGGTACAGACACGGAAGGTTGTTGTGCAGCGCCACTTCCTGGGCGCGCAGGTGCTTCTTGACGGTGATCGGGTAGTAGGTGCCGCCCTTGACCGTGGCGTCGTTGGCGACGATCACGCACTCGCGGCCCTCGACCCGGCCGACGCCGGTGATGATGCCGGCCGCCGGGGCCTGGTCGTCGTACATGCCGTCGGCGGCCAGCGGGGAGAGCTCCAGGAACGGCGAGCCGGGGTCGAGCAGGGTGTCCACCCGGTCGCGCGGCAGCAGCTTGCCGCGTTCCACATGCCGGATGCGCGCCTTCTCCGGGCCGCCCAGCGCCACGTCGGCCAGCCGGCCCCGCAGCTGGGCGACCAGCTCCGTGTGTTCCTTGGCGTTGCGCTGGTAGCCCGGATCCGTCGGATCCGCGGCGGTGCCCAGTGCCGGCGCGACCATGACGCTCCTCAGCTGTTAGCGACCGTTAACCCAGGACTCCAGGTTAACGGTCGCTAACAGCTTCGTCCAGTCAGCCGGTGACGGCGGTCAGCGCCGGCAGGTAGCCGCTGGCGTACCCACTGGCGTTCGGGTGGTAGGAGTTCACCACCGGCCAGGTCACGCTGTTCAACCACCAGTTCGAGGAACAGATGCCGTGGTTGGCGAACGCGTCGCGGACGTCGACGAACCGGAAGCCGTGCCGGCTCGCCGCCGCCGAGATGGCCGTGTCCAGCGTGTCCGCGCCGCTGTCGATGTAGCTGCGGGAGGTGTCGCTCAGGCCGACGCTGCACGAGCCGCCGAGCTGATAGAAGCGCGGGTAGCCGACCACATAGACCGTCGCGTTCGGAGCGTGGCCGCGGACCGCGTTGTACGTGTTGTCGAGCAGGCCGGGCAGGGTCGTGTTGACGTAGTTCTTGGCGTTGTTGACGGCGGTGTTGCAGCCGGAGTCGCCACCGATGATGCAGGACTCCATCACGCTGCTGAAGCCGGCGTCGTTGCCGCCGACCGTCACCGTGACGACCGTGTTTGCCGAGCTCAGCGAGCCGACCTGACTGTTGATCACGTCGCTGGTCTTCGCGCCGGAGCAGGCGACGTTGGTGAAGGCGGACACCGAGTGCGCGGCCGCCCACAGGCTCGGGTAGCCCTTGGCGCTGCGGTCGCAGCTGTTGTCGTAGGAGCTCTGAGTGCCGACGCCGGAGGCGTAGGAGTCGCCGACGGCGGCGTAGTTGACGGCGGCCGGCGCAGCGTGCGCGACGGCTGTTGTGGACAGCGCGGCCGCGACGGCGACCGCGAGGCAGGGGAGGGCACGAGACAGGCGCATGGCAGGGAGGCCTCTCCGTTGAGGTGTGCCGAGACCGGATAATCGTTGCAGTAACACGGTTTCCGCCGGAAGAGTTGCGTCAAGAGTTGATGTCATATTCGCCTGTTGGGTACGAAACACCCTCGGTCACTCCACCGTTCGATACCGCGGTTAGCGTTCGTTAACTTCCTCGACTACCATCGGTGTCGTGCCGTTCGCCGAGCAGACCGCGCCGCCGACCCGGCGGGAGCAGATCCTGGCCGCCGCCGCGGAGCTGTTCGCCCGGCACGGCTTCCACGGCGTCGGCATCAACGACATCGGCGCGGCCGTCGGCATCTCCGGGCCGGCGCTGTACCGACACTTCCGCAGCAAGGACGCAGTCCTCGGCGAGATGCTGACGTCCATCAGCGAGCTCCTGCTGGCCGGCGCGCAGAGCCGGGTGCGCGACGCCGTGGACCCGGAGGAATCGATTCGGGCGCTGATCGGCTGGCAGGTCGACTTCGCGCTGGCCAACCCCGCGCTGATCACCGTGCAGGAACGGGACCTCGGCAACCTCGCCGACGCCGACCGGCAGCGGGTGCGGGCGCTGCAACGCCGGTACGTCGAGGTGTGGGTCACCACGATCCGGCGCTCCCGGCCCGAGGTCGGCGAGCCGGCCGCCCGCGCCGCCGCGCACGCGCTGTTCGGGTTGATCAACTCCACGCCGCACTCGGCCCACCTGGATCGTGGGCAGATGACGGATCTGCTCGCCGCGATGGCTTACGCGGCAGTGCATTCCCTGACATGAGACTGTCTACTTAGGTCACTTCATCCGGGCGGCGGCGTAGGCGAGCATGGCGTCCCGCATGTACTCGGCCAGCCGTGGATGCCTCGCGTCGAGGTGCGCCCGCAGCTCCGGCATCGCCACGAAGGCCCGGGCGAGGTTGCAGTAGTCCTCCTTGCTCAGCACGAGCACCTCCCGCTCGGCCGCGTGCGCCTCGGCCATCAGGTCGAGCACCCGCGGATCGTCCGCCGGCGCCTCGGCCAGCATCAGCGCCAGCAGCCGGCGCTCGCTGTCGGCCGTCTGCTCGTTGGCCGCGGCGTAGTCCTGCTCGGTCCAGTTCGCGGTGCCGGCCCGCAGCTCGTCGAAGTACGGCTTCGACGACTCCGGCGACCGGGCCTCCAGCTCGTCCAGCACGGCCGGGCTCAGCTGGAAGCCGTCGAACAGCTCGTCATCGGGCATGGTGTCCGCCCCCTCAAGGTCGGCGATGGTTCTGGCAACGGTTCGCACGAGCCGGTCCAGCCGATCGCGCTGGGCCAGCAGCCGCTCGCGGTGGTCGCGCAGCGCGGCGAGCCGGTCGTGCTCGCCGTCCAGCACCCGGGCGATGGTCGGCAGGTCCAGGTCGACCTGGCGCATCAGCAGGATCTCCTGCAACCGCAGCAGCTGCTCCCGCTCGTACCAGCGGTAGCCGTTGTCGCCGACGCGCGCCGGCGTCAGCACGCCGATGTCGTCGTAGTGCCGAAGGGTCCGCGCGGTGACCCCGGACATCCGGGCCAGCTCGGTGATCGACCAGCTCATGCGGACCACGCTAGGAGTTCTCGCTACGAGAGGGGCAAGGCCCGCCTAGACTCGATTCCGTGGCGGATTTCGAGCAACACCGGCAGCGCCTGTTCGCGGTGGCGTATCGGCTGCTCGGCTCGGCCGCCGAGGCCGAGGACGCGGTGCAGGACACGTACCTGCGCTGGCACGCCGCCGACCAGGACGAGATCCGCGAGCCGGCGGCCTGGCTGACCAAGGTGCTGACCAATCTGTGCCTGACCCGCCTGACCTCGGCGCGGGCCCGCCGTGAGAGCTACGTCGGCCCGTGGCTGCCGGAGCCGCTGCTGACCGCGTACACCCCGCTGGACACCGCCGAGCTGCGCGAATCCGTCTCGATGGCGTTCCTGCTGCTCCTGGAACGGCTCACGCCGGCCGAGCGGGCGGTTTTCGTGCTGCGGGAGGCCTTCGAGTACAGCCACCGCGAGATCGCCGACGTGCTCGACCTGACGGAGGCGAACTGCCAGCAGCTCTACCACCGGGCCAAGCAGCGGGTGGCCCAGGACCGGCCGCGGTTCGACCCGGACGGCGAGGAGAAGCTGCGCATCACCAAGAACTTCCTGGTCGCCGCGCGCAGCGGCAACATGGCCGCGCTGGAGGGCATGCTGGCCGAGGACGTCGTCGCCTGGGCGGATGGCGGCGGCAAGACCCGCGCGGCGCGCAAGCCGATCCACGGCCGCGAGCGGGCCAAGGTGTACCTGGGCTGGCTGGCCACCGCCGTGGACGGCGTGGAGATCCGCTTCGACGAGCTCAACGGCGAGCCGGCCATCCTGATCTTCATCGACGGCGCGCTGACCACCGCCATCAGCCTCCAGATCGTGGACGGCCTGATCACCGCCTTCCGCGCGGTCGCCAACCCGGACAAGTTGACGTACCTGACGAAGCAGGTGACGCAGCACACATAGCCGCGCTGTCAGGAATCGCGCGGCTGCCCGGTTCAAGTCCCGTCACACCAAGTGGAGGGACTTGAGATGACCACCATCGTTGTCATCGGCGGCGGCTACGCGGGCCTGAACGCGGTCAAGAGCCTCGCCAAGCGGACCAGCGCGGACATCACGCTGGTCAACGCCCACCCGGACTTCGTCGAGCGGATCCGGCTGCACCAGTTCGCCGCCGGCCAGCAGCTGCGCCCGAGCCCGCTGGCGGAGTCGTTGCGGGGCACCGGAGTCGAGCTGGTCGTCGGCCGCGTGACGGCGATCGACCCGGCCCGCAAGGAGATCGACGTGGACGGCCGCGCGATCCCGTACGACACACTCGTCTACGCGCTCGGCAGCGTCGCCGACGACCACGGCGTGCCGGGCGTGGCGGAGAACGCCCTCACCGTCGCCGGCCTGGCCGACGCCGCGAGGGTGCGGGACCTGGTGCCGGCCAAGGGAACCGTCACGGTGGTCGGCGGCGGTCTGACCGCCATCGAGGCGGCGACCGAGCTGGCCGAGTCGCACCCGAACCTGCACGTGCGGATGGTCGCCGGCCACGCCCCGGGCTCGCGGCTGTCGGCAAACGCCCGCCAGCACCTGGACCGCGTGTTCCGCCGGCTGCGGATCGAGGTCCGTACGGGAGCGAGGGTGGCGAAGGTGTTGGCGGACAGCGTGGTGCTGACCGACGGCGACGAGCCGGCCACCGACCTCACCATCTGGGCAACGGGATTCCGCGTGCCGACGCTGGCCGCCGACAGCGGCATCGAGACCGACCACGGTGGACGGATCGTCGTGGACCGGACGCAGCGTTCGGTGTCGCACCCGGACATCTACGCCGTCGGCGACAGCGCGGTGGCCCGGATCGACGGCCAGGAGCTGCGGATGGCCTGCGCCACCGCCGGTCCGATGGCGCTCTACGCCGCCGGCGCGATCGCCACCCGGCTCAAGGGCGAGGAGCCGAAGCCGTTCGCGTACCGGTACTACCTCCAGTGCATCAGCCTCGGCCGCAAGGACGCGCTGGTGCAGCTGGTCGACGCCATGGACCGTCCGAAGCGGACGGTCTTCACCGGCCGGTTCGCCGTGGTGGTCAAGGAATCGATCGTCCGCGGCGCCCGCTGGTACGCCTACCGCTAGGACGTCTCGACCGACCAGCGCTCCTCGATGCGGCCGAACCGCCACACCGCGAGCGCCACCAGCCAGGTCACCACGAACAGGCCGACGATCACGTAGCCGACCACGTTCAGGTCGAGGCCGTCGATCCAGCCGAGCACACCGGTGGTCGCGTCCAGCTTCTCGGCCAGCAGCTGGAGCAGCTCGATCACGCCGATCCCCAGCGCGACCACCACCGACAGCCCGGTCACGGTGATGTTGTAGAAGACCTTGCGCACCGGCTTGGCGAACGCCCAGCCGTAGGCGAAGTTCATGAAGCAGCCGTCGATCGAGTCGAACAGGCTCATGCCGGCGGCGAACAGCACCGGCAGCGTCAGGATCGCGTACCACGGCAGGGAGAACGCCGCGGCGCCGCCGGCCAGCACGAGCAGCGACACCTCGGTGGCGGTGTCGAAACCGAGGCCGAACAGCAGGCCGGTCGGGTACATCTGCCACGGCCTGCTGATCGCCTTGGTCAGCCCGCGCAGGATCCGGTTCATGAAGCCGCGCTCGTCCAGCCGGCGCTCCAGCTCGGCCTCGTCGAACTCGCCGCCGCGCATCTTGCGGAACACCTTGACGATCTGCGCCATCACCACCAGGTTGAGCACGCCGATCAGCACCAGGAAGGTGCCCGACACCAGGGTGCCGACGATGCCGGTCCAGCTGTGCAGCGGGGAGTTGTCGTCGGTGACCTCGCCGGCCAGCGCCCGCACGCCGAACGCGAGCAGCACGCACAGCCCGAACACGACGGAGGAGTGGCCCAGCGAGAACCAGAAGCCGACCGACAGCGGGCGCTTGCCCTCGGACATCAGCTTCCGCGTGGTGTTGTCGATGGCGGCGATGTGGTCGGCGTCGAAGGCGTGCCGCAGCCCCAGGGTGTACGCGGTGAGCCCGAGGCCGACGCCGAAGACCTGGCCGTTGCCGATCTGGTAGTTGGCCGGCGAGATGAGGAGGAGCAGCGATCCCCAGCCGATCACGTGCAGGGCGAGCACGAAGGCGGCCATGCCGCCGATGCTGGCCCACTCCGACCGCGCCAGCGGCCGGGTCCGATCGAGGGTGTCCGCCATGTCGCCGCGCCTCTTTCGAGCTAGGGGATGCAACAGGGCGATTCTGGTACTTGCAACCCTTTGGCGACAGCGTTCAACGCCGGAGAAATTTCACATCGGGTGGCCCGGTGCGGCGTTACCGGACCACTGCGTCACCGCTTGATCACGGTGAGTAGCACTTGTGCGTGCTGGTGTTGAAGATCGGCGTCGTGTCCACGGTCAGATTGGACGCCGGGTTGACGATCACCGAGCCACTGCGGGTCAGCTTGTCCTCACAGGCGAGGATCCCCGAGTTGGTCGAGTTGCCGGCCCACAGGTCGATGTGGCGCTTCTTCCCGCTGTTCCAGTCGGAGTCGCACTGGGCGCAGTCGTCCTCCATGATGAAGTACTTCTTCAAGTAGGAGTAGTACACCCGGGTGCCGGGGGCCAGTTCCGACTTGTTGGTCGCGAACGTGACCGGGTTGCTGTACGTGCCGGTGCCGCCCGCCTGCGAGTGGATCTGCGGGTAGGCGATGGCGGCGCTGCCGGGCGGGTCGTTGTCCAGGGCCCCGTAGAGCGTCACGTACATCGTGTACGTGGTGCTGTGCGGCGACGCGGCGGCCTGGGCAGGGGCGGCTCCCGCGAACAGCAAGCCGATGCCGAGCAGGGCGACCAGCAGCTTGCTTTTCATGCACACCTCCTCGAACTTGGTGCCAGTTAGGGAAGTTCCCTAACAAAGCCGAGGGTAAGATCGCCGCCCGCCCGCGAGAAAGCCCGGATCGTTCACAGTTATCCGGGCGGTCACCGCCGCTTTCGTGAAAATTCTTCAGATTCTGCCCGTCGACTGGTACGCCTAGGCACGGCCGTCCACCGACGAAGGGTTGGGCACATGGGCAGGAAGGCGCTGGCCGCGGCGCTCGCGGTCGCCATCGCCGTGATCGTGCCGGGCATCGCGAACGCCGACACCGGGGCCTGGGTGATCCAGGGCTCCGACCACGCCAGGGCGCTGGACGAGAGTCAGGGCCTGGCCACGGTGATTCGCCCGAACGGCAGCTTCATCCAGTACACCGGGATCTCCACCATCCCGATCGCCGATTCCGCCAAGGGCTGGAACCACGTCGGCGACCCGGGTTCGCGGCTGGGCTACTACGTGGAGCCGTACCAGAGCGACAACAACGGCGCCAAGATGTTCCGGGTCCAGGCCCCCAACGGCGCCTGGTCGGAGTACACGCACAAGCTGGAGTCCTGGGAGGCGCTGAACAACTCGTTCGCCGCCGTCTCGCCGGACGGACAGTGGCTGGTGTCCGGCGAGTGGGGCACCATGGACCGTCTGCTGGTGTATCCGATGCCGGGTGTCCGGTTCACCACGCCGAACCAGAACCTGCCCTACGCCTTCGCCATCCGCCCCGACCACCCGATCAACGACATCCAGGGCTGCGACTTCACCTCCTCGACGCAGTTGCTGTGCTCTTCGGACGACTCGGACGGAACGCTCTACGGTGTGACGAAGCCGTTGCTGCAACTGGATCTGAGCGGTCCGCTGAACGGCGCCGACGTGACCGCCCATGTGAGCGCTCTCGGTCAGCTGCCGCTCCAGAGCTCGTGCACCGGCACGTTCGAGGTCGAGGGCATGGACTACGACATGCGCGACGGCACGCTGCGCGTGGTCGTGATGTCGCCGGGCTTCTGCGTGCTCACGGACTCGAAGACCTGGCGTTTCAAGCACTCCTGAACCCGGACGGCCGATTGGATCACCGCCGGTCCCCGTTGTGTTGCAAGATGGGCCGGTGGACCCACAGGATCCGGACCGACGACAGCGCATGGTCAGCACGGCTGGCGAGGCGCTCGCCGCCGCCCAGGCGGGCGACGACGGCGCCGCCATCAGCCTGCTGACCACCTTCGTCGACACCTCGCCGGCCGGCGACGTGGACGGCAAGGAGCTCGTGCTGATGCTGTTCCGCGAGTGCAGCGAGATGGTCGCCGCGCTCGGTTCCGGCGGGGCCACCCCGGTCAAGATGCAGGTCTACGACGCCGACGGCCAGGAAGTCTCCATCGACGACGCCGACCCGCCCGTGCGCACCGCGGTCCGCACCCTGCTCGCCGAGGTCCACGGCGACCAGGACGCGGCCCGCGAGCAGATCGACATCGCGCTGAGCACCGCCGCGCCGACCGAGGTCGCGGCGGTGGTCATGCAGGCGCTGCGCTGGACCATCCGGCTGGCCACGGAGTGCACCAACCGCGATCTCCCGGTCGCCGCCTGGATCGAAGAGGCGTTGGCCACGGACGAAGACTGAAACCCGTTACATGTCGCGTGTCATCGCGCCCTTCCTCCGGATTCGCGAGGCCGCGCCGGTGCCTGGAGCGGTTGCCGGATTTCGAGCGCCGCCACCCGACGCGCCCCACCACGGAGCCGACGCGGCGGTCGAAATCCGGCAAGCGAAGGCACCGGATCAGAGCGGCCGAGCCCCGCCCGGAACGGGCGGCGAAAGCACAGGCTCGATGTGCATGGCGTCGTGCAGTTCGGTGGCCAGGTCGAGCAGCACGTGCCGGGTCTCGGCGACCTCCGTGCGCAGCACGTCGATCTGCTCCCAGCCCCGCTCGTGCACGACGACACTGGTGCCGGGCAGCCGGGTCGCCTCCCACTCGGCCAGCGCGGGGTGCCACTTGGTGAGCAGCGGCCGCAGCACGGTGTTCACCATCTCCACCGCGATGCCGGCGAAGGTGACACCGCCGGCCCGGCCCCGCGGCGCGAGCTCGGGCCCGTACTTGCGCAGGATGTCCCGGGTGCACGCGAACAGCGAGTAAATGCTGTTCAGTTCCTCGCGAACGATTCCGGCGCCCGGTTTCTGTTCCACGGTCGTAATCCTCGTGGCGAGCTCGACATACAGCTCCCACGCGGCCTCGCGTTCTATCGGTGAGGGTGTCCACACACCGCTCACCCGGGTTCGGTGACTCACGGAGAAGCTCCTCCACGCAATGGCCCCGGCGCGGCCGATCGAAAACCGTCGGATTCCCGTTGCTCGGGAATGGGCGTGACCGGGCCGACCCGGGGCGGAGAGGATGGACTGGGCAGATTGTTGATCTCGTCGTTGCGGGCGCGCTCCCGGATCCGCTCGATCTCCGCGAGGTAGCGGCGACGGCGCTCGGCATCGGTGGCGCCGAGCTGGTCGGGGTCGTCGACGAGCTTGCGGACCAGGGAGTAGACGCTGGACTCGTGCAGCCGGTACTTGCCGTAGTTCTCCTCGGCCTTGAACGTCCTGTGCAGGCCGAACACCACCGCGCCGAACACCGACAGGGCCTGCACCATCAGGCGCGAGCCGTTGCCGTCGGTGACGTAGGGGATGAGGAACGGCAGCGACAGGGAGATCAGCACGGTCCAGCCGACGGCGTAGAAGTGGGCGGCCCCGTAGAGCCACGCGCGGCGCTGCCAGACCCGCAGCACCGGCACGGTCCGCCGATAGTGCGCCGCGGCCCAGTCGCGCAGTTCCGGGCCGATCAGATCGGCGTCGGCGAACGGCCCGTCGGCGCCGCCGCCGGCGGTCGCGACCGGAAATGTCGGTCGCATGTAGACCGCGATCGCGACCGCGCTGGATATCGCCAGAACGGTCACGACACAAAGCCCGACAAACCACGGGTCGACCACCACGCACCCATCCCTAACGGTGTCAAGTGCGGCAGCGTAGCCCCAGAGATACGTCACTGCCCACAGTCACGGAACGCGTCCATGTCCCGTTTTCGAGGGAAAGCAGACTCACCGTGATTCCGGCCCGGCGAACGGTGGAGGACTGCCGACACCAGGTCGACGACCGAACGTGACAAGGCTTCATGATCCGTGACGCCGAGTAGCGCCACGCCGTGAATTATGGCAAGCAGGTGGCTTGCGATTCACCCGTCCGTCAGGCTCGACACTGTCCCCCATCGGAGTTAACCGGAGGAGGCGGGGCGGGATGGCCTGGGATGTGTTCCTCAGCTACTGCCGGTCGGACACCACGCCGGCCGAGGCGCTGGCGGCGGAGCTGCGCGCCCGGGGGCTGCGGGTGTTCCAGGACGAGGTCGGCGTGCACCGGTTCGACTCGGTGTCCCGGACGATCATGGCCGAGCTCGGCCGGTCCCGGCTGCTGCTGGCCTACTACTCGCACGCCTACCCCACCCGCCGCGCCTGCCAGCAGGAGCTCGTCACCGCTTTCCTTGCCGGCCAACGGGAAGGCGACCCGCTGCGGCGGGTGCTGGTGGTCAACCCGGAGCGCGGCACCGGGCACATCGAGCCGATCGAGCTGCGGGACGCCCGGTTCTGGAGCCCGTCGGCGGAGCTGCGCCACCTCATCGAGGCCGTCACCCGCAAGGTCGACGAGCTGCCGACGCCGATCGGCGGCGTGGACCAGCGGCGGGCGCCGCTGTGGCTGCCGGCCCCGGCGCACCGGCCGCCGGCCCGGTTCGTCGGCCGCACCGCCGAGCTGTGGCGGCTGCACTCCGCCCTGCATCCCCAGTCGGCGACGCTGACGGAGGGCGGCGGCGAGCCGGTCGCCGTCGTGCACGGGGTCGGCGGCATCGGCGCCTCATCGCTGGTGTCCGAGTACGCCCGGCAGTTCGGCGCCACCTTCCCCGGCGGCGTTTTCTGGCTCTCCGCCGCCGATCCGTGGCCGGAGCAGTTGACGGCCATCGCGTCTGCTTTAGGGGCCGATGGCGATGGTCACGCCGCCGATCGGGTGGCGGTGGCGTTGGAGGCCCGGCGCGAACCGTGCCTGTGGGTCGTCGACGGCGTGCCGGCCGGCCTGCCGCTGGATCGAGTCCGCCGGCTGCTGTCACCCCATCCGCTGGCCGCCAGCGTCATCACGACCACGGACGGCTCGTACGCCGAACTCGGCGCCGGCGTGGCCCTGACGGAACTGCCTGCGGCGCAAGCGATACGGCTCGTGCTGAACCAGGTCGACGAGCTGGCGCCCGGCGACCGCGAGTCCGCGCACAAGCTGGTGGACGCCGTCGGCGGGCATCCCGGCGCGCTGCTGGACCTCGCCGCCTCGGCCCGGTCGGCGGGCCTGGACTCGGTGCGGCGGCGGCTGTTCTCCCGGGACTGGCCGGTGCTGGAGACCACCGCGAAGCGGCTGCTGGCCGAGGTGGACGGGGCCGGCGAGGCCGGCCTGGACGTGCTGCGCGCCGTGACGGCGTTCGCGCCTGATCCGCTGCCGTTACCCGTTCTGGATGGTCTTGGCCCGGTCGGACTGGCGGTGGACCGGCTGTCCCGGCAGTCTGTGGTGCGGCTGGTCGGCGGAGGCGCGTTGGAGGTGCCCGCGGTGGTCGCACACGTGATCCGGCACAGCGATCCCGATCCCGCGCGGCACGAGCGGATCAGCGCCGCCGCGCTGGCGGCCCGCCGCGAGCGGGACGACTTCGCGGTGGACGACCGGGAGCGGGCGGCGGCGTTCCGGGTTCAGGTCGAGCTGGCGCACCGGGTTCCGGTGCGGCCGTTGGGCGGCGGCGGCCTGCGCGAGGCGATTTCCTCCCTGCACAGCATCTTCTCGTTCACCCGCGAGCAACTCCGTGAGTGCGGGCCGGATTCCTCGCAGCGGTTCGGCGAGGTCGCGGAGCGGCTGATGGAGGAGGTGCTGCGGCCGTTCCTGTCCGAGTGGCACCCGGCGCTGCGCCGGTTCGAGGACCGCACGCAGTTCGACGACTCGGCGTGGGACCCGACCGCCGAACTGCGCAACGCCCTCGACGCCCTGCGGGAGCCACTGCTGGCCGTGATCGGCGACCTCGCGCGGATCAGCGGCAACCCGCACGGCACGCGGTACCTGTGAGCAGTTCCTTGACCATGAGGGCGATCTGTTCGGTCTCGATGAGGAACGCGTCGTGCCCGTACGGTGAGTCGATCACCCGCAGGCCGTCGGCGCCGGGGATGCCGGCGGCGAGCTCCTCCTGCCGTGCCAACGGATAGAGCCGGTCCGTGGTGACGCCGCCGACCACCGTCCGGGCCGTGATGCGACGCAGTGCGGCCGCCACCCCGCCCCGGCCGCGGCCGACGTCGTGCGAGTTCATCGCCTCGGCCAGCACCACATAGCTGCCGGCGTCGAACCTCCGCACCAGCTTGTCGGCATGATGGTCCAAATAGGACTCGACGGCGTACCGGCCGTCGCCCTGCGGGTCGCGGCCGAACCGCGCCGACAGCTCGGCCTCGCTCCGGTACGTGACGTGGGCGATCCGCCGCGCGACGCCGAGCCCGCGGTGCGGCCCCTCGGCCGAGTCGTAGTAGTCGCCGCCGCGCCAGCCGGGATCGGATCGAATTGCCAGGAGTTGCGGGTACGTCCAGGCGATCTGGTCGGCGGACGACTGCGCCGGGGAAGCCAGCAGCAGCAGCGACTCCACCCGCTCCGGCGCCGTGACGGCCCACTCCAGCGCCCGCATCCCGCCCATCGAGCCGCCCACCACGGCGGCCCACCGGTCGATGCCCAGCGCGTCGGCCAGCGCCACCTCGGCGGCGACCTGATCCCGTACGGTCAACGCCGGAAACCGGCTCCCCCAAGGCTTTCCGTCGGGGGCGACCGACGACGGCCCGGTGCTCCCCTGGCAGCCGCCCAACACGTTGGGGGCGACCACGAAGTACCGCGCCGGGTCGATGACTCCGGGCTGCACCAGGGGATCCCACCAGCCTGCGGTGGGATGCCCCGGCCCGGCGGGACCGGCGACATGGCTGTCGCCGGTCAGCGCGTGCAGCACGAGAACCGCGTTGGAACGCCGCGAGTTCAGCGTTCCCCACGTCTCGTAGGCGAGTTGGACGGCGGGCAGCTCGCCCTCGCGCTCCAGCGGCAGCGGGCGGTTCAGCCGCACCCACTGCCGCCGGCCGACCGGATCGGCCTCCCGCCACGCACCCGTGGCGGGAGGCGGGGCAACCATCAGAGGGCGGCCTTCGCGGCCCGGAACCCGGCGTCGAGGTCCGCCTTCAGGTCCTCGACGCCTTCCAGGCCGACCGACAGCCGCACCAGGCCCGGCGTCACACCGGTGACGGCCTGCTCCTCTGGGGTCAGTTGCGAGTGGGTGGTGCTCGCCGGGTGCACGATCAGGCTGCGCACGTCGCCGATGTTGGCCAGGTTGCTGAACAGCTCCGTGCCGTCCACGAAGGCCCGGCCGGCCTCCGCGCCGCCGCGCAGCTCCAGCGACACGATCGCCCCTGCGCCGCCGGGCAGGTACTTCTGACCCGCCTGGTACCACGGGCTCGACGGCAGGCCGGCGTAGTGCACGGTCTCCACCTCGTCGCGCTGCTCCAGCCACTCGGCGATCGCCTGGGCGTTGGCCACGTGCCGCTCGATCCGCAGCGACAACGTCTCGATGCCCTGGAGGATCAGGAAGCTGTTCTGCGGGGCGATCGCGGCGCCGGTGTCGCGCAGCAGCTGCACCCGCAGCTTCGCCGCGTACGCCCCGTGCCCGAGCGCCGGCCAGTACTGAAGGCCGTGATAACTCGGGTCCGGCTCGTTGTAATCCGGGAAACGGTCCGCGTGCGTCCCGAAGTCGAACGTGCCGCCGTCCACGACGACACCGGCGATGGCCGTGCCGTGGCCGCCGAGGAACTTCGTCGCCGAGTGCACGACGATGTCGGCTCCGTGCTCGATCGGCCGGACCAGGTACGGCGTCGGCACCGTGTTGTCGACGACCAGCGGCACGCCGACCTCGTGCGCGACCCCGGCCACCGCCGCGATGTCCAGCACGTTGCTGCGCGGGTTGCCCAGCGTCTCGGCGAAGAACAGCTTGGTGTCGGGCCGGACCGCGGCCCGCCACTCGTCCAGGTTGTCCGGGTCGTCGACGAAGCTGACCTCGATGCCCAGCTTCGGCAGCGTGTAGTGGAACAGGTTGTACGTGCCGCCGTAGAGCGAGGCGCTGGACACGAAGTGGTCGCCGGCGCCGGCCAGGTTCAGGATCGCGGCCGTCTCGGCGGCCTGGCCGGAGGCGAACGCCACCGCCGCGACGCCGCCCTCCAGCGCGGCGATCCGCTGCTCCAGCACGTCCTGGGTGGGGTTGTTGATCCGGGTGTAGATGTGGCCGGCCTCGGCCAGGCTGAACAGGGCGGCGGCGTGCGCCGTATCCCTGAAGACGAAGGACGTGGTCTGGTAGATCGGCGTGGCGCGGGCGCCCGTCGCCGGGTCGGGCGTCGCGCCGGAATGGATCTGACGGGTCTCGAAGGACCACGCGGAGGCGTCGGCGGGCATGGCTGTGCTCCAGAGGTGAAGGGAGAGGTGGGCGTGCGGATCGGACGATCAGCGACACGCCGAGCTGGTGACGCGCACGTAGTCCACGTGCCGGCGGGTCACCAGGAGGGCCATGCGCTCGACCGTAAACCGGACATGTTCACCCGAGAAGGCCCGTTCACTCCGTGGGACGAGAAGGAGTAGGTTTGCGTCATGGCGCCGGCCGAGAACCGAGACATCACCCAGTCGATTCCCAGCTTCACGGTCGCCATGCGTGGCTATGACCGCATGGAAGTGGAGTCGCACCTCAAGCGCATCACGTCCGAGGTGCGGCTGTTCGCCGCCGACCGGGACGCCGCGCTCCGCCAGGCCGACGAGCTGGCCAAGCAGCTCGACCAGGCCCGGGCCCGGATCGAGGAGCTCAAGGGCCAGGTCGAGCAGGCCCGGCAGGCCCCGCCGCCGCAGGCCCCCGCGCCCGAGCCGGTCGTGCAGGAGACACCCAACCAGGCCAAGCGCGCGCTCCAGATCGCCGAGGCGACCGCCGCCGAGACGCACGCGCGGGCCGAGGCCGCCGCCGAGACCACGTGGTCGCACGCCGAGTCGGCCGCCACCAAGCTGCGCGAGCGGTACCAGACGCTGCTGTCCGATCTCGACAAGCAGCAGGCGGAGATCATCGCCGAGCACCAGAGCCTGATGGACAAGGCCCGCGCCGAGGCGGCCGAGCTGACCACCAAGGCCGGGCAGCGGCGCAAGGAGCTCGACGAGCAGGCCGAGCAGCGACGCCGGCAGATCGAGGCCGAGTTCGAGCAGGAGATCGCCGACAAGCGGGCCGCCGCGCTGGCCGCCATCGCCGACCTCGAGGCGTCCCAGATGGCCGAGCTGGACCAGCGGGTCACCGCGGCCACCGCCGACGCCGACGCGCGCATCAACCGCAGCAACCAGGAGGCGGCGCGGCTGCGCGACTACCGCGAGCGCATCGCCGACCAGCTCCGCTCGGCCACCGGCCTGCTCAACGACGCCGGCTCGCTGCTGGACCCCCTCCCCGAGGAGTTCCCCCAAGCCTGAATCATTTTCATGTCAGGAAGGGCTCCTCACTGACGTTCAACGTCGGCAAGGGGCCCTTCCTCTCGTTGAACGAGAGGATTGTTCCCACGACCTCGAGGGTCAGGCGCGCTCGAGGCGCAGCGGCGAGGACCCTTCGTCCAGGATCAGAAGGAAGTCGTCGAGGTCCTCGTGAGCACCCGCCGGCACGCCGTTCTGGGCCAGCGCGAGCAGCTGCACGGCCAACCCGGTCAGGCCGGCCGAATCGCCCACGACGCGCACTTTTCCGGCCTCGTCGACGGAAACCATCAGCCGATAGTCGTCCGGCCAGGATGTGACCAGGCCGATGCCACGGTCATAAGAAGGGATTTCGAGCTGCACTCTAGCCACATCGACCTCCGAGCGGTGAACTTCGCACACCCCCCGCCCGGTGTCCAGGTGGAACGCTGGGCCTAGATCGTCTCGTGACCCCCTTGTCACACAAATCTCTCGCAATCTAAGATACTCTGGTTTTGAGAATCAAGGGGGACAAATGGATACGACACGCGTGCGGGTGCTCGTGGTTGGGGCCGGCCTTGCCGGCGCGGCAACATCGATGTTCCTGACGGATCGGGGGATCGACACGCTCGTGGTCGAGCGGCACCCGGGAACCTCGTTGCACCCCAAGGCCGCCGGCCAACACCCGCGAACGATGGAGCTGCTGCGCACCGCCGGCGTCGCCGACCGGGTGAACACTGCCGCCAGCGCCGACTTCGAGATCAAAATTGTCACGAGCGCGCGGGGCGCCGTGCTCAAGACGATCACCACCGCCGACGATCCGCAGCCGTGGAACGCGCTCTCACCGCTGACGATGGGCATGGCGACGCAGGTCCAACTGGAGCCGATCATGCTGGATCGGGCCCGGGAGAACGGCGCGCGGGTCCGCTTCGACACCGAACTCGTCTCGTTCGACCAGGACACGCTCGGCGTCACCGCGCGGCTGGTGCACCGGCCGACCGGCACGATCAGCCAGGTCCGCGCCGACTACCTGGTCGCGGCGGACGGCCACCGCAGCCCGATCCGCGAGCAACTCGGCATCGGCCGGCACGGCTGGGGCAGCCTCAGCAGCCACGCCGGCATCCTGTTCGACGCCGACCCGGAGCGGCTCGCGGACGTCACCGGCTCGCTCTACTACCTCCGGAATCCGGAGTTCACCGGGGTCTTCACCTCGACGCACATCCCCGGCCGGTTCATCTTCACCGTCGAGTACGACCCGGCGCGCGGCCAGTCGATCGACGACTTCACGCCGGAGCGCTGCGCCGAGCTGATCCGGCTCGGCCTGGACGACCCGGGCCTGCCGCTGCGGCTGCAAACCGTGCAGGCGTGGGAGATGGCGGCTCGGGTGGCCGACACCTTCCGCAGCGGCCGGGTCTTCCTCGCCGGCGACGCGGCCAAGGTGACGCCGCCGACCGGCGGCCTCGGCGGCAACACCGCCGTCGCCGACGGTTTCGACATCGCCTGGAAACTGGCCGCCGTGCTGGGCGGCCAGGCCGGACCGGGCCTGCTGGACAGCTACGACCCCGAGCGGCGCGCCTTCGCCGAGGCGGTGGTGGCCGAGTCGCTGGCCAACTACGTCGACCGGATGGCCCCGCACCTGCGCAGCGACGCGGTGCCGAAGCCGGTGGGCTACCTCGATCTGGTCTTCGGCTTCCGGCAGCGGTCCGAGGCCGTGGTGATCGACGACGAGGACCCGGCGCCGACCGAGAACCCACTCGAGCCGACCGGCCGCCCCGGCTTCCGGGCTCCGCACGTGCCGCTGCTGCGCGACGGCGCCGAAGTGTCCACTGTGGACTTCTTCGGCCGCGACTGGGTGCTGCTGACCGGCACGGAGGGCGGCGTCTGGCACGAGGCGGCCAAGCACGTCGCCGACCGGCTGGGCATCGCGGTGCGCACGGTCGGCCTCGGCCCGGACCTGACCGACCCGGCGGATCGGCTGGTCCGCGCGTACGGCATCGGCCACGGCGGCGCGAGCCTGGTGCGGCCGGACGGCGTCGTCGCCTGGCGTACGGACTTCGACGTCGCCGACGCCGCCGGCACGCTCCAGAACGTGCTCAGCCGGCTGCTGGACCGGGCGCCAGTCGCCGCAGTCCCAGCAGGCACAGCGCACTGATCAGCCCGCCCAGCACCAGGTACAGCGAGACCGGCCACGGGCGGGCGTGATCGACGCCGAGCAGGGCGGTGGCCACCAGCGGGGACAGGCCACCGCCCAGCGTCGCGCCCAGCTGGTAGCTGAACGCCGCGCCGGAGTAGCGCAGCCGCGGCTCGAACAGCGTCGCGTAGTACGCCGCCATCGGGCCGAACAGGATGCCGGATCCCGCGTACGCCAAGGCCATCGCCAGGATCAGCGCCCCGTACGAGCCGGAGTCCACCAGCCAGAACAGCGGGAACGCGAACACGATGATGAACACGGCCCCGACCAGCATCACCGGCGTGCGGCCGACGCGGTCGGCGATCCGGCAGGCGACCAGGATGGCCGCCACCTGACACGCGGCCCCGACCAGGCCGGCGTTCAGCACCTGCTGCTGCGGCAGGTGGTGCACGGACGTCCAGTAGCTCAACACGAAGGTCACCAATACGAAGATGAAGGCGTTGAAGCCCAGGTTCACGCCGACACCCAGCACCACCTTGCGCCACGACGTGCGCAGCACCTCGCCCAGCGGCAGCCGCGTGACCCGGTGCTCGGCGCGCAGCTCCTTGAACTCCGGGCTCTCCTCGATGGACAGCCGCATGTAGATGCCGACCGCCACCAGCACCAGGCTGGCCAGGAACGGGATCCGCCAGCCCCAGCTGAGGAACGCGGGGCCGGACACGGCCGTGGACAGCGAGAACATGGCCGTGCCGAGGAACAGGCCCAGCGGCGAGCCGAGGAACGTCCAGCCGCCGTACCAGGTGCGATGCCGTTCCGGCGCGTGCTCGACGACCATCAGCGCCGCGCCGCTCTGCTCGCCGCCGAGGAAGAACCCTTGCAGCAGACGGAGAACCAGCAGCAGCACCGGCGCGATCAGGCCGGCGCCGGCGTAGGTGGGCAGCACGCCGATCAGCGCCGTGCACACGCCCGTCGCGGTCAGCGTGAGCACGAGCATCGGGCGCCGGCCGACGCGGTCGCCGAAGTGCCCGATGACGGCCGCGCCCAGCGGTCTCACCAGGAAGCCGACCCCGAAGGTGGCGTAGGCCAGCAGGATGCTGACCGTCGGGTTGCCGGCCGGGAAGAACAGCTTGCCCAGCGCCACCGCGGAGGCGGTGCCGTAGATCAGGAAGTCGTACAGTTCGATGGTGGTGCCGGCCGCACTCGCGAGCGCGACCTTGCGGACGGACGAACTCTGGACCTGGTCAATCGATCGAGTCACGGCAGCCTCCCTCAGTCACGACATAGCACCACAAATGGGTGAAGGCGGCCACACGTTCTGGTGGAGCACTCGGTTTTACATCGATGGTTTGCACGATCGGCGCAAGAGTAGGCAACCATGGCCCTCCCCCGAGTCCTGGCCGGCGCGGCTGCCCTTTTCGCCGTCGCCGCCTGCGTGACCGCCCTCCCCGCCGCGGCCGCCATGCCCTCCACGCTGACCCTCACCGCCGCCACCAACGGCGGGACACCCCACGTCGTCGAGCTCACCTGTGACCCGGACGGCGGCAATCACCCGGATGCCCAGACCGCCTGCATGCAACTGGCACAGGTCGACGGCGACATCGAGAACATGCCCGGCACCGAGGCGCACATCTTCTGCCCGATGATCTACCAGCCGATCACGGTGACCGCGACCGGCCTGTGGCGCGGCCGCCTCGTGCAGTTCCAGGACAGGTACACCAACGGCTGTGAACGGGACAACAGGACCGGAAATCTCTTCCGTTTCTGATAGTGGTCGGGGCTCCCGGTTTCCACCGGGAGCCCCGCGACACAGATCACATCAGGCGTTCCTGAGGAACGGTTACGACCTTCCTTACAGAATCCTGTGAAACTCACGCAGGCAGGCCCCAGGGGGCCGTAGGTCCGTTCGACGCGACCGGCGCGACCGTGAAGTCGGGCCGGTCCCCGGACCGGTGGAGTACGGCCTCGCCGCCCCGCGGCAGGTCGATCTGGATCGTGGTGGCGTCGAGTTCCTTGCTCCGCAGCGGCCGCCCGTGCGGGTCGCGGACCACCACCTGCCCCGGAATCCCGTGCCGGACCACACACGGCGCGCCAACTTCGCTCCGCAGCCGCACCCAACGCGTCACGCCCTTTTGACGCGAGGCGCTGAGCAGGAACGCGCCCTGCGTGCGGAAGCTGTCCACCGTGACATCGGCCCAGGAGTCGGGGATGGCCGGGAACACCCGGATGACCCCGTTCCAGCTCTGGCACACCATGTCGTGCATCGACTGCGACGCCGACAGCGGCGTCTCGATCACCGGGCCGGACTCCTTGTACAGGGTGTTCGGCTGGATGTAGAGCCGCAGCAGGTCGGACAGGTACTGGGCGGAGTCGTTGCCGCGCAGCATCTGCGCCGCGAACGAGGCCGCGCCGGTGTAGCTGTAGCCCTGCAACGCGCCCTTGAAGCTGATCCAGTGGTTGACCGAGGTCTGGATCAGGTTCCGGTTCTCCGGCTGCTCCCAGTTCACCAGGTACAGCGGGTACACCGACAGCATGTGCGAGTAGTGCCGGTGGGACATGGCGAACGACTGGCCGGCGCCGATCATGAAACCGTTGGCGTCCACCGGATACGGCGTCAGGTTGGCCAGCACGTCCCGCCACTTCGGCGCCAGCGGGTCGTCGATGTGCAGCAACTGGGCGCTGTCGAGGAGCGTCTGGCAGCCCCAGCGGATCAGCGCGAGGTCGAAGTTGGTGTCGGGCGTGTCGACGCCGTACTCCGGCGAGAACGTCTTGGGCAGGTGCAGCTTGCCGTCGGCGCCGGGGGCCAGGAAGTGCAGGTAGTAGTTGATCGCCTTGCGCAGCAACGGGAACACCGTGTTGCGCAGCAGGTTGGTGTCCATGGTGTGGCGGTAGGTCAGCCACACGTTGTGCAGCGCCCAGGTCAGGTTGCCGGTCTCCGGCGTCGGCGGGTCCTGGCCGGGGATGCCGACCGTGCCGCCGTTGACCAGCGTGATGTCCGTGGTGCGGCAGATGCCGGCGGAATCCTGGTTGTACGGCGCGGCGATCTGGGTGGTCAGGGTGTCCCGGAACTGGCTCAGCGCCCGGGTCAGGGAATCCAGTTCGAGGTGGTTGGAGCCGTTGATCAGCCAGTACTCCAACTGCACGTTCAGGTTCCACCAGGTGGCAGGCCACGGCGTCGGCTCCAGCCAGGGGCCGGTCGTGGCCATCACCGGCGCGGCTTTTCGCGTCGCGGAGGCGACCTTGTAGAGCTGGATCCAGTAGAAGCTCTGGAGCCGGCCGTCCGGCACCGACAGGAAACTCTGCCGGTAGAACGCGTTCCACCAGGCGCGATGGTCGCGGGTCAGCGCGTCGAACGTGTTGCCGCAGGCGGACTTGAGCGTGTGCAGCGCCTTCGCGCCGGCGGTCTTGTCGGGGTTCGACCAGGCGACGGTCGCGTAGAGGGTCCGGACCGTGCCCCGGGTCTGCTCCTGGTAGGCGGTGACGTGCTCGCCGCCGGAGAGCAGGGGCTGGGTCACCAGGGTGGCGTTGCCGCCGGTCTGGGTGCTGGGCGCGGGGTTGGGCAGGTAGCCGGCCGGGGCCGGCTTGTTGAACTTGGGGTCGGTGCGCGGGCTGACCGCGGCGGCCGGGTGGAACACCCAGCGGAACTTCGCCTCGCCGTCGGAGGGTTTCGCCTGCACAGCCAGGATCGACCGTCCGTTGTGGACGATCACCCGCAGCGCGATGCTGCCGGCGGAGGTGGTGATCGTGCCGGCGAGCTCGGCGTCGTACAGGCTGAGCCGCCAGTCGACGGCGGTGATCGTGCCGACCGGCTCCAGGGTGAACCAGCCGATGGGCAGGCGGGCCAGGCCGTAGAGGGAGCCGAACTCGGGGCGGTGGTCCTGCACCTCGCTGTGCTGGACGTTGAACCGGACGGCGTTGGCGCCCGGCTCGGCGTAGATGCCGGAGCCGAGGAATCCGTTGCCCAGGAACGGGCCGTCGAACCAGTTCTTGGGGAGTTGCTGCCAGACGAGGTCGCTGCCGGCGAGGAAGGACCGCCAATTCAGGCCGTTCGCGTCGATGTCGGCGGCGTCGGCGGGTATCGCGGCGGCGCTGGCCGTGCCGGCCGCCATCGCGGGCGCCGCAAGCAGCGCGCCGCCCGCGGCCAGCAGGGTTCTCCGGGACAGCTCGCTCACGCCGGCCTCCTCGTTGAAAACCTATACATCGGAGCTCTGTCGCCGACCGTAGGGAGGCCATGTCGACCCGTCAAGAGGTTGTCCGAGGTCACGGCCTGACGTCATCGGATGAATCGATCGTGACAACAATGATCTTCATGCGCATCACCGGCCTGGTCATCGGCCTGCTCGTCGCCCTCGCCGCGCCCGCGGCCGCCTCGGACGTCCGGCCGGGCGTCGGCGGCTCGTTCAACGGATCGACCGGAGTGCTCACCGGCAACAACACGATGGCGCTGACCGGCGTGCCGGTGCAGCTGCCCGCCCCCGGCGTCGGCGTGCTCGGCTCCGGACACGGCGGCGACGCCGACCGTTGACAGCCACCCCTACTATGTAAACGTTTCCAGCCCTCGCCGCCGCGCCGACACCCCTGGAGGTTGTGGTGGCTTCACGTTCCCGGTGGTCGCTCGCGATCGCCGCAACACTCGTCGCCGGGGCCCTGCTCCCCGCGGCGGCCTCGGCGGCGCCGGCCGTCTGCTCGGAGGTCGCGCCGATCCGGGCGGCCGCCGACCACTGGATCGCCGGCAACGCCAAACCCGCCGACGCCACCTGGTTCAACTCGCTGTTCATCAAGGGTGACATCGAGACGTACAAGCTGACGGGCGACGCGAAGTACCTGAACTACGCGACCGCGTGGGCCGCCCACAACAAGTGGAAGCTGCCCACCGGCACACCGAACCTGGACGGCCCCGAGGCCTCCCAGGAGTACATCGACCTCTACCAGCTCGACCCCAAGCGCCCCGCCGGGGACATCGCCGACGCCAAGGCCTATGTCGACCGGGAGACCAAGAAGGTCGAGGGCGGCAGCGCCTCCGACATGTCCTATGTGGACGCCGTGCGGCTCGGCGCGCTGTCGGCGTTCGCCTACTTCGGCGGCAGCACGAACCTCGACGCCATGGCCAAGCTGTTCGCCTACCCCGAGAGCCACATCTACGACAAGAAGAACGCGCTGTGGTGGCGGGACTCCCGCTGGGTCGGCACCACGCAGCACTGGTCGCGGGGCAACGGCTGGATCGTCGCCGCGCTCACCGACACCATCGCCAACCTGCCCGCCGGCGACACCCACCGCGCGCACTACATCAGCCTGTTGCAGGACATGTTCGCCAAGCTGAAGGCCACCCAGCAGGCCGGCGGCTACTGGACCGCGGACGTCGACCACCCGGCCGCCTTCCCCGCGCCCGAGTCGAGCGGCACCTCGCTGTTCACGTACGGCATGGCCAAGGCGATCCAGGCCGGCTACCTCGACTCGGCGACGTACCTGCCGGTCGTGCAGAAGGCGTGGGGGTGGCTGAAGGGGACGGCGCTGCGGTCCAACGGGGTCGTCGGCTACGTGCAGGGCCCGTCCTCGCACCCGTCCCAGTACCAGCCCATCAGCCCCACCGCGACCAGCAATTACGGCGTCGGTGTGTTCCTGATGGCCGGTGTGGAGACGGCTCGGCTGACGCCCGGCTGCTGACTATTGTGGACGGGTGGACTTGGTCGGCCGGGCCCGGGAGCTGCGTGACCTGACGCAGGCGCTGGACCGCGCCGTCGCGGGGCACGGCGACGTTCTGGTGCTCACCGGGCCACGCGGCGCCGGCACCACGGCTCTGGCCGACGCCGCCGTCGACCTGGCCCGGGAGCGCGGGATGGCCGTGCTGCGGGCCGGCGGCCGTCTGATGTGGACACAGGTGGCCCGGGACCGGGGCGTGCCGGACGAAGCGGTGGCGCCACTGCTCGCCTCGCCCGGGCCGCTCGACCTCGACGACGTCGCCCGGCGGCTGGTGTCCGCCGAGCCGCTGTTGATCGTCGCCGACGACGTCGACCGCTCCGGCGGCGTCGACCTGCTCGCCGTGCTCGCCGGGCGGGTCGGCGCCGGCCGCACCGTGGTCGTCGCGACGGCCCGCGGCTCGGTCGGCGTCGGCCGGGAGGTGGCCGTCCGCGGGCTCAGCGAGGACGAGCTGGCGCAGGTGATGCCGTCCTCGCAGGCGTTGTGGATCGCCTCTCGCGGGCTGCCCGGTATCGCCCGTGAACTCTCGGCTTTCGGGGACTCGTTGGTCGACATCGCGTTGAACTCCCTGTCGGCAAACGAGTTCCTCGAAGTCGACGTGGCGCTGGTCCGGCTGCTGGAGCTGGCCGTGTCCCGGTCCACCGGTGCTGTGCGGGCTCGGCTGCTGGCACGGCTGGCCCGTGAACTCGTTGGTGACGCGTCGTCTTGTGACCGCCGCCGGGAACTCATCACCGAGGCAGGGCGGTTGGCGGACGCGGACCCCGAGGTTCTCGACGCCCAGCTCTTCGCCCTGTGGGACCCGCTTGCCGCTCAGGACCGTATCGAGGTCGGCCGCCGGATCGCCACCCTGGCCGACTCCGATGCGGTGCAGCGCAAGGGTTTGTTCTGGCAGTTCATCGGTCTCATGGAGCTCGGCCAGGTCGGCGCCGCCGAGTCCGTGCTCGCCGTCTTCACCCGCTCCGCCGAGGCCGCCGGCGACGGTCCCGACATCGTGATGGCGTTGAGCCGTCAGGCCATGCTCGCCGCCCTCCGGGGCCGCTTCGCCGACGCCACCCGCCTCGTGTCGGAGTTCGTCGCCCTCGGCATGCGCTTCGGTGTCCCCGACACGCAACGCCTCGCCGGCACCATTCTCGGCGGCATGATCGGCGATCCCACTCGCCTGGCCGAGGGTGTCGAGCTCATGACCGCCATGGCCCGCCGCTTCCCCGGCCACTTCTTCGAGGCCACCACCGCCGCCATCCTGGTCGTGTTGGGGCGGCTGGACGAAGCCGCCGCCGAGCTCCACCGGGTGCTCCCAGCGGTCCTCGCCGGCACCGGCCCCCGCTGGCTCGCCGCCATGGCCGATCTTTCCTGCGCCGCCGTGGCCACCGCCGACGTCGAGGCCGCTTCCCCGTTGTACAAGGGACTCCTGCCCTTCGCCGGACGCCTGGTCGTCTGGGCCGGCGCCAACACCGTCCGCGAACCGGTGTCGTACTGGCTCGGCCGCCTCGCCAACGTCCTGGGCCTCCCCGCCGTCGACCACCTCCGCTCCGCCATCGCCCTGGCCACCGAGATCGGCGCCCTGCCGGCGCTGGAACGTGCCGAGGAGGCGTTGTCTCGGGAAACGGCCCCTTCGGCGGAGGAGTGGCACCTCCGCCGCGACGGCGACTACTGGCTCCTGACCGCAGGCCCCGAACACGCCAGACTCGACGACCGTCGCGGCCTGCGCTACCTGCACGCCCTTCTTTCCTCCCCTGGGAAGGAAATCCCCGCCCTCGACCTGGCCGCCGGCGGCCCCGGCCTCGCCGCGGTCAGCACCACGCCACTGCTCGACGAGACCGCCCTACGCGCCTACCGCTCCCGCCTCGGCCTCTTGTCCGACGACGATCCCGAGCGCGCGTTCATCCTCGACGAGCTCCGCCGCGCCACCGGCCTCGGCGGCCGTCCCCGCTCCGCATCCGCCGAGGCCGAGCGCGCCCGGGTCAACGTCACGCGGACCCTGCGCGCCGCCCTCGACCGGATCGCCGCCCAGGCCCCGCGCGCCGCCGCGCACCTCCAGGCCTCCATCCGCACCGGCCTCGCCTGCCGCTACGACCCCGGGCCGGGCGGTCCCGTGCGCTGGCGGGTGTGAACGATTCGTTCCACGCCGATTTACGCCTCCCCCGCATGACCCTCTTCGACGACCTGAACTCGCAGCTCTGGGTGCTCGGCGCCATCGGCCGGCTCGCCGACCAGGGCCTGCTCCTGCGGCCCGCCGACGCCGACGACGAGGTGTCGCGGCTGAGCCAGCAGCTGCTCATCGACACCGGCTGGCTGGCCGCCGACCCGATCCGACCCACCGCCCAGCTGCTCTCCGCCGCGCCGCCCGGCGTGCCGCTCGGGGCCGTCAGCGGCTACGTCCGGGAGCAGCTCGGCCGGATCTCCCGCTTCGCCGACGGCGCGCCGCCCGGGTGGGCCGAGACCGACCGGGAGCTCATCCGGTGGCGCGGGCGGAGCAGCGGGGCCATCGTCCAGCGCATCTTCGGCCGGGTCTGCCCCGACGTGCTGCCGCGGGCCACCAGCTTCCTCGACGTCGGCACCGGCGCCGGCGGCATCGCCATGCAGCTCTGCCGCCAGCTACCCGATCTCCACGCCGTCGGCATCGACGTCAGCCCCACCGCCCTGGACGTCGCCCGCCGCGACGTCGCCGAGGCCGGTCTCGACGACCGCATCGAGCTGCGCGACCAGTCCGTCGACGCACTGTCCGATGTGGACGCCTACGACCTGGTCTGGCTTCCCCAGCAGTTCATCCCCCGGCCCGTGCTGGAGGCGGCCCTCCCCTTGCTGTGCAAGGCCACCCGCGCCGACGGCTGCTTCGTCATGGCCCTGTCCACCGAGCATGACCTGGCCAACCTGATGTCCGGCGGCGGCACAATGTCCGTCGAGGACGCCGTGAAGCTGGTGACCCACGCCGGTTTCCTCGACGTGCAAGACCACGACCACGTCATCACCGGCCGCCGCTGAGCCCTGGCCGCCGTTCTCACCGGGCGGCGGCCAACTCCGCACAGAGCCTGGGCACCGCCGTGCCGATCGGCTCCGTGATCTTCTCCGCCGCCTGGTCGTCGTACGGCGTCGGATCGCGGTTCACGATCACCAGCCGCGAGCCGGCCTTCACCGCCACCGTGCACAGCGCCGCCGCCGGCTCCACCTGCAACGAACTCCCGATCGCCAGGAACACCTCACTCGCCGCCGCGATGTTCCTCGCGTGGCTCAACACGTCCGGGTCCAGGTGCTCGCCGAACAGCGTCACCCCCAGCTTCAGGATTCCCCCGCACTCGCGGCACTTCTTGTCCGTGCCGAGGATCTCCTTGGTGCTGAACGTCTTCCGGCAGCCCACGCACACCGTCCGGTGCATGCTCCCGTGCAGCTCCGACACCTTCCGCTCCGGGGTGCCCGCCTTCTGGTGCAGGCCGTCGACGTTCTGCGTCAGCACCCTCGTGTTCGCCAGCCCCGCGAGCGCCCGATGAGCCGCGTTCGGCTCCGCCCGCCACGCCGGATGCCCCTCGTACCGCGCCCAGAACTCCCGCCGCGTCCCCTCGTCGGCCATGAAGTTCTTGTAGGTGAACAGATCCTGCGCACCGGGGTCCTTCGTCCACTCCCCCTGCGGGCCGCGGTAGTCGGGGATGCCCGAGTCCGTCGAGATCCCCGCCCCCGTCAACACCGCGATCCTGGTCATACCGGGAAGTCTAGGTACCGGCCACAACCGCATTTGCCCACCGGGTCTCGATCAGCGAGCCACCAGCGTCTCCGCCCACCGTCGCAACGCGGTGTCCGACGCTTGCTCGCAGTACCTCCGGAACTGCGCCCGCACCTCGTCCGCCCGGATTCCGCCGCGCACCACCGGCGCCCGGTACCACTCCATCCCCGGTCCCGGCCGCCAACTCCTCGCGATCCCCGTCGCCCCGTCCCCCGGCGAGTCCAGGCCGTAGTGGATCTCCTTGACCCCCAACGACATCGCCGCCCCGAGGCACATCAGGCACGGCTCCAGGTTCACCGCCAGGACGAGGTCCCTCGCACCCTTCCCGTCCGCCTCCTGCATCGCCAGCAGGTCCGCGTGCCTCAGGCGCCCCTCGCTGTCCCGCGTGTGCGCCCGGCCGACTACCTCGTCACCGCTGATCACCACTGCCCCGATCGGCAGCTCCCCCTTCGCCATCCCCTCCTCGGCGACCGCCATCGCCGCGCGCAGCATCTCGTCCGGAGTCACTCGGTCCCCACATCACCCACACCGGCTGCCCGGTGTTCGTCTCCCGCTGCTCGTACACCCCCGACGCCTGGCCGGTCTCCGCCTTCAACTCCTCGACGACGCGCTTGAGCCACTCGATGTGCTGCTCGTCGCTCAGCCCCTCCGGCCGGTTCAGGTCGACCACCGCTCATCCCCCCTACAACAGTTCTCGCAGGTCAGCCGCCAGCCTACGCATTTGCTCGCCCGCTTCGACCCCTTTGACCGTGACCGATGCGGCCCACGAGTACCTCTCCCGCCACGGCTCGACCGTCCACGTCAGGTCGACGTGCCCGCCCGGCTCGAACACCGCTTCGATCCGTACGTCCCGATCGAGGTTCTGCCACGCCCTGACGCCGCTCCACCCCTCGAAGCTCGCCGCCAGCCCCTCGACGAACGCCGCCGGCGACTCACCCGCCACCACCACCCCGTGCGCGACGGCCGTCATCCCATCCCCACCGAGCTCGATGCAGAACGCCACCATGTCGTCGCCGTGCGGGTGGGTCCGGTTCCACAACCGCACCCACCCCTGCGGCCCACCCAGCCGCACCCCGATGTCGTCGCCGCACTCGTGCTCCACGGATCAGCACTCGATGACGTTGACGGCCAGGCCGCCGCGAGCCGTCTCCTTGTACTTGTCCTTCATGTCACGGCCGGTGTCGCGCATGGTCTTGATGACCTTGTCCAACGACACGAAGTGGGCGCCGTCGCCGCGAAGGGCCATGCGGGCGGCGGTGATGGCCTTGATGGACGCGAGGGCGTTGCGCTCGATGCAGGGGATCTGCACGAGCCCGCCGATGGGGTCGCAGGTGAGACCGAGGTTGTGCTCCATGGCGATCTCGGCGGCGTTCTCGACCTGCTCGGGGGTGCCGCCGAGCACCTCGGCGAGACCGGCGGCGGCCATGGAGCAGGCGGAGCCGACCTCACCCTGGCAACCGACCTCGGCGCCGGAGATGGAGGCGTTCTCCTTGAACAGGACGCCGATGGCCCCGGCGGTGAGCAGGAATCGGACGACGCCGTCGTCGGAGGCGCCGGGAACGAAGCGGGAGTAGTAGTGCAGGACGGCGGGCACGATGCCGGCAGCGCCGTTGGTGGGGGCGGTGACGACGCGGCCGCCGGCGGCGTTCTCCTCGTTGACGGCCAGGGCGAACAGGGTCACCCAGTCCATGACGCGCAGGGGGTCGGTGGCGAAGTGCTCTGCGGCCAGGGTGCGGCGCAGGTCCGCCGCCCGCCGACGCACCTTGAGACCACCGGGCAGGGTGCCCTCGACGGTGCACCCCCGCTCCACGCACTCCTGCATGACGTGCCAGATGTGCAGCAGCCCGGAGCGAACCTCGCCCTCGGTGCGCCACGAGAGCTCGTTGGCGAGCATGACATCGCTGATGGACAGGCCGGATTCCCGCGTCCGGGCAAGGAGTTCGTCGCCGGACAGGAACGGGTGCGGCAGCACAGTCTGGTCCTGCTTGATCCGGTCGGTGCCGGTGGCGGTCTCGTCGACGATGAAGCCACCGCCGACGGAGTAGTACACGGCGGAGTCCAGCTCCGTGTCCCCGTCCAACGCGGCGAAGCTCATTCCGTTGGGATGCAACGGAAGCTGCTTGCGGCGGTGCATGATCAGGTCGGTGTCCTCGACGAACTCGATCTCACGGGAGCCGCCCAGCGTCAGCCGACTCGACGACCGGATGCGGGCCACACGGTCGTCGGCGTCGGTGGGGTCGCACAGCTCGGGCTGCGAACCCTCCAGCCCCAGCATCACGGCCTTGGGGCTGCCGTGGCCGTGTCCGGTCGCGCCGAGCGACCCGAACAGCTCGACGTGCACCCGGGACACGGAGTCGAACAGACCGGCGGAACGCAGCCGGGACACGAACATGGTGGCGGCCCGCATCGGCCCGACGGTGTGCGAGCTGGACGGGCCGATCCCCACCGAGAAGAGGTCGAAAACGCTGATGGCCATGTGGCGGACTCCACGGTTGTGTGCCGAAAAGGAGCTCCCCCTCTGTCATGGGACCTGAGAGCTTCGCCGTCACGACCGCGACAGCTTGCACCGTGGGTGTGCGTGCACGACCGCGCACGCGAACTTTCCAGAGTCGCCTCGCCCGGCCGGTCTGGTTGCCTGAGAGTGTGCGGGGAGGCTTGCTCCTTCGGCGCCCCGGCGGTTCCGAGGGCTCTCCCGACCGGGCTGTGTGCCGTGGGGCACGCGGCCTGTGTGGAATTGTTGCCTCACACTCTAGGCGACCCGGGGAGCTGTGCATGAGGTTCGGCGCCAACTACACGCCCAGCAAGCACTGGTGGCACACCTGGCTCGACTTCGAGCCGGACTCGATCCGCCGCGACCTGGACCAGCTGGCCGGCCTCGGCCTGGACCACGTCCGGGTCTTCCCGATCTGGCCGGTCTTCCAGCCCAACCGCGGTGTCATCCGTGAAAAAGCCGTCGAGCAGCTGCTGGAGCTGGTCCGCCTCGGCGCGGCGGCCGGCCTGGACGTCACGGTCGACGGCATCCAGGGCCACCTGTCCAGCTTCGACTTCTACCCCTCCTGGACGCAGACCTGGCACCACCGCAACGTCTTCACCGATCCGGACGTGCTGGAGGGCCAGATCCTGCTGCTGCGCACGCTGGCGACGGCCCTGCGGGGCGAGCCGAACTTCCTGGGCATGACGCTCGGCAACGAGATGAACAACCTGGTGGCGCACAACCCGTGCACGGCGGACGAGGTGGACGTCTGGCTGGACCGGCTGCTGGCCGCCGTCAACGAGGCCGACCCGGACCATCCGCACTGCCACTCGGCCTTCGACGACGCCTGGTACGTCGACGATCACCCCTTCACGCCGCTGGCCAGCGCGACCAAGGGCGCGATGACCACGGTCCACCCCTGGGTCTTCACGCTGAACGCGGCCCGCCGTTACGGTCCGCAGTCGACGGAGATCCACCACCTCGCCGAGTACGGCACCGAGCTGGCCCGCGCCTACGGCACGCCGGACCGGGTGATCTGGGTGCAGGAGGTCGGCGCGCCGGCCCCGCACATCCCGGTGGAGCACGCCGAGGAGTACGCGGAGCAAACGATTGGCAACGTCGCCACCTGCAAGAACGTGTGGGGCCTGACCTGGTGGTGCTCGCACGACGTGGACCGGAAGTTCGTCGACTACCCCGAGCTGGAGTACGGCCTGGGCCTGTTCGACGCCGACGGCAACGCGAAGCCGCTGGCCAAGGCCGTCAGCCAGGCCGTGCACGCGGAGTTGCCGAAGCCGGTGGACCGCACGACCGCCCTGTTCTTCGACGGCAAACGGAGTTCCTCGGGGCCGGGCGGCGCGTTCTTCGAGGCCTGGATGCGGCTGGCGGCGGAGGGCAGGCGGCCGGCGATCGTGCTGGAGACCACGCCCGAGCACCTCGCGGCCAGGGGCGTGACCGAGGTCTTGACAGTGTGAGCCCGGCCACCCCAGGATCACAGTCATCCGATGACTAACCCGCGTCAGGCCCCCGGTCCGCCGCAAACCCCGCCCACACATCGGATCTATTCGTCGCCGGGTGGCCCGACGCAGGAGGGCTCGATGACGACCTTCCCCCGACGGACCGCCCTGGGTCTGGCCCTGGGTGCCACCGCGCTAGCGACCATCAGCACCGGGACAGGGGCCGCATTCGCGGCCTCCGACGCACCGAATCCGGTCCCTGTCCCCCTGGACGGCCTGTTCGACAACGACGGCATCGACACCGCCACCACCCACGACGGCAACTTCGACGGATCCGGCTACACCTTCCCGGCCGAGGGCTTACCGAGCGGCCCGATCACCGTGGACGGCGTCCCGTTCACGTTTCCGGCCGCCACCGGCAAGAACAACATCGTCGCCATGGGCCAGCAGATCCCGCTGCCCAAGGGGCGCTACGTCACGGCCCTGTTCCTCACGGCCTGCTCGTACGGCGCGACCGGCGGCACGGCGACCGTGCACTACGCCGACGGCACCACCAGCCAGGCCCAGCTCGGCGGCGCCGACTGGTACTCGGGCAGCGGCCAGCTCGTCGCCCCGTTCCGCTACACGCCCGGCGGCGGCACCGACCAGAGCCCGGTGTCGATCAGCACCTCGCAGGTCTGGCTGGATCCGGCCCGGGACGCGGTGGCGATCACCCTGCCGACCACCAATCCCGCCGTCGAGGGCAAATCCAGCCTGCACGTGTTCGCGCTCAGCCTCCAGCCGGTGGTCGTCGGCAAGGCCGTCACGCTGCGCGGCACGAAGTCGACCACCAGCCTGCTCACCGACGCCGGCCCGCAGGTCGTCGAGGCGACGGTGGTCAACCTCGGCACCGAGTGGATCACCCCGCAGGACCAGCTGACGATCTCCGTCACCGTCCCGGGCGGCCGCACCGTCACCCCGGCCACCGTCGCCTGGCTGGCCCCCGGCGACGAGGCGAAGGTCCGCATCGGCATCCGCAAGAACCAGACCGTCGACGACGGCACGACCGTCAACGGAACCCTCACCGCGAAGTCCAAAAAGGACACGCTGGCCAGCGCGCAGGCCCCGATCCTGTTGGGAGTCCCCGACTACCAGCCAGCCGACACGTCCCTGAACACGCACCAGGCCCCGTACTGGTTCCAGGACGCCAAGTTCGGCATCTTCATCCACTGGGGCGTCTACTCGGTGCCGGCCTGGTCGCCGCCCGGCAAGCAGTACGCCGAGTGGTACTGGAACTGGATGCAGGACCCGTCCAACGCCGTCTACGACTACCACCGCCAGACCTTCGGCGCGAACTTCAACTACGACGACTTCATCCCCCAGTTCAAGGCGGAGAAGTGGAATCCGCTGGACTGGCTCAACCTCTTCGTCGACGCCGGCGCCCGCTACTACGTGTTGACCTCCAAGCACCACGAGGGTTTCGCGCTCTGGGACTCCAAGGTCTCCGGCCGCACCGCCGCCAAGCTGGGGCCGAAACGCGACCTGGTCAAGGACCTGTTCGCGGCGTCCCGCCAGCACACTCCCCAGCTGCGCAACGGTTTGTACTTCTCGATGCCGGAGTGGTTCAACCCGGACAACCCGTGGATGGGCCACGCGCCGCGCAACCCGTACACCGGCGCGGCGGTGCCGTACACGGGGTACGCGAGCGGCCGGGACTTCGTGCTCGACTACCAGCTGCCGCAGATGCTGGAGCTGGTGCACGGCTACGACCCGGACGTGATCTGGTGCGACATCGGCGGCGTCAACGACAGCCGGCGGCTGATGGCGGAGTACTTCAACCACGCCAAGGACCGGCCGCGGCCGAAGGACGTGACGATCAACGACCGGTCGGGCATCTCGGTGCACGACTTCACCACGCCGGAGTACGCCACGTACCCGAACACGGTGGTGGCCAAGTGGGAGGCCAGCCGCGGGCTGGATCCGCGCAGCTACGGCTACAACCGGGCGACCCCGGACGACATGTACATGACCGCCGAGGAGGTCGTGCACACGCTGGTCGACATCGTCAGCAAGAACGGCAACTTCCTGCTGGACATCGGCCCGCGCGCGGACGGCACCATCCCGGAGATCATGCAGACCCGGCTGCGCCAGACCGGTGCCTGGCTCAAGGTCAACGGCGAGTCGATCTACGACACGTCGTACTGGTCGAGGCAGGCTCAGCTGGGTGACCTGCGGTTCACGGTGAAGTCGGACGCCTTCTACATCACGTCGCTGACGGCGCCGGGCAGCCAGTTGACGGTGGCCGCGCCGGTGCCGATCCGGCCGGGTGACACCGTCACCATGCTGGGGTACCGCACCCCGCTCACGTGGGCGGTGACCGGCGGCTCGCTGGTGGTCGACGTGCCGGCGGCCGCGGTCGCCGCCGGCCAGTACGCCTGGGTTTTCAAGATCAGCAGGCGCTGACCGCGGGTTCGGCCCCCCGACGGTCGCGTCGGGGGGCCGAACGACGGCGCGAGCTCAGGTCAGAGGAGCGTCACCGAGAAGTTGAGAGTGGTGCCGGTCACCCGGTAGGCGGCGGTGGCGCCACCCTCGCAGAACTGCACGCGCGGGCCGCTCTCCGTGGTGCCGAGAATGGCGTGCACCTCGGGCCAGATCTCGACGCCGTCCCTGATTCCGTACGCATTGAAGTCGATGGTCCGCTCCTGGCCGACAGGATAATTGTCGGTGGACGGCGTGGACAGACCGGTGGAAATCTTCCCGGTCCAGTTCATGACGAACGCGGCGCTGTTGACGACCGAAATCTTCTGATAACAAGGAGCCTTGGCGGCTGCTCCGCCCGGGCCGTCGAGCGCGCGGGCCATCGCCGCGCCCTGCGGGGCCACGAGCAGGATTCCCAGAAGGACGGCGAACAGAGCGGACAGGGCGCGCGTACCACGGAGGAAGGCCTTCACCATTTCATCCCTTTCGCAATTGTCGAGCGATGTGCGCGTTCAAGGCCGGCCCGTGTCGAAACGCCGTGATCCACAGGAAGCCTCGCTCAAGGATTGCCGCCCCGTGAGCGCCGATAAAAGAGGCCACGTGATTGGCCGCCCCGCAAATGTGAAATATCTTCTCCCCCTTCCGCTCGTCGGACATGAACAGCGGCGACGGGGGTGGCACGATGGCGCGATGGTGACCGTGCAGGGCGTCGTCGACCGGGTGGGGCCGACGATGCTGCGCGCCGTGCACGCGGCGGCGGCCCCGCACAGCGTCACCGACGTGGTGATCGCCGAGCCGGGCCGCCGCAACGTGATCGCGGCCGGCGACCTGGTGCTGGGCGTGGCGGTCGGCGGCCGGAAGGACGCGGTCGACCTGGTCCGGCACTCCAGGGGCGCCGCCGGTGTGCTGCTCAAGCAGCCGCAGGCCGGCGACATCGAGGTGCTGAAGGCGGCCACGGAGGCGGAGATCGCCGTCGTCGAGGTACGGCAGGAAGCCGCCTGGGCGCAACTGGTCTGGCTGCTGCGAGCCGTCCTCGACGCGGCCGCCGACGACGAGTCCGACGGCGACGTCGAGCAGTTCGGCGACCTGTTCCGGCTGGCCGACGCCGTGGCGGCGGTGATCGACGCGCCGGTGACGATCGAGGACGCGAACTCCCGGGTGCTGGCCTACTCCTCGCGGCAGGACCGCACCGACCCGGCCCGGGTGTCCACGATCATGGGCCGCCGGGTGCCGGACGACGTGCTGGCCAGGTTCCGCAGCCGGGGCGTGTTCCGGCAGCTCAGCAAGGGCCGGTCGGTGATCTTCGTGCCGGCGCAGAAGGACGGCACGCTGCCGCGGCTGATCGTGCCGATCCGGATGGGCGGCGAGCTGCTGGGCTCGATGTGGGCGGTGGTCGACGGCGAGGTCACCGACGAGCGGTCGGCCGCCTTCGCCGACACCGGCCCGGTCGTCGCGCTGCACCTGCTGCGCCGCCGGGCCCGGGTGGACGCCGAGCGGATGCGCTCGGCCGAGCTCGTGCGGGCGGTGTTGGCCGGTTCCACCGGCAGCCGGGCCGCGGCGGCGGAGCTGGGGCTCGACGAGCAACCCCATCGGGTGATCGCGATCGACGCGTCCAGCGAGGACGCCGAGGACGCGGAGGGCGTCCGCCTCGCGCTCTGGGAGCGGATGACCCGGGGTGTGGGCCGCCGACCGGCGGTCGCCGACCTGCACGGCGTCCTCTACGCCGTGGTCCCGGACAAGGGCTGGGCGCCGCTACGAGAGGTGCTCGCCACCGGCGAGCCGCTCGTCGCCGCCGGCAGCCCGGTCGAGCTGGCCGACCTCCCACTGTCCCGGTCGCAGGCCGACGAAACGTTGGCGCTGCTGCGAACCGGGCTCGTCGCGCGCAAGCTCGCCAACTACGAGGAGGTCTGGTCGGCGCTGGTGCTGCACCGCGTCGCCGCCGCCTCCAAGGCGTCCGGGGTGGGCGAGCTCGGACCGCTGGCACAGCTGAAGGACATGGACCTGGACACGTTGTTCGAGTGGCTGCGGCACCCCGGCGATCCCCGCGCCGCGAGCCGGGCGCTGCGGATCCACCCGAACACCTTCCGGTACCGGATGAAGAAGATCGGCGAGCTGGTCGACCTGGACGATCCCGATGTGCGGCTCGCGCTGCTGGTGCAGCTGGTCACGCTGAAGTGGGCGTGAACGCGTTCCGGTAGGCCTGCGGACTCGTGCCGACGATCCGCTTGAAGTGCTCGCGAAACGCCGTCGGGGAGCCGAATCCGGTGCGCGCCGCGATCCGCTCCACCGGTTCGCCCGTCGCCTCCAACAGGTGCTGCGCGCGGCGGACCCGCGCGCGGTGCAGCCACCGCAGCGGCGAAGTCCCGGTCTGCTCCCGGAATCGCCGGTTCAGCGTGCGGGTGCTCATGCCGGCCTGCGCGGCGATCTCGTCCAATGTCAGGTCGCGGACGGAGTTCTCTTCCATCCACGCCAACAACTTCTCCAGCTCGGTGCCCCGCGGCACCGGCGGCAGGTCGTGCACGATGAACTGCGCCTGGCCGCCGTCCCGCTCCAGCGGCATCACCGACAGCCGCGCGGCGTCGGCGGCGGCAGCGGAGCCGTAGTCGCGACGGATGAGGTGCAGACACAGGTCGAGCCCGGCGGCCGCGCCGGCCGAGGTCAGGAACTGGCCGTTGTCCACGTACAGCACGTCCGGATCGACGTCGACCAGCGGATAGCGTTCGGCGAGCGCGGCGGCGGCGACCCAGTGCGTGGTCGCGCGCAGGCCGTCCAACAGACCCGTCGCGGCGAGGATGAACGCCCCCGAACAGATCGACGCGATCCGAACGCCTCGCGCGGCCGCCGCCCGCAGCGCCTCGACGACGGCCTCCGGCACGTCGAAGGACTCGGTACCCGGAAGGATGACCGTGTCCGCCTCGATCAGGGCATCGAGGCCCCAGTGGACACGGACCGTGAACAGGCCGGCGTCGATCTCCGGCTCGGAGCCGCAGATCCGCACGCGGTAGCCGGGGGTGCGTCGGAAGACCTCGATCGGCGTGGCCAGATCGAACGGGATGACCCCGGGCAGGGCGAGCACGGCGACGGTGTGCATGCCGCCACGGTAGCTGGCGGGAATCCGTTGCACCCTGGCGATCCAGCCACTGTCTCAGCAGGCGAATGATGAGGCTGAATGAGTGACGCGCAGAGCGCGCCCACAGGGAGGAAGCAGCGCCGTGACCAAGATCCTGCTCACCATCCACATCATCGCCGTGATCGTCGCCATCGGGCCGGTCGCGGTGGCCGCGAGCATGTTCCCGCCCGCCGCCCGCAAGGCCCTGACCAGCGGAGACGATGCCGACATGGCCACTCTGCGGCTGCTCAACCGGATCTGCAAGGTGTACGCGCTGGTGGCGATCGCGGTGCCGTTCTTCGGCTTCGCCACCGCCGGCATCATGGGCGTCACCGGCAACCTGTGGATCATCATCTCGATCGTGCTGACCGGCGTCGCCGCGCTGGTGCTCGGCCTGCTGGTGCTGCCCTACCAGCAGCGCGTGCTGGAGGGGAAGCCGGCGCCGAGCACCCAGCTGGCGATGTACACCGGCCTGTTCAACCTGCTCTGGGTCGCCGTCACGGTGGTGATGATCTTCCGGCCGGGCTCCAGCCTGAACAGCTGACAGGTCTAGACCTCACCCCGTTTTGTGCCCCGAGCACAACGGGGCGGTCGTTCGATGCTTCCGGGCGCACGATGACACCCCGGGTTGGCGTAGCCCACCGTGGGAGACGACACACCAGCCGTGCGCCCGGAAAGGACCGACATCGTGCGGATCGCCGTCCCCCGCGAGATCAAGAACCACGAGTACCGCGTCGCGCTGACCCCGGCCGGCGCGCACGAGTTGGTCACCCGTGGCCACGACGTGTTCGTGCAGGCCGGGGCCGGTGTCGGCTCCTCCATCCCGGACGAGGACTACCTGGCCGCGGGCGCCAAGGTGCTGGCCACCGCCGACGACGTGTGGGCCGAGGGCGAACTGGTGCTCAAGGTCAAGGAGCCGATCGCCTCGGAGTACGGCAAGCTGCGTGCCGGCCAGACCCTGTTCACCTACCTGCACCTGGCCGCCGACCGGCCGCTCACCGACGCGCTCATCGCGTCCGGCAACACCGCGATCGCGTACGAGACGGTGCAGACCGCGAACGGCGCGCTGCCGCTGCTGGCCCCGATGTCCGAGGTCGCCGGCCGGCTGTCCGCCCAGGTCGGCGCCTACTCCCTGATGCGCCCCTCCGGCGGCCGCGGCGTGCTGCCCGGCGGCGTGCCCGGCGTCCGGCCGGCCCGCGTGGTCGTGCTCGGCGGCGGCGTGGCCGGCGTGAACGCGGCGACGATCGCCGCCGGCATGGGCTCCGACGTGGAGATCCTGGACACCAACGTGGACCGGCTGCGTCAGATCGACCACGAGTTCCACGGCCGGATCCGCACCGTCACCTCCAACCGGTACGCCCTGGAGCAGGCCGTGCTGGAGGCCGACCTGGTGATCGGCGCGGTGCTGGTGGCCGGCGCGAAGGCGCCGAAGCTGGTCAGCAACGAGCTGGTGTCGCGGATGAAGCCGGGCTCGGTGCTGGTGGACATCTCCATCGACCAGGGCGGCTGCTTCGAGGACTCGCGGCCGACCACGCACGACGACCCGACCTACCGCGTGCACAACTCGGTCTTCTACTGCGTGGCCAACATGCCGGGCGCGGTGCCGAACACCTCCACCTACGCGCTGACCAACGTGACGCTGCCCTACGCGGTCGCGCTGGCCGACAAGGGCTGGGAGCAGGCGCTGCACGCCGACAAGGCGCTGGCGCTGGGGCTGAACGTGCACGCCGGCCAGCTGGTCAACGAGCCCGTCGCGGTCGCGCACGGGCTCCCGCACACCCCGCTGAGCGACGTGGTGAACATCTGAGCCAGGCTCGGCATTCCGGGAACAGGTCGGTCGCGCGAACAGCGCGGCCGACCTGTCGTCTGTTGATGGACTGTTGAAGAACCCCTCACATCGTCGCTTCCCTCGAAAGCGTTACACGTCTACCGTCGGTGACCACTTGGGTACGAACCCTGCCTCGCACCAAGGAGTCACCGAATGTCACGACGTCTCCGCGCACTCGCGCTCGCCGCGGCGCCCCTGCCCCTGATCGCCGCGGCGGCCCTGGCCGGTTCCGCCGCCGCGGCGACTCAGCCGCTGGTTTCCGTTCCCGACAACACATCTCCGGCGCTCGCGCACAGCCAGCGCGACGGCGCGCTCGACGCCAACACGAAGATGTCGGTGTCGGTGGCGCTCAAGCTGCGCAACAGCAGCGAACTGGACAAGTTCATCGCCGACGCGAGCAACCCTCACTCGCCGAACCACGGCAAGTTCCTCACCACCGCGCAGTTCAACGACCGGTTCGCGCCCACCCAGTCTTCCGTGGACAGTGTGTCCACCTACCTGCGCTCCCAGGGCCTGACCGTCGACAAGGTCAGCGCCAACCGCCAGGTCGTCACGGTCGACGGCACCGCAGCGCAGCTCCAGACGGCGTTCGGCACCTCGATGGGCCGCTACACCGACACCGCGCAGCACCGCGACTTCTACGCCAACGACAGCGCGCCGCAGCTGCCGGCGAACGTCGCCGCCGTGGTGCAGGGCGTCGTCGGCCTGGACAACCACGCCGTCAAGCACACCAACAACACCAACAAGCGCAAGCCGAACGCGCCGTCCGGCTACAACCCGACGCAGCTGCGCGGCGCGTACGACACCGGCTCGCTCGGCACCGGTTCCGGCCAGTCGGTGGCGCTGTGGGAGTTCGATGGCTACCAGGCGTCCAACATCTCCACGTACGACAAGCAGTTCTCGCTGAGCTCGTCGGCGCCGAAGACCGTTTCGGTGGACAACGCCAACTACGACTCGCAGCCGGGCCAGGGCCAGGGCGAAGTCGAGCTGGACATCGAGATCGTGCAGGCGATGGCCCCGGCCGCGTCGACCTACGTGTACGAGGCGCCCAACAGCGACCAGGGCGAGATCGACATGGCCAACCAGATCGCCAGCGACAACAAGGTGTCGGTGGTGTCGATCTCCTGGGGCTCGTGCGAGCCGGACACCACGCAGTCGGCGATCACCAGCACCAGCAACGCGATCAAGCAGGCGACCGCCGAGGGCATCAGCTTCTTCTCCGCCTCCGGTGACGACGGCTCCAAGGACTGCACCCGCAGCCAGACCGGGTCCGGCGTGGACGCCGTCGACTACCCCGCCTCCGACCCGAACGTGACCGGTGTCGGCGGCACGCACCTGACCGTCAGCGGCAACGCCTACGGCTCGGAGACCGCGTGGAGCGGTTCCGGCGGCGGCACCTCCACGGTGTTCGACACGCCGAGCTGGCAGGCCGGCGTCGGCGGCAAGCGCACCGTGCCGGACGTGTCGGCCGACGCCGACCCGAACAGCGGCTACGCCATCTACTCCGCCGGCGCCTGGCAGGTCTACGGCGGCACCAGCTGCGCCGCCCCGATGTGGGCCGGCCTCGCCGCGCTCATCGGCACCAAGCTCGGCGCGGCCAACCAGGCGCTGTACGGCCTGAAGGGCACCGGCTTCCACGACGTGACGTCCGGCAGCAACGGCACCTTCAAGGCCGGCACCGGCTACGACCAGGTCACCGGCTGGGGCTCCTACGACGGCGCCAAGCTCGCCGCCGCCCTCAAGGGCTGACCTAACGCAGGGAAGGACGCCTTACCCTCACTCAACGAGGGTAAGGCGTCCTTCCCTGCATAAACCTGGTGTCAGCCGACGAAGCCGGCGAGGCGTTCGACGACCTCGACCGGGGACGGCATGGCACGCAGCTCGTCGCGCATCCGCAGGGCATTCGCACGCCAGTCGGCGTCCCCCAGCAGCCGCTCGATCAGCGCCACGTCCACATCGCCGACCGTGGCCCGCTGCCCGACGCCGTTCTCCTGCACGGTGTCCGCATTGAGGAACTGGTCCGCCCCTTGCGGCACAACGATCTGCGGGATGCCGGCGTCCACAATGGTCATCGTGGTGCCGGCGCCACCGTGGTGGATCGCCGCGTCACAAGAGGAAAGCAGCACGCCGAGCGGCAGGTAGCCGACGGCCCGGACGTTTTCCGGCAGCTCCCCCAGCGCCGACAGGTCCACATTCCCCAGCGCCAGCACGAACTCCGCGTCCACCTTGCTCGCGGCGGCCACGACCGGCTCCAGCATGCCGAGCCCGAAGTGCGGCACGACGGTGCCCAGGGTGATCAGCACCCGGCGGCGTTCCGGCTTGTCCAGCAACCACTCCGGCACCACCGAGCCGCCGTTGTACGGCACGTACCGCATCGGCCAGACGGTGTCGGGGACCTCGCCCGTCCCCCGCACGCTCGGCGGCGTGACGCTGAGCAGCGCCGCCGTGTTCGGCACCGAAGCGACGCCGTGACGGTCGAAGTACTCGCGCAGCTCGTCGCGGGTGATCTGCTCATGGCCCGTGAACATGCGGTCCGGTCCCATGGCGAGCTGCACCGACACCAGCGGCACGCCGAGCTTGCCGGCGGCGAGCTGGCCGGCGGCCTGGAGCGGGGTGTGCACGATGACGTCCGGCTGCCACTTCTCGGCAACCCGCACCACGCTGTCGAGTGTCGGCTCGGACACCTTCGCGAACAGCTTCAGCCCGAGCTCCATGGTCCGCTGCACGTCGTCCTGCGCGGCCTGCATCTGCTCGCGCAGTTTCGCGCCGGCGCCCATGAAGATCTGCGCGTAGTCGGTGTCCGGCGAGGCGTCGACGACCTGGAGGCCGGCCTCGGAGATCGCGTTCACCGAGCCGCCGGTCGCGTAGAGCACGTCGTGACCGGCGGCGCGGGCCGCGTGGGCGAACGAGATGGTCGGCAGGATGTGTCCCAGCCCCGGGGACGTGGTGATCAGAATGCGCATGACGGGTTCCCTCCCTCAGATCCCGTCATTTAACTCGCTTGCTAAGACTTCTGTCCACCGAAATTCTTACCGAGCCGGTCGGCCACCTCGATCGGCGACGGCATGGCGTGCATCTCGGCCCGGATCCGCTCCGCGGCGACGCGCAGCGAGTCCTCGGTCAGCAGCCGCTCGATCAGCTGGGCGTCCAACTGGTCGTCGGTGACGTTCAGGCCGCAGCCGGCGTCGGCCACCGCGGCGGCGTTGACCGGGCCGTCCGCGCCCTGCGGCACCACGATCTGCGGCACACCGGCGTCCAGCGCGGTCAGCGTGGTGCCCGCGCCGCCGTGGTGGATCACCGCGGTGCTGCTGGCCAGCAGCGGGCCGAGCGGCACGTAGCCGGCCAGCCGCACGTTGTCCGGCAGGTCCGTCAGCGACGAGGTGTCGGCGGTGGCGCCGATCGCGATCACGAACTCGGCGTCGATCTTCTCCGCCGCCGCGGCGACCCGCTGCACCGGCCCGACGCCGGTCAGCATCGGCGCGACCGTGCCCAGCGTGACGGTGATCCGCGGCCGCTCCGGCCGGCCGGTCAGCCAGCCCGGCAGCTGCCCGCCGCCGTTGTACGGCACGTACCGCATCAGCCAGCCGTCCGGCTCCGGCTTCATGCTCGGCGGCGCGACGTCCAGGTGCACGTCCGGGTCCGGGATGGCGGTCATGCCGTAGCGCTGGAAGATCTCCACCTGCATGCTGCCGAACATGGCCATCATGGCGCGGTTGTGCGCGACGCCGATCGAGTGCGACACCGTGCCCGCGCCGACGGCGTCCGCCGCGATCAGTCCGATCAGGTTCATCGCCTCGTAGACGACGACGTCCGGCCGCCAGTCCCGGGCCAGCCCGACCAGGCCGTCCACCATGCCCTCGGCCAGGCCGTTGAACAGCCGGAACGCCGGGTGCTCGCGCAGCTTGGCCGGATCGGGATCGAACCCCTGGCCGCGGGTGGAGCTGCGGAACGCGTCGCCGGCGTTGTCGCCGACCAGCGAGCGCATGTCCAGGCCGGGCGCCACGTCGTAGGAGTGCAGGCCGGTGCCCTGCACGGCAGTCATGTCGCCGGCGGTGGCGAACAGGACGTCGTGGCCGGCGGAGCGCAGCGCCCACGCCGTCGTGACGAGCGGGAAGAGATGGCCGTGTCCGGCCAGGGCAGTGACGAGCACGCGCATGAGGATCAGCCCACCAGTTCGACGAGTCGGGACACGAGTGCGGCCGGCGCCGGCTGGGCGGCGATCTCGGCCTTGACCTCGGCGGCCGTCGCGGCCAGCGAGGTGTCGTTCAGCAGCCGGTCGAGGTCGTCCGCGCCGATGCCGGCCCCGTCGCTGTCGATCTCGAAGCCGGCGCCGCGCTTGGCCACCTCGTGGGCATTGTGGAACTGGTCGGCGCCGTGCGGCACGACCAGCTGCGGCAGGCCCATCGCCAGCGCGGTCATGGTGGAGCCGGAGCCGCCGTGGTGGATCACCGCAGTGCTGGTGGCCAGCAGGGCGTTCAACGGCGTGTACGGCACCGGACGCACGTTGGCCGGCAGCGAGCCGAGCTGCGCGGCGTCCGCGTCGCCGAGCGTGACCACGAATTCGGCGTCGACGCCGCCGGCGACGTCGGCCAGCCACTGCAACGAGCCGAGGCCGGCGAAGCCGGGGACGACCGTGCCCAGCGTGACGACCACGCGCCGGCGTTCGGGCTTGCGCACCAACCAGTCCGGCAGCTGGCCGCCGCCGTTGAACGGCACGTACCGCAGGGACCAGCCGACCTCCGGCGTGCCCATGCTCGGCGGGGCCACGTTGAGCAGGCCGCGGCGCTCGGGCGGGCCGGCCACGCCGTGCCGGCGATAGGTGTCGGCCAGCAGCTCGGCCATCTGCGGGACCCGGTCGGCCAGGCTGAACATGCCGAACGCCTGCTCCACCGCCGGCACGCCGAGCTTGGCCGCGGCGAGCGGGCCGGCGCCGTCCATCGGCGAGTGCAGCACCAGGTCGGGCCGCCAGTCCTCGGCGACCGCCACGACGTTGTCGGCGACCACGTCGGACTGCGGCGCGAACAGCCGCATCCCGATGCCCGTGAGCTTCTCGAAGCTGCCGGACCGGGCGGCCTCCCTGATCGTCTGCTGGATCTGGGCGACGTCCAGCGACTCGCGCGCGGACTGCATCAGCCGCTCGAACGCCTCGTGGCCGTGCGTCTCGACGACGTGCAGGCCGGACGCGGCCAGCATCGGCACGTGCTCGGCGCTGCGACCGGCCATGGCCAGCAGCACGTCGTGACCGGCGGCGCGCAGCGCCCAGGAGATCGGCACCATCGGCAGCATGTGCCCGAGGCCGGGCGAGGCGGTGACCAGAACCCTCATCGGTACCCCCAGGTTAAAAGAGATGGGAAACACCCACAATTTAGCGGGCGAACGAAGGTCACGTCGAGGAGGTTGCGAGAGTGAGCCCGGTCACGAACCATGGGCGGAGAAGGGCATAAAGGAGCGGCCCGCTCAACCAGCCTGGGGGTCACTGGGAGCGGGCCGCCATCAACAGCTTAGGGTCTGCGACCCCGATTTGCCTCATGTTTGGGCGAGATCTGTCGAAAAAATCTTGTGTGCAGCCACTCGAACGGGTGAACGCACGTGCAAACGGGTGAAACCCTGCCTCGCGGACTGTGTGAACTGCCCCGATCGGCCGATGTGTGTCGGGTGTGTGCCGCCAGCCCTGCGCGACCGACGTGACACGAATCTGGGTGGCACACCCTGGAGCATCCGGAGACGTCGATGAGTGAACCCCGTTGGTGGGTGGACTGCCTGGACCCCTTCGGCCGGGACCGAGCCATGACGGTGATCGTCGACCGCGGCCAGGTGCTGCTGGTCGCCCCGCCGGGCGAGACAGCGGTGCTGTCGCCGCAGCAGACCAGGCGGCTGCACCGTGCGCTGGACCATGCCGCCGACACCGCGGGAGGACTGGGGGAATGAGCACCGTCGACGACGGGATGCGGCGCGCCGTGCTGCGCCGGCTCGCCGCGCTCGACCAAGCCGCCGAGCAGACCAGCGCCGGCACGCTGGCCCCGCTCGCGCGCGCCGAGTTGCAGCGGCTGGCGGACGGCTGGCGGCTGCTGCTCGAAGTGCACACCGCCGACGAGGACGGCCGCTGCCGTGCCTGCCCCGGCCGGCTGCGCAAGCGACGCTGGCCGTGCAAGGTGTGGCTGCTGGCGCACCAGCACCTCATCGGCGACGGCGCCCCGCAACCGCGGCCGCGCAGCGGTGTGCGCAATCCGTTCCGCCGCGGTGGGCGGCACAGCAAGCAGGCCGACGGCACCGCCGTGCAGGGCGTGCGGACGCGGCCGCTGCCGGCCGAGGCGCACCGCATCATGACCATCCCGCCGGAGATCCCGGCCGAGATGACCATGGAGATGCCGGCGCTGCCGGCCGGGCCCAGCGGCTACGCCGCCATCGCGCCGCCCCCGCCGCCGGCGATCGCCAGCTCGGGGCCGTTCGCCACCGTGCACATCGTGGACGACCCGACGTGGCCCGCGCCCGGCGAGTACGTGGACCGTCCGGACGCCCCGGCGCTGGCCCGCCTGGACCCGGTCCTCGCCTTCGGCGGGGTGCTGCCCGCGCCGCCGCCGGAGCGGCCGGAGCCGGTCGCGGCGACCCAGCATCACCCGCTGGAGGGCCAGTTGGTGGCGGAGGTCGAGGTCGCCCCGCCGCCGCGCGTCGAGCTGCTGGGCGAGCCGGACGCGGAGACCACCGAGATGCGGCGCGTGCTGGAGGAGTACTGGCGGGAGTCGCCGGCCGCGAAGTGATGCAGGGAAGGTGGCTTTCCCTGCAAAGATCGGGGCGGTGAGCTGGCTTACCGCACCGGGACACCTGCTGGTCTGCGATCTGGACGGGACGCTGCTGCGTTCCGACACGTCGCTGTCCGACGCCGCCCGCGACGGGCTGAACCGGCTCGTCGCGGCCGGCGTCGCGCTGACCGTGGCGAGCGCCCGCAGCACCGAGGCGATGCGGCCGCTGCTGCCCGGCGTGGACGTGCGGCTGCCGGTGATTGAGCACAACGGGGCGTACATCTCGGACCTGCGCACCGGAGAGCACCTCGTCACCAACGCACTGGACCCGGCGGTCGCCGACAAGGCGGTCGAGCTGCTCGGCGACCCGATCGTGACGAGCTGGGACGGCCGCCGGGACCGCGTGCACTTCGGCCCGGACCTCAATCCCGGCGCGGGCTGGTTCATCGGGGAGAAGCGCCGCTACCGCGACCCTCGGCTGACCGAGTCCGCCGACCTGCGGGCCGTCGCCGCCCGGGAACGGGTCGTCATGCTGTGCTCGTACGTGCCGGACGAGCAGGCGCCGGCCGTCGCCGAGACCGTCCAGGCCGCCGTCGGCGACGGCGCGCGAGTGTGGGCGGCGCTCAACTCGTACAGCCCGGGGTGGTCGGAAGTGGTGGTGCAGAGCCCGCTGGCCACCAAGGGCGCGGCGATCCTCGAGCTGCGGCAGCGCTTGGATCTCGACGGCGAGATCACCGTGTGCGGCGACCACGTCAACGACCTGCCGATGTTCGCGGTCGCCGACCGCCGGATCGCGCCCGGCAACGCCCGGCCGGCGGTGCGCGCGGCCGCGTCGGTGGTCACGGGAACCAACGACGATGACGGAGTCGTCACATATCTGGCGGATCAACTCGCGATCTCACGGCGAGCAGCCGGTGAATAGGGTATGACCGGGGCACCCGAACGCACCGGCACCTGGGAGGAACACGTGCACGACGGCAGTGGCCGCATCGTGGTGCAGGGCCTGAGCAAGCAGTTCGGGCCGATCATCGCGGTCAACAACCTCAGCTTCACCGTGGAGCCGGGGTCGGTCACCGGCTTCCTCGGGCCCAACGGCGCGGGCAAGACCACCACCCTGCGCATGCTGCTGGGCCTGGTGCGACCGACCGCGGGCGGCTCGACGATCAACGGCCTGCCGTTCGAGCAGCTGGGCAACCCCGGCCGGGTGGTCGGCGCGGTGCTGGAGGCGCAGGGCTTCCACCCGACCCGGACCGCGCGCAACCACCTGCGGGTCTACGCCACCGCGATGGGCGTGCCGGACGAGCGGGCCGACCAGGTGCTGGCGCTCGTCGGCCTGTCCGAGGCCGGCCACCGCGCCGCCGGCAGCTTCTCGCTGGGCATGAAGCAGCGGCTGGCGCTGGCCACCGCGCTGCTCGGCGACCCGCAGGTGCTGGTGCTCGACGAGCCGGCCAACGGCCTGGACCCGGAGGGCATCGCCTGGCTGCGCGCCTTCCTCCAGTCCTTCGCCCGCACCGGCCGCACGGTGCTGATCTCCAGCCACCTGCTGGCCGAGGTCGAGCAGACCGTGGACCAGGTCGTGATCATCAGCCGCGGCCAGACCGTGTACTACGGCGGCCTGGACTACCTGCGGCAGTCCCAGCAGAGCCGGGTGCTCGTGCAGGCCGCCGACCCGCAGGCGCTGGTGACCAAGCTCCAGGAGGCCGGCGTCAACGCCGTCGAGCCGACGCCGGACGGCCGGCTGGCGATCACCGGCGTGGACCGCAAGACCGTCGCCGACACCGCCATGGCCGCCGGCATCGCGCTGTACGACATCCAGCAGGAGAACGTCGACCTGGAGCAGCTGTTCTTCCGGCTGACCCAGGGCCAGTACGCCGGCCAGCAGCCGCCGCCCGGCTACGGCCCGCCGCCCGGTGGCGGCTGGGGTCCGCCGCCCGGTCCGGGCTACGGCCCGCCGTCCGGCGGCTACGCGGCCCCGACCTATGCGCCGCCGCAGGGCTACCCCGGCACGCCGCCCCAGGGCACGCCACCCGGGTACGCGCCGCCCGGTTACGCCCCGCAGGGCACGCCGCCGCAGGGCTACGCCGCCCCGCAGCCGGGGTACGCCCCGCCCCAGGACTACGTGCCGCCGCCCGTCGATCCCCAGCAGTACCAACAGCAGTACCAGCCGCAGGCGGCCCCGCCGCCCGAGCAGCCGCCGGGTGGCGGCTGGGGAGGTAACGCCTGATGGGCCGGCTCATCTCCGCCGAGTTCCGCAAGATCCTCACCACCAAGATGTGGTGGGCGCTGCTCATCCCGACGGTGGCGCTGGCCGCGCTGTGGAGCATCGGCGGCAACGCGCTCGTCGGCGCGATCGTCGACCAGACCGACCAGTCGGAGATCGCCGGCGCGGTGAAGGCCAACGTCAGCAACCTGCCGTGGTCGACGCTGATCTTCGCCCGCACGGTCAACATCAGCGCGCTGTTCCCCATCGTGTTCGGCGCGCTGGCGGTGTCCAGCGAGATCAACCGCCGGACCATCACCACCAGCTACCTGACCGCGCCCAACCGCGGCACCCTGCTCGGCGCCAAGCTGATCACGTACGCGATCTGGGGCCTCGCCTTCGGCGTCGTGATCACCGGCGTGGACAGCATCGGCATGGCCATCGCCTCCCACCCCGAGCAGCTGCCCGACGCGGTGAGCTGGCTGGAGATCGCCGGCACCGGCATCCTGTCGTGCATGCTCTGGACGCTGCTGGCCATGGGCATCGGGGCGCTGTTCGGCAGCCCCATCGCGGCGATCATCTCGCTGCTGCTGTACACGCTGCTGGTGGAGAACCTGATCGGTTTGGTGCTGCCGGACAACTGGCCCGGCATCCTGATCAACGGCTCCGCCGACGGGCTCACCGGCTCGGTCGCGGCGCAGCTGATCGTGGACAAGGTGTCGACCATCAGCCCGTACTTCAACCAGGAGGCGCAGGACGCGGCCTCCAACATCGCCCGCACCCTCGCGGGCGCGCGTGGCGCCTTCGACTGGTGGATCAGCGGCCTCATCTTCGCCGCCTGGACCGCCGCGTTCGTGGTCGGCGGCTGGTTCATGAGCAAGCAGCGCGACATCACGTAACCCACCCACCTCTTTTTTCGCCACATGCGCTTCCTACTTGGCACCAGGTGCCAAGTAGGAAGCGCATGTGGCGTTTTTCTGGCGGCTCCGGGAAGTGCCGGGCATGATCAAGGCCGCGCACCGTAAGTTACTTCTGTGTCCGAACGAACTGGTTGGGTGCGACGGCTGTCGGCGGCGTGCTGGCGGCATCCGGTCGTGGTGGTGCTGTCGTTGGGCGCTGCCGTCCTGGGCGTGGGCCAGCAGGCGGTGGCGCCGCTGGTGGTCCGGCTCGCAGTCGACGACGCGGTGGCCGGCACGACCACCCGCCTCGGCTGGCTGATCACCGCCCTGATCGGCATCGAGCTGCTGACCTTCGTCACCGCCTTCCTGCGCCGCTACCTGGGCGGACGGCTCGCCCTGGACGTCCAGCACGACCTGCGCCGCCAGGTGTTCGGCGCGATGCAGCGGCTGGACGGCGGCAAGCAGGACGAGCTGCGCACCGGCCAGGTGGTGTCCCGCTCGATCAGCGACCTGAACCAGGTGCAGGGCCTGATCTCGATGGCCCCGTACGCGCTGGGCAACATCGCCTTCGTGGCGGTCGCCGTCGGCGCGATGCTGTGGCTGTCGCCGTTGCTGACGGTGATCGCCCTGATCGTGGTGCCGGCCGTGGTGTTCGTGGCGATCCGCAGCCGCCGCACGCTGTTCTCGGCCACGTGGCACGCGCAGCAGCAGGCGGCCGACGTGGCGCAGCACGTCGAGGAGACGGTGACGGGCGTCCGCGTGGTGAAGGGCTTCGGCCAGGAGGGGCGGGAGATCGCCGGCCTGGAGGGGCTGGCCCGGCGGCTGTTCTCGTTACGGATGCGCGCCGCGCGGCTGACGTCGCCGCCGACGGCGACGCTGGGCGCGATGCCGCTGTTCGGCCAGATCGCGGTGCTGGGCCTCGGCGGCTGGCTCGCGCTGAACGGCCAGGTCACGCTGGGCACCTTCCTCGCGTTCGCCAGTTACGTGACGGGCCTGCTGGGGCCCGCGCGGTTCCTGGCGGCGGCGATGGTCACCGCGCAGACGACCAAGGCGAGCGTGAAGCGGGTCAACGAGCTCATCGACTCGCAGCCGGACGTCAAGGACGGCGTCGGGGACGTGCCGGACGGGCCGCTCGCCGTCGAGCTGGACGACATAACCTTCGGCTACGCCCGCAGCGAGCCGGTGCTCGACCACGTGTCGCTCAAGGTCGAGCCCGGCGAGACGCTGGCGCTGGTCGGCACCGCCGGCTCCGGCAAGTCGACGGTTTCCCTTCTGCTGCCCCGCTTCTACGACGTGCATGCGGGCGCGATCCGGGTCGGCGGCGTGGACGTGCGGCAGCTGCGGCTGCATTCGTTGCGCAACGCGGTGGGGGTCGTGTTCGAGGAGGCGTTCCTCTTCTCGGACTCCATCCGCGCGAACATCGCATACGGACGACCAGATGCAACCGACGCGGAGGTCGAGGAGGCGGCCCGCGCGGCGGAGGCTCACGAGTTCATCGCCGCGCTGCCCGAGGGTTACGGGACGACGGTCGGCGAGCGTGGCCTCACGCTGTCCGGCGGCCAGCGGCAGCGCATCGCCCTCGCCCGGGCGCTGCTGTCGGCGCCTCGCGTGCTCGTGCTGGACGACGCGACGTCGGCTGTGGACGCCGTCACCGAGGCGGCGATCCACGACACGCTCAAGGCCGTCACCGCGCAGCGCACCACGCTTCTGGTGGCACACCGTCGTTCCACGCTCGCGCTGGCGGACCGCATTGCCGTACTGGACGGCGGCAACGTCGTGGACGTCGGCACGGAGGAGGAGCTCAACGCGCGCTGCGCGCTGTTCCGCGAGCTGCTGGCGGGCCCCGGCGAGGCGATCGAGGACACGCACACCGACGTCGCATCGGCGGAGCTGTGGCCGGAGGTCGAGCCGGAGCAGGAGGACGTGCCGGATCTCGTGCCGCTGCCCGAGGCGACGGAACAGCCGAACCTGAGCCCCGACACCGGCGCCACAGACCGCAAGTTCGGGTTGGTGTCGCTGCTGCGGCCGGTGCGCTGGTCGCTGCTGCTGGTGGGCCTGCTCGTGACGATCGACGCCCTCAGCTCGATGGCACTGCCGGCGCTGGTGCGCTACGGCGTGGATGACGGCGTCACGCGGGGCACGATGAGCGCATTGTGGATCGCTACCGGGCTCGGCGCCGGCATCGTCGTCGTCAACTGGGTGAACACGCGCCTGGAGACCGTCATGACGGCTCGGGTCGGAGAGCGTCTGCTCTATGTGTTGCGGGTACGCAGCTTTGCGCATCTGCAACGGCTCGGCCTGGACTACTACGAGCGTGAGCTCGCCGGCCGCATCATGACCCGCATGACCACGGACGTCGACGCCCTGTCGACGTTCCTCCAGACCGGTCTGGTGACAGCGGCGGTGAGCGCGCTGACGATCGTGGGCATCGCGGTGGCACTGCTCGTCACGGACATCGGGCTGGCGCTGGTGTCGATGGCGGCGATCCCGATTCTGGCCGTGGCGACGTACTTCTTCCGCAAGGCGTCCTCCGCGGCGTACGCGCAGGCGCGTGAGCGGGTCAGCGTCGTGAACGCCGACCTCCAGGAGAACGTGTCCGGCCTTCGGGTCACGCAGGCGTTCACGCGTGAGCAGTACTCGGCGCGGGAGTTCGGCGAGCGCAGCCTCGCCTACCGGACCTCACGGCTGCGCGCACAGCGCTACATCGCCGTGTACTTCCCTTTCGTGGCGCTGCTTTCCGGTGCGGCGCAGGCGGCGGTGCTGGCGGTCGGCGCGTACCGCGTGGCCAGCGGCGACCTCAGTGCCGGTGCGCTGCTGGCGTTCCAGCTGTACCTCGGGCTGTTTTTCGCGCCCGTGCAACAGCTGTCCGGCGTGTTCGACGGCTACCAGCAGGCGATGGTCGGCCTCAAGCGCATCGGCGAGCTGCTGCACACGCCGTCGTCGATCGTGCCGCCCGCGAAGCCCGTGCCGCTGCCGTCGACGCTGCGCGGCGAGATCGAACTGCGTGACGTGACATTCCGCTACGAGGGCGCCGCAACGCCCGCACTGGACGGCGTGAGCCTGCACGTTCGCGCCGGCGAGACCGTCGCGCTCGTCGGCCGCACCGGCGCCGGCAAGTCCACGCTCGTGAAACTCGTCGCGCGGTTCTACGACGTGACCGGCGGTGCCGTGCTCGTCGACGGCGTCAACGTGCGTGACTACGACCTGGACGCCTACCGCGGCCGGCTCGGTGTCGTGCCGCAGGAGGCGCACCTGTTCGTCGGCGACGTCGCCGACAACGTGCGCTACGGCCGTCCCACCGCGTCCCGCGACGAGGTCACTGCCGCCGTACGTGCCGTCGGCGCGCTGCGACAGGTCGCCGGTCTACAGCATGCAATGCACCAGCAGGTCGGCGAACGCGGCCAGGCGCTGTCGGCCGGTCAGCGCCAGCTGGTGGCCTTGGCCCGTGCCGAGCTCGTCGACCCCGCGATCCTGTTGCTCGACGAGGCCACCGCCGCGCTGGACCCGGCCACCGAGGCCACCGTGCTGGCCGCCAGCGAGCGCCTGGCCGGTCGGCGGACGACCTTCGTGGTGGCGCACCGCTTGGCCACCGCCGCCCGCGCGGACCGGATCGTCGTGTTGGAACAGGGCCGGATCGTCGAGCAGGGCACCCACGCCGAGCTCCTGGAGGCCGGCGGCCGCTACGCCGAGATGTGGCGCACGGGAGCCCACCTAGACGACGCCGCGTAACCCGCCCAGGTACCACCTGATGCAGGGAAGGACGCCTTACCCGCGTTCAATGCAGTGAAGGCGTCCTTCACTGCATCAGGAGTCACCCGAAAGTGCACGTGCAACGGATGGGGCGAGTGGGGGTGACCGACGAATGCGAGGCCCGGCGATGCTTCGCCCGGTTGGCGCAGGTCACGCGCCGCCACTCGACGCGCCGGACCACCGTGCCGATGCGGCGCTTGACCTGTGGCAAGGGCGAGGCATCGGCCACCGAAGGGGCCGAGCCGCGACGCCGAAGGCGGCGCCAAAAGCCCAGCGCCGGGGCTTGAGGGCATATCAAACGTGGTTCCGGCCACAGTTGTTCCCCGTGCAAATGCACGGCTGAAACGATCCAGTTCCCTAAGCCCTGCTCAACATCGCCGGTCAGAAGGCCGGGACGGTGGGAGAATCTGGATTGATCATGTGATCCACCTGACGTTGTGCGCGCTTGGCTGTGTGTGAAGCGACCTACGCGGAGTACTAGCCTTGCTGCGGAGTGAGTCAGTACCACTAGCGAGATAGATAGAGGCGAGCGCCAGCCGTGTCCAGCTCCAGCTCTGCGTCGCAGTTCGGCCCGAACGAGTGGCTGGTCGAGGAGATGTACGACCAGTTCCTCGCCGATCCGTCGTCGGTCGACCCGGCGTGGCATGACTTCTTCGCCGACTACAAGGCGACGCAGCGCAGCACCGCGGCCAACGGCGCCAGTGCCGCCACCGCGACGGCCACGGCCACGGCCACCACCACGGCCCCGCCGGCCGCCCCGGCCAACGGCCGGGTCGCCACCCCGCCGGCCCCGCAGCCGGCCGCGCCGGCCGCCGCCTCCACCCCGGCCGAGACGACGCTGCCGAGCACCAAGCCGACGCCGGCCGCCTCGGCCACCGCCGCCCCCGTGAAGCCGGCCGCCGGCTCCGAGGTGAAGGTGCTGCGCGGCGCCGCCGCGGCGATCGCCCGGAACATGGACGCCTCGCTCACCGTGCCGACCGCGACCTCCGTGCGCGCGGTCCCGGCGAAGCTGCTCGCGGACAACCGCATCGTCATCAACAACCACCTGAAGCGGACCCGCGGCGGCAAGGTCTCCTTCACCCACATCATCGGGTACGCGCTGGTCAAGGCGCTCGAGTCGTACCCGAACATGAACAACTCCTACGGCGTGGTCGACGGCAAGCCCTCGATCATCACCCCGGAGCACGTGAACCTGGGCCTGGCCATCGACCTGCCCGGCAAGAACGGCCAGCGCACGCTGGTGGTGGCGGCCATCAAGAACTGCGAGACGATGACGTTCACGCAGTTCTGGCAGGCCTACGAGGACCTGATCCGCAAGGCCCGCGGCGGCGGCCTGACCGCCGACGACTTCGCCGGCAGCACCATCCAGCTGACCAACCCGGGCACCATCGGCACCAACCACTCGGTGCCGCGGCTGACCGCCGGCCAGGGCGCGATCATCGGCGTCGGCGCCATGGAGTACCCGGCGCACTTCCAGGGCACCAGCGAGAAGGCCCTGGTCGAGATGGGCGTCAGCAAGATCATGACGCTCACCTCGACCTACGACCACCGCATCATCCAGGGCGCCGAGTCCGGCGAGTTCCTGCGCCGCATCCACCAGCTGCTGCTCGGTGAGAACGGCTTCTACGACGACATCTTCACCTCGCTGCGGCTGCCCTACGAGCCGATCCGCTGGGTCGAGGACCTGCCCGAGGGCTCGGTCGACAAGACCGCCCGGGTGATCGAGCTGATCGACGCGTTCCGCTCGCGCGGCCACCTGATGGCCGACACCGACCCGCTGAACTACCGGCAGCGCCGGCACGAGGACCTGGACGTGCTCTCGCACGGCCTGACCCTGTGGGACCTGGACCGCGAGTTCGCCGTGGGCGGCTTCGCCGGCCAGGAGAAGATGAAGCTGCGCGACATCCTCGGCGTGCTGCGCAACTCCTACTGCCGCACCGTCGGCGTCGAGTACACGCACATCCTGGAGCCCGCCGAGCGGCGCTGGCTCCAGGAGCGGGTCGAGGTCGTGCACGAGAAGCCGCCGGCCACCGTGCAGAAGTACATCCTGTCCAAGCTGAACGCGGCCGAGGCCTTCGAGACCTTCCTGCAGACCAAGTACGTCGGTCAGCGGCGGTTCTCGCTGGAGGGCGGCGAGACGCTGATCCCGCTGCTGGACGCGGTGCTGGACAAGGCGGCCGAGCACGAGCTGGACGAGGTCGTCATCGGCATGCCGCACCGCGGCCGGCTGAACGTGCTGGCCAACATCGTGGGCAAGCCGATCTCGCAGATCTTCCGCGAGTTCGAGGGCAACCTCGACCCGGGCCAGGCGCACGGCTCCGGCGACGTCAAGTACCACCTGGGCGCCGAGGGCAAGTACTTCCGGATGTTCGGCGACGGCGAGACCAAGGTGTCGCTGGCCTCCAACCCGTCCCACCTGGAGGCCGTGGACCCGGTGCTGGAGGGCATCGTCCGGGCCAAGCAGGACCTGCTGGACAAGGGCACCGAGGGCTACACCGTGCTGCCGGTGGCGATGCACGGCGACGCCGCGTTCGCCGGCCAGGGCGTGGTCGCCGAGACGCTGAACCTGGCGCTGCTGCGCGGCTACCGCACCGGCGGCACCGTGCACGTCGTGGTGAACAACCAGGTCGGCTTCACCACCAACCCGGAGCACTCGCGGTCGTCCAAGTACTGCACCGACGTGGCCAAGATGATCGGCGCGCCGGTCTTCCACGTGAACGGCGACGACCCGGAGGCCTGCTACTGGGTGGCCAAGCTGGCCGTCGAGTACCGGCAGGCGTTCCACAAGGACGTCGTCATCGACATGATCTGCTACCGCCGCCGCGGCCACAACGAGGGCGACGACCCGTCGATGACCCAGCCGGCGATGTACGACATCATCGACACCAAGCGCTCGGTGCGGAAGACCTACACCGAGTCGCTGATCGGCCGCGGCGACATCTCCGTGGACGAGGCCGAGAAGGCGCTGCGCGACTACGCCAGCCAGCTCGAGCACGTCTTCAACGAGGTCCGCGAGCTGGAGAAGCACCCGGTCAAGCCGACCAACTCGGTGGAGTCCGAGCAGCAGGTGCCGGCGAAGGTGCCGACCGCCGTCTCCGCCGAGACCGTGGCCCACATCGGCCAGGCCCAGATCGATCTGCCGGAGGGCTTCAACGCCCACCCGCGGGTGAAGCCGGTGCTGGAGCGCCGGGCGCAGATGGCGCACGAGGGCGGCATCGACTGGGGCTTCGGCGAGCTGCTCGCGTTCGGCTCGCTGGTGATGGAGGGCAAGACGGTCCGGCTGTCCGGCCAGGACTCCCAGCGCGGCACCTTCGGCCAGCGGCACTCGGTCGTCATCGACCGCAAGACCAGCGCCGAGTACACGCCGCTGCAGAACCTGGCCGAGAGCCAGGGCAAGTTCATGGTCTACGACTCGGCGCTGTCGGAGTTCGCGGCCGTCGGCTTCGAGTACGGCTACTCGGTGGCCAACCCGGACGCGCTGGTGCTGTGGGAGGCGCAGTTCGGCGACTTCGTCAACGGCGCCCAGTCGATCATCGACGAGTTCATCTCCTCCGGCGAGGCCAAGTGGGGCCAGCGCGGCAACGTCGTGCTGCTGCTGCCGCACGGCCTGGAGGGGCAGGGCCCCGACCACAGCTCCGGCCGCATCGAGCGATTCCTCCAGCTGTGCGCCGAGGGCTCGATGACCGTCGCCGTGCCGTCCACCCCGGCCAACTACTTCCACCTGCTGCGCCGGCACGCGCTCGACGGTGTGAAGCGGCCGATGGTGGTCTTCACGCCGAAGTCCATGCTGCGCCTCAAGGCCGCCGCCAGCTCCGTCGAGGACTTCACCACGGGCCGGTTCATGTCCGTCATCGACGACCCGACGCAGCCCAGCCCGGAGCAGGTCGACCGGCTGCTGCTGTGCAGCGGCAAGATCTACTACGAGCTGGCCGCCGAGAAGGCGAAGCTGGGCGCGAACAACGTCGCCATCGCCCGCATCGAGCAGCTCTACCCGCTGCCCGAGCGCAAGCTGGCCGCCGTGCTCGACCGGTACCCGAACGTCAGCGACATCCGCTGGGTGCAGGAGGAGCCGGCCAACCAGGGCGCGTGGCCGCACCTGGGCCTGGTCATCCCGGAGGCGCTGCCGCAGGTGCAGGGCAAGCTTCGCCGCGTGTCCCGCCGCCCCATGGCCGCCCCGGCCTCGGGCTTCAGCAAGGTGCACGAGGTCGAGCAGCGCGACATCATCACCAAGGCCTTCGCGTGAGGTTGTAGTTCCCGGGCGGCCGCGAGGTCGCGCCGGTCTCTGGAGCCGCTCGCCGGAAAATCGCAACTTCTCAGCGATTTTCCGGACTAGGCGAAGAGACCGGCGCGACCTCGCCCGCCGCGGAACGCGGCGAAAGGACACTGTGTACTTCACCGACCGTGGCATCGAGGAGTTGGAGAACCGGCGCGGCGAGGAGGAGGTCACCCTCGCCTGGCTCGCCGACCGCCTGCGCGCCTTCGTCGACCTGAACCCCGAGTTCGAGACCCCCGTCGAGCGCCTGGCCACCTTCCTCGCCCGCGACGACTCCGACGACCTCGACGACTGAACCCCCGCGAGTCGCGCTCTCAGACACACCGAATGTAGATCTGAGGCAGGTCATTGGGTACGACTGACGTGTGAACTCTCTCCGCGTACTGGTCACCAATGACGACGGCATCGACTCGCCCGGCCTGATCGCGCTGGCCCGCTGCGCGGTGGAGCTGGGCCACGAGACGATCATCGCCGCGCCCAGCGTCGAAGCCAGTGGCACCGGCGCCGGGCTGACGGCGTCGGGCGGACACCGGCAGGTGGCGCTGTCGCGGCGAACCATCGAGGAGCTGCCGGGGGTGCCGGCCTACGCGGTCGACTCGCACCCTGGCCTGATCGCGCTGCTGGCCTGCCGCGGGGCCTTCGGCGGCCGGCCGGACCTGGTGCTGTCGGGCATCAACTTCGGCGCGAACATCGGCCGGGCGCTGATCCACTCGGGCACGGTCGGCGCGGCGCTGACGGCCCACGTCAACGGGATCACGGCGCTGGCGGTGTCGCTGGACGTTCACTGGGATCCGCCGGGCACGCCGCTGTGGGACGTCGTCGACCCGTACGTGAAGGACGTCCTGGGCTTCATCGAGCCGGGCACGGTGCTCAACCTGAACGTGCCCAACCGGCCCGACCCGGGTCCGCTGCGCTGGGCCACGCTCACCAGGTACGGCCGGGTGCAGAGCCGAATCGTGAACCAGGACGACGACGTGATCGAGCTCCAGACGGTGATCCTGGACGACGAGGTGGAGCCGGACTCGGACGCGGGCCTGCTGGAGGCGGGCTACGCGACCGTGACCGAGCTGCGGTCGGTCAGCGCTGTCGAACGCCCGCGCGCCACACCGCCCAGGTGAGCGGCACGCCGGGGCGGTAAGCGAGGTGCGTGGTGGACGGCGCGTCCAGCACGTGCACGTCGGCCCGTGAGCCGGGCCGCAGCACGCCGACATCGTCGCGGCGCAGGGCCTGCGCGCCGCCGAGCGTGGCGGCACGCACGGCCTCCTCGACGGTCATGCGCATCTGGAGCACGGCGGTGGTGACGCAGAACGCCATCGACGACGTGTACGACGAGCCAGGGTTGCAGTTGGACGCCAGGGCGACGGTGACGCCGGCGTCGAGCAGCGCCCGCACCTCAGGCAGCGGCTGCCGCGTGGACAGGTCGCACGCGGGCAGCAGCGTGGCGACGGTGTCGGAGTCAGCGAGGGCGGCGACGTCGGCGGGCGTGAGGTACGTGCAGTGGTCGACGCTGGCGGCGCCGACCTCCACGGCCAGCCGCACGCCGGGACCGGGCCCGAGCTGGTTGCCGTGCACCCGAAGCCCGAGGCCCTTCTTGCCGGCGGCGGTGAGCACCGTCCGCGACTGGTCCTCGTCGAACGCGCCGGTCTCGCAGAACACATCGGCCCAGCTCACATGCGGCGCGACGGCGTCGAGCATCGGCCCGCACACGAGGTCGACGTACTCGTCGGCCTTGGCGCCGGGCGGCACCAGGTGCGCGCCGAGGAAGGTGACCTCGTCGGCGTACTGGCCGGCCAGCACGGCCGAACGCAGTTCGTCGGCGACGGTCAGGCCGTAGCCGGTCTTGGTCTCGATGTACGTGGTGCCCTGCGACACGGCCTCGTCGACATGTTTGCGAAGGCCGGCGGCCAGTTTCGCGTCGCTGGCGGCCCGCGTGGCGTCGACCGTGACGGCGATGCCGCCGGCGGCGTAGGGCTGGCCGGACATCCGCGCCCCGAACTCGGCGGTGCGGTCGCCGGCGAAGACCAGGTGCGTGTGGCTGTCCACCCAGCCGGGCAGCACCGCGCGCCCATCGACATCGACGGATTCGTCGGCGTCCGGGGCGTCGGCGGCGGCGCCGACCCAGGCGACCCGGCCGCCGTCCAGCACGAGGGCGGCGTTGCGCAGCTTGCCCAGCTCGGCGTCGTTGGTGGTCAGCTCGCCGATGCCGGTGACTAGTACTGCCGCCACAGTTCCCCCATCACGTCCGCCAGCAGAGGTCCTACCTCCCCTAGCGTCGCATGACGGCCCCCGGTGGCCACAACCCGCCCATCGACTATTACCGTGTCCACATCGGACGAATTCGCGGTAAGCAGAATCTGTTCCGGACGGGAACCCGCCGTTCGTACGGAATCCAGGCGGACCGCGACCAGATCGGCCGGCGCGCCGGCGGCGATGCGGCCGGCCTCGGGCCAGCCCAGGCAGGCATGCCCGGCGGTGGTGGCCGCGGCCAGCAGCTCCTCGGGGCTGAACCGACCCCGCTGGCCGGTGCGCAGCCGCTCGCCGTGTTCAAGCGCCCGCGTCTCGACGAGCGGGTCGATCACGACATGTTGGTCGCTGCCAAGGGAAAGCGGGCTGCCGGCGTCGACGAGCTCCCGCGCCGGGCCGATACCGTCGGCGAGGTCCGCCTCCGTGGTCGGGCAGAAGCAGGCGGTAGTGGCACTCCCACCGAGAAGCGCACGGTCACCCTGGGTGAGATGCGTGGCGTGCACGGCGGTCGTCCGCGGCGACAGCGCGCCGGCCTCGGCCAGCAGCGCGGTCGGCGTTTTTCCGTACGCGGCAAGGCAAGCCTCGTTCTCCGCCGGCTGCTCGGAGAGGTGGACGTGCAGCGGTCCGCCGAAGTCGGCGACGTCGGCCAACTGGTCGCGCGGCACGCCTCGAACGGAGTGGATCGCAGCACCCACCCGCATCACTTTGTCCGACTTCAGCGCGGAAACCCTTGCCGCCCAGCGGGTTACGTCGCCGTCGCTGAAGCGGAGCTGGGTGCCCTCGAGGTCCTTGCCGATTCCGCCGGCCACGTAACAGGTGTCGAGCAGCGTGATGCGAATTCGTGCCGCTGCGGCAGCTTCCCGCAGCACATGGCCCATCTCGTTCGGATCGGCGTACGGGGTGCCGCCGGGACCGTGGTGCAGGTAGTGGAACTCGCCGACGCACGAGATGCCGGCGACGGCCATCTCCGCGTAGACGGCGGTGGCCAGCTTCAGGTAGCTCTCCGGCGTCAGCCGCTCGGCGAGCTGGTACATCGCCTGCCGCCAGGTCCAGAACGTGCCGCCATCGGCGTGCGTGCGGCCGCGCAGCGCCCGGTGGAACGCGTGCGAGTGCGCGTTGGCGAAGCCCGGCAGCACAACACCTTGCAGCATCACGGCATTGACCGGAATTGTGTCCGTTGTGGACACCGATTCGATCCGGCCGTCGTCGCCGACGTACACGAGCACGCCGGCGACCACACCCTCGGGCAGCCAGGCCCGCTCACACCAGTAGATCACGACGTCAGATGCTCCAAGGTCGTCGCCAGCGCGGCGACTCCGGCCTCGCAGTCGTCCGGCTCCGCGTACTCCTCCGGTGCGTGACTGACGCCGGTCGGGTTGCGTACGAACAACATCGCGGTCGGCACCCGGCTGGCCAGGATGCCGGCATCGTGCCCGGCACCGGTGGGCAGCGCCGGCACGCCACCCAGCACAGTGGACAGATCGTCGCGCAGGACCTCGTCGAACACCACGGTGTCGCCGTACGACTCCTGCGTGACGCGAACCCCGCAGCCCTCCTCGGCGGCCGCCTGCCTTGCCAGCGCTTGAATCTCGGCCACCACCGACTTCGTGGTGGCGTCGTCCGCCGCGCGGGCGTCCAGCCAGACGTTCACCTCGGACGCGATCACGTTGGTGCCACCGGGAACCGGCATGATCCGGCCCACGGTCGCCCGCGCGCCGCCGACGGCTGCCTTGCGGGCAGCCAGAACCAGCGACGCCGCCGGCACCATCGGGTCGCGCCGGTCCTGCATCAGCGTTGCCCCGGCGTGGTTTCCCTCACCGGTGAACGTGAACCGCCAGCGGCCGTGCGCCAGGATCGACGACGCCACGCCGACCGGAACCGTGAGGCCACGCCCCTGTTCCACGTGCAGCTCGACGAAGCATCCGATGCGCGTCAACGCTTCCTCGTCCGGACCGAGGGTCGACGGATCGGCGCCGGCCGCGCGAATGGCGTCCGCCAACGAGATCCCGTCCGGGTCGACCAGCGACCGAGCCCGGTCCGGGTCGATGGCCCCGGTGATCAGCCGGGAGCCGAGGCAGGGCACGCCGAACCGGCCGCCCTCCTCCTCCACGAACACCACCACCGCGAGCGGCTTGCGCGGCACGAACCCCTTGGCCCGCAACACATCCACCGCCGCCAGCGCGGACACCACACCCAGCGGCCCGTCGAACGCGCCGCCGCCGGGCACGGAGTCCAGGTGGCTGCCGGTGATCACGGCGTCCGGGCCGGGTTTTCCCCACCACGCCCAGATGTTGCCGTTGCGGTCGGTCTCCACGTCCAGACCGCGCCGCCGGGCCTCGGCGATGAACCACTCGCGCAGCTCCAGCTCGACCCGGTCGAACCCGTGGCGGGAGTACCCGCCCCGAGTCCGATCCGCGCCCACGTCCGCGATCGCGGCGAGCAGGCCGGTAGCCGTCATCAGTTGGCCTTCATCGGGATCTTGACGCCCCGCTCCTCCGCGACCTGGTCGGCCAGCGCGTAGCCGGCGTCGACGTGCCGCAGCACGCCCATGCCCGGGTCGTTGGTGAGCACCCGCTCGATCTTCTGCCCGGCCAGCGCGGTGCCGTCGGCGACGGTGACCTGCCCGGCGTGGATGGAGCGGCCGATGCCGACGCCACCGCCGTGGTGGATCGACACCCAGGTGGCGCCGGAGGCGGTGTTGACCAGGGCGTTCAGCAGCGGCCAGTCGGCGATCGCGTCGGAGCCGTCGGCCATGCCCTCGGTCTCCCGGTACGGCGAGGCGACCGAGCCGCAGTCGAGGTGGTCGCGGCCGATGACGACCGGCGCGGACAGCTCGCCGCTGGCCACCATCTCGTTGAAGCGCAGGCCGGCCAGGTGCCGCTCGCCGTAGCCGAGCCAGCAGATGCGGGCCGGAAGTCCTTGGAACGCGACGCGTTCGCCGGCCATCTTGATCCAGCGCTTGAGCGGCTCGTTGTCCGGGAACAGCTCCAGGATCGCCTTGTCGGTGGCCGCGATGTCGGCCGGGTCGCCGGACAGCGCCGCCCAGCGGAACGGGCCCTTGCCCTCGCAGAACAGCGGCCGGATGTAGGCCGGCACGAAGCCGGGGAACTCGAAGGCCCGCTCGTAGCCGCCGAGCTTTGCCTCGCCCCGCAGCGAGTTGCCGTAGTCGAAGACCTCGGCGCCGCCGTCCTGGAACTCGACCATCGCCTGCACGTGCTGGGCCATCGAGGCCCGCGCCCGGTCGGTGAACTCCTCCGGCTTCTTGGCGGCGTAGTCGTGCCAGTCGTCCAGACCCACACCGACGGGCAGGTACGACAGCGGGTCGTGGGCCGAGGTCTGGTCGGTGACGATGTCGACCTCGACGCCGCGGCGCAGCAGCTCCGGCAGCACCGCCGCGGCGTTGCCGACCAGGCCCACCGACAGCGCCTTGCGGTCGCGCTTGGCCGCCTCGACGCGGCGGATCGCGTCGTCCAGGTCGGTGGCGATCTCGTCCAGGTAGCGGTGCTCCACCCGGCGCTGGGCGCGCACCGGGTCGACGTCGATGCACAGCGCCACGCCGTCGTTCATGGTGACGGCCAGCGGCTGCGCGCCGCCCATGCCGCCGAGGCCGGCGGTGACGGTGAGCGTGCCAGCCAGGGTCCCGCCGAAGCGCTTCTCGGCGACGGCCGCGAACGTCTCGTACGTGCCCTGGAGGATGCCCTGGGTGCCGATGTAGATCCACGAGCCGGCGGTCATCTGGCCGTACATGGTGAGGCCGGCGGCCTCCAGCCGGCGGAACTCGGGCCAGTTGGCCCAGTCCGGCACCAGGTTGGAGTTGGCGATCAGCACCCGCGGCGCCCACTCGTGGGTGCGCAGCACGCCGACCGGTCGACCGGACTGCACCAGCAGCGTCTCGTCGTCGGACAGCGTGGTCAGCTCGCGGGAGATGGCCTGGAAGCTCGGCCAGTCGCGGGCGGCCTTGCCCGTGCCGCCGTAGACGACCAGGTCCTCGGGGCGCTCGGCGACCTCCGGGTCCAGGTTGTTGTGCAGCATCCGCAGCGGCGCCTCGGTCTGCCAGCTGCGCGCGGTCAGCTGGGTGCCCCGGGCGGCCCGAATCTCGGTCATCAGGAGTTCTCCTCGACGGTGCGCGCGATCAGTCCACTTCGGACGAGCGCTTCGGTGGCCGCGATCTCCGGGGCCAGATGGCGGTCGGGTCCGGGGCCCTGGACGTGCTCCCGGAGCAGGGCGACGACGGCCGCGGTGGCGGGCGCCGGCTTGAGCGGGGCGCGCAGGTCCAGCGCGCGGGCGGCGGTGAGCAGCTCGATCGACAGCACGGTGGTCAGACCGTCCACGGCCTTGCGCAGCTTGCGCGCGGCGGACCAGCCCATGGAGACGTGGTCCTCCTGCATGGCGCTGGACGGGATGGAGTCCACGCTGGCCGGCACGGCCAGCCGCTTGAGTTCGGACACCACGGCGGCCTGTGTGTAGTGCGCGATCATGTGGCCGGAGTCCACGCCCGGGTCGTCGGCCAGGAACGGCGGCAGCCCGTGCGAGCGGGCCACGTCCAGCATCCGGTCGGTGCGCCGCTCGGCCATGCTGGCCACGTCCGCGACCGGGATGGCCAGGAAGTCCAGCACGTACGCGACGGGCGCGCCGTGGAAGTTGCCGTTGGACTCGACGCGGCCGTCGGCCAGCACGGCCGGGTTGTCGATGGCCGAGTCCAGCTCGCGGTCGGCCACCAGCTCGGCGTGCGCCAGCGTGTCGCGGGCCGCGCCGTGCACCTGCGGCGAGCACCGCAGCGAATACGCGTCCTGCACTCGGGTGCAATCAGGACCGCGGTGGCTCTCCATGATCTCGGAGCCGGCGAGGATCTTCGTCATCCGCGCCGCCGACAGCGCCTGGCCGGGGTGCGGGCGCAGCGCCTGGAGGTCCGGCGCGAAGACGCGGTCGGTGCCCAGCAGGGCCTCGACGCTCATCGCCGCGGTGAGGTCGGCGATGTCCAGCAGCTTGGCCAGGTCGGTGATCGCCAGCACCAGCATGCCGAGCATGCCGTCGGTGCCGTTGATCATGGCGAGGCCCTCCTTCTCGGCCAGCGCCACCGGCTCGATGCCGGCCTCGGCCAGGGCCTCGGCGGCCGGCCGCAGTGTGCCGGCGGCGTCGCGGACCTGGCCCTCGCCGATCAGCGCCAGCGCGACCGAGGACAGCGGCGCGAGGTCGCCGGAGCAGCCGAGGCTGCCGTACTCGTGCACGATCGGCGTGATGCCGGCGTTGAGCATGCGGGCCATCGCGTCCACCGTGGACGGTCGGACGCCGGTGTGGCCGGTGGCCAGCGTGCGCAGTCGCAGCAGGGCCAGCGCGCGGATCACCTCCCGCTCGACCTCCGGGCCCGCGCCGGCCGCGTGCGAGCGGATCAGCGAGCGTTGCAGCTGAGCGCGCCGGTCCGGCGGGATGTGCCGGACGGCGAGCGCCCCGAAGCCGGTCGACACGCCGTAGGTGGGCGTCGTCGCGTTGGCCAGCTCCTCGATGTGCGCCCGGGCCGTGGTGACGGCCTCGACCGCGGCCGGTTCCAGCTCGACCGCCACGCCGTCGCGGGCGACCGCGACGACCTCGTCACGCCGCAGCGGCTTCGCGCCGAGCTGCACTGCCTCCGGGTGTGCCATGCGGTCCATCACAGCTGTTGGCGGCCGCTTGCACGAGTCCAGGACGGGTGACAGTGTCTGGGATACCAGACATGGCGAGGTGATCGATGGGAAGCAGCAGCGACGTGCCGGCCCTGCGCCGGGGACTGGCGGTGCTCCGCCTGCTGTCCACCCGGCCCGGCCCGATGTCCGCCGGCATGATCGCCCGCGAGCTGGAACTGCCCAGGTCCACGACGTATCACCTGCTGACGGAGCTGGCCGACGCCGGCTTCGTCACGCACCTGCCGGAGGAGCGCCGCTACGGGCTCGGTGTGGCCGCCTTCGAGCTGGGATCGGCGTACCTGCGGCACGACCCGTTGGAACGGCTGGCTCGGCCGCTGCTGCGGCGGCTGGTCGACCGTACGGGGGCGACGGCGCACCTCGGGGTTCTCCACGGGGCGGAGGCGCTGTACCTGTTGCGGGAACAGCCCCGGCAGCCCAACACCCTCGTCTCGGATGTCGGCGTCCGGCTGCCGGCCCATCTGCCGGCGTCGGGGCGGGCGATGCTGGCGCACCTGCTCCCGGCGCAGGTCAGGGCGTTGTTCCCGGGGGTTCGGAGCTTTGTCGACCGCACCGGCCGAGGGCCGCGCGACCTGCCGTCGCTGCGCCGGCTCCTGACGTCGGAGCGGCAGCGGGGGTGGTTCGTCGAGGACGGCTTCGTCACCGCCGACTTCGCCTCCGTCGCGGCCCCCGTCTTCGACCACGGCGGCCGCCCCATCGCCGCCATCAGCACCACCTTCCGGCACGTCTGCCCCAACCCCGCAAACGCTTGCGCCGACACCTGGCCCGACATCGCCGCGGAAGTCCAACGCTCCGCCCAGGAACTCACCCTCAGAATCGGCGGCCACGAATAAACCCCCGCGAGTCGCGCTCTGGGACACACCGAATGTGGATCTCGGGCATGTGCCCGAAACGCACATTCGGTGTGCTTGAGAGCGCGACTCGCGGGGGTTCTAGGTGTGCGTCAGATGCCGGCGGTGGCGAGCCAGTCGGCGGCGACCTTGGAGGCGTCCGGCTTGTCCGGGGCCGCCAGCTTGGTGTTGAGGTCGGTCAGGGTCTTGGTGTCCAGCTTGGCCGAGATGGCGTTGAGCGCCTGCTTGACCTTGTCGCTGGCCTTGGCGGTGTTGATCAGCGGCAGCACGTTCTGCGCGGCGAAGTTGAACTTCGGGTCCTCCAGCACGACCCAGCCGTTCTTCTGGATGGTGCTGTCCGTGGTGAACATGTCCGCGGCCTGGACGGTGTTCTGGGTCAGCGCGGCGACCGTCAGCGGGCCGTCGGCGTCCAGCGACTTGAAGTCCTTGAACGTGCAGTTGTAGTTCTTCAGCAGGCCCGGCACGCCGTCCGGCCGCTTCTGGAACTCCGGCGCCGCGCCGATCACCAGGTCGCCGCAGTGCGGGGCGATGTCGGCCAGCGACTTCGCGTTGTACTTGTCGGCCGTCTCCTTGGTGACGACGATGGCGTCCTTGTCCTCCGCCGCCGACTTGTCCAGCACGGACAGGCCGCTGGGCAGCGCCTTCTGCAACGCCGCGTAGACGTCGTCGGCGCTGGTCGCGGTGGCGGTCTTGTCGAAGTACTGGAGCAGCACGCCGCTGTACTCGGGGATCAGGTCGATGGACCCATCCTTGAGCGCCGGGATGTAGGTCTCCCGGCTGCCGATGTTGAGCTTCTTGCTGACCTTCGCGCCGGCCTTGGTCAGCGCCGCCGCGTAGATCTCGGCCAGCAGCTGGCTCTCCGGGAAGTTGGCGGACCCGATGGTGATCGTGTCCGACGGGGACTGGGAGCCGCTGTTGCCGCCCGCGAGCGGGTCGCTACCGGAGCCCCCACCACACGCGGTCAGCGAAAGCGCCGCCACCAGGGCAGTGACCAGGCCGGCTACGGTTCGCTTCATCTTTGAGTTCCTCCACTCGTCCTCACCGGGCGCAGCCCCGGTGAGACAACCAGCCGTTGCACGCCGGTGAGCACCAGCTCGACCAGCACCGCGAGCACGGCGACCAGGATCGCGCCGCCCGCCATCTGGGGGTAGTCGTGCAGCGCGAGGCCGTCGAACACGTACCGGCCCAGGCCGCCGAGCCCCACGTACGCGGCGATGGTCGCGGTGGCCACCACCTGTAGGGCCGCGCTGCGCACGCCGCCGAAGATCAGCGGCATCGCGTTCGGGATCTCCACCTGGAACAGGACCTCCCGCTCGGTCATGCCCACGCCCCGGGCCGCGTCCACCACGACCGGCTCGACGGCCTGGATGCCGGCGTAGGCGCCGGCCATGATCGGCGGGATGGCCAGCAGGGTCAGCGCGGCGATCGGCGGGACCAGGCCGATGCCGGCCAGCAGCACCACCAGCGTCAGCACGCCGACGGTGGGCAGCGCCCGCAGCACGTTGGCCGCGCCGACCAGCACGAAGCCGCCGCGCTTGGTGTGCCCGACCAGCGCCCCCAGCGGGAAGCCGATCACGATGGCGATGGCCAGCGCCAGCGCGGTGTACCAGAGGTGCTCCACCAGGCGCTGCGGGATGCCGCCGGTGCCGCTCCAGTTGGTGGGGTCGAAGAGCCAGCTCGTCAGCAGGTTCACGGCCTTACCTCCCCACCCGGGTCCACGGCGTCACGAGCCGTCCGATCAGCTGGAGCACCAGGTCGGCGACCAGCGCCAGCAGCAGCGTCGCGACGATGCCGGTGACGATCTCGGTGACGAACTGGAGCTGGAAGCCGTTGGTGAACAGCTGCCCGTAGCCGGCGATGCCGATCAGCGCGCCCACGCTGACCAGGCTGATGTTGGACACCATGGCCACCCGCAGGCCGGCCACGACGACCGGGATGGCCAGCGGGAACTCGACGCCGAGGAAGCGCTTGAACGGCCGGTAGCCGATGGCGGTGGCGGCCGCGACGATCGTCGGCGGCACCGCGGACAGCGCGTCGGCGATCGACCGGACCAGCAGAGCGATCGTGTACACGGTGAGCGTGATGATCACGTTGACCGGGTCGAGCGTCTTGGTGCTGATGATGGCCGGCAGGATGACGATCAGCGCCAGCGACGGGATGGTGTAGAGCAGGCCGCTGACGGTGAGCAGGAACGCGCGCGCCGGCCGCCACCGGCTGGCCGCCCAGCCCAGCGGGATGGCGATGATCAGCCCGAGCACCACCGGCAGCACGGACAGGTAGACGTGCGTCACCGTGAGGTCGCCGAGCAACCCCAGGTGGTCGAACACCCACGTCATTGCGGGACCTCGCCGGCGGTGCGCGCGGCGGCCAGCGCCCGCAGCACCTCGTCGGCGGTGATCGAGCCGGCCAGCACGCCCTGCCCGTCGACCGCGACGCCCAGCGCCGACGGCGAGCTGAGCGCGGCGTCCAGCGCGCTGCGCAGCGAGCCGTGCTCGGTGTCGTAGAGGGATCCGCCGGCCAGCAGCAGATCCGCGTCCACGGTGGCCGACTCGTCCACACTGGACAGACGGTCCGCGGACAGCCAGCCACACGGGTGGTTCCGCTCGTCCACGACCACGGCCCAGCCGTCGCGCAGCGCCTGCCGCGCCTCGGCCACGGTCGCGCCGACCTTGACGGGGGCCAGCTCGCCGAGGCTCAGCCCGCCGGCGGTGAGGAAGCCCAGCGCGCGGTAGCCGCGGTCGCGGCCGACGAAGTTGGTGACGAAGTCGTCCGCCGGCCGGGCCAGCAGCTCGGCCGGGGTGTCGTACTGGGCGAGGATGCCGCCGGTGCGGAACACCGCCACCTTGTCGCCCAGCTTGATCGCCTCGTCGATGTCGTGCGTGACGAACACGATCGTCTTGCCGAGCTCGCCCTGCAACCGCAGCAGCTCGTCCTGGAGACCCTCGCGGACCACCGGGTCGACCGCGCTGAACGGCTCGTCCATCAGCAGCACCGGCGGGTCCACGGCGAGCGCGCGGGCCACGCCGACGCGCTGCTGCTGGCCGCCGGACAGCTGCGCCGGGTAGCGGCGGCCCATCGCCGCCGGCAGGCCAACCGTCTCCAGCAGCTCCTCGGCCCGCTTGCGGGCCTTGGCCCGGCCCCAGCCGGCCAGCACCGGCACCGTGGCGATGTTGTCCAGCACGGTCCGGTGCGGGAACAGGCCGGCCTGTTGGATCACGTAGCCGATGCCCCGCCGCAGCAGCGGCGGGTCCGACTGGCGCACGTCCTTGCCGTCGACCAGGATCGAGCCCGAGGTGAGGTCGATCATGCGGTTGATCATGCGCAGGGAGGTCGTCTTGCCGCAGCCCGATGGTCCGACGAACACCGTGATCCGGCCAGGATCCACGGTCAGGTCCAGTTCGTCGACGGCGACGGTGCCATCATCGAACCGCTTGGTCACGGCCTGGAACTCGATCACCCCGAGGTCCTTCCGGTCGTCGCGGTAGTGCGGACGACAGTAGCCTCTGCCACTGACAACGGCACTCCGTTCCACCATGTGCGAACCAGTAGGCTTACCCGATTGTGACCCCACTGGACCAGGCCCGTGCGCTGATTTCCGGCCACGGAGCGCGTACCGAGCCGGCACGCCGCGTGATCGCCATGCTCGGTCAGGGCCCGTGCACGCTGGCCGAACTGGTGCGCGAGTCGACCATGCCACGGCGCGGGGTCGAGGAGTTGCTGTCCGCGCTGGACAGTGACCTGGTGCGAAACCGTGACACATATGAGATCCGGGGCGACGCCGTCGCGTCGTACACCGAGGCATTCACGGTTCCGAACCGGACGGAGCCGGATCTGGCGCGCATCCGCTCCGATGTGGACGCTGTGCCGCCGCCGCTGGCCGCGCTCGATCATGTGCAGGCACGGCCGGAGACGGTCGCGCGGCGGGCGAGTTGGCTGAACGAGCACTATGAACTCGCCGGACGGACATTGTTGTGCCTCGGCGACCACGATCTGACCTCGCTTGCGGTAGCGGCGGTCAACCCGGACGTCGCGATCACCGTCGTCGATCTGGACGAGCGTGTGCTGGCCTACGTCGACACCCTCGCGCGGGAGCGAGGCCTGAACATTCGCTGCCTGCACGCGGATCTACGCTTCGGACTGCCGCCCGCCGCAACGGAATCCTCGGATCTGGTGTTCAGCGATCCGCCGTACACGCCGGAGGGCATGGCGCTGTTCGCCGGTCGCGGCGTCGAGGCGCTGCGCGACACCGGCTCCGGCCGGCTGCTGCTCGCGTACGGATTCAGCGACCGGACGCCCGCGCTGGGCCAGAAGGTGCAGCAGGAACTGCTCGGCATCGGGCTCGTGTTCGAGGCGATCCTGCCCGCCTTCCACCGGTTCGACGGGGCGCAGGCCATCGGCAGCGCCGCCGACCTCTACGTGTGCCAGCCGACCTCTCGTGGCCGCAAAGCCGCGCAGCGCACCGGTATCTACACCCACGGCCCGCAGTCGATCGAGTCATCGTCCACGGTGGACAACGCGGCACTGCTGGTCTTCACCGGCGATTCCGTTGTGCAGCAACCGGACTGGTCCCAGCCGATCACCGGCCGATCGCTCACCATCGACGCCGCCGCCGACCCCGGCCCATGGCTGCTGCGGATCCTGTTGGCGTGCAACGCGGAACGCGTGTCGATCCTGGTGCCCAACAACCACCCGGACATCCGCGACGAGCGCGGCCAGAAGTCACTGTCCACTGTGGTCGCCTCGAAATACCGGCTGCGGTTCCACCGGAGCACTCCCGACGGCAAGCACGCGGTCGTGGTGGCCACGCGCACCGGCGCCGGTCTGCTGGACCGCGTGCACGGCAAGCTCGGCAACGCGCTGCGCGAACACCTGATCGCCGAGTCCGATGGGAAGTTGACGAAGCGGGAGGCCCGGGAACTGGTCGCGGCGAAGATCCCGGACCTGACCGACGTGCGGCTGATCGACCTGCCGCGGCACCGGATCGAGGAGCTGATCTCTGTCTGAGAGCGCGACTCGCCCTGTCCGACCGTGTTTCATTTCCGGGCGAACTCGGCGGGGGTTCAGCCGGCGCGGGGGACGTGCAGCGGGCCCAGCGCGAGCACGGCCCGGAACTCGCGCGGCGGCACCGGGCGGGAGAACAGCCAGCCCTGGTAGGCGTCCACGCCGACGCCGTGCAACACGTGGAACTGGGTCGCGGTCTCCACGCCCTCGGCGACGCAGCTGCGGCCCATCGCCCGGGCCATGTCCACGACCGCGCGGGCGACCGCGAAGTCGGACGGGTCGCTGCCGACGCCCGACACGAACCGCCGGTCCACCTTGATGATCTGCGCCGGCAGGTCCTTGAGCCGGGCCAGCGACGAGTAGCCGGTGCCGAAGTCGTCCACGGCGAACCGAACACCCTTGTCCACCAACACGTCCATCTGCTGCATGGTCTTGCACGGCAGGTCGACCAGCGCCGTCTCCACGAGCTCCAGCACCACCCGGTCCCACGCGATGCCCGCCTCGGCGACGGCGTTGGACACCGCGTCCACGAAGTCGGGGTCGCCTGGAACAAGACCTGAAAGGTTTACAGCAACCGCCACGGGCTTGCCGTTGGGCACCGGCCAGGTCGACGCCTCGCGCAGCGCGGTCCGCAGCACCCAGCGGTCCAGCTCGCGCATCAGGTCGCCCTGCTCGGCGACCGGCAGGAACGCGTCCGGCGCGAGCAACCCGCGCTCCGGATGCGGCCACCGGACCAGCGCCTCGGCCGTCTGCACGGTGCCGTCGACGCCCACCACCGGCTGGAAGTGCAGCGTCAGCCCGTCCTTGGCCAGCGCCTCGCGCAGCTGGCCCTCCAGGTGCACCTGCCGGTCCGCGGACGCGATCAGCGCCGCCGACGCCAGCGACACCCGGCCGGCGCCGCGCCTCTTGGCCTCGAACATCGCGGCGTCGGCGAAGCGCAGCAGGTCGACGCCGCTGGTTCGGGAGCCGTTGGGCACCGCCGCGCCGATCGACGCCGACACCCGCACCAGCTGCCCGTGCACGGGAACGGCCGCCCGCAACAGGCTCGCCACCCGCGTGCCCAGCGCGTCCACCCCGCCGACCGCGTCGATGTCGTCGCAGATGATCACGTACTCGTCGCCGGACATCCGCGCCGCCGTGCAGCCGGTCGGCAGCCCGCCCTCCAGCCGCCGGGCCAGCGCCACCAGCAGCTCGTCGCCGGCGTCGTGGCCCAGCGAGTCGTTGACCCGCTTGAAGTTGTCGATGTCGCAGAACAGCACCGCGATCTTCTCGGCGCCCTCGCCGGCCAGCAGCTGGGTCAGCGTCTCCTTGACCGCCGCGCGGTTGGGCAGCCCGGTCAGCTCGTCGTGATTCGCCTGATGCCGCAAGGCTTCCGCGACCCGGCGGCGCTCGGTGATGTCCTGGAACACCACCAGCCAGAACCGGCGGCCGTCGTCCTGCACGGAGATCGCGATGTGCAGCTCGCAGTACACCAGCTCGCCGTCCGGCCGGAGCAGAATGCGTTGCGGCACCTTGAATCCGCCCTCGCGTTCGGCCGTGAGCCGCGCCGCCGCCGACAGCCAGCCGACCGGCTCGTCGGGGTGCGTGATGCCGGTCGCGGTCATGCCGCGCAGCTGCTCCAGGTCGATGCCGAGCAGGTCGCACAGCGCGTCGTTGGCGTCGACCAGGCGTTCCGCCTCGTCGAACAGGCCGATGCCGACCGGCGTCACCGCGACCAGGTCGGTGAACCGCTGGCTGGACAGCTTCATCCGCGCCTCGGCGGTGCGCTGCGCGGTGACGTCCTGCGCGGTGCCGACCAGCACCGGGCCGGTGCCCTGGACCGAGGCGCCGTGGCAGCGCAGCACCCGCACCATCCCGTCCGGGCGGACGATGCGGTGCTCGCACTCCACCGGCTCGCGGTTGACCGCCAGCTGCTGCCACAGCTCGTCCACCCACGCCCGGTCGTCGGGGTGCACGAGGCTCATGTAGCGCTGGTAGGTGGCGCGCTCCTGCTCGTCCACGCCGAGCAGCTCGCGCATCATGCCCGACCAGTCGCAGTCGTCGGTGGCGGTGTTCCACTCCCAGGTGCCCAGGCTGGCCACGCGCTGCGCGTCGGAGAGGCGACGGCGCTCGTCGCGCAGGTCCTGTTCCAGCGCCCGCTGCTCGGTGACGTCCTGGACGGTGCCCAGCAGCTGCTCGACCTTGCCGCTCGGGGACAGCTGGGCGCGGGCGCGGAAGGTGTAGATCCGGCCCGCGACGTCGCGGATCTCGACTTCGAGGGGCTCGTCGGTCTGCGCGGTGAGCAGCTTGTCCCGCAGGTCGGTGATCAGCTGGACGTCGTCGGGATTCACGCCCGGCATGAAGGTCTCGTCCGACCCCGAGCCGCCCACCAGCTCGTACATCTCACGCAGCACCTCGCTGCGGTACGTGTAGCCGGTCTGCACGTCCAGCGTCCAGCTGCCGATGCGGGCCATGCGCTGCGCCTCGACCAGCCGCGCCCGCTCGCGGGCCAGCTCGTCGTTGGTGCGGTTCCGCTCGGTGATGTCCCTGATGTAGCCGGTGACCAGGCCGTCCCGGCCGTCCGCGCCGACCGTGGACTTGGCCTCGCCGCGCAGCCAGCGCACGTCGCCGTCCGGCCGGACGATGCGGTACTCGATGTCGATGGGCTCGCCGGAGAACTGGTGGTTGGCCCAGTAGTCGCGGACCATCTCCACGTCGTCCGGGTGCACGAGGTCGAGCACGGCCTGCGCGCCCGGCACCACGGAGCCCCGCTCGATGCCCAGGATCTCGTAGTGGCTGTCCGACCACACGGTCCGGCCGGTCGCCGGGTCGTACTCCCAGGACGCGATGCCGGCGACGTGCTGCACGTCGGTGAGCCGGCGCTGCTCCTCGCGCAGCTCGGCGGCCGCGGCGGCGAGGTCGGAGACGTCCACCAGCATGATGGCGCGCAACCCCGTGTTGGGCACCGGCGTCTGCACCACACGGACGGGAACCTCGACGCCGTCCAGTCGTCGTAGCCGGAGATCGGGCTCCTGCCCGGCGAACAGTTCGCGCAGGGCGGTGCCGCCCAGCTGATCGGGGTTGGCCGCGCCGATCATCGCCGCGGCGGCGGCGTTGGCCTGCATGACCACGCCCTTGGGGTCCACCCGCAGGGTCGGCGGCTCGGACAGCGTCAGTCCGCCCACCTCGACCGGGCCGCGGGCGTTCGGCAGCCGGGCACCACCGAGCGTGACAGGTGTGCTTCCCGCCTGCCCGCTGCGCTCAGCCACGGCTCCGCCCTTCCGTGTCGGCCACCGGGGCGGCGTGGGTGGGCCAAGCCGGCGACTGCATCACAGTGCGCCGGGGGTGCGTCGGTCGCGACGCACCCCCGGGGAGCACCTGACGCCAGCGACGGTATCGCGTCCACCGCAGAACTCACAGCCGTCCCCGCCAATATCCTGGCGACGTATGAAAAAAGCGGATCGGCCGGCCGAGCGGGTCCGCGTCGCCGACTACGCTACTCCATCCGCCGCAGCGGCGGCCGCGACGGCCCGCGCGACCTCGACGGACACCCGCGGGTCCAGGGCGCTGGGCACGATCCGGTCCACCGCCAGCTCGTCCGTGGCGACCTGGAAGATCGCGTCGGCGGCGGCCAGCTTCATGTTCTCGGTGATCCGGCGGGCGCCCGCGTCCAGCGCGCCGCGGAACACGCCCGGGAACGCCAGCACGTTGTTGATCTGGTTCGGGAAGTCGCTGCGGCCGGTGGCGACCACCGCGGCGTGCCGGGCGGCGACGGCCGGGTGGATCTCCGGGTCCGGGTTGGACAGCGCGAACACGATGCCCTCGGGGGCCATGGTCGCGATCAGGTCCTCCGGCACCGTCGAGCCGGACAGGCCCAGGAACACGTCCGCGCCCTTGAGCGCGTCGGCGACGCCGCCGCGCAGGCCCGAGGCGTTGGTGCGGCCGGCCAGCTCGCGCTTGACCGGATTCAGATCGTCCCGATCGGCGTGCACGATGCCGCGCGAGTCCAGCACGGTCACCTCGCCGACGCCGCCCGCGATCAGGATGTTCGCGCAGGCCACGCCGGAAGCGCCGGCGCCGGCCACGACCACCCGCAGGCTGCCGGGGTCGCGGCCCAGCACGGTGGTGGCGCCGCGCAGCGCCGCCAGCACGACGATGGCCGTGCCGTGCTGGTCGTCGTGCATGACCGGGCAGTCCAGCGCCTCGATCAGCTTGGCCTCGAGCTCGAAGCAGCGTGGCGCGGAGATGTCCTCCAGGTTGACCGCGCCGAACGACGGGCGCAGCCGGACGAGCGTCTCCACGATCTCGTCCACGTTCGTGGTGTTCAGCACCAGCGGGATGGAGTCCAGCCCGCCGAACTTCTTGAACAGCGCGGACTTGCCCTCCATGACGGGCAGCGACGCGCTCGGACCGATGTCGCCCAGCCCCAGTACCGCCGTGCCGTCGCTGACGACCGCCACCAGGCGGTGCGCCCAGGTGTACTGCGCGGCGAGCGCGGGGTTCTCGGCGATGGCGCGGCTGACCCGCGCGACGCCCGGCGTGTAGGCGATCGAGAGCGCCTTGGGGTCGGCGAGCGGGGCGGTCACACCGGTGCCCAGCTTGCCGCCCTCGTGGGCGGCGAATATCTCGGTGTCGGTCAGTTCGGCGGCGGATTCGTTCACAGCGGTCACGGCGTCCCTCTTCAGTGACACGGCAGCGTGGCGGGGCGCGCGGGGCGCGATCGACGCTGTCGCGTCGGTCACTGCGCGTCTTGCAGTCGGTCAACCATCGCGTTCCGGGTATCGAAACAGTGGTCGAAGCGACGCTGGGGTTCGCACAGTGTGACAGCCGATCACTGGTCTGTCTGCGGCGGGGATCACATTCTTTGCGCAGCTCAGAGGCCGTCCAGCAAGACGACCGTACGAATTGTTGGACTGACCGGTCAGTTTCCGCAGGCAGGTCGGTTCACGATCGGTCAAGCCGCTAACCTGCGCGCCATGCAGGTTCGTGAGCTCGACATCGCAGGTTCTTGGGAATTCACTCCTCCGGCCTTTCCCGACAACCGGGGGCTGTTCGCCGCGCCGTACCAGGAGCAGGCGTTCGTCGACGCGGTCGGCCACCCGCTGCGGCTGGCGCAGACCAACCACAGCGTGTCCCGGCGGGGCACCATCCGCGGCGTGCACTTCGCCGACGTGCCGCCCAGCCAGGCCAAGTACGTGTACTGCCCGTACGGGGCGCTGCTGGACGTGATCGTGGACATCCGGGTCGGGTCGCCCACCTTCGGCCGGTGGACCGCCGTGCGGCTGGACTCGGAGAAGTTCAACGCCGTGTACGTCTCCGAGGGCCTCGGCCACGCGTTCATCGCGCTGACCGACAACACGGCGATGTCGTACATGTGCTCCGAGGGCTTCAACCCGAGCGCGGAGCACGGCATCACGCCGCTGGACCCCGCGCTGGAGCTGCCGTGGCCCGCCGACATCGAGCACATCCTGTCCGACAAGGACCGGGACGCCCCCACCCTGGCCGAGGCGCAGGCGTCCGGCCTGCTGCCCAGCTACGACGACTGCGTCGCGTACCGGGACAAGCTCCGCGGCGTCAACTGAGGCGACCCGGGCGTGGCCACAGCCGGAACGTGGCCACGCCCAGCACGTCCGCGGGGCCCAGCTCGCGCGAGTCCGTGGAGGCGAACTGGTTGTCGCCGACCACGAGCCACCGTTCGCCTGCCCTTTCGACCGCGCGCTTGACCGACAGCTGATCCGGTCGCGACGGCCACCGCACCAGCACGATCGCCCCCGGTCGCGCCCGTTTCCGGAAGCTGACCAGCAGCACGTCGCCGTCACGCAGCGTCGGCGCCATGGACGGGCCGCGCACCCGCAGCCGCCGCAGTGGCCAACGATCTATTCCCACCGGTGCCAACGATCACCTCCGCCTGCCCGCTCCGGCCGTCCGGAGTAGGGTTCCGCACGTCGGAGCATTCACTGTTTGGGAGGACCCATGCGACTGCTGTCGCGCATCCTCGGCCCGAGCCTCGAGGCGACGGCGCACTGCGACCTTCCGTGCGGCGTCTACGACCCGGCCCAGGCCCGGATCGAGGCCGAGTCCGTCAAGGCGATCCAGGAGAAGTACCAGGGCAACGAGGACCCCGAGTTCCGGACCCGCGCGATCCAGATCAAGGAGCAGCGCGCCGAGCTCGTCAAGCACCACCTCTGGGTGCTGTGGACGGACTACTTCAAGGCCCCGCACTTCGAGAAGTACCCGCAGCTGCACGACCTGTTCAACAAGGCGACCAAGGCGGCCGGCGCCTCCGGCGCCAAGGGCTCCATGGACCCGGCCAAGGGCCAGGAGCTGCTGGACCTGATCGCCGAGATCGACAAGATCTTCTGGGAGACCAAGCAGGCCTGAGGTCGACGGCCTAAAAACGACGCTGACCAGCGAAGACGCGTTTCGTTGGTCAGCGTCGTTTTTCGTCTCTTGGTGACCTCCGACGGCCCACAGACGGCCCAGCGGAGATCATCTACCGATCAGTCTGCCTCCGGTGATGGCCTCCCAGAGCATCCGCAACCGGAGTGAGCGAAACGGCCTGCATGTGTTGGATCACCGACCGGAACCCAGCGAGTACGCCGTCGGGCAGCGTGGAACCATACGCCCTCCCGATCCCAATGCCGGCGCGCTTCATCTCGCCGACAAGGTGATGAACGCCACGCAGGAACTCGGCGGCTTCGTCGGGACTGGGCATCGGCGCGTCGGGCTGAAGCGCTTGTGCGATCACTTGCGCGTTCGCAACGAGCCTCGTAGACACCTCACGCCAGTAGCTCATGGCTGCCCCCTTCAGTCCCGGTCCGCTCTGGACGGTACGTGACGGCCATCCGTCCGACAGAGAAGCCTGCCATGGCAGCACATCCGGACTGATCGACGAAGCCCATAGACTGCCCGCCAACTAGGCGTGACTCCAGCGGCGTCAAGTTGCAGACGCACTCAACGCCGCCGATCTTCGTGCACCGAGCTTTTACGCTGAAGCGGTCTTCTTCAACTGCTCCGCCAGAAACGGTGTCGCAAGCGTCTTTACCACATCCTTTTGAGCGGGGCACTGACCCAGGTTGGGACAAACGAGAGGTATCAGGACGCGCAACGTGTTCGTCAAGTGGGCAATAGGCGTGTGCCCCAGTGCAATCTTCAATCCGAGTCCAGCACCAGCGCCAAGCACGTTCGCCATAAATCGGGGCGCGCCCAACGCGATCAGACCGGCTCGCGTCGACTTCCGAATTTGCGCCGCATAGGTGCCAGGATCCACACTCTTAGCTAGATCGTTGAGGCGCAGACACAACCAGTGGCCACGTTTACGGCCGCGATGCCAGAGTGGCACATGATCAAGAAGACGCCCGGCCAAGCCGGCGTAGAACCCGTCTCGGTTGAATACATAAGTCAACAACTCATTATTGACGTCTAGGCCACTCAACGCGAGCGTTCGCTTCGCCTGTTCGCGCCTTACCTGGCGTTGCGACAGGTGCCCGCCGGGCCGGGGCGATCCACTAGAACGTTGCGACGACGCCACCGTGGGCGATTTCCCAACAGACTGCGACTGACGGGGCTGTTTGATTCGGACTGTTTGAAGGGTCGGCACAGGCGGCACATAAATCGTTGACCGACGGGTCCTACCACACTCCCGACCCGCCTGAGAGCCATACCGATGACGCCCACCACACCTTGGACAGTCGTACTGATCCCTAGGCTTCGCACGCCTCCGAGCTGCCACCATGACCAGATGTCATACCGCACCAACACATCTCCAACTATGTCATATGACACATTCACCCGTTCAGCCTTAGCATCGTTTGATGACGGAAAGGCATGGAGATGATCTTCGGCTCGCTTGGGGCTCGAACCCAGAACCTACGGATTCGTGATCCACATTTGCCGTTGTCTGCCGTTGCGGCGCTTTTCCTTGTGTCACAAGGTAATCTGGCGGTCGTACGTCGTCCAGCGTGGACCGGCATCCGTGGTCGTTTGGTGTTGAATACGCGGGGTAAGCGCGGGTGATGATCTGGCGTTGACATCCACGGGAGGGGTCTCGGCCCCGCCACCCAGACCACCCTCCGCAGCATCGCAGACAGGCAGAGGCGGTTGCAGTGCAACTAGACCGGGCGACGTACGCCGTGAGACGCTCCGTACGCGTTCCGCGTCCGACTGAGGGCGATGCTGGCTGTGACCACCAACTGTGAGTCCGTCCATGCGATCGGACCGACTGTTCAGGCGTCGCAGTCCAGTCCGCAGCAGCCAGCCGCCGCCCAGAGAACCAGTCGCTGACCACCACAGTGCGGGTGTGGGGATTCCGAACAGGGTCGCGGTTGGGACCAGTAACTGGGTGGCAGCAGCCAGGACTGGAAGGACGATGACCAGCAGTGCCAGGACCCTCCGGGGTTCGTCCACAACGCGATAGATCAGGGCGATCACTGTGGTGGGGTCCCGTTCTGGCTTGCCTGCGGGAACAGCAGTGGGCATTGTTGGTCACCCTCCGCTAGCGGCTCGACGTCGGTGAGCGGGATCGGTTAGGCTGCGGCGCAGCGAGTACGCATGACTGACTAGACGCAGCGCATAGATCACCTGCTTGCGTCGGCCAGCCAATTCGGCCAGCTCGGCGCGGAATTCCTCGCTGTAGCGCGAACGGTCCGCAGTGGGTAGCACACGAACCGCGGTTTCAATCAGACGTACGGCCGAACGCGCTACTGGTGGGGCTGGGACGGCAACAACCTCTGTCGCTCTGAGTGCATTCAAAGACTCGAAGAGGTTGACTGCGATGTCGTAGGCGCGGGCGAGAGAGCCAACATCCGGCTTAGCGAGCTCATGGGTCAGGAGATCGGCGCGGGCGAGGTAAGTGGGATTGACCGGGACGACAGCGAGGGCTTGGGACAGCGCGATGGACATGTTATGTGCGTCGATCAGGGAGTGTTCAATGCTGCGGGCAATGGCTACCTCGCGGGCGCGGTCCTCGGCGTAGGCACAGGCTTTAGCGCGGGCATCAGCTTCGGCGCGAGCTTCAGCCAGCTCGCGGGCGCGGACCTCACCTTCGGCGCGAGCTCGATAAAGCTCGCGGACATGGATCTCATGGGCCTGGGCTTTAGCGCGTGTACGTGTCTCAACTTGGGCGAGCTCACGTGCGCGGACTTCGATGAGTTCCAGGCTGCGTACTGTATCTTCGTACGCTTCAGTACAAGCTCTAGCGTGGGCCCTGGCTTGCGCGAAGGCTGCGGCTGCAGCATCGAGTTCAGCTGTAGCGATAGCGCTGGCGGCGGAGCTATAATGTTGAGCTCCACGGATCTTGGAGACAACACTGCGGGCGTAAAGGCAGACGGTGTCGAGATCAGGTCGCCCGTCGGAGTTGAAGCGGTACTCGCTCACACCGCTCCCCCCGCCAAATCAGGCCTGAGCCGGTGCTGAAGCTTGGCTGTGGCAGCCTTGGCACGAGCTAGAGCGGCGCGAGCACGCACAGCACCGTCAGGTGTGAGCTGGTAATACCGGCGCCGGGGTCGTCCCTCCGTGTGCGGGTCGAGATCTTCCCAGTGACTGACCAGCCAGCCACAAGCTTCCAGACGGGCCAGGATGGGGTGGACAGTGCCGCTTGGCAAGCCTGCTATCGCACCCAACTCCAACCCGTAGAACTCATGGGTGGGTTCGGCGACCAGAGCGCGCAGCACCGCTTGCGTGGGTTGCGTCATCCGGGGTTCACGCGGTGGTCGGGGCATGGGCTTACTCTACCTAGCCCCTAGGTAGAACACAACCAACCGGGCATCCGGCCTGACCGTCGAAGAGAGGTGCTCGGGCTAGGAAGGCAGCGGATGTGCGTCGATACCACGCTGAGATGCGCTCAGCGCGAGTCCTAAGTGACCGTGACTGACCCCACTGACCAGCGCCAATAGCGCGCCGACAACACAACCGACGATCTTGGAAGGTGACTCGTACCTAGGGTGGGGCCTCGCGCCATCCCGTCGACCTGGCTCTGCCCGATCATGCGTGTCAAGGGGGCACCTCCGCCCAGGCCGGCGGCGGACGCTGGAACGGCCCCCTTGACACGCGTGATTGCCCTCGGGGAGGTCGACGGGATGGCGCGGAGCTAGGCCCCTCCCGAACCGCAGCGCGCCCCCCTTCCCACCATCCTGTTGGCCTGCCCGTCCGGCGAGGACATCTCTTCCTCTCAACGCGGCTCGCGGGGGCCGACGGACGCCGGGTGGGTGGCGGAGCCGGGCCCCGACCGAGCGGCCGAGCGGCCCCCGCAAGGGGGCCGCCTTGATGAAGAGAAGAAAGTGTGAACACAGCGCGCCGTGCTGCTGCTGTCGTGGTTCGACCGGTGCACGCACCGGCTTCAACTGATGCGCAACGTGGTCGGACAGCGGTATGCGCCATCTTGAGTTACCGGCGGCCTTCGGAGCGTTGCAAGTTCAACATCTAAGCGGATGACACGCCATCGCTGGTCCATCTGGCGTAACAGTCTCCCTAGGTCCGGAGATTGACTCAGATCTTCTGGGAGACCAAGCAGGCCTGATCCACCCGGGCCTGACGGCGCCGACCAGCGGGGACGCGTTCCGCCGGTCGGCGCCGTCTTGTCCCCTGGTGATCTCCCACGGCCCAAGACCCAGCCGGGTCCAGCCGTATCTGGCGGAGCAGCTGGGGTCCTGGGCGTCCGCATCGGGGGAGCAATCCGCGACGCGGCGCCGACCCGGTCACGATGATCCGATCGCACATCTCGTCGCGACGTGAGCCATCTTGGTTGATCGCTCAACCAACTGCGTCGTCGGGAACTGTCCTTCGTTAGACAGGTACGGCTGCCCGAGTGGCACGCTCGGGCAGCCGTACGAGATGGAGCTGTCTCAACGCATGATCAGCCAGGCAACGGCGTGGCTTGGAACGCCGATGGCGAGGAGGATCAAGCAGAGGCGGACCGTCCGGGACCAGCTTTCCAGGGCAGATCGGACAGTCCGCCATCTCTCGTCCGAGCGCGATGGGGCCATGGACACCCTCCCTTGTCGACACGCGGCCTACGCTGCGTCTGGCGAGGCCGAAGGGCTCGGCACAAGCCCTCACAAGGGAAACGCCCAAGTTCCAAGGGAACCGGGCATCCAGATCAACGAGCGGCGTTTCCCACCGGTTCCCCTCGGTCTCGTCGCGATCTGGTCCAAGCCCCAAATCAGAGTTGTCCCGACCGGCAACCCGGCACCCTGCTGCTGGTCCGTTCTGGTGGCGGAGGTCGCCGACAGAGATCTTGGCCCCGCAGCGGATCGCCGGCGGGACCGGACTCAACCGTCGCACCATCCACCGTGCAAGGCATGGCACACCCCTCGGCGGAAGTCGAACGGGCGCGCCGACGACGCCGATGGTGCACAGAAAGGTTGCCCGGCCAGGAACCCGCAGCTCGTCCGAGACGACGTGGATCGCGGGCGCGGCGATCCTGCACTGGTCCTCCCCCCTTGGTCCCCCCTTGCACCAATGCAGGACCGCCGCATGTAGAACTGTGCTCGACCGATCGTGTGCATCGTTGCCATGTCGATGCCATCCCCTGGTCAGATGCTGTGCGAGAACCCAGTGACACCGGCTGGAAGTGGCGGAGTGGTGGTTCGGTTCAGCCTGCTCGGAGACGTCCGTGCCGATCTCGACGGCCACGCTGTCGACGTCGGACCCGCGCGGCAGCGATGCGTGCTGGCCGTCTTGTTGGTCGATGCCAACTACCCGGTGTCCATCGACCAGTTCGCCGAACGTGTGTGGAGCGGCGCACTCCCGCACCGAGTGCGGGGGACGCTGTCCAGCTATGTCTCTCGGCTGCGCCAGGCCCTGGCCGGCGCTCCGGAGGTGACGATCGCGCGACACCTCGGCGGGTACCTGCTCACCGTCGACCAGCAGGCGGTGGACCTGTACCAGTTCCGCACGCTGGTCGACCAGGCGCGATCCACCGAGAACGGTGAGCAGGCACTGGACCTCTTCGAACAGGCACTGCGACTCTGGCGAGGAGAAGCCCTCAGCGGTCTGGACAGTCCCTGGGTAACCTCGATGCGCGCCACTCTTCTCCAGGAGCGCCTCACAGCCGAACAGGACGCGACCGATCTGCGCCTGCGACGCGGCGAGCACGCCGAACTGCTCGGCATGCTCGCCGCCCAAGCCGGTGAGCATCCACTGGACGAGCGCCTGGCGAGCCAGTTCATGGTGGCCCTGTACCGCAGTGGCCGGCAGGCCGACGCCTTGAAGCACTACGAACGGATCCGACTGCGCCTGTCCGAGGATCTCGGCGCGGATCCCAGCCCGCCGCTGCAGCACCTGCATCGACAGATCCTGACCGCCGACCACACACTGGCGGCTCCCGTATCCGAACCGCGAGTCCAGGCAGTGACCCCGAGGCAGCTGCCCGCGCCACCGGGAGTGTTCGTCGGCCGGGACCGCGAGCTGACCGCGTTGACCAAGGCCGTGGACCAGCAGACCGCCCAGGGCGCCACCGTGGTCGTGTCGGCGATCGGCGGCGGGGGCGGTGTCGGCAAGACGTGGCTGGCCCTGCAGTGGGCCTACCAGAACCTGGACAGGTTCCCCGACGGACAGCTGTTCGTCGACCTGCTCGGTTACGCCCCCGCCGGGAAGCCGATGGAGCCCGGGGAGGCGGTGTGCGGATTCCTCGACGCCCTCGACGTCCAGCCCGCCGCCATCCCGGCCGGCCTGCACGCCCAGACCGCGCTCTACCGCAGCCTGGTCGCCGGCCGGCGGATGCTGATCGTGCTGGACAACGCCCGCGACACCGCCCAGGTGGAACCGCTGCTGCCCGGCAGCCCCGCCTGCGCAGTCGTGGTGACCAGCCGGGACCGGCTGGCGGGTCTGGTCGCCGCGCACAACGCCCGGCCGATCGCGCTGGACACGCTCGACGACGCCGAGGCCCGCGAGCTGCTGGCCGGCCGCCTCGGGCCTGAGCGTCTGGCCGCCGAACCCGACGCGGCCGACGAGCTGGTGGACCGTTGCGCAGGCCTGCCCTTGGCCCTGGGCGTGGTCGCCGCCCGCGCCGCGTTGCGACCTGACACGCTTCTGGCCGCGCTGGCCGCCGAACTGCGGGACACGGCCACCCGCCTGGGAGCGCTGGACACCGGCGACCCGGCCGCCAGCGTCCACGCCGCCCTGTCCTGGTCAGTAGCCGCCATTGAACCGAACCAGGCCCAGGTGTTCATGTTGCTCGGCCTGGCACCCGGCCCGGACATCGCCCTGCCCGCCGCGGAGTCCCTCACCGACCTGCCCGCAGCCGAGGTGAGTGAGGCGCTGCGCGCCCTGGAACGGGTCTCCCTGATCCAGCAGCACCTCCCCGGCCGTTACCGCATGCACGACCTCGTGCGCCTGCACGCCGCCGCGCACGCCCGCCAGCACCTGCCGCTTCCTGACCGGGACGCGGCGCTGCACCGGCTGGTCGACTACTACCTGCACACCGCCCACGCCGCCGACCGGCTCCTCGCTCCGCATCGGGAACCGCTCCAGAGCGGCCCACCCGCCGCCAGCAGCCGTCCCCACCTCCTGGCGGACAAGTCCACGGCGTTGGCCTGGTTCAGCGCTGAAAACCCCAACCTGCTGGCCACCCAACGGCTGGTGATGCGCGAAGGCTGGCACCGCACGGTCGTCCACCTAGCCTGGACGTTGACCACGTTCCACAGTAGGCAGGGCCGCCTGCACGACTACCGCACCGTCTGGGAAGCAGCCCTGGCCACGGCCGCGCGCCTCGACGATCACGCCACCACAGCCATGGCGCATCGGTACCTCGGTGACGCCCATGCCCGCCTGGGTCGACCCGCAGAGGCCCTCGACCACCTTCAGCAGGCACTCGCCGCTGCTGGAGACCGCGGGGACACCCGCGAACAAGCCCATACACACCGGGTTCTCGCGTTCGTCTGGGAACAGCAGGGGGACGACCAGCGGGCCCTGGGCCACGCCACCCACGCCCTGAACCTCTACCGGCCCCTCGGCCAACCGGTGCGCGAAGCAGACGCGCTCAACCAGGTGGGCTGGCACGAGGCTCGGCTCGGCCAGTATGACCAGGCCCACGCCCACTGCCAGGCCGCCCTGGCCCTGTGCCGCCGTCTCCACTACCGCGAGGGCGTGTCGAACGCGTTGGACACCCTGGGCTACATCGCCCACCACACCGGCCAGCACACTCAAGCCCTCGGCTACTACGAGCAGTCGCTCGCCCTGTGCGGCCAGATTGGCGACACCTTCAACGAAGCCGACGTCCTCGACCGGCTCGGCCAAGCCCACGCCGCCCTCGACCAACACGACCAGGGCCGCCATGCCTGGCACCAAGCCCTCGACCTCTACCGGGCCCAGCACCGCTTCGCAGGCGCCGACCGCGTCCAACGACAACTGGATGCCCTCGACCATGCCCCTGCGCCCCACGGCCCCAACTGAGGAGCTTCACGCTCCCCGGAAGCGCCCTACTCACCCCAATCGGCGGCGCTTCGATCTCATGCCGTCCGTCACATACCGTGTGAACCAAGACCGAGGGGGTCACACGATGAACGAGACGACGCTGCTGACGATCGCCGCCGCGCTGGTGGGCGACGAGCGGATCGGCGACGAGGGGTCGTGGCAGCAGCTGCGGGTGGTCGTCGGGGCCAAGGTGGACGTCACCGCGGCGGGGATCGAGCAGGTGGCCGGGCAGCTGGCGCAGGCCTGCGCCGACGACGAGGCGTTCGCCGCCAAGCTGGCCGCGGTGTGGGAGGTCGCCGCCCGCGGCCGCGGGCACGGCGTCCTCAATGTCGCACTGGGCACGCCGACCGGCACCCTCTTCCAGGCCGGCAGTATCAGCGGCTCCGTCGTCATGAGTTCGCCGGAGCCCGAGCCCAAGCCAAAACCGGAGCCCAAGCCCGCGCGGGAGCGACGTGACTGGTTCACGTTCCGCCGCCCGGTCTGACCGAGGGCCCGGAGCCGGCGCAGGCTCTAGGCTGATCACGTGACGACGGTCTGGCTGCGCTACCTGTCCGGGGCGGACATCGAGTCGCTGGGGGTCACCGACGCGGACATCGTGGCGGCGGTGGAGGACGTGCTGGCCGATCACGGGAACGGGCGCGTGGTGTTCGAGCCGCGCACCCACCTGGTGCCGGACAACGGCGGCCGCGGGCACTTCAACGTGCTGCGGGGCAGCCTGACGGACAAGGGCGTGAGCGGCGTCAAGGTGGTGGGCGACTTCGTCGCCAACTACGAGCGCGGCCTGCCCAGCGAGATGGCGCTGATCAGCCTGTTCGACCCGGAGACGGGCATGCCGAAGGCCATCGTGGACGGCACGATGATCACGGAGGCGCGGACCGGGGCGATGACGGCGGTGGGGGCGAAGTACCTGGCCCGCAAGGACGCCAAGGTGCTGGGTCACGTCGGGGCACGCGGCACGGCCTGGTGGAACGTGGTGCTGCTGGACTCGGTGTTCGACTTCACGGAGATCCGCGTGACCAGCCGCCGGCCGGAGTCGCGGGAGCCGTTCGCGGCGAGGCTGTCGGCGCGGCTGGGCAAGCCGGTGACGGTGGCGGCGACGTGGGAGGAGACGCTCGACGGCGCGGACGTGCTGGTGGAGGCGTCCCGGTTGACGGAACCGGAGCCGCTGCTACGCAAGGAGTTCCTCCGTCCCGGGAGCTTCCTCGTGCCGTACGGGACGATCAGCGCGTTGGCCCCGGACCTGCTCGACGACGTGGACAAGATCGTGGTCGACAACTGGCGGGAGTCCCGCTCGGGCGACCCGCGGTTCGGGGCACTCCGCCCGCACCTGAACGCGGGCATCCTGACGGAGGAGCGGATCCACGCGGAGATCGGCGAGATCGTGGCGGGCCACAAGCCCGGCCGCGAGCACGACGCCGAGCGGACCCTGTTCTGGCATCGGGGACTGTCCACAACGGACCTCGCCGTGGCCGCCATGATCCTGCACCGGGCCGAGGCGGCGGACGTCGGCACGATGCTGCCGTACCGGTGAAGGCCCTGGACATCCTGGCCATCGCCAGGGGCGCGCGGGTCGAACTCGGCCCGCTGGACGACGTCGCGGCGAACCGGCGGGCGATGCTCGCCGCGCTGGACGCCGCCGACAAGCCCGTGTACGGCGTCAACACGGGCATGGGCCGCCTGGCCGGGGTCGCCCTGGACGCCGAGCAACAGGCCGCGCACCAACGGAATCTGCTCATCGGGCGCGCGGTCGGCGGCCCGCCGTGGCTGCCGGCGCCGGACGTCCGCGCGCTGCTGGCGGTCAAGCTGCACGGCCTCCTCGCGCCGACCACGGCCGCCAGCCCGGAGCTGGCCACGTTCCTCGCCGACCGGCTCAACGACGGCTTCGTGCCGGCCGTGCCGAGGGAGGCGCTGGGCAGTGCCGGCGAGATCATCCCGCTGTCGCATGCGTTCCAGACCTTCGTCGGCGTCGGAACGGTGCTGGACAAAGGCGTCGAGACGCCGGCGGCCGACGCCCTGAAGCGCCGGCGGCTGAAGCCGTTTCCCTTGGGCCCCAAGGAAGGCGCCAGCCTCATCCAGGGATCGCCGCTGGCGCTGGCGCACGCCTTCATGCGCGGGGCCGAGGCGGCGGAGGCCGTCGAACTGCAAATCCTGGCCGCCGCCATGGCGATCGACGTGCTCGGCGCGCCCCGGACGATCTACGACCCGGCGCTGGCCGGGCCCGACACCGTGCTGGCCAAGGTCCTGAAGGACATCCGTTCCCGCACGACGAATTCCGCCACCCGGTCCGACCTCGTGCAGGCCCCGGTGTCGTTCCGGGTCGCCCCGCAGGCCATCGCCCACGCCCTGCGCACCCTGGACGACCTCGCCGCGGCGCGGGACCTTCTCCTTGCCGCGCCGACGGATTCCCCCTCTTTCCTCAACGGCCGGTTCACCTCCACCGCCGGCTACCACGCCGTCACGGTCGGCCTGCGCCTGGACGCTGTGACGGCGGCCCTCACGCACGTCGCCGAGATCAGCGTGCAGCGCCTGCACCGGTTGATGGACAGCCAGTTCACCGGCCTGAACGCCCAGCTCGCCATGGATCCCGGGCCGCAGGCCGGCCTGTCCCCCATCCACAAGCGGGCCGCCGGCGAGCTGCACGAGATCCGCCGCCTGACCACGCCGGCAACGCTCGGCTCGCTCGACACCTCCGCCGGCCAGGAGGACGTGCAGGCGCACGCCTGGGCCGCCGGCGAGCAGCTCAGGCGGGTGATCGACCACCTGCTGTCGATCACCGCCTGCGAGCTGACCGGCCTCGCCCAGGCGCACCACCTGCGCGGCCTGCCCGGCGCCCCGCGGCTGCGCGAGGCGTACGCCTGGATCGCCGAAACGGTGCCCCCCGTGCTGGTCGACCGACCGCTCGGCGAAGATGTCCGGCGGTTGCGCGCCAAATTCACGTCCGGGTGAAACCACGGGGCGCGACGTGCGTCCAACGGGCAGCAATTCACTCGTACGGAGGAACCATGGGGCGATGGCTGCCGGCCCTGCTCGGCGTCCTGCTGCTGGTCACCGCCTGTGGCGCCGGGCCGACGCACGCCCAGCCGCCGCCGTCCTCCTACGTGCCGCCGGTGGACTGCGGCCTGGTGACGGGCCCCGCCGGCAAGCGGGACGTCGTCTCGCCGGCCCTGCCCGCCGGCACCGCCGACTGCGGCGAGGTGCTCAACGTCCTGTACGACTACTACCGCGACGCCCCGCACAAGGCCCAGGGCACGGCCCGCCGGCTCGTGGTGAACGGCTGGACCTGCGAGGCCGACCTGGACGACCGCAACGCCAGCCAGGTCGGCTGCGACAAGAACGGCGTCGCCTTCCTCACCCAGACGCAGCGGGCCTAAGCGCCGCAACGGTTTCAGGCGATGGCCCGCCAGATCGCGGCCCAGTGCGCGACCACGCCGGCCACGTCCGCGTCCAACCGCTTGTCGCTGCGGCGACGCGAGGGCAGCAGCAGTTTCCCGCGCCGCACATCGAGAATCGCCGGCACGCCGCCGGGCAGCACCTGGTCCATCACGGATCGCATCATGTGCAACGGAACGGCGGCGGCGTCCGGCCGCAGCTCCGGTTCCTTCATGTACAGCTGCACGGCCAGCTTGGGGCCCTTCGCCGGCCGCAGGCCGAGTTGCGGGTGCACGTCGAAGATCGCGTCGTCGCCGATCCAGCTGCCGGCGCCGACGGGCACCAGACTGCCGGCGAATCCCTCGTGCCAGCGCAGGAATCCCTTCTGCAGCTCGACGAAATGGCCGTGCTTGGCCGGTTCCTCCACTTTGGCCACGGCCAGCTCCAACGCGAGCTGCGGCGCCGGATCGGCCAGCGCGCGCCGGATCGCGGCCACCATCGGCCCGTAGTACGCCCACGGCTGGCGCCCCTCGTCGAGGTACATGCGCCGCTGGTCGGAGACGATCCTGGTCTGCGCGCCGGGCACGCAGTTGGCGAAGTCCACCACAACCCCGAGTTTCGGATGACGCACCGCCGACACCGTCCTCTCCCCTGGATTACCTCCAAATTATACCTCATGGAGGCCCAATGTTCGATCGCCTGTTCGATGCAGTGCGATGGGTCACAGGACCTGCCGCGACGGCAGCGCGGGGCTACGATCCGCTGGGTGGCAGACGTGTACGTCATCAGGCACGGGGAAACCGAATGGTCGGTCACCGGCCAGCACACCGGTCGAACCGACGTCCCCCTCACGGCGCACGGCGAGCAGCAGGCCCGCAAGGCCGGCGCCGTCCTGGCCGAACTCCGCGGGACGACCGTGCCCCCCAGACTTGTCCTGGCCAGTCCCCGTTCCCGCGCGGGCCGCACGGCCCAGCTGGCCGGCCTGATCGTGGACGAGGTGACCGAGGACCTCGCCGAGTGGGACTACGGCGACTACGAGGGCCTCACCACGGAGCAGATCCGGGAGTCGGTGCCGGACTGGTCGGTGTGGACGCACGAGATCCCGGGCGGCGAGACCGCCAAGGAAGTCGGCGACCGCGCCGACGCCGTGCTGGACCGCGCCCGGCAGGCGCTGGACCGCGGCGACGTGGTGCTGATCGGCCACGGCCACTTCAGCCGCGTGCTGGTGGTGCGCTGGCTCGGCCTGGACCCGGCCGCGGGCGTCCGGATCGGGTTGGACCCGGCGGGCATCTCGGTGTTGGGTGAGGACCGGGGGCAGGCGCAGATCCGCCGCCTGAACGTGCCACCGCTGGGGGAGATCTGATGATCCGCAGCGTCCGCGAGTCGGATGTCGACGTGGTCGTGCAGCTCGTGCACGACCTCGCCGCGTACGAGCGGGCGACGCAGGAGTGCCACCTGACGGCCGAGCAGCTGCGCGCCGCGCTGTTCGGCCCGTCGCCGGCGCTGTTCGGCCACGTGGCCGAGGCGGACGGCGAAGTCGTCGGAATGTCGCTGTGGTACCTGAGCTTCTCCACCTGGACGGGCACCCACGGCATCTACCTGGAGGACCTGTTCGTGCGCCCGGAGCACCGCGGCAGCGGCCTCGGCCGGGCGCTTTTCCTCGCGCTGGCCAAGGAATCCGCCGACCGCGGCCTCGGCCGGTTCGAGTGGTCGGTGCTGGACTGGAACCAGCCCGCGATCGACTTCTACGAGGCGATGGGCGCGAGCAGGGTCGACAACTGGTACCGCTATCGCCTCGCCGACGAGGCGCTCGCCAAGGCCGCGGCCCGCGTCTAGCGGGGCTGCTGCGACTCCTCTTCGGTCACGCCCATCGCCCACGCGCGGGACGAGGCGCGGAACAGCAGCACCAGCACGGCCAGGCAGTAGGCCGTGAAGAGCAGGTCGACCGGCAGCGACTCGGCCGGGTTGAACTGGTACCAGACGCCGCCCAGCACCAGCAGCTGGAGGAACACCGCGCCGTTGCGGGCGCCGCGCCGCCCCTGCCACAGCAGCAGGCCGGGCGCCCCGAACGCGAGGGCGATCACCGCGAAGATGCCGGCCTCGCCGTAGGCCAGGTCGCCGGGCGCGCCGCCGGCGATGCCGCGCACCAGCGCGATCACGGCGACCACGAGCGCGGCGACGCCCTGCGCGAATACCAGCGCGCCAGCGGCGCGAACGGGTCCGGGAGCGGCGATTTCGCGTGACAACGGACACCTTCCTCGACCTGCTACCAGCGCACATCACGATCCGTGCGCAGCCACGATCGTAGGCCACCCGGACGGCCGGTCGATCGGCGCGGAGGTTGGGGCGATGATTCAGGTGTTGTCGTCGAGCAGACGGTCGTCTGGGTGCACTCGCCGACAACACGGACAGCGAGTTGGAAGGAGACCTGCCTCACTTTCGATGAGCGTCAACCACCCGTACAGAGCCGGACGGCCGGTCGATGGTCACGGCCTGTCTTACTCTGCTGGTGTGCGTGCCCTACTCGTGGTGAACCCGCAGGCGACGGCGACGACCGCCGCCGGACGGGACGTGCTGGCCCACGCGCTGGCCAGCGACGTGCAGCTGGAGATCGTGGAGACCAGCTACCGGGGGCACGCGGCCGACGCCGCCGCGCGCGCCGTGGCGGACGGGGTCGACCTGGTGGTCGCCCACGGTGGTGACGGCACCGTCAACGAGGTGGTCAACGGCCTGCTCGCGAAGGCGCAGGACCCCGCGGACGCGCCGGCGCTGGGTGTCGTGCCCGGCGGCTCGGCGAACGTGTTCGCGCGCGCCCTGGGGCTGCCCAGGGACCCGGTGGAGGCCACCCACCGGCTGCTGCTGGCGATCGAGAGCGGCAGCCGCCGCGAGGTCGGACTCGGCCTGGTCGAGCCGGCCAACTCCGACAGCCGCTGGTTCACGTTCAACGCCGGCCTGGGCTGGGACGCCGACGTCGTCGCCGAGGTGGAGCGCCGCCGCGACAAGACGGCCAGCCCGCTGCTGTACGCGTCCATCGCGCTGGCCAACTACCTGCGGCAGATGATGACCGCCACAGACTTGCAGATCGAACTGCCCGACGGCACCCGCGAGACGACGAGACTGGCATTCGTCTCGAACACCGATCCGTGGACCTACCTGGGCGCGAAGCCGATCCACATGAACCCGGGCTGCTCGTTCGACGGCGGCCTGGGCCTGTTCGCGCTGCGCAGCCTGGCCCCGCCGACCATCGCGCGCACCCTGTCGCAGATCCTGCTGCCGCTCGGCCCGCCCTCGGGCAGCAGCCTGCTGCGGCTGGACGATGTGGCCGAGATCGCGGTCACCGCGGAGCAACCCGTGCGGCTTCAGGTGGACGGCGACGATCTGGGCGAGCACCGTCAGGTAAAGTTCCTGTCAGTGCCGAAGGCGCTGCGGGTCGCGGTGTGATCTGCGCGTTGTCGTGCTGCGTTCGTGACCGGAGCGTAATAAGCTCGTCGTGACGCCGCGACACACGGCATCATTGCTGGTCACGGACCGGAGCCAGTGGTCAGGCCTGCCGATCTTTCGGGTGAGTTCTCTCACCGAGTCGGAGCCGACCCCTTGACATCCCGAGAGTTCGTGAAAGCATTCACAAGCACCCCGACGACCGCTGACGACAACGGCGCGCTCGCAGCGCGCTTAGCGAGGAGCTAGAGAAATGGACTGGCGCCACCGCGCGGCCTGCCGTGACGAGGACCCCGAGCTGTTCTTCCCCGTTGGGAACAGCGGTCCGGCGTTGCTGCAGATCGCCGAGGCGAAGACCGTCTGCCGCCGCTGCCCGGTGGTGTCCGGTTGCCTGTCGTGGGCACTGGAGAGCGGGCAGGACGCCGGCGTGTGGGGCGGTATGAGCGAGGACGAGAGGCGTGCGCTGAAGCGTCGCAACGCTCGTACCCGCGCTCGTAGCAACGCCTGACGAACGCATTTCTTTTCGATTTCTCATCGTGCCAGGGGCTTGGAACCTTCCCCCGAGGTTCCAAGCCCCTTGTACGTCCAAGTCGAATTAATCGACGCGCGATCTAGCGGCTGCGCCGCAGCGGCACCCGCAGCACGGCCTCGGTGCCTTTCTCGTCCCGGCGGCGCAGCGACAGCGATCCCCGCAGCTCGGACTCCACCAGCGTGCGGACGATCTGGAGGCCCAGCCGCTCGGTCCGCTCCAGCGAGAAGCCCGGCGGCAGGCCCCTGCCCTCGTCGGCCACCACCACGTCCAGGTATTTGGCGGACCGCTCGGCACGCACCACCACCTCGCCCGAATTGCCGGCCGGATAGGCATGCTCCAGCGCGTTCTGCACCAGCTCGGTGAGCACCATGACCAGCGGCGTGGCCAGTTCCGCCGGCACCACGCCGAGCTTGCCCTCCTTGCGCACGGCGATGCTGTTCTCCGCCGTCGCCACGTCCGAGAGCATCGGGAACACCTGGTCCAGCACGTCGTCCAGGTTGGCCCGCTCGTCCACCGACATGGACAGCGTCTCGTGCACCAGCGCGATCGAGGTCACCCGGCGCACCGACTCCTGGAGCACGTCCCGGGCCTCGGCGTTGTTGGTGCGGCGGGCCTGGAGCCGCAGCAGCGCCGCCACCGTCTGCAGATTGTTCTTCACCCGGTGGTGGATCTCGCGGATCGTCGCGTCCTTGGACAGCAGGGCGCGGTCGCGGCGCTTGACCTCCGTGACGTCGCGGACCAGCACCAGCGCGCCCGCCGCCTTGCCCAGCGGCCGCAGCGGCAGCGCCCGGAACAGCACCGCAGCGCCGCGGCGGGACTCCGCCTCGATGCGCATGCTCGGATTGCCGTCCAGGGCGGTACGGATCCGCTGCGCGACCTCCGTCGCGTCGAACGGGTCGGCCACCAGCGACCGGGTCAGCGGGGCCAGGTGCACGCCGATCAGGTCGGCGGCGTGGCCCATGCGGTGGTACGCCGACAGTGCGTTCGGGCTGGCGAAGACCACCGCGCCGGCGCTGTCGATGCGGATCAGGCCGTCGCCCACGCGGGGGCTGGTGTGCACGTCGGCGGACGGCTCGACGGCCGGGAACGTGCCGTCGGAGATCATCTGACAGAGGTCGGCGGCGCTGCCCAGGTAGGCGATCTCCAGCGGGCTCGGCACCCGCGGCACGGCCAGGTTGGTGTCCCGGGACAGCACGGCGATGATCTCGCCGTGGAAGCGGACCGGGATGGTCTCCCGGCGCACCGGCACGCCCAGGTGCCAGCGGGGGTCCTCCTCGCGGCAGATCCGACCCTCGACCAGGGCGCGGCGCAGCTGCGGGTGCTCGTCCGCGGTGACCGTGCTGCCGACCATGTCGTCGGGGTGGGAGGTCGGGCCGGTGGTCGGCCGGGCCTGCGCCACGCACAGGTACTTGGCGTCCGGGTCCTGGTGGTCGCCCAGCGGCACCCAGAGCACGAAGTCGGCGAAGGCCAGGTCCGACAGCAGCTGCCACTCCGCGGCCACCATCTGAAGGTGGTCGGCGGCGGCGCCGGGCAGGCCCGTGTGCTCGGCGAGCAGGTCGGTGAGTGTCGACACGCCGCCGACGCTAGTCGGTCCCGCGACTCGGCGACGGCGATCAGGCCGCCATCCCGCACGACATCACTCTCGGGCCAGCCGCGCGGCTACTCCACGACCGCGAGCAGGTCGCCCTCCTGCACGACGTCGCCCTCGGCCACCGCGACCCTGGTCACCCGTCCCGCGTGGTGGGCCACCGCCGGGATCTCCATCTTCATCGACTCCAGGATGACGATCTCCGCGCCGTCGGCCACGGTGTCGCCCTCATGCGCCACGACCTTGCTCACGTTGGCCACCATCTCGGCCCGGATCTCCTCGGTCATCTCGTCATGGAACCACGGATTCGGGGGCGCGCAGCGGACGTGCGACAATCGGGGGACAGACGTTCGGCTTTAGAGGAGACAGCTATGTCCAAGCGTGCCCGCAAGCGCCGCGACCGCAAGAAGGGCGGCGCCAACCACGGGAAGCGGCCCAACGCCTGAGACCCGTGCGTGAACGCGCGAGAAGGCCCCGGTGACGTCGTCACCGGGGCCTTCGCCTGTTCAGGGGGTTCAGCGCTGCTCGATCTCGACCTCGGCCCGGACCGTCACCGTGCGCTCGAGCACCTTCTCCTTGATACACGCCCGCAGCCGCTCCTTGAACTCGGCCGAGGCGTGGTCGCCGCCGCACTTGCGGGCCAGCAGGATCTTCAGGTGCTCCTCGATGCCGTACTGCTCCAGGCAGGGGCTGCACTCGTCGAGGTGCTGGCGCAGGATCTCGCGCTGCTTGCCGTCGCACTCGTTGTCCAGGAAGGCCCAGACCTCCGAGAGCACCTCCGAGCAGCCGGCCTTCTTGTCGTGGAGTTCGCCCTCGCCGCTCACGACCCCGCCACCTCACGCTCGCGGGAGCGCAGGAAGCCGCGCTCCTTGGCCACGTCGGTCAGCAGGTCCTTCAGCTGTCGGCGACCGCGGTGCAGGCGGGACATCACGGTCCCGATCGGGGTGCCCATGATCTCGGCGATCTCCTTGTACGCGAAGCCCTCGACGTCAGCGAGGTAGACCGCGATGCGGAACTCCTCGGGCAGCTGCTGCAACGCCTGCTTGACGTCGTCGTCGGGGAGCCGGTCCATCGCCTCGACCTCGGCCGAGCGCAGGCCCGAGGAGGTGTGGCTCTCCGCGGCCGCGATCTGCCAGTCGGTGATCTCGTCGGCGGAGGTCTGGATCGGCTGCCGCTGCTTGCGCCGATAGCCGTTGATGTAGGTGTTCGTGAGGATGCGGTACAGCCAGGCCTTGAGGTTCGTGCCGCTGGTGAACGACTCGAAGGCGCTGTAGGCCTTCAGATAGGTCTCCTGGACCAGGTCCTCGGCGTCCGCGGGGTTGCGCGTCATGCGCAGCGCGGCCGAGTACAGCTGGTCGAGCAGGGGCATGGCATCGCGCTCGAAGCGCGCGGCCCGCTGCTCGGGAGTTTCCTGCTCGGTGATCTCGTTGTCGTTGACCTGGGCGGAGCTACCCGGCACCTGGCTCCCTCCCCGCCGGCGTGCGAGCCGGGCGGACGCTGTCGACGCTCCCCGTGCGGGAAGCGTGTCGTTCGCCCCTAAGGATACGCGTCGGGCCGTGGACCGGCCGAGCACAGCGCTTGAAGTAGCCACGTCGGCTTCAACACAGCGACCCCCATGGTCATTCCACGGTGAGAGGCGCGTCATAGGGTCTGCGCCATGGCGGGACAGGGAACCCCGGCGACCGCGCTGCTGGCCAAGCGCAAGGTGCCGCACACGTTGCACAGCTACGACCACGACCCCCGGCACGACTCGTACGGCCTGGAGGCCGCCGAGGCGCTGGGCCTGGACGCCGCCCGCGTGTTCAAGACACTCGTCGCCGAGGTCGACGGCAAGCTGGCCGTCGGCGTGGTTCCGGTCACCGGCCAGCTGGACCTCAAGGCCCTCGCCGCCGCGCTGAAGGGCAAGAAGGCGCGCATGGCCGAGGTCGCCGCCGCCGAGCGGGCCACCGGCTACGTCGCCGGCGGGATCTCGCCGCTGGGTCAGAAGAAGCGCCTGCCGGTGGTGCTGGACGCGTCGGCCACCGGGTTCGAGACGGTGTTCTGCTCGGCGGGACGCCGTGGGCTGGAGGTCGAGCTGGCCCCGGCCGCCCTGGCCGAGCTCACCGACGCCGTCGTCGCCCCGATCGCGGGCTGACGCCGTGGCCCTCGGGTTCCAGGTGACGTTCGACGCCGGCGATCCGCAGCGGTTGGCCGAGTTCTGGGCACTGGCCCTCGGCTACGTCCCCGAGCCCCCGCCGCCAGGTTTTGCCAGCTGGGCGGCCTTTGCGATTGCGAACGACATTCCACGGGACCAGTGGCGGGCCGCCGTCGTCGACCCGTCCGGACACGGGCCGCGGCTGTTCTTCCAGCCCGTGCCGGAGGGCAAGACCGCCAAGAACCGGGTGCACCTCGACGTGAACGTCAGGTCCGGCAACCCCGCACAGCGCCGCGCCTTGGTCGCCGACCACGTCGAACGCCTGGTCGCCGCCGGCGCCACCCGGCTGCGCGAGGTCGACGACGAGTTCGGCCACCACGTCGTCATGCAGGACCCCGAGGGCAACGAGTTCTGCGTGCAATGACGTGGCACCGCGAGGGCCGCTGCCTGGAACTCAGGCGTCCAGGGTGTGAAGCACCCGGTTCAGCCACTCGGTCACGGCCTTGGTGACGCCGCTGACGTCAGCCTTGAGCGAGTGGTCGCCGGCCAGCGTGACGACCTCCCGGTGGTGTGCCGGCTCCGGCATTCCGAACGGGTCGCGGGAGCCCTGGACGACCAGCGTGGGCACCTCGACGCCGTCCAACTCGGGCAACCGGGTCTTGTCCGGCTTGCCGGGCGGGTGGACCGGGAACGCGAGGCAGAGGACGGCGACCGCGGAACCGTCGCTGGAGGTCCGGCAGGCGACACGAGCGCCGGAGGACCGGCCGCCGAACAGCAGCGGCAACCCCTCGAACCAGCGTTCGCCCAGGTCCTCGACGACGGCGAGCCACGCGGCGTCGAGCTGCTTGGCGGGCGCGGGGGCGCGGCGGCCGGCGACGCGGTAGGGCTGCTCGACCAGGGCGACGTGCACGCCGGCGGCGGTGGCGGCGCGGGTGGCGGCGACCAGGTCGGGGGCCTCGATCCCGCCGCCGGCGCCGTGGCCCAGCAGCAACGCGGCCCGGCTCTCGGCGGCGCAGTGCAACTCGGCCCGGGCGGGGCCGAAGGGCGTCTCGACCTGGGTCCTGGTCACGAGAACAGGTCCAGCTCGACGGGCTCCGGCTCGGCCTCGGCCAGCAGCTCGGGACCGTTGTTGCGGATGCTGTTGACGGCGGTCGACACGCGCCGCAGCTCGTAGCGGTCGACGATCTCCGGGGACGGCTTCAGCAGGTCGGCGACGTCGTCGCTGCCCAGGTCGGGGGCCAGCCACCGCTCGTAGGCGTCTCGCGGCAGGACAAGGGGCATCCGCTCGTGCACGGAGGCCAGCGGCCCGAACGCGTCGGTGGTCAGCACGGCGCAGGTCACCAGCCACGGCGACGCCGGCTGGTTCGGGTCCCGCCAGGCCGTCCACAGCCCGGCCATGGCCAGGCTCGTGTCATCCGGATTGGTGACGTAGAAGGGCTCCTTGGCGCCGGTCTCGCGCCGCCACTCGAACCAGCCGTCGGCCGGCAGGATGCACCGCCGCCGGGCCATCGACTCGCTGTAGGCCGGCTTCACGGCGGCGGTCTCGGACCGAGCGTTGATCATCTTGACGCCGACGTTGCGGTCCTGGGACCAGGTCGGCACGAGCCCCCACCGCATCACCCGAATGGTGCGCTCCACCGCCGACGGGTCGGGACGGCCGTCGGCGTCACGGGGATGCCGCGCCACGATGGCCAGCACGGGCTTGGTCGGCGCGATGTTGTAGTCCGCGCCGGGGGCCTCCGACGCGGTCGCGTCGACCGCGGAGAACTCGAGCGCCAGCTGCGCCGGGTCCTTCGTGGAGGCATACCTGCCGCACACCCCTGACCACCTCCGAAATCATCGTCGCATGTCACCGGCCCCGAGGGGGAACTGAGCGCGCCGAGTAGGGAATCATCACCCCCATGACGCAGCCGTGGCCCACTCCGTCCGTCACCGAAGCCGTGCGCGCGACCGTCCCCGTGCCCGGTTCCAAGTCGATCACCAATCGTGCCCTGTTGCTGGCCGCCCTCGCCGACGGCTCCTCCACCGTCCACCTTCCCCTCCGCAGCCGCGACACCCAACTGATGGCGGCGGCGCTGCGCTCGCTGGGAGTGCGCATCGCCGACGGCCACCAGGGCTCCTGGGAGGTCACCCCCGGCCCGCTGCGCGGCGACGCCGACCTGGACTGCGGCCTGGCCGGCACGGTGATGCGCTTCGTGCCGCCGGCCGCGGCGCTGGCCGACGGGGACGTGCGCTTCGACGGCGACGAGCAGGCCCGGGTCCGCCCGATGAACACCGTCCTGGACGCGCTGCGCTCGCTCGGCGTGGCGGTCGACGGCGACTCGCTGCCGTTCACGCTGCACGGCCACGGCGGGGTGCGCGGCGGCGAGGTCACGATCGACGCGTCCGGTTCGTCCCAGTTCGTGTCGGCGCTGCTGCTCTCCGGCGCCCGCTACGAGCAGGGCGTCACCGTGCTGCACGACGGCAAGCCGGTGCCGTCGCTGCCGCACATCGAGATGACCATCGAGATGCTGCGGGCCGTCGGCGTCGAGGTGGACGACAGCCAGCCCAACCGCTGGCACGTCGCGCCGGGCGCCATCCGGGCGAAGGACTGGCGGATCGAGCCGGACCTGTCCAACGCGGCGGCGTTCCTGGCCGCCGGCGCGGTCACCGGTGGGTCGATCACCGTGCCGGACTGGCCGCTGGTCACCACCCAGCCCGGCGACGAGATGCGGGACGTCCTCGAACGCATGGGCTGCCACGTGTCGCTGTCGGACAACGGCCTGACCGTCGCCGGCCCCGAGCGCCTGAACGGCATCGACATCGACTTGCACGACGCCTCCGAGCTGACGCCGACCGTGGCGGCGATGGCGGTGCTGGCCGACAGCCCCACCCACATCCGCGGCGTCGCGCACATCCGCGGCCACGAGACCGACCGGCTCGCCGCGCTGACCACGGAGATCCGCGGCATCGGCGGCGACGCCGACGAGACCGAGGACGGCCTGATCATCCGGCCGTCGCAGCCGACCGGCGGCCTCTGGCACGCCTACCACGACCACCGGATGGCCACCGCCGGCGCGATCATCGGCCTGCGGGTCCCCGGCGTCTCCGTGGACGACATCGAGACCACCACCAAGACGATCCCGGACTTCCCCGGCATGTGGGCGGCGATGCTCCAGCTGGCGGAGCGGGTGTGACGCGCGGCGACTGGCGCCGGCTCGACGAGTCCGACGTCAAGGTCCGGCCGGGCAAGGGCTCCCGCCCCCGCAGCAAGAAGCGGCCGGACCACGCCGACGCCGAGTCGGGCATGGTGGTCGGCGTCGACCGCGGCCGCTGGACGATCGCGCTGGACGGCGACCCCGAACGTAAGGTGATCGCCATGCGGGCCCGCGAGATGGGCCGCACCTCGGTGGTCATCGGCGACGAGATCGACCTGGTCGGCGACACCTCCGGCGCGGTGGACACGCTGGCCCGGATCGTGCGCCGCCAGCCCCGCAGCAGCGTGCTGCGGCGCACCGCCGACGACACCGACCCGTTCGAACGGGTGGTGGTGGCCAACGCCGAGCAGCTGATCATCGTCTCGGCGCTGGCCGACCCGCCGCCGCGAACCGGTTTCATCGACCGGTGCCTGGTCGCCGCATACGCCGGCGGCCTGACGCCGGTGCTCTGCCTGACCAAGTCCGACCTGGCCTCGCCGGACGAGATCCTGGGCGTCTACGCCGAGCTCGACCTGCCGGTCGTGGTCACCCGATCGGATCGGGAACCCAACACCCTGGCCGAGCGTCTTGACGGTCGGGTGTCCGCGCTGATCGGCCATTCCGGCGTCGGCAAGTCCACCCTGGTGAACAAGCTCGTGCCGGCGGCCGACCGGGCCACCGGCGAGGTCAGCGGGGTCGGCAAGGGCCGGCACACGTCGACCTCGGCGGTGGCGTTCCCGCTGCCGGCCGGCGGCTGGGTGGTGGACACCCCCGGCATCCGCTCGTTCGGCCTGGCCCACATCACGCCGGACGACATCGTGGCGGCGTTCCCCGGCATGGCCGAGGCCGCCGAGGAGTGCCCGTCGGGATGCGGGCACCTGGGACCGCCCGAGGACCCGGACTGCATGTTGGACACGGTGGTCGCCGAGGGGCTGGCGACCGAGGGCAGGCTGCGCTCGCTGCGTAGGCTGCTGGCCTCGCGGGCGGGGCTGGCCGAGGAGTAGTGGTGGAAGACGAGAAGCTGGCGAAGGTGCTGGTGGCGGTGCGCGACAGCGCCCGCTATCAGAGCGTCGCCGACGACACCGTGCGCCGCATCGCGACCGCGTCCCTGACCGCGGCGCGCGGCGACGTGAACGACGCGGTGAAGCGCACCAAGCGTGGCCTGCACGAGATCTTCGGCGCGTACCTGCCGAGCACGCCCCGGTACGAGAAGATGCTCGGCCTGCTGCGCGACGCCGGCAGCCGGGAGGAGCGGCGGGACGTCCTGTCGCGGACGATGTCCTCGCACGCGTCCACCAAGGAGCGCCTGCCCATCCTGGACGAGTTCTACGCGGCGATCTTCGAGCGGCTGCCGGAGCCGCCGAAGGTGATCGCCGACCTCGCGTGCGGCATGAATCCGCTGACGGTGGAGTGGATGCCGGTCGGCGAGGACGTGCTGTACCGCGCGTCGGACATCGACAGCCGGCTGATGGCGTTCCTCGACGAGGCGCTGACCGTGCTGGGCGTCTCGCACGAGGTCGCCGTGCACGACCTGCTGACCGGCCCGGATCCCGCGCCAGCGGACGTGACGCTGCTGCTCAAGGCCGTGCCGTGCATCGAGACGCAGCAGAAGGAGCTCGGCTGGAGCCTGATCGACGCGATCAACTCGCCGGTGGTCGTGGTCAGCTTCCCGACCAAGTCGCTCGGGCAGCGCTCCAAGGGCATGTACCGGACGTACTCCAGCGGCTTCACCGCGCACGCGGAGGGCCGGCAGTGGCAGGTCGAGGAGCTGGAGTTCGGGAACGAACTGGTCTACGTGGTTCAGAAGTGATCGCCAGAATCGTTGTGGCGGCCGTGGCCCTGTTCGGGCTGTCGGCTTGCTCGTCCGGCCTCGACGGATCCGCCGCGGTCGACCCGGCGATCGCGCCACCCGCCCAGGTGGCGCTGCCGGACCTGGCCAAGGCGGTGTCCGCGAAGCTGTCCGGCCAGGGCTCCGCGAAGTTCACTGTGGACTCCACTACCGAGCTGCTCGCCGCGCACACCGTGACGTCGGTGACCGGCGCGTTTCGCCGTGACGACAAGGGTTTGTGGATGACGGCGACGATGACGACCAAGTCGCCGGACACCACCACGCTGTCGTTCGTGCTCACGCCGACCGCCGTCTACGTTCGACTCCCGGCGGACCAGAAGCTGCCGCCCGACAAGCCGTGGGTGCGGGCGACCGACGGCGGCAGCGACGCCTTCTCCCAGGGCTTCGCGCCGGTGTTCGCGTCGTTGAAGCAGGCCACCTTGGCGCCTTTCGCCGCACCGCTGGATCCTGCGTCGACTGCCGTCACCGGCTCGGACATCCAGCCCGCGGGGGTCGTGCCGGCGCGGCACTATTCGCTCAGGACCGATCTCGCCGCCATGGCCAAGACGCTGCCCGACGGGCCGTTGAAGGACACGACATTGTTGGAGGCCAAGCTCGGCGGCATGGTCGAGGAGCTGTGGGTCGGCGCCGGCAACGTGCCGCTGCGGTCCGAGGCCAGGCTCGACGTGCCCGCCACCACCGGGACGTTGACCGTCAGCCGCAGCTACTCCGACTGGGGACAGCCGGTGGACGTCCCGGTGCCCCCCGACAGCCAGCTGTCCCCGCCGCCGGCCGGCGGCTGACTCCCTGCGTTCAGCCCATGTGCGGATAGCCGTGGTTCGTCGGCGGGACGAGGGTCTCCTTCACCGAGCGGGGGCTGCTCCACCGGGTCAGGTTCAGGATCGACCCCGCCTTGTCGTTGGTCCCCGACGAGCGGCTGCCGCCGAACGGCTGCTGCCCGACCACCGCGCCGGTCGGCTTGTCGTTGACGTAGAAGTTGCCGGCCGAGAACCGCAGCGCCCGGTGCGCCTGCTCGATCGCGGCCCGGTCGGTGGCGAACACCGCGCCGGTCAGCGCGTACGGGGTGGAGGTGTCGACAAGATCCAGCACGTCGCCGTAGCCCCCGTCGTCGTACACGTGCACGGACAGGATCGGCCCGAAGTACTCGGTGGTGAACACGTCGTGCCGTGGGTCCTCGCCGACCAGCACGGTCGGCTGCACGAAGTAGCCGACACGGTCGTCGGCGACGCCGCCGACGAGGATGTCCACCAGTCGCTCGTTGCGCACCCGCTCGAACAGCTCGCTGTGTTTGGCGAACGCCCGTGAATCGATCACCGCGCCGCCGAAGTGGGAGAAGTCGGTGACGTCGCCGTAGCTGAGACTCCTTGCCACGTCGGCGAGTTGCTCGCGTACCCCGCCCTCCCACAGCGACCGCGCGATGTACGCCCGCGACGCCGCCGAGCACTTCTGGCCCTGGTACTCGAAGGCGCCCCGGATCAGGCCGGTGACCAGCGCGTCCGGGTCCGCCGACGGATGCGCGACCACGAAGTCCTTGCCGCCGGTCTCCCCCACGATCCGCGGGTACGACCAGTAGTGGTCGAGGTGGTCGGCCATGGTGCGCCACAGCCGCTTGAAGGTGGCGGTGGAGCCGGTGAAGTGCAGGCCGGCGAAGTCCCGGTCGGCCAGCGCCACCTCGCTCACCGCGGCGCCGTCGCCGGTGACCATGTTGATCACGCCCGGCGGCAGCCCGGCCGCCTCCAGCAGCTGCATGGTGTAGTGCGCCGCCAGCTGCTGCGTCGGCGACGGCTTCCACACCACGGTGTTGCCCATCAGCGCCGGCGCGGTGGGCAGGTTGCCGCCGATCGCGGTGAAGTTGAACGGGGTGATCGCCACCACGAAGCCGTCCAGCGGCCGGTGGTCGAACCGGTTCCAGACGCCCGGACTCGACGCCGGCTGCTCGGCGATCAGCTCACGGGCGAAGGCGGCGTTGAACCGGAAGAAGTCGATCAGCTCGCAGGCCGAGTCGATCTCCGCCTGCTGCACGGACTTCGACTGGCCGAGGATCGTCGCGGCGTTGAGCGTGTCGCGCCACGGTCCGGCGAGCAGGTCGGCGGCGCGCAGCAGCACCGCCGCGCGTTCGTCGAACGGGAGCTCGCGCCAGGCCGGCGCGGCGTCCTTGGCCGCCTGCACGGCGTCGGCGACGTCGTCCTTGCTGGCCTGTGCCGTCACGCCCAGCACGTGGGCGTGATCGTGCGGCTGCACCACGTCGATCGGCGCGCCGCCGGCCATTCGCCGGCGGCCGCCGATCGTCATGGTCAGCTCGTGCTTGTTGCCTTCGAGCTCGGCGACGCGCCGGTGCAGCGACTCGCGTTCGGCGCTGCCGGGGGCGTAGGAGCGAACCGGCTCGTTGTACGGCTGGGGTACCGAGGTGACCGCGTCCATGGACCCATCACATCAGCTCCAGCAGGAATGGCAACTCCTGCGGCGCGTACCAGGCCAGCGCGTGGTCCTCGGCGCTGCCGACGGTGAACTCCGCGTCCGGGTCGCCGAGGTCCGCCGCGTCCACCACCGCCGAGGCCGCCCGCACGGCCGGCTCGGCGTCGGCGGTGTCCACGTGCACGGAGGCGATCATCTTCATGGTCACCGTGCCCGGCACCTTGACCACCGAGTAGTCCAGGTCCGGCCGCAGCTTGACGTCCTCCACGTCGGCGGCGATCACCGCGCGTCGCGGCAGCGCCTCCGGGTTCTCCGACAGCTCCGCGGCCAGCAGCCGCAGCGAGGCGCGGGCCGCGTCGAGCATGGCGATGTACTCCATGTCCTCGGTGTCGCCCGAGGCGTAGGACTCGCGCAGCGCCGGCGTCAGCGCGAACGCGGTGCCGCCCACCGGGCGGAACTCCTCGTCGGACACCAGCTGGTGCAGCATGCCGAGTGTGGCGGGCAGGAACACCCTCATGACGTGGCCACCGTTCCCACGAGTTCTTCCAACGACTCCTCGACCATCCCGGCCACGACGTCCACATCGGACATCGCGTCCCGGTCCGCGTTCAGTCCGAAGTAGACACCCCCGTCGTAGGAGGTGACCCCGATGGACAGCGCCTGGTTCTTGGCCAGCGGGACGATCGGGAACATCTCGATCATCTTCGCACCGGCCGCGTAGAGCGGCACCTGCGGGCCGGGCACGTTGGTCACCACCACGTTGAAGATGCGGCGGGAGAACGAGCTCGCGACGCGGGCACCTAACGCGTGCAGTGTGGGCGGCGTGATGCCGCCGACGCGCACCAGGGCGTCGGCGGCGACCGACTGGCCGGACTCCTTGTGGGCGCGCATGGCGTGGCTGATGTGGTGCAGTCGCACCACCGGATTCGACTCGCCCACCGGCAGATCGACGAGGTAGGCCTGCACCTTGCTGCCGATGCCGTTCTCCGATTCGGTGTCACGCACCGAGAGTGGCACCAGCGCGCGGATCGTGGCGTACGAATTGACTGCCTCGCCCCGGGACAGCAGCCAGGTGCGCAGCGCCCCCGACACCGTCGCCAGCACCGCGTCGTTGACCGTGCCGCCGTGGGTCTTGCGGATGGCGCGGTAGTCGTCCAGCTTGGTGCGCGCCGTCGCGTACCGGCGCTGGTGCGAGATCCGCACGTTGAGCGGGCTGCCCGGCGCCGGCCGCGCCGCCGCCTTCACCGCCGACACCACGCCCGTCACCGCCTCGGCGACCTTCTGCACCGTCGCCGCCGCGTCCAGCGCCGCCGACCGGGCGTTCTCCAGCACCTCGCCGGGGCGCTGCACCATCTCGGCGACGGCGTCGAACACCAGCTGCGTGACGCCCGGTTCCGGCTGCGGCATCCACAGGTTCTCGGTCGGCGGGCGGGGCGTCGCCGACACGTCCAGGATGACCTGGCCCAGCTCGACCGCGCCGATGCCGTCGACCATGGCGTGGTGGGTCTTGGTGATCACCGCGATGCGGTTGCGCTCCAGGCCCTCGACCAGGTACGTCTCCCAGAGCGGGCGGGTGTGGTCCAGCGGCCGGGACATCAGGCGCGCGGCCAGGTCGTTGAGCTGCTCGTCGCTGCCGGGCTTGGGCAGGGCCGAGCGGCGCACGTGGTAGGTGACGTCGAAGTCGGGGTCGTCGGCCCAGACCGGGCGGGCCAGCCGGCCCGGCACCTGGACCACCTTCTGCCGGTATCGGGGGACCAGCGCCAGGCGCTGCTCGATCAGCGCGACCAGGCCGTCGTAGTCGAAGCCGGTCCGGGGCTTGCGGAAGACCGCGATGCCGCCGACGTGCATCGGGGTCGTCTGGTCTTCCAGGTACAGGAACGACGCGTCCAGCGCCGAGAGGCGGTCCGGCATGGTGCCGATCCTGGCACATCCGTACGGCTGTGCCATCCTGCTCGGGTGCGTGAGGTCCCCGGTGTCGACAATGTGTCCCCCAAGGATCGGTTCGTGACGGTTTACGGGCGCAAACCGGTGCTGGAGGCGCTGGCCGACGCGCGCCTGTCCGTGGACAAGGTCGTGCTGGCCGACAGCGCCCGTGGCCCCGCCGCGCGGGAGATCCTCGACGCCGCCCGGGACCGCGGCGTGCAGGTCCAGCGCGCCTCCGCGCAGCGGGTGAAGGTGCTCGCCGGCAACGGCAAGCAGGACCAGGGCGTGCTGGCCGACGTCGTCGCACCGCGAATGCGCACCCTCGCCGCCGCCCTGGGCGACCGCCGCCCGCCCGCCTCCGTGCTGCTGCTCGACGGGATCACCACGCCCGCCAACGTCGGCATGATCCTGCGCACAGCCACCGCCGCCGGCCTCGAGGGCATCGTCGTGCCGCGCAAGGGCGTCGCCACCATCGACCCCCTCGTCGTCAAGGCCTCCGCCGGCGTCGCCTTCACCGCCCCCGTGCTGCGGTGCTACACCGCCGAGGAGGCCGCGTCGTCGTTGCGCGACGCCGGCTACACCCTCGTCGCCATGGACGCCGGCGCCCGCAACACCGTCTTCACGGCCTCGTTCCCCGACAAGGTCGCCTTCGTCATGGGCAGCGAGACCTCCGGCATCACCGACGGCGTGCGCCCCTTGATCAACCGCTGGGTCTCGATCCCCATGGCCGGCGGCGTCGAATCCCTCAACGTCGCCAGCGCCGCCGCCGTCCTCTGCTTCGAACTCGTCAGGCGGTCTCGACCCGATAGTCGATGATCCTGCTTCCCCGGCACAGGGCGGTGGAGCCGTGCCCGCCGGCCCACGCCCCGTACACCGTCCAGCCGCCCTCCGGTCTGTCCGGGTCGCCGCACTTCGCCAGCACCCGGTAGGCCGGCATCGGGCACACCGCCGTCACCTCCTGCCCCTTGCCCGTCGTCGCGAACGTGAAAGTGCAGGCCAGCAGCAGTGCGTCCATGCCTTCGGACGCTAGCGGCGGCGGCTTCCCAAACCCGATCCGTTCCCCCGGTCGAGCGGCCACAATTGCCGTCATGAGCATCTCCGCACCCACGCCGGCATGGGTGGAGTCGATGGGCGGCCCGCTGATCGTCATCCCGGTCTCGGCGGTTGCCGCATGGCACGGCTGCACCGAGACCGGAGTCATCGCCGGCGACGGGACCGCGCCGGACGACTACGACCGCGTCTGCGAGGTGGAGGACCGGGCCGCCGTGATCGCCGTCGGCGGCGCGCAGGCCCTGGTGCTGGGCGACGAGCCGGCGACCACGTGCTATCTGCCCGAGCACCGGGCTTTCCTGCGCTGGCACGCCGCCGACTCCGAGGCCGACCTGATCGCCGCGGCCGAGGCCGTCCTCGCGGATCCCGCGACGGAGTGGGACGACTGCGGCACCTGGTCCACCGACGGCCCGGCCGTGCTCATGGACTCCGCCGTCGCGGGCGCCGACCTGGCCGCCGGCTATCCCGATGACAGCAAGCCCGAGCAGGCGCCGGTTCCGGTGAGCGCCGGCCGCTGGCAGGTCCGAGCCGCCTACGTGGAGACGGCGGAGAACTGGGTCGGTCTGGTCCGACTCCTCCCGGCCGACGGCTGATCCTCAGCGCCGGGTGTACTGGGCGATGATCACGCCCTTGCCGGTGGCGACGCTGCTGACCAGGTCGAACTCCGTCAGCGGCGCGGGCCCCTCGAACAGCCGGGCCCCGCTGCCCAGGGTGAGCGGGTGGATCAGCAGCACGTAGTGGTCGATCAGGCCGGCGGCGTGCAGGGTGCGCACCAGCGACGCGCTGCCGTTGATGGACAGGTCGTTGCCGGGCTGGGCCTTCAGCGAGGCGACGGTCTGCACGGCGTCGCCACGCAGCAGGACCGAGTTCTGCCAGGCGTCGGCGTCGGGCAGCGTCCGGGAGACGACGTACTTCACGGTCGAGTTCATGAGCGCCGTGTACGGGTTGCCGTCGGTGGAGTGCCCCCACGCGGCCTCGAAGTCCTCCCAGGTCCGACGCCCGAACAGCAGGTCGCCGGCCTTGGCCATGCCCTTGCCCATCTCGGCGAACATGACCTCGTCGTTGTAGCGCGGGCCCCACCCGCCGTGGGTGAAGCCGCCGCGGGTGTCCTCGTCGGACCGCCCCAGGCCCTGCACCACACCGTCCAGGCTGATGAACATCGTGGCCGTGATCGAACGCATCGCCGTTCTCCTTCGCTCGGGTCACCCCCTGTACGAAGGACCCCCGGCGAAATCGACACCCAGCAGCACGGAAAGTTCGGCCAGGGTGGCGGCCACCGACGTGTGGTGCACGCCGACGAGCCCGGCCCGCACGGCCCCGCGCACGTTGACGGCCAGGTCGTCGACGAAGACGCACTCCGCCGGCGCCAGCCCGAGGCGCTCGACGGTCAGCCGGTAGATCTCCACGTCCGGTTTGGCCACGCCGACGTCACCGGAGAAGACGAGAACCTGGAAAAGGCGGTCCAGCCAGGGGATCGGCTCACCGGGACCGTCCGCGTTGGACAGCAGCGCGGTCCGGATGCCGGCCTCCCGTGCGGCCAGCACGGCGCCGATGAGCGGCGGCTCGCCGACCCCGTCGGGCCCCCGGTCGGTCAGCACGCCGCCGAAGTCGACGACAAGTCCCCTCATCACCCCATCAGGCTACGGCCGTCCGTCGCTGTCCGATTTGCCGCTCTGTCCGGTCATGGGGGCACGAGAAATCGGGGGCGTCAGTGGGTCAGCCGTGGCGTGTGACCACGATCGAGGAACCGCTCATCCTGCGGGTGTTGCCCGGCTACGAGCCGAAGCCGGGCCCGTCGCCGCACCGGTTCGGCCGGCACCGGCTGCGGCTGGTCGAGGACCGGCCGGACAGACCGCCGGCCGACGACGTGACGCCGGCGCTGTGCAACCGGCTCTGGCACCTGATCAACCAGGTGCTGGAGGCCATCGACGGCCGCCGCCCGCTCGGCCAGCTGCGGCCGCACTTCACGGCCACGGCGCTGTCCTCGATCGAGACGAGGGCCAAGGGCCGCACCACGCAGACCCGCAGCCGGCTGCGCAGCCTGCACGCCCGGCAGCCGACGGACGGTGTCGTCGAGGCGTGCGGGGTGGCCGAGATCGACTACCGCCGGCGGGCCGTCGCGGCCCGCTTCGAGGTACGGGAACCGTTGCGGTGCAGCGTGTTCCGGGTGCTGTGACGCCGAACGGGGCGGGCCCGGAAACCGGACCCGCCCCGTTCGGGACACACTCAGCGACGCGGGCGCTTGCGGTCCTGCTTGGACTGCGTGCGGGCCGCGGCGCGACGCTCGCGGCGGGTGCCACCGCCGTCGCCGTCGGACTTGTCCTCGTGCGAGTCCACGCCGCCGTCCTCGTCGGGACCGCTGTAGGACAGCCGCTGCTGGTTCTGCTGCTGCCCGAGGCCCTTGCCGCGCAGCGCCGGCGGCACCTGGCTGCCCGGGGCGGGCTGCGGCGGCGCCGGCGGCGCGGCCACGGCGCCCTGCTGGGCCTGGGCCAGCGCGATCGGCGGCACGTCGGCCGCGGCGACCTGCACCGGCTCCGGCTCGGCCGCCTCGACCTGCAGGTTGAACAGGAAGCCGACGGACTCCTCCTTGAGGCCCTCCAGCATTCCGTTGAACATGTCGAAGCCCTCGCGCTGGTACTCGACCAGCGGGTCGCGCTGCGCCATGGCCCGCAGGCCGATGCCCTCCTTGAGGTAGTCCATCTCGTAGAGGTGCTCACGCCACTTGCGGTCCAGGACGGACAGCACGACGCGGCGCTCCAGCTCGCGCATCGCGCCCTCGCCGACCTTGCCGTCGATCTCGGCCTCGCGGGCCTTGTAGGCGCGGTGGGCGTCCTCGAGGATGGCCTCGAGCAGCCGCTCGGCGGTGAGGTCGTCGGTCTCGTCCTCGGTCAGCTCGTCCCAGCTCAGCGACACCGGGTACAGCGTCTTGAGCGCGGTCCACAGCTTCTCGTGGTCCCAGTCCTCCTGGTAGCCGCCCTCGGTCGCGCCGTTGACGTACGCGGTGACCACGTCGGTGATCATCTGCTCGACGTTGTCGCGCAGGTCCTCGCCCTCGAGGACCCGGCGACGCTCGGCGTAGATCACCGTGCGCTGCTTGTTCATGACCTCGTCGTACTTGAGCACGTTCTTGCGGATCTCGAAGTTCTGCTGCTCGACCTGCGTCTGCGCGCTGCGGATGGCCCGGGTGACCATCTTGTGCTCGATCGGCACGTCGTCGGGCACCCGCAGCCGGGTCATGACGACCTCGACCATGGACGCGTTGAACCGCCGCATCAGCTCGTCGCCCAGCGACAGGTAGAACCGGGACTCGCCCGGGTCGCCCTGACGGCCGGAGCGGCCGCGCAGCTGGTTGTCGATGCGCCGCGACTCGTGCCGCTCGGTGCCCAGCACGTACAGGCCGCCGGCCTCGCGCACCTCGTCCGCCTCGGCCTTGACCTGCGCCTTGGCCTCCTCCAGCGCGGCCGGGTGGGCGGCGCGCCACTCGTCCGGCGTCTCGTCCGGGTCGAGGCCGCGGGCCCGCAGCTCCTCCTCGGCGATGGACTCGGGGTTGCCGCCCAGCATGATGTCGGTGCCTCGACCGGCCATGTTGGTGGCGACGGTGACCGCGCCCTTGTGGCCGGCCTGCGCGACGAACAGCGCCTCCTTGGCGTGGTTCTTCGCGTTCAGCACGTTGTGCGGGATGCCCCGCTTGACCAGCAGCTTCGACAGGTACTCGGACCGCTCGACGCTGGTGGTGCCGATCAGCACCGGCTGGCCCTTCTCGTGCCGCTCGGCGATGTCGTCGGCGACCGCGTCGAACTTGGCCTCCTCGGTCTTGTAGACCAGGTCGGGCATGTCGCGGCGGATCATCGGCTTGTTCGTCGGGATCGGCACGACGCCGATCTTGTACGTGGTGTGGAACTCGGCCGCCTCGGTCTCGGCGGTGCCGGTCATGCCGCCGAGCTTGTCGTAGAGGCGGAAGAAGTTCTGCAGCGTGATCGTGGCCAGCGTCTGGTTCTCGGCCTTGATCTCGACGCCTTCCTTGGCCTCGATCGCCTGGTGCATGCCCTCGTTGTAGCGGCGGCCGGCCAGCACGCGGCCGGTGAACTCGTCGACGATCAGCACCTCGCCGTCGCGGACGATGTAGTCCTTGTCGCGCTTGTACAGCTCCTTGGCCTTGAGCGCGTTGTTCAGGTAGCCGACCAGCGGGCTGTTCGCGGCCTCGTACAGGTTGTCGATGCCGAGCTGGTCCTCGATGAACGTGACGCCGACCTCGGTGACGCCGACGGTGCGCTTGCGCTCGTCGACCTCGTAGTGGGTCTCGTTGCGCATCAGCGGCGCCATCCGGGCGAACTCCTGGTACCAGCGCGAGGACTGGTCGGCCGGGCCCGAGATGATCAGCGGCGTGCGGGCCTCGTCGATCAGGATCGAGTCCACCTCGTCGACGATGGCGTAGTTGTGGCCGCGCTGGACGCACTCGTCCAGGCTCCACGCCATGTTGTCGCGCAGGTAGTCGAAGCCGAACTCGTTGTTCGTGCCGTAGGTGATGTCCGAGTTGTAGGCGGCCCGCCGCTGCTCCGGCGTCATGTCGGAGATGATCACGCCGACGGTCATGCCCAGGAAGCGGTGGATCCGGCCCATCCAGTCGGCGTCGCGCTTGGCCAGGTAGTCGTTGGTGGTGATGACGTGCACGCCGTCGCCGGAGATGGCGTTGAGGTAGGCCGGCAGCACGCAGGTCAGGGTCTTGCCCTCACCGGTGCGCATCTCGGCGATCTGCCCCAGGTGCAGCGCCGCCCCGCCCATCAGCTGGACGTCGTAGTGCCGCTGGCCGAGCACCCGCTTGGCGGCCTCGCGCACGGTGGCGAAGGCGTCCGGCAGCAGCTCGTCGAGGCTCTCGCCGTCGGCGTAGCGCTTGCGGAACTCCTCGGTCCGGGCCCTCAGCTCATCGTCGGACAGGTCGACGACGTCGTCCTCCAGCGCGTTGATGAGCTTCGCGATGTTGCGCAGGCGCTTGAGCATCTTGCCTTCGCCGGCGCGGAGCAGTCGGGACAGGACCATCCGGGGGACCTCGCTCGTCGGGTTCTCGTCACGCGCCCTGGGTGCGGACGCCCTTTTCCGTCATCGTAGGCTGACCGACCGTCAGCAGGTAACGGCCGGCCCCCACTACAACGTGGAAGCCGGCCGTCGAGGTTCCCGAGTCGCGGTGCGTGTCAGCCCAGCCTGATCACGCCGTAGTCGAATCCCTTCCTGCGGTAGACGACGCTCGCGCACTGTTTGTCGGCGTCGTGGAAGAGGTAGAAGTCGTGTCCGACCAGTTCCATCTCGTAGAGGGCCTGGTCGACGGTCATGGGCTTGGCGGGGTGCTCCTTCTCGCGGACGACCTGTCCGGGGAGCGATTCGTCGACGGCGTCTTCCTCCCACCGCTGAGCCGGCACCTCGGCCAGACCCGGGTCGTAGGCGGGAGCCATCTCCAGCACGGCCGTCGCGGCCGTCTGGGCGCCGTCATCCATGGAGACCAGGGCGCCGATAGCGCCAGTGGCCTCGGCGACCGACGCGGGACTGCGACGGCCGTAGTGCACGCGGCGACGATCATGCATCTTGCGCAGCCGGTTCTCCAGCTTGGTCACCGCGCAGTCGAGCGCTCCGTAGAAGTCGCCGGCGCATGCCTCGGCACGCACCACGGGGCCCCGCCCCTTGGCTGTGATCTCGACCCGCTGGCAGTTCTTGGACTGACGGCGGTTGGGCTCGTGGAACAGTTCCACGTCGAATCGGATGACCTTCTTGTCGTAGCGCTCAAGACGGGCCAGCTTGTCGGCCACGTGCACCCGGTAGTGATCGGGCACCTCGACGTTGCGGCCCTTCACGACGATGTCCATACACGACCTCCCTCGCTGCTGCGAGAACATCAATGCTGGGGGATGTTGTTCGGCGCCGGGTGGTGACCGAGAGGCGGTCGGATGCCGCTGCTCGCCGGCGCCAGGGTCATGGGCTGTTCGCCTCCTCCCCGCGGGCCGGGATTGCTGATAGCGGAGCACGTTAGCCCCGGATTCGCCGTTGCGACAGACCCCGTTGCAGGGGAGTTCAAGCCACTACCTTCCGTGACCGATTCGGACGCCCGCGCGCACCGGGAGCGCACCCACCGCACCGGCCGCACCGAACGGGTGGAGCCCGCTTCACCCCGACGGCGCAGGACCCCGTTCGACCGCGGTCCCGCCGGGACTGCGACGAACGGGCTGGGCAAGGGCCTCATATCGGGGCAACGTGCCAGTCCAGTCGGGGGTTCCCGGTCACGTGTGCGACCGGTCGCCACCGATTCGGGTCGCCCCGATGGTGGTAGTCGCGATGCGCGACGGGCCGGCGGCGGCGATCTTCGCCGGACCAGCCGGAACCGGGGCCGGTGATCGAGTTCGGCTACCCAAGTTCACCCATGTGGGTGGTATCTCTCGATCACGTCCGCCGAAGGCCGTGGCCGAAAACCCGACATTCGCTTCACGTCCACCCCCAGGTGCCGGTGTGAGGTTCTCTCAATCATGCGAAACAACTTCAGGTTTCCGACGTAACCCGAACTCACGAGTAATAAACACGGGCGCCCGGAACTGTCGGGGTCGAGGGCCACGCTGGACCCCATGACGACGAAACTGCTCGATCTTGTTCTGCCGGTCCGCTGCGTGGGTTGCCGAACGGGCGGCCGGCTGTGGTGCGAGTCCTGCGCGGCCGAATTCGGAGGGCCTCTTCCGGTACATCGCGCCCCGATCACGGACGGGCCACCGGCCTATGCGCTGGCCCCATATCGCGGGGCCCCGCGCGACGCCGTGCTGGCGTACAAGGAGCGCGGCCGGCGGGAGCTGGCCGAGCCGCTGGGCGCGGCGGTGGCGAGGGCGCTGCCATGGATCCCGGAGGCGCGGCCGGGGCCGGACGGCGTGTGGTGGCTGGTCCCGGCTCCGTCGCGGCGGCGCACCTCCCGGCAACGCGGCGGCGAGCACATGACGAAGCTGGCCCGGTGGTGCGCCGCCGAGCTGGCGCGGGCCGGTCATGGCGTGGCGGTGGCCCCGATGCTGGAGCTGGCCCGCTCGGCCGCCGACTCCGTCGGGCTGGACCCGACCGCCCGAGCCGCCAACCTCGCCGGCCGGGTGCGGCTTCGACCACGGGCGTCCCCGCCGCGCGGCGCCCCGGTCGTGCTGCTCGACGACGTCATCACCACCGGCGCGACCGCCGCCGCGTGCCACCAGGTGCTCACTGCGGCCGGGTTGGAGGTGACCGCGATCGTCGCCCTCACCAGCACCGACTAGCCGGGACGCCCGCGAGGCCGCGCCGGTGCTTCGCCCGGTTGCTGGATTTCGATCGCCGCCACCCGACGCACCCCACCGCCGAGCCGACGCGGCGGTCGAAATCCGGCAAGGGCGAGGCACCGGTCACGAGCGGCCGAGCCGCGACGCCGAAGGCGGCGCCGAAACACGGCCTCGCCCCGCGCGGAACGCGCGGCAAAGACACTGCTAGCCGGGGTAGAAGGGCACGGCGTTCGACGACTTGCCGACCGCGATGCCCTGGACCCGCCACACCGAACCCGAGTCCGAGGAGGTCCACATACCGCCGGCGTCCACCACGATCACCGGGCGGCTCGGCGCCGCCGTGACCGCCGAGACCGGCGCGGTCAGGTTGGCCGCGTTGTAGCGGACGAACGTCGGGCTGCCGTCGACGGACACCTGCACGACCGGCGACTCCTGGGAGGAGGTCGCGACGACCAGCTGGTCCTGGAGCAGCCAGTCCACGCCGACGACGCTGTTCAGCGTGTCCTGGAGCAGCACCCGGGGCGAGCGCAGCGTCACCGTGTCGGAGTTGGGCGTGCGGACCACGGCGCACACGATGAGCAGCGAGTTCGCGATGACCGCAGCCCGCGTGCCGTCCCGGGACAGCCGCAGGTCGGTGATCTGGCCGAACTGGCTGAGGTCGTTCGAGTTGACCGTGCGCGCCACCCAGGTGCCGTCGGCCGACTTGATCACGCGGGCCACCCGGCTGCCGTCGGCGACGGTCCACACCTCGTTGCTGACGTCGGTGGCCGAGTCGGTCGACACCCACGTCGGCCGGGTCAGTGTGCCCGCGGTCAGGTCGACCACCGGGTTGACCTGGGTGAGGCCCCCGACCCGCAGCTCGGCGGCGCTGGTGCCGGGGGGCTTGCTGACGGTGGCCAGCTCGCTGCCGTCGATGGACTGCGCGGCGGTCGAGACGTAGTAGCCGCCGTTGCCGGCCGGCCCGTTCACGGGCTTGTCGTCGAGCTGCTTGACCCGGCCGTCGTGCACGAGCAGGCCGGTCTGGTCGGGCCCGGGGCTGGTGCCGCTGTCGTACGCCGGCAGGTCGCCGATCCGCCAGTCCAGGCGGTCCGGGGACAGCTGCACGCCGTCCTGCTGGATGCGGATCCGGCTGTTGGTGACCACGGCCAGCGACTGCACGACCTGCGCGATGATCAGCTTCACGTTCGCCGGCGAGGTGTCGCCGACGTGGCTGAGATTGACCAGCAGCGCGCCGTCGCCGGACTCGGTGCCGCCGGTCTGGAGCGCCGCCTGCGCGCCGAGCGCGCTGGTGACCGCGCCCTGCATGCCGTTGGACGGACCGGCCAGCAGCAGGTCGATCACCCGGCTCGGCAGGCTGTAGCTCGGCTGCGACACGATGTAGCGCAGGTCGGGCACGAGCACGCGCTTCTGCGGGTCCAGGAAGTACAGGCGGGTCTGCCGGTAGACCTCGTTGAACCGGTCCAGGGTCATGACCACGCCCGACGGCGGCTGGCTGATCCGCCACTGGCCGTCCTGCTTGTCCACCTGCACGATCAGCGTGCTGGGCGCGGAACTCGGCACGAACGCCTTGTCGGTGCCGAGCACCCCGACCGTCTGGCTGATCACCGTCACCGTGGCGTGGTCGGCCTTGGTCTGCTCCGGCAGCGTGTTGAAGGTGTTCTGGATGATCGTGACCGGCGCGTCGGGCTGCCACTTGGCCTGCGCCGCCTTGGTCAGGTAGGGCCGGCCCGCGGCGTAGCTGTTGGTGGGATCGGCGTTGGCGTCGAGGAACGCCCGCACCAGGTCGGCCGGCTGGAGGTTCGGCTGTGGGTCCGGCGCCGGCGCCACCCGGTCGCCCGCGCCGCCGGCCGCCAGCCCCGCCGCCGGCGTCTCGTCCGGGATCGCCGCACAGCCCGCGACCGTGATCAGGGCCGTGAGCACCGCGATCAGCGTCAGCGCCGGGCGGGACCGCCGGATCACCGGGCCTCCCCGACGGACTGGGAACGAACGGCAGTCTGGGGCACGCCGTCCAGCTCGGGATCGGGGCCGATCACGCCGTCCAGCTCCGGATCCGGGCCCACCTCGCCGGGCCCCGACTGAGCGGCCGTCGAGGGCACGCCCGGCACGCTGTCCAGCTCCGGATCCGGGTCGACCTCGCCGGGCTTCGGCTGGGCGGCCGTCGAGGGCACGCCCGGCACGCCGTCCAGCTCCGGATCCGGGCCCACCTCGCCGGGCTCCGCCTGAGCGGCCGTCGAGGGCACGCCCGGCACGCTGTCCAGCTCCGGATCCGGGTCGACCTCGCCGGGCTTCGGCTGGGCGGCCGTCGAGGGCACGCCCGGCACGCCGTCCAGCTCCGGATCCGGGCCCACCTCGCCGGGCTCCGCCTGAGCGGCCGTCGAGGGCACGCCCGGCACGCCGTCCAACTCCGGATCCGGGCCGACCTCGCCGGGCCCCGACTGCCCTTGGACCGTCGTCGCGGGGAGGCCGGGCACGCTGTCGAACTCCGGGTCGGGTCCGATCTCGCCGTGCTCCACGAGCTCGTCCTCGGTGACGCCGTCGCCGGTTTGCTCGCCGGCGGCGTCGACGGCCTTGGTGTCGGCGGGGTGCCAGGCGAGCTCCGGATCGGCCGCTTCCGGCGCGGGCTCGTCGAGCTCCACGGACTCGGCGGGCTGCCAGGCGATCTCCTCGACCTCGGCGTCGGCCTCGACCTCGGCGACGACGAGGGGGCTGACCTCGCTCTCCTCGGCCTCACGGACCGGCCGCTCCTCGTCGGGCGGCAGCGGGAGCGGGCTGTCGGTGAGCTCGAAGCCCTGCCGGCGCGGCAGCGTGAGCCGGAAGCAGGCGCCCTCGCCGAGTTCGCCCCACGCCTCCAGCCAACCGCCGTGCAGCCGGGCGTCCTCGACGCTGATCGCCAGGCCCAGGCCGGTGCCGCCGGTCCGGCGGTTCCGGGACGGGTCGGCCCGCCAGAACCGGTTGAACACCAGTTCGGCCTCGCCGTCGCGCAGGCCGACGCCGAAGTCCCGGACGACGATGGCGACGGCGTTCTCGTCGGCGGCGACGCGGACCCGCACGGGCAGGCCCTCGCCGTGGTCGACGGCGTTGTTGAGCAGGTTGCGCAGCACGCGTTCGACCCGACGCGAATCGATCTCGGCCGGCACCTCGACGGCCGGCATGTACGTCTCGACCGGGGTGCCGGAGCTGACGGCGACGGGACCGACGGCGGCGACCGCCCGCTCGACGACGCCCCGCACATCGACCAGGTCGGCGGTGAGTTCGTCGACCCCGGCGTCCAGACGGCTGATCTCCAGGAGGTCGCCGAGCAGCGCCTCGAACCGGTCCAGCTCGTCGACCAGCAGCTCGGTGGACCGGGCCAGGCCGGCGGGAAACTGCTCGCGGGAGGCGTGCAGCACGTCGGCGGCCATCCGCACGGTGGTCAGCGGCGTGCGCAGCTCGTGCGACACGTCGGAGGTGAACCGGCGCTGCAACAGCCCGAACTCCTCGAGCTGCCGGATCTGGGCCTGGATGCTCTCGGCCATCTCGTTGTACGACTCGGCCAGCCGGGCCACGTCGTCCTCGCCGACGACGGGCATCCGGTCGTCGAGCTTGCCGTCGGCGAACCGCTCGGCCACCTCGGCGGCCTGCCGCACGGGCCGGACCACCTGCCGGGTGACGAGGTTGGTGATGCCGGCCAGCAACAGCAGCAACACGATGCCGCCGACGATCAGCGTGTTCTGCACGACCCCGGTGGTGTGCTGCTCGGCGGTCAGCGGGAACAGCTCGTACAGCTGGATCGGGTGGCTGGCGCTGGGCACCTGGGCGCCGACCATGAGCATCGTGGTCGGCACGCCGTCGCGGGTGACGGTGTGGATCCGGCTGGCGATCTCGTCGTTGAGCACGAACCGCTTGAGGTCGTCCGGGATGTCGCCGTAGTCGGCGGTGGACACGACGTTGCCGGCGGAGTCCAGCGACCGGGCGTCGGCCAGGATCGGCTCGAAGGCGCCGGCCGACGACCCGTCCACAGTGGCCGAGCCGCTGCTGGTGAGCGCGTTGAGCGCGGCGTTGAAGCGGGTGCTCAGGCTGTCCGGGCCGGGGCTGACGCCGACCAGCTGGTGCTGGACGGCGGTGACGCTGGCCCGGATCTGCGCGGTGGCGGCCAGCTGCTTGCTGCCCAGCATCTGGTCGGTGATCTGCGACTGGAGCACCATGCCCAGCACGAAGACGACGGCCGAGGACAGCGCGAGGGTGCTCACCACCACCCGCAGCTGCAACGACCGCCGCCACAGCTCGCTGGCCCGCTGCCAGCGCTCCCGAACCAGGCTCGGCGCCTCCCGCAGCCACCGAGTCACCGGTCCGGTGTCGAGCCGCATCCGTCAGACCCCGATCACGGAGGGCCGGCCTTGTACCCGACGCCGCGGACGGTCAACACCACCTCGGGGTGCTCCGGGTCCTTCTCCACCTTCGACCGCAGCCGCTGGACGTGCACGTTCACCAGCCGGGTGTCGGCGGCGTGCCGGTAGCCCCACACCTGCTCGAGCAGCACCTCGCGGGTGAACACCTGGCGCGGCTTGCGGGCCAGCGCCACCAGCAGGTCGAACTCCAGCGGCGTGAGCTGGATGGCCTGCCCGTCCCGGGTCACCTCGTGGCCGGGCACGTCGATGGCCAGGTCGCCGATGGCGAGCACCTCGGCGGGCTCGGACTCGGTGCGGCGCAGCCGGGTGCGGATGCGGGCCACCAGTTCCTTGGGCTTGAACGGCTTGACCACGTAGTCGTCGGCGCCGGACTCGAGGCCCAGCACGATGTCCACGGTGTCGCTCTTGGCGGTGAGCATCACGATCGGCACGCCGGACTCGGCCCTGATGGCCTTGCACACGTCGATGCCGTTCATCCCGGGCAGCATCAGGTCGAGCAGCACCAGGTCGGGTTTGAGCTCACGCAGCGCGGGCAGCGCCCGCGCGCCGTCGGCGACGACTGCGGTGTCGAACCCCTCACCGCGCAGCACGATGGTGAGCATCTCCGCCAGGGCCGGGTCGTCATCGACCACCAGGACGCGTGCCTTCATGCCTACCATCGTCGCACTGCTGACCGGGCGGCCGCGCGCACCCCAGCGATCACCGGCGCGGTCGCCACCCGCTGCGACCGGTCCGTTGCGCTCCGCCGTGCTGGTCCAGCGCTCGGTCATGCGCCATCACCACCCTCGTCCCCGTCGAGTTCACGAACTACAGCGTGTAACGCTCACCGTTCGTTACCGAAGGTATAGTTGAATATTGAACAACGATGCCCGGGAGGTAACGATGGCGATCCGCCGGCTCAACCACGCGGTCCTGTACGTGCGCGACACCGAGCGCAGCGTCGCCTTCTACACCGACGTGCTCGGTTTCCGGGTGGTGCACCAGTTCCCAGGCGCCGCGTTCCTCCAGGCCCCGGACTCCGACAACGACCACGACCTGGGCCTGTTCCAGGTCGGCGCGGACGCCAAGCCGTCCGGCGCGGGCCGCGACACGGTGGGCCTGTACCACCTGGCCTGGTCGGTGACCACGCTGACGGACCTCGCCGACCACGCGAACCGGCTGCGCGAGGCGGGCGCGCTCGTCGGCGCGTCGGACCACGTGACGACCAAGGCGCTGTACGCCAAGGACCCCGACGGCATCGAGTTCGAGGTGTCCTGGCTGGTGCCGCTGGACCGGGTCACCGAGGCGATGAAGGAGGCGTCCGCGACCAAGCCGCTGGATCTGGACGCGGAGATCGAGCGCTGGGGCGGCGACCTGGTGGGGGCGCTCTAACCGAGCAGCAGGTCGGCGAGCGCCCCGAAGTCGGCGCCGGCGACGCCGTCCACCACGGTCCACGGGGCCAGCCAGCCCGCCTCGACGAACTGGTCGTAGACCATCGCGCAGCGGGCCTGGAGGCCGTCGTCGGTCTCGTAGCTGTCCCGCTCGCGTTCGGTCTGCTCGCGACCGGCCGCCCGCTGCGCCGCCACCTCCACCGGCACCCGGAGCAGCAGCTGGCGGTCGGGCAGCGGCAGCGCGAACCGACCGACCTCGAGGTCGTGAACCCAGCGCACGAACTCGCCGTTTACATCCTCGTGCAGCCGCGCCGCCCCATATGCCGCGTTGGACGCGATGTAGCGGTCCAGCAGGACCACGTCGTGCGCGGCGAGCGCCTCGGCGATCTTGGGGGCGGCGGCCTGGCGGTCCAGCGCGAACAGGACGGCCATGCCGTGCACCGATTTCACGAGATCGCCGAGCCGCAGGTACATCGCGTCGCGGACGAGGTCGGCGTGCACGTCCTCGCCGTAGCGGGGGAAGGCGATCCTCGTCGCCGTCGCACCCCGTTTGTCCAGCTCCGCGGTGAGCGCGTCGGACAGCGTCCGCTTGCCCGCGCCGTCAAGTCCCTCGATCACGACCAGCCTCGCCACGGGCGTCCACCCTACGGACTTAACCGATCGGGTGACGAAACGGCCCAGGTAAAACGGGACTCTGACGCCGAGGCAACCTATCGTGTTCGTACCCGCGCCAGACGTAGCCGCAGATGGGAAGGGCCGTGGGCGGAGTCGACTACTACGAGTTGCTGGAGATCAAGCCTGGCGCCTCCCAGGCTGAGATCAAGTCTGCCCACCGTTCGCTGGTGAAGGTGCTGCATCCCGACGCCGGCGGCAGCCAGATCATGTTCCGGCTGGTCCAGGAGGCGTACGAGACGCTGTCCGACCCGGCGCGCCGCGCCGCGTACGACGCGCGCCGCTCCCGGGGCGTGCCCGAGCAGCGCCGGCCGGCGCCGGAATGGGAGACCTGGGAGGAGTACCAGGAGGAGGCCGCCTACGCCGAGCAGCAGGAGCGCCCGCCGGAACCGCCGCCGAGGCCGGCCGGCTTCGCGTCCGGGCTGAAGGCCATCCCGCTGGAGAGCATCCCCTGGTGGCGGCGGGTCAACCCGGAGGCCAAGGTGCACTGGCGGCCCGGCTTCGGCTGGGCCCAGCGCTGGTTCTTCATGGTCGCCGCGGTGTGGACGGCGCTGCTCGTCGGCACCGTCGTGCCCATGCTGACCAGCGGCTTCTCCTACGTCGCGGTGGTCGTGATCGTGCCCATCGCGTACGTGGCGGTGACCATCGCCGGCAAGGCCACGCCGAAGTTCCTGGCGGTGATCACCTACATCTGGGCCGCCGGCATGGCCGCGATCGGCGCCTACGCTCTGACAGCCGGGCACCTGTACGGCATCGCGGTGGTGCTGCTGGCCGCCGGCGTGTTCGCACTGCCGCCGCTGGGCCGCTGGTACCTGGCGTCCCGCGTGACCGAGCGGATCTTCACGCACGAGTTCCGCACGTTCAACCTGTTCGGCGCGCCGGGCACCCGGCTGCTGCCGTCCGAGGACGAGCCGGTGAAGGACTGCTCGAAGAGCGAGTGGATGACCCTGGACCTGCTGTCCGGCTACCTGGGCCAGATCCCGGCCGCCCGCATCTTCCACGGCCTGGCCTGGCCCGGGTCGTCCAAGGCCGAGGTGGACCACGCCGTGCTGTGCGGCCGGAAGCTGCTGCTCATCGAGTCGAAGCTGTGGCCGGCCGGGCACTACACCAGCGACGGCAACGGCGGCCTGCTGCGCGACGGCGAGAGCTTCGAGGGCGCGTCGCTGCGGCTGAGCCGGACGGTGGCCGCGTACCAGATGCTGCTGCCGCGGGTGCAGGTCGAGGGCATCGTGCTGGTGCATCCGAAGGAGCCGGGCCTGGTGACGTGCCGGATGCCCGACACCGTGCCGCTGGAGGTCGTCAGCCCGGAGACGTTCGTCTGCCACATCGGCGGCCTGCTCGCGGACGAGCCGCCCGTGGTGGAGCGCGACGTGTTCCTGACCCTGCTGGACCAGGTCAAGGCGTAGCCGTTGGGCACTGCCGAACCGCCAGCACGTCCGGACCGGTCACCGTGACGCCGGCCGACGCTATCGTCTCGGCGCTGGCGTCGCCGGCGCCGTCGGAGGACACCCGGAAGTCGGACTGGCCGTTCTCGCGGTGCCCGAACTTGGCGTCCTTCACGGTGACGGTGACGTCCTTCCACGTGCCGGTGCCGGTCTTGGTGACCCGCGTGGCGTCGACATAGGACCGGTTCACCGAGTCGTACTGGATGGTGAACGTGTCCTTGCCGGCGTCCAGGTACCGCACGGTGATCGTCGCCTCGTACGGCCCGGTGCCGGGAACGGCCCGCTGGTCGGCCTGGAAGTACAGGTACCGGTAGTCGCCCCAGTCGTGGGCCTTCACCATCCGGCGACCTGACACTCCGTCGACTTCCACCGGCGTGGTGGCGCCGTCGGCGGCGTACTCGACCTGGGTGAGCCCGCAGTCGGTGTTGGTCGCGCCGAGGGTGGTGCAGCCGGTGGCGGTGTGATCGGCGCCCGGTACGGCGAGGTACGCGGTGGCGCGCTGCTTGCCGCCGAAGTCGACGTGCACGGGGTAGATCCCGTTGGCCAGCGCGGTCATCGTGACGGGAACGCTCGCGGTTCCGTTCGCCGGCACGGAAAGCTGCCCCTGCGTCAAGGACGCCGTCGCCCCCGGCGGCACGGTCAGCTTCCACGGCATCTGAACCGGCTGGTTCGTTCCGTTGCGCACGCCGACCTGGAACGTGTTCTGAGTGGACACCCCCAGCGGCGTCACGAACCCCAGCGGCGTCTCGCCGTCCCGATAGGACCTCGGCGGCGACGCCGTCCAGGCCGTGCCGTCGCCGAGGCTGTAGGTGACGTGACCGCCCCACGCCAGCAGATCGGCCGGCAGCGAGGACTGGTTCCAGCCGACGCCGTTGATCGCCAGCCCCTGGATGTGTGGGCCGACGCCCTGTGCCTCGATCACGATCTGCCGGCCGGTGCCGGTGCGGATGGCCACGTGCGGGAACACCGGCGTGTTCACGGCCAGGTCGGTGGTGCCGGGCGTGACCGGGTACAGGCCCAGTGCGCACCACACGTACCAGGCGGACTGGGCGCCGAGATCGTCGTTGCCGGGCTCGCCGTCGGGCGTGGCGGCGAACAGTTCCGTCTGCACGCGGTGCACCACGTCCTGGGTCTTCCACGGCTGGTCCAGGTAGTCGTACGCCCACGGCACGCTGAACATCGGCTCGTTGCCGGCCCAGTAGTACGGCTGCACCGGCCCGACGTTGAGCTTGGTGAACAGGTCGTCGAGCCGCTGCACGGCGGCGTCGTGGCCGCCGACCGCGCCGATCAGGCCGGCCGTGTTCTGCGGCACCATCCACGTGTACTGGGCGGGATTGCCCTCGGCGAAGCCGGTCGGCGCGAATTGGTCGGGTGGCGGCGGAACCAGCACGGGGCCGCCCGGGAAAGCGCCATCCGCGGCGTGCGGCCGTACGTACCCGGTGGTCGGGTCGAAGACGTGCTGCCAGTTCTGGCCGCGCGCCGCGAAGGCCGCCGCCGTGTCGTCGTCGCCGAGGGCGTCGGCGAACCGGCCGATGGCGAAGTCGTCGATGGCGTACTCCTCGGTCATGGAGACGCTCTCGTCGGCGCTCGACGGCACGTAGCCGAGCCGCTGGTACGCCACCGTGTTGGGCCGCTCCTGGTAGCCCCAGCCGACGCTGCCGTCCTTGGTGGCCCCCTTGACCAGCTGGGCCAGCGCCTCGGCGGTGTCGAAGTTCCGCGCGCCGAAGGCGTACGCGCCGGCGATGATCGGCGCGACCGAGTCGCCGTTCATCACGGCGGACTCGTCGTTGTACACCGGCCACTTCGGCAGCCAGCCGTACTGGTCGGCGTCGTTGACCAGGGACTGCATCATGTCGGACGTCTCGTCCGGGGCGAGCGTGGCCAGCAGCGGGATCTGGCAGCGGTAGATGTCCCAGCCGGAGAAGTTGGCGTACTGGGTGCGGCCGCCGGTGTTGTGGACTTTGCCGTCGAAGCCCGCATAGCTGCCGTCGACGTCGTTGAAGGTCACCGGGTACTGGAACGAGTGGTACAGCGCCGCGTAAAACGTTTTCAGCTGATCCTGGGCACCGCCGCCGATGGTGATCCGGCCGAGGTAGGACGCCCAGCGGGCCCTGGTCGCCGCGCGCGTGCCGTCGAAGTCCCACGCCGGCGCGCCCGCATCGAGGTTGCGCCGCGCGCCGTCGACCGAGACGAAGGAGATCGCCACCTTCGCGCGGACGGTGGCGTCCTTGCCGGTGTCGAAGTCGAGCGTCGCTCCGACTTGCGGGCCGGAGATCTGCGGGCCGGCGATGCCCCGGTCCGCCTCGTCCGGCGGCACGACGGTCGGGGTCGGCGTCGCCCGGCCGCTCCAGGACGACCTGGCGGCGAACGGCCGGTCGAAGGTGATCACGTAGTAGACGGTGTACTTGTTGCCCTGGCCGCAGAATCCGCCGGAGGTCGCCGAGCCGGTGACGGTGTGGTCGTCGGGGAAGGCGACGGTGGCGGCGGTGTCGCCGTTGAGGCTGCCGCCGGCCTTGACCAGCACGTGCGCGGGGGCGTTCGGCGGGAAGGTGAACCGCCCCTGGCCGGCGCGGAGCGCGGTGGTCAGCTCGGTCTTCACGCCGCCGGCGGTCACCGTGTAGTAACCGGGCGAGGCTTGCTCACCTGCGTGGGTGAACGGCTCCTGCAACGACCAGGGGGTCGCGCCGACGTCGCCGCTGACCGGCAGGATCGGCACGTCGCCGAACTGGCGGCAGCCGACCGAGGCGTGCGTGAGGCTGAAGCCCTTGACGGTCTTGTCCTCGTACGAGTAGCCCGCGTAGTGGTCGGCGGTGTCCGGGCTCCACTGGAGCATGCCGAACGGCGTGCTGGGGCCGGGGAAGTTGTTGATCTCCCCCACCTCCGCGCCTGCGGAACCGGTTCCGATCAACGGATCCGTCAGCGCCACGGGGTCGGCGGCCGGCGGCAGGCCGGCGACCGCGGGCGGCGCGAGCAGCGCCAGCGCGATCAGGATGACGACCACAGGGCGCATCGGACCCCCAGACGGTGACAACGATGACAGCGCCGCCGGGCCGTTGTCGCGAGCCCGACAAGTGATCGTCAAAAACCCGGGTGGAAGGCCGCAAGAGGCACACCGGGGAGGTCACCCGGAGGGGCAACTATCAATCACCAAAACGAGTGACTAATCTAGCGTCCACTTCAGACACGGCAGGCCGGGAGATGGGTGGTGCCGCGTTGGCCGGGGACAGCCTCGACGCCGCGAGTGACAAAGTGCACCCGACTGGCGGACTGCCGCCCACACTAGCCACTGCGCTGCGTGATGGGCCATTCCATCAGGCTCTGCACCAGGCGATCACCCACCGGGGCCTGCCCCTGGCGCGGCTGCGCGCGGCACTGGACGAGGCCGGCACACATATCGGGCAGTCCACCCTCAGCTACTGGCAGCGCGGGCTGCGCCGGCCCGAGATGCCGCGCGCCACCGAGGCCGTGCTGGCCCTGGAGCAGGTGCTGGACCTGCCGTCCAACTCGCTGCTCGGGCTGATCGAGCCGATGGGCGAGCACTCGGGGCGGTCGACCAGCCTGGCCGCCGAGGAGTTCGAGGCCGACTTACGCAACCCGCACCTGGACGTGCTGGCGCTGCACGAGGTCGTCACGATCAACGCCGCCCGGACGCGGCGGTCGGTGCTGAGCCGGCTCGTCGTGCGTGGCCGGGCCGAGGGCGCCGACCGGTACCTGGCGCTGCACCCCGCCGACGAGCAGGGGCACGTCGAGCACTCCGCCGTGCACACCGGCGAGGGCTGCCGCGCCGGCCGCATGCGCAAGCGCGGCCCCGACGGCTCCGTCGCCTTCGAGCTGCTCTTCGACCGGCGGCTGCTGCCCGGCGAGACGCTGGTGTTCAGCTACACGGTGATCGACACCGCCGTCGGGCAGACCGGCGGCCACCTGCGGCGCTTCCCGTCCGTGGCCGGCAACTACCTGCTCCAGCTGCGGTTCCACCGGGGCGTGCTGCCGGCGCGGTGCTTTCGGGAGCAGCACGGCGACGACATCCAGCACGAGGAGCTCAGCTACGGGCTGGACGGCGTGGTCAGCGCCTACTTCGAGCCGGTCGACTGCGACCGCGCCGGCATCACCGTGCACTGGGGCTCGGCCGCCGGCGGCAGCTGACCACAGCTCGCCGCCGGCAACCTACGCGGGTTCGCGCCGGTGCCTGGACCGCGGGCTCAGCTCGATCGAGTCTTTCCATCGATCGAGCTGAGCCAAGGGAAGGCACCGGCTTAAAGGCGAACCCGCACCGCGCGGAACGCGCGGCAAAAACTCAGTACCTGTAGGCGTTGGGCTTGAACGGCCCTTCCACGTCCACGCCGATGTACTCGGCCTGCTCCTTGGTGAGCTTGGTCAGCTCGCCGCCGAGCGCCTCCAGGTGGATCTTGGCCACCTTCTCGTCGAGGTGCTTGGGAAGCACGTAGACCTCGTTGTCGTACTCCTTGTACTTCGTGAACAGCTCGACCTGGGCGATCGTCTGGTTCGAGAAGGAGTTGGACATCACGAAGCTGGGGTGGCCGGTGGCGTTGCCCAGGTTGAGCAGCCGGCCCTCGGACAGCACGATGATCGACTTGCCGTTGGGGAACACCCACTCGTCGACCTGCGGCTTGATGTTGATCTTGCGGATGCCCGGGACCTTGGCCAGGCCGGCCATGTCGAGCTCGTTGTCGAAGTGCCCGATGTTGCCCAGGATCGCCAGGTGCTTCATGTCGGACATGTGGTGGGCCATCACCACGTCCTTGTTGCCGGTGGTGGTGATCACGATGTCCGCGATCGGCAGCACCGTCTCCAGCTTGGCCACCTGGTAGCCGTCCATCGCCGCCTGCAGCGCGCAGATCGGGTCGATCTCGGTGACGATCACCCGCGCGCCCTGGCCGGCCAGCGACTCGGCCGCGCCCTTGCCCACGTCGCCGTAGCCGCAGACGACCGCGACCTTGCCGCCGATGAGCACGTCGGTGCCGCGGTTGATGCCGTCGATCAGCGAGTGCCGGATGCCGTACTTGTTGTCGAACTTCGACTTGGTCACCGAGTCGTTGACGTTGATCGCCGGGAACAGCAGCTCGCCGGCGGCGGCCATCTGGGTCAGCCGCAGCACGCCGGTGGTGGTCTCCTCGGTGACGCCGCGGATGCCCTGACCGATCTTCGTCCACTTCTCGGTCTCGTTGTCCAGGCTGTTGCGCAGGACGTCGAGGACGACCTTCCACTCCTCGGAGTCGTCCTCCTCCGCCTGCGGCACCACGCCGGCCGCCTCGTACTGGGTGCCCTTGTGCACCAGCAGCGTGGCGTCGCCGCCGTCGTCGAGCAGCATGTTCGGGCCCTGGCCGTCCGGCCAGGTCAGCATCTGCTCGGTGCACCACCAGTACTCGGGCAGGGTCTCGCCCTTCCAGGCGAACACCGGCACGCCCTTGGGCTCCTCCTCGGTCCCGTGCGGGCCGACGACGATCGCGGCGGCCGCGTGGTCCTGGGTGGAGAAGATGTTGCACGAGGCCCAGCGCACCTCGGCACCGAGCGCGACGAGCGTCTCGATGAGCACCGCGGTCTGCACGGTCATGTGCAGCGAGCCGGAGATGCGCGCGCCCTTGAGGGGGTACACCTCCGAGTACTCCCGGCGCAGCGCCATCAGGCCGGGCATCTCGTGCTCGGCGAGCCGGATCTCCTTGCGGCCGAACTCGGCCAGCGACATGTCCGCGACGGCGAAGTCGACACCATTGCGGGTTTGCAGCTTCGGCGGGGCGATCGCCGTCATCGTGGGATCCTCCAGAACCAGTTGGTCGTCGGCAATGCACACTAGTCGGTCCGCCACGCCGGAGGTTCAGACGCGGGTCAAGAGCCGGTCGATGGCCCAGGATGGCCCCCGTGCTGATAGCAGGACCCGACACCCGTGTCATCGAACTGCGGGTGCACGGTGTTATGGGGACCACACCGGAATCACTGGTCGACGCGGTCGTCGCCGTGGACGTCGCGGGTGACGGCGTGGGCCGTCTCGTGCGCCCGGCGGACCGGCTGCGCAGACCCGCGCCCGGACCCGTGCTCCAAGCGGGTGGTCGTCCCGTGCCGCGCACGGTCGAGGGATACCTGTGGAGTGCCATGACCTCCGGTGGCGCGGCCAAAGCCGCATGGGCGCTGCTGCTGCCGTTCTCGCTGGCCAACATGACGCACTGGATGCTGCCGCCGACGGGCCGGGTGCTCGGCGGCACACTGCGATCCCTGGTGCGGCTGGCGGCGCTGGTGCTGACGATGCTGCTGGTGACGCAGGTGACGGTGGTGAGCCTGGATCTGGTCGCCGGGCAGTGGCTGGACCAGTTCTCGCAGCTCAGGCCGTGGCGGGCGCCGATCGGGCTGGCGCCGGTGGTGGTGATCGTGGCCGTGCTGCACAAGCTGTCGGCCATCGACTGGAAGGTGCTCGGGACGCAGCCGACGCCGCGTCGGGACCTGTTGCCGGGCACGCGCATCGCCGCCGACCCGGACGCGCCGGCGTTGCATGTGCTGCACGCCACAGCGGGGCTGGCCTGCGCGGCGCTGCTCGCGGTGGGCGGCCCGTTCGGCCCTTCGTCGGATCGGGTGACGACGGCGTGGATCGTCGCCTGGGTGCTGATCGGCGCGAGCGTGCTCATCACGTTGGCGCTGGACGCGCCGACCGAGGGCCGCTGGTTCAAGCCGTGGGCCCGGCGGACGCTGGTCGTGCTGACGCTGCTGGAGCTGGCCGCGGTGGCGGCGCTGACCCCGATGCCCAGCAACGGTCTGCATCTGCCCGGCACGGATCCAACCGTGGAGTCGATCGTCGCCGTGCTCGGGTTGACGTGCATCGCGTTCGGGCTGGTGTTGATCCCGGCGGCCGTGCTGGCGCGCGGCGGCTGGTCGGAGCTGCCGGCGTCGCTGCGGCCCTGGGCCGGCGGCTGGATGGCCGCGCCGGTGCTGGTCATCGCGTCGCTGCTGGGCGGCGGGTTCGGGGCGGGCGTGGCGATCACCGTGCAGAAGGCGCTCGGGGACGACTCGTTGCAGCTGCCGCCCGGATATCGTTACGTGACAACGCTCTGGGGCGTGGCCGCCGTGCTGGCGGTGGTCGTCGCGCTGATCGGCGCGGCGGTGTTCGTGCTGCCGCGAGGGAAGAAGCCGGTCGAGATCCCGTTGCTGCATCAGGGCAAGCCGGAGGATGCCGAGCCGGCGGCGAAGGCGTGGCGGGCGGCGCGGCTGCGGCGCAACCACGGCCACCACGCGGTGCTCGCGACCGCCGGCGTGCTGTCCGCCGGCGCGGTGGTGTCCGTCCTGATGCAGGTGCGGGGCGTCGACCTGCCGTGGTGGGCGCAGCCCCTGCCGGGCATCGGGATCACCGCGCTCGGGGCGTTCGCCCTCGGGGCCCTGCGGCAGGTGTACGTCGCGACGAAGTCCCCCGACGCCGCTCGTCAAGTGGGTCTGCTCAACGACATCGCCGGGTTCTGGCCGCGCGAGGCGCATCCGCTCGTGCCGCCCTGCTACGCGCTGAAGGCGATTCCCGAACTGGTCGCCCGCGCGCGGGAACACCTCGCCGAGCCGGGTGCCCGCGTGGTGCTGGCCGGGTACAGCCAGGGCAGCTTGCTCGCCGCGATCGCCGTGGCCCGGCTGCTGGACACACTGCCGGCGCACGAGCGGGAACGCGTGGGTCTGGTCACCGCCGGCTCGCCGCTGCAATGGGCGTATCCACGGGCGTTTCCGGCCATCGTGTCGCACGATTCGTTGGCGGAGCTGGCAAAGGCGATGGGCGGCCGCTGGCGCGCGGTCTGCCGGGGCACCGACGCCATCGGCGGCGGCGTCACGACGTGGGATCGGCAGGCGTTCGACGGCCAGCTACTGGGTGTCGGGTTCGAGGGCGCGCTGCCGGCCGCCGAGCGCAGCGCCACCGGGGCGCTGGTGCTCGGCGGCGATCACTGGCTGCCCGATCCGCAGCGCGGGCCGATCGCCGGACGCCGTTGGCGGCCGGGCATTCTCCGGCACAACGACTACACCTCCGACCCGGAATGGGACCGCGCGATCGCGGCCGCAGCCGGCCTGGACGTCGCCGAGCCGCCGCTGACGCTGTGGAACTTCAAGCACTGAAGTGGTTGTCCAGCAACGCATCGGCGGTCTCGGTGTGCCCGGCGTCGGCCAGCAGGCCGGCCGGCGCCAGCACGTAACGTCGATCGACGACCACGTGGGCGTTGCGCAACACCGGCCGTAGCACGGAATCCGCCCGCAGCCGGTCCTCGATCGCCTGGAGGCGTTCGGGGGTGGCGTGCCGGAACACGCCGCCGGACAGCACGAGCAGGCCGGCGCCCTTGGGCCCCAGCTGGCCGTCGACGAGCCGCAGGTGCCGGCGGACCGCCAGCACCGCGGCGAGTCCGGCCAGGGCGGCGTCGGTGTCGCGGCCGTGCTCGTCGTCCGGGATCCAGTCGACGTTCGCCGCCCGGTGCCGCGCCTCCTCGATCGCCGGCGGGTCAAGGCGTTCCACGTGCGCCTCGGCGATGATGCCCGGCGCGGACCAGCGCATGCCGAGGTCACCCTCGACCGTGCGGCGATCGGCCGGCAGCGCCACCGTGCGCTCCATCGCATTTTCATCCACAGTGGACACCGCCGAGTAGACGTCCGTCGTCGCGCCGCCCACGTCGACCACGAGCACCGCGCCCGCCTCGCGCTTGGCCAAGATCGCCGCCAGCCGCGAGACTCCGATGAGCACGGCGTCCGGCGTCACCGCGCGGACCAGGTTGCGGAAGGCGTGTCCTTTGGACAGTCCCTTACCGCCGATCACGTGCCGCAGGAACAGCTCCCGGATCGCCGCCCGCGCCGGCCCGGGGGCCAGCTCGCCCACGTCCGGCAGCACGTTGTCGGTCGCCACCACGGTTCGTCCGGTCGAGTGCAGCAGCGCCTCCGCCTCGGCCCGGGCCTCGGCGTTGCCCGCCAACACGATCGGCGGCCGCAGCCGGTTGGCCGCGATGCGCTTCGCGTTGTGCAGCAGCACGCTCCGGTCGCCACCGTCGGTGCCGCCGGCCAGCAGCACCAGATCCGGTTCGGTGGCACGAAGTTCACGAATAGCCGCGCCGTCCAGTTGCCCCGCAACCACATGCACGATCTTGGCGCCGGCCGACAGCGCCACCCGGTAGCCGGCTTCCGCGCTCACCAACCGTTCCTGGCCCACGACCGCGAGCCGCAGGCCGCCGCCGGCGCTCGAACACGCCAGCACCGGGACGCCTTGAGCGCCCAACCGGGTGGTGACCGATGCAATCCCATCAAGCACTTCCGGCGGAGTGGTGGGATGTTGTGCCGTCCCCACAAGGGCGCCGTCCGATGCGACCAGGGCGCCCTTCGTCCAGGTCGAACCGATGTCCAGGCACAGCAGCGTGCTCATAACAGACAAGCTACGTTGTGCCCGCGCACTGGCGTGAACGCGGGCGCTGCCTCATTCTGTGTGTGGAAGATCACCTTCCCCGCTCGAGGGAGGTCGCCATGCTCGCCGAACGCCAACCCACCTGGACGTTGCAGATCGGGGTCCGACCGGACGTCCGCACCGCCCTCTTCCTCCGGGACGTGCTCGCGCTGAGCGTGCCGGACGACCCCTACCCGCTGACCGACCCGTGGGTGCCGGTGCTGCCCGCGCCGGGGGTGGACCGCGCCGCCGTCGAGGCCGAGTGGCTGCACTGGTTCGACGGCGTGCTGGACGGCATGCCGATCGGCGACGACCGGTGGATGTCGCGCTGGCCGGCGGTGTGCCGGGCGCTCGGCGCGCTGATCGAGCCGATCCGGCAGTGGGACGCCCAGCTGACCCGGCACGAGCTGCGGCACGGCCGGCACCGGGACAGCTCCCGGATGTGGATCACCGATCTCGTCAGCGACGTCGGCACCGAGCTGGAGCGGGCCGTCCGGCCGTTCCACCTGACCATCACCGAGCTGCCGGTCCGCGGACAGTTCTGGATGCGGCGCGGGTTCAACCAGGTGCTGGCCTCCCCCGCGCTCATCGACAACACCGCGGCGTTCAGCTGGGCCCTGCGGCCCGTGCTACGCGAGATCGCCTGACCCGCGCGGGCGTCAGACCCTCGCCGAGGCGGCGAGGGTCGACTTCCGCACGCCGTACGCGAAGTAGACGACCACGCCGATGGCCATCCAGATGACGAACCGCACCCACGTGAAGACGGCCAGGTTCAACATCAGCCAGAGGCAGGCCAGCACGGCCAGCACCGGCACGAGCGGCACCAGCGGCGTGCGGAAACCGCGCTGGAGGTCGGGCCGGGTGCGGCGCAGCACGATCACGCCCAGCGACACCAGCACGAAGGCGAACAGCGTCCCCACGTTGACCATCTCCTCCAGGTCGCCGGAGGGGAAGAAGCCGCCCGCGATGATCACCGCGACGACGACCAGCACGGTGGCGCGCACGGGCGTGCCGTGGCGGCCGGTCCTGGCCAGCCCGCGCGGGATGAGGCCGTCACGGCTCATCGCGAACAGGACCCGGGTCTGTCCGAGCAACAGCACCATGACCACGGTGGTGAGGCCGGCCAGCGCGCCGATGGCGATCACCGTCGCGGCCCAGTGGACACCGTTGTCGGCGAAGGCGGTCGCCAGCGTCTTCTTCACGCCGTCGGCGCCGGTGGCGAGCTTGGTGTACGGCTCCATCCCGGTCACCACCAGCGACACCGCCACGTACAGCACCGTGACGATGGCCAGCGAGCCGAGGATGCCTCGCGGCACGTTGCGCTGGGGATTGCGCGTCTCCTCGGCCGTGGTGGCAACGATGTCGAAGCCGATGAACGCGAAGAACAGCACCGAGGCGGCGGCCAGCAGGCCGAACACGCCGAAGGAGCTGGAGCTGCCGCCGGCGATCAGCGAGAACAGCGACTGGTTCAGGGATCCGGACGACGACGGCTGGGACGGCGGGATGAACGGGGTGTAGTTCGACGCCTTGATGTACCCGATGCCGACGATGATCACCAGCAGCACCACCGCCACCTTGATCGCGGTGATCACCTGGCTGAACCGCGACGACAGCTTGGTGCCGACGGCCAGCAGCGTGCCCAGCACGAGCACGATCAGCACGGTGCCCCAGTCGAAGTCGACCGACCCCAGCGCGACGACGGTCGGCACGTCCAGCCCGAACAGGGCGAACACCTGCGACAGGTACGCCGACCAGCCCTTGGCGACGACGGCCGCGGCCAGCGCGAACTCCAGCACGAGGTCCCAGCCGATGATCCACGCGACGAACTCGCCGAAGGTGGCGTACGAGAACGTGTACGCGGAGCCGGCGACCGGCACGGTGGAGGCGAACTCGGCGTAGCAGAGGGCGGCCAGCCCGCAGGCGATGGCGGCGATGACGAACGAGATCACCACGGACGGCCCGGCGACGTTGCCGGCGGTGCTGGCCGTCACGGTGAAGATGCCGGCGCCGATGACCACCGCGACGCCGAACACCGTCAGGTCCCACGCGGTGAGGTCCTTGCGGAGCTTGGTCTCCGGCTCATCGGTGTCGGCGATCGACTGCTCGATCGACTTGGTCCGCCATAGGCCGCTGCCCGCCATGCACCCTCCCAGACTCCGTTGTCGGTGCTCCGACCCTACCGAGGAGTCCTGTCAAGATCGGGTTCCAGGTAGATGAGACGGGCCGCCGGTACCGCGGATCGCACCCGAACCTCCGCCTCGTCGATGGACCGGGCGACGTCGGCGACGGAGTCGGTGCCGTCGAAGGCGAGCTTGGCGGCGACCAGGATCTCCTCCGGCCCGAGGTACTGGGTGCGGATGTGGATCACCCGCTCCACGTTGCCGCCCTCCAGCTCCCGCACGATGGTGGCCAAGAGCTCCGGGCCGGCGCCCTCGCCGATGAGCAGGCTCTTCATCTCGATGATCAGCACGACCGCGATCAGCCCGAGCAGCGCGCCGATGGCGATGGTGGCGATGCCGTCCCACACGGGATTGCCCGTGACCAGCGACAGCACGACTCCCAGCAGCGCGAACACCAGGCCGAACAGGGCCCCGGTGTCCTCCAGCAGCACGATCGGCAGCTCGGGCACCTTGGCCTGGCGGATGAACTGCCACCAGGTGGCGCTGCCGCGCAGCTCCCGCGACTCGGCCATCGCGGTGCGGAAGCTGTAGCCCTCCAACAGCACGGCCAGGCCGAGGATCACCACGGCCACGATCGGCGCGTCCAGGGGCTCCGGGGCCTCCACCTTGTGGACGCCCTCGTACATGGCGAACAGCGCCCCCAGCGTGAACAGCAGCAGGGCGACGACGAACGAGTAGAAGTACCGGTCGCGGCCGTAGCCGAACGGGTGCTCGGCGTCCGCCTTGCGCTGCGAGGTCCGCTTGCCGAGCAGCAGCAGCCCCTGGTTGGCGGTGTCGGCGACCGAGTGCACGCCCTCGGCGAGCATCGACGACGATCCCGTCACGGCGAAGCCCACGAACTTCGCGACCGCGATGCCGGCGTTGGCGCTCAGCGCGGCGACAATGGCTTTGGTACCGCCCCCTGCTGACATGGGACAAAACCCTAATTGGTGGACGAACCGACCCCGGCAGTGGCCCGGAACACCGAGGCCGGCAGGCTGGTCGGCACGACGTCCACGGCCGGGTCGGCGGCGGCCAGCCAGGCCGACTCGCCGCGGCCCAGCGGCAGCTCCACGCCGTCGTCACGGCGCAGCGTGACGGCCCCGTCGATGCAGATCAGCACCTGCGGCCCGGGGTGGTCGATCCGCACCGGGGTGGCGTCCGAGGACCACTCCAGCCGGGACAGCTCGAACTCGGCCGCCGGCGTCCGGTAGACGAAGTCGTGCGGGGCGACCTCGTCGCCGGTCTGCACCGGCATCCGCCCGTACGAGAAGTCCAGCACCCGCAGCAGCTCCGGCACGTCCACGTGCTTGGGGGTGAGCCCGCAGCGCAGCACGTTGTCGGAGTTGGCGAGGATCTCGATGCCGGTGCCGCGCAGGTACGCGTGCGGGTTGCCGGCGGGCAGGTAGATCGCCTCGCCGGGCTGGAGCACGATCCGGTTCAGCAGCACGGCGGCCAGCACGCCGGCGTCGCCGGGGTAGGCCTCGCCCAGCTCCAGCACCGTCCGGCACTCCAGGTCGAACTCGCCGTGCTCCTTGACCTGCCGCACGCACGAGTCCAGCAGTTGCGGCAGCAGTTGCTGGAGGGCCTGCTGGGGCAGGGTGATCCAGGTGGTGAACAGCGCCCGCAGGCCGTCCGCGTCGGGCTGGCCGGCCAGCAGCTCGGTGTAGTGGTCCAGGCCGGGGGTGTCCAGGCCGCGCAACAGCCGCACGGTCCGCTCCGGGTCGGCGAAGCCGGCCAGGGCGTGGAACTCGGTCAGCGCGCAGATCAGCTCGGGCTTGGCCGTCGGATCCGGGTAGTTGCGGTTCTTGGCGTCCCGCGGGATGCCGGCGGCCTCCTCGCGGGCGAAGCCCTCGGCGGCCTGCGCCGCGGACGGGTGGGCCTGCAGGCTCAGCGGCTCATCGGCGGCCAGCACCTTGAGCAGGAACGGCAGCCGGCCGCCCCAGCGCTCGGCCAGCGCCGGGCCGAGTTGGCCGTCGGGGTCGGCGGCGAGCACGTCGAGCAGGGACCGTTCGTCGCCGTCCGCGTCGACGAGGCGGGACGGGCCGCCCGGGTGCGCCCCCATCCACAGCTCGGCCTCCGGGTGCGGGGCCGGCACGGGCTTGCCGAGCAGCTCAGCGATCGCGGTGCGCGAGCCCCATGCGTAGGGGCGCACCGCGTTGTGCAGCAACTCCACTCGTCGTCACTCCCTCACACGGCGGCCGGGGCGAAATACCCGGGGCCGCCGATGGTGCCGGCCGCGAGCCCCAGGTAGAGGGCGGCCAGCTCGAAACGCAGGGCAAGCACCGCGGCGCAGGTGGCATCGCCGCCGGAGACCTCGTCCAACCGGATCACGTCGGCGCCGGCCATCGTCGCCTCGGCCGTGCGGCGCATCGCCTCGGCGGCGTCGCTGCGGCCGACGGCCAGCAGCAGCACCCGGGGCTGGGTGGGCTGCTCGTCGTCCGGATCGGCGAACAGGTCGCTGCCGGAGCTGGACTGGACGGCGGCGCGGTGCAGGGCCGCGCGCCCGATGGCCTGCTGGTAGCCGGCCACGTCGCTGACCAGGCCGGCGTGGCTGGCCAGCACGAACGCGGCGTGCCAGGCCACGGCGGTGGCCGCCGGGTCCAGGCCCCACAGCAGCGGCGTGCGGTCGGCGACGCGCAGCGCCAGGCTCTTGGCCGGGTTCACGAACGACTCGTGCATCGGGTGGTCCCGCTCGGCCTCGCGGTCCAACTCGTCGGCCAGCTCGGCGATGTCCGTGCGGAGCAGCCCGAGCGCCCCGACCACGACCAGGCCGGCGGCCAGCGCGCGGGCGAAGCCGAAGCCGGTCGGCACCGGCACGCGCGGCGGCAGCAGCACGCCGCGCCCGGCGGCCGCGGCCGCCACCGGCCCGTCCGGCGGGGCCGTCACGACCACGCGCGCGCCGCGCCGGGTCGCCCGGTCCAGGGACTCCGCCAGCACCACGTCGCCGGGGTCGTCGGTGTGGGCGATGACCAGGTCCAGGGCCCCGATCCAGCTCGGCACCGCCTCGGCCAGCACCACCGGCACCGGGCACGCCGGCGTCAGAAGGGCGGCCAGCAGCTGCGCGGCGGCCACGCCGATGCCCGGCCGGGTCACCAGCACCAGGGCCCGCGGGCGCTCGTCGGCGAGCCGCCCGACGCCCGCCTCCTCGGCGGCCTCCGCGACCGCGCGCACCTGCGCGCCGGACATCGCGGCGGCGCGCAGCAGCCCGCCGCTGTCGGTGTCGGCCAGCCGTGACGGGTCGTCGAGCAGGGTGTCGTCGAGCACGTCAGGTCACCCGGCCAGGCCGCCCGGCGGCGGCACCGCCTCGTCCAGCAGCAGCACCGGGATGCCGTCCTGGACGGGGTAGCCGCGCCCGCACTCGGTGCAGGTCAGCATGTCCGCGTCGGCGTCGTCCGGGGTGCCCGGGCGCAGCGGCGCGTGGTCGGGCGACGGGCAGCGCAGGATCTCCAGCAGCTGCGGATCGAGCTGGACGGCCATCGGGTTCCTCCCTAGCGAAGAAGTCTCAGCGCCGCACGATGGCCAGCACCTCGTCGCGCAGCGCGGCGACCGCGCCCGCGTCGGGTGCCTCCACGTTCAACCGCAGCAGCGGCTCCGTGTTGGAGGCGCGCAGGTTGAACCAGCGGCCGTCTCCGAGGTCGACGGTCATGCCGTCCAGCTCGTCGAAGGTCACACCCTCGCGGTCGGCGAACGCCGCCCGCACGGCGGCGGTGCTGGCGGCCTGGTCGGCGACGGTCGAGTTGATCTCGCCGGACGCCTCGTAGCGGCAGAACTCGGCGGTCAGCTCGGCCAGCGACCCGTCCTGCTCGCCCAGCGCGGCCAGCACGTGCATGGCGGCCAGCATGCCGGTGTCGGCCCGCCAGAAGTCGCGGAAGTAGTAGTGCGCCGAGTGCTCGCCGCCGAAGATGGCGCCGGTCTCGGCCATCCGCTGCTTGATGAACGAGTGCCCGACGCGGGTCCGCACCGGCTTGCCGCCGTGCTCCTCCACGATCTCCGGCACGCAGCGGGAGGTGATCAGGTTGTGGATGATCGTGCCGCCCGGGTCCTTGGCCAGCTCGCGGGTGGCGACCAGGGCCGTCACCGCGCTCGGCGAGACCGGGTTGCCGTCGGCGTCGACCACGAAGCAGCGGTCCGCGTCGCCGTCGAAGGCCAGGCCGGCGTCCGCGCCCACCTCGACCACCCTGCGCTGGAGGTCGACCAGGTTGGCCGGGTCCAGCGGGTTGGCCTCGTGGTTCGGGAAGTTGCCGTCCAGCTCGAAGTACATCGGGACGACCTCGATCGGCAGCCCGGCGAACACCTCGGGCACCGTGTAGCCGCCCATGCCGTTGCCGGCGTCGACCGCGATCTTCAGCGGGCGGATGCCGCTGAGGTCCACGAGCTCGCGCAGGTAGGCGGCGTAGTCGGCGAGCATGTTCCGCTCGCTCACGCTGCCGTGACGGCCCTCGACGGCCGGCACCCCCTGCTGCGCCCACTCCCGGATCTCGGCCAGGCCGCTGTCCTGGCCCACCGGCGCCGCGCCGGCCCGGCAGAGCTTGATCCCGTTGTACTTGGCGGGGTTGTGGCTGGCGGTGAACATCGCGCCGGGCAGCTGGAGCTTGCCGGAGGCGAAGTACAGCATGTCGGTGCTGGCCAGGCCGATGGAGACGACGTCGACGCCCTGGCTGGTCACGCCCTCGGCGAAGGCCGCCGACAGCGCCGGCGACGAGTCCCGCATGTCGTACCCGATGACCACGGACGGGCCACCCACCAGCTTGGCGAACGCGGCGCCCAGCTCCCGGGTCACGGCGGCGTCGAGCTGCTCGCCGACCACCCCACGGATGTCGTAGGCCTTGACGATCGCAGACAGGTCGGGCACGCCTTCTCCCCGGTAGCTCGGATCTGTTCGGATGCCAGCCTACCGGCGCGTTCAGTCCTCGATCGGGTCGGGCAACACCCGCAGGTGGCCCCGACGATGGGCCCCCATCGGGTCGACCCGGGTCGGATCGACCCGGTCCACCGGTCGGTCGGCCCGGCCGGCCTCCCGCACCGCCTCCGCGAGCGCCGTCAGGTCGTCGACCGACGGCTCGGGAGCGGCGAACTCACCCTCATGCCTGACGACCTCCCAGCCGCGGGGCACCGTGAGCCGCATGGCGTGCTCCTCGCACAGGTCGTAACTGTGCGGTTCGGAGTAGGTGGCCAGGGGTCCGACGACCGCGGTGGAGTCCGCATAGGCGTAGGTGAGCGTGGCGACTGCCGGGTTCGTACACCCGGTTCGCGAGCACCGCCTCACGCTCCGCACGATCGCTGACGATAGCGCTTCCCACTCTTGGCGGCGTGCAGGCACGCGGGTGACACGCCCCCGCGTACGCTGACTGGCCGTGGTGATGGCTCGAGGATCCAGGCGTCGGGGACGCCGCAGTCGCGACCGGCACGGCCGTGGCCTGCGGGGACCCCTCTATCCGGCGACGCTGCCCGCCGCGCGCAGCCGGGCCGAGCGTTTCGACGCGCTCGTGATCGAGGCGCTCGAGCCGATCGAGGCGCGCTGGCGCACGGAGTTGACCCAACTGGACGTCGCGGTGGACGACGTGCCGGAGGTGCACGTCGGGCCGGACGACGAGCTGAGCTGGGAGGACGGCGTCGTCGACGACGGCAACGTGCCGCTGGCCCGGCTGGTGCCGGCCGGGGTCGACCGCCGCGGGCTGCCCACCCGGGCCCGGATCGTGCTGTACCGCCGGCCGCTGGAGGCGCGGGCCAAGGACGGGGCGGATCTCGCGGATCTCGTGCACGACGTGCTGGTCGAGCAGATCGCCAGCTACCTGGGCCTGGACCCGGACGTCATCGACGGGGATTAAGACCTGCCTGAGAGCCGGTGACCCGGTGGCCGCGAGGCCGCGCCGGTGCTTGGCACGGTTGGCAGATTTTTCGAGCGGCGCCACCCGGCGTACCCACCAGGAAGCCGACGCGGCGCTCGAAAAATCCGGCAAGGGACAGGCACCGGCTCAAAGGCGGCCTCGCTCCGCCGCGGCACGCGGCGAAACAAGCACCGTGAAGAGCAGGAAGGCGGCCTGGGCCAGGAGCAGGAAGCTCCGCAGGGTGCCGGGCTGGTCGACGGTGACGTCGGCGGCGGTGGTCGGCACCGGGACCGCGATGAGGTGGCCCCAGGCCCGCACGGTGGCCACCTGACGGCCGTCCACGGTCGCCCGCCAGCCGGGCTCGTCCTCGGCGGCCAGCACCAGCAGCCGGCCGCTCGGCCCGTCCGACACCCGTACGGCGATGTCCGGCGGAGCGGCGTCCACCGGCGCGATGCCGGGCGCCCCGAGCTCGGCGGGCGGGGTGCCGCCCGTGACGGCCTTCTGCGCCTGCTGCGGGGCCAGCAGCACCACGTGCCCGTTGGCCAGCTGCACCCGTACCACCGGCCGGCCGTCGGACATCGGCGGCGAGGCTGAGGCCAGTTCGCCGACGGAGTCGTGCAGCCGCCCGGCGGCCGCGGTGTCGGGCAGCACGATGTAGCTGACGCCGTCGGCGGCGAGCTGGGCGACGGCCGCCCTGGCGGCGTCGTGGTCGGTGCCGATCAGGTCCGCGCCGAGCTTGGCGATCCGTTCGGCGGCCCCCGGCACCGGTTCCAGGTCGTCGTCGCCGAAGCCGGCGAGCCCGCCGGCGGTCAACCGGGTCGGCCGGTCGCCGTGGGCCACCTCCAGGACGGTCTCGCCGGTCGACGCCAGCTCGTTGGCGATCGCCGGCACGAACCTCGGATCGCCGCCGGCCCGCAGCGGCCCCTGCCGCCCGGCCAGCAGCGCACTGGCGGCGAGCACCCCGACCACGACCACCGCCGCGCTCACGGCGGCGAACCGCACGTGCGGGATCGACCACACGACCGGCGCCGGCACGCACGCGCCGAGCACCACCAGCAGCAGCCCCGCGCCGGCGACGAGCATCGGCGCGCCGGTCCACACCCGGTTGTGCCAGAGAAACGCCACCACCACCGCGCCGCCGACGGCGACCACCAGGCCGGGCAGCACGTTCCGGTTGGCGCGCAACACCGCCGCGCTCACGCCGGCCACGACGACGAATGCCCCGATCACGCCAAGGGCTTCTGGGCCGCCCGGATCAAGGGTGACGATCCGGGTCCACGGCTCGGCCGGGTCGGGCAGCCGCGCGCCGATGCCGTGCAGCAGGACATCGGGGTGCTGCAACACGACCGCCGGCCACGGCAGCAGCAAAGCCAGCGGCAGCAACACGATCCCGAACAGCGCCAGCACGCGCCGGTGCCCCGGCACGGCGACGAAGCCGATCAGCACGCCGACCAGCACCAGCAGATGCGTCAACGGCGAGAAGGCGCCGATCACCGCCAGTCCGATGGACGTGCTCGCGACGGTGGCCACCCACGTGCCGGGTGCGTTGCCACGCAACAGGGTTGCCGCCCCGGCAAGCACCAGCGGCAGCACCAGGTGCACGACGACCACGTCCAGCCGCCCCTGCGACACCGCCGTCGCGGCCGCCGGCAGCAGCGCGTACGTGGCGGCGACCAGCGCGCGAATCGGCCTGGCGACACGCATCCGCCGCGTCGCCAGGTACGCCGAGACGCCGGCCAGCGGCAGGTCGCCGAACATCAGCACGGCCACCGCAGCCTTGGGACCGCCCAGCACCGCGCCGAGACTTCCCAGCACTGCCAAGGCCGCCGGGGCCGGCGCGGCCGTGCCGCCGGCCACCGGATGCCAGGTCGCCAGGTACGTCGACCAGGTGGTGGCGAGGTCCCGCACCGGCAGCAACCGGCCGCCGACGAGATCGGTGCCGAGCCGGCCGACGTTGACGAGCACGCCGAGCACCGACAGCGCCGCGAACATCCACAGCGCCGGCGACAGCAGCAGCTGCCGGATCACCTCGCCGCGATCGACCTCGACGATCATGAGGTCGGCCAGCGGATTCGGCGCCTCCTCGCCGCGCCGTCGCGGCGAGGGCCGAGGGCGTGGACTGGGTCTCATTCCCATCGGCGTCTGGGCCGCGACGGGCACGACGACGGCCGCCGGCCGCCGGAGTCCGGCCGGTCGGCGCGGCGCGCCACGCAGCGCGCCGGCCGGCAACGCCTGCGGCCCGACGGGAAGCTTGGCGTTGCGGCTGTCCTCGGGATCCAGCCACGCCGTCCGCGCCGTCTCCGGCGCCGGCAGCCGGCCGAGCACCGCGTCGGCCTGCACGCGCCGGCGCACCAGCACGGCCAGGCCGCTGCGGATCGCGTTGCGCAACCGCGTCAGCCGGCTGGTGAACAGTCCGCGCACACTTTTCTGCCCGGCGATCGAAGTTCGCCGGCGATCTGCCCGAGCGGACAGCAGATGCCCGCGCCCGCTCAGCAGATAGCGGACCGCGCCGAGCTCGGCACGCGCGTCCGGGACCCGCCGCAGCACCAGGAAACCCATGGCGCGCAACAGACACAGCAGCACCAGGCGCGGCAGGCCGATCAGGAAGGACGGCAGCGCGCAGTTGACCAGGAACGTGCGCACGCCGTGGGCGCGCTCGACGCCGCGACGGAACGGCCCCGGCGGCGCGGCCAGCGCGTCCAGCCGGCGTTCGCCTACACTGGCGGCGCGGACATGCCGCAGGCGAGCCGTCGGCACCGACAGCACCAGGCTGCCGGCTTTGTTTGCGCGCCAACCGAAATCCAGATCGTCGCCGAGCATCGGCAGCACCGGGTCGTAGCCGTCGAGCCGGCTCCACAGCTCCCGGGCGATCAGCGAGCCGGCCGAGGCCACCGCCAGGGATTCGGTGCTCTGCTCGAAAAACCGCGCCTGCGCGCTCTCCAGCGTGGAGATGCCGGTCTGCCGATGACCGGACGAATCCGTGGACAGTCCGGCCGAGACGACCGTGGTCGGGTCGTTCCAGTCCAGGCCGAGCGGCCCGAGCACGCCGGCGGCCGGCGACATCTCCGCCGCAGCCAGCAGCGCGGCCAGGCAGTCCGGCTCCGGCGCGCTGTCGTCGTGCAGCAGCCACAGCCACCGCCCGGGATCGCCCCAGCGCTGGATCGCGTGCCCCACGGCGGCCCGCACGGCGTCCCCGAAACCGGTTCCACGGGACATCGTCAGCACGCCGTCCAGCACGGGCTTGTCGCCGGATGCCGCCTCGGCCAACAACTTCGAGGTCCGGTCCCGGGAGCCCGTGTCCACCGCGATCACGTGCCGCGGCCGCGGCGTCGAGCGGCGCAGCGCGGACAGCGCCAGGCGCAGCCACGCCTCGCCGTCGTGGCACACGAGCACGGCGAGCACCGGCGCGGTGCGCAGGACCGGCTGGGCCTTACCGGGCAACTGGCCACTCCCATCGTCGGCGCCTGGAGCACACCGTACGACTGATCATCGGGCCAGCTGCCCGGAGGGTAAAGCCGCTAAGCGGGCCGCTTCTTCAACTTCCGGCGCTCCCGTTCGGACAGCCCGCCCCAGATGCCGAAGCGCTCGTCATGGGCCAGCGCGTACTCGAGACACTCCGAGCGCACCTCGCAGCCCTGACAGATCCGCTTGGCCTCCCGGGTGGATCCGCCCTTCTCGGGGAAGAACGCCTCCGGGTCGGTCTGCGCGCACAGGGCGCGCTCCTGCCACTCCTGCTCGTCCTCGTCGTCGAACACCCCGTCCAGCACCGTGAAATCCCTCTCACCGGATTCCAGCAGGCTGAACTCACGAACCGGCGCGATGCCGACGATCTCGGCCGCTTCCACGATGCGGCCTCCTTCTATTTCCATGTCCGTCCGCCTCCTCGCCTTCCGCACTCCCCGGTTGGCGGACACCACCCACCGCCCCCTCGACGGTGAATGACACCAATGTGATTACACCCGTGTCGTTGCAAGGGGTCAAGCGAAGTACACACGTCGGGGGACACCGTCACTGAGGGCTAGCAGGCACCGCCACCTGGTCATACCGCCGCCGGTCACCCTGGGCCACCGGGCACACTGGAGCTGTGAACCGATCTTCGGTGCGACCGAGCCCCCTGTTTCTCGGCCTGCTCGGCATGACAGTCATCGGTGCGGTGCTGTGCGCCCTGCCGGCGGCCGACCCGTTCACCGGCAGCCGGGCGCTGCTCACCCTGGGCGTCGTGCTGTTCGCCATCGGCGGCTGGGTCGTTTCCCTGTGCCTGCACGAGTTCGGCCACGCGTTCGTGGCCTACCGCGGCGGCGACCACGACGTGCGCACGCGCGGTTACCTGACGCTCGACCCGCGTCACTACACCGATCCAGTACTGAGCATCGTGCTGCCGCTGATCTACCTGATCATCGGAGGTATCCCGCTGCCCGGCGGCGCCGTCCTGATCAACCACTGGGCGCTGCGGTCGAGGCCGATCGAATCGCTGGTTTCCCTCGCCGGACCGCTGTTCAATCTTCTTATCGGCGTGCTGCTCAACGTCGTGCTGCTGGTCGTGAATCTGCCCACCGGCCTCGCGCTTGCCGTCGGCTACCTGGCCTTCCTCCAGGTGATGACCTTCCTGTTCAACATCCTGCCGGTGCCGGGCTTCGACGGCTTCGGCGTGATCTCGCCCTGGCTGTCCCGGGAGGCGCAGGCCGTCGCCATGAAGGTGCGGCCGTGGGCGCCGCTGGTGCTGTTCGCCCTGGTGATCAGCTTCTCCCAGGTCAGCGGCGTGTTCTTCGCCATCGCGCGGGCCCTGTTCGCCGCGCTCGGCGGCGATTACCAGCTCTTCGTCGCGGGCGACTTCATCTTCCGCTTCTGGCTCCGGTGAGGTTTCACCCGCAAGCGTGAAAGGATTGCGCCCTGTGAAGGTCGTGGTACTGGTCGGTGGCGTCGGCGGGGCGAGATTCCTGCTGGGCGTGAAGGCAGCTCTGCCCGAACAGGCAGAAGTCACCGCTTTGGTGAACACCGGGGACGACGTGTGGCTGCACGGCCTGCGCATCTGCCCGGACCTGGACACGTGCATGTACACGCTCGGCGGTGGCATCGACACCGAGCGCGGCTGGGGGCTGTCCGGGGAGACCTGGCGGGTCAAGGAGGAACTGGCCGCCTACGGCGCGGAGGCGCCGTGGTTCGGGCTGGGCGACCGGGACATCGCCACCCACCTCGTGCGCACGCGCATGCTGCGCGCCGGCTATCCGCTGTCGGCGGTCACCGAGGCGCTGTGCGCGCGCTGGGAGCCCGGCGTGCGGCTGCTGCCGATGACCGACGACCAGGTGGAGACGCACGTCGTGGTGGACGTGCCCGGCTCGGAGGACGAGCGGCGGGCGATCCACTTCCAGGAGTGGTGGATCCGGTACCACGCCGAGTTGCCGGCGCACTCGATCGTGCCGGTCGGCGCGGACGACGCCAAGCCGGCGCCGGGCGTGCTGGACGCCATCGCCGGCGCGGACGCGGTGTTGTTCGCACCGTCCAACCCCGTGGTCAGCGTCGGCACCGTGCTGTCGATCCCCGGTGTGCGCGAATCGGTTCGACAGACCTCGGCCGGTGTGGTCGGCATCTCCCCGATCATCGGCGACAAGCCGGTGCGCGGCATGGCCGACGCCTGCCTCACCGCGATCGGCGTGGAGACCAGCGCCGAGGCCGTCGGCCGGCACTACGGCTCCCGCAAGGCCGACGGCCTGCTGGACGGCTGGCTGATCGCGCCCGAGGACTCCGCGACCGTGGACGGCGTCGCCGTGCGCAACGTGCCGCTGCTGATGTCCGATGTGGACGCCACCGCGGACATGGTCCGCGCGGCGCTGGACCTCGCCGGCGTGTCGCTCGGCTGACCCGGTGCGCGGCGGCGCGAGGCGCCGCCGCGCACTGCGGCCCTACTGCTTCACCAGCGTGGCCACCTGGATGTGCGGCCAGGCGATCCCCAGGAAGTCCAGCGTCACCTGCTGGGTGTACTGGAGCTGCATGAACGTCCCGGTGCCGTCCGCGGACTGCACCTTCTCGATCCAGAAGATCGCGCTCATGCTCGTCGCGTTGGCGTTCTGCACGACGAACGGGATGTTCTGGATGCCGCCGGCGGTGCCGCCGACCTGGGTGGCGGTGCTGATGATCAGCACCGTGGTCTCGAGGATCTTCTGCTGGCTGATCGCCTCGGTCAGCACCACGTTCGGGTTGGCGATCGCGCCGTCCGGGATGCCGGGCGGCAGCGGCGTCGTGGTGAACGGGTCCAGGTAGGCGCCCGTCACCTTCTGGCCGGTGTTGGGGCCGGCGGAGAACGTCGGCGTCGAGTCGACCGGCGCGATCTCCGGCGGTCCGGCGACGGTCAGCGACGAGCCCTGCGCGAGCAGCGCGTCGCCGTGCGGAATGGTGGCCAGGCGGGCCACGCTGGCCGGCGCCGCCGGATCCGTGGTCGCCGGAATGTTCAGCCACATTCCCGGCTCCAGGTGCAGCGCCCCGTTGGTCACCGCGTCGCTGATCCGCTGGAGATAGTGCACGCCCAGGAAGAAGATGTCGTCCTGGCCGCTGCCCCGGTTCGGGATCGGCGCGCCGATCTCCGTGAACGACAACGTCTCCCGCGTGGCGTTGAGCTCGAGGAAGAACGGCTTGTTGTCGTGCTGGTCGGGACGCGAGATCAGATTGAAGCCATTGCCGACCCAGGTGCCCGGCAGTTCCAGCAGCGGACCGAGATCCGGGCCGGCGTCGGCGACGGGTGCACTGGCACGGAAAACAGCAGGCATTTCACAGCCCCCTTGTGTTGTTTCGGACTCGCGCCATGACCACCAGACAGGCGGCGAGCAGAATGATGTCCTTGAGCACGTACTGACCGGCCAGCGTCGGCGCGTGGTCCGGCCCGCTGAACAGCTCCCCCGGGAACAGCAGCACCGGCAGCAGGATCGCCAGCGCCCACGCGGTGAGCGGATACACGACGTAGCGCAGGCCCCGGCCGGTGATCAGCGACAGGCCGAGCAGGCACTCGACCGTGGCCAGCGCCGGCAGCGCCACCTGGTCCGGCACCAGTCCGAACGTCAGGATCCGGTTGACGTGCAGCACCAGATCCTGCGCCGGACTGACCCCGGGAAAGTATTTGAGAAATCCGAAACCGAAGATCACCAACCCCAGTGCGACGCGGAGCAGCGGAAAGCTGTACCGCGCCAACCAGTTGTCCACCTTCTCGCGCGACACCGGCGGTCCCGGTTTTGTCGCGCCGCGAACTGCCCCCATGTTTCTCCCCCTTGTCCCCCGACATAGGACAAGACGTCCACAGGGCCCGTCAGATGCGTGTCGCAGGACTCTTCGCCCTTTCGGCCAATTTCCTGGCGACCACCGAAACCGGCGAGTACAATCTGTCGGCCGAATTTCGGCGTCGACGGGGCAGCGCCGCGGTCGGGGGGCGCGCCGGCGTGGCAGGATGAGGACCCGTGAGCATCGCTGGCGTTTCGCACGAGCACCGAGCCGGGAGCCGACGTTGACCGATCACGCCGAGGGCTCCGTCGAACTGCTGCCGGTGCCCGGACTGCCCGAGTTCCGGCCCGGCGACGACCTGACCGCCGCGATCGCGCAGGCCGCGCCGTGGCTGCGCGACGGCGACGTGCTGGTGGTCACCAGCAAGATCGTGTCCAAAGTGGAGGGTCAGCTGGTGCCCGCGCCGGACGACCCGGAGGAACGCGAGGCCCGGCGGCGGGAGCTCGTGGTCTCCGAGTCGGTGCGGGTGCTGGCGCGGGTGAAGAACACCCTGATCACCCAGAACCGGCTCGGCATCGTGCAGGCCGCGTCCGGGGTGGACAACTCCAACGTGTCGCAGGCCGAGATCGCGCTGCTGCCGCTCGACCCCGACGCCTCGGCCCGGAAGCTGCGCACCGAGCTGCGCGAGCGGCTGGGCGTCTCCGTCGCCGTCGTGATCACCGACACCATGGGCCGGGCCTGGCGGGTCGGGCAGACCGACGCCGCCATCGGCGCGTCCGGGCTGCCGGTGGTCCGCAGCTACGCCGGCGAGGTCGACCGGCAGGGCAACGAGCTCGTGGTGACCGAGATCGCGCTGGCCGACGAGATCGCCGCCGCCGGCGACCTCGTCAAGGGCAAACTCGGCGCGGTGCCGGTGGCGGTCGTGCGCGGGTTGTCCCTGGCGGACAACGGATCCACCGCACGGGACCTGAACCGGCCCGTCGAGGAAGACCTGTTCCGGTTGGGCACCAACGAATCCATCGCGCAGGGCCGTCGCGAGGCCGTGCTGCTGCGGCGATCCGTGCGGAGTTTCAGTGGCGAGCCGGTGGACGAGGACGTGCTGCGGCGGGCCATCGGCGTGGCGTTGACGGCCCCCGCGCCGCACCACACGCATCCCGTGCGGTTCGTGTGGGTGCGGGACCGTGCGCGGCGGACCAAGCTGCTGGAGGCCATGCGCGACCAGTGGCGCGCCGACCTTCGTAACGACGGGTGGGACGAGGCGCGGATCGAGCGCCGCATCGCTCGCGGCGACCTGCTGTGGGGCGCGACCGAACTGGTGCTGCCGTTCATGGTCATGGACGGCGCCCACTCGTATCCCGACGCGTTGCGGCAAGGGGCCGAGCGCACCATGTTCACCGTCGCCGGCGGCGCCGCGGTGCAGGGGCTACTGGTCGCCCTGGCGGCCGAGGACCTCGCTTCGTGCTGGGTGTCGTCGACCATCTTCTGCCCCGACATCGTGCGGGCCGTGCTGGACCTGCCCGCCGACTGGTCGCCGCTCGGCGCCGTCGCCGTCGGTCATCCGGCCGACGGTGTCACCGGGCCTCGGCCGCCCGCGCCGACCGAACTGGGATTGGTGGAACTGTGACCGAGCTTGCGACGGCACCATTCAACGCAGGGACCTGGGTCACGGACCCGCCGAGCGCTGGCGAGGTGGGCCTGTGAGCCTGCATGCCGACGCCGTGTCGACGTTGACCGGGTGGCTGCCCGGCAGCGAGCCGCAGGAGGCGCTGCGGCAGGCGTTCCTCGGCTTCCTCGCCGCTCGTGAGGACGCGTGCCTGCGGTCGTGCGAGGCCGGGCACATCACCGCCTCGGCGCTGGTGCTCGACGCCACCGCCGAGAACGTCCTGCTGACGCTGCACCCTCGGGTCGGCCGGTGGCTCCAGCTCGGCGGTCACTGCGAGCCCGAGGATGCGACGCTGGTCGACGCCGCCCTGCGCGAGGCCGTCGAGGAGTCCGGCATTCGGGGGCTGCGCATCGAGTCCACACCGCTGCACGTCGACGTGCACCCCATCACGTGCTCGCTCGGCAAGCCCACCCGGCACTTCGACGTCCGGTTCCTCGTGCGCGCTCCCGTCGGGGCGAAGCCCGTGCGCAGCGCCGAGTCCGTGGATCTCCAGTGGTGGCCCGTCGAGGCGCTTCCGTCCAATGTGGACACCGTGCCCGAACTCGTGGATCTGGCGCTGTCCCGTTACCGCTAGATCGCCCGGTAGTCCCTGGCGGAGAACCGTGGTGCGAAGCGGGGTTTCCTGAACCCCGACGCCTCGATGTAGCGGACCGCGCGCTGGCGCTGCGGTCGGTACGGCTCGAGCACCTCGAGCATGCCGTCGTCGTCCAGCGCGCGGCCCACCAGCGCCCAGCCCACCACGCTCGGCAGGTGGAAGTCGCCCACACTCACCTCGTCCGCGTCGCCCCAGGCGCGCTGCGCCACCTCCGCCGTCGTCCACACCCCGATGCCCGGGATCAGGCGCAGCTTCTCCTTGCTGGTCAACGCATGCGCTGCCGCCGCCGCGTTCATCAACGTCCGCCGGCGCGCCCCGTCCACGCCCGCCTTGTGCCACTCCCAGTCCTTGATCGCCAGCAGCTGTCTCGGCGTCGGCGGCACCCTCATCCCCAGCGGCGCCGGCCCCGGCGCCGGCGTTCCGTAGCGACGGCACAGATCCCGCCAGGACCTTCTCGCCTCGTATCCCGTGACCTTCTGCTCCAGCACCGCCGGCACCAGGCTGTCCCAGACGCGGTCCGTCGCCCCCAACCGCAGCCCCGGATTGCGCCGCCTCGTCTCGGCGATCAGCTCGTGGTGGGCCTCGAACCCCTCCGGCTCGTCGTCGGCCCCCAGCAGCCTCGGCACCCCGTCCAGCAACTCCGGCGCCCCGGGTCCCCAGGCCCGCGCCACCACTTCGCCGTCCTGCCGCCTCAGCGCCAGCGACCCGGGCCCCGCGACCGTGTTCCCCGTCAGCCACACCGCCCCGTCCGGGCCCACCTGGAACGCCGGGTCCCCCGCCCCACGCCGCATCGGCCCGACCACCGCGCCCACATCGAGCGCGAAGTCAGGCCTCCAGCGACGGGTCAGGGCGTCCAAGGGCTACGCGTCCGTGGAGAAGCGGACGGAGGTGTCGGGCAGGTGGATGCCGGGCCAGACACGGGCGCCGTGGAGGAGCTCGCAGTGGGCGCCGACGGAGGCGTCGTCGCCGATGACGACGTCGCGGAGGACGGAGCCGGAGCCGACGACGGCACGGGCGCCGACCAATGACGCGGCGACGGTGGCGCCGGAGCGGATGACGGCGCCGTCGAAGAGGACGGAGCCGTCGACGACGGCGCCGGCTTCGACGACGCAACCGGCGCCGACGGTGGAGCCGCCGGTGAGGACGGCGGTCGGGTCGACGGAGGCGCCCTCGAGAACGATCGCGGAGCCGGGGGCGCCGGGGAGGGCGGCGGACGGGGCGATGCCGCGGACGAGGTCGGCGGAGCCCTGGACAAAAGCCCCGGGGGTGCCGAGATCGAGCCAGTACGACGAATCGACGTGCCCCTGGAGACGGCGGCCGGCGGCGAGCAGGCCGGGGAAGGTCTCCCGCTCCACCGACACCCGACGGCCGGTGGGAATGGTCATCAGCGCCTCGCGCCGGAACACGTAGCAACCGGCGTTGATCTGGTCGGTCGGCGGATTGTCGGTCTTCTCCAGGAACGCGGTGACCCGCCCGTCGGCGTCGGTCGGCACGCAGCCGAACGCCCGGGGGTCGGGAACCTTCACGAGGTGGAGGGTGACATCGGCGTCGTTGTCGCGGTGCGTGCCGACGACACCGGCGAGGTCCACCCCCGACAGGATGTCGCCGTTGAACACCATGACGTCGTCCTCGCGCAGCCGGTCGCCGACGTTGCGGATGCCGCCGCCGGTGTCCAGCGGCTCCTCCTCGACGACGTACTCGAGCTCCAGCCCCAGCCGAGACCCGTCGCCGAAGTACTCGGCGAACACCTCGGCCTTGTACGAGGTGCCGAGCACGACGTGCGTGATGCCCACGGCCCGGATCCGGGACAGCAGGTGCGTCAGGAACGGCACCCCCGCGGTGGGCAGCATGGGCTTGGGCGCTGAGAGCGTGAGCGGCCGGAGTCTGGTGCCCTTCCCCCCGACGAGCACGACGGCGTCCACCCCACTGACCTGCTGTCCGACGCTGGACGACATGCCGGTCTTCCTCCTCCACTGACGCGGGCCCAACCGAGGGAATACTCTTGCACGTGGCGGATCGACCGGGCATCGGACCCGGTGGCCGGCGGCACGCCAACCAGGAAGAGGTCGGGAGATGGACCCCCGCGACCGGGCCGACGCAGCACTCGCCCGCGCCAGCGCCCGCAGCCGGTGGGTGGTGACCCCGAACAACGCCACGTCGCCGATGGACGCGAAGCCGACCGTGCAGATCCCACGGGTGGTGGTCAACCAGAACGACCCCCGCGAGCAGGACCCCGACACGACGGTGGTGCTGCCGGGTTCGGTGGCGGCGGGCCAGGTGCCGGTGCCGCAGCAGCAGGCGCCGACCCAGCAGATCCCGCGGGCCCACCAGTCCCAGCCACTCCCGCACGTCCAGCCACGGGCTCAGCATTCGCAACCGCTCCCGCACGTCCAGCCGACCCAGCAGCTGCCGCAGCCTCCGCAGCAGCGGCCGGAGCCCGAGACGAAGCAGTTGCCGGGCATCATCCCGACCACGCAGCAGAACCCGGGCCGCCGTATCTCGCTGACGGACCGCCTCAGCGGGGCACTGCCGGAGGACGACCAGCCCTGAGCTCCAGCTTCAACCGCAGCGCCAGCCCGGCCTTGATGGCCAGCCGCAACGGCGCGTACCACGGCCCCCGATGGCGCTCGGACAGGTACTTGTACGCGCTGGCGTGGTGCGCGGCCAGCATCCGCTCGGACGCCCGCGCGGTGGCGTGCCCACCGAGGTGCACGACCTCCGCGGACGGCAGGTAGACGTTGAGCCAGCCGGCCCGCCCGAGCCGGTCGCCGAGGTCGACGTCCTCGAAGTACATGAAGTAGCTGGAGTCGAAGCCGTCGACGGAGTCGAACGCCTCACGCCGCATGAGCAGGCACGAACCGGACAGCCACCCGGCGGGCCGCTCGACGACGGAGGTGTCCTGCTGCCGGTACTCGCGCGTCCACGGGTTGCTGGGCCACACCTTGCCGAACGCGGCGTGCCCGAGCCCCTTGCCCAGCGACGGCAGCAGCCGCGCGGACGGGTACACGCGGCCGTCGGGCTCGCGGATGAGCGGCCCGAACGAGCCGCCGCGCGGCCACCGCGAGGCGCCCTCGATCAGGATGTCCAGTGAGCCGGCACCCCACTCGATGTCGGGGTTGACGATGACGACCCAGCCGACGTCGTCGGGCAGCTCGGCGACACCGCGGTTGGCGGCGCCGCCGTAGCCGAGGTTGCCACCGGTGCGCACGAGGCGGACGTCGTCCCGCTCGGCCGCGGCCTTCTCCGGCGCGCCGTCGGTGGACCCGTTGTCCGCGAGGATCACGGTGACGGGGCGCGTGGTGGCCTTGGCCAGCGTGTCGAGGAACCGGTCGAGCACCTCACCCGGGGAGTAGGTGATGGTCACGACCGCGAGTTCGTCGCCATACGTCTTCGGCTCGGGCTGCGTCACGCCGGATGAGACTAGTGGCGGGCGCGGCGGGCCAGTACAGCCGCCCGCCCGTACGCCTCGCGGTGCCAGGTGGCCGACGCCGCCCACGAGAACTCCTTGGCCCGCAGCTGCGCGGCCGCGGCCAGCGCCGACCGGCGGGCCGGGTCGTCCAACAGCTCGGTCAGGCCGGCGGCGATGTCGCCCGCGCCGACGCCGACGTACGCGACGGTGTCGCCGCCGACCTCGGGCAGGCTGAGCCGCCGGGTGGTGAGCACGCAGGCGCCGCTGGCCATGGCCTCCAGCACGGGCAGCCCGAAGCCCTCGCCGAGGCTCGGGTATGCCACCACGACCGCGCCGCCGAGGAATCCCGAGAGCTGCTCGAACGGCAGGTAGCCGGCGCGGATCACCCGGATCCGGTGAGGCACGGCGTCCAGGGCGTTCTCGATCTGCGTGTCCCAGCCGGGCTGGCCGGCGAGCACGAGCGCGGGCGGATCCGTGCGCCCCTGACAGGCGCGCGCGAAGCCGCGGATGAGCGCGGGCACGTTCTTGCGCGGCTCCAACGCCCCGAGGAACGCCACGTACGGCGTGTCGTCGAGGTTGAGTGCCTCGCGCACGGCCCTGATCTCCCCCGGCGACGGCGGGTGGAAGCGGTCGGCGTCGACGCCGTGGTGTGCGACCTGAAGCACGCGACGGTCGGCGTTGGCCACGCGCGTGAGCTCGTTCGCGGTGGCACGGCTGGGCACCACGCACACGGTCGCGCGTGCGAGCGACGCTCGCGTCCATGTTCGGAAGAAGCGGGCCTTGACCGACGAGTGCAGCAAGGGGTCGGTGAAGAAGGTGGCGTCGTGCAGCGTGACGACGGAGGCGACCGGACTGGCCAGCGGCATCGTGTAGTGCGGGGAGTGCAGCACGTCGACGCCGAGCGCCCGGGCCAGCCGCGGCAGCGCGCTCTGCTCCCACATCAGCCGCGCGGTGCGCGCGGCCACGGCCTCCGGCGCGGGCACGATGCGGGCGTTGGGCGCGAGCTCCGCGTACAGCGCGGCGTCACGCGGCTGGCAGACCAGGCTGAGCCGGGCCCCGTCCGCGTCCAGCGCCGCCGCCAGCGAGTCGACGTACCGTCCGACGCCGCCCCGGTCGGCGGGCACGGCGGTAGCGTCGATCAAGACGCTGGGGTCGAGATGGGGCACCCGAGCAGGGTACGGCGGGGTTGATGATCATTACCTGCGAATGGCGTAACCGTGTGTGCCCAGTCCCAGATGCGCCGTCCAAACCGATTCAGCCGCCCTGCGCCAAGTGAAGCGGCTCGCCCGCTGTCGACCTCGATCGCTCGCCGCGCGCGCCGCGGCCGGATCGTCGGTGACTGTGCGCAACGCCACTACCAGCGACTTCGGATCGCCGATTCGTGCGGTGACACCAGCGCCGTCGGCCACCTCGACCAGCGCCGGTACATCTGAGTGGACCACAGGAACGCCCGCCGCCATTGCTTCCAACAGCGGAAGGCCGAACCCCTCGGCGAGGCTCGGGACCGCCAGCACGGTCGCCCGATGGAGCACGACGGCGAGCTCGGCGTCGGTCAGCGCCCCCAGCAGCCTCACTCGTTCGGACGACACGTCGACGTTGCCCCAGCCCGTGGCCCCGACCAGCAACACGGGCAGATCCGGCGCATCCGGCAGGCCCATGGCCTCTATGAGCACATCTATGCCTTTGCGCGGTTCCAGCGTGCCGACGGCGAGGACGTAGCGCGGCGGCAACGCAAGCCGTCGAGCGACGGCATCGGCATCCGGCGGTTGGACCGCAAGCGCGGCGGTGACCCCGTGCCCGATCACCTGCACGTGCGCGGAGCCGGGGGCGTATTCGGCGAGCTCCTTCGCCACGGCGGCAGTCGGCACGACGATGCCGTGCGCCTTGCGTACGAGCCGGGACACCATGGTGCGGTGCCACTGCGCACCGTGCGGCGTGAGCGTCTCGGGATGCGTCCACGGCACCGTGTCGTGCACCGTGGCGACGAGCGTGCGCCCGCGTTTGACGACGGTCGGCGCGAGCGGCGTCGGTGCGTGCACGGCGTCGCCGCCGGGCCACAGTGGCACGCCACGCTGCCACAGTCGCGCCAGCACGGGCCGTGGCACCGGGAGCATGCGCGGGCCCTCGACACCGTCGATCTGTGCCGCGCTCGGGTCCGCACAACGCGCCACGACGCCCGTCACGGTCCAGCCGTCGGGAGCCGTCGCGGCGAGCGCGGCGGCGAGTTCCCTGGTGTAGCGGCCGGTGCCACCGGGCACAGGCGCGAGCAGCTGATCGGTCAGCACCACGAGTTCGGGCACGCCCAAGGGTGACATGTACCGTCTGCGGCCGTGGCTGAAGCCCGTTCGACCGTCGTGGTGGTGACCTGGCGCGGCCGGGCGCACATCCGTGAGTGCCTGGACGCGCTGGCGGCGCAGGACCGCGCGCCGCGCGTGCTGGTCGTCGACAACGCCTCCGACGACGGCACCGCCGACCTGCTCACGGGTCACGACGTGTTGAGGCTCACGCGCAATCGCGGCTACGCCGGCGCGCTGGCGGCGGCGCTCCCGCGCGTCGACACGGAGTTCGTGGCGTGGCTGAACGACGACGCCGTGCCCACACCGTCGTGGATCGCCACGCTGGAGGACGCCTTGGACCGCCATGGCGACGCCGCGGCGGTCACGTCGTCGCTGGAGCTGCCGGACGGTTCCGTGCAGTCGGTCGGCGTGAAGTTGACGGCCGACGGGCACGGCGCCGACACGGCGCTGGCCGGGCGTGAGGTGTTCGGCTTCTGCGGCGGCGCGGTGCTGATGCGCACCGCGGCACTGCGGTCTGTCGGCGGCGTACCGGCCGGATATTTCTGTTATTACGAGGACACCGACACCTCGTGGCGGCTGCGGCTGCGTGGCTGGCAGGTGATTTCCGTGCCGGCGCGGGTGGTGCACCGACACGGCGCGAGCAGTCGGCTCGGCTCCTCCAAGTTCCATCACTGGAACGAGCGCAACCGGCTGCTGATGCTGGTGCGCTGCGCACCGCTGCTGGTGGCGCTGGAGCAGCTGGCGCGCTTCACGGCGATCACCGCGACGCTGCCGTTCCGGAAGCGCCAGCAGGCGGCCAACTTCCAGGTGCCGCTGCGGCTGGCCGTGCTGGCGGACGTGCTGTGGCGGCTGCCGGCGGCGCTGGTCGCGCGGGCGCGGATCACCGCCACGGCCCGGGTGCGACGTCGCGCCCTGTGGCGCACCTGGGCCGGCCGTTAGCACAGGGCGTCGAGAATCCCGGCCAGCTCAACGGTTTTCGTCATCACGCCGAAGTGTGACGACGCCAGGTCGTGCACCTCGAACCGGCCGGCGTCGCTGATCATCTTGTCCTGCAACACCAGCGGGATCGCCCGGTCCTGCGTGAACCGGATGTACGTGCGCGGCACGCGACCGCCGGTCGCCGGCTGCAACGAGCAGTCCGACAGGCTCACGCCGTACGGCTCGTCCGGCTGCAACCCGCCGATCGACGCCCGCAGCTGCGCGTTCGTGCCGTCGGCCATGTACGTCTCCCGCAGCAGTGCCAACGTGTTCGGATCGTTGGTACGCCAGTTGAAGCGGTTGGCCAGCACCACGGCACCGTCCGCGGCGGACGGCAGCTCGTGCATCAGGCTGTCCGCGTTCTCCTTGCTCAGGAACAGATCCGCGACCGTCTGGCCGTTCGAGCAGCAGTACCCGGACATGTACACCGCGCGCTGCACCAGATGTGGCGCCGCGTTGCACACCGCGCTGATCGTCGCGCCGCCGAGGCTGTGCCCGACGAGGATCGCCGGACCCAGCCGCCTCAGCACCGAGACCACCCGGTTCACGTTGTCCTGCAACGAGATGCCCGCGATCGGCGATACCTCGGTGGCCATCGCGTGCAGGTCCTGCGGGGCCTGGTACCAGATCGGGAAGTAGCCCTCGGCGCCGTGACCGGGCAGGTCGACCGCCAGCGCGACCCGTCCGCGCTGGATCAGCTCGCCCGCGAGCGGCACCAGGTAGCCGGAGCTGCCGTGCGAACCGTGCACGAACACCAGCGGCGGCCGCCGGCGATCAGTCGCGGCCGAAGCCGCGGGCGCGAGGCCGGCACCGGCCGCGGCGGTCACACTCGCCGCGGCCAGGCCGAGCAGCTGCCGGCGGTTCACGCCGCCACCTGCGCGTTGCCGTTGGACTTCCGGCCGAACTGGGACCGCACCGAGGGCCGCATCGCCGACACGAACAGGGCGACCAGCACGAGCGCCTGCAGAGCCATCAGGATCTCCATCCAGATCGGGAACTGGCCGAGGCTGATGCCCCAGGCCAGGCCCAGCGAGCCGAGCACCGAGATCACGACCACGCGGATGTAGGTGGACCGGCGCCCCTTGCGCAGGTTGCGGGCGATGCCGACGTAGATCAGCGACACCAGCGACACCGCCACCGGCCGGATCCAGGTTGTGTTCTCGAACACGCTGTAGGCAGCCGCGCTGCCGTGCGCCTGGTACGCGACCAGCTGGCCGTAGAACACGAACGTCAGTGCCGCCTGGAGCAGTGCCAACCCGAGGTTGGCGTACAGCAGGTTGATCACCCTGGTCATCTCGTCCCCCTTGCTCGTCCGAGCCGCTTTTTGCTCGGCTGAGCAAAACATAGCTTGGTCGAGCACCCTGACGCAATCAGGGTTTACCCTGGTCTCCACGAGCCGGGGTTCGTAGGGCAGGCTGGTAGCCGTCACGTACGGAGGGAGACCAGCGTGTCGGAGGGGGTAACCCGACCGTCGGTGTCGGTTGTCGTCGTCAACTACCGCGGCGTCGAGGACACCCTGACCTGCCTGCGCGCTTTGCGCACGGAGCTGGACTACCCGCCCGACCGGCTCCAGCTGGTCTGCGTGGACAACAACTCCGGCGACGGCAGCGCCGAGCGGTTGCGGGCCGAACCAGGCGTGACGTTCGTGGCCGCCCCCGACAACCTCGGCTTCGCCGGCGGCTGCAACCTCGGCGTGCAGCACGCGACCGGCGAGGTGCTGGCCTTCCTCAACAACGACGCCCGGCCGCACGCGGACTGGGTGAGCGCCGCGGTCGCCACGCTCCGGGCCCAGCCCGACGTCGGCGCGGTCGCCAGCAAGGTGCTGGACTGGGACGGCAAGCTGATCGACTTCGTGGACGGCGGCCTGACCTGGTTCGGCATGGGCTACAAGCGGTTCGCCGGCCAGCCCGACGACGGCAGCCACGAGGTGCCCCGGGACGTGCTGTTCGGCACCGGCTCCGCGCTGTTCGTGCGGGCCGAGCTGTTCCGCGCGCTGGGCGGCTTCGACGAGCGCTTCTTCATGTTCTACGAGGACGTCGACCTGGGCTGGCGGCTCAACCTGCGCGGCTGGCGGGTGCGCTACGAGCCGCGGTCGGTCGCCTACCACCGCCACCACGCCTCGATGTCCGATGTGGACACCTCGCGCGAGTACTTCCTGTTGGAGCGCAACGCGCTCGCCGCGATGTACAAGAACCTCTCCGACGAGACGCTGGCCAAGGCGATGCCGGCCGCGATGGCGCTGGCGGTCCGCCGGGCCACCGCGAGGGGCGAGATCGACGCCGCCCAGCTGGAGATCACCAAGCGGCCCGCCGACCGCGCCGCCGACGCCGAACCCGTTGCCGTGCCCCGGGAAACGCTCGCCGGGCTGCTGGCCATCGACCAGTTCGTGGAGCTGCTGCCGACGCTGGCCGAGTCCCGCAAGGTCGAGCAGGCCGCGCGGGTGCGCACCGACGCCGACCTGGTTCCGTTGATGCGCAAGGCGATGGAGCCCGCCTACCCGCTGCCGCGCTACCTCGCCGCGCACGAGGCGCTGGTCGACGCGTTCGGCCTGGACGAGCCGTTCGGCCGGCCCCGCCGGGTGCTGGTGATCACCGGCGACGCGCTGGCCGAGCAGATGGCCGGGCCGGCGATCCGGGCCTGGCACATGGCCGAGACGCTGGCCGGCGAGCACGACGTGCGGCTGGTCTCGGTGAACAAGCGCTGCGACCCGCCGCAGGCCCCGTTCCCGGTGCTCCAGTCGACGGTCAAGGGCCTGCTCGGGCACGTCGACTGGGCGGACGTGATCGTGCTCCAGGGGCACGTGCTGGAGATGGTGCAGAGCCTGAAGAGCCCGCGCTCCACCAAGATCGTGGTCTGCGACGTGTACGACCCGATGCACCTGGAGCTGCTGGAACAGGCCAAGGAGGACAACGACGAGAAGCGCGGCAAGGACCTCGTCGGCGTCACCGCGGTGCTGAACAACCAGCTCAAGCGGGGCGACTTCTTCCTGTGCGCCTCCGACCGGCAGCGGCACTTCTGGCTGGGGCACCTGGCCGCGCTCGGCCGGCTCACCCCGCAGCTCTACGACGCCGACCCGACCGTGCGCTCGCTCATCGCCGAGGTGCCGTTCGGCCTGCCGGCCAAGCCCGCCCAGCGCACCGCGCCCGCGATCAAGGGCGTGGTCGACGGGATCTCCCAGCGGGACAAGGTGATCGTCTGGGGCGGCGGCGTCTACAACTGGTTCGACCCGATCACCCTGGTGCACGCCGTGGACCGGCTGCGCGCCCGGCACGACGACGTGCGGCTGTTCTTCATGGGCATGCGCCACCCCAACCCGGACGTGCCCGACATGGGCGTCGCCGGGCGCACCCGCGGGCTGGCCAACCGGCTCGGCCTGGCCGGCTCGCACGTGTTCTTCAACGAGCGCTGGGTCCCCTACGCCGACCGGCAGAACTGGCTGCTGGACGCCGACTGCGGCGTGACCACGCACTTCGAGCACGTGGAGACCACCTTCGCGTTCCGCACCCGGGTGCTGGACTACCTGTGGGCCGGGCTGCCCATCGTGACCACCGACGGTGACTCGTTCGCCGACCTGATCCGCCGCGAGCGGCTCGGCGTCGTCGTCTCGCCGGAGAATCCGGGTGAACTCGCCGAGGCGCTGGAGCGTGTGCTCTACGACCAGGAGTTCGCGGACGGGTGTCGGGAGCGGATAGCGGTGGTGCGGGAGCGGTTCACGTGGGACGTCGTGCTGGCGCCGCTGGTGGAGTTCTGCCGCTCCCCGCACCCGGCCGCCGACCGGCTGGTCAAGGCCGGTCCGCTGGTGCGGGAGACGCCGCTGGGCACGGTCGGCACGCTGCGTAGGGACTTGGGGTTGGTGCGGGAATACCTGAACGCGGGCGGGCCCGCGGAGCTGGCCAGGCGGGCCGCCGGTCGAGTCATCCGGTTGACCCGTGGCTGACCGGCTCAAGGTGCTGCTGGACGGCACGCCGCTGCTCGGGCAGCGCACCGGGATCGGCCGCTACACCGCGGCGCTGGCCGAGGAACTGGCATCCATGCCGGACGAGGTGGACGTGCGCGCGGTGGCGTACACGTTCCGTGGCTGGCGTGGCCTGCGTTCCGTGCTGCCGCACGGGGTTCGGGCGCGGGGCATGCCGGTGCCCGCGCGGCTGCTACGCAAGTGCTGGCTGCGGTCGTCCTTCCCGCCGGTGGAGATCTACGCCGGGCTGGCGGATGTCGTGCACGGCACCAACTTCGTGCTGCCGCCGGCGATGTTCGCCGGCGGCGTGATGACCGTGCACGACCTCGATTTCCTCGACGCCGTCGACGAATTGCCGCCCAGCGACCGGGAACTTCCCGAGCTGGTAAGGAAATCCGCGCGACGGGCCGCGGTGGTCTGCACTCCGACGGCTGCCGTGGCCAACATCGTCACGGAGCGGCTCGGCGTGCCGCAGGACCGGATCGTGGTCACCCCGCTCGGTGTCGACCCCGCCTGGTTCGCCGCCCGGCCGCCGAGCGATTCCTTGCGCGCCAGGCTGAATCTGCCGTCCGAGTACCTGCTCTTCGTCGGCGCCGACGGCCCCCGCAAGGGACTGCCGACGCTGCTGGAGGCGCACGCCGCCACGCCGTCGTTGCCGCCGCTGCTGCTCGTCGGCCCCGGTCATCGGTCCCTGAGCGACCGGGTGCACACCGCCGGCTACCTGTCCGATGTGGACCTTCGCAGCGTGGTCGCCGGCGCGGCGGCCGTCGCGCTGCCGTCCCGGGACGAGGGTTTCGGGCTACCGGTGCTGGAAGCCTTGGCCTGCAACGTGCCCGTGGTGTGCTCGGACGTGCCGGCGCTGCGTGAGGTCGCCGGCGACCAGGCCCACCTCGTGCCCGTCGGCGACGCCGAGGCGCTGGCGGCGGCCCTGGTCTCCGCGCTGGAGGACCCGCCGACCGCCGACCTGCTCGCCGCCCGCCGCGCCCACGCCTCCGTCTACACCTGGCGCCGCTGCGCGGAACGCACCCTCGACGCCTACCACATGGCCAAGAACTGACCTTCCCGTTTTGCAGTGAAGGGGGGCGTTCCCTGCGTTCAATGCAGGGAACGCCCCCTTCACTGCATAGGTCAGGGCCTGAGCTGGTCGCCGACGGTGGCGAACGCGGCCGTCAGGGCCTCCCGCCACGGGCGCAGCGGGGTCAGACCCGCCGCCGCCCACGCCGCCCCGGACAACACCGAGTACGCCGGCCGCGGCGCCGGCCGCGGGAAGTCGGCGGTGGTGCAGGGCTGCACCCGGTCCGGGTCCGCGCCGAGCTCCTCGAAGATGGCGCGGGTGAAGCCGTACCAGGTGGTCTCGCCGCCATTGGTCCCGTGCAGCACTCGCTGCGCCGGCGCACGGTCGCCGACAACCGCCTCGGCCAGCTCCAGCAGACCCGCCGCGAGGTCGGCCGACCAGGTCGGGGAACCCCGCTGGTCGTCCACCACGGACAGCGTCTCCCGCTGCCCCTCCAGCTTGACCATGGTCTTGACGAAGTTGCCGCCGGTCGCGCCGTACACCCACGCGGTGCGGATCACCCACGTCTGCTCGCCGGCCCCGAGCACTTCCTGCTCGCCGGCGAGCTTGCTCTTGCCGTACACCGACTTCGGCCCCGTCGGGTCGCCCGGCTCGTACGGCCGATCCCCGTCGCCCGGGAACACGTAGTCGGTCGACACGTGCAGCATCGGCACGCCGTTGAGAACCGCCGCCTTGGCCAGCTGTCCGGCCCCGGTGGCGTTGATCGCGTACGCCCGGTCCGGCTCGCCCTCGGCGGCGTCCACCGCGGTGTGCGCGGACGCGTTGACCAGCACCGGCCGCAGGCCGGCGTCCCGCGCTGCCAGCGCGAACGAGGCGACGGCGTCGTCGACCGCGCCGACGTCGGTGACGTCCAGCTCGGCCGAGCCGGGGGCGTGCAGCAGCCCGACCCGGTCGGCCAGCGCGGCGAGGTCACTGCCCAGCTGGCCGCGGCCGCCGGGCACCAGCAGTGCGAGACGGGTCACCGGGTCAGCCCGCCGACAGGGCGGCGCGCGCCTTGAGCGGCTCCCACCAGTCGCGGTTCTCCTTGTACCAGGCGACGGTGTCGGCCAGGCCCTGCTCGAACGACACCTGCGGGGTGTAGCCCAGCTCGGTGGAGATCTTGGTGATGTCCACCGAGTAGCGGCGGTCGTGGCCCTTGCGGTCGGCCACCTTCTCCACGAAGCTCCAGTCCCGGCCGGTGGCCTCGAGCAGCTTCTCGGTGAGCTCCTTGTTGGTCAGCTCGGTGCCGCCGCCGATGTTGTAGATCTCACCGGCCCGGCCCTTCTCGGCGACCAGCTGGATGCCGCGGCAGTGGTCGTCCACGTGCAGCCAGTCGCGCACGTTGAGGCCGTCGCCGTAGAGCGGCACCTTCTTGCCGTCGATCAGGTTGGTGACGAACAGCGGGATGACCTTCTCCGGGAAGTGGTACCGCCCGTAGTTGTTCGAGCACCGGGTGATGCACACCGGCAGCCCGTGGGTGCGGTGGTAGGAGCGGGCCATCAGGTCGGACCCGGCCTTGGCCGCGGAGTACGGCGAGTTCGGCTCCAGCGGGTGGGTCTCCGGCCAGGAGCCCTCGTCGATGGTGCCGTACACCTCGTCGGTGGAGATGTGCACGAACTTGCCGACGCCGGCCTCCAGCGCGCCCTGGAGCAGCGTCTGCGTGCCGAGCACGTTGGTCAGCACGAAGTCGGCCGAGCCGAGGATGGACCGGTCGACGTGCGACTCGGCGGCGAAGTGCACGACCAGGTCGGTGCCGGCCATCAGCTTGCCGACCAGCTCCGCGTCGCAGATGTCGCCGCGCACGAAACGCAGTCGCGGGCTGTCGGCGACGGGCGCGAGGTTCGCCTCGTTGCCGGCGTAGGTCAGCTTGTCCAGCACGACGACCTCGGCGTCGGCATACGCCGGGTACTGCCCGCCGAGAACCTTGCGCACGTAGTTGGACCCGATGAAGCCGGCCCCGCCTGTGACCAGGATTCGCATGCCGCCCACAGTACAAGGGGCCGATCGAGGACCCTTAGGCGGGATACCTCAGCAACTAAGACTCTCTCCGCACGTGATACATCTACCTCGACCGTGGGCGGTTCACGGCGAGCCGACGCAGGTCCGGCTACTGTCGATCACCGGCACGGGGAGGAACGCGATGCGTGAGCCGGCGGACAGATCGCGCGCGGCGCTGGCGGGGAGGGTCACCGGTCGGACCGTGGCCGCGCTGATGTCCGCGGTGGTCCTGGCGACCAGCGGCTACGGCTGGGTCGAGCTGAACCGGGTCCGAGGCATCACCACCACCGACGTGATCGAGACACACAAGCCCGCCCCCGGCGCCGCCACGACCACGCCGCCGGTGCCCGGCCTCGACGGCCCGCAGGACATCCTCATCGTCGGCCTCGACAGCCGCGCCGACGCCCAGGGCAACCCGCTGCCACAGGCGGTGCTCGACGAGCTGCACGCCGGTTCGGACGACGGCGAGCTCAACACCGACACCATGATCCTGCTGCACATCCCGGCCGACGGCCGCAGCGCGGTGGCGATCTCCTTCCCGCGCGACTCGTACGTGCAGATCGCAGGCGGCTACGGCAAGCACAAGCTGAACTCCGCGTACGCCTACGCCCGCAACGACGCCTACTCGACGCTGTCCGCCCAGGGCGTCAAGGGCGCGGACCTGGAGCAGCAGGCGGCGGTGGCCGGCCGGAAGAACCTGATCAAGACGATCGAGAACCTGACCGGCGGCGCGGTGACGATCAATCGCTACGCCGAGGTCAACCTGGCCAGCTTCTACGAGATCAGCCAGGCCATCGGCGGCGTGCCGGTGTGCCTGAACGCGCCGGTCAAGGAGTTCCGCTCCGGCATCGACCTGCCGGCCGGCCAGCAGGTGATCACCGGCGGGCAGGCGCTGGCCTTCGTCCGGCAGCGCTACGACCTGCCGCGCGGCGACCTGGACCGGATCGTGCGGCAGCAGGCGTTCCTGGCCGGCATGGTGCAGAAGGTGCTGTCCGCGGACACGCTGACCAGCCCGTCCAAGCTGAACGCGCTGATCGACGCGATCAAGAAGTCGGTGGTGATCAGCTCCGGCTGGGACCTGCTGACGTTCATGCAGCAGCTCCAGGGCATCGCCGGCGGCAGCGTGCGCTTCCAGACCATTCCCACCGGTCAGAACGTGACGTCGGACGAGGGCCAGTCGGTCACCCTCGTCGACCCGGACTCGGTGCACGACTTCGTCGCCGGCCTGACCGGCGGCAAGGTCGGCGCGACCACCCCGACCGGCACCACGACCCCGGGCAACGGCCGCATCACCGTCGACATGCGGGACGGTTCCGGCGCGGGCAACCTCGGCGCGTCGGTGCTCGACGAGCTGGTGGGCGACGGCTTCGTGCGGGGCGAGGATCTGAGCATCGCCACGCAGCCGGCCTCGGCCGTCCACTACGGCCCCGGCGCGTCGGACGACGCCGACAAGGTGGCGGCGGCGCTGGGCGGCAAGGTCGTCACCGAGCCGGATTCGGCGGTGCCGGCCGGACACGTCCGGGTGTATCTGGGCAAGGACTACAACGGGCCCGGCGCGCAGGGTTTCGCCATGACGCCCAAGTACGTGATCCCGTCGACCGCCGTGACGACCCCCACCAGTCCTTCCATTACGGCCGGTGGCGTGCCCTGCGTGAACTAGTGTGACCGCATGGGCAGCCGGGGACGGACGATCGCACGCGTGTGCGGCCGCACGTCCGTCGCGCTGGCGTCGATCGCCGTGCTGGCCGCGACGGCGTTCGCACGCAACATCCACGAGCAGGTCCAGCAGGCGGTCAACACCACTCCCGTGCTGGCCCAGGTCGCCACCGAGACCAACGCGCCGCCGAAGGACGACGGCGCCACGGACATCCTGCTGGTCGGCGACGACCGTCGGACCGACCTCAACGGCAATCCGCTGCCCGCCTCGATCCTGCGCCAGCTGCGGACCGAGGCCAACGACGGCCTCAGCACCGACACCCTGATCCTGCTGCGGATTCCCAAGGACGGCGGCCGGAGCACCGCGGTGTCGATCCCGCGGGACACCGAGGTGCCGATCCCCGGCTTTCGCACCGACAAGATCAACGCCGCCTACGGCGCGGTGAAATACCTGACGGCGCAACGGCTGCGGGCCGGCGGCGAGCACGACGACGCCGCCGTCGAACGGGACTCCGACGCCGCCGGGCGGCAGGCGCTGGTGGAGAGCGTGCAGAACCTGACCGGTCTGCGTGTCGACCACTACGCCGAGGTCAGCCTGTACGGCTTCTACCTGCTCAGCAAGGCCATCGGCGGCGTGCCGGTGTGCCTGCTGCACGCGACCAGCGATCCCAACTCCGGGGCCGACTTCCGCGCCGGGCCGCAGACCGTGTCCGGCAGCAACGCGCTGTCGTTCGTGCGACAGCGGGACAATCTGCCGCACGGGGACCTGGACCGGATCGTGCGGCAGCAGGTGTTCCTGGCGTCGGCCGCCAAGGAGGTCCTGTCCGCCGGCACACTGCTCGACGCCGGCCGGCTGGCCGCGCTCACCGCCGCCGTGCAGAAGTCCGTGGTGATCGACCAGGGCTGGGACGTGTTCGGCTTCGTGCAGCAGGCGCAGAGCCTGACCGGCGGCAACGTCGAGTTCGTGACGATTCCCGTGGTCAACCCCAACGGACGTAACGACCGCGGGCAGAGCGTGGTCGTCGTGGATCCGGACGCCGTGAAGAAGTTCGTCGCCGGCCTGGCCGCTGCCTCGCCGTCGGGCTTCACGTCGGCGGGCCCGCTTCGGTTGAACGCCGCTCCCGATCCCATCACCGTCAACGGGACTCGCTGCGTGAACTAGGCTGGCCGCCATGAGCGTCACCGCCCGGTTGTTCGCCCCGCTGCTGTCCGCGCCGGCCAAGCCGTTGATCACGCATTACGACGACGCGCTCGGCAGCCGGATCGAGCTGTCCCGGGCGACCGTGGCGAACTGGGCCGCCAAGACCGCGAACTGGCTGCGTGACGAGCTCGACGTCGAGGTCGGCAGCCCGGTTTCCGTTGCCCTGCCGTCGCACTGGCAGACCGTCGGCGTGCTGCTCGGGGCCTGGTGGTGCGGGGCTCACGTCGTCGCCGACCCCGAGGACGCCCTCGTCGCCTTCATCGGTCCCGACGGTTCCGCCCCCGGCGCCGAGTCCGTCGCCGTCGTCGCGCTGGATCCGTTGGGACGCGGCTTTTCCGGCGACGCTCCGGGCGGCGGGCTGGACTACCTCACCGAGTCCCGGATCTTCGGCGACGACTTCGTCGCGTACGACAAGGTTCCCGACGACGCGCCGGCCTTCCACGGATCCACTGTGGACGCCCTGATCACCCTGGCCGCCGACCGCGCCGCCGCGTTGCACATCGGCCCTGACGACCGCGTGCTGTCCACTCTGGACTGGTCCACTCCGGACGGTCTAGCCGACGGCCTGCTCGCGGTCCTGTCCGCCGGCGCCGCGCTCGTGCAGTGCAGCAACCTCGACACCGCCGCCCTGCCCAGGCGCCGCGAGTCCGAGCGCACCACCGTCGAGCTGCTCAGGCCGTAACGCTCGCTGACCCGATCAGGCCGCGGCCGCCTCCGGAACGGCCTTTTCCTTGCCTCGGAACAGGATTCGGTCCAGGCTGTAGGCGCCGCCGGCGAAGCCCGCCAGCAGTCCGCCGACCAGCAGACCCAGCTCCAGCTGCCCGCCCTCCGGCGCGATCAGCGGCGTGCCGAGCCGTGCGAACACGAACGCCCCCGCCATGTCGATCGCGATCAGCACTCCCACCACCGGCAGCCCGATCCCCAGCACCAGCGCCGCGCCGCCGACCAGCTCCACCACCGCCGCGAACACCGCCGACACTCCCGGCAGCGGCACCCCCATCTGCCCGAAACTCGCCGCCGTGCCGCCGATGCCGTACTCGAAGAACTTCTGCCAGCCGTGCAGCATCAGCACCACACCGATCACGACACGCGCCAGCAGGCCCGCGATGTTCCGGCCGTGTTCCACAGTGGACTCCTTACGCATTGGTGACGACCCCTCGCAGCCATGGCACCAGCGCCGAAGGACCCTCGCAACGCCCCGCCGGTGACTCTGATGAACCTTGGAGGACACCCTGAGTCAACGCTCAGGGCCTGCCCAGGGCGGTGCCCGAGGACTACCTTGGGACCATGACCACTGGGGTGGAGCCGGGCGCGACCGCGCGGCGGTCGTTGTGGAGTTACCGCCGGCAGGTGTCGTGGCCGTGGCGGTACCTCGCCTTCGGCTGCCTCTTCGCCACCGGGATCAACGTAGCCAACACGCCGCCCGGCGTCTTCTCGGCAGTGGGCGGGGCGGTGGGCCTGGCAATCGCCGTCGGCCTGGTCTTCGCCGGCTGCGCCGCCGCCCGCCGGCGGACATAGAGCGACGCCCGCCCGGTCGTCCGGGACCGGACGGGCGCCACGACCAAGTGGTCAACGCTGATCATGATCCCACGCCCGACCGGCGTGAGAAGTCACCACGCGGCAAGAAGATCGTCCGGAGTGACCACTGTCACGGAGCTCGCGGTCCCGCCGCAGCGCGCCACCGCGAGCAACGGCGTGCTGTCGTCGGCCCCGGGCAGTTGCGAGCGGTGCACGACCAGCCGGGCCAGGTCGTGCTCGTCGAACGGCCGGTTCTCGAGCCACTTGATCGAGCCGACGAAAGTGATCCGCTTCGCGATCGGCTGCCGGTCGGCCCCGACGAGGTCGATCTCCGGATCGTTGCTGCGCGTCCAGAATCCGCCGATCACCGCGGTGTCGTCGGGCACCGGTCCGCCGACGGTCCGCCGCAGCGTCTCCCGGATGACGGGTTCGATCGCCCGGCCGCGCCAGGACGTCCACGACTTCCTGATGCGGGCCAGCGTGAGGTCGCCTCGACCGCGTTCGATCTCCGGCAGGTACGGGCCGAGAAACGCCAGCCAGAACCGCAGATACGGATCGACGACGGTGTACCGGGTCTCCTTCGACGGCTGCGTGGACAGCGGTGTGGCGGCGTCGACCGAACGCTTCGACGTCAGCAGCTGGAGCCCTCGAGCCAAGCTGGCAGCGGGCATGTCGCCGGCCGCCCGCGCGATCAGCGTGAACGTCCGCTCGCCGGAGCCGATCGCGCCGAGGACACGACGGGCATTGGCCTCGGACGGGAACTCGGCCGCCAGCGATCGCTCGCCGCTGACGAGCAAAGCCGACGTCGGATCGCCGACGATCTCGCCGAGGTAGTCCCACACCGAGCTGCCGCGCGGCCATTCGTCCAGCACCAGCGGGAGACCGCCGGACACCAGGTAGGCGTCGAACGCCTCGGCGGCGGGCAGGTCGAGCATCGTCGCGACGTCGGCGGGGCTCAGCGCTGGCACCACCATCTCGGTCGCCCGCTGGTGGAACGGCCGCCCGTAGTCGTTGAGCGCCTCCATCATCGCCAGGTCCGAGCCGATGCACAGCAGCAGCACCGGACGCCGCGACAGCTCCCGGTCGAACAGCTTCTGCAGGGTTCCTTCGAAGCCCGGGTCGGTCGCGATGAGATACGGCATCTCGTCGAGCACGACGACGCTCGGACGGTCCTCCGGCAGTGCGGTCGCGAGCAGCCGCAGCGCCGCATCCCAGGTCTGCGGCGCCTGCCCGTCGAACAGCGCCGCACCGGGCAGGTCCGACGCCGCACCGGCCGCCGCGAACAGTTCCAGGTCGAGGTCGACGGTCGGCTGAGCCGAGGCCGTGAAGAACAGGGACGGCACGCCGGACCGTTCGATGAACTCCTCGGCGAGCCGCGACTTGCCGACCCGTCGCCGGCCGCGCATCAACACCGCGCGCCCGGGACGACCCGCCCGGCCGCCCTCAGCCGTCCGGGTCAACATCCGGCCGAGCAGCTCCAGCTCGCGATCCCGCCCGACGAATCCGTCCACGGCGCCACCAAGACTTTCATCGGTGAAACTCTCATCGATGAAAGTATCACCGATGAGAGTCTTCGGCGACGCCTGGGTGAGCGGTCAGCCGCGCAGCAGCGCGCGGGACATGACCACGCGCTGGATCTGGTTGGTGCCCTCGTAGATCTGGGTGATCTTGGCGTCGCGCATCATGCGCTCGACGGGGAAGTCGCGGGTGTAGCCGGCGCCGCCGAAGAGCTGGACGGCGTCGGTGGTGACCTCCATGGCGACGTCGGAGGCGTAGCACTTGGCGGCGGCGGTGATGAAGCCGATGTTGGGCTCGCCGCGCTCGGCCTTGGCGGCGGCGACGTAGACCATGTGCCGGGCGGCCTCGATCTTCATGGCCATGTCGGCCAGCATGAACTGCACGCCCTGGAAGTCGGCGATGGCCTGGCCGAACTGCTTGCGCTCCTTGACGTACGCGATGGCCGCCTCCAACGCGCCCTGCGCGATGCCGACGGCCTGCGCGCCGATGGTGGGGCGGGTGTGGTCGAGGGTCCGCAGCGCGGTCTTGAGACCGGTGCCGGGCTCGCCGATGATCCGGTCCCCGGGAATCGCGCAGTCCTCGAAGTAGATCTCCCGCGTGGGCGAGCCCTTGATGCCGAGCTTGCGCTCCTTGGCCCCCACCGAGAAGCCGGGGTCGTCCTTGTGCACGACGAAGGCCGAGATGCCGTTGGACGGCTTGGCGGCGTTCGGGTCGGTGACCGCCATGACGGTGTACCAGGTGGACTCGCCGGCGTTGGTGATCCAGCACTTGGTGCCGTTGAGCACCCACTGGTCACCGTCCTGCCGCGCCCGGGTCTTCATGGACGCGGTGTCGCTGCCGGCCTCCCGCTCGCTGAGCGCGTAGGACGCCATCGCCTCGCCGGCGGCGATCGACGGCAGCACCTGCCGCTTCAGCTCGTCCGACGCGGCCAGGATGATCGGCATGGTGCCGAGCTTGTTCACGGCCGGGATCAGCGAGGACGAGGCGCAGACCCGCGCGACCTCCTCGATGACGATGCAGGTCGCGACCGAGTCGGCCCCCTGCCCGTCGTACTCCTCGGGCACGTGGACGGCGGCGAAACCCGACTTGACCAGCGCGTCCAGCGCCTCACGGGGAAACCGCTCCTGGTCGTCGACCTCGGCCGCGAACGGCGCGATCTCCTTGTCCGCCAGGGCACGAATCGCCTGCCGCAGCTCCTCGTGCTCCTCGGCCAACTGGTAGGTGCCGAAGTCCGGGTTCACCGCACGCCTCCTGTTACCAACGAGTAGCAACGTTGCTGACGTGCATGTTAGCGGTCATTCACCTAGCTGCGCCTGTGCCTTGCGTCGCAGCGCGTCGTCCTTCTCCAGCACGAGCTGCTCCAGGCCGGCCTGGAAGCCGGCCATCCGGTCCCGCAGCACGGGGTCGGTGGCGCCCAGCATCCGCACGGCGAGCAGCCCCGCGTTGCGTGCGCCGCCCACGGACACGGTGGCCACCGGCACGCCGGCGGGCATCTGCACGATCGAGAGCAGCGAATCCAGCCCGTCGAGGTACTTCAGCGGCACCGGCACGCCGATCACCGGCAGCACGGTCGCCGACGCCACCATGCCGGGCAGGTGCGCCGCCCCGCCGGCGCCGGCGATGATCACCTGGAGGCCGCGGCCGGCGGCGTCGCGGGCGTAGTCGAGCATGCGCTGCGGGGTGCGGTGCGCGGAGATCACGCTGACCTCGTACGGCACGTCGAACTCGGCGAGCGCCTGCGCGGCGGCCTCCATGACGGGCCAGTCCGAGTCGCTGCCCATGATCACGCCAACCAGCGCCACCGCTACCTACCTCCGTGGATGTCGTACCCGTCGGCCCACTCGGCCTCGGCCAGCCAGCCGGCGGCCAGCGTCGCCCGCCGCCGGCACTCGGTCATGTCGTCGCCGAGCACGGTCACGTGCCCCACCTTGCGGCCCGGCCGCTCGGCCTTGCCGTACAGGTGGACGTGCGCGTCCCGGAACCGCGCGAACAGGTGGTGCAGCCGCTCGTCGACGCCCATCTTCGGGGTCGCCGCGGCGCCGAGCACGTTGGCCATCGCCACGGCCGGCGCGACGTTGTCGGTCGCGCCGAGCGGGTAGTCCAGCACGGCCCGCAGGTGCTGCTCGAACTGCGAGGTCCGGGCGCCCTCGATGGTCCAGTGCCCGGAGTTGTGCGGCCGCATCGCCAGCTCGTTGACGATCACGCCGTCCCGGGTGTCGAACAGTTCGACGGCCAGCACGCCGACCACGCCGAGCGCGTCGGCGACCTTGAGCGCCAGCTCCTGGGCGGCCTCGGACTCCTCGACGGGCACGTCCGGCGCGGGCGCGAGCACCTCGACGCAGATGCCGTCGGACTGCACGGTCTGCACCAGCGGCCACGACGCGCCCTGCCCGAACGGGGAGCGCGCGACCAGCGCGGCGAACTCCCGGCGCATCGGCACGCACTGCTCGACCAGCAGCGGCGTGCCGGCCTCCAGCAGCTCGGGCACCACGTTGTGGGCGCTCTGCGGCTGATTGAGCATCCACACGCCGCGGCCGTCGTAGCCGCCGCGGGCCGCCTTGAGCACACACGGCCAGCCGTGCGCGCCACCGAAGGCGAGCACGTCGCCGACCGAGGTGACCTCGGCGAACGGCGGGATCGGCAGCTCCAGCTCGGCGAGCTTGCGCCGCATCACCAGCTTGTCCTGGGCGTGCACCAGCGCGTCCGGCCCCGGGAACACCTTGACGCCCTCGGCGACCAGCGCGCGCAGGTGCTCGGTGGGCACGTGCTCGTGGTCGAAGGTGAGCACGTCACAGCCGGCGGCGAAGTCGCGCAGCGCCTGGAGGTCGGTGTGGTGGCCCAGCACGACGTCGGGGGTGACCAGCGGCGCCGGCTCGTCCGCTGTGACCGACAGCACACGCAGCGCCTGGCCGAGCGGGATCGCGGCTTGGTGCGTCATCCTGGCGAGCTGGCCGCCGCCCACCATGCCAACGACGGGAAGACCGGTGCGAGAGTCCACGGGTGGGTCAGCCTACCCGTGTGACGCGCCACACCCCCGCCCAGGCCACTCCGGCGAGCACCAGCGTCAGCACCGCGTACGTGATCACCTCCAACCACCGGAACGTCGCCACTCGCTCGACCGGCTGGTAGACCAGTACGGCGGACCGCAGGTAGGGCATCCCGTAGCCGCTGAGGTAGTACGCGCCGGGCGGCAGCCCGCCACCCTGCGGGGATGCCGCCACGCGAAGCGGCGGCACCCACCACAGCACCGTGAAGGCGACCACCAGTCGCACGGTCGCGAACACGATCAGTGTCGTGCCGATGGCCAGCACCGTGCGGCGCACCAGCAGCCCGACCGCCAGACCGAGGACGAACGCGAACAGCGCGTAGAGCACCTGCGTCGGCGGCCACTGCTCGAGCGCCTTGAAGTCGTCCATGCCGAAGTAGTTGCCGGATTCCTTCATCGCACCGACCAGCTGCCAGCTCGCGGCCGCGAGTACCCCCGACAGCAGCAGGACCGCCGCACCGAGCAGCGCGACCTTGCTGCCGAGCCAGCGCATGGGCGTCACGTCCTGCGCCCACGCCAGCAGATAGGTCCGCTGCTCGAACTCGCGGGCCAGCAGCGGCGCACCCCAGAACATGGCGACCAGGCCCGCCAGGATCGGCTGGCCGAAGTAGAGCGAGGCGTACACCCAACGCAGCTGGTCACCGAGTGCGCCAGGCACGCCGGTGATGCAGTCGTGCTGGGAGCAGGCGTCGTTCAGCTCCGCCACGGCCTGCCACATCCACAGCAGAAGCGCGCTGACGCCCGCGGTGACCACCAGCGTGCCGATGAGGGCGGTCCGGTGCTGCCGCCAGGTGATCCACAGCATCAGGCCACCATCCTTCGGCGCAGCACCAACCAGGCGGCGGCGAGCGTCACGGCGGCGATCGCCGCGTAGATGCCGAACTCGATCAGTTGCAGGTCCTGGATCCGATCGGGCGGCTGGGCGTCGACGTACTGCCGCACGATCTGGTTGCTGCCCATGCACTTCTGCACGCCGGTCGGACTGGTCGCCGCACACTGGGTGACAGCGTCCGATTTGGACAGTTCGTGGCCCGCGCCGTCCAGGTAGCCGAAACCGACCGGCATCGAGCCGTCCGGCGGCCCTTCGCCGATGTAGCGCAACGGCGGCAGCAGGTATGGCCGCGCGAACATCCCGAGACCGATCCGCAACGCCGCGTAGACGACGAGCGTGATTCCCATGGCCGGCACGGAACTGCGCGCCACCATGCCGGCGAGGATGCCGAGGCCGAAGGCCGCGAGCACCATCGTCAGCTGGAGCGGCGGCCACAGGTCGTACGGGGTCACGTCGCTGGGCGGATACTGCGAGGCGGCCACGATCCGGTCGTACAACACACGCGTGATCAGATTCACGGCGATCGTCAGCACCACCAGCGGCGCCAGCAGCTGCCCGACCCGGACCGCGAGCCAGCGCGTCGCCGACCGGTCGCGCGACCACACCAGCTTGTACGTGTTGTGCTCATATTCGCGTGCGACCAGGGGCGCGCCCCAGAAGACCGCGACCACCGTGGCGAACGCCGGCGGCCCGAGGACGAACAGCCCGTTGGCGGCTCGGGAATCGAGGTGGCTGCTCAGGTCCAGGTTCGGCACCACCACCGCGAACACCGCGATCAGCGCCACGGCGGCGATGATCGTGCTGCGTTGCAGGCGCCAGGTCAGCCAGCTCACGCGGCCACCGCCCGCGCGTTCTCCAGCCTGGCCAGCACGAGGTCCTCCAGCGTGACCGGCCGCGCGGTCCACGGCGCGGCCACCGGCTCGAAGCTCTCCATCAGGAACGTCGACTGGCCGCCGACATGGCTGGCCACCAGCACCTCGCCGGGCACCGGCGGCCGCTCCGAGCGCGGGCCGGCGTAGTTGCGGTGCGCGGCCAGCAGGTCGTCCACGTCCCCGGACAGCACCAGCTCGCCGTCGCCGAGCAGCAGCAGGTGGTCGGCGACCCCGCTGAGCTCGGCCACCACGTGCGTCGACATCAGCACGGTCATGTCGGTGTCCACGACGGCCGACAGCAGCTCCTTGACGACCTCGCGCCGGGCCAGGGGGTCCAAATTGGACAGCGGTTCGTCCAGCAGCAGCACCGAAGGCCGCGAGCCGATCGCCACCGCGAAGGACACCTGCGCCTGTTGGCCGCCGGACAGCTTGCCGCACGGCCGGTCCAACGGGACGTCGAAGCGGGCCAGCCAGTCCAGGGCGCGCTGCTGGTCCCACACCGTGTTCAGCTTGGACCCCAGCCGCAGCATGTCCCGCACGCTGAAGTGCCGGTACAGCGGCTTCTCCTGGGCGACGAAGGCGATCCGACGCTCGCCGGCCGGCAGCCGCACTCTCCCCTCGGTCGGCGGCAGCAGGCCGGCGAGCACGCTGAGCAGCGTGGTCTTGCCGGCGCCGTTCATCCCGACCAGTGCGGACACCCGGCCGGCGGGCAGCTCGAACGAGCAGTCCCGCAGCGCGACCTTGCGCCGGTAGCGCTTGCCGAGGCCCTCCACGGCCAGCGCGATCCCCTCAGTCATTCCCTCTCCCCTTCAAGGGCGGTGCGCAGGAGAGCGACCACGTCCTCGTCCTCCAGCCCGGACTTCCGGGCCCGCGCGAGCCACTCGACCAGCTCGTCGTAGAGCCGGGCGAGGTCCTTGCGGTCGGCGGTGCCCAGCGCGGCCTTCACGAACGTGCCGGCGCCCTGCCTGGCCTCGACGAGGCCGGCGAACTCCAGCTCGCGGTAGGCCTTGAGCACCGTGTTCGGGTTGACGCCGCTGGTGGCGACCACCTCGCGGACGGTCGGCAGCTTGTCGCCCGGCGTCAGCCAGCCCAGCCGCAGGGCCTCGCGGACCTGCTGGGCGAGCTGGAGATACGCCGGCATACCGCTGCCGCGGTCCACCCGGAACTCGACCACGTACGACATCCCCTCGCACCGAATTGTGTCACTAGACTAAGACACTAGCACAGCGTCACACTTGGTCGAGCCCCACACGGCGCGAGGGGATGTCGGGGACAGGGCCACGCAGCCGGCCGTGACAGGGATCAGACGCCCGGCCGCGCGGGGGTTCTCAGCCGCCCAGGTGGGCGAGCAGCTCGCAGGCCTCCAGGTGGCACTCGGGCAGCAGCTCCGGCCACACGCTGGGGGCGCCGACGTCGTGCAGGTGCGGGTCCACGGTCAGCCGCCGGGCCAGTAACCAGCGGACCCTGGCCAGCCGGGTGCTCGTCCGGCCGTCGCGGCGGGCCAGCACACCGGCCACCGACGGGCCGACCAGCGACACCGTCTCCCCGCCCGGGAACACCTCGCGCAGCACCTGCGCGACCAGCACCATCGCCACCGAGCGGGTCCAGCCCTCGACCGCCGACAGGTCCAGCCCGACCAGGATCAGCACGTGGTCGTCGGCGGCGCCGTCGCGGTACACCTCACCCAGCCGGGTGCGCAGGTAGCAGGTGGTGGTCATGCCCGTCATGGCGTCGACGGCCTCGCGCGTGCCGAGCTGGTCGGCGGCCGCGTCGGCCCAGCCGAGCGCCGCGGATCGCAGCAGCTTGGAGGGGAGCGCGTCGGGGTCGGCGGAGACCAGCGTCTCCCGGGAGGTCAGCACGGCGTGCAGCGCGGCGAGGTCCAGCAGCGTCTCGTCCAGCCCGGCGCCGGCGGCCGCCCGCGCCCGGCCCAGTGCCGGCACCACCTCGGCCAGGTCGGCCCCGGTCACCACCGCCGCGCACACCTCGTCGACCTCGGCCAACGCCCAGTCGCTGGGGAAGGGCCACCCGGACGCCAGGCTCGCGGAGCGCCACCGGGCCCGCAGTGTGCACAGCGCGTCACGGTGATCGTCTCGGCCGATCAGTGACGAGGCAGCATTGCGCGCAACCACTCGCCGCGCTCCTCTCTACTCCGGACGGGTCGACTGTCGACCCGAAGAAGTGACGGCGAGCGAACACGGGTATGACGCGGTTCCCCTCACCCGAACTGGTTGCCGGCGTGACGTCGGGCACGCGTTTCCGTCACACTGTGTCCGCTCGAGAGGGAGGAGAGGGGACCGTTGGCGACAGCTCCTCTTGAAGTGCCTGGTCCCAGCGACACAGAGCTCATCGAATCGGTCCGCGCGGGCGACACCGCGGCGTACGGCTCGCTGTACGAACGTCACGTCGGCGCGGCGTACAACCTCGCCCGCCAGCTGACGCGGTCCACCGCCGAGGCCGACGACCTGGTCGCCGAGGCGTTCGCCAAGGTCCTGGACACGCTGCGCGACGGCCGCGGCCCCGACTCCGCGTTCCGCGCCTACCTCCTCACCGCACTCCGTCACACCGCGTATGACAAGACGCGCCGCGACCGCAAGCTGGAGCTCGCCGAGGACGTCACGACGGTGGCGTCCCCCGAGGCCATCAGCGTGCAGTTCAGCGACACCGCCGTCTCCGGGCTGGAGCGCTCGCTCGCCGCGAAGGCGTTCGCGCGGCTGCCGGAGCGCTGGCAGGCCGTGCTGTGGCACACCGAGATCGAGGGCATGTCCCCCGCAGACGTCGCACCGATCCTGGGACTGACCGCCAACGGCGTGTCTGCGCTGGCATACCGAGCGCGCGAGGGCCTGCGGCAGGCGTACCTCCAGGTGCATCTCGCGGAGAGCACAGCCGACCGGTGCCGCGCGACCGTCGATCGCCTCGGCGCGTGGACCCGTGGCGGCCTGTCGAAGCGGGAGACCGCCCAGGTCGAGACCCACCTGGACGAGTGCGAACGGTGCCGCGCGCTCGCCGCCGAGCTCGCCGACGTCAACGGCGCGCTGCGGGCGATCGTCGCGCCGCTGGTGCTGGGCATCGGCACCGCCGGCTACCTCGCCACCATCGGCGCTACGACGGCGAAGGCCGCGACCGTGGTCGCCGCCGGCACCGCTGGTGGCGCAGCTGCCGGTGCGGCCGGCGCCGCGAGCTCCGTGCCGCGTCAGATGATCGGTGTCGGCGCATCCGCCGCCGCCCTCGCGGCGGTAGTCGTCCTCGCGCTGACGTCAGGGCAGAGCAAGCCCATCGTCGCCAACGCCGCGCCGCCACCGCCTCCGCCGGCGACAACCGCGCCGCCGGTGGTGCCACCGCCCACTCACAGTCCCACGCAGCCGCCACCGCCTCCTCCGCCGCCGACCACCACGACGACGGTGCCGAGCAGCCCCGCCACACAGGCACCGCCGCCACCACCGCCCACGACGACAACTCCCACGCCGAAGGCGGACCTCGTGCCGTCCGTGCCGGGGCAGCCGATCAGCCTCGTGCCGGGTGGGCCGGCGCAGGAGCTGCCGGTGACCGTCACCAACAACGGCAACGGGCCGTCCGACCCCGTCACCGCGAAGCTGAACCTGCCCAACGGCGTCACCGCCACCCAGGGCGGCACGCAGTCGTTCGCGGCGAGGGCGCTGCTCGCCAACCAGACCATCAGCTGCACCGGCGGCACCGGCACCATCAGCTGCACCACCGGTGTCGGGCTGGCCCCGGGCGAGTCCGTGACGTTCCGATTCGAGCTGGTGGCCGGGTTCGACGCGACCGGCGGCCAGATCACCGGCACGGTGATGGCCGACGGCGGCATGGCCATCCAGCTCGGCAGCGTCGACGTGCAGGTGCAGCAGCTCGACGACCTCGACCTGACGGCGACGGTGTGGCAGCACGACTTCTGGCTGCCACGCGTCGACGTGGCCGTGACGAACCTCAGCACACACGACGGCGTCGCCACCGTGACGGCGAACGCGCCGCGTGACGGCTGGTTGTTCACGCTCGCCCCGTGCCATCAGGACGGCGAGCAGATCAACTGCAAGTTCGACCTCGCGCGCGGGCAGACCACGCGGTTCAGCGTGTGGGTGTTCCGTTGGCACCACCGTGGCGACAGCGTCGAGATCGCCGCCTCGCTGGGCACCGCGCACAAGGTGATCGACGTGCCCGTCGACTGCGACCCGGCGGGCGGCGAGCCGCCGCTACCGCTGCCCGCGGTGCCGGTGACGCCGCCGTCCTCCGCGCTGCCGACGATCCCATCGACGACGACGCCTGGGTCGACCACCAAGCCGACGGTCCCGCCGGCGAAGACGACGCCGCCCACGTCCACCACCATGCAGCCGCCGTCGAAGACGACCACACCCGCGCCGCCTCCGACGACCACCACGACGACCCCGCCGCCGACCACCACGACCACCGATTCCACGACGCCGCCGCCTCCGCGCAGCGATCCGGGCCTGTGCTTACCGCTGCTCAACCCGAGGTGGCCCTACTGCTGACAGGGTGTCGACAGGTGCCCCAAACAGCCTCAATCGGGCACTCAGGGTGACCCCGTGAACCGGCTCCGCAGGGGGTTCGTAGACTGCCTGAGTGTCGTCCCTCGTGCATTTCGCGTTCAAATGCATTCCGGCGCCTCTGCGCGCGTTGATCATCAAGCACCGCGAGATGGTGCGCTTCGCAGTCGTCGGCGGCACGACCTTCGTGATCACGAACGTCGTCTGGTACGGCCTCAAGCTGACCGTGCTGGACACCAAGCCGATCACCGCCCAGGCGATCGGCATCGTGGTCGCGACCATCGTCTCGTACGTGCTCAGCCGCGAGTGGTCGTTCCAGACCAGGGGCGGCCGTGAGGGACACCACGAGGCGGCGCTGTTCTTCCTGGTCAGCGCCATCTGTGTGGCCATCAACCTGCTGCCCACGCTCGTCTCGCGCTACGTGTTCGGGCTCCAGACGCCGGCCGTCAGCCTGCCCGTGCAGGAACTGTCCGACTTCTTCTTCGGGTCCATCATCGGCACCCTGATCGCCATGGTCTTCCGCTGGTGGGCGCTCAAGAAGTTCGTGTTCCCGGCCGCCGACGTGCGCCCCGAGCGCGGCAGCAGCGTGGCCCACCTGCGGGCCGTGCCGACCGACGGCGAGGGGCAGTCGGAGCAGGTCGCCTGAGCCACTCGGGCGGACACCTGCGGTTTTCGTCCCTACACTCGGCGGAGTGTCCGTAGGCGAGACCCTCATCAGGCGCGTGCCGGAGCCCTTCCGGTCGTACGCGCTCAAGCACCGCGAGCTGGTGAAGTTCGCCGTAGTCGGCGGTACCTGCTTCATCATCGACACGGCGATCTTCCTGGTGCTCAAGAGCACCTTCCTGGCCACCCACCCGGTGACCGCGAAGATCATCGCGACCCTGATCGCCACCATCGTGTCGTACATCCTGAACCGGGAGTGGTCCTTCCGCACCCGCGGCGGCCGCGAGCGTCCCCACGAGGCGGCGCTGTTCTTCCTGGTCAGCGGCGTCGGCGTGGCCCTCAACTCGGTGCCGCTGTGGGTCTCCCGCTACGTGCTGCTGCTCGACCACAACCACCTCACCCCGTTCGGCGTCCAGGTCGCCGACTTCGTCAGCGCCCAGATCGTCGGCACCCTGCTCGCCATGGCGTTCCGCTGGTGGGCGTTCAAGAAGTTCGTCTTCCCCGACGCCAACGCCCGGCCCCGGCTCGTCAGGGACTGAGCCGACCGTTCCCCGGGCGGGTGGTGTTGTTGGCGGCGGGGGTTCGGGGGTGCCCGAGGCGGTGCGCCCGCGCGGCGCCGGCCGCCATGTCCCCCGCCCACAACACCGGATCGGTCGCGCCGAACCGGTGGGTCACGCGGAACTCAGGTCGGCTGGGCAGGCACTGGCGTGCGCCGATGACGCGGTCAGCGGCACCGGCACCGGCACCGGCACCGGCACCGGACGAGGCTGAACGTCCGGTCCGACAACATCTTTCGGGTCAATTCGCTCAAGGCCGCCCACGATGTGCCCCAGATCTACATTCGGTGTGCGTGAGAGCGCGACTCGCGGGGGTCAGCGGGGGCCGGGGTCGGCGCGCCAGCCCACGCCGGCGAGGAGGTCGTCGGACTTGGGGACGGGGAGGAAGATCACGAAGGTGGCGGGGCGGGCCGTGGCGAGCTGCATGCGGCCGCCGTCGGCGTCGACGAGGGCACGGGCCAGGGCAAGGCCGACGCCGGTCGAGCCGTGGCCGGAGACGCCGCGTTCGAAGATGTGACCGGCGAGCTCGTCGGGCACGCCGAGGCCGGCGTCGGAGACCTCGATGACGGCGGTGCCCTCGCTGACGCGGGCAGCGACGGTGACGGTGCCGTCGCCGTGCTGGAGGGCGTTGTCGAGCAGCACGCCGATGGCCTCCCGAAGCCGCGCGGGGGTGGCCCGTACGACGAGGCTGTCGGGCACCTTCATCCGCAGCAACCGGCCCTCGGCCCGCAGCCGCTGCCGCCATTCCTCGACGATGACGGGCAGCTCGGTGGCCAGCTCCAGCGGCTCGGCGCCCATCGCCCGGGCGGCCCGGGCGGCGGCGAGCAACTCGTCGAGCACCTCAGCCAACCGGTCGGCCTGCTCCAACGCGGCACCCGCCTCGGCGGCGGTCTCCTCCTCCGGATGCATGGCCAGCGCCTCGAGCCGGAGCTGAAGCGCGGTGAGCCGGCTGCGCAGCTGGTGGGACACGTCGCCGACGAGCTCCCGCTCCCGCGTGACGAGCTGGGCCAGCGCGGCGGCGGACGTGTCGAGCGCCTCGGCGAGGGCGTCGAGCTCCTGCACGCCGTGCCGGCGCGCGTCCGGACGGAAGTCGCCGGCGCCGAGCCGGGTGGCGCGCTCGGCGACGTGCTGAAGGGGCTCGGCGAGCCGCCGCGCGGTGAGGGTGGCGACGACGGTGCCGATGCTGACCGACAGCACGAGCAGCAGCAGCACTAACCCGCCCTCGCTGAGCTGGTCGCGGCGCATGCGGTCGGCGGGGATGGACAGCTCGATGGAGCCCGACGGCACGAGGTTGGCGGTGGCGGTCACGACGTCGCCGGTGGTCTGCGTCCCGGTGCGGCTGACGGAGCCGTCCGGACCGGTCACCTTGAGGTACGACGTCTTCGGCAGCGCGATCCGGATGTCGTCGACCTTGATCGTGTGCTTCTGCGCGTACTGCTCGTCGAGCAGGTCGGCGACGCGCGCGGCGTTCTCGTTCAGCGACGCCCGCACGTTGCTCTCGACCAGCAGCACCGTCGTGTACACCAGCGGCCCGCCCAGCGCGAGGCCGGTGACGGCGACCGCCAGCAGGATGGCCTGGAGGATCTTCTTGCGCATCCGCTACTCGGAGTTGAAGCGGAACCCGACCCCGCGCACGGTCGCGATCCGGCGCTCGGCGGCCTTGGGCGAGCCGTCGCCGAGCTTGCGGCGCAGCCACGACATGTGCATGTCGAGGGTCTTGCTGCTCTTCAGCTCGGGCCCGCTCCACACGTCGGACAGGATGTCCTCACGGGTGACCACCTGGCCGGCGTGCTGCATGAGCACCCGCAGCAGCTCGAACTCCTTGTTGGCCAGCTGGAGCTCGCGACCGTCCACAGTGACCCGCCGGGCGGCGAGGTCCATCCGCACGCCGTTGACCTCGACGGTGCCGGGCGACCGGCGCCGCAGCAGCGCCCGGATCCGGGCCAGCAGCTCGGCCAGCCGGAACGGCTTGGCCACGTAGTCGTCGGCGCCGGCGTCCAGGCCGACCACGAAGTCGACCTCGTCGGCCCGGGCGGTCAGCATCAGCACCGGCACGCTCCGGCCGCCCGCGCGCAGCCGGCGGCAGACCTCCAGCCCGTCCATGCCGGGCAGGCCCAGGTCCAGCACGAGCAGGTCCACGCCACCAGCGGTGGCCGCGTCCAGCGCAGTCGGGCCGTCGCCCACGACGTGCACGGCGTAGCCCTCACGGTGCAGGGCACGCGACAGCGGATCGGCGATCGCCGGGTCGTCCTCGGCCAGCAGTACCACGCTCACGCCAGTCAGAGTAGGCGTGACAACATCCAACCCGTGTCAACCTTTGGTGCCGACTTGGCCTTGGCGTTGCGGCTGGCGGACGCGGCCGACGCGATAACACTGTCCCGGTTCCGGGCCCGCGACCTGCGGGTGGAGCGCAAACCGGACCGCACGCCGGTCACCGACGCCGACGTCGCGGTCGAGGACGCGGTGCGCGAGCTGATCGCCGCCGAACGTCCGGACGACGCGATCATGGGCGAGGAGCGCGGCGGTAGCGCCGGGCCTGGGCGGACCTGGGTGCTGGATCCGATTGACGGCACCAAGAACTTCCTGCGCGGCGTGCCCGTGTGGGGAACGCTGGTGGCGCTGGTCGTCGACGGCCAGCCGCAGGTGGGCCTGTGCAGCGCCCCGGCGCTGGGCCGCCGCTGGTGGGCGGCCGCCGGCGAGGGCGCGTGGACGTCCGACCCGCTCACCGAGCCGAGAAAGATCTCCGTCTCGGGCGTGTCGGCCATGGAGGACGCGTACCTGACCACCACCGACCTCGGCGCGTGGACCACCTACCACTCGCGCGAGGCCTACCTGCGGCTGGTCGACGCCTGCTGGGAGAGCCGGGCGTTCGGCGACTTCTGGTGCCACTGCCTGGTCGCCGAGGGCGTCATGGACGTCGCCGCGGAGGCGATCGTCAATCCGTGGGACGTGGCGTTCGCGCAGATCCTGGTCACCGAGGCCGGCGGCCGGTTCACCGACCTCGGCGGCAAGCCGGACTACTCGGCCGGCTCGGCGCTGAGCACCAACGGCCACCTGCACGACGAGGCGCTGCGCCTGCTGGCGCGCTAGGTCAGACCTGCGGAGCCGGCGCCTGCGGAGCGGGCGCCGGCTGGGCGGCAACGGGCTCGGCCCGAACTGGTGCGGCCGGTTCCACCGCCGGCAGCACGCCGACCGCGCCGCGGGCCACCTGCGCCCAGGTCAGCCGGCCGAACAGGTAGTGGCAGGCGACCTGCTCGTTGCTGAACCGCGCCCAGTCGTAGCGGTTGCCCTGCTCGCGCCAGAACACCTCCCACGTGACGGTCCCCTCCTCGCCGAGGGGCTCCTCCCGCAGCAGGCACCACGCGTTGTCGGCCTCGGTGCCGACGGAGACCACCTCGGCGGGCACGCCGACGGTCTCCAGCCAGGTCGTGATCGACTCGGCGTTCATGCGACAGCCTCCAGGAAGCCCAGCGCGACGAGGTCCGCGGCGGGGTAGACGGATCGGTAGCGGACGCCGCCGCCGGCCTGGGCGAACCAGGCGGCGCTGATCGTCTGCCACATGGGCAGCGGGGCGAGCACCCGGTACCGGCGATAGCCGGCCTCAAGGTGCTCGGGCGGCAGCGAGCGCTGCGTGAACGGGGTGTTCTCGGCGCTGAACACGCGCCCCTCGGGGGTGCCGAAGCGGTCGATGACGGCGCCGGGTTCGAGCACGACGGCCTCGCCGGCGTCGCAGCCGCCCTCGGGGAACAGCTCGCCGGGCGGCCACGCGTACTCGGCGCGGCGCTCCTCGGTGCCGGCGCGGACCAGGAACCGGCGGTCCCAGTCCCGCTCGTTCTCGCCGCCGAGGGGGTCGTAGCCGTCGGCCAGCCCGCTGTCCTCGCCGCCACGCGGTTCGGGCGCCTCGGCCGGCGTCGACCCGAGCGCCTGGATGAGGCCGGAGTCGGGGTGGTCGTGCGGCGGGAACCGCAGGCCGGCGGCGTAGTCGACCTCGGCGGGCGGCGGCGGCAGCTGCCGCGCCGGCCGTGAGCTGGGCGTCGGCATGTGGCCGATGGGGAACATGTAGACGAGGAACAGGCCCGGCGAGACGGTCTTCTTCACCACCGGCTTCACCGGGGCGACGGAAGGGTCGACGTACACGCCCGAGAGGTCGCCGGGCGACGGTCGGCGCGTCGTCGAGTTGACGATCGCGCCGGCACCCGCGCCCTGCGCGCCGCCGGGCGGCTGCTGCGCGTACGCCTGGCCGACAGCGCCCTGACCAGCGCCGACGCCCGGCTGGCCGGCACCGACGGACCCAGCGCCACCAGCCATCGGGCCGCCGACAGCGCCACCACCGGCAACAGGCCCCCCGGCAACACCGCCAGCGACAGGACCGCCGGCAGCCGGACCCCCGGCGACAGGCCCTCCGGCAACGGGAGCACCGGCAACGGGACCGCCCGGCGCGCTGATCCCCGGCGCACCGGGCGCGCCGTACACCGGCCCGACCGGCATGCGCGGACCTGCCACGCCACCAGGACCGGCGGCGACCGGCGCATCCGCCGGCGGCGTCCAGTACGTGTTGCCGCCACCGCCACTAGGCGCCTGGTACGCGGGCGCCTCCGGTGCCGGAGGCGGGCTGTACACGGGAGCCGCCGACTGCACGGTCGTCGACTGCGGCACGTGCGGCGCGACATGCACCGGCCCCGTCGGCGTGGGATCCGAGTACACCGGCGAGGGCGTGTAGCCACCGCCACCGCCACCCGAGTAACCGCCGCCGTAGTCCGGCGGCGTTGCGGCGTCGACGACGTGCCGCGGTACAGGCCCGGTCGGCGCGGCGGAGTTGTCCAGCGGCACGACCGGCGGAGCCCCGGCCGGATGGGGGCCACCCACGGGGAACTGCCCGGTTGGCGCGTCGGCGCCCATCACCGGCAGCACCGGCAGGCCGGTCTTCGGGTCGATCACCTGCCCCGTGGTTTTGTCGACATATTGACCTGTGGCCGGGTCGACCTGGAACCGCGTCGGGTCCACGCCCGGCGTCGACATCAGCCCGTCCACGGTCGGCAGCCCGGAGGACAACCCCAGCAGGCCGCCGTTCTTCCCGGTCGCCTGGTACGACAGATCGGCCGGCGTATCCGCCGTGACGGTCGGCGTGGCCAGGGTCGACGGGTTCACCGCGCCGGTGAGGTCGCCGAGGATGCCGTTGATGTCCGCGCCGGCCCCCGACAGCAGCGTCGGCAGGCCGGCCTTGGACAGGTCGCCGGGCGTCGCGCCGGCCGCCCCGGCCTGCTGCGACACCGCCGTCAGCTTGCGCACGATCTCGACCTTGGCGGCGCCGATCTTCTGCGCGGCCTGCTCCAACCGGTCGGCGGCGGCCAGGCAGCCCTGCACGGCCTGCGTGAACTTGGCGTTCTCGCCCTGCACGAACTTGCCCCAGTACTGGTCGGCGGCGTCCGCGGCCTGGCCGCTCATCGCGCCGAGCGCGTCGCTGGCGGCCTTGTCGGCGTCCTTGGCCAGCGTCGTCAGCTTGGCCGCGGCCGTCCGCCACGCCTGCGCGGCGTTGTGCATCTTGGTCTCGTCGGCCTGCGGCCACTGCACGCCGACCTGCCCGGCGATCCCGGCCAGGTCGGCCGGCAGGGTGATGCCCATGTTTCCCCTCAGTCCGACGTGCCGGTGGCGATGACCTGGTCGGCCGACCGGTGGATGTGCGCGTGCTTGGCCAGCCGCCCGCCGACGTCGGTCAGCTGCCCGGGCAGGGCCTTGACCAGCTCGAACGTCGCCTCGGCGGACTCGAGGTAGCCGGTGGCGAAGCTCTGCCCGACCGAGTCGCCGCCCCAGCACCGGCCGGCTTCGGCCAGCGCGTCGGACAGCTCGGTGAAGATCGACTGCGCGGTGCCGGACAGCCCGTCGAGCTGGCCCGCCCGATCCAGTACCCGCTCGACGTCGGTGCTGAAACCGCCGGTGTTCACGCGTTCCTCCCGTCCACCAGCCAGTTGCGGTGCTCGAAGCTGTCGTCCTCGCGGGACGCCGGCCGCGGCGCCGGCGCGACCTCGGCGTCGGTCACGTCGGCGCGGCCGGACAGCACGGCGTCGGGATCGGCCCCAGCCGGCAGCACCGACGCCAGCTGCTCGTGCATGCGCTTGGTCGCGCGGGCGACCGCCAGATCCGTGGTGCGCACGATCGTCTCGGCCAGTTCGGCCGGCCGCAGCCGCCGGTAGGCGAGCTCGTCGATGACCAGGTCGATCAGCGTTCCCCTGGGCCCGACGGTCACGGTCACCAGCTCGTCGTGACTGGTCGCGGTCTCCTGGATCGCGGCCAGCCCGCGCTGCACCGCGACCAGTTGCTCCCGACTCCGCCGGTAGTCGGCCATCAGCTGGTCGACCTCGGCCTGGTGGTCAACTGGCACGCCGTAACCTCCCGCCATGGTGAGCACGTCAGAGGGTCGGACGTCCGTTCGCCGCGTTCGGTTCCACCCGATCGGGTAGGAATGAGCCGTGATCGCATTCGAGGACCTGCCCGCCGGCCGCGTGGTCGAGCTGGGCAGCACCGTCGTGGACCGGGACGAGATGGTGGCCTTCGCCGCCCGGTTCGACCCGCAGCCGTTCCACCTCGACGAGGAGGCCGGCAAGAACTCCGTGCTCGGCGGCCTGTGCGCGTCCGGCTGGTACACCATGTGCCTGTGGATGCGGGCGTACGCGGACCGCGTGCTGGCCGGCTCGACCTCGCAGGGCTCCCCCGGCGGCAAGGACCTGCTGTGGCCGGCGCCGGTGTTCCCGGGGGACAAACTGGACTTCTCGCTGGAGGTGCTGTCCGCACGGCTCTCGCGCAGCCGGCCGAATCTGGGCCTGGTGGAGATCCGCGCGCAGGCCGACCGGGACGGCCAGCCGGTGCTGCGGTCCACGTTCACGGGCATGTTCGGGACTAGCGCAGCCCGGAGCTGACGGCCTCGTGCACGGCGCGGGCCAGCGCGGCGCCGATCCGCGAGCGCGGCCCGCCGTACTGCTCGGCGGGCCCGAAAGTGGGGCACAGCAACACAACCGCGTCGGTGGCGGTGCCGGTGCCGTCGACGCCGGCCTCGAACAGGGCCTGAGACTTGGCCTCCGTCACGGTGGCCACGGCGTTCACCAGCGCCGCGGGTCCTAATCGGACGGGCAGCCGGCACACGGCGTTGATGGTGCCGATGCGTTCGCCGGTGGCGTCGGGCGCGGCGGCCCAGGTCGGCACGCGCACCCCGGTGGTCACGTAGGCGGTGACGCCTCGTTCCGTCACCGCGATGACCTTGCGCACGTCCACGGCGGTGAGCAGGCCGATGCCGGGGCCGGCCAGGTTGAGCTCCCGGGCGATCTCCGCGATGTGTCGGTCCGGGTCGAGCCGGTCGTAGCCCGATGGCACGGTGGCGTTGAGCACCCAACCGCGATCGCCGATGCCGCCGCCGTAGGGCGCCGAGGAAATGGCCAGCCGGGGTTCGTCGAAACGCCACACGAGCACCGGCGACGAGTCGACGAAGGCCGTGATCACCGGAGGTCTCTCCGGACCAGGGCCCGCTTGATGCCCCGCCGGCCGATCAGCTCGAAGCCGGCTTCCATGAACATCGCCAGGGTGCCGTGGTACAGGGTGCTGACCTGCTTGCGTTCCCCGTCCGTGTCGGTGGGGTAGCCCTCGATGCAGCGGGCGCCGTGCTCTGCCGCGTAGGTCACGGCGGCGGCCAGAAGCGATCTCGTGATGCCGGTACCGCGGGCCGTGCGGTGCACGAAGAAACAGGTCACCGACCACACGTCCGACAGGTCTTCACGGGGATCGGGCGGCGCGGCGACCGCGGAGCGGTCCAGGCGGATGTGCGCCAGCCGCGGCGCGACGGCCACCCAGCCCAGGGCCCGACCGCCGGCGTCCATCGCGAGCAGACCCACCGGCTCGCCGGAGCCGACGAGCTCCCCCAGCGCCTCGCGGTTCGGCTCCCCCTTGTTGCGCTTGAACTCCGTGGCCGTGCGGCGGAACCACATGCACCAGCAGCCGCTGGCGCCGCCCTGCGGCCCGAGCAACTCCTGGAGCGCGGGCCAGTTCCGCTCGGTCAGGGCCTCGACCGTGACGTCGAGCCCGGTGCCGGCACTCATCCGGCCAGGGCCCGCACGACCCGCGACGGGCTCGGCCGCCCCAGCCGCTCCGCCATCCACGCGCTGGTGGCTACCAGCGCGTCCAGGTCGACGCCGTGCTCGACACCCAGACCGTCCAGCATCCACACCAGGTCCTCGGTGGCGAGGTTGCCGGTCGCCGACTCCGCGTACGGACAGCCGCCCAGGCCGCCGGCCGACGAGTCCACTGTGGTCACTCCACAACGCAGTGCCGCCAACGTGTTCGACAGCGCCTGGCCGTAGGTGTCGTGGAAGTGCACGGCCAGGTTGTCGACCGTCGGGAAGCCGCCGACGACCGCCTCGACCTGTCCGGGCGTGGCGACGCCGATGGTGTCGCCCAGCGACAGCTGCGAGCAGCCCATGTCCAGCAGCCGGGTCCCGACCGACACCACCTGCGCCGGCGATACGTGCCCCTCCCAAGGGTCGCCGAAGCACATCGACACGTAGGCGCGGACGTCCAGGCCCTCCTTGCGGGCGCGGGCGACCACCGGCTCGAACATCGCGAACTGTTCGTCCAGAGTTCGGTTGAGGTTCTTGTTGGCGAACGTCTCGGTGGCGCTGCCGAAGATCGCGATGTGCCGGACGCCGGCGGCCAGCGCGCGGTCCAGGCCGCGCTCGTTGGGCACCAGCACCGGGTAGGCCACGCCGTCCCGCTGCTTGAGGCCGGCCAACAGCTGCTCGGCGTCGGCCAGCTGCGGCACCCACTGCGGGTGCACGAAGCTGGTCGCCTCCAGCACGGACAGGCCGGCGTCGGCCAGCCGGTCCAGGAACTCCAGCTTCACCGCGACGTCCACGACCGACGACTCGTTCTGGAGGCCGTCGCGCGCGCCGACCTCCCAGATCGTGACGCGCTCGGGCAGCCCGTCGGCGCGGACCGTGCTGGGCAGGCCGACGGATCGGGCCGTCACCGGTGGCCCCGCTCGGAGTGGCCGGGGTGGAAGTCGTCATTGGGGTCGTCGTTGATCTCCCGGTAGAGCAGCGAGTGCACGTACTCCACGTTGGGGATGTCGTCGAACTCCAGCGGCTCGTCCGACGCCGACTCGATGATCAGCGTGCCCGCGCCGACCAGCCGGTCCAGCAGGCCGTGCCGGAACTGCACGCTGTTGATCCGGGACATCGGGATGTCGATGCCGGTCCGGGTCAGCACGCCCTCGCGCACCATCACACGGTGGGTGGTGAGCACGAAGTGCGTGGTCCGCCAGCGGATCAGCGGCCCGAGCACGATCCACACGATCACGATGAGGGCGATCGCCCCGATCGCGATCCAGGCGTACTCGCGCCAGCTCTGGCTGCTGACCAGCGCGGCGAGATAGGCGCCCGCGGCGACCGTGATCAGGAAGACCACCGTCGGCCAGAACAGCATCTTCCAGTGCGGGTGCTTGTGGATCACGACGTGCTCGTCCTCGCCGAGCAGGTCGTCTGGATAGGCCACGGCGATTCCTCCCGAAGCTGGTGACGCCGCCACGGTACCGGTGGTCAGTCGGCCGCCGATCGCAGGTGCACCACGTCACCTGCGTGGACGCTGTGCCGGCGGCCGTCCTCGGTGCGGATCACGAGCTGCCCGTCGACGTCGATCTCGACGGCGGTTCCCTGGAGCTCACGGTCGCCGGGGAGCTCGATACGCACCAACTGGCCCAGGGTGGAGCAGTGTCGGCGGTACTCGGCGTGCAGGCCGGAGGTGAGCGGATCGCCGTCGTGCTGCCGCCAGGCGTCGTCCAGCTCGGCGAGGTTGCGCAGCAGGTGGACGGCGATTTCCGTACGGTCCGTGGTGGTCGCGCCCTGCTGCTCCAGCGAGGTCGCCGGCAGGCCGCCCGCGCCGGGCGGCACGTCGCCGGGCAGGGTCGCGACGTTCAGGCCCATGCCCAGCACCACGGCCCCGTCGGCCTCGGCGAGGACGCCGGCGCACTTGGACCCGTTGGCGAGCAGGTCGTTCGGCCACTTCAGGACGGCGTCGACGCCGAGGGTGTTGGCGGTGCGGGCCAGCGCGACGCCGGCGAGCAGGGTGATCCACGGGATCCGGTGCGGCGGCACGTCCGGGCGGAGCAGGACGCTCACGTACAGGCCGGTGTGCGGCGGGGAGACCCAGGTGCGGGCGCGGCGGCCCTGGCCGGCGGTCTGCTCCTCGGCGAACAGCACGGTGCGGTCGGCGGCGCCCGTGCGGGCGGCCTCCCGCAGGTCGGCGTTGGTGGAGCCGGTGCTCGCGACGACGTCGACCTGTGCGTACGGGCCAATCAGCGCGGCTCGCAACCGGTTCTCGTCCAGGGGTTGGGGCACGGTTGCAGAGCGTATGTGCCTGAAACCGACATTCGGTGTGTCTGTAAGCGTGACTCGCCGGGGTGATGTGGGCTACGTGTCAGTAACCTCCGGCGGGACCGTGGTTAGAGTGCCTCGGCATGAGCAGTGCGACCGAGCCAGTGGGTGTCGCTCCAACGGCGGAGCCGGACATCCACACCACCGCCGGCAAGCTGGCCGACCTCTACCGCCGCAACGACGAGGCGGTGCACGCGGGATCCGAGCGTGCCATCGAGAAGCAGCACGCCAAGGGCAAGCTCACCGCCCGGGAGCGGATCGACCTGCTGCTCGATCCCGGCTCGTTCATCGAACTCGACGAGCACGCCCGCCACCGGTCGACCAACTTCGGCCAGGAGCGCAACCGGCCCTACGGCGACGGCGTGGTCACCGGCTACGGCACCGTCGACGGCCGCCGGGTGTGCGTGTTCAGCCAGGACGTGACCATCTTCGGCGGCTCGCTGGGCGAGGTCTACGGCGAGAAGATCGTCAAGATCATGGACCTGGCCATGAAGACCGGCAGCCCGATCGTCGGCATCAACGAGGGCGGCGGCGCGCGCATCCAGGAGGGCGTGGTCTCGCTCGGCCTGTACGGCGAGATCTTCCGCCGCAACACGCACGCCTCCGGCGTGATCCCGCAGATCTCGCTGATCATGGGCTCGGCCGCCGGCGGCCACGTCTACTCGCCCGCGCTCACCGACTTCACCGTGATGGTCGACAAGACCTCGCACATGTTCATCACCGGCCCGGACGTGATCAAGACCGTCACCGGCGAGGACGTGGGCTTCGAGGAGCTCGGCGGCGGCCGGACCCACAACACCAAGTCCGGCAACGCGCACTACCTCGGCTCCGACGAGGAGGACGCCATCTCCTACGTCAAGGAGCTGCTGTCCTACCTGCCGTCCAACAACCTCGCCGAGCCGCCGGTCTTCCCGGGGATGGAGGAGGCCGGCTCGGTCGCGGACGGGCTCACCGACGCCGACCGCGAGCTGGACACGATCGTGCCCGACTCGGCCAACCAGCCCTACGACATCCACGAGGTGATCTCCCGCGTCGTCGACGACGGCGAGTTCCTCGAGGTGCACCAGCTGTTCGCGCCGAACATCGTGGTCGGCTTCGGCCGGCTGGAGGGCCACGCGGTCGGCGTGGTCGCCAACCAGCCGACCCAGTTCGCCGGCTGCCTGGACATCGACGCCAGCGAGAAGGCGGCCCGCTTCGTCCGCACCTGCGACGCCTTCAACATCCCGGTGCTGACCTTCGTGGACGTGCCGGGCTTCCTGCCGGGCACCGACCAGGAGTGGAACGGCATCATCCGCCGCGGCGCCAAGCTGATCTACGCCTACGCCGAGGCGACGGTGCCGCTGGTCACGGTGATCACCCGCAAGGCCTACGGCGGCGCGTACGACGTGATGGGCTCCAAGCACCTGGGCGCGGACCTGAACCTGGCCTGGCCGACCGCGCAGATCGCGGTGATGGGCGCGCAGGGCGCGGCCAACATCGTGCACCGGCGCACGCTGGCCGAGGCCAAGGAGCGCGGCGAGGACGTGGAAGCGTTGCGCGCCAAGCTGATCCAGGAGTACGAGGACACGCTGTGCAACCCGTACGTGGCCGCCGAGCGCGGCTACGTCGACTCGGTGATCCCTCCCTCCTACACCCGGGGCTATGTCGCCCGCGCGCTGCGCACCCTGCGCGAGAAGCGGGAAGCGTTGCCGCCCAAGAAGCATGGGAACATCCCGCTGTGAGCGGCGAAGAGCGTCCGCTGCTGCGTGTCGTCCGGGGCAACCCGGACGACACCGAACTGGCCGTGCTGACCGCGGTGGTGAGCGCCGTCGCGGCCGCCCCCACCCGTTCGGACGAACCCGCCGCGCCGTCCCGCTGGGGCGCCCCGCAGCTGCGCCAACCGCTGCGGCCGGGCCCTGGCGCGTGGCAGTTCTCCCACCGCTGACGACAGACCCGCCTATCGGCTCTACTGCGTGACTCGGGACGGTTCGTAACGTCGTTCCGGTGAAGGTGACACGGTTATCCACCCTGCTGACCGGTCTCGTCGCCGGGTTGACGATGGCGCTCGTCCCGGGTCTGGCCGGGGCTGCCCCCGCGGCCCCGCACGACGGCGGCAGCCAGCCGATCTACAGCTACGCCAACGCGATCCGTGAGACCGCCTGGGTCGACACCGGCCTGAAGGACCCGAGCGGCAAGGCGGTCCGGGTCGCCGCGGACATCATCCGCCCCTCGGAGCTGAGCTCCGGGGTGCCGGTGATCATGGACGCCAGCCCCTACTACGCCTGCTGCGGGCGCGGCAACGAGTCACAGCTCAAGACCTACGACTCGGCCGGCAAGCCGCTCCAGTTCCCGCTGTACTACGACAACTACTTCGTGCCCCGCGGCTACGCGATCGTGCTGGTGGACCTGGCCGGCACCAACCGCTCCAACGGCTGCGTGGACGTCGGCGGCCCGTCGGACATCGGCTCGGCCAAGGCCGTGGTCGACTGGCTGAACGGCCGCGCCACCGCGTACACCTCCGCCACCGGGTCGACCACCGTGAGGGCCACCTGGACCAGCGGCAGCGTCGGCATGATCGGCAAGTCCTGGGACGGAACCATCGCCAACGGCGTGGCCGCCACGGGGGTCGCCGGCCTGAAGACGGTCGTGCCGATCTCGGCGATCTCCTCCTGGTACGACTACTACCGGGCCAACGGCGCCGACCTGACCGCCGGCCAGCCGTCCGGGCTGTCCAGCCTGGTGGAGAACTCCGCCGCGCAGAACGGCTGCGGCAGCGTGCAGTCCGCGATCGACGCCGGCTCGCCCACCAACGGCAACTACACGTCCTGGTGGGACCAGCGCAACTACTACAAGTCGGCCGCCAACGTGCACGCCAGCGTGTTCATCGCACACGGTGTCGAGGACACGAACGTCAAGACGATCAACTTCGGGCAGTGGTGGGACGCGCTGGCCGCGCAGGGCGTGGAGCGCAAGATCTGGCTGTCCCAGACCAGCCACGTGGACCCGTTCGACTACCGCCGCACGCAGTGGGTGGACACCCTGCACCAGTGGTTCGACCACTACCTGTTGGGCGTGGACAACGGCATCCAGAACGGGCCGCAGCTGTCGGTGGAACGCACCCCCGACAACTGGGTCGACGCCGCCAGCTTCCCCGAGGCGGCCACCGCCACGTCGCTGAAGTTGAGCGGCACCACCACGAACGGCCTCGGCAAGCTCGGCAGCACCGCGCCGAAGGCCGGCGCGGTGGAGACGTTCACGGACAACCCCAGCCTGAGCGAGACCAACTGGGAGTCCAATCCGGACACCGCCAACAGCGCCCGGGTCGTGTTCAGCAGCGGCACTCTTTCCTCCCCCGTCACGGTCTCGGGCACCAGCACGATCACCGTGACGGCGTCGTCGTCGGGCACCAGCGGGCAGGTGTCGGCGGTGCTCGTCGACCTCGGGCCGGAGACCGTGCGCAACTTCGACGGTGACGGCGAGGGCATCGTCACGGGCACCACCCGGACGTGCTTCGGCTCCGGGACGCCCAGCGACACCGGCTGCTTCCTCGACACCTCGGCCGACACGATCGACGTCAACGCCGAGGTGATCAGCCGCGGCTGGGCCGACCTCGGCCACTACGCGTCGCTGGGCAGCAAGGCGACCTTGACGCCGGGCAAGCAGTACACGATGACGTTCAAGCTGGCGACGACCGACCACCAGGTGGCGGCCGGGCACCGGCTCGCGCTCATCGTCGGCGGCACCGACAACGGCTACATCACGGCCGGCAGCGGCAAGCCGAAGATCACGCTCAGCCTCACCGGCACCTCCATCCAGGTTCCGCTGGTGGGTTCCCTGCCGTAATCGCGGATGCCACGGGCGGGCCCGCCCCGCCCGTGGCCTAGGGTTCGCAGCCGTGCGACTCGTTCTCGGCTCCGCGTCCCCCGCCCGCCTCGGTGTGCTGCGTGCCGCCGGCATCGACCCCGTCGTCCGGGTGTCCGGTGTCGACGAGGACGCCGTCGCGGCGGCGCTGACCGATCCCCGCCCCGACGAGCTCGTCACCGCGCTGGCCGAGGCCAAGGCGCACGCCGTCGTCGAGGCGCTGGCCGGCGAGCTGCCGGACGCGGTGGTCATCGGCTGCGACTCGATGCTGTCGATCAACGGCCGGATGGTCGGCAAGCCCGGCACCCCCGAGGTGGCCCGCGCCCGCTGGCAGGAGATGGCCGGCAAGACCGGCGACCTGCTCACCGGCCACGTCGTGCTGCGCCTGGTCGACGGCGCCGTGGCCCGTCAGGCCTCCGGCGCGGAGACCACCACCGTCCGCTTCGGCACCCCCACCGACGCCGAGCTCGACGCCTACATCGCCACCGGCGAGCCGCTGGCCGTCGCCGGCGCGTTCACATTGGACGGCATGGGCGGCTGGTTCGTCGACGGCATCGACGGCGACCACTCCAGCGTGATCGGGATCAGCCTGCCGCTGACCCGCCGGCTGCTGGCCGAGGTCGGCGTCAGCGTCGTCGACCTGTGGTCATGAGGAGCACTCGGACAGCTTCGACGGCGCCACCTCGGGCCACCCCGGCAGGTCCTGCGGCCGCGCGTAGACGGCGCTGCACCCCACCTCGTCGCCGGTGAGCTGGAACACGTCGGCCACGACCTTCGTGCACGAGGCGGCGGGATTGTCGCCGCAGCGCCGCTGCACCGTCACCACATCGGGTGTTCCGTCGCCGTCGACGTCGCGCAGCGCGAGGTAGCCGGCGTCCGAGCCGAACGGCATAGCGGTCTGGCTCCACGCCCCGGCCTTGTCGACGTACACCTCGCCGACCACGCCGCCGTCCTGCGGCCCCTGGAGCAGGCAGGCCGACGTCTTGCCCTCCTCGCAGGTGATCGACTTCCCGACCACGGTGGGGATCTGCGAGCTGAAGACGACCGTGCCGCGGTCCGAGGTGATACGCAGCCGCGCGGACTGGCCCTTGCCGTCGGCCAGCAGCTCGACGGTCTCCTTGAACTGCGGCATCGACACGCTGGCCAGTTTCACGCACGCCGCCTGCCCGCACAGCTGGACCTGTTCGGGCGTCGCGGGGCCCGCGTCCACCCGCGTGCCCTGCCCCGACTCGCCCGCGGCCGACCGCAGCTGCCGCATCACGACCGTGGTGCCCAGGGCGGCGACCAACACCAGCGCGGCGGCCACAACCGCGATCACAACCGGTCGGGACGTCCTGGTCATGCGCCGGCACCTCCTGTCGTTCCCCCCGAGTCTGCACGTCAACCCCGCCCCCGCGCTCGTCCGGCCGTGAGCATGGTCTCCCCCCGCGCGGGGTTACTCGTCCGTAGACTGCTGCGAAACGCGCAGTCGTACGAGGAGGTATGGCGTGCCAGAGTCGGCCGCAGACCTGGGCCCCATCACGCTGCACAAGGTCCTGGTCGCCAATCGTGGTGAGATCGCCGTACGGGTGATCCGCGCCTGTCGCGACGCCGGCCTGGCCAGCGTCGCCGTGTACGCGGACCCGGACCGGGACGCGCCCTTCGCGCGGATGGCCGACGAGGCCTTCGCCCTCGGCGGCTCGACCCCCGGCGAGAGCTACCTCGTGATCGACAAGCTGCTGGACGTCGCCAAGCGCGCCGGCGCCGACGCGGTGCACCCCGGCTACGGCTTCCTGTCGGAGAACGCCGACTTCGCGCAGGCCGTGCTGGACGCCGGCCTGGTCTGGATCGGGCCGTCCCCGCAGGCCATCCGCGACCTCGGCGACAAGGTCACCGCCCGGCACATCGCCATGCGCGCCGGCGCGCCGCTGGTGCCCGGCACCAAGGACCCGGTGTCCGGTCCCGACGAGATCGTCGCCTTCGCGCGGGAGCACGGGCTGCCGGTGGCGATCAAGGCCGCCTTCGGCGGCGGCGGCCGCGGCCTGAAGGTCGCCCGCACCATCGAGGAGATCCCCGAGCTGTTCGACTCCGCCGTCCGCGAGGCCGTCACGGCGTTCGGGCGCGGCGAGTGCTTCGTGGAGCGCTACCTGGACAAGCCCCGCCACGTCGAGGCGCAGGTGGTCGCCGACAAGCACGGCAACGTGATCGTCGTTGGCACCCGCGACTGCTCGCTTCAGCGCCGGCACCAGAAGCTGGTCGAGGAGGCGCCCGCGCCGTTCCTCACCGACGAGCAGCGCGCCCGGATCCACAGCAGTGCCAAGGCGATCTGCGCCGAGGCCGGCTACTACGGCGCCGGCACCGTCGAGTACCTCGTCGGCCTGGACGGGTCGATCTCCTTCCTGGAGGTCAACACCCGGCTCCAGGTCGAGCACCCGGTCAGCGAGGAGACCTCGGGCATCGACCTGGTGCTGGAACAGTTCCGCATCGCCGCCAACGAGAAGCTCCGCTTCACCGAGGACCCGGCCCCGCGCGGCCACTCCATCGAGTTCCGGATCAACGGCGAGGACGCCGGCCGCAACTTCCTGCCCGCGCCCGGTGTCGTGACGACGTTCGTCGAGCCGGCCGGCCCCGGTGTGCGCGTGGACGCCGGCGTGCGCTCGGGCGACGTGATCGGCGGCCAGTTCGACTCGTTGCTGGCCAAGCTGATCGTCACCGGCGAGGACCGGCGGCAGGCGCTGGCCCGGGCCCGCCGCGCGCTGGACGAGATGGTGGTCGAGGGCATGGCCACCGTGCTGCCGTTCCACCGCGCCGTCGTCCGGGATTCGGCGTTCACCGCCGAGGACGGATTCACCGTGCACACCCGGTGGATCGAGACGGAGTTCGACAACACCATCGCGCCGTTCACCGACCCGGCCACCGCCGAGGAGGAGGACGGCGAGCGGCAGACCGTGGTCGTCGAGGTCGGCGGCCGTCGGCTGGAGGTGTCGCTGCCGTCGACGCTGTCCGTCGGCGCGGCCGCCCCGGCCGCGGCAAAGGCCAAGCCCCGCAAGCGTGCCGGCAAGTCCTCGGCGGCCGTGTCCGGTGACGCCGTGGCGGCGCCGATGCAGGGCACGATCGTCAAGGTCGCGGTCGCCGACGGGCAGGTCGTCGAGGCCGGCGAGCTGCTGGTGGTGCTGGAGGCCATGAAGATGGAGAACCCGGTCACCGCGCACAAGGCCGGCACGGTGAGGGGACTCGCGGCCACTCCGGGCGAAACGGTCACGCAGGGCACGGTGTTGTTGGAGATCAAGGACTGACCTGACGGATGTCATGACGGACAACCGTGGGTGCGCCGTACGATTGGCCACGTGAACGAGTCCCCGGACATGCGGATCGGTGACACCGAACGCGAGCAGGCGCTCGCCGCGCTCGGCGAGCACATGAGCGCCGGTCGGTTGACCATCGACGAGTACGGGGAGCGGTCGGCCAAGGTGACCGCCGCGCGCACCCGCGGCGAGCTGGTGGAGCTGTTCACCGACCTGCCGGACCCCCAGCCGGGTTCGGCGCCCCGGCCGCAGCCGGCGGCTGCGCCCACGCAGCCGCCGGCCAAGATTGCCGAGGCCGAGGTCTCCCGCCGCACCGGCCTCCGGGTGTCCATGGCCACCATCTCGGCCGCCAGCTGGCCGGTGTGCATCGCGATCGGCCTCACCACCGAGCGGTGGCAGTTCATGGCCGTGCCGTTCCTGCTGAGCTGGTTCACCGGCGCGCTCTGGGGCCGTGGCCGTCACGACGACCGGGACCAGGGCCGCCGCGAGCGTGACCGCTGGCGCGAGGAACGCCACCAGATCCGGGACGACATGCGTCGCCGTCGAAGGGAAATCCGCGGGGATTAGGTTGGATCCCGTGGAACCGGTCGAGATCAACGCGGGTAGGTACTACCTCCGTCAGTTGCGGGCCGACGACAGGATCGACGACCGGCCGTCGATCCTGGAGGCGTTCACCGATCCGATCAGCCTGCGCTGGATCAGCCACCGCATCACGGACCTGGCCGGCGCGGGCGACTACGTGGCGATGCGGGCCCGGCAGTGGGCCGACGACGAGCGCTGCTCGTGGGCGGTGGCCGACCAGAACACCGGGGAGCTGCTGGGCGAGGTCGGGCTCAAGGACCTGAACCTCGACGCCGGTTTCGCGGCGGCGGCCTGCTGGGCCGCGCCCCGGCACCGCAATCGCGGCGTGGTCAGCGATGGCCTGGCCGCGGCGCTGCGGTTCGGCGCCGGCGCGCTGGGCCTGACCAGGGTCGAGTACCTGTTCCAGGACGGCAACGAGTCGTCGCGGCGGGTCGCGGAGAAGTGCGGCTTCGCCTACGACCGGACGGTCGACCAGTGCGGGGCGAAGGTGCACGTCTGGACCCGGTCGCTAGTCTGACCGGCCATGCGACTCGCGCTGCTCCTGCTGTGCGCGGCGGTGGCCCTCGCGGGCTGCTCCGTGTTCCCGGTGTCCGAGGCCAGCCAGACGCACGACAACACCACGTCGGCCTCGCCGGCGCCGACGACTCCCACCACGACCAGCCTCACGCTGCCGCCGCGACCGCGGGAGCTGCCGCTGGACAAGGTCAACCCGTGCACCATCCTGACCAAGCAGCAGCGGACGCAGCTGAGCCTGGACACCACGCCCACGCCGTACACCGACACCGAGCTCAAGGCCCGGGCCTGCACCATCCGGGGGACCTACAGCGGCCAGGTCGCGCGGCTCGCTCTCGTCACGAACGAGGGCGCCGAGCTGTGGATCTCCGACGAGGCGCAGAACACCGCCAAGGTGATCTCCGTCATCGGCTTCCCGGCGCTGGAGGTGCGCACCCCCAACCTGGACACGCTCTGTAACGTCGAGGTCGACGTGGCCCAGGGCGAGTTCCTGGACGTGCTGTTCCGGGACGGCGGCAGCGCCACCCCGATCCCCCAAGATGATCTTTGCCTTGGCGCGCAACGGGTCGCCGAGGCGGCCATGAACAGCCTGTCCACCGGCCACTGATGGCGGATTGACAGCACCGGGCGGGTGGATTTCACCCTAGCCACTCCCGGCCGTCACGCAGTGTCGCTAGAGTGTGTGGGCCACCCCAACCAGCGGAGGTCACTCGTGCCGCAACGGACCACGACGCCCGACCCGGCCGCGGTGGCTTCGGGCGGCTTCCGGGTCGATCCGGCCGCGATCCCCGGCCTGCGCAAGGTGTTCACCACCGCGCTGGTGAAGCTGGACCAGCAGATCGAGATGGCCATCTCGGACGTGCGGATCCGGCCGTGGGCCGGCGACCCCGTCAGCCAGCAGGCCGCGAGCGACTTCAACAACCACGCCTCCGGCGGTGACTCCGCGCTGGACGCGTTGCAGGCCTACCAGCGCCAGCTGCGGGGCGCGCTGGACGCGTTGACCGAGGTCGAGCAGGGGTACCACACCGTGGAGCAGGACAACACCAGGCTGATCCAGCAGGGTGGCTGCTGATGACCGGCGTGCGGTGGCGGGGCTACACCCACCAGGAGCTGTACGACGCGATCAACGCCGGGCCCGGCGCGGCCGCCTCCGCCGACCCCGCCGCGCGCTGGGGCGCGATCTCCACCACGCTGTCGGAGATCAGCGGCGACCTGAACTCCGGCATCGGGACCGCCACCGCGCACTGGAGCGGCGCCGCGTCCGAGTCGGCGATGGCCGGGATCGCGCAGCTGGCCAAGTGGGCCGACGAGGCCCACGCCAACGCCGAGAACGTGCGCGTCAGCACCGAGGTGCAGGCCGACTACGTCACGCAGGCGCGGGCCGACATGCCGCCGCCCGTGCCGACGCCGCCCGGGCCGTCCGACTGGCTCGGCAACCTGGTCGCGCTGTTCACCGGGCAGATCGACGCCGAGGTCATCGAGGCCGCCCAGGACGCCGCCGCGACGCGGGCGTTCGAGGTGATGAGCACGTACGAGACGAACACCGCCACCAACACCGCCTCGCTGCGGGCGTTCGACGCCGTGCCCGTCGTGACCGCTCCCGTCGTACCCCACCAGCGCGGGTTCTGACTTGCTGACCCTGTCCGAGCTCGAGTTCGACGTGCTGTGGGAGCACCTCCGGCTGCCCGAGATGCCGCTCGCGATCAAGGTCGCGTCGCCCGGGAAAACGCACGTCGAACGCGAGGACATCACCCGCACCGTCTGGGACTCGCTGGCCGACCGCGGCCTCGTCGGCGGTTCCCGGGGCATCGACGAGGACCTCGTCGACCTGCTCGGATTGCTCGACCAGCCCGACTGCGAGCTCGACGCGCGGCTCTGGCTCGACGGCGGCGTGCGGGCCCTGGTCGCCGCCAAGGGTTCCGACGCCGTGCTCGCCCGCCTCGCCGACGGCTGCCTGACGCTGACGCCCGTCGAGGTCTCCTCGCTGCCCCGCGCCGCGCTGTCCCTGCTGCCCGAGCTGCCCGCCGGTCCCGGCTACTCCATCACCGTGCCCAGCGCCGACCTCGACGCCGCCGCCGCGGAGGCCGAGACCGCCGACGAGCTCGGCTGGATCCTGCGGGACCACGGCGTCTCCCCCGACGAGGCCGACGAGTTGGCCGCCATGGTCGGCAACGTCCGCCGCCGCGGCCAGTTCGGCGCCGCCGCCCGCGACCAGTGGGGCCGTCGCCACCGCCCCGACCGCGTCATCGGCTTCTTCGACACCCCGCGCGGCCGCTACGTCCAGATCCGCCGCGCCAAGCCCGGCGGCGTCGCCTGGAGCACCGTCGCCCCCGCCGACGACCGCCGCCTCGACCAGCACATCACCGCCCTGTTGAACGACGCCGTCGGCCTCACCCTGTAGCTCTTTTGCCACATGCGCTTCCTACTTGTCACCAGCTGCCAAATGGGAAGCGCATGTGGCATCGCTCAGCCCTTGACGCCAGATGCGCTTCCTATGTGGCGTCAAGGGCCAAGTAGGAAGCGCATGTGGCGGAAAAGCCGGTCAGCCGACGGGGTCGCGGAGGTCGCGGGCTTCGGGGGCGCTGATGCGGCGGGCATCCGCCGCCTGGTCGTTGGGCTCCGACTGGGAGTCCCGCTCGGCCTGCACCCGCGCCGTGTAAACCTCGATCTCACGGGCGATCCGCGCCTCGTCCCAGCCCAGTACCCCGGCCATCAGCCGAGCGACCTGGTCGGCGCAGTCGACACCGCGGTGCGGGTACTCGATGGAGATCCGGGTCCGCCGGGTGAGGGCGTCCTCCAGGTGCAGCGCCCCCTCGTGCGAGGCGGCGTAGACGATCTCGACCTGGAGGTAGTCGGGGGCGGCGGGCAAGGGGCGCAGCAGGTCGGGATCGCCGTCGGCGACGGCGAGCACCTCGTGCACGAGCGACCCGTACCGGTCGAGCAGGTGCCGCACGCGGTACGGGTGCAGCCCGTGCCGGGTGGCGAGGTGGTCGGCCTGATTGACCAACGCGTAGTAGCCGTCGGCGCCGACGAGCGGCACCTTGTCGGTGATGGACGGCTGGAGCCGCCCGGTCAGGTCGGCCCCGGCGGCGTCGACGGCGTCAGCGGCCATCACGCGGTACGTCGTGTACTTGCCGCCGGCGATCGCGACGAGACCGGGGGCGACGCGGGCGACGGCGTGCTCGCGGGAGAGCTTCGACGTGGACTCGCTCTCGCCGGCCAGCAGCGGCCGCAGACCGGCGTACACGCCCTCGATGTCGTCGTGCGTGAGCGGCGTGGCCAGCACGGTGTTGACGTGGTCGAGGATGTAGTCGATGTCGGCCTTGGTGGCGGCGGGATGCGCCAGGTCGAGGTTCCAGTCGGTGTCGGTGGTGCCGACGATCCAGTGGTTGCGCCACGGGATCACGAACAGCACGGACTTCTCGGTGCGCAGGATGAGCCCGGACTCGGCGACGATCCGGTCCCGCGGCACGACGATGTGCACGCCCTTGCTGGCCCGCACCCGGAACCGCCCGCGGCTGCCGGACAGCCGCTGCAACTCGTCCGTCCACACGCCGGTGCAGTTGATGACGGCGTTGGCCTTGACCTCGGTCTCCCGACCGTCCTCGGCGTCGCGCACGCGTACGCCGGAGATCCGGTCGGCCTCCCGCAGGAAGCCGATGACCTGCGTGGACGTCCGTACCACGGCGCCGTAGTGGGCGGCGGTGCGCCCGACGGTCATGGTGTGCCGCGCGTCGTCGGACTGGGCGTCGTAGTACCGGATGCCGCCGATGAGCGCGGACCGCTTGAGCGCGGGGAACATCCGCAGCGCGCCGGCGCGGGTGAGGTGCTTCTGCCCCGGCACCGAGCGGGCGCCGCCCATGGTGTCGTACATGAGCAGGCCGGCCGCGGTGTACGGCCGCTCCCAGTACCGGTGGCTGAGCGGGTAGAGGAAGCTGACCGGCTTGACCAGGTGCGGCGCGATCCGCGTGAGCATCAGCTCACGTTCGCGCAGCGCCTCCCGCACCAGCCCGAACTCCAACTGCTCCAGGTACCGCAGGCCGCCGTGGAACAGCTTGCTGGACCGGCTGGACGTGCCGGACGCGAGGTCGCGGGCCTCGACCAGCGCCACCTTCAGGCCGCGGGTCGCGGCGTCGAGCGCGGTGCCGACGCCGACCACGCCGCCGCCGACCACCACGACGTCGAACGTCTCCGAGCCCAGTCGCTGCCAGTCGCGCTCCCGCTCCGCGAGGCCGAGTCGGCCGGTCTCCGCCGAGGCGGCCACCTGTGTCGCTGGAGCTGCTGCTGGTTTCCGGGTGGCCACGCCACTCGCCTCCCGCCGGTCGAGGAGTCGGATACGACGGATCATCACGCTACCTGCAACCCGCCCTCGGCGGGCAGTGGAGCCGTTCGGCCATGGACAGCACCGGTACCGCTAAGTAACGTCCGTTTTCCCGTTTCCAACGGCGTCGACGGGCGTGGAGGTGGCTATGGGCTATGGCGCGATCTTCGTCTGGGAGACTCTCGGCACCGCGCTGCTGATCCTGTTGGGCACCGGTGTGGTGGCCAACGCGGTGCTCAAGAACACCAACGGCAACAACGGCGGCACCCTGTTCATCAACGTCGGGTGGGGCTTCGCGGTCTTCACCGGCGCGAGTGTCGCCAATCCGAGTGGTGCTCACCTGAATCCGGCGGTGACGCTGGGGCTGGCCATCGCCAAGAAGGTCAGCTGGGACAAGGTCCCCTTCTACTTCGCCGGCGAGATGGCCGGCGCGATCATCGGTGCGATGCTCTGCTGGGCGACGTACAAGCTCCAGTTCGACAAGCACGACGAGCCGCAGAACACGCTGGGCATCTTCTCCACGGCGCCGCGCATCCCGGGCGTCGCCTGGAACCTGGTGACCGAGATCATCGGCACCTTCGTGCTGCTCATCTGGATCCTGGAGAGCCCGACGGTCAAGGCCGGCTCGGACGGCATCCCGCAGTTCGGCAACTCGGCGCTGGGCTACGCCGGCGTGGCGTTCGTGGTGCTGGTGATCGGCACCTCGCTCGGCGGCCCGACCGGCTATGCCATCAACCCCGCCCGCGACCTGGGCCCGCGACTCGCGTACGTGTTCCTGATGCCGATCAAGGGCAAGGGCGACGGCAACTGGGGATACTCCTGGGTGCCGGTCGTCGGCCCGCTGGTCGGCGGCGCGCTCGCGGCGCTGCTCGCCCTCGCTCTGCCCGCATCCTGAAAGTCCGGAAAGGCGAATTCATGTCCTCCTATGTGGCAGCCATCGACCAGGGCACGACGTCGACCCGCTGCATGATCTTCGACCACTCCGGCCGGGTGGTCGCGGTCGACCAGAAGGAGCACCGCCAGATCTTCCCGAAGGCCGGCTGGGTGGAGCACGACCCCGAGGAGGTGTGGGCCAACACCAGAGAGGTCGCGGCCGGCGCCGTCGCCAAGGCCGACCTGCACGTCAGCGACATCGCCGCGGTCGGCATCACCAACCAGCGCGAGACCGCGGTGGTGTGGGACCGGACCACCGGCAAGCCGGTGTACAACGCGATCGTCTGGCAGGACACCCGCACCGACAAGATCTGCGACGAGCTCGCCGCGCTCGGCGGCGGGCAGGAGCGCTACCGGGCCAGGACCGGCCTGCCGCTGGCGACGTACTTCTCGGGTCCGAAGATCCGCTGGATCCTGGACAACGTCGAGGGCGCGCGGCAAAAAGCCGAGGCCGGCGACCTGGTGTTCGGCAACATGGACACCTGGGTGCTGTGGAACATGACCGGCGGCGTCGACGGCGGCGTGCACGTCACCGACCCGACCAACGCCTCCCGCACCCTGCTGATGGACCTGGACACGCTGGCCTGGGACGCCGGCATCGCCCAGGACATGGGCATCCCGCTGTCCATGCTGCCGGAGATCCGCTCCTCGTCCGAGGAGTACGGCAAGGTGCGCGAGCGCGGCGCGCTGGCCGGCGTGCCGATCTCGGGCATCCTCGGCGACCAGCAGGCAGCCACCTTCGGCCAGGCCTGCCTGTCGCCCGGCGAGGCCAAGAACACCTACGGCACCGGCAACTTCGTGCTGCTCAACACCGGCACGGAGAAGGTGCTCAGCGAGAACGGGCTGCTCACCACGGTCTGCTACAAGATCGGCTCGGACGCGACGGTGTACGCGCTGGAGGGCTCCATCGCGGTCACCGGCTCGCTGGTGCAGTGGATCCGGGACAACCTGGGCATGATCAGCTCGGCGGCGGAGATCGAGGAGCACGCCCGGTCCGTCGAGGACAACGGCGGCTGCTACTTCGTGCCGGCGTTCTCGGGCCTGTTCGCGCCGTACTGGCGGTCCGACGCCCGCGGCGCGATCGTCGGCCTCACCCGCTTCGTGAACAAGGGCCACCTCGCCCGCGCTGTACTGGAGGCCACGGCGTTCCAGACCCGCGAGGTCATCGACGCCATGAACGCCGACTCGGGAGTGCCGCTGACCTCGCTGAAGGTGGACGGCGGCATGGTCGTCAACGAGCTGCTCATGCAGTTCCAGTCCGACATCCTCGGTGTGCCGGTGATCCGGCCGGTGGTCGCGGAGACCACCGCGCTGGGCGCGGCGTACGCGGCCGGGCTGGCGGTCGGGTTCTGGAAGAGCGAGGACGACATCCGCCAGAACTGGGCCAAGGACAAGGAGTGGGCGCCGGCGATGGACGAGGACCGCCGCGCCTCGGAGTACGCGAACTGGAAGAAGGCCGTCACCAAGACCTTCGACTGGGTGTGATGGTGCTGAGGGGCCGGTTCTGGCCGGCCCCTCAGGCCTTGTCCAGTGTGGCGAACACGATCACGTTGTCCACGTAGCTGTGCGCCTCGCTGTCGAACGCGCCGCCGCAGGTGATCACCCGCAGGTCGGCGGTGCTGGTGTTGCCGTAGACCGCGTCGGTCGGGAAGTTGGCCTTGGGGGCCAGCTCCACCTTCTGCACGGTGAACGTCGCGGTGGTCTTGTCCTGGCGGGCGACGGAGATCTTGTCGCCGGCGGCCAGCTCGTGCAGCCGGAAGAAGATGCCGGCCTGCTTGTTCCCGTCGACGTGGCCGAGGATCACCGCCGGCCCGATCTCGCCGGGCGTGGGGCCCTCCTTGTACCAACCGGCCTGCATCGGCGTGCTCACCGGCGGCACCTCGATGGTCTGGTCGGCGTTGAGGCCGAGCGGCACCAGCGACGAGTGCGCGCCGATCTTGGGGATGTCCACCGACACCGGCGTGGACGCCGCCAGCGACGGCGGCTTGGGCGCATCGGTGGTTGTGGTGGTGGCGTGAGTGGTCGCCGCCGCCGCGGGCGAGGGTTCCGGCGCGGGCTGGCCGCCGCACGCGGCCGTTGCGAGGGCGAGGGCCAGCAGCAGCCCGGTCAGGGCCTTCTTCATGGTGAGCTCCGGGTGTGTTGGTCGCGCCGCCGTGGCTTTCGTGCACCCCTGCAAAACGAAAGCCGCGACGGCGCGACCGATGATGGGCTCGCCATCACCCACCAGACGTAAGCCGGTGGCCGACGGGTTGCCTCAGACGACGGATTCGTTCGGACGAGTCACTCGACGACGGTGGCGGTGGCTCCGCCACCGGTCTGCGGCGCGCCCACCGGCGTCTTGGTGACCTGCTTGGCCGGCACCGTGAAATTGGTGGTGACGGTCTTGTCCCCGCAGGTCAGCGCCAAGTAGTAGGTGCCGGCACTGGTACCCGGCCGGAGCGTGGCGGTGGCGGCGACGTTGCCGTCGTAGTGGTTGGTCGGCGTGTACCCGTAGTTGCTGAAGAAGAGCGCCGGCGAGAAGAACACGCCCTTGACGTTGTCCGGGCAGTAGCCGAACGCGACGTTGCCCTCCGTGTACTGGTACACGTTGGTTCGACCGGGCAGCGCAGCGGTATCGGCGTTGAGCTGCACGGTCTGCTGCTTCTGGGCCGGCGGCGTCGTCGTCGTGGTGGGCGGCGGCGTGGTCTGCGCCGGCACCGTGAAAACGGCGTCGACCTCCTTGTCTCCACAGGTCATGAACAGCGGCCAGGTACCGGGAGTGACAGGGAGACCGGGCTTCAGCGTCGCCCGGGCGGCGACGTTGCCGTGGTAGTGGTCGGTCGGCCCGTACTGGTAGTCGCTGAAAACCAGTGCCGGCGAGGAGAACACGCCCTTGCCGTTCGGGCAGTTGCCGAACGCCGTGTTGCCCCCGGTGAACTGGTACACGTTGACGTTGCTGCCGGCGTTGAGCTGGACGGTCGGCTTGTCGTTGTCGGCCGCGAGCGCGACCGGCGCGAACGCGGTCAGGGCGGCGGCGGCAGCGACGCCGCCCACGATCATCTTGCGGAACATTTCTCGATCCCCCCGTTGGGCATCTTGCTCGGACACCACAAAGACGTGGCGATATCCGACAAGTTGCGCCTGGTCAGGGGCAACCTTTTCGGGGCTTCAGGCGTTCAAGCGAGTTGGCCTCAGTCGAGGTCGTCGTGCCGCATCAGCTGGCGGCCGGCGTCGGTGATCGAGCCGGACAGCGACGGGTACACCGAGAACGTGTGGGCCAGGTGCTCGACGGTCAGCTGGTTCTGCACGGCCAGCGCGATCGGCAGGATCAGCTCGCTGGCCGAGGGCGCCACCACCACGCCGCCGATGACCACGCCGGTGGCTGGACGGCAGAACAGCTTCACGAAGCCGCGACGCAGGCCCTCCATCTTGGCGCGGGGGTTGGTGGCCAGCGGCAGCATGATCGTGCGGGCCGGCACCTCGCCGGAGTCGATCGCCTGCTGGCTGATGCCGACGGTGGCGATCTCGGGGTTGGTGAAGACGTTCGCGGCGACGGTCTTGAGCCGGATCGGCTGCACGCCCTCACCGAGCGCGTGCCACATGGCGATGCGGCCCTGCATGGCGGCGACCGAGGCCAGCATCAGCACGCCGGTGCAGTCGCCGGCGGCGTACACGCCGCTGACCGAGGTGCGGGACACCCGGTCCACCGGGATGAAGCCGCCGCCGCCCGGCTCGATGCCGAGCTTGTCCAGGCCGATGTCGCTGGTGTTGGGCACGGAGCCGACGGTCATCAGGGCGTGGCTTCCCTCGACCGTGCGACCGTCCTCCAGGTAGACCTTGACGCCCTTCTCGGTGCGCTCGACCCGGCTGGCGCGGCCGTGCTTGGCCATCTCGCTGCCGCGCTCGGTGAACACGTCCTCCAGCACGGCGGCGGCGTCGGCGTCCTCGTGCGGCAGCACCCGGTCCCGGCTGGAGACGAGGGTGACCTTGACGCCGATCTCGGTGTAGGCGGAGGCGAACTCCGCACCGGTCACGCCGGAGCCGATCACGATCAGGTGCTCGGGCAACTCGGTGAGGTCGTAGATCTGCCGCCAGTCCAGGATGCGCTCGCCGTCGGGCACCGCGCCCGGCAACACGCGCGGGGTGGCCCCGGTGGCGATCAACACCACATCGGCCGGCAGCACCTCGGTGCCGCCGTCGGCGGTGTGGGCGACGACACGGTGCTGGGCCAGGCCCGGCGCGTCGTCGCAGAACCGCGCGGTGCCGGTGATGATGCGCACGCCCTCGCGCTGGAGCTTCGCCCGCACGTCCGCGGACTGGGCCAGTGCCAGCCCCTTCACCCGTCCGTGGACGACCGGCACGTCCACCGCGGCTTCCGAGTTCTCGGTGCGAATGCCCAGCTCACCGGCGTTGCGGAAGGCCGAGCGGGCACCGGCGGAGGCGATGTAGGTCTTGGACGGCACGCAGTCGTAGAGCACGCAGGCGCCGCCGAGGCCGTCCCGCTCGACCACGGTCACGTCGGCCCCGTGCGGCGCGGCGACCAGCGCCGCCTCGTAGCCGGCCGGGCCACCGCCCATGATCACGATCCGGGTCACCGGGTTCCTCCCAATACGCCTGTCCGCGGGCGCTACGAACTTACATCCTCACGCGCCGAGCGCTCGGCGTCCCGACCCCTGATCACATCGGTCGCTAGGCTGTCGGTCGTGCCGCTCTACGCCGCGTACGGATCCAACATGGACCCGAACCAGATGATGGAGCGAGCCCCGCACTCCCCGATGGCGGGGACCGGGTGGCTCGCCGGTTGGCGCCTGTCCTTCGGCGGCGAGGATCTCGGCTGGGAGGGCTCGCTCGCGACCATCGTCGAGGACCCCGACTCGCAGGTCTTCGTCGTGCTCTACGACGTCAGCCCCCGGGACGAGGCCAGGCTGGACCGCTGGGAGGGCTCGCTCGGCCTGTACAAGAAGATCAGGCTGCGGGCCCAGACCCTGGAGGGCACCGTCGTGGCGTGGCTCTACGTGCTCGACGCCTACGAGGGCGGCCTCCCCTCCGCCCGCTACCTCGGCGTAGTGGCCGACGCCGCCGAAGCCGCCGGCGCCCCCGACGACTACGTCAACGACCTGAGAACCCGCCCCTGCCGAGGCATCACCGGCTAGACCAACCCCCGCGAGTCGCGCTCTCAGACACACCGAATGTAAGCCTCAGGCCGACAACCGGCGGCTGGCCAGCGCCTCTCGAACCTCGCTGACCAGCCGAAACGGCGCCATGAGGTCGTCGATCGTGGCACGGATGACGAGCCAGCCCCGCCCCGCGAGGTCCGCGTCACGGGCCCGGTCTCGATCCTTCCGCTCGGCGTGGGCTGCATACCCGTCGTATTCGACGGCGAGCCGGTACTCGGGCCAGGCGAAGTCGAGCCGGTACAACTCGTGGCCGTCGATCGTGGTGATCGAATACTGCGGAACCGGCACCGGCAGCTCACGGTCGTAGAACATCAGCAGCAGATGGCTCTCGAACGGCGATTCCGGCAACCCGGTCGCCAGGTCGAGCAACAGTCGAGCCTGCCTCGTGCCGCGAATGTCCTCACGGGCGCTGATCGCCCGCGACACCGAGTCACGAAATCCGGGCCGCTGGGCCTCGGGCAGTCCGCCGAGCATCTGATCGGCGCAGGCCAGGGCGGTGGGCCGGCGCGCGCGACAGAGGAGGTCGGCCAGCACCAGATCGGGCGCGAGCAGCCGCAGGCCATCGATCTCGACAACGTCGTCCTCGGTGAAGGTGCCATTGTGGACGGCGATTCCCGGCACCCTGGATATGCGCCGCACATAGGGCACGAGAACGTCGATCGGGGCGAAGTCGGCGGCGGTGCAGCCATACATTCGAGCCGCCGTGTGTCTGGTCAGCACCGCTCGTTCGCCGGCGAGCAGCAGTGCGGCCGCGGCCCGGGTGCGCAACTGGTTCGCCAGGTCCCTACGCACCACCACATGCCTGTGGAAGGCGACCAGTTGGCCCTGCTCGGTCGCGGTGCGCACCGGATAGCGGCCGACTGCGGCAATGAGGTCGCGCCGCCGGTAGGCGCCGTGGAGTCCGTTCGGTAGTTCGATCACGGATCCACGGTGCCGCCGGCGGCACGCTGCCGAAAGCCCCACTCCACAGACTGTGGATAACTCCCACAGGGTGTGGATAACTGCCTGAAACCTACATTCGGTGTGCCTGAGAGCGCGACTCGCGGGGGTTAGGCGAGGGAGGTCAGGGCGGTGTGGACCATGACGCGGACGCCGGCGAGGAGGGCGCGTTCGTCGAGGACGAAGGTGGGCTGGTGGAGGTCGTACTGACGGCCCTCACCGGACCAGACGCCCAGACGGGCGAAGGAGCCGGAGACGTGCTCCAGGTACCAGCCGAAGTCCTCGCCCCCGGACGACTGCTCGGTGCCGGCCAGGGCGTCCTCGCCCAGCGCCGCCTCGATGCCGGCGCGCAGCACCGCCGTGCTCTCGGCGTCGTTCACCACCGGCGGCACGCCGCGGCGGTGCTCCAGCTCGAAGCCGACGCCGGTGGGCCACAGCAGGGACTGCACGAGGTCCTTGACCAGCGGCTCCAGGTCGTTCCACACCCGGTGGTCGCCGGTACGGAGGGTGCCGCGCAGCAGGCCGTCCTGCGGCACCGCGTTGGCGGCCTGGCCGGCGTGCACCGCACCCCAGGTCAGCACCGTGCCCGAGCGCGGGTCGACGCGCCGGCTGAGCAGCGCCGGCAGGCCGGTGATCACGGTGCCGAGGGCGTGCACGAGGTCGGCGGTCAGGTGCGGCCGCGACGTGTGCCCGCCGGGCGAGGTGAGCTTGAGCTCCAGCAGGTCCGCGGCCGACGTGATGGCCCCGACGCGGGTGCCGACGCGGCCGACCTCCAGCCGCGGGTCGCAGTGCAGGCCGAAGATCCGGTCCACGCCGTCGAGGCCGCCGGCCGCGATGACGTCCAGCGCGCCGCCGGGCATGGACTCCTCGGCCGGCTGGAAGATCAGCCGGACCCGGCCGGGCAGCTCCGGCGCGGACGCCAGGGCGAGCGCCGCGCCGAGCAGGACCGCCGTGTGGGCGTCGTGGCCGCAGGCGTGGCAGGCGCCGTCGTTGACGGACGCGAAGGCCAGGCCGGTGTTCTCCTGAAGCGGCAGGGCGTCGATGTCGGCCCGCAGCGCCACGCAGCGCTCGCCGGTGCCGATGTCGCAGATCAGGCCGGTGCCGCCGGGCAGCACGGTCGGGTGCAGACCCACCGAGCGGAGCACCTCGGCCACGAGCTCCGTGGTGTCGTTCTCCTGCCGGGACAGCTCCGGGTGGGCATGGATGTGCCGCCGCCAGGCCACGACGTCGGCCGCACCCGAGGCCAGCCACTCGTCGAGCCAGGCCGGGCCGCGCCCGACGCCCAAGTCCGCCACGTCGGACATGCTGACCCCGGAATCGGTGATCAGCACGTCGGACTTCTCGTCGTGCCGGCGGCCGTCGCCCTCCATGGGCAGTTCGGGCCGCGAGTCCAGCACGGTCACGCCGCACCTCCAGCGCGTGCCACGCGGCTGGCCACACCGGCCAGCAACCTGTCCCGCTGGGCGGGACTGGTCGCCGCGGCCACCGCCGTCCACGCCAACGCGAGCGCGCCGTCCAGCACGGCACGGTCCCCGGTCGGTGTGGCGCAGGCGGCGGCGAACTCCGGTTGGTGGTTCACCGCGTCTCCGCAGTCGATCGCAATTGATGGGTGGATACCGGGCAGCGCTCGGGTGACGTTGCCCATGTCGGTGCTGCCGGTCAGGCGGAGCAGCTCGTCTTCGTGACTCATCGGCGTACGGCCGATTTCCGTCACGGCCGCGCGGTACGCGTCGGCCAGCCACGGGTCCGGCGCCAGCTCGGTGTACTCCGCCGAGATCTGTCTCACCTCGTGCGTGCACCCGGTGCCGACGGCGCCGGCGGTGAAGCAACCCTGGATCCGGTCGACCAGGCGCCGCAACGACTCATAGTCTGCCGCGCGCAGGTAGAACTGGGCAGAGGCCAGGGCCGGCACAATATTGGGCGCGGCCCCGCCGTGCGTCACGATGCCGTGCACCATCTGCCTCGGCTCCAGGTGCTGACGGGCCAGGCCGATGGCGACCTGCGCGACGGTCAGCGCGTCAGCGGCGTTCACGCCCAGTTCGGGCGCGGCCGCGGCGTGCGAGGCCCGGCCGGTGTACTCGACCTCGAGGTCGACGATGGCCAGTGAGGGCGACGCGACCGCCTCGTACGGCGCGGGATGCACCATCATGGCCAGCCCGACGCCGTCGAACACGCCCCGTTCCAACAGCTGGACCTTGCCGCCGCCGGACTCCTCGGCCGGGGTACCCACGAGCTTGATCGTTACGCCCAGCTCGTCGGCGACGTCACGCAGCGCGATCGCGGCGCCGGTCGAGGCGGCGGCGATGATGTTGTGCCCACAGGCGTGGCCGACCTCGGGCAGCGCGTCGTACTCCGCGCACAGGCCGATGACCAGGTCTCCGTCGCCGTACGTGGCGGTGAACGCCGTGTCCAGCCCGGCGACGCCGCGCTGCACCTGGAAGCCCTCGCGCTCGGCGAGATCGGCCACCTTGGCGGCGCTGCGGTGCTCGCGATAGGCCAGCTCGGGCTCGGCGTGAATGCTCCTGGAGAGGCCCACGAGCGCGTCCGCGTACCGCTCAACGGATGAACGGCAGGCGGCCTTGGGGTCTCTCACCCCAACCATCCTGCACCAAGCGTGCTGGCCGCTCGCTGGAGTTTCGTCCCTTCAGGGCCAGCCGGCAGCCAGATTGCGACGAACGGTGCAGCGGGTCGCGGAAAGTTATGCCTGGCTGTAGCCGACCCGCGGTTGATGATCATGAATTCGTCTGCGGACGGTCAACTGTCCCACATCGTGGGAAACGGGATCAGCTGCTCTTCTGACGCTTCTTCCGGATCCGCCGGCCGTACCAGACGATCGCGAACAGCACGATGACGATCAACGCGATGATCAGCTTCTGCCGCGCGTCGTCGGACAGGCTCTGGTTCTGCGGCGGGTTCAGCGACGGGCCGGGCTGGGGTGTGGTCTGCCCGAACGCGGGGGCCGCGAACAGCACGCCGAACACCAGCACGGTGACGAACGCAGTCACCCGGGCCATGAACCGCCTCCTCAGCCTGTTGATCACCAGCCTACGTGGCCGTGGATCTGCGCGACAGCCGCCGTGTAGGCGGCGCGCACCTCGGCCCCGCCGCCGGTCGGCGGCAGCGCCTCGGCGTGCACGGGCCAGTCCGGCGGCTCGGCCGCGCCGGACAGCGCCCACGCCGCCTGCCGGGCCGCGCCCAGCGCAACGTACTCGGCGGGCTCGGGCACCTCGACCGGCGCGTCGAACAACCCGGACGCGACGGCCTGCACGGCCGCCGACCGCGCGGCGCCGCCGATCAGCAGTACCCGCCGGGCCTGCACGCCAACCCGGCGCAGCTCGGCGAGCCCGTCGGCCAGCCCGCACAGCATGCCCTCGACGGCCGCGCGCGCCATGTTCTCCGGCGTGAGGTTGGTGCGGCGAATGCCGGTCAGCGTGCCCGAGGCGTCCGGCAGGTTGGGCGTCCGCTCACCGTCCAAATAGGGCACGAGCACGAGGCCGCCGGAGCCCGGTTCGGCGCGCAGCGCAAGGGCGTCCAGGCCGGCGAGGTCGGTGCCGAGCAGCGCCGCCGTCGCGGTCAGCACCCGCGCGGCGTTCAAAGTGCAGACGAGCGGCAGGTAGCGGCCGGTCGCGTCGCAGAAGCCGGCGACGAACCCGGTCGCGTCGGCGCTGCCCTTCTCGGTCACGGCGAAGACCGTGCCCGAGGTGCCCAGCGACACGACGACGTCGCCGGGTCCCGCCTTGAGCGCGAGCGCCGCGCCCATGTTGTCCCCCGTGCCTGCGGCGATCAGCATGCCGTCCGTGGTGCGCCCGCTGGATTCGGCCGGTCCCAGCAGGCGGGGCAGCCGGGGGGTGCGGCCGCCGAAGGCTTCGGACAGCAGGTCCGGCAGCCATTCACCGGTGTGCGGCGAGAAATAGCCCGTGCCGGACGCGTCGCCGCGGTCGGTCGCCGGTTCCGAGCCCGGCTCGGCCAGCCGCCAGGACACGAAGTCGTGCGGCAGCATCACGCGGTCGACCCGATCCGCGGCCGCCGGCTCGTGCTCGGCCAGCCACGCCAGCTTGGTCACGGTGAAGCTCGGCACCGGCACCGAACCGGTCAGCTCGGCCAGCCGCTCGGGGCCGTGCTTGGCGACGAACCGCTCGGTTTCGGCCGCCGACCTGGTGTCGTTCCACAGCAGCGCGGGCCGCACCGGCCGGCCGTCGGCGTCCACGGTGACCAGCCCGTGCTGCTGGCCGGCGACCGCGATCGCGGCGATCGGCTCGGCCACGTTCCCGCGGGCCTCGGCCATCGCACGATCGCAGGCGACCTGCCACGCCTGCGGGTCGACCTCGGTGCCCTCGGGGTGCGGCGACCGCCCCTCGCCGACCACCCGGCCCGTCTCGGCCTCGACCACCAGCGCTTTCGTCGACTGCGTTGACGAGTCGACACCGATCACCAAGGTCACGTCCTCGATCAAACCCGAGCCACCGGCCCGGCGGAAGGCTTCAACGGCGGTCGCCGCCGTACACCGAGGCCACGAGCGCCGCCTCGACGGCCGCCAGCACCTCGGCGGCGGCCGGCGGCATCGGCTTCGCCGCGCGGTCCAGCCAGGCCCGCAACTGCCGGCGGTCCAGCTGCGGCTCGCACAGGTCGTCCAGGCCGAGCTGCCAGGCCAGCAGCGCGAGGCTCACGTTGTAGACGTCCGGTTTGGCCGGTCCCAGCACCGCCGACCGGATCTCGGCCCGCCCGCCGGCCGCGACGAGCAGGTCCACCGGCGGGTAGCGGAAGGTCCGGCGCAGCAGCCCGCGCTCGGCGATCTTGCTGATCAGGCCGGCCTCGGCGAGCTGGTCGACCACCATGTCGACGACGGCCGGCCGCAGATGGTCGATCCACTCCCGCAGCGGATATGCGACCGGCTCCGCGGCGATCTCGGCGACCACGGCGGCCGATGCCCGGTCGGCGTCGCGGCCGTGTTTTCCAGTGACGATCGGGCATCCGCCGTTGACAGATATCCGCCCGGTGAACAATAGATCGCAGATAATTGCGCCCGACAAACATATCTCCAGGGCCGGCCGTGCCACCTGCGGTTTTCCCGTGAACTCGTCGTGGGCGAGGTAGAACAGGGCCTCCACCAGGGGCGGACGGGAGTTCACGGCGGGCACGCACGGGAAAACTAGCGGCTGCGTGATCCGCTGTCGAATGGCTACGATCGGCCGCCAATGGTGGGATGACTGCCCCTGGGGGAAATCTGTGGCCACTCGAACACCGCTGCGGGAACGCGGCCTTGCCCGCCCGCGCCTCGGAGTCGTGCAAATTCTGTTCTTCGTAGTCGGCGCCTCCGGCCCGCTCTACGCAATCGCCGGCGGCGTGACCGCGACGTACGCGGTGACCGGCGTGATGGGCGTGCCGCTGTCCTTCGTGCTGCTGGCGCCGGTGCTCGCGCTGTTCGCGGTCGGTTATGCCGCGATGAGCAGATACATCACCAATGCCGGCGCTTTCTACCCGTATGTCGTGAACGGATTGGGACGTTCCAGCGGCGTCGCGGTCTCGTTCGTGGCGCTCGTCGCGTACAACGCCATCCAGATCAGCATCTACGGCCTGTTCGGCTGGTCGCTGTCGAACTGGCTGAACCCGCTGCTCGGCATGGACACGCCGTGGTGGCTGTGGGCGCTGGTGATCGCGCTGGTCATCGGCACACTGGGCGTGCTGCGCGTGGACCTGAACGCCAAGGTGCTCGGCGTGCTGCTGGTGCTGGAGTGCCTGGTGATCGTCGTGACGGTCGTGACGCTGCTCGGATCGCCCGACGGCGGCGGAGCCCCGTCGCTGGCGCCGTTGGCGCCGAGCAACCTGTTCACCACCGGCGTCGGCGCCGTGTTCGCGTTCTCGATCGCCGTGTTCACCGGCTTCGAGGGCGCGGCGACCTACAGCGAGGAGGCCCGGGATCCGCGCAAGACCGTCGCCCGCGCCACCTACCTCGCCGTCGCGTTGACCGCTATGCTGTACGCCCTGTCGGCACTGGCGATGGCCGACGCGGCCGGACCGTCCAACATCATCGGCGCCGCCCAGCAGTCCGGGCCCGGCCTGCTGTTCGACCTCACCGCGACGCGGCTCGGCGGCCTGTTCTCCAGCGTCGCCTACGCCCTGTTCATCACCAGCCAGTTCGCGTCGCTGCTGAGCTTCCACAACGCCATCGCCCGCTACTTCTTCGCGCTGGGTCGGGAGGGAGTGCTGCCGGAGGTGCTCGCCCGCACCAACCGCCGCACCGGCGCGCCGGCCGCGGGTTCGTTGCTGCAGACGGCTTTCGGGCTGATCGTGGTGGCGGTCTTCGCCGCCTTCGGCCGGGATCCGTTCACGGAGTTGTTCAGCTGGCTGGGCACCATGGCGTCGACCGGCGTGGTGCTGGTGATGGCGGCCGTGTCGGTGTCGGTCATCGGCTTCTTCCGCAAGCGGCAGCACGAGGAGACGCCGTGGCGGCACACCGTCGCGCCGGCGCTGGCGACCGTGTTCCTGCTGGTGATCTTCGTCCTGATCATCTGGAACTTCGACGTGCTGCTCGGCACCGCCGGCGACTCGCCGCTGCGCTGGATCCTGCCCGGAATCCTCGTCCTGGCGGGCATTGCCGGCTTCGCACGGGCTTCCGTGCTGCGCGGCCGCAAGCCCGAGGTGTACGCCGGCATCGGAAAGGCGGACTGAGCCGTGGAGGACGTGATCCGGCCGGCCTCGCGGTCCGAAGTGGACGTCGTCGCGCGGGTGCTGTCCGAGGCGTTCCAGGACGATCCCGTGAGCACGTGGGTGTTTCCGGGCGGCGAGCGCCGCCGGGAGCTGCACCCCGAGTTCTTCCGCGCGTTCACCGAGGCCGCCTTCGCCGACGGCGAGGTGTATCTGGCCCATGACCGAACCGCCGCGTCGCTGTGGTTCCGGACCGAGGGCGGCGAGAGCCCGGAGGAGTTCCTGGACCGGTTCGCCGCCCTCGACGAGGAGGATTTCCTGCGGCTGAAGGAGATCATGGAGCTGCTCGGCGCGAACGGCGCCGACTCGGCGCCGCACCTGCACTGGCAGTTCTGTGGCATTCTGCCGTCGGCGCAACGGAAGGGGCTCGGCAGCGCGATCGCCCGCCAGCACTTCCGGCGGCTGGACGCCGACGGCATCCCCTGCTCCGGCGAGGCCAGCTCCCCGACCAGCCTCCGGCTGTGGCGGCGGCACGGTTTCGTGGACGCCGGCGAGCCGTACGGGCCGCCCGGCGGGCCCCTGTTCTACCCGATCTGGCGGGAGCCGCAGGGCTAACCCTTCAGTGCGGCCAACGTTCGCTCGCGTTCGGGGCCGGCGACACTGACCAGCAGTTCGGTGACGCCGGCCTCCTCGAGTCGACGAAGTTCCGCCGCCACGACCTTTTCGTCGCCGATGATGGCCGTCTCCACCACACTGGTCAGTCCTTGACGGTCGAGGTGCCTGCGGTAGTTGGGCAGGTCGCCGACCGCGGACGTCTCGGTGGCGATCTGCTGGCGCAGCGCGTCGGCGTCGTCGGTGACGCCGACCATCGCCGTGAGCACGATCTCCTTGCCGTGCAAGCGAGGTGCGACCAGTTCGGTGACGCCCTTCGCCGTCGTCCACACGAGGATCGTGCCGTCGGCGAGCTCGTCGGCGATGCCCAGCATGACCGGCCCCAGCGCGGAGATCAGCAGCTTCGGCGGCCGCACATCGGGGATGTGCGGCGGGTTGTGCAGCAGCGGCCGGAGCTTCGTCAGGTAATCCCGAATGTGCGTGGCCGGTCGGTCGTAGCTGACGCCGTAGCGCTCCTCCACCGCTGGTCGGTGGCTCGGCCCGATGCCGAGCACGAACCGGTTGCCGGTCGCGGCCTGCGCGGACAGCGCCGCGGCAGCCAGCGCCGCCGGGTGCCGCGGGTACGTCACGGTGACCGCCGTGCCGATGTCGACGCCCGGTACGCGGGCGCCGATCAGCGCCGCCAGCGTCACCGGGTCCCAGCCGACCGTCTCGTTGACGTAGACGGCGTCGACCTCGGCCGCCGCAGCCTCCTCGACCAGGTCTTCCAGCGTCCGGTCGACGCTGTTCAGGAACACCCCGAGTCGCATTGCCTCCCCCTAACATGAATCATGGATTCCGGTTACCGACCCTAGCGTAAGGTGAATCCGGAATTCCACTTCTTGGGAGGACTTGTGCGGGCCGATGCGCGGCGCAACCGCGAGCTGATCGTGCGGGCGGCGACGCGCGTCTTCATGGACACCGGCTGCTCGGGGTCCATGGAGGACATCGCCCAGGCCGCCGGCCTCGGCGTCGGCACGCTCTACCGGCACTTTCCCGATCGCGCCGGGCTGCTCGCGCTGATCACCTGCGACGTCGTCAGCCGGCTCGCCGCCCAGGTCGAGGCGGCCGCCGCGACCGACCTGCCACGCTGGGAGGTGCTGCTCGGCTACGTGCGCGACGCCGTCCGCGAACCGCTGGCGATGCTCAAGTCGGTGTCCACCGACGACCCCGTCGTGGCCGGGCCGGCCGAGCGGCTGCACGCCGTGCTCGGCCGGGTGGTCGAGGGCGCGCAGGCCGAGGGCAGCCTGCGTGCCGACCTGGAAACCGCTGCGGTCACTGACCTTCTCGGCCTGGTGGTCTGCCGCCCCGGCGCCCGGGACGACGATCCTCTCGCGACAGTCGTCCTTGACGGACTGCGGGCGCCGGGCCTGGAGAACCGGCCCGACGCGATTCGTGGACAATGACCGGCATGTCCACGCCGGAACCCCCGCCGCCCGCCCGCGTGATCGCCGGCCGGTACCGGCTCGAACACGTCCTGGGCAACGGGTCGATGGGCACGGTGTGGGCCGCCTACGACGAGTTCCTGCAACGCAAGGTCGCCGTCAAGGAAGTGCTGCTGCCGCCGGGCATCCCGGCCGGAGAGGCAGACGCGTTGCGCGAACGGACACTGCGGGAGGCGCGGGCGATCGCCGTGCTGTCCCACCCGAACGTGGTGACGCTGCACGACATCGCGCGCCAGGACGGCGAGCCGTTCGTGGTGATGGAGCTCGTGCCGTCGCGCAGCCTGGCCGAGGTGGTGCGCCAGCAGGGTCCGCTGAACACCGCGCAGGCCGCCGCCGTGGCCGACGCCGTCGCCGCCGGGCTGGAGGCGGCGCACCGGGCCGGCATCACGCACCGTGACGTCAAGCCGGGCAACGTGCTGGTCGGCTACAGCGGCCAGATCAAGCTCACCGACTTCGGCATCGCCCGCAACGTCGCCGAGAGCACGATGACCAGCACCGGCATCATGCTGGGCTCGCCGGCCTACATCGCGCCGGAGGTGGCCTCCGGCCAGGCGGTGACGCCGGCCGCCGACCTGTGGAGCCTCGGCGCGACCCTGTTCGCGGTGGTCGAGGGCGTGCCCCCGTACGACGCCGACGACGACCCGCTGGACACCGTCACCGAGGTGGTGCACGGCGACGTGCCGCGGCCGACCAGGGCCGGCGCGCTGGAGCCGATCGTCACCGGGCTGATGGTCAAGGACCCGGACGCCCGGATGGCGCTGACCGAGGTGCGCCGCCGGCTGCGCCCGCTGCTGTCGGACCCCGGCACCGGGCTGTTCCCGATTCCCGACCCCGGCAGCACACCGCCGCCCCCGTCCCGGCCGCGCCGCCCCGCCGCCTCGCTGTCCAAGCAGTTCGCGCCGCCGAAGGCCCCGATCGCGCCGACCGACACGCCGCTGGCCAGCGACCCGGGCCCGCTGCCGTTCACGGTCAGCCCCCCGCCCGCGCCGCGGCGGCGTCGCGGCAAGCTCGGAACGGCGGTCTTGGCGCTGGTCGCGGCGGTGATCGTGGTGCTGTCGCTGGCGGGCGGATTCGTGCTCACGCGCTTCCTCGGCGGCCAGTCGCTGCTGCCGCCGACGGTGGCCTTCGCCGGCACCCTCAGCCCGTCCACCACGCCGAGCGCCACCAAGATCGCGACCACCCGCGTGCAGGCCAAGGCCGTGATCACGACCGGCGGCGCGGGCGGCTCCGGCGGCGGCTTCGGCCTGGACGTGCCCAACGACTGGCAGCAGTTCATCCAGACCCGGCCGAACACCGACCTCCTGCCGGGCCGCGCGCAGGTGTTCTTCATCAGCCCGGACGGCGTGCAGGAGCTGTCCGTGCAGCGCTTCCCGCAGTTCACCGACGTCGACAAGTACCTGACGGCGGTGCAGGACCAGCCGGCGAAGGTCCTCGCGAGGACGCCGATCCAGGTGGAGGGCTTCACCGACGGCCAGGAGATCCAGTACCAGCAGGAGCAGCCCGGGTCGATCCAGTTCACCATCGCCATGGTGCTGGTGAAGGGCGACGACCTGTGGGTGGTCGGCGCCAAGGCCCCGGTCAGCCACGGCGACAGCCAGGTCAAGAGCCTGTTCACGCAGATCGCCGAGCAATTCCGGGTCACCGGCTGAGGGTGATTTAGAGTCGCCGGTGTGACCGGTATCAGCGAAGACTCCATCACCCCCGACGCGCTCGCGACGGCCGCCGCGGCGGCGCTCGTCGAGCGCGTCGGCATCGCCCAGCACGACGTCGCCGTGGTCCTCGGCTCCGGCTGGCGGCCGGCGGCCGACGTGATCGGCGAGGCCGAGCACGAGGTGCCGATGCCGGAACTGCCCGGATTCCGGGCGCCGACCGCCGTCGGCCACGGCGGCACCATCCGCTCGCTGCGCATCGGCGGCAACCGTGTCCTGATCATGCTGGGCCGCACCCACCTGTACGAGGGCTACGGCGTCGACCCGGTGGTGCACAACGTGCGCACCGCGACCGCCGCCGGCGTGCGCACCGTCATCCTCACCAACGCCGCCGGCGGCCTGCGCCAGGGCATGTCCGTGGGGCAGCCGGTGCTGATCAGCGACCACCTCAACCTCACCGCGCGCTCGCCGCTGGTCGGGGCCCGGTTCGTGGACCTCACCGACCTGTACTCGGCGCGGCTGCGGGACGTGGCCCGCACCATCCGTCCGGACCTGGAGGACGGCGTCTACGCGGCGCTGCCCGGCCCCCACTTCGAGACGCCGGCCGAGATCCGGATGCTGCGCACCATGGGCGCGGACCTGGTCGGCATGTCCACCGCGCTGGAGGCGATCGCCGCCCGCGCGGCCGGCGCCGAGGTGTTCGGCCTGTCGCTGGTGACGAACCTGGCCGCCGGCATCACCGGCGAGCCGCTCAACCACGAGGAGGTCCTGGAGGCCGGCCGGCTGGCCGCCACCGACATGGGCACCCTGCTGCGCGATCTGGTGGCGAAGGCATGAGTGAGCTTGCGAGCGAACCATTCAACGCGGAGCGTCCGCGGACGCGGACACCGAGCGCTAGCGAGGTGCCGCAGTGAGCATCGCGCCGGCGCTGCGGGACGCCACGTTCCGGTGGATCGCCGACGACCCGGACCAGGATGCCCGCACCGAGTTGCAGGGCATCCTGGCGCAGGCGATCGCCGGCGACCAGGCGTCGATCGACGAGCTGGCCGACCGGATGGGCGGACCGCTGACGTTCGGCACCGCCGGGCTGCGCGGGCCCGTGCGCGCCGGCGCGAACGGCATGAACGAGGCGGTGGTCGTGCGCACCACCGCCGGCCTCGCGGACTGGTTGCAGCGCAACGGTCACGGCGGCGGTGTGGTCGTCGTCGGCCGCGACGCCCGGCACGGCTCGGAGCAGTTCCACCGGGCCGCCGCCGGCGTGCTGGCGGCGGCCGGCTTCGACGTGCGGGTGCTCGACGGGCCGCTGCCGACGCCGGTCACGGCGTTCCTCGTGCGGCGGCTGAACGCGGTCGCCGGCGTGCAGATCACGGCGTCGCACAACCCGCCCGCCGACAACGGGTACAAGCTGTACATCGAGCACGGCGCCCAGATCGTGCCGCCGACCGACCGTCAGATCGAGGCGGCGATCGCGCAGGTGCCGGCCGCCGTCTCGGTGCCGCGTTCGACGAACTGGACGACCGTGTCCGCTGACGACGTCGCCGCGTACGTCACGCGGGCGGCGAGCCTGCCGGTCGGCGGCGTGCGGACGCTGCGGGTGGCGGCGACGCCGATGCACGGCGTGGGCGCGGCGACGCTGGCTTCCGTGCTGGCGGCGGCCGAGTTCACCGACGTGCACTTCGTGCCGCAGCAGCAGGATCCGGACGCCGACTTCCCGACCGTGTCGTTCCCGAATCCGGAGGAGCCGGGGGCCACCGACTTGCTGCTGGCGCTGGCCGAGTCCGTCGATGCCGACCTGGCGATCGCCCTCGACCCGGACGCCGACCGGTGCGCGCTGGGCGTTCGCGAGCGCGACGGCTCGTGGCGGATGCTGCGCGGCGACGAGACCGGGGTCCTGCTCGGCGAGCACGTGCTGTCCACAATGGACGCCACCGGGGCATTGGTGGCGACCACGATCGTGTCGTCCTCGCTGCTGTCCAAGGTCGCCGCCGCGCACGGCGCCCGCTACGACGAGACGCTGACCGGCTTCAAGTGGCTGGTCCGGGCCGGCGACGGCGCCGGAACCGGCCTGGTCTACGCGTACGAGGAGGCGCTGGGGCACTGCGTCGACCCGGACTACGTGCGGGACAAGGACGGCATCTCGGCCGCGGTGCTCGCGTGCGACCTGGCCGCCGGGCTCAAGGCGGAGGGCCGGACGCCGCTGGACGTGCTGGACGATCTGGCCGTTGCGCACGGTTTGCACCTGACCGACCAGGTTTCGCTGCGGGTGACCGATCTGGGGCGGATCGGCGTGCTGATGGCCAAGCTGCGCACCGAGCCGCCGGCGGCGCTGGCGGGCGTCTCGGTGGCCGCGGAGGACCTGCGGCCGCGTGCCGACGTGCTGGCGCTGCGGGGCGAAGGGGTGCGGGTGCTGATCCGGCCGTCGGGGACGGAGCCGAAGCTCAAGGCGTACCTGGAGATCGTGGAACCGGTGCCGGACCGGGACGGTCTGGCCGCCGCGCGGCAGCGAGCCGTGGCACGGCTGGCCGCGCTGCGCGGCGACGTTGCCGCGCTGTTCGAGTGACGGCTCAGCCCGCCGCGATGACCAGCGAGCCCACGGCCACCACCAGGAACACGCCAGCGAGCACATAGGGGATGTTGCCCGGTCCCGACACCGGTCGGGGCCGGCCCTCCGTCATGCCGGCGATGGCCGCGCGGCCGAAGGCGTAGGCGACGGAGCACAGGCACAGTCCGAAGGCGAGCAGGACCGTGTTGGCCGAGTAGGGGGTGTGGTCGATGCCGGGCCACAGCGACAGGACCACGAGCGGTGCACCGATCAGGCCGATGCCTACGGCGAGCCAGCCCGCGTAGATCACACGCTTGCGCCGGCTGCCGGACAGGAGAGTCGAGGTTACGTCCACAGTTCTTCCATCTATACCAGCGTTTCTCTTTGATGAGACGGCCGGGGTGGCGATCCGGTTGCCTCGAGTTCCGCCCGTTTCCCTTGACGCGTCGGCACATCGCGTCTGACACCCTGCGTCACCCGTTGCGCATTCACATCGCGGAATCGCGCAGGCAGCACGAATGTCGGCGGTGTCCGCGGCTACGCACCGTCGACCGGTTGCGGCGGCGCGGGCGGCTCGGCATCGTCTGATGGGTGCCCCGACTGCTGATCGTGCACCACACGCCGTCGCCGAATCTTCAGGCGATGTTCGAGTCGGTTGTGGCCGGAGCCACAACGCCGGAGATCGAGGGCGTGGAGGTGGTGCGCAAACCGGCGCTCGCCGTCACGGCCGTCGACGTCCTGGAGGCCGACGGCTTCGTGCTCGGCACGCCGGCGTCGCTGGGCTACATGTCCGGGGCGCTGAAGGTGTTCTTCGACCTCGTGTACTACCCGTGCCTGGACGCCACGCAGGGTCGCCCGTACGGGTTGTACGTGCACGGCAACAGCGACATGTCCGGCGCCGTGCGCAGTGTGGAGGGCATCACCAAGGGGTTGGGCTGGAACCGCGTCGCCGAGCACGTGCTGGTCACCGCCACGCCGTCGAGGGACGACCTCCAGGCCTGCTGGGAGCTCGGCGCGACGGTGGCCGCCGGCCTCATGGCATGACAAAGCCGCCGGCCTCGGGTTTCGAGACCGGCGGCTCTCGTTCACGTCACCTGTTGACCGAACGCAGCCCTGCTTCGGGATAGCGCGCTCCCGCGACGGCGTCGAGCGGGACGGCCGCCTCGATCGCGGCGATGTCGTCGGCGGTCAGCTTCAGGTCGGCCGCGGCGACGTTCTCCTCCAGGTACTTGATCCGCTTGGTGCCCGGGATCGGCACCACGTCCTGGCCGCGGTGCTGCACCCAGGCCAGCGCCAACTGGCCGGGCGTGACGCCGCGCTCGGCCGCCAGCGCCTTCAGCGCGTCGACGATCGCCTGGTTCTTGGCGAGGTTCTCCTCGCTGAACCGCGGCTGGAGGGCGGCGCGGAAATCGCCCTCGCCGAAGCTGTCGGTCGAGGTGAAGCGGCCGGTCAGGAAGCCTCGGCCCAGGGGCGAGTACGCCACGATGCCGATGCCCAGCTCACGGCACACCGGGACGATCTCGTCCTCGATGTCGCGTGACCACAGCGACCATTCCGTCTGCAAAGCGGTGATCGGGTGAACGGCGTGCGCGCGGCGGATCGTCTCCGGTCCGGCCTCCGACAACCCCAGGTAACGGACCTTGCCCGCCTGCACGAGCTCGGCCATCGCGCCGACCGTCTCCTCGATCGGCACATTCGGATCGACCCGATGTTGATAATATAGATCAATGTTGTCAACATTGATCCGCTGTAGACTACTATTGACGGCCTGATGCACATAAGCGGCGTCGCCGCGAATGCCCCGCAAGCCCGGGTCGTTCTTGTCGCGGACGAAGCCGAACTTGGTGGCCAGCACGATCCGGTCGCGCCGGTCGGCGATGGCCTTTCCGACCAGTTCCTCGTTCGCGCCGATGCCGTACATGTCGGCGGTGTCGAGAAGCGTGACGCCCAGGTCGATCGCGCGATGGATGGTCGCGATCGACTCCTCGTCGTCGCCCTGTCCGTAGAACTCGCTCATCCCCATGCAACCGAGGCCCTGCGCGGACACCTCCAGGTCGCCGAGCTTGCGCGATTCCATCTCTCTCCTTGTCAGCGTCCGACGAGTTTCTGCATTTCGGGGCGGTACCGGTCGCCGACCACCGCGTCGACGGGCGCGGCAGCCTCGATCGCCGCCAGGTCGTCGGCGGTCAGCTTCAGGTCGGCCGCGGCGACGTTCTCCTCCAGGTACTTGCGCCGCTTGGTGCCCGGAATCGGCACCACGTCGTCGCCCTGGTGCTGCACCCACGCCAGCGCCAGCTGACCCGCGGTGACGCCGCGCTCGGCCGCCAGCGAGTTGAGCTCGTCGACGATTGCGAGGTTTCGGTCGAAGTTCTCGCCGCTGAACCGCGGCAGGCTCCGCCGCATGTCGTCGGAGTCGAGCTTGTCGACCGACGTCACGCTGCCCGTCAGAAATCCCCGGCCGAGCGGCGAGAACGGCACGATGCCGATGCCGAGTTCGCGGCAGACCGCCAGGATCTCCGCCTCGATGTCCCTGGTCCACAGCGACCACTCGCTCTGAAGTGCCGTGATCGGGTGCACCGCGTGCGCCCGGCGGATCGTCTCCGGTCCGGCCTCCGACAACCCCAGGTAACGGACCTTGCCCGCCTGCACGAGCTCCGCCATCGCGCCGACCGTCTCCTCGATCGGCACATTCGGATCGACCCGATGTTGATAATATAGATCAATGTTGTCAATATTGATCCGCTGTAGACTACTGTTGACGGCCTGATGCACATAAGCGGCGTCGCCACGGATGGCGATCGCGCCCTCCGTGGACACGAACCCGAACTTCGTCGCAATCGCCACCTGGTCGCGGCGGCCCTTGAGGGCCCGGCCGAGCAGCTCTTCGTTCGCGCCGCGGCCGTACTGGTCGGCGGTGTCGAAGAGCGTGACGCCGAGGTCGATCGCCCGGTGGACGGTCGCGATCGACTCGGCCTCGTCGCCCTGGCCGTAGGACTGGCTCATGCCCATGCAGCCCAGACCCTGCGCGCCGACCGCCAGCTCGCCGAGCCGCCTGGTCGGAAGCGTCACGCCGACACCTCCTGCACCAGCGACTCGCCGGCCATCTTGGCCTCGATGTCGGCGTAGTTGGTGATCTTGTAGTCGAGGATGGCCAGGCACGCCTGGAGTTCGGCGATGCGCTGCCGGACGTCCGTCCGGTGGTCGTAGAGCAGCTGCTTGCGCCGGCCCGCCGTGGCCAGGCCCTTGTGGCGCAACTGGGCGTATTCGCGCATCAGCCGGATCGGCATCCCGGTCGTGCGCAGCTTGGTGAGGAACTCCAGCCAGGAGAGGTCCTCGTCGGAGTACGAGCGACGTCCCCCCGAGTCCCGGGCCGGTGGGTCGACCAGCCCGATTCGTTCGTAGTAGCGGAGGGTGTCGATGGACAACCCGCTGCGTTCCGCTGCCTGGGCGATCGAGTAAGTCACGACATCGACCGTAGAAGCTGGAGTGCGCTCCAGGTCAAGCGTGACCACTCGTCGAACCAGTAGCAAACGTTTGTCCACAGCCCTCGAGTTATCCACAGCAAGATCCACAACCAGCGAACACGCCCACCCCGCCGAGTAGGCTGGCAGCGGGGCCGGCCCCCAGGGTTGGGCGGGGGCGTTTCCGCGGTCCGGCGAAGTCAGACCTTGGGCACGGACCAGTTCTCGAAGCGGGTGGCGAGGTCCACGACCTCCAGGCGGCCGTGGGCCACGGCGCGGACGACGCCCAGGGCCTCGTCCTCGTCGGCGTCGATCCACCAGCCGTTGATGTCGCACAGGGCGACGGCGGCGACCCAGCCGAGGCGCCAGTTGCCTTCGGCGAGGGGGCGGGTGCGGACGATGGAGTGCAGCACGGCGGCGGCCTTGAGCCAGAGGGTGTTGTAGGCCTCGACCCCGAGCACGGTGGCCCGGGGTCGATGGGCGGCGGAGTCGAGCAGGCCGAGGTCACGGACGACGAGGTCGCCGCCGGTGACGGCGGTGGCCAGCACGAGCAGGTCGCCGGCGTCGAGGTAGTCCACTCAGGCCGGACCGAACCGATCGAGCAGCCCCTGGTAGCGCGGCAGCACCCGGCCGAGCACCTCGCCGAGCTGCTCCTCCTTCTGCAACCGGGCCCAGCGCTCGGCCAGCGCGAGTCGCACGATCTCCTGCTTGGAGCGCCCCTCGGCCGCCGCCAGCTCGTCGAGCTGGCGGTTCTCCTCGTCGCTCAACCGCAGAGTCATCGCCACGCCGCCACGGTACCAATCTGGTATCAGACGGGTCCAGCGGTGGCCAGGCGCTTGCGCGAGCTGTTGCTGTCCCTGGTGACGGGCTCGTGGCTGAACGCCCCGGCCAGCCCGAAGGCGGGCATGTTGGCGTAGATGACCTCGGCCTTGCCGGGTGACACCAGGTAGGTCTCGTGCCACACACCCACGGTGCCGTCGGCGCCGACGGCCCGGTTGTAGGCCTTCCACGCCTCCAGGTGCGGCGCCTCCTTGGCCGCCGCGAAGTTGATCAGATCCTCGGCGCTGCGCCAGTACGACAGCAGGATCGTGGTCCGCCCGAACCACGAGTGCCCGCCGAGAAAGCCCAGCTCGGGGTGCTTGCCGAGGTGCACGAGCATCCGCGGCATGGCGCTGGCCACCGGAAACCACTTGTCCACCCGCCACGGCTTGTTGAACCGCATGCCGATCAGGAACACGGCGCCGCCCTCCTCGGGCAGCCGGGCCGTCCACCGTCCGTCGAAGACCATCTCGGATCCCTCCCCACGTTTTGTGACGCCGTTATAAAACACCGTTTCGGATACACTCGTCAAGTGCCACGACCGAAGACCCACGACGAGGCCCTGCGCGGACGGCTGCTGACCTGCGCGGCGGAACTGATCGCCACGGACGGGGTGGACGCGCTCAGCCTGCGCAAGCTCGCCACCGACGTCAGCACGTCGACGACGGCGGTCTACTCGCTGTTCGGCGGCAAGCCCGGCCTGATCAGAACCGTCTACCTGGAGGCGTTCAAGGGCTTCACGCGGCAGCTGAGCGCGGCCCCGACCTCGGAGGACCCGGCCGAGGACCTGATCCAGCTCGGCCTGGCCTATCGCCGGTACGCGCTGGCGGAACCACACCTCTACGCGCTGCTCTTCACGGACGCGGCCCGCGCCCACATCCAGCAGGACGTCCTGCTGGCGGAGGTGTCGGAAAGCGGCTTCCGCCGGCTCTACGACACCGTGCAGCGCGGCGTCGACAGCGGCGTCTACGTCGACGAGTCGCCGGACGTCATCGCGGCCTCGGCCTGGGGCCTGGTGCACGGCCTGATGTCGCTGGAACTCCAGGGCAACATGCCGCCGCGAGAGGTGATGGAGCCGGCCTACGAGCGAGCGGTCCGCGCCCTCGTGGACGGCTGGCGACGCACCCGCGGCCGGAACGAAACGAGACCCGGGGAAGTGGCCGCCACGTGACCTCCCCGGGCCTCGCACTCGAAATAATGTGGTCCAGACCACCTTTCGTCAAGGTCTAGACCAGTGCGGACACTCGAAAGACGCAGCCGGAAAACTGGCAACCGTTAGTTGTAAAGGTTTTCTCAGACCGCCCCGTACTGACGGTCACCGGCGTCGCCGAGGCCGGGCACGATGAAGCCGGACTCGTTGAGCCGCTCGTCCACGCTCGCGGTCACCACCCGCACCGGCAGCCCGGACTCCTCCAGCCGCCGGATGCCCTCGGGCGCGGCCAGCGCGCACACGGCGGTCACATCGGCGGCGCCGCGCTCGGTGAGCAGGTTGATGGTGTGCACCATCGACCCGCCGGTGGCCAGCATCGGGTCCAGCACCAGCACCGGCCGCCCGGCCAGGCTCTCCGGCAGCGACTCCATGTACGGCGTGGGCTGGAGGGTGTGCTCGTCGCGGGCCAGCCCGACGAAGCCCATCTGGGCGTCCGGGATGAGCTTGTGCGCCTGGTCGGCCATGCCCAGCCCGGCCCGCAGCACCGGCACCAGCAGCGGCGGGTTGCTCAGCCGGTAGCCCTCGGTGCGGGCCACCGGCGTGTGGATCCGCTCGATGGCCACCGGGGCCTCACGGGTCGCCTCGTAGACGAGCATCACGGTCAGCTCGTGCAGGGCGGCCCGGAACGCGGCGCTGTCGGTGCGCGCGTCCCGCATGGTGGTCAGGCGGGCCCTGGCCAGCGGGTGATCGACGACGAGGACGTCCATGGGTGGTCACGGTAGCCGCCGGATGTCCGGCTCCAACGTGACAGGTCCCCCATCTGGTTGACAGTGCGCCGCGGGGTGTTTTAGATAGCCTCGCCTTACTTACAGGTAAGGCACACCTGATCTGGAGACCCGATGCTGCCCACATTCGTGATCGGACTGCGCGAGGGCCTGGAGGCCGCGCTGATCGTCGGGATCATCGCCGCGTTCCTGGCCCAGCAGGGCCGCAAGGACGCGCTTCGCCAGGTCTGGACCGGTGTGGGCATCGCGGTTGCGCTGTGCGTCGTGATCGGCGTCGCGCTCCGCGTGATCTCCCAGGAGCTGCCGCAGCAGGGCCAGGAGGGCCTGGAGACGGTCGTCGGCGCGCTGGCCGTGGTGATGGTCACGTACATGGTGCTGTGGATGGCGAAGCACTCCCGCGGCCTGAAGAGGGAACTCGAGGGCGCCGCGGCGAGCGCGCTGGCCCAGGGCTCAACGATGGCGCTGGTCGTGATGGCGTTCCTGGCCGTGCTGCGCGAGGGCTTCGAGACCGCTGTCTTCCTGCTGGCGCTGACCCAGGCCAGCGGCAACGCCACGCTGTCGTTCCTCGGCGCGGTGCTGGGCATCCTGGTCGCCGCCGGCATCGGCTACGGCATCTACAAGGGCGGCGTGCGGCTCAACCTCAGCCGGTTCTTCCGGATCACCGGCATCGTGCTGGTGATCGTCGCGGCCGGTCTGGTCATGTCCACGCTGCACACGGCGTTCGAAGCGCACTGGATCTCGTTCGGCCAGCAGCGGGCGCTCGACCTGTCGTGGCTGGTGGTGCAGGGCACGCCGCTGTACTCGCTGTTCAGCGGGGTGCTGGGGGTGCAGCCGTACCCGACGGTGATCGAGGTGACGGGCTGGCTGGTCTACGCCGTCCCGATGCTCGCCTACGTGTTGTGGCCGAGGACGGCCGCCAAGAAGAAGCTGATTGGAGCGACCAACCCGTGAGAAGCACCACCATCGGCCTGACCGCGCTCGCCGCGGCGGCGACTCTGGCCCTCACCGCGTGCGGGGGCGGCAGCACCAGCGGCAGCGCGCCGTCGAACGCGCCCGCCGGCGCGGGTGGCGACGTCACGGTGGCGCTGACCGGCGACGGGTGCCAGCCCTCGCCGGCCACGATCGGCAGCGGCGCGGTGAACTTCAAGGTGTCCAACAAGGACGCCGGCGCGGTCACCGAGGCGGAGCTGCTGTCGGGCGGCCAGATGCTGGGCGAGCAGGAGAACCTCACGCCCGGCCTGGACGGCGGCTTCTCGCTGGAGCTGGCCAAGGGCGACTACCAGATCTACTGCCCGGGCGCCAAGAAGGACCACTGGGACTTCCACGTGACCGGCGACGCCGGCAAGTCGTGGAAGGACAACCCGGTTCTGGTGTCCGCGACCACCGACTACGGCAAGTGGGTCACCGACCAGGTCACCCGGCTGGTGACCGGCACGCAGGCGTTCGCGGCGGCGGTGAAGTCGGGCGACCTCACTGCTTCCGGCATCGCCTACGGCCAGGCGCGCGTGTTCTACGAGAAGGTCGAGCCGGTCGCGGAGATCTGGGGCGACCTGGACAAGAACATCGACGGCCGCGTCGACGACTTCGACAATCCCGCTGACTTCAAGGGTTTCCACCGGATCGAGCAGGCGATCTTCGAGACGAGGAAGCTGGACGGCATGGGCCCGGTGGCCGACGAGCTCGTCAAGAACGTGACCTCGCTGCAGCAGCTGGTGGCCAAGGCGACCTATCAGCCGGCCGAGATCGCCAACGGCGCCACGGAGCTCGTCAACGAGATCCAGAAGTCCAAGGTGACCGGCGAGGAGGAGCGGTACTCGCACATCGACCTCCTCGACTTCAAGGCCAACCTGGACGGCTCGATGGAGGCGTTCAACCTCCTGCTGCCGGCGCTGCAGAAGACCGCGCCCGAGCTGGCCAGGTCGGTGCAGGACCGCAACGCGGCCGTGGAGGCGGCGCTCAAGCCGTACGCGCAGAGCCCGGGCTACCTCAACACCGGTTACGTGGACTACTCGACGGTGTCCAAGGACCAGCAGAAGGTGTTGTCCCAGGCCGTGAACGCGCTGGGCGAGGCCATGTCGCAGGTCGCGGCGAAGGTCGCGCAATGACGCCGGCACTGTCCCGCCGAAGGCTGTTCTCCGGGCTGGGCGCGGTCGGCATCGGCGGCCTGGTCGCGGCCGACGCGACGGCGATGTCCGCCAGCGCCGCGAACGACCCGCAGATCGTACCGTTCCGGGCCGCGAACCAGGCCGGAATCGTGACGCCGCAACAGGATCGGCTGACCTTCGCGGCCTTCGACGTGGTCACCAAGGACCGCGCCGAGCTGGTCCGCCTGCTCAAGACGTGGACGACCGCGGCCGAGTCGATGACCAAGGGCCAGCTGGTGCCCGGCGGCGAGACGGATCTGCAGGCGCCGCCGGCCGACACCGGCGAGGCCGACGGCCTCAAACCCGGCAACCTGACCGTGACGATCGGCTTCGGGCCGTCACTGTTCGACGACCGGTTCGGGCTGGCGTCGAAGAAGCCGGCGGCGTTGAAGCCGTTGCCGAAGCTCGCGCCGGAGAACCTCGATCCCGCTTACACCGGCGGGGATCTGTGCATCCAGGCGTGCGCGGACGACCCGCAGGTGACGTTCCACGCGGTGCGCAACCTGGCCCGGCTCGGGGCGGGAACCGTTGTGCTGCGGTGGATGCAGCTCGGCTTCGGCCGCACGGCGTCCACGTCGAGCGCGCAGGCGACGCCGCGGAACCTGATGGGATTCAAGGACGGCACCCGCAACGTCCGCGCCGAGCAGACCGACGTGCTCGACCGATGCGTGTGGATCGGCGACGAGACCGACCAGCCGTGGCTGCGCGGCGGCAGTTACGTGGTGGCGCGGCGAATCCGGATGTACATCGAGACCTGGGACCGGGACTACCTGGCCGACCAGCAGAACGTGTTCGGGCGCTACAAGGCGTCCGGCGCGCCGCTGGGCAGGACCGACGAGTTCGACACCCCGGATCTCGGCAGCAGCGACATCCCCGACAACGCGCACATCCGGCTCGCGTCGCCGGAGCACAACGGCGGCATCCACCTGCTGCGACGGGGCTACTCGTTCACCGACGGCATCGACGCCACCGGAAACCTGCTCGGCGGCCTGTTCTTCATCGCGTACATGAAGGATCCCAAGCAGTTCGTGACCGTGCAGACGGCGTTGGCCGGGGACGCGTTGAACGAGTACATCCAGCACATCGGCAGCGGCGTGTTCGTCTGTCCGCCAGGGGTCACACCGGGGCAGTACTGGGGACAGGGCCTGTTCACGTAGCGTTCATGGCCCCGGCGGCGATGTTCCAGGCGGCGAGAGCGGTCACGAAGGGCGGTGCGGCATGGCGGAGTCCGGGTGCGTCGCGGTGCAGTGCACGTGCTGGGTGTGCACGCTGCGACGCCGGCGCCGACCGGTCCCGCGACGCCCGTCGCGTGGGCCTTCCGCGGGATCTCCCGCGCGGCGGTAGCGCGAGGTTCTAGGCTGCTCGTCGTGAGCGAGCAGCCTGACCCCATGTCGATGCGGGCCTCGGACGCCGACCGCGAGCGGGTGGCGCAGGTGCTGCACCAGGCGATGGCCGAGGGCCGGCTGACCGTCAGCGAGTTGGACGAGCGGCTGGTCGGGCTGTACCAGGCGAAGACCTTCGGCGAGCTGGTGCCGTTCACCCGTGACCTGCCGGACGTGCCGACGGTTCTCCCTGCGGTTCCGGCCGCGAGCGGTCAGGTCGCGCCGATGGTCGGCGGCGCCGGGACGTCCACGGCGTCGCTGGCGATCATGAGTTCGAGCGTGCGCAGCGGCGAGTGGGTGGTGCCGCCGCAGTACTCGGCGACGGCGTTCATGGGCGAGGTGAAGCTGGACCTGCGGGAGGCCAGCTTCGAGGCGGCCGAGTGCGCGATCACCGCCACCGTGATCATGGGTGAGGTCAAGATCATCGTGCCGCCGGACCTGACCGTGCAGATCAACGGCGTCGGCATCATGGGCGAGTTCGAGCGGGCCGCCGACGGCCCGGGCGCCCCGGGTTCGCCCGTGCTCCGCATCAACGGCATGGCCCTGATGGGCGCCGTCTCCATCCGCCGCAAGCCCCGCAAGAACTCCCCCCGCCAACTCCGCGGCTGAACCCCGCGAGTCGCGCGCTCGGACACACCGAATGTGCGTTTGGGGCAGAACCCTCGCCCGCCGGCACACCGAACGTACGAATTCAGCCGAGGGTGTCCCTCGTTGGCGGGACACGGCCGCGGTTTCACCCGCCTGGCCAGCGACCGTGGATCTAACCTGTGGCGAACGCTGGGACAACTCCAGGAGTCGTCATGGTGAACGTGGTGGCTTTGACGCTCGACGACGGCAACAACGTGCTCGTCGAGGTGGACGGCGGCCTCGACCGCTCCGGCTCCCTCGTCACCGAGGCCGGCGGAGCGCTGCGCGAGGCGGTCGAGAAGGTGCGGCCGACACTCCAGGCGGCGCTGGCGAACCTGCGCAACGGCGCTGAACCCCCGACCGAGGTGACCATCCAGTTCGGGCTGAAGGTGACCGGCGGCACGGCGTCCGAGGCCCGCTGCACCATCACGGCCAACTGGGTGGCGTGACCCCGGTCTGTCGGAAACCGACCTTTGGTGTGACGCTCGGCGGGGTGTGCCCGAGAGCTGGATTCGGTGTGCCCGAGAGCGCGACTCGCCGGGTCTGCCTCAAACGCACATTCGGTGTGTCTGAGAGCGCGACTCGCGGGGGTTGGGTCGCGGGGTCAGACGGCGGGGCGGGTGGCTTGGGGGTTGAGGGCGGCCAACTGGGCCTCGATCAGGTCCAGGAAGGCGTCGACCTCGTCCTGGTCGTAGCCCTCGCCCTCGATCAGGGCCTCGTCGAACTGGACGTCGCGGACCTGGGCGGCGGTGAGGGTGCCCTGGCCCCGCAGGGTGGCCTCGACCTTGTCGAGAAAGCGGTCGACCTGGTCCTCGTCGTAGCCGCGGTCGTTCCGGTGGGCGGTGTGGAAGCCCACCGCCACGATGTCGTCGGCGGTCAGGGTTCTCGGCCGGCCGCCTAGTCGCTCCAGCACCTTGGCCACGATCAGCAGGAACGCGTCCACGCCGTCCTCGTTGTACCCGTCGGCACCGGCGCCGGCCCGCCGGAACCGGACATTGCGGACCTCGGCCACGGACAGCCGGTCGGTGCCGTGCAGCGCCCCCACGACCCGGTCGAGGAAGGCGTCGACCTCGACGATGTCGTAGCCGCAGCCCAGCGCCTCGGCGGCCAGCGCCAGGAACTGGTCCACCTCGTAGTCGAAGTAGCCCTCCTCGCCGGCCGGCGGCTTGTGGAACTTGACCTTGTTCACCTCCTGGCCGGTGAGGTTGTCCTCGCCGGCCAGGGTCGCCTCGATGCGGTCGACGAAGTCGTCCACCTCGCCCGGGTGGTAGGCCCGGCGCCCCGGCGGGGGCGGGTTGAACACGACGGCATGCACCTCGTCCGGGGTCAATGTCACGGCGCCCTCCTCACGTCCATGAGGACATACGCACGCAAGTGGCACTTAGACTCGATCCCATGTCTGCCCCTTCTACGACAGAGTTGTCGGAGGTCACGCGCGACGACGCGTCCCTGCGGCGCTTCCTGCACGGGCTGCCCGGGGTCGACCAGGTCGGCGTGGAACAGCGCGCGGCCACCCTCGGCACGCGGAGCATCAAGAAGGCCTCGAAACTCCAGGCCATCGACACCGCGATCTCCATGGTCGACCTGACCACCCTGGAGGGCGCCGACACGCCCGGCAAGGTCCGCACGCTCACAGCCAAGGCCCGCCGGCCCGATCCCGAGTACGCCGAGGTGCCGCACGTCGGCGCGGTCTGCGTCTACCCCGACCTGGTGGCCACCGCGGTGGCCGGGGTCGGCGACAGCGGGGTGGGGGTGGCCTCGGTCGCCACCGCGTTCCCGTCGGGCCGGTCCAACCTGGCGGTCAAGCTCGCCGACACCGAGCTGGCGGTCGAGGCCGGCGCCACCGAGATCGACATGGTGATCGACCGGGGCGCCTTCCTGTCCGGCCGCTACGGCCAGGTGTACGAGGAGATCGTCGCGGTCAAGGCGGCCTGTGGGGACGCGCACCTCAAGGTGATCCTGGAGACCGGCGAGCTCTCGACGTACGACAACGTGCGCCGGGCGTCCTGGCTGGCGCTGCTGGCCGGCGGCGACTTCATCAAGACCTCGACCGGCAAGGTCTCCCCCGCCGCCACGCTGCCCGTCACGCACGTGATGCTCCAGGCGGTGCGAGACTGGCGGGACCGCACCGGCGAGCTGCGCGGCGTGAAGCCGGCCGGCGGCATCCGGACCACCAAGGACGCGATCCGCTACCTGGTCGCCGTCCACGAGGTGGCCGGCCCGGAGTGGCTGACCCCGAAACTGTTCCGGTTCGGCGCGTCCAGCCTGCTCAACGACCTGTTGATGCAGCGGCGCACCCAGTTGGAGGGCCACTACAGCGGCCCGGACTACGTGACGGTGGACTGAGATGAGCAGCAACTGGGAGTACGCGCCCGCGCCCGAGTCGCGGGACATCGCGAACCTGAAGCCGGCCTACCGCATGTTCGTCGACGGCAAGTTCGTCGAGGGATCCGGCGAGCCGCTGAAGACGGTCAACCCGGCGACCGAGGAGGTGCTGGCCGAGGTCGGCACGGCCTCGGCGGCCGACGTCGACAACGCCGTGAAGGCCGCCCGCCGGGCCTACGACCGGATCTGGGGCAGGATGCCCGGGGCCGAGCGGGCCAAGTACATCTTCCGCATCGCGCGGCTGATCCAGGAGCGGGCGCGCGAGCTGGCCGTGCTGGAGAGCCTGGACAACGGCAAGCCGATCCGCGAGTCGCGTGACGTCGACGTGCCCACGGCCGCGGCGCACTTCTTCTACCACGCGGGGTGGGCCGACAAGCTGGGCTACGCCGGCTTCGGGCCGGACCCGCGGCCGCTGGGCGTGGCCGGGCAGGTCATCCCGTGGAACTTCCCACTGCTGATGGCGGCGTGGAAGATCGCGCCGGCGCTGGCCTGCGGCAACACCGTCGTGCTGAAGCCGGCCGAGACGACGCCGCTGACCGCGCTGGTGCTGGCCGAGATCTGCCAGCAGGCCGACCTGCCGCCGGGTGTGGTCAACATCCTGCCGGGCGCCGGCGACGTCGGCTCCGAGCTGGTCAACCACGCCGGCGTGGACAAGGTGGCGTTCACCGGGTCGACCGAGGTCGGCAAGCTGATCCAGCGCTCGCTGGCCGGCTCCGGCAAGAAGATGACGATGGAGCTGGGCGGCAAGGCCGCCAACATCGTGTTCGACGACGCGCCGCTGGACCAGGCCGTCGAGGGCATTGTGAACGGGATCTTCTTCAACCAGGGGCACGTCTGCTGCGCCGGCTCCCGCCTGCTGGTGCAGGAGTCCATCGCCGACGAGCTGCTGGACAAGCTGCGCTACCGGGTGTCCACGCTGCGGGTCGGCGATTCGCTGGACAAGAACACCGACGTCGGCGCGATCAACTCCCGGGCCCAGCTGGAGAAGATCCAGGAGCTGGCCGCCGCCGGCGACGCCGAGGGCGCGCAGCGCTGGACCAGCCCGGTTCCGGTGCCCGAAAAAGGTTTCTTCTTCGCCCCCACGGTGTTCTCCGACGTGCAGCAGTCGATGCGGATCGCCCGTGAGGAGATCTTCGGGCCGGTGCTGTCGGTGCTCACCTTCCGCACGCCGGACGAGGCCGTGGCCAAGGCGAACAACACCCCGTACGGGCTGTCCGCGGGCATCTGGACCGAGAAGGGGTCCCGGATCCTGTGGGCGGCGCAGCGGATGCGGGCCGGCGTGGTGTGGGCCAACACGTTCAACCGTTTCGACCCGACCGCGCCGTTCGGCGGCTACCAGGAGTCGGGCTTCGGCCGCGAGGGCGGCCGCGCCGGGCTGGAGGCGTACCTCGATGTCTGACCGCATTTCCGTCGCCAAGACGTACAAGCTCTACATCGGCGGGGCGTTCCCCCGCTCCGAGTCCGGCCGGTCCTACCCGGTCAACGACTCGCGCGGCGGCTTCCTGGCCAACGCCTCCCAGGGCTCTCGCAAGGACGCCCGCGACGCGGTGGCCGCCGCCCGCAAGGCGTTTCCCGGCTGGTCCGGGGCGACCGCCTACAACCGGGGGCAGGTCCTGTACCGGGTCGCCGAGCTGTTGGAGGGTCGGCGCGAGCAGTTCGTCGCCGAGGTCGCCGCCAGCGAGGGCACCAAGCGTGGCGAGTCCATTGTGGACGCCGCCATCGACCGGTGGGTCTGGTACGCCGGTTGGACCGACAAGGTCGCCAGCGTGTTCGGCGCGTCCAACCCCGTCGCCGGGCCGTACTTCTCGTTCAGCGTGCCCGAGCCCACCGGCGTCGTCGCCGTGCTCGCGCCGCAGGCGTCGTCGCTGCTCGGGCTGGTCAGCGTGGTCGCGCCGGTGATCGCCACCGGCAACACCTGCGTGGTCGTCGCCAGCCAGGACCGGCCGCTGCCGGCGATCACCCTGTCCGAGGTGCTGGCCACCTCCGACGTGCCCGGCGGCGTGGTCAACGTGCTGACCGGGCGTACCGCGGAGATCGCGCCGTGGCTCGCCGCGCACGCCGACGTGAACGCCCTCGACCTGACCGGCGCGCCGGAGGCCATCAAGGCCGACCTGGAGCGGGCCGCCGCCGGCACCGTGAAGCGGCTGGTGCGGTCGGGCCGGGGCGAGCCGGACTGGGCCCGGGAGCCCGACGTCAGCCGGCTGCGCGCGGTCCTGGAGACCAAGACCGTCTGGCACCCGATGGGTGTGTGACAAGGAGCCGGGCCCTCGGGGCCCGGCTCCTTCGTCAGAGCCGTTCGATGATGGTGGCGTTGGCCAGGCCGCCGGCCTCGCACATGGTCTGCAGGCCGTAGCGGCCGCCGGTCTGCTCCAGCACGCCGAGTAGGGTGGTCATCAGCCGGGCGCCGCTGGCGCCGAGGGGGTGGCCGATGGCGGTGGCGCCGCCGTTGACGTTGACGCGGCTCAGGTCGGCGCCGGTCTCGGCCTGCCAGGCCAGTACGACGCTGGCGAACGCCTCGTTGACCTCGAAGGCGTCGATGTCGGCGAGGGTGAGGCCGGCTCGGTCGAGCACCTTGCGGGTGGCCGGGATGATGCCGGTGAGCATGAACAGTGGGTCGTCGCCGACGACGGCGAAGGAGTGCAGCCGGGCCCGGGGCCGCAGGCCCAGCCGGGCGGCGGTCTCGCTGCTGGTGATCAGGACGGCGGCGGAGCCGTCGTTGACCGGGCTGGAGTTGCCGGCGGTGATCCGCCAGTCCAGGTCGGGGAAGCGCTGCTGCCAGATGTCCGCCTTGAAGGCGGGCTTGAGGCCGGCCAGCACCTCGGGGGTGGTGCTCGGGCGCACCGACTCGTCCCCGTTGACCTCGACGGAGTCCACCTTGATCGGGGCGACCTCGGCGGCGAACCGGCCGTCGGACCAGGCGGTGGCGGTCCGGCGGTGGCTCTCGGCGGCGAAGGCGTCCAACTGCTCGCGGGAGAGGTTCCAGCGCTGGGCGATCAGCTCGGCGCTGATGCCCTGTGGGACGAGGCCCTCGGGGTAGCGGGCGGCGACGCCGGGGCCGAGGAAGTCCCGGCCGGCGGCCTGGCTGCCGATCGGGATCCGGCTCATGGACTCGATGCCCGACGCGATCACCACGTCGTACGCGCCGGCGATGACGCCCTGCGCGGCGAAGTGGATGGCCTGCTGGCTGCTGCCGCACTGCCGGTCGACGGTGACCGCCGGCACGGACTCGGGCAGCCCGGCGGCGAGCGCGGCCCAGCGGGCGGTGTTGCCGCTCTGCTCCCCGATCTGGCCGACGGCGCCGCTGATCACGTCGTCGACGACGGCCGGGTCGATGCCGGTCCGCTCGATCAGCGACCGGATGGCGTGCGCGTGCAGGTCGACGGGGTGCACCCCGGACAGCGCCCCGCCCGGCTTGCCCTTGCCGATCGGTGTCCGTACCGCGTCGACGATGACGGCGTCCCTCATGACTCCTCCTCAGCCTCTACCTGCTGAGTTGGATTTTAGGACTCATTAACGATGAAGAAGAGGCCCGAGGTGAGCGGGCTCACCCCGGGCCTGTCCTCACGTCACTCGATCAGGCGCCCTCGGCGGCCAGGTCGATGCCGTCGATGTCCACCTTCTCGCCCTTGCCGGCGATGGCGTTCTTCGGCGCCCGGGCCCGCCGCTGCGGCCGCGGCAGCGCGGTGGGCGGCGGGGGCGGGGTCGGCGCGCCGCCGCCGAGGATGAGCTCGGCGAAGGTGGCCATGGCCTCGTCCAGCTGGCTGGCGTTGCGCCGCTCGGACTCCTCGTTGGCGCCGCGCACCAGGGAGACCAGGCGGTCGGCGTCAGGACGCGCGGACAGCGTGCCGTGCACGTCCTGAAGGCCGGTGCTGACGGTGCCGGCCAGGTCGCCGATGCGCTCGCCGACGCCGGTGCCGACGGCGTCCACGCGGGTGTCGATCTCGTCCAGACGGGTGGAGACCTGCTCCAGGCGGCGGGCCAGCGCCTCCAGGCGGTCGGTCGGGTCCACGGCCGGCCGGGACATGAGGTCGTCCAGCTTGGCGTGCACGGAGTCGTGGGTGGCGCTGATCCGGTCGTTGACCGTGCCGTGCACCTCGGCCAGGCGGCTCTCCAGCTCGGCGCGGGCGCCGCCGATGGCGCCCTCCAGCGAGGCCCGCGAGTCGCCGATGCCGGCGCGGATGCCGTCGCCCGTCTCGGCCACGGAGCGCTGGAGCGCCTCCTTGGTGCCGTCCAGGTGCTCGTGCACGCCCTCGTCGACCTCGTCGATGCGGCTGCGCAGGGCGGTCTCCAGCGCCTCGAGGCGCTCGCGGATCGGCGCGTGCAGCACGCCGGGCAGCGCGTCGGCCTTGCCGTCCTGCTTGTCCAGGTGGCCGTCGACGTCGTCGAGGCGCTTGTGGATGTGGGTCAGCTTGTCCTCGAGGCCGTCCATCCGGCCGGCGACGCCCTCGAAGCGGCCGCCGACGCCGTCCAGCCGGCCGTCCAGCTGCGCGAACGGCTTGGCCAGCTTGTCGACCATGCTCTCCAGGGCGCGGCCGAGCTCGGAGATGGCGCCGTCCTGCGCCTCGAGCTTGGCCAGTGCCTCGTCCAGACGCTCGGCCAGCACGCTGACCTCGGTGCGGTCCGGCAGCTCCGACAGCCGCTTGCGAACGGAACCCAGCGATTCGAGCGGGGACATCCGCGCGTGGATCTCGTCGAGGGCGTCGAAGATCTGCTGCTGTTCGCTCTCACGGATCTCCGCGGCGCGCGTGAGCATGTTGCGCATCCGATCGAAGGACATCGTGGAGTTGTTGTTCTCGTTCACGGCTGGGGCCTTCGTCCATGGGGATGGGGAGACTCAGCGACTCTAGCCAGCTACGCACGGCGACACGAACCGGCCCCACGGATCTTGACGAAGACGTGCCCCGATTTGCGTCGTTCGGAGCACGCGGACGGCCGCGTGGGACCTAGTCGATCTTCATTCGGTTGCTGACTGAAACCAAAAATCCCCGTTCGAGTGACGCGATACCCCGACGTGGTGGCACACCGTGTGCGAGATACCACTCGTCAGCGGGGGCCGCCATACGAGAGGGTGGATTTCACCGACACGGCTAACACCGTCCATGATCATAGCGCCCCAAGATCGCCGCGACCGGGAAGGTGCCCGCGGCGGAGGTACCGTGTCGCAATGCCTACGCCGATGACCCCCGAGGCGATCCGCCGCGCCCCCAAGGTGCTCCTGCACGACCACCTGGACGGCGGGTTGCGGCCCCAGACCGTGATCGAACTGGCCGACACCATCGGCTACCCAGATCTGCCCACCACCGACCCCGCCGCGCTGGGCACATGGTTCCGCGACGCCGCCGACTCCGGCTCGCTCGTCCGCTATCTGGAGACCTTCGCCCACACGTGCGGGGTGATGCAGTCCGAACAGGCCCTGGTCCGGGTCGCCGCCGAGGCGGCCGAGGATCTGGCCGCCGACGGCGTGGTCTACGCCGAGGTCCGCTACGCGCCGGAGCTCTTCGAGCCCAGCGGACTGTCGCTGGAGCAGGTCGTCGAGGCCGTGCAGGAGGGCTTCCGGCTGGGCGAGCGCAACACCGGCAACAAGATCCGGATCGGCACGCTGCTGTGCGCGATGCGGCAGAACGAGGGCTGGCTGCGCATCGCCGAGCTGGCCGTCCGCTACCGCGACGCCGGCGTCATCGGCTTCGACATCGCCGGGCCCGAGGCCGGCTTCCCGCCCACCCGCGGCCTCGACGCGTTCGAGTACCTGCGGCAGCAGAACGCCCACTTCACCATTCACGCCGGCGAGGCGTTCGGGCTGCCGTCCATCTGGGAGGCCATCCAGCACTGCGGCACCGACCGGCTCGGGCACGGCGTGCGCATCGTCGACGACATCACCCGCGACGCCGACGGCTCCGTCCACATCGGACGGCTGGCCGGCTTCGTCCGGGACAAGCGCATCCCGCTGGAGATGTGCCCCTCGTCCAACGTGCAGACCGGCGCGGCCAAGTCGATCGCCGAGCACCCCATCGGCCTGCTCACCGACCTGCGGTTCCGAGTGACAGTCAACACCGACAACCGGCTGATGAGCGGCTGCACGATGTCCAGCGAGTTCGCCGCGCTGCACGAGGCGTTCGGCTACGGCTGGGCCGACATGCAGTGGTTCACCGTGAACGCGATGAAGTCCGCGTTCATCGGCTCCGACGAGCGGCTGGCCCTGATCAACGAGGTGATCAAGCCCGGCTACGCCGAGCTGATGGCCTGAGACTCGAAGGTAGCCTGAGCCCATGCTGACCCGCCTCGAGGTCCACGGCTTCAAGAACCTGGTGGACGTGCAGGTCGAGTTCGGCGCATTCACCTGCATCGCCGGAGCCAACGGCGTCGGCAAGTCGAACGTCTTCGACGCGATCGAGTTCCTGTCTCACCTCGCGTCGGAACCGCTGGCCGACGCCGCGAGGCGGGTCCGAGGGCCGTCGGGCGAACGTGGCGGCGACCCCCGGGACCTCTTCTGGGACGGCTACCGCGAACACGACCGGGTCATGCGCTTCGCCGTGGAGATGATCGTCCCGCGCGAAGCGGCAGACGACCTGGGCAACACCGCGGTGGCCGCCGAGACGTTTCTCCGATACGAACTGGAGCTGGGCTACATCGCGTCGACCGAACGCGGCACAGCCGGACGATTGGCGCTGATCAAGGAAGACTTGACCGGCATCGACCAGAGTGACCGACTGCGTTTCCGACAGTCGGCCCCATTCGCAAGCACCGTTCTCGCCGATAGGCAACGCCGTGGCCGATACCTCGCTACTACGTCACACGGGGACGTTGTCGTCTTCCACGACACGGAAGACTTCGCACGGGTAGCAGCCACGGGACGTGCCAACAGGACCGTTCTGAGCACGGTGATCCCGGGCCAGCCGACTGTTCTCGCCGCACGCCAGGAGATGCGGAGTTGGCGACGACTGGCCTTGGAACCGTCGGCACTGCGCGCACCGGACGGATTCTCCGACCCCAGACAGCTGGGCGTGGACGGCCGCCACCTGGCGGCCACGCTGTACCGGATCGCCAACGATGACGATCCGGATGCCGCCTACGCGCGGGTCGCCGACCGACTCTCGGATCTCGCCGGCGTGGGCGTGAACGAGATCGGCGTCGATCCGGACGAGGTGCGAGAAGTCTTCACCTTGTTCTTGACCGAACGGTCCGGTCTTCGTCTGCCGGCACGCGCATTGTCCGAGGGCACGCTCCGCTTCCTGGCGCTGTGCGTTTTGCTCGAGGACCCGACCGTCACCGGACTGCTGTGCATGGAGGAACCTGAGAACGGGATCCACCCGGCGAACCTGTCGGCCATGGTCGGCCTGGTGCGTGAGCTCGCCGTCGACACGTCGCTGCCGCCCGGCGACGACAATCCCTTTCGCCAGGTCATCGTCAACACGCATTCGCCGACCGTCGTACAACTGTGCAGTGCCGACGAACTGCTGTTCGCCGAACGTGTCCGTCAACAGGCGCCGGACGGCACCACCACGGCCGGAATCGCATTGACGCCCTTTCAGGGGTCCTGGCGGGCCAAGGACGGCGAAGCGGTGGCGACTCTCGCCGATTTCGTCCCCTATCTGGCCACTCCCCCGGACACCCACCTCCAACTGCCGACGGACCTGACCCGATGACGCTGTACTCCGGACTGTTCGTCGCCGAGGGATCTTCGGACGCACCGCTGGCCGGGCTCGTGACGGAGCTGTTCGCGGCCCACGACATCCGCCTCAGGCTCCAGGAGCCCGACTTCACCTGGCTCAGGGTGGCCAAGGATGTGCAGTCGAAGGTTCATGCCGGGATCGAACTGGCCAAGACCAACTTCGACGTCGTGGTGGTACATCGAGACGCCGACAACGCCGGTCACGCCGCGCGGACGAGGGAGATCGTCGATGCCGTCGCGACCGTGACGCGTGGCTCGCACGTCGTCCCGGTGGTACCCGTTCGGATGACCGAGGCCTGGCTACTACTGGACGAGGCCGCGATTCGACGCGTCGCCGGCAATCCCAAGGGACGTGCCGGTCTGGGGTTGCCCAAGCCGCACGAGGTGGAGTCGGTCGCAGACCCGAAGCACGTTCTCAAGCAGTGCCTGCTCGCGGCGGCCGACTGCACCGGCCGACGGCACAACCAGGTGGCCAGGCGCTTCGACGAACACCGGCGCAACCTCCTTGAGCGGCTTGATCCGCACGGGCCTGTCACCAAGCTGGCCAGTTGGCAGCGCCTGGTCGACTCGGTGGCGGCGGCCGCCGAGCTGATGGCCTGATTCCAGGATCCGGGAATTTGTTGCCGTAGCCGAAGTATCGGGGCTAGCGTCCAACATGTAGGCGGTGGTGTCCACATGTTGGGAGGCGCTCGGTGGCCGAGAACCCGCGCCGGTGGCTGATCCTGGGCCTGGGGCTGTCCGCCCAGGCCGCGGCTTGCACGTTCGTGTACGGCCTCCCGTTCCTCGTGCCGTACATCAGGGCGGCGGAGGGGCTGTCGCTGGCCGAGGTCGGCGTGTTGGTGTCGGCGCCGACCGTCGGCCTGCTGCTGACGCTGATCGCCTGGGGCGCGGCGGCGGACCGGTACGGCGAGCGCGTGGTGATGGCGCTCGGGCTCGGGGCGGCCGGCGTGCTGGTGGCGGTTGGCGGCGTGGGCACGCACGACGTGCTGCCGCTGGGGGTGCTGCTGCTGGTCGCCGGGGCGGCGAGCGCGTCGGTGAACGCGGCCAGTGGGCGGGTCGTGATGGGCTGGTTCGGGCCGCGCGAACGCGGTCTGGCGATGGGCATCCGGCAGACGGCGCAGCCGGTCGGCGTCGGCGTGGCGGCGCTGACGCTGCCGTTCCTGGGGCAGGCCTTCGGTTACCGCGCGGCGCTGCTGTTCCCGGCGGTCCTTTGTGTCCTGTTGGCCGTGCTGGTGGCGGTGCTCGTACAGGATCCGCCGCGGCCGCCGCGCAAGGAGACGGAACGGACGCGCTCCCCGTACCTGGAGTCGTCGGCGCTGTGGCGGTTGCACGGGTCGAGCGCCCTGCTGGTGGTGCCGCAGTTCGCCATTTCGGCGTTCAGCCTGGAGTACCTGGTCAGCGCGCAGAACTGGACGCCGGGGGCGGCCGGCGTGTTCCTGGGCGTTGTGCAGGCGGCCGGGGCTGCGGGACGCATCGCCACGGGGCGGTGGGCAGATCTGGCCGGCAGCCGGCTGCGACCGATGCGACAACTCGCGGTGGCCAGCACACTGGTGATGCTGCTGCTGGGCCTGGGTGACCTGGTCGCGCCGTGGCTGGCGGTGGCGGTGATCGCCGTCGGTGCGGTGATCACCGTGGCGGACAACGGTTTGGGCTTCACGGCGACCGCCGAGCTGGCGGGGACGGCGTGGTCGGGGCGGGCGCTGGGGGCGCAGAACACGGCCCAGAACATCGCCGCCGCGCTGACCCCGCCGCTGCTCGGGGCGTTGGTCGGCGGGTCCAGCTACGCGCTGGCCTTCGCCGTCGGGGCGGTTTTCCCGCTGCTGGCGGTCTTCACCACGCCGGTGGCGGCGGAAGATGCGCGCCGCGAGCTGGCAGAGGCCCCCTGACGCAGTGAAGGGGGCATTCCTCGCATTGAACGCGAGGAATGCCCCCTTCCGAGCACGAATCAGTGCGTGCGGAAGCGACCCTCGAGACCCTCGACCAGGGCCTTCCAGGCCTCGACCTCGGCGTCGAACGGGGCGCTGGGCGCCAGCCGCGTCGGGTCGGGCCGGACCACGAAGGACACCAGCCAGCCCAGGCTCTCGGACTGGGCCAGGGCCGCGGCGACGGACTCGTCGCCGGCCCAGGTGGCGGCGTCCTCGATGAGCTCGACGGCCAGGTCCAGCTGCACCGGGTCGACCGAGTCGGGGCCCTCGGCGATGTCGTCGGCGATGCCGTTGAGCACGTAGACGTTGTCGTCGTGCACCTCGACCTCGAGCTCGCCGGCGGTGGCCTTGGTGGCGACCTCGTCCCAGGTGGCGACCTCGGTGATGTCGTTGCCGGCCAGCTCGTTGCCGGTGTTCACCAGGAACCGGCCGAGCGCCTTGGCCGAGCCGAACACGTCGATCTCGCCGGAGTTGCCCAGGAACACCGGCTCGTCGTCGACGTAGCAGCGCAGCGTGTAGTACTCGTTGTCGCCCAGGATGATCTTGACGGGGTCGATGCCGACCTCGCCCCAGAAGCCCAGGTCCTCGGGCTCGTCGTCGGGCTGGCGCTCGGCGGCGTCCTCGTCGGCGTCGGCCTCCTCGGCCTCCTGCTGCTCGGCGTCGGCCAGCTCCTGCTCGGCCTCGGCCAGCGCCTTCTCGTCGACCTCGGGCACCGTCACGATCGCGTCGATCGCGTCCAGCACCTCGTCCCAGCGGTCCACCACGACCTTGGCCAGCTCGGTCCAGCGGCGCTCGCCGTCCCGGCCGGTGAACGGGAAGGTGCCCTGCGGCAGCAGCGCGAAGCCGTCCACCGAGTCCAGCACCTCGTTGACCTTGTCCAGCTCGCACACGTCGGCCAGCGAGCGCAGGATCGACACCACGTCGGCCAGCTCGCCGATGGTCCAGGTGTCCGGGTCCTCCGACACCAGCTCCGGCACGCCGACGAGGTCGAACTGGTGGTTCTCGTCGGGCACCAGCTCGACGGCCGACAGGGCCGGCAGCACGTGCCAGGCGGGGTGGTCGGTCAGATCGTGCTCGGTGGCGGTGCGCACGAAGGCGGCCAGCCGCGCGGCGTCCGGGAAGGCGTAGAGGTCCTCCTCGTGCCCGAGGAACGCCTCCCACTCCTCGCCCTCCTCGCGCCAGCGCGGCGCCCACAACGTGATCAGGTCGCCCTGGGGGAGCCCGAGCTCGATCGGGACGATGTCCTGAGCCATCTGGAGACCTCCCGGTCACGGCCAGCGCTGTCTGCGGGAACGCCGCAGATGCTACGTGGTCGCCGGATCATCACAGTTGACTAGGGGGTCTTCTCCCACACGGTGAGGTCGAAGGTGACCTGTGCGCCGACCGCCGGATGGAACACGACCAGCGCGAACCGGCCCTGGGCGCTGGTCGTGCAGTACGCCCCGCCGGCCAGGATCTGGTTCACGGACAGCGTCGGCGCGTAGGCGGTGGCGGCCGCGCAGTCGGCGTAGCCGGCGTTCTGCTGGGTCGGCGCGAAGCCCCGGCCGGAGCCCAGCACGGTGTCCTGGGTGTCGTACCGGAGGTCGTTGAAATAGGCGGGATCGCTGTTCATGACGACGTCCCAGTTGGGCTGGTTGCTGTCCAGGTTCACGCCGTAGCCGACGTTGAGCACGACCGGCGAGCCGGGCGGGGTGGAATTGCGGACGGTGCCGACACCCAGCCCGGTGGTCGTGGTGGCGGTCGTCGTGTCGGTGGTGGTCGGCGTCGTCGTCGCGGCGGCCGGCGTGGTGGCCGTCGGCGCGGGCGGACTGGTGGACGGGAAGGCGGCCCGCTCGGACTCGGCGGTGCGCAGCCCCAGCAGGTAGCCGCCCATCAGCGCGGCGGCGATCAGCGTGATGGCCAGCACGACCAGGAAGGCGATCAGCGGCCGACGGTCCGGACGTTTGGGGGCGCGACCGTCGTCGGCCGTCGTCCACATCGTCTCGGTGTCGGACACGAGCAGTCCCCTCGTCGGGTGAAAGCCGCAGGTTAACCCGTTCAGCGCGGGATGGTCAGCCGGACGCCCGATTCGCCCGGTCGTCCTCCGTTGGGCGGTACCGGTACGGCCGTTCTTACTCGATCATGAACAAATGGCAGTGGCCGACGCGTGGGGTCGGATCGTGCGCTGGCTGTCCTTCTACGCACCGTCCACCGGGTCGGTGCTGCGCACGATGGCGGACCGGGAAGATGTCGTGATCCTGGAGCAGGAGATCGGTGTCGAGCTGCCCGACGACCTGCACGAGTGGTGGTCGGTGTGCGGCGGCACCGGGAATTCGGCGTTCGCCGAGATCATCCCGCCGTTCTACACGCCGCACGGCCCGCAGGGTGCGCTCGACGCGTTCCGCGTGCAGCGCAAACTCTGGGCCGACACCTGGGACACGCCGGAGTGCGGCCCGGACGCCGGCTCCACCGGCAGCAGCTACCACCCGTTGTGGGTGCCCTTCGCCTTCGACGGCCTCGGCGACGCGCTGGTCGTCGACCTGCGGCCCGGCCCGATGCGCGGCTGCGTCATGGAGTGGGACCACGAGCGGGCCGAGGCGCACGGGCCGGAATGGCGCAGCATCACCGAGATGCTGGAGCAGATCGCCACCGCGCTGGAGGACCGGTCGAAGGTGCGGCACTCCCGCCCGGACACGACCACCGACGGCCGCATCGACTGGCGCACGAGTTGATGCTGTGTTCTTGGCGCCGCCTTCGGCGTCGCGGCTCGGCCGCCCACGAGGCCGATGCCTTCCCTTGTCAGTTGTCGATCGATGAACAGACTCGATCGACAACTGCCCGCGGTCCAGGCATCGGCGGCGGCCTCGCGAACTGGTGGCTACCGAACCTCAGCCCCTGATGGTGTCGATCACCAGCGGGTTCCGCCGCACCGGGGCGTCGCCGATGCGGATGCCGTCGGTGAGGGCGTCGCGGCCGGCGGCCAGCAGTTCCGGGGTGTCGGTGCGCAGTTCCAGCAGCGGCTGTCCCTTTTCGACGGTCTCCCCCGGCTTGGCCAGGCACAGAACGCCGGCGGCGTGCTGCACCGGGTCCTCCTTGCGGGCGCGGCCGGCGCCGAGCCGCCAAGCCGCCACGCCGATCGCGTAAGCGTCCAGGTCGATGAGCACACCGTCCTCGGCCGCCTCGACGACCTCGACGTGCTCGGCCACCGGCAACGGCGCCTCGGGGTCTCCACCCTGCGCGGCAATCATGCGACACCAGGTCTCGTACGCGCGGCCACCGGCAAGCACGCCGGCGGGGTCCACATCGGACAGTCCGGCCAGCGACAGCATCTCCCGGGCCAACGCGACGGTCAGCTCGACGACGTCGGCGGGGCCGCCGCCCTTGAGCACCTCGACGGACTCGGCGACCTCGACGGCGTTGCCGACGGCCCGGCCCAGCGGCACCGACATGTCGGTCAGCATGGCGCTGATGCGCAGCCCGTGGTCGACGCCGATGGACACCAATGCCCGCGCCAACTCCGTGGCGTCGGCGAGGTTCTTCATGAACGCGCCGGAGCCGACCTTGACGTCCAGCACCAGCGAACCGGCGCCCTCGGCGATCTTCTTGCTCATGATCGAGCTGGCGATCAGCGGCACCGACTCGACGGTCCCGGTGACGTCCCGCAGCGCGTACAGCTTGCGGTCGGCCGGCGCGAGCCCCTCGGTGGCGGCGCACACGACCGCGCCCACGGAACGCAGCTGCGCCTGGATGTCCTCAGTGGACAGCTGGGCCCGCCAGCCCGGGATGGACTCCAGCTTGTCCAGCGTGCCGCCGGTGTGCCCGAGCCCGCGGCCGGACAGCTGCGGCACGGCCGCGCCGCAGGCGGCGACCAGCGGGGCCAGCGGCAGCGTGATCTTGTCGCCGACGCCGCCGGTGGAGTGCTTGTCCACGGTGGGCCGGTCCACGTGCAGCGACAGCCGCTCTCCGGACTCGACCATCGCCCGCGTCCACCGGGCGGTCTCCGTGGCGTCCATGCCGTTCAGGAAGATCGCCATGGCCAGCGCCGACATCTGCTCGTCGGCGACCACGCCGCGGGTGTAGGCGTCGACCACCCAGTCGATCTGGTCGGCGGTCAGGGTCCGCCGGTCCCGCTTGTGGCGGATGATCTCGACGGCATTGAAGTGGCTCACAGACCCTCCTCGCTAGTGCTCGTCGGGCCTGCGGCCAAGGGCGCAGTGTTCGATGGTTCGCTCGCAAGCTCGCTCACGGCAGATCCTCGGGTCCGAACGCGTCTGGCAGAACTTCCCGCATCGTAAGCACACCGCGCGGGGTGTCCACCAGACAGTCGGGGCCGCCCAGCTCGTAGATGATCTGCCGGCAGCGTCCGCACGGCATGAGCAACTCGCCCTTGCCGCTGCGACAGGCGACCGCCACGAACTTGCCGCCGCCGGTCAGCCGCAGCTGCCCGGCCATCGTGCACTCGGCGCACAAAGCCACGCCGTAGGCGGCGTTCTCCACGTTGCAGCCGGTCACGACGCGGCCGTCGTCACACAGGGCGGCGGCCCCGACCTGCAGCCCCGAGTAGGGGCAGTAGGCCGACGCCGCCGCGACCACGGCGAGCCGCCGCAGTTCATCCCAGTCCACAGTGGACAACTAACTTCCCTGTCCTCGTCGGTAGATCAGACCGTCGGCCGCGGGCATCCGCAATCGTTGGGCCGACATCGCCAGCACCACGATCGTCACGATGTGCGGCAGGTAGGTGGTCAGCTCCGACGGCAGCGAGTCGATCGACAGGTACAGCAGGTACAGCGCGCCGCCGGCGAGCACCGCGATCAGGCCGACGATCCACTTGCGACGGATCAGCTGCACCAGCGCGATCACCCAGATCAGCAGGGCCACGCCGTAGAACAGGCCCAGCACGGTCTTGCCGTCGGTCAGCGTCTGGAGGCCGTCGGCGTAGCCGAACAGCGCCGCGCCACCGAGCAGGCCGCCGGGCCGCCAGTTGCCGAAGATCATGGCGGCCAGACCGATGTAGCCGCGGCCGTTGGTCTGGTTCTCCAGGTAGCCGTTCTGGCCGGGGGCCAGCACCAGCGCGGCGCCGCCGAGCCCGGCGAAGCCGCCGGAGACGATCACCGCGAGGTACTTCTGCCGGTACACGTTGACGCCCAGCGACTCCGCCGCGACCGGGTTCTCGCCGCAGGACCGCAGCCGCAGGCCGAACCGGGTGCGCCACAACAGCAGGTAGCTCACCGGCACCAGCAGGATGGTGATCATCGTCAGCGGCGACACGCCGGACAGCAGCCCGTGCAGGATGCCGGCGATGTCGGAGACCACGTACCGCTGCTGTTTCTCCAGGTCTCCCAACCAGTCCGCGAGCGGCTGGGCGGAGTACGTGTCGAAGCCCGGCACCTTCGGCGACTGCCGCGGGTTGTGCGACACGCTGGTGAACAGCAGCGTGGACAGGTACTTGGCGACGCCCGCGCCGAGCAGGTTGATCGCCACACCGGAGACGATGTGGTTGACGCCGAAGGTCACCGTGGCCACCGCGTGCAGCAGGCCGCCGAGCGCGCCGAACACGATGCCGCCGGCGACGGCCGCCCACGGACCCCACTGGTAGCCGGCCCAGGCCGAGCCCCAGGTGCCGAGGATCATCATGCCCTCGAGGCCGATGTTGACCACGCCGGCGCGCTCGGCCCACAGGCCGCCGAGGCCGGCGAGCAGCAGCGGCACGGCCAACTGGAGGCCGGCCTGGATGGTGGCGGTCGCCGTGATGTTGGCCAGGCCGGTCAGGTCGGCGGTCACGGTGAGCAGCACGATGGACGCCAGCGTCCACAGGATTCCGTTGGCCCAGGCGGGAATCCGTCGCTTGACGGGTGCGACCGGCGTTGTCGACGGCGCTGCGGTGGTGTCGATCACGACGCGCTCCCGGTGGTCGCGGCGGCCAGTTGCAGGCCGACCCGGCGTTGCTCGGCGGCCAGTTCGAGCCGGCGGATCACCTCGTAGGACACGACCACGGACAGCACGATCGCGCCCTGCATGATGGTGACGATCTCGCGCGGCACCTGGATGACGTCCAGCGACACCGCGGACTGGTCCAGGAAGGCCCACAGCAGCGCGCCGAACGCGATGCCGCCGGGGTTGTTCCGGCCGAGCAGCGCGACCGCGATGCCGGTGAAGCCGTAACCCTGCGGGGAGATCAGCGTGTACGCGTGGTCGCGGCCGAGCACCTCGGGCAGCGCCGTGAGGCCGGCGATCGCGCCGGACACCAGCATCGCGATGACGATCATGCGCTTGGCGTCGACGCCGCCGGCGGTGGCCGCGGTCGGCGACTCGCCGGAGGCCTGGAGCTCGAAGCCGAACCGGGTCCGGTTGAGCAGCACCCAGTAGCCGACGCCGACCAGGATCGCCAGCAGCACCAGGCCGAAGACGGTGCCGGCGGAGCCGAACGAGATACCCGGGATCCAGTTGGACGACGGGATCGGCTTGGTGCTGATGTTGTTGTTGTTCAGCACGCCGAACGCGCCCTGCTTGATCAGCAGCGCGATGATGCCGCCGGCGATGGCGTTCAGCATGATGGTGGTGATCACCTCGCTGACGCCCCGGGTGACCTTGAGGATCGCCGGCAGCGCCGCGTAGGCCGCGCCGCCGACCATGGCCGTCAGGATGATCACGATCTGGCCGATCACCGGCGGCATGTTCAGCTGGCCGCCGACGATCGCGGCCAGCGCCGCGCCGATCCGGTACTGGCCCTCGACGCCGATGTTGAACAGGTTCATCTTGAACCCGATCGCGACCGCGATGCCGACCAGGTAGTACACGCTGGCGCTGTTGACGATGTCGACCAGGGTGGTGTCCCGGCCGACCTGGACCACCATCACGGCCAGCGCCTTGGCCGGATTGCTGCCCGAGATGATCAGCGCCACCGAGCACAGCAGCGCCGAGAACACGATCGCCACCACCGGCGGCAGCAACTTGCCCCGCAGCGAGCGCATCAGGCCTCTTCCTCTCCACCGGTCGACGCGCCGGTCATGGCGCTGCCCAGTTCCTCGGGCGTGACCGTCGCCGGGTCGGCGTCCGCGACCAGCCGTCCGCGCAGCATCACCTTGATCGTGTCGGACAGGCCGATCAGCTCGTCCAGGTCCGCGGACACCAGCAGCACCGCCAGGCCGGCGGCGCGGGCCTGCTTGATCTGCTCCCAGATCAGCGCCTGCGCGCCGACGTCGACGCCGCGGGTGGGGTGCGATGCGATCACCAGCACCGGGTCGCCGGACAGCTCCCGGCCGACGATCAGCTTCTGCTGGTTGCCGCCCGACAGCGCCGCCGCCGGCACCTCGATGCCGGGCGTGCGGACGTCGAACTGCTCGACGATGCGCCGGGTGTCCTTGCGGGCGCCCTCCACGTCCAGCCAGCGCCCGTTGACGACCGGCTTGCGGGTCTGGAAGCCCAGGATCCGGTTGAACCACAACGACTGCGTCAGCAGCAGGCCGTGCCGGTGCCGGTCCTCGGGGATGTAGCCGATGCCGGCCTCGCGGCGGTGCAGGGTGCTCAGCTTGGTCAGGTCGACGATCGCGTCGTCCGCGCCGACCAGCAGCACCGAGCCGCCGTCGGCCTTGCGTATGCCCATGATCGCCTCGACCAGCTCGGTCTGGCCGTTGCCCTCGACGCCGGCGATGCCGACGATCTCGCCGGCGTGCACGGCCAGGTCGATCTCGTCCAGCACGGCCCGGCCGGTGTCGTCGCTCAGGTGCAGGCCAGCCACGGTCAGCACGGCGCGGTCGGTGACCGTGGACTCCCGGGTCTCGGGGCTGGGCAGCTCGGAGCCGACCATCATCTCCGCCAGCTGGCGGGTGGTGACCGACGTCGGGTCGACGGTGCCGACGGTGGTGCCGCGGCGGATCACCGTGATGCTGTCGGCGATGGCCCGGACCTCGTCCAGCTTGTGCGAGATGAACAGGAACGTGAAGCCCTGCTCGCGCATGCCGCGCAGGGTGTCGAACAGCTCGTCGACCTCCTGCGGCACCAGCACGGCGGTCGGCTCGTCCAGGATGATGATCCGGGCGCCGCGGTAGAGCACCTTGAGGATCTCCACCCGCTGCCGGTCGGCCACGCCCAGCTGCTCGACCAGCACGCCGGGGTCGACCCGCAGTCCGGTCTGGCCGGCCAGCTCCTGGATCCGGGCCCGCGCCCGGCCGCCGATGCCGTGCAGCGCCTCCGCGCCGAGCACGACGTTCTCCTGCACGGTGAGGTTGTCGGCCAGCATGAAGTGCTGGTGCACCATGCCGATGCCGGCCTTGATCGCGTCGGCTGGGGTGCGGAAGCGGACCTCGGCCCCGTCGACCTCGATGGTCCCCTCGTCCGGCTGCTGCATGCCGTAGAGGATCTTCATCAGGGTCGACTTGCCGGCGCCGTTCTCACCGCACAGCGCGTGCACCTCGCCGGCGCGGACGGTGAGCCTGATGTCGTCGTTGGCCACGACGCCGGGGAAGCGCTTGGTGATCCCGGTGAGCACGACCGCGGGGTTGCCGAGGTCGGTGGCGGTGGTCATGGGGCAACTCCTTACAGCACTACCGCGGGCCCGGCCAATCCTGGCGGGCCCGCGGTAGGTCTGGGTCGACGCGCGTGTCAGCTGACCTAGATGGTCGAGGGGACCTTGATCGCGCCGGAGATGATCTGCGCCTTGTAGGCGTCGACGGTGCTCTTGATGTCGTCCACCTTGCCGCCGGAGGTGGCGAAGTCCACACCGCCCACCGCGAGGTCGAAGACCTTCGGGATGCCGGTCAGGTCGTTCGACGCGACGCCGCGCAGGAAGTCGTACACCGCGGTGTCGACGCGCTTCATCATCGAGGAGATGATGACGTCCTTGTCGTCCGCGACGCCGGCCTGCTTGTACTGGTCGGAGTCGACGCCGATGGCGTAGGAGCCGCCCTTGGCCTTGACCGCGTCGAAGATGCCCTTGCCGGAGTTGCCGGCGGCCTGGTAGATCACGTCGGCGCCGGCGGACAGCTCGCCCTGGGCGACCAGGCGGCCCTTGTCCGGGGCCTGGAAGCCGGTGAAGTCGCCGGCCGGGGTGATGTACTTGTCCTCGATCTTGATGTCCGGCGCGGCGGCCTTGGCGCCCGCGTCGAAGCCGGCCTGGAACTTCTGGATCAGCGGCACGTTCACGCCGCCGACGAAGCCCACGTGGCAGGCCTTGGACTTGTACGCCGCGATCACGCCGACGAGGAAGGAGCCCTGCTCCTCGGTGAAGGTCAGCGGGGTGACGTTCGGGGAGTTGTCGACCGTGGAGTCCACGATCGCGAACTTGGTCTGCGGGAAGTCTTTGGCCACGTTCTGGAGCGCCGGGGCGTAGGCGAAGCCGACCGTGACGATCGGGTTGTAGCCCTCCTGCGCCAGCTGGCGCAGCCGGGTCTCCTTGGCCGCGTCCGACTCGTTGGGCGAGGCGGTGGTCTCCTTGATGTTCTCGGCCTTCACGCCCAGCTGCGACTTGGCCAGGTCCAGGCCCGCCGCCGCCGCGTCGTTGAACGACGCGTCGCCGCGGCCGCCGATGTCGTAGGCCAGGCCGACCTTGAGGGCACTGCCGTCGACCTTGGTCGAGCTGCCCGTCGTCGTCGTGCCGGCCGCCGCCGCGGTCGGCGGCGTGGACAGCTTGCAGCCGCTGCCCGACGACGCGCTGTTGCTGCTGCCGCCCGCACCGCTGGACGAGCTGTCCTTGGCACACGCGGCCATCGACATCACGCTGGTCAGCGCGATCGCCGCCACCGCTACTCCACGCATTCGACGCACGGTTGTCGTCCTCTCCCTGCTTCGGCGGACTTGCGATGCCCCGACCCCGTTTTCGGTGTCGGTCCCGCCGAGGGCCAGACGGTACCTCCCGGTCCTTGGCCCAGGACACCGGTCACGGTCCGTGTAACCGAATCGTTGACCCGCTCGGACGAATTGTCGGCACGTGATCACGCTCAGTCACCGAGGAACGCGACGGCGGCTGATAGCGTCAAAACGGGCAATCGAGGACACCCGGGAGGCCGTCGGCGTGAGCAAGATCCACAGCAACCCGGATCACCTGCGTCGATCGGGCGGCAAGCTGTCGCGGTTCGGGCGGACCGTGGCCGCCGCCGGCGAGAAGCTCGACGACACCGGTCAGAACCTGGTCGACCACGCCCAGGGCGACCGGTCCGGCATCGGGTCGGTGGTGGCCAAGGCGATGGGCCGGGGCGTGGAGGTCACCGGCACGGTGTTCAAGGAGGGCGGCCGCGTCGCCGAGCGGGCCGGGCAGAACCTGGGCAAGACCGGGGACCTGCACGAGGAAGCCGACCTCAACGCGCGGGACAGGCTGCTCAAACACCATCCCGACGCGAAGTCCAAGCGCCTGCCCGGCGGCGGTGAACGCTCGGCGGCTCCTGTCTCCGGTGGAGGCGGTGGAGGCGGTCGCAAGCCGCCGAAGGTCCGCACCGGCGGTGGCGGCGAGGACGAGGAGCCGACGCACGTGTCCGGCGACCTCAACCATCCGGCCGGCTATCGCGGCAGCGCGGCCAGCACCCACATCAGCTCCGCGTCGCCCGAGCACATGCCGGCGCCGTCACTCGACCCCGCGCCGCACAAGCTGGCGGACCTCAGCCACACCGAGGGCGTGGTCAGGGACGAGGAGACCGGGCTGATCACGCATGTCGGCGACCGGACGTCCAAGGATTACGTCACGCACGTCGCCGAGCACCGCGCCAACCAGTACCGCGCCCCGCAGCAGCAGGCGAAGCAGGACCATCTCGACTACCAACGAAAGGTCGGCGAGCACAAGCAGCAGCTGCAGGCCTACCACGAGGAGAAGCGCGCCTGGGTCGAGCAGCGCAAGCAGGAGGCCGCGGCGGCCAAGGCCGAGGGGCGGGAGCCGCACTTCCCGCCCGAGCCGAAGATGCCGGAGAAGCCGACGCCTCCCCGGACCGGCGACGTGTTCAGCCAGGCCAACGTCGGCGTCACGGCGGTCGGCATGGACATGCGCACCGGCCTGGTCTACGAGGGCGTCAACGGGTCCGACGCGGACGTGATCCCCAAGGCCGACCTGCACCCGACGCTGCGCCAGCACCTGGAGGACATGAACAACAAGCCGGGCGGCTATCCGGTGGAGGACGACACCACCGGCGCGACGCGCGATCGACCCCACCCCGACAGGCCGCTCGGCCACGCCGAGGTGAAGGCCGCCAACGCGTTGCTGTGGGAGCGTCGTGCCCGGGGCTTCGACGACGGTCCCGGCGCGCTGGCCGAGATGCGGGTGGACAACTACCACCCGTTCCGCAGCGGCGGCATCGAGCAGGCCCCGTGCTGCGCCAACTGCAACCTGATGCTGCGAGGGGTGCCCAGCAACGCCGGGCGTTACGATCGATTCCCTCCAGGCGAGAAGATTCCGGAGTGATGTCATGAAGCGGATCCACGTCTTCCTGGACGACAGCGAGTTGGACGACTCGCTGCGCCTCGTGCACGACGGCGAACCGTTCACCGGCGAACTGATCAACACCTATGGTGAGACGCTGATCTTCTTGGAGACCTACCGCGACGGCTGGCGGGACGGCCCGCGGCGCGAGTGGTACGAGGACGGCACGCTCAAGGCGGAGGGCATGTCCCGGCACAGTGTCGCCGTCGGCACGCACCGGAGGTGGCACCACAACGGCCGGCTGGCCGTGGAGAAGGTGTTCGACGACGAGGGCGACCTGATCAGCGAGCAGCACTGGGACTCCAACGGCGCGCCGGAGTCGTTCCGCTCCGTCGGCATGCCGGAGTGATGGCGGTCCACAAGGGACGAATCGTCGGCGCCGGCTCGTCGAGGAGCACCGCCGGGACGCCGACGGCAATGAGGTTCCCTTCGGGAGAACGGGGCTGCCCGAGGGGTGGTTCGGCCAGTAGGTTCGAAGGGTGAGTAAGTGGCTGCCGGTCCGCTGGCCGGACGACGACGAGGCGGCGGTCGCGCTGGAGGACTGGCTCGACGAGGGTGTCGGCGACTTCACCGGCCTGGACTTCCGCGGCGCCGACCTGACGGGCGCACCGTTGAGTGGCGCCCGGCTGCTCGGCGCGGACCTGCGGGACGTGGTGTTGCGCCGGGCGGAGCTGGACGGCGCGCTGCTGACCAGCGCGGATCTGCGCGGGGCGGACCTGTCCGAGGCGCAGCTGCCGGACGCCAACCTGGATGATGCCAACCTGGCCAAGGCGAATCTGGGCGACGCCAACCTGACCCGCGTGACGGCGATCGGCGCGGTGTTCGCGGAGACGAGCTTGCGCGGCGCGAATCTGACCGCGGCGATGCTGGACGACGTCGACCTGTCCACCGCCGACCTCGCGGAAGCCGTGCTGGACGGCGCTTTCCTGCCGGCCCGGGCCAGGCGGATCGACGTGTACGCGGACGCCCCGACCTGGGACGACGAGGGGCGGCTGTGGCACGGCGGCGAGCCGTTCACCGGGGAACTGGTCCGGGAGAACGGGGATCGCCTGCTGTCGCTGGAGACGTACCAGGACGGCGTGCGGCAGACGACCAGAACCTGGTACGACAGCGGGATCCTGCGCTCCGCGGACGGGAAGCGCTGGCATCCCAACGGAATGCTCGCCGAGGAGGGCGACCGGCACTGGGACGAGCGCGGCGAGCCGGTGACCAGGGTCGATCGGGCCCGAACGACCGAGGCCGACGGCGTACTGGCAGTCGACGGCGAGCCGTTCACGGGCGAGGTCCAGGACGGAGAAACCGTCACCTCCTACCGCGACGGCGTCCCCGACGGCCCGTGGTGGTCACCCGACGCCGAGGGCCGGTACGAGCAGGGCGTGCGCGTCGGGGAATGGCGGCGCTGGCACCGCAATGGCCGTACCAAGGAGCTGACCCAGTACGACGCCAAAGGCTCCACACGGCGGATCCAGCGCTGGGACGACGGCGGCCTCATCCTCGACGACCGGGAGGCGCCGTCGGACGAGCCGCCGCTGCCGCGCATCGACCTCCAGGTCAGCACAGTCGACTGGGATGACGGCGCGCGCCTGCGTTACGACGGCCACGCCTTCACCGGCGAGGCGGTGACGCACGGGTACAGCGGCGAGGTGATCTCGCTGGCGACCTACCGGTACGGCGTCGAGGACGGGCCGCGCCGCGAGTGGTACGAGGACGGCACGCCCAAGTCGGAGCTGACGGTGCGGCGCGGCATGATCACCGGCGTCGCGCGGGAGTGGACACCGGACGGGCGGCTGGCCCGCGAGCGCGTCTTCGACGAGCACGGCGACCTGGCTTCGGAGAGGCATTTCGCGTGATCGAGCAGTGGCCGGCGACGCCGGACGAGGCGGTCGCGTTGCAGCTGCGGATGGCCCCGCTGGTCGACCCGCACCCGCCCGCCGGCTTCGCCCCGCGCACCGCCGCCGGCCTGGACGTGGCGTACGACGAGGGTTCCGACCGGCTGTTCGCGGCGGTGGTGGTGCTGGACGTCGCGTCACTCGACCCGGTGGATCAGGTCGTTGTGCCGGGTGTCACAGATTTCCCTTATGTGCCAGGGTTGTTTGCGTTCCGTGAACTGCCGTCGCTGCTGACCGCGCTCGAACGACTGACCGTGTCGCCCGATCTGCTGGTGTGTGACGGACAGGGCGTGGCCCATCCGCGCCGGTTCGGCCTGGCCAGCCACCTCGGCGTGGTCACCGGGCTGCCGTCGATCGGCGTGGCCAAGACCCCGATGGGGCACTACGACCCGCCCGGCCCGGAGCGCGGCGCGTGGTCGCCGCTGCTGGACGACGGGGAGGTGGTCGGGCGGGCGCTGCGCACCCAGCGGGAGGTCAAGCCGCTGTTCGTCTCGATCGGACACCGGGTCGATCTGGACACCGCCTGCGCGCAGGTGCTGCGGCTGGCTTCCCGATACCGCCAGCCGGAGACCACGCGGCGTGCCGACCGGCTGTGCCGGGATGCCCTGACGAGTGGCGCTTGATCGATAAAGTCACCTGGGCCACATCGGTGCGTGTCTCATCGATCACAGACGGACCTTCGCCGTTGGGCCAGCCACGGGCCTGCGGTCTAGCATCCGGAGGGTCAAGGCCCCGTGACGCAAGTCCGTCCCGAAATGCCGCCGGGGCCGCGCCCACCACTGACGCTGGAGGCCACCCGCACCATGGCCAGTACCACCGCCCCGCCGACGGGCGCAGCAGAGGGAACAGGGGGCAGCAGCCGGCGCGGTAGCACCGTCTACCGCGGCGATCTGGGCATGTGGTCCTGGGTGGCCCACCGGATCACCGGGGTGCTGACCTTCTTCTTCCTGTTCGTGCACGTCCTGGACACCGCGGTCGTCCGCATCTCGCCGAACGCCTACGACAAGGTGATCGAGCTCTACAAGAACCCGCTCGTCAACCTGTTGGAGCTGGGCCTGGTCGCGGCGGTGCTGTACCACGCGCTCAACGGCGTCCGGATCATGCTGGTCGACTTCTGGTCCAAGGGCCCGCGGTTCCAGCGCCCGATGCTGTGGATCATCATCGCGGTCTGGGTCGTCGTGATGATCCCGGGCGCGTACTTCATGCTCCAGCGGAGCTTCATCACGGTCTTCGGTGGTGGCAACTGACATGAGCACCCTCGACCTCGCCGCCCCGCGCAGCCCGCGTCGGCGCCAGGCTCGCCGCAGCAACTTCGAGCTCTACAGCTGGCTGTTCATGCGGATGTCCGGCCTGCTGCTGATCGTGCTGGTGCTCGGGCACCTGTTCATCATGAACATCCTCGACGGCGGCGTGCACCGCATCAACTTCGCCTTCGTCGCCGGCCGCTGGTCCTCGCCGTTCTGGCAGTTCTGGGACCTGTCCATGCTGTGGCTGGCCGAGCTGCACGGCGGCAACGGCCTGCGCACCGTCATCAACGACTACGCGCGCAAGGACGCCACCCGGTTCTGGCTGAAGATCCTGCTCTACACGTCCATGGCGCTGATCCTCGCGCTGGGCAGCTTCGTGATCTTCACCTTCGACCCGAACATCAGCGGCTGACCGCGGGAGAACGCGCGACATGCAGGTACACAAGTACGACGTGGTGATCGTCGGCGCCGGCGGCGCCGGGATGCGCGCGGCCATCGAGGCCGGGCAGCGCGTCCGCACCGCGGTGCTCACCAAGCTCTACCCCACCCGGTCCCACACCGGCGCGGCGCAGGGCGGCATGTGCGCCGCGCTGGCCAACGTCGAGGAGGACAACTGGGAGTGGCACACCTTCGACACGATCAAGGGCGGTGACTACCTCACCGACCAGGACGCCGCCGAGATCATGTGCAAGGAGGCGATCGACGCCGTCCTCGACCTGGAGAAGATGGGCCTGCCCTTCAACCGGACGCCCGAGGGCCGGATCGACCAGCGGCGCTTCGGCGGGCACACCCGCGACCACGGCAAGGCCGCCGTGCGGCGCGCGTGCTACGCGGCCGACCGCACCGGGCACATGATTCTCCAGACGCTGTACCAGAACTGCGTCAAGCACGGCATCGAGTTCTTCAACGAGTTCTACGTGCTCGACGTGTGCATGACCGAGACCGCCAACGGCCCGGTCTGCACCGGCGCGGTCGCGCTCGAGCTGGCCACCGGCGAGATCCACGTGTTCCAGGCCAAGGCCGTCGTGTTCGCCACCGGCGGCTTCGGCAAGGTCTTCAAGACCACCTCGAACGCGCACACCCTGACCGGCGACGGCATGGGCATCATCTTCCGCAAGGGCTTGCCGCTGGAGGACATGGAGTTCTACCAGTTCCACCCGACGGGCCTGGCCGGCCTGGGCATCCTGCTCACCGAGGGCGCCCGCGGCGAGGGCGCGATCCTGCGCAACGCCGACGGCGAGCGGTTCATGGAGCGCTACGCCCCCACCATCAAGGACCTCGCGCCGCGCGACATCGTCGCCCGGTCGATGGTGCTGGAGGTGCTGGAGGGCCGCGGCGCCGGTCCGCACAAGGACTACGTGCTGCTGGACTGCACGCACCTCGGGGCCGAGGTGCTGGAGACCAAGCTGCCCGACATCACCGAGTTCGCCCGCACCTACCTGGGTGTGGACCCGGTGACCGAGCCGGTGCCGGTGTACCCGACCGCGCACTACGCGATGGGTGGCATCCCGACCAACGTGCACGCCGAGGTGTTGCGGGACAACGACAACGTCGTCCCCGGCCTGTACGCGGCGGGCGAGTGCGCCTGCGTGTCCGTGCACGGCGCGAACCGGCTGGGCACCAACTCGCTGCTGGACATCAACGTGTTCGGCCGCCGGGCCGGCATCGCCGCCGCCGAGTACGCCGCCACCGTGCACGACCACGTCGACCTGCCGGAGAATCCCTCCACCATGGTCGAGGCGATGGTCGAGAACCTGCGCTCCTCCACCGGTTCCGAGCGCGTCGCCGACCTGCGGATCGCGTTGCAGAACACGATGGACGCCAACGCCGCCGTGTACCGCACCGAGGACACCCTCAAGCAGGCGCTGCACGACGTGCAGCAGCTCAAGGAGCGGTACGGCAACGTCGCCGTGCAGGACAAGGGGAAGCGGTTCAACACCGACCTGCTGGAGGCCGTCGAGCTCGGCTTCCTGTTGGAGCTGGCCGAGATCCTCGTCGTCGGCGCCATCGCCCGCAAGGAGTCCCGCGGCGGGCACGCGCGGGAGGACTACCCCAGCCGCGACGACACGAACTTCATGCGGCACACCATGGCGTACAAGCAGGGCGACCAGCTGTCCGCCGACATCCGGCTCGACTACAAGCCGGTGACCTTTACCCGGTACAAGCCGATGGAGCGCAAGTACTGATGACGACGACCGAAACCGCGCCCTCGGGCTCCCGCGGCTCGCAGCCGCCCGCGCCGCCCGGATCCGTCACCATCACCGTGCGGATCCGCCGGTTCAACCCCGAGTTCGACGACGAACCGCGCTGGCAGGACTTCGAGGTGCCCGCGCTGCCGTCCGACCGGGTGCTCAACGTCCTGCACACCATCAAGTGGTACATGGACGGCTCGCTGACGTTCCGCCGGTCGTGCGCGCACGGCATCTGCGGCTCGGACGCCATGCGCATCAACGGCGTCAACCGCCTGGCGTGCAAGGTGCTGGTGAAGGACCTGTTGGCGGCCAATGGCAAGCCGACCACCATCACCATGGAGCCCATCAAGGGCCTGCCCGTGCACAAGGACCTGCTCGTCGACATGGAGCCGTTCTTCGAGGCCTTCCGTGCCGTCAAGCCGTACCTCATGACCACCGGTCACGAGCCCACCCGCGAGCGCGTCCAGTCCGTCGCCGACCGGGCCCGGTTCGACGACACCACCAAGTGCATCCTGTGCGCCTGCTGCACCACGTCGTGCCCCGTGTACTGGACCGAAGGCTCCTACTTCGGGCCTGCCGCCATCGTCAACGCCCACCGGTTCATCTTCGACAGCCGGGACGAGGGCGCCGAGGAGCGGCTCGACATCCTCAACGACGTCGACGGCGTGTGGCGCTGCCGCACCACCTTCAACTGCACCGACGCCTGCCCCCGTGGCATCCAGGTCACCAAGGCCATCCAGGAGGTCAAGCGCGCCCTGCTGTTCAAGCGCGTCTGACCCGGCTCTCACGTCGAGGCCCCGCCGACCCCCGGTCGGCGGGGCCTCCTCACGTTCGTGACAGCCGGACTCCGGCGCAGGACCACAGCGTGGCGAGCAGATTGAGCGCGGCCGGATCCATCCCGTCGCACTGTGCTTCCTCACCCGACCACACGATCTGGTGCACGGCAAAGGCTTTGTCGGGTTGACTCTCGTCGTCGAGGGTGCCGAACTCCGCGGTGAAGAGGCCGATGTCGCATCTCTTCTCACGCAGCAAGGCAATCGCCCACAACCTCAGGTGCAGGGCCAGTTCGCCCCGGCCGAACCGGAGGACGTCGACCTCCATGCGGCCGATCTCCTCGTAGCCGGCGCGACCGTCGGTGGACTTCCGCACCTCGTAGAGGACAAATGCGTGGCGGAGCATCGTGACCCCCGTAGTTCCTACCGACCTATCTAGATAGCTAGAGTGACAGTGGCACGCACAGCTGTCTAGATGGAACTAGGTAGACTGATCGAGTGACGCCCGAGGAGCCGCCGTATCGTCGGATCGCCGCCGACCTCCGCCAAGCCGTCGAGCGCGGCGAGTACCGGCCCGGCCAGCAGCTGCCCAGCGGCAGTGCGCTGATGAAGCGGTACGGCGTCGCCCGTCAGACCGTGCAGAACGCATTCGACGCGCTGCGGGCCGAGGGACTTGTCACCACGCAACCCGGGGCCGGCGTGTTCGTACGCACGAAGCCGGCCGTCACCCGCCTCGCCCGGAACCGGCTGTCCCGCGCGGCCCGTACGGCCAACCAGGCGACCTTCCTCGGCGACGCGGCGGCAAGTGGCTTCACGGCATCGGTCGAAGTCGAGATCCGCATCGAGACGGCCGACGAGCACCTCGCCGACGCCCTGCACATCGAAGCCGGCGACGAAATCCTGGTACGACGGCGAACGATGCGTGCCGACGGCGAGCCGGTGCAGCTGGCGACGTCACGGCTGCCCCGCCGGCTGACCGCCGGCACCGCGATCGAGCAGGAGAACACCGGCCCCGGCGGGATCTACTCCCGGTTGGAGGAAGCCGGCGTGCGGCTGGATCACTTCGTGGAGCGAGTGCTCACCCGCCCCGCCACGGTCGACGAGGCCGCACTGCTGAACGTCGCCGCCGGCGCACCCGTGCTCGTCGTGCGCCGAGTGGCGATCGACGAGTCGGGCACGCCGGTGGAGGTCAACGACATGACCATGGTCGGCGACCGCTATGAGCTCGTGTACGAACTGGCCGCGGACTGATCAGGCCTTCCAGTCGGGACGGCCGGGCATGGGCGGTGTGCCGACGGAAGCCTGCGGCGCCACAGGAAGACATGGTGGCGGTCTCGAGGGCGACGCCGTCGCCGGCGGCCTGCGCCTCAACCGGTAGGCGGTAGCAGCGGCCCGCCCTCCCACTGCTGGAAGATCAGGGTGGTGTGCACGAGGGCGACCTCGGGCCGGGCGGTGAACTCGTCGAGCACGAGGCGTTGGAGGTCGGCGGCGCTGGTGGCGGCGACGTGCACCATGAAGTCGTCGGGGCCGGTGAGGTGGAATACGGCCCGGGTCTCGGGCTGCGCGAGGGAGTGCTTGACGAACGGATCCAGCACGCCGCGATGGGGCTGCACCCGCACGAACAGGAGAGCCTGCAGCGGCCGGCCGAGCGCGGTGGCGTCGACCTTGAGCACGGTGCCGAGGATGACACCGGCGGCCCGCAGGCGCGCGACTCGATCGAGACAGGTGGACGGGGCGATGCCGACGACGGCGGCGAGCTCCTTGTTGGTGATCCGGGCGTCGTTCTGCAACTCCCGCAGAATGGCGAGATCAACCGGATCGAGACGCGCAGGGTCGGCCATGGGCCGAATTTAGTACGGGATTCGCACGAAAACACCGTGACCTGCCCAGGATGAGCGGCATGCAGCTGAACACCAGGGCAGTGCACGCCGGCCGCGAGGACCTGACGGATCTGGGCCTGCACGCGGCCCCGATCGACCTCTCCACGACCTACCCCTCCCACGACAGCCACGAGGAGGCGAGCCGCCTCGACCGGGCCAAGCTCGGCGAGGACCTGGGCGGCAGCCCGATCTACGGCCGCATCGGCAACCCGACGGTGGCCAGGTTCGAGACCGCGCTGGCGAATCTCGAGGGCGCGGAGGCGGCGGTGGCCTTCGCGACGGGCATGGCGGCGCTGTCGGCCTGCCTGCTCGCGGTGGCGGCCCAGGGCAAGCGGCACGTCGTCGCGGTGCGCCCGCTCTACGGCACCACCGACCACCTGATCGACTCGGGCCTGCTGGGCACCGAGGTCACCTGGTCCACAGTGGACATGCTCGCGGACGACGTCCGCGCGGACACCGGCCTGGTGATCGTGGAGTCGCCGGCCAACCCCACTCTGTCCGAAGTGGACATCAAAGCCATCGACGTGGACGTTCCGGTCCTGGTGGACAACACGTTCGCGACGCCGGTGTTGCAGCGGCCGCTCGAGCTGGGCGCCGACATCGTGCTGCACAGCGCCACCAAGTTCCTGGGCGGCCACGGCGACGTGCTCGGCGGCGTCGTGGCGTGCGACGAGCAGTTCGCCCGCCGCCTCCGCGCGGTCCGCACCGGCACCGGCGGCATCCTGCACCCGCTGGCCGGATACCTGTTGCTGCGCGGCCTTTCCACGCTGCCGGTCCGCATCCGCGCGGCCTCCCGGACGGCCGCCGAGCTGGCCCGGCGGCTCGCCGACCACCCGGGCGTCAGCCGCGTGCACCGGCCGAGCATCGGCGGCCCGATGGTGTCCTTCGAGGTGCACGGCGACCCGCACACGGTGATCGGCGCGGTCCAGCTGATCACGCCGGCGGTGAGCCTCGGCAGCGTCGACACGCTGATCCAGCACCCCGGCTCGCTGAGCCACCGGGTCATGGCCGACGAGGACCGCCGCGGCGCCGGCGTCAGCGACCAACTGCTGCGCCTGTCGGTCGGCCTGGAGGACGTCGACGACCTCTGGACCGACCTGGACCAGGCGCTGTCACAGTGCAAATCTTCCCTGGGCTAGTTCCGCACCACGACGGAGGGATCATGGCGCTGTTCCGGCACGAACGGGAACAGCGCCGTCTCCGCCCTGGCCCCGTGCGCCTCCTCGCGGCAGACGGAAGCCTCGTGCGTGACGACCTCCAGCCGGCCGATGGCCAGCGCCATGAAGGTGAGGTCGGGCAGCGCCCGCACCACCGGCAGCCGGTCGCAGTCCTCGTCCCCGGCGAGCACCCGCAGCAGCAGGATGTCCTGCTGCGGCACCAGGTAGCAGCGGTCGATCAGGTACTGGAGGCGCTCGCTGTCCCGCTCCAGCCGGGTCGTGAGCCGGCCGAGCGAGGAGATCTTGCGGTCGATGGACCGCAGCAGCGCGCGGCGTTCGCGGTCCGCGGCAAGCACGATCCGACCGAGATCGGCGGCCCGGCGGGCGGCGATCGACCGCGCGAAGGCCTCCTGCTGCACCACGATCCACGGCGTCAGCAGCACCACCGCGCCGAGCAGCGGCGTCGTCGACACGGCCATCAGCGCGCCGGTGATCACCAGCGCGGACGTCAGCAGCACCAACACCGGCAGCTGCCACTCGGAGTGGTCCGCGGTCTGCCGCCGCAGCCACAGCTGCCGCCCCAGGCCCACCGCGAGCCCGGCCTGCACCCCGACTCCCACGACCAGCGGGGCCACCGCCGGCCAGGGGTAGGTCGTGATCAGCACCGCCGCCTCGGCCACCATCAACAGATACGCCGCGACCCGGCTGCCGATGTGCCGGACCAGCCCCGGGGAACGATCGAGCTGGCGCCGGGCCTGCGCCGCGGTCAGCATCTGCGAGCCGACCCGGCGCGGCCGGGACTCGGTCTCCACGGCGCGGCGGCTCAACCGCTCGATGGTGTAGCCCAGGCGCATGCCCCGGTCGACGCGCCGGGCGGTCGGCCGGTGCCGGCGTCCGGTGATCCGGGTGGCGGCGCGCAGGCCGTGGAACTCCTGCACCAACTCACTCTTTGTGGTGATTCTGTGCGCCCGTGACGGGTGCAGCAGGCGGAACGCCAGAGGTAACCGCGCGGTGGTGCTCATCTCGCTCATCCTCCTCGGGATCGGGGGGACTCAGGGCTAGACTGCGTCAGGAAACCGCACAGCGCAATGCCACGGTGCAATTGCATGTTTGGATTGCTTGCCAAGGTCACCCCGATGGCCTAGCGTGTCGCCATTCGCCTCCAGCGGCTACGCGGGCAGGGTGGTTCAGGAGGTGTGTCGATGCCCCCTTCTCAGGGACCGTTGATCCCGCGCCGCCGCCTCGGTCACGAGCTGAAGCGACTCCGTGAGTCCGCCGGGCTGCAGCTCGTGAACGCCGCCAAGCGCCTGGAGTGCTCCCCGTCCAAGGTGAGCCGGCTCGAGAACGGCCAGGGCCTGCCCAAGCTCCGCGACGTCCGCGACCTGCTCGACCTGTACCAGGTCCGGGACCAACGGATGCGCACCCGGCTGCTCAACCTGGCCACCGCGAGCCAGGACCAGGGCTGGTGGTCGGACCTGCCCGACATGTCGCCGTCCAACCTCGGCAACTTCATCTCCCTGGAATCCGCGGCGGACGAGATGAAGGTGTACACCGGATTCGCGATTCCGGGCCTCATCCAGACCCCGGAGTACACTCGGGAGATCTTTTCAAAGAATTATCCGGCCGCGACCGAGAACGAGATCGAGCAGTTCATCGAGATTCGCGCCAAGCGCCAGCAGCTCGTCGTCGAGCGGCTCGGCGAGCTCCAGATCACCGCGGTTGTCGACGAGGGCGTGCTGCACCGGGTCGTCCACTCGCGGGCGGTCATGCGGGCCCAGCTGGCCACCTTGTTGGACTACGCAAGACACGATAGGGTAGACCTAAGGATCTTCCCATTCTCTGCAGGATACAATCAGGGGATCCAGTGTGACTACGCGATCTTCGCCTTCCACAACGAGATCGATCAGGACACCGTCTACCAGGAACTGAGTGGCGGTGATCGACTCTCGGTCCAGGAGACCGAGGTCCGCCGCTATTCCGACATCTTCACCAATTTGCTGTCAAATTGTCCAGATCAAGAATCCTCGCGACGGCTCATTGGTGAGATCATGGAACAGAACTACCAGAAAGAATAACCGTCAATGGAACGCTACACGAAGAGCAGCTTCTGCAACAGCGGCACCTGCGTCGAAGTTGCTCACCTGTCGACCGGCGAGATCGCACTACGCGACGCCAAGAACCCGAGCCTGCCCCCTCATGTGTTCACACGGGACGAATGGACGGCGTTCGTCGCCGGCGTGCGTAACGGCGAGTTCGACTTCTAAAGACTTTGCGTCAGGTGGCCCGGTTCGCCCGGGGACGGCCGGGCCACCCGAAAAGCACTACCGTGTGACCGCCGCCAGCGCGTTGACGAGGCCGTGCCCGTAGTAGCTGTTGTCCGCCGGCGGCCCGGTACAGGTCGCGACGGCGGGACACGGCACCGGTGTCGCCTCGGCCCGGAGCAAGGCCCGCAGCTGCGCGGGAGAGGCCCACGGATGCGTGCTGGCCAGCAGCGCCACCACACCGACCGCGTGCGGTGAGGCCATCGAGGTCCCGCACATGCTGCCGTAGCCACCGCCGGGCAGCGTGGACAGCGGACACGCGGGCCCCGCGCCGGTCGGCGGCACCTGCGCCCGGTCACCGCCCGGGGCGGTCACGTCGACCTTGCCCCAGTCGCTGTAGCCCGACTTCGTGCCGGCGTAGCCGACGGCCGTGACGGAGACGACGTCCGGCAGCCCGGCCGGCAGCGTCGCGCAGGTGCGGTCCACGGGATGCGTACGCACGGTGTCCTTGGTGGGATTGGCGATGTCCATCGCCTCGTTGCCGGCAGCGGCCACGTTGAGCACCCCACGGCCGGTCGAGAAGGCCACGGCCCGCCGGACCGCCTCGTACGCGGCTGCGTCACCGGGCTGGTTGCGGCAGAAGTAGAAGCCGGGGTCCACGAAGTAGCTGTTGTTGGTGACGGTGAAGTGGTGCCGTCCCGCCCACATGAAGCCGCAGACGGCCGACTCCGGGAAGATGAAACCGTCGTCGCTGACCACCTTCACGGACGCCAGCCGCACGTTCGGCGCGATGCCGGTGACACCGTTGCCGTCGTCGGCGGCGGCGATGGTGCCGGCGACGTGCGTGCCGTGCGGGATGGTGGTCGGGGCCCACGCGCCGGGCGAGGGGTCGGCCTTGCCGGTGACGCAGCCGGCGGAGTCGGCCGGGTCGATGGCCTTGGCGAACTCGGGGTGGGTGGCGTCCACGCCGGAGTCCAGCACGCCGACCAGCACGCGGTGGCTGCCCTCGTCGACCTTGTTGGCCTGCTTGGCCTTGATCAGGTCCATGTCCCACTGCTGGCCGCCGAGATCGTCGGCGGGGGCGACGGATTCCAGCGCCGAGACCGGCACGTCCTTGCGGCCGCTGTAGGCCCGGTTCGGGCCGAGGCGGTCGGCGAAGTCGGGGCTGGCCGAGGTGGCCACGGCCACCCCGATCTCCGGGTAGTACTCGACGAGCGAGCCGCAGTCGTGGCGCAGCTCGGCCTCGGCGACGAAGCGGGGCGCGCCCGGCGGGTAGAGCACCACGTACGTGAACGCGGTGCCGGTGGAGTCGCAGTGATGCTCAGGGGCGGCGTTCGCGACCGGTGCCAACCCGAGCAGGGAGGCAGCGGCGGCGACCGCCAGCGTCAGCAGACGTCTCATCCGGCGAAACGTAGCAATTCGGGCACCCGGCGACCAGGCGTGCGAACGTTCACAATTGCCAGCCGGCGGGCAACCCCCTGCCCGGCTCACCCAGGGTGAGCGGCCCCCGCGCGGTCCCGGGCGGCGAGCAGCCCGCGCACGCCGAACCAGCCGATGATCGTCCCGAACGCCACCGAGATCACCGCCAGCGTGAGGTGCACGTAGAAGAAAGCGGTGGCCGACCCGCCGGAGAAGGCCCTCGGGTCCTGCGAGACGTTGATCACCAGCGTCACCCAGATGAACCAGCTCCACAGCCCGAACAGGAGCAGGAACACGGACTTGCCACGGGTCAGCTTCACGTCCGCAGTATCCGCCCGGCGCGGGATCGGGTAAGCCACGGGTCCGACCGGTCACACCGCGTAAGGCACTAGCCTGCGAGGGTGCCTCTCCCAGCTCGACGGCCCGCAGCCGCCCTGGTCATGGCGCTGACCTCCATGGTCACCGCCGTGTTCGTAGCGACGGGCAGCGCCGCTGCGGCGATCGCGACCACCACCAGCACCACGGCGACCTCGACGTCCACGAGCGGCGCGCCGAGCGAGTGCACCAACAAGCAGGCGCCGCCGCCGGCCGAGGACGACTCGGAGCAGCCCGCCCCCGGCACGACCGCGCCGGACCCGCTGCCGGTGCCCGTCGACCCGGTGGGCGGCGACCAGCTCGGCAAGTGCGGCTTCGTGCTGCCGCCGGACGAGTCGGCCCCGCCGCCGCCGGCCGAGGTGAGCGCGGCCTCCTGGGTGGTGGCCGACCTGGACACCGGCGCGGTGCTCGCGGCCAAGAGCCCGCACGCCCGCCAGCGCCCGGCGTCGCTGATCAAGGTGCTGCTGGCGATGGTGGCGCTCAACGACCTCAAGCCGAGCACGCCGGTCCTGATCACTCAGGAGGACGTGGACGCGGCCAAGGGCTTCTCCGCGATCGGCGTGCCCGCCGGCGGCAAGTACACCGTCACCCAGCTCGTCGAGGCGATGCTGCTCAAGCCGGGCAACGACGTGCCGCACGCGCTGGCCCGCGCCCTGGGCGGCGTCCCGAAGACGCTGGACCTGATGAACGGCCTGGCCAAGCAGATGGGCGCGCTGGACACCCGGGTGGCCACGCCGGGCGGCCTGGACGGCCCCGGCATGAGCACCTCGGCGTACGACCTCGCGGTGATCTACCGGCATGCCATGCAGATGCCGGCCTTCGCCGAGGCCGCCGGCGTGAAGTCGGTGTCGCTGGGCGGCGTCAGCGTGCACAACTCGGACTCGCTGCTGACCAGTTACGCCGGCGCGATCACCGGCATCAGCAGCAACACCACCGACGCGCACTGGACGAACCTGTCGGCGGCGGCCAAGGACGGGCACCGGCTGGTGACTGTGCTGCTGCGCGGCGAGCAGGACGACTACCCGATGTACCGGCAGAGCTCGAAGCTGCTGGACTACGGCTTCACGCTGAGCGCGGCGAACACGCACGCGGTCGGCGCGCTGGTCGACCAGGCGCCGCCGGTGAAGCCGTCGGTGTCGTCGACCCCGGCCAAGTCCACGACCGACACCAGCGACGCGAGTTCCGTGCAGACGGCCGCCGACCAGAGCCCGATGTACGAGGCGTTCGGCAACGTCGGCATGCCGCTGACGGCGCTGGCCGTGCTGGTGGTGCTGGCCGCACTGGTGATGTACCTGCGCAAGCGGCGCGCCCGTGCCGCCCGAGCCCGCCGTCTGGCGGCTCAGAACCACTAACGACGCCGCAGCAGCCTGGTCAGCGTCACGCCGATGAGGGCGCCGGCGCTGAGCAGGCCGGCGGTGAGGGTTGCGTCGGGCCGCCCGGCCACCTGCACCGAATGCCGGATGACGACCGGCTCCGGCAGCGGCGCCGGGTCTGCCGAGCGGGCCATGTTCTCCCGGGCGGTGGCCGTCCACGCCGTGATGAACACCAGGAACCGCGACACCAGGTTCACGAACACCAGCAGGCCGAGCAGGGTGCCGAAGACCGAGCCGGACGGCGAGTTCTTGATGATCTGCAGGTAGATGTTGCCGGTCTGCTTGAGGATCTCGAAGCCGACGGCGCCGGCGATCGCGCCGCGCATGGCGCTGCGCCAGCCGACGTGGAAGCGCGGCAGGCTGGACAGCACCCACAGGAACACCAGCCAGTTCGCGGCCAGGCCCAGGATGATCGTGGCCACCGAGAGCAGGAACTCGGCCCAGGCGGTGTCCCGCAGCCCGAGCCACTCCAGCGCCAGCCCACCGAGCCCGGAGCCGGCCGCGGTGATGCCGTACGAGACCACCAGCGCCAGGCCGAGCCCGATCAGCGTGAGCAGGTCCTTGGCCGCCTTCTTCAGGTACGGCAGTTGCGGGCGCTCACGCGTCCACTGGGCCGTCACGGCGTCGCGCAGGCTGGTCATCCAGCCGAGGCCGGAGTAGAGCGCCGCGAGCAGACCGAAGACCCCGACCGAGCCACGGGAGTCGATCAGCTTGTCGATGATCGTGTTGACCTGGTCGCCGAGCGCCCCGGGCACGGCGGTGGCGATGCCGGCGCGGAGCTGGCCGAGCAGGTCCATGTTGCCGGCCAGCACGAAGCCGGCGATGGAGAAGCCGAGCATCAGCAGCGGAATCAGCGACAGCACGCTGTAGTACGTGATCGCGGCGGCGTAGTGGTCGCCGTACCGCTCGGTGTACCGCGTCCCGGCGCGCACCAGGTGGTCGAGCCACGCGTAGCGATTGCGCAACCGGGTCGGTAGGGATTCCTTGTCCGCCACCCGACAACGGTAACGGTGCGTGTGGACGGTTGCAGAGGGTGGAACTACTCGCTCAGATCTGGCTGGCGGTGGGCAGCGGGGCCGGCGTGGGCGTCACGGCGGCGGCGCTCTCCTCGACGACCGTCTTGGCGGCCTGAGCGGCGGCCTTGGCCTCGCGGGCCAGGCGGTGGCGGTGGCGCAGCAGGCCGGCGACGAGGCCGCCGAAGCCGACCAGGATGGCGATCAGGACGAAGCCGTCCAGGGTGACCGGGACCTTGCTCTCGACCGGGGCCTCGGTGTCCGCGAACGCGGCGCCGGCGGTGGCCAGCACGGTGGCCGGCAGCAGGCAGGCGGCAGTCAGGGTGATGCGCGTCAGGTGCCGAACTCGGTTACGCAAAGCGGCGTCTCCCGACAGTGAGGTCGCCCCAGAAGAGTGAACGCGACGGAGGCTGTCGTTCGGAAAACTACCGAACGTGTCAACCCCACCCGTTCCGGGGACTGTGCGGTCCATCACGAGGAGCGAGGATAACCGCGCGCGCGATCACCCCCGGCGTCGGGTCCCACAAGATCATGACCTGCGCCGATGGTCCTCGGGCACCCCGATCCGGTGATCCGGCGGCCGATTCACCGCGACTGTGACGTGTGCCGTACTTCGCGGGCGCCCCGGGCGGGGCGGGGCGCCCGCACAGCTCACTTGCGGACCGACGGCGTCCGGCGGACCAGCAGCATCAGGCCGCCGCCCACGACGAGCAGCAGGCCGAGACCGATCAGCAGGCCCATGTCGCCGTTGGTGCCGGTGTAGGCCAGCTGCTGCGTGCCCGGCGCGGTGGTCGACACGACCGGCGTAGTGGTCGTCGTCGAGGACGACGGGGTCGTGCTGGTGGTCGTGACCGGGGTCGTGGTGGTGGTCGACCCGGTGGTGGTCGTCGACTCCGTGGTCGACGTGGTGGTCTCCGTCGTCGACGTCGTCGTCTCGGTGGTGGACGTCGTCGTCTCAGTCGTGGACGTCGTCGTCTCGGTGGTCGTGCACGGCGTGGTCGTCGTCGTGTAGGTGGTGCTCGACGGCGGCGTGGTCGACGTGCACGGCGGCAGGCCGCGCTGGTAGCCCTGGGGGACACAGGTGGGCGGCGGCGTGGTGGAGGTGCAGGTCGGCGGGTTGCCCCGGCCTGCCCGCTCACACGGCGGGTTGCCCCGCGCCTGCTCGATCGCCGAGTGGACGGCCGGGCCGATGTCGCCGACTGTCGCGGCCATGGCCGCCCCGGCACCGGCAATGATCGTCCCGGCCACCATCACGGCCAGCGGGAACGCGAGCGCTCGTCTGTTGCGCACGGGATAGTCCTTCCGAGGCGGATGCTGCTTGAGGCAACCTCAGAAGCTACCCATTCGACGTAACGTCAGTGCTCCGAAAGGCTCACCCGAACGGGTCCATTTACAGCAATATGACCGTATGTCGTGGTTCGCTGACGCGCGGGCCGCCCGGCCAATGCCGCCATGGCCTCCAACTGCTCGATGGTGCGGTTCGAGCCGTGCTCCGAGCCGGCCATTCGGCTGATCGTCTCCTCCATCAGCGTGCCGCCGAAGTCGTTGGCGCCGCCGCGAAGCACCTCGGCCGTGCCCTCGTCGCCGAGTTTCACCCACGAGCACTGGATGTTGTGGATCCGGCCGTGCAGCGCCAGCCGGGCCATCGCGTGCACCGCGCGATTGTCCCTTCGAGACGGTCCCGGGCGGGCGACGCCGGCCAGGTAGATCGGCGCATTCCGGTGCACGAACGGCAATCCGACGAATTCGGTGAAACCGCCCGTCTCGTCCTGGAGGCGGCCGAGCGTGCGCAGGTGGCCGAGCCAGTGGCCGGGGTGGTCGACGTGGCCGTACATCATCGTGGACGAGGAGCGGATGCCCAGCTTGTGCGCGGTGCCGACGACCTCCAGCCAGGTCTTGGTCGGCAGCTTGCCCTTGGTCAGCACCCAGCGGACGTCGTCGTCGAGGATCTCCGCCGCGGTGCCGGGAATCGTGTCCAGGCCGGCGTCCCGCAGCTCGGTCAGCCACTCCTGCACGCTCACGCCCGCCTTGGTGGCACCGCTGACGATCTCCATCGGGCTGAAGGCGTGCACGTGCATGCCCGGCACCCGGGCCTTGATCGCGCGGATCATGTCCGCGTAGAAGCTCGTCGGCAGCTTCGGGTCGATGCCGCCCTGGATGCACACCTCGGTGGCGCCGACGTCCCACGCCTCCTGGGCGCGGTCGGCGACGTCGTCGACGGTGAGCCGGTAGGCGTCGGCGTCGCGTTCCCGTTGCGCGAAGGCGCAGAACCGGCAGCCGACGTAGCAGACGTTGGAGAAGTTGATGTTCCGGTTCACCACGTACGTCACGTCGTCGCCGTTGACCTCGGCGCGCAGCTGGTCGGCCAGCCGGGTCATCGTCTCCAGGGCCTCGCCGTCCGCGGTGAGCAGCGCCAGCGCCGCGTCGGCGTTGCGTTCCTCCAGCAGCGCACCGGGATCGTCGGCGGCCAGCTTGAGTCCATTGAGGACGTCACTGGGCAGCTTGGCGAAGGCGGGGCCGGAGTCGAGCTGGCGGCGCAGCGACTCCCAGTCGCCGTAGACGCTGTCGAAGTCGCCGCGGCGGTCGCCGGTCCGGCCGGTGGTGTCGATCGTCTCGTGCAGGTCGGTGCGGCCCTGCGACTCCAGCGCGTAGTCCGGCTCCTGCCAGGTCCGTCCACTGAGGACCGCCTCCGGATTCGCCAGGCCGGTCTCCTTGTCCGCCAGGGCATCCACGTGCGCGCTGATGCGGGTGTCGATCCACGGCTGGCCCGCCTTCACGAACCGCGGGTAGGCCGTCAGCCGCTCGCGCAGGTCGAAGCCGGCCTCGGCCGTGACGGCCGTGAGCTCGTCGATGGCCGGCCAGGGGCGCTCCGGGTTGACGTGGTCCGGGGTCACCGGCGAGACGCCGCCCCAGTCGTCGATGCCGGCGCGCAGCATCAGCTCGAACTCGTCGCCCACCAGGTTCGGCGGCGCCTGCACGCTCACCGTGGACGGCAGCAGCAGGCGGGCCACCGCGATCGTCGCCGCCAGCTCGTGCAGGTCGGCGTCCGGCATGCCGCGCATCGCCGTGTCCGGCTTGGCCCGGAAGTTCTGGACGATGATCTCCTGCACGTTGCCGTACTGGCGGGCCACGCCGCGGATGGCCAGCAGCGAGTCGGCCCGCTCGTCCAGGTTCTCGCCGATGCCGATCAGGATGCCCGTGGTGAACGGCACCCCCACCCGGCCGGCGTCGGTCAGCACCCGCATGCGGACCGCCGGCTCCTTGTCCGGGCTGCCGTAGTGCGGGCCGCCCGGCTCGCTCCACAGGCGCGTCGCCGTCGTCTCCAGCATCATGCCCATGCTCGCCGCGACCGGCTTGAGGCGCTGGAACTCCTCCCAGTTCAGGACGCCCGGGTTGAGGTGGGGCAGCATGCCCGTCTCCTCCAGCACGGCGATCGCCACCGAGCGCAGGTAGTCCAGGGTCGAGCCGTAGCCGCGGGCCTCCAGCCACTCCCTGGCCGCCGGCCACCGCTCCTCCGGCCGGTCACCCAGCGTGAACAGGGCCTCCTTGCAGCCCTGGGCGGCGGCCTTGCGGGCGATGTCCAGCACCTCGTCGCGCTCCAGGTACGCCGCCGGCAGGCGGTGCGGCACCGTCGCGAAGGTGCAGTAGTGGCAGCGGTCCCGACACAGCCGCGTCAGCGGGATGAACGCGTTCTTGCTGTACGTGATGATCCCGTCCCGGCCCTCCGCGCGCAGGTGCGCGTCGCGGACCCGGCCGGCGGTCGCCAGCAGCTCGTCGAGGTGCTCGCCGCGGGCGTGCAGCAGCACCGCCGCCTCGGTGGCGTCCAGGGTCGAACCGTCGGCTGCGCGGCGCAGCGCCCGGCGCAGGGCCGAGTCGCTCGGGCGCGGGGTCTCGTTAACCACGCGGCCGAGCGTAAGTCGCTTTCCGCGCGAGCCCGTCGCTCAGCGTAGGGAGACCACTCTCACAGGCAGGGCGGGAATAATTCAGTCAGACGTCGTCCCGGCGGGTGACGGCCGGTGAATCCCGAGCCGGCTCGCCCAGCAGCTCGCGTAGCGATCGTTCGAGTTCCGGCCGCTTCTCGGCGAGTACCTGCCAGACGAGGGCGTCGTCCACACTGGCGTAGCCGTGGATCAGGATGTTCCTGAAGGCGACGATTCGCCGACGGTCCGGGACCTGCGCCGCGATCTCGGGCGCGACCTTGGCCAGCTGGTTCAGCGCCTCGCCGATGATCTCGAACTGCCGTTCCACGGCAGACCGGAGCATCGCGTCGGCCTGGTAGTCCGTGAACGACTTGCTGGCGCTGAACTCACTGAGCAGTCCGGTGCCGTGCAGCGCGTCCCAGAGGTAAGCGCGGGGTCACGCAGCATAGAGCGTTTCCTTGGTCGCCATGACCTGCTGCCGGAAGTACGGATTGCGGATGCTCGTGCTGGTCACCACGTCCACCGGCCGGCCGAGGATCCGCTCCAGGCCCTCCTTGAGCGCGAAGAACGAGCCGAAGTGGTCGAAATCGGGGCCGGTCTCGAACTCGACGAGGACGTCGACATCGCTGGACTCGACATCAAAGGACGGCCCGACGGCCGAGCCGAACAGATCGAGTCTGAGCACCCCGAGCCGATGACACAGTTCGGCGACCTCGTACTGCTTGGCCTTGACCAGCTCGTGCATGCCGCCACCTCCCGGCACGATTGTGCCCGATGACGCCGTCAGATGTCGTAGCGGACGGTGACCGGGGCGTGGTCGGACCAGCGGTCGGCGTAGGCGGCGGCACGCTCGGTGACCGCCGAGACCGCCTTCTCCGCCAGGCCGGCGGTGGCCACGTGCAGGTCGATGCGCCAGCCGGAGTCGTTTTCGAAGGCCTTGCCGCGGTAGGACCACCAGCTGTACGGGCCGTCCACGTCGGGGTGCAGGGACCGGACGACATCCGTGTAGCCGTCGGCGTAGAGCTTGTCCAGCCACGCGCGCTCCTCGGGCAGGAAGCCCGCCGACTTCTGGTTGGTCTTCCACGACTTGAGGTCGGCCTTCCGGTGGGCGATGTTCCAGTCACCGCACACCAGCACCTCGCGGCCGTCCGCCTCGGCCTTGGCCCGCAGCTCCAAAAGGTGCGTGTGGAAGGCGTCGAGGAAGCGGTACTTCTCGTCCTGCTTGGGCGTGCCGGCGTCGCCGCTGGGCAGGTACAGACTCGCCACCACGACGTCGGCCAGTTCGAACTCGACATAACGGCCGCTGCGGTCGAACTCGGCGGAGCCGAAGCCGACGCGGACGGCCTCGGGCGCGGTCCGGGACAGCAGGGCGACGCCGGCTCGGCCCTTGAGCTCGGACTCGGCCAGCACGGTGTGCCAGCCGGCCGGCTCCAGCAGCTCGGCCGGCAGCTGGTCGGGCTCGGCCCTGGTCTCCTGCAGGCACACGACGTCCGCCTCGGTGGCGGCGAGCCACTCGACGAAGCCCTTCTTGGCGGCGGCCCGGAGCCCGTTGACGTTGACGGTGGAGACGGTCAGCACACCCCGAGCCTAGCGGCATCAGGAACGCGTAAACGCCAGGCACACCGGCGTTAAGAACGCATCAGGGCCGGCGGTTCGGGCATCAACGCCCCGCAGGCTTCTGCCGAGGATCCGGGGAGAAGGAGCAGCGTGTTCGACGTCGTGAAACGGCTGCTCGTGGGCCGCCCACTGCGCAGCGAACGGTTGGGCGACACGCTGCTGCCCAAGTGGCTCGCCCTGCCGGTCTTCTGCAGCGACCCGATCTCGTCGGTCGCCTACGCCACCGAGCAGATCCTGCTCACGCTGGCCGTCGGCGGCGCGGGCGCGCTGTCGCTGTCCACGCCGGTGGCGGCGGCGGTGGCGATCGTGCTGATCGTGGTGGTCGCCTCGTACCGCCAGACCTGCTACGCCTACCCCAGCGGCGGCGGCGCGTTCGTCGTGTCCAAGGAGAACCTGGGCGAGACGGCGGCGCTGACCGCGGCGGCGGCGCTGCTCGTGGACTACGTGATGACGGTGGCGGTGTCGGTGGTCTCCGGCGTGGTCGCGATCATCTCCGCGTTCCCGGAACTGGCCCCGGACGCGGTGCCGATCTCGGTCGGCTGCGTCGTGGTCATCGCGCTGGTGAACCTGCGCGGTGTCAAGGAATCCGGCAAATCGTTCGCCATCCCCACGTACGCCTTCATCGTGCTGACGTTCCTGATGTTCGCCGTCGCGGCGGTCCGCGGCATCGCCGGCGACCTGCCTCCCGCCTCCACCGCGAACCTGCCGTTCCACCAGACGGAGAGCACCGCCGGCTTCGGCGCGATCTTCCTGTCGCTGCGAGCCTTCGCCTCCGGCTGCACGGCACTGACCGGCGTCGAGGCGATCAGCAACGGCGTGCCGGCGTTCCGCAAACCCAAGTCCCACAACGCCGCCCTGACGCTGGTGATGATGGGCGTGATCGCGGTCGCGATGTTCGGCGGCATCACGGCGCTGGCCGTGCACCTGAACGCGCACGCCCTGCCGGACGGCAACCCGTCGGTGATCTCGCAGGTCGCGACGAGCGTGTTCGGCGGCGGCTCGGTGCTGTTCTACCTGTTCCAGGCGGCCACAGCGGGCATCCTGGTCCTCGCCGCGAACACCGCGTTCAACGGGTTCCCCGGCCTGGCCTCGATTCTGGCCCGCGAGCGCTACCTGCCGCGGCAGCTGCACAACCGCGGCGACCGGCTGGTGTTCAGCAACGGCATCCTGCTGCTGGCGGCGGCCGCGATCGTGCTGATCATCGGCTTCGACGCCAACATCGACGCCCTCATCCAGCTCTACATCATCGGCGTGTTCACCAGCTTCACGCTCAGCCAGGCCGGCATGGTCGTGCACTGGAAGCGGGCGCTGGCCACGGAGACCGACGCCGGCAAGCGAGCCCGGATGCGCGGCTCGCAGGCGATCAACGCCTTCGGCGCCGGGCTCACCATGGTGGTGCTGATCGTGGTGTTCGCGACCAAGGTCGTGCACGGGGCGTGGCTGGCGGTGCTGGCGATGGTGGTGCTGTTCGTGGTGATGCGCTCGATCAGCCGCTACTACCGGCGGTTCGAGCAGGAGGTCGCCAACGTCAAGCCGACGACCACGTTGCCGCCCAAGGTGCACGCGCTGGTGCTGATCTCCCGTTTGCACCAGCCGGCGTTGCAGGCGCTGGCCTTCGCCAAGGCGACCCGGCCGGACCGGCTGGAGGCCGTCACCGTCGCCACCGACGACGAGGAAACCCGCCGCCTGCAACAGGAATGGGATCGCCGGGGCATCAAGGTGCCGCTGGTGGTGCTGTCCTCGCCGTACCGGGACGTGAGCAAGCCGATCGTGGACCACGTCAGCCGCATCCACGCCCGGGACAAGCGCGGGGTGGTGAGCGTGTTCATCCCCGAGTACGTGGTGCGGCGCTGGTGGCAGCACCTCCTGCACAACCAGAGTGCCTTGCGCCTCAAGGCAAGGCTGCTGTTCACGCCGGGCGTGGTGGTGGTCAACGTGCCGTATCACATCGGCCTGGCCGACCAGGGCTGGATGACTCAGCAGGTGTTGCCGGAGGCCGCCACCAAGTAGTCGACCGATGCCCACCGGTTCTCCGCGATCTGACGGAAACCGTTCTGCACCAACGGCTTCGCGGTCACCGGCTGGCTCTGCACCAGCCGGCCGACGATGCGCTCGCCGGTGCTGGGGCCGGCCCGCACGTTGAGCACGTCGGCGTTGACCGTGAAGGCGCACTGCGGATTGCTCTGCGACGCCTCCGCGTTGCGGTGCGCGAAGAAGGCGAACGCCGCGACGCCGAGGCCGCCGATCACGGCCAGCTTCATCACCGGAATGCCGAACACCCCGTCCTCCTCGCCGCCGTGACACCCAACAGAACCGGACATCTCAGCAATACCGGAGGACGGGGCGCCGAAGAACCACCCCACCCGGATTCCACCCGGCCGGGGTTCCCTACCGGGCTAGGCCGTCACCAACCGTCACAGCAGGGGCTGAAGGAGATTCGCGAACGCCACGTGGCCATCGCGGTTGGGGTGGTAGGACTCGCTGGTCGGGTTGGACAGGCCGTTGAGCCACTCCACCTTGTCGCACACCGCGTGCCCGGTGAACGGCCCGCGCACGTCCAGGAAGGTGAAGCCGTGCGCGGCGGCGCGCGCCTTGATGGCGTTGTCCAACTGGTCCGCGCCGACGTTGAGCTGCCCCTGCTCGGTCGGGCTGAGCCGGGCCAGCAGGTTGCACTCCACGCCGTTGAACAGGTGCGGGTAGCCGACCACCACGACGTTGGCGTTGGGCGCCCGGTTGCGGATCTGCGTGTACACCGCGTCCAGGCTGCCCGGCAGGGTCGAGCTGATGATCGCCTCGGCCTTGTTGATGTCGGACGTGCAGTTGTAGAACGGCAGCGCGCACTTCTCGATCACGCCCGAGAAGCCGATGTCGTTGCCGCCCACGGAGATCGTCACGAACTGGGTCGACGCGGACAGCGCGCCCACCTGATTGTTGATCACGTCGGTGGTCTTGGCGCCGCTGCACGCCTGGAGGTTGAGCGCCAGCCCGAGCCGGCTGGCCAGCAGCTCCGAGTACGCGTACACGGACCGGTCGCAGGAGGTGTCGTAGTACGTTCGCGTGCCCACGCCGGAGGCGTAGGAGTCGCCCAGAGCGACGTAGCCGGGCTGAGTCGCGGCCGAGGCCGTGCCGGCGAGCGTGATGCCGAGAATCGCGGTCAACGCCGCGAGCAGGAGCTTCTTCCCCATGCGCCGGAAGGTAAACCGTGACCGGCACGAAAAAGGGCCCCGTCATCCGACGGGGCCCTTTTGGTCACGCCCACAGGAGTCAGGCGCTGTCGCTCAGGCCGAGGCCATCCGCTTCTGGAGGTTCTCGTCGAGGGTGTTGAGGAAGTCCTCAGTGGTCTGCCACGCCTGGTCCGGGCTGATCAGCAGGGCCAGGTCCTTGGTCATGGCGCCGGCCTCGACCGAGGAGATCACGACCTCCTCCAGGGCCTGGGCGAACTGGGTGACGGCCGGGGTGCCGTCCAGCTTGCCGCGGTGCTGGAGGCCACGGGTCCACGCGAAGATCGAGGCGATCGGGTTGGTGGAGGTGGGCTTGCCCTGCTGGTGCTGGCGGTAGTGCCGGGTCACGGTGCCGTGCGCGGCCTCCGCCTCGACCGTGCGGCCGTCCGGCGTCATCAGCACGGAGGTCATCAGGCCCAGCGAGCCGAAGCCCTGCGCCACGGTGTCGGACTGGACGTCGCCGTCGTAGTTCTTGCACGCCCAGACGTAGCCGCCCTCCCACTTCATCGCGGCGGCAACCATGTCGTCGATCAGGCGGTGCTCGTAGGTCAGGCCCTTGGCGTCGAAGTCCGCCTTGAACTCGGCCTCGAAGATCTCCTGGAACACGTCCTTGAACATGCCGTCGTAGGCCTTGAGGATCGTGTTCTTGGTGGACATGTACACCGGGTACTCGCGCTGGAGGCCGTAGGACAGCGAGGCGCGCGCGAAGTCCTCGATGGACTTGCGGAAGTTGTACATGCCCATGGCGACGCCGCCGTCGGGGCCGTAGTTGGCGACCACGTGCTGGATCGGCTCGGAGCCGTCGGCCGGCGTGAAGGTCATGGTCAGCTCGCCGGCGCCGGCCACCTTGAAGTTGGTGGCCTTGTACTGGTCGCCGTGGGCGTGACGGCCGATGATGATCGGCTTGGTCCAGCCCGGCACCAGACGCGGCACGTTGGAGATGACGATCGGCTCGCGGAAGATGACGCCGCCGAGGATGTTGCGGATCGTGCCGTTGGGCGACAGCCACATCTTCTTCAGGCCGAACTCCTCGACCCGCGCCTCGTCCGGCGTGATGGTGGCGCACTTCACACCGACGCCGTGCTTCTTGATGGCGTTGGCGGAGTCGATGGTGACCTGGTCGTCGGTCGCGTCCCGGTGCTCGATGCCCAGGTCGTAGTAGTCCAGGTTGACGTCCAGGTACGGGTGGATCAGCTTGTCCTTGATGAACTGCCAGATGATGCGGGTCATCTCGTCGCCGTCGAGCTCGACGACGGTGCCTTCGACCTTGATCTTGCCCACGCCGGGCTCTCCTCTCGCGACAATGCAAGCAGTACGAGTGTACTGCTAACGCTTCGTGATCGCTTCAGGGGCGTGGCCAACAACACTGCGCCCTTGCCGCGCGTTCCGCGCGGGGCGAGATCCCGGCATGTCTACCACCCCGTCAACCGATCGACATGTAGCGTGCCTCGCCGGCAGATCCGATCTTGAAGCAGGGGGGCACTGTGTCGACCGGACCTACCCACGCGATGAGTGGCTTGATGGCCTGGGGCGGGGTGTCGATCGCCGCGATCGCCAACGGCCTGCCGATGACGCCGCAGACCTGGGTCGTCGGGGCCGCGTTGTGCAGCGGCGCCGCGCTGCTGCCCGACCTGGACCACCCCGAGGCCACCGTCGCGCACACGTTCGGCAAGGTCACCTGGGTGCTGTCCAAGGGGGTGCACTGGGTCAGCCACGTCGTCTACCGCGGCACCCGGCTGCGCCGCGACGCCGACCGGCACGGCGGCCACCGCGGCGTGACCCACACCCTGCTGTTCGCCGCCGCGGCCGGTGCGGGGACGTACGCGATCGTCGAGTGGGCGCACAAGGTGGCGCTGCTGCCGCTGCTGTTCCTGTTCTGTGCCCTGGCCGTGCGCGGCTTACTGCACGAGTGGACGCCCAAGGGGCATGTGCTGGGCGTGACCGTGCTGTCCCTCGGGCTGACGGTGCTGTGCTGGCACTGGATCAACGTCGGACCACCCGAGCAGGCGATGTGGTGCGCGGTCGCGGTGGCCGCCGGCTGCCTCGCGCACTGTCTCGGCGATTCGATCACCGAGCAGGGCTGCCCGATCTTCTGGCCGGTGCCGTTCAACGGCAAGACCTGGTACCCGGTGGCGTTGCCCAAGCCGATGCGGATGCGCACCGGCGGGCGGGTCGAGCTGGGCATGGTGTTGCCGGTGCTGACCGTGCTCGGGGTGTGGCTGTCGCTGGCGTCGCTGCAACGGACCGGGCTGGCCTCGTGGGTGCCGTTCGATCTGCTGACCCTGCACCACGTGCCGACCGTCGTGGCGGGGCACTGAGCTGTTCGTATTCGTACAATGTCGGGTATGGGCACCGCGACCGCGCTCGAGCACCCGACCCGGGAGGACATCCGGATCGAGGCCGTGCTGCACGCGCTGGCCGACCCGGTGCGGCTGCGCATCGTGCAGGCCGTCGCCGACTGCGGCGAGATGGCCTGCGGGGTGCTGGACCTGCACGTCAGCAAGTCGACGCTCACCCACCACTACCGGGTGCTGCGCGAGGCCGGCGTCATCCACCAGCGCCCGGTCGGCACCGCCAAGATCAATACCCTGCGGCGGGACGACCTGGACGCCCTCTTCCCGGGCCTGCTCAACGGCATCCTGGCCGCGCCGCGTTAATTTGCCGCGCGGTCCGCGCGGGGCTCGGCCGCCCACGAGGCCGATGCCTTCCCTTGTCAGTTGTCGATCGATGAACAGACTCGATCGACAACTGCCCGCGGTCCAGGCATCGGCGGCGGCCTCGCAGCGCTGAATCGCGGCGCGGCATCACGCTCCTGAGTCGGTGTTTCACTGGCTGTAACGGGACCGTCAAACGGCGCCGCGACCATGGACGCATGCCCGCCGCTACCTGGTGGCCCTCCGTCGTGCAGGGCCATGTCGTGCATCTTCCCGAGACCGTCGCCGGCCGACCGCGCACGATCCGACACTCCGGCGGTGAGGCGATCGTCGCCGTCTGCCGGTCCTGGGTCCGCCCGCCGGTCGGCGAGGCCGCCGGCGAGCACTGCCCGGACTGCGAGGAAGTGGCCTTCAGCCTGCGCTAGCGGCGAGGTCCCTTGATCGTCAGGGCGGCCATGCTCAGGTCGCCGCTGATGACGAGGTGCGGCGTCCCCAGCCGACCCTGGTAGCCGACCTTGTCGTTGACCGAGGCGCCGAGCCTCGTGTCCAGGTCGGCGAGGGTCACGCTGGCCCCCGCCGGCAGCTTCAGGGTCACGGCGCCGCCGGTGACGTCGAGCCGGATGTCCACCTGGTCGTGCTCGAACTCGGCCTCGGTGAAGTCCAGGTTGACGCCCGACCCCCACTTGGAGCGGATCTTCATCGACCGCGGCACCCGCCAGTAGCCGGTGCGGTTGATGCTGGACCCGACGCCGCTGGACAGCACCATCGGCTCGCCCGGCAGCGGCGGCCGGTCCTGCACGCCGGACCGCCCCCACTGTCCACCCCGGACCCGCATCTCCGGGTGCCGCATGCCGGGCAGGTCGGCCAGCACCACGTTCAGCTCGGCGCGGGTCCGCGAGGACAGCGCCACGTCGGTGCGGTCGGTGAACTCCTCCAGCGTCAGCAGTCCCATGCCGATCGCCTTCTGGAGCAGACCGACCACGTGCTCCCGCTCCGCGTCCGAGACGCGGAGTTCCCTGCTGCTCACCCCGTTCACCATGCCGACGATGCTAGGCGCGGGCGACCCCGGTCCGGATCGGGGAAATCCCCGGATAAATCGGTTGCCGCCGCCCCTAGTGTGGTCAGACGTGCCTGCTGTGATCGGCTGCTACCTCCGCATCACGGCCGCCGGATTCCACCGGTTCTCCTCCTACCGCCACGCCGTCCTCGCCGGGACCGCCACCAACATCGTCTTCGGACTGATCAAGGTGGGCATCCTGTCGGCGGTGTACCTGGCGCGGGGCGGGGGCTCGATCGGCGGCTACGACCTGACCACCACCATCACCTACGTCTGGCTCGGGCAGGGACTGCTCGCCGTCGTCGACTTCTGGAGCAACGACGAGCTGTCCGAGCGCATCCGCACCGGCGACGTCGTCGTCGACCTGTCCCGGCCGTGGAACCTCCAGGCCGCGCTGCTGTGCACCGACCTCGGCCGGGCCGGCTTCAACGCGGCCGCCCGCTTCGTCCCGCAACTGCTGCTGGGGGCGGTGTTCTTCCCGTTCCACTGGCCGACCGACGCGTGGGTCGCGCCGGCGTTCCTGGTCAGCACCCTGCTCGCGGTGCTGGTCAGCTTCCACCTGCGGTTCCTGCTCGGCATGACCACGTTCTGGCTGCTGGACTCCCGTGGCGTACGCGGCCTGTACGGCGTGCTCTCGGTGACCATGGCCGGGCTGGAGATCCCGCTGTCCTTCTTCCCGGTGTGGGCCCAGACCGTGCTCTGGTGCACTCCGTTCCCGTCGATGTTGCAGGCCCCGATCAACGTGTTCGTGCAGGTCGGCTCGGTCACGCAGCTGCTGGCCCAGCAGCTGCTGTGGGTCGTCGTGCTGGCGGCCGTCGGCCGGCTCGTGCTGGCCCGGGCCATGCACAAGGTGGTGGTGCAGGGTGGTTGACCTGGCGGTCTACGGCCGGCTGGCGCGGGCGCAGGTGCGCAGCCAGCTCAGCTATCGCGGCTCGTTCGCGATCAACCTCGTGGCGCAGGCGCTCGCCCAGGGCAGTGACCTGATCGTCATCCTCATCGTGTTCGGCCGGGTGAGCAGCCTCGGCGGCTTCGACTTCCACGCCGTGCTGCTGTTCTACGCCCTGTCCGGGCTGTCGTTCGGGCTGGCCGACCTGAGCGTCGGCAGCATCGAGCGGCTGCCCTCCTACATCCGAACCGGCACCTTCGACATCGTGCTCATGCGTCCACTCGGGACACTCACCCAGCTGTTCGTCAGCGACTTCCAGCTGCGCCGCATCGGCCGCGCGCTCACCGCCTTCGGCACCCTCGTCTACGTGCTGTCCACTTCGGACATCCACTGGACGCCCGCCTCCGCGCTGCTGCTCGTCCTCACCCCGCTGGCCGGCGCCACCATCTTCGGCTCGATCTTCGTCGCCGCCAACTCCGTGTCGTTCTGGCTCATCGACGCCCAGGAGCTCGCCAACAGCGTCACCTACGGCGGCAGCTACCTCACCGCGTACCCCGTCTCCGTCTTCGGCCGCGCCCTGCGCATCCTGCTGGCGTACGTCGTGCCCGGCGCCTTCGTCGCCTACTACCCCGCGCTCACCCTGCTCGACCACCCCGACCCGCTCGGCGCCCCCACCTGGCTCGGCTGGCTCGACACGCCGGTCGCCCTGCTCACCGCCACCGTCGCCGGCCTGATCTGGCGCACCGCCGTCCGCCACTACCGAGGAACAGGATCATGATCGAGGTCAGCGAACTGGGCCGGACGTTCACCGTGTCCCGCAAGGCCGGGCGGTTCAAACGGACCCGGGCGGAGGTGGTGGCGGTCGGCGGGGTGTCGTTCGAGGTGGCGGCGGACGAGACGGTCGGGTACATCGGGCCCAACGGGGCCGGCAAGTCGACGACGATCAAGATGCTGACGGGCATCCTGGTGCCGACCAGCGGCCGGGTGCGGGTGTGCGGGCTGGATCCGTCACGGCAGCGGGCGGAGCTGGCCCGGCGCATCGGGGTGGTGTTCGGCCAGCGCAGCCAGCTGTGGTGGGACCTGCCGCTGCGCGAGAGCTTCGAGCTGCTGCGGCACATCTACCGGGTGCCGGCCGGCGACCACGCCAAGCGGCTGGAGGAGTGCACGGAACTGCTTGGACTGCAAGCGTTTCTGGACACGCCGGTACGGCAGTTGTCGCTGGGCCAACGGATGCGCGGCGAGGTGACGGCGGCCCTGCTGCACGGCCCGGAGCTGCTGGTGCTGGACGAGCCGACGATCGGCCTGGACCTGGACTCCAAGGAACGGCTGCGGGAGTTCCTCGCCGAGCTGAACACGAGCCGCGGCACGACGCTGCTGCTGACGACGCACGACCTGGACGACATCGAGCGGCTGTGCCGCCGGATGATGGTGATCGACCACGGCCGGGTGCTGGCCGACGGCCCGCTGGCGGAACTGCGTGACGAAGTCACGCCGGAGCGGCTGCTGGTGGTGGACTTCGAGCGACCCTGCGACGAGCTGACGGGGCTGCCGGGCGTGCAGACGGTGAAGGTGGAGGCGAACGGCCTGCGCCAGCAGCTGTCGTTCCGCCGGGACGCCGTCACGGCGGCGACGCTGATCACGATGATCGCGGAGCGGTCGCCGGTGCACGACGTGTCGGTGATCGAACCCGACATAGATGACGTGGTACGCCAGTTGTATCACCGGTAATGTCGTGTGATGCGGGCAATTCTGGTCGTAACGGTCACGCTGTCGCTGTTCGCGGTGACGGCGTGCGATTCGGCGTCGTCGGCCGGCACGTCCCGGTCGAAGGCGGAGATCTGCGCCCAGGCGCTGGGCTCGGCGGCGCTGGGCGAGATCGGCGACGCGGCCAGCCGGGACGCCGCCCACGCCAAGGAGCTGGCCGACCTGTTCCAGAAGCTCTCGGCGCAGACCCAGGACCAGGAGCTGGCCAAGGCCCTGAGCGACGCGGCGCAGACCGCCGGTCAGGCGGCGCTCGACCACCTGACCAACGGCGAACTGCTGAAATGGGCCCAGCAGGAGACCGACCGCGTCAACACGCTGCGCCGGATCTGCACCGGAAACTGACCTACTTCGCCGCGGCCCAGAAGGTGTAGGTCGCGGAGTACGGCACCGCGGCCTGTGCGCCGTCGGTGCACGCCCCGGCGGGCGCGAGACCGCCGCGGGTGGCGAGTCGCTGCACGTAGGTGACCTCGCCGAACTGCCCCTTGCCGTGGTTCTCGGACGCCTTGAGCAGCAGCTCGGGCACGGCGTTGTCGTGCTTGACGGAGGCGCCGGACACAGGGGCGGCGCCGACCTCGCTGCCGTCGAGGGTCGACACCCAGATCGGCCCCTGGTAGTGCAACGCGACGGGTTTGCCGTGGTCGGAGAGGGTGGCGGCGGGCTCGAGCAGGGTCCACGCGGTGGCCTTGCACTGGTAGATCTGCACGCCGTTGCCGTCGAAGCTGGCGAGCATCCGGTTGCCGGACGGCACCTTGACCGCGGCGGGCGTGGGAACCTCTTGCTGCGCAACGGTCTTCACGGTCGGCTGGGGCGCGGAGCACGCGGCCAGGCCGACGCCGGCGGTGATGAGGGCGAGCGCCACCGTCACACGATTCATGGTCTTGTCTCCCGAGGGCGGGGGTGCGGAGGGAACACCGCGAACACGAGCGATCCACGGCACCGGTTCGGCGCAGTGACCCACGTCACCATGGAACGAGTCACGGGTCCGGCACGTTCCGAAGTCGTGGAGCCGCCCCTGGTGTACGGACAGGGCCAGCAGCTGCTGGTCGTCGACGACGAGCCGGGCATCACCGAGATGCTGGCGACCACCCTGGGCCTGGCCGGCTACCAGGTCCGCACGGCGGCGACCGGCCGGGAGGCCCTCAAGCGCGTCGCCGAGGACCGCCCGGACCTGGTGATCCTGGACGTGATGCTGCCCGACATGGACGGCTTCGAGGTCTGCCGGCGGGTGTCCGAGCAGCCTGACGCCCCGCCGATCCTGCTGCTGACGGCCCGGGACTCGGTGCTGGACAAGGTGACCGGCCTGACCATCGGCGCGGACGACTACCTCACCAAGCCGTTCAGCATCCCGGAGGTGCTGGCCCGGGTGCGGGTGCTGCTGCGCCGGGCCCGCCGCGACGTGGACCCGGTGCTGTCGGTCGGCGACGTGGTGCTCGACGACGGCTCCCGCCGCGTGACCAGGGACGGCCGGCTGGTGGAGCTGTCCCCGACCGAGTACCGGCTGCTGCGCTACCTGATGGTGAACGCCGGCCGCGTGGTGTCGAAGAGCCAGGTGCTGGAACACGTGTGGCGACACGACTTCGGCGACGGTGTGGTGGAGAAGGTGGTGTCCCGGCTGCGACAGAAGCTGGACGCCTCCGGCGCGCCGCTGATCCACACGGTGCGGGGCTTCGGCTACAGCATGCGGGAGGGCTGAGGTGCGCGGCGCGAAATCGTTGCGCGGCCGGCTGGTCTGCGTGGTGATCGGCCTGGCCGCGCTGGGCATGTTCATCGTGGACGCGGCGTCGATCGTCGCACTTCAGGTGTACTTCCGGGATCGCGCGGACGCGTGGCTGACCGACACCAGATCCCGCGTGACGCAAGCGATTGCGCAGGCGCCGCTGGTCGTGACCGAGGACAGCGTGGCCCAGCTGCTGCAACCCGGGTACGTGGTCACGCTCGTCGGCGCGGACGGCCGGGTCCTGGATCAGACGGCCGCGACGGACTCCCTGGGCCAGCCGACCGCGCCGCCGACCCTGCCCCCGGTGCTGGACAAGGACTTCGCGACGAACCCGACAACCCTTTCCTCCCAAGGCGGTCCGCAATACCGCGCCCAGATGTTCGGCGTCGGCTCGAACATCCGCTACGCGCGTCCGGACGGCACCCAGGTGCCGATCGCCGGCGCGCTGCTGGCGGAGAGCCTCGATCCGACCGAGGGGGCGCTGGAGCGGTTGGTGCTGTTCGAGCTCGGGGCGACGGTGGTCGCGCTGGCCGGCATCGGGCTGCTGAGCTTCGGCGTGCTCAAGGTCGGCCTGTTTCCGTTGCGGGACATGGCCCGCACCGCGCACCGCATCGCCGCCGGCGACCTGGACCAGCGCATCGACGAGCCGAACGACGGCTCGGAGGTCGGTCAGGTCGCGGCGGCGCTGAACGAGGCGTTCGACGCCCGTCAGCAGTCGGAGGAGCGGCTGCGCCGGTTCGTCGCGGACGCCTCGCACGAGCTGCGCACGCCGCTCACGACGATCCGCGGCTGGGCGCAGATGCACCAGCACGGCCTGGCTGACGAGGAGCTGACCGCGCTGTCGATGTCCCGCATCCAGCAGGAGTCGGCACGGATGCAGGAGCTCGTCGGCGACCTGCTGACGCTGGCCGAGCTGGACCAGCAGCACGAACTGGTGCTGGCACGGGTGGATCTCGGCGCGCTCGCCGCGGACGCCGTCGCCGACGCGCGGGTGAGCGTGCCGGACCGACACATCGAGCTCGCGGTGGACGGCGACACCACCGTGTCCGGCGACGAGAACCAGCTGCGCGAGCTGCTCCAGAACCTGATCCGCAATGCCCTCGTGCACACCCCTTCGGGCACGGAAATCGTTGTCCGCGTGCGCGAGGACTGTGCCAAGGTGGAATTGGTCGTTGCGGACAACGGACCGGGGATGGACGAGGCCACCGCCGGCCGCGTGTTCGAGCGCTTCTTCCGTGCCGACAAGGCCCGCAGCCCGGGCACCGGCACGGGGCTCGGGCTGAGCATCGTGCGCTCGATCGTGCTGGCGCACGGCGGGACCGTCGACCTGATCACCCGACCGGACGAAGGAAGTGCCTTCACTGTCAGGCTTTCGTCAGCTTCGTGAGAGTCGGCGGTCAGGCGGATCCGGTTGGCTGGGGACAACGATGTTGAGGGGAGCCTGACGTGACCATCGAGGCGACACCGTTACCGACGACGAGGCCGACGCCGTTCGACCCGCCGGAGGACTACCGCACGCTGCGCGAGGACCAGCCGGTCAGCCGGCTGGCGATGCCGGACGGCACGGCGGGGTGGCTGGTGACCAGCTACGAGCTCGTCCGCGCGGTGATGTCGGGGCCGCAGTTCAGCTCGCGGCCGGAGAAGATGAGCAACCCGCTGCGGGTGGTCACGCCCGAGGAGCGAGCGGAGTTCACCGTCCGGCCGGGCATGTTCATCTCGATGGACCCGCCGGACCACGGCCGCTACCGCAAGCTGCTGACCGGGCAGTTCACCGTGCGGCGGATGCGGGCGCTCGAGCCGCGCATCCACCAGATGGTGGTCGAGCACCTGGACGCCATGGAGGCGGCCGGCGACTCGGCCGACCTGGTCGAGGCGTTCGCGCTGCCGATCCCGTCGCTGGTGATCTGCGAGCTGCTCGGCGTGCCCTACGAGGAGCGGGACGAGTTCCAGACCCGCTCGTCGAAGATGTTGGACCTCTCGCTGCCGTTCGAGCAGGTCAGGGCGGCGGCCGAGGGCATCGACGAGTATCTGAAGGGCCTGGTCGCGCGCAAGCGCGAGAACCCCGGCGACGACATGCTCAGCGGCCTGTTCGAGTCGGACCCGACGCTGACCGACGACGAGATCGCGGCGATGGGTTTCCTGCTGCTCATCGCCGGCCACGAGACCACCGCGAACATGCTCGGCCTGGGCACGTTCCTGCTGCTCCAGAACCCGGACCAGCTGGACAAGCTGCGGGCGAACCCGGACCTGACGAACGGGGCGGTCGAGGAGCTGCTGCGCTACCTGTCGGTGGTGCAGTTCGGCACCGTGCGGGTCGTGCTGGAGGACGTCGAGATCGGCGGGCAGCAGTTCCGGGCCGGCGAGACCGTGGTGTGCTCGCTGGCCGCGGCCAACCGGGACCCGGCGCGCTTCGACAGCCCGGAGATCCTGGACATCACCCGCACGCACAGCACGCACATCGCGTTCGGCCACGGCATCCACCAGTGCCTGGGCCAGCAGCTGTCCCGGGTGGAGATGCAGATCGCGTTCAGGGGCCTGTTCGACCGGTTCCCGAACCTGCGGCTGGCGGTGGACCCGAGCGAGGTCAAGCTGCGCACCACGTCGGTGGTGTACGGCGCGGCGACGCTGCCCGTCGCCTGGTGATCCGGGCATGAAAATGCCCCCGCCGGACCGGCGGGGGCATTTTTCGTGGCTACGACGTCAGATGAGGCCCAGGTTGCGGACCGCGTCGCGCTCCTCCTCGAGCTCCGCCACGGTGGCGGCGATCTTGCCCCGGGAGAAGGCGTCGATGGTCAGGCCCTGCACGATCTCGTACTTGCCGTCCTTGCAGACCACCGGGAACGAGGAGATCAGGCCCTCCGGCACGCCGTAGGAGCCGTCCGACGGCACGGCCATGGACGCCCACTGGCCCTCGGCGGTGCCGTTCACCCAGTCGTGCACGTGGTCGATGGCGGCGTTCGCGGCCGAGGCGGCCGAGGAGGCGCCGCGGGCCTCGATGATCGCCGCGCCGCGCTTGGCGACGGTCGGGATGAAGGTGTTCTCCACCCACTCCTGGTCGTCCACCAGCTCGAGCGCGTTGCGGTCGCCGACCACCGCGTGGGTCAGGTCGGGGTACTGGGTGGCGGAGTGGTTGCCCCAGATCACCAGTCGCTTGATCTCGGTGACCGGCACGCGGAGCTTGTTGGCCAGCTGCGAGTACGCGCGGTTCTCGTCGAGGCGGGTCATCGCGGTGAAGCGCTCGGCCGGCACGTCGGGCGCGTGCTGCTGGGCGATCAGGGCGTTGGTGTTGGCGGGGTTGCCGACCACCAGCACGCGCACGTCGTCGGCCGCGCCGGCGTTGATGGCCTCACCCTGCGGCTTGAAGATGCCGCCGTTGGCCTCCAGCAGGTCACCGCGCTCCATGCCCTTGGTGCGGGGCCGGGCGCCGACCAGCAGGGCCACGTTCACGCCGTCGAACGCGGTCTTGGCGTCGTCGGTGATGTCGATGCCCTCGAGCAGCGGGAACGCGCAGTCCTCCAGCTCCATGGCGGTGCCCTCGGCCGCCTTGACCGCCTGCGGGATCTCCAGCAGCCGCAGCCGGACCTTGGTGTCCTGGCCGAGCAGTTGGCCCGAGGCGATCCGGAACAGCAGTGCGTAGCCGATCTGGCCGGCCGCACCGGTGACGGTCACGTTGACGGAGCGTGCCACAGGGAAGATCCTCCCGATCGCGGTCTGCGTCACGTCCACGGGGCGCGACCACCACGGCAGGAGACCTGTCCGGCGGCCTCAGCACCGGGACCGCGCACCGGGCTGGTCGCCCGGTTGCCGCAGATTACCAAGGCGCCGCCGACCCCGACCTTTCACGGTGAGCAGGCTCTCTCAGTGGCCAGGGACACCTCGGTGATGTGCGGTTTCGCCCCAGCCCCAGAGTCGCGAGGCCGCGCCGGTGCCTGGACCGTGGTCGCATTTCGACCGCTCGCCTTCCGACGCGCCCACCGCACGAGCCGATGCGAGCGTTCGAAATGCGGCGAGGGAAGGCACCGGTCACGAGCGGCCTCGCCCCGCGCGGAACGCGCGGCAAAGACTCAGTGGTCGAACGGGCCGCCGATGATGGTGGCGGCGACCAGCACGACCAGGAAGCCCAGGCCGCCGTACAGGATCACGTCGGTGAACCGGCCGCGCAGCGCGATCAGGCCCAGCTGCCGCTCCGGCAGCAGCACCCGGAGCGCGGCCGCGACCAGCAGCGAGCCGCCGATCAGGCCGGAGCCGATCCGCCAGTGGTACGCGAAGATCAACCCTATGCCGGCGGCCGCGATGGCCAGCACCAGCCCGAACGGCGTGTACCGGCCGATCTCCTGCGTCCACCGGCGCCTGCCGGTCACGGTGATCACGACGTGGCCGCTCGCTCGGCGGCCTCGACCACGTTCGCCAGCAGCATCGCCCGGGTCATCGGGCCGACGCCGCCCGGCATCGGCGCCAGGTGCCCGGCGACCTCTCGGACGTCCGGGTGCACGTCGCCGCGCAACCCTTCCTCCGTACGAGTGATACCGACGTCCAGCACCGCCGCGCCCGGCTTCACCATGTCGGCGGTGATCAGGCCGGCGACGCCCGCCGCGGCCACCACGATGTCGGCCCGCCGCACCTCGGCGGCCAGGTCCTTGGTGCCGGTGTGGCACAGGGTCACGGTCGCGTTCTCGCTACGGCGCGTGAGCAGCAGACCCAGCGGCCGACCGACGGTCACGCCACGGCCGACCACGCACACCTGCGCGCCGGCGATCGGCACCTCGTAGCGGCGCAGCAGCGCGACGATGCCGCTCGGCGTGCACGGCAGCGGCCCCGGCTCGCCCAGCACCAGCTTGCCCAGGCTGACCGGGTGCAGGCCGTCCGCGTCCTTGGCCGGCGCGATCCGCTCCAGCAGCGCGCCCGTGTCCAGGTGCTTGGGCACCGGCAGCTGCACGATGTACCCCGTGCAGGCCGGGTCGGCGTTCAGGTCGTCCAGCACGGCCTCGAGGTCGGCCTGCGAGATGTCGGCCGGCAGGTCCCGCCGGATCGAGGTGATGCCCACCTTCGCGCAGTCCGCGTGCTTGCCCCGCACGTAGGCGTGCGAGCCGGGGTCGTCGCCGACCAGCACCGTGGCCAGGCCGGGGGTCACCCCCCGTGCGGTCAGCGCGGCGACCCGGACCCGCAGGTCGTCGAAGATCGCGTCGCGGGTGGCCTTGCCGTCGAGGGTCACAGCGGTCACGAGATTCATTCTGCCTGACGGCCTGGTCGCCAGCTCACCGGCCGTAGTGCTACCGATCTCATAACTCACGGTCGCCCGATTGCGGCATTCGCCCCCGCGTTGGCCTTCCGGGGGGCAATCATCAATGCTGGTCGTGACGAGGAGCAGGGAGGTCTGGGCCACACCCGGTGTGAGGCGGGTGTCAGATCGCAACGGAACGCGAGAGGATGGGCGTGTGTCACAGCCGACCCCGCTGAACCCAGTCGAACAGGATGCGCTGGTCAAGCAGATCGGGCTGGCCCTGATGAAGGCCGCTCCGCAGGAGTGGGAGCAGGTCAGGGCCTACTACCGGGCTGCCGGCCGCTACTTCGAGCTGTCCGCCGAGGTGACCGACCAGGACGGTCAGAGCAGGCCCTGGACGGCGCCCGCGGACACCGCGTCGCTGTTCGCCCGCCTGCGGGCCGGCATGTACCGCGAGGGCCGCGGCACCTGGTTCAACGCCCGCTACCAGCTCGACCGCCCGTCCAGCTACAACCTGGACTTCGACCGCGACGAGCCGCAGTGGCAGAACCCGCCGCCACCGATGGCCTACACCGACGAGATGCGCTTCTTCCCGCGCACCGACGACAACGTGCCGGAATGGCTCGGCGCCCGGCTCCAGGCGCCGGCGCCGCAGCGGCCGCCGATGCCGCCGCAGAACCAGAACGGCCCCGGCCGGCTGCGCACCGCCCGGATCTTCGACGGTCCCGGTCCGGACGGCCGCCCGTCGGTGAACCGGCCGCCGCTGGACCCGGCCGAGGTCGGCAAGGTGCTGGACTACCTGGAGGCGGCGCCGGTCGTGATGACCGCCCAGGGCATGGACAGCGACCGCCTGGCCCACGAGAACCCCGAGTCCATCCCGTTCGCCTTCCACACCGACGGCACCTGGATCTGGCCGGCCGCGGTGATCTTCTACCTGGCCCGCTACGGCGTGCCGCCCGAGCCGGACCTCGTGCAGCACATCCGCTCGGTGAACTTCCTCGCGCCCGAGGTGGACGAGCCGACCCGCGGCCAGGCGGTGGCCCTGCTCAGCACGATGGTGCCGGGCGGCCGCCCGGTGCCGGCGCAGCAGCCGCCGGCCCCGCCGCAGGCGACCCAGATGATGCCGGCGCCCGAGCCGCCGGTGGTCGAGCCGGCCCCGGAGCCGACGCCCGAGCCGGAGCCGCTGGTCGTCGAGCAGTCGGCGGAACCGGAGCCCGAGCCCGTCGTGGAGCAGCCGGCCGAGCCGGCGGCGGTCGGCGGGGCCAGCATCGAGGTGCTGCGCCAGCTCCTGGACGAGCTGAACGTGCCGTCGTCGGTGTACCGGATCGGCGAGCCCTCGCCCAACACCTGGTACCTCGAGCAGGTCGAGGACGGCTGGCAGGTCGGCTGGTACGAGCACGGCTTCAGCACGCCGATGCTGTTCGACGACGACAACGACGCGGCCGCGTTCCTGCTGGGCAAGCTGCTGCTGAACCGCCCGGCGGAGACCCCGGCCGAGGAGCACGCCGAGGACCAGGCGCGCTTCGAGCCGCCGGCCGACCAGCACCAGTTCGTCGAGCCGCGATCCGAGTCGGTGTTCGCCGAGCAGCGGCCGGAGTCGGAGTTCGTGGAGCCGCGGGCCGAGTCGGCGTTCACCGAACCGCCGGCCGAGCCGCCCTTCGCCGAGCAGCGGGCCGAGTCGCCGTTCACCGAACCGCAGCCGTTCGCGGAACAGCGGCCGGAGCCGTTCGTCGAGCCGCGGGCCGAACAACCGCAGTTCACGGAGCCACGGTCGGAGTCGGTCTTCGAGCCGCAGCACGCGGAGCAGCAGTTCACGGAGCCGGCGGCCGAGCCGGAGCACCCGGTGGACATCGCGCCGGTGCCGGTGCCGATCCCGCCGGTGCAGCAGCCGGAGCAGCTGCCCGACCTGCCCCCGCTGGACCTGCCGCCGCGCGCGGAGCCGCCGGCCGCGGCGCGGCTGGACCAGCCGGGCCTGCCGCCGATGACGCCGCCGCGGCCGACGGCGGCGCAGCCGATGGGCGGCCCGCCGATGGGTGGGCAGCCGCCGATGGGCGACCGTCCGCCGATGCCCATGAACGGCCAGGGACAGCCGCCGGCCAATCAGCAGCAGAACAACGGCCAGCCGCCGCGCGCCGACGAGTGGCCGATCCAGCCGCTGCGGGGCGAGCCGCCGCTGACGCTGTTCCGCGGCAAGCGGGTCATCGAGCTGCCGCAGGGCGTGGAGGTGGACCGCTTCGGCCAGCCGGACGGCAACCTCACCTACGCCGGCGGCACGCCGTTCCCGCTGCGCTCGCTGGTGCCGGAGTGGGTCAGCCGGCCGTACCACGTGTACCGGCTGAACCAGCCGGTGCAGGCGCTGGCCGGCGTGGCCGTGCCGTGGTTCGGGCAGCCCGGCGGCGGCACCGCGTACCTGCTGCCGAAGTCGATCGACGAGCTGATCTCCGACGGCACGCTGGTGGAGGTCCGCCAGGGCACTCCGCCGCCGACCGGGCAGTGATCACCAGGGGCCGCGCGCGAGCGCGGCCCCTTTTTTTCATCCCTCGACGACCAGCCCGTGGGCGGCGGCGAAGCGGACCGCCATGTCCAGGTCGATGCGGGCCCCGGTGAGCTGCGCCTGCCGCAGGCCGTCCGGATCCAGCCGGGCCCCGCGCAGGTCGGTCTCCTCCAGCCGGGTCCGCAGCAGCCGGGCGCCGCTGAGGTCGGCGTTCTGGAGATCGCACTCGCGCAGGTCGGCCTCGACGAGATTGGCTTCCCGCAGGCGCAGCCCCGACAGGTCCATCTTGCGCAGGTCGATGCGGCCCAGCGCGGCCAGCGACAGATCGGTGTCGCGGATGGTGCAGCCGCGCAGCCGGCAGTCGCTGAACGTGGAGCCGAGCAGCGTGCAGCCCTCGAACCGGGACGAGGCGAACACGGTCCGGTTGAACGTGCAGCCCCGGAACGCGGTGCCGTTGTGCCTGCTGTCCCCCAGGTCGGCCCGGGTGAAGTCGCAGTTGGTGAAGGTGCACGCCTTGGTGACCAGCTCGCGCAGGTCGGCGTCGGTGAAGTCACAGCGTTCGAACGACCGGCGCTCCCAGGTCTGCCCGGTGAGCACCGCGTCGGCGTAGTCCTCGGCGATCTCCACGCTCACGGCACGACCACCACCGGCCGGGCCGCCCGCGTGACCAGGGTCTTCGGCACGGAGCCGAGCAGGCCGCCCTTGTGCCGGGACCGGCCGACGACGATGCAGTCGGCGCGCAGCTCCTCGGCGATCTGCTCCAGCGCGGTCGCCGGATCGCCGCGGTGGTGCAGCAGGTCCCACTCGATGCCGAACTGGTCCAGGAACTTGGCCGCCTCGCGCCGCACCTCGGCGACGTAGTCGTTGGCCGCCTCGGCCGCGTTGATCATGCCGATGGACGTCCAGTAGGCGGCGCTGGCCAGCGGCTCGACGTAGACCAGCACCAGCCGAGCCCGCTCGCGGCGGGCCAGTCCGGCCGCCCAGGCGGCCGCGTGCACGGCCGGTGGCGAGCCGTCGACGCCGACGACGATGCTGCCGACCCCGTCCTTGCCGATCTCGAACCCCGGTGCGGCCGCGTCTTCTTGCACGCCACGGATGGTAGTCAGTCCTGTGGATCGCGCCGGAAGAACGCCTCGATGGCGGCCTGGTTGTCGGCCGCGGTGGTGTTGGTGAGCGTGATCGAGCGCTTGCCGTCGCGGACCTCGATCTTGCGCCGGTCGTCGCGGGTGACCCAGTCGCGCAGCACCCGGCCGAGCTGGACGAGCACCGGCGAGGTGCTCAGCGCGACGATGATCGTGCTGACCGCGCCCGGGTCCACGCCCTTGCTGCCGGTCGGCGCCTCGCCGGTCGCGAACTCGGCGCTGTCGACGTCCAGGTCGAGCAGCTCGGCGCGCAGCCGCCGGGCCTCGGGGTCGACGTCCTCGGGTTCGCCGTGCAGCGTCAGGGAGACGGTCGTCACCCGTCGGACGATACACCGTCCACAATGGACGTAAGGCCGGCCCGGACGACCCGGCCGTAGGCCACCAGCTGCCCGATCAGCAGTTCCACGTCCTCGTTCTCCTCGAACAGCCACTCCGTGACCAGCTCGAACAGCCCGCCGACGGTGGCGATCGCGATGGCCCGCACGTCCGCCCCGGCGGGGATCACGCCCTGCTGCCGCCACACCTCCTCGACGAAACCCGCGCCCCAGCGCCGGTTCTCCCGTCGGCGGCGCTCCACGGCCGGCGACACCGCGGTGGACTGCGCGAACACCACCCGCGGCACGCGGGGATCGACGACCAGGACGCGCGCGAACGTCTCGAGCAGGGCCTCGTCCTCGCGGTTGCCCTCGGCGAACGCCGCCAGCATGCGGGCCGACAGGTCGGCCACGAGTTGCTCGAACAGGGCGAGGTAACAGGCCTCCTTGCTGTCGAACAGCTCGTAGAAGCTCTTGGTGCCGACATAGGCCGTCTGGCAGATCTCCTCGATCGGCACATTGGCGAAACCCTTGCGCCCGAACAGAGTCAGCGCCGCCTCGAGCAGGTCGGCGCGCCGCTGGGCCCGGCGCTGCTCGGCGTCGAGTCCACGAACGGTGCGGCCGCTGCGCGTCATGCCGCGATGCTACGGAACCGATTCTGGAAAATGTATCTTGTTCAAAACAAGGCAGCGTGTTGTACTCGGGTGAGCCAGGTCATAGTCGCCCTGGCACATTTGTCTGGCACGGAGGCTTCATGCGCAAGCTCCTCATCCCCCTGCTGGCCGCGGTCGGCCTGCTGGCCGGCGGTGTCGCCGCGAACGCGGCGCCGACGTCCGGGATCAACGACTTCTCCTGCGCGCCGGACGCGCAACACCCCGAGCCGGTCGTGCTGGTGCACGGCCTCGGCGCGAACGGCCCGCTCAACTTCGCCACGCTCGCACCGACGCTGGCCGGGCGCGGCTACTGCGTCTTCTACCTGACGTACGGCACCGGAATCCTCGGCCCGACCGTCGGCGGCATCGGCCCGATGGAGGACAGCGCGGCCCAGCTGAGCGCCTTCGTGGACAAGGTCATCGCCGCCACACACGCCGCCAAGGTCGACATCGTCGGCCACTCCGAGGGCAGCACCGTGCCGGCGTACTACCTGAAATTCAACGATGGCGCGGCAAAGGTGGCGCACTTCGTGGGCTTCGGCGCCAACTACGCCGGCACCTCCCTGGACGGACTGGCCACGCTGGCGAACCTGCTGCACCTCGGACCGGTCCTGACCGGTGTCGGCTGCGCGGCCTGCGCCGAGTACCTGCCCGGCTCGGACTTCCTGACCAAGCTGAACGCCGACGGGGTGGCCGTGCCGGGGCCGACCTACACCAACATCGTCTCCAGGTACGACACCGTGGTCACGCCGTACACCAGCGGAATCTTCACCGCGCCCAACGCCACCAACATCGTGATCCAGGACCGCTGCGGGCTGGACTTCACCGGCCACCTCGGCCAGGCCGTCGACCCCAACGTGGCGTCGTTCGTCCTCAACGCCCTTGATCCGTCCAACCCCGTGCAGTGCCAGCCCTTTTTCGACGCAGGGGCCTGAAATTCGCGGTTAACCCTTCCGTAGCACGGGGGCAGCGGTTTATCGTCACGACGCTTGAGAGCGCTCTCACAACGTCGTGTCCCGGCAGACCCTGCCCCTGCTCGGAGGTGCTCCCCCATGCGGAGACTGTTACTAGCCTTAATCGGTGCAGTAGCCCTGACCTCGGCGTCGACCCTGCCCGCCGCCGCGGCCACCGACTACACCCAGTCCGTCACCCAGACCAGCGCCAGCCAGGCGCGGATCGACTTCACGCCCACCACCCCCGCGCTCTACGTGGACGTGCACTACACCGGCGTGCCCGGCCTCGGCCAGCAGAACGTCCGGATGACCAACAACGCCGGCACCTGGCAGTGGACCGTCGGCAGCCTGGTCACCGGCACCACGCTGGACTACTGGTTCACGTACGAGAAGAACGGGCCCCAGTACGACACCCCGCACTTCAGCTACACCCAGGGCGGCAGCAGCACGCAGGCCGCCGCCACGCCCACGTTCTCCCCGCCCGGCGGCAGCTACACCACCGCCCAGACGGTGACGATCTCCGACGCCACCGCCGGCGCGACCATTCGGTACACAGTGGACGGTTCGACGCCAACCGCGGACTCGCCGCAGTACACGGGCCCGATCACGGTGTCGTCCACCCAGACCATCAACGCGATCGGCATCGCGTCGGGCCTGTCCAACTCGCCCGTGGGCAGCGCCGCCTACACCATCGGCGGCACCTCCACCAGCTGCCCGACGCAGTCCGACACTCCCAACCTCGGCCCGAACGTGCACGTGTTCGACCCGAGCATGTCCGCGGCGAGCATCCAGTCGCAGCTCGACGCCGACTTCAACGCGCAGAAGGACACCCAGACCGCGCAGTTCGCCGAGCGGCGGGTGGCCGAGCTGTTCAAGCCCGGCACCTACACCGTCAACGACAACGTCGGCTTCTACACCTCCGTCGCCGGCCTCGGCCAGAACCCCGACGACGTGACCATCAACGGGCACGTCACCGTGGACGCGTTCAACGCCTCCGACGCCGGCAACGCCACCCAGAACTTCTGGCGCTCCGCGGAGAACATGGCCGTCAACGCCACCGGCGGCGACCGCTGGGCCGTCGCGCAGGCCGCGCCGTTCCGTCGCATGGACATCCGCGGCGACCTCCAGCTGTACCCGGCGAGCTACGGCTGGGCCAGCGGCGGCTACGTCGCCGACACCAAGGTCTCCGGCCAGACCGCGTCCATCTCCCAGCAGCAGTGGTACACCCGGGACTCCAACTTCGGCAGCTGGTCCGGCGGCGTGTGGAACATGGTGTTCTCCGGCGTGAACGGCGCGCCCGCCAACACCTTCCCGAACCCGCCGGAGACGACTCTGGGCACCACGCCGGTGTCGCGGGACGTGCCGTACCTGTACATCGACGGCACCGGCAAGTACCGGGTGTTCCTGCCCTCGCTGCGCACCAACGCCTCCGGGCCGAGCTGGGCCAACGGCAGCACCCCCGGCAGCTCGGCGCCGATGAGCCAGTTCTACGTGGTCAAGGCCGGTGACACCGCGTCCACCATCAACGCCGCGCTGAGCTCCGGCTGCAACCTGTTCTTCACGCCGGGCGTGTACCACCTGAACCAGACGCTCAACGTCACCAAGGCGAACACCGTGGTGCTGGGCATCGGCTACCCGACCCTGGTGCCCGACAACGGCGTCAACGCCATGCAGGTGTCCGATGTGGACGGTGTGCGGCTCAAGGGCCTGCTGCTCGACGCCGGCACCACCAACTCCGCCGCGCTGCTCACCGTCGGCCCGTCCGGCTCGTCGGCGAGCCACGCGTCCAACCCGACGTCCATCCAGGACGTGTTCTTCCGGGTCGGCGGCGAGGTCGCCGGCAAGGCCACCGCGAGCCTGATCGTCAACAGCAGCAACACGCTGATCGACCACATCTGGGCGTGGCGGGCCGACCACGGCAACGCCGGCACCGTCGGCTGGGGCACCAACACGGCCGACAACGGCCTGATCGTCAACGGCAACAACGTGCTCGCGACGGGGCTGTTCGTGGAGCACTACCAGAAGTACGAGGTGACGTGGAACGGCCAGGGCGGCCGGACCATCTTCTTCCAGAACGAGATGCCCTACGACGTGCCCAACCAGGCCGCGTGGATGGCCCCGAGCGGCGTGAACGGCTACGCCGCCTACAAGGTCGGCGCGAGCGTCACCTCGCACGAGGCGTGGGGCCTGGGCAGCTACAACTACTTCAACGTCAATCCGTCCGTGAACGCGTACCACGCGTTCGAGGTCCCCACCAACGCCGGAGTGAAGTTCCACGACCTGCTGACGGTGTCCCTGAACTACCAGGGAACCATCACGCACGTCATCAACGACACCGGCGCGGTGACCCCGTCCGGCACCACCCCGAGCAACGTCGTCAGCTACCCCTGACCGGGACCACTGACCGCCCCGGGATTCGGGGCGGTCAGTGGCCGGGAATCTCGACCGCACGCACCGGCGCCAGCGCGGCCGGCGGGAAGTCCGGCCAGTCCGGCCCGCGGTGGTGCTCGCCCTGCAGGTGGCGGTCCGCGAAAGCCTGGGTGGCGGCCAGCACATGGGCGACCTGCGGCGCGGTGAGCGCGCCCGTTGTCAGCGCCTCACCCAGTTCATGCAGGTCCAGCACCCGGTAGGGCAGTCCCGGCGGGCCGACGACGAAGTCGACGTAGTGGTCGACGACGTGGATCGTGTCGCCGTCCTCCCGGATCTCGACCAGGTCGACGTACCACCAGCCGGCCTGCTCCGGCTCGAACACCACCGGCTGGTCGAGTTGGGCCGACTCGTCCAGCAGCAGGAAGGCCCGCTGCCGGCGGCCGGCGCCCGGGCGGACGTACATCCCGTCCGGAATGTCGAACTCGTAGGCGGCCACGCGGCCGACCCGGACTCCCGGGCACCGCAGGCCGCCGCGCAGCACCGTCACCCGCTCCGGGGCGTCGTGTCTCACGGACTCGGACGGTAGCGCCTCGACGACTCCCGGTCAGCGGAAATCCCTGGACGCGGGCGGCACGCGGATGTCCAGGTGCCGCAACGCCGACCGCTGCGGAAGCGCTGCAGTTGGATTTCCGCATTGCTTCAGTCGGCCGCGCCATGGTGAGGGCCCCACAGGTCGGCGGCAGGAAGGCCGGCACTCACCGTGAAACCGCGTAACCGGATCACCACCACCCGCATCACTGCCGCCCTGGCCTGTGTCGCCGGGTTCGTCGGCGTGGCCGCGGCGACCGCGCCCGCCGCACAGGCCTTTACCACCGAGGCCTGCCGCCAGTTCCCGGCCTACGCCAGCAGCATGGGGGTCGCCGTCCGGCCGTGCTTCGACGCCACCACCACGCGACCCGACGGAGGCCCGCGGATCTGGGAGGCCCAGGCCGATGTGTTGGCGCCGCAGACCGACGTCCGGTTCTACCTGCAGGTGGGGACGTCGGCGAGCCGCACGTCGACGATCAACTGGAGTGGTGTGGTCGTGAGCCAGGTCGTCGGCCCCGACTCGAACTGGGTGCGCATCGCACCGCTGAACGGCCCCGACTACACCGGCGACAGTCGGTACTACTGGGCCAGGTCATGGGCCGTCGACGGCAGCATCCCCCTTCTGTCGGACGTCGAAAGCGCGCCGATCAACTGCTAGGAGCGTCAATCAACCGAAGGCTCGCCATCGTGCTGGTCGGCGCCGTCGCCGCGGCTCGGCTGGGGATCCCTCGAGCACTGGTCTCCTGGCAATGGCGGAAATCTCGGCAACTACCCTGACGTCCTGGTCTACCTGTCGTCACCCGGCATCCGGACCGGCACCTGACGATCGGCGTCTGCCCTCCACGTCAACGGAAGTCTCGTGACGTGGAGGGCACGCGGATGTCCAGATGCCGCAACTGATCGGCCTGCAGGCTGAGCACGCCCTCCGCCTTCTCCAGCACGCCCCGCACCAACACCGCCGAGCTGGTGCGGGCGATCCGCCGGTACCGCCGCCACAGCCCCTCGCTGCACACCACGTTCACCATGCCGGTCTCGTCCTCCACGTTGAGGAACGTGACGCCGCCGGCGGTCGCCGGGCGCTGCCGGTGGGTGATCGCGCCGCCGACCAGCACCCGGGTCTTGTCCTCCACAGTGGACAGTTCGGACACGGCCAGCGCGCCCATCTGCCGCAGCTTGCCGCGGACGAACTGGATGGGATAGCTGTCCGGCGAGACGCCGGTCGCCCACACGTCGGCGGCGGCGGTCTCCACCTCGTCCATGCCGGGCAGCATCGGCGCGTCCGTGCCGGTGACGGTGCCGGGCAGCCGGCCCTCGCGTTCCCGCGCCGCGGCGCCGGCCGCCCACAGCGCCTCGCGGCGCTCCAGACCGAGGCCGGCGAAGGCGCCGGCGGTGGCCAGCGCCTCCAGCTGCGGCGTGGTCAGCCCGATCCGGCCGGCCAGGTCGACCATGGTCCGGTACGGCCCGTGCTCCTCCCGTTCCTCGACGATCCGCTCGGCCAGCTTGTCGCCGATGGTGCGGACGGCACCGATGCCCAGCCGGACCGACGGGCCGGGCAGCTCCAGGGTGGCGTGCGAAAGGCTGACGTTGATGTCCGGCCCGTGCACGGTGACGCCGTGCCGCCGAGCGTCGGCGACCAGCGACTGCGGCGAGTAGAAGCCCATCGGCTGGGCCCGCAGCAGCGCCGCGCAGAACGCCGCCGGGTGGTTGAGCTTGAGGTACGCCGAGCAGAACACCAGGTGCGCGAAGCTGAACGCGTGGCTCTCCGGGAAGCCGAAGTTGGCGAACGCCAACAGCTTCCGGAAGATGTCGTCGGCCAGCTCGCCGGTGACCTCGTTGGCCGCCGCGCCCGCGTAGAACCGCTCGCGCAGCTTCTCCATCCGCTCCGTGGACCGCTTGGCCCCCATGGCCCGGCGCAGCTCGTCGGCCTCGGCCGCGGTGAAGTCGGCGACGTCCACCGCCATCTGCATCAGCTGCTCCTGGAACAGCGGCACGCCCAGGGTCCGTTCCAGCGCGGGCACCAGCAGCGGATGGTCGATCTTGACGTCCTCCTGGCCGTTGCGCCGGCGGATGTAGGGGTGCACCGAGCCGCCCTGGATCGGACCGGGCCGGATCAGCGCCACCTCCACCACCAGGTCGTAGAACTTCCGCGGCTTCAGCCGGGGCAGCGTCGCCATCTGCGCCCGGCTCTCCACCTGGAACACGCCCACGGTGTCGGCCGCGCACAGCATGTCGTAGACCTTCTGGTCCTTCAGGTCCAGTTTGGACAGATCGACGGTCTCGCCCTCGAAGTCCCGCACCAGGTCCACGGCGTAGTGCAGCGCGGAGAGCATGCCCAGCCCGAGCAGGTCGAACTTGACCAGCCCGGCCAGCGCGCAGTCATCCTTGTCCCACTGGAGCACCGACCGGTTCTCCATGCGCGCCCACTCCACCGGGCAGATCTCGCTCACCGGCCGATCGCAGATCACCATGCCGCCGGAGTGGATGCCCAGGTGCCGCGGGAAACCCTCGAGCTGGTCGGCCAGCTCCACCACCAGGTCCGGGATGTCGTGCTCCTGCTCCTCGGTCGAGGAGCGCAGCGGACCCCAGCGGTCGATCTGCTTGGTCCACGCGTCCTGCTGCCCGGCGGAGTAGCCCAGCGCGCGGGCCATGTCGCGGACGGCGAACTTGGCCCGGTAGGAGATCACGTTCGCCACCTGCGCCGCGCAGGTGCGCCCGTATTCCTTGTAGACGTACTGGATGACCTCCTCGCGGCGGTCGGACTCGATGTCCAGGTCGATGTCCGGGGGCCCGTCCCGGGCCGGCGCGAGGAACCGCTCGAACAGCAGGTTGTTCTCGACGGCGTCGACATTGGTGATGCCCAGCGCGTAGCAGACCGCCGAGTTGGCGGCGGATCCCCGGCCCTGGCACAGGATGTCGCTCTCCACGCAGAACTGCACGATATTCCAGACGATCAGGAAGTAGCCGGGGAAGCCCAGGTCGCCGATCACCTTGAGCTCGTGCTCGATCTGGTTGTACGCCTTGGGGTTCTCCGCGCGCGTGCCGTACTTCTTCCGGGCCTGCCGCATGGTCAGGAAGCGCAGGTAGCTGTTCTCGCTGTGCCCCGGCGGCACCGGGTACGGCGGCAGCTTCGGCGCCATCAGCTTGAGGTCGATGGCGCACTGCACGCCCAGGATCGCCGCGTTGTGCACGGCCTCCGGATACCGGTGGAAGCGCACCAGCATCTCCTCGCCGGTGCGCAGGTGCGCGGCGCTGGACGCCGGCAGCCAGCCGGCCATCTCGTCCAGGCTGCGCCGCGCCCGCACCGCCGCCAGCGCGCCGGCCAGCCGGCCGCGGTCCGGCGTGGCGAAGTGCACGTTGTTCGTGGCCAGGTACTTCACCCCGCACTTGCGCGCCAGCTCGACGAGCACGTCGTTGCGGTCGGTGTCCTCCGGCAGCCCGTGGTCGATCAGCTCCACGTACACGTTCGCCTTGCCGAACAAGGAGATCAGCCGGCGGAGCTCGCGCTCCGCGCCCTCGGCGCCCTCCAGTTCGAGCGCGGTGCGGACGGTTCCCTTGCGGCAGCCGGTGAGCACCGCCCAGTTGTCGTTCGCCTCCGCTGCCAAGTCGTCCAGGTCGTAGACGGGTCGACCCTTCTCCCCGCCGGCGAGCTGCGCCTTGGTGATCGACCGGCACAGCGCGGCGTAGCCGTCGGGATTGCGGGCCAGCACCAGCAGGTGGTTGCCCTCCGGGTCGGCGATCCCGTTCTGCGGCATGGAAAGCCCGATGCTGAGCTCTGAGCCGAACACGGTCCGGATGCCGATCTCCTTGGCCGCCTCCGCGAACCGGATCACGCCGTACATGCCGTCGTGGTCGGTGATCGCGATCGCGTCCAGCCGCATCCGCCCGGCCGCCTCGATCAGCTCCTCGGGGTGGCTCGCCCCGTCCAGGAAGCTGAAGTTGGAGTGGCAGTGCAGTTCCGCGTACGGCACCCGCGCGACATCGCCGTACACCGTGGTTTCCGGCGACAGCTGCGAGGGCACGTCCCCCGGTTTCTCGTAGCCGTCCCGCTTGCGGCTGAAGCCGGGAGCATCGCCGCCGTCCGGAATGACGCCCGGCCGGCCGGAGAGGGTACGTTCGAGATCGCGCCACCGGACCGGTGGATTGTTCCAGCCCATGTGGCACACCCCTTCCGAACTCACGTTCGACTATGCGGGGTTGAGCTCGCAGTGTCAAGCCCGTCTGCGCAGGTAGCGGGCCTACCAGCCGGTGCGCGCGGCCCACTCCTCGGCCGGCAGGTAGACCAGGTCGCACACCGGATCCTTCAGGTCCGCGTACGCCCCGACGCTGTCGAACGGCAGCTCGGACGCGAGCCGCTTGAACTGGCCGTACGCCTGCGCGGTCGCCGGGTGCGCGCGCAGGTAGTCACGGAACAGCAGCGCGTAGCGCTGATTGGCGCGGCCGTCGACGCGGATGTGCAGATTCACCCGGCGTTCCCCGGCCGGCTCGCGGACCAGGCGCTTCACCCACTGACCGGCATCGGCCGGCAGGCCCGGCACCGGATGGTCGCGGTTCGCCCCGCCCGGCTGCCAGCCGGCCGCGACCAGCGCGTCGAAGGCCTTGGCCAGCAACGGTTCCGCGGCGACGCTGGCCTGCACGTCCAGGATGTTCTTGGCGTCCAGGCCAGGCACCGAGGTCGAGCCGATGTGGTCGACCCGGCTCAGCGTCGCACCCAGGACCTCCCGCACCCGGTCGGCGACCGCCCGGTACTCGTCCGCCCAGCCCGGGTCGGCGGTGGTGATCACTACTGCACCCATGCGGTGATCATCGCAGGTCAGCGGCTTTTTCCCGGTATGGGCGCGATTTTCCGCCTTCACCTGGGAAAATGGGTCCGTGGAACGAGCGAACGACCCCCTGCCGATCACCGTGGCCACCGAGGACGGAACCCTGCTGACCGGCCCCACCGAGTCCGATCTGCACGCGCTGCTGGACCGGATCGGCGGCGCCGGCGACCGGTACGCGGTCGCCGAGCGCGCGCCCGGCGCGTACCTCCAGACCTGGCGCGAGGCCGACAGCCCGTACCTGGTGGAGCGCCGCGACGGCGAGGACGTGTGGACCGAGCTGGACGAATCCGCTGAGGTGGCGGCGATGTTCGTGGCCTGGGCCCGCGGCGAGGACTGGCCCCGCGACTACGGCTGGCAGGCCGCCGCGCTGCCCGAAGGGGCTGAGTCGTAGGGAAACGGTTACGCCACAGCACATACTCGGTGCATGAGGCTGTGGGCTGTTGTCGGCGCGCTGGCGCTGCTGATCGCCGGTGCGCCGGTGGCACAGGCGACGGAACCGTTCTCGCTGGCCGACGGCGTCAGCCAGCCGGTTTTCTCCTATGCCAACGCGATCCGCGAGACGGTGTGGGTGGAGACCGGGCAGGACCTGGACCGGGACGGCGTGGTCGACCGCGTCGCCGCCGACATCGTCCGACCGGCCGAGCCGGCGGCGCGCGGCCAGCGCGTGCCGGTGATCATGGACGTCAGCCCGTACTTCCAGACGGCCGGCCGGGGCAACGAGCACCAGCTCAAGACGTACGCCCCGGACGGCACGCCGCAGCAGTTCCCGCTGTTCTACGACAACTACTTCGTGCCACGGGGATATGCGGTGGTGCTGGTGGATGTCGGCGGCACCAGCCGCTCGACCGGCTGCTTCGACGACGTGGCCTCCGGGCTGGCCGTGGTGAACTGGCTCAACGGCAAGGCTCGCGGGTATCGGACCGTGGACGGGCAGCAGCGCGTGGACGCCTCGTGGAGCACCGGCGCGGTCGCGGCGGTGGGCAAGTCGCAGGACGGTTCCACCGCCAACGGCATGGCCGCGACCGGTGTGGCCGGGCTTCGCACGATCGTGCCCATCGAGGCGATCAGCTCGGGGTACAAGGTGAGCAACTCCAACGGCGCGTGGTTCGGGCCCGGCGACGGCACCAACCCCGACTTCATGTTCTACAACGCCCGCGCCCAGGTGCTGTGCAAGCCGTGGGAGGACGAGCAGGCAGCGCTCGCCGGCACCAGCGGCGACTACACGCCGTTCTGGCGGCAGTTCGACTACGCCGCCCATGCCGACAAGGTGCGGGCCAGCGTGTTCGCGGTGCAGGGCCTCAACGACTGGGTCGTGCGGCCGGAACATTTCGACGCCTGGTGGAATGCCTTGGCCCGTAACGGAGTCACCCGCAAGGTCTGGCTCGACCAGGCCGGCCACGTGGATCCGTTCGACCTTCAGCGCGGCGAGTTCGTGGACACCCTGCACCGGTGGCTCGACCGCTGGCTTCTGGGCGTGCACAACGGTATCGAGTTCACGCCGGTGGCCCACGTCGAGTATGCGCCGGACCGGTGGACCGACGACGCCGTCTGGCCGCCGGCCGGCCATATGGAGACGGTGTGGGCGAACTCCGGCGGCTCGCTGGGTTCAGGCCCCGCGCACGGCAGCGTCCAGTTCACCGACAGCCATCCCGAGGTGCCCGGCACCGACTGGGCCCTCGGTCCCTCCACACCGTCGGACATCCGGGTCGCGTTCCAGACCCCACCGCTGCGGAATCCCTTACGGTTGGCCGGCTCCTCCTCGGTGACGGTCACCGTCCGGTCGTCCCGGGCCGCCGCTCGCATCGGCGTGCTGCTCGTCGACTACGGGCCGGCGACCGTCCGCCAGACCGCCGACTTCGCGCCGGGTATCAAGAACCTCACCACCCGATCCTGTTGGGGCGACAGCACTTCGTACGACAGCGCCTGCTTCCTCGACACCGCCGCCGACCTGGCCACGGTGGACCATCAGGTGATCGCCACCAGCTGGGCCGACATCGGCCACTGGCGGTCGTTGGTACACGGCTCGCCGCTGACGCCCGGCCGCGCCTACACGATGACGTTCTCGCTCGGCGCGCTCGACCACATCACGCCGGCCGGGCACCGGATCGGACTGGTCATCGGCGGCACCGACGGCAACTGGTTCAGCGCACCCACCCCGCACCCGACGATCACCGTGGAGCTGTCCGGCACCTCGGTGACGCTGCCGGTGGCGCGGTGACTCAAGTCCGGCCTAACGAGCACAAAGGACGGTTATCGTGGACGGGGTGCCGTCCGATGTGTTGCGCCGTGCCCTGACCGAGTCCGATCTCCGCCCGCTGCCCGCCGCCGCCTCAGAACTGCTGGCCCGGCTCTCGGCCCCGCCGCGACTGGCCGCCCATCTGCGCGCCGTGCACGACGTCGCCGCGCAGCTGACCGAGTGGTTCGCCGACCGGCTCACGCTCGACACCGACGCCGTTCTGTTCGGGGCGGCCACCCACGACATCGGCAAGATCGTTCATGTCGAGGAGCTCTCCGGCCCCGGCCACCGACACGAGCCCGCCGGGCGGGATCTCCTGCTCGCCCACGGCGTCCCGCCGGAGCTGGCTCGCTTCGCCGCCAGCCACGCCTCGTGGACCGAGCCCGGCATCACCGCCGAGGAGCTGGTGGTCAGCCTCGCCGACAAGATCTGGAAGGCCAAGCGCGTCCCCGACCTCGAGCAACTGGTCATCGCCCGTCTCGCCGGCGAGCCCTGGCAGGCCTTCCTCGACCTGGACGACGAGCTCACCCGCATCGCCGCCACCGCCGACCACCGCCTGGCCTTCCAATCCGCCTATCCGATCTGACGGCCCTCATGCAGGGAAGGACGCCTTACCCGCATTGAGTGCGGGTAAGGCGTCCTTCCCTGCATCACGTGAGGGTTCAGAGCCACTCGGTGGAGCGGCGGGGCAGGGGGATCAGGAGCTGCTGCTCGAAGTCGCGGGCCGACCACGCCGGCAGCGCGGGCTGCCGGGTCGGCCACTCCACCGGCTCGCTGAACCACGGGTCCCGCCGGGACTCCCAGGCCGTCGTCTCCCACTGGTCGTCGCTCATCTAGTCGTACACCCCTTCCACCGCCCACGCCCGGTCCTCGCGGACCAGCAGCAGGGCGGTCTGTTCGACTCCATCCAGCAGAACCTGGAGCCGGGCCCGGCGACGCGCGCCGGCCGGCTCCCACCACGTCTCCGCGGCCGCCCACGGCCCGGCCCACGCCAGCACGGGCCGCGGCGCGCCGCCGGCCACCGACACGGCCGCCGGCACGCCGGTGAGCCGCTGCCGCCCACTGACGCCGACCGGGGCCGCCGAGGCGTCGAGCACCTCGGCGGCCACCGGTACGGCCGGCACGGTCGCCGGGGACGGCGCGGGCAGCCGGCCCGGCCACGGTGCATCCGGATCGGCGCCGGGCAGGCGTTCCTCGCCCCACGGCACCAGCCGGACCCGGTCCGATGGCCCGCGTCCGCCACCGAGCACGCCGGTGACGACGCCATCGGGCCCGAGCAGCCCCTGCACCCTGACCAGGGCCCGGCTGGCGCGTTCCGCCCCGGTTCCCGGATCCTCACTGCCCCCGTGCCACAGCCCCAGCTGCAACGCGGTGGCGTCCACCACCTCGACGGGCTCCAGCCACAGCCGGGTGATGCCGGCGCTGGGCCGGGTCCCGGGCGCGGCGCGCAGCCAGCCGTCCAGCTGCCAGCGCACCCGATCCGCGATGCCGGCAGGCGTGAGCGGCTCGGCGCAACGCCACACCCTGCCCAGCTCCTCACCGTTGTCCGTGCTCGCGTGGACGCCGAGCCTGGTGCAGGCCAGCCCCCGAGCTGCGAGTTTCTCGTGCAGCTGCTCGGCGAGCGCGCGGCCCGCGAACGCAGCTGCGTCCACGCGGTCTAGCGGTGGATCGGGCGAATGCGTTACCGACAGGTCCGGCGGCGTTCGTCTCCTGGCCGGCGGCCGTTCCTCCAGACCGCGGGCCAGCCGGTGGGTGGCGACCGCGTCCGCGCCGAACCGCGAGGCCACGTCCCGCTCGCTCAGCGCCGCGTACGCGCCGAGCGTGCGCAGGCCCAGGCGGCGCAGCAGGTCGACGAAGTCGGCCCGATCCGGGCCGCCGGGCGGACTCAGCTCGGCGACGGTCAGCGGCGCCAGGAACGCCGCGCTGCCACTGACCGGCACCACCAGCCCGCGCCGGGCCGCCAGCGTCGCCGCGAACAGCCCGTCCGCCACGCCGATCTGGCACTCCAGGTCGCACTCGGTCGCCACCTGGTCGATCAGCCGCTCGGCGACTGCCTCCTCGGAGCCGTAATAGCGGGCCGGACCGCGCACCGGCAGGGCCACGATGCCGGGACGCACCACCTCGATGCCGGTCGCCAGCCGCTCCACGGCCGCCGCGACCGGCTCGAACATCCGGGCGTCGCGCGCCGGGTCCTCCTCGAACACGGCCAGGTCCGGGCAGCGACTCTGGGCGCCGCGCTTGCGGTCGCCGCGCCGGATGCCCTCCGCCCGGGCCAGCGCCGAGCTGGCGACGACCCGGTTGTTGGCCAGCACCGCCGCCGGCACGTCCGGGGCCAGGCCGGCGGCCTTGGTCGCGGCCAGCACCGGCCAGTCCGGGCACCAGACCACGAGCGTGCGCACGGCCGTCACGGGACCACCTGCCGCAGCCTCGGCTTGTCCGTCGGCAGGTCGATCGCCCGGCCGCCGGGCAGGGTCAGCCGCACCTGGCTGCCGCGGGCCGCCGCGCCGCGCCCCCGCGACCGCACGACCAGTTCCCGCTCACGGAGCCGGCCGTGGCCGTTCGACAGGCCCGTCCAGCCGCCGCCGCTGCCGTCGAGTTCGAGATCCGCGCCGGGCCAGCCGCCGACGGGGATGAGCACCGAGCCGCGGTTGCGGGCCCGTGCCGACAGCCGGCGCGCCTCGGCCGCCGGCGGCTGCTTGGCCACCGCCACCAGGTCGAGGCCGTCCAGCAGAGCCGCGGTCACCGCGACGAGTTCGGAGCCGGGCCTGGGCACCAGCGCCAGCCGGTGCACCACCACACCCAGCTCGTGCGCGGCCAGCAGGCCGAGATCGGGCATGCCCACCACGGCCGCCCAGGAACCCTCGTTCGTGGCGGCGGCCAGCAGCGCGAGCAACAGCGTGGTGGACCCGCGCACCACCACGGTGCTCCCGCGCCGCAGGCCGCCCCACGGCAACAGGCCGGCCAGTCCGTCCAGGACCGGCAGCGCCTTTCCCAGTGGTGCCTGGACCAGCTCGTTGGCTGCGCTCACCCCGTTGAGCGCGGCCAACGACGCCGTTGCCGATCCGGACACCAGCCACCTCCTCACCCACTGCCACGGCCGCGTGCGCACCCCTGCACTCACGGCCCGCCGTGGGGAAGACGGCGGTCTCGGAGCTGGCCGGACCCCGATATCCCGACCACCTCCCGGTTCGAACTCACGTTCGAACCGATGGGCTAAGTCAACACCACCGCGGCGGGGCCGTCAAGCCGCGAGGACACGCCTATGGGGTGATCATCCAGACACCCGCGAGTGATCGGGAGCACACTGGGATCAGCACCACCGAGTGGGGAGGTCGTGATGGCAATGGAGCCCACACCGATGACTCCGAGGGACACCTGGAACGACTCATTGGCGCGCTACCGGCGCCACGCGGCGGAAGTGCTCACGACGCACCAGTGCACCGACACCAACTGCGCCGTCTGCGGCCAGCAGTGGCCCTGCACGGCCGCCTGCGCGGCCGAGTTCGTGTTGGAGCTGCGGGAAATGCAGTAACCGATACCTGATGCAGTGAAGGGACCTTTCCCGACGTCGAACGTCAGGAAAGGCCCCTTCAAAGCACCGGACCGCTGGCACAGGGGGTCGCGAGGCCCCGCCGATGCTTCGCCCGCACGCCGGATTTCGATCGGCCGCCACCCGACGCACCCACGCGGAAGCCGACGCGGCCGATCGAAATCCGGCCAGGGCGAGGCATCGGCCCCCGAAGGGGCCGAGCCCCGCGCGGAACGCGCGGCAAAGATTCAGTGGGCGAAGTGGCGGGTGCCCGTCAGGTAGAGGGCGACGCCGGCCGCTTCGGCGGCGGCGATGACCTCGGCGTCGCGGACGGAGCCGCCCGGCTGCACGACGGCCTTCACGCCGGCGTCGAGCAGCACCTGAAGCCCGTCCGGGAACGGGAAGAACGCGTCGGACGCGGCGACGGAGCCCTTGGCGCGGTCGCCGGCCCGGGCGACGGCCAGCCGGGCGGCGTCGACCCGGTTGACCTGGCCCATGCCGGCGCCGACGGTGGCGCCGGCGTGCGCGAGCAGGATGGCGTTGGACTTCACGGCCCGGCAGGCCCGCCAGGCGAAGTGCAGGTCGGCGAGGGTCTCGTCGTCGACGGCGGTGCCGGTGGCCAGCGTCCACTTGGCCGGGTCGTCGCCCTCGGCCTCGATGGTGTCGACGGTCTGCATCAGCAGCCCGCCGGACACGGCCCGGAACTCGGCGCCGCCGCGCACCGGCGGCTGAGCGACCAGGATCCGGACATTCTTCTTACGCGCCAGCACGTCCACCGCACCGTCCGCATAGGACGGCGCGACCACGACCTCGGTGAAGATCTCCGCGACCTGCTCGGCCATCTCGACGGTGACCTCGCGGTTGGCGGCGATCACGCCGCCGAAGGCGCTGACCGGGTCGCAGGCGTGGGCCTTGCGGTGGGCGTCGGCGATGTCCGCCGACACGGCGATGCCGCACGGGTTGGCGTGCTTGATGATCGCCACGCACGGGTCGGTGTGGTCGTGGGCGGCGCGCCACGCGGCGTCGGCGTCCACGTAGTTGTTGTACGACATCTCCTTGCCGTGCAGCTGCTCGGCGGTGGCGAGCCCGCCGGGGCCGTGGCCGGAGACGTACAGCGCGGCCTTCTGGTGCGGGTTCTCGCCATAGCGCAGCACGGACGCGCGATCCCAGGTGGCCCCGACCCAGCCGGGGAAGTTGGAGCCGTCGTCGTCGGGGGCGAGCACGCTGCCCATCCACGACGCCACGGCCACGTCGTACGAGGCGGTGTGCCGGTACGCGGCGGCGGCCAGCCGCTGGCGGTCGGCCAGCGTGAAACCGCCGGCCCGCACGCTGTCCAGCACCCACTCGTAGCGGGCGGGGTCGACCACGACGGCGACGCTGGGGTGGTTCTTGGCGGCGGCGCGCACCATCGCCGGGCCGCCGATGTCGATCTGCTCGACGCACTCGTCCGGCGACGCGCCGGAGGCCACCGTCTGCGCGAACGGGTACAGGTTCACCACGAGCAGGTCGAACGCGGCGATGCCGAGCTCCTCGAGCTGCTTGAGGTGGTCGGGCTTGCGGGTGTCGGCCAGCAGACCGGCGTGCACGCTGGGGTGCAGCGTCTTGACCCGGCCCTCCAGCGACTCCGGGAAGCCGGTCACCTGCTCGACCGGCACCACCGGCACGCCCGCGTCGGCGATCGCCTTCGCGGTGCCGCCGGTGGAGACGATCTCCACGCCGGCCTCGTGCAACCCGGTGGCCAGCTCCAGCAGTCCGGCCTTGTCCGAAACGCCGATCAGCGCGCGGCGCACGGGACGGCGCTGCGCGGTTCCTGCCTCGGTCACGGGATGCTCACCTTTCGTCCGTGAAGGGTCCAGCCCTCGCGGGCCAGTCGGGCGACCACGTCGACCAGCAGTCGCCGCTCCACCTTTTTGATGCGTTCGTGCAGCGCGGCCTCGTCGTCGCCGACGTCGACCGGCACGGCCTCCTGGACCAGGATCGGCCCGGTGTCCACACCCCGGTCCACCAGGAACACGGTGCAGCCGGTGACCCGCACGCCGTAGGCCAGCGCGTCGCGCACCGCGTGCGCGCCGGGGAAGGCCGGCGACAGCGCCGGGTGCGAGTTGATCACCCGGTCGTCGAACCGGTCCATGAACTCCGCGCCCAGCAGCTTCATGAAGCCGGCCAGCACGATCAGGTCCGGGCGCAGCCCGTCGACCAGGTCGGCCAGCGCCTTGTCCCAGGCGGCCCGGTCGGCGTGGTCGCGCAGCTTCACGACGTGCGTCGGCACGCCGGCGCGCTCGGCGCGGGCCAGGCCTTCGATGCCGTCCCGGTCGGCGACGACGGCGACGATGTCCGCCGGGTAGTCGTCGGTCGCGGCGGCGTCCAGCAGGGCCTGCAACAGGGTGCCGGAACCGGAGACGAACACGACGACGCGGGCGCGGTGCAGAGTGCTCAGGGTCAACTCCTGGCGAGCCGGGTCACGGTCGCTGCCAGCGTAAGTGGTCGGCTCCGGGGGCTCACGCCCAGGTCCGGCTACTTGTCGTCGGCCTCGCCCGGCGAGTGATCCTCATCGCCGTCGGCCTCGGCGTCCTCGGCCGCGAGCTCCGCGTCCGCCTCGGCCTCCAGCTCGGCGACGATGTCGTCCTCGTCGTACTCGTCCTCGTCCTCGTACTCGCCGGGGTCGTATTCGTAGCTCTCTTCCTCGACGAGCTCGTCGTCCTCTTCCTCGACGTACTCGTCGTCGAGTTCCTCGGGCTCCTCCGGCTCGGATTCCGGTTCCTCGGCCGCGGGCTCGGCCGCCACGACGGCCTCGACCTCGGGCTCCGGTTCCGGCTCGGGCGCCGGTTCGGCCGTCGGCACCGGACGTCGGTTCGGCGAGGGCTTGGGACCGGCCAGCCAGGCCACCAACCCGGCCGGTACCAGCACCCAGCCCAGCGCGACCGCCCCGACCAGGCCCGCCGGCACCGTGAGGGGGCTGTAGACGGCGCCGCCGAGCCGTCCACCGGACAGCGCCGCCAGCAGGAACGCCACCGCGCCGACCACCGCCGCCGCGACCAGGACGCCACGGAGCCGGGCCGCCGGCCGCGGCGCGATCCGTCGGCATGCCCAGCCCAGGAACACGCCCACCGCGAGCGGCGCGAGCATCAGGCCGAGCAGCAGCCGGCTCTGGTGTGTCGGCAGCGCGGCGAACAGCGGCACCGCCGGCACCTTGGCGGCGGTCAGGTGCAGCGGTGCGATCGAGAAGGCGCCCATGGTGAAGCCGGGGCCCATGGCGAAAGCCAGCGCCGCGACGATGGCGTTGGGCAGGTATCCGATCGTCAGCAGCAGCATGCCGAACTGGCTGCCCGGGTCGGCGCCGCTCTGCTCGAACATCGCGGTCGCCGTCGTCCAGTGCAGGCCCAGGCCGAGCGCCAGCACCAGCGCGCCGGCCGCGGCCATCGCCGCGACGCCGATCACGCCGGCGCGCAGGCCTCGGACGACCACCGCGTCCACCCGCGACAGCGCCGCGTCCAGCAGGCAGCAGCGTCGCGCCACGCCGACCGTCGCCGCCAACGCCGACAGCGCGCCGCAGCCGAAGAACGCCGCCGGCGGACTGGCCGTCACGGGGCCGCTGTTACCCAGCACCAGCGCGATCGTCATGCCGACGACCGCGTGCGCCCCCGCGATCGGGAAGACGATCAGGCGAGCCTGCGTCGGCTCGTGCAGGTGCAGCCGCGCCGCACCTCGCCCGGCCGCACGGGCGACCATCAGCATCAGCAGCGCCGTCGGCAGCAGCGGCAGCACCGCGAGCGAATGCGCGCCGAGGCCCAGCGGCACGTGGTGCGCCGCCAGCCAGCCCGGGATCGCCGCGAGCAGCACCGCCGGCACGGACAGCTGGGTGCTGGACGCCGTCGCGACCACCACCGCGATCAGCGACGCGACCGCCGCGTAACCGCCGACGATCGGCGCGACCGCGGCGTACGCCAGCACGCGCACCCGGCCGGGGCGGGACCGCGACGTACGCCTCGCGGGCGGCGCGGCGGGCCGGTGTTCGGTGGACTGGATGACCGGCACGATCTCACTCTCGCATCAACGCCGTGTCGTCAGAGTGATCGCCACGCAGTGAAGGGCCCCAACCTGGACGTTGAACGTGAGGATGGGGCCCTTCCTGACACGCACTCAGCTCTGGGGCGGGGCGGTGAAGCCGCTGGGCGGGGTGCCGGGCTGCTGGCCCTGCTGCTGGCCGCCCTGGCCCTGACCCGGCTGGACCGGGCCGCTGAACTGGCCGGGGTGGGACATGAACTGGGTCGGCTGCGGCGCGGGCGGCTGCTGCGGCTGCTGGGGAGCGCCGAACTGCCCCTGGCCCGGCTGCCCCTGCTGGCCCTGACCCGGCTGCGGCACGACCTGGGTGGTCTGGCCGGGCTGACCGAAGCCGGCGAAGGGGCCGCCGGGCTGGCCGGGCTGCGGCTGCGGGAAGCCGCCGGTCTGCGGGCTCCACTGGCCGGGCTGCGGCGGCTGGAACGGCTTGGGCGCCGGCGCGGTGACGATGCCGGTCTCGACGAGGTAGCCGCCGACGGCGGCAGCGGCGGTCAGCACGCCGAGCACCAGCAGCAGCCACGCGCCCCACGACGTGGACGAGGTGGTGAACACCGTGAACAGCAACGCCAGCGTGACGGCGACGGCGACGAGGCCGGGCTGGATGCCGGGCTTGACCGGCTTGGGCAGCAGGACCTGCGCGGACAGGCCGCCGGCCAGCAGGTACAGCGCGGGGATCCAGCCCAGGCCGCCGGAGTACGTCGACACCAGCGGGTTGAACGAGAAGAAGCCGGCCACGAGCACGAGCACCGACAGCCCCGCGGCGGCCATGTGCAGGAGCTTGTCGAGCTCCTGGGTCGCCGCCGGCTTGGCCGGGGTCGGTGCGGGACCACCGGTGGGGAAGGTCATGAGGGTGCTCTCCCTTGGTCTGGACAGCGCGTCGGTGAAAACGCTATCGGATTCACTCGGTAGGACGTACTCCGACCACGACGGGTTCTGACGGATCGGCTGAGAAACAGCTGTGGGGCGGCCCGCAGCAGCGGACCGCCCCACAACCACACCACAGAAACTCAGAGCGCGGCGATGATCTCCCGCATGAGCTGGGCGGTCTCGCTCGGCGTCTTGCCGACCTTGACGCCCGCGGCCTCCAGGGCCTCCTTCTTGGCGGCCGCGGTGCCGGCGGAGCCGGACACGATCGCGCCCGCGTGGCCCATGGTCTTGCCCTCGGGCGCGGTGAAGCCGGCGACGTAGCCGACGACCGGCTTGGTGACGTTGGCCTTGATGTAGGCCGCGGCCCGCTCCTCGGCGTCGCCGCCGATCTCGCCGATCATCACGATCGCGGCGGTCTCGGGGTCGTTCTGGAACGCCTCGAGCGCGTCGATGTGGGTGGTGCCGATGACCGGGTCGCCGCCGATGCCGATGGCGCTGGAGAAGCCGAACTCCCGCAGCTCGTACATCATCTGGTACGTCAGCGTGCCGGACTTGGAGACCAGGCCGATCTTGCCCGGGCCGGCGATGTCGGCCGGGATGATGCCGGCGTTGGACTTGCCGGGGCTGATGATGCCGGGGCAGTTCGGGCCGATGATCCGGGTCTTGTTGCCGGTGGCCACGGCGTGCGCCCAGAACGCGGCGGTGTCGTGCACCGGGATGCCCTCGGTGATCACCACGGCCAGGCCGATGCCCGAGTCGATGGCCTCGATCACGGCCGCCTTGGTGAAGGCCGGCGGCACGAACACGACGGTGACGTCGGCGCCGGTGGCCTCGATGGCCTCCGCGACCGTGCCGAACACCGGCACGACCTGGCCGTCGAAGTCGACCTTCTCGCCGGCCTTGCGCGGGTTCACGCCGCCGACGATGTTGGTGCCCGAGGCGAGCATGCGCTTGGTGTGCTTCATGCCCTCGGAGCCGGTCATGCCCTGGACGATGACCTTGCTGTCCGCGGTGAGGAAGATCGCCACCGGTCACACCCCCGCAGCTGCGAGCTCGGCGGCCTTGTCGGCCGCGTTGTCCATCGTGTCCACCACGGTCACCAGCGGGTGGTTCGCCTCGGCGAGGATGCGGCGACCCTCGTCGACGTTGTTGCCGTCCAGCCGGACGACCAGCGGCTTGGTGGCCTCGTCGCCGAGGATCTCCAGCGCCTTGACGATGCCGGTGGCGACCGCGTCGCACGCGGTGATGCCGCCGAACACGTTCACGAAGACCGACTTCACGTCGGGGTCGTGCAGGATGATGTCCAGGCCGTTGGCCATCACCTCGGCGGACGCGCCGCCGCCGATGTCCAGGAAGTTGGCCGGCTTGACGCCCTTGTGCTTCTCGCCGGCGTAGGCGACGACGTCCAGCGTGGACATGACCAGACCGGCGCCGTTGCCGATGATGCCGACCTGGCCGTCCAGCTTCACGTAGTTGAGGTGCTTGGCCTTGGCCTTGGCCTCCAGCGGGTCCTCGGCCTCGTGGTCGACCAGCTCGGCGTGGGTGCCGTGGCGGAACGCCGCGTTCTCGTCGAGGGTGACCTTGCCGTCCAGCGCGACGATCTTGCCCTGCGGGTCCCGGACCAGCGGGTTGACCTCGACCAGCGTGGCGTCCTCGCTGACGAACGTCTCCCACAGCTTCACCAGCACGTCGGCCACCTGGTCGGCGACCTCGGCCGGGAACTTGCCGGCGGCGACGATCTCGTCGGCCTTGGCCCGGTCCACGCCCGTGATGGCGTCGACGGGGATCTTGGCCAGCGCCTCGGGGCGCTCCACGGCCAGCTGCTCGATCTCCATGCCGCCCTCGGCGGAGGCCATCGCCAGGAAGGTGCGGTTGGCCCGGTCGAGCAGGAAGGAGACGTAGTACTCCTCGGCGATGTCCGAGGCGGGGGTCACCAGCACCTTGCGGGTGATGTGGCCCTTGATGTCCAGCCCGAGGATGGCCTCGGCCTTGGCCTGCGCGTCGTCGGCGGTGTCGGCCAGCTTGACGCCGCCGGCCTTGCCGCGGCCGCCGGTCTTGACCTGCGCCTTGACGACGACGGTCTGACCCAGCTGCTCGGCGATCGCACGGGCTTCCGCGGGGGTGGCAGCCACGGAGCCCGGCAGCACCGGTACTCCGTGGGCGGCGAAGAGGTCCTTCGCCTGGTACTCGTACAGGTCCACTCGGGTCTCCTGCGACGTCGGTGTCGGACGTGGCCGCGCGCTAGGTCAATGGGGCGATCAACACCCGAGGAAAACCACTGGACAACGGCCTCGCCCGACCCTATCGGCCTGCGGAACCACGCGCGCACGCGGGAGCGGTGAGGTCGCTTACAACGACCGTGAGGTCAGTCACGGTGTTGGATGGCGCTCGCTTCGCTCGCGCGGCTCGGCCCCCGGGTAGCCGACGCCTCGCCCTTGCTGGATTTCGATCGGCCACATCGGCTTCGTGGGTGGTGCGGTGGGTGGTGGCCGATCGAAATCCAGCTACCGGGCGAAGCGTCGGCGGGGCCTCGCGAAGGCTCGGGGTCAGGTGGTCGAATCGGGCTTTCCGGACATTGCCAGCACGGCGGCCACGACCAGGACCACGGCGCAGGCGATGGCCAGCCACGTGCCGAGCGCGGGGCCCGAGCCGGCGACGCGGCCGCCGGCGACGACGAACTCCAGCGCCCGGACGACAGCCACCCCGGCAGCGCCGAACAGCAGCGCGGCGCCCCGGGACGGCCGGGACCGGGCGGCCAGCACGGCGGCGACGATCACGGCCACCAGCGCGACGACCGAGCCGGTCGAGGCGATCCGGAACGTCCACAGGCCGGCCGACTCGTAGTCCGGACCGGTCACGGTCGGGAAGCCGAAGGCGCCGACGGCCAGCAGCGCGACCACCAGCGCGAGCCAGCCGAGCACCGGCCGACTCTCCAGTTCGGACAGGTCGACGTCCTCCCGCTCCAGCGCGCCGGCCAGCGTCGCGACGATCACGGCGACCAGGGCCAGCAGCAGCGCCAGCGCCCCGAACCAGACGCCGGGGCCGGGCGTGGCCTTGCTGGTGATCACGCCGGTCGCCGACAGCACGGTGTCGAAACCGCTGGCTACGGCCAGCGCGATGCCGGCACAGGCGACGGAGAACGCGGGCCGCAGGCGGGCCGCCCAGCCGGGCACCACCAGGCCGACGGCAAGCACGCCGACCAGCACGCTCGCCGGCAGCAGCAGGCGGATGCCGTAGTTCTCGGGGACCGCGGCGCCGTCGGGCAGGGACAGCAGCGGCAGCGCCACCGCGATCAGCCCTGACACGGCCGCGACCAGGCCGACGATGCCGGCCACCAGGTGCAGATTGCGGCGGCTGGGCAGGTCGACGTCCTCGTCGAGGGACGGTTCCTGCCGTCCGACCGACACGAACGCGAACGGCACCAGCAGCGCGATACCGACCAGGGCGATCCACGGCCCGGCCGACGGGTGCAGCACGGGGATCACGTAGCCGGCGACGGCCGGCGGCAGCCCGACCACCAGCGCGGCCAGCCCGATGCCGACGATGCCGCCGCGGACCGTGTCGGCGTCGCCGGAGCTGGCCGCGACGGCCGCGCCGACCGGCATGGCCAGCGCCACCAGCAGGCCGCCGACCAGGGTCAGCGTCGGCGAGTCGAACACGCCGTCGGCCGGCAGCAGCGGGTCGGTGGACGAGAACGGGGCCATCACCAGGCCGATCGCCACCAGCAGGCCGAGCCCGGCCGCGCCGACGACCAGGCCGCGGCGCGGCTCCTCGTCGGCCGGGCGGTCGCGGTCCAGGGCCAGCACGCCGGCCACCACCGTGACGGCGAAACCCGTGATGAGCAGCCACAACCCGATCGACGCGCTCGGCGGCACCGTGCCGGACACGACGACGAGGTCCGGCCGGGACACCCGGCTGGCGTCGACGGCCAGCTGCACGGCGGCGACCGCGCGGCCAACGGACACGGCGGCGAACACCGCCAGCAGCGCGCTCGCGGCGGCGGGACGCCGGTTGCCGACGAAGATCGCGGCGGCGATGGGCGGCAGCAGCGCCAGCACGGCCGCCAGCGGCCAGGAGGTGTAGCCGGCGGGGGCACTGACCACACCCATGACCAGGCCGACGATCTGGAGCACGGCGCCGGCGGCGGCCACGGCGATCGCCGGGCGTAGGCCCAGATCCAGCGGCTCCGGTTCGTTTTCCGGCTCGGCGGAACGGGCATTCCGCCGGTCCGCGAGTCGTGGGCGCAGGGACCTCGGCCGCTCACTCACGGGGGCGACCCTACAACGTGGCACGAAGGGGCACGGTGTAGCGAGGAGATGACTAATCGTGAACTGGTATGTATCGCAAAAGTTGCACAGTTAATTTACCGTCACACGTATGGGTAACGGTGTGCTCGGTCGACTGGCCAGCACCCTACGGGGTGTTGCCGTCGAATCGGCATGGCTGGCCGCGCACGCCGCACTCTACCCCTGGGGCGCGATGGCGGAACGCCTCCACCCGGACGGGCCCTACTTCCACTACCGGACCGACGCACTGTCGCCGCGGGCGCGCGGGTTGCTGGTTTCGGCGATGGACGCGGCGGGCACCCCGATCCTGCTGCTGCACGGAATAGGTGACAACCGGTCCGTGTTCGCCGTGTTGGGAGCCGCGCTGCGCCGACGGGGTTTCGGGGTGGTGCACGCGGTGAACTACAGCGTGCTCACGGCCGTAACAGGCGACGTGCGGACCGCCGCCTCGATGTTCGGGGAACAAGTCGAGCAGGTCTGCCAGCTGACCGGGTCGGACCGGGTGCATGTGGTGGGGCACTCGCTCGGCGGCCTGATCGCCCGCTACTACGTCCAGCGCCGGGGCGGGGACGAGCGGGTGGACACGCTGGTCACGCTGGGCACGCCGCATCGGGGCACGGTGGCGGCGTACCTGCTGCCGACCGGGCTGGCGCGGCAGTTGCGGCCGGGGTCGCAGCTGCTGGCGGAGCTGGACGAGCCGGCGCCGGACTGCGGTACGAGGTTCGTGTCGGTCTGGACGCCGAGCGACCAGATCGTGCTGCCGCAGTCCAATGCCCGGCTGACCCACCCGGACCTGGCGATCGAGGAACACTGCCTACGTGATGTCGGTCACTGGGCGCTGCCGGTGGATTCCCGTGCATCACGACTCGTCGCCGACTGCCTCGTTCGCGTGCACGGCAATCCGCCCGAACGGGCTACCAGCGAGTACACCCCCCTGCGCACATTGCCGATCACTCACGGTCATAGCGCCTCCTCGGAGCTGTCGAGCTGAAACCCGTTCGAGCGAGGCCCCCAGTCAGGGCTTGCCCCTAGGGGATCGACTTCGTTACCTTCTCGCGGTCCGTTGTCACGGTCTGATCACGTACGCGACACGCGGCCGCCACCCCGAAAGTGGCCGCCCGGGAACCCCGCCCGGCTCGCAGTGACGCAGGCTCCCCGAGGCGGAAGGGCAGGCTTTGACGCAGTACCGCTCCCCCGGCGGCTCGAAACGCACGACCGCGCCAACCCCGAGGCGCACCGAGCAAGGCGAGACCACGCGTGCCCGTGGCTCCCACCGGCTTCCCCCGCCCCCGTCGGCCCTGCGTGGCCGCGTCGCCGTCGCCGCTGTCGCGATCGGCGCCTTCACCGCCGCCGCCTACGGCGGCACGCTGACCCCCGCGCACTCCACCGACGGCGTCAAGCCCCTTGCCGACGCCCGCGAGGCCAATGCCGCCTTCGGCATCGGCGGCGACACCGTCGGCGGCGCCCCCGAGGTGCTGCCGATCGTGCGCGGCGTGGACGCCGCCAGCGAGGCGCAGAAGCTGACCGCCACCGAGAAGGTCAGCGCCGACATGGCCGCGGCCCAGGCGGCCGCCGACGCCGAGGCGCACCGCCCGCTGTTCGTCAGGCCCGCCGAGGGCGTGTTCACGTCCGGCTTCGGCGGCCGCTGGGGCGCGTTCCACTACGGCGTGGACATCGCCAACGTGATGGACACCCCGATCGTGGCCGCCGCCGACGGCGTGGTCATCGACGCCGGCCCGGCCTCCGGCTTCGGCCTGTGGGTCCGCGTCCGGCTGGCCGACGGCACCATCAACGTGTACGGCCACATGGACACCTTCTCCGTGCACGTCGGCCAGCACGTGCAGGCCGGCGAGCAGATCGCCAAGATGGGCGACCGCGGCGAGTCCACCGGCGTGCACCTGCACTTCGAGGTCTGGGACCCGTCCGGCAAGAAGATCAACCCGCTCCCGTGGCTCAACGCCAGGGGAATCACCCTCTGAGCAGGAGGGTGACCGCCAGCGCGGTGATCACGCCGCTGGACGCCAGCGAGGTGGCCAGCCGGCCGCGTGGACCCGTGAGCACGCGGCCCAGCAGCGCGCCGCCGCCGGCCAGCAGGGCTTGCCAGCTCGCCGAGGCGGCGAACGCTGCCAGCACGAACACGACGCCGTCGTCGCTGCTCGGGCCGGCCAGGACCAGCGCGGTGAAGTAGATCAGCGTGATCGGGTTGAGCATCGTGACGCCCAGCAGCACGAGATAGGCCCGCGCCGGGTTCGTGAGGTCCCGGTCGACCGCGTCCGGCCGTCGCCACGCCCTGATCGCGCCGCGGACCGCCAGGACGACCAGCGCGCCGGCCGAGATCCAGTGCAGTGGGACCGTGATCGGCGCGATGAGCGGCGCGAGGGCCGAGCCGCCGAGGGTGGAGATCAGCGCGTACAGGCCGTCTGCGGTGGCGACGCCCAGGGCGGCGGTCAGGCCGACCCTGAGCGAGGTCCGCGCAGTGAGGGCCACCAGATAGGTCGCGACGGCGCCGACCGGCATGGCGATGCCATAGCCGGCGACGAGCCCGGCGACCAGCGCGGCGCTCACGTGCCGAGCGGGCTCGCCCCTCCCGGACGGCGCTGCTGCCGACCCCGCCCCGCGACAGCAGAGTAGGGGGTCGTCAGCGCGGCGCGAGTGGTCATGGGCCCAGTGTCGATGGCGAGGCAAACGAATTTGACCCCGACGTGACGTCAGGGTTCACAGTGTCGGCATGGCAGACGACTACACCGTGAGCGCGGCGGCCGAGCTGGTTGGGGTGTCGGTGCGCACGCTGCACCACTACGACCAGATCGGCCTGGTCCGGCCGGGCAACCGGAGCAACGCCGGCTACCGGCTCTACTCCGACGCCGATCTCCGGCGCTTGCACCGGGTGGTGTTCTACCGCGAGCTGGGCCTGGAGCTCGGCGAGATCGCGGAGATCCTGGCCGACCGGGACGTGGACCACCTCGGCCGGCAGCGGGAGCTGCTCGTGGCACGGATCTCCCACTACGAAGCCATGTTGACGGTGATCGACCGCGAACTGGCCGCGCGGGCCGCCGGCATCGCGCTCACACCGAGGGAGCGGCGGGAGGTGTTCGGGCAGGACTTCGTCGCGCATGCCGAGCAGGCCCGCCGGGAATGGGGCGACAGCAAGGAATTCGTGCAACGGCAGCAGCGCACCGCCACCTACACCCAGGACGACTGGCAGCGGCTGCGCGAGGAACTCGCTGCCATCAATGGGAAACTGGCCGAGGCCGTGGGCGACGGCACGCCGGCGACCGACATCAAAGCCATGGACCTGGCCGAGGAACTCCGGCTGCACACCGACCGCTGGTTCCACGACTGCGACCACGACACCCATCGCGGACTCGCCGTGCACTACAAGGAGAATCGCCGCAGCGGCCGCAACTACGACGACATGGCGCCGGGCCTGTCCCGGTACGTGCACGACGCCATCGTCGCCAATGCCGAGCGACACCGGTCCACAGTGGACTAACTGGCCTCCGCCTTCGCGGCGGCCAGTCCCAGCAGGCCCTGATCGACGGCGTGGCGGTGGCCGATCCGGCGGGCGATCGCCACCGCGTCGGCGAAGGCGGCGACGGACTCGTCGTGCCGGCCCAACGCCAGCAGCGTGCCGCCGAGATCCTGCAACACCGTGTTCTGCGCGTAGAGATCCCCGAGCTGACGGAAGATCGTCAGCGCCGAGCGGCAGCAGTCCAGGGCGTGCTGCAACTCGCCCAGTTCCAGGTACGTCTCGCCCAGGCCGCGCAGCAGATCGCCCTCGTGCCAACGACTTCCGGCGATCCGGGCCAGCCCCAGCGCCCGCCGGTAGTGGGCCAGCGCGTCGCCGATCATGCCGCTGCCGCGGTACGCCTCGGCGAGATTGCTCAGGGTGCTCATCTCCCGGTGGGTGTCCTCCGGCCCGTACTCGACGACCGGCATCCGCTTGAGCGCGGCGGTGGCGTCGGCCGGCCGGCCCAGGTGCGCGCTGGCGGCGGCGATGCAGCTCTGGGCCAGCGCCTCGCCGATGGGGTCGCCCATGGCGCGAGCGGCGGCGGCCGACACCCGGGAGAAGGCGATGAGCTGGTCGAAGTCGCGGCGCAGCCGGTGGTACTCCCACGCCACCACGCCGAGCCGCCACGCCGCGAGGTGCCGGCCGGTCTCCCCGGCCAGCCGGTCCAGCGCGCCGAGGTTCTCGTTCTCGGTGTCGAACCATTGCAGCGCCTGGAGATAGCCGGCGAACGGCAGCGGCGCGCAGTCCCGGGGCGGGTTGCCGATGGGCATGTCGTTGGCCTGCCCGCGCAGCCCGTTGTCGGCGTTGCTGGCCGTGTAGACGTACCAGTCGGTCATCCGCGCCACCGCCTGCGACCGGTCGCGCTCGTCCTCGCCCTGCTCGACCTCCTCGGCGGCGTACACCCGGAGCAGGTCGTGCAGCCGGTACCGGTCGCGATCGACCTCGCCGAGCAGGTGCCGGTCGGTCAGGTCGGTGAGCACCCGACGGGTCATCGGCACCGGCAGCCCGGTCAGCGCGGCGGCGGCCGGCGTGCTGAACTCCGCGCCGGGGTGCAACCCCAGCAGGCGGAACACGCGGGCGGCGTCCGGCTTCAGCGCGTGGTACGACCACGAGAACACCGCTCGGACGGCGGTCGACTCATCGTCGTCGGGGGCGAGCACGTCCAGCCGGTCCCGCTCGTTGGACAGGTCGCCGGCCAGGTCGGACATCATCAGGTGCGGGTGGGTCGCGGCCCGGTCGCCGGCGATGCGCAGCGCCAGCGGCAGGTTGCCGCACAGCCGCACCAGGTCGGCGACGGCCTGGGGCTCGGCGTCCACCCGTCGGCGGCCGAGCATTCCGACCATCAGGCGGACGGAGTCGTCGGTGCTGAGCACGTCCAGCGTGATCCGGCGGGCGCCGTCGCGGGCGACCAGGCCGGACAGCCGGTTCCGGCTGGTGACGATCACCGCGCAGGACGGCGAGCCGGGCAGCAGCGGCCGCACCTGGTCGGTGCTCGCGGCGTTGTCCAGCACGACCAGAATGCGCTTGCCGGCGACCATGCTGCGGTACATGCCGGCCTGGTCGTCGAGGTCGGCGGGCACCTGCCGGGCCGGCACGCCGAGGCCCCGCAACAGATAGCCCAGGGCGTCCACCGGCATCAGCGGCGGCAGCTTCGGGTCGAAGCCGCGGAGGTTGACGTAGAGCTGCCCGTCCGGGAACCGGTCGGTGATGCGGTGCGCGTAGTGCACGGCCAGGGCCGTCTTGCCGATGCCACCGGCGCCGTCGATCGCAGAGATCAGCACCGAGTTGGACGTCTCGTCGAGGAAACGATCGAGCTCGGCGATCTCCGCGGCGCGGCCGGTGAAGCCGGGCACGTCGTGCGGCAGCTGGGCCGGCACGGGGCCGGCGGCCGGCTCGGCGGCTGGCGCGGCCGGCTGCGGCGCGGCCAGCTCCGGGTCGTTGCGCAGGATCTTGCCGTGCAGCCGGCGCAGCTCCGGGGACGGCTCGATGGCCAGCTCCTCGGCCAGCACCCGGCGCGCGTCCTGGTAGGCCTCCAGGGCGTCGGCCTGCCGGCCGCAGCGGTAGAGGGTGATCATCAGCAGCCCGCGCAGCCGCTCCCACAGCGGGTGCTCGCGCACCAGCGCCGGGAGCTCCGCGGCCAGGTCGTGGTGCCGGCCGAGGTCCAGCATCAGGCTGGCCCGCTCCTCGATCACCAGCAGCCGCAGCTCGTTCAGCCGGGGCCGCTCCTGCTCCACGTACGGGCAGGACAGGCCGTCGAACGGGGTGCCGCGGAACAGGCCCAGCGCCGCGTCCAGCTCGCCGGCGGCCTGGTCGAGGCGGCCCTCGCCGCGCAGCCGGCGGGCCCGGTCCCGGTGCGTGTTCAACGCGGTGACGTCGAGGTTCTCGGGCTCCATCCGGAGCAGGTAGCCGGGGCCGGCGTTGACCAGCAGGGTGGACGGCGCCCGATGCGTCCGGTTCGGCTCCAGGGCGCGGCGCAGGCCCGCCACGTAGGTGTGCACGCTGCCCTCGGCGCTGGCCGGCGCCTGGTCGCCCCACAGCGCCGTGATCAGCTCCGACCGGCCGACCATCCGGTTCGGGCTGAGCGCGAGCAGGCCGAACAGCGCACGTTGCATCGGCGCGCCCAGCTCCAACTCGCGGTCCCCGACCCATCCCCGCACCGGGCCCAGCAGGGCGACCCGGAGGGCGGAACCGAAGACATCGTTGTCGGACATCCAGCTTCCTCCCCAGCCCGGCCGGGCCCTTGGGCTGACCGGGGTCGTACCCCCGGCGTCATTCTTCCTGGTACACGGGCGAGAGGGAACAGACGCAGCGCGTCAAGGTGTGATTTGGTCCACATTTGACGTCTGGCAGGTCCACAACAGCGTGCCGTTCCGCCTGACCGTCAGCTGATATGCAGCCAGCCGCGCCCCGACCGGATAGGCCTCGACCTGAGGCGCCGGCTCGCCCACCGCGGCCAGCGCCTGCTGCGTGCGGGCGGTCAGCGCCACCACATCGACCTGCTCGCCGGCCTGGACCAGGTAGACCCGCTTCGGCGTGGGCCAGGGCGAGCCGTCGATCGGCATCCGCCAGGCTCGCCAGACGCCGTGCACGCCGGGATAGCCGCCGGCGGCCGACACCGCCGCCTCGTCCACACGGTCGTCGCCGGACCAGCCGCCGTCCACGAAGGTGAACGGCAGCGTCGGCGGCCAGCGGGCCGGCTCGATGCCACGGATTGCGACAGGATCATGACCGCCCGTCACCAACGCGTCGACCAATGCGCGGTGATGCTGGGCCGTCACCGGAACGTGTAGATGGACAACTGCGAAGGAAACTGCCCTCGCGACGTCGAGGCAGCGGCCCTCGGCGAGCCAGAAGCGGGCGGCGGTGAGCAGTTCGTCGGACAGATGGCCGGCACACGCGGCAAGAACATCGGCGAGTTCGGGCAGTCTTGCCCTTTCGGCGGTGGTCCGGGAGTGCGTGGCGGCGGCATCCTCGACGACCAACAGGCTCCTCCTGCTCGCGCGGGGGACTGCGGGCCAGCCTACTGGAGACGATCCCAGGTCAACCAGGAACTTCCCAGGCCCCGCGGCCGAGATGGTGTCCGGAAATAGAGAACTGGTGCCCGTTCTTACCTTGTTCAGCTCGCCCGATCGGGTGGACTTCGACAAAACCGCTGGTCAGGACTTTCTCTACGACATGGAGGCGTCGTGAAGATCCTCTGAAGAAGGTCGTTGCACAGTGTGTTCCTGGGGGTACACAGCGAGGAGGACACCATGGACAGAGTGTGGGTAGCCGTCCATGCAGGGGATCCGATCACCCTGGCCGGGGCGATCAGCTGCCTACGGGCTCGGGCCGAGCTCCAGGTGGTCCCGGAACGCAGACTGTCCGAGGCTCAGGTGTTCGTGGTGTGCGCGGACTCGGTCAACGCTGATGTGATGGGGCTGCTGCGGCGGACGGCGGAATCGACGCCCGTGAAGATCGTGCTGGTCACCGACCGGTTCCACGACGCCGACCTGTTGGCGGCCGTGGAGTGCGGGGTGGTCGCGGTGCTGCCGAAGGCGGCCGCCAGTGGGGAGCGGCTCGTGCACGCGGTGCTGGCGGCCAAGCGCGGCATGGGGGACATGCCGCCCACGCTGCTCGGCTCGCTGCTCGCGCAGGTGGAGCGGCTGCACAAGGACGTGCTGCGGCCCAACGGCCTCACCGCGTCCGGCCTGGCGCCGCGCGAGATCGACGTGCTGCGGCTGATGGCCGAGGGCTGGGACACCGCCCAGATCGCCACCAAGCTCTCCTACTCGGAGCGCACCGTGAAGAACGTCGTCTACGCGGTGATGAACCGGCTGGGCCTGCGCAACCGGCCGCACGCGGTCGCGTACGCCATGCGGTCGGGTGTGATCTGAAGGGGCACAGCCCTGGATTCTTGACCGTGGCGGCCACCTCTCATACGGTGGCCGCCACAAGTACATTCTCGCTGTTCACACCGAGCGGGAGAGTCCTGTCGATCTCGGGCAGGCGCCGAAGGAGCAAATCCTCCCCGGAATCTCTCAGGCACCCCTACCGCCCGGGACAGGCGACTCTGAAAAGCAGGCGTGCCCATCGCGCCTCGCCCAAGGGGAAAGCCGGCTCGCCGGTGAAACTCTCAGGCCCATGACAGAGGGGGAGGCTCACTCCACCACACGAGGGGTCTCCTGATGGGCACCGACATCCGCCACACGCCGCTGCACGACGTGCACACGCGGCTCGGCGCCAAGTTCACCGACTTCGCCGGCTGGCAGATGCCGCTGCGCTACACCGGTGACGTGGCCGAACACACCGCCGTCCGCAGCTGCGCGGGCCTGTTCGACCTCACGCACATGGGCGAGATCGTGCTCTCCGGCCCGCAGGCGGGCCAGGCGCTGGACTACGCGCTGGTCGGGCACGCCTCCGCGATCGGCGTGGGCCGCGCCCGGTACACCATGATCTGCGCCGACGACGGCGGCATCCTCGACGACCTGATCGTCTACCGCACCGGCGAGCAGGAGTACCTGGTGGTGGCCAACGCCAGCAACGCCGCGCTGGTGGCCGGCGAGCTGGTGGACCGGGCCGAGGACTTCGACACCGAGGTGCGCGACGCCTCCGCCGACTACGCGCTGATCGCCGTGCAGGGCCCGAAGGCCACCGGCATCCTCGCCCCGCTGACGCCGACCGACCTGGCGACCGTCAAGTACTACGCCTCCTACCCGACCACCGTGGCCGGCCGCCCGGCGCTGCTGGCCCGCACCGGCTACACCGGCGAGGACGGCTTCGAGCTGTTCGTCGCGCCCGGCGACGCCGAGGCGGTGTGGGCGGCGGTCGCCGCGTCCGACGACATCATCCCTTGTGGACTGTCCTGCCGCGACACGCTGCGCCTGGAGGCCGGCATGCCGCTCTACGGCAACGAGCTGACCGCCGAGCTGACGCCGTACGCGGCGGGCCTGGGCCGGGTCGTCAAGCTGGACAAGCCCAGCGACTTCGTCGGCCGCGCGGCCCTGGCCAAGGCCTCCGCCGAGACGCCCGCCCGCAAGCTGGTCGGCCTGGTCACCGAGAGCCGCCGGTCGCCGCGGCACGGGTACCCGGTGGTGGACCCGGCCGACGGTGCGAGGATCGGCGAGATCACCAGCGGCGCGCCGTCGCCGACGCTGGGCCATCCGGTCGCGATGGCCTACGTCGACGCCGACCGCGCCGTGCCCGGTTCCGCGCTCGCCGTCGACATCCGGGGCACCATCACCCCGGTCGACGTCGTCGAGCTGCCGTTCTACCGTCGTTCTTCCTGAGAGGCCCGCGAGCATGAGCACCATCCCCGACAACCTGAGGTACAGCGCCGAGCACGAGTGGGTGGCGGTCACCGACGGCATCGCCCGCATCGGCATCACCGAGTTCGCCGCCGAGTCGCTCGGCGACATCGTGTACGTGCAGCTGCCGGAGGAGGGCGAGTCGGTCACCGCCGGCGAGCCCTGCGGCGAGCTGGAGTCGACCAAGTCCGTCAGCGACCTGTTCTCGCCGGTCACCGGCGAGGTCGTGGACGTCAACCCGGCCGCCGCCGACAACCCGGCCGCGATCAACGACGACCCGTTCGGCGAGGGGTGGCTGTTCACCGTCCGCGTCGACGGAGACCCCGACGGCCTGCTGGACGCCGACGAGTACGCCGCGTTGATCAAGGAGGGCGAGTGACGCCGGTCGAGCTGACCGCCTCGCTGGCCGAGCTGGACCCGGAGGTCGCCGCTGCGGTCGACGCCGAGCTGGGGCGCCAGCGCGGCACCCTGGAGATGATCGCCTCGGAGAACTTCGCGCCGCTGGCGGTGCTCCAGGCCCAGGGCTCGGTGCTGACCAACAAGTACGCCGAGGGCTACCCCGGCCGGCGCTACTACGGCGGCTGCGAGCACGTGGACGTGATCGAGCAGCTGGCCATCGACCGGGTCAAGGCGCTGTTCGGCGCCGAGCACGCCAACGTGCAGCCGCACTCGGGCGCGCAGGCCAACGCGGCGGCCATGATGGCGCTGCTCAGCCCGGGCGACACCATCCTGGGGCTGGACCTGGCCCACGGCGGGCACCTGACGCATGGCATGCGGCTGAACTTCTCCGGCAAGCTGTACAACGTCGTGGCCTATCACGTCAGCGAGTCCGACTACCACGTCGACATGGCCGAGGTGGAGCGGCTGGCGCGGGAACACCGGCCGAAGCTGATCATCGCCGGCTGGTCGGCCTACCCTCGGCAGCTGGACTTCGCCGAGTTCCGGCGGATCGCCGACTCGGTGGGCGCGTACCTGATGGTGGACATGGCGCACTTCGCCGGGCTGGTGGCCGCCGGGCTACACCCGAGCCCGGTGCCGCACGCGCACGTCGTCACCACCACCACGCACAAGACGCTGGGCGGCCCGCGCGGCGGGGTGATCTTCTGCGAGCAGTCGCTGGCGAAGAAGATCAACTCGGCGGTGTTCCCCGGTCAGCAGGGCGGCCCGCTGGAGCACGTGATCGCCGCCAAGGCGGTCGCGTTCAAGGTGGCGGCCTCGGAGTCGTTCCGGGAGCGGCAGCTGCGCACCCTCACCGGCGCGCGGATCCTGGCCGAGCGGCTGCTCGGCGACGACGTCGTCGCCGCCGGCGCGACCGTGCTCACCGGCGGCACCCAGGTCCACCTGGTCCTGGTCGACCTGCGCAAGTCCGAACTGGACGGGCAGCAGGCCGAGGACCGGTTGCACGACATCGGGATCACCGTCAACCGCAACGCCGTGCCGTTCGACCCGCGGCCGCCGATGGTGACATCGGGTCTGCGGATCGGCACCCCGGCGCTGGCCGCGCGCGGCTTCGACGACGAGGCGTTCCGCGAGGTCGCCGACATCGTCGCGCGGGCGCTCACCCCGGACTACGACGCCGCCGCGCTGCGGGCAAGGGTGATCGCTCTCACCGAGCGCTTCCCGTTGTACCCCACCCTCGCCTGACCAAGGCTCAGAGTTTGATCGGAAGGGGCTTTCCCGGCGTCGAGCGCCGGGAAAGCCCCTTTCGCATGCCTGAATCTTCTTCATCTTCGCTTGGGGCGCACCGGTTCTGGATGTGTGGATCTCGTCATGGCTACGATCGACCCGTACCCCCGGACGTCCGCTTGTGATACGACGAGCGGAGTCGGCGCGCAGGAGGCGGGAACAACTCGGCCCGTTGGTCGCGTTGTTCGCCCCGGGACTGGCCGTAGGGGGCGGCCGACCCCACACTGGAGGCGCGAACAGGAGGCGAGATGCCCGTCCCCGAGACCGACCCCGGCTCGACCATCAGGGTCGAGGTGCTCGGGCCGGTGCGCGCGTGGCGCGGGGACGTGGAGATCGACCTCGGCGCGCCCCGGCAGCGGGCAGTGCTGGCCGTGTTGGCCAGCAACGCGGGTCGCGCGGTGTCGCGCAGCGAGCTGATCGACTCCCTGTGGGGCGAGTCCGCGCCGGCCAGCGCGGAGGGCAGCGTGCACACCTACGTCGCCGGCCTGCGGCGCGCGCTGGAACCGGAGCGTACCAACCGGGCGCCGTCCCAGGTGCTGGCCAGCGTCGGCTCGGGCTATCTGCTGCGGCTGCCCGAGAGCCAGGTCGACCTGACGGCATTCGAGAACCACCTGGTGGCCATGCGCGAGGCCGGCGCCGACCCGCAATCCGCGCTCGCACACGTGGAAAGCGCCATCTCGCTGTGGCGCGGCACCCCGCTTTCGGGCATTCCCGGCCCGTTCTCCGAACTGGAGCGGACGCGGCTGGCCGAGCTGTACCTGACCGCGGTCGAGCACCGAGCCTCGCTCATGTTGCGGGCCGGCCGCGCGACCGACGTGGTGGCCGAACTTTCCCGGGTGGTTCACGAACATCCGCTCCGCGAGCGGCTGCGCGGGCTGTTGATGAGCGGTCTGTACCAGTGCGGCCGGCAGGCCGAGGCACTGGAGGTGTACGCGGAGACGCGGCGGATGCTGGTCGCGGAACTCGGCGTGCAGCCGGGTCCGGAACTGCGCAGCCTGCACGAGCGGATCCTCGCCAACGACCCGGACCTGGCCGACCGCGCACCCCGCACCGTGCCCGCCGCGCGGGCCGCGCACGTGGTGCCGGCACAGTTGCCGCACGACATCAACACGTTCACCGGCCGCGAGACGGAAATCGCGCTGCTGCGCCAATATCTGGACACCACCGAGCGCGGCGTGCTGATCGCCGCGATCGACGGCATCGCCGGCATCGGCAAGACCGCGCTGGCGGTGCACTTCGCGCACCAGATCGCCGACCGCTTCCCGGACGGCCAGCTCTACGTGAACCTGCGCGGCTTCGACCCGAACCAGCCGGCCCTGTCGGCCATCGACGCGTTGGGACAGCTGCTGCGCGGTCTCGGCGTGGAGGCGCACCAGGTGCCCAGCGCCGCCGACGAGCAGGCCAGCATGTACCGCAGTCTGGTGGCCGGTAAGCGCATTCTCGTGGTGCTGGACAACGCCGCCAGCACCGACCAGCTGCGCTCGCTGCTGCCCGGCTCGCAGACGTGCATGGTGCTGGTCACCAGCCGCAACCGGCTCGGCGGGCTGGTCGCGCGGGACGGGGCGTACCGGATCACGCTGGACGTGCTGTCCGCCGGCGAGTCGCGCGAGCTGCTGGTGCGCAGCGTCGGCGAGGAGCGGCTGACCGGCTGCCCCGGCTCGCTGGCCACGCTGGCCGAGCGCTGCGGGCACCTGCCGCTGGCGCTGCGGATCATCGCCGCCAACCTGGCCGCCCGGCCGCACATGACCGTGAACGACCTCACCGAGGCGTTGAGCCACGAGCAGGACCGGCTGGACGTGCTGGCCTCCCCCGACGACGAGACCACCGCCGTGCGGGCGGTGTTCTCGTGGTCGTACCACGCGTTGAAGCCCGAGGCGGCCCGGATGTTCCGGCTGCTGGGGCTGCACCCGGGGCCGGAAATCGGCACCGCGGCCGCCGCGGCGCTCACCGACGCGCCGCTGACCGCCACCCGCCGCATGCTGGACGGCCTGAGCAGCTGCCACCTGGTCGAGGTGATCGGCCGCGACCGCTACCGGCTGCACGACCTGCTCCGGGTGTACGCCGGCGAGCGGGCGCTGGCCGAGGAGCCGCCCGACGAGCGGGCCGCCGCCTGCCGCCGGCTGATGTCCTGGCACCTGCACACCGCGGCCGCCGCCGACCACATGCTGATGCCGCAGAACCGGCCCGTGCCGCTGGAGCCGGTGCTGCCGAACTGCGAGCCGCTGGCGTTCGAGACGTACCACCAGGCGCTGGCGTGGCTGGAGCAGGAGCGCTGCAACCTGGTCGCCGCGTGCCAGGCCGCCGGCCGGCTCGGTGACCACGAGACCGCCTGGAAGCTGCCGGCCGCGCTCGTGTACTTCCTGGAGCTCCGGTCGTACTGGGAGGACTGGATCGCCACCCAGCAGGTGGCGGTGGACGCCGCGCGGGCCTTGGGCGTGGCCGAGATCGAGGCGCTGGCGCTGCGCAGCCTCGGCAACGCGTACTGGCGGCGCAGCCGGTACGACGACGCGCTGGACTGCTTCCAGCAGGGGTTGGGCATCACCCAGCGGCTCGGCGACCAGCAGGGCACCGCGACGCTGCTGTACGACATCGGCGCGGCCAGCCGGCTCGGCGACGAGTCGCTGCGCCACCTGCGCGAGGCGTTCCGGATCTTCAGCGAGCTCGGCGACCGGCGGTACGAGGGCCTGACCCTGTGCAAGCTGGCCCGGACCCACCGCAGCCGCGGCGAGGTCGACGAGGCCCTCAAGCATCTGCGGCAGTCGCTGGAGATCGTGCACGAGCTCGGCGACCGGCGCTGCGAGGCGTTCGGCCGGCTCGAGCTGGCCCGGATCCACATGGACCTGGGCGACTTCGGCGACACCCTGGACAACGCCCAGTGGGCCCGCGAGGTGTTCCGCGAGCTCGGCGACCGCCACGGCGAGGCGTGCGCCCTGCACGTCTGCGGCACGGCGTACGAGGCCCTCGGCGACCAGGCCCGATCCCGGGAAACCCTCCAGGCCGCCGCCACCCTCTACGCCGAGATCGGCGACCCGAGAGCCGACGAGATCCGCACCCGCCTGAACCCCGGCGAGTCGCGCTCTCAGACACCCCGAATGTAGTTCTCGGGCACACGCAACCGAGGCGGCCGCTGCCCGACAGCGTGTTTCGGTGTGCCCGAGAGCGCGACTCGCGGGGGTTCCGCTGTCAAAAAAGTCCGCTGAACCGGTGGGGCACCGGGACGCGTCGTGGTGATCGGGCGGTGGTAATCCACCGCCGGTACGACGGCCGGGTGGTGCGACTCCTCCACGCCCCCCACCGCGCTGCCCGGCCCTCGTACCGCCTCGGCGGAAGGACGCACCCCCATGACTTTGGTTGACTGGTCGACGCCCGTGCTGACCGTGGGAGATCCGATCGAGGCGATCGGGATGCGGGCCGGCCTGGGCGCCGAGGTCAATTCGATGTTGTCGATGGCCATGCTGTCGGGCCCGGTGGTGGCCTACAGCGGCCACCCGGACCGCTGGATCTTCCTCACGGCACCGGCCACCTCCACGTCCAACACGGTGCTGGCCGATCTGGTCCGGCTCGGCGTGAGCCTGTTCCCGATGGGCTCGCTGATCGCCTTGCCCTGCACGGAAAACATCGAGACGGCGCGCTGGATCAACCACCCGGTGCCGGGTCGGCCGCTGCCGCCGTGGCAGGCGGTCGTGGCGGCGGTGCGCCGCACGTCGTCGGTCAGCTCCGGGTGGCTGTGACTCCGGCGATGATCAGGTCCAACCCGGCCTGAAACGTCTTGTCCCGCAAGGCTCTCTGCTCCGGCTCGGCCGGAAACCCGTCCCGCGCCTGCTCTTCGATGGCGAAGCCGTTCACGTACGCGAAAACCGTGTCGACGGCGACGACGGCGTCCTCCGCCGGGATTCCCCCGCCGACCAAGGCGTCGATCATGCGGTGCCAGAACAGTTGCGCGGTCTCGTCGGCGGGCACCAGGTAGGTCGCCATCAGCCGGGCGCCGTCGCGCCGGGTGAGCATGGTGGCCCGCGCCCCCATCGCGGCGTACCGGAGCAGCCCGGCCCAGTCCTCCGGCGGCTCGCCGTCGGCGGGGGCGTCCACGGTCAGCCGTGCGACCATCGCGCCCAGCAGCGAGCGCTTGCTGTCGAAGTGCCGGTACAGCGCGCCGGGCTGCACGCCGAGCTTCTCGGCCAGCTTGCGCGTGGTCAGCGCGTCCAGACCCACCTCGTCCAGCAGGTCCAGCGCGGCCGCCAGCACCTCGTCCCGTCGCGATGTCACGGGGGACAGCTTGCCATCCGCGTCGATGTGAACTAAGTTCACGTGAACTTAGTTCACACACGGTGGGGGGCGAGCCATGAAGGTCGTGGTCATCGGAGCCGGGCTGGGCGGCCTGGCGCTGGCGCAGCGCCTGGTCAAGGCCGGCGTCGACGTCGAGGTGCACGAGCGGGACAGCGCCGTGGAGGCGCGCTTCCAGGGCTACCGGATCGGCTTCGCCCCCGAGGGCATGAGGGCGCTGCAAGGCGCGGTTCCGGAACGCCTGCATCCGTTGCTGGAGGCGGTGAGCGGCCTGGTCGAGGGGTCCGGGCGCGCGGTCGACCCGCAGCTGAACGTGCTCGGCGAGAAGGAGCGGGACGACGACGAGGGCCGCCTGTACGACCGGAACGTGCTGCGGCACCTGCTGATCGCCGGCCTCGGCGACCGGCTCCGCTTCGACCGGAAACTCGACCGCTACGAGGAACTCGCCGACGGCAGTGTCCGCGCGCACTTCGCGGACGGCTCCACCGTCGACGCGGACGTCCTGGTCGGCGCGGACGGTATGGGCTCCGCGGTCCGCCGCCAACTGCTGCCGGACATCGCCGTGCACGACATGCCGGTCTACGGCGCGATCGGCCGCACCCCGATCGCCGGCTTCGAGCACCTGATCCCGGGCTGGAGCACGGTGGTCAGCGCCAAGAACGTGCAGCTGATGCTGGGCAGGATGGTCTTCCAACGGCCGCCGGTGCAGGCCGCGAAGGAGCTCGCCCCGGACGTCACCCTCCCCGACACCCCCAGCTACATCCGCTGGGTCCTCCTGCTGCCGGGTACCCCGAAAACCCTTGACCTGCAACCGGTTCTGGACCTGATGGCGGACTGGCACCCCGACCTCAAGGCCCTGATCGCCAAGGCCGACACCAACAACAGCGGCGTCTCCCCGATCAAGGAAGGCGACGCCATCGAGCCGTGGCCCACCAGGGCCGTCACGCTGCTCGGCGACGCCGGGCATCCAGCGCCGCCCGGCGGCCTCGGCGCCAACCTGGCCATGATCGACGCACAAGTGTTGGCGGACAAGCTGATCGGCGCCACCGACAAGCTCGAAGCCCTCGCCGCGTACGAGAAGACGATGTGCGAGAACGCCGCCACCGGACGGGCCGCCGCCGCCGAGGCGTTCAGGAACTTCGCCCGGCTACGCGCCGATGCCTAGCGGCCACTCCAGCGACTTCACCGCCGCGTACTCCACTGTGGACATGCTTTCCCGGTCCGCGACGGCGCGCTCCAGCCGGCCCAGCGACTGCTCGGCCACGTCGTCCTCGACCAGCAGCAGCCGCGTCTTGCTGGCGTACACCACACGGAACCTGGTGTCCGGCAGGAAGACCACGCGGTCCACCGCGTTGCCGAGCCCGTCCGCCTTGCGGCCGTTGACCGACCACACCACGTACTCCACCGGCCCGGGCAGCTCGGCGTCCAGCGCGGACGCCGTGTTCAGGAACGCCTTCTCCGTGATGACGTCCCCGATGTCCAGGGTTTCCTTGCCGTAGCAGAGAACCGCGCCCTCGAACGGGGGCATCCGGCGCAGCCCGGAGACCACGCAGCGGACGAACGGCATGAGCTGGCCCAGATCGCCGCCGGCGCGCAGCGCCGAGTTGACCATCTGCTCGCTGGCGATCAGGTACATCTGCGCCGCGACGAGGTCGGTGACCACCGCCTCCAGCGTGGCGTCCTCGGACGTGCGCAGGCCGGGGTGCTTGGCGATGAGCCGGAGCACCGCGGCCGCGTGCCCCTCGTAGTTCTCGCCCAGCGTGTGCCGCACCCAGTCCCGCTCGGCCTGGGTGCTGCGCTGGTGCCAGATCGTCGGCTCGGGTTCGGGCTCCGGCTCGGGTTCCGGTTCCGGCGCGGACAGGTCGAGCTCGGGGTCGACCTCCTCGAAGGGCTCCCCAGCAGTGCCTTCCGTGTCGAAGTGCTCCTCGATGACGGCGGTGGTCTCCTCGGGCGCCGGTGGCGGCGGCGTGGCCGACTGCACGAGGTGCTGCGGCACGATCGCCGTCGGCCCGTCGTCGGAGTGCTTGCCGTGCGCGAAGTCGTCGTCCTCGTCGACGGGCACGGGCTCCATCTCGACGTCGGTGTCCTCGATCGTCGGAGGCGGCACCGTCTTCGCGGACGCCACCACGGCCAGCGGCCGCGCGGGAACCGGCTCGGCGGGCTTCTCCTCGACGAGCTGCGAGGCGTCGCTGAACACGAAGCGCACCGCCCGCTGGGTGTCCGGGTCGAGCCGGGAGTACAGCTCCGTGGCCGCCGCGAACAGCTCCGGGGAGGTCGGCATGCCCGGCACGCCAACGGTGATCCGGGCCCACAGCGGGTCCATCGGCAGCCCGCGGACGTGGATGTCCAGCGGCGGGTCGGCGGGGTCGCGGATCCACAGGCCGCTGTTGACCAGCTCCACCACCGCGCCCTCGGACAGCTGGTACACGCCCGGTCTGATGGTCACCAGGCCGCCGACCGGCGGCCGGTGCTCGATGATGCTGGGCGGCATGGCGTTGGGCGTGGTCCGCGGCCAGTAGCCGAGCTCGGTGGTGAACGGCCGCCAGGACGGCTGGCCCTGCGCGTCGTAGGCGACGACGTCGATGCCGTCCGCGCCGAGCACCGGCAGCCCGGAGTAGACGGCGATGCGCTCGCCCACCAGGTCGGCGATGATCTGGCCGATCGGCTCGCCGGCGTAGGCGGTGCCCAGCGGCGTCACCCCGTACGGCGCGATCCGCACCTTGGTCCGCGCCGGCATGGGCAGCGCGGTCAGCAGCGCCCGGATCTCCTCCGGCGGCACCGGCTTCTCCTCCGGGCCTCCGAGCACGATGGTCAGCACCTCGGGCCGGCACGGCAGCGCGAACACGGGGCGGGCGTGCTCGCGGCTCGGCCCCTCGGTCACCGACGGCATGGCGTGCATCCACAGGCCGGCCGGGATGGGCTCGGCGACGCCGACCCGTCCGGACGCCCACGGCTTGCCCGGGGTCATCGGCTCCCACTCGGGAGCCGGGAACCGGCTGCCCATCGGGTCCGGCGGGTGCCCGGGCCGGAAGCGGTACCAGCAGCCGGCGCCGTGCGAGTCGATGACGAACGCGGAGCCGCCGGGCACCGGCAGCAGCACGCCGTCCGGCGCGACGACCTCGACGTTCAGCTGGTCGCAGAGCCACTGCGCGGGCGACCCCAGCTCCCCGCTGCCGGCCCGGGACACCGCGAGCCGGATCGGGCCGCGCTTGCGCAGCGCGGCGACCAGCGCGGTCCAGACCTCGGGGCCGGAATCGGGCGGGAAGTCGGCGACGACGACCGTGCGGTCGGCGTCGGCCGGTAAGGCCATGGCCAGCACCCTCGCCGCCTTGCTCGCCCCGTTCGGCGAGCACACGACAAGCGCGGACCCCACCTGACGGCAGTCGAACTCGATGACCTCGCCCCCCGCATCGGGCCCGTCGCTGATCGGCACACCGTGCACACTGCCGCATCCGAGGGAATCTGGCACCCCATTGGGTGGCTTGCGGTACATCACTTTCGGTTCAGGAGGGCAGTGACGGCCGCCGCCTGCGGCGAGTTCAGCTGGGTCAGCAGCGCCTGGGCGCTGTGCAGATGCTCGTCGCCGGCCTCGTGCTTGCCCAGCGCGTGCAGGGCCTTCCCCAGTTCGGCGACGGCCATCGCGTGCATGTGGGCGTCGCCGATGGCCTCGCCGAGCTCCTTGGCCCGGGACGCGGCGGCCGCGGCCTGCTCGGCCCGGCCGTCAGCCAGATAGCCCCTGGACAGCATCACCAGGTTGTGTCCCTCGCCGAAGGTCTGCTCGATGCCCAGGCAGACGGCCAGCGACTCCTCGAGCGGGTCGATCGACTCCACCAGCCGGCGGAAGCGCTGGTAGACCAGGCCCATCATGAACAGGGTGCGGGCCAGCCCGGTCTCGTTGCCGAGCTGCTCGTGCAGGCCGCGGCTCTGCTCGCAGGCGCCCATGGCCAGCTCGAACTCGCCGCGCTCGGACTGGGTGCGCCCGATCGTGCCGAGCACGTACGCCTCGCGCACCAGGTCGCCGGCGTCGTGCGCGATGGCCAGGGCCCGCTCGAGGTGGGCCAGCGACTGCTCGACCCGTCCCATCCGGAACTCGGCGCTGCCCAGCAGGTCCATGGCGGTGGCCAGGGCCCCGGGGTCGCCGGCCTTCTCGGCGGCGGCGATGGACCGGGTCAGCTGGTTCTCGGCCTCGGGCAGCTGGAACCGCCGCAGGTGGGCCTCGCCGACCTTGCGCCGTCCCCACGCCTCGACGCGCAGGTCGCCGGTCCGCTCAGCGTCCCGCACGGCCAGCTCGCCGATCTGCCCGATCTCGCCGAAGTGCGTGCCGTTGGCCAGATACAGCTCCAGGAACGTGATCAGGTCGACCACGTACTCCGAGGGCAGGTCCGGGTCGGTGAGGAACTGCCGCGCGGACGCCAGCAGCGCCGGCTGCTCGTCCTCGAACCAGGCGAACGCCGACTTCAGGTCGGGCAGCTTCACCCCGCCCGGCTTCACGGAGAACTTCTCGCGCGGCTGGGCCGGCGCCTGGATCAGCCAGCCGGCCGTCGCCGCCGTGCCCAGGTAGTGGTCGCCGAGGCGGACCATCGCGTCGATCCGGTCCTGCTTGCTGTCGGTCTGCGCGGCCCGCTGGCGGGCGAACAGCCGCAGCAGGTCGTGGTACGCGTAGTGATCCGGCGCGGGGCTGGCGACCATGTTCAGGTCCACCAACCGCTCCGCCACCGGCTCCGCCTCGCGCTCGGGCTCACCGACCACGGCCGCGGCGGCCGGCAGCGACAGGCCGGGGCCGTCGGCCAGCGACATCAGCCGGAAGGCGCGGGCGGAGGTGGCGTCGAGCTGTCCGTAGCCCAGGTGAAACGTGGCCTCGACTTCGAGGCTCCCCACCCGTAACTCCGACAGCCTGCCCCTTTCCCGTGCGAGCTTGTCGGCCATCGAGCGGACCGTCCACTGCGGCCGGTCGACCAGCTTGGCGGCGGTGATGCGCAGCGCCAGCGGCAGCCGCCCGCAGGCGTCCACCACCTCGGCGACGGCGTCCGGCTCCTTGCCGGCCCGCTCCGCGCCGATGGTGCGGCTGAACAGGGTCAGGGCCTCGTCCCGGGACATGCCCTCCAGCTCGGCCTGCTCGTCCCACTGCATCTCGGGCAGCCGGCGACGGCTGGTGACCAGCACGCCACAGGTCGCCGAACCCGGCAGCAGGTGCTGGATCTGGGCCGCGTCGGCGGCGTCGTCCAGCACCACCAGGACGCGGCGGGTGGCCAGCACCGAGCGGTACATCGCGGCCCGCTCGTCGAGGTCGGCCGGCGTGGAGTTGGGGGACACGCCGAACGCCCGCAGGAAGGCACTCAACACGTTGAGCGGGTCGGCGGCGTCCGGGCCGGCACCGCGAAGGTCCACGTAGAGCTGGCCGTCGGGGTAGTCCTGACGCACCTGGTGCGCCGCGTGCACGGCCAGCGCCGTCTTGCCCACGCCGCCGATGCCGGCGACCAACGCGCGCGGCGGGGCGGTCCGGTGCGTGCGGGGCGTCAGCATCGCCGTGAGCTTCTTCACGAGCGCGGTGCGCCCCGTGAAGTCGGCGACGTCGGCCGGCAGCTGTGCGGGCGCTATGAGGGCCGGCAACGGTTCGTCCATGAAGGGCACGACCGGTCGGCGGCTCGGCTGGACCGGCGGCGGGGCGGCCGGCTGCTGCTGAACCGGCGGCTCGTCGACCGCCAGCAGGCGACGGTGCAGATCACGAAGTTCGGAGCCGGGTTCGATGCCCAGCTCGTCCACCATCACGCGCCGCGTGTCCGTGTAGACGGCCAGCGCGTCGGCCCGGCGACCCGATCTGGAAAGCGCCTTCATGTGCAACGCCCGCAGCCGTTCGCGGACGGGATGGGCGCCGGTCAGCGCCGACAGCTCGGTGACGGCGGCGGTGTGCCGGCCGAGCGCGACCATCAGCTCCAGGCGCTCCTCCTGGACGCCGAGCACGATCTCGTTCAGCCGGGCCCGCTCGATCACGGCCCCCGGACCCGGGATGGCGGACAGCGGCTCGCCCTGCCACATCGCCAGCGCCCGGGCGTACCAATCGACGGAGTCGCGGGCGTTGCCCTCTTCACGCAGCTGCCGCGCCCGCTCCAGCGTCTTCTCGAACTCGCGGAGGTCGACCGTCGCGGATCCGACGGCCAGCGAGTAGCCGTTGCCGACCGACATCAGCACGCTCGCCTGCCCGCGGCGCGGCCGCTCGGGCTCGAGCACACTCCTGAGCATCGACACGTGCGTCTGCACGACCCCATGCACGCTCGCCGGCGCGGAGTCACCCCAGACCGCATCGACCAGCTCGGACGCTGTGACCACCTGGTCCGCCCGCAGCAGCAGGGTCGCGAGAACGGCCTTGCGCTGCGGCGGACCCAGCGTCAGTTCGCGCTCACCACGCCACACCCGAACCGGTCCGAGCAGCGTGAACCGCAGGGGCTCGCTCGTGGTCGAGGTACTCGGCACGGGCACGATTGTGGCCGTCTGACCGGCCGAGGGCCAAACATCGTGATCAGGTCCCCACCGATCGGCCCAAGCCGGTACCTAGATAACGCCAGCTCGCAGGGCGTAGGCGACCGCGTGCGGACGGTTGCGCAGCCCCAGCCGGCTCATCACCGCATACACGACATTCTTCACGGTGCGCTCCGAATAGGACAGCTTCTCCGCGATCTCCGCGGTGTCCCAGCCCTCCGCCATCAGCCGCAGCACGTCCACCTCGCGCGGGGCCAGCCCCGAGGTGGTCAGGCCGCGCGGGCCGAGCACGTCCCGCTGCAAGCGCTCCACCTGGGACAGCAGCTCCCCCAGCAGATCCGGAGGGAGGTCGCCGCGGCCCCTCGCCGCGGCGACCACCGCGCCGGCCAGGCGGTCGCCGGTCGCGTCCGCCCTGGGCAGCACGCTCACCACCCGGCACTCCACAGCGGCGAGCAGGTCGGCCTGGCGCAGCTCGTTGGTCACCAGCACGCAGCGCGCCGAGGAGTTCTCGGTGAACCTGCGCAACGCCGACATGACCTCCGAGGTCACCACGTCGGCGCACACCACGAGCACGGCCGCCTCCCCGAACTGGCGCTCCCCCACCAGCTGGAACTCCGGACGTGCGCGCAGGTGACTGGCCACTCCCGCCAGGGTGATCGGGTCGCCCGCGTGGACCCCTACCCGAACTCGCTCCACCGTTGCTCCTCCTTGGGATAACCCCCGTGATCCCTCCTGTAGCCGAGTGTGTCCGGCTCCACTTCTCGAACTCTTCACGGTGACTCCATGCCGTGAAGTGCTGCCCGTTGCCCCCTTGCCAGCTGCGGTTTCACCGTGTAACGACCGGACCCGACATTACGTCGGACCCCGACGGGAAATCCCAGAATCTGAACCGGGCCCGTTCGGCCGCCGGTGGCGAAACGCGCGTTCCACCTGGGCCAGGGCCCCTGACCAGGTGGCGTAACACCGGGGAAACATCGCTGTCATCCACCGGAAATGGCTCGTCCCGACCTTCGGCACCGTGAATCCGCAACCGCGACGGGCCGACCGGGCCAGGCAGATCGCCGACGCCCTGCGCCGGCAGGTGCTCGACGGCGACTTCACGAACGGCGTGCTGCCGGACGAGCGACTTCTCGGCCGGGAGTTCGGGGCGACCCGCAACGCCGTGCGTGAGGCGCTGGAGCTGCTGCGCGCGGACGGCTTGATCGAGCGGTCGCCGGGCGTCGGCACGGTGGTCGTGGCGCGGAAGTACCCGCACGGGCTGAACCGGTTGATGGGGCTGGCCGAGACGCTGCACGAGCACGGCGTGGTGACCAACGAGGTGCGGACCTCGGGGGTGGTCGCGGCCACCGGCGTGCTGGCCGAGCGGCTCGGGCTCCCGGTCGGCGCCGACATCGTGTGCATCGAGCGGCTGCGGCGGCTGAACGACCTGCCGCTGTCGCTGGACCTGACGTACCTGCCGGCCGACGTCGGCGAGCCGCTGCTGGCCGAGGACCTCGTCAACAACGACGTCTTCACGCTGCTGGAGCGCATCTGCGGGCAGCCACTGGGGCGGGCCGAGGTCGGCATGGAGGCCGTCAACGCCGATCCGCACGTGGCCGCCGTGCTCGACCTGCCGCGCGGCGGGGCGCTGCTGCTGGTGGAGCGGCTGACCCACCTGGCCGACGGCCGGCCCGTCGACCTGGAGTTCATCCGGTTCCGTGGGGACCGGCTCACCATGCGCGCCGTACTGGACCGATAGAGGGGCTGTTGGCGATGGCTTTGGCGCCCAACCGGGCGGATGTCCCGGTCGTGATCGATGAGTCACTGTGCGTGAAAGGTTGCCGACTCTGCGTGGACGTGTGCCCGCTGGACTCGCTGGCCATCAACCCGGAGACCGACGTGGCCTACATGCACGTGGACGAGTGCTGGTACTGCGGCCCGTGCGCCGCGCGCTGCCCGACCGGCGCGGTCACCGTCAACATGCCGTTCCTGATCCGATGAGACGGGCCTGGCCGGCACTGCTGCTGGCGTTCCTGACGGCCTGCTCGGTGGCCTCCGGCGCGACGTCGAACGTCGTCACCCTGGTGGTCGGCTACCAGTCCAAGACGATCAACACCGTCACCGCCGGCACGCTGCTGCGGGCGCAGGGGTACCTGGAGCAGCGGCTCTCGGCGCTGGGCCAGCGCACCGGCAGGACGTACCGGGTCGAGTGGCAGGACTACTCCACCGGCGCGCCGATCACCGCGCAGATGGTCGCCGGGAAGATCGACATCGGCTCGATGGGCGACTTCCCGCTGCTGATCAACGCCTCCCGCACGCAGGAGTTCGGCGACGGGCGGACGTCGCTGATCTCGGCCACCGGCTACAACCTGCGCGGGGCGCTGAACATGGTGGTGGTGCCGGCGGGGTCCTCCGCCGGCACGCTGGCCGACCTGCGCGGGAAGCGGATCTCGGCCAGCATCGGATCGGCCGGTCACGGCACGACCGTTCGTGCGCTTTCGGCCGCCGGCATCGATCCCGACAGCGACGTGCAGATCATCAACCAGGACCCGGCCGTCGGGGCCTCGGCGCTGCGGGCCGGGGCGGTGGACGCGCTGGGGCAGTTCGTGGCCTGGCCCGGGCAGCTGGTGTTCGCCGGCCGGGCCAGGCTGCTGTACGACGGCGCGGCCCTGAACCTGCCCACCTGGCACGGAGTTGTCGTACGACAGAAGTACGCCGCCGCGAATCCCGATGCGGTGCAGGCGTTTCTCCAGGCGCAGCTGGACGCCACGGCCTTCCTGAACGCGCACCCCATGGAGGCGGCACAGAAGGTGGCGGCGGCGACCGGACTGGCGCCGGAGGTGGTCTACCTCTACAACGGGCCCGACGGTCTCGTCACCTTCGACCCGACGCTGCGGCCGGATCTGATCTCCGCCCTGCAGAAGGACATTCCGTTCCTGCGGTCCATCGGCGGCGTCAAGGGTCTGGATCTTTCCTCCTTCGTCGACCCAGGACCGCTGTCACGGTTGTCGGTGCCGGCCGTACATCGGCCTTCGAACGCCGGCGAGGTGTGGTTCGCCGGGGCCTCCTCCACTGTGGCCGCTTCGTCGCCGGACGCGTTGCTGCGGCTCATCCGGGACAGCGGCAAGCAGGTTCGCGCCGCCTACGTCGACGACACCGACACCGGGACCCGGTGGTTCGCCGACAAGTCGTACTGGGTCTCGGGCAACGGCCTGCACCCCTTCGACACCGAGTCCGAGGCGCGGGCCTACGCCACCGCACATCCCGGTTCCCGCGTCGTCGACTATCCCACCGCTTTGAGGCTGGCATGAGAAAACACCTGCTGCGGGGCGGATCTCTGCTCGCCGCCCTGCTGTTATGGCAACTGCTGACGAGCCTGCACGTCAACTTCTGGCTGCACTTCGACCGGCTGCCGACGGTCGTGGACGTGGCCCGCGACTTCGGCTACCAGCTGCAGACCTCGCTGTACTACCGCGATCTCGCCGACAGCCTGGCCCGCATCCTGATCGGCTTCGCGCTGGCGGCGTTCGCCGGCGTGGCGATCGGCGTGGCCGTCGGGCGGTCCGCGCTGACCGGCGACCTGGTGTCGCCGCCGCTGGAGGTGCTGCGGCCCATCCCGGCGATCGCCATGGTGCCGATCGCCATCCTGCTGTTTCCCAGCAACGAACAGGGAATCGTGTTCATCACGTTCCTGGCCGCGTTCTTCCCGATCCTGGTGTCGACCCGGCACGCCGTCACGGCTCTGCCGGTGGTGTGGGAGGAGGCCGTGCGCACCATGGGCGGCAGCGGGCGGCGGGTGCTGTGGAGCGTCGTGCTGCCCGGCGCGCTGCCGGGCGTGTTCTCCGGGCTGTCGGTCGGCATGGGCGTGGCGTGGATCTGCGTGATCTCCGCGGAGATGATCTCCGGCCAGTACGGCGTCGGCTACCGCACCTGGCAGGCGTACACGGTTGTCGACTACCCCGGCGTGATCGTCGGCATGCTCACCATCGGGCTGCTCGGCTTCGGCAGCGCGGCCGCGGTGGAACTGGTCGGCCGGCGGGTCACCCGCTGGCTGCCTCGCGAAGCGGAGGTCGCGCGATGATGCTGATCGAGGACCTGTCCGTCGGCTACCGGGAGACGCCGGTGCTGCGCGGGATCGACCTGAAGATCGAGGCCGGCGAGATCCTGGTGCTGGTCGGCGGCTCCGGCTGCGGCAAGTCGACCGTGCTGCGGACGCTGGCCGGCCTGCACCGGCCGTCCGGCGGCACGATCTCGTTGGACGGCCAGCCGATCGCGCGGACGTCCGCCGAGCGGGCGCTGGTGTTCCAGGAGGACGGGCTGCTGCCGTGGCGCAGCGTGCGGCGCAATGTCGAGCTGCCGCTGGCGATCCGCGGCGTGTCAAAGAGCTCCCGCCGCTCCCAGGCGCTGTCGTGGATCGAGCGCGTCGGGCTCGGCGGCTACGCCGATCATCTGCCGCGCGAGCTGTCCGGCGGCATGCGCCAACGGGTCCAACTGGCTCGGACGTTGGCCAGCGGGCCGCGGGTGATCCTCGCCGACGAGCCGTTCGGCGCTCTGGACGCCCAGACCCGGCGGGCAATGCAGTTGCTGCTGGTCGACGTCTGGTCGCAGCAGCCGACGACCATCGTGTTCGTCACCCACGACGTCGACGAGGCCGTCTTCCTCGGCGACCGGGTCGCCGTGCTGGGCGGAAAGCCGACCGGCATCAGGTCCATCGTGGACGTCCCGTTCCCGCGCGGCGACGGCGACAACTCCGCCGCCCGCGCCGAGATCCTGGCCGCTTTGGGGAGCACGCAGTGACCGAACGCCGTGACCTGAGCTGTGACGTGCTGGTGATCGGCGGTGGCACCGCCGGCACCATGGCCGCGATCTCCGCCGCCGAGCGCGGGGCGTCGGTGCTGCTGATGGAGAAGGCGCACGTGCGGCATTCCGGGGCGCTGGCCATGGGCATGGACGGCGTGAACAACGCCGTCATCCCCGGCAAGGCCACCCCCGAGGACTACGTCGCCGAGATCACCAGGGCCAACGACGGGATCGTCGACCAGCGCACCGTCATGCAGACCGCCACCCGTGGCCACGACATGGTGCGACGGCTGGAGGGTTACGGCGTCAAGTTCGAGAAGGACTCCTACGGCGAGTACGCCGTGCGACGGGTGCACCGGTCCGGCAGCTACGTCCTGCCGATGCCGGAGGGCAAGGACGTCAAGAAGGTGCTGTACCGGGTGCTGCGCGAGAAGCGGATGCGGTCGCTGGTGACGATCACCAACCGGGTCATGCCCGTGCGGGTGCTCACCGTCGACGGCCGCGCCGTCGGGGCCGTCGGCTTCGACACCCGCAGCGGCGACTTCGTCACCGTGTCGGCTCGCGCGGTCGTGCTGGCCACCGGCCCCTGTGGACGGCTGGGCCTGCCAGCCAGCGGGTATCTCTATGGCACGTATGAGAATCCGACCAACGCCGGCGACGGCTACTCCATGGCCTACCACGCCGGGGCCGAGCTGTCCGGCATCGAGTGCTTCCAGATCAACCCGTTGATCAAGGACTACAACGGCCCCGCCTGTGCCTATGTGGCCAACCCGTTCGGCGGCTACCAGGCCAACGCCGCCGGCGATCGGTTCGTCGACTGCGACTACTGGTCCGGGCAGATGATGGCCGAGGTCGCGCGGGAGATCCATTCGGCACGGGGTCCCATCTACCTGAAGCTTTCCCACCTGCCCGAGGAGTCCGTGCGGGCACTCGAAGGCATCCTGCACACCACCGAGCGGCCCACCCGCGGCACCTTCCATGCCGGCCGCGGGCACGACTACCGCACGCATGACGTCGAGATGCACATCTCCGAGATCGGTTTGTGCGGCGGCCATTCCGCCTCCGGCGTCTGGGTCGACGAGCACGGCCGGACCACCGTTGCGGGTCTCTACGCCGCCGGCGACCTGGCCTGCGTGCCGCACAACTACATGATCGGCGCCTTCGTCTTCGGCGACCTGGCCGGCTCCCACGCCGCCGGGCTCTCGTGGGACCGTCTCGCCTTGCCGGAGGACCAGATCTCCGACGCCCACGAGCTCATCTACCGCCCACTGTCCAATCCGGACGGTCCGCCGCAGCCCCAGGTCGAGTACAAGCTCCGCCGTCTCGTCAACGACTACGTGGCGCCGCCCAAGAGCGCCAACCGCCTCGAGATCGCCGTCGAGCACTTCTCCCGGATGCGGGCCGAGATCGCCGGCATGGGCGCTCGGACTCCCCATGAGCTCATGCGATGCGCCGAGGTCACCTTCATCCGTGACTGCGCCGAGATGGCCGCCCGGTCCTCCCTGGTCCGCACCGAGAGCCGTTGGGGCCTCTACCACGACCGTATGGACCACCCAGGCCGTGACGACTCGGAGTGGTTCGCCCACCTCAACCTGCGCAAGGCCCCCGACGGCGCCATGGAGTTCATCCGCCGCCCCGTCGCGCCGTACCTGGTGCCCGTGCCCGAATTCCCCGTTCCCGTCGGCGGTCCCCCCACCGTCATCGCCCGGCACCTGCCCGCTTCCGTCGCCACCGTGACGGCGCAGGTCAGCGTCTCCCGCCCGGTCGGTGGCTCCGCCGACCTCGTCGCCCTGGTGGCCCTCGCCGAGGCTTCCCCGTCCTTGGACGACCTCCGCCCCTACCTCGCCAGCCCCGCCGAGTCCGTCCGCCTCACCGCCGTCACGACGCTGACCGAGACCACCCCCGACGGCTTCGCCCTCGCCCTCGCCGAGGCCTTCGACGATCCGGAGCCCGCCGTCCGCCTGGCCGCCGCAGCCGGTCTGCGGGAGCTGGTGGAGGTCGTTCCCAGTCCAGATCCATTGGCCGCGCGCCTGCGCCGGGCCGTCCAGAACGCCGAGCCCGCCGTCCGCTGCGCCGCCCTCTACCTGCTGCGTTCCCTGCGCCTCGGCTCCCTCGCCGCCTTCACCGACGCCCTCCCCGATGCCGTTCCCGAGGTGCGCATCGAGGCCGTGCACGGCCTGGAGTCCCTCTCGGCCGCCGAACCCCTTGCCTCTGCTGCCGCCGACTCCTCCCGTGAGGTCCGCATCGCCGTGGCACAAGGTCTGGGTTCCATCGCCTCCGACGCGGCGAAGGCGGCCCTCGTACCACTGGCCACCGACCCCGACCCCTTGGTCCGCGCCGCCGCCCTCGCATCGGGCGCCGATACGTTGCTGCCCCACGCCGCCGAAGCCCTGGCCGATGACGCCTGGCAGGTCCGCGAGGCCGCAACCTCGCTCGCCGACACCGGCCAACTGCTCGCCGCCGTCGCCGACCCTCACCCCAACGTCCGCCGCGCCGCCGTCCGCGCCCTCGGCCAACTCCCCGCTTCCGCCGAGTCCGTCACCGTCCTCACCGAGGCCCTGGCCGACCCCGACGCCGACGTCCGCGCCTACGCCCGCCAGGCCCTGCGCTGACAGCCGATCAGTCCTCGCCGAGCAGGCGGAGAACATCGTCGGCGAGGAACAGGCGGGCGCGGGCGGTGCTGGCGACCTCGGTGAGCACGTTGGCCTCGACCAGGCGCTGCACGTTGAGCATCGCGCCGCGATGAGTCACACCGAGCACCTCGGCGGCGCGGTTGATGGTCATGGCCGGCGTCTCGAACAGGGCGTCGACCAGGCGCGGGGCGAGGCTGGAGGACCTGACGTTGGTGACGCGCCCGCGCAGCTCCTCCCGCAGGCTCTGGAGGGCCTGGGCACGGTGCAGCGCGTCGGCGGCCTGGTGCGCGACGACGTCCAGGAAGAAAGAGAGCCACCCGGTCCAGTCGCCGTCGACGGTCACGGCCAGCAGCCGCTCGTAGTACTCGTCCCGGCGCGGCTCGAGGTATGCGGACAGATCGAGCAGCGGCGCCGGCAGCAGGCCCCATTCGACGAGCAGCAGCGCGACCAGCAGCCGGCCGACCCGGCCGTTGCCTTCGATGAACGGGTGGATCGCCTCGAACTGGTAGTGCAGGCAGGCGATCGTGATCAGCGGCGGCAGCTCGTGCTCGGCGTGCAGGTGCTTCTCGAACGCGTCCAGGCACTCCCACATGTGTTCCGGTGGCGGCGGAACGTAGGTCGCCGTGTCCAGCACGCAGCCGGGCGGGCCGATCCAGTTCTGGGTGCGCCGGAAGTCGCCGGGCGTGGCGTAACCGCCGCGCACTCCGGACAGCAGGATCCCGTGAGCCTCGCGCAGCAACGGCAGGCTCAGCGGCAGCCGCCGGTCCGGGGCCAGCACGTGCTCCACGGCGGCCACGTAGTTGTAGACCTCGGCGACATCACCGGCGGACGCCGCGGCCGGCGCGACCTCGTAGCGCACCAGGTCGGACAGCGTGGCGACCGTGCCCTCGATCCGGCTGGACAGGACGGCCTCGCGTCGCACCATCGCCTGCGCGAGCAGGTAGGGGTTCGGCAACGTGCGCCCGACGCCGGCGAGTTGTCCGACCGCCCGGTCCGCGGCGGAGAGCCGCCGGACCATCGCGACGTCGAAGTCGACCTCGGGCGGCAGCTTCGGCGGCACGAACGCGGGATAGCCCCGGTCGCTGCGGACCACATGGTCCCGCTGACGATCGGCGAACGCCTCCACACGCACCGATACCCACCCCCGACTCAGTATCACTATGGTACTGAAGCCCGGTTAGGTATCACATCGCTCGATCCAGTGATACCTACGTAGCACCGCCGGGGCCACGTGATACTAGAAAAGGGTTTCCGTATCACTGGAGCGTAGCGTCAGAGTTTCACCAGGGGGACGCCGCCGATGAGCATGAGGCGGACGGTGCCGGCGGAGCCGAAGTCGATGGTGGCGGTGGCGCGGGGACCGGAGCCGTCGGTGGCGACAACGGTGCCCAGGCCGTACTTGTCGTGGTTGACCCGGTCGCCGACCTCGAGCTCCAGGGTCGGCGTGTTCTGCCAGCCCTTGGCGAACGCCGGCGTGCCGCGGGACGGGCTCTCGCCGAAGGAGGACCGCCGGCCCCAGGTGGTGGTGACGGTGGGCGCGGCCCGCTCGGGCTCGACCCGCCGCCACTCGAGCAGGTCGGACGGGATCTCGCCGAGGAACCGTGACTCGGGGTTGGCGGCGGGCTGTCCCCAGGCGGACCGGATGAGGGCCCGCGACAGATACAGCCGCTCACGCGCGCGGGTGATGCCGACGTACGCGAGCCGCCGCTCCTCGGCCAGCTCGGCGGGGTCGCCCAGCGCCCGGGAATGCGGGAACACGCCGTCCTCCCAGCCGGTGGAGAACACGACCGGGAACTCGAGGCCCTTGGCGGTGTGCAAGGTCATCAGGGTGACCACGCCGTCGTCGGACTCGGGCACCGAGTCGGAGTCGGCGACCAGCGACACCCGCTCCAGGAAGGCGTCCAGGCTGCTGGCCGGCTCGGGGTCGGCCTCGTCCGGCTCGGGCAGATTGAACTGGGTGAACTCCCGGGCCACGGTGACGAGCTCGGTCAGGTTGTCCAGCCGCGACGCGTCCTGGGGGTCGTCGCTGGCCTCCAGCTCGGCCCGATAGCCGGTGAGATCGAGGATCTGCTCCAGGATGTCGCCGACGTCGTCACCGCGCTCCACTCCCTGGTGCAACTCGTCCAACAACGCCACGAAGCCGGAAATGGCGTTGCGGGAGCGCGGATTGAGCAGCGCGACCTTGCCGGCGGCGGCCTCCCGCAGGGCGGTGGCGAACCCGATCCGCTGCTGCTCGGCGTGCGCGGACACGCAGGCCTCGGCCCGGTCCCCGATGCCGCGCTTGGGCACGTTGAGAATCCGCCGCAGGCTCACCGCGTCGTCGGGATTGGCCAGCACCCGCAGGTACGCCAGCGCGTCCCGGACCTCGCGCCGCTCGTAGAACCGGACGCCGCCGACCACCTTGTAGGGCAGCCCCAGCCGGATGAAGATCTCTTCGAACACCCGGGACTGGTTGTTGGTCCGGTAGAACACGGCGATGTCGCCGTTGGTGTACGTGCCGGCGTCGACCAGCCGGTCGATCTCGCCGGCCACGAAGCCGGCCTCGTCGTGCTCGTTGTCGCCGACGTAGCCGACGATCTTCTCGCCCTCGCCGGAGTCGGTCCACAGCCGCTTGTCCCGGCGGTTGGGGTTGCGGGCGATCACGGCGTTCGCGGCGCTCAGGATCGTCTGCGTGGAGCGGTAGTTCTGCTCCAACAGAATGGTGCGCGCCTGCGGGTAGTCCCGCTCGAACTCGACGATGTTGCGAATCGTCGCGCCGCGGAAGGCGTAGATGGACTGGTCGGCGTCGCCGACCACACACAGCTCGCCCGGCGCGACGCCGCCCTCGCCGGTGCCGACCAGCTCCCGCACCAGCGTGTACTGGGCGTGGTTGGTGTCCTGGTACTCGTCGACGAGCACGTGCCGGAACCGCCGCCGGTAGTGCTCGGCCACGTCCGGGAACACCTGCAACAGCTCGACCGAGCGCATGATCAGGTCGTCGAAGTCGAGCGCGTTGGCCAGCTTCAGCCTCTGCTGGTAGGACTCGTACACCTCGGCGACCCGGCGCTCCAGGTCGTTGGCCGCGCGGTCCTTGGCCGTCTCGGCGTCGATCAGCTCGTTCTTGAGGTTGGAGATGTGCACGGCCAGCGTGCGCGCCGGGTAGCGCTTCGGGTCCAGGTCCAGATCGCGCGCGACCAGGGTGACCAGCCGGCGCGAGTCGTCGCTGTCGTAGATGGTGAAGTTGGACGACATGCCCAGGGTCTTGGCCTCGCGGCGCAGCAGCCGCACGCACATGGAGTGGAAGGTCGACACCCACATCGCGTTGGCGCGCCGCCCGACCAGGCCGGAGACCCGCTCCTTCATCTCGGCCGCGGCCTTGTTGGTGAAGGTGATCGCCATGATCTCGCCGGGGTGCACCCCGCGCGCCGCCAGCAGATAGGCGATACGGCTGGTCAGCACCTTGGTCTTGCCGGAGCCGGCGCCCGCGACGACCAGCAGGGGCGAGCCCGCGTGCACGACCGCGTCGCGCTGCTGCGGGTTGAGGCCCTCCAGCAACGCGTCGGAACCGGTCGCCCGCGCCGGGGGATTCGTGGGCAGATCGAACAGAGCGCTCATCGCCCACAACGCTACCCGGCCACCCCGACACTTCCGTCACGCCGGGTCGACGCGGCGCCGCCCGCTGTGTAAGACTCCCGCTGTGCGTACGCGTCACTACGAGTTTTTCTACGGGAACCGGACCCCGGTTCCCGTGGTCGCGTAGCGCCGACACGACCATCGCGGAAGCCCCGGAGTCCTCGGACCCGGGGCTTTCGCGCTGCCGGGGCCGCCGAACTCCGAGAACGAGCACGGAGGAACGAACGTGAGCACGCCAGTCAGCGAGCAGCCGACCCCGGACACCACCGACGCCCCGGACATCCCGGCGCTGCGCCAGGAGATCGACCAGCTGGACGCGGAGATCATCAGGTTGGTCAGGCGACGGGCCGAGGTGTCGGGCATCGTCGGAAAGGTCCGGATGGCCAACGGCGGCACGAAGATCGTGCACAACCGGGAGATCGACATCCTGGCCCGCTACCGGGAGCTCGGCCCCGAGGGCAAGGACATCGCGCTGATCCTGCTGCGCATGGGGCGGGGCCCACTGGGGAGGTGACGGTCACATGGCGCGCGTTCCGCGCGCGGCGAGGCCCCTCGGACCCGGTGCCTTCGCTTGCTGGATTTCGATCGCCCGCGTCGGCTCGTGCGGCGTGCACGTCGGGTGGCGGACGATCGAAATCCAGCAACCGCTCCAGGCACCGGCGGGGCCTCGCGGCGCACGAGCCAGGGGGTTCTCCGGGATGTCACCGATGCCCGCGGGCGCCGAACCGCGCACACTGGTGCCATGGAGTTCATCGCCGTCATCATCGCCCTGGCCAGCCTGGTGGCCGCGGCCGGCTACGACGGATACCTGTTCGTGCTCGGGTCGGCCGCCAGCCGCAGGGCGGGCGGCGCGCCGATCGCCCAGTGGGTGCGCGCCCGCTGGCCCCAGGCCGGCATCGTCACCGTGGCGGCGCTGCTGGCGCTGCTGATGGCCACCGGCAACGTGTTCCTCGAGATCATCGCCATCATCGTGGCGGTCGGCGCGGGCGGCACGGCCCTGCGCGGGCTCCAGGACGCGCGGCGACAGCTCAACAGCGGAAGCGACCAGTAGTCACCACTCTCACTCGACCGGGTGTAACCCGGCACGGCAGTGGGACGCGGCACGCCCGCCGCTGATTCACGCCCTACTGTGATGTCTTCTGACGGCTGATCCCCACTGGAGCGGTCCAGACGGGATTTCCGCGTCAGGCGTGACGCCCGGGAGGGTCTTGAAGAGCATGAGCAGCGAGGCGGGCGCACAGGACCGGGGCCGGCACCGACGGGTGGCGTCCGGGTCGGGCGCGCTCCCGTCGCCGCGCGCCGGTCTGCGGGCCGCCCACGCCCGACCGGTGGTGGTCCGCCCGTGCGACGAGCCGACGATCCCGCTGCCGGCGGTGCCGCCGGGCGACATCGACCCGATGGTGGACACGGATCCGGTGGGGCTGCGCAAGTTCGGCATCGGCACGGTGCCGGCGTCGGTCACCCCGCCGCGCAAGTGGCGCCGGGCGGCCTGGTTCTCCGTGGGTTCCTCGGTGGCGGCGCTGGTCGCCCTGCTCATCGTCGGCGCGCTGCTGGTCGGCCCGTCGCGGATGCGCACCCAGATCGAGTCGTTCCCGGGCAACGCCCTCCAGGTTCCGCTGCCGACGACCACGACGGTGTCCCCGGACCGGCAGCTGCCGCCGGGCGCCCCGAGCGAGGTGGCGGCCACGGGCAGCGCCGCCGGGCGGCCACAGGCCGCCGGAGGCGCCGGCACGGGCAGCGCCACGTCGACGCACGGCCCGCGGCCGACGATCACCACGGTGCCGGGCACGACCAACCCGGTGGTGGACCCGGGCAAGATCGCCCAGCAGACCCAGCACTTCTTCGCCGCCGTCACGTCCGACGTCGGCGAGGCCTACCAGCTGACCTCGGGGGCGCTGAAGGCGGACGGCCAGGCGGCGTTGCAGCAGCGCTATCAGGACGTGGCGTCGGTGCAGGTGCAGGGCATCACCATCGACCCGGCCAAGGGCATCACCATCAACACGGTGCTGGTCACGCACAAGGACGGCACCACCACCAGCGAGCAGCACGTGCTGGCGTTCACCACCGGGGCGTTGCCGCTGATCAGTCAGGACACCCCCGTCACCCGGTGACCGGAATGAAAACCTCTGCAACGAGGTTCATTCCTTCGGGTGAAGGTGTCTAGTCACGGGGGCCTCGAAGCGGTGAACTCTGCGCCAGAACTGGCCGGTACCGGGTCGAGCCCGGTACGAGTGCACGGTCCCCATCTTCGGCATCGGCTTCTCGAGGAGACGTCCGTGGAGCGTCCTGCTGGCGGCAGGCGGCACAGCCGCGGCGGTTCGGTCAGCGTGGCCGACCTGATCCGGCGGCAGCCGGGTTCTGTGCGCGTGCTGGCCGAGGACGAGGCCGCCACCGACGGTCTGCTCACCGACCTGCTCGGCGGCAAAGGCCTGCCCGAAGACAGCGAGCCCCACACCAGCACCGCGATGAAGCTGCTCGGCGTGCTCGTCGGCGCCGTGACGCTGGCCGGCACGATCGCCGCGGCGTCGCTGATCACCAACGACTCGCGGCCGACCCGGGCCTCCGCCCAGGCGCTGGCCCCGCAGCCGCAGCCGCTGTCCGGAGGAGACGCGCTGCGCCCGGACGTCCTCGCCACGGAGGTCGCCGGCGAGAAGGCGGTGGCGCCGCTGAGCGCGTCCCCGACCACTGACCAGTCCTCCGTCCCGACGGCATCGGGCGCGGCCACCGGTCGGGCGCTGCCGGCGAGCCCGGCCCAGAGCCCGGTCGACGTCGTCCGCGACTTCTACAACACAGTTGCGGAGAATCCGCGGGACGCGCTGGCCATGATCGGCGGCTCGCTGGCCGACCTGGACCCGACCGGATTCATCCGGTCCTGGTCGTCGGTGCGGGCGGTGCGGCCGGAGCGCGTGGAGACGATGCCGGACGGCACCGTGCTCGGCGTCATCGGCATCCAGCAGGCGGACGGCAGCTGGCTGCATGTGGAGCAGCTGCTGCGGGTGGACGGCGGCAGCCAGCCGAAGATCATCGACGCCAAGGTGCTCTCGGCCCAGCAGGGTTGATCCACGTCGGACAGTTGATCTTCGCAGCGCCGGGGGCCGCCGGGCCCCGCACGCGGCCGCGTGCACGGGCGTTTCAGCCCCCAGGTCACAGGTGGGCATCGAATCGGCAACTGCCGGCATACCGTTGGGCCATTTGGCCGCTCAAGGCTGCACTAAGTAGCTCAAATCTGTGCGCCTTCTACCCCGAACTGGTGACGCCTCTCCTCTGATCCGGTATCAAAACCACGGTCAGTGATCCGACGGAGAGGTGACGAGACGGTGTACGAGGACGCGACAAGGGTGGGCACGACCACTGCCACCCGGCAGATCCCCGTTTCCGAGCTCCTCGCTCGCCATCGCGGCGAGCAGCGTGTCTCCCAGCCGCAGTGGGACGCCCCCACCGCCTGCGAGACGACGGACGTCATCCCCGTCGTCCAGGACGAGTACTACCTCGACGAACCGTACGCGGCCACCGGCTATTCCGAGGCCTACGAGTACGTGGAGGAGCGCGCCGACGACGTGCGCCCCTTCGTCGCCGGCGTCAGCCCCGACACCGACCGCTTCCCGCTGCCCGTGCTGGACAACCCGCACGCGCCGGAGGAGCAGACGCTGTACGCGCCGATCGACGTCGAGGCCATGGACGCCGAGGCCGGCTACACCGAGATCCGGCGCGGCGCCGACCCGCAGCCCGAGACCGCGTTGATCGACGCCGAGACCGTCGAGACGCCGTCCTGCGACGACACCCCCAGCCGCGAGATCTACATCCGCGAGCTGCTGCGCCGCGAGGGCCGCCTGCCCCGCGAGCAGCGCCGCAAGCAGGCCCCGAAGATCGCCGCCGCGGCCGCCGGCGTGGCCGCCCTGTGCGGCGCCGTGGCCGCGAGCATCGTGCACGTCCAGAACGCCGACACCCAGAGCAGCAACGCCGGTGGCGGCGTGCCGCTGACCGTGGTGGACGGCGGCGGCCCGCACGGGCAGGCCCTCGACGCGCCGCTGGCGCCCCGCGGCACCGAGGCCGTCACCCAGGACAACAGCGCCGGCGGCGCGGCCGCGACCACCACGACCAAGCCGCGGGTGGCGCCGTACGTGCAGGCCAACCAGAAGGCGCAGCAGCAGAGCGGCGGCACGTCGACGACGCCGCCCACCACCACGACGGACACGCCGCCGCCGAGCTCCTCGGACACGCCGCCGGCCTCGTCGACCGCCCCGTCGTCGACTCCGCCGTCGAGCGGCGTGAACAACAACAATTCGACGCCGCCCTCGACGCCGACCAACGGCGGGCACTCGTCGAACAACAGCACGCCGCCCCCGTCGACCTCCAACAACGGACTGCTCGACGGCATCGTGGGCACGGTGTCGGGCCTGCTCGGCTGATCAGAAAATCCTCCAAACGGGTGACAGCCGCCGAGCCATGGAATACTGGCTGACGAGTTGAGTGGCGTGTCACAGCGCACGGTCGGATTGACCGGGGACTGACAGGCTGACCCCCTAACCTGGGTACCTGTCCTGCCGGATGGACGGCGGGCCAAGCACGCCAGCCGCCGACCAGCGCACCGAGGAGAGACTGCATCCGTGACTGACGACGGTCGTCTGGTCGCTGGCCGGTACCGGCTGACCAACCGGATCGGCAGCGGCGCGATGGGCGTGGTGTGGACCGCCCGTGACGAGCGGCTGCAGCGCACGGTCGCGGTCAAGCAACTGTTGCTCAACAGCAGCATGAGCGCGGCCGAGTCGCACGAGGCCAAGCAGCGCGCGATGCGCGAGGGCCGCATCGCCGCCCGCCTTCAGCACCCGCACGCGATCGCCGTGTACGACGTGGCCGAGGAGGACGGCAACCCCTGGCTGATCATGGAGTACCTGCCGTCCAGGAGCCTGTCGGCCATCCTGGCCGAGCGGGGCACCATGCCGCCGCAGGAGGCCGCCCGGGTGCTGGCCCAGGCCGCGATGGCGCTCGACGCCGCGCACGCCGCCGGCATCGTGCACCGGGACATCAAGCCCGGCAACATCCTGATCGGCAACGACGGCGTCGTGAAGATCACCGACTTCGGCATCTCGCGGGCCACCGGCGACGTGACCGTGACGGCCACCGGCATGCTCGCCGGCACCCCCGCCTACCTCGCGCCCGAGGTGGCCAAGGGCTACGACCCCGGGCCGCCGTCGGACGTCTTCTCGCTCGGCTCCACGGTGTATGCCGCGGTCGAGGGCGAGCCGCCGTTCGGTCTGAACGAGAACACGCTGGCGCTGCTGCACCTCGTCGCCGCCGGCGTGGTCAACCCGCCCCGGCAGGCCGGTCCGCTGCACGCGCTGCTGATGCGCCTGCTGGCCGCCGACCCCAAGGAGCGGCCGACCATGCGGCAGGCCCACGAGGGCCTGGCCGCCGTCGCAGCCGGCCGTCCCGTGCCGCCCTCGCTGCTGGCGTCGCCGTCCGCGCAGACCTGGCGGGTCAACCCGCCACCCGCGCCGGGCACCACCCGTCAGATCGCCCCGCCGCAGCCGGTCGGGCCCGCCCCGACCCGCCTGGACGCGCGGCCGTTCGACCGGCAGTCCACCCGCGTCGCGCCGGGGACGATGACCGGCGGCCCCGGCATGATGGGCTCCGGCCCCAACACCCGGCCGCCCGGGCTCAGACCCGGCGAGCAGTCCATGCCGCCGACGCCACGCAAGTCGTCCAAGCGGCCCATGCTGCTGGCCGCGCTGGCCGTGGTCGCCGCCGCCGTGGTGGGCATCCTGGTCGCCAACGCCATCGCCAACAGCAACAGCCGGGCCGCCACCAACACCCAGACGCAGACCACTCCGCCGACGGTGACGACGCAGATCACGCCGTCGCAGGCGCCGGTCGCGGACACGACGACGCCCACCACCACGACGACGACCACCAGCTCGACCACCACGACCACGACCACGAGCGGGCCGTCGCAGAACGACCTCGTGAAGGCCGTGCAGGGCTACTTCGAGCTGCTGCCGGAGAACACCGACGAGGCGTTCCAGCGGCTCAGCCAGAACATGCAGAACAGCGCGGGCGGCCCGGACGGCTACCGGCAGTTCTGGTCGGGCATCGACGCGGTGAAGGCGACCAAGGTGACCGCCGTCGGCAAGAACAAGGTCACCGCGGTGCTGACGTACCAGAAGAAGGACGGCTCCACCGCCAAGGAAGCCGACGTCTTCACGCTCGTGCAGCAGGACGGCAGCAACTCGCTGCTCATCGACAGCCAGCAGTCCAGCCCGCTGAGCTGAGTCTTTGGCGCCGCCTCCGGCGTCGCGGCTCGGCCCCTTTGGGGCCGACGCCTCGCCCTTGCCGGATTTCGATCCGCCGCATCGGCTTTTTGGTGGGTGCGCCGGGTGGCGGCCGATCGAAATCCGCCAACCGGGCGAAGCGTCGGCGGGGCCTCGCATGACTCAGCACCAGCCTGATGGGGGCGGTCAGGCGGTGCGGCGGGCGGCGGCGCGCAGGCAGCGGATGAGGCTGGCGGTGGCCGGCTGGTCGGCGGTGAACTCCGGCACGGCGGCGTAGATGTGCCGCACGGGCTCGGGATGGCGCACCGGCCGCACGACCGTCCCCGCCACCACGGTGCCCAGCCCCAGCTTCGGCACCATGCTGATGCCCAGGCCGGCGGCGACGAAGCCCTGCGCGGTCTGATAGTCGTTGCACTGCAAGGAGAAGCTCGGGCTGAAGCCGGCCGACGCGCAGGCGTCCAACAGGATCTGCCGGCACGTCCAGCTCGACGCGTGGTAGTACTCGTTGTCCACCCACGGCTCGTAGGCCAGGTCGGCGAGGTCGAGAACCTCCTTGTCGGCCAACGGATGCCCGGCCGGCAGCACCGCGGAGTACGGGTCGTCGAGCAGATGCACGAGCTGGATTCCATTCAGCTGCGGGGTTTTCCCGTCGGCGACGACCACAATGGACACGTCGGCGCGGCCGGCCGCCGCCTCGTGGATGGGGTCCAGCGGCTCCACATTGGCCAGGTCCAGCTGCACGCTCGGATGCTGCTTGCGGAACTCGGCGACCGCGCCCGGCACCAGGGCCGCGCCGGCGGTGGAGAAGTAGCGCACGCGCAACCGCCCGGTCCGCCCCTCGCGCAGGTCGGCCAGCGCCCGCTCGGCCTCGGCGAGGTTGTCGGCGATCGTGCCGGCGTGGTCGGTGAGCAGCTTGCCGGCGGCGGTCGGCTGCACGCCGCGGCCGACCTTCTCCAGCAGCGGCAGCCCGGCCTCCCGCTCCAGCACGGAGATCTGCTGGCTGATCGCGGACGGCGTGTAGCCCAGATTGGTCGCGGCCGCGGTGATGGATCCGCTGGTCACCACGGCCCGGAGCACCTGCATCCTGCGCACGTCGAGCATGCTCAGATCTTACAGCGTGGCTTAAAGGTTTTGAAGTTTAATTCACTTGTTCTGATGCTTTGCCCGACGCAGACTTGTTGCCGTGACAACTCCGGGGAGCCTGTTCCGACTGATCTCACTCGCCCTGATCTGGGGCTCGAGCTTCTTGTGGATCAAGCTGGGCCTGGACGCGCTGGCGCCGTCCCAGATGGTCTTCGCCCGCGTCGCGCTCGGCGCGATCGTCTTATGCGCCATCGCCGCGGTCCGGCGCAGCCGGCTGCCACGCGGCGCCCGGATGTGGGGCCATCTCGTCGTCTACGTCTTCCTCGGCAACGTGCTGCCGTTCACCCTGTTCGCCATCGGGGAGCAGACGGTCGACTCCGGGCTCACCGGCGTCATCAACTCGACCATGCCGCTGTGGGCGGTGCCGTGCACACTGCTGTTCGGCGGCGTCCGGCGAGTGAGCCTCAACACGGTCCTCGGCGTGCTGCTGGGCTTCGCCGGCGTGCTGCTGATCTTCTCCCCATGGCAGGCGACCGGCATCAACCTCGGCGGCGCGGCGGTCTGCCTGGTCGCCGCGGCCAGCTACGGCGCGGCCGTGGTCTACGCCGGCCGGTTCCTGGCCAACAAGGGCGTCGAGCCGGGCGGCCTGGCCGCCGCGCAGATGCTCACCGCCACCGCGATGGCCGCCCTGGTGCTGCCGTTCAACGGCCTCCAGCCGATCCACTTCGACGTGCCGGGCCTGCTGGCCGTCGGCGTGCTGGGCGTGTTCGGCACCGGCCTGGCCTTCCTGATCCAGCACGCGCAGATCGCCAAGGAGGGCCCGACCGCCGCCGCGATGGTCGCCTACCTGCTGCCGGTGGTGTCGGTGCTGCTCGGCGTGCTCTTCCTGCACGAGGCGCTGACCCTGCGTGAGGTCGCCGGCGTGGCGATCGTGCTGGTCGGCGTCGGCCTGACCAAGCGCAAGGAGCGCACGCCGGCCCCGACAGCGGTCGAAGAGCTCGAGGAGTCGGTTCCGAGCGCAATCCGGCAGCCGGTGCAGTAGCGGGTTCGCGCCGGTGCCCGGACCGCGGGCCGAGCTCGATCGAGTCGGTCCATCGATCGAGCTCAGCCGAGGGAAGGCACCGGCTCAGAGGCGAACCCGCCCCGCGCGGAACGCGCGGCAGAAACACTGAACCGGGCGCTCCCCGGATCCGTTGGCTGGAATGGGACCGGAACGGGGAGCGTGGGCATGTTGTGGGCACTGGTCATCGGGTCATCGGTTGTCGCCGTGCTGGCGGTCTTCTGGCACCCCCGCAAGGGCGTGCACAGCGGCGGCGGCCCGGAGGGCACGCACACCGTCGCGCACGTGATCGACACCCTCGAGCTGGAGCTGGAGTCGTACGGCCGTCACACCAAGCGGCGGTCGGTGGCCCAGCGGGACAGCTCGTACCTGTTGGACAGCTGAGTCTTGCGCAGCACGCTGGACACGTGCGTCTCCACGGTCTTCACGGAGATGTACAGCTCGGAGGCGATCTCCTTGTACGCGTAGCCGCGGGCCAGCAGCCGCAGCACCTCGCGTTCGCGCGGGGTCAGCAGGTCCAGCTCGGGGTCGGCGATCGGGGCGGCGCCCGGCCGCTCGGAGAAGGCGTCCAGCACGAAGCCGGCCAGCCGCGGCGAGAACACCGCGTCGCCCTCGGCCACCCGGCGCACCGACCTGGCCAGCTCCTGGCTGGAGATGGTCTTGGTGACGTAGCCGCGGGCGCCGCCGCGGATGACCGCGATGACGTCCTCGGCGGCGTCCGACACCGACAGCGCCAGGAACACCACCGACGGGTTGGCCGGCCGGACCCGGCGCAGCACCTCGGCCCCGCCGCCGTCGGGCATGTGCACGTCCAGCAGCACGACGTCCGGGCGGTGGTGGGCTATGCCGGCGACGGCCTCCCCGACCGACCCGGCCTCGCCGACCACCTCGACGTCGTCGCCGTGCGCGGCCAGCTCGGCGCGCACCCCGGCGCGGAACAGCGCGTGGTCGTCGACCAGGAACACCCGCACCGGCTTGCGCTCCTGCTGCTCGGGTGTGGTCATGCCTTGGCCTCCTTCTTGCGGGGCATCTCCAGCTGCACCTCGGTGCCCTCCCCCGGTGACGTGCGCAGCCGGACCTTCCCGCCGTGCCGGTCCATTCTGCCCCTGATCGAGTCGGCGAGCCCGTGTCTGTCGGTCGACACCTGCTCGGGGTCGAAGCCCTTGCCGCGGTCGCGCACGAACACCGTGACGGTGTCCGGCTCGATCTCCGCGTACACGCTGACCTCGCCGACCCCGGAGTGCTTGGCGGAGTTGACGATCGCCTCGCGGGCGGCCTGCACCAGCGCGGTCAGCCGGACGTCCATCGGGCAGTCGCCGACCACGACCTGCTCCACGGCCACGCCGAAGGTGTCCTCCACCTCGCCGCAGGCCACCGCGATCGCCTCGTGCAGGGTGCCGAAGGTGACCGGCACGTCGGCCGCCTCGTTGGCCTCGGCGGCCTGCGCCCGGCCCCGGCCGTAGCCGGTCGGCCCGTACAGCCAGGTCCGCAGCTGCCGCTCCTGGCCGCGGGCCAGCTTGACCACCTCACGCGGGTTCTCGGCCTGCTTCTGGATCAGCGCAAGCGTTTGCAGCACGGAGTCGTGCAGGTGCGCGGCGATCTCCTCACGCTCCTGGTCGCGGATGCGGGCCCGCCGCTCGTCGTCCAGGTCGCGGACCAGGCGCAGCCACCACGGCACGGTGATGACGCCGACGCCGACGAGGGTGGCGAGCATGGCCAGCAACACCGGCGGCAGCAGGGCCGGCGAGATCTGCTGGAACAGGAACAGCGCGACGCCACCGCACACCAGCACCACGCCGGCGATCAGCCGGATCTTGGCCTGGGTGCTGCCGGTGCCGACGAAGCCGCTCACGCCGGACTTGGCTCCGTCGCGCCACTTGCGCCGCTGCGCCTCGTCGGCCTCGCGGTAGACCAGCGCCGCGCCGCCCACGCCGACCGTGACCGGCACGATGAACCAGGATCCGAGCGAGCCGCTGAACACCGTGATCACGATGAACAGGCCGATGCCCAGGGCGATCATGGCGATGCCCTGCTGGCGCTCCTTGGCGTCCGGCGGCGCGGCCTTCTCGCCCGGCGGCGCCTGCGCGGCGAACATCCACAGCAGCACGTACGCCAGCGGGCCCATGAAGCCGATCGCCGTCATCACGGTGAACGCCGCGCGCACCCACAGCACGGGCACCCGCAGATGCTCGGCCAGACCGCCGGCGACACCGCCGACGAGTTTGTGCGACTCGCTGCGGTGCAGTCTGCGGACGGCGTACACCTCCGGGGTGGCGGTCTCTTCCTCGGCCAGCTGCGAACTCACCCCGAAATGGTCACACGCGGGGTGATGCACAGCCATCAGGGACGAGCCCGGGGATTGTTTCAGGGGGCTCCCGGATGCCGCGGCCCGCCGGCAGGCCGCATGCTCGTCACCGTGAACACGACCAAGCACTCCGGGATCAACATCGAGCACCTGGCGTCCGACTTCTGGGCCACCCGCCCGAGGCGGCCGCGACAGGGCCGGATGGTGGCCGGTGTCGCGGCCGGCATCGGGCGGCGTTACGGCATCGACCCGGTGATCGTGCGGGTGGCACTGGTCGTCACCACCGTCTGGGGCGGCGCCGGCATCCTGTTCTACCTGCTGGGCTGGCTGACGCTGGCCGACGAGAACGACGAGGCCTCGGCGATCGAGTCACTGGCCGGCCGCGGCCGCAGCTCCGTCTCGCACGGCTTCACCATCCTGCTCTGCGTCCTGTGCGTGCCGGCGTTCGGCGCGCTGTGGAGCGGCGAGTTCGGCTTCTTCAGCGGCGTGCTCAGCGTCGCGGCGCTGATCGGCGCGCTCGTTCTGTTGCACCGCAACCGCGCCGGGCTGGGAGTGGCCGGCGCCCCGACCTCGACCTCAGGGGGATCGATGACCGCGCCGAGCTACGCGCCTGGTGCGCCGGTGTCCGCCGAGTGGGACCCGCTGGGCGCGTCCCCGCTGCTGTGGGAACTGCACGACCCGAACGAGCCGGAGACCACCCAGGTCGCCACCACCGACCAGGCCGACGCCACCGTCGCGACCCGGCCGCGGCGGCGGAACTCGGCGGTCGGCGGCGTGACCATGGGCATCGCGGTGCTGACCGCGGCGGCCCTGATCTTCACCAAGGCGTACAACCCGTGGCTGACCTGGCCACACATCCTCGGCATCGTCGCCGGCGTGCTGGCCGGCGGCCTGGTGGTCGGCGCGTTCGTGCGCGGCGGCCGCGGCCTGATCGTGCCGACGGTGCTGGTCGGCGTGGCCGCAGTGGCGCTGACGAACTCGCCCAACGGCGGCGGTTCCGGCTTCGGAGACCTGCGGGCGACGCCGACCACCACGCTGGACGCCACCTACGCGCGGTCGTTCGGCGAGGTGCGACTGGACCTCACGTCGTTCAAGTTCGACAAGGAAAAGCCGGCGCGGACGTCGGTCAGCGTGGACGCCGGCGACGCCCGGGTGATCCTGCCGGCCAACGTGAACGTGGACGTCACCTGCACGGCCGACGTCGGCACCGTGCGCTGCCTGACCCAGCGCGGCGACTGGCGCGACGTCAGCCTGCACGTCACCGAGAACGTGCCGAACGCCGTCGGAACCGTGCACCTCGACGTGCACGCCGGGGCCGGAGACGTGGAGGTCGACCGTGGCTGACCTGGAGCGCCGGGGCGGACCCCGGGTGGTGAGCCTGCTGTTCGGCGTCGGCGGCCTGTTCGCCACCGCCTACGCGCTGACCGACGGCCGGATGGCCGACCTGCCGTTCGGGGTGACCGGACTGGTCGCCGGCGGCGCCATCCTCGTCGGCCTGCTGATTCTGTTGTGGACGGTCAGACCATCCGCCCGGAGATAGGAAAGGAAGGGCCCCCGCGTTGCCGAGCGGGGGCCCTTCCCGTCATTCCCACTCGATGGTGCCCGGCGGCTTGCTCGTCACGTCCAGCACGACCCGGTTGACGTCGGCCACCTCGTTGGTGATCCGGGTGGAGATGCGCTCCAGCACGTCGTAGGGCAGGCGGGTCCAGTCCGCGGTCATCGCGTCCTCGCTGGACACCGGCCGCAGCACCACCGGGTGGCCGTAGGTGCGGCCGTCGCCCTGCACGCCGACGCTGCGCACGTCGGCCAGCAGCACCACCGGGCACTGCCAGATGTCGCGGTCCAAGCCGGCCGAGGTCAGCTCCTCGCGGGCGATGGCGTCGGCCTGGCGCAGGATCTCCAGCCGCTCGGCCGTCACCTCGCCGATGATCCGGATGCCCAGGCCCGGGCCCGGGAACGGCTGCCGGTGCACGATCGTCTCCGGCAGGCCCAGCTCCAGGCCGACCCGTCGCACCTCGTCCTTGAACAGCGCCCGCAGCGGCTCCACCAGCGTGAACTGGAGGTCCTCGGGCAGGCCGCCCACATTGTGGTGGCTCTTGATGTTCGCGGTGCCGGCGCCGCCGCCGGACTCCACCACGTCCGGGTAGAGCGTGCCCTGGACCAGGAAGTCGTACTGCTCCTTGTCCTGGAGGTCCTGCGCGGCCTGCTCGAAGACGCGGATGAACTCGCGGCCGATGATCTTGCGCTTCTGCTCCGGGTCGCTGACGCCGGCCAGCGCGCCCAGGAACCGCTCGCGCGCGTCCACCGTGACCAGGTTGACCCCGGTCGCCGCGACGAAGTCCCGCTCCACCTGTGTTCGCTCGCCCGCGCGCAGCAGGCCGTGGTCGACGAACACACAGGTCAGCCGGTCGCCGATGGCCCGCTGCACCAGCGCCGCCGCCACCGCGGAGTCCACGCCGCCGGACAGGCCGCAGATCGCCCGGCCCTCGCCGACCTGCTCCCGGATCCGGGTCACCTGCTCGTCCACAATGGACGCCGTCGTCCACTGCGGACGGATGCCGGCGATGTCGTGCAGGAAGCGCCGCAGCACCTCCTGGCCGTGCGGGGAGTGGCCCACCTCAGGGTGGTACTGCACGCCCGCGAAGCGCCGGTCCACGTTCTCGAAGCCCGCCACCGGCGCGCCCTCGCTGCTCGCGGTCACCTCGAAGCCCTCCGGGGCCTTGGTGACGCTGTCGCCGTGGCTCATCCACACGGGGTGGTGCGCCGGCAGGTCCTCGTGCAGCAAGCCGCCGTCGGCCGTCAGCTCGGTGCGCCCGTACTCACGGGCACCCGTGTGCGCGACGACGCCGCCGAGGGCCTGCGCCATCGCCTGGAAGCCGTAGCAGATGCCGAAGACCGGGATGCCCTGCTCGAACAGGGCCGGGTCCACCTGCGGCGCGTTGTCCGCGTAGACGCTGGACGGGCCGCCCGACAGCACGATGGCCACCGGGTCCTTGGCGACGAGTTCCGCGACGGTCGCGGTGTGCGGAACGACCTCGGAGTACACCTGGGCCTCGCGCACCCGGCGCGCGATCAGCTGGGCGTACTGCGCGCCGAAGTCGACGACGAGCACGGGTCGGCTCACGATCAGCGGACCTCCTGGTTGGGGGATATTCGCTATCTTCCCAGTTCGGCGCGCGGCTAGCGTGCACCGGGTGGAGCTGCGCGGCGGGCTGAACACGGTGTGGCTGATCGACAACCGCGTGCACCGGCCGGCGGGGCCGTGGTCGTCGAGCGTGCATGCCTTGCTGCGCCACGTTTCCGCGGCCGGATTCGCCTCGGCGCCGGTCCCGTTCGGCTTCGACGCCGAGGGCCGGGAAGTGCTCTCCTACCTTCCGGGTGAAGTTGGTCACCACTTCCCGATGAGCGACGAGGCGGTGGTCAGCGCGGCCCGGCTGCTGCGGCGGTATCACGACGCCACGGTCGGCTTCGCCGGCGGCGAGTGGCAGTGTCCGGCGATCGAGCCGGCCGAGGTCCTCTGCCACGGCGATTTCGCCCAGTACAACCTCGTCTTCGACGGCGACACCGCCGTCGGCATGATCGACTTCGACTGGGCGCGGCCCGCGCCGCGCTGGTACGACGTGGCCTACGGCGTGTACCGGTTCGCCCTGATGGACCTGGACCGGCCGCTGGACCGGCAGCTTCGCGGCGCGGCGCTGTTCTGCGACTCCTACGGCGCCTCCGCCGCCACCCGCAGCGGCGTCGCCGACAACCTGGCGGCCCACCTGATCTGGATGGCCGAGCTGGTGGAGCAGGATCCGCGGTTCGTCACGCAGCGCGCGGAGGAGCACAACCAGATGTATCGGGCGCACGCGGCCGCGGTGCCCGACCTGCACAGGACACTTTGTCACGGTTGACCTGGATCGTTGTACCCAATGGCCACCGGCACGACCCGGTGCGGTGGTCATATCGTGTGGTCATGGAAGACGCGATCGAGGCCAAGCCCCGCCCGTGCTGGATCGCCGGTCACCCCGAGCAGGGCGCGACCGAGCTGCTGGTTCGCCACCCGTACGACGGCACCGAGGTCGCCTCCGTCGCCGTACCCGGCCCCGACCAGGTGGAACGGGCCGTGCAGGCCGCCGCCGACGTGGCCGTGAAGTTCCGCTCCTCGCCCGCCCACCTGCGGGCCGGGGCGCTGATGCACGTCTCCGAGCAGCTGGCCGCCCGCCGCGAGGAGCTCGCCGAGGTGATCACCGCCGAGAACGGCAAGCCGCTGAAGTGGGCCGACGGCGAGGTCAACCGGGCCATCTCCACGTTCCGGTTCGCGGCCGAGGAGGCCCGCCGGTTCACCGGCGAGCTCCAGCGGCTGGACACCGACCCGGCCGCCGAGGGCCGGCTGGCGCTGGTGCGCCGGGTGTCGCGCGGGCCGGTGCTGGGCATCGCGCCGTTCAACTTCCCGCTCAACCTGGTCGCGCACAAGGTCGCGCCGGCGATCGCGGTCGGCTCCCCGATCATCGTCAAGCCCGCGCCCCGGACCCCGCTGTCCGCGCTGATCCTGGGCGAGCTGCTGGCCGAGACCGACCTGCCCGAGGGCGCGTTCTCCGTGCTGCCGGTGGGCAACGAGGAGACGGTCGCGCTGGTCAAGGACGAGCGGCTGCCGGTGGTGTCGTTCACCGGCTCCGGCCCCGTCGGCTGGTCGATCATGGACTCCGCGCCGCGCAAGCACGTCGTGCTGGAGCTCGGCGGCAACGCCGCCGCGGTGGTCGCCGCCGACTGGAGCTCGGAGACCGACCTGGAGTTCGCCGCCAAGCGGATCGCGCTGTTCGCCAACTACCAGGCCGGGCAGTCCTGCATCGCCGTGCAGCGGGTGATCGTCGACTCCTCGATCGCCGACGAGTTCGTGCCGCGGCTGGTGGCCAGCGTCCGCGACCTGATCACCGGCGACCCGCACGACCCGGACGTCGAGGTGGGCCCGCTGGTCGACACCGCCGCCGCCGAACGGGTCGAGTCCTGGGTGGGCGAGGCCGTGGCCGGCGGCGCCGAGCTGCTCGCCGGCGGCCACCGGGCCGGGGCCACCGTGGAGCCCACCGTGCTGGCCAATGTGCCGGCGGACAGCAAGGTCTGGGCCGAGGAGGTGTTCGGCCCCGTGCTCGCGGTGTCCGTTGTGGACGGTCCCGACGCCGCGCTGGCGGCCGTCAACGACTCCGCCTACGGCCTGCAGGCCGGCCTGTTCACCCACGACCTCCAGCTGGCCTTCCGGGCCGCCTCCGAGCTGGAGGTCGGCGGCCTGATCGTCGGCGACGTGCCGTCGTACCGGGCCGACCAGATGCCCTACGGCGGCGTGAAGGGCTCCGGCTTCGGCCGTGAGGGTCTCAAGTCGGCGATGGCCGACTTCACCGAAGAGCGGGTCATGGTCCTGACCAACGTCAAGTTCTGAGCGAAACGGGGGCACCCCCAGGGAGCCCCCGTTTCACGCCTTGGCCACCGACTGGGCGAAGGACATGACGCCGTCGGGGTCGTACTGCTGGGCGACCTTGCGCAGCCTGGGCAGGTTGGGGCCGTAGTAGGCGGTCCCCCAGTCCTTGATGCCGGCGTCGATGTAGTTGACGTACGCGCCGTCGCCGATCAGGGAGCCGAGGCTGTCGCGCACCTCGTTGACCGCCGCGCGCGCCGACTCCGCCGTCGAGCCCTGGTAGATCTGGGCGGTGGCAAGGGATCCGCGGTGCGGGAAGGCGGTGTCCGTCACGCCGACCCGCGCGGCCGCGCCGCCGATGCTGTCCAGCAGCACGTCCATGCCGCCGCGGCCGGTCATCAGCTCGGCGAACTTCCCGGTGTCGGACAACGGTTTCGCCAGTACGCGGGAGGTTGCGGTGAAGGATTCCCGCTTCAACACGCCGTTTCCGTTCCAGCTCGGGGCGCACTGCGCCGTCGAGTAGGTGGCGCAGCCGCCGAAGTACTTCATGGCGTCCAAATAGGACTTGGACAGCGCGTACCGGTCGGTCGGCTGCACGCCCGTCGCGGCAACCAGCTTGTCCAGCAAGGGATTCAGGTCGGACGTGGAGCCGACGAAGCAGCCGTTGATCCGGCAGGTGGGCGGATTGCCGCCGGAGACGCCCATGGTCGTCCACAGCTCGTCCGGCGCCGTGCCGATGAACTGCTGCCAGCCGCCGAGCACGTCCGCCATCGAGCCGTCCGGGAACTGGAGCTGGAACACCGCCAGCTGCGGCGCTTCCTCCGTCTGGAACGTGAACGATGTGACGATGCCGAAGTTGCCGCCGCCCCCGCCGCGCAGCGCCCAGAACAGGTCGGGGTCCTGCGACGCCGAGACCGTGCGCAGCTTGCCGTCGCCGGTCACGATCTGCGCCGACACCAGCTTGTCGCAGGTCAGGCCGTACTTCGTGGTCAGCACCCCGACCCCGCCGCCCAGCGTCAGGCCGCCGATGCCCACCGTCGGGCACGATCCCGCCGGCAGACACCGCCCCGCGTTCGCCAGGCCTGCGTAGACGTCCATCAGCCGCGCACCCGCGCCGATCGTCGCCATGCCGTCCTTGACGTCGACACTCGCCATGCCGCCGAGGTCCACGATCAGGCCACTGTCCGGTGTGGAGTATCCGACGTAGCTGTGGCCGCCGCTGCGGGCCGCGATCGGGATCCTCGACGCGTACGCCAGCTCCACGCACCGCTGCACGTCCGCGGCGTTCGCCACCGTCGCCACCGCCGCCGGCTTCCGGCTGTCGAACAACGGGTTGTAGGCCAGCTTCGCCGTGTCGTACCCCGCATCGGACGGCAGCACCAGCTTGCCCGCCAACTGCCCGCGCAGCTTGTTCCAGTCCGCCGGCACCGCCGGCGGCCGCGTCGTGGTCGTCGGCGCAGAGCTGGTGGTCGTCGGCGCAGAGCCGAACCCGCCCGTCGCGCACGCCGACATCGTGACTGCCGTCGCCCCGAGCCCGGCCGCCTGAAAAAACGTCCGCCGGCTGATCGCCATCCTGGACACCTCCTGACCCGAGGACGCGTCGGAACCGCCCGCGTTGCCAGCAGTCTCCCAACGATCAGTTCCGGTCGCCGGTCGGCCAGGCGACCGCGCAGTCCGTCACCGGTCACCAGCTGACCTGGGTCGCCGGCACGCCCGAGCTCGGAAAAGTCAGCCCAGCCGGAGCGCTCCCGGGGCGTCGGCGGGCACGACCGGGTGCTTGGGGGCGACGGGGGCCATCCGCCGGTACGACGACCCGGCGGCGGGCCGCTGGTCCTCCTCGCCCTTGTTCGGCCACAGCGCGAAGGCCCGCTCGGCCTGCGCGGTGATCGTCAGCGACGGGTTGACGCCGAGGTTGGCGGAGATGGCGGAGCCGTCCACAACGGACAGTCCGGGATGACCGAAGGCCCGGTGGTACGGGTCGATCACGCCCTGCGAGGCGTCGGCCCCGATGGCGCAGCCGCCGATGAAGTGGGCGGTCAGCGGGATGTTGGCCAGCTCGCCCCACGTGCCGCCGGCGACGCCGCCGATGTGCTTGGCGGCGAGCTGGTTGGCGAGGTGCCCGGCGGGGATGAAGGTGGGATTGGGCTCGCCGTGCCCCTGCTTGGACGTGAGCTTCCCGCGCCGGGTGAAGGTGGTGATCGAGTTGTCCAGGCTCTGCATCACCAGCAGGATCACGGTCCGCTCGCTCCACCGGTGCACGGACAGCATCCGCGCGGTGGTCACCGGGTGCCGCACGGCGTAGCGCAGGAACTGGAGCCACCGCGCGGTGGGCAGCGAGCCGTCGGTGGCGATGGTCTGCAACAGCCCCATGGCATTGCTGCCCTTGCCGTACCGGACGGGCTCGATGTGCGTGGTGGCGTCGGGGTGGATCGACGAGGTGATGGCCACGCCCCGGCTGAAGTCCTGGCCGGGGTCGAAGCTGAGCCGGCCGGCGCCGATGATCGCCTCGGAGTTGGTGCGGGTGAGCTCGCCGAGGCGACCGGACAGCCCCGGCAGCGAACCGGTGTCGCGCATCTTGTGCAGCAGGTTCTGGGTGCCCCAGGTTCCGGCGGCGAGCACGACCTGGCCGGCGGTGATCGACGACCGCCCGCCGAAGCGGGCCCCGGTGCGCCGGGTGTCGACCCGCCAGATGCCGTCGGCGAGCTCCCGCAGCCCGGTCACGGTGGTCATCGGCAGCACCTTGGCGCCGGCCCGTTCGGCCAGGTACAGGTAGTTCTTGACGAGCGTGTTCTTGGCGCCGACCCGGCAGCCGGTCATGCACGACCCGCACTCGGTGCACCCGGTCCGCGCCGGCCCGGCGCCGCCGAAGAACGGATCGGCGACGGTCTTGCCGGGCTCGCCGAAGTACACGCCGACCGGGGTCGGGTGGTACGACTCCGAGATCCCCATGTCGGCGGCGACCTTCTGCATGACCCGGTCGGACGGCGTGGTCGTGGGGTTGGTGACGACGCCGAGCATCCGGCTGGCCTGGTCGTAGAACGGCGAGAGCTCGGCCTCCCAGTCGGTGATGTGCGCCCACTGCGGGTCCTCGAAGAACGGCTTCAGCGGCCGGTACAGGGTGTTGGCGTACACCAGCGACCCGCCGCCGACGCCTGCCCCGGCCAGCACCATCACGTTGCGCAGGGCGTGGATCCGCTGGATCCCGTAGCAGCCGAGCTGCGGGGCCCACAGGAACCGCCGCAGGTCCCAGGAGGTCTTGGCGAACTCGTCGTCGCTGAACCGGCGACCGGCCTCCAGCACGGCGACCTTGTAGCCCTTCTCGGTCAGCCGCAGCGCGGCGACGCTGCCGCCGAAGCCGGAACCGATCACCACGACGTCATAGTCGACGGAAGCACCGTTGCTACTCGCCAGTAGGCCCATGGACCGAGGCTAAGCGGAACCGGCGCGTTCCACCAGCCCTCAGTGCCGGTGGGCGAGCAGCCGGCGGGCGCCCCCGCCCAGGTAGGCGGCGACGACGGCCGGAGCCACGAGCACGAACAGCAGCGGGTCGCCACCCAGATGAGCGACGCCGACAGCCGCGCCGACCACCAGGCCGGTCAGCCACGCCAGCCGGGGCGCGGCGACGCCCATCAGGGCCGCCACGAGCAGCAGCACGGCCAGGACGACCTGCCCGGCGTCGTCGGACGTGCCGATCCGGTCGACGGTCCCCACCACTGTCGCGGCGGCGAGCACGCCGATCACGTAGCCGCCCACCCGTAGCCAACTCTGACTGATCACGAACCACACACCTCCGGCGATCCAGGCGGCGCGGCGGTCGGCCGGCACCGCGGACAACTCGGCGAGCAGTGCCTCACCCAGTTCACGGCGATTCGGCGGCAGCAGCCGGAACAGCAGCCTCATCACGCACCCTCGATCGCCGGCCGCGGCGCGCTGCGGCGCACGGGCTCGCGGTCGACCTCGGCCGCCCGCTGCACGCCGGTGGCGGTCAGCCGGTACAGGTGCCGGCGCGGACGCCCCTCCTGCGGATCGGTCTCCCAGCACGTCTCCAGGAGCCCACGGTCGGCCAGCCGACCGAGGATCGGGTAGAGCGTGCCGGAGGCCAGCTCGGTCTCCTTGGCGATGTCGTAGCCGTGCCGCCAGGTCGACGGCTCACGCCGCAGCGCGGCCAGCACCGAACGGGTCTGCGGCGACGAATCGGGACGTGCGGGCATGTCCATAGCCTACCTATGTAGACCTTGAAGGTCTACATAGGTTCGGACCCCTTCTCGGACGGGTTTCAGAGATCCGTGCGCAGGATGCCAAACTTGACCATGTCGTGGCGCACGCCGCCGCGCGGGTGGGCGCCACGAATCACGCCTTCGCGGCGCAGGCCGGCATTGGCGAGCGCCTTCTGCTCGGCGATGTTGTCGACGTCGGTGTCGGCCTCGATGCGGTCGTACGGCGTCGTGGCGAACAGGTGCTCCACCAGCAGCCGCTGCGCGATCGAGCCGACGCCCCGTCCACGCGCGGACGGCACCAGCCCGATGCCGATGTTCCAGGCCACGCAGCCGGTGGTCGGCCCGTACATCACGGGCAGCCAGTTCACCAGGCCCAGCCGCTCGCCGGTCGCGGTGTCCACCACCAGCAGCCGGTGGATCGGCACCCGGATCAGGTCGCGCACCGGCTCGCCGGGGTCGGCGTCGAAATCGCCGCGCCCCCCGGCGGCCTTCACCTGCTCGATGTCCTCCTGGGTGGGCTCGACCAGCCCGACCCCGTCGCGCTCGAGGGCGGTCATCCCCGCACCGTCAGGCCAACCTTCTGGAACTCCTTGATGTCGGAGTAGCCGGTCTTGGCCATCGCCCGACGCAGCGCCCCGAACAGGTTGACGGCGCCGTCCGGGTCGGCCGACGGCCCGAACAGCAGCGTCCGCAGGTCCACCTCCGCCTCGGCGCCGACGGTGACGCGCGAGCGCGGCACCGACGGGTGTGCGGCGGCCGAGGTCCAGTACAGACCCTGGCCGGGCGCCTCGGTGGCGGCCGACAGCGGCTCGCCGAGCATCACGGCGTCCGCGCCGCAGGCGATCGACTTGGCGATGTCGCCGCTGGAGTGCACGCCGCCGTCGGCGATCACGTGCACGTACCGGCCGCCGGTCTCGTCCAGGTAGTCCCGCCGCGCCGCCGCCGCGTCCGCGATGGCGGTGGCCATCGGCACGCCGATGCCCAGCACCTGGTCGGTGGTGGTGACGCCGCTGGAGTGCCCGTAGCCGACGATCACGCCGGCCGCGCCGGTGCGCATCAGGTGCATGGCGGTCCGGTAGTCGCCGACGCCGCCGGCGATCACCGGCACGTCCAGGTCGGCGATGAACTGCTTGAGGTTGATCGGCTCGCCGTCGCGGGCCACGTGCTCGGCCGACACGATCGTGCCCTGGAGCACGAGGATCTCCACGCCCGCGGCCAGCAGGTCCGGGGTGAGCTCGGCGGCGCGCTGCGGGCTGACCCGCACCGCCACCGTCACGCCGGAGTCCCGGATCTGCTTGATCGCCTCGGCGATCAGGTCGGCCTGGATCGGCGCCGCGTGCAGCTCCTGGAGCAGCCGGGTGACGGCCAGCGGGTCGTCCTCCTCGGCGGCCCGGGTCAGCCGGAAGATCGCGTCCTCGACGTCTGAATGCCGCGCCCACAGCCCCTCGGCGTTGATCACGGCCAGCCCGCCGAGCTCGCCGATCGCCACCGCGGTGCGCGGCGAGACCACCGCGTCCGACGGGTGCGTGATCAGCGGGATGTCGAACCGGTACGCGTCGATCTGCCACGCCGTCGACACGTCCTTGGACGACCGCGTCCGCCGCGACGGGATGATCTCGACGTCGTCCAGCTCGTAGGCCCGCCGCGCGGAGCGACCCATCCCGATCTCAACCAAGTCCCGCACGGCGGTCCCTCCTCAAGGCAACCGGCACAGGATATGTGACCCGGTAACGCGCCGATCCGCGAGGCCGCGCCGGTGCTTCGCCCGATCGCTGGATTTCGATCGCCGCCACCCGACGCACCCCACCGCCGAGCCGACGCGGCGCTCGAAATCCAGCAAGGGCGAGGCACCGGTCACGAGCGGCCTCGCCGCGACGCCGAAGGCGGCGCCAAAAACACAGACGCGCGGCATGTCACCGCGTCGTGTAGTTGGGAGCCTCCACGGTCATGGTGATGTCGTGCGGGTGCGACTCCTTCAGGCCGGCCGCGGTGATCCGCACCAGCTGCCTCTGCTGGAGGTCGGCGATGGTGGCGGAGCCGGTGTAGCCCATGGCCATCCGCAGCCCGCCGACGAGCTGGTAGGCGACCTGGGACAGCGGGCCGCGGAACGGCACCCGGCCCTCGATGCCCTCGGGGACCAGCTTGTCCTCGCTGAGCACGTCGTCCTGGAAGTAGCGGTCCTTGGAGTACGACTTGCGGTCGCCGCGGCCGGACATCGCGCCCAGCGAGCCCATTCCCCGGTACACCTTGAACTGCTTGCCGTTGACCAGGATCAGGTCGCCGGGGGCCTCGGCGGTGCCGCCGAACAGGCCGCCGAGCATGACCGCGCTGGCGCCGGCGGCGATGGCCTTGGCGATGTCGCCGGAGTACTGGATGCCGCCGTCGCCGATCACCGGCACGCCGGCCGGGCGACAGGCCTGGTCGGCCTCGTAGATGGCGCTGATCTGCGGCACGCCCACGCCCGCGACGACGCGCGTGGTGCAGATCGAGCCGGGCCCGACGCCGACCTTCACGCCGTCGGCGCCCGCGTCCACCAGGGCCTGCGCGCCGCCGCGGGTGGCGACGTTGCCGCCGACGATGTCGACGCTGTCGCCCAGGTCCTTCTTCAGCCGCGCGACCATCTCCACCACGCCGCGGGAGTGCCCGTGCGCGGTGTCCACGATCAGCACGTCCACGCCGGCCTCGGCCAGGCTCATGGCGCGGGTGTAGGCGTCCTCGCCGACGCCGACCGCGGCGCCGCAGATGAGGCGGCCGTCCGGGTCCTTGGTGGCGTTCGGGTACTGCTCGGTCTTGACGAAGTCCTTCACGGTGATCAGGCCACGCAGCTTGCCGTCGCCGTCGACGATGGGCAGCTTCTCGATCTTGTGCCGGCGCAGCAGGCCGAGCGCGGCGTCCGCGGACACGCCCACCTGGGCGGTCACGAGCGGGCCCTTGGTCATCACCTCGCGCACCGGGCGGCTGTGGTCCACCTCGAAGCGCATGTCGCGGTTGGTGATGATGCCGATCAGCTTGCCGTCGGGCTCGGTCACCGGCACGCCCGAGATGCGGAACTTGGCGCACAGCCGGTCCACCTCGGCCAGCGTGGCGTCGGGCGGGCAGGTCACCGGGTCCGTCACCATGCCGGCCTCGGACCGCTTGACCACCTCGGCCTGCGCGGTCTGGTCCTCGATCGACAGGTTGCGGTGCAGCACGCCGATACCGCCCTGGCGGGCCATGGCGATGGCCATCCGGGCCTCGGTCACGGTGTCCATCGCGGCCGAGGCCAGCGGGATGCGCAGCGTCACGTTGCGGGAAAGCTTGGTCGAGGTGTCGACCTGGCTCGGGATGACGTCGGACTCGGCGGGCAGCAGCAGCACGTCGTCGAAGGTCAGCCCGAGCATGGCGAACTTCGACGGCGTTTCCTGAGCGGTGAGCTCGGTCATGATTCGGGCCTCTGGCCTTCCTGCACTGACTACAAAGGGTGGATTTTCGCAGGCGGAGCGCCTCTGTCCATGGTATCTGGAGCCATCGGCGGCCCGGCGCGGTACCGTGCGGGGTCGTGCCGCACGACGCGTTGCCACCAGACCCCTTCGCGGGCGACCCCGACGACCCCGCTCGGGCGCTGCGCGATGCGGATGACGACCATGAGCACGACCCGATCGGCGAGGAGGAACGGGCCGAGCTGATCAACGATCTCAGCGACCTGGCCGTGTACCAGGCGCTGTTGCAGCCGCGCGGGGTCCGCGGCGTGGTGGTGGACTGCGGCGACTGCGACGAGCCGCATTACCACGACTGGGCGCTGCTGCAAGCCAGCCTGGAGCAGCTGCTGCACGACGGGCACATGCGGCCGCACGAGCCGGCCTTCGACCCGGACCCGGCCGACTACGTCAGCTGGGAGTACTGCCGGGGGTACGCGGACGGCGTCAACGAGCGGGAGAGCGCCCGCTGAGCTGCGAGCAAGCTCACAGTGTGACGTGAAGGGCCATCCCTCGCAGCCGTGCGAGGAATGGCCCTTTTCGTGCGTTTCGGTCAGTGGGTGGTCGGCGTGGTGCCTGACGTCGACGACTTGCCCCCGTTGCCGTTGCCGTTGCCCGGGTTGTTGTCGTCGCTACCGGGCGGCGGCCCGCCCTTGCCGCTGCCCACGGCCGACCCCGTCGTCGTGCTCGGCGGCGTCGACGACTCCTTCGGGGTGGTCGTCGTGGTGGTCGTCGTGGTCGTGGTGGTGGTCGGCGGCGGGGTCGTGGTGGTCGTCGTCGTGGTCTCCGTGGATGTCAGCGTCGGCGACGTCAGCGGCACCGAGGTCGTCGGCGGCGCCGAGGTGGTGTTGAGCTCGTTGACCAGGCTCTGGTGCGTCTGGGACAGCGCGGAGCGGCCGTCCTCGTTGGACACCAGCGGCAGCGAGCTCTGCGCGTTGGCCAGCGCCGTGCGGGCGTCGCCGATCCGGCCCTGGCTGAGCGCCGAGCGGGCGGCCTTCAGGTCGGACTCGACCGCGACCGCGGCCTCCACGGAGTGCGCGTGGTCGGTGTAGAGCATCTGGGTCAGCCCCCAGAGGGCGTCACCGGGCCTGGCGTCGCGCGCGGCCAGGCTCACGCCGGTGAAGGCGATCGCCAGGACCGCGGCCGCGGTGGCCAGCGGGACCAGAAGTCGGGGTCGGCGGCGGGCGTCCCGCCGCGCTCGGAGCACCGTCTCGGCGGCCGTCTCGGTGTCGACCAGCTCGCCGAACGGCTCGCTGTCCACGTCCCGCCGCCAGGACAGCAGCAGCGCGCTCAGCTCGTGGCCGGCGAGCGCGGGATTGAGCTCGGGGTTACCGCCCCCGAGAGCGTCCAGCAGCGCGTCGTCGGCACGCACCGCCCCCAGGTCCACCGGTGTCTCGCCGCCCAGGTCGAAGCCGTTGACCTGCTCGCCGCCCAGTGGGTCGTCGCCGGTGAGCACCGGTCTGCCCGGTCCTCTCCAGTGCCACTCTCTCTTGGTGGCATCCTCGCCGCCGGGCCCGTGCTGCTCGGCCACTCAGACCACCTCCTCCGCTGCCAGTGTCTTGCGTAGACGTGCCAGGGCGCGGTGCTGCGCCACGCGCACCGCTCCCGGGGTTGAGCCCACCGCGTCCGCCGTCTCCTCGGCCGACAGCCCGACGACCACGCGGAGCAGCAGGATCTCCCGCTGCTTGGCGGGCAGGATGCGCAGCAACTGCGCCATGCGCTCGGACAGCTCGCCGTGCATGGCCCGTTGCTCGGGGCCCGCGTCGGTCTCCGGGGCGTCCGGGACCTCGGGCACCGGCTCGGCGCGGTTGCGCGCGGCCGCGCGGTGCGCGTCCGCGACCTTGTGCGCCGCGATGCCGTACACGAATGCGAGAAAGGGCCGGCCTTGGTCGCGGTAACCGGGCAGAGCCGTGAGCACCGCGAGACACACCTCCTGGGCGACGTCGTCCGCCGAGGCGAAAGACCTCTCCTGCCTGCCAACACGCGCGCGGCAGTACCGCACGATCAGAGGGCGGATCGACGCCAGGACACGTTCGATGGCCTGGCGGTCGCCATCAACGGCCGCGCCCACTGCGGCGTCCAGTCCGTCCCCCGTAGTGCTCATCGCAGACACAAGCCCTGGTGTTACTTCTGGGCACACCGACGCGGTCGGCGTGCGAGACGGTGGTCGCTCAACCCGGTCGGACTCACCGTACCGGGCGACACCGAACGATGTAACGCAACGATCGGTCGCGTTCGGTCACCGAGCGTGGCAAAGGGCCGCAGACACGGGCCAGTCCAGCTCAACCGGTAGCTGAGCTGGACCAGTGCGGCATGCGACACCGGTGACGGGGCGGCAGCGGGGAACCGATTTCCCCGCCCTCCGCTAGGGGGACGCCGGCGAAAATGTGGCGTCCCCGACACTGGCGGCTCTCGTGCTGAACAGCGGGTACTTCAGGACACCAGGCCACGACGGAAGCCGTGCGCGACGGCCTGGGCGCGGTCACGGACGCCGAGCTTGCGGAACAGCCGGCGGGCGTGCGTCTTGACGGTGTCCTCGGACAGGTACAGCTCGCGGCCGATCTGCCCGTTGCTCTTGCCCTGGCTCATGCCCCGCAGCACCTGGAGCTCGCGCTCGGTGAGCTGCACGCCCGGGTCGGACGGCTGCCGGGGCGCCGGCACCGAGGTGCTGGCCAGCGTGTGCGCGAGGGCGGCGACCAGCTCCGGCCGGGACGCGTCCCAGCGCAGGTAGCCGCGGGCCCCGCCGGCGATGGCGGCGGCGATGCTGCCGGCGTCGTCGGGCGCGCCGAAAACGATGACGTTGGCCTGCGGGTTCGCCGAGACCAACCGACGGGTCGCCTCCACCCCGGTGGGCACGGCGCGCTGGGTTCCCACCAGTACGACATCCACCGGCTGCCGGGAGAATCGCGCCAACAACTCGTCACCGTGTGCCACGCAGTCGATGCGACTGACCCCGGGGACTGCCGACATGACACGCGTCAGCCCCTCCCGCACGCTGCGGCGGTCGTCGCAGATCAAGACCGTCGTCACGGGGACTCCTTTCCTGCAGCCGAGTGACGTTCCTCTTCCCCTATCGGACGCCGGGCGGGCAACCTTGACACGATCCGGTGCTTAATCCGTCAAGTAGTTCGCCCGGATGTCCGCCAGGCCGGGTTCCCCGGAACGGAGCAGCGGCCTCACGGCACCCAGACGGAGGCCGCCGCGAGCGATCGGGCGACCGGATCGGCGCGGAGCAACACGCAGCTCAGCACCCCTTTAGCCCGTTCGAGCCACCCCGGGGCCCCATCGGGTCGAAGCTCACCCAGCAGTAGTGCGCAGGGCCACACGAGGGGGGTGAGACCCAGGGCCTCATTGTGATGCAGATCACACTCCAACAGGGCTTCAGCTCGCTCTTTCGAGACCACGTCGTGCAGATTCGCCAGCGCCGCGGCGAGCACCATCCGGGACTTGACCCGGTGTCGGACGGCCCCGGCGGCGGTCGCCACGGCCACCGCGCGCTCGGCCGGAACCAGCGCCTCGGCGGGTCGGCCGGCGGCCAGCTCGATCTCCGCGCGGACCCAGTCCAGCCGCACCGCCGAGCGCCAGCGGTGACCCTCGGTGCCACCCAGCCGCTCGACCGTGTCGGCCGCCACCACATGCAGGCGACGGGCCGGGCCGCCGACACCGATCGCATCCGCGGCGAGGCCGGTCAGGGCATCCGTGAACGCGCCCGCGGCGTCCACGCAGTCGGGGTCGTCGGCGACCGGCTCGACGCCGGCGAGCCGCGCCAGCGCCTCGCCGTCCAGCCGGCGCGCGGCGGCGTGACCACCCACCTGGCGGCGTTGGGAGGCCAAAGTGCTCGCTGCCAGTGACGCCAGCACCGGATCGGCGGTGTGCCGCAGCTCGGTCAACAGCGTCGTGGCGGCGGCGTAGCGGCCCTGCCCGCCCAGCACCACCGCGGCCAGCCAGCGCTGCCGTGGCGTGCCCATGGCGGCCTTGGCCACGTCCGCGCCGGGGTTGCCGCCGAAGGCGGCGTCCCTCAGGTAGTCATCCATCGGTGCCCAGCAGCACGTACGAGATGCGGTCCACCGCGGCGGACAGCGAATCGAGGGGCTCCGCGTGCGGCGGCAGCTTGCTCTGGTGCCAGCCGGGGCCGCCCACGAACAGCCGGATCCGCTGGCGGGTGCGCGGCAACTCGGTCAGCAGCTCGCAGTGCGCGTAGCGGGGCAGCTGCGCCCACAGGAACACCGCAGCGGGCGCGATCCGCCGGATGGCCGCTCCGAGTGCATCCGCCGGCAGCGCGGCCCCCAGCATCATCGTGCCGACACCCTTCTGGGCGAGCGCGGCCGACAGCGCCAGGAGCGGCAGGCTGTGCTGTTCCTCCGGCACGCAGGCCAGCATCACCGGCCGTGGGTTGACCGGCACCGGCGCGCCGATCTGCGCCGCCGACAGCGCCGCCGTCACACACTGCGTGAACAGGTGCTCGACCTCGACGCACTCGCCCGAGTGACGCCAGCGCTGGGCGATACCCGTCAGCACGGGCCGGATCATGGTGTTCCAGGTGACCATGACGCCGAGCTCCGTCAACGCGTCGCGCAGGAGCTGCTGCACCGACACCGCGTCCATCGCCATCACGGCCCGGCCCAGGCCACGGGCCTGCCGGCTCACCCCCGGCAGCCGCAGCACGCGGCCGCCGGTGCTGACCTGTTCGTCGGCCGCGTCGCCGCCGACGATCAGCTCCGACTGTTCGGCCGGGGCGGGCTGCACGGTGAGCCTCTGCTCGGGCAACGCGCTGCTCAGGGCGTAGCGGGCGGCCTCGGCCGGTGACGCTCCGCGCAGCAGCGCCCGCTGCATGAGTTCCAACCGGGCGATGTCGTGGCCGCCGTAGCGGCGGTGCCGGCCGGTGGTGTGGTCCGTCGGGCCGAGGCCGTAGCGCCGGTCCCAGGTGCGCAGCGTCGCAGGTGCCACACCGAGCCGCCTGGCAACTGCCGCAACGGAGAGCATCGGTTCGCCGGCTGCGCGCGCGTCCGGCGCGGGCTCCGGCTGAGTCGTCACGGTGGACATGGTCCGGGCACCTTCTCACAGCGGCAACTCACGTCACTCGGTGTGACCTGCGCCACCAGACGTGGCGGACCTTGATCACCCGTCGGCAGGAATGAACAACTTCCCACTCGAACACTCTTGAACAAGTTTTGGCGCGGTTCTACGGTGATCACAGTTAAGCCATACGGAGCAACCACGATGGGCACCGACCCGGCGAGGAGGCGGTTCTCGATGGCAGACACCCGGAGGCTCCCCGGCCCGAACGCGGACGTCTGGGACTGGCAGTTGGAAGGCAACTGCCGGGGCATGGACAGCGCCTTCTTCTTCCACCCCGACGGCGAGCGCGGACCCGCGCGGTCCCGCCGCGAGGCCCGGGCCAAGGCCGTCTGCCAGACCTGCCCGGTGCTGGAGATGTGCCGCCGGCACGCGCTGGCCGTCCAGGAGCCGTACGGCATCTGGGGCGGCATGTCGGAGTCGGAGCGCGACACCATCCTGAAGTCGAGGCGTCGTCAGCTCGTGCTCACGTCCTAGCTCTCAGGTATGACGCCAGGACCATCTTCGTGGTGGACGCCCGATGAGAACGGGCACCCCTAACGTCGAACGCATCGACGGGGACGAAGGGGATGGTCGAAGTGCACAGTATGGCTCTGGTCCAGTTCGGACAGGTGTTCGCCGGGGTGGCGCTCGTCGGACTGGTCGCCCTGGCCATCGCGCACGTGCTGATCGCCGTGCTCGCGGTGGTCAGCGTGATCACGTCCAGGCAGAGCCTGGGCATGAAGGCGGTGTGGTTCCTGCTGATCTGGGCGATGCCGCTGATCGGCAGCGTGCTGTGGTTCCTGGTGGGCCGCCGCGAGGAGCGCGCCCAGTGGAACCCCGCGGCGTCTTTGCCGCATGTTCCGCGCGGGGCGGGTTCGCTCTGATCCGGCGCCTCGCCCTTGCCACGTTTTCGAGCGCCGCATCGGCTCGGCAGTCGGGTGCGTGAGTGGCGGCACTCGAAACGTGGCAACCGTGCGAAGCACCGGCGCGAACGCGCGCCGGCCAGCTGCCACCGAACACGACGAGGGGCCCTTCCGACAGCGGAAGGGCCCCTCGCTTGGGTTCAGGCCTCAGTGACCGTGACCGTGGCCGTGACCGGCGGCAGCCGCCGGCTCCTCTTCCTTCTTCTCCACGACGGCGCTCTCCGTGGTGAGCACCATGCGGGCGATGGAAGCGGCGTTGGCGATCGCGGAGCGGGTCACCTTCACCGGGTCGATGACGCCGGCGCCGACCAGGTCGCCGTACTCCAGGGTGGCGGCGTTGAAGCCCGAGCCCCACTCCAGGTCCGCGACCTTGGACGTCACGACGGCGCCCTCCAGGCCGGCGTTGCTGGCGATCCAGAACAGCGGCGCGGACAGGGCGTCGCGCACGATGCGCACGCCGGTGGCCTCGTCGCCGGTCAGGCCCAGGTTGTCGGCGAGCTCCTTGGCCGCGTGCACCAGGGCGGAACCGCCGCCGGGCACGATGCCCTCCTCGACCGCGGCCTTGGTGGCGGCGACCGCGTCCTCGATGCGGTGCTTGCGCTCCTTCATCTCGGTCTCGGTGGCCGCGCCGACCTTGATCACCGCGACGCCGCCGGACAGCTTGGCCAGCCGCTCCTGGAGCTTCTCGCGGTCCCAGTCGGAGTCGGTGGCCTCGATCTCCTTGCGGATCTGCTCCACGCGGGCGTGGACGTCCTCGGTGCGGCCGCCGCCGTCCACGATCGTGGTGTTGTCCTTGGTGACGTGCACGCGCCGGACGTTGCCCAGCACCTCCAGGCCGACCTCGGACAGCTTCAGGCCCACCTCGGCCGCGACGACCTGCGCGCCGGTGACGGTGGCCAGGTCGTCCAGGAACGCCTTGCGGCGGTCGCCGAAGTACGGGGCCTTCACCGCGACGACCTTGATGGTCTTGCGGATCGAGTTGACCACCAGCGTGGACAGGGCCTCGCCCTCGAGGTCCTCGGCGATGATCAGCAGCGGCTTGCCGGACTGCGCGACCTTCTCCAGCACCGGGAGCAGGTCGGCCAGCGCCGAGATCTTCTCGCGGTGCAGCAGGACGTACGCGTCCTCGTAGACCGCCTCCTGCGTCTCCGGGTCGGTGGCGAAGTACGCGGAGATGTAGCCCTTGTCGAACTGGACACCCTCGGTGATCTCCAGCTCGGTGGCGAGCGTGGAGGACTCCTCGATGGTGATGACGCCGTCCTCGCCGACCTTCTCGATGGCCTCGCCCAGCAGCGCGCCGATCGAGGAGTCGCGGGAGGAGACCGTGCCGACCTGGGCGACGTTGTCGCGGCCCTTGATCGGGGTGGCCTTGTTCTTCAGGAACTCCACCACGTGGTCGACGGCGGCCTGCATGCCGCGGCCCAGCGAGGTGGGGTTGGCGCCGGCGGCCACGTTGCGCAGGCCGACCCGGACCAGGGCCTGGGCCAGCACCGTCGCGGTGGTGGTGCCGTCGCCGGCGATGTCGTTGGTCTTGGTGGCGACGCTCTTGGCCAGCTGGGCGCCGAGGTTCTCGTACGAGTCCTCGAGCTCCACCTCGCGGGCCACCGTCACGCCGTCGAGGGTGACGGTCGGGCCGCCGAACTTCTTGTCCAGCACCACGTGGCGGCCGCGCGGGCCGAGGGTCACCTTGACGGCGTCGGCCAGCTTGTTGACGCCGCGCTCCAGGGCCCGACGAGCGTCCTCGTCGAAGCTGATCTGCTTGGGCATTACGAGCCTTTCTCAGGGTTCACGCACACAGGCGCCCCGGCGGCCCGGTGTGGGCCGCCGGGGCGCCTGAGCGGAGAAAGCGACGTCAGTTGATGACGGCCAGCACGTCGCGCGCGGAGAGGATGAGGTACTCCTCGCCGTTGTGCTTGAGCTCCGTGCCGCCGTACTTCGAGTAGACGACGACGTCGCCGACCGCGACGTCCAGCGGGATCCGGTTGCCCTTGTCGTCGATGCGACCCGGGCCCACGGCCAGGACCTTGCCCTCCTGGGGCTTCTCCTTGGCGGTGTCCGGGATGACAAGACCGGAAGCGGTCGTCGTCTCGGCCTCGTTGGCCTGGACGAGGATCTTGTCCTCGAGCGGCTTGATGTTCACGCTCACCGGGGTGACCTCCACGGTCGTCGAAAGCGTTGGCAGGTACCGACGGCGCCTGCCACCCCGCCGTCGCGGGGGCCGGGGCGGTAGTTGGTGCCGTGCGACTAGCACTCTACCCATGAGAGTGCCAACGCTTCAACCAACCCCACCCAGCTGCCCCTCAGAGGATCTGAACCTGGGACACCGGCAGGCCCGGGTCCGTCGCCAGGTTCAGGCCGGAGGGCTCGGCGTCGGCGGCGACCAGGTGCGCGCCGACGGCGGCGATCATGGCGCCGTTGTCGGTGCACAGCCGGGGCCGGGGCACGCGCAGGGTGATGCCGGCGGCGGCGCAGCGTTCGGCGGCGAGGCCGGACAGCCGGGAGTTGGCGGCGACACCGCCGGAGATGACGAGGGTGTCGACGCCGAGGTCCTTGACGGCCCGGATGGCCTTGCCGGTGAGCACGTCGGCGACGGCCTCCTGGAACGAGGCGGCGACATCGGCCAGCGGCACCTCGAGGCCGTCCCGCTCACGGTTCTCGACCCACCGGGCGACGGCGGTCTTGAGGCCCGAGAAGGAGAAGTCGTACTTGGCGTCGCGCGGGCCGGTGAGGCCTCGCGGGAACGCGATGGCGCAGCCGTTGCCGGTCTTGGCCAGCTTGTCGATGGGCGGCCCGCCGGGATACGGCAGGTCGAGCACCCGGGCGACCTTGTCGTAGGCCTCGCCGGCGGCGTCGTCGATGGTGGAGCCGATCTCGGTGATCTTGCCGGCCAGGTCCTCGACGAGCAGCAGCTGCGAATGCCCGCCGGACACCAGCAGCGCGACACAGGGCGACGGCAGCGGACCGTGCTCCAGGGTGTCGGCGGCGACGTGCCCGGCGAGGTGGTTGACGCCGTAGAGCGGCTTGTCCAGGGCGGCGGCGTAGGCCTTGGCCGCGGACACGCCGACGAGCAGCGCGCCGGCCAGACCGGGCCCGGCGGTGACGGCGATGGAGTCGACGTCGTCCAGGGTCATGCCGGACTTCTCCAGCGCCCGGGACATGGTCGGGATCATGGCCTCCAGGTGCGCGCGGCTGGCCACCTCGGGCACCACGCCGCCGTACCGGGCGTGCTGCTCGACGCTGGACGCGACCTCGTCGGCCAGCAGTTCGAGGGTGCCGTCCCGGCCCAGCCGGACGATGCCCGCCCCGGTCTCGTCGCACGAGGACTCGATGCCCAGCACGATCCGGTCGCCGGTCACGACGTCTCCTCCTGTCGAACGGCCGCGGGGCGGCCCATGGTGTACGCGTCCGCACCGGACGGTTGGTAGTACCTGCGGCGCAGCCCCAGCTGCTCGAAGCCGTGCGACCGGTACAGCGCGATGGCGCGCTCGTTGTCGGTGCGGACTTCCAGGAACACTGGCGCCGCGACCTCGTCGGCACGGGCCAGTAACGCCTCGAACAGCGCGCGGCCGACGCCCCGGCCCTGCCAGTCGCTGTCCACGGCGATGGTCTGCACGCTGCCCTCGAAGTCGGGCGCCCGGCCGTTGATCGCGAGCCCGGCGTAGCCGACGAGCAGCCCGCTCTCGTCGTACGCGCCGAGGTAGTAGTGCCCGTTGTCCAACTCGGACCGGAAGGCGCGCTCGCGCCACGGGTCGTCGTCGGGGAAGAGCTTGCGCTCCAGCTCCGCGCACCGCGCGGCGTCCTTGTGACGCAGCGCGGCCAGCGTGAAACCGGTCACGGCTGCGTCACCCGCTTGCGCCCGGTGGGCACGACGGCGTCGGGGCGACGCAGGTAGAGCGGGGTCATCGGATCCGGCTCGGCGCCGGCCAGCAGCGCCGCGGCCGCCACGGCGACCAGGCCGTGCGGCGACGGGAACGGGGCCAGCGCGATCGGCAGGTCCAGCACGTCGGCGTACATCTCGGCGCCCTGCCCGGCGGCGCTGGCCACGTCCAGCGACGGCAGCTTCTCGGCCAGGTCGGCGGGCTTGTCGACGTGCGGGCCCTCGACGCGCCCGCCGTCGGCGTCGTAGGCGGCCCAGTAGACCTCCCGCCGGCGGGCGTCGGTGGCGACGAGCAGCCGGTGGCCGCTGCGCGCCTCGACGGCAATGGCGTCGACCGTCGGCACCGGGTACACCGGCCTGCCCAGCGCCTGCCCGAGGGCAGCGGCCGTGACCATGCCGACACGCAGTCCGGTGAACGGGCCGGGGCCGCTGCCGCACACGATGGCGTCCACGTCGGCCATGGTCCTGCCGGCCTCGGCCAGCGCCTCCCGCAGGTGCGGGATCAGCAGCTCGCCGTGGGCTTTGGCGTCGATGGTGACGCGCTGCGCCAGCGTGCGCGGCGCCGCGTCGGCGTCCAGCTGGACCACTCCGGCGGTGACGGCGGGGGTCGCGGTGTCGATCGCAAGCACTAGCACGGTCGTCAAGGGTACGACCATCATCGGAACGGACTTCGACGCGAGGGGTTGATGGGATGTTGCTGCCGGCTCTGGCCGACCCGACCGACGCTGAGGCTGTGCTGTTTCTCGACCCTGCGAGCAGGTCTTCGGGCGGCTCCGGAGACCGGAAACTGACCTACCTCGAGCTCGCCGGGTGCGCGTCGGCGATCGCATCGCGCCTGGTCGGCGGCCGGGTGGCGGTGTGGGCGACGCCGACGATCGAGACGTGCGCGGCGGTGGTCGGGGCGTTGGCGGCGGGTGTCGCGGTGGTGCCGATCAATCCCAAGGTCGGCGAGCGCGAGCTGGAGCACATCCTCGCCGACAGCGCGCCGGCCCAGGTGCTGGCGGCGCCGGGCGTGGCGCTGCCGGGCGGGCTGGCGGCGCTGCCGCGGCTCGATGTCGATCTCTCCGTGCGGGCCGAGGGCCTGCCTGCGGAGCCGGACGAGGAGGCGCCGGCGTTCATCGTCTACACCTCGGGCACGACCGGGCCGCCCAAGGGCGTGGTGATGCCGCGCCGGGCGATCGCGTCCAATTTGGACGCCCTGGCGGCGGCGTGGCAGTGGACGCAGGCCGATGTCGTCACCCACGGGCTGCCGATCTTCCACGTGCACGGCCTGGTGGTCGGCGTGCTCGGGCCGCTGCGGCGCGGCGGGGCCGTGCACCACATGGGCAAGTTCAGTTCCGCGGCCGCCGCGGCGGAGCTCTCCGGCCCGGCGACGATGATGTTCGGCGTTCCCACGATGTACCACCGGCTCGCCGCCGACGTGGAGGCCGATCCCGAGCTGGCCAAGGCGATCGCACAGGCGCGGCTGCTGGTGTCCGGCTCCGCGGCGCTGCCGGCGACCTGCCACGCGCGCATCTCGAAGGCGACCGGGCAGCAGATCGTCGAGCGCTACGGCATGACCGAGACGCTGATGAACTGCAGCGTCCGGGCGTGGGGCGAGCGCCGTCCGGGGACCGTCGGCACGCCGGTGGATGGTGTGTCGCTACGGCTCGTCGACGATGCCGGCGACGTCGTCGAGGTGAGCGACGACGCGACCATCGGCGAGATCGAGGTGCGCGGGCCGAACCTGTTCCTGGAGTACCTCAACCGCCCCGACGCGACCGCCGAGGCCATGCACGACGGCTGGTTCCGCACCGGCGACATGGCCACCCGCGCGTCCGACGGCTACATCCGGATCGTCGGCCGGCGGGCCACGGACATCATCAAGAGCGGCGGCTTCAAGATCGGCGCCGGCGAGATCGAGAACGCGCTGCTGGAGCACCCGGGCGTGGCCGAGGTCGCGGTCGCCGGCCGTCCCGACGACGACCTGGGCGAGCGGATCGTGGCCTGGGTGGTCGCCGCCGACCCCGCGCCGGCGGCCGAGGAGTTGATCGACCACGTGGCCCGGCTGCTCACCCCGCACAAGCGTCCACGCGTGGTGCACTTCGTGGACTCCTTGCCGCGCAACGAACTGGGCAAGGTGACGAAGCGGGCGCTGCCCTGACTCCCCTTGTTGCCACATGCGCTTCCTACTTGGCACCTGGGCGCAAGTAGGAAGCGCATGTGGCGGAAATCAGGGGAGCTCGCGCTCCGTCCAGGTACCGTGCGGGTGCAGCTCCGCCACTCGAACGTCGTCGTCGAGCCGGGCCAGGCGGATCAGCAGGTGGTCGTCGGACAGCCGTTCGGCGCCCTCCTCGCCCCACTCCACCACCACGGCGGCGTCCACCAGCTCGGTGTCCAGGTCCAGGTCGTCCAGCTCGTCCAGGCGGCCGCCGAGCCGGTAGGCGTCGACGTGCACCAGCCCGACGCCCCGCGTCCCGGCCCGGTGCTCACGGGCGATCACGAACGTCGGCGAGCTGACCCGGCCGTGCACGCCCAGCCCCTCGGCGATGCCCCTGGTCAGCGCCGTCTTGCCCGCGCCGAGCGGCCCCGACAGCAGCACCAGGTCGCCGGCCCGAAGCAACCCGCCCAGCCGCCGGCCGAACTCGACCGTGTCCGCCTCCTCCGGGAGCCGGAGTTCCTTCACGCCCGTTTCCACCATCGCCGTCCACTCGTCTCGCCGTCCGCACAGCTCCGCACGAGCTCCACCAGGTGTCCGGTGACCAGGTCGGCCTGCTCCAGCATCACCATGTGGCCGGCGCCCTCGGCGCGGACCAGCTCGGCGTCCGGCAGCTCGGCGGCGATCGCCTCGGCGTGCCGGAACGGCGTGAGCCGGTCGGCGTCGCCGCTGAGCACCAGCACCTTGCAGTGCCGCAGCCCGGCCAGCGCCGCGTAGCGGTTGTGCGAACCCAGGGTACGGACGAAGTCGGTGATGGCCGCGAGCGAGGTCCCGTCGATCATCGTGTCCATCAGGTCGACCAGCTTGGGGCTGACCGCGCGGTCGCCGAAGGCCAGGCCGCGGATGGCGCTCCAGGTGAGCTGGCCGCCTGCCTTGCGCGCCCATTCGACCAGGCCGGGCTGCCAGTTCGCGAGCAGGCCGAGGCCGCGGGTGGCCGGGTTGTGCCGGGACAGCAGCGGACGGGGCAGGCCGGACGCGCCGACGTCGCCGGCCGAGGTGCCGATCAGCGCGACGCCGCGGACGCGCTCCACGAACAGCTCGGGCTCCTGCTCGGCCAGGGCCATGATCGTCATGCCGCCCATGGAGTGCCCGACCAACACGAGCGGACCGTCCGGGACCAAGGCCCTGAGCACGGCGGCGAGGTCGCGGCCCAGCTGCTCGATGGTGCTGGACTCGGCGGTGGCCCGGCCGGAGCGGCCGTGGCTGCGCTGGTCGTACAGCACGAGGCGGACCCGGGGATCGACCATCTTCGCCAGGTCGCGGCGCTGGAAGTGCCAGCAGCGGCGGTCCAGCACGAAGCCGTGCACCAGCACGACGGTCAGCTCCGGGGCGCCGCCGTCCTCCGGGTCGACCTCCTCGCACGCGATCGGCACGCCGTCGTCCGCGGCCACCGTGCACTCCCGACTCGGGCGTAACTGGCCGAGCGGCTCGTCCTCGTGCGGGTCGTCGGCGTCGCGGCGCTGCCGTGCGATGCGGGCGTTCTGCGCCGCCGCGCCCAGGACTAAACCCGTCGCCGCCGCGCCCACCACGCCGCCGGTCACTCCGGCGGCCTTCACCCACGGCCTCATCGCGCGCCGCCGACGTAGCTGCGCCGGACCCTCGGCCGGTACATCCCGGTGACGATCTCGTAGTCGATGGTGCCGGTCCTGTCGGCCCACTCCCGCGCGGTCGGCTCGCCGTGCTCGCCGGACCCGAACAGGATCACCTCGTCCCCGTCGGTGATCGGGTCGTCGCCGCAGTCCACCACGATCTGGTCCATGCACACCCGGCCCACCACCGGCCGCCGGCTGCCGCCCAGCCAGACGTCCATCTGCCCGGACAGGGCCCGCGGCACGCCGTCCGCGTAGCCGACCGGGACCAGCGCCAGGGTGGTGTCCGTGTCGGCGGTCCAGGTATGGCCGTAGGAGACGGACTCGCCGGCCGGGACCCGGCGGACCAGCGACACCGAGGAGCGGAACGTCATCACCGGCTTCAGGTCGGCGCTGCCCGGGACCGGGTTCAGGCCGTACACCGCGATGCCCGGGCGCACCAGGTCGAAGTGCAGGTCCGGGCGGGTCAGCGTGGCCGCCGAGTTGGCCAGATGGCGCAGCGGGTGCAGGCCGGCGTCCAGGACCACCTTGTACGCCTCGTCCAGGCGGGCCGCCTGCCGGTCCATCGACGGGTGCCCCGGCTCGTCCGCGTTGGCCAGGTGCGACCACACCGCCGCGATCTCGATCGTGCCCTCGTCGTGGGCGGCGGAGGCCGCCTCGACCAGCGCCGGCCAGTCCGCCGGCTGCGCCCCGCCGCGGGTCAGGCCCGTATCGATCTTGAGGTGGACCCGGGCCTCCTGGCCGACCGCGCGGGCCGCCGAGTTGACCGCCCACAGCTGGCGCAGCGAGGACACCGACAGGTGGATGCCCGCCGCGACTGCCGGGCCGAAGTTGTCGTCCACCGTGTGCAGCCAGCAGAAGATGCGCGCCTGGATGCCCGCCGCGCGCAGCGCCAGCGCCTCGTCCACCGAGGCCACGCCCAGCCACGACGCGCCCGCTGCCAGCGCCGCGTTGCCCACCGCCACCGCGCCGTGGCCGTACCCGTCGGCCTTGACCACAGCCATCGTCTGCGCCCCGGACTGGCCCGCCAGCCGGGTCAACAACTCGACGTTGTGCTTCACGGCGTCCAGGTCGATGCGGACCTCGGCCCGTGGGAGGGGATTGTGCTGATCAGCCATAGCGCGTTCATGGTGACACAGGCCGAGGACACCCGGCCGGGCAAAGACCGCTGAACGGGCTACGTCACAGCTCAGTCGGCGGTGCCCGGCGGCACCACCCACCGGGTCGGCTGATCGGTGATCGCCGCGATGTCGTCGTAGTCGACGTCGTAGTGCAGGAGCACCACACCGTGCCGGTCGGCGGTCGCCGCGATGAGCAGGTCCGGCAGCTTGACGCCACGGTGTGAGCCCCGCCGCGCCAGGCCTTCCTGCACCTCCACGGCGCGCTGCCACACCTCGTCCGGCGAGGGCAGCCGCTCGAAGCCGGCCGCCAACTGGGCGCGGCGGCTCTCGTAGTCGCCCTTCCCCCGCGCCGAATACAAGATCTCCAGCTCGACCATCGAGCAGATCGCGACCAGTCCGGCCTCGATCAACGGCCCCAGGAACTCGTACACCACCGCCTTGTGCAGCCGGGCCAACGCACTGGTGTCCGCCAGGTAGCGGGCTACCGCCACGCCTCACCCCGTACGTCCGGGTCGGCGAGGTCGGCGAAGGCCCCGCCCCGCGCGGCGGCGAGGAAGTTCCGCCGCGCCTGAAGCGCGACGACCTCGGCCAGCGCCGTGTTGACCGTGTCCTTCTTCGTGCCGGTTCCGAGCACCTGCTGGGCCTGGAGCAGTAGGGCGTCGTCGATGTCGATCAGGGTGCGCGTCATGGCGAGCCTCCGTCTCCGTATATACAGAGACGAGTCTAGTGTATATACGCGCTGCGGATGTGGCGGATGGCGTCGGGGATGGCGGCCTGGAGGTGGGAGGCAGGGGCGGGGGCGCCGTCGGCGGCGAGGTCGGCGGCGAGCTCGTGCACGTACGCGGCGCAGCCGGCGGCGAGCCAGGGGTCCTCGCCTGCGGCGAGCAGGGCGCCGATGAGCCCCGACAGGACGTCGCCGGAGCCGGCGGTGGCGGGCCAGGAGGAACGGGACTGGTTGACGAGCACCCGGCCGTCGGGGGCGGCGACGACGGTGGAATGGCCCTTGAGCAGCACGACGGCGTGGAACCGAGCGGCGGCGCGGCGGGCTGCGGCGATGCGGTCGGGTCCGACGTCACCGGCGAGACGGGCGAACTCGCGGTCGTGCGGGGTGAGCACGAGCGGCGTCTCGGGGTCGCGGGCGTCCCACAGGGTGGGGTCGCCGGCGAGCAGGGTGATGGCGTCGGCGTCGGCGCACACGGGCACGCCGGCGGCGAGGACGTCCGCGAGGACCTCCCGACCGGCCTTGCCGGTGCCGAGGCCGGGCCCGACGACCCACGCCTGTACCCGGCCGGCGTCGCCGACGTTGCCGGTCGCGACGACCTCGGGCCACCGGGTCCGCACGACGTCGGCGGCGGTGCCGGCGTAGCGGACCATGCCGGACGTCGCGAGCACGGCGGCACCGGTGGAGAGCACGGCGGCACCGGGGTAGGTGGCCGATCCGGCGGCGATGCCGGTGACGCCCTGCGTGTACTTGTCGTCGGTCGGCCCGGGGATGGGCCACGCGTCCGCGATGTCCTCGGACTCCAGCAACACTGCGAGCGGGTCGTCGAGGTCGTCAGCGATACCGATGTCGACTACGCGCACACGCCCGGAGGCAACCGCGCCGGGACCGACCACGTGGCAAGGCTTCCGACCTCCGAACGTCACGGTGACGTCGGCCTCCACGTGCGGACCGTCGATGGCGCCGGTGTCGGGGTCGACGCCACTGGGCAGGTCCACGGCGACGATCGGCGCCCGCACGGAATCCACCAGCGCGGCGGCGTTCGGACGCAGGGATCCCTTGGCGGACAAGCCAACGATGCCGTCGACGACGACGTCGGCACCGGCGACCGAATCACCGATGCGGCCGCCGGCACGACGGAACGCGGCCAGCCCGGCGACGTGCGCACGTTCCGGCGACAGCAGCACCGCCGTCACGGAAACCCCGCGCCGGCAAAGGAAAGCGCCCGCCCACAGGGCGTCGCCGCCGTTGTTGCCGGCACCGACGAGCAGCCCGACCCGACGCCCGGACGTGCCGCCGGTCAGGTCGGACAGCAGCGCCAGCACTTCGTTGGCCACGGCGTACGCGGCGATCCGCATCAGCCGGCTTTCCGGCACCCTGGTGAAGACCCGCTGCTCAGCAGCCCGAACCTGGTCGGCAGTCCACACGCCCCGCATGAGAAGCCTCGATCACTCGACGGTCACGGACTTCGCGAGGTTACGCGGCTTGTCGACGTCGTAGCCGCGGCTGCGGGCGATCTCGGCCGCCAACACCTGAAGGGGGACACTGGAAACCAAGGGCTGCAACAGGGTTGGCACCGCCGGTACCTCGATCAGGTGGTCCGCGAACGGCTTGACCGTGTCGTCCCCCTCCTCGGCGATGACGATGGTGCGCGCACCCCGGGCCTGGATCTCGCTGATGTTGGACAGCAGCTTGCTGTGCAGCACCGCCCGACCCTTCGGCGACGGCATCACGACGACCACCGGGAGCTGGTCCTCGATCAGCGCGATCGGGCCGTGCTTGAGCTCGCCGGCGGCGAAGCCCTCGGCGTGCATGTACGCCAACTCCTTCAGCTTCAACGCGCCCTCCAGGGCGACGGGGAAGCCGACGTGCCGCCCGAGGAACAGCACCGCCTTGGAGTCGGACAGCTCCCGGCCGAGCGCCCGGACCTGGTCGACGGTGCCCAGAGCGTGCTGCACCGCCGCCGGCATGGCCTCCAACTCGCGGAACTCGCGGGCCACCTCGTCCGGGTACTTGGTGCCACGGGCCTGCGCCAGCGCCAGGCCGACCAGGTAGTTCGCGGCGATCTGGGCGAGGAACGTCTTGGTCGCGGCGACCCCGATCTCCGGGCCGGCGTGCGTGTAGAGCACGGCGTCGGACTCGCGCGGGATCTGCGCGCCGTTGGTGTTGCAGATGGCCAGCACGCGGGCCTTCTGCTCACGGGCGTGCCGCACCGCCTCCAGCGTGTCGGCGGTCTCGCCGGACTGCGAGATGGCCACCACCAGGGTGTCACGGTCCAGCACCGGGTCGCGGTAGCGGAACTCGCTGGCCAGCTCGCACTCCACGGGCAGCCGCGTCCAGTGCTCGATGGCGTACTTGGCGACCAGGCCGGAGTGGTAGGCGGTGCCGCAGGCGACGACGAAGACCTTGTCCACGTCGCGCAGGTCCTGGTCGGCCAGCCGCTGCTCGTCGAGCACGATCCGGCCGTCGGCGAAGTGCCCGCGCAGGGTGTTGGCCAGCGCCTCCGGCTGCTCCTCGATCTCCTTGAGCATGAAGTAGTCGTGGCCGCCCTTCTCGGCGGCCGACAGGTCCCAGTTCACCTGGAACGGCTTGGCCTGCACCGGCTCCCCGTGGAAGTCGGTGACCTCGTAGCCGTCCTTGGTGATCGTGACGATCTGGTCCTGGCCCAGCTCGACGGCGTCCCGGGTGTGCTCGATGAACGCGGCCACGTCGGAGGCCAGGAAGGTCTCGCCGTCGCCGACGCCGACCACCAGCGGCGAGGAGCGGCGCGCCGCGACCACCTTGTCCGGCTCGTCGACGTGGGTCACGACCAGCGTGAACGCACCCTCCAGGCGCCGGCACACGGTCCGCACGGCCGCGGCGAGGTCGCCGTCGTAGACCCGGGCGACCAGGTGCGCGGCCGTCTCGCTGTCGGTGTCGCTGGCCAGCTCGACGCCGTCGGCCTCCAGTTCGGCCCGCAGCTGCGCGAAGTTCTCGATGATCCCGTTGTGCACCACCGCGATCCGTCCGGTGGTGTCCCGGTGCGGGTGCGAGTTGCGGTCGATCGGCGCGCCGTGCGTGGCCCACCGGGTGTGGCCCATGCCGGTGCCGCCGGTCAGCGTGTCCCGGCCGACCTCGTCGAGCCGGGCCTCCAGGTTGGCCAGCCGGCCGGCCTTGCGTTCGACGGCCAGGCCGCCCTCGCCGTCGAGCACGGCGACGCCCGCCGAGTCGTATCCGCGATACTCCAGACGGCGCAAGCCCTCGAGGACGACGTCCAGCGCCGGGCGATGACCGGTGTAACCCACGATTCCGCACACGACGGTACAGGGTAGCTAGACCACAAGCCGGTTGCGGCCGGCCGGGTTGTTTCCCGTCACACCAGGTCAGAGCCATGATCGGAATCGATTTGGTGTAGACCAATACTGATCGAAAGTCGCGAGGCCGCCGCCGGTGCCTGGACCGCGGCCGTTTTTCGATCGAGTCTGTCCATCGATCGAAAAACGGCAAGGGAAGGCACCGGCCTCGTGGGCGGCCGAGCCGCGCGCGGAACGCGCGCCGAAGACGCGGTACGGTCCGGGTATGTCGCGACGCAAGCCGTTGACCGCGAAGCAGGCGCTCACGGAGCTGAGCCGGCCCGGTCCGCACGGCGTGCGCCGCGGCGATCTGGCCCTGGTCGGGCTGCCGGGCACGCTGTTCACCCCGCGTCGGGGGCACGGCCTGCCGGCGGTCGCGTTCGGGCACGGTTGGCTCCAGCCGCCGCAGCGCTACCTGGGCCTGTTCCGGCACCTCGCGTCCTGGGGCGTGGTCGTGGCCGCGCCGGCCACCCACCGTGGCCCGCTGGCGTCGGCCCGGCTGTTCGCCGACGACCTGCGCACGGCGCTGGACGTGGTGTCGGGCGTGCGGCTCGGCGACGGCGACCTGAGCGTCGACGGGGACAAGCTCGCGGTCGGCGGGCATTCGGCGGGCGCGGGCGCGGCGGTGCTCGCGGCGGCCGAGGACGACCGGATCCGCGGCGTGTTCACCGTCGCGGCGTCGGAGACGCGGCCGTCGGCGGTGGAGGCCGCCCGGCTGTGCCGGATGCCGGCCGTGCACCTCGCCGCCGAGGAGGACCTGATCGCGCCGCCGGTCGGCCACGCCGAGGCGATCGCGCAGAACTGGGGCGGGCCGGTGCAGCTGCGCACCATCGCCGACGCCAACCACCTCGGCTTCGCCGAGGGCCGGCACTGGAGCGAGCTGCTGCTGCACGGCCGCGGCGAGGCGAGGACACAGACCGTCGCCAAGGCGCTGATCACGGCGTTCCTGCTGCGGCAGCTGAACGGCGACAAGACGTACGACGCCTTGCTGTACGGCGACGTGAAACGCGCCCCGGTGGGGTATCAGCGCGCCGGTCGGCCGGCGGCGAGGGCCTGAGCTACCTCATCCAGCTCTGGTTCGAGTAGTCGTCGTCATCGTCGTCTTCGATGCGGGGACGCGCGGTGCGCCGCGGCGTGGGACGCGGCGGGGGCGGGATCTCCGGCATCTGGAACGACGGCGTGGCCGGCGGGTCGTAGTCGTCCTCGGTGTCGAGGAACGTGAAGGTCTCCTCGCGGCCCTCGTGCGCCGGGCGCGGGGCGGTGCGGCCGTCGCGCTTGGTCTGCGCCTCGTCGAGGGCCTTCTGCGTGGTCTCGCGGTTCTCCTTGAGGGCCTGGGCGAACTTCTGCTCGCTCTCGGCCCGCTGCCGCGTGACGTCGTCCTGGAGCCGCTGCATCTCGGCGACGGCGTTGTCCGCGGCGACGATCGCCTGGTAGCTCACTGGCGCTGGCTCCCCTCGTCGTCACCGAGCACGCCGTTCATCCGCGCCACCGACGCCGATCCCGTGGTGTCGTCGAAGACGCCGCCCTGAGTCGTCCGCCAAGCCGCGTTGGTGCTGCGTTCCTGGTCCTCGCCACCGCCGCCGTGCCCGCCGCCGCCCATCGCGCCCATCATCGGCATGCCTCCGCTCATCGGCGGGGCGGCCGCCTGGTGCGCGCCGCCGCCCATCTGGGCCAGGCCGGCGTCGCCGGGGGCACTGGCCTGCTCGGTCGGCGTCATGCTCGGGGCCGACGCCGCGTGGGCGGTGTCCCAGGCGCTGTGATGACCGCCCTGGTCGCCGACCACGCTGTGCTCGGTGCCGAAGTTCCACGCCCCCTGGCCACCGGTGTCGACGTGCGCCCCGGAGGTGAACGAAGCCGAGGCGACGGTCGTGGCCGCGGGCGGGTCGAAAAGGCTCCCGGAGATGCTGCCCTGGTCGTGATCGCCGGTTGCCACGAAGTCGTACGTGCCCGAATCCGCCGCCGCCGGCGCGGTCCACGCCGCCGGGTCCGGCATCGCGACGTCGTCCGGCAGCGCGTGCTGCGGGCCCGTGGACGCGGTGGTGTCGTCCGGCGGGGTCCATGCCGCGTCGTGCGCCGGCGGTTCGTCGAGGGCGTGCGCACCGGTCGAGGCCGGCTGGTCAGAGGTTGGGTCGGCTTGGTCGTTGGTCGGATGCGGGCCGACATGCGGCTGCCCCGGGTCGGCGTCGGCAGCGTGCGTCGGCGACGCCGCCGGACCGTCGGCGTTGTTGTAGTCGATGGTGTAGGTGTGCGGCGGCTTGCCGGAGCCGTCGTCGATGGACACCTGCACCTCGCCCGGCACCTTGCCCTGCTGGGCGGTGATCGTGAGGTCGCCGTCGTGGATGACGGCCTTGCCGTCGGCGCCGGCCGGCGTGGGAATGGAGCCGTCCGGGTTGGTGGCCGGCTGCCCCGGGACCCCGCCCTGGATCGGCACTCCGGTCTGGCCCGGAACGCCGCCCTGCGCCGGCATTCCCGGCTGACCGGGACCACCCTGGCCCGGCGCACCGGTGTGCCCGGGAATCCCGCCCTGCCCAGCCATTCCCGGCTGATTGAGGCCACCATGGCCCGGCACGCCGGGTTGTCCCGGCACGCCGCCCTGGCCGGTCGCCCCCGGCTGGCCGGCCAGCCCGGCCACCGCCGGATTGTTGGCCACCTTGCTGAAGTCGACGTCGTACGTCTTGGCCGGCTTGCCGTCGCCGGTGTCCACCTTGATCTTGACGTGGCCCTGGCCGTCCGGGCTGGTGACGTCGATGTCGTTGGAGCCGTCGTGGATCTTCACGGTCTCCGCGGACTGCGGCGTGGTCGGCTGCGGAACCTGAGGCACGTGGGGCGGCTGGGGTGTGGCCGGCGGCTGGACGCTCTGCGGCTGGGTCGGCGCACCGCCGCCACCACCGCCACCGCCCATCGAACCGCCACCGCCACCGCCGCCCCCACCACCGCCGCCGGTGCCCCCGCCACCGCCACCGCCACCGGTCTTGGTCGGCCCGCCCTCGGGCACCTGGGACAGCCCGGAGAACGGCGTCTTGTTGACGGCCTCGGCGGCGGTGATCAGGGTCTGGAACGCCTGCTTGATGCCGTTGTCCGCGGCGGTCGAACCCTGTTGCAGCAGCTGGAGATTCTGCTCGAACGGGTCCTTGAAGCCGGCGTCGAGCACCTTCTTGGTCAGGCCGGCAACGGCCTGCAGCAGCTCGTCGGCCGCCCAGCTCAGGCACCACAGCAGGGCCTCGGCGAGGGTGTCGCAGAGGTCCATGGCGAGGTCGAACAGCGCGCCGCCGGGCATGGTGAAGCCGATCAGGTCGGCGAGCCCGTCCTTGAGCCACTTGACGAGGTCGTCGAGCCCCATCTCGCACTTGTAGACGATGATCAGCTGGACCAGGTCGGGGATCTCGAACGCGATCTTGTCGAAGTCGATCTGGTCCAGCGTGTGCCCGTAGGCGTCGACGATCTTCTGCGCGGCCTGGGTGCTGGCGGTGATGGCCTGGCTCAGCTTGGCCAGATCGCCGTCGATGCTCTGCGCCTTGGCGTCGAACTGCTGCGTGTACGCGCCGAACGCGTTCGCGGCGTCGCCCTGCCACGAGCTGCCGACCACGCCGGCGACCTTCGAGTTCATCGCGTCGCGGGTGGCGGCGAAATCGGTGCCGACCTTCTGAAGATCCTTCGCGGCCTGGGTCAGCTTGCCGTAGTCGATGCCCCGGGGCTGGTCGAACGGCTTGACGATGTCGGTGTCGAAGTTGAGATTCTTGCCGGTGTAACTGTTGTAGAGATCGATGTACGGCTTGAAGCCGTCGCGTTTGTCGGTGTGGCTGTCGCAGACGTCGTCGGATCGGCCCACGCCGGGCGTGCTCGATGTGACCTCTCTCAGCTTGGCGCCGACGTGTTTCACCAATTTGCCGGGCATCAGGCCCTACCCCCGGCCGAGGAGATCGAGGACGCATTCGCGGAATCGGTGTCGCCGTAGTTCTTCGCGGTCGCGTTCAATCCGGCGCAGATGTCCTCGGCGTGGGAACCGAAGTCCTTCACGTTGGCGCTCAATGTCTGCACGGCCTTCGTCGCGGCGTCCCCCGCCTGCGGGCACGAGCGGCCCGTGATGTCACCCGTGACGTGCACCGAGTCCAGCGTGGTGCGGTAGCCGGCCGCGGTCGTCTCGTCGAGATCCCGGAAGTACGAACCGAGAGTGGTGATCGCCTGGCCATCGGCCTTGACGCTGCCCGACATGATCTTCGCCCTCCCCTGGCCCCCTGGTGTGGCTGACTACTCGGACTCCGCGGGGCGTGTTTCGGTTCCACCCCGCGGCCCACGCCGATGAGTCGCACACTATTACAGAAACCGGACAGGGCCGGGCGCTATCACCGAACCGGTGTGGCGGTTCAGCCGACGGCGGAGACCACCTCGGCCAGGCGGGCGGCGGCCCCGTGCGCCTCCTCGTGGCTGGGGGCCTCGACCATCACCCGGACCAGCTGCTCGGTGCCGGACGGCCGCAGCAGCACGCGACCGGTCTCGCCCAGCTCGGCGGTCACCTCGGCGACGGCCTTGCTGACCGTCTCGGCGGCGGCGACGGCGGCCTTGTCCGCGACCCGGACGTTGATCAGCACCTGCGGCAGCCGCCGCATCACGCCGGCCAGGTCGGTCAGCGTCTTGCCGGTGGCGGCCACGCGGGCCATCAGCCGGAGCGCGGTCAGCAGGCCGTCGCCGGTGGTGGCGTGCGAGGGCAGGATCACGTGGCCGGACTGCTCGCCGCCCAGCGAGTAGCCGCCGGCCCGCAGTTCCTCGACGACGTAGCGGTCGCCGACGGCGGTGGTGAGCAGCCGCACGCCGTTGTCCTTCATCGCCAGGTGCAGGCCGAGGTTGCTCATCACGGTGGCGACCAGGGTGTCGTCCTTGAGCTCGCCGGCGTCCTTGAGGGCCAGCGCGAGCACAGCCATGATCTGGTCGCCGTCGACCTGGGCGCCGGTGCCGTCCACGGCGAGGCAGCGGTCGGCGTCGCCGTCGTGCGCGATGCCCAGGTCGGCCCCGTGCTCGAGCACCGCCGCCTGGAGCACGTCCAGGTGCGTGGAGCCGACGCCGTCGTTGATGTTGAGGCCGTTCGGGTCGGCGTGAATGGCGACGACCTCGGCCCCCGCCCGGCGGTAGGCCTGCGGCGCGGTGGTGGAGGCCGCGCCGTTCGCGCAGTCCACCACGATCTTGAGGCCGTGCAGGTCGTGCGGGGTGGAGAGCAGCAAGTGGTCGATGTAGCGGCTGGCCGCGTCCGGCACGTCGGTGACCCGGCCCACGCCAGCGCCGGTGGGTCGGCTCGCGGTCTCGCCGAGCCGGGCCTCGATCTCGTCCTCCAGCTCGTCGGACAGCTTCACGCCGCCCTTGGCGAAGAACTTGATGCCGTTGTCGGGCATCGGGTTGTGCGAGGCGGAGATCATCACGCCCAGGTCGGCGTCCAGCTCGGCGACCAGGAAGGCCACCGCCGGAGTCGGCAGGACGCCCAGCCGGAGCACGTCCGCGCCTGCCGCCGTGAGGCCCGCGGTGACCGCCGCCTCCAGCATCTCGCCGCTGGCCCGCGGGTCCCGGCCCACCACCGCCACCGGGCGGTGCGAGGTGTCGTGCTCGGCCAGCACGCGAGCCGCCGCCGCGGCCAGGGAGAGCGCCAGTTCCGGGGTCAGGTCGGCGTTGGCCATACCGCGGACGCCGTCGGTGCCGAACAGACGGGACATGGACGCTGCTACCTCCGGGGGCGGGGACATCGGGGCGGTCAGACTACGACTCAGGCGCACCGGGGCAGCATGGGGTTGCGTCACGCTGCCGGGCCGCCGCGCCGGAGCGGGGGTGCAGGGGGCGGAGCCCTCCTGCCTTGGGGCCTGGGGCGAGAGCCCCAGAAAACACAAAACGGGCGACGTCGGCCTGCGCTTTCCGCAGGCACACGTCGCCCGTTTCGCTCGTTTTAACGCTTGGAGTACTGAGGCGCCTTGCGGGCCTTCTTGAGGCCGTACTTCTTCCGCTCCTTGGCCCGCGGGTCACGGGTCAGGAAGCCGGCCTTCTTCAGGGCCGGACGGTCCTCGGACTCGAACTCGATGAGCGCACGGGCGATCGCCAGCCGCAGCGCGCCGGCCTGGCCGGAGATGCCGCCGCCGACGAGGTTGCCGATGACGTCGAACATCTCGGTGCGCTCGACGGTCACCAGCGGCTCCTTGATGAGCTGCTGGTGGACCTTGTTCGGGAAGTACTGCTCCAGGCTCTTGCCGTTCAGCGTGAACTTGCCGGAACCCGGCACCAGGCGCACGCGAACGATGGCCTCCTTGCGGCGGCCGACGGTCTGGATCAGACGGTTGGGCAGCGCGACCGGGGCGGGCGCCGGAGCGGCCTCGGCCTCGGTGTCCGACTCGACCGCGGCGTCGAACTCGGCGACGGCGTCGGCCTCGGTGGTCTCGACAGCCTCGGCGGCGACGGCCTCGTCGGCGAGCTGCTCGGGCTCGTGGTCAGGAGTGGTCACGGAAACTTCCTCGGTCACTGGGCGATCTTGGTGATCTCGAACGGCTGCGGCTGCTGCGCCGCGTGCGGGTGCGCCGGGCCGGCGTACACCTTCAGCTTGCTGGCCATGGCGCGACCCAGACGGGTGTGCGGCAGCATGCCCTTGATCGCCTGCTCGACCAGGCGCTCCGGCTGCTTCTCCAGCATCTCGCCGAAGGAGCGCTTGCTCAGGCCGCCCGGGTGACCGCTGTGGCGGTACACGAACGCCTGCTCCCGCTTGTTGCCGGTGAGCGCCACCTTCTCGGCGTTCACGATGACGACGAAGTCGCCGGTGTCGACATGCGGGGCGTAGATGGGCTTGTGCTTGCCACGCAGCAGCGTCGCGGCCTGGGTGGCGAGCCGGCCGAGCACCACGTCCTGGGCGTCGATGACGTGCCAGGCGCGGTTCACCTCGCCGGCCTTCGGGCTGTACGTGCGCACGGACCTACCTCGTCGTCACTCACTCTGTGCGCGACCTTGCGCAGGTCGACGCTCGTGTCATGGGGTGTCGTTGCGGCGGGGCGCGCCAGCGTGATCGAAACTGCTGGAGCACGCGCGGCAGCAAGCCTCGCGCCGCATTACCGCACAACAAACAAAGAAGATACCCGGCTGCCCCCGTGAGGGTCAAAACGGGTGGTCGGAACACATACGTGGACCCCGGGAGGGTGATGTCCCGGGGTCCACGGCATCACGAAGCCACGTGACGAAGGTCTCAGCCCCAGAGCTTCTTGGCCGCGCCCTCGGCGCCCTCGTAGCCCGAGCCGGCGTCGCGGACGGCGATACCGATGGCCTGGAGGGTCTGGTTGAACTCCTTGGCGGCGTCGTCCCAGTTCTTCTGCGCGACCTGGTACGCCTCGGCGGCGTCACCGGTCCAGTCGGCGACGATCGGCGCGATCTTCGCCTTGAGCTGGTCGAGGTGCGAGTCGATCTGCTGCGACGCGCTGTTGATGTCGGACGCCGCCTGCTGGATCTCGGCGAAGGTCACCTTGATGGAACTGTCAGCCACTGTTTTCTCCCCTGAATGAAGTCTGTCAAACCTGCGAATGAAGAAGCTGTGTTTTCCGGCGCAACCGAAACGAGAGGCTTAGCTCAGCCACCCAGGCGGCTGGCGATGTTGCTGATGCCGCGGTGGGCTTCCTCTTCCTGCTGCTGGTAGGTGCCGGACGCGGTCTTCATCGCGTTGGAGATGTCGGACAGGGCCTGGTTCAGCTTCTTGGCGTCCTCCATCAGGCGCTCCTGGAGCTGCTGGAACGCGGCCGAGGCCTGACCCTGCCAGCTGGCCTTCAGCGGCTCGAGGTCGCTGTTGAGCTTGTTAACGGCGCCGTTGATCTCCTGCTCGACGCTCTCGATGTCCTTCGCGCAGCTCGCCATCTCGGCAAAGTTGGTGCCGTAACCAGCGGACATTGGGACGGGCCCCCTTCAATCTGGGTGAGTGCAGCTTGCTTGGTTCGTACGTCTACTGCGACGACGACAGTGCCATGGTCGGTTCCACCCCGTCGCGACTTCTTCGCAAACAGTTGCTCTAGTAAACGCGGCCGGGTGGAACTAGCCGCGGTAGAGGATTCCCTTTTGCGAAAAGTCCTCGTCGTCGTCACTCGGAAGGGGGCGTCGGGACCCCGTCACGGGTGGCTTCGGGGAACTCGGTGTAGTCGACCCGATCGGGGCGAGCAGCTCGGTGCCCTCCGGCAGCCGCTCCACCGGCAGCCCCTCGTCGTTACGGAAGGAGGTCGCCGCCCGGCGCATCCCCGGCGACGTCAGGTCGCCCGGCTGCGGGTGCTCCTGGCGGGCGCGAATCTTGCCGGCCAGCTCCCGGGTCTTGCCCTTGGTGGCGGCGCTGCGCGCCCGGGCCTCGGCGGCGGCCCGGCCGCCCCGGGCCACCGCGGCGTCCACATCGGACCGGAACTGGCTCATCGAATCCCCGATAGCCACGACGTTTCCCCCTCTTATGCGTCGACGGCGAGCGTGCTCACGACCTGCTGGCACGCGGCGCGCATGGTGTCCTGGTCGCCGGCCGGGTACTGGCAGCCGACGCTGACCTGCGCCTTCCCCTTCAGCACCACGTACCAGTCGACCGTGGCGCCGTCGACCTGCTGCCGGTAGTGGACGACGTCCTTGCCGCCGAAGCTGGTCGCGGCCGAGAAGCCGGAGAAGGCGGAACCGGCCTTGTCCACGGCCGACCGCACCTGGCTGATGGCCAGGTCGCGCTGGACGGTGGCGTCGTAGTCCAGCGCCCGCTCCTGCACGGCGATCAGGTCCTGGCCGGTGGAGCCGTCCGGCTTGAGCTGCACCTCGCGGTTGGCCGCGTCGCCGCCGATCTGGCTCCACCCCGGCGGCGCGGTGAATCGGTAGTCGTACTGCGCCACGGGTTTGCCCTCGGGACCGCCGGTGACCAGCCGGAACACCGTCACCGCAGCGGCGATCACCACCACCACAGACCCGACCACGATCCACGGCAGCCACTTGCTCTTGCGCCTCACCGCCACCGGAGCCGGCACCTGTGGGAAGTTGCTCGGCTGCACGGGATGAGTGACCTCCGCCGCGCCTGCTGGCATCGGCCCCGCGCCGCCGACCGGGACGGCGGAGTAACCGGGACTGGGCGTCTCCAGCGGTTGCTGCATCGGGCTCGGCGGCCGCACGCCCGGGAACGCTCCCGTCCGATGTGGATCAAGCGTCACCACGCGCAACGCACCGCGGGCCACCACCGTCTCCGGCTGGTCCAAGGTGGTCGGCAGCACGCCGACCCGCTCGTGCACGAGCCGCGCGACCAGCGGGATCCGGCTGGAACCGCCGACCAGGAACACCGTGCTCAGCTCGCCGGGCGTCAGCCGGGCCGCCTTGACGGTGTCCGCGACCAGGTCGGCCGCGCGACCCAGCTGCGGGCCGATCAGCCGCTCCAGGTCGGCCCGCGTGACATGGGCGTCCGGGAACGGTGTGGGCATCGGCACGTCGGTGTAGGCGTGCCGGGACAGCGTCTCCTTCGCGCCGCGGACGTCCTGCCGCAGCACGCGGCGCCGCCGTCGGTCGGCCATCTCCCGGCCCTCGACCAGCGCCTGCCACGCCTCCGGTTCCTGCGCGGACACCAGCGTGCCGACGTGTTCCAGCAGCGCCTGGTCGATGTCCGCGCCGCCGAAGTTGGGCTCACCGCGCGTGGCCAGCACCTCGAACGACGCCCCGCGCCGGCGCACCACGCTGGCGTCAACCGTGCCGCCGCCGAAGTCCAACACGGCCAGGGCGGTGCCGTCCGGCATCGCCGTGGACGCCGAGTGGAACACCGCCGCGGCCACCGGTTCCGGCACCAGCGACACCTCCGTGCCCAGCCCCTGCCCAGCCTGGCGCAGGATCCGGGTGCGGACCGCGCCCCAGTCGGCGGGATGGGTCAGCACCAGCAGGTCGATGCGCGCGCCGCCGACCAGCCGCCTCGCCTCGCCGGTCGCCCGGACCAGCACCGCCCGCACCACGTCCAGCACGTTCAGCACGGTGTCGCCGAGCAGCAGCTGGCCCTCGTCGATCCGGCGCTTCGGGTTCGGCTCGTACCGGGACGGGTCGACGGCCGCCTGCCGCTCAGCCTCCTGGCCCACGAACAGGGTGCCGCCGCGGTCGGCGAAGACCGCCGACGGCATCACCGGCGTGCCGCCCTCCAGGACGACCAGCTGCGGCTCCCTGCCGTCGACGGCCACCGCCACGCACGTGCTGGACGTGCCGAAGTCGACCGCTACATGGACTGTCAACTCACTCGCCCGGCAGCCACGCGGTCTGCATCAGCTGCTGGCCCAGCTTGCGGGTCACGATCACGCCCCGGCCCGGCGGCAGGATCTGCGGCTTGTACGTGCCGATCAGCACGCCCTCGTCCTTGCTGCAGGACATCACCATGCCCGGCGCGGCGATCTCGCGCAGCTTGCCGATCACCGGGTCGAACAGCGCCCGGCTGGCGCCGCCGGAGCGGCGGGCCAGGATCATGTGCAGGCCGACGTCCTTGGCCTGCGGCAGGAACTCGGCCAGCGGCTGCAACGGGTTGCCGCTCTGGGTCGCCACCAGGTCGTAGTCGTCGACCACCACGAACACCTCGGGGCCCTTCCACCAGGACCGGGCCTTGAGCTGCTCCTGGGTGACGTCCGGGCCGGGCAGCCGGCCCTTCAGCGAGTTCTTGACGTCGGCGATGGTGTCGGCGAGCTGGTTGGCCGACACCACGTAGCTGAGCAGGTGGTCGGTGTCGATGAACCCGAGCATCGTGCGCCGGTAGTCGACCAGCAGGATCACGGCCTCGCTGGTGGTGTACCGGGTCATGATGCCCCGGACGATGGTGCGCAGCAGGTTGGTCTTGCCGGACTCGCCCTCGGCGAAGGCGAAGAAGTGCGAGTCGTTGTCGAAGTCGAGGAACACCGGCGCGAGGCCGTCCTCGTTGACGCCGATCGGCACCAGGTGCGGGTTGCGCTGCTGCTGCGGCACCGGCAGCTGCTCGTACGGCAGCAGCTCCGGCAGCAGGCGGACCTGCGGCGCGACCGGGCCGCGCCAGGCGGCCGTGATCTTGCCGATGGCGTCCTGCACGCCGGCGCCGACGTCGCCCACGTTGGACGAGGAGTCGATGCGCGGCAACGCGGTCAGGAAGTGCAGCCGGTCCGGCGTGAGGCCGCGACCCGGACGTCCGACCGGCACGTTGACCGCGACCTTGCGGTCGAACTCGGACTCGCTGGGGTCACCGAGCCGGAGCTCGAACCGCGTGCCCATCAGGTCCTTGACCGCGGGCCGGATCTCCGCCCACCGGTTGGCCGAGATCATCACGTGGATGCCGAAGGACAGACCCTGGGCGGCCAGGGCGAGGATGGCCGGCTCCAGCGCCTCGAACTCCTGCCGGAAGTTCAGCCAGCCGTCGATGACCACGAAGACGTCGCCGTAAGGGTCGTCCTTGATCTCGCCGCGCCGCTTGCGGTTGCGGAACTCGACCATGCCGTCGATGCCGGCGTTGCGGAACCGCTGCTCCCGGTCGGCGATCAGGCTGGTCAGCTCGGCCACCATGCGTCGGGCCTTGTCCGGCTCGAGCCGGCTGGCCACGCCGCCGACGTGCGGCAGCCCCTCCAGCGGCGCGAGCGTGCCGCCGCCGAGGTCCAGGCAGTAGAACTGGACCTCCTCCGGGGTGTGCGTCACCGACATCGACATGATCAACGTCCGCAGCAGCATCGACTTGCCGGACTGCGGGCCGCCGACGACCGCGCCGTGGCCGGCCGCGCCGGAGAAGTCCGCCCAGAACGGGTCCCGGCGCTGCTCGAACGGCTTGTCCACCAAGCCCAGCGGGATCTGGAGGTAGCCCTGGTAGCCCTGCGGGTAGATGCCCCGGTCCGGCGTCGCGGACAGCGGCGGCAGCAGCATGTCCAGCGACTGCGGCTCGTTCAGCGGCGGCAGCCACACCTGGTGCGCCGGCGCGCCCTGGCCGCCCAGCCGGCCGACGATGACCTCGAGCACGCTGGGCTCGATCTTGTCGTCGTCCTTGGGCTTCTCCTTGACGACCTCGCGCGGCTTCTCCGGCTCCTTGGGGATCTCCACGAAGTCCGGCACGAACCACTTGGGCCGGCGGTCGCCGCTGATGCCGGCGGGCGCGGCCGGGCCGGCGATCATGCCGGCCGGCCGGTACGGGCCGGAGACGTAGGCGGCCTTGAACCGGGTCATCGGCTCGCCCTGCACGGCCAGGTAGCCCGAGCCGGGGATGGGCGGCAGCTCGTAGGCGTCGGGAACGCCGAGCACCGCTCGGGATTCCGACGCGGAGAACGTCTTGAGGCCGATCCGGTAGGACAGATAGGTGTCCAGGCCGCGGAGCTTGCCCTCCTCCAGCCGCTGCGAGGCCAGCAGCATGTGCATCTGCAGCGACCGGCCGACGCGGCCGATCTGGAGGAAGATGTCGATGAAGTCCGGCTTCGCGGTCAGCATCTCGGAGAACTCGTCGATGCAGATGAACAGCGCCGGCAGCGGGTCGAGGTCGGCGCCCTTCTCGCGGGCGCTCTCGTAGTCCCAGACGTTCTTGTAGTTGCCCTTGGCCAGGACCTCCTGGCGGCGGGCCACCTCGCCGGCGATGGCGTCCTTCATGCGGTCGACCAGGGTGAGGTCGCCGGACAGGTTGGTGATGACCGCCGCCACGTGCGGCGAGTCGTCCAGGCCGAGGAACGTCGCGCCACCCTTGAAGTCCACCAGGATCATGTTCAGCGCGGTGGACGAGTGGGTGGCCAGCAGGCCGAGCACCAGGGTGCGCAGGAACTCCGACTTACCCGAACCGGTCGCGCCGATGCACAGGCCGTGCGGGCCCATGCCGCCCTCGGCCGCCTCCTTGATGTCCAGCTCCACGGACTGGCCGAACTCACCGACGCCGAACGGGATCTTGTAGCGGTCGGACTTCGGCCGCGGCCGCCACGCCTGCGCGATCTCGAACGTCATCGGGTCGCCCGGGATGCCGAGCAGCTCCAGGATCGGCGGGTTGGCGTTGAGCAGCGGCTGGTCCTCGGCGCCGGTGGCCTCCTGGCCGCCGATGCGGTACGGCGCGAGCCGCCGGGCCAGCGCCTCGGCCTCCGCCACGGACAGCGAGTCGGGCTTGCCGAACCACTCCACGCCGGCGCCGCTGCGGGCGCCGAGCCGGTCAGGCTCCACGACCAGCCGCAGGCCCCGGCGGTTGGCCAGGTTGCCCAGCGAGTCGGACAGGTCGAGCAGGGTCACGCCGACCAGGCCCTCGTCGAGGATGATCTGCTCCTCGCGGGTGATCTCGCCGTCGTCGATCACGATCAGGATGTGCGGCTGGTCGGTCAGCGGCGGGGCGTTGCGCTGGAACCGCTGGCGGTCCTTGGTCTGCTCGTGCAGCCAGTCCTCGACCTGTTGCAGCGATCCGGTCATCAGCCGCATCTGGCCGATGCCGTCGACCTCGGTCGGGTGCTGGGCGTGCGGCAGCCACTTGCACCATTCCCACTCGTTCTTGGCCCGGCCGGCGCTGACCACCGCGACCAGCAGGTCCTCCGGCGAGTGGAACGTGACCAGCTGCCCGAGCATGGCCCGGGCCAGGCCGCGGGTCTGCTCGCGGTCGCCGGAAAGCGAGATGGCGGCGAAGCCACGCATGGTGATCATGGTCGGCAGGTCGGGCACGATCGAGTGGGCGCGCACGAAGCGGCGCAGCGCCAGGGTGGCGATCGGCTCCAGCTCGTCGACGGGGCCGGTCTGCGGCGGCACCAGGCGGGTGGCCAGCCGCTGCGAGCCGCGGGCGATGCGCACGTGACCGAAGTCGGGGTCGCTCTGCCGGCGCTCCCACATCCGCCGGGTGGTGGCCATCGACCACAGCGCCTGCGGGTCCGGGTGGTTCCACTCCAGCGCGGCCCGCTGGTCGTCGGCGGCCTCGCGGGCGCGTTCCCGCATCTGGCCGAGGTAGCGCAGGTAGTCCTTGCGGTCCTCGTTCATCTCGGCCTTGCGCTGGCCGCCGCCGCGCCCGCCGCCCGCGCCGCCGGCCATCATGCCGACGGTGGAGATCAGGAAGAAGCCGCCCATCATGATCGTCTGCGGGTTCTTGGCGCCGGGCGCCGCGAACATGTAGCCCATCATGCCGACCGAGGCGACGATCATGACGATCGGCAGCACCTTCATGACCACGTTGCCGGGGATCACCCGGGGCAGCTCGGGTGGCGGCTCCAGGTGCACCTCACCGCCCGGCGGACGCGGGGCGGCTAGGCGCGCCTGACGCCTGAACTGGAGCGTGCTCACCGGGACACACCTCTTCAGGTCGGGGGTGGATCTAAACCCATTGGAACGTCTTCACCGGAACCGCCGTTCCCGGCGGTGCCGGTGCGGCCATACTAGGGGCGGCCACGGGGGGCGCGCGGACGGTTTGCTCCAGTTCGGCGCACCCGGTGGCGTGAGTCCACACGAGACCGAAAGATGAGGGGGCCCTGGTGGCGACCGGTACGACGGTGTTCAGCCGGGTGACGGTGGTCGCGCCGCAGACACGCATCGACGTCGCGTTGCCGTCCGACGTCTCGGTCGCCGACCTGATGCCCGTGCTGCTGCACATGGCCAAGGAGAACGCGCCGGACGGCGGCGCGCGGCACGGCGGCTGGTGCCTGGCCAAGCTGGGCGACCCGCCGCTGGAGGCGAGCCGCACGCTGGCCTCGCTGGGCGTCGTCGACGGCGATCTGCTGCAACTGCGCCGCCGCTCGGAGAATCCGCCGCCACCGCTGTACGACGACGTCGTCGACGCCATCGCGGAGTCCAATCCGGACAGTTTCCGGCCGTGGACCGCCGAGACGGCAAGGCGAATCGGTCACGTCGCCGGCGCGGTCGCGCTGCTCGGCGCGGCCGTCGCGGTGCTGCTGGCCGGTCCGCTGCTGCCGGGTGGTTACGGCCTGGTGGCCGCGATCGCCGCGGGCGTGGCGATGATCGCCAGCGTCGCCGCCGGCGCCGTGCTCACCCGCGTCTACCAGGTCCCCGTGACCGGCGTGATAGTCGCCGCCGCGGGCGGGCTGCCGATGGCGTTCGTGGCCGGCCTGTACGTGATACCCGGCGACCTCACGCGGTGGAGCCTGTTGTTGGCCTGCCTGTTGGTGATGATCGTCTCCTGGGCCTGCATCCTGCTGGTCGGCTCGGGCGTGACCGTGTTCATCGCCGCCGCCACCGCGTCCACCCTCGGCTGGCTGGCCTTCCTCGTCGGCGCGGTGCTGGACACGCAGCCGATCGCCGGCATCGCCGCCGGCGCGGCCGCGGTGTCGCTGGTGGCGCTGTCCTGGCTGCCGCGCTTCACCATCCGGCTGGCCAAGCTGCCGCTGCCGACCGTGCCCGGCAACGCCGAGGACCTCAAGGACGACGGCGGTTTCCCCGAGTACGCCATGATCGAGAAGCGAGCCGGCCTCGCGCACGAGTACATGACCGGCATGATCATCGGCGCCGGCGTGACCACCGCGATCGCCGCCGTGCTCGCGGCCACCTCGGGCACCGTGTGGGGGCCGATCTTCGCGGTCGTCGTCACGCTGGTGATGCTGCTGCGCTCGCGCACGTACGCCAACGGCAGCCAGGCGGTCGCCCTGCTGGCCAGCGGCATCGTCGCCGGCGGCGGCGTGCTGGCCGGCTGGATCGCGCTGTCCGACCCGTTCGGCCGGCTGCTGTGGGTGTTCGGCACGCTGGTGGTGGTCGGCGCGGCGGCGCTGGTGCTGGGCGTGGCGTTCCCCAACCGCAAGTTCTCGCCGGTGCTGCGCCGGTCCGTGGACGTGTTCGAGGCCGTCTGCATCGCCGCGGTGGTGCCGCTGGCGCTGGCCGTGATGGACCTCTACAGCACGCTGCGCCACCTGAACCTCTGAGGAATCATGCGGATCACTAGGACAACCGCGTTCGCGGCGGCCGTCGTGGTCGGCCTGCTCGGCCTCGCCCCTGCCCCCGCGCTCGCGCAGGACGGCGGCGGCAACGCCGGCGCCTGGGCCCCGCCGCCACTTAACTACAGCAAGCCCACCAATCCGGCTCCGGACAAGGGCTTGGTCCCGGGCGCGAAGTACACCGAGGACCAGACGTGCATCACGTCCACCGGCGGCTCGGGGCAGGTCAAGGAGCCGCCCAACGGGCAGACCTGGCTGCGGTTGGACGAGGCGCACCAGTACGCCACCGGCAGGAACCAGATCGTCGCCGTCATCGACACCGGGGTGAACGGGCACCAGGCGTTCAACAACCGGCTGCTGCCGGAGATCGACTACCTCAACAACATCACGAACGTCAACAAGAACGACTGCGACGGCCATGGCACCGAGGTCGCCGGCATCATCGGCGCGGACACGACCGGCCTGGGGGTCGGCTTCCAGGGCGTGGCGCCGGCGGCCAAGATCCTGCCGATCCGCCAGACCAGCCCGTCGATCAAGATGACCACGCCGACCAACCCGAACGGGACCGGCGCCGGCACCTCGGAGACGCTGGCCTACGCCATCATGACCGCGGCCGACCACAACGCCACGGTGATCAACATTTCGCTGTCGGCCTGTCTGACGCCGGCCCCCGGCCTTTCCCAGAGCCTGCTGCAGAACGCGATCCACTACGCCGTGGACGTCAAGAACGTGGTGATCGTGGCCGCCGCCGGCAACCTGGAGCAGGGCAGCCTCTGCAACACCCAGAACGACCGGCCGGATCCCAACAACCCCAAGTGGATCGAGTCGCCCGCCTGGTTCTCCGACGACGTGCTGTCGGTCGGCGCGATCGCCACCGACAGCGGCAACGGACAGACACCGGGCGCTCCGGCCAGCTTCACCATGTGGGGCCCGTGGGTCAGCATCGCCGGGCCGGGCACCGGCATCATCACCCTGGACCCGGGCGCGAACACCGGCCTGGCCAACCTGGAGAAGACCAGCAACGGGCAGACGCAGACGATCCAGGGCACCAGCTTCGCCGCGCCGTACGTGGCCGGGCTGGCCGCGCTGGTGCGGGAGAAGTTCCCGACCCTGGACGCCCAGCAGGTGATGCACCGCATCGAGATGACCGCGCAGCACCCGGGCACGCCCACCGGCCGCAACAACCAGGTCGGCTACGGCATGATCGATCCCGTCGCCGCGCTGACCGCGGTGATCCCGGGCGAGCCGAACTCGCCGGCGACGGCGAAGCCCACGCAGATCCCGTCCGGCGTCGGCGTGACCGAGGTGGCGAGCGTGTCGCCGATGCTGTGGGCCATGTACGGCACGCTGATCGGCGTGGCGCTGCTGTTGATCACCCTGTTCGTGGTGCACGCCACGAACCGCTCCCGTCGCAACCACAAGCCGGTGCCGCAACGACTCCAGATGTGAGCATCGCTCGACACGAGGAGGCCCCCGCGAGTGCGGGGGCCTCTCTTCGCTGCTACTTCTCGCCGATGACCGTCGGCGCGGTCTTCTCCGGCGCGCCGAGCAGATCCCGCAGATCGCCGCTGAGCCGGATCTTGGACTTGTGCTCGGTGTCCTCGCCGCCCTGGCCCTTCTGGCCGCCCATGCCACCCATCATGCCCATGCCGCTGCTGCCGGCCGCCCCGCCCTGCGCGGGGGCCGCCGCCGCTGCCTGCGGTGCGGGCGTGAAGTGCTCGGTGGCCGTCTGGTCGGCGAGGCCGGAAACGGTGCCGGCGCCGGGTGCCTGGACGGGCGCGGCGTCGTGCGCGATCCCGGCCGCGGCGGGCATCGCGCCGCCACCTCCGATGTGCGCGCCGCCGGCTGCGGCCGCGTGAGATGCCGGCGCGGCGGCCTGGGGTGTGGTGTCGGCCGACGGAGCCGGCGACGCAACGGCCGGCTGTGCCGTGGCTGCTGCCGGGGTTTGCGCAGCCGCGTGTGTAGCCGGCGGCTGGGCGGTCACGGCGTGCGCCGGGGCCGTCGTCGGGGCAGGCGGGGCGTAGCTGTAGGACCAGTTCGAGGTCGGCATCGGGTGCTTGACGGTGATCTTCGAGAACGCGTCGCTCCCGCACAGTTTGGTGAACGCCTCCAGCACGTCCCGGGCCGACTCGAACAGCTGCCTGGTCGGCCCGTGCTGGTCGTCGAGGTGCTCGGTGGCCCGCTTCTCGCCGTGCACCGGCACGGACAGCGCGTCGGACACGGTGTCGGCGCTGTCCGCCAACGTGTCCCCGAGCTGGTCGACGAGGTGCTCGATGCCGTCCGCGGTCTGCTGGAGCGCGTCAGCCATGGCGTTCATCGCGTCGGCCAGGTCGTGCCCGGACAGGCCGTAGGCCTGCATGTAGGCCATGAACGAGTCGGCGTCCTTGCCCTGCCACGACGCGTCCAGGCCGCCCAGCTGCTTGGTCAACGTGTCGGTGACATCGCCGGCGGCCTTGGCCGCCTGCCGCCAGCGGTCGGCCTCGTCCCGCAGCGCGGACCACTGGCCGACCAGCGGCGCGTAGTACTCCTCCACGGGATCGGTCACGCCGAGCCGGCGGCTGGTCTGCGACAGGTAGTCGAGGTGGGCCGGGGAGACGTTCACTTGCCCCCCGCCCGCTTCAGCGTGGCCGCCACGTCCTGGTCGTGCGAGCCGTAGTGGTCGGCGGTCTTGGCCAGCCCCTCGGCGGCGGCGGTGAGCGCGTCCACGGCCCGGGCCAGCTGGTCGGACAGGTTCTGCGCGGCCCGGGCGTACGCCGTGTCGGCGCCGGTGGTGCGGCCCAACCGGCCGAAGGCGTCGGCCGGCAGCGGCGCGCCGCGCAGGGCGTCCCGCGCCGTGCCGAGATCACCGGCCGAGCGGGACACCGTTCTGGCATAGCTCGCGATCCAGTCCGGATCGATCTTCACGCCGGTCACGCCGTCCCCTCCCGTGCAACGATTACCGGTCCCTTCGACGCGCCCCGGCGGCGTTCAGTTCCCGCCGGTGTTCCCGCCGGCCGGCGGCGACTGCTGGCCGCTCGGCGCGGTCGCCGGGTAGCTGCCCATGGCCACCGGCGGCTGCATCGAGTCGTACGTGCGCAGCGCGGCGCCCGGGTCGAGCGAGGAGCCCTGCGGCAGCAGCTTCACGATCGCGTCCGGCGCCGGCGGGTAGCTGGCCGGGTCGCCGAGCCCGATGCCGGCGGCCACCTGGTCCGGCGTCATGCCGCTGATCGACGAGGAGAAGCCGTAGCGCACGCCCAGGTCGGAGATCACGTAGACCGGGCCGGTCCGTTCGTCCGAGACGGATGTGCTGTCGCGGACCACGGCGGCCTGCCCGGTCGGCAGGTAGAAGTCGGTCACCTTGGTGCCGTCCGTGCTCGGCGTGCCCAGCTTGATCGGCTTCGCGTTGTTGGGCAGCAGCTGCTGGTCCGGGGTCGCGATGCGCACCGTCAGCTGCGGAACGTTGTTGGGGTAGCTCCACGCCACACACATCGTCGGGTAGTCGCCGATGGCCACCGGGTTCACCTGCTGCACCGGGAACTCGTCCAGCGCCCACGGCGTGGTGACGTCCGTGATGGCGGCCGCGTCCGACAGCGAAACGTCGTGGTTCTTGGTGCCGCCGGCCTCGACCTCGGCGGTGGCCGCGATCGGGGACACCTCGTGCTTGCCCTCGGCCACCAGCACGTAGTAGTGCGCGTTGCCGTCGACGCCGATGGTGTGCAGCACGTCACCGATCACCGCGCCGTCCGGCGCGTGGTAGTTGGTCGGCGCTGCGCCGACACCGTCGATGGTCGGCAGGCTCAGCGGGACTGTGCCGGGAACGGCGTTCAGCACCGCCGGGCTGATCGGCCGCGCGTCCTGCTCGTGCAGGCGATACGTGTTGGCGATGGTCTGCTTCAGATCCACCTGGGACTTGACCACCTTGGTGTTCTTCAGCCCGATGCTGCTGCTGAACGAGGACTTTCGGTAGACCACGTAATAGCTGTGGCCGTGATCCGGCGTCACCAGCAGCGGATGCCCGTTGTCGATCTCGTTGCCGACGTTGCCGACGCCGGCGATCACCGACGTGCTCGGCGCGCCGGAACTGGCGTCGCCGTCCTTGGGCAGCGTGTCGCAGACGTCCCAGAAGTTGCCGATGCGCTGCGCGCCAACGGGAAGCAGCTGCGGACCGTCCACAATGCCCTGCTTCTTGTCGCGGGGCATGCCCTGCAGCACGTCGTCGTCGACGACCGCCGGCGCCGCCGCGGCGGGCGAGTTCGCGGCCTGCGCGCCACCGCCGCCGCTGTTGTTGGCGAGCAGGATGAGTCGAGCGGACGTCACATTGAAGGTGGGCACCAGCCGCTTGTTGCCGTTGCTGTCCGCCAGCATCGCGTACACCGCGCCGGACTGCTTGCCGATCACCACCCCGGGCGACTCGGGCACGGAGCCGGCCGGGCTCAGCACGGCGAACAGCACGAAGCCGATGGCCGCGACCATGGCGATCAGCACACCGACCACCGCCGACCGCATGTGCGAGCCCATCGGATCGTGCATCATCACCGAGTCCTTGCGCACCAAGGCGGACTCCATCCGCCTCAGCATGAATCGATACGCCTGGACCTGGGACTTGCTCGTAGGTGTCGAAGGCATTCTCGGCTCGCAGCTCTCCCGTTCGCGGTACGGTTTCGCAGGATAGCGGGAGGCCATGCCGGCCGGGGGCGCTTCGCGACGACCCGACCGCCCGACGACCGATATCGCAGCGCACACCGAGGGGAAGATCGAGCGGATGTCCGTCACCACGCAACGCCCGGGACCGCCCGGCCAGGGCGCGCCCCAGCCGCAGGCCCAGCCGGCGCCGCCGCGACGCGTGCCGCCGGCACGTCGGCGCAAGGCCGGCGCGAGCATCGCCGGCCTGCCGGTGGCCAACCTGGTCGTGCTCGAGGTCGGCGTCGCGATCGGGCTCGGACTGCTCGCGGTGAACCGGACGCTGCTGCCGGTCGCGGGCGGCGTCGCCGGCCTGGCGCTCATCCTCACGTTCATCCGGTGGAGTGGCCGGTGGTTCACCCAGTGGGTGGGCCTGACGCTGCGCTACCTGTTCCGCTCGCACACCCGTGCCGTCGCGCCGGCCGGCCACGCGGCCGCCGCGGCGCTCGACGAGCACGGCGAGACCAAGGTCGTCGGCGCCGAGGACGACCGGGTCGCGCTGCTCCGGCTCGCGGTGCCGGACCTCGTCGTCGCGCACACCGACGACCACGAGCGCACGTCGGTCGGCATGGCCTGGCAGGACGGCGTCTGGACGGCCGTGCTGCGGGTCGAGCTGGAGGCCCAGCTCGTCGCGCCCATCGGCAAGGCGCCGAACCTGCCGCTCGGGGCGCTCGCGCCGTGCCTGGAGGACCGTGGCGTGGTGCTGGACTCGATCCGGGTGCTGTGGCACTGCTACCCCGGCAGCGCCATCCTGCCGCCGGCCTCGCCCGCGCTCTCCTCCTACATGGAGGTGGTCGGCGCGCTGCCGACGTCCGCGCGGCGCACCACGCTGGTCGCCGTCCGGCTGGACCCGCGCCGCTGCGGCGCCGCCATCCGTGAGCGCGGCGGCGGCGTCGTCGGCGCGCACCGGGCGCTCATCGGCGCGGTGTCCCGGGTGCGCAGCGCCCTGGAGGCCCGCGGCGTGCCGACCCGTCCGCTCGACACCGACGAACTGCTCGCCGCCGGCATCGCGCTCGGCGAGCTGACCGGCGGCCTCGGCGCCGAGGGCCGGGTCGGGCTCACCGAGAAGTGGGGCGGCGTGACCGCCGCCAGCATCGGCCACAGCAGCTTCTCGATCACCGGCTGGCCCAGCGGCGGTGTGGCCAACGGCCTGAACGCGTTCACCAGCATCCGCACGCTGTCCTCGACGGTCGCGCTGGCCATCTCGCCCGGCACCCAGGACGGCGAGGTCGGGCTGCGCGGGCTGGTGCGGCTGTCCGCCCGGACCCCGAGCGAGCTGTCCCGCGCCGAGAGCCAGCTGGACAAGATGACCGACAAGCTCGGCTTCGCCATGACGCCGCTGCGCGGCCTCCAGGCCGCCGCGCTGGCCGCGACGCTGCCGTTCGGAGGGTGGGCATGAGCACCAGTCAGACCCGGTCCCGCGACACCATGGGCAAGGTCGGCGGGCTCGCCCCCGAGTACCTGGCCACGCCCGAGCTGCTGGACGCCATCAGCCCGTCCGCCGAGCGCGGCGGCGCGCTGTTCGGCACCGACACGCGCAACGAGCCCGCCAGCGTCTCGCTGCTGCGGCCCGTGCCGACCCGGGTCGTCACGCTCGGCGGTCTGTACCTGGCCCGCCAGCTGGCGCTGCGGGCACTTGCCGCCGGCGCGTGGGTGATCATCGCCACCGGCCGGCAGCAGGCGTGGGCGCCGCTGCTCGCGGCCACCCAGACCGGCCCCAACGAGCGGCAGCTGCCGGTGGTGTCCGTGCGCCGGCTCTCGCCGATCGAGCTGCCCGACGGCACCGAGGAGAACCCGGTGCTGGTCGTGCACGACGGCGGCGCCACCCCCGTCGAGCTGCTGCCGCCGCGCACGCCGTGGCAGACCACCATGTACGTGCTGCCCTACCTGCACCCGCAGGCCGGCTCGATCGCCGCCAACGCCGACCTGGTGCTCATGCAGCGGCTCCAGGCCGCCCAGGCCCAGCTGGCCGCGCGGATGTGGCGGCTCGCCCCGGCCCGGGTCACCGAGGTGACGCAGCTGCGCGACGACCACGTGCTGGCGCTCGGGCAGGACCTCTGGGTGTCGATCCGGCTGGTCACCAACGAGGGCGAGAAGCAGATCCTGGGGCCGGTGCGCCGGGGAGACTGACCGGATCCGAGGCAACCCGATCGTGTGACCGACCGTCACCGGAACATGACGCTCACACGATGCACGGTCCTGGCGGTCGCCGCGGCGGCCGCCCTGCTCTCGGCGCCCGCGGTGGCCGACGCCGCCACTGTGGTGCCCGCGGGCTTCGCACCGGCGTCGACCAGCTGGCTGACCACCCAGCACGGCTACGTGCTCGGCTACGCGGGGCCGACCCCGTACCTGCTGGAGACCACCGACGGCGGCGCTCGGTGGTCCCGGCTGGCCGCGCCGCCGATCGCGCTGCCCGACAACCACAACCACGTGGCGCTGACCGTGGCCGACGCCAGGCACGCCTTCGTCTCCGACGGCACCCTCATCCAGGCCACGACCGACGGCGGCCGGCACTGGTCGGCCGTGACGCTGGCCGGCCTGGCGGCGCCGAGCTACCTCAGCAAGATCGCCATCGCCGACGGCCGGGTGCTCGCGCTGGCCAGCACCCTCGGCCGGCCCGACCACAACACCACCCAGCTCTACACGGGCGCGGTCGGGGCCAAGATCCTCCAGCCGGTGGCCGGCATGTCCATCGACGGCTCCACCACGTACGGCGACCTGGCGGTCGGCGGCGGGGTCCAGGTCTTCGTCGGCTCCGGCTACGGCAGCGGCGAGTACTGGACGTCCACCGACGCCGTGCACTTCACGGCCTCGCCGCTGCCCTGCGACGCGTCGAAGCAGACGCTGCTCGACGGCGTCCGGCAGGGCAAGGTGCTCAACCTCTGCCTCGGCGACCCGTCCGATCCCTCACCCGGCCACATGCACAAGCAGCTGGTCACCGCCGCGGCGCTGGGCGTCCGGTACCTGCCGTCCGACGCCGAGGCGCCGCTGGCCGGCATCATCCAGGGCTTCGCGTCGGCGTCCGACCAGAACGCGAGCATCGCCGCCACCGGCGGCGGGGTCGAGCTGCTGTACAGCACCACCGACGGCGGCAAGACGTGGCAGACGACCCAGCTCGACGAGGACCGGTTCGGCCTGTCCGACCTGCACTTCGTCGACTACGCCTTCGGCACGGTCGTCAGCGGCGCCCCCGACGCGTGGAACGGCTCCGCCGTCTACCGCACCACCGACTCCGGCCACTCCTGGCAGCAGCTCGCGTTCAAGTAGCTCAGCAGGCGGTGCTCACGCGCACGTTGCGGGTGATCGCGGCGCGGGCGGCCAGGTCCTGGTCCGCGGGGTAGTCGACGCGGACCAGGGTCAGGCCGTGCGCCGGCGCGACGGTGACAGAGCTGGACCGCTCGCTGGCGCGCAGCAGGGACGCGGGCCAGTCGACGGGCTTGCGGCCCTCGCCGACGGCCAGCAGCGAACCGACCAGGCTGCGGACCATGGAGTGGCAGAAGGCGTCGGCGGAGACGGCGGCGCTGAGCACAGCGTCATCGCCGCGGGTCCACTCCAGGCGCTGGAGCTCACGAATGGTGGTGGCGCCGTCCCGGCGCTTGCAGAAGGCGACGAAGTCATGCTCGCCGAGCAGCAGCCGTGACGCCTCGGACAGCGCCTCCAGCGACAGCGGACGCGGCCAGGAGAGGGTGTCGAGCCGGCGCAGCGGATCGGCGCCGAAGGGGCCGTCGGCCACGCGGTACACGTAGTGGCGACGCAGCGCGGCGAACCGCGCGTCGAACTCGTCGGGCACGCGGATCGCCCGGAAGACCCGGACATCGCCGGGCAGGATGCGGGACAGCCGCTTGGGCAGGCCGTCCACATCGGACTCGACCGGCAGGTCGACGTGCGCCACCTGCCCGCTCGCGTGCACGCCGGCGTCGGTGCGACCGGCGACGGTCAGCGTGAGCGGCCGCCGGAACACCTGGGACAGCGCGTCTTCCAGCACGCCGCACACGGTGCGGCGCTCGGGCTGGCGCGCCCAGCCGGAGAAGTCGGTGCCGTCGTAGCCGAGATCCAGCCGAACGCGGACGAGCCCGCCATCCCCGGCGGGGGTGGCGGGCTCGTCGTGGACGAGAGTCACTCGGACTTCTCGGCCTCAGCCTCGGGGGTCTCCTCGACCTCGGCGACAGCCTCGGTCTCGGCGGCCTCGTCAGCGGCAGCCTCCTCGGCGGCCGGGGTCTCGACGACCGCGGCGGCCGGGGCGGCGGCCTCGTCCTTGGCGAACTTCGTGCCCCGGGCCTTCTCGGCCTCGGTGGCGACCAGCTTGTCCGCGATCAGCTCGATCACGGCCATGGGGGCGTTGTCGCCCTTGCGGGGCATGGTCTTCACGATGCGGGTGTAGCCACCGTTGCGGTCGGCGAAGTGCGGGCCGATCTCGGCGAACAGCTTGTGCAGCACGTCCTTGTCGCGGATGGTCTTGAGGACCTCACGACGGTTGTGCAGGTCGCCGCGCTTGGCCTTGCTGATCAGCCGCTCGGCGAGCGGACGCAGCTTGCGCGCCTTGGCCTCGGTGGTCTTGATCCGCCCGTGGGTGAACAGCGCGGTGGCCAGGTTGGCCAGCAGCAGCCGCTCGTGGGCCGGAGACCCGCCAAGCCGGGCGCCCTTGGTGGGGGTCGGCATTTCCGTTGCTCCTGTGGTCTAGAACAGCTGGGTCAGAGCTGCTCAGTCTCTGCGTAGTCCTGGCCGTCGTCGTGGTGGCCGTCCGCACCCGTGTCGGACCAGCCCGCGTCGGCCGCCGGGAAGTCGGTGGCGGCGAGCGACGGGTCGAATCCGGGCGGGCTGTCCTTCAGCGCGAGGCCGAGGCCGACGAGCTTGAGCTTGACCTCGTCGATCGACTTGGCGCCGAAGTTGCGGATGTCGAGCAGGTCGGCCTCGCTGCGCGAGACCAGCTCCCCGACGGTGTGGATGCCCTCACGCTTGAGGCAGTTGTAGGACCGGACGGTGAGGTCCAGGTCCTCGATCGGCATCGCGAACGCGGCGATGGTGTCCGCCTCGGCCGGCGACGGGCCGATCTCGATGCCCTCAGCGTCGACGTTGAGCTCACGGGCCAGCCCGAAGAGCTCCACCAGCGTCTTGCCCGCGGAGGCGACGGCGTCCCGGGGCGTGATGGAGGGCTTGCTCTCCACGTCCAGGATCAGCTTGTCGAAGTCGGTGCGCTGCTCGACACGAGTGGCCTCGACCTTGTACGTCACCTTCAGCACCGGCGAGTAGATCGAGTCGACCGGGATCCGGCCGATCTCGGCGCCGGCCTGCTTGTTCTGCACCGCCGGGACGTAGCCGCGACCGCGCTCGACGACGAGCTCGATCTCCAGCTTGCCCTTGGCGTTGAGGGTGGCGATGTGCAGGTCGGGGTTGTGCACGGTGACACCGGCCGGAGGCACGATGTCGCCCGCGGTCACCGCGCCGGGACCCTGCTTGCGCAGGTACATGGTCACCGGCTCGTCCTCCTCGGAGGACACGACCAGCTCCTTGAGGTTCAGGATGATGTCGGTGACATCCTCCTTCACCCCGGGAACCGTGGTGAACTCGTGCAGCACGCCGTCGATCCGGATGCTGGTCACGGCCGCGCCCGGGATGGACGACAGCAGCGTGCGCCGGATCGAGTTGCCCAACGTGTAGCCGAACCCGGGCTCCAGCGGCTCGATGACGAACCGGGACCGGGTGTCGTTGATGGGCTCCTCGGCGAGCGTGGGTCGCTGAGAGATGAGCACTGCTTACCTTCTTTCGTACGACGCCCGCTATTTGACGTCGACCGATTCCCGGCGCGACCACCCGCAGGTGGCCGCGCCGGGAGGGATCACTTCGAGTACAGCTCGACGATCAGCTGCTCCGACACCGGCGTGTCGATCTGGGCCCGCTCGGGGAGCTGGTGCACCAGGACACGCAGGGAGGACGGAACCACCTGGAGCCAAGCCGGGATCGGACGGTCACCGAAGGTGGCCTTGGCAACCTCGAAAGGCAGCGTCGGCAGCGACTTCGGCTTCACGTCGATGATGTCCCACTTGGACACCCGGTAGCTGGGGATGTTCACCTTGTGGCCGTTCACGATGAAGTGACCGTGGCTGACCAGCTGGCGAGCCTGGCGGCGGGTGCGGGCCAGGCCGGCGCGGTAGATGACGTTGTCCAGCCGCGACTCGAGGATCTGGAGCAGGTTCTCACCGGTCTTGCCGGACTTGCGAACCGCTTCCTCGTAGTAGCGGCGGAACTGACGCTCCAGCACGCCGTAGGTGTAGCGAGCCTTCTGCTTCTCCTGCATCTGCAGGAGGTACTCGGACTCCTTGATGCGGCCGCGGCCGTGCTGGCCGGGCGGGTACGGACGGCGCTCGAAAGCCTGGTCGCCGCCGACGAGGTCAACCTTGAGACGACGCGAGATGCGCGTCGCGGGGCCGGTGTAACGAGCCATCTGTGCTTACTCCTCCCCGTGCCCTAGACCCGGCGCCGCTTGGGCGGGCGGCAGCCGTTGTGGGGCTGCGGGGTCACGTCCTGGATGGTTCCGACCTCGAGGCCCGCCGCCTGCAGCGACCGGATCGCGGTCTCCCGGCCGGAGCCGGGGCCCTTCACGAACACGTCGACCTTGCGCATGCCGTGCTCGGCCGCCTTGCGGGCGGCGTTCTCGGCGGCCATCTGCGCGGCGAACGGCGTGGACTTGCGGGAGCCCTTGAAGCCGACGTGGCCGGCCGAGGCCCACGCGATGACGGCGCCCGTCGGGTCCGTGATGGAGACGATCGTGTTGTTGAACGTGCTCTTGATGTGGGCGTGCCCGTGCGAGACGTTCTTCTTCTCCTTGCGGCGGATCTTCTTGACCCCCGCGCCGGAGCGAGTCTTGGGTGGCATTTCTGGTGAGATCTCCTAGCTAGCGGGGGTTACTTCTTACCGGCCTTCTTCTTGCCGGCCACCGTCTTCTTCGGGCCCTTGCGGGTGCGGGCGTTGGTCTTCGTCCGCTGACCGCGCACGGGGAGCCCACGACGGTGCCGAAGCCCCTCGTAGCAGCCGATCTCCATCTTGCGACGGATGTCGGCGGCAACCTCGCGGCGGAGGTCACCCTCGACCTTGTAGTTCGCCTCGATGTGCTCACGCAGCTTGGCGAGGTCGTCGTCGCCCAGGTCCTTGGCCCGCAGGTCCGGGCTGATGCCCGTCGCGGCCAGGAGCTCCTTCGAGCGAGTCCGGCCAATGCCGAAGATGTAGGTCAGCGCGATCTCCATCCGCTTCTCGCGGGGGAGGTCGACGCCAGCGAGTCGTGCCATGCGGCGTACTGCTCCTCACTTGTTCGTCACTCCAGGTCTGCTCCTCGTCCGTTCTGGGACCGACTCGCTGTGCCGGTACGCCCGCTCGCGCGGGCGTTGTCCCAGCCCCGGCCTGGAGTCCGGGGGTGAGCCGGGTGCTGTGCGCGCCCGGCAGGGTCGAGGAGGTGTGTGTACTTGTGGTCGCGTCCACTTGGCGGATCGACGACAAGCACGAGGCCGGTGATCAGCCCTGGCGCTGCTTGTGGCGCAGGTTGTCGCAGATCACCATGACCCGGCCGTGACGGCGGATCACCTTGCACTTGTCGCAGATCTTCTTGACGCTCGGCTGGACCTTCACGGTCGTGCACTCCTGCGTTGCGTGGTGTACGGGGTCCGGAATCCGGTCCCCGGAGTGGGGGTCCGGGGGCTTGCCCCCGGCGTGGGGGCCTGGGGGCCGGGCCCCCAGAAAGCACCGATAGGGGTGCTCCGGCGAAGCATGCGGCCCCACATCCCTACCCTCACTTGTAGCGGTAGACGATTCGGCCGCGGGACAGGTCGTAGGGCGACAGCTCCACGACAACCCGGTCCTCCGGCAGGATACGGATGTAGTGCTGCCGCATCTTGCCGCTGATGTGCGCGAGAACCTTGTGGCCGTTCTCCAACTCGACTCGGAACATCGCGTTGGGAAGTGGCTCGACCACGCGGCCCTCGACCTCGATGGCCCCGTCCTTCTTGCCCATGTCCTCCGCGTTTCGTGACGGTGGTATGACTGGTGTGCGGCCCGCGCGACACCCCGACTCCGATGCCCACCGAGTTCACGAACGCGGCGACGTGCAGGTCACCGCAGGCACGACGGAATCGACGCGACGAGTGCGCCGTCGGTCAAGTGTACGACCGCGGCCGTCGTAGCCCAAATCGAGACGCAGGTCACGCCCTGTTGTCGCGGCCGAGGCCGAGGATGTAGCCCGCGAGCAGGAGCGCTCCCCAGGGGCCCGCCACCCAGATCCACCAGGGGTAGACCACGTGCGCCGTGATCGACACGATGCCCCAGATCACGAAGTTGACCAGGCTCGCCGCGAACCAGGCGCCGGTCGCGACCCGCATCACCTCGGACCCCCCGCTGCGCCGCCGCGCAACCTCCGCCGTCGGCCGGCCGGCCGGCGGCTCCGGCGCGCGCTCCGCGCTCGACCACGGCACCGGCTGGCGCACGTCCGGCAGGTCCGCCGTGACCGCCGCCAGGTCGCCGAAGGTGCGGGCCTCCCACACCTGGCGCGTCCGCTCGTCGAACTCGTCGAGGTCGAGACGGCCCTCGGCGTGCGCCTTCTTCAGCTGGCCGGCCACCAGCCCGCGGTCCGCGTCCGACACCCGCCGGGCCTCCGGCGGCACTGGCTGCTCCACACGTCCATCCTGCCAGGCCCCAACGTCCGATAACAGTGTTACGGCTGGCCTGTCGCCCCCACCCGGCACAATCGCCGCGTGGAGTTTCGTCTGCTCGGGCCGCTGCAGGTCGTCCGTGACAACGCCGAGGTCCCCGTCAACGCCGCGAAGCAGCGGGTCCTGCTCGCCGCGCTGGCCCTGCACGCCGGTCGCCTCCTGCCCGCCGACGAGCTCATCGACCGGATCTGGGGCCCCACCCCGCCCGCCGGCGCCCGCAACACCCTGCGCACCTATGTCATGCGCCTGCGCAAGGCACTCGGCGACGCCTCCGTCATCGAAACCATGCTCGACGGCTACCGCCTCACCGGTGACACCGACGTCCAGCGCTTCAACTCCTTGATCGCCGACTCCCCCGATCTCACTCGCCTGGACGAGGCCCTGGCCCTGTGGCGGGGCGCCCCAGCCGACGGTCTGCTCCCCGCCGAGGTGCAAACGCTTGCGGACCGCCGTCTGGAGGCCCTGATCCGTCGCTGCGAGTTGGCCGTTGAGCAGGGCCGTCACGACGAGGCCGTTCCCGCCCTCCGCGACCTCGTCGCCCAGCACCCCCTCCGCGAAAACCTCTGGGCCCTGCTCATGCGCGCCCTCCACGCCGCCGGCCGCCGAGCCGAGGCGCTGACGGCGTATGACGAAGCCCGGGCGATCCTGAGCGATCAACTCGGCATCGACCCGGGCAGTCTGCTGCAATCGCTGCGCGCGGAGCTCGCAGGTGGCGTCAATCCTGCTGAGCCCCCGACGCCGCGGCCACGGCCGGTGTTCCAGCTTCCGCCGGCAGTCGGGAACTTCGTCGGCCGGGCGCCGGAACTCGACCGGATCAGGACGGCGCTCATGCCTGGTCCGGCGATGCGCATCATGACCATCTCGGGGCCGCCCGGCGTCGGCAAGACGGCGCTGGCCGTCCGAGCGGCTCACATGCTGCGGGACCAGTTCCCGGACGGTCAGCTGTTCATCAACCTGCGGGGCCATGCGCAGAGCAGTCCGGTGCGTGCGGTGGACGCGCTCGCCCGATTCCTGCGCGCCCTCGGCGTCAAACCGGAGGACATCCCGATCGACGAGGACGAGCTCACGGCCCGCTACCGGACCGAACTCGCCGACCGGCGAGTTCTGGTCGTGCTCGACAACGCGGTGTCGCTGCACCAGGTGCAGCGGCTGTTCCCCGGCTCGGCCGGCTGCGCGGTGGTCATCACCAGCCGGAATCAACTTCGATCACTGGTGGCCAGCCACGGCGCGGCCATTCTGCTGCTCAACGTGTTCACGGCCACCGAGTCGGCCGAGCTCATCGAGCGGTCGCTGGGTCCGCAGACCGAGCGACTGTCGGCGACGCTCGGTCAGCTGTGTTCCCATCTACCGCTCGCGCTGCGCCTCGCGATCGCAAACATGGCCAACATGACCGCGCGGGAGATCGAGAGTTACCTCGCCGAGCTCATGCGCGGACGTCAGCTGACGTCGTTGGACATTGCCGATGACCACGCTCTGGCCCTGCGTACCACCTTCGACCTCTCGTACCAGGTGCTCACGCCGGCGGCGCAGCGCCTCTTCCGCCTGCTCGCCGCCGTGCCCGGACCGGACTTCACGGCGGATGCCGCCGCTGCGCTCGTCGAGGTCGACGCCGCCGAAGCACATCGGCTACTCGCCGAGCTACAGGTCGCGAGCCTGACGCAGAGCGCCGCTGGTGGACGCTGGCAGCTGCACGACCTACTCAAGTTGTACGCCCAAGAACTGCTCGTCGACGCGGCCGAGGCCGAGGCGGCCAGGCTCCGGCTCCTCGCCTGGTACCTGCATTCGGCCGACGCTGCCGTCGCGCAGTTGACGCCGCACATGGTTCGTGGCGCGCTGGAGCCGCTGCCCGACGGCGTCACCGTGCCCGCGTTGCCGGACGCGAGGACAGCGCTCCACTGGCTCGGAGCCGAGCACCAGAACCTGGTGGCGGCCGCCGTTCACGCCGATGAGAACGGTCCTCGCGAGTTCTGCTGGCAGCTCGCCAACGCGCTACGCGGCTACCTGCGCAGTCGCGGGCATCGTGTCGACTGGCTCACGCTCAGCGAGGCAGGCATGCGGGCCGCGGTCGCCGCGGGCAACACGGTGGCCCAGGCGGTCATGCACAACTGCCTCGGCACGATCTACGAGATCACCGACAACGACCGGTCGATCCATCACTTCACCCAGGCGCTGGCTGTCGGCGGCGACGACATCGAGCCCGACCTGCGGGCGGCTGCGCTGAACAACCTCGGCACCCAGTACAAGGAGATCGGCCGACTCGACGATTCCATCGCCCATTACGAACGGGCGCTCGCCATCGCCACCCAGTTCTGCACCCCGACCGTCGTGGCGATCGTCGTCGGCGGCCTCGGCACCGCCCTGCTCATGGCCGGCCGGCTCACCGCCGCGCGGGAACAGTTCGAACGGGCGGCGCAGGACTGCTTCGCGTTGAAGCTAAACGAATCGTCCGGGATCCAGGTGGGGAACCTCGCCATCACGGCGCTCGAGATGGGCGACACCGGAACCTGCCTCGATCACGCCGCCACCGCTCACGAGATCTTCGAGCGGCACGAGTACGGCTACGGCCTCGCCGGCGTCTTCACGGTCATCGCCAGCGCGAGGTACGAGCTCGGTGACCTCGCCGAGGCGGCGGCGGCCGCCGAGAACGCCGTGGAGCTCGCCCGCTCGGCCAACGCCGACCGCTATGAGAGCGATGCCCTAGCGGTGCTGTCGACGATCTCGACCAGGCGGGGCAATGTGCCGGCGGCGCTGGACCAAGGCCGGCACGCCCTGAAAATCGCAGTGGACATCAGGCAGGCCCGAGCGGAGATCGAGGCGTGTCTGGCGCTTGCTCAGGCCCATCAGGCCGACGGCGATCTGCCAGCGGCGCAGGAGCACGCCCGACGCGCCCTCAGGACGACCAATCAGGCCGGCATCGGCCAACGCGAGGCGCGCTGTCACACGGTGCTCGCCATGACGCTCGTCGAACATAACGGGTCCCCCGAGGCAGCCGTTCATGCCGAACAGGCCGTACGCATCGCACGGGCCCATGGCCAACCCATCGACGAGGGGCGGGCGCTGATCGTGCTGGCGAAGGCTTATGCGGACCACCGAAGTGCGGACTGCCTCCGGCAAGCCGAGACGGTTCTCGACCGCATCGCCCACCCGGGTGCGGCCGAGGCGCGCGAGCTACTGACCGGAATCAGTCCTCGGGGGCGGTGAGGATCCAGGGGCCGTCGTCGGTGATGGCGACGGAGTGCTCCCAGTGCGCGGCGCGGGTGCCGTCTGCGGTGATGACGGTCCAGCCGTCGTCGAGCTCGGTGGTCTGGTCGGTGCCCAGGGTCAGCATCGGCTCGATGGCGATGGCCATGCCGGCCTTCAGGCGGGGGCCCTTGCCGGGCTTGCCGAAGTTGGGCAGGAACGGCTCCATGTGCATTTGGGTGCCGATACCGTGGCCGCCGTAGTCGGTAACGATGCCGTACTCGACGCCGTCGGCCTCGTCGGAGCGCAGCACCGAGCCCTCGATGGCGAAGGAGATGTCGGTGAGGCGGGCCCCGACGACCGCGGCCTCGATGCCGGCGTGCATGGAGGCCCGGGTGGCCTCGGAGAGCTTGCGATCGGCCTCGGTCGACGGTCCGATGAGGACGGTCACGGCCGCGTCGCCGTGCCAGCCGTCGAGGATGGCCCCGCAGTCGATGGAGATCAGGTCTCCGTCGGCCAGCACCTGAGTGCGGCTCGGGATGCCGTGCACGACCTGCTCGTTGACGGACGCGCAGATGGACGCGGGAAAGCCGTGGTAGCCCTTGAAGGACGGCACGGCCCCGGCGTCGCGAATGGTCTGCTCGGCCAGCTCGTCCAGCTCGGCGGTGCTGACGCCGGCGGCGGCCCGCGCGGCCATCAGGGCCAGGGAGCGGGCGACCACGATTCCGGCCGCCCGCATCGCCTCCAGCTCACCGCGCGTCTTGATCTCGATACCGCGACCTCGCTTGAGCAACTCAGGCTCCCGCGCGCAGCGCCTTGAGCGCCCGCTCGGTGATCTCGCTGACCTCGCCGACGGCGTCGACGGTGACCAGGATGTCCGCGTAGTAGTCCAGCAGCGGCCGGGTGGCCGACCGGTAGACCTCCTGGCGGTGCCGCACGACCTCCTCGGTGTCGTCGGCCCGGCCCCGCGCCAGCAGCCGACCCACCACGACGTCCTCGGGCACGTCCAGCTCGAGCACGGCATCCAGCGACTCGCCGTTGTCGGCCAGGATCCCGGCCAGCACGTCGGCCTGCGCGGTGTTGCGCGGGAAGCCGTCGAGCAGGAAGCCGGCCTGCGCGTCGCCCTGGGCCAGCCGGTCCTTGACCATCGCGTTGGTCACGGAGTCGGGCACCAGGGCGCCGGTGTCCAGGTACTTCTTGGCCTCCAGCCCGAGCTCGGTCTCCTCGGCGATGTTGGCCCGGAAGAGATCCCCGGTGGAGATGTGCGGGACTCCGAGCTTCTCGCTGAGCACGGTGGCCTGTGTACCCTTGCCCGCGCCTGGCGGGCCGACGAGGACGAGTCTCACTAGCGCAGGAACCCTTCGTAGTTGCGCTGCATGAGCTGGCTCTCGATCTGCTTGATCGTGTCGAGACCGACGCCAACCATGATCAGCACTGCGGTGCCGCCGAACGGGAAGTTGTTGTTCGAGCCCGTCGAACTGGTGCCGGTGATGCTGATGAAGAAGCTCGGCAGCACGGCGATCACGCCCAGGTAGAGCGAGCCGGGCAGCGTGATCCGGTTCAGCACGTACGTGAGGTACTCCGACGTCGGCCGGCCCGGGCGGATGCCCGGGATGAAGCCGCCGAACTTGCGCATCTCGTCGGCGCGCTCATCGGGGTTGAACGTGATCGCCACGTAGAAGTACGTGAAGAAGATGATCAAACCGAAGTAGAGCGCGATGTGGCCGGCGCTGGCCGGGTCCACGATGTAGCTCTGGATCCACTGCTGCCAGCTGCCGCTGCCACCGGTGTTGGTGGTCAGCGAGATGATCAGCTGCGGCAGGTAGAGCAGCGACGAGGCGAAGATGACCGGGATGACGCCCGCCTGGTTGACCTTCAGCGGCAGGTACGTCGAGGTGCCGCCGTACATCCGGCGGCCGATCATGCGCTTGGCGTACTGCACCGGGATCCGGCGCTGGGCCTGCTCCAGGAAGATGACGAAGCCGATGATCAGCAGGCCGAACAGGCACACCGCGGTGAAGACGAGGCCGCCGCTCTGCTGGAGGATGACCTGGCCCTCGTTCGGGATGCGGGCCGCGATCGAGGTGAACATCAGGATGGACATGCCGTTGCCGATGCCGCGCTCGGTGATCAGCTCGCCGAACCACATGATGATCGCGGTGCCCGCGGTCATGGTGATGACGATCACGCTCAGCGTGAACAGGTCCTGGTTCGGGATCGGCTGCACGGAGCAGTTGGTGAACAGCTGACCCCGGGTGGCCAGGGCCACGATGCCGGTGGACTGGAGGATCGCCAGCGCCACCGTCAGGTACCGGGTGTACTGCGTCAGCTTGTTCTGGCCGGACTGGCCTTCCTTCTTCAGCTGCTCGAAGCGGGGGATCACCACCGTCAGCAGCTGGATGATGATGCTCGCCGTGATGTACGGGAGGATGCCCAGCGAGAACACCGACAGCTGCAGCAGAGCGCCACCGCTGAACAGGCTGATCAGGCCGAAGACCCCGTCCTGGGACACGGTCGAGATGCACTGCTGGACGTTCGCGAAGTTCACGCCCGGGGAAGGCACCTGCGAGCCCAGCCGATACAGCGCCATGATCCCCAGAGTGAAAAGGATCTTGCGGCGCAAGTCCGGCGTCGCGAGAGCCGAGCGGAAGGCGCCAAGCACGCGTGACCTCCTCGGCGTCACCGGTCATCCGACCGGTGAACGGCTTGTCCGACCTCAGTGGGCCGGCTGACGACCTGGCAGCAAGCCAGGAACGCTTCGCGCCCTTATGGCCCGAAGCGTGCTCACGACTCTAACAGGCCCGACCGCGTGTACGGACCCCACCAGGGCGAGAAACCCAGGGTGATCGCGGGACACCGCCGGGCGACGGGTCCCGAACCGGGCATAACACCAGCTGGACGGCGCCGAACGGCAGACAGATGAGGGCCGAATCTGGCCGAAACGCGGGTCCGCGCCGATGCCTGGACCGCGGGCTCAGCGTGATCGAGTCTTTCCATCGATCACGCTGAGCCAAGGGAAGGCATCGGCCTAGCGGCGGACCCGCCCCGCCAGGAACTGGCGGCAAGAACACGAAACGGCCGGCTGAGGGGAGACCCAGCCGGCCGTTTCGAGGTACTACCTGTCAGTTCACAGCGTGGTGACGGTGCCACCCGCGGCGGTGATCTTCTCCACCGCGCTGCCGGAGAACTTGTGCGCGGTGACCTCCAGCTTGACGCCGGCGATGTCACCGTCGCCCAGCACCTTGACCAGCTCGTTCTTGCGAACGGCGCCCGCGGCCACCAGGGCGGCCACGTCGACGGCGCCGCCCTGCGGGAACAGGCGGGCCAGGTCGGCGACGTTCACGACCTGGTACTCGGTGCGGAACGGGTTGCGGAAGCCCTTGAGCTTCGGCAGCCGCATGTGCAGCGGGAGGTTGCCACCCTCGAAGCGAGCCGGCACGTTCTTGCGTGCGCCGGTGCCCTTGGTGCCGCGACCCGCGGTCTTGCCCTTGGAACCCTCACCGCGGCCGACCCGGGTCTTCGCCGTCTTGGCGCCGGGGGCCGGGCGGAGGTGGTGGATCTTGATGGTCATCAGTTGACCTCCTCCACAACCACCAGGTGGCGCACCGTGTGGATCAGGCCCCGGTTGACGGGGTTGTCCTCACGCACGACCGACTGGCGGATCTTGCGCAGACCCAGCGTCCGCAACGACTCGCGGTGGTTCTGCTTGGTACCGATGCTGCTCTTGACCTGCGTCACCTTGAGCTGGGCCATGTCACACCTGCCCCGCGCGAGCGCGCAGCATGCCGGCCGGAGCGACGTCCTCCAGCGGCAGGCCACGACGGGCCGCGACCTCTTCGGGGCGCTGAAGGCCCTTCAGGGCGGCCACGGTGGCGTGCACGATGTTGATGGCGTTGTCGCTGCCCAGCGACTTGCTCAGCACGTCGTGCACACCGGCGCACTCCAGGACGGCGCGCACCGGGCCACCGGCGATGACGCCGGTACCGGCGCTGGCCGGGCGCAGCAGCACCACGCCGGCGGCCTTCTCGCCCTGGATCGGGTGCGGGATGGTGCCGCCGATGCGAGGCACGCGGAAGAAGTTCTTCTTCGCCTCCTCGACACCCTTGGCGATGGCGGCCGGAACTTCCTTGGCCTTGCCGTAGCCGACGCCGACCATGCCGTCGCCGTCGCCCACGATCACCAGCGCGGTGAAGCTGAACCGACGACCACCCTTGACGACCTTCGCCACCCGGTTGATGGCGACGACGCGCTCGAGGTGCGGGGTCTTCTCCTGGGCCGCCCCGCCGCGGCCACCGTCACGACGGTCGCGGCGCTCTCCGCGCTCGCCACCGCCGCCTTCGCGACGCGTGCGTCCCGGCATCAGACGGCCCTCTCAATTCCAGTGATGTGCATGTTCAGAACTCCAGCCCCGCCTCGCGGGCGGCGTCCGCCAGCGCGGCGATCCGGCCGTGGTAGTCGTAACCGCCGCGGTCGAAGACGACCTTGTCGATGCCGGCTTCCTTGGCGCGGGCCGCGACCAGCTGGCCCACCTTGACGGCGCGGGCCTTCTTGTCGCCGTCCAGCGCGCGCACGTCCGCCTCCAGGCTGGAGGCCGACGCCAGCGTGTGGCCGGCGAGGTCGTCGATGACCTGCACGGTGATGTGCCGCGAGGACCGGTTGACGACCATGCGCGGACGCTCGGGCGTGCCGCTGATCTTCTTGCGAAGCCGGAAGTGACGACGGGCCCGCGAGACACGACGCCGGGTCGACACGTCCTTGCCGACCGGCTTCCTCTTGGTAGCAGTGGACTCAGCCATGATCACTTACCCGTCTTCCCGACCTTGCGGCGGATCTTCTCGCCCGCGTACCGCACGCCCTTGCCCTTGTACGGGTCGGGCTTGCGCAGCTTGCGGATGTTGGCGGCGACCTCGCCGACCAACTGCTTGTCGATGCCCTGGACGGAGAACTTGGTCGGGGTCTCCACCACGAAGGTGATGCCCTGCGGCGCCTTCACCGGGACCGCGTGGCTGTAGCCGAGCGCGAACTCGAGGTCGGAACCCTTGAGCTGCACGCGGTAGCCGACGCCGGTGATCTCCATCTTCTTCTCGTAGCCCTGCGTCACGCCGATGATCAGGTTGTTGATCAGCGTGCGGGACAGGCCGTGCAGCGAGCGCGAGAGGCGCTCGTCGTCGGGCCGGGTCACCTGCAGCGTGCCGTCCTCGGCCCGCTCCACGGCGATCGGCTCGGCCACGGTGTGCGAGAGGGCGCCCTTCGGGCCCTTCACGTTCACCACCTGGCCGTCGATGTTCACGTCGACCCCGGAGGGGACGGTGATGGGCAGCCTTCCAATGCGCGACATCGTCAGTCCCCCTTCCTCACCACACGTAGGCGAGGACTTCCCCGCCCACACCCTGCTTGCCCGCCTGCCGGTCGGTCACCAGACCGCCGGAGGTGGAGATGATGGCGACACCCAGCCCACCGAGCACCTTGGGCAGGTTGGTCGACTTCGCGTAGACCCGCAGACCCGGCTTGGACACGCGCCGGACGCCGGCGATGCTCCGCTCCCGGTTCGGGCCGTACTTCAGCTCGACGACGAGGTTCTTGCCCTTGTCGCCCTGCTGGTCGCGGTAGCCGGCGATGTAGCCCTCGCGCTTGAGGATCTCGGCGATGTTCGCCTTGAGCTTCGAGTGCGGCATCACGACCTCGTCGTGGTATGCCGAGTTTGCGTTCCGCAGACGCGTCAACATGTCTGCGATCGGGTCGGTCATCGTCATGGGTGACCTGTCAACCTTTCTCGCCCTGGTTCCCTCGGGCCTGGGGCGAAGTGGGGGTGGTGCGGGGTCTAACGACTTACCAGCTGGACTTGTGCACGCCGGGCAGCTCGCCGCGGTGCGCCATCTGGCGCAGGCAGATCCGGCACAGGCCGAACTTGCGGAACACGGCGTGCGGACGGCCGCACTTCTGGCAGCGGGTGTAGGCCCGGACGGCGAACTTCTGCTTGCCGGCCGCCTTGTTGATCAGCGCCTTCTTCGCCATCGGCTCAGTTCTCCTTGAACGGGAAGCCGAGGTGCTTGAGCAGCGCCCGACCCTCGTCGTCGTTGGTGGCCGTGGTCACGACGGTGATGTCCATGCCACGGGGACGGTCGATCGAGTCGGGGTCGATCTCGTGGAACATCGACTGCTCGTTCAGCCCGAACGTGTAGTTGCCGTTGCCGTCGAACTGCTTGCCCGACAGGCCGCGGAAGTCGCGGATACGGGGCAGCGCGATGGTGAGCAGGCGGTCCAGGAACTCCCACATGCGGTCGCCGCGCAGCGTGACGCGCGCGCCGATCGGCATGCCCTCGCGCAGCTTGAACTGCGCGATGGACTTGCGGGCCTTGCGGACCTCGGGACGCTGGCCGGTGATCGTGGCCAGGTCGCGGACCGCGCCCTCGATCAGCTTGCCGTCGCGGGCGGCGTCGCCGACGCCCATGTTCACGACGACCTTCACGACACCCGGGATCTGCATCACGTTGTCGTAGGTGAACTGCTCCTGCAACGCCGCGACGATCTCGCTGCGGTACCGGGTCTTCAGCCGCGGCAGGACCTTCTCAGTAGTCGTCATGATCAGATGTCCTTACCGTTGCGGCGGGAGACGCGCACGCGCCGACCGTCGTCGTTCGTGCGGTAGCCGACGCGGGTCGGCTTGCCCTCGGAGTCGACGACCATCACGTTGCTCACGTGGATCGGCGCCTCCTGGGTCACGATGCCGCCGGACTGGGCACCGCGCTGGGTCTGGGTGATCCGGGTGTGCTTCTTGATCCGGTTCACGCCCTCGACCAGCACGCGGTCGTTCTCCGGGTAGGCCTGGATGACCTTGCCCTTCGCGCCCTTGTCCTTGCCCGCGATGACCACGACCGTGTCGCCCTTGCGCACCTTCATCACAACACCTCCGGCGCGAGCGAGATGATCTTCATGAACTTCTTGTCACGCAGCTCGCGGCCGACCGGGCCGAAGATGCGGGTGCCCCGCGGCTCGTTGTCGGGCTTGATGAGCACCGCGGCGTTCTCGTCGAACCGGATGTACGAGCCGTCCGGACGACGCCGCTCCTTGACGGTGCGAACGACGACGGCCTTGACGACGTCGCCCTTCTTCACACCGGCGCCGGGGATGGCGTCCTTCACGGTGGCGACGATGATGTCGCCGATGCCCGCGTAACGACGCGAGGAGCCACCGAGCACGCGGATGCAAAGGATCTCCTTCGCACCGGTGTTGTCGGCGACCCGCAGTCGCGACTCCTGCTGAATCACTTACAGCTCCTGACCATCGATGGCCTGCCAGATTTCCGACCTGACAGGCTCGGTCTGCTTGTTACTTGGCCTTCTCGAGGACCTCGACCAGCCGCCAGCGCTTGGTGGCCGACAGCGGACGGGTCTCCATCAGCAGCACGCGGTCGCCCACGCCGGCCACGTTCTCCTCGTCGTGCGCCTTCACCTTGGTGGTGGTGCGCAGCACCTTGCCGTACAGCGGGTGCTTCTTGCGGTCCTCGAGGGAGACGACGATCGTCTTCTCCATCTTGTTGGACACCACGAGCCCCTCGCGGACCTTGCGGTCGTTGCGGCTCACGGCCTCGTTGGTCTCACTCATGCGGCACCCTCACCAGTCGTAACGTCGTCGGGCGACACGGAAAGACCGAGCTCCCGCTCCCGCATCACGGTGTAGACGCGGGCGATGTCGTGACGGACCGTGCGCAGCCGGCGGTTGTTGTCCAGCTGGCCGGTGGCCATCTGGAAGCGGAGGTTGAACAGCTCCTCCTTGGACTCCCGAAGGCGCAGCACGAGCTCCTCGTCGGTGAGCTCACGCAGCTCCGCGGCGTTGGTACCCGCTGCCATCAGAAGTCACCACCCTCACGCGTGACGATCCGGCACTTCAGCGGCAGCTTGTGGATGGCGCGACGCAGCGCCTCCCGAGCGACCGTCTCGTTCGGGTAGCTCATCTCGAAGAGCACCCGGCCGGGCTTGACGTTGGCCACCCAGTACTCGGGCGAGCCCTTACCGGAACCCATGCGGGTTTCCGCCGGCTTCTTGGTCAGGGGGCGGTCCGGGAAGATGTTGATCCAGACCTTGCCGCCACGACGGATGTGCCGGTTGATGGCGATACGAGCGGACTCGATCTGCCGGTTGGTCACGTAGGCCGGCTCCAGCGCCTGGATGCCGAACTCGCCGAAGGTGACACGCGTGCCACCCTTGGCGGCACCAGCCCGCTTGGGGTGGTGCTGCTTGCGGTGCTTGACCCTACGCGGGATGAGCACTACTCAGCCCTCCCCATTGCCAGTGTTCGTCGGCTCGGCGGCCGGGGCCTCGGACGCGGCGGCGGCGTTCGCCTCGGCGGCCGCGCGGCCGGCCTCGGTGCTCGTCGCCGTGGTGCCGGCCGAGCCGGAACGGCGGGCCCGGTTCGGACGCTCGCGCCGCTGCTGCGGGCGGTCGTTGCCGGCCGGGGCCGCGGTGTCGCGCGACCGGAAGCCGCCGACCACGTCACCCTTGTAGATCCACACCTTCACGCCGATGCGGCCGAAGGTGGTGCGGGCCTCGAAGAAGCCGTAGTCGATGTCCGCGCGCAGCGTGTGCAACGGGACGCGACCCTCGCGGTAGAACTCCGAGCGGGACATCTCGGCACCGCCGAGACGGCCGCCGCACTGCACCCGGATGCCCTTGACCTGCGGCGAGCGCATGGCCGACTGCATGGCCTTGCGCATCGCGCGCCGGAAGGACACGCGGTTGGACAGCTGCTCGGCGGTCACCTGCGCGACCAGCTGGGCGTCCGACTCGGGGTTCTTGACCTCGAGGATGTTCAGCTGGACCTGCTTGGCGGTCAGCTTCTCCAGCTCGCCCCGGATGCGGTCGGCCTCGGCGCCGCGGCGGCCGATGACGATGCCCGGACGGGCGGTGTGGATGTCGACGCGGACCCGGTCCCGGGTGCGCTCGATCTCCACCTTGGAGATGCCGGCCCGCTCCATGCCCTTGCCGAGCATCTTGCGGATCTTCACGTCCTCCGCGACGTACTCCGCGTACTGCTTGTCGGCGTACCAGCGGGACTTCCAGTCGGTGGTGATACCAAGGCGGAAGCCGTGCGGGTTGATCTTCTGACCCACTACTGGGCCCCCTTCTTGGCTCGAGACTTGCCGGCCTTCTTCTCGACCGGACGGGACTCGACCTCGATCGTGATGTGGCTCGTCCGCTTGCGGATCCGGTAGGCCCGGCCCTGCGCGCGCGGCCGGAACCGCTTCAGCGTCGGCCCCTCGTCCACGTACGCGCTGGACACCCACAGGGTGTCGCGGTCGAGGCTGAGGTTGTTCTCGGCGTTGGCCATGGCGCTCGCGAGCACCTTGGCCACCGGCTCGCTCGCCGCCTGCGGCGCGAACTGGAGCACGGCCAGGGCCTCCGTGGCGTTGCGGCCACGGATGAGGTCGACCACTCGGCGTGCCTTCATGGCGGTCAGGCGGACGTAGCGGGCCCGCGCCACGGCGCGCGGCAGCTCCTCCGCGCCGGTCGCGTTGTCAGCCATTGCTTGTTACCCCTTGCTCTGTCCGTGCCCGCTCAGCGGCGGCGCGACTTCCGGTCGTCCTTGATGTGACCCTTGAAGGTCCGAGTCGGGGCGAACTCGCCCAACTTGTGACCCACCATGGCCTCGCTGACGAACACCGGAACGTGCTTGCGGCCGTCGTGCACCGCGATGGTGTGCCCCAGCATGTCGGGGATGATCGTCGACCGGCGGGACCAGGTCTTGATCACGGTCTTCTTGCCCGACTCGTTGAGGGCGTCCACCTTCTTGAGCAGGTGGTCGTCAACGAAGGGGCCCTTCTTCAGGCTGCGTGGCATCCTTCACTCCCTTCCTGCTCAGCGCTTCTTACCGGTGCGACGACGCCGGACGATGAGCTTGTCGCTTGCCTTGCGGCGGCGGGTACGGCCTTCGGGCTTGCCAGCGGGGTTCACCGGGTGGCGACCGCCGGAGGTCTTGCCCTCACCACCGCCGTGCGGGTGGTCGACCGGGTTCATGGCGACACCACGCACCGTGGGCTTGCGGCCCTTCCAGCGCATGCGGCCGGCCTTGCCCCAGTTGATGTTGGCGTGCTCGGAGTTGCCGACCTCGCCGACCGTGGCGCGGCAGCGCACGTCCACGTTGCGGATCTCGCCCGAGGGCATCCGCAGCTGGGCGTACGGGCCGTCCTTGGCCACCAGCTGCACCTTCGCGCCGGCGGAGCGGGCGATCTTCGCGCCGCCGCCGGGGCGGAGCTCGATCGCGTGCACCACGGTGCCGACCGGGATGTTGCGCAGCGGGAGGTTGTTGCCCGGCTTGATGTCCGCGCGCGGACCGTTCTCGATCGTGTCGCCCTGCGCGAGCCGGTTCGGCGCGATGATGTAGCGCTTCTCGCCGTCGGCGTAGTGCAGCAGCGCGATGCGCGCGGTGCGGTTGGGGTCGTACTCGATGTGCGCGACCTTGGCCGGCACGCCGTCCTTGTCGGCCCGACGGAAGTCGATCAGGCGGTAGGCCCGCTTGTGACCGCCGCCCTTGTGCCGAGTGGTGATCTTGCCGTGCGCGTTGCGGCCGCCACGACCGTGCAGCGGACGCACGAGCGACTTCTCCGGCGTCGACCGAGTGATCTCGGCGAAGTCGGACACGCTCGCACCGCGACGGCCTGGCGTCGTCGGCTTGTACTTGCGAATGCCCATGTCAGATCAGCAGTCCTCAGTCATCAGGCGGTCGGGCCGCCGAAGATCTCGATCGCCTTGCTCTCCGCGGAGAGGGTGACGATCGCGCGCTTCGTGTCCTTGCGCTTGCCGAAGCCGGACCGGGTCCGCTTCCGCTTGCCCTGGCGGTTGATCGTGTTGACGCTCAGGACCTTGACGCCGAAGACCTTCTCGACCGCGATCTTGATCTGCGTCTTGTTGGCGTCCGGGGCCACCAGGAAGGTGTACTTGTTCTCCTCGAGAAGGCCGTAGCTCTTCTCGGAGATCACCGGCGCGAGCAGGATGTCCCTGTGGTCGGGGATCATTGGTCAGACCTCCTCGGTCAGCTCGGACGAGCGGGCCGTGGCCTTGACCGAACGACCCTTGGCCGGGCCGGCGATGAACAGCTCGTACGCGTCCTTGGTGAACACGATGTCGTCGTTGACCAGCACGTCGTAGGTGTTCAGCTGGTCCGGCGCGATCGGGTGCACGTTGTCCAGGTTGCGCACCGACAGCCAGTCCTGCTCCTCGAAGCGGCCCAGCACGACCAGCGTGCGGCGCGACTCCGTGATCGCGGCGAGCGCGACGCGAGCGGCCTTGGTGGACGGCTTGTCGCCCTCGACCAGGGAGCTGACCACGTGCAGTCGACCCGCGCGGGCGCGGTCGGACAGCGCGCCGCGCAGCGCGGCGGCCTTCATCTTCTTCGGCGTCCGCTGCGAGTAGTCACGCGGCTGCGGGCCGTGCGAGATGCCACCGCCGGCGAACTGCGGGGACCGGGTCGAACCCTGGCGGGCGCGGCCGGTGCCCTTCTGGCGGTACGGCTTCTTGCCACCGCCGCGGACGTCGCCGCGGGTCTTGGTGGCGTGCGTGCCCTGGCGGGCCGCGGCCAGCTGGGCCACGACGACCTGGTGCATCAGCGGGATGTTCGCCTGCACGTCGAAGATCTCGGCGGGCAGCTCGACGCTGCCGGCAGCCTCACCAGAGGCGTTGCGAATGTCCAGCGAGGTCATCAGGCACCGCCCTTCGCGGCCGTCTTGACGAACACCAGGCCGCCCTTGGGGCCGGGGATGGCGCCCTTGATGAGCAGCAGGCCGGACTCGGCCTCCACCTGGTGCACGGTCAGGTTCTGGGTGGTGACGCGGGCGTGGCCCATGCGGCCGGCCATGCGCACACCCTTGAACACGCGGCCCGGGGTGGCGCAGCCGCCGATGGAACCCGGCGAGCGGTGCTTGCGCTGCACGCCGTGGCCGGCGCCCAAGCCCTTGAAGCCGTGGCGCTTCATGACACCGGCGTAGCCCTTGCCCTTGCTGGTGCCGACCACGTCGACGACCGAGCCGGCCGGGAACACCTCAGCGGTGATCTCCTGACCGACCTCGTAGGTGTCGGCGTCGGTGGTGCGCAGCTCGGCGACGTGGCGACGCGGCGTCACACCGGCCTTGGCGAAGTGACCGGCGCGGGGCTTGTTCACCTTGCGCGGGTCGATGGCGCCGAAGGCCAGCTGGACGGCGGTGTAGCCGTCCTTCTCCTCGGTACGGATCTGGGTGACGACATTGGGCCCGGCCTTGACGACCGTGACCGGCACAACCCGGTTCTTGTCGTCGAAGACCTGGGTCATGCCGAGCTTGGTGCCCAGGATCCCCTTGATCTGCTTGTCAGACATGAGTTCGTTACTCTCCGCCGCCGCGCGCTTACTGGATGTTGACGTCGACGCTGGCCGGCAGGTCGATGCGCATGAGCGCGTCGACCGTCTTCGGCGTCGGGTCGAGGATGTCGATCAGCCGCTTGTGCGTGCGCATCTCGAAGTGCTCGCGCGAGTCCTTGTACTTGTGCGGCGAGCGAATGACGCAGTAGACGTTCTTCTCGGTCGGCAGCGGCACCGGCCCGACGACCCGAGCGCCGGTGCGCGTCACGGTCTCGACGATCTTGCGCGCGGACGCGTCGATCGCCTCGTGGTCGTAGGCCTTGAGCCGAATGCGGATCTTTTGTCCCGCCATGATGGCTTGCCGTTCCTCTTCTCGTACCGCTGCGGGCTGACTCGTGACGGGCCGGGGCCCAGCTCGGTGCCGCTCCCCTATTCACGAGTCAAATGTCATCAGGTGCCGGGGCCCTCCGGTCCACGCGGTCGGGCGTGTCGCCTTGACAGGGACACAGCTCCGACGCGCACACCAGCCCTACTGGTCCTTGTTCAGTCCCGGTAGGCGGGGGTCCGGTCAGACCCATACACCCAGGCCATTGCAGGCCCGTGTGGGTGCCGGCTTCTCGCAGCAGGGCGGCTGGTACGCGAACGAGCCAGCCGCCTCTGCAACGAGCAACCCGTTAAGGATGCCACACGTGCGTGCGGCGTCCAAATCGGGGCCGGCGTAGTGAGGGCCAGGTAACAAATGAATGTCACCTGGCCCCCACCGCGAATTACTTGGTGATCGTCTCGACGGTGCCGGCACCGACGGTGCGGCCACCCTCGCGGATGGCGAACCGCAGGCCCTCGTCCATGGCGATCGGCTGGATCAGCTTCACGCTCATGTTCGTGGTGTCGCCCGGCATGACCATCTCGGTGCCCTCGGGGAGGGTCACGACGCCGGTCACGTCGGTGGTGCGGAAGTAGAACTGCGGCCGGTAGTTGTTGAAGAACGGCGTGTGCCGGCCACCCTCGTCCTTGGACAGGATGTAGACGTTGCCCGTGAACTCGGTGTGCACCGTGGTGGTGCCCGGCTTGATCACGACCATGCCGCGCTCGACGTCCTCGCGCTTGACACCGCGGAGCAGCAGCGCGGCGTTGTCACCGGCGCGGCCCTCGTCGAGGAACTTCTTGAACATCTCGATGCTGGTGCAGGTCGTCTTGAAGCCCTTCTCGCGAATGCCCACGACCTCCACCTCCTCGTTCACCTTGACCACACCGCGCTCGATGCGGCCGGTGACGACGGTGCCACGACCGGTGATGGTGAAGACGTCCTCGACGGGCATGAGGAACGGCTTCTCGACCTCACGGACCGGCTCCGGGACGTTCTCGTCCACGGCGTCCATGAGCTCCAGCACCGACTGGGCCCACTTCTCGTCGCCCTCGAGGGCCTTGAGGCCGGACACGCGCACGACCGGAGCGTCGTCGCCGGGGAACTCCTGGTCCGAGAGCAGCTCGCGGACCTCGAGCTCGACGAGCTCCAGGATCTCCTCGTCGTCCACCATGTCGGCCTTGTTCAGGGCCACCACGATGTAGGGCACACCGACCTGGCGGGCCAGCAGCACGTGCTCGCGGGTCTGCGGCATCGGGCCGTCGGTCGCGGCGACCACCAGGATCGCGCCGTCCATCTGGGCGGCACCGGTGATCATGTTCTTGATGTAGTCCGCGTGACCGGGGGCGTCGACGTGCGCGTAGTGGCGCTTCTCGGTCTGGTACTCGACGTGCGAGATGTTGATCGTGATGCCGCGCTGCTTCTCTTCCGGCGCCTTGTCGATCTGGTCGAACGCGAACGCGGCGTTCAGGTCCGGGTACTTGTCGGCCAGAACCTTGGTGATCGCCGCCGTCAGCGTGGTCTTGCCGTGGTCGACGTGACCGATGGTGCCGATGTTGACGTGCGGCTTGGTCCGCTCGAACTTCGCCTTCGCCACTGGATTGTCCTCCTGGACTTGTGTTGCTTCCGCCGGGCCGTTCTGTGGTTGGTCGGCCCGGCGGTTACGTCAGGGTCGGTTGGGTGGCAGCCCGGGGATCGCTCCCCGGGCGACCGGTGAAAGCTGCGGGGCCGAACTACTCCCCGGTCGCCTTCGCGATGATTTCCTTCGCCACGTTGGTCGGAACCTCGGCGTAGGAGTCGAACAGCATCGTGTAGTTCGCCCGACCCTGGGTCTTGGACCGCAGGTCGCCGACATACCCGAACATCTCCGACAGCGGCACCAGCGCCTTCACGACACGGGCCCCACTGCGCTCCTCCATCGCCTGGATCTGACCACGGCGGGAGTTCAAGTCGCCGATGACGTCGCCCATGTAGTCCTCGGGCGTGGTCACCTCGACAGCCATCACCGGCTCCAACAGCACCGGGTCGGCCTTCCGAGCGGCTTCCTTGAGCGCCATCGAACCGGCGATCTTGAAGGCCATTTCGGAGGAGTCGACCTCGTGGTAGGCACCGTCCAGCAGCGTCACCTTGATGCCGACCAGCGGGTAGCCCGCCAGCACGCCGTACTGCATCGCGTCCTGGGCGCCGGCGTCGACCGAGGGGATGTACTCCCGCGGGATGCGGCCACCCGTGACCTTGTTGTCGAACTCGTAGAGCGCACCGTCGGTGCTCTCCAGCGGCTCGACGTCGATGAGCACCTTGGCGAACTGGCCGGAGCCACCGGTCTGCTTCTTGTGCGTGTAGGAGTACTTCTCCACCTTGCGGCGGATGGTCTCCCGGTAGGCCACCTGGGGCTTACCGATGTTCGCCTCGACCTTGTAGTCGGACTTCATCCGGTTGACGAGCACCTCGAGGTGCAGCTCGCCCATGCCGGCGATGATCGTCTGGCCGGTCTCCTCGTCCAGCTTGACCTGGAAGGTGGGGTCCTCCTCGGCCAGCTTCTGGATCGCGGTGCCCAGCTTCTCCTGGTCGGCCTTCGTCTTCGGCTCGATCGCCACCGAGATGACCGGGTCCGGGAAGGTCATGGACTCCAGCACGATCGGCTGCTGCGGGTCGCACAGGGTGTCACCGGTCGTGGTGTCCTTCAGACCGATGGCCGCGTAGATGTGGCCGGCGCTGGCGACCTCGACCGGGTTCTCCTTGTTGGAGTGCATCTGGAAGAGCTTGCCGATGCGCTCCTTGCGGTCCTTGGTCGAGTTGATGACCTGGGAGCCGGCGTTGAGCTTGCCCGAGTAGACCCGGATGTAGGTCAGCTTGCCGAAGAACGGGTGCGCGGCGATCTTGAACGCCAGCGCCGCGAACGGCTCGTCCGCGGACGGCTTGCGCGAGGCCGGCGTCTCGCCGTCCTGGAGCGTGCCCTCGACCGGCGGCACGTCCAGCGGCGACGGCAGGTAGTCGATGACGGCGTCGAGCATGGGCTGCACGCCCTTGTTCTTGAACGCCGAGCCGCACAGCACCGGGTAGGCGATGCGGTCGGTCACGATCTTGCGGATGCCCCGCTTGATCTCCTCGACCGTCAGCTCCTCGCCACCGAGGTAGCGCTCCATCAGCTCGTCGTCGGTCTCGGCGACGGCCTCGATGAGCTTCTCGCGGTACTCCGCGGCCAGCTCGGCCAGGTCGGCCGGGATCTCCTCGACGGTGTAGTCGTCGCCCTTCTGGACCTCGCCGTGCCAGGTCAGCGCGCGCATCTGGACCAGGTCCACGACGCCGATGAAGTCGTTCTCGGCGCCGATGGGCAGCTGGATCGGCAGCGGCGTGGCGCCGAGCCGCTCCTGGATGGTGCGGACGGTGAAGTAGAAGTCCGCGCCGAGCTTGTCCATCTTGTTGACGAAGCAGATGCGCGGGACGTCGTACTTGGTCGCCTGCCGCCAGACCTGCTCGGACTGGGGCTCGACGCCCTCCTTGCCGTCGAACACGGCCACCGCGCCGTCCAGGACCCGCAGCGAGCGCTCGACCTCGACGGTGAAGTCGACGTGCCCCGGCGTGTCGATGATGTTGATCTGGTGGTCGTTCCAGAAGCAGGTGGTCGCGGCGGACGTGATGGTGATGCCGCGCTTCTGCTCCTCCTCCATCCAGTCCATCGTCGCCGCGCCGTCGTGGACCTCACCGATCTTGTAGTTGATCCCGGTGTAGAACAGGATCCGCTCGGTGGTGGTGGTCTTTCCCGCGTCGATGTGGGCCATGATCCCGATGTTGCGGACCTTGGCCAGGTCAGTGAGCACTTCCTGTGCCACGGGTGTCTTCCTTGCTGTTCGTGCGGCTGTGGTCGGTGCGGGTGGCGCCGATCCGTTGCGGCCGGCTCGTGCAAGCCGGCCGCGCCCGAATCACCAGCGGTAGTGCGCGAAGGCCTTGTTGGACTCGGCCATCTTGTGGGTGTCCTCGCGGCGCTTGACGCTCGCGCCGAGACCGTTGCTGGCGTCCAGCAGCTCGTTCATCAGGCGCTCGACCATGGTCTTCTCGCGACGCTGCCGGGAGAAGGTGATCAGCCAGCGCAGCGCCAGCGTGGTGGAGCGGCCGGGCTTGACCTCGATCGGCACCTGGTAGGTGGCGCCACCGACGCGGCGGCTCTTCACCTCGATGGCCGGCTTCACGTTGTCCAGCGCGCGCTTGAGCGTGACGACCGGGTCGGTGCCGGTCTTCTCGCGGGCGCCCTCCAGGGCCTGGTAGACGATCCGCTCGGCGACCGAGCGCTTGCCGTCCACGAGGACCTTGTTGATGAGCTGGGTCACCAGCGGGGAGCTGTAGACCGGGTCAGAGATCAGCGGCCGCTTCGGGGCCGGGCCCTTGCGGGGCATCAGCTCTTCTCCTTCTTCGCGCCGTAGCGGCTGCGCGCCTGCTTGCGGTTCTTCACGCCCTGCGTGTCCAGCGAGCCACGGATGATCTTGTAGCGGACACCCGGCAGGTCCTTCACACGACCGCCACGGACGAGCACCATCGAGTGCTCCTGGAGGTTGTGGCCCTCACCCGGGATGTAGGCCGTGACCTCGATGCCGCTGGTCAGCTTCACGCGGGCGACCTTGCGCAGCGCCGAGTTCGGCTTCTTGGGCGTAGTGGTGTAGACGCGGGTGCAGACGCCGCGCCGCTGCGGGCTCCCCTTGAGAGCCGCGGTCTTGGTCTTCGCGACCTTGTCCTGGCGGCCCTTGCGGACCAGCTGCTGGATCGTGGGCATAGACCGGCTGCTTCTTCCGTTCGCGTCTTGGCGTCCTCGCGGGCGCCGTGGACTCTGTGTACTTGGCCCCTCCGTCCCCCGAGGTCGGGCGTGTCGCCCGCTCACGGGACCCGCGAGAGACCAACCAGCATGTCCCAACGGTTTCCGGAGGACTTCCGTCGCCCTGAGGTCGACGCAGCCAGAGACTGCCATCCACAGGCACGCGGAGCGGCCCGACATGGGTCGGGCACGGATAACAAAGATACCTTCCCCGCGGCCCGAGGGTCAAAACGGGGGTCGGACGCACACCGGACACGCGTGTCGCGCGTGGCGTGTCGCACTGTCCCAAGATCACGAAGGAAGATCGGCGAGGGCCGCTCCATTCCTCGCGACAAGCATAGTCGATCGCGTGTTCGAGCCCGTTCCGGGTCATTTGCCGGACGGTGACCGGCGCGATGCGGTATGTGTTTACCCGGCACCACCGACACGGGGAGAACCGGGGCATGAATCAGGACACCGCCGCGCGCATCGAGGCGTTTCAGCGCAATGTGGCCCAAGCGGAAAAGGACGTCGACCGCTTCGATCAGATGCGGGAGGAGATCGTCGCCATCGAGGCGACGGAGACTTCCCGGGACGGCGCCGTCAGCGTCGTCGCCGGCCCGTCCGGCGCGGTGCGGTCGATCACCATCAGCCCCTCCGCGATGAGCATGTCGGCCCAGGCCTTGTCCCGGCTGGTCACCACCACGTTCCAGCAGGCGGTGGCCAAGGCCGCCCGCCAGCAGGCGGAGATCGTGCAGCGCTACGCCGGCGACCGCACCGACATCGCCGACCGGGTGAACAAGGTGCAGGAAGAGCTGGCCAACCCGCCGGAGCCGCAGGCCGACGCCTGGCACGACGCGCCGCCGCGGCCCCAGGTCCAGCCGCCCGCGCCGGCCGGCTACGCCCCGCCCCGGCACGCTCCCGCGCCGCAGTACGGCGGCCCCCAGCACGCTGCGCCGCCGGCCCGTCCGGAGTACGCCGACGACCCGGCGCCGCGCACCTTCATGACCGGCGACGCCCCGGCGCGCCCGGCCGCGCCGGCCCCCCGGCCCGCGGCCCGGCCGCGGCCCGTGGACGACGACGAGGAGTTCCGGTTCGGTTCGGAGGACTCGTTCTGATGGCCGACGGATTCAACGTCAACACCGAGGAACTGGCCCAATGCGGCCAGCGCGTCTCGTCGATGTCCAGCCAGGCCGAGTCGCTGCACGGCCGGGCCACCGCCGCCGAGGTTCCGGGCACCTCGTGGGGACTTCTCGGTGAAATGACCACCCACAGCAAGTACGCGGATATGCAGAACCAGCTCACCGATCATCTGTCGAACATGACCAGTGGGCTGAGCAACGCCGGGCAACGCATTTCCAACACGGCGGATCTGTACCGGGAGACCGACGAGCACCACAAGAAGCAGATCGAGCAGTCCGGCGGCGACCCCGGCGATCCGGGCAAGGTCGATCCCGGCCAATCCGGCGGTCCCCAGGGCCCGACCAAGGTCGACGGCGGCCCGGTCCCGGGTGGCGGTCACCCGCCGACCGGCATCGGCGAGCACGGCGGCGCCCCGGGCACCGGCGGCCCCATCGGCGGCCCCGGCACCGGCGGCCCCATCGGCGGCCCGGGCGCGGGTGGCCCGGTCGGCGGTCCGCCGCCCACCGGTCTGCCGACGACCCTGCCCCGGCCGACCACGCCGCCCGACCCCGGCCAGGCCCCCGGCGGCCAGCCCGGCGGCGCCGGCAAGATCACCATCGAGGTGGAGGGCGGCGGCCCGGTCAGCGTCGAGGTGACCGGCGAGGCCAAGGAGGACGTCGAGGTCAAGGGCGACATCCAGGCCGCCGACGGGCAGACCCAGCACGTCGACGTGCACGCCCAGACCGATGCCGCCGGCCACGCCAAGGTGTCCCTCCAGGACCCGTCGGCCTACCAGCACATGAGCGGCACGCTGCTCCCGAACACCCCTGAGGAGCAGGCATGAGCTCCCTGCCCACCGGCCAGTCCGATGTGCTCGACGAGATCTACGGCACTGGCAACGACGTGCACGCCACCGTCACCGAGATCGAGCAGTACTCGGCCGAGTCCAGCGACTCCGGCGGCATCGACCCGCTGAACACGCTGATCAGCAAGGGCCTCGGCTTCGTCATCGACTACATCGAGCCGGTCAAGGAGGCGCTGGAGCTGGTCACCGGCAGCCCCGACGCGCTGAACGCGGCCGCCGAGACGTACTCGCAGCTGTCCGCCGACATCGACCAGCTCGGCCAGCAGCTGCACGACGAGCTGACCAACGGCTTCGCCAGCTGGCAGGGTGACGCGTCCGACACCGCGCACCAGCAGATGGCGTCCTTCCTGGACGGCATCCACGGCACCTCGACGCTGGCCGGCTACATGGTCCAGCTGCTCAAGGCCAGCGCGCAGATGATGCAGGCGGCCAAGGACATCATCATCGGCATCCTGGCCGACTTCGTCGAGCAGATGCTGATCACCTGGGCGGTAGGCCTCGCCGGCACCATCTTCACCTTCGGCCTGTCCGACGCGGCGGCGACCGCGGCCACCGTCACCGAGGCCGGCGTCGCCGTCGGCAAGGCCGGCGCCGCGGTGACCAAGGTCGGCAAGCTGATCGAGAAGGTCGGCAAGCTGCTCGAGAAGATCATGGAGATGATCCGCAAGATCGCGCAGCTGCTGAAGAAGGTCGCCGGCAGCGTGCAGAAGCTGGGCGGCAAGATCGGCAAGATCGGCGAGGACATCGCCAAGGACGCCGGCAAGCTGGGCAAGGCCGTCGGCAAGGGCATCGGCAAGGCCGGCGACAAGGTGATGGAGGTCGGCGCCAACGTCGGCAAGATCGGCTCCCGGGTCGACGAGGCCGGCACCACCGTCGGCAACATGGCCGAGCACGTCGTCGCCCGCGACGGCAAGGGCCTGGTCGGCGACGTCAAGCAGCTCGGCGAGGACTGGGACCACATCACCGGCACCGCCAAGAAGGTGTTCGGCAGCAGCGAGAAGGCGGCCGAGGCCGGCTCGTCCGGGGAGAAGGAGGACGAGGGCTTCGACTGGAAGGGCGAGATCAAGGACGGCGCCAAGGAGATCTACTCCACGGCGAAGGAGACCATGGACAACGTCCAGGAACCCGAGCAGTCCAGTGAGGACATCGACTCCGAGCTGACCGTCGGCAGCGGCGGCTCGAACTACGAGCGCGAGTCGGGGATGAACCGGCCCGTCTACTGAGGACTGTGCTTTCGCCGCGCGTTCCGCGCGGGACGGTTCGCCCGCCACCGACACCACATAGCCGAAGGGCCGGGATGCTTCCGCATCCCGGCCCTTCGGTTTCAGCTCGGCTACCTCAGCGGTAGTCGCGACCGAAGTCGTAGTCGTCCAGCGGAACCGCCGCACCCGTGCCGGTGCCGAAGACGTCCGGCGTGTAGTAGCCGTCGTCGTACGACGGGATCGCGTAGGCCGCGGCCCGCGCCTCCTCCGTCGGCTGCACCTGGATGTTGCGGTAGCGGTTGATACCGGTGCCGGCCGGGATCAACTTACCGATGATGACGTTCTCCTTCAGGCCGATGAGCTTGTCGCTCTTGCCGTTGATGGCGGCGTCGGTGAGCACGCGGGTGGTCTCCTGGAAGGAGGCCGCCGAGAGCCACGACTCCGTCGCCAGCGAGGCCTTGGTGATACCCATCAGCACCGGACGACCCGAGGCCGGCTCGCCGCCCTCGGCCACCACGCGGCGGTTCGACTGCTCGAACTCGCTGCGCTCGATCGGCGCGCCCGGCAGGAACTCCGTGGCGCCCGAGTCGATGATGATCACGCGGCGGAGCATCTGCCGCACGATCACCTCGATGTGCTTGTCGTGGATGGACACACCCTGCGACCGGTACACCTTCTGCACCTCGTTCACCAGGTGCAGCTGGGCCTCGCGGGGACCCATCACGCGCAGCACCTCGTGCGGGTCCGGGGTGCCCTCGAGCAGCTGCTGGCCGACGGACACGTGGTCGCCGTCCTGCAGCGGGCCGTCCGGGGTGATGGCCAGGCGCTGACGCTTCGACAGCTTGTCGAAGATGATCTCCTCGCTGCCGTCGTCCGGCACCAGGGTGATCTTCCAGAACCGGTCGCCGTCCTCGATCCGCACGCGGCCGTCGACGTCGGCGATCGGCGCCTTGCCCTTGGGCACGCGGGCCTCGAAGAGCTCCTGGACACGCGGCAGACCCTGGGTGATGTCGTCCGCGCCGGTGGCGCCACCCTGGTGGAAGGTACGCATGGTCAGCTGGGTGCCGGGCTCGCCGATCGACTGGGCGGCCACGATGCCCACCGCCTCGCCGACGTCCACCAGCTTGCCGGTGGCCATCGAGCGGCCGTAGCAGCTGGCGCACACGCCGACCGCCGACTCGCAGGTCAGCACGGAGCGGACCTTGACCCGGATGGTGCCCACCCGGATCAGCGTGTCCAGGGCCGGGTCGCCCAGGTCGGCGCCGCGGTTGAGCACCACGTTGCCGTCCGAGTCGGTGATGTCCTCGGCCAGCGAGCGCGCGTACACGCTGGTGCGCGCGTACTCGTGCATCACGACCTTGTCGCCGACCTTCTCGCCGACGGTCATCATCACGCCGCGGTTGGTGCCGCAGTCGATCTCGCGGATGATCACGTCCTGCGAGACGTCCACCAGACGACGGGTCAGGTAACCCGAGTCGGCGGTCTTCAGCGCGGTGTCGGCCAGACCCTTGCGGGCGCCGTGCGTGGCGATGAAGTACTCCAGCACCGACAGGCCCTCGCGGAACGAGTTCTTGATCGGCCGCGGGATGTACTCGCCCTTCGGGTTGGTCACCAGACCACGCATGCCGGCCAGCGACCGGACCTGCGTCATGTTGCCGGCCGCGCCGGACTTGACGATGACCCGGATGGAGTTGTCCTCGGGGAAGGCCGTCTCCATCAGCTTGGCGACCTCGTCGGTCGCCGACTGCCACACCTTGACCAGCTCGTTGTTGCGCTCGGCGTGGGAGAGCTGACCGCGCTGGTAGCGCTTCTCCACGGCCTCGGCCTTGCCCTCGTACTCGTTGAGGATGGCCTTCTTCTCCTCGGGCACGAGCACGTCGGAGATGGCGACCGTCACACCCGAGCGGGTGGCCCAGTAGAAGCCGGCGTCCTTGAGCTTGTCCAGCGTCCGCGCCACCGTCACCATCGGGTACCGCTCGGCGAGGTCGTTGACGATCTCGGACTGCCGCTTCTTCGGCATCTCCTCGTTGATGAACGGGTAGTCCGCCGGCAGCAGCTCGTTGAACAGCACCCGGCCCAGGGTGGTCTCGGCCAGCCACGGCTGACCGGGCTCCCACTCCTCCGGCTCCATGCCGCGGCCCGGCACCTGGTCGTTCAGCCGCACCTTGATCGGCGCCTGGAGGCCGATCGCCTTGCGGTCGAACGCCATGATCGCCTCGGCGACCGAGGAGAACGCCCGGCCGGCGCCCTCGGCGTCCGGCTTGATCCGGGTCAGGTGGAACAGACCCGTGACCATGTCCAGACGCGGCATCGCCAGCGGCCGCCCGGAGGCGGGCGACAGGATGTTGTTGCTGGACAGCATCAGGATCCGGGCCTCGGCCTGCGCCTCCGCCGACAGCGGCAGGTGGACCGCCATCTGGTCGCCGTCGAAGTCGGCGTTGAACGCCTCACAGACCAGCGGGTGCAGCTGGATGGCCTTGCCCTCGACCAGCTGCGGCTCGAAGGCCTGGATGCCCAGCCGGTGCAGCGTGGGGGCGCGGTTGAGCATCACCGGGTGCTCGGTGATGACCTCTTCCAGCACGTCCCACACGGCCGGACGAGCCCGCTCCACCATGCGCTTGGCCGACTTGATGTTCTGCGCGTGGTTCAGGTCGACCAGCCGCTTCATCACGAACGGCTTGAACAGCTCGAGCGCCATCGCCTTGGGCAGGCCGCACTGGTGCAGCTTCAGCTGCGGGCCGACCACGATGACCGAACGGCCGGAGTAGTCGACGCGCTTGCCGAGCAGGTTCTGACGGAACCGGCCCTGCTTGCCCTTGAGCAGGTCGGACAGCGACTTGAGCGGGCGGTTGCCCGGGCCGGTGACCGGCCGGCCGCGGCGGCCGTTGTCGAACAGCGCGTCGACGGCCTCCTGGAGCATGCGCTTCTCGTTGTTGACGATGATCTCGGGCGCGCCGAGGTCGATCAGTCGCTTCAACCGGTTGTTCCGGTTGATCACCCGGCGGTACAGGTCGTTCAGGTCGGAGGTGGCGAACCGGCCACCGTCGAGCTGGACCATCGGCCGCAGGTCCGGCGGGATCACCGGGATGCAGTCGAGCACCATGCCCATGGGCGAGTTGCGGGTCTGCTGGAACGCCGCCACGACCTTGAGCCGCTTGAGCGCGCGCAGCTTCTTCTGGCCCTTGCCGCTGCGAATGGTCTCCCGCAGGATGTCGGCCTCGGCGTCGACGTCGAAGTCCTTGGCCAGCTGCTGGATCGACTCCGCGCCCATCGAGCCGGTGAAGTAGTCGCCGTAGCGGTCGACCAGCTCGCGGTAGAGCAGCTCGTCGGCGATCAGCTGCTTGGTGTCCAGCTTGGTGAAGGTGCTCCAGATCTCGTCGAGCCGGTCCAACTCGCGCTGGGCCCGGTCGCGGAGCTGGCGCATCTCCCGCTCGCCGCCCTCCTTGACCTTGCGGCGCACGTCGCTCTTGGCGCCCTCGGCCTCGAGCTCGGCCAGGTCGGCCTCGAGCTTCTGGGCGCGGGCCTCCACGTCGGCGTCGCGACGGTTCTCGACGCGCTTGCGCTCGACCTGCATCTCGCTCTCGAGCGTGGGCAGGTCGTTGTGGCGCAGCTCGCCGTTCACCGAGGTGATGACGTAGGCGGCGAAGTAGATGATCTTCTCGAGGTCCTTGGGGGCCAGGTCGAGCAGGTAGCCCAGCCGGCTCGGGACGCCCTTGAAGTACCAGATGTGGGTGACCGGCGCGGCGAGCTCGATGTGGCCCATCCGCTCGCGGCGCACCTCGGCGCGAGTGACCTCGACGCCGCAGCGCTCACAGATGATGCCCTTGAAGCGGACGCGCTTGTACTTGCCGCAGTAGCACTCCCAGTCCCGGGTCGGACCGAAGATCTTCTCGCAGAAGAGTCCGTCCTTCTCGGGCTTGAGGGTGCGGTAGTTGATGGTCTCGGGCTTCTTGACCTCGCCGTACGACCACTGGCGGATGTCGTCGGCCGTGGCGAGGCCGATGCGGAGCTCATCGAAGAAGTTGACGTCGAGCACGTCGGCTCTTCTCCCCTTCGGGTTGATTGCTGCCTGGGGGTCGGGACGCTGACTCCGGCTTTTCGGGGGTGACCGGAGTCAGCGTGGCGAAGGTCAGTTCACGACGTCGTCGACGGACGGCGACTCGTTCCGGGAGAGGTTGATGCCGAGGTTGGCGGCCGCCCTCTCCAGGTCCTCGTCGTCGCCGTCGCGCATCTCGATCGCGGCGCCGTCGCTGGAGAGCACCTCCACGTTGAGGCAGAGGGACTGCAGCTCCTTGAGCAGCACCTTGAACGACTCCGGCACCCCGGGCTCGGGGACGTTCTGGCCCTTGACGATGGCCTCGTACACCTTCACGCGGCCGAGCTTGTCGTCCGACTTGATGGTGAGCAGTTCCTGCAGGGTGTATGCGGCGCCGTAGGCCTGCATGGCCCAGCACTCCATCTCACCGAAGCGCTGGCCACCGAACTGCGCCTTACCACCCAGCGGCTGCTGCGTGATCATCGAGTACGGGCCGGTCGAGCGGGCGTGGATCTTGTCGTCGACCAGGTGCAGCAGCTTGAGGATGTACATGTAGCCGACCGACACCGGGAACGGGTACGGCTCGCCGCTGCGCCCGTCGAACAGGGTGGCCTTGCCCTCCTGGCTGACCATGCGCTCGCCGTCCCGGTTGGGGCGGGTCGAGCCGAGCAGGCCGACGATCTCCTCGACCTTGGCGCCGTCGAACACCGGCGTGGCGGTGTTCGTGTTCGGCTCCACCTCGTAGAGCTCCTCCGGCAGCTTGGCGGCCCATTCCGGGTCGCCCTCGATGCTCCAGCCCTGCTTGGCGATCCACCCGAGGTGGGTCTCCAGCACCTGGCCGATGTTCATACGGCGGGGCACACCGTGCGTGTTCAGCACGATGTCCACCGGCGTGCCGTCCGGCAGGAACGGCATGTCCTCGGCCGGCAGGATCTTGCCGATGACGCCCTTGTTGCCGTGGCGGCCGGCGAGCTTGTCGCCGTCCTGGATCCGGCGCTTCTGGGCGACGTAGACGCGGACCAGCTCGTTCACGCCCGGGGGCAGCTCGTCGTCGTCCTCGCGGCTGAACACGCGGATGCCGATGACCTTGCCGGTCTCGCCGTGCGGCACCTTCAGCGAGGTGTCGCGGACCTCGCGGGCCTTCTCACCGAAGATGGCACGCAGCAGGCGCTCCTCCGGGGTCAGCTCGGTCTCGCCCTTCGGCGTCACCTTGCCGACGAGGATGTCGCCGTCGCGCACCTCGGCGCCGATCCGGATGATGCCGCGCTCGTCGAGGTCGGCCAGGACCTCCTCGGAGACGTTCGGGATGTCCCGGGTGATCTCCTCGGCGCCCAGCTTCGTGTCGCGCGCGTCGATCTCGTGCTCCTCGATGTGGATCGAGGTGAGAACGTCGTCCTGGACCAGGCGCTGGGACACGATGATCGCGTCCTCGTAGTTGTGGCCCTCCCACGGCATGATCGCGACGAGCAGGTTCTTGCCCAGCGCCATCTCGCCGTTCTCGGTGCACGGCGCGTCCGCGATCACCTGGCCGTGCTCGACCCGGTCGCCCTCGTTCACGATGGGCTTCTGGTTGATGCAGGTGCCCTGGTTGGAGCGGCGGAACTTGTGCATCGCGTAGGTCTGGCGGCTGCCGTCGTCGGCCATCACCGTGATGAAGTCCGCCGACAGCTCCTCGACCACGCCGGACTTCTTGGCGATCACCACGTCGCCCGCGTCCACCGCGGCGCGCAGCTCCATGCCGGTGCCGACCAGCGGCGACTCGCTGCGCAGCAGCGGCACGGCCTGGCGCTGCATGTTCGCGCCCATCAGGGCGCGGTTGGCGTCGTCGTGCTCCAGGAACGGCACCATGGCGGTCGCCACCGACACCATCTGGCGCGGCGAGACGTCCATGTAGTCCACGTCGGCCACGTCGGCGAGGTCGGTCTCGCCGCCCTTACGGCGGACCATGACCCGGTCCTCGAGGAAGTTGCCGTCGTCGTCGATCGGCGTGTTGGCCTGCGCCTTGACGAAGCGGTCCTCCTCGTCCGCGGTCAGGTAGTCGATCTGGTCGGTGACCCGGCCGTCGACGACCTTGCGGTACGGGGACTCGATGAAGCCGAACGGGTTGACCCGCGCGAACGAGGACAGCGAGCCGATCAGGCCGATGTTCGGGCCTTCCGGCGTCTCGATCGGGCACATCCGGCCGTAGTGCGAGGGGTGCACGTCGCGGACGTCCATGCTGGCGCGCTCACGCGAGATGCCGCCGGGGCCCAGCGCCGACAGGCGGCGCTTGTGGGTCAGGCCGTCCAGCGGGTTGGTCTGCTGCATGAACTGCGACAGCTGCGAGGTGCCGAAGAACTCCTTGATCGCGGCCACCACCGGCCGGATGTTGATCAGGGTCTGCGGCGTGATCGCCTCGACGTCCTGGGTGGTCATGCGCTCGCGCACGACCCGCTCCATGCGGGACAGGCCGACCCGGATCTGGTTCTGGATCAGCTCGCCCACGGTGCGGACGCGACGGTTGCCGAAGTGGTCGATGTCGTCGACCTCGACCGGGATCTCCTGCTCGTTGACCGTCATCGAGGTCTCGCCGGCGTGCAGCCGGACCAGGTACTCGATGGTGGTGACGATGTCGTCCTCGGTCAGCACGCCGGTGGACACCGGGAAGTTCAGGCCCAGCTTCTTGTTGACCTTGTACCGGCCGACCTTGGCCAGGTCGTAGCGCTTCTCCTTGAAGAACAGGTTCTCCAGGAGCGCCTGCGCGCTCTCCTTGGTCGGCGGCTCGCCCGGACGCAGCTTGCGGTAGATGTCCAGCAGCGCCTCGTCGGGGCCGGCGGTGTGGTCCTTCTCGAGCGTGGCCAGCAGCGTCTCGCTGAACGAGAAGCGCTCGCGGATCTGCTCGGTGGTCCAGCCCAGCGCCTTCAGCAGCACGGTGACCGGCTGGCGGCGCTTGCGGTCGATGCGGACACCGACGGTGTCGCGCTTGTCGACGTCGAACTCCAGCCAGGCGCCGCGGCTCGGGATGATCTTGACGTTGAAGACGTCCTTGTCGGTCGTCTTGTCGATCGCCGAGTCGTAGTACACACCGGGGGAGCGCACGAGCTGGGAGACCACGACCCGCTCGGTGCCGTTGATGATGAACGTGCCCTTGTCCGTCATCATCGGGAAGTCACCCATGAACACCGTCTGGCTCTTGATCTCGCCGGTGGTGTGGTTGGTGAACTCCGCCGTGACGAACAGCGGGGCCGCGTACGTCATGTCCTTGTCCTTGCAGTCCTCGACGGAGGCCTTGACCTCGTCGAAGCGCGGGTCGGAGAAGGACAGCGACATGGAACCGGAGAAGTCCTCGATCGGGGAGATCTCGTTCAGCACCTCTTCGAGGCCACCCGTCGGGGCCTCGTCACCGGCGTCCACCCGGCGCTGGAACCAGGCCTCGTTGCCGGTGAGCCACTCGAACGAGTGGTTCTGCATTTCGAGGAAGTTCGGGGCGGACAGCGGCTCGCTGATCTTCGCGAACGAGACGCGCCGGGGCGCTCCGGGAATTCCGGTGGAGTTGGTCGCAGCAGTGGCCTTGGTCGCGCGGGAGACTGCCAAGATGCGTCCTTCCAGGGACTGATGTACTGGCGGCAGCCGCGTCAGCAGGGACTAACGCGTCTGTCAAGGGTGCGTGGCTCCCCGAATCCCGTGCTCTCGGCGAAGGGCAAACGGACAGAGGGCAGCGCAAAGGGGCAGTCTAGCCCGGAGAACGGCGACTGTCGAGGGGTCCCTGGAAGGCCCACGGCGGTGCTCACCGACAGAGTGACCCCGCCCAGGCCCGCAGTCAAGGTGTCACCGGCCGATCACTCCAGTGGCGGACACCGAATCCACTCGCCCGGACGGCGCTGACCAGCGGCGACGGCCGCGGGGACGGATGATCACACTCGAAAGAGGTTGGCACACCCTGGCGAGTCGCCAGTGCCACGATCTCCGAAACAGTGTGGCGAACGTCACTCCCGAAGGTGCTGGTGAAGACCGCCGACGGCGGTGCCGCGAGCCGGTCGAGCACCTCCGCCAGCGCCCGGTCGAGCAGCCGCTCCCCCGGCCCGACCGGGGCGGCCGGGCGGACGTGCAGCACCGCCGCGTAGCCGGCCGCCGCGCCCGCCGCCGGGCCCTCCAGCCAGGCGCGGATCGACGCGTCGTAGTCCTCGCCGCGCAGCGCCAGGCCGACCCGGTAGCGCGCCAGCGCGCGCAGGGCGGCCCCGCTGACCAGCAGCACGCCCGTCGCCACCCGCGTGCGGGCGTGGCGCTCGCGGTCGCACGCGGCCAGCACGGTGTCGAACGCGGTCACCCAGTCCGCCCTGCGGAGCTGGGCCACGGTCGGGCTCCTGCCGGCCGTGGCGGCGCCGGGGCCCGGGTCGGCGAGCCCAGAGGAATCGAGCACCGGATCGTCCGGCACCGGGACCGGGCGCAGGCCCGCGGCCGCGAGCCGGGCCGCCAGGATGTGCAGTGCCGCGGTGCGCTCGGTGGGGCGCACGCCGAGCACCGCGATGGTCTTCGTGGGCGAGATGTCGGTCATGGGTCCAGCCTGGCGCTGGAAGCCGCTGATCGACCCCGTGTGGATCCCCAATCTTTTCTTGGCTCGTTTTGACCCCTGTGAGCTGCGGATTCGTTCCGGAAACGGGTCAGAAGTTCGGGTCGGTCGCCGGGTTTTCTTGGCGGGGAGGGCGAATTGTCGGGGTGCGGGGCTAGCTTCGGATCCGGAAAGGGGGTGTGTGCGCGGCGGTCCCGGGAAGGGGGACGTGGATGGCGAGCAAGGCGGAGCGGGACGAGGTGCGGGCGTGGATGCTCGAACTCGGCTGCCCGCTCGAGCGGATCGCCACCGAGATGGCACAGCGGTTCGGCGCCCGGCCCCGGCTGGCCTGGCGGTACGCGCTCGGCTGGACGCAGGTGCAGCTCGCGCACCGGTACAACCGGGCCAATCCCGGCCGGGCGATCAGCGCCGAGCGGGTCAGCGAGTGCGAGAACTGGCCCGCCTCCCGCGGCCGGCCCAGCCTGCAGTACCTGCTCGGGCTCGCGCGGGCGTACGGCAACGGGTGCAGCGCGCTCAAGCTCGCCGACCTGGACGACCTGCGCGCCATGCCCGAGCACGAGCGCGAGCTGCTGCTCGCCGGGCCCGCCGGCGGCGGGCCGCGGCGGACGCCGCTGCCGCTCGGTCAGCCCCTGGACGCGCCCAGTCCGGTGAACTCGCCGAGCGTGTCCACCACCGCGCGCAGCCAGCAGGCGCGGTCGTACCGGCGGCGCTGGTCGGCGGGGGCGTCCTCGGGCAGCGGCGCGGACAGCGCCTCGGGCACCCAGGTGGCCAGGTAGGCGATGCGCAGGCTGAGCAGCACCCGGGTCCAGGCGCGCAGCCGCTGCGGGTCGTCGGCCAGGCGCACCACGCCGCCCTCGGTCGGCAGGTTGCGCCAGGCGTCGGCCACCGCGGCGCGCAGCCCGCCGATCAGCTCCGGCTCCCACCACAGGCGGACCTCGGCCGGCTCGCTGTCCGGCACGTGCATGCGCAGCACGGCCTGGAGCGGCGGGTGATCGGTCTGCTCGGTCGGCAGCGCGATGCCGAGCACCTCGCCGAGCGGGTAGTCCGTCGTGTACTGGCTCAGCCGCCAGTCGAGCAGCGCGTGGAACTCCGCCAGCCTGCTGCGCAGCCACGCCACGCGCTCGGGCTCCAGGGTGCCGACCACGACGCCGTCATCCCGATGCCACTTGATCACGGACCCGACCTCCCCAGCCACCCGAACGGTTGATCAATATTTACCAGCTCACGGAGTGTGCGGGTGTGAAAGGGAGGAGTAATGACGCTCGGGCCGCCGTACTCGTGGCATTTGCGAACACCTCCACCCGCTCACCTCGGCGTGAGCCCGCTGATCAACCATTTCCCGTCCACCCGGTGCGCGTTCACCGTGTATACCAGGCCGACCGGGCTGGACTGGTTGGTGTCGGCCCTGGTGGTCGTCTGGTTCAGGAACGCCAGCAGGATCGCGTCGTCGCCCTGGAGCTGCTCGACGCCGATCTTGGCGACCTGCCCGGTCACCACCGCCTTCTGCGCCGGCGCCTGGGCCTTCACCTGCTCGAACAGCTTGTTGTAGTCGTCGAGGAACTTGCCGGTGCTCACCGCCTGGCCGGCCTTCTGCGCCCCGGCCAGGTCGGTGTACTTGTACGAGGACACCGTCTGCATGTCCCCGGTGACCTGGCTGATCACGTCCGCCGTCGCGCCGGTGTCGGTCAGCGCCTTGTTGCCCGCCGACCCGCTGTCGAGCACCTGGCCGGCCAGCCCGCGGAACACGAAACCCGCCGCCACGAGCACCGCGGCGATCAGGATCATCACGATCGGGCCGAGCACGGTCTTCGGCCGCAGCGCCGCCAGACGCCGGCCCGCCGGCGCCAGACGCTCCCCCAGCGGCTTACGCTCCGTGACCGGTTCGGGCTCGGGTTCGGGCGTCGGCCGGGACGTCGGGACCTCACGTGCCGGCGCCTCGTCGACCGGTTCGGCGCCGATCACCTCGGGGGCGAGCACGTCCCGGTCGACCACGTCCTTGTCGATCGGCGCCGGCTCGACCGGCAGCCGGCCGGACACGCTGTCCTGCACGGGGGTGTCCTGCGGGCGGACATCGGACGTCGGCCGGCGCAGGCCGGCGACCCGGGGCCGGCGGACCGGCTGCTGGGCGTTGGCGTTACGGCGGGGTGGTGGCACCTGCTGGTCCTTCCGCGGCCGGCTACTGCGAGCCCAGGACGATGGAGCCGGCCTGGCTCAGCTTCCAGCCCTGGTCCGTCCTGGTCAGCTGGATCTGCATGGGCAGCCGGTTGGCCGGCTTGCCGTTGTTCGGGGTGACGTCGACCTGGACGATGGCCACCACCGTCGCGGTGCCGGCGCGGTCGTCCAGCTCGGTCACGGCGGCGTCCAGCACCTTCGCCGTCGAGCTGGTCTTCTGGTCGGCGAGCTGCTTCTTCCAGTTGGCCTCGCCCTGCTTGATCGCGGTGGCCAGGTCGCCGGTGGAGGACTGCACGAGCCGGTCGAACGAGGCGTCCGGGTTCTTGTAGTCCAGCGTGTAGAAGTTGATCAGCTCCTCGCGGCCGACGCGCAGCACGTCATCCCGGGTGGCGGCGAACTTCACCGATTCGTCGCCGGACGCGGTCCCCCAGCTCACCATCGACGCGCCGCAGAAGATCAGCGCCGCGAGCAGCAGCACCGCCGCCACCGCGGACAGCGCGCCCTGCCATCGGGCCGTTCCGGTTGCCTGCTGGTTCGCCATGCCTCTCCAGGTTCGACTTCTCGGTCAGGGTAGGCCCGCTCAGCCCGACAGGCCGAGCAGCTGGGCCAGACCCGCGGGCCCCAGGTTCGCGCTGCCCAGTCCCGGCAGCAGCCCGACCATCGGGGCCAGGCCCGGCGGCGCCGCCGGCGACTGCTGGCCCGCGCCGGCTCCGCCACCGGCCACGGGCACCGCCGGCTTGCCGCCGTACGGGGCGTTCTGCGCGCCGCGCACGTCGATCGGGCTGCCCGTCGGCTCGGCACAGTACGCCTGGGTGTTCGGCGCCACCGGCGCGGTCACGTCGCCGGCGCGCTTGGCCGTGCCCTCGTAGCCCTTGGTGCACGGCGGCGGGTCGAACAGGTTGACCGCCAGGCCGAAGTGGGCCGTGCCGTCGCCGGGGACCACCGTGTAGGAGCCGCCGACCACCGCCGGGTAGGTCACGAAGATCTGCTCCAGGCCGTCCCTGCGGGGCAGCAGGATCTGTGACGTGGTCAGCAGGTTGGCGGTCAGGTTGCCCAGCGACACGCCGCTGTCCCTGAGCACGCCGTCGATCTGGTCGGCGGCCTGCGGCGCGGTGGTGATCAGCTTGCGCAGGTCGCCGTCCGAGCTCTTCAGCTGGGCCGCCAGCTGGCTCAGGCTGTGGCTGAACGACAGGATGTCCGAGGACTTGTCCAGCTGGGTCTGGAGCACGGTGTTGCCGTCCGCGAGCAGCGTCGTTGTCTGCGGCAGGTGCTGGGACGCGGCCCGGGTGAAGCTGCTGGTGGTGTCCAGCAGGGTCTGGAGGTTCGGGCCGGCGCCCTGGAACGCCGTGTCCAGCTCGTCCACCACGGTGCGCAGCGACTCCGTCGGCACCGAGCTCGACAGGTCGTCCAGGTTGGTCAGCAGGTCCTGCACCGGCGGCGGGGTGGCGGTGCGGGCCTGCGGGATGGTCGCCCCGGCCGCCAGGTACGGGCCGTCGTCGGTGTTCGGCCGCAGGTCGACGTACTGCTCGCCGACCGCCGACCGGTCCGCGACCACCGCCTGCGAGTTGGCCGGGATCCGCGTGTCGCTGGAGTCGATGTCCAGCTCGACGTGCACGCCGTCCTTGCTCAGGGTCAGCGGGCCGACCCGGCCGACGGTGACGCCGCGGTAGGTCACCTCGGCGCCGGTGAAGATGCCGCCGGAGTCGGCCAGCGCCACGTCGATCGCGTAGCCGCGGGGGCCGAAGAGCCGGTCCACGCCGGCGTAGCGGAAGCCGGCGTAGCTCACTCCGACCAGCGCGATCACCACGAACGCGACGATCTGGAGCCGGACCTTGCGGGTCAGCATCAGTGCCCACCCCCACCCAGGAGTCCGCCGAGCAGGCCGCCGAGGCCGCCGGAGCTGGTGTTGCCGCCGGACCCGGTCGGCAGCGGCAGCGGCACGCCGTTGCCTGGCCCGCTGGTCCCGCCGGTGAGTCCACCCAGGCCCGGCAGCTGCGGCAGGATGCTCTGCCGGGACCGGCCCAGGTTGGACACCACGTCGCCCAGGTTGAGGTCCAGGTCGGCGAACAGGTTGGTGTAGTCGCCCTTCACGCCGGCCACCGTCGAGTCGGGGAACGGGAAGGTCAGCAGCAGCTGGAGCGACTTGGGCAGGTTCTGCCCGGTCGCGGCCAGCTGGGTCAGCGTCGGCTGGAGGTCCTTGAGGTCGGCGATCAGGTCCGCCTGGCTCTTGTTCACGGTGTCCACCGCGACGCCGGACAGCGCGCTCAGCGAGTTCAGCATGGTCACCAGTTGGTCGCGCTGCTGGGTGAGCACGGCCAGGCCCGGCCCGAGGTTGTCGATCGCGCCGGCCAGCTCGTCGCGCTGGGTGTTCAGCGTGCCGGAGAGGCGGTTCAGGCCGTCGAGCGCCTGCGTGATGTCGCCCCGGTGCGCGTCCAGATTGGACACCAGCGTGTTGAGGTTGGTCAGCAGCTGGCGGATCTGCGGCTCGTTGCCGGACAGCGCGCTGTTGAGCTGCTTGGAGATGTCCTGGATCTGCCCGATGCCGCCGCCGTTGAGCAGCAGGGACAGTGCCCCGAACACCTCCTCCACCTCGGGATTGCGGTTGGTCCGGTCCAGCGGGATGGTCGCGCCGTTGGCCAGTCGGCCGGCGGGGTTGTTCGGGGAGACCAGCTCCACGTACTTCTCGCCGAGCAGGCTGGACTGGCGCAGCTGGGCCGAGGCGTTGGCGGGCAGCTTCACGTCGCCGTTGACCTCGACGGTGACATCGGCGGTCCAGCCGTCCGGGCCGAGCCCGACCTTGGCCACCTTGCCGACGGCGACGTCGTTGACCTTGACGCCGGCCTGCGGCACCAGGTCCAGCACGTCCTTGAACTCGACGTGCACCTCGTACGGGTGGTCGCCGAGGTCGGCGCCGCCCGGCAGCGGCAGGTCGTACACGCCGCCGAACTCACCGCCGCTGCACCCGCCGAGCACGGTCGCGGCGGCCACGGCGAGCACCGCGAGCGCGGGGACACGACGCCTCACTTCTCACCCCCGACGATCGACTGGCCGAGCATCGGCACCGGCAGCGGCGGCAGCTTGCCCTGTTGCAGGGACTCGATCACCTGGGCCGCCGACGGCAGCGGCAGCACCTTGTTGAGCACGCCGGCCAGCTGGCCGCAGGCGTCGGACAGCACCTGCGGCACGTTCTTCGGCGTGGTCTGCTTGATCAGGTTGCAGACCATGGTGATCGGCGGCTGGGTCAGCTCGTTGATGTCCGCGCGGGTGTCCAGCGTGCCGGACGCCGCGTTGTAGGTGTTCTGGAGGTTGCCCAGGGCCAGCGGCGCGACGTCGAGCGACTCGGCCAGCGCGGCCCGCTGGTCCACCAGCACCTTGGTCACGTCGGCGAGCTTGTCCACATTGGACTTGATCTCGCTGCGGTTGTCGGCGATGAAGCCCTGCACCTGGCCCAGCGCGGTGGACAGCTGGCTGAGCGCGTCGCCGAGGTCGGTGCGCTCGCTCGCCAGGTAGCCCGACACCTGCGCGAGCTGGTCGTTGAACGTGCGCACCTGCTGGTCGCTCTGCGCCAGCGTGGTGACGAACTTCTGGAGGTTGTCGACCGTGCCGAACAGGTCGTCCTTGGAGCCCGCCAGGGTCGAGGTGGCCTGGCCCAGCTGCTTGATGGTGTCGTTGAGGTTCTGCCCGTTGCCGGCCAGGTTGGCCGCGGCCGTGTTGAGCAGGTCCGACAGCGCGCCGTTCTTGTTGGCCCCGTTCGGCCCCAGCGTCGTCGTCAGCTTGTCCAGGCTCTGGTAGAGCTGGTCCAGCTCGACCGGGGTGGCCGTGCGCTCACGGGGAATGGTCGCGTTGTCGGCCATCACCGCGCCGCCGGTGTAGACCGGCGTCAGCTGCACGTACCGGTCGCTGACCACGCTCGGCGACACCACGACCGCCTGGGCGTTGGCCGGCACCCGGATCGACTTGTCCACCGACATCTCCACCTTCACGGTGGTGCCCTGGGGCGTGACGGTGTCGATGCTGCCGACCCGCACGCCCAGCACCCGGACGTCCGAGCCCGGGTAGAGGCCGACGGCGGCGGAGAAGTACGCGGTGACCTTGTTCTGGTTGGTGGCGTACAGCAGCCACCACACGGCGGTCGCGACGACCAGCGCCAGCACGCACACGATGGCGACCGCCTGCGCCAGGCCGAGTCGGGTCCTGGTGGCCGTCATGGCGTGCACCCCTCGGGGTTGATCGGGCCGATCGCCGGCGGCAGCAACCCGCAGATGTAGGTGTCGAACCAGCGGCCGCTGCCCAGGGTGTTGGCGAACACCCGGTAGAACGGCGCCAGGTCGGCGATGCTCTTGGACAGGTTGGCCTGGTTGCGTTCCAGCACCGTGGTGACCTTGTCCAGCTGCTGGAGCGCCGGCTGCAGCTGCGCCTGGTTGTCGTTGACCAGGCCGGACAGCTGGGCGGAGAGGTTCTTGGTGCCGGTCAGCAGCTGGCCGATGGCGTTCTCCCGGCTCCGGAGCTCCTGGAGCAGCAGGTTGCCGTCCGAGAGCAGGGTCTGGAACTGCTGGTCGCGGTCCGAGATGGTCTTGGTGATCTGGTTGGTGTTGCCGAGCAGCTGGGCCAGCTGCTGGTCGCGGGACGAGATCGTCTTGGACAGCGCCGACAGGCCGGTCAGAGCAGTCTTCACGTCCTGCGGCGTGTTGGCGAAGGTCTGCGACAGCACCTCGAAGCTCTGCGCCAGCTGGCTGGTGTCCACCTGGCCGACGGTGGTGGCCAGGCCGTTGAAGGCCTCGTTGACGTCGTAGGGGGCTAGCGTGTGGTTGCGCGGGATGGCCGTGCCGGGGTCCAGCGCCTTCGTGCCCTGCGGGTCCAGCGCCAGGTACTTCTGGCCCAGCAGCGTCTTGATCTTGATGGCGGCCGTGGTCTGGTCGCCGACCCAGGCGTTGTCCACCCGGAAGTCGATCTTGACGTGGTCGCCGTCCAGGCCCACCGAGCGGACCTTGCCCACCTTCACGCCGGCGATGCGCACCTCGTTGCCCGGCACCAGCCCGGCGGCCTCGCTGAAGTCCGCCGAGTACGTCGTGCCGCCGCCGATGATCGGCAGGTCGTCGGCGAAGAACGCGGCCAGCATCAGCAGCGCGATGACGGTCAGGCCGACCGCGCCGATGATCAGCGGATTGCGCTCACGGAAGGGCTTCACGCCTTGCACCTCGCCTGGGTCACCGGCTCCACCGGCAGCGTCACCGGCGAGATGATCGGCGGCACCGCGACCGTGCCGCCGGCGCTGCACAGGAAGAAGTTGAACCAGGAGCCGTAGGTGGCCGTCCTGGTGATCGTCTCCACCTTGCCGGGCAGGTTCTGGAGGAACTGGTTGAGCATGTCGTTGTCGCCCAGGTTCTTCGACAGCGTGCCCAGCTGGGCTATGTCGTCCTTGAGCGGCTGGCGGCCCTGCTGGAGCAGGCCGGCGGTGCTGTCCGCGAGGTCGCCGAGCGCGCTGATCGAGTCGCCGATCGGCTTGCGCTCCTGGGCGAAGCCGCTGACCAACTGCTGGAGCTGCGTGATCAGCGAGGACAGCTGGTCGCCGTGCGCGTTGACGGTGTCCAGCACCGAGTTCAGGTTGTCGATGACCTGGCCGATCACCTTGTCCTTGTCGGCGATGGTCGAGGTCAGCGACGCGGTGTGCGCGAGCAGGCTGTCGATGGTGCCGCCCTCGCCCTGCAACACCTGGATGATCTCGTACGACAGCTTGTTCACGTCGTCCGGCGACAGCGCCTGGAACAGCGGCTTGAAGCCGTTGAACAGCACCGTCAGATCCAGCGCCGGCTTGGTGTGGTCCAGCGGGATGGTGCCGCCCGCCGGCAGCACCGCGTTCGGGTCGCCGGCGCCCGGCTCCAGCGCGATGTAGCGCTGGCCGACCAGGTTGCGGTACTTGATCGTGGCGGTCACCGAGGCGGGCAGCTTGTGGCCGCCGTCGATGGAGAAGCTGACCTGCGCCTGCCGGCGGTCCACCACCTGGATGCTGTCGACCGCCCCCACCTTCACGCCGGCGATGCGCACGTCGTCGCCGACATTGAGCGATGTGACGTCGCTGAACCGGGCGTTGTAGTCGCTGGCCGAGCGCAGGTCGATGTTGGCGATGGTGAGCGCGAGCAGGGTGGTGGCCAGCACGGTGATCACCATGAAGATGATCAGTTTGGTCAGCGGCGCGGCGATGCCCCTCACTTGAGCGTCACCTCCGCGCCCCGGTAGAGCGGGCCGACCAGCAGGCCGCTAGCGCCGGGCACGTCGTTGGGGGCCAGCCCCATCGACGGACCGAGCAGCAGGGAGAGCATGTCCAGCTCCTGGGTCGAGTTGGGCAGGCCGAGCGACGCCGACTGGGTGGTGGTGGCGGACGTGGCGGTGCCGGCGGGCAGGATGCCGTCGTTGATGCTGCGGGACGGGGTCGGCGGCTTGGAGCCGTCCTTGATCGGGCCGTCCGGCGGGTACTGGGGGAACGGGTTGGGCGAGGGCACCAGGTCGTAGCAGCGCGGGCCGCGGGTGTCGGCGTAGCGCGGCTCGTCCTGGTTGGGCAGGTACTTGCCGCGGTTGGCGGTGATCTCCAGCGTGATGTGCAGGCCCGGGTTGGCGGTGCCCTTGCCGAACGCCTGGTCGATGCGCGGCAGGAAACCCGCCATCTGCTTGAACAGGCACTGGTACTCGGGGGCGTACTTGGCCAGCACGTCCAGCGTCGGCCGGCTGGTGCCGGCCAGGTTGATCAGGTTGTTCTTGTTGGCGTACAGGAAGTTCGTGAGATCGCCGCTGGCCGTGGTCACCGACGCGTACAGGTTGGCCAGGTTCTGCTTCTCGTCCACCAGCGTCTTGCTGGTGGTGGTCAGGTCGGACAGCGCGTTGATCAGATCCGGCGCGGCCTGGCTGTAGGTGTTCGTCAGCGACGACAGCTTCTTGATGTCGGCGTCCAGATTGGGCAGTGACGGATTCAGCTGCCCCAGATAGGAATCCAGCTGCACCAGGGTCTGCCCCAGCTGCTCGCCGCGGCCGGACAGCGCCTGGTCGATCGCGGTGAGCGTGGTGGCCAGCTTCTCCGGCTGCACCGCCTGGAGCACCGGCATCAGATCGTCGAGCACGCGCTCCAGCTCGATCGCCGAGCTGCTGCGGTCCTGCCCGATCACGTCGCCGGCCGCGATCGACCGTGACGAGGGATCGTTGGGCAGCACCAGATCCACGTAGCGCTCGCCGAACAGCGTCTTGGGCAGCAGCTGCGCCGAGACGTTCGACGGGATCAGGTTCACCTTGTCCGGCTGGAGCGCCAGTGCGAGCTGCGCACCGTCCCCTGTGGACGTGATGGAGGAGACCTCGCCGACGATCAGCCCGCGCACCTTGACGTCCGACTGCGTCTGCAACTGGTTGCCGACGTGGTCGGTGCGCAGCAGCACCGTGACGGACTTGGTGAACATGCCGGCGTACGTGGCGATGCAGAACCACACGATCAACGCGATCACCGCGATGAACGCGACGCCCATGAGCCTGCGTCGTGCGACCCTCATCCGGCGATCCTCACCGTCGTCGTGGTGCCCCAGATCGCCAGGCTCAGGAAGAAGTCCAGCAGGCTCGTGGTGACGATCGCGGTCCGCACCGCGCGGCCGACCGCCACGCCGACGCCGGCCGGACCACCGGAAGCCCGGTAGCCGTAGAAGCAGTGCACCAGGATGATCACCACGCTGAAGACGAGCACCTTGCCGAAGGACCAGAGCACGTCGACGGGTGGCAGGAACAGGTTGAAGTAGTGGTCGTAGGTGCCGGCCGACTGCCCGTACACCTCCACGGTGATGGTCCGCGCGGCCACGTACGAGGTGAGCAGGCCGATCACGTACAGCGGGATGACCGCGATGAAGCCGGCGATGATCCGCGTGGTCACCAGGAACGGCAGGCTCGGCACGCCCATCACCTCGAGGGCGTCGATCTCCTCGGAGATGCGCATCGCGCCCAGCTGCGCGGTGAAGCCGGAGCCGACCGTCGCCGACAGCGCCAGGCCGGCGACCAGCGGCGCGATCTCCCGGGTGTTGAAGTACGCGGAGACGAAGCCGGCGAAGGCCGACGTGCCGATCTGGTTCAGCGCGGCGTAACCCTGAAGGCCGACAACGGTTCCGGTGAACACCGACAGGCCGACCATGACGCCGATGGTGCCGCCGATGACGGCCAGCGCGCCGCTGCCGAAGCTCACCTCGGCCAGCAGCCGCAGGAGTTCCTTGAAGTAGCGGGTGACCGTCCGCGGCGTCCAGGCCAATGCCTTGATGTAGAAGGCAAGCTGGTCGCCGAAGTTGTCGAGGGTCTCAAGTGGACGGTTGACCGCCCGGCGCATCGAAGCCACGATCACATCCCCTTCGCCGGAACCAGCTGAAGGTAGATCGTGGTGAGCACGAAGTTCACGAAGAACAGCAGCAGGAACGTGATGACCACGGACTGGTTCACCGCGTCGCCGACGCCCTTCGGGCCGCTGCCCGGGTTCAACCCGCGGTAGGCGGCCACGATGCCGGCCAGGAAGCCGAAGATGACCGCCTTGATCTCGCTGATCCACAGGTCCGGCAGCTGGGCCAGGGCGGAGAAGCTGGCCAGGTACGCGCCGGGCGTGCCGCCCTGGAGGATCACGTTGAAGAAGTAGCCGCCGAGCACGCCGACCACGCTGACCATTCCGTTGAGCAGCAACGAGATCAGCATCGAGGCGAGCACGCGCGGCACCACCAGGCGCTGGATCGGCGAGACGCCGAGCACCTCCATGGCGTCGATCTCGTCGCGGATCTTGCGGGAACCGAGGTCCGCGCAGATCGCCGAGCCGCCGGCGCCGGCGATCAGCAGCGCCGTCACGATCGGGCTGGCCTGCTGGATGATCGCCAGCACGGAGGCCGCGCCGGTGAACGACTGCGCGCCGATCTGACGGGTCAGCGAGCCGAGCTGGAGCGCGATCACCGCGCCGAACGGGATCGACACCAGCGCGGTCGGCAGGATCGTGACGCTGGCGATGAACCAGCACTGCTGGATGAACTCGCGCAGCTGGAACGGCCGGCGGAACACCATGCGGGTGGTGTCCAGGCCGAGCGCGAACAGCCGGCCGGTCTCCCGCAGCGCCCCGGCGCCCGGGAAGTTGGCGGTCGGTGCGGTCACTTCTCACCGCCCCGGCGCAGCCAGCCCCGCTTGCGCCCCGGTTCGGGGGCCGCGGCCGGCGCGTCGTCCGCGGTGAGCGCGCCGGACTGCGGCTGCCACTCGGTCTGCGGCAGGTCGGCGGTGCGCGGGTACGGGGTCGGTCGCGGCCCGTGGTTCGCGGTGGCGGTCTGCACCGGCGGCTGGACCTGGGTGGCGCCGGCGAACACGCCGTAGTGCTGCTGCTCCTCGCGGGTCAGGCTGTTGACGATCGCGTCCTGCGCCGTCGGCGGCAGCGTGTGCAGGATCTGCATCACGCGGTCCTTGCGTCGCTCGACCGCGCGGCGGATCGGCAGGCCCGGCGTCGGCTCCAGCTGCGGCACGATGCCGGTGCCGCCGCCGCCCTTCGGGCCGCCCAGCGTCCCACTCGAGCCGCCGGCCCGCAGCGCCGCCAGCTCGGCGGCGGCCTGGCCGGCGTCCTTCTCCTCGCTCATGCCGATCGGACCCTCGCGGCGGCCCATCAGGAACTGTTCCACCACCGGCTCGGTGGAGGTGAGCAGCACTTCGCGGGGGCCGAACATGACCAGTTCTCGGCGGAACAGCATGCCGATGTTGTCCGGCACGGTGCGGGCGGTGCCGATGTCGTGGGTGACGATCAGGAACGTGGCGTCGATCTGCGCGTTCAGGTCGACGATCAGCTGGTTGAGGTACGCGACGCGGACCGGGTCCAGACCCGAGTCGGGCTCGTCGAACAGGATGATCTCGGGATCCAGCACCAGCGCGCGGGCCAGGCCGGCGCGCTTGCGCATGCCGCCGGAGATCTCCCCCGGAAGCTTCTTCTCGGCGCCGATGAGGCCGACCATCTCCATCTTCTCCAGCACGATGCGCCGGATTTCCGCTTCGCCCTTCTTGGTGTGTTCGCGCAGCGGGAAGGCGATGTTGTCGAACAGGTTCATCGAGCCGAACAGCGCGCCGTCCTGGAACAGCACGCCGAAAAGCTTGCGCACGTCGTAGAGCTTGTGCTCGGAGCAGCGCACGATGTCGGTGCCGGTGATGACGATCCGGCCGTGTTCCGGCTTGAGCAGGCCGACCAGCGATTTCAGGAAGACCGATTTGCCGGTGCCCGACGGTCCGAGCAGGACACTGATCTCACCGGGCGGCAGCGTCAGCGTGACATCCCGCCAGATGGTCTGCTTGCCGAAGGACTTCGACAGCCCGTCGACGACCACCTCGACGCCCATCCGCACCTCCTCGCCGTGACCCGAATTACTCCGAGTGCGAATTGTGCACCCCGCAGCGCTGCGACGCCGTGGGACGTCTCCCTGGTGCAACGACCACGGACGGCGAAGGTTACTGGCGAGTTTCCTCCGAACGGGAACCCGTTGCCGAGCCGTTATCGTCCAGATGCAGCAGAGGCGGCCACCCTAACGGGTGACCGCCTCTGCGGGAAATGCGGTGGGGCTACGAGGTCACTTGAGGGTGATCTTGGCGCCCGCGGCCTCGAGCTTCTCCTTGGCGGCCTCGGCGGCCTCCTTGGCGACCTTCTCCAGGACCGGCTTCGGGGCGGACTCGACCAGCTCCTTGGCCTCCTTCAGGCCCAGGCCGGAGACGACCTCGCGGACGACCTTGATGACCTGGATCTTCTTGTCGCCGGCCGACTCCAGCACGACGTCGAACTCGTCCTGCTCCTCGGCGGCCTCGACCGGAGCGGCGGCGCCACCCACGGCGGCGACGGCGACCGGCGCGGCGGCGGTGACCTCGAAGGTCTCCTCGAACTGCTTCACGAACGCGGACAGCTCCAGGAGGGTCATCTCCTTGAAGGCGTCGAGCAGCTCGTCGGTGGTGAGCTTAGCCATGATGGCGTTCCTTCCTCATGAATAACGTGGCCGCCATGCAGGCGGGGATGTGGCTTGTGGTCAGCCCTCGGCCGGAGCCTCGGCTGCCTTCTTCTCCTGCAACGCGGCGGCCAACCGGGCGACCTGCGAGGCAGGCGCCTGGAACAGGCCGGCGGCCTTGGACAGGTTGCCCTTCATGGCGCCGGCGAGCTTCGCCAGCAGCACCTCACGGGAGTCGAGGTCAGCGATCTGCGTGACCTCGTCGACCGAGAGGGCCTTGCCGTCCATGTAGCCGCCCTTGATGACAAGGGCCTTGTTGTCCTTCGCGAAGTCACGCAGCGCCTTGGCCGCGTCGACCGGCTCGCCCTCGACAAACGCGATGGCGGTCGGACCGACGAGCAGACTCTCGAGACCCTCGACACCAGCGTCCTCGGCGGCACGCTTGACCAGGGTGTTCTTCGCGACGGTGTACGTGGTGCCCTTGCCGAGAGCGCGCCGCAGCACGGTGAGCTGCGCCATGGACAGCCCGCGGTACTCGGTGACAACCGCGGCCGAGCTGGCCCGGAACTTCTCCGAGATCTCAGCAACGGCGGTGACCTTGCCTGGCTTCGCCATGGTCGCCTCCTCTCTGCTTGGTAGCGGGGAACCCGCGAACACATCGCCGCGGGCGACCGCTGGAGGAGGTCCTGCAACAGAAAACGCCCCGGCGCAGACGGCACGGGGCGACAAAGTCATGGGCACGGCGCGAGCCGTGCGAATGTTGCCTCGTCCTCCTGCGCGGGCCGCCCGCTCGTCGCGGGACCTTCGTCTGGGCACGCCCAGACACCAGCGGTCTTCGGTGGAACTGGAACCAGGGTAGCAACCCGATGCCGCCAACTCCAAAACGCTAGCCTTGCCCGGTGGCGAAGGAGCGGCGGCGGCGCGCGTACCTCCCGGCCGGCATCGTGATCCTGGCGGTGCTCGGCGGCGGTCAGTACTACCTGTCCAACATCTTCGCCCCCGCCGACACCGGCTCAGGTTCGAACGGAGGCTCCGGCGGCACCGCGCCCGGCGCGGGCCAGCCCCTCAAGGGCGAGGCCAATCCGAGCTACGCGGTGGTGTCCGTGTACACGGCGGTCGCCGCGAACGAGCCCGACCTGGTGTGCCACGACGTGCTCGGCGGCATCGGCGGCGTCCACTTCGCGAAGGACTTCGACGCGAGCTCCTGCGACGACGCGATTCACAAGGCGTTCGCGAAGGTCACCGACCGGAATGCCTACGGCGGCGTCACGGTGCCCCAGGGCGCCGTGCACAACACGGGGTCTTCCTCGGCGACGGTCTACTCCTGCGCGATGTCGATCAGTGGTGGCGGCTCGCTGGGCACGTTCCTGCTGAGCAACACGGCCAACGGCTGGATCGTCGTCGACCACCAGCCCGATCCGGCCACGTGCCCATCGGCGGCGTCCGGCTAGAACTGAAAGGGGCCGCACCCCTCGCGGGATGCGGCCCCTCGTTCAGCTACGTCGCACTCAGGCGCCGGCCTCGTCGGTCAGCAGGTTGCGGGTGCGGTTCGGGTCGACCGGGATGCCGGGGCCCATGGTGGTGGAGAAGGTGACCTTCTTCAGGTACCGGCCCTTGGCGGCGGACGGCTTGGCCCGCAGCACCTCGTCCAGCGCGGCCGCGTAGTTCTCCACCAGCTTGTCGGTGTCGAACGAGGCCTTGCCGATCACCAGGTGCAGGTTGGCCTGCTTGTCCACCCGGAAGTTGATCTTGCCGCCCTTGATGTCGGTGATCGCCTTGGCGACCGCCGGCGTCACGGTGCCGGTCTTCGGGTTCGGCATCAGGCCACGGGGGCCGAGGATGCGGGCGATGCGGCCGACCTTGGCCATCTGGTCGGGCGTCGCGATCGCGGCGTCGAAATCGAGCCAGCCACCCTGGATGCGCTCGATCAGGTCGTCGCTGCCGACGGCGTCCGCGCCGGCGGCCTCGGCCTCGGCGGCCTTGTCGCCGGTCGCGAACACGATCACCCGTGCGGTCTTGCCGGTGCCGTGGGGCAGGTTGACGGTGCCACGAACCATCTGGTCGGCCTTGCGGGGGTCGACACCGAGACGGATCGCGACCTCGACGGTGGCGTCCAGCTTGACCTTGGAGGTCTCCTTCGCCAGGTTGGCGGCCTCGAGCGGCGAGTACAGCCGCTCCCGGTCCACCAGCTCGGCGGCCTGGCGGTATGCCTTGCTGCGCTGCATGATTCCTGTCCTTCGTGGATCAGTAGTGGTTATGAGCTGCGCTGAGCTCTCCCACGCTGCCTTTTTGCCGCCCGTTCCGGGCGGGTGCTCGATCGCTCTGATCCGGTCTCTTCGCCTTGTCCAGGAAAATCGCTGAAAAGACGCGATTTTCCCGGCCCGCGGCTCCAGAGACCGGCGCGATCTCGCGGGGTGGTCTGTGTGTCAGCCTTCGACCGTGATGCCCATGGAGCGGGCGGTGCCGGCGATGATCTTCGCCGCCTGGTCCAGGTCGTCGGCGTTGAGGTCGGTCATCTTGGTCTGGGCGATCTCGCGGACCTGGTCCCAGCTGACCTTCGCGACCTTGGTCTTGTGCGGCTCGCCGCTGCCCTTCTCCACACCGGCGGCCTTGAGCAGCAGCTTCGCGGCCGGCGGGGTCTTGAGCTTGAAGTCGAACGAGCGGTCCTCGTACACGGAGATCTCGACGGGCACGACCGTGCCACGCTGCGACTCGGTCGCGGCGTTGTACGCCTTGCAGAACTCCATGATGTTGACGCCGTGCTGGCCGAGCGCCGGGCCGACGGGCGGCGCCGGGTTGGCGAGACCGGCCTTGATCTGCAGCTTGATGATCGCTGCGAGCTTCTTCTTCTTGGGTGGCATTTCGTCTGTCCTGTTATTCGTGTGGTTCCGCGCGGGGGCCCTGCCCGCCACCCGCGTGGCTGCGCGGCTCCCTGGCGGGAGCCGGTCAGATCTTGGAGACCTGGGTGAACGACAGCTCGACCGGCGTCTCGCGACCGAAGATCGACACGAGCACCTTCAGCTTCTGGCCGTCCGCGTTGACCTCACTGATGGTAGCCGGCAGCGTGGCGAACGGGCCGTCCATGACGGTGACGGACTCGCCGACCTCGAAGTCGACCTCGACGGTGGGCTTGGCCACGGCGGTGGCGGCCTTCTTGCCGCCCTCCTGCTTGGCGGTGTCCTGCTCGACCTGCGGGAGCAGGAACTTGAGCACGTCGTCGAGCGTGAGCGGGGACGGCTTGGAGGTGGCGCCCACGAACCCGGTGACACCGGGGGTGTTGCGCACCGCGCTCCAGGACGCGTCGTTCAGTTCCATCCGGACCAGGATGTAGCCGGGCAGCACCTTGCGCTGCACCTGCTTGCGCTGGCCGTTCTTGATCTCGGTGACTTCCTCGGTGGGCACCTCGACCTGGAAGATGTAGTCCTCCATGTCCAGGGTCTGGATGCGCGTCTCGAGGTTGGTCTTGACCTTGTTCTCGTAGCCGGCGTACGAGTGCACGACGTACCAGTCGCCGGGGGCGTGCCGCAGCGCGGCGCGCATCTCCTCGGCGGGGTCCAGTTCCTCGTCGACGGCCGCGGCGGCCGGCTCCTCGTCCTCGGACTCGAGCTGCTCGACCTCGGTGTCCTCGGCCACGTCCAGGTCGGCCTCGGACTCGGACTCGACGGCGTCGTCGGCGCCGGGCACGGCGTCGAGCTCCTGCTCGTCGGTGTCCGGCAGCTCCTGGCCGGCGGCGGCGCCGTTCTCGGAGGTCACAGCTGGGTCTCGCTTCCTCTCGTGCGTCAGTGTCCGGTCGCTCATGCCGGCGACCGGCGGACCCCTCTACCGGTTCGGGCTACTTGCCGAACAGGAAGGTCACGCCCTGGAGGAAGGCGAAGTCCAGTCCGAAGACCAACGCCACCATCACGGCCACGAACACCAGCACGACGATCGTGTACGTCAGCAGCATCTTGCGCGTCGGCCAGATGACCTTGCGCAGTTCGGCGACGACCTCGCGGAGGAACCGGACCAGGCGCTTGAAGACGTTGGGCCGCTTGGCCTTGCGGTCCCGCGACGCCGTCTCCTGGCCCTGCTCACGCTTCGACTGCGTGGTCTTGCCGTTGCTGCTGACAACCTTGGCCGAGTCGGCCTTGGCCGACTCAGTCTGGTCGCTCCCCGTCTCCGGCGCGACCTGGCGGGCGGAGGCGCGGCGCTCGCGTCGCGCTGCGGCGGTGACCGGACGGGCAGCGCCCTCGCGCTTCTCCGCCCGCTCCTGCTCGCGGTCCTCGCTCACGCCATCCTCCGCTCACCAAAGCTTCGATGCAGGGGCGACAGGACTTGAACCTGCAACCTGCGGTTTTGGAGACCGCTGCTCTGCCAGTTGAGCTACACCCCTTTGAGGCCGTCCTCCGCCGTCCCACGGACCCCGTGGGAACAGGCTTCATCACGACCCGGCTCGCCAGAGTCTACGGCACGAACGGGTGGTCACTGCAACCGCACTGGTCAACAGCGGTCTTCGGGGCCCCCGGACGCAAATTCGATGGGTGGCGTCTGCCACCATGAAGGCCATGGCAGCCCCCGAAGCTCCCCCTGTCCACAGTCCCGCGCAACGTCGCCGGGTCTCCGCCCGAATCGGCGGCATCGCCGAGTCCGCCACCCTCGCGGTGGACGCCAAGGCGAAGGCGCTCAAGGCGGCGGGCCGGCCGGTGATCGGTTTCGGCGCCGGCGAACCCGACTTCCCCACCCCCGACGCGATCGTCGAGGCGGCCGTCGCGGCCGCCCGCGACCCGCGCAACCACCGCTACACGCCCGCGGCCGGCCTTCCCGAGCTGCGCGAGGCGGTGGCGGCCAAGACCGCCCGCGACAGCGGCTACCAGGTGCAGGCCAGCCAGGTGCTGATCACCAACGGCGGCAAGCAGGCGGTGTACCAGGCGTTCGCGACGCTGCTCGACCCCGGTGACGAGGTCATCATGCCGGCGCCGTACTGGACCACCTACCCGGAGGCGATCACGCTCGCCGGCGGCGTCCCGGTGCAGGTGACCGCGGACGAGTCGACCGGCTACCTGGTCACCGTCGAGCAGCTGGAGGCGGCCCGCACGCCGCGCACCAAGGTGCTGCTGTTCGTGTCGCCGTCCAACCCGACCGGCGCCGTCTACGACCGCGAGCAGACCGAGGCGATCGGCCGCTGGGCGCTGGAGCACGGCATCTGGGTCGTCACCGACGAGATCTACGAGCACCTGGTGTACGACGGCGCGCAGGCGCACTCGCTGCCGGTGCTGGTGCCCGAGCTCGCGGACACCACCGTGGTGCTCAACGGCGTCGCCAAGACGTACGCGATGACCGGCTGGCGGGTGGGCTGGATGATCTCCCCCGCCGATGTCACCAAGGCCGCCGCGAACCTCCAGTCGCACCTGTCGTCCAACGTGAGCAACGTGTCGCAGCGCGCCGCGCTGGCGGCGGTCTCCGGCTCGCTGGACGCGGTGTACGAGATGCGCACCGCCTTCGACCGCCGCCGCAAGGCGATGGTCGAGCTGCTGTCGGCGATCCCCGGCGTGGAGTGCCCGACCCCGAAGGGCGCGTTCTACGCGTACCCGTCGGTGAAGGGCGTGCTGGGCAAGGAGATCCGCGGCCAGCGCCCGGAGACCAGCGGCGAGCTGGCCGCCCTGGTGCTGGAGCACGCGGAGGTGGCGGTGGTGCCGGGCGAGGCCTTCGGCACCCCCGGCTACTTCCGGCTCTCCTACGCGCTCGGCGACGACGACCTGGTCACCGGCGTCAACCGCATGGGCGACCTGCTTCGCGAGGCCAAGTAGGCGAAAGGGCCCTCCCGACCGGGAGGGCCCTTTCACTCGAACGAACTAGCCGAGCCGGACGATCGCGGTGGGCCGGCCGAGCACCGTCTGCCCCTCGAAGGCGACGGTGATCGCCACCTTGGCGGTGCCGTCCTCGCTCACCTCGGTGACCTTGCCGGTGATCTCCAGCAGCGCGCCCTCGCCGTCGTTGGGCACGGGCACCGGCCGGGTGAACTTGGTGGTGGTCTCGACGATCGCGCCGGGGTCGCCGACCCAGTCGCTGACGAGTTCGTTGGCCAGCGCCATGGTCAGCATGCCGTGCGCGATGACGCCGGGCAGGCCGACCTCGGCGGCGAACTTCTCGTTCCAGTGGATGGGGTTGAAGTCCAGCGAGGCGCCGGCGTAGCGGACTAGGCGGTCGCGGGTGACCCGGACCTGCTTGGCCGGCAGCTCGTCGCCCTTGGTGACCTTGGAGGCGGGCAGCCTGCTCATCACGCGTCCTCCCCTCGGGCCACCAGCAGCCCGGTCGACGTGCACACGGCCCGGCCGTCCTCGGTGGTGATCTCGGCGCGGATGGTCAGGAAGTCGTTGCCCATCCGGGTCTGCACGTCGTCCACGTGCACCTCGCTGACCAGCCGGTCGCCGGCGACCATCGGCCGGTGGTGGACGAAGGTCTGCGAGCCGTGCACCACCCGGCTGTAGTCCAGGCCCAGCTCGGGATCGTCGACGACGATCGAGGTGGCCTTCATGGAGATGACCGTGGCGAAGGTCGGCGGCGCGATCACGTCGGCGTAGCCGGCGGCGCGCGCGGCCTCGGGGTCGCGGTGCAGCGGGCTGGCCGCGCCGACGGCGTCGGCGAACTCGCGGATCTTCTCGCGGCCTACCTCGTACACGTCACCCGGCGGGTAGCTGCGTCCTGTGAACGACTGGTCCAGTGGCACCGGGCCAGGTTAGCCGGCAACTTTCCCAGAACGCGGCGAGGCCGCCCCGAGCACTCGGGGCGGCCTCGTCGAAGCGGAAGCTCAGCGGGTTTCCTTGTGGGCACGGTGCGTGCCGCAGTTCGGGCAGAACTTCTTGATCTCCAGGCGGTCGGGGTCGTTCCGACGGTTCTTCCTGGTGATGTAGTTGCGGTGCTTGCACTCCTCGCACGCGAGGGTGATCTTCGGTCGCACGTCGGTCGCAGCCACGGGGCACCTCTCCTATCGCTAGTCCCCCGTGCCGGGGGTCAAGGGGGCGGAGCCCCCTTGCTTGGGGTCTGGGGCGAGAGCCCCAGTGTATGGCGGAGCGATCAGGCTCGGCTTCGCCGAGCACACGTTCCCCATCGAGTAGCGATGGCCGGACTTGAACCGGCGACACAGCGATTATGAGTCGCTTGCTCTACCAACTGAGCTACACCGCCTCACACGCAGAGCAGCCGCGATGCCAACACGAAGCACCGCGGCGATCTCTGGAGCCCCAATACGGAATCGAACCGTAGACCTTCTCCTTACCATGGAGACGCTCTGCCGACTGAGCTATTGGGGCCTTGCTCTTGCGGAGCGATTAGAACTCTAGCGTACGGACCCCGCGATCACGAAATCGGGGGGCCACCTCCCACCTGCGTCAACTGACCAACGTGAGGACCGTCTCATCCCGCAGGCCACGGGCCCGGATCGTGCGCGCCCGCAGCCAGGCCTCGAAGCGCTCCTCGGACAGCGGCCGCGAGATCAGGTAGCCCTGCGCGACATCGCAGCCCATGCTGACGAGCTGCTCCCGTGCGGAGTCCTCCTCGACGCCCTCGGCGACCACGGTCAGCCCGAGCGAGTGCCCCAGCTCGACGATGGCCCGCACGACGGCCATGTCCGACAGGTCGGTGCCCATGCCGAGCACGAACGACTTGTCGATCTTCACCTCGTCCACCGGCAGCTGCCGCAGGTAGGCCAGCGACGAGTAGCCGGTGCCGAAGTCGTCCACGGCCAGCGTCACGCCCATGGCGTGCAGCCGCCGCAGCACCGGCAGCGCCCGCTCCGGGTCGGACATCACGCCGGACTCGGTGAGCTCGAAGGTGAGCAGCTGTGGCGGCACGTCGTAGCGGCGCAGCGCCTCGGCGACCAGGTCCGGGAAGTTGGCGTCGGCCAGGTTGCGCACGGACAGGTTGACGGCGGTGGACATGCGCAGCCCACGGTCCAGCCATGACCGCACCCGCTGCAACCCCTGCTCCATCACGAACGACGTGAGCGCGTCGACCAGGCCGGTGGCCTCCACGGCGGGCACGAACTCGTCCGGGTCGAGCGGCCCGAACTCGGGGTGCCGCCACCGCACCAGCGCCTCCACGCCGACCACCTGCCGGCTCGGCAGCGCGATCTTCGGCTGGTAGTGCACGGTGACCTGGCCGGTCTCCAGCGCGGACCGGAACTGGGTGACCAGCTGGAACCGCCGCAGGAAGATCTGGCCCATGCTCGGCGCGTAGCCGCGTACGGGGTCGCTGCCGCTGTGCGCGGCCTGCACGGCCACGTCGGCGCGCTGCAAGAGGGTGTCGACGTCGAGGGTGTCGTCGCCGTCCTCGGTGGTGTTGGAGACGTAGCCGATCAGCGCGCTGGCCTCCACGGTCAGCTTGTCCACCGGGTACGGCATGGACAGCCCCGCGCGCAGCTTCTCGCCGACCTCCTGTGCCTGCGCGTGCGTACGGTCGACGAGCAGCGCCGCGAAGGAGCCGCCCTCCAGTCGTGCCAGCGGCACCTCGTTGCCGAGGGCGTCGCGCAGCCGGCGGCTCGCCGCGAGCACCATGCGGTCGCCCCACGCGTAACCGAGCGCGTCCGCGACGCCGGACATCACATCCAGGTCGATGCGCATGACCACGCAGTTGTCCTCACCGCGCACGGGTTCGCCGGCGACCTCACGGAAGCCCGTGCGGTTGAGCAGCCCGGTCAGCGGGTCGTGGTACGCGTGGTGACGCAGCCGCCCGACCAGCCGCCGGTTGTCCATGGCGGTGGCGAGGTGGCTGGACAGCGTGCGCAGCAGCCGCACGTCGGCGCTGCCGAAGCCACGCCAGCGGCTGAGGCGGTCGTGCACCTCCATGGCGCCGAGCGGCTGGCTGGCGCCGCGCAGCGGCACCACCAGCACCTCGTACACGCCGCGGCGGCGCAGCGCCTCCTGCACGTCGTCGGCAGCGTCGGAGAGCTTGAAGTAGCGCACGTGGTTGCCGGCCAGCTGCAGGATCGGGTCGTCGCGGTCGGGGACGGTGTCCTCCGGCAGCGGCACGCCGGCGACGAGCTGGCGCACGTCGTCGGTGTCCAACTTGAGGTGCAGCACGACGCGCTTGGCGTTGAGCTGGTCCCGGATCCGCTCGACGATGGCCTGCCAGTCGGCGGGGTCCTCGGGCGGCAGCACGTTGGTCAGCACGGACGCCTTGTTCATGACGTCCTGGCCGGACCGCGCCACGTTGAGGCTGACGTCGGACAGCGTCTCCAGGTCCCGCTGCTCCCGCAGCAGCCCGGAGTACGCGCGGTACAGCGCCACCATCGACGCGGCGAGCAGGCCGGCCAGCAGCCAGCCCCACGGCGCGGTGTTCACGAGCACGAACGCGACCAGGCCGACGGTGACGTTCATCAGGCAGACGACCAGCGAGCGCAGGCCCAGCCGCGCGGCGGCGGGCATCCGCAGCTCGCCGCCGAGGACGTGCATGGCGCCGAGGCCCAGGGCGGTGCTGACCAGCGGTGACGTGAGCACGGCGAGCGAGGCGGCGGCCCACACGGGCATCGCGGTGAAGTCGTTGCGCAGCAGGTAGTAGGCGGCGTACGGGATCGCCACCTCGAGGCACATGATGCCGACGTGGTAGCTGAGGTGCCGCAGCTTGTGGCGGCTGATCTGCACGCCCAGCCCGGCCACCAGGTACGCGGCGAGCACGACCTCGAACGGCACCGTCACCAGGCCGAGCACCAGCGGGATCTCGGCGAAGGAGATCGTCCAGCTGACCTGCCGGACGTCGAAGTCGATGGAGAGCTGCTCGGACAGCAGGAAGCCGACGGCCAGCAGCGGGCCGGCGATCAGCAACTGTTCGGGCTGGGGATGGTCGGCGTGACCGAGCAGAACGGCCACCGCGACACCGAGGCCGGCGACCAGGACCGCCGCGGAGAACAGGCGGTACCGCCGGGTACGCTTCGGATCAAGCTGGGCGCGAACCGGCGGACGAGGCACCTCGGGTTGGACGGCACGGCGGTGGTCGGTCATCCACCCTCCTCGTCGGGCCACGCAGGCAGGGGCGCCTTCTCCCCCCTGACGACACTCCTGCCGGTGGTGTCCTCGGCATGACCGAGGGGTCCCGAGTGCACCGGAACCCCTCAATCCGCAGTTTACCCCGGTTGAGCGAGTGTGGCCCGTCTAGTTGACGAAGGCAACACTCCCAGTGAACAGTTTGGCTTCAGAAAGAGCAATTTGCACGTCCAACCGGGCTCTTGAAACGATTAAGCGGACAAAACGCCGGCAAATCGGACACTCGGATGCGCCGATCACGCCCCGTGTCGATCACCTAGCGTAATTCTCGCGACTTCACCCCGTCGCAGGAGTTGGATGTGTCGCCGTGGACATCGATGTCGAACGGCTGCACGCCGCCCGCCTGGCCCTGCTCGACCCGCTGCTGCCGGCCGATCCGCCGCTGACCGGGGACGTGATCGACACGGTGGGTGCACTGGGCGCGTCCACATTCCGGGAAATCGACCCGGAGTCCATCGACGCCAGCTGGGGACCGCTGCGCCGGCACACGCTGGCCGTCCGGCTGGCCGGCGCCGACCTCGCGCCCCTGCTCGACCGGTGGGAGGAGCACCTGGCCAAGGTCGTCACGCCCGGCGACGTCGACTGCGCCGCCCAGATCAGCTGGCCGAGCCGGGACACCGCCGCGGTGCGGACTTTGATCGAGCACGGCTTCGGCCCGTTGGCGGTGCTGGCCGTGCGCCGGGCCGGTGTCTTCGGCGAGGCGCCCAAGGCCCGGAATGTGTCCGTCCGGCACGCTACGAAGGCGGACTTGGTGGCGTGTGTGGCACTAAGTATGGAAGTCATTCGCTACGACACCCAGTTCGGCCTGCTGACCGAGCGGCCGTCCACGGAGGCCGAAGTGCGCCGGACCACCGCCGAGCTACTGGACCGGGACCAGCCGTGCGTCTGGCTCGCAGAGGTGGACGGGCGGGCGGCCGGCATCGTCACGGTCGACCTGCCGCCGCACTCCGAGTGGATCGCCGGCCGCACATCGGCTGGTCCGGCCGCCTACCTCGGCCTCGGCGGCGTCCGGGCCGACCTGCGGGGCGGCGGCGTCGGCAGCGCGCTGGTCGCCCAGGTGCACCGCGAGTTGGACGACGCCGGCATCGAGGCGACGCTCCTGCACTACGCGGTGCCCAACCCGCGGTCCGTGCCGTTCTGGTCCATCCAGGGCTACCGTCCACTCTGGACCGGCTGGAGCCGGCGGCCCGCGCTACGCGCCTGACAGCGCCCGCACCATCGGGGCGGCAGCCTCGAACTCCCGGTCCGACACGACCAGATAGGACAGTCCGAGCCGCTCCCGCCGGTGGTGCGCCAGCTCGACGACGTGGTCGAGCGGGCCCAGGAACTTCGCCGGCATGTCCGCGACCAGATCGGCCGCGCCGGCGCCCCAACCGCGTTCCACCGCATAGCGTTCCGCCGCGGCTCGAGGGTCGTCGGCCAGCTCCACCGACACCACCGAGCTGATCTCGACATCCCGGCCCTCGGCGCGGACCAAATCCGCTTTCGTGGCGAATGCCGCAGTGAATCGCTCCTCCATGGCGTCCGAGATGATGCCGCCGGGCAGCGCCTTGGCCAGGATCCCGACCGAGTCCGCCTCCCGCCCGGCGAGCCGCAGCATGCGCGGGCTGCCGGCCCCGATCAGCACGCGGGGCGCCCGGTCGACCGCGGGGAAGTTGGTGACGCCGTCGACCCGGTAGTGCGCACCGTCGAAGCGGACTTCCTTGCCTGCGAACAACTCCTTGAGCAAGCGCACCGACTCCTCCAGCCGACCGACCCGCACGCCGGCCCGGTCGAAGGCCATGCCCGCCGCCTCGTACTCGACGCGCAGCCAACCCGCGCCGAGGCCGAGCTCGAACCGGCCGCCGGACAGCTGTTGCAGCGTCGCGGCCTCCTTGGCCAGCACGACCGGATGCCGATAGTCGTTGTCCAGCACCAGGGTTCCCACACCCAGCGTGGTCGTCGCGCACGCCGCCGCGGCGAGGCCGATCAGCGGCGCCACCTGGTCCCCGAACGGTTCCGGCACGAAATGGTCGCGCAGCAACACCGTGTCGTAGCCGAGTTCCTCCGCGCGGCGGGCCGTCGCCACCAGTTCACCGACGCTGCCCGCCGATTCCGCCAACACTCCGAACCGAAATCCACCCATGACTCGATCCTCGCCGCCCTCCAGCGGCGATGCTGGCGGCTTTCGGCCGCCACGTTCGACCCGGACTTGACAAAGCCCGACCTGGGCAAACACTCCCGAACAAGATCGCTCCGGACGCACCCCCGACGATCACCCGCGCCGTCCACCTAGCGTGGCCGCAGGAGGTCACAGATGCGCACAAGCGTGCAACTCAGGGGCGAGGAAGAGATAGGAGACCGCAGTTACGCGGTCCACGTCCGGATGGACACGGATCTGACCGTGACCGTCGAACTGGAGGCCCAACTGCCCGACGGCGCCGTCGTGGCGGAGGGCAGTTTCATCCTGCCGGCCAGCGATCTGGTCCCGGCCGGCGAGCTGATCGAGGCCACCCTGCGCGGTCTGGCGACCGTGCGCGGCGGCGGCAAGGTGTCGTCGCGGGCCCGCCCGGCGCCGGCCAACGCCGGCACGCCGTGGAGCGCCGAGCAGGACGACGAACTCCGTCGCCTGTGGACGGAGGGCGACCAGCCGATCGCCGAGCTCGGCCGGCACTTCGGCCGCAGCCGGGCGGCGATCAAGGCGCGGTTGAGCCATCTCGGGCTCGACCCGGACGACCCGGAGCGCGGCACGCAGCCACGACACGACATCACAAAGCCATGACAGCACTCGAACTTGTGTTCGAACTCGTGCTACGCTTGCTCTCGTGGCCGGCGTCATTGGGAGGGGAAGCCCCAGGCGCCGGCCATCTACATCCACCAGGTCTTTTCGCCGCGATGCTCAGTGACCGCGACCGGCCTGCATCTCCGCCAGCGCGCGGGCGCAGGTGTGCACGAGGTCGCGAAGGCTTTCCCGGCACAGCCGGAGCACGTGCTCCTCGCGCTCGCCGATGTAGATGGTGGCCGTGTCGGCCTCGTGGTCGACATCCCAGCGCAGCGGCGCATCCGCGGAGAGCTGGATCTGCGACTCGACGCGGACCGGTGAGCGTGGTTCCACGACCATCACCCCTTCGCACCCAGACGGGAAGGAGAGAAAACGCCTATGTCCGACAGTCGGACTTGTTTAGCATAAGTCCGACCGTCGGAGTTTGGCCAGGCTCTACCCGGCCGAGGAGGTGCATCCATATGGGCAAAGTCCGCCCGACCATGGAGCGCCGACAGCTCGGCCTGCGGCTGCGCCGGATGCGTGAACGTCATGGCCTCACCCAACAGGACGCCGCCGACGCGCTGGGCCGCGTGCGGTCCCGGGTGGTCGATCTCGAGGACGGCCGCAGCACCATCCGCCTCCCCGATCTGGAGGTGCTGCTCGACCTGTATCACGCCACCGCCGCCGAACGCGCCGAACTCACCGCGCTGGCCATCCAGGCCGCACGGCGACGCCGGCGCCCGTCCACTTCGGACGTCCTGCCGGACGCGTTCACCCAGTTCGCCGAGCTGGAGGCCGCCGCAGTCGAGATCTGCGCCTACGAGCCCGCCGTAGTACCCGGCCTGGCCCAGTCGCCGTCGTACCTTCGGGCACTGATCGCCGAAGGCGTGGGCGTGTGGTGGCAACCGTCCGACGAGGAGTTCGAGGCCCGCGTCGCATTCCGCGAGGAGCGCCAGGCCCAGGTGCTCGGTCCCGCCGGCCCGGCCCGACTGCGGTTCGTGCTCGGCGAGGAGACCCTTCGCGCCGCCGTCGGCGACGAGGCGGTGGCGCGGGAGCAGCTGACCCATCTGCTGCGCCTGACCGAAGATCCCCGGATCACGATTCGGTTACTTCTCAGCTCAACGCCAAGCAATCCCGCTCGGGCCGGCGGCTTCACCGTGTTCAAATTCGGCGGCCGCAGCTCGCCTGTGGTGTTCTCCTCACAGGTGTACGGGTCGGAGCGGTTGTTCGACGACGAGGCCGATACCGCCAGGCTCGCGGACTGCTTCGAGCGGCTCTGTCGGTCGGCGCTGCCCTGTGAGGAGACGCGTTCTGTTCTCAGGGAAACGCTCAAGGGGAGTAGATGAGTCGACCGACCGGCCGTTGGGTGAGGAGTTCCTACAGCAGCGCCGCCGGCGCCAATTGCGTAGAGGTCCTGTTCGCTACAGCCAGCCTCGCCGTCCGCGACTCCAAGAACCCCGCCGGCCCCACCCTCAGTTTCCCCACCCCCGCCTGGCACGCCTTCCTCTCCACCCTCAGGCCGTCGACACCCGCATGACCTTCGTCACCCCCTGACAACAAAGGCGGCTGCCGTCGGCCCTGGTTGGCAAGACCCGAAGCAAAGCGCCGAGGGATGACCGCCCGTCGGAAGCCGACCCGCGAAGCCGGCAGCAGCTACGTGCCGCCCACTGGCCGCGTCGCCGCACCGTTCTCGAGTGTCGCGAGTAGACGCCGCCCGCCCGCGCCGGCTGATTGCCGATTCTCGGCGTCGCAAGTCAGCCACGAAAGACCAGGCCAAAGACCACAGCCAAACATTCCCGCACCACCGCAGCCCACACGGATCACCGACCCACCACAGCCCCCACGCAGGCCAGGCCGAAGGCCGAGTACCCCCGCGCCTGCGGCGGCCACACCAATCGCCGATCGACAACCCGCCCCACCGGCAGATCCCCGATCACGGCCCCCTACCGCAGGCCAGGCCGAAGGCCGAGGCCACCCAACCACGGCACCAAGCCACCGTCACAGAAGACAAAGCCTCAACGGGGATCGGGGGTGCAGGGGGCGGAGCCCCCTGCCTTGGGGCCTGGGGCGAGAGCCCCAGAAAACACGACAAGCGGGCTATGTCTGCGCTTTAACGCAGACATAGCCCGCCCATCCCGCGCGTGCCAGGTGAAGGATTTGAACCTCCGAAGCTTTCGCGGCTGATTTACAGACCGCCGCACAGACCCACCCTGAGCTGCGGTTATCCGTGATCCCCCGCCAACTTGGGCGGGTATCCGGCACAACAGCCACCTGGTCGCCGGCAGCGCGGCTAGCTCTCCCCACCTTGCGTAAGACACCCAGCCAACGCAGGAGGGTCTCCCTCACACGCTTTCGAGGTCTGCGAACCACCGCTCGCGGCCATCTGTTCGAGTCCAACCTGCCGCTCCACAGCAGGTCAGGCCGGGGTGCGAACCACGCCGAACTTGAGTGCACGCGGAGGGACAACAGGCAACTGAGACGACGTGTGAGTCCGCACCCCTGTCTCGCTGCCTACGACTTGTCGAGGCTCTGCTCGTGCCGACGTCGCATGAGGCGACCACCGCCCCACGCGCACCCGAGGTACAAGGCGACCGATGGCGCAATCACCAGAACAACGGTAACCCCGGCGATCACTAGACCAACGATGAGAAGTAGGTGCCAGCAGCGGCGCCCGTCCCGGAGAACTCGATCCACGATGCCGAGCATGGTTGTTGGATCGTCCTCCTCGGCGTCGGGCCTGACCCGGGACTGGGTCAACGTGCCTCCGGCCACGTCCGGCGAGGTCGTTGTGACTGTCGACCTGTTCGCCGGTCGCGTGTGTCGTATCGTCACTGGCGCTGTACCACTTTCTTGATCACTGAGACGGTCGGGGATGTGTACGGCGTGTTGCTGGAGGCCCCCCGACGCAACCGGGGGGCCTCCGTTCGTTCTGCCCCCGAGCAGGGGGCAGAACGCCCAATCAGCTAGTCAGCCGAACGGAATGCTTCGACGATTCCGGCACAGCCGACGCGCACCGAGGGCCATCGCGCGCCACAAGCTACTCGACCTGCGCGCCCCAGCCGGCACCGGAAGAAGAGGAAATACCCGTCGGTCACTCGTGACACGGCGACCGTGACCAAAGGGTGACACGGTGACCAAGGGTGACAACCTGTGGACAAGACACGCCCGACGCCCGACGACGGGGTCACGCCTCCGGCGGTCCTCCCGCCGTGAGGACTCCCCTTCGTACCGCCCACAACGGCCTTCCTCTCACGCCGCGAAGTGCATTCAACGATCTGGATCATGCTCGGCTCACGCGGTCGGTGCCAGGAATCCAACCAGGAAACTAACCTAAGACCCCAGGAAACTTGACTACTCGGAGTGACACCGCCGGTGGCGCGTTACTCCGAACCAGCGACCGCCGCACGAGGCGACCTCCACCCCCTGCACAACCGAGGTACAGAGCCAGTGATGGCGCAATCACGAGGACAGCGACGATCCCGACGATCACTAGTCCGACGATAAGAAGCAGGTGCCTGCAGCGGCGGCCGCCCCAAAGGACTCGATCAGCCATGCCTAGCATCGTCGTCGGATCGCCTTCCCGGGCTTCATCAGCGCTGACCCGTGGCTGCATCAATGTGCCGCCAGCCACTTCCGGCGGGGTGCTTGCCACTGCTGACCTTTTCAGCGGCCGCATGTGTCGTATCGTCACTGACCCAGTACCTCGTTCTTGATCCACTGGAGAGGGTCGGAAGGTGCGTATGGCGTGTCGCTGGAGGCCCCCGGTTGCACCCGGGGCCTCCGCGCGTTCCGCTTCAGTAATTGCCGCACTATCCCAATCGGGGTAGTCGACAGAACGGACTAACGGATGTAACCGCTACGGGCAGATACGCTAGATCGCGTTCCTACTTGCCGTCATCCTCCCGGCCTTACAGTCCTCCAAAGCTGCTTTCCTTCACGAAAAACAGCGCCTGAGCAGCGCAGACTCCGGAACCAATGGCCCAAAAAACGCGCGCTCACGTAACACAGAAGACGTGAGAAGACATTAGAATGCAGTTTTCGTTGCCTAATCGTGACCATATGTTCGAGAGGGCCTTGCAGGACGAGTTGCGGTCTAGACCCGAGCAGTGGATCACACATGAAGGGGGGCCAGAGTGGCAGCGCCAATTGACGCCCAAGAACTTGCCGGCCAATCGACATACCCTTGAGCACCAAGGCGCGATCTACAGAAAGCGCTCAATATCGGCTCTAAAGACCTCTGACAACTCGCCGATTACCGGCCAGATCTGCCATGTGCGATAACTCTTAGAGCAATTTCGCTTACGATCTCGAAAGTTGTCGAGATAACGTACGGAAACCCAGCGCTCAACGGCAACCACCACCGCTGGATGCCAACGATTTTCTTCCCAAACCCAAACGGGATCGTCAGGTTCATAGTATTCACCAGGTAGATAGGTGCCACGTTTACGGTGCACCTCAGGAGAAGCATAGGGCATAATGCCAAACGGATCCCAGGAAGGGTCGCGCGCATGAAGTTGGACATCATTCGCCAAGAACTCTTCATACAGCGGCATGCCAGCATGGAAGAAGCGAAACCGCCAGATAATACTTTCCCGTTGCGGGCGGTTCAAGGTAACCCTAACCGCGTGCCTCTTCGACTCGTTGGGAGGTTTAATTTCAAGATTAGCCGCAAGTGATCCCTTTTGGCGCATCTCAAACCAGCGTTGTTCCAGTCGATAGGATTGAGACTCCACACAACAAATAACACGCGCCGGTATTCGCACACCTCTCCAATGAACCAAAACAATGTCTCCCCTTTTGAATCGACCATCGTTTGGAACATCCATCCCCGGTCTACCTCATACGCAATAGCTGATTGCCGACGAGGACAACTCCGCACCGACACCGTCAAAGGAGACACTAAACCCAGCCTTACGGTACACCCTACTGCTAGGTTATCGGAAACAACAGAATGTAACCATGACTAACCCTGTGTAACACGGTCCGCCACCGCTGCCCGAATACTCCGACGACTGGCGTCAGCATCACGCAACCGCGAAGGTCTGCTGGATGCTGAGCTAAGGATCCGCTCGACCTTATTTACCCTGTTCAGGACGGTGGAGTAGGGGTCGGACCGCCGGGGGCAACCCCTCCCAACGCTTCATGTGGGCACGTCGTTGGCCACCACCCGGTGGCTCGGTCCCATGGGCCAGCACTGGCCCCGTATGTGAGGGTCAAACATGCCGCTTCGCTGCCACCGCTCCCGTATACGTCTCAGTGGTCAACTCGGTAGCACTGACTCCCAACTCGTTCAGCATGCAGCGCACTACGACCAACGCGTCATCCACATCGTCGTTGGTGGTCAGCGTCTCGACTTCAACGAAGGTCTCACCGTCCAACTCCGGCACCTCAACCACTGTGGCCACAAGGTCTCGGCCGTGCTCAGTGAACCGAAAGTTGGTACACCGCTTCTCGAATGCGATCAACTCGACCAACCCCAGCACGGTGACCAGCTTCGTGACCACGTTCGGGTCATCTACGGGCGTCTCATGCTCCGGCTTCGAGCCGCTGGCTGCGTCCACTGCCGGTTCTTTGAACGTCAGCAACGACCCCGAATTGCCGGCATCGTCGGTGATCGTACGGAGCCGCACCTCGTAGCCGGCGGCGCTGAGCCGGCGGTCCGGGTAATCGAAGTAGTGATCGGCGTAGACGGAGTGCTCGGCGGGTGCTCGCTCAGCGAGGCGTTGGCGCACCTGCTCAGGGTTGCGCAGTCGTGCCTTGAGTTCTGCCTCGACCGTCACGGCCGCCTCCCGGTCAGACCACGCGCCGCGCGGTGCGACGCAGCTCGTCGCTGAACCTACGGAAGCCGCGGTGCAGTGCGCCATGCGGCGATCCGGCGATTCGGTACATCGGCGAGGTGTGGCCTTCGTGGGTCTCGCCGAACGCGGACACGAACAGAGTGCTGTCTAGGCCGATGACGCGCCAGGTGGGCAGCAGCGCGTAGGTATGCGCTTCGACTTGCACGCCGTCGGCGGCGAGTTCGCGGAGGCGCTCGATTGACATACGGATGCCGCCGCTGAACGTCGTGTACGACTCGCCGATTTCGGAGGCCCTGCGGTGGGCTGCTTCGCTGTCGGGATCGAGCAGCAGCACGCGGACGACTGGGGTCGCCTTGCGCACGCTGGGGCGAAGGACCGAGTCGTTCATTCCTAGGATGCCCAGGCCGCGTACGGCCAGCACGTCCACAGTGGTGGCCTTGCCGGCAAGATCGCGGATTTCGGGCAGGGCGGCGGACTGAGACGGGTAGACCGCGATCAGCTCGGCCCGACCGGAGGCACTGAGGTGATCGAGCCCAGCAGGGTCCTGGGGTGCGAGTCCGAGCAGCATTCGCGCGTCGTCGGGCATCTGGACGCCGTCGGCGATGCGCTCGAAGAGCTCAAGCGTGGTGACCTTGCGGGTACCGGCGATGATCTCGCTGACACGGCCCTGAAGCAGGCCGGTAGCGCGGCCGATGCGAGTTTGGCTGGCACCGCTGTACTGCTGCACCGCCTTGAACAGCGCGGCCATGTCGCGGGCGCGGAGCGCGTCACGGACTTCGGGACGCTGCCATGCCCAGTCAGGGAGCGCCACGCCCTTCGGGTCGGTCATCCAACCAGGCTACATCTCGCGGTGAGATACCCATCTCGGTATGGGATAGGTAGCGCTCGGTGGTCGAAGGTCGAGGTATGCCCGGGGAGAAGATCTTCACGACGTGGTTGACGAGCACCGATCGCGTCGACCACGCCGTGACCGATGAGGAGTTCACCGCGCATCGCCCGGAGCCAGAGGCGGTGTGCGGTGCGGTGATCATGCTCGCGCCGATGGAGACTCCGCCCGGCCCGCATTGCGCCCGATGTTCAGCGTTCCTGGCCGCCCGCGAGTCGTTGCGGGACCTGGAGCAGCGGATCGATCCGCACCGGCACCGCCGGCCCTGTTGGCTGCACCGGATCCTGCATCGCACCTCGACTCCGGCCGTGCCGACCCCGCGCGCACTCGGTCGGCGCGGCCGGCTCCACACCCCGGCGGACGCGATGGGCTCCCCGGCCGTCGTGTCCGCCGGTCTTACTGGCTCAGACAGGGACCAGCGATGACTGCGAGCCAGCAGGAGACCGAGCAGCAGGAGCGGGCCAACCGAACGCTGACGCACTTCCACTTCTGCCTTGGGTTCCTGACCGTCGGGGACGTGTCCGGTGCGAACGACTACCTGAAGGACGTCGAGGCTCGGGACGGTCGGCAGATGTACCAGGCTGTGTGCGACATGATCGCCGTGCACACGTGCATCCCGCGCTTGGAACCGTGAGGACGGCCGCGTTAGCGAGCCGCGACGTTCGACGGGGTCTCTCCCCGTGCCAGCGCGGCGACCTGTTCGGCTGCGACCTCGTAGCAGAGTCGGTTGGTGCCTGGCACGGTCCGCGCTGAGTGCGGGCTGACGATGAGGCCTGAGCAGCTCCACAGTGGGTGGTCCGCCGGCAGAGGCTCAGGATCGGTGACGTCGAGCGCGGCGCGCAGGCGCTGCGCGGCCAGCTCGGCCACCAAGGCGTCGGTGTCGACGATGCGGCCCCGGCCGGCGTTGACGAGTAGTGCGCCGTCCGGCATCGCGGCCAGGATCTTGGCGTCGATCAGGCCCTCGGTGTCGGGAGTGAGTGGGCAGATGACGACCACGACGTCGTGCTCGCTGACCATCTCGGGGAGTTCATCGACTCCACGCACGCTGTCACGGGCGGTCCGGCCAACCAGGGTGGCGGTCGCGCCGAACGGCGGCAGCAAGCGAGTCACCGCGGTTCCGATTGCGCCGGCCCCGAGCACGAGCACGCGCTTGCCGCTCAACGTCTCGAAGTCGGTGCCTGGTCGCCGGTGAGCCCAGGTGTGCTGGTCCTGGTAGCGAATAAGCGCAGGCCAGCGGCGGTACGTGGTCAAGATCGCGGAGAGAATCCACTCGCTGACCGGGCCGGCATGGGCGCCGCGAGCGTTCGCCAGCATCACGCTGTGCGGGACGTGCGGACTCCACTCGTCGATGCCAGCGCTGAGCAGCTGCACGAGGCGAAGGTTCGGCAACTGCTTGACCAGCGGGATCGGGCGCTCGCTGCCCCGGTAAGGCGGCAGAAAGACATCGGCGGTGCGCTGCTGGTCAGACAGTCTGGTAGCGGTCGGGTCGTAGGTGATGACTTCGACGCCAGACACCTGGTCGAGCAGGCTGACGCCGACCTGGTCCTCTGCCTCGTTGCTGACCAGCACACGCAACAGGATGCTCACGCCGTCACGGTAGCGAGCAGCTGCTCAGCCTGTTCCTGCAATGGCCGAGCGTCAGACGAGTTGTTGATAACGGTGTGCTCGATCGCCGGCTCGAACGCCAGGTTGAGGCCCGCCACCCAGGCATCCCAGTCCGCGAGCTTGGCGGCGTCGCGCGCCGCGCCACGGTGACGGATGTACCGGCGCATCGACTCGGCGTCGGTCCGAACCCAGATGACGTGCAGGTCAGCGCCTAGGCGCGCGAGGTTCGCGGCCGTCCGGTCGCACCACGTCTTGTCCGCCAGTTCGAGGGCGAACGGCGCGGTGACGATGGCAGAGGTGCCACATTCGACGTTCTCCATCATGCCGGCGATGAGCGCTTCGTACTCGGCTGGCCGGATGGAGGTGCGGTACAGGTCCGACTCACGATCATGCGGCGAGTGGCCGAGCAGCTCCAATGCCTGCTCGACGACCGCGCGCGTGGTCGTGTCCTTGTCGAGCATCGGCCAGTGCGTGAGCCGGGCGAGGATCCGGCCGAGCTCGGTCTTGCCACTCCCCGCATAACCACCGATGAGCAGCACTTTTGGCCTGCTCGGCGCACTTCGCTCCTCAGGCGGCGGGTAGTTGACGATGCGACCCGCACGCGGCTTGCCGATGATCAGCCCTTCCGCCGCGAGGATGTCCATCGCCCGGCTGACCGTCGCCGGCGACGTGTCGTACTGCTTGGCGAGCTGCTTCGACGTCGGCAGGGGCGCGCGATGGGCGAGCCGGCCAGCTTCGATCTCCGTGCGCAGGTGGTGCGCCAGGGCTTGTGATGTCGCCTTGCCCGAACTTGGGACGTTCCCGAGGTCCGAGTCCATCTGAGTCAACGCCTCCCTCTGACGAGCCAACGTGACTCACACCGTACCAGTGACCCGCCTGGCTGGACTACCCCAAACCCGGTACATGGCCATTTACCTGGGCGGATGCGACGAGTTTCACAACACCTGTTGACTCGAGTTGGCTCGACTTGTTACGTTCTGACTCGCGTTGAACCGGAGTGAACCGGATCACCTCCCCGGAGGAGGTCCACCGCCCGGTCGTTCTTTGAGAACTGCATACGTTCCTGGATTCAGCGACTGGGCATAGGGGCTGACAACGGGGGCAGACCGCACGGCGACCACGACCGACGTGGGCGCTAGGTCCGTCCAAACCGGAGGGACATCACCCGACACGTTCGGGCCGATCCTGCAAGGTGCTTAAGCCTTTCCTGCCGCACAAGGGCTTTCGGCTGTGTGCGTCGATGTGGAGACGGTTGCCCAACTCGCTGCGTGTGCATGGTCCGGACGGGAAACCGCCGCGACACCTCAACCCATGCACCTATCCGCCGTGGACGTATCGCAGTCGTTCTTTGACTCCTCCACAGCGTTCGAGCGGCCCGCCTACCAGCCCTGCCTTAAGGGACGAGGGGGCCGACCGCTCTCAGCCGCGATTGCGGCTGGCTCTCCGGTGGACCGATACGACGGCACCGGAGAGCACCCCAACACCAGACGCACCCCGTCGGGTGCCGTTCCTCCGCACCACACCCGCTTGCGCGGGTGGCCCGCCGGTTCGGCGGGACGGCGGAGGTTCGGGAACCAACGGCACCGCCCGGTGCCCATCCACTTCGACACAGGGAGCACCAACCCCATGCACGTCAACGACTTCCCCGGCATCGACGACATCACCGAGCCGACCGCCGACGACATCGCCGCGATCGACGCGTCCGGCACCTTGACCACGCTGGACGCCGAGTACCACTACCTGATCAGCCACCCGAAGCTTTCCAGCGAGTTCGCGCAGCTGCGTGAGCCGCGCCCTGAACCCACGACGTCCCTGCTCGACGGCTCCGCCCGCGCCCGCCGGGACCGCCGTATCGCGCAGCGCACCCTCGGCAACGCCGTGCGCGTGCTGAGCGTCCACAGCGACCTGACGACCACCACGACCACGCAGGCCGGGAACGAGGCCGCGTAATGACCGAGCCCACGATCCCCACTGGCTTGCTGGCCGCCCGCGACCAGGTCCGCGATGAACTGCGACGCGCGGACAGCAAGGCCACAACGCTGTTGTCTCTGGTCGGTGCTGCCCTGGCCGGCATCATCGCCCTGACCGGGCGGAGCCTGCCGCCGGTCGCGACGGTTGCCCTGTGGACGTCGGCTCTGCCGATCGGGCTGAGCGTGCTTCTGCTGCTCGCGGCTCTCCGCCCCAACCTGAACGGCGCTGCCCCGGGCAGTTGGCTGCACTCGCTGACCAGCGAGCCGTACGAGCTGCTGAAGTACTACAAGACGGCGCACCCCGTTGACGTCGTGTACGACGTGCGGAGCCTGGCGCAGATCGCCTGCCGCAAGTTCATCCGCATCCGTCGCGCGGTCAACCTGCTCGTGCTCGGCCTGGTGGTGCTCGCCGTCGCACTGGTCACCGCGATGGTGCCGTTCTGATGGCACATCCGACGCCCCCAGGTGGGTACCGGCTCGATGATCCCCAAGGTCACTCGAACCAGCACCCACCCAAAACCCGGGCAGGCGATGGGGGGCGCCCGCCCCAGGCCGGAATCACCCAACCAGTCACACCACTCAAGGCGGGTTCCGGCCGACGCGTCCTCGGCTACCAGACCGGAGCCCACCCCCAGACCCAGACATGCGGTGTGCCCGGGTCCACGCGCCACACAACCAGCGACAACGTCCCGACACCAGAGGACGTGACGCCACTGGCCAGGACTGGCCAGCATCCGCCCAGATTTCGCTCAACACCCCAGGAACCGCCCCGGCCCGACAGCCCTCCGGCCAAGAAGCGACTGCCGGACCGGGATCACACCCCTACTGATCACTGACCAGAAGGGACACACAGTGTCTCGCATCCTCACTATGCCCACGACGGCCATCCGGTCCGACGCGTTGCTATGGGGCACCTGCCCCACCTGCCTGACCGAGCACTACACGCTGACCACGACCGGCCGCCTGCCTGAGCACCCGGTGCCCGGCTACGGCCAGAACCGGCCGCAGTGCGTCGGATCCCGCAGGTACCCGCTGCCCGGCAGCGCCGAGCCGGCCGAGACCTGCTTCAACGCCACCGGCAACTACGGCGTCGTGCAGCTGGGAGCCGCCGCGTGAACACCCGAGCATCCCTCGCCAACCTGACCACGACCGCAGTGATCGCATACGCGCTGCTGACGATCCTCACGCTGTTCATGCGGATCTTGACCACGAGCGCCGCACTGGCCGCCGAACTGGGCGACAGGTTCGCGGAGGCCGGTGACGCTGCCCGACACGCCGCACGTGCCTCCGGCACCCGGCAGCCACGACCGGGGCCGACCTACTACGGCACGACCACCCACGCCTACAACGCCGCCTCCGGAGGTGCCTGATGACCGCGAACACCAACTTGTTGATCGTGCTCGCGGTCGGCGTGGCCCTGCTTGTGGTGGGAATGGGCGCCCGGCTGGCCTGGCGTCGTGCCCGCACCGCCGCCACACGACCGATCGTCATCGCTCGGTCTGCCGGATCGCCGCTACGGACGTTGCTGGTCGGCGCGGTCGTCGTCGGCGTGCAGTGGGCGGTGGCTGCTCACGACCCGAGTCCGCGCCTACTGCTGGCTGTACTGGCAGTGCCCGCGCTGTTCGCCGGAGCGTCAATCGCCCGGCTGACCTCCGGCCCCGCGACCGTCCGCAATGGCCGGAAGGAGGCACGGCGATGAGCGGCATCACAGGCATCCCGAACCCGGACGGCAGCAAGCGGGACTGTGCCGGATGTGGTGCGCCGACGGTGGTCGTGTCGACGGCCACCGGCAATGAGCGTGTCCATTGCGGCACCTATCAGGCTCGCTGCCACACCACGACCGCGAGGAGGCGGACCCGATGAGTAGCGCATTCCCGCGCCCGGTTGACGAGTTGGTGCCCGCCGTCCGCGATTGGGCCACTGAGCTGGGACAGCTCCCGTCCCGCAACAAGATCAAGCAGCGGTTCCGGATCGGCGCGGACAAGGCCAACACGGTGCTGGCCGCGCTGGCCGAGACCGGGTTCGACCCGACCGCCCCAACTGAGCCGGCGACCCCGCCGGAGCGGCCGTTGCACCTGGTGCCCGACCCGACCGGCACCGACGCCGGCAGCGAGCCGGACACCGACGACGAGCCGGCCGAGCCCGCCAGCGAGACCAGCGCGGACCCGGACATCGACCGGCAACTGGAGGAGTCGCCGGCCGACAACCCGACCGAGGTGACGCCGCAGGTCAGCACCGACGCAGACCCGGGCACGCCGCCGACCGTTCCGCCGGCCGAGCCCGCCCACAAGGTGCGGCGCTGGCCGCTGCTGCTGCTCGCGGTCGGCGCGTTCGTGGCCATCTGGTCCGGGTGGGTCGGACTCGGCGAGATGACCGGGTTCGGCCTGGTCCACCCGCTGCCCGGCATCGCCGACGGCTTGACGCTCAACTCCGCGATCACCCTGCCCATCGGCGTTGAGACCTACGCCGCCTATGCCATGCGGGTCTGGCTCGCGCGGGTCGGCAGTCGCCGGGCGCAGCGGTTCGCCCGCACGTCCGCAATCGGGTCGCTGGTCCTGGGTGGCCTCGGACAGGTCGCCTACCACCTGATGTCCGCCGGCGGGGTCACCCACGCCCCGTGGCCAATCACCACGTTCGTCGCCTGCCTGCCGGTTGTCGTGCTCGGTTTCGGCGCGGCGCTGGCCCACCTGCAACACAGCACCGAGCAGTAAGGAACCCCCGCGATGAGCACCACCACCGTGACCGGGTCCCCAAGCCCGGACGACAACACCTCGATCCAGGACGCCAGGCCGGACAACGTTCGCGTGCTGCGGCCGCAGGTCAGCGATGCCACAGACCCGGGCAAGGCGCTGGCCCCGAAGATCTACGACAGCGAGATTGTCACGCCGTCCGAGTCCGCCGCCGTGGACCTACGGATGGCGGCACAGCAGGTCGCCCGGCGCGCACCGGGCCAGGTGGTCCGAGTCGTGCGGGTGGTCGCCACCCACGACCGGACCCGCAGAGCCGGCAAGGCAGTTGCCCGCAGTCTGTTCCTCTACGTCCCCGTCGGAGCGTCCCGGGTCGCTGTGCGGGTGTGGGAGGCCAAAACCAACTCCCGCTACGAACGGATGATGCGCGCGGCCGAGGCTGCCGGAGACCTGGAACGGGTGGCCGAGTGGGAGCAGCGGGCCGAGCTGGCCCGTGAACGCCGGCACCGCAGGCGGATGGCGATGCTCCAGGCCCCCGCCGTCGTGGTCAAGGCGACCGTGATCAGCACCTTGTCGCTGACGGTATTCCTGTTCGCGCTGGGCATCGTGCTCGCGATCGCTGAGGGGGACATAGCCGCGGTTCTCGGTCCGATCACCGCCGCGATTCAGGCCGTGCGGTTCACGGCGTGGCTGGTATCGGTGCTGGCCATGCCGGTGCTGATCGCCGCGCCGTGCGTGGGTGTGGGGCTGCTGTGGAACATCGGGCGCAAGGCCGAGATCGCCCCGAAGTGGCTGGCCAAGCAGAACACCGGCAGCGACGTCGGTGTGCCGATCACCCCGTCCATTGTGGTCACCGCGTTGCGGGACCTGGGCATCGCCGAGCTGCGCAAGGCCATCAAGGACATGGGCGACGCGGGCGCGTCGCTGCTCGGTCCGATCGTCATCGCCGGGCGGGGCGTCGAAGTGGACGTCACCCTCCCGTCCGGTGTCGCCACCGATGAGGTGCTGGCGCGGCGCGCGAAGCTGGCGGAGAACCTCAACCGGCATGAGCACGAACTGTTCATGACCAAGCCGCAGGCCGCGCGCACGGTGCGGCTGTGGATCGCCGACTCGGGCGCGTTGGACGAGCCGATCGGCCCGTCCCCGCTGGTGATCGACGAGTCGATGACCGCCGACATGTACACCGGGCGGGCGCCCTGGGGTGAGGACCTGCGGGGCGAGGCAGCCGCGATCTCGTTGTTGCAGCGGCACTTGCTCTGCACGGGTCTGTCCAACCAGGGCAAGACGGCCGCGTTGCGGGCGCTGGCTCTGTGGCTGGCCCTCGACCGGACCGTGGAGTTCCACATCGCCGACCTCAAGGGCATCGGCGACTGGCACATGTTCGACGAGTTGGCCACGACCCTGATCGAGGGGCCAACCGATGAGCACGTCATCCTGGCCACGCTCATGCTGGAGTGGGGCGTGGCCGAGATGGAACGTCGGCTGGAAGCGGTCGACCCGGAGACCCACAAGAACGGCGTCACCCGCGACCTTGCCCGCTCCGCCGCGGGCTTCCACCCGATCGTGCTGGTCGTCGACGAGGCGCAGCAGGCGTTCATGTGCCCGGCCATCGGCGAGGACAAGCGCCCTTACGGCGGGTCGAAGAACACCTCGCGGTACTTCATGGCCGCGCGCAAGCTGCACAACCAGGGGCGCGCGGTGAACGTGATCCTGTGGCAGGGCACGCAGAACCCGACCGATCAGAACCTGCCCAAGCTGGTCCGCGAAGGCGCGCACATCCGCGCGTCGCTGGTCGTGGGCACCGAGGCTGAAGCGCGGATGGCGTTGGGCGACAAGGCCATCAACGGTGGCGCGGCACCGCACAAGCTGCGCCAGGGCCTGGACAAGGGCACGCTCGTGGTCGCCGGGGACGGTGTCCCGCTGCCTGCGGGGCAGTCCTCGATCACCATCCGCACGCACTTCATCGACGGCGACGGCGCGACCGAGATCGCCGACCGCGCCAAGCAGCTGCGCGGCCGGCGGCACACCTCGGGCAGCACCGAGCCGGCCGCGCCCGCGCGGGACCTGCTGGCCGATGTGGACGAGGCGATGAAGGAAGAGACCCGCGTGCGCACCGAGGTCATCCGTCAGCGGCTGGCCGAGCTGTGCCCGGACGCCTACGAGGGCATGACCGCGAAGGAGCTGTCCGACGCGTTGGGCATCGTCGGGGTCGAGCCGTACAAGGCGCACGGCGGAGTGATGACCGTGCGGCTGACCGACGTCCGCGACGCGCTCACCGAGCGTGACGAGAACGGCGGGGAGTAGGCGGGGAGAAAGCCGGGGAGTCACGCCTAGTGCGGGGAGGGCTCCCCAACGCCCTCCCCGCCCCGACTCCCCGCAGTTGAGCAGGGCAAACCCCGTAACGGGGAGGTGGGGAGCCACACGCTCCCGACCTGCGAAAACACCGGGAAACGCCGCGCGGGAGAGGGTCCCCCATGCCTCCCCGCGCGGCGCCGCTCGCCGCAAACCAGCCACTCACCGTAATCGACGCCGACGTGATGGCTCGCGTCGAAAGGGCTGATCACCATGCACTACACCCGCGCTGCGATCGAGCGCACGCCGCAGGCCGTACGCCGCTGGGCTGCGCCGCTGCTGGCCGCCGCCACCCAGGCGGGGCCGATCCCGCTGGCCGGTAGCCCCGACTGGTCAAGGCTGGCCGACGACGACCCGCGCAAGTGGGCGGCCGTCGTGACCAGCGCGTTGGCGTGGCTCAGTGAGGCCACCTCGGCCGCGACCGCTCGCCGACTGCGTGCCGAGTTGGACGCCATCGACCGGGCCGTCGCCGAGCGGTTCAAGGCAGCCGCCTGCGAGCTGTCCGCCGCTCACGAGTGGTCGGCCACCGGGCCGGCGCACGCCGAACTTGAACGCCGTCGCGCCGCTCCGCCACGGCGTCCGATCCCGCCGTTCGACCCCGTCGCCGCTGCTCGGTGGGTCCGCACCGGTTACAGCGATCCGCCCTGCGAAGGCCACGCCGCCGCATGACCGAACACCAGGAGACCCGATGACGACCACAGTCGACACCACACTCACCGCGATCGACGACGTCATCGGCACCGACACGGACATCATCACGACCACGCCCGCCCGCTGCCACACCTGCGGCGGACCGCTGTCGGTGTCCGACCACTTTTGCTCGGAGGACTGCCAGACCCGATGGCTGGCCGCGCGCAGTGCCGCGCAGCCGGACGACGCCGGCCACGCGCCAGACCCGGAGCTCCCAGAAGCCATGCCGGACACGCCGATCGCATCCTGGCTGGGCGCTCCGCCGCCGGGCTCGGTCAAGCGGCCCGGCAACCAGGTGCTCGACAGCGTGGTGACGTTCCTGAACAGGTTCATCCGCTTCCCCAACGAGCACTGCGCCACAGTCGTGGCCTTGTGGTACGCCCACACCCACATCGCCGACCGGCTGTACGTCACGCCCCGGCTGATCCTGTCCTCAGCCGAACCGGGCAGCGGCAAGACGCGCGTTTTGGAGATCGGCCAATACCTCGTCCACAAACCGGAAATGACCATCTCCATCACCACGGCCGCGATCTTCCGGCTGCTACTCGACGAACCGGTGACGCTGCTGTTTGACGAGATTGACGCCGTATTCACCAGCAAGGGAGGCGGCAACAACGAAGACCTTCGCGGCCTACTCAACGCCGGATACAAGCGCACCGCCACTGTGTCCCGGTGCGTTGGCGACGCGAAGGCAATGAAGGTGCAGCGGTTTCCCGTGTACGCGCCGGTCGCGCTGGCCGGTATCGCCGGGCGAATGCCGGCCACCATCACGACCCGCGCCATCACCATCCACATGCGCAAGGCCAGCGAAGACGAACAAATTGAAGATTTCATGGAGGAGGATGTCGAGCGCGAGGCCCGGCCACTCCGCGAGGAACTGGCAGGGTGGGCGAATAGCGTCGCCGACAAGGTGGCCACCGCCCGACCGGAGCGGCCCGACGGCGTGCGGAACCGCGCGGCGGAGATCTGGCGCCCACTGCTCGCCCTGGCCGACGAAGCAGGCGGCGACTGGCCGGAGAAGACCCGCGCGGCCTGCACTCACTTCGTCGTCGACACAGCCGCCGACGCCGAACTGTCGACCGGCGTGCTGCTGCTGGCCGACCTCTACGGCCTGTTCACCGAACGCGACACCGATCGGCTCGCCAGCGCGGAAATCCTCTCGGCGCTGTGCGCACTCGACGAATCGCAGTGGGCAGACATGGGCGACAGCAAGCCGCTCAACGCTCGCAAGCTGGCCGCTGAGTTGGCGCGCTATGGCGTCCGCTCCGTCACATTCGACACGGCCACGGGCAGCAAGGCGCGCGGTTACGTCACCTACGAGACGACCGGCGGCCAAGCGCAGACGGGGCTGACCGACGCATGGTCGCGCTACCTGCCCGCCAAAGTCCGTAACTCCCGTAACTGCCGTAACCGAGCAGGTCAGACGGTTACGGACAGCGGAGCGGTTACAGATTCATCCGTAACCGGTGACTCGGCCACGCCGCCGCCGGTTACGGATCCATCTGTAACCAGCGGGGGCACGTGTAACCGCCTGGCCAGCGAGGTTACGGCAGTTACACCAGTTACGGACTTCACCAACCCGACCGCGACGCAGGGGGACAGCTGATGAGCACGCGCCGAGAGCTGCTGACGGTGGCTGAGTTCTGCAAGGAAGCGAAGGTGTCGCGGTCAACGTTCTACGAGTGGAAGGCGAAGGGACTCGGACCACGTTGCCGGAAGCTGCCCAACGGGCAACTCCGGATTGACCGCCGAGACGTTGACACGTGGTACGACTCTTGCGAGGTGGCCGCCTGATGGGAACGAGTTACAAGGTCACCATCCGCAAGACGTTCGTCTACAAGGGCCAACGAAAGACGACCCACTACGTTCGGTGGACGGTCGACGGGAAGGAGTTCAAAGAGCCGTTCGCGACGAACGCTCTCGCCGAGAGCTTCCGTTCGAAGCTGGTGACAGCCGCACGTGACGGCGAGGCGTTCGACACAACCGAGGGGCTTCCCCTCAAGATGCTCCGCACCGAAACACCGAGCATGTCCTGCTACGAATTCGCGTCTAGATACATGGATGCGAGATGGTGGGAGTTGGCCCCAAAGTCTCGACGAAGCACCGTGGACTCCCTCATCCCGATAACGCGCGCCATGGTGTCGACCGAACGCGGCGCACCGAGCGTCGACGCGCTCAACCGGGCACTGCGCTGGACGCTCAACCCACAGAACGCCATTCTTGAAACTCCGGCGGATCTCACGGCAACGATTGCATGGTTGAAGCGAACGAGTCGACCAGTTGGCGACCTAGGCAACCCGGAAGTGCTCCGAAAGCTACTCGCCTCGTTTGAGCTGAACGTGGGCGGAGCAAGGGCTTCGCTCAACACAATCCGCCTGCGACGCACGACACTGCGGAACATGATCGGAATCGCGATCGAGCAGAAGCTGCTGGACGGCAACCCGCTCGATGAGGTGAAGACGAAGAAAACCAAGGCAACGCTCGCACAGGTCGACCGGCGGTCCGTGGCCAACCCGGTGCAGGCCAGAACGCTGTTGCTCGCCATGGAGGAGGTGGACAAGCGTCTCGTAGCGTTCTTCGCCGCGATCTACTTCGCTGGTCTCCGGCCCGAAGAGGCCCTGAACCTGCGGGAGGAGGTTCTCACGCTGCCTGAGGGACGCTGGGGCACCATCCACCTTGAGAAGGCCGCTCCAGAAGTTGCGGCCCAATGGACGGATAGCGGTACGGCGAACGAAGAGCGGAGCCTGAAACACCGTGCGGAGACCGACAGCCGGACAGTCCCGTGTTGTCCTGAACTGACGGGCATGCTCCGGCAACACATCAAGAGGTACGGCACCACTCGGGAGGGCTACCTATTCCGTGGAGCGCGTGGCGGCAGGCTTGGCAGCACGGTCTACAGCAACGCTTGGGCGAAGGCACGAGAGAAGGCATTCACACCCGAGGTGTTCGCCTCACCGCTGGCCAAGCGACCTTATGACCTTCGTCACGCGTGCCTGTCGACGTGGCTCAACGCTGGCGTTGAGCCCACCCGGGTGGCTCAGTGGGCGGGCAACAGCCTGCGCGTGCTGCTGCACACGTACGCGAAGTGCTTCGACGGCGGCGAGCAGGCCGCGCTTGACCGGGTCGAGGCTCTACTCACGCCCAAGCCCAAGGGCAACGACGCCGCCTGAACTTGGGCAGGCATTTGGCAGAACCACCCGTAGATGACCGGACTCCGGCGGACGCAGCCGGACAGTAAGAGAACGGCCCGGTGACCTGTTGTTGCAGGTCACCGGGCCGTTCTCAGTGCACGTGCCAGGTGAAGGATTTGAACCTCCGAAGCTTTCGCGGCTGATTTACAGTCAGCTCCCTTTGGCCACTCGGGCAACCTGGCTCGGCTTCGCGGACCGGTGGTGGCGTCCGTGGGCAGAACTATACATAACCCGTGGGGGCGGTCTCCAACCGGTATCCCTCCGGGTAGCCTCCGTGGGTCTACCGGACCCGTGTGGCGGAGGTGCAGGACTCGTGGCGGACCCGTCGTTCGACGTGGTGAGCAAGGTCGACCGGCAGGAGGTCGACAACGCGGTGAACCAGGCCGGCAAGGAGCTGTCGACACGCTTCGACTTCCGGGGCACCGGTGCGTCGGTGGCCTGGGCGGGCGAGGAGGGGATCACCATCCAGGCGGAGACCGAGGAGCGCTGCACGGCGGCGGTCGAGGTCTTCAAGGAGAAGCTGATCAAGCGCAACATCTCGCTGAAGGCGTTCGAGGTGGGCGAGCCCGCGGTGTCCGGCAAGATCTACAAGGTCACGGGCAAGATCGTGCAGGGCATCGAGTCGGACAAGGCCAAGAAGATCTCGAAGGCCATTCGTGACGAGGGCCCGAAGGGCGTGCAGGCGCAGATCCAGGGCGATCAGCTGCGGGTGTCGGCCAAGAAGAAGGACGACCTGCAGGCGGTGATCGCGCTGTTGAAGTCGAAGGACTTCGAGATCGCCCTCCAGTTCACCAACTACCGCTAGGGGGACCGGTCCATGAAGGGCATCATCCTGGCCGGGGGCAGTGGCACCCGGTTGCACCCGATCACGCAGGCCGTGTCGAAGCAGCTGCTTCCGGTCTACGACAAGCCGATGATCTTCTACCCGCTGTCGGTGCTGATGCTGGCCGGCATTCGCGAGGTGCTGATCATCTCGACCCCGGCCGACCTGCCGAGCTTCCGGCGCCTGCTGGGTGACGGCAGCCAGTTCGGGCTGTCGCTGAGCTACGCCGAGCAGGCGCAGCCGAACGGCCTGGCCGAGGCGTTCATCATCGGCGAGGAGTTCGTCGCCGGCGACGACGTCGCCCTGGTGCTGGGCGACAACATCTTCTACGGCCAGGGTTTCGCCTCGATGCTCCAGAAGCACGCGGCGGGCATCGACGGCTGCGTGCTGTTCGGCTACCCGGTGCGGGACCCGGAGCGCTACGGCGTCGGCGAGGTGGACTCGACCGGCAAGCTGGTGTCGCTGGAGGAGAAGCCGGCCAGGCCGCGGTCGAACAAGGCGATCACCGGCCTGTACTTCTACGACAACGACGTGGTGGAGATCTCCAAGAACCTCCAGCCGTCGGCGCGGGGCGAGCTGGAGATCACCGACGTCAACCGGATCTACCTGGAGAAGGACAAGGCGCGGCTGGTGGACCTGGGCCGCGGCTTCGCCTGGCTGGACACCGGCACGCACGACTCGCTGCTGGAAGCGGGCCAGTTCGTGCAGGTGCTGGAGCACCGGCAGGGCGTGCGCATCGCGTGTCTGGAGGAGATCGCGCTGCGGATGGGCTACATCGACGCCGACTCCTGCTACACGCTGGGCCAGAAGCTGTCGAAGTCGGGCTACGGCCAGTACGTGATGGAGGTCGCGGTCTCGGCCGGCGCGACGCCGGCGACGCCCGCCTGATCCCCGCCTCGACCAGCGAAACGGCCGCCGACCCGCACCGGGTCCGGCGGCCGTTTCGTGTCCGGCGACGACAGCGGACGGCGGGACCGGACAACCAACTGCCTTGCGTCCCGGCCTCAGAAGGGGTGGCGGGCCATCTCTTCGAGGCGGCGGATGCGCTCCTGGATCGGCGGGTGCGTGGAGAACAGCCGCGCGCCGGCCTCGCCGGCGCGGAACGGGCTCGCGATCATCAGGTGCGACTGGGACACCAGCGACGGCTCGGGCGGCAGCGGGGCGGCCTGGGTGCCGTGCTCCAGCTTCCGCAGCGCGGCCGCGAGGCCGAGGGGGTCGCCGGTGAGCTGGGCCCCGGACTGGTCGGCCTGGAACTCGCGGGAGCGGCTGACGGACATCTGCACGATGCCGGCGGCCAGCGGGGCGACGAGCGCGATCAGGAGCAGGGCGACGGGGTTGGGGCGGTCGTCGTCGTTGCCGCCGAAGATGCCGGCGAACATCGCCAGGTTGGCCAGCACGGTGACGACGCTGGCCAGGGCGCCGGCGACGCACGAGATGAGGATGTCGCGGTTGTAGACGTGCGACAGCTCGTGCCCGAGCACGGCTCGCAGCTCACGCTCGTCGAGCAGCTCGAGGATGCCGACGGTGCAGCAGACGGCGGCGTTGGCCGGGTTGCGGCCGGTGGCGAACGCGTTGGGCGCCTGGGTGGGGCTGATGTAGAGCCGCGGCATGGGCTGCCGCGCGGACGTGGCCAGCTCGCGCACGATCCGGTACATCGCGGGCTGCTCCACCTGCGACACCGGCCGCGCGTGCATGGCACGCAGCGCCAGCTTGTCGGAGTTGAAGTACGCGTAGGCGTTCATGCCCACGGCCACCAGCAGGCCGATCAGCAGCCCGGTCCGGCCGAAGAACTGGCCGATCAGCAGGATCAGACCGCTGAGCGCGCCGAGCAGCAGCGCCGTCTTCAACCCGTTGACGTGCTTGTGCACCTTGCTCAGCCTCCGGGTCGTCGCGTCCTTCCAGACAACGCTCCGGGCCTGGTCCCAGTTCCGGGCGCCCCGCGTGACGGACGTCCCGGCGCGGCCTCGGGCGCGGGTTCGGCCGCCGCGTCCAGCGGCGGGGGCGGCGGCACCTGGTCGACCCATTTGCCCAGGTCAACGCGCTCGTGCACGAGTTCGGCGACCGCGTTGTCACCGGTACCGGGGTAGTCGTGCTCGGGCGCCCAGTGCAGCGCGTCGAAGGGACAGACCTCGACGCAGATGCCGCAGTACAGGCACTGGCCGTAGTCGATGGCGAAGCGGTCCAGCACGTTGAGCTGCCGCGGGCGGGCGGCCCCCTCCTGCTGGACGGTCTCGGTGTGCGAGTCGATGTGGATGCACCAGTCGGGGCACTCCCGCGCACAGATCATGCAGACGGTGCAGTTGGCCTCTAGCAGCGCGATGACACCGCGGGTACGAGGAGGAAGGGGGCGCTCGGTCATGACGGGTCCTCCTCTCGACGCGGTCCCCACGTGGCGTCGGGCACCCCGGGCGGCGCGAGCCGGCGGCGGCTCGGCGCGGCGGTCGACTCGCCGGGCTCCAACGCGCCCGGCCAGGGCCGCACGACCCGGGACGCGAGCACGAAGTCCTTGCGCAGCGGGTGCCCGGCGAACGTCTCCGACAGCAACAGCCGTTCCGCCGGAGCGCCGGCCAGCGCGATGCCGAACATCTCGGCCGCCTCGCGCTCATGCCACGCCGCGCCGGCCCACACGTGCGCGACGCTCGGCAACTCCTCGCCCACGCCCACCTCGGTACGCAGCAGCAGGCCGTCCCGGTTCGACGGGTCGACAACGTGCAGCAGCACCGTGTGCCGCTCGCCCACCGCGCCCGGCCGTCCGGCGTCCTCCGCGCCGAGCCAGTCGAACAACGCGCAGCCGAGCTCGTCACGGGCCAGCATCGCGGCGTTCACCCAGTCGTTGAGCGGAATTGTCACGATGGACTGACCGAACGCGGCCCTGGTGACGGCCGACGGCTGCAGGTCCGCCATTCGTGCCGCGAGTTCGCCCGATGCGGCACTCATGAGGCCACCATCCGGTGCAGCGCACGCAGCCCGTCGAGCAACGCCTCAGGCCGCGGCGGGCAGCCCGGCACCGCGACGTCGACCGGCAGCATCTGGTCGATTCCCTTGGTGACGCAGTAGGAATCCCAGTACGGGCCGCCGGTGTTGCTGCACGCGCCGACCGACAGCACGCGCTTGGGCTCGGGCATCGCCTCGTACGTCGCCAGCACCGCCGGCAGCATCACGTCGGTAACGGTTCCGGACACCACCAGCACGTGCACCACCTCCGGCGCGCCGGTCGGCACCGGTTCCGGGGCGTCCTCGCCGCGTCCGTGCAGCGCGGCCATCACCTCGACGCCGCAGCAGGCCAAGCCCAGGTCGAGCACCGTCACCTCGTACCGGGTGCCCCAGTTCAGCCGAACGGTCGACGTCGTCGTGGTCACGAAGACCAAGCCTAGACGTGCCACTGGCGGGGCTTGTGCCGACGGCGAAGATGGGCCCGTGAGCGAGCCTGCGAGCGAACCGTCGAACACAGTAGCGGCGCTCACGCTGCCGACGAAGGAGGCGGCGTGAGCTTCTGGGAGGAACTCGGGCCCGAAGAGTACTGGGTCATGATCAACACAATCGAGGAGGCCTACCTCAACGGGGTGATCTCCGATTTCCTCGGACACTCCGAGCGGTGCGGCACGGTCTGGATCCCCGGCACCGACGAGGAGGCGATCAAGGAGCTGATCCCGCGGTTCCGCCGGGTGGTCCGCGACCTCATCGACCGCGACCTGGTGGAGATCAGGGAGCCGTGCAACGCGATCTTCGACGACGCCCCCGAGCTGGGCGACATCGAGATCGACGACGTGCTGGCCGACCCCGGCACGTGGCTGAAGGCGCCCGGCAGCGTGAACCGGATGGTGATGTTGATGCCGACCGAGCGGGCGGACCGGCTGATCTCCCGCTGAGGCCCCAATACCGTTGCCAGACCGTGCTTTCGGCGACCACGCGGCGGGCTCTATGCTTCGGAGCATCCGGCGCTCGCCGGCCCTCAAGGCACTTCAGCTAAGTGAGTCCATGACTATGGATCATCAGTCTCGCGCGCTCTCCGAGCGCCTCCGTGGTCTGTTCGGCGGCCGCAAGGTCGTCCTCGCCGGTGGCACCCGGCTGTACCGGCGTGTGCAGGAACTGCAGCATCTGGGCGTCGATCGCACGCTCGTGATCAGCACCGATGATTCCGCGCCGCTGTACGACCCGCAGGTGGCCACCTGGCTGCCGCTGGGCATCAGCGGTCTGATCGCCACGGAACAGATGGGCCTTGAGGAAGCGCTGAGTAGTCCCGCCCCGGAGCTGGCCGGGGCGCTGCGCGAGTTCGACCCCGAGGGCGACGCGCTGGTGGTCGGGTCGCACTACATGGCGCTGCCCGAGGTCGACGGCCGCACGGTGATCAACTATCGGCGGCCCGAATGGGTGGCGCTGGAGAACAAGACCACCATCGACTCGCTGTGGCGGGACCTGTCCGCGCCGCACGCGCCGGCCGTCGTGTTCGACGCCGCCGGCGAGTCGTTCTCCTCGCTGTGGGAGGCGTCCAAGCGGCTGGACAGCGGCTGGGGCGTGGTGTGGTCCGGGGACGGGCCGGCGATCAACGGCGGGGCGAACTTCGTGCGCCGGGTGCGGACCCGGTCCGAGGCCAGGCGGGTGTTCCGGCACCTCGCGCCCAAGTGCGACTTCATCCGGGTGATGCCGTTCCTGGAGGGGATCCCGGTGTCGGTGCACGGCATCGTGTTCCCGGACGGCACCGCCGTGCTGCGTCCGATCGAGATGGTCGTGCCGCGGCGCACCGAGTCGGCGCGCTTCCTCTACGCCGGCTGCGCCAGCTTCTACGACCCGCCCTCGCAGATCCGTGACGAGATGCGCAACCTGGCCCGCCGGGTCGGCGAGCAGCTGCGCACCACCGTCGGCTACCGGGGCACCTTCACCCTGGACGGCGTCGCCACCGCCGACGGCTTCCGCCCCACCGAGATCAACACCCGCTACGGCGGCGCCATGACGTGCTTCGAGGACGCGCTGCCACAGGTGCCGATCGCGCTCGTGCACGTGGCGCTGGTGGCGGGGTACGACATCGGCATCTCCTCGATGGAGTTCGAGGACATGCTCGTGCACGCCGCCGACACCAGCCGGATCAGCTCCATCGGGGCCAACGTGAAGGCCGTGTCGCCCACGCACGAGGTGGAGCGGCCGATCGTGTGGACCGAGTGGGCGTGCCGGTGGGCGCACGAGGACGAGGTTCCACATGGGACGCTCCGGCTCAAGCCCGGCCGCATCGGCGGCCGGCTGGAACTGGACATGTTCCAGGACATGGTGCGCCCGGGTCGGGCCGCCGCGCCGCTGGTGGTGTCCGCGTTCGCCCTGGCGGACCAGGACTGGTGCACCGGGCTGGGGCGGCTGGAGCCGGCGCAGGCCGTCGTCGAGCCGGACGTCGAGGAACTGATGGCCGCCGTGGAGCAGGCCGCCGTCACGGCGTGAGGACCGTCGGTGGACGGCGCCTCCCGGCGCCGTCCACTGTGGTCAGTGCGTGGTCAGCAGATCATTGACCGTGACGAAGCGGTAGCCCTTGGCCCGCAAGCCGTCCACGATCCTGGGCAGCGCCGCGAGGTCCGCGTCGTGGTCGGCGTTCCACGGGTGCAGCAGGATGATCGAACCCGGCCGCACCTGGTCCAGGGTCGTGCTGGCGATGGCGTTCGGGTTGTCCGAGGCCGGGTCGCCTGAGTCGGAGTCCGGCTCCACGTCCCAGGTGATCGTCTTGCGGCCATGGTCGGCCAGGTACTTCGGCAGCTGGTAGATCTTCTTGCTGTACGGCGGCCGGAACACGATCTCGCCGCCGTAACCCGCCCGCCGGATCAGGGCATCGGTCCGTTCGATCTCCGAGGCCACGAAGTCCGCGCCCACGAACACCATGCGGGTGTGCGAGTACGAGTGGTTGCCGAGCTGGTCGCCCTGCGCCACCAGCCGCTCCGCCACGCCCGGGTGCTTCTCCATCTCGGAGCCGATGAGGAAGAACGTCGCCGGCACGCGCAGGCCGGCCAGCGCCTTCTCGATCGACGGCCCCTTGTCCGAGGGGCCGTCGTCGAACGTCAGCGCCACGACCTTCTCGTCGGTGTCCACGCGATAGGTCAGGCCGCCGAACAGCTGGAAGGTTCGGGAGTTCATCAGCACGTACAGGCCGACGCCGCTGCCGACGAGGAGCAGCAGCGCCACCGCGGAGACGATCAGCCACTTGCGCATGAAACGGCCGACGTCGGGCTGCCGCGCCGGGTTGCCCGCCGCCCACAGCAGCCGTCGTGACTCCTTGCTGTCCAACAGTTCCAGGCCGCGCCGGGCCCGATCCCCGAAGGACTCGTCCGTGAGCAGCGCCTCCGACCGCGCCTCACCGATCAGCTCCGACAGCCAGCACCGCAGGCCGCGATCGTCTCGCGCCGTACGGAACTCCTCGATCAGCCGGAAACTCGGATGACGCGGTCGCGCCGGACCCGGCACGCTGAACCCATGGCACATCAACACCCAGGAGACGATGCCGCGTAGGCGGCCCGCGCCGAACCCCAACCCAGGGGTCACCCATGCGCCCGGCCTTCCCCGCGGTACGCGAAAGCTCGCGGCGGCGGTGACCCGCCTGGAACGCGAACGCCTGTGGCCCGGCGCGGTGGCACGAGCCCTGCTCCGATGGACCCGAGTGGCCCACCGGCCCGCGCTCGAACTGTCCGGCGGCTGCGGCTGCCAGCTGTGCAGCCTGTTCCCTTTCGACGACGAACGCGACGTTCTGGAGATCGCGCTCCACGCCCTGCCACCCGGGCCGCACGAGAACTGCGGGCGATGGTCACGCCTCTGGACGAGATCTACCTCGCCAGAACCTGGCCGAACCCGTCCGCGCCGGCCGACGAGCAGTGGTGGAGGCGCCGGTGCTGGGGCTGATCGGGGCGGCCCCACCACCGGCGAGGTCGTGATCAGTCCCGGAGCTCCATGGTGCAGCACTTGGGGCCGCCGCCGGACTTGCGGAGCTCGGAGACGTCGACGTACACGGGCTGGTAGCCGCGGGCGGCGAGGCGGTCGCCGAGGGCGGTGGCCTCTGTGGGCAGCACGACGTTGTGACCGTCGGAGACTCCGTTGAGGCCGAGGCATTCGGCGTCGGCGGCGGTGGCGATGACGGCGTCGGGGAACAGATGGCGGAGCACCCGCTGCGACCCCGGTGAGAAGGCCTCGGGGTAGTAGCAGATCTCGGGCCGCGCGGAGCGGTCGTCGAGGACGAACAGCGCGGTGTCGAGGTGGTAGTAGCGCGGGTCGACGAGCTGGAGGGACACGACCGGCACGCCGAGGACCTCCTGGGCCTCAGCATGGGCGCCGGGGTCGGTGCGGAAGCCGGTGCCGGCCAACAGCACGGTGCCGGTCCAGGTGAAGTCGCCCTCGGCCTCGTTGACGCAGGTGGGCATCACGACGTCGCGGTAGCCGTTGCGCAGGAACCAGCGCCGGAAGTGGTCGGCCTCGGCGGCCCGCTGCTCGGCGCGGAACCGGGAGCCGAGCACGACGCCGTTGACGACGGTGCCGGAGTTCGCGGCGAACACCATGTCGGGCAGCCCGGGCTCGGGGTCGATGAGCTCGACCTTGTGCCCCAGCGCCTCGTAGGCGTCCTTCAGCGCGGTCCACTGCTCGACGGCGACCCGGGTGTCCACCGGACGCTCGGGATCCATCCACGGGTTGATCGAGTACTCGACGGTGAAGTACTCCGGGCGGCACATCAGGTACCGACGGGTGGTCGGCACCCGGACCTGGGCGATCTGCTCCGCGGTCGGGAGCGGCGCGTCGAGCGTGGCGGACATGGATCGAAATGTAAGTGGTGGGGGGACCATCGATCAACGCCGCTGCATTGCGTCCAATGGTGCAGAATGTTGCGTATGGACGCCATCGACCAGCGAATCGTTTCGTGCCTCGTCACCGACGCCCGATCGAGTTACGCGGAGATCGGCAACGCGGTGGGCCTGAGCGCCCCGGCGGTGAAGCGCCGGGTGGACAAGTTGCTGGATCTGGGCGTCCTGCGCGGCTTCACGGCGGTGGTCGACCCGGAGGCCCTGGGCTGGGGCACGGAGGCCTTCGTCGAGGTGCACTGCAAGGGCAACATCCCGCCGACGGAGATCCGCGGCCGACTGGAGCCGCTGCCGGAGGTGGTGGCCGCCTACACCGTCTCGGGAGCGGCGGACGCGATCGTGCACCTGCGCGCGGCCAACATCCACCACCTCGAGACGGTGTTGGAGCGCCTGCGCGGCCTGGACATCGTGGACCGGACGATCTCCACGGTGGTCCTTTCAACGCTTCTCGACCGGCCTCCCACTCCGGAGCACTAGCCTCGCCGCCATGAGTCAGATCCTTGTCGACCGCCGCGACCGGGTCGCGGTGGTGACGGTGCACGACCCCGACCGCCGCAACGCGCTGAACCTGGGCCTGGCCGCCGAGCTGGCGGAGGCGGTCCGGGCCTGCGAGGCGGACGAGCAGGTCGGCGCGCTCGTCGTGACGGGGACGCCGCCGGCGTTCTGCGCGGGCGCCGATCTGACGGCGCTCGGCGAGGCCCGCGAGGAGGGCCTGCGCAGCATCTACGCGGGTTTCCTCGCGGTGGCCAACTGCGCGCTGCCGACGGTCGCGGCGGTCAACGGCGCGGCAGTCGGCGCGGGCCTGAACCTCGCGCTGGCCTGTGACGTACGACTCGCGGGAGAGAAGGCGCGGTTCGACGCCCGGTTCCTGCAACTGGGCATCCACCCCGGCGGTGGCATGACCTGGATGCTGCAACGGATCGTCGGCCCGCAGCAGGCCGCCGCCATGACGCTGTTCAGTCGGGTCTGCGACGCGAACGCCGCCCTGGCGGCGGGGCTGGTGCTCGACGTCGCCGACGACGTCGTCGAGCGCGCGGTGCAACTCGCGAGCCAGGCGGCGCAGGCGCCGCGGGAGCTGGTGATCGCGGCCAAGCGCACCATGCGGGCGACGGCGGCGACCGTCGCGCACGCCGACGCGGTGGAGCTGGAGCTGGGCCCGCAGCTGGCCTCGATCGACTCGCCGGCGTTCACCGAGCGGCTGGCGGCGCTGCGGCGTCGGATCGGCGGCAATTGATGGCATTTCCCACATGTCGGACAGCGACACACATTACTGTGACGTGCACCGCACAACGACGTTTCACCTTACCGCCGGTAAGTACCGTTAACACCTGGTGGGAGCGCCGCGCCGAGCCGACGGTGAACAATGATCACCAAAGACTGCGAGAACACCCCGTGCCCGACGACTACGCTCGTGAGATAGCGCCAAGCCGGCGCCGCCAGCCGGTCGTGGCGTGACGTGGCCGAGGAGAAAGGCACTGTCGAGCCCATGAGTATTGACGTGGGTAGGGGGACGCGCACAACGGACGTCCGCAAGGTTGATCGAGTTGTGATCCGCTTCGCCGGCGACTCCGGCGACGGCATGCAGCTCACCGGTGACCGGTTCACCTCGGAGGCCGCGGCCTTCGGCAACGACCTTGCCACGCTGCCGAACTTCCCCGCCGAGATCCGCGCGCCACAGGGCACGCTGCCCGGCGTGTCCAGCTTCCAGCTGCACTTCGCGGACTACGACATCCTCACCCCCGGCGACCGCCCGGACGTGCTGGTCGCGATGAACCCGGCCGCGCTCAAGGCCAACATCGCCGACCTGCCCGCCGGCGGCATGCTCATCGTCAACACCGACGAGTTCACCAAGCGCAACCTGACCAAGGTCGGCTACGCCAGCAACCCGCTCGAGGACGAGTCGCTGTCGCAGTACCAGGTGCACCAGGTGGCGATGGCCAGCATCACCCGCGCCGCGCTGGAGCCGACCGGCCTGTCGAAGAAGGACGCCGAGCGCGCGAAGAACATGTTCGCGCTGGGCCTGCTGTCCTGGATGTACCACCGGGAGACCGAGGGCACCGAGCGCTTCCTGCGCGAGAAGTTCGCCAAGAACGAGGCCATCGCCGAGGCCAACATCCTGGCCTTCCACACCGGCTGGAACTACGGCGAGACCACCGAGTCCTTCGCCGTGACCTACGAGGTCGCGCCGGCCAAGCTGGCCACCGGCACCTACCGGCAGATCACCGGCAACACCGCGCTGGCCTACGGCATCGTCGCGGCCGGCCAGTGCGCGAAGCTTCCGGTGTTCCTGGGCACGTACCCGATCACGCCGGCCTCCGACGTGCTGCACGAGCTGGCCAAGCACAAGAACTTCGGCGTCACCACCTTCCAGGCCGAGGACGAGATCGCCGGCATCGGCGCCGCCCTCGGGGCGTCCTTCGGCGGCGCGCTGGGCGTGACCTCCACCTCCGGCCCGGGCATCGCGCTGAAGTCGGAGACCATCGGCCTGGCCGTGATGACCGAGATGCCGCTGGTGGTGCTGGACATCCAGCGCGGCGGCCCGTCCACCGGCCTGCCGACCAAGACCGAGCAGGCCGACCTGTTGCAGGCCATGTTCGGCCGCAACGGCGAGGCCCCGGTGCCGATCATCGCGCCGCGCTCGCCCGCGGACTGCTTCCAGGCGGCCCTGGAGGCGACCCGGATCGCGCTGACCTACCGCACGCCGGTGCTGCTGCTGTCCGACGGCTACATCGCCAACGGCTCCGAGCCGTGGCTGATCCCGAACGTCGAGGACCTGCCCGACCTGAGCGTGCAGTTCGCCACCGAGCCCAACGCCACCGACGGCTCCGGCGAGTTCTGGCCGTACCTGCGCGACCCGGAGACGCTGGCCCGGCCGTGGGCGGTGCCGGGCACCCCCGGGCTGGAGCACCGGATCGGCGGCCTGGAGAAGGCCGACAAGACCGGCAACATCTCCTACGACCCGGACAACCACGACAAGATGGTCCGGATCCGCCAGGCCAAGATCGACGGCATCACCGTGCCCGACGCCGAGATCGACGACCCGTCCGGCGCGGCCCGCGTGCTGGTGCTGGGCTGGGGCTCCTCCTACGGCCCGATCGGCGCGGCCTGCCGCCGGGTCCGCCGGCTGGGCATGGACGTCGCCCACGTGCACCTGCGCAACCTCAACCCGTTCCCGCGCAACCTGGGCGAGGTCCTCAAGCGCTACGACAAGGTCGTCATCCCGGAGATGAACCTGGGCCAGCTGGCCATGCTGATCCGGGCCAAGTACCTGGTCGACGCCGTGTCGTACACCAAGGTCGCCGGCCTGCCGTTCAAGGCCGAGGAACTCCAGGACGTGCTGATCGACTTCGTGAAGGGACTGGACGCGTGACCGCGATCGACCTCGGGCTTCCGCAGCTGGGTGGGCTCGCCGGCGTGCCGACCTTCGACGGCAAGCAGACCGCCAAGGACTACAAGACCGACCAGGAGGTCCGCTGGTGCCCGGGCTGCGGCGACTACGCCGTGCTCGCCGCCGTGCAGTCCTTCCTGCCGGATCTGGGCCTCAAGCGCGAGAACATCGTGTTCGTGTCGGGCATCGGCTGCTCCAGCCGCTTCCCGTACTACATGAACACCTACGGCATGCACTCCATCCACGGGCGCGCCCCGGCCATCGCGACCGGCCTGGCGACCTCGCGGGAGGACCTGTCGGTGTGGGTCGTCACCGGTGACGGCGACGCGCTGTCCATCGGCGGCAACCACCTGATCCACGCGCTGCGCCGCAACGTCAACCTGAAGATCCTGCTGTTCAACAACCGGATCTACGGCCTGACCAAGGGCCAGTACTCGCCCACCTCCGAGGAGGGCAAGGTCACCAAGTCCACCCCGATGGGCTCGCTGGACCACCCGTTCAACCCGGTGTCGCTGGCGCTGGGCGCGGAGGCGTCGTTCGTGGGCCGGGCGCTGGACTCGGACCGCAAGCAGCTCACCGAGGTGCTGCGGGCCGCCGCCGAGCACCGCGGGTCGGCGCTGGTGGAGATCTACCAGAACTGCCCGATCTTCAACGACGGCGCGTTCGACGTGCTCAAGGAGCCGGGCGAGCGCGAGGAGCGCATCGTGCCGCTGCGCCACGGCGAGCCGATCCGGTTCGGCGCCGACGGCCAGCACGGCGTCGCCCGCGACCCGAAGACCGGCACGCTCAAGGTCGTCGAGGTGGCCGAGGTCGGCGAGGACAACCTGGTCGTGCACGACGCCACGATCGAGGACCCGTCCTACGCGTTCGCGCTGTCCCGGCTGGGCAACCACAACCTGGACCACACCGTCACCGGCGTGTTCCGCAACGTGCAGCGGGCCACGTACGACGACCTGGCCCGGCACCAGGTCGAGCAGGCCAAGGCGGCCAAGCCCGCCAACCTGGGCGCGCTGCTGCGCGGCAAGGACACCTGGTCCGTCGCGGCGGACTGAAATCCGTGGACGCGAAGCAGGCCCCCGGCGAGATCGCCAGGGGCCTGCTTCGTCGTGACGCCTAGTCGGCCGGGTTGAAGCCGGCGCGCTCGGCCTCTTCGGCGCTGCGGAACCAGACCTCGGCCTTCGCGCCGGCGAAGCCGCCGCTGCTGGCCGTGTGATAGGTCCGCGAGCCGATGACGGCCTTGACCTGGAAGTCGTCCGAAGGCGCGGAGCCGTCCGGCTTGGGCAGCGCCGAGCCGGGGCCGAACGGGGTGCGCGGGCCGCCGCTGGACGGGCGGCGGATCGGCGCGGCGTCGGTGTTGCGGGGGATCGTGCTGAACGCCTGACGCGGCCGGAAGGGGGCCGGGTCGAACGGCTCCGGCCCGGCGGACAGGCCGTTGCCGCCGCGCGGCCACGAGCTGCTCACCGTGCGCTTGGGCAGGCCGGCCGAGGTGGACGCGGGCGGCGGCTTCGGCTGCTCGGCGGCCAGCAACTCCGGGGCCAGGATCGGGGTGAACGGCACCGAGTCGGTCGACGTGAACGACCGGGTCGTCGGCTCCTGGATGGGCGCGAAGCCGTCCAGGTCGTCGTACGGGTCGTCCCCGTCGGGGTCGAGCACCGGCTCGAACAGCGAGCGCGGGCGGGCGACCGCCTCCATGGGGGCCGGCTCGGGGCGCGGCGGGCGGGTCGGCAGCGGCGTGGCCGATTCGGCCGGCTCCGGCGGCGTGACGCTGCCGGGCGGGGTGAGAGCGCCGGGCGGGATCGGCTTGCCGAACTGGTTCGGGTCCAGCCGGATCGGCTCGGCCAGCGCCTCCAGCTGCACCTCGGGTTCCGGCTCCGGCTCCGGCGCGGGCTCGTTCTCCGGCAGGTCGTACACGCCGTCGGCCGGCTCCGCGGGCTGCTCGAACAGGCTGTGCCGGGACGCGGCCTCGGGCTCGGGTTCCGGCGCGGGCTCCTCCTCGGCCAGCTCGCCGGCCAGGCGGCGCTCCTGCACCGCCTTCTGCGCCGCGGCGATCACCGACACCGCGACCGGGCCGGTGGTCTCGGCGGCCGCCTCGCGCTCGGATTCCGTCAGGTCGTCGTCGACGACGTCGTCGACCAGGTGCTCGTCCTCGAGGTCGGCGGTCGGCACGTGCGCGAGCTGGCCGCGGGCCGGCGTGACCGGGCCGTGGTCGGCCAGCTCCATGTCCTCGGGATCCAGCGCCGGCGGCAGGATGCTGGTGGTCTCCGCCGCGTTCGCCTCGCCGACCAGCCGGTTGATCGCCGCCGTCATCTCGGCCGGGCTGGGGTTGGGGATCGGCGGAGCGGCCGGGACCGGCGCCTGGATCTGGGTCGGCTGCTCGTCGGCGGGCGGCTGCTCCTGGGCCGCCACGGGCTCCGGCTCGGGCTCCGCGGCCGGCGCCGGCTCGTTGTCCTGGTCGGCCCCGTGCTCGGCGTGGTAGCCGGCCTCGACGTGGTAGTCGGCCTCGACGTGGGGCTCGGCGTCCAGCGGCTCGAAGCGGGTGCGGTCGGCGGCCAGCTGCGGGCGGTCGGCCTGGGGCTCGACGGTGGCCGGCTCCGGGAACTGGGGCGGCTCGGCGGCCGGCGGCTCGTACCGGGTCGCCTCCGGCTCGTACGGCGTGAACTGCGGCTCCGGACGGTCCGGGCGGTCGTAGCCGAGGTCGTGCTCCGGCTGCGGGGCGACCAGCGTGCGGGGCGACTCGGGGCCGCGCTCCCAGGACGGTAGTCGGTCCGGGTCCCAGCCCGAGGCCGGCGACGGGTGCTCGTCGACGATGCTCGTCCGCTCGACGTCGCTCTCCGCCGGCACCGGCATCGCCGGCGGCGGCGCGGCCTCCGCGCGCTTCGCCTTGGCGAGCTGGATCTCCAGCTGCCGCACCTGCTTGCGCAGCGGTCGTGAGAACAGCACGGCGTCCAGCACCCCGCCGATCACGAACGACAGCAGGCAGAGCAACCACACCTGCCCGAACACCCACATCACCGGACTACACCCTCCTAGTGCCTGCTGGCCCTTGCGGCAGGCTAACGGCCGGCGGCCCGTTCGGGCCCCCTTGCCCGTCCAGGGCAGCATGACACTAACGGGTGAGCGTTTCAGTATGTGCGGGCGACCATGTAGTCGGTGAGGGAATCCAGCGCGTCACGCGCCGGACCTGCGGGAAGGACGGCCAGCTCGGAGCGGGCGCGGTCCGCGTAACCGGCGAGGGTCTGGCGGGCCTGCTCCAGGCCGGCCGACTCGCGCAGCAGTTTCAGCGCCTCCTCCACCAGGTTGTCGTCGGCGATCGGGCCGGCCAGCAGCTCGCGCAGCCGGTCGCCCTGCGGGTCCGGGTCGGTCAGCGCGTACAGCATGGGCAGCGTGCGCACACCCTCGCGCAGGTCCGTTCCGGGCGTCTTGCCGGATTCCGACGACGGGGAGGCGATGTCGATGATGTCGTCGGAGATCTGGAAGGCCTTGCCGATGGCGTCGCCGTAGGTGCTCAACGCCTGCACCCGCTCGGGGCTCACCCCCGCGAACATGCTGCCGAACCGGCCGGCCGTCGCGATCAGCGAGCCCGTCTTCTCGTCGATCACCTTCAGGTAGTGCGCGACCGGGTCCTGGCCGGCCGGCGGGCCGATCGTCTCGCGCATCTGGCCGGTGACCAGCTGGCTGAAGGTGCCGGCCATGATGTGGCCCGCCTCCGTGCCCAGGTCCGCCACCAGCTTCGAGGCGTGCGCGAACAGGAAGTCGCCGGTCAGGATGGCGATCGTGTTGTCCCAGCGGGCGTTCGCGCTGACCGCGCCGCGGCGCATCGTCGCCTCGTCCATCACGTCGTCGTGGTACAGCGTGGCCAGGTGGATCAGCTCCACCACCGCCGCCGCCTTCGTCACGTCCTCGCGGTCCGCGTCGCCGAACTGGGCGGCCAGCAGCGTGAACAGCGGGCGGAAGCGTTTGCCCCCCGCGTCCACCAGGTGCAGCGCCGTCTCCGTGACGAACTCGAGGTCGCTCTGCACCACCGAGCGCAGCAGGTTCTCGACTCTGCCCAGGCCGATCCGCACCGCGTCGGCCAGCGCCGGATCGGCGAAGTCGAATCGAATGCCCCGCTCCGAGGCGGTGTGCGTGTGCTGGTTGCCCGTCACGTGGATGTGTCCCCTACAGCGGCCCGGCTGCTGGCTGTTTCCCCAGCAGTAGTGTCACGTCCCCAGCAGCGTAATCGCCGCGAGATCGGTCGTGCCTGGGTAGTGGTGTGGAGAACTCCAGGATAGCTCGATCGCCACTCTGGGGAGCCGCGCTGTTACGGTGCGGGTATAGCATCTGCGCTATGAACTGGGGCACCGTCGAGCTGGAACCGGAAGTCCTCGACTGGCTGAAGAATCTGACCGCCGGGCAGTTCGCCACCGCGACCTTCCGCACCCCGGACGAGGACGACGGAAGCGAGACCGATGGCTGAGCGGAGCAGCTGGCGGGAGCTGCGTGACCGGAGGATGGCGGAGCCCGGCGCGGAGGAGGGCCACGCGGCTGCTCGGCTGGCCTACGAGCTCGGCAAGTCCGTACGCGAGATGCGCGAGAGGCGGGGCTGGACGCAAACGCAACTGGCGCAGGCCGCCGGTATGACACAGTCCGCAGTCGCACGGTTCGAGGCAGGCGGCACGATGCCGACGATTCCGGTGCTGGACCGGCTGGCGCAGGCGCTCGGCGCGAAGCTCGTGGTCAGGCTCGTGGCCTGAGACGACGAAGGGGCGGCCCCGCTCGGAGCCGCCCCTGTCGCGTGAAACGGTCCTCAGCCGAGGAAGCCGCCCTTGGCCCAGTCCAGGACGAAGCCGGGGACGACGCCGAGCAGCAGGGTGATGAACACGCCCAGACCGATGGCGACGGTGGTGAAGGCGCCGGGCACGGTGACGGTGGGGCCGTCCTCGGCGGGCTCGCTGAAGTACATCAGGACGACGACGCGCAGGTAGAAGAACGCGGCGACGGCGCTGAAGACCAGGGCGATGACGACGAGGGGGGCCATGCCGTCCTGCAACGCCGCGGAGAACACGACGAACTTGCCGACGAAGCCGCTGGTGAGCGGGATGCCGGCCAGGGCGAGCAGCAGGAACGTGAAGACGGCGGCCAGCAGCGGCGAGCGCTTGGCCAGGCCGGCCCATTCGGACAGGTCGGAGGCCTCGCCGTTGCCCCGGCGCACCAGGGAGATCACGCCGAACGACGCGATCGTGGTGAAGCCGTAGGCGACCAGGTAGAACAGGGTCGACTGGAGGCCGTTGGTGTTGAGGGCGATGGCCCCGACGAGCAGGAAGCCGGCGTGCGCCACCGAGGAGTAGGCGATCATGCGCTTCACGTCGGTCTGGGTCAGACCGAAGATCGCGCCGATGGCCATGGACACGATGCACACGGCCCACAGCACCCCGCGCCACTCCCACTGCGTGGACTGGAACGCCACGGTGAGCACCCGCAGGATCCCGCCGAACGCGGCCACCTTGGTGCAGGCGGCCATGAAGGCGGTGACGGGCGTGGGCGCGCCCTGGTAGACGTCCGGGGTCCAGGTGTGGAACGGACCGACGGCGGCCTTGAACAGCAGGCCGACGACGAGCAGGCCGAGACCGCCGAACAGCAGCGTGTCGGACCGGTTGGTGCCGACGGCGGCGTTGGCGATGTCGGACAGCCGCACCGAGCCGGCGTAGCCGTAGAGCAGCGCCAGGCCGTACAGGAAGAACGCGGACGCGAAGGCGCCGAGCAGGAAGTACTTGACCGCCGCTTCCTGCGAGATGAGGCGACGCTTCCGAGCCAGACCGCACATCAGGTACAGCGGGAGGCTGAGCACCTCCAGCGCGATGAACATGGTCAGCAGGTTGTTCGCGGCGCTGAACACCATCATGCCGCCCAGCGCGAACAGGAACAGCGGGAACGCCTCGGTCTGGAGCGCGCCGTCGGGGTCGACGGTCTTGTCGGCCAGCAGCAGCAACGCGAGCAGCCCCAGCGCCAGCAGCGTGCCCCACAGGAACAGCGCCGGCTGGTCGATGGAGATGACGTTGGCCAGCGTCAGCACGCCGGTGTGCCCGGCGACCCCGCCCTTGGCGGCGTCGCTGTTCATGAACAGGATGAGCGCCACGCCGGCGGCCAGGATGGACACCACGCACAGCCCGACCTGCAGGGCCCAGCGCGACTCCTTGGCCACGAAGGCCTCGATGAGCACGCCGAGGCAGGCCGCGCCGAGCACGATCAGGATCGGCGTGATCGCCGCGTACGACACGTCCGGCGGGTTGATCTGTCCCTGGGCCTGCGCGAGGAATTGAGAGAGCACGTCACTTGCCTTCCTGCGCGGGCACCGCGTCGGCCACGCCCACCGCCTGCATGGTCGCCGTCACGGACGGCCCCACGACATCGAGCACGGGCTTCGGATAAACACCAAGCACCACGATCAACAGCACCAGCGGCGCCAGCACCACCAGCTCGCGCTTGTTCAGGTCGGTCACCGCGGCCTTCTCGGGATCGGTGGCCGCGCCCGGACCGCCGGACACGCCGACCAGGGCGTTGCCCCGCACCGGACCCTGCATGACCCGCTGGTACAGCCACAGCACGTACAGCGCGGCCAGGATCATGCCGATGGTCGCCAGCACCGAGTACACCGGCTGCGTCGGGTACGAGCCCAGCAGCACCAGGAACTCCGAGACGAACGAGTTGGTGCCGGGCAGCGACAGCGTGGACAGACCCGCCACCAGGAACAGGCCGGCCAGCACCGGGGTCAGCTTCGACATGCCGCCGTAGTCGGCGATCTTCGTCGACCCGCCGCGGGCGATCACCATGCCGATCACCAGGATCAGCATGCCGGTGGCGATGGAGTGGTTGACCATGTACGACACCGCGCCGACCTCGGACTGCGAGGTGAAGGCGAAGATGCCGATCGCGATGAAGCCGAAGTGGGCGATCGACACGTACGCGATCAGCCGCTTCAGGTCGCTCTGCCCCACCGCGAGCAGCGAGCCGTACAGCACGCCGATCACGCCGAGCACCAGCACCAGCGGCGCGAGCGCCTTGCTGGCGTCGGGGAACATCGGCAGCAGGTAGCGCAGGAAACCGAAGGTGCCGACCTTGTCCAGCACACCGACCAGGATCACGGCCACGCCGATCGGCGCCTGCTCGGCGGCGTCGGGCAGCCACGTGTGCAGCGGCACCAGCGGCGCCTTGATGGCGAAGGCCAGGAAGAAGCCGAAGAACAGCCACACCTGGGTGCCCAGCGGCGCCTCGCGCACCACCGTCACCAGCTGCGCCCAGTCGAAGGTGCCGTGCCCCAGCTTGTCGGCGGCCAGCGAGTAGCAGCCGATCGCCGAGGCCAGCATGATCAGGCCGCCGAGGAACGAGTAGAGGAAGAACTTCACCGCCGCGTACTGCCGGCGCGGGCCGCCGTAGCCGCCGATCAGGAAGTACATCGGGATCAGCATGATCTCGAACAGCACGTAGAACAGGAACACGTCGGTGGCGGCGAACACGCCCACCATCAACGCCTCCTGCACCAGGATCAGCGACAGGAAGCCGCCGGCCGAGCGCCCGGTCGGCAGCCTGTCGGCCCAACTGGACCCGACCACGATCGGCACCAGCAGCGCGATCACGCCGATCATCACCAGCGCGATGCCGTCGACGCCGAACGACAGGTGGATGCCCAGCTGCCCGATCCAGTCCACCGACGAGGAGAACTGGATGCGGGCGCCGCCCGGCTCGTAGCTGACCCACAGCAGCACGGCCAGCACGAACTCGACCAGCGTCACGGCGAGCGCGGTGACCTTGGCCGTCCGGTCGTCGTTCTTCAGGAACGCCACCACCAGCGCGCCGACCAGCGGCACCACCAGCAGGGCGAGCAACAACCCAGTCCCCATCAGGAGAACCTCACCATCAGCAGAGCCGCGACCACCAGGACGGAGCCGCCGAGCATGGTCAGCGCGTAGGACCTGACGAAGCCGGTCTGGGTGCGCCGCAGCACCGAGGACAGGAAGCCGAGCGTGCCGGCCAGCCCCGTGACGGCACCGTCGACGCCCTTGTCGTCCAGCACGACCAGGCCCCGGGTGAGCACCTCACCCGGCTTGGCGAACAGCGCCTCGTTGATGGCGTTGCCGTACAGGTCGGCGCGCGCCGCACGGACCGGCCAGGACACCTTCGCCGGCTTCTCCACCGGAACGTCCTTGCGGCCCACGAACACCCAGGCCAGACCGGCGCCGATCACCATGAGCGCCAACGAGATCACCGTCAGGCCGATGCCCGGGATCGGGCCCTCGCCGTGCTCCTGGAGCTGGCCCAGGGTCGGCGACAGCCAGTCGGCCAGCCGGTTGCCGCTGGTGAGGAACCAGCCGGCACCGATCGAGCCGATGGCCAGGATGATCATCGGCACGGTCATCACGGCCGGCGACTCGTGCGGGTGGAAGTCCTTGCCGTCGCTGGACTTGAGGTCCTTCCAGCGTTCCTTGCCGAAGAAGGTCATCAGCATCAGCCGAGTCATGTAGAACGCGGTCAGCGCCACGCCCAGCATGGCGGCCCCGCCGAACACCCAGCCGCGCCAGCCCTCCTGGGAGAACGCCGCCTCGATGATGGCGTCCTTGGAGAAGTAGCCGGACAGGCCCGGGAAGCCGATCAGCGCCAGGTAGCCGAGGCCGAAGGTGACGAACGTGATCGGCATCCGCTTGTACAGGCCGCCGAACTTGCGCATGTCGACCTCGTCGTTCATGCCGTGCATGACCGAGCCGGCCCCGAGGAAGAGCCCCGCCTTGAAGAAGCCGTGCGTGAGCAGGTGCACGATGCCCAGCGCGTAGCCGATCGGGCCGAGGCCGACGCCGAGGATCATGTAGCCGATCTGGCTGACCGTGGAGTAGGCCAGCACCTTCTTGATGTCGTCGTAGGCGCAGCCGACGATGCACCCGATCAGCAGCGTGATCGTGCCGATGATGGTGACGACCAGCCGCCCGTCCTCGGTGAGGTTGTAGATCGGGTTGGACCGGGCCACCAGGTACACGCCGGCGGTGACCATGGTTGCCGCGTGGATGAGGGCGGAGACCGGGGTCGGGCCCTCCATCGCGTCGGGCAACCAGGCCTGGAGCGGGAACTGGCCGGACTTGCCGCAGGCGCCGAGCAGGAGCAGCAGGCTGATGGCCAGCACCGTGCCGGTCGGCAGCGTATTGATCTTGGCGAAGACGTCGGTGTACTGGGTGGTGCCGAGGTTGGCGAACATCAGGAAGATCGCCACGGCCAGGCCGACGTCGCCGACCCGGTTCATCAGGAACGCCTTCTTGGCCGCGGTCGCCGCGGACGGCCGGTTCTGGTACCAGCCGATCAGCAGGTACGACGCGAGACCCACGCCCTCCCAGCCGAAGTACAGCGTCACGAAGCCGTTGCCCAGCACCAGCAGCAGCATCGCCGCGACGAACAGGTTGAGGTAGGCGAAGAACCGCCGCCGGCCGTCGTCGTGCGACATGTAGCCGATGGAGTAGATGTGGATCAGCGAGCCGACGCCGGTGATCAGCAGCACGAAGGTCACCGACAGCGGGTCCAGCCGCAGGCCGAAGTCGACCTGGAGGGCCTGCACCGGGATCCAGGAGAACAGGTGCAGCTCCGAGACCCGGTGCGCGGCGTCGTGGCCGGTGGTGTCGAAGAACAGGATCACGCCGTACACGAAGGCGGCCAGCACCGTCGCGCAGCCGAGCAGGTGGCCCCACTTGTTGGCGGCCTTGCCGGCCAGCAGCAGGATGACCGCGCCGACCAGGGGCAACACGAGCAGCAGCCAGGCGTACGACCCGACCGCGGAGATATCCGTCATTTTCCCGGTCGCCCCTTAGTACTTGAGCAGGTTCGAGTCGTCGACCGAGGCCGAGCGACGGGTCCGGAAGATGGACATGATGATCGCCAGGCCGACCACGACCTCGGCAGCGGCCACGACCATCACGAAGAACGCCATCACCTGGCCGTCGAGCTGGCCGTTGATCCGCGCGAACGTGACCAGCGTGAGGTTCACGGCGTTGAGCATCAGCTCGACGCACATGAACACGACGATGGCGTTGCGCCGCACCAGCACGCCGATCGCGCCGATGCTGAACAGCAGCGCGGACAGCAGCAGGTAGTAGGTCGGCGTCATCGGGTCGCCTCCTCGTGGTCGCCGGTCAGCGCGTGCGCGTCGGCGTGGTGCTCCTCGCCGGCGACCTCGGCCCGGTCGTGCTCGAACGTCTCGGCCGCGGTGGCCTCGATCAGCTCGGACAGCGACTCGGGAGCGACGGAGCCGTCGGGCAGCAGCGCCGGCGTGGCCACCGAGTTGGCGGTGGCGAAGACGCCGGGGCCGGGCAGCGGCGAGGGCCGGTTCCCGCGGAACCGCTCGATCACCAGCTCGCGCTGGGTCTTGTGGGCCTGCTTGCTCTTGCCGACGAAGGCCAGCACCATCGCGCCGACCGCGGCGGTGATCAGCAGCGCCGAGGTCAGCTCGAACGGGAACAGGTAGTCGGTGAAGATCAGCTTGCCGACGGCGTTGATGTTGCCGCCCGAGTTGGCTTCGGCCAGCCCGGAGGACGGCACCTGGTTCAGCGCGCGCAGCAGGGCGCTGATCGCGACGCCGGCGAAGCCGATGCCGAAGATCGCCGCGATCACCCGCTGCCCGCGCAGCACTTCCACCACCGAGTCGGAGCTGTCCCGGCCGACCAGCATCAGCACGAACAGGAACAGCATCATCACGGCGCCGGTGTAGACGATGATCTGCACGAAACCGAGGAACGGGGCCTGCTGGAGCATGTACAGCACGCCGAGGCTGAGCATCGTCAGCACCAGGAACAGCGCGGAGTGCACGGCGTTGCGGGCGAACAGCATGCCCAGGCCGCCCAGCAGGGCCAGCGGGCCGAGGATCCAGAACCCGACGGCCTCGCCGGTGGTGATGACGTCCGGCGCGGGCGTGTTCTGCTGCTGTTGCATGACGAACTGCATCAACGCGCTCACTTGGCCGCCTCCCCTCGCGCCAGCTCGGGGCCGTTGACGTAGTAGTCCTGCTCGGTCTCGCCCAGCCGCATCGGGTGCGGCGGCTGCTCCATGCCGGCCAGGAGCGGCGCCATCAGGTCTTCCTTGGTGAAGATCAGGCGCTGCCGGTCGTCGTCGGCCAGCTCGTAGAAGTTGGTCATCGTCAGCGACCGGGTCGGGCAGGCCTCGATGCACAGGCCGCAGCCGATGCACCGGAGGTAGTTGATCTGGTAGTCCTTGCCGTACCGCTCACCGGGCGAGTAACGCGCGTCCTCGGTGTTGTCGCCGCCCTCCACGAAGATCGCGTCGGCCGGGCAGGCCCAGGCGCACAGCTCACAGCCGACGCACTTCTCCAGCCCGTCCGGGTGCCGGTTGAGCTGGTGCCGGCCGTGGTAGCGGGCGGCCGTCGGACGGTAGTCCTCCGGGTACTGCTCGGTCACGACCTTCTTGAACATCGTCGAGAAGGTGACGCCGAAGCCCTTGAGGGGATCAAGCATCCCCATCGCTGGCCTCCTTCGGGGTGGACGACGCCGCCACGGCAGCGGGTTGCGGTGCGGCCGCCGGCGCGGCCGGGCGACGCCGCTTGGGCGCCTTCGGGACCTTCAGGTCCAGCGGCGGCAGCGGGTAGCCGCCGCCGGTGACCATGACCCGGTCCGGGTCGGAGGGGGCCTTGCGCTCGGGGATCAGCGCGACCACCACGAGGATCGCGATGATCATGATCGCGATGACGACGCCGAAGCCGACCCCGCCCCAGCTGTTGGCCTGCGGGCCGTTCAGCGCGCGGATGCAGACCACCAGCACGATCCAGACCAGGCTGATCGGCACCAGGACCTTCCAGCCCAGCCGCATGAACTGGTCGTAGCGCATGCGGGGCAGGGTGCCGCGCAGCCAGACGAATACGAACAGCAGCACCATCATCTTGCCGACGAACCAGAGCATGCCCCACCAGCCGGTGTCGAAGTACCCGCCCGCGATGAGGTTGAGGGGGAACGGCGCGTGCCAGCCGCCGAGGAACAGCGTCGTGGCGAAGGCCGAGACGGTGACCATGTTGATGTACTCGGCCAGGAAGAACAGCGCGAACTTGAGCGAGCTGTACTCGGTGTGGAAGCCGCCGACCAGCTCCGACTCGGCCTCGGCGAGGTCGAACGGGGCCCGGTTGGTCTCGCCGACCATGGACACCAGGTAGATCAGGAAGCTCGGCAGCAGCGTGAGCACGTACCACAGGCCCTGCTGCGAGTTGACGATCTCGGCGGTGGACATCGAGTGCGACAGCAGGATCACGCCGACGATGGACAGGCCCATCGCGATCTCGTACGAGATCACCTGCGCGGCCGAGCGCAGCGCGCCCAGCAGCGGGTAGGGCGAGCCGGAGGACCAGCCGGACAGCACGATGCCGTAGACGCCGACGGACGAGCAGGCCAGCACCACCAGCACGCCGACCGGCAGGTCGGCCAGCTGGATCGCGGTGTCGTAGCCGAACATGTTGACCTCGCCGCCGAACGGCATCACCGAGAAGGCGAGGAACGCCGGCACGGCGGAGATCACCGGGGCCAGGAAGAACACCCACTTGTCGGCCAGGACCGGCCGGATGTCCTCCTTGAACGCCAGCTTGAGGCCGTCGGCCAGGGACTGGAGCAGGCCGAACGGGCCGACCCGGTTGGGGCCGGGCCGGTGCTGCATCCGGGCGACCACCCGGCGCTCGAACCAGATCATGAACAGGGTCATCACGACCAGGAAGACGAAGATCCCCAGGGTCTTGATGAGCACCAGCCAGAACGGGTCACCCGCCAGCAGCTGGGCCGTGTTCGGGCTGGGCGCAGCGTGGAACCTCATGCGTCACCTCCGCCAGCGTGCAAGGTCACCGCGGCGCCGTGCCCGGCGCCCAGGGTCCGGCGCAGTCGCGAGCCGCCGGAGTTGCCCGGCAGCCACACCACGTCGTCGGGCAGGTCGGCCAGCTCGACCGGCAGCGTCACGCTGCCCCGGTCGGTGGCCACGGTCGCCGCGTGCCCCTCGACGACGCCGAGCTTGTCGGCGGTCGCCGGCGACACCCGGATCACCGCGGTGCGGGCGGTGCCCGCGAGGTTGGGCTCGTCGTCCTGGAGCGAGCCGTTGTCGATCAGCTGCCGCCAACTGGCCAGCAGCACCTGGCCGTCGCCGGCCCTCGGGGCCTGCGGGGCCGCCACCGCCGGCGGCTCGGCCCGCCGGCCGGTGCGCGGCGCGCCCAGCCGGGCCAGGTTCGCCGCCGACGCCGCGGGCGTCTGCGTGAACAGGTCCGCGTCCATCTCGACGGCCAGCGTGTCCAGCACCCGGCAGTCGGGCAGCGCGCCGGTGCCGTCCAGGGTGGTGCGGAACGGCCGCTCGCGGTTCTCCCAGTTGCGGTAGCTGCCGGACTTCTCCGAGGACGGCGCGATCGGCAGCACCACGTCGGCCCGCTCGGTGACGGCGCTGGGCCGCAGCTCCAGGCTGACCACGAACGCCTTGTCCAGTGCCCGCAGCGCCAGCTCCGGGTCGGCCAGGTCGTACGGGTCGACGCCGCCGACCACCAGGCCGGCCAGCTCGCCGGACGCCGCCGCGGCCAGCATGCCGTCGGTGTCGCGACCCGGCTCGGCCGGCAGCGCGCCGGCGTCCAGGCCCCAGGCCTGCTCGACCTCGCTCCGCAGCGTCGGGTCGGTGACCAGACGCCCGCCGGGCAACAGGTTCGGCACGGCGCCGGCCTCCAGCGCGCCGCGCTCGCCGGCCCGCCGCGGGATCCACGCCACGCGGGCGCCGGTCCGCTCGGCCAGCCGCAGCACCGACGAGAACAGGCCCGGCACCTCGGCGGCGCGCTCGCCGGCGAGGATCACCGCCCCGCTGCCGGACAGCGCCTCGAACGCCTCCGCGGTGGCGGAGTTGAAGAACAGGCCCTCGATCGCCGCCGGCTCGCCGCCGGGCACGCACCGCAACAGCGTGCCGCCGGTCTTCTCGACGGCGGCGCTGGTGAACTGGCCGAGGTGGAACACCTTGGTCCTGCCGGTGCGGGAGGCCTTGCGCAGCCGCAGGAAGACGATCGGCGACTCCTCCTCCGGCTCGAAGGCGACGCACAGCACGGCCGGCGCCTTCTCCAGGTCGGCGTAGGTGACTCCGCCGTCCTCCGGGGAGTGCCCGACCACGTGCGCGGACAGGAAGTCCAGTTCCTCGGCGGAATGCGCCCGGGCCCGGAAGTCGACGTCGTTGGTGCCCAGGGCCACCCGCGCGAACTTGGCGTACGCGTAGGCGTCCTCGACGGTCAACCGGCCGCCGGCCAGCACACCCGCGCCGCCGTTGGCCTTGGCCGCCGCGAGACCCTCGGCCGCCCGACGCAGCGCGTCCGTCCAGGAGGCTTCGACCAGCTCACCGGTCTCCGCGTCCCGGACCATCGGCCGCAGCAGGCGGTCGTTGGCCACGGCGTAGCGGAAGGCGAACCGGCCCTTGTCGCAGTTCCACTCCTCGTTCACGGCCGGGTCGTCGCCGGCCAGCCGGCGCGTCACCTTGCCGCGCCGCCAGTCCGTGCGCTGCGCGCAGCCCGACGAGCAGTGCTCGCAGACGCCCGGTGTGGACACCAGGTCGAACGGGCGGGAGCGGAACCGGTAGGCGGCGCTGGTGAGCGCGCCCACCGGGCAGATCTGGATGGTGTTGCCGGAGAAGTAGCTCTGGAACGGCTGCTCCTCGGCGATGCCGATCTGCTGCTGCGAGCCGCGCTCCAGCAGGTCGATGAACGGGTCGCCGGCGATCTGCTTGGAGAACCGGGTGCAGCGCTGGCACAGCACGCACCGCTCCCGGTCCAGCAGCACCTGGCTGGAGATCGGGATCGGCTTGGGGAAGGTCCGCTTGGTCTCCACGAAGCGGGAGTCCGCCCGGCCGTGGGCCAGCGCCTGGTTCTGCAGCGGGCACTCGCCGCCCTTGTCGCAGATCGGGCAGTCCAGCGGGTGGTTGATGAGCAGCAGCTCGATCACGCCCTGCTGGGCCTTGTCGGCGACCGGCGAGGTGTGCTGGGTCTTGACCACCATGCCGTCGGCGACGGTCATGGTGCAGCTGGCCTGCGGCTTCGGCATCGGCCGGCCGCCCATCTCCACCTCGACCAGGCACTGCCGGCAGGCGCCCGCCGGGTCGAGCAGCGGGTGGTCGCAGAACCGGGGGATCTCGATGCCCAGCCGCTCGGCGGTCCGGATCAGCAGCTCTCCCTTGGGGGCCACCACCTCCAGCCCGTCGATGGTGAGCTTGACGTGGCCCTCCGGCACGACGAGCTCCGAAGAAGGCTTCTCAGGTGCGACAGTCATGTCTCAGTGCGCTCCTGCCAGTGCGTGCTTCCCGTTGCTGACCGCGTTCTGCTCGCACAGCGCCAGGAACTCGTCCTTGAAGTACTTGATGCCGCTCTGGATCGGGCTCACCGCGCCGTCGCCGAGCGCGCAGAACGAGCGCCCCAGCACGTTGTCGCAGATGTCCAGCAGGGTGTCGATGTCGGCGGGCGTGCCCTCGCCGCGCACCATCCGCTGGAGGATCTGCACCAGCCAGTAGGTGCCCTCCCGGCACGGCGTGCACTTGCCGCAGGACTCGTGCTTGTAGAACTCGGTCCACTTCATCACGGCCCAGGGCACCGACACCGTCTCGTTGAAGATCTGCAACGCGGTGGTGCCCAGCATCGAGCCGGCCTCGGCGGCGCCCTCGAAGTCCAGCGGCACGTCCAGGTGCTCGGCCGTGAACAGCGGGGTGGAGCTGCCGCCCGGCGTCCAGAACTTCAGCGGCACGCCGTCCTTCATGCCGCCGGCCAGCTCCAGCAGCTCGCGCAGCGTGGCGCCCATCGGCGCCTCGTACTGGCCGGGGTTGGTGACGTGGCCGGACAGCGAGAAGATCTTCGGGCCCGGCGAGCGGTCCCGGCCCATGGTGCGGAACCAGTCCGAGCCACCGTTGACGATGAACGGCACGCTGGCGATGGTCTCCACGTTGTTCACCACGGTCGGCGACTCGTACAGGCCCGAGGTGGCCGGGAACGGCGGCTTGAGCCGCGGCTGGCCGCGCAGCCCCTCCAGCGAGTCCAGCAGCGCCGTCTCCTCGCCGCAGATGTACGCGCCGGCGCCGGAGTGGATCACCACGTCCAGGTCGAAGCCCGAGCCGAGGATGTCCTTGCCCAGGTAGCCCGCCTCGTAGGCCTCGCGCACCGCGGCCTGCATCCGCCGGATGCAGTGCAGCGCCTCGCCGCGCACGTAGACCGCGGCGAAGTTGGCCCTGATCGCGTACGAGGTGATGATGATGCCCTCGACCAGCGAGTGCGGGTCGGCCATCATCAGCGGGATGTCCTTGCAGGTGCCCGGCTCGCCCTCGTCGGCGTTGATCACGAGGTAGTGCGGCTTGCCGTCGCCCTGCGGGATGAAGCCCCACTTCATGCCGGTCGGGAAGCCCGCGCCGCCGCGGCCGCGCAGCCCGGAGTCCTTGCACAGCTGGATCAGCTGGTCCGGGTGGGCCGTGAGCGCCTTGCGCAGGGCGGTGTAGCCCTCCAGCTGCTCGTAGGTCCGGATCGTCCACGAGCGCGGCGACAGCCAGCGCTTGGTCAGTACCGGGGTCAGTGGTTTGACGTCGTTGGTCACTGCCGCCCCCTCACTTCTTCTCCGGCAGAGCGGGGAACTCGACCGAGTCCGGCATCGCCGGCGCGGTCCACCCCTTCTCGTGCGCGATCTTGGCTCCGCGCAGCGTCTCCGGCGCGGCCGACGGACCGTCCACATCGGACTCCCGCCCGTCCAGGAAGCCGGCCAGCTGCAGCTCCACCTGGCGGAAGTCGGTCAGCGGCGCGCCCCTGGTGGGGTCCGGCTTCTTGCCGGCCTGCAGCTGCTTGACCAGGTCCAGCGCCGACTCCGGCGTCTGGTTGTCGTAGAACTCGTAGTTGACCTGGAGCACCGGGCCGAGGTCGCAGGCGGCCAGGCACTCGGCGTGCTCCAGCGTGATCGAGCCGGGCTCGCCCGGCTCGCCCGAGGTCTCCTCGTGGCCCAGCGGCTTGCCGCCCGAGCCGAGGTGCTTGCGCAGCCGGTCGTAGATGTCGTCGCCGCCCAGCGCCGCGCACAAGGTGTTGGTGCACACGGAAACCAGGTGCTCGCCGCAGGGCTTGCGCTTGTACATCGTGTAGAAGGTGGCCACCGCGCTCACCTCGGCGGTGGTCAGGTCCAGCTGGTCGGCGCAGAACGCGATGCCGTCCACGCTGACGTAGCCCTCGACCGACTGCACGAGGTGCAGCATCGGCAGCAGCGCCGAGCGGGCCCGCGGGTACCGGGCGATGATCGCCCGGGCCTTCTCCGCGAGGTCCGCGCCGAACACGTCGTCGGAGACGTCGTTGGACAGATCAGAGGTCACCGGTCACACCCACCCATCACCGGGTCGATCGAGGCCACCGCGGCGATGACGTCGGCGACCATGCCGCCCTCGCTCATCGCCGGCATCGACTGGAGGTTCACGAAACTTGGCTCCCGCACGTGCACCCGCATCGGCCGGGTGCCGCCGTCGGAGACGACGTGGTAGCCCAGCTCGCCGCGCGGCGACTCCACCGGCACGTACACCTGGCCGGCCGGCACCGCGAAGCCCTCGGTGACCAGCTTGAAGTGGTGGATCAGGGACTCCATCGACTGCCCCATGATCTTGCGGACGTGCTCGAGCGAGTTGCCCATGCCGTCCGAGCCGATGGTCAGCTGGGCCGGCCACGCGATCTTGGCGTCGGCCACCATCACCGGGCCCGGCTTGAGCCGCTTGACCGCCTGCTCGATGATCCGCAGCGACTGGTGGATCTCCTCCAGCCGCAGCAGGTAGCGGGCGTAGCAGTCGGCATCGGTCGAGGTGGGCACCTCGAAGTCGTAGGTCTCGTAGCCCAGGTACGGCTCGACCTTGCGCATGTCCCAGGGCAGGCCGGCCGACCGCAGGATCGGGCCGGTCATGCCCAGCGCCAGGCAGGCGTCCACCGGCAGCACGCCGATGCCGGCCAGCCGGTTCTTCCAGATCGGCTGGCCGGTCAGCAGCTTGTCGTAGTCCGGCAGCCGCTTCTTCATCAGCTTGACGAAGGCCGTGATCGTCTCGACCGCGTCGGCCGGGAAGTCCTGGGCCAGGCCGCCCGGCCGGATGTACGCGTGGTTCATCCGCAGGCCGGTCAGGTACTCCAGCAGGTGCAGGACTTCCTCGCGCTCGCGGAAGCCGGCGGTCATGCCGGTCAGCGCGCCCAGCTCCATGCCGCCGGTGGCCAGCGCCACCAGGTGCGAGCCGATGCGGTTGATCTCCATCAGCAGCACGCGGCCGACCTGCGCCCGCTCCGGCACCTCGACGCCGAGCAGCTTCTCCACCGCCATGCAGTAGGCGGCCTCGTTGAACAGCGGCGCCAGGTAGTCCATCCGCGTCACGAAGGTGACGCCCTGGGTCCAGTTCCGGTACTCGACGTTCTTCTCGATGCCGGTGTGCAGGTAGCCGATGACGGTGCGGCCCTGGGTGACGGTCTCGCCCTCCAGCTCCAGCACCAGCCGCAGCACGCCGTGCGTGGACGGGTGCTGGGGGCCGAGGTTCATCACGATGCGCTCGTTGCCGAGCGCGTCCTCGACGACCTCGTCCCAGTCACCGCCGAACACGTTGAAGACCGTGCCCTCGGTGGTCTCCCGCGAGCTCGCGTAGATGTCCTCTTCGGTGCTGCTCATGAGTACGACCTCCGCTGGTCGGGCGGCGGGATCTCGGCGCCCTTGTACTCGACCGGGATGCCGCCCAGCGGGTAGTCCTTGCGCTGCGGGTGGCCGTCCCAGTCGTCCGGCATCAGGATTCGGGTCAGCGCGGGGTGGCCGTCGTAGACGATCCCGAACATGTCCCAGGCCTCGCGCTCCTGCCAGTCCGCGGTCGGGTAGACCTCGACCACGGACGGCATGTGCGCGTCGTCCACGTCGACGCAGACCTCCAGCCGGATCCGGCGGCGGTAGGTCATCGACGTGAGGTGGTAGACGGAGTGCAGCCGCTGCGGCACGTCCGCGCCGTAGTCCACGCCGGACACCGAGCTGCACAGTTCGAAGCGCAGCGCCGGGTCGTCCCGCAGGATCCGGGCGACCTCCAGCAGGTGCTCGCGGCGCAGGTAGAAGGTGATCTCGCCGCGGTCCACGGTGATCTGCTGCACGGTGTCGTCCGGCAGATCGGCGTCGGAGATCGCGGCCAACAGCTCGTCGGCGACCTCGTCGAACCAGCCGCCGAAGGGCCGCTCGCTGGGGGCCGCCACGTGCGCCGGCAGCCGCAGGCCGCCGAAGCCGGAGGTGTCGCCGGAGCCGGAGATGTGGAACATGCCCTTGCGGGCGCGACCGGTCACCAGCGGGCCGCCCGCGGGCTGCGGCCCGCGGGGCTCCAGGCCCTCGGCCGGGCGGTCGGCGCTGGACTGCACGCCGCCGGGCTCGGGAGTGGTGGTGGGCTTGTCGTCAGTCACGGGAACGCGTCACTCCCCGGCGGTGAGCTGGTGGCGGTGGCTGGGGTCGACCGGGCCGCGGAAGCTCTTGCTGCCGGGCTTGCCGTAGTGGACCGAGGACGGCACCAGCTCGGTGCGGTGGCCGGAGGCGGCCAGCAGCGCGGCGCGCTTGGCGCCCAGCGGCTCGTCCATGATCTTCTGGTGGATCTTGAGGATGGCGTCGATGAGCATCTCGGGGCGGGGCGGGCAGCCCGGCAGGTACATGTCCACCGGCACCACGTGGTCCACGCCCTGCACCACGGCGTAGTTGTTGAACATGCCGCCCGACGAGGCGCACACGCCCATCGCCAGCACCCAGCGCGGCTCCGGCATCTGGTCGTAGATCTGGCGCAGCACCGGGGCCATCTTGTTGGTCACCCGGCCGGCCACGATCATCAGGTCGGCCTGCCGCGGCGAGGCGCGGAAGACCTCCATGCCGAAGCGCGCCAGGTCGTAGCGGGGCGCACCGGTGGTCATCATCTCGATGGCGCAGCAGGCCAGGCCGAAGGTCGCCGGCCACAGCGAGGACTTGCGCGTCCAGTTGACCAGTTTTTCGACGCTGGCCAGCATGATCCCGTTGGGGAGCTTCTCCTCAAGACCCATCTCGCCGCTCCCTAGGTCAGTTCCAGTCCAGGCCGCCGCGGCGCCACACGTAGGCGTAGGCGAACCCGACGGTTGCGATGAACAGGACGATCTCCACGACCCCGAACAGCCCCAGGGCGTCGGAGTTCACCGCGAACGGGTAGAGGAAGACCATCTCGATGTCGAACAGGATGAACAGCATCGCGGTGAGGTAGTACGCCACCGGCATCCGGCCGCCGCCGACGATCGGCTGCGGGGACGGTTCGATCCCGCACTCGTAGGCGTCCAGCTTGGCCTTGTTGTAGCGGCGGGGTCCCGTGAACGGCGCCGCCGTCACCGAGAACAACGCGAATGCGGCCGCCAGCACGAACAGGCACACCAACGGGACATAGGCCCCCAGAGCCGAGGGGGCCGCTGCGGCTTCAGCGACGTTCAGCACCTTTTCGTCTCCTCCGTGTGGGGCCGATCACCGGCCACGTGACGGAACCCTAGGGGTGACGTTCGCCGCACACTCGGTAAGGCAGACCTAACCTCGACCGCCCCGACCTGCGGGTTCATCGACACCTCCCACCGTCGACGCCTGCCAGCCTTGTGAAATTCTTCACAAGCTTGTGAACCAGTTCACAAGCGAGCCGAGTGTATGCCCCCTCCCCCCGCTCTCTACAGGGGGTTGACAACCAGCGGGTTTCAAGATCATGAAGGGTGACGTTCCGCTACGCCGATCGGGTGTTTTCGGGAATTCCCCGACAATGGCCGGGAAATGAAAAATCCCCTCGTGCGAGGGGATTTTTCGCGGCTCCGAGCTGGGCAAACGGGGTGTCACACAGGGTGATCGGCCGGACGTGGGACGTCCGGTGTGATCATGATCTCAGACCGCCGGGGCGAGCCTCGTGGCCAGCGTGATCACGCGGTCCATGGCGTCGCCGTCCTTCTCGTCGTACAGGCCGGCCAGCAGCTTCAGCACCAGCTTCATCAGCCGCTCCTGCGGCATGCCGTAGCGGGTGGCCGTGCGCATGATCGTCGGGTTGCCGATCAGCTTCGAGAAGATGTTGCCCAGGCGGTAGTAGCTGCCCAGCGCCTCGCGCAGGCGGGTCGGGTAGGCGTGCAGGGCGTGTTCGCGGGACATGCCGGCCGGGCGGGCCATCGCCTGCACCACGCACTCCGCCGCCAGCCGCGCCGACTCCATGGCGTAGCCGATGCCCTCGCCGTTGAACGGGTTCACCGTGCCGCCCGCGTCGCCCACCAGCAGCAGGCCGTTGCGGTAGTGCGGGGTGCGGTTGAAGCCCATCGGCAGCGCGGCGCCGCCGACCTTGCCGATCGCGTTCTCGTCGCGGAAGCCCCACTCCTCCGGCGTGCCGTCCAGCCACGTCTTCATCAGCGCGCGGTAGTCCGTGCGGCCGTAGGCCTTTGAGGTGGACAGGATGCCCAGGCCCACGTTGACCGTGCCGTCGCCCATACCGAAGATCCAGCCGTAGCCCGGCATCAGCACCGGCTTCGCCGGGTCCGAGCGGTCCCACAGCTCCAGGTGCGACTCGAGGTAGTCGTCGTGCGTGCGGGGGCTGCGGTAGTAGCGGCGGACCGCCACCCCCATCGGCCGGTCGTCGCGCTTCTCGATGCCCATCGACAGCGCCAGCCGGGCCGACACCCCGTCGCAGGCCAGCACGATCGGCGCGCGGAACGTCTTGCCGTCCTTGGACTTCACGCCCTCGATCCGGCCCGTGCGGTCGTTCGTGATCGCGCCCGTGATCGTCGTCGCCTCGTGCAGCCGGGCGCCCGACTTCTGGGCGTTGCGGGCCAGCATCTCGTCGAAGTCCTGGCGGGGGCGCACCACGCCGTAGGGCGGGAAGCTCGCCAGCTCCGGCCACGGCAGGTCCAGCTTCGTGCGGCCCGCGATCACCCGCAGGCCCTTGTTGTGCAGCCAGCCCGCCTCTTCCCGGGTGTCGATGCCCAGGTCGATCAGCTGCTTCACGCCGCGCGGCGTCAGCCCGTCGCCGCACACCTTCTCCCGCGGGAAGGTGCTCTTCTCCAGCAACAGCACGTCCAGCCCGGCCCGCGCCAGGTACGTCGCGGCGGTCGAACCGGCAGGCCCGGCCCCCACCACGATCACGTCGGCGTCGTCGCCGGCCTGGCCTCGGCTGGGCGTGGTCATGCCGGACTCCCTCGTTCACGTGCAGGTCGAACCGAGTCTAGCTGTGGGCGCCCGACACCCTCGCCGACCGAGTCACTGCGCTGTCATAGGCACCGCAGAGGTCACGCAGGACACCGGCCGGGTCCTTGTGCAAGCGCGACGGCACCGTGTGCACGACCAGGACGCCGGCGGCCGTGAGGGCCGAGTGCCGGCGCGTGGTTCGCTCGTGGTCGGCCGGGGCCAGGTGGAACTCCCTCGAGTCGATCTCCCAGGCCAGGCCGACGTCTTCCCACCAGGCGTCCACGACCGCCAGAGACCGTCCCTGCTCGTCCCGCAGCTCCACGTTCCACGCGGGGGCGGGCAGCCGACTGCGCAGGACCAGCCGGCGCGCCCAAGCCTCCGCCGCCGACCGGACACCGTCATCGACCTCCGTGAGCACCATCCGCGGCAAGGCCGAACCGCGGAGCCGGAGGTGCGCCAGTTCCGTGGTGAGACCGGCGATCGTGCACACATTTCGCTGAAGCCCGTCGGCGATCATCGACCGCACGACGTCCAGCCGGCCTTCCCGCCTTGCCGCGTCGACAAGCGCACGCGCCGCGCTGACCAGCGGAATCCCGTCCACGACTGTCGTCGACCATCGCCGCTTCGAACGTTCGACCAGCATGAACGACTGGCTGCCCAGCCGGCTGTCGGGCTCGACCAGCACGTGCACCGGACCTTCAGCCGGAACGCGGCGGACACCGTGTCGCCTGGCCGCCTCCACACCGGTGATGACTGCGTTTGGTCCGGCACGTAGCAACGCGGCTCTCACCATCTGCCGACGATTCGGCGCACCCCCGGTCAGCAGGTAGACACCCGTCAGCAGCCTGGTCCAGCCGCCGCCCGGTCGGCAGCGGCGAGCCGGCAGCGACTGGTCGACGCCGAGGCGTACCAGGTCCGTCCAACACGCCACGGCGTCGGGGAACAACGCCAACAACCGGCCGTCATCGAGGGTGTTGTGTCTCGTCACTCTCCCAATGATCGGCATACGCGCGCGCGACGCCACCACCAATCTCCAACCTGTGGATAACTCCGCACCCCTGTGGAAAACCCCACCAACCACACCCTTTTGTTGCCACATGCGCTTCCCATTTGGCGTCTGGTGACATCTAGGAAGCGCATGTGGCACCGGGGCGCTCGGCGGCTGAGGCCCCTCGGCAGTAGCGGGTGATGCCACATGCGCTTCCTACTTGTCACTGGGACGCAAGTAGGAAGCGCATGTGGCGGAAAAGCGCATGCAGGGGTGGGTGGGCGCCGAGAGAGTGGGAGGGAGGCTGCTAGGCCGGTTTGGTGGCGCGGTGGAGGGCGGCCATGCCGCCGGTGAGGTTCATCCAGGCGACGTCCTCCCAGCCGGCCTCGGCGATGAGCTCGGCGAGGGTGCGCTGGTCGTGCCAGTCGCGGATGGACTCGGCGAGGTAGCTGTAGGCGTCGGAGTTGGAGGCGACGGGGCGGGCGATCACGGGCAGGGCCCGGAGGGCGACGTTGTTGTAGAGCTGGCGGAGGGGTTTCCAGCTGGGCTTGGAGAGTTCGCAGATGACGAGGCGGCCGCCGGGGCGGACCACGCGGGCCATCTCGCGGAGGGCGTCGACGGTGCCCTGGAAGTTGCGCAGCCCGAAGGAGACGGTGGCGGCGTCGAAGACGCCGGAGGCGAACGGGAGGTGCAGGGCGTCGGCGGCGATCTTGGGGACGGGGCGGCGGGCGCCGGAACGCAGCATGCCGAGGGAGAAATCGGCGGCGACGCACCAGGCGCCGGCGCTGCCGAACTCGACGGTGGACACGGCGGTGCCGGCGGCGAGGTCGAGGATCTTCTCCCCGGCCTTGGCGTCGAGGACCTTGCGGGTCCACTCGCGCCACCGCCGGTCGAACCCGAGCGTCATCACGGAGTTCGTCAGGTCGTAGCCCTTGGCCACGCCGTCGAACATCTCGGCGACCTCGCGCGGGTTCTTGTCCAAGCCGGCTCGCGACATGACGGGAGCCTATGTCACCCCGCGCGCAGGGCGGCCAGCATCCCGTCGACGGCGGCGGGCCAGGGGAACTCCTCGGCCCGGGCCCGGGCGGCGGCCCGGCGGTCGGCCTCGGGGTCGGCGAGCAGGTCGGCGACGGCGGAGGCGAAGGCGGGCGCGTGGTCGGAGACGGCGGCGCCGCAGCCGGGGGCGACGATTTCTCGCAATGCGGAAGAGGCGGACACGACGACGGGGGTGCCGGAGGCGAGGGCCTCCAGCGCCGCGAGCCCGAACGTCTCGTGCGGGCCGGGGGCGAGCGACACGTCGGCGGAGGCGAGCAGGGTGGCGACCTGCGGCCGCGACGACACGAACCCGAGGAAGGTGATGGGCAGGCCGGCGGCGCGGCGTTCGAGGGCCTCGCGGCGCGGGCCGTCGCCGGCGATGACCAGGCGCACGTCGTAGCCGGATTCGTACAGCTCGGCGACGGTGTCGACGCTGCGTTCCACGTGCTTCTCGGGCGACAGCCGGCCGCAGTGGACGATCAACGTGCTGGCGCCGCGAACGAGATCACCCCTTACTGCCGTGTCACGCCGCCAAGGCGTGAATTCGCGCAGGTCGACGCCGAGGGGGACGCGGCGCACGTTGGTGGCGCCGATGCGGTCGAACTCCTCGCGGGCGAAGTCGGTGGTGCAGACGACGGTGTCGTAGCTGGCGGCCATCCGCCGGTTCGCCCAGTCCGCGCCCCGCGCGGCCGGCCGGTGCGGCACCAGGAACTGCTCCAGCAGCCGGTCGAGCCGCTCGTGCGAGATCACGACGCTGGGCACGTCGTGGTCGCGGGCCCAGTGCCCCATCCCCCGCAGCGTGAGGCGGTCGGAGACCTCCAGCCGGTCCGGCCGGAGCTGGTCGAGCAGCGCCCGCACCCGCCACGGGTCGACGGCGCGGTAACCGCCGGTGCCGGGCAAAACCGGTGCACGCAGCGTGATGCGCCGGACGCCGTTGGCCAGGCGTTCACTCGACGGGGTATCACCCGGAACAACGAGGTAGACCTCGTGCCCGCGCAGCACGTAGCCGGCGCCGAGGTGGTGCAACGCGGTGCGCAGCCCGCCGGATCGTGGTCCATAGAAATTGGCGAGCTGGACTACGCGCACCGAGACTCCGGCTGGTCGAGCAGCTCGGCGTAGTGCCCGAGCAGCTCGTCGCAGACCGCCGGCCAGGTTCGGGCCTGCACGGATCGACGCGCGGCCGCACCGAATGCGGCCCTGGTGGCGTCATCGCGCAGCAGATCCACGCTTCGCCGCAGGCCGGCGGCGAACTCGTCGTCGGCCCACGGCGGCAGCAGGAAGCCGGTACGGCCGTGGTCGATCAGGTCGGACGGCCCACCGGCGTCCGGTGCGACCGCCGGCAGCCCGGACGCCAGCGCCTCCTGCACGGTCTGGCAGAACGTCTCGTGCGGCCCGGTGTGCACGAACAGGTCCAGGCTCGCGTAAACCTGGGCCAGCTCCTCGCCGGTCTTCATGCCCAGGAACGCGGCCCCCGGCAGCTTGTCCCGCAGCACCTGCTCGTCGGGGCCGGCGCCGACGACGACCAGCCGCACCCCCGGCGCCTCGTTCAGCGCGGCGAGCCGGTCGACCCGCTTCTCCGGCGCGAGCCGCCCCACGAAGCCGACCAGCAGCTCGCCGTTGGGCGCCAACTGGGCGTGCAGCGCCTCGTCCCGCTTGGTGGGATCGTATCGCTCCACGTCAACGCCCCGGCCCCACCGGTGCACCCGCGGCACCCCGCGCTCCCGCAGCTCGCGGACCGCCCAGCTGGACGGCGCGAGGGTGCGGGTGGCCAGCGAGTGCAGGCGTTTGGTCCAACGCCAGGCGGTTCTGGCGCCGAGCCCGAGTCCGTACGAACCGGCGAAGCCGGCGATGTCGGTCTGATAGACAGCGATGGTCGGCAGGCCGAGCTTGCGGGCCGCCGACAGCCCGCGGGCGCCGACCACGAACGGTGAGGCCAGGTGCACCAGGTCCGGCTTGAAGTCGGCCAGCGCGGTGAGCACCTTGCGGGTCGGCACGCCCACGGGCAGCGAGCTGACGAACGGGAAGTCGACGGCCGGCAGCCGCACCACCGGGGTGTCCTCATGGCGGTCGGGACCCGCCCCGGGCGCGACGACCAGGCTCTGGATACCGTACCGGCGCAGGTGCGCCAGCACCTGGACGACGGAGTTGGTCACCCCGTTGACCTGCGGCAGGAAGCTCTCGGTGACGATCGCGACGCGCACCCGCCCAGCGTCCGCGCCCATCCCGTACGGAGGGTGACCGGATGGCGAACGGTGCCCGAACTCCTCAGGTCAGGGATTCCGCCCGGCCCGGGCGGCCCGCAGACTTGATCTGGTGATCTCCGGGACGTCACCTCTGATTCTCGTCGGCGACACCGAGCGCGTTCACGCTCGGGTGGCGTGACCCTCTTGTCCTCCCGATCGATTCAGCCGGTGGACCCCGGGCTGCTGTCCCGGGCGCTGGAGGTCGCCGGTCGCCTGGCCAACGACGCGTCCGACGTGATCACGGCGACGGCCGGCCGCGGCGCGCGGCCGGAGTCCAAGGACTCCCCGTTCGACTGGGTCACCGACACCGACCGCACCCTGGAGCGCCACACCCGCCGCGTGCTGGCCAGCGAGTTCCCCGGCATCCCCGTGCACGGCGACGCGTTCGGCGCCGACGAGGAGATCAACGACGCGCCGTACCGCTGGGTGGTCGACCCGGTGGACGGCACCACCAACTACGTCGCCGGCATCCCGTGGTGCGCCTACAGCCTCGCGCTGCTCGACGTGCACGGACCGGTGGTCGGCGTGGTCGCCGACCCGTACCGCGCGCAGATCTACGCCGCCGCGCGCGGCCGTGGCACCCGGGCCAACGGCACGCCGGTCAAGCTGGTGGACAAGACCGAGGTCGCCGGGGCCGTGATGTGCACGGAGTGGACCAAGACCGGCCCGTGGCCCGGCATGGACAGCTTCATCGCCCGTGCGGCCAAGGCGCGCACCGGCGTGCGCGTGCTCGGTTCCGCGGCGCTGTCGGTCGCACAGGTCGCGCTCGGCCATGCCGCCGCGGCCGTGCTGCACGGCTATCACGAGTGGGACGTCGCCGGCGCGGTCGCGCTGGCCGTGGAATCCGGCGCCGTGGTGCTCGACCGGCGCGGCGAGGGCGATCCGCTGCCCTTGGACGGCCTGCTGGTCGCGGCGCCGGGCGTTGCGGACGAGGTGCTCACGTGGTGGCAGGAGTCCTTGGACGTCGCAGCCACCAGACCAGTCCAGCCGCGACTGCCCACGTGATGGCGAACAGCATGCCGACCGGCAGGAACGACAGGCGGTAGTCGCGCCCGGCCACGCGGACCAGCTCGTCCGGGTGCGCCGTGTCGTACTCGATCTGCACCCGCTGACCCGCCTGGAGGTCCTGCGGGTAGAGCACGCCGTTGTACGGAATGTGGGTCGTGCCGTCGGGAGTGGTGAACCTCACGACAGTTCGGTCGAAGGCCACGGACTGCACGTCGGCGTCCGCCTTGCCCAGCCGGGACTCGATGGCGTGGTCGTCGCGCCAGGCCCCGGCGATCAGCAGCAGGCCCATGGCCGTGACCAGCGACGCGGCCGTCACCACGGCGATCAGCCAGCGACGACGGGCCGCCGGCAGCCGGTCCAGACCGAGGAACGCCCAGCGTGTCCGGTTCGGACCGGCCTGCTCGACCGGTCGGGCCGCGACTGCGTTCTCCACCACAGCGCCCGAGTGTAGGCCCGCTCCGGGTCACGGTCCGGCGGACCGCGCTCTACGCTCGAAGGCGTGATGACCGCTCCGAATCCCCGCGCCACCGGTTTGCGAGCCCGCAGCCGCGTGGTGCGCACCGACGAGGATCTGCTGCGGCTGCTGCCCTCCGCCGAGGAGGCGCTGGCCTGGGTGATGCGTGGTGAGGGGCTGGTCGGCTGGGGCGAGGCCGCCCGGTTCGAGCCGTCCGGCGCGGACCGGTTCGAGCAGGCCGACCGCTGGTGGCGGGATTACGCCGCGGGCATCGACTGCGCGGACGAGGTCGGGCTGCCCGGCTCCGGGCCGGTGGCGTTCGTCAGCATGGCGTTCGCCGACGACCCCGGCTCGTCCGTGCTGGTCGTGCCGCAGGTGCTGGTCGGCCGCCGGGACGGCATCACGTGGGTGACGGAGATCGGCGAGCCGGCGGAGGGGCCGTTCCACGCGGTCGAGCCGGTGCGCAAGCCGTCCACGATCCGCTACTCCGAGGGTGAGCTGTCGGTCACCGACTACCGGGACGCGGTGGAGCAGGCGGTCAAGCGGATGCGGGCCGGAGAGCTGGACAAGGTCGTGCTCGCGCATGACCTCGTGGCCAGCGTCGAGGAGACCGTCGATCCGCGGTTCCTGCTGCACGGCCTGTCGGCGAAGTATCCGAGCTGCTGGGTCTTCTCGGTGGACGGACTCGTCGGCGCGACGCCGGAGATGCTGATGCGCCGGCAGGACTCACGGGTGTACTCCCGGGTGCTCGCCGGCACGATGTGGCCGCACGCCGGCGTGGACGCTGACGAGCTGGCGCAGGAGCTGCTGGCGTCGGCCAAGAACCAGGGCGAGCACACCTACGCCGTCGAGTCGCTGGCCGAGGCGCTTCGACCGTTCTGTTCCTCGATGTCCGTGTCGCCGCGTCCGCACGTGCTGCGACTGCCGAACGTCATGCACTTGGCCAGCGATGTCGCCGGCGAGCTGGCCGGCGAGTCGTCGCTGCTGCGGCTGGCCGGGGCCGTGCATCCCACCGCCGCTGTCGGCGGCACTCCGCGGGCGAAGGCCGTGGCCACCATCACCGAGTTGGAGGGCATGGACCGCGGCCGGTACGCCGGGCCCGTCGGCTGGGTCGACGCCAACGGCGACGGCGAGGTCGGCATCGCGCTGCGGTGCGCGCAGGTCGCCGGGTCCACCGTGCGGCTGTTCGCCGGCGGCGGTGTCGTGCCCGATTCCGATCCCGACACCGAGGTCGCCGAGGCCGCCGCGAAGATGATCCCGATCCGCGACGCCCTGGAGCGTGCCGACTAGCCGGCGAGGGCCTCCGCGAAGCGCATCCCGTCCGCCTTGGCGAAGATGAAGGCGACGTTGATCACTAGCGGCTCGCCGTCCACTGCCAGCTTGAACCGCACCTTCAGTGGGCCACGTTTGAGGCCGCTCAGCATGATCAGGCGACGCGGGATGCTCGCGATCACCTTCGATCTCCGGAGCGTCACGCCCGGCTGGACCAGCAGCAGGCGGTGGTCGGTCAGCGCCAGGTAGATCGTCGACGGCGCCACCGTCCCCGCCATCATGCCGCCGGTCAGCACCGCCGTCGCCACCGCGATGCCGATCTGCTCGCGCATCGAGGTCGTGCTGACGCTGGCCTGGCCGAGCAGTTCCAGGCGCTCACCCGGCGCCAGCTCCGGCACGAGCGTCTCGGTGAGCAGTCGCTCGTGGATGCCCCTCATGGTCCGCCTTCCGTCCGCATCGGCTCTTCGGGCCAATGGTCGGCGGACCGGGCACGGGCGGAACATCGGGGAAATCACCACGGATTCGAGCGGACGACCCGCCGTTGACCTTGGCTGCGCTCGGCGATCCAGCTCCCGCCGAGCCAATCCAGGGCCGCCGAGCCAATCCAGGCCCGCCCGGCACGAAAACAGCCCCCGCCCTATCCCGGGGGGTCGTCCCAGGCCCAGCCTATCCGAGGTGGGGCGGTGTGGATCAGTTGTGGGTAAGGCTGTGGATAACTGGCCGGGGCTGTGGACAACTCGGGGGGCGGGTGTTGACAAGGTGTCGATCACCTGTGGAAGGCAGAGGCCATCGGTGGTTGTGGCAGGGCCGCGGTCGCCGGTGGAAGGCGAGTGCCATCGGCATGAGGTGGTGGCGGGTGAGCGGGTACGTCACCCAGATGGCAAGCGCCATCGCGGACAGGCGGGTGACGGGGCCACTTGCGGACGGCAAGCGCCCATCGGCGGGTAGGTGGACGGGTGCAAAATCCGTCCTTCTCCGGCGCAGAACACATCCAGTGGTGACAAAGCAGCGGCGCTCACCCGGGAGGGCGAGCGCCGCTGCAGAAGTCAGTGCTTGGACGTGGCCAGGAGGGCGTTGGTGCGGTCGATCTCGGCGACGGACTTGGGCACCGAGGGGGCGACGCGGGCAGCGGCGACCGGGGCGGACAGGGTGGGCCGCGCCGGGGTGAACAGCCACTGCTGGAACAGGTCGTGCAGGGGCTTGCCGGACACCTTCTCGGCGATGCCGATGAACTGGTCGATGGTGCCGTCGCTGTACTTCCGAGCGGCGACCCACGCCTTGAGGATGGCGAAGAAGGCGTCGTCGCCGACGGTTGTGCGCAGCGCGTGCAGGGTGAGCGCCCCGCGCGTGTAGACGGCGAAGTCGCTGAACTGGTTGTCGGCGCCGGGGTCGCCGGGCAGGGTCTGCCACTGCGGGTCCGAGGCCGGCACGGAGTTGTAGTAGTAGTCGAAGAGCTGCTGGGCGGTGCCCTCGCCCTCCTTCTCCGACCACAGCCACTCGGCATACGAGGCGAAGCCCTCGTTCAGCCAGATGTCGCTCCACCGGTGCACGGACACGGCATCGCCGAACCACTGGTGGGCGTTCTCGTGGACGATCACGGACAGGTCGCTGCCGGACCGGAAGAACCGCGGGTCGTACACGGGCCGGGTCTGGTTCTCCAGCGCGAAGCCGAACTGGACGCCGGGCACGACGCCGCCCTCGGCCTCGAACGGGTACGGCCCGAACACGGTGGACTCCCAGGCGAGCACCTCGGGCGTGCGCTCGACGCTGGCGACGGCGGCGTCGTGGTTGGCGCCGAGGTTCGCCCCGTACGCGGTGGTCACGGGCAAGCCGTCGGGACCCGTGCCCTGCCGGATGTCGTACTTGCCGATGGCGATGAACGTCAGGTACGTGGCCTGCGGCTTGGTGCTGCGCCAGTTCCACCGCGTCTGCCCGAGCTGGCTGCGCGAGCTGACCAGCACGCCGTTGGACACGACCTGCGTGCCGTCGGGCACGGCGACGGAGACGTCGTAGGTGGCCTTGTCGGTCGGGTGGTCGTTGGCGGGATACCAGAAGGCGGCGATGTGCGGCTCCTGCACGGCCTGCGCGCCGTCGGGAGTGCGCAGCCAGTCCTTCTCGCCGTTGATGGTGACCTGCGACGGAATCCCGTCGTAGCGAACGACGACGGTGATCGGGCTGCCCTTGGGCAGCGTGGCCGCCGGCGTGATCACGAGCTTGGAGCCGGTGCTGGTGTAGGTGGCCGGGAAGTTGTTGACCAGGACGGAATCGGTGTGCAGGCCGAAGTCGAACGAGAACTGGGACAGGTCCTGCGTGGCGGTGGCGAGAATGGTCGCGGTGCCGCTGAGCTGGTCGCTGGCCGGCTGGTACTGAAGGCGTAAGTCGTAGTGGCCTACGTCGTAACCGGTGTTGCCGTCGGTCGGGTAGTACGGGTCGCCGACGGTCTGGCCGCCGGGGCTACCGGTGCCGGCCGCGGCGGTGCCGGCCAGCAGCAGGCCGGCCACGGTGGTCGCGAGCGCGACGAACGCGGGTGATCTCAAGGCGTACCTCCCCTAGTGGGCCTGGAAACCCGAACCTAGGAGAGGCACCCGAGGGGCACTACCCAACGTTAGTAGGTTCCTACGGAGCGAGAGTGGTAACGATCACCAGGCCTCCGCGACCACGGAGCGCAGTCGGGAATGCAGGTCTCGCAACCGAGAGCGATCGGCCCGGACCTCGATGACCCGGATGCCGTCGGCCGGCGCGAGGGCCTCCCGCAGTGACGCGGCGTCGGAGACGAGCACGTGCGGCACCCGGTAGCCGGCGCACAGCGCGGCGAGGTCGGCGCCATGCGGGGTGCCGAAGACGTGCTCGAACGAGTCGGCGTGCTCCGGGGATCCCTGCTCCAGCAACGAGAAGATGCCGCCACCGTCGTCGTTGAGCACGACGACGGCCAGGTTGGGCCGGATCTCGCCGGGACCGATGAGCAAACCGTTGATGTCGTGAAGGAAAGTCAGGTCGCCGACGAGGGCGTAGCCGTACGCGGCGTCGAGGCTGGCGCCGACGGCGCAGGACAGGGTGCCGTCGATGCCGGCGAGCCCGCGGTTGGAGAACATCCGCAGATCGACGCGGCGCGCAGCGGCCAGGTCGACGTCCCGGACGGGGTTCGACGAGCCCAGGAAAAGCGTTGCCCCGTACGGCAGGGCGTCCACGAGTGCCTGCGCGACGTGCAGGCCGGTCGGCCACGGCTCGTCGGCCAGAAACTTGTCCACAATGGACCGAACGCCGGCGTCGGCGTCCCGCCAACGAGAAAGCCACGCGTCGCCGAAATTCGGCGGCGGCACCGCCAGCGGGCCGGTGACGTAGTCGGCCCGATGCTGCGGATCGGTCCACTGTGGGTGCTCGGAAACCACGTGCACGACCGGGGTTTCGCGGATGACCCGCTGCTCGCCCCGGCTCAGCGAGGTGTGGCCGACGACCAGCAGCGAGTCCGGCCGCAGCGCCGCGGGCAGGCCGACGGCCAGCATCAACGAGCCGGTGCCGATCGTCTCACCGGCGGCGAAACCCAGCGGCTCGACGATGATCGGCCAACCGGCCGCGGCCGCGAAGGAACCCGTGGCACGGGCGACCTCCGGCGAGACGTCGCCGACGACGACCAGGGTGCGCTCACCGAGGTGGCCGATATCCGTTGCGCCGGAACGGCTTTCTGCGACCGGAGACACCGCGGTCCACGGGCCGGCGCGTCCCTCCAACGGTTCCGGCCAGTCGAGATCGCCATCGGGCACCAGCGGCTCACGGAACGGCACGTTGAGGTGCACCGGTCCGTCCGAGCGCAGGGACCGGCAGACCATGCCACGCCACAGGGCGTTCTGCCCGGGTCGCCGCTCGGCCATCGGGAAGTCCACGGTCGACACCAGGGCGCCGAAAACGCCGTGCTGCACGGTGGTCTGGCTGGCGCCGGAGCCGACCAGCTCGATCGGACGATCCGCGGTCAGCGCGATCAGGGGCACGTGGCTGTGCGCGGCCTCCAGCATCGCCGGGTGCAGGTTGGCCACGGCCGTGCCGGACGTGCACACGACGGCCACCGGCCTTCCCACGGCGCGGGCGATCCCCAGCGCGAGGAAGCCGGCCGACCGCTCGTCGATGCGGACGTGCAGCGTCAGCCGCCCTGCAACCGAGGCGTGGTGCAGCGCGATGGCCAGCGCGGCATTGCGTGATCCGGGACACAGCACGACATGCCGCACGTCGTTGCGCACGAGTTCGTCGACCAGGACACGGGCCTGCGCGGTGGACGGGTTCACCCGCCTATTCTCCCAGGTGTGGCTGATGAACACGTGTCCGACTTGTTCGACCCGACCGCGTGGCGCGCCGTCGAGGGCTTCGACTTCACCGACATCACCTACCACCGCGCGGTGGACCAGGGCACGGTGCGGATCGCCTTCAACCGGCCCGAGGTCCGCAACGCCTTCCGCCCGCACACCGTGGACGAGCTCTACCTCGCCCTCGACCACGCCCGGATGTCGCCGGACGTCGGCTGCGTGCTGATCACCGGCAACGGACCGTCCCCGAAGGACGGCGGCTGGGCCTTCTGCTCCGGCGGCGACCAGCGCATCCGCGGCCGCGACGGCTACCAGTACGCCAGCGGCGACACCGCCGACACGGTGGACAAGGCCCGCGCCGGCCGGCTGCACATCCTGGAGTGCCAGCGGCTGATCCGGTTCATGCCCAAGGTGGTCATCGCGGTGGTCCCGGGCTGGGCCGCGGGCGGCGGGCACAGCCTGCACGTGGTGGCCGATCTCACGCTGGCCAGCGCCGAGCACGCCCGGTTCAAGCAGACCGACGCCGACGTGGGCAGCTTCGACGGCGGCTACGGCTCGGCCTACCTGGCCCGGCAGGTCGGCCAGAAGTTCGCCCGCGAGATCTTCTTCCTGGGCCGGCCCTACACCGCCGAGCAGGCCCACCAGATGGGCATGGTCAACGCCGTCGTGCCGCACGCCGAGCTGGAGGCCACCGCGCTGGAGTGGGCCCGCGAGATCAACGGCAAGTCGCCGACCGCGCAGCGGATGCTCAAGTACTCCTTCAACCTGATCGACGACGGCCTGGTCGGGCAGCAGATCTTCGCCGGCGAGACGACCCGGCTGGCGTACATGACCGACGAGGCCGTCGAGGGCCGCAACGCGTTCCTGGAGAAGCGGGACCCGGACTGGTCCGACTACCCGCACTACTTCTGATGGTTCGCGAGCTGCGGGCACTGCCCGTGCCGACCAGGCCGGCCGAGGTGCTGGCGCTGTTGCCGACGCTGGCGGCGGCGCTGGCCGGCGACGGCCCGGCGCTGCTGCCGGTCACCGACCAGGAGCCGGGTCTGCCGGCCGCGCTGGGCGTGGACCGGCCGGTGGACGACCGGGTGGCGCTGGTGATCGGCACGTCCGGGTCGACGGGTGCACCGAAGGGCGCATTGCTGGCGTCTGACGCCATCAAGGCGTCCGCCACTGCCACGCACGCCCGGCTCGGCGGGCCAGGCACCTGGCTGCTGGCGATGTCCGTCCGGTACATCGGCGGACTTCAAGTGCTGATCCGTTCGCTGCTCGCGGGCACTCGACCGGCCGTCGCGGACCTGACGGACGGTTTCCGGCCGGAGGAGTTCACGAAGGCGGCCTTCGCTGCGCTGGAGGCGCCGGGGCGGCACTACACCGCCCTGGTGCCCACGCAGCTGACCCGGCTGATGACCGGCGACGCCCTGGAGGCGCTGCGCGGTTTCGACGCCATCGTCATGGGCGGTGCGGCGATGCCCGAGGCGCTTCGGCAACGCGCCCGCGACGAGGGCGTCAACGCCATCCCCTCGTACGGGATGAGCGAGACGGCCAGCGGCTGCGTGTACGACGGGGTGCCGCTGGACGGCGTATCGATCAGGCTCACCGACGGCCGGATCGACATCCGGGGGCCGGTGCTGGCCGACGGCTACCGCGGCTTCGACGGCGAGTCGCCGTTCGTGGACGGCTGGTTCCTCACCAGCGACCTCGGCCGCTGGCTGGCCGACGGCCGGCTGGAGGTGGTCGGCCGGCTCGACGACGTGATCAACACCGGCGGCGTGAAGATCGCTCCGCTGCTGGTGGAACGGGCCCTGACGGCGGTCGACGGCGTCAGCGACGCCTGCGTGATCGGCCTGCCCGATGCGGAGTGGGGCCAGATCGTGGCGGCGGCGATCGTCGCCACCGAGCCGCCGAGCGAGGCTCAGCTCCGCGAAGCCGTGAAAACCGCAGCCGGCCGAGCGGCGGTGCCGAAAGTGATCCGCTTCCTGCCGGAACTGCCGCTGCTGGGACCGGGCAAAGTGGACCGGAAGGCCGTCCGGAGGGCACTCGGCTGACCGGCAGCCGTGACCGGCGGCAAGGTGAGTAATTCACGGGCACATCGCCGCAGTACGTTGAGTAGTCACGAAGTCACGGATTCGCTCAGCGTATGCGAAAGACACCCCTGTACGCGGCGCTGCTGGTGACGGCCGCCACGGTCCTGCCGTTGTCGCTCAGCGCCCCGGCCCAGGCCGCGACCACCACGTGGACGGCGGACCTGGCGTCCCACAACGAGGACAACAGCAACATCGCCAACGCCGACGGCGTGGTGCGGCTGGCCGGCGGCCCGGCGCACGCCGCCACCGACCAGCTGAACCTGGAGAACGGCATCATCATGTTCGACCCGCGCCAGCTGCCGGCGAAGGCGAACACGGTCGCCGCCGCGTTGGACGGCGCCGTGCCGGCCGACTCCGAGCTGGCGGTGGACGTCCGCGGTCTCAAGGCCGACGGCCAGTGGACCGAGTGGACGGAGGCGACCTCGGACGCGCCGGCCGTGCTGCCGGAGGCCAGCGCGACCGTGCAGGTGCGAATGATGCTCACCGCCCCGTACGGGTCGACCGGCCCGGTCGCCCACAAGCTGACGCTGTCGGCGAGCACCTCGATGGCCCCGGCGGTCGCGCCGCACGCGGCCCGCTCGTACAAGGTGTACGCCACCCGTGAGGGCCTGGTCGGCAGCACCACCGCGAACGGCCACAAGATCGTCTCGCACGACCACTTCGTCGCCCTGCCGTCCGGGAAGTCGTTGAACCCCAACGGAAAGAAGACGTACCAGGTCAAGGTGTGCGCGGCCAACGGGCGCTGCGAGACGGCCCCGGTGTGGGACGTCGGCCCGTGGAACACCAAGGACGACTACTGGAACCCGTCGAGCACCCGGCAGGAGTGGAAGACCCTGCCCGAGGGCAAGCCCGAGGCGCAGGCGGCCTACCAGAGCGGCTACAACGGCGGCAAGGACCAGTTCGGCCGCAAGGTCTCCAACCCCGCCGGCATCGACCTGGCCGACGGCACGTTCCTGGACGGCCTCCGGCTGACCGACAACGCCTGGGTGACCGTGACCTATCTGTGGACGTAACCGTTGCCTTCTAGCGAGCAGACGTAAGTTTGCTCAGCAATCAGGCAGCCGTCCCTTGCGAGACGGCGGTCCCCGCCTGACCAACCCGAATCGGGTTGTGCAGGGTTGACGCTTCACGGCCTCCTGCCTCGCCCGCTCGCGCGGGATCGGTCTCACGGGTGGCTCCACGTCCTGCCACCGACCCACTGTCGGCGGGACTCTGTGCACCCAACGTATGGGTCTCGCCGAGTCGGGCGAGGTTGGTCGCGGCGTTGAGATCACGGTCGATCCGCGCGCCGCAGTGGTCGCAGGTGTAGGTGCGGTCGGCGAGCGTGAGGTTTGGCTTTCGCCCACCGCACACAGAACACGTTTTGGAACTCGGGTAGTACCGGTCGGCCTCCACCAATTGGATGCCATACCAGCGGGTCTTGTAGCCCAGCATCCGCCTGAACTCCGCCAGCGCAGCGTCGGCCAGCGCGCGATTGAAGCCGCGTTTGCGGGCGCCGCCGGCTTTGCCCATACCGGCGACGTTCAAGGTCTCGACCACCACAACGTTGTGCTGTTGGGCGAGGGCGGTGGTGACCTTGTGCAGGATGTCCCGACGAACGTCGGCAGCCCGGGCATGGATCCTGCCAATGCGCGTCTGCGTCTTGCGCCATCGCTTCGACGGCCGCCGCTTCGCCCGAGTGGCAGTGGCGCGGGGCCCATGTTGACGAGCGGCCTTGCGCTGCAATTGCCGCAACCTGGGCTGAGCGGCGGTGAGCGACTTCGGGGCCGCGACCCGCCGTATCTCCGTTCCGTCCGGTGCCGCCACCACCAGCAGATCTCTCACACCGACATCGACACCCACCACCCGATGGGCAGACCGCAGTGCGTGGGCGGGGCGTGCCTTGGACATCACCAACGCCTGGAATGAGCAGAACCAGCGGCCGGACGAGTCCTCGACGACTGTCGCCGACAGAATCCGTGCCGTGCCGGCCTCGAGTCGTCGCACCAATTTACGGGTGGACTCATGCGCCTTGATAGTGCCCACGCGCGGGAGGGTGATGTGACGCCGATCGGTCTCCACACGGATGACCCCGGTGGTGAACCGGACTGAACGCTCGACTCGCCTGGACTTGAACCTCGGGAACCCAACCGCCTTACCCGCGCGCTCACCCGTACGAGACTTCGACCAGGCGTCCAGGCCGCGTGCCAGGGCATCAAGGCCGGTGTTGTAGGCCTCTTTGGAATTCTCCCGCCACCACGGCGCAGCCGTGTCCTTCCGTTGGTTCCATGTTTTCCGCAGCGCGGGCAGCGACCACCCCGTTGAGGGTGTGAGTTCATCTTCGGGGAGGCCGTAGGTGCGCTCCGCCGCCCGCTGATCGAGCACTGCCTTTGTCAAGGCGAGCATATGGTTGTGCGCGAACCGCGCGGCACCTGCATGCGAGACAAGGACACCAACCTGGGCCGGGGTGGTGTCGAGAGCAAACCGGTACGCCTGTGCCGTCCACCCATCCGGAACCTCGAACCTAGCCACGTGCGTCCGGCCTCGGTTGACACACACCGTTCACCCGCGTCCGCCCAGCCAACGTCACACATTCATGCAAACACATGTTCGATCACGTTTGCTCCCGACACGCCACGTGGACGTAACCCCTGGTTGACGGGCGGCCGTGGCCGTGTCGGAAGATGACGGCATGGCCACGGTCGCTCAGTGGATCGAGGGTGCCCGACCGCGCACCCTGCCCAACGCCATCGCCCCGGTGCTGGTGGGCAACGGCGCCGCGTACGCGCTCGGCGCGTTCGACCTCACGCGGGGGGTGCTCACCTTGGTGGTGGCGCTCGCCCTGATCATCGGCGTGAACTTCGCCAACGACTACTCCGACGGCGTGCGCGGCACCGACGACGTGCGGGTCGGCCCGTTGCGGCTGGTCGGCTCCAAGGTGGCCAAGCCGACGACCGTTCGGCTGGCGGCGTTCGTGTGCTTCGGCGTCGCCGCCGTGGCGGGCGTAGCCGTGACGGTGCTCAGCGGCTCGTACTGGCTGATCGGGGTCGGCGCGGTCTGCATTGCGGCGGCCTGGTTCTACACCGGCGGCAAGCGCCCCTACGGCTACGCCGGCCTCGGCGAGCTGGCGGTGTTCATCTGCTTCGGACTGATCGCCGTGCTCGGCACGCTGTACGTGCAGGCCGGCGACTTCAGCGGCTACGGCATCGGCGGCGCGGTGGCGATCGGCTGCTTCTCCAGCGCCGTGCTGGTGGCCAACAACCTGCGCGACATCCCCACCGACACCGAGGCCGGCAAGCGCACGCTGGCCGTGCTGATCGGCGACCAGGACACCCGCAACCTGTACCTGGGCCTGGTCGTCGTGCCGTTCCTGGTGAGCATCGTCGGGAGCCTGCGCGACGGCTACCTGCTGCTCGGCTTCCTGGCGCTGCCGCTGCTGGTCGGCAGCGCCCGGAAGATGATCAAGGGCGTCAAGGGCAAGGCGCTGATCCCGGTGCTCCGGGACACCGGCCTGGCCATGTTGGTGTGGGCGATTACCACCGCCGCCGCGCTGGTGCTCGGCGGCCGCTGATCAGGCCCGGGCCAGCACCGCGTCCATCGTCTCCATGATCGACACGCTCTCGTCCAGCGACATCAGCGGGCTCTCGGTCTCGCCGGCGGCCAGCCGCCGCGCCACCTCGTCGGCCTGGTGCCGCAGGCCACGGCCCTCGTGCTCGCTGGCGAACACCGTCGGCGAGCCGTCGCGCGGGACCAGCCGGACCGTGGTCGGCGCGAAGAACTCGCTGTCGATCTCGATCCGGCCCTCGGTGCCGACGACGGTCGCCCGCGTCGGACTGGTGCCCCGCAGGGTGCAGTTCAGCAGGGCCTGTGCGCCGCTGTCATAACCGAAGATCATCGACGTCTGGGCGTCGACGCCGGTGAACGCCGGATCGATCATCGAGACGATCTTCGACGGCGTGCCCAGCACCATGGAGGCGAACGACACCACGTAGATGCCCAGGTCGAGCAGTGCGCCGCCGCCCAGCTCCGGCGCGAACAGCCGGTGATCGGCCTCCTCGGGGAAGCCGTAGCCGAAGTCGGCGGTCACGGTGACGATGTCGCCGAGACCGCCGACCAGCTCGCGGACCTTGCGCATGTGCGGTAGGAACCGGGTCCACATCGCCTCCATCAGGAAGACGTTGTTGGCCCGCGCCACCTTCACCAGCTCGCGCGCCTCCTCGGCGTTCATGGTGAACGGCTTCTCCACCAGCACGGCCTTGCCGGCATTGAGGGCGAGCAGCGCGTTGGGGTGGTGCATGGGGTGCGGCGTGGCCACGTAGACGGCGTCGACCTCGGGGTCGGCGGCCAGGTCCGCATAGCTGGCGTGCCGGCGCTCGATCGTGAACCCGTCGGCGAAGTTGTCCGCGCTCGCCCGGCTGCGTGAGCCGACCGCGACGACCTTGCCGGAGTCGGTCAGTTCCAGGTCGGTCGCGAACTGCTGCGCGATCCCGCCCGTGCCCATGATCCCCCACCGCACCGGATTGCCCACCGCACATGCCCCTTGCTCAGGTCCGACTCCCGCTGACGAGTCGACCGTAGTCGAGGCCGGCGTACCAGTCGCCCCTGCCGGCGGGCGTCAGGTCCAGCAGGTGCCAGACCGGGGCCAGCAGGTCGATGCCGCGCTCCTGGATGTCCTCGGCCATGCGCGGGTGGGCCGTGTAGTGGTGCCGGACCACGCCGTCGTCGTCACGGACGAAGACCGACACCGTCGAGTCCTGGTTGCCGTCCTCGTCCTCGCTACGCAGGTCGCGCTTGAACGTGCTGTCGCCGGCCGACAGCAGGCGCAGCTGGTCCCAGCCACGCTCCCGGCCGTAGCGGTCGAGGTCGTCGGGCTCGGCCGCGGCGACGATCGCGAGGTCGACATTGCGGGCGATGTGCTGGGCCACGCCGTTGAAGCCGTCGATCCACATGGTGCACATCGGGCAGGGCGTGGTCTGCCGCTTGCCGTACATCAGGTGGTAGACGATCAACGGCCGGTCGGTGACGAGCTCGTCCAGGGTGACCGGGCCGTTGCCGTCGCGGAGCACGTAGTTCGGCACGACCGGGCCCGGCGGCAGGTCGCGCCGCTGCCGCGCGACGCGTTCGCGCTGCCGCATCAGCTCGATCTCCGCCAGCCGCAGGTCCTCGCGGGCCGCGACGTACTCGGCGGACTCGCCGGTCAGATCGGTGTGGCGCATCAAGCAGCCCTCCCCGTGAAAGCGATCAGCTTGTCGAGCGCGCCCGCGTCGGCGCCGACCGGCGTCTCGGCCTGGAACTGGCCGCCGGCCCGCAGGTCCACCGCGGCGTCGAGGCGGCGCACCTGCTCCAGCACGTAGCCGGTGAGCTCGTCGGGCGCGGTGAACGGCAGGCCGGCGGCCTGGGCGAAGTCCCAGGCGTGGACCAGGAATTCCACTGACAGGATCGACGCCGCGAGGTCCGCCGGCAACTCCTGCGGGCCGGCCGGAACGGCGCCGTCGACGCCGCGGATCCGCCACGCCTCGGTCACGCGCTGGCCAGCGTCGGCGACCCGCTCCTCCGGCGTGCCGTCGGTGGCCGCTTCGAAGGGGCGGCCGGTCATCGCGGCGAGACCGGTGAGCGAACCGAGCAGGTGGTCGACGAGATCGTCCACAGTGAACTTCTCGCACGGGGTCGAGGAGGTCCCACGGTTGGCGCCCATCTCCCGCAGCACGGGCAGGCAGAGCGCCAGCGATGCCTCGGCGGCGTTGAGCAGGGTGAGGTCCTGCATCGCCGCGAACTCGTCGGGACCGGCGTCGCCGCTGGTCGTCACGGCCTTGAGGCGGTCGAGGTAGTGCGTCCACCCCTCGTGGTGGCCCTTGGCCTGGGTGTCGGAGAGGCCCTCGTGCACCAGCCGGACCTCGCTGCCGCCGGCCGCCGGCTCGATCGTGATCTCCACGGTGGACGATCCCGGCGGCACCTCCTCGTCGCCCTCCCAGCCCCAGGTGCAGGCCAGCCGGCGGCCCGGCTCGATCGCCGTGTACGCGCCGAGGGCGGTGTGGCCGGGCACGACCAGCCAGCGGAACTCGCCGCCGACCCGCAGGTCCATGCGGCCGGTGACGATCTGCCACCGGCGCAGCCGCGCCGGCTCGGTCAGCCAGGTGTAGGTCTCCTCGGCGCCGGTCGGCACCAGCACGCTCACGTCCACGGTCATCTCGGGCTCCCATCTATTTTAGCGACGGCTAAAGCTAGCCCTGCGGCCCGCTCGACCGCAAGCTTTAGCCAGAGCTAAACTGCCGGCGTGGACGCGCTGCACGCTGTCGCCGAACCACGCCGGCGGGAGATCCTCCGCCTGGTGTGGGACGCCGAGCGCTCCGCCGGCGACGTCGCCGCGCACTTCGACGTGACCTTCGGCGCCGTGTCCCAGCACCTCGCCGTGCTGCGCAAGGCCGGTCTCGTCAGCGTGCGCAAGGACGGCAACCGCCGGCTCTACCGCGCCGACCGCGCCGCGCTCGGGCCGCTGGCCGCGTGGCTGGAGTCGATGTGGTCCACCGAGCTGGACACCCTCGCCGCGCTGGCCGAGCAGGTCGAGCGGGACAACGCCGAACAGGAGGGACGGTCGGCATGACCGAGCCGTCGACGCGGGCGCCGGAACTGGTCGTGGAGAAGCGGATCAACGCGCTGCCCACGACCGTGTTCTCGTTCTTCACCGACCGGGACCGCTGGCTGTCCTGGCAGGGCGAGGAGGCCGAGATCGACCCGCGCCCCGGCGGCGTGTTCCGGATGAACGTGCGGGAGGGCAACGTCGCCTCCGGGCAGTTCGTCACCGTCGAGCCGTACCACCGGATCGTCTTCACCTGGGGCTGGGAGAACCCCGGCAACCCCGCGCCGCCCGGATCGTCCACAGTGGACATCACCCTGCGCCCCGACGGCGCCGCCACCGTGCTCACGCTGACCCACCGAGGCCTGCCGCTGGAGCTCTTCGAGTCGCACGGCATCGGCTGGAACCACTACATGGAGCGCCTGCTCGTCCGCGCCGAGGGCGGCGACCCCGGCCCCGACGAGGGCGCGTAGTAGCGCCGAGACGGGGGAAGGTCCCCGCCGTCACCGACGGCGGGGACCTTCCATGTCACCAGCTACTTGCCGTTGTAGGTCTGCTTGTAGAGGGAGAGCAGCGTGGTCGCGGTGGTGATCGCGTAGATGATGCCGTTGACCACGCTCAGGTTGACGCCCCACGGGGTGGTCTGGCCGCTCTGGTCCCGGGTCCAGTTGCCGCCGTTCAGGCCACGGCCGTCCGGCCCGATCTCGGTGTACCAGATGGCGTTGTCGGCGGTGGACCGCGCCGCGATCTGCATGTTGGTGCCGGTGCTGGCGAACCCGACCGGCCCGTAGACGCTGCCGCCGACCCGGATCGTGCTGCTCCAGTTGCTCGAACCGAGGGTCTGGAAATTGAGCTGCACGGCGGCGGTCGGGTCGACGTGCGCGACCCAGATCCGGCGATTGGCCGCGTTGTACGTCACCGTGGGCGCCGAATGGGTCTCGGCGTCGATGTACTGGGTGTCACCCCAGCGCTGACCGTCGTAGAAATTGCCGAGAATCGCGGTGCCCAGGGAATCGTCCTCGCGATAGGCCAAGTACAGCTGGGTGCCGCTCTGACTGGGGATCTGGGTGACGGACGGGCCGTACTCGGAGCGGAACGGGAGCTGGGTCCAGTTGGTGCCCCGCGCACGGGGATTGAGCCACGCCCAGTAGATGTGGTGATCCGTCGGATGGGTGTAGAAGAGGGCGACGCCGCCGCCGAACTGGACGACGGTGGGTGAGTAGTTGGAACGAACGCCGCCCAGCTGGAAGGCCTCGCCGCCGTTCCACGAGCCCCACAGCACGCCCTGTCCATCCGCGCTGCGCCAGATGTGCAGCAGATTTCCGTTGGTCGTCCGCGCCTCGGCCATCACACCCTGGGTGGTGATCTGCCGATTGTTGTGATTGGGACTGCTGTCCTGGTAGTACTCGCCGTGCCAGCCCTTTTCCTCGCCCGGCGCGCCGGCGGCGAAGGCGGAACCCTCGTTCGCCAGCACGACCGCGCCGGCCGCCAGCAGGCCGACGGTCACGGTTCGCCACTTATTCGAAAAGAACATGACTTCCCCTCGGACGCGATTCGCTCGTTGTTTCCGAACACCATCGACGGTATGAGCGCTCGCGCGATCGCTTCAAGGCGGCGGGGCGTTGATGCATTTAACCGTGCCCGGACGGCAAAAGCGTAATCGAGGCCACAGCATTAGCGGCCGGAACTGGCCGCTAATGCCGGGAGATCAGGCGGTCCATTCCCCGGTGGCGAAGAACTTCTCCAGGGTCTGGGTGTGCGGCCGCAGGTCGAGGCCCTGCGCGGCGACCCACTCGTCGTCGTAGTAGGTGTTCTCGTACCGCTCGCCGCCGTCGCACAGCAGCGACACGACGCTGCCCGGACGGTCGTGCCGGCGCATGCCGGCGATGATCTGGAACGCGCCCCACAGGTTGGTGCCGGTCGACCCGCCGACCTTGCGGCCCAGCAGCTCCCGGGCGAACCGGATGGTGGCGATGGACGCGGCGTCCGGCACCTTGATCATGTGGTCGATGACGTCGCCGACGAAGGAGGGCTCCACCCGCGGCCGGCCGATGCCCTCGATGCGGGAGCCCTTGCAGCCGGTCAGCGCGGGCGCGGCGTCCTGCCAGGCGTCGTAGAACACCGAGTGCTCGGGGTCGACGACGGCCAGCCGGGTGCACAGCCGCCGGTAGCGCACGTAGCGGCCGATGGTGGCGCTGGTGCCGCCGGTGCCGGCGCCGACGACCACCCAGGCCGGCTCGGGGTGCTGCTCGGAGGCCATCTGCTCGAAGATCGACTCGGCGATGTTGTTGTTGCCGCGCCAGTCGGTGGCCCGCTCGGCGTGCGTGAACTGGTCCATGAAGTGGCCGTGCAGCTCGCCGGCCAGCCGCCGCGACTCGTCGTAGATGGCGCCGGGCTCGTCCACGAAGTGGCAGCTGCCGCCCTGCCGCTCGATCAGCGCGATCTTCTCCCGGCTGGTGGAGCGGGGCATCACCGCGATGAACGGCAGCCCCAGCAGCCGGGCGAAGTAGGCCTCGGACACGGCGGTCGAACCGGACGACGCCTCGATCACCGGTGTGCCCTTGGTCACCCAGCCGTTGCAGATCGCGTAGAGGAACAGCGACCGCGCGAGCCGGTGCTTGAGGGAACCGGTCGGATGCGTTGACTCGTCCTTGAGATAGAGATCGACACCCCACTCCCGGGGCAGCGGGAAGGTCAGCAAGTGCGTGTCGGCGCTGCGGTTGGCGTCCGCCTCGATGATGCGAACGGCCTCCCGGACCCAACATCGGGTGGCGTCGGCGCTGGTCATTGCGTGTCCTCGCCGCGCAGCTGGGCGCGCATCTTCAGGCGCTCGGCCCGGCGCTCGGTGAGCGCGGCCGCGATGCGGGTGTTCAGGCCGCGCAGCAGCACCATCGACAGCGGCCAAGCCAGCACCAGCCCGACGGCCACCGCGATCAGCAGCGGCACGTGCGCGAGGGTCAGCAGGAACGCGATGACCGCGAGCAACCCGATCCGGGCCGCCGTGTACACCGTGATGTCACGGCCGAAAGTGCTGGTCTCCACGGCTGCCCAGGTTACTCGGCCCGGGCGGCCATCTCCTCCGGGCTGTTCGGACGGCCCTCGAACCGGGTGGACAGCACGACGGTGGTGTTCGTCCTGGCCACGCCGTCGATCCGCCGCAGCCGGCCCAGCGTGCGCTCCAGGTCGTCCACGGTCGCCACCCGGACCTTGACCACGAACGCCTCGTCCCCGGCCACGGCGTAGCAGGACTCCACCTCCGGCAGCCGGGCCAGCGCGGCCGCCACCTCATCGTCGTCGCCCGTGTCGGACGGGTGGATGCCGACCAGCGCGGTGACGCCCAGGCCGACCAGCCGCGGGTCGACCACCGCGTGGTAGCCGGTGATGACGCCCGAGGACTCCAGCTTGCCGACGCGCTCGTGCACGGCCGACGCGGACAGGCCCACCTGCCGCCCGAGGTCGGCGTACGTGGCGCGGCCGTTCGCACGCAGGGCGGCGATGATCTGACGATCCAGGGCGTCCATCCGCGAATCCTAGGACTTCACGGGACCCGAACCTCCGTCGGCGTACAACCGACGGCGACAGGAGTGCGCGAGGCCGCGCCGGTCTCTTGACCGCGGGCTCGCGAAGATCGAGTCTTTCCATCGATCTTCGCGAGGCAAGGGAAGAGACCGGCTTGAGGCGGCCTAGCCTCCGCGCGGCACGCGCGGCGAAGACGCAGCGCAAACGAATGCATACGTGCCCGTTTTCATGCCTTTTGCGCCTTACTACCTCTTTACCATCACCCAAGCGTTCGAGTACCCGCAGGGTGAGATGCCACGATGCGACCGGAACGCCCGAACCAGTGACTGGGAGGTCGAGAGTGACCGCGACCGTGCCGCACCCCCGCCAGCACGCCGGAGAGCGCCTGCTCACCCCCGGCGAGGTGGCCACCCTGTTCCGCGTCGACCCCAAGACGGTCACCCGCTGGGCGACCGCGGGCCGCATCGGCTCCATCCGCACCCCCGGCGGCCACCGGCGGTTCCGCGAGTCCGAGGTGAAGACCCTGCTGGCCGAGCTGACCACCGAGGCCACGGAGCCCGTGCGTAACGCCTGAGCGGCACACCCCGAACCCACTGTTCACGAGATAGTCTCGGGGCAGTTGACCGGAGGTGCCGCATGGTCTACCTGCTCGCGGTGATCGGCGCGATAGCCGTGGCCTATCTGCTGTGGCGCGCATTCGGGTCCGACCGGGTGCGCGTGGGCAGCAAGGCCCGGAAAGGCGTCGGTCCCGACGACGACCCGGAGTTCCTGCGCAAGCTGGCCGAGCAGGCCAAGCGTCACCGTGAGGACGGCACGCCGCCGGGCTGACGGGCTAGGTGCTCGGCCGCCACGAGCAGGACGACCACCGCGGCGAGCACGGCGAGTTGGGCGACGGCCGATTCGGTCGCACCCACCACCGTGCTGGCCGCGGCGAGCACGGCGGCGACGCAGCGGGTCCAGTTCGACCCGAGCCGCAGCAGCACGTCGCCGACCAGGTACAGCGCCATGCCGCCGCCGACCGCGAGCGCGGCCGGCGCGGACAACGCGTCCTCGGGATGCGCCACGGCGGTCTTCACGCCGGCGGCGAGCACGATGATGCCGCCGAACAGCGGCAGGTAGCAGTGGCCGTAGCCGATCAGTGACAGCCGGGTGCGCCGAAACGGCTCGGCCGTGGTCAGGGTGGCCTCGGCCCGCTTCTCGCTGTCCCCGGCGAAGTATCCCCACCACAGCCCGGCCAGCGTCACCATGGGCAGCGCCGCGGCCACGATCAGCCCCGGCGTGACCTCGAGCCCGGCCTCGCCGATGCCGATGGCCACCACGGACTCGCCGAACGCGATGATCAGCACCAGCCCGTGCCGCTCGACGCTGTGCCGATTTCTCTTGGGCGACGGCCGCAGGTCGAAGGTGCCGGGCCGGGTCAGCACCAGCCCGTGCCGCTCGACGCTGTGCCGATTTCTCTTGGGCGACGGCCGCAGGTCGAAGGTGCCGGGCCGGGTCAGCAGCGGCACGGTCAGGTTCCACGGCAGCACTCGCGGAGTGCCCTGCCGGTTGCTGGGATGGGCGGTGGTCAGGAAGACCCCGGAGTGCACGAGCACGATCACCAGGTACGCCGCGGCGAACGCCCAGCGGTTGGCCTCGAACGCGCTCGGCACCGAGATCGCCAGCACCACGTAGGCGACCATGGCCAGGACGAGCAGCCCGCGCGTGGACGTCTTGCGCGGCGGCACCGCGTTGGTGAGCCACGCGTAGCCGCCGTACATCCACCAGATCACGGCCAGCAGGAGCCCCATCCGCGCCAGCCCGGCCAGGTCGAGCTCGTGCGACAGGACCGACGTCAGCTGCGTGATCGTGCTGTGTCGTCAAACGAGGCGAAAGACCAGGTCGAAGAACAGTTCGAGGCTGCTGACGCCGAGCTGCTCCTCCTCGGCCGGCGCGGCCACCTCCGGCTCAGCGCGTCGGGAAGTCGTCGGCCACCGTGGCGGCCAGCTCCAGCAGCGCCAGCCGGGTGTCCGGGCTGAGCCGCTCCAGCTCGATCTCCGCGCCCTCCTCCAGGTGCGGGTCGAACGGGATGCGCACGACCGCGCGGCAGCGGCTGGCGAAGTGCTGGGACAGCTTGTCCAGGTCCACCTTGCCGGCCCGCGGCCGAACCGAGTTGATCACGGCCACGGAGCGCCGGATCAGGTCGCGGTAGCCGTGCGCCTCCAGCCAGTCGATGGTCGCCGACGCGCTGTTGGCGCCGTCCACCGAGCCGGACGAGACGATCACCAGCGAGTCGGCCAGGTCGAGCACGCCGGCCATGGCCGAGTGCATGAGGCCGGTGCCGCAGTCGGTGAGCACGATGTTGTAGAAGTGCTCCAGCAGGTCGACCACGCGCCGGTAGTCGTCCTCGCTGAACGCCTCCGAGACGGCCGGATCCTGTTCGCTGGCAAGGACTTCCAGCCGGCTCGGGCCCTGCGAGGTGTAGGCCCGCACGTCGCTGTACCGGGTGATCCGCTTGGCGTCGCGCAGCAGGTGCCGCACGGTCGCGGTGGTCTCCAGCGGGATCTTCTGGGACAGCGTGCCGCGGTCCGGGTTGGCGTCCACCGCGATCACGCGGTCGCCGCGCAGCGAGGAGAAGGTGGAGCCGAGCGTGGTGGTGGCGGTGGTCTTGCCGACACCGCCCTTCAGGCTCAGCATGGCGATCTTGTAGCAGCCGCGCAGCGGCTGGTTGATCCGCGCGATCAGCTCGCGGCGGCGCACGTCGGCCGGGCTCTCGCCCAGGTTGACCAGCCCGCCGGACAACTGGTGCAGGCTGCGCCGCCAGCCGGACTGCGGCGGCCGCTTGGCCTGCTTGATCAGCTCCTGCGGGGACAGCGCGTTGTTGGGCTGGCCCGGCTGCTGCGGCCGCTGCTGCTGGGCGTAGGGCTGCTGCTGCGGATAACCACCCTGCTGGGGGTAGGGCTGCTGCGGGTACCCCTGCTGCTGCGGCGCCTGGTGGTACGGCCCCGAGGTCGCCGGGTCCACCGGGTACGGGCCGGAGGGACCTCCGCTGACCGGGTACGGCCCGGACTGGTTGCCGCTGACCGGGTAGGGACCAGACTGGCCGCCGCCGACGGGGTAGGGACCCGACTGACCGCCGCTGACCTGGTACGACCCCGAGGACGCGGGGTCGACGGGGTGCGGACCGGACTGGACGGCCTGGTCCTGGCCGGGCGCCTGCCAGCCCTCGGGCTCCTCAAAACGACCAGTCACCGCTGGGGTCCTCCCTCGCTGGCGGATTCACACCGCTGACGTCCGTTGACGACGGTAGTAGGCGAGTTCCGCCGGGTCGACACGGGGTCAGGCGACCCCGGCGTACGAGTGCAGCCCCGAGGTGACCAGGTTGATGAAGAACAGGTTGAACACCATCGCCGCGAAACCGAGGATGTTGATCACCGCCGCGCGGTTGCCGCGCCAGCCGGCGGTGGCCCTGGCGTGCAGGTAGACGGCGTAGATCACCCAGGCCACGAACGCGCAGGTCTCCTTGGGGTCCCAGCCCCAGAACCGGCCCCAGGCCGACTCGGCCCAGATCGCGCCGGCGATCACCGCGAAGGTGAACAGCGGGAATCCCACGATCGTGACGCGGTAGGCGAGCCGGTCCAGCTTGTCGGCCGACGGCAGCCGCACCGCGAAGCCGGCGAACTTGCCGTCCTTCTCGTACGCCGCGCGGAACAGGTACATCACGCTGGCCACGCCGGGGAGCAGCAGCAGGCCGCTGGCGATGGACACCGCGGTGACGTGGATGGCCAGCCAGTACGACTGGAGCGCCGGCTGCACCGGGGCGGCCGGGGTGTAGAGCACGGTGCCGCCGAGGAAGAGCAGCAGCACGATCGGCAGCAGCACGAAGACGCTCAGCCGCCGCAGGTCGAACTTCTTGGCCAGGAACAGCCAGCCGACCACCGCGACCAGGCAGACAGCCGAGCCGTACTCGTACATGTTGCCCCACGGCACCCGGCCGGTGGCCAGGCCGCGGGTGAGCACCGCAGTGGCGTGCAACAGGACGCCGAGGATGTTCAGCGCCATGCCCATCCGGCCGATGCGGTCGGCCCGGGGCGAGCGCTGGACCACCAGCGTCGTCGGGGCCCCGTCCGCCGTCTCGCTGCCGCCGCCGACCGTGGCCAGCTCGCGCGCGGCCTGCCGCTTGGTCTTGGTGAGGGCCTGCTCGACCAGGTAGAACGCCATCGCCAGGACGTAGATCACGACGGCGGAGGCGTAGCTCCAGTCGCTGTACTGGGCCAGCGTCTCGTTGACCGGCATCAGGTGTCTCTCTTCCCTGTCATCGGCTCGACCCTCAGAAGTTCGGCGCTGAGTCGGGTGAACTCCTCGCCGTACCCGGCCTGGTCGGTGCGGGCCAGGCCGCCGACCTCGATCACCGTACCGTCACTCGACGGTGTCACGCGCAGCCACAGCCGGCGGCGCTTGATCGCCAGCGAGCCCATCAGGCCGACCAGCATCAGCACCGCGAACACCAGCACGTAGTCCTGGGTCGGGTCGTGCGAGACCTGGAGGCCGACGAACTCGTAGACCTTGTCGAACTTGACCTTGGTGCCGTCGTCGAGGGTGATCTCCTGGCCCAGCTTGAGGTTCTTCATCGCCTTCTGCACCAGCCGGCCCTGGTCCACCATGGACTGGTCGATGGTGAACAGGTTGTGCGCGAAGCCGGAGTTGTTGCCCAGGTCGCCCTCGTACACCTGGACGGCGACGGCCGGGTTGTTCGCGCCCGGGTAGTCCGAGGTCATCAGCGAGCCGTCGAACACCGCGGACGGCGCGAACAGGCCGGTGATGGCGATCTGGTGCTTGCGCAGCTGCACCTCGTCGGTGGTGTCCGGCGGGTCGAACGTGGTGGTGCCGCTGGACAGCATGGTGTTCAGGTCGCTCGGATTCCACTGCACGGTCTTGGTGCGGGTCTGACCGTTGGGGAAGGTGACCGTGAACTGCGGCGCGTAGCCGTGGCCGAGCAGGTAGACGCGGTCGCCGGCGGTGCGCAGCGGGTGGTTGGTCTGGAGGTCGTAGGGCCGCCAGGTGTTGGTCTTGAGGTCGTCGCCCGACTGGTACTGGAGGTCGGTGTCGAAGCTGTCGGCCTGGCCGTCGGGCAGGTAGCTGGCCTTGAAGCCGTTCACCTTGATGCAGAACGGGTCCAGCTGCGTGCCGTCGACCTGGAGGCCGGGGTTGAAGCTGTCGTAGGCCAGCAGGCCGGAGTTGCAGAACTGGGAGCCGTTCGCGATCACCGCGACCTGGCCGGAGTAGCCGACGAGCTTGCCGATGGCGAAGGCCACCACCAGGCCCAGCAGCGCGAAGTGGAAGAGCAGGTTGCCGGTCTCGCGCAGGTAGCCGCGCTCCGCACTGACCGTGCGGACGCCGTTGTCCTCCTCGCGGACGACCAGCCGCCAGCCGCGCAACCGCTTGCGGGAGGCCTCCACCACGTCGTCCACGGCGACGTCCACAGTGGACGTCCCGTGGTGCGGCATGCGGGCCAGGTTGCGGGGGGTGATCACCGGCTGCTGGGTGGCCTGCTTGGCGTAATCGAACAGCCGCGGCGTGAGGCAGCCGACGAGCGAGATCATCAGCAGCAGGTAGATCGCGGCGAACCAGTAGCTGGAGTAGACGTCGTAGAACTGGAGCTTGTCCAGCAACTTGCCCCACCAGCCGTGCTGGCTGATGTAGTCGTCCACCTTGGACACGTTCAGCTGCCGCTGCGGCAGCAGCGCGCCGGGCAGCGCGCCCAGGGCCAGTAGCGCCAGCAGGATCAGCGCCGTGCGCATCGCGGTGAGGCCGCGCCACGTGTTGCGGAGGTACGCGAGTGCCGACCTACCCAGAGAAGGAGTTGTCACAGCGGCACCGGCGCGTTCGACACGAAATGCTCCTGGATGATCGCGAGCAGCTGGCCCCACAGCCCGGTGACGAGCAGGACGCCGACGACGACGAGCAGGCCGCCGCCGGTCAGCTGGACCGCGCGGACGTGCTGGCGCAGCCAGCCGGTGACCCGCACCGCCCACCGCGCGCCCATCGCGATCAGCACGAACGGCACGCCGAGGCCGACGCAGAAGACCAGCATGAGAAAGATGCCGCGCAGCGCGATGGAGCCGACGGGCGTGCCGGCGGTCAGCGACAGCACGCCGCCCAGGGTCGGGCCGACGCACGGCGACCAGCCCAGCCCGAACACCGCGCCCAGCACAGGGGCGCCGAGCAGGCCGACCTTGGGCTGGCGGTGCAGGCGCAGGTCGCGTTGCAGCGCCGGGACGAGCCCGACGAACACGAGGCCCATCAGGATCGTCACGACGCCGCCGATGCGCTGCAGCAGCTCCTGGTTGAGCAGCAGCAGGTCCGTCAGCCCGAACAGGGTGACGGTGCCTATGGTGAACACCACCGTGAAGCCGAGCACGAACAGCCCGGACGCTCCGACCACACGCCAGCGGCCCTTCTTGGCCGGCTCGTCCGCGCTGACGGCTGGGGCGTCCGCGCCGACGAGGCCGGCGAGGTAGGCCAGGTAGCCGGGCACGAGCGGCAGGCAGCAGGGGGACGCGAAGGACACCGCACCGGCGAGCAGGGCAACCGCCGCGGCCAGCAGGAGCGGCCCCGACGCGGCTAGCTCTGCCAGCGGGTTCACTCGGTCGAGAGTAGGTAGTGGCCCAGGTCACCGAGCAACCGGGTCGGGTGACGGCCCCGTTTGCCGCCCTTGCGCGACATGTGATTCCCGTGTGCTGCGCAGCCGCAGCAAGGAGAGCACGTGCAGGGCCAGTGCTAGGGGCACCGCGACGGTCGGGATGAGCACCAGCGGCAGCATCGTGACGGCCTCGGTCGACGGCGTCACGTGGATCAGCTGGGTCGGCCCGGTGGCGGCGAGGTAGCCGATGCTGACCGCCACCACGAGATCCACGATGCCCATGACGTTGAACCACACCGCGCCGCGGGTCGACCCGTTGCGCAGCCGCCGCGCGATGAACGGCGCGGCGATGCCGACCGCCATGTCGCCGAGGCCGGCCGGCAGCGCGAACACCGCCGGCAGCTGACCCAGGGCCATGACCAGCAGGAACATCACGCCGACGACCCGCAACACCTGCGGCGCGACGAGCCGCGCCACGGTGTCCGGCGCCGCCAGCGCCTGCCGGACGGCCGGGATGCGTGCCGCCGCGAGCAGCACGGCGACCACCCCGACGAGCGCGATCCCCAGCCACGGTTTGACCGCCGACGCGTCCTGGTCGTACGCGCCGGACGCCGCCAGCAGCGCGCTGACCACTCCCCAGGCCGCCATGACGACGACTGCGCCAACGGCGACCTTCGGTGCGCGGCGGTAGAGCAGCGCGGCCGTCACCGTCGGCAGGCCGACCACTCCGATCAACACCAGCGCCCACACAAAACTCGGCATTTCATCCCTCCCGAACATCGAGTACGTTGTCGAACACTGTGTTCGGAAACGTCGCCCGGGCACAACAAGCAATGCCGGCCGTCCGTGCGGTACGGGACAGACGGCGGCAGATGTCCGGAAAGGGGCCGCGATGGCCGAGGAGGACCGCCGCGTCCGGCGCACCCGCCGCACGCTGCACGAGGCACTCATCGAGCTGGTGCTGGAGCGCGGCTACGAGCGGCTCACCGTGCAGGACATCCTCGACCGGGCCGACGTCGGCCGGTCCACCTTCTACGCCCACTTCCGGGACAAGGAGGCGCTGCTGCTGGCCAGTTTCGACGACATCCGGGACCGCCTGCGCGAGGACATCGACGCGGCGCCGGACCGGCCGGCGACGCTGCTGTTCGAGCACGCCTACCAGCACCAGCGGGTCTACCGGGCGCTGTGCGGGCGGCAGGGCGGCAGCCTGGTGATCCAGCACGTGCACGGCCTGATCGGCGACGCCCTGCGCGAGCAGCTGGCCGTCGACGGGGTGCCGGCCGAGGTCGTCGCCGAGTTCCACACCAGCGGCATCCTGGGGCTGCTGGTCTGGTGGATCGACCACGACTTCTGCCACGGCCCGGAGTGGCTGGCCGGCGTGTACCGCCGGCTCGCCCCGTCGACAATGGCGTCGTGACCGTCGAACTGCTGGACCCTGCCAAGGCCGCCTCGCTGCAGGCCGCGCCGCTGACGTACGCCGAGGTCGGCGCCACCGTCGGCGCGATGCCCGCCGGCTACCACGCCATCAGCCGCCGCGTGCGGCTGCGCACCGGCTTCGAGGAGGCGGCGGAGAAGCTGTTCGCCTGGCGGGCGCAGGAGGCCAGCGGGCTGCGCGTGCAGGCGTCGTCCAAAACCGTGGAGCCGAAGGCGGTGGTGGTGCTGCGGCTCGGGCCGATCCAGGTGCCGTGCCGGGTCGTGTACGTCGTCGACCAGCAGAACCGGAAGGGCTTCGCCTACGGGACGCTGCCCGGACACCCGGAGAGCGGCGAGGAGGCGTTCATCGTCGAGCGCAACGCCGACGGCACGGCCTCGTTCACCGTGACGGCCTTCTCCAAGCCGGCGACGCTGCTGGCCAGGCTCGGCGGCCCGTTCCCGCGGATGGCGCAGAACCTGGTGACGGACCGGTATCTGAGGGCGCTGTAGCCCTATGCGGGGAAGGGCGCCTTACCCGCGCTGGACGAGGGTAAGGCGTCCTTCCCTGCATGTTGGACGACTCAGCCGGTGATGCTGGGTTGTCCGTTCTCGATGTGGCCGGTGTAGCGGCGCAGGAAGACCGGGTCGGCGTCGATTGTGACGCTGAGGTCGTACCAGCCCTCGCACGGGGCGAAGACGTGGTCGACGGTCTTGCCGGCGGCGACGGTGAAGGTCTGCTTGCCGTTGCCGTAGTGGTTGGTGGTGACCGTGAACTTCACGGCCTTGGCCGACGGGTTGCTCAGCGCCAGCTTGAGCTTGAAGTCGGCGGTGTAGCTGGCGGCCGCGTCGATCGCGCCGGCGGCGTTGGTGTCGGCGGCGAACTGCCAGAGGAACCGGTTCGGGCCGTGCACGGCGACGTTGTACTTGTCGCCGTAGCTCCAGATCTTCCACTGGTCGCTGACCTGCTTGCCGGCCGGCACGTCATACTGCCACGGGCCGTCCAGCTTGCCGTCGGCGCGGAACGCCCACAGCTGCACCTCGGCGGTGCCGTAGTTGGCGAAGGTCGTGGTCAGCGTGCCCTTGTCCGCGGACAGCGACGTGGTGACGGCCGGCTGGTACGGCAGCGGCCGCGCCGGGCGCGTGCCCTGGTCCTGAAGCGGCGTGACCTGCTTGCCGGTGGCCGGCGGGGCCGGCTTGGGCAGCTTGGTCTGGGTGTCGTCGGCGATCTGGCGGAGTTTCGCGGTGTCCGGCAGCAGCGGGATGCTCAGGTTCTTGGTCCCGAAGTCGAAGCAGCTGGTCAGGTCGCCGCAGATGGCGCGCCGCCAGTCGGTGATGTTCGGCTCGTGCACGCCGGTCCACTGCTCGAGGAAGCGGATCACCGAGGTGTGGTCGGACACCTCGGAGTTGATCCAGCCGCCGCGGCTCCACGGCGAGATCACCGTCATCGGCACGCGGGCGCCGAGGCCGATGGACTTGCCGTTGATGAACTCGCCGGGCGTGCCGGCCGGGGCCATCGGCGGCGGCACGTGGTCGAAGAAGCCGTCGTTCTCGTCGTAGTCGATGAGAACGACCGTGTTGTCCCAGAGCTTCTTGTTGTGCCACAAGGCGTTCAGCACGGCCTGGGTGTACGCGGCGCCGTCCACCGGGCGGGCCTCGGGGTGCTCGCAGTAGCCGTAGGGCGCGACGATCCAGGACACCTTGGGCAGCGTGCCGGCGGCGCAGTCGGCGATGAACTCCGACAGCACGTGGTTGACGTCCTTGCCCTGGCCCGAATCCGGCTCCCAGGTCTGGAACACGCTCGCCCGCTTGGACAGTTCGCTGTTGTAGTCCTTGTGGTACTGCTCGAACAGCCACAGCGGGTTGTCGCCGTAGTCGCCGACGAACGGGTGCGCCCCGTCGTCGCCGACCTCCTTGTTGGCGTACACCTTCCACGACACGCCCGCGTCCTGGAGCCGCTCGGGGTAGGTGGTCCAGCGCAACACGCCCTTGTAGTCGTCCGGGTTGTAGTTGACCGGACCGCCGTACTTGCCGTCGGCGTCGATGGTGCCGGTGAACAGGTAGAGCCGGTTCGGCGTGGTCGGCCCCTGCACCGAGCAGTGGTAGGCGTCGCACAGCGTGAAGGCGTCGGCCAGCGCGCGGTGGAACGGGATGTCCTGCTCGGTGAAGTAGCCCATGGTCATCTCGCCCTTGGCGGTGATCCACGAGTTGTTGGCGCCGCCGTTCATCGCCAGGTGCTGGTCGTCCCAGCCGTGGCCCAGGTCGCCGAGGTCCTGGCCGTCCACCTTGGACGTGTCGACGTGGAACGGCAGCAGCGCGTTGCCGTCGGTGCGGGCCAGGTCGAACTGGTGGTAGATGTCCTTGCCGTTGGGCTGGATCACCGCGGTGCGGTCGCCGAAGCCGCGGACGCCGCGCATGGTGCCGTAGTAGTGGTCGAACGACCGGTTCTCCTGCATCAGGACCACGACGTGCTCGACGTCGCTGATGCGGCCCCGGCGGCGCGGCTCGGCGAGCGCCTCGGCCATGCCGGGCGGCAGCGCCCCGAGCGCGCCGGCGGCCGCGACCGTGCCGGCGACGCCGCCGAGGAACCGGCGGCGCGTGAGTCCTGAGTTCGAGTCGGCCATGCGTGTGCTCCATCCGTGTGGGCGGGACCGCAGGCGACGTTAGATGACCGAATGAGCTCGGAGAACCCGTCATACGAACGGAAATAATCAGTGAACGCGAGCCTACTTCTCGGCGAGGAGTTGCTTCACCTTGGACAGCAACTCGTCCTTCTCAACCGGCAAAAGGGACACCCAGGCCACCCGGTGCTGGCGGTCGAGCACCAGCGTGGACGGCGTGGTGGTGCGCGGATAGCCCTGCAACACCAGCAGCGACCGCCCCGGCGGGTCGAAAATCGACGGATAGTCCAGTTTGTCGTTGTGGTAGAAGTCCAGCGCCGCCGACCGGTCGTCGCGCACGTCCACGCCCATCACCTGGACGCCCTGCGCCTTGGTCTCGTCGTACACCTGCTGGAGCTGCGGCGCCTCGGTCCGGCACGGCCCGCACCACGCGCCCCAGATGTTGATCACGACGATCTTGCCGGTGTAGTCGCTGAGCCTCACCTGCTTGCCCTCGTCGAGCAGGCTGTCCCCGGACAGCTCGGCCAGCGGCTGGCGCTGCTGGCCGGTGTAGTCGATGTGGGTCTGCCCGCCGGGCGCGGTGAACTGGAAGGTGCCCTGGCCCTGGACCACGGCGTCCTTGCCGGTGCTGCACGCGGCCAACGTGACCAGCAGCGCGGCGGCGATGGCGATGCGCTTCATGCCCCCGTCACCCTCGGATCGGTGCTGCCGGCCGGCTCCGAGTAGCTGATCCGGATCAGCTGCTCGTCCTCGAACGTCAGCGAGGTCAGCGAGGCCAGCGAGCACTGGCGCTTGCGCGGGTCGTGCCACATGCGCTTGCCCTCGAGGAACCGGCGGACCGTCCAGACCGGCAGCTGGTGCGACACGCACACCGCCTCGTGGCCGGCGGCGGCCGCGCGGGCCCTGTGCACGGCGCCGAGCATCCGGTGGGCGATCTTCAGGTACGGCTCGCCCCAGGACGGCTCGAACGGGTTCCACAGCTTCGGCCAGTGCTGCGGGGAGCGCAGCGCGCCGTCGCCGACGGCCACCTTCAGGCCCTCGAACTTGTTGTCCGCCTCGATCAGCCGGTCGTCGGTGACCAGCTCCAGGCGGTGCGAGTCGACGATCGGGCGCGAGGTCTGCTGCGCCCGCTCCAGCGGCGACGCGACGACGTGCACGATGTCCCGGTCGGCCAGGTACTCGGCGACCCGCAGCGCCTGCTTCTCGCCCTGCGCCGACAGCCGGAAGCCGGGCAGCCGCCCGTAGAGGACGCCGGTCGGGTTGTGCACCTCGCCGTGCCGCATGAGGTGCACGACGGTGCGGGTCACAGTCCCACCTCGCTGGCGCTCGGAGGGTCTGCGACCCAGGCCACTGCACCGAATGGTGCCCTCGCAAGCTCGGTCACAGTCCCACCTCGCTGGCGCTCGGAGGGTCTACGACCCAGGCCACTGCACCGAATGGTGCCCTCGCAAGCTCGGTCACAGTCCCACCTCGCTGGCGCTCGGAGGGTCTACGACCCAGGCCACTGCACCGAATGGTGCCCTCGCAAGCTCGGTCACAGTCCCACCTCGCTGGCGCTCGGAGGGTCTACGACCCAGGCCACTGCACCGAATGGTGCCCTCGCAAGCTCGGTCACTGACCGTCCTCCTTGGCCGCGGCGGCGGCCGCGGCGGCGTGCGGCAGAGCCTGCTCGATGACCTCGAACGCGGCGTCGTCCATGGCGGCGTTGACAAACCACGCCTCGAACGCGCTCGGCGGCGGGTAGACGCCGCGCTCCAGCAGGGCATGGAAGAACGGCGGGAAGCGCCAGGTCTGCGCGGCCTGCGCGCCGGCGTAGTCCCGCACCGGCTCGTCGGTGAAGAACACGCTGACCAGGTTGCCGGCGTACTGCACCTGGTGGGCGACGCCCTCGGCGGTCAGCGCGTCGCCGAACAGCTCGCCCAGCAGCCGGGCGTTGCGGTCCAGCTTGCGGTACACCTCGTCGTCGGCGAGCTTGAGCGTGGTCAGGCCGGCGGCGACCGCCACCGGGTTCCCGGACAGCGTGCCGGCCTGGTAGACCGGGCCGCTCGGCGCCAGCCTCGCCATCACGTCGGCGCGGCCGCCGAACGCCGCCGCCGGCAGGCCGCCGGACATGACCTTGCCGAACGTGTAGAGGTCGCCCGCCACGTGCTCCAGGCCGTACCAACCGGCCTTGGAGACGCGGAAGCCGGTCATCACCTCGTCGATGATCAGCAGCGCGCCGTCGGCGTGGCAGGCCTCGCGCAGCGCCGCGTTGTAGCCGGGGTCCGGGGCCACCGCGCCCATGTTGCCGGCGGCCGCCTCCGTGATGATGGCCGCGATCTCGCCGGGATTCGCCGCGAAGGCCTCCTTCACGGCGGCGACGTCGTTGTAGGGCAGCACGATCGTGTCCGCCGCCTGCGCGCCGGTGACGCCGGGCGTGGTCGGCAGGCCCAGCGTCGCCACGCCCGAGCCGGCCTGGGCCAGCAGCGCGTCCACGTGCCCGTGGTAGCAGCCGGCGAACTTGACGATCTTGCGCCGGCCGGTGAAGCCCCGGGCCAGCCGGATCGCGCTCATCGTCGCCTCGGTGCCGGAGTTGACCAGGCGGACCTGCTCCACCGGCTCGACCCGGCCGATCAGCTCCTCGGCCAGCAGCACCTCGCCCTCGGTCGGCGTGCCGAAGGACAGGCCGCTGGTCGCCGCCTTCGCCACCGCCGCCACGACCTCCGGGTGCGCGTGGCCCAGGATCATCGGGCCCCACGAGCTGACCAGGTCGACGTAGCGGTTGCCGTCGGCGTCCCACAGATGCGGGCCCTCGCCGCGGACCATGAATCGGGGCGTGCCGCCGACCGAGTGGAACGCCCGCACCGGCGAGTTGACCCCGCCGGGCGTGGCCTTGGCCGCTCGGTCGAACAGCGCACGCGAGGTGTCAACGCTGGCTGCCTGCTCGATCGTCACGACCCCCAGTCTTACAGGTGACCCCACGTGGCCGCCGTCACGGTGTTGTGTGCATCAGCCGAACTCCTGCCACGGGGTGACGGACACAGCGTCACCGCACTCGCTGAAATGGGTCCCGTAGACCATCGGCGCGGGGACGAGCTCGTCGGGGACGCCGACGAGCACAACCGCCGCCTTGGTCGGCATGGCGCCGGACGCGCACTTGAGGTCGGGGGTCTCGGGGGACGCCACGACGGTGATCGCGTCGTCGCCGGGTTGCAGCGTGAACGGAACGGCCTTGCCGTTCGACCTCACGGACATCGCCTTGCGCGGCGGTTGGGATCCGTCGGCCGGCGGCTGGTCGGAGATCGCCACCTTCGGGATGCCCGTGAGCGTGCAGGCGAAGTCGCCGTTGTTGACCAGTTCGACGCGCACGGCCTCGGTGCCGGCCGGCGGCGGGGTCGGGATGGTGGGCAGCGCCTTCATGTCGGCCGCCCGGCACGGCGGCGCCGTGGACGAAGCCGGCTTCGTGTTGCCCGCAGTGGACGTCTTCGAGGTGATCACGACGGGCGAGCCGCAGGCCGTGAGCAGCAGGCCGGCCAGGGCAACGGTGATCAGTGGGAGTCGCATGGCCGTGAGACGACAGGTCGAGGCGGCGGTTCCGCACGCGGATTCGCCACGCACCTATGCCCGCAACCCCTCGCCCCGAGGGGCAACCGGGCCCACCCCATCTGCCCGAAACCGTATTTCGGTGTGTCCCAGAGCGCGACTCGCGGGGGTTCAGGTGTTCTGGGGGAGGAGGACGCGGAAGGTGGCGCCGTCACCGGGGGCGGTGTCCAGCTCGACCCGGCCGCCGTGCGCGGCCACCAGGGCGGCGACGATGGCCAGTCCCAGCCCGGTGCCGCCGTTCTCCCGGCTGCGCACGGCGTCGGCCCGGTAGAACCGCTCGAAGATCCGCTCGGTCTGCTCGCCGGTCAGCCCGGGCCCCTGGTCGCTGACCTCGATCACGACCAGCGGCTGGCCGCTCTCGTCCCGCCGCGACAGCCGCACGTCCACCGGGGTGCCGGCGGGCGTGTGCGTGATGGCGTTGTTGACCAGGTTGCTGAGCACCTGCCGCAGCCGGGCCTCGTCGCCGAGCACGGCCAGCCCGCCGCCGTCCTCCTCGTCCAGGTCCATGGTGACGTCGAGGTGCAGCCCGATCTTGCGGTCCGGGTCGAGCATCCGGGCGTCGTGCACGGCGTCGACGGCGATCACGGTGAGGTCGACCTCCCGCTGCTCCAGCGGGCGCTGCTGGTCCAGCCTCGCCAGCAGTAAGAGGTCCTCGACGAGCAGGCCCATGCGCGCGGCCTGGTCCTCGATCCGGCCCAGCACCTCGGCGACCTCGGCCGGCGAGGTGACCGCGCCCTGCCGGTACAGCTCGGCGTAGCCGCGGATCGACGTCAGCGGTGTGCGCAGCTCGTGGGAGGCGTCGGCGACGAACTGCCGCATCCGGTTCTCCGAGCGCCGGGCGGCCTCCTCGGACTTCTGCCGGGCCGCGAACGACTCCTCGATCCGGCCGAGCATCACGTTCAGCGAGTTGGCCAGCTTGCCGACCTCGCTGCCGGGCCGGCGCACCGGCACCCGCCGGGACAGCTCGCCGGTGGCGATCACGTCGGCGGTCGCCTCGACCTCCTCCAGCGGCCGCATGCTGCTGCGCACCAGGGCATAGCCGAGCCCGGCGACCAGCACGAGGGCGCCGAGGCAGATCATCAGCGACCGGATCCGCATGTCGGTGACGGCGGCGTCCAGGTCCCGCTGGTCGGTGGCGACCACGATCTCGACGCCGTCCACCTGCAACGCCTGCACCCGCCACTGCGGGCCGCTGTCGCCCTGCGAGGGCAGCGTCACCGACGAGCCGGCGGGCAACTGGCCCATCGGCGGCAGCGCCGGCCGCGCCGTGCCGTCGTCGGTGGGCGTGCTGAGCACCTGGGTGTCGGTCGCGTTGCGCAGTTCGACCAGGCTGCGGCCGGGCAGCCGGAATCCCGTGCCGAACCCCGGCGGTCGGGGCCGCGGCCGGCCGATGCCGGCCTGCACCTGCCGCTGGGTTGCCTGGAGCATGCCGTGCAGCCGGCTGTCGGTCTGGCCGATCAGGTAGTTCTCCAGCACCTTGGACGTGATGAACCACGCCCCGAACAGCGCAACCGCGACCAGCACCACCAGGCCGGAGACCAGGTGCACCCGCAACGGCATGCGGCCGAAGTAGTCCCGGACCCACCTGATCACCCGGTTCACGACGTGGACTGCCGTAGCACGTAGCCGACGCCGCGGACGGTGTGGATCAGCCGCGGCTCCACGTCGTCGACCTTGCGGCGCAGGTAGGAGATGTACGACTCGACCACGCCGGCCTCGCCGTTGAAGTCGTAGTGCCAAACCTGGTCCAGGATCTGCGCCTTGGACAGCACCCGGCCGGCGTTGCGCAGCAGGTAGTGCAGCAGCTTGAACTCGGTCGGCGACAGCTGCACCAGGCGGCCGGCGCGGCGCACCTCGTGGCTGTCCACCTCCAGCTCCAGGTCGGCGTAGCGCAGCCGGTTGTCCGGCGGCTCGGGCTGGGCCTTGGTGCGCCGCAGCACGGCGTTCACCCGGGCGATGACCTCCTCCAGGCTGAACGGCTTGGTGACGTAGTCGTCGCCGCCGATGGTCAGCCCGGTGATCTTGTCCTCGGCCCCGTCCCGCGCGGTCAGGAACAGCACCGGCACGCCCAGCCCGCCCGAGCGCAGCCGCCGCACCACCTCGAAGCCGTCACGGTCGGGCAGCATCACGTCGAGCAGGATCAGGTCCGGCCGCTCCCGCTCGACGCTGCGCAGCGCGTCCGTGCCGGTCGACGCCGTGTCCACGTCGAAACCGGCGAACCGGAGGCTGGCGGCCAGCAACTCCCGGATGCTGGGCTCGTCCTCGACGACGAGCAGCCTGCTGCGCTTGCTTGGCTCGGGCATGGACACATAGTGCTCCACACCCGAGCCGTACGTGTCAGCCGTCACCCGCCGGCCCGGCCGCCGCCACCGGCGGCGCCCCCACCGCCCCCGGCCCCACCTTGGCGGAAGCCGCCTCCGCCGCCTGTCAAGCCGCGTGCGCCGGCGCCGGTCGTCGCGGTCGGCAGGGCCTGGCTCAGGTCGGCCAGGACCACCTCGTCGCCGGCGTTGAGGCCCTCGGTGATCTGGGTGACGGTCGCGCCGATGACGCCGACGGTGACCCGCTTGAGCGTGGACTGGCCGTCGACCAGCGTCGCCACGAAGCTGTTCGCGCCGACGGTGTGCACCGCCGAGGTCGGCACGGTGACGGCCGCCTTGGCGCTGCCCAGCGTGATCGCCACGGCCGCGGTGGACCCGGCGAACAGGGCCTTGCCGTTGCCGTCCAGCGAGATCGTCACGGGGAAGCTGGCCGAGCCGCCGGAGGTCGTGCTGGCCAGCGCGCCGATGGAGACGACCTTGCCGGCCAGCGGCTTGCCCGCGCCGTCCGGGGTGATCGCCGCCGCCTGCCCGGGCTTGACCTGCCCGACCTGGTTGTCGTTGACGGCGGTGGTGACCTGGTTGCCGCCCGCGCCGACGATCACGATCTTGGCGGTGGACGAGTTGGCCGAGGCGTTCTGGCCGGCGGCGATGTCCACCTGCGCGACGGTGCCGTCGATCGGGCTGACCAGGCTCGCGGCGGCCATGTTCTGCTGGTTGGCGGCCAACTGCGCGTTGGCGGCGTCCACGGAGGCCTGGTCGGCGGCGATCTGGTCGGCCGACGGTGGCGTCGAGGAGCCACCACCGCCGCGCCCGCCACCGCCGGTGGACGGTGTGGAGGACGTCTTCGGCGTGGCCGAGCCGGTGGTGATGCTGGTGCCGCTCGTCGACGCCTGCTGAACGGCGGTGGCCGCCTGCCCCAGCGCGGTCGACAGCGACGCCTCGGCCTGGCTCAGCGCCGTCTCGTCGGCGGCGGTCTTGGCCTGCGCGTCCTGGACCTGCTGGAGCAGATCCGTGCAGTCGCTGACGTTGACCGGCGGGGCGGTCGGCGGCGGCGTGGGCGTGGTCGACGTCGGATCCGAGCCGTCGGACGGCGGCGTGGCGCCGCCCTTGCCCTTGGCCGCCGGGGTCGAGGTCGGGTCCGTCGCGGGCGGGGTGGCCCCGAGCTGCTGGATGACGTTCGGGCAGGTGGCCTGCGCCTTCTTCAGCGCCGCCCCGGCGAACTGCACGTCGGCGTCCACCTTCTGCTGCGCGCCGCGCACCGCGTTCTGACCGTCCGAAATGGACCGCAGCAGCCCGGTCAGCTTGGCCGAGGAACCGCCGCTTGAGGAGGACTTCGAGGTGGACGGCGTCGACGACTGGGTCGACGGCGTGGCCGCCGAGGTCTGGCTGTTCTGGTCGGACGCCAGCTTCGCCTGCGCGGTGGCCAAAGTGGACTGCGCGGTGCTGACCTGGCCGGCCAGCGTCGTCGTGTTCAGCGACGCCAGCACCTGGCCGGACGTCACCTGGTCGCCCTGCTTCACCGCCACCGACGCGACCTGCCCGGACACCGGGAAGCTGACCGTCGCCTCGGACACCGGCTGCACGGTGCCGATGCCGTTGAGCATCGACGTCACCGAGGCCGGGCCGGCGATCGCCGTCCGGTACGAGGGACCGCTGCTCCGGGTGGCGGCGAAGGCCGCGGCCCCGCCGCCGAGCAGGACCAGCACCACGATGCCGATCACCACCCTGGAGCGGCGGAAACCCCTTCTGCGGGCGTCCTTCTTGCGGTCAGCCATTGCCGCCGCCGTTCCCGCCGCCCTGGCCGCCGCCGCTGCCGCCACGACCGCCGCGCCCGCCGCCGAAGCCACCCCGGAAGCCGCCGGTGCAGCCGTTGGGGCCGGCCTTGCTCACGGCGATCGAGGTCGCCGCCACCGCGCCGGTGTCGTCGGCCTTGCCTTGCGCCGCAACGCACGCGCCCACGACCAACACGCTGGGGTCGGCCGTCACGGTCTTGGTGTACGTCGTCGCCGACGTGACGTTGACGGAGGTGTCGGTGGTGTTCGTGCCGAAGGTGGAGTGCACGGTGAAGCCGGTGGCGGACACGGCCGTCACGGCGCCGAAGGCGCGCGGGCCGCCGGCCGGGTTGTTGCCGGTGCTGGGCCGGGGACCGTTGCTGCCGCTGGGCCGCGGCGCGCGAGACCCGGAGGGACGCGGCGTGTTCGAGCCGGACGGCCGCTGGCCGCCGTTGCCGAACGTGCAGCCGTTGGCGCCGGCCGGAGTGATCGTCACGGCGGTGGCGCTGACCGGCTGGCCCTGCCCGGTGGACGTGCCGACCACCGACACGCACACGCCGGAGGTCACGTCGCTCAGCGCGCCGGCCACCGAGTTGGTGATCTTGGTCGAGCCGTCGTAGCTGACCGCGACCTGACCGCTCTGCGGGTTCTGCACCTGGAGCGTCTGGCCGGACACCGCGGCGATGCTGCCGAACACCCCGGGCGGCGCGCCGCCGCCGCGGCCCTGCTGGCTGTTGCCGCCCTGGTTGGCGGCCGGCGCGGGGGCCGACCCGCCACACGCGGCGAGCGTGAACGCCAGCGCGCCGGCGACCAGTCCGAGGACCGGGGCGGACTTGCGGATCTGCACGGACATCGTTGGGCTCCAGCTCATTCGCTTCGGAGAGCGTCGATCGGGGCCAGGCGGGCGGCCCGGCTGGCCGGGTACACGCCGAAGGCCATGCCGATGGCGATCGAGGTCAGGATGGCCAGCACGGTGGCCGTCGGGGACACGGTGATGGTCGAGGAGATCAGGCCCGGCAGCACCAGCGCGCCCACGATCCCCAGCAGCGCGCCGAGTATCCCGCCGGACAGCCCGAGCACCGAGGCCTCCACCAGGAACTGCCGCCGGATCACCGTGGGGCTCGCGCCCAGCGCCTTGCGCAGGCCGATCTCGCGGATCCGCTCGGTCACCGACACCAGCATGATGTTCATGACGCCGATGCCGCCGACCAGCAGCGACAGCGCTGCCACGCCGCCGAGCAGGATGGTCAGCGTCTTGCTCACCGACGTCGCCGTCGTCAGCAGCGACTCCTGGCTGGCGATGGTGAAATCGGCCGCGGTCGGGTCGGTGATGTGGTGCAGCGTCAGGAGTTCCTGGTTGGCTTCCTGGTAGGCGGCGGACAGCGTGTCCGCCGTGGTGGCCTCCACGTAGATCGACTGCACCGACGTGCGGGTGGCGCCGCCGAAGATCCGGTCGGACGCGGTGCTGATCGGCACCACCGCCTGGTCGTCCTGGTTCTGCGCGGACGACGTGCCCTCGCTGGCCAGCACGCCGACCACCGTGAACGGCACGTTGCCGATGGTCACCGTGCGGCCGACCGGGTCGGCGAAGCCGAACAGCTGCTGCGCGGTGGTGGTGCCCAGCACCACGTTCGCCGCCTCGCCGCTGACGTCCTGATTGGACAGGAACCGGCCCTCGGACAGGGTGCGGGCGCGCACGCCCAGCCAGTCCGGGGTGGTGCCGACCACCGACGTCGTCCAGTTGGTGGAGCCGGCGGTCAGCGACTCGGAGCGGCTGTTGCTCGGGGCCACGGCCTGGATGTCCGGCGCGACCGACTTGTCGCCCAACGCCGTGGCGTCGCTGGCCGTCAGCGACACCGAGGTGCCGGAGCCGCCGCGCACGCCGCCGGTGGTGCTGCTGCCGGGCGAGACGACGAGCAGGTTCGTGCCCAGCGCGTTGATGGCACTGCTGACCTGCTGCTGCGCGCCCTCGCCGAGGCCGACGGTGAGGATGACGGCCGCGATGCCGATGAGGATGCCGAGCATGGTCAGCCCGGACCGCAGGCGGTGCGAGCGGATCGCGTCCCAGCTGGTGCGCAGCGTTTCGAGCCACCCCATTACGCCGCACCTCCCACGTTCATCGTGTCGGACTCGATGAGCCCGTCCCGCAGCCGCACCACCCGCTGCGCGCACGCCGCCACATCCTCCTCGTGCGTGATGAGCACGATGGTGTGGCCGGCGCGGTGCAGGTCGGAGAAGACGCTCAGCACGTCCGCGGTGGCCTTGGAGTCCAGCGCGCCGGTCGGCTCGTCGGCCAGGATCAGCGCCGGCACGTTGACCAGCGCCCGGGCCAGCGCCACGCGGGACTGCTGGCCGCCGGACAGCTCGGTCGGCTTGTGCTCCACGCGGTCGCCGAGGCCGACCCGCTCCAGCTGCTCCACGGCCCGGCGCTTGCGCTCCGACTTCGGCACGCCGGCGTAGCTCAGCGGCAGTTCCACGTTGCGCCACGCGGTGAGCGAGGTGAGCAGGTTGAACTGCTGGAAGACGAAGCCGATCCGCTTGTTGCGGATCACCGCCAGCTCGTTCTCCGTCAGGTCGCTGACGTCCTCGCCGGCCAGGAAGTAGCTGCCCGAGGTGGCGACGTCCAGGCAGCCGATGATGTGCATCAGCGTGGACTTGCCGGAGCCGGACGGCCCCATGATCGCCACGTACTCGCCCTCGTCGATGCGCAGCGACACGCCGCCGAGCGCGGCCACCTCGACCGAGCCGGTCTTGTAGATCTTGGTGACGTCCTGGATGCCGATGACCGTCTTCGGGCCGCCGATCACCGGGGGGATCGGGGTCGTCATGTCGAGGCTCATGGCTCAGCCGCCGTTCGCCTGGCCGCCGCCACCGCCGGCGCCGCGGCCACCACCACCGCCGCCACCACCGAATCCACCGCCGCCGAACCCGCCCCCGCCAAGACCGCCGCCACCGAATCCGCCGCCACCGGTGCCGCGGCCGTTCGTGCCGGTGGTGCCGCCGGTGCCGGTTCGCGTGCCGCCGTTGGTGCTGGTGTTGCGCGTCGGCACGACCACCTGGTCACCGTCGGACAGTCCGTTGGTGATCTGGGTCTGGCCGCCGGAGGTCATGCCGGTGGTGACCTGCTTGGACACCTGCTTGCCGCCGGACATCTGGTAGACGACCGCGTTGCCGTTCTCGTAGTGGATCGCGGCGGTCGGCACGACCACGGCGTCGGTGACCTGCTTGACCGTTATCGCCACGGTCGCGCTGGCCCCCGGGTACAGGCCGGTCGGCGTGCCGGTGACGCCGATGGTCACCGGATAGCTCGGCACCGTCGAGGAGGAGCTGGCCAGCATCGCCACCGAGGTGACAGTGCCGTACACCGGCTGGGTGCTGCCGTTGGCGGTGATGGTCGCCTGCTCGCCGTTCTTGATCTGACCGACCTCGGTGTCGTCCACGCTGGCGTTGACGATGTACGAGCCGGTGGAGATCACCACAACCTGGGCGGAACTGGCGGAGCTGGACGAACTCGACGAGCCGGTCGAGGCGCCGCCCCCACCGCCACCGCCGCCGGCGCCGCCACCACCGCCGGACCCACCGGATCCGCTGCCGCCGCTGCTGGTGGACGTGCTGCCGCCCGACACCTGCTGCCCGACGGTCAGGTTCACCGCCGCGACCGTGCCGGCGATCGGCGACGTGAGAGTCGCCTCGCTGAGCGCGTTCTGGGCGTTGCTCAGGGAGTTCTGGGCCGCGGTGACCGCGGCCTGGTCGGCGGTGACCTGCGCGCTGGACGCGCCGGCAGTCTGGTCGCTGGTCAGCCGGGCCTGGTCGGTGGAGACGGTGGCCTGCGCCTCGGCGACGTTGGCCGCCAGCGCGGCCGAGTTCACGGTGGCCAGGGCCTGCCCCGCCGTCACCTGCTGGCCGACCGTCGCGGTGACGCCGGTGACCTGACCGGACACCGCGAAGTTCAGGTTCTCCTGCTGCGCCGGCTCGATGGTGCCGGACGAGGAGACGGTCTGCTTGAGCGTGGCGGTCGTCGCCGTGGCGAACGACGTGGTCGACGCGTCCGCGGTCGGACGGGTGGCGGCCCATGCGATGCCGCCGCCCGTCGCCACCACGACCGCGGCCACGATGATGATCACCGACCGTCTGGTCAAGCGCAGTCGAATTCTCGACAACACGAGGTCCTCACTCTGCTCGCATCCCTGGCCTGGGGGGAGCGCGGCAGCAACTTCAAGGCCCCAGGGCGGTTGTCAACACCCTGATCCTCTGTGTTCAGCCTGTCGTCAGACTGGATGCTGCCTGTGAGTTAGCTGAAGGTGCTCAGTCGGCCCTTCCCCACGCGGCCCGATATGCGCTTCGGAAGTCGATTGTCGGTTTGTACGCGTTGTTCGACGGCGGGTTCACCTCGTCGTCGATGAGCTGCCAGCCGAGTCCGGAATCGGCCGGTTGCTGCCCGATGAACAGGCTGTTCACCGTGTCCACGGCCGCCCAGCCGTACCAGTCGGAGGGGATGACGGTGACCGCGGACAGTCCTTCGTGCTTGCGGATCAGGTCGAGTTCCGGCTCGAATCCCTCGCCGCCCATGACATACAGCGAGGCGGCACGCCCGGACTTCATCACCGCCGGGCTCACCGCGGCCAGCGTCGCGGCGGTATACGGACTCTTCACGGCGTTCGCGTCAGGATGGTCGTGCAGGACCTTCAGCACGCTCGCAGCGGCAGCCGGCGTGGTGAGGTCGGCGGCCTTGATGTCCACCTCGGCCACGATGGAACAGGTGGTGCACTTGGTGATGGTGTCCCGGAAGCCCTGGATGGTGTGTCGGATCGAGGTGAACTCGTTGTCCGTCACCAGGACCACCTTGGCCTTGCCGTCGGTCTGCGCGATGACCGTGTTGGCCTGGTCGGCGCCGTAGAGCTGGGAGAAGTCCGCGATGTTCCGGTTCACCGGCGGCCCGAAGTCCACGTAGGAGCTGAACAGTGACGGCGCTGTCCCGCCGAAGAGCACGTCGTTGCAGTCGAACGCGAAGATGCCGACGATCTTGATGCCCTTGGCCTTGGCCTCGGCCAGCGGCTGGGCCACGGCCGGGCAGTCCACCGCCACCAGCACGATGCCCTGAGCGCCGTTGGCCACCGCCTGGCTGACTAGTCCCGGCCAGGACTTCGGGTCCAGCTTGCCGTCGTACAGCTTGGCGTCCCAGCCGATGGTGGCCGCCGCCTCCATCACGGCGCTGGCCGGCACCAGCGAGCTGATGGCGTTCTGGCCGGACGAGATCACCGCCAGCTTCTTGTTGCGCGCCGCCGGCCGGGGCTGGGAGGACGGCTCGTGATAGGTGCCGCTGATGGCGGCCTGGGTGGCCTGCAGCGCCTGGGCGCTGTAGTCGACCGGTGACTTGGTGGGTGTCGGCGCTGCCGACATTCCCGAGCAGGCGGTCAGGGCGAGGGCGAGCGCCGTGGTCAGGACGGCGAGCCGGGAGGAGGACACCGCGGGCCTTTCACGTTCGGGCGGTAAATGACCGTTCATATACCCCGGAAGGTCCTACCGTCGTCGGCGGCCGAGGTCAAGTGGGCGAGGATTGACCGATGACGAGTGTGGAGACCCGATCGCGGGACCGGCTGCTGGCCGCGGCCACCACGCTGTTCTACGAGCGGGGGTTCCTCGCCACCTCGGTGAAGGAGATAACCCAGGCCTGCGGTTTCACCCAGGGCGCGCTGTACAACCACTTCTCGTCCAAGGACGAGCTGCTGTACGAGCTGGTCCTGGACATCCACGCCGAGCTGGAACGGCACACGATCCGGGAGCGCGCCAACGCCGGCGACGACCCGGTGGACCAGTTCGCGGCCCTGGTCGCCGTGCACGTCACGGCCCACTGCCAGTTCCGTGAGCGCTCGCGCGTCGGCAACCACGAGTACCGGTACCTGACCAGCTCACGGCTCGTCGGCGTCCTCGACATCCGCCGCCGGCTGCGCGACCAGCTCGCCGAGGTGCTGGCGGCCGGGGCGGCCGCCGGGGCGTTCCACCTCGTCAGCGGCTCCGCCACCGGCACCGCGCGGGCGGTGCTGGACATGTGCGGGCTGATCAGCGAGTGGTTCCGGGACGACGGCGAGCTGACGCCGCTGGCGATGCACCGCCGCTACGTCGAACTGGCGCTGCGCATGGCCGGCGGCCCGCCGGAGCCACCGCACTGGCCCGTGCTGCCGGAGCCGCCGCAGTTCCCGGGGGTCGACGACGCCTAGGCCGACGGGGCCTCGGCCGTCTGGATCGGCGGCAGCGGGTTGCTGTCCCGGGTGCGGACGGCCAGCAGCAGCTGCCGGCCCGCGCCCACCAGCAGCAGCGCCGCCACCGTGCCCAGGCCGATCGCGGCGGCCATCCAGCTGCCGATGAAGCGGGTGGACGCCAGCTCGGGCGTGCCGTCGCCGGCCGGGACGTCGTACCGGATGATGCCGTGCTGCCACGACCAGATGGCGGCGAGCACCGCGAGCACGGCGACGACCACCAGGCCGCCCGCCACCGCGGCGCGCCACGGCTGGTTCAACCGGGGGCTGCTCATGCCCATCAGGTTCTCACGCCCGCCGTGGTGCCCGTGTAGCGCAGCGCCGTCACGCCTCGAGCAGGCTCGACAGCGCCGCGCGCAGGTCGTCCGGCCGCCGGGCCCACGCCAGCACCACACCGCCGTCGCGCAGGCGGAGCGGCACCGCGCCGGTGCCCTTGGGTGTCGTCCAGCCGCCGCCCAGCACCTTGGCCGCCTCCGGTTCGTCCTCCTCGACGGCGGCGATGCTCGTGACCGGCAGCTCCTCCTCGCCGAGGCGGAGCGTGTCGTCGGTCAGGCACACGGACCGCAGCCGACGCCGTGCCGCCACCCACAGCGCCCAGACGCCGGCGAGCACCAGTGCCGCCAGCGTCCAGCCCAGCCAGTGCACCGAGCCGCTCAGCGCCTCCACGCCCGCGCCCAGCAGCGCGAAGCCAGGGGCCCACAGCACCGGCCAGAACGACGAGCCCGGCTCGGCGTAGCGCACCGTCACGCGGTTCGCTTGAGCCCGGCGAAGTACGCGTTGGAGGACGGCAGGAACAGGAACGCGAGACCGACCAGCCCGAGCAGGGTGCCGGCGGCCACCGGCACGATGCCGATGCCGAACGCCAGCTGGCAGGCCAGCTGGACGAACGCCATCACCACCAGCGCGATCCGCGACCAGCGGTTGCCCTTCATCAGCAGGTAGACGAGCAGCACGGTGAGGATGCCGACGCCGAGTGCGGTGAACTCCTCGAACGTCAGCTGCCCGTTGATCTGGTCCCGCGTGATGTTCTTCGGCGCGGTCTTGACCAGCGAGTCGACGATGGCGCCGTGGCTGCTCATCACCAGCGTGGCCCCGGCGAGGTAGGCGAGCCCGTCCAGCGCCCACAACACGATCGCGGTGGTGACGAGCTTCGGCCGGACGACGACGTCCTGCTCGCCCGATTCGTCAATGGTCACGGGCGGCACGGTACACGTCCACTCAGCGCATGAACTGGTTCGGCGGCGGTGGCATGACGCGTTGCGCCGAGATCGTGCGGAAGTAGGCACTGGACGGCGGCAGCCACATCGCGACCAGCGCGGCGACGTCCACCGCGACCCCGATCACCGACAGCACCACCTCGGTGGGATCCACGCTGACGCCGACGGCCGCGGCCAGGCCGCCGGCGATGCCGATCAGGCCCAGCGCGCCGGACACCGCGAACACCGCGCCGAAGAACGTGAGCAGCACTCGGGCCCACGACCGGCCGGCGAGCATCTTGTTGGCCACCAACACGTACAGCGCGACGACCACCGTGCAGAACAGCACGCCGAGGACGATCTCGCCGTTCACGGCGGCCTCGACCTGCTGCATGGTCAGCGTCGAGTCGGCCTGCCGGACCTGGTCGCGCAGGCCCTGCCGGTCGGCCAGCGCGACGTAGGTGCGCACGGCGAACAGCAGCCCGGCGGCCACCCACAGCCACCGGGCCACGTCGACCGCACGCGGCGGTGTCACGCCGTCAGCCAGCGGGAGACCTCGGCGGCCCAGTACGTGAGGATCATGTCGGCGCCGGCCCGGCGGAGCGAGGTCAGCGACTCCATGATGGACCGCTGCCGGTCCAGCCAGCCGTTGGCCGCCGCCGCCTCCACCATCGCGTACTCGCCGGACACCTGGTAGACCGCGACCGGCACCTCCGAGTTGTCCGCGACGACGCGCAGGATGTCCAGGTACGGCAGCCCCGGCTTGACCATCACCACGTCCGCGCCCTCGGCCAGGTCCAGCGACAGCTCGCGCAGCGCCTCCCGCGCGTTGCCCGGATCCTGTTGGTACGTCTTGCGATCGCCCTTGAGCTGGGACCCGACGGCCTCGCGGAACGGGCCGTAGTAGGCCGACGCGTACTTGACGGCGTAGGCCAGGATCGCGGTGTCCAGGTAGCCGGCCTCGTCCAGCGCCTCGCGGACCACGCCGACCTGGCCGTCCATCATGCCGCTGGTGCCGACCATGTGCGCGCCGCACCGGGCCTGCTCGATGGCCATGTCGGCGTAGATGCGCAGGGTGGCGTCGTTGTCCACGGCGCCGTCGGAGTCCAGCACGCCGCAGTGGCCGTGGTCGGTGAACTCGTCGAGGCACAGGTCGGACATCAGCACGGTGTCGTCGCCGAGCTCGCTGCGCAGGTCGCGCAGGGCCACGTTGAGAATGCCGTTGGGATCGGTCGCGCCGGAGCCGACGGCGTCGTGGGTCTGCGGCACGCCGTACACCATCAGGCCGCCGACGCCGGCCTGCACGGCCTCCACGGCCGCCTTGCGCAGGGTGTCACGGGTGTGCTGGACGACGCCCGGCATGGAGGCGATCGGGATCGGCTCGGTCGCCCCCTCTTTGACGAACATCGGCAGGATCAGGTGGCGCGGCTCGATGCTGGTCTCGCTGACCAGGCGGCGCATCGCCGGGGTCTGGCGCAGCCGGCGGGGACGATGTGTGGGGAACACGACGAGTACTCCCTTTTAAGTGAGGAAAGGACCATTCCTAACGTTCAGTGTTAGGAATGGTCCTTTCACAGCATTTCAGGCACTAGGACCGGCGCAGGCGCTTGGTCTTGCGCGGCGGCGGCAGCGCGCCCTCGGCGCGCAGCCGGGCGGCGTGCTGGGCCAGCGCGTCCACCAGGGCGGGCACGGTGGCGAACTCGGGCTGCACGTCCACGCGCAGGCCGAACTCGCGGGCGGTCTCGGCGGTCTGCGGGCCGATGCACGCGACCAGGGTCCGGGTGTGCGGCTTGCCGGCGATGCCGACCAGGTTGCGCACGGTGGACGAGGACGTGAAGCAGACCGCGTCGAAGCCACCGGACTTGATCATCTCGCGGGTGTCGGCGGGCGGCGGCGCGGCCCGCACGGTGCGGTACGCCGTCACGTCGTCGATCTCCCAGCCGCGCTCGCGCAACCCGGCCGCCAGCGTCTCGGTGGCGATGTCGGCCCGCGGCAGCAGCACCCGGTCCACCGGGTCGAGGATGTCGTCGTAGGGCGGGAAGTCCGCGAGCAGGCCCTCGCTGGACTGCTCGCCGGACGGGATCAGCTCGGGGATGATGCCGAACGACCGGACCTTGGCCGCGGTGCTCTCGCCGACGCAGGCGATCTTCACGCCGGAGAACGCGCGGGCGTCCAGGCCGAACTCGCGGAACTTCTCCCACACCGCGCGCACCGCGTTGGTGGAGGTGAAGATGACCCACTGGTACCGGCCGTCGACCAGGCCCTTGACCGAGCGCTCCATCTGCGCCGGGCTGCGCGGCGGCTCGACGGAGATCGTCGGCACCTCGACCGGGATCGCCCCGTGCTCGCGCAGCCGCTCGCTCATCGCGCCGGCCTGCTCCTTGGTCCGCGGCACCAGCACCCGCCAGCCGTACAGCGCCCGCGACTCCCACCAGGACAGCTTGGACCGGCCGGCGACGGTGCTGCCGACGGTGACCACCAACTGCCCGGACAGGTCGCCCGCGTCGGCGGCCAGCGAGGCCAGCGAGGTGTCCACGGTCTTCTGCCCGAAGGCGGTGCCGCCCGCGGTCACCGCGACCGGGGTCTGCGGGGCCAAACCGTTCTCCACCAACGAGGACGCGGCCTCGGCGAGGTGGGAACCGGTGGCGTGCAACACGAGCGTGCCCGGCGCGGAGGCCAGCCCGGCCCAGTCCACAGTGGACCGGACGTCGGCCTCGGTGTGCACGGCGCCGAGCGCGACGCCGGCGTAGGCGGGAACCGCGGTGCCGCCGGGAACTCCGGGCACCACGTCGAAGTCCACAGTGGACCGCGCCACCGACTGGGCCTCGGTCACGACCGAGTCCAGCGTCAGCGGGTCGCCGGCGACCAGCCGGACCACGCAGCGGCCGTTGCGCGCCTCGTTGACCAGGTCCTTGGCCACGTCCGCCGGCTCGCCGACCGCGGGGCGCACCTCGGCGCCGTCCGCGAGGGCGATCACCTCGGACGGCACGTCCGGGTCGGTCACCACCAGCTCTGCCCTGGCTAGCAACTCGGTGGCCCGGACCGTCAGCAGCCCGGCGTCGCCGGGGCCGGAACCCACGAACGCGACGCGTCCGGGGGTCTTACGTGCGCGGGTCGTCATCAGGGCACTCCCCATCACTTGCTCCCCGGGCCACTGAGCACGGTGGCGCCGAGATCAAGCAGTTCGGCCGCGAGCGCCCGGCCCAACTGCTCTGCTGTGGTCAAGTCACCGGTGGCCGACGCGCGCAGCAGCTCGTTCTGCGGCGTAGCGGCGACCCCGCGCAACGACAGGCGGAGTACCGTCCGGCCGTCGTCGTCGAGGTCTTCCACCACATCGGCCAGTGCGCCGACGGGCGCGCTGCACCCGGCCTCCAGCGCGGCAAGCATCGCGCGCTCGGCGGTGACAGCGGCCCTACTGGCCTGATCATCGAGGCTAGAGCGAAGCAGGTGTTCGGTGTCCACGTCGTCGACCCGGCACTCCAGCGCCAGCGCCCCCTGCGCGGGGGCGGGCAGCATCTGGATCGGGTCGAGGAACTCGGTCACCATGTCGAGCCGGCCGAGCCGGGACAGGCCCGCGGCGGCCACCACGACGGCGTCGAGCTCGCCGTCGAGCACCTTGCGGACACGGCTGTCCACGTTGCCACGGATCGGCACCATCTCCAGCCCGAGGCCCAGGGCCTCCAGCTGGGTGACCCGGCGGGCCGCGCCGGTGCCGACCCGGGAGCCGGCGGGCAGCTCACCGAGCACCATGCCGTCCCGCGCGACCAGGGCGTCCCTGGGGTCCTCGCGGGTGGGCACGGCGGCCAGCACGAGCCGCGGGTCCGGCGCCGTGGGCAGGTCCTTGTACGAGTGGACCGCGATGTCCACCTCGTCGTTCGCCAGCGCGTCGCGCAGCGCCGAGGTGAACACCCCGACGCCGATCTCCGCGATCGGCGCGTGCGACCGGTCGCCCGGGGTGCTCACGGTGACGATCTCCACCGTGGCGCCCGCGCGCTCCAGCCGCTCGGCCATCAGGCCGGTCTGCGCCAGTGCGAGGGCACTGCCTCGTGTGCCGATCCTCAACGTCCGGTTCACCGGTTTCCACCGCCGTGCTCGGTCTCTACAGTGCGTGGCGAGCTGACCACCGCCGCCGCCTGCGGGTCGAGCTCGAAGAGCTCCCGCAGCGCGTCCGCGTAGCCGGCCCCGCCGGGTGACGAAGCCAGTTCCTTGACGCGGACGGTCGGGGTGTGCAGCAGCTTGTCCACCACCCTGCGGACCGTCCGGGCCAGCTCCGCACGGATGGAATCATCCAGGTCCGGGAGCCGTGAGTCCAATCGCAACAGTTCGGCGTCCACGACCTCGGCGGCGCGGCGGCGCAGCGCGGTCACGGTCGGGGTGACCGCGGCGGAGCGCTGTCCGGCCAGGTAGTCGCGCACGCCCTCGGCGACGATGGCCCGCGCGCGCTCGGTGTCCAGCGCCGACGGCGCCGAGGACAGCCGGTGCTGCAGCGTCTCCAGGTCCACCAGGGTCACGCCGGCGATCGCGCCGACCTCGGGGTCCACGTCGCGGGGCAGGCCCAGGTCGCAGACCACCAGCGGGCCGCTGCGGGCGCCCGGGTGGAACCGGTCGACGCCCACCACCACGTCCATCGCGCCGGTGCAGGCGAGCAGCACGTCCGTGGCGGAGATCTCATCGTCGAGGCGGTCCAGGCCGACCGCGCGGGCCGGCACCCCCTCCTCGATCAGGGCGGCGGCCAGCCGGTCGCCGTTGGCCGGAGTGCGGTTGGCGATCACGATCTCGCCGATGCCGGCGCGGCGCAGGTGCGCGGCGGCCAGGCCGCCCATCGAGCCGGCTCCGACCAGCAGCGCCCGGCGGCCGGCCAGGCCGCCCAGCACGCGCTCGGCGTCGGCCAGCGCCTCGGACACCACCGACGCGCCGGCGTGGTCGATGCCGGTCTCGCTGTGCACCCGCTTGCCCACCCGCAGCGCCTGCTGGGCGAGCTCGTGCAGGGTCTTCCCGACGGTGCCGGCCTCGTCCGCGTCGGCGTAGGCGCCGCGCAGCTGGCCGAGGATCTGGGCCTCGCCGACGACCATCGAGTCCAGCCCGGCGGCCACCGAGAACAGGTGCTCCACCGCGGCCGCGGCGTAGTGCACGTAGAAGTGCTCGCACAGCTCGTTGACCTCGATGCCGGAGTGCCGCGAGAGCACGGAGGTGACGTCGGCCAGCCCGCCGTGGAAGGCGTCGACGACCGCGTACACCTCGATCCGGTTGCACGTCGACAGCAGCACGGCCTCGGAGACGTTCTCCTGGCCGAGCAGCTCGTCGAGCAGCTTGGCCATGCCGTCCGAGGACACCGCCAGCCGCTCCAGCGTCCGCACCTCGGCCGTCCGGTGGGACACACCGACCGCGAGCAGGCTCATTCCGACCACCCCCAGGCTAGAACGGTCGAGCCGGCCTTCGAGTTCACCCGGGCACCACCATTCCGCTCTCGTCCGCGTTCGCCGCCTCGTCCGCGCGGCGCGCCACGTGGAACGACAGGATCTGCATCTCCACCGCCAAGTCGACCTTGCGCACCTCGACGTGGTCGGGGACCTGGAGCACGACGGGTGCGAAGTTCAGGATGCATTGCACGCCCGCGGATACCAAACGGTCGCAGACCCCCTGCGCGGCGGGTGGCGGCGTGGCGATCACCCCTATCGACACCTCCCGTTCGGCGCACACCCGCGGGATGTCGTCGACGTGGCTGACCAGGATCCCGCCGACCGGCACGCCGATCAGATCGTCGTCCACGTCGAACAGCGCCGAGACCGGGAAACCCCGCCCCGGGAAGCCCGCGTAGTTGGCCAGTGCGTGACCAAGGTTACCGATCCCGACCACGCAGACGGAGTGTTTTCGGGTCAGTCCGAGAATTCGCTCGATCTGGTCGACGAGGACTTCCACCTCGTACCCGACACCCCGGGTGCCGTACGAGCCGATGTAGGACAGGTCCTTGCGCAGCTTCGCGGAGTTGACCCCGGCGGCGGCCGACAGCTCCTCGCTGGAGATGGTCGTCACGTCCTGCTCGGCCAGGCCCGACAGCACCCGCAGATAGACCGCGAGGCGGGCGACGGCGGCCTCGGGAATGGCCCGGGCGCGCTCGCGCACGGCCGGCTCGTCGTTGCCGGGAAGCCGGCCGGGGGCGGTCACGACCTCGACGTCCTCACCCCGCCGTGCACCCACGCTGGTTGCTCCCTCGATTGGTGTGATGGGTCAACCGTAGCGCTTGTGAACGTGTGCACAAAGTCGGCCGGTCGGCATGGTCACGGCCTCGCCCGAACGGGCGACTCAAGTCGGATCAGGCGGTCGTGAACACCACCGAGTGCAGCCCGGTGGCCCCGTCCGGGATCGGATCGGCCCGGTCCATGGTCTGGGTGTACCCGGTCGAGTCGGTCGCGCGCACCAGCACGGTGTGGCTGCCGGGCCGCAGGTCGAAGGTGCGTCGCCACATCCGCCAGGCCTCCTTGGTCGGCTGCACGGCCAGGTCGGCCTCCTGCCACGGGCCGCCGTCCATCTGGAGCTCGACCTTGGCGATGCCCTTGGTCTGGGCCCAGGCGATGCCGGCGACGACGACCTTGCCGGCCGGCACGGAGGACTGCCCGCGCGGGCTGTCGATGCGGGACTCGGTCTTGACCGGGGCCTTGGCCGAGTAGCCGCGCGGCACCCAGTACTGGGTCTTCGCGTCGAACGTGGTCAGCTCGACGTCGGTGACCCACTTGGTGGCCGACACGTAGCCGTACAGGCCGGGCACCACCAGGCGGGCCGGGAAGCCGTGCTCGGGCGGCAGCGCCTCGCCGTTCATGCCGACGGCCAGCATCGCGTTGCGGCCCTTGTCCATGATCACCTCCAGCGGGCTGCCGGCGGTGTAGCCGTCCACGCTGGTGGAGAACACCTGGTCGGCGCCGCTGTGCACGCCGACCTTGGCCAGCAGGTCCCGCAGCAGCACGCCGGTGAACGGCGCGGTGGAGATGTACGGGCCGCCGACGTCGTCGGACACGCAGGTCATGGTCACGGTCCGGGTGATCAGGTCCATGCCCATCACGTCGTCGAAGCTGAGCGTGAGCTCCCGGTCGACCATGCCGTGGATGCGCAGCGACCAGTCCTCGGCCCGCATCCGGGGCACCGACAGGGCGGTGTCGATCCGGTAGAAGGTGTCGTTGGGCGTCAGGTACGTCGGCGTGCCGTCCTGGGCGAAGTCCGCGCCGGCCACCCCGCTCTGCTCGCGGTACTTGGCCAGGCGCTGGGTCACCGCCGCGCGGGAGCCCTCGACGTCCACGCGGGAGCCGAGAAGCTGGCCCGCGATGCCGGCGATGCCCGCGCCGACGGCGACGCCGGCCGAGCCGATGAGGAACGTGCGCCGCTCCGGGCTGTCGGGCCCGCCGCCGACCTCCCGCACGCGCAGGGCGGCCGCGTGCAGGCGTCGGAAGGTCATCACGCCGGCGACCAGGCTGGCCAGCGGCGCGATGCTCGCCAGCTGCCCGAGATCCGTACGGCTGAAGACGGCGACGATCGCCAGGCCGCCGAGCATCACCGCGAGCACCGTGCCCGGGATCGGGCTGCGCCGCGACAGCAGCCCGGCCACGCACGCCGCCACCAGCAGGAAGACCGCCATGCCGGCGAGCAGCACCGTCTTGTCGGCGGTGCCGAACGAGGTGACCGCGAACTCCTTGAGCCACGACGGCGTGAGGTCGATCGCGGCGTTGCCGACCGCGAGGAACGGCGAGGCGTTCGGGTCGATGAAGGCGGCGACGAGATGCCCGGCGGCCAGCGCCGCGGCCACGCCGAGGACGCCGATCAGCATGGCGACGCCGGTCGGGATCCTCACGTCCGTGGCGGGCTCGGGCGTGGCGGTAGTCGTAGCTGCACCCACACTTCAGATTCGTTCCACGGCGGCGGAAGGTTCAAGCCGCCGGTGCTTACGAATTCGTGACGACCGTCCGCGCGCCCAGCAGAACGGGCATTGCCGCGAAGCCGTTCATGATCGGCACCCGGCGGTGGGTCAGCTCCGCCGCCGGCACCGCCAGCCGCGCCTGCGGGAACTGCCGGGCCAGCGCGGTCAGCGCGATGTCGCCCTCCAGCCGGGCCAGCGGCGCGCCGAGGCAGTGGTGCAGGCCGTGCCCGAACGCGATGTGCCCGCGGGCGCCACGGTCCAGGTCGAACTCGTCGCCGTGCTCGAACCGCGCCTCGTCCCGGTTGGCCGACCCGATCGCCAGCGCCACCAGCTCCCCGGCGGGAATAGTCACGCCGCCGACCTCGACGTCCTCCGTGGTGAACCGCGTGGTCGCCAGCATCACCGGCGAGTCCACCCGAAGCAGCTCCTCCACCACCGGGGCCGGGTCGGCCAGCACCGCGTCGGCCAGGCCCGGCTCGGTGAGCAGCCGCCGGATGCCGGCGCTGATCAGGTTGGCCGTCGTCTCGTGGCCGGCGACCAGCAGCAGGGCCGCCATCGACACCAGCTCGTCCGCCGACAGCCGGTCGCCCTGCTCGCTGGCCGTCGTCATGGCGGACAGCAGATCCTCGCCCGGCCGCTCGGACTTGGCCTTGATCAGCTCCTTGAGGTACGCCTGGATGGCGTCGTTCGCGGGAGTGATCCGCTCCGGATCCCCGGACAGCAGCGCGCCGGTCCAGCCCTGGAACCGGTGGCGGTCCTCGCCCGGGACCCCGAGCAGCTCGCTGATCACCAGCGCCGGCAGCGCGACGGCGAACCCGTCGGCCAGGTCCACCGGGCCGTCCTGGGCGGCGGCCGCGGTCAGCAGCTCGTCGGTCAGCCGCTCGATGAACGGCCGTAGCTGGGCGATCCGCCGGGCGGTGAACTCCTTGGCCAGCAGCAGCCGCAGCCGCGTGTGGTCCGGCGGATCGGCCATCAGCATGTTCCGGCCGAACAGGGCGCTCACCCGCGGCTCGTGACCGGCCTCGGCCAGGCGCGCCCGCAGGATCTCGCCGAGTCGGACGGAGTCCTTGCTCAGCCGGTCGTCGGTGAGCAGCGCCCGCACCTCGTCGTAGCGGGTGACCACCCAGGTCGGGACGCCGCTCACCTGGCGCACGCGGAACACCGGCTCCTCGGCGCGGGCGGTGGCCATGAACTCGTGCACGTGCGCGAAGTACTGCTCGGTGAACATCTCGCGGGTCATGCCGACAACGTAAGCACTGAACCGGCCTTCATCGCTTGCGATTGCGTGAAGAGGAGGGTCACAACCACCCGTAGTGGTGCGAGAGCGAGTCGCCGAGCCGGTTGTGCACCTTGTCCAGCACACTGGCCCACTCCAGGATGATCGTCGCGATCAGCTCCGCCTCCCGCTCGTGCTCGGAGTCGTAGCAGGTGCGGCGGGCCACGTTCGCGGTCGAGCCCTCGTCGCTGGGATGATCGGCGATCATGTGCCCGAGCTCGTGCAGGATGATGTGGTCCTGGTGCGGGCGGGTCGTCTCCTGCTGGTAGACGATGAAATCCGCGCCGTCGGTGGCGAACCACAGCCCGAACGGGCCCGGCACCTCGATCGGATACGGCACCAGCCGGATCGGCCGGCCCCGGCTGGCCGCCAGCCGGTCGCACAGGTCGCGCACGTCCAGGGGCGGCCGCACGTCAAGGTCCCGCAGCAGCCGCCGGCACCTGCGCCGGAGCGCGCCCTCGCGCACGTCAGCCCGCCAGCGCCGCCCGCAGGCGCGGCTCCTCGACCTTCCAGTAGCCGTGCTCGCGGCCGTCGACGAGGATCACCGGCACCCGGTCGCCGTACTCGGCGCGCAGCTCCGGATCGGTGTCCACGTCCCGCGCCGCCCACGACACGCCCAGCTCGTCGCAGATGCGCCGGACGTCCGACTCGGCCTGCACGCAGTGGTCGCAGCCGACCCTCGTCATCACGGTCACGGTGTGGCTCACGGCGTCAACCTACGCCTGCGGCAGCCGCAGCCGGCTGCGAACCAGCTTGCCGGTCGGAGAGTGCGGCAGCACCTCGGTGAACTCCACGGTCACCGGCACCTTGAACTTCGCCAGCCGCTCCGCGCAGTGCGCCACCACGTCGTCCGCCGTGAGTTCCGCGCCCGGCCCCAGCACCAACACGGCCTTCACGGCCTCGCCGGTCGTCTCGCTGGGCACGCCCACCACCGCGGCCTCGACCACCGCCGGCAGTTCGGCCAGCACCCGCTCCACCTCGTGCGGGTAGACGTTGAAGCCGTTCACGATGATGAGGTCGCCGGCCCGGTCGACCAGGTGCAGGTCGCCCTCGGCGTCGAAGTAGCCGACGTCGCCGGTGCGGAACCAGCCCTCGGCGTCCGGGCCGTGCGCGCCGTCGGGCCAGTAGCCGCTGAACAGGTTCTCGCCCCGCACCGACACCAGGCCGGCGTCGTCGTCGGGCAGCACGAAGTCCTCGTCGTCGGCGAAGGGCTGGCCGTCGGTGTCCACCAGCCGCATCTCGACGCCCGGCAGCGGGCGGCCCACCGATCCGGGCTTCACCTGCCCGCCGACCAGCGTGGACGTCAGCACCGGGGCCGTCTCGGTCAGGCCGTAGCCCTCGAACACCGGCAGGCTCGTCGCCTTCTGCACCGCCGCCAGCAGCGACGCGCTCAGCGGCGCGGCGCCCGAGGTGAGCAGACGCACCGTGATCAGGGCGTCACGCAGCCGCGCCGGGTCGACGTGCAGCAGCGCCTGGTACATCGGCGGCACGCCGACCAACGTCGTCACCCGGTGCTGCTCGATTGCGTCAACTGCTGCCTCCGCGTCGAAACGTTGCAGCAGAACAGCGGTCGCGCCGGCGGCCGCGACCTGGAACAGTCCTGGTCCAAGCCCGTAGGAGTGGAACAGCGGCAAGGCGAGGAGCACGCGGTCGGCGGCGGTGACCGGCGCCGGACGCAGCGCCGCGCACTGCGCCACGTTCGCCAGCAACGCGCGGTGCGAGAGCATCGCCCCGCGCGGCACACCGGAGGTACCCGACGTGTACGCGAGCACCGCCACGTCCTCGCCGCCGCGCACCGACTCGCCGGTGAGGCCGCCATCGACGCGCAGCACCGGCGCGGACAGCGTCGTCACGGACGCGCCTTCGCCGTCGCCCACGAGCAGAGTGGCGCCGCTGTCGTCCAGGACTCGGGTCAGCTCACGGGTGGGGCCGCCGGTGCTCACGGGCACCACGACGCCGCCGGCGCGCAGCGTGCCGAACACGGCCACCGCGAACTCCGCCGACGTGGGCAGCCGCACCGCGACCCGGTCGCCGGGTTGCAGACCGGCGTCGCGCAGCCGGCGGGCCTCGACGTCGGTCGCGCCGTCCACCTCGGCCCAGGTCAGCGTGTCCCCCGTGGCCGCGTCGATGAACGCGGGGTGATCGGGACCACGGACGGCGGCGGTCCGGACCAGATCCGCCACGTTGCTGGCACCGGGCATACGAGACCTCCCCATCGAGCCGATCGCAGGATTTTGTCACGCTGGTCCGGCGTCACGCAGGACCTGGTGTCGCCGTCTCACCAGGGTCCGCCCGTGAGCGCTACCTACTTGCAAGTAACAACACGTATGCTGCCGCTACGCCGACCAAGGGAGGTGCTGCTGGACCTATGAGCAGCCCTGCCCGCTCCAAACAGCCCAGTGGCGCACCCGTGACCGCCGACGAGCACGCCGAGGCGTGGCAGCTCGTGGACAAGGCGCAGCGCGGTGACGTGGCGGCGTTCGGCCTGCTCTACGACCGCTACGTGGACCAGGTCTTCCGTTACGTGCTGTTCCGGGTCGGCGACCGCACGCTGGCCGAGGACGTCACCTCCGAGACGTTCCTGCGCGCGCTGCGACGGATCACCACGGTGAGTTACCAGGGACGCGACGTCGGGGCCTGGTTCGTCACCATCGCCCGCAACCTCGTGCTCGACCACGTCAAGTCCAGCCGGTACCGATTGGAGATCACCACTGCCGAACTGGACGACAATCGCCAGGTCACGGCCGGTCCCGAGCAGGCCGTGCTGGACGAGGCGACCACGAGCGAGTTGTTGCGCTGCGTGAGCGAGCTCAACGACGACCAACGGGAGTGCATCGTGTTGCGCTTCCTACAGGGCCTGTCGGTGGCCGAGACGGCCGAGCAGATGGGCCGAAACGAGGGCGCGATCAAGGCTTTGCAGCATCGCGCGGTACGCCGGCTGGCCCAACTGCTGCCGGCCGAACTGCGCTAGCTGTATTCGAATGCTGACGCGATGCTCTTACGCGTAACCGATGCAGTGCCGCCGTCGTTTCCTCGAATGGGAACGAACAGGTGGTGAGGTGGAGACCCGGATGGAGCACGAACGCGTCGCAGATCTGCTGCGGCGCTCGGCCGACGCGTTGGCGCCGACCCCGCGCGAGCGGGAGCGCATGCGGCTGCGGGTGCTCGCCGAGTTCAAGACCATGGACTTCAGCGCGCCGGCCGAGGCCGGCGGCAACGTCCGGAGCTTAGCCAGCCGGTCCACCGCGCCCGGCCGGCTGATGGTGGCCATGGCCGCCGCGCTGTGCCTGATCCTGTCCCTGGGCGCGATGAGCCTGCTGCTCAGCCGCGACGCGCTGCCCGGCGACCCGCTGTACGCGATCAAGCGCACCGCCGAGTCGGCGTCCTTCGGCCTGGCCTTCGACGACGCCGCCAAGGCCCGCAAGCACCTCGATTTCGCCACCGCGCGGATCGACGAGATCGAGGGCATGGCCGCCCGCGGCAACACGCCCATCGGCTCGTACCTGACCGCGCTCACCGACTTCGACACCGACGCCGCCGCCGGCTCGCGGCTGCTCACCGTGCTCAGCACCAACGGCGACGGCTCCGGCCTGACCTACCTGCGCGACTGGGCCAAGTCCCAGGCACAGCGGCTCAAGACGCTGCGGCCGTCGCTGCCCCAGCGCGCCGACACCAGCGCCGAACTGCTGACCGCCATCACCGACCGGTCCGAGGCGCTGATCGGCCGGCTCAACTGCTACACGATCACCTCCGGCACCGCGGATGACATCGGCGCGCTGCCGGCGACCGGGGCCTGCGCGACGCGGCCGCCGGCCTCGCAGGGCGGTGGCGGGGCTCCGACGCCGACGACCCGCCCCGGCGAGTCCGCGTTGGTGAACGGCACCACGGGGGCCGGTGCGGCGACCACCGTCACCACGACGCCGACCGTCACGTTCACCACACCCACGACGGCGCCCGCGACGACCGGGACCAAGACTTCGCCGCCACCCACGACCGGCGGCAAGCCCACCGGCGTGACCGTCCCCCTCCCCGTGCCGCTGGGCAGCCTGCCTCCGCTGCTGCCCGGACTGCCGAGCATTGTCCTCGGTGGTTGATCGCTACCCTTGCACGATGAGAGACCGGCAGGAACGGACCGGGAGGCGCGGTGCCACGCTGGCGTGACGGGGCGGAGCACGCCGAACTCGAGCGGATGGCCGAGCTGGCCGGCGAGGCCTCGGCCGACGCCGCCGTGGCGGCCGCCGCCGACCTGGAGGCCGCCCTCGCGGTGCCGCCGGACCTGACCGCGGCCGCGTTCTTCGACGTGGACAACACCATGATGATGGGCGCGTCGATCTTCCACTTCGCCCGCGGCCTGGCCAGCCGGAAGTACTTCACCACCGCCGACCTGGCCGGCTTTGCCTGGCGGCAGCTGCGGTTCCGGCTCGGCGGCAAGGAGAACCCGGACAGCGTGCGGGCCAGCCGCGAGCAGGCGCTGGGCTTCGTCGCCGGCCGCAGCGTGCAGGAGCTGGTCGATCTCGGTGAGGAGATCTACGACGAGCTGATGGCCGCCAAGATCTGGTCCGGCACCCGGGCGCTGGCGCAGATGCACCAGGACGCCGGGCAGCGCGTCTGGCTGGTCACCGCGACGCCGGTCGAGCTGGCGTCGATCATCGCCCGGCGGCTCGGTCTGACCGGCGCGCTGGGCACCGTCGCCGAGAGCAAGGACGGCGTGTACACCGGTCGGCTCGTCGGCGATCTGTTGCACGGCAAGGCGAAGGCCCACGCCGTGCGAGCGCTGGCCGCCAAGGAGGGCCTGGATCTGCGGCGCTGCACGGCGTACTCGGACTCGATCAACGACGTGCCGATGCTGTCGACGGCCGGCACCGCCGTGGCCGTCAACCCCGACCCCGGGCTGCGGGAGCTGGCCCGCCGCCGTGGCTGGGAGATCCGCGACTTCCGCACGGGCCGCAAGGCCGCCCGCATCGGCGTCCCCACTGTCCTGGGCGCCGGTGCCCTCGCCGGCGCCGTAGCCGCCGGGCTCGCCTACCGCCGCCGCTCCTCCTGACCGTGCTGGGCCGGCCCGCCGACAGGCCGGCCCACTCGGGTCAGCGCTGCTGCTGTTGCTGCTGGGGCGCGTACTGCTGCTGTTGCTGCGGGGCTTGGTGGGCCTGCGCGGCGTGCTGCTGCTGCGGCGGCTGGTCGATCGGCACGATGTAGACGGCGGTGCCGTAGGCCGCCACCTCGCTCATCGTCTGGGCGATCTCGTTGCAGTCGAAGCGCATGGCCAGCACGGCGTTCGCGCCGTAGCCCATTGCCTGCTGGCAGAGCCGGCCGAGCGCCTCGTTGCGCGAGTCGGACAGCATCTGGGTGTACTGGGTCACCTCGCCGCCGCCCAGCGACTTGATGCCGGCCATGAAGTTGACGCCGATGGCGCGGCTGCGGACCGTGAGGCCGAAGACCTCGCCGAACACGTGCGTGACCCGGCAGCCGGGGACGTCGTTCATGGTCGAGATCAGGATCGGGAACTGCGGGGGTGCGCTTGGCTGGGACATGTCCGCGAATCGTAGCCGCCACTGTCCCTTTCGGACTCGGTATTCGCTGCCCGATGCCCTACCGTGACGAGCGTGAGTGACGACGTGCTCGTCATCGGGGCCGGCGTGATCGGCCTGACCACCGCGGTATGCCTGGCCGAGGCCGGCGTGCGCACCAGGGTGATGAGCACCGACCTGCCGCGGCAGACCACCTCGGCGATGGCCGGCGCGATGTGGGGCCCCGCATTCGCCGAACCCGCCGACGAGGTGCTGCGCTGGAGCCGCCGCAGCCTGGCCGAATTCACCGACCTGGCCCGCGATCCGGCCACCGGCGTGCGCCTCACCCGCGGCCGGATGGCCAGTCGAACGCCGCTGCCGCTGAGCAATCTGCCACCGCAGGTCACGATGGTTCCCGGACTCGTCGACTGCGGCCGCGGCGAGCTGCCGCCGGGCTTCGTCAGCGGTCAGTGGGGACGCGTGCCGCTGATCGACATGCCGCGCTACCTCGGCTACCTCACCGGCCGCCTGACCGCCGCCGGCGGACGCCTGGACATCAGGTCCGTCACGCGGCTGAGCGAGGCTGTCGACGAGGCGCCGGTCCTGGTCAATTGCAGCGGCGTCGGCGCGCGCCGGCTCGTGCCCGATCTGACCGTGCGAGCCGCCCGCGGCCAGCTCGTCGTCGTCGCCAATCCCGGCGTCGAGGAGTTCTTCGTCGAGATCACCACCGCGGCCGAGTCCACCAGCTACTTCCCGCACGGCGACCAGGTCGTGCTCGGCGGCGTGTCCACGGTGGGCGACTGGCGGCTCGAACCCGACGCCGTCATCGCCGAGGGCATCCTCGACCGCTGCGCCGCCGTCGAACCACGGCTGGCGGGCGCCCCGATCCTCGAGCACCGCGTCGGCCTACGCCCCGAACGCAACCCCATCCGGCTGGAGGTGCGCGAGATCGCCGGCCGGCCCATCGTGCACTGCTACGGCCACGGCAGCCTCGGCGTGACCCTGTCCTGGGGCTCCGCCCGCGAGGCCGCCGAACTGGCGGCGGATCTCATCTGACTCAGTTCGCCACGTTCAGCGTGAAGTTGATCCGGTCCGGCGTGGGGTACGTGATCGTGCCCTCGCCGCGGGCGTTGGCGTACTGGCCGGTGCCGCCGACGATCGCGATGGGGTTCTGCGCGGGCGACGGCACCACCATGGCGTGCATCGAGCTGAGGTGCAGCTCGCCCTTGAACGCGGCGGACAGCCGCAGCACGATCTTCATCTGCACGACCAGCTTCGGCGGGCTGTCCACCGTCACGTTGACGACGGTGCCGATCATCGAGCCGTCACCGGCGGCCGCCGACGTCGAGTCGAACAGCGTCAGCAACGAGCCGAAGGTGGTGCCGACGACGGCCTTGTCCAGCGACGAGCTGGTGGCCCGCGACGCCACGAACGTCAGCGCGTCCGCCGGCGTCGCCGACACGGTGGACGCGCCGACGACGACCAGCCCGCCGGCGGCCATCGCCGGCGCCGCGAGCAATGCGGATCTCCGCGACCACAGCGCCATCGGAACACGGTAAGCACCGCGCCCCGCGTGCGCCGGTCAGCGCCACTATCGGGTGACTCAGCCCAGCCAGACGTTGCGACGCTGGGTGAGCAGCCGGTAGAGGGTCTGCTGGATGGTCTCCCGGACCTGGTCGGTCAGGTTGAACACCAGCATCGGGTCCTCGGCCGCGCCCGGCTCGTACTGGTCGGTCCGGATCGGCTCGCCGAACTCGATGTACCACTTGGACGGCAGCGGCACCGCGCCCAGCGGCCCCAGCAGCGGGAACGTCGGCGTCACCGGGAAGTACGGCAGGCCGAACAGCCGGGCGATCAGCTTGATCTCGCCGATCTTGGGGTAGATCTCCTCGGCCCCCACGATGGACACCGGGATGATCGGCGTCCGGGTGCGCAGCGCCGCCGAGACGAAGCCGCCGCGGCCGAACCGCTGGAGCTTGTACCGGTCCTTGTACGGCTTGCCGACGCCCTTGAAGCCCTCCGGCCACACGCCGACCAGCTCGCCGCCGCGCAGCAGCCGCTCCGCGTCGGGGTTGCAGGCCAGCGTCTGCCCGGTCTTGCGGGCGATGGAGCTGAGCATCGGCGTCCGGAACACCAGGTCCGCGCCGAGCATGCGCAGGTGCCGGTTGGCCGGATGGTGCTCGTGCACCGCGACCGCGGTCATCACCGAGTCCATCGGCAGCGTGCCGGAATGGTTGGCGACCAGCAGCGCGCCGCTGTCGGACGGCACGTTGTGCAGGCCGATCGTCTCCACCCGGAACCACTTCTCGTACAGCGGCCGCAGCAGCGGCATCATCACGTTGTCGGTCAACTCCCGGTCGAAGCCGAACTCGTCGACCTGGTAGTCGCCGGTGATGCGCCGACGCAGGAACGCCAGCGTGTCGGCCAGCCGGCGCTCCCACAGCGGGGAGGTCTCGGCCGGGGTCGCGCCGGTGGTGTCCGCGGGCGGCGGCACCTGCTCCATCCTGGGTCGCGACGGCGTCGTCGTCCTCGGCACGGGACGGTCGGCGTGCAGCGGGATCACACGTGCGTCGGGCATGGGTTCCACCTCCTCACTCACCTGATCGGGATGCGGGCGGCGAAGTCGAGAATGCTCCGCTCCGCCGCCGCCAGGGTGTCCGCGTCGATCGTCGGGCGCAGGGCGCGCCCGCTCACGTAGTCGTCGAAGGCCTGCGTCGTTGTCCAGCGCGGTGTGAAGCCGAAGTCGCGCTGCAACAGCGTCGTGTCCACGACGCGGCCGAAGTTCAGGAAGCGCATCTGGTCCGGCGAGAAGTCGACCAGCCGGGCGCTGCGGACCAGCCGGCCCACCGTCGGGACGGCCATGCTCGGCACCGGCAGCGCGACCCGCCCGGCGCGGCGGATCGCCTGGGACAACATCAGCACGCCGTCGCCGCCGACGTTGAACACGCCGGGCAGGTCGTGCTGGGTGGCCCGCTCCATCACGGCCAGCGCGTCCTCGGAGTGCAGCAGCTGCATGCGGGCGTCGTAGCCGAGCACCGTCGGCACGATCGGCAGGGCGAAGTACCTGGTCAGCACGGTGTCGATGCGTGGGCCGATGAAGTTGGTGAAGCGCAGCGTGGTCACCGCGACGTCCGGTCTGCGCCGGGCGAAACCGCGGACGTAGCCCTCGACCTCGACGGCGTCCTTGGCGTAGCCGCTGGAGGGCAGCTCCTTGGGCGCCATGTCCTCGGTGAACATCGCCGGGTCGCGCGAGCTGGCCCCGTAGACCGCGCTGGTCGACTTGATCACCAGCCGGCGCACCACCGCCGACCGCTGGCAGGCGGCCAGCAGCTGCATGGTGCCGATGACGTTCATCTCCTTCATCGCCGTGCGGCCGGTGGGTCCGGCCGGGTTGGCGGTGACGGAGGCGTGCACCACGGTGTCGACCCGGGCGCTGCCGATCACCTTGGTGATCAGCGGGTTGCGGATGTCCGCGCGGACGAACTCGGCGCGGCCCATCCGCCGGAGCAGGTCGCGCGGCGGCGGCACGGTGTCCACGCCGAGCACCCGCTCGATGGAAGGGTCGGCGGCCAGGCGCGCGGCGAGATGGCCGCCGAGGAAGCGGCTCACTCCGGTGACGAGGACGACGTTGGGCGCCATGCGACTCCCTGGCATAGGCGGCGACCCGAGCGATGCTACTCGCCGTGATGTCCCGCAACAGGGGCCAGCAACGTCGCATTGACGCAGGTCACGCCGGTTTTACCACGGTCTCACCCGATCGGCGGGATCTCCTGTGAGCCCCGTAACGAACGTCGGCACCCGCGCGATCGCGCGGGTGCCGACGGGGCTTCAGGCCGAGCGCCTCACTTGCCGCGCTTGCGTCGCTGCACCCGGGTCTTGCGAAGCAGCTTGCGGTGCTTCTTCTTCGACATGCGCTTGCGGCGCTTCTTGATGACCGAGCCCATACGGGATCCTTAGGTGTAGACGGTGTGGTCGTTGGTGTGCCCTCGTGCTGCACAGGGCTGCCGAGCCCCTGCCGCCGCGTGGGGACGCGGCCATGGCACCGAGCACGAACGACCTATCACTTTACCCGCATGGGCGAACCCGGCTGGCACAGGTACCAGCCGGGAGCCCGTTCGGCTGTCTCAGCCCGCGTCGTAGTACGCGTTCTCCAGGTAGTCCTGCACCGCCTTCTCGGTCACCCGGAACGACTTGCCCACCCTGACGGCGGGCAGATCACCGGAGTGCACCAGGCGGTACACGGTCATCTTCGAGACCCGCATCACCTTCGCCACCTCGGCGATGGTGAGGAACTGAACCTGTGCGAGCCCGGGCTGCGCTGTCTCCTTCTGCTGCGTAGGCATGCGTCACCGCGTCCTTAAACACGTGTCGCGCCGTCGGCTTCCCCACCGGCGGTATCGACACGCACGTGCTCACCCGAGCGTAGCGGGACGCATGGGGCTGCTGCGACGTCCGAGCCGCGTCGTGCGCCCAGTGGTGGCGGGATCCACTCGAAGGCACCACCACCACGCGGCGGTTCGACCATTCGGCAGACCGACGGTGTCACTCGCCGCTTAACGCCACATGCGCTTCCTACTTGGCGCCAGGTGCCAAGTAGGAAGCGCATGTGGCATCAGTTCAGGCGTCGTGGGCGCGGCCGAGCTCGGCGGACCGGTCCCGCGCCGCCTCGATCGCCGCCAGCAGCGCCGCCCGCACGCCGTGCTTCTCCAGCTCGCGGATCGCCATGATCGTGGTGCCCGCCGGCGACGTGACGGCTTCACGCAGCGTCACCGGGTGCTCCCCCGAGTCGGCCAGCATCGTCGCCGCGCCGACCGCCGACTGGATGATCAGCTGCGCCGCCGTCGCCCGCGGCAGGCCGAGCAGGATGCCGGCGTCGATCATGGCCTCGACCAGGAAGAAGAAGTAGGCCGGCCCGGAGCCCGACAGCGCCGTCACGGCGTCCTGCTGCGCCTCAGGCACCCGCAGCACCTTGCCCACGCTGCCCAGCAGCTTGTCGACGAGGTCCATGTGCTCCGACGTCGCGTGCGCCCCGGCGGAGATCGCGCTCATCGCCTGGCCCACCAGCATCGGCGTGTTCGGCATCACCCGCACCACCGGCGTCCCCGCCGGCAGCTCGCGCTCGTACAGGGCCGTCGGCAGGCCCGCGCACAGCGACACCACCAGCGTGCCCGGCTTGAGCAGCGATTTCAGCTCCGCCAGCAGCGGGTCGATGTCCTGCGGCTTGACCGCCACCACCAGCACCTCGGCCTGCTCGGCCGCCTCCGCCACGGTCACCGCGCGCACGCCGTAGTGCTCCGTCAACTCCCGGCAGCGCTCCTCGTACCGCTCGGTGAACAGCAGGTCGCCCGGCCCCCAGCCCGCGTCCAGCAGCCCGGACAGCAGCGCCTCACCGATCTTGCCCGCCCCCAGCACCGCGATCCTCGTCATGCGGTCAAGCGTGCCAGTCCCGGCCAGTGGGATTCGGACGGGCCACCCGATCAGGAGCTGTTGGTCTCCTGGGGGCTCAGGGCGAGCTGACGGGCCTGGCAGACGAGGCGGCCGGAGGCGTCGAGGATGGTGGCGTCCTGGTCGAACCACTGGCCGTGCACGGCGCGGCACTCGACCTGCGCCCGCAGCCAGCCGGGCTCGGGGCGGGCCCGGACGAGGCCGGTGAGCTGCACTGTGGGCGACCAGCCGAACCGGCCGAGGTTGAACGTCAGCGGCATGGCGATGTCGCCGGCGACGAGGGCGAAGAACGGGTCGGGCTGCTCGCCGCCGCGGGGGCGCACCCACATGCGCAGGCGCAGGGGATCGCCGGTGCGGCGCTCGAGGAACCCGGCGCCGATGGGGTCGACGAGCACCTCGCAGGCCCGGGCCAGCTTGAACACGCCGACGGCGTTGGGCAGGGAGCCCAGGTCGATGGCGTTGGCGGGCGGCACGACGGGCAGCTCGGGCAGGTCCCGCCAGGCGGGCCGCTCCTCGGGCAGCCGGCCGATGGTGACCATGGACTCGACGCAGGCGGAACCGCGCTGTTCGAGGCTGACCCGCACGACGACGACGGTCCGACCGGTCTTGCGGATCTCGGTGCGCAGCATGACCGGCCCGACGGACGGCGCGCGCAGGAACTGGGCGCTGACGGCGAGCGGGTCGAGCAGGTCGCTGCCGGAGCTCTCCACGACCTGCACGCCGGCCCGCGCGAGCAGCGCGAGCAGGAAGCCGCCGTGCGGCTTGGTGCCGACGGTCCAGTCCGGCGGCAGGTCCGCGATGGCGGTGCCGTCGCCGAGCGGACGCACGGCGGACGCGGCCGAGAACGGCCGGATCGCCGAGGCCTGTCCGGCGCTCATGACCGGCCGACCAGGGACCGGAGGAAAAACGCCGTGTTCGCGGGACGTTCGGCCAGCCGCCGCATCAGGTAGCCGTACCACTGTTCGCCGTAGGGCACGTAGACACGCACCGCCTCACCTGAGTTGACGAGCCGTCGCTGCTCGTCGGGTCGGATTCCGTACAGCATCTGATATTCGTAGCTACCTGGTTTACGGCCGTACCACAGCGCGCGTTCGGCGATCACGGCGACAAGTCTCGGATCGTGGGTGGCGAACATGGGGTAGCCGCGGCCGGCGAGAAGCGCGTTCGCGCAGCGTACGTAGCTGAGGTCGACCTCGTGGGGATGCGCGAACGCCACCGAGGACGGTTCCGCGTATGCCCCTTTGCACAGCCGAACGCGGGACCCGGAGCCGGCCAGGGTCACGCAGTCGTCGAGCGTACGGCGCAGGTACGCCTGGAGCACCGCCCCCACCCACGGCCAGGTCCGCCGGAGTTCGGCGAGCACCCTCAGCGTGGAGTCGGTGGTGGTGTGGTCCTCCATGTCCAGCGTGAGGGTGGTGCCGCACTGCTCGGCCGCGGCGGCGATCCGCGAGGCGTTGTCGAGGGCGAGCCGCTCGTCCAGCGCCTGCCCGACGGCCGACAGCTTCACACTCACCTCGGCCCGCGCGGACAGGCCCTCGGCGTGCAGCCGGTCGAGCAGCCGCAGGTAGGCCTGCACGGTGCGTTCGGCGAGCCGCTCGTCGGTGGTGTCCTCGCCCAGGTAGTCCAGTGACACCGACAGTCCGTCGGCCACCAGCCGCGACGTGACCGCGACGACGTCGTCGGTGCCCTCACCCGCGACGAACCGGCGCACGACGTCCCGGCTCACCGGCGCGGTCGCCACCAGCCTGCGGACGGCATCGTTGGCGCCGGCCGCGAGGATGAGGGTTCGCAGCGGATGCACGGCGTGACTCTACGTCCCTCCGGACGATCACGGGCACCGAAGTTACCGATCAGTTCTGCCCGAGGTTGAGGCGTGCGAACAGCAGCGCCTCGGCCAGTTCGGCGGCGCGCTCGACAGGGGTGCGGGCCCGCCGCGTGTTCACCTCGAGCACGACCTGCCCCGAGAAGTCGGACTCCGCGAGCTGCTCGCAGAACGTCGCGCACGGCTGGGTCCCGCGGCCGGGGACGAGGTGCTCGTCACGGGAGGAGCCGCTGCCGTCGGCGAGGTGGACGTGGACGAGGCCCTTGCCCATGCGCCCGGCCAGCTCCAACGGGTCCATCTGCGCGGCGGCGCTGTGGGAGAGGTCCAGCGTGTAGTGCCGGTGACCGGCGTCGGTGGGGTCCACGGACGGCTTGAACGCCGACAGCTCGGTGCCGCGCAGCCGGACCGGGAACATGTTCTCCACGGCGATCTTGACGCCGCTGGTCTCGTCGAGCTCCGCGACGAGGTCGGAGAACCGCTCGGCGTAGCGGCGCTGCCAGCGGAACGGCGGGTGCACGACCACGGTGGGCGCGTCCAGCACCTGCGCGGCGGTCACCGCGCGACGCAGCCGGATCACCGGATCGGGGGACCACACCCGCTGGCTGATCAGCAGGCACGGCGCGTGCACGGCCAGCACCGGCATGCCGTGCCGGTCGGACAGGTCCAGCAGGGCGTCCATGTCCTGGCTGACCGGGTCGGCCCAGACCATCACCTCGACGCCGTCGTAGCCGAGGTCACCGGCGAGCTCGAAGGCCGCGCCGGCCGGCTGCGGCCACACCGATGCCGTGGACAGCCCGACCGGGATGTGCCGCGTGGCCAACTAGTGCCCGATCAGCCGCAGCGCGGCCGGTGACACCGTCACGATCAGGCCGACCAGCACCGCCAGCACCATGGTCTGGAGGTCGTCGGCCTTGCGGATGCGGCGCACGACGATCACCAGGGCGACGATCACCGCGACCGCGGCGGCCAGCGCGGCGGCCGGCAGCGCGTTCCACAGCCACTGGAAGCCCAGCCAGAGCGCGGCGCCACCGACGACGCCGATGGCCAGCTGGGCGATCATCATCAACCACTGCTTGCCCGGCGAGCCCTCGGTCTCCTCCGCCGCCTCGCCGTCCTCGACCTCGAGCGCGCCGCCGACCCCGGCGGGCGCGGCGTCGTGGTCGACCGAGTACGAGAAGTCGTTGTTGCCCTGGTAGTCGTCGTACTCGTACTGGTCGTCGTCATCGTCGACGTACGGGCCGGCGTGCGCCTGCGTGCTCTCCATCGGCGGCATGGCACCGCGCGGGGCCCCGAAGGCGTCCTCGTCGTCGTCGACGAGCGGCCCGGGGTGGGCCTGGGTGCTCTCACCCACCGACGCCGGGATGCGCGGCATCTGCTCGGTGACGCCCTCCTGCGGCGGCGCGCCGTTCAGCCGGTTCGCCAGCGAGTTCGGCGGCGGCGTGTCCGCGGTGATGGGCGGCAGGTAGGTGGTGTCCGCGGTGGCGTCCACCGGCGGCGGGTTCTGCGTGCCGGGCGGCACCGGCCGGAAGTAGGCGGTGGGCTGCGGCTGCTGCGCGTTCGGCCGCGACAGGTCGGCCCGCGACAGGTTCGTGCGGGACGACTCGATGCGCGGCGGGGGCGGAGGCGGCGTGCGACCAGGACCAGCGGCGGGCGCGCCGGGAGGACCGGGACGCACCGGCGGGCGCATGCCCGTGGCGGTGGCCTGGGACGCGGCGGCGGGCGGCGGGGCCTGCGGAGGCTGTGCGGTAGGCGGCTGCGGCGGGCCCGCCTGCGGCGAAGGTGACTGTCCCGCCTGCGGCACGGGCGGCGGGGTCTGCTGCGGTCCGGGCGTCGGCGGCTGCTGCACCGGTCGCTTGGGCAGCTGCTGCGAGGCAGCCGGTGGCGGGGGCGGCGTCGGCGGCTGCTGGCGTACCGGCGGCTGGGTGCCGACGGTGGTCTCCTCGACGTCGTCGCGGATGGCCATCAGGTTGCCGCTGTCCGACAGCACCCGGTCGATGATCGCCTGGGGCGCCGTGTCGGTCGGTTCGTCGGCCCGGCGCCGACGACGTCTGGGCGCACTGTCCTCGGAGTTGGCCCCGTACTGGGCGAGCAACTCCGCGACCGTGCGCTGACTGCGCTCGGAACCGCTTTCTCGACTCATTGATTCCACCGTGCCCCGAAGTGGGCCGTCCGTCCAGTCTCGCCGGGCGGCACCGCGCCGTCCGTGTGGTCCAGTCGACGAAGAATGACACCTTCGCGCAGCGCCCAGGGGCAGATCTCGAGTTCTGTGAGTGACAACGCTCGCATGGTGGCCTCCGCCACGAGTGCGCCGGCGACCAGCTGGGCCGCCCGGCCCGCGCTGACGCCCTCCAGCTCGGCGATGTCCTCGGCGGACATCCGGGAGATGAAGGCGATCAGCTGACGCAGCCCCGAATGGGTGAGCACCCTGCGTACGCGCGGCCCCTGGCCGGACGGGGCGGCGCCGGTCAGCCGGGCCAGCGTGCGGAAGGTCTTCGAGGTGGCGGCGACCAGGTCCGGCTCGCCCAGCCGGAGCACCCGCTTGGCGACCGGGGCGAGCTGCTCGTCGATCCACTCCACGGTGTCGCGCAGCTCGTGCCGGGTCGGCGGGTCGTGCTTGAACCGGGTCCGGGTCAGCCGGCCCGCGCCCAGCGGGATCGAGCAGGCCAGGTCCGGGCTCTCGTCGCGGCCGACGGCGATCTCCAGCGAGCCGCCGCCGATGTCCAGGTTGAGCAGCCGGCCGGCGGACCAGCCGTACCAGCGGCGCACCGCCAGAAAGGTGTAGCGGGCCTCGTCCTCGCCGCTGAGCACCTCCAGCTCGACGCCGGTCTCCTTGCGCACGCGCTCCAGCACGGCGGCGGAGTTGCCGGCCTCGCGCACCGCGGAGGTGGCGAACGCCATCAGGTCCTCGCAGCCGAACTGGACGGCCGAGGCCTTGCCTTCGGCCACCGCGCGCACCAGCGCGTCGGCGCCGTGCCGGGACAGCGTGCCGCTGCCGGTGAGCTGCTCGGCCAGCCGCAGCACCGACTTCTCCGAGGACATCGGCGTCGGATGGGCACCACGATGCGCGTCCACCACCAACAGGTGGACAGTGTTCGACCCGACGTCAAGCACCCCTAGGCGCACGCGGAGCACCGTACCTGGCGAGCGTGACAATCCCGTAATCCCCCATCCGGTGAAGCGCTTCCACCGGATGGGGCACGACGCGGGATCAGGACTCGAACTTGTAGCCGAGCCCGCGCACGGTCACCAGGTGCTGCGGGGCGGACGGGTCCGGCTCGATCTTGGACCGCAGCCGCTTGACGTGCACGTCCAGCGTCTTGGTGTCGCCGACGTAGTCGGCGCCCCACACCCGGTCGATGAGCTGGCCTCGGGTCAGCACCCGGCCCACGTTGCGCAGCAGGTACTCCAGGAGGTCGAACTCCTTGAGCGGCAGCGACACCTCGGCGCCGTCCACGGTGACCACGTGGCGCTCCACGTCCATCCGGACCGGGCCTGCCTCCAGGACCTGCGGCAGCAGCTCCTCGGACTCGCCGCCGCGACGCAGCACCGCGCGGATGCGGGCGATCAGCTCGCGCGCCGAGTACGGCTTGGTGACGTAGTCGTCCGCGCCCAGCTCGAGGCCCACGACCTTGTCGATCTCGCTGTCCCGGGCCGTGACCATGATCACGGGCACGGCCGACCGCTGGCGCAGCGCCTTGCACACGTCGGTGCCGCTCATGCCGGGCAGCATCAGGTCCAGCAGCACGATGTCGGCGCCGTTGCGGTCGAACTCCTCGAGCGCCTCCTGGCCGGTGCCGGCCAGCGCGGCGGTGAAGCCCTCCTTGCGCAGCAGGAAGGCCAGCGGGTCGGCGAAGGACTCCTCGTCTTCGACGATAAGCACCCTTGTCACCGACCCACCTCGCTGGCGCTCGGCGAGTCTGCGACTGTCTCTGAGCCCATTGGTGCCCTCGCAAGCTCGGTCACAGTTTTCCTCCATGATCGCCGCCGTCGCCGGCGTCCGCACCATCCGCCCAGGTCGGGACGAGCCTGGTGTCTCCGGTCGGGACGTGCCCGTTGTTCCTGTCGCTCACGGCCTCGGGCCGCGTTCCTTCCGGTTCGTCGCCGTCCCGCGGCACGGGGGCGCCGTGGGCCGGGATCCGCAGTGTGAAGGTCGACCCGGTGCCGGGCAGACTCCACAGCTTCACCTCGCCGCCGTGGTTGGCGGCGACATGCTTGACGATGGCCAGCCCCAGCCCGGTGCCGCCGGTCATCCGCGAGCGGGCCGGGTCGGCCCGGTAGAACCGCTCGAAGACCCGGTGCTGCTGGTCGGGGGCGATGCCCATGCCGCGGTCGGTGACCGCGATCTCGACGAAGCCGTCCGCGGTGCGGCGGCTGACCGACACCGGGCTGCCCGGCTGCGAGTACGCGATGGCGTTGTCGAGCAGGTTGCTCAGGGCCGTGACCAGCAGCGTCCGGTCCCCGTCGACGACGAGGTCGCTGCCGGCGTCGGTGGTGATCTCGATGCCGGCGGACTCGGCGGCCAGCCGGCTGCGGCCCAGCGCCTCGCGCACGACCTCGTCCACCGAGACCGGCGTCATCTCCGGCAGCTGCTCGGCGCCCTGCAACCGGGACAGCGCGATCAGTTCGGTGACCAGGCGGCCCAGCCGGGTCGCCTCGTGCAGGATCTTGCTGCTGAACCGGCGCACCTCGACCTGGTCGTCGGCCGCGTCCAGGACGGCCTCGGCCAGCAGCGCGAGCGCGCCGACCGGGGTCTTGAGCTCGTGGCTGACGTTGGCCACGAAGTCGCGGCGGATCGCCTCCAGGCGGACGGCCTCGGACTCGTCGCTCGCGTCGACCACGGTGAAGCCGTCGCCCAGCGGGCGGACCTCGGCGCGGACCGCCTCGGGCTGCCGGCCGCCGCGCGACTGGAGCGGCGACAGGTCGACCTCCATCACCTCGCCGGAGGCGGCGACCAGCTCGGCCGCCTTGCGGGCGCGGTCGTCGACCTGCGAGCCCTTGACCACGCCCAGCGCGGCGGCGCGCGGGTTGTGCAGCACCACGTCGCCGAAGTGGTTGAGCACGACGACGCCGTTGTGCGCGGAATGCACCACGCGTTGCACGAGATCGGAAACGGTCAGTACGACCGGCTGCGAAGAGGTCCTCCGGGCCGTCGCGCGGCCGATGAGGGAACCAACCAGCAAGCCGATCACCAGTAGGCCGATCGACAGGGCGAAGTAGCCCGATGCGGTCACGCCACGCATCGTAAGCAGGTCAGGGGCCTGCCGGCCTACCCCTCGGGCCGCAACCGTGACACCGGCGACACCTCTGAACGGCACTGTTCCACGCCGCGTCGCCTCTCGTTCACCCACTCGTGTCCTTGAGGTGCCACATGCGCTTCCCACGTGGCGCCAGAAGGCAAGTGGGAAGCGCATGTGGCAACGGGAGCACTCGGGCGGGTGAAGATCAGGCGGCGACCGGCTCCAGGGCGGTGACGTCGTCGTCCGACAGGCGCAGGGAGGCGCCGGCGATGTTCTCCTCGAGGTGCGCGAGCGACGAGGTGCCGGGGATCGCGAGCAGGTTCGGCGAGCGCTGGAGCAGCCAGGCCAGGGCCACCTGCGGCACCGTGGCGTTGTGCCGGTCGGCGACCGCCTTGATGCGCGGATCGTCCACCAGCTGGAAACCGCCGAGCGGGAAGAACGGCACGTAGGCGATGCCCTGGTCGTCGCAACTGCGGACGAGCTGCTCGTCCTGCCGGTTCGCGATGTTGTAGAGGTTCTGCACGCAGACGACCGGTGCGATCCGCTGGGCCTCGGCGAGCTGGTCGGCAGTGACGTTGCTCACACCGAGGTGCCCGATCAGGCCCTGCTCCTTGAGCTCGGCCAGCACCGTGAACGGCTCTTCCAGGGAGCGCGGCTCCGGCGCGGCGAATCCCGGCATGCGGAGGTTCACCACGTCGATCTGCTCCACGCCCAGGCGGGTGAGGTTGTCGTGCACGGCCTGGCGCAGCTCGTCCGGGCTCAGCGCCTCCGGCCAGCCGCCGTCCGGCGTGCGCAGCGCGCCGACCTTGGTCACCAGGACCAGATCGTCGGCGTACGGGTGCAGCGCCTCGCGGAGGATCTCGTTGGCCACGTACGGGCCGTAGTAGTCGCTGGTGTCGATGTGGTTGACGCCCAGCTCGACGGCCCGGCGCAGCACGGCGACCGCCTCGGCGCGGTCCTTCGGCGGACCCATCACCCCCGGACCGGTGAGCTGCATCGTGCCGTACCCGACGCGCGCCACCTGCCGACCGCCCAGGTCCCAGTGCCCCGACTTCGTCGCGGAGATGTTCGATGTCATGGGTTCAGCCTCGTCCCGAGCGGACCGAATTGCTCGGGGTTGGCCAGAAGTGTCCACGGTGGCGGAGACTTTCGGGGTGGACCAAGTCGTCATCCTGCGCGGGGCACACGAGCTGCGCGCCAAGGCGTATCACCTTTTCGAGGCCGAACACGAGTTCACCTGCGCCGCCTCGGACATCGCGACGTGGGCGGCGATCGAGCAGGCCGAGGGCATGGCCGAACGGATGCGGGCGCGGACCGCGGCCGGCGTCCGGGTGCGCAAGGTCTACCACGCGAGCATCCTCGACGACTCCGTCGCCGCCGCGCGGCTGTCCGTGCTGGCCGAAGCCGGTCTCGGCGTGCGGCTCTGTCACACGCCGCTGTCCCACGAGACGATCATCGTCGACCGCAAGATCGCGATCACCGCCGGTCCGCCGGTCGACGGCGTGCGCAACTACGCCATAGTCCGGACGCCCGAGCTGGTCGCCGGGCTGGCGATGTTGTTCGAGGCCACCTGGGACTCCGGCGTCGACCTGGCCGAGTTCGACGGGCTCGCGCTGGACGAGCGCAGCCGCGAGGTCGCCCAGATGCTCGGCACCGGGCTCACCGACGAGGCCGCGGCGCGACGGCTCGGCCTGTCGCTGCGGACGTACCGGCGGCGGGTGGCGGAGCTGATGGAGCTGCTCGCGGCCGACTCCCGGTTCCAGGCCGGGCTGCGGGCGCGGGACCTCGGGGTGCGGTGAGGATTCGGGCCGACGCCGTTGGCGGCCCGCGTGCTCAGCGCCCCTGGTTGGCGACGGCCTGGATGGCGTCCGCGGCCGCGTCCGGGTCGAGGTAGGTGCCGCCCGGCGTGACCGGCTGCAGGTTCTCGTCCAGGTCGTAGCGCAGCGGGATGCCAGTCGGGATGTTCAGCTTGGCGATCGCGTCGTCGGAGACGCCGTCCAGGTGCTTGACCAGGGCACGCAGCGAGTTGCCGTGCGCGGCGACCAGCACCGTCCTGCCGGCCTTGAGGTCCGGCACGATCGCCGACTCCCAGTACGGCAGCAGCCGGGCGACGACGTCCTTCAGGCACTCCGTGCGGGGCGCGGTCGGGCCGAGGTCGGCGTAGCGGGGGTCCGCGTCCTGGCTGAACTCGCTGCCCAGCTCGATCTCCGGCGGCGGGGTGTCGTACGAGCGGCGCCAGAGCATGAACTGCTCCTCGCCGTACTCGTCCAGGGTCTGCTTCTTGTTCTTGCCCTGGAGGGCGCCGTAGTGGCGCTCGTTGAGGCGCCAGTCGCGGCGGACCGGGATCCAGTGCCGGTCGGCCGTGTCCAGCGCGATGTTGGCCGTGGAGATGGCCCGGCGCAGCAGCGAGGTGTGCAGCACGTCGGGCAGCAGGCCCGCGTCCTTCAGCAGCTCGCCGCCGCGCTTGGCCTCCGCGAGGCCCTTCTCGGACAGGGGGACGTCCACCCAACCGGTGAACAGGTTCTCGGCGTTCCAGACGCTCTCACCGTGACGCAGCAGGACAAGGCTCATGGCGGCAAGCCTGCCAGACCGGGTTCCATGATCCGCTACGGTCACCGTCATGAGGCTTTTGCCGGTTGTGGCGGCGTTGATGCTGGTCAGTTCCGGCGTGGCCCAGGCCTCGCCCGTGTGCGACGAGCACGTGTTCGGTGTTGCCGAGCACTACGAGGTCGGCGGCACCACGCTCCGTGTCTACGGCACGGACGGCAAGGTCGCCGTCGAGGACAACCGGGTGCCCCGCACGCTGCGGTTCGGGGTTTCCGCCAGTTCCGCGACCATGGTCAGCGGGGCGTCCCGCGCCGGCTCGCGGTTCCTGTTCGACGCCGTGGACCTCGACGTCGACAATGCCGATGGCACAAGGACTCTCACCCTCGGCGTCGGCCCGGCCCAGGCCTCTTTCGTGATCCCGCTGCGGCTCACTGTTCGTCAGGGTGAGGTGCCCATCGACCTCACGCCGTCCGGGACCGAGATCGTCACCATGCAGCCCGTCGACGGCGTTGGCGTGGTGCTGCGCAGTTACCCAGCGTTGCCGGTCAGCCGGGGTTCCGTCCTGGCGACCTACCCCGCCGCGCTCGGCGGTCTCGGTTCGCTTGTGATGCAGTACGAGGGCGCCCTTCGCTTCGGCGCCCCCGATGTGGCGTTCCCGCTGGCGTACGGGGATGACCGTCTCTATTCGGTCACCGAGTCCGGCACCATCGTCTCCGCCGTTCGCGGCGGCGAGTTCTCGCCCGTACAGGCGCCCGACGGCAGCATCGCCGACGGCATGCAGCTCAGCGCCGATGGCGTCGCCCTTGTGCACACCTTCGCCGGGTATTGGCTCGTCAAGCGGGGCACGTTCACCCAGCTCCCCGACGCCTGGTTCGACGGTGTGAGCCTGTCCGGCGCCTTGTCCCCCGGCGGCCGGTCCTTCGCCTTCGGCGTCTCCGCCTCGAAGCCGACCGTGCCCACTCAGGTGATCACCGTCGACCTGGCTTCCGGCGCTCGGCGGACGTACTCACTGCTCGACGCCACCCTGCCGTCCGTCGCCGGGCTCGCCTACTCCGTGCGGCATCCCGGGCGGCTGTACCTGTTGCGCAACAGCCACCCGATCAGCATTCACCAGCCGGTGACCACCCAGTTGCAGGCCTTGGACCTCGCCGGCGGGACGGTCGCTGCCATCGGCCCCGCCATCCCCGAGTACGCGCCTCGGCTGTTCCCCGCCGACGTCGGCTAGAGGGGCGGGCACAGGCCCGGCAGGGCCGAGTCGCCGTCGCACAGGTAGCAGACCCGGCCCGCGTTGACCGTTCGCGGGACGCCGCCGAGGACCCCCAGCACCGGGTGGGCGATCTCACCCACGCCGCCGCAGAGGTGGCACACCGTGCGAGGTTCGCGGTAGTCCGGCAGCACCTCGTCGTCCTCTTCGCTGTCCATGTCAGGTCGCAGGTCCCATGCAGGGCACCGTACAACGCGTTGATCAGCCGCGATACAGGCAACCTCGCGCCGATCCGGTGAAAGTCGCGCCGAGGCCGTACCCTTGTTGCGCGCGCCCCGTCCATCCCCCCATGACGGAGGCGAGCACGACTGCCCCGGCACCCACCCCCCTGGTCCGGGGCAGTCCCTTATTTTCGGCGGTGTCGTATCTCCGGTTCCGTATCTTCGGTGTCGTGCAGCTTCCCCGCGGTGTCACCGGCTTCTGGCACGTCCACTCCCCGCCGCCCGTGCCCGTCGACGTACGGACCTTCAAGACCCTCGGCTATTCGGTCGGCCGCGTCCTGGAATTCCGCCCAGCCGGCGTCACCCCCAACTTCCACCTGTTGGTGATCCGGGTCGGCTACAGCGACGACGTCGGCGTCATCTGCAACTCGACGCTGCCGCTCCTCGCCTTCGTCACCCTGCCCCTGGACAGCTGGCTACCGACCTTCATCGACCGCCCCGATCTGGCTCCGTCCTTCCATGGCTTCGACGTCCTGACCACCGCTGCTTTGAGCACGCCCCTCAGCAGCTGCGACCTCTCGATGTTGACGGACGTCGAACACCACCACATCCGCTACTGGCGCCCCGCCACCGCCGGCGAAGTCATCTTCAACTCCTGGGACTGACGAGGTTCTCGTCGAACCACACGTCCTCATGGCCCTTCGCGAGCACCACTCCCCATCCCGGCGGCAGCGCCAGGTACGGGATCAACTCCGGCGCATGGTCCCCGAGGTGCTCAACGTGGCTCGGCACAAAGAAGTCGTCCTGATCATTCGGGATCTCGCCGCCTCGCCACACGTACCAACCGTTGCTCTGCCCCTCCGGCGGATACCGCACTGCGTTCAACGGCAACAGATCCCGCCCCCTCGACGGCGCGATGCCGATCATCGTGCCCGCCGCCGGTATCGCCGGCACCACACCAAACCGTCGACACACCTTCCGCTGCACCCTCCGAAGCCGCACGCGTACATCCTCCACCGTGGTACGGCGTCTGTTGTCCGAACCGACTGCCGCGCCGGCAAGAGGAGAGACCTGCTTCAGGTGCCGGTTCGCCACGACACGCCTCCGACTATCAACAAGAACCCGAGGTCGCAGTAACTGAAGCTTTGCTTCAGCGGCGTCGGTCAGCCTGATTGGATTCACGTCATGGTGGACAGGTATCCGAGACTCATGGTCGACCGAGAAATTGTGGTTGTGCGAGACGGTCAGCCTGAGCAGACGCGGTTGCGGGCATGGCTGGTCGGTTACGACGGACCGGTGCCGACCTATCGGATCGAATTGGTCACACGCCAAGGGGCCTACCCCTGTCCTTACACCGCCACGGGACCGGACATGTTCGAGGCACTGGTTCGCCTACGTCGTCAGCTTGAACCGGACGGCTTGACGATCGCGGTGCAGGGATCACGGCGCGATACCTACCCGAGCGGGATGCAACGTGACATGAGCGGCGGCGGGCGGGTCTATGTTCTGCGCCCGGGGAGGCCCGTAGGCAGGGATGACGTCGTGAAGACCTTTGATGACGCCCCCGTCGACCAGGTGGCGACGGTCGAGGAACAGCGGGCGTTCTGGGACGCGTGGCGGGCTACGCGCAAGAAGCCGCCGTCAGGTCGGGCGGATGCCGCTGGCTGAGATCCCCAAGCTCATGGCGGCAGGCCAGGTGCCGGACGGGCATCCATGGCGGCGCTGGGATTTCTCCTCGCCACCCGATGACAGGGCGGGGGGCGGGGGCGTATGACGAACTTCCTGGCACAGCTCAAGGTCTGCGCCAGGAAGTCCTCGAAACCTCCAACTACCGAGCCTTCAATTACATCCGCTACTTCGCCGCTTCCCGGGCGCGGAGGTCCTTGCGGAGGATCTTGCCGGAGGCGGACTTGGGGATGGCGTCGAGGAATTCGACCACGCGGACCTTCTTGTGGGGGGCTACGCGGTCGGCGACGAAGGTCATGACGTCGTCGGCGGTCATGGCGGCGTCGGCCTGGGTGACGACGAAGGCCTTGGGGACCTCCTCGCCTTCGGCGTCCCGCACGCCGATGACGGCGGCGTCGGCGATCTGGGGGTGGGTGAGCAGGAGGGCCTCGAGCTCGGCCGGCGGGACCTGGTAGCCCTTGTACTTGATGAGTTCCTTGACCCGGTCGACGATGCTGACGACGCCGTTCTCGTCGATGACGGCGACGTCGCCGGTGTGCAGGTAGCCGTCGGAGTCGAGGGTGGCGGCGGTGGCCTCGGGATTGTTGAGGTAGCCCTTCATCACGTTGGGCCCATTGCACCAGAGCTCGCCGCGTTCGCCGACGCCGAGCTCCTCACCCGTCGCCAGGTCGACGACCTTGTTCTCCATGTTGGGCAGGATGAGGCCGACGGTGCCGATGGCGATGTCGTCCCGGTCGTCGGGGATGGTGTGGCTGACGGGACTCATCTCGGTCATGCCGTAGCCCTGCTTGATCTTGCAGCCGAGGCGCTTGTGGACGGCTTCGGCGAGTTCCTCGTCGAGCGGCGCGGCGCCGGAGAAGAGGACCTTCATGGCGGACAGGTCGTAGGAGTCGACCATGGGGTGCTTGGCGAGCGCGACGGCGACCGGGGGCGCGATGTAGACGCGGTCGGTGCGGTGTTCGGCGATGACGCGGAGGAACTCGGCGAGGTCGAACTTCGGCATGGTGACGACGGTGGCGCCGATGGCGAGCGCGTGGTTGAGGGTGACCTGCATGCCGTAGATGTGGAAGAACGGCAGCACGGCCAGCACCCGACCGATGTTGGACGTGTCCATCATGGCGTCGGTCTGCACGATGTTCGCCACGAGCGCCCGGTGGGTGAGCATGACGCCCTTGGCCCTGCCGGTGGTGCCCGAGGAGTAGGGCAGCACGGCGAGGTCCTCGGCGGTGTCGAAGGAGATCGACGGCGCGGGGGCGGTCGAAGCGAGCAGGTCGGAGAGGCTCACATGACCGTCGGCCTTGTCGAAGACGTAGACGTCGGTGATGCCGGCGAGCTTGGCGGCGGCGGTGGCCCGATCCAGGAACCCGGAGACGGTGAACAGCGCCTTGGCGCCGGCGTCGGTGAGCTGGCCGGCGACCTCCTCGGCGGTGTACAGCGCGTTCGCGGTGGTGGCGACGGCGCCGGCGCGCAGGATGCCGTGCAGGGTGATGGCGTACCCGGGGGTGTTGGGCGCGAACACGCCGATGACGTCGCCCTTGCGCACCCCGCGTTCGGCCAGGGCCGCGCCGAGCCGGTCGACGGCGGCGGCGAACTCGCCGTAGGTGATGGTCATGCCGGTGATGCCGTCGATCAGGGCGGGTCGGTCGGCCTTCTCGGCCAGCCCACGGAAGATCAGCTCGTGCACCGGCTGCGTGGGGATGTCCACATCGGGGAAGGAACTACGGAACACCATGGCGACCCTGCCTTGCTCGCTCGGCACCTGCGACCCCGTGGACACTGCCACGCCGCACGGACGTGAGCGAGCGCACACGCGCGTCCACCGTGAAGTTGTTCCCGCAAGCAGTGCCGTTACGACACTCGACAGTGAATCACTCTTATGGAGTAGCAAATCTACTTGTGGTGGACATTATCGGTCTGCGAAGTTGTGTTCGCCCACCGGATCGGCTCTCACACTCCCCGATCCGGCGAGTCATGTGCGGTTCGTCCCCCCGTCGGACCGCCGCCCCGCTTCGGCCCCCTGCGGCACCCCCTCGCCCAGGACCGCCGCCGCGGCGGGTGAAACGACGTGGGACGGCCCGGGGCCTCGACTCCCCTTCGACCCGGGACCGTCCCACGGTTCACGTCAGGGCGCCGGCTGCGACCGAGCCTTCCGCTGCCGAAGGTACACATACACCGCACCGGCTGGAATGCCGATGACCAGCAGGAACGGCAATATCGCGCCGAGCCCCACACCGATCCCGTTGACGGTCGCGACCAGCGCGTGCCAGCCGGCGCCGAGTGCGCTCAGGAAAGTGGCCTGATCCTCGACGGGCGGAGGCGGCGCGGCGGTCCTGCTCACGTCTACGGTGACGGTGGACATCGCGACCTGCGCGGCGAGGGTGTCGTGGCGCTGTTCGAGGGATTCCAGATCGGCCTCGCGCTTGGTCAGCTCGCTCTCGATCTGGGTTATGTCGCTCAGCGACGTCGCCTTGTCCATCAGCGCCCGCACACGGTCGACGCTGGCCCGCTGCGTGGCGAGGCGACTGGTCACGTCGACCATCTGGTCGGTGACGTCCTCGGCGTGCTCGCTCTGCGAGGTGACCTTCGTCGCGTACGAGCCGATCGTCTTGAGCACCGCGTCCAGCTTGTCGGCCGGGACCTTCAGCGTCAGGGTGCCGTGATCGTCGCTGGAGTTCTGGTCGCTGGAGTAGCCGCCGACGCCGGCCGCGGCGGCGCGGATCTTCGCCACGGTGTCGGTCACGTGATCGGTCGTCACGTTGATGGTCGCGGTGCGGACGACCTGGCGGCCGTTGTCTGCCGGCGGTAAAGACGTCTGACCACCGGCGGATTGACTGGCTCCGGACTTGCTGTCGCCGGGCTGATTCACGCTGGGCGCCTTGGCGTCTCCACCGTTCGAACCGGCGATGGCCGCGGTTCCCGCCGACGTGTTGGCGGGGCCCGCCGCGGAGCAGCCCGTGACCAGCAGCCCGGCCAGGCAGACGAGTGTGAACGTTCTTCGGGTGCGTGACATCCCTGCGCCCTCCCCTTCTCGGATTCCTCCCGAGGACGGGATCCGACGCCGGGCGCGTTGCGGTCAGAACGTCACGATCAGGACTCGTCCGCGACGGCCGGCCGGTCGCCGGCGGAGCCGACGAGGTGTTGGAAGGCGCTGAGGTTGGCCAGGGACTCGCCGCGCGACACCCGCCAGTCCCACTCCCGCCGGATGGCCCCGGCGAAGCCGATCTCCAGCAGTGGGTTGAAGTCGCCGTCGGCGGCCTCGAGCACCTGCCCGAGCAGCCGGTCGAGCTCGTCGGGGGTCACGGCGTGCAGCCCGATCCGGCCGACGAGGTAGATGTCGCCGCGGTCGTCGAGCGTGTAGTGCACGCCGTAGAGCCGGGCGTTGCGGCGCAACAGGAAGCGGTAGACCTCCTCGAACGCCTCGTCCGGCTTGCGGCAGACGAAGGCCTCGACGAGCAGCGCGTGCTCCGTGACGATCAGCCAGCAGTTGGTCTGCAGCTTCTTGGTGCCGGGCAGGGACAGGAAGTAGCGTCCCGGGCCGCGGCGGTCGTAGGAGATCTCGTTGTCCCGCAGCGTCCCGGCGATCAGGCCGTCCAGCTCGTCCAGCGTGGCGGTCACACCGTCACCTCCCGTCGTCGCACCTCCGACAGGAAATCACGTCCGGCCTCGGCGTACCCGGCCAGGAGGGCGTCGGTGGTGCGGTCCCACGAGAATCGCCGGGCATGGCCGACGGCGTTGCGCGCGAGTTCCTCGCGTAGGGACGGGTGCAGGGCGACATCGCCGAGGACCCGCGCCCAGTTGGCCGGGTCGTGGTTGCCGACGAGGCGTCCGGTGACGTCGTCGACGACCGCGATGGGCAGCCCGCCGACCGCGGCGGCGACGACCGGGGTGCCACACGCCTGCGCCTCCAGCGCGACCAGCCCGAACGACTCGTTGTGGCTGGGCACGGCCACGACGTCGGCGGCCCGGTACACCTGGGCCAATGACTCGCCCCGCTGCGGCGGCATGAACCGTACGACGTCGAGGATGCCCAGCTCGACGGCCAGTTCCTGCAAGGCCTTGGGCTGCTCCAGGCCGGATCCGGACGGCCCGCCGACGATGACGACCACCAGCTTCGACCGCAGCTCGGGCCGCTCCACCAGCAGCTCGGCGGCGGCCCGCAGGAGCACGTCCGGGGCCTTCAGCGGCTGGATCCGTCCGACGAAGGTCAGCACGATGGCGTCCAGCGGCAGGTCCAAGGCCGCCCGCGCGGCGGCCTGACTGCCCGGGGTGAACCGGCCGAGGTCGACGCCCGGCGGCACGGTGAGGACTTTGGTCGGATCGGCGTCGTAGAGCGACACCAGCTCGCCGGACTCGACGTCGGTGTTGGCGACCAGGCGATCCGCCTCGGCGACGACCTGTTCCTCGCCGATGACCCGCATCCGCGGCTCGGGGGTGTCGCCCTTGGCCAGGGCGGCGTTCTTGACCTTCGCGAGCGTGTGGGCGGTGTGCACGAGCGGCACGCCCCAGCGCTCGCGGGCGAGCCAGCCGACCTGGCCGGACAGCCAGTAGTGGGAGTGCACGACGTCGTAGTAGCCGGGCTCGTGACGGGCCTCGGCCCGCAGCACGCCGGCGGTGAAGGCGCAGAGCTGGCCGGGCAGCTCGTCCTTGGCCAGCCCCTCGAACGGCCCGGCGACGACGTGCCGCACGGTGACGCCGGGCGCCAGCTCGGCGACGGGCGGCAGGTCGGAGGACGTGGCCCGGGTGAAGACCTCGACGGCGATGCCCCGCTCAGCCATCCGCCGCGCCGTCTGGGCGATGTAGACGTTCATGCCGCCGGCGTCGCCGGTGCCCGGCTGTTCCAGCGGCGACGTGTGCACGGACAGCACCGCCACCCGGCGCGGGGATCGCTCTGGGGTCACGTCAGGATCCTGCCTTCGTCGTCGTCACGGATCGCGCGAAAGTGGCCAGGTCGGCGGTGAAATCCTCGACACATTCCACGAAGGGCATATGCCCGACGCCCTCGTACCAGCGGGTCCGGGCGTGCGGGACGAGGCCGGCGGCGTACTCGCTGGCCCGCAGGTCCACGACCGAATCGGCGGTGCCGTGGACGATCAGCGTCGGCACGTCGACGGAGCGCAGGACCTCGGCGCTCTCGACGTCACGCTGGAACAGGGCCGCCCGCACGCGCGGCGGCACGGAGAGCGGAATGGACAGGGCGCTCTGGAGGGCCGGACCGTCCAGCGGCGTCGCCGTCATCCGGCGGGTCAGCTCCAGCAGCGCCGGCACGGCGACGTCGGCGTCCTCGGACAACGCCGCCGGCAGGGCGGCGCGCATCGCCGGGCCGACGTGGCCGCCGGGGTGACGTCCGATCTCGGTGATGGCCCCGACCAGCACGATCCCGGCCACACCGGCGGTGCCGTGGCGACGCAGGTAGTCGGTGATGACGAGCCCGCCGTAGGACCAGCCGACGAGCACCGCGGGCGCGCCGACAGCGTCCAGCACGGCGGCGACGTCGCCGGCCCAGGTTTCCGTATCGCGGTAGCCGTCCACGGGACGGTCGGAGTCGCCGTGCCCGCGAAGATCCAGCGCAAACGTTCGCAACTGGCCGGATCCGACGTCGCCCCAGCTGCTCGCCGCTGCCGCCCAGCCGTGGATCAGCACCACGGGTGGCGCGTCCTCCGGTCCCGACACGTGGCAGGCGAGCGCCGTCCCGTCCCCAGCCGTCACCCTCACAACGTCGTCAACGCCGCAAGTACCGCGGGTTCTTCCCGAACGGTCAACGCAGTGCCGACAGGCCCTGCCACTGCTCCCAGCCCATCGCCCAGTCGTAGATGTCGCCGTCGGCGGCCGACAGCGGCACGTCGGAGCCGGTTACCTCGACCGGATCGCCGTACATCGCCGTGCCGAAGTAGGCCTGCGCGTCCTCGGTGGACAGGTTGACGCAGCCGTGGGTGACGTTGCTGTTGCCCTGGTCGCCGACGGTGTTCGGGTTGGCGTGGATGAACTCGCCGTTGTTGGAGATGCGGACCGCCCAGCGCTCGTGGGCGTGCTCGTAGTACGGCGGGTTGGACATGTCCTTGTCCTCCCACTTCTCCGTCACGATGTGCGTGCCGTTGCGGGTCACCCGGTCCTGGCTGGCGCCGGATCCCATGCTCGCGTTGTAGGTGGCGACCACGTTCCCGTCCCTGACCACGGTCATCTTGTGTGTGGTCACGTCGGCCTTGACGATCTGCGAGCGGCCGATGGTGAAGGCCAGCGTCAGGTTCGCCTTGCCGTAGGTGTTGTTGCCGTAGGGCACGCCGTACAGGGCGGCGGTCAGGTTGATCTTGCTGCCGGGCTTCCAGTAGTCCTTGGTGCGGTAATGGATGCGGGAGCCCTGGTCGCTGTCGGGCAGCCAGCCCCAGGCGCCGGTGTCGGGCTGGTCGGACCGCACGGACAGCGCCTTCTCCACGGCGTTGCGGGCCTTGTCGTCGATGTGCCCGGCGAACTGGAGGATGATCGGCGCGGCCACGCCGACCTGGGCGTTGTCGTCGATGTTGAGCATGCCGCGGACGAGGGTGCCCGGCGCGACGGTGCTGAAGCTGCCGTGCACGGTTGTGGGCTTCCCGTCGGCGTTGACAGCGCTCGCGTCGTACGTGTACGTCTGGCCGAAGTCCAGCTGCCCCGTGTTGGTCCAGGTCTTGCCGTCCGACTTGCCCTCGACGGCCTTGCCGGCGCCGTCGGCCAGCTTCACGTCCTTGATCGTGCCGCCGTCGGCCGTGAACGTCACCGGCGTGTTGACGGTGACGGCCTTGCTGCCGTCGATCGGCGCGCCGGTCAGCTTGGCGGCCGGCGCGGGTGGCTTGGCCGGTGTGCCGGGCAGTCCGCCCGAACAGCCCGCGAGCACCAGCGCCGCCGCGATCACCAGCCCTGCACGCATCCGACCAGCCACGATTACCTCCTGACGTTGCTCCCCACCGGGGAGACGTCCGACCGGGTTAACAGGTAACGGTCGGCGCGTGTGAGCTTGCTCACCTGAGACCGGTGGCGGCCCACCGCGAACAGAGGAGAGGATCGAGGCCGTGAGCACTCAGCCCCGCATCGCAGTCGTCACCGGCGCCAGCTCCGGCATCGGCGAGGCCACCGCCCGTCGCCTGGCCGCCGAGGGTTTCCACGTCGTGCTCGGCGCCCGCCGGTTCGAGCGGATCAAGGCCGTCGCCGCCGAGATCGACGGCACCCCGCTGGCGCTGGACGTGACCGACGCCGCGTCCGTGGCGGCCTTCGTCGACCAGATCCCGGAGGCCAACGTGTTGGTGAACAACGCCGGCGGCGCCTTCGGCCTGGAACGCGTCGACGCCGCCGACGAGGACAACTGGCGCCGCATGTGGGAGACCAACGTGATCGGCACGCTCCGTCTGACGAAGGCGTTGCTGCCCAAGCTGATCGCCTCCGGCAACGGCCACGTCGTCACGATCACCTCCATCGCCGCCCAGGAGATCTACGACAACGGCGCCGGCTACACCTCGGCCAAGCACGCGCAGTCCGCGCTGCACCGCACGCTGCGCGGCGAGGAACTCGGCAAGCCGGTTCGTTTCACCGAGGTGCTGCCCGGCATGGTGGAGACGGAGTTCTCGGTCGTGCGCTTCGAGGGCGACGCCGAGCGCGCCGCCAACGTCTACCAGGGCCTGGTTCCGCTGGTGGCGGACGACGTCGCCGACGTCATCGCGTTCGCCGTGACCCGGCCGGAGCACGTCAACCTGGACCAGATCGTCATGAAGCCCCGGGCCCAGGCCTCGGCGACGCGGGCCCACCGGGACTAGTCGGCGACCAGGTCGACGTCCAGCTCGTCGAGGACTTTCCCGATGGGGCTGGCGAAAACGACCGTGCCCGAGGTGTTGCCGGCCACGTAGAGGCCGACCACCCGGTTGTCGGGATCGACTACGGCGGAGCCGGAATCGCCGTAGTCGCCCATCATCCCGCCCACGGACTCGATCCGGAGCTGGTCCCGCAGCACGCGGACGCACAATCCGTCGCGATAGTCCAGCAACACCGTGGCGTCCACGGACGCGATGCGGCCGGTGGTCAGCCCGGTCGTGCGACCCCGTTTGCGCACAACGGTTCCCCGCACGGCCGGCGCCGATCCGGTCACCGCGCCGATGTCCACAATGGATGGCCGCCACGACCTCCTGCGCGACAACAACACCGCGGCCGCGTCGACCGAGCCGGACAGCGCCGCCCGGCACAGCGCGCCGACCACGTCCTCCGGACGGCTGCCACCGTCCACACGGGACGGATGCACCATCACGTCCCCGATGGACCACGCGTCGTCGACGCAGGCGGCGTGAAAAGTGGTGAGCCCCATGACGTTGCCGTCGCGATCGGTCGCCAACGCGCCCAGCGTGCCGACGATCGCGTACTCGCCGACCCGCGACACATCCGGCGGCGCGAGCAGGACCGTCCGCCACGGCCCCATGCTGATCCCCCCGAGCACGTCCTGATGCCGCTCGGCGCCGCGTGCCGGCGGGAAATCGGCGCCCGTCGCGAACAGAGCCCGGTGCAGCACAACGTCATCCGCGACGACATCCGTGACGATGCCGTCGATCTCGGCCGGCACCAGGTCGTCCCGGCGCAGGCGCTCCGCGGGGATCTTGTGCCGCACCGACACGACGATCCCGATCTGGCCGGTGCGCCGACCAGCGGTGATCTTCTCGCCGATGTCGACGCCGACAACCCCGCGCAGGGACAGCAGGTCGACCTCGGCCCGTCTCTTCACGGGCCGGATCCCGGCCCGCACCAACTCGTCCGCGCTGGTCACGGCGACCTCCTCCGCGCGTTTCCCCCAACAAACCCATGAAAACACGCGGGGTGAGTGTCAGTTGACTCACTGTCACTCGTTCAGCGGCGGCCGAACGGGTTGTTCCCGGTCAGAGTCGGCAGCCGACCAGCACCGGCTCGGCCTGCAACCGCACGCCGAACGCCGCGAGCACGCCGTCGCGCACCTCGCCGGCCAGCGCGAGCAGGTCGGCGGTGGAGGCCTCGCCGCGGTTGGTCAGCGCGAGGGTGTGCTTGCCGGACAAGGACACCCGCCCCTCGGCGGCCGGGTAGCCCTTGCCGAACCCGGCCCGCTCGATCAGCCACGCCGCCGACATCTTGGTCTTGCCGGCGCCGCCCGGGTACTGAGGCACCGTCGCGTCCGCGCCGACCCGCGCGGCGACCTTGGCCAGCACGTCCGGCAGCTCGCCGTCGTCGACGATGGGGTTGGTGAAGAACGACCCCGCGCTCCACGTGTCGTGGTCCTCGGCGTCCAACACCATGCCCTTGCCGCGGCGCAGCTCCAGCACGGCCCGGCGGGCGTCGGCGACGGGCACCCGCGCGCCGAGCTCGACGCCGAGCAGCCGGGCCAGCTCCGCGTAGCGGATCGGGGCGGACTGGCCGCCGTCCTGCAACGCGAACCGGGCCCTCAGGACCACGGCGGAGTCGGTGCCCTTGAGCACGCTGGACCGGTAGGTCAGCCCGAGGTCCTCGGCCTGCACCTGGTGCACCCGCCCGTTTCGGCGGTCGAGCAGGTCCACGGAGGTCAGCACGTCGGCGATCTCCACGCCGTACGCGCCGACGTTCTGCACCGGCGTCGCGCCGACCTGGCCCGGGATCCCGGACAGGCACTCCAGCCCGCCCAGCCCCTGCTCGGCGGCGAAGGCGACGGTGCGGTCCCAGTCCTCGCCGGCCTCGATGGTCAGCTCGACCCGGCCGTCGGCGAGCCGGTCGAACGACCGTCCCTGCGTCGCGACGCGCACCGCCAGGCCGTCGAAGCCCTCGTCGGCGATCACCAGATTGGAACCGCCGCCGAGCACCAGCAGCGGCTCGCCGGACTGGTCGGCGGCCCGCACCGCGTCGACGACGTCGGCGGCGCTGGTGGCTTGCAGGAAACGGGCAGCCGGACCGCCCAGACGCAGCGTCGTGTACCCGCTCAGCGGGACGGACGTGCGTACTTCGGTGCTGGACAGGGGGGTGGTCACGGACGTCAACGGTAGCCTCCGCGACATGGCACGCCGCATTGAGCACCAGGCGACTACCCGGTGGACCGCCGACCAGGTCCACACAACCCTGGTCGACCCGACCTACCTGCGCGACCGCTTGAGCAAGCTCGGCGGCACCGACGCCACCCTGCTGGAGCACCAGGTAGACGGCGAGAAAGTGCACCTGCGGCTGCGGCACGGGGTGCCGGCCAGCGAGCTGCCGTCGGCGGTCCGCGCGTTCCTCAAGGGCGACCTGGTGATCGAGCGCACAGAGGACTGGGACCGCAACGGCGACGGCGGCTGGCTGGGGCGGGTACAGGCCGGCATCCCGGGTGTCCCAGGTCACATCAAGGGCGCGATGCGGCTGTCCGACGAGGCCGCCGGCGGCAGCACCATGCTGATGCGCGGCGAGGTGGCGGTGAACATCCCGTTCGTCGGCGGCAAGGTCGAGGAGATCGTCTCCGGCCAGATCGTGAAGCTGCTGACCCGGGAGTTCGAGCACACCACCGAGTGGCTGGCCAAGCACGAGAGCTGATGGCCAAGCAACCACGGCTGGCGGCCGGCCGCGCCCGAGCGATGGGCCTGCCGACCCGCGGCACGACCAACCCGAACCGGCTGCGCCGCGTCGACCGCTGGATGGTCGGCGACCCCACCGTGCGCACTGCCCTGGCGGCGGGCTCCCTGGTGGTGGACCTCGGCTACGGGGCGACACCGGTGACGACTGTCGAGATGGCGGCGCGGCTCCGGACCGTGTGCCCCGACCTGCGCATGGTGGGCCTGGAGCTGGATCCCGAACGGGTCGCGGCCGCCGAGCATGCCGCCGATCCGCCGCTGCTGACGTTCCGCCGCGGCGGCTTCGAGCTCGCCGGCCTGCGACCGGCGCTGGTGCGCGCGTTCAACGTGCTGCGGCAGTACTCGGAGGCGGACGCGTTGCAGGCCTGGGACGGCCTTCGCGGCCGCCTCGCGCCCGGCGGGCTGCTGGTCGAGGGCACGTGCGACGAGATCGGCCGGCGCTGCTGCTGGGTCCTGCTCGACGAGACGGGCCCGCTGACGTTCACCATCGCGTGCAAGCCGGCGGACATCGCGACGCCGTCGGACGTCGCCGAACGCCTGCCCAAGGCCCTGATCCACCGCAACGTGCCCGGCGAGCGGGTGCACGAGTTGCTCACGGCGATGGACGACTGCTGGGCGACCGCCGCCCCGTACGCGCCGTTCGGGCCGCGGGCGCGCTGGGTCGAGACGTGCCGGCTGGTGGCCGACCGCTGGCCGGTGCTCGACGACCGGCGCCGGTGGCGGCTGGGCGAGATCACCGTTCGCTGGTCGGCGGTGGCGCCGGCGGGCTAACGTCGGTCGGGTGCACTACGCGGAGTTGACCGACGCGTTCCACGCCCAGAGCACGGCGTTTCGGGAGTCCGCCATCCAGGCGGGGCCGGACATCCCAATCGCCACCTGCCCGGACTGGCGGATGGAAGACCTGGTCGTGCACGTGGTCGGCGTGTACGACTTCATCCTGCGCGCCATGGAAGGCGAGCAGGCGAAGTTCGAGCGTTCCTCGGGTTCGTGGCCGGAGCTCCTCGCCCACTTGGAGGACGTGGTTCCCACGCTGCTGCAACGGTTGCGCGACGGGGATCCCGACCAGCAGGTGTGGACGTCACGGGATAAGCCGACCGACCTGCGGTCGATGGCTCGTCGCCTCGCGCACGAGACGGCGATCCACCGCCTCGATGCCGACAGCGCCGTCAAGGACCTGCCGACCCTGGTGTACGGCACGGAGTTCGCCGCCGACGGCGTCGACGAGTTCGTCAATGCGATGCTGCCGGCCATCACCGAGCGCCGGCCGCCGACGGTCGCCGGCACCGTGCTCTACCACGCCGCCGACGCCGGCCAGATCTGGCAGGTACAAGTGGACATCGGCACGCCCGTCGCGCCGACCGAGCCCGGCGCCGCGGTGAACGCCGACGTCAGCGTGGTGGGCACGGCCGACGCGGTCTACCGGTCGGTGTGGGGCCGGCCGAGCACCGCCGTCGTCAGTGGTGACCGTTCGGTTCTGGCCGCCCTCACGCCCCCGTGATCTCTGCCAGAATCTCCGGCTGTGTCCTCCAACGAACGCCGTTACGTGATCACCCTCGGCTGCCCCGACCGCACCGGTATCGTCGCCCGGATCGCGAGTTTCCTGGCCGAGGCGGGCGGTTGGATCGTGGAGGCGGCCTACCACACAGACCAGGCCACGAACTGGTTCTTCACCCGGCAGGAGGTCCTCGCCTCCTCGCTGCCGTTCGACATGCGGGAGCTCAGCGCGCGGTTCGCCACCGTGGCCCGCGAGCTGGGGCCGCGGGTGGACTGGCGGGTCACCGACACGGGGGAACGCAAGCGCGCGGTGATCCTCGTGTCCAAGGAGGGCCACTGCCTGTACGACCTGCTCGGCCGGGTCTCCTCCGGCGAGCTGGACGTCGAGATCACGTCGGTGATCGGCAACCACCGGGACCTCGCCGGCATCACCGAGGCGCACGGCATCCCGTTCCACCACGTGCCGTTCCCGGTGGGCGACCCGGAGGGCAAGGCGGCCTCGTTCGCGCAGCTGCGGCAGCTGGTGGACGGCCACCAGCCGCACGCCGTCGTGCTGGCCCGGTTCATGCAGGTGCTGCCGCACGAGCTGTGCATGGCGTGGGCCGGCCGCGCGGTGAACATCCACCACAGCTTCCTGCCGTCCTTCGTCGGCGCGAAGCCGTACCACCAGGCCCACACCCGCGGCGTGAAGCTGGTCGGCGCGACCTGCCACTACGTGACCGCCGAGCTGGACGCCGGCCCGATCATCGAGCAGGACGTGATCCGCGTCAGCCACAGCGACTCGGACCGGGACATGGTCCGCAAGGGCCGGGACATCGAGAAGATCGTGCTGGCCCGTGGGCTGCGCTGGCACCTGGAGGACCGGGTCCTGGTGCACGGCAACCGCACTGTCGTTTTTTAGATCGGTGCGGGCTAGCCGGCCAGGCCCTCGATGACCTCGGCGCCGGCGAGCTTGGCCAGCAGGTCGCCGGGGACGAGCAGCTTGCCGCCGCGAATGCCGCTACCGACGACCAGTTCCGGCTCCGCCGCGACGCGGGCGTCCAGCAGCAGCGGCCAGTCCGACGGCAGGCCGATCGGCGTGATGCCGCCGTACTGCATGCCGGTCAGGCCCACGGCCTCGTCCATCGGCGCGAACGACGCCTTGCGGACGTCGAGGCGGCGCTTGACCACGCCGTTCACGTCGGCACGGGTCGTGGCCAGCACCATGCACGCCGCGTACCGGAGCTCGCCGGCCCGCTTGCCGGCGACGACCACGCAGTTCGCGGACGCCTCCAGCGGCACGCCGTAGTGCTCGCAGAACGCCGCCGTGTCGGCAAGGTCGGGGTCGATCTCGGTGGCGCCGATGCGGTCGACGTCGGCGGCGTCCAGGGCCCGGATCGCGTCCAGCACCGGCGGGGCGAGCAGCTCCGGTCGGGCCAGGGCCGGGCCTACCTGCAAGGTTCCAGCAATGCTCCACTGCGCCATGGCGTCACATTAGCCAGCGAGGAAGTCGACGAGCAGCGATCGGACCTCGCGGCGGTGGGTGATCAGCGGGGCCGGCGAGTCGATGATCTCCAGCCGGCCGTTCGGCAGCGCGGCGGCGACATCGCGTGCGACCTGCTCGGGATGCAGCGGATCGCCGACGGCCCCGACCACCAGCACGGGAGCGGTGACCTTTGCCAGCAAGGAGGCGTCAGGGGTCGGCACCTGCTCCGGCAGCAGGCGCAACGCGTCGCCGAGCCTCAGGAGCGCCGTCACCCGGGTCGAAACGTGCTCGCCGACAGCGATTCCAGCGGGCACCTCCGCGGCGACAAGCTTGTGCAGGCCGTCGACGTCACCGGCTTCGACGGCCTCGGCGAGCTGCTCGAACGCCCACATCGCCGGCGTGGCCCGCGGCTTGTCCAGGGCGGCCGGCAGCATCAGCACGACGCGTTCGAAGCGGTCCGGACGACGGGTGAGCAGGGTCGTGATCCCGCCGGCACCCATCGAGACGCCGACCGCACGCGTGGCCAGTGCCTCGTCGGCGATCCGCTCGATGTCGGCCGCGATGGTCGGATACGTCCAGTAGTCGGCGGGGGCGTCCGGGGCGTCGCCGTGCGACGGAAACGTGACGACGACCCTCGTACCGGGCAAACCGGATGCCGGGATGCGAGCCTCACCGGGAGTGGCGCCGAGACCCGGCGCCACCAGGGTGACCGGCGTGCCGCGGCCGTGCGCCTGCCAGGCGGCTACCAACGGTTGCCGCGCTGGACCTCGTTCAGCTTCGGCCGCACGTCGACGATGTAAACCAGCACCGCCACCAGGGCGGCCATCCACAGGATGAAGGTGCTGCTCTGCGGGCGGAACAGCAGCAACGCGGCCAGGCCGCCGCCGGTGATGAGCGACCACGCCGTCTTGGTCATGCGGTCCGCGGCGGTGTACGCGTCCGCGCGCTGGAGCAGCGCGTGCAGGAACGCGTACGCGCCGACCGGCATGGCGGCGCACCAGATCGCGAACAGCACCCAGTAGTCAAGAGGGAAGGCCACGGAGGTCAGCCTACGTCGCAGAGGCGGCGGACGGGAATGACAGTGCCGGGGAGCGCCGCGGCGGGCGCTCCCCGGCGGTGCCGGTGGATCAGGCCTCGGGGGTCTCGTCGGCCTTCTTGGCGGCGGTCTTGCGCGGCGCGGACGCCTTGCTCGTCACCTTGCGGGTCTCCGCGGCCACCTCGGCGCCGGCCTCGACAACGGCCTCGGCGACGTCCTCGGTCGCCTCCTCGATGTCCTCGGCCACCTTCTCGCCGGTCGCGCGGGTGCGGCGGGCCAGGTTGCCCAGCACGTCGTCGGCGCGGTGCTGGAGGTCGCCGACCTGGTCCAGCACGATCTTGACCTGCGGCTGCTCGCGCAGCTTCTCCAGCGTCTCCTCGCCGTGCTCGGCCAGGTAGGTGTACAGGTTCGAGGCGGCCGTGGTGTAGGTGTCCAGCAGCTTGCGCAGCTCGGACGGGTCCAGCTTCTCGCGCAGGCCCGGCAGCTCGTCGACGGCGGTGCGGGCGGCCTCGGCCCGCTCGTTGACCTGGGTGCGGGCCTTGGTCAGCGCGTCGGACAGCGCCTTGCCGGCCAGGTCGCCGGCGCCGAGCGCGGCCAGCAGCGGCGTCTTCGCCTGCTCCAGCAGCGCGGCGAAGGTGGCGGCGGCCTGCTCGCCGGCCTTGCGAACGTCCTCGGTGGTGGGAAGGGTGGGCATCGAAATCACTCCTCGGTTGCGTCGGCGGAGTGCTTGCTAGCGTTCTCCCGCCGGAAGGTCTCGTAGACGTCGAGCAGCACCTGCTTCTGCCGCTCGGTGAGCTCGGTGTCGGCCAGCACGGCGTCCACCACCGCGCCCCCGACCCGCTGCTCGAGGATGCCGGCCTGGACGTACAGCGCCTCGGCCGAAATCCGCAGTCCCTTGGCGATCTGCTGCAGGATCTCCGCGCTGGGCTTGCGCAGACCCCGCTCGATCTGGCTCAGGTACGGGTTGGACACGCCGGCCAGCTTGGCCAGCTGCCGCAGCGAGATCTGCGCGTTGCTGCGCTGCTCGCGGATGTAGTCGCCGATGTCTCGCCCCAGGTCGGCGACCGCTTCCACGGCCTGATCGACGCTGTTCTTCTTGTCCATCCCGCCTCCTTTCCTCCTCCGACGGTACGCACCTGTGCTAGCAGTTGCAAGCGGAGTGCTAACACTGGTCGCGTGCTTGCGGTCACACCGGTCTACCGTGGTGCGGTGTGCGTGCCGACCTCGAACGCGAGGCGCGCAGACTGCGCGGCCGCCTCGTGGACGAGCTGGTCGACGAGGGTCTGCCGCTGGACTCCGGCTGGCTCGCGGCGTTCGAGGACGTGCCGCGCCACATGTTCCTGCCATGGCTGTTCGAGCAGCTGCCCAGCGGCGCGTGGACGCTGCTGCCCCACACCGACGAGCGCTGGCTGCGGATCGTGTACGCCAACCGCGTCGCGGTGACCCAGCTCAACGGCGACGAGTCCCGGCGCGACTCGGCGCTGGCCGGACCGGTCGACGGCGTGCCGACCTCCTCGTCCAGCATGCCGGCGATCATGGCGATCATGTTGGCAGCGCTGGACGTCCGCACCGGCGACCGGGTGCTGGAGATCGGCGCCGGCACCGGGTACAACGCCGCGCTGCTGTGCCACCGGCTGGGCGAGCACCGCGTCACCACGGTCGACGTGGACCCGGCGATCGTCGCGCGGGCGGCGCAACACCTTGCGGCGAGCGGCTTCCACCCGACCTGCGTCGCCGCCGACGGTGCGCAGGGGTATCCGGCCAACGCCCCGTACGACCGGGTCCTGGGCACCTGCTCGGTGTCGACGATTCCCTTGGCGTGGTTGGAACAGACCGCCCCGGGCGGCTACGTCGTGACGACGCTGAACCGGCCGATCGGCGCCGGTCTGGTCAAGCTCACCGTGGACGGCGAGCGCCACGCCACCGGCCGGGTGCTGGCCGACGACGGCCGGTTCATGCCGCTGCGGGCGCACCGTGGGCCGGGGGTGCACGAGTTGATCAACAAGGTCCGCGACGTGACCGCGCCGGTTCGGCCGACCGGGCTCACCGCGACCCGGCTGTTGCGACCGGCCGACCGGTTCGAGTTCTTCGCGGGGCTGGCGCTGCCGCACGTACTGGCCTGGTCCGGCGGGCACGGCGAGACCTGGCTCGCGCACGCCGACGGCTCGTGGGCCTGCTACGCGCGGCACAGCGTCCGCGAGGGCGGCCCGCGGCAGCTCTGGGCCATCGCCGAGGGCGCCTACGAGCGGTGGTTGGCGCTGGACACGCCGCCGCGCGAGCGCTTCGGGCTGACGGTCGGGCCGGACTGTCAGGAGTTCTGGCTGGACGACCCGGACTCCACGATCAGGTGGCCGCTGACCTAAGGTCTTGCGCCTGACGTAGCGTCAGGTGTCAGGGTGTCCCCCATGACCAACGACCGCGGTTGGAAGGTCGGCGAGTTAGCGCAGGCAACCGGGCTGACCGTCCGCACACTGCACCACTACGACCAGATCGGGCTGCTGAAGCCCACGGCGCGCAACGGCAGCGGGCACCGGGTGTACCGCGAGGCCGATGTCGTCGCCCTGTACCGGATCGTCGCGCTGCGGGGCCTCGGCCTGCGGCTGGACGAGATCAGGGACTTCGACGGCTCGGACTCCCGGGACGTGCTGGCCGAGCAGCTCCGCCGGCTGGACCGGCAGCTCGCCGCGGGCCGGCAGCTGCGCAGGACTGTGGTGTCCGCGCTGATGCGGATCGACGCCGGCGAGAGCATCGACCTGCTACCGCTGATCAAGGAGATGACGTTCAGCGAGCAGGCGCTGCGTGATCACCTCGGCGATGACGAGGTCGAGCGGCTTCGCACTCGTACGGCCGAATTGGGCGTGATCGGGCAGCACGCGATCGGCGTGGAGTGGCCGCAGCTCTACGTCCGTGCGCAGGCCGAGCTCGAGGCGGGCACGCCGGCCGAGGCCCCGGAGGTCCGCGCGATCGTCGACCGCATGGACGAGCTGAGCGCGCTGTTCAACCAGGGATCGCCTACGCCGCACCAGGGTGTCCGCGAGCTGTGGGTGGAGAACGGCGGCAATCCGTACGCGAGACTCGTCGAGTACCTCGACCGAGCGCGGGCGGCGCGCGGTGCTTGAGTCGGTGATGGTGATCGGCGGCGGCCTCGGTGGACTGTGCCTGACCAGCGGTTTGCACAAATCACGCATTCGCGCCACCTTGCACGAAAAAAATCCGGCGGCCGACACGCACGGCCAGGGCTACCGGCTGCACCTCGACGACCGCGGCGATGACGCCCTGCGGGAATGCCTCCCGACCAGCGCATATGCACTCCACCGGGCCGCCGGCGGCGGACCCACCTCGCAGTTCTCGGTGCTGACCAAGCGGTTGCGAACGCTGAAGGTCGTGCCCACCGGCGCCAGCGGGACGTGCGTCGACAGGTCCACACTGAGGGCGGCGCTGATGCGGGGTCTGGAAGGAGTGGTGCGATTCGGCGAGGAGTTCACGGGATACGAGTTGTTGCCCGACGGCAGGGTGCGCGCGCACTTCGCCAACGGCGCCCGCCAGGAGGCCGATCTCATGGTCGCCGCCGACGGGATCAACTCCGTGGTGCGCAAGCAGTTCCTGCCCGACGCGCGGCTGATCGACACCGATGCCCAGGTGGTGTACGGCAAGACTTTGCTGACCCCGCAGACGATGCCGCTCATCCCGGACCAGCTGCACAAGGGCTTTGTCGCCGTGACGGCGTGGCCGCGGCACCACGGCCTGGCGATGGGACTCATGCGCTTCGCGACACCGCCGGCGAGGCTCGGGCTGCCCGCGGTCCCCGACTACGTGATGTGGGGATTCACCGCGCCGCCCAACGACTTCGGCGATGTGCGGGAGCTGATGCGTGGCTGGCATCCGAACTTGCGGGCGCTGGTCGACCGCTGCGAGCCGGACGAGACGTTCACGGTGCGGGTCCGGCACGCCGGTCCGATCGGCGGATGGGGCGTCGGGCCGGTCACGCTGCTCGGCGACGCCGCGCACGCGATGCCGCCGAGCCGCGGTTCCGGCGCGAACTTGGCGCTGCGCGACGCCGCGCGGCTGTGCCGGGAACTGGTCGCGGCGCACCGCGGCGAGCGGCCGTTGCGAACGGCTCTGGACAACTACGAGGAGGTGATGTTGAGGGAGGGTTTCGCCGAGGTGGACGCCAGCGTCCGGGCGCCGGGCGAGTGGTTCCGGCGTTCCCGCCGCCGGGCGGGGTGAGTAGCGTGTGTCCGGTGAAGATCTCGGTTTCCGCGGACATGCTCGACGGCATCGGCGCCGACATCGCCGAGGAACTGCGCAAGCGTGGGCACGAGGTGCTGACCCACGGCGCGCTGAACCCGGACGAGTCCAGCGACTGGGCCCGGGCCAGCGAGGCCGCGGCCAGCGACGTCGCCGAGGGGCGCGCGGACCAGGGCGTGGTGTGCTGCTGGACCGGCACCGGGGCGTCGATCGCGGCGAACAAGGTGCCGGGGGTGCGGGCGGCGCTGTGCACCGACCCGTACACGGCGCAGGGCGCGCGGCGCTGGAACGACGCCAACGTGCTGGCGCTGAGCCTGCGCCTGACCTCGCTGCCGCTGCTCGACGAGATCCTCGACGCGTGGTTCGCCGCCGACGTCACTGAGGACGAGGACGACCTGGCCAGCATCGACCACCTTGCCGAGATCGGTCGGGGCTGACCGGAATCCGCCGATCCGCCTAACGATTCGGCATGCGCGGTGACGACGCGCCACCACCAGCCGACGCGCGGTAACGCGCGGTCGGTCATGATGCTGGGGTGTCCATCTACCGGCAGCGTGCCGTCGTCGTCGCCTGTGTGCTGATCGCCCTGCTGGCGACGGTCGGCCTGGTGTGGACCCAGGACGGCGTCAACCCGACCACCTGGCTTGGCGCGGTGGTCGTGCTGTTCATCGTGTTGATCGGACTGCTCGACCCGTGGCTGCGGCACACCGGTGCCACCGCGCCGAGCACGACCGCGCAGCTGGCCGCCGCCGGCCGGGCGCTCGCCGTCGCAACGACCGCGCAGCTCCAGGCGGAGGCCGACCTGCGGGAGTTGCTGCGGCCATGTCAGCTGAACGTGACGTGGTCGGGCGCGGATCCCGAACTCGCCGACGCGAAGTGCGCGACGGCGGCGCTGTCGGGCTCGCTCGACGGACTGGTGTCCTGGTACCGGCGGCTGCCGAGCCGGCGGCTGGTGATGCTCGGTCCGGCCGGCTCGGGCAAGAGCTCGCTCGCGACGCTGCTGGCGCTGGGCCTGTCGGAGGACGCCGCCCTCAACGACCCGCTGCCGCTGGTGCTGCCGCTGGGATCGTGGAACCCGCGGGTGGATCTCCGCACGTGGATGACCCAGCGGCTGCGCGACGACTACCCGGCGCTGCGCAACATCGAGCTGTACGGCAGCTACGCCGCCGACCTGCTCATCGAGCAGCGGCGGATCCTGCCGATCCTGGACGCCTTCGACGAGGTGCCGGCCAACCTCCGGATCTCGGCGCTGCAAGGGATCGACCGCGCGATGCCGCCGGCCACGCCGGTGGTGGTGACGTCGCGGCGGCGGGCGTACGCGTCGACCGTCGCGAAGACCGGCCCCTTGCGCAACGCGCACGTCGTCGAGCTGGAGCCGGTCGCCGAGGAGACGCTGGCGGAGGTGCTGCGCGGCAGTTCGAGCCGGTTCGGCGCGTCCCGCTGGGAGCCGCTGCTGATGCAGCTCCGGCACGAGCCGAACGGCCCGCTCGCCGCGGCGCTGGGCAGCCCGCTGATGGTGTGGCTGACCAGGACGAAGTACGCGGACGTCGCCACCAACCCCACCGAACTCCTTGACCCGACCCGGTTTCCCGACCGCGCGACGATCGAGGAGTTCCTGCTCGACGAGCTGGTGCCGACGCTGTTCCCGGAGGAGGACGCCGAGCACCTGCCGGTCACGTCGGACCACTGGCCGCCGGAGCAGGCCAAGCTGTGGCTGGAGTTCCTCGCCGCCCGCATGCAGCAGCGCGAACTGCCGTGGTGGGAGCTCCGGCGGCTGGTGCACCGCTACTGGCTCACCGTCTTCGGCGCGGTCTCGCTCGGCCTGGTGACTGCGCTGAGCGTCGGCATGATGGTCGCCCTGGTCAACAAGCTGACCGTGCTGGACGTGGCGTCATGGACCGGGGTGAGCTCCGGCTGCCTGGTCAGCGTCGGCACCGTCGTGAACGCGACGTCCAAGGGGCGCAACGCTTCCGCGTCGATGCGCTTCGGCGCGGCGCGCAGCATGCTGGTGGTCAGCCTGGTCGCCGGCACCGCCGTCGGCCTGGTCTTCGGCGCGCTGTTCGGCGCGGATCCGGGTCTCATCTCCGGTCTGAGCGTGGCGATCGCGACCGCGCTGCGGTTCTCGCTGGGCAGTCCGGTGGAGCTGAGCCGGCCGCCGAGTCCCGAGGCGACGATGGCGCGTGATCGCGCCCTCGTCGGCCTGGTCTGCCTCGTGTTCGGCGTCGGCGTCGGATCCGCCGCCGCGCTGCTGTTCGGCGCCGGCCGCACCGGCATGGTGTGGCTCGGCTTCAGTTCCGGCTCGCTGCTCGGCTTCGTGCTCGCCGTGATGTCCCGCAACTGGTGGTGGTTCACCGTCGCGCGGACCTGGCTGGCGATGCGCGGGCGCCTCCCGTACCGGCTGCTCGAATTCCTCGAGGACGCCCACAAGCTCGGGGTGCTCCGGCAGGTCGGCGCCCGCTACCAGTTCCGTCACGCCCGGCTCCAGGACCACCTCGCGAAGGATTCGGCGCTCGTGCAGAACCTGGGCTGATCGCTACTCGTCGCGCAAACCCTCGACACTCGCGGCCCGCCACAGCGACGGCAGCGTGCAGCCGGTGCTGGCCAGCACCGCCACGACGGCCGTCCCCACGAACAGCGCCATAGCGGGCCAGTCCAGCACGAGCGGCTGTCCGGAGACGTAGAGCAGCAGGCCGGTCAGCGTCAGGCCGATGACCATCGCGACGACAACCGCCACCGCGATCGGCACGGCGGACTGCCACAGCAGCGATCGCGCCAGCACGGACCGCTTGACCCCGTTGGCGGTCAACACCGCCAACGCCCGTCGCCGTTCGCGGATCTGCTCCAGGGCCACCACCAGCAGGCTGGCGGCCGCCAGCAACAGCGTGATCACCGAGCCGATCGTCAGCACCTCGCCGATCAACCAGAAGGTGCCGCTGACGATGGCCGTGCCGGCGAAGGCGGTCGCCCGCCAGCCGTACGGCACCAGCGCATTGCGCACGTGCTGGACGACGACGTCATCACTCGCACTGAGCTGAACTGTCGCCTCGACGTCGATCGGCAAGGAGACGCCGGCGAGCGCGGCTGGCGTCGCGTACAGGACCGAGCCTTCCGTCGCCTGCCCGTGCTGCTGCCGCCGCACCTTGCCAGTGATGGCCGGAACGGTCCACTGCGCCACGTTGGTCGTCGAACCGCCGGCGTACGACTCGAGCGTCACGCGCTGCCCGGCGGTCGGTGCCACCGGATTCGCGCCGGGCGGCGGGTCGACGGCGAACACGTCGCCGTCGCTGCACGACGTGATGGCCGCGCTGCGGCGCAGATCGTCGCAGTTCGCGATGTACATGCCGAGCAGGCCGCCGTCGCCGTTGCGCACCTCGGCGAAGGCACCGGCGTCGATCTGGCCCGCGCCCGGCACCTTCCTCAGTTTGTCCTCAAGGGAGAACGCGGTGCGGAGGTCCGCGCTCGGCATGCTGACGTACATCTTCGGCTCGCCGACGGCCGGCGCGTACTCGGTCGTGGCCGGAATGAACATGGCCTGCAACGCGATCGCGCCGGTGAGCACCACCGCGACGCCACCGACCACCCGCGCCGGCGTGCCGCTGTCCAGTTGCAGCCGCCGGATCGCCAGCTGCCATGCCGGCGAGCCGCCGGCCAGCCTCGCCACGACCCGTTCGACGATCCACGGCAGCACCAACGGAACGGCGGCCAGCAGGAGCACGATTCCCGCCGCCACTGGGAGTTCCGAGCCGGCGGTCAGCTCGTTGCGGAGCCGGCCGCCCTGGGTCGCCAGCAGACCGATGCCGAGCACCGGCGGCACCAGCCGCCACCACAGCCGGCGACGCTGGTTGTGGGCTCGGCGGACGACCCCCAGCGGCTCGATGATGACGCGCCGCAACGAAAACGTGGCGACGGCGACCGCGAGCAGCGGCACCGCGACGACGATCAGCGTCGCGAGTATCCAATTAGGACTGATGTCCGCGCTGAAGATGCCGCCGCGCAACGCGGGCACGGTCAGGTTCGGCACGAGCGAACGGCCGATCAGGAACAGGACCACGCCGACGAGCAGCCCGGTCAGGGCGCCCACGAAGGCCTCGCCCGCCGCGATCCGCCGCACCTGATCGCCGTCCGCGCCGACCAGTCGCAGCGCCGCCAATCGGCGATCCCTTGCTGCGGCGGCAAGTCTGGCGCTGGAGGCGACGAAAACGACCACCGGTACGAGCAACGCGGCCGCGCCGAGCACGATCAGCAGCCACAGCAAGCCGGTCAGCTTCGTCGGCACGCTCGGCACGCCGAACCGGTACACCCGCACCGCTTCGTGCTGGTCTGCCACGTCGGAAACGCCTACGTAGAAGAACAATTCGTGGGGACCGGTCAGGCCCTCGGGCCCGACAGCGCCGATTGCGCGCTCGGTGTACCTGGGTCGCAGCAGGTCCCCGCCCGGCGCGTTCAGCATCTCGGCCAGCGCCGGCGACAGCACCATCTCGCCGGGGTCGGGCAGGCGGTCGACGCCCGGCGCCAATGGCGCGTTCGGTCCCGTCTTCTGCACGATGTAGCCCGTGATGTCGCGGCCCGCGAACTGGTCCGTGCGCTGGGCCGCGTAGACCGGATCCACGCCGGCCACGGGAGTCTGCCTCGCCTGGTTCGGGTCCCCGTTGGAGATCGACCGCGCATAGCCGCGGTCGTCGCGGGCTTGCAGCATGTTGCCGACCGAGGTCGCGGCCAGTAGCACCGTCACCCCCAGCCCGACGCCGATCGCCGTCAGCGCCAGGCGCCCCCAGCCGGCCCGGCCGCCGCTGACCGCGAGACGTATCCCCAACATCAGGTCTTGCCACCAGCGGAACATCCGAACGATCACTGAGCGAGCTCCACCTGGCGGGTCCTGCCGTCGCGGACGACGACCTCACGGTCCGAGTACGCCGCCACGCGCGCCTCGTGCGTCACCAGGACGACCGCAGCACCGGTGTCCTTGGCCGCGTTGACCAGCAGCTTCATCACCCGCTCGCCGTTGAGGGAGTCGAGGGCGCCCGTCGGCTCGTCCGCGAAGACCACCTTCGGCCCGGTGACCAGCGCCCGCGCCACCGCGACGCGCTGCCCCTGGCCGCCCGAGGTCTCGCCCGGCCGCTTGTTGGCGACGTCCGCGACCTCGAGTCGCTCCAGCCACTCGGTCGCGGCCCGCTCGGCCTCGCGGCGGCGCTGGCCGCCCAGCCGCAGCGGCAGCGCCACGTTCTCCAGGCACGTCAGCTCCGGCACCAGCTGTCCGAACTGGAAGACGAACCCGAAGTCCGTGCGCCGCAACTCGCTGCGTGCCACGTCCGACATCGAACTCAGCTCGGCGCCGCGGTAGTACACCGTGCCGCTGTCCGGACGGAGGATGCCCGCGAGGCAGTGCAGCAGCGTCGACTTGCCCGAGCCGGACGGGCCCATGACCGCGACCACCTCGCCCGGCCACAGCCGGATCGCCGCGCCGTCCAGCGCCGGCGTCGGGCCGAAGGCCTTGTGCACGTCCACCGCCTCCAGCAGCGGCCCTCCGTCGATCTCCGCGCTCATGGCCGAACCTCCTTGGCGAGCTGGTCGAGCCGGGCCGCGGTGAGCTCGAGCCAGCGCAGGTCGGCCTCCAGATGGAACAAAGCGTGGTCGCAGATGAGCTGGTCCGCGAGATCACCGGTCAACTTGCGGCGGGTCAGGCCGCGCATCGTCTCCAGGTGGGAGGCGCGCTGCACGTCGAGGACCTCGGCGGCGCTGCGCCCGGACATCAGCGCCAGCACCACCTTCGTGTACAGCGTGCTGTGCAGGTACGGCTCCGGCCGCTCCGGCGTTATCAGCCAGTCGTGGACGTCGGTGACCCCCGCGGAGGTGATCGCGTAGCGCTTGCGCTCGGGGCCCTCGCCGACCTCAACGCCGTCGACCTCGACGAGGCCGTCGCGGAGCAGCCGGGACAGGGTCGAGTACACCTGGCCATAGTGCAGCGGGCGGTCCTGCCCGAAGTGCTCGTCGTAGGCACGCTTGAGGTCGTAGCCGTGCCGTGGACCCGTCTCCAACAGGCCCAGCAGGGTGAGTCCGATCGACATGCCGGCCACTCTACCCCCGGTGTATACCTCCGGTCTATACACCGGGTTTATATCCCTCGACCTGGACTTATCCAGAACGTTGGAATTGCCGCATAGAGTGGAGTGGTGACTGGTATGGCCGCCGGCGCTCGCGCCGTGCAGGAAACCGGTTGGGATGCCGAGCGGGACGTGGAGCTCCTGCTCGCCTTCCTGAACACCGTGAACATGACCGAGGCCACCGACGTGCTGGACGACGAGGCGGCGTGGCGACAGTGGGCGGCCGACCGCCGACTAGGCGCCGCCGGCGCGCCGCACAAGGCACGGGCCAGCAGAGACGCGCTGCGGTCCGTCGCGCTCGCCCACCACGGCGTGCAGGCCGAGGCCGCCCCGCCCGCCGACATGACCCACGGCTCGATCCGCATCGAGCTCAGCGCCGGTGTTCCCGTCCTCACCGCCGGCGACGCCCTCGGCGCCGTCCTCGCCGCCGCCGCGCGGCTGGCCGTGCTCGGCTACTGGGAACGGATCAAGATCTGCCCCGCCGACGACTGCCGCTGGGCGTTCTACGACCGTTCCCGGAACCGCTCGCGAACCTGGTGCTCGATGCGGGTGTGCGGGAACCGGGAGAAGGCCCGCAACTGGCGGGAACGAGCCCGCAGCACCGCTTCCTGACCCGCGGCCGGGAGAACCGGCGCCGCCGGACACGGCGGACATGCGAGCCGACGCAGCCGGACACGGCGGACCGGAGGGACCAACACCGCCGGACATGGCGGACGTGTGAGCCGACACCGCTGGACATGGCGGACCGGGGGACCAACATCGCCGAACATGTGAATCGACGCCGCCAGACATGGCGGACGGGAAGAACCGGCACGGCACGGACATGACGGGGGACCAACGCTGCCGGACATGACGGGGAACCAACGCTGCCGGACATGGCGGCACGACCCGCAACACATGACCCACCCAACCCAAGGGGGCCGTCCCCGAGCCCAGTCTACCAGCGCGGACCCGAAGTCGATCTTCCGTGATCCCCAGCTGTGGACAACTCCGCCGGCCTGTGGACAAACGCTTGCCGCTCAGAACAGGAACTGGGAGGCGGCGTAGATGATCAGGCCGGCGAGGGCGCCTACGACGGTGCCGTTGATGCGGATGAACTGAAGGTCCCGGCCGACCTGGAGCTCGATCTTGCGGGAGGTCTCCTCGGCATCCCAGCGCTCGATGGTGTCGGTGATGAGGGTGAGGATCTCGGCCCGGTAGTGGGTGACGACGTACGCGGCCCCGCCCTCGATCCAGCCCTCGACCTTCTCGCGGGTGGCGTCGTCGGTCTCGAGCCGCTCGCCGAGCACCACCAGCCCCTCCAGCACCCGGCGGCGCAGCTCGCTGGACGGGTCCTCGGCGGCGTCCAGGAGCATGCGCTTGGCGTTGGTCCACGTGGTGCCGATGACGTGCTGCACCTCGGGATGGGTCAGCACCTGCTGTTTGACGGCCTCGGCCCGCTCCATGGTGATGGGATCGGTCTGGAGATCCCCGGCGAAGTCGATCAGGAACCGGTCCAGGGTGCCCCGCATCGGGTGGTTGACGTCGGTCTTGACGGCCCACGCGAAGCCGAGGATCTCGTTGTAGACCCGGTCGGCGAGGATCGAGTCCACGAACTTCGGCGACCACGACGGCGACCGGTCGGCGACGACGCGCTGGATGGTGTCGTGGTTGTCGCGAACCCACTCGTACGCCCGGTCGCACATCAGGTCGACGAGCTTGTGGTGCGAACCGTCGGCCAGCACGTGGGCCAAAAGCTTGCCGAGCGGCGGGCCCCACGGAATGGCCATGAGGCGCTGCACGACGGCGTGCTCGACGACGGCCTGAACGTCCTCGTCCCGAAGCACGGCGACGACACCGCGAGCGACGTTGGCGAGCTCGGAGGTGATCCGCGCCGCGTTCTCCCGCTGCGACAGCCACGCCCCGAACCGCTTGCTGATGTCGGCGCGGTGCAGCCGGTCCCGGACAACTTGCTCCGAAAGGAAGTTGCTGCCGACGAAGTCGCCGAGGCTGGCCCCGAGCAGGTTCTTCCGGTTGGGAATGAGGGCGGTGTGCGGAATGGGCAGTCCGAGCGGCCGGCGGAACAGCGCGGTGACGGCGAACCAGTCGGCCAGCGCGCCGACCATGCTGGCCTCGGCGGCGGCGTGCACGTAGCCCAGCCAGACCGGTCCGGCGAAGATCCCGGACAGCACGTACAGCACGGTGGCCAGGACCAGGAAGCCGACGGCGACCAGCTTCATCCGACGCAGCGCACGGCGCTTGACCGCCTCCGCGGCGGTGAGTCGCTCCACGGCTCCATTCTCCCTGCGCACGACGGCGATCGCCGTGTCCGGCGACACAGATCGGGGATCGCCCGGGTGACATCCCGGGGAAGGATCGGCGAGGATCCGGATGTGCGTACACCTGCTCTCGTGCCGCGGCTGCGGCCGTTCACCTCGACGATCTTCGCGGAGATGACCGCGCTGGCCACCCGGACCGGCGCGGTCAACCTCGGTCAGGGCTTCCCGGACACCGACGGGCCGGCCGAGATGCTCGCGACCGCCCAGCGGGCCATCGCCGACGGGATCAACCAGTACCCGCCCGGCCCGGGGCGCCCGGAGCTGCGGCAGGCGATCGCCGAGCACCGCCGCCGGTACGGCACGGAGTACGACCCGGACACGCAGGTGCTGGTCACGGTCGGCGCGACCGAGGCGATCGCCGCCTCGCTGCTGGCCCTGGTCGAGCCCGGCGACGAGGTGGTGCTGATCGAGCCGTACTACGACTCGTACGCGGCCTCGGTGGCGCTGGCCGGCGCGACCCGCACGGTGGTGTCGCTGGTCGAGGACGGCGACCGCTTCGCGCTCGACGTGGACGCGCTGCGGGCGGCCGTGACGCCCCGCACGAAGGCCCTGCTGCTGAACTCGCCGCACAACCCGTCCGGCACGGTGTTCACCCGGCAGGAGATGGAGGAAGTGGCCCGCATCTGCCAGGAGCACGACCTCATCGCGATCACCGACGAGGTGTACGAGCACCTGATCTTCGACGGCCGCGAGCACGTGACGCTGTCGGCGCTGCCCGGCATGGCCGACCGCACGCTGGCCATCTCCAGCTCGGGCAAGACGTTCAACAGCACCGGCTGGAAGATCGGCTGGGTGTGCGGGCCGGCCGAGCTGGTCGGGGCGGTCCGCGCGGCCAAGCAGTTCCTCACGTTCGTCGGCGGCGCGCCGTTCCAGCCGGCCGTCGCCTACGCGCTGCGCAACGAGATGGCGTGGGTCGACCAGCTGCGCGACGACCTCCAGCGCAAGCGTGACCGCCTGTCCGCGGGGCTGTCGGACGCCGGCTTCGGTGTCCGACAGGCCGCCGGCACCTACTTCGTGTGCGCGGACGTGCGCCCGCTGGGCTTCGCCGACGGCGCCGAGCTGTGCCGGCAGCTGCCGGAGCGCATCGGCGTGGCCGGCGTGCCGGTGCAGGTGTTCACCGATCACCCCGATCAGTGGCAGCATCTCGTGCGTTTTGCGTTCTGCAAGCGCGACGACGTAATCGACGAGGCGATCGCGCGGCTGCGCAAGCTCGGCTGAGCGGACGAGGCGTAACAATGGGGTCTCGAAGCTTTTCGGGACCCCATTGCCGTGTTAGTCGATCACCACACCCGAGCCATTACCCTCCGACGCGAGGCAATGCGCTGATAGAGTGAATCGGCGGCCGCCATGACCTCTTGCGGAACCGGATCGATTCCACGCAGCAGCACCCGGAGTTGGTTCAGCAACGCTCGATCCGCCGGATCGAGCAGCCGCCACACGGACATCTGCCTCATCGCGCCCCCTCCGCGAACAATCCCGCCAGCGCCGCCTTTCGGCGTAGTTCGATCAGACACCGTCCCCTTGTCGGCCCAACGCTGCCGGGCGCGATGCCGACCGCTGCGGCCACTTGCTCGTAGGAAAGCTCCGGCGAGTGCACCAGCACCCGCAGCACCTTCTGGCAGTGTTCCGACAACTGGGTGAACGCCCGCCACAACTCGGCGTGCCACGCGTCCCGCACGACCGGCACGTCGGCCGCCTCGGCCCGCAGGTCGGCCGATCGTGGCTCGTCAACCGGGGTCTCGCGGCGGCGCGCGGCCACCACCCGCAGGCTGTGCCGGCGCGCGGTGGTGGCGAGCCAGGCCGCCAGCCGGGCCGGATTGTGAATTCCGTTCATATTCTCCAGCAATGACAGCCAGGTGTTCTGCACGACGTCGGCCGCGTCGGCCCGATCGAGCCGATGCGCCCGCGCGACGGCCCACACGGTCGGCGTGAACCTGGCCACGAGTTCGCGCCAAGCGGCCCGGTCGCCTTGTTCTGCGGCACTGAGCAGTTCGGCCGCGGAGGCCGTCCCTGACGATGTGTCGACTTGCACTCGGTCCTCCCCGTAGACGAGTTGGTCACGGGTTAGAAGCGACACCGAGGGGAGCGGATCCCCCGCTCGGCCGAAAACCCTCAAACGAGTGGCCGACCACGGAACGCAACCTGCGGTTGCCACGTTGTGCGAGACTGATCCCGGACAACCGACGGGCCGCGAATCGATCGCGGCGCTAAACGCGAGTCCGACAACTTCATGTTTTTGTCAGCGGCAGCGGACGGTGGTGGTGACGGTGGCCGGCGAGGGTGCGGTGCGGTGCGCCGGCACTGCGCTGCGCGCCGCCGTCATCCGGGTCGCCGTCACCGGCGGCCTGACCCTGCTGGCCTGCGTGCTCGGCTCCGCCGTGGCGAGCGCGGCGACATCGCACGACACGCCGCAGCCCAAGCCCGTCTCGGACACGCTCCAGTCCGACCTGTCCTCCCTGGTCAACGGTCTGCTGAAGGACCTCGGCCGGCAGAGCCACCTGCGCCTGCCGAGCCCCGACACCCTTGTCCTGCTCCAGCAGCACGGCAACGACAACAGCCAGGGCAACGGCGGCCACCTGAACAGCCTCGTGCACCCGGGCAACTCCCAGAGCACCGGGAACCAGGGCAACGGCAACGCCGACAACCAGGGCAACGAAGACAGCGCCAACTACACCACGCCGTCCCAGGGCACCGGCGGCACCAGCACCGGCGACGTGTGGACGGGCACCACCACCGTCACCGTCCCGGTGAAGACAACCCCGCCGCCCCCGGCCGCACCACCGGCGGCGCCGCCGGTCGCGCCGCCGCCGGTCCATGTGCAGCCGACCGCGCCGCCGGTCAGCCCCCTTGTCGGGCAGCCGGCCACGAAGTCGATCGAGTCCTCCATGGGGCAGCCCGCCGGGGCCGTCCCCGACCTGCCGCAGACCCCCAGCGACCTGCCGCTCGAACAGCCGGCGGCGCAACCGATCTCCAGCCCGTCCACGAGCGGTTCCTCCTCCGGCCACGACCTCGGCGGCGCCAACGGCGTCGCGGCCGTCGTGCCGCCGGGCGCCGGCTTCCGGCCCAGCCCCGGCTCGACCACCGACGAGCACAGCGCCAAGCGCGTCAGCGACGGCGTTCCCGGGCTGCCCAGCACCTCGCCTGACTGACGCCGACCACGGTCGCACGGCACTCGTGTGCCCTCGTGCGGCCGCGCCGAGCTGATCCGGGCCCGGGGATGCCCCCAGAGTGGGTCATCGCCGCGTATGCCGACCACGTCGAGCACGTCCTCACGGTGCTGTCGCGCCGCGGGCGACGATCCTCCCCCCACGTGTCCCGGATCTTCCCGACCTGCCGACCGCGCCCGGTCAGGTCGGGGGCTGGCCCCGGCGTCGCGTTGCCCCCGTGGCGTCGGGGCTCCCAAACTTGGCCACCGGTGACGACTCCTCCGGCACTACGAGGGGCAGAGCCGACGGAACGTCAGCGATGGCCAACCGAGGGCGCTGGACGGTGAGAACCGCCCAGCGCCCTCATTTCTGTCCTCAGAGCTGGCGCGGCCGGGCCAGCGAACGCAGCGCCGGCGCGACGGGGCGACCGATCAGAAACCGGTCCACGCCACCGTCTTCCAGCGCCTGGCGGTAGACGACCAGGGCCTCGCGGGTGGCCCGGATGGTGTGCTCGACGTCGGCGACGGTGTGCGCCGCCGAAATGACGAACGACTGCCCGAGCACTCCCCGGCGCAGCAGCTCCTGGAGGAACAGCGTGCGGTACGGCTGGGAGGGCCGCCCCTCGCCGTCACGGGTGGTGAACACCATGCACGACGGCCGGCCGATGGCGGCGACGAGGTGCTCGACGCCCAGCTCGCTGGCGGCGGAGTTCACTCCCTCGGCCAGCTGCGTGCCGCGGCGCTCCATGACGCCGATCGGGTCGCTGTCGGCGTAGGCCCGCACGACGGCGCGAAACGCCGCCAGGGACACGGTTTCGGGGCCGTGGGTGGTGGAGAGCAGGAACACGCGCGGCGACTCCGTCCGCAGCCCGCCGAGTTCCATCAGGTCCCGCCGGCCGGCCAGCGCCGAGATCGGGAACCCGTTGCCCATCGCCTTGCCCCAGCACGACAGGTCCGGCCGCACCCCGTACACGGTCTGTGCCCCGCTGGCCGACCACCGGAATCCCGTGATCATCTCGTCGAAGACGAGCAGCGCGCCGTGGGCGTCGCACAGCGCGCGGACCCCTTCCAGGAAGCCGGGTTCCGGCTCGGCCAGCGCGGTGGCCGCCTCCATCACCACGCACGCGATCTGGCCGCCGTTCTCGGCGAACCGCTGCCGCAGCGACTCGAGGTCGTTGAACTGGAAGCGAACCGTCTGGTTGCGGGTGTTCTCGGGCACGCCGGCGTTCATCTCGACCGCGCCGATGAACCAGTCGTCGGCGGAGAAGAACGGCTGATCGCACACCGCCACCATGTCCCGGCCGGTGGCCGCGCGGGCCAGCCGGATCGCCGCGGACGTGGCGTCGGAGCCGTTCTTGGCGAACTTCACCATGTCCGCGCCGGGCACCAGGCTCAGGAAGTCCTCGGCGGCGGCCACCTCGAGCCGGGTCGGCCGCGAGAAGTTCACGCCGTCGGCCAGCGCGCGGTGCACGGCGTCGAGCACCGGCCGGTAGCCGTGGCCGAGGGTGACCGACCTGAGGCCCATGCCGTACTCGATGAAGCAGTTGCCGTCGGCGTCCCAGACCCGGCAGCCGTCGCCGCGGACGAGCACCGGCGCCATGTCCTCCGGGTACTGGTCGGAACCCCGCGCGTAGGTGTGGGCCCCGCCGGGCACCAGTTCGTGCAGCCGGCGCTGCAACGCGCTCGACCGCTCGAAACCCCTACCACCGCCAGGAACGTCCACCGCCGACACTATAGGTAAGTCCGAAATGGACTCCTCAGGGCGGTCGGTGGCCAGCAGCGACCACAGTTCGTAGTCGAGCGATCGCCGGTATCCGCGCAGCAGCCCCTCGCGACGGAAACCGGCGCGGCTGAACAAGGTCGCCGCGCCGTGGTCGCCGACCGGAATCGCCGCGGTCAGCCGGCGCAGCTCGTACTCGCCGAAGGCGTGGTGCAGCAACAGCCGCAGCGCGGACGCCGTGATCGAGGCGCCCTCGCGTGCCTGCGAGATCCAGACGTCCAGCTCGGCGGAGCCGCGCCCCCGGTCGACGCGGTCCAGCAGCAGCTCGCCGGCGATCCCGCCGTCGACGGTGATCAGGAACGGCAGCGCCTTGTCGTCACGGGCCAGTCGCCGCAGCTCCGCGCACCGCTCCCGCCACGCGGCCTCGCTCGTGCGCGTCACCCAGTCGAGATCACTCTCGGCCCACCGGGGCTCCAGACGGTCACCCTCCGGGCGGGCCAGCCGGGACCACTCGGCGGCGTCGGCCCCCTCCGGCGGCCGCAGCTCGACGACCTTGCCCCTGGTCACGACCGGGCCGAGCGTCACGAGCCCGGTGCCGCCCAGTGATCCGAAACGGAAGCGCAACGCCTGACGGAGCAGACCGGGCACCGGACCTCCTGACCGTCGACGCGTCCACCGTGTCCGACATCCTGATACCGGGGGTGTGCTCCAGCCAACCCCGTGTCGGGCAACACACAATCGAGATGACCCTTATGGGTGACAATTCGACACTTTCCGTGCACGCCGGTTAGGACGTGCCGCCGGAAGTCAGCACCGAGGTGAGCATCGCTCCGGTCCGCGCCGGGTCGTTGCGCAGCACCCAGTCGCGCACGTCCGACTCACGCCCCGAGCACGACCACTTGGCGATGCCCTCGGCGATGGCCGCCGGCTCGTCGGCGACCAGCCACGGCCCGTCGGGATCGACGGCGTCGGCCAGCGCGCGGGGCACCAGCGCGGACACCCCGAACTCGGCCGCTTCGATCATCTTGACGCTGATCCCCGTGCTCACGCCGAAACGCGGCACCACAACCAGACCGACCCTCGCATAGAAGTCCGTCTCGTCGGCGACCCAGCCGCTGGAGACGACCCGCGGGTGCCCGGCGAACTCGTCGGTGCCACGACCGGCCAGCACGAAGCGGACGTCGGAGCCGAGCCGCTCCAACTCCTCGTGCACGGGGCCGAGCAGCGCACGCAGGGCGCTGGCGTTCGGCGGCCACGACGCCTTGCCGATGAAGCCGACGGTGTTCGGCCGCTCGGAAACCGATTCCCCCTGCGGGACAACGGGAATCGGCAGGGCCTCGGCGACCGCGCCCCAGTTGCGCAGCACGGACGCGTCCGTTCGGGACAACGCGAACACCCGCCGCGGCGTGCGCAGCAGCCGGCGTTCGGCGTGGCGCAGCCGTGCGCGTTCGCCCAACAGCCGCAACGGCGTCGGCGAATGCTCGGCCGCGATCACGGACTCCACGTTGTGCGCGACGTGCGCGGAAACCGTTACACCGGCGGCATGGGCCAGCAACAGAGCGGGCCATCCGCTGGTGAGCACCGGTTTTCCGGCGGCCCGCGCGCGAAGCAGCTGCACCGCCCGGGACCAGCCGCCGAAGGCCGTGAACTTCCTTGCCAGATAAGGCTCCGGGCTCACCAGCATGCCGAGGGCGACCCGGGCGAGGGCTGCTCGGTCCGAGCGCATCTCCAACGGCACGGAGCCGGCGGAGACGCCGCTGTAGCCGTGTTCCCGCCACTCTCCGTCGGGTCCGGTCACCGTGACCAGGTCGACCGAGGTTCCGTTGACCCGCAACGACTCCAGCAGCCTTCGGTCGACCCAGCCGCCGCCGCCGAGCTCCCTGCGACCCGGCGGGTACGCGGTGACGACGCAGACCTCGGCGGTCACCGCCGCGCGCCCAGCAACCGGGCCACGGCGGCGTCACCGAGGACCCGCAGGACAACCGGGACGGATCGTGCATACCGCCCGGCCAGCCGGCGCGGCTCCCGCAGCATGCGGTACAGCCACTCGGCGCCGAGTTTCCGCCAGATCTCCGGCGCCCGGGTCTGCTCACCGGCGATGAAGTCGATCGCCGCGCCGACGCAGACGGACACGCCCCGACCGGACATCCGCAGCCAGCGATCGGCGAAAAGCTCCTGCTTGGGCGCGCCCAGACCGACGAAAAGCAGCTGGACACCGGACATCTCGACCAGCTCGGACGTCTCGCGGCACACGTCCTCGTCGTTCTCGAAGCCGAGCGGCGGCGAGTGCACGAGCTCGACCTTCAGCTCGGGCAGGCGGCGCACCAGCCGCTCCGCGGCCTTGGCGGCCACACCGGGCTTGCCGCCGAGGAAACCGACGGCGATGCCCCGATCCGCGGCCTCGGCGCACAGCGCCGGCAGCAGGTCCGCGCCGGTCACCCGGGCGCCGGCCTTGGCCCCGCGCCACTTCATCGCCAGCACCACCGGCCAGCCGTCCGGCAGCACGAGCTCCGCTCGGTGATAGGCGGCCATCAGCGCGCGGTCGCGTTGGAGCAGGTCCAGGTGCTGGCCGTTCGGGGTGACCACGACGGCGCGCTCGCCGGCGTTGGTCTCGGCGAGTCTGAGGATCTCCTGCGCGGCGGGGTCGAAGTCGAGGTCGTGCACACGCACGGGGCCCACCCGCAGCGCCGGAATCGTCATGGATCGTGTTTCCCTTCGCGATCCCACAGTCCCGATCGGACTCGCCGGACTTTCCTCCTGCCACGCCTGCACTTCTGAAGCGTCGCAACGTCGAGTATGGGGGAAGATCAGATCCGCCTGCGGGCGGGGTGCCCTCACGGACTCAGACCTCCGCCGGGGCGTCAAGTGCCGTGGACAAACGGTCACGTCCGCCGAACCACCCAAGGGCCACCACCGCACCGGTGATCACCATGCCGGTGACCAGGTACAGCAGCGAGTGGTGCAGCACGAGCCCCGTGCCGACCAGGGCGGCGACGACCACCGCGGTCGCCGCCAGCGGCACCGCCAACCCCCGCAGCAGGGCCGGCACGTGCACGCCGGCCCGCCACAGACCCCATGCGTGTACGGGAAGCGCCACGACACAGGCGACGGCCGCGACCGCCCACCCCATGCCGACGAGCCCCCAAGTCGCCGTGGCGACAATGGCGGTCGGCACCAGCGCGACGAGCCAGATCACCTGCACCAGCACGGAAGACAGCGCCGAACCCGCAGTGATCATCAGGTTGAACACGAGGTCGGCCAGCACCCGGGCGATGGTGGCCACGGCCAGACCGGCGAGCACCGGCGCGGCCGGCGCCCACTTGTCGCCGTAGACCAGCTCGACGATCTGCGGCGCGAGCAGCGCCAGCGCGGCGCCGCCGGGCAGCACCGCCATGGCGACCATGCCGATCACCGCCGACGCCGCGCGGTCGAGGTCCACGCCGGCGTCACGCGCCCGAGAGAAGGTCGCGAGGCCGACTCGCTCCACGGTCGTGGTGATCACGGAGGCGGGCCAGCTCGACACATTCGACGCGAGGTAGAAGAAGCCGAGCGCGGTGGCGCCGAGCATCCGTCCCGTAATCGTTTGCGGAGCGTATTGCAGCAGCACCATCACCACCGACGACACCACGACCGCGCCGCCGTACTTGGCGACCTCGGCGACGTGCTGCCGCCTGATCCCGAAGCGCGGCAACTGCTTGGTGACGATCAGCAGCAGCAGCGTGACCACCGCCGTGCCGCTGACGTGGCCGATCACGAGCGCCCACGCGCCGAAGCCGGTCACCGCCAGGGCGGCGGTCAGCCCGAGGTTCACCAGCAACCCGGCGACGTCGGCGATCAGGCGTCTGGCCTGGCGCAGGTTCCGCGTCAGCAGCGCGCCGGGCACGGCCGCGAACCCGTCCAGCAGGACGTTGATCGACAGCACCCGCACGAGATCGGCGGCCTGCGGCGAGCCCAGGCCGGTCGCCAGCGCGGGCGCGGACAGCAGGCACAGCACGTACACGATCGACGCGCCGCCGACGGAGATCGTCCAGACCGTGGGCAGCATCGGGCGGACGTCGCCCTTGTGCCGGACGAGCGCCGTCGCGGTGCCGAAGTCGTTGAATGTGAGCAGCAGCGTCTGCACGACCAGGGCGGTCGTGTAGAGCCCGAACTGCTCGGGCGCGAGCAGCCGGGCCAGCAGCACCCCGACGGCGAACGTCGCCAGCCGCGAGAACACCGTGTTGATCAGGCTGAACCGCAGGCCGAGCTTGAACTGCCCGGACAGCGCGCCGTCGGAGTCGCGCGAGCCGTCGACGACCTCGCTCACGTGGAAACTCCGATCGCCGTTGCGTCCCAGTCGGTGAAGTAGCTGCCACTGTGCACCGAATAGTCCACAGTGGCCACTGGAACGTGGCGTACCCGTAATTTCGCGGAGACCCGGTGCACGAATTCCCAGTCCTCACGCGGATGCACCCAGCGCGGCCGCGCCCACGGATCGAACCGGACGCCGGCGAAACGCCGCAGCACCACGGCATTGATGTCCACCCACTCGCCGTCGCGGTGGGCCGCGCGGTCGAACGGCCGGCTCAGCACGTCCAGCTCGCTGCCGTCCTCGCGAAGCCGGCGCAGCGCCGTGTACACCATGCCGGCGCCGGACTCGAGCGCCGCCAGCGCCCGCTCCAGATGGTCGGGACGCCAGGTGTTGTCGTCGTCGAGGAAGGCCACGTACGGGGATCGGCTCAGCTTGAGGGCGACGTTGCGAGCCAGGCCCGGGCTGCCGTGGTTGCGCGACAACCGGAGCACGACGAGCCGCGGGTCGTCCGGCAGTCCGTCCAGCTCGCCGCCGCCGTCGTCCACCACGACCACGACGACGTCGCGCACGGTCTGGTTCAACGCACTTGTCACCGCGGTGACCAAACGGTCGGCGCGGCGGTAGGTCGGCGTGATGACGGCGACACTCGCGGACGGCACTCGCTCCAGGCCACGCGCCAGCGCGGCCACCTCCGTGTGCTCGGCCCGCTCCGCGTCGAAGCGTTCGGCCGCGAAGCGCACCCGCCACCAGTTCTCGCCGACGACGTTCTTGCCCACCGACTGTCGGAGCAGGTCCTTCACCGGCTGCGGCAGCAGGGCATAGTCCCTCACGCACGGCCTCCTATCGCCCTGGTCACCCGGATTCGTCGGCGGAACTCCGGCGGTGCGGCCGGGTTGGTCGGCACGCCGGCGACCAGCACGCGCCGCCCGCGCAGGAGTTCCCGAAGCGCGCGGCGGTGGATGCCCCGGCGCAACGGTAGCCGGATGAGCTGGGCGATCAGCAGGGTGGCCCACACCAGCTCGGCGGCCGTGCGGCCCTCCCAGCGGGCCACGTGGACGACCTTGTTGGTGATCAGCTGGGCCCACAGCGCCGGCGAGGTCGTGACGTCACCGCCCTCGTGCGTGGCGCGCGCGGTGGGGACCTGCCGCACCCGCCAGCCGGCGTCAACGACGCGGCGGCAGTAGTCGACCTCCTCCGAGTACAGGAACAGGTCCTCCTGCCACTTGCCGATACGCAGCCGCACCTCGGCGGGGATCAGCAGCGCGGCGCCGTTGGCCCAGTCGACGTCGATCGGGCGCGCCGGCATCGGCGCCTCGACGCGCTCGCCGAACGCGCCGGCGCGGGCGCCGAGCAGCGCCTCCGCCAGCACGCGAGTCGGCGTCGGACGTCGGCGCAGCGTCGGCTCGACGGTGCCGTCGGTTCGGGTGACGAGCGGGACGGCCACGCCGACCGAGCCGGTCGAGCAGGCCGCCAGCAGCGCCAGCGCGCAGCCGCGTCCGAGCACGACGTCGGCGTTCAGCACGAACAGCGCCTCGTCGGGCTCGGCCCACTCCGCGCAGGCGTTGATGCCGGCGGCATAGCCCAGGTTCGCGCCGGTCTGCACCACCTTCGCGTCCGGCGCGAGGCGGTTGATCACGTCGACGGTGTCGTCGCTCGAACAGTTGTCGGCCACGACGAGCCGCCAGTCGGTGCCGTCCATGCCGGCGGGCAGGCTCGCCACCAGCCGGGGCAGATCGGCGGCGGAGTTGAAGGTCACGACCGCGACCAGCACCCGAGTCATGCGACCACCTCGGTTCGGCGGGCGATCCGGTACAGCGCCCCCGCACTGCCGACGAGCATCAGGGACACCCCTTCGAACTGCGGGAAGGTGAGCCCGTCGTACGTGCCGAAGCTCAACGCGCACACCAGCAGCGCCACCCCGATCGCCCAGGCCGCGTCCCGCACCTGCGGCGGCGACTCGATCTTCTTCGACCGCCAGAACCGGAACGACCACCACATCGGGACCCCGAGCAGCAGCACGAAGCCGACCAGGCCGGGCAGGCCCGACTCGACGGCGGTCAGCAGGTACTGGTTGTCCAGGAACGGCTGGACCGACGTGACGTAGGTGCCCAATCCCTGACCGCCCAGCGGTTTGGCCAGGAAGTGCTGCCACACGTAGTCGTACTTGGTCAGGCGGGACCAGATGCTGCTGTCCTTGCTGGACCCGGCGACCGTGCCGACCAGCACGTCCATCAGCTTCGGCTGCACCACGCCGGCGGCGAGCACCATGCTGGCCATCAGGCCGCCGGCCAGCAGCCAGCGGACCAGCCCGTACCGGGGCAGCAGGAACAGCGCGACCACCGCGAGCCCGAGCAGACCGGTGCGGGAGATCGACACCAGCGGGCCGACCGCGAGCACCGCGGCGCAGGCCCACCAGAACGTCTTGAGCCGGCCGTACCGGGCGAGGTGCAGGGTGAGCGGCAGCATCGCCGCGGCGGTCGCCGCCAACTCGATGGGGTGATTGGCGAAGCCCAGCGAGCGCACGAGGCCGCCACGTGGCAGCGAGATGCTCACGAGCTGCTGCGTGACCAGGCCCGGGAACACGGTGAGCGTCCGCAGGTCGACGGCGTGGACGAACTGGCCGATCGCGGCGATCGCCGAGCAGCTGAACCCCACCACGGCGCCGGCGAACACCGCCCGCAGCGCGCGGGTGCTGCTCAGGCCGTCGCAGACGAGCAGCGCCACACCCGCGGCGAGCACGAAGAGCATCGCGGTGCGGTCCGCGCCGGAGATCCTCGAATCCGGCACGCCGCCGATGAACGCGACGGCGTCGGCCGCCGCCAGCAGGCCGAGCGCCACCAGCACGATCCGGCGTACCGGGTTGGGACCCGTGGCCAGCTTGAATCCGCCGGCGAACCGGGCCACCAGCCACCACAGCAGGCAGCCGCCGGCCACGATCCGGGCCGGGGTGATCGCCCCGCCGCCGCCGGCGAGCACGTTGTTCTGCGGCAACGCCAGCAGCAGCATGTAGACGGCGAGGACGACGTGCGGCGAGACCCGGAACAGGGCTTCGGCGGCGAGCGTGGTGACCGGCACGCGTCTGCCGGCCGCGGCCACCGTCATCGGCGGCTTCCCCCGCCTTGCTTCTGGTCGCTGCGCACCGGCGAGAACTTGATCGTCGGCGAGTCGGCGGGCGAGGTGACGGCGGGCAGCACGCCCCGGCGGTGGTCGTTCGCGCCGTTCAACTTCTCGACGGCCGCGCCGGCCGCGGTCGGCGGAGCCTTCGGGGCCGGCGGGGTGGCCGCCGGCGGGGTGGCCGCCTCCTCCGCCTCGGCGGCTTCGCGGCGCTTGGCCCGGGAGACCAGCACCCGGTCGGCGACGACGATGCCCAGCACGCCGAGCACCAGACCGAGCGCGGCGACCAGGCCGACGGCCCGCAGCTGGGAGGCGTGCGTCGTGACGGCGTCCGTCGTCGGCAGCACGTCGGTCAGCGTCAGCCGCTGCGCGGCGGCGACCTGGGCCGCGTCCTGGCGGTTCTTCAGCTCGTCGATCGCCCGCTGCCGCACGACCTGCGCGCCGTGCACCGCGCCGGCCGCCGACAGGTCGGTCACGGTGATCGTGATGAAGGGGCTGTCGGTCTGGGAGGTGTCGGTGACGCCGTTGGCGTTGGTGACCTCGATGGTGCCGTTCGCGCCCTTGGCCACGTAGCCGTCGGCGGTGGCCGGCGCGGTGAGCACGGTGACCAGCAGCGCCGCCATCCGCGACTGGGCCTGGTCCGAGACCGTGTACGGGTTCTGCACGTCCTGGTTGCTCGCCGGCGTGACCAGGGCGATCGCGGTCACCTTGTACTGCTGGGGCACCAGGAACAGCACCGCGCCGACCAGCACGGCGAACGCGGCGGCGACCGCTGCGGTGATCTGCCACCGCCGTCGCAGCACTCGCAGGATGTCCAACGCGTCCACGTCCGTGTTCCCTTTCGCGTCACTCTGCGCCGCGGGCGGCAGGCCCGCGGCTCGGTCTCACTTGCCCAACAGCCGGCCGGAGGCCGACGCGGCCATGCGTGCCCCGTCGAGGGCCGCCCTGGCCACGTTGCGCGCCATCGGCGCCGCGTTCTCGCGGACCCACGGTCGCAGTGCCAACAGTGCCAGCACTCGATCCTGGCGTCGCAGGGGTGCCCCCGCGATGGCCCTCAGGTACCAGCCGGCCTCCTCGACGTTGGGGAGGACCAGGCGGCGGCCGTCGGTGCGCTGCGTCCGGTACCAGTCGCGGGCCGAGACCGACTGGGTGAGGCGCTGCTCGTGCAGGCGGTGCAGCAGCAGTTCCTCGCGGACCTCGACGAACCGGCCGTACAGCGCCAGCTCGGCGATCAGGATCCGGTCGTTGTTCTTGACCGGCGGCAGCAGGTGGGTCTTCGTCAGCACGTCCCGCAGGTACAGGCCGTAGCAGTGGTAGTTCTCGTGCTCCAGGCCGATCAGGTCGCGGATGCGGACGACCGGGTCGACGTGGTCGGTGCGACACGGATTGTGCCAGTGCCCGACCGTCCGCCCGCCGGAGTCGATCTGACGGGCCGAGGTGAAGGCCAGCACCGCGTCGGGGCGGTCGGCCAGCGCGGCGACCATCTTGTGCAGCCGGTCCGGCTCGTACGCGTCGTCGGAGGCGGCCCAGGTGAAGTACCGCGACCTGGCCTCGTGCACCAGGCGGTTGTGGTTGGCGGTCGGGCCGATGTTGCGCTCGCGTCTGCGGTAGCGGATCCGGTCGTCGTGCCGGGCGGCCTCGCGGCACAGCTCCTCGGTGCCGTCGGTGGAGCAGTTGTCGCCGATCCACAGCTCGAAGTCGACGTCCCGCTGCGCCAGCAGGCTCGCCAGCGCGGCGGCCAGGTAGGGCTCGCCGTTGTACACCGGCAGTCCGACGGCGACCGGCGCGGTCGCGGCGCCGATGAGCGTCGGGGCCGCCTTGTCCGCGACCTTCCTGTTCACCAGACCTCCAGTGATGACGGCGGGATCCCCGGTACAGGCTCGGTCATGCCGCTGGCATTCGGCAAGGTCCGACGCCGCCGTTCGGCTCACCCGGGATCGATGCGTCAGCTTCCCAGCCGGTGCGGCGTGGACCAATTCGGACAGGAGGCCGGCAAAACGGGTCGTACGGGGCATTTTTTGTCCACAATTCACAATCGTGACCGACCGCATTCGTCGCGCGGTCGGCGGTCATGGAAGATCACCGGAGCGTTGTGTTCGACAATTTCGGTCAGTACGCGCCTTGGCCGCGCACCACCGCGCGAACCGTCTTCCACAGGATCAGCGCGTCGAGCGCGAGCGACCAGTCCTCGACGTATCGCAGATCGAGGCGAACCGATTCGTCCCACGGCAGATCGCTGCGCCCACTCACCTGCCACAAACCGGTGAGGCCGGGTTTCACCAGCAGCCGGCGCAGCATGTCCGGCCCGTAGGCCTGCACCTCGCTCGGCAGCGGCGGCCGGGGGCCGACCAGCGACATGGTGCCGCCGAGAACGTTGAACAGCTGGGGCAGCTCGTCGATGGAGAACCGGCGCAGCACCGCCCCGATCGCCGTCACCCGGGGGTCGCGGCGCATCTTGAACAGCGGGCCGGCGGCCTCGTTGCCGGCCTGGAGGTCGCCGCGGTGCCGGTCGGCGTCGACCACCATGGTGCGGAACTTGAGGATCGTGAACGGGCGGCCGTCCTTGCCGATCCGCCGCTGCCGGTACAGCGCGGGGCCCCGGTCGCCGAGCCGGATCGCGGTGGCGATGGCGAGCAGCACCGGGGAGAGGGCGGCCAGCAGCACGAGCGCGCCGATCTTGTCGACGATCTCCTTGACCACGCGGCGGGCGCCGGTGAAGGTCGGCGCGCTCACGCGCAGCAGCGGCAGGCCGAGCACGCCGGTGACGTGCACCCGCGGGCCGGCGACCTCCATCAGGACCGGCGCCACGACCATCTCGGTGGAGGTGCCTTCGAGCTGCCAGGCCAGGCGCTGCAAGCGAAGCGGGGTCCAGTACGGGTCGGGCGTGACGGCGACGACGCGGTAGCCGCCGCGCCGGACGCGGTCGGCCAGGTCGTCCAGTTGACCCACGACCGGCACGCCGTCGATCTCGCCGTGCTCGACCGGATCCGACTGCCCGCCGGCGCACACGGCCTCGATGCGCCAGCCGTTGTGCGGCTCGCGGCGGGTCCGCGCGATCAGGTCGGTGGCGGTGTCCACGCTGCCGGCCACCATCACCGGGAGCAGGCAGCGGCCGGCGCGCCGGCGGCGGTGCAGCAGCTGGCGGAGGATGTAGCGCAGCGGAAAGGCGACGAGCGCGATCGTCGGCGTGACAACGAAGATCCAGCCCCGCACGCCCTGCACGTTCAGGCCGAGACTCACCACGGCCAGCACCACGGCGGCGGCGACGATCGCCTTGCCCAGCCGGCGGAACTCCTCGGCCTCCTGGCCCAGCACCGCGGTGCTCCAGGCGCGGCAGGCGGTGAGCGAGGCGAGGATGGCGGTCACCGTGGCGCCCGCCAGGAACAGCGGCGGATAGTCGCCGCTCGGCGCCGACGCGGCGATCAGGCTGCCGACCGTCAGCACGACCGCGAGGATCGAGCCGAGGTCGCTGGCCATGACCACCCGGCGGTACTTGATCTCCCAGGTGGTGATCGGCCGCGCGGGCGGGTGGGCGTCCACCTGCCACTGTCGGCGGAGATCGACGGGGACCGGGATCCGCACCGTGTCGGCGTCGTCCCGTCTGAGCTGTCTCACCCGGACCCGCATCCCGTCTCCCAAGATCAACTTATTCGGGGCCAGAAGTGCCTCCCGATGACCCGCGTGCACGAAGGGCGGGGCGGGGTCGGCGTGACGATATCCGAACCACGGCCTCGACGATTCGGCAGTTAGGTTATTGCTTGTACCGCCGAACGCTTCCAGCGGCATGCACGAATATCCCCCACTTGAGTGACAAGTAAGCATCGCGCCTTGTCGATACGGGAAAGTTACGGCGAAAGTTGAACCGAGAGTGACGCAGATCCGTGGGGTACCGCGACCGGTGAACACTCAGTCGAGTGAGCACGCCACGTCTGAGTGGTCGACTGCCGGCGGCCGAACGCGAATAACACAAAGGGCACGGAACATCAGAGATGTTCCGTGCCCTGCGCAATCTCACACTGTGCGAGCTTTAACGAGCTGTGGCCAGGGGCGGGGTCGAACCGCCGACCTACCGCTTTTCAGGCGGTCGCTCGTACCAACTGAGCTACCTGGCCAGGAAGACCGGAAGCCCGATCGTACTCCTGCGACCCAGACGGGACTTGAACCCGCGACCTTCGCCGTGACAGGGCGACGCGCTAACCAACTGCGCCACTGGGCCTTGCTTGTTCGGTTTTCGTGCCCCCAACGGGATTCGAACCCGTGCTACCGCCTTGAAAGGGCGGGGTCCTAGGCCGCTAGACGATGAGGACTCCGGCTTCCTTGGACCTCCTACGAGGGACCTTGGCATCCGGGCCCTCCAACGACCATCCGCTGGAAGCTCCGCAAGCATAGAACACGTCGGGGACATCCTCCAAAACCGGGGGGCCGGAACGCGCCTACCTGCGCTTTTACCCCGGCCGCAGACGACCCCCGGACGATCAGGCCCTGATCAGGGCCCTGATCCGGCCCGCCGACGCCGCCGGACGCGTCGAAGTGTGCTGCGCCACATCTGGATCGCCGGGCGACGCCCGCCCGCGCGGCCGGAATTCACCGGTCGGCAAAGCCGACCCGTTCACACACCCCGGCGCGTGAATTCCACGAGACGGCTCGAACATTTCGAATGCGGCTCCCGCCGCACCTGACGGAACCTCATGTGTGGGCGGACCGACCGCCGGGAGGCGCCCCGAACGCCTTCGGCCCCGGCGACCGGCCTGGTCCCCGCGGGGAGGAACGCCGCGTCACCGACGGACCGGCGGCACCCCGTCCTCACCGGGCGCGAGCCCCAACATGTCGAGCAGCTGCCGGCAGTCGTCCACGTCGAGCGCGCCGCGGGCGACCGCGAGGCGGGCCCGGTGCACCTGCTCGGCGGAGATCTTCGAGGGCTCGTCGCTGCGCTGGGCGGGCACGCCGTTCGTCGAGCCACGCGGCATCGCGTCGTCGTGCTGCCAGAGGAGCTTCCGGACTTCCAGGTTCCCGCTCATGATGCCTCCCCGACTCGGCCTTCGGCGGCGAGGCTAAGCGAGCCGCGGCGCGCCTTGCAGCCCCCCGGAGAGTGATTCCCATCAGACGGAGAGTGACCGTGAGTTATGCACCAGAACGGCCACTGATCAACACCTCCGGGCCTGCACCGGTCAAGCCGGTCGCCGGGGGTCGTCGCCGGCGCCGCCGCCATTGCCCGCACGGGCGAGGCGGCACGCCTCAACGGGCCGCGAACCATGCGGGGAACACGGTGGAATGGTCGCGGACGCGTGCCGACGGCCCGGGGCGAACCCGGGTTCGAGAACGCGGCCACACGCCGGAGAACAACAAGCTGATCGCGTTGCTCTTCGTAGTGTGCGGCCACGCCCCGGAAGTCGCGCGAGCAAGCCCGCGTCACTCTCCGGAGAGCGACACCGCGCCGAGAGAGAGCATGGCTCAACCATTGTCAATGGCGTCGCACAAGAAGTTGTCACGTGTGTCGTCGGCCGCCGCCGCCCGGTTCGACGACTTCGAGAACCGCGGACATACCGTCCATGCCAACGGCGGGGATTGCCCGGTCGTCACCCGCCCTCATGATCGCGGCCGGCACGCCGCCGCAGGTCAGGGGCCATCGGCCGCCTCTTTGACGGCCGTACAGGCTATGCGGCGCGAGGACTCCGACACGCGCCAACGAGGCATCCGCGGACCCCGCGAAAAGTTCACATACCGTGGATGGTGAATGTCGTCACTCAAAGTCGCGACGGCACCCGAATGCGACGATGAGTAGCGAGTCACCGCCGCGGTCACACTGCGTACTGTCGGCCTCAACCGTTTCAACGCATCCGTAGCGGGCGGACGCCGTCGAACGCAAGCGCTGTCCGGAGCAGCCCCGCTCAGCCGGGCCGAGCAATGATCACCCCGAACGGTTGGCGACTATCTGGTTTTCAAGCAGGAAATTCGGGCATGAATCCAGTGCGAAACCCTCGCACGCGGCAACGGCGCATGTCACAATCGTTTTGCTGACATACCCCCGGTCAGCGCCTGTGGAGATCCCCTCCGGCCCCCGCGTTCCTCCCCCTGGCGCGGGGGCCTCTCCACGCCGGGGCAGGTGTGGCGCCGGACACACCCGTCACCCGCCCGCAACCGAACCGTTATCCTCCTTCGGTGCCTCTTCCCTCGCTTGGACGGAAAAAAGACGGTAGACACCGCGAGCCGGCCCGTGAGCAGCAGGAAGCCGCTCCGGACCACGAGCTGGAGAACTACCTGGCGGCGCTGGCCCCCGAGGGCGACGTCGAGACCACCGGGTCCGGCCGCCGCTTCGGCAACGCGCAGGTCTACCAGCTGCGGCTCTCGCTGACCGCGAACGAGCAGCTCCGCGAGCTCGCCGCCATGCACCACACCTCCCCGCAGTCGCTGGCCCAGGAGTGGATCACCCAGCGCCTGGCCTGGGAGTCCCAGAACCAGCAGCAGGGCCGCTACTGAACCCAGGGGACCACTTCCCCACAACCGGCCCCTGACGCGTTCGGCTCGCATACGATCAAGCCGTGCCGACGCTCCAGCTCCGCAGGAACGACCGGCGTCGGCATCTGGTGGTGTGCGGGGACAGCCCGCTGGCCTTCCGGCTCGTCGACGAGCTGATCAATCGGTACGACGAGGACGTCACCGTCATCCTGCGGTCGAAGCAGGAGAACTACGGTCCGCGGATCGCCCAGCTCAGCCGGGTCCGGGTGATCGAGGCGGCGGCCCCCGACAACGCGGCGTTCCTCCAGGCCAAGCTGTCGACGGCCCGGGCGCTGGCGCTGCTCGGCTCCGACGACGCCGGCAACATCCACGCCGCGCTGCTGGCCCAGGACATCAACCCCGAGCTGCGGCTCGTGCTGCGCCTGTTCAACACGAGCCTCGGCCACCGGGTCCGCACCCTGTTCGCGGACTGCGCGGTGCTCTCCGACGCGGCGATGGCCGCGCCCTCGTTCGTCGCGGCCTCGCTCGGCCGCGAGGGCCCGACGCACATCCGGGTGTCGGGCCGCACCTTATATGTGGTGCGGCGGGACGAGGTCGCGCCGGAGCGGATCATCTGCGGCCTGGCCGACACCACCGACTCCACCCATCCCGACCTGCTGCCGGTCACCGAGCACTCGACCGACCTGGTGCTCGCCTTCGCCAACGGCTCGGTGGTGGAGAAGCCGGTGCGCCGCCGGCCCAGCGCGTTCATGGCGGCGCTGCGGCGCAATTTCGGCTCGGTGCTCAACCGCAGGGTCGCCGCCGCCGCGGCGTCGCTGTTCGTGCTGCTGGCCATCGGCACCACCATGTTCGCCGTGTTCGGCGGCTACACCTGGTGGAACGCCGTCTACGAGACGGCGCTGGACGTCGCCGGGGCGGCCCAGCCGACGGACAGCCTGCCGGTGATCAACAAGATCACCCAGGTGATGGTGACGCTGGTCGGCATCTCGATCATTCCGATCATCACCGCGGTGGCGCTGGACGCCGTGGTCAGCGCGCGGCTGGCGGCGGCCAACGGCCCCCAGGGACCGTTCCGCGACCATGTCGTGGTGATCGGGCTCGGCCAGGTCGGCGCCCGGGTGGTCGCCCAGCTGCACGACCTGGGCGTGCCGGTGGTCGGCGTCGACCGCAACGAGAGCGCCCGCGGCATCCCGCTGGCCAGACGGCTCGGGCTGCCGGTGATCATCGGCGATGCCAGCCGGGACGACACGCTGCGGGCCGCCTACATCGGCACCAGCCGGGCGCTGGTCACGCTGAGCTCGCACGACGTGGTCAACCTCGAGGCGGCGCTGACCGCGCGGGCCATCCGCGACGACCTGCTGGTCGTGCTGCGGCTGTTCGACAACGACTTCGCCCGGCTGGTCGAGCGCCGCTTCAACATCGACGTCTCGCGCAGCGTGTCGGCGCTGGCCGCGCCGGCCTTCGCCGCCGCCATGGTGGAACGGCAGGTCATCGGCACGATCCCGGTCGGGCGGCGGGTGCTGCTGATCGCCGAGGTGCCGGTCGGCGACGGGACCGGCCTGGGCGGCCGGACCATCGGCGAGGTCGAGCAGCGCACCGAGGTCCGGGTGATCGCGCTCCAGCGCCGCACCGAGCAGCGGATGGACTGGCAGCCGCCGGCCGACCACCAGCTGGTGCCGCGGGACCGCCTGATGGTGGTGGCCACCCGCACCGGCCTGGGGCAGATCCTGGCCAGCAGCATCGTCGGCGGTTCCGGACAGTAGCGCCATCTTGATCAGATCGAGAGCGTCGCTGTCGGCATCCGGCGGTACCGTTCAAGAAGTCGATCGTCATCGCCTGTCCGGCACCTGTGACATGAATCACGTTTAGCGCTGTCAACGCGGGCCGTAGCTGCGACGTCGAATGAGTTACAGGACGTGATGAGGGGTTTCGGGGGAAGGGGTGGCCGTGCGGGCGGTCAGAGGAACACGCTGGGTCATGGCGGCGGGGGTCATGGCCACCATGCTCGGCTTAGCCGCGTGCGGATCCACCGGGACGACGCAGCCGCCGGCCAAACCCACGACCGCCGAGCAGAAGGTGTCGCCGGCGGCCGTGTCCAAGCCGGCCAAGGTCACCCAGATCCCGGGCGACACCGCGCAGAACGTGTCGCCGGCCGACCCCGTGCAGGTGACCGTCGCCGACGGCGCCATCACCGACGTGCACCTGGTCAACGACGAGGGCCGGCCCGTGGCCGGCCTGACCTCGCCGGACAAGCACAGCTGGACCGCCACCGAGTCGCTCGGCTACAACCGCACGTACACCTGGTCCGGCACCGCCGTCGGCTCGGACGGCAAGCAGGTGCCGCTGGGCGGCACCTTCCACACGCTCACGCCGGCCCGCCAGATCGACGCCCAGATCAACGTGGCCGACAACGCCACCGTCGGCGTCGCCGAGCCGATCGTGCTCACCTTCAGCTCGCCGGTGCAGGACAAGGCCTCGGTCGAGCGGGCGCTGACCGTGCAGACGTCCAACCCGAGCACCGGCTCGTGGGCCTGGCTGGACGACCAGACGCTGCACTACCGCACCAAGGACTACTGGCCGGCCAACACCAAGGTCACCCTGCTGGCCAAGCTGTACGGCACGTCCTTCGGCAACGGCGCGTACGGCGCGGAGGACCTGACCACGTCGTTCACCGTCGGCCGCAGCATGATCCTGCGCGGCAACACCCAGACCCACCGCCTCCAGATCGTCCAGGACGGCAACGTGATCGCCGACTACCCGGCGAGCTACGGGCTGGACTCCGACCCGGGCCGGGTCACCAACAGCGGCACGCACGTGGTCATGTCCAAGAGCCCGACCTTCGCCATGAGCAACCCGAAGTACCACTACGAGAACGTGGTGGTGCCGTGGGCGATGCGCATCTCCAACAACGGCGAGTTCGTGCACGGCTACGCCGGCAGCATCTGGGCCCAGGGCAACACGAACGTCTCGCACGGCTGCGTGAACCTGGCGCCGGCCACCGCCGAGATCGTCTACAACGAGGTCATGGTCGGCGACCCCGTGGAGATCACCGGCTCGACCCAGCAGCTGGGCGCCAAGGACGGCGACTACTACGACTGGGCCGTGCCGTGGGACCAGTGGCTGGCCAAGTCGGCCCTGCACGGCTGATCCACCCTTGCCTCACACTGAGCCCCGGGCCGATGGCCCGGGGCTCAGTCGTCGGTGGCGCACGTCACGACGCGGGTTCGAGCAGTTCAGCCGGGAATCCGCCCGACCGTTGCGTCAACGTTGCTGTGTTGCCGGATCGCGCTGGGTACCGTCCTGTCTGCCGATCAGAGGGGCGAGGATGACCGATTCGGAGCAGATGGCGGAGCTGCTGGCCCGCAACGCCGCGCTGCTGGACTCGATGAGCCAGCTGCTGGACAGTTCGCGGCAGCAGTTGGCGCACGCGCAGCAGCTCAATCGCGATCTGCGGACGCGCACGACCATGGCGCAGTCGCCGGACCGGATGGTCACGGTGGTGGTCGACGGCGTCGGCGGCCTGCGGCAGCTGTCGTTCGACCGGGACGCGTTCGAGCACCACACGCCGGCCAGCCTGGCCGAGGCGGTCGCCCGTGCGGTCCGCGAGGCTGCGCGGCAGGTGGGAGCCGCACCGCTGGAGGACGCGGAGCTGCCGGCCCCGGAACCGACCCCCGAGCCCGTGGACCCCCTGGACCCGGACCCGCTGGGCGTCGACCCGCTCGCGGTCGCCCCCCTGGGCTCCGACCCCCTGGGCGGCGATCCTCTGATTTCCGATCCTCTGGGCGGCGATCCCCGGGGTTCCGAGTCGTTGAGCAGGGATCTCGTGGCGGAGGACCGGCCGGGCCTCGATCCGCTCGACCTGGACGAGCCGCCGGCTCCCGTCGAGCCGATCCTGGACCCGGAACCGGTCCCGGTGCCGGTGCTGATCCAGGACCCGCCCGCGCCGGCCCCGGACCGGCCCGCCGACAGCGGCAGCCAGATCGACCACGTCGTGACGGCGCTGAGCAAGCTGCCGTCCTACGCCGGCATCGTGACCCGGGTGCTGGGCGTCCGCGATCCCGACCGGGCGGCGGCCATCGCGGCCGAGTACCACCTGGGCGACACCATCGTGGAACGCACCTTCCTGAGCACGTCGGCCAATCCGGCCTACACCGGCGACGGCCTGGTCCGCTACACCATCGACGCCCGCCACGGCGGCAAGCTGATCGGCGCCATCTCCCAGGACGGCGAGCAGTTCGCCGAGGTGGTGTTCGGGCCGGGGTCGACGTTCCGCGTCACGGGCAAGCGGTACTACCCGAGCATCAAGGGCTGGGACATCGCGCTGGAGGAGCTGGGCTGACATGGCGTTGAGCGAGTGGGAGTGGGCTGCCGGCGCCAGCCCGGAGCACATCGACCGGATCACCCGGTTCCACCTGGACAGCCTGGCCGTGCCGGTCGAGCAGCGGATCCGGCCGCTGGACCCGGGGCGGCACGACTTCCCGATCGGCCTGGACGAGAACGGCCGCAAGTTCCCGGTGCCGGCGTCGGCGACGACCTGGGCGGACCGGGTGCTGGGCTGCGTGCTGGCCGGCGCGGTCGGCGACGCGCTGGGGGCGTCCATCGAGTTCCTGCCGATCGACATGATCCGGCGCCAGCACGGAGAGCAGGGCGTGACCGGCCTCGGGCCGACCGGGCCGGACGGCACCATCACCGACGACACCCAGATGACCCTGTTCACGCTGGAGGGCCTGATCCGGGCGCACGTGCGGGACCGGGTGTCGGGTGCCGGCGACCCGGTGCCGGTGGTGCAGCACGCCTATCAGCGCTGGCTGCACACCCAGGGCTTCGACTGGCCGCAGGCCGGCGGGCCGTTCGCCGAGGGCCGGGCGCAGCCGGACGGCTGGCTGATCACCGAGCGCGGCCTGTTCGCGCGCCGGGCCCCGGGCAACACCTGCGTGACGGCGCTGCGGGTGTTCGCCGCGGACGGCACGGCCGGCTCGATGACCAACCCGTTGAACGACTCGAAGGGCTGCGGCGGCGTCATGCGGGCCGCGCCGGTGGCGCTGTGGTCGACGGACCCGGAGAAGGTGTTCGGGCTGGCCGCGGCCACCGCCGCCCTGACGCACGGGCATCCGAGCGGCTACCTGTCGGCGGCGTCGCTGGCGTTCCTCGTGCACGGGCTGCTCGGCGGCGCGTCGCTGCCGGAGTGCATCGCGGCGCTGACGCCGGTGCTGACGCGCTGGCAGGGGCACGAGGAGCAGCTGGCGAGGCTGACCACCGCGGTCCGACTGGCGGACGAGGGGCTGGTCAGCGCCGAGCGGCTGGCCGACGAGCTGGGCGGCGGCTGGGTCGGCGAGGAGGCACTGGCGATCGCCGTCTACGCGATGCTGGCGACCGACGACCTGCCGTCCGCGCTGCGGCTGGCGGTGAACCACTCGGGCGACAGCGACTCGACCGGCTCGGTCTGCGGGAACCTCGCCGGGGCGCGCTACGGCGTGGCCGCGATCCCGGCCGACTGGCTGGAGCGGCTGGAGCTCAGGCCCGCGATCACGTCGCTGACCAGGGACGCGCTGGCCGAGTTCGGTCCGAACCCGCCCGGCGACGACGCGTGGTTGCAGCGCTATCCGGGGTGGTGACTAGTTGCGGTCCGACCCGGCGCGACAGCTGCGCCGGGTCGGACTGACTCGATATCGGTCGACCGGACCTTTATCGGTCGTCGAGCACATGGCCGTGCTCAGCCGATCGCGTCGAGCAGCGCCTGGCGCTGCCGGTCGCCGAGGCCGGCGGCGCGGCGGTCGGCGTCGATGCCGGTCTCCTCGAGCAGCTTGGCGACCTTGACGGCGCCGAGCCCGGGCACGGCCTTCAGCAGCTGGGCGACCTTCGTCTTGCCGACGGTCTTGTCGTCCTTGGCGCGCTTGAGCACCTCACCGAAGGTCGTCTCACCGGACTTGATCGAAGCAAGCAGCGCGGTGCGGGCCTTGCGGGCCTCCGCAGCCTTCGCCAGCGCTTCCGCACGCTGCTCAGGGGTCAGTGTGGGCAGAGCCAACTTCATGGTCCTTTCTTGCGACGAGGGGTTGCTCGACCGCCATCATGCACGCTGACCACGACTTTCGTCAGCGTTCGCGCTTGTTGGCGCGTCGCGGCAACCCCGAGGGTGACGCTACGCCAGCCTTTCCAGTGACACCCGTCGAGCGGGATAAGTTCATCCAGGTGAACCTGCCCTCACACGGAGTTCACACCACCGGCGCCTACCGGACCGCGGCACCCGGCCGGGTGCCGACGCCTCCCGAACGGTCCACAAACGACGGCCGATCGGCCACTGAGCTGCGCAAACGTCACCAACCCCCAGGTCGGGGGCGCTATCGCGGCAGGTCAGCGGCCGACCGACGGAACCGATCCAGCGCGCGGACCGGCGGCCGGTGACTCATCCACAACTCCACCGGCCGTGGCCACCCCATCTGGCGATCACGAGAGTGTCGTACGCCACCTGATCGACATGGCCGCGTCGACCAGGCCGGACCCGTCGGCGCGGTCGATCGCGCAACCGGGCGCAGCGATCTCTGAGCCAACTGTCAGCAATGCGCTATCAGCACGGGCAGTTATCCCCTGAACGGCCCAATCAACGCCGTTCCGGGGACAGAGCACCCGGCGGAACGGGGTCGCTGACTGCGCTGCGCGGACCAAATGTCACCGGATCGCGCGTCGCCCCAAGGCGGGAGGCAACGTCGGGCCGCCCACCACGTCTTATTCATCGAGAGGCCGCCGCCTACCCTTCTGGGGGCGAGGTCGGCCACGGATGGGTCTGGGCTGATCCGGGACACGGGCCGTGAGTGAAGAGGGTTACATGCTTGTCGGAGGAAGCACTGTCCAGAGAAGCTCTGGGCGCCGGCGGCGTCTGGGGTCCGCGGGGGTCGTCGGACTCGCCGTGGCGGCACTGGCGCTGAGCGCCTGCTCGTCCAGCGCGGACGGGACAGCCAGCGGCACCACGACCACAAGCACCAAGCCGGCCGCGCCCGCGGCGCAGGTGAGCATCTCGCCCGGCGACCAGGTCAGCCCGACGACGCCGATCGTGGTCAAGGCCACCAACGGCAAGCTGACCACCGTCACCGTCACCAACGCGGCCAAGGGCAACGCGGTGAAGGGCGACCTGTCGGCGGACGGCCTGACCTGGACGTCCAGCGAGCCGCTGGGCTACGGGTCCACGTACAACATCGTCGCGGACGCGAACAACGCCGACGGCAAGCAGACCGAGCAGAAGAGCACCTTCACCACGCTCACGCCCAAGGCGCAGGCCTACCCCTCGTTCACCCCGGCCCCGCCCGGCGACGGCGCGACCTTCGGCGTCGGCCAGATCATCGGCGTCTCCTTCGACTCGGCGGTGACGAACAAGGCGGCCGTGGAGAAGGCGCTGACCGTCACCACCACCCCGGCCCAGCAGGGCTCCTGGTACTGGGTCGACGCGAAGACCGCGCACTACCGGGCGGCGAACTACTGGCAGGCCGGCACCACGATCAAGCTCGACGCCAACCTGTACGGCGTGGACATGGGCGGCGGCGTGTACGGCAAGACCGACCGCTCGACCACGTACAAGATCCACGACTCCTGGATCGCCAAGGCCGACGGCAACACCAAGCAGATGCAGATCGTGCACAACGGTGCCGTGGTCAACACCATGCCGATCAGCCTCGGCAAGGACGCGACGCCGACCCACGTCGGGCCGCACGTGATCTCCGACAAGCAGCAGCAGGTCGTGATGGACTCGGCGACCTACGGCGTGATGCCCGGCCAGCCCGGCTACTACAAGTCGACCGAGTACTGGGACGAGCGCATCTCCAACGACGGCGAGTTCGTGCACGAGAACCCGAACACCGTCAACCAGCAGGGCAACTCCAACGTCTCGCACGGCTGCGTGAACCTCAGCCCGGAGAACGCCCAGTGGTTCTTCAACAACTTCAACCTGGGCGACGTCGTCGAGGTGACCAACTCCGGCGGCCCGTCGCTGCCGATCTGGGACACCTTCGGCGACTGGGAGCTCAGCTGGGCCGACTGGCAGAAGGGCAGCGCCGTCACGGGCTGATCCACGGCCGTTCCCACGGGGGCCGCACCCACCTCGGGTGCGGCCCCCGTGGCATGTCCGCGACCAAGTCACGTGATCCTGCCCGATTTCGGGCAGGATCGTTGCGATCACGCCGCGATAACGGGCAGCATCACCGTTCGTGTCGGCCGCCAGTCACCCGTTCGGGGATCTCGTTTCGCACCTGATGCGCACCACCGCGCTCGGTCCGGGCGAGGCGACGCGGGTCGTCGCCGACGTGCTCGCCTACTTCGACGAGCCGGTCGAGGCGGTCGTCCGCCGCCGGCACGTCGAGCTGAAGTCGGCCGGGCTGACCAACGACCAGATCTTCGAGCGCATCGCCGCCGAGCTGCCGCAGCGCCGCGTCGCGGCGCCCGAGCTGTCGGTGCGGCAGCTGCGGCGCATCGTCTACGGGTGAGGGAACGACCATGTGTGGAATCGTCGGATACGTCGGGCCCCGGGACTGCGTCCCGATCCTGCTGGAGGGCCTGGCCCGGCTGGAGTACCGCGGCTACGACTCGGCCGGGGTCGCCGTGGTCGGCCGCGGCAAGCTGCGGGTCCGCAAGGTCAAGGGCCGCGTCGGACAGCTCGCCCAGGACGTGCCGGCCCGCCTGTCCGGGCCGGTCGGCATCGGCCACACCCGGTGGGCGACGCACGGCGTGCCGAGCGAGGAGAACGCCCACCCGCACGTCGACGGCAGCGGGCGGGTCGCGGTCGTGCACAACGGCGTCATCGAGAACGCCGAGGAACTGCGGGCCAAGCTGACCGCCAACGGGGTCGTCCTGGTCTCCGAGACCGACACCGAGGTGCTGGCCCACCTGATCGCCGCCGTCGACGTCGATGACATCGAGGAGGCGGTCCGCCGGGTGCTGCCGGACATCGTCGGCACCTACGGCATCGCGGTGGTCGACACCCGCCAGCCCGACCGGATCGTGGCGGCCCGCAACGGCAGCCCGGTGATCCTCGGCGTCGGCGACAAGGAGCTCTTCGTCGCCTCAGACGTGATGGCGCTGGTCCGGCACACCTCGCAGGTGGTGCACCTGGAGGACGGCGAGGTCGCGGTGCTCACCGCCGACGGCTTCAGCACCCGGACGCTGGACGCCACCGTCACCACCCGGCCGCCGACGACGGTGGACGTCGAGGACGACGACTACCAGGCCGAGGGCTACGGCCACTTCATGCGCAAGGAGATCCACGACCAGCCGACGGCGGTCGAGCGGACCCTGCGCGGCCGGCTCGACGAGCGCTTCGGCACCGCCCATCTCGGCGGCCTGAACCTCACCCCGCGCGAGTCGCGGGAGTTCAAGCGGGTCAAGATCCTCGGCTGCGGCTCGGCGCACTACGCCGGCCAGATCGGCGCCCAGCTGATCGAGGAGCTGGCCCGGGTGCCGGCGGACTCCGAACCGGCGTCGGAGTTCCGCTACCGCAATCCGTTGATCGACCCGGACACGCTGTACGTGGCGGTGAGCCAGTCCGGCGAGACGTACGACACCCTCGCCACCGTGCAGGAGATCCAGCGCAAGGGCGGCCGCGTGCTCGGCGTCGTGAACGCCGTCGGCAGCTCCATCGCGCGGCAGTGCGACGGCGGCATCTACCTGCACGCGGGTCCCGAGATTTCTGTGACGTCGACGAAGGCGTTCACCGTGACCACCGTGGACTTCGCCCTGCTGGCGTTGCACCTCGCACGGGTGCGTGACCTCTCGCCGGCCGACGGTCAGCGGCTCGTGCGGGGCCTGCGCGCGCTGCCGGCGCAGATCGGCGAGATCCTCAAGCTGGAGGACCAGATCGCCGGGCTGGCGGCGGAGTACGGCACGTGCCCGAACGTGATGTTCATCGGCCGGGTGCGGGGCTGGCCGGTCGCGCGCGAGGGGGCGTTGAAGCTCAAGGAGGTCTCGTACGTGCACGCGGAGGCGTACCCGGCCTCGGAGCTCAAGCACGGGCCGCTGGCGCTGATCAGCCCGGAGACTCCGACCGTCGCGATCGTCCCGGACGACGAGCTGTACGACAAGAACCTGACCACGCTCGGCGAGATCAAGGCGCGGGGCGGTCGAATTCTCGCGCTGGCGCACCGCGAGCTGCCGGCCGCGCTGGCCGATCACACGATCGTCGTGCCGCGGGCCGAGCCGGAGCTGGACCCGATCCTGCTGGGGATTCCGCTGCAGATGCTCGCCTACCACGCGGCCGTGCTGCTCGGGCACGACGTCGACCACCCGCGAAACCTGGCGAAAAGCGTGACCGTGGAGTGAACGGAGGGTGACGCCGGGCCCGGTCGGTAACCTCATGCACGTGGGGAGTTCAGACCGGGGCCGGCGCGCCGCCAAGGAGCGGGCACGCGCGCGCCACGCGCAGCGGATGACCGACGGCGTCGACGCGCGCTCGCTCGACGCGAACGGCCTCGCGGCGCGGCTGTGGGCCGCGGCCAACGACTACTCGTACGGGCAGCGTCAGGTCGCGGCGGCCGAGGCCACCGCGCTGGGCGACGCCGACGACCGCCAGCTCGGACTGGCCGTGGCCGGGGTGTTCCACCGCACGCTGAACCTCCTCTGGCCGAGCGGCTGGCTGCCGTACGACCTCGTCCAGGTGATCCGGCGGGAGTGCGACGACTTCGCGACGGCGCTGGTCACCGATGTCATCGCGGTGGACATGTCGCAGCACGCCGAGGCGACGCTGCACGAGCGGTGGCGTGACCAGCTCCGTCAGATCGAGGCGCGCCCGTGGTGGCCGCACGACCGGCAGCACTTCGAGCAGTGGCTCACCCGCCACATCCTCACCAAGGTGGAGGGGCTGGAGGTCGTCATCGTCGCGCTGGCGACGTTGATGACGCTGCCCAAGCTGCCGCTGATCCTGCCGCTGCCGGGCACCTCCACGGCCGCCGACGCGGCGACGGCCGTCGTCGTCGACCAGAAGGTGCTGGCCAAGGTGCGAGGACTGCTCGCGAAGGCCGAGTCGACGGAGTTCCCGGAGGAGGCGGAAGCGTTGTCCGCCAAGGCACAGGAGCTGATGACCCGGCACGCCTTCGAGCGGGCGCTGCTCGACGCCGACGAACACGTGCCGCAGACTGCCAGTTCGCGGCGGGTGTGGCTGGACACGCCTTACGTCGGCGCGAAGGCGCAGCTGGTGGCGGCGGTCGCGGCGGCGAACCGGTCGCGCGGCGTGGTGTACGAGAAGATCGGCTTCATCGCGCTGATCGGGGCCGACCTGGACCTCGAGATCACCGAACTGCTGTCGACTTCCCTGCTGTTGCAGGCGACTCGGGCGATGGTGGCGGCGGGCACGTCCACGGCGAGCGGCATCGAGGCGCGCAGCCGCACGTACCGGCAGTCGTTCCTGCTGGCCTACGCCACGCGGATCGGCCAGCGGCTGCGGGCGGCGGCGCAGGAGAGCGACGACCTGGTGTCGGACGACCGGCTGCTGCCGGTGCTGGCCGATCGGGAACACGCGGTGGAGCAACTGTTCGAGGAGCTCTATCCGAGCACGGTGAAGAAGTCGTACACGGTGGGCAGCGCGGCGGGATGGGAGGCCGGAACCGCGGCCGCAGATCTGGCCGACATCGGTGTGAGCCGGCAAAAGCTGACGCCCACTCGATAAATTCGATTACCGTACGGGCCGTGACCGACATCGAGGACCTGACGGCTCGCATTCGCGCCTTCGCCGATGCGCGCGACTGGGCCCGGTTCCACACGCCGAAGAACCTGGCGATGGCGCTCGCCGGCGAGGCCGGGGAGCTGCTGGCCGAGCTCCAGTGGCTGTCCGACGAGGAGATCCGGACCGGCCTGTCCGAGCCGGAACTGCGGGCACGGGTGGCCATGGAAGTCGCCGACGTGTTCCTGTATCTGGTCCGTTTCGCCGATGTGACCGGCATCGATCTGGCCCAGGCGGCGTTGGACAAGTTGGCTCGCAACGAATTGCGGTACCCGGTCGAGAAGTCACGGGGAAACGCGACCAAGCACGACCGTCTTTAAGATCATGACCAGCCATTTCATCGGATATATACGCACGAGCAACGGTCGCGACATCCACCGGGACTGGCGCCGGCCACCTCGATCGACCGCAACCCGTTCGGCCCAGCTGGGCAGGTCAGCGGGGTTGTCATCCCGGCGGGAACCGCGACGCGAACGCTTGAGCCGGGCTGAAGTCCCACGCAAACTTTCCTGAACTCACTAGTTCCTCAATTGACGGAATACCCGGTTCAGCCATAGCCTTTCCGCTCGGATCCACCCATTAGGGTGTGGCTACACCGATGTGCGCACCCCAAGGTCCCGTATACCCTGCGGAGGCTCGATGGCTGCCCACACCTCCGGCTCTGGATTCTCACGGAATCTTGTGCTGGGAGTCAGCCCGTTCACCCTTCCCGATGCCCGATTGGTTTCCGCGGTCGATCGCGCGGGTGGTGTCGGATTCCTCGATCTCGGCGTCGGCGACCGGCGCAGCCGGGAGGCACTGGACCTGCTGCTGAGCTGGGCCGGCGGCCCGTTCGGGGTGCGCGTGACCGGCGCGTGCGCGCTGCGCCCGAGCGACCTGCCGCACGCGCACGTGCACACCGTCCTGCTCGGACAGGACGCGGATTGGTCCATCGCCGACCTCGTCGAGCACCACCGGGTGCTGGTGGAGGTTTCGAGCCGGGCGGAGGCCCTGCGCGCGGTCGACGGCGGCGCGCACGGGATCGTCGCTCGTGGACACGAGGCCGGCGGTCCGGTCGGCGAGCTGAGCTCCTTCGTGTTGCTGCAGCAGCTTGTCGACGCCGTGGACGTGCCGATCTGGGTGTGCGGCGGCATCGGCGTGCACACCGCGGCGGCCGCGGTGGTCGGCGGAGCCGCCGGTGTTGTCCTTGACACACAACTGGCCCTGCTCTCGGAGTCCGATGTGGACAACGAGATCGCGGTGGCGATCCGCCCAATGGATGGTTCCGAGACTTCCGTCGTCGACGGCCAGCGGCTGTTGGTGCGTCGCGGCGCCGGCCAGGGCCGGATTCCGGTCGGCCAGGACGGTTTTCTCGCCGCGCGGTACGCGACCGAGTACGGGCGCGTGGAGCGGCTCGTCCGCGCTGTCAAGGAAAGTGTTGTAACGGCACTGGAACAGCCGCCGGCGGCGCCGAGCCTGATCGCCCAGGGGCCGATGACCCGGGTCAGCGACCGGGCGCGGTTCGCGGCATCGGTGGCGGAGCACGGCGGCCTGCCGTTCGTGGCGCTGGCGCTGGCGAACAAGGAGCAGACCCGGGCTTTGCTCCGGGAGACAAGGGATCTGCTCGGCGACCGGCCGTGGGGCGCGGGCATCCTGGGCTTCGCCGCCGAGGACGTGCGGACCGCGCAGCTGGAGGTCATCCAGGAACTGCGGCCGCGCTACGCGATCATCGCCGGTGGACGGCCCGCGCAGGCGGCGGCGCTGGAGGAGCTGGGCATCGAGACGTTCCTGCACGTGCCGTCGCCGGGCCTGCTGCGGCAGTTCCTCGACGCCGGCGCGCGGCGGTTCATCTTCGAGGGCTCGGAATGCGGCGGCCACGTGGGCCCACGGTCGAGTTTCCCCCTGTGGGAGGCCCAGATCGGCGTGCTGCTGGACTTCCTGCGCGCGAATCCCTCGGCCGAGATGGACATCCTGTTCGCCGGCGGCATCCACGACGAGCGGTCGGCCGCGATGGTCAGCGCGATGGCCGCGCCGCTGCGGGCTTCTGCCTGCAATGTCGGTGTCCTGATGGGGACCGCGTACCTGTTCACGGAGGAAAGCGTTCGCGACGGCGCGGTGCGGCCGCTCTTCCAGCGGCAGGTCATCGCGGCCGAGGGGACGGCGCTGCTCGAGACGGCGCCTGGCCACGCGACCCGGTGCGTGACGAGCCCGTTCGCGGAGGACTTCCTGGCCCTGCGGAACGACCTGCGGAGCAGCGGACGTCCGGATCGCGAGGTCTGGGAGGAGCTGGAGCAGCTCAACATCGGCCGGCTGCGGATCGCGAGCAAGGGCGTCGAGCGGTCCGGCGCGGAGCTGCTCGACGTCGCCGAGGACCGTCAGCTGGCCGAGGGCATGTTCATGGCCGGGCAGGTCGCCGTGCTGCGCGACGCCGTGACCACGATCGCGGACCTGCACGAGAGCGTGCGTGAAGGCGCGCTGCGGTACCACGCCGACCGCGCCGAGGCTCTGGGCGTTGTCGGCACCGTCGAATCGGAGCCGGAGCCCGAGCCGCTGGACGTGGCGATCATCGGCATGGCCTGCATGTTCCCCAAGGCCCCCGATCTGCCGACGTTCTGGGCGAACGTGCTCGCCGGCATCGACGCCGTGACCGAGGTGCCGGCCGAGCGCTGGGACGCGGGCGTCTACTACTCGGAGACCGGCGCGGTGGACCGGACCCCGTCCAAATGGGGCGGTTTCCTGCCGGAGATCCCGTTCGACCCGTTGCGCTACGGCATTCCGCCGGCCTCGCTGGCGAGCATCGAGCCGGTGCAGCTGCTGGCATTGGAAGCCGCGTACCGGTCGCTGGCGCACGCCGGCTATGGCGACCGCGACTTCGACCGGTCGAAGACCAGCGTCGTCTTCGGCGCCGAGTCGGGCAGCGACATGGCCAGCGCCACCACGCTCCGCACGGTTCTGCCGTCGTATCTGGGCACGCTGCCCGAGGAGCTGGACAGCCAGCTGCCGAGGCTGACCGAGGACACCTTCCCCGGCGTGCTGGCCAACGTGATCGCCGGGCGGATCGCCAACCGCCTGGATCTCGGCGGCGCGAACTTCACCGTCGACGCCGCCTGCGCCTCTTCGATGGCGGCCGTGGACGTGGCGTGCAAGGAGCTCGTCACCGGTACCAGCGACATGGTCCTGTGCGGCGCGGCCGACCTGCACAACGGCATCAACGACTACCTCATGTTCAGCTCGGTCGGCGCGCTGTCGCCGTCGGGCCGCTGCAAGACGTTCGACAGCTCCGCCGACGGCACCACCCTCGGCGAGGGCGTGGCCTGCCTGGTGCTCAAGCGTCTCGCCGACGCCGAGCGGGACGGCGACAAGGTCTATGCCGTGATCAAGGGCATCGGCAGCGCCAGCGACGGCAAGTCGCTGGGGCTGACCGCGCCGCGTCCCGAGGGCCAGCGCAGCGCGGTGGAGCGGGCGTACCGCAACGCCGGGGTGTCGCCGGCGCAGGTCGGGCTGGTCGAGGCGCACGGCACCGGCACGGTCGTCGGCGACCGTACCGAGCTCGGTTCGCTGGCCAAGGTGTTCATCGAGCACGGGGCGGCGGCCGGCAGCTGCGCGATCGGATCGGTGAAGTCGCAGATCGGGCACACCAAGTGCGCGGCCGGGTTGGCCGGCCTGATCAAGACGGCTTTGGCCCTGCACAACGGGGTCAAGCCGCCGACGCTGCACGTGTCGCAGCCGAACGCGGCGTGGGAGATCGAGGGCAATCCGTTCGCTCTACACGCCGAGCCGGTGCCGTGGGCGGTTCCGGCGGCGGAGCGGATCGCGGCCGTCAGCGCTTTCGGCTTCGGCGGCACCAACTTCCACCTCGTGCTGTCGGCGTACGACAAGGCGCCGGTTCCGCGGCACAGCAGCGACGAATGGGTCGCGGAGCTGTTCACCTTCCGCGGCGAGGACCACGCGGCGGCGGTCCGTTCGGTGGACTGGCTGCTCGACCTCGTCGCCAAGAACGAGGCTGCCGGCCGGCCGTGGCGGCTGCGCGACCTGGCCCTGACCGCTTCACGCCGGGCCGAACAGCGTTCTCTCCCAACGCAGATCGCCGTGGTCGCTGCGAGCCTCGACGAGCTGCCGGAGCTGCTACGGGACGCTGCCGCGGGCCGCCACGATCCGCAGCGCGGGGTCTTCGTCCAGCAGGAGGGCGGCAAGGTCGCGTTCCTGTTCCCCGGACAGGGCAGCCAGCGGCCGGGCATGCTCGCCGAGTTGTTCGTCGCGTTCCCGGAGATCCAGCACCTGCTGCACCTGGGCCGGGACTGGGCCGATGCGATCTTCCCGCCGGCCGCGTTCTCCCCGGACGCCGCGGCCGCCAGCAAGGCACGGATCACCGACACCCGCGCCGCACAGCCGGCGCTCGGCATCGCCGGCCTCGCCGTCAACCAGCTGCTCGGCCGCCTCGGCGTGACGCCGGATCTGTTGGCCGGTCACAGTTACGGCGAGCTCGTCGCGTTGAGCGCCGCCGGTTCCTTCGGGCCGGCAACGCTGTTGGCACTGAGCCGGGCCCGGGCGGAGAGCATCCTCGGTGCGACCGGCACCGACCCGGGTTCCATGGCGGCGATCAGCGGAACCGCCGACGACGTGGCCGCCGTGCTCACCGAGGATCTGGTGCTGGCCAACCACAACGCCCCTCGGCAGACCGTGATCTCCGGGCCGACCGACCAGGTGCGCCGGGCCGTGGAGACCCTGCGCGCCGCCGGCGTCTCCGGCAAGCAGATCCAGGTGTCGTGCGCCTTCCACAGCCCGCTGGTGGCCGGGGCTTCTGACGCATTCGGCGACTTCCTGTCCACACAGGACGTACGTCAACCCGAGCTGCCGGTGTGGTCCAACCGCACCGCCGCCCCGTACGCCGGCGATGTCCGTACGGAACTGGCCGCGCAGATCGGCGCCGCCGTCCGGTTCGTCGACCAGATCGAGTCGATGTACGAGGCCGGCGCGCGGGTGTTCGTCGAGGTCGGGCCGGGCAGGGTGCTCACCCGGCTGGTCGACGCCATCCTCGGCGACCGGCCGCACGTCCGCGTCACCACCGACGGCGGCGTGCGCGGCTTCCTCTCCGCCGCCGCCCACCTCGCCGTCTCCGGCGCGCCGGTGCGCACGAGCTGGCTGTTCCACGGCCGCGACGCCGTGGACGTCAGCACTTCCACCCCGCCGAGGCGTCCCGGTTGGACGATCGACGGCCAGCTGGTCCGCACGGCCGACGGGCAGTACCTGACCGGCGGGCTGACACCCGCCCGACGAGTGGAGTTGTCGATGGGCCAGCCGAGCGCCGGTCAGGACGCGCTGATCAGCGAGTACCTGCGCACCAGCCGCGAGATGATCGCCGCGCAGCGGGACGTGCTGCTCAGCTACTTCGGCGGCGCGGCCAACGCCCCGGCCCGGATCGTCGAGCACATCGCCCCGCCGCCGGTGGTCGAGATCCCGGTGGCCGTGCCGGTCCCCGAGCCCGAACCCGTGGTCGTCGCCGACGTGCTGACCACCGTGCTGGACGTCATCAGCCAGCAGACCGGCTACCCCACCGACATGATCGACCCGACGCTGGATCTCGAGGCCGACCTGTCCATCGACTCCATCAAGCGCACCGAGATCGCCGGCACGCTGGTCGGGCGGCTGGGCTCGGTCAGCGCGGACGTGGAGGAGCTCACCAAGGCCCGCACCGCCCAGCAGATCGCGGACCTGTTCACCGCTCCCATTGATGCAGGGAAGGACGCCTTCCCTGCATTGGACGAGGGTAAGGCGTCCTTCCCTGCATCGGGTCGGGCGCCGCAGCGGTTCGAACTCGTGCCGACGGACGTCGGGGCGGCTCGCCTGCTCGAACCGACCGTGCTGGCCGGCCGGGAGTTCCGCATCATCGGCGGCCAGCCAGAGCTCGTCGCCGAGGTGACGGCCGCCCTCTCCGAGCACCACGCGTCCGTCACCGGCAACGCCGACAACCTCCTGTACCTCGGGGCTCTCTCCCCTGGCGACGACCCGGTCCTGCCGGGGGCGTTCACCGAGTTCAAGGCGGCACTGGCCGGCAATCCGCGGTGGGTGGTCGCCGTGTCGCCGGTGGCGGAGCGCGCCGACGACCGGGTGGTGGGGCTCCGTGGCTTCTTCCGGACGATCTCCCGCGAGTACCCGGAGACGACCGCGAAGTTGATCGAGGTGGAGGCGACGGACGCGGCGAAGGGCCTGCTCACGGAGTTGCTGGCGGACGACCGGCACCCGGTGGTGGTACGGGGCGACGGTGCCCGCATGACCATCGACATGCGGGCGGTGGATCTGGGATCGCTCGGCACGACGGGCGCGGGACCGGCGGGCGACGGCACGGCGGAGGCGCAGGCGATCGGCCTGAACCGGGACTCCGTGGTGCTGCTGGTCGGCGGGGCGCGCGGGATCACGGCGCAGTTCGCGGCAAAGCTGGCCATGACCAGCGGATGCCACATCGAACTGATCGGCCGCACGCAGTTGCCGGCGGAGCCGGAGGATCCGGCGACGGCGTCCGCGACGGACAAGGCGGCATTGCGGCAGGCGCTGATCGCCCAGGGACTGCGCTCGCCGGCGGAGATCGAGGCCAGGACGGCGCAGATCCTCGCGGCGCGGGAGGTGCGGTCGACCCTGGACGAGCTGCGGGCACTGGGCAGCACGGTCGGCTACCACTCGACAGACGTCCGTGACCAGGAGGCCTTGCACCGCATCGTCAAGGAGATCTATACGGATCGGGGCCGCATCGACGGGGTCTGCTACGCCGCCGGCGTGATCGAGGACAAGCTGATCGCCGACAAGGACGCGGACTCGTTCCGGCGCGTGTTCGACACGAAGGTCGACGGGGCGCGGGCGTTGCTGTCGGCCATCGAGGAACTGCCGACGCCGCCGCGATTCGTGACGCTGTTCGGCAGCATCGCGGCTGCGCTGGGCAATCGCGGGCAGATCGACTACTCGGCGGCGAACGACGCTTTGCAGACGCTGGGCGCGTTGTGGGCCACGCGTACAGGCAATCGGGCACTGACCGTCCACTGGGGACCGTGGGCGCCGGACGCTCGCCACGGCGGCATGGTCACGCCGGAGCTCCAGCAGGAGTACGGCCGCCGCGGGATCGAGCTGATCGACCCGGAGGAGGGCGTGATGGCCCTGCTGCGGGAGCTCGCCTTCGGCCGCGACGACGTGCGCGCCGTGGTCTACACGGCCTCCGGTTGGTGACGCCGATGCCCGATGTCGCGATCGTCGGCATGTCGGTGCTGCTGCCGGGCGCGCCGGATCTCCAGACGTACTGGCGGAATCTGGTCACCGGCGTGGACGCGATCACCGACGTGCCCGAGCACCGCTGGGATCCCGCCTACTACGACCCGGCGGGCTCGGCGCGGGCGGACCGGCTGTACTGCCGGCGCGGCGGGTTCGTCGACGAGTACGCGGACGTGGACCCGACCCGGTTCGGGATCATGCCGAACTCGGTGGCCGGCGCGGAGCCGGACCAGCTGATCGCGATGCGGGTGGCGGCGTCCGCGATCGCCGACGCCGGCGGCGACGACCGAATGCCGGCGCGCGACCGGATCGGCGTGATCCTCGGCCGCGGCGGCTACCTGACGCCGGGCGTCGTGCGGCTCGACCAACGCGTCCGCACGGCGGTGCAACTGGTGCGCACGCTCGGCGAGCTGGTGCCGGGCATCGGCGACGCCGAGTTGGAACGCGTGCGTGCGGCGTTCACCGAGCAGCTCGGCCCGGAGCAACCGGAATCGGCGATCGGCCTGGTGCCGAACCTGGCGGCCTCACGCGTGGCGAACCGGCTCGATCTCCGCGGCCCGGCGTACACGGTCGACGCCGCCTGCGCCTCGTCGCTGATCGCTGTCGACCATGCGGTGCACGAGTTGACCAGCGGCCGCTGCGACGTGGTGCTGGCCGGCGGCGTGCACCACTGCCACGACATCACGTTCTGGAGCGTGTTCACGCAGCTCAGGGCGCTCTCGACCAGCCAGCGGATCCGCCCGTTCCACCGCGACGCCGACGGCATCCTGATCGGCGAGGGCACCGGCGTGGTGGTGCTCAAGCGGTTGGCGGACGCGGAGCGCGACGGCGACCGGATCTACGCCGTGGTGCGGGGCACCGGCGTCGCCAGCGACGGCCGCAGTGCCAGCCTGTTCAACCCCGATCCCGGCGGGCAGGTCCTGGCCGTCCGCAAGGCCTGGGCGGCGGCCGGACTGGATCCCTCGGAGGACGGTTCCGTCGGTCTGCTCGAAGCGCACGGCACGGCCACCCCCGCCGGCGACGCGGCCGAACTTTCCACGCTGGCCACGGTTTTCGGCGGGCCGAAGCGCCGGCACGCGGTGATCGGCTCGGTGAAGTCGATGATCGGCCACACCATGCCGGCCGCCGGCATCGCGGGCCTGGTGAAAGCGGCTTTGGCCGTGCACCACGGGGTTCTGCTGCCGACGCTGCACTGCGACGACCCGAACCCGGCGCTGGCCGCCACCCGGTTCCGGCCGATCGACACGGCGGAGGCGTGGACCGACACGGTCCGGCGTGCCGGCGTCAACGCGTTCGGGTTCGGCGGAATCAACGCGCATGTGGTGCTGGAGCAGGCGCCGGCGCCGAAGCCCGCGCCGGCGACGATCACCGTCACCGAGCCCGCGAAGGTGCTGCGGATCGCCGCGAACACGCCCGATGAGCTGCTCCGACGGCTCAAGGACGGCCGGAACCACGAGGTCGGCCGCCTTCGTCTGGCCATCGTCGAGCCGACGCCGAAGAAGACGGCGCTGGCGGAGAAGGTCATCGCCAAGGGTGTGCCGTGGCGCGGCCGCAGCAACGTCTGGTTCAGCCCGGAACCGCTGCTACGGGGCAATGCCGGCATCGCGTTCGTCTTTCCCGGGCTGGAGGCCGACTTCGACCCGCGCGTGGACGACGTCGCCGACCATTTCGGGCTCATCCGGCGAACCGTCGGCAACGGCGACCTCGGCCGGCACGGCATGAGCGTGCTCGGCGTCGGCCGGCTGCTGGACGGCGCGCTGCGGCGCATGGGCATCGTGCCGACGGCGCTGGCCGGGCACAGCATCGGCGAGTGGACCGCGATGTCGGTCAGCGGCATGTTCTCCGACCGCGCGGTGGAGGACCAGCTCGCCGCGTTCGATCCGACGTCGGTCGAGGTGCCGGGGGTCGAGTTCGCCACCATCGGCTGCGGCGTCGACCGGGTCGCGGCGGCGATCGCCGACCGGCCGGACATCGTGCTGTCGCACGACAACTCGCCCAACCAGACCATCGTCTGCGGGCCGCCGGACGAGATCGCCGAGCTGGTCGCCGAGTTCCGCAAGGGCGCGGTGATCAGCCAGGTGCTGCCGTTCCGCTCCGGCTTCCACACGCCGATGCTCAAGCCGTTCCTCGAACCGTTCGTGGAGCTCGCCGACCGGCTGGACATGGGCCGGCCGGCGCTGCCGATCTGGTCGGCCACCACGGCCTCGCCGTACCCGACCGACCCGGACGGCATCCGCGACCTCTACATCCGGCACCTGATCGAGCCGGTCCGGTTCCGGGCCACCGTGCGCGCGATGCACGAGTCCGGCATCAGGGTGTTCGTACAGGTCGGCGCCGGCCAGCTCGGCTCGCTGATCGACGACACCCTGAAGGGCGCCGATCACCTGACCGTCGCGGCGAATTCGACGCACCGCGGCGGGGTCGAACAACTGCGCCTGGTCGCGGCGGCGCTGTGGGTGGAAGGCGCGTCGCCGGACTTCTCGGTGGTGGAGCCGACGCGACAGCCCGTCACCTTGCAACTCGGCTCGCCGCTGGTCTCGGTCGACACCACGATCAGCACCGGTCCGTCCCGTTTGGACACCCTGACCGCCGATTTCCCCATTGCCGCGGAGCTTGAGGCGCTGCTCCGCGAGACCGCCGAGTCGGCCGCGCAGGTGATGGCCGCACGGCAACGGCCCTCGGTTCGGTCGCTGACCAAGCGGATGACCATCTCGACCGACGTGATGCCGTTCCTGCTCGACCACTGCTTTGCCCCGCAGCGGGAAGGCTGGCCCGATCTCGCCGACCGCCGGCCGGTGGTGCCGGGCACGACCCTGATCCAGCTCATGATGGACGCCGCCGAGGAGGCCGCACCCGGCCTCAAGGCGGTGCGGGTGCACGACGTCAAGCTGCTGCGGTGGCTCATCGGCGCGCCGGCGACGGACGTGACGATCACCGCCGAGCCGATCGGTCCGGATCGGGTGCGGGTGGCGGTCGGCGATCACTCGCAGGCCACCGTGGAGCTGACGCCGGACTGGGCCCCCCGGCCGCAATCGGCCTGGTCGGTGGCGGCGAGCGCGCGCAGCACGCCGGACATGACCGCCCGCGAGTTCTACGAGCGGCGCGTGATGTTCCACGGCCCGGCGCTGCAAGGCATCACCGCGCTGACCAGCGTCGGGACGCACCACGTCAGCGGCGTGATCACCACCCCGGACGTGCCCGGCGGCCTGCTCGACAACGTCGGCCAGCTGCTGGGCTACTGGATCTGGGTGACGCAGACCGAGAAGCGGATCGCCTTCCCGGTGCAGATGGGCCGCATCGAGTTCTTCGGCCCGCACCCGGCCCCCGGCACGCCGGTCGACTGCCTGATCAAGGTCGTCGACGTCAGCGAGCGGCTCTACCAGGTCGACGCCCAGCTGACGGTGAACGGCGTGGTGTGGGCGGAGATCACCGACTGGCGCGACCGGCGGTTCGACAGCCACATGGACCTGGACGAGGCGTGGCGGTTCCCCGAGCGGAACGCGTTGTCGCAGCGGCAGCCCGGCGGCTGGGTGGCGGTCGCCGAGCGGTGGCCCGACCTGGCCTCGCGCGAGCTGTACCTGAGCAAGTACCTCAGCGGCCGCGAGCGGGCCTGCTACGACCAGCTGCCGCCCCGCAACCGCCGGCACTGGCTGCTCGGTCGGATCGCCGTCAAGGACGCCGTGCGCAACCTGTTGTGGGACAACGGTTCCGGGCCGGTGTTCCCGGCGGAGGTCCTGGTCTCCGACACCGCCGACGGCCGGGTCACGGTCGCCGGCAACAACGGCTTCCCGCTGCCGGAGGTCTCGGTGTCCCTGGCGCACAAGGACGAGCTCGGGGTGGCGATCGCGCGGTTCGGGCGGGCGCCCGTGAGCATCGCGATCGACGCCCCGTCGACCGACGGCCGGCGGCGCGCGGTCGTCAGCAATCCAGCAGACCTGCCGGCCCGGCAGTACGTCGTCGCGTGGACCGCCGGTCCCGCCGATCAGGAGGACGAATGACCACCACCGAGGCGTCCCGTGACGTCGTGTTCGCCGAGATCGCCGGCATGCTGCGGACCGTGCTCGCCGAGTTGGGCGTGGACGACGTGGAGATCGACGAGGGCACGTCGTTCAACGAGGACCTGGAGCTGGAGAGCATCGACCTGGTCACGCTGACCGCGTTGATCTCGGAGCGCTGGGGCGAGCCGGTGAACCTGGCCGAGTTCCTGGCCGACAAGGACCTCGACGAGGTGATCGCGCTCAAGGTCGGCGACCTGGTCGACTTCGTGGTGACGGCGCTGGCGCGCGCGGGAGGCTGACGTGGGCAAGATCCTGGCCAACGGCAACAACACGCACTACCAGCGGATGGACGCCAAGGGCGTGGACCCGGCGGCCGCGCCGACGGTGGTGTTCATCCACGGCCTCGGCACGGACAGCCTGGCCAGCTTCTACCTGACGCTGGCCGCGCCGGTAGCCGCGGCCGGGATCAACGTGCTCGCCTACGACCTGCGCGGCCACGGCCGCAGCGAATGCCCCGACACGGGCTACACATTCCAGCACTTCGTCGGCGATCTCGGCGCACTGCTGGACGTCCTGGAGATCGAGGGCCCGGTTCACCTGGTGGGCAACAGCTTCGGCGGCACCGTCGCGTTCGGGCACGCGCTGGCACGGCCGGAGCAGGTGGCGAGCATCGTGTCGATCGAGTCGGAGCCGCCGACGCAGCCCTGGGCGGATCGCATGGTGCAGGCCATGGACTACATGGCCGAGCAGCTCTCGAGCGAGCAGACCTTCCTCGACCTGGAGGCCCAGAACGGCGCGCACCACGCGAAGTTGGCGAGGAAGGCGGCCGCCAAGCTCTTCGCCACGACGATGATCTCGGAGGTGTGGCACGGCCGGCTGACGTCGGCCGAGGAGCTGCGCTCGCTGCCGACGCCTGTGCTGCACATCCTCGGCGGCGAGGGCTTGCAGGGCGGGGATCCGCACGCCCTCGAGCGCGCTCTGTCCCACTGCCGGACCGTGGTGATTCCGGGCCAGGACCATTCGGTGCTGGTCGACGCGCATCGCAAGGTACGGGAGCTGCTGATCCCGTGGGTGCGTGGGATCCACACCGACGTGCCGTGGATCGACGCGGTGGCCGAGGCGCGAGCGCTGATCGCGTGAGCCGGTTCCTGTTCGTCGTGCCGCCGCTGGTCGGGCACATCAACCCGACGATCGGGGTGGCGGCACGGCTGAAGGCGGACGGGCACGAGGTCGGCTGGGTCGGGCCTACGGCCGCACTCGCTGCGTTATTCGATGTGAATGCCGCCTTTCTCCCATCGGATCGGCCCCTGCCGGAGTTCCAGGTCGCCGGCCGACCCCCGCAGCTGCGGGGGTTCGCGTCGCTGAAGTTCCTCTGGGAGGAGTTCCTCGTCCCGCTGGCCGACACCATGGTTGCGCTGGTGGACGCTGCCGTCGACGAGTTCCGGCCCGATGCGCTGCTGGTGGACCAGCAGGCGCTGGCCGGTGCGCTGGTGGCAGAACGCCGGGACATCCCGTGGGCGACCTCGGCGACGACCTCGGCCGAACTCCTCCAGCCGCTGGCCGAAATGCCGAAGGTCGCGGCCTGGCTGGACGACCTGCTCGCCGGGCTGCGGCAGCGGCACGGCTCACCGACGGCAACGCACGACCTGCGGTTCTCCCCGCACGGCGTGCTGGCGTTCAGCACCGAGGAGCTGGTCGGGCCGGTCGACGGCAAGATCGTCTTCGTGGGGCCGTCGATCAACGCCCGTCCCGACAGCACTTCGCTGCCCGAGCTGGACGGACGGCCGGTGGTGCTGGTGTCGCTCGGCACCGCCAACGCCGAGGCCGGCGAGAAGTTCCTCCGTACCGCCATCGAGGCCCTGGCGGAAATGCCCGACTACCAAGGCGTTGTCGTCGATCCGACGGGCGAGGTGACCGACGTGCGCCGGGTTCCCCAGCTGGCGCTGCTGCCCAGGTGCGCGGTGGTGGTTTGTCACGCGGGGCACAACACGGTGTGCGAGACGCTGAGCCACGGGGTGCCGCTGGTCGTCGCGCCGATCCGTGACGACCAGCCGATCGTCGCCCAGCAGGTGGTCGACGCCGGCGCGGGCGTGCGGGTGCGGTTCGGCCGCGTCACGGCGGACCAGCTCCGGGCGGCGATCACCGAGGCGCTGGATCACGCCGAGGGGGCGCGGCGGATCCAGAGGTCGTTCGCCTCGGCCGGCGGCGCGGGCGCGGCGGCGAACTGGCTGAGCGAGCTCGCGGCCACCCGGACGAGCGGGCTGAAGCGGTAGTGGAACCGTCCGGCGAAGGACTCCGGCTGCGCCGGGTCGACGGTGGCGAGCTGGTGCTCGACCAGCGACTCGAGGATCGCCTCGGCGGTGCGCTGGTCGCAGCCGAGCAGCGCGGCCGCACCCAGCGTGGTCAGCGGCTCGTCCACCGACGCCGCGAGCTGGAAGAAGGCGTTGCGGTGGGCCGGCGCGAGCGAGCGGCAGCTCAGCTCGACGCTGTTGATCAGATCGACGCGGGCGTTGACCAGTTCGTCGAGCCAGTCCCGGCGGTGCCGGAGCCGGTCGAGCAGCACCGTGATCGTCCAATGTGGACGGATGGCGAGCCGGTTGGCCGCGGCCACCAGCGCCATCGGCGAGGCGTCGAACAGCCGGATCAGCCGGCGCGCCGGCGGCAGCTCGGCCCGCAGCCGCCGCCAGCCGATCACGGAGCCGAGCAGTTCGAGGGCCTCGTCCTCGGCGAGCGGCAGCAGGTCGACGGCAAGGCTCGTGCCGCGCAGCGGCAGCCGGGTCCGGCAGCTGACGATCACCGCGCAGCCACCCCCGCTGGGCATCAGCGGCGCCAGCTCGACCGTGCTCACGGCGTTGTCGACCAGCACCAACACCCGCCGCTCGGCGGTCCAGCCCCGGAGCAGGTGGCTGCGCTCCTCAATACTGTCGGGCAGCTGCGCACGGGGGCCTCGGATCGCGCGAAGGAAGCCGGTGAGCGCCTCGACCGGCGTCTGCTCGGCCAGGTCGGCGTGCAGTTGACCGTGCGGGAACCGGGCCCGGACGCGATGCGCGAGGTGTGTGGAAAAAGCGGTCTTGCCCGAACCCGGCGGGCCCACGACCGAGACGACGGCCGGCGCGGAGCGGGCCGGCTGCTGGAGCTGGCTCTCGGCGGCGGCCAGTTCGACCGCGCGGCCGACGAAGACCGGCAGGTCGGCCGGCAGCTGCGCGGGCGGGTCGACCCAGCTTCCGGTGCGCAGCGCGCCCGTCGGCGTCAACGCCTCGAGCTGCGGATTGCCGACCAGCAGCCCGCGATGGACCTGTTGCAGCTGCTGCCCCGGCTCCAGGCCGAGGTCGTCGACGAGGGTGGACCGGATGCGCTGGAACACGTGCAGCGCCTCGGACCGGCGGCCCAGCAGGTGCAGCGCCATCATCAGCTTGACGTGCAGACCCTCGTGCGAGGGGTAGTCCCGGACCAGCGTGCTCAGGTCGTTGATCACCTGGTGGTGGTGGCCGAGCATCAGCTCGACCTCCATGCGCTGGTCGATGACCCCGACCTTGGTCTCCTCCAGGCTGCGGATGTGGTGTTCCAGCACCGGGCCGACGTCCACGTCGCTCAGCGCCGACCCGCGCCACACCGCCAGCGCCGCGCGGAAGGTCTCCGCCGCCGCCTCGACGTGGCCGCTGTCCAGCTCGGACCGGCCGCGCGAGACCATGCCGGCGAACCGGCCGGCGTCGACGTCCTGGTCCGGCAGCGTCAGCGCGTAGCCGACGTGCCGGGTGTGCAGCACCGACACCGCCGAGTCGTCGAGCAGCCGGCGCAGGTGTGACATATAGGTCTGGAGGGTGCCCAGCGCCTTGCCCGGCGGCTCCGGACCCCACAGCTCCTCGATGAGCTGCTCGGCGCGGACGACGGTGTTGGCGTTGAGGGCGAGCAGCGCGAACAGCTGGCGCAGCTTCGGCTGCGAGGGCGTGATGCGGGCGTCGCCGAGGGAGACCTCGAACTGCCCGAGCACCCGGACCTGCATGTCCAACACCTCCCGCCAGAGGTCGTCTTCCGGTGCGCAGTTCCTATCGCGCTGCCGCGGTCGCGTCCAGCACGAACGAACTGTCAGTCACGCTCTGTACCCGAACGGTTCCCATCGGTCGGGTCTATTGTCCCGGCTCACTCACGCGATGTGACCTGTGGCGCGCGTCTCGTCCCACCGCTGCCCCGCGTGGGTGAGCGCGCCGCGCCCAGGGGACGCTGCGAGAATCGGCGGCATGGCAGAGGTGAAGGCGACCGCCGAGCGGGTCATCGACAAGCCCTCGGACGACGTGTACGCGGCGCTGGCGGACTACGCCGGCACCCGGGCGGGCATGCTCCCCGAGAACTACAGCGAGTACGAGGTGCTCGCCGGCGGCAAGGGCGCCGGCACCAAGGTGCACTGGAAGCTCCAGGCGACCAAGAAGCGCGTGCGGGACTGCGTGCTGGAGGTCACCGAGCCGGCGCCGGGCACGCTGGTCGAGTCCGACCAGAACTCGACCATGGTGACGACCTGGACCGTCACGCCGCAGGGCGCGGGCAGCAGCTCCGTGCACGTGCAGACGACGTGGCAGGGCGCCGGCGGCGTGGCCGGCTTCTTCGAGGGCACCTTCGCGCCGCTGGGACTGCGCCGAATCCATACGGCGACGCTGGACAGGCTGGCTGCAACCGTTCGCAGCTAGGCTGCGTGGGTCCCCCTCGCCCTTGTTCGCTCGATCGAGTGAACAAGGGCGAGAGATCATGGTGGGCCTCGACCAGCCGGTACGCTTCCGCCACCGCGAGCTTGGCAACGGCGAGGTGAACCCGAGTGCTGTCGGCAGTCCATCGTGGCGGGGGCGGCGCACGCACAGGCCGATCGGCATGAGCGTCCCGCAGCCGCGTCAACCGATCAGTTCGCGCGAGCGGATCAGGCTCACCAAGAAGTGGGCCTATCTGGTGGCGAAGGCCAACTACCTGCCGCTCTCCCACGGCGAGGTCGAGGAACGCTTCGGCGTGCTGGTCGACCAGCTGGTGCGCGCCGCCGAGGCGGAGCCGATGGACACCGCGGCGGCCGCCCGCGTGGGGCGCCAGCTCGTCGCCCTCAACTGCGTCAGCGACGACAGCCTGGCCTACACCGTCGACGTGCTCGGCGCCGGGCTGCTCGAGCAGCCCGAGCTGCGCGGCCGCCGGCAGGTGGCGGAGCGCGTGGTCACCGTGCTCGGCGCGCTGGCGTCGGGCTACGCCGAGGCGACCAAGCAGTCGATCTTCGAGCAGCAGCAGAACCTCACCAAGTCGCTGTTCACCGCGGCCAACGAGACGCAGCAGAGCCTGACCGCGGCGATGGCCCGGTTCGACGAGGTCGCACTGGCGTCGGCCAGCGGCATCGCCATCACCGATCACGTCGGCCGCTTCCTGCGCACCAACGAGGCGCTGCGGGAGATCCTGGACCGCGCCGACACCGAGCTGGCCGGACTGACCCTGTTCGACCTGATGGTCCCCGCCGAGGCGATGCGGCTGCGGACCGCCTGCGCCGAGATGGCCGAGGGCCGGCTGGACCGGATCCTGCGCCGCCGCACCGTGCTGCTGTCCGACGGCAAGCCGCTGGTGTCGATCGCGCCGGTGCGCGGCGGCCGGGAGCTGATCGTCGTCGTCGACGACGACTCCGAGCTGGGGCTGCTGCGCAACCAGCTCAAGCACCAGTCGCTGCACGACGTGCTCACGGGCCTGCCCAACCGGCAGTACCTGAGCACCCGCCTGGAGTCCGTGCTGCACCGGGTCGACCGGGACAGCGGCATCACGCTGTACCAGCTCGACCTGGACGCCTTCTCGATGATCACCGACGGTCTCGGCCGGCAGGCCGGGGACCAGGTGCTGCGCAGCGTCGCCGACCGACTGAACGCGGCCTTCCTGGGCGAGCGGGCGATGGTCGCGCGGCTGGGCAACGACGAGTTCGCGGTGCTGGTGGAGAACTCGCCGGCCACGCCGGACGTGGTCACGATGATCGGGCGGATCAACGACGAGCTGGCCGAGCCGATCTACCTGGCCGACGGCAGCGGCGTCGCCGCGTCCGCGACCATCGGCGTGGTGCACCGGCCGCCGGCCGAGATGTCGATGGAGGACGTGCTCCAGACCGCCGACTTCACGTTGCGCCGGGCCCGCCGCAACGGCACCCGGCAGTGGGGCCTGCACGACTCCCGCAGCGACGACGCCGACCGTGAGCGCTACGCCATGGCCGCCGTGTTGCCGGGCGCGTGGGAGACCGGCGAGGTCCGGCTGGTCTTCGACCGGCAGGTGGAGCTGGCCTCCGGACGTACGCATGCCGTGCAGGCGCTGCTGCGCTGGGATCGGCCGGGGCATGGCGTGGTCGAACACCGGCAGTGCGTGGACCTGGCCGAGCAGACCGGGCTGATGCCGCCGCTGGGGCTGTGGCTGCTGCACAGCGCGTGCGAGCAGGCGGCCGAGCTGGCCGACGCGCCGCCGGTGGAGATCAGCCTGCCGGCGTGCCTGGCCAACGACGACGAGCTCGTGGCGCGAGTGCTGCGGGTGCTCAACAGCAGCGGGCTGCCCGCCTCGCGGCTCAGCCTCGGGCTGCCGGTGGACTCGCTCGACGGCGCCGCCGCCGAGCACCTCGGCTACCTGGCGCAGAACGGCATCGGCGTGGTCGTCGAGGACTTCGGCGGCGGCGCCCGGGACCTCGCCCACCTCCAGGACCTGGGGTTCCGCTCGGTGCGGGTGGCCCGCTGGCTCGTCGAGCGGCAGGCCCGGCCGAAGGGTCCCGGGGCCGCCGTGCTGCGGTCGGTGACCCAGCTCGTGGACATCGCCCACGAGTCCGGCGCCAGCGTCGCCGTGGACGGGATCGTGTCCGCCGAGCAGGCCGACTGGTGGCGGGACCTGGGCTGCGACATCGCCTCCGGCCCGCACTTCGGGCCGACGACCCCGCTCGCGGCGGTGGCCGACTAGCAGCGTGGTGGGCCACCGGTCGCGCCCAGGACGCGGTTTGCCCACGTCACAGCGGCCGTGAACCAGTCGGGGGCGTACGGGGCGAGGTTGAGGTCGTGCCCGGCGTCCGGCAGCCGGTACGTGGAAACGCACGGCGAGTGCGGGTAGTGCGCCGGCTCGTGGGCCAAAGCGTTGGCGTAGGCCAGATCCTGCTGGCCGACGGCGGCCAGCACCGGCACGGTGATGCCGTCGGTGGTGCCATTCGCCTGGGCCACAACGGTGTCGGCCAGCTCGGACGTGGTGACGGTGTCCTTGGTCGCCTCGTCGGCGGCGATGACGGCCGGGTCGTCGTGGGGGCCGTGCCAGAACACCTGCCGGGTGCCGGGACGGGTGGTGAGGTAGGTGGGATCGCCCAGCTGGGGGACGAGCGAGGTGGCGACCGGGACGGCGGCGGCGGGCTGGACCTCGTGGGCCATGCCGGTGACGAGGAGGGCGTCGACGTCGGCGTAGGTGGCGGCCTCGTACCAGGCGACGACGGACCCGTACGAGTGGCCGGCCAGCAGGACGCGGGTGAACACGGCGCCGAACTTGCCCAGCCGCGCCGCGTTGACGACCTGGTGCACGGCGCTGGCCTCGCTCGCGTTGGTGAGCAGCAGCCCGGGCGGGTGGGAGCTCGCGCCGGTGCCGGGCCGGTCGAGGGCGAGGGTGGTGTAGCCGGCCGCGGTGGCGCGGCGGACGTAGGAGTAGGTGTCCGACTGGTACGGGAAATCCCAGTACGAGCGGTTGTACGTGGCGCCGGCGAGCAGGATCTGCACGGTGGGCGCCGGCGAGGAGCCGGCGAAGCACAGGGATCCGGCGACGGTTTGCGTGCCCGCCAACGGCATCGTCACCGGGACGGCGACATCGCGGCAGGTGGGCGGCGGGGTCGAGGCGGGCGTGAGCGTCGCAGCGGACAGGACACCGGCGAGCAGCGCCGCAACCTTGGACACGGGCGGAGCTTAAGGTCGTCGCCGTGCCGGCACGGGCCGGCACGGCGACGATCTCACTCGATCAGCTGACGGTGTAGCTGTACGGGATGCCGATCAGCTCGGATCCCTGCCCCACGAGCGGGTTGAAGGTGTCGACGTACACGGTGCCGTGCACGACGGTGCCGGCCGGGGCGGTCGGCTTGAGGGTGATCTTGATCGTGCGGGTGACGCCGGCGACGACGAACACCGGCGTGGCGGCCTGACCCGTCCAGAAGTCGCCGGTGTCCGAGGCGAACCACGGGTCGAACGGCGCGGTGACGGCGCTGGCCCCGATCTTCGCGGTGCCGGCGGGCGCGCCGTTGGGGAACGGCCCGACGGCCTGCACGTCCGAGCTCCACGTGCCGGTGGCCAACTGCCTCGCCGACACGGTGTCGGTGACGGCGTGGTCGGGCCGGTGCGTGGCCGGCGCCAGCTTCTCCGGCGCGCCCAGGTTGTTGAACAGGTCGAGATCCACCGGCATGGACGCCGTGACCGTCGAGGACAACTTGCTGGTGTGCGGCGGAACGAGCCAACTCGGCGGGGACGTGTCGCTGGTGTGCAGCGGCAGCGTCAGCGACGTGCTGCCGGCGGACGGCGTGAGATCCACGTTGGCCTGCCCGGCGAGCCGGGGGTCGAGGAAGAACCACTGGCCGCTCAGCCCGGCGTTGGTGACGTCGATCGACGCCGTCACCGTGCTGCCGGACTTGATCTTCGTGCCGGCCGGCAGGCCGCTGGCCCGCGCAGAGGTGGCGTCGAAGCGGACCTTGCCGCCCACCTGCTCGCTGAACTCCTTGCCGCTCACGGGGTTGGTCAGGATCACCAGCAGCTGCCAGCGACCGGCGACCGGGTTGTCCACGGTGAGGCTGGCGCCGCCGTTGGCGGCCCGGGTCGACGGGGTCTGCCAGGAGCCCTCGACCGCGTTCGTGTCCCCGGACAGGATCTGCTGGTCGGGGCTGACGAGGTAGAACTCCAGCGGGGTGCCGGAATCCTGCGGCGCGAGGTCGACGGTGAGGCTGTGGTGCCCGGCCGGCACGTCGAGGTAGAAGCCCTGCCCGCCGCCGAAGCCGCGGCCGACGCCGCCGATCACCGTGGCCGAGAAGGCGTTGTCCTGACCCGGAACCGTGGGGATGAGGGCCCGCCGGTTGACCGGCACGGTCAGGTGCGAGCCGCCGACCGCGTCGAACTGGAGCGACGACGTGATGTCGCCGGCCTTGGCCGGCAACGGAACCGTGAAGTCGAACGTCGCCGAGCCCCCGGCGGGAATGACCTTCACCGGCGTGCCGGTGATGCCCGCCGACGCGAACTTCTTGCCGACGAACTCGATGGAGGCGTTGCCACGGAAGGAACCCGGGGTCAGCGGCGGCTCCTGGAGGTGGGCACGGCCGTTGCTCCACACCACCTTCGCCGTCCACTTGCCCGCCACCGGGTTGTGCACGGTGATGTACTGGTTGTCCGCGAAGCCGTAGTCATAGGACTGCTGCACGAACTTGCCGCTCGGGTCGACCAGGATCACCGAGAGCTGCCCGGAGGTCTTGGTCCCCGGCCACACCATCGTCGTGTCCAGCAACGGAGTTCCCGGCGGCACGGTGAAGGAGATCGGCGCGGCGGCCAGCGCGCCCTCGGCCGGGATCGGGTCCGAAGTAGACGGTGCGGTGATGGCGACCGTGCGGGCGTCGGTGAACGAGGTGGCGCCGACGGTTCGCGAGGTGTCGGTGACGACCTGCGCCTTCGCGCTGGTGTTGGTCAGTGTGATCGACGTGTGCTGGCTGGTGCCGGCCTGGCCGGCGAGGCTGATCTGGTCCACCGACGGCACGAGTCCGCCCTGGCCCAGCGCGGCCTTGACGGCGGCGTCGCTGTTCACCAGCCCGGCGCCCTGCTGGTCGGCCGGCACGTTCAGGTCGGTGGCGGTGCCGGTGAGGATGCGCTTGACCAGGTCCGGCGACGGCCGCGCGCCGTGGTGGGCCTGCTCGTACGCCTGGATCACCAGCGCGGCCGAGCCGGCGACGAACGGCGCGGACTGGCTGGTGCCGCCGAAGGGCTGGGTGGCGCTGGTGCAGTCGTCCCAGCGGGGATCGACTGTGCACGCGGCCATGCCGCCGTAGCCGGGGGCGACCAGGTCGGGCACCTTGCCGTTGAAGGTGGGGCCGCCGGAGGAAAGTCCGGTGATGTCGTTGCTGGTCCAGCCCGGGTAGCCGTAGGCCTGGGCGTTGAGCCGCATCGCGGTGGTCGCGCCGACGCCGATGATCTGCGGGTCGCTGGCCGGCGAGCCGATGGTGCCGGAGATGCCGGAGTCGCCGGTGGAGGCGACCACGGTCACGCCGGCGGCCACGGCGGCCTTGTCGGCCAGGGTCACCGGGTCGGTGTCGGGGTCCGGATACGGGTTGCCGCCGAAGGACTCGCTGAGGATGTCCACCTTGTCGTGGTTCACGGCGTAGTCGATGCCGCGCAGGATGGACGAGGTGGACGTGCCGTTCTGACCGAAGACCTTGATGCCGACCAGTTCCGCGCCCGGCGCGAAGCCCTTGATCCTGATGGTGCAGCCCTTGGGCAGGCTGGAGTACGGCAGCTCGGTGGACAGGTCGTAGACGCGGGTGCCTTGCGCGGCGAGGGAACTGGCGTCGCCGAAGGCCTCGCCGCCGCCGCTGGAGTCGTTCACGCCGTCGCCGGAGAAGTCCTGGTAGTCGGTGATGACATGGCTGCCGTCGGGCCGGATGAACTCGGGGTTGTTCACGTCGATGCCGTCGGCGAGGAAGGCGATCTTCACGCCCTTGCCGGTGACCGTCGACTGGGCCTGCGTGGTGCTGGTGAGGTCCAGCGCCTCCGGCTCCAGCAACGGCTTGCTCGGATCGGACGGGCAGATCTGCTGGCTGGGCTTGAGGTCCGTGCGGGTCTGCTGCTGGTAGACGGTCAGGTCCGGCACCACCGCCGCGACATCGGCGTTGGCCCGCAGGCGATCCGCCTCGGACGGCTTGACCTTGGCCGCCACGGCGCTGACCGTGTCGAACTGCTTGACGTCGGTGGCGCCGTGCGTGGCGAGGTCCTGCACGACAGCGGTCTGGTCGCCGTGGACTGCGGCAGCTCGCTGATCGGCCTGCACCTTGGGCTTGAGATCCGGGTGCTGGTCACGCATGACGACGATGACGTTCTGCGGCGCGGCCTGGTCGTCGGCGACGGCGGCGTCGGTGGCCGCGATCGCCTGCACCGGCGCGATCATGGCTACGAACACCGCCGCCACGACCGGCACGGCTCTGCTCTTTCTCACGAAATCCTCCCAGTTCCGCGTACGAATCCAGGGGATCCTCTGTCGCCGCGGAACCGGCCGCTACCCCCGAGAGTCTTGACTTGTCGACGCCGGGACCCAGGTCCGATCGTCGTAGCGGATGAAGCCGCGCAGACCGACCGAGCAGAGCACCGCTGCGACACAGGCCAGGCCGCCCGTCCAGATCGACGCGCGCACGCCGATCAGCGTGGCCACGCCGCCCGCCCGGATCTGCGACAGCTGCGGCCCGGTGCTGTAGCTGAGCAGCTCGATGCCGGCCAGCCGGCCGCGCAAATGGTCCGGAATGGTGTTGTTCCAGATGGTTGAGCGGAAGATCCCGCTCACGCCGTCGGCCGCGCCGGCGACGGCGAGGAAGAACAGGACGAGCCAGATGGTTCCGGACCAACCGGCGCCGGCCATCGCCAGTCCCCAGGCGCCCGCCGCCAGCGCGACCATCAGCCCGTGCCGGTGCACCTTCGACGTCCAGCCGCTGGTGAGGGTCACCCGCCAGCGCACCGACCGAGGTGGCCGCGTACATCATGCCGAGCGCCCAGTTCGAGCCGAGTTCATCGGCGAGGAAAGGGAAAACCGCGTTGGGCATGGCCAGCAGCATGGCCGCGATGTCCACCAGGTACGTGCCGAGCAGCTCGGGCCGGCTGCCCGCGTAGCTCAGGCCCTGGAGGATGCCCCGCAGCGACGGTTTGTCCGCATTGGATGGTGGAGGCGCCGCTTTCAGCCGTGACAGCAGGGTAATCGCGAAGACGAACGACACCAGGTCGCAGGAGTAGGCCACCGAGACGCCGAGGGTGGCCGCGATCAGGCCGCCGATCGCCGGACCGACGATCGTGCCGACGTTGAACCGCAGCGAACTCAGCGCGATCGCGGCGGTCATGTGCTCGCGGGACACGATCCGCGGCACCAGCGCCTCGAGCGCCGGGCGCTGCAACCCGTCCAGCGCCGAGGCCAGCGCGACCACCAGGTAGATCAACCACAGCATCGGGTGCGGCAGCAGGGAGTTGACCAGCAGCAGCAACGACAGCACGCCCAGCCCGACCTCGGCCAGCAGCACGATCCGGCCGCGGTCGACCGCGTCGGCCAGCGCCCCGCCGTACAGGCCGAACACCACCATCGGCACCAGCTCGACCGCGCCCGTCGCGCCCACGGCCAGGTACGAGTCGGTGAGCTGCTTGATCTGCAACGGCACCGTCACGTACGTGATCAGGCTGCCCATCAGCGACACCGCGCCCGACGACCACAACAGCCGGTAGTCGCGCGAGGCCCGCCAGGGGCTGAGGTCCAGAACACTCACAGCAGCCCATCGTGAACGCCGCCGGCCCGGCGGCGCCACCGATTAAGGGATGCAGGTGACGCCGCTGGCGTCGATCTGCGGCCGGTCCGGCGTCGCCGTGGTGGTGGCGACGCCACTGGACGGCGCCAGCTTCAGCGCCGGCGTGCCGCCGATGCCTTGCGAGGCACTGGAACCGGGCCCGTGGTAGGCGTTGCCGAGCAGCACCAGCACGTGCCCGGCGTCGATCGTGGAGCTGACGGCGATCGGCAGGTCGCCCAGCGCCGCGGCGACCTTCTCGGCCGCGGCCTTGTCCGCCGCCGAGGACTCGACCAGCGAGGTGGCCCGCTTGACGTTGGCGGTCAGCGTGTCGCCCTGGGTGTAGCCCTGGCCGGTGAGCACGCTCATCACGCGGGCGGCGACGCCGCTGGTGGAGCTGGCGTTGCTCACGTCAACGGTGGTCGACGAGTTGGCGTTCGGCGCCGCGGAGGTCGTGGTGGCGGCCGCCGCCGTGTTGGCGGGCTTGCCGACCTTGCTGAACAGCGCCTTCACCCACGTCTGCACGGCCGTCGGCGACACGAACACGACGTTGTCGCCGTTGTTGAGCCGGCCGTCGACGTCGGTCACGGGCATGGTGTTGAAGGTGATGGCGCCGCCGGTCAGGCCCTGCATCTCGCCGGCGAAGTCCAGCAGCTGCCAGCCCGAGTCGACGACCACCGAGTCCTGCACGGCCTTGACGACGTTGCCCAGCTTGACCGGGTTGGTCAGCACGCCGGTGGTCAGCATCTGGTGGGCCAGCGAGGCCAGGAAGGCCTGCTGCCGGTGCTCGCGGTCCAGTTCGTTGATCAGGCCGTGCCGCTGGCGGACGAACTGGAGCGCGGTCAGGCCCTGCACGGTCTGCGGGCCGGCCTTGAAGTTGGCGCCGGACAGGTCGTCGGAGGTGTCGTGCAGCAGGCACACCGGCACGCCGCCGATGGCGTCGCTGATCTGCGCGAAGCCGAACAGGTTGACCTCGGCGTAGTGGTCGATGGTGACGCCGGTGAGCTCCTGCACGGTGTGCACCGTCTTGGCCCGGCCGCCGTCCATCGCGGCCAGCGTGAGCTGCTGCTGGTCGGTGACGCCGCGCTGCTTGGCGCTCTCCTCGGCCTCCTGGTAGCCGTAGCCGAAGGCCGAGTTGATCTTGTCTTTGCCCTGCTCGCCGTCGACGGCGACGTAGGAGTCGCGCGGGATGGAGAACGCCGACGCGGCGGTGCCGTCGCCCGGCACGTGCACCACGATCAGCGTGTCGGTCTGGATCTCACCGTCGTCGGGGCCGGCGTGCAGCGAGTCCAGCAGGTTCTGCGGCAGCTTGTTGCCGTGCGCGTCGGTGCGGCTGTCCATGCCGACCAGCAGGATGTTCATGTCCTGCCCGGGCGTCTTCGGCTTGGCCGGCGTGTCGATCACGTTGTTCGCGTGCTGCACGCCCGCTTCCGCGTTCGAGATCGTCGACCAGCCGTAGTACGTGGTGCCGAGGACGAGCAGCGACACCGCCGCGACCACGCTCTTGCCGCCGATCAGGGCGACGCGCACGCCTGTGCCCGCCATGCACCAACCACCTCCTGCCGATCCCACGCCCGCACCACCGGAGCTCTTCCGGTCCCCGAATGCAGTTAAGACGCCGTCAGGACCAGGCTGGTTGCAATGGGCCAGGCTACAGTGCGGTCGGCGCGCCACCGACCCGCCGACGACGGCGGTGTGAACTCACTCTCACCCCAGAGGGTACAGAAGTGTGGACGACGGCCGCGGTCGCGAGGTCGGCGATGGCCGTGCCAATGGACTTGAGCAGGGTGATCTCCCCCTCCTCCTGACGCCCGCCGACGACGCCGGAGCACAGGTCGAACAGGGTGCCGCGGATTTTCGGCACCAGCCCGGCGGCCGACGGCTGGGCCAGGTCACCGGATTCGGTTGCCGCCGTTGATGTGTCGAGGAACACTGACGCGGCGGTGACCAAGGCGTCGTCGCCTTCCCTTGTGTACGGCGTGAAACTCCCCGCAAGATGCACGAAGGTGCCGGGTTTGACCCACTCCCCGGGCAGAACCGGCGTGGAACTGGCCACCGTCGCGCACACGACGACGTCCGCGACGGCCAGCGCCGCCTCAAGATCTGTGACGCCCGCCACCATCACGCCGTCGCAGACGAAGCCAGGGGTTTCCGCCAGAACGAGCAGTCGCTCCAGTTCGAACACCGCCTGGTACGCCTGGGCGGCGGCGCGGGCGATGCGGTCCTCGCCGATCACCAGCAGCGTGCGGCTCTCCGGCCGGGCGAGGTAGCTCGCGGCCAGCGCGGAGACGCCGACCATGGATCGCCGGGTCAGCTCCCCACCGTCCAACACGGCCAGCGGATGGCCGGTTCTGCCGTGCGACAACAGGTACGTCGACGTGAAGGACTCGAGGTCGGCCAGCACGTTGCGAGGAAAGACCGTGCTCACCTTGACGCCCAGGTAGTTGCGGGTCCAGGAGGCGCCGATCAGCATCGTGGCGTCGAGTTCGTTGTCCACCCGGTGCCGATGCCGTTGCGGGGCAACGGTGGCCCGCTCGCCGTGGGCGAACGCGGTGCGCAGGGTCGGCACGAGCACGTCGAACGACAGCAGCTCGCCGATCCTTGCCGCGTCAACGGTCAGCACCGCTCGATGCCCCCCGGTTGCGGGCGTCCCTCAGTTCACCTGGTGTGACCGCAGCGGCCCGACCTTCAGGCCCCGATGGTCGCACTCGGCGAGGATGCGCGGCAACGCGCCCAGCGTCGCCGCCCACGAACCCGGCGCGGACGTGCAGTCGGAGTCGTGCAGCAGGACGGTCCCGCCGCCGTGCAGGTCCCGGACCACCGTCTCGTAGACGAAGTCCGGGGTGGCGCGGGTTTCCCAGTCACGGCCCCAGGACGTCCACAGCACGGGCGTCAGGCCGAGCCGCCGGGCGGTCACCGCGGCGGCGGTGCTCAGCACCCCGTACGGGGGTCGGTACCAGCGCGGGGTCACGCCCGTGACCTCGGCGATGTACTCGTGGGCACGGGTGATGTCGTCCCGGGTGGCGCGCGGTCCGCGCAGGACAAGCATCCGATGTTCCCACCCGTGCACGGCGATCTCGTGCCCGGCGGCGACGATCTCCTTGCCGAGCCCCGGGTTCCGCACGAGCTCCTGGCCCAGCAGGAAGAACGTGGCCTGCACCCGCTCACGATCCAACAGGTCAAGGAATCGTGGCGTGGCAACGGGATGCGGCCCGTCGTCGATGGTCAGCGCGACCCGGGTCTGGTCGCCGACGCCGGACAGCCGCGGCGCGAACCGTTGCCGCACCGGCAATGACGCGGTCACCGCCGGCAACGCGTGCACGGCGAGCGCGGCGGCCGCACCGGCGAGGACGGACCGGATCATGCCCCCAACTCCTCGATCGACGCCTCCCGCACCGAATGCCGGTGGGCCATGGCCGCCAGCTCGTCCAGGGTCGCGTCCAGGTCGCAGTCGCCGGTCGACTCGACCAGGACGACGCCCTTCATGCCGCGCTCCATCGCCGCGCCGCAGTGCACCGTCGCGGCCGGGACGACGATGCGTTCCCGGTGCATGGCAACGATTCCCACGTCGATGGCGTCCAACTCGCCGTTGCTGACCATCAGCTTCGGCGACCTTCCGGTGACCGCGGCGATGCCGGTCGCGACCTGTCCGATGGACGCGCGGCCGGTGAAGACGCCGGTCTCGTACGGGGCGCCGTCGGCGGCGTTGACGATGGTCACGCCCGCCTTGGCCAGCGCCCGCACGGTTTGCGGCTGCGTGTGCAGCACCTTCGTGCTGACGGCGGCGGCGCCGTGCGCGGCGGCGAGCTTGTCGATGGTGGCCTGGGACATCGGTTTCGTGCTGTCCACGGCGACCAGCACGTACACCTGACCACCGCGGCGGCTGGCCGGCCCGATCGACTGGAAGCCACCGGCGACCGCCAGGCTCATGCCCACCGTCGCCAGCCACAGGAAGGCCACGACGGACGCGGCGACGAGCGCGAGCCGTCGACGCGGGCGGCGGGCCCGTACCGGCTCGTGTTGCGCCATCTCCGCCTTCAGCACCACGCTCGGGCACGTCGTCGGCAGCGGCGCCTCGGCGGGTTCCCGGACGAGCGCGGCGGCCAGGTCGTCTTGTTCACGGATCCACGGCACCAGGCCGGCCTCGTCGAGCGCGGCGGCGTTGGTGCGGCCGTGACCGGCCAGGCACCGGTAGGTGATCACCGGCAGCCCGGTGGCCAGCGCCTCCAGCGAGCTCAGACCGCCCGCGTTCTGCACGACCACGTCGGCGGCGCGCATCAGCGTTGGCATGTCGTCGATCCAGCCCAGCGCGATACCGTCGCCACTCTCGGTGAGACGGTGCCGCAGCGCCTCGTTCGTGCCGCACAGCACCACCGGGGTCGCCACCCCGGTGCGGGCGATATCCCTTGCCGTGTCGGCGATGTCGCCGACGCCCCAGGAGCCGGCGACCACCAGGGCGAGCCGCCCTTGCGCCGGCAGGCCGAACTTCTCCCTGGCCTGACTGCGTTCCGCGGCGTTCAGGGCCGGCCGGAACGCCGGGCCGACCGCGGGACCGGTCACCGCGATGCGCCGCGCGCCCAGCCGGCGCGCCTGCTCGGCGGCGACCTCGTGCAGCGCGATGTGCAGGTCCACCTTCGGCGCCACCCACAGCCGGTGCACGGACATGTCGGTGAGGTAGGTGACCACCGGCATCGGCGCGCGGCCCTTGCCCTTGAGGCGGCTCAGGGTCTGGCTGGGCAGCGGATGGGTGGAGATCACCAGATCCGCCGGCTCGATCACCCGCCGCAGTCGCGGGCCGGTGACGCCGAACAGCAGGCACACCAGGCGGGCGAACAACTCGGACGTCTGGAGCGCCTTGAGCAGGAAGTCCCAGCTGCCCGGCACGGTCTGCAACTGGCGCAGGTACGCGGCGCCCAGCGCGCGTCCCAGCGAACCCGGCAGCATGTCCAGGTAGTCGTGGATGTCCACAGTGTGACCGTCGGCGGCCAACCGGCGCGCGAGTTCCCGCGCCGCGCCGTCATGGCCGGCGCCGACGCTCGCGGACACGATGACGACCCGGTTCACCGATCTCCAGTCTCGCAAGGGAACCCGCCCGCGGCCGGGCGGGGTGCCTGGAGACTAGCGAAGTCGGGAAGATCGATTGAGCTGGCCTCGGCTACCGGCCGCCGGCTGACGGCTGTCAGCCGGCGGCGGCGTGGCTGTGATCGAGATTGGACCACCACGTGTCGATGTGGCGTCTGAGCACGCCGTTGAACAGGCCGACGGTCCGCTGCACCGCGTGACCCGCCGGCTCGACCGGCACGAGCCAGCCGTCCGCGGCCTCTACCAGCACTTCAGCCGTCTTCCAGAGCGCGCCGCCGAACACGTTCCGCTCGCCCGGGTCGTGCTGAGTCCCCTCGCGGCCGCCGATCACCACGGTGGTCATGATGCGCAGCGCGTTGATGGCGTCCAGGTCGAGCGGCGCCTGGCAGGCCGGCGTCTCCTTGCGGGCCGCCTCCGCGCAGCGCTCCGGCACGTCCAGCCGCGGCGGCTCCAGGTAGCCCAGCGCCAGCTGGTACTCCCGCAGGAACTCCTCGCCGTCCATGAGGACGCTCTGCTCGTGCAGCTCGACGAGCTTGCCGGCGAGGTCCTCGGTCAGCGAGCTCCCTTCGACCAGTTGGAACAAGGGCGGCTCGACCAGCACGAGCGAGGAGACCAGGCCCGGCGCGAGCTGCGCGGCCAGCAGCGCGCCGGCCGCCGAGCAGCCGGCCGCGACCAGATGCGCGGGGCCGCTGCGGTCCAGCACCTCCAGCATCATCCGGGCGTCGGCGGTCCAGCCCGCCGCGGACACCCGGTCGGTGATGGCGTAGCCGGGGCGGTCGGCGATGCCCAGGCACAGGTCGTCGGCCAGCTGGAGCTGGCCCAGCCAGCTGGTCGAGCCGGTCATCGCGATGTCGTGCAGCAGCAGCACCCGGGGTTGGTCCGGTGAGCCCAGCCAGAGCACGGCGCCCGGGTCGTCGGCCAACGAGCCGGGATCGGCATCTGTGGAGCGCACCGTCCACCTCCTTCTCGCGTCGTCGTACCGTTAGATACCGTCGCCGGGGGATACCAGTTCAATCGTCGGTGTGGCTGGCCAGCACGCGGGCGACGCCGGCCCGGTTCGTCACGCCGAGCTTGGCGAAGATGTGGGTCAGATGTGTCTCCACCGTGCGCACGCTGAGCACCAGTTTGTCGGCGATCTGCTGGTTGGTGCTGCCGGCGCAGACCAGTTCGGCGACGTCCAGCTCCCGCGGCGACAGCGTCGCGGCGAGGTTGCCGGTGTGCGGGACGCGGACCCCGAGCCGGCGCTGCTCCCGCACCGCCGTGGCGTGCAGGTCGACCGCCTCGCAGACGTGGAAGATCGTGGCCGCCACTTGAAGTTCGCGTAGCGCCTGCTCGCGCTGGCCGTCGCGGGCCAGGCAGGTGCCGGCGTGCAGGCGGGCCGTCGCCTCCCACAGCGGCATGCCGATGCGTTCCGCCGCGGCCGCCGCGTTCAGCGCCCTTGCGGCGTCCCCCTCGGCGTACGCCTCGGCGAGGTCACGGAAGACGACGTCGACGTCCAGCCGCTCGTCGGCGAGTTGGTCGGCGCAGTCGGCCCATTTCCCGGCCCGCTGCGGGTCGGCCTTGGCCAGCAGGGTGAAGCTGATCAGGCGGGTGTACGGGTCGATCGTCGGCAGCACCTCGACGATCTCCTGGACGGCGGCCGCATGGACGCCCGCGTGCACCTGGGCCAGCAGCAGCTGGTTGCGGGCCAGCGAGCCCAGCCACGGGTGGTCGATGGCCGCGACGGCCCGCCGACCGGCGCGGATCGCCGCCGCGTGCTGGCCGCGCCAACTGCTCAGCTGACACCACACGCCCAGCAGGGCGCCCCGGCCGCCGATCTCCGGGTGCATCGTCTCCAGCGCCTCCTCCGCGGCGGCCAGACCGTCGGCGGTGCGGCCCGCGATGGCGTACGCGAAGGCCTGGCCGTGCAGGAGCTGCGGCATGAAGTAGCGGTGCCCGTTGTCGCGGGCCAGTTGGACGGCCTTGGTGAAGTGGCGCAGCGCGAGCCGGTGGTCGCCGATCAGGACCTCGGCCCAGCACAGCATGTGGATCGCCGGCAGCCAGGCCAACACCTCGCCGTCGTCGCTGGCGTCGACCATGCGGGCGGCCCGGTGCACCGCCGGCGCGGCCTCGAAACGACTACCCGCCACCGTTTTCGCGTACGCCCTCAGCGCCGCGAACGGGACCGCCCAGCGGTTGCGGTCGTCGTCCGGGGCCGCGTCCAGCACCGGCCGGATCGGCTGGAGATCGCCGCGCAGGGCCGCGTCCAGCACCAGCTGCAACCGCAGCGGCGCCGCCGATTTCTGCTGGTCCAGCTCGGTGGTGAGCAGGTGCGTGGCCCAGTCCTGCTCGCCGAGCAGGTGCGCGATCATCGCCGCGAACGCCGCCGCCGCGGCCCTTTCCGTGGCCGGCAGGGACTTCATCACCGACCGGAACGTGTCCAGCGCCGGCCGGAGCTGGCCGCTGACGCCCTGGCAGTACGCCAGCTCCGTGCGGACCCGGATGTTGTCGGCGGCCTCCAGCTGCAATGCCGCCTGGAACCAGGTGGCCGCCGTCTCCGGTTGGTGCGTGGCGACGGCGCGAGCCGCCTCCACAAGCGTGTCGATGGCACTGCGGTCACCGTACGTCGCCGACCGGAGCACGTGTTCCGCCCTCCGCACCGCCGGCGCTCCCACCTGCTTCAGGTACGCCGCCACCCGGGCGTGCGCGCCGTGCCGCCAGCCCGCGGCCGCCGAGTCGTAGGCCACCTGGCGTACCAGCGGGTGGCGGAACCGGAACCGGCCCGAGCCCTCCACCTCGCGCAGGATGTCCCGCGCCACCAGGTCGTCGAAGGCTTGCAGGACAACGTGTTCCGGCACCTCCGCGACGTGCGCGATCAGTGACGGCCCGAAGGTGTCGCCGACCACCGCCGCCGCGCGGGTCACCTCCTGCTCGTGGGCGAGCTCCGCCGCCAGCGTGGAGCGCACCGACTCCGGCAGCCTGCGGGCCAGCGCGTCCAGGTAGAACGGGTTACCGCCGCTCGCCTCGTACAGGCGTTCCCTGGTGTGGCGGCTCATCGCCGTGCCCAGCAGCTGGTGCGCGTCCGCCGCCGACAGCGGGCCCACGTTCACCCGTACGGAGTGGTCCGTCAGGGCCTTCGACAGTCGGAAGGACACCTGGTGCGGGCGGTAGGCCAGAACCAGCAGGACCGGGGCCGGCAGCGGGTGGCGGACCAGGTAGTCGACCAGTTCGATCGTCGACTCGTCGGCCCAGTGCACGTCGTCCAGCAGGATGATCGTCGGCGCCGGGCTCAGCGCCCGCAGCAGCGACCGCATCGCCCGGTACAGGCGGGACCTCACGATGTCCGTGGCCGGTTTCTTCGACAGCACCGGGAAAACCGTGGCCAGCAGCTGCGACTCCGGCTCGCTCAGGCTCATGGCCGCCGCCGCGTCGACCCGGTCCACCAGCGCGTCCACCAGCGGCGCGAACGGAACCTCCCGCTCCGCCTCCGCCGCGCGGCCCCTCAGCACCGGGACCTTCGCCTGCCGCGCCGCGAACTCCGCCAGCAGCCTCGACTTGCCCGTCCCCGGCTCGCCGACCACCTCCACCACCCGGAACGCCGCCCGTGCCCTCGCCGCCGCGTCGTCCAGGGCCGCCAGCTCCGCCGCGCGGCCGACCAGCGCAGCCCGGGGTTCGAGGTGGTCCACGCCAACCTCCGTCCGCGCCGGTGGTCCTCTCAGCCAGTTCAAGAGCCGACGGCAGCCGGCTGGATACCTCCAGCATGAACCATCGGCACCGGTTCCGGCAGCCGTGTCACCCGCAGTGCCACCGGCCCTGGGGTCGCGGTCAGCAGCTGCCGGCTGGTCGCCGGCGACCAGCTCTGTTCGGCAGCAGCGGTCGTGACTACGAGCGACCACCCTGGCATCCCCGCAGTTCACCTGCCCCGGGACGCACTGTGTCCGGGGCGACAACCCGGTACGTCGGCGGGCTCCCGTCCGGAGGCGCTATCGTGTGGCCACGGGCCGTTAGCTCAATTGGTAGAGCTGCGGACTTTTAATCCTCATCCATTCAGTCTCAGCGGTGCTCTGTCGTGACATAAATGTGCTCCGACCTGCTGTTTCGTTCCCGCGACGAGCACTGTCGAATGCTGCCGTATACACCTGCGCTCTGACGTTCCATAGCAATTCCATAGCAAGGAAAGCGCCGCCTACCTGGCCTTTTCGGCAGGACACGCCCCTGCCTACGGACCGTGCGACCGCGCGCCGCACAGTTCTGCCGCGTCGGTCCATGGCGGTGAGCGAGCCGTGAGCGTTCGTACCGGCGAGTCCACTATGGACAGCAGCGTGACGAAGCATGGCGCGCGCTGGGACGGCCAGCGCGGGAGCTGGAAGGTCAGTTGGCTCCGCAGTCGTCTGCTCGACCGCGACCAGGCCGTGACGGCGATGACGATCGCGGAAGTGGTTGCGACAACTGCCGCAACCGCTATGTGCGTCAACAACGGCCCACTGCTGCTTCACCCGGGCAACTGGGCGACAGAACCGGGTTTGCACCGCTCGGAAGTGCTGATTCACGCCGCCGCCGACCTCTCCAAGGACCGGGAGCCGGCATGGTGAACGCAGCCTTCGCGCTGATAACGGAAGCCCGGGCGGTCCACGCGGGACACGGCGACCCCGACAGGTTGGTCAACCTGTTCCACGACTCAACCCTGCTGATCCAGGAGGACCACATAGCCGCTCAGCTCACGAAAAGCGGACGGTCATGGATTCACTCGTGGTCCACACTGGACCACCTTGTGGAGCAATGCGGCCCAACAAAATTCTACACCGCACGCGGCGCCGATCTCGTGAACCACGTTATGCCAACCCTACTGGAAATGTTTCCCGAGCGAATCTTCAACGGACTGTATATCGACGCGGGCACCGCGCACTGGATCGCACTGCCAATACGACGATTGACCGCAATCGCCGGACAAGACGTCACACCTATCCGGCCTCACCACCCAGGAAAGGAGTAGAGACGTCGACCACACCGCGACAATCAGGAACGGGAACCGCCTGAATATATCCACCATCTGACGCCTCCCGCTCCCGGGAGGCCCCCGCGACAAGACCAAACCGAACGGAGGATCCACGTAGCACGCAATTGAGATCGGTGTAGACGACCCTCAATTACATACGCACCTGGGAAACCCGTGATACGACAAACCCGCCCCGTGGACCGGGGCGGGTGACGTACTACCACCGGGGCGGATCGCCACAATCCGCAGTTCCGGGTGCTCCCACGAAGGGAGCCGCACATCCATCCGTGCAGCTCTGAGGGTAGCGCACGCCCTCATGGCCTCTCCAGACCCGTACCCGCCGGTCGTGCCGGCGTTGTCGTGCTCGACGCGCGTACGTCGCCTGGCCGCGACCACGGGCACAGTCACACCGGCTCACCCTGTGAGCCGGTCCTCGGCCTGCCCACCGGCGCGATCCCCAGCGGGCGGGTGCCCGGATGACCCCGCCCGACATTGCCGACGCCGAGGTCGCGTGGTCACTCGCGCCGCTGCTGGCCGCGCGCAAGTCCGTACGGCTGTGGAACCCAGACGGTGGCTTCGACCGTGCACGCGTGCTCGGCCGTCGCCTGCCGACACAGCCCGCCGCGATCCCGATCTTCGACAGGCGCGGCAGGACGTGCCTGCTGGCCCTGGACTTCGATCCGAAGAACTACGGTCAGGACCAGGTCCGCCACGACGCAGATCAAGCAGCCAATTGGATCCAGCAGGCTGGTGGGCGCGTCATCATCGACGAGAGCACCCGCGGCGGCCGCCACGTTCTCGTTCCACTCGCGCACGGCGCCGACCTAGCGGTTCGTCACATCCGGCCAGTGCTAGACGCGCTTGCCCGCCAGCTGCCGACGCTCGACATCACGCCCATGACCAACCCGGACACCGGATGCATCACCGCGCCCGGTTCCCCCTGCCGAGAAGGCGGCTTCCGACGCCTCCTGACACCCCACGACCAGGCCCTCGACGCAGCGACTGCTCGATCGCGGCCCGGCACCCTCGGCAAGCTCGCCCAACTGTTGACCGCCCATCCAGACACCAGCCCGACCGGGCTCCCCGACAGCGGGCCCCCTGACTCCGCGCCCCTCGAGACGGAATATGCTGGCCCCACAGGTATTCCGGGGCCCCTACCTGCGACCACGCTCGCGTTCGCGATCGACGGTGCCCTGCCCCAGCGCCGGAACGTCCGGGGTGCCCAATGGACCCGCCACGAAGCGCGACAGTCCGTCCTCGCGCACGCCGCGGTGCGCGGCATGCGTTTCGACGACGTCCTGTCCAAAGTGGTCAGTGGCGAATGGGCGGGTATGCGCGCGGCGTACGACCGCTACGGCCCACAGTGGGAACGAAGCCTGCGATCCGACTGGCGGAAGGCGTCGAGCTGGGCAAACACCGCAGCGCCGAAATTCCGGGCCTCCGCCCATGAAGCAGTGCACACAGGGGGGAAGGTGGCCCTGCGCACGTGGCTGGCCTGCGCGCGGGAGTGGACCATGAGGTGTCGCGAACTCAACGGACAGACACGATGCACCGCGGTGGCGCTCTTTCAAGCCCTCGCCTACGCGGCCCAACTCACCGGCGGGCCGACGGTGGCACACGGTCGCCGCTGGCTGTCGATCGCTGCGGGCCTGCTGGCTGACGAGACTGTTTCCACCGCGCTGCGCGCCCTGCGGGAAATCCCAGGCTCTCCCCTGCTGCTCGTCGAGCGTGGGACGGGACCTCGAGCCGACAGGTACGCACTGGTGACGCCTCGCATCGGCGAGGACGAGGTATCGGTTACCCCAACTGCTGTGGCTGCGGCGCGGATCGAACCAGTTCACCCGGCATGGACTGTGGTCGGACTTAGCGCCCGGCAGGTGTTCGAGGCCATCGAACGCATGGGACCCAACGCTAGCGTTCGGCCGCTAAACCTGGTCGACGCCACTGGGATGAGCAGGTCTCAAGTCTATGCAGCGATCACGCACCTAGCTCAGCACGATCTGGTCGACCGCGGCCACGGATGGGTCAGGCGTTCCTCCCGCACCCTCAGCGATGTCGCCACTCAGCATGGCACCAACGACCTGCGTGCACGCAGGATCGCGCGGCATCAGGCCGAGCGGAAGCAATGGCATGCCCTGCTTGCACTCTGGGCTGGCGACGAGCAGGTTCCGCAACCGATCACAGTCCTCCGCTTGCCGAACGATCCGTGGTCGCCCGACGAGCGCGAAAGCTACCTAGCGGCGGTCATGACCACAGGTCCCCCGCCGCCCGAACCGCGAGCTGAGCACGGCTCCCTCGATCACGTCGACCTGGTCACGGAACGAGCGATCACCCTGCTGACCGACCTGCTTGGCGCTCGCGCTCTGATGTCGTGAAGCACCCATGGGCGCCCTGCCAGAACATCAACTTCCGCTCGACGTGGACATCGAGAGCGAGCGGCCCACTTGGGCCCTTTCGGGTTGGCAAGATCACCTGGACGGGCCTGCAGCCCATCGGGCGCCATTCGACGGGACGCTGATACCGGCCGCTGCCACCGCGGTGCTGTGCCGCCGGTCCGCGGCCGGCGATCGGCTCGATGCTTGTGTCAGGTCGGCGTTGTGGCTCGCGTCGACCCGGGTGGTGAGGCGGAGGCGCCCACACCACGGCCCATAGAGCAGGGAATATCCACCCCATGCGGTTAGTCGCGCACGACAACAACAGCCCCAAAGCGGTTGACGGCGGGCCAGCTCGGTGGCACCGGGCTAGCCAGCGCCGGCGCGGCGCAGCGGCACCGACCACCATCGACGCACCAGATGCGCGCCGAGCAGGGCCGGGAGCAGCAGCGTGGCGTCGTCCTGGTCCGCTATGGCGGTCCGCAACATCGCTATCCGCGAGATGGTGGCGAGCAACGCCTGAGCGGTCTCAGCTCGCCGGGTCACGCTACGTCACTCGTCCGCATTCTGCGGCACCTCGTCCATGGGGATGAGCCTGTAGACGTTGTTCTGCGCCCAGTGAGTCCGGGCGGCCCAGGCTACGAACCGACGGAACCTGTCGAGATCATCCTCGGTCAGCTTCTTCACCATGTCGCTGATCTTGTGGCCGTTGTCGAAGATGCCGGCGAACAGGTCATTTGCGAACTTCGACACTTCCTTGTAGCTAAACTCAGCCGGGTTATCGGACTTGAGCCTGCCACCGCTGCCTGTCAGCCCCGCATTCGTGCTGTGGTAGGTGATGAGCAACTGCGCCAAGCCGTCGGACAATAGCGGCACGTCGGCGGGTATGTCCGACATGTAGTTTTTGGCACGGAAGAAGCCTTCCCATCGCGACCACTTCACCGTCCATTCGCCCATGATCGCGATCGTGGCAGCGGTGGCGTGTCGGACGCAGCGCCCGTCTCGGTGGCGTCGCAGCGCCATCCAGGTGATGGAAGCGGTGTCGCCGATCGTTGTTCGGGCGCCGTTTACGAGACGTCGGTACCCGGCGGCAGGGTCTGGTTGTTCGGCTGTTGGCGACGGAACCGCTGCCACCCCAGCCACCGCCGAACCCGAGCCCACACGTCCAAACTTCGGAGCTGCCGCAACCAGGCCCAACGGCCTGCGACCGCTTCTTGGTCGGCCTTCCACTGTTCCCACTCCCGCTCGGCTTGATCCATGGTTCCAGCCATGGCGAACCACGCTGCCGTGTACGACTCGTCGAGGCTGCCTGGGGCAAGCGCTGCTGTCTGAAAGATGCCAGCTAAGGAGAGCAGGGACGATGCCGCGAACCTGACTTCTTGGAGCTGACCGATTGTTGTGGTCGCACCGTGGACACCCAACGCGATCTCGGCGTCAGCCAGTTGTTCCTGGAGGCCAGTGACCCTGTTTCGGACGTCGTCCGTCTGCAGGTCCGCCAGCAGATCCGACGGCGGCCGGTTTCTCGGGAGGTAAAACTCGCTGACCAACCGCCGCCCGGCCTTGAGGCAGTCCACGTACGCCTTCTTGGCATCTTCGATGCGTTGGCGGGTCTGCTGGCGCCGGAACTGACGGTCGGCGCCGTGTTGGCCGAGCCAGTAGCCGAGCAGTGCGCCGACGACGAGCTTCACGAGATCCAGGAAGGTGTTCATGGGTGCGCACGGTAGCGAGTGCCACTGGATGCGAAGCCTCGATGCCGAGTGCCCAGCCGCCGGTTCGTCCTACTGGACGAGTAACACCAACCTGCGGCTGGAAGACTTATCAGCGGACCGGCGTCGATCTGGACGCCACCACGCCGGGGGCGGGAGATCATGATCGAAGCTGAGGGGCGTCTCGGTGCCACGGTCGCCTTCGACGGCCAGGTTCTTGAGGACCTGACGCGCATCTTCGACAAGGTCGACACGTGGATGACACGCACTCTCGACGAGCCGACCCGCCCACTGCGTGGAAGCCCGCTGGCCCGCGACGATCAAGACACCGATCCGTTTCAGATCTCCCACGCCGTCCTCGGTGTTCTCAACAGCGCGGTCGACCATCTGCACGCGCTACGCAAATTGATCATCGACGCGAACGTCGTGCACGCACGCGCCCCGTTCACGCTACTGCGAGCCGCGCTGGAGAACGCGTCGATCGCAGTCTGGTTGCTGGCGCCCAGCAGTCGTGATGAGCGCATCCTTCGGCGGCTGAGACTGCAATGGGCGGATGTGTGCGACGGGATGAACGCCGCCGAGCTGGCAGGCACGCCGCAGCGCATGACGCGGCAGGAGCGCCGGACTCAACTTGAGGATGTCGCTCGTGCCCGGGGATTCACGCCGGCGCGGGTCGCGCAGGTAGCCGCTGGCAAGGTGGCCTTCACGACGATCGTCGGCACGGCTGCCGCTGAAGCTGCCAGCCACCAGCGCGACGCAACGCTGCTCGTGTGGAAGTTGTGCAGCGGGATCACCCACGCCCGAACGTGGGCGGCCTTGGGGTTGCTGCGCCACACAGAGATCAGCAGGACAGCGGAGAACGTCCTGAACCTGCGGCTGAGCGCGCCAGACTCTGCGGTCCTCGTAATGACGCAAGCCGCCGCGTTGATGATCCACGACGGATGGACCCTGTTCGATCAGCGCAGCACGCCATTGTTCGGGTAGTGCAGCAACTAGTAGCCCGCGCCTCAGCCGACCGGTCTGGTCAGTACCCCTCGACGTCACCGATGCTCGCCGGGGCATCGCCCCACGGCTGCCCCGCCGTCCGGCGCAGCTCGACCGCGGCCCACGTCAGGTGTAGCCGATGGCCCGCCACGCGCCCCGGCGGGCTGACCGGCCCGGCGTGGTGGCGTGTGCTAGCAATCTGGACGCGCAGCAAGCTAGCAAGCTGAACGGCTAGCAGATCAGCTAGCGGATCTGCTAGCACCTCTACGTCGGACGCCAAGGCGGGTGATCGTGGACAAGATGTCCTGGTTGGTCGACGATCACTCCGTGGTCGCGGTCGGCCATGGCAGGTGCGAAGATACAGGCGTGGAGTGCCGGCGCCTGTACGTTGGCAGCGAAGCCCTGGCCGAAACCTCTGCGGTCCGGCCAGCGCGATGATGCGTGGGGGCAGGTCAGCGCTGTGGGCTGCCGAGGTCGGCCAAGTCGCGCAGCGGAGCGGGGTCGTCATCGGATACGAACCGGAAGCTTTGCGCCGGCTGAAACTTCGCGGTGTCTCGCAACACCGCTAGCGGCCACGGATCGGTCAACCGGTGCGGGGCGCCGACCCGCACCGCTGTCGCTAGTTCGGTACCGGTGAGGTACTCGTCAAACTCGTGGCGGTGAAGTCCGAGATTCCTGCGGTAGCGCCGCCAGATGCGGGTGGGCGTGTCGGTATCGCGACCAATGAGGACCGAAGTGCCCACGACGGCCATCACGGGGGAGCTGGCGTAAAGGACGAGGCGCGTGCCGTCCGGGGCTGAGAGCCTGGTGCGCCGAAGTTCGACGGTCTTGGAGCCGGGTCGGAGTGCAAGCTTCTCCGCTGCGGAAGCATGTGGAGGAGTTCGGCGGCGTCACCATGAGTACCTGGGAGCGGATCGCCCAGGGTGTAGATGCCGGTGCCGGTGCCGCGTGGAGCGCTGAACGCCCAGACCGCTGGGCTGAGCGCGGCCAGCAGCGGGCCGACGTAGGCGTCGAAGAGGAAGACGCCCTCGAACAGGGCGCGGGAGCTAGCGAATACCAGCTGACCGGCAGCATTCGCCGCATGAATCTACTTCCTGCTCGACTCCAGCCCTCGCACCCGCCCAGACCTCATGGGTTTCGTGCTGTTCGAGCCAGAGTTCATCGACGAGGCGATCACGCTTGGCCGACAACACGCCCAGAACCTCCTGCCGTTGAAATGGATTTGGAAACTCGGGGAGCTGCCTGAGTAGGAGGCGAAATATGCAAGGACCGAGGGTGGGGCCTTAGTTAGAGCTCCTAACAGAATGGATATTGGAATAAGTTGATCAAGGAGGTTGTTGATCGGTGTGTGAGGAAGGGCAGCAGCCTCCGTGGATCGTGTCCGACGAGTTGTGGGCGCGGATCGAGCCGCTCCTGCCGGTCGTCCCGCGACGCACTGACCATCCAGGTCGCAAGCGTCTGGATGACCGCGAGGCCGGAGTAGTCGGAAACGGTATGGACGAGTGATCACCACGAACGACACGACGCTGACCGCGTTGGACGGCGACACCAGCCGCATGCTGGTCTCGTGCTGCCACAGCCGACGGCGTAACGCCGCGAGGTGCCGGGTGCGATGGTCACGCATACGGCCGGCGCGCCCCCGCAGCGCCGGCCGTCTCCACGACCTGCCCCGGCGTCGCGTGTAGTCGTGGCACAGTGGATTGGCTGCCAGGGAGGTGTCCGTGACCGACCTCGACCCCGCGGAGCTTCGCGACGCCGTGCGTACCTTCACCGCGCTGGCCCAGCGCCGGCGCAGCTCCGGCCTCAACGTCGAGCAGTTGATCACCCACCAGCGCCTTCGGGCCCAACTGTGCGCCGCGACCGGGCAGACCGATCCGGAGCAGGCGTGCGCACAGCTTCGCCAGCAGCTCGACATCCCGCAGACCGCGCCGGGGCAGTCTGACGACAGCGACGCGGTGGCGAAGCCGGCGTCGGAACCGACCGAGCCGCGGCTGTGCACGGTGTGCGACAAGCCCCTCGGCAAGCGCGTCACCATCCACAAGGGATGCAGGTCGCAGGCCTGCTCGAGCTGCGGAAATCAGTTCCCCCGCAGCAAGTTGAGCAACCAGAAGTGCCTGTCGTGTCGGAAGCGCATCGGACGCGAGGTCCGGCAGCAGCGCCGGTCGCAGGCCCTGCAGCTGGCCGGGCTGCAGCTCGCGCCTGCCCCGCCACCCCCGCCGGACGGCCAGGACGGTCCCGTGCGGCATGATCCCGAGCGCAGCCGGAATCCCTACGTCCAGCGCTACGAGTGCCCATTGTGCGGCGCCCGGACCCGGCTGCACCGGGTACGGGGAACGCTGTACTCACACCAGATCCCCGGCAAGGTCGAGGTGTGTCTGCTGTCGAACGAGCAGATCACCGAACCGATGAGCGAGTCGGAAGCCGCGCTGCCGCCCTGCTCGTGTCAATCCTGCGTCGCCGCAGCGGGACAATCCGCCAGGACGGCGTCGAAGCCGGTGAAGGAGCCCACGCTACGAGTGCGGCCCCTGACCTACTCGGCCTCGGAGAGTGTGCGGACGGTCTCGGGCGGGCTTCCCAGCCACGGCCGCCGATACTGACCCGGCCCCCTGTCATCGTGTGGTCGCGACCGTCCCAGACGCCGTGCCCCCAACCGGCGCCGTCAACGCCTCCGCGGCAGAGGCCGATACTGGCGGGATGTTGCCTCCCGAGTCCCCCGACGCGGCACTGTTCCGCAACCGCGCCCAGGTCTACGCCCGCTGCGCGTTCGCATTGCAGCGTGACCCGGACATGGCCGGCGCGGAGTCGTTGTTCGACGCCGCGCTGAGCAACGGCCTGGCCGTCATCGTCGGATCGAGCTGGCGCGGCGAGGAGTTCGGGTCGAAGACCGGCAAGGACGGCAAGCTGAAGGTGAAGTTCAGCCGGCAGCTTCTGGACACCCTCGCGAGCAAGGCCCGCTCCCACGCGGTGACGCCGGCCGAGACTGAGCTGACGGTGCCGCAGGTGCGGGTGGACAACATCGACGCTGTGTGGGACGCCACCGGCGCGAACGCCACTGCGGTGACCCTCACGGTCACTCGCTTCCTGGACGTCCCCAGGGAACAGCACCAAAAGCACCGCTCGGACGGGGAGCCGCTCTCCGCGTTCGGGCCGTTCCCGCCATCCCACGACATCGTGCGTGTCGATGTGGCGGCGCTACCGGAGGGGATCAACATCGCGAACGGAATCCGGCACGGCAACGACGCCGCCGACGAACTCGAGCAGCGCCACCTTGACGCGCTGTTCGCACTGGACGCCCACCCTGGTCTCGATGGGCTGTATGACGAGCGGATCGACGCGACGGAGCGCGACGACATCGACGCTGACGACCTGCGCGTGGACATCGCGAACGACTATCTCCGGTTGCTCACCGAGGACGAGATCGCGCGCCGGGTCGACGCAGCGGACTGGCTCGCCCCTGATCCGTTCGAGGACGACGGGCTTCAGGACTGCCCGCTGTGCGGCAACTGCGCGCTGATCCCCGACGGCGGCAGCGACTCCTTTGGGATGGGCATCCGCGCGGGAATCTGTTTCGTGTGCAGCTATCGGCGCAGCCGTGAGCAGGCGGAGCAGGAGGCGATGAGCATGCGTCTGGATCAGCTGCCTGACTGATCGCACACCGAGGCCTTATCCGAGGGTTCCGTCGGCTATCTGACGCAAGGTGCCTGTGCACACCGACGCCCGGCATGCGACGACCGCGCACCCGAACACGTCAACGGGGCCGTCCCTGACGAGGAGGACAGCCCCGTTGACGTCACCCGCGATCTACGCCGCGTCGCGGCGCTTAGTGCCCGCACCGCGTAGATCACCACCGCCGCGGCCGCGACCACCGCCCTCGCGATCACCATCTCCGGGACGTCGCTGAGACCAGTCAGCATCGTCTGCCTCACCACCACCGCCGCCGCGATCTCGCCCACCACATCACGGTCCTGTGCCGCGACCGCCTGCGCCAGATCGCAACTCTGCGCCGCGAGGGCCTGCGCGTACCGGGCGGCCAGCGCCCCAGTGCGCGACTGCTCGCCGGAACCGGCCGCGACCGGCCCGACCGTGTGCACTACGGGCGCGGCACCGTCGCCGTCCCCGGTCACCGCCTCGGCCGCCGTGCTCGCCGGTACCGTCTCGATCGCGGCCGTGAACTGCTCCAGCCACCGCGCCATCGGCAACGACACCACAGGGTCCGCCGAGTCCGCCGCAGCCGCCTGCCCAGGCACGGCCGGCGTCATCTTCCCGCGGTCCTGCGGGCATTCAGCCTCGCCCACACCGCCACCAACCGCGCGGTCAGCTCCTCGTCCAGCCCGCACGCCCGCGCGAGCACCCGCACCTGCGCGACCTTGCGCGGCAACACGCTGCGCTCGAGGTCCAGGATCGAGCTGACCTGCGACAGGTTCAGCTTGTCCGGGCCCGTGCTCGGCGCCCGGGCGGCCAGCTGCCGCCAGCTCATCCCGGACCGATCGACCAGCAAGTTTGAGCAGCTGGCAGAACTCCCGCGCCGAATCTGCCACCAAAACTGTTCCGCCTCAGTGGGCTCGGACGATCGGTCACGGCGTACGTAGCACCTGTCGGGTGACCGATGGTAACGGGTGGTTGTACCGGCCCGATGTGGTTGACGGCGTGTCGCGGGCTGCGCGAGGGCACCAACGTCGGGCCGGCGAACACGCTGACGGCCAGTCTGCCCGGTTCGCGGTCAGCCGGTCGGATAGCGGTGCTTTGGGGGTGCGAAGTTGGACGAGATAGCTACCAATGCGGAGTCTACGGACACCGAGGGCCGCCCTGCCGCGACACGGACCCAGCACGCCATTCGGTTGTTGGCGCTGCTCGGTGGGTGCGGTGTGCAGACGGTGGACGGCGATCCCCCGGGAACGGTCAAGGCCGTGCGGAGCGAGCTGCGGCTCCAGGCGATGGACTTCTGGCTGAGGAACCCGGACTACCTCGCCGACGAGCTGGTGTCGATGGTGGAGGCGGGCGCGGCCGACTCGAGCCATCTGGCCACGGCACGGTCGCTCTTGGACGACCCCGAGCCGGACCTGCGCTGGTACCCGATGCCGCGGTGGTTCTTCGGCGCGTACGAGCCGCTCGACGACGCGTTCTCCCTCCTAGAAACCTACGGGCTCGCCGCCCTGCGCCGCACCGGACAGCCGGGCAAGAAGAGCCAGCGCAACCAGTTCTTCCTGACCGAGGCCGGTGCCGTCGCGGTCGCTGAGCTAGCGAAAGATCCAACGCTGGGGTGGTACGCGGAGCAGGTGAAACTGGTCGCGTTGGTCGCTGGAGACGACGGCGGACAGGCGTTGAAGGACCGGCAGTACCAGCAGGCCACGTACGCGGGAACCGAGCTGGGGGTGGACATCGCTCCGATCGCGCCACGGGTGCGCGAACGGCTCGACGCACTGAACGCCGCGATATCGGTGTCGACTGTAGACGGCGGGGAGGGGAATCGGCCGTGAGTGTTCTGGGCAACGAGGTTGTTGGCATCCTGGCCAAGCGGCGGAAGGGCGGTCCACTCGTCCTCTCCGTCGAGGAGGTCGACGAGATCCTTCGCGGCCTCGGTGTTCCGCTGCTGGGTACCAAGGCGGTTCCGGTGCCGCTGCGAGCGACCCGAATCCACTTCAAGGGAACCAAATGGCTCGACCCCAGGCGCGCTGAAGCTCAAGGGTGCCCGCTGGTCGATGCAGCCGACCTCCCCGTGTGGGTTCGGTTGGCCGAGGACAACAGGACCCCACTCATGGGGTCGGCGAGCGCTGGTGCAGCGCCGGAGACCGATCAGCCGGCAGGAACGAAGGCGCGCGTCCCGTTCCAGTTCGAGTGGTCACCGCAGCCCGGTGTCAACGGGATCGGTTCGGGACGGAACCTGCGCGGCAAGTCGACCCTCCTGAACGTTCTCATGTGGTCGCTGACCGGTCGGTGTCCGCAGTTCCAGAACGACGTCCGCGGCTGGATCGAGCATGTCGAGGTTGGCTGGCAGGTGGGCGCCGAGCAACTGCGGGTCGAGTTCGACGCGGTGAACGGGGTGGCCACAGGGCGGGTCGTCAGCGTCACCGAGGTCGCCTCGGTCGCCAGAACCACGGTTCTCGGGCAGTTCGACGGCGCGGACTTCGAGGGCGTCATGGGCTCGCTGATGATGACTCGGCTGCGGTTGGAGAACATCCCCGTGTGGGCTGACACTGCGGCGCGGGTGCACGCGTGGCCTGCGTACTCCAGCTCGTTCGTCGTCCGGGCGAATCAGCTCGATCCGATCGTCGGCAACGAGCAGACCATCGGCGTTCGGATGATGCAGATGTTCATCGGCACGGACTGGGCACCGGTGCAGGCTGCCGCGATGACGGCGCGACGCGGTATGGAGACGGCGCGGGCCGCCGCGAAGGACAAGGCCCAGGCGGCGGGTGAGGCGATCGAGGCGAGCAGGAAGGCAGCGGCGAAGGCCGTCCAAGACGTCCAGACGAAGATCGCAGATCTGCCCACCGAGACGCCGGACATGCGGGTGATGCTGGAGGCCGCGAACCACGCTTCCGACCTCTCGCGCGAGGTGCATCGGCTCGAGGGGAGGCTGATCGCGCAGCAGTCCCTGGCCGAGACGACGCGTCAGCAGCTCAAGGCGGTGAAGGCCCGCGCGCACACGCGGTACGAGGACGCGCTCGCGGCCAGGTTCTTCCACCACATGCGCCCGTCGGTGTGCCCGCGTTGTGCCGCGCAGGTCACGCCGGAGCGACAGGCGGCGGAACCGGACAAGCACGAGTGCTCGGTCTGCGCCAGCGACCTGAACCTCGAAGCGCTCCAATCCGACGTCATCGTGGCCGCGTCCGTGCCCCACGAGATCGCGGCCGGCCTGATCGCCGAGACGTCCAGGGATGACAGTGAGGACGACGGCGCCGGAGAAGAGCCCCGGGACGAGATCGAAGCGGCCCAGGCTGCGGTGACCGCCGCCGAGACTGCGGTGGCGGGGCTGACCACTGAGATCGCGGAGTTGACCAGGCAGCGGGACGCAGCCGCTGCGCGCGCCGAAGCTGGGGGCGAGCTGCTCGCCGCCGCCAGTGACCGCCGTACGCTCGAACTCGACCTGGCACGCGCCGAGGGCGCGCTGGCAGCGCTCACCCAGTCGAGTAACCCGAGGGCAGTCGACCCAGTGGACTCAGTGGAGCTCGCCGTCGTGGACGCGGCCGAACAGGTGCTGAAGAAATGGGTGAAGAAAGACCAGGGCCCGATGCTGGTCCAGATCTCCGCCGATATCGAACGCCTGACCCGGAGCTTCGGCGCCGACAACCTCAGCGGCTTCACGCTCAACGGCGCCGCGAACATGGCGCTCCTGGAGAACGGCGTTGATCAGAGCTACTCCGGCCTGACCGACGGTGAGAAGCTGCGGGTGAAGATCGCGACCGCCATCGCCCTCATCCGGCACGGCTACGTCGAGGGGATCGGTCGTCACCCGGGTTTCCTCGTCCTGGACTCGCCGTCCGCCGAGGAGATGCCGCTGGAAGACTTCGACATCATGGTCAAGGCCCTGCAGGACGTCGCAGCGGAGGCCAAGATGCAGATCTTCGTCGCCACCCGCAACGCTGCGCCGCTCGTCGAGCATCTCCCGAAGGCCAACCGGGTTGTCGCGGAGGGCAACTCCTACGTCTGGTGAGAAGCTGCACGGTGAGTGCCAACGAGAGGAGCGCCATGGGCAGCCGTGCGACTGCCGAGCTGGAAGGAGACCTCGAGGCTCTCCTTTCGGCAGGCGCGGGACAGCCGCCCGCTGAAGGTGCCTTCGTCTCCCTCGGCGGCTGGGAGCGACTGGCCCAGGACGCCGCAGGCCTCGCCGACAGCCCGGTGCTTCCCCCGCTGGTTCACTTGGTCGCCCAGGAGGCCGCCAACGCCGGTGGCCGGACCGACAGCTACCCGGAAGCCATGCGCCGCGTGTCGGCCGCGGTCACCTCCACCACGAGTCCGGCCATCCTCATCGACAGCCTGGAAGCCCTGATCACCAGCGGACCCGCGCTGAACCAGGTGGGCGCAGGTCTGGCCAAGGCCCTGGAGAACGCTGTCCAGCAATACCTCGACTTGGCGGACCCGGACAGCCGCGCCGCGCTGCGGACGGCAGCCGCGCTGGAGGCCCGCACCCGGCTTGCCCTGTGTGGGATCGGATCGCCGTTCGCTTTGCTGGCTCTTCTGGAGCGCTTTGACGCGCCGCTGCCCAAGCCGCTCGGCACCGCGGTCGTGCGCGCCATCGGCGTCGCTGTCGACCACTGGCCGCACGCCGCGAGCCTCGCCGGCGTCGTACGCCTCGTAGCTGGGATCGACGCCCCGGTTGGACGGCCGCGTCCGGGCGCCGATCCCGACGACGTCGCCTCCGACGCCGCGTGGGTGCTGGCCGGGATCGAACTGGTCAGCGCACTGCGCGCCGCAGACCTCCCACTGATGCTGCGCAACCTCCAAGCCTCCGCAAGGTACTTGCAGGTCGCCTGGGACACCTACGAACGCGAGGACGCCAGCATCCTCCTGACAGTGGTCGAAGTGCTGTGTGCGCTTCTGGACGAGCCCTCGCCGAAGCCGGGTGTGGAAGCCCTGTCGACTTCTCGGCTCGAACCACACGCGTTGGCCGACCTAGCTGAACGGGTTCGCCGGATCAACGTGACGTCGATGGGCTTGAACCACTGGTACGGAGACCCGAAGCGAGCAGCGCTGCTGGCGTGGAATCGACTCGCCGACGACCTGGGCAGGCTCCGGGAGGAGTTCAAGCGGGACAGTTTCTACAAAGCCGAAGTCGTAGTCGACGACCTGCTCCAGATCTACCTGGGTTCACGCTCCACCGCGGTGGTCTCCCACGAGGAAGACATCGACGGCCTGCTCAGGCTCGTGCGGCCGGTCATAGAATCGGGATTCGCCAGGACCGCTGGCCTGCTGAGCAACCTCGAGGACCACACCCGCGCCCTGGAGCAGGAAGCCGCAACCGCTGTGGGCGACCGCGAACACGAGGTGACCGAGAAGCTCACCGTCGCGCAGACGGTCCTTCGCGCGGCGAAGTCACAGGCACTGGCCGGCGCAGGCCCGGGAAAAGACGTTAGCGGCACGGCGATCACGTCGCTGCCGCGTCCACTCGACCAGCTCATCCCAGCAGGATCCTTCGCGGCAGTCGAGCTCGCCGGGATGTCGCCCAAAGCCCTCGCCGAACTGGCCAGCGCGGTCAACGACGCCACGATCGGCAGGCACAGCCTCAACCTGGCCGAGGCGACGGTGCACTCCGCGATCCAGTCCTGTTTGGACAGTAGCCCTGACTATGTCGGCGAGCCGAAGGACGCCGTGAACGACGTCCTTCGCCTGATCATCCAATTCGCCAGCTCCCGGATCAACGGCCAATCAGACCTGTACCCGTACTTGTTCGACCCCACGGCCGTCGAGCGCCATATCCACAGGGATCTCCACGACTTCCTGAAGTCCGGTAGCCACGGCGCGATCACGGACTACGAGGTCCAGCACGTTGGCGGCGGGCGGATCGACCTGAGACTCAGGTTCAGCGGATTCAGCATCTGCATCGAGATGAAGGTCGACTCGACGAAGAAGCCCTTGACTGACAAGCAGGCGTACCTCAAGCAGGCGGCCACGTATCAGGCCACCGACATCCGCATCGGATTCCTGGTAGCGCTGCGCCACAAGGCATTCGACCCCACAGGGCCACCACCACACCTGAGCAAGCTCATCGTCCACACCGTGTTCGACGTGCCCGGCGACCCAGTCCCGAGGCACATCGTCACCGTGGCCGTTCCCGGCAGCCGGACCAAGCCGTCGGACATGAAGTAGGTCGTGCTCGTTCTCAGGCGTCGGGCCGGTGGTGGCCGGCCACGTTGCCTACGGCATTGGTTGCATCAGCCGCATGGCTTCAGGCTCAGCCTCCGCCACGGCGCCAGCGCCGCGGCTCGCAGCCCGCCCACGGTGTCGAAGTCGCACGCTGATAGAGCAACCGGCGCGCTCAGCCAGCTTCGTGCCCCTCAAGCTCGCGCGATCCCGGATCGTGACCCGTCACCTGGCGTGCGCTGCTCACCACGTTTCCCACCACGCGGCGGCCGGCCCGGGCGGGAACACCTCCCCCTGAAAAAGTGATGGGCCTGGTCGGCGTGTCGGGAGCCGACCAGGCCGCATCGGCGCGACAATGCAAGTAAATCGTTGCGCCGCAAGGGATCTGGCTGATGTTACGGACACGGAACGAGCAGCCTTCGTTGTGGGAGTCGATCCTGCCGGAGGTGTGTTTGCGGCTGCCGGCAGAGCTGGAGCGGGTGGACGCATGGCTGGATGACGAGCGGTTCTTCGCTCCGTTCGTGCCGCACTTCAGCACCCGGACGGGTCGACCGAGTGTGCCGATGGAGACCTACCTGCGGTTGATGTTCCTCAAGCACCGCTACGGGTTGGGGTATGAGTCGCTGTGCGCGGAGGTGTCCGACTCGATCTCCTGGCGGCGGTTCTGCCGGCTGAACATCGACGACCCGCTGCCACACCCCACGACCCTGATGAAGATCACCACCCGCTGCGGGGAGACCGCGGTGGCGGCTCTGAACGAGGCGGTGCTGGCCAAGGCGACCGCGGCGAAGCTGGTGAAGACGGGAAAAGTCCGCGCCGACACCACCGTGGTGTCGGCGAACGTGAACTACCCCACTGACACCGGACTGCTGGCCCGTGCGGTGAGCAAGATCAGCGGGCTGGTCCGACGGATAAAGACTGCTGGTGGCGCGGTCCGGACCCCGTTTCGGGACCGATCCCGCACCGCGGGGCGGCGGGTCCGCACGATCACCTCGAAGCTACGGCTGCGAGGCGCCCAGGCCCGCGAGGAAGCCCAGGCCACCGTCCGGCGGATCACCGGCGAGTTGGCCGGCCTGGCCGCGCGGGCGACCCGGGACGCGGCGGCGATGCTGCGCAATGCCCGCCGGGCGCTGCGCACGGCAACCGGCCACGCCCGAGGACGGCTCCGCCGGGCGATCAACGAACTGGCCGCCACCCTCGAGCGGGCCGGACGGATCGTGGCCCAGACGCGGCTGCGGCTGGCCGGGGACACCCCGGACTCGGCCACCCGGCTGGTCAGCCTGCACGATCCCGACGCCCGCCCGATCGCCAAGGGACGCCTGGGCAAGCCTGTGGAGTTCGGCTACAAGGCCCAGGTCGTGGACAACGCCGACGGTGTCGTACTCGACCACACCGTCGAGGTGGGTAACCCGGCCGACGCGCCGCAACTCGTGCCCGCGGTGCAGCGCGTGCAGCGCCGCACCGGCAACACACCCCGCGCGGTGACCGCTGATCGGGGCTACGGGGAAGCTTCCGTCGAGACGCAACTGAACGACCTCGGCGTGAAAACCGTTGCCATCCCACGGAAAAGCAAGACAGGACTCGCCCGACAACACCACGAACGCAGGCCGTCGTTCCGCAAACTCGTCAAGTGGCGCACCGGCTACGAAGGGCGCATCAGCCACCTCAAACATCGATACGGGTGGGACCGCACCGGTATCGATGGCATCGCCGGGGTGCGGATCTGGACCGGGCACGGCGTCCTGGCCCACAACCTGGTCAAGCTCACCGCCCTGGCGGCAACCGCCAGGGCGTGAACCAGTGAATCCGGCCCAACCACGGCCGGGCGACTGCTGGGCAGTTGACCGCCACCTCAGTTTTTCATGACGAAGTAATTAGTCCGAGGCGTCCATGAGCCACCCCTGCTCCTTGTGCGGGCTAGTAGCGTTCACTGGGTGTGTTGGAGCGACACAGCCGATGGTGGGACGGTAGCCGGTGACGACTGAGCCTCCGCCTGCTGCAGGCACCTCGAGCAACACGACGAGCGGCATGGCCAACAATGTGGTGCAGGCGGCGGCGATCCACGGCGATGTCCACATCACTCAGACCGGCCGACATGATCCGGATGCGGTTCATCAGGCTCAGGAACAGGTCATTACGGCCTATCGTCGGCTCGACGACGTCCAGACGCAATTGACGCAGATGCAACAACAACTCCTGGCTAGCGTGACCGCCGAACGGAACATCACGCAGGTGGTCCTTGCGCTGCAGCTCGCCTTGATGCGCTTGCAGGACATGATCGCGCATCTCACCTGGCAGCGCGATCACCACCAGCACGAAGCCGACCGGAGCGTGGCCGAGCTGGCGCGAACCCGACGTGAACTCACCGACGCCCACCGGTCGAAGGAACGCACCCAGCATCAACTGGATCGGGCCCTGGACGAGCGGACGTTGGCGGTGGAGCTGATCGCCGTTCTGCATCGCAAGATCAACACTCTCGAGCGCCAGCTCCGCATGCTCGGCCCTGACACCAGCAGCGCCGAGGACCTGTCGCCAGCACAGCCCTCAGTGCCCCGCCTTCCCCATGTCGGCGTCGGTGTCGACCTGGCCGGGGTGGACGCGGTCGTGCACCGCATTGGCGCGTACCTCGATGAGCAGCATCAGGACTTGTCGCACATCGCCGAGGCATTCGCCGTGTCACCCACCCCGACCGGTTCTGCCTCAGCCACGGCGGACTGGGTGCAGCCCACCACCCGTGACGAGCTCACCGGCCTCCTCAATCGTCGCGGTGCCATGAAACTACTTCGGGCATTGCTCAGTGGCGATGCTGCCGCCGCAAGCCACGTCGCCGTTTTGTTCTGCGACATCGACAACTTCAAACGCATCAACGAGTCCCTCGGCCACGAGGCCGGAGACGAACTGCTCGTCGCCGTAGCTCGCAACCTCGAGAGGGGGCTGCCCGAGGGCAGCGTCGCGGCCAGGGTCTCCGCCGATGAGTACGTGGTCGTCTGCCCGGATGTCAGACCGTTGGATGGCGTCGAACAGTTCGCCGCCCTGGTGGCGCCCCTGTTTCAGCAGGCGGTGCCGCTTCAGGGGCAGCTCGTCCGCGTGTCGGCGTCCATCGGCGCCGTGACGCCGACCGACACCTTGGTGACCGGCGAGGATCTGTTGCGGTTCGCGGACGCGGCGATGTACGAGGCGAAGCGGCGTGGCTACGGTCGGATGGTCGTCGCCAGCGCCGGGCTCGTCGCCACTGCGGATCGGCAAGTGCAGCTGGAGGGCGAGCTGCACGACGCGATCGCAGCAGATGCGTTGACGTTGCATTACCAGCCGGTCGTCGACGTGAACGGCACGATACTGACCGCTGAAGCGCTGGTCCGCTGGCAGCACCCCGAGTACGGACTGCTCACGCCCGACGTGTTCCTACCCGTGGCGGCGAGGAGCAACCTGCTGCTCGAGCTGGACAGTTGGGTTCTCCGCACAGCATTGCGGGCCGCGGTTGGCTGGCCCGAGCCGGCCGGCCGTCGAATTGCGGTCGCGGTGAACCTGTCCGCGCTGGCACCTGGCGATCCGGGGTTCACGACGACGGTGGCCGACGCTGTTGCCGAGTCCGGGATCGGCTGGGACCGGATTGTCCTGGAACTGGTCGAGACCCTGCTGGCCGGTCTGTCGCCCCTGACGATCGCGGAGATGGCCCATCTCGTCGACCGCGGCGTCCGGTTCGCCGTCGACGACTTCGGCACCGGTTACTCGTCGCTGGCCCGGTTGAAGGATCTACCTGCGCAGATCATCAAGGTGGACCGCCGATTCGTGTCCGGGGTCGGCGAAGATCCCGCGGACTTCGCGGTGGCCCAGGCAGTGATGATGCTGGCCCGTGCGATGGGTCGGAGTTGCGTCGGCGAGGCGGTAGAGACCGCCACGCAGTTCCACGTGCTGCGCGGCATCGGGGCCGACGCCTACCAAGGGTGGTTGTTCTCCAGACCAGTCCCCGGTCCTGAGCTTCACCAGTTACTTATGCGCGGCTCCCTACCCATGCCTAAAGCCGGTTGATGATGCCTGGGGCAAGGCCGTCTCAAAGGACCGAGGCCGCCATGATCACCGCGCGGCCGTAGTTCGGCAACCGCCGGCCTGTCCGACCGCCGGCTACCGCACTCTGGCCCGGTTCGAGGAGCAACGCGCCTACCTGTTCGGCACCGGCACCCGGCGAGTCTTCCTGGTCAGCGCCCCGCGACCTCGGCCGCACCGATCTGCTGTGACCAGGGCTGACGCGCCGAGGGAACGGAACTGTCAGTACGCGTCGTTACGCTTCCCGCGCACTCCGCGTTCGCCACTGGGCAACAGGCCAGCGGTACCTGCGTGTGCCCGGTGTCCGGAAGCAGCTGCGTGGCAGAGTCGTCATCCCCTCCTCCGCTCCCCGGACTACACGACAACCAGCGCCGGCTTGCCGCCGTGCTGGACCAGATCGACAAGAACCGATCCGGCAGCGGCCAGCACGAGGCGCTGTTCAGCCAGGTCAACACCCCGGTGCATGAGGTGGCCGCCCGGGCCCTTCGGCACGCCGGTGCCCGTGGACGCAGATGCGGACCCTGCCGCCGGCCAACAACCAGCGCCCCGACCACGATGACCTGACCAAGGCCGGTCCAGCGCGCAGCCCCCCGACGCGCTGGACCCCGCCGCCTTCAGGCAGGCCACCACCCGCACCGGGCCGGCGTCCAGCGACCACGACCAGCCGACCCCGACCGGCGTCAGGCCGACGAACAGCGGCAGCGCGCCAGCGGCCCCGCGGCTTGGCTTTCGAGATCCCGGGACGGGACCCCGCCCTCGGCGATTACACGTCGACCAATGCGCGCAGGGCGGGTTATCCACAGGTTATCCCCACCTCAGGGCAGCTCGAACGTGTGTTCGGTGTCGCTTAGCGTGGATACGAGCTCTCATGATTATCTGACGTGGTGTGACCGTCAGTTATCGCAGGCTAGGAGTGGTGACGGGGTCGTTGACCTGGCGTTGCCGGTCGGCCAGACCATCACGACCGTGCAGATGATCGCGGATGATCTCGGCCCAGGCGCGTTCGTCGACCCAGCCGTTGCGGTCAGCGGCGATCAGCATCAGTAATCGGTCGGTGCGGGCCTTGTTGGTCATCGTGTAGACCCGGTCGTCCAGCACGTTGTCCACGTGGCGGAAGACCTCCTCCAGCGGCCCGATCGAGTGCGGGCCGAACCCGTCACGATCGACGGCCTGGGTCAGGATCAACTCCCGGTTGCGCTCGACCCAGCTCCACGTGCCCGGCAGGCTGGCCTCCTGGGTGAACTGGTGCAGCGTGTTCTCAAACCGCGCCCAGTTCGTGGTGCTGGTCAGGCAGCCGGTCATGGCCTTGGTCACCGGATGGGTCGCGTCGTCGCGGATCGGCTCGGGCAGGGACTGGGCCAGACCGCGCCGCAGATGCCATTCACAGCGGCGCAGCCGAGGGGCCGGTTCGCCGGGCCACGCCGCGGTGACCGCGCGGGCGATGGCTGAGCCGCCGTCAGTGACCAGGGCCTCCGCGCGGCCCGCCAGCGCGGTCAGAAACCCTTGCCACGCGGCGGTATTCGCGGCCGGCACCGCCTCCAGGCGCCAGACCACCGGCCGGGCTCCCGGATACGGGTAGCCCACCGCGCCCAACACCGAGAACAGGGGTGTCCCGCGCGCGGCGGGCTGGGCGGCCGAGGCGCGGAACCCGGACTCGTCCAGGATCAGCCGTGGGGGCCACACCGTGGGCGCATACGCCTGCCAGATCACCGGCGCGAACACCGCGACCCAGTCGGAGATCAGTTGGCCGTGTCGGTTGGGATCGGTGAACTTGCGGCCCCGTTGCCGCTGCGGGGCCAGGCGGGTTCGGCCGGCCTGGTCCCGGACCAGCGCGGCGGTGGACCGAAACGACGCCCCGGTGGCGACCCGGGCCAACGCGGCGGCCACGGTCCGCACCGAGAATCCGTACAACCGGGGCGTGGGCTGGCCTTCCCAGGGTTCCAACGCGGTCGCGCATTCCGGGCAGGTGGCCTCGCCGCACCCGGCCAATCTGGGCAAGACCTCGGTGAAGCGGTGCCGCGGACTGCCGTCAGCCGGCGCGCACCACCAGCGTTGACGTCGTTGACCAGCCCGCCCGTACCAGCCGGCACGCACCCGCACCGACCCCTCGTGAGCCGGATCCGGACACGCCGGAATCTCCACGAAACTACTGTAGGTCACATCCACGCTAAGCGACATCGAACGTGTGTACGAAGGCCGGGTAGCGTGGCCCACCGTGGACGACTTCGACGCCAAGCTCCAGTACGACGGCATGCTGCGATACCGACGTGAGGCCGACGGCACCCACGTGGGCATTATTCCCGCGATCTGCAAGGCCTGCGGCGGCCCGCTGCACAAGGTCGGTGTGCGGGCGCGCCAGCGCGACGGTGTGATGATCGTCGACTGCGGACGCTGCGTGGACGCCGGTCTGCCTGGACACGCATTGCAGTTCACCGCGCACGAACCCGCGCCCGACCGCGTCGAACTCGACAGCACGCCCTACTTGTCGATCCTGCCGACTATGCGGCCATGACGGGTGGCAGGGCGGGGTTGAGCGCGCTCGCCGGCCTGCATCATCCCCACATCGTTACCCGGGAGTGTCAGGCGTAGATGTGATCGACGGCCAGGGTGCTTGCCGCACGGCGTCTTTGTCGGTGTTGTTGTCACAATGTGCCGTTGCGGCTATGCCGGCGGCGTGTGCGGGTGGCGCCGTTATGCCGCCTACCGATGCCCGTCTCGGATCTGGCAGACCCGGGGTGCTGATCATGACTGGCGTCGCATCGGCGACCTGGCCGGCGGTGATGCCGTCCACGGCCATCACGTCCCGGATGGCCGTTCCGCCAACACCTCCACGCCTGCCTGACCGACGCGCGGACGCATTGTTCGAGCTGTGCGACGCGGTGTTGTGCGGCGACGGGCCAGTCCGGTCGATCGCTGAGTTATCCCTGGTCGGCGAGCATCGCGGTGGCCACGGCAGTGGCTACGCGGGCCTGACCCGAGGCCAGATCGACATCGACCGGCTGCGCGCCGCGTTGACCAACGCACCGGTGCGGGCGCTGGGGCCCTTGTCGATCCAGGCTTGATTCCTCGCCGCCGGTCCGCCATGGGTCGGGCGGGTGGGATGTCGACGGTGACCAGGCCGCCGCGCTGCCAGTGCCTGATCAGCGCCGAAAGGCTGGCGGTGGTCCAGTCGGCGTGCACGCTGGTGCCGACGATGACGGGGTATGGCCGGTGCGGCGGGTGAGCTGGGTGAGGTAGTGGTCTTCCTCGGAGTCGCCGTGCCAGGAGGGGAGGTTCTGACCAAGGATGAGCCGGTTGTTGCGCGTTCGCGCAGGGAATGGAGCCAGCCGAGCAGCCACTGGGCCTCGGGCCACGCGTTCGGGTCGCAGGTCAGGGGCATGGTCAGCTCGCCAATTGCTGGAGGAGTCGGGTGGGGTCTGGCGCTGGGGGCCATGAGGGCGATGAAGTCCGGGGTCAGGCAGGGCGCGGCCGCCAGCGTGGTGCGCAGGTTGTCCTGTGAGGGGCCGCGCCATACGCCGCAGGTCTCGCAGGTCGCTCCGCAGCGTTCGGCGGGTGCGTCGACGCCCCTTGAGCCAGCCGCGCACGTCGTAGAGGGTGACGTGTCGGTGGCTTCCGATCGTTTCCATCGTCGCTCCGCTGGTCGCGTGTCGGGACCGGGGCTGTCTGGGCAGCATGGTACGACCGCCCGCGTACCTGCGTGCACGTTTGCGCTGGTCAGGGCGTTTTTGCTGGTTTTTCGTCGAGGTGGCGGTCGCGCGTGCGGGCGATGTCGCACGGATGTGCCGAGCGTATGTGGCCGGTTCCGGTTTTCACGGTGCGTGGCTGTTGACACCGCAGGTGAGCAGGGGTGTTGACACGCACTGTGACGGTGTACGGCTTCCGGAACGTCGGGAATCACACTGGCGATGCTTGCGCTGTTCCCAAAAAGTCTCTACATTTTTGGGAGCCAGCGTGTTGGCGGCTAGTTAACGGGGAGGTGCACCACGATGGGTACCGCAGTCGCCGATCAGATGCAGCTCGTCGAAAAGAAGTTCGCACAGGCGGACCATCTCGAAAGTGTCGCCGCGCATCTGCGTGGCAGCCAGCCCGATGACGCCGCCCAGTTGGACCAGGTCGCGACCGAGTTGATCGATGAGGTCGGGTTCGTCCGGGTCAAGGTTGCGGCTGAACTTCTGGACGTCGATGTCAAGACGGTCACGCACTGGTACGACCGTGGCGTGTTCCGCTCGTCGCGAGTGGATCCGTGTCATCCCAGGGTTCAGACCCTTGATCCAATCGTGGTGCGCGCGGTGTATTCGATCGTCAGGGAGCTACGAGCACTGGGCAAGGCCAACCGTCAGACGTTGCTCGAACAGGTCTGGCATCGCTTGCAGGACAAGGCAGAGCTGGAGTCCAGCGACGTTCAGGCCGGGCTCGCGGCGTGGCGTGCGGGCGACATCGTCGAAGCCTGACCTAACCAGCAGCCGGTCGACACGGTCTGCCACTCTGCCCGGATGCCGATCCGCGTGCAGATGGTGCGCCCCGCCGCCGAGTTCCGTGACGCCATGCGCAGGCGGGAACGCAAGGCGTACGACCAGTGGAAGGCCGACTTCGAGCGGCGTGGCTGTGCCGCGATGGGCTATCGCATGGAAGGCGTCGACCTCGACCGGTTGTGCGTCAGGCACCTGACTGACAACCTTCGCGTGGTCGTCGCCTTCCTGTCCCGCGAGGAAGCGCTGATCATTGCCCTCGGTCCGCACGATGAGACCGACAGGCGGATGAACATCTACAGCTTCGTCTACCAAGCCGCGGAGTGCGATGTGCCGACCGGCAAGCGCACCAAACCCTCGTGCTGTGACACCGACGGTTTTCCTCCGGTAGACGCGGAGCTGGCGGAGCGCTTGGCGGACAACATACGGGCGATGGAGAAGGCGATGCGGCGTCGACGCTCGTAGATGCGTGGTCGCCGGCGTCTGTGGTCGGGTGCCAGGCGCCAAACGGACCGCGTCCAGCGGCGCGGTCCAGGAACTGCGGCCGGTCTCCAGTGCGACGATGACCGAGTAGAGCCAGCTGGCTGTCAATGACATGTCGATCTTGTGCGACCCGGGCTTTCCGGTTGTCTCACCACAATGCCACCAAGATAAGTCTCGAACGCGTGACATTTCCTCGGCGCACGACCGAAGCAAGACCGCTGTCGGTCGGGCTATCCCGCAGGCGCTCTGCTTTCGGTGCCGCCGCCACTCACCCGCTTGAATACTTCCTGCACGGCTCGCGGCGACGTGCGTTGACGCGCCGACCGCGACCGAGCCGCGCCCAGTGACGAACGCTCCAGCAACCGCACCTTGTCGAGGGTCTGCTGGTATCGCTCGCGAGCCACACGCCACGCGCGGGCGAGCTCCTCATCGGTTAGCTGCGGGACGTGAAGCACAACGGCGTCCGATTGGGCCGTGCACCTGACATGCGGATCGACGACCCGCCACGCGCTATGTGAGCATTCTCTGTCGAGAATCTCGCCTTCCGGGGCTTCAGCGGCGAGCAGTAGTAGCCAGAGCTCGATCACGACTTGTCGTGGACGCCGGTCACTCTGCTCGTCGTGCTCCGCCGGGCAGCTGGTAGCGGGCGTACCGCTTGCAAGGAGGTACTTGGCAAGCCGCACCAGCTGGCGGAACCGATCACGGTGCGGTCCCCCGACGGTCGTTGCGTGCGAACACCGGTCGACGGGCATGACGTCGGCCTGCTCGTCATCGTGGAAGACGGGCATGACGTCGACCTGATTGTCGTGGAACTGGATACGAACGCTGGCTCGTGGCGCGTTGTCGACCAGGTCCTCGTGCACATAGAGGTTCCGAACCCGCCGAAGAATCTCGCCGGTGTGCTCGTCGCCGTCCTCGTCGAGGCTGACGAGAAAGTCGACGTCTTCCATCGGGCGCAGCTTCGTGCTTTGCCGGTAGGAGCCCATCAACCAAAGGTGGGCTGCCGTTTCCAAGTCCGTCGACGTGGGATCGGCGTCCCTATCGACGACGCGTTCGGCGAGCACCGTCGCGAGGTACCGCGCGTGCTCACTCAGCCGCTCGTCCGCCGTGGTGTCACGCTCGCTCATGTGCCCACTCTTTCCTTGCGGCGCCGGGTGATCTCGTTGCGATAGCGGCGTAGCCGCTGCTCAACTGCGCCCGGTGTAGTGCCCAGCTGGCTGGCGGCCTCGACCAGCGTGCAACCGTGCAGCACGATGAGCTCCGCGACGTCACGGAGCGGGCCCTTCATCGCGGCCAATTCCGTGCGCACGAGGTCGCGGGCAGCCGCTACGTCGGCCGGGTCGGCGCAGATCCGCGGGTCGAGAACCTTCCTGGCGGCGGTGTCGAAGTCGAGCACGTGCTCGGTGTGATCGTAAACGCGTTCCCGCTGCTGTTCACGCCGCCAGCGTCGCCACACACCTGGGAATACCGCTAGGCACGAACCGACAAAGTAGGTCGTCAGCGCCGCACCGCCCTCGATACTCCAGCCCGTGCCGTCCAGGCCCTTCGTGCGGAACAGTTTGATCGCCTCCGCGATGATCTCGTAGGCCAGCTCCTCGCGGAGCTCCTTGTCGCGGCGCAGCTCGTCCAGGTCTCGTTCGTCATAGAAAACGGGGCGACCCCGCTGCTTGCTCTGTCCGAAGACCGTTCCCCTGCGCAGCCACGACAACAACGTGGGGAACGCGTACGAGATCAGGTCCGCGATCAGCATCTGGTAATCGGCACCGGCGAACTCGGCGGCGACAATCCGGTTGTAGAAGGTGGCGTCCGCCTCACGCTGGGCGAGGTTATCCGCAGCTTTGCGGATCTTCTCGGCCTCGGGACCGTGACCGACCATGGTCAGATCGTGCGCGAGTCCGACCAGCGCGCCCCGGTCCAACATGGTCGGCGACATGAACAGGGCGCAGAGGTCGACGGCGTCGCCACCGAACTGCCCATCTACTTCCGGTTGTAGGTTCGCGCTGACGGCAGCCTGAAGCGCGAAGCGCGCTCCACCTGGCTGCAAACCCATGCGCTCCCACTCCCGGTTCTTCTGCGCGCCGCCAGTATCGATGGCCCGCGCCGCCGAAACTGCACAACGACACGAACCCTCGTATGTCGCCTCGAGCCGGGGACCCTACGGTTTCTTTCAAGATCTTTTCGGCGAAGGAGAACGTAGGGTGAGCTGTGGCTTTGGACCTACAGACCCGGCATGGCCGGGACGGTCCCGGTCACGATCACGACTAGGGGCAAGACCGATGTCGCGCACAACCAGCGGACCCGACGACCACTCCTCGCAGCCACTGCTTACCCAGCGCACCGCGCTCATTCTTCTGCTCGCGGTCCTCGCTGGCCTCGGCGCCGGAGCGCTTGGTCTGTGGGCCGGGCGGCACATCGCCGAAGCCCTGCTGCTCGGGCTGGGAGCGGCCGCCGGAGCGGCGGCCTTCTTCAACTGGCTCATCGGGCCGCGATGATGAACAGCGCCGGGGTGCAGGTGCCCTGACGGTACCGCTCCCCGACGCAAGCCCTGTAGACGGATACGAGCCGGCGCCGAAGGGCCGTTCGACGCCGGCGCCATGATGCTCCCTGCCGCAGGCCAGGCCGGAGGGATCACCCACCACGTGTGCGGCCTGGCTGAACGACAGACGCCGGGTGCGGTGAGTTCGTTGTGTGGCCGGGGCTACCGACGGCTTGCCCCGGCCATCCACCCAGCCGCAGCATGGACCGAGCGCTGCTTGCTAGGCGGCGAAGACCGGACGACTGGGAGGGAAAGCGGCCGTCAGCCTGGCAGGACAGTCGGGATAGCTCGCGCGGGTGTCGCGTCGGCGAACGCGTTCCACAACAGGTTGAGCGGGTGGTCGGCCGCGTAGCGGTCGCGTTCGCCTTTCCGGGCGAAGATCCCGGTGACGATCTCCAGTGGGGGGTGGTAGTCGTTGGCGAGGTCGATCTTGCGCAGGCCCTGGCCAGGAAGCCGGCCCTCGATGGCGGCGTCTGCGACACGTTCCGTGGTGAGAAGGCAGCCGTGCAGCAGCTGGCCGGTGAGCAGACCGAGGCCGTAAGTGAGGGCGTCGATGTCGGCGATGACGTGCAGCACGCCGCGGTAGTCGGGGCCGTACCACCGGCTGAGGAACTGGGCGAGCAGCCCGGCGGTGGGTGCGAGCAGCGGCAGGTTGAGGAGCCGGTCGGCGGTAACCGGGGTGTCGGGCAGTTCGCGCGGGGAAAGGTTGGTGAGCAGGGCGACGCGTTCGCGGTGCCATTCCAGGATGTCGTAGTCCAGGGTCGGGGCCTGTCCGGGTTCGGCGGCGAAGCTGCCGCAGACCAGGTCGACCTTCTTGCCGTCGAGTTTGCGCCACAGGTCGCGGGTGCGGACGTGCTCGATGTTGAGGTGCACGCCGCGGCGTTCGAAGTCTTCGCGCAGCGCGGGCCAGACCGCGCCGAGGAACTGCACGGTGAACTCGGTGGTGCCGAAGGTGACAGTGGATCCGACCCGGCGCCGGCTGCGGTGCAGGCCGTCGGTCCACGACAGCAAGGTCTGCCGCGCCAGGGCGACGACCTCGTCCCCAGTCGGGGTGAACAGGAAGTCCTTGCCGCGGCCTTGTTTGACCACCAGTGCCTCGCCCACCAGCCGAGTCGCGGTCTTGTTGAGGCTATCCAACTGCTTCTGCACGCTTGATTGCTCGCGCCCCAGCGCGCGGGCGGCCTGCTGCGCGCTGCCCGTGGTGTGCACGACGGCCAGGGTGCGCAGTTGATCGAGGCTGATGTCGAGTATCCCGGGCGGGCAGCTCAGCAGCGCCGACAGGACCTCCGCCGCCTCGTCGTCTCCGGTCTCCAGCACCGCGCCTCCTCGTTCTCCCCGCCACGTGGACGGCATACACCCTGGCATGGGAATTGTCCGCTCGGACAGTTGGAATGTCATTGAACGCAGGTCCCATGGAGATGTCCAAAAATGTCCGACCGAACATCTTTACTATTTATAATGTCCGGTCGAACATTTCGAGTGGGTGCGTCAGCCGGCCGCCCAGCAGAGCGTCCGAGGCGGGACGCCTGGGGAAGCGGAGGTTTCGCGGTGACCGCTCGCAGCATCGCCACCGATGAGGTGGCCCCGTCCTGCTACTTCCGCACCACGGTCGAGCAGCCATTCCGCAAGGCACTGGTCCAGATCAACGAGGACTGCAACCTGCGCTGCGCCCACTGCTTCGTGTCTGCCACGAAGGTTGGCAGGCAGATGCCCGTGACCGCGGTGGTGGAGAAGGTGATCCCGCGCCTGGCCGAGGCCCGGGTCAGCCGAGTCACCCTCACCGGCGGGGAACCGTCGATCCACCCGGACTTCCTGGCCATCGTGCGGGAGTTCCGGGCGGTCGGGATGGATGTCGGGATCTGCACCAACGCCACCACCCTCGACGACACCGTGATCCGTGCGCTGGCGGCGTTGGGCGTGCACTGCAACGTGTCCCTGGACGGGTTCGCGGCCGACTCCCACGGCAAGTTCCGTGGTGACCGCGCCAGTTTCACCGTCACCACGGCTACCGTGGAGAAGCTGGGCGCAGCCGGAATTTTGCAGGGGTTGTTGTGCACGCCGAACACGCTGGCGCAGAACGAGGAGTACGCACGGCTGTGCGCGTTCGCCCGCGCCAACGGCGCGCGCTACGTGCTGCTCAACCCGCTGGGCAGCATGGGCCGCGGCGTGAAGTCGCGGTCCAAGCTGGCGAAGACGACCCTGCACATGCAGGAGATCTTCGAGCTGACCGCGCCATTCGACGGCCCAGAGTTGGACATCGCGCACATCCGGTTCCCCAACACCGCCGGCCGGCCGCTGGCTGGGTGCGAGGCCGGGACGATCATCTACGTGTTCACACCCGGCGAGGTGACGGTGTGTCCCTATCTGGTGTTCGCCGCCCGCACCCCACAATCGCGGCACGCCGACACCGAGTTCATCGTCGGCAACATCTTCACCGACCCGGACATCGCGCAGCGCCTGGACGACTACCGCTTCCACGACCGCTATCGGGTCGGCGACAACCGCACGTGTGGGGCGTGCTCGATGAACACCGGCTGCGGCAAGGGCTGCCCGGCCGCAGTGGTCGCCGCCGGCGGCCGCATCGGCGACGTCGACACCGAGCAGTGCCCGGTCACCACCGACGCACACACCGCAGGGCGCCGGCTGCTGCCGCTGATGCCCGCGTGATCGGCATCCCGGTCGACGGGCCGCAGCGCCTGCCGGGCGTGCTGATCACCCTGGACGGCCCCGGCGGCGTGGGCAAGTCCACCGCCGCACGCCTGATCGCCCAGACGCTGGAATCGGCCGGCGCGTCGGTGCACGCCACGAGCCAACCGTCCCGTGCGACGCTGGGCGAACTGGCCCGGCACGGCACCGACACCTACCGGGGCATGGCCCTGGCCTGCCTCTGCGCGGCCGACCGGCACCACCAACTTGACACCGAGATCCTGCCCGCGCTGCGCGAGGGCCGGATCGTTCTGTGCGACCGCTACGTCGCCTCCTCCCTGGTGCTGCAGGGCCTGGACGGGGTGCCCGCCGAGGTGGTGTGGCAGCTCAACCACGGCGTCTACCGACCCGATCTGTCGATCATCCTCACCGGTGACCCCCAGGTCATCGACGGCCGCCTGCGGGCCCGTGGCGGCCACAGCCGCTTCGAACGCGCCGAGGACAACAGCGAGCAGGAGACCGGCCTGTATGCCCGCGCCATCACCGATCTGCGCCACCGGGGCTGGCCGGTCGTCCCGCTGGACACCACCACCGACGCGCCCGAGACGATCGCCGCCACAATCGTGTCCCGCGTCCAGCACATCCTGAGCGAGAAGAGTCCGGCATGCCTTTGAGCCTGATCACCCTCAACATCCAGGCGCCGTCCCTCGACCGCGCCCGCCGGCAGCTGCGGTGGCTGGCCACCCGGCCCGAGGACATGCTGGTGCTCACCGAGACCAAGGCCACCGCGGGCAGCCAGTTCCTCGCCGACGCCTTCACCCGCGACGGCTACGCCGTGACCTTCCCCGAGCATGCGCCCGGCGAGCTCGGTGTGATGATCGTCAGCAAACTCGCCACCACACCCGACCCGCTCGGCGAGGCGCTGGACTTCCTGCCCGCGCGCGTCGCCGCGGTCGTGGTCGACACCACCGACGGCCCGCTCCGCGTCGCCGGCGCCTACGTGCCCTCCCGCGATTCCACCCTGGACAAGACCGAACGCAAGAAGACCTGGATCCACCAGTTCAACAACGCCCTGGACAGCACAGCCAGCGCCACGCCGCTGTTGCTGCTCGGCGACCACAACGTGCTCGAACCGGACCACCAGCCTGCTCACCCCGGTCAGTTCCTGCCATTCGAGTACGACTTCTACACCGACCTGACCGACCGGCACGGCCTGGTCGACCTCTTCCGGCACCTGCACCCCGACCGCGTCGAACACAGCTGGGCGCGCCGTCCTGAGCTGGGCTACCGCTACGACCACGCCCACGGCTCCCGCGTGCTCGCCGAGCGGCTGACCGCGTGCGACTACGTCCACGAGACCAGGGAAGCCGGCCCGGACGGCGACCGGCTCACCGACCATTCGGGACTCGCCGTGCGGCTGCCACTGACCGCGACCAGTCCGCTGCTAACGTCGGACCCCGCCACGGCGGCCATGCCTGCCGAGCCGGAGCCGACCCTGTTCTGACCCACGACCGGCTCGGGGCCGGCTGCCGGACCGCACGTCCGTCCGCCGACCCCGAGGACCAGCCGCAGGATGACCGCTCCGACCACCGCTGCCGCGCCCCGTATCGGCGCCCGCGTCCTACTCCTCGACCCCGACGACCGCGTGCTGCTCATCCACGCGCTGGATCCCTCCGATCCCATCCATCACTGGTGGGAACTCCCCGGCGGCGGCCTGGACGACGGCGAAGACCTTTACGCCGCCGCCCGCCGCGAAGTCGCCGAGGAGACCGGCATCGAGGCCATCACCCTCGGACGAAAACTATGGGTACGCGAAACCCGCTTCCGCTACAAGGGTCGCGACCACCACCGCATCGAGCACGTGTTCCTCGGCCGCACTTCGAACACGGCGCCACAAGTCGCGCTCCGGCCCACCGAGAACGAAAAGGCCGGACTGATCGAACGACACTGGTGGGCGGCCACCGACCTGCGCCAGTGCCGCGACAAGCTCCTACCCCCCGCACTCCCCAGGCTGCTGACCGACCTGCTTTCCGACCGACTGCACTCCACGCCACTGACCCTCACGGACTGACCATCATCAGGTCGGACTTCCAGCGCGCTACGCAGGCAGGCAGCTGCCCCCTGCTCGGGCTGGCCGGTGACCGTCCGGCACAAACGGGTCAGCTCGCTGGTCAGCTCGCTGCCTTGAGCGGCCAGCACCTCGGCGGCGTCGCCGGCGACGCACAGCGCCCGCGCGAGCTCCGCGACCGCGCCCGCCCCTCGGCCGGCGTAGCGGGCGTGGACCGCGAGGGCCCCGATCGCGGCAGCGAACCCGGACGGTCGTGACGCCCAGAGCGCGCTGCGGTCCCACCGTGTCTGCACGGACCTCATCGAACTCAGTGGGGTTGCAGGAAGTGGTGCGTGACAGTCCTAAGGTGAAGCTGGTGGCACGGCGCGCCACGGTCGAATTGGGCGTCAGCCTCGCGGTGGGCATGGCGGTGGCGAGGCTGGTACCTCCACCGTCGTGGTGGCCGACATAGGTCGATATTGGCGACCTCTTCGCGCCCGCACCCCGCCCTCTCCGTCCTGTTCTGTCCGGCTAAAGCTTGCGGCAATGCAGGCTACTGGACTGCGATCCTGTTCCGTCCAACTGAAGTTTGCGGTGGTGCCGGTTGCTGACCTGCGATCCGCAAAGTAGCCCGGACGAACTCGGGCTTCGGCGTCCAAGGCTAGTTTGCGAATTTCTGCTGACGGCTCGCGCTGACCAGCGCCCTCATCCGGACTCGTGCCGCCGCATGGCCACCGAAATGTTGTCCAGCCCACGGTGACCATCGCGACTTCGTGTCGTCCCTTCAGAACTCCTTGATACTGACCAGCTTGCGCAGCCTGCGTAGCGCCCGATGCTCTGTCAGCCGGACCGCTCCCGGGGTAGAACCCACCAGATCGGCGGTCTCCTGAGGCGACAGCCCGACGACCACCCGCAGCACCACGATCTCGCGCTGCTTGTCGGACAGGACCGCGAGCAGCCGGTCCATCGACCCCTTCAACTCGTCTTGCAGCACCCGCTGCTCGGGGCCGGCGACCGTCTCCGGCGGGTCCGGCACCTCGGGCACCAGCAGCGACCGGTTGTGGGCCGCCGCCCGGTGCGCCTCGGCGACCTTGTGCCGCGCAATGCCGTACACGAAGGCCAGGAACGACTGCTCCTGGTCGCGATAGGACGGCAACGCCGAGATCACCGACAGACAGACCTCCAGCACCACGTCGTCGGCCACTGCGAACGAGCGGTCCAGCCGGCCGATTCGGGCCCGGCAGTACCGCAGCACGATCGGCCTGATCGACTCCACCACCCGCTGCGTGGCAACCGGATCGCGGTCGATTGCGGCATCGACGAGCAGGCGGAACTGCTCGTCCTGCGGACCGTACGCGGCCACTGGCTTTGGCGCCGGCCCGTCGTCGGTCCTCACAGGTAGCACCTGTGCCACGTCATTCTCACGCACCAGAACTGCCAGTGCTCCGGCTTCTGAGGCTTCAGCTTGAACTTCGACGTCGCTGCGCTGCTCGACATCCTCCACAAGACGAGCACCGAATCCGCCTAGTAGGTTCTGGTCATCGAGGTCGCGCACCGAGGCCGGCGAGTCCTGTCGGAGCGCGTTGACGACGACGAGTCTCGACTCGCGCTGGATCTGCAGCTCCGCCCAGCACAACGAGCAGTGCCTCAGGTGCACCGTAGCCACCACGCTCTCCGCACCGTGGAGACTTCCTTCAGCGAACGCGATGACCGTGGTGGTCGGAAGGTGTTGACGCAGCTCCGGGTCGAGTCCGGCGAGTTCGTCACGATCAGTTGCTCGCGCGATAGCGGCGGCCACATGCGCGGTGTTGCTGCGTCCTCTCAGTGCCTTGGCGGCTGGAGTGCCGAGCGAGGTGGAGTCGATCTGCGTGAGGTAGGCCAGCACCTGGGTGGTGAGGTCACTCATCCGGGCGGAAGCTGCGGGCTTGGCGGATGCGGATCGCATCGCTGTCAGCTCGTGCAACGCGTTGAGGACTGCGCTGCGGTCCGGGTTCGGGTCGGTGACCTGCCGCTGGGTGAGGACGGTGATCAGCCGGGTCAGCTGGCTGTCGGTGATCGAGACGGGATCAGTCATCTCGTCCTCCGTGATGTTGCGCGCTGGGCGACACGTTTGCGGTGCCGGTAGAACTTGCCTTCGAGACTTCGAGCACTCACGCCAAGGGCGTCGGCGATCTCCACGACCGTGGCGTCGTCATGCGCGATTCGCCAGGCGACGTCTCGGAGGTCGGCGGGCATCGCACTCAGCTCCTGTTCGATTCGTTCATTTGCCAGGAGCACTGTTTCCGGTTGGTCGCGTGACGCCGGATGTCCCAGAAGATCACCTGTATCGGGGACGGAGACGATCTGCGGGCTGTTGGAGCGGCCGCCGTCGGCAGTGCCGGCCAGCCACCGACGCCACACGGTCGGGAATCGCAGCATGCAGGCACCGATGAAGAACGTCTTCAGGCTGGCGCGACCGTCGGGATCCCAGCGGCCTTGCAGCAGGGTGTGGGCCCGGAAGAACTGCAGGCCTTCGGCGACCGCCTCGATCGCCAACTCGTCCCGCTCGTCGGCGTCAGCGCTGGCAAGGTCCTTGTGCCTGGCGGCTCCCGGTAGAGGACGCCCGCGGTTGGCGCAGTACTGGAAAATCACACGTTTGTACAGCCACGAGTTGATGACCCCGATCCCGTAGGCGGCCAGTTCCGCGATGAAGATGTCGTAGCGAGGACCTTGGAACTGGTCGCCCGCTAGCAGTTCGTAGAGCCGCCGATCCTCCTCCCGCCGCGCACGTCGGTCCGCAGCCTCGGCCAGTTCGTCACTCGGTGTCGCGTCGGCGTCGCCGAGCAGGGCTTGGATGCCGGCCAGGTCGGGATCAGGCGTGCCGTCGGCGTCGTCGCAGGCGAGCGCGTTCGGTGTCTCACCGGAGTCGCCCTCGCCCATCCCTGCCGCCCGCCGTCCGTCGCCGCATAGTGCCGGTGTGGGCTGTCCGCCGGTTGTATTCGTCGGCAGCCCCCGCCCATGCCGGACGGTCGCCCGCGCTGTCTTCGTATGCGAGCCGTCCAGAGTTACCCCACGGCCAATTACAAGATTTTTCCGCGATCTTTTTCGTGGGGCGGACCGCGCGCCGGTGCCTGTAGGTGGTCGAACGCCCCACGCCCGGGGCCTGGACGAGGAGCCGACGGTGACGAACAAGGCGCGTAGACGCAAGGACGACGGAGCACTGCTCGGGCTGCGGGCAGCAGTGGTCTTGCTGTTTGCCGTGCTAGCCGGGGGTGGGGCGACGGCGTTGCTCGTCATGGCCCACCAACCGTTGCCCATCGCCGTGTTGGCGGGGTTGACCACTCTGGCGGCAAGCGTCCGGTTCTTCCACTGGCTGATCGCATGACCGGGGATTGCGCTCGATGGTCGTCTGCGCCGCTGTCCGGGCAGCGTCTGCGTCGAGTGCGGGTGCGCCCCCGTCGAGGACCCCTTCGCGCGGTGCGAGCGGTGCACCGAGACCATCGGTAAGCACGAGCGGGCAGAACGGCTTCGTGCACGATGCGCGGGGCGCCGCTGCATCTCCCAGGACCTTGCCCACACCTCGGACTCGGACTCGGCGTCATACATCTGCGACTCGTGTTACGAGCCGATCTGCTACTGCGGGCACCAACCGGTGGAGGCTTTCGGCGACTGGTGCGACACCGGCTGCTACGACTACGACTACGGATCCGAAACACGAGAACACTACGAGCTTCAAGGCCAGCTGCGCTATGCCGCTGGCTTGATCGTCAAGCTGGGCGGCGGCACCCGCAGACAGGTGTTCGCTCGGTTGCACCGAACGATGGGCGCGAGATTGGCCGACGCGAGCACTGAACAACTCCACGCGGGACTAGAGCAGGCACACGACTGAGCGCGGCAACTACCTCTTGACTGAACTAACTCTGGAATCTACCCAGGTCAGCGCGGGGGTTCGGGGGTGCTCGGTTACGGTCCCCGCTCATGATCGACGACGAGGGGGCGCCGCGGGATCTGGCGAGGTTGGCCGTCCCGCTCGTGGGCGCGGTGGAGGCCACGAGCGATCCGTGGTTGCCGTTCCGGCTGCTTGACCCGGCCGGCGCCCCGGTGGAGGCGGTGTCGGCCTACTTCCGTGACTTGCAGGCGGCGGGCCGGTCGGAGACGACGCTGCGCTCCTACGGGTTGGATCTGTTGCGCTGGTTCCGATTCCTCTGGGCGGTCGAGGTCGCGTGGAACCGGGCGACGCGGGCGGAGGCGCGGGACTTCTGCCGGTGGATGCTGGTAGCGGGCAAGCCGGCGCGTCCGCACTGGCACACACCGAGCGAAACGCCCTGCCCACCGTCGACTGGGGTGGCCTACGCGCCGTCGGTGCGGGCGCACAGCGAGACCGTCCTGCGCGGGTTCTACGGGTTTCACCTGGACGCGGACAGCGGTCCGCTGGTGAACCCGTTCCCGCTGGACCGGGCACGGCGCGGCCGGCGGGCGCACGCACACCACAACCCGATGGAGCCGCACCGCAACGAGCGGACCGGGTTGTATCGGCCGACCGTGCCGAAGCGGATTCCGCGCAGCGTCCCCGATGCCGAGTTCAACGAGATCTTCGCCCGGCTGCCCTCGCACCGGGACCGAGCGCTGGTGGCGTTCTACCTGTCCACCGGGGCACGGGCCTCGGAGCTGCTGTCGGTTACGTAGGGCGGTGTCGAACCGGGCCGGCAGCTGATCACGGTGGTGCGCAAGGGAAGCCGCGCGGAGCAGGCGTTGCCGGCCTCCAGCGACGCGTTCGTCTGGCTGCGGCTCTACCAAGTGGAGATGGGCGGGCTGATCCCGACCGGACGGCGGTTGCCCTTGTGGTGGACGTTGCGCCGTCCGCCGCGGCCGTTGACCTATCACGCGGCGCACCGCATGTTCGAACGCGCCGCGGCCGCGGCGGGCAGCACGGCGACGCTGCATGCGTTGCGGCACACCGCTGCCTACCGGATGGCCGAGGATCCCGAGTTGCCGCTGACCGATGTCCAATTCGTGCTCGGGCACGCGCTGTTGACCACGACCCAGCTCTACCTGACCCCGCGGCAGGAGGACGTGATCCGCCGGGTGCTGGCCCATCATGCCGAGCAGACCCGCACGGCCGCGCAACGCGCGGCGGCGCCGCCCGCGCCGGGCTACCGGCCGGACACGCTGGCCGTCCTGTTCGGCGGCAATGTCGGTGGCGCCGCGTCATGACCGCCACGAACCTCGAAGAACAAGTGCTCAGTCAGCCGTCGTCAGCGACGGTCTTGCCGGCGAGCCGGGCACGCCCGGCGCCGCGGCCCCGCAGCGCGGACTGGCCGGCCACTCAGGCCAGACGCGACACGACCTGGGCACGGTTGACGCGCCCGCCGTTCGCGCCGGGGCCTTCCAGCCGTCACCGGCCCGGCGCCCACCACCGCGGTCTCGGCCAGCTGCTGGACTGGTTGGAGGATCAGCCGGGCCAGACCTGGCAGGACCGCTGGCTGGCCACCGGCGTCGACACCGCCGGAAAGTCCTGGCGGGAGATTCCCCGCAGCTGGCTGCGCGAGCACGGTGTTGCTGCCGACTGGCATCACGAGGCGTTCTTCCGCGCCCTCTGGCTGACGATCGCCGCTGACGTGATCCGCCCGGCGGTGTCCATGCTGGTCGTCGCCGACATCCGCAGGGGAGCCCTGACCACGGTCATGACCCGATATCGGGACACCGACGGTCTCACTCGCCTGCGGACACTGTGTTCGGCCGACCCGGGCCTCGCTCCGGCGAAGGCCACCCGCATCAGCTACCGGGCCGCGCAGATCCTCGCGGCGAAAGGCGGGGTGCTGGCCGACATCACCCCGGGCGACGTGCTGGAGCTGCTCGATGCCGAGGCGGACGCCCACGGAACCGGCATCGGGGCCACGCACACGTTCTACCGGATGCTGCATACCCTGGACGTGTTCAGCGACCAAGCCCCCGCCACGCTGCGCGAGCTGCGCAACACCGGGCAACGAAGCCCGGAGGAGCTCATCGACCGCTACGGGCTGGTCTGCCGTCCGATCCGGGATCTGCTGGTGAATTACCTGCGGGAACGCCAGCCCGCGCTGGACTACTCCAGCCTGGCGACGCTGGCGAACATCCTGGGCAACCTGTTCTGGGCCGACCTCGAGCGACACCACCCCGGCATTGACAGTCTCCACCTGCCCGCCGAGATCGCCGACGCCTGGAAGCAGCGGCTGCGCACCGTGACCCGGACCCGCAGAACCCGCGAGGGCGGCACCGCAGAGACCACCGTCACGACCACAGTCGCGCGGGTGAACTACCGCGAATGCCTCACCCCGGTGCGCGCGTTCTACCTCGACCTCGCGCACTGGGCGGTAGAAGACCCGGCACGCTGGGGTCCGTGGGTCGCGCCGTGTCCGGTCGGGCGCGAGGAAGTCAACCGGACAAAGGACAAGCGCCACCGCAAGTCCCGCATGGACGCCCGCACCCGCGCACGGCTGCCCGTCCTGCCGATCCTGGTCCGCACCGTCAACCAGTGGCGCCACGACGCCGCCGCGTTGTTGGAGGAGGCCCGCCGGACCCCGCCCGGACACACCTTCACCGCCGCCGGGCACACCCTGGTCCGGGTCGCTCCGCCCCGCTCGGCCGCCACCAAGATCTGGGCCGAGGACCCCGCCACGGGGCAGCGTCGCGATCTGGGCCGCGAGGAGGACTACGCGTTCTGGGCTTTCGCCACGGTCGAAGTGCTGCGCGCCACCGGCGTCCGCGTCGAGGAACTCACCGAGCTGTCCCACCACAGCCTGGTCCAATACCGCCTGCCCACCACCGGCGAGCTCGTCCCGCTACTGCAGATCGCACCGTCCAAAACGGACACAGAGCGGCTTCTGGTTGTGTCCCCGGAACTCGCCGACGTGCTCTCCGCGGTCATCCAGCGCGTTCGCGGCACCGCTGGCGCGATCCCGCTCCTTGCCGGCTACGACGTCCGCGAGTGCGTTTGGCTGTCACCGATGCCGCTGCTGTTTCAGCGGCGTATCGGCTCTGAGGACCGGGCGATCACTCCCGCGGTCATCCGTGAGATCTTGGACGCGGCGTTGGCCCGCACGGGCTTGACCGACCCCGCCACCGGCGAGCCGTTGCGCTTCACACCGCATGACTTCCGGCGCGTGTTCATCACCGATGCCGTCCTCAATGGACTCCCGCCACACATCGCCCAAGTCGTCGCCGGGCATCGCGACATCAACGTCACCATGGGCTACAAGGCCGTCTATCCCGACGAGGCGATCCAGGCCCACCTTGCCTTCCTGGCCCGCCGACGCAGCCTGCGGCCCAGTGAGGAATACCGCGTCCCCACCGAGGAGGAATGGGCCGAGTTCCTTGGCCACTTCGAGAAACGCAAGGTCTCTATCGGCACCTGCGGCCGCGCGTTCTCCACACCGTGCATCCATGAACACGCCTGCGTCCGTTGCTCCATGCTCTGGCCAGACCCCGTTCAACGCGACCGGCTGGTCGAGATCCGCGACAACCTCGTTGCCCGCATCATCGAAGCCAAACGCGAAGGCTGGCTCGGTGAAGTCGAAGGCCTCCAGATCAGCCTCGCCGGAGCCAACGACAAACTCGCACAGATCAACAAAAGTGCCAACCCTGGCCGAGTTGTCAACCTTGGAATTCCGACTTTCATTCCTGACGGAACAGAGACGGGGGATCTTTCCTAATGTTCGACGCACCCGCAGGCCTTCAAGACCTGCTATATTACCTTCGTGTCTGCCCAGGACCTGAGCGCCGCTGCCGCCCTTGCCGCTGTCGTTATCAGCCTCATTAACGTTGGACTCTCGTCACTCCTTGTTCGCAGGCAAGAGGGGCAGCGATGGAGGAGGGAACAGCTTCCCGAGACGGTAACCAAGCTCGTCGAAGCAGCATTCCGTTGGGAGGTGAAGGTCTTCGAGAGCGACTGGCAGCTCGTCCCCGAAGCCGATCGGCATCTCTTTGGCATGGAGGAAGCAAGGGTGGCTATGGAGCTTGCAAGCAAGCTTGATGTGTTTGCGGCACCGGAGACCATCTCTGCCGCGCAGAGGATGTTGGATGCAGTCGATCAAATACGCATGCACAATCTAAGGGTGCTAAGCAAATCCAGTGACGAGAATCCAAGATCTTGGAGTCTCTACTGGGAGTGGGCCGAAGCGCAATATGCCTTCCTGAAAGCAAGTCGTCGCGAGATGGGGCCTTAAGCCGCCGCCTGTCCCACCTGGGCTCAGCCGGCACAGGCAGCGGGCGCAGCAACCGAGTTTGCGTGGCAAGCCAGCCACTGAGAGGAACGAATCGGGAACGGCTGTGCATGAGGGCAGCACAGACTGACCTTCCAGTCACCTGCCCTGGTAGTTCAGAGAATACGGGTTCGACGCGTTCTACTGCATCCCCGGCAAGGAAGCGCACGAGAAAGGCGGAGTCAAGCAGGAAGGCGAGCGTTTCCGGCGAACCCACTTGGTCCCCGTCCCGGAGGTCGCCAGCCTGTCTGAACTCAACGACCGGATCGCCGAGATCGACCTGGCCGAGGAGGGCCGGGTCCTGCACAACCGGCGGGTCAGCGTCGGGTTCAACTTCCGCGACGAGCGCGACCACCTGCGGCCAGTCCCGTTCGACGACTTCGAGGCCGGGCTCACGCTGACGCCCAGGGTCGGCCGGGACGCGCATCAGCGTCCGCCAGTCCAGCTACTCGGTCCCCGCACGGCTGATCGGCGCGCGGGTCCGGGTCCTGATGCGGGCGAACGAGGTGCTCATGTACGACCGCGCCGCGGTCGCCCCCCGCCACGCCAGGCTCACCCGGCGCGGGGACACCCACGACGACCTCGACCACTACCTGGAGATCCTGCTCGGCAAACCGGGCGCGCTGGCCGGGTCGACCGCGCTGGCCACCGCCCGAAGGAAGGCAGCTTCACCCCGGCGAATGAGGCGTTCTGGGCCGCCGCCCGCGCCGCGCACGGCGACGCGGCCGGCACCCGCATCTTGAGCACACTCGACGACGAGGCATTGCGCAGGCGTCTGCTCGATGCCGGTCCCCGGCTGCTCGGCCGTCCCGCGCCCCGCCGGTAGCACCGCCGGGGCGCGATCGCGACCAGTTGTCAGGTGGGGTCGAACGGGCTGTGGTCGATGCCGCACGTGGCGCCGGATGCCGGGAGATCACCGGAGACGAAGTAGTTCCGCTTGGCCCGCTCGGCGCAACTGCTGTGGACGTACATCGTGCTGTGGCCCGAGCCCTCGACGACCAGCAGCCGCGCGTCGGCCAGCTCACCAGCGCCGGCCGTGGCGCCCTTGAGCGAGGTAGCCGGGTCGAAGCGACTGTTGATCACCATGATCGGGTTGGCGGTCACCCGGTTCCACGGTCCGCGATAGGGCTGTACGGCCTGCTGCGGCCAGTACGCGCAGGTCATCATGTCGAACACAGCAATCCGGCCGAAGGGCCCGACGCGGGCGTCCTCGCTGACCGCGAGCTTGCTGTAGGTGTCCTCGGTGGTGGGAACGACGCTGTCGGCGCACTGGATGGCGTTGTACGCCTCGGTCGAGTTGTCCGGGTACGGCTCGGCGGAAGCCACAGGTTTGGCCGGCGGGGCCTTGGTTCCGCTCGCCTCGTAGAGCTTCTCCAGGGCGCTCGCGGTGTCCCTCCAGGTCTCGGGCTTAGCCAGGCCAGCCGCGAGGTTCAGGACACCCGAATAGCTGTACGTGGTCTTGGTGCCGTCCGAGGCGGTCACCGCGCCGAACTCTGCGAGCACCCGGGCATCGAGGATTGGCCCCAGCCCGAGTCGCTTGGCTCATCGCGGTTATTCGGCGCTGGCACCGCGGTTCTGGTCGGCGCCAGGTCCACTTGAGCAGAGCCCTGATCAGTCATTACCGCCGACTTGGCGACTCGCTGCCGCATGATCTCGGAATGTAGTACCTGTATGCCTTCGTCATCACCTCACCTCACGGATTTCCGGGACACAGAGGCGGGTAGGGGAGTCCCGCAAGGAGCTGTTCCCACAGGGTTCGTGCAGTGGCCCCGAGCAATCGGCAGTCGTCAGAAACAACCCGGACCGGATCAAGGACCCACTGGCGTGCGGTGGTGTCCTCTCCGCCGGAGACAAGGGCGTGCCCGTCTGGACTGAAAGCGACGCTGGATGCTGGCCCGGTGTGGCCAGTCAAGGCGGTGACTTGCTTGTGGCTGACCACATCCCACAACCGCACAAAGCCGTCATCCCCAGCCGAAGCAAGAGTTGTGCCGTCAGGACTGAACGCCACCGCGTGGACGTGTCCGGAGTGGCCGATCAACGCGGCGACTTGCTTGTGGCTGACCACATCCCACAACCGCACAAAGCCGTCATCCCCAGCCGAAGCAAGAGTTGTGCCGTCAGGACTGAACGCCACCGCGTGGACGTGTCCGGAGTGGCCGATCAACGCGGCGACTTGCTTGTGGCTGACCACATCCCACAACCGCACAAAGCCGTCATCCCCAGCCGAAGCAAGAGTTGTGCCGTTAGAACTGAACGCCACGCTCGTGACTGGGCCGGTGTGTTCGGCAGCCGCGACGATCTGCCGATGGGCGGCGACGTCCCACAGCCGCACGGTTGCGTCATCGCCGGCAGACGACAGCACGCGCCCGTCCGGACTGAACGCCACGCTCCTGATCGGGCCGACGTGGCCGATGAGTTCGGCGACTTGCGTATGCGTTGCGGTATCCCACAATCGCACGATGCCATCGTCGCCGCCAGTGGCCACGAGGTGATCGCCAGGGCTGAACGCGACAGTGGTGCCGGCGAGAGTCGCTTGTGGCGCGTGACTGAGGGCATCCCACAAGCGAACGACGCCATCCTGTTGGGCGGTCGCCAGGAAGCGGCCATCACGGCTGAACGTCACCTGCGTGACGGGCGCCGCCGGCGATGCAGTGATAATCGGGCCCTGCAATGCCCACAACATCACCGTGTGGTCGGCACCGCTGGTGGCGGCGACCGTACGACCGTCAGGACTGAACACCACGTCCAACGCTGGACCGGCAGTACCAGTCAAAACACCGAACTGCTTCCCGCTGGCGACGTCCCACAACCGCAGCGAGCCATCGCCGGTGGTGGTGGCGATGGTGTGCCCGTCCGGGCTGAACGCCACTGCCGTTATGGCGGCATTACCCGTCAAGACAGCAACCTGCGTGCGGCTGGCGACGTCCCACAACCGCACCGAGCCATCGCCGGTGGTGGTGGCGATGGTGTGCCCGTCCGGGCTGAACGCCACCCCGTAGAGAGAATGGTTATCGTTCTGCAGGGTGCCGACAAGCGACCGGCTACGCATGTCCCACAGCCGCACGACACGGTCATTGCTGGTCGTCGCCAGAGTTTGGCCGTCAGGGCTGAAGGTGAGGCTGTCGACCAAGGTGCCGCCGGTGTCGCCCGTGAAGGTCGCCATCGCGCGTTGATGAGCCACGTCCCACAGCGTGACCGTTGCGTGCTGGTTGTCGGTAGCGATCGTACGGCCGTCCGGGCTCAAGGCCATGAATCTGCCCGGCACAGTGCCGATCACGGTTCGGCTGTGCGGGTCCCACAGCCGAACCGTGTTGTCGAAGCTGGCGGTGGCGACGACGCGGTTGTCCGGGCTGAACGCCAGACCTGTGATGACGTTGGTGTGGCCGGTGAGGCGACCGATGAAGTAACGGCTTTGGCTGCTCAGCAGCGCGTCGCGCGCCTCCGGCGCGGTGGGATCTTCATAGTAGGCGCCCACAGCCAGCAGCATCGCCTCATCGGGACGCTCTGGGGCTGCCGCCGTGGACTGGAGGGCTAGCTTGCCGGCGAGGGCCGTCCGGCTCTCGTCCACCGCGCTCTGACGTTGGTAGATCGCCACTCCTGCTGCGGCCAGAGTGACCACCAATGCGGTAACCAATGCGGTGATCACCCTCCGCTGGCGGCGGACGACGTGTCGCGCGGCGCGGTCGCTAGCGCCAAGGAATTCGCGTTCGACAGCGTTGAGGCCAGCGGCATGTCCAGCCGCGCTGACCCAGGCTTGGGCAGCGGCTAGGCGCGCACCCCGGTAGAGCGACCCAGGATCACGATCGAGGGCGTCCCAGGACTGGGCTGCTTCCGTCAGCTGGCGATGGGTTCGCAGGCCATCACGGTTCTCGTCGAGCCACTGCCGCAAGCGCGGCCAACTCCGGATCAGCGCCTCGTGGGCGATCTGGACGCTGTCAGCGTCCACGGTGAGCAGCCGCGCCTGCGCAAGAGCCTCCAGGGTCACGGCCACCGTCTCGTCCACGGCCTCCGCAGCCGCGGTGCGATCCTCGGAGAGGAGGTGGTCGAGTTCGGCGCGGGGGCACCGGCGGCGGGTGTCCTGTGCGCCCTCGTTCAGTGAGACCAGCCTCAGCAGCACCGCGCGGGCTGTCCGCTGCTGCGCCAGACTCAACGACTGGTAAGTGTGTTCAGCAGTCCGGGAGAGCGCGCCAGCCACGCCCCCGGCCTCCTGGTAACCGGTCAAGGACAACGTGGTGCCGCGCCGGCGGCGCCAGGTCTCGACCAGGGCGTGCGACATCAGTGGTAGGGCACCCGCGTTGCCGAGCATCTCGCTGACGATGGTGGATACCAGCGCCGCCTCCACGACGAGGCCTGCCTGCGCTGCCGGCCGTGTAATTGCCGCGCGGAGTTCATCAGCCCGCATACTGCCGACCAGGACCTGTGCGTCCTCGAGAGCTTCCACGAGGTCAGGGTGCTGGGCACAGTGGGCATAGAAGTCGGCTCTGATCCCGAGGACCACCCGAGCGCGACTGGCGGTCGCCTGGGCGGCGGCCAGCAGCGCCGCGATGAACTGGCTCCGCTGTCTGGTGTCGCGGCATACAGTGAACAGCTCCTCGAACTGGTCCACAACCAGCAACATCTCGGCCTGGTCTGGTTTGTCGGCCAGCACCTGCCTGACGGCGAGGTGAAGATGCGTGGGGTCCGTTTCGAGGTCGGCCAGCACCGTGCCGGCGGGAATCCGCAGCCGTGCCGCGAACTGGGTGGCGCATTCCTGAAGCGGATGCTCTCCCGGGGTGAAGAGCACCGTCGAGCAGGGGTGTCCATCGGCGCCGTGTCCCGCAGTGACCGCCGGGATGAGTCCGGCGCGTAGAAGCGAGGATTTCCCGCTGCCCGAGGGGCCGAACACGGCGATGAACCGCTGACGGCGCAACCGGGCGGTCAGCTGGCCGACCAGGTGCTCGCGGCCGAAAAAGCGGTCCGCGTCCTCAGGTTGAAAACTAGCTAGTCCCACGTATGGCGCCCGAACCTCCCCATTGATGTCCGTCACCTCCGCGGGCGCCAGTTCGGCGGCGGCAGCCCGCCAGTACGCTTCCCATTCTGCTCGATCCCCGTCGCACGCGGCCACATAGGCAAGCGTGACGGCGAGGCTGGGCAGCTTCCGTCCACCGGCGGCATCCGACAACGTCGTAGCCGAGTAGTGGGCTCGACGCGCTAACTCCCGATATCCGGGACTACCGGCTTGCTCACGCAGTTTCCGCAGGCGGGCGGCGAACGACTGCACCACATCACGGTCGGGATCCAACGGACGTTCTGGCCTCGGCATGGCGCCCCTTCCCTTCACCCGGGCTCAATCCTTGACCATGATGGTCGCCGGCGGTACCCCTGTTGTCCGTGTTTGATTGTCCGGCAGGCCGCATCGACATTGGACAACTAGTTCACGATAAACCGGATGTGGCGGCAATCGGGACAGCGAGTGCCCCGGTTGCCGCCGCAACACCAGACAGCCAAGAGCGGCGCCGCCGGTCTTGCATTAAATGGAAGTCCAACCGTGTTGAATAAGTGAGCCATCAGGGAGAGAAACGATGCCTGATTCTGTCATGGTTCGGGCCCGTCGGAGAATCCGAAGGGCTATCCCACTGATAGTGGGGATCTTGGCGACCGTCGGCGTCGCCGGAATGGCACCTCTAGTGACCGCGTCGCCAGCCAATGCGGCGATCATCCCAGGCCGCTGCACATACACCAGCAGCGAACCAACGCTTTCATATGCCCCCAGCACGTACAAGGTTGCGGTGAAGCAACTCCAGTGCGAACTGAACTACTCGCTGCGTTACACGACCATCTCAGTAGACGGCTACTTCGGGAACGGCACCCGAAGTGCGGTCGAGACCTTCCAACAGTGCGATGGCATTACGGCTGATGGAATCGTGGGCCCGCAGACCTGGTCCGAGCTCGACTACTGGGCTGCCTCCTCCAGCTACCTCGACTGCTGACAGGAATCTGCCTACCTCGGGCCTCGGGACCTGGGTGGTCCCGAGGCCCGCCGGCAGCAAACAGCCGGCTCGACCGCGCTGCCAAGGAGGTCGGCCGTGTCCCCCGGCCAGATGTCCGAGCCGTGTACATGGCCGTGGTCGGCATCGGCGCCGGCACCGAGGTGTCAGCCATGGAGCCCGACCCGAATCCCTCAAATTCGGGACTGCTCACGGTCCGATACATCTGTCCGCGTGAACCGCGTAGGACTGCGGCCGCCGCTTGGCTAGCGTCGGATGCTGCGCGTGGCGTACGACGGGGGTCGAGGGCGATGACGGACGAAGACCGGCACAAAGCCGCCAACGACGACGAAAGCCGGCAGCAGCCGGCGACGACCATCAACACGGTGAACGCCAATGTGGTGACCACGGTCATGCAAGCCGGGGTGATCACTGGCGGCGTCCACAACGACCAGTTGGCCGCGCTCGACCGCGCCCTCGCCACTGTCGGCATCTGCCGCAGTACCTGGACGATCGGCGCCGCGAACGGGAAGGTGATCGAGGCCGCGAAGGCTACGTTGGCGAAGGCCAGCAGGGGGTTGCCCCTCAACTGGTGTGTGCAGACCCACCCACACAGAGCAACAACGTCACGCGTCAAGCCGAGCGCAGACCTCGCCACATGAGGCGCTCACTCGCCACCTGAAGCGCTCAGTCACAGTCAACCACATTTCTATCGCCCGGTGACGTCACGCGCCCGCGCCCCCAAGGACTACGTAGCTGCTGCCAGAGACCGACCACGCCGCAGTCGAACTGGGCATCTCCCGCCGCCCGGTCTACGTCGGTACCTGACCCGGCAGCCGTGAGTACGGGCGCAATCAGTTGACCAACCAGTCGAAAAACCTCACCGCCGCGGCCAGCGCGCCGGCCCCGACGAGCACGCCGTACGGGACCGGCGCGTCGGCGGACACGGTCAGCACCCCAGCGCCGATCCCGGTCAGCACACTGAGCAGGAACACGAGCGTGGTGCGCACCGGCAGCAGCGGGCTGCGGTCGTCCTGGTTTGCGGCCATGGTCAGATCTCCATCGTCTTCGGTCCGGGCCAGCCCCGGCAGTCGCCGTGGCTGTATGTCGAAAAGGCCAGGCCAGGTGACGCGAGACGCAGGAGACGAACCTCTCGGAAAAATCTTGAAGATCCGCGTTACCCGCCCGAACCGCGCCGACATACGAGGGGGTCGTGTGTGGTTCACGGCGGAGCCGGCAAGCGACGAAGGAGCGCGGGCCGACGGGAAGCACAGGCGAGCCCTGGGAACCTGGGGGAGTCCTACAGCGCGGCGGAGTCGGCGGGAGGCGGTGGGGTCATGTTCGGCGGCGAGCAGGTCGGTGGCCAGCCGCCGCTGGAGGCTGCCGCGACGGACCTACAACCGGACGACTCCATCACGGCGCCGGCCCTCGATGCAGCCCACGCTGCCCTGACCGACCTGCACACGAACGGGTTCGACGCCATCGAACGGGCCGAGGCCGAATGGGCCGCCGACCGGATCGCCCGCCTGCAGGCCGATCACGACCTCGTGGAGGAGCTGCGCGCGGACGGGTTCGACAGCAGGGGGTACGCGGTGTTCACCCAGACCTTGGCCGACTACGGCCTGCCGGTGATCCAGGCGTGGATCCGCCGCCGCGACATCTTCCGCCTCACCGCCAAGCGGGGACGGCCCGTGACGTGCTCCGACGAGCTGCGCGAGCGCCTGTCCCGCGACTTCGACGACCGCCAGGAGCTGGCCTCGATGGTCGTGGCCCGCGCGCTGGTCCACTTCCGCGACCTCGCCCTCGTGCGGGGCGGCTGGTCCCCGCAGGGCGGGGCCAGCCTGACCACCTTCTTCATTGGCGCCTGCATCCAGGTCTTCCCCAACGAATTCCGCTCCTGGGTGAAGCAGTACGACCGCGGCGCCGGCCTAGTCCACGCCGAGGACACCGACCTCGACCTGCGCCTGGACAACGACCCCGCCATCCAGGTGTGCCTCACCGAGACCTTCCAGGAGGCGCTGGCCTCGGCCACCACCTACTCCGAGCGGCTGGCGCACGTCCTGGCCGCCAAAGCCCTGCACGACGTCGACTACAGCGAGCTCGCCCGGCGGTGGAACACCACTGAGGACGCGCTCAAGCAACAGGTCTACCGCTGGCGCAAGCAGCAGAAAGGCGGGGCAGATGACTAACTCCGAGCCGCCCGAGCTGGAGCCCTTCACCGGCGTGTTGGCGCAGTTCATGCGGTTCTTCACGGTCACCGAGCAGCTGCAGGCGCAGAACCCGACACCGCAACGCGAGGAATTGCTGTGGCAGCTGCGTCCGCTGCATGACCATCTCGTGCAGGGCGTGCCGCTGGACATGGACAACCTCGACGCCGCGCAGCTGGACGTGCTGGCCATCATGGCGAAGATAAATACGGGCTCGTTGGGCACGCCGGCGGCTCGGGCACTGCGCGAACAGAGCAGCCCGACCGCAGTCGCCGACGTCCTGGCTCGCGCCGCGCAGATCGGGCAGGCAGCCCGATGCAAGTCCCTGGTGGCCGAGGCGGAGAAGGTGGCCACCGAGTCCACCGACTGGGCCGCCGCCCACGAGCGACTGCAGGAGATCCGCGACGAGCTGACCTCCCTCGAGGCCGGCGGCCGGGACTCCGCGCGGCTGTGGCGGCGCCTTGAACAGGCCGATAGGACGCTGGAGCAACGGCATGAGCACGTTATGGAAGCGGTGCAGCCCTCGACCCAGCTTCCCGGCCTGGGCGACAAGCTTGTCCATGCGCTGGACGACGTGGTCGATCTGGACGCCAGGCTCGGTCACATCATCGGCGCACCCGCGCCTGCGGCCACGCGCGCCGGCCATCCTGCAGCCGCCGGCGGTCTCAGCGGTTTCGCCAACGACTTCGCCGCGCGCCCACCCCACGAGCGGCTCGCCGCGCGCGCTTGGATCCAACTCCCCGCATTGCACGTCCTCCGATCCTCAGCGCATCTTGTAATCGTCGCCCTCGATCTGGCCGGTGCCCGCGCCCGCGAATTCACCTACGACCGCGTCTTCAACCGCGGCCTCTACCGCGCCCGCTACCGCGCCTCCAACTTCAACCGCGCCGTCGACGTCAACCTCGCCCGCGCACGGGACGTGAACCTCGTCCGCGCCCGCGACCTCGCCCGCGCCCTCACCCGCGCCCTCGACCTCGGCCTCGCCCTCGACCTCGCCCGCGACTGCGACTGCGACTACGACCTCAACCGCGGCCTCATCCTCGCCCTCGCCTTCGACCGCGCCCGCGTCCTCGACCTCGTCCGAGTCCTCGACCACACCGTCGACCACACCCGCGACCGCGACCGCATCCTCGCCCTCATCGCCGGCCGCGACCTCGGCCGCGACCTCGCCCGAGTCCTCACCAGTATCAGTCGCACTTCGCTTGGCCGAGAGGTGGTCGACGCCGTCGACCACCTCGATGAGGCCCTCACCAGCATGGCCGATGCCGACCTAACCAGGGTGAACCTTCGCAGGATCCCACTGGAGGGTGTGCGCTGGTCACACGCAACGCGCTGGCCACCGGGCTGGGAGGACCGGATCCGGCACGACTCCATCTTGATCGAACCTGGCCTCTACGAGATCCGGCCCGGCGGCCGCGCGGGCGCCAAGGCCGACTCTCCCGCCAACACACCCGCCTGACACACGATCAGCGCGGGCCAGTGGCCGCGCGACTGCTGTCCGCGATGGGCGTGTTCGCCGAGCACGAGCGCGCGCCCTGATCTGAGCGCGGTGCCTACACCGGCCGCAAGCCGGCGCTCACCGACGAGCAGGCCCACCAGCTGCGGGAGCGCGCCGCCGCCGGAGAGCGGAAATCGTTGCTGGCCAAGGAATTCGGCATCAGCCGCGAGACGGTGTACAGCTACCTGCGCACCGGCGGCACCGACAGATCTGCCGCGACGGTCACCGGTTGAGCTGTCGTGCAGATACTGCGGGACAACCCCTCGAACCGGACCAGGGTGAGGGGGCAGGGCACCGTGCTTCTGGGTTTCGTACCTAGGTGGCCCTGCCGTCCCTCTCACACAGCATGGCACGTGCTTCGCGTGCACGGCGATTCCGCTGTCAGAGTGCCGCCATGACCGAGACACGCATCCCCTCCTGGGGCGTTGGCCCGATGATCGGGTGGTACGCCCTGCGCATTCTGTGCCCGCTGCCGGTGTTCACCGTCATCGTCGCGGCCCTCGCCATCCAAGTCCCGCCCGCGGGCAATCCCCTGCTCGCCGTCCTCTACGTGCTGGTCGGTGTAGCGGTGGCCTTCCCAGTCACGCAGCCGATCATGCGGGATATTCGGATGGCTTCGTCGCCGGCGCGGCCGGCGCCTCCGACGCGGGCGCTCACGGACGGGACTGGCAGCTGAGGTGATCACGACCGCCGGCCAGCACGACCAGGATCAGGCGTCCGTGCTGGCTACGCGGGGCAGGACACTCGTATGCCCGACCTCACGGCCGGAGTGCCGTAATGCAGGGGACTGCGGTACAGCACGCTGTACCGCACTCCCCTGGAAGTGGCGGCGTGGGAGGACATCGCCGACCGGATCCGCCGCGGTGAGTCCTCGACCTGGCGGGACTCGGCGATCCCTGCTGCGGACCTGCCCACTCCTGAGGTTGGGCAGGACCCCGCGACGGATGCCCGGGAGGAGCGGATCCGGGCGCTGGAGCGGGAGAACCAAGAACTGCGCGTGCTGCTCGACTCGGCCGTCCGGGCGTTCCGGACCGTCGACGGTGACCTCGTGGTGGCACGGGAGCAGGTGGCAGCGGCCAACGCAGAGATGGACAAGTGGGTTCCGGCCATTGGCCACGACGCGGATGGCGTGAGGTACGACTTCCTCACCCGCCGGTCGAGGCCATTGAACTGGAGGGAGCAAGCCGGCTGAGCGTTGTGTTCGGGGACGTCCGAAGCTGGAAGTCCCCGAACAACCACAACGCTGCGCAGTCCCGCACATCAGGGTTCTGCGGTTTCAGCGTCAGCGGGCGTCTCGATACTGGTGTCCACTGAGGAGCGTCCGGGGTGGCCTCTACCTTGGCGGCCATGTCCGACGACGACACCGACGCGCTGCTGGCGTGATCCACCGGCGACCTCGGTGCCGGGCGGTGCATCGACGACGAGGCGCGCGGACGGCGACCCCGCTACGGCCCCTCCGCGAAACTCAACAGAGTCCGGTGCGGCGTGCGCAGCTCATCCCATTTCCATGGGGCGCCGTCCGGCCGTTCGCGGTACTCGGCGTAGGTCAGCACGAGATGCCGCTTGGCGCGGGATATCGCCACAAAGAACTCGGACATCACCGTGTCGGCATTGCGGTCCCAGAAGAGTTGGGTTTCGACCCCGAGCACCACGACCTTCTCGAACTCCAGGCCCTTGCACTTGTGGATGGTCAGGAAGCGCACGGCGTCGGCCTCCGAGAGCCGCCTGAGCGCGTGAGCGGGGTCGCCGTTGACGGTCAGTTCCCGGCTGTAGGCGTCAAGCGTCTTCACGATCAGGTCATCAAGCCGATTGCCCTGCTGGTATCCAGGCGACAGCGCGGTCAGCACGGGCCGTGACACCAGGTCCAGGAACTCATGGACGAGCGGCGTCCAGGCCGCCGGCTCGCCTGCGGCGAACGCGGAATCACGCACAGCAGCGCGGGTTGTGCGGAGCTTCTGCTTCACCTGGCTGTCGAACCGGGCCGCTTCCTGCTCGGAGGCACTGGACCGATGGACGATCCTCATCAGTTCGGCATAGGCGTCCGGTTGTCTGTCGTCGGCGACCACTCGCAGAAAGCTGAACACGAGCGCGGCAATCGGCTCTGCGGTGAGGTCCTGGCTCTCCTGCTCGTTACGGAACGCAATGCCGCGGGCGGTGAGCTCGCTGCCGAGCGCGGCGGCGACCAGATGCGGTTGCTGACGGACCAGGATCGCGATCTCACTGGGTGGCACCCCTTGCTCGAGCCAGTCTTCGATGCGGTCCGCGATCACCTCCGCCTCCTGGCTCGCGGTGTCGAACTTGAGCACCTCGATGGCACCGTCTTCACCGACCAGGTCCTCTGCGGGGCTGGCGGCCGCGGGGTCCATTCGAGCGATCATCCGGTTCTGCATGCGTCGCAGGCGCGGCGCCGAACGAAAATTCTGGTACAGCGGAAGCGGATCAGCGGAGAAGTCCGCTGCGAAGGTCTGCAGGACACCGTCCAGCGCGCCAGCGAAGGCCATGATCCGCTGCTTGGTGTCACCGACCGCCGTCAGCACGGCGGTGGACTGGCCGAACGCCGCCTTAACCAGTTGGTACTGGCTGTTGTTGCAGTCCTGGAACTCGTCGAGGAACACGTGGCTGTAGGTCTGGCGGATGCCTCCGCGAGCGTAGGCATTGGAGCCGACGATCTTCAGCGCCAGCGGGACCATGTCCTTGAACGTGATCTGTTTGCGCAGGATGCGGGTTTCCGTGTCGATACGGTAGTCGGGGTCGAGTGCGTTGGGCCCGACGAGCGCTGGCCGGAAGTTGTCGATCAGACGCTTGGCAAACGCATGGAAGGTAACACTGTCGAACCGAGCCGCGAGCTGTGATCCGCAGCGGCGACGCACACGCTCGCGCAGGTTGCGGGCGGCGTCGACCTTGAACGAGACCGCCAGGATCCGCCGCGGGTAGGGGCACTGCCCAGTGCGCAGCAGGAAGTCCGCCCTCTGGGCGAGCAACTCCGTCTTTCCGGCTCCCGGTCCGGCCGCGACCACCACGTTGGCATCGATCATCGTGACGGCCGTCAACGCGTTCGGTTCGAGGATCAGCCCGTCCGCAGGGCACCAGTCCTCGGGCGGGATCATTCCGGCAACCCGTCGAGCCGCACGCACACATGGTTGACCAGTCGCGCAAGCACAGTGGGCAGGTCGCGCAACAACTGCTGGTCGGTCAGCTTCGCGAGGGCGGCCAGATGCGCGGCGGGCTTGCTGCCAAGGTCGAACATGTGGTGGTAGTTGTCGAAGAGTCCGAGGACCGCGTCGCCGAGGCGGTCCTCGTTCACATGGCTCTTCCCCAGCACGGCGACCACTGTTTTCTCGTCCGGCTGCTTCGGGGTGACGTCGTAGGCGACCGGATACGCCGCCAGCATCATCAAGTCGAGGTCGACGGGATGGGAGAAGAAGACTCCGTGGTGTTCCAGCTGCTGGATCAGCCCGGGGCTGCCATCGGCACTGGGGGTGCCCAGCGCGGGAAAGTCCTGATCGTCGTTCCACTGGGGCAGCTGGCCGATCCGATCTTCCGAAAAGGTCTTCGGTCGAACCTTGTTGAGTTGCGTCATGGCATTGCGCACGCGCCCCCAACCACCGTGGTAGCGGCCGCTGTCGAGATCGAGCAAGGTGACGTGCGGGATCTGCAGCTCGTTGAGCAGACGCCAGAAGTGATTGACATGCCGACCACCGAGCGGCACCACCGACACCGAAGCGTCGTCCTCGGCGATGCCGGCGGCCGCCAGCACCCGCGGCAGGACCACCTGCTCGCTGTCGCCCTCACCGAGCACGACGAACCGGGAGAAGTACAGCTCGGGATAGGCCTCCACCGCCTCGCGCACGTACTTCGCCGCCGCCTCGTCGTCGGTGGGAAGCACGATGCGGCGAACGGTGGTCTCCCGGTCCGGACTCAGTCGCAGAAAGCGGATTGTGTGGGGGTCGACTCGACGCAGCAGGGTGGGCGCGTGGGTGGCGATCAGTGCCTGGACGTCACCGGCCGAACAGGCGGTGCGGACCTGGCGGATGATACGTCCGAGGTACTGCGGGGCCAGGCTGTTCTCGGGCTCCTCGACGGCGATCATCGTATGCACCGGCGGACGCATCCGATCCGGATCGAGCGATGTCTCCTCCCCCTTGAGCACCCGCCTGGCCAACGACTGCCAGGCAAGCACGAGCGAGATGTAGAGCAATGACTTCTGCCCGTCGCTGAGCCGATCGAACGACAGCGGCGCGGCATCGTGTGAAGGCAGGAACGTCACGGTCAACTGGCGAAGCACTGCGTCGAGATCACCGCGGCCGAAGGCGATCGACGGGTCCTTGAAGTAGGCGCCGCGATGCAGGCCTTGCCACTCCTTGGCCAATTCGACGCCGATGCCGGCCACCGCCTTGTTCGCGACCAACGTGGCGGTGATCTGGGTCGTGAGCTCGCCCAGCGTCTCGCGTTCGCTGGTCCAGTCGGCAGCGCGCAAGCTGCGTCCGATGAGCGAGGCCGCCGTGTAGGAGATGTGATCGACCGGGTCGCGGCGTGCGGGCAGATAGTGCACTTCAATATGCGCTCGGTCGTAGCGTGGCATGTCCGCACAGCGGGTCGGTGAACCGGCGGCGTCGAAATCCAGCACGTACTCGATCTTCTCGTCGATGACGCCGTCCGCAGCCAGCGATGCTGTCAGGCGCACGCGAATTCGCGGGATGCCGTCCGCCGTCTGGATCGCCATGTGAGCGAAGTTGGGCGGCACGGAAGCGTGTTGCCCGTCGACTCCCGCTTCCGGACAGTCCAGGTCGACCTCCAACCACAGGACCGGCTCGGCGGCATGCACGTCGCTCGCGAGTGCGCCGACCGGCACATGGAAGTCGTCGAGTCGAACCTGGCGCTGGGCAGTCAGGGGGCTGAACAGCCTCGTGAGCGCTTCGAGGACGGCGGTCTTTCCGGAGCCGTTGGGTCCGAGTACGTAGGTCAAAGCGTCAAGGTCGATCGCGGTCGGCCCCGGACCGAAGGACTGGAAGTTGCTCAGTCGCAACGTAGTGATCCTCATCGGGGCCTTACCGCCTTTCCAACCTACTGTGGTCACGGCCCAACCCTGTCCGGTCGCAATGCCCAGCCACCCGCGCCAACCGCCGGATCCCCTGTCGGCACTCCGGGCCATCGCCGCGGGTCCCTTCGCGCGATTCCGGCGGGACGACGCCGGCACCTGGACGTACCGCAGGAACCTCGCCCCGTTGGTCGCAGACCTGATCAGTTTCGTTAGCCATCCGGAACGAACGGCCGAAGTGAGTGAATCCGCGACCCGCGATTAGTCAAAGAAGGCAACGTGAGTCTTCCGAGGTCAGGAAGCCTTCCTGCCTCGCCGGCCACCCGCTCCGCCAGATGGTCGTGTGGTCCGCTGCAACTACTCACTGGAGCGCCACTCAGATACCCGCGGCAAGCCCGGCAGCAGTGCCGAGGGCGGTCAGGGAGTGGACGGCCGTCTCGTTGCGTGGCAATGGGTCCGGCATCACGGAGCACTGGGTGTAGTGGCTGGCGGTCGCCGGTGCGATACCGACCCAGCGCGCCAGGGTCAGCGTGGTGTGGTCGGTGGCGAGGGGGCTCGAGGACGGCGGCCGCCGCGTGACCGACAGGCCTGGTCAGCGAACCACTCGCAGAAGCGGGCCATCAACGTCAATGACGCCGTGGTCAACTCAGACAAGAGCCACCGGCCTGACCGGCCACCTGACCCCACTACCGATCAGGGCACTGACAGGTTAGCAATCTTTCGCGTTGTGTAGCTGACCCACCAGTTTGGGCGCGCCACAGAAGGACCGGCGGCCCTCGATGAGCATCGAAGCAATCGCTTGGGCTCTCAACGCCACGCCGCCAAGATCCCACCAAGCACCGCGACGCCTCCAGCCTCGCAATCGTGCTAATCGGCCTGGCCAACCGCGCCGACCCCGACGGCCGCAACGCCTTCCCCTCCGTCGCCACCCTCGTCGGCTGCACACGTTGGTCCGAGCGCTCGGTCCAGTAGGGATCGCTTGGTTGACCGGAACCGCTGATGCTGCCAGACGGGTGCGGGCCGGCAGGTGCACTACCTGCCGGCCGCACAGCCTGGACACCTTCCCGAGCTCCAACTTTGAGTTGAGACGAGCCGTGGGCGGAACACCCTAGCGGCGCCACGATCCATCACTGTTGGTTACAGCAGCATCTACTGAGCAGACGCGCCGATCGTCAGGTCGATGATCGGTCGGATCTCGTCGCCGCCCGCTGCTCGCACGACGCGTTCGACCTCCGTCAGCGGTAGTCCGGCCTCGCTCGCGAGTCGCCTGAGCACCTCATGCTGCGGACCGACCAGTTCGACTGCGCGCGGTAGCAGCACAGGAGCCTCAGGAGGACCCAGAGGGCCGGGTTCGGGCAGTCCCCAGCTAGCTAGTTGCCTCATCGCACGCTGATAGGTGTTGGTGTTGAAAGCCCCGAGGGTGTGCGCACGCATCACCAGTGCTTTGAGACTTACCCCCCATCGGCGTTTGAGCTGTTGCAGTGCGGGCCAGTCGAGTCGCCCGGGAAGGTGGTCGACGAGCTGTGAGGCGGGTGCGAGGAACTCCGCGGCGAAGATGTGGGCCTGCTGTTCAACTAGGCGTGAGCCGGGTTCGACGTCGTGGTGCATCAACAGGTGCCCCAGTTCGTGGGCCGCGTCGAACCTGGAGCGGGCTTTGTCCTGTTTGCCCGGGCTGAGGAGCACTAGGGGGCGATAGCCCTGCTGGTGACAGAAGGCGTCGACCTTGTGGCTAGCGTCCTCGAGACGGACCACGGCGACGCCGTGTGCTTCCAACAGCCGCACCATGTGCGGTACCGGGGCCTCTCCCAACCCCAGCAGGCGGCGCGCCTGCCGGGCGAGCTCTTCGATTCCGCCTCGGTCGAGTTCCTCCACCGGATCGCCAGGAATCTCTAGCTCAGGCAGTCGCACCGGCGGAAGGTCGACGTGCAGTTCAACTGCGGCAAACACAGCGAGTGTCAGTTCACCGAACGACAGCGCGCGTTCGCGTTCCAGGGCCGTGGTCGACCGCAGGCTGCGGAAGTGGGCGCCTGCTGCCGGCAGACTCGGCACCGGACTGCCCGCGCGGAAGAACTCGACCGGCACGTCGAGGACCTCGGCGAGTTTGGCCAGCACGGGCAGCGTCGGCTTGGTCTGGCCCTTCTCGTACTGGGTGATCGCCGAGGGGGTCACGCCCACCTGTTTGCCCAGGCGTGTGCGGGGCAGGCCGGCGAGCCGGCGGGCCAGGGCCAGCCGGTCTGGATCGAAGTCGAGTGCGACTCCTGCGGTGCGTCGGGCCGTGGCCCGACGCCGGGCTTCGCTGAGGTCGGTCAGCTTGCTCATGCTCCTTGCGGCTTGTGCCGCTGCTCCCGTTCGACGCGACGCGCGAGTTCCAATGATGGCTCGCCCAAGGTATCGAAGTCGGGTGCCGGTGGCGTCGGGCTCCCACTGGTGGTGGGCATACCGCCTCGGCCGCCGGGGTCGTCGTCGAGCAGAACCACGGCGAACCACGGCTCGGTGTCTAGGCGTGGGAAGCCGAGCCACGTGCGCGTGCTGCCATCGTCGAAGCCTTGCCACATCAGCAACAGGTGGCGCAACACGCGCGGGTCAGCCGGTTGCCCACCGAACGGTTCTGCGGCTGCGAACAGCGTGCCTGCCAGTGACACATACGCCTTGCTGTTGGCCTCCGCGCAGTTGCTGCGCACGTCGCTGTCCGACCAGTCCGCCGACCAGACGTTCCAGTTCCGCGAGCGCGACGCGACCTTGCCCGCGTGCAGCATCCGTCCTTGGTAGGTCACCTCTAGGGTTCGGGCGTCGCGGGCCTGCACACCGGGCACACCCGCGAGTTCCTGCACGGCGAGGTTGCAGATGTTGCGGCTGGACTGGATCCCTAGCGTGGTCGGGTCGTCGCCCAGGCGCGGCTCGTGGCGGTCCAGGTTGCGACGCCACACCGCGGGAACCAGCTCGCGCAGCACGCTCAGCACTGTGCCGGCAGTCCAGTCGGCCACGACCTCGTCGAGCAGGGCCTGAGCCGCAGCATCCTCCATCACCCGGCTAGTTATAGCAGATAGCGGTAGTTTGTGCGCAAAAATCAAGCGGAAAGCTTGCACGTTGCGCCGGAGGTGTAGCGGCGACAGGATCGCCGCGCCTTTGAGGACGACCACCACCGGTGTGGCCCCGCCAGGGGGAAACCGGTTGCGGGAGCGGCGTCGGCGGGCACGGTGGCTGCAGCCGCCCCAGCGCCGACGACGACGGCGGTGACGACCAGGCAAGCAACCAGGCTCGACACGATCGCTTCGGCAATGGCCAGAGTTTCCGCCGCGGCAGCGGCTTCTGCGGCGAGGGCGGCGTCACCAGCGGCCGCAGCGGCGTCGGAGCCGCCTAAGATGAAGATCGTGAGCAGCACGCCGGCAGCGGTGACCACACCCGCTCCCGCCCCAAGAGCGATCAGGGTGCCGCGGCAGGTATCGGTCGCGCCGGCGTAGTCGTTGCAGGCGTGCGCATCAGCCGACACGCGGCGGAGATGTTCTCCATTGGCGGCGCCGACTCCGATACGTCGGCCCCACCGTTGGGCTTCCCGGCGTAGATCGTGCCGGCGTACTTCGCGAACGCGTCGAGCGCCTCGCCCGAGCAGGGTTCCGTCCGTGTCGACTTAGAAGCCCCCAGGGCGTCCCATGCATATGTCTCCCCGGCGCAGTGGCTGCCGTCGAGACTAGCGATACCGACGTCAACTGCTCAACGCCGCACGCTACCGTGCAGTGCTCACCGTTCGGTTCACGTCCACCCCCCGGTAAGATGGACCAGTATTTCCATCGCAACACAAACAGGTGGAACAATTCGCTTTGGCCGGATGCGATAATGGGGGTACTTAGCACCAGATCTCTCGATACACACACAAGGAGACGTAAGCATGCCGCACCCTAAACGAACGAACCAGTTCTCACGCCTCAGGGCCGAGCATGCAGCGAAAGAAGAGCAGCGACGCCGCAGAGAAAAACGCCAAGCGGAGGCCGCCAGCGTGGCCCAGGCAGCCCTCAACGCAAAGCTTCAGGACAGGTGCGAGGCAAGCGGGATCGACGTCATCGTTCGAGAAAACGGTCGTCGAGCACTCGGACACCAACAGCGTTACATTCGACTGCCGAATGGCCCCGATGTAATCGAGATCCCCGCGAACTGGACCACCACGGCCGAGCTACGGCGGGTCGTCCAGGCAGTATCCTCGGGTCTTCATTGGCTTGGCGAGCACTCGGCGTACGTAGTGCTCGAACAAGGATACATCGAGGCGGCAGTCCGAGCTGTTCGCCCAGCCGAAGACCTACCTGCCCATATCGCGCGATACGCTTACCGCATCGATCCGGGGACGTTCCCAGCCGAGCACCCCACATCCCCGCCGGAGAACACACTCAGGCGGCTACGCAGGGCATCATCGCAGGGTCGTATCATGGCCGAGAACGAGAAGTTCGGCGTCTCAGCCGAGATCTCACGGCCAAGCACTCTCGCTGACGCTTTCAGATTGAGAATGTATCCACTAGAGCCATCACGCTCATCTTGGGGCCCATCCGGGCAGCTTGCGACACTAAAAGTTCAAAAGCCTTCCGGCTTAAAAGATCGAGCAGAAGCGTACGACCTACTGCTCACGGTCAGCAAGTTTTTCTCATTCGAGTTGGACGTTCGCTACGGGCACGGATTCGACCTGTGCGAACGCCCCGGATGGCCACCACACGAGGACGAGCCTGCGCAGTCGCCCAAGGAAAAATTCGAACCCCTGAACCAACCGCTCGCGCTCACGTTCAATAACTACTCCAAAGGTGGCCTGAGCTACTACTGGCACGGCCGGCGCGCCGAGTCGGTTCCGACGATGGAGTACCTCAGCTACTACCAGGTGCTGGAGTACCACTTCGCCCAGTACGCGCTAGCCGCCACAGTCGAATTCACCCGGCAGCGACTGAAGGATCCACGGTTCGACGCGACAGGTAGCGAGTCACTTGCAAGTTTCGTGAACGCCATCAGCAAGCAGGTGAAGTCGAACAGTGCGGAGTTGACGATGCTACAAGTCACGCTGAGCAGCAGCGTCGACCCGTCCATGCTGGTCGAGTTCATCGAATCTGACGAGAATCTAATGAGACACCTGCGAAATAAGAACGCACTGCCCGGCGTCCCAGTCGTGCCGACCAACCAGCCGGACAAGCTGGACAGCATTGTCGAGAAGTTCGCCGACCGCATCTACAAGGTCAGGTGTCAGCTCGTCCACGCGAAGGGCGAGAACCGCCAAGAGGGGGCCTACATCATGATTCCGGGTTCCGCCGAGATGCGGCATCTGGAGCAGGAGATCAAGCTTGTCCGGTTCGCCGCGCAGTCCGTGCTTATACACAGCTCGACAACGGGATCACCCTGAAGCCCTCACCGCCGACTAGTCCCAATGCCAATTGGTCAGGGTCATGGACCGGTTGTCAGCCCGGCCAGGATGGTGATCCTGGTCGGGTACCTGGTGCGTCCCGAGGACAGCATCCGGCCCCGGTACCGGTCTGGACGATCGACCAGCAGGACAACTTGGTCGACGGTTGCATCGAGCACATGTTCTCGCCAAGGCGGCGCCGACGAGCGCCAGCGCGACAAATTCCTTCCAGCGGGTGGTCTACCAGCGGCGGGCGTAACGGGCGGTGAGGTCTTAAGGGGAGACGGTCGCACGCGACGAGGGCGGCAGCCCGGCGTCCTCATCGGTGCGCCAGCGCAAGCGGCCCGCCATGGCGGGGAGCCACACAACCCCACGGTGATCAGCAGCTACACGGCACCCACGCGCCGGGCTCGCGGCCAGTCCGCCTGGTTGCTGGGCGCCACCGAGGATTTCAGTAGACAGGGCCCGTGACCTGGGCATTGACATCATCCAGGCACTCTCCGTCCCGCCGTGCGTGCTGGCGAAGACTTCAGTACGGCAGCAGTCAGAGACCCGAGCGTGCCGGCGGCCAGCACTAGCATCTGACTCAGTAGGGACCACCACGAGCACAGCAGAGGACCACGAGTGAATGTTCAGATCAACGTCGACATTCCGCCAGAGATTGAGGCGGGTATAAACACCGGCGACCTGATCCGTGACTGCGGCGTGGTGCGTGACACCGCGGGACGCATCGTGGCCCTCCTCAAGGAGACCTCCGCTCTCAAGCCGGACGAGGATGCGGTTGGAGCGGCAGCCCGGATGCTCAAGAAGCCAGTCATCGCGGGGCTCGCCACGCTGGCGGCCGTCGGGACGGCCGCTGCGGCCGTCGCGATCGTCCGCCAGCGGAAGCGGGCGCTCCCGGAATGCGTCAAGAACTACAGCGACTCACTTCGCGCCTACCTCGAGGCTGTCCGCAACCAGAGCCTCGATGCCGAGATCATCGACCGTCTCATCGCCGATCTTGATGCGGTTAAGGCGTACTCCGAGGACGGCAACATCACGGTCGACTTCTCCACGGAGCAGTCCGAGACCCTGGTCCACGTTGTCATCGCCTACACGCGGCAGCTGGCCCAGGCGAACTCGATCGATCTGGATGAGTCGCCGGAATCGACCCCGACTTCGGCGGACGCTCCCGTCATGGACCTGCGTCGCTACCTTGAGGTCCAGCGGAGGATCTTCAACGACGCAGCCTGACCGACTCAGCCCCAGGCCGGCTAGAGCAGACTAGAACTGGATCACCTGGCGTGCACAGGAGTTCGGACATCCGTGCACACGACTTCGGACATCGACAGTTCGAGCACGCCGGCTATGCGCCCACGCCGGCACTGGTCAGCCAGATCTTGGACCAGAGCACGCCACCCTACGGGCGACGTTGACGCCGGGTGCTGACCGACGGCGATCCGGCTCAGAGGTCCTCGAGGCAGTTGGCGCAGAGCATGGACTTGTCGCGCGGCATGCCCCCGTCGTCGGGGTCGTTGACGGCGGGGGTGTCGAGAGCGACGTCGCAGCGTGGGCACCGGTCGTTGAACTCGCATCCGCAGTAGAAGCACTGGGCTGCGAGGTTTGGGCCGAGCTCGCCGGTGGCGGGGTCAAACCACACCAGCATGTCCGCGCCGCACTCCGGGCAGTGCTCGGTGGGCGGATCCCCACCGTTCGTCATCGCCTCGTAGCCGCCGGACAAGCCCAGCCGGGAACCGGTGAAGTCGTCGACGTAGTCCGCGCGCGAGTCCCAGTGCGCGGTGCAGAAGACGCACCGGGGCTGGTCATCCTCCGGACCGTGTGACCGGTCGACCGGGTCGTTTTCCAGCAGCACGGCCAGCTGGCCGCAGTCTGGACACCATGCTGTCCACGCCTGCTCAAGGTCAGGGCGAAGGCGCTGCATGCGCTGGTCGACCAGGGCGGTGATAGTGCCGAGGGCACTGCGGATGCCGGGCATGGCGTCGGCGAGGGCCTGCTTGTCCGCCTCGGTCAGGTGGATGTCAGGCGTGATGTGCGTGTCGATGAAGTCCAGGATGAACTCGAGCACCTTCACGGCCTGGGCCTCGATTGCTTTGTCGGTGTCGGTCAGGCCGTAATGCTGGAGCTGGTTGCGGAACTTGTCCAGTGCGTTGGCCGCCTTCTTCTGGCCTTTGGTGACCGTGATGCCGACGGGGTCCTGCAGCCGTTTGAGTGCCTTGCCGATGCCGATGCTGCGGAACTTGCCGGCCTTGTAGCGCTTGTAGGTCACGGCCGGCTCACCGTCCTTGCTGTCTTCGAGGATGAGGCGCCAGTCCACGCAGATCAGCCGGTACTTGAGCAGCACCTCGACGCCGGCGTGCAGGTGCAGTACGGCGTACTTCAGGTCCCGTGCGCTGGGGGTCTCGGTGAGCCGGCCGACGGCGTCGGCCAGGTAGTCCAGGCCGTTTGCCAACGGCGGGAAGTCGACGCTGCGCTCAGTCGGCGTGCTGACCACGCTCAGGGTGTCGCCCTCGCGCCGGTCCGTAAAGATTGGCCGGTCCGGTTGGGTGCGTTCCACCGACTCTCCGTTCGCCCCGTCGTAACGGCCCGTCGTCCACCAGCGGATCGACATGCCGCGGTCAGTGTCCACCCAAGCCGGGCAGGCCACCAGTAACGGTGTGCACGCTGCCGCCGCAATCGCGCTCGACGGCGCCGATGCCCCGATACTCGATGGCTTCACCGACTGCAACGTTTGCTGATCGGCTGGGCGCAGGTCTGCCGGTCCAAGGTCCGCGAGGAAGAGGCGATCCGCCGCCTCGCCGTCTACTCCCACTCCCCGCCCGACCTGCGCTGTAACGCCATCGTCACCAACCTCGACACGTTTCACGACGCCTTCGGCGTACGCGAGGGGGACGCGCTTTACCGGCGCGCCCGGCGTCACCGCGTCGCCGGCGATCGCCTTGTGGCCGGTGTCGACGCCCCCGGTCACCCCACGGCTTGACCAGCCGGCCGCCGACCTCGACCTGCACCGAGGGCTCGACGTGGTCGGCCTCCCAGGTGGCGTTGCGCCAGGTCGGCGGGTGCGTTCCGCGGCGTGCACGTACTCAGCCTGCGCGGTCGAGGTCAGCCACACCAGGTGTTCATCGACGAGGTCGACCAACAGGAACGACACGTCGAAGGCCCCCACCCGCTTCGCCAGGTCGCACGACAACCCAACCGACTCCACGGGCGGTGCGCTCTCGGCCGCCGCCAGCACCTCACCCGGCTCCAACACCCCAGCAATGCTGCGCGCACCGACGGATATGTCGCGGTACCCGCGCGTGCGGCAGACAGCACCGAGCAGTTGGCGCCAACCCCACCGAGCTGACGCTGCATTGCGCACCGTCACTCCGGTACTCATCGACAACGCCGCCAGCCAGCCGGTCTTAGCCGGGCAACCAGCCGAAACGCCTGCTCAACGCGCGTTTCCCGCGCCGCCGCCTCCTACGCCTGCAAGCTCCCGACAGCACCATGCTCGGCGTGTTGTCGCTGCGCCACCACCGCCCACGGCCGAGCGGCGCCGCCTCGCCCACCTGCTGGCCCGCGGCGCCTCCCACGCCCAGGCAGACCTTCGGTGCGACCAATTACCTGCGATCGCACCAGCGGGTTGGACGGGCCACCAGAGAAATGCCCCCGCCCTGTTTGGGCGGGGGCTGACAAGCGATGAACGTGGGCCGCCAGGGGCTCGAACCCTGGACCCGAAGATTAAAAGTCTCCTGCTCTACCGACTGAGCTAACGGCCCGCACACAGCATACCGGGTGATCACCCAACGGACAGTCTGCGGCCGCGGGGATCGACGCCGCCATCCCTGCACGTCGCTCGCGGCCCGCCAGCTAACCTGCCGAGCGCGAGCTCGGAATATCGATGTCCACAGCAAGCTCCTGGATGACGAGGGGCACCCCGTGAGCCGCGAGCTCGTCACCAAGCTGGTGACGACCGTCCTAGCGCACACCGCTGCGCCCACGCTGGCGGCCGCGAATGCAGTTCCATAGCAAAACCATCGCAGAAGGCGGCAGAAGATGATCTCCATACCTTGATTTGCGCTGGTCACAAGCTTGATCAACTAGAAGTCCCAAGTGATGACCCACGGGCTTTTAATCCGTAGGTTCTGGGTTCGAGCCCCAGGCGGCCCACCACCGACCTGCATGTTTCCAGCAGTTCAAGATCATCTTGGCGGAGATGGTCTTGAACTGTGATCGGCGTGTGATCTGCTGCGCAGCACCGGTGCCGCCCGGACAGTGACGCTTGGTGCGCCCCAGGAGCCGCGCGGCGAACGCTGCACCTTGAGCACGCGTGACAGGCCGTCCAGGTCGGCGTAGTGCCCGCACATCATGGCGCGACGTCTTGGACCACTGAGGACTGAAGTCCGGTCGGGCTCTCGGCAGTCGCCAAGTGTCGTCTGCCGTGTTCACGGGATCAGTTGAGTCCCGTTTCCACCACGAGCATGGATTCCGTCTTCCTACAACGCATGACCCACCCCGATGGCACGCAAACCGCTGCCGTCTATGGCGAACACCGCCTGCCGGACATCGTGGTCGAGCCGGACGGCGCGGATTGGCGCCGCATGTTCGCCACCGTAGGCAACACGACCGTGTTCACCGGCCCGCCCTCGCCATGGGGTTCCCAGGCGGCGGAATCCAGTACCTTTCCCCGCACCCCGTTGAGGACTTGGTCCTCGCCGGCTACTTGAAGGAGATCTGGTGGTCGTCTTGATGGACACGGTGGGAGGCTTCCTCGACCTCCTCGGCATACCGGCCGACAAGTACGCCATCGGCGGCGAGACACACGAACGTTGGTGCCTGACCGCCGAGGACGACGGCACCTGGCACGTGTTCTGGAGCGAACGCGGCAGCAGGTTCGACGAGGTGCCCTTCGCCAGAGAGGAAGATGCCTGCATCCACCTGATCGGACGGTTCGCCGTCCAGCAGCTGACGCAAGGGCTCCTACAAGCGAGGCAAAACTAGACCTGCGCGTCGGGCTGGTTCGATGACCGCCTCCCGGCGCCCAATGGAACAGCTGGACGTAGGACAGGGCGACGGCATGCTCCACCGGTCGACCTTCTGGGCCAACGACCCAACACGCGGCACCCCCTGCACCTCGACGGCTCCACAGGCTACGTCGCCACCGCCGGACCCGCGTTGAACCAACCGCCAGCTACAGCGGCTCCGCTTGGGTCCGCCAACACCAACACCAGCAACGACGCGGACAACATCAGCCAAGACGGCAGGCACGGCCGAATCCACCGCGTCCGTCACCGGCCGGTCTGAGCTTGTTCCGAATTTGGTTCATCCGCTGGTGACCGCCTCTGGGCCCCGGCATGGTGTGCCGACCGCAGTGGTCTGCACGAGGGGAAAGCAAGTGCGCGGAAAAATCCTTGCCATGGCGCTCACGGCGGTGGCGCTGGTGGCCCCGTTACCGGCCGCGTCGGCCGCGGCCGTGCCGGCGAGATACGTCAACCAGCAGATCGACTGGAAGCCCTGCTTCGACCCCGACAACCTCCCGCCCGGCCTGCCGGCCGGTGGCGAGCGACTGCTGTGCGGTTCATTCGTGGCACCGATGGACTGGCATCACCTGGACGCCCACCCGGACATCACCATCGCCGTGAGCAAGCTGCCCGCGACGGGCACCGCACGCGGCAGCGTGCTGCTCAACCCCGGCGGTCCCGGCGGGGCCGGCCGGACGCTGCCGCTGAGCTTTCTGAGCCGGACCAAGCTGACCGCGGCCGAGGACCTGATCGGCTTCGACGTCCGGGGCACCGGCGACAGCACCAACCTCACCTGCGACGGCGGCCATGACATCGGGCCCGCATTGGATTATCGGGACCGCAGCCCCGACAACCTCAGTCTGATCCTCGACACGGTGCAACTGGCGGCGCAGCACTGCCAGCAGTTCTCCGGCGTGTTCGGCACGCTGGTCAACACCGAGCAAACCGTCCGGGACCTGGACCTGCTGCGCGCGCTGCTCGGCCGGGACAAAATCAGCTGGATCGGCTACTCCGCCGGCACCTGGCTCGGCGCCTACTACGCCACGTACTTCCCGAACCGCGCGGACAAGTTCGTGCTCGACTCGAACACCGAATTCACCACGTCCTGGCAGCAGTCCATCAAATGGCAGCCGCTGGGCTTGCAGCGCCGGTTCGAGCAGGACTTCCTGCCCTGGGTGGCGAAGTACGACTCCGTCTACCACCTGGGCACCACCGCCGCAGCGGTCGAGACCACCTACGAGCGGCTGCGCGCCGCCCTGGCCGCCAGTCCGTTGAACATCAACGGAAGCATCTTCTACGGGGTCTCGCTGGACCGCACCGTGGCATGGGCCATGCCCTCGTCCAGCAGGTTCGCGCCGCTCGCCCAGGACTTCGCGTTCCTGGTCGGGGCGGTGTCCGGCGCGATGTCGCCGCACACCTCGATGCCCGCGCAGCTCTCGGCCGACGCGGACCCGGCCACCAACGCGGCGATCACCTGCAACGACACGCCGTGGTTCGGCGGCCGCCAGTGGTTGGTCCGGGCGTCCGGCGAGCTGGGCCGGAAGTACCCCGTGGCCGGCTATGGGGAAATCGAGCAGCTGTGCGCGTTGTGGAATCGGCCGGCACTAACCATGCCGACGCCGAACGGCCGCGGCGTGCCTCCGATTCTCATGGTGCAGGACACGCACGACCCGGCCACACCGTACGAGGGAGCCCTACGGGCGCACCGGGCGTTCGCCGGGTCCCGGCTGCTCACCGTGCAGGGGCAGGGCGACCATGCCGTGTACGCACAGACCGGCAACACCTGCGTGGACGACATCGTCGAGTCGTACCTGGTCGACGGCAAGGTGCCCGCCGGCGACCTGACCTGCCCCGGCGTGCCGCTGCCCGGCCCCGGCATGGTCGCACCCAGCGGCACGGCGAAGCTCGACGCCGATCGGGCCACCGCCGGGTCGTTAGCGAACTAGCCTCGGCTCTGAGGCTTGTGCACCGAGCACGGCCGGCCCGCGCCGGGCAGCGACACGTCGAGGGCTACCGGTCCCCTCTCCCGCCGGGACGGACGCGAGCCGGGCAAGCCCGATCCGATCGACGCCTTGGCGGTCGCGCTCGCGGCCCTGCCTGGATGGTCTCGTGGCCCGTATCGCGCGCGAGAACTGGTGGCGCGCTGCCGCGACCAGACTGAGCAGATCAACGCGCTGGACCGAGAACTGCGCGACCGTGTGCGCGTTCTGGCGTCCACGCTGTTGGACGTCCCTGGTTACGAGGTGCTCGGCGCCGCGGTGATCATCGGCGAAACCTGCGAGGCATCCAGACACCGGGCAACGACTGGCCACGGGCCGCCCGTAGCCGGTGATGCCGCTGGGCCCATGCCTGTCGTACGTTTTGGCGACATATAGACGTCGTCGGTGTCGACGCACCTCGGGCATCCTGGTCTTCAAAGAGCACCTTTTGGGGGATGACGGTCAGTGGGACGACGTGAACAGCCGGTCAAGCCCGGTCCGTTGTACGCGTTCGCCGCTGGTCTGCGGGAACTGCGGACAGCGACGGGGCACACCTACCGAGCGCTGGCCACCAAGGCCGGCTACTCCCATTCGGCATTGGCCGCGGCGGCCAGCGGGGAGTCGCTGCCCACGCTGGATGTGACGCTGGCCTATGTGGGCGCCTGCGGCGGAGACCAGGCGATATGGGAGCAGCGGTGGCGCAAGCTGGCCGCGCGACTGCGCATGACCCATCCAGGGCTGCTGCCCGAGGCGGATTCACCGGATCCCGGGCACGACGACGCCGCGGATCCGCCCTCGGTCGAGAGCCTCCCGGCGGATGACAGCCACCCCACGCCGGCGGCCTCACCTCCATCGCCGACAGCCGGGCCGGCGACGGGGGTGACGCCGTTGGCCACGACCGACCCCGAGCAGGTCGGGCCGATCAGGATCGCGGCTCGGTTGGGCGCCGGTGCCATGGGGCAGGTGTTTCTGGGCCGGACCGATGCCGGTCGGCCGGTCGCGGTGAAGGTGGTGCGCGCCGACCTGGCCGGCGACCCGGTGTTCCGTCGTCGGTTCCGGCGGGAGCTGCACGCCCTGCGTGAGGTCACCGGCCCGCACCTCGCGCTGCTGGCCGACGGCGACGCCGAGACCGATCAACCCTGGCTGGCCACGGTCTACCGGCCGGCCGTGTCCCTGGCCGACGCGGTGGACACGCACGGGCCGCTGCCAGCCGCCGTAGTGCGGAGCCTGGCCGCGGGCGTCATCGATGCACTGATCGCGGTGCACGAGGGCGGCATCGTGCACCGCGACCTCAAGCCGTCCAACGTCTTGTTGACCGCCGACGGTGTGCAGGTCATCGATTTCGGCATCGCCGCGGCGGCCGAAGGCACCGCCCTGACGGCCACTGGAACCCACCTCGGCAGCGCGGCCTACATGGCTCCCGAGCAAGCCATCGGCGGCGCCGTCGGGCCGGCGGCGGACGTGTTCGCGCTGGGCAGCCTGCTCGGCTACGCGCTCACCGGCGCCCCGCCGTTCGGTGAGGGCCGCGCCGACGCCGTTGTCTACCGGGTTGTCCACGAACCACCAGAGCTGGCCACCATCGACGCGGTGACCAGCCAGGACAACAATCTTCGCGCCCTGATCCGGGCCTGCCTGGACAAAGACCCCGACACCCGTCCCACGCCGGCTGACCTGCGGGACACCTACGGCCTCGCCGACGCGTTGTCTGGTCCCGGGTGGCTGCCCGAGGCGGTCAACAGCAGCATCGCCGAACACGAGGCAGCCGCGCTGGCGGCGCTGGGCGCTGAGCCGCCCACCCAGCACGAGATCGACACCGCGGCCGCCGCTACCACTGTGTTGCCGATGCCTGCCGAGGGTGTGCCGCCCGCGGTGGCGTCGCCGCAGCGTGGCCGGCGCATGGCCGTGCGGATCGGTCTGACCGCAGCGGCGTTGGCCGTTGTGGCCGCCGGTCTGGTGGCCTGGCGGACCATGGACCTCCCCGCCCAGAACCGGGCGTCGGCTCCTGGCAGCGGCCCGGCCGCCACCAGTACCAGCACAGCCCCCTCGGGGTCATCTGCGGCGGGTTCGTCCACGGCGGCTTCGGCGTCGACACCCCCACCTTCGACGGTCACGCCCACTCTCGCCGGCGCCTCGCGCCCCACCCAGCCGCAGGGCACCGCCGCAGGCGGAGGTGCCCTTGCACCCCAGAACGCGCCGGTCACGTTCAGCGCCACCATCGGCGAGGGCTGCCCGGGCAACAAATCCCCGCAACGGGTATGGGACAGCGGCTCCTCAGCGTGGCCGCAGCACACCGGCGCGGACGGCTGCGGCGGCAGCTACTACGCAGCGGCCTCGGTCAAGAACGACAACACCTACTACTGGTCGTTCGCCACCAGCCCAGTGACCACCGGGACGTGTGACGTACAGGTGTACGTGCCCACAGACGGGAACCTGACCACCTCAGCCAACTATCGGGTCTACAACGGCCCCAACGCCGCCACCTACGTCACGAGCTTCACCGTCGACCAGCGCGACCACCAGGGACAGTGGGTCGACGCCGGCAGCACCGCGGTGCCCACCAGCGGCGGCAGCGTCCAGATTCAGCTGACCGCACACGGTTCCGGCTCCGGTTCGATGGCCGCCGGCGCGATCACGCTGACCTGTCACCCCTGACCGCCGGCTGACCGCATGACCAACGGGTGCTCCTCCCGTTGTCCAGGATTGTCTTTTTCCTGCTCAGACCGATAGCTGGACAACAATTCCACCCCTTTCATCGACGACGAGCGCCGGCAGCACGCCGCGCGCATCGTCTGGTGAAGGGGAAAGTGCATGAGCACCCTGGCATCTCGGCACCGTCTGCACGGGGTGGCCCGGCTCCGGCACTGGGTTGGCCGCCCGACGCGGCTGGTGATCGTGGGCCTAGTGCTGCTGCTGTGCGGCGCGGCACTGGCGGTGCCCGCGCTGTCCTGGACCGATCACCGCGTCGTGGCGGCGCCGGCGGCCCCGGTAGTGGTCTCCGGCCCCAGCACGGCTACGCGGACGTTCACGGCCGCCACGCAGGCGGCGGCCACAGCAGCGCCAACCACGGTGCCGGCCCCGGCCGCGGCCGTAGCAACACCGGCCGCCGCGACCGCCACGGGTGCCACCGCGACTGTGCGCCTGCACTACGGGGACACGCTGTGGGCGCTGGCCCACCGCTACAGCACCACCGTCGCCGCGCTACAGGCACTCAACCACCTCGGCGACTCCACCCTCATCTACGCCGACGCCGACTTCCACGTCCCAGCAAAACCAGCCGGATCGGCGGCCCCGGCCCGGGCGATGGCACCCGAACTCGCCGCCCCCGCGGCCACGGCATCACACCCGGTTCCCGCGACCGTCCCGGCCACCGGTTCCGTGCAGCAAGCGGCGGCCAGCGTGTTCGGCCCGCAGTACGGCTGCGCGGCCGACATCATCACCCGCGAGTCCAGCTGGAATCCCCACGCCACCAACCCGACCAGCGGCGCCTACGGCCTCGCGCAGGCCCTGCCGGGCTCGAAGATGGCCGCCGCCGGCCCGGACTGGGCTACCAACCCCGCCACCCAGCTGGCCTGGATGCGCAGCTACGTCGATGCCCGCTACGGCGGCGCCTGCGCCGCGTGGGCGTTCTGGCAAGCCCACCACTGGTACTGACCGGACAAAGCCCAGCTGGACAAAAACCACCCGGAAATGTCCAGAACGGCTGGTCCCAGCGTTGCTGGACAACCCGCCGTCCGGCTGGATCAGACACCAAAGACGTGCACCAACAAGGGGAGTGATCGTGGCTCGACCCAACCTGACCGCCACGCCGCGTCGCCCGTGCACCGTCGACGGCGACGAACTCGGCCGCGGGCTGCTGCGCCGGCTGCGGGCGGTGGTCAGCGGGCCCCACCGCATGACCGTGATCGGCCTGGCGCTGCTGGCCGCCGGCATCATCGCGGCCGCCCTGGCCGCGCTCCAGGCGTCCCCGCACACCCCGGTCGCCGCCGCGCCGACAACCGTCTCGGTGGCCACGCCGGACCGGGTCCCGTCGAGCACCCCCACCCCTGCGGCGCCGTCGTCGTCCTCGCCGTCAGGCGCCTCGGCGGACCCGACGGTTGCCACGCCGGTGGCGGCCCTGCCCGACACCGGCACCACCGTGATCGGTGTCCAGACCGGGGACACGCTGGGGGCACTGGCCCACCGCTACGGCACCACGGTGCCCGCGCTGCAGGCCCTCAACGGACTGGGCAACTCCACCCGGATCGACGCCGGCCAGCAACTGCGCGTCCCCGCTGGTCACGATCCGCTGCTCCCCACAGTGGCCGCTCTCCCCTCCGCTCCGTCGCCAGCCACCGTGACCCCGGCCACCGCGGCGCGGGCCGCCGCACCCGGGACCACCGCTGCTGCCGCGCCTCCGACTGTGGCGGCGGTATCCGCCCGGCCCGCACACCACCACAACCCGCGCGACCAGCGTGGCGGGCAGCACCAGACCACCAGCCGGACCGGCTCAACCGGCTCGATCCACTCCCATCACCTGTCCTCCCAGGGAGGAACCACCGCGATGACACACCACCGCCACACCCACGCTCGGCACACCCAGCCGACCGCCCACCGGAAGGGGCACCGATGACCCTCACCACCACAGTGGGCCTGGTCGGCGGTCTCAGCCTGGCCGTGCTCGGCGCCGCCCTGTGCATCGCCGGGCTGCCCCGCAGCACACGCCGCGCGCTGGCCGCGCTCACCGTTGTCCTGGCCGTCGGGTCACTGGCGCTGGCCGGTATCGCCGACGCGGCCACCGCCAAGGCGCAGTCCGCCAGCAGCGCCCGATCCAGCGCTGGGCGGTCCACTCCCGCCAAACCCATCACCGACACCGAAGCCAAGACCAGGACCACGTCGGGCGCCGGCACGAGCAACCCCACCACGACCGCGGACGCCAACTTCCACGGCATCTACGCGTTCAGCGGCGGCAACACCCCCGACCTGGCCGGCGATCCGGACGTTGCCGGCCGGTCGCTGGTCTACTACTGGGCCCAGCTCGAACCCCAGCCCGGCGTGTTCCGCTGGGACCTGATCGACCAGGACATGGCCCCGTGGGTCGCCGCCGGCAAGAAGGTCATCCTGCGGGTGTCCACCGCCGGCTGGGCCTCCTGGGACAAGCAGGCCGACTCCGCCCACGGCACCCCCGCCTGGGTCTACGCCCAGGGCGTGAAGTCGGTGACCGAGAAGGACGGCGCGGTCCTGCCCCAGTACTGGAACCCGACCTTCCTGGCCGACCTCGATGACTTCGTGCACGCCTTCGCCGCCCGCTACGACGGCAACCCCCATGTCGCCCTGATCGACCTGCCCGTGGGCATCGGCGGCGAAACCAAACCCGACAGCGAGAAGAACCCCAACCTGCTCCAACTGTGGCAGGCCATCGGTTACACCGACCCGACCTGGTGGACCGCCGTGCAGCACATCATCGACACCTACACGCGGGCGTTCACCCACACCCCGCTGGCGGTCATGCCGGACAAGACGTTCCTGGGCAACACCCCTGGCTACAACGAGGCCAAGACCCTGAACTACGCCGTCGCCAGGGGCATCGGGTTGCAGGACAACGGGCTGCTGCCCGGCCGCACCCTGCCCGCTCCCTGGGGCCAGACCCCGGTGATCTCCGAACAACGCAACCCCACCACCACCGACGGCAACTCCCTGGACGCCGAACTCCAGGCCGCGCTCGACGACAAGGCCACGCTGATCCTGGTGTTCACCGCCGACCTGACCAACCCCGCCGACCGGGAAACCATCCACCACTACGCCAGCCTCGCCCAACCCGGTGGAACGACCGGCACCATCCGGCCCTGCCCACCAGCACCGGTGCGTGACACGACAGCACGCGTGGCCCCCAGCGCCATCATGTGCCCCTTGGCCGGTGCGGCGAACAGCACCGATACCGCCACGACCGCCGTATCCAGCAGCGCGTCCGCCACGGTCCGTGGTCGCACCGCATCCACCGCGACGGCGCGGCACCACACCCCTCACCGGCACCGGACCACGCACACCGGCCACACCACGCACTCTGTCGCGCCTGCTACGGCCATGGCCACGACCACGTCGGGAGGGCTGTCGTGACCGTCGGCGTCGACTTGCCGGTCGTCAGCGAGGCACCGCAGGGCGCGAGGGTGGTGCGGGGTATGGCTGTTCTCGTGGCCACTGCCGTGTGCACCTCCCTGCCCGGGTTCCCGCAATGACCGCCGGCTCCGCTGCGCGGGCCAGAAGGAAGGCACAGTGATGAGCGCGTCTTTGCTTGTCACCGTGGGTACCAGCCTGATCATCATGGGTATTGCCGTGGTGATCGGAGGGCCGGTCGCCAGCGGGGCCGGTCGGCGGCGCACGCGTCACAGCTCGGGTTGGCTGCGCTTGACCGCGGGCGCTCTGGTGGTGGCGACGCTCGGTGCTGGCGTGCTGGATGTGTTCCCGCAGAGTGGACCAGCCGCCTATGCGTCGCCGGCGCCGCGGAAGCAACGAAAGCCGGTCGATCCGCGTACCTGGGTCCATGGCGATGACTACGCCAATGGCATGACCGCGCTGTACCTGCTGTTCGACCGCGACACGGGGGAATTCCTCAAGTTCGGCGAAACCCGCAAGGGTTTGGACGGCCGCTACCACAACGGCGTCACGACATTCGACCAACGCGAGGGCAAGGACATTCCCGTTGCCCAACGCCGGGAAACGCGACTCGAGGCGTTCGCCATTCTGGTGAACTCCCAGGCCGGTGCCGAGAGCATCGAGCAGTACCTCTACGACCACCTGCCCGGGCCGTACAACAACGAAAGGTCCCGTGGGAGCCAGGCCAGGCAGGTGACTCCGCCACGCGCCGCCGAGGTCAACGCGGTGACCGGCATGGGCTGGCGAAACCCGGACGGCACGCCGAACCCGACGAAGCTGGACGCGCTGCTCAACGCCTGGCACGAGCTGGCCGTCAAGATCGCGCCGGAGGCGCTCGATTACTACAAGAATCTGCCCAGCCGACCGCAGTACGGGGTCGCCAGCAAGAATTCACAGCAGCGGATAGCGCAGATCGACGACGCCATCCGCAAAGCCGAGAACGGCACACTGATCAAGCCGCTGCCCGGTCGGTCCGACCCCGCGCCAACCGATCCGGCCGGGCCGCATCTCGGCCTGCCGCCCAACACCGACGGCGACCCTCCCACCCCGCAGAACCGGGTAACCCAGCAGCTGACGGCGGCCCAGCGCGCGGTCGGCGACGAACTCCCGTTGCTGCCGCCGGACGACGTCCAGCCGGCCTCGATCGACTTCAACGACGCGCAGAACAACCAGGCGGCCACCGTGGTCAAGTCCTGGCAGCTGGGCGACACCGGCATCTTCGACTCGGCCACCCCGGTGTCGCGCGCCGAGATCACCGACAGCGTGCATCTGACCTGGGACGAATGGCAGGGATTGTTACAGCGGCTGTTCGACGAGATGGTGTCCGGGCAGAGCGGCGAGTTCGGCATCGCGTTCAACCCCGGCGAGGGCCGGTTCGGCACGGTGCAGTTGCTGCGCGGCGGCCCGACCGGGCTGACCGCCCCCGAGGGTTCCTACGTCGTCGTGCACACCCACCCCTACGGCTACCCGCACGGCGACACCATTTCCGCCGGCGACGTGCTCTATCTGCGCAGCACCCCGTTCACGCACGGCTATCTCATGGAGCACTCCTCGACCGACAGGACGAAGCCGGCGCGGATCATCGAGTTCGACCGCGAGGGAAACACCCGCGAGGTCCTGTCCAACGAGGTGATCACCCCACAGGTCCTGACCGGCTACGCCGAGCTCGGCGCGAAACTGCCGGCGTTGCGGCAGGCGTCGGCCGGGGTGCGGGACGCGCTGTCCGTCCTGGGGCAGCGGCAGGAGGACGGCCCGACGACGGCGGCCGAGGCACAGCAGATCGACTATCTGCTGGGGTTGGCGGACAACCCGGAACTGGGCTTGAAGTCAACGGGCGTGAAGCTCGACGCGCAGGTCGCGGCGGTCAGGGCCAAGCTCACGCAGGGTGCACCCCTCGCCGCCGCCGACCGCATGACAGTGCAGCGCTACGCCATCGCGCTCGGGCAGCAGCTGCGCAAGCAGCAGTCCGATGTCGTTGCGGCCCAACGCGGCTGGCCGGCGAACATGGCCAGGGCGGAGGCTGCTGACGCGTATCTCAACTGGCTGGTCGACCGCACGCCGCTGCCGCGCTACCTGGACCAAGCCGTGCAGGAGGACAATGCGGCAGCGACCATGGGCGACGCCGGCGCGGCCCGGGTGTTGGGGTACCACAAGACGCTCGGCGGCTACGTCGACCTCGCCGTCCGGCAGGCGGCCGCAGCCATGGCACCGGGACCGGAACGTGAACGGCTACTCAACCTGGTGAACAACAAGAGCGGGTTCAACAACCTCCTGCGCCTGGCCCGCCAGTCACCGGACTCGTTGTCGGCCGGTGAGAAGCAGCAATTGGCCGCGCTGAAGCCGGCGACCCGGCAATGGAGGAACACGGTCGCCGCCGGTGACAGTGCGACCAGCACGACAGCACAAGGGGCCCAACAGAAGATGAATGCGCCGGTCGGCGCGATCCGGACCGACCAGAAGGTTCAGTCACCGCAACCGGAGCCGGCCGGCCAACGCCAGCCAGCCGCGCAAAGGCAGCCGGCTGACCAGAGCCAGCAAGCCGAACAGAGTCAGCCGGCCGCGCAGGAACAGACTCCGCTGGCGAACACGGCGGACCCAGTCGGCTCCGCCTACGCGCAGGGATACCAGCCGGCGCAGGTCACGCCCGAACAAGCTGCCCAGCGTCAGGCCGACGAGATCGCCTACCAGCTGCGGCAACGCGTGCGGGCAGCGATCGAGCAGAGCCAGTCGCAGGCGCAACGGATCGCGGTGGACAACGCTGGTGGCAGCCATGTGGACACGCCGGCGACGGGCGCTCCGACCAGCGCGGAGCCGATGGACACGACCGCGATCCTGGACAAGGCCGATCCCGGACTGCGAGACCTGGCCGCCAAGCTGGTCACGACCGGCGCCACCACGGACGCCGTCGACGCCGTCGCCGACCAGGTGGCGAAGCTGCTGACGCAGCATGTCGACCCGAGCCTGATCGGTCAGGAAGTCGACGGCATCGTTCAGAGCACTGTCCGGAACGGGGTTCAGGACATCGGTGCCAGCGGTGGAACGGACCAGTCCACGGTGCGGACCCAGCTCGATCAGCTGGACCAGCGGATCGCGTCCACCCCGAAGGACGACCCAAACCTGCCGGCGCTGGTCGACCAGGCATATGCCCTCGGCCAGCAGCTGTACGGAACAGCCCCCGGGCAGCCCGTCCAGCAAGACCGGACGCCGCAGACGAGCACCAGGAGCGGAACGGACCCGGTGGCCTCTGCCTACGCACGCGGCTACACCGGCCCGGCGAACGCCGCGGACACCGGCACGGCAGCGACCACGACCCCGGACCAGTCCACGCAGGTCGATTCCCTTCACTCCGGAATCACCGACGACACCACTTCGTACCCGCCCTACGACCATGGCTACACCGGCACCACGAACACAGGCTCGGCCAACCAACCCAACACCGATCAGGCGGGCACCGACGCCAGTGCCAGCGGCTCGGTCAACGTTCGGACCAACGAGTTCGGCGACCAAGGTGTCCAGGGCGACATCAAGCAACCAGCGTCCACAGTGGACCCGGCCGGCACCGGCGGGGAGATCACGCCGGCCGATCAGGGCGGCGGCGAACTCGGCCTCCCGGGGGAGCACAATGTCTCCGTTCCTCGGTACGAAGGGGATCCCGGATTCGTCGAGTCCGCCGGCGAGGGCCTGAACGGCATCGGGGAAAGCCTCGGTGCGATGGCCGCGCAGTCGATCATCCAGGGAAACAACGACCCGCAGAACCCTTGGACGGACAAGCAGATCACCACGAACGGCGGTATCGATCCGGCGGTGCAGGCGCAAGCCCGCGCCCAAGCGGTCGACCCCACCGCGTACGCGAACGCGGTCCGTGAAATGAATCTGCTGGTCGCCGGCGCGGACGACCCGAACTTCGCCTCCGGAATCGCCGACAAGAGCACGGGCGACAACAGCGGGGTCACTGACACCGCCGTCGTCCGCCAACTCGCCACCAACCCGCAGACCGCAGACCAGCTCGCCGGCAACCCGCAGGCCGTGGACTTCGCCCGGTCCTGCCTGACCGCCGGTAGCGCGGCCGCTGCCGATTCCTGCGCCGGCCAGTGGCAGGACAGCTACCAGCGCCAGGCATATGTCGACCAGTTGGCGATGGACTACTACTACAACGGCGGTGGCAACGCCAACGGCAACACCAACTGGAACTTCCAGATCGCCCCGGGTACCGCGCCGGTGCTGGATTACGCCCAGGGCTCTACCAACCAGCAGGCGAAGGTGGACGCGCTGCAAAGCCGGGACCTGATCCTGTTCAACCAGACGCACGCACCCGTGCTGGAGAGCTCGGTCGATCCCTCGGTGCGGGCCGACGCGCTGGCCTTGGCCCAGCAGATGCGGCAGGATCAGGCGTTGCTCAGGGCGTGGGGCGATACGTTCGGTATCACCGCCGCCGACCGGCAGGCCGCCGTGGACAATCCCGCCCTCGGCGAACAGATGGCGCGGAACCTGAAACTGGGCCTGGTCGACAACGGCGTCGATCCGAACCTGCTCACCCCGGCCGCCCACGACCAGGCGGCGGCGCAGTACCAGGGGTCACTCAGCGCGGCGAGCCTCTACGCCAACACGGGCGCCAAGGTGATGTCCACCTTCACCGCCGACCCGAACCAGAGCTGGGACCAGAACTACACCGCCCTGGTCAACCAGATGCAAAACCAGACCCTCACCGCGATCAACGGTGGCATGTCCGCGGTGCGGATGGCCGCCAAGAACGGCTACCGGATCACTCCGGCCGCGAACACCGCCTCCGACTTCGTCACCGGTCTAGACGGCAACAACACGCTGCGCGCCACCGACGTGCAGAACCGGATCATCGCCGGCCTGCAGACGTCACTCAGCGGCGGCAACCAGACCGACTTCGCCAACTACGCCAACAGCGTGGCCACCCAGGCCGCGGCCAAGCAGCTGCAGGCCGAGGGCTACCACATCGTCCTGTCCCCAGACGGCAAGAGCTACGCCGTCTACGGCAACCAGGCCACCGTGAACTACGTCAAAAGCCAGTTCACCACGATCGGCGCCAAGGCCGCGCTGGACGCCCTCAAGAACAAGCAGAACCAGTTCGAGCAGAACTACCTCACCGCGCTGGCGCAGTTACCACCCCTGCCCGGCGAAAACCGCGACGACTACGTCAAGCGCATCCACACCGCGGCCACCGCCATGACCTTCCAGGGCAAGAAGGTCACCGACTACCAGCCCAGCCCGCAGACCGTCAGGTTGATGGACAAGAACAGCAATGGGGCGACCGGCACCTTTGGCACCGCCGACCTGGGCACCGTCCAGCACGACCTCGCCTGCTCCCAGGCGGCCAGCAGCGGCCACGACAACGCCTACTGCGCCGCCCATCCCGCGCAGCCGTCCATGAGCAAGCAAGCCAGTGCTCAGCGCAGCTACGCGCTGTGTGTCAAGAACGCTGGTCCCAGCGCGTGCGCCAGCCTCAATCCCAGTGCCAAGCAGACAACCGACACCGGGCCGGTCACCGGCCAAAAGACCTACCTGGCCGCGGAGTGTGTCAAGACCAGCACCAAATCCTGCTGGGGGTTGAACTCCGGCACGCCGCAGAGCCGACCGGTCGCCGGATCCACCAGCAAGCAAGCCGCGGCCCAGCAGACCTACGCGCTGTGCACCAAGAACGCCAGTGCCGGCGAATGCGGCAGCCTCAACCCGAACAAGAAGCAGTCGGTGACCACCAAGCAGACCACCCGCACGACAGAACCCCAACCCAGCAAGCCAACCACGGCCACCCCGACACGCTCGACCACCAAGCAGAGCACCCGCGCGACCGAGCCCCAACCGAACAAGCCACCGACCAGGCAGACCACCCGCGCCACCGAACCGGTCCCGCCCAAGCCCCAACCGAACAAGCCAGGCACCATCACCCAGACACGCTCGACCACGAAACAGACCACCCACGCCACCGAACCAGCCAGCCCTGCCGCGCCGAAGCCGAACCTGTCCGCCGCGCAGAAGCGTCTGGTCTCCCTCAACAGCTGACAGCTGCTCGAAGCGAGGTACAGCCTGCTGTACCTCGCTTCGCGGTTTCAGGGGCTGCCCCAGCTGATGAAACCTGCCCAAGGGCATTTCTTCGACAGAAACTGGCCAACATACAAGCAGAGGACGATCACGGTGATCCGCGCGGCCCGTACCGCCCAGCAGCGACCTCGGAGCAGGCTGGACGAACGGAGAATCCGACGAGGGCGGCTTCGAGGATTTCGACGAATCCATCACCAACCGGCTCGTCGTCCCAGTCCATGACCACCGGGATCACCTGATGCAGCACACCCGACGTCGCACCAGCCCGCACCAGGACACGGCGCCACACCGGCGGCCGGACCCGGCTAGATCCGCACACGCCCGCCCCCGACGGCGACAAGTTGTGCAAGGCGTCGCGCAGGGCGCCGATGCATGGATGTCCGCCGTGCTCCACCATGGCGATGCCGCCATAGTCCTGCACGTAGTGGTAGGCATCCAGGCGGCCCACATTGCAGGGTTCGACTGTGATAGTCGAACCGCGGCCCGTGTGGACGTCCTGGGTCATCGACGGCCGCGCATGGCCGAGGATGTCCACGACCTGCCGGGCGGTCAGCCCCGCGTCGTCGGGCAGGGTCGCCGCCGTCGACCAGCCTGGGCACCACGTCGACGAACCGCTCGAAGTGCCGACGTCACCGCTCTCGACGACGAGCATGTCCACCCGGCCGGCATCGACCTGGAAGAGGGCCAGATGGCCGGCCTCTATCCAGGCCCGCGGCGAGCCCAATACCTTACATCTGAAATCAAGCTGTGCGCGGTAGACCTCGCGCAGGCGAACCAGACAAGCGAGAGAGCCGGTGGCGCGCACCCGAACGGTGTTGTGATACTAATCTCCGCACAGCAGTGGATACCGACGTCCAACCGATGCAGTCTCGTCGTACTGAGCATTGCGGCGGGTCTGCACGGCCAAGCTGCCGCACGAGGGCCGCACCGTCACCGAGGGGGCTTACGAAGCGGGTCGCACACCCCAGGACTCACAACGTCACCGATCCGCCCCTCATAGGTAACGACAGAGGCTACTACCAGATCAAGCGGATAACGCCCTCGTGACGCGACCTAGGTCGGGCACCTCGCCCGACCCGCGCGTGGATACCAACCAGTACAACATTCGATGACGCACGGTAAGAGACAAGGCCCTGTACTCACAGCCACGCTGCCACGTTCGCCCGATTAGGCCCGGTTCGCCCTGTGCGGCCTCCAGTCGTGACACTGCGCGACACGGTAGCGGCTTACGGTCATTGTCTCCACGCGGCTTGGACGCTTCGGACGTCCGCTACGCCCGCGACACCCGTGTGACATGCCGAGCCGTTCCCCTTCGTCGACAACTGATGTATTGCGCCGCTCCGGCGACGCGATTGTCTTTCATCAGGAAGGGGGGAACGGAGATGTCAGACCGCAACGGCGGCGAATCGAACGGAAACAGCCAGGGCAAGTAGCGTTCACGTCTCACCGAGAAAGTGCTCCCACAGTCTAGGGGAGCACTTTTTTCTTCAGATCGAGCCGCACGCCCACCCTCCCGGCAAGCGACACGTCCCTGCCGGCCAGTCGGACTTCTTGACGCCCCGAGCCGTTTGACTGGGCAACCAGCAGGAAGTCCGGATTATCCGCCCTGAACCCGATCGGGTCGCAGAACGCCTCCTCGTCCTGCGGCAAGACGATCGTGTACTCGAACGCCTCGAGGGGCGGCTTCACAACAACGCAGAACTCGTCAGGGACACGGTCTTTCACGAGCGGTTTCGATCGGCCGGGCCACCAGGTCTCGATGAAAATCCGAAACTCGTTGCCGCGATGCACGGGCGACGGAAAATGCACCCATACTTCCAATTTTCCGTCGTCTCGCCAGTGCTCCGTCAGGTCACACCTCGCTCCTCCGATACCGTCGAGCATGAGGCTGCGAACCTGCACCGCGATCCCCTTACGGGCTTGCACCGGCTGATTCCAACCCGCCCCCATCTGGAAGCGGTAGAAGTGCAGAACCTCACGCGTGACCACGGCATGCACCGTGACGAATACCGTCGAATCACCATTGCCTTCGATAACGTGTTTCTCAATCCACCTGGTCAACCGCCATCCGCCACAATAGTCTTGATCCAGCGTTTCCAGATACCGAACGAGCAGACGATCTCGAACCTGACTACGACGTTGCCATTCAGACCGGCTGGCCACAAGAAGCAGAATCAGGCCAAGTGTCGCGGCGAGTACGGCAACGACGGCGCCAGCTTTGGCCGAGCTATCACCCACAACGGCGCTCAGCGCGCCACCGAACGCCAGAATTCCCAGCGCGCCTTTCGTCAGCCCCACGACCCCGGTCCTGGAGAGGTAACTCTCGAACCACGCAATGAATCCCCGCAACATCGCGCCAGACTCCTCTCCCTGCGCACCCGCAGGCGCCTGCGACAGTCGCGGCCAGGCGACCGCATGTCGGCATCGCCACCCGTGCCGTGCGCCTGCACGTGCATCTGCCTGCCTGGAGTGGGTATTGTGAGCCGGGAATCGCCAGTCACCTCCCTCTGCCCGCAGCTGTCCGTATCGAGACAGTGTTGGTATTGATGTAACCGAGGTCCGCACACTACGACGAGGATGCCACCCGGGTGCAGCAATCGAAGGGCTGGTCAATCGACCGTTCGGAGTGGCCGATATGCAGGCCGCGGATAATCAAGAAGCGCGCGAATCCCTAATATAAGGGGCTCACCCCGGCGCAACGGCCAGTCGATTCCGCCGACCGGCGCCACGTCGGCGATGCGACCGGCGGCGCGATGCGGGGAGATCGCGGCCGACGGCCGCTGACCCGGACGGCGTAGCCTGGCCCGATGCGCGCGGAGCGGCTGGTGGCGCTGCTGTTCACCTTGTACGGAAAGCGGAGCGCGACGGTGCCGGAACTGGCGGCGGCGCTGGGGGTCTCGGAGCGGACGATGCACCGGGACATCGCGGCGCTGCGGGAGGCCGGAGTTCCACTATGGACGGAGCCGGGGCGGCACGGGGGCGTGCGGCTGGTGGACGGGTGGCGGACCCACCTGGACGGCCTGACGTCACGGGAAGCGGTGACGCTGTTCGCGATGGGCGTGCCGCAGGCGTTGGCGGAACTGGGCCTGGGCACGGCGATGTCGGCGGCGCACGCGAAGCTCCGGGCGACGCTGCCGCCGGCCCTGCGGGAGCAAGCGCAGGGCCTGGCGCAGCGGTTTCACCTCGACGCCCCGGGCTGGTTCCGACAGGCGGACGACACGGAGCACCTGGCGGTGATCGCGAAGGCGCTGTGGGAGCAGCGGTGCATCGAGATCGCCTACGGCCGGCAGGGCAAGACGGTGCGGCGAACGCTGCGGCCGCTGGGGCTCGTGCTCAAGGCGGGCGTCTGGTACCTGGTCGCGGAGGTCGACAGCGATCGCCGCACGTACCGGGTGGCGAGGATCGACGCCGTCGAGGAGACGGCGGAAGGCTTCGAACGGCCGGCGGACTTCAACCTCCTGGCCTGGTGGGAGAACTCGTCGGCGCAGTTCGAGCAGTCGCTGCGGACGGTGCCGGTCGAGATCCGGCTGAGCCCGCTGGGAGTGCGGGCCCTGCCGGCGATTCTCGACGACGCGGCGGCGAAGGCGTTGGAACAGGCGGAGAAGGAAGCGGACGGCTGGACCCGGGTCACGGTGGAGATGGAGGAGCCGACCATCGCCGCGCACCAGTTGATCGGCTTGGGTGACGAGGTAGAGGTGATCAAGCCGACGAAAGTGCGGGACGCTTTCCGGGAAATGGCGAAGAGAATGGCTGAGCGTCACCGGTAGCCGGTGGCATCGGCGGGCTTGCCCGCGCCGTGCACCTCGACCATGTAGCGCCACGCATCCGGCCGGCTGCCGTCGACATCCGTCAACCCGTACTCCCGCGCCAACTGCCCGCTGTTCAGCGTCTGCCCGGCGAAACGCGCCCGCTCGGGGTCGGCGGCCAGCGCGGCGACACCTCGTCCGACATAGGCCGGCGACTCGGAGATGTCGAAGTACGGCTCCCGGACGAGCGCGTCCCGCCAGTTCGACTCGGTGACGTGGTACGCGTCGAGCATCGCCTCGGACCGCAGGTAGCCCGGGGTCAGCGCGACGGCGGTGCAGCCGAAGGACTTCATCTCGGCGGCCTGGCCGATCGCCAGGTAGTGCGCGGCGGTCTTGGCCAGGTAGAACGCGAGGGTGGTGCCCTCGCGGTACACGGCGTTGTACTCGGCGGTGCCGTCGGTCATCTCGACGACGAGCCCACCGGGTCGACGAATCATCAGCGGCAGCAGGAAATGGCTGGTGATCACGTGCGCGTCCACGCCGAGCCGGATCATCCGCAGGCTGTCCGGCAGGGAGTGCTCCCACACCGGCTTGGCCCACTCCATCAGCGAATCGCCGCCCCACAGGCCGTCGACCAGGATGTCGAGACGGCCCCGTTCGGCGTCGATACGGCTGGCGAGCGCCTCAACCTGTGCCGGCTCCAGGTGGTCCACCTGGACGGCAACGCCCGAACCTCCCGCCGCGGCGACGAGATCGACGGTGTCCTCGATGGTCTCCGCACGGTCCACTTCGGACCGCTGCGTGCGGGTGGTCCGACCCGTGACGTAGACATGGGCTCCGTGCCGGCCGAGTTCGACCGCGATCGCCCGGCTGGCGCCCCGGGTCCCGCCCGCCACCAGCGCAACCTTGCCCTTGAGATCGTTCATACCGGCCACGGTGCCGGTAAACCCTGACAGAACCCGGCAGGGTTAGGCGGCCTTTCCGAGACCGTCGACGACGGCGCGGCGCAGCTCGTCGGCGGAGATGCCGGCGTCGGACAGGATCCGCGCGGCGCGACCGTCGCCGTCACGGAGGATGCCGAGCAGGATGTGCTCGGTGCCGATGGTGTTGCTGCCCAGGTGAATGGCCTCGCGCAGGGCGAGCGCCAGCACCTTCTTCACCCGCGGCGTGACGCCGACCCGCCCGCGTCGCCGTCCGGGCATGGCCCGCTGCAGGGCGTCGGAGCCGAAGGTCTCGGTGATACGGGAAAGCACCGCGTCCAGGTCGATCCCGACGGTCTTGAGGGCAGCGGCGTCGACGGAGCCGAGCATCGTGCCGGCCGCGATGGCCTCGGCCACGCGGGCGCGGGTCAGACCCGCCGCGACCAGGGCGTCGTGGGCGCCGCCGGGCTGCCACACCAGGCCGAGCAGCAGGTGCTCGGTGCCGACATGTCGATGCCCCTGGTCCTGCGCCTCCTGCCGCGCGTGCACGACGACGTCGCGCGCCGGCTTGCTGAACTTCTCGAACATCACCCCTCCTGACGATTGGCGTACTTCTTGTGCACGGCCTGCTTGGTCACCTCGAGCGCGTCGGCGATCTCCTGCCACGACCAGTCCTGCCGCCGCGCGTTGCCGACTTGCAACGCCTCCAGCGTCTCTGCCAGCCGGCGCAGCGCGAGCGCCGCCCGCAGGCCGGTGCGCACATCCGCGCCGCTGGCGGCGGCGGCGAGGTCGTTCACGTCGGTCATGCCGTCAACCGTAGTTGACGAAAATCGGGCCGTCAACCAATGTTGACGACTACGATCGGTGCATGGCCGTCGCGGAGGGTGTGGTCGACCGTCTCGTGTACGTCGGGGCGGACGGCTACACGGTCGCGGTCCTGACCACCGGCGAGCGCAGCGAGACCAAGATCGGCGGCACGGTGCTGCACGGCCTCCAGCCCGGCGAGACGGTCCGGGTGGGCGGCGAGTGGTCCAAGAGCGGCACGCTGCGGGTCGACGAGTGCGAGCGGATCCTGCCGGCGACGGTGCACGCGATCCGCCGCTACCTGGGCTCGGGCCTGGTGCGGGGCATCGGCCGCAAGCTCGCCGACGCCATCGTCGACACCTTCGGCGCGGACACGCTGGACGTGATCGACCGCGAGCCGAAGCGCCTGCTGGAGGTGCACCAGATCGGCCGGGAGCGGCTGGCGAAGATCATCTCGGCCTGGGCCGACCAGCGCGCGGTCCGCGAGGTGATGGTGTTCCTCCAGGGCGTGGGCGTCAGCCCGGCGCTGGCCGTGCGCATCCACCGCAAGCTGGGCGAGCAGTCCCTGCACGTGGTCCGCAACGAGCCGTATCGGCTGGTCGAGGAGGTCTGGGGCATCGGCTTCGCCACCGCCGACACGATCGCCTTGGCGGCCGGCATCCCCGAGCAGAGCCCGGAACGCATGCAGGCGGCGGTGCTGCACACGTTGCAGACGGCCCGGTCCATGGGCGGTCACTGCTTCCTGCCGGTGGTCGAGGTGCTCACGCACACCACGGCCATGGTGGAACAGGACGAGGAGCTGATCCGCGCGGCGCTGCATGCGTTGCGGCGCAGGAAGAAGGTCGTCCAGGAGCGGATCGGCAGCCGGGACGTGGTCTTCAGCGCGCACCTGCACCAGCAGGAGACCATGTTGGCGGACAACGTGATGCGCCTGCTGGGCACGCCGTCCTCGTTGCCGGGCAAGCCGAAGCTCGACAGCCCCGAGCTCGACGACACGCAGCGTCAGGCACTGCGGATGGCCCTGACGAACACCGTCTCGATCCTCACCGGCGGCCCTGGCTGCGGCAAGAGCTTCACGGTGCGGCACATCGCCCGCACCGCGAAGTCCGTCGGCGCGAAGGTCACCCTCGCCGCGCCCACCGGCCGCGCCGCGCGGCGGTTGTCCGAGCTGACCGGCATGCCGGCGATGACCGTGCACCGGATGCTGGGCCGGAACGCCGAGCCGGAGGACGAGGACGGCGGCCTGTTCGACGTGCACGATCCGATGCAGGCGGACCTGATCGTCGTGGACGAGAGCTCGATGCTCGACGTCGGGCTCGCGGACGCCCTGGTGGACAAGATCCCCGCCGGCGCGCACCTGCTGCTCGTCGGCGACGTGGACCAGCTGCCGAGCGTCGGGCCGGGGTCGGTGCTGCGGGATCTCCTCGACGTGCCGGACATTCCGCGCACGCATCTGAGCCGCGTGTACCGGCAGGGCGACGGCAGCGGCATCACCGCGAACGCGGTGAGCGTGCGGGAGGGCATCGTTCCCGTCAACAATCCGGAGTTCTGGTTCGTGCCGGCCGAGGACGCCAAGGACATCGCCGAGACGGTGGTCGACATCGCCACCCGCCGGCTGCCCGCGGCGTACGGCATCGAACCGGGCAAGGTGCAGGTGCTGTGCCCCGGCCGGGCGCGGGAGGTCGGCGCGCTCCACATCGGACGGTTGCTCCAGGACGTCCTCAATCCGCACCGGGAGGGCGATCCCCAGTACTGGTCGGACGACCGCGCGTTCCGTGTCGGCGACCGCGTGATGCCGGTCCGGAACAACTACGACAAGGGCAGGAACGGCGTTTTCAACGGCACCGCCGGCACCGTGACGGGTCTGTCCCTCGAGGACCGGCTGCTGGAGATCACCCTCGAGGACGGCGAGGCCGTCGAGTACGACTTCGACGAGCTGGAGGAGTTGGCTCACGGGTACGCGATCACCGTGCACCGGTCGCAGGGGTCCGAGTACCCGTACGTCGTCGTGCCGCTGAGCACCAGTGCCGGAATGTTGTTGCTGCGGCGGAATCTGCTGTACACGGCGATCACCCGGGCGAAGAAGATGGTGGTGCTGGTGGGGCAGCCGCGGGCGCTGCGGATGGCCGTCGAGCAGACCGGCGACCGCAGGAACACGGCGCTGACCTGGCGGTTCATCGGCGAGGACCTGGCCGCGGCGGTGCTGCCGCCGCTACGGGACAACAACGGCCAGGTGGCGGCGTTCTGATCTGCGCGGCAACGTACTTCGGTGTGACGCTGGGCGGGGCTCGCGGGGGTTACTGGAGGAGTGGTAGGTCGCGCTGGTACCAGGTGCCCGGCTTGCCGCCCAGATCGGCGGGGTCGGCCGGACCGACCGGGACGAAGCCGGCCTTGGCCAATACCCGCCGGGACGCGGCATTCCCGCGTGAGGTGGCCGCGCGGAGCGTCCGCAGCCCGTGCCGCGCCGCCGCCAGCCCGCACAGTTCCCGGACGGTTGCGGTCGCCACGCCGTGGCCGGCAACGTGCTGCGCGACCCGGTAGCCGAGTTCGGCGGTGCCGTCCTCGAAGCGGTACAGGTTGAACCGGCCGAGAACCGAGCCGTCCTCGGCCACGAGCACGTAGAAGGCGGCGATGCCGGCTTCCTGGTCGGCCAGCAGGGCGCTGTGCCAGTCGGCGAACTGTTCGAAGTACTCGTCACCGCGGTCGGAGATCGTGGCGGCGAAGTAGGCGCGGTTCGCCAGCTCGAAGGCCAGGATCGCCGGGGCGTGGCCGGCATCCAGCTGCGTCAGCTCGGGCACCTCCCGACCGTACTCATGGCGCGCTCGCGGGCCACCCGATTTTCGGCCGTCCGCCTACATTCGTTCTGGCTGTGAGCGCGACTCGCGGGGGTTGAGTTTGGCGCGGAGGAGGGCGGCTTGGGTGGCTTCGTCCTCGCCGCGGGATTCGAGGATGACCAGGGCCTGGGTCCACGCCTGGCGGGCCTCGTCAGGGCGGCCGACGTCGGCCAGGAGTTGGGCGTAGGAGCTCAACGACGCCACCTCGGCGACGGAGTCACCGACCTGGCGGGCGGCGTTGGTGGCGGCGACGAAGCCGGCGAGGGCCTCGTCGTACGAGCCGAGAGCCTGGTGCACCTCGGCGGAGCGGGTGAGCATCTGGGCGATGCCCTGCAGGCTGCCGAGGGCGGTCATCAGCTGGACGGCCTCGCCGAACGCCGACAGCGCCGCGCGGTGGTCGCCGAGGGCGTCCTGCATGTCGCCGAGCACGCCCAGCAGCAGCGCCTGCCCCTCGGAGTTGGCGGTCTCCGCGAACAACTCCACCGCCGCCTCGGAGTAGTCACGCGCCTGGGCGATCTCGCCGAGGTCGATCGCCAGCAGCGCGGAGCCGGCCAGCGACCACGCCAGCCCGGGCCGGTCGCCGCAGCGCTCCCGCAACGAGCGGCCCAACGCGTAGAAGTCCCCTGCCCGCGCCAGATCCCCCATCCGCCGATACGCCTCGGCGAGGTTGGTGGCGATCCACCCGTGGGCGTAGTCGTCGCCCACACACGCCTCCAACGCGAGTTGGTGGCTGGCGACCCACACGCCCCACGGCTTGGCCAACAGCAGGTAGCTCCACAGCTCCAGCGGCAGGTGCCAGGCGGCCTCGCGCTCCCCGTACCGAAGCGCCAGCCGCAGCACCGGCAGCACGTTGGGCAGCTCCGCCTTGCACCAGTCGACGGCCTCCCGTTCTGAGCCGAAAGACACCGGCTCCACGTCCGGCAGCACCGAAGCCACCCGCAGCGGGTTGTCCCGGTACGGCGCGATCACCTTGCCGGCGGCGGAATACCCGTGCAGGTACCAACTGGCCAGCCGTGCCGCCGCCAACGGCGCCTCGGCATCCGAGAGCGCTAGCTCCGCGGCGTAGTCGGCGACGAGGTCGTGGAACCGCCAGTGCCCGCGCCGGGGGTTGTGGATCAGGTGCGCCCCGGCCAGCCGGTCCAACGCCCGCCGCGCGGCCCCCTGCCGCACGCCGGCGAGCGCGGCGGCGGCCGACACGCTCAGGTACGGCCCCTGGTGCAGCCCCAGCAGCCGGAACATCCGGGCGGTGTCGGGATCCAACCGCCCGTACGACCAGGAGATGATCGTCCGCACCGGCGTGGCGTCGGCGACGTCCAGGAAGTCCAGCCGGGAGTCCTCGTCCACCTCCAGGTCCCCGACCACGCGCTCCGCGGCGATCCGCAGCGCCAGCGGCAGGTGTCCGCAGCGACGGGCCAGCTCGGCCAGCGCCGAGGGGTCCGCCGGCGCGCGGCCGCCGATGATCGTCGACAGCAGCCGTACCGACTCCTCCTCGGGCATCGGCGCGAGGGTGATCCGAGCGGCCCCCGTACGCATGGCGAGCCCGGACAGCCGGTCCCGACTGGTGACGATCACCGCGCAGTTGCCGGCCCCGGGCAACAGGTGCTGCAACTGGTCCGAATCGGACGCGTTGTCCAGCACGAGCAGCGTGCGGGTCGGGGCCAGCGCCGACCGCAGCAGGCTGGCGCGCTGCTCCAGCCGCGCCGGCAGGCTGTCGCCGTCCACGCCGAGCGAGGTGAGCAGCTCCTCCAGCACGTCGGCGGGCTCGGCCGGGTCGTGCACCGAGTGCCCCCGCAGGTCGGTGTAGAGCTGGCCGCCGGGGTAGTCGTGGGCGATGGAATGCGCGAAGCGCAGGGCCAGCGCGGTCTTGCCGGCCCCGGGCGGGCCGTCGATCGTCACGACGATCGGGCCGCCGCCCGCGGCGAACTCGCGCACCGCCCGAGCCAGCCCGGCCAACTCGAGATCCCGGCCGACGAACCGGGCCGGCGCGGCCGGCAGTTGCGCCGGCGGCCGCGGCAGAGCCCGCAGGGCCAGAGTGATCAGATGACCGTCGGCCTGGAGTGCACTGTCCAATGCACGTGCATGCTGCTCGGTCGGCTTGCGGTGGCCGTTCTCCAGCCGGGACAGCAGCGACTTGTCGTAGCGGACCACGGCCGCGAGCTCGGTCAACGACCAGCCCAGCGCCTCCCGGCGGGTGCGCAGCGCGCGGCCGAAGCCCTCGCCGATCTGCTCGCGCGTCGCCACGTGTCCACTCTCCCGCATTCCGGTCGCCACCGGTCGTTCGATTGCGCCCAACAGGTGCAGGTTGGACGCTAGTGGGCGGATGTTTGGCAAGATCCCACTGTGGCAGCGAAACAGACCACCCGTGAGCTGCGCCGACGCAACCGGTCGGCGCTGCTGTCGCGGCTGTATCTCCAGGGCCGGGGCAGCAGGCTCGAACTCGTCGACCAGTCCGGCCTGAGCTCGTCGACGGTCAGCAACGTGATCTCCGACCTGATCGCGGACGGCGTGGTCGAGGAGGCCGGCTCGGCCGAGTCCGAGGGCGGTCGGCCGCGCACCGTGCTCCAGATCCGGCGGGACTACGGGCACGTGATCGGCGTGGACATCGGCGAGACGCACATCGAGGTCGGCCTGTTCGACTGCACGCTGAACACGGTGGCCACCGCGACCTACCCGATCGCCGGCAACCTGGATCCCACGCACGTCGCGGAGCTGATCCTGGCCGGCATCGCCGAGGTCAGCGCCAACCCGGTGTCGGTGATGGGCATCGGCGTGGGCGTGCCGGGCGCGGTGGAGAGCGACGGGCTGGTGCACGCGCCGACCTTCGGCTGGCAGGGCGTGCCGCTGGCCAAGATGCTCGCCGACAGCGTGAGCGCTCCCCTCTACGTCGACAACTGCGCCCGCACGCTGGGCCAGGCCGAGATGTGGCGGGGCGCCGGCCGGGGCGCCACCCGGGCGGTGATCGCGCTGCTCGGCGTGGGTGTCGGCGCGGCGATGGCGGTGGAGTCCGACTCGCAGGAGGGCGTCTCCAGCTCGACCACGGAGTGGGGCCACACCGTCGTGCACGCGGGCGGGCTGGCCTGCCGGTGCGGGTCGCGCGGCTGCCTGGAGGCCTACATCGGGGCCGAGGGCATCCTGGACCGCTACCTGGCGCTGGCCGGCAGCGAGCCGTTCACGGCGACGGACACCGAGTCCCGGATGCGGGAGCTGGCCGACCGCGCCGAGTTGGGCGGGCCGGCGGCGGACACGCTGGCCAGCACCGCCGAATACCTGGGCATCGGCATCGCGAACCTGACCAATCTGGTGACGCCGGACTGCGTGGTGCTGTCGGGCTGGGTGAGCCTGTCCATCGGGCACACGATTCTGGACGCGGTGCGGGAGTCGGCGCGCCGGCACTCGCTGGCCTACCTGCGCGACCGCACCCGCATCGAGCTGGGCCAACTCGGGCCCGAGGCGGTCGCGCTGGGCGCCGCCACGCTGCCGGTGGTGCGGTTCCTCACCAACGGCGGGTGAGCGCGAACAGCTGATCCGGGGCTCGTGCGGGCCCCGAAACAGCCTCTTGACCCCTTGTTCATCCGCGACTTACCTTAAGACATGGATAAAGTCGCGGACGGCCAGCTCTACCTCGGTGGATCCTTCTGCCCGGCCGAGTCCGGGAGAACCGCGCCGGTGTTCGAGAAGGCGACCGGCGCGCAGATCGGCACGTATGCCCTGGGCGGCGGCGCCGACATCGACAGCGCCGTGGCCGCCGCCCGCGCGGCGCAGCCGGCCTGGGCCGCGCTCTCCGGCGCCGGCCGCGCCGCCTACCTGCGCGCGTTCGCCGACTACCTCCAGACCAACTTCGACGACCTCGTCGAGCAGTCCATGCGCGAGACCGGCGGCGTCCGCTACAAGGCCGAGGACGAGGTCGGCACCAGCATCCGGCAGCTGGCCATCTCCGCGGTCCAGGCGACGCAGACCGCCGGCGACATCCTCCAGCCGTACAAGGCGGGCAAGCTGTCGCTGTCCCGGGCGGTGCCGCTGGGCGTGGTCGGGCTGATCACGCCGTGGAACTACCCGATGAACCTGGCCATGCGGGCCGTCGCGCCGGCGCTGGCCTTCGGCAACACCGTCGTGCTCAAGCCGGCCGAGCTGACGCCGTTCATCGGCGGCCTCGCGCTGGCCCAGGCCGCCCACGCGGCCGGCTTCCCGCCCGGCGTGTTCAACGTCGTCACCGGCGACGGCCTGGACGCCGGCAAGCCGCTGGCCGAGCACCGCGGCCTGGACCTGATGGACTTCACCGGCTCCCGCGAGGTGGGCCTGGAGATCGCCGCCGCGGCCGCCGTCGACCTGCGGCCGATCCGGCTGGAACTGGGCGGCAGCAACGCGTTCGTCGTGCTCGACGACGCCGACGTGGAGCTGGCCGCGTCCTGCGCGATGATCGCCTCGTACGAGTTCCAGGGCCAGACCTGCATCAGCGCCAGCCGGCACATCGTGCAGCGCGCGGTCGCCGACGCCTACCTGGACGCGCTGGTCGCGCGGGCCGCCAACCTCAAGGTCGGCGACCCGATGGACCCGGTCACCGACCTCGGCCCGCTGATCAGCGACCGGCAGCGCGACCGGGTGCACCAGAAGATCGTGCAGCCGTCGATCGACATGGGCGCCACGGTGCTCACCGGCGCCGAGTACGACGGCCTGTTCTACCGGCCGACCGTGCTCACCGACGTCACGCCGGACATGCCGGCGTTCAGCGAGGAGATCTTCGGCCCGGTGGTGCCGGTGACCGTCGTGGACACCGAGGACGAGGCGATCGCCCTCACCAACGGCTACCCGATGCTGATGAACTCCGTCTTCTCCCGGGACCTCATCCGCGGCATGGATGTCGCCGAAAAGCTCCAGGCCGGCGAGGTGCACGTGAACGACGCGCACGCCCGGCACGGCGCGGAGAACCAGATGCCGGGCTTCACCAAGCGCCAGTGGATCGGTGTGCAGCGCACGCCGCTGTCCATTCCGGACTGGGCGGCCCGCCGGTGAGGCGGGCGCTGATCGTCCGCGGCGGCTGGGAGGGGCACAACCCGGTCGAGGCCACGGAGATGTTCCGATCCGGGCTCACCGACACCGGCTTCGAGGTGGCGGTCGCCGAGGATCTGGACGTCTACACGGACGCGGAACGGCTGCGCGCCACCGACCTGATCGTGCAGTGCTGGTCGATGGGCAAGCTGACGCCGGAGCAGTGCGACGGGCTGGTGACAGCGGTCCGCAAAGGCACCGGCTTCGCCGGCTGGCACGGCGGCGTGGTCGCCACGTTCCAGGACAGCCCGGAGTACCTGCGCATGGTGGGCGGCGTGTTCCTGCACCACCCGGACGGATTCCTGGACTACGAGGTCCGGATCAACCGGGAGCACGCGGATCATCCGATCGTCGCGGGGCTGCCGGACTTCACGGTGCACACGGAGCAGTACTGGATGCTCAGCGATTCGCTGAACACGGTCCTGGCCACCACCGAGTTCGGGCCGCCGGACGGGCCCGCGACGATGCCGGTGGCGTGGACGAGGAACTGGGGCGGGGGAAGGATCTTCTTCTCCGCGATCGGGCACCGCACCGAGGACCTGTGGGATCCGGCGGTGTACACAATGACCCATCGCGGTCTGGTCTGGGCGAGCCGACAGGTAGTTCAGTGAGATTGAGCGGAGACAGGGCTATGCGGAGTCAGTGGCGACTCGCCGGCGCTTTGATCGCCGGCGCTCTGCTTGTGACCGGGTGCGGTGGCGGCAGCGGCGGCGGCGACCAGTCGTCGGCCGGCGGCAAGGCGAACCTGACGTTCTGGGACTGGGATCCCAACATGGACAAGGTGGTGGCGATCTGGAACGACGCCCACCCCGACATCCACGTGACACTGTCCAATCCGGCCGGTGGCGACCAGCTGGTGAGCAAGATGATCACCGCCCACCACGCCGGCAACGGCCCGGACATCGCCAAGGTCGAGTACCAGTCGCTGCCGGCGCTGGTGGCCGGCCAGGAGGTCGCCGACATCACCCAGTACACCGGCGACGCCGTCAAGGACTTCGACGACAACACGCTGAAGGCCACCAAGTTCCAGGGCAAGGTGTACGGCGTGCCGCAGGACGTGGCGCCGCTGCTGCTGTTCTACCGCACCGACCTGTTCCAGCAGTACGGCCTCAAGGTGCCGACCACCTGGGACGAGTTCGCGCAGACCGCGCAGGACCTGCACACCAAGGCCCCGACCGTGTCGCTGACCAACTTCGACGCCGCCGACCCGGGCTGGATCACCGGTCTCATGCAGCAGGCCGGCGCCGACTGGTGGTCGGCCGACGGCGACAAGTGGAAGGTGGACATCAACAGCGCCGCCTCCAAGAAGGTCGCCTCCTACTGGGAGGGCCTGGTCAAGGCCGGCACCATCGCGAAGAACCCCTCCTTCTCGCCGGAGTGGAACAAGCAGATGAACGAGGGCCAGGTCGCCGCCTGGATCTCCGGCGCCTGGGCGCCGGCCCAGTTCTCCGGCATCGCGCCCAACACCAAGGGCAAGTGGGCCGCCGCGCCGCTGCCGGCGTGGACCGCGGGCGACAAGACCACCGGCATCTGGGGCGGCTCGGCCACCACGGTCACCACCGACTCCAAGCACCCGGCGCAGGCGGCGCAGTTCGCGGCCTGGCTGAACACCGACGCCAAGGCCGTCGCCGCGCAGATCCAGAACATCAACGTCTACCCGGCGGCCACCTCCGGCCGGTCGCTGCCGGTGCTGTCCTCGCCGCCGCCGTTCCTGCCCAACCAGACCGACTACTACGGGCTGGTCAAGCAGGTGGCGCCGAGCTCGCGCAGCTTCTCCATGTGGGGCCCGGACGTGACGGTCACCTTCGGCGCGTACACCGACAAGTTCGGGGCCGCGCTCCAGAACAACACGGCCTTCGGCGCGGCCCTGGACGACATGCAGAACGCGACCGTCGCCGACATGAAGAAGCAAGGGTTCACGGTCGGCTGATGGCCGCGCGCAACCGGGCCAAGCTGCCCTACCTGCTCGTCCTCCCGGCAGTCGCGCTGCTCGCGCTGTTCGTGGTGGCGCCCGGCGTCTACGCCCTCGTGCTGAGCTTCCAGGCACGCAAGGTCGTCGGCGGGCTGCTGGGAGGCGGCAGCAGGCTGGTCTTCGTCGGGCTGGACAACTACGGCACGGCGCTGGCCGATCCGGAGCTGTGGTCGAGCATCGTGCGCATGCTGCTGGTGGCGCTGCTGTTCATCCCGGCCACCGTCGGCGGCGCGCTGCTGTTCGCCCTGCTGCTGGACGTGCCGCGGGTCCGGCTGGCCCGGACCACCCGGTTGGCGATCTTCCTGCCGTACGCGGTGCCGGGCGTGATCGCCTCGCTGATGTGGGGCTTCATGTACCTGCCGGCGACCAGCCCGATCGGCGGCGACCACGTCGACTTCTTCGGCTCCGTCACGGTGTTCTTCTCGGCGGCCAACGTGGCGGTGTGGGGCTCGGTCGGCTTCAACATGATCGTCATCTTCACGGCGCTGCGCGGCCTGCCGTCCGAGCTGTACGAGGCGGCGCGCATCGACGGCTGCTCCGAGCTGCGGATGGCGCTGCGCATCAAGATTCCGCTGGTGCTGCCGGCGATCGCGATGTGCACGCTGTTCACGGCGCTGGCCTCGCTGCAACTGTTCAACGAGCCCAACACGTTGCGGCCGCTGTCCAACGCCGTCTCCTCCACCTGGGTGCCGCTGATGAAGATCTACGAGGACGCGTTCGTCAACTCCGACGTGAACAAGGCCGCCGCGACCTCGGTGCTGTTCGTGGTGGCGGCGCTGGTGGTGTCGCTCGTGGCCTCCCGCACGGTGTCGAGGGTGAACCGGTGACTCGTATCCGGCTGCTGCCGACCGCCGCGCTGGTGCTGGGCGCGATCTACTGCCTGGTGCCGACGCTGTGGATCCTCATCGCGGCAACCAAGTCCAAGACGGACCTGTTCTCCACCGCCACGTACCTGCCGTCGTTCGGCGCGGGCATCTGGCAGAACATCGTGGATCTGTCGACGTACCAGGGCGGCATCTTCTGGCAGTGGATGCTCAACAGCTTCGGCTACGCCCTGATCGGCGGCGTGCTGGCGTCGCTGGTGTCGGCCGCCTGCGGGTACGCCATCGCGATGTACTCCTTCCGCGGCCGCAAGGTCGTGTTCAACACCATCCTCGCCTGCGTGCTGCTGCCGCAGATCGTGCTGGCGATCCCGCAGTACCTGCTGCTGTCCAACGTGGGGCTGACCGACAGCTACCTCGGCGTGCTGCTGCCGCAGCTGTTCAACCCGTACGGCATCTACCTGTGCCGGATCTATGCCGCCTCCTCGGTGCCGCAGTCGCTGCTGGAGGCCGGCCGGATCGACGGGGCGTCGGAGTGGAAGCTGTTCCACTCGGTGGGTCTGCGGCTGATGGGACCGGGGCTGATCACCGTGTTCCTGCTCCAGTTCATCGCCATCTGGAACAACTTCCTGCTGCCGTTCGTGATGGTCAACTCCGACGACAAGTTCCCCCTCACCGTGGGCCTGTACAGCCTGCTGCGGCACGGGGCGGCCGAGGCGTCGCTGTACTCGCTGGTGATCACCGGCACCCTGCTGTCGGTGCTGCCGGTCATCGCCCTGTTCCTGTCGTTGCAGCGCTACTGGCGGCTGGACCTGGTGACCGGCGCGCTCAAGTAGGTTGGCGATGTGGAGTACGAGGAGTATCTGGCCGGGCTCGACGAGTCCGCGTTGGCCGCGTTGCTCCGCGCGCGGCCCGACGTGCTCGTCGAGCCCGTGCCACGGGGCCTCGCCGCGCTGGCGCAGCGACTGTGCAGCGCATCATCGCTGGTCATCGCGCTCCAGACGCTGAACCGGGACCAGCTGGTCGTCGGCGAGGCGATCACCGCCGGCCGCCTGGAGCGGCTCGACCAGGCGCTGCTGCCGGCGGTGCTGGACCAGCTCCGGACGCTCGGCCTGCTCTGGGGGCCGGATCTTCAGCTGCCGCCACTGCTGACCCAGCACTGGTCGATGGACCGCACGGAGGACGCGGTGCTCACCGGCCGGCCGGAGCTCCCGCTGGTGCGAACGGACGCCGCCGCCGTGCACCGGGCCGCGCAGGCGGCGGCATCGGCGCTGCTCGACGGCGTCACATCGCTGCTGGACAAGGCAACCGCGAAGCCGATCACCGCGTTGAAGAAGGGTGGCATCGGTACCAAGGAAGTGTCCCGCCTGGCCCGTGAGCTGGCCGTCGAGCCGGAAACCGCGGCGCTGTGGCTCGATCTGGCCGGCCTGTCCGGGCTGCTCGGCGACGTCGAGGAGGGCTTCGCGCCCACCACGGACTTCCCGCGGTGGCGGGACCTCGGCCCGGCTCGGCGCTGGACGGACCTCGCCGAAGGATGGCTCGCGGAAGCCGAGCACGGCCCGATGCGTCGCGCCTTGCTGACGGCCGCGGCCGGCGGAGTGTCGGTGCGGGCGGCCGCCGACGGGCTCGACTGGTTCTGCCCGATGGTGCACGAGGACGACGTCGAGCAGCTGGTCCGGGACGCGGAGACCCTCGGCCTGGTCGCCCTGGACGTCCTCACCGACCTGGGCGAATTCCTCGCCGGTCGGCGGGACGGCGTCGACGACCTGCTGCCCGAACAGGCCGCCGGCGTGATCCTCCAGTCCGATCTCACGGCGATCGTGGCCGGACCGCCGCCGCGCGTGATCCTCGCCGCCGCCGAGCGCGAGGCCGGCGCGGTGTGGCGGTTCTCCGCCACGAGCGTCCGGGCCGCGCTGGACGCCGGCTGGACCGCCGAGGACCTGCTCGCCGAGCTGGGGCCGGCGCCGCAGCCGCTGACGTACCTGATCAACGACGTGGACCGGCGGCACGGGCACGTCCGGGTGCGGGAGGTGCGGTGCTGCGTGGTCGCCGACGAGGCGACCGCCACCGAGATCGCCCACCGGCTCAAGGGCTTCAGCCAGCTCGCGCCGACGGTGCTGTCCAGTTCGGACAGTCCGGCGAACGTGCTGGCGCTGCTGCGGAACGCCGGCTACGCGCCGGTCACCGAGAATCACGCCGGCACGGTCGTGGTGGAACACGCGAAGGAACACATGGCCCAGGCGATTGTGGACAGGACCGCCGTCACCGCCGAGGAACTGGCCGCGCGGCTGATCGCCGAGCCGCACGTGCCGGTCGAGGGCGGCGCGACCTTCGACCGGCTGTCCCGCCAGAACCACACGCTGCACCCCGTCGAGCTGGCGATGCTGGCGCACGCCATCGACACCGAGGGCGACGTGGTGATCGGCTACCGCGACCGCAACGGCAACCGCACGGTTCGCCGGATTCGCCCGGAGCAGCTGCTCAACGGCTGGCTGGATTCGTGGTGCTACCTGCGCGAGGACGAGCGGGAGTTCGCCGTCGCCAACATCGAGTCCGTCGAGGCCGCCTGGTGAACCGGGGCCGAACCGCGGCGCTGATCGCCTGCGCCGCGCCGCTGACCTGCGCCACCGTGCTCGCCGTCACCCGGATCTTCGGCTTCGACGACGGCACCTATCTGGCGCTGCCCATCGCGCTGCTGCCCTACTTCGCGCTGCTCACCGCGGCCGTGCTGGTGACGCTGCTCGCACTGCGCGGCCGGTGGCTCACCGTGGCCGCGGCGGCGCTGCTGGTGCTGCAAGTGGCCTGGATCGTGCCCCGGTTCGTACCCAACCGGCCGGCCATCCCGGCCGACGCTGTGCATATCCGCGTCGGCACCTGCAACACCCACCGAGGCCAGGTCGACCCGCTCGCGCTGGTGTCGATGGCCAAGGACGAGCACCTGGACGTGCTGGCCCTGGAGGAGCTGGACGCCCCCGCGATCAAGGCCCTGGACGAGGCCGGCATGGCCAAGCTCATGCCCTATCGGGAGCTGCACCCGGAGAACGACACGTCCATCTTCTCCCGGTTCCCGATCACCCACGGCGGGCCCGCGAACCTGCCCACCACGTGGCCGCAGACGCAGATCACGGTGACCGTGTCCGGCCACGACATCCCGATAACCGGCGTGCACACGTACTATCCTGTCGGAGGCCCGGGGCTCTGGGCCCAGGACATGTCGGCGCTGCGGGCCACTGCCGGCCGGAACGTCGTCGTGCTCGGCGACTTCAACGCCACCGTCGATCACTCGCCGCTGCGCTCGCTGCTGGCGGCCGGGTTGATCGACACGCACGCCGAGCTGGGCCGAGGGTGGGCGCCGACCTGGCCGTCGGCGTTCCCGCTGATCCAGATCGACCACGTGCTGCACGGTCCCGGCCTGGCCGCGGTGTCCGCGAGCGAGCACCTGCTGCCGGGCACCGACCACCGTGCCGTCGTGGCCGAGCTGGCGCTGCTCGGCTGAACTGTCGGTCCCTGGGACTACCCTCGGGGCCGAGACCGCGTTAATTCAAGAATTGGCTAGCCACGATCTGGGAGAAAGACCCTGTGACCGCTGAGACTCTTTACGGGGCCGACGACCTCACGCACCTGGAGGGTCTGGAGGCGGTCCGCAAGCGACCCGGCATGTACATCGGGTCGACCGACAGCCGCGGCATCAACCACCTGTTCACCGAGGTGGTCGACAACTCCACCGACGAGGGCATCGCCGGCTTCGCCAAGCGTGTCGTGGTCACGCTGCACGCCGACGGCAGCGTGCAGGTCGACGACGACGGCCGCGGCATCCCGACCGGTGTGCACGCCAAGTCCGGCCTGTCCGGCGTGGAGCTCGTGCTGACCCGGCTGCACGCCGGCGGCAAGTTCGGCGGCTCCGGCTACAAGACGTCCGGCGGCCTGCACGGCGTCGGCGCGTCCGCCGTGAACGCCCTGTCGCACCGGTTCGACGTCGTGGTCAAGCAGCTCGGCAAGGTGCACCAGATGTCGTTCGCGCACGGCGTGCCCGGCGTGTTCGACGCGCCCGGGCCGAAGGCCAAGTTCACCCAGCAGTCCGGGCTCCAGGTCACCGGCAAGATGAAGCGCGGCGAGTCCAGCGGCACGTCCATCCGGTACTGGTACGACTCCCGCTACTTCGAGAACGGCGCCGCCCTGGACCGCGAGGCGGTGCGGGCCAAGCTGCGCAACACCGCCTTCCTGGTGCCGGGCGTGACCTACGTGCTGCGTGACGCCACCGAGGGCTCGATCGTCGAGGAGTCGTTCCACTACCCGCACGGCCTGTCCGACATGGTGGACTTCCTGACGCCGTCCGGCGACAAGCCCGTCTCCGGCACGCTGCTGATCAACGGCGACGGCACCTACTTCGAGAACGCCGCCGACGAGAACGGCGTGATGCGGTCCAAAGTGGAGCGTCACGCCGAGGTCGAGGTGGCGCTGCGCTGGGGCACCGGCTACGAGCGCACGGTGGAGTGCTTCACCAACACCATCCGCAACATGCACGGCGGCACCCACCGCAAGGGCTTCGACCGGGCCGTCACCAAGGCCGTGCAGGACGCCATCTCCAAGACCCGCGGGCTGCTCAAGCCCAAGGAGGACATGCCCACGCTGGAGGACGTGCTCGAGGGCATGACCGCCGTGATCCACGTGCGCATCCCGGAGCCGCAGTTCACGTCGCAGACCAAGGACGAGCTGTCCACCGCCGGCATCACCAAGGTGATCCTGGGCGTGGTGGAGCGGCAGGTGAAGGCGTGGACCGAGGACCGCCGCACCAAGACCGAGGCCAAGACCGTGCTGCAGAAGGTGGTCGACGCCGCGCGCGTGCGGCTGACCCAGAAGCAGCAGAAGGACGCCGCCCGGCGCAAGACCGCGCTCGAGGGCGCGGCCATGCCCCCGAAGCTGGTCGACTGCCGCACCACCGGTGTTTCGCGTAGCGAGCTGTTCCTCGTGGAGGGCGACAGCGCGCTGGGCTGTTTCACCGGTGACACGAGGATCGCCCTGGCATCGGGTGAGAGCCGGTCATTTGCCGATCTGGCCGCTGACTGGGCCAAGGGCATCACGCACTTCGGATACACGACCAACAAGGCCGGGCGGGTGGTCGTCGCGCCGCTTGTCGAACCGCGCCTCACCAAGCGGGCGGCGTCACTGGTCCGCGTGACTCTGGACAACGGCGAGTCCGTCCGCTGCACACCCGACCACCTGTTCCGACTTCGCGACGGCTCGTACCGACGAGCCGACGAGCTGACCGCGGGCGACTCGCTGATGCCGCTGTACCGGTCGTTGTCGGCGAAGGCTGCCGGCGACAAGCTGGACGGCTACGAACGCGTCTGGATGAATGACCGCGACGAGTGGGTGTACACCCACTACCTCGCCGACGCCCACAACCTCCGTCACGGGCTCGACCGTGCCGACAACGGCAACGTGCGCCATCACATCGACGTCAACAAGCGGAACAACGACCCGCGCAACATTCGCAGGATGACGTGGGACGATCACGCCGCCCTGCACGCGTCCATGATGGGCGACCACGTGCACGCGGGTTACCGGGCGTGGCTGGCCGCAGGCGGAATCGAGTTCAAGTCCGCGATGCTTTCCTCCCAGTGGCAGGATCTTGAATTCCGTGCGGCGTGCTTGCAGCGACTGGCCACGCTCAACGCCGACCCCGCTTTCCGCGAGCGGATCGAGCAGGGCTTCCAGGACTGGTACGCGGCGCTGACCACAGCGGAGAAGGCGGCGTACGCCGAGCAGATGCGGCAACGTCAGGCCGACTACTGGGCGCACCCCGAGCATCGCGCCGCCGCTGCCGAACGGGTGCGCGCCTTCTTCGCCGACCCCGCTCGCCGGACCGAATGGAGCGAGCGGTCCCGTAAGCAATGGGAGAACGAGAAGCTTCGGGCGTGGTGTTCGCTGGCAACCGAAGCCCAGTTCGACGACCCGGCCGAACGAGCACGGCAGCGTGACGCCGTCCTTGCCTGGCACGCGAAGAACCCCGAATTCGGCCAACAGCATTCGGCCTACATGAAGGAACGTCTCGCCGATCCAAGCAACGGTCACCTCGCGAAGGTGCAGGCCGGACGCGCACGCTACGTCGAGACCGTGCCGCGGGCCGAACGGGTCGCCCAGCAGAACGAAGGCCGACGGATTGCGGCACTGAAGCGAGTCGCCGAGTTGGCGTCGATCCCGGATGCCGACCTGGCCCACGCCTACGACGAGATGCGATCGCGCGTAGCCCGTACCGGCCTCCGGTTCGACCGCCTGCTCGAGGCCTACGACGGCGATCTCGAACGGTTGCGCGAAGCGGCGACACTGGTCAATCACCGTGTCGCGTTCGTCGAGCCCCTGGCCGAGACCGCCGACGTCTACGACCTGACCGTGGACGGCTATCACAACTTCGCCCTCGAAGCGGGCGTGTTCGTCCACAACAGCGCGCGCATGGCGCGAGTGTCGGAGTACCAGGCACTTCTGCCGCTGCGCGGAAAGATTCTCAACGTGCAGAAGGCGAATCTGGCCGACACCCTGCGCAACGCCGAGATCGCCTCCATCGTGCAGGTGCTCGGCGCCGGCACCGGACGCACCTTCGACCTGTCCGCGATGCGCTACGGCCGGGTGATCCTGATGGCCGACGCCGACGTCGACGGCTCGCACATCCGGACGCTGCTGATCACCCTGTTCGCCAAGTACATGCGGCCGGTGATCGAGGACGGCCGGCTGTACGCCGCCATGCCGCCGCTGCACAAGCTCACCACCAAGGGCCGCAACCCGGAGACCATCTTCACCTTCACCCAGCGGGAGATGGAGACCAAGCTGGCCGCGCTGGAGAAGGCCGGCAAGCAGGTCGTCACCCCGGTGCCCCGGTTCAAGGGCCTGGGCGAGATGGACGCCGACGAGCTGTGGCACACCACCATGAACCCCGCCTCCCGCTCGGTGCGCCGGATCACCCTGGACGACGCCGACGCCGCCGAGCAGACCCTCGAGCTGCTGATGGGCGAGAAGGTGGAGCCCCGGCGCAACTGGCTGGTGGAGTCGGCCGCCCGCGTCGACCAGTCCGCGATCGACATCTGACCGGTCCGCTTCCGGAGTAGGAGAACAGGCAAGACATGGCACGCCGCAGCAAGGGCTCCGTGACCAAGGTGGACCCGTCGGCCTTCGACCGCGCGGGCGCCACCGTGCTGGACACCCCGGTGACGACGGAGATCGAGGACTCGTACCTGGAGTACGCGTACTCGGTCATCCACTCCCGGGCGCTGCCCGACGCCCGGGACGGCCTCAAGCCGGTGCACCGCCGAATCCTGTACTCGATGCACGAGCAGGGTTACCGGCCGACGCACGCGTACGTGAAGTCGTCCCGCGTCGTCGGGGATGTGATGGGCAAATTCCATCCACACGGCGATCTTGCTATTTACGACGCAATGGTTCGATTGGCGCAGGACTTTTCCATGAACGCGCCGCTGATCGACGGGCACGGTAATTTTGGTAGCCCAGACGATGGACCGGCCGCGTCGCGCTACACCGAGGCAAGAATGTCCAACGAGGCCATGCTGCTGGTCGGCGAGCTGGGCGAGGACACGGTCGACTTCCGGCCGAACTACGACGGGTCGCTGGAGGAGCCGTCGGTGCTGCCGGCGGCGTTCCCGAACCTGCTGGTGAACGGCACGTCCGGGATCGCGGTGGGCATGGCCACCAACATGATCCCGCACAACCTGGGCGAGGTCGTGGCGGCGGCGCGGTGGCTGATCAGCCACCCGGACGCCTCGCTGGACAAGCTGATGGAGTTCGTGCCGGGGCCGGACCTGCCGACCGGCGGCATGCTGCTGGGCCTGGACGAGGTGCGCAAGGCCTACGAGACGGGCCGCGGCGTGGTGCGGATGCGGGCGCGGGCGGAGACCGGGCCGCTGGAGGGCAGCCGGGGCCGGCAGGCGATCACGGTGACCGAGCTGCCGTACGGCGTCGGCCCGGAGAAGATCATCGAGAAGATCACCGACGAGGTGACGAAGTCCAAGCGACTCACCGGCATCGCCGACGTCAAGGACCTCACCGACCGGGAGAACGGCACCCGGCTGGTGATCGAGTGCAAGGTCGGCGTGAACCCGCAGGCGCTGCTGGCCGACCTGTACCGGCTGACCCCGCTGGAGCAGTCCTTCGGCATCAACAACCTGGTGCTGGTCGACGGCCAGCCGCAGACGCTGGGCCTCAAGGCCCTGCTGGAGGTGTTCCTCAAGCACCGCTACGAGGTCGTCACCCGCCGCACCCGCTACCGCAAGCGCAAGCGCGAGGAGCGGCTGCACCTGGTCGAGGGCCTGCTGCGGGCGCTGCTGGACATCGACAAGGTGATCCGGCTGATCCGCAACAGCGACAACGCGCAGGCCGCCCGCGACGGCCTGATGAAGCAGTTCAAGCTGTCGGAGATCCAGGCCGGCTACATCCTGGACACGCCGCTGCGCCGCCTCACCAAGTACGACAAGATCGAGCTGGAGTCGGAGCAGGCGAAGCTGACCGAGGAGATCGCCGAGCTGTCCAAGATCCTGGACGACCCGGCGGTGCTGCGGAAGGTCGTGTCGACCGAGCTGTCCAAGGTGACCAAGGACGTGTCCTGGGAGCGGCGGACCGCGCTGATCGACGGCGACCTGAAGGAGGTGCTGGCCGCGTCCAAGCCGGCCGGCCCGCTGGAGGTCGCCGACGACCCGTGCCAGGTGCTGCTGTCGGCGACCGGCCTGGTGGCGCGTACCGCCGCCGAGTCGGAGGAAGCGTCCGAGGCGCGGCGGCGCAACGGCCGCGCCCGCAACGACGCCGTCGCGGCGGTCGTGCACACCACGGCCCGTGGCCAGATCCTGTTGGTGACCAGCAAGGGCCGGGCGTTCAAGACGGATGTGCTGCCGCTGCCGGTGTTGCCGGAGCAGGTGGGCACGGTGTCGTTGAGCGGCGGCATGGCCGCCAGCGAGCTGGTGCCGTTGGACAAGGGCGAGCGGGTCGTGACCATCGCGCCGTTGACCGACACCGAATCGCCCGGCTTGGCGGTGGGAACCCGGCAGGGCGTGGTGAAGGTGTGCGCCCCCGAGTGGCCGGTGCGGTCGGATGAGTTCGAGGTGATCACCCTCAAGGACGGCGATGAGATCGTCGGCGCGACGTGGCTGACCGACGGCAGCGAGACCCTGGTGTTCGTGTCCTCCGACTCCTCGCTGCTGCGCTACGAGGCCGGTCTGGTGCGGCCGCAGGGCCTCAAGGGCGGCGGCATGGCCGGCATCAAGCTCGCCGCCGGCGCGCACACGCTGTTCTTCGCGGCGGTCCGGACCGATGACGAGGAGCACGGCGCGCCGATGGTGGTCACCGCCACCGGGAACACCGTGAAGGTGACGCCGTTCGAGGAGTACCCGGCCAAGGGGCGGGCCACCGGCGGCGTGCGGACGCACCGTTTCCTCAAGGGCGAGAACGCCCTGCGGCTGGCGTGGGTCGGTCCGCGGCCGGCCGGGTCGACGGACACCGGCTCGTCGGTGGAGCTGCCCGAGGTGGACCTGCGCCGCGACGGTTCCGGCCACGCCCACCCCGGCCCGGACGTGGTGGGACACCTGGTCGAACGGGGCTGAGTTCATCGGTGGGGGCGCGCCCGCGGCGCGCCCCCACCGGCCCTCCCCCCTAGTCCGCGGTGACCTTCGCGTCCCAGTCGATGCGGAAGCGGTGCAGCCAGCCGAACATCTTCTCCGGCTTCATGAACAGCTTCATCGCGATCGGCGCCAGCACGCTGGTCACGAGCTGGCTGACGCGGCCGTTCACCTTGTCCTGGTTGACCTTCTCGCCGTACTCGGCGACCTTCTCCACCCGCTCCCGGCGCAGCCGCTCGTACGCCTCGAAGGCCTGCCGCGCCGGCAGGTCGCGCAGGCAGCGGGCCAGCTCGATGGCGCTCTCGATGGACATCGACGCGCCCTGGCCGGTGCTGTTGGACGGCACGTGGGCGGCGTCGCCGACCAGCACCATGCGGTCGCTGTGCCAGCGCGGCGCGCTGGGCATGATGTGCATCCCGCCGACCACGACCATCTCGTCCGCCGTGGACCGGGCCAGCATGTCGTGCGCCGGGTAGTCGTCGCCGTAGAGCTCACGCATCCGGCGCAGCCACTCCTCGGCCCCGATGGCGCGGGCCTGCGCGCCGGTGATCGGCTCCGCGCTGGGCACGTTGGTGAACCAGCCGGTGTCGCCCTCGGCGGTGAGCGCGTAGCCGAGGAATCCTCCCTTGCCCTGGGCGAAGTAGAACTCGTCCCGGTCGAGGCCGAAGTCGTTGCCCGGCAGGTAGCCGGCGAAGCCGAGCAGGCCGGTATAGCGGGGGCCGGGCGCGTCCGGGTCGATCAGCGTGCGGACCGTCGAATGCACGCCGTCCGCGCCGATCAGCACGTCGCCCTCGGCGGTGCTGCCGTCGGCGAAGCGGACGGTGACGCCGTTCGCGGTCTCCTCGGCGGCCACCAGCCGCTTGCCGCGGTGGATCTTGATGCCTGCGGCGTCCGCGCGCTCGACCAGCAGCCGGTACAGGTCGGGCCGCAGCACGAGCTGGCTCGGGTTGTCCTCGTCCAGCTCGTCCATCGCGCCGAACCGCTTGCCGCGGCCATCGAGCATCACCATGCGCCGGTTGGGCCGGCCGATGGTGCGCAGGTCGGTGTCCAGGCCGAGCAGGCCCAGCGCGGCGACGCCGTTCGGCGCGATCATCAGCCAGCCGCCGACGTCGTCCGCGGGCTGCTCGTACGCCTCGTAGATCTCGGCCTCGATGCCGGCCTTGCGCAGTGCCAGCGCCGCGACCGGGCCGGTGATGCCGGCCCCGATGATCAGTGCCTTCATGGTGTTCTCCCCCTGACGAAGTCGTCCCACATCCGCTGGTATTCGGGATCCGCGAGCCGCTGCGCCAGGCCGGCGACGAAGGTGCGTTCCGCCTCTCGCACCGCGAGCCGGTACTCCTCCTCGATCAGGAACCACCAGTCCACGCCCTGCTCGGCGGCCTGGCGCATGGTGTCCCGGATCTCGTCGACCTGTGCGGTCAGCGCGGCGTGCCGCTGGCCGAGCAGTTCCACCGTCTCCGCCGGCGGCACCACGACCAGCAACGACAGCGCCACCCCGAAGCTCGGGTACTCCTGCGCCGGCGTCGACACCAGTTCGCGCATCCAGTCGTACAGCTCGGTCCGTCCCGCGTCGGTGAGCGCGTAGCTCGTGCGCTCGGGCCGCTGCGTGTCGCGGACCGTCTCGTGCTCGGCGATGAAACCGGCCTTGGCGAGCTGCTCCACCACCATGTAGAGCGAGCCCCGGTTGTACTTGATGTCCCGGTCCTTGCCCTGCTCCTTGAGCAGCCGCCCGATCTCGTACGGGTGGTTGGGCCCCATGAGCAGGTTCGCCAGCACGGCCAGCGCCAGCGGGTTGGACACCGCGCGTCGTTTCATCGTCTCTCCATTAGCCAGTTCCAACTATCCAGGCTCAACTAGTCAGTGTCAACTATGTGGTCCGGGCCACCCGGCCGTCAGCATCGCGACAACGTGCCCCCCGCATCCGTCATGACCGCGTCCGCACCCCCGCCCCACCTGCGTCTTCGGGAGTCTGCTGGATGCGTTCGGACGACGACTGGGAGGACACGATGACTCTCGCCGAGCTGATACCGACGCTGGGTGAGTCGCTGCGCGGGCAGCTGGAGCCCGGGATCTGGCCGCGGTCCGTGCGCCACGGCGTGGACGGGGACCTGCTGCTCGGCGGGGTGCCGCTCACCCAGCTCGCCGCCCGCTTCGGCACCCCGTGCCACGTCCTGGACGAGATGACCGTGCGGCTGCACTGCCGCGAGTACGCCTCGGCGCTGCCGGGCATCGAGATCGCCTACGCCGGCAAGTCGATGACCGGCCGCGGTGTGCTCCGGTGGATCGCCGAGGAGGGGCTGTCGCTGGACGTCTGCTCCGCCGGCGAGCTCGCCGTGGCCCGGTCGATCGCCTTCCCCGCGTCGCGGATCCTGTTCCACGGCAACGTGAAGACGCCCGAGGACCTCAAGGCCGCCATCGGCTACGGCGTGGACCGCGTCGTCGTCGACTCCCTCGACGAGATCGAACAGCTCGGGGCGCTGGCCCGCTATCCGCAGAACGTGCTCGTCCGGGTCACGCCCGGCGTCGACGGGCACACCCACAAGGCCGTCGCCACCGGCGTCGAGGACCAGAAGTTCGGTTTCCCGCTGGCTTCCGGCGCCGCCATGGAGGCCGTCGGCCGCGTGCTGGCGCAGCCCAGCCTCCGGCTCGTCGGGCTGCACTGCCACATCGGTTCGCAGGTCTCGCGCGTCGCCTCGTTCGAGGAGGCCGCCCGGCGCATGGTCGCCTTCATGGCGCTCGTCCAGGTACAGCACGGGATTACCTTGCCCCAGCTCGATCTCGGCGGCGGGCATGCCGTTCCGTACCGCTGCGGCGACCCCTCGTTCGACCTTCGGGGCTACGCCGACCGCGTGCTCCGTGCCGTCAATTACGAGTGCTCCTCATACCGTCTTCCCGTGCCCCGCCTCACGATCGAACCCGGCCGGGCCATCGTCGGGTCCGCCGGCATCACCCTCTACCGCGTCGTCACGGTGAAACATGGCTCCAAGCGCACCTTCGTCGCCGTCGACGGCGGCATGAGCGACAACCCCCGGCCCTCCCTCTACGGCGCCCGCTACACCGTGCGCCCCGTCGGCCGCCGGTTCTCGCACACCTCCACCGCCGTCACCGTTGTCGGCCGCCACTGCGAGGCCGGGGACATTCTCGCCGAGGACGTTCCCCTGCCCGCCGACATCCGCGCCGGCGACCTGCTCGCCGTGCCGTGCACCGGCGCGTACCACCATTCCCTGGCCTCCAACTACAACATGGTCGGCCGGCCGCCCGTCGTCTCCGTCCTCGACGGCGCCGCCCGCCTGCTCATCCGCCGCGAGACCGAGGACGACCTGCTCGCCCGCGACCTCGGCTGAGTTCGCCTTGAGGGGAACGACCGGTGGCGGCCCCGCCGTCGCTGTCACCCTGTCGTCATGGCCGTGATCGAGGTTGTGCTTGGTGACATCACGAAGGAACGTGTCGACGCCATCGTCACCGCCGCCAACGAGTCGCTGCTCGGCGGCGGTGGCGTCGACGGCGCCATCCATCGTGCCGCCGGTCCTCGCCTGGCCGACGCCGGCTCCGCCATCGCCCCGTGCGATCCCGGCGACGCCAAGGCCACCCCCGCCTTCGACCTCGCCGCGGTCACGTTCGTCATCCACACCGTCGGCCCCGTCTGGGACGGCGGCGCCTACGGCGAGGCCGACCTCCTCGCCTCCTGCTACTGCCGCTGCCTCGAAGTCGCCGACTCCCTCGACGTACGCAGCATCGCCTTCCCCGCCATCGCCACCGGCCTCTACGGCTACCCCGTCGGTCCGGCGGCCCGTATCGCCCGTACTACCCTCGCCGCCACCCCGACCAAGGTCGACCTCATCCGCCTGGTCGCCTTCGACGAGGAGACCTACGACGCACTCTCCGGCCGAGCGCGGCGGTGATCAGCTTGGTGCAGCCGTAGCCGCTGGCTAGCCTGGTCGGGTGGCTTCTGCGACTCCCGCACTCCGGATCGGACCCCACACGGTCGACCCGCCGGTGGTGCTCGCCCCGATGGCGGGCATCACCAACACCGCGTTCCGCCAGCTGTGCCGCCGCTATGGGGCGGGCCTGTACGTCTGCGAGATGATCACCACCCGGGCGCTGGTGGAGCGGGACGCCAGCACCATGCACATGATCACCTTCCACCCGGACGAGCAGCCCCGCTCGCTCCAGCTGTACGGCGTGGACCCGGTCACCATGGGCAAGGCCGTGCAGATGATCGTGGACGAGGACCTCGCCGACCACATCGACATGAACTTCGGCTGCCCGGTGCCGAAGGTGACGCGCAAGGGTGGTGGCGCGGCGCTGCCGTACAAGCGGCGGCTGTTCGGGGACATCGTGGCGGCGGCGGTGCGGGCGGCGGAGCCGGCGGGGATCCCGGTGACGGTGAAGTTCCGCATCGGCATCGACGACGAGAACCTGACCTACCTGGACGCGGGCCGGATCGCGGAGGCGGAGGGGGCGCAAGCGGTTGCGCTGCACGCCCGGACGGCCTCGCAGCGGTACTCGGGTCAGGCGGACTGGTCGGCGATCGCCCGCCTCAAGGAAGCCGTGACGACGATCCCGGTGCTGGGCAACGGCGACATCTTCAAGGCCCAGGACGCGCTGGACATGGTGGCGAAGACGGGCTGCGACGGCGTGGTGGTGGGCCGGGGCTGCCTGGGCCGCCCGTGGCTGTTCGGCGAGCTGCAGGCGGCGTTCCGCGGCGAACCGCTGCCGCCGGGACCGAACCTGGGCGAGGTGGCGACGGTCCTGCGCCGGCACGCGGAGCTGCTGACGGAGCACTACGACGAGCACAAGGGCCTGCGCGACCTGCGCAAGCACATGGCCTGGTACCTGCACGGCTTCCCGGTGGGCTCGACGCTGCGCCGCAGCTTCGCGATGGTCTCCAGCCTCCAGGAGCTGGACGACCTGATCGGCGAGCTGGACCACGACGTGCCGTTCCCGGCCGACGCCGAGGGCCCCCGAGGCCGCCAGGGCTCGGCGGCGAAGGTGGTGCTGCCCGACGGCTGGCTCGACGACCCGGAGGACGCGAGCGTGCCGGCCGGCGCCGAGATGATGCACTCCGGTGGCTGACGGCCGGGTGATCGCGCTGGCGGCCCTGGCGCTGGCCGCCTCTGCTCTGGCCGGCTGCACGGTGGCGGGCACGCCGCAGCCCTCGCCGGATCCGGGCCTGGTGTCGAGGTACTTCACCGACCTGGACGCGGCGGCGGCCCAGGGCGTGCGGTCGGAGCAGCAGTTCCTGACGTCGACGCAGGTGCCGGCGTTCGCGGACCGGGTGTGCGACCTCAACGGCGTGACGATCACGGCCACGCCGACGCTGGCCACGCTGCGCCCGGACCCCGGATGGACGGTGCCGGGCTCGGACAAGCGGCCCAGCGGCAGCGTCTACGTGGTGGCGGTGAGCCTCACCATCCGTCAGGGGAATTCGGTGGTGGGCACGCAGATCGGCTCGCAGCGGGTGGTGGTCGACGGCGGGCGGGCATACGGCTTCGCCCCCTGCCCGGCCCAGTGACGGTACTCACATACGCCCATCCGTGTTACGCACGGTCAGCGTTTCGGGCCACGGCTCGGTCAGCCAGTCGAGGGAAAAGCGCCCCGGCCCGGGTGCCGTGACTCAAGCCGCGCCGCCGCGCGGACGACACCACCTTCGTGAGGAGGTGAGCGCGGTGACAGCGTCATCACAGCCCGATGTCTCCCGACCGGACGGCGAACAGGCCGACGGCGGACTGGTGAACCTGCACGAGAAACTCGCGGGACTGCTCGCCTCCCGCGGCCAGTGGCGCGAGGCCTACGACCATCTGCGGTCCGCGCTCGACCTGATCTACCAGGACGGCGACGGCCACGTGCCGGCCGTGCCCGAGCAGCTGCGCCGCGAGGTGGACCGGCTGCGCCGCGAGCACGCCGAGGCGCACGAGCAGAGCATCCGGGACAGCCTCACCGCGAGCTACAACCGCCGCTACCTGGACCAACGCCTGATGGCGATGCTGGCCGAGCAGACCGGCACGCTGGCGGTCGCGCTGGTCGACCTGGACTGGTTCAAGCAGGTCAACGACCGCTACGGGCACCTGGTCGGGGACCGGGTCCTCCAACAAGTCGTCGAACTTCTCCAGGTGGAGCTGCCGGAGCCGGCGTTCTGCGCCCGCTACGGCGGCGAGGAGTTCGTGCTGGTGCTGCCCGACACCGACCAGGCCTCGGCGATCGCGATCGCCGAGGCGGCCCGGGACCGGGTCGAGCGGCACGACTGGTCGGCGATGGCCCCCGGCCTGCGGGTCACGGTCAGCGCCGGCGTCGCCCACGAGGTGGGCGGCAGCTGCGAGAACGGGGCCGAGCACCAGCTGCTGCAGGCCGACAGCCTGCTGTACTCGGCCAAGCAGTCGGGCCGCAACGCGGTGGCCTACCGTGAGGACGGCCGGGTGCGGCTGGCCGGTCCGGCCGCGGCGCGGCGGTCGATCGCGGACGTGCGGGTCGCGGAGCACTACTGACAGCAACCCGGACCGGTTCAAGTCCCCGTTCGGCCTAACGTCCTGGGCGGTTTCGAGTACGAACCGTGTCAGAATTCCGCCTGCCTGTCGCTAGAACTAGCGGTCGTCCGTACTATCGCGTGCGCTGGGTGACGCGCCGCGATGTGCAACCACTGTGGCCGCACTGACGTCAACTCGTGATGAACAGCCCGTATGGGCCGTGAGCCTGAAGGGAGCCTGGGTGCCCGACGATCCCCGCTTCGGCGGCACCGGTCCCGATGGTGCCGCGGACTCGTACGAGGCGCCCGACCAGGAACCCACGGGCCGCCGCGGCCGCAGGCGCAGGTCCATGGAGGCCTCCGGCGGTCTCAGCGTCTCCGACCTGGTGCAGCGCCACACGGGTTCGCGGCCGAACCTGCCGCGACCGACCCCGCCCGCGATCGAGCCGCCGCCGTCCGCGCCGCCGCGCCGGCGCGCCGCGCAGCCCGATACGCCCAGTTCACAGCCGCCACGCGCGACCCGCTCCGACCCCGGAACGGGCCAGCGGCCGGCGCCGCCGAGCGACCAGCCGACCGGCCGCCGCGCCCTGCGCGACCCGGGCCCCGGCGCCGGCGCCCGTCCCGGGGAGTCCACCGGCCGCCGCGCCGCGGTGACGCCGAACGAGCCCCGCGGGCGCCGTGCCGCCGTGGAGCCCGAGGACGACGACGAGACCACCACCCTCCGTCCGGGCGACGCCGCCCGCCGCCGTGCCGCCGGTTTGGCGCCTGAGGAGCCCGCTGGCCGTCGCACGCCCCCGGGCGAGGCGACGGGCCGCCGCGCGGCCGTCACGCCGCCCGGCGAGGCCACCGGACGCCGCGCCATGGTGTCGCCGCCGCCGGGGGAAGCCACGGGCCGCCGTGCCGCCATCACGCCCCCCGGCGAGGCCACCGGCCGTCGCGCCGCCGTGCCGCCGCCCGGCGAGGCCACCGGACGGCGTGCGATGCCGCCGGCCGGTCCGCGCCCCGGCGAGTCGAGCTTGTCCAACATGCGACAGCCGATGCCGCCCAACGGCCGTCCGCCCGTGCCGCCGCCCGGCGACGCCACTGGTCGACGCCCGGTCGTGCCGCCCAACGGGGCCCCGCAGCCCGGCGCCCCGCGACCGGGCGAGTCGAGCCTGTCCAACATGCGCCGGCCGATGCCGCCGCGACCGGGCGAGGCCACTGGCCCCCGGCCGGTCCAGGACCGGCCAGGCGAGAGCAGCGGCCCGCGGCCGGTGCTGCCGCCCAACGGCCGGCCGCCGCAGCGGCCGTCGGTGTCCCCGGACAGCCTGCGCACCCGCCTGGAGCCCCCGGCGGACCTGGAGCAGACCACCATCGCCCCGCCCGAGGAGCCCCTCGTCGAGGAGGCCCCGGTCGACGTCGACGCGCCGCCGAAGCCGGAGCGCCGCGAGGACATCGAGCTGGCCGCGATGACCACCGAGATGGAGCCGATCGGCGAGGAGGTGCAGCGCCGGCGCAAGGTGGACCAGACGCTGGCGCGCTTCTCCGCCGTGCACGACGAGATGGCGGCCGAGGAGAGCAAGCGCCGCAACCGGCAGAAGAAGTACATGCCGTGGATCGACACCGACGACGACGTGCCGGCGGAGCCGCCGGCCTCGGCCGCCGAGCCGATCGAGGACGACCCCGAGTTCGACATGGACGCGGCCGAGATCGAGCGGGCCCGCGACAAGCGCCGGATGATCGGCCTGGCGATCAAGGTGCTGGCCATCGCCGCCGCCGCGATCGTGCTGATCGTCTGCGGCATCGCGTGGGGCTCGGTCAAGCAGTGGACCGGCTCGGACATCAAGCAGGTCGACGCGCTGGACACCAACTCGTCGGCCATCCAGGCCGCCGACAAGCAGCACGGCGACGACAACTTCCTGCTCGCCGGCTCGGGCATGGTGCTCGTCGCGCACGTGCCGGCCGACCGCAAGCGCGTCGTGTTCGTGTCGTTCCCGAACGGCCTCCAGCTCAGCCAGCCGCCGTGCGGCCCGGCGCAGCTGTCCAACGCGCTGGCCGCGGGCGGCCCGCAGTGCGTCACGCAGGACGTGCAGAAGGTCTCCGGGCTGCTGATCAACCACTTCATGACGATGAGCGGGGACGGCCTCAAGGGCATCGTCGACGCCATCGGCGGCGTCGAGCTGTGCGTGAAGAAACCGTTGCAGGACGGGCAGTTGGGCACGCTGCTGTCGGGCACCGGGCCGCAGCCGGTCGACGGCGACACCGCCGTGAAGATCGTGAAGGCCCGCAAGGTCGACGGCGACCCGTCGCCCGACCTCGGCCAGATCCAGCGCCAGCAGCGGCTGATGGGCGCGATCCTGCGGGCCGCGGTGCAGGGCCAGATCCTGCTCGACCCGAACAAGCTCAACGGCCTGCTGTCGGCGGTGTCCAAGAACGCGACCGGCGACAACGTCGGCGTGGACCAGCTGGCCTCGCTGGCGCAGTCGGTGCAGGGCGTCGGGCCGGACCAGGTGGTGTTCACCAGCGTGCCGACCGGCGGCACCCCCGAGGCGACGAAGTCCTTGTTCAGCGCGGTGATCAACGGGACGCCACTGCCGTCGGAGGGCGCCACCGCGAGCGGCCCGCTGGTCGACCCGAAGTCGATGAAGATCCAGGTGCAGAACGGCAGCGGCCAGGGCGACCTGCCCACCAACACGTCGAACGCGTTGGGGCGCCTCGGTTTCCAGGTCGTGTCGGTGGACAAGGCGGCCGCCGCGATCGACCACACCACCGTCCGCTACGCGCCGGGCCGGGAGGCGCAGGCGCGCACGCTGTCCGCCGCCGTGCCGGGCTCCAAGCTGGTCGAGGACCCGTCGCTGGCCGGCGCGGTGCAGCTGGTGACCGGGCCCGACTTCGACGGCAACGTGGTCACGCCGCAGGCGCAGCCGAACACGCAGCAGCCGTCGGATGTGTCCACCATCAGCGGCGCGGACGCTTCCTGCCAGTGACGATGCCCTTTCGTCGCCCGTGGTTCACGTCGGGTTCACTCGGCGATGCCATCGGCGCGATCCCCACGACGTAGGGTGTGAGCCATGCGTGAGGCTTACCACGACCAGCTCGGCGAGCTCGCTGACCAGCTGGCGAGCATGTGCGGCATGGTCGGTGACGCCATGGAGCAGGCCACCAAGGCGTTGCTGGACGCCGATCTCGGCATCGCCGAGCGAGTCATCGGCAACGACGCGAAGATCGACGACGCGCGGGCCAAGTGCGAGGAGGACGCCTACTCGCTGCTGGCGCTGCAGGCCCCCGTCGCGACGGACCTGCGCACGGTGCTGTCCGTCATCCACGCGGCGGAAAGCCTGGAGCGGATGGGTGATCTCGCACTGCACGTGGCCAAGGCCGCGCGCCGCCGGCACCCGGCCGCTGTGCTGCCCGAGGACGTGCGCGGCTACTTCGCCGAGATGGGCCGGATCGCCGTCGACCTGGCCCGCAAGGCGCAGGAGGTGATCCGCACGCAGGACGTGGAGCTGGCCCGTCGCCTCGACGAGGAGGACGACGCCATGGACGACCTGCACCGGCACCTGTTCTCGGTGATCATGGACAAGGACTGGGGGCACGGCGTGCCCTCGGCCGTGGACATCACCCTGCTCGGCCGCTTCTACGAGCGCTTCGGCGACCATGCCGTCTCCGTGGCCAAGCGGACCGTCTTCGTCGTCACCGGCCGGATGCCCGGCTACGCCAGCGGCACCGACGACCTTTAGCAGCAACAAAAGCAATGGGCTCGCCGAGATTCCGGCGAGCCCATTGTCCTTTTCGGACGGTGCGACGCGCGGCCGACCCCTGCCGCCGGCCGCCGCCGCACCGGGTCTCGATCAGCCGAAGCGGCCCGAGATGTAGTCCTCGGTGGCCTGCTGACCGGGGTTGGAGAAGATCTTCTCGGTGTCGTCGATCTCGACCAGCCGGCCGGGCTGGCCGACCCCGTGCAGGTTGAAGAACGCCGTCTGGTCGCTCACCCGGGCGGCCTGCTGCATGTTGTGGGTGACGATGACGATCGTGTAGTCCTTCTTCAGCTCGCCGATGAGGTCCTCGATGGCCAGCGTGGAGATCGGGTCCAGCGCGGAGCACGGCTCGTCCATCAGCAGCACGTCGGGCTGCACGGCGATGGCCCGCGCGATGCACAGACGCTGCTGCTGACCGCCGGAGAGGCTGCCGCCGGGCTTGTCCAGCCGGTCGGAGACCTCGGCCCACAGGTTCGCGCCGCGCAGCGACCGCTCGGCGATCTCGTCGAGCTGCTTCTTGTTGCGCATGCCGCCCAGCCGCAGGCCCGCCACCACGTTGTCCCGGATGGACATGGTGGGGAACGGGTTGGGGCGCTGGAAGACCATGCCGATGGTGCGGCGCACCTCGACCGGGTCCACGGCGGAGGCGTAGATGTCCTCGCCGTCCAGCAGCACCTTGCCCTCGACCCGCGCGCCGGGGGTGACCTCGTGCATCCGGTTCAGCGACCGCAGCACGGTGGACTTGCCGCAACCCGAGGGCCCGATGAACGCGGTCACGCTGCGCGGCGGCACGGCGAGGGTGACCCGGTCCACGGCGTGGAACTTGCCGTAGAAGATGTTCAGGTCCTTGACGTCGATCCGCTTGGCCATTGTCTTCAGCTCACTTCGTCTTGATGGCCGAGAACCGCGACACGAGGGCGGCCACGAGGTTGAACAGCATGATCAGGATGATCAGGGTGAGCGCCGCGCCCCACACCCGCAGCTGGCCCGCGGGGTTGGGGTTGTTCAGCTCGCTGTAGATCAGCAGCGGCAGCGAGGTCATGTTGCCGTCGAAGATGTTGAAGTTGATCGACTTCGAGTAGCCGACCAGCACCAGCACCGGCGCCGTCTCACCCATCACCCTGGCCATCGCCAGCATCACGCCGGTGACCACACCGGACAGCGCCGTCGGCAGCACGATCCGCACGATGGTCTTCCACTTGGGCACGCCCAGCGCGTACGAGGCCTCGCGCAGCTCCTGCGGCACCAGCCGCAGCATCTCCTCGGTGGACCGCACGACCACCGGCAGCATCAGCAGCACCAGCGCCATGGACACGGCGAAGGCGCTCTGGCCCAAGCCGAACGTGCTCAGGAACAGCGCGTAGATGAACAGCGCGGCCACGATCGACGGCACGCCGGACAGGATGTCGACCATGAACGTGGTGACCCGGGCCAGCCGGCCGCGGCCGTACTCCACGAGGTAGATCGCGGCCAGCACGCCGACCGGCACCGCGATCACCGCGCACACGATCGTCTGCAGCAGCGTGCCGATGATCGCGTGGTACGCGCCGCCGGCGAACTCCTTGGGCAGCACACCCTTGAGCGAGTGGGTCCACCAGTCGCTGGACAGCAGGGCCTGGTAGCCCCGCGCGATCACGCTGATCAGCAGCCACACCAGCGGCACCAGCGCGATCAGGAACGCCAGCACAACCAGCACGGTCGCCACCATGTTCTTGATCTTGCGCGAGCCGCTCACGGCCTGGAACGCCGGCGGGGTGGCCGGCCGGTCCAGAGTGGACGCAGTGGTGGTCATTTCGCCGCCTTCCCGCCCGCGATGGACCGGGCCACCGCGTTGACCACGAAGGTCAGGACGAACAGCACGAGGCCGGCCGAGATGTAGGCCCCGGTCGGCAGCGGCTGGCTGAACTCGGACGCGGCCGAGGCGATCTTGGACGCGAACGTGTAGCCGCCGTCGAAGAGGCTGAAGTTGGCCGGCTTGGGCGAGGAGTGCAGGATCAGCAGCACCGCGACCGTCTCGCCGAGCGCGCGGCCCAGGCCCAGCATCGACGCCGCGATGTAGCCGCTGCGACCGAAGGGCAGCACCGTGGTCCGGATGACCTCCCACTTGGTGGCGCCGAGCGCCAGCGCGCCCTCGATCTGCATCACCGGGGTCTGGCGGAAGACCTCGCGGGTGACCGAGGTGATGATCGGCAGCAGCATCGCCGCGAGCACCACACCCACGGTGAAGATCGTGCCGGCGCCCGAGATCGGGATGTTGCCGGTGGCGAACAGCGGGAACCAGCCGAACGTGGAGTTCAGCCAGATCTCGAACGGCTCCAGGGCCGGGCCCAGCACGAGGATGCCCCACAGGCCGTAGACGATCGACGGAACCGCGGCCAGCAGGTCGACCATGTACGCGAAGGGCCGGCTGAGCCGGGGCGGCGCGTACTGGGTGAGGAACAGCGCGATGCCCAGCGAGACCGGCATGGCGATGACCAGCGCGACCAGCGAGGTCAGCACCGTCACGATGAGCAGGTCTCGGATGCCGAACATCAGGTTGTTCGGGTCGGTGGTGACGAAGTTGGCGCTGATCAGGAAGTTGTCCTTGTCAGCGGCCAGCGAGGGCACGGCCTTGATCAGCAGGAAGAGCCCGATCAGCGCGATCGCGATCACGATCGCGAGGCCGGCGCCGGTGGTCAGCGTGCGGAAGATCGTGTCGCCGGGGCGGCGCACGGCCGCCGTCCGGACACCTGGTTGACCGCTGTCGGAGGTCATGGCACCAATCATGCGGCTACCGCCCCGATCGTCCACAGTCTCCTGCGAACGATCGGGGCGGACGCGCGTCGGTCGGGTGTCGCTCATCGGGTTACGACAGTCAGCTGATGGCGTCGATCGCGGTGGTCAGCTTGGCCTTGATCGAGTCCGGCAGCGGGGCGTAGCCGTTGGTGGCGAGCTGCGCCTGGCCCTGGTTGATCGCGGTGGTCAGGAACGCCTTGACGGCCTTGCCGGTGGCGGCGTCCGCGTACTTGGAGCAGACGATCTCGTACGTGGCCAGCAGCAGCGGGTAGGCGCCCGTCGCGGTGGTCTTGTGGATCGAGCTCAGGTCCAGCGACAGGTCGTTTCCGCTCGGGTTCTTGAACGCGGCGCTGGAGATGGCCTTGCCGACGCTGTCCGCGCTGACCTTGACCGGGGTGCCGCCCTTGCTGGTGACGATCGAGGCGATGTTGAGCTTCGAGCTCTGCGCGAAGGACCACTCGACGTAGGCGATGCCGCCGTCGGTCTGGCCGAGCGAGGTGGCCACGGCCGGGTTGCCGGACGCGCCGGAGCCCACGCCGCCGTTGAAGGTCTTGCCGGCGCCCTTGGTCCAGCCGCCCGCGCTGGTCAGGTACTGCTGGAAGTTGTCGGTGGTGCCGGACTGGTCGGACCGGTACACGACGTTGATGGCGGTGCTCGGCAGCGTGGCGCTCGGGTTCAGCGCCTTGATCGCCGGGTCGTTCCAGGTCTTGATCTCACCGTCGAAGATCTTGGCCGCGGTGCTGGCGTCCAGGGCCAGGTCGGAGACGCCCTTGAGGTTGTAGACGATGGTGATCGGGCCGAACACGACCGGCAGGTCCCAGGCCGGGCTGCCGCACGCGGCGGCGGCCTTGTCCGGCTCGCCCTTCGTCGGGTTCAGCGCCGAGTCGGAGCCGGCGAAGTCGGTCACCTTGCCGGTGAAGTCGGTGACGCCCGCGCCCGAGCCGTTGGCGGTGTAGTTGACGTCCGCGCCGTCACAGGCGGTGTTGTAGGCCGCGACGAACAGGTCCATCGCGTTCTTCTGCGCGGTGGAGCCGCTGGCCTTCAGCGTCTTCTTGCCGGAGCAGTCGACCTTGGGGGCCGCCGACGTGGAAGTGGTGTTCGAGGTGCCACCCGTCGCGCCGCTGTTGTTGTCGCTGCCACAGGCGGTGAGCAGGAGGGCGCCTGCCGCCATGATGCCCAGCGCGACGCCGTGCCGCTTCATGTTCACCTGGATCCTCCGTTTGGAGACTCGACTTCGAGCGCGACGGGTCCCGCCGCTCGTCTGCCGACCGTAGGCAGCCAGGGTGGACGTCAGACCGTAACTAGGTGAACGAAAGGTGAACAGGACACACGAAGTGACGACAACTACTCCGTAGGGGTGGTATCGCGACCCCAACGTGACCCGGTTGATTGACGTTCGTGACGCAGCGCAGCGTAACGGCGCAATCAATGTCCGTATTGGACGTCAGCGTCCCACACAGTGAAGCCGAGCTTGCTGTAGACCGCCACCGCCGGGGCGTTGTCGGACTCGACATAGAGCATCACGCTGCGTAGCCCCGCCGCGCGCAAGTGCTCCATCCCGATAACGGTGAGCGCCTTGCCCAGGCCACCGCCCTGGGCGTCCGGGTCGACGCCGACCACATAGACCTCGCCGATCGCCTCCGGCGGGCCCGGATGGATTTTCGTCCAGTGGAATCCGAGCAGCCGGTCGGCGGCGTCCACGGCGAGGAAGAAACCGGCCGGGTCGAACCAGCTCTCCCGCTCCGTGGCGAGCAGCTCCTCGACCGTCAGCGCGCCCTGCTCGGGATGCCAGGAGAAGGCGCGGTGGTTGACGGCGATGACCGCCGCCTCGTCCTGTCCGGGAACGAACGTCCGGATCCGCACGCCCTCGCGCAGCTGCGGCTGCGGCACGTCGCCGGCCATCCACCGCATCCGGCGCATCTCGCGCACCTTGGTCAGGCCCAGCCGGGCCGCGATGGCGGCCGCCGCCGGGTGGTTCCCGTGCGACCACAGCCGCGGCTCGCGGTCGCCGGCCAGCCGCAGCAGCTCCTGCACGAGCTGCGTGCCGACGCCGCGGTTGCGGGCGGCCGGGTGCACCAGGGCCTCGCCGACCGGGTGGCCGTTCGAGTCGCCGTCGGTGTCGAGATGGGCGTAGCCCACCAGCCGCCCGTTGTCCTCGGCGAGCACGTGCGTGCCGGGCCGGGCGACGAACGACGGCAGCTCACCCGCGCCGGTGCGCTCGTCGGCGAGGCGAGCCGCCTCGAAGACGCCGGCGACCTCGTCCACCTCGACCGCGGTCAGCCGGTCCCGCCCAGTCAGCTCTGCCACGTAGAGCGACGCTAGCGGTCAGCGGAACTGCTTGGCCAGCGCACGAAAGGCGTCGGAGTCCGAATCGGAGGCCTCGTGCGCCTCGTTGCCGACGTTGCCGCTGCTGGTGCGGGCGCCCGGCCGGGACGGCCGGACGAACTTGTAGCCCACGTTGCGCACGGTGCCGATCATCGCCTCGTGCTCGGGGCCGAGCTTGGCCCGCAGCCGCCGCACGTGCACGTCCACGGTGCGGGTGCCGCCGAAGAAGTCGTAGCCCCAGACCTCCTGGAGCAGCTGGGCCCGGGTGAACACCCGGCCGGCGTGCTGGGCGAGGTACTTGAGCAGCTCGAACTCCTTGTACGTGAGCTCGAGCGGCCGGCCCCGGAGCCGGGCCGTGTAGGTCGCGTCGTCGATGACCAGCTCGCCGAGCTGGATCGCGCCGGAGTTGCCGCCCTGGTCGGGGGCGCGCCGCGAGCCGAGCAGCCGCAGCCGGGCGTCCACCTCGGCCGGGCCGGCGGTGGGCAGCAGGATCTCGTCCACGCCCCACTCGGCCGTGACGGCGACCAGGCCGCCCTCCGTGACGATGGCCACAACCGGCACCTCGACGCCGCTGCTGGACAGCAGCCGGCACAGCGAGCGGGCGCCGGCCAGGTCTCCCCGGGCGTCGACCAGCACGGCGTCGTGCGGGCCGGCCTCGAGCAGCGCGGACACCTCGGGGGCCAGCGGCCGCACCACGTGCGGGAGCAGCGCGAGTGCGGGCAGCACCGACGACGGGTCGGGATCCCCCGTCAACAGCAGCAGATCGACACCCATGGGCAAGCCGCCTCCTCTCCTGCGCCGCGGCCTGGCCACCGGCGGGCGGGAACAGCGGCGTACGGTGGCCAGGCCCCGTTGCCTGCGGATGTCCGGGAGAATACCCGGGGTGACCAGTCCCCCGGCTGGTCGAAACACGGGCGTCACACGAATTTACAAATGTGGGGAGAGTCGGCGATGACCACCACGACCCGGCCGCGCCGCGGCCGCCGGTGGAAGATCCTGGTCGCGGTGCTGTTGGTGCTGGCCGCGCTGCTGGTCGCGGCCGACTTCACGTTCGCCGCCGCGGCGGAGTACCAGGTGTCCAAGAAGATGCGCACCGAGCTCAAGCTGGCGGACGACCCGTCGGTCACGATCCACGGCTTCCCGTTCATGCTCCAGGCCGCCCGCGGCGACTACCAGGACATCGAGATCGAGGCCAACGGCATCCCGATCGGCGACACGCTGCGCGACCTGGAGGTCAAGGCCGACCTCTACGACGTGAAGGTGCCGCTGTCCGAGCTGGTCTCCGGCTCGGCCCACTCGGTGCTGATCAGCCAGGTCGAGGGCCAGGTCAAGATCAGCGCCGCCGACGTGAACCGGGCGTTCAACGCCACCGACGTCGGCCAGGCCCTGGGCGTGTCCAACCTCACCATCACCCCGACCTCGCCGGACACGCTGTACGACACCACGCCCACCCCGACGCCCACGCCCGCCCCGTACACCGACACCAGCGTCGGCGTGCGGCTGTCGTTCTCCATCACCGTCGCCGGCCAGCCGCTGAAGATCAACTCCTACGGCCTGCTGGGCCTGTCCGGCACGAAGATCCAGGTCCAGCCGACCCGGCTGGAATTGGTCGACGGGGTCACGACGTTGAAGGTGCCAGACAGCGTGCGGCAGGCCGTGTTCACCGCGCTGTCCACCGAGCTCGACCTGGGCAAGGCGCTGCCCTTCACGGTGGTGCCGACCAAGGTCGGCGTGGACAGCAACGCGTTCACGGTCAGCGGCAAGGCCACGAACGTGCAGTTGGGCAGCGGGAGGAGCGGGCTGGGATGACCGGGCTGTGGGTGTTGCTGGCGGTGCTGGTCGCCGCCACCGTGCTCGGCTTCCTGCTCCGCGGACGGGACGGCAGAGTGCGGCGCAGCAAGCCCTCGGCGCAGCTTCCCGAGCAGGTCAGGGACCTGATCGACCCGTCGGCTCCGGTCACCCTGGTGCAGTTGTCGACCACGTTCTGCGCCCCGTGCCGGCACACCCGCGTGCTGCTGTCCGACCTGGCGTCCCGCACCGACGGCCTCGAACACCGTGAGCTCGACCTGACCGACCTGCCGGACGTGGCCAGCTCACTGAAGGTGCTGCGCACGCCCACCACGGTCGCCTATGCCCCGAACGGGGCGGAGCTGCTGCGCGTCGGCGGCGTGCCCAAGCGGGACGTCCTGGTCGAGGCCCTGCGCCCGCACCTGGCCTGACGTTCCGCCGGCCGGCTCGGCGCGAAGGCTCGGCCGTCCGAGCTTTATCGATTCACCACTCATTCCAACTGGTGGACAACTCTCCCACCAGGAGGGAGCAGCAGGTAGTGTGCGCCGTATGGCCCAGCTGCTGACCAAGCGACGCGCGGTGGATCTCTGCCGCGTGCGCAGCAGCCTGTGTCGACCCTTCTGACCAGGACGTTCCAGGCCTGAGGCCGGACCGTCCCGCTGGACCCGTCATGTCCGCAGGTCCCCCAGGTCAGGAGGTCTCTCCATGTCCGCGCCCCAGATCGATCCCCGAGGCCCGCGCTTCGGCGCCTGGATCACCACCGTCGTGCTCGCCGTGGTGCTGGCCACCGGCTGGTGGCCGCTGCTCGCCGCGCAGGCCGTCGTCTTCGCGATCGGCGGCTTCCTCGGGCTCCAGCACGCCCCGTACGGCCTGCTCTACCGCCGCTTCGTCGCCCCGCGACTGGGCCCGACCGACGAACGCGAGGACGCGGCCCCGCCGCAGTTCGCGCAGACCGTCGGCTTCGTGTTCGCGCTGGTCGGCACGTTCGGCTACCTGGCCGGGCTCGGCGTGCTCGGCACCGTGGCGACCGCGCTCGCGCTGGTCGCGGCCTTCCTCAACGCTGCCTTCGGCTTCTGCCTCGGCTGCGAGATGTACCTGATCATCCGCCGGTTCGCGCCGGCCACCGGCAAGTAGTCAGCAAACCCCAATCCGGCGAAGGAGCCGATCGATGAGTCGCGAGAACGTGCTGGTCTCGGCGCAGTGGGCCGAGGACAACCTCGACACCCCGGGCGTGGTGTTCGTGGAGGTGGACGAGGACACCAGCGCCTACGACGGCGGCCACATCCCCGGCGCCGTCAAGGTCGACTGGAAGACCGACCTCCAGGACCCGGTGCGCCGGGACTTCGTGGACCGGGCCGGCTTCGAGAGCCTGCTGTCCGCCAAGGGCATCGGCAACGACGACCAGGTCGTCCTCTACGGCGGCAACAACAACTGGTTCGCGGCCTACGCGTACTGGTACTTCAAGCTGTACGGCCACGACAAGGTGCAGCTGCTCGACGGCGGCCGCAAGAAGTGGGAGCTGGACGGCCGCCCGCTGACCAAGGACCAGGTGAGCCGCCCGGCCACCGCGTACAAGGCGCAGGAGCAGGACCTCACGCTGCGGGCCTTCCGCGACGAGGTGGTCGACGCGATCAACACCAAGAACCTCGTCGACGTGCGCTCCCCCGACGAGTTCAGCGGCAAGCTGCTCGCGCCGGCCCACCTGCCGCAGGAGCAGGCCCAGCGCGCCGGCCACATCCCGAGCGCGATCAACGTGCCGTGGAGCAAGGCGGCGAACGAGGACGGCACGTTCCGCTCCGACGCCGAGCTGACCGAGATCTACGGCGAGGCCGGCCTGGACGGCTCCAAGGCCACCATCGCCTACTGCCGCATCGGCGAGCGCTCGTCGCACACCTGGTTCGTGCTGCGCGAGCTGCTCGGCCACGGCGACGTGAAGAACTACGACGGCTCCTGGACCGAATACGGCTCGCTGGTCGGCGTGCCGGTCGAGCTCGGCACTGGAAAGGACTGACATGACCGCAGCAGGGTGTGGGGCTCCCGAGCAGGGCACGACGCTGCCGGCGAACGTCGACCCGGGCAAGGAGGTCGTGCTGACCGGCACGGTCTCCGCCGGCGGCCAGCCGGTCGGCGGGGCGTTCGTCCGGCTCCTGGACGCCTCCGGCGAGTTCACCGCCGAGGTCGTCTCCTCGGAGCAGGGTGACTTCCGCTTCTTCGCGGCGCCGGGCGCCTGGACGGTGCGCGCGCTGCACCGCACCGGCACCGGTGAGACGCAGGTGACGGCCGACGGCCCCGGCCTGCACCAGCTCCAGGTCGCGGTGGCCTGATTCACGTGTGCCGATGCCCCTGACCGCTGCCGGTCAGGGGCATCGGCACTATTCTGTCCGGGTGGAACTTCTCTTCACCATCCTGATGGTGCTGTGCTGCGTGGCCATCGCGTGGTTTTCGGTGTACGTGGTGTACCGCCTGTTGCAGGACCACCGCTGAGCATGACGAGGCCCGAGTTCGGTAGCGGTGACGCCGCGGTCCGCGCCGCCGAGGAGCGCGCGGCGTCGACGCGCGACCGCAACCTCCCGCAGTTCGACGACCTGCCCATCCCGGGTGACACCGCCAATCTGCGGCTGGGCCCGAACCTCAACGACGCCTGCCTGGCGCTGCTGCCGCTGGTCGGCGTGTGGCGCGGCGAGGGGCAGATCGTCTACCCGACGATCGACGGCCCGTTCCGGTTCGGCCAGCAGATCACCTTCGCGCACGACGGTCGGCCGTTCCTCACCTACGAGGCCCGCTCCTGGCTGCTCGACGAGGACGGCAACGTGATCCGCCCGGCCGCCCGCGAGTCGGGCTTCTGGCGGCCGCAGCCCGACGACAGCATCGAGGTGCTGGTCACGCACGCCACCGGCGTGGTGGAGATCTACTACGGCGAGCCGCGCACCCAGACGTCCTGGGAGCTGGGCACCGACATCGTGATGCGCACCGTGACGGCCAAGGAGGTCGTCGCCGCGAAGCGCCTGTACGGCCTGGTTCCCGGCGGGGACCTGGCCTACGTGGAGGAGCGGGCGATGGTGGGCGAGGAGATGCAGCCGCACGTCTCGGCGCAGCTCACCCGCGTTGTCGGCTGACGCGTGCGCCTGCGGCGGTGTGGCCGGCACGCGGTGCTGGTCGAGCTGGACTCACTGGCCCAGGTCGAGGCGCTGCACGGCGCGCTGCTCGTCGCGGACCTGCCGGACGTCGTCGAGCTGGTGCCGGCGGCCACCACCGTGCTGATCGCCGTGCGTCCCGGTTCGGACGGCCTGGCGCAGGCGCGGGCCGTCGTCGAGGCGGCGGACCTGTCGCACCCGCCGGACCGCACGCCGCGGCGGGTCCGGCTGCCGATCTCCTATGACGGCCCGGATCTGGAGCTGGTGGCGGAGACCGCGGGGTTGTCGGTCGACGAGGTCGTCGCGTTGCACAGCGGCGCGGAGTACACGGTGGCCTTCTGTGGGTTCGCGCCCGGCTTCGGCTACCTGGTCGGGCTGCCGGAACCGTTGCAGCAGGCCAGGTTGGAGAATCCGCGGACCAAGGTGCCGGCCGGATCCGTCGGCATCGCGGGGGAGTTCACCGGCGCGTATCCCCGGTCGTCGCCGGGCGGCTGGCGGCTGATCGGCAGCACTACCGCGATTCTCTTCGACGCCAAGCGTTCCGACCCGGCGCTGCTGGCCCCGGGTGATCACGTCCGGTTCGAGGTGGCCGGATGAGCCGCTCGCTGACGGTGCTCCGCACGGGCCCGCAGGCGCTCATCCAGGACCTCGGCCGGCCCGGCAACGCGCACCTGGGCGTGCCGCCGTCGGGGGCGCTGGACGTGCCGGCCCTGACGCTGGCCAACCGGCTCGTCGGCAATCCCGAGTCGGCGGCCGGCATCGAGGCGCTGCTGGGCCGGATCCAGTTGCGCGCCAACGGTTCCTGCACGGTGGCGGTCACCGGCCCGACGGTGCCGGTGTCGGTCAACGACCACCTCGCCGACTCGCATGCCCCGGTGCACCTGCACGAGGGCGACGTCCTCGGCCTGGGCGCGCCGGTCGGCGGACTTCGTTGCTACATCGCGGTTTCCGGCGGCATCGACGTGCCGCCACAGCTTTCCAGCCGTGCCACGGACATCCTCTCCGGCATCGGCCCGGATCCGTTGCGCGCCGACGACGTCCTGCCGCTGGGCGAGCCGCGGGATCTGCCGGTCGGTGTGGACGTGCTGTCGCCGTCGAAGGCGCCGGATCAGCTGGTGGTGCCGGTGCTGCTGGGCCCGCGCGAGGACTGGTTCGACGACCCGGCAGGACAGCTGGCGGCCGGCCGCTGGACGGTTTCCCAGCAGAGCAACCGGGTCGGGCTGCGCCTGGACGGCGACGCGCTGGGTCGGGCCGCCGCGTTCGCGTCCCGGGAGCTGCCCAGCGAGGGCGTGGTGACCGGATCGGTTCAGGTGCCGGCGAACGGCCGGCCGGTGCTCTTCCTCGCCGACCACCCCGTCACCGGCGGCTATCCGGTGATCGGCGTAGTGACCGCAGAGACCCTTCCGCTGCTGGCGCAGGCCCGCCCGGGAACACCCGTTCGGCTGCACCCGCTCCGTTGACGCAGTGGTCTAGTCCACTTTACTGTTCAGAACGGCCGCCCTGGACCGTAGGAGCACCATGCGCAAGCTTGCACTGCTCTCGGCAACCCTGTTGACGCTAGGCGCCGCGGTCGCGCTCGCCCCCCAGGCGGCCGCGACCACCGGCCTGACCGCCACGTTCACCGCGTCGGCGGGCGGCGGCAAGTACGTCGTGGCCAACTCGACGGCCGCGGCGATCACCGGCTGGTCGATCGCCTTCGACCTGCCCGCCGGCGTCACCGCGAGCAATCCGCAGAACGGCACCCTGACCCAGACCGGCACGCACGTGGTCGCCACTCCCGCGTACTACATCAACACCGTTGCCGCGCACGGCAACACGGAGCCCTACAGCCTGGCGTTCTCGGTGAGCTCGGCCGCGGCCCCGGCGAACTGCCTGCTCAACGGCGTCAACTGCGACGGGTCGGGCGGAACGACCCCGCCGCCGCCGACGGCCGCTGTCACGGCGCAGTACTCGCAGTCCGGCGGCACCGGCAAGTACGTGGTGTCCAACAACTCCGACACCGACCTGGCGTCCTGGTCGATCGCCTTCGACCTGCCGTCGGGCACCACCGTCAGCAACGGCCAGAACGGCACCGTCACGCAGAGCGGCACCCATGTCGTGGCCACGCCGGCGTATTACAACACCGTGGTCAAGGCCCACAGCACGACCGAGCCGTACAGCCTGACGTTCACGGTCAGCGGCTCGGGCAGCCCGCAGAGCTGCCGGGTCAACGACAGCAAGTGCGACGGAACCGCCGACGCGCCGCCGGGCGCGCCGACCAATCTGCACTCGACGGCGAAGACGACCAAGACCGTGCTGCTGGCGTGGAATGCCGCCACGGCAGGGGACCTGCCCGTCGCCGGCTACGACGTCTACAACGGCTCGACGCTGGCGACCTCGGTCACCGGCACCTCAGCGTCGATCACCGGCCTGACGCCGAAGACGGCCTACACCTTCACCGTGAAGGCCAAGGACACGCACGGCACGGCGTCGGCGGCGAGCGCGCCGGCCACCGTCACCACCAACGACCCGTCGGCCGACACCCAACCGCCCACCGCCCCGGCGAACCTGGCCGTGACGGCCAAGGACTCCACCTCGATCTCCCTGAGCTGGTCGGCGTCCACCGACAACACCGGCGTGGTGTCCTACGACGTGTTCAACGGAAGTGCCGTAGCCACAACGGTTACCGGCACGACCGCGAAGGTGACCGGCCTGTCACCGTCTACTCAGTACACGTTCACGGTCAAGGCCCGTGACGGCTACGACAACGTCTCCGCCGCCAGCAACGCCGTCACGGCAAGCACGACCGACGTGATCGGCAGCGGCTACGCGAAGGTCGGCTACTTCGTGCAGTGGGGCATCTACGGCCGCCAGTACTTCGTGAAGAACCTGGTGACCACGGGCGCGGCGGCGAAGCTGACGCACCTGTTGTACGCCTTCGAGAACATCGACCCGGTCAACCTGACGTGTCTGTCGGGCGTCACCAAGGGCACGACCGCCGATCCCGAGGACCCGAGCCAGGGCGACGGGGCCGGCGACGCGGACGCCGACTACGGCCGGCCGATGTCCGCGGCCCAGGCCGTGAACGGCGTGGCCGACGACGGCTTCGCGCCGCTGCGCGGAAACCTCAACCAGCTCAAGGAACTCAAGGCGCAGTTCCCGAACCTGAAGATCCTGGTGTCCATCGGCGGCTGGACGTACTCGAAGTACTTCTCCGACGTGGCCAAGACCGACGCGTCGCGGAAGAAGTTCGTCGCCTCCTGCATCGACACCTGGATCAAGGGCAACCTGCCCGTCACCGAGGGCGCGGGCGGCCAGGGCGTCGGGGCCGGCATCTTCGACGGCGTCGACATCGACTGGGAGTGGCCGGGCGACGCCAACGGCCACCCCGGCAACCACACCAGCGCGGCCGACAAGGCCAACCTGACCGCGCTGCTGGCCGAGTTCCGCACCGAGCTCGACGCGTACGGCGCGACCACCGGCAAGCGCTACCAGCTGACCGCGTTCACGCCGGCCGACCCGACCAAGGTCAGCGAGGGCTGGGACCTGCCCAACACGGCCAAGTCGTTGGACATCTTCAACGTGCAGGGCTACGACTTCCACGGTTCCGGCAGCGACAACTCGTGGGAGCCGCACCAGACCGGCGACCAGGCCAACCTGTACCCGGCGACCAACGACCCGTACTCGTTCCACTTCAGCGTGGACGGGGCCGTGCAGACGTACCTGCAAGCGGGGGTGAATCCACGGAAGATGACCGTGGGCATCCCGTTCTACGGCCGCGGGTGGCAGGGTGTCACCGACGGCGGCGCGCACGGTGAGTGGCAGGCGGCCAACGGCGCCGCGCCGGGGCAGTTCGCCGAGGAGGCGGGGACCCGGGGCTACAGCAACCTGATCAGCTCCGTGCCGATGACCGTCTATCACAACACGCAGGCGGTGGCGACGTACGGCTACGACGGCAACCAGTGGTGGACGTTCGACGACACCTGGTCCATCGGCCAGAAGATGGCCTACATCAAGAGCAAGGGCCTGCTCGGCGCGATGATCTGGGAGATGTCCGGTGACACCGGCACCCTGATGACCGCCGTGGACAGCGGCCTGAAGTAGCGCGGTTCAGCCGGCACGTTCCGCGGGTTCGCGCCGCTGCCTGGACCGCGGGCTCAGCTCGATCGAGTCTGTTCATCGATCGAGCTGAGCCAACGGAAGGCGGCGGCTTGGAGGCGAACCCGCCCCGCGCGGAACGCGCGGCAAGAACTCAGTACTCGGACTCGTACAGGGCGGTCAGCTCGCGCAGCAGCGCGGAGGAGTCCTTGAGCTGCTGGCCGTTGAGCGTGTGGATGCGGGTCACGCAGCGGACGCTGGAGGCCAGGAACAGGCCCTCGGCGTCGGCGAGGTCGGCGACCGGGATCGGCTCCACCTTGATCGACCAGCCGGCGCGCTCGGCCGCGCGGAACAGCGCGGCCTGGGTGGTGCCGGGCAGGATTCCGATGGTGGACGGCGGCGTGACCAGGGTGTGGTCGCGCACCAGGATCAGGGTGGAGGTCGGGCCCTCCAGCACGGAGCCGTCGGCGGCGGTGAAGATGACGTCGTCCGCGCCCTCACGGGCGGCGTAGCGGACCGCGGCCATGTTCACGGCGTACGAGAGCGACTTGGCGCCGAGCAGCAGCCACGGGGCGCGCTGGGCCAGGCCTGGCTCGAAGCCGCGCTCCAGGGTGACGACGGCGATGCCCTCGGCCCGCTGCTTGAGCACCTTCTCGCCGATGGGCAGGCCCATGGCGAAGGCGGTCGGCGTGCCGTCGCCGAACTCGGGACCGCGGGTGAGCACCAGCTTGAGGGCCATGTCCTTGCCACCGGACCAGTTGTTGATCACGGCGTCGACCGCCCGCTCCCAACCGGCCCGATCCGGCTCGGGCAGTTCGAGCATGGCCGCCGAGCGGTCCAGCCGGTCCAGGTGCGGACCGAGCTCCCTCGGCTTGCCGTCGACCACGAGGATCGTCTCGAACACACCGTCGCCGCGGAGCACCCCGAGGTCGTCGACCCGCAGGTGCGAGGCGTCGGGGTCCGCGATGGTTCCGTCCAGGAAGGCCAGCACGCGCATGGGCCGAGCCTACTCACGCCGTCGCGTCCTATCCTGGGGGTGTGGAGACCGTGAGCCCGGAGGAGGCGGCGCGGCTGCGCCAGACGCTGCACGAGCGCGGGCTGCGGATGACACCTCAACGCCAGCTGGTGCTGGACGCCGTGCGTGAGCTGGAGCACGCCACCCCCGAGCAGATCTGCCAGCGGGTGCAGCGGGTGACGCCGACCGTCAACATCACCACCGTCTACCGGACCCTGGAGCTGCTGGAGAAGCTGAACCTGGTCCGGCACACCCACCTCGGCCACGGCGCGCCGTCGTACTCCGTGGAGCAGCACGAGCACGTGCACCTGGTGTGCCACAGCTGCGGCCGGGTGGACGAGGCGCCGTGCGAGCTGCTGGACGACCTGGCCCGATCACTCGAACGGGGCAGGGGTTTCCGGCTGGACGCCAGCCATCTCGCGCTGTCGGGCACCTGCCGCGACTGCGTCGAAGCCGAAGAGGAGAACCAGTGAGCGAGCTTGCGAGCGAACCATTGAGCACAGCACTGCTCGCAGCCGCGCGGCCGACGAAGGAGGCCGTGTGACTGCCATCGACGCCCCCGACGGCTCGCTCGACGTCGGGGTGCCGTGGCACTACGGCGACCCCTTCGCCGAGCAGCGCGCCGCCACGCGCTCGGTGGCGGTGGTGGACCGCTCCAACCGTGAGGTCATCGCCGTGCCCGGCGAGGACCGGCTGACCTGGCTGCACAACCTGACCAGCCAGCACGTGCTCAACCTGCGCGACGGCGAGTCGACCGAGCTGCTGGTGCTGGACGTGCAGGGCCGGGTCGAGCACCACGCCGTGCTCACCGAGTTCGAGGGCACGGCCTGGCTGGACGTGGAGCCGGGCACCGGCAAGGCGCTGCTGGCCTACCTGGAGTCGATGAAGTTCTGGTCCAAGGTCGAGCCCCGGGACGCCACCGCCGAGAAGGCCGTGCTGTCGGTGGTCGGCCCGCAGACGTCGTCGGTCGTGACGTTCGGTGGACTGACCCGGCCGATGCCGTGGGGCGCGGACCTGCTGGTATCGCGCGCCGACAAGGACGCGGAGTTCGCCCGGCTGGTGGAGGCCGGCGCGACGCCGGCCGGCACGCTGGCGTTCGAGGCGCTGCGGGTGGAGCTGCTGCGGCCGCGCCTGGGCGTGGACACCGACGACCGCACGATCCCGCACGAAGTGCGCTGGATCGGCACCGCCGTGCACCTCAACAAGGGCTGCTACCGCGGCCAGGAGACCGTCTCCAAGGTCGAGAACGTGGGCCGGCCGCCGCGCCGGATGCTGCTGCTGCACCTGGACGGCTCGCTGGACGCGCTGCCCGAGACCGGCGACCCGGTGCTGCTGGACGGCAAGGTCGTCGGCCGGATCGGGACCGCGGTCCGGCACCACGAGCTGGGGCCGATCGCGCTGGCGTTGATCAAGCGGTCGGTGCCGCTGGACGCCCAGCTGGTCACCGGCGAGGAGTCGGTCGCCGCCTCCATCGACCCGGATTCGGTGCCGCCGGACAACGCGGCGCTCGGCCGCGAGGCCGTCCGCAATCTGGGCCGCTAGGGCAGGTCCACGAACACCGCGAGGCTGCCGGACGGCTGGGAGCCGCCGGGTTCCTCGATCGATTGCCGCAGCCGTCGACCGACAATTCGAGCGCGTCCCGAAAATGCGAGGAACAGGCATTCCGGGCGACCGCCGAAGCGAGGGTATTCCGAACGCCGACACCCCACCGGAACCGGCGGCGTAGTTGTCGCCGCGTCGAATCGCACAACGAAATCCGACGCCCACATCCACCTTTGGGGAGGGAATACCTCGCCGTGCTGCAACTGGTGGATCAGCCCGGCCAACCAGTTCAACGCCAACTGCTCGGCGCACTCGGGTCACCTGCGGTCGGGGCCGACGACGAGATCACAGGTGGCTCCCGCCTCACGGCGGGGTCACCCGTGCGAGGATCGGCGGCATGTCAGCGTCGACACCGCGACCCGGTTCGCACGGCACCCTCATCACCGTTGCCCCGACCGGCGCCGAACACGCCAAGGCGGACGTGCCCAACCTCCCGGTCACCCTGGACGAGCTGGTCAGCACGGCCAAGGACTGCGAGCGCGTGGGCGCCTCGATGATCCACGTGCACATCCGCGGCACGGACACCAAGCCCACCCTGGACCTCGGCCTGCTCAAGGCCACCGTGTCCGCGCTGCGCGCGGAGACCGACCTGGTGGTGCAGCTGTCCACCGGCGGCGCGGTCACCGACCCGGAGGAGAACCGGCTGCGCGTGCTGGAGGCCGGGCCCGACTCGGCGTCCTGCACGATGGGCACGGTCAACTTCGGCGACGACGTGTTCATGAACCGCTGGGAGTTCATCGTCGAGCTGCACAAGCGGATGCAGGACCGCGGCATCGTGCCCGAGTACGAGATCTTCGACCTGGGCCAGCTGACCAGCCTGCGCCGGCTGCTCGACCAGCACGGCCTGCCCGCCGGCGGGCACGTGCACGTCGACCTGGTGATGGGCGTGCCCGGCGGCATGCCCGGCGACACCGAGACGCTCGCCGCCGCGCTGCGGGCCATCCCCGAGGGCGCCACCTTCTCCGCGACCGGCGTCGGCCGCTCCTCCATACCGGTGATGTTCGCGGCGCTGTCCGCGGGTGGGCACCTGCGCGTCGGCATGGAGGACACCATCTCCTACGCCCGCGGCGAGCGGGTCCGGGACAACGCCCAGCTGGTGGCCAGGGCCAGTGGCCTGGCCCGGATCGCCCAGCGGCCGCCGCTGACCCCCGACGAGGTCCGCAAGGTCCTCGGAGTGCAACGGTCCGGTTGAAACCGACTCCCAGGTGTTGGCGGGTGACGCCCACGTGCTTCAGGATGGCGGTGTGATCGAGGTCCGTCCTGGCGGGCGGCGGCGCATCGACCGGGTGCTCGCGCCGGACTACACGGCCGGTGTCGAACAGCGCCCGCTCGATGAGGTCCGCGCGCTGCGCGACGAGGCGGCGCAGGAGGAGACCGACCTGTCCTACCTGCGCCGGCTGCTACACGCCCGTATCGACATCGTGAAGGCGGAACAGCAGCGCAGAGTCGAGGGCGGCGGCGCCTCCGTGGTCGACCGCCTGGTCTCGATCCTGTCCGAGAACGCCGTCGGGCCGGCCACCGGCCTGGGCCGGTACCAGACCCTGGAGCCGTCCCGCGCCGAGGCGCACCGCCGGCACGTCGAGGCGCTCGTCTCCGACGTGGACCTGTCCGACGTCGCCTCGCTGTCCGACGACAAGCTGGACCAGGCCCGGCAGGCGTTCGCCGCCGAGGAGGCCTCGGTGTCGGCGCGGCGGCGCGAGGTGCAGATCGTGATGGACAAGCTCAACGCCGAGATCGCCGGCCGCTACCAGCGCGGCAGCGCCTCCGTCGACGAGCTGCTGGCCAACGAGCGCGCCCCCCGAGAAGCGGAGTAGTCACCCAACCGTGCGAGGCCCCGCCGGCGCTTCGCACGGTTGCTGGATTTCGATCGGCCACCACACACGCACCCACCGCTCGAGCCGATGTGGCCGATCGAAATCCAGCAAGGGCGAGGCGTCGGCTTACAAGGGGCCGAGCCGCGCGAGCGGAGCGAGCGCCAAAAACACGCAATCAACCGAGCCGTTCCTTGCCGGCCAGCTCGCCCCAGAAGTCGCGGAGCTGCTCGTAGCGGGAGGCGACCTCGTCGGCGTTGCCGGCCTCCATCGCGTCCACGATCGCGTGCACGTCCTGGGCCGAGGTGTCCTCCAGCAGCACCTGGTCGTCCAGCAGCTGCACCAGGCCGCCGTAGTCCAGCTCGACCGCCGAGTGCGGGTGGAAGTGCTCCAGCCAGCGGCCGGTGTCCTTGAGCACCCGGGCCGGGCCGTTGTCGCCGAGGGACTCCCGCACGACGGAGTGCGCCCGGGCCACCCGGCGGCGGGCGTCGGCCATCGCGATCCGCCAGGCCACCTGCCGCTCGCCGTGCTCGCGGGGCGCCAGGATGATGTGCCGGCTCTCCGGGTCGACCAGGGAGAACCAGGGCAGCGGCACCGTCCACGTGGTCGACACCACATGCACCGCGCCGCCGGCCAGCTCCGCCATCACCGCGCCCGCCCTGGTCCGGGCGATGTCGGCCGGGATGGTCAGGGCGGCCGCCTTCAACACGCCCGACGACGTGCTCAGGAAGCCGGCCAGCGCCGCCGCCGAGCGGGCGCGCACGTCCAGCGGGCAGACCAGCGGTCCGGGGCCCACGGTGGCGCTGTCGCTGGTCGGCACCTCGGCCGGGTCCAGCACCATCACGTCCAGCGGCGCGTTGGGCGCGGGGCGGCCGTCGGAGAGCTCGCCCGGCAGCAGCCGCGGCGGCGTCGCCAGCTGTGACCGGAGCCACAATTCCCGCTCGCGGTCGCCGGCGTCCGCCCGGCTCAGCGGGCCGTCGTCGACGGCCTGGCGCAACCGGGCGGCCAACGGAGCGTCGAAGGCCGACAACGGTTCGTACACTCGCAGGTAAGCGGAGAACGGGCGGGGCACCCCCGAATCGTGCCACGACCGGCGGCCCGACCGGGCGTCGGCGAGGTGTCGCGCGGTCCACAAGCAAGCCGCGTCGCATCGAACCCCATCGACACGGTACGGTAGTTACCAGGAACCAGTTGTCGTGACGAGTGGGGCCGCCGATCCCCCGGCCGCCCCCGTCCCTGTGCGAGGGGGTCGAGCCATGGGGCGCGGCCGAGCGAAGGCCAAGCAAACGAAGGTGGCCCGAGAGCTCAAGTACAGCTCCCACAACACGGACTTCGACGCCCTTCAGCGTGAGCTGTCGGGCTCGGGACAGTCCACTGTGGGTCCGCCGGACGATGAGCACACGGAAGACCCGTACGACGATTACGACGACGACGAATACCGTCGTTGACGCGTCTGCGACGTGGCGAGGGTTGAGCTGCCGGGCATCCGGCGGCTCAGCCCTCCCTTTTGGCTGTGCTCATACCCGGTAGTCACCGATCCGGCAGGACCAGTGACCCGGGTCGTACGGGCATAGCCACACGGCGACCTCACGCACCTCCGGCGTCAGCGGGTGCTGGTGCCCCGGACACGGCGGCAGCGGCTGGCCGTACTCCTCGACGAACGCGTCCTGGAGCCGCGCCGCCAGCTCCCCGCGCAGCTGCTCCACGTTGCCCTGGAGCATGCGCACCGGCAGGCCGAAGGCCGTGCGCCGGACGAAGTCGAACCAGACCGTGAAGGTCAGCAGCGGGCGGCCGGTCGGGTCGCCGACCTCGATCCGCAGCTCCGGACGCACCGCGGGCAGCCCCGCAGCGACGTCGTCGACGATGTCCTCGACCATGCGGCGGAAGCCGTCCGGGAAGTGGTCCGGGCAGAGCACCGGCACGCGCGAGTCCATCGCGCCCGACGATAGCCGCAGTTGATCTCCGTCGCCCGTTCGGCGGGCCCGCTCGGGCAGCGCACACCACCCGAACGGGTAACGGTCGGGTGATGTGCGAACAACGAGGCGCTATTGCTGGTGCAGGTAGCGGATCTGCTTCGCCTTCGCTTCGTCCAGTTCGGCGCGGGCGGCCAGCACCTCGGGCCGATGCGACGTCTGGGGAACGCCGACCTCCCACCACGCGCCGGCCTCGGTCCAGGACGACGGATGGGTCTGCACGGTCACCACGGCGACCTTGCCCTGCCCGGCGGCGTCTTTGGCGGCGGCGTACTGGGCCGGGAACGAACTCCCGTCGGCGGCGAATACCTCGCAGCCAAGGGCCGCGGCGTGGGCGGCGAAATCCACGCGCGGGGGTGTGCGCAAAGATGAGCGGCAGTCGGCGTACATGTTGTTGTAGCCGGCGGCGCCCTGCCCGGTCTGGAGGCGGTGAATCACCGCATAGCCGTCGTTGTCGCAGACGACTGCCACGAAACCGTGACCGGCAAAGGCGGCGCTGAACAGCTCGGAGTTGAGCATCAGGTATGACCCGTCGCCCAGAAGAGTGGTGACGACGCCGTCCTCACGGGCCATTGCGGCACCCCATGCGCCGGCGATCTCGTAACCCATGCAGGAGAAGCCGTATTCGACGTCCATCGTCGCCGGCCCGGACGACCGCCAGCCGCCGATGAGCTCGCCGGGCAGCCCGCCGGAGGCCGTCATGACGTAGTCGGAGGGCCCGGACGCGTCGTTGACCATGCCGACGACCTGGGCGTAGGTCAGCTCCGAGGACGGGGAGCGGAGCTTGTCGACGTGGGAGTCCCAGCCGGCGCGAGCGGTCACGGCACGGGCGGTCCACACGGCCGGCACCGACCACGAGTCGAGCAACGGCTCCAGGTCGGCGAGCCCGGCCAGCGCGTCACCGACGACCGCTACGCCTCCGTGCTTGACGGCGTCGAAGCGGGCGGCGTTCAGGCTGACCAGGCGGACGTCGGGGGAGAACACGGTCCAGGAGGCGGTGGTGAAGTCCTGGAGCCGGGTCCCGACGGCCAGCACCACATCGGCCTCGGCGGCGAGCTCGTTGCCGGAGGACGACCCGGTGATGCCGAGCGGCCCGGCGTGCAGGCGGTGGTCGTGGGTGACCAGGGTCCGGCCGGCGGTGGTCTCGGTGATCGGCAGCCCGAAGCGCTCAGCGAAGGCGATGGCCTGCGCCCCGGCGCCGGAGTAGCGCACGCCGCCGCCGAGCACCAGCAGCGGCCGCTCGGCGTTCCGTAGCACGGACGCGGCCTCGCCCAGCGCGCGGGCGTCGGCGCGGGGGCGCTGGATGCGGTGCAGCACCGGCTCGAACAGCGCGTCCGGGAAGTCGTAGGCCTCGGCCTGCACGTCCTGGGGCAGCGCCAATGTGACCGGCCCGCAGTCGGCAGGATCGGTGAGCACGCGGGCGACCTGCGGCAGCGTGGCGATCAGCTGTTCCGGCCGGGTGACGCGGTCGAAGTACCGGCTCACCGCCCGGAACGCGTCGTTGACGCTGGCGGTGCCGTCGTGGAACGGCTCGATCTGCTGGAGCACGGGGTCGGGGGCGCGGCTGGTGAAGGTGTCGCCGGGCAGCAGGAGCAGCGGCAGCCGGTTGGCGTGCGCGACGCCGGCGGCGGTCACCAGGTTCAGGGCGCCGGGGCCGATGGACGTGGTGGCGACGCCGACCTGCCGGCGGTGCGTGGCCTTGGCGTAGCCGACGGCGGCCAGCGCCATGCCCTGCTCGTTGTGCCCACGCCACACCGGGATCTGCTCGCGCTGCTCCTCCAGGGCGGTGCCCAGCCCGAGCACGTTGCCATGGCCGAAGATCGCGTACACGCCGGGGAACAGCGGCGCCTCGGTGCCGTCGAAGAGCTCCGTCCGCTGGGCGATCAGCCAGCGGACCAGGGCCTGGGCGGTGGTCAGCCTCATCGCACGCGTCCCTTCGCGTTGGTTACCGGACAGCGGGGGTCCAGCGGCGTCGTCGCCCAGGTGTCGCGCACCCAGCCGTGAGCCGGGTCGTCGCAGAACGCCATCGACCGGTCGTCGGCCGGCCCGGCCAGCACGTTCAGGTAGTACATCGGGTAGCCCGGAGCGGCCACGCACGGCCCGTGATACCCGCGCGGGATAAGGAAGACGTCGCCGTCGCGGACGGCCACGTCCTCGTCGATCTCACCATCGGCGGTGTACGTGCGGTGCAGCCCGAAGCCGTCGCGGGAGGTGTTCACCCCGTCCCGGCCGGCGATCCGGAAGTAGTAGATCTCCTCGTTGAGGACCTCGCACTCGGTCGCCTCGTCGTGCTTGTGCGGCGGATACGACGACCAGTTGCCGTCGGGCGTGATCAACTCGCAGGCGTTGAGCTTGTCGGCGTGGTCCCACACGCCCGGCACGCCGAAGTTGGTGACCTGCCGGGTGGCGTTGCCCGCGCCGCGCACCTCGACCGGCACATCCTCGGCCGGCCCGTACCTGGGGTCCAGCCGGCGGGTGCAACGGGCCATCGGCAGCGCCACCTCCACACCATCGTGCGTGGACAGTGTGACGGTGGCATCCCTTGGCACGTAGGCGAAGTCGGTGACCCGCGTGAACACCGAGTCCCGGCCCGTCAGCTCGAACCGCTGACCGTCGACCTCGACCACGCAGCCGCCGGACAGCGGCAGCACGAACGCCTCGAACTCGCCGGTCTCGATCACGCGCGAGGTGCCGGGGTGCAACAGCAGCACCCGCAGGCCGGTCCACGACCAGCCTGCGCCTTCGGGCGTCAGCCGAACCGGGTCCTCGCCGTCCGACAGCGTTCCGAGTGGACGGTGCAGACTCACGACACGGCCTCCAGAACCTTGGCGGCAGCTTGCACGGCGCCGGCGACATCGCCGTCGGGCGGATAGAGCAGGGCACGGCCGATGACCAGCCCGCGCACGACCGGATGCGACAACGCGTCGCCCCAGGCGGCCAGGTCCTCGGCGGGATTGCCGGACGGCACGCCGCCGAGCACGACCACCGGCAAGGTCGTCGTGTCCAGCACCTTCGGGTCCGAGGGCGCCGGCAGCTTGAGCCAGGTGTACGCCGAGGTGACGCCCAGCGCGGACGCGACCGTGATGGCCCGGGCCAGCGACTGGGAGTCCTTCTGCAGCACCAGCTTCCCGTCCGCGTCCCGGGTGTAGGGCAGCGGCTCGACCATCGCCATCAGACCCTGCCCGGCCAGATCCGTGACGGCGTCCGCGCAGCCCTGCAACGTCGGAATGGTGCCGGCGTCGGAATCCACGATGCGCAGCAGCATCTTGCCGCCGTCGAGGCGATTGTCCGAAATGGACTGCCCGTCGTAGCCGGTGAACCGGTCGTCGATCTCCCAGTCCGCCCCGGCCAGGCCGCCCCGGTTCATCGACCCGATGACGATCTTGTCGTGCAGCGCGTCGAGCAGCAGTAGCTCCTCGACGACGTCCGGGGTGGCCAGCAGGCCGTCCACCGCCGGGTTGGCCAGCGCCGTCAGCAGCCGGTCCAAGAGCTCCCGACGGTCGGACATGGCCAGCGGGTCGCCGCCGACACCCAGCGCCCCTCGTGCTGGGTGATCGGCCGCGACCAGGAACAGGGTTCCCCGGCCGGACAACAGCGACGGCCGACGCCGCCGGGCGGCGTAGGCGATCGCCACCGCGTTCGGGTCGGTCGCCCTGGTGTGCAGCAGGCTCGCCCACTGCGCGTCAGTCAGCAAGGGAAAGCAACTCCTCGATCTCGCCCACGTCGGGCATGGCGTCGGCGCAGGCCAGCCGGGACGCCACGATCGCGCCGGCGGCGTTGGCGTGCCGGGCGATCGTCACCGGGTCCTGGCCGGCCAGCAGACCGTTGATCACCGAGCCGCCGAACGCGTCGCCGGCGCCCAGCCCGCACACCACCTCGACCCGCTGCGGCGTCACGGTCTCCCGGTGCTCCGGGGTGGCCACCAGCACGCCGTCCGCGCCCTTCTTCACCAGCGCCAGGGAGATCCCCCGGGCCAACAGGCGGTCCGCCGCCTCGTCCGGGTCGGCCGTGCCGACCGCCACCTCGACCTCGGCCCGGTTGCCGACGGCCACCGTGACGTGGTCGAGCATCCAGCCGATCTCCGCCCGCGCGGTGTCCACATCGGACCAGAACATCGGCCGGTAGTCCAGGTCCAGCACCGTGTGCCCGCGCCGGGCCCGCCGCTCCAGGATCTTGCGCTGGGTGGAGCGGGCCGGCTCCGTGCACACGCCGGTGCCGGTGACCCAGAGCAGCGGCACGTCCTCCACGACGTCCCACGGCACGTCGGCCTCGGTCAGCGTGAGGTCGGGCGCCACGGGCAGCCGGTAGAACAGCAGCGGCGGGTCGGCCGGCGGGTTCAGCTCGCAGAACACCACCGGGGTCAACAGATCCGGCGCGGTGCCGACGAACTCCGGCGACACGCCGAAGCCCGCCAGCGCCCGCCGGACGTAGTCGCCGAAGCCGTCCGGCCCGACCTTGGTCAGCACGGCCGTGCGCCGGCCGAGCCGGGCGGCGGCCACCGCGACATTGGTGGCCGTGCCGCCCAGGGACTTGGCGAAGGTGCTCACGTCGGCGAGCGGCACGCCGCTCTGCTCCGGGTACAGGTCCACCCCGACCCGGCCGATCGTGAGCGCCTCCAGTTCCGTGCTCACGATGCCGCACCGCGCAGCTCGTGTTGCAGCGCCTCGAGTTCCGCGCCGCCGGCCATCTGCCTGGTCAACTCCTCCAGGCTGATGCCCTTCTTGTCGAAGGAACCGAGGCTGCGGCCCCGCTTGAGCAGCAGGAACCGGTTGCCCACCGGATAGGCGTGGTGCGGGTTGTGCGTGATCAGCACGACGCCGAGGCCGCGGTCGCGGGCCTGGGCGACGTACTTGAGCACCACGCCGGCCTGCTTCACGCCCAGCGCCGCGGTCGGCTCGTCGAGGATGAGCACCTTGGCGCCGAAGTGCACCGCGCGGGCGATCGCCACGCACTGCCGCTCGCCGCCGGACAGCGTGCCCACCGGCTGTTCCACGTCCCGCAGGTCGATGCCCATTTCGGCCAGCGCCCGCTTGGTGGTGTCCCGGCCGGCACGCCGGTCGAGCATCCGGAACGGACCGAACCCCTTCGTCGGCTCGGAGCCGAGGAAGAAGTTGCGCCACACCGACATCAGCGGCACCACGGCGAGGTCCTGGTACACCGTGGCGATGCCCCGGTCCAGGGCCTCGCGCGGCGAGGACAGCCGCACCGGCTCGCCCTCGACCAGGAACTCGCCGGTGTCGTGCTGGTGCAGCCCGGCCAGGATCTTGATCAGCGTGGACTTGCCGGCGCCGTTGTCGCCGAGCACGCAGGTGACCTCGCCCGCGTTGACCACCGTGGACACGTCGCGCAGCGCGATCACGCTGCCGTACTGCTTGCCGACGCCGCGGACCTCCAGCAGTGAGCTCATCGCCGCACCCTTTCCGCCCTGGCCCGGAAGCCGTTGTTCACCAGCACCGCGGCCAGCAGCATCACGCCCAGGAACAGCTTGAACCAGTCGCTGTTCCAGTGCGCGTAGACGATGCCCTGGTTGGCCATGCCGAAGATCAGCGCGCCGATCGCGGCGCCGATCGCCGAGCCGAAGCCGCCGGTCAGCAGGCACCCGCCGATGACCGCCGCGATGATGTACTGGAACTCCAGGCCGATGCCCTGGTTGGCCTGCACGGTGGTGAACCGCAGGATGTTGATCGTGCCGACCAGCCAGGCCGCGCCCGAGGTCATCATGAACAGCAGGATCTTGCTGCGGCCCACCGGCACGCCGACCGCGCGCGAGCTGGGTGCGGAGCCGCCGACGGCGAAGATCCAGTTGCCGAAGCGGGTCCGCACCAGCAGCCAGGACGCCAGCAGCGTCACGACGATCCACCACACGATGGAGATCGGGAAGGTGGTGCCGCCCAGGTCGAACGTGGACGCGAACAGGTAGCCGGCCTGCGCGTACCCCGGCGCCGACGCGATGCCCGACACCTGGACGGTGCCGGTCACCAGCGTCGTCACGCCGAGATTGAGGCCCTGCAAGGCGAAGAAGGTGCCCAGCGTGACGATGAAGCTGGGCAGCTTCGTCCGCATCACCAGCCAGCCGTTGAACGCGCCGACCGCCAGCGAGAACACCAGGGACACCAGCACGGCGACCCAGACGTTCACGCCGAGCTTGACCGACAGCATCGCCGTCACCAACGAGCTGGAGGCCGTCATGACGCCGGCCGACAGGTCGAACTCGCCGCCGATCATCAGCAGCGCCACCGCGACCGCGACGATGCCCAGCGTGGCCGAGGTGTCCAGCCACGTCGAGATCCCGGCCGGCGTGACGAACTGGCTGGTGATCACCGTGAAGAAGACGAACACCACCAGCGCGCCGATCAGCGCGCCGATCTCCGGCCGGACGGCCAGGCGGTTCAGCAGGCCGGGACGGGCGATCCGCTCGTCGTCGGTCAGCGTGCCCGCGAAATCACTCATCGGGTGCCTCGGGATGCGTACTGCGCCACCTTGTCCACATTGGACTTGTCGACGAAGCCGGGGCCGGTGAGCACGGGCTGGCCGCCGCCGACGGTGTTCGCGTTGTCGTGGTAGAGCTTGAGCATCACGATCGGCAGGTAGCCCTGCTCGTACTGCTGCTGGTCGACCGCGAACAGCACCTGGCCGGCCTTGATCGCGCTGACCACGTCCGAGTTGAGGTCGAAGGTGGCGATGGTGGCCTTGGAGCTGGTCTCCTTGGCCGCGTTCACCGCGGACAGCGCGATCTGCGGGTTGAGCGTGAGCACCGCGTCGATCGTCGGGTCGGTCTGGAGCGCGCCCTTGATCTTGGCCTCGACGTCGGTCGGGTTGTTGATGTCGACCTGGAGCGTGGTGGTCTTGCCGAAGCCCTGCTTGGCGCCGTCGCAGCGCTGGGTCAGGCCGACGTTGCCGGCCTCGTGGATCACGCACAGCAGGTTGGACTTGCCGGCCGCCTTGAGCTTGGCCCCGGCCTGCTGGCCGGCGATGCCCTCGTTCTGGCCGACGTGCGCGATGGCGCCGAAGGCGGCGGACTGCGACTCGCCCGAGTTGATGGTGATGACCGGGATGCCGGCCTTGACCGCGTTCTGGATGGACGTCTTGAGCGCGTCCGGGTTGGCCATCGACACGACCAGGCCGTCGACGTGCTGCGCGACCGCGTTGTCGATCAACTTCGACTGCGCCCCAGGATCGCCGTCGGAGTTGTAGGTGACGTTGACGCCCAGCTGCTTGCCGGCGTCGGTGGCGCCGTTCTTGACCACGTTCCAGAACGAGTCGCCGGCCGAGCCGTGCGTGACCACCGCGATGTTCATCGGGCCGCCGCTGGTCGCCGAGCCGTTCGGGGAGCCGGAGCCGCCGGACGAGGAGGAGGCGGGTCCGCTGCACGCGGCGAGCACGATCGCGCCCGCCGCGGCCGCCATGCCAAGCAGGATCCTCTTGGACTTCTTGGACAACATTGTCGCTCCTGGGGAAGTGCGGCCGCCGGGTTACAGGTCCCGGACGACCGTGTCGAGGTAAGCGATGCTCCGAGCGGTGTCACGCAGGGGCTTTGAATCCCCCTCGGTGCCATCCTCGGGGAGGGCGGTGTCCTGTTCGAGGACGTACCACCCCGCGTAACCCGCCTCGTGGAGGGAGCGCACGATCGCGCCGACCGCCACGTCGCCGTCGCCCAGCGGCACGTACATGCCCCGCGCGACGGCCTCGGCGTACCCGAGCCGACCCGACCGAACCTCGTCGGCGATCTCGGCCCGGACATCCTTGAGGTGCACGTGGCTGATCCTGTCGGCATGGCGCTGGGCCAGCTCGACCGGGTCCGCGCCACCGATCAGCAGGTGCCCGGTGTCCAGGCACAGCGGCAGGTCCGAGTCGGCGAGGAACCGCTCGACCTCTTCGCCGCGTTCGACGTGCGTGCCCACGTGCGGGTGCAGCACCGTCTTGAGGCCGTGTCGGGAGGCGACGTCCCGGATCGCGGCACAGGTGGAGATCAGCGTCGCCCACTGCTCATCCGTCAACTGTGGACGCTCGTCGTAGCCGTCCAGACCCGTTGCGGCGGCGAGCACCAGCACCTCGGCGCCGCCCGCCGCGAGCACCTTCGCGGAGTGCTCGGCTTCGCTCAGAGTCTCCTCAGTGCGGGTCGAATCGTGCAGCACGACCGCGAGGAAGCCACCCACGAGGGTGAGGTCGTGCGCGAAGAGCGTGCCCTTGAGCACCTCGGGGTCCTCGGGCAGGTAGGCGGGCGGCCCGAGCTCGGTCGCGGTCAGGCCCAGCTCGCTCATCTGCGACAACACGGTCTCCGGCGGCAGCACCCGGCCCCAGCCGGGCACCTCGCACACGCCCCAGGAGATGGGAGCGCCGGCGATCTTCACGCTGGTCATGCGCCCACCTCCGTCAGCAGACGGACCGGGTTGCCGGAGCGGCGGGACTGCTCGCAGGCCTCCGCCAGACGCAGGCTGACGAGGCTGTCCCGGACCGGGGAGGGATTGTCGGCACGACCGGCCACCACGTCGCAGAACACCGCCATCTCGTTGAGGTACGCGTTGCGGAATCGTTCCGGGAACCCGGGGTAGGCGTCAATGGACACCTTGTGACCGTCGGGCTCCAGGGAAGTGATCGGGGTCCGCGGGTCCAGTCCGACAGTCAGCGAGTCCTTGCTGCCCAGGACCTCGATGCGGTGGTCGTAGCCCAGCGGGTCGTGCCGGCCGCCGGCGATCAGCGCGTGCGCGCCGCCGGCGAACCTGAGGGTGATCACCGCGTTGTCCACGTCGTCGGCGTCGGCGAAGGCCTGGTCGACCAGCACCGAACCGGAGGCGTAGACCTCGACCACCGGCTCGCCGACCAGCCACGGCACCGCGTCCAGGTCGTGCACGAACAGGTCGCGGAAGATGCCGCCGGAGGCCGGCAGGTAGCCGAAGTCCGGCGGTTGGGCGTCGTTGCCCAGGGCGCGGACCAGGTACACCTTGCCCACCTCACCGGCCCGCAGCCGGCGGTGCAACTCGACGATCGCCGGGTCGAACCGGCGCTGGAAGCCCACCAGCACGGTCGCTCCGGCCGCCTCCACCTCGTCGACCAGGGCCTGCATGGTCGCGAGGTCGCTGGCGATCGGCTTCTCGCACAGCACCGGGATGCCCGCGCCGATGCTGCGGCGCAGCATGTCGGGGTGGGTGTCGGTCGGGGTGGCCAGCAGCACGCCGTCCGCGGTCAGCAGCGCGTCGAGGTCGTCGACGTGGCTGGCGCCCAGCTGGGCGGCGGCCTGCTCGGCGCGGCCCGGCACCGGGTCGAACAGCACGACCTCGTCCACCTGGTCGAGGGAGGCGAGGTTGGCGGCGTGCATGGCGCCGATCCGCCCGACGCCGGCAACTCCGATGCGCATTTGCGGTGTTCCCTCCGTTAGAGCGCTCTATTGGTTGGAGCGCTCTAACCCTGTAGGGTGCGTCACACGGATGTCAAGGGCCGGTTTCACCCTTGTGACCTTGGATCGGTCAAGCCAGGAGGTGCGATGGGCCGTCCCACCATGGAGGACGTGGCCGCGCGGGCCGGGGTGTCGCGCGCCCTCGTCTCGCTGGTCATGCGGGGCTCGCCCAAGGTCAGCGAGCAGCGGCGGAACGCGGTGCTGCGGGCCGCCGAGGAGCTCGGCTACTCCCCGCACCTGATGGCCCGGTCGCTGGCCAGCGCCACATCGACGGTGCTCGGCGCGATGGTGTCCGACCTGAACAACGCCTTCTTCGCCGAGGTGGTCGACGGCTTCGACGCCGCCGTCACCGAGCAGGGCTTCGACCTCATCATCAACACCGGCGGCCGCAGCCCGACCCGGGAGCGCCGCGCGGTGGACAACCTGCTGTCGTTCCGGCCGGCCGGCATCGCGTTGCTGGGCCCGGTCGTGCCGGCGTCCACCATCGCCGGCGCCGCCGAGCAGTCGCCGCTCGTGCTGGTCTCCCGCGCGTCCCGATTGTCTACTGTGGACACCATAAACGACGACGGCGAGGTCGGCTCGGGGCTGGCCGTGGACCACCTGGTCGGGCTCGGCCACCAGCACATCGCCCACCTGGACGGCGGCGGCGGCTCGCAGGCGTCTTTACGCCGCAAGGGATATGTGTCGGCGATGCTGCGGCACGGGCTGGAACCCCTTGTGGTGACGAGCGAATACACCGATACTGCTGGCGCCCGGGCCGTGCGCGGCCTGGTCTCCGCCGGCGGCCCGATGCCCACCGCGATCGTGGCCGCGAACGACTACAACGCCGTCGGGGCGATCTCCGCGCTGGAGGACGCCGGACTGCGCGTGCCGCAGGACGTCTCCGTCGTCGGCTACGACAACACGTCGCTGGCCGCGCTGCGGCACGTGTCACTGACCACTGTGGACCAGCCCCGGCACGAGATGGGCCGGCTGGCCGCACAGGCCCTGATCGACCGGGTGCGCGGCCGGACCGAGCCGGTCCACCGGCTGCTGCACCCGTCCCTGGTGGTCCGCGCGACCACCGCGCCCCTAGGAGGAATGCGACCGTGATACCGCACTGGATCGACGGAGCCCGCACCACCGGCACCTCGACCCGCACCGGTGACGTCTTCCGGCCCAGCACGGGTGAGGTGGCCCGCCAGGTGGCGCTGGCCTCACCGTCCGATGTGGACCTTGCCGTCTCGTCGGCGGTGAAGGCGGCGCAGTCGTGGTCGGACTCCTTGCTGTCCACCCGCAGCCGCATCCTGTTCGCCTTCCGGCAGCTGGTGCATGCCCACGCCGACGAGCTCGCCGAGATCATCAGCGCCGAGCACGGCAAGGTCGTCTCCGACGCGGCGGGTGAGGTGCAGCGCGGGCTGGAGGTCGTCGAATTCGCCTGCGGCATCCCGCATCTGCTCAAGGGCGAGCACTCCGAGCAGGTCTCCCGCGGCGTGGACGCGTACTCCGTGCGCGAGCCGCTCGGGGTCGTCGCCGGCATCACGCCGTTCAACTTCCCGGTGATGGTCCCGATGTGGATGTTCCCCGTCGCCATCGCGGCGGGGAACGCCTTCGTGCTCAAGCCGTCCGAGCGCGACCCGTCCGCCTCGGTCCGGCTGGCGGAGCTCTTCAGCGAGGCCGGGCTGCCCGACGGCGTTCTCAATGTCGTTCAGGGTGACGCCGATGCGGTCAACGCGCTCCTTGATCACCCCGATGTGGCCGGGGTTTCCTTCGTCGGCTCCACGCCCATCGCCAAGCACGTCTACGCCCGCGGCACCGCCAACGGCAAGCGCGTGCAGGCGTTGGGCGGGGCCAAGAACCACATGGTCGTGCTGCCCGACGCCGACATCGACGTCGCCGCCGACGCCGCGGTGTCCGCCGGTTACGGCAGCGCCGGCGAGCGGTGCATGGCCATCTCCGTGATCGTCGCCGTCGGCGACATCGCCGACCGTCTCGTGGACGCCATCGCTTCCCGGACCCGGGATCTGATCACCGGCCCCGGCGACGACCCGTCGTCGCAGATGGGGCCGCTGGTCACCGGCGTGCACCGCGACCGCGTTTCGTCCTATGTGGACGCCGGTGTCGCCGAGGGCGCGTCCCTCGTCGTCGACGGCCGCGGCCACGCCCCCGCCGGCTTCGAGAACGGATTCTGGGTCGCGCCGACCCTGTTCGACCACGTCACCCCCGAGATGTCGATCTACCGTGACGAGATCTTCGGCCCGGTGCTGTCGGTCGTCCGCGTCGAGACCTTCGAGGACGCCATCCGGTTGGTCAACGCCAACCCGTACGGCAACGGCACCGCCGTCTACACCGGCGACGGGATGGCCGCGCGGGAGTACCAGCGGCGGGTGCACGTCGGCATGGTCGGCATCAACGTGCCGATCCCCGTGCCGATGGCGTACTACTCCTTCGGCGGCTGGAAGGACTCCCTGTTCGGCGACACCCACGTGCACGGCGCCGAGGGCGTCCGGTTCTACACCCGGGCCAAGGCCGTCACCGCCCGCTGGCCGCGCCAGTCCGGCATCGACCTCGGCTTCCCCACCCACGGATGACCGACGCGGCGGTGTGGACCGTCGACGAGCCGTGGCTTCACGTGTTGCCGGCCACGGCGGACATCCCGGTGCGGCAGGCCTTCCCGGCCGCCGGGACGTCCGCCGTGGTCGTGCTCGACGCGAATCGCATGGCGAACACGGAGCTGCTGTTCGAACAGTTCGACCGCGGCCTGAGGTTCCCGGAGTACTTCGGCTGGAACTGGGACGCGCTGCTGGACTGCCTGCGCGACCTGTCCTGGTTCCCCGCCGACGGCTACCTGATCGTCATCACGAACGCGGACCGGCTGCTCGCGGACGAGCCGGCCGAGCGTGAGGTGCTGTTCCGGGTGCTGCGTCACGCGGCGAGGAACTGGGCTCGGCCGGTGGGGAGCGCGGGTGTGCCGTTCAACGTGCTGCTCACCGGCCGCACTGAGCTGATCGAATTGGGGGCTGACCGGGCCACGTGCGACGATTCGCGCCATGAGCCCGGTCAGCCGTAACCGCAAGCCCAAGCGCAAGGGGCAGCGCCCGCGCCCGCAGTCCCCGATCGAGGCGGCGGTCGTCGCGTCCAACGACCTGCTGGGCATGAAGGCGCTGTACGAGGCGCAGCTGTGGGCGGCGGGGCTGATCGGCGGGCTGTGGCGGTCGGCGTGGCAGCGGGACGGCGACCCGGACGAGACGATGGACCGGACCGTGGAGCGGCTGGTCGAAGCGCTGGTGGAGAAGGGCAGCCCGGCGACACTGGCGGCGCTGCTGGCGCTGGGGTCCGTCGGCTACGACGAGGAGCGAGACTTCTTCCTGGAGGCGGCGACCGAGCTGACGGCCGCGGGAGTGTCGGCGCCGGACTGGTACCGGCAGGAGCAGCCGCCGCTGGAGGACGCCTGGTCGGTGGCGGACGCGTTCGGCGACATCGAGCTGATCACCCTGGGCTACCCGGACATCGTCATCGGCGTCCTGGTGGACCACGCCACGTCGCTGCACATCGTGCAGATCGCGGTGGTGGAGCGGTCGCAGACCGACGCGCAGGCGCTGGCGCGCGAGCTCGGTGTGAACGTGGACCCGTCGCCGAAGCCGGTCCGGCTGACGGCGACGGAGGCATTGGAGCGCATCGACGGCCCGCTCGGCCTGTTCCTGGTGGACGGTCCCGAGGCGCACGCCGAGATGCTCCAGCTGCCGGACGACTCCAACCCGGCGATGGAGTTCACGCTGCTCCAGGCCCGCGCCGACGCGTTGACCGACGAGCTGCCGGAGATCGAGGACTTCGAGCCGGCGATCGAGGACTTCCTGGCCTCGCGGACGTTCAAGGACGTCGAGCTGGCCCGGGCGTGGGCCGTGCTGGCGGCCGGCTCGGCCTCGTCCAACGGCCGCCGGGTGCGGCAGATCGGCCCGGCGTCCCTGGACTACCTGCTCAGCGTGGGCGTGCCGGCGAACATCGAGATCTCCGACGAGGATCTGGCGCTGCTGCCGGAGATCGTCACGGCCTGGGTGCACCACCACGCCTCCGCCGAGCAGCGGCCGGTGTGGGACGAGCGGCTGGCGGAGATCCTCGAGCGGTTCACCGAGGCCTACCACGACCCGGAGCTGGTGGAGTTCCGGGCCGAGAGCGACGAGCTGGTGGCGCTGCGGGACATCGAGGACGTGCTGGAGGACTTCGACGACCTGCCGCCGGTGCCCGAGGAGGCGGCCGACACCGCGCACGTGCTGAAGGTCGCCATCGGCGACCAGGAGCGGCAGGTGGAGATCGAGTCCGTCGCCGACCTGGACGAGCTGAGCGCCGTCATCCAGGAGGCCTTCGGGCTGGAGCCGGACCCGGCGTGGGACTTCGAGATCCCCAGTGGCGGCATGTTCGGCCCGGAGTCGGAGGTGGCGGTCGCCCAGGTCGGCTTCGAGGGTCTGCACTTCGACTACGCCGTCGGCGCGCTGGACACGGTGGAGGCGCACATCGACGTGCTGCGCGTGGAGCCGAAGACGGGCAAGTACCCGCGCTTCAGTTGATCTACCTGAGGTTTACATTCGCTCTGTCTGTGAGCGCGACTCGCGGGGGTTGGTTTCACCCCGGCGAGTCGCGTTCAGGGACAGGGCGAAACCCGTTCCGGGTCAGTCGTCGGTGGTGGTGCGGCGGGTGCGCTTGAGGTCGCTGCGGTGGTGCTTGGCCTGGAGGCGGCGTTCTTTGGCGCCGCGGGAGGGCTTGGTGGGGCGGCGCTTCGGAGGTGGCGGGGCGGATGCCGCCTTCAGCAGCGCGACGAGGCGTTCCCGGGCGGCATTGCGGTTGGCCAGCTGCGAGCGGTACTCGCTGGCGGCGATCGTCAGCACGCCGTCCACCAGCCGGCTGGACAGCCGGGCCAGCAGCCGCGGGCGCAGGTCGTCGGGGATCGACGGCGAGCGGGCCAGGTCGAAGGAGAGCTCGACCCGGCTGTCGGTGGTGTTGACGTTCTGCCCTCCCGGTCCGGAGGACCGGGAGAAGCGTTCGCGAAGTTCCACGCCGGCGATCACCAGCGACGGCGTCACCTGGAGTTCGTCGGCCATGCCCCCAGGTTACGTGGGGCGTCCACCGACTTCCCCGCTCAGAACCGGGGGTGGTCACCCTTCAGCACGACCCGCTCCTCGCCGGCCGGGCCGATCTCGCCGAGCACCCACGCCGGCACGTGCCGCGCGGTGAGCACGGCCAGCGCGCGGTCGGCGTCCTCGGCCGACACCACGGCGACCATGCCGACGCCCATGTTGAACGTCTTCTCCATCTCCTCGCGCTCGACCCGGCCGCGCTGGGCGATCAGGGCGAACACGGGGGCCGGCGTCCAGGTGCCGCGGTCGAGCGTGGCGGTGAGGCCGTCGGGGATGACCCGGGCCAGGTTGGCGACCAGGCCGCCGCCGGTGATGTGCGCGAACGTGCGGGCGTCGGCCTCGGCGGCCAGCGCCATGCAGTCCTTGGCGTAGATCTTGGTCGGCTCCAGCATCTCCTCGCCGAGGGTGCGGCCGAACTCCTCCACGTGCCCGTCCAGCGGCATCCGGGCGATGTCCAGCAGCACGTGCCGGGCCAGCGAGTAGCCGTTGGAGTGCAGGCCGGTGGAGCCCATGGCGATCACCACGTCGCCGTCCCGCACCCGCTCCGGGCCGAGCAGCTTGTCCGCCTCGACCACGCCGACGCCGGTGGCCGACACGTCGTACGCGCCGTCGGCCATCAGCCCCGGGTGCTCGGCGGTCTCGCCGCCGAGCAGTGCGCAGCCGGCCTGCACGCAGCCCTCGGCGATGCCCTTGACGATGGCGGCGATCCGGTCCGGCACGACCTTGCCGACGGCGATGTAGTCCTGGAGGAACAGCGGCTCGGCGCCGCACACCACGAGGTCGTCCACGACCATCGCGACCAGGTCGATGCCGATGGTGTCGTGCACGTCCATCGCCTGCGCCACAGCGATCTTGGTGCCGACGCCGTCGGTGGAGGAGGCCAGCACGGGCTCCTTCCACCGGTCCAGCTTCAGCTTGAACAGGCCGGCGAAGCCGCCGATGCCGCCCAGCACCTCGGGGCGGTTGGCCTTGCCGGCCCACGGCTTGAGCTTCTCGACCGCCTCGTCGCCCGCGGCGATGCTGACGCCGGCCGCCGCGTAGGTGGCCTTCGGGCTGTTGGTGTCCGTGCTCACGGTCGAGAAGCTCCGTCTAGTAGTAGGGCGATCAGGGACGACGCAGGGCGTCTTCGGCACCGTACCCGTTGGCGAGCACGGGTGCGGCGGAGCCCGACACGGCCTTGGCCTCGATGCCCTCCAGCAGGTGCTTGCCGATCATGGCGTCCTCGGGCAGCGGGATCGGGTACTCCCCGTCGAAGCAGGCGCTGCACAGCCGGGTCTTGGGCTGCTCGCTGGCGGCCACCAGGGCCTCGAGCGACACGTAGCCGAGCGAGTCGGCGCCGATGGACCGGCGGATGCCGTCGAAGTCCAGCCCGTTGGCGATCAGCTCGGCCCGGGAGGCGAAGTCGATGCCGTAGAAGCAGGGCCAGCGCACGGGCGGCGAGGCGATCCGGACGTGCACCTCGATGGCGCCGGCCTCCCGCAGCATGCGCACCAGCGCCCGCTGCGTGTTGCCGCGCACGATGGAGTCGTCGACGACGACGAGCCGCTTGCCGCGGATGACGTCCCGCAGCGGGTTGAGCTTGAGGCGGATGCCCAGCTGCCGGATGGTCTGCGACGGCTGGATGAAGGTCCGCCCGACATAGGCGTTCTTGACCAGGCCCGACCCGTACGGAATGCCGGACGCCTGGGCGTAGCCGATGGCGGCGGGGGTGCCGGACTCGGGCACCGGGATGACCAGGTCGGCCTCGACGGGGTGCTCGGCGGCCAGCCGGCGGCCGATGTCGACCCGGGTGGCGTGCACGGACCGGCCGCTGATGGTGGTGTCGGGCCGGGCCAGGTAGACGTACTCGAAGATGCAGCCCTTGGGCTCGGGGTTGGCGAACCGGGAGGACCGCAGCCCCTCGGCGTCGATGGCCAGCAGCTCGCCGGGCTCCACCTCGCGGACGAAGGACGCGCCGACGATGTCCAGCGCCGCGGTCTCGCTGGCGACGACCCAGCCGCGTTCGAGCCGGCCGAGCACCAGCGGGCGCACACCCTGCGGGTCGCGGGCCGCGTACAGGGTGTTCTCGTCGGACCAGACGAGGCAGAACGCGCCACGCAGGGTGGGCAGTAACTCGATCGCCGCCTGCTCCAGGCCCTTGTCGGCGGCGGCCGCCGCGAGCAGGCCGGACATCAGGTCGGAGTCGGTGGTGGCGCCGCCGCGCATGTCCACGCCGGCTTCCTTGGCGCGCACCAGGAGTTCGGCGGTGTTGACCAGGTTTCCGTTGTGGCCCAGGGACAGGCCGCTGCCGGTGGCGGTGGTGCGGAACACCGGCTGCGCGTTCTCCCACGTGGTGGAGCCGGTGGTGGAGTAGCGGCAGTGGCCGACGGCCAGGTGGCCGTGCAGCGAGGACAGGATCTGCTCGTCGAAGACCTGGCTGACCAGGCCGAGATCCTTGAACACCACGATCTGCTTCCCGTCGGCGACCGAGATGCCGGCCGCCTCCTGCCCGCGGTGCTGGAGGGCGTAGAGCCCGTAGTAGGTGAGCTTGGCCACGTCTTCGCCTGGGGCCCAGACCCCGAAGACGCCGCATTCCTCACGCGGTTCGCGCTCGTTGTCGTCGGACACAGAGTCGGGCACTGACCGGTCGGTGGGCACCGAGAACTCCCTAGTGACGGCGTCGGACCGCCTTCAGTGTAAGTGGCGCACAGGCCAACGGAGGGTGTCCGAGACCGGCTCAAGTGGCACAAGCCACACACTTACGAGTGACAGCCGTCCACCCTCGTCACGGTGTCGGCGCTGTCGATGGCCGCGTCCTGCTGGTGCACGTGGCACAGCACAAGATCACCGACGCGGATTCCGGCGGGCAGGTTCCACGCCTCGATGCTGATCCGGTCGACATCGGTCAGCGGCGCCTGCCCCGGCGAGGCCGGCTCCTGCTGGAGCAGCGCGCACGCGGGCTTGCCGTCGTCGGGCCGGCACAGCTGGGCGACGGTGAAGTCGAGGTTGCCGTCCCACTCGCGCGGGGTGACGCCCCAGACGAACGCGGTGGCCACGGCGACGAGTCCGAGGCACGCGAGGACCCCGGTGGCGATCAGCGCGAGCCTGCGCATCGCCGTCACCGGTCCACGACCCGGACAATTCGTCCGAGATCGTTCGTACGTGCGAAAACGGACACGCATGAATGTTACTTGCCGCCCAGCCGATGGTAAAGGGGCGGTCACGACCCCGCGCGCAGCAGGGGCAGCAGCCCGGACAGGTCCGCGCGGCTACCGGAGGCAGCCACCCGATCACCAGCGACAGCGTCCGCCCAGCTCAGTCGCCCCGTGGCCAGTTCGAGCCAGGTGCGGGCGTCCATCTCGATCACGTTCGGCGGCGTGCCCCGAGTGTGGCGCACACCCTGGACGCACTGCACGGCGGCATAGGGCGGCACCCGCACCTCGACGCTCTTGCCGGGCGCGTCCTGGGCCAGGGTGCGCAGGCTGAGCTTCACCGCCGCGGCGAGTACCGGCCGGTCAGGCGCCTGCGCGGCGCCGTCCAGCCACGGCAGCACCGCCTCGACGGCGGCCATCAGGTCACGGGGGTCCACCGTCGACGGCACACACTCACCGTAGCGTTACGACCGTTTGGAGCATTGCGGGTAAACGTTTCTTAAGGAAACCTTCTTTACTATTCCGCCGCCGCCCCCGACCCTGTGAGGAGGCGGTTCATGCTTCGCCGAAGCCAGGTTCCCTGGCTCGTGGCCGCGCTGGGCATGGCTCTTGTCGTGCCGGCCGGCATCTCCGACGCCAGCGTGCCCCCGAGAGTCGCCGCGCCCGCCGCGCCCGGCCAGGTCGTCACGGTGCCGGGCTGGAAGCTCCAGTCCAGCAAGACGGCGACCCAGGCCGGCGGCACGCTGTCCTCGCCGACGTATGACGACAGCTCATGGACGTCGGTGCCGGCCCGCTCCACCGTCATGGGCGGTCTGATCTCGGCCGGCAAGTACGGCGACCTCAACTACTCGACGAACCTCAAGAACGTCAACAAGTCCGACTTCACGGTGCCGTGGTGGTACCGGGAGACGTTCACCGCCAGCCCGGCCGCCGGTACGCACACGTTCCTGCGGCTGGACAACGGCATCATCGGCGGCTCGGAGATCTGGCTCAACGGCACCAGGATCGGCGTCACCGACACCGGCGCCTACCCGTCGCACGAGTTCGACGTCACCGGGACGATCAAGTCCGGAACGAACGCGCTGGCCGTCAAGGCCTCGCCGGCGGACCCGAAGAAGCAGCTGTCGATCTCCTGGGTGGACTGGACCCAGCTGCCGCCGGACAACAACATGGGCATCTGGCGGGACGTGCAGCTGGCCGAGACCGGCGCGGTGACCGTCCGCAACACGCGCGTCGTCACGTCGCTGGCGGCCGACCTCCGCAGCGCCGATCTGACGATCAAGGCGGAGGTCACCAACAACACCAACGCCTCCGTCACCACCACGGTCGCCGGCACGGTCGACGCCGCGTTCAGCCAGCAGGTGACGCTGGCCGCCAACCAGACCAAGACCGTCAGCATCGCCCAGCACCTGGCCAATCCCAAGGTCTGGTGGCCGTACGAGATGGGCGACCAGCCGATGTACCACCTGGCGCTGACCGCGTCGGTGGACGGCAAGGTCTCCGACAGCGCCGCCACCGACTTCGGCGTGCGCGACGTGAAGTCGTCGATGAAGGACGGCGGCATGGCGTTCACCGTGAACGGCAAGCCGTTCCTGGTGCGCGGCGGCGGCTGGGCCTCGGACCTGTTCCTACGCTACGACCAGCAGAAGCTGACCGACCAGCTGGACTACGTGCGCGACCTCGGGCTGAACACGATCCGCCTGGAGGGCAAGGAGGAGAACGACGAGTTCTACGAGCTGGCCGACAAGCTGGGCATCATGGTGATGCCGGGCTGGGAGTGCTGCTCGTACTGGCAGAGCTACGGCAGCTGGAAGGCCGCGGACCACACCGTTGCCAACGCGTCCGCGGTCACCGAGGGCCTGCGGCTGCGCAACCACCCCAGCGTGCTGGGCTTCTACATCGGCAGCGACACCGCGCCGCCGGCCGCGGTGGAGAAGGACTACCTGGACGGCCTGAAGGTCTCCGACTGGCAGGCCCCGATCATCTCGAGCGCGGCCAAGGCATCGAGCCCGGTGACCGGCGCGTCCGGCAACAAGATGGACGGCCCGTACTGGTGGATCCCGCCGAACTACTGGTACGGCAGCCAGCTCGGCGGCGCGTTCGGCTTCGCCTCCGAGGTCGGCCCCGGCCCGACCGTCCCGGACGCCGACGCGCTGAAGAAGTACCTGTCCCCGCAGGAACTCTCCGACCTGTGGCAGAACGGGACCAAGGCGCAGTACCACCTCTCGCCCAGCGCCGAGTTCTCCAAGCTGGGGTCGTTCCTGACCGCGCTGGGCAAGCGCTACGGCACGCCGAAGAGCCTGGACGACTTCGTGGCCAAGGCGCAGCTGACCAACTACGAGGTGAACCGGGCGCAGTTCGAGGCGTTCGGGCGCAACCAGTCCAAAAGCGGCAAGCCGGCCACCGGCGTCATCTACTGGATGCTGAACAACCCGTGGCCGACGCTGTACTGGCACCTCTACGACTACTCGATGCAGCCCAGCGGCTCGTACTTCGGGGCCAAGACGGCGCTGCGGCCGCTGCACGTCCAGTACTCCTACGACGACAGCACGGTGGCGCTGGTGAACACCGGACTGTCGGCGCAGTCGGGTCTGTCCGTGCAGACGACGATCTTCAACACCGACGGCACGGTCAAGTCGGACACCACGCAGACCGGCGTCACCGCCAAGGCGAACGGGTCCACCAGCCTGCCCCGGATCGCCTCGCCGAGCGGCCTGTCGAGCACGTACTTCGTGCGGCTGCTGCTCAAGGACTCCGGCGGCAAGGTGGTGGACCGCAACGTGTACTGGCTGTCCACCAAGGCGGACACCATGGACTACGGCAAGTCCACCTGGTACGACACGCCCCAGACCGGCTACGCCGACCTGTCCGGGCTGCAGAACCTGGGCGCCGGCAAGGTGGACGTCAGCGCGTCGACCACGACCAGCGGCGACCGCTCGACGACGTCGGTGAAGCTGACCAACAACGGCACCAAGGTGGCGTTCTTCCTGCGGGCGACGGTCCGCAAGGGCGCCTCCGGCGACGAGGTCGCGCCGGTCACCTGGAGTGACGACTATGTCACGATCTGGCCAGGGGAAACCGTGACGGTTCAGGCCGACTACCGGACCGCAGAACTGGGCGGCGCGACGCCGAACGTGCAGGTCGCGGGCGTGAACGTGGCGGCCAGGACGGTCGCGGCGGCGCCGAGGTAGGGCCCGTGGGTGGCCTTTCCCGCATCCAAGGGTGTCGGGGAAAGGTCACCCATGTTGGTTACAAAGAGTGGTTCGTTGCGCCCTCGGTGTTATGAGAGGGTGAAGCGCCCGAACGGCTATACCAAGGGGCGAACCCACCTTGTCAACACCGAACACACACCTGCTGACGATCACGCAGGACATGCGCGACAACGCCAAGGCGAACCCGAACACCTGGCTGCACATCCTGGACCCGGCCTTCCGGCCGGGCGACGACGTGCCCCCGTGGGGGTTCGTCGGCTCGTTCCGGGTGAACGAGCACGGCGACATCGACGACCGCTTCGAACCCAACCCGAACTGGCGGCCGTCCCCGGTCTCGGCCGGCATGCCCGAGCCGGAGACCCAGTTGGAGCGGGCCATGCAGCAGGCTCGCACCGGCTATGAGCCCGAGTCCTCGGTGCTCGACGGCGTGCTCAACGCGACCCTGCTGGTGTACGCCAAGGGCCCGGACGACCGCGAGCTCGCCGGCTTCCAGGACCAGACCACCGGCCAGATCCTGGTGGCCGCCTGCACCTCGGCCCGGTTCGTGCCGGAGGCGTGGCCGCACGCGCGCGCCATCGCCGGCCGCGAGCTGGTCACCAGGCTCTCCGGCTGCCCGCTGCTGATCAATCCCGGCCACCGGCCCGGCGCGCTCATCCCGGCCGAGGCGTTGCTGGCGGCCGCGGGGGTCCCCCAGGGTTAGGGTCGGGGCGTGGCTGCCCAACAGGACCTTCCCGGTCGCATCGAGGACTACGCCCTGCTGTCCGACCTCCGGTCGGCGGCGCTGGTCGGGCTGGACGGCTCGGTGGACTGGCTGTGCCTGCCCCGCTTCGACTCGCCGTCCTGCTTCGGCCGCCTGCTCGGCGACGACGGCGCCGGGCGGTGGCTGCTCGCGCCGACCGCGCCGGTCACCTCGGTCCGGCGGCGGTACCGGGACACCACCCTGGTGCTGGAGACCGAGTTCGAGACGCAAGACGGCGTGGTGCGGGTCGTGGACGCGATGCCGCCGCACGCCGACGGCGGCATGGACGAGCCGAAGCTGGTGCGGACCGTGGAGGGCGTGTCCGGCGAGGTCGAGATGCGGCTGCGCTGGGTGGTGCGGTTCGCCTACGGCGACTCGACGCCGTGGGTGCGGCGGGTCCGCGTTGGCGAGCAGGACCACATCCTGGCGGTGGCCGGGCCGCATGCCGTTGTGCTGCGCGGAGATCGGCTGCCGTACCGGGTGCACCACGAGCGGGCGCACGAGGCGGTGTTCACCGTCGCGGAGGGCCAGCGGCTGGCGTGGACCATGGAGTTCACCACCACCCCGGACGACCCGAACCCGGCCGTCGACCCGTACGCGGAGATCGCCCGCACCGAGCGGTTCTGGCACGAGTGGCAGGCGCGGATCTCGTACGAGGGGCCGCACCAGGAGGCGCTGCGGCGCTCGCTGGCCACGCTGAAGGCGTTGACGTACGCGCCGACCGGCGGCATCGTCGCCGCACCGACCACGTCGCTACCGGAAGCCCTTGGCGGGGAACGGAACTGGGACTACCGCTACTGCTGGCTGCGGGACGCGACGCTGACCCTGCTGGCGTTCGACAGCTTCGGCTGCACCCAGGAGGCGCTGGCCTGGCGGTCGTGGCTGCTGCGCGCGGTCGCCGGCGATCCGGCCGACCTCCAGATCATGTACGCCATCGACGGCGAGCGGCACCTGCTGGAGTGGGAGGTCGGCTGGCTGCCCGGGTATCACGGCGCCAAGCCGGTGCGGGTCGGCAACGCGGCCTTCGACCAGCTCCAGCTCGACGTCTACGGCGAGGTGATGGACGCCCTGCACCTGGCGCGCGAGCGTGGCGTCACCGAGAGCGCGGAATCCTGGGCGCTGCAACGGGGTCTGTTGCGGCACCTGGAGCTGATCTGGGAGCAGCCGGACCGCGGGCTGTGGGAGGTTCGCGGCCCGGACCGGCACTTCACGCACTCGCGGGTGATGATCTGGGTGGCGTTCGACCGGGCCGTGCGGGCGGTGGAGGAGGACGGCCTGCCCGGGCCGGTGGACCGCTGGCGCGAGCTGCGCGACGCCGTGCACGCGGAGGTGCTGGCGAAGGGCTGGAACGACGAGGTCGGGGCCTTCACGCAGTACTACGGCGGCACCGACCTCGACGCGGCGACGCTGCTCATCCCGGCGGTGGGTTTCCTGCCGGGCAACGATCCCCGCGTGCAGGCGACCGTCACCGCCATCGAGCGGCAGCTCAAGCACGGCGACCTCGTGGACCGCTACACGACCACCGCCGGTGAGTCCTCCGTGGATGGTCTGAGCGGACACGAGGGCTCGTTCCTGGCCTGCTCGTTCTGGTTCGTCGACGCGCTGGCGCTGTGCGGCCGGCGCCAGGACGCGGAGGCCATGTTCGAGCGGCTTGTCGCGCTGGCCAACGATGTCGGGCTGCTGGCCGAGGAGTACGACCACGACGCCCGCCGGTTCACCGGCAACTTCCCGCAGGCGTTCAGCCACCTGGCGCTGGTCAACAGCGCGGCGATCCTCTACGGCGACCAGGCCGGCCGGCACGAGGCGAGCCGGCGGTGAGGGCCGCGACCGTCACCCCGGGTCGGCCGGACGACCTCCGCGTGTCGGAGTGGCCGGAACCCGCCGCGCTGGACGGGGAGCTGCTCGTCGAGGGGTTGCTGGTCGGGCTCTGCCACACGGACCTGGAGATCATCAACGGCCGGATCGACTCGCTGCCGCCGGGCCGGGACCGGATGGTGTTGTTCCACGAGTCGCTGGGCCGGGTGTTGACCGCTCCTGCCGGCAGCGGCTTCGAGCCGGGCGATCTGGTCGCGGGCATGGTCCGTCGGCCGGATCCCTTGCCGTGCAAGCCTTGCGCGGCCGGCAGGTCGGACTTCTGCCTCAACGGCGACTACACCGAGCGTGGCGTCAGCCATCTGGACGGCTTCGGGTCGCAACGTTGGGCAGTGCCGGCCGAGTACGCGGTGCGGCTGGATCCGGCGGTTGGCGACTGCGGCGTGCTGACCGAGCCGACGTCGATCGTGGCGAAGGCGTGGGACCAGGTCGACATCGTCGGCGGACGCACGTTCTCCACGCCGGCGATCGCGCTGATCACCGGGGCCGGGCCGATCGGGCTGCTGGCGGCGATGCTCGGCGTGCAGCGCGGGATCGAGGTTCACGTGCTGGACCGGGTCGCCACGGGCGTGAAGCCGGATCTTGTGCGGGGCCTCGGCGCGACGTATCACCGCGAGCTGGCGACGGTGCCGGCGGCGGACGTGGTGATCGAGTGCACCGGCGTCGGGCCGCTGATGTTCGAGTCCGTGCTGAAGCTGCGCCGCAACGCCGTCGCCGTGCTGCTCGGTCTGTCCACTTCGGACGCCCAGACCCCGCTCTCGCCGGGTAACCTCAACGACACGCTGGTGTTCGGCAACGCGGCGGTCGTCGGCAGCGTGAACTCGGCGCCGGAGCACTACCGACAGGCGGCGGCCGCGCTGGCGCGGGCCGACCAGGACTGGCTGCGCCGGCTGATCACCCGCCGGGTGCCGCTGAGCCGCTGGACCGAGGCCCTCACCCGGTCCGACGACGACATCAAGGTGGCCATCGAGCTGGCGATGTGATCTGGCCCACTTCCGCTTGGACACTGGGAGTCCCGCATGTCCAGGCTTGTGAGCCATGACCACACGGATCACGGTTCGCACCGACGGACTGGTCGGCACCCTGTTCACCCCCGACGACATCCCCGCACCCGGCGTGGTGCTGCTCGGCGGTTCCGGCGGCGGCCTGCACGAACGCGACGCCGAACTGCTGTCGCAGCACGGGTTTTCCGTACTGGCGCTGGCCTACTTCGGCTTGCCGGGCGTCCCCGAGCACCTGATCGACGTGCCGCTGGAGTACTTCGGCACGGCGCTTGCGTTCATGGCCGAGCACGAATCGGTGCGTGGCAAGCGATCCGCCGTCATGGGCGGATCCTTCGGCGGCGTGGCGGCGCTGCTGATCGGCTCGACGTACCCGGAGAAGGTGTCGGCGGTGGTGAGCATTGCGGGCGGCGGCATACTCCCGCAGGGTATCGACGGCAACGGCGACTTCCTGCACATGTTGAGCACCGAGGTCGCGCCATTCACCTGGCGCGGCGAGCCGCTCCCGTTCATCGCCAACCCCGTCACGCCCGAGATGCGCCGCCAACTGCAGAACGGTGAACCCGTGGCCCTGCGCCCCGCCTTCGAGCAGGGCATGCGCGACGGGGACCGCCTCCACGCGGCAACCATTGCCGTGGAACGGATCCAGGGCCCGGCGCTGCTGATCTCCGCCGGCGACGATCGGCAGTTCCCCGCCGAGGCCATGAGCGACATCGCCCTGCGGCGGCTACGGGACGGCCGCCATCTGCGGTTTCCCGAGGCGGGGCACGGCATCTGCGTGCCGCCGGACCGCCCGATGACCGAGACCGCCGAGGACGGCCCGGGCGTGCGCCTGGCCCTGGGCGGCACGCCCGAGGCCACCGTCGCCGCGCAGCACGCCGCGTGGCAGGCGGTGGTCGACTTCCTGGGTCAGAACAGGACCTCGATCTGATCCGGCCGTCCCGGCCGAGCGAACAGCCAGCCCTGACCGGAGTCACAGCCGATCTTGCGCAGCCGCTCGGCCTGGGACGGCGTCTCCACGCCCTCCGCGGTCACGGTCAGCCCCAGCGCGTGGGCCAGCGACACCAGGGTGCTGACGATCTTGGCGTCCACCGGGTCGGCGCCGTCGGCCGCCCGCATGCCCTCCATGAACGAGCCGGCGATCTTCAGCTCGTGCACCGGAAGATGCTTGAGGTAGGCCAGATTCGAGTACCCGGTGCCGAAGTCGTCGATGGCGATCCGCACGCCCATGCCGGACAGTTGGCGCAGCGCCTCCAGCGGCTCGTCGGCGGTGCCCATGATCGCGCTCTCGGTGAGCTCGAGCTGCAACAGGTGCGGCGGCAGCGCGAACTCCTCCAGGATCGACTTGACGTCGTTGACCAGCGCCGGATCCCGGGACTGCCGCACCGCCAGGTTCACGCTGACGAACGGCGTCGCGTCGCCGAAGGCGTCCAGCCAGCGCCGGGCCTGCCGGCACGCCTGGCGCAGCACCCACCGGCCCAGCGGCACGATCAGGCCGGTCTCCTCGGCCAGCTCGATGAACCGGTCCGGCGCGAGCCGCCCGAACTCCGGGTGCTGCCAGCGGACCAGCGCCTCCACGCCGAGCACCTTGCTGTCCTCCAACCGGACCAGCGGCTGGTAGTCGACGTAGAACTCGTCGTTCTCCAGCGCCGCCGGCATGGTCGCGGACAGCGTGAACCGGGCGACCTCGCGGGCGTTGCGCTCCGGGTCGTAGAGCGCCCACCGGCTCTTGCCGTCGGCCTTGGCCCAGTACAGCGTGATGTCGGCGTCGCGCATCAGGTCGGCCGAGGTGGTGCCGTTGATCTCCCGCTCCACCAGGCCGATGCTGGCCGACACCGACAGCTCGTGGCCGTCGATGCGGATCGGGCCGGTCAGCGAGTACAGCACCCGGTCGGCGATGTCCACAATGGACTGCGTGCCGCTCGAGCCCTCGATCAGGATGACGAACTCGTCGCCGCCCATCCGGGCCACCAGCCGGCCGTCGCCGGCCACCGACTCGTCCAGCCGGTTGGCCACCGCGACCAGCAGCTGGTCGCCGATGTCGTGGCCGAGGCTGTCGTTGATCACCTTGAAGCCGTCGAGGTCCAGGTAGCACAGGCCGATCCGGGTGCCGGCGGCCCCGTCGAACGCCTTGCTCAGCCGCTCCAGGAAGAGCGCCCGGTTGGGCAGCGTGGTCAGCGGGTCGTGCAGCGCCTGGTAGCGCAGCCGGTTCTGGAGCAGGTGCCGGTCGGTGACGTCCTCGACCATCGCCACCTGGTAGGCGGGCTGGCCGTCGTCGTCGCGAACCAGAGAAATGGTCAGGTGCGTCCAGACCGCCTCGCCGTCGCGGCGGTTGAAGCGCTTCTCCACCCGGAAGTGGTCCCGCTCCCCGTGCAGCAGCTGCTCGTAGAAGCCCCACACGCTCTCCGCGTCGGCCGGGTGCATCAGCGACCGGAGATTGCGCTGCCGCAGCTCCGACGCCGGGTAGCCGAGCATGTCCTGCAGGGACTGGTTGACCTCCAGGATGTTGCCGTCGGTGTCGGAGATGCCCATGCCGATCGCGGCCTCCGCGAACACCGCGCGGAACCGGGCCTCGCTGGCCCGCAGCGCCGCCTCGGCGTGGTCGCGGGCGTCCAGCACGGCCTCCCGGATCGCCTCCTGCTCGTCCAAGGTGCGCTCCCGCAGGCTCTGCGCGTAGCCGGCGGACAGCGAGCCCTGCAGGGCCGCGATCCGGGAGCGCAGGTGCGGCTCGGTGTCCCGGCCCAGCTCGGTGAGCAGCTCGTCGCCCATCAGCTGGATGGTGCGGTCCAGCGTCTCGGTGCCGGTGAAGTGGGCCTCCACCAGCCGGATGCCCACCTCGTGCGCGGCCGAGGTGCGGAAGGTGTCCGCGAGCAGCGCCTCCACCAGCAGCTCGGTCAGCCCGCGCAGGTGGTCGACGACCTCGGCCTTGGTCATCGGCACGTAGCTGGTGCCGATGATCGCCGAGGCCCACGCCTGCGCGAAGGACTCCATGCCGGCGGCGACGGGCTCAGTCACGGCCGACCGCGCCCGGGGAATGTCCTGCCTGGTCCATCCGGTCATGGCCGGCGCCCCACCGCGACGTGGACGGCACTGCGCTCGGGCTCTCCATCCAGGTCCTCCACCGCCTCCGGACGCCACATCGACACGTCCACCACTCCAGGTTCCGCCAGTTCGTAGCCGGCTAACAACTCGGTCACCTCCGGCCCGCTCCTGGGGTGGAAATCGATGGTGTGGTCCCGGTAGAGCTGCCTGGTGCGGAAGTAGTCCTCGTCGCCGGCACCGGCGTAGTGGGTGAGCACCACGTGGCTGCCGGGCGCGATCCGCTCCCGGTAGCGGGCCATCACCTTGGCCAGATCGACGTCGTCGCCGACGAAATCGAGCACGCCGACCATCAGCAGGCCGACCGGCCGGTCCAGGTCGAGCAACCGTCGGGTCTCCGGATGGTCCAGCACCGCGTCCGGCTCGGTCATGTCGCCCAGCACCATCGTGGTGTCGGCGGAGTCCAGCAGGTGCTTGCCGTGCGCGATCACCGCCGGGTCGATGTCCACGTGCACCACTCGACTCGACGGGTCCAGCCGGCGCGCGACCTCCGCGGAGCCGCCCACGGTGGGCAGGCCCGAGCCCAGGTCGAGGAACTGAGTGACGCCCTGGTCGACGAGGTGGTTCAGGGCGCGCGCGAGGAAGCCGCGGTGCAGCTGGGTCATCCGCGGCAACTCGGGCATCAGCCGGGCGGCGGCGTCCGCGAGCTCCCGGTCGACGGCAAAGTTGTGCGCGCCACCCAGGTAGTAGTCAAAGATCCTGGCCACGCTCGCGCTGCGCAGGTCGATCTCCGGGCGCTCCACGCGGCCACCTCTCGTCCTCGGCGCTTGCTCCCCACCCGAGTAGGACCGGTGGCGAGCATACGACCGGGCAGGCCGGGCGTCTAACGTCACGTTTTCTCCCTGCTGGACGCCGACACCCGGTGCCAGGCGGCGTTGCCGCCTTCACTGTGAAAACCAGGTGCCATGGGTTCCTCCCCCCGACGCCGCCCGCGAAGCGCTCCAGTGGACCACTCGTTCGGCGGACATGGTGACAGCTTGAGGCCAATCACACAGGCTGGAGTCGGCCCTGTGGCGCAACCATGTCCAAGAGCACGCCGGCGGCTGCACCGGTCGACGCCGGCGTGACGATCGCGGTCTCCCAGACCGGCGCCGGCCCGGTGAGCGGCACGAACCGCGCCCGGGATCCCTTGTGCACGAAGTTGCTGGGCAGGATGGCCACGCCCAGGCCGTTGGCGACCAGGTCGAGCAGCGAGTGCACGTCGTTGACCTCCAGCGCCACGTGCCGGTCCACGTGGTTGGCGGCGAGCAGCCGGTCCACGGTGTCGCGGGTGCCCCAGTCGGGGTGGTAGTCGACGAACGCCACGCCGTCGAGTTCCCGCAGGTCGACGCTGTCCCGCCGGGCGAACGGGTGCTCGGGGCCGCAGGCCAGCATCATCGGCATCCGGTCCAGCGGCACGACCGTCACCTCGTCCGGGATGCGCGGGGGCCTCGTCACGAAGGCGACGTCCAGCCGACCGGCGCGGACCTGCTCGACCAGCGCGCCGGAGCTGTCGTGGCGGAGCTGGATCTCCACGCCCGGATGCGCCCGGCTGAATCGAGAAAGAAGATCCGGCAGGTCCACTGTGCACAGACATTGCAGCGTGCCGACGGCCAGCCGGCCGCGCAGCAGGCCCTGCACCGCGGCGACCGCGTCCTTGGCCGCGGCCACGTTGGTCAGCGCGCGCCGGGCCTCGACCAGCAGCGCCCGGCCCGCCTCGGTCAGCTCGACCTGACGGGTGCTGCGCAGGAACAGCGCCGCGCCGAGCTCCCGCTCCAGCGCGCGGATCGACGCCGACAGCCCGGACTGCGCGACGTGCATGCGCTGGGCGGCGCGGGTGAAGTGGCACTCCTCGGCGACCGCCACGAAGTACTCGAGCTGACGCAGCTCCACGATTGAGCATCCTCGATGATTGAGCGGATCACTTTCTTCTGTTGGACAGATTAATACCGTGCCAGCAGGGTAGAGCCAGGTCAACACCGCAATCGACGAAAGGACCACGATGCAGACTCGCCGCATCGGCGACGCCCAGGTCAGCGCGATCGGGCTCGGCGGCATGCCGATGTCCATCGAGGGGCGGCCGGACGAGGCGCGCAGCATCGCCACCGTGCATGCCGCCCTCGACGCGGGCATCACCTTCTTCGACACCGCCGACGCCTACTCGCTGGGCGGCCCCGAGACCGGCCACAACGAGACGCTGATCGCCCAGGCCGTCCATAGCTGGGGCGGCGACACCTCCGACGTGCTGATCGCCACCAAGGGCGGCCACCTGCGGCCCGGCGACGGCAGCTGGACGGTCGACGGCCGGCCCGAGTACCTCAAGCAGGCCGCCGACGCCTCGCTCAAGCGGCTCGGCGTGGACGCCATCGGCCTCTACCAGTTCCACCGGCCGGACCCGACCGTGGACTACGCCGACTCCGTCGGCGCCATCCGGGACCTGCTGGACGCCGGCAAGATCCGGTACGCCGGCATCTCCAACGCCAACCCCGAGCAGATCCGGCTGGCCGACGAGATCCTCGGCGGCCGGCTGGTCTCCGTACAGAACCAGTTCTCGCCGGCCTTCCGGTCCAGCGAGCCGGAGCTGGAGCTGTGCGACGAGATGGGCATCGCCTTCCTGCCATGGAGCCCGTTCGGCGGCATCTCCCGCGCGGCGGAACTGGGCAACCGGTTCGCGCCGTTCGCGGCCGTGGCCGCCGACAAGGGCGTCAGCCCGCACGTGCTGACGCTGGCCTGGATGCTGGCCAAGTCGCCGGTGGTCGTGCCGATCCCCGGCGCCTCCCGGCCGTCGAGCATCCAGGACTCGGCCACCGCCGTCGACGTCAAGCTGACGGTCGAGGAGATGGCCGCGCTCGACGCCGCCTAGGAGGCATAGCCGGTGAAGGAGAGGGCGACCGGCTGCGCTCCGGCGTTGCGGACGAAGTCGTAGGCGCCGGGCTCGTCCGGCACGCCGGCGGCCGGTCGCCACTCCACAAAGGACACGTCGTCGAAGTCGACGCTCTGCTCGGCCACCGAGCCGGCGCGGCCGGCGGCGATGCCCAGATGCGGCAGCACCATGTTGCCGTCGGCGCCGAGCTGTACGTCGAACGAGACCTCGTGCCACTGGCCGTCCGACGGCACCACCGTCGATTTGTCGACGTCACGCAGCGGCGTGGACTGCGGGTCCTCGGTCGGGTCGGAATCGTCGAAGTGGTACGGCGTCAGCCGGAACAGCGCGGTGGCGTTGCCGGTCGTACGGACCTTCGCCTTGATCGTGTACGTCGGCTCCGGGTCGAGCGGTGTGCCGTCGGCAGCCTCCTCCCGGTGCCGGGGCAGGGCGATCCGGGCCACGGGGCGGTCCAGCTTCTCCTGGCCGCCGGCGCTGCCGATGTGCAGGTAGCCGTCGGTGATGTCGGCGACGGCGGTGCCCCAGTGCGTGTCCCCGGCCAACCTGCCGTCGACGGTCTGGTCCTCGAAGCTGCCCCAGCCGAACAGGTCCCGTCCGACGGAGATGTCCGGGTTCGACTGGCGGGGATCGATCAGGCCGTCGAACCCGATCCTCGTGTCGGTGTGCGGGCCGACGGCGACCGTGACGGGCGTCGGTTTCGACGGATCGGCAGTGATCAGCGCCGTGCCGTGCTCGGCGTGGAACCGCGCCGGCTTCGTGTCGGGATCCCGGGTGATCGGCACGGTCAGCACGGCCCCGTTGGCAGCGCGGATCGTCTGCGCCGACCGCTGACTGTCCTCCCGGACGCCGTTGACGGTCCGCCGCGCCGCCTGGCCCGTCGCGAGTTCGGGCCGGTAGCCGTCGATCTCCACCGGCACCAGCCGGGCCTCCACCAGCCGGTCGCCGTCCCACACCGTGCGCAGGTACGCGGACGAGAAGGTGGACAGGAAGTCCTGGTCGAACACGAAATTGCCCAGGCTGTAGGCGATCAGGTGGCCCTTGTACCACTCGAAGCCCTGCAACACATGGGGGTGGTGGCAGATCACGATGCCCGCGCCGGCGTCGATCGCCGCCCGCGCCATCTCCCTGGTCTCCTCGGCCGACGCGGTCTGGAACTGGAAGCCGCTGTGCAGCTCGACGATCGTCAGCCTGGACTGCGCGGCGACGGTGTGGATCTGGGCCGGCGTCGCCCTGTTGTCCCAGCGGGCCGCGCCGGCGTGGCCGCGGCGGGCCACCCAGTCCTGGATCTCCGGGTACGTCCGGGTCAGCGACTGCCAGGCGGCGGCCTGCTCGGCCCTGGACAGCCGCTCGTACGCCGCCCAGGCCTGGCCGATCGTCCGGTCCGCGGTGGGGATCTTGCCGTAGCCCCAGGTCCGCGGCTGGTACTGCCAGGCGTCGTCGTCGCCGGTCGGCGCACCGGTCTTGGGGTACGAGTCGTTGACGTACGAGCCGTCGACGCTGGTGTAGCCCAGCACGGCGACGCCGGTGCCGTGCACGGTGGTCTGGAACGGCTTCTCCGGCTCGTCGCCTACGGCCGTGCCGACCACCGGCAAGCCGGCGTCGGCAAGGGCCTTGCTCGTGTCGGCGACGCCGCTGTCGAGGAAGTCTCGGGTGTGGTTGTTGGCCAGCAGCGGCACGGTGACGCCCAGCGCCAACAGCGCGTCCACACTGGCCGGCGGCGACTCCAGGATGAACCGCTTCTTCGGGTACGCCGCGCTCGGCGCCGCCGAGCTCACCACCGTCTCCAGGTTCACCGTGCTCAGGTCGGCCATCCGGAACGCCGGCGCGACCGCGTTGACCACCGCCCGCGCGCCGGCCGCGGCGTCGCCGGCCGGGATCTGCGGGCCCGAGTCGCCGCCGCTCTGGAAGCGCCGGCCGAACATCACGTCGCCGGCCGAGTTCACCACGAACCGCTTGCCGCCGTCGTCGGAGAGCAGTCGGACGTCGACCGTCTTGCCGGCGTCCTCCAGGCCGAGGAGCACCGGCTCGGCGATGTGCCCCGGCGCCTGGGCGACCGCCATCGCCGGCCCGTTGCCGAGCGACACGATCTGCTCGCCCAGCGGTCTTCCGGCCTCGTCGACCGCGCGCACGGTCACCGCCGGGCCGCCGGCGGTGGTGGCGACCCGGTCGTCGGCGGGGCCGGCGAGCAGTCTCGGCACGAACGCCACGCCGCCGACGACCAGAGTGAAGCTCAGGAACAGGGTCAACCGCTTGCCGCCGCCCGCCATCGCCACCCTCCGTTAATTAGGAAACTTTCCTAATAGTGGGGAGCGGTCCCGGCGCTCGTCAAGGTCTGGTCTAGCGGTGCTGGCCGTGCTCGAAGCCCGCCGCCTCCGACCCCAGCAGCGGCCGCTCCAGGCGCTCCAGCACCGGCAGCGCGCGGCGCAGGTCCTCCAGCAGCAGCTCGGCCAGATTGCGCCCGAAGCCGTTGCGCACCACGATGCGCAGCGCCGACAGGTCCGTGCGGTTGTCCGGGAACGTGTACGCCGGCACCAGCCAGCCCGCCTGCCGCAGCGCCGCCGACACGTCGAACACCGAGTAGCGCGTGATCTCGTCGGACAGCGTGAAGGCGAACACCGGCAACTGGTCGCCGACGGTCAGCAGTTGGAACGGGCCCAGCTTGCCGATCTCCCCGGCCAGCCAGGTCGCCACCTCCCGGCAGTACAGCTGCACACGCTGGTAGCCGTCGAAGCCCAGCCGCAGGAAGTTGTAGTACTGGGCGACCACCTGAGAGCCGGGGCGGGAGAAGTTCAGCGCGAACGTCGGCATGTCGCCGCCGAGGTAGTTCACCCGGAACACCAGGTCCTCCGGCAGCGCCTCGCTGTCCCGCCACACCGCCCAGCCGACGCCCGGGTAGACCAGGCCGTACTTGTGGCCGGAGGTGTTGATCGAGGCCACCCGCGGCAGCCGGAAGTCCCACTCCAGGTCCGGGTCGCAGAACGGGGCGACCATCGCGCCGGACGCGCCGTCCACGTGCACCGGGATGTCGTGGCCGGTGCGCTGCTGGAACTCGTCCAGCGCGGCGCAGATCTCGGCCACCGGCTCGTACGAGCCGTCGAAGGTGGATCCCAGGATGGCGACCACGCCGATCGTGTTCTCGTCGCAGCGGGCCACCGCCTCGGCCGCCGACAGGTGCAGCCGGTCGCCGTCCATGGGCACCAGGCGCGCCTCGACGTCCCAGTAGTTGGCGAACTTCTCCCAGCAGATCTGGACGTTGATCCCCATCACGATGTTCGGGCGATCCGTCGGTTTCCCGTCCACACGGCGCTTGTGCTGCCAGCGCCGCTTGAGCGCCAGGCCGGCCAGCATGCACGCCTCGCTCGACCCGGTCGTCGAGCAGCCGACCGCGCGGTCCGGGTCCTCGGCGTGCCAGAGGTGGGCCAGCATCCGCACGCACCGCGACTCCAGCTCGGCGGTGCGCGGGTACTCGTCCTTGTCGATCATGTTCTTGTCGAACGTCTCCGACATCAGCCGCGAGGCCTGCGGCTCCATCCAGGTCGTCACGAAGGTGGCCAGGTTCAGCCGGGCGTTGCCGTCGAGCATCAGCTCGTCGTGCACCACCTGGTAGGCCAGCTCCGGATCGACCCCCTCGTCCGGCAGCGTGTGCCGGGGGATGCTCACCGGCTCCCTGGTGAAGACCGGGTTGACGGAAACGTCGGTGTGCCGGCCCTTGTCGTCGGCCGGATGCCTGAGACCCATGTCCGCCAACGCTAGTCCCGGACACGCGGAGCTGCCCAGCGCGAGAAATTCGGCCATTCGGTCTACTGTGATAGTCCGTTCGGTCCCCCCAACGGGGAAGGAATTCGCCCATGGAGTCGACGACACGAACAGGGGTGCGGGCGTTGCTGGCCGGCGCGCTCGTCGCCGCGGCGCTCGCCGCCCCCACGCCCGCCTACGCGCGGCCGCTGGCCCATCCGCAGGACGACTACGCCGGGTCGCAGATCGCCAAGCACGAGGGCACCGGCGGCCGGCCGCTGCTGGACGTCCGGGCCGACGACGACGCCCTGGGGCTGGACGTCGCCAGTTATCAGGGCAATGTGGACTGGGGCACGGTCGCCAAGGGCGGCGGCTCGTTCGCCTACGCCAAGGCGAGCGAGGGCGTCACCTACACCAACCCGTACTTCACCCAGCAGTACAACGGCTCCTACAGCGCCGGGCTGGCGCACGGGGCTTACCACTTCGGGCTGCCGGACGTGTCCGACGGCAAGACCCAGGCCGACTACTTCTTCGACAACGGCGGCGCCTGGTCGCGCGACGGCAAGACGCTGCCGCCGGCCCTGGACATCGAGTACAACCCGTACGGCGACACGTGTTACAAGCTCTCGACGGACCAGATGGTCACGTGGATCAAGGACTTCGTCACCGAACTGGGCAAGCGCGCCGGCCGCGCGCCGGTGATCTACACCAGCTACACGTGGTGGACGAAGTGCACCGGCAACAGCGCGGCGTTCGGCGGGAATCCGTTGTGGATACCGCGCTACGGCACGGATGTCGGCGTTCTGCCGGCCGGCTGGAAGTCCCAGGCGATCTGGCAGTTCGCGGACAAGGGCCCCTTTCCGGGCGACCAGAACCGGTTCAACGGCAACGCCGGCAAGCTGCACGCGTTCGTCAACGGGTGACAGGTCTCGTGACTTCTTAACCAGACGTGTGGCCCCAGGGTTGACACGTGGCGCAGACTAGCCGTTGGCGCACGCCCGACATCGCTGCCAGGCCAACGAAGTTCACCCCGACGACGTAATACCGCTACTCCGTATACGTGAGAAAATCACCGCCAATCTGGTCAATACGTGAATAGTCGTTCACACTTCACCCAACGTGGAAGTTCCACGTGATCCGCTTCCCTGCGAGCAGATCGAGAGGTTCCATCATGAACACTCGGTTACTCCCTGCGGGCCGAGGCCGCCGCTGCGCGGCCGTCCTCGCCGCCGCGATCCTGTCCCTGACGTTCGGCGCCACCACCCCTGCCGGCGCCGCCGCCGCGACCGGGAATCCGAATCCCCCGGACTCCGTACAGGACGCCCAGCACAACCACACCATGGGCTCCCAGGTCGCCCGGCACCTCGGCCACCGCACCGCGCCCAAGCCCACCTCCTTCGGACCGCTGACCGTCGTCTACGGCATGGACGTCTCCAGCTACCAGGGCAACGTCAACTGGCAGGGCGCGTGGAACAACGGCGCCCGGTTCGCCTACATCAAGGCCACCGAGGGCACGTACTACACCAACGCCAACTTCGAGCAGCAGTACGACGGTTCCTACAACGTCGGCATGATCCGCGGCTCGTACCACTTCGCCACCCCCAACACCACCAGCGGCGGGACGCAGGCCAACTACTTCGTCGACCACGGCGGCGGCTGGTCCGCCGACGGCAAGACGCTGCCCGGCGCGCTGGACATCGAGTGGAATCCTTACGGCGCCGACTGCTACGGCCTCTCGCAGGGCGGCATGGTCCAGTGGATCCTGGACTTCAGCAACACCTACCACGCCCGCACCGGCGCGTGGCCCGTGATCTACACCGCGCAGCAGTGGTGGCAGGAGTGCACCGGCAACCAGGGTGACTTCACCTCCACCAACCCGCTCTGGGTCGCACGCTACGCCAGCAGCGCCGGCACCCTCCCGTACGCCTGGGGCTACTACACCTTCTGGCAATACGCGGACTCCGGCACCTTCCCCGGCGACCAGGACCTCTTCAACGGCGCCTACGACCGGCTCCAGGCCCTGTCGCTCGGCTGAGTCAACTGTCACCCGTGACCAGTGGCCGAGGTCACTCCACCTTGGACTCCGGTCACGCCCACACTCCCCAGTGGCGCCAGGAAACCCTTGGCGTCACTGGGGAAATGTGAGGTGTACAGATGGTTTCCGCCACGATACGGGCGCTTGTCGCCGCCGTTGCCGTGACCGCGGGCGCGCTGCTGGCCGCCGCCCCGACGTATGCCGCTACCACCCCGGGCTACCACCCGGACCGGGACTTCGCCGGGTCCACGGTCGCCTCGCACGAGGGCCGCGGGCCGGCGGGGTTCGCGCCGCTGACCACGATTCCGGGCCTGGACGTGAGCGGCTGGCAGGGGGCGGTGAACTGGAGCTCGGTGAAGTCCAAGGGCGCGACCTTCGCCTACGTCAAGGCGACCGAGAGCACCGACTACCAGAGCCCGGACTTCACCCAGCAGTACGACGGCTCCTACAACGTGGGCCTGATCCGCGGCGCCTACCACTTCGCGCTGCCGGACAAGGCCTCGGGCAAGGCGCAGGCGGACTACTTCGTGGCGCACGGCGGCGGCTGGTCGCGCGACGGCAAGACGCTGCCGCCGATGCTGGACATCGAGTACAACCCTTACGGCGACACGTGTTACGGCCTTAGCCAGGCCTCGATGCGCAGCTGGATCCAGGCGTTCGTCAACGAGATGCACACGAAGACCACGCGCTGGGTCACCGTGTACACGACGCTGGACTGGTGGACCAAGTGCACGGGCAACTGGAGCGGCCTGGCCGCCAACGACCCGCTGTTCATCGCCCGCTACGCCAGCAGCGCGGGCACGCTCCCGGCCGGCTGGAGCTTCTGGACGTTCTGGCAGTACGCGGATTCCGGCACCTTCCCCGGCGACCAGGACCTCTTCAGCGCGGGACTCGATCGCCTGAAGGTGTTGGCCACGGGCTGAGTCAGCGGCCGTCGAGCAGCGGCTGCGCCGGATCCCAGGTGTGGCCGCTCTCGGCGTCCTTGCGGCGCCGGGCGATGCCCGACAACGCTTCCAGCACAACACGATTGCCCAACGCTGCGGTGATCTCCGCGTGGTCGTAGGGCGGCGACACCTCCACGATCTCCACGCCCACCACGGGAAGCCGGTAGCAGATGCCGCGCACCGCATCCAGCAGCTGCCGCGCCGAGATGCCTCCCGGCTCCGGGGTTCCGGTGCCGGGAGCGTGCCCGGGATCGCACACGTCCACGTCCACCGACAGGTACACGCCGTCGCAGTCGTCCATCGCGATGGCCGACGCCTCCGCCAGGCACTCGTCGAAGCCGCGGGTGACGATCTCGGTCATCTCGTACGACCGCATCCGCTGCTCGGCCATCCAGTCCAGGGTGTCCGGCTCCGGCCAGTAGCCGCGCAGCCCCAGCTGGAGGAACCGGTCGCCGCGGATCGCGCCGCACTCCAACAGGCGGCGCATCGGCTGGCCGTGGCCGTAGAGGTGGCCGAACTCGATGTCGCCGGTGTCGGCGTGCGCGTCGAAGTGGATCATCGACACACGGCCGAAGCCGTAGTGCCGGGCCACGCCGCGGGCATCCGGCAGCGCGATGCTGTGGTCGCCGCCCAGCACCACCGGGATCGCGCCGGACGCGGTGATCGTGTGCACCGCCTCCTCGATGGCGGCGTGGCTCTCCATCTCGTCGCCGGCGTACATCTCCACATCGCCGGCGTCGAGCACCCGCAGGTCCTTGAGGGCGTCCACGCGCAGCGCCAGGCTGGGCCGGGATCCGTTGTGCCCCAGGTAATCCGTGGTGCGGATGGCCATCGGCCCGAAACGCGTGCCGGGCCGGTGCGACGTCCCGCCGTCGTAGGGCGCGCCCACGATCACGACGTCGGCTCCCGCAAAGGAAGCCGGCTCGGCGAGAGCACAGCGTTCCACGCCGAGGAACGTCACATCCGGCCCGTACATCGCCCCGTAGCGCATGGGGCGAAACTAGGTCAGTCGCACGCAACGGGCAAGGTGTGGCACAGAGCGCGAGGCCGCCGCCGATGCCTGGACCGCCGGCCGATGTCGATCGAATCTTTCCATCGATCGACATCGGCCAAGGGAAGGCATCGGCCTCGTGGGCGGCCGAGCCGCGCGCGGAACGCGCGCCAAAAGCTCAGTCGAACAACGCCGGCAGGGTGCCTTCCCAGGCCTCGCGCAGCTCGTCCAGACCGAACGTGGCCACGCCCTGGATCTCCAGCTCGTTCGACTCCTTGTCCACCACGCCGATGCGCACCCACGGCAACTCCCGCGCCGTGCACATCTCGGTGAACCGCAGCTCCTCGCTGCGCGGCACCGCCACCACGACCCGGCCCGCCGACTCGGAGAACAGCTGGACGAACGGGTCCGCGCCCTCCGGCAGGATGATGCGGGCGCCGGTCTCGCCGAGCAGGCAGGACTCGACGATCGCCTGCGCCAGGCCGCCGTCGGACAGGTCGTGCGCCGCCGACAGCATGCCGTCGCGGGAGCCCGCGACCAGCACCTCGGCCAGCAGCCGCTCCCGCTCCAGGTCGACCTGCGGCGGCCGGCCGCCGAGGTGGCCGTGCTCCACGTGTGCCCACTCGGAGCCGGCGAACTCGTCACGGGTGTCGCCGAGCAGCAACAGCGTCTCGCCGGGCTCGGCGCCGAACCCGGTCGGGGTGCGCCGGGCCACGTCGTCGATGACGCCGAGCACGCCGACCACCGGCGTCGGCAGGATCGCCGTGGTGCCGGTCTGGTTGTAGAAGCTGACGTTGCCGCCGGTGACCGGGATCCCCAGCTGCGCGCAGCCGTCGGCGAGGCCCTTGATGGCCTGCTCGAACTGCCACATCACGCCCGGGTCCTCCGGCGAGCCGAAGTTCAGGCAGTCGGTGACCGCCAGCGGCGTCGCGCCGGTGGCAGCCACGTTCCGGTACGCCTCGGCCAGCGCCAGCTGCGCGCCCTGGTACGGGTCGAGCTTGCAGAACCGGCCGTTGCAGTCGGTGGACAGGGCCACGCCGCGGCCGGTCTCCTCGTCGACCCGGACCATGCCGGAGTCGGACGGCTGGGCCAGCACGGTGTTGCCCCGCACGTAGCGGTCGTACTGCTCGGTCACCCAGCGCTTGGACGCCAGGTTCGGCGAGGAGATCATCCGCAGCAGCAGCGCCCGCAACTCGTCGGCGGTCCTCGGCCGCGGCAGCGACTCGGGGCCGTCGGCCTGGAGCGCGTCCTGGTCGGCGGGGCGCTCGATCGGCCGGTGGTAGACCGGGCCCTCGTGCGCCACGGTGCGCGGCGGCACATCCACCACGACCTGGTCGTGCCAGGTGATGACCAGGCGGTCGCCCTCGGTCACCTCGCCGATCTCGGTGGCGATGACGTCCCACTTGCGGCACACCCGCATGAAGGCGTCCACATCGGACGGCCGCACGACCGCCATCATGCGCTCCTGGGACTCCGACGACAGCACCTCGGCCGGCGTCATTCCCTTGGCGCGCAACGGAACCCGGTCCAGCCAGACGTGCATGCCGCCGTCGCCGGCGCTGGCCAGCTCGCTGGTCGCGCAGGACAGGCCGGCGCCGCCGAGGTCCTGGATGCCGACCACGATGCCCTCGCGGTAGAGCTCCAGGCAGCACTCGATGAGCACCTTCTCGGTGAACGGGTCGCCCACCTGCACGCTCGGCAGCTTCTTGCGGCCCGTGCCGCCCTCGTCGCCCGAGAACGTGTCGCTGGCCAGCACCGACACGCCGCCGATGCCGTCGAGGCCGGTCCGCGCGCCGAACAGGATGACCTTGTTGCCGGTGCCGGAGGCGTGCGCCAGGTGCAGGTCCTCCACCCGCAGCGCGCCGATGCAGCCGGCGTTGAGCAGCGGGTTGCCCGCGTACGTGGCGTCGAACACCAGCTCGCCGCCGATGTTGGGCAGGCCCAGGCAGTTGCCGTAGCCGCCGACGCCGGCGACCACGCCGTGCAGCACGCGCCGGGTGTCCGGGGCGTCGGCCGGGCCGAAGCGCAGGGGGTCGACCACCGCGATCGGGCGGGCGCCCATCGCCATGATGTCGCGGACGATGCCGCCGACGCCGGTCGCCGCGCCCTGGTAGGGCTCCACGTAGGACGGGTGGTTGTGGCTCTCCACCTTGAAGGTGACCGCCCAGCCGTCGCCGATGTCGACCACGCCGGCGTTCTCGCCGATGCCGGCCAGCATCTTGGCCCGCATCTCGTCGGTGGTGGTCTCGCCGAAGTAGCGCAGGTGCACCTTGGACGACTTGTACGAGCAGTGCTCGCTCCACATCACCGAGTACATGGCCAGCTCGGCGTCCGTGGGCCGGCGGCCCAGGATGTCGCGGATGCGCGCGTACTCGTCGTCCTTCAGGCCCAGCTCGCGGTAGGGCTGCGCGTTGTCGGGCGTCGCCGTCGCGTGCTCGACGGTGTCGAGCAGGTGGTCGACCGAGGACTCGCTTGCGGAGTTGAGAATCGACTCAGTGGTCACGCCGCCACCAGGGTGTCGAGAGCGGACAGGAACAGGCCCAGGCCGTCGTCCGACGGGCCGGTCAGCGCGTCGATGGCGTGCTCCGGGTGCGGCATCAGGCCGACCACGCGGCCGTTCGCGCTGGTGATGCCCGCGATGTCGTTGAGGGCGCCGTTCGGGTTGCCGCCGACGTAGCGGAACGCCACCCGGCCCTCGCCCTCCAGCTCGTCCAGGACGTGCTTGTCGGCGACGTAGCAGCCCTCGCCCGACTTCAGCGGGACCAGGATCTCCGCGCCCTGGTCGAACCGCGTCGTCCAGGCCGAGGTGGTGTTCTCCACCTTCAGCCACTGGTCGCGGCAGACGAAGTGCAGGCCCTTGTTGCGGATCAGGACGCCCGGCAGCAGGCCGGCCTCGCAGAGGATCTGGAAGCCGTTGCAGATGCCCAGCACCGGCAGGCCCTTGGCCGCCGCCGCGACGACCTCGGACATGACCGGCGCGAACCGTGCGATCGCGCCGGCGCGCAGGTAGTCGCCGTAGCTGAAGCCGCCCGGCACGACGACCGCGTCCACGCCCTTGAGGTCGGCGTCCGCGTGCCACAGCGCCACCGACTGCGCGCCCGAGCGGTCCACCGCCCGGGCCGCGTCGTGGTCGTCCAGGGTGCCGGGGAAGGTGATGACCCCGATGCGCGCGGTCACGACTCCACCCGCCGCACGACCCAGTCCTCGACGACCGGGTTGGCGAGGAAGGTCTCGGCGATCTTGGCGAGGGTGGCGTCGTCGACCGAGTCGTCGACGTCCAGTTCGAAGTGCTTGCCTTGGCGGACGCTGCCGATGCCGTCGAATCCGAGACGGGGCAGCGCATTGGCCACCGCCTGACCCTGCGGGTCGAGGATTTCGGGCTTGGGCATGACGTCGACGACGACTCGGGCCACTGAGGATGCTCCCGGTGTGGAGGGGTCGCGGTACCGCCAGAGCCTACCTGACCTGGGTGAAGTCGATGGACACCAGTTGAACGGCCGGTGGACGTCACATCCGCCGAGGACAGTGAGCCGAGGACAGGCGCCCGGCCGATGTCCGGGCGGTCGGCGGCCGAGCCGCACGCTGTCCAGGGCGGCCTTCCCCGGACGGATGATTTCCGTCACTCACCCGTGCGGGCCCGTTCGCCCAGCGCGAGAGGGGTGGCGGCCGGCTGGGAACCGGTCGAGGGTGTGAGCCATGCGACTACTGGTGCTGGGTGGGACGGTGTTCCTCGGCCACACGGTGGCGGCCGAGGCGCTGCGAAGGGGCCACGAGGTGGTCTGCGCGGCGAGGGGCACGGGTGGAGACGTGCCGGCGGGGGCGAAGCTTGTACGGCTGGACCGCAGCGATCCGGACGGGCTGGAGCCGCTGAAGGACGAGCGGTTCGACGCGGTGGTGGACGTGGCGACGATCTCCTACCCCTGGGTGAGGGACGCGGTCCGCGCGCTGGGCCCGAACGCGGGGCACTGGACGTTCGTGTCCTCGATCAGCGCCTACGCGAGCTTCGAGGAGCAGGGCCAGAACGAGGACTCGACGCTGCTGGCGCCCCGGCGGGAGGACGGCACGAAGCCGGACGCCGACCCCGGTCTGTACGGGGCGGTGAAGGTCGCGAGCGAGAACGAGGTGCTGGAGCACCTCGCCGATCGGGCGTTCGTGGTGCGCTCGGGCCTGATCACGGGCCCGAAGGACCCGAGCGACCGGTTCGGCTACTGGCCGGGGCGGTTCGCGCGCGGCGGCCGGGTGTTGCTGCCGCCGGTGGACGGCCAGATGACCCAGCACGTGGACGTCCGCGACCTGGCGAAGTGGATCATCGATGCCGGCGAGCAGCGGATCACGGGCGTGTACAACGCCACCGGAATCTCCCGACCGCTGGGCGGACTTCTCGACGAGATCAGGGAAATCCTGGCACCGGCGGGCACGGAGACGGTCACGGTGAGCGAGGAACTGTTGCGGGACAACGACGTTCAGTACTGGGGCGGCCCGAAGTCGCTGCCGCTGTGGCTGCCGCCGAAGCACATGGGCTTCACCACGCACGACGTGTCGAAGGCGATCGCGGCGGGCCTGACCTTCCGGCCGTTCGAGGACGCCGTGCGCGGCGCGCTGGCGAGGGAGACCGAACTCGGCTTCGACCGGGAGCGCAGATCGGGGCTGACGCCCGCACAGGAACGGGAGGTCCTGGACAAGCTCCAGGCATAGGGTGCAGGGACACGTAGCGAAGGAGCCATCGATGCATATCGTCCACTTCGGACACGCGTGCGTGCTGCTGGACACCGGCTCGGCGCGGCTGCTGATCGACCCGGGCACGCTCGCCACGGGCTTCGAGCAGACCGAGGGCCTGGACGCGGTGCTGATCACGCACCAGCACTTCGACCACCTCGACCGCGACCGGCTGCCGGCGCTGCTCGCGGCCAACCCGGGCGCGAAGCTCGTGGTGGACCCGGATTCCGCCGGCATCGTCACCGAGCTGGGCCTGGAGCACACGGTCGCGAACGCCGGCGACAAGCTGTCGCTGGCCGGCGCCACGGTCGACGTGATCGGCGGCGCGCACGCCACCATCTACGGCGACCTGCCCGGCATCACCAACGTCGGCTACCTGGTCGACGGCGGCGCGTTCCTGCATCCCGGCGACTCGTTCGCCCGCCCGGACGGCGACGTGGACGTGCTGGGCGTGCCGGAGTCGGCGCCGTGGCTGAAGCTGGCCGAGGTGCTCGACTACGTCAAGGCGGTTCGGCCCCGCGTGGGCGTGCCGATCCACGAGGGCCTGCACAGCGATCTCGGCCACATGCTCACGGAGAACTGGCTCAACCAGACCAAGCCCGAGGGCACAGAGATCGTGCGGCTAGCTCACGGCGAGGCGACGAAGCTGTAGCCCGCCGTAGGTCACGGGTTCGGCGCCGTGGTGCAGCGCGATGTCCACGGCGTCGAGCACGGCCTGCCGCGGGCCGGCGCGGTGCAGGTCGCCGGCGTCCGCCGCGATCCGCACCAGACCGCTGCGGCGGGCCGCCCGCGCGACACCGAGCACCAGCGCCCAGCACAGCCACTGCTCGCCACGCTCGGTGCGGGCCGCAAGGCCGTGCACCCGGCCCGGGATCACCACGCCGGTCTGGAGGTCGCGCACGGCCGTCACGTCGGCACAGAGCCGGAAACCGTGACGGCGCAAGGCGATCAGTGTCCCGTTGGACGCCAGCCAGCGCGGCGGCGCGAAGTAGTCGGTGTGCAGGTCGAGCCGCTCCAGCAGGGCCCGGGCCGCGACCAGGCGCAGGTTCGCCTCGTGCGCGGGCAGCGCGGCGAACTCGGCCTGGCGGCGGATCACCCGGGGCCGCCGGCACGGGTCGAGGTCGTGGTCAAGGCCGTGCAGCACGACGGCGTCGCCGCCGGCGGCGCGGCTGCGGACCCACCGCAGTGCGGGCGAGTCCGCCGAGTGCCGGCCCACCCTCGGGGCGACCAACAGCGACAGCGGCACCCCACGCGAGTCCAGCTCGGCAGCCAGGGCGGTGGCCTGCGCGAGCGTTCGGGCGTTGATGCCGGACAGCGAGACAACCAGCCGCGAGCTCACCCGTTAAGTGCGCAGCACCGGCATTGCCCCGGCCTGACGGTCAGGTGTCGCGTCGGCGAACCCTGTCAGAACCGTTTGCCGGTGACACGCTCGTACGCCTCGACGTACTTCGAACGGGTGGCCGCGACGACCTCCGCGGGCAGCGGCGGGGGCGGGGTGTCGGACTTGCGGTCCCAGCCCGACTCCGGCGAGGTGAGCCAGTCCCGGACGTACTGCTTGTCGTAGGACGGCTGCACGCGGCCGGCCTCGTAGCCCTCGGACGGCCAGTAGCGGGACGAGTCCGGCGTCAGCACCTCGTCGCCCAGCACGATCCGGCCGGACGCGTCGCGGCCGAACTCCAGCTTGGTGTCGGCGAGGATGACGCCCGCCTTCTCGGCGATCTCGGCGCCGCGCCGGTACACCGCGAGGGTGAGGTCCCGCAGCTCCTCGGCCTCCTCACGGCCCTGGGCCGCCATCCGGTCGAAGGTGATGTTCTCGTCGTGCTGGCCGATCGGCGCCTTGGTGGCCGGCGTGAAGATCGGCTCCGCCAGCCGGGACGCCTCGACCAGGCCGGCCGGCAGCTCGACCCCGCAGACCGCGCCGGTGTTCCGGTAGTCGATCAGACCCGAGCCGGTCAGGTAGCCCCGCGCCACGCACTCGAACTGGATCATGTCCAGGCTGCGCACCAGCAGCGCCCGCCCGCGCACCTCGGCCGGGATGCGGCCGTCGTCGTCGGACACCAGGTGGTTCGGCACGATGTCGCCCAGCGCCTCGAACCAGAACACGCTCATCGCGGTGAGCACCGCACCCTTGTCCGGGATCTCGGTGGGCAGCACCCAGTCGTACGCGGAGATCCGGTCGGACGCGACCAGCAGCAACAGCTCGTCGTCGACGCGGTAGAGCTCGCGGACCTTGCCGGCGGCGATCAGCTCGTAGTCAGTGAGTGCGGGCACGACCCGCAGCCTACGTGTTCGGTTCACCGGCCGTTCGAGTGAACCGAACGTCCAGGGCGAAACGGCGTCCGAAGGGCCGCGTATTGACCGGTCGTGACCGCGAGGCTCCCCGACGGCCGAACGCCGCGCGGCTTGTGTCCCAACGGCATGGTGCGCACCACCGGCTGGCTCCAGATCGGTCGGCTGCCGATCAGCTCCGGGGTGTGGCCGGCGCTCGCCTGCTCCCTGCTCGCGCTGCCGTTCAACGTGCCGTGGCTGCCGTTTCCTTTCGCCGCCGCGGGATTCGCCGTCTGGAAGCTCTGGATCCTTTACGTGCAGCCAAGTTCACGCGCCGTCAACCTCGATTCCACGGCGGTGTCGGCACTTGCGCCGGGCGAGTGGTTCCGCCCGTACGGCAGCATCGGCCCGGCCGCCGAGGTGGCCGCCACCCGTCTGGAGCCGGACGGCTGGCTGCACATCGCGCTGACCGGCGGCCGGGAGCTGACGCTGGCGCCGGAGTACCGGGTCAGGCGGGTTCGGCTGCGCAGCTAGGCAGTTCCGCCCAGCGCTGCACCGCCACGGCGTCGCCGACGGAGACGGCGCCGGGGCGCAGCACGACCGCCTTCATGCCGAAGGTCACGCCGCCGTCGGGGTGGCGCCGGTACTGGGCCAGGGAGCGAATGGGCTCGGGGCCGGCGCGGCGGCCGGTGTCCTGGTCGACCATCGGCACGGCGCAGCGCACGCACTCCTTGGCGTAGCCGAACTCGACGTCGCCGATGGTCATCCGGCGCACCTGGTCCTCGGTGTGCGGCTCGGACCAGCCGCTGATGACGATGTTGGGCCGGAACCGGGACATCGGCACCGCCTCGGCGCCCTTGGCCAGGATGCGCTCGTTCAGGCCGTCCAGCGACGCCAGCGAGGTGACCAGCAGCGCGTGCGCGTCGGCGAAGCCGACCAGGCCCTCGATCTCGCCGCCGGACACCCGGTGGTGCCCGGGCGGCAGCCCGACCAGCCGGGACGGCTCGCCGAGCACCTCGCTGAACCACTCGGCCGCCGCATCGCCCTGGTCGGCGCCGATGCCGTTCCAGCTGTGCACCCGGACGGGCCGCTGCGGGCCGTCCGGCATGACGTCGAGCACCAGGTCCTCGATCTCGGGCGCGGTCACCACGAGCCGGTCACCCTGCACGGACGGCCGGACCACGGCCAGCCGGGGCTCGTTGCGCTGACTGCGGAACACGCCGTCGCCGTCGACGACCATCCACGCGCGGTCGTGGAGCAAGCCGGTCGGCGTGACGACGGCGGTGCTGGCCGGGGTGCCGGCGCACCCCTTGATCGGGTAGCTGACCAGGCCGGCGACCTGGGCGCTCACAGGATCGGCTCCGGCACGTACCCGACGGCGTCGGGGAAGCGCTCCAGGGTCTTGCCGATCTCGGCGGCGACCGCGTCGACCTGCGCCCCGGCCACGCCGGTGAACGACAGCCGGTCGGCCAGCAGCTCGTCGAGCTGGGCGCGGTCCAGTGGAATCCGTGAGTCGGCGGCGAGCCGGTCGAGCAGGTCGTTGCGCTCCTGGCCCTGCTCACGCATGGCCAGCGCGACCGCGACGGCGTTCTCCTTGATCGCCTCGTGCGCGGTCTCCCGGCCGACGCCGGCCCGCACGGACGCCATCAGCACCTTGGTGGTGGCCAGGAACGGCAGGTAGCGGTCCAGCTCGCGGGACACCACCGCCGGGTACGCGCCGAACTCGTCCAGCACGGTCAACAGCGTCTCCAGCAGGCCGTCCAGCGCGAAGAACGCGTCCGGCAACGCGACCCGGCGCACCACCGAGCAGGACACGTCGCCCTCGTTCCACTGGTCGCCGGCCAGCTCGCCGGTCATCGCCAGGTAGCCCCGCAGGATCACGGTCAGGCCGTTGACCCGCTCGCAGGACCGGGTGTTCATCTTGTGCGGCATCGCGCTGGAGCCGACCTGGCCGGGCTTGAAGCCCTCGGTGACCAGCTCGTGCCCGGCCATCAGCCGGATCGTCTTGGCCAGGCTGGACGGCGCGGCGGCCAGCTGCACCAGCGCCGACAGCACGTCGAAGTCCAGCGAGCGCGGGTAGACCTGGCCGACGCTGGTCAGCACCCGGCGGAAGCCCAGGAACTCGGCCACCTTGCGCTCCAGCTCGGCCAGCTTGGCCGCGTCGCCGCCCAGCAGGTCCAGCATGTCCTGGGCGGTGCCGACCGGGCCCTTCACGCCGCGCAGCGGGTACCGCTCGACCAGGTCCTCCAGCCGCCCGAACGCCACCAGCAGCTCGTCGGCCGCGGTGGCGAAGCGCTTGCCCAGGGTGGTGGCCTGCGCGGCCACGTTGTGCGAGCGGCCGGCCATCACCAGGTCGGTGTGCTCGACCGCGAGCCGGGCCAGTCGGGCCAGCACGGCGGCGACCTTGCCGCGGACGAACTCCAGCGACTGCCGGATCTGGAGCTGCTCGACGTTCTCGGTGAGGTCCCGCGAGGTCATGCCCTTGTGCACCTGCTCGTGGCCGGCCAGGGCATTGAACTCCTCGATCCGGGCCTTCACGTCGTGCCGGGTGACCCGCTCGCGGTCGGCGATGGACGCCAGGTCGACCTGGTCCAGCACCCGCTCGTAGTCGGCGACCGCGCCGGCGGGCACGTCGATGCCGAGCTCGGCCTGCGCGCGGAGCACGGCCAGCCACAGCTGCCGCTCCAGCACGACCTTGTGTTCCGGCGACCAGAGGCCGACCAGCTGGGCCGACGCGTAGCGGCCGGCGAGCACGTTGGGGATGAGCGGCTTGGTCGTCACGTATCCAGAGCTTAATGCGCCGCCCGGTCGGGCAGGCCCGACATGGTCAATGGTTCGCCAGGTCGGGCATCACCGAGAGCAGCATCCGCCGGGCCGCGGCGCGTGGATCGGGGTGCACCTCGATCAGGGCGTTGACCACCGCCCCGTCCACCACGGCGATCAACTGGTCGACGCGCTCGGGGGTCATCGCGAAGCCGCCGGCGGTGAGCAGGTCCAGCAGCAGCTGCTGGAGCTCGACGCCCATCCGGCGCATCAGCGGCTGGAGGTAGGGCCGGCGGGCGGTGCCGACCAGCCGCTCGTAGCGCAGCAGCACCGCCTGCGTGTCGCTGTCCTTGACCAGCAGGTCCAGCGCGAACTCGATGACGTCCATCGGCTCGCCGGCCTGAAGCTCCGCCAGCCGCGCCCGGCCGGCGTCCAGCTCGGCCCGGCCGTTGTGCTCGACGGCCGCCTCGACCAGCTCGTCCAGCGAGTCGAAGTAGTACGTGGTGGAGGCCAGCGGCAGGCCCGCGCGCTCGGCCACGGCCCGGTGCCGGACGGCGTCGAAACCGCCCTCGGTCAGCAGCGCCGCCGCGGCGGCGACCAGCTCGTGGCGACGGCGCTCGCCCTTGGGGGTGCTGGCGGCGGTCATGACCCGCGATGGTGCCAGTGGTCAGTAGAGCGCCGCGAGCCGGGCCGCGATGTCGCCCAGCTGACCCGCGTAAGGGCCGACGGTCGAGCCGTTCATCGGCACGCTGGCCAGCGTCAACGCGCCGCCGCTGCGGGTCGCCACGGTGATCGAGTTGCCCTTGCTGACGGTCACCGCGGGCTTGGCCCCGGTGCTCGGGTCGTTCGCCACCGAGGCCGGCACCAGCACCATCTCGATCTTGCCGGAGTTGGAGCCGTCGGTGGTCTGGTACGCCACCGCGGACGAGCCGGACGGGCAGCCCACGTCCGCGGCCTGCGTCTCGGCGCCGGTGAGGATCGGCAGCTCGGTCACCAGCGCGGCGGCCAGGCCCTGGTCGGCCCCGCCGCAGTTGGCGCTGGTGCCCTCCTCGGTGTGGTTCGGGGCCATCTTGCCGGTCTGCGGGCCGGTGTCCACGTTCGGATTCAGCGACAGCGACGAAGGCACGTTCGGGCCCGCCGCGGAGCCCGCGCTCGACGTGTTGATGGCGTCGCCGCCGAACGGCTTGACCAGCACCAGCACGCCGCCGATCAGCACCACGCCCAGCGCCACACCGACGCCGGACTGCAAGCGCTTGCGGGCCCGGGCCGTCGCCCGCGCCGAGGCGACCTGGACGTCTTTGGTGTCGAAGGACGGTGGCGGCATCTCGCCCACGGCGTCCCTGAACTTGTCCGTTAGCTGCTTCTCGTCCATCCGTCCTTCCACCTCCCCGTCACGGTCACGTCGCCGGCCGCAGGTCGTCGAGCACGTCCCCCAGCTCCGCGCGCAGCGTCTCCAGGCCCCGCGCCGTCTGGGACTTCACGGTGCCCTCGGTGCACCGGAGGATCTTCGCCGCCGCGGCGACGTCGAGTCCCTCCAGGAACCGCAGCACCAGCACCGCCCGCTGGCGCGGCGGCACCTTGCGCAGCCCGTCCAGCAGCACGTGCCGGGTGGCGACCGCGTCGCCGACCTCGGTCGTCGCCGCCGGGGCGTCCGGCAGCTGGTCGGTGAACCGCTCCCGGCGCCAGGGCCGGCGCGACTCGTCGATCACCGCGCGCACCACCGTCCGTCGCACGTAGGCGTCCAGGGCCTCCCGATCCCTGATCTTGTGCCACCTGCGGTGCAGGGCGACGAACGCGGTCTGGGCGAGATCGTCCGCGCGGTGCCAGTCGCCGCACATCAAGTACGCGGTTCGGCGCACGGCATCGCGCCGGGCCGCGAAGTACTCCGCGAACTCCTGCTCGTCGCGCTGGTCCACGCGGGCTCTCTCTGCTGTCCTGTCGACACCTACCGGACGGAAAGGTGGCCCCATACGGTTGCACGCCCCTGGTGACGTCCGCCATACGGGTGGGTGCAGGCCGGCACCACCCGATGTGGTGTGATCCGACCGTGACCCAGCAGCCGCTGCTCGACTTCCGCTCGGACACCGTGACCAAGCCGGACGAGGCGATGCGCGCCGCGATGGCCTCCGCCGAGGTGGCCGATGACGTGCTCGAACACGACCCCACGATGCGCGCGCTCGAGGAACGGGTGGCTGGACTGCTCGGCACCGAGGCCGCGCTGTGGGTGCCCAGCGGCAGCATGGGCAACCTGATCGCACTGTTCCTCCAGCTGCGCAAGGGCGACCGGTTCCTGGCCGCGCACGGCTCGCATGTGCTGGACGCCGAGCTCGGCACCGCCGCCTGGATCGCCGGCGGCATGCCGTGCCCGATGGACTGGGACGCCGGCCCCGGCCGGATGTCGGCCCAGGCCATCCACGACATCGCCGGCAACGAGCCGCGCTACGACGGCCTGCACACCACGCTGCTGTCGCTGGAGAACACCCACAACGCCGCCGGCGGCGCGATCATGCCGCTGGCCGCCCACATGCAGCTCGTCGCCGCCGCGCGCGAGTGCCGGCTGCGGGTGCACCTGGACGGCGCGCGGCTGTGGAACGCCGCCGTGGCCCTGGGCGTCGGCCCGGCCGAGCTGGCGGTCGGCGTCGACACCGTGCAGGTCTGCCTGAGCAAGGGGCTCGGCGCGCCGGTCGGCTCGGTCGTCGCCGGCACCGAGGACTTCGTGGTCGAGGCCCGCCGGGTGCGCAAGATGCTCGGCGGCGGCGTCCGACAGGGCGGCATCCTGGCCGCGGCCGGGCTCGTCGCGCTGGACCGGATCGACGACCTCGCCACCGACCACGCCAACGCCACGCTGCTCGCCGAGGGCCTGACCGAGCTCGGCTGGAGCACCCGGACGCCGGAGACGAACATCGTGCTGGCCGCGGTGCCGGACGTGCGCAACGCGATCAAGATGCTGGGCCGGCTCGGCATCCAGACCGGGCCGATGTCCGGCCAGGTCCGCTTCGTCACGCACCGGGACCTGTCCACCGCCGACGTCAAGGAAGCCCTGCACCGCATCGGGAGCGCGAGTTGAACCCCTGGCTCGTTTTCGACTACGGCGGCGTGATCAGCCTGCACACGCAGGCGATTCCCGCGATGGCGGCCCGCGTCGGCGCGACGCTGGAGGCGTTCGAGCCGGGCTACTGGTCCGAGCGCGACGCCTACGACCGCGGCTGCCCGGACATCGACTACTGGCGGGCCGTCTGCGCGCACGTCGGCGTCGACGTGGACTCGGCGTTGTCCGACGAGTTGACCCGCCTGGACATCGAGGGCTGGCTGTCCACCGACGACAAGACCGTGAAGCTGCTCGGCCAGTTGGCCGGTATGGGCGCCCGGCTGGCGCTGCTGTCCAACGCCCCCAGTTCGTTCGGGCGGGTCGCCGAGCGCCAGCCGTGGGCCGAGCGCTTCACGCACCTGGTGTTCTCCGGCGACCTCCGGCTGGCCAAGCCGGACGCCGAGTTCTACGCCGCCCTGTTCGGCAAACTGGGCGCCAGGGCGGCGGACTGCCTGTTCGTCGACGACCGTCAGGTCAATGTGGACGGTGCGCTCGCCGTCGGCATGCCGGCCCACCTGTGGACCTCCGCCGACGAGCTCGCCACCACCTTGGTCAGGTTCGCGACTTGTTCCTGAGCGCGCCGTAGGCGGCGGTGCCCAGGAACAGCAGGCCGCCGATGACGGCGAGCCAGAACAGGCCCTTGAGCACGGCGCCCAACACGGTGATGGCCAGCCAGACGATCAGCAGGATGGCGATGATGGCGAACATGGCGGTCTCCCCTTCAGCAGTTTGCCTTGACACCAAGCCTGCCACTCCGGCACGGCCTTTGGCGGCTTCCGAGGCGTAGATCAGGGACAGATCAGGGTCGCCCTGAGACTGGGACAGTGCCGCGCGTGCCGCGCGGGGCTCCAGCTACCGATCGGGCATCGTCGGAAGCCATCCGTTGAGCCGTTCCAGGGCCCGTTCCATGTCCAGGGTCGAGCCGGCGAAGGACAGCCGCACGAACCGGTCGCCGTGCACCGGGTCGAAGTCCACGCCCGGCACGATGGCCAGCCCGGTGTCGGCCAGCAACCGCTTGCACCAGGCCATCGAGTCGTCGGTCAGGTGCGAGACGTCGGCGTACACGTAGAACGCGCCGTCGGCCGGGGCCAGCTTGTCGATGCCCAGCTCGGCGAGGCCCTTCACCAGCAGGTCCCGGTTCAGCCGGTAGCGCTCGACGTGCGCGTCCACCTCGGCGTACGACTCGGGGGTGAACGCCTCGACCGCCGCGTGCTGGCTGGGTGCGGGCGGGCAGAGCGTGAAGTTGCCGGTCAGCCGGTCCACCGGCCGCACCAGCTCCTGCGGCGCCAGCATCCAGCCCAGCCGCCAGCCCGTCATCGAGAAGTACTTGGAGAAGCTGTTCACCACGATCGCCTCGCGGGAGGTCCGCCAGGCGCAGTCCAGCGGCTCGCCGTAGCTGATGCCGTGGTAGATCTCGTCGCTGACCAGCCGGACACCGTTGCGCTCGGACCACGCGGCCAGCTCCGCGACGCGGCTGGCATCGAGCACCGTGCCAGTGGGGTTGGCCGGGCTGGCGACGACCAGGCCCTGGATGTCCAGGCCGTCCAGCATCTCCACGGTCGGCTTGAAGTCCACCTCCGGCCCGCACGGCAGGTCCACGACCTCGCAACCCAGCGCGGCCAGGATGTTCCGGTACGCCGGATAGCCCGGCCGCGGCAGCGCCACCCGGTCGCCGGCGTCGAAGGCGGCCAGGAACGCCGACAGGAAGGCACCCGAGGACCCAGTCGTCACGATCACCGACTCCGGCGACACGTCCAGGTCATAACGGGTCCTGTAGTGGCCGGCTATGGCCTCCCGCAGCTCCGGGATGCCCAGCTGCTCGGTGTAGCCGAACGGCTGCGTCTCCAGCGCGCGGTGCGCCGCCGCCAGCACCGGGGCAGGTGCGGGCGTGGAGGGCTGGCCGGCGGCCAGCGACAGCACGTCACCGTGGGTGCGCTGCCGGATGGCGGCGGCGGACACCACGTCCATCACGTGAAACGGCGGCACATCCGCACGCCTGGCGACGACCATGAGGTCACCTTAGTAGCCCTGGTACGCGCCTCCGTGCGCCATCGAGCGGATGCCCGGCACGTTGGACACCGAGCCGTAGCGGGCGATCGAGTAGCGGACGCCGGCGATGATGTTGTCCACCGGGTTGTAGATGTCGTCGTGGCCGGGCAGCTTGTTGGACTGGAACGTGGAGTCGATGCACTGCATGAGGCCCTTGGACGGGTGACCGGCCTTGGCGTTGGAGTCCCACAGGTTGATCGCGTGCGGGTTGCCGCCGGACTCGTGCTGGATGATCGCCCAGATGTCGTTCTCGCTCATCTTCGAGGTGTCGACGCCGTTCTCCTGGAGGATCTTCATCGCCTCGTCGATCCACTCCTTGACCTGGCCCTGCGGCGCGGGACCGCCGCCGCCGGCCGGCGGACCGCCGCTGGGACCGAGGCCGCCACCGCCACCGCCGTCGTCACCACCGCCTCCGCCTCCGCCGCCGTAGCCGCCGCCACCGCCGCTGTTCGAGCTGCCGCCGCTGTGCGAGTCGCCGCCGCTCGAGGCCGGCGGGTTCGCGCCCTGCGGGGTGGTGCCGGTCTGTCCGGGATCCGGCTTGGCCTGCCAGTCGATGGAACGGCCCGGCGCCGGCGTGAAGGACTGGTCGCCCGGGGCCGGCAGCGCGGAGAACTTCGAGGCGATGGTCGTCGCGCCCTTGAGCTGGTTGAGGGCGTTGTTCAGTTCGTTGTTGGCCGCGTCCACCGACTTCTGCACGTCGCCCTTGGCCGCGTCGCACATCGGCTTGATCGCCGCGTCCCGCTCGCCCGGCTGCGGGTTGGGGTGCGCGGCGTCCCATTTCCTGGCCTCGCCCAACAGGTTCTCGCAGCGACCGTCCACAGCGGACTTCGCCTGCTCCAGCGCGCCGGCCGCCGCCTCCAGCGCCGCCGCGCCATTGTTGAGGGCCTCCGACATCGAGGTGCCGGCCTTGGTGAAGTTGGCCATGTAGGCCGTGAACGAGTCCGCCGAGCCGCCCGCCCAGGCGCCGTCCAGCGCGTTCACCGCCGAGGTCACGGCCTTGCCCTGGTCGTCACACTTGGAGGCGCTGTCGCGCCAGTGCGTCGCGATGTCCCGGACCGCCTGCGGCTGCGCGTTCTCCATCTTGCGGGCGATGTCCGCGACCTCGCCGCCTCCCGGCAGGCCCGCGACGTCGTCGGCCGCGCTCATGTCGCCGTCAGCCCCTTCTTGTTCTGCTGCTCCACGTCCTGCACCGTGGTCTCGATCGAGTCCAGCGAGGACTCGACCTTGCGCAGCAGGTTCTCCGCCGCCTGGAGCTCGCCGTGCACGGAGCTCGCGAAGCCGTCGATCGCGCTCGCGAAGCCCGCCGAGGCGTCCAGCTTGCCGAACGCGTCCGCGCTGGTCGCCGCGCCCTGGAAGCCGTCGCCCACGCCGCCGTACTGGCCGGCCTGCGTGTTCATGGCGCTGCGGCAGGCGTCGATCGCGTCGAAGTTGTACTTCGTGGCCGTCACGGTGCGCCCCCCTTCTCGCGTAACTCTGACGGGCTCGACCGGCTCGTGGTTCCGTTTTCAGCCCGAAGGGTGATCAGAGCTCGTCCAGCAGCTCCCGGACGCTCGTCGCCAGCACCCGGTTGTCCGCCGGGGTGATCGTGCTCCAGTCGGTGCCGTCCGCGCTGGGTTTCACCAGGTGCAGGTAGCGCCCGTAGGGGGTGTCGTGGAACGCCACCACCCGCTTCGCCCTTTTCGGACGCTCTCCGCCCTGGGCCGTCTCCGCGCCGAACTGGCCGCGAGTCGTCATGCCCGCGACCATGCCCGTCAGGGCCTGCGCCTGGCTCAGCGGCAGCCCCTCGTCCGCCAGTTCCAGGCTCAGCCGCTGCGGGTCGCCATGCGCCCGGCTGTCGGCCGCCGTCAGCAGCTTCGTCGGCAGGCTCATCGACTGGCCCGGGCCCGGCGGCATGTCGCCCGCCACCGAGACCGCCGCGTCCGCCACCGAGTCGGCGCGGATCAGCCACACCTCGTCGCCGTCGACCACGCCCATCAGCACGTCGCCGCCGTTCGTCGCCGCCAGCAGCGTGATCTTGCGGTCCGGGGCCCAGATGAACCCGTACACCGCGCGCCTCGGGTAGGCCAGCAGCGCCAGGTCGTCGGAGATGCTCACGGCGGCCCGGCCGCGGTCGGCCAGGCCCCGCTCCTCCAGCGACCGCCAGGTCTGCGCGACCAGCTGCGCCCGCTCCGTGTGCGTTGCGCCCGGGCTCGGGACGTCCAGTGCGACGTGGCGGCGGGGGAAGCGCTCGTTCTCCCACAGCACGTCGAAGTCCAGCCGGGACAGGACGATCGGCTCCATCGGCGGGCTACGCGTCCGGGTCCTCGCCGAGCACCGTCGGCGCCACGCGTTGTTGGTCGCCGAACAGGTCCTCCTCGACCATGTACTTGCGGTCGTGCTCGGAGTCCTCCTCCTTCTTGCCCCGACCGCCCGCCGCCCCCGGCATCCCGGCCGCACCCGGCCTGGCCTGCGGCCCGATCCGCTCCGCCGCCCTGGCCTGCGCCGCCTGCTCCTCGTCGATCGCCCCCGCCGTCGCGCTGGCGCGGCTCGGTGTGTTCGCCCTCTCCCCAGGCGTGGCATTCGTGCCACCGCCGCGCACGATCGTGTTCGGGTTGCCGCTCCTGGCCCCCGCCGCCACCGCCCCCGCACCGCCGGCCAGCGCCGCTCCCAGGCCCACTTCCTCCGCCAGCATGCCGCCCGCCGCCGCTGCCGCCGGCGGCATCGCCCCCGGCAGCCGGCCCGCGCCCGGTCCCACACCCGTCATGCCACCCGGTCCCACCTGCCCCGGCGCCCCCGGTCCTCCGCCGCCCGGGATGCTCCCCGGCGTGGCGTAACCCCCGCCTGGGCCGCCCGTCGAGGAATAGCCCCCGCCACCGGGATAGCCGCCCCCGCCCGGCACTCCGTACCCACCCGGGCTGCCGTAACCGCCCACCGACGGCATCGCCGTGTTCTGGATGGGTTGTGCCGTGAGCCCGATCGTCGGCGGTGCACTCATCGGCACCGTGCTCGCGATCGCATCCATGGAGTTCTGCTGGTAGTTGTTCAGCTGCTGGATCGCCGTGTCCCGATCCGCCTGCGCCTGCTCGACTTCCTTGGCATGGTCCGTCTGGTACCCGAAGAACCCCGTCACATTGTCCCAAGTGGACTTGTTCGTGTCCGTCGACGGCGCCGGCGCACTCTTCGCCACAGCATGCGAGTCGCCCTGAGTGGTCAGCGCGTTGTTCACGCCGGCGATGTTGCTCTGGGATTCATCGGTGTAGGTGACGGTCGAGGACATGACGTCGGTCGCCCCCTGCCCGGCGCCACTCTGCCAATCAATGTGCAGACTCTTCAACTGAGAGGCCAGTGCCGCGTTCGCCGCGGTCATGTCCTGCGCGATGAGATGCAGAGCATCGATGGCCGGCTGCAACGCCGCAGCCCCGGCACCAGCCTTGACCTTGTTCACCTGGTCCGCGAGCGCACCGTTGTCCCTGCCCTCGAACCGAATGTTGCCGAGAGTCTCCGCCATCGTCCCCTCCGCTCTACTGGTTCGCCTGCAACGTCGTGAACGCGAGTCCGGCCGCCTGCTTCGACAGATCGCACATCTGGGTCGTGGAGAGGCCGTTGGTGGTCTGAGTGATGGCCACGTTCAGTTCCTGCCCGTCCGCAGTGCTCACGAAGGTCGAGCAGGCAGTGGCGTACGGGTCGCTGAACTTCTCATTGATCAGAAGGGTCTGCGCTGCCGGATAGGACTGCACCGAAAGCTGCCGCACGTCCTGTCCCTCGTAGGCCCCACCCAGCCAGCTCTCCACACCACGTTTGATGTCGAGGGAGACATTCAGGCCGTAGACAGCCGGCTGGTTCACGGTGTACGAGCAACTCGTCGTGGAACCGCCCTCGGGATGCCCTGGGCCAGGCGACTTGTGGGTAATGCCCATCTGCGTCAGCTGCGCGTCCGTGAGCAGCGTGCACGGATCCACGTTTGCGATCTTGAGGTCCTTCGGCCGTGAGACGGTGGGACTTGCCGACCCCGATGTCGACGGCTGCGGATCCGCGTGGCCACCGTCCGTGGTGGTCGAGCAACCCGCCATCGCGACCGCCACGAGGACCGCCACCGCGCCGAGCCCGATCCGAACCGTCACCGCAGAGCTCCAAACGCGTCCTTGACTTGATCCTCGGTGAAGCCGTACTGCTGTGCTGCCGCCCGAAGGTTGTCGGCAAGCTGCCGCAAGCCCTGGACATAGGCCGTGATCCGCTTCGAGTACGAATCGGGATTCGAGTTCAGGACCTCGTTCCAGGCGATCATCGCCGCCTCACTGACGTCGTCCTTGCCCATCCCGCTCACCACCAGGTCGGGCAGCTTCGACTGGGTAATCTGCTGCAGCTGCAGCCAATGGTCGGCGATCGCCTTGCCGGCTTGCAGCACGGTGTCGTGGTTCACCGTGATGTGGCCGCCGCTGATGCCGGCGTACTCGGACTTCACCCCGTCGAACGGCGCGAGAATGGCGCCGATCGCGCCGAGGTCGGCTCCGACCTGCTCCGCCATGTCCATCACAACCGCCCCCGCACGCTTCGTGACTACTAGGACCCGGTTCGCAGGCTACCAACGTTGGTGTGTGCCGTGCCTGAGATCGGACGAAGGCGGGGGGCGGGACGGTTCCTACGGGATGTGGACGTCGCCGTCGACGGCCTTGAGGGCGATGTCCGAGCGGTGGTGCGAACCGGTGAGTTCGACGCGCTCGACCAGGCGATACGCGGCCAAGCGGGCCTCGGCGAGGGAGGGGCCGGTGCCGACCACGGACAGCACACGGCCGCCGGCGGAGACGACGGCGCCGTCGTCGCGGCGGCGGGTGCCGGCGTGCAGGACGCCGTCGAGCTCGGCGCCGGTGATGACGTCGCCGGTCCGCGGCCGGCCGGGGTAGCCCTCGGCGGCGATGACGACGGTGACGGCGGCGCCGTCCTCCCACTCGAGCGGGGGATGCGAAGCCAGCCGGCCCTCGGCGGCGGCCAGGAAGAGGCCGGCGATGGGGGTCCGGAGCAGGGCCAGCACGACCTGGGTCTCGGGGTCCCCGAACCGGCAGTTGAACTCGATGACCTGCGGCCCGTCGGAGGTCAACGCCAGGCCGCAGTACAGGAGGCCGGAGAAGGGGGTGTCGCGGGCGGCGAGCTCGTCGACGACGGGCTGCACGATCCGGGCGACGACATCGTCAACGAGGCCGGAAGGGGCCCACGGCAGCGGGCTGTACGCCCCCATGCCACCGGTGTTGGGCCCGGCGTCGTTGTCGCCGACGCGCTTGAAGTCCTGGGCGGGCAGCAGCGGCACGACGGTGGTGCCGTCGACGACACAGAACAGGGACGCCTCGGGACCGTCGAGGAAGGACTCGAGCAGCACGGGATGTCCACCGTCGAGCAGGTGCATGGCATGCGCCCGGGCGACGTCGTAGTCCTTGGTGACGACGACGCCCTTTCCGGCGGCGAGGCCGTCGTCCTTGACGACCCAGGTGGGCCCGAAGCGGTGCAGCGCGGCGTCGAGGCGCGCGGGGGTGTCGACGATCTCGCTACGGGCGGTGGGCACGTCGGCGGCCTGCATGACGTCCTTGGCGAAGGCCTTGGACCCCTCGATCCGGGCGGCCTCCTTGGACGGCCCGAACACGGGGATGCCGACGGCCCGCACGGGGTCGGCGGCGCCGGCCACCAGCGGCACCTCGGGCCCGATGACGACGAGCCCGGCGTCCCACTCCTTGGCCAACGCGGCGACGGCGTTGGGGTCGGCGAGGTCCACGCCGTACGTCTCGGCCAGGGCGGCGGTGCCGGCATTGCCGGGGGCGCAGGCCAGGGCGGTCACGGCGGGGTCCTTGGACAACGCCAGCAACAGGGCATGCTCCCGGGCACCAGACCCGATGACGAGGACGCGCACGACCGAACAGCCTACAGGGGCGAATTCAGCACCTACGCTTCCCCGCGTGCAAGGCGTCGAGATTCTCCTGCTGCTGGCGGGATCGCTGGCGGTGACCGCGGTCGCCCGCCGGCTGGACTGGCCGGCCCCGCTGCTGCTGGTGGCGGTGGGCCTGGCTGTGTCGTACGTGCCGGGCGTGCCGGATTTCCGGCTGGAGCCGGAGCTGGTGTTGGTGCTGGTGATGCCGCCCCTGCTCTACACCTCCGCGCTGGACAGCTCGTACGTGAACATCCGCCGCAACATCCGCCCGATCGCGCTGCTGGCGATCGGCCTGGTGCTGGCGACGACGCTGGGTGTGGGCCTGGTGGCTCATCTGGCGATCCCGTCGCTGCCGCTACCGGCGGCGCTGGTGCTGGGCGCGATCGTGGCCCCGCCGGACGCGGTGGCGGCGGTGGCGATCGGCCGCAAGCTGGGCCTGCCGCGCCGGATCATGACCCTGCTGACGGGCGAGAGCCTGGTGAACGACGCGACGGCGCTGACGGCGTACAAGGTGGCGGTCGCGGCGGCGACGGGCACGGCGGCGCTGTCCTGGGGCTCGGGCATCGCGACGTTCCTGCAGGCCTCGGTGGGCGGCGCGGTGATCGGCTACCTGATCGGCGTGGTGGTGCACTGGATCCGGCTGCGCCTGCACGACAGCCTGCTGGAGAGCGGCCTGGGCATGCTGGTGCCGTTCGGGGCGTACCTGATCGGCGAGTCGGCGGGCACGTCGGGTGTGCTGGCGGTGGTCGCGGCGGGCCTGTACCTGGGCCACAACGCGCCGAAGGCGGGCTACGCGACCCGGTTGCAGGAGACGGCGGTCTGGCGCGCGGTGGATTTGCTGCTGGAGTCCTGGGTCTTCGCGCTGATCGGTCTGCAACTGCGCTTCGTCCTCACGGACAGCGGCGCGACCTGGCCCCTGTTCGGGGCGGCGCTGCTGGTGCTGCTGGCGGCGATCGTGGTGCGGATCCTGTGGGTCTATCCGGGCACCTACGTGCCACGCCTGCTATCGGCGAAGATCCGCGAACGGGAGGCATTCCCGGCTCCACGGGCGGTGTTCATCGTGGCCTGGACGGGCATGCGCGGCGTGGTGTCGCTGGCGGCGGCCGTGGGGCTACCGCTGAACATGCCCGGCCGGGACGTGATCCTGCTGTGCACGTTCGTCGTGACGGTGGGAACCCTGATGGTGCAAGGGCTGACGCTGCCGGGCCTGATCCGTTTCCTCGGCATCCGCGGCGACGACGAACAGGCCGACTCGCTGGCCGAGGCCCGAGTGAAGGCCGACGCTGCCAAGGCCGCGATCGAACGGCTGGAGCAGGCCTCCGACGGCAACGTGCCGCAGCCGGTGATCGTCCGCCTGCGGACGCTGGCCGAGCACCGCACCCAGATCCCGACGGAGGACGGTCCCGGTGCGCGCTGGAAACGGCTGCGTCTGACGATGTTGGTCGCCGAGCGCGAGGTCTTCCTCGCCGCCCGGAACGCACGGGAGATCGACGACGAGGTCTTCCGCCGGGTGCAACGGGAACTGGATCTGGAGGAGGCCGCGCTCACCCGCGAGTGAGCGCGGCCGGCGGCTCACGCCACGTCGAGCACGGCCTTGCCGACGACCTTGCGGCCGATCAGCGCGGCGATGGCGTCCTCGCTGTTCTCCCAGCTGCCCCGGTAACCGATCTCCACGTCCAGCTTGCCCGCCGCGACCAGCGACGCGACGTAGGCGAGGTCCTCGCCCAGGTTGTAGCCCATCATGAAGCCCTCGACCCGGCGCTGCGGGCCGACCGTCGCGTACGGCGGGTACACCGACGGCTCACCGGAGGTGGCTCCGATGGACTGGATCGAGCCGCCCTCGGCGAGCAGGCCGAACGCCGTGACCTGGTTCGGCCCGCCGACGTTGTCCAGCACGCCGTGCAGCGGGCCGGTCAGACCCTCAACGCCCACAATGACTTCCGCCGCGCCGAGCTTCTCGAGCCCCTCGCCGCGGGCCACGCTGCCGACGGAAGCGATCACGTGCGCCCCGGACAGCGCGGCGAGCTGTACGGCAAAGCGGCCCACACCGCCGGCCGCGCCGGTGACGAGCACCCGGCGGCCGAGCACGGAACCGAACCGGCGCAGCGCGCGCAGCGCCGTCACGGCGGCCACGGGCAGCGCGGCGGCCTGGGCGAAGTCGACGCCGTCGGGCAGCACGGCCAGCTCGGTGGTGTCGACGGCCCGCAGCTCAGCCCAGGCGCCACCGGAACCGAACGTGACGACACGTGAGCCGGGCTCGGGTCCGCTGCCGTCCGCGGCGGCCTTGACCACCACACCCGCGGCGTCCCAGCCGTTGACCGCGCCGTCCTCCTTGCCGTAGCCCCCGGCCACTTCGCCGTAGTTCAGCGAAAGCGCCTTGATCTCGACGAGCGCCTGGTTCGGCGCGGGCGCCGGCTCGGCGGTCTCACCCAGCCGGAACCCGCTCTTCGCCGACGAGTCCACGAGCAGTGCGCGCATTTGAACACCCCTGTAGTTCGACTGCTGTCGCACTACGCCAACTCGCGGTCCACGTGACTTATTTCCGCCTACAGCGCGGGAACCAGTTCGCGGTGAGCTGAATTCGGGACCGGGCCGTCGATGAGGCCGCGCCGGACCAGTTCCGGCCGGACGCCCTCGCCGAACCAGTACGCCTCCTCCAGATGGGGATAGCCGGAGAAGATGAACTCGTCGATGCCCAGCGAGTGGTACTCCTCGATCCGGTCGGCCACCTCCTGGTGGCTGCCGACCAGCGCGGTGCCCGCGCCGCCTCGGACCAGCCCGATGCCGGCCCACAGGTTCGGGTAGATCTCCAGCTTGTCCAGCCGGCCGCCGTGCAGGGCGACCATGCGCTGCTGCCCGACGGACTGGCTGGCGCCCAGCTGCGCCTGGGCCTTGGCCAGCGACTCCGGGTCGATCGCGTCGATGAGGCGGTCCGCCTCGGCCCACGCCTCGCGCGAGCTGTCCCGGCTGATCGTGTGCAGGCGGATACCGAACCGCAGGGTGCGGCCGTTGGCCTCGGCCAACTCCCGCACGCGGGCGATCTTCTCCGCGACCTGCGCCGGCGGCTCGCCCCACGTCAGGTAGACGTCCACGTGCCGCGCGGCGACCGGCAGGGCGGCCTCGGACGAGCCGCCGAAATACACCTGCGGCAACGGGTCCGGCGGCGTCGGCACGAGGCCGCCGGCGATCTTGAGGTGCTGGCCGGCGAAGTCGACCGGCGCGCCGCTCCAGAGCTTGCGCACGATGGCCAGGAACTCGTCGGTACGCGCGTAGCGCTGGTCGTGCTCCAGCCAGTCGCCGAAGCGCTGCTGCTCGATCGCGTCGCCGCCGGTGACGACGTTGAGCAGCAGCCGGCCCCGCGAGATGCGCTGGTAGGTGGCGGCCATCTGCGCGGCCAGCGTCGGCGAAATCGTGCCGGGGCGGAAGGCGACGAGGAACTTGAGCCGCTCGGTCTGGGCGATCAGTGCTGCGGTGGTGAGCCAGGCGTCCTCGCACCAGGTGCCGGTCGGCGTGAGCACGCCGGTGAAGCCCAACTGCTCGGCGGCGCGGGCGATCTGCGCCAGGTAGTCGATGTCCGGGCCGCGCTGGGCCGGCGCGCCGGCCTCCTGCGAGCCGTGGAAGCGGTCGACGATGGTGCGGCCGTCGCCCGAGGTGGGCAGGAACCAGTGCAGGACAACGCTCATCGTCAGCTCCCCGTGCTCTCGTACTGCTTGTCCACGAAGTCGGCGAACTTCACCTCGGCGGGGATGACCTTGGCCGTGGTGAACGCGTCGGCCAGCTGCTGCTCAGAGGCGATCACCTTGTCGTCCAACGGGATCGGCTTCGTGGCCCCGTCGTCGACGGCCGCCTTGGCCACCGTCGGGTCGAGCCCGGTGACCTTGGACCAGGCGGTGGCCCACTCGCCCTTGTGCGTGTCGGACCACTTCTGCGCCTTGGCCAGCCGGGCCAGGTAGTCCTTGATGGCCGCGGTCTTGCCGGCGTCGGCCAGCGCGGCCTTGCCGGCGACCTGGAAGGAGTAGCCGTTGGCGGTGCCGCTGGTGCCGTTGACGATCGACCGGGCGTGCGCCTGGAGCAGCGCCTGCGAGGTGTACGGGTCCCAGATCGCCCAGGCGTCCACCCGGTGCTGGGTGAAGGCGGCGTAGGCGTCGGACGGCTGCAGATAGTCGATCTTCACGTCGGTCACCGCGATGCCGTACTTGTTCAGCACCGTCAGCAGCTGCCCGTGCGCCGAGCTGCCCTGGGCCACCGCGATGGTCTTGCCCTTCAGCTCCTTCGGGTCGTGGATCGGCGAGTCGCCGGGCACCAGGACGGCGTCGCCGGGCCCGTTCTTCTGCCCGGCCTGCACGACGGTGATCTTGGCGTTGGCCGCGGCCGAGAAGATCGGCGGCGTGTTGCCGACCCCGCCGATGTCGATCGCGCCGGCGTTGGCCGCCTCCAGCAGCGGCGGCCCGGAGGTGAAGGTCGACCACTCGATCTTGTACGAGGTGCCGGCCAGCAATCCGGCGGCCTGCAGCAACGCCTGCGAGCCGCCCTTCTGGTCGCCGACCTTGAGCACGACCGAGCCGTCCGGCGCGGCGGCGGCACCGCCACCGCAGCCGGCCAGCGCCAGCGTCGACACGGCGAGCAGGGGTAACAGCGCCTTACGCAGCTTCATCGGTGACAACTCCCAGGTCGGCGAGCACCCGGGCCCGCAGTTCGGTCAGGTCGGCATGCCGGCGCGGCCGGCCGGCGGGTGGCGTGTGTTCGGCGACGATGCGGCCCTCGTCCAGCACGAGGACCCGGTCGGCGAGTTCGAGCGCTTCGTCGACGTCGTGGGTGACCAGCAGCACCGCCGGGCGGTGCCGCTGCCACAGGTCGTCGACCAGCCGGTGCATCGCCAGCCGGGTCAGCGCGTCCAGCGCGCCGAACGGCTCGTCGAGCAGCAGCAGGTCGGGCTCGCGGACCAGCGCCCGGGCCAGGGAGACGCGCTGCGCCTCGCCGCCGGACAGTGTCAGCGGCCAGGCCTGCGCGTGATCGGTCAGCTGCACCTCGGCCAGCGCCTTCTCGGCGACCTCGCGGCCGTCGACACCGTGCAGGCCGAGGGAGACGTTGCGCCACACCCGCCGCCACGGCAGCAACCGCGGCTGCTGGAACGCGACGGACACGGTCCCGTCGACGGCAATCTCGCCATCGGCGTCCCGGTCGAGGCCGGCCAGGATGCGCAGCAGCGTCGACTTGCCGGAGCCGCTGCGGCCCAGCAGGGCGACGAATTCCCCTTGGCGGACAACGAGATCCAGGTCGTCGAGCACGCGGCGCGGCCCGAACTGCCGGACCAGCCCGCGCACGGTCACCGTGTGCTGCGCCATCTGAGCGCCCTCCCCTCCAGCGCGCGGACGAGCGCATCGGTGGCCAGGCCCAGCCCCGCGTAGACCACCAGGCCGACCACGACCTGGTCCGTACGCAGGAAATCCCGGGCGTTGTTGATCAGGTAGCCGAGGCCGGCGTCGGCGTTGATCTGCTCGCCGACGATCAGCGACAGCCAGGCCACGCCGAGTCCCTGCCGCAGGCCGACCAGGGCCTGCGGCAGCGCGGCCGGCAGCACCACGTGGGCCAGCCGCTCCCAGCGGGTGAAGCCGAGCACCGCGGTGGCCTCCAGCAGCTGGGGATCGGTGTCGCGGATGCCGGCGTAGACGTTGAGGTACAGGGGAAACGCGAAGCCCAGCGCGACGAGCGCGATCTTGGGCTCCTCGCCGATGCCGAACCAGATGATGAACAGCGGGATCAGGCCGAGGAACGGCAGCGTGCGCAGCATCTGCACGGGCGGGTCGACCAGCACCGCGCCCCAGCGGGACAGGCCGGCGGTGATGCCCAGCGCGAGCGCGATGACCGCGCCGACGGCGACGCCGATCAGCACGCGGCGCAGCGACACCACGAAGGCGTCGCCGAGCTGCCCGGACGTGGCCAGATCCACGCCCGCGGCCAGCACTTTGGCCGGCGACGAGAGCTTGTCGTCCGGCAGGATCCCGGTGCTGCTGGTGACCTGCCAGAGCAGCAGCAGGGCCACCGGGCTGGCCCAGCGCCAGGCGCCGGACAGGGCGCGGCGGCGGGGTTTGCGGGTTGGGGTGACGGCGGCCGACGACACGCGCGTGCGGTCGGCCGTCAGGACGGGAATCGACACGATTCCTCCGACGGGGCGAAGGTGAGGGTTTCTCAGACAGTGAGAGGAGTCAGCGGACCGGACAGACCGCGCTGGCCTGCCGGCGCAGGTCCACGTGGATCCGTGCGACCAGTCGTTCACCCATGCGTGGGAGTCTTGGCGAGCCGCCGACGGTGTGTCAACGCTGGTCGGGGGTGGTCCCGGATCCTGGGAGTCCGTCGGAGAGGGAGGTTTCGCATGCACGGCGCCCAGCTGCTGCTACTCGTCGTCGGATCGATCGCGGTGACGGCGGTCGCCCGCCGCCGGGATCTGCCGGCCCCGCTGCTGCTGGTCGTGGTCGGATTGGCGATCTCGTTCCTGCCCGGCGCCGACGACTACCAACTGGATCCGCACATCCTGCTCGGCGTCGTGCTGCCGCCGCTGCTCTATTCGGCGTCGCTGGACAGCTCGTACCTGAACTTCAAGGCCGTCGCCGGGCCGATCGTCCAGCTCGGTGTGGTGCTGGTGGTGATCACCGCTTTCCTCATCGGGCTCGCCGCGCACCTGCTGATGCCCTCGCTGCCGTGGGAGGTCGCGCTGCTGCTCGGCGCGGTGGTCGCGCCGCCCGACGCCGTCGCCGCCGTTGCCATCGGCCGCAAACTCGGGCTGCCCAGGTCCGCGATGACCGTGCTCACCGGCGAATCCCTCGTCAACGACGCGTCCGCGCTGACGCTGTACAAGGTCGCCCTCGCCGGCGTGGCCGGCGCCAGCACAGGGCTCTTCTCCCAGCTGTCCACGTTCGTCGTCGCCGTCGTGGTCGGCATCGCCGTCGGTCTGGTCATCGGCGTCGTCGCGCACTTCGCCCGTACGCATCTCGACGACACCGTGCTGGAATCCGTGCTGGGCCTGGTCGTTCCGTTCGCCTGCTACCTGATCGCCGAGGAGTTCGAGGGCTCCGGCGTGCTCGCCGTCGTCGCCGCCGGCCTGTACCTGGGGCACAACTCCCCGAAGGCCGGCTTCGCCACCCGACTCCAGGAGCAGTCGGTGTGGACCACCGTGGACGTTCTGCTGGAGTCGTTGGTGTTCGGGCTGATCGGTCTCGAACTGCCCTTCGTGCTGCGCGGCGTCTCCGGCCTCGACCCGTGGCTCACCGCGCTGGCGCTGCTCGCCGCCGTGATCGTCATCCGGATCGTTTTCGTCTTCTCCCGCCACGTGATCCTGCGTCTGCTCCGCCGACCTCGCCCGTCGTGGCGGGTTGTCGCCATCGTGTCGTGGACAGGCATGCGTGGTGTCGTCACTCTCGCCGCTGCCGCCGGCATCCCCGACTGGACCCCAGGCTGGGCCTATCTCCAGCTCGTGGCGTTCGTGATCACCGTCGGAACCCTGCTGCTGCAAGGGATTTCCCTGCCGTGGCTCATTCGCGGCCTCGGCGTGCACGAGGAGAAGGACACCGCCCAGGAGGCGCAGGCCCGCAAGGTCGCCGCCAAGGCCGCGAAGGCGATGCTCTCCGAGCTGGTGCCCGCCGACATCCCCGTCGAACAACGGAAGATGTTCAGCCAGCGGATGCACGCCATGATGCAGGCGCGGGACCGGATCATCGAGCAGGACCCGTCCCAGGAGGGCGCGATCACCCGGGTTCGGCGGGAAATGCTGGCCAGGCAACGGGAGGTCCTGGTCGCCGAGCGCTCCGCTGGCCGCCTCGACGACGAGGTCATGCGCAAGGTGATGCGCGAACTGGACCTGGAGGAGGCCATGCTCACCGGCACGTGGCGTTCGCGCTTGTAGCCCAATCGTGGAACGATGACTGTGGGACAGTGGTTAGGACAAAAGGAGCAATCGATGACCGTCCTTCCTGACTGGCTCAGCCGCCTGTACACCGTCGCGGAGTACATGGAGCTCGGCGAGGACGAGAACGGCTACACCGAGCTAGTAGAAGGTCGCCTGATCGTGTCCCCGAGCCCTGTCCCCGACCACAACTTCGCCGGCTTCGAACTGGCCGTTCAGCTGAAGCCGCAGCTGCCAGACGAGCTTGAGCTCATCCAGGACATGGATGTCGACCTTGAATTCGCCCCGGCGGACCAGCCGGGTTCCGTTCGGCGGCCCGACCTGATCATCGTCGACCGGAAGGCACGGCAGCGGGTCCGCCATGAGGGCGGGCTGATCCGCGCCTCCGACGTGGCGGTCGTCGTTGAGATCGTGTCGCCCGGTTCCAAGCGGACCGACTACAAGACCAAGCACCTGGAGTACGCCGACGCCGGCATCCCGCACTACTGGATCGTCGACATCACCGAGCCGGTGTCGCTGGTGGAATGCCATCTGGCCGGCGCGTTCGGCTACCAGGACCGCGCGGCGGTGACGGGCGAGCTCATCACCGACCTGCCGTTCCCCATCAGCCTGCGGCTGGACCAGTTGCTCTGAGCCCAGCCGCAGGAAACCGCCGTCAGCTGACGAACTGGTGGCGGACGATGGTCTGGTCGCGACCGGGGCCGACGCCGATGGCGGAGATGCGGGCGCCGGCGATGGACTCGAGGTACTCGACGTACGCGCGGGCGTTGGCGGGGAGCTCCTCGAACGAGCGGCAGCCGCTGATGTCCTCGAACCAGCCGGGCAGCTCCTCGTACACCGGCACGGCGTGGTGCACGTCGGTCTGGGTCATGGGCATCTCGTCGACCCGCTGACCGTCCACTTCGTACGCGACGCACACCGGCACCTTCTCGTGGCCGGAGAGCACGTCGAGCTTGGTGAGGAAGAAGTCGGTGATGCCGTTGACCCGCGCGGCGTAGCGGGCGATCACGGCGTCGAACCAGCCGGTGCGGCGGGACCGCCCGGTGGTGACGCCGAACTCCCCACCGGTCTTGCGCAGCAGCTCGCCCATCTCGTCGTTGAGCTCGGTCGGGAACGGGCCGGAGCCCACGCGGGTTGTGTACGCCTTGAGGATGCCGATGACGGTGGTGATCCGGGTGGGCCCGATGCCGGAGCCCGCGGACGCACCGCCGGAGGTGGGGTTGGACGACGTGACGAACGGATAGGTGCCGTGGTCGACGTCCAGGAGCGTGCCCTGCGACCCCTCCAGCAGCACGTTCTCGCCGCGGTCCAGAGCCTGGTTGAGCAGCAGCCGGGTGTCGGCGATGCGGTGCCCGAACGCGTCGGCGTGCTTGAGCACGTCGTCGACGACCTGCTCGGGGTCGATGGCCTTGCGGTTGTACACCTTGACCAGCAGCTGGTTCTTGAAGTCCAGCGCGGCCTCGACCTTCTGCCGCAGGATCTTCTCGTCCAACAGGTCCTGCACGCGCACGCCGACGCGGGAGACCTTGTCCTGGTAGGCCGGTCCGATGCCACGGCCGGTGGTGCCGATCTTGGCCTTGCCCAGGTAGCGCTCGCTGACCTTATCGATGGCCACGTGGTACGGCATGATCAGATGCGCGTCGGCGGAGATCAGCAGCTTGCTGGTGTCCACCCCACGGGCCTCCAGCCCGGCCAGCTCGTCCAGCAGCACGCCGGGGTCGACGACGACGCCGTTGCCGATCACGTTGTGCACGCCGGGGGTGAGGATGCCCGACGGGATCAGGTGCAGCGCGAAGTTCTGGCCGTCGGGGAGCACGACGGTGTGGCCGGCGTTGTTGCCACCCTGGTAGCGGACGACCCACTGGATGCGGTCTCCGAGCAGGTCGGTGGCCTTGCCCTTGCCTTCGTCGCCCCACTGGGCGCCGATCAGGACGATGGCAGGCATGTGAGACTCCCCGTGCTAGACGACTAAAGGCCGAATGCCGGTGCACGACTGTAGACCAGGAGGTGGCGATGGGTGCACTAGTGCTGGCCTGCGGAAAGGACGCGGGTCACGCTCAGTCACCAGCTCTTGCCGATCGTGACGACGTGGAGGTCTACCACGCCCCCGCCCGGCCCGGCAAGGACGAAGTGGATCACCTGGTCAAGGGCCTGGACGGGCGCCGGCTGGTGGTCATCGGCACCGACGCCGACCTGGCCGCGGTCACCCTCCGGCTGCTCCGCACCGACGCGCTCAGGGACGTGACGGTCGGTTTCGTGCCGACCGAGGCGGACTCGACGGTGGCCTCGCTGTGGGATCTGCCACTCGACGCCGGCCGAGCCGTCGACATCGCCCTGACCGGCGACCCCGATCCGGTGCCGCTGATCCGCGACGACAGCGGCGGCGTGCTGGTCGGTCGGGGCGTGATCGGCCCGGTGCGGGGCATGGCCTACTGCGACGAGGCGGTGGTCCTGCGCGGCCAGGCCAGCCGCATTACGGTCAGTCCGGACCCGGACCGGGGCGCCGGCCTGCTCGTCCAGGTGACGAAGCGGACGCTGGTGGTCAAGCGGACCTCGGCGACCACGGGCCGGGCCTGCCAGATCGGCTGCGTGCCGGCGATCGTGCACCTGGACGGCGTGCCCCATCCCCGTCCGGTGTCGAAGTGGACCTGGTACCGCAACACCGACGACCTGCGACTGGCGAGGGGACTGCTGTGACTGAGCCGCTGACGTCGCCGTTCAAGGCCGGGCCCGGTGGCGTGATGACCGACGACGTCGGCGTGATCACCGGCGACCTGGAGCTGCGTACGACGCTGACCGACGGCGCAGTGGCGGTGGAGGTCCGCTACGAGGGCGCGGACGAGTGGTACCGGCTCTCGGCGGCGGACTGTCAGCTCGCCGACCAGAAGGACCACGAGGCCGTGCACCACGCGCTGCTGGGAGTGCTGCACCGGCCGGAGGGATGAGGGTCGCTCACAGCGGCGGCAGCGCGGAGAGGGCGTCGGCGCGGCTGACGCCGGCGGCCACCAGCAGGTCGACGACGATGGACCGGAGCTGGGCGATCATCACCCGCACGGAGAAGCCGTCGTCGACCAGGAGCTGGTCGGTCTCGGCGGCGGTGGTGCGCAGCAGGGCTCGGGTCCGTACGGGATCGACGCCGCGGGCGAGCTCGTCGCGCAGGGCGTCCACGGCGTTGGCGAGCCCGTCCAGCACGTACGGCAGCTTCGACGGCGGCTCCTCGCCGTCGCGGAGCACGGCCAACGCGCGCCGGGCCAGCACCCGCGTGTTGCGGACGGCGAGGTCGACGGGCCCGGAGGCGGCACGATAGCGGTCCAGCTGGCTCCGGTTGCGCCAGCGGATGGGCGCGATGGTGGTGACCTCGGCGCTGGTGACCAGGGCGGTCTTGAACTCGTCGATGGCCTTCTGGCTGGCCCGCGCCCGGCTCAGGGCGGCCGCGGCGGCGACGGTGTCGCGCTCCGGCACGGCCTCGCCGATGGCCCGCAGCACGCCAGCGAGCTCGCCGAGCACGACCCGGCCGTGCCGGTGGGCCAGGTTCAGCGGGTCGGGCGGGAACAGGGCGATGGCGATCAGCCCGAGGGCGCCGCCGATCAGGGCGTCGATCATCCGGTCGAAGCCGCCGGTGGTGGTCGGCGGGGCGAGGGTGGCGATCAGCACCGCCGAGGTGCCGGCCTGCAGCGCGATCACCGCGCCGCCGTCGAGCAGCACGGCGGCGGCCATGGCCAGCACCACGACCAGCACGATCTGCCAGGTGCCGGTGCCGATCCGGGAGATCAGCACGTCGCCGACGCCGACCCCGACGCTGACGCCGACCACCAGCTCGATGACCCGGCGCAGCTTCTGGCCGAGCGCGACGCCGATGCAGGTGACCGCGGCCGCGGGCGCGAAGAACGGCTGGGTGTGGCCGACGAGGTCGGTGGCGACGAGCCACGCGCCCCCGGCGGCGATCCCGGCCTGGGCGATGGGCAGGGCCGTGCGCTGCAACCGCCGGAACCGGCGCCGCAGCTGCGCCCGCAGCCGCTGGAGCACGTCGGGTCAGGCCAGACCGAGGGCCGCGGGCGCCTGCGGGTCGCTGTCGGCGAGGAAGGTGCGGCAGCGGTCGAGTTCCTCGGTCTCGCCGATCTCGCCGGCGGCCTTGGCCAGCGCGGCGAGCGCGCGCAGGAAACCCTGGTTGGCGCGGTGCGAGAACGGCACCGGGCCGAAGCCCTTCCAGCCGTTGCGGCGGAGCTGGTCCAGGCCGCGGTGGTAGCCGGTGCGGGCGTAGGCGTACGCGGCGACGGCGTCGCCGTCGGCCAGCGCGCGCTCGGCGAGCGCCGCCCACGCCTCGCTGAAGTCCGGCGCGGTGCGCACGACCGCGGCCGGGTCGGCGCCGCCGTCCAGCTGGGCCTGCAACTCGGGACGGTCGGGCAGCAGGGTGGGGCCGGGGCCGAGCAGGTTGTCGTTGAGGCTCATGGCCACATCGTGCCCGACCCTGGACCCTGAGAAGAATCAGCTCAGCATGAGCCGGACGATGGCCCCGCCGGCGACCAGCACCAGCGCGGTGACCACGACACCAGCGATGACACGCTTGTTCACTGCATCACTCCCGTACTCGGTTAGACCGGTGACATTGCCCACTCGGCCCGGCGGGGGCAACGCGCCTCACCCACTCGATCGGGTGGTATGCGACTGATCTCGGTTCGGCCGATTCGGTGGAATCGGCGCGGGCGAGCGTTCATGCTCCAGACATGAGCACCAAGGACTGGTCGGTGGCCCGCGTGCGCGAGCTGTGGTCGGTGTACTGGACGCGCGGCACGGCCGGCCGGGAGACTCCCGCCGAGCTGGTTTCGATCATGTACGCCTGGTGGTTCGTCGCCCTGGTGCTCAAGCTGCTCGGTGGCTCGTGGGACATCTCCTGGCACTTCTGGACTATCCGCGACAACCTGGCGCCGCCGCACGACCTGAACACCGTCGGCACCGCGATCGCGGTCGCGCTGGTGCTGTTCCACACCTACACCGGTTACGGTGCGGACCGCACGACGCTGCGCTGGATGCAGTGGGGCACCGGGCTGTTCCTCATCGCCATCCCGATCGACGTGGTCAACCACACCGTGAACGGGCTGGACATCACCACCTGGAGCCCGTCGCACTCGCTGCTGTTCATCGGCACCGCCGGCATGCTGATCGGCGTCGCGCTGGGCTGGCACCGCAACGCCGCCCGCGGCCGCTGGTTCGTGCCGGGTCTGCTCGTGCTGCTGGCGATGATCTTCGAGGACTTCTGGTTCCCGAACGAGCAGCAGGAGTACGGCGTGCTGGAGATCGCGTCGTGGGACGCGAATCCCGGCCACCCCTACGCCAACCAGGAGTTGCTGAAGTTCGCCTCCGACCAGATCCACCAGCCGATCGGCCGGGCCGGCATCGTGCACTTCTCGCTGCCGATGCCGGACTGGGTGTACCCGGTGTGGGGCCTGGGCGTGTGCGTGCTGCTGTTCGCGCTGGGCCGGCAGATCGTCGGCCGGCGCTGGGCCGCGACCGCGATCGCCGGCCTGTACGTGGGCTTCCGGTCGGTGCTGTGGCTGGTCCTGACGGCGACCACCTTCCCGCCGTCCGCGGTGCCGTTCTTCCTGCTCGGCGCGGGCGTGGCGATCGACCTGGTGTTCCTGCTGCCGCTGTCGAGGTGGCTGCGGCCGTTCGTCGGCGCGATCGTGGTCACGGCCGTGGCCTACGGCCTGCTGTTCGCGCAGTCGGTCCTGCTCGCCGCCCCGCCCCGCGCCGTCTGGGCCGCCCCCATCAGCGCCGCCGTCCTCGCAATCCTCTGGCTGGCCGCCACCGCCTGGACCTCGCGGGAGCGCGCGAGGTCGCGCCGGCCTCTGGACCGCAGTCTCAACTCGATCGAGTCTGTTCATCGATCGAGTTGAGACAAGGGACGAGGCCGGCTTAGAAGCGACCTCGCCCCGCGCGGTACGCGCGGCACAAGCACGGCACACCGAATGTAGATCTCAGGCAGACCCCGACGAACTAACCCGGGGGTTTTCCCTACCCGCTCTGGGGGCCATTACCTATTCACGCCGGCCGCCGCCGCAACCAGGATTGTCGCCATGAGGGGGACACTGCGGCGGATCGCTCCACTGTGGACACGCGGCGAGGCGGGGAGGCCCACGCCGCCGGCGGTGACGGTCGCGCTGTACACGTCCTGGCTGGTCGCCCTTGCGTTCAAGACGCTGGGCGCCAGCTGGGACGTGGCCTGGCACTTCAAGTGGATCCGGGACACCACCGCCCCGCCGCACCTGGTCAACTTCGTGGGCACGGGCATCGCGGTTGCGCTGGTGCTGGTGCACACGTACACCGGCCTGGGCGCGGACCGCCGAACACTGCGGTTCCTCCAGGTCGGCATGGGCTCGTTCGTGGTGACGATCCCGATGGACATCGTCAACCACACGGTGAACGGCCTGGACCTGACGGCGTGGAGCGTCACGCACGTGCTGCTCTACACCGGCACCACGGTCACCCTGATCGGCCTGATCATGGGGTGGCACAAGGAATTCCCGCGCGGGCACCGGTTCTATCGCCTGGGGCTGGCCGCACTCTGGCTGTCGCTGCTGGAGAACCTGTGGTTCCCCAACGAGCAGCAGGAGTACGGCGTGTTGTCGTTGGCGGCGTGGGATCGCGGCCAGCCGTACGCGCAGCCGGAGCTGTTGCAGTTCGCGGCGGCGCAGATCCACCATCCGGTCGACCGCGCGGCGGTGGAGCATTTCGCGCTCGGTCTGCCGGAATGGCTCTACCCGGTGTGGTGTGTCCTGTCCGCGGCGGTCACGTTGACGTTGGCGAAACGGTTCCTGCACGGGAGGTTCACCGCCACCGCGATCGCCGCCTGCTACGTCGGATACCGCACCCTCGCGCTGCTTTTCGTTACGGGAATCGGCTTTCCTCCCTACGCGGTGCCGTTCTGGGCGCTGGCGATCGGTGTCGCGGTGGACGTCGCGTACCTGCTCCGGGCGCCGCTGACGGTCGCGGTGCTGGCTCCCGCACTGGGATATCTGGCTCTGTGGGGCCAAAGCACGTTCCTGACGGCGCCGCCCACGGATTTCCACTCATGGCCGGCGGCGGTCGTCGTGCTGCTGGCGGTGCTGGTCGGCATCGGGGGACTGACGCCCGTCGGACTCGGGTGGACGTCGGCACGGACTCCGTGGGGGAGTTCGGCCTCGGCGCGCTAGCAGGGGTGCGGGCCGAGGCCGAAGAGGACGGTTCGCTCCTGTGCGCATCCGGCGCACAGGAGCGAACCGGGACGATCCTCCTCGAACGTGACAACTCGAGTTCACTGTCCGTTACTGTCGCCGCGCTCGCGGACGTCCTACGTTCAGGAGGTTCCGTCGCCGTCTTCCCGGAGGGAACACCCCGGTGTGGCAAGGGAATGGGGTGTCCGGCCGCGGCGGCGAGGCGGGTGATCGGTGCTTGACATCGTGCGGGAACTGGCCGGGTCGCCGTGGCTGTGGGTGGCCGTGTTCGTGATCGCGGCGCTGGACGCGCTGCTGCCGTTCATGCCGAGCGAGACCACTGTGGTGCTGGTCGGCGTGTTGGTCGCGCCGAGCGCGGCCGGCCTGGGCGAACTGGTGCTGATCGCCGCCGCCGGCGCGTTCGCCGGCGACACCGCCGCGTACGTGCTGGGCCGCACCACCGGCAACGCCGTGCTGACCCGGCTGATGCGCCAGGACCGCGGGATGCGCGCCCGCGAATGGGCGCAGCGACAACTGGAACGACGCGGCCGGTTACTCATCGTGTTCGGTCGTTACGTGCCGGGCGGCCGCGCGGCGACCCTGGCCACCGCCGGCGCGCTGGGCTTCCCGACGGCCTGGTTCCTGCTCCCGGAGGTGGCCGCCGTGCTGCTCTGGGGCACCCAGGCGGCGCTGGTCGGATTTGTCGGCGGCAGCGCGTTCCAGGACCATCCGCTGATCGGGATGGCGGTGTCCTACGGATTCATCCTCACGGTCGTGATCGGTACCGCTATAACCCACCGCGTCCGCCACGCCGGTATTACACTGCGAGGTCGGCGATGAACGGGGGGTCATGGCTTCAGGCTTCGACTTCCGGGTCCTCGGGCCGCTGGAAGTCAGATACGACGGTGTGCCGGTGACGGTGGGCGCGGCCCGCCAGCGCACCCTGCTCGCCGTCCTGCTCATGCACGCCAACCAGGTGGTTTCGCTCGACGAGCTGGTCCGAATCGTGTGGGAGGAGCACCCGACCACAGGCGCCCGCACCACCGTGCAGAACTATGTGATGCGGCTGCGAAACGTATTGCGCGGGGTCGCCGGAACATCGCCGATCGTCACGGCGTCCGACGGTTACCTCATCTCGGTGGGTGAGTCCGAACTCGATGTGTGGCGGTTCCGCGAGCTGGTCGCGCAGGCCCGCGCCGGCGATCCGGAATTGGCCTCGAAGCTGCTCGCCGATGCGCGCGGTCTGTGGCGCGGAAAACCGTTGGCCGATGTCCAGTCGGAGACGCTGCGCCGCGAGGAGGCGCCCCGCCTGCACGAGCAGCTGCTGTCCGCCGAGGAGCTGCGCTTCGACGTGGAGCTGGGGCTGGGCCGGCACAACGCGATCATCGGCGAGCTGCGTGATCTCACCGTGAGTAATCCGCTGCGGGAGCGGTTCTGGGCCCAGCTGATCACCGCGCTCTACCGCTCGGGCCGGCAGGCGGAGGCGCTCCAGACGTTCCAGGACGTGCGCCGGGTGCTGGCCGACGAGCTGGGCATCGACCCCGGCCCGGAGCTGCTGGCGCTGCACCAGCAGGTGCTCACCGGCGACACCGCGCTGGCCGGCCTGGTCGCCCGCCAGCCCCTGCCACGCCAGCTGCCGCCCCCGGTCGGCGGTTTCGTCGGCCGCAGCGCGGAACTGAAGGTGCTGGACCAACTGCTCACGCGGCAGCCGTCGATGGCGCTGATCTCGGCCGGCGGCGGCTTCGGCAAGACGTCGCTGGTGCTGCGCTGGGCCCACGACCGGATCGACCGCTTCCCGGACGGCCAGCTGTTCGTGAACCTGCGCGGCTTCGACCCGTCCGGCCCGTCGATGCAGCCGACGAACGCGGTGCGCGGCTTCCTGGAGGCATTCGGGGTGGCGCCGACGTCGATGCCGGTCGAACTGGAAGCGCAGACCGCGCTGTACCGCAGCCTCGTCGCCGACAAGCGCATGCTGATCGTCCTGGACAACGCCCTGGATTCCGCCCAGGTCGCGCCGCTGCTGCCGGGCAGTCCGACCTGCACGGTGCTGGTGACCAGCCGCAACCAGCTCGGCGGCCTGATGACGGCCCACCAGGCACTGCCGCTCGCGCTGGACGTGCTCGGCGAGCACGAGGCGCGGGACCTGCTCGCGGCTCACCTGGGCGAGGACCGTGTGGCGGCCGAGCCCGCCGCGGTCGCCGAGATCGTGGAACGTTGCGCGAGCCTGCCGCTGGCGCTGAGCATCGTGGCCGCACGCGCCTCCGGCCACCCCGACTTCCCGCTGTCCACGCTGGCCGACGACCTGACCGAGGCCCGGCTGGACGCGCTCGACGCCGGCGACCTGTCGGCCAACCTGCGCGCGGTGTTCGCCTGCTCGTACAATGCGCTCGGCAGCGCCGCCGCCGAGGTCTACGGGCTGCTCGGGCTCGCGCCCGGCCCGGACATCGGCCTGCCGGCGGCCGCGTCGCTCACCGGCCTGCCGCCCGCGCGTGCCCGGAACCTGTTGCGGGAACTGGAGAATTCCCACCTGGTCAGCCAGTACGTGCCCGGCCGCTATCGGATGCACGACCTGGTCCGGCTCTACGCCGCCGAGCGCGGCCTGCCCGGCCCGGTCCGCGAGGCGGCGCTGTCCCGCTTGGTCGACTACTACCTGCGGTCCGCCTTCAGCGGCGAGATGACGTTCCTGGCGCACCACCGGCCGGTCCGGCTGCCACCGCCGGCGCCCGGCGCGCGGCCCGAGGAGTTCACGGACCAGGCGGCGGCGGTGGCGTGGTTCAACCTCGAGCACCTCAACATCCTGTTGACGCTGCGGCTGGCCGCGGAGCGAACCTGGGATCAAGCGGTGTTCGCGCTCGCCTGGTCGCTGTCCACGTACCACTGGCGCCGCAGCCACACCCGCTACGGCGCCATGGTGTGGCAGGCGGCCATCTCCGCCGGGCAGCGGCTCGGGCCGCAGGTGGCGACCGCGCACCGGCTCTTCGGCCGGGCCCTGATCCAGGCCGGTCAACTCGACGAGGCGCTGGACCAGCTCCAGCAGGCCCAGCGCCGGGTGGCCGACGACGACGTGGCGGAGCAGGCGCAGATCCACCACACCTTCGCCTGGCTCTGGGAGAACCGGGGCGACGACCACGAGGCGCTCAAGCACGCCCGGCGGGGGCTGGCCCTGTTCGAGGCCGCCGGCGACCAGGCCGGCGCGGCGCGGGCGTACAACGTGGTCGGGTGGTACCTGGCCCGGATCGGCGAGTTCGAGCAGGGCCTGGAGTACTGCGAGCGGGCGCTGGAGCTGACCAAGCAGCAGGACCGCGCCGGCCAGCACGGCGTGCTCGACAGCCTGGGGTACATCGCCCGCGGGCTCGGCGACAACGTCAAGGCGCTGGGCTACTACGAGCAGGCGCTGACGCTGAACCGAGAGCTGGGCAACACCTTCGAACAGCCGAGGATCCTGGAATCGATCGGCGGGCTCCGACAGAAGGTCGGCGATCCGACCCGCGCCCGGCAGACCTGGATCGAGGCGCGGCAGATCTACACCACACAGGGCCGCCTGAACGACGTCGAGCGCGTCCAGCGGCTGCTGGACGCGCTCGACGGGGACTGAACTCCGGACTCAGCCGGCGATCATGCGACCGCTGGACTTGAGCTGCTCGGCGGCCTGCGCGATGCGGGCGGCCATGCCGACCTCGGCGGCCTTGAGGTAGCTGCGCGGGTCGTACACCTTCTTGTTGCCGACCTCGCCGTCGATCTTCAGCACGCCGTCGTAGTTCTTGAAGAAGTGGTCCACGATCGGCCGGGTGAAGGCGTACTGGGTGTCGGTGTCGATGTTCATCTTCACCACGCCGTAGCTGACCGCCTCCTGGATCTCCTCCAGCAGCGAGCCGGAGCCGCCGTGGAAGACCAGGTCGAACGGCTTGGTGCCGGCCTTGCCGAGCTTCTCGGCCACCACCTCCTGGCCGGACTTGAGCACCTCGGGGCGGAGCTTGACGTTGCCCGGCTTGTACACGCCGTGCACGTTGCCGAAGGTGGCGGCCAGCAGGTAGCGGCCCTTCTCACCGGCGCCCAGCGCGGCCAGCGTCTTCAGGAAGTCGTCGGGGGTGGTGTACAGCTTGTCGTTGATCTCGTTGGCGACGCCGTCCTCCTCGCCGCCGACGACGCCGATCTCCACCTCGAGAATGATGTTCGCCTTGGCCGCCTGGTCGAGCAGTTCGGCGGCGATGGTGAGGTTCTCGTCCAGCGGCACCGCGGAGCCGTCCCACATGTGCGACTGGAACAGCGGGTTCTCGCCGCGGGCCACACGCTCCTGGCTGATCGCCAGCAGCGGGCGGACGAAGCCGTCCAGCTTGTCCTTGGGGCAGTGGTCGGTGTGCAGCGCGATGTTGACCGGGTACTTGGCCGCCACCACGTGCGCGTACTCGGCCAGCGCCGCCGCGCCGGTGACCATGTCCTTGACCTTGGTGCCGGACAGGAATTCCGCGCCACCGGTGGAGACCTGGACGATGCCGTCGCTCTCGGCCTCGGCGAAGCCGCGCAGCGCCGCGTTCAGCGTCTCCGAGGAGGTCACGTTGATCGCCGGGTAGGCGAACTCGTTCGCCTTCGCCCGGTCCAGCATCTCGGCGTAGACCTCGGGGGTCGCGATAGGCATCGGTCGTCACTCCTCGGGATTTCGACGTTGTCCGCGCACCATCCTACGAGGGACGCGGCGGCGGCGAAGCGCCCGCGCGCGCCCGCACGCTGGAACGATACAGTCAACGCCGACGGAGCGACATGGCCAGGTTCAGGCCGCGACCGCCAGCACGGGTTTGACCAGGGCCGTGGAACTCACCACTTGGTTCCGCCCCCCGTTCTTCGCTTGATAGAGGGCCGCATCCGCCGCCAGGAGCAAGGGTTCTATGTCGTCACCGGCAGCCGGGAACGTCGACACCCCGATCGACGCCGACAGGTTCCTGATGACGGTCGTCGCGCCCTCGACCGGGGCCTCCACCACCAACTGCGTCACCGCGTGTCGGATCCGTTCGGCGACGCCGACGCCGTCGTCGTCGCTCATGCCCGGCAGCAGCACCACGAACTCCTCGCCGCCGAAGCGGCCGACCGCGTCGTAGTCGCGGACCTCCTTGGAGATGGCGTCCGCCACCGCCTTGAGCACCGCGTCGCCGGCCACGTGCCCGTAGGTGTCGTTGACCCGCTTGAAGTGGTCGAGGTCGACCATCAGCAGGCCGAAGGTCTCGCTGGCGCGGACCGCGCGGGAACGCTCACGGTTCGCCCGCTCGTGCCAACCCTCGCTGTTGAGCAGGCCGGTCTTGCTGTCCTTGCGCGCCTTCTCCTCGACCTGCTTGAGCAGCACGGAGCGGTGCAGCATGAGCACCGGCGGCAGCGCGAGCACGACCAGCGCCGGGCTGTAGGACAGCGCAAAGGCGAGCAATGCTCCGTAGAACAGGGTCGAAATCTCCAGCATGTGCTTGGAGGGATCGCTGAAGCCCTTGCGCACGGTCACGCCGGGGGTGCCGTAGAGCAACACGCGAATAGCGATCATCGCGACATCCAGCGCACTGAACGTGACCAGAGCGGCCACCACGACCAACACGGTCAGCGGCGCGATGGTCGGGCCGAACAGGTGACCGGCGCCGCCGACCAGATCGAGCAGCATCGCGGCGACCTTGCCGGCAATGATCATGACGCTGATGCCGAACACGCGGCGGTGCCACGCGACGAACGGGTTGCGCCACTGATAGTGCGCGTAGATCACCGCGATGACCGCGGCCGCCAGCGGGGTCGGCAGGAGCAGGACGCCCGCGAAGACCCAGACCGACGCGAGGTCGACGTGCCCCTGTCCGGCAACGGCCCGGCGCGCTTTTTCGATAGTGCTCGCGAGTTCTGTATGAGCCACGCCACAACCGGCGAGCACACTCGCAGTCACAATTTCACTAACAGTGACCGTCACCTGGAGTGTGGATATCAATACGATTAGTAGCGCGAGCGCATCAACCGCCAACAAGTATCCGACCGCCCGCCGTGGCACCTGGAACAGCTGCCATCCGGAGAACATGGACCTCACGTGAGTGCTGAGCATTGAGACCCCCTCGGGACGGTGGAACACGAATACGCATCGGCGCTAGTTGCATGGCTGGCAAACTGCGTAGTGGGCGTGCACACTGACTGCGGCGAAGCGCGCAATGCCTGCTCGGGAGGGGGTGCGTCTGATGACGGTGTCGCCGCCCAGAGGCTGGGAGCCCAGCTAGAGGAGCTCTTACGCCGTGGCGAGGCGGGCCGATGTCCATCGGCCCGCCTAGGCAGCATGACCCACCTCGTGCAACCGGCTCCGTCGCCAAGCGACTGTCAGCCCGATACCGGCGACCACGGCCGCCAGCCCGGCGATCGCGATGGTGGCCGAAGGCCCCAAGCGATCCGCGAGCACACCCGCGAGCGCCACCGCAATGCCTTGCGCGGCAATCGCTCCCGATGACATCAACCCGATCGCCTGCCCCCTGCCGACGACGGGCGTGCGCTGAATGAATGCGGGCGGCGCGACCACCATGTAGGACGCGGCCACCCCCGACAGCGCGAACAGCACGCAGGAGACCACGAGATTGGGCTCCAGCGCGCAGATGAATAGCGGCAGTCCGGACAGAGCCGCCAGCGGACCGATCAACCGCAGCCGTTGTTCCGGCGGCATGCGGGTGATCACCAGGGCGCCGACGATGGCGCCCACCGGGGTGGCCGCGAGCAGCCACCCCACGTAGACCGGATCCGGCGTCGGCGTGTGGGCCAGCGCCGACAGGTAGGGCACGACCAGACCCTCCGCGGCGACCGGCAGGCCGATCATCCAGATCATCAGCGCCAGCGTGCGCAGCTGGCTGTCCGCCCAGATCAGCCGGGCGCCGCGATGGGTCGAGGTCCACAGCGACACCTGCTCGCCATCCGCCGACCCGGCGGCCGGGCGGGTCCGCACGCCGACGAAGATCAGCGCGGCGGAGGCGGCGAAGCTCGCGGCGTTCACCGCGAGCGCGCCGTACGGGGTGAGCAGCGTGACCAGGAAGCCGCCGGCGGCGAATCCGGCGACCTGGGAGATCTGGCCGACCACCGCCCGCAGGCTCTGCCCGACGGTGAGCTCGTCGCCCGCAAGAACATCGGCCAACAGAGCCCCACGCGCCGCATTCGACGGCGAACCCAGAAGTTGAGTGGCGAAAAGAAGGAGAAACAGCGACGGAAGCGAAACGCCGGGGATAGCCATGATCCCCATCAGCGTCGCCCGGCACAGATCCGCGCAGATCATCACGGTGCGTCGCGGATAACGATCGGCGAGGCCGGCGAGCAATGGCCCGAACAATGCGGGCAGCATCGTCAAAGCAAAGGTCAGCGCGGCCAGGGCAGCGGAGCGTGTTCGATCGAACACAAGAAGTGACAAAGCAACCCGGGCGACCTGGTCACCCGCGGTGGAAATGAGCTCGGCCAGCCACAAGGCCCGGAACTCGCCGTTGGCGAAAACGTCCCGGTACCTGGCAGCGCGCCCGGTCCCCTCCAACTTGCGCCCCTCGTCTCCCCCGTACCCCGCCCTCCCAGTAGCGGAGACAGTTCGTTTCCTGTCGTTTCGTCCGGTAGCCCGTCACCCCTGGCAGGCTCTTCCTCTCTCACCGTAGCCAGCGAAATCCCGTCAACCCAGCTCGTTCAGATATCGATCGCGTCATTCACAGTTGACTTTCCGTGATCGTACGGTCGCAGGGCCGATCCGCAAAGGGGTGACCCCAAGTTCGGGTCGGACGGCCCGATCGGGGTGATCACACCCGGCAGCGCGGGCTGCTTCAGCGCTATGTTCGAATGCCGGTGAAGATCGGAAGATCGGACCTTGGCGCGTCCCGTCCGACCTGGCCGACACGCCGGAAAACATCGTTCACCCCGGCCGACACATATGTCGAGGTCGAGGCCCACTTCTCGGAAATCCGGACCGGTCATCGTATTGAACTCGCCAGTAGCTTACTGGCAGTAGGTTGGGCTACCGTGCTCGGAGGAGCCATCCGAGGAGGCACACGTGGGCACGGACAACACGCTGGCCGGCAAGGTGGTGCTGATCACGGGCGCGGCCCGCGGGATCGGGGCCGAGACGGCCCGGCGCCTGGCGGCGCTGGGGGCGAAGGTCGCGCTGGTCGGGTTGGAGCGGGAGCAGCTGGAGGCCACCGCCAAGGAGTGCGGGCCGGAGGCCGGCGCCTGGGAGGCCGACGTCACGGACTGGGCGGCCATGGAGGCGGCGGTGGCCGGCGTGGTGGACCGCTATGGCCGCATCGACGTCGTGATGGCCAACGCCGGCATCGCGGCCACCGGCTTCGTCCGTTCCATCGACCCGGCAGCGTTCGAGCGGACCATCGAGATCAACCTGCTCGGCGTGTGGCGGACGGTGCGGGTCACCCTGCCGCACCTCATCGCCAGCCGCGGTTACTGCCTGGTGGTGTCGTCGCTGGCGGCCATCACGCACGCCCCCGGCATGGCGGCCTACGCGGCCAGCAAGGCGGGCGTGGACGCCTTCGCCGACAGCCTGCGGGCAGAGGTCCGCCATCTCGGCGTGGACGTCGGCACCGCGTACTTCTCATGGATCGCCACGGACATGGTCACCAGCGCCGACCGGCACCCGGTGTTCGGCAAGATGCGCAGCCGGCTGCCCGGCCCGATGGGCCGCACCTACCAGGTCTCCGACGTGGGCAAGGCCGTGGTGCTGGGCATCCGCCGCCGGGCCCGGGCGATCCACGTGCCGGGCTGGGTCGGCGGCCTGAAGCTGTTCCGCGGCGTCGTCAACCAGCTGTCGCTGCCGATCGCCGCGATGGGCGCGAAGGACGCCGACCAGGCGGCGCTGGACGACGTCAAGGCCCGCGGCGCGGAGGCGTCCCGGCCGGTCGGCCCCGGCGGGGCCGCCGGCTTCGACAGTGCTGAACGCCGCGCGTTCCGCGCGGAGCGAGGCCGCTCGTGACCGGTGCCTTCCCTGGCCGGATTTAGCCCGCCGCATCAGTTCAGGCGGTGGGTGCGTCGCGTGGCGGCGGGCGAAATCCGGCTGCGGTCCAGGCACCGGCGCGGCCTCGCGGCTACTTGGCGGGGCTAACTCAGCTCACCCAGGTGCCGAGCACCGCGTTCCACGGCGTGATCTTGGTCGCCGAGATCACCTCGGCCGCCTTGTACGGGTCGTTGTCCAGGTAACCCTGGACGGTCGCCTCGTCGTCGGCGTCGAACAGCAGCAGCGCGCCGTCGTCGGCGGTCCAGGCCCCGGCGGCGAGCAGCGCACCTGTGTCGACCAGCGTGCCCAGGTACTCGCGGTGCGCCGGTCGGACGGCGTGCCGACGCGGCACGTCCTCGATGTAGCTGTACTCGACGGCGAACTTGGGCACGGCATACCTCCGTAGTGAGCGTTCGACGGCCAACCTAATGCACCTGTTGGGTATTCTCGCCGCCGTGGACGTGCAGTCGAACAGCGTCGAGCGGACCTTCTCCCACCTGCGGGCGGTGGACGGCCCCGAGCCCTCCACGGCTGCCCCGCTGACCTTGGAGGATCTGTACCGCCAGCACCGGATGCGCCTGGTCCGGCTGGCGATCCTGCTGGTCGACGAGCCGGCGACGGCCGAGGACGTGGTGCAGGAGGCCTTCACCGGCCTGCACCGCAACTGGGGTGGCCTGCGGGACGCCCAGGCCGCGGTCGGCTACCTGCGCACGGCCGTGGTCAACGGCAGCCGGTCGGTGCTGCGGCGCCGCAAGACGGCCCGCGACTACACGCCGCCGCACACCGCCAACGCCCGTTCCGCGGAGAGCCTGGCGATGCTGACGGCCGAGCACCAGGCCGTGGTCAACGCGCTGGCCAAGCTGCCGCCGCGGCAGCGCGAGGTGCTGGTCCTGCGCTACTACGGGGACCTGTCCGAGGCCGAGATCGCCGAGGCCACCGGCATCTCCAAGGGCACGGTCAAGTCCACCGCCAGCCGTGCCCTGGACGCCCTCCAGAAGGCGATGGCCAACTAGACCAGCTGAACCTCGAGGCCACGGTCGCGGAACTGCGCGACCATGGCCTCGTCGGCGTGCACGTCGGTGATCAGCACGTCGATGTCCTCGACGGCGCAGATCCGCACGAACGCGGCCCCGCCCAGCTTGGACGAGTCCGTCACGGCCACCACCCGCCCGGAGCGCTCGGTGAGCAGCCGGTTGATGGCCGCCTCGCCCTCGTTGCTGGCCGTCGCGCCGTGCTGGGGGTCGAGGTGGTCGACGCCGAGGAAGATGACGTCCAGCGTCAGCTCCGCGGGGATCATCCGGGCCAGCGGCCCGATCAGCTCGTACGACTGCGGCCGCACCACGCCGCCGGTGACCACCAGCTTGATCTGCTGCCGGACGGCCAGCTCGTTGGCGATGTTCAGGGCGTTGGTGACGATGGTGAGGTCCAGGTCGGTGCGGGCGGCCAGCGCGCGGGCCACCTCGGTGGCGGTGGTGCCGCCGTTCAGCCCGACCACGGATCCCTTGGTGACCAGCGCGGCGGCCGCCTTGGCGATGCGCAGCTTGTCGTCGGCGTGCCGGGCGGTCTTGTAGCGCAGCGGCAGGTCGTAGGACACGGCGTGGGCCACGGCGCCGCCGCGGGTCCGGGTCAGCAGCTGCTGCTCGGCGAGGTGGTCGAGGTCGCGGCGGATGGTCGCGGCGGACACGTCGAGCTCCTCGGCGATGTCGTCGACCTCGATCCGACCGCGCTCGGCGAGCAGCTCCAGCAGCGAGTTGAGCCGCTCGTACCGGTTCATGCCGATCCCCTTCATTGCACGTTTCTGCGCAAGTATGCTCCTTAACGGACACTAATGAGCAGCCAAGGGAGGACTGTGGCCGCGCACTTCGTCGAGACGGAGATCATCACGCAACCGGACTGCTGGCGGCGGGCGGCCGGGCTCGCACCCGACAGTCTGCCAGCGCCGGGCGAACGCGTCGCGGTGATCGGCTGTGGCACGTCGTGGTTCGTCGCCCAGTCCTACGCGCGGTTACGGGAGGACGCCGGCCAGGGCGAGACCGACGCGTTCGCCGCCTCCGAGTTCCCGTTCGACCGCCGCTACGACCGGATCGTGGCGATCACCCGCTCCGGCACCACCACCGAGGTGCTGGACCTGCTGGACCGGGCGCGCGGCACGACGCCGACCCTCGCGCTGATCGGCGACCCCGAGACGCCGATCGTCGGCACGGCCGACCAGCTGGTGGTGCTGGACTTCGCCGACGAGCGGTCGGTGGTGCAGACCCGGTTCGCCACCACCGCGCTGGCGCTGCTGCGGGCCAGCCTCGGCGAGGACCTGGGCCGAGCCATCGCCGACGCCGAGCTGGCGGTCGTCGAGCCGCTGCCGGACGAGCTCGTCGAGGCCGAGCAGTTCACGTTCCTCGGGCACGGCTGGACGAACGGGCTCGCGCTGGAGGCGGGCCTGAAGATGCGCGAGGCCGCCGGCGCGTGGACCGAGTCCTACCCGGCGATGGAGTACCGGCACGGCCCGATCAGCATCACCGGCCCGAACCGGGTGGCGTGGATGTTCGGCACCGCGCCGGCGGGGCTGCCCGAGCAGATCCTCGCCACCGGCGGCATCTTCCGCGCCGGCGACCGCGACCCGATGGCCGAACTCGTGACCGTTCAGCGACTGGCCGTGGCGATCGCCCTGGGCAAGGGCCTCGACCCCGACCAGCCCCGGCATCTGACCCGCTCCGTTGTCTTGCGAGGTGTAGACCAATGATGCTTACCTCCGCTCGTGGCTCGCACTAGGTACGTGGTGTCCGTCGACGTCGGCGGCACGGACATGAAGGCCGCATTGGTCACCGGGACGTCCGCCCAGGCGTCCGTGGTGACGAGCCGGCGCCGCGGCACGCCGCGCGGCGAGGACGGCACCGCCACCGCGCACGCCGTGGTCGGCGCGATCGTCGAGCTGGTGGACGAGCTCAGCGCCGCCGTGGACCACCCGATCGACGCGGTCGGCGTGGTCGTGCCGGGCGTGGTCGACGAGGAGCAGGGCATCGGCGTCTTCTCGGCCAACCTGGGCTGGCGGGACTTCCCGTTCCGGCTGCTGCTGGCCGAACGGACCGGCCTGCCGGTGAGCTTCGGCCACGACGTGCGGGCCGGAGGTTTGGCCGAGCACCGCCTGGGCAGTGCCCAGGGCATGACGGACGTGGTCATCATGCCCATCGGCACCGGCATCGCCGCCGCCCTGATGGTCGGCGGCCGCCTCCACGTGCACGGGGGCGAGCTGGGGCACGTCGACGTCGGCCACGGCGAGCCGTGCGGCTGCGGCCAGCGCGGCTGCGTGGAGACCGTCGCCTCGTCGGCGGCGATCGCCCGCCGCTACTCGGCCCGTACGGGCAAGCAGGTCGACCGGGCGGCCGTGGTCGCGGACCTCGTGCGGGCCGGCGACCCGGACGCCGTGGCGGTGTGGCACGACGCCGTCGACGCCCTGGCCAAGGGCATCCTGATCGCCGCCACGCTGCTCGGTCCGGAGGCCGTGGTGCTGGGCGGCGGGTTGGCACTGGCGGGTGATCTGCTCATCGAGCCGTTGCGGAAGCGGCTGGCGGAACTGATCGTGTTCCAACGGCAGCCGGAACTGCTGCTCGCCGCGCTGGGCGACGAGGCCGGGTGCCTGGGAGCCGCGTTAATGGCCATCGACGCCGTGGACGCGCCGGCCTCTGGAGGTGAAGGACGGACATGACGCGTCTGTTCAGCGGCATGGCCGTCCGAGCCGAAGAGGCCGGCCACCTGGCGTCCACGGCCCCGCCCGGGACGGGCGGCATAGGCACAGCGGAGGCGTAGTGGCTGATCTGGTGCTTGCCGGCGGTCGGGTGCTGACTCCCGACGGCGTGCTGGACCCCGGCTGGGTGTCCGTGACGGGCGGCCGCATCGACGCCGTCGGCGCCGGTCCACGACCGGACGCCCTGGTCGACCTGGCCGGGAACTGGCTGGTGCCGGGCTTCGTCGACGTGCACTGCCATGGCGGCGGGGGCCGGGCGTTCACCGGCCACGACCCGGCGCTGGCGATCGCCGCGCACCGCCGGCACGGCACCACCACCACGATGGCGAGCCTGGTGTCACGGCCGATCCCCGAGCTGGCCCGACAGATCCGGGAGCTGTCGGAGCTGGTCCGAGGCGGCGATATCGCCGGCATCCACCTGGAGGGCCCGTACCTGTCGGCGGCGCGCTGCGGGGCGCACGACCCCCGGGTGCTGCGGCCACCGGACCTCGACTCCGTGCGCACGCTGCTGGCCGCCGGCGGCGACACCATCAAGATGATCACCATCGCGCCGGAGCTGGAGGGCGCGGTCGCGGCGACGAAACTGTTGGTGGACAACGGAGTTCTCGTCGCCATCGGACACACCGACGCCGCCGAGGCGCAGGTGCTGCCCGCGGTGGACGCCGGCGCCTCGGTCGCCACGCACCTGTTCAACGGCATGCGCCCGCTGCACCACCGTGAGCCCGGGCCGGTCGGGGCGCTGCTGGACGACGAACGCGTCAGCGTGGAACTGATCTGCGACCTCGTGCACCTGCACCCGACGGCCGTGCGGCTGGCCGCGCACCACGCGGGCCCGTCGCGGACGCTGCTCATCACCGACGCCATGGCGGCGGCCGGCATGGGCGACGGCGTCTACGACCTCGGCGGGCTGGAGGTCACCGTGCAGGACGGCGTGCCCACGCTGGCCGGCGGTTCGCTGGCCGGCAGCACGCTGACGATGGACCAGGCGTTCCGGAACTTCGTGCAGCAGTGCGGGTTGTCGATGGCGGAGGCGGTCGCCGCGACCGCCGGCCGGCCCGCGCAGCTGCTGGGTCTGGCCGACGAGGTCGGCGCGGTGGCGGTCGGGCTGCTGGCCGATTTCGTCGTGCTGAACCAGGATCTGCGGGTGGTGGACGTCTACCGCCGGGGTCACCGGGAGGATCGTTCGTGACCCTCACCCGAGCGGTGGATGCCGGCGCTTTCCCCGCGACCCGGCTGCTCCGCGTGCCCAGAAGCAACTAACGTGGTCTCCGTGAGCAAGTCCGACGACCCGGAGCGGCTGCTGGCGGAGGCGCTGCGCGCCCAGGCGGTGAGCACGCCGGTGACGATGCCGCCGCTGCCCGCGGTTCTGACGGAGGCGGCCGACGCCCCGAAGCCCGAGGCCGAGCCGGCGCCGGCCGTCGAGGACGATCCCGTCGACGACGAGGCCGTGGCCGACAAGGCCGAGGAGCAGCCCGAGCCGGACACGTTCACCAAGGCCAAGGCCGTCACCCTCGACGACGCCCTGGCCGAGCCGCCCGGCCGGACGGCGGACACGCCGTTCACCGAGGAGATGGTGCTGCGCGAGCTCTCCTCCGGCCCGATGACCGGCGAGCTGGCCACCATCCGGATCAACAACGCCCAGCAGCACTACGACACCGAGCGGTTCTCGCCGCTGGAGAACCTGTACGGCCCGGTCGGCGGCCCCGGCTTCGGGCTGATCTCCGGCACCGAGGTGGGCAGCACGGTCGGCCCGCCGGTCGGCGAGTTCGACCACCTGCCGCCGGAGCCGGTGACCCGGGCGGTGCCGACCACGAAGATGCCGGCCCAGCCGGGCCAGGTTCCGGGCTGGTTGATCCTGCTGTTCGCGCTGGTGCTGGGCCTGGCCGGCGGGGCCGTCGCGGCCGTGCTCAGCATGCTCTGAATCGGGCACTCAGGGAGCACCTGTACCTTGGTGAATCGTGACCACCGCGATCGCCGCGAGCACGACCACCATCGTCGCCCTGCCGGGTTGGCTCGACGCCAACACCATCCTCCAGGGCCTGGGGCCGTACGTCTTCCTGGGCGTGGCTCTGCTGATCTTCGCCGACTGCGGCATCCTGATCGGCTTCCTGATCCCCGGCGACACGCTGCTGTTCACCCTCGGCCTGCTGATCGCCCAGCACGTGGTGGACATGCCGATCTGGCTGGCCTGCGTGATCCTCTCGGTGTGCGCGGTCGTCGGCAACGTGACCGGCTACTACATCGGCGCCGCGATCGGCCCGAAGCTGTTCAGCAACCCGGATTCCAAGATCTTCAAGCGCAAGCACATCGAGCGCACACACGAGTTCTTCGAGCGCTACGGCGCGCGGGCCATCATCCTGGCCCGCTTCGTGCCCATCGTGCGCACGTTCATCACCGCGGTCGCCGGCATCGGCAAGATGGACCAGCGCAAGTACTTCACGTACTCCGCGATCGGCGGCGTGCTGTGGGCGGTCGCCGTGCCGCTGCTCGGCTTCTTCCTCGGCCAGGTGTCGCTGGTGCACGACCACCTGGAGATCTTCCTGATCGCCATCCCGGTGCTGTCGGTCATCCCGATCGCGTTCGAGGTCATCAAGGCCCGCCGCGAGCGGATCGCGCGGGAGGCGGTGGGCCCGGCCCTGGACGCCACCCAGCAGTTCGACGTGCAGGCCGAGGAGATGGACGCCACCCAACGCATCGACCGCATCCGCTGACCACCAGTCGACGCCGCCCCCTGGACGGGGGCGGTTTCTTCTGCTCCAATTTGTAAACAGTGCTGTACTGTTTACAAACCCTGGGGAGGGGTCATGACGGTGCTGATCGTGGGTGCGGGGCCGACCGGCCTGACGGCGGCGTGCGCCCTGCTGCAACGCGGCGTGCCGGTGCGGGTGCTGGACGCGGCGGACGGGCCGGCGACGACGTCCCGTGCGCTGGGCGTGCAGCCGCGCGGCGCGGAGGTGCTCAACCGCGTGCGGGCGCTCGGCGACCTGCCGGAGCGCGGCATGGACATCCGCTACGTCAAGGCCATCGCCGGCGGCAAGCCGGTGATGACGCTGCGGCTGGACCGGATGCGGGGCCAGGGGGCGCTGATCGGCCAGTCGGAGATCGAGAAGTCGTTGCGGGACCGCCTGTCCGAGCTCGGCGGCAAGGTCGAATGGGGCACGGCCGTCACGGACGTCAGCCAGGACGCCGACGGCGTCACGGTGCGGGCGGGCGAGGACATTCACGGCGACTGGCTGCTCGGCTGCGACGGGGCGCACAGCACCGTCCGCAAGCTCGCCGGTATCGACTTCCCTGGCGTCCCGCTGGCGGAACGGTTCCTGTTCGCCGACGTCCACCTGGACTGGTCGCTGCCGCGCGACGGCGTGACGACCTGGCTCGGCACCGCCGGCATGTTCGCGGCGTTCCCGTTGCCCGGCAACGATCTCTGGCGGATCCAGGGCGACTTCCCCGGCACGGAGCCGGTCGATGTGCTGACCGAGCTGCGGACGATGCTGCCGGCGCGGACGGGACTGCGAGCCGAGTTCAAGGCCTGCGACTGGACGTCCTCGTTCACCATCCACCGACGGCTGGCCGGCACGTACCGCAAGGGCCGGATCCTGCTCGCCGGCGACGCGGCACACGTGCACAGCCCGTTCAGTGGCCAGGGTATGAACACCGGCATCGGCGACGCCGAGAACCTGGCGTGGAAGCTGGCCATGGTGATCAACGGCCGGGCCGGGGACGGCCTGCTCGACACGTACGAACAGGAGCGGCGGCCGATCGCCCAGGAGGTGTTGAGCGGCACCACCGCCCTGACGTCCTTCGTGCTGGGCCTCGGCTTCTGGCGTCGGCTGCTCCGGGACGCGGTGCTGCTCCCGCTGTTCAATCTCCCGCTGGCGCAACGGAAGTTGTTCGAACGGACCAGCCAGCTGGCGACCAGCTACCGGCGCGGGCCACTCGGCCCGTACGGCGACCGGGACCCCGAGATCGCCGCCCGCTGGACCGACGGCCGCTGGGTGCTGGTGGTGCCCACCGAGAACGACCCGCACGTGGCCGTCGCCCAACAGCATCTCGGCGAGGACCTGCTCGTGGAGACCGGCCCCGAGCTCAAGCTGGTCCGCCCCGACGGACACCTGGCTTGGCACGGACGGCCGTCACCGGCAAGGCTACGCACGTGGCTGGAAACCGCGCTGATCAAAATCGGGCCGATGAGCTGAAGACCGCCGGTCGGCCCCGGGACCCCGAGGCCGACGCGGCGATCCTGCGGGCGGCGCTGGAGCTGTTCGCGGAGCGCGGGGTCGACGGCACCAGCATCGAGCAGATCGCCAAGCGGGCCGGCGTGGCCCGGCTGACCGTGTACCGGCGCTGGTCGTCCAAGGAGGAGCTGCTGGCGCAGGCGATCGTCTACGGCCGCAACGCGCCCGAACTGACCGACGAGGAGTACGACACGCTGCCGTACCCGGAGGTCATGGCGCGGATGGTCGGCTCGATGGCCGAGTCCATCGCCGACCGCCGGCTGGCCCCGCTGCTGGCCCAGCTCATGGGCTCCACCTTCAGCCACCCGGAGCTCTTCGACGCCTTCTGGGCGGCGTCCGGCGCGAAGCGCCGGGAGGGCGGCGTCCGCCTGATCCGGCGCGCGATTCGCGAGGGTCTGCTGCCGGCGGACGCCGACCCCGAGGTGATCGTGGACATCATCATCGGGTCGCTGTTCTACCGGCTGCTGGCGCCGCCGCGGCACGAGGACGTGGGCGATTTCGTGCTGAAGGTGTTGCGGCAGGTGGGTTTCCGGCCTACTCCATAGCGAACATGGACCCCGGGTTGAACAGGTTGCCCGGGTCCAGCGCCTGCTTGATCGAGCGGTGCACCGCCAGTCCGACCGGCCCGATCTCCCGGGCCAGCCACTCCCGCTTGATCTTGCCGACGCCGTGCTCGCCGGTGACCGTGCCGCCCAGGCCCAGCCCCAGCTCCAGGATCTCGTCGAAGGCGACGCGGGCGCGGGCGAACTCGTCGGCGTCGGCGGGGTCGTAGACCATCGTCGGGTGCATGTTGCCGTCGCCGGCGTGCCCGACCACCGCGACCTTCACCCGGTTCCGCTCGCCGATCCGCTGGCAGCCGGCGATCAGGTCGGCGATCGCGGTCCGCGGCACGCACACGTCGTCGGTGAGCCAGGCGCCGTAGACCTCCAGCGCGGTCAGCACCGCCCGCCGCGCGGTGAGCAGCATCTTGCCCTCGGCCAGATCGGTCGTCACGTACGTCAGGTCCGCGCCGGCGGCCTGGCAGGCCAGCTCGACCTTCTCCAGCTCCAGCCGGGCGACCTCGCCGCCGGAGTCGGACTGGCACAGCAGCAGCGCCTCGCAGCCGGGCGGCCCGACCTCGGTGTTCAGGTGCTGCTCGACCGCCTTGATGGAGACGGAGTCCATGATCTCCATCAGCGACGGCACGGTGCCGCTGCGCACGATGTTCGTCACGGCCACGCCGGCCGCCTCGGTCGTGCTGAAGGCGGCCATCAGCGTGGCCGGGGCCTGCGGCAGCGGCCGCAGCGCCAGCACGGCCTTGGTGATCACGCCGAGCGTGCCCTCGCTGCCGACGAAGAGTTTCGTCAGGTCGTAGCCGGCAACCCCCTTGACCGTGCGCCTGCCCGTCTTCAGGAGGGAGCCGTCCGCGAGAACCACTTCGAGACCCAGCACCGAGTCCGTGGTCACGCCGTACTTGACGCAGCACAGGCCGCCGGCGTTGGTGGACAGGTTGCCCCCGATGGAGCACCAGTCGTAGCTGGAGGGGTCCGGCGGGTAGAACAGCCCGTGCTTCTCCACGGCGTCGCGCAGGTCGAGGTTGACCACGCCGGGCTCCACGACGGCGAGCCGGTTGTCCGGGTCGATCTCCAGGATGGTGTTCATCCGGGTGGTCACCAGCATCACGCAGCCGTCGACGGCGTTGGCCGCGCCGGACAGCCCGCTGCCGGCGCCGCGCGGCACGATCGGCACCCCCGCCTCGCCGCAGACGCGGACCACCGTCTGCACCTGCTCGACGTCATTCGGGAAGACCACGGCCAGCGGCTGCCCGACCGGCGCCAGCGGCATCATGTCCCGGCTGTAGGTGGCGGTGACGTCCGGATCGACCCGCACGGAGTCGGATCCGAGCGCTTCCTGGAGGGACTGAACGACGGCGTTCATGCAGTTCACCGTAGTCACCCGGTCGAGTGTTGAGTTTCACAACCATTGGACTTGCCCACTACTCTCTTCGGACAGATGCTTGTACTATCCAACTGATTGGTTGGAGCAACCATCGATCTTCGAGGGAGGTAGGACATGGAGACGACCCAGGAGCGGCTGGACAACGCCGACCAGCTGGGGCTCCAGCTGGTCCGCTTCCTTCGGCTGCTCGAGCGCGCCAACCACCAGTTCCACGACAAGCCGCACGGCGTGGAGAAGGCCGGCTACATGCTGATGGCCCACCTGGTCATCAACGGCCCGCAGCGCACCAGCGCGCTGGCCGACGCCGTCCACTCCGACCCGTCCACGGTCAGCCGGCAGGTGGCCCAGCTGGTCCGCGCCGGCCTGGTCGAGCGGCGGGCCGACCCGCTGGACGGGCGCGCGTGCCTGCTGGCCGCGACCGCCGCCGGCCGCCAACTCTTCGACGACCTGCGCGCCAAGCGCAACCACCACATCGACCAGATGCTCGGCACCTGGCCGATGGAGCGCCGCCACCAGCTCGTGGAGCTGTTCGACGCGCTCAACACCGACATCGAGAACTACCGACCGCAGATGGCCACCGCGATCGCCGAGCAGCGAAAGGCAACACGATGACGAGCACGGCCGCTCCGGTGGCGGCGAAGACCTCGAAGGCAGAGCACGCCCCGGGGACGTTCACCCACCGACAGATTCTCACCATCCTGTCCGGCCTGATGCTGGGCATGTTCCTGGCGGCGCTGGACCAGACCATCGTCTCCACCGCCATCCGCACCATCGCCGACCAGCTGCACGGCCTGGACGAGCAGGCCTGGGCGACCACCGCCTACCTGATCACCTCGACCATCGCCACGCCGCTGTACGGCAAGTTGTCCGACATGTACGGCCGGAAGCCCTTCTACCTGGCCGCGATCTTCATCTTCGTGGCCGGCTCGCTGGCCTGCACCTTCTCCACCTCGATGTACGAGCTGGCCGCGTTCCGCGCGTTCCAGGGCATCGGCGCCGGCGGCCTGATGTCGCTCGCGCTGGCCATCATCGGCGACATCGTGCCGCCCCGCGAGCGGGCCCGCTACCAGGGCATGTTCCTGGCCGTGTTCGGCACCTCGAGCGTGCTCGGCCCGGTCATCGGCGGCGCCCTGGCCGGCCAGTCCAGCATCCTGGGCATCGACGGCTGGCGCTGGGTGTTCCTGGTGAACGTGCCGATCGGCATCGTCGCCTTCGCGGTCGTCGCCATCGTGCTCAACCTGCCGCGCCGGGCGTCCAACGTGAAGCGGCGCATCGACTGGCTGGGGTCGGCGTTCATCACCATCGGCCTGGTGCCGCTGCTGATCGTCGCCGAGCAGGGGCGTGAGTGGGGCTGGACCTCGCAGGACGCCTGGATCTGCTACATCGTCGGCGCCGTCGGCCTGATCGCCTTCGTGGTCGCCGAGCACTACGCCAAGGACGACGCCCTGATCCCGCTGCGGCTGTTCCGCAGCTCGGTGTTCAGCCTGACCTCGGTCACCGGTCTGCTGGTCGGCGTGGCGATGTTCGGCGGGATCGCGATGATCCCGCAGTACCTCCAGATCGTGAAGGGCAACACCCCGACCCAGTCGGGCCTGCTCATGCTGCCGTTCGTGCTGGCGATGATGATCTCCTCTCTGGGCTCCGGCATCATCACGTCCAGGACCGGCCGGTACAAGATCTTCCCGATCCTCGGCACCGTGCTGATCGGGGCGGGCGCGGTGCTGTTCGCCACCCAGCTGCACTGGGACACCAGCCTGGTCGAGGTCGACATCTACATGGCGATCTTCGGCATCGGCCTGGGCCTGTGCATGCAGACGCTGACGCTGGCCACCCAGAACGCGGTGCCGCCGCGCGACATGGGCGTGGCGACCGCGTCCGCGACCTTCTTCCGGTCGATGGGTGGCACCGTCGGCACCGCCGTGTTCCTGTCGCTACTGTTCAGCACCGTCGGCGACAAGATCGCGGACGCCTTCAAGGCGATCGTGCCGACGCAGGCGTTCCAGACCGCGATCCACACCCCGTCGGTGGTGCAGGACCCGAACAACGCGCCGCTGTTCTCCGCGCTCAAGGGCGGCAACGCCGGCGGCGCGCTGCAGGACTCGTCGTTCATCCAGCACCTCAACCCGGCGGTCCTGGCCCAGCCGTTCCAGGAGGGCTTCACGAACGCGATGCACATCGTGTTCCTCGGCGCCGCGATCGTGGCCGCCGTGTCCTTCGTCCTGACCCTGGTCACCAAGGAGGTGCCGCTGCGCACGCAGTCCGGCATCCAGGCCCAGGCGGCCGAGGACGGCGTGCTGCTGACCGCCCCGACCGACGAGCCGGTGCCGGCGGCGGTCGCCGCGGCCACCGAGCCGTTCGAGTCCGGTCGGCACGCGGTGAACGGCAACGGTCACACGCACCTGGAGGGCAGCCTCGGCACCCTCGTCGGCACCCCGGTGACCGGCTTCGTGCGGCGGCCCGACGGCAGCCCGGTGCACGCCGCCGCGCTGACCGTGATCGACCTGAACGGCAAGCAGGTCGGGCGGACCGTCAGCGGGCAGGACGGCGGCTACGACCTGGCCGCGCCGTCCAACGGCACGTACGTGCTGATCGCCTCGGCCGGCTCGCACCAGCCGCAGGCCTCCACCGTCGTGGTCAACGGCGCCCCGGTGAACTTCGACGTGGTGCTCACCGGCACCAGCGGGCTGGTCGGCGTCGTCTCGGCGCTCGGCGGCGCGCCGGTCGTCGAGGCCACCGTGACGCTGGCCGACGTCCGCGGCGAGGTGGTCGGCTCCCGGTCCACCGACGGCGGCGGCTCGTACCAGTTCACCGAGCTGGTGTCCGGCGAGTACACGCTGGTCGTCAGCGCCGAGTCGTTCCGGCCCACCGCCCTGTCGGTGACCGTCGGCGAGGCCGGCACCACCCGTCGGGACGTGGAGCTGCTCGGCGGCGCGACGCTCGGCGGCGTGGCCCGCGGGGGCGACGGACAGCCGCTCAGCGACGCGCGGGTGACCCTGGTCGCGCCAGACGGGCAGGTCGTCGCGGTCACCACCACCGGTGAGGACGGGCAGTACAACTTCGGGGATCTGTCCGAGGGTGACTACACCGTGATCGCCAGCGGGTACCCGCCGGTGGCCGCCGCGCTGCGCGTCACCGCTGGTCAGGAGCTCGTCCACGACGTGGAACTGGGCTATTCGGAGTAACGGGTCATAAGACACGGCGGCTGTCCCCTTCACACGGTTCGGGGACAGCCGCCGTGGTGACGACATAGGGTGTCAAGCGTGCACCTGCACGAGATGGCCTTCGGATCACTGGACGCCGTCGGCCCCGTAGTGCTGACGGTGATCGCTCTCGTGTGCATTTTCGTCGAGTGCGGCTTCCTGATCGGCCTCCTGTTTCCCGGCGATTCGCTGCTGTTCACCGCCGGGATCTTCTTCGCGCAGCAGCACCACGGCGTGCAGGCGTGGATCTTCGCCGGGCTCGCCTGGGCCGCCGGCGTCGGCGGCGGGCAGTGCGGCTACCTGTTCGCGCGGCGCACCGGACACAAGTTCGTCGCCCGCCGCGACGGCAAGATCCTGAACAAGCGCAACCTCGATCGGGCCCAGCGCCTGCTCGACGGCTGGGGCTTCTGGGCCGTGACGATCGCTCGCATGGTGCCGTGGGTGCGGACCGTCGTGCCCACCATCGCCGGCGCCGCCCGGATGAACCCCGTGAAGTTCCTGCTCGCCTCGATCGTCAGCACCGCCGCGTGGGTCGGCGTGTTCATGACCGTCGGCTACTTCGGCACCGGGCTGCTGGACCAGGTGCCGTGGCTGAAGACCGCCGCCCTGGTGATCGCCCTCGGCGTCGTGGTGACCACGACCGTCATCGGCGTCATCCACTACCGCCAGGACAAGCAGCAGCCCGCCGAGGACGAGCCCGTCGACGCGGAAATCAGCTCGACGACCCCGTAAGACTGGCGGAGTGGAACTCACCGCCGAACTGAGCCGCCGGGTCGACGAGCTCAACATCGGCCGCCTGCTGGGCGGCGTGCTCCTGACCGACTACATCCGACTGGCCTGCGACCTGCTGGTCGCCGGCGTCGAGACGCCGGCCGTGGTCGAGGTCGCCGCCGCACCGCCGGACGACAAGGCCTCGTGGGCGGGCATCGAGGAGCCGATCAACGCCATGTTCGTCGACCTCGGGCGGACCTGGCCCGACACGACGACCGCCGCGTGGATCCGGGCCCGAATGATCGCCACCGCGATGCTGTCCGGCGAGCTGTCCGTGGCTATCGGCGGCGAGAAGCTGTGGTCACTCGCCAATTCGGTGCCCTACACCGAGATGTTGGTGATCCACGAAGCCGTTGACGAGTACGGGCTGCTCGGCGGCGAGGCACGAATGACCGGGCTCGCCGAGGACGTGCTGCGCGAGGCGGCGGAAAGGCTCGACCGATGATCCCCAGCGACTGGGTGGCCCATCACCGCGAGGACGACCGCGAGCTGCTCGGCTACCTCCGGCCGGTCGACGGCGGCTTCGAGCCGGTGACGGTATTCGGGCACCCGCTCGGCGAGGCCGGCGACTCCGACGACGCGGCGGCGATGCTGGACGCGATCGGCCTGAGCTACCTGGCCGAGCGCTGGCTGCTGACGGTGCCCGGCCGGGACGAGCCGATCGCGGTGCAGGTGGTGGAGGCCGATCCCGACCACGTTCGGGTGAAAAGCGTCGACCACCGCTACGAGGGCGACGCCTTCCTCACGTTGCCGGTGCCGGTCTCGGGGCTACAGCCCCAGCATTGACCGCTCGACGGCGATGCAGCGGTCCTCGACGTAGGCGAGCCCGCCGGCCTCGGCGATCTCGCGGGCCCGGTCGTTGGCGATGCCCAGCTGGAGCCACAGGGCGCCGGCGCCGACCCGCACAGCCTGCTCGGCGATGGCGGGGGTCTCGTCGGCCGGGCGGAAGACGTTCACGATGTCGATCTTGTCGGGCACGTCGAGCAGGCTGCGGTAGGCCTTCTCACCGAGGATTTCAGTGGCGGTCAGGTGCACCGGGATCACCTTGTAGCCGGCGGCCTTGAGCGAGGCCGGCACGGAGTGCGCGGCCTTCCACGGCTGGGTCGACAGCCCGACGACGGCGATCGTCTTGGCGGAGGTCAGCAGGTCCCTGATCACGTCAACTCCTCCTCAGCGATGACCAGATCGGCACGCCCCGAGGTGGCGTCGACCCGTACCGCGTTGGCCTGATCAGAGCCTAACGCGCGGCCACGGGCCTGTTCCGGCGAGCGACCGAACGCCTCGTGACGGGCGATCAGACGGGCAATCCTGACCGGTTCGGCCGGCGCGAGGAACCACGCCTCGTCCAGCAGCGGCCGGACGCCGGCCCACGGGCCCTCGGCGAGCAGCAGGTAGTTGCCCTCGGTGACGACCAGCGGCGTGCTCGGCGGCACCGGCACGGCGCAGGCGATCGGCTCCTCGATCTCGCGCCGGAACTCGGGGGCGTAAACGGTGTCGGGGCCGTGTCGACGGAGGCGATCGAGCAGGTCGACGTAGCCGGCGGCGTCGAAGGTGTCCGGCGCGCCCTTGCGCTCGGCCCGGCCGAGTCGGTTCAACTCGCGCTGCGCCAGGTGGAAACCGTCCATGCCGACCAGCACGGCCCGGTCGCCGAGCGCCTCGACGATGCGGGCGGCCAGGGTGGACTTGCCGGCTCCGGGCGCGCCGCAGATGCCCAACAGCGACCGCCGGCCGGTGACCGCCAGGCGTTCGGCCCGGGCCACCAGGTCGTCGAATCTCACCAGGTTCCCCCTCGTACCTCGTCCACCCAGCCGCGCGGGCCGACGTGCCGCACCTTGATGCCCGCGACCCGGTTGGCGAGATCGATCAGCCCGGGCAGCTCGTGGGGCGTCGGCACGTGGCCGAGCCGGCCGATGCCAAACGTCAGCGCCCCGTGCCAGACGTCGCCGGCTCCGGAAGTGTCCCGGGCGGCGACCCGCTGCGCGAAAACCTCGCCGATGCGGCCTTCGCACGACCACTCGACCGCCCGTGGACCGTGCGTGCGGACCACGACCGGCACGCCGCGGTCGTGCAACTCCTTGGTGCTGAGCGGATAACTCGCCGAACAGGCGCAGACGTCCACCAGCGGCAACAGTTCCTCGTGTACGTCCTTGAAGCTGCCGGCGTCCAACACCACCGGCGCGGACGCCTTCGCCACCCGCAGCGCCAGCGCCGGATGGTGCCCGTCGACCAGCACGGCGTCCGCCTCGAGGATCTCCACCGGCGGCGAAATCGTCGTGCCGGCGGCATTGTGCGACACCACGGTCCGCTCGCCGTCACGGTCCCGCACGGTCACTGCGCTCACTGTCGGCGGATCCTGCTTGGCGGGCAACAGGTCCACCACGGTCACGCCGTGATCATCCAAGTCCCGCAAGGCAAGCAGCGCCAGCGGATGCGCGCCGAGCGCGGTCAACAGCGTCGGGATGCCGCCGAGCGCGGCGACCGCGACAGCGGCGTTGGCCGCAGGACCGCCCGCGGCCAACGCCACCGTCTCCGACTGCACCTTCTCGCCGGCCGCGGGTATCTCGCCCACCCGCTGCACGACGTCCACAGTGCACAGTCCGGCGAGCAGAATTCTGGTCACTCGGGCAACCGTAGTTCGCCGGATCCCCGGACGATCAGGCGGGTGAGAACGGTGTGCACGGCCGGCGGTGACTGGTCGCCGTTCATTCGGTCGAACAGTCGCGACACCGCCTTGCGGCCGACCGCCGCCGGATCCTGTGCCATGACGGTGATACCCGGTTGGAGCACGGCGGCAAACGGGATGTCGTCGAATCCGACGATGGCGACGTCGTGCTGGAGGTCCCGCTCGTGCAGTGCCTCGACAACGCCGACGGTGACCAGGTTCTGGCTGGTGAAGATCGCCTCCGGCGGGTCGCCGGCGAGCAGGTCGTTCGCGGCGCGCCTGGCCTGCTCCGCGGTGCGCAGGCCGTGCCGGACCATCCGGTCGTCCGGCACGAGCCCCGCGGCGGCGAGCGCGTCGGTGAAACCGGCGAAGCGTTCCGCCGCTGTCGGTATGGCCATGTCGTCACCGAAGTAGGCCACACGGCGACGCCTGGTGCGCAACAGGTGCTCCACCGCCGTTCTGGCCCCACCCCGGTTGTCGGACACGATGGCGTCCGCCAGCAGCGGGGTCGGCAGCCGATCGACGAACACGAACGACATGCCGGCCTGCTGCTCGCTGAGCACGTACCGATAGTCCTGCGCGGCGGGCATGATGATCAGCCCGTCCACCCGCCGGTCGATCAACTTCCTGGTCAGTTCCCGTTCCCGCTGCGGATTCTCGTCCAGGCTGGCGGCCAGGACCAGCACACTGCGGTCACGCGCGTAGTCCTCCACCGCCCGGAAGACCGCGGAGGAGAACGGGTTGCCGATGTCCTCGAGCAGCAGCCCGATGGTGTTGGTGCGGCCCCCGCTGCGGCGCAGGTTGGCCGCGGTCAGGTTGGGTCGGTAGCCAAGCTTGTCCGCGGCCGACCGCACACGCTCGACCAGTTCCGGAGCGACGGTGGACACTCCGTTGACGACCCGGGACACGGTCTTGATGCCTACGCCGGCGAGCGCAGCCACGTCCCGCATGGTCGGTCTGTCCTTGGGCTGCGCACTTTCCGACAGCACGATGGTCTCCTGATTCCTTACGTGTTCCTCGGCGTGTCCACCAGATCGTCGGCGTCCTGAGCGGGATCGAGTGTCGCCGCACCGGTCATGATGGCCACCGCCTCGGCCGGTGTGTGCGACCGGGGGGTGATGACCCCGAGCCGCCGGCCGAGCCGCTGGATGTGGATCTTGTCGGCCACTTCGAACACGTTGGGCATGTTATGGCTGATCAAGATCACCCCTAGGCCGCGATCCCGCAGGTCGCGAATCAGCCTGAGCACCTGGCCGGTCTCCCTGACGCCGAGAGCCGCGGTCGGCTCGTCCAGGATCACCACCTTGCTGCCGAACGCCGCGGCCCGGGCCACCGCGACGGCCTGTCGCTGGCCGCCGGACAGCGTCTCCACGGCCTGGTTGATGTTCTGCAACGTCGTGATGCCGAGATCATCGATGCGCTGTTTCGCCTGCTTCTTCATGGCACCGGTGTCCAGCATCCGGAACACCGTGCCCAGCACACCGGGGCGGCGCTGTTCCCGGGCGAGAAACAGGTTGCTCGCGATGTCCAGCGCCGGCGCGACCGCGAGGGTCTGGTAAACGGTTTCGATCCCGGCCGCCCTGGCGTCCTGGGTGGTCCGGAAGCTGACCTGCCGGCCCTCTACGCTGATCGTGCCGGCGTCCGGCACCATCGCGCCGGACAGGCATTTGATCAGCGTCGACTTGCCCGCGCCGTTGTCCCCGATGACCGCCAGCACCTCGCCCGCCGACAGCGTGAGGTCCACCCGGTCCAGGCCGACCACGTGGCCGAACGTCTTGGCAAGGCCCCGTGCCTGCAACACCGGCTCGCTCATGACTTGACGCTCCTGATCCACTGGTCGGCGGCGACCGCCACGATGACGAGGACGCCCACCGCGAGTACCTGGTAGTTGGGGTTGACGCCGATCAGGGCGAGGCCGTTGTCGAAGACCTGGACGATCAGCGCACCGATCAGCGAGCCGACCACCACGCCTCGGCCGCCGAACAGACTGGTGCCGCCGATCACCACGGCCGTGATGCTCTCCAGGTTGGCGTTGAGACCGGCGTTCGGGTCGGCGCCGTTGATCCGGCCGACCAGGATCCACGCGGCGATGCCGATCACCGCGCCGGCCACCACGTAGGCGGACAGGAGCACGCGGCTGGTCCGCACCCCGGCCAGCCGGGCGGCCTCGGGGTCGTCGCCGGTCGCGTACAGGTGCCGTCCCCATGCCGTCTGGCGCAGCGCGTAGGCGAAACCGATGTACAGCAACAGCATCATCAACACGCCGACGGTCAGGCCGAACCGTCCGATCGGGATGACCGTGCCGCTCCAGGTCAGGAAGGTGCCGGGATTCAGCGTGATCGTCTGGCCCTGCGCGTAGATCAACGCCAGTGCGGTGAAGACGGACAGGGTGCCGAGCGTGACGATGAACGGCGGCAGCTTGATTCGCGTGACCAGCAGCCCGTTGAGGAAGGCCGCGGCCACGGCCAGCGCGAAGCCGATCAGGAACGCGACCACGTCAGGCATGCCGCCGAACGCGAGCTTGCCCATCACGAGCGTGGCCAGCACCATGATCGCGCCGACCGACAGGTCGATTCCGGCGGTGAGGATGACCAGGGTCTGGCCGACCGCGAGGGAACCCACCACGGCCGCCTGCTGCAACAGGATGGACAGGTTCTCCGGCCGAATGAACCGCGGATTGGCCACGGCGAACACGACACAGGCGATGACCAGCACCACCAACGGGCTCAGCGCCGGCATCCGGTGCAGCACGCCGTGCAGTCGCCGGTCCAACGAGTCGCGGGGCTTGGTGATGTCCTCGGCGGACGCGGACGTGTCGAGTGTCTGGGACATGCGGAGCCCTTCCCTTCGATCGGTCTGGTTCGGCGGGTCGCCGCTCAACTGCCCCAGCAGGCGGTGGCAGCCTGCCCCGGCGTCTGGCTGGTCACCCCGGGCAGCGGATTGGCGGTGGCGAGCGCGGTGCCGGTGTTGATGAAGGACTGACCGGCCGGCAGGCCCGGCTTGGCTCCGCCGCTGGCCAGCTTCGAGATGGCCTGCACGCCGTCGCTCGCCATCTTCCCGGGGTACTGCACCGCGTCCGCCGCGATGGTGCCCTGCTTGACCAGGCCGTTGAGGTACTTGCAGCTGCCGTCGATGGTCACCACCAGCACGTTCGTCTTGCCGGCGGCCTGCAACGCCTGCAACGCGCCTTCGGCGGCGGGCTCGTTGATCGTGTAGACGACGTTGACGTCGCCGTTGGCGGACAGGCAGTTCTCCATGGCCGTCTTGCCGCCCGGGATGGCGCCCTGGGTCGGTTGGTGGCAGGCCACCGTGTAGTCGCCGCCCGTGCCGCCGGTGTAGTGACCGGACTTGGCCTCTTGACCGTTCTCGGTGGCGCTGCCCGGGGCGATGCCCATGCCCTCCAGGAAGCCGTGGTCACGGGCCGTGTCCACCGACACGACCTGGTTGTTGAACAGGTCGAGCATGGCGATCACCGCCTTGCCGCCGTTCAGCTTGGCCGCCGCGTACTGGCCGATCAGTTTGCCGGCCTGCTCGTTGTCGGTGGCGTAGGTGACGTCCACGACGCTGGCCGGGGTCGGCGCGGTGTCCAGCGCGATCACGTAGATGCCGGCGTTGCGCGCCTTCTGCAGCTCGGTGTTGACCGCGTTGCCGTTGACAGTGATCAGGATGCCCTTGTCGCCGCGGGAGATGGCGTTGTCGATCGCGGCGATCTGGGACTGGGTGTCACCGTCGGACTGCCCTGCGGCCACCGTGAGTGACACGTTGTCCTTCGCCGCCTCGGTCTTCGCGTCCTTCTCCATCGACACGAAGTAGGGGTTGGACAGGGTCTTCAGAATCAGCGACACACCCACCGCACCGCTGGAAGTGTCCGAACCGCAGGCAGCCAGCGCCCCCGAGCAGACCAGGACGGCCAGCCCGAGGGCCACCCGGCGGCGGCCGATCCGGCGGGGCGCCGCACCGTCACGTGTGTGCATGAGAAGAGTCCTTCCGTAGCCAGCCCGACACCTGCGAGACAACGTTGTCCCCGGTTATAGACCGTCACCTGTGACGACCGCAACACGTCGCAGAAATGCGGTCGTTGCAACTCGGCAACATCAAATTCCCCATGGTCTGAACCATTATTCGCAGATTTCCGCCATCCCGTCGGTGCGAATGACACCGCCCCACGCCGCCCTTCCGGGTGGCCGGCACACCCGTCGCCTGCTTTGGAGACAACGTGATCCCGACGCCGGCCCGGCGCCGAGGGCCAACGTCGACACGCCGTTGATCACCGGCCCGGCCGGACCTCGGCGACTGCGGTAGGGTCCATAGCCAAGCGTTTGCGCAAACGCTTGGCGGCTTGATGTCTCGGTCACATAACGTTGCAAGGAATGTGCCATGGTCACGATGAAGGACGTCGCTCAGCTGGCCGGAGTGTCGATCACGACGGTCTCCCACGTCGTCAACGGGACCAGAGCCGTGGCCGCGGAGACCAAGGAGCGGGTGCTCGATGCCGTGGCCAGGACCGGCTACACCGGCGACGTCATCGCCCGGTCTCTCGTCACCGGCGGCACCCGGTCGCTGGGTGTGGCGATCTCACTGGTGGCCAACCCGTACTTCGCCGAGCTGATCCAGGCGATCGAGAGCGAGGCGACCGCGGCCGGATACACGCTGCTGCTGGTCGACACGCATGACGAGGCGGAAACCGAGGAGTACTCCATCCGCATGCTGCGCGCCCGTCGGGTGGACGGCGTGCTGCTCACACCGTCGCCGGGAGCGGTGGGTTCGGTACTGCCGGAGCTGCGCCGGCTGAACATCCCCACGGTGCTCGTCGACCGGCTCCCCGGCAACCAGCCGGTCGACCAGGTCGGCCCGGAGAACGTGCAGGCGACCTCGGCCCTCGTGCAGCACCTCGGCGAGCTCGGGCACCGCCGCATCGGCATGGTCGGCGGGGCCAGCGGGCTCACGACGTCGTCCGAAAGGGTGCTCGGTTACCGGCTCGGGCTCGGCCGCGCCGGCCTGCCGTGGGATCCCGAACTCGTCATCTCCGGCGAGTCGTCGGCGGAGGACGGCGCGACGGCCCTGGCACGGCTGTTCGATCTGCCGCTGCCACCGACTGCCGTGGTCGCCGGCAACAACAACATGATGGTCGGCATCCTGCACGAGGCCCGCCGCCGCCACATCAAGATCGGCACCGACCTCGCCGTGGTCGGCTACGACGACGTCGAATGGGCCGAACTCGTCGATCCGCCCCTGACCACCATGGCCCAGCCCGTCGCCGACATCGGCCGCACCGCCGTCCGCATGCTGCTGGCCCGCATCCAGGACCCGTCGCGGGAACCCCAGACCGTCCGCCTGCAGGCCAAGCTCATGCACCGCCAGTCCTGCGGCTGCGCCTAGCGGAAGTCCGCCGCGTGGTCGGCGGCCCACTCCGCGAAGGTGCGAGCCGGTGTGCCGGTGATCTGCTCGACGGTGTCGTTGACCAGCTCGGGCTTGGCGACCAGGGCGGCGTGCGCGGCCAGCAGGCCGTCGACCACTGCCGCCGGCTGACCGGCGAAGATCTCCCGCCGAGCCACCTCGTCGGAGACCTCCTCGAAGCGCACAGGCCGGCCGATGGCGTCGCCGATCGTGTGGGCCTGCTCCACCTGGCTGATCGCCGCCGGCCCGGTCAACACCGGCCGAGTCCCGGTGAGCGCGTCCCCGGTCAGCGCCCGTACGCCCACCGCCGCGATGTCACGCTCGTGGATCAACGCCCGGCGCGCGGCCCCGTGGAACCAGCGCACGACGCCCTCGGCACGGATCTGCGGCGCCCAGTTGAGGGTGTTGGCCGCGAAGCCGGTCGGCCGCAGGAACGTCCACTCCACGCCGGCGTCCTCGATCAACCGCTCCAGCATGGCGTGGGAGCCGAGGATGCCGCCGGTCGCGTCGGCGGAAGCCCCGTTGGCGGACAGGTAGACCACCCGACGCGCCCGCTTCGCGATCTCCGTGACGACGGCCGGCGCGGCGTGGTCGGCGGCGATGGTGGGCCAGACCAGGAACACCGACTCGACGTCCGCCAGGGCCGGCCCGAGGCTGGACGGGTCGGCCAGGTCCCCGCGCACCACCTCGACCCCCTCCGGCAGCGCCGTGCGCTCGGGGTCCCGCACCAATGCTCGTACGGCAACACCCTTGTGCAGCAACTGGTTCAGCACGCTGCCGCCGGCCCGACCCGTGGCCCCGGTCACCAAGATCACTGTTCTTTCCTCCCCGGCACAGTGGTTCACCTCCCGACCACCATGCAACCTCAACCTTGGTGGAGGTCAACCGAGGCTGGGGTGGACGTCGTTGCGCTCCAACGCCGCGGCCGCCTCGAAGAGCATCCAGCCGGAGAGTTGCACGGAGAGGTCCCGCTCGGCGCGGCGGCGGCCGCGGGCGGCGGGCATGACCCATTCGGGACCGAACAGCGGCCCGCCGCGGACCTCGTCGCGGTTGCGCCACGCGGAGTCGGCGGAGAGATAGACGATCTGGGCCGCCTCCTTGTCGCCGAGGACGATGGCGGCCTGGGCGAGGTAGCGGGCGAGGATGCCGGCGAACAGCCCGCCGTCACCGCCGCCGTTGCCGGGGAGCACCCCGCCCTCGCCGACCATGTGCTCGGCGACGGCGAGCACGGTGCGCCGGGCGAGGTCGGCCCACAGCTGCTGGCCGGTGGCCTGCCAGAGCTGGAGACACGCCCCGATGTAAACCCCTTGGCAGTACGTGAAGACCCACTCCACGACACCGGTGACCTCACCGTCGGGGTCGACCCGCAGCCCGTCGAGGACCAGCCCCGTGGCGGGGTCGATGAGCCACTCGTCGATCCAGTCCACAATGGACATAGCCCGCTGGAGGTCGACGCGGTCGCCGAGCCGGGTGAACAGCATCGCGGCGGGACCGTTGGCGGGCACGTTCTTGAGATTGTCCTTGGTACGCCACCAGATGCCGCCACCACCGTGGTCGGTCCAGCCCTGCCGGAGCCGCCCCCGGATCTCCTCCAGCGCCTCGGGCCGGTGCACGCCGAACTCCGCGCCGCAGCGCCAGAGCGCGAGGCCGAGCCACGCGATGTCGTCGTAGTACCGGTTGAGCCACCGCCGGCCGTTGCGCAGCCGGATGGTGTCGATCAGCCGCTGTACGTCACGCAGCCGCTCCGGCGACGGCGACCGGAGCTGGGCGTCGACGAGGCAGTCGAGCAGGTGCGCCTGCCACCAGTAGTGCCAGGTGACGTGCAGCCGACGCCCCCACGCGGGCCAGCCGGTGACGGCGATTGTGGTGCCGGGAATGCCCCACAGCCGACGCAGGTGTCTGGTCCGCACGGCCCGTTCGGCCATCGCCGCCCGTGCGGCCCACAGCGCGGGGGCGTTCGGGGAGTCCGTCACCACCCCATCGTGCTGGCTTGATCGATTCCGCTGACACCGGTCTCACCAGGACGTATGAAGGTCGGCGTGTTGCGCTACCCAAGCGTGCATCACGATGCCCGCGGCGACCCCCGCGTTGATGGATCGGGTCGACCCGAACTGGGCGATTGACACGACGACGTCCGCGGACGCCTGCGCGGCGGCGGAAAGGCCCGGCCCCTCCTGGCCGAACAGCAACACGCAGGCCCGCGGCAGCGCGGTGTTCTCGATACGCACCGAGCCGGGGGTGTTGTCCACGGCGACGATCTCCAGCCGCTCCGACCGGGCGAACGCCACCAGCGACTCGACGTCCTCGTGGTGGTGCAGGTGCTGGTACCGGTCGGTGACCATCGCCCCGCGCCGGTTCCACCGACGCCGCCCGACGATGTGCACGGCCCGCGCGGCGAAGGCGTTGGCGGTGCGCACGACGGTGCCGATGTTGTGGTCGTGCTGGAAGTTCTCGATGGCGACGTGGAACGGGTGCCGCCGCCGGTCGAGGTCGGCGACGATCTCCTCCCGCCGCCAGTACCGGTAGTGGTCCACCACGTTGCGGCGGTCGCCCTCGGCCAGCAGCTCGGGGTCGTACCGGTCGTCGTCGGGCCACGGCCCTTCCCACGGTCCGACGCCGACCTCGTACCCGGCCGCGACCCACTCGGTCGGGCCCAGGTCGTCCTCGGTCACCGGGTTCGCCCGCCCGGCAGGAAGTACTGCGCGCGGGCCACCTTGGTCGCGCCGGCCACGATGTTGCTGGGGAAGGCGACGATCCGGTTGTTCAGCGTGTGCACGCTGTCGTTGTACGCACGGGCCTGCGCCGCCACCCGCTCCTCGCTCTCGCCCATCCGCTCCCACAACAGCCCGAAGTCCCTACCCGCCCGCAGCCCTTCCGGCACCCCGGCCAGGAAGCCGGTCAGCTCCTCGTTGAGCACCTGCTCCGCCACGCCCTGCGCCACCGGCCCCGCACCCCTGCTCGCCATCGCCTGCGACCGCGCCTGCACGATCGTGCTCACGTTGACGCCACCGGCCTTCGTCACGGCGACGAGCCCGCCGATCAGGTCGTGCCGCCGCTGCAACTCGTCGTCCACCTGTCGCCACAACCGCTGCACGACCGTCCGCTGCACGACGAATCTGCGGTGGCTCAGGGCGGCGCCGAGCACGATCAGCAGCAGCACCGCCACGACGCAGAGGGCAGCGACCAAGGACGCCTCCTACAGACCCAGATCCGAGAGATCGAGAAGGTACCGGTAGTCCAGCCCGGCCTCCTCGATGGCTTCCCGTACCCCGGTGTTGCGGTCGACAACCGTGGCCACGCCGACGACGGTCGCGCCGGCCTCGCGCAGCGCCTTCACGGCGGTCAGCACGCTGCCGCCGGTGGTGGACGTGTCCTCGACGGCGAGCACCCGCTGCCCGGCGACCTCGATGCCCTCGATCCGACGCTGCATGCCGTGCGCCTTGGCCTCCTTGCGGACGACGAAGGCGTCGAGCACGTCGCCCTCGGCCGCAGCGGCGTGCATCATCGCGCAGGCCACGGGGTCGGCGCCGAGCGTGAGGCCGCCGGCGGCGACGTAGTCCCAGTCGGCGGTGAGCTGCCGCAGCAGCTTGCCGATCAGGGGCGCGGCCGCGTGGTGCAGCGTCGCGCGCCGGAGGTCGACGTAGTAGTCGGCCTCCTTGCCGGAGGACAGGGTGACACGGCCGTGCACGACGGCAAGCTCGGAGACAAGACGGGCCAGTTCGGACTTCGCCGGAGATTCCACTCGCACGGATCCACACCCTCTCATGTCCGGCCGCGGCCGGCGGCGACGCGCCCGGCGATCCTCCTCACCAATCCGCGCGGCACCAGGCGGGACAGCCCGACGACGGCCTTGTACTGAAGCCCCGGCACGCTGACCGCCTTGCCCCGCCCCAGATCCGCCAGGCACTCGTCGACGACCTGGTCGGCGTTGAGCCACCACAGCTCGGACGTCTTGCTCATGTCGATGCCGGCGCGCTCGTGGAACTCGGTGTGCACGAAGCCGGGGGCGACCGCGATCAGCCGCACGCCGGAGCCGGTCAGCGCGATGGCCAGCCCCTCGGTGAACGAGGTGACATACGCCTTGCTGGCCGAGTACGTGGAGCCGCGGCCGGGCATGAAGCCGGCGACGCTGGACACGTTGATGATCGCGCCGGCTCGGCGCGGCACCATCGTCTCCAGGACGGCGTGGGTGAACCGCATCACGGCCGTCACGTTGACGTCCAACTGCTTCTGCATGTCCTCGACGTCGGAGGTCCAGAACTCGCCGGACGTGCCGAAGCCGGCGTTGTTGACCAGGACGTCCACCGGCCGCAACGCGTCCCGCAGCCGGGCCTCGACGATCGCGCGGCCCTCGGCGGTGGCCAGGTCGGCGGGCAGCACCTCGGACTCCACACCGTAGCGGCGCTTCAGCTCGGCGGCCTGCTCGGCCAGCCGGGACTCGGTGCGGGCGACGAGCACGAGGCGGTCGCCGTCGGCGGCGAAGCGGCGCACGAAGGCGGCGCCGATACCGGAGGTCGATCCGGTGACGAGACAGGTGGCCATGCCGCGAACTGTACGTGCGCGTCAGGCCGATCCGGATGCCTCAGGCCGGATTGCGGCCGCCGAACGAGGGCCGGTAGACCTCGCCGCCGGGGTTGTCGTCGGACGACGAGTCGTCAGCCGACGTGTCCGCGTCGAAAGGGTCGACCACGTCGGCCAACTCGCCGACGTCGCGCAGCAGGCGCTCCAGCCGGGCCGGGCTGGCGCCGGGCGGCGCGGCCGCGAGCACCCAGTCCTCCTCCAGCCAGACCACGGTGACGTCGCCGCCGATTTCCTCGGCCGCCTCCACCAGGTCGGGCGTGATGAGCATGCGGGCGGCGGTCAGGTCGGACACGAAGGCGTAGCGCTGCCCGACCGGGCCGAGCAGATCCGGCATCTGTTCCCGCTGGAACGGCACGCTGGGCAGCCACAGCTCGACGACCACCGGGTGCGTCCGCCGGCAGCGGATGCCGACCAGCACCGAGTTGACCTTGCCGCCGTTCTCCAGGTCGAGCACGTACACCTGGCGGCGCCCGTCCGCGGTGAAGGTGGACCCGGCGACGACGTCACGGGCCACGCCGCTGCCGTAGTAGGCGATCGCCCCGTGGTGCCAGCGTGTCGGCAGCACGTGGTCTGTCTCGGCGAACTGCCAGCCACGCAGCCCCGCCCAACGCCGCCGCTCGCGGTTGCGAGCCGTGCGTTGGGCGCGGTCTGTCGCCAGCAGTGCCAGCCCGGCCACTGCCAGGACGACGAACGCCGTGAACCAGACCCACGCAGGTATCACAACAGGCAGGGTAGCGGCCGCTCGGCGGATTACGAAGATCACTAGTGGGTCAGTTCTGCCTAGAACCGGTCACGATGTGCTTTCCGGTCACCCCAGGACACGACCCCGGCCGGCGCCGAATTTCGGCGCCGGCCGGGGTCGAAACCTCGCCCATCAGGCGGTCAGCGACCGGCCGACCATCAGGCCCGAGTTGTCCTCGACCACGTCGACCAGCACGGTGTCGCCGTCCCGGATCTCGCCGGCCAGGAGCTCCTTGGCCAGCTGGTCGCCGATGGAGGACTGCACCAGCCGGCGCAGCGGCCGCGCGCCGTAGACCGGGTCGAACCCGTTCAGCGCGAGCCAGTCGCGGGCGCCCGGCGAGACCTCCAGCGACAGCCGGCGCTGGGCCAGCCGCTTGGCCAGCCGGGCCACCTGGATGTCCACGATCTGGGTCAGCTCCTCGGTGGCCAGCGCGTGGAACACCACCACGTCGTCCAGCCGATTGAGGAACTCCGGTTTGAAGTGCCGCTGCACGGTCGCGAGCACCGCGTCCTTGCGCTGCTGCTCGGTCAGCACCGGGTCGGCGATCGCCTGCGAGCCGAGGTTGGACGTCAGCACCAGGATGGTGTTGCGGAAGTCCACCGTCCGGCCCTGGCCGTCGGTCAGCCGACCGTCGTCCAGCACCTGGAGCAGCACGTCGAACACGTCCGGGTGAGCCTTCTCCACCTCGTCCAGCAGCACCACCGAGTAGGGGCGGCGGCGCACCGACTCGGTCAGCTGGCCGCCCTGGTCGTAGCCGACGTAGCCGGGCGGGGCGCCGACCAGGCGGGCCACCGAGTGCTTCTCGGCGTACTCGCTCATGTCGATGCGGATCATCGCCCGCTCGTCGTCGAACAGGAACTCGGCCAGCGCCTTGGCCAGCTCGGTCTTGCCGACGCCGGTCGGGCCCAGGAACAGGAACGAGCCGGTCGGGCGGTCCGGGTCGGCCACGCCGGCCCGGGTCCTGCGCACCGCGTCGGACACCACGCGCACGGCCTCGGCCTGGCCGACGACCCGCGCGGCGAGCTCGTCCTCCATCCGCAGCAGCTTGGCCGTCTCGCCCTCGAGCAGCCGCCCCGCCGGGATGCCGGTCCACGCGCTGACCACGTCGGCCACGTCGTCCGGGCCGACCTCCTCCTTGAGCATGACGTCGCCGGTGGGCGTGTTCGCCGTCGCCGCCGCCAGGTCCTTCTCCAGCGCCGGGATCCGGCCGTAGCGCAGCTCGGCGGCGCGGCCCAGGTCGCTGTCCCGCTCGGCCCGCTCCGACTCGCCGCGCAGCTGCTCCAGCTGCTCCTTGAGCTCGCGGACCTTCTCGATGGAGCCCTTCTCGTTCTGCCACCGGGCGGTCAGCGCGGACAGCTCCTCGCGCTTCTCGGCCAGCTCGGCCCGCAGCGCGTCCAGCCGCTCCTTGGAGGCCTGGTCGGACTCCTTCTCCAGCGCCATCTCCTCGATCTCGAGGCGGCGCACGGCCCGCTCCACCTCGTCGATCTCGACGGGCCGGGAGTCGATCTCCATCCGCAGCCGGGACGCCGCCTCGTCGACCAGGTCGATGGCCTTGTCCGGGAGGAAGCGGGCGGTGATGTACCGGTCGGACAGCGTCGCGGCGGCCACCAGCGCGGTGTCGGTGATGCGGACACCGTGGTGCACCTCGTAGCGCTCCTTGAGGCCGCGCAGGATGCCGATGGTGTCCTCCACGCTCGGCTCGCCGACCAGCACCTGCTGGAACCGCCGCTCCAGCGCCGGGTCCTTCTCGATGTGCTGGCGGTACTCGTCGAGCGTGGTCGCGCCGACCATGCGCAACTCGCCGCGGGCCAGCATCGGCTTGATCATGTTGCCGGCGTCCATCGCGCCCTCGCCGGTCGCGCCGGCGCCCACGATGGTGTGCAGCTCGTCGATGAAGGTGATCACCTGGCCGTCGGAGTCGGTGATCTCCTTGAGCACGGCCTTGAGCCGCTCCTCGAACTCGCCGCGGTACTTCGCGCCGGCCACCATGGAACCGAGGTCCAGCGCGACGACGCGCTTGCCGCGCAGCGACTCCGGCACGTCGCCGGCCACCACCCGCTGGGCCAGGCCCTCGACGATGGCGGTCTTGCCGACGCCGGGCTCGCCGATCAGCACCGGGTTGTTCTTGGTGCGCCGGGACAGCACCTGCACGACGCGGCGGATCTCGGCGTCGCGGCCGATCACCGGGTCGAGCTCGCCGTCGCGGGCCCGCTGGGTCAGGTCGACGCCGTACTTCTCCAGCGCCTGGAAGGTGCCCTCGGGGTCCGGACTTGTGATCCGGGCCGAGCCGCGCACCTTCGTGAAGGCCTCGCGCAGCGCGTCCGGGGTGGCGCCGTGCCGGCGCAGCAGGTCGGCGACCTGCCCGCCCTCGGCGGCCAGCCCCACCAGCAGGTGCTCGGTGGACACGTACTCGTCGCCCATCTCGGTGGCCAGCCGCTGGGCGTGCGTGATCACCCGCAGGCCGTCGCGGGACAGCTGCGGGGCGGACATGGTGGCGCCGGTCGCCGACGGCAGCGAGTGCGCGAGCTTCTCCAGCTCGGCGCGGACCTGCGCCGGATCGGCCCCGACCGCGGTGAGCAGCGGGGCGGTCAGACCGTCACCCTGGGCCAGCAGCGCGGCGAGCAGGTGGACGGGCGTGATGTCGGGATTGCCGGCCATGGTGGCGGCCTGCGCCGCCTCGGACACCGCCTGCTGCGTCTTCGTGGTCGGGTTGAACTGGTTCATCTCCCACCTTCGGGCGAGACTCGTTGGACACCTGGTTCAACGTCAGCAAAGTTGAGTCTGTTCCGCTCAAGTCGAGAATATCCGACGCGTCACCCACATGCGAATCACCGTTGTCCACACGGTCCCGGCGGTTGTCCACAATCCCCAGGTGACGATCCACAGGGGCTGGGCCGTCAGGGTGATCACGCTTCCAGCGTGGCCCGCAGGGCTGCTACCAGGTCGCGGAGCACGTGGTTGGTGGCCGCGAGCCGGTCGTCGTCCCAGCCGCCGAGCGCGCCGATGATCAGGTCGGCCTGTTTGCGCTTCCAGCCGGCCAGCACCTCGACGCCCCGCTCGGTCGGGCTGATCAGCGCCACCCGGCCGTCGCTGGGCGACGGCCGGCGGTCGACCAGACCCACCTTCTCCAGCTGGGCGATCTGCCGGCTGACCACGGACGTGTCCACCACCCGCTGCTCGGCCAGGTCGGACACCCGGCACTCGCCGCGGGCCACCACGTCGGCCAGCAGCGCGCCGGCCGCCGGGTGCAGGCCGAACTCGTCGTCCCAGAACCGCATCCGCACCGCGTTCTGGATCTGGTTGAGCATCCGCAGCTGGCGGATCAGCTCCAGCGACTCGTCCACCGACGGCCCCATCACAACACCTCGTTCAGCCGCTCCAGCAGGGTGGAGAAGGTCTGGATGTCCACGGTGGACCACTGGTCCAGACGCTCCCGGAGCAGCTTGCGGCGGTCGGCGCGGACGGCGGCCAGGCGGTCGTGGCCGGTGTCGGTGAGCTGCACGATGCGGGCCCGGCCGTCGGCGCTGTCCACGGCGCGCTCCAGCAGGCCGAGCTCCTCCAGCCGGGCGATCTGGCGGCTGACGGTGGACTTGTCGAGCCCGGTGCGCTCCACGATCTCCGCGGCGCGCACCGGGCCGGTCTCGTACAGGTGCACGAGCAGGGCGTAGGAGGCAGTGTCCAGGCCGGGGTGGACGGCCGCGGCGACCTGCAGGGAGAAGCTGCGGGCCCGGCCGAACAGCACGGACAGCGCCCGCTCCACGGCCTGGGCTGCCTCCCTGCGGTCAGCCTGCTCCTGCTCGTCCACCCTGGTCCTCCACTCGCGTCGGAACGGAGGACAAACCGTAGTGGGCCGGGTGTCCGATCCCTGCTAGCGGGCCGCCGTTCCGGCCGAACGGACACCGAAGTAGTCCCCGCCCTTGCGACGGCTGTCGTCGGTGCCCCAGTCCCGGGTGCGGTCCACCGGGACCAGCCTGGGGATGTGCTTGCGGCAGTGAATGTAGGCCTCGACCACCTCCAGCACCACCCAGCGCTCGGGGGTGCGGCCGCGCTCGAACTCCGAGGGCAGGTCGGGGTGCACCGCGCGCAGCTCGGCGTCGTCGACGATGCGGGCCCGGCCGTTGACGTGCAGGCCGATCAGGTCGGTGACGAAGTCCACCATCAGCATCGCGACGTGCGCGTTCTCGCTGATGTTGCCCAGGCTGGCCATGACCCCGTTGCCCCGGTACTCGGGGTATGCCAGCCAGCGCTCGCCGAGCACCTGCACGAAGCCGGCCTGGCCGGCGCGGAAGGACACGTCGCACTCGCCCTTGCCGTCGGCGGTGCCGATGAAGGCCATGTCCATCCGTGTAACGAAGGACCGCATCTCGTCGTTTAAGTGGTCGAGAACCTGGTCGCGGTAGAACCGGTTGGCCCGGTCCACGGTGCCGAAGGCGCGCTGGAGCAGGTGCTCCCCACGGGAGCCCGGTAAGTCCTCATTGCCCGGACGGGCGCCGAGAAGGTCGTCGGTGCGCAGGGTGATGTCGGTCACTGCGCGGGACGGCGCATCCGACAACTCCAGTTGGAGCAGCTCGGGACCGGCGGTACCGGTCGGACCAAGGGGGACGGGGGTCATGGTGATCCACCGTGTCATGTCGGCCGCGTTCTGCACACCCCCGGCGCATTGTTCGCCCGTTCGTAGGATGCTCTGTCAACGGTTAGTTACCCCAGTCCACTCGAACGTGGCATCAAGTCCCACAAAGACCCGATGGCGAGTTAGGGTCCACCCTGTCGGGGGACGGATGCTTGACCACGGGACTCCTTGCCAGGTGCCCCTGACTACGTGGAGACTGCGCCCGGACCATGACAGCCAACGCCGTGTTGAACCCCTTGCCTTCGTCAAACCCTCACCGCGAACCGCCACCAGGTGTCACCGCGATGGTGCGGATGATTCGCGAGAGCTTCGCGGTCGTCGAGCCGTGCGCGGATGAGGTTGCGAAGTTCTTCTACGGGATGCTGTTCAGCCTCGCGCCGACCACCCGCGACATGTTCCCCGTGAACATGGAGGTGCAGCGCAGCCGCCTGCTGCGCGCCCTCGTGCACGTCGTGCAGATGGTCGACCGCCCCGACGACCTGATCCCGTTCCTGCGCCAGCTCGGCCGCGACCACCGCAAGTTCGGCGTGGTCTCCAGCCACTACGAGGCCGTCGGCACCGCGCTGCTCGCCGCGATCAAGAAGTTCGCCGGCAAGTCGTGGACGCCGCAGGTGGAGCGGGCCTGGGCCGAGGCGTACACGATCATGGCCCGGTCCATGCAGGAGGCCGCCGCGGCCGACGAGGGCCCGGCGTTCTGGCCGGCCACCGTCGTCGAGCACAAGCGGCTGAGCTGGGGCCTGGCCATGGTGCGGGTCCAGCCCGACTACCCGGTGCCCTACCAGCCCGGCCAGTACGTGAGCGTGGAAACGCCGCAGCGGCCGCGGCTGTGGCGGTACTTCAGCCCGGCCAACGCCCCTCGCGAGGACGGCAGCGTCGAGTTCCACGTGCGGGCCGTCAACGGCGGCTGGGTCAGCCGATCGATCGTGGCCCACACCCAGGTCGGCGACCAGTGGCGGCTCGGCGCGCCGATGGGCCGGCTCAGCGTGGACCGCGAGGCCGGCAAGGACATCCTGATGGTCGCCGGCGGCACCGGCGTGTCGCCGATGCGATCCATCCTGGACCACCTCGCCCAGTGGGGCGAGAACCCCCGCGTGCACCTGTTCGTCGGCGGCCGCACCCGTGAGGACCTCTACGACCTGGAGAACCTCCAGCGCATCGCCCAGAGCAACCCGTGGCTGACGGTGGTGCCGGTGGTCGAGTCGGAGCCGGGTCTCCAGGGCTTCGAGCACGGCTCGCTCGCCGACGTCGTCACCCGTTACGGCGCGTGGTCGGACCGCGAGGTCCTGGTCTGCGGCTCGCCCGCGATGATCCGCGCGACCGTCTCCCGGATGCTGGTCGCGGGCACGCCCTTGGACCACATCCGCTACGACCCCTTCACCCTCGACTAACCCTTTAACGCCACATGCGCTTCCTACTTGGCATCAGGTGACAAGTAGGAAGCGCATGTGGCGTTAAAGCGGCTACTGCTGCTTGGGCTTCCAGACGACGATCTGCTGCTGGTGGCGGACCGGGACCAGGTCCCGGCGGTAGGAGGCGTGCACCGCAGCCGCCGCCTGCTCCGCCGCCGCGTGCGCCGCGGCCAGCTCCTCCAGCACCTCGGTCAGCCGGGCCTTCAGCGCGTCCACCTGGTTCTCCAGGTCGATGATGCGCTTGATGCCGGCGAGGTTGACGCCCTCCTCCTGGGACAGCCGCTGCACCTCACGGAGCAGCGAGATGTCCCGGGCCGAGTAGCGCCGGCCGCCGCCGCTGGCCCGGCCCGGCGACACCAGCCCGAGCCGGTCGTAGCTGCGCAGCGTCTGCGCGTGCAGGCCGGACAGCTGGGCCGCCACCGAGATCACGAACACCGGGGTGTCCTCGTTGGTCCCCGGCGGGAACGAGAACGGGTTACCCATCACGCGTCACCCTTTCCCAGCAGCTCGTCCAGTTCGGCCCTCGGGTCGTGGTCGGCGGTGGCCTCGGCGTACGCCCGCAGCGCCTCCTCGGCCTTGCCGTCCAGCCGCGCCGGCACCGCCACCTGCAACGTCACCAACAGGTCGCCCTTGCGGCCGTCCCGACGCTCGATGCCCTTGCCGCGCACCCGCAGGATGCGGCCGCTGGCCGTGCCCGGGTGCACCTTCACGTTGACCCTCGAGTCGAGCGTCGGCACCGTCAGTGTGGTGCCCAGCGCCAGCTCGGGGAAGGTCACCGGGACCGTCACCGTGAGATCGTCACCGGAACGTCCGAACACCGCGTGCGGCGCGACGTGCACCCGTACGAACAGGTCGCCGTTCGGGCCGCCGTTGCGTCCGGGCTCGCCCTGGCCGGCCAGCCGGATGCGCTGACCGTCGTCGACGCCGGCCGGGATCCGCACGGTCAGGGTCCGCACCTTGGTGCTCACGCCCTCGCCGCCGCACTCCGGGCACGGGTCGTCGATGATCTTGCCCTTGCCCCGGCAGTCCGGGCACGGCTCGCTGAACGCGAACGCGCCCTGGTTCCGGCTCACCAGCCCCGCGCCCTTGCAGGTGGGGCAGGTGCGCGGCGTGGTGCCCGGCCGGGCGCCGTTGCCGCCGCAGGTGCCGCAGGTCGACGGGCTGGACAGCCGCAATGGCACCGTCGCGCCCTTGACCGCCTCGACGAAGTCGATCCGCACGTCGGTCTCGACGTCGTCGCCGCGCCGGGCGCGGTTGGTCGACGCCGCCGACGCCCGCCCGCGCCCGCCGAACAGTCCGCCGAGCAGGTCGCCGAGGCCACCCGCGCCGGCCCCGCCGGCGCCCTGGGCCCCGCCGAACAGGTCACCGAGGTCGAACGTGCTGGTGCCGCCGCCGAAGCCGCCGCCAGGCCGGAACCCGCCGGAGCCGAACAGCCGCCGCGCCTCGTCGTACTGCTTGCGCTTCTCGGCGTCCGACAGCACGCCGTAGGCCTGCGAGACCGACTTGAAGCGGGCCTCGGCCTTGGCGTCGCCGGGGTTGGCGTCCGGGTGCAGCTCCCGGGCCAGCTTCCGGTACGCCTTCTTGATCTCGTCGGCCGAGGCGTCGGAGGAGACGCCCAGGTCGCCGTAGAAATCCTTGTCGATCCAATCCCGTGCGCTCACCGGGCGTCCCTCCCTTCTCGGTCGTGCTTACTCAGCGGGCGCCGGCTCATGGTCGGTGACCGCGACCAGCGCCGGCCGCAGCAGGCGCTCGCCGAACCGGTAGCCCCGCCGCAACACCGCGGTCACGGTCGGCCCGGTCACCTCGGCCGAGGTGTTGTGCTGCACCGCCTCGTGCACCGAGGGGTCGAACTCCTCGCCCTCGTGGCCGAACGGCTCGAGGCCGCTGGCCTGGAGCACCGCCGTCAGCTTGTCGCTGACCGACTTGAACGCGCCGGTCAGGTCGCCGTGCGCGGCGGCCCGCTCCACGTCGTCCAGCACGCCCAGCAGCTCGTTGACGATCTGCCCCTTGGCGGCCAGCGCGTTGACCTCGCGGTCCCGCTCCACCCGCTTGCGGTAGTTGGCGTACTCGGCCTGGAGGCGCTGGAGGTCGCCGGTGCGCTCGTCGAGCTGCGCCTTGAGCTCGGCGGCCGGGTCGGCCACCGCCTCGTCGGCGGCGTGCCGGCCGACCGACGCGGCGTCGTCGGCCAGCTCGCCCGGCTCCGCTTCGCGAACCTCGCCCGTCTCCGGGTCGATCCGTCGGCGGTCGTTGACCACCACCGACTCCTCGCGCTCGGGGTTGTCGCTCACTTCTTGGGGTCCTCGTCCACGATCTCGGCGTCGACAACGTCATCGGCCTGCGGGCCGGCCTGCGCGCCGTCGCCGGCGGCCGCGCCCTCGGCGCCCGGCGTCGCGTTGGCGTACAGGGCGGAGCCCAGCGCCTGCGACTCGGTGGCCAGCTTCTCCACCGCGGACTTGATCGCGCCGATGTCCGTGCCCTTGAGGGCCTCCTGGGCCTCGACGATGGCCGCCTGCACCTTCTCCTTGGTGTCGGCCGGCAGCTTCTCGTCGTTGTCCTTGATGAACTTCTCGGTGCTGTAGACCAAGGTCTCCGCCTGGTTGCGGGTCTCGGCCTCCTCGCGGCGGCGCTTGTCCTCCTCCGCGTGCTCCTCGGCGTCCTTGATCATGCGGTCGATGTCGTCCTTCGGCAGCGCCGAGCCGCCGGTGATGGTCATCGACTGCTCCTTGCCGGTGCCCAGGTCCTTGGCCTGGACGTGCACGATGCCGTTGGCGTCGATGTCGAAGGTGACCTCGATCTGCGGCACGCCGCGCGGGGCCGGCGGCAGCCCGGTCAGCTCGAACATGCCGAGCTTCTTGTTCTGCGCCGCGATCTCGCGCTCGCCCTGGAAGACCTGGATCTGCACGGACGGCTGGTTGTCGTCGGCCGTGGTGAAGATCTCGGACCGCTTGGTGGGGATCGTGGTGTTGCGCTCGATCAGCTTGGTCATGATGCCGCCCTTGGTCTCGATGCCCAGGGACAGCGGGGTGACGTCGAGCAGCAGGACGTCCTTGACCTCGCCCTTCAGCACGCCGGCCTGCAGCGCCGCGCCGACGGCGACGACCTCGTCCGGGTTCACGCCCTTGTTCGGCTCGCGGCCGCCGGTCAGCTCCTTGACCAGCTCGGTCACGGCCGGCATGCGGGTGGAGCCGCCGACCAGCACCACGTGGTCGATGTTGCCGATCTGGATGCCGGCGTCCTTGATCACGTTGTTGAACGGCGCGCGGCAGCGGTCCAGCAGGTCGGAGGTGATCCGCTGGAACTCGGCGCGCGACAGCGTCTCGTCCAGGAACAGCGGGTTCTTGTCGCTGTCCACGGTGATGTAGGGCAGGTTGATGCTCGCGGTGGAGGACGAGGACAGCTCGATCTTGGCCTTCTCCGCGGCCTCCCGGATGCGCTGGAGCGCCATCTTGTCCCGGGTCAGGTCGATGCCGTTGCTGGACTTGAACTTCTCCACCAGCCAGTCGACGATGCGCTGGTCCCAGTCGTCGCCGCCCAGGTGGTTGTCACCGGAGGTCGCGCGAACCTCGACCACGCCGTCGCCCAGCTCCAGCAGCGAGACGTCGAAGGTGCCGCCACCCAGGTCGAAGACCAGGATGGTCTGCTCCTTCTCGCCCTTGTCCAGGCCGTAGGCCAGGGCGGCGGAGGTGGGCTCGTTCACGATCCGGAGCACGTTGAGGCCCGCGATCTGGCCGGCCTCCTTGGTGGCCTGGCGCTGCGCGTCCTCGAAGTAGGCCGGGACGGTGATCACCGCGTCGGTGATCTCCTCGCCCAGGTACGCCTCGGCGTCCCGCTTGAGCTTCATCAGCACCCGCGCGGAGATCTCCTGCGCGGTGTACTTCTTCCCGTCGATCTCGGTCGCCCAGTCCGTGCCGATGTGGCGCTTGACCGACCGGATCGTACGGTCCACGTTGGTGACGGCCTGGTTCTTCGCCGGCTGACCGGTCAGAACCTCGCCGTTCTTGGCGAACGCCACGATGGACGGGGTGGTACGCGAACCCTCGGAGTTGGCGATCACCGTCGGCTCACCGCCCTCAAGGACGGCGACGACGGAGTTGGTCGTCCCCAGGTCGATGCCGACCGCACGCGCCATTGAACTGCCTCCCTGAACTGTGCACCGCTGCCGGTTGAGCAGCGTCGACTCAAGTTTGCCAGGCCGACCGGAGTTGAGTCCAGTCCGCTCAAGCTTCCTGCTCGTCCAACGAGAGACCCCCGCCGGTTGTTCCCGGCGTGATGCGAGCCATGCCACTTCCGTAGTTACTGGACAGTAACTTCGTTTAGGCTTCCCGGACGACTTGTCCGTAACGGGAAGGGCGAGGGAGCAATGGGTGCTCTACAGGTCACGCTCGGGGTGATCGGCGTTGCCGTCAGCGTCGTCGCGTGGGGCATGTTCGCCGCCGCGGTGCTGCGCCAGGTGCGCACCATCCGGCTCGGCCAGCCCGACCCCACCCGCAACGGCCCGTTCCTGCCCCGGCTCGCCACGCTGGTCAAGGAGTTCGCCGCGCACACCAGGATGGCCAAGGTGCGCACCGTCGCACCGTGGCACTGGCTGGTGATGTGGGGCTTCCTGATCGGCTCGCTGGTGCTGTTCGAGGCCTACGGCGAGGTCTTCGTGCCGTCCTGGCACTGGCCGGTCATCGGCGACTGGGCGGTCTGGAACCTGCTCACCGAGATCCTCGGCGTCGGCACCGTCGTCGGCGGCGTGGCGCTGGCCGTGATCCGGCAGCTCAACCACCCGCGCCGGGCCGACCGGCTGTCCCGGTTCGCCGGCTCGAACTTCAAGCAGGCCTACTTCGTCGAGGCCGTGGTGATCATCGAGGGTCTCGGCATCCTCGGCGTGAAGGTGTTCAAGGAAGCCAGTGGGCTGGAGAACCAGCCGCTGTGGGCCAACTTCGTCACCGCCCCGCTCGGCCACCTGCTGCCCGCCAACCCGGACCTCGTCTCCGTGATGGCGATCATCAAGCTGCTGTCCGGCATGATCTGGCTCGCCGTGGTGTCGAAGAACCTGACCATGGGCGTGGCCTGGCACCGGTTCAGCGCCTTCTTCAACATCTACTTCAAGCGCGAGGACGACGGCGCAGTGGCGCTGGGCGCGCTGCGGCCGATGATGAGCGCCGGCAAGCCGCTGGACTTCGAGGAGGCCGACCCGGAGAAGGACGTCTTCGGCGCCGGCAGGATCGAGGACTTCAGCTGGAAGGGCTGGCTGGACTTCAGCACCTGCACCGAATGCGGCCGCTGCCAGTCGCAGTGCCCGGCCTGGAACACCGGCAAGCCGCTGTCGCCCAAGCTGGTCATCACACAGCTGCGCGACCACGCATATGCCAAGGCCCCGTACCTGATGGCCGGCGGCCGCAAGGACATGGCAGGCGACGAGATCGGCATCGTCGGCGACGACGCCGAGGCCCGGCTGGCCAAGATCGACGTGCTGGCGCTGGCCGAGTCCGGCCGGCCGCTGATCGGCGGCGCCGAGGAGTTCGGCGTGATCGACCCGGACGTGCTGTGGTCGTGCACCAGCTGCGGCGCCTGCGTCGAGCAGTGCCCGGTCGACATCGAGCACGTGGACCACATCGTCGACATGCGCCGCTACCAGGTGCTGATCGAGTCGAACTTCCCGACCGAGCTCGGCGGCATGTTCAAGAACCTGGAGAACAAGGGCAACCCCTGGGGCCAGAACGCCAAGGACCGGCTGGCCTGGACCGAGGGTCTGCCGTTCGAGGTGCCGGTGTTCGACGGCGAGCTGGCCGCCGACGTGGAGTACCTGTTCTGGGTCGGCTGCGCCGGCGCGTTCGAGGACCGGGCCAAGAAGACCACGCAGGCCGTCGCCGAGCTGCTCTACAACGCCGACGTGAAGTTCACCGTGCTCGGCCCGGAGGAGACCTGCACCGGCGACCCGGCGCGGCGGGCCGGCAACGAGTTCCTGTTCCAGATGCTGGCGCAGCAGAACGTCGAGGTGCTCAACACCGTCTTCGAGGGCCGCGAGCCCGGCAAGCGCAAGATCGTCGTCACCTGCGCGCACTGCTTCAACACGCTGGCCAACGAGTACCCGCAGCTGGGCGGCACGTTCGAGGTCGTGCACCACACGCAGCTGCTCAACAAGCTGGTGCGGGAGAAGCGGCTGGTGCCGGTCGCGCCGATCGCCGAGGACGTCACCTACCACGACCCGTGCTACCTGGGCCGGCACAACAAGGTCTACGACGCGCCGCGCGAGCTCGTCGGCGCGACCGGGGCCGAGCTGCGGGAGATGCCGCGGCACGGCGACCGGTCCATGTGCTGCGGCGCCGGCGGCGCGCGGATGTGGATGGAGGAGCGGATCGGCAAGCGGATCAACGTGGAGCGGGTGGACGAGGCTCTCGGCACCGCGCCGACGAAGATCGCCACCGGCTGCCCGTTCTGCCGGGTCATGCTCAGCGACGGCCTGACCGCGCGGAAGTCCGAGCAGGCGGCCGCCGACCACGTCGAGGTCGTCGACGTGGCGCAGCTGCTGCTGGCCGCGGTCAAGCGCGGCGAGGAGAAGCCCGCACAGGTGTAGTTCCTCCGATACATAAAGGGGGCGGTGCCGTCGGCACCGCCCCCTTTGTGTATGTCATCGGCGGCGGGCCAGGAACAGGGTTGCGACGCCGCCCGCCAGCAGCAGCACGCCGCTGATCACCCACCACACCGCGTCCACGCCGGTGTTCGCCAGCTGGGCGGCCGCGGCCACCGGCGCGGTCGTGGTGGTCGGCTTGGACGTCGTGGTCGGCGCCGACGCGGCGTTGTTCGACGGGTCGACGTCGCTGTCGGTGTCGATCAGTTGCGCGGTCAGCCGGCCGTCGATCTCCTTGGTCACCTTGCCGCTGACCTCGGCGGCCCGGTTGCCGTTCGACTCCTGGGCGCGGAGGAACCGGATGTCCAGCCCGGTCGTGCCGACCGGGTCCGCCCACGAGCTCGGGCCGCCGTAGTGGTCGAGCGCGATATCGGTCGCGGCGTCACCCTGGTGCGGTCGGATGTACACGTACTTGCCGCCGTCGATGGCTCGCGGCGAGGCCTGCACCGACGGCGCGGCGGCCACCACGTCGTGCAGCGTGTAGTGGTCGGTCGCGTCGGTCGCGGTGTCCCCGATCTTGATCCCTGGCAGCAGCGGCTCGTCGGGCTGGCGGATGCCGTCCCCGTTCAGGTCCTTCCAGGCGACACCCGAGATGGTGACGGTGGTGGTGTCCGCGTGCGCGGCGGCAACGGACAGTAGTAACAGCACGGCGGCAAGGGCCGCCGCGGCGATGCGCCTCATCGAAATCGTCCCCCCTGCGGTGGTTCTCAACCGCCCGGAGGACGTGCTCGCAGCGGCCTCGGTTGCGTTGTGCTGCAAGGAGAATTAACTGTCCATCATCGACTGTTCAGGTGAACATGAAAGGACGTGCCAACTCATCACCCGGTTGCGTCCCAACTCGGTTACGGTTGGCCGCGTGGCTGACGAAGGCAGCGGTGAGAGCACGCTGACCGTCCTGGTGGCGCTCGGCATCAACGTCGGGATCGCCCTCATGAAGGCCGTGGCCGGGGTGATCAGCGGGTCCGCCGCCATGCTGGCCGAGGCCGGGCACTCGGTGGCCGACACCATCACCGAGGCGCTGTTGCTGACCGCGCTGCGCCGCTCCGAGCGGCCCGCCGATCGTCGGCACCCCTTCGGCTACGGCAAGGAGCGCTACTTCTGGTCGCTGCTCGCCGCCGTGTCGATCTTCACCTCCGGCGCCGTGTTCGCCCTCGTCCAGGGCTACGACGCACTCGTCAACGGCAGTGCCGACGAGGGAAACCCGCTCGTCGCGTACATCGTGCTGGCGCTGGGCTTCGCGCTGGAATCCGTGTCGCTGTCGCGGGCCGTCGTCCAGATCCGCAAGGAGGCCGCCGAGGACGACACCTCGATCGTCAAGTACCTGCGGGACATCGACGACCCCACCGCCAAGACCGTGTTCTTCGAGGACGCCGCCGCGCTGATCGGCCTGCTGCTGGCGTTCCTCGGCCTGTTCCTGCACCAGCTCACCGGGTCCGTCGTCTACGACGGCGTCGCGTCCCTACTCATCGCCGTGCTGCTCGCCGGCTGCGCGTACGTGCTCGGGCGGACCAACCGGGGCCTGCTCATCGGCCGCCAGGCCGACGCCGCCCTCGTGCGGGCCGTGCGCCAGCGGCTCTTCGAGGCGCCCGAGGTCGAGGTCGTCGTCGACCTGCTCACCATGCTCACCGGCACCGATCGGGTGCTGCTCTGTGCCCGCCTCGACTTCGACGACGCCCTCGGCGCCGCCGACCTGGAACGGGCCTGCGTGCGCATCGCCGCCGAGCTCACCGCCGAGTTCCCGGCGCTGGACGAGATCTTCCTCGAGCCCGTGCCGCGGGAGGACCAGGACCTGCGGGCCCGGGTACTCGCCCGCTACGGCCAGGAGTTCGTCTCCGACTAGCGCCTGGTGTCGGTCCGCTGGAAGTTCAGGTATGCCCGCGACGGCGTCGGGCCGCGCTGGCCCTGGTAGCGGGAGCCCGCCTGCTTCGAGCCGTACGGGTGCTCCGCCGGGCTCTCCAGCCGGAACAGGCACAGCTGGCCGATCTTCATGCCCGGCCACAGCGTGATCGGCAGGTTCGAGACGTTGGACAGCTCCAGCGTGATGTGCCCCTCGAAGCCCGGGTCGATGAAGCCCGCCGTCGAGTGCGTCAGCAGGCCCAGCCGGCCCAGCGACGACTTGCCCTCCAGCCGGCCGGCCAGGTCGTCCGGCAGGCTCACCCGCTCGAACGTCGCCCCCAGCACGAACTCGCCCGGGTGCAGCACGAAGGGCTCGTCGCCCTCGGTTTCCACCAGCGTCGTCAGGTCGTCCTGCTGCTGCTGGGGGTCGATGTGCGTGTACTTGGTGTTGTTGAAGACCCGGAAGAACCGGTCCAGCCGCACGTCGATGCTCGACGGCTGGACAAGATCCACGTCCAGCGGCTCCAACACCAGCCGTCCGGACTCGATCTCTTTGCGCAGGTCCCGGTCACTCAGCAGCACCCGGACAGCGTAGCCGCCCACCCGAGTGCTGGACGCCGACGCCTCGTCGTGTAAGCTGTGGAACGATCTTGCGGGTGTAGTTCAATGGTAGAATGACAGCTTCCCAAGCTGTAAACGCGGGTTCGATTCCCGTCACCCGCTCGGGCTTGAGGGCTCCGTGTCTGCCGAAAACGCAGACCGGAGCCCTCGCCGTTTGTATCTGGGGGACGACCCCCAGACCCCCGATGCGGGGGCTTCGCCCCCACGCCCCCATTCCCGGGCTTGAGGGCTCCGTGCCTGCCGAAAACGCAGACCGGAGCCCTCGCCGTCTGTATCTGGGGGACGACCCCCAGACCCCCGATGTGGGGGCTTTGCCCCCACGCCCCCATTCCCGCGGTTGCTACTGCGTTGCGCTTGCCAGTAGGGCGTCGAAGACGGCCTTGAGGTGGGGGCGGTTCTGGCGGTTGCGGCGGGTGGCCAGGTAGATCGGGTTGAGCACGGGGGCGGTGGGCCGGTGCAGGACGGCCAAGCGGCCGGCGGCGAGAGCTGGGCGGGCGTAGTGGACGGGGACCACGGAGAGCAGCGTGCTGTCGGTGACATAAGTGAGGATCGACGTCATGTCGGGGATCGTCACGGCGGCCGGCGGGGCGGGCAGGCCCCAGCAGGTGCGGAAATAGCGGCGCAGCATCGGCATCTCCTCGGAGTAGCCGACGAAACGGCGGCGGGGTAGCTCCTCGACACGGAACGGCTCCTGGTCGGGGCGGCCGATGAGCACGAACTCCTCGTCGAACCAGTGGCGCAGGTGCAGGCGGGCACGGGGCGTGCCTTCGATCTTGGTGACGACGGCGATGTCGAGGCGGTCGTCGAGCAGGCCGGCGACGAGGTCGTCGGAGAGGCCGATGCGGTGCCGGAGGGAGACGCCTCGGTCGACGAGGGGCCCGAGGGCGCTGGCTATGTGGCGGTCGAACTGGGAGGCGGGCGAGCCGAGGAAGACCGGGCCGGCGTCGACGGCGTCGGTGCGGCGGCCGTCGACGATCAGGTCGAGGCCGTCGAGGTGCGGCGCGATCTCGGCGGCGAGGGCGTGGCCGGCCTCGGTCGGGGCGATGCCGCGGCCGGCGCGGGCGAACAGCGGCCGGCCCGTGAACCCCTCGACGGCGCGCAGGTGATGCGACACCGCCGGCTGTGACAATCCCAACTGCTCGGCGGCGCGGGCGACCCCGCCGGTTCGGTAGACGGCGAGGAACGAGCGAAGTGCGACCAGCTCCTGGGCGGTGGACACGGATCCAGCTTATCGGTCGCAACCATGCCATAAACCTGACGAATGAATGGATGCGCGACGGGCAATGGCCCGCTGGCGGCCACCGACCGTTTCATGAGGCCCGTCAACACCTTTCGCCGAGGAGGACCTCATGTTGGACCGTCGAAGCCTGATCGGACGGGGCGGCGCCGCCGTGTTCGGCGCGCTCGCGTTGTCGGCGGTGGCCGACGGCACGGCCCTGGCCGCCCCCGAGCACTACACGCCGTTGCCCGACCCGTCGGCGACGCCTGTGCCCAACCCGCCGTACCCCAACAACTTGACCGCCCAGGAGCGGGCGCACCTGAGGACGTTCGACGAACTCGACTTCGTCGTGTTCACCCAGGCCGACTGGGCCCGCCTGCACGAGAGCCACGCTCAGAACATCCGCGTGCACTGGCCCGACGGGCACTACACCGACGGCATCGACAAGCACATCGCCGACCTGGCCGCCATGTTCGTGTGGGCCCCGGACACCCGCATCCACAGCCACCCGCTCCGCGTCGCCAAGGACAACCTGACCGCGGTCACCGGCGTCATGCAGGGCACGTTCAGCCGCCCCATGCCCGACGGCAAGGGCGGCTTCATCGCCCCGACCAACCGCAAGTACTCCATCAACATGGCGACGGTCGGCATCTGGAACCGCCGGGGCACGATGGACGAGGAGTTCCTGTTCTGGGACAACACGAACTTCTACCAGCAGATCGGTCTCGGCTGAGGAAAGCCTTGCGGCTAAACGAACTGGGTCAGCGACAGGGTGTTGCCGTCGGGGTCGCGGAACCATGCGACGCGGTCGCCGCCGGGGGTGGTCCAGATGCCGGCCGCGTCCTGGCCCATCCCCTCGTACCGGGTGAACTCCACGCCACGGCCGGAGAACTCGGCCACGGTGGCCGCGATGTCGGGCACGGCCCAGCCGAGCACGGTGAACGGCTGCGGTTGGAGGGAGTCGACCAAGGTGGCGCGGAGCATCACGGAGCCGGCCCGGAACACGGCGGCGAACGGGGTGGTCTCCTCGTGCGCCAGGCCGAGGACGGATCCGTAGAACTCGACGGCTCGATCGAGGTCGGTGACGGGGACGAACGCGATGAGGTCCATGAGCGTCACCTTCCCGGCTCGACGGTCATGACTGAACGGCGAGCCGGCCGGTGAGCGCGACTCGGTGGGTGGCTCGTCCTGCGTCGGGGGGCGTCCGCAGGACGAGTTCTCCACACGTGCGCGGATCGCCGCGCGATCAGCACGGTACGCAGCCACAGCGGCACTCCGCAGAGTCGTAAGGCCCTAATCGCCCGTTCGGATGGATCAGCCCGCCGGGCGGAGCACACAGAACTCGTTCTCCTCGGGGTCGACCAGCACCGCCCACGGCAGGTCCCCCTGCCCAAGATCGGCCCACCCTGCGCCCGCCGAGAGCAGTCGATCCACCTCAACGGCGTGGTCGTCGACGGCCGACGGGCGCACGTCCAGATGCACCCGATTCTTGACGGTCTTGACGGCCGGACTGGCGACGAATTCCAGCCACGCGCCGGCGTCCGCGGCGAGCGACGCCCAGTCGGAACCACTGCGGGTGAGCAGCCGGCCGGTCGCCTCGGCCCAGAACCGAGCCAGCCCCACGGCGTCCCGTGCGGCCACCACGATCGCCGCCACCGGCCCGATGCCGCGGTACTCGTCCCGGGGCTCCAGCACGCAGAACTCGTTGCCCGCCGGGTCCGCCAGCACGACCCACGGCACGTCGCCCTGGCCGATGTCCACGTGCCGGGCGCCGAGACCCAGTAACCGGTCCACGATCGCCGCCTGGTCCTCGACGGACGCACTCGCGAGGTCGAGGTGCACCCGGTTCTGCCCGGTCTTGGGCTCGGGCACCGGAACGAAAGCGAGGTCGAAGCCGGGGAGCCCGACATCGACCTCGTTCTCGTCCTGGTACGTGATCGCCGCGCCGAGCGCGGCCGACCAGAAGCCCGCGAGGGCCGCCGGGTCGGCCGCGTCCACGACCACGTTGTCCAGTCGGGTAGTCATGCCAGGCACGCTACCCAGGGGGTCCGACAGTTCAGACGGTCACGCGCTCGCGCAGCTCCAGCTCGATCTGCTCCAGCGTGCGGCCCTTGGTCTCCGGCACGAACTTGCCGACCAGCAGCACCAGGACGATGCAGACCGCCGCGAAGATCCACGCCGCGCCGGCCAGGCCGAGACCCGTGTACATCACCGGGAACACGAAGGTGATGGTGAACGTCGCCGCCCACAGCACGACGCTCGCGGTGCCGGTGCCGATGCCGCGGACCCGCAGCGGGAACACCTCGCCGATCATGACCCACACGACCGCGCCCCAGCCGAGCTCGTAACCGGCCAGGAACAGGATCAGCAGCACCAGCGTGATCGGGCCGATGACGCTGGTGTTGTGGATGAAGCTGACGCACAGGCCGAGCACGATCAGCGTGCCGGCCATCAGCAGGCCGCCGACACGCAGCAGCGGCTTGCGGCCCCAGCGGTCGACCACGAACATCTCGCCCACCGTGAACGCCACCTTGACGATGCCGAGCACGACGGCGGCGAGCAGCGCGGCGGACGCGCCGTAGCCCAGGTTCTGGAACATGATCGGGGCGTAGGTGTTGACCGCGTTGACGCCGGAGAACTGCTGGCCGATGGCCAGGATCAGGGCCACCACCAGCGCGGGCCGGGCCCACTTGGCGGTCAGGTCCTTGAACGTGCCCTTCGCCTGCTGGCCGTCCAGCCGGATGACTTCCTTGATCTGGTCGAACTCGGCGTCGACGCCCTCGCCCTGAAGCGTGCTGGCGAGCACCGCGCGGGCCTCGTCCTCGCGGCCGTTCTTGAGCAGCCAGCGCGGCGTCTCCGGCATGCGCAGCATGCCGACCAGCAGGATCACCGCGGGGATCAGCGCCGCGGCGATCATCGCCCGCCAGTTGCCCGAGTCGGCGAGGATGTCGTCGACGATGTACGCGATGAGGATGCCGCTGACGATCATGAGCTGGTTCAGCGACGAGAGCAGGCCGCGGACCTTGCCCGGGGCCAGCTCGGCCAGGTAGGTCGGCACCGTCGCGGACGACGCGCCGACCGCGATGCCGACGATGAACCGGAACGCCACCAGCGTCTCGAAGTTCGGCGCGAACGTGCAGCCGATGGTGCCGAGCGCGAACACGCTCGCCGCGACGATGATGGTGCGGCGCCGGCCGAGGCCGTCGGCCAGCTTGATCACGGTCAGCGCGCCGATGATGGCGCCCGCCGCCAGCGCGCCGTTGACGAAGCCCTGCTGAAGCGCCGTCAGCGACCAGACCTTCTTGATGAACAGCAGGACACCTGAGATGACGCCCAGGTCGTAGCCGAACAGGATGCCGCCGAGGGCACCGAAGAAGAACAGAGTTCCTCTGTTGATGTTCCGCCGTGCCGGCAGACCCTCCGTTTGCTGCACGCCAGATCGCCTCGTTTCTCTGATCCGACCCGCGGGAGTCGGTTCCATGCGGAAGACCGCGATCCGGCGGCGGACGGACCCGGCATCCACTCAGGATGTGTGACGTAGGTCCTACGTGCGTATTTCGGCGAGAGGAACCCTTCCGAGGGGATTGAGTCACATTTGTGACTGACTTTCAGGTAGGTGAACCGCAGGGCTTCAGACGTCCCCGGTATCACCCGCTTGGGGGATAAAAGCGCTGCTCCGAGCGTGGGCGCCGTCAGGGGCGCGACCACCGGGCGTCCCCTGTACCCCGAGGGAGGAAAGATCGGAGCACGGCATGACCGCACCGCACATCGCTGGCCAGCGCACACCACCCGGCCAGCGGCGATGCCAGGCCACCATCGGCGTCGCCCTGCTCGACCAGGTGCCGCTGTTCCGCGAGGGCCTTTCCACGCTGGTCAACCGCACCCCCGGCCTGCACTGGAGCGGCGCCGCCCGCGATCACCGCGCGGCCGTGCAGCTGCACGAGCGGCACCACCCCGACGTGCTGCTGATCGACTCCGCGCTGGACCCGCTGGGCCACTTCACCCGCGTGCTGACCGAGCACGACGAGCGGATGGTGGTGCTGACGGTGCTCCGTGACGCCCACTGCACAGCGGAGTTCGCGCAGCGGGCGTTCCGCCGAGGGGCCCGCGGCGTGGTGCCCCGAAACGCCGAACCGCCGCAGATCGTCCAGGCGATCCACCACACGCCGATCAGCCGCCGCTACATCGACCCGACGCTGGCCCCGGTGCTGGCGGCGGCCGACCCGGACGGCCAGCCGACCAGCGGCGTCCTCACCCGACGCGAGTTCGAGGTGCTCCAGCTCATCGCCGACGGCCTGGAGAACCGGGCCATCGCGGCGGCACTGTTCGTGTCGGTGGAGACCGTCCGGACCCACATCAAGGGGATGCTCCGCAAGCTCGGGGCGCGCGATCGGGCACACGCCGTCGCCATCTCGTACCGAATCGGCTTGCTCGTGGCCGCCACGGACAGGTGAACTTGGGTCGTGATCTCCGCGGCGTTCGTGCTCACCTGCCTGCTGGTCATCGTCGCCCCCGGCCCGTCGCTCGCCGTGCTGCTGACGCAGTCGCTGCGCTCCGGCCGCGCGGCCGGCCTGGCCACCGTGGCCGGCAACACCACCGGCCTGATCGTCTGGGCCACGGCGTCGGCGTTCGGCCTGACGGTGCTGATCCGCACCTCCGAGATCGCGTTCGTGGTGCTGAAGGTCGCCGGCGCGGTCTACCTGTGCTGGCTGGGCGTGCAGTCGTTGCGCCGCTCCCGCCGCGAGCCGGCGAAGCTGGCCGAGGCCGAGGAGGGGGCGCAGCGGGGCCTGCTGGCGTCGCTGCGGGCCGGCTTCATGACCAATGTGACCAATCCCAAGGCGGCTGTGCTCTATCTCGCCCTGCTGCCGCAGTTCCTGCCGCCGGACGGCAACCCCTTGGTCGACACGTTCGTGCTCGCCGCCGTCCAGATGGCCCTCAGCGCGAGCTACTACACCCTCGTTGTGCTGGCGATCGGCCTCGCCCGGCGGCTGCTGTCGCGGCCGGTGGTGCGCCGCTGGATGGATCGGGTGAGCGGGCTGGTCCTGGTCGGTCTGGGTATTCGCATGGTCACGCTGAGCAGGGCGGCCTTGTAGCGGGTCGCCACAACCGGGCGAAGGGCCTTGCCGAGGTTACTGGCAGGTAATATCCTGATTGTTACCGGCTAGTAGGGGAGCAAGGAAGCCATGGGCCACTACAAGAGCAATGTGCGTGACCTGGAGTTCAACCTCTTCGAGGTGTTCAACGTCCAGGAGACTCTCGGCACCGGGCCGTTCGAGCAGGGCGACGAGGACACTGCTCGAGGCGTGCTCAGCGAGCTGAACAACCTGGCGATCGGGCCCCTGGCGGAGTCGTTCGCCGACGCCGACCGCAACCCGCCGGTCTTCGACCCCAAGACGCACTCGGCCACGCTGCCCGAGTCGTTCAAGAAGAGCTACAAGGCGCTGTGGGACGGCGAGTGGTACCGCCTGTCCCTGCCCGAGGAGCTGGGCGGCCTCGGTGTGCCGCCGTCGGTGTCGTGGGCCGCGTTCGAGCTGATCCTCGGCGCCAACCCGGCGCTGTTCATGTACATGGCCGGCCCGAGCTTCGCCGCCGTCGTGCACCGCAACGGCACCGACGAGCAGAAGCACTGGGCCGAGCTGATGATCGAGCGCGGCTGGGGCGCCACCATGGTGCTCACCGAGCCGGACGCCGGCTCCGACGTGGGCGCCGGCCGCACCAAGGCCGTGCTCCAGGCGGATGGCAGCTGGCACCTGGACGGCGTCAAGCGCTTCATCACGTCCGGCGACCAGGACATGACCGAGAACATCATGCACCTGGTGCTGGCCCGCCCCGAGGGCCCCGGCATCGAGGCCAAGGCCGGCACCAAGGGCCTGAGCCTGTTCCTGGTGCCGAAGTTCCACTTCGACAGCCAGACCGGCGAGCTGGGCGAGCGCAATGGCGCCTTCGTCACCAACGTCGAGCACAAGATGGGCCTCAAGGTCTCCACCACCTGCGAGGTCACCTTCGGCCAGCACGGCGTGCCGGCCCAGGGCTGGCTGCTCGGCGAGGTGCACGACGGCATCGCGCAGATGTTCCAGGTCATCGAGTACGCCCGGATGATGGTCGGCACCAAGGCGATCGCCACGCTGTCCACCGGTTACCTGAACGCCCTGGCCTACGCCAAGGAGCGGGTGCAGAGCGCCGACCTGACCCGGATGACCGACAAGGCCGCGCCGCGGGTCACCATCACCCACCACCCGGACGTGCGCCGCAGCCTGATGCTGCAGAAGGCCTACGCCGAGGGCCTGCGCGCGGTGTACCTGTACACCGCGACGTTCCAGGACCAGATCCAGGCCGGCGCCGGCGACGTCAAGCTGGCCGAGCGGATCAACGACCTGCTGCTGCCGATCGTGAAGGGCGTCGGCTCGGAGCGGGCCTACGAGCAGCTCGCGCAGTCGCTGCAGACCCTGGGCGGCTCCGGCTTCCTCCAGGACTACCCGATCGAGCAGTACATCCGCGACTCCAAGATCGACAGCCTGTACGAGGGCACGACCGCCATCCAGTCGCTGGACTTCTTCTTCCGCAAGATCATCCGTGACAAGGGCCAGGCGCTCGGCTTCATCAACAACGAGATCCAGAAGTTCCTGGACAACGAGGGCGGCAACGGCCGGCTCAAGGAGGAGCGGGCCGCGCTGGCCCAGGCGCTCCAGGACCTCCAGGGCATCCTCGGCACGATGATCGGCTTCCTCACCTCCTCCCAGGAGGACGTGAACAACGTCTACAAGGTCGGCCAGAACAGCGTGCGGCTGCTCATGTCCGCGGGCGACGTGCTCGTCGGCTGGCTGCTGCTGCGCCAGGCCGAGGTGGCGCTGGCCGCGCTGGCCGGCACCCCGTCCGCCAAGGACAAGGCGTTCTACGAGGGCAAGGTCGCGGTGGCGTCGTTCTTCGCCAAGAACGTGCTGCCGGAGCTGACCGCGCGCCGCAAGATCGCCGAGACCACCGACAACGCGCTGATGGACGTGGACGAGGCGTCCTTCTGAGTTCTCCTCGAACGGCGGCGGGCCCGACGGGCACGCCGCCGTTTTTCGTGTTCCGTAGGCGGATTGTCAGGGGTCCGTGCCACTATCTCCCTCGGCCCGTCCGTACCAGGGGGAGTGATAGCTGTGCTCTACTTCGACGGAGCGCTCGGCATCGCGGTGTTCTGCTTGTGGATCTTCTGTCTGGTGGACGTGATCGTCACCGACGAGTCGGCGGCCCGACACCTGCCGAAGATGTTGTGGCTGCTGGTGGTTCTGCTGCTGCCGCTGGTCGGCTCGATCCTGTGGCTGGCCGTGGGCAAGCCGCGGATCCAGTCGCGCGGCTACGCCACGACGTCCCGGTTCCCGGAGTACGACCGGCCCGGCCGGCACATCGCGGTGAACCCCGACGACGACGCGGAGTTCCTGCGCAAGTGCCGGGAGCGCGCCGAGGAGCAGCGCCGGCGAGCCAAGGAGGAGGGGCTCTAGAGGTAGAGGCCGGTGCCCTGCTCGGTCTGTTCGTTCGCGACGGCGTGGATGTCGCGTTCCCGCATCACCGTGTAGGTCTGCGCCTGCACCTCGACCTCGAGCTGGTCCTCCGGGTTGAACAGCACCCGGTCGCCGACCTTCACGTTGCGCACGTGCCCGCCGACGCCCAGCACGTCACCCCAGGCCAGCCGCTTCGCGACCTGCGCGGTGGCCGGGATGACGATGCCGCCGCTGCTGCGACGCTCACCGTCCTCCGGCGAGATCTTCACCAGCACCCGGTCGTGCAGCATCTGGATCTGGAGCTTCGACTCTGCCACGCGCCGATTCTACTTCGCCGGCTCGTCGACCCCGCCCATGACCAGCGCCAGCCGGGCCGGACCGCCGCTCGTCACGCGAATCGGGACACCCCAGTCCTGCCGGGTCAGGCGGCACACAGGGTGCTCGGCGCCGTCGTCACAGCTGGCGGCCTGCGCGACGACGTGCAGCACGCCCTCGGCAAAGCCCTCGGCGATGGTCAACTTCCTTGCCAGGTCGGTCGATTCGCCCGCGCCGGCGGCGATCAGCCCCGACGGTGAGGACGTGATCTCCAGGCGGGTCGACGGGCCGTACCGGTCGTCCAGCTTCTGGCCGGGCGGCGGCGTGAACACCACCGCCAGCTCGACCTCGCCGACGCCCAGTTCCGACGGCGGCCGGCGCACCTGGTGCGCGTCGCCGGCGACGATCTTGGCGGACACCCCCGGCGGCACCGGGCGCTCCAGCCGGTGCGCGGCGGAGGCGACGACGACCAGTTCACCGTCCACAATGGCGGCCCCGGAGGGCTCGGCGACGTCGGTGGCCAAAGTGGACACTTCGCCGGTTTCCGGTTCGTAGCGCCTAATCGCGGAGTTGTACGTGTCGGCGATGGCGATGCTGCCGTCGGGCAACACCGCGAGGCCGAGCGGGTGCTGGAGCAGCGCCTGGTCGGCGGCACCGTCTCGGTGGCCGAAGTCGAACAGCCCCTCGCCGACGGCCGTGTGGACCTGCCGGTCGCTGTCGATCCAGCGCAGCGCGGACGTCTCGGAGTCCACAAGCCACAGCTTGTCGCCGTCGGCGGCGAGACCGGAGGTCTGGGCGAAGAACGCCTCCAGCGCCGTACCGTCCTTGAGTCCCTCCACCGTCGTCCCGGCGAACCTGGTGATCGTCCCGGCCAGCGGATCGAACAGGCTGAGGGTGTGATTGCCTGCCATGGCAACAACAACGCCGTTCGCCGGCGCCCACCACGCCACGTCCCAGGGGCTCGTCAGGTCGATCTTGTCCGCCGGCCCGTCGACGTCGCCCATGCGCCATTGCTCGCCGGTGCCGGCGATCGTGGTGACGTTCCCGGTGATCAGGTCGATTCCCCGCAGCAGGTGGTTCACGGTGTCCGCCACCACCGCGTCGTAGCCGACCTCCGCGGCGATTTCCCTGGGCAGCAAGGTAATACCCGCCGGCTCCGAGAAAGTTGTCTCCTTCGGACCACCGTCCCGCCGGCCACGCTCACCCGTGCCGATGCGCCGCAGCACCGTCTCGCCGTCCGCCGCCAACTCGACCACGCTGTGATGCGCGGAGTCCGTCACCAGCAGCGTTTCCTGTGGCGTGACAACGACCTTCGCCGGGAAGCGCAGCTCCGTCTCCTGCTGCCGCGGCGGCACGTACGGCCCATCGCCGCGGCGCAGCGTGCCCTTCGCGGTGTGCTCGTCGATCAGCGCGGCGATGATCCGGCGCAGCGCCTCCACGTGTCCCTCGCCCGCCGCCACGTGCACCACGTAGCCCTCCGGGTCGATCAGCACCAGCGTCGGCCAGGCCTTCACCGCGTAGTTCTGCCACGTGGTCAGGTTCGGGTCGTCCAGCACCGGGTGGTGCACCTCGTACCGCTCCACCGCCGCGCTCAACGCATCCGGGTCGGCCTCGTGCACGAATTTCGGCGAGTGCACGCCGATCGTCACCAGCACGTCCGGGAACTCCGCCTCCAGCGGGCGCAGCTCGTCCAACACGTGCAGGCAGTTGATGCAGCAGAACGTCCAGAAGTCCAGCAGCGTGATCCGGCCGCGCAGGTCCGCCAGCGTGATGGCCTTGCCGCCGGTGTTCAGCCACCCGCGCCCGACGAATTCGGGGGCGCGGACCCGGGCACGACGCTTCGCAGTGGTCACATGCTGAGTCAACACCAGCGGGGGAGTGCGGTGTTCCACGGTCCAGCATGTGAACGAGGTCAGCGCACGGTGTGGGGCCCGAGGATCTCGACGGCGTAGATGCCGACTCGGCGTTGTAGGCCGCGGTCGGCGGTGACGACGTAGATGGGCCGACCGGAGCCGGATTCGTCGGCGACCAGTTCGACGATGGCGTCGTCGCCGGAGTGGGGGGCGACATGCACCTGGACGGTGTCGGAGCTGGTGACGGTGCGGGCTTTGCCTTCGACGACGAGGATCACGTCGACGGGAGAGCCGGTCTGGGGGAGTCCGGTGGCGGCGAGCTCGACAAGGGAGTCCCGAAGCCTGGTGGTGGCGCCGGCGCGGTCGCGCCACCAGCCGTCGGGCACGGATCCGACCACGTTGGCGGCGTCGATGACCAGCAGCGGCTTCGTCACGCCCACGAACGTACAACGTGAAAAGGCCCGATGGGGATCGAGGAGCTTGCGCTCTACTCGATCCCCATCGGGCAAATTTTGTCCGGCGGCGTCCTACTCTCCCACACCCTCACGAGTGCAGTACCATCGGCGCAGGAGGGCTTAGCTTCCGGGTTCGGAATGGGACC